>NZ_SOCR01000027.1 GCF_004364335.1 Pseudomonas graminis | reverse complement strand
CTTAAGTGCTGTGCACCTTAAAGGCCTGGAAAGGCCCGGGTTACTGCAAAACCCGCCTGGGGTTGAATGCGCCGCTGGGATCGATTGATCGCAGCCAGCTGAATGTCAAAGGCAGCTCATTGCCGGCGGGTCATCCTTTTGCGGCGACAGGTGGCTGTATCGTCGCCAACCTGGCCAAGTTGTTGAGCGTGTCGGGGCAGGGACGAGGGCTGATTTCGATATGCGTAGCGGGCGGGCAGGGGGTTACGGCGATACTTGAGCGTTGAGCACTTGAACAGCTCGCTGCAGATACTGTGAGAAGATCTTGATGTACGTATTTCTAAACAGTCACTGGATGAAATCAATATTAAAGGAAGGCGTTTTGTTCTGCCTTAATCCTTCTGAACCGGGAATGGGGGCTGATGCCCCCTTTTTTAACCTGCTTGGCGAGCTGGTGCAGTTGTCCGCCACAAAACTTCCGCCCCGCTACTTCTTCAAACTTGCCGATGTAACTGAGCTTGTCCGCGAAGCGGTGCAGTGGTACGTCGTCGTCTAAAAAATAATGTTCTGAGAAATTGTTGGGAGTTTACTCGAATGTGAAGTTGTCAATAAGTTCATATGTACCTAGTTCGCAAATTTTTGACAACTCCAGAAAGTAAATTGGAATGTCGCTATTAATAATCATTATTCCTTCGTCTAGCAAGCGCTCGCCTATAGCGGCGTGCCGCTCATCAAAGTAGCTAATTTTAGCTCCATTGTGTACAGACGATCGTGTGAATGTGACTTTCTTGGGGCGGTTTGGCGGTTTTATCTCAACAGTGCCGTACTCGAAAAACAAGTACTGATAAGTTGTAGGGCCATCAGGGTCACGCAGGTTTCCAATTGATGCGGCCCCGGATTTTAATCGAACGGATGTCCCTGTGTAGGGGTTTATAATGGTTTCGTTGGGTACCAAGTTTCTGCGTGGGAAGGTTTCAAAATCCTCATAGATTGGCCCGATCGGTAGACGATGCACAATATATCTGTCTGAGCGTACTACACCAGACGTAGCAGTAAAGCTATGCTCGCCGAGCGCAAGTGAAACCGTGCAACTGAATGAGCCGTCGGCCTGTATCGTC
>NZ_SOCR01000026.1 GCF_004364335.1 Pseudomonas graminis | reverse complement strand
GCGTCACTAGTGTCCGGGGAAAGTTTGTCATAGCTGAAGGATGCCTTGGGCAGCCTTCAGCTTTTCAATGCTTTTCCTCTCTAACGCCTGATTCCTGCGCGTCAGAGGCCGATCAAACCAGACACAACTCAGGCGACAGGTCAGATCGAACATCGACTCCCAGTGGCCTGACCGGGTATGAAAAAAGTGCAGTAACAAGTAAGTAATAACGGCGCTGTAAATCTGCAAACGCACGGCATTTTCTGAAAAGCTAAAGAACCGTTTGAGCTTCAGATGCTGCTTTATCCACTTGAAAAACAGCTCGATCTGCCAACGCTGTTTGTAAAGGTCAGCGAGGTCTTCAGGTGGACTGCTCATGTCGTTGGTAATCAGGATGAGCGGGTGTTTCCAGCCATCGACCTTGACCGTAATACGCCTAACGGGTGCGCCCTGAAATGCATTTTGGCGCCGGCCAAACTGCACGATTTCATCAGCGCTCACCGAGGTCCCGGATAAGGGATGAGAGTGCACGTGGCTGAGCTGGACATTGGCGTTGTTCTTGAGCCGCGTCACGAAATAGGCACCGGCAATATGCAGTTCATGCCACCAGCCATAGTCGCAATAACCTTTGTCGAATACGTACGTCATGTTCGGCTCAATCGGCATTCTCAGCGCATCCGTCATGTCGTTGACGTTCACCGGAGTGATGTTGATATACGTCGGTGCCTGCTGGGCAAGATCAAATCCGGTGTGGACTTTGAGGCCTTGTGTGATGCGGGTTTTGTTGCCCAGTGTCCATTCGTCAAACCCTGGGCCGCGCAAGGTAATGGAGGTCGAATCAATCAGACTAACCATGCGTCCAAGCTGCCGCCGTTGCTGGCCTGCGACGCATTTGAGCATGTGTTCTGCGGCTTTGCGAAACGGCGAAACGCTTCGTTTATTGAGCGCGTCGGACAGTGTTGAGCGGGGCACTGATCGAGCATTCAAGTGGTATTGGTGCTCGTCGATGACCTGCGACATGGCGGTCAGGCTGCGCAAGCTGCTCGCTTGTTGCAGGTGCCCCAGCAGCAAGGTCACCAGTAGATCTCGTGAAGTGCAGCGCTTGGCATAGCGATCAGCTTGGCTGTCTTTAACTTCTTTCTGGAAAACGCCCGCAGGAAATGCAGTCAGCAACCGGCCGAGATTAGTTCTGGAAAACATCGCGAAAACCGAGTGGGAAAAGACTGATTATGCCGTATGGATGCGGTCAGAGAGGGGGAGCAAGCTCCCCCTCTGGACTTTCCCCGGACACTAGTGACGC
>NZ_SOCR01000025.1 GCF_004364335.1 Pseudomonas graminis | reverse complement strand
CAGACTGTGTGAAAACCTAGCCAACCTGCCTCAGATCTAAGAAAATGCCCCGCATCGAAAGATGCGGGGCATTTTCTTATGGCGTACATCCAGGGCGAATCCCGAAACCAGACCAGCCTGTTTCCGGTTTCAATCGATGAAGTCATTCCCGAAGACCATCTCGTTCGGGTCATTGATGCCTACGTTTCTCGCCTGGATCTCAGGGTTCTGGGGTTCGATAAAGCTATTCCCAAAGGCAACGGACGTCCGCCCTACAACCCCGCCGACTTGCTCAAACTCTACCTCTACGGCTACTTCCAGCGCATACGGTCTTCGCGCCGTCTTGAAGCCGAATGCCAGCGCAACATCGAAGTCATGTGGTTGCTCAACCGCCTCGCGCCGGACTTCAAAACCATCGCCGATTTCCGCAAAGACAACGCCACTGCCTTCTCGGCAACGTGCCGCGCATTTGTTCAGTTCTGCCGAACCGCAGGCCTGGTAAAAGGTGATCTGGTCGCCATCGATGGCAGTAAATTCAAGGCTGTAGCTTCGGCCCGTCGTCACATCAGCATCAAGCATCTAAAGCGTGATCAGGAAAAACTTGATCGCCGCATAGCGAAGTATCTGGAGGATCTGGACAGCGCAGATCGCGACGAAAATGAAGAGGTGGTTGATCGAAGCGCTGTTAAAACGGTGCTGGCAAAACTGACTGCCAAGCGGGACGACAATCTGACCTGTCAGGCGCTGATGGACGAACTGCAGGTCACCCAATTCATCAGCACCGAAAGCGAGGCGCGGATGATGCGAGCCCCGCAGGGCATGGCCGTTGCCTACAACGTGCAGACCGCCGTAGACGCTGAAAACAGCCTGATCGTGCACCACGAAGTCACTCAGGATAGCGACGATCGCAAGCAACTGGAGCCGATGGCAAAAGCGACTCAGGAAGTACTGGAGCAACCGAATCCGACCGTCACCGCTGACGCTGGATACTCCAGCGGCAAGCACTTCCAGGCCTGCGACGAGGCGGGCATCACAGCGTATGTACCGATCAATCGAACCATTAACAGCGAGGTTGAAGAGCCGTATTTTTTCCGTCGGGAAGACTTCACCTATGATCGGGAAAATGACCGCTATCAATGCCCGACAGGCCATTTGCTGACGCTGGTTCGGTTGAACAAGGGAAAGCGTTTCTACCGCGCCAGCGCTGACGCCTGCGGATCCTGCGCCCTTAAAAACCAATGCACCAAGACCAAATACCGCTCGTTCACACGTCATGCCTATGAAGATGCATTTGAGCGAATGGCGCAGCGAATGCAGGCCCACCCGGAAATGGTTGAGGCTCGAAGAAGCATCGTTGAGCACCCGTTTGGCAACCTCAAACAATGGATTTACGGCAATGGCCGGTTCCTGCTTCGCCAGCTCAAGGGTGCGCGAACGGAAATGGCTCTGGCGGTGAACGCCTACAACCTGAAAAGGGCTATCAACGTGCTGGGCGTGCGCAGAATGATGGAGTTACTGGCCTGATAAAGGCCTTTTTTTTGCATATTAAAGAAATGCCCCGAGTTGATCGGGGCATTTCTTTTGGTTAGCTGCTGGGTATCTGGTTTTCACACGGTCTGTAC
>NZ_SOCR01000024.1 GCF_004364335.1 Pseudomonas graminis | reverse complement strand
ACGGAGATCGATTTATCAGGCCGACCTGGTAAGAGCACGGCCTGCCTAACGGCAGGCCGTAACCGGCCCGCACACAAAAAATCTGACAGTCCCGCCTGCTCTCGGACCACAGTGAACATCTTGGGTGAGTTGCTCTCAACCAATAACCCCGCTCTTGCAACCAGCGTACCCTTCGGTCATCCCGAATGGGCTGCCTCTGGCCGAAAGCGACTAATCCCGTCAGACAGCCATCGACCAGAAGAAGACACTCAGCGCCCTGACTGATCACGCAGGGCCTCCAGAAGCAGACGAAAAGCCGGTTTGTGTTGGCGCCGGCTTGGGTAGTAAAGGTGATACCCGGTGACGGTGCCAGTCCAGTCCTCCAGCAGCCGCACCAGGCGACCTTGTGCCAGATCTTGCTCGACCAGATGCTCCGGGAAGTAGCCCAGTCCGGCACCCGCCCTGACAAAATCACGCATGAGCCAGATGTTGTTACTCACCAGATGCCCGTCGGCGCGTACTTTGATTTCTCGCCCGTTTTTTGCGAAAGGCCAAGCCCACAATCCGCCCGAGGTGGGCTGGCGCAGGTTGATACAGGCGTGCTCGGTCAGATCCTGTGGCGTCAGTGGTTCAGCACGGTGTTCCAGATAGGCGGGGGCGGCCACCAATGCCATGCGAAAATCCCGGCCGATGGGCATGCTGATCATGTCCTGAGCCAGCTGCGCCCCCAGGCGGATACCGGCATCGAAGCGCTCTGCAACGATGTCGACCAATGCGTAGCTGTCGTTGATTTCGACCTTGATGCCCGGATAGTCGGTCATCAACTGCAGCGCAGCCGGGGCAAGGACCAGATGGGTTGCGTGCTCCAGGGAGGTGATGCGCAGGCTCCCCGCCGGCGTGCCGCTGAGTTCGCTCAGCTCGTTGAGCCCTGACTCGATCCCGTCAAAATGCGGCCCGATGCTGTCGATCAGGCGCGCGCCGGCTTCGGTCGGCGCGACGCTGCGGGTACTGCGGGTCAGCAATTGCACACCCAGGCGCGATTCCAGTTTGGTGATGGTGCGGCTCAGCGCAGGCTGGGAAACGCCAAGCTGCGCCGCCGCTTTGGTAAAACTGCCTTCACGGGCGACCCGCAGAAGGGCCAAGAGGTCGGTAACGGTGTCGCGCACGATTGATGCTCTGCGGTTATAGGTCCATTCCAACCATACCATCTAATCATTTGTAGGAAGGCTGGCTAGAGTGTTGCCTTCGCTTCGCGGCGCTTTCAGGAATTATCTTCTCCATGACTAAGCAAACATTCGATGTGATCATTTTCGGCGCCACGGGGTACACCGGTCGGCTGGTCGCTGAATACCTCTTCGCTCAATACGGCGTCGACGGCCCTGTTAAATGGGCCATTGCCGGTCGCAGCTTGAGCAAGCTGGAAGCCATTCGGGACAGTTGGACAAACGCCGCAGCGCTGCCGCTGATCGTGGCCGATGCCCAGGACCGGGCGTCCGTGCGCGACATGGTTGCCGCGACCCGGGTCGTGATTACCACCGCAGGACCGTTTTCGGTCTATGGCTCGGACCTGGTAGCGGCCTGCGCCGAGTCGGGGACGGACTACGTTGACCTTTCGGGGGAGATCCCCTGGATTGCCCGGATGATCGGCAGCCATCACGCCCAAGCCCAGGCATCGGGCGCGCGCCTGGTGTTCTCCTGTGGTTTTGATTCGGTGCCGTTTGACCTCGGCGTATGGTTCACCCAGCAGCAGGTCATGAAGAAGTTCGCTCGTTACGCGCCTCGGATCAGGGGCCGCGTGCG
>NZ_SOCR01000023.1:1489-3758 GCF_004364335.1 Pseudomonas graminis | reverse complement strand
TGAGGTGGAGCTAATCCCAGAAAACCGATCGTAGTCCGGATCGCAGTCTGCAACTCGACTGCGTGAAGTCGGAATCGCTAGTAATCGCGAATCAGAATGTCGCGGTGAATACGTTCCCGGGCCTTGTACACACCGCCCGTCACACCATGGGAGTGGGTTGCACCAGAAGTAGCTAGTCTAACCTTCGGGAGGACGGTTACCACGGTGTGATTCATGACTGGGGTGAAGTCGTAACAAGGTAGCCGTAGGGGAACCTGCGGCTGGATCACCTCCTTAATCGAAGACTCAGCTTCTTCACAAGTTCCCACACGAATTGCTTGATTCATTGAAGAAGACGATAGAAGCAGCTTTAAGCTCCAAGCTGATAGCTCACGCTAACAGTTACAAGCTCGAAATTGGGTCTGTAGCTCAGTTGGTTAGAGCGCACCCCTGATAAGGGTGAGGTCGGCAGTTCGAATCTGCCCAGACCCACCAATTTTGTTATGGGGCCATAGCTCAGCTGGGAGAGCGCCTGCCTTGCACGCAGGAGGTCAACGGTTCGATCCCGTTTGGCTCCACCATAACTGCTTCTGACTTGTGAAAGCTTAGAAATGAGCGCTCCATCCGGTGGATGATGAGTGTTGATTTCTAGTCTTTTGATTAGATCGTTCTTTAAAAATTTGGGTATGTGATTGAAATATAGACTGGGCACCTCTTTCACTGGTGCGTGTCCAGGCTAAGGTAAAGTTTGTGAAATGCAAACTTTCGGCGAATGTCGTCTTCACAGTATAACCAGATTGCTTGGGGTTATATGGTCAAGTGAAGAAGCGCATACGGTGGATGCCTTGGCAGTCAGAGGCGATGAAAGACGTGGTAGCCTGCGAAAAGCTTCGGGGAGTCGGCAAACAGACTGTGATCCGGAGATGTCTGAATGGGGGAACCCAGCTGTCATAAGACAGTTACCTTACACTGAATACATAGGTGTATGGAGCGAACCAGGGGAACTGAAACATCTAAGTACCCTGAGGAAAAGAAATCAACCGAGATTCCCTTAGTAGTGGCGAGCGAACGGGGACCAGCCCTTAAGTTGATTTGAGATTAGCGGAACGCTCTGGAAAGTGCGGCCATAGTGGGTGATAGCCCTGTACGCGAAAATCTCTTGTCAATGAAATCGAGTAGGACGGGGCACGAGAAACCTTGTCTGAACATGGGGGGACCATCCTCCAAGGCTAAATACTACTGACTGACCGATAGTGAACCAGTACCGTGAGGGAAAGGCGAAAAGAACCGCGGAGAGCGGAGTGAAATAGATCCTGAAACCGTATGCGTACAAGCAGTGGGAGCCCACTTTGTTGGGTGACTGCGTACCTTTTGTATAATGGGTCAGCGACTTATTTTCAGTGGCGAGCTTAACCGAATAGGGGAGGCGTAGCGAAAGCGAGTCTTAATAGGGCGTCTAGTCGCTGGGAATAGACCCGAAACCGGGCGATCTATCCATGGGCAGGTTGAAGGTTGGGTAACACTAACTGGAGGACCGAACCGACTACCGTTGAAAAGTTAGCGGATGACCTGTGGATCGGAGTGAAAGGCTAATCAAGCTCGGAGATAGCTGGTTCTCCTCGAAAGCTATTTAGGTAGCGCCTCATGTATCACTGTAGGGGGTAGAGCACTGTTTCGGCTAGGGGGTCATCCCGACTTACCAAACCGATGCAAACTCCGAATACCTACAAGTGCCGAGCATGGGAGACACACGGCGGGTGCTAACGTCCGTCGTGAAAAGGGAAACAACCCAGACCGTCAGCTAAGGTCCCAAAGTCATGGTTAAGTGGGAAACGATGTGGGAAGGCTTAGACAGCTAGGAGGTTGGCTTAGAAGCAGCCACCCTTTAAAGAAAGCGTAATAGCTCACTAGTCGAGTCGGCCTGCGCGGAAGATGTAACGGGGCTCAAACCATGCACCGAAGCTACGGGTATCACCTTATGGTGATGCGGTAGAGGAGCGTTCTGTAAGCCTGTGAAGGTGAGTTGAGAAGCTTGCTGGAGGTATCAGAAGTGCGAATGCTGACATGAGTAACGACAATGGGTGTGAAAAACACCCACGCCGAAAGACCAAGGTTTCCTGCGCAACGTTAATCGACGCAGGGTTAGTCGGTCCCTAAGGCGAGGCTGAAAAGCGTAGTCGATGGAAAACAGGTTAATATTCCTGTACTTCTGGTTATTGCGATGGAGGGACGGAGAAGGCTAGGCCAGCCTGGCGTTGGTTGTCCAGGTTTAAGGTGGTAGGCTGAGATC
>NZ_SOCR01000023.1:0-1395 GCF_004364335.1 Pseudomonas graminis | reverse complement strand
TTTTAGAACACGAAGTGGTTGATGCCATGCTTCCAAGAAAAGCTTCTAAGCTTCAGGTAACCAGGAACCGTACCCCAAACCGACACAGGTGGTTGGGTAGAGAATACCAAGGCGCTTGAGAGAACTCGGGTGAAGGAACTAGGCAAAATGGCACCGTAACTTCGGGAGAAGGTGCGCCGGTGAGGGTGAAGGACTTGCTCCGTAAGCTCATGCCGGTCGAAGATACCAGGCCGCTGCGACTGTTTATTAAAAACACAGCACTCTGCAAACACGAAAGTGGACGTATAGGGTGTGACGCCTGCCCGGTGCCGGAAGGTTAATTGATGGGGTTAGCTAACGCGAAGCTCTTGATCGAAGCCCCGGTAAACGGCGGCCGTAACTATAACGGTCCTAAGGTAGCGAAATTCCTTGTCGGGTAAGTTCCGACCTGCACGAATGGCGTAACGATGGCGGCGCTGTCTCCACCCGAGACTCAGTGAAATTGAAATCGCTGTGAAGATGCAGTGTATCCGCGGCTAGACGGAAAGACCCCGTGAACCTTTACTATAGCTTTGCACTGGACTTTGAATTTGCTTGTGTAGGATAGGTGGGAGGCTTTGAAGCGTGGACGCCAGTCTGCGTGGAGCCAACCTTGAAATACCACCCTGGCAACTTTGAGGTTCTAACTCAGGTCCGTTATCCGGATCGAGGACAGTGTATGGTGGGTAGTTTGACTGGGGCGGTCTCCTCCTAAAGAGTAACGGAGGAGTACGAAGGTGCGCTCAGACCGGTCGGAAATCGGTCGTAGAGTATAAAGGCAAAAGCGCGCTTGACTGCGAGACAGACACGTCGAGCAGGTACGAAAGTAGGTCTTAGTGATCCGGTGGTTCTGTATGGAAGGGCCATCGCTCAACGGATAAAAGGTACTCCGGGGATAACAGGCTGATACCGCCCAAGAGTTCATATCGACGGCGGTGTTTGGCACCTCGATGTCGGCTCATCACATCCTGGGGCTGAAGCCGGTCCCAAGGGTATGGCTGTTCGCCATTTAAAGTGGTACGCGAGCTGGGTTTAGAACGTCGTGAGACAGTTCGGTCCCTATCTGCCGTGGACGTTTGAGATTTGAGAGGGGCTGCTCCTAGTACGAGAGGACCGGAGTGGACGAACCTCTGGTGTTCCGGTTGTCACGCCAGTGGCATTGCCGGGTAGCTATGTTCGGAAAAGATAACCGCTGAAAGCATCTAAGCGGGAAACTTGCCTCAAGATGAGATCTCACTGGAACCTTGAGTTCCCTGAAGGGCCGTCGAAGACTACGACGTTGATAGGTTGGGTGTGTAAGCGCTGTGAGGCGTTGAGCTAACCAATACTAATTGCCCGTGAGGCTTGACCATATAACACCCAAGCAATCTGCAGAAA
>NZ_SOCR01000022.1 GCF_004364335.1 Pseudomonas graminis | reverse complement strand
TAAAGCCAGTCCTACAAGGACAGCGTCCAGTCCCATCATGTGAGCACGCCGCGTTCCTGTAGGACCGGCTTCAGCCGGGAAGAGGCCTGGGTGAATACCATTAATCCTGCGGCGTGACGCCCGACGCTTTCCCGGCTAAAGCCGGTCCCACAAAGTTTGCGTTCAACCAGTCCCACCAGCGTCAGGCAAACGGGTCCATCTGCCGTTTGAGCTGCTCCCGGGCCCGGGACAGGCGTGAGCGCACGGTGCCGATCGGTACGCCGAGGGACGAGGCGGTTTCCTGATAATTACCGTCCATTTCCAGCGACACCTCGATCACCCGCTGCATGTTCGACGGCAGCGTGCCGATGGCCCTGACCACCTGCATCAACTGCCGATGGCCGTCGACCTGATGACCGATGTCGCCATGGCTGTCGGGTTCGGAATGGGTGTGGTCTTCCCAGCTTTCCTGGTACGGCTGGCGGTACATCTTGCGAAAGTGGTTGCGGATCAGGTTCAGCGCGATGCCGCACAGCCAGGTCTGGGGTTTGCTCGCGTGTTGGAACTTGTGCTCGCTGCGCAGCGCTTCCAGAAAGGTGCTTTGCAGAATGTCGTCGACATCTTCCGGGTTCATGACCCGCTTCTGAATGAAGCCGCGAATCATCTTGATCTGATCACTGGTCAGGTGACGAATCCCCTGGGCGGGACGGCGCACTGGGGAGTCAATGTCGAGAATCGCAAGGTTGGAAAACATCAGGGCTCTTCCTTGTTTTGAGTGTATTAGCCCTATAGCGAGATGCGTGCCAGCCATGAAAATCATATAAGCCATTGATTTATAGCAATTAATCAAAATCGCAAATATTGCGTTGTGCAAATCTTTGCGCGAACACGCTGTTTCTTCGACGAGATTTGGCACAGATCCTTCTGACCGCAAATAGATGGAACCGCTTTGCTGCCGCGCTCCACTCAGGACCCATGACCAGGCCCCGAACCGAGCCATCCAGAGCCGACTTATGAAGATCGCCGCCCCCGTTGCCCCTCAGGCATTGCAACCCCCTGCGATCACGCCGGCAAAAATGCAGGCGCCTGCGCCCGCGCCGCTGCATGTCAATCCGCCGAACGTCAACGGCACCTCGCCGCAGCAGGTTGCGCGGTTCGCTTCGGCACTGGTTCAGCAGAGCCGCACCCTCAGCCAGCGGGAACTGCTCGCCAGCGGCAACGCCCTGCAATCAAGGGCGGTGAAGCTGGGCGAGCTGTATCAGCTGTTGATGGGCAGCCAGGATAAAGGCCTCGACGATGCCGCGCGCAACCTTCGCAAGCAGCTGCAAAACCAGAACGCGTCGAGCCTGGCGCAGATTCTGAGTTACACCGACGGTGACCCGGCCAAAGCCCACGTGATGCTGCAAGCGGCGAGAAAGCAGGCCCAGGCCGACGGTGAAATGGGCGAGCACGTGGTGCTGAGCCAGCAGCTCAAGCAACTGCGTCGCCACTACGGCAAACGCACCCGCGCCGGCATCAACAGCGCCAAGGCATTTTCCCGGCCGAAGTTGGACACCAAACGGCGCAGCGCTCTGCGCAATCTTTACGGCGTGGCGGTGGCCGGGCAGCAGAACATCACCGGGCTGATCGACGCGCTGATCAACGAGCAGGAAGAGCCCGGCGAATTCGAGCTGAACCTGCGGGACATGCGCAGCGCCCTCGCCGACGATCTCTCATCGCTCACCCCGTCCACTTCGCCGCAGCAACTGCGCACCTTGATGCACGGCCTCAACACCGCGCGGCACGTCACCACCCTGCTGCGCAGTTGCGAGCACCTGCTGGGCCGCATGCGCAATAAGAACCCCGGGCTGCAAGTGGATGCGTCGGCCTTTCTCAAACACCTGCTGGCGCTGTCGGGCAAGGGCATGAGCCTGGGCGAAACCCTGCAACTCACGCAACACATCGGCGGCAAGCAGTTGAAGCATCAGCTGGCATTTCTTAACGGGCTGCGGCCCATGCTGCAACAGCTGCCGATTCTGCTTTGGCGCGATCTGAAAAGCCGCCAGAACGCCTTGGGCAACCTGCTCATTCTCATGGCCGAACTGACTCGGCAGGAACAGAACCAGCTCCAGGGGGGCCTCGCCTGATGGATCGTGTCATTAACCTGCTCAATTCGATCGCGCACGCCGCCATGCGCCGCTCTGAAATCGTCGGTGCGTTCGTGGTCATCGCCATCGTGTTCATGATGATCACGCCGCTGCCCACCGGGCTGGTGGACGTGCTGATCGCCATCAACATCTGCATTTCCTGCCTGTTGATCATGCTGGCGATGCACCTGCCGCGCCCGTTGGCGTTCTCGACCTTTCCGGCGGTGCTGCTGCTGACGACGATGTTTCGTCTGGCGTTGTCGATCTCCACCACCCGCCTGATCCTGCTCAATCAGGACGCCGGGCACATCGTCGAGGCGTTCGGCCAGTTCGTGGTCGGCGGCAACCTGGCGGTGGGCCTGGTGATCTTCCTGATCCTCACCGTGGTCAACTTTCTGGTGATCACCAAGGGCTCGGAGCGGGTGGCGGAAGTCGGCGCGCGGTTCACCCTCGACGCGATGCCGGGCAAGCAGATGTCCATCGACAGCGACCTGCGCGCCAACCTGATCAGCGTCCACGAAGCGCGCAAACGCCGCGCCGAACTGGGCAAGGAAAGTCAGCTGTTCGGCGCCATGGACGGGGCCATGAAGTTCGTCAACGGCGACGCCATCGCCAGCCTGATCATCGTCGCCATCAACATGATCGGCGGCATCGCCATCGGCGTCGTGCAGCACAACATGACCGCCGGCGACGCCCTGCAGGTCTACACCGTGCTGACCATCGGCGACGGCCTGATCGCACAGATCCCGGCGCTGCTGATTTCGGTCACCTGCGGCATGATCATCACCCGCGTGCCCAGTGGCGAAAACGGCGTGGAAGCCAACATCGGCCGGGAGATCGCCGAGCAGATCACCAGCCAGCCCAAGGCGTGGATCATCGCGGCGGTGGCCATGTTGGGATTCGCTGCACTGCCGGGCATGCCAACGGCGGTGTTCGTGGTCATCTCGATCATCTGCGGGGTCGGCGGCCTGCTCCAGTTGCACCGCGCCAAGCCCAAGGCGGAGCAAGCCCAGGCGGTGGCCGTCGCGCCGGAAATGAACGGGCGCGAAGACCTGCGCACTTTCTCCCCCAGTCGCCAGTTCGTGCTGCAGTTTCACCCCAGCCAGAACCCCGCGCAGATCGAGGCGCTGGTCAGCGAAATCCGTCAGCGACGCAATCGGCTGGTGGTGCAATACGGCCTGACCCTGCCTTCGTTCATCATCGAAACCAGCGAGCTGTTGCCGCCGGACGAGTTCCGCTTCTCGGTCTACGAAGTGCCGCTGCTCCGGGCCACGCTCAGCCAGACCCACGTCGCGGTGGACGCGCGCTCGGTCGAGGGCTTCCACGAGTCGGCCTCGCTGGAATCGGCCGTGCACGGCAGCATTGAGCGCGACGAAGGCCAGTGGTTGTGGCTGCCGACCGACGCGCCGCAACTGCAGGAAGCACACATCGAACGCATCGACGCAACGACGTTGATCATCGAGCGCATGGAACGGGCGCTGCAATCGTGCGGGCCGCAGTTCATCGGCCTGCAGGAAACCAAGGCGATTCTCGGCTGGCTGGAATCGGAGCAGCCGGAGCTTGCCCAGGAAATGCAGCGCGTGCTGCCGCTGGCGCGCTTCTCGGCGGTGCTGCAACGCCTGGCGTCGGAGTGCGTGCCGCTGCGGGCCATCCGGGTCATCGCCGAAACCCTCATCGAGCACGGCCAGCACGAGCGTGAAGTCACGGTGCTCGCCGACTACGTGCGCATCGCCCTGAAATCGCAGATCTACCACCAGTATTGCGGCCCTGAAGGCTTGCTGGTCTGGGTCCTGACGCCGGAAAGCGAGGGCATTCTGCGCGACGGCCTGCGCCAGACACAGACCGAAACCTTCTTTGCCCTGGACAACGAAACCAGCCAGCTGCTCGTGCAGCAGCTGCACATCGCCTTCCCCCTGCGCAGCGCCCAGCGCGCGGTGTTGCTGGTCGCGCAGGATTTGCGCAGCCCGCTGCGCACCTTGTTGCAGGAGGAGTTCTATCACGTGCCGGTGCTGTCCTTTGCCGAAATCAGCAACGCGGCGCAGGTGAAAGTGCTGGGGCGCTTCGATCTGGAAGACGACTACGAGAGCGATCACGAAGACGATCCGCAAGCGCTGGATAACGAGTACGCCGCTTGAGTGCCTGGAGAGCGTCACATGTTTGAATTACGCGTATTGACCGGCCTGCACCAGGGTGCCGCGCTGCCGCTGGTGGGTGAGCAATGGGGCATTGGCGCTGACGCCGATCAGGATCTGGCGCTGCACGATCTCGGGGTCGAACAGCTGCACTGCCGCCTGCAACGTCAGGGCGAAGGCTGGCTGCTCAACGCCGCCGATGGCCCCATCGCCGACGAGGAAGGCCATCTGCACGCCAGCACTTTGCTCACCCCCAACACCGCTTTTGTGCTGGGTTCTGTGTGGCTCTGCGTGTCCCCGGCGCAGGACCCCTGGCCTTCCCTGCCTGCGGTGATTCCCCAAGCGCAGTCGGAGCAGACGGCGCAGGCCGAAGCGCCGGCCAGCGCGCCGCTGGAAAAGGTCGAGTCGCACTCGCGCTTTTTCAACCGCACCACCGGCGTGGTCATCGGCGTGTTGCTCGGCATTGCCGGCAGCGCCTGGAGCCTGAGCCGCAGCGCGACGCCCGCCACGGAGCAACTGGCGATCAGTTCGCCGGCGCAGCAACTTGCGCAGCAGGCCAATCAGCCGGCCAAGCCTTCGAACGAGAAGGCCAAAACGAATGAGCTGCCGGCAAAAAAACGCATTCGGCTGACCAGCGTCGATGACGTCAAACGCCAGCTCAACACCATGCTCAGCGAACGACTGCTGAGCGATGTCAGCGTGGAGCAAACTCCGGAAGGCCTGGCGTTGAGCGGCAATCTCAAGCCTGAATCGCAGCTGGTCTATCAGCGCATGCTGCAGCGCTTCAAGGACCGCTATGACACGCCGGTCGCGCTGATCGACAACGTCGCCGCCGGGACCAGTGGCCTGCCGTTCACCATCGTGCAAATCATGTCCGGGCCCAATGCGCATCTGGTCACGGCGGACGGTCGCCGGCTGTACGTCGGCGACGAGCTGGCCGGGCTACGCCTGACCCGCATCGACGACAACCGCATTCAATTCGACGGCGATCGCCACTACGAGGTGAGCTGGTGAACGCGGCGCTGGATCAATGGAAATCCGCTCACCGTCAGCGCCTCAAGGGCTTTTCTGCGGTGAAAGTCAGCGGCCGGGTCAGTGCCGTCAGCGGCATCCTGCTGGAGTGCCAGATCCCCGCAGCCAAGGTCGGTGACCTGTGCGAGGTGAGCAAATCAGACGGCAGCACCATGCTCGCGGAAATCGTCGGTTTCACCCGCGACTGCACGTTGCTCAGTGCGCTGGGCACGCCGGACGGGATTCAGGTTGGCGCGCACATTCGGCCGCTGGGCATGGCCCACCGCATTGGCGTCGACGACAGTTTACTGGGGAGCGTGCTCGACGGTTTCGGCCGGCCGTTGCTGGGCGATTCACAAGGCGCGTTCGCCGGGCCCGGTGATCGGCGCGTGACCCTGCCGGTGATCGCCGACGCCCTGCCGCCGACCCAGCGCCCACGGATCAGCAGAGCATTGCCCACGGGCGTGCGCGCCATCGACAGCGCAATTCTGCTCGGCGAAGGCCAGCGTGTGGGCCTGTTCGCCGGCGCCGGTTGCGGCAAGACCACCCTGATGGCCGAGCTGGCGCGCAACATGGACTGCGACGTGATCGTCTTCGGCCTGATCGGCGAACGGGGCCGTGAGCTGCGCGAGTTTCTCGACCACGAACTGGACGCCACACTGCGCGCACGTTCGGTGCTGGTCTGCGCCACCTCCGACCGTTCCAGCATGGAGCGCGCCCGCGCGGCCTTCACCGCCACGGCCATCGCCGAGGCCTTCCGCGAGCGCGGCCTTAAAGTGTTGTTGCTGCTCGATTCCCTGACCCGGTTCGCCCGGGCCCAGCGCGAGATTGGCATTGCGGCCGGCGAACCCCTCGGCCGCGGCGGCCTGCCGCCTTCGGTCTACACCCTGCTGCCGCGCCTGGTAGAACGGGCCGGCATGAGCGAAAAGGGCTCGATCACCGCGCTGTACACCGTGCTGATCGAACAGGATTCGATGAACGACCCGGTCGCCGACGAGGTGCGTTCGCTGCTGGACGGCCACATTGTGCTGTCGCGCAAACTGGCCGAGCGCGGCCATTACCCGGCCATCGACGTGCAGGCCAGCATCAGTCGGATTATCAGCAACGTCACCGGGCGCGAGCACCAGCAGGCGAACAACCGATTACGCCGCTTGATGGCCGCGTACAAGCAGGTGGAAATGCTCCTGCGCCTGGGCGAATACCAGCCCGGTAGCGACCCGGTGACCGACTGCGCCGTGCGGCTGAACGAGCCGATCAATGCGTTTCTGCGCCAGGACCTGCGCGAGCCGGTGCCGCTGCAAGAAACCCTGGCCGCGCTGATGCAACTCACCTCGCAACTGCCGGAGTAGCGGCGTGGAAGAAGAGCTTGAAGTCGACCCGCAAACCCTCGCCATGGAACAGGTCATCAGCGTGCTCACGCCGCTGCGTCAGCATCGCCAGGCCAGCGCCGAACGCGCGCAACGGCAGGCGCAGAAAACCCTGGAGCAGATGCACGAACACCTGCAACAGACTCGCGATTCCTACGCGCAGGAACGCCATAACCAGCGCGAACGCCGGCAGGTGTTGAGCAGCGCCCACGTCAACAAAGCGATGTCGCTGGACGACCTCGAACGCTGGCACGAGAAGGAAAACCGCATGCTCGACCGGCTGGCCTATATCCGCCAGGACATGGCCCGCCAGGCGTTGGGTATCAAGGAACAGCAGCAGCGTCTCGCCCAGGCTAAAGACGCGGCGAAAGCGTCTCAACGCGCCGTGGAAAAACTCGCCTGCCTGGCCGAGGCCCTCAACGAACAAGGTGAATCGTCATGAACAGCCCGGTGCAACACCCGCCTCGCCCGCAGACGCAGCCACGCGCTGAACCGTCCCGTACGCCCTCGCCTTCGTCATCCCCTGCCGCGCCGGGCGATACGCGCCAGCCGTCGTCCACTGTGCGTCGCGCCGATGCTGATCGCCTGCGTCGGCTGTGCGATGAATCCCCCTTGCCTGAGTCGGTGAGTGCAGACGGGATGTTTTTCTCTCAGCTGTTGGTGCCGCCGGTGACGGAGGACCAGAGCGAATCGGGTTTCGCCGGCAGCAGTTTCAGCACGTTGTTCCCCGCTGAAGGCGTGCCGACGCAGCTCATCGACGAGCTCGCCCAGCGCCTGCCCCAGCAGCCGGACGGCCCGTTGAGCCTGACCTTGCTGATGCCCAATCTGGGCAAGGTGCAGGTCAACGCCAGCAAGCGCGACAACCAGTGGAGCATCGAACTGGGCTTCGCCCGGCGTGGTGTGCTGAAACGCTTGCAGCCCCATCAACGCAACTGCGAGAGCGCGCTGGAACAGGCGCTGGGCTGTGACGTTGATCTGTCGTTGCATGAGGAGTCGCAGTCATGAACTCGGACATGAATTCGGCCATGAACGTGGGCATGAGCGACCTGAACACCGTAGGACCGGCTTTAGTCGGGAACCCGCCATTCAGTTCGCTGACACTGCGGGACGTCAGCGCCGACGTCGCCGAGGCCTCACGCTTACTGGGCGCGGGCGTGAGCTGCGGCTACACCGCCCAGGGTCAACGCGGCCAACTGACCCTGCGATCGATGCCCGACGCGACCGTCCGGGAACACTCGCACCTCGCAGGACCGGCTTCAGCCGGGAACGCCTCATCCCTGACATGGTTCGACAGCGCCATCGGCCCCTTCGCCCTGAGCGACGCCGAAGCGGTGCTCAGCCTGCTCGGCGAACTGCCAGTCACCCTCGGCGGCAAGCACCAGCCGTGGTACTGGCAACTGGTGAATCAACGCATGAGTACACAACTGGCGGAACTGCTTTGCCCTCTGCGGCCACTCAGCGATATCACTGCGCTGTCCGCCGAGGACGAAAGCCCGTATACCGCGCCGATGACTTGCCGATTGCACCTGCGGCTGGGTTCGCAGGTTTTGCACGCACAGCTCTGCGCCGACGCGCGGGTCATGCTGCAGCTGCTCGGCGGCCACCACTGGCAGCCTCACCGGCAGGACGTCGCGTCAGACTGGCCCATCCGCCAGCCGCTGGTGTTGGGCGAGCTGTCGTTGAGCCTTGATCAGTTGGCGTCGCTGCAACCGGGGGACGTGCTGCTGCCGTCGCTGTGTCATTTCGACGAAGAAGGCGAAGGTCGGTTGCAACTGGCAGGTCGGCAATGGGCAGTGCAGACGGACAGCCGCGCAGAGCAGCTGTATGTACGGTTCAGCCACGAGGAAGACTTGGGACATGGTCAATGAAGAATTGTACGAAGACGAGATCGAGGACCTTGCCGACGATGAGTCGAACGAGCCATCGCTGAATCAGGCGCCGGATCAGAGTAGGACCGGCTTTAGCCGGGAAGCTTTTGATGACCCTGAACATCACGACGCCCCCGAACATCAAACCACCGAAAACGAGTGGCAGGATGAAATCGCCGCCGATGGCTACGCGGACGAACCTTACGAGCCTCAAGCAACAGAAACCCACGCCTCCCTCGATTCCCTTGACCAACTGCCGCTGGCCCTGACCCTGCGCTGCGGCAGCCTTGAACTGACCCTCGGCGACCTGCGCCGCATCGCTGCCGGTACCGTATTACCCGTCAACGGCGTCACGCCCGGCTTCGCCACCTTGTGCCACGGCGAGCGGGTCGTCGCCGAGGGCGAGCTGGTCAGCGTCGAGGGCCGGCTCGGTCTGCAAATCACGCGCATGGCGTCCCACTCATGATCATGGACGGGATGAACCCGGTGATGCTGGCGCTGTTCCTCGGCGCCCTGTCGTTGATTCCGTTTCTGCTGATCGTCTGCACGGCCTTTCTCAAAATCTCCATGACCCTGCTGATCACCCGCAACGCCATCGGCGTACAGCAAGTGCCACCGAACATGGCGCTCTACGGCATCGCCCTCGCCGCGACCATGTTCGTCATGGCCCCCGTCGCCCACGAAATCCAGCAGCGGGTTCACGACCGCCCGCTGGAGATGGGCAGCACCGAAAAATTGCAGGCTAGCGCCAACACCGTCATCGAGCCGTTGCAACGCTTCATGAGCCGCAACACCGACCCGGAAGTCGTCGCCCACTTGCTCGACAATACCCAGCGCATGTGGCCCAAGGACATGGCCGATCAGGCCAGCAAAAGCGACCTGCTGCTGGCCGTGCCCGCCTTCGTTCTGTCCGAGTTGCAGGCCGGTTTTCAGATCGGCTTTCTGATCTACATCCCGTTCATCGTCATCGACCTGATCGTCTCCAACCTGCTGCTGGCGCTGGGCATGCAGATGGTCTCGCCAATGACCATTTCGCTGCCCCTCAAACTGCTGCTGTTCGTGCTGGTGCAAGGCTGGACGCGCCTGCTCGACAGCCTTTTCTACTCGTACATGTGAGGCAGTAATGGAAGCGCTGGCGTTGTTCAAACAGGGCATGTTTCTGGTGGTGATTCTCACGGCGCCGCCGTTGGGGGTCGCCGTGCTGGTCGGCGTCATCACCTCGCTGTTGCAGGCGTTGATGCAGATCCAAGACCAGACCCTGCCCTTCGGCATCAAGCTCGCCGCGGTCGGCCTGACCCTGGTCATGACCGGGCGCTGGATCGGTGTCGAGCTGATCCAGTTCATCAACCTGGCCTTCGACCTGATCGCCCGGTCCGGCGGCGCGCACTAGATGCCCTTCGACGCCCAGGGCCTGTTCGAACTGATGCTGGGCATGGGCCTGGCGGCCGCGCGCATCCTGCCGTGCATGATTCTGGTGCCGGCGTTCTGCTTCAAATACCTCAAGGGCCCGCTGCGTTACGCGGTGGTGCTGGTGGTCTCGATGGTGCCGGCGCCGAGCATCAGCCGCGCGCTGTCGGGCATGCAAGACGACTGGTTTTCCATCGGCGCGCTGCTGCTCAAAGAGGCCGTGCTCGGCACCCTGCTCGGCCTGTTGCTGTACGCGCCGTTCTGGATGTTCGCCTCGGTGGGCGCGCTGCTCGACAGCCAGCGCGGCGCCTTGAGCGGCGGCCAGCTGAACCCGGCGCTGGGGCCTGACGCGACGCCGCTCGGCGAATTGTTTCAGGAAACCTTGATCATGTTGGTGATTCTGTCCGGCGGGTTGTCGCTGATCACCCAAGTGATCTGGGACAGTTATCTGGTCTGGCCGCCCACCGCCTGGCTGCCCGGCATGACCGTCGACGGCCTGGACCTGTTCCTCGAACAACTCAACCAGACCCTCCAGCACATGATGCTCTACGCCGCGCCGTTCATTGGTTTGCTGCTGTTGATCGAGGCGGCGCTGGCGATCATCGGCCTTTACGCGCAGCAACTGAACGTGTCGATTCTGGCCATGCCGGCCAAGAGCATGGCGGGCATTGCCTTCCTGCTTATCTACCTGCCGACGCTGCTGGAACTGGGCAACGGCCAGATCATGCAATTCGCCGATCTCAAGCATTTGCTCGGCCAACTGGTGCATGTGCCGTGAGCGAAAAAACCGAAAAGGCCACGCCCAAACAACTGCGCGACGCCCGCGAAAAAGGCCAGGTCGGGCAGAGCCAGGACCTGAGCAAACTGGTGGTGCTGCTGGTCGTCAGCGAAGTGACCTTCGGCCTGGCGGACGAGAGCGTCGCGCGCTTGCTGCACTTGATGACGCTGTCGTTCCAGGGCATTGGCCAGCCCTTCATGCACACGCTGGAGCAGGTCGCCAGCGAAGGCGCGAGCGTGTTGATCGGCTTCATTCTGAGCAGCGTAGGCATCGCGATGTTGATGCGGCTGGTGGGCAGCTGGATACAGATCGGGTTCCTGTTCGCGCCCAAGGCGCTGAAGCTGGATTTCAACAAGCTCAACCCGTTCGCCCACGCCAAGCAGATGTTCTCGGCGCAGAGCCTGACGACCTTGCTGCTGAGTATTTTGAAAGCCACGGCCATCGCCGCAACGCTGTATGTCGTGGTGAAGCCGTCCCTGGGCACGCTGATTTTGCTGTCGAGCACCGACCTGACGACGTACTGGCATGCGCTGTTGCAGGTGTTCCGGCACATTTTGCGGGCGACGCTAGGCTTGCTGTTGGTCATCGGCGCGGTGGATTTTGCGCTGCAGAAGTACTTCCATGCGAAGAAGCTGCGGATGAGCCATGAGGACATCAAGAAGGAGTACAAGCAGTCGGAGGGCGACCCCCATGTGAAGGGGCATCGTCGGCAACTGGCCCATGAGTTGCTGAACCAGGCACCGACCGCGCCGGCCAGGCCGGTGGAGGATGCGGACATGCTGGTGGTGAATCCGACCCACTATGCGGTGGCGCTGTATTACCGTCCGGGCACGACGCCGCTGCCGCAGATTCACTGCAAGGGTGAGGATGATGAGGCGCTGGCGTTGATTGCGCGGGCGAAGAAGGCGGGGATTCCGGTGGTGCAGAGTATCTGGCTGGCGCGGACGCTTTATAAGGTCAAGGCGGGCAAGTACATCCCGAGGACGACGCTGTTGGCGGTGGCGAATATTTATCAGATCGTGCGGCAGCTTGAGGACGTTCCGGACGAAGTCATTCGAATTGACGATGTTTGATTAGGATCAAGAGCAAGAGCGTCTGCCTGGGGGCAGACTGTTTCGCCTTCGGCGAGTTACTTGATAAAGCCCCACGTAACCAAGGGCTTGTGCTCCTGGTTGGGCTCCTCCTTCGTCGGAGTTCCTTCACTCCGGTCCCGCTCCGTTCAGCCTGCACCCAAGTCGCGATAGGTGTCGCTTGGACTTCCTGTGTAGAAGATCAAAAGCAAAGGCGAGAGCAAAAGCAAAAGCTTCCCGGCTGAAGCCGGTCCTACAGTCGAGGTCGCAGCCACTTCTGATCGTTCCCACGCTCCGCGTGGGAATGCATCCTGTGACGCTCCGCGTCACTCCCCCAAGCGTGAATGCGCGACATCTGCGGGACGCGGAGCGTCCGGGGCTGCGTTACCACGCGGAGCGTCACTAGTGTCCGGGGAAAGTTTGTCATAGCTGAAGGATGCCTTGGGCAGCCTTCAGCTTTTCAATGCTTTTCCTCTC
>NZ_SOCR01000021.1 GCF_004364335.1 Pseudomonas graminis | reverse complement strand
GTGGGAAAAGACTGATTATGCCGTATGGATGCGGTCAGAGAGGGGGAGCAAGCTCCCCCTCTGGACTTTCCCCGGACACTAGTGACGCGGAGCGTAGGAACGATCATGTCTTCTGGCTTGGCGCGTTCGCGGGCAAGCGCGCTCTTACACTGACTTACGCCGCACCTGACGCGCCTTCCACTGCCGTCCGACCCACCACCGCCAATACGCCATCGTCCCGAAATACCCCGCCACCCCGAGCACGATCCCCGCTACCACCGATCCCAGCAAGAACGGCTGCCACAAGGTGGACAGTTGTCCGCTGATCCAGTCCCAGCTCAGCTCGTCCGGGAGATGCCGCGGCGGCAAGCCCATCAGTAGCGCGCCGATTTTATAGGTGCAATAGAACACCGGCGGCATCGTCAGCGGATTGGTCAGCCAGCATAGGCTCACCGCAATCGGCATATTGGCCCGCACCCAGATCGCCAGCACGGCGGCCAGCAGCATCTGCAACGGCATGGGCATCAAGGCGGCGAACAGCCCGATCCCCATTGCGCGCGCCACGGAGTGTCGATTGAGGTGCCAGAGGTTGGGGTCGTGCAGAAGTGAGCCAAGAAAGCGTAAGGATTTGTGTTCCCGGATGCTGTTCGGATCGGGCATGTACCGCTTGATCAGGTGGCGTGGCATACGGGAATCCGGCGAGGTGGGCGGGAAATTCGGGGAAGTATGCACGGATAGTCGCAAACGCAAATTCAGACTTTGTGACAATTAATAAGCGCGCGTGCCGGGGCATCGACTAAGCCATGGAGGTCGATTTCGCCCGCAGACAAGGAAAGCCTCATGCGCACAGGGATGCTCGCCCTCGCACTCGGATTGCTGACGCTACGTTTTTTGCCGGCATTACCGCCGGTCTGGTTGCTCATGGCGATGCCCGTGGTGGCGCTGATGCTGTTGCCGTTTCGTACCTACCCGCTGGCGTTTTACCTGTTCGGCCTGACCTGGGCCTGTGTGTTGGCTTCGTCCGCGCTGGACGACCGACTGGCCGAGCGCCTCGATGGGCAGACCCTCTGGCTGGAAGGCCGCGTGGTCGGGCTGCCGCAGACCCTCGACGGCGTGGTGCGGTTTCAGCTGGATGATCCCGTATCACGACGCGAGCGGTTGCCCGAACAGATCCGCATTGGTTGGTACGGCGGTCCGCCTGTCAGCAGCGGCGAGCGCTGGCGTCTGGCGGTCAAACTCAAGCGGCCGGGCGGGCTGGTCAACCCCGGCGCCTTCGATTACCAGGCCTGGCTGCTGGCCCAGCGCATTGGCGCCACCGGCACGGTGGTGGACGGCCAGTTGCTGGAACCGGCGCGGGGCAACTGGCGCGACGGCATTCGTCAGCGCCTGCTGAGTGTGGATGCCCAAGGCAGGCAAGGCGGGCTGGCCGCCTTGGTGCTGGGTGACGATTCCGGACTGAGCGCCGCCGACTGGCAAGTCCTGCAGGACACCGGCACCGTTCACCTATTGGTCATTTCCGGGACGCACATCGGCTTGCTCGCCGGCTTGCTCTACGGGCTCGTTGCCGGGCTGGCCCGCTGGGGTGCGTGGCCCCCGTTTTTGCCCTGGCTGCCCTCGGCGTGCATCGCGGCGTTCGCGGGCGCACTGGCCTATGGCGTGCTGGCAGGCTTTGAAGTGCCGGTGCAACGGGCTGTCATCATGCTGGGTCTGGTGTTGCTCTGGCGTCTGCGTTTCCGCCATCTGGGCACGACGTGGCCGCTATTGCTTGCGCTGAATCTGGTGCTGATTGCCGAGCCGTTGATCACCCTGCGCCCCGGATTCTGGCTGTCATTTCTGGCGGTCGCGATCTTGATGCTGATTTTCAGCGGGCGCCTCGGGCGGTGGAGCTGGCTGCAGAGCTGGACCCGCGCACAGTGGCTGATCGCGCTGGGGTTGTTGCCGGTGCTGCTGGCGCTGAACCTGCCAGTGAGCGTGAGCGGTCCGGCCGTCAATCTGCTGGCCGTGCCCTGGGTGAGCCTGTTGATTTTGCCGCTGGCATTGCTCGGCACACTGCTGCTGGCGATCCCGCCCCTTGGCGAAAGCCTGCTGTGGCTGGCGGGGGGCTCGATGGACGGGCTGTTTCGCTGGCTGACGTTCATGGCCGATCTCGCCCCGGCCTGGACCGGCACCCACGTGCCATTGTGGGTCTGGCCGCTGAGCCTGCTCGGCGCGTTGCTGCTGTTGCTGCCCAACGGCCTGCCCATGCGCCCGTTGGGCTGGCCGTTGCTGTTGCTGTGCCTCTTCCCGCCGCAGAAAACCGTGCCCCTCGGGCAAGTGGAAGTGCTGCAGCTGGACGTGGGGCAGGGCCTGGCCATTCTGCTGCGCACCCGCGACCACGCACTGCTGTATGACGCGGGGCCGCGTTTCGGTGATTTCGATATCGGCGAGCGCGTGGTGCTGCCGGCCATTCGCCGCGCCGGAATCAGACAGCTGGATACGCTGCTGCTCAGTCACGCCGATTCCGACCATGCCGGTGGCGCCGCAGCCGTTCGCAAGGGCATGCCCGTTGCGCGGGTGCTGACAGGCGACGTAGGGCGCATGCCTGCCGAGTTGTCGGCCGAGCCCTGCCGTAACGGGGAAACATGGACGTGGGATCAGGTGACTTTTTCCACCTGGAGTTGGGAGCAAGCCGCCGAGGGCAATCAGGCCTCCTGCGTGCTCAGCGTCGAGGCCAATGGCGAGCGGCTGTTGCTCACCGGTGATATCGACGTGGCGGCGGAACGCGCGATGCTCGACGACGGCTTCAACGCCAGCGCCCACTGGCTGCAATCCCCCCACCACGGCAGCCGCAGCTCATCGTCCCGGGCGTTCCTGCGCGCCGTCGGTGCGCGCGGCGTGCTGATTTCCCGAGGCCGGAATAATGCGTTCGGTCATCCCCATCCTCTGGTGATGTCGCGCTACGCGTGGTCCGGCATGGCAACCCACGACAGCGCTGAACTGGGTGCAATCACCGTGCAATTGGGCGCCTACGAAGATGCCCGGGCTGACCGTAGGACACGACGCTTCTGGCGTGACTGAAAGGGATGGTTATTCATCGACACGTTCGGCGAGGCGCCGACGCTATGTTAGAGTGGCGCCACTTTTTTTGAGGGGGTGGTCGCTGTGTGGGAGCTGGTCAAATCAGGTGGCTGGATGATGCTACCGATCATTTTGAGTTCCATCGCCGCCGTCGGAATCATTATCGAACGCCTCTGGACCCTGCGCGCCAGTCGCATCACGCCGCCGCATTTGCTCGGCCAGGTGTGGCGCTGGATTCAGGACAACCAGCTGAGCGCCGAGAAGCTCAAGGAGCTGCGCGCCGACTCGCCACTGGGCGAAATCCTCGCCGCTGGTCTGGCCAATTCCCGCCATGGTCGCGAGATCATGAAAGAGTGCATCGAGGAAGCCGCGGCACGGGTCATTCACGAGCTTGAACGCTATCTGGCAACACTCGGCACCATCGCTGCCATGGCGCCGCTGCTGGGGCTGCTGGGTACCGTGCTCGGCATGATCGACATCTTCAGCTCGTTCACCAGCAGCGGCATGACCGGGAACGCCGGCATGCTCGCCGGCGGCATCGGCAAGGCGCTGATCTGCACCGCCTCGGGCCTGACCGTCGCCATTCCCGCGATCTTCTTTCACCGCTATCTGCAAAGCCGTGTCGACGAGCTGGTGGTCGGCATGGAACAGGAAGCCATCAAGCTGGTGGAAGTCGTGCAGGGCGATCGTGACGTTGACCTCACCGACGCCAAGCCCGACCTCAAGGCTGCGGCCCGTGGCGAGGGCAAGAAGAAGTGAAATTCCGCCGTCGCAAGCCCAGGGAGACCATCGACATCAATCTGGTGTCGCTGATCGACGTGGTGTTCATCCTGCTGCTGTTCTTCGTCGTGACCACTACGTTCACCCGGGAAACCCAGCTGCGTGTCGACCTGCCCCAGGCGGTGACCGGGGCTTCGGCCGATGACGTCGACAAAAAACACCTCGATATCACCATCAATGCCGACGGCGTTTATTCGGTCAACAACACGCTGCTGGGCGACAGCAAACTGGAAACCCTCATCGATGCCCTGCAGAAGGAATCCGAGGGCGACACCAGTCTGCCGCTGTCGATCAGCGCGGACGGCAAGACCCCCCATCAGGCGGTGATCACCGCCATGGACGCTGCAGGCAAGCTCGGTTTCGCTCATTTGCGCATGACCACCGTCGAGGCCGCATCGGCTAACTGATGGCATTCACTGACCGACTGCTCGACGCCTGGTACAACGGCCATCCGGCGCTGGCACTGCTGCGCCCGCTCGAATGCCTGTACCGGCGAGTGGTCAACCGCAAGCGCGCGCGTTTCCTCGCAGGGCAGGGCGAAGTTTATAAATCGCCCGTTCCGGTCGTGGTGGTCGGCAATATCACGATTGGCGGCACCGGCAAGACGCCGCTGATTCTGTGGATGATCGATCATTGCCGGGCGCGGGGGCTGCGCGTGGGTGTGGTCAGTCGGGGCTACGGCGCCAAGCCGCCGAGTCTGCCCTGGCGCGTACTGCCGCAACAGCCCGCCGATCACGCGGGCGATGAGCCGCTGCTGATCGTCAATCGCACCGGCGTGCCGCTGATGATCGACCCCGACCGCTCGCAAGCCGTGCGCGCCCTGCTGGCTGAAGAGCCCCTCGATCTCATTCTTTCCGACGACGGCCTGCAGCACTATCGCCTGAATCGCGACCTCGAACTGGTGCTGATCGATGCCGTTCGCGGGCTTGGCAATCGCCGCTGCCTGCCGGCGGGGCCATTGCGCGAACCGGTCGAGCGGCTGCAGAGCGTTGATGCGCTGCTTTACAACGGCGCGGGCGCGGATCGCGAAGACGGCTTCGGGTTTCAGCTCAAGCCCTCGGCGCTGGTCAACCTGGTAACCGGTGAACGCCGGCCGGTGGATCATTTCCCGCCCGGGCAGCAGGTCCATGCGGTGGCCGGCATCGGTAATCCGCAACGTTTCTTCAACACCCTCGAAGGACTACACTGGCGGCCTGTTCCACATGCGTTCGCCGACCACGCCGTGTTCAGTGCCCAGGCCCTGTCGTTCACCCCGGCATTGCCCGTGGTCATGACCGAGAAAGACGCCGTCAAATGCGCGTCCTTCGCCGCGCCGGACTGGTGGTACCTGGCCGTGGAAGCGGTGCCTTCTCCGGCGTTCGTCAGTTGGTTCGATTCGCAGTTAACCCGTCTTTTGCCATGACTCGCTCAGGATCTCTTATGGACACCAAATTGCTCGACATTCTTGCCTGCCCGATCTGCAAGGGTCCGCTCAAGCTCAGCGCCGACAAAACCGAGCTGATCAGCAAAGGCGCCGGCCTTGCCTACCCGATCCGCGACGGCATTCCGGTGATGCTGGAAAGCGAAGCGCGCACCCTCACCACCGACGAGCGCCTGGACAAATGACCGCAGCGTTCACCGTTGTCATCCCGGCGCGCTACGGATCGAGTCGCTTTCCGGGCAAGCCGCTGAAAACCATCGCCGGCAAGCCGATGATCCAGCACGTCTGGGAGCAGGCGCGTAAAAGCAGCGCAGAGCGCGTGGTAGTTGCCACTGACGATCAGCGCATCGTCGAGGCCTGCCAGGCGTTCGGCGCCGAAGTGCTGATGACCCGCGACGATCACAATTCCGGGACCGACCGCCTGGCCGAAGTCGCCGCCAAGCTGGGCCTGGCCGACGACGCCATCGTGGTCAACGTCCAGGGCGACGAGCCGATGATCCCGCCCGCCGTGATCGATCAGGTTGCCGACAACCTCGCTGCGCACCCTGAAGCGCGCATGTCGACCCTCGCCGAGCCGATCGACGATGTGGCATCGCTGTTCAATCCGAACGTGGTCAAGGTCTGCTCGGACCTCAACGGCCTGGCCCTGACCTTCAGCCGCGCGCCGCTGCCCTGGGCTCGCGATGCGCTGGCGAAGACCCGCGACGAGCTGCCGGAAGGTGTGCCGTACCGTCGCCATATCGGCATTTATGCCTACCGCGCCGGGTTCCTCCACGACTTCGTCAACTGGGGCCCATGCTGGCTGGAAAACACCGAGAACCTTGAGCAGTTGCGTGCGCTCTGGCACGGGGTGCGCATTCATGTGGCCGATGCCCTGGAAGCGCCACCGGCCGGCGTCGACACCGCTGAAGACCTGGAACGCGTTCGTCGTCTGCTGGAGGGTTGATGAGCATGGCTCTGGTCGTTCTTCCACCGTTTTCGCGGATGCACCCATGACGCTGAATGTGCAGCATGACGTGTCTCTCAAGCCCTACAACACGTTCGGCGTGGCTGTGCGCGCCCGGCGTTTTGCCGAAGCGTTCAACGACGACGACGTGCGCGAGGCCCTCGCGTATTCGGCCAGCCACGATGTGCCCCTGATGGTCATCGGTGGCGGCAGTAACCTGCTGCTGACCCGTGATGTCGATGCCCTCGTGTTGCGCATGGCCAGCCGTGGCATCCGCATCACCCATGAGGATTGCGGCGGCGCCATTGTTGAAGCGGAGGCGGGGGAGCCCTGGCATCCTTTCGTGCTGGACACGCTCGCCCAGGGCCTGGCCGGGCTGGAGAACCTCAGCCTGATTCCCGGCACCGTCGGCGCCGCACCGATGCAAAACATCGGCGCTTACGGCGTTGAGCTCAAGGATGTTTTCCACAGCCTGATCGCGATCGATCGACACAGCGGCGAGCTGCGGGAGTTTACCCTGGTCGACTGCGAGTTCGGCTACCGCGACAGCCTGTTCAAGCATCAGCCGAACCGCTGGCTGATCCTGCGGGTTCGTTTCAAGCTCAGCTATTCGGCGAGTCTGCATCTGGACTACGGCCCCGTGCGTCAACGGCTGGAAGAGCAGGGCATTAAAGAGCCTTCGCCGATGCACGTGAGCCGGGCGATCTGCGCCATTCGCAGCGAAAAACTGCCGGACCCCGCGACGCTGGGCAATGCAGGGAGTTTCTTCAAGAATCCGCTGGTGTCCGCCGAGCGCGTGGCTGTCATCAAACTCACGCACCCTGGTGTGGTCGGCTACCCTCAGGCCGATGGCCAGGTAAAGCTGGCGGCCGGCTGGTTGATCGAGCAGGCGGGCTGGAAGGGCTTTCGTGATGGCGACGCCGGTGTTCATGCGCTGCAATCGCTGGTGCTGGTCAATTATGGCGAGGCGTCGGGCAAGCAGCTGCTCGGCCTGGCGCAGCGGATTCAAGCGGACGTCCTCGAGCGCTTCGGTGTTGCGCTGGAAATGGAACCCAACCTTTACTGATCTTGGAATGCGTCCGCTCCCTGTTTGAGTTTCAATCAGCGTGTATCCCATGAGGGTTGAACATGAGTGAAACCCTGTGTGCCATCGTGCTGGCGGCCGGCCTCGGCAGCCGTTACCGGGCCGTCGCCGGTCACCACCGCAACAAGCTCCTGGCGCAATGCCTCGGGCGCGATGGCATCGAGCGATCGGTGCTGGAGCAGGTGCTCGCCAGCGTCAGACCCCTCGCCGATAAAACCGTCCTGCTGACCCGAGCCGATTACAGCAGCGTTGCTGAGCTGGGCCTGCGACACGGCTGTGAAGTGGTGGTGCTGGATTCCCCCGGCATGGGCGACAGCATCGCCGCGGCCGTTTCGGCCGAGCCTGCCCATCGCGGCTGGTTGATCGCATTGGGCGACATGCCCTTCATCCACGCTGACACCCTTGAGCGCGTGGCCCGCTCGGTGGAGGACGACGCCATCAGCGTACCGGTCCATGGTGGGCGGTATGGTCATCCAGTCGCTTTTGGTCGTGCATTCGGGCCGGCGCTCATGGCGCTGGCGGGGGAGAAGGGCGCCAAAAGGCTTTTCCAGGGCGCGCGGATCAAGGAGATCGAAGTCGACGACCCCGGCGTATTGTGGGACGTTGACGTGCCTGCTGCGTTGACCTTTCAACCGCCCTGATCTCAGTCAAGCCCAACCGCGCTAATTGCCACACCCCTGACCGCCAGGCGTAAAAAAGCCCCACCTGCTCACACAGGTGGGGCTTTTTGGTTACAGCCGATTAAACGAGCGGCTTAGGCTCATCCGAGGCTTGGGCCTCTTTCTGCTGACGCTCGGCTTCCAGACGACGGCGGCGCACTTCACGAGGATCGTTCGGTGCACGGCCATTACTGGCAACCGGCAGCGCAATCGCCTCTTCTTTGGCTGGTTCTGCAACCGGCGCCTGAGGAGGTTCAACAGCGACTGGGGCAGCGACGATTTCCGGCGCTGCGGTCTGATCGGCTGCTTCCACGGTTGGCGCGATGACCGGTTCAGCCGCCACTGGCTGCTGAGCAACGGGTTCGACAACTTTAGGCGCTTCGATTTCCGGCGACTTGGCTTGCTCTGGCTCTGCAGCCAGGGCCGGTTCAGTGATCTGAGCGAGCTCAGGCGCATTGGCAGGCTCGGCAGCCTGAACAGGCTCAGCCGCTTTGACAGGCTCAACAACGTGAACCGGCTCAGCGACGGCGACTTCAACCGCCTCATGCAGCAGCGCAGGAGTCGGCATGAAAGCCGGGGCTTCGACAACCGCTGGCGCTTCAACAGCGACCGGAGTCTCGGCACTCGCTGGCGCGTCGGTCGATTCGGCTTCAGCGGCTGCTTTCACCTGACGTTCGAACGGGCTCAACGAGGCGTCGAATGTGGCCACTTCCACTTCCGGCATCACCGAACGCTTGGCTTCAGGCGCAGGGGTTTCGACGACCGGCGCTTCTGGCGCTGCTTCGTAGGCCTGAGCGACCGGCGCTGCTTCAGTTGCGCTGGCTTCGACGGCCGTGTTGGCACGTTCAGCCTGACGGTGGGCATCGGCTTCGGCGGTGGCACTGATGACGCGCTCGGCTACAGCAGCAACGCTTGCACCGGCGGCGACATCACCACGGTCGGCGTTCGCGTGCACTTCGTCATGGGATTCATGACCGTGCTCGTTGCTGTGCTCGTTGCTGTGCTCGTTGCCTTCGCCGTCATTGGCTTCAGAACCTTCTGAACCCTCAACGCCTTCGCTGCCTTCGATTTCATTGCCATTCGCATCACGCTGACGCTCGCGACGGTTGCTGCGACGACGCTGACCGCGTGAACGACGACGAGGACGATCGCCTTCAGCGTGCTCCTGATTGTCCTCCTGTTGCTCTTCGGTCGTCAGCAGGGTTTCGTCTTCGGCAACGACCGCAGCCTGTTCGGCGCGTGGTTGACGCTCCTCACGCGGCGCACGTGGCTGACGCTCTTCACGCGGGGCGCGCTCAGGGCGTTCTTCGCGGGGCAGATTGACAGCCGGTGCGGCGTCGATCGGCTCACGCAGTTCACGCACACGTTCTTCACGCGGCTTGCGGTCTTCACGCCCGGCACGTGGCTGACGCTCTTCCCGTGGGGCGCGGGCCGGACGCTCTTCGCGTGGTGCAGTGGTTTCGTCACGGGTTTCACGAGGCTCGCGCGGTGCACGCTCTTCACGAGGTGCGCGCTCTTCGCGGGGCGCCCGTTCTTCACGGGGTGCGCGTTCTTCGCGATCGGCACGCGGCGCGCGTTCTTCACGCGGCTTGCGTTCTTCGTCACGACGGCCATTACGGCTGCGGCTCTGCTGGCGGCCATTACGGCGCTCGTCGTTGCGCGCAGGGCGCTCAGTAGCCGGCTTTTCGACCACAGCGGCAGGCGCGGCAGCAGCAGGCTCTTCCTTGGAAGCGAACAGGCTGACCAGCGATTTCACCAGGCCCTTGAACAGGCTTGGCTCATGGGCGACCGGTGCAGGCGCAACGGCAACCGGCGCAGCGGCTTCAACCGGAACCGGCGCGTTGGCGCGGGCCGGGGCGGTCTTGACCGCTGCTTCCTGGCGAACCAGGGTGCGGGTCGCGGCGGCAGGCGGTGCAACTTCTTCCACTTCAGCAGCAGCGGCAGCGATTTCATAGCTGGTCTGCAGGCTGTGGGCTTCCGGACTGTCATCACGCAGACGCTGCACTTCGAAGTGCGGGGTTTCGAGATGGTCGTTCGGCAGGATGATGATGCGCGCGCGGGTGCGCAGTTCGATCTTGGTGATCGAGTTGCGTTTTTCGTTGAGCAGGAACGCAGCGACCGGGATCGGCACCTGAGCGCGCACTTCGGCCGTGCGGTCTTTCAGCGCTTCTTCTTCGATCAGGCGCAGGATCGCCAGCGACAGCGACTCAACGTCACGGATGATGCCGGTGCCGTTGCAACGCGGGCAGACAATGCCGCTGCTCTCGCCCAGGGATGGACGCAGACGCTGACGGGACATTTCCAGCAGGCCGAAGCGCGAGATGCGACCGACCTGGACGCGGGCACGGTCAGCTTCGAGGCTTTCACGGACCTTTTCTTCCACGGCGCGCTGGTTCTTGGCCGGGGTCATGTCGATGAAGTCGATGACGATCAGGCCGCCGATGTCGCGCAGACGCAATTGACGGGCGATTTCCTCAGCCGCTTCAAGGTTGGTCTGCAGGGCGGTCTCTTCGATGTCGCTGCCTTTGGTGGCGCGCGCCGAGTTGATATCGATGGACACCAGGGCTTCGGTCGGATCGATGACGATGGAGCCACCGGAAGGCAGTTCGACGACGCGCTGGAAGGCGGTTTCGATCTGGCTTTCGATCTGGAAACGGTTGAACAGCGGGACGCTGTCTTCGTAGAGCTTGATCTTGCTGGCGTACTGCGGCATCACCTGACGGATGAACGTCAGCGCTTCTTCCTGGGCTTCGACGCTGTCGATCAGCACTTCGCCGATGTCCTGGCGCAGATAGTCGCGGATGGCGCGGATGATGACATTGCTTTCCTGATAGATCAGGAAAGGTGCGGAGCGGTCGAGGGAAGCCTCTTTGATCGCGGTCCACAGTTGCAGCAGGTAATCGAGGTCCCACTGCATTTCTTCGCTGCTGCGGCCAAGGCCGGCAGTGCGAACGATCAGGCCCATGTCGGCAGGGGCGATCAGGCCGTTCAGCGCTTCACGCAGTTCGTTGCGCTCTTCGCCTTCGATACGGCGCGAAATGCCGCCGGCGCGCGGGTTGTTCGGCATCAGGACCAGGTAACGGCCTGCGAGGCTGATGAACGTGGTCAGGGCTGCGCCCTTGTTGCCACGCTCTTCTTTCTCGACCTGAACGATGACTTCCTGGCCTTCGCTCAGGACGTCCTTGATGTTGACGCGGCCTTCAGGCGACTTCTTGAAGTATTCGCGGGAGATTTCTTTCAGCGGCAGAAAGCCGTGACGCTCGGAGCCGAAGTCGACAAACGCGGCTTCAAGGCTGGGTTCGATACGCGTGATCCGGCCTTTATAGATGTTGGCCTTTTTCTGTTCGCGGGCCCCGGATTCGATGTCCAGGTCGTAGAGGCGCTGGCCGTCTACCAGCGCAACACGCAACTCTTCGGGTTGAGTTGCGTTAATCAGCATTCTTTTCATGTAGTACCGTCGGTTTCCGGGCTGCCGGAAACGGCGTTCGGCACACACGACTTCTCACGGTCGGTGTCAGGGCACGTCAGGAGTGCTTGAACACTCCAGTGTCTAACGAGGTTCGGCCAGCGGGGCCGAGTCGCGACGACGTTCCTGCTTGCTGTGGTGACAAATGACACCCTGTCAGCAAAAGCTTTGTCAGGAGGAGGAATCAACCATCGGTAGCGGACGATATGAAGCGTCTTGAATAAAGCCTTGTGCTACACAGTCCGACGGTTGTGCGTCTCCACCCCACACGTATCCCTGATAATTCGGGTGCTGCCGCGCGCTGAATCCGCAGCGGGTTGCATTTATCGCAATCTTCCATGGGAAGTTCGCGCGTCATGGCTCAAATAAGGCATGGTTTCCGAAACATTCGCCCGGAGCGACTGCCAGCGACTGCACTTTGTGAACTGGCCTTGAACGTGGGCCTCGATGGCGAGTGACTCACTCTGCGATCGGGCTTGTTTCAGGCCTCATGTCACCTGCGCTCGTTACGCTTGCGTATCTTCCGTTGTCACCGAAAGCCCCGTAGGACGGCCTCGCGCCCTCGTGAATTGCGTTGGGCAGGGCCGGCTGTCATACCGTTTGTCCGCTGTCCAGGCCGCTTTTGGCGGCGTTCGCGACTATAGCAGCAATCATTAAGTGCTTCAAATCCATAAAAAATTGTTATGATTTGCGCCATGACAAATCTCACACCCCCAACCCCCGGCGTCCGGCTGGTAGAGGTTGCGCCGGAATTTGCCGGTCAACGCATCGATAACTTTCTGATCACGTACCTCAAGGGTGTTCCCAAGACCTTGATTTACCGCATTTTGCGCAAGGGCGAAGTGCGTGTGAACAAAGGCCGGATCAAGCCCGAGTACAAGCTTCAGGCGGGCGATGTCGTGCGCGTGCCACCCGTTCGGGTGCCTGAGCGTGACGAGCCCGTGCCCGTCGCCCAGGGTTTGCTGCAGCGCCTTGAAGCCGCCATCGTCCACGAAGACAAAGGCCTGATCGTCCTCAACAAACCCGCTGGCATCGCGGTTCACGGCGGCAGCGGCTTGAGCTTTGGCGTCATCGAAGCCTTTCGTCAGCTGCGTCCCGACGCCAAGGAGCTGGAGCTGGTCCACCGTCTGGACCGTGACACCTCCGGGCTGTTGATGATCGCCAAGAAACGCAGCATGTTGCGTCACCTGCACGAGCAGTTGCGCGGCGACGGCGTGGACAAGCGTTACATGGCACTGGTCCGTGGAAACTGGCCAACCGCGCAGAAGCAGGTCCGGGCGCCGTTGCTCAAGAGCAACCTTCGCTCCGGCGAGCGCATGGTCGAGGTCAACGACGAAGGTAAGGAGGCGCTGACGTTGTTCAAGGTCCTGCGCCGCTTCGGGGGCTTCGCCACCATGGTCGAAGCCCGGCCCATCACCGGTCGTACCCACCAGATTCGCGTGCACGCCCTGCATGCCGGCCATTGCATCGCCGGTGACCCCAAGTACGGTGACGAGGATTTCAGTCGCGAAATTCGTGACCTTGGTGGCAAGCGCCTGTTTCTGCATGCGTATGCTCTGACCGTGCCGCTGCCGGACGGTGGCGAGCTGAAAGTTGAAGCGCCCGTCGACGAGATGTGGGCCAAGACCGTGGAGCGACTGCTGCTTGCGCCCTGATTACGAGCTGCTGATCTTCGACTGGGACGGTACGCTGTCCGATTCCATCGGTCGTATTGTCGATGCGATGCAGGCCGCCGCACACCTTGCCGGTCGCCCGGTGCGTGATGATTCAGCCATCAAGGGCATCATCGGGCTTGGTCTGCCGGAGGCGATTCGCACGTTGTACCCGGACGTCACCGACAGCGACCTGATCGATTTCCGGCAACACTACGCCGACCGTTACATGGCGATGGACGTTGAGCCTTCGAAGCTGTTCGACGGGGTGCACGAGTCACTTGAGGCGTTTCGTGCCGAGGGCTATCGTTTAGCGGTCGCCACCGGCAAAGCCCGGCGTGGTCTGGATCGGGTGTTAAAAGCGCACGGCTGGATCGACTTCTTTGATGCCACGCGCGCAGCGGACGAAACGGCCAGCAAGCCCGATCCGCTGATGCTCAATGAAATCCTGCAGCATTGCGGCGTCAGGCCTGAAAAAGCGCTGATGGTCGGCGATGCTTCGTTCGATCTGCTGATGGCGCGTAACGCCGGAATGGATTCAGTGGCTGTCGGGTACGGCGCGCAAGCGCTAGGCTCTCTGCTTCAATACCAGCCGCGTCTGGCGATCGAGCACTTTTCCGAATTGCGCACCTGGTTGGGTGCGCGGACTGCTGAAACTTCGTTGTTGGGGTAACTGATTTATGTCGGATGAATGGAAATCTCCGTCTTCGCCAGAGCGCGACGACGCAGGGGATGCAAAGAGCTGGAAACTGCTGGAAAAGACCCTGCTCGCGAGTGTGCAGGAGCAGCGTCGGTCGCGGCGCTGGGGGATCTTTTTCAAATCCCTGACCTTTCTTTATCTGTTCGGCGCACTGGCGCTGTTCTCGCCGCTGATGGATTTCGGCAAGGGCGCGTCACGCAGCACCAGCCACACCGCGCTGATCGAAGTGAAGGGGATGATCGCCGACACCGAGGCCGCCAGTGCCGACAACATCGTCGGCAGCCTGCGGGCAGCGTTCGAAGACGAAAAAACCAAGGGCGTGATTCTGCGCATCAACAGCCCGGGCGGCAGTCCGGTGCAATCGGGCTACATCTACGATGAAATCCGCCGTCTGCGCGCGCAGAAGCCGAACATCAAGGTGTATGCGGTGATCACTGATCTCGGCGCGTCCGGTGCGTATTACATCGCCAGCGCCGCCGACCAGATCTACGCGGACAAAGCCAGTCTGGTGGGTTCGATCGGTGTCACGGCGGCCGGTTTCGGTTTCGTCGGGACCATGGAGAAACTGGGTGTTGACCGTCGTACCTACACTTCGGGCGAGCACAAGGCCTTCCTTGACCCGTTTCAGCCGCCAAAGCCTGACGAGACTGCGTTCTGGCAGGGTGTTCTGGACACCACTCACCAGCAGTTCATCGCCAGCGTGAAAGCGGGTCGCGGTGATCGCCTGAAAGACAAGGACCATCCCGAGCTGTTCTCGGGCCTGGTCTGGACCGGCGAGCAGGCGGTGGGCCTGGGTCTGGTCGATGGGCTTGGCAGTGCCAGCTACGTGGCGCGCGATATCATCGGCGAGAAGGAAATGGTCGATTACACGGTTAAAGAATCGCCGTTCGATCGTTTCTCGAAAAAGATGGGTGCCAGCGTCGCCGAGCAGATCGCGATGTGGGCAGGCTTCAAAGGTCCTTCACTGCGCTGATCCTTCAGCTTCATGCGTGATGAAAAACCCGGCCATTGGTCGGGTTTTTCGGGTCGGTTTTTTATCGACGTCAGGGCAGCTCAATGCCTTCATTCATCAGCATGTCCACAAGGCGTATTAAAGGAAGGCCGATCAGGCTGGTCGAATCCTGGCCTTCGGTGCTGCGGAACAGGCTGACGCCCAGTCCCTCAGCCTTGAAGCTGCCCGCGCAGTCATAGGGTTGCTCGGCGTGCAGGTAGCGGCTGATGCGAGCGTCGTCCAGCTGACGCATGTGCACGGTGAAAGGCACGCAATCAACCTGGCACTCGCCTGTGCGGCTGTTGAAGAGCGCAAGGCCGGTGAGGAAGCTGACGCTGTTGCCGCTGCTCGCCTGGAGCTGCTCCAGCGCGCGCTCGAACGTGTGGGGCTTGCCGAGGATCTGCTCGCCAAGCACGGCCACCTGATCCGAACCGATAATCAGGTGGTCCGGGAATTGTTCAGCCAGTGCCATGGCTTTCTCGCGGGCCAGGCGGGTCACAAGATCAATTGCCGACTCGTTTGGCCGGCGGCTTTCATTGATGTCGGGCGATGCGCAGACGAATGAAAGGCGCAGGCGATCGAGCAATTCGCGGCGGTAAGGCGAGCTGGAAGCAAGGAGTAGAGGCAGCATGGGTGGCTCCGAAACATGAAAGTCGAGTGTAATCAGCAGGTCAGGTTGCGAACAGGCCTGAATTTCCTTTGACAGTCGCAAGGGTCGTCCCTAGAATGCTGCGCCTATGTTGAATGACCCGATTCCACCTCACGTTGACCCGCGCAAATTAGCTGATCGTGGCACTACTCTTCAGGGAGAGATGCTGCTGGCTGATTTGGAGAGACTCTGCGACCCGCTTGCTGACAATCTCGGTACGGTGCAGGCGAAATTCGTTTTTGAGCGAGACGAACAACGGGCTGTGGTTATCCACAGCGAAATTGACGTCGAAGTCAAAATGGTTTGCCAGCGTTGTCTTGAGCTGGTCACCTTTCCGATCCACAGCGAGTGCAGTTATGCCGTGGTGAAGGAGGGTGCAAACACCCAGTCGATGCCGAAAGGCTATGACGTGCTGGAACTCGGCGAAGATCCCATGGATCTGCTGGCTTTGATCGAGGATGAGCTTCTGCTCGCCTTGCCCATTGTTCCAACTCATGATCCGAAAGAATGCCAGCCGCCGGCGGACCTTAATGAGTCCGAACCGAGCGAGGACGAGGTAACGCGGTCCAACCCGTTCAGTGTATTGGCGCAGTTAAAGCGTGACCCAAACGTTTAGGAGTTAATCAATTATGGCTGTTCAGCAGAACAAAAAATCCCGCTCTGCCCGTGACATGCGTCGTTCGCACGACGCTCTCGAGGCTAGCACTCTGTCTGTAGAAAAAACCACCGGTGAAGTTCACCTGCGTCACCACGTATCGCCAGAAGGCGTATACCGTGGCCGTAAAGTGATCGACAAGGGCGCTGACGAGTAATTTCTTGTCTGCTCCGGTCATCGCGATCGACGCAATGGGCGGGGACTTCGGTCCCCGCAACATTGTTCAGGCCAGCATTGCCTGCCTGCTTGCCACTCCCTCGTTGCATCTGACCCTCGTCGGTCAAGCCTCCCTTCTTGAAGAACTTATCGCACGCCACTCCGGTGTCGATCGCTCGCGCCTGCACGTTGTGCATGCCAGTGAAATCATCACCATGGATGAGCGTCCGTCCCAGGCTTTGCGTGGCAAGCCTGATTCTTCGATGCGCGTCGCGCTGGGGCTTCTCGCCGAAGGCAAGGCCCACGCCTGTGTGAGTGCAGGCAATACCGGTGCCTTGATGGCGCTGTCCCGATTCGTCCTGAAAACCCTGCCGGGCATCGACCGCCCGGCCATGGTGGCTGCGATTCCCACACGAGTCGGTTATTGCCAGCTGCTGGATCTGGGCGCGAACGTGGATTGCACCGCCGAGCATCTCTATCAGTTTGCCGTGATGGGGTCGGTGGCGGCCGAGGCTCTGGGTGTGGTGCAGCCCAGGGTTGCACTGCTGAACGTCGGCACCGAAGACATCAAGGGCAATCAGCAGGTCAAGCTGGCGGCCAGTCTGCTGCAGGCTGCGCCGGGGCTGAACTACATCGGTTTCGTCGAAGGCGATGGCCTGTATCGGGGCGAGGCAGACGTCGTGGTCTGCGACGGCTTCGTCGGCAACGTGCTGCTGAAGTCCAGCGAAGGCCTGGCATTGATGATTGGCGAGCGGATCGAGCGGCTTTTTCGCCGCAACGTGCTGTCGCGACTGGTGGGTTTGATGGCAAGGCCCGTGCTCGGCAGGCTCAAGGCCGATTTGGCGCCCGCGCGGCACAATGGCGCCAGCTTTCTCGGTCTGCAGGGCATCGTGGTGAAGAGCCACGGTTCGGCCGATGCGCAGGGTTTCCAGAGCGCGATACAGCGGGCGCTGATCGAAATTCAGGAAAACCTGCCGCAGCGCCTGCGCGGTCGTCTTGAGGATCTGCTGTAGGGCTTCAATGCGAGTCTTGGGCTAGAATGTGACGCCTGTGACCGTGCGGTCATCCAATTGTCCATCGCAACACATTGAATTACCTCGCGTTCGGCCCGCCGGACGCTCATTTTGACGAGAATAATCAGGGGCTTGTTAATGTCTGCTTCCGTCGCATTTGTCTTTCCGGGCCAGGGCTCGCAGTCCCTCGGCATGCTGGCCGAGCTGGGCGCGCAGCATCCGCTGGTGCTGGAGACGTTCAAAGAAGCTTCCGCTGCTCTGGGCTACGACCTCTGGGCACTGACCCAGCAGGGCCCCGAAGAGAGCCTCAATCAGACTGATAAAACCCAGCCTGCCATCCTCACCGCATCGATTGCCTTGTGGCGTCTGTGGTTGGCGGAAGGCGGGGTGCGCCCGGCGTATGTCGCCGGCCACAGTCTGGGTGAGTACAGCGCACTGGTTGCGGCCGGCAGCCTGACCCTTGCCGACGCGGTCAAGCTGGTCGAGCGCCGCGGTCAGTTGATGCAGGAAGCCGTGCCTGCTGGGCAGGGCGGCATGGCGGCCATTCTGGGCCTGGACGATGCGGTGGTCATTGCTGCTTGTGCCGAAGCGGCTCAGGGCGATGTGGTCAGTGCGGTGAATTTCAATTCGCCCGGACAAGTCGTGATTGCCGGTGCCAAGGCCGCCGTGGAGCGTGCCATCGAAGTCTGCAAGGCCAGGGGCGCCAAGCGTGCCTTGCCGTTACCAGTGAGCGTGCCTTCGCACTGCGAGCTGATGCGCCCGGCGGCCGAACGCTTCGCCGAGTCGATCGCGGCCATTGACTGGCAGGTGCCGCAGATCCCGCTGGTGCAGAACGTCACCGCGAGTGTCGTGTCCGACCTCGAGACGCTGAAAGCCGATCTGCTGCAGCAGCTTTACAAGCCGGTGCGTTGGGTCGAATCGATCCAGACGCTGGCAGCCCAGGGCGCCCTGCAGCTGGTCGAGTGCGGCCCTGGCAAGGTCCTCGCCGGATTGAACAAGCGTTGCGCCGATGGCGTGGCCACTCACAACCTCAATACCCCAGACGCCTTCGCCGCCGCTCGTGCGGCGCTGGCCTGATTAGGAGACGCCTGCATGAGTCAGGGTAAAGTTGCACTCGTCACCGGCGCGAGCCGTGGCATTGGCCGGGCCATCGCCCTTGAACTGGGCCGTAATGGCGCCACGGTCGTGGGCACCGCGACGTCGGAGGCCGGCGCCGAGAAGATCACCGCTTATTTCAAGGAAAACGGCATCGAAGGCTTCGGTCTGGCGCTGGACGTAGGCAGTAACGAGTCCGTTACCAGTGTGCTGGCACAGATCACCGAGCGCGTCGGCGCGCCGTTGATCCTGGTCAACAACGCCGGGATTACCCGTGACAACCTGATCATGCGAATGAAGGATGACGAGTGGCATGACGTCATCAACACCAACCTGAACAGCCTGTTTCGCCTGTCCAAGGGCGTTCTGCGCGGGATGACCAAGGCGCGTTGGGGCCGGATCATCAGCATTGGCTCGGTGGTGGGTGCCATGGGCAACGCAGGTCAAGTAAACTACGCAGCCGCCAAGGCGGGTCTGGAAGGCTTCAGCCGTGCCCTGGCACGTGAAGTCGGGTCGCGCGCAGTGACGGTCAACTCGGTAACGCCGGGTTTCATCGACACCGACATGACGCGCGAGCTGCCAGAAGCGCAACGTGATTCCCTGACGGCACAGATTCCTCTGGGCCGACTGGGGCAGGCAGAAGAGATCGCGCATGTTGTCGCTTTTCTTGCCTCAGAAGGTGCAGGCTACGTTACCGGGGCTACAATCCCCGTCAACGGCGGCATGTACATGTGACCGGTCGTATCGAAAAAATGTCATACGGGCTGTCTAAAATCCGTTATAAAGCTGAAATCTTTTAAGGGGCAGAGGGCTGTCGGGCGTAGCGGGAATTGCGTTTAGCTTGAAATGCGCAAAACCTCTTCTATACACTTACCCATCGGCCAGCTGCCTGAATTTGTCCACTAGGAGTTAAAACACGGTATGAGCACCATCGAAGAGCGCGTCAAGAAAATCGTTGCCGAACAACTTGGCGTCAAGGAAGAGGAAGTCACCAACAGTGCTTCTTTCGTTGAAGACCTGGGTGCCGACTCCCTTGATACCGTTGAGCTGGTAATGGCTCTGGAAGAGGAATTCGAGACCGAAATCCCTGACGAAGAAGCCGAGAAGATCACCACTGTTCAAGCGGCTATCGATTACGTTACTGCCCACCAGGCGTAAGATTTTGTAATCGTAGTTTGCTGTCCTGGAGAAACCGCACTGCCCCTGGCGTGCGGTTTTTTCTTTGAATAGGGCAGCGTTTCATCAATAGAAGAAAGGAGAGTCCTGTGTCGCGTAGACGCGTCGTGGTCACCGGTATGGGTATGCTGACGCCTTTGGGCACGGATGTGCCGAGCACCTGGCAAGGCATTCTGGCTGGCCAGAGTGGCATTGGGCCTATCGAACACACGGACCTGTCCCAATACACCACCCGCTTTGGCGGTTCGGTAAAGGGATTCAACGTCGAGGAATACCTGTCGGCCAAAGAGGCCCGCAGACTCGATCTGTTCATCCAGTACGGGCTGGCTGCAAGCTTTCAGGCCGTGCGCAACTCCGGTATCAAGATCGACGATACCAACCGCGAGCGTGTCGGCGTGGCGATGGGATCGGGCATCGGGGGCCTTACCAATATCGAGAACACCAGCCGGCTGATGCATGAGCAGGGGCCAGGCAAGATCTCCCCGTTCTTCGTACCAGGGTCGATCATCAACATGATTTCCGGGTTCCTGTCGATCCATCTCGGCGCACAGGGCCCCAACTACGCGATCGCCACCGCCTGCACCACGAGTACGCACTGCATCGGCATGGCCGCGCGCAACATCGCATACGACGAAGCCGATGTGATGATTGCCGGCGGCGCTGAAATGGCAGCCTGCGGCCTGGGAATGGGCGGCTTTGGCGCCTCCCGCGCACTGTCTACCCGCAACGATGAGCCTGCGCGCGCCAGTCGCCCGTGGGACAAGGGCCGCGACGGCTTCGTACTGTCCAACGGTGCTGGCGCCATGGTCCTCGAAGAGCTCGAGCACGCCAAGGCGCGGGGCGCAACCATTTACGCCGAACTGATCGGCTTCGGCATGAGCGGCGATGCGTTTCACATGACCTCGCCGCCGGATGACGGCGCCGGTGCCGCGCGCTGTATCACCAATGCCCTGCGGGATGCCAAAGTTCGTCCCGAGGACGTGCAATACATCAATGCCCACGGCACCTCCACGCCTGCGGGCGATCTGGCTGAAGTCAGCGCCATCAAGAAAGTGTTCGGCGATCACGCCTACAAACTGGCCGTCAGTTCGACCAAGTCGATGACGGGCCACCTGTTGGGTGCCGCCGGTGCGATCGAAGCGATTTTCAGTGTGCTGGCGATCAAGGATCAGGTCGCGCCACCGACGATCAACCTCGACGAGCCCGACGAAGGCTGCGACCTGGACTTCGTTCCCCATGAGCCGCGGAAAATGCCGATCGACGTGGTGATCTCCAACTCCTTCGGTTTTGGCGGTACCAACGGTTCGCTGGTCTTCCGCCGTTACGCCGAATGATCGTGAGCTGGATCGATGGCCTTGCAGCGGACTCCCTTGCCGTCAAGGATCGGGGGTTGGCGTACGGCGATGGTCTCTTCGAGACCGTCCTCGTCAAGGTCGGGCAGCCAGTGCTCTTTCCGCGTCATTTGCAGCGTCTGGCATTGGGGGCGCAGCGCCTGGCGTTGAACCTCGATCTGGCGCTGGTCGAGGACGAGTGCCGTCGCTTCGCCGCTCAGTTGGGTGAAGGCGTGATGAAACTCATCGTCACTCGTGGCGACGGCGTGCGTGGCTATGCACCCGCTTCGGACGCGCAACCGAGACGCATCCTTCAGGCGGGTCCGCTGCCGGCTTACCCTGAAAGTCATGCAGAACAGGGCATCAAACTGTTCGCCTGTGAGACCCGCCTCGCCGAGCAGCCGCAGCTGGCCGGGCTCAAGCACCTCAATCGACTTGAGCAAGTGCTGGCCCGTGGGGAATGGCACAGTGCCGATTATGCCGAAGGGCTGATGCGGGACGTGTCGGGGCGCATCGTCGAAGCGGTCTACAGCAATCTGTTTATGGTCAAGGGCGGCGTGTTGCTGACCCCGGACCTGCGCCGCTGTGGCGTGGCCGGTGTGATGCGGGCCGAGATTCTGGCACTGGCGGAGCGCGAGAATATGCCGGCCCGCGAGCTGGAGCTGCAGATGTCCGACCTGCAAAAGGCCGATGAGGTGTTTGTCTGCAACAGCGTGTACGGCATCTGGCCGGTGCGTGGCGTCGAGCATCTGAACTGGCCGGTTGGACCGCTGACCCGTAAACTCCAACACCTTGTTCGCGGGCTTCTGGATATCTGATTCGTGATCCGAAAATTACTCGTCTTGCTGGAAACAGGTGTGGTTCTGGCGGGGCTGTTGCTGGGTGTGGCTTATTGGCAGCAGAACAGCGCGCTGCAACAGCCCCTCAATCTGACCCAGGAAAAGCTGCTGGATGTGCCGTCGGGCTCTTCCCCCACCGGCGTGCTGAATCGGCTGCAAGCCGACGGCGTCATCAAGGATGCGTTCTGGCTGCGGCTCTATTGGCGCTTCAATCTCCAGGGCCAGTCGCTGCACAGTGGCGAATACCGCATGGCGCCCGGCATGAACGCCGAGTCGCTGCTCGATCTCTGGCAAAAAGGTGAGGTGGTTCAGTACAGCGTCACCCTGGTGGAGGGCTGGACATTCCGTCAGGTGCGCGCGGCGCTGGCCAAACAGGTCAAGCTGGAGCAAACGGTGAGCGATCTCAGTGACACCGAGTTGATGGCCAGGCTTGGGCATCCGGACGTGTTCCCCGAAGGCCGTTTTTTTCCGGACACCTATCGCTACGTGCGCGGCATGACCGACATCGAGCTGCTGAAACAAGCCTACAACCGCCTGGACGAAGTGCTCCAGGAAGAATGGGAGAAACGCGCTGCCGATGTGCCGTACACCGATCCCTATCAGGCACTGATCATGGCGTCGCTGGTGGAAAAGGAAACCGGCGTGCCTCAGGAGCGCGGCCAGATTGCCGGCGTGTTCGTGCGTCGCTTGCAGCAGGGCATGTTGCTGCAGACCGATCCGACGGTCATTTACGGCCTCGGCGAGCGGTACAACGGCAAGATCACCCGGGCGTTGCTGAAAGAGCCTACGCCGTATAACACCTATGTCATCTCCGGTTTGCCGCCGACCCCCATCTCCATGGTCGGGCGTGAAGCGATCCATGCGGCGATGCACCCGGTGGCTGGTAACAGCCTGTACTTTGTGGCGAGAGGGGACGGCAGTCACGTATTCTCCGCCGATCTGGATGCGCATAACGCGGCGGTCAAGGAGTTCCAGCTCAAGCGTCGCGCGGATTACCGGTCCAGTCCTGCACCTGTGGTTGTACCGGCGCAGCCTGTGGATGCCGTGGATAAGCCCGCGTCCGAGCAGCAGCCCCCAGATCCGCAACGTACTGGTCCGCAGCCGACAGAGCTCAAGTCCGAAGAGTCCAGGCCTGAAGAGAGCAAGGGCGCAGAGCCGGCCGCGACCGAGCCGCCGCCGAAACCGCAGACAGACGCTGCGGCGCCGTCGAACCCAGCCAATGACCCCGGCAAATGACAACCGCGAGCACACTCGCCATGAATCTGACCAAGGACTGCCCGTGACCGGTTTGTTTATCACCCTTGAAGGCCCCGAAGGCGCCGGCAAAAGCACCAACCGCGACTACCTGGCCGAGCGCCTGCGCAGCGAGGGCATTGATGTCGTCCTGACCCGCGAACCTGGCGGGACGCCATTGGCCGAGCGAATCCGCGAACTGCTGTTGACGCCGGGTGACGAGCAGATGTTCGTCGATACCGAGCTGCTGCTGATGTTCGCCGCCCGCGCGCAACACCTCGCCGCCCTGATTCGCCCGGCGCTGGCGCGGGGCGCCGTGGTGCTTTGTGACCGATTCACTGATGCCACGTACGCGTATCAGGGAGGCGGCCGTGGCCTGCCCATCGAACGCATTGCTGTGCTGGAAGATTTCGTCCAGGGCACGCTGCGTCCGGATCTGACCCTGGTGTTCGATCTGCCCATCGAGATCGGCCTGGCCCGTGCGTCCGCCCGTGGTCAGCTCGACCGTTTCGAGCAAGAGGGCCGAGCGTTTTTCGACGCCGTGCGCAGTACGTACCTGTCCCGCGCGGCTGCGGCCCCCGAGCGTTATCGCCTGGTGGACGCGTCACTGGCGCTGACCGAAGTCCAGGCATCCCTTGATGTGCTGGTTCCCGATTTGATAACGCTGCTGGCGGCTCGCCGGCATGGCTGAGGCTTACCCCTGGCAGCACGGTCTGTGGCAGCAACTGGCAGGCCGCAAGCAACATGCTCACGCCTATCTGCTGCACGGCCCGGCCGGTATCGGCAAGCGGGCGCTGGCCGAGCGTTTGATGTACCTGCTGCTGTGCCAACGCCCGGCAGGCCTTGAAGCGTGCGGCCAATGCAAATCCTGCTCACTGCTGGCGGCCGGCAGTCACCCTGACCATTACGTGCTGGAGCCTGAAGAGGCCGACAAGGCGATCAAGGTCGATCAGGTGCGCGATCTGGTCAGCTTCGTGGTGCAGACCGCGCAGATGGGCGGGCGCAAGGTAGTGTTGATCGAGCCGGTCGAGTCGATGAATATCAACGCTGCCAACGCCCTGCTGAAAAGTCTGGAAGAGCCTTCGGGCAACACCATTCTGTTGCTGGTCAGCCATCAACCGAGTCGGCTGCTGCCCACGGTGAAGAGCCGTTGTGTGCAACAGGCATGTCCGCTGCCCAGCGACGCCATGAGCATCGCCTGGCTGGCCGATGCGCTGCCCGACTGCACCGAGCAGGAACGCGTTGAGTTGCTGACCCTCGCGGCCGGTTCGCCCCTGGTGGCGGTCAAGCTGCACGCCCAGGGTGTTCATGAGCAACGGGCGCTGGTGGTGGATGGCGTTAAAAAGCTGCTCAAGGGCCAGCAGTCGCCAACCCAACTGGCCGAAGGCTGGAAAGATATTCCGCTGTTGTTGCTGTTCGACTGGTTCTGCGACTGGTCGAGCCTGATCCTGCGCTATCAACTGACCCAGGACGAAGAAGGCCTGGGCCTGACTGACATGCGCAAGGTCGTGCAGTATCTCGCGCAGAAATCGTCCCAGCGCAATGTGCTGGCGATTCAGGACTGGGTGCTGCTGCAACGCCAGAAGGTCATGTCAAAAGCGAACCTGAACCGGGTTTTGTTGCTCGAAGCATTATTGGTGCAGTGGGCAGGCCTGACCGGACAGGGTTAGACTGGCCATCTGCATGACATCATGCATTGCCTGAGGAAACGAGATGAGCGTGCCACTGAGTCCAGGTCCACGTAACGGCATCCTGTCCCTGACCATCAAGGACAAGTCCGTCCTGTACGCCGCGTACATGCCGTTCATTAAAAACGGCGGCCTGTTCATTCCCACCAGCAAAAGCTACAAGCTGGGCGATGAAGTGTTCATGTTGCTCAACCTGATGGACGAGCCTGAAAAGATTCCGGTCGCGGGCAAGGTCACCTGGATCACGCCGAAGGGCGCTCAAGGCAACCGTGCTGCTGGCGTTGGCGTGCAGTTCAACGACGGCGACAACACCGCGCGCAACATGATTGAAAATTACCTGGCCGGAGCGCTGAAATCCGACCGTCCTACCCATACGATGTAAGTTGCCCCGCCGCCATGCTTGTAGATTCCCATTGCCACCTTGACCGCCTCGACCTCAGCGCCCACGACGGCTCCCTAGACAACGCCCTGCAAGCGGCGAGAGAGCGGGGCGTCGGGCACTTTCTGTGCATCGGCGTCAGCGCCGAAAACGCCGGCGCCGTGAAGGCCCTCGCCGACCGCTACGACGACGTCGATTGCTCGGTCGGCATACACCCGCTGGACCTCAAGCCCGGCGAGGCGCCAGCGCTGGAGTGGTTGCTCGGCGAGCTGAATCATCCGCGCGTCGTGGCCATCGGCGAAACCGGGCTGGATTATCACTACGAACCTGAGGCGGCCGAGTTGCAACAAGCCTCGTTCCGGCTTCATCTGCAAGCGGCCAACGTGACCGGCAAGCCGGTGATTGTCCATACTCGCGGAGCGCGGGCCGACACGCTGGCGCTGTTGCGGGAGGCCGCGCTGCCTCAAGCCGGCGTGCTGCATTGCTTCACCGAAGACTGGGACATGGCCAGGGCCGCGCTGGATCTGGGGTTCTATATCTCGCTGTCCGGCATCGTCACCTTCCGCAACGCCGATGCGCTGCGGGATGTCGCCAGCAAAGTGCCCGCCGACCGTCTGCTGGTCGAAACCGACTCGCCGTACCTGGCGCCTATCCCGTATCGAGGCAAGCCGAACCTGCCTCAGTACGTGCGTGAGGTGGCCGAGTTTCTGGCGATGCTGCGCGGCGAGACCTACGAGCGTTTCGCCGAGCAGACCAGCGAGAACTTCAAGCGGCTGTTCCCGCTGGCGCGCGTCAAAGGCTGATCCTTCCTGCATAGCGATGCTTGCCAAGCCCCCGGCGCTCACTGAATCGCAGGCAAAAAAAACCCGGGTTCTGGGGGGTGAATCCGGGTTAAGACCATTAGGAGTAAAACAAAGACACACTATCCTTTGGTGTCCTTACCGACGCTGGCACTTGGGGGAGATGCTGCGTTGGCGAATATAAGTATTGGCTATAATCCGCAGGCGTCCAGCCGCGCCCTGTACGATTTTTAAACAGTTTTGGAATACCTGACGCGCTGCTGATACCGCAATCCCACTGATGCCCCGAATTCTTGACCGCCCACCCCATCCCGCCAAAAATGAAGACTGACTCGGCCCCGCGCGTTTCCTTTTTGCCTGCTGGCCGCTAATTTCGTCAGAAAACGGATACAGGTCGGATGATCCGTGCATTCTGCGGCGGGATAGGCATAATGTGCCGCTCCTATTTCGAACCCACAGTCCTCCTCCTATGCAGAAAGAACCTCGTAAAGTCCGTGAGTTTCGCCGCCGTGAGCAGGAGATTCTCGACACCGCGCTCAAGCTGTTCCTCGAACAGGGCGAAGACAGCGTCACCGTCGAGATGATCGCGGACGCCGTGGGTATCGGCAAAGGCACGATCTATAAGCATTTCAAATCCAAGGCAGAGATCTACCTGCGCCTGATGCTCGACTACGAGCGTGATTTGAACGAGCTGTTGCATTCGGCGGATGTTGACAAAGACAAGGAAGCGCTGTCCCGTGCCTACTTTGAATTCCGCATGCGCGACCCACAGCGTTATCGCCTGTTTGACCGGCTGGAAGAGAAAGTCGTCAAAGGCAATCAGGTGCCGGAGCTGGTTGAAGAGCTGCACAAGATCCGCGCCTCGAACTTCGAACACCTGACCTTGCTGATCAAAGGCCGGATTTCCGAAGGCAAGCTTGAAGACGTGCCTCCGTACTTCCATTACTGCGCCGCCTGGGCACTGGTGCACGGCGCGGTGGCGTTGTACCACTCGCCTTTCTGGAGCAATGTCCTTGAGGATCAGGAAGGTTTCTTCCAGTTCCTGATGGACATCGGCGTGCGCATGGGCAACAAGCGCAAGCGCGATATCGATCATACGCACGAGGCCAAGCCCGAGGCCCGACTCGACTCTCGGCCCGATCCGGCTGCCGAATAAAACGCCTTAACCACACTCGATTCAGCAAGCTAAACCTTCTCCAAGTCCGACATGGCGCAAAAGCTGCATTAACCGGCCATTCGCCGGTTTTCCGTCGCCGGACTTTGGAGATAAAAATGCGTAGCCTGGTTTTACTGCTGGCTCTACTGGCGTTGAGTGGCTGCATGCACGTCAGCGATCTTGCACAAGGCGCTCACGATGAGCTCAGCGACGCCGGGCTGCTGGATCACAGTTCGACCCGCCGGTTGAACAACTTTCGCGTGCAACCTGACTCGTTCATCTATATCGCCCAAGGCGCCTTTGCTCCCCGGGGCGGCGCCTACCCGCGTCCCAATGTCGTGGCCGAAGAAGCCTTCAACGGTTTTATCGAATACTTCCCTATGGTCCGCCGCGCTCGCGCCCCGGAAGGTCTGGATGACGCGATGAACGAGGCCCGGGCCGCCGGCGCGCACTATCTGCTGTACACGCGTTTCGCCAGGGCTGATGACCGCATCGGTACGTCTGACGAGTGGTCGGACCAGGAAGCGGTAGATCGTCTTGGCATCGACAACGGCGTCATACAATTGATGCTGATCGAAACCAACACCCGCTATCTCATCGATTCGGCACGCATTCACCTCCGCGGTGGCCTGCTGACTTTGTACGACACCAAGCCCGAGGATTTGCTAGGACCCCCGATGGAAGCTTACGCTCGGGGTTTGCTGGGCGTCGAAGCCCGCTGAGGAGTGGCGTATGAGTGGGCAGGACAAAGCCAACGATCTGTTGGCCCAGATTGCCAAGAGCGGCAAGGGCTTGCCGCCGGTGCACCTGTGGAACCCGGATTTCTGCGGTGACATCGACATGCGCATCGCCCGCGATGGCACCTGGTTCTATCTGGGCACGCCCATAGGTCGCAAGCCGATGGTCAGGTTGTTTTCCACCATCATTCGCCGCGACGGCGACGATTACTTTCTGATCACCCCGGTCGAGAAAGTTGGCATCAAGGTCGACGACGCCCCTTTTGTGGCGGTGCTGCTGGAGGTTGAGGGCAGCGGGGAGTCGCAGTTGCTGCGGTTCACCACCAACGTCGAAGACGTGGTGGAGGCGGGGGCTGATCACCCGTTGCGTATCGACCTCGATCCGCAGACACAGGAGCCAGCGCCCTACGTTCATGTGCGCAACAACCTCGAAGCGCTGATCCACCGTAACGTCTTCTATCAGCTGGTGGACCTTGCTGTGGTGCGTGAAATCGACGGCCAGCGCTGGCTGGGGGTGTGGAGCGGTGGCGAGTTCTTTCCCATTGGCCTTGAGCCCTGATCGTTCCCTTTCCATCCGGCTATGAGCTTGCGGTTAATTGCCTGACTTTCACCGGGCAGTTACAGTGCCGCCCCCCGATTTTTCCTGAGGTTTTTCCATGAGTCAGTCCTTTGATATCGCCGTGATCGGCGCCACCGGTACTGTCGGCGAAACCATCGTCCAGATTCTTGAAGAGCGCGACTTCCCGGTCGGCGATTTACACCTGCTCGCCAGCGTCGAGTCGGCCGGCAGTTCGGTGCCGTACCGTGGCAAGAACGTCCGCGTGCGTGAAGTCGACGCGTTTGATTTCAACAAGGCCAGGATTGCCTTCTTCGCAGCAGGCGCCGCCGTGACGCGCAGCTACTCCGAGCGCGCCACGGCCGCCGGTTGTGTGGTGATCGACCTGTCTGCCGGATTGTCCGTGGAGCAGGCGCCGAACGTGGTGCCCGAGGTCAATGGCGCCCGCCTGGTTGATCTGGCCAAACCGCAGCAGGTGGCCTGTCCAAGTTCCAGCGCCGCCGCCCTCGCGCTGGTGCTGGCGCCATTGCGCGCGCTGCTGAACATCGATCGGATCACCGTGACGGCGTGCCTGGCGGTGTCGAGCATGGGCCGCGAAGGGGTTACCGAATTGGCCCGGCAAACCGCCGAGCTGCTCAACGTTCGCCCATTGGAGCCGAAGGTGTTTGATCGGCAGATGGCCTTCAACGTACTGGCCCAAGCGGGCAAGCCTGACGCAGAAGGTCATGTGCCACTGGAAAAACGTTTGGTCAGCGAGTTGCGCGAGTTGCTCTCGCTGCCTTTAATGAAGGTCGGCGTGAGTTGCATCCAGGTGCCGGTATTCTTCGGCGACAGTCTGAGCGTGTCGGTGCAGACCCGCGAGCCGGTCGACATCAAGGCGGTCAATGCTGCGCTTGAAATTGCCGAAGGCATCGAGCTGGTTGAGGCCGGCGATTACCCTACGCCGGTGGGCGACGCGGTTGGACAGGATGCTGTCTATGTAGGACGTTTGCGCGGGGGCGTCGACGACGCTTGTGAACTGAATTTCTGGGTCACACTGGATAATGTGCGCAAGGGCGCGGCGTTGAACGCTGTGCAGGTGGCTGAGTTGTTGATAAAAGACGTTGTGTAAAAGATACTTGCCCACAATTCGAAGAATCATTCTAGCTGCGGCGTGTTGATACGCCCTACACCCGAGCAGGCATTATCTTCGCGATTGCCGGGGAAATTTCAAACAAGGGATGGGCTATGGTTCAGGTTCGTAAACTCGTTTTAGCAATCGCTGCGGCGTCGGCGCTGTCATCGGGAATGGCCCAAGCGCTCGGTCTCGGCGGTCTGACCGTGAAGTCGACCCTGAATCAGCCGCTGTTGGCCGAAATCGAGCTGACGGAAGTGCAGGACCTCAATGCCTCTCAGGTGGTGCCGAGTCTGGCGACGTCTGCGGAATTCGCTCAGGCCGGCGTGGGCCGGGTGGCGATCCTGGATGACCTGACCTTTACCCCGGTCGTCAATCCTGGCGGCAAGAGCGTTCTGCGCATCACCTCCACCAAACCCATCCGCGACCCGTATGTGAAGTTCCTCGTTCAAGTGCTCTGGCCCAATGGCCGTGCGCTGCGCGAGTACAGCCTGTTACTGGACCCGCCGAAATTCTCGCCGCAAGCCGCTGCGGCCGCCGCTCAACTGCCTTCGACGGCACCGAGCGCCGCACCTGCCCCGGCGCCCGCCGCCGAGGCACCGGCCGCTACGCCTCCGACGCCCGCTCCAGCGCCGGCGCCGGAACCCAAGTTCACCCAATACACCACCGCCAATAACGACACGCTGTGGGAAATTGCCGCACGCGTGAAAAATGGCGGCACTGTGCAGCAGACCATGCTGGCGATTCAGGCGTTGAACCCTGATGCCTTTATCGCCGGCAACATCAACCGCCTGAAAAAAGGCCAGGTGTTGCGTCTGCCGTCGCCCCAGGAATCAACAGCGCTGGCGCAGCCGCGCGCAGTGGCTGAAGTGGCCGAGCAGAATCGTGCCTGGCGCGAAGGCCGACGCCTGCCGAGCGGCGCGCGTCAGGTCGATGCGACCCGTCGTGACCGCGCCGGGTCAGCGCCGTCGCAGATCGACGCCAAGGACAATCTCAGCCTCGTCTCTGCCAACAAGGCGGGTGCGAAAGGCAAGGCGGGCGACAATGCCGATATCAGCAACCAGCTGGCGACCACCCAGGAAAGCCTGGATACCACCCGCCGGGACAATGCCGAGCTGAAGAGCCGCATGACCGACCTGCAAAGCCAGGTCGACAAACTGCAGCGTCTGATTCAGCTGAAGAATGACCAACTGGCCAAGATGCAGGCGTCCGGCGCAGCGGTTCCACCGCCCATTGATGCCGCCAATCCTGCCAACCCCGCTGTCAGCCCCAACAGCGTGACCAATCCAAATAATGCCGCCAACCCGGCGATGCAGGCCCAGGTGGTGCCGAACACGGCAGCGCCTGATGTCGCAGGCAAGGCACCCAATGAAATCGCCCCCGAAGACGCATTGCCGGTTGATGGGGCGGCGGTCACCAGCGCAACCCCTGATCAAGCGCTGATTGTCCCGACTGAGCCGGTGGTCGATGAAGACAACCGTAGCGCCCTCGACAAGATTCTCGCCAGCCCGGTGCTCATGGGCCTGATCGGTGGCGGCGCACTGTTGGTGTTGCTGCTGCTTCTGTTGCTTCTGGCTCGCCGACGCAATGCGCTGATCGAAGCCGAGCGGCACCGTCAGATGGCGCGGGCATTGTCCGAAGAATCGGACTTCGCGTCCGACATGGACATGCCTGCCAGCAGCTTCGAAGGCCTGGAGGCGCCGGCGCCCCACGCAAAGACGCCGCCGGCGCCGACCGTCGCCGAGCCGGTCCGCGAACACCCGGCTGACGCGCTCGTTCAAGCCGAAATCCATATCGCATACGGCCGCACCAATCAGGCCGCTGCGGTTCTCGAAGACGCCATCAAGCACGAGCCACAGCGCAGCGATTTGCGTCTCAAGCTCATGGAAGTCTATGCCGAGCAGGACAACAAATCCGGGTTTGTCGCGCAGGAGCGGCAACTGGTGGCCACGGGAAAGAACCACGCTGAAGTCGAAGAGCTGAAATCCCGCTATCCCTCCATGGCGGCAGCAGCTGCGGCGGTAGCGGGTGTGGCAGCGGCGGCGGCTTTGGCGGCGGAAATGGACGCCAAGTACGTTGAAGAGCTGCTTCACGACGAGCCTGAAGTCGTCGCGCAGCCTGCCCTGGCTGCCGAAACGGTGACCGAAGTGCCGCTGGACGAAGAGTTCGACAACGCCTTTGATTTGAGCCTGGATGATCTGGACAGCGAATCGCCTGCTGCGGCGCCGAACCGTGCTGCCGCGCAGGACAACGCTGCCCTGGACGATCTTGACCTGGACGCGCCATTTGCCGCATCGGCGTCTGATGACCTGGACTTCGACGCGATTCTGCGTGAGCAGCAGGCGACATCCGGCGCCGCCGAACCGGCCGATCTGGACGATTTCGACCTCAATCTGGCGGAAGATCAGCCGGCGCTGAAGGCTGAAGACGATTACCTGCTGGGGATGGAAGACGATCTGCGTGATCTGCCTCCGTTCGAACAGCCTGCAGCCTTGGGCGCAACCCAGCCCGGGCTGGAAGATGACATCGAGTTGCCGGCCGATTTCGATCTTTCGCTGGCTGACGAGATGGAAACTGAGCAAGCGTCCGAGGCGTTCGCGTCCGAGATCGACGACGTCAATGCCGAGCTGGACCGTCTTTCCCAGAGCCTGGAGCAGCCGCCGATCGCCAAGCCGTTCGACACGCCGTTGGACAAGCCTGTGGACGCATCGCCTCGTTTCACCGAAGACGACGCGCTGCTGGCGGATGACGAGCCTGAATTCGACTTCCTCTCGGGTACCGACGAAGCGGCCACCAAGCTGGACCTCGCCCGGGCCTACATCGAAATGGGCGACGCCGATGGGGCGCGCGACATTCTCGATGAGGTGGTGGCCGAAGGCGACGATGGCCAGAAGACCGAAGCGCGGGACATGCTGTCGCGCCTCGTCTGACCCGATTCAGTGCTGCAAAAAACGACCGCTTCGGCGGTCGTTTGCGTTTCCGGGGCGGGCCTTTCGGCTTCTCCTTCGCACCGGGTGAACCGTTGGCCACTGGCGATGGCGTCTTTTTTTTCGATCCGTATAATGGCCGCCCTTGCGCACATCGACAGGCTTTAAGCTCTTGGCAACTACAGACACCGAGGCAGAAACAGCGGCAGCCGAACTGGCCGCCGAGGGTTTTTCCAGAATCGCCCTGGGCGTGGAATACAAAGGCTCGCGCTACAGCGGCTGGCAGCGCCAGTTGACCGGCGTGCTGACCGTTCAGGAGACGCTGGAAAATGCCCTGTCGAAAGTCGCGGATTCGCCGGTGTCGCTGATGTGCGCCGGGCGCACCGATGCGGGTGTTCATGCGTGCGGTCAGGTGGTGCATTTCGACACCCGGGCCGAGCGCAGCATGAAAGCCTGGACCATGGGCGCCAATATCAATCTGCCCCATGACATCAGCGTGACCTGGGCCAAGGTCATGCCCGCGCACTTTCACGCGCGCTTCAAGGCCATCGCCCGTCGCTATCGCTACGTGATCTACAACGATCAGATCCGCCCGGCGCACCTGGGCCAGGAAATCACCTGGAACCATCGTCCGCTGGATGCCGAGCGAATGGCGCTGGCCGCCGAGCATCTGGTCGGCACCCATGATTTCAGTGCGTTCCGCGCCGGCCAGTGCCAGGCCAAGTCGCCGATCAAGCAGCTCCACCACCTGCGCGTCACCCGCCACGGCAAGATGATTGTCATCGATGTCCGCGCCAATGCTTTCCTGCATCACATGGTGCGCAACATTGCCGGTGTGCTGATGACCATCGGGGCAGGGGAGCGGCCGGTCGAGTGGGCGAAGGAAGTGCTCGAAAGTCGGGTTCGAAGAACCGGCGGTGTGACAGCTCATCCTTTCGGCCTGTACCTGGTTCAGGTGGAATACCGCGACGAGTTCCCATTACCGGATCGCTACATCGGCCCGCATTTTCTCACCGGCTTCACGGAACTGGACGGCTGACGCGAGTGACTGCATTTGCTACCATCCGTGACTTTCGCAAGGCTTGAGGTCTCCACTACATGTCAGCCGTTCGCAGCAAGATCTGCGGGATTACCTGCATAGAAGATGCGTTGGCCGCCGTAGAAGCGGGAGCCGATGCCATTGGGCTGGTGTTTTATCCCCCAAGCCCGCGCTTCGTGACGGTTGAGCAGGCCCAGGCGATCGTCGCTGCGCTGCCACCCTTCGTCAGCACCGTTGGCCTGTTCGTGAATGCAGAACGCGCTGACTTGAAAGCGCTGCTCGACGTCGTTCCCCTAGACCTCATTCAGTTTCACGGCGATGAAACCCCGGAGCAGTGCGAAGGCTATAACCGCCCCTACATCAAAGCGCTGCGGGTTCAGGCCGGCGATGACATCGTGGCCACCTGCGATGCCTACGCCAACGCCTGCGGCATCCTGCTCGACACCTACGTCGCCGGTATCCCGGGCGGGACGGGGGAAACCTTCGATTGGGCGCTGATTCCAAAACACTTGAGCAAGCCGGTGATTCTCGCCGGTGGCCTGACCTCGGCCAACGTTTCTCAGGCCATCGCGCAGGTGCATCCCTACGCGGTTGACGTGAGCGGCGGGGTGGAAAAATCCAAAGGCCTGAAGGATCACGACAAGATCCGTGCGTTCATGAGCGCAGTACACGGCGCCTAGGCAGTTGTCCGGCAACATCGGCTGTGATGTGACGGAGGACCAACGGTCGCCGTCCACTAGCCTGCCATGCGCTGATACGCGTGGCCGAATTGATTGAGCGAAGACGTCTTGCGTCTCGTGATGGAAGTTGAGAGTGGTGTTCGTGAGTGTAGGTTCGGCTGGTCAGGCTTCGCGCCGATCGTTGTACGGCATTTCGCAGCACCTTATATGACATTGGTTTAAGGGCATGCGCATGGCACCGACTGCCATCGCGTTCGAGCCATCGGTACTGGAGAAAGAAAGCATGAGCAACTGGTTGGTAGACAAACTGATCCCTTCGATCATGCGTTCCGAGGTCAAGAAGAGCTCGGTACCCGAGGGTCTGTGGCACAAGTGCCCGTCCTGCGAAGCGGTGCTGTATCGCCCGGAGCTGGAAAAGACCCTGGACGTCTGCCCGAAGTGCAACCACCACATGCGCATTGGCGCCCGTGCCCGTCTGAATATCTTCCTGGACGCCGAAGGCCGTCAGGAGATCGGCGTTGATCTGGAGCCGGTGGACCGTCTGAAATTCCGCGACGGCAAGAAGTACAAGGATCGACTGGTCGCGGCACAGAAGCAGACCGGTGAAAAGGACGCGCTGATTTCCATGAGCGGTACCCTGCTGGGCATGCCGGTGGTGTGCAGTGCATTCGAGTTCTCCTTCATGGGCGGCTCGATGGGAGCGGTCGTGGGTGAGCGCTTTGTGCAAGCCGCCAACTATGCGCTGGAAAACCGCTGCCCGATGATCTGCTTCGCTGCATCCGGCGGCGCGCGCATGCAGGAAGCGCTGATCTCGCTGATGCAGATGGCCAAGACCTCGGCCGTCCTGGCGCGTCTTCGTGAAGAGGGCCTGCCGTTCATCTCCGTGCTGACCGACCCGGTCTACGGTGGCGTTTCCGCCAGCCTCGCGATGCTGGGCGACATCATTGTCGCCGAGCCCAAGGCCCTGATCGGCTTCGCCGGCCCTCGCGTGATCGAGCAGACCGTTCGCGAGAAGCTGCCGGAAGGCTTCCAGCGCAGCGAATTCCTGCTCGACCACGGCGCTATCGACATGATCATCCACCGTCAGGAACTGCGTCAGCGTCTGGGTAATGTGCTGGCGCAGATGATGGGGCTGCCGACGCCGACATTTGTGGCGCCAAAGCTTGAGCCGATCGTTGTGCCACCGGCTCCGGCGAACCTATGACCGCACGCTCTTTGAGCGACTGGCTCAGCTACCTGGAAAAGTTGCACCCGTCGGCCATCGACATGGGGCTGGAGCGTTCGCAGCAAGTGGCGACGCAGATGGGCCTGACCCGGCCGGCGCCGAAAGTGATCACGGTCACCGGCACCAACGGCAAGGGCTCGACCTGCGCATTCGTTGCTTCTCTATTGCAAGCCCAGGGCCTGAAGGTCGGCGTTTACAGCTCGCCTCACCTGCTGCGCTACAACGAGCGTGTGCAGGTGCAGGGCGTTGAAGCCAGCGACGCCGAGCTCTGCGCGGCGTTCGAGGTGGTCGAGCGTGGCCGGGGCGACATTAGCCTGACCTATTTCGAAATGGGCACGCTGGCGGCGTTCTGGCTGTTCGGGCAGGCCGGGCTGGATGTGGTGGTGCTGGAAGTGGGGCTCGGCGGGCGGCTCGATACGGTCAACCTGATCGACGCCGACCTGGCGCTCGTCACCAGTATTGGCGTCGATCACGCAGAATTTCTGGGCAATACCCGCGAAACCGTGGCCTTCGAGAAGGCCGGGATATTCCGTGAAGGACGTCCCGCGCTGTGCGGCGATCTTGATCCACCGCAGCCGCTGCTCGACAAGGCACAGGCACTGAATTGCCCACTGTCGCTGCGCGGTCGCGATTTCGATCTGCGGATCGGCGCGGCGGGGTGGGACTGGTCGGGTACCGACTCAAGCGGCCGAAAAGTCGAGCTGAGTTCGTTGCCGTTGCTCGACATGCCCATGCAAAACGCGGCTCTGGCGCTGCAGGCCTATCTGCTGCTGGAATTGCCGTGGGATGAGGCGACCCTTCGCGATGCGCTCGTCAATACGCGCGTCACCGGGCGACTTGATCGTCGCAGCATCGACTGGCAGGGCAAATCGCTGAGCCTTCTGCTGGATGTCGGCCATAACCCCCATGCGGCAACGTTTCTCGCCCAACGCCTGAATCAGCGACCGGTGGCGGGCAAGCGGCTGGCGGTGTTCGGTCTGCTCAGTGACAAAGACCTGCCAGGCGTACTGGCGCAGTTGAGCGACACGTTCAGCAGCTGGGCCGTGGCACCGCTGCCAACGCCACGCAGTCGTCCGGCGCAAGAGATCGAACAGGCGTTGCAGAACCTTGGCGCTCGCGTGACGTCTCACCCGAGTATCGCGCTGGCACTTGAAGCTCAGTGCGCCCACGCGACAGCCGACGACGAGATTGTTCTGTTCGGGTCTTTTTACTGCGTAGCCGAGGCCCTGGAATGGCTTGCTGGCGCGTCACGGAGGAAGTGACACATGGCTTTGCTGGATAAAGCGTACAAACAGCGCATGGTTGGGGCATTGGTGCTGATTGCCATCGCGGTGATTTTTCTGCCGATGCTGTTTTCGCGTCAAGACGAAGCCCGCCGTGTGCAAGTCGATGCGCCTGCCGCTCCGCAAGCGCCGGCCACCTCGCAGATCAAGGTTGAGCCGGTCAGCGTGCCTGAACAGCAGCCATTGCCCCAGGAACCGGTGCCGACCGATGACGAACTGACGCAGCCTGCTCAGTCCGCCCATCCTGCTCAGCCCGTTCAACAGCGCACCAGCCAGCAGCCGCCTGCCATGCCCATTGCGCCCGCGCCTTCCAAGCCTGTGGCTGCCGCACCGAAGCCCGTTCAGACCGCGCCCGCGAAACCTGCTCCGGCGGCGACACCTGCACCGGCTCAAGCGCCAGCGCCTGTCACATCGGCGGCTGAAACCAGCCGGGTTGATGCCAATGGTCTGTCGGTCACATGGTCGGTGCAACTGGCGAGCCTGTCCAACCGTACCAATGCCGACAATCTGCAGAAGACGCTGCGCACTCAAGGCTACAACGCCTATATCCGCACTTCCGATGGCGTGAACCGTGTCTTCGTTGGACCGGTGATCGAGCGCGCCGAGGCGGATCGTCTGCGCGACACGCTGGAAAAACAGCAGAAAATCAAAGGCATCGTCGTGCGTTTCCAGCCGGAGCGTAAGTAAGTTCCGTTGCGTCTGCCCGGGCGCCTTCCTTTGTAGGACCGGCTTTAGCCGGGAAGAGGCCGGATCAACCACCCTCGATTTCGCGGTGTGGCAACTGCCGCCTTCCCGGCTAAAGCCGGTCCTACTAGGGAAGGGGTCGGATCTGACACCCTCCATTTCGGGTTTAACTCGCCTCGACCTTAAACAAAGTCCAATAGTTCGCCTTAATTGCCCTTCATCCGCAATCGCTGCTTACCGGCAGGCGAGTGCTCTGCTAAAATCCGCCGCCTTATCAGTCTGTAGGCTGCGACGTGTCATTTACTCCGGTTGACTGGGCGATCATTGCAATTGTCGCCATCTCCGCTTTGATCAGTCTCAAGCGCGGCTTCGTCAAAGAAGCACTGTCCTTGCTGACGTGGATCATCGCAGGTGCCGTCGCCTGGATGTTTGGCGGCTCGCTGGCCCAGTATCTGGTCAACTACATCGAAGCACCTTCGGCGCGCGTGATTGCGGGCTGCACCATTCTTTTCGTCGCCACGCTGCTGGTCGGCGCCATGGTCAACTTTCTGATTGGAGAACTGATTCGCGTCACCGGGCTGTCCGGGACCGATCGTTTTCTGGGCATGGTCTTCGGCGCGGCGCGCGGAGCCTTGCTGGTTGTCGTCGCGGTCGGGCTGTTGAGCCTGGGCCCGGTGCAACAGGATCAATGGTGGCAGCAGTCAAGGCTGCTCCCGCAATTTGTCATGGTCGCTGACTGGTCGAAAAACCTGATTCTCGGGATGTCCAGCAAGTGGCTCGCCAGCGGAGTCAGCGTACCTGTTGACATCCCGTTCAAGGATCACCTCCTGCCGCCTACAACGCCGCCGGAAGTGTTCGGTAAATCCAGTTCCACTAAGTAGGGGTTGTGTCGCATGTGTGGCATCGTCGGTATCGTCGGCAAGTCGAACGTCAATCAGGCGCTTTATGACGCGCTCACCGTCCTCCAGCACCGCGGCCAGGACGCTGCCGGTATCGTGACCAGCCATGACGGCCGGTTGTTTCTGCGCAAGGACAACGGTCTGGTGCGTGATGTGTTCCACCAGCGCCATATGCAGCGTCTGATCGGGCACATGGGCATTGGTCACGTACGTTATCCAACGGCGGGCAGCTCCACTTCCGCCGAAGCCCAGCCGTTCTACGTCAACTCGCCTTACGGCATCACCCTGGCGCACAACGGCAATCTGACCAACGTCGAGCAGTTGGCCAAGGAGATTTTCGAATCCGACCTGCGCCACGTCAACACCAACTCCGACTCCGAAGTCCTGCTCAACGTGTTCGCCCACGAGCTGGCTGTGCGCGGCAAGTTGCAGCCGACCGAAGAAGACATCTTCGCTGCCGTCGCCGACGTGCATAAGCGCTGCCGTGGCGGTTACGCGGTCGTGGCGATGATCACCGGTTACGGCATCGTCGGTTTCCGCGACCCGGACGCCATCCGCCCGATCGTCTTCGGTCAGCGTCACACCGACGAAGGCGTCGAGTACATGATCGCGTCCGAGAGCGTTTCCCTGGACGTGCTCGGTTTCACCCTGATTCGTGACCTCGCCCCGGGCGAAGCGGTGTACATCACCGAAGACGGTAAGCTGCACACCCGTCAGTGCGCCACTAACCCGAAATACGCCCCGTGCATCTTCGAGCACGTCTACCTGGCGCGTCCGGATTCGATCATCGACGGCATCTCGGTCTACAAGGCGCGTCTGCGCATGGGCGAGAAGCTGGCGGACAAGATCCTGCGCGAGCGTCCTGATCACGACATCGACGTTGTCATCCCGATTCCGGACACCAGCCGCACGGCGGCGCTGGAACTGGCTAACCACCTGGGCGTGAAGTTCCGCGAAGGCTTCGTCAAGAACCGCTACATCGGCCGCACCTTCATCATGCCGGGCCAGGCCGCGCGGAAAAAATCCGTGCGCCAGAAGCTCAACGCGATCGAACTGGAATTCCGTGGCAAGAACGTAATGCTGGTGGACGACTCCATCGTTCGCGGCACCACGTGCAAGCAGATCATCCAGATGGCCCGTGAAGCCGGCGCCAAGAACGTGTATTTCTGTTCCGCGGCCCCGGCCGTGCGCTTCCCCAACGTCTACGGCATCGACATGCCGAGTGCCCACGAGCTGATCGCTCACAACCGTTCCACCCAGGACGTGGCCGACCTCATCGGTGCCGACTGGCTGGTCTATCAGGACTTGAATGACCTGATCGAGGCGGTGAGTGGCAGCAAAAAGATCAAGATCGACAATTTTGACTGCTCGGTCTTCGACGGCAAGTACGTGACCGGTGATATCGACGAGCATTACCTGAACAAGATCGAGCAGGCTCGCAACGACGCCTCCAAGGTCAAGACTCAGGCGGTGAGCGCGATCATCGATCTGTACAACAACTAATCCAGACAAGGAGCAGGCGGCATGACTCAGGAATGGGATGCCGGTCGACTGGACAGCGATCTCGAGGGCGTCGGTTTCGACACCCTCGCGGTTCGTGCCGGTCAGCACCGCACGCCGGAACGCGAGCACAGCGATCCACTGTTTTTCACGTCCAGCTACGTGTTCCGTACGGCAGCCGAGGCGGCCGCGACCTTCGCCGGAGAAATCCCCGGCAACGTCTATTCGCGCTACACCAACCCGACCGTGGCCTCGTTCGAAGAGCGCATGGCAGCACTGGAAGGCGGCGAGCAGGCAGTGGCGACGTCCACCGGGATGTCCGCCATCCTCGCCACGGTGATGAGCTTCTGCAGCGCCGGCGACCATGTGCTCGTGTCGAAAAGCGTGTTCGGTTCGACCATCAGTCTGTTTGAAAAGTACTTCAAGCGCTTCGGGGTCGAGGTCGATTACGTCCCCCTCGCCGAATTGTCCGGCTGGGAAGCGGCGATCAAACCGAATACCAAAATGTTGTTTGTCGAGTCGCCCTCCAACCCGTTGGCGGAGCTGGTTGACATCAATGCCCTGGCGGAAATCGCCCACGCCAAGGGCACGCTGCTGGTGGTCGATAACTGCTTCTGCACACCGGCCCTGCAGCAACCGCTGCGCATGGGTGCAGACGTGGTCGTGCACTCGGCAACCAAGTTCATCGACGGTCAGGGCCGCGCCATGGGTGGCGTGGTGGTCGGTCGCAGCGAACTGATGAAAGAAGTGGTGGGCTTCCTGCGCACCGCGGGCCCGAGCCTGAGCCCGTTCAACGCCTGGCTGTTCCTCAAGGGCCTCGAAACCCTGAACATCCGCATGCGTGCCCATTGCCAGAGCGCCCTTGAGCTGGCGCAGTGGCTCGAACGGCAGGAGGGCATCGAGAAGGTGCATTACTCCGGTCTCGAGAGTCACGCGCAGCATGGGCTGGCCAAGCGTCAACAAAAGGCGTTTGGGGCGGTGGTGAGCTTTGAGGTCAAGGGTGGCAAGGACGGCGCATGGCGTTTCATCGATGCCACGCGGCTGATCTCGATTACCGCCAACCTGGGCGACACCAAGACCACCATCACCCATCCGAGCACCACGTCCCACGGTCGGCTGTCGCCGCAAGAACGTGAGGCCGCCGGCATTCGTGACAGCCTGATCCGCGTCGCGGTAGGACTGGAAGACGTTGCTGACCTGCAGGCGGATCTCGCGCGGGGTCTGGCTGCATTGTAAGCAAGTGCCTGAACAAGAAAGCGAGCCTCGGGGCTCGCTTTTTTGTTCCTGATGTGCAGCTTCACGCTTCCTGCCAAAAATGGCTCTTTTGAAAAAAACTTCAAGCAGGCTATTGACTTAGGTTCGTCACCTGCGTAAATTTCGCGGCCTCAGCGAAGCAAGGGTGATTAGCTCAGCCGGGAGAGCATCTGCCTTACAAGCAGAGGGTCGGCGGTTCGATCCCGTCATCACCCACCATCGTTGAGTGCTTAAAAGCTGCATTAAACGCTGTACGTGTTGAATGTTACTGAGATTCAGCAGGACGAAAGTCCACGCAATGCGCAGCGGTAGTTCAGTCGGTTAGAATACCGGCCTGTCACGCCGGGGGTCGCGGGTTCGAGTCCCGTCCGCTGCGCCATATTTTCCGAATCGGGTTTTCCCGGTTTGAGATTGAAAGCCAAGGTTTTCGGTCAGTGTTTTACGGAGCAGGCCCAAGGGTCGGTTCCAACAGCGTTAAGCAGATGAAAGTCTGTGCGACAAGCAGCGGTAGTTCAGTCGGTTAGAATACCGGCCTGTCACGCCGGGGGTCGCGGGTTCGAGTCCCGTCCGCTGCGCCATACATAGCTTCGAGGCCCTTGAACTCCTCGAAGCAACAGAGAAAGCGATCCCAGGATCGCTTTTTTTGTGCCTGCGATTTGGCGAAAGCTTCGCCTGTGGCGCTGGATGCTGCAGAGCTCGGCGATAAATGCCATCATCGCCGGCTGTTAACGCGGCGCTGTGCGGTGCCTGATTTCGAATTTGGAGAGCTGGACCATGGGCATGAACCAAACCATCACTGTCATCCCGCCGGGCGTACCGCTGACAGGCCATGTGTCGCCGCCCGGCTCGAAGTCCATCACCAACCGCGCGCTGCTCCTGGCTGCCCTCGCCAAGGGCACCAGCCACTTGCGCGGTGCGCTGAAAAGCGACGACACCCGGCACATGTCCAATGCCCTGCGGCAGATGGGCGTAACCATCGATGAGCCAGACGACACCAGTTTCGTCGTCACCAGCAGCGGGCATCTAGAGGCACCCCGAGACGCGTTGTTCCTCGGTAATGCCGGGACGGCGGTGCGGTTCCTGACAGCGGCGGTGTGCACGGTGAACGGCACCGTCACGCTCGACGGCGATCACTACATGCAGAAGCGCCCGATCGGCCCGTTGCTGGAGGCCTTGCGCAAAGGCGGCCTGAACGCGGAAAGCGCCACCGGTTGCCCTCCGGTCGTGGTGCACGGGACGGGTTCGATCACTGCCACACGGTTCGAAATCGACGGTGGCCTGTCGAGTCAGTACGTCTCTGCGCTGTTGATGGTGGCAGCCTGTGGCGATGCGCCGATTGAAGTGGCGCTGACCGGCAAGGAAATCGGTGCACGCGGCTACATTGACCTGACCATCGCCTGCATGCGTGCTTTTGGTGCCGAGGTCGAGGTGCTGGATGACGCGTTGTGGCGGGTTGCGCCGACGGGGTACACCGCCTGCGATTACCAGATTGAGCCCGATGCTTCGGCGGCGACCTATTTGTGGGCTGCCGAGGCATTGACGGGCGGCAAGATCGACCTGGGCGTGGCGGGGGAGGCGTTCACTCAGCCAGACGCCAAGGCCATGGAAGTGATCGCGCAGTTTCCGAAGATGCCTGCGGTTATCAATGGCTCACAGATGCAGGACGCGATTCCTACGCTGGCGGTGTTGGCAGCCTTCAACGAGACGCCCGTGCGCTTCGTCGATCTGGCCAACCTGCGGGTCAAGGAATGCGATCGGGTTCAGGCGCTGCACGATGGCCTGAACCAGGTCCGGCCCGGCTTGGCCTCGGTAGAAGGCGATGATCTGTTGGTCGCCTCTGACCCGAGTCTGGCGGGCACCAGCAGCGATGCCTTGATCAACACTCACTCCGACCATCGCATCGCCATGTGTTTCGCGCTGGCCGGCTTGAAGGTGGCAGGCGTGCGGATTCAGGATCCGGAGTGCGTCGGCAAAACCTACCCCGGCTACTGGCGGGCGCTGGAATTCCTCGGCGTAAAACTGGTGCACGGCGAGGTCTGAGGCGCATTGGATGCCGGGCTGGGAGCCGTCGAGCGATCGACGCCAGACCCGGCGTGGCGACTTTTCCGATCCTGTTGCGGTCTTATCAGCGCACCCCGCGCTGCCCTGACAGGCCCACGCGAGCAGGCCCCGTGCACAGTTGCCATTTCGATGTATCCATACGGTTGCAAACTCTGCGTTGATCCCATGGCAGGCTTGTTGCAGACTTACCGGCGTTTTCTCCGGTCCACTTTCAGTCGACCAATTGCCCCAGGATGTTTGATGCCTAAATTACTGAGCTTTCGTACCGCATGCTGGGTGATCACCCTGCTGGCTGCCGCAGGCTGCTCGTCGAAGAAACCGACGGTCTATGAGCATGAGAATTTCGACGATGCCGGGACGTTCTCCCGCAACTACCCGGTCTCGGATGCCGCCACCTGCGAAGCGGCCCGCCGCGCGCTGCTGAGCCAGGGCTACATCATTACCAGCAGCGATCCCAAAGTGATCAGCGGCCATAAAAGCTTCCAGCAGACCGGCGAAACCCACATGGAGATCAGCTTCAACGTGGTGTGCGCCCCGGACGGCAGTGCCGATAAACGGACCACGATGTTCGCCAACGCGCTGCAGGATCGCTATGCGTTGAAGAAGGTCAACAACTCCGCGAGCCTGGGGGTGGGCGTGCTGGGTTCGGTGTCGATGCCCATTGGTTCGACAGACGACTCGATGGTCAAGGTCGCCAGTGAAACCGTGGCGTAGCCCAAGTTCTATGATCGCTTCTTCGCGCTGGTGGAAAACTTCCTGCCGCCGGAATTGAAGAAGGCCGCGCACATCGAAGAGAAGCCCAAGACCGACCTTGGTATGCCTGAGCCGGTGCCGGGCAAGCCGGCGGCGTTGACCGAGCAAAAACCCGCTGCTGCACCTGCCGCAGCAGCGCCGGCCACGCCAGCACCCGCCGCGCCTGTGGCACCCGCGCCATTGGCGACCCCTGCGACTCAGCCTGCGGCCGCTGCCGAGCATAGCAGCGAACCGATGCCTGCACCTGCCGAACCGGAACCCTTGAAGGCCGAAACAGCAACGCCTGCCGAGGCCGCTCCAGCCACGACGCCTGCACCGGCTACGACCACCGAGCCGAGCGCTGCGCCAGCGGCTGAGTCAACGCCAGCGCAGTGAACCCTGTAGGCGTGTGGCTTGTCCCGCGCTCTGGCGGTGTTTGAGGCGTAGCACCCGGTTGCATTTCGCCGACTTGCTGCAGCTCTAGGGCTCAACCTACCTTGTAGGAGCCGGCTTGCTGGCGAACGCGGTTGATCATCCGCCGCAAAAATTGGTTGCCCCGGCGCGTTCGCCAGCAAGCCGGCTCCTACAGGCAGCTGGCGTCAGTCAGACAGCACCGGGCCGCTGGCAACCACTAACTGGCATCACCCCAAAAACAGTTTGTACGCCGGGTTCTTGGTCTCGTCCCAATACGGATAACCTATCTCCGCCAATGCCTGCGGCACCAGATGCCGCTCATCCTCTGGCACCACCAGGCCCGCCACCACCCGGCCATCTGCGGCGCCATGGTTGCGATAGTGGAACATCGAAATATTCCATTTCCCCCCCAGCTTGTTCAGAAAGTTGAACAGCGCGCCCGGCCGCTCCGGGAATTCGAAACGCAGCACCACTTCGTCGCTCACCCGCTCCGAATGCCCGCCGACCATGTGCCGCAGGTGCAGCTTTGCCAG
>NZ_SOCR01000020.1 GCF_004364335.1 Pseudomonas graminis | reverse complement strand
TCCGACGACGCTCCGTGGGCCCGCGCCGAACGGACATCCATGTCCTGACGGCGCTCTCGCCGCATCCCTGCGGCTCGGCCCACTGCGCGTCGTCTACGTTCGGCCTGCACCCAAGTCGCGATTGGTGTCGTCTGGGCTTTTTGCGTACGGAGATCAAGAGCGAAAGCAAAAGCTTCCCGGCTAAAGCCGGTCCTACTGGGGTCGCCGCCAGTCCCGCTGACTGCATGCATTGTAGGACCGGCTTTAGCCGGGAAGCTTTTGATTTGATCGTTCCCACGCTCCGCGTGGTAATGCCACCCCGGACGCTCTGCGTCATCGATCTCACTCATATACGCGCCCTCATAGTGGGACCGGCTTTAGCCGGGAAGAGGCCCGTGCAACCGCTATCAATTTCTCGGTGTGACAACTGACGCCTTCCCGGCTAGAGCCGGTCCCACTGAGATCAAAAACCTGTCACCGTTGAGCCAGACACGTGCAGATCGTTCCCACGCTCTGCGTGGTAATGCAGCCTCGGACGCTCCGCGTCCCTGTGGGACTGGCTTTAGCCGGGAAGAGGCCCGCGTAATCGATATTAATTTCGCGGTGTGGCCGCTGACGCTTTCCCGGCTAAAGCCGGTCCTACAAACGTCAAAAGCCTGCCCGCGGTGTTCCAGGCAAACTCCCTCTATCGCGTAAAGGCAAACCTCCCCGCAATCGCCGCCCCTACATCTTGCGTCGAGCCCTTCCCGCCCAGGTCGGGGGTAATCGGGCCTTGCGCAATCACGTCTTCAATCGCCTGCAATATCCCGTCGTGAGCCGCCCGGTAGCGTTGGTCGCCGTTGCCGAGGAAGTCGAGCATCAGCGCGCCGGACCAGATCATCGCGATCGGGTTGGCGATGTTCTGTCCGTAGATGTCCGGCGCGGAGCCGTGCACCGGTTCGAACAGCGAGGGGAAGCGCCGTTCCGGGTCGAGGTTGGCCGAGGGGGCGATGCCGATGGTGCCGGCGCACGCCGGGCCGAGGTCCGAGAGGATGTCGCCGAACAGGTTCGATGCCACGACCACGTCAAACCGGTCCGGCTGCAGCACGAAGCGTGCGCACAGGATGTCGATGTGCTGCTTGTCCCACGTCACCTCCGGGTAATTCGCCGCCATCAAGGCCGTGCGTTCGTCCCAGTACGGCATGCTGATGGAGATACCGTTGGATTTGGTCGCCGCCGTCAGGCGTTTGCGCGGGCGGGTTTGGGCCAGTTCGAAGGCGAATTTGAGGATGCGGTCGACGCCACGGCGGGTGAACACCGATTCCTGCAGCACGAACTCGTGTTCGGTGCCTTCGAACATCTTGCCGCCCACCGAGGAATATTCGCCCTCGGTGTTTTCCCGAATCACCACGAAGTCGATATCGCCCGGCTTGCGTCCGGCCAATGGACAGGGCACGCCGGGGAACAGGCGCACCGGGCGGATGTTCACGTACTGGTCGAAGTCACGGCGAAACTTGAGCAACGAACCCCACAGGGAAATGTGGTCCGGCACCTTGTCGGGCCAGCCCACGGCGCCGAAGTAGATCGCGTCATAGCCCTTGAGCTGCTCGAACCAGTCGTCGGGCATCATCTTCCCGTGGGCGAGGTAGTAGTCGCAGTGGGCCCAGTCGAGCACGTCGATGCTCAGGTTGAGTTCCCACTTTTTTGCCGCCTGTTCCAGTACCCGCAGCCCTTCGGGCAGGACTTCCTTGCCGATGCCGTCGCCCGCAATCGCGGCGATTCTGAATGCCTTGCTCATGGTGCGCCCCTCGGGATGAATCAGTTCAAGCCGCCGATGTGGAAGGCTTTGACTTCAAGGTACTCGTCCAAACCGTACTTGCTGCCCTCGCGGCCGAGGCCCGATTGTTTGATGCCGCCGAACGGCGCAACTTCCATCGAGATGATCCCGGTGTTGAGGCCGACCATGCCGAACTCCAGCGCCTCACCAAAGCGCCATGAGCGCTTGAGGTCCTGGGTGAAATAGTAGGCGCCCAAACCGAACGGGGTGGCGTTGGCCAGGGCCAGCGCTTCGGCTTCATCAGTAAAGCGCATCAACGGCGCCACCGGGCCGAAGGTTTCTTCGTTGGCCAGCAACATGCCGGCGTGGGCGTCAGCCAGCACGGTGGGTTGCACGAACTGGCTGTCGCCCGAGGGAATCCCGCCGCAGAGCAGTCTGGCGCCCTGACTCAAGGCATCGTCGATGTGCCGCGCCACCTTGGCGACCGCCGCCGGGTTGATCAGCGGGCCGATGGTCACGCCCTCTTCCAGGCCGTTGCCGACCTTGAGCTTAGCCACCTCCTCCACCAATCGCGCGGCGAATCGGTCGTAGATGCCCGCCTGCACGAGGATGCGGTTGGCGCACACGCAGGTTTGTCCGGCGTTGCGAAACTTGCTGATCATCACTCCGGCCACGGCCTGTTCGAGGTCGGCGTCGTCGAACACCACAAACGGCGCGTTGCCGCCCAGCTCCAGGCTAAGGCGCTTGATGTGCTCGGCGCTCTGGCGCATCAGCAGGCGGCCGACGGCGGTGGAGCCGGTGAAGGAAATCTTGCGCACCGCCGGGTTGCCGGTGAGTTCTTCGCCGATGCCGGCGGGCAGCCCGGTGATGACGTTGAACACCCCAGCCGGAATGCCGACGCGCTCGGCCAGCACTGCCAGAGCGAGGGCCGACAGCGGCGTGAGGTCCGACGGTTTGACGATGATCGGGCAGCCGGCCGCCAGCGCCGGCGCGCATTTGCGGGTGATCATCGCATTGGGGAAATTCCACGGGGTGATCGCGGCGCAGACGCCGACGGGTTGTTTGAGGGTCAGCAGGCGGCGGTCGCCACTGGGGGCCGGCATGGTTTCGCCGTAGACCCGGCGCGCTTCTTCGGCGAACCATTTGACGAAGCCGGCGCCGTAGCGGATTTCGCCCTTGGCCTCGTTCAGCGGCTTGCCCTGCTCGCAGGTCATGATCAGCGCCAGGTCGTCGAGGTGGTCGATCATTGCCTGGAACCAGCGCTCCAGCAGCACCGCCCGTTCTGCCGCCGGGCGCGCGCGCCACGCCGGCCAGGCACGTTCGGCGGCTTCAATGGCGCGGCGGGTGTCCACGGCGTCCATAGCCGGGACCTGCGCAAGCAGTTCGCCGGTGGCGGGGTCGCGGACGTCGAGGGTGGCGCCGCTGTCGGCAGCGATCCACTGGCCGTTGACGTAGGCGCGTTCGGCCAGCAGGCCGGGGTCTTGCAAGCGATTCTTGAGCATGGTCGAGTCCTGATCCGAGACAGATTCCAGTCTAGGGATCTGCCTCGAACGAGGATGCCGAAAGCGTCTTCAAACCAGCGTGCCGTGCTGAAATTCACGTCAGGACGGCAGGCTCTGCTACGCCTTCAGCGAGCCGAGCAGCCCTTGCAAAAAGCGCTCGCCAGCGTCCATCTGGCTGACCTCGATAAACTCGTCCGGCTTGTGCGCCTGCTCAATGGAACCCGGGCCGCACACCACCACCGGTACATCCAGCCGCTGCTTGAACAGGCCGCCTTCGGTGCCGAATGACACCTTATTCATGCCGGTGTCCGGCGCGGCGAATTGCTTGAGGAAGCTCACCGCTTCGACCGTCGGGTGGGTGTCGAGGCCGGGGTAGACGTTGATGGTCTCGATCTCGATGGCCGCGACGCTGGAGAGCTTCTGCGCTTCACGCACGATCACTTCGGCGCGCTCGCGCATCTGCTCGATGAACTGTTCCAGGTTGTCGGCGGGCAGGTTGCGCACCTCGAAATCCAGGGTGCACAGGTTCGGCACGATGTTCAGCGCCTTGCCGCCGCTGATCTGGCCGACGTGCACGGTGCTGTAGGGCACGTCGTAGTCGGTGTCCCGGGCACCGTGATGTTGTAGGTGCTGCTGGCTTTCACGCAGGGAGGCAATGAAGTCGCAGGCCACGTGAATGGCGTTGACCGAGCGCGGTGCCAGGGACGAATGCGCCTCCTGGCCCCGGCAGTAGGTGCGATAGGAGCCCTTGCCCTTGTGGCCCAGCACGAATTGCATGTTGGTCGGCTCGCCGATCACGCACAGAAACGGCCGCACCGGTGCCAGGTGCAGCACGTCGAGCAAACGCCGCACGCCGACGCAACCGATTTCCTCGTCATGGGACAGGGCCAGTTGCAGCGGGCGGTTGAGTGGGCGTGTGAGTGAGTGCTCTGCCGCGTCGAGCATGGCGTCGATGGCCAGCGCAATGAAACCCTTCATGTCGCAGCTGCCGCGCCCATAGATGCGCCCGTCCTGCACGGTGGCGGCGAAGGCCGGAAAGGTCCACGCCTGCCCCGCGGCGGGCACCACGTCGGTGTGCCCGGAGAGCAACACGCCGGGCTGGTCTTTCGGGCCGGTGCTGGCGAACAGGTTGGCCTTCTTGCCACTCTCGTCTTTGACGATCAGCGACTCGATGCCCTTGCTCAGCAGCAGGTCGCGGACGTAGTCGATCAGGGCCATGTTGGACTCCGACGACACCGTTTCGAAGGCCATCAGCCGTTTCAGAATCTCGATAACGCGGGGTTTCATGAGGCGTGGCTCCGTTGCGCGGCAGGAAGGGCAAAACGTGTGATGGAGAATGCCTCGATCGGGGTCGTGGTGCGACCGGTGTCGAGCAGTTCGGCCATCACGTCACCGACGCCGGGGCCGAGCTGAAAGCCGTGGCCGCAGAAACCGAAGGCGTAGAACAGGCCGTCGATGGTGCCGCTGGGGCCCATGATCGGCAGTGAATCCGGCAGGTAGCCTTCGATGCCGCTCCACACGCGGATGATGTTCAGATTGCCGACGCCCGGCAGCAGGCGGCGCATCTGTTCGGCCTGATTGAGGATGCTGCGCGGCTCGACAGCGGCGCGACGGTTGAGCATGTCCGGTTTGCTGCGAAAGCCGCCGCCGATGACGATATTGCCCCGGGGAATCTGGCGGAAATAGATCACCTCTTCGGCGATCTTGGTGTACACGCCGATCACCGTCGGCAACGCGTAGGGCACCGGTTCCGTGACCGCCATCTGCGGGCCGTGGGTGTCCAGCGGCACCGGCTCGCCAAACTGCGCCGAGAGTTTCTGGCCCCAGGCGCCGGCGGTGATCAACAGCTGCGCGGCCTGAAACTGGCGGCCGTCGGTGGTGGTGACATGGAAATCACCGCCGAACTTCTCGACCTCGGCCACTTCAGTGCGCTCCTCGATCTGCGCCCCCAGCCGCCGGGCGGCGCGGGCAAATGCCGGCGCAGCGAGGCGCGGGTTGGCGTGGCCGTCGTGGGGGGCGTAGGAGCCGCCTTTGACGTCCGCGCCGAGAAAGCCAAAACGCCGATGCAGCTCGGCGCCTCGATACACTTTCAGGTCCAGTTGCTCGGCTTCCGGCGCGGCGGCATAGGCCTCCAGCTCGGCGACTTCATCTTCGCGGTAACACACGCGCATGTGCCCGCTGGGAATGAATTCCAGGTCATCGTCGATCAGCTCCGGCAGGCGTTTCCACAGCGCCCACGACCGGTTGGCCAGCGCCAGTTGCCCGAGGAATCGCCCTTGACGGCGCACGTTGCCGAAGTTGACGCCGCTGGCGTACTGGCCGATCTGATCGCGTTCCAGGAGGATCACCGACTGCCCGCGCCGACGCAGAAAAAACGCCGTCGCTGAGCCCATCAAACCGCCACCGACAATCACCACATCTGCTTTTTGCACGCTCATGGCGACACCTCCTCGATGAGCATCGACAACGGTTTGACCGGCGCTTGCCCGCGCTGGCGACCGACTTCCTGCACCTGCACGCCGGCCTCGGCCGCGATCACTTCGGCACCCGCCTGGGAGCAATAACGCCCCTGACAGCGCCCCATGCCGACGCGGCTGAAAGCCTTGGCGCGGTTGACTTCACAGGCGCCCTTCTCGTTGACCGTGCGGCGCAATTCGCCGGCCGTGATCATCTCGCAGCGGCACACGATGGCGCTGTCGGGCAACGCCTTGGCTTGCTCGCCGGGCCAGGGAAACGCTTCGGCCAGGCCCAGACGAAACTGGTCCATCACTGCCAGCGCCTGCTGCTGTTCATCGCGCAGTCCGGCATTGAAGGGTTGCTTGAGGTCTTCGAGCAGTGCCAACGCCACTCGGCGCCCGGCGTGCTCGGCGGCATCGGCGCCGCGAATCTTCGCACCGTCACCGGCGGCATACACGCCGTTCACCGAGGTACGACCGGCCTCGTCCGTCGCCAGCCACCATTGGCTGGAAGCCTGATCGAAGGCCATGGCGCAACCGGCCAGATCACCCAATTGGGTTTCCGGGCGCAAGTGATAACCCAGCGCGACGGCATCCGCCTGCACAGTCACGGCCTTGCCACTGCCGGTGGTGAAGCGCACGCCTGCCACACCATTGGCGCCATCGCCCAGTACCTCTAACGGCTTGACGCCGAAATGCACGGGCACTTTCGCCCGGTACAGCTGCGCCAGAAATTTCATGCCGGTCCACAGCAAACCCGGTCGCGCCAACAGTTTGGGCAGGGCTTTGAGGCGCAGGCTGAAGGGCGAGGTATCGAGGACCGCGGCCACAGTCGCGCCGGCTTTGACGTACTGACTGGCGACCAGGTACAGCAACGGCCCGCTGCCCATGAACACTACGCGATGGCCGATGGAAACCGCCTGATTTTTCAAGGCGATCTGCGCCCCGCCCAGGCTGTAGGTGCCCGCCAGCTGCCAGCCTTCAATGGGCATCAAGCGGTCGGTGGCGCCGGTGCAGAGGATTAGCGCGTCGTAGTCCAGCGTGCTGTGGCGGCCCTGATTGGCGCAGCACAACTGCCCCGGCGTGAGGTTCCACACCAGGGTGTCGGGGCGGTAGTCAATGGCGCCATGGATGCGGTCGAAGGTCTGGTGCAGGTGCCTGGCCTTGTCGGCTTCGCTGCCATACAAGGTGCTGTAATCGCGGGTGAAGCCGTCTGGCTGGCGGCGGTAGATCTGCCCGCCGTCGCGGCGGTTTTCGTCCACCAGAATCGGTTTGATGCCGGCCGCCAGCAAGGTTTCGGCGCAGCGCACGCCGGCAGGTCCCGCACCGACGATGACAACGCGATGAGTGCTCAGCTGTGCAGTGGCCATGTCGCCTCCGGTTGTGTGGTGACGATGTCCAGCCCGTCGCGGACTTCGTTGGAGCAGGCGCGCAGGCGTTCACCGCCGCGGGTCCAGACCCAGCAATCCTGGCACGCGCCCATCAGGCAGAAACCGGCGCGGCGGCCGCTGTCGAATTCCGACTGGCGCAGCGAGGTGCCTTGGGTGAGCAACGCCACCATCAACGTGTCGCCCTGCAACGCTTCGATTGGCGCGCCATCCACGGTCAGGTTGACCGTCGGCCGGCCCTGTTCGGCCAGCCTCACAAAACGCCCTTTCATGCATAGGCTCCAAAGCTTGTGGGGGTAACGCCGCGCTGGGTCGCCAGCAAATCGGCGGCGTCGCGGTGGCAAAGGATTGCGCTGCCATTGTCCAGCGTGCGGCGGTTCGGCGCGGTGCGGTTGCACAGGCCGTCGATGCGCATCGGGCAACGGTTAAGGAAGGTGCACAGTTCCGGCAGATTGGCCCGCTCGCCGATCGGAGGCAGCTCGCCGCTGGTGGCGCCGCAGGTTTCCAGCCAACCCTGACGCAGTTCCGGCACCGAATGAATCAACAGGTCGGTGTACGGGTGATACGGCGCTTCGGCAAAGGACTCGCGGCGGCCGGCATGGACTTTGTGGCCGCTGTACATCACCACGATGTCATCGCACAGCGCGCGCACGGTGGAAATGTCGTGGCTGATGAACAGGTAGGACACGCCCAGTTGCTGACGCAGGTCGCGGAGCAGTTCGAGGATCGCCGCGCCGACCACGGTGTCAAGGGCCGAAGTCACTTCATCGCAGAGGATCAAATCGGGCTTGGCCGCCAGCGCCCGGGCCAGATTGACCCGCTGTTTCTGCCCGCCTGACAGTTCATTGGGACGGCGATCAGCCATGTCTCGCGGCAGGCGCACCAGGTCGAGCAGTTCGCCGATGCGCGCCTGCAACGCCGCGCCCTTGAGGCCGAAATACATTTTCAGCGGACGGCTGAGGATGTTCGCCACGCTGTGCATCGGGTTGAGCGCGGTGTCGGCGTTCTGGAAGACCATCTGAATGCGCCGAAACTGCTCCGGCGTGCGCTCGGACAGGCTGCCGCCCAACGGCTGACCGTCGAAGGTCAGGCCGCCAAGGGCCGGGGTCAACAGCCCCGCCACCACCCGCGCCAAAGTGGACTTGCCCGAGCCCGATTCACCGATCACGCCGATGGCCTGGCCGCGCCGTACGGTCAGGTCGATGTCTTCCAGCACACGGATCGCCGGCATGCCATGCAGGTTCTTGTTGCCGTAGCCGGCAGTCAGGCCGGTGATGGTCAGCAATGGAGTCTCTTCGGCGATACCGCAAGGCGGTCGAATGCGCGTGTCAGGACGCGCGGCCGCCAGCAGGCTGCGGGTGTATTCGTGGGACGGTGCCTTGAGCAGGGGCGCGGTGGCGCTTTGTTCGAGAATCTGCCCGCCGTTGAGCACGACAATCTGGTCGGCCATTTGCGCCACTACGGCGAGGTCGTGGGACACGTAGACCGCCGTGGCGCCCCGTTCACGCACCACACGCTTGAACGCCCGCAGCACGTCGATCTGGGTGGTGACGTCCAGGGCGGTGGTCGGTTCGTCGAGCACCACCAGCAGCGGGTCGCTGATCAGCGCCATGGCGGCCATCACCCGTTGCAGTTGCCCGCCAGAGACCTGGTGCGGATAGCGACGGCCAATGCGCTCGGGGTTTGGCAAAGCCAGGTCGCGGAACAGGCCGATGGCCTTGGCTTCCAGCTCTGCGCGAGTGCCGAGGCCATGGATCAACGGCCCTTCGACCACTTGATCGAGGAGTTTTTTTGCCGGGTTGAACGCCGCCGCCGCGCTCTGGGCAATGTACGAGACGCGATTGCCACGCAGGCCCTGCAGCTGTTTTTCGTTCAGGGCGAGCATGTCGTGTTCGCCGACCTGCACCACGCCGCCGGATAACCGGCAACCCCGCCGCGCATAACCGAGCAAGGCCAGGGCGATCGTGGTTTTGCCGGAGCCGGACTCACCGATCAGCGCCAGCACTTCGCCTTTCTCCAGGGCAAAACTCACGCCCTTGACGATCTCCACTTCGCTGCCCGGATCACCGGCCACCACGCGCAAGTCTTCGACGCGAATCAACTGGGTCATATCAATGGCCTCCCGAGCGTCGACCGCGTCGCGATGACAGGTAGTCGATCAGCAGATTGACGCCGATGGTCAGCGTGCCGATGGCCAGCGCCGGAATGATGATCGCCATCGCGCCCTGATTGAGGCCGCCGATGTTTTCCCGCACCAGCGAGCCAAGGTCGGCGTCCGGCGGCTGCACGCCAAGGCCGAGAAAGCTCATGCCGCTGAGCAACAGCACGATGTAGCCAAAACGCAGGCCCAGGTCGGTGAGCACCGGGTTGAGCATGTTCGGCAGGATTTCCCGGCACGCCACGTACAACTTGCCTTCGCCCCGGGTGCGCGCCACTTGCACGTATTCCAGCGCCTCGATATTGACCGCCATGCTGCGGGCCACTCGGAACGAGCCAGGGATGTAGCTGATCACTGCCGTGCAGATCAGCAGCGTGACCGAGGAGCCGAAGGCCGAGACCATGATCAGCGCAAGCATTTTGCTCGGAATCGAAATGAACGCGTCCATGATCCGGCTGATGATTTCGTCCAGCCACTTGGGCGAAACCACCGACAGCAGCGCGCAGCCGGTGCCGAAGAAGCTGGCCAACAGCGCCGCCACCAGCGACAGGCCAACGGTGAAGCGCGCGCCCACCAGCACCCGGCTGAGCATGTCGCGGCCCAGGTAATCGGTGCCGAACGGGTGCGCCAGGCTGAAGCCTTCGAAGATGTTGTCGGAAATCACTTCCCCGACCGGGTGCGGCGCCAGCCACGGGCCGAACAGCGCCACCAGCAGCCAGATCACGCAGACGGCAGCGCCGACCAATCCCAGCCAGGACGGGTTGCCGGAGACCTTGGCCAGTGCCAGGGCTGAAGACGCAGGCCTGGATTTCGCAATGAGCGGGTTCATTGGTTTCTCAGCCTCGGGTTGGAGAGGATGGCGCAGAGGTCGGCAAGCAACACCAAGGCCAGATAGGCCGCGCAGAACAGCATGGTGCAGGCTTGCACCAGGGCCATGTCGCGGTTGGTCACGGCATCGACCATCAGGCTGGCAATGCCGGGGTAGTTGAAGATGGTCTCGACGATCACCACCCCGCCGAGCAAGTAAGACAGGCTCAGGGCGATGGCGTTGGCAATCGGCCCGATCGCGTTGGGCAAGGCGTGGCGCAACACGATGCGGATCGGGCTGACGCCTTTGAGCCGGGCCATTTCCACGTACGGGCTGTCGAGCTGGTCGATGACGGCGGCGCGGGTCATCCGCGCCATCTGCGCCACGATCACGCAGCACAGGGTCATCACCGGTAACGCGTAGGTGCGCAGAAATTGCAGCGGTGAGGTGATGTCGGTGGCATAGGACAGCGCCGACAGCCAGCCGAGGTTGACCGCGAAAATCAGCACCGCCAGGGTCGCCACCAGAAACTCCGGCACCGCGACCATGGCCAGGGTGATGAAGCTCAGGCAACTGTCGATGCGCCCGCCCCGCCCCATCGCCGAACCGATACCGAGGATCAACGCCAGCGGCACCGACACCAGCGCCGTGGCGCCCGCCAGCATCAGCGTGTTCGGCACCCGGCCCGCCATCAATTCACCCACCGGCATGGCGTTGGACACCGACTGGCCCATGTCGCCGGTGAGCAAATTCATCAACCAGTGCAGATAGCGCAACACGCCGGGTTGATCGAGCCCCAGTTTCAGGCGCAGTGCCGCCACCTGTTCAGGGGTGGCGAACTGGCCGAGGGATTGCTGCGCCGCGTCGCCCGGCAGCACGGCCGTGATCGCGAACACGACCATGGACACGATCAACAGGGTCACGACCCCGGCACCGAGGCGCCGGCAGATCAACCACAGCGTATGGCTATTCATCGCACTGCCTCCTCAAGCGTCCAGCCACACCTGCTCGGCGAACATGTAGCCCATGAAGCCGCCCAACGGGTTGGAGTCGTAGCCCTTGATGCGCTGGTCGACGCCGTCGATGTTGCTGATGAACACCGGCACGCCGATGCCGCAGTGATCGTGCACCAGGGTCTGCATGTCGCCGTACATCTTGGCGCGCTTGGCGTCGTCGGTTTCACCCCGGGCCAGCATCAGCAACTGGTCGAACTGATCGTTCTGCCAGCCGGACTCGTTCCACGGCGCCTTGGACTGGAAGAACTGCGAGAACATCACGTCGGCGTTCGGTCGCGGGTTGATGTTGCCGAAGCTCAACGGGTGCTTTATCCAGTGGTTGGACCAGTAGCCGTCGCTCGGCAGACGGTTCACGTCCAGCTTGAGCCCGGCCTGTTTCGCCGATTGCTGCAGCAGCACGGCGATGTCCACCGAACCTGTCGCGGCAGGCGACGCCATGACCGGCATGGTGATGCTTTCCATGCCGGCTTTCTTCAGCAGGAATTTGGCTTTTTCCGGGTCGTAGACCGTCTGCGGCAGGTCGGTGTTGAAGTAGCGCGAACCTGGCGCAATCGGGTGATCGTTGCCGACCACGGCGAAGCCACGGAAGACCGCGGATTTAACCTGTTCGCGGTCCAGCAGCAGTTTCATGGCCTGGGTGAATTCCGGGCTTTTGCCGGGCAGCTGGTCCTGGCGAATGATCAAGTCAGTGTAGTTGCCCGACGGTGCATCGACGACGCGGTGTTTGGGGCTGGCGGCAATGCGCGTGGTGGAGCGCGGGTTGACCTCGTTGATCATGTGCACGTCGCCGGACAGCAGCGCGTTGACCCGCGACGGCTCGTCGGCAATGGCGATGAATTCGATCTCGTCCAGGTACGGCAGGCCCGGTTTCCAGTAGTTCTTGTTGCGCACGGCCACCGAACGCACACCCGGCTTGAACTCGCCGACGGTGAACGGCCCGGTGCCGATGCCTTTGTTGAAATCGGTGGTGCCCTCGGGAACGATCAACAGGTGCGACACGGCGAGAATGGACGGGAGTTCGGCGTTCGGCGCGCTGAGGCGAATCTGCACTTCGTTCGGGCCGGTGGCCTTGATCTCGGCGAACTGCTCCATCAGCGGCATGACTTTGGAACCGGTGAGCGGGTCCTTGTGCCGGCTGAGGGAAAACACCACGTCGGCGGCGCTGAGGCTCTTGCCGTTGTGGAAGGTCACGTCCTTGCGCAGGGTGATGGTCCACAGCGTGGCGTCAACGTTATCGATGCGCTCGGCCAGTTCCAGCTGCGGCACCAGGTGCTTATCGAAACGGGTCAGGCCGTTGTAGAACATGTAGTGACGGGCATAGTCGGTGGACAGCGCGCCCTTGGCCGGGTCGAGGGTGTCGGCGGTGGAACTGGACATGCCGGCGACGCGGATCTTGCCGCCCGGCTTGCCCTTGCCGCCAGCGGTGGCTTCTTCGGCGAACAGTTTGCCGGCGCTGCCGAACAGGCTGCCCGCCCCCGCTGCTGCGACTCCGGCAAGGCCGAGCATCTGCAGGGCGTTGCGCCGCGACATGCCGCGATTGAGGCCTTCGAATACCCGCAGGCTGTCTGGGCCGGAGATAAGCTCGGGGGTGTCTTTGTGGTCAGTCATGTCAAGGCTACCTGTCGATGATCGGGATATTCGAGTGCTCACGGATGTCCGGAGCGTCCTGGAAACGCAGACGACGGTGACGCTACAGCGGGCGGCTCAGTGCAAATAGTCCTGCAAGCGGTAATACGCGCCCACGAACGGCAGAAACCATGGCTTGCCGAAGTGACCGGGGATCGCCGGCCACTCCAGTTCACGCCAGGGGTTGGCCGCCGCGTTGCCGGCCATGACCTCGGCCATAACCTGGCCCATGTGCACGGACATCTGCACGCCATGGCCGCTGTAGCCCATGGAATGGAACACGCCGCCGTGCTGGCCGGCGCGGGGCAGACGGTCGGACGTCATGTCCACCAGACCGCCCCAGCAGTAATCGATTTTCACGTGGGCCAACTGCGGGAACATGTTCAGCATTGCCGCCTGCAGCACCTTGCCGCTCTTGGCGTCGGAGACGCCGTCGGACATGGCAAACCGCGCACGCCCGCCAAACAGAAGGCGGTTGTCCGGGGTCAGGCGGAAGTAGTTGCCGATCATGCGGCTGGTCACGTATGCCCGATGCTGCGGCAATAACTCGTCGATCAGCGCCTGGGGCAAGACTTCGGTGGCGATGACAAAACTGCCCACCGGCACGATCCGCCGGCGGTACCAGCCGAGGTCGCCGTGCTGGCAAGCGCCGGTCGCCAGCAGCACTTGCCCGGCGTGCAGCGAACCCTTGGCGGTGTTGACCTGATAACCCCCTGCCTCGGGCTTCCAGTCCTTGACCGCGGTGTGTTGGTAAATCATGGCGCCGCGCCGGGCAGCCGCTTCCGCCAGACCGACACCGAAGCGGCCGACGTGCATCTGCACGCCGTTGCGCTGCAACAAGGCGCCATGGAACTGCGCCGAGTTGACTTCGTCGCGGGTCTGCTCGGCATTCAGCAGCTCGACGTCGGCGTCCACCTCTTGGCGGATCAGCTCGCAGGTGCGGGCCAGGCCGTCGTAATGCAGGGGTTTGGCGGCCAGTTTGAGCTTGCCGTTGCGCACCAGATCGCAGGCGATCCTCTCCTGCTCGACCAACGAAACCACCGTCTGTACCGCGCTTTCATAGGCCTGGTAATAGGCACGCGCTTTGGCTGCACCGAGGCTGGCATGCAGCCCGGCGTAATCCTGCGCCACGCCGGTGTTGCACTGCCCGCCATTGCGACCTGAGGCTTCGCCGATGACCCGGCCGGCGTCCAGCACCACCACGCTGGCACCCTTGAGCGCCAAGGCCCGCGCCGCCGACAGGCCGGTGAATCCACCGCCGATCACGGCCACGTCGACCTGCCCGGGCAAGCCGCCGAGTTGGGCACCGGTGAACGCCGGTGCGGTGTCGAGCCAGTAGGATTCACTGCCCATCTTTAACCCCTTGTGTCCAAACCTGCGTGGCGGAACCGCTAGACGGCGTTTGAGTTACAGGCCCACGAGCGCCGGCAGTCCGCCGATGTCGGTGATCTGCTGGTACTCGAAGAACGCATTCGCCGGCACTTCATGACCGCGGGCGACGAAGGCCTTGTGCTTGATCTTCATGTCGTGGGCCGACATCAGGTCGTAACGGAAGCTCGAAGACACATGCAAGATGTCTTCCGGGCCGCAGCCGAGGTTGTCGAGCATGAATTCAAAAGCCGCCAGGCGTGGCTTGTAGGCCTGGGCCTGTTCGGCGGTGAAGACCTTGTGGAACGGCGCGCCGAGTTTGTCGACGTTGGACATGATCTGGCTGTCGCTGGCGTTGGAGAAGATCACCAGGGGAATCTTGTCGGCGATCTTCGACAGACCGGCCGGCACATCGGCATGGGGACCCCAGGTCGGCACGGCGTCGTAATACAGCTGGCCTTCATCGCGGTACTCCACGCCCCAGCGTTTGCAGGTACGGGCCAGGGCGGTCTTGAGGATCACGTCGTACGGCTGCCAGTCGCCCATGACCTGATCAAGGCGATAAGCCGAAAAGTCTTTGACGAACTGGTCCATCTGTTCAGGGGTGACGCGGTCAGCGAACAGCTCGCGGGTCATGGTGCCCATGTGGAAGTTGGTGAGCGTGCCGTAGCAGTCGAACGTAATGAATTTGGGACGAAGAAAGCTCATTGAGTGCGGTCCTGAAGTCAGTTGAGTGTGGCAAGCGTTCGCTGCCCTGGCGGCGCGGCGGCCTCGTTGCAGCACAGGTTCATTACAGCACTGTGAAATCAGCATATGCCGTCTAAAACGCCCCGTGCTCAATACAAACCACCGTTTTGGTGGCTGGCCTCAGCAGAGTTTGCGGTGCGCGCCAGCCTTGGGCAGGGCCTGTGTTTGTGCGCTTTTAGGGGGCTTTTCCGGGGATTGCACGGTGGGAAGGCTTAAGAATGGGGCTTGCGGCGGCAGATAATGTTGATCGTTCACACGCTCCGCGTGGGAATGCCGCCCAGGACGCTCCGCGTCCCAACGCAGGCAAAGATTCTGCGGCGTGCGCAAGCTGACGCAGAGCGTCAGGGGATGCATTCCCACGCAGAGCGCGGGAACGATCATCGGGGCTGAAGCGATCCAATCCGTCCCTGGCATTTGCTGCCGCCCTCGCCCCGGATTTAAGTACGAAGTAGGGTCGCGTCCCCCGCCGTGCGACGAATCTGCCGAATATCCCGCGCCCTCTTGTCAGCCCTTTAATCAGGTGGGATACAGGCGTTCAGCGCTACTTGAATAATGCATAACGGAGCCTCGCCATGTCCGCCCTGCCGCACCCTTCTTATACCTACCGCCGAATGACCGTCGCCGACCTGACCGCCGCCCATGACCTGTCGGTGCAACTGAAATGGCCCCATCGCCTGGACGACTGGGCGATGCTGCACCGGGTCAGCGACGGCTTTGTGGTGATGGACGGCGGCCGCCTGATCGGCAGCGCGTTTGTCTGCACGCAAGGGGATTTCGCGACCATCGGCCTGGTGATCGTCAGCAACGATTATCAGGGCCAGGGCATCGGCCGCCGACTGATGGAGATGGCCCTCGCCGCGTGCGAGCCGCGCACGCCGATTCTCAACGCCACCGTCGCTGGCAAGCCGTTGTATGAAAGCCAGGGTTTTATTGAGTTTGGTCGGGTGCAGCAGCATCAGGGGCAGGCCATTGTGCCGGCGCTGGTGGAGCTGGCTGACGGTGAAACCTGCCGCGCCCTCACCGCCGACGATCACGCCGCCCTGCTCGCCCTCGCCAAAGCCGGCAGCGGCCTGGACCGCCGCGATGTGTTGCGCGACCTGCAAGTCGAGCACGCCGTGGGCATCGAGCGTGACGGTCAACTGCGCGGTTTCGCCCTGCTGCGGCCATTCGGGCGCGGGCGCTGCATCGGGCCGGTGGTGGCGGAGAACATCCATCAGGCCCAGCACCTGATCGCCGTCTTGCTGGCCCAGGTGCCGGACACTTTTGTGCGCATCGACATCCCCGTGGCCTGCGGCCTCAGCGACTGGCTGGAAACGGCGGGCCTGAAGAACGTCGACACCGTGGTGCAGATGGCACGGGGCACGCCGCCCCAGGCCAGTCAGGGCGTCCAACCTTTTGCGCTGATCACTCAAGCGATCGGCTGACTTTTTAACGGAGCGTTAACCATGTCATCTCCCGGTATTTTGCTGTTGGCGCGCGCTGATGGCAGCGGCGTTTCAACGTCTTTCAACTCGGCTCCGTTGAGCGCCCTTGATCCCTTTGCCGAGGCGCGACAGGTGGCGTGGCGCGGCGATGACGGGGTGTCGGCCGGGCTGGTGCGGTTCACCGGCGACGCGTTGATCGAGGACTTTCCCTACAGCGAGACGTTGGTGGTGCACGCGGGGCATGTGGTGTTGAGCAGTGCGGAGCAGACGCTGGAGTTGGGCGTCGGCGGCAGTGCGGTGATTGGCCGTGGCAGTCGGGTGGCGGTGCATGCCAGCAGTGGCAGTGAGTGGGCGTTTTGTGCGGTGGATGTTGAGAACGCGCCTGCGCGCGCCGGTTTAACGCTGTTGCCGGCGCATCTGTGGCTGAATCCGTCTGCGACGCTGGAGCCGCCGATTTTGATCGGGCCTGCGCCGCAGTGTCGGGCGTTGAGTCTGTTCGATGATGAGGTGACGGCGTTGAAGGTGGGGATTTGGGATTCGACGCCTTATCAGCGCCATGGTCGTGCTCATCGGTTGCATGAGTTGATGCATCTGTTGGAGGGGAGCGTGACGCTGGCCGATGATGAGGGCGGTGAGGTGACGGTTAATGCGGGGGATACGGTGTTTGTGGTGAAGGGGGCGTTTTGTGCGTGGACCAGTAGGGTTTACGTCCGCAAGGTCTATGCGGTGAAGTGATTTTTTCAGATCAAGATCAAGATCAAGATCAAGGGCGTCTGCCTGGGGGCAGACTGTTTCGCCTTCGGCGAGTTACTTGGAAAAGCACCCCAAGTAACCAAGGGTGCTTGCTCCTGGTTGGGTTCCTCCTTCGTCGGAATACCCTCACTCCGACGACGCTCCGTAGGCCCGCGCCGAACGGACATCCATGTCCTGACGGCGCTCTCGCCGCATCCATGCGGCTCGACCCACTGCGCGTCGTCTGCGTTCGGCCTGCACCCAAGTCGCGTTCTGCGGTGTCTGGGCTTTTTGCGTATGAAGATCAAAAGCGCTTGGTAGGACCGGCTTTAGCCGGGAAGCCTTTGATCTTGATCGTTCCCACGCTCTGCGTGGGAATGCATCCCCTGACGCTCCGCGTCGACAGTCTCACTGGTCTACGCGCGCTTTTAGTGGGACTGGCTTTAGCCGGGAATAGGTCATTTTGGACGCCGGCGATTTTGTGGTGTAACGCCTGACGCCTTCCCGGCTAAAGCCGGTCCTACAGAACGCGCGGTGCTTTTTAGTGGGACCGGCTTTAGCCGGGAAGAGGCCAGTCGCGGCGTCGCCGATGTTGCTGTGTAACGCCTGCTTCCCTATCAAACTTCCCCACTCACACTTTCAACGCATCTTCCAGAAACGCCACCAGCGCCTGCACCCTCGGGCTGCGCAGTTTGCGGGAGGGTACGAGGAGGTTGACGGGGGCGCTGTCGAAGTTCCAGTCGGCGAGGACGCGGACGAGGTTGCCGCTGGCGATGGCGTCGCTGACGTCCCATTGTGAGCGCAGGACCAGGCCCAGGCCTTGCTCGGCCCAGCGGCGGGCGACGCTGCCGTCGTTGGTCAGCAGGGCCGGTTCAATGCGCAGGGTTTTGCGGGCGGGGCCTTTGCGCAGGTGCCAGAGGGTGACGTCTTCGTCGTTTTCACGGATGCAGATGCAGCGGTGGGCGCTGAGTTGGTCCGGCGAGGTCGGCTCGCCGTGTTCTTGCAGGTAGGCCGGGCTTGCGCACAGCCAGCGTTCGTTGGGTGAGAGTTGCCGCGCGGTCCACAGGCTGTCGTTGAGGTGGCCTATGTGGATCACCGCGTCGCTGTCGTGCCGATCCGGCCAAGGGGTTTCGCGCAGATCGAGGTGCAGGCACAACTGCGGGTGCAGGCGGATGAAACGCGCCAGCAGCGGTGCCAGTCGCTGGCGTCCAAAGCCAAACGGCGCCGCCAGCCGCAAGGTACCCACCAACCTTTCGTCTTTTTGCCGGAAGGATTCCGGGAGCGCTTCCAGCTGTTCCAGCAACAGCGCGCTTTCCCGGGAGAAGCGTTCGCCATCGGCGGTCAGGCTGAGGCGGCGGGCGTCGCGGTTAGCCAGGGTCAGGCCCAGCAGCGTCTCCAGTTTACGCAGGCGCATGGACAACGCTGGCGGCGAGACATTCAGGGCTCTGGCCGCCGCGCTCAGGGATTCGGCACGGCTCAGGGCGACCGCCAGGCGCAGGTCTTCGATGGAAATCATTCACTTTTACTTAATGATTGATGAGGCTGGATTGAACCACACCTTAACGACAGCTGAGTAGAGTGCAGCCTGTCCCTCGCCACCCGAGTTCCGTCATGTTTACGCCGATCGCCTCTCTCGACACCCCCGCCGCGCTGGTGGACGTCCCGCGCATGCAGCGCAATATCCAGCGCATGCAGCAGCGCATGGACAGCCTCGGCGTGCGTTTGCGTCCCCACGTCAAGACCAGCAAATGCCTGCCGGTGATTCAGGCGCAGATCGCGGCCGGCGCCAGTGGCGTGACGGTCTCGACCCTGAGAGAAGCCGAACACTGTTTTAACCAGGGCATCGGCGATGTGTTGTATGCGGTCGCCATCGCTCCGGGGAAATTGTTCCAGGCGCTGGCGTTGCGGCGGGCTGGCTGCAACCTGAGCGTGCTCACCGACAGCGTTCAGGGCGCACAGGCCATCGTCGCGTTTGCGCGCGAGCATGACGAACGGTTCCCCGTCTGGATTGAGGTCGACTGTGACGGTCATCGGTCCGGTCTCGCTGCCGAAGATCCGGCGCTGATCGACGTGGCGCGCATCCTCACCGAAGGAGGCCTTCAATTACGCGGCGTCATGACCCACGCCGGTTCCAGCTACGAGCTGGACAACCCCGAAGCCCTGCAAGCCCTCGCCGAACAGGAACGCGCCCTCTGCGTTCGCGCCGCTCAACGCATCCGTGACGCCGGGATGGACTGCCCGGAGGTCAGCATCGGCTCCACGCCCACCGCGCTGTCAGCTCTGCGCTTGGATGGCGTGACCGAGGTGCGTGCTGGCGTGTATGTGTTCTTCGATCTGGTCATGCACAACATCGGCGTCTGCCGGGCCGACGAGTTGGCCCTGAGCGTACTGACCACCGTGATCGGCCATCAACAGGACAAAGGCTGGATCATCACCGACGCCGGCTGGATGGCCATGAGTCGTGATCGCGGCACCCAGCGTCAGCGCCACGATTTCGGGTACGGCCAGGTGTGTACCGAAACAGGCGAGTGGATTGATGGCGCGTTGGTCACCGGCGCCAATCAGGAGCACGGGATTATCACCTTGGGCGAAGCCGGCAGTGCCGACTTGGCCAAGCGCTTCCCCATCGGCAGCCGCCTGCGCATTCTGCCCAACCACGCCTGCGCCACCGGCGCGCAGTTCCCGGACTATCACGCCCTCGACGCCGACGGCGCGGTGCACACCTGGAGTCGCCTGCATGGCTGGTAATCTCGAGATCATTCACACGGCCCACGCGGCGGCGCCGGGCGGGCATTACTCCCAGGCGGTTGCCTACGGCGGCCTGGTGTACGTGTCCGGGCAATTGCCGGTGCGCGCCAATGGTGAGCACAGCGCCGATCAACCGTTCGAGGTGCAGGCCTCGATTGCCCTCGACAACCTGGTCGCGATCCTGAGTGAAGCGGGCCTGAGCCCCAGCGACTTGCTGAAAGTCACGGTCTACGTCGTGGGCATTGAACACTGGCCGGCGTTTGACCGACTCTATGCGCGGTACCTAGGTGAGCATCGGCCCGCCCGCGCCGTGGTGCCGGTCCCGGTCTTGCATCACGGTTACCTGGTCGAGATCGAAGCCGTGGCGCGCAACCTGCAACCCCGTGGCCTGCAACCCCATAACCTGGGAGAGGACCCTTCATGAACCCGCAAAAAAGCGATGTGCTGGTGATCGGCGGCGGCGTCATGGGCGCCTCGTCGACGTTTTTTCTTCAACGGCGCGGCCGCTCGGTGACCCTGCTGGAGCGCGACCAGATCGGTCAGTACGCCAGCGGCGTGAACTTCGGCAACGTGCGCCGCCAGGGGCGCTATCTGGGCCAGCTCGAGCTGGCGAACCGGTCGTGGGGCTTGTGGAAACGCCTGCCGGAGTTGATCGACGATGACCTGGAATTCATCCCCAGCGGGCACATGCGCGTGTGTTACCGCGAGGACGAGATCGCCGAGTTGGAAGCCTATGCCGCGGCCCCGGAAGCCGAGCAACTGGACCTGAAAATCTATCGCGGCGCCGAGCTGCACGCGCGTTTTGGTTTCCTCGGGCCGGAGGTGAAAGGCGGCTCTTACGCGCCCCATGACGGTCACGCCAACCCGCGTCTCGCGGCGCCAGCCTTTGCCCGCGCGGCCCGACGCCTCGGCGCACGAATAGAAGAACGCACCGAAGTCGCCGACGTGCAAAAGGTCGGCGGCGTGTTCCATGTCACCACCACCGATGGGCAATTGTTCGTCGCCGAGCAGCTGTTGATCACTGCTGGCGCGTGGGCGACCAGGCTGTCCCAACAGTTCGACGAACCGGTGCCGCTAGAGCCCAACGGCCCGCAGATGTCGGTGACCGAACCTGTGCCCTACGCGTTGCCGACGGTGATCGGCGTGTTCACCAAGATCAAGGAAGAGGTGATCTATTTTCGGCAGATTCCCCGCGGCAACATCATCATCGGTGGCGGCGCCCGCTGCGCGCCGGACATGGTCAACCGCCGGGCGTTTTTCAAGCCTGAAAGCCTGATCAACCAGATGCGCCAGATGAAGCGGCTGGTACCCGGCGCCGAGAAGCTCAACATCATCCGCACCTGGAGCGGCATCGAAAGCTACACGCCGGACTCGCTGCCGGTGATGGGCCGCAGCGGCATGGTCGACGGGCTGTTTTACGCCTTCGGCTTCTGCGGCCATGGCTTTCAGCTCGGCCCTGGCGTCGGCGACGTGATGGCCGAACTGATCAGCACCGGCAGCACCCGCACTTCCATCAGCCCCTTCGACATTCGCCGGTTTACTCAGCCATCACTTGTACCGCAGTTGGCGACCAGCCTTCTCAGCACAGGAAAACTCATATGAGCGACGCCTACGTTTATCGCATGGCCACGGCGGCCGACATGCCCGCCGCCCACGGGCTGTCCGTGCAGTTGAAGTGGCCCCACCGCGAGGATGACTGGGCGATGGTGCAGCGCACCTCCGAGGGCTTCGTTGCTGAACATGACGGGCAGTTGGTGGGCGTGGCGTTCGCGTGCCATCAGGGTGCTTATTCTTCCATTGGATTGGTGATCGTTAGTGATCAGCACCAGAGCAAAGGCATTGGCCGCCAGTTGATGAACCTGTGCCTGGACGCCACCGCGCCGCGCACGCCGATCCTCAATGCCACTGAATCGGGTGCGCCGCTGTATGTGAGCATGGGCTTCGTCGAATACGCGCGGATTCAGCAGCATCAGGGCGTGCCTCAGACGCCGCCTATGTCTGCAACTACAGGCGCGCACTGTCGCGAAGTGACCGAGGCCGAGTACCCGCAGGTGATCGAACTGGCCAATGCCGGCAGCGGGCTGGATCGCACGGCGGTGCTCAATGATCTGCTGCCGACGGCGGAGTGTGTGGTGGGCGTCGAGGTGCAAGGGCAGTTGAAAGGCTGCGCCCTGCTCCGTCGTTTTGGTCGCGGGCATCTCATCGGGCCGGTGGTTGCGCAGAATCTGGAGCAGGCGCAGCAGATGATCACCCACTTGCTGGGCCTGATCCCCGGCGCGTTCGTGCGCTTCGACATTCTGGCCGATTGCGGGCTGGTGGAGTGGCTGGAAAGCCTGGGGCTGTCGTGCGTTGATCGCGCGCCGCGCATGGTGCTGGGTGAACCGCCGCGGTCACGGGATGGGATTGCCCAGTTCGCGATGGTGACCCAGGCGATTGGATGACTGTTGGCAAGCGCTCCGCGATTTGTAGGACCGGCTTTAGCCGGGAAAGCGTCAGGCGCCACACCGCGAAATTGATGGTGCCCACACTGGCCTCTTCCCGGCTGAAGCCGGTCCCACTAATTGAACGAGGTCATCCCGTAGGACCGGCTTCAGCCGGGAAAGCGTCAGGCGCCACGCCGCAAAATTGATGGCGCTCACACTGGCCTCTTCCCGGCTGAAGCCGGTCCCACTATTTGAACGTAGTCATCCCGTAGGACCGGCTTTAGCCGGGAAAGCGTCAGGCGCCACGCCGCAAAATTGATGGCGTACACGCCGCAGGATTCAGCAGATTCTCCCTTGCAGATTGCAACAACGGCATCTTTCGCCGGGGCCGGTTTGTTAGCGTATCGAGACGTCGGGACTCGCTGTTCGCAGCCCTTATCACCGCTCCAGGGAGCTAGCTGGATGACCTCACACTCTTCAAATACCCACGGCATCGAGCTGCACAACGCCGGGCATTTCTACATCAACGGCGAGTGGATCTCCCCTGCTGTTCCGGCCCTTCTGTCGGTGGTCAATCCCGCCACTGAAGAGGTTGTGGCCGAGGTCGCGCGGGGTTCGGCCGAGGACGTTGATCGGGCCGTGGCCGCAGCCCGTGCTGCCTTCCCTGGCTGGTCGGCAACGCCGGTCAAAGAACGTGCAGCGATCCTGGGAAACATCCACGCGCTGATCCTTGAACGCAAAGAAACGCTCGCCCAGGTCCTGTCACTGGAAATGGGCGCCGCCATCAGTTTCTCCCGCGCCATGCAGGTGCCGCTGGCCGCCGAACATGTGCGGGTCGCCCGCGATCTGCTGTCCACCTACCGCTTCCAGACCGTTGAAGGCACCACCGCCATTCAGCGCGAAGCCATCGGCGTCTGCGGCCTCATCACGCCGTGGAACTGGCCGCTGTACCAAATCACCGCCAAAGTCGCGCCGGCCCTCGCCGCCGGTTGCACCGTGGTCCTGAAACCCAGCGAGCTGTCGCCGTTGAGCGCCCTGCTGTTCGCCCAACTGGTCCACGACGCCGGCCTGCCGCCCGGCGTGTTCAATCTGGTCAACGGCAGCGGCCAGGACGTCGGCGCCGCCATCGCCGCGCACCCTGACATCGACATGATTTCCATCACCGGTTCAAACCGTGCCGGCGCTCTCGTTGCGCAAGCGGCGGCGGTGACGGTGAAACGGGTGACCCAGGAGCTGGGCGGCAAGTCGCCGAACGTCATGCTGCCTGACGCCGACTTCGCCAAGGTCGTGCCGATGGGGGTGATGTCGGCCTTGCGCAACGTCGGCCAGTCGTGCAGCGCACCGACCCGCATGATCGTGCCCCGCGCCCGCCTCGCCGAAGTCGAAGCGCTGGCCGCCGACACCGCCAACGCGTTGATCGTCGGCGATCCGCAATCCCCTGAAACCCAACTCGGGCCGATTGCCAACGAAGCCCAGTTCAGCCGCGTCCAGGCCATGATCCAGACTGGCATCAGTGAAGGAGCAAAGCTGCTGTGCGGCGGCCCGGGCCGTGTGCCGGGTTTTGAAAAAGGCTTCTACACCCGGCCCACAGTGTTTTCCGAAGTCGACTCGGCGATGCGCATCGCTCAGGAAGAAATCTTCGGCCCGGTGCTGTGCATCCTGGCCTACGACACGATCGACGAAGCCGTGGCCATCGCCAACGACACGGTCTATGGCCTGGGCGCCCACGTGCAGGCGCGGGACCTCGAACTGGGCCGCGCCGTTGCCTCACGCATCCGTGCCGGACAAGTGCATCTGAACCATCCGGCGTGGGACCCCTTGGCGCCCTTCGGCGGCTACAAGCGCTCGGGCAATGGTCGGGAATACGGCGTGCAGGGCTTTGAAGAATATCTGGAGACCAAGGCGATTATTGGCTTCAACGCCTGATCGCCCGCTCGCCGGAATCATTGGACGGCTCGACTTGTGGGACCGGCTTCAGCCGGGAAGGCGTCATTCGTTACACCGCAAAATGGATGGCGCACAAACCGGCCTCTTTCCGGCTAAAGCCAGTCCTACCAAGGTATCGCGTGCAAGACAGCATCCGAAGCCGCTAAAACCATCAATCAGCACCCACAAAAAAAGGGCCGTCCGCGCAAACGGACAGCCCTTTTCAACATCCGCCCGACTTACGCCAGGCTTTTGCTCACCACTTCATACACGTCCGGCGACAGCGGGCCGGAGGCGAGGATGCGCTCCAGTTCCGCTTTCATCAGCGCCTGGCGGGCGCTGTCGTATTTGCGCCAGCGGGTCAGTGGCGCCAGTTGGCGGGAGGCGATCTGCGGGTTGAAGCCGTTCAGTTCGATGACCAGATCGGCCAGGAAGCGATAGCCCGAACCATCCGCCGCATGGAAGTTGATCAGGTTCTGCCCGGCAAAGGCGCCGATCAGGGCACGCACCTTGTTCGGGTTCTTCATCGTGAACGCCGGGTGCTGCATCAGCGCTTTCACACGCTCCAGCCCGCCCGGCAAGGTGCTCCCGGCCTGCACGCTGAACCACTGATCCATGACCAGCGCGTTGTCCTTGAAGTTTTCCGCGAACACTTCCAGCGCCTTGGCCTTCTCGGCGTCGAACGGCGAATTCACCAGCACGGCCAGCGCGGTCAGGCGCTCGGTCATGTTGTCGGCGGTGTCGAACTGATCGATGGCGGCGGCCAGGACTTCCGGCTTGCCGGTCAGCATCAGGTACGACAGCGAGATGTTCTGCAACGCACGGCGAGCGAAGTGCTCGGACGCGGCCACATACGGTGTCTGCTTCGACAGCTCGCGGTTAGTCTGATAACGCTGCCACAACGCGTCGCTGAGGTTGTCGGCCAATTGCTGACGGGCAAACTCCCGCGCGGTGTGGATCGCATCGACGTCAGCCACTTCGCTGATTTCGATCAGATACGCCTCGCCCGGCAGCGAGAGCATTTCCGCGACCATGGCCTGGTCCAGGCTTTCGTCGGTGAGCACGGTGTGCAGCGCGGTAATAAGACGCTGATCCATGACCAGCGGCTTGCCCTTCTGGTGCTGGGCGATGAGGTCCTGCAGCACTTGAACGGACAGTTGCTGACCAGCATCCCAGCGATTGAAGCCGTCGCTGTCGTGCTGCATGAGGAACATCAGCTGATCGCGGTTGTACGGGAAGCTCAGTTTCACCGGCGCCGAGAAGCCGCGCAGCAGCGAAGGCAGCGGCTGCTCGGCAATGTCGATGAAGGTGAAGGTCTGCTCGGCTTCGATCACCGACAGCACGCGGGACGTGTTCACCGCCGGGGCCTCGCCGTGCAGGCGCAGCGGCAGTTCCTGACCCTGGGCGTCCAGTAGGCCCATGGCGACCGGAATCACGAACGGCAGCTTCTGATCCCCCGGCTGGCCCGGCGTGGTCGGCGTGCTCTGGCGGAAGGTCAGGCTGTAGGTCTTCGCGGCAGCGTCGTAGGACTCGCTGACCACAAGGCGCGGCGTGCCGGCCTGGGAGTACCAGCGCTTGAACTGCGTGAAGTCGACACCGTTGGCGTCTTCCATGGCCTTGACGAAGTCGTCACAGGTCACGGCCTGGCCGTCGTGGCGCTCGAAGTACAGATCACTGCCCTTGCGGAAGCCTTCGGCCCCCAGCAGCGTGTGGATCATACCGACCACTTCCGAACCCTTTTCGTACACGGTCAGGGTGTAGAAGTTGGATATCTCGATGAAGCTGTCAGGGCGCACGGCGTGGGCCATGGGGCCGGCGTCTTCTGCGAACTGGTGGGTGCGCAGGTAGGCGACGTCCTGGATGCGCTTGACCGTGGCCGAGTTCATGTCGGCTGAGAAGCCGGAATCACGGAACACCGTGAAGCCTTCTTTCAGCGACAACTGGAACCAGTCGCGGCAGGTGACGCGGTTGCCGGTCCAGTTGTGGAAATACTCGTGGGCGACGATGGCTTCGACGCGCTGGTGGGCGGCGTCGGTGGCGGTTTCGGCGCGCGCCAGCACGGCGCTGGAGTTGAAGATGTTGAGGCCCTTGTTCTCCATGGCGCCCATGTTGAAGTCGTTGACAGCGACGATCATGAAGATGTCCAGATCGTATTCGCGGCCGTAGACCTCTTCGTCCCAGCGCATGGACTTCTTCAGGCTGTCCATGGCGTGCTGGCATTTGTCGACGTTTTCCGGCTCGACGAAGATGCGCAGCGTGACGTTGCGCTGGCTCATGGTGACGAAGGTGTCTTCGATGCACCACAAGTCTCCGGCCACCAGCGCGAACAGGTAGGCCGGCTTCTTGAACGGGTCTTCCCACGTTGCCCAATGGCGGTCGCCGTCCTCGGACGGGCCGGCGGCGATCAGGTTGCCGTTGGACAGCAGGATCGGGAAGGCCTGCTTGTTGGCGCTGACGGTCGTGGTGAATTTACTCATCACGTCCGGACGGTCGAGGTAGTAGGTGATCTTGCGGAAACCCTCGGCCTCGCACTGGGTGCAGAACATGCCGCTGGATTTGTACAGGCCTTCCAGGGCGGTGTTGGTTTCCGGGTGGATCTTCACGGTGGTGTCGAGGGTGAAGGTCTCGGACGTCGGCTGCACGGTCAGGCTGTCGGACGTCAGCCGATAGCCGTTCTGTGCAAGGTCGCCCTCGGACAGATCGACATCCGCCAGTTTCACCGACAGCAGCTCAAGCTGCTGGCCGTCGAGTTCCAGCGGTGGCAAGGCTGCGCCCTGAGCAAGTGCGGCGCGGTCCGGGTTGCGGCGCATCACCAACTGGGCGTGGACCAGCGAGTGGTCGTCGAACAATTCGAACGTCAGGTGGGTCTCGTCAATGAGGTACTCAGGCGCCTGGTAATCCTTCAGGTAAATCATTTTCGGCTGGTCGGTGCGCATGCTGTGGTCCCTTCTTCTGCTAATACGGGCTACTGATGCACGGCGAGTTGATACGCCGTGTATTTGCGAATATTGATCACACCGGTGTCGAAGATCAGGTACTGCCCTTTGACGCCCAACAGGGTGCCTTCGGCGATCGGATCCTTGTCCAGATTGAAGCTGACGATCTTGGTCGGATACGCCTCAACCGGGTATCGGATCTCGATGGGCTCGACATCGTTCATCACCTGAATGGCCTGCAAGCCAAAGCGCATTTGCAGCGCGATCAGGCCTTCGGCGCAGGACTCGAACAGTTGCTGACGAATCGCGGCCAGGTCAACCGCCGGCGCGTCACCCTTGAGCAGCGCGCGCCAGTTGGTGCGGTCGGCCACCTGACTGCGGAACAGGTCTTCCACGAAACCGGATTGCTGGCGCGTAGCGCAGCGCACGATCGGCAGTGCCTGGCTGGCGCCTTGATCGAGCCAACGCGTTGGCAGCTGGGTGGCGCGGGTGATGCCGACTTTCACGCCCGACGAGTTGGCCAGATAGACCACGTGGTCGGTCATGCAGAACTGCTCGCCCCACGCCGGATCGCGGCAGGTGCCATGCTCGTGATGGCAGCGCTCGGGGCTCATAATGCACAGGTCGCACTGCGCCAGCTTGAGCATGCACGGGTAGCAATAACCCTGGCTGTAGCTGGTTTTGGTGCGCTTGCCGCAATGGCTGCAATGAATCGCACCCAGAAATTCCAGGCGCACGGTCTTGCCGATCAGCGGGTTGACCGGGATCTGTGAATCCCCCAGCCGGAACGAGTATTCCACCCGCGAGGCTTCAAGCCGCGCGGACATTTTGTTGACGGAGCCTCTGCCGATTTCAATCAATGAATGGAGTCCGATTTGAACAGGATATTGGGCACCGGCGCCGACTTCGACGCGCACTCTTGCGGGCCCATGTAACCGATGCGCTGTTCTTCGGGCACGTTGCGCACTTCCCAGGCAATCAGCGCCTGGAGCGACAGCTCACGTTGTTCCTGGGTCAGCTTGCGGCCGTCGGACCATTTGCCGATTTCCACCGCCAGCTTCAGGCTTTCGTAGACGTCGGGGGTGATGTTTTCGATCATTTCGACAAAAGAGGACATTGGGTTCTCCCAGAATTAAGCGGGCGATTTTAATGTCTGCGGCGGGCCAGTGCACCGCCCACAAGACCTGTAGCACAACCGATGATCAGTCCGCCGACGTGGGCGCCGTTGGCGATTTCGCCAAACCCCAGCACACCGACGACGCCAGACAGGCACACCACCAGCCAGATCAGCATCATCCCCAGCACACCGCGTGGTAAACGATACATGGGGTTGGGGGCGAGCAATTGAAAGATCCAGCAATGACCAAGCAAGCCATACAGTACGCCGGACAGCCCGCCGAACAGGCTCGGGCCGCTCCAGACATACTGGGCGTAGTTGGAAAACGCACTGAAGGCCAGGGTCAGCCCGAGCAGTTGCCAGCGGCCCTGGCGCATTTCGATGCGCCGCCCCAGCTCCCAGAACCACAGCGCGTTCATCACCAGGTGCAGCAGACCGAAGTGAATCAGCATCGGCGTGACGACCCGCCACCACTGCCCCGCCGCCAGGGACGTTTCAACCGGCAGAAAGCTGATGTACTCGCCGTTGATGCGGAAGTCGTTGAAGGTCAGCCAGCTCAGCGCCTCGAAGTTATCGCCCAGCAGGGTGACGCCGGCGACGATCAGGCACAGCAGCAAGATCACGCTGGTCACCGGACTGTTGCGCACCTGGACCAGCGGACTTGGCCGGCTCACTGCAACCACTTCGCGGCCCGGCGGCAATTGCGCCGTAGGGTCGCCTTCCGGGTATTGCTGATACAGCTGGCGGATGTCATCGGCCAGTTGCGGCGCATTTGGCACCCACAATACTTGCTCGCCGGCCTCCTCGCTGACCCGGTGAGGGACGTTCAGGCGCCGGAGCAACTCGACAAAACCGCTCAGGTCGGTTTGAAGCGGCAGGCGTAAGACAGCAACCGGACTCATTGACCTATCTCCGGTCGGGTGACGTCGACCCAGACGAACTTCTCAGGGTCAATTTGGGTTTCCTGATCCAGCCGGTAGGCGACCAGCTTGCCGTAGAGCACGGCGCTGTAATCCAGGCAGGCCAGATTGGGGCGGATCGGGGCGGGAATGCCGCTGCGCCAGTAGTGACCGACGAATAACAGCGGTTCATTGGCGCCGTACCGCAACAGCGCGTTTTTCTCGCTGGGGGACAGCGGCCGCCGCGCCACCGGTTCCGGCAGCGCGTCTGGCTGAAACACCACGTCGCCATAGGTCTGCGGGTCGTCTTCCCAGAACTTGGTGCGGAACGAGGCGCGAGTCAGGCCATCGCCGCCAGTCAGGGTCATGCCGTGGGGCAGGCGCATGTCGGTGCCGCGCAGCAGGCGATCAAACACCGCGCTGGCAAAACTGCCCGGCTCGGCCGACGCCTGTACGAAGGCCTGGTCGATGCGACCGTCGCCATGAACGCTGCGCAACGGCTCGATCAGGCTGGCATCCCAACAGGCGTGGACCACACGGAAGCGCTCGGCGTCGATGAACAGCGGCAGTTGGTAGAACCATTTGAGAAAGTCGTTCCAGTCACCGGGATGCTGCTCGAACTGCGCCAGCGTTTCGCCCAGCAGACGGGCATGGCGCGGCGTGTGTTCGCGCACCCACTCATGGCCGCTCTCGGGCGGCGCCGGCGTGCTCCAGCCCAGCGCGTTGAATTCATGGTTGCCCATGATGCAGAACGCCTGGCCGGCCTCGACCATGTCACGGACGATGTGCAGCGCTTCGCGAATGCGCGGGCCGCGGTCGATGATGTCGCCGAGGAACACGGCGATGCGTTCAGGGTGGCGCCAGACGCCGGCCTGAAAGCGGTAACCAAGGGTGTCGAGCAAGTGCTCAAGGGTCTGGGCACAACCATGCACGTCACCGATCAGATCGTAGCCACGCGCGGGATCGAGCATCAGTCGCTCCCGCCGCCAAGCCGACTGCCCCAACCGAGTTTGGTCCGGCAGACTTCGTAGTAGTTGTGATCGAGGGGGTGAATGAGTCGCAGCTTCTGCGGCTTCTTTTTCACGGTCACGGTGTCACCCGGCGCGCAGGTGAAGTGGTTCTGGCCATCGCAGGAAACCTGTGGATAGATCGTCATGTCCTTTGAGACAACGATTTTCAGCTCACTGTTTCCGTCCACGACAATCGGCCGGCCGGACAGCGTGTGCGGGTACATCGGCACGATGACGATGGCGTCGAGTTTGGGGTGCATGATCGGGCCGCCCGCCGACAGTGCATAGGCCGTGGAGCCGGTCGGCGTGGCGACGATCAGGCCGTCGGCCTTCTGGCTGCAGACGAACTGGCCGTCGATGTAGATTTCGAACTCGATCATCCGCGTGGATTTGCCGGGGTGCAGCACGACGTCGTTGAGCGCGTCGCCCTGTCCGATCGCTTCACCGTGACGGCGCACTTCGGCCTGCAGCAGGAAGCGGTTTTCCACCAGATAGTGGCCGTCGAGGACTTCGGCGACTTTGACTTCCAGCTCGTCGGGGCGGATATCGGTCAGGAAGCCCAGGCTGCCGCGGTTGATGCCCAGCACCGGCACGTTGTGCTTGGCCAGCGCACGGGCAGCGCCGAGCAGACTGCCATCGCCGCCAACGACGATGACCATGTCGCAGACTTCGCCGAGCATCTTGCGCGTGGAGGTCTGCAGACCATGCCCCGGCAGGACCTCGGCGATGGCGTCTTCGAGGATCACATGCAGGTGCCGCGATATCAGGAATTTCTTGAGTCGGCGAACGGTCTCCACCACCTGGGTACTGCCCAGGCGGCCAATAATGCCGATATTTCGAAATTGCTCCATGGGGCTCCCGCAGGCGTGATGCGTGTAAAGAACGCGATTATGGGGCGAAGGGGTCGGGTGCGGCAAATGCGCCGCCATTTGCACCTCGTCCACACCCGCTTCGGGTATGCGAATGAGTGATCCTCTTGCGGTTAATTCACGTGGGAGCCGGCTTGCTGGCGAATGCAGTGTGCCAGTCGGCGCATTGGGTGCTGATCAACCGCGTTCGCCAGCAAGCCGGCTCCTACAGCGCACTCGCGTCAAACACGCCATTGGCGTCGGACACAAAACCTGTAGGAGCGACCGGGGTGGCGCTCCACCTTGCCCGCGAATGCGGTGTGTCAGCTGTCATCTGTGCCGAACCTGCCGACGTCTTCGCGGGCAAGCGCGCTCCTACAGTGGATCTCGGCAGGGGTCATGAGATTCGGCGGACGCAGAATCTGCAGGATCCGCGTCAAACGGACGGTGGGTGTGGGCATCGACGGCGCTGACGATCAGGTGGCCGCAAGCGCCTATCACCCGCTATCCTGCCCCGATGAATACCCCGTTCCCGACCCTGAGCGCCCTGCCCCGTCAGCTTCGTACGCCCACCGTGCGTGACCTGGCGTGGGTGATCTTGTCGCCTCCCCTGCTAGCTGAGACCCAGTGGCCTCAACGTCACCCCCTTAGCGGCAGCAACTGGGTGCAGCACCCTGAAGCGCTGGAAGCTTTTTTAAAGCAGCTGGACCAAGACGACAGCGCACTCAGCGACTGGCTGGCGAGAAGCTCGACGCGCCGGCTGGGGCTGTATTACGAGCGGCTCTGGCAATTCGCAATCCAGCACGCGCCCGGCGTCGAGCTGCTCGCGGCGAATCTGCCCATTCAGGGTGACGGTCGTACGCTGGGCGAGCTGGACCTTCTGCTGCGGGATAATGACGGCGTTCACCATGTCGAACTGGCGATCAAGCTCTACCTTGGGCAGCAGGATCAGGACGGCAAAGATCCGGCCCACTGGCTGGGTCCCGGTTCCCTCGACCGCCTGGACTTGAAGCTCGCCCACTTGAACCAGCATCAGTTGCCCATGTCGGCGCGCCCGGAAAGCGCAGCGATGCTTGCCGAACGCGGTGTGAACACCTTCAGCGCTTCGCTTTGGTTGGGCGGTTATCTGTTTTATCCGTGGCCCAGCACCGCAGCTTCGCCCCTAGGTGCCCACCCTGAGCATTTGCGGGGAAAGTGGCTGCACCAAAAAGACTGGCCGGGCTACGCTGAACAAACGCTGGAAGGCCGCTGGCAATTACTGCCGCGTCCGGCCTGGCTGGCGCCGGCGCGCTGCGAGGAGGCCTGGACACCGCGCCAGTTTCAGGACTGGCTGGACGCCCTCGACCCGCTGGCGCCGGCGCAACTGCTGGTGCGCCTGATGCGCCACGTCGACGGCCACTGGGAAGAGGCCGAGCGGCTGTTTCTGGTGTCGGACCTGTGGCCGAACCTGCCAGACACGCGCCGGGTTACAGGCTCAGTCGAAGCACCAGCGCCGCGAGGGTAATCAACAGCACCGGCACCGTCAGCACGATGCCGACGCGGAAGTAATAGCCCCAACCGATGGTCACGCCCTTCTTCGCCAGCACATGCAGCCACAACAAGGTCGCGAGGCTGCCGATCGGGGTGATTTTCGGGCCGAGGTCGCTGCCGATGACGTTGGCGTAAATCATCGCTTCCTGGAGCACGCCGTGGGCGTGGCTTGCATCAATGGACAACAGGCCGATCAGCACCGTCGGCAGGTTGTTCATCACTGACGACAGCAGCGCCGTCAGCACGCCCGTGCCCATCGCCGCGCCCCACAAACCATGTTCGGCAAAACGATCGAGCCAGGTCGCCAAGTAATCGGTCAGGCCCTGATTGCGCAGGCCGTACACCACCAGGTACATGCCCAAGGAGAAAATCACGATCTGCCACGGCGCGTCTTTCAGTACCTTGCGCGTGGAAATGCGGTGGCCCTTGGCGGCGATGCCCAGCAAGATCGCGGCGCACACGGCGGAGATCGCGCTGATGGGAATCCCCAGCGGTTCCAGGGCAAAGCAGCCCACCAGCAAGATCCCCAGCACCCACCAACCGGTCATGAAGGTCGCGCGGTCCTTGATGGCCGAAGACGGCTCGGCCAGTTGCGAGGCGTCGAAGGTTTCCGGGATATCGCGGCGAAAGAACAGCATCAGCACCGCCAGCGTCGCCGCCACGCTGACCAGATTCACCGGCACCATCACCGAGGCGTAGCGGTTGAAACCGATGCCGAAGTAGTCGGCAGACACGATGTTGACCAGGTTGGAGACCACCAGCGGCAGGCTCGCGGTGTCGGCGATGAACCCTGCCGCCATCACGAAGGCCAGGGTGGTCGCCGGCGAAAAGCGCAGCGCCAGCAGCATCGACATGACAATGGGCGTGAGGATCAGCGCCGCGCCGTCGTTGGCGAACAGCGCCGACACCAACGCACCGAGCAGCACGATAAACGCGAACAGCCGCCGGCCCTTGCCGTTGCCCCAACGCGCCACGTGCAGCGCGGCCCAGTTGAAGAAACCGGCTTCGTCGAGCAGCAGGCTGATGATGATCAGCGCGGTGAAGGTGCCGGTGGCGTTCCAGATGATGTGCCAGACCTGGGGGATGTCACTCAGGTGCACCACCCCGAAAAGCAGCGCGAGCACGGCGCCAAAGGTTGCACTCCAGCCGACACCAAGGCCTTTGGGTTGCCAGATCACCAAGGTGATGGTGACCAGAAAAATCGCGACGGCTATCAACATCTTTTTGAAGTTCTCGGAAGCAGGATGGCGAGAATGCCCAACAGCGGCAGGTAGGAGCACAGCGTGTAGACATAAACGATGCCGTGAAGATCCGCGAGGTGACCCAATAATGCCGCGCCGATGCCGCCGAAGCCGAACATCAGGCCGAAGAAGATCCCGGCGATCATGCCGACGTTGCCCGGCACCAGTTCCTGGGCGTAGACGACAATGGCCGAAAACGCCGAGGCCAGAATGAAACCGATGATCACGCTGAGGACACTGGTCCAGAACAGGTCGGCGTAAGGCAGCGCGATGGTGAACGGCGCCACGCCCAGAATCGAGAACCAGATCACCGCCTTGCGGCCGATGCGATCACCGATCGGCCCGCCGAAGAATGTGCCCGCCGCCACCGCCGCCAGGAACATGAACAAGTGCAACTGCGAGCTGGCGACCGAGAGCTGGAATTTGTCGATCAGGTAAAACGTGAAGTAGCTGGTGAAGCTGGCCATGTAGAAATACTTGGAGAACACCAGCATTGCCAGCACCACCAGCGCGCCGGTGACCCGACGTTTCGACAGCCCGTGGGTCGCCGCCTGGCCGGCCTTGATTTTGAACAGCGCCAAATGCGCCTTGTACCAGCGACTGATGGCGTACAAGAGGCCCACGGAAAACAGCGCCACCAGCACGAACCAGGCGATATGGCCCTGACCGAAGGGGATGATGATTGCCGCCGCCAGCAGCGGGCCGATGGCCGATCCACTGTTGCCGCCCACCTGAAAGGTCGATTGCGCCAGACCGAAGCGCCCGCCTGAGGCCAGCCGGGCAATGCGCGAGGCTTCGGGGTGAAAGGTCGACGAGCCAATGCCGATCAACCCTGCGGCGAGCAGGATCAGCGGGAAACTGCCTACGGTCGCGAGCATTATCACGCCGGCGAGAATGCACAGCGAACCGACCGGCAGCACCAAGGGGTTGGGATGGCGATCGGTGTAATAGCCGACCCAGGGCTGCAGCAACGACGCCGTGACCTGGAACGTCAGCGTGATCAGCCCCACCTGGGTAAAACTCAGGCCGTACGAGGCCTTCAGCATGGGATAGATCGAGGGGAGGATCGACTGGATCAGGTCATTGAGCAGGTGCGCCAAGGCCACTGCACCAATGATGCGCATGACCAAGGGGCTTGATTGCGTTGGTTGCGTTGATTGAGAAGCGGGAACGGGTTGGGTATCGGTCGCGGGCACGGTTGCAGAGCTGGTAACGGCCATCGGGTCCATCCATCGAACGTTGACGCGCCGTCGGACTCGTTACAGAACATGTCAGCGGCACAAGGGGTCGCCAATGTGCCATTTTTTGGGGCGCCGCTGCCATGTTTTGTTGCGGATTTGTGAGTGGGTGGCGTGAAGGAAGAACCTTCGTCAAATCGCCGTCTGCAATCTCCCCCGCGCTGTCAACGAGCCTTCCACCTCATGCAACGACACTTTTGACGTCTCCGGCAAGGCCAGCCCGCCCGCCAGCGCCAGCAGCGCGATCACGATCAGGTAAAACGCCGGCGCCAGGTTGCTGCCCGTTGCGCCGATCAGCCAGGTCGCCATCAGCGGTGCCGTTCCGCCGAAGATGGTGTACGCCATGTTGTAGGTGATCGCCGAAGCGGTGTAACGGGTACGCGTGGGAAAGGTCTCCGACAGCAACGCCGCCGTGACCACGCCGCACAGGACAGCGCCAATCGCCAGCAACATCACGCCGACGATCGACGCCACAAACGAACCGGAGCTGGCCATCAGAAACGACGGATACACCACCACGATCAGCAGGACACAGGTGCTGAGCACCGTCTTGCGTCGCCCGACTTTGTCGGAAAACGCCCCGGCCACCGGACAGATCGCCGCCGCGAACAGCAAAGCGATCAACGACACCAGCAGCGCGGTCGCACGACTCAACCCTCCCGCCACCTGCAAGTACGTCGCGAAATAGGTGGTGAACATGTAGAACGACAGCGCCGTCAGCGACACGAACGCGCCAAGGCAGCAAATCGCCGCGCCGTGGTTGCGCAGGGTTTCCTTGAGCGGCGAATGGGCGACTGCGTGTTCCTGCTTGACCGCCTGAAACGCGGGGGTTTCGTCCAGTTTCCAGCGCAGGTACAGCCCGACCAGCCCCAACGGCGCGGCGATCAGAAACGGCAGCCGCCAGCCCCAACTGCCCATGGCGTCGGTGCTCAAAGAGGCTTCCAGCGCGTAGGCGATGATCGCTGCTGCCGCGAAGGCCGAAAAGGTCGAGACCGGCACGAAGCTGCCGTACCACGCCCGTTGCGTGCGTGGCGCGTGTTCCATCAAGTAAGCGCACGCGCCCGCGTATTCACCCCCGGCGGAAAAGCCCTGGGCGCAGCGGATGAGGGTGAGCAGGATGGGTGCGATAACGCCGATGGCCGCGTAAGTCGGCAGCAGACCGATGATCGTCGTCGCCCCGGCCATCAACAGAATGGTGAACGCCAGCGTGCGCTTGCGGCCGATGCGGTCGCCCAGCATGCCGAAAAACACCCCGCCCAGCGGCCGAAACGCGAAGGCCACGGCGAACACTGCGAAGGTTTTCAATAGCGCCGCGCTGGCATCGCCGCTGGGGAAGAACTGCTGGGCGATGGTCGTGGCCAGAACGCCGTACACCGCGAAGTCGAACCATTCGACGAAATTGCCAATGGCCGCCGCCACGATGACTTTTCTCAGGGTGGCAGGATCAACCTGCTCAAGGACGGGAGTGGTCATGGAAACCTCGGCGCGCGTGGGAAAGATCCGATTATCGGCACAGCGCCCTGCCCGCCTGACTCCAGAAATGTCGCCGACGTACTCAGGACCGACCTGTCGGAGGCTGTGGGCCGCAGGATTCATGCCAGTGCGTGGATTGGGTCATTTGCTCCCCTTCAGACCAAACGCCCGTGGGCACAACCTTGGTTCGTATTTCACATCCCATTTATCCGCCGTAGCGACGAGCACCACATCGTCATCCACGCGCACAATGCGTTCGCGAGGCTTGGCGCACGCATCCTGGGCATAGGTTTCCAACCGGTACGCAAAAATCTCGGCCACGCCCAGTAGCGCCCTGTCGAACCACGGCGACGCGAAGGTGATGACCAGAAACAACATCGCCATGGCGATCAGCCGTGCGAATTCGAGCTGCACCCGCCGGCCTAAGCGCGCTCGCGAGCGCTTGAACGAAGCACGCCCTGAAAACACAACAAACAGAAGGTTGTTGACCAGCGCAGACCACACGCCGTAGCCAAAAGCGCGAATGGCAACACTGATATACAGCAGCGTGAGAAACGCAACGGCCACAACGACAGTGGCGGGTACTGCAATAAAGGCGGTGGTATACGGAAAGGGATTCGACACCGTTTTCGAGAATTCATTGATCAGCGTAGAAGCGTAGCCGGCGGACACCGAAGCGGACATGGTCAACAGCCCGGCCATCAGGGCTTTGCCATATAAAGAGCGCTTCGCCCATCGATCCACGGCTCCGATCCAGCCGTTGATCTCAATACACAGGGCAATAATCAGCGGGATACCTGACATCGCCATGAGGCTATGGGCCGCCGCTCCCAACTCACCGGTGTACGCCGCGACGAGAAGTGACAACACAGCAATGAGCAGGCCAGCGTCATACAAGCTTACTTTGAGCGAAAGACGCCGACGCTTTTTAACGAACCTGACTTTTTTGGCGTGCAGATAACCCATGAACTTCAACAGCATTGGAACTCCCTTGTTTTACGTGAGTGACGACACACAAAGATCAGCGGCCTCGTCACTGGAGCGCCTGCCTTGCAGCCCGCCCGAATGTATAAATATCAACCGGGTGCCGATCGCGAATCGCCCCTCCTGTACGTACTGCTTCAACGCCAACAGCGCCTTGCCGGTGTAGATGGGCTCGAACGGGATTCCGGATTCGCGCTCGCAGCAACGGATGAAGTCGAGCAACTGAGCATCAGTCCTGGCAAAGGCGCCGCGGGATGCATCAAGCAACGAATAAGGCACCCTTGACTTCAAACAGCTGCTTTTTTCAGGGTCCACATATTCCGATATTGCCGTAGTCCATTTCTCACACGTTCGCGTACCCTCCCGGAGCAATGCGTCGACGTTACCTGCCACCCCATGATCCCCAGGCACCGCCATGGCGCCAATCACCGCATGCTGCCCCGCCTCCGCCAGCACCAGCCCCGCCAACGTTGTGCCGGTGCCACACGCCAGCCACCAGGCGTCGTAATCTTCCCAACCCAATTGACCCATCTGGCTGCGCGCCTGCTCGACGATTTCAGCACAGCCCTCAGCGCCGTCGAGCCCACCGCCGCCTTCAGCCACCGGAAACAGATGCGGATAGCGCTCGCGCCACGGCACCCAGAAATCCGCGTCATGCCGCGCGCGATAACCGGCGTAACCCAGCCAATGCAACTCCATGCCGAAAGCCTGCATATCGAGCACCGTCGGCGTCTCGACTCTATGCCCGCGCACCAGCCCGACCGTGGTAAAACCGAAGCGCTTGCCCGCCGCCGCCAGCGCATGCAGGTGATTGGAATGCGCGCCGCCCAGGCTGATAACGCCCTGTGCCCCGGCCTGTTCAGCCGCCGCCAGATGGTGCTTGAGCTTGAACCATTTATTGCCGCTGATCAGCGGGTCGACAAGGTCCAGCCGCAGGATCGCCGCCTTCACGCCGGCTGCCTGGAGCCAGTCGAAATTGAGCAATTGCAGCGGTGCGGGAGGGAGTGGTGAGGAGAGAGGGAACATGAAATCGGTCGGGCAATGGACAGTGCGGGAGTCTAGCACTCGTCGCGCGGGGTCTCGATTTAGGAGGCCGTGTAGGGCATTTCCTGATCTCCATTAGGACGCGTCCGGTTCGTGTTTTGCCTATGGAATGACGCTTTGAAATGCCTCATCTTCGCCCGCTTCAGCCCTCTCTCATGGACGAGTTGATCCGGTTTTCTGCAGACCGGTCAGGGGCGCTTTCTCCTGCCAGGGACGCTCATTCATGATCACCGCATTGCCGCCTTTCTTCGATCACAGCCGCCACACACTTGTTATTCATCGTCTGCCCATTGCGCTCGATGTTCTTGCCTTCGAGGGCGAGGAACAGCTGAGTCAGCCGTTTCTGTATCGCGTGGAATTTACCTCCGTCGAGCCGGACATCGGCGCCGAGCGGGTGCTGGGGAAGACCGCTCAGTTCAGCCTGCATGCTGCGCCTCACACCCTGCCGGTGGCGGTTCGTGGTTTGCCGGTCCCGTCGGTTAAACCGTTGCGAACGCTGCATGGGGTGGTGACAGGCTTTAAGCGGCTTTCCGGCTCTGCTGACGAGGCCAGATACGAGATTACTTTGCAGCCGCGCCTGGCGTTGCTGGCCCGTGGGCGGCAGTTCCGGATCTATCAGCATCAGTCGGTGCCGCAGATTGTCGAGAGCATTCTGCGGACTCGGCATGACTTTGAGGGGCAGGATTTTCTGTTCACGCTGGTTCGGGAGTATCCGAAGCGCGAGCAAGTGATGCAGTACGGCGAGAGTGATCTGGCGTTTATCTCGCGGCTACTGGCGGAGGTAGGGATCTGGTATCGCTTTACCAATGACGAGCGATTGGGTATTGCGGTCGTCGAGTTCCATGATGATCAGCGTCATTACGCTCGCCCTCGGATCAGTTTGCCGTTCAGGCCTCAGTCGGGGTTGGGCAGCAGCGGCGCGGATGGGGTTTGGGGGCTGCAGGTCAGTCATGAGGTGGTGGAGAAGAGCGTTCACTTTCGGGCTTATCACCATCGGGATGCGAACGCATGGCTGGATGGGGATGTTGATCAGACGCGCGGTGATACCACGACTTACGGCGAGGCTTATCACTATGCCGAGCCGTACAAGGTGCTCGGCGACAAGCTGGATCAGGATGAAGATTTAGAGGGTGAAAGCGGGTTTTTCTATGGACGGTTGCGGCATGAGCGGTATCTCAATAACCAGACTCGGCTGACCGGAATTAGCAGCAGTGCTTCGTTGGGGTTGGCGCAGGTGCTGCAGATTTCGGGTGGTGCGCCGCAAGCGTTTGAGCCGGGTGCGGTGATCACTGGATTGAAGCTGCGCGCTGCGCGGGATCGCAGTTTTGAACTGAGTTTTGAGGCGATTCCGTATTCCGAGAGCGTGTGTTTTCGGCCGCCGTTGCTGGCCAGGCCCGAGATAGTGGGCACTGTTCCGGCCCGTGTCACCAGCTCGCTGGCCAACGATCCGTACAGCCACATCGACAGCGAAGGCCGCTACAAAGTCAGCTTTCTGTTTGATCGCGACAGCTGGAAGCTGGGTGAGGAAAGCCTGTGGCTCAGATTGGCTCGATCCTATGCGGGCGATACCCACGGCTTGCACCTGCCGCTGATCTGCGGGACCGAAGTGGCGATTGCCTTCGAGCAAGGCGACCCGGACCGGCCGTATATCGCTCACGCGCTTCATGACAGTTGCCATCCCGATCATGTGACGCTGCTGCGCAGCGATTACAAACGCAACGTGCTGCGGACCCCGGCGAACAACAAGCTTCGCATGGAGGACGAGCGCGGCCAGGAACACATCAAACTCAGCACCGAACACAGCGGCAAGAGCCAGCTGAACCTTGGGCATCTGGTCGACAACGAGAAGGATAAGCGCGGCGAAGGGTTTGAGTTGCGTACCGATGGCCGGGGCGCGATTCGGGCGGGAAGCGGGCTGTTTATCAGTGCGGATGAACAGACCAGGGCCCACGGGATGCAGCTGGACATGGATGATGCAATCGACCAGCTCGAAACCGCGCTGTCCCTGGCCCGCACCATGGCCCTGGCTGCAAAGAGTGCGGGCGCCATTCCCGCCGATACGAGCGGCCAAACTCAACTGAACGATGCGCTGACTCACCTCACCGAGCCCGGTCTGCTGCTACACGCACCGGCCGGCATCGGCATCGTCACTCCTGAAGCGATCTGCCTGTCCTCCGGTCGCGAAAGCGTCGCCATCACCTCATCACGCTCAACCGACCTCAGCGCCGGACGCAGCATAACCGGCACCGCCGAGGGTGCGATCAGCCTGTGCGCTGTGACCAAGGGTCTGCAATTAAAAGCGGTTCAGGGCGACGTCCAGCTTCACGCCCAAAGTGCCGCACTGCATGCACTGGCCAACAACGACATCAAGATTGAAAGCCTGGCCGGCCGGATCGAAATCAGCGCCCCGGAAGAGCTCCTCCTGAATTGCGGTGACGCATTCATCCGCATCAAAAACGGCGAGATCGAGCTGGGCGCGCCGGGGAATATCTATCACCGGGCCGCTTACGTGCTGAAGGCCGCTGCCACCACGCTGACGACGCCGGTGACGCCAATACCTTATGGCTATGGGGCGGGGTATACCCTGGTCGACGCGCAACAGGCCGCAGCACGCTTTGTTCGTTACCGGATCACCACGCAGGACGGCGAAGTATTCAACGGCGTGACCGACAAGGACGGCAGAACCATGCCCGTCCACACGATGTTGCCCGGACGCGTGGCGATCGACTTTCCGCAGCCCGAAGAATGGCTGACGCCGCGTCCGAAGCCTGAACCTGAGGAGGAAGAAGAGGAAGAGGAAATCACCGAAGGCATCACCCTGCGCATTGGGCTGTTCTTTGACGGGACCGGTAATAATCAGAGCAACGCGGCAGCGACGGAGCGTTGCCGACGGCAGGATCTGGAGACCTTTAGCAGTGAAGAGCTGGAGAGCATTGCCGCGACGTGCAAGCAGTATGGGTTTGGAGAGTTTGACGGGAGTGCGTTCAACAGCGCGCCGAATAACAGTTACGGGAATGCGCCGAGTAACGTGGCGTATTTGTATGACTTGTATCCGGATAACAGCACTACTCTGCTTAAGGCAGACCAAGAGATCGCCTATTTAGCTGTCTATATGGAAGGCATCGGTACTCGCAGTGGCGGCAAAGATGACAGGCTGATTGGTCAAGGCCTCGGGCAGGGTGAGACTGGGGTGGTGGCTCGCGTCAGACAAGCACCAATGTCCATCAAGAGCCAGTTGAGCCTGTTTGAAGAAAACAATGCGGGAACTTTTATTAAAAAAGTTGAGGTCGATATTTTCGGATTTAGCCGCGGAGCGGCGGCGGCGCGTCATTGCGCAAATGAATTCATCAAGCCGCAGTGCGGCATATTTGCCGAAGTGCTCAAGGCTGGAAACTTCGGTCTTAGGAAGGGATTTGATGCTTCGGCGGACGTATCCATCAACTTGATCGGCCTGTTCGATACCGTTGCAGCCATCTCAGATCCTCTACATGGTGACTTCAGTCCTGGCAACGACCTTAATCGTGGCGTTAATCTCTACCTTCCACCTGACTGCGCGCGGCAGGTTATTCACCTTCAAGCCCTTGACGAATATCGAGCGGACTTTTCTCTTAATAACGTCCACCACACGCACCTCCAGATCGGACTGCCGGGCGCTCACTCCGATGTCGGCGGGGGCTACCTGCCACGAGCACGAGAAAAGTTGTGGATGATGCAGCCATGCAAGGCCAGCGTTCCGACCGGTCAAAGGGTTGAATCCCACACCGCCTGGGCCCGTGCAGAGGCGGACGCCAAGACATTGCGCGAATCAGGCGTGGCCCGCGATGGCTACGTTGCGGTGAAAGCCTGGCTTGCAGCAACTAACCCCCGCGGCAAAGCTGAGCCGGTCGTGCAGGACTACTGGATAACCGTGCTGCTCGAACGCCCAGTACATGGCGAACTGAGCCAGATTGCATTGCGCGTAATGCGTGAACTAGCGGTACGTCACGGCGTTCCATTCAAGGGTCTGGAGGAGCGGCCTGAACTCGCAATGCCCGACGAGCTCATGCCTATCGCAAAGCGAATCTTGCAGCAGGTAATGACGGACCGACTCGTACGCCTTGAGCCTGCTCAAGAGGCGTTGCTGCGAGCGCGTTACATCCACATGTCCGCTCACTGGACCCCTGAGGGTCCCTTTCTATTGAGCAAACCGGCGCCGCTGAATCGTAGGAACGTGCACCTCAATCGTCCGCAAGAAGGTTACCCAGAATGAGACGGCTAATTTGCTTAGCCGGCATGCTGCTGAGCCTTACCGCGTGCGCGAGTGGGCCCAGACTCCCCCCGTTTCCTAAACTGCCGTATCCAGCGTGGTACATAGGGTTGGCTGCGCCAGAGCACATGGAAGTGTGGGTGGAGACCGTAGATGTTTTAGATCAGCGTGGCCTTGCATTTTTCCGAGTCCATGGCGGGGTCGCAAGCTACACCGGAAAGGTCGAGGGCTGGCATCAAGGAGGGGGCAAGTCGAAGCCTATAAATAACGTAGATCTGCCTGCCCAAATCTTTCTGCGCTGGCAGTCACTAGTTGAGCCGCAAGCTTACAAGGCCAGAATTCCCATCCCTCAGTGGGTACGCGCTGAAATGGTTAGGCCAGAGCGGGTCTACTGCCGCGGCTCAAAAGAATGGATAGATGGCTACCGTTTCTCGATTGCGCTGGGAATGGCTCCGGGAGGCATTGTGAAAGTCTGGGTTGGCGGGCCATGTTTAGGCTTCACAGAAGTCGGCCGTTACCAAGCCGAAGTCGAGCCGCTCGGCCCCTACTGTGGCGCGAGCAAGGGCAAGTACATCCCGCTCGAACCGGAGAACAAAGCTTACGTAGAACAGCACGGCATTCCCTATGGCAGTTGGTAATTGGTAATTGGTAATTGGTAATTGGTAATTGGTAATTGGTAATTGGTAATTGGTAATTGGTAATTGGACCATGAGTGCTAACAAGGAGCATCACGACACGCGACGGCTAGCGCATTTGCGGCTTTGTTCAAGGCTTCAAGTTGCAGACTGGGTTTCCCGAATGAGGCGTCTGGTCTTGGCGGTCGGATACCTGATCAGCTTGAGTGCCTGTGCAACGGGAGGGTCAGTACCCCCGCCCGTCAAGCTGCCCTATCCGGCGTGGTATGTAGGCTTCGCCGCGCCCAAACACATGGAAGTGTGGGTGGAAAGCGTCGATGTGCTCGATCAGCGAGGATACGTTTTCTTCAATGTGCATGCTGGGGTGGCCGGTTACACGCGTAAGCCCGAGGGTTGGCATAAAGGCACATCAGGCGGCAAACCCATCAACAACGTTGACTTACCAGACCAACTCCTTCTGCGTTGGCAGTCAATAGTGGAGCCTCAAGCTTACAAAATCAGCATTCGGATACCGCAGTGGGTCCGTGATGAGATGATCAAACCAGAGAAAGGATTTTGCCTCTGGGCTGGCGAGTGGAAAGAAGACTTTCGCGACACCGTCACCTTAGGAATGGCGCCAGGGGGAATTGTAAAAGTGTGGTTAGGCGGATCGTGCCTGGGCTTCAAAGAAGTCGGCCGTTACCAAGCTAAAGTAGAGCCGCTAGGCCCCAACCAAGACGGAAAAGGGCTGTTTTACCGAGCCCCAAATCCAGCAGCCCAAGCCTGGATTGACCAGCACGGAATCCCCTACGGCAGCTGGTAACCGTCCCACCCGCCAGAGTCCCCACAGACCCTGGCGGCACGCGATCCAACCCCGTCCAAACCCAGCAGCAACATCACCCGCCAGAAACCATCCCTTACAACCCCGCCGCCAACCGCGATCCCTGATCAATCGCCCGTTTGGCATCCAGTTCCGTCGCCACATCCGCCCCGCCAATCAGATGCACGCTCTGCCCCGCCGCCTGTAACCCGTCATACAGTTCACGCAGCGGATCCTGCCCGGCGCAGATCACCACGTTGTCCACCGGCAGCAGTTTCTCCTCGCCCACCGCGCCGATGCGAATGTGCAGACCAGCATCGTCGATCTTCAAATACTCCACGCTGTTGAGCATCTGCACCTGCTTGTTCTTAAGCCCCGTGCGATGAATCCAGCCGGTGGTTTTGCCAAGGCCGTCGCCGACCTTGGTGGCCTTGCGCTGCAGCAGGAACACCTGACGCGCTGGCGCATGAGGATGAGGCTTGATTCCGGCGACACCGCCTCGCGCCGCCAGATGCGTGTCGATGCCCCACTCGTCCCAGAACGCATCGCGATCCAGGCTGGTGTAGACGCCCTGGTGCACAAGGTATTCCGACACGTCGAAGCCGATGCCGCCCGCGCCAATCACGGCGACGGACTTGCCAACCGGTTTGCGGCCGAGGATCACGTCGAGATAGCTCAGCACTTTGGGGTTGTCGACGCCGGGGATGGCGGGCGTTCGTGGCGCGATGCCGGTGGCGAGAATCACTTCGTCATAGCCTTTGCCGAGCAGGTCAACGACCGTGACGCGGGTGTTCAGGCGCAGGTCGACGCCGGTGGTCTGCAGCTTGCGGCCGAAGTAGCGCAGGGTCTCGAAGAACTCTTCCTTGCCCGGAATGCGCTTGGCAATGTTGAACTGCCCGCCGATTTCGCTGGCCGAGTCGAACAGCGTCACGTCATGCCCGCGCTCGGCCGCAACGGTGGCGGCAGCGAGGCCTGCAGGACCGGCACCGATGACGGCGATTTTCCGGACCTGGGTGACCGGCAGGTAATTGAGCTCGGTTTCATGACAGGCGCGGGGGTTGACCAGGCAACTGGGGAGCTTGCCGCCGAAGGTGTGATCCAGACACGCCTGATTACAGCCGATACAGGTGTTGATCTCGTCGCTGCGACCCGCCGCGGCCTTGTTGACGAATTCCGGGTCGGCGAGAAACGGGCGCGCCATGGAGACCATGTCGGCGTCCCCTTCGGCGAGTATCTGCTCGGCAACCTCGGGGGTATTGATGCGGTTCGTGGTGATCAGCGGGATCGACACCGAGCCGCGCATTTTCGCGGTCACTTTGGCGAACGCAGCGCGCGGCACCTTGGTGGCGATGGTCGGAATGCGCGCTTCGTGCCAGCCAATGCCGGTGTTGATCAAAGTGGCGCCCGAACGCTCGATGGCCTTGGCCAGTTGCACCACTTCTTCCCAGCTGCTGCCGCCCTCAATGAGGTCGAGCATCGACAAGCGATAAATGATGATGAAATTCGGGCCGACGGCTTCACGCACGCGGCGCACGATCTCCACCGGCAGGCGCATGCGGTTTTCGTAGCTGCCGCCCCAACGGTCGCTGCGATGGTTGGTGTGGGCGACGAGAAACTGGTTAATGAAATAGCCTTCGGAGCCCATGATCTCGACGCCGTCGTATTCGGCGGTCTGCGCCAAGGTCGCGCAGGTGACGAAATCCTGAATCTGTTTCTCGATGCCCTCTTCGTCCAGCGCTTTGGGTGTGAAGGGGTTGATCGGCGCCTGAATGGCGCTCGGTGCCACTTGCTTGGGGCTGTAGGCATAACGCCCGGCGTGGAGGATCTGCATGCAGATCTTGCCGCCGGCCTCGTGCACGGCTTGGGTGACAATGCGATGGTTGGCGGCTTCTTCAGGCGTCGACAGCTTGGCCGCCCCCGAATACACGCCGCCTTCGTCGTTCGGCGCGATGCCGCCGGTGACCATCAGGCCTACCCCGCCCCGTGCGCGCTCGGCGAAATACACCGCCATGCGCTCGAACCCGCCCGGTTTCTCTTCGAGCCCGGTGTGCATCGAGCCCATCAGGGTACGGTTGCGCAACGTGGTGAAACCCAGGTCCAGGGGAGCGAGCAAATGCGGGTAGTGAGGGGCGGCCATAAAAACTCCATCGAGCATCATCACGGGGCGCGGGCGCTCTGTGGCGCCCGTCGAGTCAGTCAGGGCCTTGGACCAGCGCCTTGTACATGGCGCAAACAGTAAACAGCCGCCCGGCCTTGCTCAATGACTGGAAGTGACAAATCAATGATCGAGCGGTGCACCTCATCGTTCATCGGACCGCCCTCCAGACTTGGACGTCGGTGCCGATAGACCTGTGACGACCTTGCCGCACCGCCCCGATGGCTGAGCAATGTCCTTCTTCTCAATACCTCGGCAGGACGATCAATGAGCTGGATCAATGATGCAAAAATTTCGACCAAGTTGATCACAGCCTTCACGCTGTGCGCATTCATCACTTTGGGAGTGGGTGCGCTGGGAAGCCGTGGCGTTTCCGACCTGTCGGACAGCTTGAAGCTGGTGTTCAGCAACAACCTGGTGTCCGTCGCAAAGACCGCCCAGGCCAAAACAAACGCCGTAGGACAAAGCCGCGATCTTTATCGGCTATATACGGCCACGGCCGCCGGTCTGCCCCAGGGCGTGAAAGACGAAGTGATTGCCTCGATAAGCGCCAATCAACAAGAGAGCGAAAAAGCCTTCGCCGAGTACCGCAAGACCCCGCTGGCCGACGATGAACGCGCGGCGGGGGACCAGATGGAAAAGGATTGGCCGACCTACCAGGCGATGGTTCAGAAATACATTGGCCTCATGAAGGCCGGCGACCTTGATAACGGCCGCGCTCTGTTGTTCGGCGATCTGCAGGCGGCCTACCGCGTTGTGCTCGATGAGCTGACCCTCATGGTTAACTCCAATAACCGGCAGATCGGCGAAGGTGCGGAGGATGCATCCCGGATGGAGTCATCCGCCAAGACCGCGCTGTACATCGGCATCGCCATTGCCTTTCTGGCGGCGATCTTGCTGGGCATGTTCATCAGTCGCCTGATCAGCCGTCCTCTCGCCTATGCAGTCGCGAGCGCGCGGAGCATTGCCGGCGGTGATCTGACTCAACCTATTGTCAGCACCGGCCGTGATGAAGCCGGGCAATTGCTGACAGCACTGGGCGAGATGCAGGGCAGCCTGAAAAGCACCATTCAGCAAATTGCCGATGCGTCCAATCAACTGGCCTCTGCCGCAGAAGAGCTGACCGCCGTCAGCGATAACGGCAGCCGAGGGTTGGTTCGCCAGAACGATGAAATCCAGCAGGCCGCAACCGCTGTCACGGAAATGACTTCCGCTGTGGAAGAAGTGGCGCGTAACGCCGTGTCCACGTCCGACGCGTCGAGGACCACCAGCAAACAGGCCAGCGAGGGCCGCGACCAGGCCCGTGGCGCGGTCGAAGCCATCAACAGCGCAACCACCGAAATCGCCACCTCGACCAACATGGTCCGCGACCTCGCCGTGCAGGTTCGGGACATCGGCAAGGTGCTGGACGTGATTCGCGGCATCGCCGAGCAGACCAACCTGTTGGCCTTGAACGCCGCGATCGAAGCCGCCCGTGCCGGCGAGCAGGGCCGGGGCTTTGCGGTGGTCGCCGACGAAGTCCGGGCCTTGGCCGCGCGCACCCAGGCCTCCACCGGTGAAATCGAAGGCATGATCAACAGCGTCCAGGCCAGCGCCGATCAGGCGGTGGGGGCGATGGGCAAAAGCCAGTCGCTGGTGACCGACACCCAGGCACTGGCGCAGGCAACGGGCCGTGCACTGGAGCAGATCGCCGACGGCATCGCCCAGATCAACGACCGCAACATGGTCATCGCCACGGCCTCGGAAGAGCAGGCGAATGTCGCGCGCGAGGTGGACCGCAATCTGGTGAACATCCAGGATCTGTCGACCCAGACGGCGGCCGGTGCGCACCAGACCAACGCGTCGACTCAGGAGCTTTCCCGCCTGGCCGTGTCGTTCAACACGCTGGTCAGCCGCTTCCGCCTGTAAAACGCAGCGCCCGTGATGCCTGCAAATTGCGGACATCACGGTTGATCCAGGCAGCTCAGGCGCCCGCCGACGCTGCCTCGCGTCAACCCATTCGCCGAATGGCCGGCCTGGCCGTTGGCACACCTTCTCCAAATCGCCGTTTTGCCGTAGCCTTCCGGCAACGTCATGGCGCCCTGCGCGCTTTCTTCAGAGGCAGTCCTCCTTTCTTCATGCGCAAAGTTCTCGGCTCACTTACCGCTGCAGTGCTGGTGATTCTTCTCGTCAGCTACGGGCTGTGGACGGGCAAGCGTCATGTCGGGCATTACCTGACGGACCTGCGCATCCAGTTGGTGATCAACGACGGGCAACCCGGCGAACGCGGCAATCTGCTGGGCATTCAGCCCGAGCTGTTTCCTTCCGATTATTCAAGCGTCAAACGCCTGCATCGCAAGCTGGCGTCCTATCTGGTGCAGGCCCGCGACCAAGGGCTGCTCAACGACAAAACCATCGTGGTGCTGCCGGAGCACATCGGCACCTGGTTGTTGGCGGTGGACGAAAAGACCCAGTTCTATCAGGCCACCACCCTCGAAGAAGCCATGAACTGGCTGGCGTTCAGCAATCCGCTGCTGTTCATCGACGCCGTGTTTCACGCGCGGGGCAGCAGCCGTTTCGAGGATGCGCGCCTGCGCATGAAGGCGCACAGCATGGCCCAGGATTATCAGAACGTGTTCGGCGGGCTGGCGAAGGAATTCGGCGTGACGCTGGTGGCCGGCTCGATCGTACTCCCCAGCCCGCAAGTGGAAAACGGCGAACTGCGCATCGGTCGCGGCGCGCTCTATAACAGCAGCCTGGTGTTTGGCCCCGATGGCCTGCCCTTGGGGCAGCCCCAGCGTCAGTTATTCCCGGGCTGGAATCAGCGGGGTTACATCCGTCCTGGCAAGGACGCGCCGCTCAACGTGATCGACACCCCCGCCGGCCGGTTGGCGACGCTGATCGGCAGTGACAGCTGGTACCCCGACAACTACGCGCGCCTCAACGCCAGCGGCGTCGAGCTTATTGCAGTACCGGCCTACGTCGCCGGCACGGACGGCTGGTCGCAACCCTGGCGCAGCGACAAGCACCAGGCGCTGGCCGCCCATTTGAACCTGGGCGCCAAGCCAATCACCCAGGGTGAAGCCTGGCGTCGACTGGCCCTGACACCGGCCAGCACGGCGAAGGCCGGCATCAGCGTGTTCATGCGCGGGCAATTCTGGGACAAGGGCAGCGCGGGCCACAGCTTCGCCAGTCGCGGCGGGCAAAGCATTGCCGAGCAATCCATCAGCGCGGCCCCGAAAGGCGTTCGGCCCGGGCATGGTGCGCGCCTGATCAATCTGTGGCTGTGACCGATGACCTCCCCTCGCGTGCGTCTGGGCGATCTGTCCGTGGGTTTCGTCCACAGCCTCGCCGACGCTGTTCGCAACGAAGGCAAGGACCCGCAACCCCTGCTTCAGCAATACGGCCTGGATGCCGCTCGACTGGGTGAGGCCGGCGCCCGCCTGTCGATCCCGCGCTACATGCGCCTGGGCCATGCTGCCATCGAGCTGACCGGCGTGCCTGCGTTGGGCCTGCGGATGGGGCAATCCAGTCGTTTGAGCCACGCGGGTCTGGCCGGCATCACCGCCGCGCAGGCGCCGACCGTGCGTGAAGCGGCGCGCACACTGATTCGTTTTGAACCGCTGTACGGCTCCAATTATCGCGGCCAGTCGAGCCTGCACGAAGACAGCGAAGGCGCCTGGCTGCGCTTCTATTCCATCAGCCCGTACAACGACTACAACCGCTTCGTGGTGGATTCGATTCTCAGCGGCTGGCTGCACCAGCTGTCGACCCTGAGCGGGACGAAGCTTGTGGCCGAACGTCTGGAAATCGAGTTCGACGCCCCCGCCTATGCCGCTGGCTACGCCGCGCTCTGCGAGCAGCCGGTGAGCTTCGCAGCGGGCCTCAATCAGCTGCGTCTCAACCAGCGTCAGTTGGGCCTGCGCAACCCGGATCACGTGCCCAGTACCTGGCGGCATCTGCTGCAGGTGTGTGAACGGGAACTGGAACAGCTCACCCGCACCCGTAGCCTGCGCGAGCGCATCACCCAACTGCTGGGGCCGTTGTTAAATGGGGGACGGGAGCCGGATCTGGAAGAAGTGGCCGCGCGGCTGAAGCTGCCGACCTGGACCCTGCGCCGCAAGCTGGCGGACGAAGGCACACAGTTTCGCGCGATCCTCAATGACACCCGGCGTGACCTCGCCATGACCTACATCCGGGACACCGAACTGGCCTTTGGCGAAATCGCTTACTTGTTGGGGTTTGCGTCGGCCGAAGCCTTTCAGCGGGCCTTCAAACGCTGGACCGAACAGACGCCCGGTGCGTTTCGTCGCAGCCAGCGCCAGTCGCTCTGACTGGCAGGCGTGGGTTTTCCTACAACTCGGTGGCGTCTTCAGCTGGTTCCAGCGGGTCCAGTTCGTACGCTTGGTATTCCAGCAGCTCTTCTTGGTACTCGTCCATTTTTGCGCCCTCGTGGCGGGTTCTTGTGATCGATGGGGTACTGGCGCCGCTGAGTCATTCAGCGGCAGATTCACTGACTACGGGACCCACCCTAAAGTGCCCTCATGAACAAAAAATGAAGGCCTGTTGAACACTCGACGACACTGAGGTCTTTGTAGGAGCGCGCTTGCCCGCGAAAGCGTGAGTTCAGTCACATCAACGTCACCTGACCCTCCCTATTCGCGGGCAAGCGCGCTCCTGCATTCAAGCCATCCAGCCTCGGCGTTGGGACGGCAATGATTCGCGCGGCGTTGCTAAGCCTTGCCTGCTGTTTGCCGTGCTGCCGATTTGCTCCGCGAAAGCAGCGTTCATGACAGCGGCCCACTTGACGACCGCGTCGTGTTCGCCATAGTCTCGACACCATGAACGCACCCCAGCATTTCTTCGGCCAGATAATTATTACCGCCATTCCAGTCATGGCGGGTTAGCCGACGTTTGCACCCAACCCGCCCTAGAGGCGGGTTTTTTCTCTCTGTCTCCCGGGCCAAAAACCACACCAGGAGCCAGACATGATCATTCGCCCTTCCCTCGCCGTCTTCGCCGCCCGCTTGATCATCGCAAGCGTTCCGACGAGGCCTACACGATGAGTCAGACGCCAGCCTACCCGCTCGCTCAGGGCGACCTGCTCAATCACTATGTCAAAAAGATCCTCAACTCCCGCGTCTACGACGTTGCCGTGGAAACCCCGCTGCACGTCGCCCGCCAGCTCTCCGAGCGCCTGGGCAACAACGTGTTGCTCAAGCGCGAAGACCTGCAGCCGGTGTACTCCTTCAAGATTCGCGGTGCGTACAACAAGCTGGCGCAGTTGAGCCCGGAAGAACTGGCGCGGGGCGTGGTGACGGCCTCGGCGGGTAATCACGCCCAGGGCCTGGCGCTGGCGGCGAAGACGCTGAACGTGGCGGCGACCATCGTGATGCCGAAGACCACGCCGGAGATCAAGGTCGAAGGCGTGCGCTCCCGAGGCGGAAAAGTCGTACTCCATGGCGACTCGTTTCCCGAAGCATTGGCGTATTCGCTGAAGCTGGTTGAAGAACACGGCTACGTCTACGTCCACCCGTACGACGACCCTGACACCATTGCCGGGCAAGGCACCGTGGCGATGGAAATCCTGCGTCAGCATCAGGGGCCGCTGGACGCGATCTTTGTACCGGTGGGCGGCGGCGGGCTGATCGCCGGCATCGCGGCGTATGTGAAATACCTTCGCCCGGAAATCAAGGTAATCGGCGTCGAGCCAGACGATTCCAACTGCCTGCAGCAGGCCATGGCCTATGGCGAGCGCGTGGTGCTGCAACAGGTCGGGCTGTTCGCCGATGGCGTCGCCGTGGCGCAGATCGGTCAGTACACCTTCGAGATCTGCAAGGATTACGTCGACGAAGTGATCACCGTCAGCACTGACGAGATTTGCGCGGCGATCAAGGACATCTACGACGACACCCGCTCGATCACCGAACCCGCTGGCGCCCTGGGCGTGGCCGGGATCAAGAAGTACACCGAACA
>NZ_SOCR01000019.1 GCF_004364335.1 Pseudomonas graminis | reverse complement strand
GTCGGGCCAAACCGAGAGCAGGCACTTTTGCTTACTTTTGGTGCTTTTCAAAAGTAAGTCGCCGAAGGCGAAACAGTCTGCCCCCAGGCAGACGCCCTTGATCTTAAGGATCTTGAATCACTGCAAAGCATCACTCAGATGCCCCAACCCCGCCAGCTCCAACTCCTGCCGACGAATACTGTCCAGACTCACCCCCGCCCCCTGCGCATCCGGCACCGCATGCCAGACCACAAAATCCCGCTGCACATCCAGAAACAAAAAGAAATCGTTGAACAACTCCGCCTGCGAAAACCGCCGCTCCAACGCATCGCGCAACTGCTCCGGGCGCAAGGCGCGGCCCTCGATATGCAGCGCGATGCCCCAGTCCCGATGCTCACGTCGACTGACAAACGCCACGCCCGTTGCCACCGGCCAGATCGCCGCACGCTCGGCGGCGACGTGGGCATAAAACGCTGATTTTTCCGATACCCGAATCATGCTCAGTCCTTTAATGGCACCACAGTAAAATCCTGCTCATGGTCACGCTCATCAATCCCCTGACGCATGTCCGGCGGCCACCAGATCACCAGCTCCCGGTCATTGGAATCCGGCCGCTTGCACGAATAACCCGAGCACCCATGGGTGGCACACCCCGCCAGCGTGGCGGTGACCAGAAACAGCAAAAGCAAACCGCGCAGGTTCATCGTGTAGCCCCCTTGAGCAGCGAAGGTCGGTTCTGTTTGGCCTTGCTCGACACCTGCGGCTGGCGCAGGGCGATGTAGATCTCACTCTCCGCCCCCGGCTGCAACCACGCATGGGGCCAGGCGCTGACACCCATCACCCAGCGACCGCCGCAGCGGCTTTCGTCGATGCGCACCGGCTTGCTGGTGGTGTTGCGCGCCACGACCACCGCGACACCCCAATCCTTGCGGGTAAACCACTGGGAACGCTGGCGATCCATGCTCAGCCCGGCACCTGGATCACACAGGCTGTCGGCCTCGAACGGCAGGGTCTCGCCGCTGTTAAAGCCCACCGGTGTCACGCCGTCGAGCAACTGGGTGAAGGCATTCTGCACGTCGCTGCGGGTCGGTTGTTCGCCACCGTCGCGACGTTCCTTGATGCGCTTCATCTGGTCATCGACGTCGTGGGGGTTGCCGTTCTGCACGTAGCGCGCCGGGTTGATCTGATCGCCTATCAGCCGCGGCGTGAGGATGAACAGGCGCTCACGCTGATTCAGCTCGCGACTGCGGGACTGGAACAGCAGTTTGCCGATGACCGGAATGTCGCCCAGCAGCGGGATCTTGTTGACCTTGTCGGTGGTTTCCAGCCCGTGGAATCCGCCGATCACCAGGGAGCCATGCTCCGCGATCACCGCCTGGGTGCTGACATTGCCCTTGCGCACCGACGGCTGGTCTTCGTTGATTTGCGAGGTGTCGATCTGGCCGTCTTCGATGTCGACGATCAGCTGCACCTGAGATTTTCCGTTCTGGTCCAGGGAGCGCGGAATCACCTGCAAGCTGGTGCCCGCCGTGATCGGCACAATGTCCGCGACCCGCTCGGAGGTGGCGGTGAGGTATTCGGTGCGGCTGAAGTCGATCACCGCCGGCTGGTTTTCCAGGGTCAGGATCGACGGATTGCCGATCACCGACGCCGCGCCGTTGCCTTCGAGGGCATGCAGGTCTGCCGAAAACTTGCCGGCGTCCTGAATGAACAGCGTGGTGCTGGTGCCCTGCTCGAACAGGTTGGCGCCACCGCTTACGCTGCCGCCCTTGAAATTCCAGCGGCTGGACAGCTGCGCCAGTTCGTTGCGGTCGATGTCGAGAATCACCGCGTCGATCTCGATCAGGTTACGCGGCGTATCCAGTTCCTTGACCAACTTCTCGTACATCGCCCGGCGCTTGGGCAGGTCATAGATCAGCACCGAGTTGTTGCGCACGTCGGCGCTGACGCGGATCTTCGAGCGGCCCGCCGCTTCACTGGAGGAACCGCCGCGTTTGCCCTTGGCACCCAGCACCCGGTCCAGCCCCTGTTCGATGGCGCCGGTGTCAAACCCCTGGCTTTGCATGCCGCCGTAATTCAGGCCCGACGACGTGGTGCCGCCGCCCGCAGATCCCCCTGCGCCGCTCTGCCCTTGCAGCAGGTTGACGCCGTTGATGGACTCGCCACGGGAGCGGCTTTCCAGCAACTCTTGAAGAATGCTGGCGACGCCGGCGACAGTGAGTTGCTGATCGCGATAACGAATGGTGCGGTCGGCGGCGTTGGCGTACTTCAGCGGCAGGACCACGATGTCCTGCTTCTCGGCTTTTTCCGGGGCCTCGACCTTCTTGCTGTAACTGCGCACGAAGTCGACGTACTTGGCCGGACCGCGCACCAGCACCACGCCTTCGTCGGGCAATGCGCCCCAGCCGAAGCGCTTGTCCAGCAGGCCGACATCGGACAGCGCCTGCTGCAGGTCATCGACCGCCTCCGGCGACACTTCGATGCGCGCCGAGGTCTGCTCGCTGGTCGGGCTGATGTACAGGGTTTCGTTGTAGACGAACCACTGGAAGTGATGCTCCTGCCCCAGCCGGTCGAGGAATTCCTGCGGGTTCTGCGCACGAATGCGCCCGTCCAGCGTGCCCTGGATCGCCGGCATGTCGAGACCGATGCCGAATTCCTTGGCAAAGTCTGCCAGCGCAGTCGCCAGGTCGGTCTGCCGCGCATCGTATGCGTAGGCGGTGTGTTTCCAGGCGTCCGGCACCGCGGCCAGCGCCGGCGCGCCGATGCCGATCATCAGCAAAGGCAACCACATTAAGGCCTTGCGCATTTCACACTCCCGGTTGCCAGGTTCTGAGGGTCGAGCGGGACGACGAAGCGGTCGCGCTGCGAATCGAGGTTTGCATGAGGCTGAGCATCGCGGCGCGCTGATTGGCCAGGCGCTCCAGACGTTCGAGCAGTTGCGTGGGGTTGCAGGGGTCGGCGACCCAGCTGACCAACACCACGCAGCGGGTGTCGGGGTCGATGGCCAGTCCGCCCTCACAGGCACAGGCCACGCCGGCGCCGCCTTGGGTCAGCACGGCGTCGAGGCGCTGCGGGTCGCTGCCGTCGTAGGGATCGAGCACATCGAGGCTCAGGCGAATGCCGTTGCCCGACACCGCCAGTCGCGCGTTGGCGTCGTCGATCCAGCAATCCAGCGGCGCGAGCGGACGTCGCTCGCACCACTGAGCGAGGATCGCGCTGAATTCACTGAATTCCATCGATGATCGCTTTGGTGATGCCGTGTTTGGCGCGCAGCCCTTCGTTGAGAATCATGTTGGCAACGTTGGTCTGCTGCGAGGCATCGCTGAACGCCTGAAAGTCTTCCATGCTGCCGCTTTCCGAGGCGGTTTCGGCGGCGTCCTGCATGTCGTCCTGGGCGCGGGAATAGGAGTGATCGAGGTGGTTTTGCAGGGATTTGAAACTGATCATGCCGGTGGCTCCAACTGAGGGATTCACCCCCTGAGTGGAACCGGCGGCCGCTCCGGTTCCATGAACCGTCACAACCGGGTCAAGAAAAACTCATGAATGCGCCGAAGGGCCCGCGAGCCCGCGGCGCAGGCTGTCCCAGTCGATGTCGAACGCGCCATTGGCATCGCTCAGGCGCAGGGTCTGCGGCGCCAGCGCCGGGTCACCTTTTAGTTGCCAGTGATCGGCAAAGCGACTGGCCGACAACCACTCGCCGAGGCTGTCGAGCATGGCCGGATGAGCGCTGAGCACCGCCCTGGTTTCGACGGTCTGGCCGGCGGCAAGATTTCTCATCAGCGCGCGACTGCGTTCGGCGAGTGTGGTCTGGTCGAGCAACTCGGCGAGGGCTTCGTTGAGCAAGGTTTCCACAGCCTCCATGGATTCCTGCGCCAGCGCCGATCGCTGCTGCTCAAGCTGCTGCAGAAAACCGTTGGCGCTGTCCCAGAATTGCGCCAGCGCCTGATCCTTTTCCTGCTGCGCCTGAGCGTGGGCAGCGGCCAGAATCTGCTCGGCCTCTGCACGGGCGTTGTCCAGCACTTCGGCGGCGAGCACGGTACCGGCCAGGTCTTCGCGACGCAGGATGTCGGTGACCAGCACGGCGGAGGAAGACAACACGAGACGGCGCTTGGCGAGCATGTTCAGCTCCTGAATAACAATGAGGTAACTGCAAGCATCAAGGTGTCGTCACCCGCCATAACACCGAGTGCCACAGGGTTTGCAGCTTGTTCTCGGGCAGCTCGGCGCACGGTGGCGGCAAGGCATCCGGCGCCCAGGACAGGCGCAGCCGCGACCAGCAAGGCTCGCCCGCCCACGCCGCCAGCAACACCCGCGCATCCGTCACCGAAGCATCGAGCCACAACCCGGGCCGCAATGCCTTGGCCACCGCGCGGCACCAAGGCTCATGCACCTGCCCGGCGTCGTCAGCGCTGGCCTGCGTGCCCTGGCCGAAACAGATTCGGCCCGCCAGGGACAGCGCCCGCTGTTGCTGCGCTTCATCCAGTTGCAGCCATTGCATCAGCGATTCAACGGGCGGCGGCGGTTGGCTCGGGACCACACCGACGCTGTGCAGAAAGACAGTGTGGCGGGTGCCCAACAGCTCGGTGCAATCCTCGCGCGTCACGCCGCAATGCTCGGCGAACACCTCGATCCAGTCGGCGTGGGCCCACTCCCAGGGCGCACACCACCAGCGAATCCAGTGCTCCTCGGCACTGATCATTACGCCCGCACCGGCATGCTCGTCCGGGCACTGCGGCGCAGGCCGATGCGTTGCAACAGCGCATTGCGCCAGTCGCCGCGCAGAATCAACACGATCACGGCAATCAGCAGCAGCGCGGCAAACGGCGCGAGCCACAGCATGCGATTCCAGAAGTCGACATTGGCGCTGTCCACCAGAAACGGCCCGAAATTCACCAGCCGTTCGGTGTCCTGAAACTCCGCCGCCGGCACGAACACGATGGCGAATTTCTTCGAATCCAGCGGCTCACCGGACATACCGGGAATGCTGCTGGCGACCATTTGCTGAATACGCCCACGCACGCTGTCGGGGTCGAGGGCCGCGGTGTGTTTGATGAACACCGCCGCCGACGCAGGCTGCACCGGCTCGCCCGGCGCGATGCGTTCGGGCAGCACGACATGCACGCGGGCGACGATCACGCCGTCGATCTGCGACAGCGTTGCTTCCAGCTCCTGGGACAAGGCGTAGATGTACCGCGCACGCTCTTCCAGCGGCGTGGAAATCACCCCTTCCTTCTTGAAGATTTCACCCAGGCTGGTGCGCGAACGGCGCGGCAGGCCGGCGGCATCGAGGATGCGCACCGCGCGATTGATCTCGGCGGTCGGCACGCTGATCACCACGCCGGTCTTCTCGCTGCGCTTGCGCGCGTCGATGTGCTGGTCGGCGAGGCTGGCGATCACGTCATTGGAATCCTGCTCGGACATCCCGGTGAACAGGTCTGTGTCATCGCTGCACCCGCTGAGCAACAGCATCAGGCAGATCAGTCCCGCAGTCAGGTAGTTCACGGCATGCCTCTACTGCAGGTTGGTCAGCTTATCGAGGGCCTGGGCGCTCTTGCTGACGACTTTGGTGGTCAGCGCCATCTGCAGCGAGTACTGCGACAGCGACCGACTCATCTGGGAAATTTCCAGCGGGTCGTCGGTGGTGGACGCCCGTTTCATCTTGCGCGCCGCTTGCTGCGAGAGCTTGTCGGTGGCGCCAAGACGTTCCGACAACGCACTGGCAATCTGTTCGGACAAATGGCTCTGCTGCATCGACAGTTCAGGGCGCATGGCGGCGTTGAACAGATCGACGTCCGCCTGCGAAGGCCCGCTGACCAATCCCTGATCCAGGCGCGGCTCAAGATCGGTGGACGGCGATTTGAGTTGGTTGACATTGGAAAGGGTCACGGGCGATCTCCGGCAGACGGTGTCGATGCGTACGGTTTGCTTCAGGAAAGGGTGTTGCTGTTGCTACCGCCGCCCACCAGCGCCGAGACGAGGGCGGAAGCAGCCTGGGCCAGCGTGTTTTGCTGATCGTGTTGGGCGAACGGGTTTTGCCCACCTGCGCCATTGACGCCGGCACCGTTCTGTTCAGCTTCGAGCCCTTTCTTGATCAGGCCGCTGAGCAGTTGGCCCAGGTCCTGGGTCACGCTGTTGCCGGCACCGCCGGACTGAGAGGCATCGTTCATTGGCGTGCCGAGGCCGCCGCCAACACTGGCGTTGACGCCCTTCTGCAGGAGGTCGCCCAGCAGTTGGCCGAGGTCCTGATTCACGCTGTTCGGGGTCTGCGCAGCGCCGCCCGATGGATCGGCGGGAGAAAGGCTGCTGACCGGATTACCCAATGGCGATCCGCCGCCGGCATCACTGACGCCGTTCTGTTGCTGACCGAGCTGACTGCCCAGCGAATCCAGTGCAGAGCGAAATGCAGCCGTTTCTTTGCCGTCGAGGAAGTTGTCGCCCTCGGCCGTGAGTTCATTCTTCCAGGAGCCCGAGTCCGGCGCCGGAAATTTCTGCGGATCCTGGGCCGTGCGCTGGTCCATGAATTCGGCGATTTTTTCCAGCAGCGGCATGTCGCCCTTGGAGAAGGTGGTGCCGCTGTCCGTCTTGGTCAGCAGATCATCCAGAGACGCCTTGGCCAGACCGTTGAGGGTCTGCGACATCAGGTCCGGCGCGCCGGCGCCCGCCTGGCCCGCATCGGCGGCAGCACCAAAGTTTTCGCCCAGCTTGTCTTTGATCAGGTCGCCCAGTGCGGCCTTGATCATGTCCGGACTGCCACCGGCCAGTGACGCCAGCGGGTTGTTCTTCTCCATCTGCTTGCCGACCATCTGGCCCAGCGGCGATTCCTTGTCCAGGTGCCCGCCTTTGGTCAGCGCCTGAGCGAGTTGGTCGATGACGTCCTTGAGCGACTGCGGGGTCTTGTCGCCGCCCAGCGCTGGTTGGGTCGCCACGGTGCCGATGTGCAGGTTCTGCATCGGATTGGTATTGGCATTGAGACTTAGCATGAAACCTCCCTCCTCAGGTGGATGCCCCCGTTTTCAGGGGGCGCTCGGACCGATCAGTAGCTGATGCCCTTGGCGTTCTGCGCCTCGGCACTGATCGCCTTGTTGGCGCTGTCTTCCTTGCCGGAACGGATAGCGCTGAGGACGTCGTTGGTCTGCTTGCGGATGTCGGCTTCGGTCTGCATGGCAATCAGGCGCGCCTGGCTTGCATCGGACTTTTCGGTGGCGGCGTTTTGTGCAGCTTCGGCCTTGGAAGGGGCGGCGGACTCGGTGATCTGGTTTTCCTGCTTGACATTGGTCACAGCGCTGGCGGCTTGCTGAGTCATTTGCCCGCCCGCATTGATAGCGCTGTTGGCCAAACCACCGACCATTGAGATTGGATTCATGTCGAACACTCCTGAGTCATCACCAGCGAAAGTGCTTGGTGCCAATGGGTGGCCCGGACCTCAGGATCGGTTCCGCCAGTTGCTCAATAAAATTCGGGGTGGGCGGGGACGCTGCGTATTCGGCTGTGTGGACGGAGGGTGTGCCAGCCAGAGGCAGCGGGTCGCGCAGGTCAGACGTCGAGTTCTTTCATACGGTGATAGAGCGTGCGACGGGGGATGTCGAGCTCCTGGCTCACGGCCTCGACGCTGTTGTTGTGGCGCTTGAGCGCCGCCTGGATCAGGGCTTTTTCGATCACCCGCAACTGCGATTTGAGGCCCGACGATTCGCCCTCATCGCTGGCCTCCCCGCCCAGCAGCGGAAAGCCCATGACGTGGCGCTTGGCCGCGGATTTCAGTTCGCGGATGTTGCCCGGCCAGTCGTGGTTGAGCAGGACGTGGCGCAGCACACCAGTGGTTTCGGGCAACGGAATACCTGATTCCTGCGCCGCAGCCTCCGCGAAACGGGCGAACAGCGGCAGGATGCGTGCTCTCTGCTCGCGCAGCGGCGCCAGGGTCACGGTCAGGACGTTCAGGCGGAAATACAGGTCTCGGCGAAAACGTCCCTGCTCGACCATCTCGTCGAGGGAGCGCTGGGCCGAGGCGATGACGCAGACGTCCAGCGCAATCGGCGTTGTCGAGCCGAGCCGCTCGACGGAGCGCGTTTCCAGCACCCGCAGGAGTTTGGCTTGCAGGCTCAGGGGCATGCTGTCGATCTCGTCGAGGTACAGCGTGCCGCCCTGGGCCGCTTCGATGTAGCCGACCCGCGCCCGATCAGCGCCGGTGTAGGCGCCGCTGACCACGCCGAACAGCTCGCTCTCGGCCAAGGATTCCGGGATGGCCGCGCAGTTCATCGCGACCAGCCGGCCCTTGCGACCGGACAGCGCGTGAATCCGGCTGGCGACGGTGTCCTTGCCAGTGCCGGTTTCGCCTGACAGTAGCAGGTCGATCCCCAACTGACCGAGACTGCGGGCCACCACCCGCAGGTTCGGCACCTGATGGTCGTCTTCCAGTTGCTCATCGAATAACTCGTACACACTCATCCACGACCTCTGGTATTTCAGGGTTACGCGACATTGGCTGCGCGAGATTGGCTGCGAGGCGTCCATTGCGAAACAGCGCGCTTGGTGGGGCAGGTATTTGTGGGACTCTGGGCAGAACTCGCGTTTGTAGGACCGGCTTTAGCCGGGAAGACGTCAGGCGTCACACCACACATCTCATGCCGTTCACACCGGCCTCTTCCCGGCTAAAGCCGGTCCTACGAAATCGCCGCTTCATCCGGGAAGGCGTCAGGCGTTACACCGCAAATCTTATGCCGCTCACACCGGCCTCTTCCCGGCTGAAGCCGGTCCTACGAAATCGCCGCTTCTTCGGCATCGTTCATGCCCAGCTCTTTCATTCGGTGATACAAAGTGCGCCGGGGAATTTCGAGCTCCTGCACCACCGCTTCCAGGCTGTGTTTGTGACGCTTGAGTGCGTCTTCGATGAGCATCCTCTCGATGACGCGCAGCTGGGTCTTCAGGCCGGTTTCCAGATCACGATCCGCGGTCGCATCGCCGCCCAGCAGCGGGAAGCCCAGCACAAACCGTTTGGCGGCAGACTTCAGTTCGCGAATATTGCCGGGCCATGAATGGCTGAGGAGCAGCTGTACCAGACGATTGTCCAGCTCGGCGACCGGGCAGCCGAAATCGGCGGCGACTTGCTGGGTGAACTGGTCGAACAACGGCAGGATCTGTTCGCGACGCTTGCGCAAGGCTGGCATTTGAATGGTCAGCACATTGAGCCGAAAAAACAGGTCACGACGAAAAAGCCCTTGTTCCACGAGTTCATCCAGAGGGCGCTGCGCCGAGGCGATGACCCGAAGGTCCACCGGAATGAAATCGGTCGACCCCAATCGCTCGATGCCCCGGGTTTCCAGAATCCGCAGCAGCTTGGCCTGCAGGCTCAGCGGCATGCTGTCGATCTCGTCCAGGTACAGCGTGCCGCCGCAGGCCGCTTCGATGTACCCCTCCCGTGACCGATTGACGCCGGTGTACGCGCCATTCACAACCCCGAACAACTGACTCTCCGCAAGGGATTCCGGAATAGCCGCGCAGTTCATGCCAATGAAAGAACCTGTCCGACCGGACAAGTCATGAATACGTTTGGCCAGCGTATCCTTGCCTGTTCCAGTCTCCCCGCACAGCAGCAAATCCATACTCAGGTTTGCGGTATTCAATGCTATTTGCTGGATATCCAGCGCCACATTTTCGGGCTGACAGGAACAGTCGCTTACATCGATTTCTTCTTTCATCGATACCTCTCGTAGTGGGAGCAAGCGATTTATTAATACCACGCATTCCAAAGGCAGCAATAATTAAATTTAGTTCCCCAACGCGCTGAGACTTACTTCACAACGCCTCAGTGATAGCACTTTGACTTTATTGACGACGACAACTAATCATCCACAAAACATTCAAACGACTATTTAAAATCGTCCCTTGCCCCCGACTGGACGATGACTTACGCGTGCTGCCAAAAGCCCGGCCCGCCTGACGCCTGCATCACAATAGCTTAACAATCATCAGGTTATGCTCTGCCATGGTGCGTTCCCTCTTGCTCTGTCTGGTCGCCTCCCCTGTCGGGTGGCTGTTGACGCTCTAGCACGCTTATTCAATCAGCTTCAAACTTACTGTCATTTATCATGCGCGCCCGGCCGCGGCCTGATAAATATCCACTTGCACCCGCTATTAACAAGCACCCACTTTCTCGCCAGACTTATATATCACCCTCCCCCGAGAACTTATATAAGCGGACGTGCACACTTAAAGTTGCCGAACCACTTGCAGACTGCCTGTTAGTTTCAAAGACTGTTAGTTTAACTCCGTTCGGAAATCCGACCGTTTCAACTCGGTTTTCCGAACACGCTTTACTGTACTCTCGCGTATAGGTCCAGACCCCTTGAATTTAGGGGGTCGGGCATTACGCCTCTCCTCATCTGGACTATTAAAAGCAAAGCAAAGGTTTGCGCATCCCTGCAGATCCGATAATAGGATCCAACTAACCGTTGCCGCGAAAGATGGCTTATCGGCTGAGCTGACAGAACCAAGGCTCCCGTCAACCTGTCGAGGCGGATGTTTCTAATTGTGTCTTAAGGCGGCAGCTGGCCGGGATGTATCAGCGCTTTTACACAACACCCGAAAAGTTCGGTGAAATTTTCGTTAATTGATTGCTTGAATACGTCTGACCCGGCTGGCGCAGATAGATGGGCGGTGAAGAGCAGGCGCGCCGATGTGTATCCGCACCGACATACGCCGGACCCATTGCTGCCAAAAATGGGCCCGAGGCGGACAACCTCGCGGCTGAAACGGTGCGTCAGGGACGCACGATCCCCGCTGACGCGGTGGCCGTGCTGACCGCCAGTGCCTCGTTACCGTGCATGACGTCGTCGGTCATCCTGCCCAGGGTGGCGGAAAGCTGCTCGAACTGGTCGCGCGGCACCAGCAGGCGAGAGGGTCCGTCGACGGTTTTTTTGCGCAGGAACGCCGGATTGAGGTTCAACAATACCGAGCGATCAATGCCGGCACTGACGGCGAGGCGTTCCAGGTCCACCGGCCGCGCCAGCTCCAGCACGGTGAAATACGGCGCATTGGCCACCGGGCTGAGCTTCACGCCATAGGTCTCGGGGTCGCGCACCAGCAACGACAGCGCCAGCAAGCGCGGCACGTAATCCTGGGTTTCCTTCGGCAGGCTCAAGTGCCAGTAATCGGTGGGCAAACCTTTTCGCTGGTTGGCGTCGATGGCCCGGCTCACCGTGCCCTCCCCTGCGTTATACGCCGCCATCGCCAGCAGCCAGTCGCCGCCGAACTGAGTGTGCAGCCGGGTCAGGTAATCCATCGCCGCTTTGCTGGACGCCACTACGTCGCGACGGCCGTCATACCAGGCGGTCTGGCGCAGGTCGAAATCGCGCCCGGTGGCGGCCATGAACTGCCACAGCCCGGCCGCGTCACGGATCGAGTTGGCTGTGGGGTTGTAGGCGCTTTCGATGATCGGCAACAGGGCCAGCTCCGCCGGCATTGCGCGCTGATCCAGGGTTTCGACGATGAAGTGCAGATACGGGCTGGCCCGCTGACTGGCATTGCGGATGAAGCCTGCGTTGCCCAGCAGCCAGTCGCGCTGCCGCACAATGCGCTCGTTGACGCCATTGTCGTCGGCCAGACGGAAATCCTGCCCTATCCGCTGCCAGATATCACTGCCGTCATAGGGTAGCGTCGGCCGCGAGTACGCAACCGGCTCAACGCTGCGATTGAGCCCCGCCACCAGGCGCGGCGTGCGTTCGGTACTCGCCTCGGGCGGGCCGTAGGACTGGCACCCGGCACACAACATCGCAACAGTCAGTGAAGCGATGCGCATCGGAAGAACGACACGCAAAGCGCCCGAATACGGGCGGGAGGCAGGCGGCATTGGAGGTCATCCTGAGAAGTTTATGCTGTGTGGCACGGGCGCTGGAACGGTTCCGTGGCAGAAGGCTGAATACCGGGAAAACCGCGCTCCGGCCGGATGAAAAAACGCCGGCCGGACCGGGTCATCGACGCAATCAGGTCGGGCGATAGCTGCCCGCGCCTGGCGCCGCCATGCCGCGCAATGACGGCGTGTCGCGCTCGGCAGTCAGTTGCCCCTCAAGTTTGTAACCGACCGGCGACTGCTGAGCTTCGGCGTAGTCGAACGTGATCTCGCCGCGCAGTCGCTCGACGCTCAGGTTGCTGCCACTGCGAAAGTTCGTCCAAACCCCCGGCAGGGTGAACGAGTCTTCCTTGGCCGCGTTGCGAAAGACCGAGATGCTCTTGATGCGCAGATTTTGCTCGTCGTCCAGAATCTGCTTCAAGGCCGCGTCGTTGAGCGTCCCGGCGATGGCCATCTGATCAATCTCGGCCTTGGCGTCGTCCGTCACTTCCAGTTTGATCTCCGCGCGGGTAGTGCCCTTGCGGTCCTGAAGCTCCTTGATCAGCCCGGCCAGTTGCGGGTCCTGATTCATCAACCCGGCGATTCTCTCGGCATTGCCCGAATTGGTCGTCCCCCCCAGCCAGGCGCGCACCGGATCGGTGGCGCGCTTGCTATTGCTGGCGCGGTCGATGCGGTTGACGTTGCTCTGTTTGGTGGTGAAATCCATGGTCGTCATCAGCCGGGTGTTCTGATCCGCCGCCTTGTCCTGGCGCTGGGTCTGGCTGAGGCTGTTGAGCGCGGCGTACTGGGCGTTGGTCAACGGCTCGGCGGGCGGAATCGTCACGGCGGCATAGGTCGAGGCCAGCGCGTCCAGTTGCGCCTTTGCGTCCTTGCCCGAGAGGTCCGGCGCATCGATCAGCGGAAACGCCTTTTCCAGCGTACTGGCCAGCGCTTTGGTCTCGGCCGGCAGCAACGGCAAGGTGTCCTTGAAACGGATATCAAACGCTTTGCCGGTCTTGTTTTCCACCACGACGCTGGCGGTGACACCCGTTGGCACCCCGCCGGACAGAAACACGTGGTTAGGCTGCGAGCTGAAAGCAGCATCGAACAACCGCGCGTAAGCGGTGGCGCCGCCCTTCTCCAGAAAACGCACCCTGTTGTCGGTGCGGATATCGGTGCGCAAACCGTCCGACCCTCGTCCTTTCACCCGCTCGCGCTCGTAGCTGGCCAGGTTGGCGGTGCCCACGGCGCCAGCCGAAAGACGCATGAACCCCTTGACCGGCTTCGCGCCTATCTGCCCTGCGTTGAGCCGGTACTCGGCGCCGAGGTTCAGGTCGACATCGGCGTTGTGCTTGGTGCCGATGCGCAGTTCCTGCTCGGAGCTTTCGTCCAGGAAAGACAGTGGATGCAGCCGGCTGGCCACCGCCCCCTGCGCGTCGCTACTCTTTTGCAAGGGTGTGCTGGTCAGGTCCCGCACGAAGCCTTCGATGTCCTCGTCGCGCACGAAGAAACTCAGCGCGTTGCTCTGGGTGTATTTGTATTTGAGGTCGGCGCTGACGCCCATCCAGCTGCCGTTCTGTATCAGGTTGGCGGAAGTGTCCTGTTTCGGCGCGGCGTGATCGGCAAACCCGGCACCGAAGCCAATGTTGCCGCCGCCCGCCACGGCGCCGTCGCGGTTCATCGAGACCTTCAGCCCGCGCTCGTAGCGGGTGAAGGTCAGGCCGTAGGTGCGCTCCGGCTCGACGTTGACCCGCCCGCCCAGATACGCAGCCCCCGTGACCGGACCACTGACCCCGGCGTTGACGTTGCCGGCATAGTTGCGGCTGATTTTCAGGTTCTCCCGGGGTTTGAGCTGACGCAGTGCCGTGCTCAGTTCTTCGCTCATGCGCTCGGGCGGGACGTCCATCCCGGCGCGCAGGTTCTGCGTCATCGGGTGCTTTTCATCGCGGAAGTATTTGAGCATGGTCTTGCTGGCGTCGTAGCTGGCCTCGAGTTCCGTGTGGCTGCGGAATCCGGCGTCGGTGTATTTCTTCAGCGGCGCGTTGGCGTATTCCTTAGCGTACGTCTGTTCCAGGGTGTTCGCCACGCCATCGAGCAGCGCGTTCGACGTATTGCCTTCGCGGGCGGCGGCCGTGAGCAGATCAAGCTGTTGATTCAACTGAAAGAGCACATCGGCGTTGAGCGCCAGCCGCGCTTTTACCAGCCCCTGGGCATCGCCCCGGTCGCGATCACCCTCGGGCTTGCGATGGCCGACCTGAAAGCGTTGGGAGGTCAGCTGTTCAAGCAACGCGTTCAACGGTGTGTCGGTTACGCCGGAAACCGCCAAGGAGTGTGCCAGCCCGGCCACCATGTCGTTGGCAACCGGTTTTGACGGCGTGAACGCGGGATTGTCCTGACCATCGCTGTTCAGTACGCCATGGTCTTGAGCCAGCGAGCGCAGCAGCCGCTCGGTGTCTTCGGTCACGGCTTGGGTGGCCTTCTCGATCACGTCGGTCAGCAGGTCAGCCTTGGGGTTGTTGATGAACGCGCCGTTGCCGCGAATCTGCTCCAGTCGCGCGCTCATCGCCGGGACCCTGGCAGTGGGCCTCATCCTCCAGCGTTGATCCAGTCGCGCCAGCATGTCGGATTCGTTTTGATAGACATCCGCCAGGCCTTTGCGGCCCTTGAAAACATGGGTGGCCTTGTCGAACGGCTTGCGCAGGCCCGACCCGAGGCGAAGGTGCGACCTCAGGTAGTTAAATGGGCCGGGCGTGGCTTCCTTGGGCGTGACCGTTTCCATGTTGGCCCGGCCCAGCACGGCGGCGTTGACCTTGAGGTTGCCGTGGCGGGTGAACCCACCGAGGGCGTGCTCGCGTTCGGCCAGGCGTTGATGCAAATCATGCTGTCGGGTCAGTTTGGCGGGCTGGGCAGGCGCTGCGGTGAGGGTGCCATCGGCGTTCAACTGCTGTTCGGTGTCGCCATGTTTCACGAGCAGGGCGCCACCGGGGGCAGTGCGAATGCTGTCCAGCGAGACACCCGCTGGCAGATTCGGCTCAACCAGGGCCCAGGCGGACTCATCCTGATGATGAACCCCCAAGCCCTCCTTGCCGCCCTGCCAGTGTTTCGCCTCCATGCGAAACAACGCGCCGGCCTTGAGCACGTAGAGGTCGCCGCCTGCGATGGTCATGTCCTGGATATGACGTTGGTCCACCTCATGGGGATCGGGAATGCCCAGTGTCTCGTCGTCGCCAAAGCCCGGCAACGGCGGAAGTGCCTGGCGCGTGCCTTTCTGGTCGTGGCTGCGCAGATGTCCGTCGCTCAGGGTGACGTATCGATCATCGTTGAGCACCGCGATTTTTTCTGCGACGACATCGTGGGCGCCACGCAACGTTGCGCCCGCTTTCACCTCAGTGCCATGCCCGGTGGTGAGGTCCGGTCCGCTGCCCATCGTCCTCGACAACGCTTGGGCCTGCACGGCCAGACGCTTGACCGCGCCTTCTTTGTCGACCACATACGCGAAGCCGTCATTGCCTTGATGCAGGTCCTGCAGATCCGACTCCGAACCCTTGCTCCACGCATCGGTTCTCGGGTCGTTCACCAGCAGTTGGCCGTTTTTGTGCGCCACGCTGCCGCCATCCAGGTGAATCACCTCGTGGGGATCGGGGACCAGCGCCGGCAAATTCTTCTGCCTGACCACCGCCGTGGACTGGCTGAGGTTCCAGCCCGGCACGAAATCACCCTTGGTTGCGTCCCATTGAGCGGTGTGCTCCTTGCCATGGGCGTCCTTGAACCGCGCGTTCAGATTGCCGGCCTGGTCATTGAACAGACCGCTGAAGGTCAGCTTGCCAAACTCCGCGACCGCCAACTCCCTCGCGGCGTGGGGCTGTAGATTCAGTGTGTCCGGCCACTGGTCACCGGTGGGCAACCGACCTTTGTACAACCGCCCACCGCCGTCGACCATCAGCAAATGCGGCCCGGCGACGCCGATGGCTGAAGGCTTGTCGGTTTTTTTTTCACCCAATGGCGCGCCGTTGAGAGTCAGCTCCGTGGAGCGACCTTCCGGTTCCTCCAGATGAACGGCCCCGTCGTGCGACGACACACCCAGCAACTCATCGTCACGGACCGCCGTCGCACTCACCGGATGGGCAAACATCACGCGCGTTGGCTGACCGTCGCCCAGCTTCCAGACAACGCCTGTTTCATCGAGGGCGTGGACATCGCCGCCATCAAGGCTCAATGATTTGAACTTGCCCTCGTGGCCATCGGGCACGCCGGCGGCGTGCCAACCGGCGTCGCCGCCAAAGCGAAAAAGCTGCTTGTCATGAAGGGTCCAGACGTCCCTGCCAGCACCTTCGAAGATGCCGTTTTTCTGAGCCAGATGCCCCTTGTCGAAGGGTATCGCCGGCGCCACGCCGCCCGTGCGATGAGGCCTGGAAGCAACATAGGCATGGACCGTATGCGCGGACGCGTCGGCCCTGACGGCAAAGCCCTGGGCGTCGATCAACTGACCGCCCGGATGCTTTGTAAACGACTGGCCCGGCTTGTTGAGGATCTCGCTCAACAGACGCTGTTCGTTGTCCAGCCCTCCAATGAGCCCCTTATCGCTGACCTCCACACGCCCTTGAGCATTGACCGCCAGGTCGAGACGCGTCAGCGGGTCTAACGGCTGCAGGGCAACGCCGGGGTTTTGCCCGGCGGCGGGCTGCTGCGGGCCGTCATGGCGGCGAAAGACTGAGGCACCGAAGTGTTGAAGCGATCGCAACGGGTTATCAAAGCGCATGAGAAGACATCCATGGAAGCGTCCGCCTGAGTGGCTGCCGACGCCCGAAGGGTTCCCACCGGATTGAGCCTTTGTACCCGTCTTCTTGCCTGCGACCTATAAAAGAGGCCCGCGCCTCACGAATGCATCACCTTGTCGTGATCGCGAACGCTGTACTTCACCACGCCCCAGATCAGCAGCTCGTCGCCATCCATGACATAGCGCGGCGGGTATTTGCTGTTCTCGGACTTGAGGATGACCTCGTTGCCCCGCATGTGCAGCCGCTTGCAGACCGGCTCGGTATTCAGCGCGGCGATGACGATGTCGCCGTGTTCGGCGTACAGGCTGCGGTCGACGATCACCAGATCGCCGCAATAGATGCCCGCGCCCTGCATGCTGTCGCCTTCTATTTTCACCAGATAGACATGGGGGGCGCGGATATCGAACAACTCGTCCAGCGAAATGTGCCGCTCGATGTGATCGGCCGCCGGCGAGGGAAAACCCGCCGGCACTTGAAAGGCGTAAAGGGGAAACCGTTCGCCCGCCGCCGACAATCGGCCAAGGATGGTGACACTCATGAGACTGACCTTGTGTTTGTTAACTGTACGTATATACAGTTAACGTTCTCAGCCGCGCGCGGTCAATCTGGTATGCAGGAAAATTCGACGGGTGACACATGTGCGGACGCTACTCGATCTACGAGCCAATGGACCATTACCTCAAGACGCTTGCGCCAGAGCAGCTGGTGATCAATGGCTACGATCTCTGGCCCATCGAGCGTTACAACGTGGCGCCGACCACCCGTGTCGAGATCATCCGGCCAGTGGCTGACGGCCTGAGCGTCGACAAGGTGCGCTGGGGCTGGTCGCCCTGCTGGGCCAAAGGCAAACGGCCCGACCCGATCAATGCGCGCGTCGAAACGGTCATGACCGGCAAGTTCTTCAAAGACCTGTGGCCGAACGGGCGCGCCCTGGCGCCCGCCAACGGCTGGTACGAATGGGTCAAAGACCCAAACGATGCGAAGCGCAAACAGCCGTACTTCATCCATTTGAAAGACCAGGAGCCGATGTACTTCGCCGCGCTGGGACAGGTCAGGCCCGGCCTTGAGCCGGACGAACGCGATGGTTTCGTCATCATCACCGCCGCCAGCGATGCCGGCATGCTTGACATCCACGACCGCCGCCCGCTGGTACTGACGCCAGAGCTGGCCCGGGAATGGGTCGACCCGCAGACGCCGGCGTCACGGCTCGCGCAAATCGCCCAGGAAGGCTGCCGGCCGGTCAGCGATTTTCACTGGCATGCCGTGGGCAAGGACGTCGGGAATGTGCGCAACGAAGGCGCGCAGCTGATCGAGCCCCTGGCCGGGCTCGATTTGCTGGCGGAAGATCAGGCCGAGGACCTTTGATCGCAGTGCGTTGCGATCAAACGATGTGCCGGGTACGGCGAGTGATCAGAGCGTCCACTTCACCGAGAACATCAGGTTGCGCGGATCGCCGTAAACGCCGGTCCCCGACGCGTTCGGAAGGCCCTGCCAGTAGCGGGTGTCGAACAGGTTGTTGACGTTGACCCGGCCGTCCCAGTGCTCGTTCAGCGTGTAGCCGGCCATCAGGCCGACGATGCCGTAAGCGTCCTGATCGGCCTGACCGTCGCCGACGCGGTTGAAGGTCTTGCTCTGGGCCAGCACGTCCGCCCCCACTCGCCACTTGTGCAGCTCGGCCGGCAAGGTGTAGCTGGTCGCGGCTTTGAACAGGTGCTTCGGCTGCTCGGGGGCGAACAGTTTGCCTTCGTTGCTTTTGGTGCCGTCTTCGACAAACTGGCTCAGCACGTAGGTGTACGACGCCGAGAACTGCCAGTCCGGCGTCAGCGCGCCGCTCAGTTCGGTGTCGATCCCGCGGCTGCGCACCTTGCCCGCTGCGCCGTAGCAGCTGGAAGCCGGAAAGCTCGGGCAATTGGTGGAGTTCTGGTCCTGGACCAGAGACGCGCGGTTCTCCTGCTCCATTTCAAACAGCGCCACCGATGCATTCAGCGCGCCGTCGAAGTATTCGCCCTTCAGGCCGATCTCGTAGTTCTTGCCGGTCATCGGCTTGAGCACCGAGCGCGAGGAGTCCATCTCGGTCTGCGGCTTGAAGATTTCGGTGTAACTGGCGTAGGCCGAGTAGGTGTCGTTCAGGTCGTAGATGACGCCAGCGTACGGCGTGACTTCACGGACCACCTTGTAATCGCCACTGCCGACGCGGTTGTCGAAGTCATACCAGCTGACGCGGCTGCCGAGGATGACGTGCAGCGGGTCGATGGGGTTCAGGCGCGCCACGGCGTAAACGCCTTCTTCAGTGGCGGCGTTGCGGGTTTCGTAAAGGCTGGTGTCGACGTCAGGTTTGGTCACTGAGTGGGTCGGGTTGTAGAGGTCGATCGGCGTGCCGTCGGTCCAGCCGCCCCACTGGTGAAACTTCTCCTGCCGGTGACTCACGCCCACGACCAGTTCATGCTCGCGACCGAACATCTGGAACGGCCCGCTGAGGGACGCATCAAGGTTGGTCTGGTCATCGTCGTCGCGGTACTTGCCGTGGTATTGCTGAAAGCCCAGACCATCGTAGTTGCCGACGTAGCTGGAGAAGGTGTCCGCTTCGGCCCAGATCTTCTGCCCCGCCAGCTTGGTCGACCAGCCGTTGTCGAACCGGTGCGTGACGTCGGTGAAGAACATGATGTTGTCTTTGTTCCAATACGACCAGTCGTTGCTGAGGAAGGTCGAACGCTTGAGGTGCAGGTCTTCGCCGTTCGGACCGCTGGGCAGACCGCCCCAGTCCGAAGTGTTGTCGTCACGCTGTCTGGACGCGCCGACGGTCCAGGTGGTCGAGTCGTTCAGGTCGGCTTCGAGGATGCCGTAAAAGGTCTGGCGCTGATTCTTGCGGATGTCGGAGAAGCTTTTGTCGTCTTCGTACGCCGCCACGACACGGCCGCGAACGGTGCCAGCATCGTTGAGTTTGTTCGACGCATCGACCTCGGTGCGGTATCGATCCCAACTGCCGGCGCTGGTGGTCACGCTCACCTGTGGCACGGCGGTTGGGCGCTTGCGCACCAGGTTCAGCGTCGCTGCCGGGCTGCCCGCGCCAGTCATGAGTCCCGTCGCACCGCGCACCACTTCGACGCGGTCGTACATGGCCAGATCCGCGCCGGAAATCACGTCCTGGGTGTAGGTGCTGATGCTGCTCGGCAGGCCGTCGTACATGATGTTGTCGATCTTGAAACCGCGCGCCAGAAACTCCTGACGGTCCGACGCCGTTCGGTGCAACGTCACGCCGGGCGCGTATTTCACCACGTCGTTCAGGTCGTTCATGCCCTGATCGTCCATGCGCTGGCGAGTGATCACACTCACCGACTGCGGCGTCTCGCGAATGGAAAGCGGCAGCTTGGTTGCCGTGTTCATGGAACCCGTTGTGTAAGAGCCTGAATTCTCCGTGGTCGCTTGCCCCGCGATGCCGTAATCGGCGTTGATGCTCAGGCCTTCCAAAGCCACTGCACCCGGCGCCGAGTTGCCGCTGGCACTGCCCGGTGGAGCGGGCGATGTGACCGATGGCTGATCGGGCGAATCCTGCTGCACCGGCACTGCGAAGGAATGGCTGGAGAAACCAAGGGCGACGAGTGCCGACAAGGCTGGCAGGGCGGGACGTAGCATCGGGTGCTTCCTGGAGAGGACGAAGGCGTGCTGATCGGCGGCACGGCCCCCTGAAAAGCGACGGTCCGCATGGCGAAAAGCTATGAGGGCGCCGATCGTAACAACTTTTGTATAAATTGGTAATGCAAAGCGTTATCAGTTGTTAAGGTTTCTGATTCGTCTTGCAAGGGCTGGTATTGTAAGGGGATGAACGGGCGGCCAAATGCTCTGCAATGACGGGGGTGCGGGGTTCGCGACAGGCCGCGAGGGATGCCTACAAAATCTTTTCTAAAGATTTCAGCCGGGCAGCCGACATGCACCTACAAGCCTTTCTACTATAGGGATATGAGATGGCGATGGTATTTTGTCGTGGCGGTGCAAAGGAGCTGCATGAAACGGCAGTCACTTGCCCGCAATGTGGCGCAAGTCAAATCACCTCAGCAACACTTCACCTCAGCAACACCCCCCCCTGCAAACGTACGCTCTCCCTGGATGGCAATCATTTCGCTCGTGCTCAGTATCGTGTGCACGCTTGCGCTCTTTGACCAAGGCGAGTGGGACCTTGAGACGATTCAGGGCCTGGGCCTGTTCTCCGTCGTCGCCCTGATTCTGGGGATCATCACTATCAACACCAAAAGACCAGGCTATGGCATGGCCATCGCCGGGACTGTGTTATCCGGTGTTTCGCTGCTTGTTTTCGTTGGACTGTGTGTTAATTAATCAAAGGAAGATTCAAATGGCATTTTGTCGTGGTTGTGCAAAGGAAATCAGTGATGGTGCTGTCACGTGCCCGCAGTGCGGCGCACCGCAGTTGGCGTACGCAGGCGGCGGCAATAGTGCTGCAGTTGTCGCCCAGCCAGGTTTTTTTCACTGGTATGTAGACGTTCTGAAAAAGTACGCGGTGTTCAGTGGGAGGGCGCGGCGCAAGGAATACTGGATGTTTTTCCTGATCAGCTTCCTGATCTCAATCGCGCTTGCCGTTGTCGACGCCATCATCGGCAGCAATTCAATGATCTCGAATGTGTATAGCCTTGCGTTATTGATACCCTCCCTCGCCGTTGGCGTTCGCCGACTGCACGACACTGATCGCAGCGGCTGGTGGCTCATTGTGCCGTTCGCCAACATCGTGTTCCTGGCTACGGAAGGTCAGAAAGGCGATAACCGCTTTGGGCCGGCTCCCCAGTAAGCTGATCGGAAGGGGCGCCGTCCCTGGACGGCGCAACTGCCTGAATCGGGTTTGCATCGCGAAACCCTGATCCCCGCACATCAAGCGGTCGCTTGTCGCCCACGGCTGAACAGCTTGGGCCCGAGCAGATTGACCGTCAGCCCCAGCATCACCAGCACACCCCCCGCGCATTGCAGGACGCTGAGTCGCTCGCCCAGCACCAATGCTGATGAACTCAGGCCGACCACCGGCACCAGCAGGGAAAACGGCGCGACCTTGCCCGCTGGATAGCGAGACAGCAGCTTGCTCCAGCTGATGTAACCGAAAAGCGTGGCGACGAAAGCCAGGTAAGCCAGCGACAGCACCGAACTCCATCCCAGGTTAAGCAACGAATGTTCAATGAGCGCAGGCCCCTCTAGCCACAACGACATGGCGAGAAACGGCAGCGGCGGAACAATCGCGCCCCAGACCACCAGGGCAACGAGATCGACGTTCCCAAACCGGCGCGTGATGATATTGCCCAACGCCCACATCGAAGCCGCGCATAACACCAGCAACACCGCCAGCAGCGGTGTCGCAGCCCCCGTGCCCATGCCGATCAGGGTCAGACCGCCAGCGGCGATGAGTAAGCCCGCCACGCTGAAAATGCGTAATTTCTCACCGATGAATATCGCCGCGAACAGCAGCGTGAAGAATGCCTGCGCTTGCAACAGCAAGGACGCCAACCCCGGTGGCATGCCATGGGCCATGCTCTCGAATAGAAAGGCGAACTGACCGAAAGAAATGGTCGCGCCGTACGCAAGGAGCCAAAACCAAGGCAACTGCGGACGACGGATAAAGAACACGGCGGGAATCGCGACCAGCGTAAACCGCAGCGCGCCCAGCAACATCGGCGGCAGGCCATCCAGCCCGTACTTGATCACGATGAAATTCAAACCCCACGCAATGATGACCAGCAATGCCAGGCAAAGGTCTTTAAACGGCATGGTGTTCCTTAATGGTTGGCAGGTATTTCGGGACGATCCCGAGAAGCGATAATCGCCTCAGGCTCGCCCCGTTTGCAAACGCATTGGCGGTATTAAATGAAGAATTAGTTAATTGATTATTGAGCACTGCGCAAACACGCGACCATGATAGCCATATGCCCGTCTATCCGCTGGACGTACCTTAAGTAATCGAGAATCCGGCAGACACGGTGGTTGCTGGAACGGACCTCAGCGCCTTCCTTTGGAGCTCTGGAGAGACCCCATGCAACTACAAAACTTCAAGATTTCAACCAGAGCGCTGCTTTGCTTTGGTCTCATTACGCTCATTCTGCTAGGCCTTGGCGTATTCGCGTACGTTCAAATTGATGAAATGCGTGCCACTGAGCAAAGCCTGGAAACTGACGTGGTTCCCAGCATTCAGGTGATCGACGATATTCAGATTGCACTGCTGCATACCCGACTGGAAAGCGTACGGTTATTGGCGGTGTCGGGCCCGGATGCAGAACGCAAGGTCACGGATAATATTTTCCAATACATCGCTACGCTCGATGAGAAGACGGGCTATTACCGGGCGCATCTGGTCACCAACGACGAAGATAAACGGCAGTTTCAAATAGCAAACGCCCTGATGGAAAAATACATATCAGGCGTCAAAAATATCATTGCGCTGAATAAATCCGACCATCAAAGCGCACTGGACTTCGCCAACACCGAGCAAGCGCAGACCGCGACGCAGTATCAGGCAGAGCTCACCACGCTGCGTGACATCAATTCACAGAATGCCGTCAGCGCAGGGCATCGCGCTGCAGAGGTTTACAGCCACAGCATTATGGTGCTTGTCTCCGTCGTGTTGGCTGCCTCGGCTCTGACCATAGGCCTGGCGTATGCCCTCACCCGAAGTATCGTAAAGCCGGTCGCCAGCTCATTGACCTTCGCGGAGAAGATCGCAACGGGCGACCTCTCCGGCGTCCTCGCCGTGACGGGGCGGGATGAGGTATCCAGTTTGATGATTGCGCTCAATCTCATGGCCGGCAATTTAAAGACCACGATAACGGAGATATCGGGAGCAGCCGACCAACTGAGCACCGCCTCCGTCGAAATGACATCGATCACCGAAAGCGCAGACCGGACACTTCAAAGACAGAACAGCGAGATCGAACAGGCTGCCACTGCGGTCACCGAGATGAGTGCGGCAGTGGAAGAAGTGGCGAGAAATGCGAACTCAACGTCCGAGGCCGCACAGTCATCCAGCACATCTGCTGAAGAGGGCAACCGCAGGGTGGTCCACACGGTGACGGCCATGACGAACCTCGCCGACCTCGTGGACAACTCTGTGGTACAGGTCAAGGCCCTGGCCAGCCAGGCTGACGATATTACAAAAGTGCTGAGCGTCATCCGGGCCATCGCCGAGCAGACAAACCTACTCGCGTTGAACGCGGCGATTGAAGCGGCGCGCGCCGGGGAACAGGGACGCGGCTTTGCTGTGGTGGCGGACGAGGTACGGGCACTGGCGCACAGGACCCAACTGTCTACTCAGGAAATCGAGCAGATGATCACCAAGGTCCAGTCAGGGTCTGCCGCTGCGGTGGCGTCCATGGACAAAAGCAGACAGGAGGTTCACAGCACGCTGACCTCTGCGAAAGACGCCGGCTCGTCCCTGCGCCTGATCACCGATGCGGTGCTGGAGATCAATGAACGAAATATGCAGATTGCGACGGCTTCGGAGGAACAGGCGCACGTTGCCCGCGATGTCGACAGAAACCTGGTAAGCATTCGCGATCTGGCCATGCAAAGCACAGAGGGCGCGAGACAGACACTGGAAGCCAGCAACGAGCTGTCGAAACTCGCGGTCAGGCTCAACGACATGGTCGGCAAGTTCCGGCTTTAGCCCCTCGCTGCTTTGACGCTCTGAAGCGGGTTCCAGGGCCCATGCCACCCCCCGGAAACGTAAAAAGCCCCGCAGATGCGGGGTTTTTTACCGTGTTTGGCGGCGGGTAGTTCAGCAGGACTGCGGGCTGGCGAAACGTTTACGGTGAGGGGCCGGGCGCTCAACGGCGAGCCTGCCCCGGACGGCTTGCTGATGACTGTGCTGCGGATCAGGGAACGCCCTTGAAAAACATGTGGTTCCCGAGTTTCAGAGTCCGCTTGGCGCTGGCTGCCCACGCCGGAGCCCTCGACAAAGTGGTCGCGTAGTAGTGAGTCGCCCCACCGGTGGGGTCTGGCACCTTGCCGTCGATCACCAGGTCAGCAGCGATTTGGCACTGCGCCAAATCGCGGAACGGGATCTGTCGCGCGCCGCTCAGGAATGGATAGTTTGGATCGTCCTTGTTCCAGCAACTGAACTGATAGGGCTTTTGGCATACCCCGGCGTAGCCCTCCCCCCACCATGACTTTTCCTGTCCATCGTTCACTCGGTTGCGGATCGTCCAGGCCACGGCCAGCATTCCGGCAAGGCCCTCCCCGCGAGCTTCGCCATACAGCGTGCGAGCGAGGACGTCGCGATCTTTGTCAGTCACGGTCATGATTATTCTCCAGGCGAAAAAGTCCGCTCAACGGCGGGCTAGACGATCGGATGTGCTTTTGGGGGCGGTCTGCCGCGCGTCACGCTCGAGGGCGATGGCACCCTGCAGACTGACAACGCGAATCTGCCGGAGCGCAATCAGCAGTCCCATCACGATTGCAATGACCATGGCGGCTGCAATGGCTCGCAATGCAGAACCAGCTTGGCTACAGCGACAATGGGCCCGAGGCTCATAACGAATCCGCCTTGCGTCCGAGGAACCGGATGATCAGCTCGCGGATCGCCGTCACGCCGATGAACCCTATGGTGCCGCCGGCGGCGACGGACAGACTCGATGGCCAGGCCATCCATTCGATGACGCTGCTGGCTGACAGGCTCAATGCACCACAGATCAGCGCCTCAAGCACGACGCGCCATTTGTTGGCTTCTTTGCCTTCATAAAGCACGCGCAACAGAGAAATGGTTGCGGCGATGATTGCTCCTTGCCAGAGCGGCGTCGTGATGATCAGCCAGACGTGCGCCCAGAAGTCAGGTGTTTTTTCCGGCATCTTCGTCGACCTCCGACAGTACGCCCTCTCGGGCTCGGGGAATGGGTCCGCCCCTCAGCAATCCCTACTCGGAGCGATGAACGTGGCGGGGCTGAATACGAAAAAGCCCCGGCAAATGCCGAGGCTCTGAATAAGTGCATGTCGTTCACGCTGCCCGTCGGAGCAGCGCGGGTACTGTTATGTAGCGTTCCGGATCGGGTGTTCACACCCGCGGTCACTGAAAGAATGGGAAGGAGAGCCTCCCGGAATGGGAGGCTCAGGCTCTGCTAGCGAGACTACGCTTGCGCGTAACCCCACTGAGTGATGCGCTCAGCGAAGTATGGCTTCAACATCGTAACGGTTGCCGCTTGGTTACTCGCTTCAAGGCTCATCTTCTCGCCGTCAGTGCCCGGACCCGCGACCCATAGGGTGACGGGGATTTTCTCAGCCTTGGCTTTGTCGAGCAGATTCTTCAGCGCGGTACGGCCAGCATCCGTTGGTGGAATGCCAGTCTCGCCGATGAATGCCGCCATCTTGTTGGCTTTGGCGTAAGTCAGAAACGGACCCACGATTTGGTCGCGCAGCGCTGTTGGCGAAATTTGGGTGTTGTCGCCGTTGTAGGCACCGCTCGATCCGCCATCGACGTCAGCATAGGCGTGCGCTTCCCACACGATAGAATTCGCCGGATCCACAATCTTCGACTGTAGATTCGCCGAGACACTCGCCCAGTCCTTGGCACTCGCGTATTGCAAGCCACAGATGAAGACTGGCTTTTTGGAGCTGTTGCGCAGGGCCTTCAGCACGGTATTCATCGTGTTGATGTAAAGGGTTTCCAAGTCGCCCGACGTAATGTAGTCCTTTGCGCCGGCGTTGGGGTTGGGATAGGGCTCGTTGCCCAACCCCCAACCAAGAACCATAGGGTCATCGCATGCAACGACCAGTTTCTGATGAAAGTTTGCCAGATGAACAGCGCTCCAAGAGCCACCGCCAACCGCATTCCCGTCTTTAATCAGCACCTGCTCAGTGACCTTCCAACCGTCTTGGTTACCCGCCTGATCGCTCGGGTAAAGCGCGCCGGTCAGCTGGCCGTTCGCATCGGTCTGATAGCGGTGCAAGCGCATGTAGTGGTGCGGATCGGGAATAATTCGAGCCTCACCATTCGACGCCTCTCTGATCAGTTTGAGCATGATCTGCCATTGATCGATGAACGCCTGATTGAGGTTTGCGCCTTGGCCGGGCAGACCGTCTACCGTCGACAGCTGGATGGCACGTTGGAGCTCGAAAGGGAATCGAATCAGGCGTACGCCTAGATCCTTTACCCAGTGGGTGATGGTGTCCTGATTAGGCCATTGATAATGAGTGCCGGCCGAACCTGGAAGGATTTGACCAGCATTGGCGACCGAACCCAGGTTGATTCCTACCAGAGGAATGTTTTTGAGCTGGGCGATTACTGAGCTGCTATTGGACATTTTGATTACCTTGAGTCGAATGATTTTTAGCGAAGAATTCCGCATTCATGTCGCTCATAGGCGATAGCTCGGGGCACGTGGCCCTCACATGGTTCAACGTCCCGCACCGGGAACACTTGATCTGGAGCTCCGTCATCTCGCCTATACGGGCGAGAAGTCTTTTGCACTTTCCACATCTGCAATCTTTCAACATTCTGCGAAGCCTTTTGGTTTCTGCCAGGCTCCGCCCCGCTCGCGCGGAGAGTAAGGGCCTCGGCTTGTTTGCAGGTACAGCCTGCGATCTGGCGATCCCTGTGGGTGTTAGTGCACCCGCCTGGCTGCCCTCTCTTTCTCCGTTGATTTCCCGTCTGGCCCTGTTACCAAGGCCAGCCAGCGAAATCGGTGATTCCGTTCTGCTTAAAGAACTTTAATCCAGTCGGTCCCTTATCGGGGCTGGGAGACCACTTCGCTGATCCCTGGCTATCTGGCGGCTTCACCAGTCATTTATCGCTGCGGTATCTCGCTGCGATGGATGTAAATTAGCAAACGCTAATTAATGCGTCAATAGCTAACGCTAAATTATTTCCGTGTCTGTAATGGGTGGTTGGCGCTCGAGGCAGGTCGATATTTCTGACAGGGGTTTTGCAAACAGCTGACTGTCGGTATGCTTACGAAAGCTGTACGCATATACAGTAATCAAGGAGAAACTGATGTCCCTGCGAGAGAAGAAAAAGCCTCAAGAGCGCGTGCCCATGTCCGGCCTGGAGCGCCTGAACCTAAGGGTTGCAAGCATGATCAACCACCCGATCGCTCAGGATCAGATGTGGGTGACGATCCATAAGCTGGAGACTGACGGCGACAGGGAGTGGGACGACGTGATGGGGGCAATCGCAGAGGTGGATGGGATAGAGATGGTTTTCAACGATGAAGACCGTTCGGTCACGCTGAAGTGGGAGGCGCCGTCAGATAACGATCCGCGCGTCCAGGTGCGGGACGAATTCGAAGTATTGGAAGAAGCCCCGCCTTTCTAAGGGCACAAAAAAGCCCGCTTGATAAGCGGGCGTCTGTACCTTCAACAAACTGCCTGTGCCGATCCCGGTTGGCAACGTCCGTCAGCGCAACTAGGCCTTCCTTGCGTTCCAAATCAATAAAACCTTCGCATGGATCGTTACGTCGTCGATCCTTGCCGTCTGGTTCTCATAATGCTGATTGTCTGAAATAAGCCTGTAATTCTCTTCGTCCAGCCGCATCACGCGCTTGATGTACAGTTCCTGGTGCCAGGTCAGCACGTAGATCCCCTCGCCGATAAATTCCTGCACGCCTTTGTCGACGATCACCAGGTCTTTGTCGTTGATGGTTCCTTCCATGCTCTGACCCCAGCCACTGATCATTGCCAGCGCTGTCTTCGAGGTGTACGTCACACCTTTCTCGCGAAGAATCTCTTCCCTCACAACCAGGTTGCGCACCACCTCAGTGTAGTCCGGCGGCACCTGTCCGTGACCCATCGCTGCGCGGATGTCGTACTGACGAATGACAATCTCTTCATTGGTAGGGCGAAGAGCGGCGAAATTGGCCGGAAGCACATCTGTGCTCTGGCCATCCGGGTCGGCGGCCGCCGCCACAATCCGTTCCCGCGCCTCATTTGAAAAGCCTTTCACCTTGGCGAGTGACTGTTTGAGCTGTTCCAGCGCCGAAAGCCCGGCTTTCACTGGCGCAGAAGCTTCGGACGTAGCAGGGCTGACCAGGCTTCCCGAAGGGAGGCCGATCTTCTCTTCCAAATTCGCAGCGGCTTTCTCGCCGAGGTTCCTGTGCCCGTTAAGAATCTGGGACAGATACGACGCATCAAGGCCGTGCTGATTCGCGAAATCTTTCTGCGAAGCCCCGGCCATTACGGCTTTCAGGGCGTCTGCTCTCAGTTTGTTGATGTCCATGCCCAATAATCGCTTCCGGTTAGCATACAGTAAATTACGATCTGCTATCACACAGACGATTAGCGCTTGCTAATATGCTAGCGGCCTGGGCAGCATGATTCGCGAGAATACGATCAAAAGCAGCCCGTCGAGCACCAAACCCCGGAAACGAAAAAGCCCTGCATTAGCAGGGCTTTTTACTGTGTTTGGCGGGGAACTAGGGATTCGAACCCTAGAAACGCTATTAACGTTCGCCGGTTTTCAAGACCGGTGCATTCAACCACTCTGCCAATTCCCCGAAGCATCTGCGTCGGAAGGTTTTGTGAACCCTCCCTCGCTTTGCGGGCGCCATAATACCGTAATGAAACAAGCTGTCAAACTCTCCGGCTAGCGCCTTGCCTCGCCTCTGTTATGATCTTTGCAACTTGAGGTTTCAAACCCTTCAATTTCACCATCAGGAGTAGCGCCATGCGCGAACAGGATTACGCAGTCAACAACCGCGTGCAGGTCGAGCAGCTAGAGGTTAGCCGCGTCCTGCGCAACACTTACGGCCTTCTGGCCCTCACCCTCGCCTTCAGCGGCGTCATGGCGTTCGTTGCCCAACAGATGAACGTGCGTTACCCGAACGTCTTCGTCGTGCTGATCGGCTTCTACGGTCTGTTCTTCCTCACCAACAAATTGCGCGATTCGGCGTGGGGTCTGGTTTCGGCGTTCGCGCTGACGGGCTTCATGGGGTTCATCCTCGGCCCGATCCTCAACCGTTACATCGGCATGCAGGGCGGCGCCGAAGTCGTCGCTTCCGCGTTCGCGATGACGGCCCTGGTCTTCGGCGGTCTGTCGGCTTACGTGCTGATCACGCGCAAGGACATGAGCTTCCTCGGCGGCTTCATCACCGCAGGTTTCTTCGTGTTGCTCGGGGCCGTGGTGGCCAGCATGTTCTTCCAGATCAGCGGCCTGCAACTGGCGATCAGCGCCGGCTTCGTGCTGTTCTCCTCGGTCTGCATTCTGTTCCAGACCAGCGCGATCATTCACGGCGGTGAGCGCAACTACATCATGGCGACCATCAGCCTGTATGTATCGATCTACAACCTGTTCATCAGCCTGTTGCAGATCTTCGGCATCATGGGCAGCAAAGACTGATCAGTTTGCCCGCTTCAACAAAAAGCCCGCTTCGGCGGGCTTTTTGCTGTCTGGCGTTCGTGAATTCTTTATCATTGCGCCCATGTTCCCTGTCAGCGCCCCACCGAGCCGCCCATGAAGTTCGCCATTGCCCTGCATTCGCCCGCCCACGCGCCCTCCTCCCGGCGCGCATTGCTGTTCGCCAAAGCCGCGTTGGCGCAGGGCCATGACATCGTCCGTCTGTTCTTCTATCAGGACGGCGTGCACAGCGCGTCCGGCAATGTCGTGTCACCTCAGGACGAGTCGGACACCGCCGCGCAATGGCGTGATTTCGTCACCACCCACCAGCTGGACGGCGTGGTCTGCATCGCAGCGGCCCTTCGCCGGGGCGTGTTGAATGCCGAAGAGGCGGAGCGTTATTCGCGATCTGCGGCGAACCTGCCGGCACCCTGGGAACTGTCGGGGCTGGGTCAGCTACATGATGCAGTGCAGACGGCCGATCGCTTGATCTGTTTTGGAGGGCCGTAACGTGGCGAAGTCATTATTGATCATCAGCCGTCAGGCACCCTGGTCCGGCCCCGACGCCCGGGAGGCGCTGGACATTGCTTTGGCCGGCGGCGCGTTCGATCTACCGGTGGCCATGCTGTTCATGGACGACGGCGTGCTTCAGTTGGCGACGGCGCAGAACGCCAGCCAGGTGCAGCAGAAAGACCTGACCGCCAACCTTCAGGCGTTGTCGATGTTCGGCGTGGAAGACCTGTTCGCCTGCAGCACCAGCCTGAGTGAGCGAGGGATGCAGCCGGCCGGGTTGAGCGTCGCACCGCTTCAGGTGCTGGATGACCCGCAGATCGCCGCGCTCATTGACCGTTACGACCAGGTGATAACGATCTGATGGCTACCCTGCACGTACTCTCTCACTCCCCGTTCACCGACTCGCGCCTGAGCAGTTGCCTGCGCGTGCTCGGCAGCGAAGACGCAATCCTTTTGTGCGGCGACGCGACCTATGCGTTGCGCGCCGATACCGCCACCGCGCGGACACTGAGCGCGAAAACCGGCACCCTGAAGCTATTCGTGCTCGATGAAGACGCCACCGCTCGAAACATCGCGCTGCCTGACTGGGCCCAAGGCGTCGACTACGCCGGATTTGTCGCGCTCTCGGTGCAATACGACAAGGTCAACACGTGGCTATGAAACAGCTTCTCGTCGACGGACGCAGCATCGCGCTGGACAAAGACGGCTATCTCGAAGACCTGCACGACTGGTCCGATGAAGTCGCCGAAGCCCTGGCCCTTGAGGAGGACATCCCCCTCACGCCGGAGCATTGGGAGATTCTCGAACTGCTGCGCGCGTTCTATGCAGAGTTTCAGCTGTCCCCGGCCACGCGGCCGCTGGTCAAGTACACCGCGCTGAAGCTGGGCGCCGGCAAAGGCAACAGCTTGCACCTGAATCGTCTGTTCAACGGCACTCCCGCCAAACTTGCCGCCAAGCTGGCGGGCCTGCCCAAGCCGACCAATTGCCTATGACCGACTTCGCCCCCCTTCTCATCGAAACCCCTGCCGAGCATCCGTTCGCGCCCTTCGTTCGTATTCTCGGCAAGGGCAAGCGTGGTGCGCGCAACATGACCCGCGCTGAAGCCCGGGAAGCCATGGGCATGGTGCTCGATGAAAAAGTCGAAGACACCCAGCTCGGCGCTTTTCTGATGTTGCTTCGGCACAAGGAAGAGAGCCCGGATGAGCTCGCAGGCTTCACCGAAGCCGTGCGCGAGCGTCTGCATGCGCCGCAGCTTAACGTCGATATCGACTGGCCGACGTACGCTGGCAAAAAGCGTCATCTGCCGTGGTACCTGCTGGCGGCGAAGTGCCTGGCGCAGAATGGCGTGCGCGTATTGATGCACGGCGGCGGCGCCCATACCGCCGGCCGCCTGTACAGCGAGCAGCTGCTGGACCTGTTGGGCATTCCGCTGTGCCGCAACTGGCAGGCGGTGGGTGAGGCGCTGGAGCAGCAGAACATTGCGTTCTTCCCCCTCGGCGATTGGGCGCCGCAGCTGCAGCGCATGATCGATCTGCGCAACACGCTGGGACTGCGCTCGCCGATCCACTCGCTGACGCGCATCCTCAATCCCCTGGGCGCGCGCTGTGGGCTGCAGAGTATTTTCCATCCGGGCTATCAGGGCGTGCATCGCGACGCCAGCAGCCTGCTCGGTGACCACGCCATCGTGATCAAGGGCGACGGTGGTGAGGTCGAGATCAATCCCGACACCATCAGCCATTTGTACGGCACCACCGATGGCCAGCCGTGGGATGAGGAATGGCCGGCACTGTCGGACCGTCGCCACGTAAAGCCGGCCACCCTCGACCCGCAGCATCTGGTCGCGATCTGGAATGGCGATATCGAGGACAGCTACCCGCAACTGGCGCTGATCGCAACCATCGCGCTTGCACTGCGAGGCCTCGGGATGCCGCGGGCTGAAGCCTTCGCGCAAGCCGAGCAGTATTGGGCGAACCGGAACAGATCGATTTAGCCGATAGCTACCCCCCAGTCTTTGCGTTATTCGTTCGAACGATTGCCTTTAGACTGATCTCCAACGTACTTCGGTACAGCTCAATTTGGAGTCAGACATGGGCCTTCTCGTTGAAGGACGCTGGCAAGACCAGTGGTACGAAAGCAGCAAAGACGGCGCTTTTCAGCGCGAGCAAGCCAAGCGTCGGAACTGGGTCACCAGCGATGGGCGCCCCGGTCCGTCCGGTGAAGGCGGCTTCAAGGCAGAAGCCGGTCGCTACCATCTGTACGTTTCCCTTGCCTGCCCGTGGGCCCACCGCACGTTGATCGTGCGCAAGCTCAAGGGTCTGGAAAGCCTGATCGACGTCTCCGTGGTCAGTTGGCTGATGCGAGAAAACGGCTGGACGTTCGACAAGCAGACCGGCTCCACCGGCGATGCGCTGGATGGCCACACCTTCATGTACCAGCGCTACCTCGCCGACACCGCCGATTACACCGGCCGGGTCACGGTACCGGTGCTGTGGGACAAGCGGCTGAATCGCATCGTCAGCAATGAATCGTCGGAAATCATCCGGATGTTCAATTCGGCATTTGATGACCTTACCGGCAATCGCCTGGATCTGTACCCGGAGCCGCTGCGCAACGAGATCGACCGGCTGAACGACCGCATATACCCGGCCGTGAACAACGGCGTGTATCGCGCCGGCTTCGCCACGTTACAAGGTGCGTACGAAGAGGCGTTCGATGAAGTGTTTGCCGAGCTGGATGCGCTGGAAAACCTGCTGAGCGATAAACGCTACCTGGCGGGCGAGTACCTGACCGAAGCGGATGTACGCCTGTTCACCACGTTGATCCGGTTTGACGCGGTGTACCACGGACACTTCAAGTGCAACCTGCGGCGCATTGCCGACTACCCGAACCTGAGCAACTGGGTGCGCGAGATGTACCAGCTGCCGGGCGTGGCCGAGACAGTGGATTTCGTGCACATCAAGCATCACTATTACGGAAGCCACGCCACCATCAACCCGACTGGCGTCGTGCCGAAAGGGCCGCAGCAGGATTTCAGCGGCGAGCATGATCGCGGGCGTTTGAGCGGGAAAGGGATTTTGCAGAACGGCTGACCTGAACGATGCAATTGTAGGAGCCGGCTTGCTGGCGAACGCGGCGTGTCAGTCGATACATTCGTCGATGATCAGTTGCGTTCGCCAGCAAGCCGGCTCCTACGGGTTTTGCGTCCGACGTGCATCTTCGACGGGTCACGATCACGTGTAGGAGCGCGCTTGCCCGCGATGGCGGAGGATCAGCTACAGATGAGGCGCCTGATCCACCGCGTTCGCCAGCAAGCCGGCTCCTACGGGTTTTGCGTCCGACGTGCGTCCTGTGCGGGCCCAAAGGTTTGCGTCCGACCCCGATCGATTACCAACCCAATCGGACTGGGGCCGGAATCAAACGCTTGCCTGCGCCCCTTCGAACCATGCCAGTTTCTCCCGCAGTTTCACCACTTCCCCCACAATAACCAGCGTCGGTGCATGAACCTCATGCTCCGCGACCAATTGCGGCAGGTTGGCCAGTGTGCCGGTGAAGACGCGCTGGTTGACGGTGGTGCCCTGCTGAATCAGCGCAGCCGGGGTATCGGCAGAGCGACCGTGTTTGATCAACTGCTCGCAAATGACCGGTAGCCCGATCAGGCCCATGTAGAGCACCAATGTCTGCGACGGCGACACCAGATCCTTCCAAGGCAGGTCGGTAGAGCCGTTCTTGAGGTGGCCCGTCACGAAACGCACGGACTGCGCGTGATCGCGATGGGTCAGCGGAATCCCCGCATACGCCGCACAACCACTGGCCGCGGTGATGCCAGGCACGACCTGAAAAGGAATACCGTGGGCTGCCAGCTCCTCGATTTCCTCGCCGCCACGGCCGAAGATGAACGGATCGCCCCCCTTGAGCCGCACCACGCGTTTGCCCTGCTTGGCCAGGTCCACCAGTTGCTGGTTGATCTGATCCTGGGGCAAAGCGTGATCGGCGCGCTGCTTGCCCACGTAGACCCGGTCGGCGTCGCGGCGGCACAAATCCAGAATCGCCGGCGCAACCAAGCGGTCGTACAGCACGACGTCCGCCTGCTGCATCAGACGCAGTGCGCGAAAGGTCAGCAGATCAGGATCGCCCGGCCCCGCGCCCACGAGGTAAACCTCACCGGTCGTGGCCGGCGCATCGCCGTCGATCTTCGCTCGCAGCAACCGCTCGGCTTCAGCGCCCTGCCCGGCCAGTTGCCGGTCAGCGATGGGCCCCTGAAATACATCCTCCCAGAACGCCCGACGCTGCTGAACGTTGGGAAACAGCCCTTTCACCTGATGACGGAAGCGCGCGGCCAGACCGGCCAGATGCCCGTAAGTCGGCGGAATCCAGGTTTCCAGCTTGGCGCGGATCAGCCGTGCCAGCACCGGCGCATCACCACCGCTGGACACCGCGATCACCAGCGGCGACCGGTCGACGATCGCCGGGAAGATCACGCTGCACAGCGCAGGCGCATCCACCACATTGACCGGCACGCCGCGCTGGCGTGCATCGGCTGACACCTGAGCATTGAGCGGCTCGTCGTCGGTGGCAGCGATGATCAGCACGCAGCCGTTGAGGTCCGACTCGGTGTAGCCGCGCAGAATCTGTTCACCGCCGCTGCGCTCGATCAGCTCGCGCACTTCCGTCCCGATCTCGGGAGCAACCACGCGGAGCACCGCCCCGGCCTCAGCCAGCAGGCGAGACTTGCGCAGGGCAATCTCGCCGCCGCCGACCACCAGCACTTGAGCGCCCCGAAGGTTATGGAACAGCGGCAGAAATTCCATTTAGCCGATCACCTCGATGCCGCCCATCCAGGGCTTGAGGACGTCCGGTACGCGGATCGAGCCGTCGGCCTGCTGGTAGTTTTCCAGCACCGCCACCAGCGTGCGACCCACAGCAAGACCCGAACCGTTCAGCGTGTGAACCAGTTCCGGCTTGCCGGTTTCCGGATTGCGCCAGCGCGCCTGCATGCGACGCGCCTGGAAATCGCCGCAGTTGGAGCACGACGAGATTTCACGGTATTTGTCCTGGCTTGGAATCCACACTTCCAGGTCGTAGGTTTTCACTGCGCTGAAACCCATGTCGCCGGTGCACAACGCCAGGACGCGGTACGGCAACTCGAGCAGTTGCAGAACGCGTTCGGCGTGACCGGTCAGACTCTCCAGCGCTTCCATGGATTTTTCCGGCTCGACGATCTGCACCATCTCGACCTTGTCGAACTGGTGCTGACGGATCATGCCGCGAGTATCTCGCCCCGACGCGCCGGCTTCGCTGCGGAAGCACGGGGTGTGGGCGACGAATTTCAACGGCAGCTGTTTGGCGTCGATGATTTCGCCGGAGACGATGTTGGTCAGCGACACTTCGGCGGTCGGGATCAGGTACAGATCCGCCTCGCCTTCGCGGGAGATCTTGAACAGGTCTTCTTCGAATTTCGGCAACTGGCCGGTGCCCTGTAACGCAGGCGCCTGGACCAGATACGGCGTGTAAGTCTCTTCGTAACCATGCTCGTTGATGTGCAGCGTGATCATGAATTGCGCCAGCGCACGGTGCAGGCGCGCGATCGGGCCACGCAACAGGGCGAAACGGGCGCCGGACAGTTTGGCGGCGGTTTCGAAATCCAGCCAGCCGAACTTCTCGCCCAGGGCAACGTGGTCCTGAACCGCGAAGTCGAACGACGCCGGCGTGCCCCATGTGCGCACTTCGACGTTTTCTTCTTCGTCAGCACCCACCGGGACCGATTCGTGGGGCAGGTTCGGCATGCTCAGGGCCATGGCATCGAGTTCGGACTGAATGGCGTCCAGCTCTTTCTTGCCGGTGCTCAGCTCTTCGGCCATGCGATCGATGTCCGCCATCAACGGCGCGATGTCTTCCCCGCGTTGCTTGGCCTGGCCGATGGATTTGGAACGGGCGTTACGCTCGGCCTGAAGCTGTTCGGTGCGGGTCTGCACCGTCTTGCGCTGGGCTTCCAGCGCTTCGATGCGGGCCACGTCCAGAGTGAAGCCACGGGAAGCCAGGCGATCCGCTACGTCCTGAAGTTGAGTACGCAGCAGTTTGGAGTCGAGCATATCGGTCTCTCGTATATTAAATTCGGGTCAAAGACAGGCCGGCCCACGTCGCGAGCAGCCCGCCCAGTACGCTGATAAGGGCGTAACCAATGGCCAGAGGAGCCTGGCCGCTTTCAAGCAGACGAATGGTGTCCAGTGAGAAAGACGAAAACGTCGTCAAGCCACCGAGGACTCCCACCATCAATCCGGCGCGCACTTCAATCGGGACCTCCGGGCGAATCAGAAACAGCCCGTAGAGCACACCGATCAGCAGGCAGCCCACCAGGTTCACTGCCAACGTGGCCGTGTAAAAATAGCGCGGCCAGTTCGCGGCAACCACGTTACCGGTGGCGAAGCGCAATAATGTACCAGCCACGCCACCGGCGGACACGGCAAGAATCAGCTGAATCATTATTTTCTCCGTTGACGGGGGCTTGCGCGGTCAAGCGCCGACAGGTGTTTGAGCTTTTCACCGATCTTCAGCTCAAGGCCACGGGGGACCGGCTGGTAATACTGGCGCGGTTCGAGTTCGTCCGGGAAGTAATCCTCGCCCGCTGCGTAAGCGTCCGGCTCGTCGTGGGCGTAGCGGTATTCTTCGCCGTAGCCCAGCTGTTTCATCAGCTTGGTCGGCGCGTTGCGCAGGTGCAACGGCACTTCCAGCGAGCCATGCTCGGTGGCTTCGCGCATGGCCATCTTGAAACCCATGTACACGGCGTTGCTCTTCGGCGCGCACGCCAGGTAAACGATGGCCTGGGCCACGGCCAGCTCGCCTTCCGGGCTGCCGAGGCGTTCCTGCACATCCCACGCCGACATGCACAGCGGCAAGGCGCGCGGATCGGCGTTGCCGATGTCTTCGCTGGCCATGCGCACCACCCGCCGCGCCAGATACAACGGGTCACAGCCGCCGTCGATCATGCGCGCGAACCAGTACAGCGCGGCGTCAGGGTTAGAGCCGCGAATGGATTTGTGCAACGCGGAGATCTGGTCGTAGAACGCTTCGCCGCCCTTGTCGAAACGACGGCGGCTGTCACCGAGCAGGCTCTGCAGCAATTCGGGATCGATTTCGCTGCCGTCTTCCGCCAGGTCCGAGGCGTTCTCCAGCAGATTGAGCATCCGCCGGCCATCGCCATCCGCTGCGGCCAGAAGCGTCTTGAACGCCTCGTCGCCTAGGCTCAGATGCCGATTGCCCAGCCCGCGTTCTTCGGTCAGCGCGCGGTTGACCAACTGACGCAGCGCCCCTTCGTCCAGGCTTTTGAGAACATAGACACGGGCGCGGGAGAGCAGCGCGTTATTGAGTTCGAATGAGGGGTTTTCGGTGGTGGCGCCGATGAAGATCAGCGTGCCGTCTTCGACGTAGGGCAGAAACGCGTCCTGCTGCGACTTGTTGAAGCGGTGCACTTCGTCGACGAACAGTATGGTGCGGCGGCCGTACTGACCGGCCTGTTGCTTGGCAATCTCCACCGCTTGGCGGATCTCTTTGACCCCCGCCAGCACCGCCGACACCGTTTCAAAATGCGCGTCGGAGACTTTCGCCAGCAACCGCGCCAGCGTGGTTTTACCGACGCCGGGCGGCCCCCAGAAAATCATCGAATGCAGCGCGCCCTGCTCCAGCGCTTCACGCAGTGGCTTGCCGTGGGCGAGCAGGTGCTGCTGGCCGACGTACTCGTCCAGGTTAGTCGCTCGCAGGCGGGCTGCAAGCGGTTGCGCGATCGGTTCAGTGCTGAACAGGTCCATGAAACAGGCGAACCCCTTTTATTCCTGAATGACGTCAGCGCCTTTCGGAATCTGGAACTGGAATTTGCTCGCCGCGACAGGCTCATTGGCCTTGACGCCGGTGAACAGGATATTGGTGCGCTGGCCGACGCTGTCGATCAGTTGCATGTCGTTGATCATGCCGTTGCGAAAGGACAGGCGCAGGCTGTCGAACAGCGTATCCTTGGATTTAGGCTTGAGCACGAAGTCGATCACGCCGCCCGCTTCCTTGGCGGTGATGTCGAAGCTTTCGCTGATTTTTGAGACATCGCCGGACAGCAGCAGCGCCGGGGTCTGAGTCAGGCGCTGGTCGAGGGTCTTGATGGTGACCTGTTCCAGGTCAGGGTCCCACAGGGAAACCTTCTTGCCATCGGAAACCATCGTTTGCTCTTGCGGCGCGTCGGTGTGCCAGTAGAACAGGCCCGGACGCTGCAGGGTCATCTCACCGGCAGTTTCCTGCAACTGGGTGCCGCCCCCGTCGAGGGTGAGCTGGGAAAAACGCCCGCTCAGGGTTTTCGAGCTTTCCAGCAGTTGGGTCAGACGTGCCACGTCCTTGTCGTCGGCGTGGGCCGAGAGAGCGGAAAAAGCCAGTGCAGATACCAACAGCATGCGGATAAGACGCATGGGATTCCTCTTTGATTATGGTTGAAGCCGGGCATCGCCGCGATGGCGCCGCCCGGTAAAGCACGACCGGGAAGTGTCAGTCACGCACAGGGGCTGGCGCAATCACTTCGCGCGAGCCGTTGGTATTCATGGGTGTCACGACGCCGGCGTTTTCCATGGTTTCGATCATGCGTGCGGCGCGGTTGTAGCCAATCTTCAGTTTGCGCTGCACCGCAGAGATCGACGCACGACGGCTTTCCAGCACGAACTTGACCGCCTCGTCGTACAGCGCGTCGCTTTCGCTGTCTTCGCCATCACCGCCGCCGCCACCGCCGTCGAAGCCACTGCCCGGCTCTTCAACGCCGGCCAGGATGTCGTCGTTGTAGTTGGGCGTTCCACGCAGCTTCCACGCCTCAACGACGCGGTGAACCTCTTCGTCCGACACGAACGCGCCGTGCACACGAATCGGCAGGCTGGTGCCCGGCGGCATGTAGAGCATGTCGCCATGACCGAGCAGTTGCTCGGCGCCGCCCTGATCGATGATGGTCCGGGAGTCGATTTTGCTCGACACCTGGAACGCCATGCGCGTCGGAATGTTCGCCTTGATCAGGCCGGTGATCACGTCCACCGAAGGTCGCTGGGTCGCGAGGATCAAGTGGATACCTGCCGCACGGGCCTTCTGGGCAATACGGGCGATGAGTTCTTCGACCTTCTTGCCGACGATCATCATCATGTCGGCGAACTCGTCGACCACCACGACGATGGTCGGCAGCTTGGTCAGCAGCGGCGCTTCGTCGTGAATGCTTTCGCGGTGGTACAGCGGGTCAGACAGCGGCGTGCCGGCTTCCTCGGCTTCGCGTACCTTCTGGTTGAAACCCGACAGGTTACGCACGCCCATCTTGGCCATCAGTTTGTAGCGGCGTTCCATCTCGGCCACCGACCAGCGCAAAGCGTTGGCGGCGTCCTTCATATCTGTGACCACCGGGCACAGCAGATGCGGGATGCCTTCGTAGATCGACAGCTCGAGCATTTTCGGGTCGATCATGATCAGTTTGGCGTCTTCCGGCCCGGACTTGAACAGGATCGACAGGATCATGGCGTTCACGCCCACCGATTTACCGGAACCGGTGGTACCGGCGACCAGCAGGTGGGGCATCTTGGCGAGGTCGGTGATGACCGGCTTGCCGCCGATGTCATGACCCAGCGCAAGGGTGACCGGCGATTTTGCGTCGTCGTACTCCGGCGTCGAGAGGACCTCGGAGAAGCGCACGATCTGGCGATCCTCATTGGGGATTTCGATACCGACGGTGGTCTTGCCGGGAATGACCTCAACCACACGGACGCTGGTCACTGCCAGGGAGCGCGCAAGGTCTTTCGCCAGGTTCGAGATACGGCTGACTTTCACGCCGGCAGCCGGCTGGATTTCGTAACGGGTAATCACCGGGCCCGGATGAATCGAGTCCACGGTGACCTCGACGCCGAATTCCTTGAGCTTGATCTCCAGCAGATGACCCACCGCCGCCAAGGATTCAGGCGAATAGTTGAGCTGCTTCTTCTCGGCCGGGTCGAGGATAGAGATCGGTGGCAAGGTGCCTTCCACGGCGCTGTCGACGAACAACGGCGTCTGTTTCTCTTTCTGTACGCGCTTGCTCGGCTCCGGTGCCCGTGGCGGTGCCGGCGCAATGACGGCGGGCACGTGCTTCTCACGGGCGGCCATGTGTTCGGTCAGTGCTTGCTCGCGCTCAATGATGCGTTCCTTGGCTTTGGCCTGCTCCCGACGATCCGGGGCCACCGGAGCGACCACTTCGTCGACACGCATGTCGACTTCACGCAGCTGAGCCACCATCTGCTTGCGCTCGTTGCGGGCGGTCCACCAGCGGTTGACCGAGCCGGTGAACAGCTCGATCAGGTCCAGCGTGATCTTGCCGGTGTTGTCCATGACCTTGAACCAGGACAAATCGGTGAACACGGTCAGGCCGAAGAGGAACAAGGCGATGAACAGCAAGGTGCTGCCCTGGACATTCAGCGCGCGCTTGGCCAGATCGCCCAGCACCTCGCCCAGCACGCCGCCGGCCGAGCCCGGCAGGCCCGATGCAGAATGAAAGTGCAAGTGCGCCAGCGAAGCGCCGGCCAGCACGAGAAATACCAGACCGATCATGCGCCAGGAGAACAGCCAGCCGCTCCATTGCCATGGCTCATGGCGATGGCGGAAAACCTGATAGGCCTTGACGCCCAGCAGCAACGGGAAGATGTAGGCGAAGTAGCCGAGGATCATGAACAGGATGTCGGCGGAATAAGCACCGGCAAGGCCTGCAGCGTTCTGTACCTGGGCCGAGCTGCTCGTGTGACTCCAGCCCGGATCGCCCTGATCGTAGGTCAACAGCGCCATGATCAGATAGAGGCAAAGTGCGCCGAACGCGATCAGTGCACCTTCCTTGAGCCGGTAGTGCAGGTGCTGCCGCCAAAGCGGAACGGGGGTGGGTGCTATGGTGGATTTCTTCAAAACGCTTCAATTCCTGCGCGCAAGCGCGAACATCTGATGATTGACTGTGTACGACTGCCTTGACGAAATGGCATTGGCTATCCTGAACAGCGGCTTGACGCTCGGGAAAACCACGCCTGCGATAACGCACGCTCGACAGGTGACTTGAAATGAGGTTAAACAACCTCGGCATTGTACGGATTTGCGCGCCGCGCGCTACGTTAGTCTGGCGCGGCGCTTGCAGATGTTCAAGCTTCGCCGGCCGCTGACAATTTGAGCACGCATTTTCTTTGCCGACAAAGGCTTATGGCGTGTTTTTCCTGCGCCCTTGAACTGTCAAAATGCCATGCCCGGATGAAGGCACCAACGGTTCCCGCTCCCGGGCGCAACCAAGCGGCTTGTGACCGCAGTTGCAGCACGGAGTTGCAAGCCGGCGTTGACTCCCCTCCCCTCTCGTGAAGTCTGGATGCCATGCTGACCTGGTTACAACGCGACACCCTTGATTTCCCACCGCTGGAAAAAGCCATGCGCGAGCCCAACGGACTGTTGGCCGGTGGCGGCGATTTGTCTGCCGATCGCCTGATTGCTGCGTACCGGCATGGCTGTTTTCCCTGGTATCAACAGGGCCAGCCGATTCTCTGGTGGTCACCGGACCCGCGCACCGTGCTTTTTCCGGACGAGCTGCATGTCTCACGTAGCCTGGGCAAGCTGCTGCGCCAGGGGCGTTATCGGGTCACCTTCGATCAGGATTTCGCGGCGGTGATTCAGGCGTGCGCCGAACCCCGGGCCTACACCGACGGCACGTGGATCACCGGCTCGATGCAGGCGGCCTACATCGAACTGCACGCCCGCGGCTTCGCCCACAGTGTTGAGGTCTGGGACGGCGAGGCGCTGGTGGGTGGCCTGTACGGATTGGCGATGGGCCAGTTGTTTTTCGGCGAATCAATGTTCAGCCGCGCCGACAACGCTTCGAAGGTCGGCTTCGCAACGTTGGTCGAATACTTGAAGGAATCGGGTTTTGTCTTGATTGATTGCCAAATGCCTACCGAGCACCTGCTAAGCCTTGGCGCGCGCTCGATTGCGCGCCAGACCTTCGCCGACTATCTGCACAAACACCTCGATGCGAGCAATTACGCCGATTGGTCGCCTAGGCGAGTTTGATTGGGCTGGCTTACACTGATGTCTACAGTTTTTCTCGAGGGTTGATCATGACCGAGCTGGCGCGGCTGAAGTTCTATGCCACTCAACCCCACTCCTGTAGCTACCTGCCCGAGGAACAAGCCACCACGCTGTTTCTCGACCCCAGCCAGCCAATGGACGTCCAGGTCTATGCCGATCTCTCGGACATGGGGTTTCGCCGCAGTGGCGATCATCTTTACCGTCCGCACTGCCAGAACTGCAGCGCGTGCGTGCCTGCGCGCATTCCTGTCGGACTGTTCGTGCCCGATCGTCAGCAAAAACGTATTTTCAAAAGGAACGCCGACGTCGAAGTGACGAGCACCAAGCCGCATTTCAGCGAGGAGTATTTCGATCTGTATCAGCGTTACATCGAGCAGCGCCATGCCGATGGCGATATGTTTCCACCGAGCCGGGACCAGTTTTCCACCTTCCTGGTCAGGGACCTGCCGTTTTCGCGTTTTTACGAATTCCGCCTGGAAGGCAGGCTGCTCGCCGTGGCCGTCACTGACCTGCTGCCCAACGGGCTTTCTGCCGTTTACACGTTCTACGAACCTTCGCAAGAGCGCCGCAGCCTCGGGCGTTACGCAATTCTCTGGCAGATTGCCGAGGCCGCACGTCTGCAGTTGCATGCGGTGTACCTCGGCTACTGGATAAAAAACTGCAAAAAGATGAATTACAAGACCCAATATCGCCCCATCGAACTGCTCACCAACCAAAGATGGGTCACTCTTTACTGAAGCCCTTGGCTTAACCCTCAATTTTCGGGCACAATGCAGCCCGCTTTTGCCTGGCTGCCGTTTGCACCGGGCCATTCATTGGATACCGAGGGCTTTACTGCATGTCGAAAGAAGACAGCTTCGAAATGGAAGGCACTGTCGTCGACACCCTGCCCAACACCATGTTCCGTGTGGAGTTGGAAAATGGGCACGTCGTAACCGCGCACATCTCCGGCAAGATGCGCAAGAACTACATCCGCATTCTTACCGGCGACAAGGTCCGCGTTGAGCTGACGCCCTACGACTTGAGCAAAGGGCGCATCACCTACCGCGCCCGCTAACAGGTCTTAACAAAAACGCCCGGCACATGCCGGGCGTTTTTGTGTGCGCGGGACTCAAGACCCCCGCTTTCTGTTTGAACGCTCGCCATCGTTGCAGCGCCGTAACCCCGTAGGAGCCGGCTTGCTGGCGAATGCATCGTGTCAGCCGACATACTCATCCCTGACCAACGTATTCGCCAGCAAGCCGGCTCCTACGGATCGTGCGAAGCGTCAAGTCTCATCATGCGTCACGAATCACGACCATGACGCCAACAAAAAAGGCGCCAATCGGCGCCTTTCAGGTTTATTGCAGTCACCCGAAACGTCAGGCCATTTCAGCCGTGGTTTCGTACTCGAAGGTGATCTCGCCGTCCTTGAAGTCGATGTGTACAACACCGCCATGCTCGGACAACTCGCCGAAGAGGATCTCCTCGGCCAGAGGACGCTTGATCTTTTCCTGGATCAGACGTGCCATCGGGCGTGCACCCATCGCTGCGTCATAACCCTCTTCGGCCAGGTAACCCCTCACCGCGTCGGTCACTTCCAGCAGTACGCGCTTGTCTTCCAGTTGCGCCTGAAGTTCGGTAAGGAACTTGTCCACCACGTTCTTGATGACCTCATGGCTGAGGCGACCGAATTGAATGATGGTGTCCAGACGGTTGCGGAATTCCGGCGTGAAGCTCTTCTTGATCACTTCCATCGCATCAGAGGAGTGATCCTGATGGGTGAAACCGATCGAAGCCCTCGCTGCCGTTTCTGCACCGGCGTTGGTGGTCATGATCACGATCACATTGCGGAAGTCCGCCTTGCGCCCGTTGTTGTCGGTCAGCGTCCCGTGGTCCATGACCTGCAGCAACAGGTTGAAGACTTCCGGGTGTGCCTTCTCGATCTCATCGAGCAGCAGCACGCAATGCGGCTGTTTGGTGACCGCTTCAGTCAGCAGGCCGCCCTGATCAAAACCGACATAGCCCGGCGGCGCACCGATCAGCCGCGATACGGTGTGACGCTCCATGTACTCGGACATGTCGAAACGCACCAGCTCGATACCCAGCGCCTTGGCCAGTTGACGCGCTGCCTCGGTTTTACCGACACCGGTCGGACCTGCAAACAGGAACGAGCCGACAGGCTTGTCCGGCGACTTGAGGCCGGCACGCGACAGTTTGATCGCGGTGGACAACGAGTCGATGGCTGCATCCTGACCGAACACCGTCAGCTTCAGGTCGCGCTCCAGGTTACGCAGCAACTCTTTGTCGGAGCTGTTGACGTGCTTTGGAGGAATCCGCGCGATCTTCGCCACGATGTCTTCAACCTGTGGCACTTCAATACGCTTGACGCGCATTTCCACCGGTTGCAGCCGCTGATAGGCGCCCGCCTCGTCAATCACGTCAATGGCCTTGTCGGGCATGTGACGGTCATTGATATAGCGCGATGCCAGTTCAGCAGCGGCACGCAGGGCCTCGTCGCTGTATTCGATATTGTGATGCTGTTCGAAACGACCTTTCAGGCCGCGCAGAATGCCGATGGTGTCTTCGACGGATGGCTCGGAGACGTCAACCTTCTGGAAGCGACGGGCCAGCGCACGGTCTTTCTCGAAGATGCCGCGGAATTCCTGGAACGTGGTCGAGCCGATGCAGCGGATGTCACCCGACGACAGCAGCGGCTTTAGCAGGTTGGAAGCGTCCATCACGCCACCTGACGCAGCGCCCGCACCGATGATGGTGTGGATTTCGTCGATGAACAGGATCGCGTGGGGGCGTTTCTTCAACTCGCCGAGCAGCGCCTTGAAGCGTTTTTCGAAATCCCCACGGTACTTGGTACCGGCCAGCAGTGCGCCCAGGTCGAGGGAGTACACGACGCTGTTGGCCAGCAGGTCCGGCACCTGGTTGTCGACGATGCGTTTGGCCAGACCTTCGGCAATGGCGGTTTTACCCACCCCGGCCTCGCCCACCAGCAGCGGGTTGTTCTTGCGGCGCCGCGCGAGAATCTGAGCGACGCGCTCGACTTCCATCTCGCGCCCTACCAGCGGATCGATGCGGCCTTGACGGGCCAGTTCATTCAGGTTGCTCGCATAGGCATCCAGAGGATTGCCTGAGGAAGAAGACTCACCGCCCTCGTCATCCTGCATATCTTGCTCACCTTCAGATTGATCGCCATGCCCAGGCACTTTGGAAATACCGTGGGCGATATAGTTGACGACATCGATACGGGCAACGCTCTGCTGCTTGAGCAGGAACACTGCCTGGCTTTCCTGCTCGCTGAAGATTGCCACCAGCACGTTTGCGCCAGTGACTTCCCGCTTGCCGGAGCTCTGCACATGAAAAACCGCACGCTGTAGAACGCGCTGGAAGCCGAGTGTAGGTTGGGTCTCGCGATCCTCGTCATGGACGGGAATCAGCGGCGTGGTGGAGTCGATGAACTCCTGGAGGTCGTGTTTCAGTTTGTCGAGGTTTGCGCCGCAGGCACGCAGTACGGTGGCGGCAGCCTCATTGTCCAATAGGGCCAGCAGGAGGTGCTCGACGGTCATGAACTCATGACGTTTAGAGCGGGCCTCCTTGAAAGCCAGATTGAGGGTGACTTCGAGCTCACGGTTTAACATAGCTTCACCTCATACCCAAGTGTCCGGCGGTTAACCGTCCTTCTCGATTTCACAGAGTAGCGGATGCTGGCTTTCCCTGGCGTACTGGTTGACCTGCATAGCCTTGGTTTCGGCGATGTCGCGGGTAAACAATCCGCAAACGGCCCGTCCCTCTGTATGGACGGCCAGCATGACCTTGGTCGCCAGCTCACGATTCAGGTTGAAAAACACCTCGAGGACTTCGACAACAAAATCCATCGGGGTGTAGTCATCGTTGAACAAAACCACCTTGTACATAGGCGGCACCTGCAATATCGGCTTGGCTTCCTGTACAGCGGTGCCCGACGCATCGTCCTCATGGGGATGCGGGTCATCCTGATTGAATGTTAGTCGAATCTTGCTGATTGCATGCATGGTAAAGAAGGTTCACAGAGGACGTGATTGAAATAAATGGTGGCGGTGATACCGGTTTTCAACTGGACCGCCGCTTGACCTTGACTATCGGCCAATCAGTGTTACAAACAATAGAACCCACATTGGGTAAAAAGGGTCCGCGCAGTCAACCAAAATTTTTTTAGGTCCGGCGGATGAGAGGTGATGATACTCCCATCGGAGTCCTTTGCAGAGGGATGTGACTATGTACAGCGGTAAGGTCAAGTGGTTCAACAACGCCAAGGGGTATGGCTTCATCGTTGAAGACGGCAAGTCTGAAGACCTGTTCGCTCATTACTCGGCGATCACTATGGATGGCTATAAAACCCTGAAGGCCGGCCAGCCGGTTCAGTTCGATATCACTCAGGGTCCCAAGGGTCTTCATGCCGTAGGCATCAGTGCCAAAGCTCCTGCTGATATTCCTGAGGCAGCCCTGCAGCAAGCGCGACATTTCGAGAAGCAACAGGCATAGCGCAACAATCACGCCTGAGCCGGACCGTTCAAGCGCGAGATTCGAGAAGCCGGTCAATCCGTTCAGGGTTGACCGGCTTTTTTTGTGCCGCTCATCCGTGCGCCTCCCCTACACATCCCATGCTTCTATATAGAAGCGAGTAAAAGGCACCGGGCCGAGTGTCCTCCTTTAGTCGAAATCCGGTCGGCGACCGGAGCAGGCTTTTCGGCTCACAATACTGCGACAGGTTGCCGCAGCCCCCGTACTACAAGGGCTGGAAGGTTTTCCGGGGAAATCATGACACCTCCCGAGACCCGCGCGATCGTCCCGGGCACCGCAAAGCCGTCACACGAGTACCGTAGTAATGGCCGAGTGCGGTGATATACTCAGCGCCGGTGACCGTTGGGTCATTGGGGGCCGGACCACCTGAGCTCAGGCTTTCAGCCCTCGACAGGCCAGACCGCTACCCGGGTCTGACCGTTTGACGCTCGACTGATGCACCCCCTATCACGCGACGAAATTCTCGACTTTCGGCTCATCGATACTTTGGGCGAAAGTGCCTACCCTGCGCATCTCGAAATTTTGTGTACGCTCAGCAAAGAAGAGAGTTATCCCGAAAATGTCCATCCGCTCGAAGATCATCTACACCTTCACTGACGAAGCGCCAGCCCTCGCCACCTACTCACTGCTGCCTATCATCGAAGCGTTCACCGCCTCCGCTGACATCGCCGTTGAAACCCGCGACATCTCGCTTGCAGCCCGCATCCTCGCCAGCTTTCCCGAGCGCCTGGGTGACAAGAAGGTTTCCGACGATCTGGCAGAGCTGGGCCAACTGGCCACCACGCCCGAAGCCAACATCATCAAGCTGCCGAACATCAGCGCCTCGGTTCCGCAACTGAAGGCCGCGATCAAGGAACTGCAAGCCAAGGGCTACGACATCCCGAACTACCCGGATGAAGTCGTCACCGAAGCCGACAAGGTCGCCCTGGCTGGCTACGACAAAGTGAAAGGCAGCGCCGTTAACCCGGTTCTGCGTGAAGGTAACTCTGATCGCCGGGCGCCGCTCTCCGTCAAGAACTTCGCACGCAAGCACCCTCACAAAATGGGCGCCTGGGCTGCGGACTCCAAGTCCCACGTGGCGCACATGGACAACGGCGACTTCTATGGCAGCGAACAATCCTCGCTGATCGAAGCCGCGGGCGCCGTGAAGGTCGAGCTGATCGGCAAGGACGGCAGCACCACCGTGCTGAAGGACAAGACTTCGGTACTGGCGGGCGAGATCATCGACTGCGCGACCATGAGCAAGAAAGCCCTGCGTGCTTTCGTGGCCCGTGAAATCGAAGACGCCAAGAAGCTTGGCGTGCTGTTCTCGGTGCATTTGAAAGCCACCATGATGAAGGTCTCGGACCCGATCATGTTTGGTGAGTTCGTCGCCGAGTACTATCAGGAAGCGCTGAGCAAGCACGCTGACGTCCTGAAAGAAATCGGCTTCAACCTGCACAACGGCATCGGCGACCTGTATGCCCGCATCAAAGACCTGCCGGCCGACCAGCAAGCGCAGATCGAAGCGGACGTCAAAGCCGTTTACGCGACCCGCCCTCCTCTGGCGATGGTCAACTCCGACAAGGGCATCACCAACCTGCACGTGCCGAGCGATGTCATCGTCGACGCCTCGATGCCTGCCATGATTCGTGATTCCGGCAAGATGTGGAACAACGACGGCGTCCTGCAGGACACCAAGGCCGTGATTCCGGATCGCTGCTACGCAACCATCTATCAAGCCGTGATCGAAGACTGCAAGCAGCATGGCGCCTTCGACCCGACCACCATGGGCAGCGTGCCAAACGTTGGCCTGATGGCACAGAAAGCCGAAGAGTATGGCTCGCACAACAAGACCTTCCAGATTCAAACCGATGGTGTGGTCCGTGTGACCGACGACAAAGGTCAGGTCTTGATGGAACAGACCGTTGAAGCCGGCGACATCTGGCGCATGTGCCAGACCAAGGACGCGCCGATTCAGGACTGGGTCAAACTGGCCGTCAACCGTGCGCGCCTGAGCAGCACACCGGCCATTTTCTGGCTGGACCCTGAGCGCGCCCACGACGCGGCGATGATCAAGAAGGTCGAGCACTACCTGAAGGATCACGATACGGCAGGCCTGGACATCAGCATCCAGTCGCCAGTCGACGCGATGAAGGTTTCCCTGGAGCGTATCCGCGCGGGCAAGGACACCATTTCGGTGACCGGCAACGTGTTGCGCGACTACCTGACCGACCTGTTCCCGATCATGGAACTGGGCACCAGCGCCAAGATGCTGTCCATCGTGCCGCTGATGAGTGGCGGTGGCCTGTTCGAAACCGGCGCAGGTGGTTCGGCGCCCAAGCACGTTCAACAGTTGAACGAAGAGAACTTCCTGCGCTGGGATTCGCTGGGCGAATTCCTGGCACTGGCCGCCTCTCTCGAGCACCTGGGCAACGTCTACGACAACCCGAAAGCGCTGGTACTTGCCAAGGCCCTGGACAAGGCCACCGGTCAGTTCCTGGACAACAACAAATCGCCATCGCGCAAGGTAGGCGGTATCGACAACCGTGGCAGCCACTTCTATCTGGCCACCTACTGGGCTCAGGCTCTGGCGGCACAGACCGAAGATACGGCGCTGCAAGCCAAGTTCACGGAGCTTGCAAAAACCCTGACTGACAACGAAGCGACCATCGTCGCCGAGCTGAACAGCGTACAGGGCAAGCCATTGGACATCGGCGGCTACTACTTCCCTACCCCGGAACTGGCCAGCAACGCGATGCGCCCAAGCAAGACCCTGAACGACGCGATCAATGCGTTGAAGTAAGGCGCAGTGACCGGCGGCTGAAAAGCTGCCGAGTGCGACAAGAAAGCCCTGGCCATTGCGCCGGGGCTTTTTTTTGATGTCACCATTCCTCTAGGAGCCACCGCAGGTTATGACGGTCACGAATGCGGTTTACCTGACACTCGCTTCGCGACCCTCGTAAACTCGGATGGCTCCTACAGATAACGAGAAGCCCCAATGACCTGGCATCCCCACATCACCGTCGCAACCGTCATCGAGGACAACGGCCGTTTCCTGTTCGTCGAAGAATTGAAAAACGGCAAGCTGGTGCTCAATCAGCCTGCCGGGCACCTGGAGCCTCATGAGACCTTGCGTGAAGCGGCCATCCGCGAAACCCTGGAAGAAACCGGCTGGGACGTCGAACTGACGGGCGTCGTCGGCATTTACCTGTACACCGCGCCGAGCAATGGCGTGACCTATCAGCGGGTGTGTTTCTCGGCCAAAGCGACGCGACACCACCCCGAACGTGCGCTGGACACCGGCATCGTCGGTGCGCCATGGTTCAGCCGCGACGAACTCGCGGATCAACCGGAGCGCTGGCGCAGCGAGCTGGTGTTGCAGTGCATCGATGACTACCTGGCAGGTCCGATTCACAGCCTGGAGGTTGTACGCGACTGACCAAGCGCTTCCCGGCAAGAGCCCGCCCTACAGACCGCATGCATCGTGTGGGACCGGCTTTAGCCGGGAAGGCGTCAGATGTCACACCGCGAAATTGAGGATCATCATTGAGGCCTCTTCCCGGCTAAAGCCGGTCCCACTCGGTGGAGGCGTCAGCGCAACTGAATAGCTTTTAGCCTTGGCGACGACTCCCTGTTAGAATCGCGCCCTTTCCTGCTGCTACCCAATCGAATTCCTATGTCTGATTCAGCCTTTTCCGATACAGAAAAGAAGCGCGTCATTGTCGGCATGTCCGGCGGCGTGGATTCTTCGGTCTCCGCCCTTCTGCTCATGGAGCAGGGGTATCAGGTGGAAGGCCTGTTCATGAAGAACTGGGAAGAAGACGACGGAACGGAATACTGCACCGCCATGGACGACCTCGCGGACGCCCAGGCCGTGTGCGACAAGATCGGCATCAAACTGCACACCGTGAACTTCGCGGCCGAGTACTGGGATCACGTCTTTGAGCACTTCCTCGAAGAATATAAGGCCGGGCGCACGCCAAACCCGGACATCCTGTGCAACCGCGAGATCAAGTTCAAAGCCTTCCTCGACTACGCCTTCATGCTCGGCGCCGACCTGATCGCTACCGGTCACTACGTGCGTCGCCGCGACATCGACGGCCGTACCGAACTGCTCAAGGGCCTGGACCCTAACAAGGACCAGAGTTACTTCCTGCATGCCGTCGGCGGCGAGCAGATCGCCAAGACCCTGTTCCCGGTCGGCGAGCTGGAGAAGCCCGAGGTGCGCGCCATTGCCGAGAAGTATCAGCTGGCGACCGCGAAGAAGAAGGACTCGACCGGCATTTGCTTCATCGGCGAACGTCGTTTCACCGATTTCCTCAAGCAATACCTGCCTGCACAGCCCGGCGAAATCAAGACCACCGAAGGCGAAGTCATCGGTCGCCACGCCGGCTTGATGTACCACACCATCGGCCAGCGTCAGGGCCTGGGCATTGGCGGCCTGAAAGATGCCGGCGATGAGCCGTGGTACGTGCTGGTCAAGGACCTGGAGCAAAACGAGCTGATCGTCGGCCAGGGCAACGAGCATCCGTGGCTGTTCTCCCGCGCCCTGCTCGCCTCTGAGATCTACTGGGTCAACCCGATCGACCTGAGCAGCCCGCGCCAGCTGACCGCCAAGGTGCGTTACCGCCAGAGCGACCAGCGCTGCACCCTGGAACGCACTAAAACCGGCTATCGCGCCACTTTTGACGAGCCGCAACGCGCGGTCACCCCGGGCCAGTCCGTCGTGTTTTACGACGGCGAGGTCTGCCTGGGTGGGGGCGTCATCGAAATCGCCGAGCCGTGGCACACCAGGAATGCACGTTGATGACCCCGATTCAGGAACAACTTGTCGCCCTGGCCGGGGTTTTCCAGGCTGCGGTGCTGGTCGATCGCATCGCCAAGACCGGACAGGCCGGTGAAGCAGCCGTTGGTTGCCTGATGGGCACGCTGCTGGTCTTGGACCCGAAAGACACGCTGGACGTGTTTGGGGGCGACGACCTGAATCTGCATGAGGGCTATCGGGCCCTCGCCAGCGCTCTGGAACGCGATCCGGCCACCCTGCAACGGGAACCCTTGCGTTATGCCCTGGCGATGCTGGGCCTGGAGCGCCAGCTGTCCAAGCGCGAGGACATGCTCGACACCATCGGCAAGCGCCTGCCGCAGATCAAATCCCAGGTCGAGCATTTCGGTATCGCTCACGAGAACGTCATTGCCGCCAGCGGCGCGCTGTACCAGGACACCCTGAGCACCTTGCGTCAGCGGATTCAGGTTCATGGCGACATGCGCAATCTGCAGCAACCCAACAATGCCTCGAAAATCCGCGCGCTGTTACTGGCCGGGATTCGCTGCGCGCGACTTTGGCGACAAGTGGGCGGTCACCGCTGGCAACTGGTCATCAGCCGTCGCAAGTTATTGAAAGAACTGTATCCATTGCTTCACCGCTGAGTGGCCCACGCCCTTCAGCCTGCTCCGAACCCGACATCGCGCCACTCATAACGGTCAGCCAGCCTCGGCTGACCGGAATTTTCATGTATGATACGCGCCCCTTTTCGTCGCCTGACAGTCCGAGAACACCCCATGCAGCTTTCTTCGCTCACTGCGGTTTCCCCTGTAGATGGCCGCTACGCCGGCAAAACCCAGGCCCTGCGCCCGATTTTCAGCGAATACGGCCTGATCCGTTTCCGCGCCCTGGTGGAAGTACGCTGGCTGCAACGCCTGGCGGCTCACCCGCAAATCCCGGAAGTCCCGGCCTTCTCCGCCGAAGCCAATGCCATCCTCGATGCCCTGGCCAATGACTTCGCCCTCGAGCACGCCGAGCGCGTGAAAGAGATCGAGCGCACCACCAACCACGACGTCAAGGCCATCGAGTACCTGCTCAAGGAACAGGCTGCGAAGTTGCCGGAGCTGGCCAAGGTCAGCGAGTTCATTCACTTCGCCTGCACCAGCGAAGACATCAACAACCTGTCCCATGCGCTGATGCTGCGTGAAGGCCGTGACACCGTGCTGCTGCCGCTGATGCGTCAGATCGCCGAGTCCATCCGCGAGCTGGCGATCCGTTTCGCCGCGGTGCCGATGCTCTCGCGCACCCACGGCCAGCCGGCCTCGCCGACCACCCTGGGCAAGGAACTGGCCAACGTCGTCTACCGCCTGGAACGCCAGATCGCTCAAGTGGCCGCCGTGCCACTGCTGGGCAAGATCAACGGCGCCGTCGGCAACTACAACGCGCACCTGTCGGCCTACCCGGACATCGACTGGGAAGCCAACGCCCGCGCTTTCATCGAAGACGAGCTGGGCCTGGGCTTCAACCCCTACACCACGCAGATCGAACCCCACGATTACATCGCCGAGCTGTTCGACGCGATCGCCCGTTACAACACGATCCTGATCGACTTCGACCGCGACATCTGGGGCTATATCTCCCTGGGCTATTTCAAGCAGCGCACCATCGCCGGTGAAATCGGTTCGTCGACCATGCCGCACAAGGTCAACCCGATCGACTTCGAAAACTCCGAAGGCAACCTCGGCATCGCCAACGCGCTGTTTCAACATCTGGCCAGCAAGTTGCCGATCTCCCGCTGGCAGCGTGACCTGACCGACTCCACCGTACTGCGCAACCTCGGCGTGGGCTTTGCTCACAGCGTGATTGCCTACGAAGCGAGCCTGAAAGGCATCGGCAAGCTGGAACTCAACGAGCAGAAGATCGCCGCCGATCTGGACGCTTGCTGGGAAGTCCTGGCCGAGCCGATCCAGACGGTCATGCGTCGATACGACATCGAGAACCCGTACGAGAAGCTCAAGGAACTGACGCGCGGCAAGGGCATCGGCCCTGAAGCGCTGTTGACCTTCATCGACGGTCTGGACATGCCTGCCGACGCCAGGGCCGAGCTGAAGAAGCTCACGCCGGCGAATTACATCGGCAACGCTGTCGCGCAAGCCAAGCGCATCTGACTGCACTGCACCCGCTCTGAACGCCCGGCTGAGCCGGGCGTTTTTATTCCCGTCGTAAAAACGCGCTTTTTCAATAGGTTACACATGAATCCTGACATCCCTCTTCAGCTCCTAGGTGGCATCACGGCGCGCGAGTTCCTGCGCGACTACTGGCAGAAGAAACCCTTGCTGATCCGTCAGGCCATTCCGGACTTCCAGAGCCCGATCGATGCCGACGAACTGGCCGGCCTGGCGCTGGAGGAAGAAGTCGAATCGCGTCTGGTCATCGAAAAAGGCGAGCGCCCGTGGGAGCTGCGTCGTGGCCCGTTCGCCGAAGACGAATTCAGCAAACTGCCGGAACGCGAGTGGACCCTGCTGGTTCAGGCTGTGGATCAGTTCGTGCCTGAAGTCGGCGAGCTGCTGGAAAACTTCCGTTTCCTGCCAAGCTGGCGCATCGATGACGTGATGATCAGCTACGCCGCGCCGGGCGGCAGCGTGGGTCCGCATTTCGACAACTACGATGTGTTCCTGCTGCAAGGCCACGGCAAGCGTCACTGGCAGATCGGCCAGATGTGCGACTCCGAGAGCAAGCTGCTTGAGCACGCCGACCTGCGTATCCTCGCCGACTTCCAGGGTACCGACGAGTGGACGCTGGAACCCGGCGACATGCTCTACCTGCCGCCGCGTCTGGCCCATTGCGGCGTCGCGGTGGATGAGTGCCTGACCTACTCGGTGGGCTTCCGCGCGCCAAGCGCCGCCGAAGTGCTGACCCATTTCACCGACTTCCTCAGCCAGTTCATGCCTGAAGAAGAGCGCTACACCGACGCTGACGCGCAACCGGTCAGTGACCCTCATCAGATTCAACACGACGCCCTCGACCGCCTGAAGGGCTTGCTGGCCGAGCACATGGGTGACGAGCGCCTGCTGCTGACCTGGTTCGGCCAGTTCATGACCGAGCCTCGTTATCCCGAGCTGGTGGTCGGCCCGGAACTGGCCGAGAGCGAGCTGCTCGACAGCCTGGAACAGGGCGCCGTGCTGATTCGCAACCCGAGCGCGCGACTGGCGTGGTCGGAAGTCGACGACGACCTGCTGCTGTTCGCCAGCGGTCAGAGCCGTCTGTTGCCGGGCCATCTGCGTGAACTGCTGAAAATGATCTGCGCAGCCGATGCGCTGCACATCGACAATCTGGGCCAATGGCTGGCAGATGACGATGGACGTAACCTGCTCTGTGAGCTGGTCAAACAAGGAAGTCTGGGGTTTGCTGATGAATAAGATCCACGTACGGGTAGCCGACTGGCAGAAAGACAACGCCGACATCCGGCGCATTCGTGACGCCGTGTTCGTGTTTGAACAGTCGGTTCCGCCCGAACTGGAATGGGACTCGGAAGATGCAGGCGCCCTGCACTTTCTGGCGCTTGAAGGGGATTACGCCGTGGGCACCGCGCGCTTGCTGCCCGATGGTGAATTCGGCCGTTTGTCCGTGCTCAAGGACTGGCGCGGCCTCAACGTAGGTGAGGCGTTGATCACCGCGATCCTCGCCGAAGCAGAGCGCCGCGACCTGAAACAGACGCGGCTCAGCGCACAGGTTCATGCCACGGCGCTGTATGAGCGCTTTGGCTTTACCGTGGTCAGCGACGAGTTTCTCGAAGCCGGCCTGCCCCATGTGGACATGGTGCGCAACTCGCACTGATTGCACCTGGCGACATTTGCGCCCCGGCGTTTGCGCTTCAGCTGTCTATGCTGGAACGCAAGCGCCGGGGCGTTTTGCTATGTGCGATTCAACTTGGTGCTGCGCGGGCCGACAAACTGGCAAACTCGTCGTTCAGACGCGACCCTCGCGGAGACCACACCGATGTCATTACGCACCCTGCTCGCTTCACTGTTGTTGGCTTGCAGCTTCACGGCCGCGGCCGCCACTGAAGTCATCCCCCTGAATTACCGCACCAGCGACGATCTGCTGCCCACCGTGAAGTCGTTCCTGGGCAACGAAGGCAGCGTGAATGCCTATGGCAACAAGCTGATCGTCAACGCCGAACCGGACAAGATCAGCGAACTGCGCGACCTGCTCGGCCAGCTCGACACGGCCCCCAAGCGCCTGATGATCAGCGTCGACACCAGTGACAGCACGGTCCAGAGCGACCAGGGCTACTCGGTCAACGGCACGGTGCGTTCGCAGGATGGACGCATCAGCGCCGACGGCCGGACGCGTATCCAGAATTACGGGACCGCCAGCCGCGAGGGTGGCGTGCAACAGGTTCAGGCCAACGAAGGGACGCCGGCGCTGATTCAGATGGGCCAGAGCATCCCGATCACCTCGGTGCAGTCCGATGGCTATGGCTACCCGCAGACCAACACGCAGTATCGAAACGTGACCCAGGGTTTCTACGTCACGGCGACGGTCACCGGCGACATCGTCCACCTGAGCATCAGCACCAACAATGACCGCATGAGCCAGCAACAGGCTGATGCGATCAAGGTGCAGAGCACCGACACGCAAGTCAGTGGTCGGCTGGGTAAGTGGATCACGCTGGCCGGCGCCAGCGATCAGTCCCGCGCCGACGAGCATGGCGTCGTCCGACGCTACTCGACACAGGGCAGCAACGACATGCAACTGAGGGTGAAGGTCGATAGCCTGGATTGAGGGAACATCATTCACGACTCCACTGAATCGACGCCCTGCAATCTGTAGGAGCCGGCTTGCTGGCGAACGGTGTCTGTCATTCACCGCTGCAGTGGCTGGAAAATAGGTTCGCCAGCAAGCCGGCTCCTACGACTTTTGCGCAGACGCTGATTTATAAGACGGCCCAAACACTCAGCAACCTCATCAATTATGTAGTGCCCGATCCGGCACTACATCCTGCCTTAATCCCGTGACCACCCAGTGTCCACGCTGACTTCTCCTTCCCAGCACCCGCACGCCCGAAACTGACCGCCAAGTCGCATTCAACGAATTATGTAGTACACCCAAAAAAGCACTACAAAGTGTTTGACGAGGCAAAATTGCCGAGGCATGATGGCCTCGCTCCCGCTGATCGGAGGTTGTGCAGAACGCCTCCTGATCGCGCTCGAACTCAACATGTTCGTGCCGATTAGCGTCATTTCCGCCCAAAAGGCGGCTTCAACGCCTCATCACCCTGATGGCGAAAAATCTGACTGAGAAACCATGCTTTCCGATTCAGCGAGCAGCCATCAGTGCGCCTTGAAGAAACACCCGGCGCCGGCGAAGCAAGGAGCTTCACCTCAAGACCCACAACACCAAGCAACGAGGTTTACCCCATGGCACTGACACGCGAACAACACATTGCAGCCATCGAGAAAGACTGGGCCGAGAATCCACGCTGGAAAGGCGTAACCCGCACCTACTCCGCTGCTGACGTCGTCCGCCTGCGTGGCTCGGTTCAGCCTGAACACACGTTTGCAAAGCTGGGCGCTGAAAAGCTGTGGAACCTGGTGACCCAAGGCGCCAAGCCATCCTTCCGTCCCGACAAGGATTTCGTCAACTGCATGGGCGCCCTCACCGGTGGCCAGGCCGTGCAGCAAGTCAAAGCCGGTATCCAGGCGATCTACCTGTCTGGCTGGCAAGTCGCGGCAGATAACAACTCTGCCGAATCGATGTACCCCGATCAGTCGCTGTACCCGGTGGACTCGGTGCCGACCGTGGTCAAGCGGATCAATAACTCGTTCCGCCGCGCCGACCAGATCCAGTGGAAGGCCGGCAAGAATCCGGGCGACGAAGGCTATATCGATTACTTCGCGCCGATCGTGGCGGACGCAGAAGCCGGTTTCGGCGGCGTGCTCAACGCTTACGAACTGATGAAGAGCATGATCGAGGCGGGCGCTGCCGGCGTGCACTTCGAAGACCAACTGGCGTCGGTGAAAAAATGCGGCCACATGGGCGGCAAGGTGCTGGTGCCAACCCAGGAAGCCGTACAGAAACTGGTGGCTGCACGTCTGGCCGCTGACGTTGCCGGCGTGCCGACCATCATTCTGGCGCGCACCGACGCCAACGCCGCCGACCTGCTGACGTCGGACTGCGACCCGTATGACCAGCCGTTCGTCACCGGCACTCGCACGCCAGAAGGCTTCTACAAAGTACGCGCCGGTCTGGACCAGGCGATTGCCCGAGGCCTGGCGTACGCGCCGTATGCCGATCTGATCTGGTGTGAAACCGCCAAGCCGGATCTGGACGAGGCCCGACGCTTTGCCGAAGCGATCAAGAAGGAATACCCGGATCAGCTGCTGTCCTACAACTGCTCGCCTTCCTTCAACTGGAAGAAGAACCTCGACGACGCGACCATCGCCAAATTCCAGCGCGAGCTGTCGGCAATGGGCTACAAGCATCAGTTCATCACACTGGCCGGCATCCACAACATGTGGCACAGCATGTTCAACCTGGCCCATGACTACGCCCGCAACGACATGACCGCCTACGTGAAACTGCAAGAGCAAGAGTTCGCCGACGCCGCCAAGGGTTACACCTTCGTGGCGCACCAGCAGGAAGTGGGCACCGGCTACTTCGATGACATGACCACGGTCATTCAAGGTGGCAAGTCTTCGGTGACGGCACTGACTGGCTCGACGGAAGAAGAACAGTTCCATTAAGCCATCACATCATTTGAACTCGGAAGCCGCCTTCGGGCGGCTTTCTGCTCACAATCTCGGAATTAACCTACTTTTCTAGTCAACCATTAACGATAGAAAACCCACATCACTGCTTGAAAGTTAATTAATCAGGCAAGCAATAATCGGAGAACTTCCTACGGATAATTAACGGGAACTTCGTCACGCTCCAGTGACTCGCATCAAACGCCCTCGCCAAATGATATTTATTATCATTTAAGCCTGACCAAACTGTCAGCCCGCCGTAAGAAACATATTTCTCCAAACCCTCTTCGATGCCCGTCCCTGCTGGGGCTAAGCATGAAAACCGTGACCTATCTCATTAATCCTGCGAATAAATTTGATGCAGAAAATTTACTTGCCCTCCTTTTGCACATAAAATCCCGGAATTGATCGCACTGCGACATATCGTCACTGCTTCTACTTCTTCCAAGCCCAGAGACCTTTGCTCTCTGTTAAGGACTGCCAGCATGCCCGACTCGACAGGATTGATTGCCCACAATTGGGGCTTCGCCGTGTTTCTTCTTGGTGTCGTCGGCCTCTGCGCCTTCATGCTCGGCCTCTCCAGCCTGCTGGGTTCCAAGGCCTGGGGCCGCAGCAAGAACGAACCGTTCGAATCCGGCATGCTGCCCACCGGCGGCGCCCGTCTGCGGCTCTCGGCAAAATTCTATCTGGTCGCGATGCTGTTCGTGATTTTCGACATTGAAGCCCTCTTTCTGTACGCCTGGTCTGTGTCCGTCCGCGAAAGCGGCTGGACCGGCTTCGCCGAAGCGCTCGTTTTCATAGCAATTCTGTTGGCAGGTCTTGTCTACCTATGGCGGGTAGGGGCGCTCGATTGGGCTCCCGTTGGTCGTCGTAACCGGCAGGCGAAGCTAAAACAATGAGGCTTTGGCAATGCAATATAATCTCACCAGGATCGACCCGGATGCTCCTAACGAGCAGTACCCTATCGGCGAACGCGAAGTCGTTTCCGATCCGTTAGAAGACCAAGTCCACAAAAACATCTACATGGGCAAGCTCGAAGACGTGCTGAACGGTGCGGTCAACTGGGGTCGCAAGAACTCCCTTTGGCCGTACAACTTCGGTCTGTCGTGCTGCTATGTGGAAATGACCACCGCCTTTACGGCGCCCCACGACATCGCGCGCTTCGGCGCCGAAGTGATCCGGGCATCGCCGCGTCAGGCGGATTTCATGGTGATCGCCGGCACACCGTTTCTGAAGATGGCCCCGATTATCCAGCGCCTCTACGAGCAAATGCTGGAGCCCAAGTGGGTGATCTCCATGGGCGCCTGTGCCAACTCCGGTGGCATGTACGACATCTATTCTGTGGTTCAGGGCGTGGATAAATTCCTCCCTGTGGATGTTTACGTGCCCGGCTGCCCGCCCCGTCCAGAGGCATTTCTGCAAGGCTTGATGCTGTTGCAGGAATCCATTGGCCAGGAGCGTCGTCCCCTTTCCTGGGTCGTCGGTGACCAGGGCGTTTATCGCGCCGAGATGCCGTCGCAGAAGGAACAGCGCCGCGAACAGCGTATTGCGGTGACCAACCTGCGCAGCCCCGACGAAGTCTGATCCAGTTTTTCTTTTACAAAAAGAAGCCTGAACCTGGGTTCATTCTGTACGTTGACCGATAGCGATCGAGACCTATGACTGCAGACACCGCTCTGTACATCCCGCCTCACAAGGCTGACGACCAAGAAGTCGTCGTTGAACTCCATAACCGTTTTGGCGCTGAAGCCTTCACCGCCCAGCCCACCGTCACCGGCATGCCCGTGCTGTGGGTGCAACGTGCCCGGCTGATCGAAATCCTGACCTTCCTGCGTCAGATGCCCAAGCCGTATGTGATGCTGTACGACCTGCACGGCGTCGACGAACGCCTGCGCACCAAGCGCCGTGGCCTGCCGGACGCCGACTTCACTGTGTTCTATCACTTGATGTCGATAGAACGTAACAGCGACGTGATGATCAAGGTCGCGCTGTCCGAAAGCGACCTGAGCATGCCGACCATCACCGGTATCTGGCCGAACGCCAACTGGTACGAGCGTGAAGTGTGGGACATGTTCGGGATCGACTTTCCGGGCCATCCACACCTGACCCGCATCATGATGCCGCCGACCTGGGAAGGTCACCCGCTGCGCAAGGATTTCCCGGCCCGTGCCACCGAATTCGACCCGTACAGCCTGACCCTCGCCAAGCAGCAGCTGGAAGAGGAAGCCGCGCGTTTCCGTCCGGAAGACTGGGGCATGAAGCGTTCCGGCACCAACGAGGACTACATGTTCCTCAACCTGGGCCCGAACCACCCTTCGGCCCACGGTGCGTTCCGCATTATTCTGCAGCTGGACGGCGAAGAGATCGTCGACTGCGTGCCGGACATCGGTTACCACCACCGTGGCGCCGAGAAAATGGCCGAGCGCCAGTCCTGGCACAGCTACATTCCGTACACCGACCGCATCGATTACCTCGGCGGCGTGATGAACAACCTGCCGTACGTGCTCTCGGTCGAGAAACTGGCCGGCATCACCGTGCCGGACCGGGTCAACGTCATCCGCATCATGATGTCCGAGTTCTTCCGTATCACCAGCCACCTGCTGTTCCTGGGGACGTACATCCAGGACGTGGGCGCCATGACCCCGGTGTTCTTCACGTTCACCGACCGTCAGCGCGCCTACACCGTGATTGAAGCCGTCACCGGTTTCCGTCTGCACCCGGCCTGGTTCCGCATCGGCGGCGTTGCCCACGACCTGCCCCGCGGCTGGGAGAAACTGGTCAAGGACTTCATCGACTGGATGCCCAAGCGTCTGGACGAGTACACCAAGGCGGCCCTGCAAAACAGCATCCTTAAAGGTCGTACCGTCGGCGTTGCCGCGTACAACACCAAGGAAGCGCTGGAATGGGGCGTCACCGGTCCCAGCCTGCGCGCGACCGGTCTGGACTTCGACCTGCGCAAGGCGCGTCCGTATTCGGGTTACGAGAACTTCGAGTTCGAAGTGCCCCTGGCCCACGATGGCGACGCCTACGATCGCTGCATCGTGCGCGTCGAAGAGATGCGCCAGAGCCTGAAGATCATCGAGCAGTGCATGCGCAACATGCCGGCCGGCCCGTACAAGGCGGATCACCCGCTGACCACGCCGCCGCCAAAAGAACGCACCCTGCAGCACATCGAAACCCTGATCACGCACTTCCTGCAGGTTTCGTGGGGCCCGGTCATGCCGGCCAACGAATCCTTCCAGATGATCGAAGCGACCAAGGGCATCAACAGTTATTACCTGACGAGCGACGGCGGCACCATGAGCTACCGTACCCGGATTCGCACCCCAAGCTACCCGCACCTGCAGCAGATCCCTTCGGTGATCAAAGGCAGCATGGTCGCGGACTTGATTGCGTACCTGGGTAGTATCGACTTCGTTATGGCCGACGTGGACCGCTAAGCATGAACAGCACGCTTATCCAGACAGACCGTTTCGCCCTGAGCGAATCCGAGCGCTCGGCCATCGAGCACGAAATGCATCACTACGAGGACCCGCGTGCGGCGTCCATCGAAGCCCTGAAAATCGTCCAGAAGGAACGTGGCTGGGTCCCGGACGGCGCCATCTATGCCATCGGCGAAGTGCTGGGCATCCCTGCCAGCGACGTTGAGGGCGTGGCGACGTTCTATAGCCAGATCTTCCGTCAGCCGGTGGGCCGCCACATCATTCGCGTCTGCAACAGCATGGTCTGTTTCATTGCCGGTCACGAAGACATCGTCAGCGAGATTCAGAGCAAGCTGGGCATCGGCCTGGGCCAGACCACCGCCGACGGCCGCTTCACGCTGCTGCCGGCCTGCTGCCTGGGCAACTGCGACAAGGCGCCGGCGGTCATGATCGACGACGACACTTTCGGCAATCTGCAGCCCGCGGGCGTCGCCCCGCTGCTGGAGGGTTACGTATGACCATCACTTCCTTCGGCCCCGCCAACCTGATCGCCCGCGCCCCGGAAACCCATCCGCTGACCTGGCGTCTTCGCGATGACGGCGAGCCAGTGTGGCTCGATGAATACCAGAAGAAAGACGGGTACGCAGCGGCGCGCAAAGCGTTCGCTACGCTGTCGCCTGACGAAATCGTCCAGGCCGTGAAAGATTCCGGCCTCAAGGGTCGCGGCGGCGCGGGCTTCCCCACGGGCGTGAAGTGGGGGCTGATGCCCAAAGACGAATCCATGAACATCCGTTACCTGCTGTGTAACGCCGATGAAATGGAGCCGAACACCTGGAAGGACCGCATGCTGATGGAGCAACTGCCCCATCTGCTCATCGAAGGCATGTTGATCAGTGCCCGCGCGCTGAAGGCCTACCGCGGTTACATCTTCCTGCGCGGCGAATACACCACCGCGGCGGTGCACCTGCGCCGTGCGGTGAAAGAGGCCGAAGCGGCCGGCCTGCTGGGCAAGAACATTCTCGGCACCGGTTTCGATTTTGAACTGATCGTGCACACCGGCGCCGGGCGCTACATTTGCGGCGAAGAAACCGCGCTGATCAACTCCCTGGAAGGCCGTCGCGCCAACCCGCGTTCCAAGCCGCCCTTCCCCGCTGCCGTGGGCGTATGGGGCAAGCCGACCTGCGTCAATAACGTCGAAACCCTGTGCAACGTCCCGGCCATCGTCAACAACGGCAACGATTGGTACAAAGCCATCGCGCGTCCGGGCAGCGAAGACATGGGCACCAAGATCATGGGCTTCTCCGGCAAGGTGAAGAACCCGGGCCTGTGGGAATTGCCATTCGGCCTGCCAGCACGCGAGTTGTTCGAAGACTACGCGGGCGGCATGCGTGACGGCTTCAAACTCAAGTGCTGGCAACCCGGTGGTGCAGGCACAGGCTTCCTGCTTCCTGAGCATCTGGATTGCCAGTTCTATGCAGGCGGTGTCGCCAAAGTGGGCACGCGGATGGGTACCGGCATGGCGATGGCGGTTGATGACAAGGTCAACATGGTCTCCCTGATGCGCAACCTGGAAGAGTTCTTCTCCCAGGAGTCGTGTGGCTTCTGCACACCGTGCCGCGACGGCCTGCCGTGGAGCGTGAAAATCCTGCGTTCCATCGAAAAAGGCGAGGGGCAGCCGGGCGATATCGAGACGCTGCTGGGCCTGGTTAACTTCCTCGGCCCTGGCAAGACGTTCTGTGCGCACGCACCGGGCGCCGTGGAACCACTAGGCGCCGCCATCAAGTATTTCCGGTCTGAGTTCGAAGCAGGTATCGCCCCGGCACGTCCGGGCAGCCTGACTCAGGTCAGCAGCCCGACGGTGGTTGGCGCATAACACGATAAACGGTTGGCGGCTCACAAGGCCGCTTTCCCTGCATCCGACGACGCCGCGAGGCTGTTTGAGTCGGATGGCACCGAGATTCCATTAGCCACGCCCGCTGACACCGGGCCAACGAAGAACTTTGAACCATGGCCACTATCCACGTAGACGGCAAAGCGCTCGAAGTCGATGGCGCAGACAACCTGTTACAGGCATGTCTGTCGCTGGGCCTCGACATCCCTTATTTCTGCTGGCATCCGGCACTTGGCAGTGTTGGCGCCTGTCGCCAGTGCGCGGTCAAGCAGTACACCGACGAGAACGACACCCGTGGTCGTATCGTCATGTCCTGCATGACCCCCGCCACTGACAACACCTGGATCTCCATCGAAGACGACGAATCCAAGGCGTTTCGCGCCAGCGTCGTTGAATGGCTGATGACCAACCACCCGCACGACTGCCCGGTCTGCGAGGAAGGCGGTCACTGTCATTTGCAGGACATGACGGTGATGACGGGCCACAACGAGCGCCGCTATCGCTTCACCAAACGCACCCACCAGAATCAGGAACTGGGGCCGTTCATCGCACACGAGATGAACCGCTGCATCGCCTGCTATCGCTGCGTGCGCTTTTATAAGGACTACGCCGGCGGTACTGACCTCGGCGTGTTCGGCGCCCACGACAACGTGTACTTCGGTCGCGTTGAAGACGGCACCCTCGAAAGCGAATTCTCCGGCAACCTCACCGAGGTCTGCCCGACCGGTGTGTTCACCGACAAGACCCACTCCGAACGCTACAACCGGAAATGGGACATGCAGTTCTCGCCGAGCATCTGCCACGGCTGCTCCAGCGGCTGCAACATCAGCCCGGGCGAGCGTTATGGCGAAATCCGCCGTATCGAGAACCGCTACAACGGTTCGGTGAATCAGTATTTCCTCTGCGACCGTGGCCGTTTCGGTTATGGCTACGTCAACCGCACGGACCGTCCGCGCCAGCCGCTGGCCGAAGGCGTCAAGCTGGGCCTGGACGCTGCGCTGGACAAGGCCGCTGACCTGCTGCGCGGGCGCAACATCGTCGGCATCGGTTCGCCGCGCGCCAGCCTGGAAAGCAACTTTGCCCTGCGCGAGCTGGTCGGCGCCGAGCACTTCTACTCGGGCATCGAAGCCGGTGAGCTGGAGCGTCTGCGCCTGATCGCTCAGGTGCTGAAAGACAGCCCGCTGCCGATCCCGACGATGCGTGAAATCGAGGAGCACGACGCCGTGTTCATTCTCGGTGAAGACGTCACTCAGACCGCTGCGCGCATGGCCCTCGGCCTGCGTCAGTCGGTGAAGAACAAAGCCGAAGACATGGCCGCGGCGATGAAAGTCCAGCCATGGCTCGACGCTGCGGTGAAGAACATCGGCCAGCACGAGATGAACCCGCTGTTCATCGCCAGCCTGACCGACACCCGCCTCGACGACATCGCCGAAGAGTGCGTGCATGCGGCGCCCGATGATCTGGCGCGCATCGGTTTCGCCGTGGCCCACGCCATCGACCCGAGCGCCCCGGCCGTTGTCGGCCTGGACAGCGAAGCACTGCAACTGGCCGAGCGCATTGCCGCTGCGTTGCTTGAAGCCAAGCGCCCGCTGATCGTGTCCGGCGCCTCGCTGGGCTCGAACGCGCTGATCGAAGCGGCGGCGAACATTGCCAAGGCCTTGAAGCTGCGCGACAAGCAGGGTTCGCTGAGCCTGATCGTGCCGGAAGCCAACAGTATGGGCTTGACCCTGTTCGGTGGCGACTCGGTGGACGCTGCGCTGCAAGCCGTGATTTCGGGCCAGGCCGACGCCATCGTCGTGCTGGAAAATGACCTGTTCACCCGTGTTGACGCTGCGACGGTCGAGGCTGCACTGAAGGCCGCCAAAGTAGTGATCGTTGCCGATCACCAGAAGACTGCAACCACCGACCGTGCTCATTTGGTGCTGCCGGCTGCAAGCTTCGCCGAAGGCGACGGTACGCTGGTCAGCCAGGAAGGCCGCGCCCAGCGCTTCTTCCAGGTCTTTGATCCGACTTATCTGGATGCGAGCATTCTGGTGCACGAAGGCTGGCGCTGGCTGCATGCCCTGCGCGCTACCCTGTTGAATCAGCCGGTTGACTGGACTCAGCTCGACCACGTCACTGCCGCCTGCGCTGCAAGCAATCCGCAACTGGCCGGCATTGTCGGTGCCGCGCCGTCTGCTTCGTTCCGCATCAAGGGTCTGAAACTGGCCCGCGAACCGCTGCGTTACAGCGGCCGTACCGCCATGCGCGCCAACATCAGCGTGCACGAACCGCGTATGCCGCAGGACATCGACACCGCGTTCGCGTTCTCGATGGAAGGTTACTCGGGCTCTGCCGAACCGCGTTCTCAGGTGCCGTTTGCCTGGTCGCCGGGCTGGAACTCGCCACAGGCGTGGAACAAGTTCCAGGACGAAGTCGGTGGTCACCTGCGTGCTGGCGATCCGGGCGTACGCCTGATCGAAAGCAGCGGCGACAAGCTGGGCTGGTTCGCCAATGTGCCGCGTGCCTTCTCCCCTGCCCAAGGGACCTGGCAGGTCGTGCCGTTCTATCACCTGTTCGGCAGCGAGGAGACCTCTTCCAAAGCCGCACCGGTTCAAGAGCGCATTCCCCAAGCCTATGTGGCGCTGGCGAAGTCCGAAGCGGACCGTCTGGGTGTCAACGAAGGCGCCTTGCTCAGCCTGAGTGTGGCCGGCCAGACCCTGCGTCTGCCGCTGCGCATCAGCGAAGAACTGGGCGCAGGCCTGGTGGCGCTGCCGTCCGGTCTGGCCGGTATTCCTCCGGCGCTGTTCGGCAAAACCGTTGATGCCGTGCAGGAGGCCGCTCAATGACCTGGTTCACCCCTGAAGTGATCGATTCGATCATCGCTGTCGTCAAGGCCATCGTGGTGCTGCTCGCCGTGGTGGTCTGCGGCGCGCTGCTCAGCTTCGTCGAACGCCGTCTGTTGGGCTGGTGGCAGGACCGTTACGGGCCGAACCGCGTGGGCCCGTTCGGCATGTTCCAGATTGCTGCCGACATGCTCAAGATGTTCTTCAAAGAAGACTGGAACCCGCCCTTCGTCGACCGGGTGATCTTCACCCTGGCGCCGGTGGTGGCCATGAGCGCGCTGTTGATCGCGTTCTCGGTCATCCCGGTGACCCAGACCTGGGTGGTCGCGGACCTGAACATCGGCCTGCTGTTCTTCTTCGCCATGGCCGGTCTGTCGGTTTATGCGGTGCTGTTCGCCGGTTGGTCATCGAACAACAAGTACGCCCTGCTGGGCAGCTTGCGTGCCTCGGCGCAGACCGTGTCGTACGAAGTGTTCCTCGGCCTGTCGCTGATGGGCATCGTGGTGCAGGTCGGTTCGTTCAACATGGGCGACATCGTCAAGTACCAGGCCGATCACCTGTGGTTCATCATTCCGCAGTTCTTCGGCTTCTGTACCTTCTTCATCGCTGGCGTCGCCGTGACTCACCGTCACCCTTTCGACCAGCCCGAAGCGGAACAGGAACTGGCCGACGGTTACCACATTGAATACGCCGGCATGAAATGGGGCATGTTCTTCGTCGGTGAGTACATCGGCATCATCCTGATCTCGGCGCTGCTGGTAACGCTGTTCTTCGGTGGCTGGCATGGCCCGTTCGATATCCTGCCGCAGCTGTCGTTCATGTGGTTTGCCCTGAAAACCGCGTTCTTCATCATGCTGTTCATCCTGTTGCGTGCTTCGATCCCTCGTCCGCGTTATGACCAGGTGATGGATTTCAGCTGGAAGTTCTGCTTGCCACTGACCCTGATCAATTTGCTGGTGACCGCTGCGGTCGTCCTGGCGGCTCAGTGAGGATTTGACCCATGTTCAAATATATTGGCGACATCGTTAAGGGTACGGGTACCCAGCTGCGCAGCCTGATCATGGTCTTCGGCCATGGCTTCCGTAAGCGTGACACCCTGCAATACCCGGAAGAGCAGGTGTACCTGCCGCCGCGCTACCGTGGCCGCATCGTCCTGACCCGCGACCCCGACGGCGAAGAGCGCTGCGTGGCCTGCAACCTGTGCGCCGTGGCATGCCCGGTGGGTTGCATCTCGCTGCAGAAAGCCGAGACCGACGACGGTCGCTGGTACCCGGAGTTCTTCCGCATCAATTTCTCGCGTTGCATCTTCTGCGGCATGTGTGAGGAAGCTTGCCCGACCACCGCGATCCAGCTGACACCGGATTTCGAGATGGCCGAGTTCAAACGTCAGGATCTGGTGTACGAGAAGGAAGATCTGCTGATCTCCGGCCCCGGCAAGAACCCTGATTACAACTTCTACCGCGTTGCAGGGATGGCCATCGCCGGCAAGCCGAAAGGCGATGCACAGAACGAAGCCCAGCCCATCAACGTCAAGAGCTTGCTGCCTTAAGGAAGAAAGATGGAATTCGCTTTCTATTTCGCATCCGGCATCGCTGTGGTGGCCACCCTTCGGGTGATCACCAACACGAACCCGGTGCACGCCCTGCTCTACCTGATCATTTCGCTGATCGCCGTGGCCATGACCTTCTTCAGTCTCGGCGCGCCGTTCGCCGGTGCCCTTGAAGTCATCGCTTACGCGGGCGCCATCATGGTGCTGTTCGTCTTCGTGGTGATGATGCTGAACCTGGGCCCGGCCTCGGTTCAACAAGAACGCGCCTGGCTCAAACCCGGCATCTGGCTCGGCCCGATTCTGTTGGGCGGCCTGCTGCTGGCGGAGTTGATTTACGTGCTGTTCGCCAACTCCACCGGCGCTTCCATCGGTCACACCACGGTGGACGCCAAGGCGGTCGGCATCAGCCTGTTTGGCCCTTACCTGCTGGTTGTCGAACTCGCCTCGATGCTGCTGCTTGCGGCAGCCGTGACGGCGTTCCATGTCGGCCGCAACGAGGCGAAGGAGTAAAGCCATGAACTCAGCAATTCCTCTGGAACATGGTCTGGCGGTCGCCGGCATCCTGTTCTGCCTCGGCCTGGCGGGCCTGTTGGTACGCCGCAACATTCTGTTCGTGTTGATGAGCCTGGAAATCATGATGAACGCAGCCGCGCTGGCCTTTGTCGTCGCGGGCAGCCGTTGGGCACAGCCTGACGGCCAGATCATGTTCATTCTGGTGATCAGCCTTGCCGCAGCCGAGGCCAGTATTGGCCTGGCGATCCTGCTGCAGCTGTATCGCCGCTTCCACACGCTCGATATCGACGCTGCCAGCGAGATGCGCGGATGAACCTACTCTTTCTGACTTTCGTATTCCCCCTGATCGGTTTCCTGTTGCTGTCGTTTTCGCGCGGCAAATGGTCGGAAAATCTTTCAGCCCTGATCGGCGTGGGCTCCATTGGCCTCTCGGCCATCGTGGCCGCTTACGTGATCTTCCAGTTCAACGTCTCACCACCGGAAGGCGGTCACCTGACCATGGTGCTGTGGCGCTGGATGTCGGTGGACGGCTTCGAGCCCAACTTCGCCCTGTATGTCGATGGCCTGTCCATCACCATGCTGGGTGTGGTGGTCGGCGTTGGCTTCCTGATTCACCTGTTCGCCTCGTGGTACATGCGCGGTGAAGACGGTTACTCGCGCTTCTTCGCCTACACCAACCTGTTCATTGCCAGCATGTTGTTCCTGATCCTGGGCGACAACCTGCTGTTCATCTACTTCGGTTGGGAAGGCGTGGGCCTGTGCTCGTACCTGTTGATCGGTTTCTATTACAGCAACCGCAACAACGGCAACGCAGCCCTGAAAGCCTTCATCGTCACCCGCATCGGCGACGTGTTCATGGCCATCGGCCTGTTCATTCTGTTCCAGCAACTGGGCACGCTGAACATTCAGGAACTGCTGGTTCGGGCGCCGCAGCATTTCAAGGTCGGTGACTTCTGGATCGTTCTGGCCACCCTGATGCTGCTGGGCGGTGCTGTCGGTAAATCCGCGCAACTGCCGCTGCAAACCTGGCTGGCGGATGCGATGGCCGGTCCTACCCCGGTGTCGGCACTGATCCACGCCGCCACCATGGTAACGGCGGGCGTTTACCTGATCGCACGGACCCACGGTCTGTTCATCCTGGCGCCGGACATCCTCCATCTGGTCGGCATCGTCGGCGGCGTGACGCTGGTACTGGCGGGTTTCGCTGCACTGGTGCAGACCGACATCAAACGTATCCTCGCGTACTCGACCATGAGCCAGATCGGCTACATGTTCCTGGCGCTGGGCGTGGGTGCATGGGACGGCGCGATCTTCCACCTGATGACCCACGCCTTCTTCAAGGCGCTGCTGTTCCTGGCGTCCGGTGCGGTGATCGTTGCCTGCCATCACGAGCAGAACATCTTCAAGATGGGCGGCCTGTGGAAGAAACTGCCATTGGCCTACGCCAGCTTCATCGTCGGCGGCGCCGCGCTGTCGGCCTTGCCGCTGGTCACGGCGGGCTTCTATTCCAAGGACGAAATCCTCTGGGAAGCTTTCGCCAGCGGCCATCAGTATCTGCTGTACGCAGGTCTGGTCGGTGCGTTCATGACCTCCCTGTACACCTTCCGCCTGATCTTCATTGCCTTCCACGGCGAAGCGAAGACCGAAGCCCACGCCGGCCACGGGATTTCCCATTGGCTGCCGCTGGGCGTGTTGATCGTGCTGTCGACGTTCATTGGCGCCTGGATTCATCCGCCACTGGCCGGTGTGCTGCCGGAAAGCGCAGGCCATGCGGGCGGCGAAGCCAAGCACAGCCTGGAAATCGCCTCGGGCGCCATCGCCCTGGCCGGTATCCTGCTGGCGGCCGTGCTGTTCCTCGGCAAGCGTCGTCTGGCCACGGCCATCGCCAACAGCGGTCCGGGGCGTTTCCTCTCGGCATGGTGGTTTGCGGCCTGGGGCTTCGACTGGGTGTATGACGTGCTGTTCGTCAAACCTTACCTGGCGATCAGCCGCCTCCTGCGTAGCGACCCGCTCGACCACACCATCGGCCTGATTCCGCGTCTGGTCAAAGCCGGCAACGGCTTGATGACCCGCACCGAGACCGGTCAGCTCCGTTGGTACGCCGCTTCGATCGCCGCAGGTGCCGTATTGGTACTCGGCGCGATTGTGCTGGTCTGATGAGTCGATCTGACATGAACCTTGCGACTTTGCGAAAGGAATTGAGCCCGTCATGATTCTGCCTTGGCTAATCCTGATCCCCTTCATCGGCGGCCTGCTGTGCTGGCAAGGTGAGCGCTTCGGCCCTACCCTGCCGCGCTGGATTGCGCTGTTGACCATGTCTCTCGAGACGATTCTGGGCCTGTGGGTCTGGAGCACCGGTACGTTTACCTACGCTCCTGCTCCGGGCGCCGATCCGACCTGGGCCCTTGAATTCAAGCTCCAGTGGATCCAGCGCTTCGGCATCAGCGTGCACCTGGCGCTCGATGGCCTGTCCCTGCTGATGATTCTGCTGACCGGCCTGCTGGGTATCCTCTCGGTACTCTGCTCGTGGAAAGAAATCCAGCGTAACGTCGGCTTCTTCCACCTGAACCTGATGTGGATCCTGGGCGGCGTCGTCGGCGTGTTCCTCGCCATCGACCTGTTCATGTTCTTCTTCTTCTGGGAAATGATGCTGGTGCCGATGTACTTCCTCATCGCGCTCTGGGGTCACAGCTCGGCGGACGGCAAGAAGACGCGGATCTACGCGGCGACGAAGTTCTTCATCTTCACTCAGGCCAGCGGCCTGATCATGTTGGTGGCGATCCTGGGCCTGGTGCTGGTGCACTTCAACCAGACGGGCGTGATCACCTTCGGTTACGCGGACCTGCTGAAAACCAAGCTGTCCCACGGCACCGAATACATCCTCATGCTGGGCTTCTTCATCGCCTTTGCGGTGAAGCTGCCGATCGTGCCGCTGCACTCCTGGTTGCCTGACGCTCACGCCCAGGCCCCGACCGCAGGTTCCGTGGATCTGGCGGGCATCCTGCTGAAGACCGCTGCGTATGGTCTGCTGCGTTTTGCCCTGCCGCTGTTCCCGAATGCCTCGGCCGAGTTCGCGCCGATCGCCATGGTGCTGGGCCTGATCGGTATCTTCTACGGTGCCTTCCTGGCCTTCGCCCAGACCGACATCAAGCGCCTGATCGCGTTTTCCAGCGTGTCGCACATGGGCTTCGTGCTGATCGGCATCTACTCCGGCAGCCAGCAGGCGTTGCAGGGCGTCGTCGTGCAGATGCTCGCTCACGGTCTGTCGGCCGCCGCGCTGTTTATCCTCAGCGGCCAGTTGTACGAGCGTCTGCACACCCGTGACATGCGTGAAATGGGTGGCCTGTGGAGCAAGATCGCTTACTTGCCGGCCATCAGCCTGTTCTTCGCCGCTGCATCGCTTGGCCTGCCAGGCACCGGTAACTTCGTCGGTGAATTCCTGATCCTGATCGGCAGTTTTGTCAGCGCGCCGTGGATCACCGCCATCGCCACTTCCGGCCTGGTGTTCGGTTCCGTCTACTCGCTGATCATGATCCACCGTGCCTACTTCGGCCCGGCCAAATCCGACGCGGTCTACAAGGGCATGGACGGTCGGGAATTGATCATGGTGCTGGGTCTGGCAGTGTTGTTGATTCTGCTGGGCGTGTACCCGCAACCGATCCTCGACACCTCCTCGGCGACCATGCATGGCGTGCAGCAATGGCTCGGCACCGCCTTCACTCAACTCGCTTCGGCCCGGTAAGAGCGCTATGGACCTGACGATTCAACACTTTATTGCGCTGGCGCCGCTGCTGATTACCAGTATCACCATTGTGGTGGTGATGCTGGGCATCGCATGGCGTCGCAATCACTCGCAATCATTCCTGCTGACGGTAGCGGGACTCAACCTGGCTTTGCTGTCCATCTACCCGGCGCTGAAAGTTGCGCCGCTGGTGGTCACGCCATTGCTGCAGATCGACAGCTTCGCTTGCCTCTACATGGGCATCATTCTGGTGTCGACGCTGGCCTGCGTCACCCTGGCTCACGCCTATCTGGGTGAAGGCAAGGCGGGCTATCCGGGCAACCGCGAAGAGCTTTACCTGCTGATCCTGATGGCTGCGGCCGGTGGCCTGGTGCTGGTCGCCGCGCAACACCTGGCGAGCCTGTTCATCGGTCTGGAACTGCTGTCGGTGCCGGTCTACGGTCTGGTGGCTTACGCGTTCTTCAACAAGCGTTCGCTGGAAGGCGGCATCAAGTACATGGTGCTTTCGGCGGCTGGCTCGGCGTTCCTGCTGTTCGGCATGGCGCTGCTGTATGCCGAATCCGGCAGCCTGGGTTTCAGCGAAATCGGCAAGGCCATCGCGGCCACCGGCATGCCAAGCCCGATCGCCAGCCTGGGTCTGGGCATGATGCTGGTGGGTCTGGGCTTCAAGCTGTCGCTGGTGCCGTTCCACTTGTGGACACCTGACGTGTACGAAGGCGCCCCTGCCCCTGTGGCGGCATTCCTCGCCACGGCCAGCAAGGTCGCGGTGTTCGGCGTGCTGGTTCGCCTGTTCCAGATCTCCCCGGCGGCCACCAGTGGTGTGCTGACCGACGTGATGTCGGTCATTGCGGTGGCGTCGATCCTGGTCGGTAACCTGCTGGCCCTGACGCAGAACAACCTCAAGCGGCTGCTGGGGTATTCGTCGATCGCGCACTTCGGTTACCTGATGATCGCGATGGTGGCGAGCAAGGGCATGGCGGTCGAGGCGATCAACGTCTACCTCGTCACCTACGTGCTGACCAGCCTGGGCGCGTTCGGCGTTGTCACACTGATGTCCTCGCCTTACAGCGGCCGCGACGCCGATGCGATGTTCGAATACCGCGGCCTGTTCTGGCGTCGTCCGTACCTGACGGCAGTGCTGACCGTGATGATGCTGTCCCTGGCAGGCATTCCGCTGACGACTGGCTTCATCGGCAAGTTCTACATCATCGCGACAGGCGTCGAAGCGCACCTGTGGTGGCTGACCGGTTCGCTTGTCGTCGGCAGTGCCATTGGTGTCTTCTATTACCTGCGTGTGATGGTGACGCTGTATCTGCAGGACTCAAAGATCCAGCGCCACGACGCCCCGTTCAACTGGGCACAGCGCGCAGGTGGCGTGATGCTGTTGGGGATTACGCTGCTGGCGTTCTTCCTCGGTGTGTATCCGCAACCGCTGCTGACCCTGGTGGGCCATGCCGGTTTGTGATGATTGAGTGATGCACAAAAAACCCTGCCTTAGAGCAGGGTTTTTTTATGGCTTTGGATTTTAGAGGATCAAGAGCATCGGCCTAACGGCAGATATTTCGCCTTCGGCGACTTACTTTTGAAAAGCACCAAAAGTAAGCAAAAGTGCCTGCTCCTGGTTTGGCCCTTCCTTCGTCAGGGTTCCCTCACTTCGACGAGGCTCCGTGGGCCCGCGCCGAACGGACATCCATGTCCTAGCGGCGCTCTCGCGGCATCCCTGCCGCTCGGCCCACTCCGCGTCGTCTGCGTTCGGCCTGACCCAAGTCGCGATTGGCGGTGTCTGGGCTGGCTGTGTATGAAGATCAAGATCAAGATCAGGTGCAGATCAAAAGCTTCCCGGCTAAAGCCGGTCCCACTGAGGGCTCGCTATTTCAACGATCTGTGATCGATCATTGTCGTACCTGACAACGCATTTTTTGTAGGAGCCGGCTTGCTGGCGAACGCGGTGAGTCAGGTATGGATATATCGACTGACACAATGCATTCGCCAGCAAGCCAGCTCCTACGGTGAAATCGCGCTCACCCAGTGGGACCGGCTTTAGCCGGGAAGCTTTTGATCTTGATGCGCATAAAGCCCAAACGACACCCATCACGACTTGGGTGCAGGCTGAACGCAGGTCTCGGGGAGTGGGCCGAGCCGCATGGATGCCGCGAGAGCTGCCCCCCGCCATGGATGGCGGATGGCGGCGGGCCCACGGAGCGTCGCCGGAGAGAGGGAACCCGACGAAGTCGGGCCAAACCGAGAGCAAGCACCCTTGGTTACTTGGGGATGGTGCGACTTTCGACTTTTCCAAGTAACTCGCCGAAGGCGAAACAGTCTGCCCTTAGGCAGACGCTTTAGATCTTGATCTTAGAAACACACGCTAACCGGGCAATCGAACCGTCTTCTTGTCGCCGGTAAACAACGCCCACGTCGACATAAACAACGCCGCCACCATCGGCCCGATCACAAACCCGTTCAACCCGAACACCGCCATCCCGCCCAGCGTCGATATCAGAATCAGGTAATCAGGCATTCGCGTGTCTTTGCCCACCAGGATAGGACGCAACACATTATCCACCAGCCCGATCACAAACACCCCGAACAGCCCCAACACCACGCCCTGCCAGATCATTCCGCTGAGCAGGAAATACAGCGCAACCGGCGCCCAGACAATCCCCGCCCCTACCGCCGGCAGCAGCGACAGAAACGCCATCATCACCGCCCACAGCAAGGCACTCGGGATATCCAGGGCCCAGAAAATAAACCCGCCCAACGCCCCCTGAGTCACCGCCACCACAATATTGCCCTTCACCGTCGCGCGCACGACGCGGGTGAATTTCAACTGCAAGCGACGCTTCTGCGGCTCGGCCAGCGGAATCGCGATGCGGATCTTGCGCGTCAGCTCCTGCCCGTCCCGCAGGAAAAAGAACAGCAAGTACAGCATGATGAAAAAACTGACGACAAAATCGAACGTACCCTGCCCGAAGCTGAATGCCTGGGTGGCCAGGTAGTTGCTGCCCTGCATCGCGCCTTTCGCAATCTTGTCGCGCAGCCCATCAAAATCCCCCATGCCCAGGCGATCAAGCCAATGCTGCACATAAGGCGGCAGCAGCACTTTGAATTCAGCCAGGTACTTGGCGATGTCCAGCTGGCCACTTTCCACATTCTTGTAAAGCGTTGCACCCTCCTGAACCATCAGTGCCGCGATGACGATCACCGGCAGAATCGCGATGACCAGACAGATCATCAGCGTGCACAGAGACGTCAGGTTGCGCTGCCAACTGAAGCGGGCCAGCAGACGGCGTTGCAGTGGCGCGAAGATGATCCCGAGGATCACCGCCCAGAACACCGCGCCGTAGAACGGCAGCAGAATCCAGATGAACGCAATGGTCACCAGCACCAGTAACAGCAGCAGGGTTTTCTTTTGAAGCGCGGTCTCGTTCATGTTTCTTCCATGTCATTACACCGCGCCTAGCACACGGCCTGATGCTTAGTCCGTCAATCGCCGCAGGAGTGCCGCGCCTGACGTGCAGGGCACAGGGAAGGAGCGCGAGCGGCGGGCCCTGCGCCTGGCCCGCCACACACGTCTAGATTCTGAACTGCCGAACCAACTGGCCGAGACGCTGATTCAGCGCCGTAAGGTTGCGCGACGTAGAGGCGCTGTGGCGGGTTTCATCGGCCACGCTTTCGACCGCCACGGCGATCTGGTGGACGCTGCGATTGATCTCTTCAGCCACGGCGGTCTGCTCTTCGGCGGCGCTGGCAATCTGCGCGTTCATGGCGTTGATGGTGCCGATCAACTGGCCGATCGTGTCCAGCGAAGCGCCGGCTTCGTTGGCGCGCGCAGATGTCCCGTCGCCTGCCTCGCTCGAGCGTTTCATCGCCTGCACCGCGCCCTGGGTGCCCTGTTGCAAGCGATCGATCATGCCCTGAATTTCCTGGGTGCTTTGCTGCGTACGGCTGGCGAGCGCGCGCACTTCATCGGCCACCACCGCAAACCCGCGGCCCGCCTCGCCGGCACGTGCAGCTTCGATGGCGGCGTTGAGCGCCAGGAGGTTGGTCTGATCGGCGATGGATCGAATCACCCCGAGCACGCCGACGATGGACGACACGTCATTCTGCAGGCTGTCCAGCGAGGTGCCGCTGTCACGGATGTCGTTCACCAACGCGTGAATCTGCTGGATACTGCCGTCGACCACACGCTTGGCGGCCTGACCTTCGGCATCGGTTTGCTGCGCAGCAACCGAAGCGCCCTGCGCGCTTTTGGCGACTTCCTGGGCCGCCGCTGACATCTGATTGATCGCCGTAGCAACTTGGTCAGTCTCGTGACGCTGACGCTCCATCGCCTGCTCGGAGCGCTGGGCCTGATCGGTCACTTCACCCACAAGCCCGGTCAATTGAGAGGTCATTTCGGCGATCTGCCGGACCAGCCCGTGAATCTTGTCGACAAAGCGGTTGAACGACCCGGCGAGCTCGCCGAGTTCGTCCTGAGAGGTCACCGCCAGGCGCTGGGTCAGATCACCCTCACCGGCCGCGATGTCATCAAGGTTGGCTTTCATCAGGCGCAAGGGCCGCAGAATACCGCTCGCGATCCAGAAGCCCACCGCAGCGATGATCAGCAATACCAGGAGCGTGATGCCCATGATGCTGACGAGCATGTTCTGCCGGCGCTCCGCGACGTTTTTCTGCAGCTCCACGACTTTGGCGTCGATGTTGTCCAGATTGATCGACGACCCGAAAGCCATGTCCCATTTCGGCAGGTATTCGGTGTAACCCAGCTTGGGGACGAGCTCACTCGAACCGGGCAGCGCCGAGGAGTATTCCAGGTAATGAGTACCCGCTTTCGCCACGTCAACGAGGCCGGCATTGACGAAGACGCCTTTTGGATCGCGGGCATCCTTGAAGCTCTTGCCGATGCCGTCCGGGCTATTGCCTTTGAACAGCCGCACCGCCTGAGAATCGTAGCCGAAGAAGTACCCGTCCTTGGCGTAGGTTACCTGGGAGAGCATTTTGATGACTTGCGCGCGGGCCTCCATGTCCCCGGGGGCCGACGCGTCATACAGCGGCTTGATGGTGCCCAGCGCAACGGCCACGTAACTTTGCAGCGTGGCTTTGGCTTCCGCGAGGAGGTGCTGCCGGGTTTCCTCGACTTCACGCTTGCCCTGTTCACGCAGCATGATGACGGTGCTGGCACTGATGATCAGTGCGAAGACCAACACCGGGAGCACGGCGAGCGAAAGTACCTTGGCTTTGAGATTTAGCCGCATAGAAGTCATGACCCTTTGTTTTTGTGCGTTGAGCCGTTGGGGTTCCTTTACGGTTAACGGCCCGGCACACAAAAAGTTGAGGTCACGAGGGTGGATGGGCGCTTTCGGTCCCCGGCAGTTGCGGGCTGAGTCGCTCGGGCAGATCAATGCGCACTTGCAGCCCGCCCATGGGGCTGTCCAGCAACTGAATGCGGCCGCCCCACGCTTCGACGATGTCCTTGACGATGCCAAGGCCCAGACCGTGGCCAGTCACTTGTTCGTCCAGACGATTACCACGGCCGATCACTTCATCGCGATGCTGTACGGGGATGCCCGGGCCATCGTCGTCGATCAGCAGGCAGTAGCCCTCGGCGCTCTTGGCAATGGTCAGGCTGACCTGGCTGTCTGCCCACTTGCAGGCGTTGTCCAGAACGTTGCCCAACAACTCGAGAATGTCCTCACGATCCCACGGCAGAAACAGACCCGCAGCGATTTCACTGCTGAGTTCCAGATGCTCGCCATGAATCATCCGCAGTGTGGAAAACAGCCCGGGTATTTCCGCCGCGCAATCAAACCGTGCGCCCGGCAATGCATCGCCTGACAATCTCGCCCGATTGAGCTCACGCTCAAGACGTTGCTGAATGTGCTGCAACTGATCGCGCAGGGTCTCGCGCACGTGCGGGTGGCCCGCCAGCTTTTCGCCTTCGGCCAGGCTCATCAGCACGGCCAGCGGCGTCTTCAGCGCGTGGCCCAGATTGCCCAGGGCATTGCGGGAGCGCTTGAGGCTGTCCTCGGTGTGGGCCAGCAGATGATTGATCTGCGCGACCAGCGGCTCAAGCTCCACCGGCACTCGCTCATCGAGTTGCGAGCGCTGCCCCTGTTGCAGCTGGAAGATTTGCTCCCTCGCTCTGTCCAGCGGGCGCAAGGCACGGCGGACGGTGACGCGTTGCAACACCAGAATCAATATCAGGGCCATCAACCCCAACCCGAGACCGATACGCTGGACCAGTGCGAAACTGTCCCGCACCGGGGTGTAGTCCTGAGCAACGGTGATGGAGATGGTCTGCCCGAACTTGCGGTAATCGGTGTGCAGCAATAATAGCGATTGATCCGTCTTCTCCAGGGCAAGATCGGCATGCAGACCGGGCTGCCCGGGGTGTGGCAACTCCAGATCCCACAGCGAGCGCGAGCGCCAATGACCCTGCTCGAAATCGATCCGGAAATAATGGCCTGAATAGGGTCGCTGATAGCCGGGCGACAGGCGATGCTCATCAAGCTGCAGGCCGTCGGGGCCGCGCACCAGTGCCACCAGCAGCAGCTCGCTTTCATTGCGCAGGCCAGACTCGAGATAACGCTGCAAGCCGACTTCAAACAACCACAGGCTGATCTGCGCCAGGACCAGCCCGACAATCAGCAGCACGCTGATCAGGCCCAGGCTCAAGCGTCGTTGAATCGACCTCACTCGCCTGTCCCGGCAAAACGATAACCCTGCCCACGCCGCGTCTCGACCACGGCGCGTCCAAGCTTGCGGCGCAAATGATTGACGTGGACCTCGATCACATTCGAGTCCCGTTCGTTCTCCCCATCGTAGAGGTGCTCGGCCAAGTGGCTCTTGGAGAGAATCTGCCCGGGGTGCAGCATGAAATAACGCAGCAGGCGAAACTCCGCCGCCGTCAGTTGGATCTCCTCCTCCCCGCGACTGACGCACTGGCGCCCTTCATCCAGGTGCAGGCCTGCGGCTTCAAGTTTCGGCTGGTTGGCCAGACCCCGGACACGGCGAAGCAGCGCTTGAATACGCAGCTGCAGCTCTTCGGGATGAAAGGGTTTGGTCAGATAGTCATCGGCGCCAGCCTTGAGGCCCTCGATACGCTCGGCCCAGGAAGCCCGCGCGGTCAGAATGAGGACCGGCGTGGACAACCCGCCGGAGCGCCATTTCTGCAGGACTTCAAGTCCGGGAACGCCCGGCAGACCGAGATCAAGCACGATCAAGTCGTAAGGCTCGGTAGCGCCTTGATGAATGGCGTCGCGGCCGTCGGTCAGCCAGTCGATCGCGTAACCTTGCCGGCCCAGCGTACTGATGAGCTCGTCCGCCAGGGGGACGTGGTCCTCAACCAATAACAAACGCATCAATCGTCTTCCTTGTCTTGCAACAGGCGGCTGTCAGCAGCATCGAATTTGAGCTCGCGTACGACATGATCGGCAGTCAGAAGCTCAATCTCATACACCAACACACCGTGTTTCTCCTCAAGTTCGGCCTCAAGCAGCTTGGAGCCGGGGTAACGTCCCAGGGCCTGATCGATGAACTGCTCAAGGGGCAGAATTACCCCCTTCCTGCGCAGCTCAAGCACCTCGTCCTGATTCAGGTCCCGAGCCAGGCACGCCAGGCTGGGGGTGACCGCACATGCGGCCACCAGACAGTAAATGAAACGCTTGACGGGACGCTTACCGAAGGTCATCAGGCGTCCTGATGGTCTTTGAGGATCTGCCCGCTGACAGCGTCGACTTCAACGTCCCATTCCATACCTTGCGCATCGCGCAGCTCGATCTGGTAAACGTACTTGCCATATTCCTGTTCCAGCTCGGTGTCAGTAATGGTGGATTTCGGGTGCTTGGCCAAGGCGACGGCGTTGAGCTTTTCAAAGGACTGAATAGTACCTGCATCGCGCAGTTTCAGCGCCTCATCAGGACCTAAATCCCGGGCCTGGACATAACCGGCGGTAACGGTGAATGCAGTAACAGCGATAAATGCAGTCAGGATTTTCATGGTGGTTCTCCGTAGGGGTCTGTTTGTTGACGGAACCCACGATAAACGGACGAACTTAATTGAAGCTGAATGTATCTGGCTACGTGCCACTACCCGGCGTGCCTCCAGTGTCTGAATACGGGTCCCACGATATACTTCGCCCCTGTCCAACTCCGGAGGGGCCATGAGCAACATTCACATCAAATACCCGGCATTGACTATCAAGGCCGGCAGGCGTGCGATGACGCGGATCAGGGAGCAAGGTCTATCACCGATGGATGTCGGCATTATCCCTGGCGCGGCCGGTGGCCCCAAAGCACTGGGCATTCAGGGCCTGGATCTGGCGCTGTTCGGTGAATGGCTGCCCCGGGCTCCTCGGGAGCGCTCGTTGATTGGTGCTTCCATTGGTTCGTGGCGATTTGCAAGCGCATGCCTGCCGGACCCGGTTGCAGGTATTCAGCGACTTGGGCGCCTGTACAACGAGCAGAGTTTCGCCAAAGGCGTCACGATGGCGCAGGTCACCCGCAGCTGCGTAACAATGCTGGACGCGCTATTGCAGACATATGATGCACAGGTCCTGGCGAATCCCCATTACCGTCTCAACGTGATGATCGTCAGAAGTCGTGGCTTGCTTGCTCAGGATCATCGTGCAGGGTTGAGTGTGGGGCTGGGAGCGGTTATCGCTGATAACCTGCTCGGGCGGGCGCGCCTGTCGCGGCATTTTGAACGGCTGGTCATGCACGACCCACGTCTCGTCCCTCCCCTTCTGCCACTGACTGACTTCCCATCCCGTTGCTTGCCACTGGACACATTGAACCTGCGCCAGGCATTGCTGGCGTCAGGCTCTATTCCGATGGTCATGGAGGGCGTTGCCGAGATACCCGGTGCCGGCGCAGGAATGTTCCGCGATGGCGGCCTGCTCGACTACCATTTGGATCTCCCTTACAGCGGTAGCGACATAGTGCTGTATCCGCACTTCACCGACAAAATCATTCCGGGTTGGTTTGACAAGGCACTTCCGTGGCGCAGGGGCGACCCGACTCGGCTTCAAGATGTCGTACTGCTGGCCCCCTCAAACGCGTACCTGGCTACGCTGCCATACGGCAAGCTGCCAGATCGAAGCGACTTTAAACGGTTTGTAGGCAGGGATGCGGATCGGCAACGGTATTGGCGCACTGCAATGGAAAGCAGCCAGCGACTGGGGGATGAGTTTCTGGAACTGGTCGACACGGACCGTCTTGCACAGCGACTGCAGCCTCTGGTTTAACCACGTGGTCAGCTTCTGCCTGTTACTCGCCAAACCATTACTGATAAACTCGCAGCTTGCATTTATCGCGCTGGCGATCGCCACTTCTCAAGGCTTATATCACCGTGGAAATTTTTAAAGAATTTACGTTCGAGTCAGCTCACCGGCTCCCTCATGTGCCAGACGGCCACAAGTGTGGACGCCTGCACGGTCACTCATTCCGTGTGGCGATCTATCTACAGGGCGAACCTGATCCCCATACTGGCTGGATCCGCGATTTCTCCGAGATCAAGACAATCTTCAAGCCTTTGTACGAGCGCCTGGACCATAACTACCTGAACGACATTCCCGGCCTGGAAAACCCTACCAGTGAAGTGTTGGTGAAATGGATCTGGAAAGAGTTGAAGCCACTGCTGCCAGAGTTGTCCGCTATACGGATCCACGAAACATGCACCAGCGGGTGCGTGTATCGCGGTGACTGATCAGCGTTGACCAAAACAAACCACCCTATGGGTGGTTTTTTTGGGCCCGAGATCTCGAAAAATTTCCGCGTGCAAAAACAAAACCCCACCTGCCTTCGCAGATGGGGTTTTGGAATTTAATCTTGACGATGACCTACTCTCACATGGGGAAACCCCACACTACCATCGGCGATGCATCGTTTCACTGCT
>NZ_SOCR01000018.1 GCF_004364335.1 Pseudomonas graminis | reverse complement strand
AAGCATTCCTCGCTACTACTTCGTCCAACTCTTTGATTATCAAGGAGTTTTCCGTTTCGTCTGCGCCGGAAGTGGGGCGAATTATAGACAGATCCAGAGGAGCGTCAACCCCTATTTTAATGAAACTGTCATATCGATCAAAAATAGCTGACGGGGTGGCAAAGTTTTGGGACTTGCCCACCCAGAGCCTTAAAGACTTGGGAACGCGAACTGCGAAGCTTCGTGACTGGCACGTTGCGGCCACCGCTGCGTAATGGCTTTGCGACGGGTATAGAAGCGAACCCCATCCGGGCCGTAGGCATGCAGGTCGCCGAACAGTGACCGCTTCCAGCCGCCAAAGCTGTGATAAGCCACAGGTACGGGCAGCGGAACGTTAACGCCAACCATCCCGACTTCAATCTCGTCGCAGAACAAGCGGGCCGCCTCACCATCGCGAGTGAAGATGCACGTGCCATTGCCATATTCGTGGTCGTTGATTAACTGCATCGCTTGTTCGAGGCTGTCCACACGCACTATGCAGAGCACCGGACCGAATATCTCTTCTTTATAGATGCGCATCTCGGTCGTGACATGGTCGAACAGGCATCCACCCAGGAAGAACCCCTCTTCGTGTCCGGGGACTGAGAGCCCACGACCGTCCACCATTAGCTTCGCACCTGCACCCACGCCGTCTTCTATATAGCGGCTAACTTTGTCGCGATGCTGCCCGGTGACCAAGGGGCCCATATCGAGACCGCTGGAAGTCCCGGCGCCGATCTTCAATCCGTTGATTTGCGGCACCAGCTTGGCGACCAGTGCGTCGGCGACCTGGTCACCCACGCACACTGCAACCGAAATCGCCATGCAGCGCTCGCCGCAGGAACCATAGGCCGCTCCCATCAATGCGCTTACGGCGTTATCAAGGTCAGCGTCGGGCATCAGCACTGCGTGGTTCTTCGCGCCGCCCAATGCCTGTACCCGCTTACCGCGTGCGGTGGCTTCTTTATAGATGTACTCGGCGATCGGGGTTGAGCCCACAAAACTCAGCGCTTTGACTTCAGGGGCTTGGATCAACGCATCAACCGCCTCCTTGTCGCCGTGCACAACATTGAATACGCCCTTCGGCAATCCGGCTTCATGCAGCAACTCAGCGATCAGCAACGTTGAGCTTGGATCGCGCTCGGACGGTTTGAGGATGAAACAGTTGCCGCAGGCGATCGCCAACGGATACATCCACAGCGGAACCATGGCCGGGAAGTTGAACGGGGTGATGCCCGCCACTACGCCAAGGGGCTGAAAGTCAGACCACGCATCAATGTTCGGTCCCACGTTACGGCTGTACTCGCCCTTAAGAATTTCAGGCGCCGCACAGGCGTATTCGACATTCTCGATACCGCGCTTGAGTTCTCCTGCCGCGTCTTCAAGGGTCTTGCCGTGCTCTTCGCTGATCAGTCGGGCAATGCGTGCTTCGTTCTGTTCCAGCAATTGCTTGAAGCGGAACATGACCTGCGCGCGCTTGGCAGGAGGGGTATTGCGCCACGCGGGGAAAGCAGCCTTGGCAGAGTCGATCGCTTGTTGAACGGTCTCGCGACTGGCGAGTGGCACCGTGCGAATGGCCTGGCCAGTCGACGGGTTGAACACATCAGCGCTGCGGCCGGTTTCGCTGACCCGCTCGCCATGTATCAGGTGTTGAATGGTGCTCATGCATAACTCCGGAAAATAATAGCCCGCAGGCGCTACCGAAGTGGCGCCTGTGAGGCTGCAAGGGGTCAGTCGATTTGATTCAGCGCCTGGCCAACCGCGTCAAACATGCGGTCGAGGTCGTCCGGCTTGCTGTTGAAAGTCGGGCCAAATTGCAGGGTGTCACCGCCGAAGCGCACGTAGAAACCGGCCTTCCATAATTTCATGGCCGTTTCAAAGGGCCGCACAATGACGTCACCGTCCCGCGGTGCAATTTGAATGGCGCCAGCGAGGCCGTAGTTACGAATATCGACGACATTCTTGCTGCCCTTCAAACCGTGCAGATAGTTTTCGAAATGGGGTGCGGTTTCAGCCACTTGCTGCACCAGGTTCTCTCGCTGAATGATCTCCAGCGCAGCAAGGCCGGCGGCACAGGCTACGGGGTGCGCTGAATAGGTGTAGCCATGGGGAAACTCCACGGCGTACTCAGGCGTCGGCTGATTCATGAACGTCTGGTAGATCTCGCTGCTGGCAATGACTGCCCCCATGGGGATTGCACCATTGGTGATCTGCTTGGCGATGCACATCAGGTCCGGCGTCACGCCGAAGCTGTCGGCGCCGAACATCGAGCCAGTACGGCCAAAGCCCGTGATGACCTCATCGAATATCAGCAGAATGTTGTGCTGATCACAAATTTCACGCAGACGCTTGAGATAGCCCTGCGGCGGAACAATCACCCCCGCAGAACCCGCCATAGGCTCAACGATCACCGCTGCAATGTTAGAAGCGTCATGCAATTCGATCAGCTTGAGCATCTCGTCCGCCAGCGCAATGCCGCCCTGCTCCGGCATGCCCCGTGAATAGGCGTTGCTGGCAAGCAGCGTATGAGGCAGATGATCGACGTCCATCAATTGCCCGAACATCTTGCGGTTGCCGTTGACGCCACCCAGGCTGGTGCCCGCGATATTCACGCCGTGATAACCACGGGCGCGGCCGATCATCTTGGTTTTGGTCGCCTGACCTTTCAAGCGCCAGTAAGCCCGCACCATCTTGACCGCAGTGTCAGCGCACTCCGATCCGGAGTCGGTATAGAAGACGTGATTCAGTTGGCCGGGTGTCAGATCGGTGATCTTTTCAGCCAGTTGGAAGGACAGCGGGTGTCCGAACTGGAATCCTGGCGAGTAGTCCAGCGTACCCAGCTGGCGGGAAACCGCTTCCTGAATCTCCTTGCGTGTATGCCCTGCCCCACACGTCCACAGTCCCGACAGACCGTCATAAATTTTGCGGCCCTTGTCATCCGTGAGATAGCTGCCTTCGGCGGCGACGATCAGCCGTGGATCACGATGGAAGTTTCGGTTCGCCGTGTAGGGCATCCAGTGGGCATCAAGTTTGAGCTGGCTCGCCAGAGACATGTCGGACGATTCGGGCATATTCATCGGAATTAACCTCACTGGGCGTGGGTGGCCTGATTTCCTGACCGATGTGCGAGCAGGAGCAAGGCCGGTTGCAGCTAAAGTGCCACGGGCATAAAGTTCGAAAAACCCTGCTTTTACGATCTTCAGTTGACTGGTTACTAAACTATGAGCACCCGCCGTAACGACCCTCTGGCGCAGGTCAGCGATTTTGATATCCGTTTGCTGCGCATCTTTCGTAGCGTGGTGGAGTCCGGCGGCTTTTCGGCAGCGGAAAGCGCGCTGGGCATTGGTCGCTCCGCCATCAGTCAGCAGATGAGTGATCTCGAGCAGCGCCTTGGACTGCGTCTTTGCCAACGGGGTCGTGCGGGGTTTTCGCTTACGGAGGAAGGCCGCGAGGTCTATCAGTCATCCCTGCAGTTATTGAGCGCCCTCGAAAGTTTTCGTACGGAGGTGAATGGTCTTCACCGACACCTGCGCGGGGAGCTGAACATCGGGCTGACGGACAATCTGGTCACCCTCCCCCATATGCGGATCACCCACGCGCTGTCCCATCTCAAAGAACGTGGCCCGGACGTGCATATCAATATCCGCATGATCGCGCCCAATGAAGTCGAGCAGGGTGTGCTCGACGGCAGCTTGCACGTTGGTGTCGTGCCCCAGGCCAGCGCCTTGTCGGGACTGGAATATCAGCCGCTGTATAGCGAACGCTCGCTGCTGTATTGCGCCGTCGGCCATCCCTTGTTTTATGTAGACGATGCGCAACTGGATGACGATCGACTGTCCGCGCAGGAGACCATTGCGCCCACTTTTCGTCTGCCGGGTGAAATCCAGGCCCACTATCAGGCGCTGAAATGCACCGCGAGCGCGTCGGACCGTGAAGGCATGGCGTTTCTGATTCTGACGGGGCGTTACATCGGCTATCTGCCCGATCATTACGCCAGCCTCTGGGTGCAGCAGGGGCGGCTACGTGCGCTGAAGCCCACTGCGCGGTTTTACGACGTGAGCCTTGTGACCGTCACGCGCAAAGGGCGCCGCCCCCATTTGGTGCTGGAAAGTTTTCTGGAGAGTCTGGCTGCCACACGATGATGCCGGCGCAGTAAGTCGGTACCTTAATAACGCGCAGTCAATCGGGTCTCACATGCGGCTATCTCCTTATTGGCATTGCTTATCAGGCCAGTGAGCAGTCATGTATCTGATCAGTTGGACAGGTTTTTGCAGTAACGCTGAATGTCGAAGCCCCACACAAAATCGAGAGCCAGCATGCAGCCTGAAGCGCCAGACAATAACGACCTCATCTATGGTCTCAACGACCGACCGCGCCCCGGGCCCGCCATTCTGGCGGCAATCCAGCATGTGCTCGCTGCCTTCGTGGGCATTATCACGCCGCCACTGATTATCGGGTCGGCGCTCGGACTCGGTGCTTACATGCCTTACCTGATCAGCATGGCGCTGATGGTCTCGGGCGTTGGGACGTTCATTCAAGCGCGCCGGCCGTTCGGTATCGGCGCCGGCATGATTTGCCTGCAGGGAACCAGTTTCGCGTTTCTCGGCGCGGTGCTTTCTGCCGGCTTCATGGTCAAGCAGCGCGGTGGCAGCCCGGAGGACGTCATGGCCATGGTGTTCGGGGTGTGTTTTTTCGGCGCCGTCGTGCAGATCGTGCTGAGCCGTTTCATTGGCCAGCTGCGTCGGGTGATCACGCCGCTGGTAACCGGCATCGTCATCACGCTGATCGGCGTCAGCTTGATCAAGGTTGGCGTGACTGATCTGGGAGGCGGCTTCAACGCTCCGGACTTCGGCGAGCCAGTCAATCTGGCCCTCGGTGTCTTCGTGTTGGCAGTGATCATCGTGCTCAACCGTTCGAGCGCGCCCTGGTTACGGCTGTCGGCAATCATCATCGGGCTCGCGGTCGGCAGCATTGCCGCCTGGTTCAGCGGCAAGCTCGTGCCTCACTCCATTGCCGACGTTGCGCTGATCACTATTCCCGTGCCCTTTCGGTTCGGATTCAGCTTCGACTGGGCCGCTTTCCTGCCGGTCGCGCTGATTTATCTGATCAGCAGTATCGAAACCGTCGGCGACCTTACCGCCAACTGCATGCTCTCCCGCGAACCCATCAAGGGCCCAGGCTACATCGCCCGGCTGAAGGGCGGTGTACTGGGCGACGGCGTCAGTTGCATGATCGCGGCAACTTTCAGCGCGTTCCCGAACACCACCTTTGCGCAGAATAACGGTGTGATTCAGCTCACAGGCGTTGCCAGCCGGTATGTGGGTCTGTACATCGGAGCGATCCTGTTTCTGCTCGGACTGTTCCCGGTGATCGGTGCGATTCTTCAGCAGATTCCCAAGCCGGTGCTGGGCGGCGCGACATTGGTGATGTTCGGCAGCGTCGCAGCGGCGGGCGTGCGGATCCTCGCGCAAGCGCCGCTGGATCGTCGTAGCATGTTGATCATCGCCACCTCTTTCGGTGTAGGGCTGGGTATCGCGGCGCAACCGACGCTGCTGCATCATTTGCCGCAATTAGTGCAGAGCCTGTTCGATTCGGCGATCACCAGCGGCGGGTTGACGGCCATCGTGATGTGTCTGGTACTTCCGGAAGCCAAAGAATCGAGCGAAGCCAACAAACAGGCAACGGAATCCTTTGAGCACTGATTTACGAGGCCACACTTGTCGGATGATCGCGGGTGCGCTATGTGTTCACCGCGTCGCACCCAATGATCCGTCTGGAACCGCACATGACCCTCGAAGTCCCTGCTCACAGCCCTAGCGCCACCAAACCGGCCAGCCGCATTCGCCAGAAGAACGAAGAAGCGATCCTCAAGGCGGCCGAGGACGAATTCGCTCGGCATGGTTTCAAGGGCACCAGCATGAACACCATCGCGCAGAATGCCGGCTTGCCCAAAGCCAACTTGCACTATTACTTCACCAACAAGCTGGGTCTGTATATCGCGGTGCTGAGCAACATCATTGAGTTGTGGGACAGCACCTTTAATAACCTGAGCGCAGACGACGATCCGGCACAGGCGCTGACGCACTACATCCGCGCGAAGATAGAGTTTTCACGTCGACAGCCACAAGCCTCGCGCACCTTTGCCATGGAAATCATCAGTGGCGGCGAATGCCTGAATCAGTATTTCAGCCAGGACTACCGCGAATGGTTTCAGGGCCGTGCCGCTGTTTTCCAGGCCTGGATCGACGCCGGCAAGATGGACCCGGTCGATCCGGTGCATCTGATCTTTCTGCTGTGGGGCAGCACTCAACATTACGCTGACTTCGCCACCCAGATTTGCCAGGTCACCGGCCGTTCGAAGCTGACCAAGCAGGACATGGAGGCCGCTGGGGATAACTTGATTCGCATCATTCTCAAAGGCTGCGGACTCACGCCTGCTTTATAACGTCTGAAACCCCAAGCGAAGTCTGGAATTCCAATGCCTTTTACGCTCACCGGCCGCTGCGAGTTTCGCGAAGAGATTCGCAAGAGCCGTTTCATCACCCTCGCCGCGCCGATCGACACCGCTGCCGATGCTCAAGCGTTTATCGAGCAACACAGTGATCTCGACGCCACGCACAATTGCTGGGCCTGGAAGCTGGGCGCGCAGTACCGCAGCAACGACGATGGTGAACCGGGCGGCACGGCCGGGCGGCCGATACTCGCGGCCATTGATGCTCAGGATTTTGATCGAGTCGTTGTGCTGGTGATTCGCTGGTACGGCGGGATTCAACTGGGCACCGGCGGGCTCGCGAGGGCCTATGGCGGGGGCGCCAACAAATGCCTGCAGCAGGCTGATCGAGTGCCGTTGATCAATCGAGTGTCGTTGCACTTCGAGTGCAGCTTCAGCGAACTGGTGCTGATAAAGCTGCGAGTGGCCGAACTCAGTGGCCTTGTGGAAGATGAGCGCTTCAACGCAAACGGCGTCACCCTCTCAATCGCGCTAGGGCCCGAGCAGATTGAAATTCTCCAGCGCCAGGTATCGGACATCAGTCGCGGTCGGATTGTGTTGCAGCCGTCGCAGTAATCAATGCGCTGACCTATCGACGCTTTCCCGGCTTAAGTCGCTCACAGTGAGTCTCCCCACGACCGGGAGCGCCAGTAGCATTTGCCCACATCTACTGTGCATCTGCCTGTGGACAAGCTGAGCACACACCGTCGCAGCCCTTGATCCATATGGCTTTGCGGGGCTTGATCAATTTTTAGCCAAAAAGGTTAGCGATGAGTGAAATCAGCGCTAAAACAGGATGTTAGCGGCACTTATCCCGATGCGGCGGTCGTTTCACGGGGGGCTCAATCGCCAATTTACAGTTGCTCACAATACCTGTGGAGCGATCTGTGGATAACCCGTGCAAGCCTTCGCAGGCTGCCGGGTACAGCGCGCATTGGAGGAGCTGGACATTTTTTATACAGACATACCGCCAGGCAGGCTCGGGCGTACGCCTTTTTGATCGTCAGACATTCATATTGGAAACGTCCACTCACATATGTCGTGAGCCTCTGTCATCCTCTGCCGCTAACTTATGCGCCTCGCGGCAACACAGTGCTTCAAGAAACAAAATTCCCGCCGCGTTGCGATGTCCATCGATTGAGTGAAATTTTTCGTTTGTCTGTACAGGAGTCATTCCAATGTCCACCCCTAAAACAGCTCTGATCATCGGCGCGTCACGCGGCCTTGGCCTCGGACTGGTGAAACGTCTGACGGAACTGGGCTGGGAAGTCACCGCCACCGTTCGGGACGCTCAAAAGGCCGACGAGCTTAAAGCACTGCCGACTGTGCAATTGCAGACCCTGGACATCGACGAGCAGTCATCCCTCGAAGTGCTGACCCACAACCTCAAGGGCCAGACGTATGACCTGCTGTTCGTCAACGCCGGCGTGATGGGCCCGATGCATCCAAACCCCACCGACGCCACCGCCGGCGAACTGGGCCAGCTATTTCTTACCAACGCCGTCGCGCCAATCCGCCTGGCCAAGCGCTTCGTCGACCAGATCCGTCCCGAAACCGGGGTCATCGCGTTCATGAGCTCGGTACTCGGCAGCGTTACCATGCCGGATGCGCCAGAGATGGCGTTGTACAAAGCCAGCAAAGCCGCGTTGAACTCAATGACCAACACCTTCGTGACGCAATTGGGCGAGAACAAACCCACCGTGCTCTCGATGCACCCGGGTTGGGTCCGTACGGCGATGGGCGGGGAAGGCGCGGATATCGACGTCGAGACCAGCGTGCGCGGGATCGTTGAGCAGCTTGAGCGGTTTGCCGGGAAAGGCGGTCATCACTTCGTGAACTACAAGGGTGAGACGATTCCCTGGTGATTGCGATGCAAGTCGCGTCAGCATGAGCTGGCGTGACTTGCCCGTGCCCGCCACAGCACTCTAGAATCCGCCCTCGCCTCGCACGTTCGTTGCTGCGGCGACCCTGGATCAGCAGACAGGGCAACACTGAGCTGGCGACCTGAACCCATTTTCAGAGGAGCCGGCCAATGCCCGCGATCCGTACCTGGTTAAAAAACCCCCTTGCCGTTTTCACGGCCAATGAGCTCGATGCTCGCGGCGGCCTGGTGGTCGAAGGCGGGGTTATCGTTGAGATGCTCATGCTGGGGCAACAGCCTGCACTGCCCTGCGATCACGTGTTCGATGCGCGCGAGCACGTCCTGCTGCCCGGCCTGATCAACACGCACCACCACTTCTATCAGACTCTCACCCGCGCCTGGGGCCCGGTAGTCAATCAGCCGCTGTTCCCCTGGCTGAAAACCCTGTACCCGGTGTGGGCGCGGCTAACGCCGAAAAAACTCGCATTGGCCAGCAAGGTCGCCCTGACCGAGTTGCTGCTGTCGGGCTGTACCACCGCCGCCGACCATCATTATCTGTTTCCCCAGGGTCTGGAAGACGCCATCGATATCCAGGTGGAAAGCGTCCGCGAACTGGGTATGCGCGCGATGCTGACACGAGGCTCGATGACCCTGGGCGAGGCAGATGGAGGCCTGCCACCCCAGCAAACCGTCCAGCAGGGCCAGGTGATTCTCGATGACAGCGTGCGGTTGATCGAGACCTACCACGAGCGGGGTGACGGCGCGCAGATCCAGATTGCGTTGGCGCCGTGCTCGCCGTTTTCAGTGACAACCGAGATCATGGCCGAAAGCGCGGCTTTGGCGGAGAAGCACGACGTGCGCCTGCACACGCATCTGGCCGAAACCCTGGACGAAGAGGACTTCTGCCTGCAGCGCTTCGGCCTGCGCACAGTGGATTACCTGGACAGCGTCGGTTGGCTTGGCCCTCGTACCTGGCTGGCGCACGGCATTCATTTCAACAGTGAAGAGATCACTCGTCTCGGCCAGGCGGGCACCGGGGTCTGTCATTGCCCGAGTTCGAACATGCGCCTTGCATCAGGCATCTGCCCCACGCTGGACCTGGTTGCCGCAGGCGCGCCGATCGGGCTGGGTGTCGACGGTTCCGCGTCAAATGATGCCTCGAACATGATGCTTGAAGCCAAGCAGGCGCTTTACCTGCAACGCCTGCGTTACGGGGCGGAAAAGATCACACCGGAACTGGCATTAGGCTGGGCGACCAAGGGGTCGGCGCAATTGCTGGGCCGGCATGATATCGGCGAGTTGGCTGTGGGCAAGCAGGCTGATCTGGCGCTGTTCAAGCTGGACGAGTTGCGCTTCTCCGGCAGTCACGATCCGCTCTCGGCGCTATTGCTGTGCGGCGCTGATCGCGCAGACCGGGTGATGATCGGCGGCAAATGGCGAGTGATTGAGGGTCAGGTAGAAGGGCTGGATCTGAAGGGGTTGATTGCAGACCACCGGCAGGCTGCTGCGGAATTGATCAGGGCGTGATGCGCTGTGACAGCAGTGGGGAAGTGACTGCTGACTCCCCCACCGCTGGATTCAAGCCGAACCTGATCTACAACCCCATCAAAGACAGCGCGATGAAGGTGGCAAACAGCACGAAATGCGTCATGCCTTCGATGGCGTTGGTTTCGCCGTCGTTCAGGTTGATGGCGCAGACCAGCAGGGTGACGAAGATCATCACGGTCTGCACTGGCGTCATCGCCATCTGGAACGCCTGGCCGCTGTAAAGCGCCATGCCTTCCATGACCGGCACGGTCAGGATCACCGTCGACAGCGAAGCACCCAGGGCAATGTTGACCACCGACTGCATGCGGTTGGCCAGCGCGGCTCTCAGTGCGGTCAGGATCTCCGGCGCTGCCGAAATCGCCGCCACCAGAATCGCTGTCATCACCGGCGGCGCGCCGCTGCCTTCCAGACCCAGATCGACGGTTTTCGACATGACCTCGGCCAACGCGCCAATCACCACCACGCCGAAGACCAGCGTAACGATCGAGCGCGTCAGGTTGACGGGCTCGTGCGCTTCCTCCGCCTCACCCTTGCGGCGCTTCTTGTCCGGGTAGCTGTAGCTGAAAAAGTAACTGTGGGGCCCGACCTGCATACGCAGAAACAGCGCATAAAGCAGAATCATCGCGCCGATGGTGAACGCCGAATACAGCTTCCACTTCCCTTCCGGAATGAATTCCGGCACGACCATCGACACCGCCATGGCCGTCAGAATCATCACGCTGTAAGACCGCGCGGAGTCATCGTTGTAAGACTGTTCACCGTGTTTGAGCCCGCCCATCAACGCGGCAAGACCCAGAATCCCGTTGATGTCGAGCATCACGGCCGAGTAGATGGTGTCGCGCACCAGCGTGGGTGAAGGTTCGTTATTCATCATGATCGCCAGAATCACGACCTCAACCAGCACCGCCGACAACGTCAGGATCATCGTGCCGTAGGGATCACCGACCTTTTCCGCCAGCAACTCGGCATGGTGCGCCACGCGCAACGAGGCGCAGATTATAAAGCCCACCAAGGCGATGCCCGCGATCAGCGCGACGGTATTTCCGTTGCTGAGCAATTGGTGTTCGTAGAAGTACGCGAAAAAGGTCGCAATGACCGCCAGTAGAAGAAACTTTTCCTGCTTGAGAATCGTGCCCATCGCTGCCTTTTAGCCCCTTGCGACCCTGGCCGCACATCCATGAAGTGAAGTTTACTGAAGCGCTTGAGAGTGTTGATGTAAACAAAGGTTTCAAGACAGGTTAGCAGCGGGTCGCGACACATCGTCGCGCCGCCGCATCAAAATGCCTTCAACCTGGCTATGTTCAAGACATCCACTTACCGAGAAACGCCTGCAAAGGCGGCCTATCGGTGTTCGCACCTGTGGCAATCAGAGCCAAAGTACTGTGTGAACCGTCCGGTCAGGTTTTATTCAGCCCGCGCGCCTGACTCTGTAGAATGCCCGCCATTGCACCTTATGAGACAAAGCCCATGTACGACTGGTTGAACGCCCTGCCCAAGGCAGAACTGCACCTGCATCTGGAGGGCTCGCTGGAGCCGGAACTGTTGTTCGCTCTGGCTGAGCGCAACAAGATCGCCCTGCCCTGGGCGGACGTCGAAACCCTGCGCAAGGCCTATGCCTTCAACAATCTGCAGGAGTTTCTCGACCTGTATTACCGCGGTGCCGACGTGCTGCGCACCGAGCAGGACTTCTACGACCTGACCTGGGCTTACCTGGAGCGCTGCAAGGCGCAGAACGTCATTCACACCGAACCGTTCTTCGATCCTCAGACCCACACCGACCGCGGTATCCCTTTTGAAGTCGTACTCAACGGCATCGCCGGCGCGTTGAAAGACGGCAAGGAAAAGCTCGGCATCGGCAGTGGCCTGATCCTCAGCTTCCTGCGCCACTTGAGCGAAGACGAGGCGCAGAAGACCCTTGACATGGCCCTGCCCTATCGCGACACCTTCGTCGCCGTCGGCCTGGACAGCTCGGAAATGGGCCATCCGCCGAGCAAGTTCAAGCGCGTCTTTGATCGCGCTCGCGGTGAAGGCTTCCTGACCGTTGCCCACGCAGGTGAGGAAGGTCCGCCGGAGTACATCTGGGAAGCACTGGATTTGCTGAAAATCCAGCGTATCGACCACGGCGTGCGCGCCATTGAGGACGAGCGCCTGATGCAACGCATCATCGACGAGCAAATTCCGCTGACGGTCTGCCCGCTGTCCAATACCAAGCTCTGCGTGTTCGATCACATGGGCCAGCACAACATTCTCGACATGCTCGAGCGCGGCGTGAAAGTGACCGTCAACTCCGATGACCCGGCGTACTTCGGCGGCTACGTGACCGAGAACTTTCACGCACTGCATACCCATCTGGGCATGACTCAGGATCAGGCCAGGCGCCTGGCGCAAAACAGCCTCGACGCCCGCCTGATCAAGCCCTGATCAGTCACGCCCCTTGATCAGCAATAGCGTGTGGAGGCTCTGCTCCACACGCCGGGGTCTCGGAGCGTCACGCTGCCGAGGCGATCTTGCTGATTTCTCGCTGACCATTGGATGAGACCTGCAACGTGGAGGCCTCCTCCGTCGTCCGCAGCCAACCCAGCTGCATAAACAACTGCAAAAGCCCGGCCCCCAATGCGCCGCCCAGGTGTGGGCTGCTTTCATGACAGTCAACACAGGCGCACACGGCTTCACGTCGTCTGTGGGCCAGTGCGGGAATAAAGATGCCCCGTTCGGCAAAGCGGGAAATACCGACACTGGTGACTTCCAGCCGGTGTTCGGATTGTTCGATCCAGCCCGCGCCCAACATCCTTAAATACAGCTCGGCACCCATTTCGCCGCCAAGATGGTCCGCACAGACACTGGCGCGGCATAACGGCAGGGGCGGCAGCGGCTGCGCCATGCTGCGGCTGATCAGATCCGCGCTGACCATCGATGCACTGACCAGCGCCTGGACGGCTGTCCGGACTTCCGGCGCAGCGAGCCTGAAGTAGCGCTTGCGGGCTCGGACTTCATGGCGCAGCAACCCGCCGGCAGCGAGGCGTGCCAGATGCGCACCGGCGGATGAAGTGGAGATACCCACAAGCGAGGCGACTTCATTAGCCGCGCGCGAGGTTCCGTCCATCAATGCCCACACGATCGCGCTGCGTTTGGGGTCGGCGAGCAACGCAGCGATCTGGCTGATGCAAGGTACATATTCCATGTCTTCACTCCCTGTTGAACATTATCTAAGCGGCCCGGCACCGGTGCGCAGGCCGAAGCGTTGGCTTGGCCTGGTGTGGCTTGGCGCGTAATCACGGGCGTAATCAGTTGAAGCGCCGGGCCGTTGCTGTGGTGAACCATCATCGGTGTTTAAGGTGAAAACGAATCTTGATTTAAGTCACGTCATACGAACTCTGATCGCTGGAACTTACGAGTGATACAGATAGCTGCGCCCGAGCGATACAGTTGGAAAAGTGGGGATTAAATCGGATCCATGACGGCGCTTAGTATAAGACCTGCAGCCGATCGGGAGATCAACTTGTCCATTGTCTCGGCCTTTGTTTGTGGGCCGTATTGGCAAATGTTCAGCACAATCCGGCAACCCGTTCGCGGCGCAGATTCAGCCAGATAGCCGAAACCCCTTGAAGGACGGGCATTTGAGCCGGTAACGGCAACCCACGAATTCGGCGCCAGGGCGATTGCCTACACCGGAAACTCCTGAGCCCTTCAAGAAAATAATCTGCACACAGGCACGTCAGAAGTGAACTTCTCTCGTTCAAGCACGAAACTCAGTTAAGCGTTTTTATTCTCTGTAAGAACTTTCCAGTTCTGAAGTAGTAAACAACCGTATATAAGCCACTCTTTTTCAACAGCCTGAACATGCTTGTACAGGCACACGTTAAACCTGGAGTAAATCGGCAACGCGTTAACGTTGCCGACGTCGGTTAAATACGAACATCTGCGTGGGGAGTCAGCGCATCTCGCTTCTGCTGCGCCCGGCGTGTAACAACGGCGAGCGTCACAGCCAGCACGCCGCACAGCGTAATGACAGTCGCCATCGGCACGGCCGTCCCGTCATGCAGTACGCCAACCAGTGCCGCCGCCCCTGCAGCGACGCTGAACTGCAAACATCCCAACAAGGCCGACGCGCTGCCCGCACGTTTGCCCTGTCCGCTCATTGCGCACGCTGAAGCGTTGGGAATGATGCAGCCCAGGCTGGCGATATAGATGAACAGCGGAATCAGCAGTGGCCACAGCTTTTCGGTGTGCAGGGAGGCGATGGTCAACAGCACGAGGGCTGCAGCGAGATAAATCCAGACGGTCCGAGACAACAACCACGCCGGGCCATAGCGGCCAACGAGGCGGGCGTTCACTTGAGCGATGAGAATGAAGCCTGCAGCGTTGATGCCGAACAACCAGCCGTAGTGTTCCGCCGGGACGCCGTAGAGCTTGATGAAAACGAAGGGAGAGCCTGCGATGTAGGAAAACATCCCGGCCATCGCGATCCCGCCAGTGAGCGCGTGGCCCAGGAAGATCCGGTCGCCCAGCAGATTCCAGTACGACCCTAACGCGCCCGAGAGCGGCAGTCGCGGATGGCCGGCCGGCATGCTTTCCGGCAAGCCCCTGAACACCGCCACGGCGGTGAGTGCGCTGAAACCCGTCAAGGTCAGGAAGATGGCCTGCCAACCCACGACGTTGACCAGCAACCCGCCCAGCATCGGGGCAAGGATCGGCGCCAGCCCCATGACCAGCATCAGTTGCGAGAACACCTTGGCCGAGTCGACCGGTGAGCACTTGTCGCTGACGATCGCCCGCGACAGCACCATGCCGGCACATCCGCCCAACGCCTGTACAAAGCGGGCCGCAATCAGCCATTCAAGAGAAGGCGCCAAGGCACACGCCAGCGATGCGAGGGTGAACAAGCCGACGCCAAACAACAGCGGGATCCGACGGCCGAAGCGATCGGCGATCGGGCCGTAGGCGAGTTGGCCGATGCTCAGGCCAAGGAAATAAGCGGCCAGGGTCAGTTGAACGTGTTTCTCGTCCGTGCCGAATGCCAAAGCGATGGCCGGGAAACCTGGCAGGTAAAAGTCGATGGCCAACGGGCCAAAGGCGCTGAGTGCGCCGAGGATCAGAATCGTTCTGAGGTTCATCAATCTTCCTAAACGTTTTTGCGCAGCGCGACAGTTTAACAACCTTGAATCTGCGCGGCCCGTTCACAGGAAAATTACCGGAAGTTTTTTCAAGACATCGTCCCTGGGCGAAAAAGGTGGAACTTATTTCGCGCGACCGAGCATCGGTTAATGGATTTCCTACAGCGTTTTTACCAATAACTCACAGAAGCGCTTCTAAACTTTCCCCAGGTAGTGAGGAAATCAAAATGAATGCGCGATGGGTTGTGCTGTGGTGCGTTGTCGTTATCGCCGGATGTCAGTCGACCCACGACCAGCTATTGGCCGAAGGTTACCCACCGGCATTCGCTGATGGTTTTCAGGATGGCTGCGGGAGCGGGCGGCAATCCATCGATGTCATCAAAGGACAATTCAAGAAGGACGTGCCGCGCTATTTGCGTGACACGATGTATGCACAAGGCTGGTCGGACGGATTTCGTCAGTGCCAGGCCCAACTTGCCAACAGCAATGTCCAGGATCAGGGCCGCGACAGTATATGGAATGACCGCGACCGCGATTGGGACCATCAGAGAACTCAGGACGCCGCTAAAGCCTACCGTTCTCACTGAACGGCCTGCCGCGACAGGATAACGGGTGAAACTATCGGGGACCTGCCATGGCCCAATATGATCAAGCCATGAACAGGAGCCCCGCCATGAGTCGCGCCTTCGTCAACGAAGACAACGCCGCCGCGCAAATCGACCCACCGGTTGAACGGCAGATCAGCGCCCAGATCAATTACGTCACCCAGCGCGGCTTTGATCAATTGCACGATCAGGTTGAGCAGCTGCAGGCGCAATACAGCGAACAGAATGCCCAAGGTGATGACGCTGACAAGCAGCGCATGGCCGAAATCGAACGTGACCTGCGTTACTTCAACCAGCGCCTGCAGAGCGCACAAGTGGTCAGCATCACCTCGGATGACCAGGTTCAGATTGGCAGCTGGGTGACCTTCGCCGACGAGGAAAACGTTGAGCAGCGCATGCAGTTAGTCGGTGAGGATCAGGCCGATGCTGGCAGTCAGTTGATCAATTGGGCGTCACCACTGGGCAAGGCACTGCTCGGCGCCAGGGTCGGGGACGAAGTCACCTGGAAGCGGCCGGTCGGCGATGCCGTGATCGAGGTGGTACGGATCGAAGCCGGCGACTGACGTCATCCACTTACCATCAGCCAGACACAAAAAACGGAGCCCGAAGGCTCCGTTTTTTTGTGAAACCAACCCGGATCAGGCCAGTTTCTTGTGACGCACGCGGTGCGGCTGAGCGGCTGCGTCGCCGAGGCGTTTCTTGCGATCCGCTTCGTACTCGGTGTAGTTGCCTTCGAAGAACACGGCTTGGGAATCGTCTTCGTACGCGAGGATGTGAGTCGCAACGCGGTCAAGGAACCACCGATCGTGAGAGATCACAATGGCGGCGCCCGGGAAGTCCAGCAGGGCTTCTTCGAGTGAACGCAGGGTTTCCACGTCGAGGTCGTTTGACGGTTCGTCGAGCAGCAGGACGTTGCCGCCCTCCTTCAGCGTCAGCGCCAGGTGCAGACGACCGCGTTCACCGCCAGACAGGTCCTTCACGAACTTCTGCTGATCGCCACCCTTGAAGTTGAAACGGCCAACGTAGGTGCGCGAGGGAATTTCGTAGTTGCCGATCTTGATCTGATCGGAGCCATCGGAAATCTGCGCGAACACGGTCTTGCTGCCGTCCAGGTCGTCGCGGCTCTGATCGACGCACGCCAGCTGCACGGTTTCGCCGACTTCGATGGAGCCGGAGTCCGGTTGCTCCTTACCCATCAGCATGCGGAACAGTGTCGACTTACCGGCACCGTTGCCGCCGATCACACCCACGATGGCGCCTTTGGGCATGGAGAACGACAAGTTGTCGATCAGCACGCGATCGCCGTAGCCCTTGGTGACGTTCTTGAACTCGATGACTTTGTCGCCCAGACGCGGACCGGCCGGGATGTAGATCTCGTTGGTCTCGCTGCGCTTCTGGAATTCCTGGGACTGAAGCTCTTCGAATCGTTGCAGACGGGCCTTGGATTTCGACTGGCGCGCCTTGGCACCTTTACGGACCCACTCGAGCTCTTCTTTCATGGCCTTTTCATGGGCCGATTGCTGCTTGGACTCGGCCGCCAGGCGGTCGGACTTGGCTTCAAGCCAGCCGGAATAGTTGCCTTCATACGGGATGCCCGCGCCGCGGTCGAGTTCCAGAATCCAGCCGGCAACGTTGTCGAGGAAGTACCGGTCGTGCGTGATCGCAACCACGGTGCCCGGGAAATCGTGCAGGAAATGCTCGAGCCATGCGACGGAGTCGGCATCCAGGTGGTTGGTCGGTTCGTCGAGCAGCAGCATGTCGGGGGCGGACAGCAACAGGCGGCACAGCGCGACGCGACGTTTCTCACCACCTGAGAGGTGTTCGACCTTGGCGTCCCAGGCCGGCAGACGCAATGCATCGGCGGCGACTTCCAGCTGGCGCTCCAGGTTGTGGCCATCGCTGGCTTGCAGGATCGACTCAAGCTTGGCCTGTTCGGCCGCCAGCTTGTCGAAATCGGCGTCCGGCTCCGCGTAAGCGGCATAGACTTCGTCCAGACGCGCTTGAGCGTCCTTGATGACGCTGACCGCTTCTTCGACCACTTCACGGACCGTCTTGGTCGGGTCGAGCTGCGGCTCCTGCGGCAGGTAGCCGATGTTCAGCTCAGGCATCGGGCGCGCTTCACCGTCAAATTCGGTGTCGACGCCGGCCATGATTTTCAGCAGCGTGGATTTACCCGAACCGTTGAGGCCGAGGACGCCGATCTTGGCGCCGGGGAAAAACGAGAGGGAGATGTTTTTCAGGATTTCCCGCTTCGGCGGAACAACTTTGCTCAGCCGATGCATGGTAAAGACGTAAGAGCCTGTTTTGCCTGTTTTGTCACTTTTGGACATGGTTTGGTTCGCCTTTAATCCGTTATTTTTAGTGCATGAATGGTAGCGACCAGCGGTTAAAAACGGGAAAGTAAAACGTTAGGTTTCGCATTGACCAACCGTTGCCGCTGACTATACTTAAAAAAAGTTATGCTTTATGAGGGAGTAACATGGGTTTCCAGATCATGGAGCAGGTGGTGAATGCTGCTCGAAGAAAGCTGCTGGTGCAAGACTACATCCCGGTCTACTACCCCAATCTGTACATCACCATGGAGCACTCGGGCAGAGCCCTCGAAACGACCAAGAAGTATCTTGAGCATCTGGCTGTGTTTGAGGGGTTTCTGGCTTTTTCCTCCATTGATCTGATTTCTCACCTCGAACAGCGCCCTCACAGCCAGTACCTGACAGACAATGAGCTTTCTAGGTTTGTGTCGGACGCGGGGTTTAGCAAGGAAACCTTGGCTATGAAGTATGCGGGGATACGTTCACATCCGACTGCATACAGATCCGTTGGCAAAGCCCATGCGCAGCAGCGAATCGAAGCGGTACGCGACTATCTGGGCTTCCTCTATGACAAGTTGGGTGATCACTCAACACGATATGAGGCGATGGACGATCTGAAGAAGCGCATCAACCGCAAGATCACAGCGGCCAGACCTGCGTGGAAAAAAACGCGAACGCACGAGATGAAAGGGCTCACGAGTCAGGAGCGAACTCGATTGCTGGAAGTCATGCATCCGGACAGCGCCGAGAACCCCTTTTCAGATGAAGCCATCAAGCGGCGTAACTACATCATTTTGCTGCTGGGTCTTGACATGGGGCTAAGACGCTCCGAGATGCTGCTTATCAAGACCAGCGATATTCACTGGCACAGTCGTCAACTAGCGGTGGTTAACCTGGAGGATGAGAGCCTCGATCCACGAACGATGGCGCCGCAATTTAAGACCAACGAACGCATGCTGGTAATGACCGATGACCTGTATGACGCAATAACTGAGTATGAATCGAAATATCGCCACAGAAAGCCCCGTACTGGCAGATCGCAAGCGAATAGGCATCCGTTTTTGCTGGTGGCGCACAAGCGAAATGAGGGCGGACCTTTAACCATCAAGGCAGTGGATGGCGTTCTGTCCAGGGTCCGAAAAATAATGCCGGAATTGGCCCATGTGCACACGCATACTCTAAGGCATGACGCGGTCTGCACGATGCTGGAAAGCATGCGTGAGGAACTGGCAGTGCTCACGCCGGAGGATCGCACCACGCAAGTACAAAAGACCCTCACATGGATGTTCGGCTGGAGTCCCGACTCGAACATGCCCTGCCTCTACGGCGCCACATTCTGGAAGGAAGAGGCAGACAAAGCGATACAGAAACGGGCCGAGCGGTTTAGGGCCAGCCGTCATAAGGCCGGCACGACACAAGGAGGTTCAGAGTGAACATCCCCGTCGAAGCACTTCAGGCACCCACGAAGGATTGCCTCGATGTGTGGCTGCACACGCCTCGCCTGGCTAAATGTGGGGAGGTGTTCACGCCCGCCGAACCGATGTGGAGACCGGATAAATCGGCTCATGGGTCAGTCAACTGGAAAGCGGCTATTGCCTGCGCCTCGCCGAATTGGCAGCCTTGGTTACACGCAGCCCTCGCGTACCGAATGGCCGACGTGGCAACGTGCACGGTTGCTCAAACCGCCAGTGTACTGTCAAGGGCGGCCCAGGCCGGGCTTGACCCGCTCAACGAGGATCAACTGATCGCTCTGCGGGAGCGCTTTAACTCTAGAGAATTTAGTGCCATCGCCACTTTCATTAAGTTTTGGCACGACTGCGAATCCCTCGAACAGCGCCCGTCGCGTCCCCTGATGGACGCCTACCTTGCGCTGCCTAGGAAAAAGAATTCCAGCAACGACGTGATCCTCAGCTTGGACCCCGAACAAGGCCCGCTCGCGCAGGTGGAGCAAGACGCGCTGCACCAATGGATACATGAGCAGTTTTGTCACGGGCAGTTAGATTTCGAGCAGTACCTTTACCTACGCATGTTGATGATTTACGGGCAGCGTGGCGCTCAGATGCGAATGATGGTTTTTGGTGATTTCACGAAGAACGACAAAGGCTGCAAGGTCAAGTTTCATTGGGCAAAGCAAACAGACGACGAGGCAGGTTGGCGAGCAAAATCCGAAACATTCAGTCTGAATGAGGACCTCTACAATGCCGTGCAGGCCTACAAGGCAATGGTTCTGGCGCTACTGTGGCAAACCTATCCAAACGGTGCCGACTGGAATGCAGCCATTGAGAATGTGCCGCTGTTTCGTCGGAAGTTAGATGATGAAGCCGGATTTCCGGAGCGGATGGTTCCCCCTGTTTTGCTCAACAGCCCCCTTCAAAAAGACCTCGAACGAGCGCCACAGCCGACCTTCCACGTCGGACCAAGCACGATCAGGACTTGGCTTAGTCGCATTGAGCAGATGGAGGGCTTTCCGATTTCGCCTCGCACCCATCAGCCGCTGAAAGTGACGCGGGGGCATCGGTTCAGGCATACCCTCGGCACGGACCTTTCCAATTCGGGGCTGGGTGAGTTTGCGATAGCCCGCGCATTGATGCATAGCGGTACTCGGACAGTGCGAAAGTACCGCGCCGTATCGCCGGAGTTACTGGCGTTGATCGACGCGAAGATGAGCGACCATCTGGCATTGGTTGTGAATGCGTTCGCCGGGATCATCGTCACGGATCGCACCTCAGCAATAAACGGGGATCGAGCGGAGCGACTAATCGAGGATGTGGCAGTATGCGGTGCCACTCCCGCCTGCCACCTCGATGCGCCGTATACTTGTTATGCATGCGGAAAATTCCAACCCCTTCTGCACGCCAATCACCGCGAGGTCCTTGAGCGATTGGAACGTCGCCGGGTGCAAACCATTGCGACCGATAAAACGACCGGTGTGCTCTGGGATCGGGCCATTCTGGCTTGCCGCAAGGTGATTCTGGATTGCGAGGCCATGCGCCGATCATTGGACTCAGGAAGACAGAATAATGACCGAAGCGTTTGACTCTGAATCGCCGGACAACATTGTTGCTTTTAAGCCCAAGAGCCAGTTGGATGCAGCGGCTCACCTCGCGGCGTTTATCGAATGGGCAAAAGAGACTTTGCCCAAAGGCATTCCCAATCTAGTGAACGCCAGTATTCGCTGGGAGGACGGTAGTTGGCACCCGCATGGCTTCGTAGGTTGTAGCTTTACGGCGTTTGGATCGACCTTATCTGCCCCAAAGAAGATGCAGGCACCATTCACGGATTTTACCAAAGCCATATTGGTGTACCGAAGGGTGTATTTGCAGAAAAAGGTGGTGAAGGACTGGAGGGACGCCCTTAAAGGGCTGGAAGTCGCTCTGTTCGAATTGACCGGCACTCGGGATGTGACGCGGGTGTCCGCCGCTATCTGTAATAATGCGTGCGAGCACATGGCGCGTCACTGGACAAAAGGAAACACCGCATATTTAGTTAGCAAGGCACTTGAAGCCATGATCGCCCTGATGCGGGCCAAAAAATTGCTCAAGTTGGATGTCCGGTGGACTTCTCCGCTGAAGCTACGTCAGAGGGGCACCCTCAAGCAGCAAAGAGAGGATCGGGAACAGAAGCTGCCCAACCCTGAAGCGATCAGAGTCCTAGGGGAAGTGTTCACAAACGAATTGACCAGTGACCTCGACATCGTCGTGACATCCGCCTGTGTGCTGCTACTGAGTGCGCCCAGTCGTGTGGGTGAATTGGCGGATCTTCCCTTGGATTTCTTGCTATTCAAAGAGGATGCTCAGGGCAACCGGCGGATGTTCCTGCGCTGGTACGCGGAAAAGATGAACCAGGTGACGCTGAAGCCCGTCGTTCGGCCCGAGATGGAGCCGGTCGTGGAGCGGGTCATCACGTTGCTGAAACCGATCACCGACGAAGCGCGGGCCTACGCCGCTTGGCTGGAAGACAATCCTGATGAGTTCCCTCCCCACGAAGGAGTGCCGTCCAAGGGGCCTGATGAACCGCTCACATACGTCGAAGCCTGTGCCGCGCTGAAACTCGCCGCTCCTAAGGGCCGCGCGCGAGCAGCATTCAAAGTCAGGTTTCTGAAAAGCCTTGAGAATAAAAAGGCGTTCAGCCCTGCCGCCCGAGCCCTTTTGGCCGAGATCCTTGACGGGTGGGACTTTAGCAGAGGGAAGCGGATATGTATTAAGGGCAAGAATGGAGTCGCGGGTTATGAATTTGACGACCAATGTGTGATTACGCTGCGCAAACTTAATGTACTGGTGCGCGAGAAGTATCTTCCAAGGGATTTTCCTTACACCACGCCGTACACGGAGGGTAAAGCTCGGTTGAAGTATCGTGATGCGTTGTTCACCGTGCGCACGGGGGCAATGGCTGCAAGCTCAGAAACGTTGATTGCGCAACACGGGTTTGGCGTGGAGATCGCCGCTAGCTCTAGTCGATTGAGTGCGCAGTTAGGCGGTACGAACGATCCGACAAGAAAAAGCCTGTTCGAGCGCTATGGCTATCCCGGAGTCAAGGTCAACACACATGCGTTTCGGCACGAATTGAACACGCGGATGCACGAGGCCGGTCTGTCGCAGCTCCTGATTGACGCCTTCTCCGGACGCACGACGAGGGGGTCTATCTACAACCATGAGACCATCGAAGATCGCACAAAAAGGGTTGCGGCTAACCACCCCAAAACGAAGCACAGCACCGTTGCTCAGCGTCTGGACAAGGTCCAAACCAATCAGCCGTTGAATTTGTCTGAGGTGAGGGAACTGCACAAGGGTGAGCAGGACCGCATTATCCATCAAACCCATCTCGGCGTTTGTGTGCACAACTTTGCATCCGAGCCCTGCCCGAAAATGGGTGCCTGCTTGGACTGCGGGAGGCTCGGTTGCGTAAAAGGGGATGACGTGAAGCTGGGCAACCTCATGGAAGAACGCGACGACCTTAAACGCCGCCTTGATAAGGCTATGGATGCACAGTCTCGTGGCGTGTTTGGGGCATCGGAATCGGCCAAAAAACTGGGTGAGAAACTCTTTAGGTGCGAGGCGCTAATCCAAATGCTGGAAAACTCCGAACTCGAAAACGGTGACATTGTGTGGAACGCCGATAACGGTTGGACGCTGACCAAGAATGCCGCCGCAATGTCGGGGCTGATCGAGGTCAAAGTCATCGAAGAGAACGAGGCGCAAGAGGCGTTGTCATCGTTGGATGACGTCTTAGCTTTGCTTGATGAGATCGAGGGTTAACGATGGGGCATTTAACGCCAAAGGATGAGAAAAGCATCATCAAGCTGATTGAGGAATGGTCAGAGCCGAAGCTGACTTGGCCGTTGCTCGTTGAGGCCTGCAAAGAAAAACTGGGTATCAGTCGTGCTCGCCAGTCCCTGATGAATCTGCCTGCCGTGGATTTAGCGATGAAGAATTGCAAGGCGGCATTGAAGGCTCAGAAGCTGAAACCGGGCTGGATTAGCGATATTCAGGCAGCCAACGAGCACATTGAGAAACTGACAGCGAACAATCAGAAGCTGTTAGCTGCTGTTCGAGAGATGCATAGCCGGTTTTTGATCTGGCAAGCCAATGCGGATATGCACGGACTAACGCGATCGATGTTGGAACAGCCGGTTTCACAGCTTCGAAAAAAGACGTAATTCGATGTTCAGAAACTTATACCTAGAAAAGACTTATGGAAGCGGCGAACTGAAGCCCGCCGGCGTCTACACGGGTCGAGCCTGTACAAATGTCACATCTTACGTCGGTCACGACCTCTGTTTCGACTCGCTCAGTTATCTTCATAGCCTTGCCCCACCCGTGTGTACTCGCTGAGCCAGCATACACGCGCTAAGCAGACGAGCGTCTTCGCTCGATGTGATGCTCGTGGCGCTAATGTCGCCTACCTGCGTCTGCCAATACAAAGTATCGACTCGTTAGACAGGTGTGAATTGCGAGGAGCCGTCTGAAGTTCGAAAACTATGCAGCCGGAGCATTGTCGTTCAAGCTGAATCTAGCGCACTGGAGATAGCGATCTTTTGCAGACAAAAAAGCCGCCTTAAGTTGGGCGGCTTTTGGTAGCAAAACGGCTCGGCAGCGTCTTGCCAGATCCCACAGTAATCATCTAACCGGGTCAATCTTCCTAAAAGCTGCCAGGCAGGGCGACCAATTTTTACGAAGCGTGGAGCTATTCTAGCTAAAACACGGATTTCAGCGAACTCAATTACAGCGGAGGTGCCAACTGTGCAGTGGCTGGTCTTGGCCAGTTGCCGCCGTTTGTGACGGGCGCCAATCGGCCCTAAGCGCACTCCAATTACAGTGGCGGAGAGCGCCCAAGTGCGCCTAGGTTGCTGACTATAACTGGCGATAAAATAGGTTATCACCAGTTATTGCCGTTTATCGGTTTCGTGAGCAGAGACGTCGATTAACGTTTCTTTCGTGACTTAATCCATGGCCAATGATCGCAAGTCAGCCATTTATGAGAGCAATATGCAGGAACTGACGAAAGGCCAACCAAATGAGCAGCGTCGGCTCACCTCGGTCGAATTTCAGACACTGGCCCAGGTTCCGGCCGCGGTCGAGTGGTTTGCCAACCTGGACAACCCTCGAACCCGACGTGCCTACCAGAATGACCTGGAAGACTTCTGTGGGTTTGTCGGTTTGGCTTCGGCGGATGAGTTTCGTGTGGTGACCCGATCGCATGTTCTGGCCTGGCGTGCCCAGCTCGAGCATCGCGGTTTGGCCGGAGCGACGATCAGGCGCAAATTGGCAGCGCTGGCCAGCCTTTTTGATCACCTCCTGGAAAGCAATGCGATCGCCGGCGGCAATCCCGTGCACGGGGTAAAACGTCCCAAGATAGAAAGCAACGAAGGCAAAACGCCGGCACTGGGCGATCACCAGGCCAAAGCGCTGCTCGAGGCGCCCGATGAAACAACCCTGAAAGGGCAGCGCGACCGGGCATTATTGGCTGTTCTTCTTTATCACGGGCTGCGCCGCGAAGAAGCGGCCCTGCTGCAGGTGAGCGACATCCAGGAGCGCCGTGGTATTCAGCATTTGAAGGTTCACGGCAAGGGCGGCAAGGTGCGATACCTGCCGTTGCACCCGATCGCGGCCGGGCGTATTCACCAGTACCTGGAAAGCTCGGGGCATCATCTGGCCGAGCGGAAGGTGCCACTGTTCATGCCACTGCGAGGTAAATTGACCGGCGCCGGTATCACGGCCAACGGCATCTATGCCGTTGTCACGGCCTACGCGAAAAAGGCCGGGATTGAGGTTGCCGGTCTGGGAGTGCACGGGCTCAGAGCAACCGCCGCCACTAATGCCTTGGAGCATGAAGCCGACATCGCCAAGGTTCAAGCGTGGCTTGGCCATGCCAACATCAGCACTACCAAGATCTATGACCGGAGAGAGAACCGGCCTGAGGACTCACCTACCTATAAGGTGAAGTATTAATAGAAGGAGTTGAGGGCTGCGCAGCAGCTCATCCCCGGGCATTGTCGAGAATGTGGTGCAACGCTACCCAAGGATGGCCTTCCACATCACTGCCTGGGCAGGTATCGGCGTGTAGAAAGGGGCTGTCGCAGTCTTCCAGTGCTTGGCTTTCCATGCAGCTGGTGCACACCGCTCGCCCGGCAACAATCATCCATTTAGCGTTCCATTCTTCAATACCCTCGCTCAGTCTCCACTGTTCCGACTCCTCAGCGTACATTTGATAGATGCTGAAGGTAGCCCTGTGCGGGCCGGTTTAATACGCCCAAAACGATACCCTTGTTTGGGTGTATGCCATGCGCACCAACCAATAAAGCAACGCCTGTTGGTCGGCGTGTTAACGGCAGCTCTCGGCCAGAAGCAGACCTCGAACAGCAATAAATCGATACAAATTCATCCCCTAAACCGTCCTGTTTACAATTTTCACTGAATTTCGTTTATAGCTTTGTCGCACTCATCAATGACGTATTGCGGTACCATTTGATAGGATCTTGGATTTAATTGATAGATGTAATCGTTCTCTATATGAAATGATTGATTGATGAATTTTGCAATTACATTTGAAGTGGCTACCGCTTTCTCGTCAAATATCATGCGATATATATGCAATTTCTCATAGTTGCTTGTCGTATCCAAGTACAGCTTTTTCATCTCTGCGTTGACGCTACTCAGTGCGTATAATTTATCATAATCGAAGTCATGAATATGACTCGCTATCTCAGCCGTTCCTGACGCGAACTCTTCATCAGTTAGGTCGCGTAGAACCAGCTCGAACACACCACTTTTTATTTCTCTTTGTTCGTAAATTTGTGGGCGCTCCCGCTTGTGAAGAACACTGGATAGTACGTCGAACGCCAAATTCTTTCTGTTGATTACTTCGAAATATCTTCGCAAATAAATTACTTTATGAAGTGCATGAATCTGATCCGCAAGATTGGAGGTGTTAATCTCAACAAAGGTCTGAATGTCCTTCCTCTCAATCGTCTTCTCAGTCAAATATCCCTGTTTGTTCTCCAAAAAACAGGCGCTTAGCGACTCAAATCTATCCCGGTGGTGATGAATCAGGTCAACAATCGGTTCGAAGTCATGACTCAGCATTAGGACAGTTTTACCACTAAGCGAGGATTTTCCCTTCGAGAATAGCATGTCCATAATGGCATATTTTTTATTCTTATCGAATGAGGAGATTGGATCGTCTAGGATAATCAAATCTGCTTTTTCTTTCAGGGCTTGGAACATAAATAGCACTAAAGCAAACGCGTTACGCTCACCAAAACTCAACCGACTCTTAACTTCGGTAACTTCGCCTATAATGTCGTTCGGCTCAAGTTTTAGGCGGTACTCTCCGCTGGCTTCTTCTTTCAAAAACACATGGTAATTGTATCCAGCATTCCTTAGGAATTGATTTATTTTTTCACCATGATCTTCGATCAACTTTTTAATCAACAGCTTTTGCTTGGCAACTTTTCCTTGTAGGTTTCCGGCGATCTCTTGGAGTTTTTCAAGTTCTTTGTTGACTATGTCTGCTTTAGCTTGAGTCGCATCTGATTTCAAGTATGGGAAATTGCTCAGATCAATTACCTGGTTTTTTATGGTGTTGAGAACTTTGTCGACGTCTTTTAAGGATGAGAAGCCGAGTGAACGAGCGGCAATGAAGCGCTCTCTCAGTCGTCCGATTTGTTCCTTTATTTCGAGTAAATAATTAGACTCGTCGTCAGTATAGCCATCAATTTTTGAGATAAATCCTGTGATTCGCTTTCTCGTTTCTTCGGAGAAGTATTGTTCGAGGTGCTGAAAGGCGATCACAATCTTATTAAGGTTTTCGATTGCTTTGGGTTTATAAACATCAGACACCTTTTTTATGATTTCTTTCTTCTCGGTAGCATCTGTCGCACAATATGGGCAATCGCTACCCATATCCATGAATGGTGCACCTTGGTGCTGCCAACTCACCCATTTATAGTTATTGTCGTTCTGGATAAAATTTTTGAAGGGCTCTAAACCTTCGGGGATATTGGCAACGTTGTTGCCTCCTTTAAAAGCTTGGGACATGGCACTTGATGCATGTATCCCTTGTTTAACTTCTTTTCCGAAGGCAGTAATTATCTCTTCGAAATCTGCCAGTAACCCGGAAATTTCTTCATCTCCATTCAAGGTGTTTTTCATTTGCGAGGTCATAGCCTCAATTTCAAGTATTCCTCTTTCGTAATCTTCACCACGGATGAAAATGTCGAAACTTCCTTTGACCAATTCGTCTGCCTGAAAAGCGACTTCATTGATATATTTTTCATCGAAAATCAGAAAGTTTTGTACAGCTTCACATCCTTCCACGACTGGTACTGCTTCCTTGTCCGCTCTTAACTTGTAGGGTCGGAGTTGGGCCAGTTCTTTTGACTTGTTTTTATAGTCATTTACGGAAGCTGCGATGGCTTTTGCAATAGTGCTCTTCCCGGTACCGTTGATTGCATGCTTGATGTTAAGTGTATTTTCTTTGATCTCAATTTCACCATGATCAATATTGTTGCAGTTTCGGATGCTTATCTTCATGCGCTGTCCCCTTTGTATTTATTTTTGTATCGCACAGCTATTCGGCTCAGCCTGCTTCGAATTACATGATCCTTCGTACTTGCTAGCTAGGAAGCGTCCTACGTTTTGTAAAATTAAGGTCAAATAGCATAGGTTTATTAGCATAGTCTAAACGTCGGCTTCTGGCCCAGAGTGTGTAAAAACGCCTCGCCAAAATTGAAGTGTGCGCGTCTACGTTGAATCTGAAATTTATCGGCACGTCAGTAGATGTGGATTTCGCATAGAAGCGCGATTTCCAGTCCTGTTTCGAGCACCTGTCGCGCTCAAAAATATTTTTACACACCCTCGGCCGATTGCAGACAGTGGTAAAAGGCAGCTTTCGGTCAACCGCGTCAGTGAGCGTCTACGAAATGGGGTGCGATGATCCCGTGGGCGATCTTTTCCACTGGCAATCATGCTATCGAAGCTAAACCTCAGCCCGGGGGAGCATGGCTCATAGCGCCTCATCAACGGCCGTACTTGGGCGCTCAAGATAGCTGGATACATCCGCCAACAAGGTATTGGCCAAGGGGAAATCAATGCCCTGCGTGCGGTCCACGCCAGCACCAAAAATCAACAAATCGTCGCTCATAAACCGCCTTCCCAGACATCAAGTTAAGTCCCTTCTTTCAGCCCCCACGGCCCTGGCTTTATCCAGTTTGCGATGCAGCATGGAGAGCAGCGTGAAGTAATCGGCGGCATCGTCCTCCCCTTGCCAGAGGATCTTTGGTTCGTGTGCCGTCGGGTTGCGAACTGCGGCAAACGCACCTTTTAGCAGCAGAGCAAAGCCTTTGTGTTCTGATCGTTCAGTTTCAGTACGCAGAGCGTTGATCCAGATAAGTGGTTGACTCTCGGCGAAGCACTTGTCGATCAAGGCTGCTCCATCAAGGGGGAGTCCAGTCATATCGCGGATGCGCTGGGCGATGCTTTTGGCTGCCTCAAACACCGCGTGGAAATAATTCTCCTGCATCAGCTCCGCACGACAATAACGCAAGATTTCCGGATGAATTTCACGACCGCGCAGACGAATAGCCACATTGTCGGCGCGTAGTTTGGCATCGGTGATGGTGGCGGCTGCATCAACGCGTCTGAATTGACCATCCTCACCGACATGCAAGCCATCAAATGCGAGCACCTTGTTCAGCGAGCTGCGGGCAGCCTCATAGCGGCCCTGATCGCTAACGTGCCGGCCCGGCGCCATAACTGCCATGATGAAAGCCGCAACATGGTTACCACAGCGATCAGCCTGCTGGCGCGCTAACAGGCTGATGTGAATGCGCCGCCACTTGGTAGATTGGCCGGAGACATCGGCAAGACCTCGTGATGCAAACAACTGATCCAATTGAGTGCCGGTGACGAGCTCGCCCAGTTCGCGCGCGATGGACTCGAAATGGTCTGTGTTGAAGATGGGAAACGCGGCCATGTCAGTCCTCCACCTTTACCTACCTGTCCCGACTCTTATCGGCTCTACGCTCAGAGAACAGAGCCCAGTACATTCTTAAACTGTATAGCATTGGAACCGCGAAAATGACGATCAGAGCAATCAGCACCAATTTGCCTACAACCCATAAATCCGCCCAGTAAGTCACTAGCGCGAACATCAGAAAAGCGTTCCATGCCAGTCCTAGGAAAATTCCGATAATCAATGCCATTTAGTTTTTCCTACTTTTTCCAGCCTTGGCCTCGAACACCGGAATCCCAGAATCCTAGCCGACCGCCAAGTGGGCTGGCCGGTGACAAGTACACCAGTCCGCAGTATGTGCATCGCTTAGCCCCGCCGTGTGCTGCTATCTCAGCACGAACATCATCTGGTAGCTGATTCAGCAATCCTGCTCGTAAGGTCATCTGACAATCTGATTGACCGCCAGAACATCTGTCGGGGCAATAACCTGGAGGGTAAGTACGTGGCATATTTTTTCCTTAGTCGCGATTCTTGAGGCCCACTGAAAGCCGACAGTTGCGGGACTCAATACTCCCCTGCCTGAAAGGCCAGCACGCCCGATCCTTCATGCTGGGAGTTTGCCGGACGATCGTCAGCTTGACCTTTTGCGGAGACTCAGCGCGATGAGGGTTAGAGGGGCTGTGATGATAGGTGACGATGTTGTGAGCGCCCGTCGGAACAAAGTTCTGATCATTGAAGCTGGTTTGCCGAGACCCGGGGTTAGGACCCGTGTCCAACGATGTTGGATTCGAGAGTATTGCAGAGCCTGTGTCCACCTCTGCGTTCAACACCTGGGCTTTGGATTCCATCGACGCGACTCCTCGGTGGGGCTCTGATCGGGTTGACCACAGCAAAGCGCTTACTCCAATAACACTGCCTATTGCCAGGCACGCGACAAGATTTTGCACGCCACGCCTGTGGCCTCTTCGGGTAATTCGTTCCGGGGCATCACTGAATTCTGCTTTCATCCATGACCTACCTGTTATCTCTTTTTGCACATCGGCACATTCTGGAAGCGATCTTCCCGTTGACACTCTCGGACGCGAAAGACGCGCCCTGATACTGCCAAAGGCCTGTGGTGCACAGCGGATGTTTCATGACTCATTCCCTTTGAGCGGATGTCAATCCCGCGTGCATGGCATACCACGACCTAGACGGTGCTGCCCGGCAATTGATTAAGGCGAATCTGCTGCATGGGTTCAGCTAGGATATTTTCCAGAACCGGCATAGCGTTTGTCAGGGTCGGGGCCTTCATGTGCGCTTGCAGTGCCGCTTCATCGTCCCAGCTTTCGTAGGAAACAAAGCGGGTGGGGTCTTCGAGATCCATCAACAGCGCATAGGCCTGGCACCCAGGCTCGTGCTGGAATTGCGGCAGGGCGGATTGCAGCAGGTTTTTCAATTGCGCTTCCTTGCCTGGCTTGGCTTTCATGATCGCGACGACGTTAAGAGGTGAAGTCATGTGGGGAGTCCTGGCAATGCCGGCGCCGGAATGGAGCCGTCAGCGCATGAGACATGCCACTTAAGGTATTCATTCAGAAAAAACAGGGAGGCTACTGTTACTGGGCCGCCACCCTCATTCCTTCGATTTGGTGGACACCAGAGCAGCATCCTTCCACGTACTCGGCCCCGGTTTTAGGCCGGGGCTCGGGTGTACCTGGTGCGTTTTCTACTTCAATGTTTTGTTCAGACCATCACGCAGGCAGTGCGCCTGATCCTGGTAAATCTCGGAACGCTCCAACACCTGCCCGCTTGCATTCGTGACCTGCCATACGCAGTCACCCGAAGAAATGTCGTCGACCAACAATTCAAGTATTCGGCCCTCGTCGATTTGCACGCTGAAAACCAGCTCAAAGCTTTCCATTTCGTCTTGTTCGATGCTCATTAGTTGCTTTTATTCCGCGTTTCATCGGCGTGAACCACGCGCTGGGCCAGCACCACTTCGCGCAGCGCATCGACCAGGGGCTGGAACTGCACGCCGGTTTGACCCTCCCACTGCGCCAGTGTCGAGCGCGGTATGGTCAGGCCGACACGGCCGAAGATCTTTTCGTGTCGACGACGTTGATTTCCCCACTCGTTTGATTGATGTTTTACTAAGCGATCAGCGCGCCAGTCTAGGCGCTTGGCCTAATTACAGGGAGACGGCCATGCGCTTGTCCAATTTCTTGATCGAAAACATCAAACCCATTGTTCAAGAATGGGAAAGTTTCGCTCGTACCCTGCCAATCGCCGGCAAACCTCTTGATGCCGAAGCGCTACGCGATCATGCAGAAAGGATGCTTCGAGCTATCGCCACCGATCTGAATACCGAGCAATCTGCTGAACAGCAAATCGAAAAATCACACGGTCACGGACCTTCAGATACGGATAGCGCGGCTAAGTCTCACGCCGTCGGCCGGTTGATGACTGGATTTTCGATCAACCAGGTTGTGGCGGAGTTTCGAGCCTTGCGTGCAAGCGTGATGCGTCTATGGATGAAGCAGGCCAAGCAGGACGAATCGTTTGAGGTCGATGTAATACGCTTCAACGAAGCCATCGACCAGGCTCTCGTTGAATCCATCGCCAGCTACACGGAGACAGTCCAAGCTTCGCACAATATTTTCCTAGGCGTGCTGGGTCATGATCTGCGGGCACCACTGAGCGCCATTTTGTTGAGCGCTGAAAGACTGCTGCGTACTGACGCCTTGGGAACCAAGGCCACCAAGGCTGCTGCGCAGGTACATACAAGCGTGGGGCGTGCCTCGGCTATCGTAGGCGACCTTCTTGATTTCACCCGTGCGCAGTTGGGCCCAGGAATACCCGTCCATCGAACATTGATCAACATCGCGCCCGTGTGCGAGCGAATTGTCGATGAATGTCGAGCGGTCCATCCTGATGCGAATCTGATATTGAACTCGACGGGGAACGTAGAAGGACGTTTTGATAGCGCTCGTCTCGAGCAGGTATTTTCTAATCTGATAGGCAATGCGCTGCAGCACGGTAAGGCGACGTCACCGGTGAAGATCACTCTTGGGACAAAGGGCGATTCACTGGAGTTTCGTGTTCACAACCGTGGGAACGCCATTCCTAGCGAGCGCCTCCCTGCTCTCTTCAATCCAATGGGGCAATATTGTCTGCAAGACACCCAGGATCGCGGTCCACAAGCGAGCCTGGGGCTGGGCTTGTATATCGCGGCTCAGATTGTGGCAGCTCATGATGGCGTCATCGAGGTAACCTCAGACGAGAAGCGCGGAACGGAATTCGTGGTGAATATCCCTTTCGCTGAAAAAGATGCCGTCTGATCCAATGCCTATGGCAGGATGGCCAGCCTCTTCCCTCCCATAACAAGGTGCTGCACATCTCAATCGCGTCAAATGTCCCCCAAGCGGCTTAGGACGATGCAGCACCGAAGACTTACTGAACGCAATCTTCATTGCAGGTCCGGTATACCTCTGGCCCACTGTCCAGCTCGCGGTGCTTGAACGCCAGTTCAAAGGCTTTTCCGTGATTCTCGGTTTATTGATCACACCGCTATTTTGGCCAACGCTTTACCGATGCTGAAAATGGAGCGTTCGCCAGACTCGGAAACCACTGCGAAGGTCTTCGTTTGAGCGTATTGACCTGGCCCACGTGGCCTATTGTCCCAGACAGCAACCACATCAATCGTGTCTTTTACCTCTCCATCCCAGCTGTCGAGTTGGCAATAACGATGGTAGATGTCGAGCACGTCAGACCGATCAGGATCTGAGAGCCTGCCCTCGATGGCCGTCCCCTCCTGTAAAGCATCGAAGTAAGATTTAGCTGCGCCGACGGTGTTATAAACCGTGCCGCTTTTCACGATGACTTTTTTGCCACGCTGATTTTCCGAGGGTTCGGCCACAGCTAAGGCCTTGGATTACAGCCTCAAACGTTGGGTAGCGCTGACGCGCTACCTGGAAGATGGTGCTGTGCCCATCGACAACAATCAAATCGAGAACCTAATCCGGCCGTGGGCGCTAGGTAGGCCGAACTGGTTATTTGCCGGCTCGCTGCGCAGCGGCAAGCGGGCGGCGGCGATCATGAGCTTGACCAGTCGGCGCGCATCAATGGGTATGACCCCTATGCATATCTCAAGGATGTGCTGACGCGGCTGTCAACGCAGCGGGCAAGCGAGATTGAGCAACTGCTTCCGCATCAGTGGGTTTCCGCCTGAGTGATTCAACAGTACTCCGGCGGATGCTTTCCCCCGCTCTGTCCCGCACTTCAAAGCGGGCGGTCAAGAAACAATAAGCGTGCTGCTAACGCTGCCATCACTGCAGCAAAATCATAAGTTCCCAGACGCGTGGAGATCCCGCCGCTGCCCAGTTTCCCTCTTAGCTGGCCGGCACACATCCCAAGTACGGTATGGAAGATAAGCGCGATCAGCGCGAGCAGCGTTCCAAGGAACATTAATTGGAGGCTAACATCGCCAGTTGTTGCGCTGACGAATTGAGGCAGGAATACCATAAAGAATAAAAGCGCCTTAGGATTCAATAGGCTGTTGAGGGTGGCTTGAGCGAAGATCTTCCACAGGGAAGCCAACTTAGGTTGAATGTCCTGGGTCACAGCTGGCGTTTTTAAAGCTTGCCAGGCGATCCATATGAGATAAAACGCCCCGACTAAGCGCAGTAGTTCGAATGCTGGTGCCCAGCTCATTACCATTGCGCCAATACCTGCGCTGACCAAAGCGGTCATCAGCACGTCAGAAAAGGAAACACCAAGAGCGGCAGCGAAGCCCGCACGTCGACCATGGGCCAACGCATGGCTCGTCACAAAAGCCATGTTCGGGCCCGGAACGATCAACAGGAGTATCGCGGCGCAAACGAACAGATAGAGATTGGCTGCATCAGGCATGGGCATCACTCCGTCGGATTGAGCGACGACGGTAAGTAGAATATTGATATCGAGGTAGCTACAGACAGAGTCAATCTAATAGCAACAGTCGATTTCCAGGGAGCGTTAACTGCTGCTGGGGCATGGATCAATAGGGCACGCAGAAACGCGAACGGGCTCTCACGAGATACCTACGCAGCGAAAAAGCGCTGCTGCGATCATCAGTTTGATCCAGTCGACAAGGCCGGTCGGCATGAGCCAAATGCATGCCTCACGGACGATCTCACACGGCTGACTGCGCAGTGGCCGAGCGCAGATACAGATTCGCTACTGCAAAATTGAGGGCCGTCGCGCAACCTGTGATGCCCAGCCGCTTACGGCTTTTTGACACACCGCGCTCGTGAAGCCTCAGCAGTCTCCCGGCATGTGAGTGGCTCGCTTATTGGCCTACATACCGCGCGCGACCAGCCAGTACGGCGAAGACAACTTGCATTAGAGCTGCTGCTAGCAAAACCAATAGAGGGAGGTGCCAACTCGATGTCAAACCGTGCAGCCACCCGGCAAGAAAAGGGCCGCTCGCGCCGAGCCCGTAACCTACGCACTGGCCCATGGCCGACAACGAACTAGCTTCGTGATGATCACGAGCGCGTAGACCGAAAAGGCTTAAACACGTCACCATTGACATGCCCGCTCCCACGCCTGCGAATAGCAGCCAGACCAGTGATATTGCCGGCGCAAAAATCAGCCCTAGCACACCAATAACAATGGCTACGGAGCAAATAAAGCCCAGCAGTCGCTGGTCATGCAGACGTTTGATTGCTACCGATGTCGATAGGTTGGCCACTACCGCAATTGCTTGATAGGCAAAAAGGTAAACGCCTGCTTGCGTGGCGCCAATACCAGTCGAGGCGGCCATTGCCGGGAACCAGTCAATCAGGGTGTAGAACGTCACGGTCTGCAAAGCCATGAACATCGATATTTGCCAGGCGACCGCACTGCGCCATACCGTGGTGCGTCCTGCAGGTACGGGGAAAGCGCTACGCGCACGAGCACTCTTAGCGTGAGGCCACCAGCAAATTGCAGCCACCAGAGCGAGACAGAACCAAACACCCAAGGAAAGCTGCCAAGCATAGCTCGACAGTGCTGACAATGGTGCGGCAAGTCCGCTGGCGAGCGCAGCCAGCAGCGCCATGGTCGCGGCATACAGCCCGATGCACAAAGCAGTATGATCAGGGAAGTCACGCTTCACTAGCGGTACGACCAGAACATTGGCGACAGCTATACCCGCGCCGATCAGCAGTGTTCCGAGCCATAGACAGCTATAAAGGCCGGTGGAGCGGGTTAGCGCGCCTACGGCGATCATCACCAAGGCTCCCAGCAGGGCATGCTCCAAGCCAAAGCGACGAGTCAACCAGGGAGCCAGTGGTGAAGCGCACGCGAACATTAGTAGGGGCAACGCATTGAGCAGTCCCGCCACCGAAGGACTGAAGTTAAAGAAGTCCTGGATCTGGGACAACACGGGCCCTATGGCGGTTATGGGAGCTCGAAGGTTAGCTGCGATCAGCAGAACACCCATCAGCAGGGAGAAACTAAAAGTAGATTTTGCGACGTGAGCCGTCGAGGAGGAATGCGGCATTTTTACCTACGCACAACTGTGGGATAGAAAATCCCAGGTGTGCGTTGGTTGACGTTAACGCTTACGCAATGCGCAGCGGCGCGCAATGTCTGCCGCGAAGCTTAACAGAACTGCATGGTCAGCCTCAACGTGCAGTTCCTTAACAGGTTAGCCTAGCCATTTTCAGAAGCCCTGAGTTACACGGCCGGCATCGCCCTTACAGACAACGGATGCTGCTAAATACGAGGACACACTCGGACTAAGCGGCCGTGCAGGTGTGTTCACCGGACACTTACGCAGTAGGTTCGAGCTTTTGCACTGAGGACAACGAGTGTTGACCTTTTCCCCTATATTCATAGGTATTTTTCCATCAAAGATTAGCCCACGGCTAGCCTGTCAGCTATACCTCAAATGAGACAGCGTGCCACCACCGGCACGCCCACTGGAGGCTCAATATGGCGAATAATGAAAAAACCAGCAAAGGAGTAGCGTCAAAAGCAGGCAAGCAACTGAAGGACGAGAAATCTTCCGCTGCAGAGAAATCCGTCGCTGGTTCAGCACTGACTCAAACCCCGGATAAAAAGAAAAAGTAGATTCTTCCTGCTGGAAGCTTCTAGGCCTCGTATTTTTCATGTTCTTGGAATCGCTGTAATCCAAGGGGACTTGTCCCCTTGGATTACAGCGGCCAGCAAGCGGAAAGGCACGCGGGCCACCATCCCTGCCTCCCACAATCTTGGGGTGAACCATCTAGGTGCCCTGCGTTTTGCAGTAGATAGTCGAAGCGTGATTACCCTAGCCCGCTGACCTTGCTGCTGCGCGCGCAGGCACAGCACCAGGTGCTGAACCAAACAACGCCTGACGCATATCCTCTGCTGTCAAATCGGCAGTCATCAACCGTCCAATCGGACAGCTGTAAAACGCAGTAAGAAATCCTTAGAAGGATTTAATGTAATCCCGTCATTAGGAGTCGTGCGGGTGCTCCAGCGGCAGGCCGTCGGCATCGACCTTTGGCTGCCAGTTGTCGGCGCCTCGTTTAAGCGATCACCAAGGCTTATCCAACACGCCGAACTTTTAGGTCACATCTATCCATATCTCAAAGGCTTGCACCTTTCAGATAGCCGCGTTAAGCGCGGCAGTCTCAGAAAAAACTGCAGCTTTACACTGGCAGGCATCGGCTATTGCTTTAAGCCGGACCTCGCATTTTTTACGTGCAGCGGCATAACACGCCATTAGATAGTCGGCTTGCCACAGGGTTAACCGCTCGGCCACATTCAGTCCCAAAGCAAATCCATCCGCTCGGCCATGCGTCCACTTCAGTTGCTCGAGCGAGTCTGCCATATGGATCTTGTACAACAGAGTATCCGCCATGCTATGCAGCTCCGGGGCGAGCTCCAGAGCGTTGATGTGGCCGGGTGGGAGGCTTGGAAAGCCCGAGGGCTGTTTGATCTGGTAAGACATGTTCGACTCTCGTTGATTGCGCAGGGCAGAACTGCGGCTTAGCTCAGCTAAGATTTGGCTCGTCTGATATCAGCATCTTCAGCGTTCGACCTACCAGAGCCATAGTGGCTATTTGACAACACCATCACCAGGAAAGTTACATACTGCAGACGTCCGATCTGGACAGGTGCCATCGTTATGCGCCTGACTACGCTCGCAGGCGCCACGAAGAACATTTACAACGTCATAGCGGCTGGACGGCTGGCTCCGATGCGCTCGTCGTCTCCATACCTTGCAACACCCCACCAAATCCCTTGACGCTCAGACAACAGCCGCTCATAAGTCAGACGGCTGAAGACGCCTCAAAGGGCCAGAAACAGGTGCAGCAGGCCGTGACGGCCATCAACACTGTAACCGTTGAAATTACAGACTCCACCCAGCGCGTGGAGGCCTTAGCTGGACAGATTCATGACATCACCAAGGTTCTGGAGGTCATTCGTGGCATTGCCGAGCAGACCAACCTGCTAGCCCTGAACGCTGCGATCGCGGCCGCTAGGGCAGGTGAGCAAGGCCGAGGTTTTTGCAGTTGTGGCCGATGAAGTTCGCGCGTTGGCTCATCGTACCCAATCGTCAACAGGTGAAATTGAAGCCATGATCGATCGGATTCGTAACGGAGTCGACGAAGCGGTGCATGCCATGTGGGACTATCGTGCAAAGCACCCAGGCGTTAGCGACGGAAGCAGGGCTAGCTCTTGAACAGATCAGCGAAGGCGTTAACCAGATCAACGAGCGCAACTTGGTGATTGTCAGCGCTGCTGAGGAACAGGCTCAGGTAGCCCGTGAAGTAGACCGCAACCTAGTGAACATCCAAGATCTGTCCACCCAGACGGCTACTGGGGCCAACCAAACCAGCGCATCAAGTCACGAGTTATCGCGGCTGGCTATGTCGTCTAACACGCTGGTTGGGCAGTTCAAGCTTTAGAACCGAGGAAAAAATTCAGCCAAACAGTTGTAGGTGCCAGCCGTCTTTCCCAGCCTTGCCTGAATAGAGGAGTGGACGGCACGCAACAAAGCGTACGGACGTTCCACTTCGCTATCTCAGCCGTGGGGAGTGAGCTTGTGACAAAGCTCCCGCAGCTGATCAAGGCCGAACGGCTTCTGTAGCCAATACACGTGATCACCGTCCAAGCTATCAGCAGCGGCATGGAACCCGGATGCCACAACCACAGGCATCAGTGGTAGCAGCGCGTGTACGTTGTGGGCTAGCTGAACCCCATCGATCGTCCCTGGCATTCTAAGGTCGGTAATCAGCAAATCGGCGTTAAAGCCGTAGCTCTGAATGTGATTCCAGGCTGAATCAGCTTCGCAAAACGCCTTGACCTCATGCCCGTCCATTTCCAGGACATCCGTCATGATCGTCAATATAACTGGCTCATCTTCGACAAGGATAATCGAACTCATACGCTAGATCCGGTCGTGAGGATGGGGGATCTTTAAGGGGCAGCCTGAATAATCAGGCCTATGTAGCTGAATGGACACTCAGTACGCGATTTCGAGCCATCAGGCGGATGAGTGGGCAAGACTAGGGGGAGACCTTCCGGCGTCGAGCAGGCGCAAAAAAGCCCGCCGGGGCGGGCTTGTCTGTGGGGGTCGATTGAACGTGACACCCGTTGTACGCTGCTAACCAGTAGCACAGTCCGTAAGTCCGGGTCCGACGGCTGCTTTGGGGCCAAAGCAGCCGATAGCAGGGCAATAGAGGTCTGAAGAGTTACTTACGTCAAGACCTAGGCCACTTCCAAGCCTCTAGGGTCAGCCCATCGGATGCAAGTCGGCAGGGGCAAGACCCACAAGCTCGATATGCGCAGCGTTCGCGTCGGCCACGATCAGGTTATCGGCGGTGAAAGTCTTGGCAACGTTCTTGTCGATACTGATCTCGAATCGGTTACCGTCAGCGTCCGCTTCGTAATCCTTGAGATAGGTGCGGTGCAGGGCTGTGTCGTAGATCAACTTAAGCGTGCCGTCGGTGCCGTCGCCAAGGCCTGTGTAGCCCAGCGCTGATACATCGATGCGGTCCTGCGTGGCGTCGAAATTCTGAATGAAGTCCGAGTTGCCCCGAAAACTGTCGCTCTTCTCGACGTATCGGAAGGTATCGACGCCAGTATTGCCCACCAACAGGTCATCATCACCGCCTCCGACGAGGATGCCACCCGCGGTCGAGTTGGTGAAGGTGTCACGGTAGTTATCGCCGGTCAGCGTCTGGCTGGCGCGGTCTGCTGCATTGTCCCCGGCAAAGGTGAACCGGTCCATGTCCTGCAGACCTGTGAGCGGATCCCGGTCGTATTGCGTCAGGTGCACGGCGAATCGGTTGCCGTCTTGATCGGCCTCGAAGGATTGGGCAATCGCGTAACCCGCTTCGCTGTCGTAGCTGTAATTGAGCGTGCCGTTGTAGCCATTCCCAAGGCCGGTGAACCCCAGTGCCGAAACGTCCAGCAGATCACCGTCACCGAGGCTGAAGCTGTGGATGAGGTCAACGCTGGACTGGCCTGTGCCGTCGTTCACGAAGCTATCGGTGAGATGCTCGAAGACAAATGTGTTACGGGAACCGCCGCCATACATCTCGTCCGCTCCGCCTGCACCGGTCACGATGTTGCCGGAGCGGGGAACGACCAGAAAGTCATCGCCATCGGTCCCGGTGATGACGTATTGCTTGTCGCTGAGCCCATGTTCGCGACCATTGCTATCTGCAGTCAGGTCGTAACGGAGGGCGAAGTTTTGCGTGCCAAGCTGAGCGGCATGGTCGCCTTCCAGTCGCACTTCGAATGCCTGGCCCTGAGCGTTCTTATCCAGCGAGCGAACATAGGTGATGTCCTCAATGGCGTTGTAGGTCACCGCCAGATCGCCGTTGTGGCCATCGCCCACGCGCTCCAGCCCAAGCGCTGTCAGATCAAGCACATCACTGGATTGGAAGTTTTTGATCAGGTCAGAGTGGGAGCCTTGTGCGTCAAAGTAACTGTCCGTCACCGAGGTGTAGACGAACGTGCTCCCGTAGTAATAAGCGGAGTGGCTGGTGATCGTATCGACGCCCGCGCCGCCGTTATAGCGATCCTGCGGGTTGTTGAACGGGTTGGGCTCACCTGCCTGGCCGGTGAGGATGTCGTCGCCATCGCCGCCAAAGATGAAATCCCGCTTTGTGGTGCCCGTGATGGTGTCGTCATCTGCCGTGCCGGTGTAGCTGTCATACGTGCCATGAGGGGTCATGACAACCGCGTCATCCGCTTCACTCTGCAGTGCTGTTTTCTTTGCCTGAACCATGTTTTTTCTCGTGATAAGAGGATGGGGCACTGTGCCCGCCTTAAATGGAAGACCCAGTCAGAACGAGCATCGTCAGCGTCATCAATGCCAGCCACTGCGTGGTAGACCCGTCAAAGGAGTGTTTGTTTGATTATCCGCATCCGTCCAGAGACAACAAAACCCAAATTACTCACGCGGCACATCATGGGGCAGGTCTAATTGCCCTATTTATCTGAGGCCGATTCTGATGTCTCTTTGTTGCAGTAAAAACTCGACGTTTCTCCTTTCAGAGCATAAGGGATCGCATGCTCAGTGAGGCTACGGCTGGCTAGTTCGCAATTTTCGAAGGCAAAGACGCCATAGAAGTCGGCTTGCTTAACGTCCTCCTGGCAATGTCCAAGCTGAGGAAGGCATGAATGACCCCATAGGCTCACAACGATAGCTGCAACACTCATTAAGCGACTACCGTTGTTCGTGAGCTGGTGGTGGACTGGGTGACTTGTCGCCTTGGATAAACCAGCAAGCCTATGGCGCGCTAGTTGCTTGGTTCATGAGAGTTTCAGGTTTTGAAGCGCGCTACCATCTGATTCAAGTTAACCGCCAACTGCGACAGTTCGTTACTGGCCATCAAGGTCTGCTGCGTGCCCTCGCTGCTCTGTAGTGACAGGTTGCGGATGCTTACCAACGCGCGATCCACTTCGCGAGCCACGTGGGCCTGTTCTTCAGAAGCCGTGGCAATCTGCTGATTACGGTCGTCGATCAACTGCACTGAGTCGGCGATAGCCTTCAGCGACACCCCGGCTTCGTCAGCAGTACGCTGGGTATTATGTACCTCTACGGTACTGCTGCTCATCGAGTCTACCACCTGTGACGTTCCGGCCTGGATGCTGGAAATCATCTGTTCGATCTCTTGCGTCGAGGTTTGCGTGCGGTGCGCCAGGGCCCGAACCTCATCAGCCACTACAGCAAAACCTCGGCCCTGCTCACCGGCTCGGGCCGCTTCTATGGCAGCGTTTAGCGCGAGCAGATTGGTCTGTTCAGCGATGGCGCGAATGACGCTCAGTACCTTGCTGATGTCCTGCGCCTGGCCAGCGAGGCCTTGGACCTGTTCCGAAGTCAGCTCCACACGGTCGGTAAGAGTGCGCATGGCCTGCAGGGTTTCGCTGACTTTTTGATTACCAGTGGCAGCAGCCTGAGTGCAATCCTTTGCTGATTCGGAAGTTGAAGCAGCGTTGCGTGCGACTTCGTCGACGGCGGCGCTCATCTGAGTGACGGCGGTAGCAGCCTGTTCAATCTCGCTGTTCTGCTGTTGCATAGTGCGGCTGGAGCTTTCGGTTATCGAGGTCATCTCTACGGCTGCGGAGCTGAGCTGCGAAGACGCATCTGATATCTGACCGATGGTGCTGCGCAAGTTACCTTGCATGGTGTTGAGCGCGCGCATCAAGCGCGCGGACTCATCGTTGCCCTTGACCTCCAAGCTCAGGCGGAGGTCCCCGGCGGCGATTTCCTCAGCCATTTTCAGCGAGGCGCTCAAGGGGTGAACGATGCTGCGCGTCAGCAGGGTGGCCAGCACCAGGGTCAAAACCAGCGCGGCGAGCACCACGGCGTCGATAATGGTAATGCTGTGGGCATACACCTCGGTGGCAGTGAGGCCCGCAGCGGCAGCACCGTCGGAATTGTGTTGGCGCAGTTCACTGAGTTTGGTCTGATGGGCGCTAGCTCGATCACGTTGTTCAGTATTGGCGAAGGTTACTGCCTGCTCATGTTGGGTGGATTCTAGATCGACGATGCGCTGTAGCCCCTCAAGGTATTGCTTCATCAGTGTGGCGGCGGCTTCAAATTTAGCCCCTGCTTCCTGGTCAGCAATCAGGTTTTTTCGGTAAAAATCAGTACGCTCGTTGAGTACGTGCTTAGCATCTTCCAGATGCCGCAGGGCAGCAGCGCGCTCTTGGGGTTGGACGTAGCCAATAGGCGGATGCTTTCCAGGCGCGCATCAAGCAGGGCAATCTGGATACCGTCGGCTGTCTGAACGCTAGTCAGCCAATTTTTCTCGATATCCTGTTCAGTGCCACGTAGTTTCCCTAACTGAACGTAGGCGAAGCCGCCAAGGGCAATGACTAACAGGGTGATCAGCCCGAAACATAAGGCGGCGCGCGGCGCGATATTTAGAGAACGTAGATTCACGGCGTAACTCCGAGGGATGCAACGCAGAAAATTTTGAGTTTTGCTCGGAGGCCATCGGCAAAAAGGGGCACAAGTTTAAGGCACGGAGGTGTCTACGAAATCCGGGGCGATTCAAATTGATCCGCTAAGTAGATTTGGCTTAGGAGCGAAACACGTCCCTCCCTTACGGCCTCGGCCCCGGTCATTGAAGGCCGAGGCTTGGGAGCCAGCCCAGCAACGTTTCCTGCATCAAACCAATTTTAAGCCTCCGGTTTTCTGAGCAGCATCCGCAGCGTTCATTTCCCGCCTCGCTTCACCCATACGGACGTGCAGCTTTGTTGCACCCTAGCTGGTGATAACGCCGCAGATCTGGAGGGTAACGATAAGGATGAGGCGGTTTCTGGCTTGCCAGGGGGACTTTCTATTGTTCGATCATTTTACAAGCCGTAACACGGGTTTGACCGTGTCCGCGTTCAGCCCTATTTCCGAGACGAGGCAATTCGGCGCGATGACTTATAGATTCGGGCAAGAGCGGCAAGCGGCCCTACGCCGTTCACCCTGTTGCGGTCGATCGTATCTACACGTATCTGGAGCGTTCAGGCCACTACCTGTTTTGAGGTCAGATGCTAACAAGCGCTGATAAATGATTTAGATACCTACGACTGCTTTCCCATCGGGACGGACGAGCCGGATGATCGCAGCCGCCAATTCCGAACCGCTTCCAATCACGGAAACGGGTCCATCAAAAGCAATGGCATTCTCAGGCATTGCGTGGCCCAACAATGATGAGGGTCGTAACGCCATTGTTTGTCCACCAGCATGATGGATAGCAGCTAAACCGCGTGATCCGTCGTCCAGAGAGCCTGAGAGCACGACACCAATCGTGTTGGTTCCTCCGCAGTCGGCGACTGATTGAAATAGCAGGTCGATTGCGCGTTTTCCATAAAGACGAGCCCGATCAGCGGCCAAAAGTGCAAAGGTCCGATCGAGCAGGGTGAGATGGATGCTCGGCTCTGCGATGTAGGCAGTCCCGGGAACTAAAAGCTCACCTTGGCCGGCAACCACCACCGTCATCTGCGAACTTCCAGAAAGCACCTCTGCCAGCTTGCTCGCTTGATCCCAAGGCCGATGCAGCACAATCATGACTACAGCGTCGAGGTCGGGAGGGAGAGCCGATAGGAGATCACAGATATCCTCAAGCCCAGCTCCACCTGAAGCCCCAATTGCAATGATCCATCCACTGTCCATAAGCTTTATCATCCTGGGCAACTACGCCTACAGCTTAGCCGTTCTCTAACGGCCCAATGTCAGGAGCCCGATCCCCCCGTCCGCATTTAATGAAATCAACCAGCTAGGCGGTGCATAAGTCCATAACTTCTTCGTGCCCAGTGATGGGCTATCTTTGACAGATGCATTTGCCTACGTCAGCTTGGGCCTCGCGAGCCTAGTCATTCTCGATCGTCGACTTGCTGTTGTCGGCACGACGATCGCCACAAACAATCCCCGACTACACCGTTGCGCTAGTGGATCGATATCTGGCGATGTCATAGTGCGCCAGGGCTGTCATCGGACTCACCCATTGATACCCTGTCTCAGGAATTGTATATGGCCGTGAAGCGTCACGTTGGCTCAACGGAGCAGAAAGCTTTAGGCAATTTCGTAAGCGCTGCTTCCCACCTAACCGGCTGCGTAGGCGCAATGCTGATGGTGCGCGAGAGCGTAAGCTGGAGCGTTGTCTCAACCTGGGGAAGAGTACCGTCCCTCAGCATCGGCGAAAACACCGATGCCTGGTTGAAGAGTGTGGTGTCCTACGGCGACGTGGTGGATATAGGGGAGGCCATGCCTTATAACTCCGCACTCCCGATTGGCCTTGATCAAGTGATCAGTGAATTTCTGGTCTGCACCGCCATCAGGGATGCTGCAGCTGGCTTGGCGGGCGTGGTGTTGATGATGATCCCACTCCCCCACAAACGACTGAGCGACGCACAGATCTATGGCCTGCAGGCTCACGCGACTGATCTGTACGGCACCCTCCAATCAAGACCGGTCAACGCGACCGGCGGGGTGGCCATAGAGCGCCTGCGCTTACTGGAATCAGCGGTAGTCAATGCCAAGGACGCTATTCTGATTACCGAGGCCAAGCCTATCGATCTGCCGGGGCCGCGAATCGTCTATTGCAATCCGGCATTCCTGTCAGCTACCGGTTTTTCCCTCAAAGAGGTCATAGGCCAGACTCCACGAATATTGCAATGTGAGGAGACCAACCGCGAGACGCTCCAGCAACTGCGAGAAGCGCTGCAACAATGGACTCCGATCGAAGTCGAGCTGATCAACGCACGACGCGATGGGACCCGTTTCTGGGTACAGTTGAGTATCGTTCCAGTGGCAGACGAGAAAGGTTGGTTCACTCATTACGTTTCCGTGCAACGCGACATCACGGAGCGCAAGCACACCGAAGAAGCGTTGCGCCAGGCGCGGTTAGACCGCGAGGAACGTCTGGTGCTCGAATCACGGCTGGTGGAGCGAGAGCGAATACAGGAAGAGTTGTCCTATGCCGCGTTTCATGACGAGCTCACCAAGCTCAAGAACCGTGTTTACTTCATGGGGCGTATCCAGAAAGCGTTCAGCGAAGGAGAACCGGAACACCTCGGCACGGCCACGGCGTTGTATCTGGACCTGGATCGATTCAAATACGTCAACGACGGCATAGGTCATCACGCTGGTGACATTTTGCTCAAGCAGGTGGCCGAACGCCTGAATGAGTGCGTGGATCCTGATGCAGTTATTGCGCGCATCGGTGGCGACGAGTTCGCAATACTGCTCACCGGCGTGGGCCACCAAGAACACGCCATCGAGACCGCCAGGCGAGTTACCCAGGCGCTAAGCTTACCCATGCAGATCGATGGCCAGCCTCTCTTCACTTCCTGCAGTATCGGCATCGCCACCTCGGATGCTCGACACAGCACGGCCGAAGAATTAATTCGCGATGCAGACGTAGCAATGTACGCGGCCAAGAAGAAAGGTCGTGGCCGCTGGGCCGTCTTCGATCTCTCCATGCGTCAGGCATCGATCAACATGTTGGGAATACAGAATGCACTCAAGCATGCGATCACAGGCGATGAGTTCTATCTGGTGTACCAACCAATCTTCTCTATCACAACTGAAAAGATCATCGGCGTAGAAGCCTTGATCAGGTGGCACCATCCGACCTTGGGAAACATTTCGCCTGACGTCTTCATCAGCGTGGCCGAGGATATTGGCGTTATTTACGACATTGGATGTTGGGTAATGCGCAATGCTTGTCGGGAGATCAACAAATGGAGCGACAGCACTGTGCAGAGCGCTATCAAGCTCAACGTCAACGTGTCGGGGGCCGAGCTCAACCGCAAGAACTTCGCCACTCAAGTGGCCGACATCCTTCTCGAAACCGGATTTGATGCGCGCGCTCTGCAGATCGAGATCACCGAGTCGGTATTCTTGCATGAGCCGGAGATCGTGGCCCAGACCTTGGAGGAACTTCGCGCCCTGGGTATTCGCATCGCTCTGGACGACTTCGGTACCGGCTACAGCTCTTTGGGATATATCGATCGCTACCCTATAGATGTCATCAAGATTGATCGTTCATTTGTCTCACGCATGATGAGCCATGAACGCAGCATCGCCATCGTCAAGAGCATTCTGTCTCTGGGCCAAGCATTGGATCTGGCGATTGTGGCCGAGGGTATCGAGACGCGAAGCCAGCTGCAACAACTCAAAGCCCTCGGCTGTCCCTATGCTCAAGGCTTCCTGCTCAGTCTGCCGCTCCTGGCCAAGGATGTGAGGCCGCTTCTTGACAAGAAGCCATAACGGCCACCCTCCCCCTCGGCTGAGAGAGCAATCGTACAGGTTCACTCTGTCAATGAACTCCATTGCGGTGGCTACTTGGAAGTAGACGGTGCCCAACGCTAACGCCGGACTGCAACCGATTAATGACTGTCAAGCATTGCCGGCATCATCACGCTACCTGCGAGCAGCAGAGTAGTCACCTGCGGTTCGTTCAACGGTTGGCTAAACAAGTAGCCCTGCCCCTCCTGACAACCATTGCGCTGCAAAAAGTCCAGCTCCAGGGAGTCTTCGATGCCTTCAGCCACTACGCAGTGCTGCAGGCTCTTACCCATGGCAAGGATAGCAGCGACCACCGCAGAATTATTTGCACGTGAATTGACATGCCGAATGAAGGACTGGTCGATCTTCAATACGTCGAAAGGCAATTGAGTGAGATACGCCAAGCTGGAATAACCGGTGCCGAAATCGTCCAGCGCCAGGCTCAGACCTGCAGCCTTTAAACGTGATAGAACCTGCAGATTGAATGGCAGGTCGGACATCAGCACGCTTTCAGTCAGCTCGAGTTGCAAGGCCCCGGGCGCGATCCCGGTCTCCTCAAGGATCGCCAGGATATTGTCGACATAACCGGTATGCAATAACTCGGTGGTCGACACGTTGACTGCTACGCAGACATTTTTCAGCCCTTGCTTGTCCCATCGCTTTATTTGTTGGCAAGCCGTTCGCACGACCCAATCGCCGATCGGGATGATCAACCTGCTGTCCTCGGCAATACCGATAAAGCGCGAGGGGGCCACCATGCCCTCGCGCGGATGAGACCAGCGCACCAATGCTTCGACGCCTGTAATTCGGCCACTGCTCAGATCCACTTTGGGCTGATAGTACAGAATGAACTGACCAAGGCGCAGGGCGCTACGCAGATCCGCTTCGATGACCTGACGTTCCACAGCATTGGCATTCATGGTTGGCCGGAAGAATTGATAGCGATTGCGGCCCTTCACTTTGGCATCGTAGAGCGCGGTGTCTGCGTGCTTGATCAGATCTTCGACGCTGGACGCATCAGAGGGGAAAAAACTGATACCGATACTCGCAGAGATATGAAGCGTGCTTTCATTTATTCGATGTCCCGCATTGATTCCTTCCAAGATCTTCTTGGCAATCACTTCGACGTTATCGTCTGCCTGCAACGCCGGCAGCAGCACCACGAACTCATCACCCCCCTGACGGCTTACAGTGTCCGAGGCGCGCACGCTTCGGGTCAGGGCGGCGGCCACTGCGAACAAAAGCTGGTCGCCTACTGTGTGCCCCAGGGAATCGTTGATATATTTGAAATTATCCAAATCTATGAACATCACTGCCAAGCGCTGGTTATCACGTCGCGCAGCGCGTACAGCTTGTTCTAATCGATCCTGGAACAATACCCTATTGGGCAACTGAGTGAGGTAGTCGTGCTCGGCCAGGTAGGTCGTTTTCACTTTCATGGCACGCTCTTCCGAGACATCGTGAAACACCACCACAGCCCCTGTCAGATTACCGCGATGATCGATGATCGGGGCAACTGAGTCTTCTATATCCACCCGGCTGCCGTCGCGTTTGACCAACACGGCACCTGCGCTTAAGCCCGCTGCAGAACGCTTCTGCAAGGCTAGTTGCACAGGATGTGGCTCATCCCCAAGGGAATGATCAACATCGATGGACATGACCTTTCTAATCGATTGTCCCTTGGCTTCGGCGCTGGACCAGCCTGTCAGCATTTCGGCCGCAGGATTGATGAAGTCAACATTGCCGTCGGTATCGGCGCCAATCACTCCATCACTGATGGCATTGAGCGTGACTTCGGCTCGCACCCCACGGTTCTCCACTGCCCTATGCAGGCGAAAGCGCAAGATCAGATCACGAACGATCTGTACACCGACACCTCTATCCTTTGGATAAGTTAAGCTGAAACCTTGCGCACCACAGGTGATGAATGTCTCAGCGGCGCGGCGCTGCAACTCTGTTCCGCTCATCAATATAGGTATCGACGACACCGCATCATAAAATTCAACGAATCTCGCCATTTCCCTGAACCGTCCGCGGGCCATGCTGACGATAATGAGTTCGGCCGATTGTTCTCTTAAAGAACGCACCACTGATGCCGCATTCTCGAAAAACTTTATCAACCAGTCTTCGTTGGTAGCAGTAAACTGCTCAATGAATGCAGCTTTTTCACGAGCCCCACAAAGGATAAATATTGGAATGGCCATGCGTCCTTGCTCCGAACGATTTCAAGAAAGCATGAAATCAAAATGCTTGTGCGGCATCGTCCATCACGCAAGCATGACGCACATTCATACAACGTCTCACCTCCGCAATTTAATAGATATATAGAGTCAGACCGCCGGTACAAATTCCTTTTCCTGGGATCAAGGCTGAGCTGGTCCCCTTCAGCGATGTTCGCCTGCATCACGTCAATGGCCGAACCGACGAGCCCAACACGGCTACCGTGGCAGGGTCAGTGGTCACCTTTCAGGGCTTGCAGCGTGGAGTTAGCAACGGGATTGCCGGTTGTCCCTGCTCATCGGACACCCCCGTTCATTTTTCCCGGATCACTTCTTGTAGAGACGGACTCATTCGATAATCTCATCCAACTGGCGGTCATCCAGCTAGGCGCAGTTCGTGTAGATCGCGGCAGCAATTTGGCCTTGGAGTCGTTCTGACGTTGAACCAGTACCGACCTTACCTTGCTGCACGTTTGGCCGTCGTGGGTCAACAGCTTCATTGAAGCCCATTATAAATCTTTCAGCGCAGGTCAGAATGCCATCAAGGCATGCAGGAACTGGCCATTAACCCGTACGTAGCGTCAGGGATGGCAAAATAATGCTACGACTAACAGGCTGAACCTCCCGGGCGAGGGACCAGCCCACCCGAGCTTAAGTGGCATGATCGACCTTACCATTTGGAACCTCACACTTCCCGTTGAAACGCCGCCTTTGACCACCGCAGCCGCGCTGCCAAAGCTGCAAACCTCTTACTTCACCAACACCGGTGACAAAGTTGTGTTCTGGGCTCCGGTTAACGGTTCGCATACGGGCAACAGCGAATTTCCACGTTCCGAACTGCGGGAAACCTCGACGGATGGCAAAGCCCGCAATTGGTTGTACAACAGTGGCCTTAATACCCTCAAGGGCACTCTCTCGGTCAACCAAGTACCTTCTACCGGACGCGTGGTGGTCGCGCAGATCCATGCCAAGAACGCCACCACGCCCTTGCTAAAGGTGGTGTACCGCTATGCAAATGGCATTGGCAATATTGACTTGGAATACCGCATTAATCCCACAGACGTTAAAAGTCCCGTGGCCTACACGGTGACCGACGTGCCGCTCAACAAAGTTTTCGCGTACGCCATTCAAATGAACAAGCAAGGTAAGCTGACGGTTCTGATTAATAATGCCGGCCCGCAGATCCAACTGGCACCGGCCTGGCACAATTATGCGTTTTATTTTAAGGCTGGCGTGTATACCTTGGATAACGTGGGCTATGCCACTGAAGGTGGCAAGGTGACCTACACCCGGTTGGAAGTAAGTCACGAGTGAGATTTCTACATCCTTAGAGTCCATTCCTGGAGCTGGGGTAGGCTTTCGCGACGAAAATCGCTATGCCTCTACGACCTCGGCCCAGCATGAGCGGTCCTGCGTGTTTTCCCTTTACTGGCCGGGTCACTCATGTTGCATTCAGTGACGTGATAGATTCGTTCCCCGGTCGGCTGAGCCTAGTCATCGAGGACTTCCGCAATCCGCCATTCACGGCAGTCAGGATCACCGCATTCGTACATGCAGTCGTCCGGTTCCGCGCCGTCCTCTGTTGGGATCAGCTTCACCAAATACGGGGTTTCCCCGTCATCGTCCTGCACCTGGACAAAAGCACTAAACGCTCTGCGTTTGCTCATGCTCGATTCCGCTGCGCAAGATGCATCGCAAGCCTCGACCCGGCCTGCCTCGACTGTTTGACAGGCCTCAGTACAAAAAACGCAACGTTATTGAGCGGGTGTTCAGCTGGCTTAAGGAAAAACGTCGGATCTGTACGCGTTACGACAAACTGGCCAGCAGCTTTAAAGCCATGGTCACACTGGCCTGCATCGAAAGATGCTTGCGGGCTGACTTTTCGGACAAACCCTAGATCGCTCAGGGCATCACCGTGAAGAATCCAAGATGCCGCTGTTCGCGCCGCTTCGGGGTCGGACTACGCTCACAAGCGCATTTATACCGGCGTAGCGGCCTATGCTAAGCAGGCAGGCATCGAGGTCGCAGGGTTGGGGGGCGCATGGGCTTTGGTGCAGCTATATGTGGCACGACATGACTCAGCAGGAATTAAAACTCTGCTGAAACGGCCCTTTGATCTGCGCGAGTGGAAGACAGCGGATATTCACGGTAAAAATACACAGATAAAGCGCCAAACCAGAGTGCTAAGCGCCCAGACGGGCGCCTCGATCGTTGGTCTTGCCGACGGCAGTTATAGTTTGTGATCGGCCTGCCTGGATGTGGCTTTCATAAGGTCAAATTCGACTGTTCGTCGTTTTGGCGTTGTGAAGCTTTTGTTCATCCTGAAAAGACATTTCCTGATGGGGGGATGTGAATGGTTATGTACCTGTACGGCGGGCCCAAGCACCGCTCTCCGCGTAGCGCTACAAAGGACCCGCGCGCGAAACTCTCGAATCACGACTGGACCAGCGAAAGCATAGATGTCGCCACCCCTAGCCATGGAGCGGGCGACTGCGTTGATTTCTGGCGCGAAATAATTCTGCGTTTGTTCGCCGATGTTGAAATCGGCGCTGTCGGCAACCCCGATTTTTTTGGAAAGGTAAAATCGCAGAAGTGCGACCTGTTGCGGATCAGCGACGTCAGCGCCGCTGCTCAGGCGGTCAACCGACGCCATCTGCAACCGCGCAGTCATGACGAGGACAAGTACTTTGCGGTACTGATGCTCCAAGGCACGGAGTCGCTGGAACAGGATGGCAACCGGACTATTATCGGGCCCGGCGATTTTGCCGTGTACGATGCCACGCGTCCGCATCAGTTGAGCTTCACCGAAGATTGGCGGCAGATCATCGTCAGCGTGCCGCGCGCGAGCCTGGATCAACGCGTCATGAACATGGAGCGGCGGATCGCTACGCGGGTCTCGACTGACACCCCGACCGGTCGGGTCATGCGCATGTTTTTGCAGAGCATCGCCGGGCAGATCGGGCAGTTCACGGCGGCGGAGATGAGTAGCTTGTCGGAGGCCGCGACCAACATCATCACCCTGGCCATGGGCGACCTTCACCCGTTGGACGCCGAGCACTCCAAATGCAAGACCCTGACCCTGATGCGGGTGAAGATGTTCGTCAACGATCACCTTCGCGACCCGACACTGGGTGTCAGTCAGGTGACCTGCGCGCTGGGGCTTTCCAGCCGCTACGTCAACCGGTTGTTCGAAGCGGAAGGGCTGTCGCTGATGCGCTATGTGCTGCGTCGACGCCTGGAGCGCTGTGCGATGGACCTTGTGAGCCCAAGCCAGGCGGCCCGAAGAATCTCGGATATCGCCTTCGCCTGGGGATTCAACGACCTCTCCCATTTCGGCCGTGCTTTTCGCGAAACCCATGGCTACTCGCCCAGCGAGTGGCGTGAATCGGCGGGGCGTGGGATTGGCTGATACCGCCCACCCTGGCACTCAACGAGCAATCATATTAGCGGCCTGTTGAGTGGCCTCGGTGGTGCGAGTGGCCAGTTTGCGTACTTCATCCGCGACCACTGCAAAGCCCCGACCGGCCTCACCCGCTCGGGCGGCTTCTATCGCCGCGTTGAGGGCGAGCAGGTTGGTCTGGTTGGCGATGCCCTGGATGGTGGTGACGATATGGGTCAGTTGGATGAGGTTCTCCTGCATGGCGGTGTGTTGGAGCGCCTGGGCCTCGCGCAACTGACGCTCTTCGTGGCTGGCATGAATGTCGGTGATCGCGCCGACCACGCGCAGGGGCGAGCCATCGGCGGCGCGCCTGGTCTGACCACGGCCACGAAACCAGCGGTACTCGCCCGTCTTGTGGCGCAAGCGATAAGCTACATCGAAAGGCGTCTGGCCGCTGTGATCGTTGACGTGGGCGACGAAGGCATTAATAGCGAACTGGCTGTCTTCGGGATGCAGGCGCGACGACCAGGCCTCCAGCGTGTTGGGAAATTCCTCGAGGGTGGTATGCCCCAGCAAGCGACGCATTTGCGAAGACCACCAGATAGCATTTTTCGGATTGGCTGGATCGCCCGCGATGACCTCGATATCCCATAACCCGTCATGGAGCATTTCACGGGAAATCTCGAAGCGCGTGGCGGCCAGTGTCAGTTCCTGTTCCTGCATTCGTTGCTGATGAATATCGTGCAAGGTACCTGCTGCCATTTGCGATTGGTCGTGATCGCCGCGCCACAGCCGCGCGCTCATCCGGGTCCAGCGGTACTCGCCCTGACCGATGTCCAGACGGTACTCGTGGCAAAGCGTCCCGCGCGCATTGCGGTCGTTGAGATGGCTGGCCAGTGCCCTGTGGAAGACGTCGCGATCAGCGGGATGAATCGCCTCCAGCAGATGCCCGAATCGCGATGGCAGCACTTGCCCATCGAGTGCGTTGGACCACCAGATCTCACTGTGTGAAGAAAGCGTGGAGGCGTCGATACGCAGCTCCCAAAATGCCTCCCCGGGGTTTTGAGTGAAGCGATTCCAACGCTGATTTTGTAGCGACAACGCCTCTTGGGCGAACTCACGCGCGGCGATCTCATGAGCGATGATTTTCTCGACAGCCGCTAGCCGCGCTTCGAGATCGTCTCGTTCGGTGCGTAAGCCCTCGAAACCCGACAATACTTTTTGCAGTAACGGATCGTCAGCGGTCAGTGGCTCGCCGACCGCGTGGGTGGTTTCGAAACGATCCGTCAATTGCTGGAGTACTCGCCGTACTGCCAACCCTTTGAATAAAACCATGCAATACCTCCAGCAAAAAACGCCTACGTCAGACAGGATCGATCGCCTGGGCGATGTCGCGGGTAGTGGCCGGGCTGATCGCGACCGCCCCATGGCGGCGCGGGTGCCCATGGGCGGGTGGGCAATCGGCATTGCCCAGCGCCACGGCGACGCCATGGGGAGTATGCAGATAGGCCTGACGCCATTGTTCGGCGCGTCGCGAGAGGGTCGGCCCGTCGGCGATGCCGAGCTGCGCGATCAGCCTTTCGAAGGCGCTCGTCCATTGCCGGTAGTAGGCGTCGTTGACCCGCTCACCGGGGCGTGCGGGCGCGGCCTTTATCTCTTCGCCGATCACCTGGACCCACTGCGACCAGTCAAAGGCACCGCTCTTGAACAGCTGTACGGTGAGCGCGAACACGTTGGCTTGCCAAGGCGCATCGAACACCGGGCCTTCCTCGTCCAAGGGAACCCGTGCAGCTGTCATAGCGTCGATATCATTCATGCTCGGCGAGCTCCATATAGTCATCCCAAAGATCAATGCGCAGGCTGTCCTGGGCGAGTGCGACATCACCCCATAGCTCGGTGGCACTGAAGCTGACGCTGTACAGGTGCTGAGGGTGCTCCCCCAGGCCGTGTGCGACCGCATCGGGGGTGATGAACACGCCGTGGTCGCGCTTTATGCAGCCCAGCTTGCCGCGCACATAACGGGGCATGCGCGTGTGAGTGGTGGGGTTGATATTTTTCACGCGTACCCAGTCGCCAACGCGAAAGCGTGCGGTGCGCGCCACGTCGACCCGCGCCGAAGCGCCGGTCTTGACCAGTATGGGTACGAATTCTTCGGTCAGTACAGGCATCACGCGGCTCCTTTGAGGCTGAGCATTCTGGCTGCCAGTTCGTCCTGGCCGATCACGCCTTTGGCGATCAGCAGGCTTTCTATACCGTGCACCCAATGCTCGTAGTAGCTGGACGTCAGGTAGTGCACGGGCTCCATGCGTTCGACAGCATGGCGAAATTCGTCGATGTTGAAATGGCCGCCACCGAAGGCCGCAAAGAACAAACCGAAAATACGCCGCTCCCAGTCGTGGCGAAACAGTACTTCGTTCGGGTCTTGCAGCACCGGGCCGAGCCCATGCATGCCGCCGAGGTCATGTATCGAATTCATGGCGATCGCTCCAGGGCATCAACGAATGTCGCCAGCCGGCAGGGCCAGGCCGGTGCCGATCATGGCATTACGGGTCACCAGTTTCATGAGTTGCGCCTCGCTCCAGCCCTCGGTGTCGACGGGGCGTTCAGGCAGCACCAGGTAGCGCAACTCGGCGTTGCTGTCCCACACCCTGACTTCCTTGCTCGGCGCCAGGGTGACGCCAAATTCGGCCAGCACGCTGCGCGGTTCGATAACGATGCGCGAGCGATAGGGCGCCGACTTGTACCAGATAGGCGGCAGGCCCAAGGTGGGCCACGGGTAACAGGAGCACAGTGTGCAGACCACCACGTTATGCACGGCCGCGGTGTTCTCCACCACCAGCATGTCTTCACCCTGTACACCGCCGAAACCCAGCTCGGCGATCGCCGCTGTGGCATCTTGCAGCAGCCGTTGCTTGTACTGCGGGTCGCTCCAGGCCTTGGCCACCACTTGGGCGCCATTGCGCGGCCCGACCTTGTGTTCGTAGATGTCGATCAAGGCGTCCAGCGCGGCGGGGTCGATCAGCTGCTTTTCCTGGAGGATGGATTCCAACGCCTTGACCCGCAGTTCGATGTCGCTAGGCGGTTCGGTGTGTTCGTGATCGTGGTAATCGGTAGGGGTGTGTTTCATAATCAGGATTCCTGCAAGCTATGTGAGTCCGGGCAGCCGAAGACGTGGCTGCGCGGCCAATTCCGGCGTTACAGCGCCTGCCAGTCGGTGTCCGCCTCGAAGGCTGCCGCAGCCTGGTAGAGGGTGCTCTCGTCGAAGTGACGACCTACCAACATCAGGCCCACCGGCAGCCCGTCCACTCGACCACAGGGGATCGACATCGCCGGATGGCCAGTGACATCGAAGCCGGCGGTATTGCCGATCATCTCCAGTGCGCGGGACACGTATTCGACGATCGAGCAGCCGGGCTCGGGCAGGCGCTGCGCGGTGATCGGCACGGTGGGCATGACCAGCAGGTCGAAATCTTCCAGCGCATGGTCGTACCCGGCCCGGGCAAGGCGAGCGAGGTTCTGCGCCTTGGCGTAATAGCGGCCGTTGTACCGTTCCAGTCCATACTGGCCCACGAACATGCACATTTTCAGCGAGGCGGACAGGTTGTCAGCGCTGTCTCGCCAGCCGACATGCTTCTTCAGCAATTCGACGTCATAGAGGCCCTTCCAGTTAAAGCCCATGCCGCTGCCATGCATCATCTGAACGGTCAGGCCTTCGCAGCCGATGGGGTTCCACAGGGCGCCCGCCAGTTGATGTTCCGGGACCGAGACCTCGGCCACGTGCCCGCCCAGACGCTCGAAGTGGGCGATCGCCTGACGTACGCAGTCACCCACTCTCGGGTCGAGGTTCGGTAACCCGAAGCCTTCGACGAGAATGCCGATGCGCAGGCCCTTGATGCCACGGTCCAGGGTTTTGCTGTAGGCCTGGGCACGTGGGAAATACTGGCGTGGGTCGAGGCCATCCGGGCCGGCCAGCACCTCCAGCATCAGCGCGTTATCGCACACATTGGCGGTGATCGGCCCAACGTGGTCGACCGTGGCTTCAATCGGCATGATGCCGGTATAAGGCACCAGCCCGTGGGTCGGTTTCATGCCGTAGGTGCCACAGAAGGCCGACGGAATGCGGATCGAGCCACCCTGGTCGCAGGCGATGGCCATACTCACCTCGCCGGCCGCAACCAGTGCGGCGCTGCCTGACGAGGAGCCGCCGGCCGAGTAGCCATGGCGACGCGGATTGTGCACCGGGCCAGGGTCGGAGGTATGGCTGCCGCCCGACAGGCAGAAATGCTCGCAGGTTGCCTTGCCGAGGATGGTCGCGCCGGCGTCCAGCAGGCGGCTCACCACGGTGGCGTCAAAGCTGGGCACGAAGCCTTCCAGCGAGGCCGCGCCATTCATCATCGGTACGCCGGCCAGCGCCACATTGTCTTTGAGGGCCACGGTATGACCGGATAATTTACCCTCGGCGGCCCCCTTGATCTCGGTCTTGTAGTACCAGGCGTTGTAGGGGTTCTGCTCGGCGCTGGGGCGATAGCTCTGAGTGCGGGGGTAGCGAACCTGCGGGACGTTATCCGGCAGCTCGTCTACCAAATCGTAAGCGTCGAAACTGCCCTGCATGAGGGTCAGATACTCGCTAGCTTGCTCGGGAGTGAGCTGCATGTGCAGCCGTTTGGCAATATCCTGAAGTTGCTCCGGCGTGGGACGCACGATGGCCATAAGAGTGTTCCTGTACAAAGTTTAAAAAGGAAGCCGCACGTTTTGAGTTGCAAGCTTTACGTTAAAGCTCGTCGGCCTGGCTTGCAGCTGCGCCCGCCAGGCGTGGGTGAATCAAAAGATGTGGGCGTAGCGCAGATTCATCCGAAAGTCTTCCCGGGCGCCGTTTTCCACTCTAAGGTCTCGGCCCAGTTGCAATTGCAATTGGTCCTTGGCGGTGACGAACTTGGTAGCCGTCAAACGGACGTTGGTAATGTCCGCGCGGTCGTCCTGATTGGCACCAGCGACCTGCGTCTCGCCGCCCCAGGTATGGCCGAAGCCAAGACCGAAGGTAGTGGTGCTGTCCGGCATGTAGCGGCCCATGATCTGCGCGGCATAAGAGACGTCCTGTTCAAGGCGCGTGGAGTTGGCGCCGTAGTCGGTGTTGTCGCCATACCAGATGGCGTCCGCCACCAGGTCCATCGCCCATTTGTCAGTGAAGTGTTTGACGTAGGCGCCTTGCAGGTCGAACTTCCAGCGGTTTTCGCCCAGGTTGAGCGCGTCGTTCTTGTCGTAGTTGCCGGTAGGTACATAGACATAGGGACCCACGCTCAAGGTGTCGCGCGCCTCATTGAGGCGCCACTTGAGCGGCGCGGTAAGGATCAGGTCGCCGATGCCAGTGGTGCTGTCCAGCGCGGAGGCATCGCCGCCGCCCTTGATGTGGCCGAAGGGCAACAGGAACTGTGGGTCGATCGTCAAGGTGTCGGTCAATGGGTAGACATGCAGCAGCCGCAGGATGCTGACATCGGAGGTCAAGTTGAAGTTGTCGCTGGCTTTATGGCCGTGGGAATACAGCGAATCGGTGCTGGCGTGCTGGTAGTAGATCGCGCCGATGGTTGCCCCGATCGGGTACTGCTCGTAGTCGCCGGGCGTCACTTCCACGGCATTGGCTTGAATGGCAGGCAGCATGGCGGTCAGCAGCAACGGGCGTAGCTTGCTCATGGATTTACTTCCTTACGGGAATCATCCGCGTCGCCGTTCGCGAGGGCGCGCAGTGGCGTCTATGGAGGTGCTAGGCGGGCGAACGAATCAACGCTTCGCGTCGCGCAACATGCCGGTCTGGGGGTGGCAGTTGATGTATTCGAAGACCTGATTGCTGGCGTCCGACACCGACACTTCGTGGTAGAGCCGCAGTTTCGTCAGACCTGCCGCCACGCGGAAAAAGGTCACGAAGATGCGCAGATGAGTGGGATGCGATTCGGCCCAGCGCTCGAGTTTTTCCACCGAGCGCCAATGACCGATGTTGTAAGCGATATCGAGCAGGTTGCCGTCCAGATCGATGTTGCGTACGAAGCGGTTGCTGTAGCAGCCCAGCTCCTTGCCTTGGTCGCGTAGAAAGTCCATGCCGTCCTGCAGGCTTGGCAACATCTCATTGAGGTACAGCGCGCGCTCTTCGGCTTCGGCCTCTACCCAATCCTGGCCCGAGCGGATCAGCGCCACGTTGTCGTGACCCAGCACCACCACGCGGCCCCCCTTGTCCGGGTTTCCAGCCACCACTTGTAGCTCGCCGGTGGGTTGCATCCAGTCGGTTTGCGAGGCCGGGAAGCGATCGCGCATCGAGCCCCAATAGCCGTGCTCCTTGATGTCACCGCTGATGTTGTCCAGCAGTGCGCCGACGCCGGGCAACTGATCCTTGAAGGCGTACAGGGTCTCGAGTTGCTCGGCACGCGGCGCGACCATCTCGCGGAAATAGCCCAAGCCGTCGCTCAAGCGTGCGTCCGACTCCCACCAGGCGCTGACTTCGGGCGAGCGCAACCAGCGGCAGTGCGCGCCTGGATCTCTCCAGTAGCCGACCACGATGAGGTTGTCGTAACCGCTGTTATCGGTGTGGTGCGTCAGATCATGGCTGAGCGGGCCATCGGCGAGCGCGAAGCTGGCAACGATGCCACGCATGGCCTGCAAGGCGGCGGCGCGTTGCTCGTCGCCTCGGTACTGCACGCCCAGGTAGCCCATCACGACCTGTTGCAGGCTGGCATCGGCGCGGCCTGTCCACATCGGAAACGGCGGCTGGTAGTCGTCAGGCACGCGGCTGGATAACGTCCGAGGGCATTGAAGGTGCTTGTCGATCGCAGATTCCATATGAACTCCTGTTGCTACAGTGTTGGCCAATAGGGCGCAGAGAGGTTGTTGTTCTGGCAGAGGGGTGCATCAGGATTGGCGTGATCGTCCATGTCTCAAAGCAAGCCAGCGCGCACTGAGCGCCGAGCCGATGACTTCGATGAAATAGACCGCGTACTCTTCTGGCGCCAAGTCGCGCTGGCGCATTAACGAGGCTGAATCGAAGCGATACGGCAGAGTGTGTGTCGGCATGGCATGGCCTCCTCGGTCGCGTTAAGTTCGGACGCTTGTCGAGGAGGAATTTAGGGCGTGGGGAGGTGCGGCGCTTGGCTCTGGCGGACAACCGAATGGTTGACACGGACAGCCTTGACCCCCCCGGCGGGCCTGGCTGTCAGCGCTCACAGCCAAAATGGATCGTAGTGGTGCGGACATGCGAAAAATGCTCGCGGAGTGCGCTATGGGAGGGCGAAAATAGGGGCTTTGCTGGCTTTCAGTGAAGGTGCGTGAACAGTGTATGGCTACCAGCAGACTCCATAGGCAGTGGCTGCCTGCGACAGGCCCAAACGGCTGTCAGGCAAACCTTGAGCTGGCCTAGTTTACCATAAAAATCCGTTCCACGCAGCTAGCTGTAGCAGGTGGCAAAGGCTCTCAGTCGGAGCGGCTGCTTTGGGTCGAAAAGCGGTCAGCCAAGACCGTCTGCTTCCGACCCGCAGCCGTCTGTGACGAGACAGAACATGGTTTCGCTGCGCTTGGTCATTTAGTCACGATGCTTGAGGCCGATTGAGGCGTGGCAATTCGCGATTCGATACTTCCCTGTCTATAAGTCCAGCACGCACATTCTTTTCATGCTCGGCGAGTGCCGGACGATCGTCAACTTCGGTTTCTTTGGAGCCTCTGGCCTTGGCGAAAGATCGGAGCTAACTCGAAAAGCGACCACATTGTCAGCGTCTCTAGAAATGAAGTTCTGATCATTGATAGGTCAATTTTCCATACTAGATTAAACGCTAATTTCAGGTCTTGAAGCGCGCTACCATCTGATTCAAGTTCACCGCCAGCTGCGAGAGCTCATTGCTGGCGGCCAGGGTTTGCTGCGTGCCTTCGCTGCTCTGCAGCGCCAGGTTGCGAATGCTCACGAGCGCGCGGTCTACTTCGCGAGCTACATGAGCCTGCTCTTCCGCGGCAGTGGCGATCTGCTGATTGCGGTCATTGATCAGTTGCACCGAGTCGGCGATGACTTTCAGTGACATCCCGGCTTCGTCGGCAGTGCGCTGCGTGTTGTGTGCCTCGATGGTGCTGCTGCTCATCGAATCCACAACCAGTGACGTGCCTGCTTGGATACTTGAAATCATCTGTTCGATTTCCAGAGTTGAGGTTTGTGTGCGATGAGCCAGTGCCCGAACCTCATCAGCCACCACGGCGAAGCCTCGGCCTTGCTCACCAGCGCGGGCCGCTTCGATCGCGGCGTTCAAGGCCAGCAGGTTGGTCTGTTCTGCAATGGCACGGATCACGCTCAGCACCTTGCTGATGTCCTGCGCCTGACCAGCGAGGCCCTGCACCTGTTCAGAGGTCATTTCCACGCGGTCCGTTAGGCTGCGCATGGCATGTAGGGTTTCGCCGACTTTCTGGTTACCGGTGGCGGCAGCGCGTGTGGAGTCCTCGGCCGCTTCGGAGGTGGAGTTAGCGTTAAGCGCGACCTCATCGACGGCGGCGCTCATCTGGTTTACCGCCGTGGCGGCCTGCTCGATCTCACTGTTTTGCTGCTGCAGGGTGAGGCTGGCGCTCTCGGTGATGGAAGTCATCTCTACTGCGGCGGAACTGAGCTGTGCGGAAGCATCGGAGATCTGCTCTATGGTGCTTCGCAGGTTGCCTTGCATGGTGTTTAGCGCGCGCATCAACCGCGCAGATTCGTCATTACCCTTAACCTCCAGGATAAGACGCAGGTCGCCGTCGGCGATTTCCTCGGCCATTTTCAGCGAGGCGCTCATAGGCTGGACAATGCTGCGAGTCAGCAGGGTGGCGAGCACCAGCGTCAGCACCAGCGCGGCGAGTACCACACTATCGACGATGGTGATGCTGTGGGCATACACCTCAGTGGCGGTCACGCCTGCTGCTGCAGCGCCGTCGGTATTGTGCTGGCGCAACTCATTGAGTTTGACCTGGTATGCTGCGGCACGATCGCGTTGTTCAGTGTTGGCGAATGTCACGGCCTGCTCATGCTGGGTAGCGTCAAGATCGACGACGCGTTGCAGTCCATCAAGATAGGTCTTCATCAGCGCCGCTGCGGCCTCGAATTTGGCCCCTTCTTCTGGGTCGGAAATGAGGTTATTGCGGTAGAAGTCGGTGCGCTCGTTGAGCATGCGCTTAGCGTCTTCCAGGTGCTGCACGGCGGTCGCTTGCTCTTGGGGATTCGAAGTCGACAGAAGACGGATGCTCTCCAGGCGCGCGCCGAGCAGCGCGATCTGGATGTCGTCGGCGGTTTGCACGCTGATCAGCCAGTTCTTTTCGATGTCCTGCTCGGTGCCACGCAGCTTCCCTAGCTGCACGTATGCGAAGCCGCCGAGGGCAATGACCAGCAGCGTGATTAAACCGAAACACAAGGCGGCACGGGGCGCAATATTTAAAGAACGTAGGTTCACGGTGCAACTCCGAAGGGCAAACGCAGAAACTTTCTGCGTTCTGTACGGAAGCCATCGGCAATGAAAAACATAAATTTAGAACAAGGGTCGATTACAGCGGTATCAGTGCGGCCAGGTAGCGAGCAATATCGTCGAACCGTTATTGTTGTATCCGAATGTACATCAACAAGATCAAGGTCGTGCATCAGCGTCAGGGGGTGGGCCAGGGATTGCTCTGACACCTTTGGCAGATCCATCGACTGCCGATCGTGCCGCTGTACGAGTACGAGCTGTCATGCGGCTTCTGGGATAAAGCGCGTCTGCGGTTGGACGCTGCAGGTGCCCAACTGCTCGATCAGCTGGCCAGCCTTCCCGATACGAATTAAGAAGCGTTGCGTTGACAGCATCTAGTACCGAAATCTGATAAAACCCAAGGTCTTTGGGGGGCCGCTATCGACCCAAAGCGGCCATTGGCATCGAATGTCAAACACCTAAAGGCTACCGCGTAACGATGTGTATTGACCCGCTTCTTATCGCCGCTTCGTCGATACCGGCCCATTGCCCGCAACGAAACGGCGTTAATAGCGTTACACCACACGTGCTGTGGACCAACCGCAGATAAGGAACAGGTATGACCCAAATTTCCGGCATCAAGGAAGTCACCAGCTATACGGATTTACAGGTCACAAGTGCCAGTAGCCAGGTCAGCAAGAACGCGATCGAACTCATCGTGCAGGGTACTCCTGGCAATGACTACATACGTGGTGGGCTGGCCAATGAACTGCTAATGGGTGGGGGCGGCAACGACCAGCTAGTCAGCGGGGGGGGCAACGATGTGATGGTCTCCAGTGCCGGATACGACGGTATGGACGGCGGCGCCGGTAATGATGTATTCCGCTTCGACCGCCTCGGCGACAGCTATATCAAGGACGGAGGCGAATATACCGACACCATCAACTATTTCGATCCCGCCCACGATATCCTCGACGTGTCGGCTCTGGGCTATAGCCATTTAGGCAATGGTTATGGCGATACCTTGCACATCCGTAGCGAGCCTCTGCGCGGCATTTACATTTTGGAAAGCTACGAGCGAGACGGTAATGGCAAACATTTTGCCGTGCAGTTTCTGGCCAATAGCGGCCTTATTACCGATGCCAACTTCCAGCCGCTGATCAACGGCACTTCGCACAACGATCTGCTCGAAGGCACACACGCCAGCGAATCCCTGAAGGCCGGCACTGGCCGCGATACCGTCGAAGCAGGTGCGGGCAATGACCGGCTATTCGGCGGCGCCGGCGGCGATACCCTGAGCGGCGGAGCAGGTGCCGACAATTTCGTGTATACCCGGCTCAGCGACAGCTACCGTAATGATGCCAGTGGTAGCTACAGCAGCCGCGACCTAATCACCGACTTCAGTGGCAGCGGCCATGACATGATCGACGTGTCAGCGTTGAGCTTCACCGGGCTGGGCAACGGCTACAATGGTACGCTGAAGGTGGTCCTCAACTTGGCCGGCGATACCACCGCGCTTAAATCGCTGGAGCCCGATGCCAACGGCAACCGCTTCGAAGTTCTGCTCAGCGGGAACCACGTCAGTGAGCTCAATGCCAGCACCGTGCTGTTCGCCCCGCCCAGTGACGCGACCACCGTGACCACCCCGCAGCCGATCACACCCGTGAATCTGGCCGGCGACGACAAGGCGAACATCCTGTATGGCTACTGGGGAAACGACACGCTGGCCGGCGGCGCCGGAAACGACACGCTGGAGGGTAACGCCGGCGACGATGTGCTGACCGGTGGGCTAGGCGCGGACAAGCTCACTGGCGGTACAGGCAACGACCGGTTCGTGTTCACGAGCAGCGCCGACAGCTATGCCGGTAGCAGCGACCTGATCACTGACTTCATCTGGGGCCAGGACAAGCTCGACGTCGCCGCGCTCGGCGTGACCGGTTTGGGAGACGGCCGCGACGGTACCTTGCGCATGACCTACGATGAAAACACTGATCGTACCTACCTGCGCAGCAGCGAAGCGGGGGCCGATGGGCACGCTTTCCAGGTCACGCTAGCCGGATTCGACTACACGCAGTTGATCACCAATGCCGATTTGGTGGTTGCTGATAAGGCAGAGGTGGTCCTCATTGGCCACACCACTATTGACATTGACCACGTGGGCTAACGCTGCCTGAGCAACTGGGCTATCAGCACGCAACTTTAGCTTACGCAACCGCTACGGTGTGCGTGCTGAACGGCAGCTGTGGGGCGAAAGCGGTCACCCATGACCGACCGCTATCGACCGTAAGCAGCCACCAGCCGGGGCTGCTGCACGATATCAAGAGCCAAGGATGATCGTAGGTGCATCAGTATCCTTGTGCATTTGCTACGCAGTTTCCCCCTTGCCAATATCACCACGGTGCGAATCTACGATTGCCGGTAGAACCGACAGAGGAATGACCGGATCACCGACTCTAAAAGGCTAACTACTAATAGAGGAAAACAGTGGTGCCAGCACCTGCTGATGTAAGCAGTTTCCAAAAAGTCCTGTTTATGATTCGCCCAAAGCCAGCCGCTCAGCTATACATTAGAAGAGAAACAGTGCCATCACCGGCACACCTACTGGAGGCTCAATATGGCTAGCAATGAAAAAACCAGCAAAGGCGTAGCGTCAAAAGCAGGTAAGCAATTGAAGGACGATAAATCTTCTGCTGCAGAAAAATCAGTCGCTGGTTCGGCACTGACTCAAACCCCAGACAAAAAGAAAAAGTAGACATTTGCTACTGAACGCGTCTGACCCCAGCATTTTTCTCATGTCCGAGTAATCGCTGTAATCCAAGGAGACTTGAGCCCTGGATTACAGCGGCCAGCAAGAGGAGCGACACCTTGGGTACCCCTCCCCGGCCTCCCACAATCCCGCAAGAGTGATTGCCAGCTTCGGTCTTGTCATTGTTGTCGGCGAACCGGGCAATCAGATCCACAAGGCTCTGGCTCTCCGGTAGCTGTCAGTCGCCGCCGTGTAGCGGAACACGTCAGCGTCGTTGGTGCCATTGCGGCGATAGACCGAGAGATTGGGGTCGCCGCCGGCGATCAACAGGTGAGCACCTGTGCCTCCGATGATCAGATCCGAGCCTATGCCGCCGTCGATATGGTCCTTGCCGGCCAAGCCGTAAATGACTTCCGACGTAGCGGTCCCTATGATCACGTCGCTGCCGGCCGTTCCTTCGACGGTGGGGGCCGTGAACACCAGGTTGGGGCTGTTCAACTGCCCCGTCAGGTAGCCTTCGAGCGCCAGTTCATCGCACCTCCTGTTTTGGCCTCATTATGAGGCTTGGAGGTGTCTATGAAACCAGAAGCGACTCATACGGTAGCTACGATCTTACCCAGCTGTAAGCCAAGGTCCTGACTGCTACGGTTTGACATCGCAGCAGCCAGAGGGCTGGTTAGAATGCTGCCTTCAGGCGAGCGCCGGCATAGGCCTGTGCTTCCTGAGCCTTTTCCACCACCGCAGCGGTGCCGAAAAACTCGTGGGTCACGCCGTCATACAGCTTGCGCTCCACGCTTACGCCCTGGTTTCGCAACGCCTGCTCCAGTTGCGCACCGTCATCACGCAGCGGGTCGATCTCGGCATTGATCAGAGTCACTGGCGGCAGACCGTGAAGGTTGGCGTGCACAAGATCCAGGCGTGGATCCTTCAGATCGGCAGAGCTTTTGGTCACATTTGCCACGAACCAAAGCATCATGGGGCGATTGAGTGGCTTGGCGTCAGCGTACTTCAAGTACGACTCGGTGTTGGTCGTGGTCTGCCCCACTGGGTACACAGCAATCACACTCTTGGGCGAGGTCAGGCCCTGATCGCGTGCTGCCACAGCAGTGGCGAGCGCCAGATTGCCGCCGGCGCTTTCGCCGGCCAACGCTAGGCGTTTAGGGTCTCCGCCAATGCTAGCAGCGTTGGTAGTGAGCCAGCGGTAGGCAGCAACAGCGTCTAGATGCGCTGCCGGGAATTTATATTCAGGCGCGCGACGGTAGTCCACTGACACCACGATAGCATTGGCCTGCTTGGCCAGGCCGCGGGCGCCACCGTCATACACGGTGCGGTCCGCGATCACCCAACCGCCGCCGTGGAAATACAGCACTACCGGGAATGGTCCGTTACCAGCAGGGGTATAGACGGTTGCTGGCAAGTTCCCTGCAGCACCGGCTACAGTGATCTCATGGGTTGCCACGCCCGGGACCAGTGCTGTGGGGCTGCTGTCACGCTTCTGGTCGGCCAGTACCCGCTTTACGCCATCAGCCACAGTAGGCTGTTTACGGGCTTCCTCCGGCGTGGTTTTTTCAATAGCTTTAGGATCGAACGCAGCTTGGGCGTTAAGCACTTTCTGCATGTCGCTGTCAGTGCGGAACATGCTTTTAGTCGAGCTGACAGCTAATTCCGACAAGGTAGGTTTTTCCGGATCGCGAGCGCAACCGGCCAAGGTTGCCAAGCTGACGGCAGTTACGGTAGCAACCAATGCACAACGTATTGGGTGGGACGAACGCATGGTGAATCCTCGATGGGTGCAGCTATCTCGACGAATGTGGTGGTAGGCGCTGCACAAGCCGCTCCTACGCTTTGTCCGAGGAAAACACGTAGTGTTCAAAGCAGACAGCAGTCATCCGGATCAGCGGCAGGAAGCTGAATCCAACACTGCGCGAGTCGGGCGATATTAGCTGTGCATCTTTATTACGGGCTGCGCTGCGAAGAAGCGTCTAGGACCATTCAAGTTAATGGGTAGTTGTTTTCCGGTTTTGTAAGAGCAAGTCAAGTCAGTTGCCCGAAACTATATGAAGATGACAATAGGGGTCCAGGGTTTGGGTGGGCGGCAACGTGTTACATGAAAATGTATTGGGTTGAGGACGTCCAAGATAATAGCCTTGAGCGTGGTCGTAGCCTATATCACGCAGTAATTCGAGATCCTGGGCGGTCTCAACGCCTTCAGCCAGCACCTTGAGACCAAAAGCATGCCCTAATTTCAAAAGAGCCATCAACACCTGCTCGCGCTGGGATTTGTCTTCGATTCTCAATACCTGACGGTCAACCTTCAAAGAATGGAATGGAAGCTTCAGGAGATAAGCCAGGTTGGCATGACCTTGACCGAAGTCATCCAGAGCCAGTCGCACGCCCAGGTTGCTGAGGCCTGAAACTGTTTTCAATAGTTGATCATCTATGCGCAAAGGCACTCCTTCGGTTATTTCCAATATGAGGCGATGCCCTGCAAGACCCTGCTTGAGTAATGCACCCGCCACTTTCATTGGAAAATCAGGGTTGGCAAGCTGTATAGGTGAAAGGTTTACCGATATGCTCACAGCGTCGTGCCACCGGCTGGCGTGCTCGCAGGCTTTATCCAGAACCCAGTCACCTACAGCATGAATCAATCCGCTACGCTCTGCCATTGCGATGAATAGATCAGGCGGAACATTTCCGAGCTTGGGATGCTGCCAGCGAATAAGGCTTTCGTATCCAGTGAGCTGATAAGGTTCGAGCTGATACAGCGGTTGGAAGTGCAAACAGAATTGGTCTGTTGCTAAAGCCTCTCGGATATCCTCCGGGGTCAGAAGCGATTCATCGTTCTGTGAAAATATAAATCCCGTGTCCTCCAAACGGTTACGGCCACCTCTTTTAGCTCGATACAGCGCTTTGTCAGCCTGATCCAGGAGTGAGGAGCTATCGGTTAGCTCGATACTCGCACTGTGCGCTAATCCGATGCTGACAGTGATAATGGAGATGCCGTCTGTACGTCCGAGGTGGGCGATGTTTAGTTCACGTATGGTCTGCAGTACATGGTGAGCGATCCTACGGGCCTCATCATGAGAGGTATCTGGCAAAACGGCAATAAACTCTTCCCCGCCGAATCGTGCTACGGTACAGGGCGATATGAAGCAACTGCCTAGAGCAGTGGCAACAACTCTCAGGCACTCATCGCCAAGGAGATGTCCATAATGATCGTTATAGCGTTTAAAATGGTCTATGTCGATCAATAATACTGCACCCTCGGACTGTCGATCCAAATGGTTTGTCGTAAGTGCGTCCAGTTGCGGTTGTATGTGCCTACGGTTAGCCAGTCCTGTCAGCGAGTCGGTCTCTGAAAGACGTTGCAAGTCACTGTTGGCATCGGTGAGACTAGAGGCTCTGGTTTCCTCACGGAGCCAATAAAGATAACGTCGTCTGGCTTCGGCGTTGGACCAGTAGTTACCAAGCAATGAGAAAAAAGATGAAGAGCCTATAGCGGTCATTATCAGGCCCCCGGCACTCAGGGAAATCGGGGCTGTATGCACTCCCCAAGCCGTGATGACCAAGCAGAATATGTTATAGACTAAGGCCACATTGAAAGGGCTTTTCATGCACGTATTAACATACATAAGCATCAGCGGCCAGCAGAACATAAACAGTGACTGCTCGCCCGAAGCAGGCTGTTCACCATTGACCACTACGTTGTAGGCAACTATAAATCCTGTGTATGACGGCAACATGGAGACGTACTCTCTCCAGCGCTCAGATAATTTCCTTAGAAGCAACACCCCCATTAGAGTGCTAGGTACACATGTTCCGACCATCTGCAAAATTGCTGATACCAGCTCCTTTGGATTTATGATAGCTGTCCATAGTGAAAAACTACTGAATGTGAATCCTCCCAAGATCAAGCACAAGATCAGGTGGTGCCGGCGGGTAGCATGGATATCGCTCTGATAACGTAGTTCCAATTGATCGGAGAAGCGTACAGCGCTGGGTTTTTTCTCGAGTTCTCGGTCAATCTGGCTAGCTTCTATCATAGGGATTCCACAGCTTGCACTAATGAAGCCTTGGTGATGGCTATAGGCCACCATTCTACCTTGCCGCGAACGTTGAGCCACCAGAATCTGCCCAGCGGTGATTTCCCGAGGTTTGCTGGTAGAACCTAACCCTCTAGACGATTTCGTCGATCAGCTTGTCGTCTGGGTGTGGACATTCGCGAAACTGCGGCGGTTATTTGAGCACCTCGGTGGAGTTGCTGTTGCTCTCGGTCTGTTGGGCCCATTAGCCTGATCCAACAAAGGGGATCCTTACGACGGCTGATCTCCATCTATCGTACAACCCTTGACGCTGCATCTCTCTACTTGCACAAACGCCTTGCTCTGGCTGCCATTGTCCAGTCGTTGTCAGGTATTGACGAGCGAAACCTGGTGATCGCCAGCGCGGCCGAAAAGCAGGCTCGGGTGGCCCGCGAGGTCGACCGCAACCTGGTTAGAATTCGTGATCTCTCGGTCCAGACAGCAGCCGGGGCTGAACAGACGCGAGCGGCCAGCCAGCAATTGTCGGAACTGGCGGTCGGACTCAACGAACAAATCCGTCGTTTTCGCGTATAGCCTTGGCCTCTTATCCAGCCGTTATTTCAAGATCCCCTCCACTGGCAGTGCCAAACAGCGATTTTTAAGAGATTCACAACATGGACAGCTTTCCCGCTGGGACTGAGCAGTTTGTCGTGATCAGTGCCAACGGGTTGAAGTGCCTGACCAACTAGAGACCTTTCGTTTTTAGCACAATCGTCTAGCCTCAAAGCGATGAGGTTTTGGAAACCTCGCCTTTCACTCAGGAGTTGCACCATGCGCAAGCTCGTTTCATCTGCCATGATCGCCTTTCTACTAACCGGCTCTCTTATCCCATTTGCATCTGCCGAAGACGATGTGGCCAAAGGTATTCGCCATGACAACCGAGAGCTGGACAAAGGCGTCGACCACGACGCCAGTGAGGTTGATAAAGGCGTGAAACATGACAATGACGAACGCCATAAGGCCGACAAGCATTTAGACAAGGAAGCCAAGAAGCATCTCTGAGCCAAGAAGTGGCCTCAAGCTCGTAAGAAGTACTGATGCGTTCACGAATGCGAAGAAGCCCTAGCCAAGTTGGAGAAGGCCGTGGAGGGCTTGAGGCTTACACCTCTTAGATAGCGGCGTTAGGCACGGCCTCTCCAGAAAAAACTGCAGCCTGACGCTGGTTAGCATCGGCTTTAGCTTTGAACTGAACCTCGCATTTTTCACGTGCAGCGGCATAACACGCTACTAGATAGTCGGCTTGCCAAAGGGTTAACCGCCCGGCCACATTTAGTCCCAAAGCAAAGCCATCCGCTCGACCGTGCGTCCACTTCAGTTGCTCGAGCGAGTCTGCCATCTGGATTTTGTACAGCAGAGTATCTGCCATGCTGTGCAGTTCCGGGGCGAGCTCCAGAGCGTTGATGTGGCTGGGTGGGAGACTTGGAAAGCCCGTGGGCTGTTTGATCTGGTAGGACATGTTCGACTCTCGTTGATTGCGCAGGGCAAGACTGCGGCTTAGCTCAGCTAAGATGTGGCTCGTCTGATTATCAGCATCCATAGCGCTCGAATGCTCAGAGCCATGGTGGCTATTTGATAACGCTAATAGCCAGAAAGTTTCGTCCCCAAAACGTGCAGTGAAAGATGCCCTTGGGAACAGGCGAATACCTGCCACCGGCCCCCCGATCTCACTGCCTAAAGAGCCTAGGGAAGATTACGCTGAGCGACTGCCGTGCATGCGAGTGGCTGAACACCGCGTGTTGCTGCGCAAGGGTATTTACCAGATGTGCGCGAAGCCCCGAATTTCCATCAGGGGGCAGGATCACGATCGCAGAATCAAGACTAGCGAGCTTGACCGGAGAACTGCTCAACAGCGGCAACAACGCTGTTGGCACCTTGCTGAATGTCCTTGATCACCTCGTCCGCCTCGCTTGCTAAATCCAATGCCGCCTCGGCCTGCTGCCTGCTTTTACCAATCATCGTCACGGCGTTGGAAGCCAAAAGCTCATTGTTCTTCACAACCTCGACGATTTCTCCAGTTGCTTTTGTGGTTCGAAGGGCCAGATTTCTGACCTCGTCGGCGACAACAGCAAAACCCCTGCCTTGTTCCCCGGCGCGTGCCGCTTCAATCGCTGCATTCAAGGCCAACAGATTGGTCTGGTCCGCGATGCTGCCGATGGTTTTGACAATGGTGCCGATTGCCTGGCTTTGGGTATTCAATGCTTCAATGCCATGGGCAGCGTCTTGCATCAAAGCCGAAAGAGTATTGAGGGTCGTGACGGTATTCTGAATGACTTCTCGGCCTTGCTGTGCGCTGGCATTGGTTTGAACCGAGGTGCCGTGGGCCATGCTGGCTGTTTCAGAGACAGCACGCTCACGGGTGACCTGGTCGGTAATAACGGTGGCTAATTTGGCAATCTTGTAGAGCTTGCCATTAGCGTCCACAATTGGATTGTAGGAAGCCTCCAGCCATACCTCTTTGCCAAGTTTATCCACTCGGCAAAACCTTCCTGTGACATACGCCCCCTGTCGCAAGGTATGCCAAAACTGCTCATATTCTCCTGATTCAGCATCGGACGGCAGACAAAAGATCCGATGATGCTGGCCCTGGATTTGGGGAAGCGTGTAGCCCATAGCGCTCAGAAAATTCTGATTGGCCGTCACCACGATTCCGTCCAGGGAAAACTCGATGACAGCTGTGGAGCGCATCACTGCTCCCACCAGCGCCTCATTCTCCCTTGAGGCTTCAATGGTCCTTGTCAGCACACTGGAATACAAAACGATCTGCTCGGCACGTCCACTTGCACCTGTAAACGGCATCACCATTGTCCTTAGCCAGACATGTCGACCATCCCGGCTGCAAAGGCGCAACGTGCCGCTGTAATGCTTGCCCTGGGCAATTGCGTCGAGAGCCCGGCGCTGATGTACATCTCCATGCAGTTCAGAGGGACTGAGTTCACGGAGGGTACGGCCGGACAGTTCTGCCCTGGTGAATCCCAACTCTTTCTCGAACAAGGCGTTCACCTGCAGGATGACACCTGCCGCGTCCAAACTAACGGACACGGTTTCGAGATCCAGAGTGGCCTTTACCTGCTCCAGAGCCACCAGCCGTTTCTCCAATTGCTGGATTTTATTTTTTAACCGGTTATTGAACATAAAGGCCGCTCGCGTTGATATTCAAGGCTATCGACAACCTGAAAAAAACCTTGAAAGGCAGTTGTTTTCAGACAGTATAAAGTTCGCAAGTACCTCCCAGCGACGGACGTGAGCTTTAGTGCATGAACACTGCAAGACGAACGTCGAAAGCTCGCGAGTAGGCTTCAGCTAATACCTTGAACTGCTCCGGAGTTACAGCATGCGCTAAACCGAGACCAGTGCTGACACCGAGGGCGCGGCCATGAGCTTGACTTAGACCGATAATGGAGTCCGCAGACCAGATTTGCTCCAGACACGTAAGCAGTCCCTGCTGTAGGTCTTGCTTCAGCCTCAAGGCACGAATGAGACGCTGCGGATCGGAGGCTGAGTTGAGCAGACGGTTGGCCATAGCGCTTCTCTCTATAGCAAAGAGACTGAACGGAAAATGCCTTAGCCTAACTGACTGACCCGCCGTGCATAAGTCGGTAACCGTTTTTTCTATACAGGCATCCGGACTGTCGGAACTCCATGAGTTTAACCGCAGCACTGGACTGACCGGCCGGCAAATTCCACTCGATTATTAGGAATCAACCACTGAAGATTCTGTCGGAGCAGAAACACTCTTCTGTAGAGCTACTGCGAATGGACTCCATCCTGGTTGTTGAAGACGAGCGTCTGATCCTGAATCTGGTAATCGACGTTTTGGAAATGTATGGCTACACGGCTACGCCTTTCAGCAATGCCGATGCTGCCTGGAGATTCATCGAAAACTGCGGCTATCCTCCGCGGCTACTGATTACGGATCTGCAGATGCCAGGAGAGATTGATGGCATTGAGTTGGTTAGGCGCGTCCGTCGGCTTCAGCCTTCGACGCCCGTTGTCGTCGCTTCCGGCTACCACTCCACTGCTGAATCACTGGCTGATCATCGCGTGCACTGGTTACCCAAACCGTTTGAAATCGATCAGTTGCACGCGATCTGTCAAAAACTTGCACCACAGCATTAAAGACTGTTCATATATACAGACTATTCACAGATAGCGTACTGTTTGATGCAGGCCGGAGCAGCGATGGCGAGTCACCCAACACGTGTAAACGATAGCTCCACCGGAGACATCAGCGGATCAGATCACAACATCTTCTTCGCTGCCGTGGAGACCACGCGCATGCCGATGATCGTCACAGACCCCAAACGGCCTGATAACCCGATAATCTTCGCGAACAACGCATTCATCGACATGACCGGTTACAGCCGCGATGAAATCGTGGGCTCCAACTGTCGATTTCTGCAGGGGCCCGAAACCGATCCAGCTGCCGTCAAGCAGGTCCGTGAGGCCATCGCTGCCAATAGGGAAGTGGCTGTTGAGCTGGTGAATTACAAAAAAGACGGTTCGGCCTTCTGGAACGCGCTTTTTATTTCGCCGGTGTACAACGAGTCCGGTGAGCTGATCTATTTCTTTGCCTCGCAGCTGGATGTCAGCCGCCGGCGTGATGCCGAGGACGGGTTGCGCCAGGCTCAGAAAATGGAAGCGCTGGGCCAGCTCACGGGCGGTATTGCACACGACTTCAATAATCTCCTGCAGGTGATGATTGGCTATCTGGACATGATCCAGCGTACCGCCGATAAACCGCATTACGATCAGCAGCGGATTCTGCGCAGCGCAGGTAACGCACGAGACGCTGCTGAACGGGCGAAAACGCTCACTCAACAGCTGCTGGCCTTTTCGCGTAAGCAGAAGCTTCAGGGCCGTGTGGTGAACCTGAATGCCATCATCACCTCATCTCAGGAGATGGCCGAGCGCACGTTGATAGGTACCGACATCAGGCTGGCTCTGGCAAGCGATCTATGGAATTGCAGGGTGGACACGACCCAGACAGAGGTCGCGTTGCTGAACATATTCATCAATGCCCGTGATGCCATGGAATCACGACAGCAGCGACTACTGACCATGGAGACCAAGAACGTACAAATTCAGAACCTCGCCTCAATGTCATATGACGGGTTGATGCCTGGACGTTATGTCAGCGTGGCTATTACTGACAACGGCGCTGGTATGCCGGCCTCCATCGTCAGCCGGGTGATGGACCCCTTCTTCACCACAAAAGATGAAGGAAAGGGCTCCGGATTAGGGCTTTCCATGGTGTACGGATTTATGAAGCAATCCGGAGGAACGGCCCGGATTTATTCCGAAGAGGGCATCGGCACAACGATTCGGATGTATTTCCCTGCGGATGACAGCCAGCTCAACACCCTGCCCGTCATGGAGGCGATCGTCGAGCCATCAGGCCGAGAACGGGTTTTGATTGTGGAAGACCGTCCGGACGTCGCGGAACTGGCCAGAATGGTCTTGGAAGAATATGGCTATACGTGCGGACTGGCCTACAGCGGCCAGGAGGCACTTGCCATTCTCAAAGGAGAACAATTTGATCTGCTTTTTACCGACCTGATCATGCCTGGTGGAATGAACGGCGTGATGCTGGCCCGGGAAGCCAAGCGCTTTTACCCCACCTTAAAGGTGTTGCTGACAACTGGTTATTCCGAGAACTCGCTAGAGCGTACGGATGCGGGGGGCAACGAGTTTGATGTGATATCCAAACCCTACGTGCCCACCGATCTGGCGAAGAAGGTACGGCAGGTGCTGGAGGGGCCCAACGGGGTGAGCTGATTGTCCTTTCTTGTTCGGTGCAGTCGTGAAAGCCTGTCAGCTTAATCTAATGGTGCATTGATACACCCTGCGAGACTGAGCTGACTTACTAAGCGTGCGACCACTGCACCTGGACAACACCGTGCCGCTCGGCGAGTGGCTTGCTAACGATCTGGACCCTGTCTCTGCGATATTTCGGGATCTGCGCAACCCCCGAATCCACTGCAGCCCAGTGCCAGGCCTCAGCATTGCTCATGGTCTCCGCGCTGACGTAAAAGCTCTTGTCGGCACCATTGTGCACGTAGTCGATTCGATAATGAGCGGAGTGTGGCATGGGCAGTTCCTTTCCCGGAATGTGACGAAGTTCGCTTATTCGGAAAATTCCTATGTCCCTAAGTTCCGTCTCTTTGAAGCACCTCCGTGGCACGGTGTTTAGTCCACGCTGAGGCCTAGAGGCAAGTGGCGAATCCCGATCTGTAGTAGTTAACGTAAACCCCGTTCTACGCAGCTAGGAACTGGCGAAGGCCTTGAGGTCGAGCGGCTGCTTTGGGTCGATTGCGGTCGGCCACCACTGTCCGTTTTCGACCTATAACGGTCTTTCGCTTTTGACAGTCTGAAAGTTTATGTAGCCTCGCGAAATCCGCTCGCAAATTCGTTGTTATACCCGGGATACCTCTTATGCAGACTGCTCAAACCAGGCTACTCGCGCTTGCACTGATAGAGATCAGGACGTTGCTTGCAGATTATCTGGGCAGTGATGTAGGTGCTCCAATGAACGTCCGTGTTGCGGCCCATATTGCCTATGCGCTCCACAATGAGGCGGAGGCTGCATACAGCAACGCTGACTTTCAACTCGACTGTGCGACCCAGAAATTAGCCGCAATTGATCAGATTCTTGGTGTTTCGGATGGAGCCGCGTTGTTGAGTAGATTTGACGTCGAAGACAAAATCAATCCGGATGACGCCCGACCTAGATCACCGCTTCTGGCCGAAACCAGCCTCATGACTTTGCATCAACTTCACGGATTGGCTTTAGGATCATAGATCCATCGGCCAGCTCAATGCTCAACGAATCACCGAGACCGATGTTCAGTGCTTTGAGGACGTCCGGATGGAGATCGATGAGGACGTCACCGCTGCCATCCCCAGGGTCCTGGCAAACCACAGTTGTTTGCACTGCCTCACTCATCGGACGCTCGCTCCATTCTCGGCTGACGTACTCAGACGATATCCTACGCGCAGGATGTGCGACTGGCACCTAACGGCCGAAAGCGACGGGGTGCTCCCCGTCACCGCTCCCAGCTCATACTTCAGTCTGCTCTGCCATCTCAAGGGCGTCATCTACTTCGATGCCAAGATATCTGACTGTGCTTTCCAGCTTGGTGTGGCCGAGAAGTATCTGGACTGCTCTGATATTTTTTGTTCTCCGATAGATCAGCGAGGCCTTGGTCCGACGCATCGTATGGGTACCATATGGAACGGGGTCGAGGCCGATGGAGGTTACCCAAGCCTTGACGATGCGTGAGTATTGACGCGTGGATAGGTGCTCCGAGGTTTTCAGGCGACTTGGAAACAAGAAGTCCTCACTTCCGAGTCGTGCCTGTTTAACCCATCCCTCCACTGCGAGCCGCGTCTGCGCGGTGATTTCGAACTGTACGGGCCGTTGTGTCTTTTGCTGCATGACGATGGCCCGTGCCGCAACGTGACTCCCGTGAGCGACGTCACGAACACGTAGCTTCGTTAGATCACAGGCTCGGAGCTTGCTGTCTATCGCTAAATCGAAAAGCGCTAAATCTCTGACGTTTCGGGCAAGCTCCAGTCTGATCCTGATGCCCCAGATGTCGCGTAGGCGGAGCGGCGCTTTTTGCCCAACCAATTTGCCTTTATTCCAGACCTGGTGTGCAGAGTCGCATGGTACGTTCATGTCATAACCTCCATCTTGGGAGGCTTGAGGATGAGCGTTATCGTGACTGGCCGCAGTCGGCCAAAAGCAGTTATTCGGCTGGATCCTCCGACCCTTTCCGGCACTCAAGCCTGCGAGCTAACGGCATTTCTTACCGACCGAGTGAGGGAGGCGCGTAAGGGGGCTTCTACGTACACAGTAAGCTAAGTAAACGGTTTGAAGCATTCATTATGATTCATTCCCAATTCTTCGCTGCCACTCTAAGCCAAATAACGGCTGCCTACGCATTGTCTTGCAGAATCCATCAAGGCCTAGATAAATATTTGCTGCATTGATATTCATTTGGTTTAACTTTTTTAAACCGCTGTAGCGTAGTTTTTTTGGGATTATGTACTTGATCATATCAGGGTTGCCTATCTGATAATCTTTAGCTATTTCTTCATGCGAATGCTTCAAAGTATTTGTAGCCACGAACAACCCTTGTTGAGAAAGCAGGCGATGATTTGAAAACGTTGGTTCAAAGGCAAAAAGACATGGATCATCAGATTCATTCTCACCATCGAGTACTCTTGAGTAAATTTCAAGGCGATTTTTACCAAAGTATTCGTCGTCATCATTTTTTATAGCAGAATGATTTACGCAATAAACTGCAGCACTACCTTCACCTGCCTCAAGAGCAAAAAATACCGCAATATAGGGAGAGAACGTAAAGTCAAGAAGCCTAGTGGGTGCGCCATGGTGCTGCATTAAAGACAACCAACTTAGGCGATCAGCTTCTTTGGGTAGCGATGATAGATAAATATGTGCGTTGCACATAAAGCGGTCAATCATCACTCGCTCATGCTCCAACTTATTCATGCGCTTTTCTGTTCTTGCATATGCCTTATGAATTGTTTGGGCCTCTCCAAATGCTCGATGTAACGAGCTTTCCAACTTCCAAGAGGCATCTATTTGGCCACGGTAAATCCATTTTCTATAATGTTTTCGTGATACAGCTTTGTCGTACTCATCCCAGCTCTTGAGAGTTATGATTTTCATAAATTATTATTCACTCGTAACTGTAAATAGGTCACACATATTTCGTATTTTTTTCGTCGATTTTGTCTGGCGAAGATCCTTGCTCATGGTTAGCTCCTTGAACGGCTTTAAACGGCTTGAAGCGGTGCGATGCACTTTTCTTCTAGGTGGATGCATTTAAACTTGACACCCTCGGTTGACTCTTTGAAAACGGCATCAAGGTCATCAAAAGAAGCCGCAACAATCGCCTGGAAATTATTTTGACTGGCAAGCATGCGAAATAGTGCTTGTTGGCTTTTCGTGGCCATGGAGTGCTGGCCAGGTTCGTCCATCATGATGAAACCGAGGTGATTCCCGGGGATGTCCCTGCTTGATGCTGTTTGGTACAGAGCCATGATGTAACTCCAGATCAAGCGGACGAAGTCACTTGCACTAGAGTTTTGCGCCATACTTCCATTGCGAACGGCCTGCGCTTTAGTCTTGGCATCTGAAGGCGAGTCTACGATTTCTCGCAATTCCAGCCGCGATAGCTGGGGCAAAAGAGAGTCTTCGTTGAATACGATATCCGCGACATCCGCGCTGTGGTAGTCGAACTCTCCCGCGTTACCCCTGAAGTGTTGCGCGAATCTTTGGATACGTCTTTTGTCCTCTTCGGAATATCTATCTTTGGGAAGTAGCTTTCTTTTTTCTTGGTTTATCTTGAGTGTGCTGGCAAGTTTTTCCATGTCTGCAAGTGCATCTTCAAGCTTGTCGGAGAAGTCCTCCAAGCGTTCAATTTCCCACTCCAGCAAAACCTGCTTTTTCACAGCAGCTTGAGATACTATGTTTCCTTTAGCTGCATCTTTGCGCAGGGACGAAAGTACGGAGCGCTCTTTCTCAAGTTGACCTGAAAAATTTTGGCATATAATTTCAGCGTCACGAATTTTCATCTCCAGACCCGCTTGTTGCTTGGCGAGCATTTTTGCTTGGCTTTCTAGGTAATGAATGTTTGTGTCAATATCCATTGCGGATCCGGTCAGATTTATGCTGATCAGTGAATCCTCAATGTGTTGGTGGCACGTCGGGCAGGAGTCGCTTGCGGCATGCAAGTGCTTGCTTGCGCCGTATTCTCTAAGCTTTTTCGTTGTTTTGTTACGTGTCAGCTCTTCCTGAGTTTGAGTCTTGAGCTGAATATGTGTGCTCAGAGTAGAGTTGAAAATCGTCAAATTGCTCAGTGATGTTTCGTAATCGCCCACCAGCTTAGTGACAATTTCCGTCTGTTGCTGCAGTTCCTCGGATATTGTAGAGTACGGTGAGCCACTGTCAGGATTGATAGCTAGCTCAAGATCCCTATGCTGTTTCTTCAATGTTGTGATGGTGGTGTAAAGTTTCGACTGCTCACCATTCGCACTGCGCAAAGCTTCAACATTTTTTAGGTCAAAATCTGAAGTTATTCTATTTGGGATTCCAGTTAGGTATAGGCGTAGAAGTGCTGCTTGAGAGGAGAGTTCTTTTTGCTTGGATGTCCAGTAATTGTTCAGGCTGACGGACTCCAAATCCAACTCCATGCGCTGAGATTCTTGATTGAAGACACCTAGGCCAAGCAAGTATTCGACAACCCGTACGCGGGCATTGCTGACGCTATAATAGGGTATATTCGCTATATAGTCTGTCCAGCCGCGCTTTTGTTCAATTGCGGTTGCAGCAAAAATAGCTTGGAGGTAAAGTTTAACCCGCTTTCCGTTCGAGTCGTGAATCTTAGGGAGGTTGAGGCCTAAAAAATCCTCGAGATAAGTAAAAAAACCTTCTTGGTAAACGGCGCTGTAGTTATCGTGAATAAATTTATATCTGGTGTCTTGCGCACCTGTACCAAGTTTGGGAGGGGGTGTTACTTCAGCTAGCTTTGTATTGTGAGTTTCGCTTTTGATCCAGCGTTTTATCTTGCTCGTTTCGCCAAGGTGATTTTCTATTTCTACGGTTACATAAGAATCGGTTATTTGATGTTTTTTTTCGTCATGGATAACATAGTCTCTGACAGCATATGAGAGCGCTGCCTCTCCCTTGCCGCCCACAAGCTCCTCCATTCCGAGCGAGTATAATAGGCAGTTAACAATGGTGCTTTTGCCCGAGGAGTTGGATCCGCGAATAATATTTAGACCCTTTTGAAAAGTTGTAGCGAAACCGAACTGTGCTCCTGAACAGGAGATGTCTGTGCTAAAAGATTTGATATGCATTCTTTATTCCCAATCCCTGGCTGTCTCTGTAACCATTTTTTCGGTGAGCTTTTTGCCGAGCAAGTCTAGTTGATTTTTTTCTTTGGCTAAAAATTCAGGATCGCTATCGATACTCAGAAGGAATTCCTCGCCTGCGGGGAGGATTATTATTCCTGTCTCCTCCGGCCTCAATAGGTTTTCTTCCGCAGCTATTTGGAGGGCTACTGCAAGAGCTGGGTCGAACCCCCAGACAGGTATAGATAGCTGCTTATTTTGTATGGCAGCCTGTAGATCTGCAATTCGAGAGTCTTTCTTTAAAGCCCAATTTATCAGATGGAGCTTTAACAGGCTGCACTTTTGGGAACGACCGCAAACTTTAATTATTAATAGGCATTGCGCAATCTTGTATAGTGGCCTGTGTTCCGCCAAGACTGGCGCGGGGCGAGGAGTAAATTTGAGAGTGGCCATAGTATTTTACTCACTATAGTCGAGTTGGCAGGCGCCCAGCCAGTATGAAATCTCATTGGCCACTATTTGTGAGGCAAGGGCATAGTCAACTGAGGGGTTAAGCTCGCGAATCAGGAGGTCCGTTAGTTCAGTTCTAATTTTTTCGGTGAGCACGTCGGGTGTAGCGTTGAGAGTATCAGACCACTCTTCCACATGTTTGTGGAATACTGAGAGAAGACGCTTAACCTTTTGATAGAGTAAAGGTGAGGCTTTGTTCAGTTCGTCATGGAAGCGACTATATTTAAGAAAACACTCAAGCGTTGAAGAATAGAGGCGTTCCACCTTGGCCTTGTGTGCGCCGTTCTCCATGTCGAGTTCAATCTTTTGAAAACTCGCTGCTACCCTGGCAATAGATTTTCGCAGTATATTTTCTTCGTAATTTATGCTTTCCGTGTCAAAAAAAGGGAAGTCAAAGGTGATGCCAGGGATGTGAAGAGCTTTTCCTTGCAATGCTTGAAATGCATGAATGTCGGTTTCATAGTGATCCGCTGTGTGCAGATCTATCCTGAAGTCTGGGCTAAGAATTGATAGATTCCAGGCTCTAGCCTCGGCCTCTTTTGTTTTCGCATGTTTTAGTAGCTTGTTGTCCAAAATTTCTGGCGTGACAAAGCACCAGTTTTTTATAAGAGTGTCGCCAAGTCGCGCAGAAAGTTCTGCCTCATTTGTTTTCAGTTTTCCAATATCTTTTGTGATTTTGTCTCTTTGCTTTATATATAGCATGTCAGGGTTGTAGTGCTTGTTAGGGCAATAGCATTGGAATGCTATGCCGGTAGCTACATACCCTTCGATTCCCCAATCCCCAGGTGAAGTGGGCATTTCGACATAGCCATCTGCACCGTGCCGATGCTTGAGTATTCGCTGTAAAAGCGATTCCCAAGAGTTTCCGTCAAATAGGCCTAACCTAGATTGAAACATCTGGTCCTGACTCCGTTCATCTGTGCTTCCCGGCCCCAAAACTGATCCTTGAGGCGATGTGGTGTTCGCAGGATACTCAGAAGCTTACACATAGGCTAGCAAGAGGCTACTACGGCCCACTGGAGGGCAGGTTGCGGTCGAACGATGCCGGTGACGAATGGCAGCTAATGGCCGTTTACTGCCCTTGGCGACAGGCAAAAAACGGCCAGAAGCGGGCATTCGATTTCGCTATTCATCAATCTACCGAGCGTGCGAAATTATCAGCCTTTCCATTTCTCTCACAGGCAGGCTCATGACCTCCACCCTGGCAGTTTCGGATATTTTAGGTCCATGGAGTGGGGATACCGCCACAGGACTCATTCAGCGTTGCAGGGAGGCATGGGACACACCTCTAGAGAGTTTGAATGGTCTTATGGTCGCTACTTTTTTGAATCAGAACATCGCGGCGACACACTTGCTGATTGAGGCGAAGCCCCGCATGCAAGACCAAGAACGAGATGAAACAGAGTACTTCGACGGCCAGCTTCTCGAAGCTATCGACCGCTTGCAATCCGGGGAGTAATTCATCCCGACAGTTTGTTGCGTTCAACATGGACTATCTATATTGGGTCGCTTTCTGTCTCGCACGACTGACAGAGAACGAACGGCCAGGATCGGACGCTGGGCCGCGCATGCCCCCATGATCGCATCCAAGGTGATTTATGATGCTCTCTACAGGCTGCAGAGACCAGACGCTTTCAACAATCGCTGCACTGGATCAGGTAACCACGAACTGCGCAAGCATTTACAGCCACAAAAGTCATTGACTCGGCCCCTACCTTAATGGGCCCCGCACATTGAGTCTTCGGTCACACCTAGATATCTCTATCCAGTTCATCCCCGGACGCGGCACAATTCCAGCTTCAGTAGCGTCATAATTTGTGAGTTACTGCATAATTGAGGAATTGTCTGGTAACCAACTACTCCGGTTACGTCATACTCTGATACCGCCATTCGGACTATATTACCCTCGGACTATTTATACCACCGTGGCGATATAAAAACTTTCACATCAACTTTGTCGCGTAGTTTTTCGATATCTGTCAACAGGACTAATGGATCCCGGATCCGAGTCTCGGGATCATAGATAAAAAATACAATTTTATTGATGTGCTCATAAGCTGAATATCGAATGACATCAACGATGAGCTCATTCGATAGTTCTCGATCTGACAAAGTCCCTCGTGTCTTCTTAATTTCAATAAGCACTCCTTCGTTGACGAGCTGAAAGTCCACTCTGGAAGCTGACCCGGCGATATCCGGGCCCCAGACTTCACGCTTGACGATTCCGAACTCCATTTGCAGCATAGGTAGCATGAGGTCCTGAACATCGTACTCATCGTTAACCTCAAAAGATGGTTTTCCGCGTTGACGGGAATTCAGGGACACCACAAAAGCGTTAAATCGTTTGAAGATAAGAGCGAGCCGGTTATCAACCCCAAGCATTTCACGGGTAGGCGGCAATCGTTCTCTCGGTGAAAAATGATTCTTAAGCTCTAGCTCCTCGAGTCGGATCAGCGCCGCAGGTGAGCGACGGGATAAAAATAATAGCCCAGAGACCAGCAGCATGCTCATCAATAAAACAAACCATATGAGGTGAACGAAATTCAGCGAAACCCTGAATTGATTTTCAAATTTGTACTGAGGAGTGCCGTCCGGCCTGTGCCCTGTTCCAGGCACTACACTTACCTCGTGCTTGACGATTACACCTAGAGTAGGGAAATAGAAACTCAAGTCTGGAGGTAACGAATCGGCCACCCCCTTATTGTACCGCTCCAACTGCCGCGCCTCGTCCCGCATAGCGCTCCCATAATAGTCCGACGACAGGTACTCCCTGATGGCCGAATTCCCTAAATCAAAATCTTCGAAGACGGCGTGCACCCACATGATGTAATTCGAGCCAATCGAAATAAAAACGCATACACCCATAATTTTCGCAAAGAAGACAGCACTTCGAGTGTTTAGTATCGTGTCGGCAAGGGATCGTTCTTCCCGCAACAACCCTAAATAAATGAGTATTCGATTCAACATTTCGAGATCCTAAATCCTTACTTTTCTACGGTCGCCCACCGAAGCGGCAGACAGTTGGTCGATTGAAATAGTTACATTGGATTGGTCTAATGACCAGCCGTTGGTAGTCGAACCGAGATTATTGCGCTCCTGCGAAGCTCCACAAAAAACGCGGAATCTTTTAAAGCTCACGATTGAAGATAGTACCATCGGATTGCAGTCACTGGTTCTGGTAAGCGTTAGCAGCCATGAGGGGCCGGCCTGGGTCGATAGCTGCCCTTCATGGACGGCAGCTGTCGGCCAAAAGCGCTCATTTCCTCACGTTGGTATTCAGCCGCCCGCTTTAGCGGGTCGACTTGAACGAATGGTAAGCCATTTTCTACCAAACTTTGATATTAAGATTGGCCGCAGAAACAGACTTTATTTCCCAGGCTATCGCTTGAAAATCCACGGTACCGCCAGCTGTTTGAAGAGGGTGTATGCCGTGTGATTGGCAAACAAACGACTCCGGAATAGTAAAGCCAGCAGAGGACAATTTCTTAATTGGTTCAGAGAAGCAATTTCGATGATCCATGTTTGTATGATTAGGTTTCAGTCTTTTCTCGTTGCCGGATGAGCCTACCCCGGTATTTATGTTGCCCGACGTCGCAAAGGGCATCCCACTCAGGAGTTTAAATACCTGCAGATGCGATCCTGCTAGCACGAAAATACAAACAGTATCGGGATCTCCTCGTTTAATTTCAGAGAGTCGCAAAAAATCCTGAACGATATTCGATGGAGTGCAATGCGACGAACCTGCCCACTTTGCTTCTACGGCAATTTGGGCATTTCGTTTTGGCAGCCCCCTACCAGCAAGAACTAGTGCGAAGTCGAGCTCTCTCTTACGGCCGGATTGAGCTGTAGGATTCAAGAGTGCGTGAGGAAAATCTGCATGAACGCGCTCACCTTTCACTAGGATTGGGAATGAGCTAAGAACCTGGCCCACTGCGGCCTTCAACGAACTTTCGGAAAGCAATCCAGCTCTATAACAGCAAAATTCCATGTGTAGCCAACTACCAATGGCTTCGGATATGCGTCGGGCTATGTGCATCTGCATGATGTAATTTCATCCTTGAGTGCTAGTAATTGGTTAGGCGATGCAATTGTGACAACTTGCATCCCCGATTCCGGCAACATCAACGCTGCCGTGAGCTTCGATTGCCGACTAACCTTTAGATTCAGGTGACCTATAAAACTCACCACCTTCCAACACAGGCTTGAAAAATTTATCATAAACAGCCTGATTGTTAAAGTCGTGTGGTTCGTAGCCTAATATACGCGCAGGAGACATAAGAGGTTGAACTAGATCCTCATCTTTAGCATATGTTGATGTGAAAAATATTGAATTTCTGACCAGCTGTTTATTTTTCACCGAGCTGATCAGTGCGGAAGCGGGCATTATGGCCTGACCAGACTTAAAAGAATGGTAGAACATCAGGTCCTCCCGCAATGTTATCTGATAAATCCCCGCTACACCTACAGACTCAGCTATATCGACCATGACGGTGCCGGTGCTCTTTCTGCTTGGGATTTTCTTCCTGATTTTTACGCGTAACAAAGAGTCCCCTGGAGTAACCGGCGCCCCTCCATTGATAGAAACGCCGTAATTGCTCCTCATTACGAGGTTTTGAAACTCGTCGCCGTCATCCTCGGAAGGTTCTTCACCGAGAATATCAGTGAAATCAATGTTCCCAGTACCAAGCGTGGCATCCACGGCAAGAGGTAGAGTACTGTCACCAAAGCAAAGCTCAGCTTGCACTCCATGCCAGGGCTGGTCATAGGGTAGCAGCAGTGAATCATTGACAACGATTATGTAATGGGCACCTTCTGGTACGTGTCCGGCCGACTTATGAGCTTCGAACATCTCCAATTTGTCTTTGATAGCTGATGTGACTGACAACAAACGCTCACGAAACACTAAATCCCGCTCTTCAGGCGCTAACTTGCTTCGCCCAATAAGCTCTCTGATAGAATCTTGCGGGGTTGGCGTGACCACTTCAAAACAAAAGGTCTCACCATTTTTCGCAGCAACAAAGTCTGGCCCAGCATCCTTGCTTTTAATGTCGCCGAAGCCCATCCCCAAAAGCCTGTAGTAAAACAGCATCTCCGCCATTCGCTGGGAATATGCACCTACATCAGGCAGCATGACTTGCGTATTGAACTGAGTATCTTTTAAGTTCGAAAACCTCAAGAAGAAGGACTCTAGACCTTTTATCATGCAGTCCATTATCAGCTCCATGCGCTGACCACTTTGGGGAGACTTATTAAAAAAATAGGCAAATCTTGTAGTTAATATAGTCCGCCACTTAGTTTGAAGATAGGCTATACACAAAGCATTTGTTCTGTTCTTCTTTGTCGTTACTGGCTTTGCGGAGTTTTGCGTTTCATTGCTTGGCATGACGATCAGGCTCCCACATTCATATCGCTGTTATAGCACAGAAGCCTGCAAGGAATGGTTACTGACTTAGAATAGGCTCGCACTGACCTAATCACCATAAACAGTGGCAGGTGTCGCGACGCTGCGCGGCTCTTCACCCAGCAATTTTGTGTTGGCTGAAAATGGCCTTGGGTACCAACAGGTTGCCCCTCAGATGGTTCTGGAGCGACTCGCTCACCTATTGTGCCATCTCAAGCTCGTCACCTTCCGTGAACATCCCGTTCTTCTGCTGCAGTTGGCTGGCGGTGACACCAGTGTGCAGACTGGGTCTTGGCCTTTATGCCACTGGTCCTGATGTAACCCCCACATCAATGTGGGCCGCTTGATACCGGCGCTCAATGAGTGGTGGCCGAAGTTCGATGAGTACCCCGCCCTTGGCAGCTTGCAGTGCTCTCCAGCATGGCGCCCCCCGCAGTCGTCCTATGGCATAGCCGAAACAAAATTAAAAAGCTGCCTCTGGTCAAATCACGGCTAAATGTCCGGCTAACACATCTCTTAACCAATGGCAGCTCTTGGCCGTGAGCTGCCTCAGGACTGGATATTCGCATCACGAATCGGTCTGAGCACTATCGTCCCGTGAACCAATTCGATGCTCAAGGAATCACCCAAACCGACGTTTATTGCTGCAAGGATATCTGGCGGGAGATCGATGATTACGTCTCCGCTACCATCATCTGGATCTTGGCACTTCACGATTGTCCGCACGGATTGAGTCATAAGGGAAAAGGTCTGGACTGATGGGAAAGCCCTCATCCTACGCCAGCATGGCCCCTCCACGAAGCCATACAGCCTGCCTGGCGAACAGCCCTATCAAACCTGACTGGCACCTTACCCTCGCGCGCAGTCTAGGATCTCGTGGAGCGCAACCCACGGAAGCTCGGGTTTTTCTCCCCTGGCCGCGCATATCCGGGCATGAGAAAACGGCCTCTGACAATCTTCCAGTGCTTGGCTTTCCAGGCAATCACTGCAAACCGCTCGTCCTGCAACAATCATCCATCGGGTGTTCCATTTTTCAATCCTCCGCTCATTATCCATAGCCGGATCTCTTCCGTGTGCGCTCTAGAGAACTGACGATACATTCGGGACAGCCGCATTGATACGCTCAAAAACGTATCCTTATCTGGGGGTAATGCCGCTATTCTCAAAACACGAGGCATTGCGCTCAGCACGCGTTCGTCAGCGCCAGCTGTGGGCCAAAATCGATCGTTTGAAAAGCGAGAACGTTGTGCACGGATAGTGATGGCCTAGCTTGTGAGCACGACCTCAAAGAGGGAACATCACCGAATGGCGCCACTCGTAGGATTGGGTTAGCATCTTAGTACCGCACCAGGAGGCTCGAGCATGGCTGCTGTGCGCAAACGCATCGTCATATCAGATGCACAAGACAACTGGATCAAGGCTCAGATCGAGTCGGGCCGGTACGCGAGCTATAGCGAATGCATCCGTGCGCTGATCCATAGGGAGCAGAAGCGATCTGATATTACCGAGGCTATCCGTTCTGCACTGATAGCCGGCGAGGATAGCGGCGAACCTGTCCCATTCGACCCGGACGCGTTCCACCAATTAGTGTCAAAGACGAACTGATGGCGTGTTGTTGTCGGCAAGGCACTAGCGGGGGGTAGGATGAGCCTTATCCCGTCAGCCGAGAGCGGATCTGTCGCAATGACTGGAGCTGCGAGGACCACTCTGAAATGTCCTGACCGCCGGATGGTAGCTGGAACTTCATTCGGACTACTTCGAAAGCATAAACCTTATTGCGAGTGATGCGCTGAGTATCTAGTTGATTGACCCGCGCATAGCGCTCAAGCCGATGCTTGATGCACGTACAAGCGCAGAGTCAGCTGCTGACGCAAAGCCGGACCCGGTATCAATACGCTGTAACACGTTGACATGCCGACTGCGAAGGCTAACCTACGCATAAAAGGAGACCTTGGGTGACGGGCATGGCTACCAAAGAAACTGAAGACGTCAAGGCAGCGGCTCGTGCAAAGCTGAAAAAAATCCAGCAATCGCCCGGCTACAAAAGCTTCTTCGAAGAATCTGCAATTGAGGCGTTCGGTACCGTTGAGACCACCGCGTTTGCCGGCAAATCTTTAAGCGGCACAGCTTAGGCAGCCGCAGCCCGAGTTCAGCATCATCGGCACCGTCTGAACCTCCCAGACAGGTCAGTATTGGGCAAGGTTCCGCTTCTAGAAGTTGACCTTACCTTCAAAGCAGTCACCTAAGCTGCTATGACCGCACCGGTTGCCTACCCCCTCGCTGGCGGCTGCGGACGTTCGGCGCGTAGTAAATTGACTTTCAGCTCAGCCGCGGTCTGCCGCTCCTGCTTCCAGGCGGGTTGGCCCGGAGCGCTGCGCCAAGAATCGAGAAGCGGACTGTTATTGACCGTGTCGAACCCAAAATCATCATAGAGTCGTGTCACAAATTCAATCGCTTCCTGAAAATCGCTAGAAGCCACAAGAGCTAACCTATCTGGTGACCCGGCCGGCCTGCCCCATGTAGTGATTCGTGGGGCCTGAATGTGCGTAAATGCCTTGACGACTTTCGCTTTCAGAAGTTGTTCTTGACGGATCTCGTGGATAGTTTTCTGACCGCTCTCTACGAGGTCGAATGCGCCGTCCCGCCAGGCCATATAATTGTTGGTATCCAACACTATCTTACGCGCGAGCCCCTTTATCGGTACGTCGTTGATCCTTTTCAGCGGAACTGCGATGACAATCACGTCGCCTGCCATCGCGGCCCCCGCTGCAGTTTCCGCGCGCGCTCGCGGCCCCAATTCGGCCACCAGCTTGATTAGCGTGTCCGGGTGGCGCGAGTTGGCAATAACGATGTTATATCCGCACGCAACGGCCGCTCGGGCAATCTGACTGCCGACTTCGCCTGCCCCAATGATTCCGATAGTAGTCATCAATTCTCACCTGAGGTCTGCTTAAATCAATGCCCTGAACGTGAGCCGGGCAGGGGAAAAAAACCTGCCCGGCTGCATTTCAAGCGCCGAACGCACCATCGATGGTGTGCATTGCTCCGGTGACAAAGCTTGCTTCCGGACCGGCTAACCAGGCCACCATTCCCGCTACCTCTTCAGAACGACCATGCCTTTTGATCGCCATGAAGCTGTGCATGAGATCTTTCATCGGGCCGTCCGCTGGATTAGCTTCAGTATCAATTGGCCCTGGTTGCACAATGTTGATCGTGATTCCACGCGGGCCGAAATCACGGGACAACCCCCGTGCCATTCCTTGAAGCGCGGATTTACTCAAAGCGTAAGACGCCATGCCGGGGATGGGCATGCGGTCACCGTTCACCGAACCGATCACGATAATCCGACCGCCTTGAGGCATTTGTCGCGCCGCCTCCACGGAGGCGTGGTAAGGCGCTTGTAGATTTATGCGAAAGAGACGATCAATCGCGTCCGGGTCCTGCTCTAGCGCGTCGCCGAAGATGGCGATGCCGGAATTTACTATTAGTACGTCCAACGGGCCGCTGTCGCGGACACGAGCAATGACCGCATCACGGTCGGCACTGTCGGTTGAGTAGGCTCTGCCGCCGGTTTCGGTAGCCAGAGAACGTGCCGCTTCCGGCGAACCCGAGTACGTAAAAGCAACGTCGGCACCATCAGCTGCAAACCGCCTGACTATCGCCGCGCCAATTCCACGGCTGCCACCAAGCACCAGCACCGACTTGTGCTTAAAATTCGACATGAACGTACCTCCCCCTTGATTAATGTAGCGCATGATACAATCATCGATCAGCACACTGTCAAAGGATTTTGTAATAGTGACTACAGATAAGCCAGCACGTGGACGCCCTCGACAGTTCGACCCAGACCAAGCGGTCGCCACGGCTCAGCAGCTGTTTCATGCCAAGGGCTACGATGACGTAAGCGTTGCTGACCTCACGCATGCGCTGGGTATAAACCCACCGAGTTTTTATGCGGCATTCGGCAGTAAAGCCAAGTTATACAAGCGTGTGCTGGATCGGTACGCCCTCACGGGCGCCGTCCCATTATTGGAGATACTTGGGGCAGAGCGGCCGTTGGCTGTCTCGCTCTCTCAAATATTGGAGCAAGCCGCGCGTGCTTACGCCGCTGATCCTTCAGCCACTGGCTGTATGGTGCTTGAAGGCACTCGATGCAACGACATGGAGGCGCGGGGGGCCGCTTGCGGCTTCCATATCGCTGCGCAAGATGTGATTAGAAACACTATCGCCGAACGCTACCCACAAGAGGCTGACCGGCTGGCAGACTTTGTCAGCACTACGATGGCGGGCCTGTCGGCCAGCGCACGTCACGGCCAAAGCTTGGATCGACTACTGGCCACTGCACAACTTGCCGGCGTTGCGCTCGCACAAGCTATTCCGGTCTGAGCATAACCAGGATGCTGTGTTCAGCATCCGCTACACGGGTGGCCAGCGATACCAATATCTGCCTTGCAGCCATCAGCCGACGGTCGAAAGCGGCTGCTATCGGCCAAAAGAAGACACTCAGCGCCCTGACTGATCACGCAATGCATCCAGAAGCAGACGAAAAGCCGGTTTGTGCTGGCGCCTGCTTGGGTAGTAGAGGTGATACCCGGTGACCGTGCCAGTCCAGTCCTCCATCAGCCGCACCAGTCGACCTTGTGCCAGATCCTGCTCGACCAGATGCTCCGGGAAGTAGCCCAGTCCGGCGCCCGCCCTGACAAAGTCGCGCATGAGCCAGATGTTGTTACTCACCAGATGCCCGTCGGCGCGTACGTTGATTTCTCTCCCGTTTTTTGCGAAAGGCCAACCCCACAATCCTCCCGAGGTGGGCTGGCGCAGGTTGATACAGGCGTGCTCGGTCAGATCCTGTGGCGTCAGTGGTTCAGCACGGTGTTCCAGATAGGCGGGGGCGGCCACCAATGCCATGCGAAAATCCCGGCCGATGGGCATGCTGATCATGTCCTGAGCCAGCTGCGCCCCCAGGCGGATACCGGCATCGAAGCGCTCTGCAACGATGTCGACAAGCGCGTAGCTGTCGTTGATTTCAACCTTGATGCCCGGATAGTCGGTCATCAATTGCAGCGCAGCCGGGGCAAGGACCAGATGGGTTGCGTGCTCCAGGGAGGTGATGCGCAGGCTACCCGCCGGCGTGCCGCTGAGTTCGCTCAGCTCGTTGAGCCCTGACTCAATCCCGTCAAAATGCGGCCCGATGCTGTCGATCAGGCGCGCGCCGGCTTCGGTCGGCGCGACGCTGCGGGTACTGCGGGTCAGCAATTGCACACCCAGGCGCGATTCCAGTTTGGTGATGGTGCGGCTCAGCGCAGGCTGGGAAACGCCAAGCTGCGCCGCCGCTTTGGTAAAACTGCCTTCACGGGCGACCCGCAGAAGGGCCAAGAGGTCGGTAACGGTGTCGCGCAAGATTGATGCTCTGCGGTTATAGGTCTATTCCAACCATACCATCTAATCATTTGTAGGAAGGCTGGCTAGAGTGTTGCCTTCGCTTCGCGGCGCTTTCAGGAATTATCTTCTCCATGACTAAGCAAACATTCGATGTGATCATTTTCGGCGCCACGGGGTACACCGGTCGGCTGGTCGCTGAATACCTCTTCGCTCAATACGGCGTCGACGGCCCTGTTGAATGGGCCATTGCCGGTCGCAGCTTGAGCAAGCTGGAAGCCATTCGGGACAGTTGGGCAGGCGCCGCAGCGCTGCCGCTGATCGTGGCCGATGCCCAGGACCGGGCGTCCGTGCGCGACATGGTTGCCGCGACTCGGGTCGTAATCACCACCGCAGGACCGTTTTCAGTCTATGGCTCGGACCTGGTAGCAGCCTGCGCCGAGTCGGGGACGGACTACGTTGACCTCTCGGGGGAGATCCCCTGGATTGCCCGGATGATCGGCAGCCATCACGCCCAAGCCCAGGCATCGGGCGCGCGCCTGGTGTTCTCCTGTGGTTTCGATTCGGTGCCGTTTGACCTCGGCGTATGGTTCACCCAGCAGCAGGTCATGAAGAAGTTCGCTCGTTACGCGCCTCGGATCAGGGGCCGCGTGCGCAACATGCAAGGCGTGCTGTCTGGTGGCACGTTCCTGAGTGTCGACGCTGTGGTCGCAGCAGCGGCGCAGGATCCGGCCCTTGGCGCACTGGTGGCCGATCCATTTGCCTACACACCGGGATTCAGAGGCGTCGAGCAACCTGATGATCAAACCCCCTACCGGGATGAACTGGC
>NZ_SOCR01000017.1 GCF_004364335.1 Pseudomonas graminis | reverse complement strand
AATCAGGCGTTAGAGAGGAAAAGCATTGAAAAGCTGAAGGCTGCCCAAGGCATCCTTCAGCTATGACAAACTTTCCCCGGACACTAGTGACGCTCTGCGTGGGAATGCATCCCGGGACGCTCCGCGTCATCCCAGGTCAAGGGGCATTCACTTCCCGGGCGTCAGTGTCAGGCGTTGTTTGCCGTAGGCTTTTTCGAAATTTTCCGGTTGCATCGGCACGGACATGTACAGGCCTTTCATCCAGGGGTCGATGCCGTTGGCGTTGTACGGGCTGGCCGGGTTGCCGGATTGGCCGGAGGCGTTTTGCGCCATCATCGGTTCTTGTTGGGCGAAGTCGACGATGATGCGCATGGCCGGGACGACGGCGGCGTTGAAGTCCTGGCCCCAGTGGAAGCCCGAGGCGTTGAGTGTGGTGTGGTCGCCGCCGGTGGCGATCGGGCCTTTGAGCACGCTTGCCTTGTTGCCGCCCAGTGCGGCGGTCAGTTGGGCGCTTTGGGCGGTCCAGGTGGTCTGGTGCAATTTGCCCCACTGCCAGGCCTTGTGATCGGCGCCGAACTGGGTTTCGCCGACGGTGATTGCCGCAGCCAGGCTGCGGGCGAGGATGGCGGGTTTGTCTTCTCTTTGCGGGGTTTTTACGTCGTCCCAATACGGACTGTCTTCACGGCCCAGCAGGTGATCGGCCTGGGGCGAGTAGGACAGGTCCGCGCTTTGCACCAGCGCTTTCCAGGCAGGGCTGGTTTCCGGGCCGAGTTCGTCGAGGAAGGTCTGGCGGGCGCTTTCTTGCAGGAACAATTCGTAAATCGCTGCATCAGCCGAACCCGGCGACAGCCGGCCGTCGAACGCCATCAGGCGGGTCAGCGCTTCGCGGGCCTTGTCGCGGTCTGGCGCGGGCAGGGCGTCGATGGCTTGCTTGAGCGGCGCAGACATGCCCGGCGCGGAGAACATTTTCTTCAGTTTCGCGGCGAAGGTCGTGGTCTGGTCGTATTGCATGGCGACGGTGCTGCGGGTGTCCTGCTTGCCGGCGCTGGCCAGTTCGGCGATGCGTTCGGCGCGCTCCGGGTAGTCCCACGAATTGGACAGCTGCATGCCATAGCCTTTCGGCACGGTGCGCTGATTGGCGGTGGCGATCCAGCCTTGCTGCGAATCCTGATCGTACGGATGCAGCATCGCGTCGGCGTAGCCGTCCCAGTCGAATCGGCCATCCCAGCCCGGCGAAGGAATCAGGCCGAGCCCGTCGCGGCGGTTCGGGTATTTGCCGGTGACCTGCCAGCCGGTGTTGGAGGCATCGGCGAACACCATGTTCAGCGTGATGGCGCGGATTTCCCGGGTGGTGTCGAAGGCGCGCTGCACGTTCGGGGCGCGGGTCAGATCGAAAAGGGCGTCGAGGGTCTTGTCGTCCTTGGCGTCCGGCGTCTGCAGGGCGATGCCCAGGCCGCTGGCCAGCTGCGCAGAACTCGCGTTGAGCAGAGGGCCATGACGGGTTTCGTAGGCAGGCTCGCGCACCGGGCTCTGGCCTTTGACGAAGTAGGTTTCCTCATGGGCGCCTGCCGCGACCCATTTACCGTCGGCCATGACCATCAGGCGGTTGTTTTCACGCTTGAGCTTTTCCAGGAACAGGTCCTGGTTGTCGCCCATCGCCGGGCCCATGCCCCAGGCCAGTTTGCCGTTGAAGCCGGACAAGACCAGTGGAAAGCCTGCAACGGTCGCGCCTGCGGCCTGGTATTTCGGCGAGCGGATCTGCACGAAATTCCACATTGACGGCAGGGTCGGCGCCAGTTGGCTGTCGGTGGCCAGCAGGCTCTTGCCGGCGCGCGCGCGTTGCGGTGAGATCACCCAGTTGTTCGACGCCGAAACGCCCAGCAGGTTGAGGTCGGAAAGCTGCAGCGCCGCTTTGTCCAGATCGCTCAGGCCCGGCAGCTGGCTGCCCAGGTTCAGGCCTTTGAGCTTGTCGGCTTCAGCAAAGGGCAAGGCTTCGTCGGGATAGGTCGGCAGCAGCCATCCCAGCTTGTCCGCCCCGACTTTCTGAGCCAGCACCAGCGAGGAAATCTCCTCCTGCAGATTCACTGACAGGCTGAAATTGAGCAGGCTAAAGATCAGCGCCGAATCTTCCGGCTTCCAGTATTCAGGCTTGTAACCCGAATCGGCGAGGTCGGCCGGCAGCTTGTCGCGGTAGCGGAACAGGTAAGCGTTGACGCCGCGCGCGTACACTTCGAAGAAGCGTTTCAGCCGCGGCGATGAAGCCGCATACAGCTGACCGGCGGTCTGTTTGAGGTTGGCGGCGCGCATCATGCGGTCGAGATCGAGGGCGCCCGGCCCGGCGATTTCCGACAGTCGGCCCTGAGCCAGCAAGCGCATTTGCATCATCTGGGTAATGCGGTCTGTCGCGTGAATGTAGCCGAGGGTGAACAGCGCGTCATGGAACGTGCTGCTTTCTATCAGCGGCATGCCCAGATTGTTGCGGCGAATCGAAACGTTCTGTGCCAGCCCTTTAATGGCAAACACCCCGCTGGCAGGCGGCAGGCTGTCGCGGTCTTCACCGCCCAGCTGGCAACCGGCCAGGCTCAAGAGTCCGATCATGGCAGCGGCCGCGCTCATGCGCGTTTTCAACGTCGAAAGGGCTGGCGAGGCCATGATGAAGCTCCTGCGGGGGGGATGCGTAGAAAAGGCGCTACGTTAGAGAGCAGGCGAGCGCCACGCAAGCCGGGGGAGGGAGTTTATTTTCGCGATTTTCACTCCACGCTGATGGTTGCGTCTTCAGCTCAGGGCTTCGGCGGATTGATCTTGTCGGCCAGCGCATAGGCCCGCTTCACCGCATCGCGATTGGCCACTGCGTCAAACCAGCGTTTAAGGTGCGGAAAGTCATCCAGGTTCTGCTCCTGAAAGGTATGCGGCACGATCCACGGGTAGATCGCCATGTCTGCGATGCCGTAGTCGTCGCCCGCAACAAAGCTGCGATCAGCCAGACGCTCGTTCAATACGCCGTACAAGCGTGCGGTCTCGTCGACGTAGCGCTTGATCGCATAGGGGATCTTCTCTTTGGCGAACCGGTTGAAATGGTGATTCTGACCGGCCATCGGGCCCAGGCCGCCCATTTGCCAGAACAGCCACTGCAGGGTTTCTTCTCGGCCACGCAGGTCCTGAGCGATGAACTGCCCCGTCTTCTCGGCCAGGTACAGCAAGATCGCGCCGGACTCGAACAGGCTCAGCGGTTCGCCGCCGTCGGCAGGCTCGTGGTCGACGATGGCTGGAATCTTGTTGTTGGGGGAAATCTTCAGAAAATCGGATTCAAACTGCTCGTTCGCGCCGATGTTCACCGGGAAAATCTTGTACGGCAGGCCCGCTTCTTCGAGGAAAATCGAGACTTTGTGGCCATTGGGGGTGGTCCAGTAGTGCAGATCGATCATTGCGCGCTCCAGGTGAAGTCATCACGACTGCCATTAAGGCTGCACCTGTTTTACGCCTTCAAACGCCCATCGCACAAATGAAAACGGCCTGAAGGTTCAGGCCGTAGAACGTGCTCGGGCGATTATGCGCCGTGGCATTTCTTGAATTTTTTCTCGCTGCCACAAGGGCAAGGATCGTTGCGACCGACGTCCTTGAGCGTGTTGCGCACGGGCTCTTGAGGCGCGTGGCCGCAATGCGGGCCGTGCACATGGCCGTGGTCATGAGGGTGATCGTGGTGGTCGTGATCGTGGTCACAATCGGGACCGTGCACGTGGGCTTGCTGGTTCATGGGGTTACTCCGGAATCAAATCGCCGGGGATTATGTCGCCATTGCGCCCGATGCGCACGCTGTGTCCGAATAAAAATCCGGTCTTGAGCTTGCCTTCCAACCGGTAATGCACAGGCTGATCCGCTTTGCCGAGCACCTTGGAAATGTCCTTGAGGTGTTCCCAGAGATTGGTACGGATCGGCACGGAAAAGTTTTTGTGGCTGTTGGCTTTGACGATGAACCAGTCGCTGTAGACGCCCTCGCTGAGCAACATGTCATTGAGCAGGATCTTGTAGCGCAGGCCGCGGACCAACAGGCTGGAGTCGTTGGGATTGTCGACCCTGAAGCGCAGCTTGAAGTCCTGGCGCAACAGCTTGGCCTTGACCACCTCGACCTTCAGCAGCTTGACATCGGGGTCTTCGAAGCCGCCGGTTATCCAGGTCGAGCAGCCCGACAGCGCGAGGAGCGCGAAGAGGCCTGCGATTCTGAGGACGTATGCTGCAAACATCATGGGTCGCTCCCTTATGTCCGGTCTTGTAGGCCCGTCTGACCGCCACTTCACGTGACTCGCCGTTCTCCACAGCGTGCGCCATACTCGCGCCATGTGTCGAAGGAGTATTGACCATGAAGCTCTACGAAATCGTATTTTCCGGCCAACTGGTGTCCGGCGCGCAGCCGGATCTGGTCAAGGCCAACCTGACAAAGCTGTTCCAGGCGGACGCTCAGCGCATCGCGTTGCTGTTCTCCGGCCGTCGACTGGTGCTGAAAAACAACCTCGATGAGGCGGCCGCCGAAAAGTACCGGTCGACCCTCGAACGCGCCGGGGCCCTGGCCCAGATTGTGCCCATGGTGCAAGTCGTTGAGGCGCCGGTCGTGGAGGCGTCGGGTGTGGTTGAAGTGGAGGAGGTTGAACTGGCGCCGCCGCCGGACGAGCCGACCTGGACGCGCAAGCCCTCAAATCTGACCACGCCGCGCAACGACGCCACACCGTCCCGTACAGCCAGCGTCAAACCGCGCGATGTGTACATGGCGGCCTTTGTGGACGTGGAAGCGCCTGACTTCACCCTCTCTGAACCGGGCCAGGACGTGCAGGATCCGAGAATGCCGACCCGTGCGCCGCAGCTCGACCTGTCCGGCTTGAGCCTGGCACCGGCCGGTGCTGATCTGGGTCAGGACACACCGGTTGAGCATGTGCTGGTGCCGGACGTTTCCCACATCAGACTGGCTTGAAGACTGACCGTCCTGAGTGGTCACTGGCGTCGCTGCTGAACAATCAGGTGAGATAAGCCGAGCAGCACTTCTTGAATTTCTGCTGGCTGCCGCAGGGGCAGGCGTCGTTACGACCGGCTTTGAGCGAGACCGTCGGGTCGATGAAATACCAGCGTCCGTCATGCTGCACAAACGCCGAGCGCTCGCGATGACGGTGCTCGCCATCGGCGTCGTGCCAGCGGGCGGTGAAGGTCACAAAAGCATGCTCAGGCTGACCGCCGATCAACTCGGTGCCTTCGACTTCCAGACCCAACCAGGTGCTCTGGGCGCTCCACTGGCTGATCCCATCACGATCCAGCCCGGCCTTCTGCGCCGGCAATGTGGTGTCCAGCAGATAGTCCACCAACCCCAGCACATACGCGCTGTAGCGCGAACGCATCAGCGCTTCGGCGCAAGGGGCAGGCTGACCGGCGTGATAGCGACCGCAGCAACCGTCGAGAAGATTGCCGCTGCCGCAGGGACATATTGCGCTGCTCATGATGCGTCTCTCACCACCAGTACTTGCCGTAATTCTCCGGATTGGCCCAGAACTTCGCGTTCAGCCAATCCGGCACCTGTTTGTATTCGCGCAGATCGTAGGTGAACAGCGTGAGCACCTGTTCATCCCGGGAAAACCGCTCGCTGGCCTGCAGTGCCAGCGAGTAGAAATCGGCGTGCTGCCAGCCGCAGGCATCAAGATCGGCCAGCACGGCGATCCGGCTGGCATTGAGGTTGCGGACACCGCCCAGCAACTCCAGGCCCGCACGTTTGGGCATGTGCTCCAGGCAATCCACCACCAACGCCAGATCGAAGCGCTGTCCGGCCAGATCGGCGGGCAAAGGACCCGGCGCGGCGTGGGCCAGTTCGGTCTGCGGATGCGCTTCACAAAAAGCCTTCAACGCCGGAAAACCCTCGGCGCCAATCAGCAGCAGACGCTTCGGCGCATAAAGGTCCAACAGGGCGGCGAGGGCCTGTTGCGGCGTGCGACTGGAAAAGCGATCGGTCATTGGGGTTCCTCGGTCAGGCGGGAAGGTTAGCGTGCTGAACTTCAATGGCCTAGTCCTTGAACGTGTTCATTTCACGATCTGACACAGCGTTGAGCGTGAAGGCAAAAAGCTGTTCCGCTCAAGAAGAGTCCGAATTGTGCGGTGTAATCCCGTAAAACCCCTGTCGTTAGAGTGGCGAACGGCCCCACACCCGTCTTTACTGCATCCCAGTCGGTTTTAGCCGATACCAAAGGAGAAGAACTGTATGAGCATGATTCGGACAGCGTTACCTCTGATTTTGGTGACCAGTGTATTGACGGGATGTGCGGGCTTGCAAAAGACCGACTGGCCTCTGTGTGCGGCGGGCGGCGCGCTGACTGGCGCTGCGATCGGCGCCTTCCAGACCGCGTCGGTTGCGGCAGGCTTTGGCGGTGCGGTAGGCGTGATGGCCGGTGCGTACTGCTGGGCCCACGGGGATGGCGATGATGACGGCGACGGCGTCCTCAACAGCAAGGACAAATGCCCGAATACGCCAAAAGGCACCCCGGTGGATGCCACCGGTTGCCCGATCGTGACACCTGCGCCTGAGCCAGTCGCCGCGCCGGTGGTGCTGCCGAAAGAAGAAATCATCACCATTCGTGATGTGCACTTCGAGTTCAACAAAGCCACGCTGACACCGGGCGACAAACAGCAACTGGACATGGTCGCGACCAAACTCAAAACCGAAGCCCCGAACGTCCAGCTTCACGTCAGCGGCCACACCGACAGCGTGGGCAGCGATGCCTACAACCAGAAACTGTCGCAAAAACGTGCGCAATCGGTGACCGACTACCTCGTCAGCGCCGGCATCCCGCGCGCCTCGTTCGTGTCCGTTGAAGGTGACGGCGAAGCCCGCCCTGTGGCCGACAACAAAACCGCCGACGGCCGAGCGCTGAACCGCCGCGTCGAGATCAAAATCAACCGTTGAGACAAGGTTGAAGCGTCAAAGGAAGCCCCGGTTTGAAAGCCGGGGCTTTTCTATTTCTGGCATTCAGTTTTCATGTTCAAAAAAGCCATTGCCCAGACCGGCCTCTTCCCGGCTAAAGCCGGTCCCACGAAAAGCAGCGCGTGCATTCAGTAGGACTGACGGTGCCCCCGTAGGACCGGCTTCAGCCGGGAAGCTTTTGATCTTCAAACACAAAAATTTCAGTCACCGCCAAACGCGACTTGGGTGCAGGCTGAACGCAGACGACGCGCAGTGGGCCGAGCCGCATGGATGCGGCGAGAGCGCCGTCAGGACATGGATGTCCGTTCGGCGCGGGCTCCACGGAGCGTGGTCGGAGTGAAGGAACCCCGAGGAACGAGGGGCCAAACCAGGAGCAGGGCCTTTTTGGTTACTTTTTCGGCTCTTGGAAAAAGTGACCCGCCGTAAGGGCGGAACCATAATCCCGGCAAACACAAATAACGGATATTCACCCAATCCCAGCGCAACCTCATCAAACCAGCCAACTTTTGTAACCTGCCTCTGGCATAGTCCCGCGCCTCACCGTACTGTGCGCAAACCGTTTTCACCGCACAAAAAACCAAAAACAGCAGAGGCACCACATGAGTGTGATTTGGGGAACAGGGAAAGTACTGACAACAGCATTCTGGCTACTGATAATCACCAGCCTGACCATCGCCATGCCGCACCCCTTCGGCCTGATGTTCAAACTGGCAGGCGGCCTGCTATTGCTCACCCACATCATCGAACTGATCAGCTACAACGCCAGCTTGCGCGGCCGCCCCCATCCCTGGCGCGATCGCCTCCAGATTCTGCTCTTCGGCCTATTCCACCTGAACACATTCAAACGCCCACAGGCGGAGGTACACCATGCGTAATGCGATGCTGATGACGGCAGGCCTGCTGTCCGCCCTGACCAGCCCCTGGATCATGGCCCAGACCATCTCCGTCGAAACCCACTCGCTCATGCGCCTGCCCTCCAAAACCAGCGTATTGCAACTGGATCGACTCGAAGTCGCCGACTACGGCACCCTCCTGATCCCCGCCGGCCTTACCGAAGTCAAAGTCGGCCAACTCATCATGGGCCACGAATCACGCATCGCCATCGTCCCGAGCGCCGAGCCGTTCAGCCTGCAAGTCAAACAGGGTGACCTGGGCAGCGGCGCCGAAATCACCGCGCGGGGCGCCCCGGGCACCTTCGAAAAAGCGCCGACCCCAGGCCGCAACCTCAACCTGCGGATCGAACAGCTCAACGCTGACCAACTCTTCATCGACGCCCGCGGCGGCGCAGGCTCGCCCGGTTACGTCGGCCTTGACGGCGGCAACGGCATCGCTCCGGGCTGCACCTGGGGTTCCGCCAGTCGCGGGATCGACGGCGACAATGGCGGCAACGGTCGTGACGGCGCGCCGGGTGCGCTCGTTCGTCTCGAACTCCCGGCGACCTTCGGCAATGACCGCATCAAGGTTAACGTACAGGGCGGTGCCGGTGGCATTGGCGGCGACGGCGGTCGCGGCGGCAAAGGCGGGGCGTCCAAAGGCTGCGTGGTCTATCGCGCTGACGGCGCCAGGTCCGGCAAGAACGGCGACAAGGGTCAGTCCGGTGCAGTTGGGCCAGCGGGCGCTATCGTGGTTCGCAACTTATAAGCAACGAGCCGTTGTAGAAGCGCGCCTGCCAGGGATGCCTGAACACCCTGCGCAACAGGCGCGTTGTTACAGATCAAAAGCCGGGCTTAGAACATGGGCCTGGTGGCAGCGATCGCCACAACGGCCACCCCTATCATCAGATTGATCCCCACCAGACGCCGAATGCCCCCCATCGCGGCCGCGCCATCTGCCCACTGCTCAGAGAGCACGGCCTTGCGCAACTGCGGCAGGTTCAGCGTTGAGACGCGCAGAAACAACGCCACCATCACCACGTACAGACCCATCATCACCTGCACATAGCGGGGCGCGGTCTGAAAGCCGCTGAAGTTGACGTTGATCATGCCAATACCGGTGACCGGCAGCATGATCACCGCGCACCACACCCAGACGAAGAAACGCGGCAGTACCTGCAGCCACAGCTTCAGCCGGGCCGGGCCCTCAAGGGCGGCGATGACCGCCGGTCGAAGAATCATCCAGGCGAAAAGCATGCCTCCTACCCACACAATCGCTGCCAGCACATGCAAGGCGTAGACAAAGGCTACAGGTGACATCGAGAACTCCGATCTGCGCAGAAAGAATTAGCGCGGTATGATAGCCGCCCGCTGCGACTACTGAAGATATATCCAGCGGTTTTCGTGTTTTCATTCAGCACCCGTGACGCCGAGCCAACGACCCAGCCCATGATCAGCACCGAACTCAAATCCCAGATTCAGGGCGCCTACTCGCGTTTCCTCGAAGCCAAGAGCCTCAAGCCTCGATACGGCCAGCGCCTGATGATCGCTGAAGTGGCGAAGGTACTGGGCGACGTCGACACCGACGAAGAAGGCCGCCGTTCGGGGGATCCCGCCGTGGTGGCGGTCGAGGCGGGGACCGGTACCGGCAAGACCGTCGCCTACGCCATTGCAGCCATTCCGACCGCCAAGGCCGCCGGCAAGCGCCTGGTGATCGCCACCGCGACGGTCGCACTGCAGGAACAGATCGTCTACAAAGATTTGCCCGACCTGATGCGCAACAGTGGCTTGAACTTCACGTTCGCCCTGGCCAAGGGCCGTGGCCGCTACATGTGCCTGTCCAAGCTCGACATGCTGCTGCAGGAAGGCGACGCCCAGAGCGCGACCGCCCAGCTGTTCGAAGAAGAAGGCTTCAAGATCGAAGTGGATGAAGCCAGCCAGAAGCTCTTCACCACCATGATCGAAAAGCTCGCCGGCAACAAATGGGACGGTGACCGCGACAGCTGGCCCCAGGAACTGGCCGATCAGGACTGGGCGCGCCTGACCACCGATCACAGCCAGTGCACCAACCGCCATTGCCCGAACTTCCAGCAATGCGCCTTCTATAAAGCCCGCGAGGGCATGGGCAAAGTCGACGTCATCGTCACCAACCACGACATGGTTCTCGCTGACCTGGCGCTGGGCGGCGGTGCGGTCCTGCCCGATCCCCGCGACACCCTGTATGTGTTCGACGAAGGCCATCACCTGCCGGACAAGGCGATCGGCCACTTCGCCCATTTCAGCCGCCTGCGCTCCACCGCTGACTGGCTGGAGCAAACCGCCAAGAATCTCACCAAGTTGCTCGCCCAGCACCCGCTGCCGGGCGACCTGGGCAAACTGATCGAGCAGGTGCCCGAGCTGGCCCGCGAGATCAAGACCCAGCAGCAATTCATGTTCACGGCCTGCGAGCAGCTTGCCGACTTCAAGCAAGGCGAAGACATGGAAGGCCGCGAGCGTCCGCGCCATCGATTCGTCGGCGGGGTGGTCCCCGAACACATGCGCGAGATGGGCATCGAGCTGAAAAAAGGCTTTGCCCGGCTCGACGATCTGTTCACGCGCCTGACCGAGCTGCTTAAGGAAGGCATGGACGGCGAGGTCAATATCGGCATCGCCAGCCATCAGGCGGAAGAGTGGTATCCGCTGTTTGGCAGCTTGCTGGCCCGCGCCCATGGCAACTGGGAATTGTGGACCGCCTTCACCGCCGAAGACCCGGAAAACAGCCCGCCCATGGCGCGCTGGCTGACCCTGGCCGACAGCGGCTCGCTGTTCGACATCGAGGTCAACGCCAGCCCGATCCTGGCCGCCGAAATGTTGCGCCGCAACCTGTGGAACGTCGCCTACGGCGCGTTGGTGACCTCGGCCACGTTGACCGCGCTGGGCAAGTTCGACCGTTTCCGCATGCGTGCCGGCCTGCCGAAAGATGCCGTCACCGCCGTGGTGCCGAGTCCGTTTCACCATGCCGACGCCGGCGTGCTGCGCGTGCCGGATCTGAAAGCCGACCCTCGCAACGCGGCCGAACATACGGCAGCCATCATCCGTGAGCTGCCGAATCTGGTCGAAGGCTCCAAAGGCACGCTGGTGCTGTTCTCGTCGCGCAAACAGATGCAGGAAGTGTTCGACGGGCTGGAGCGGGACTGGCGCAAGCGTGTGTTCATCCAGGGCAATCTGTCCAAGCAGGAAACCCTCAACAAGCACAAGGCGCGGGTCGACGGGGGCGATGAAAGCGTCCTGTTCGGGCTGGCGAGCTTCGCTGAAGGAGTCGATCTTCCGGGCGCCTACTGCGAGCATGTGGTGATCGCCAAGATTCCCTTCGCCGTGCCGGATGATCCGGTTGAAGCTGCGCTGGCGGAGTGGATCGAAGCGCGAGGCGGCAATCCGTTCATGGAAATCGCCGTTCCCGACGCCTCGCTGCGCCTGATCCAGGCCTGCGGTCGTCTGCTGCGCACCGAACAGGACCGCGGCATCATCACGCTGCTGGACCGTCGGGTCGTGACCCAGCGCTATGGCAAAGCCATCCTCAACGCACTGCCGCCGTTCCGGCGCGAAATTTCCTGAAGCCGTGTCGCAAATGAAACACGGTTGACCGGGTCTTAAACTCGGTCCGCCCGGATGCGCGCGACCTCTGTCGTGCTCCGGGCCTCAGATGATCAAGGAGCTTCAGATCACATGATTCGCCGTTCACTGTCCGCCATCATTGCCACGCTCTGCGTCGGCATGGCCCACGCCGCGCCTGACGTGCAGCAGACGCTGTTCAATTTCGTCCGGCCCGCCGACGTGGTGAAGGTCACGACCCAGGATGCCGGGTTTCCCCAGGCCAACGCCGAACAGACCGCCGAAGGCGAAGTGCTGCGCCGGATCGTTTTCAATCCGGTCGCCAAACCCAGTCTGCGACTGACCCCCCAGACCGGCGTATGGGACTGGAGTCACGACAGCGCCATGACCTTGCGCTTGCAAAGCGCGATGGACTGGGCGTTGACGGTGTATGTGCAGATCGAGAGCCGCGACGGCAAAATCCTTACCAGCCGCATCGATTTGCCGGCCGGCCCGGCGCAAACCCTGGTGTTGCCGCTCAAGGCCAGTTCGCCGCTGAGCCAGGGCATGCGCGCCGGCCCACCGATGCCGTGGGTTTACGAGGGGCAGCGCGTGTTGCTGGGCAACACCGAAGGCGACCTGAACAGCGCTGAGGTTGCATCGGTCACGGTGTCGCTGTCACAACCCAACGTTGCCCAAAGTGTGCTGATCGAGAAGTTCGGCGTGCAAGAGGGTGACGGGCTGCAAACGGACGCTTACAGCAATCTGGTCGACGGCTACGGCCAGTTCACCCGCGGCAAGTGGCCTGAGAAGGTCTCAAGCGACGACCAGCTCAAGGCGCTGGCGGGCAAGGAGCAGCAACAGCTGCAAACCTGGCTGAAAGACCGTCCTGCCCACGATAAATACGGCGGCTTGCTCAGCGGCCCTTCGTTTGAAGCGAAGGGCTTTTTCCGCACCGAAAGGCGCGACGAGCGCTGGTATCTGGTGACACCGGAGGGCCATCCGTTCTACTCCCTCGGCGTGAATGCCATCTCCGCCGACGAGAGCCAGACTTACGTCGAAGGCCGCGAAGCCATGTTCACCGGCCTGCCCGGCAGCGACGATCCGCTCGCCGCGTTCTACGGCAAGGGCGACGACAACCGCGAGACGGGGGCCAACCGCAACCGCCAGTTCGATCAGGGCCGCTGGTTCGATTTCTATGGCGCGAATTTGCAGCGCACATACGGGGTGCCGAAGTGCGTTGAAGTCTCAAAGCCTGTTGATCCGGCTGACGACGAAGACGAAACCTCAGCCACCACTCCAACGACCACACCAGCCACGACCGAATCCAATGGCGACAGCGCGACCGAGCAGAGCGCGCCGCTGCCGGAAAAGCCCGCCGTGCCTGCGCCTGCAATCGAATGCAAGCCGGTGATTGTGGACAGCAAACGCTGGGTTGATCACACCCTGCAACGCTTGCAGGCGTGGGGTTTCAACACCGTCGGCAACTGGAGCGAGCCGGCGCTGCAAAACCTCGAAAACGGCAAAAAGGCACACGTGCCCTACACGTTGCCGCTGTCCATCGTCGGCGACTACGTGAGCATCAGCACCGGCCAGGATTGGTGGGGCGGCATGCCTGATCCGTTCGATCCGCGTTTTGCCATGGCCACCGAGCGGGCCGTCGCCATCGCTGCGCGCGACCATCGCGACGACCCCTACCTGATCGGATACTTCGCCGATAACGAATTGGCCTGGGCTGGGCCGGGCAATGATCCGAAGGATCGCTACGCATTGGCCTACGGCACGCTGAAGCTGACCACCGACGTGCCGGCCAAGCGCGCGTTTCTCAAGCAGTTGCGCGACAAGTACCGCAACGAGGAAGGGCTGTCCAAGGCGTGGGGTATCCAGCTCGCCGCGTGGGAGCTGATGGAAGACCCGGGCTTCGAGCCGCCGCTGCCGAGCGCAGAGCACCCGGAGATCGAAAACGACTTCAGGTATTTCCAGCGCGTGTTCGCCGAGACCTATTTCAAAACCATTTCCGACGCGCTCAAGTGGCATGCGCCGAACCATCTGCTGCTCGGCGGCCGCTTTGGCGTTACCAGCCCCGAGGCGGTCGAGGCCTGCGCCAAGTTCTGCGACGTGCTGAGCTTCAACCTTTACACCCTCAAACCCCAGGATGGCGTGGACTTCGCGAAACTGCGCGTGCTGGACAAGCCCGTGCTGATCACGGAGTTTCACTTTGGGTCCCGCGATCGCGGGCCGTTCTGGGGCGGGGTGCTCGAAGTGCCGCGTGAGGAAGATCGCGGTCCGGCGTATGCCAATTTCCTGAAGAGCGCGCTGGCCGAGCCTTCCATCGTCGGTGTGCACTGGTTCCAGTACCTGGACCAGCCTGTCACTGGCCGTTTGCTCGATGGCGAAAACGGCCATCTGGGGCTGGTGGGCATCACCGACGTGCCGTACACGGGCTTTGTCGACGCGGTGCGCAAGGCCAATGCACAGGTTATGGATGTGATCGGCAAACGCCCTTAACCGGGGCGGTTCCCAAAGCGTTCAATCGCTGGAACAATGCTCGCCTTTTTTGCAGCCCGACCGGAGAGCCAGACCGTGCAGATTCAAGGCCATTTCGAGCTTCAGTTTGAGGCCGTACGCGAAGCGTTCGCTGCGCTGTTCGACGATCCGCAGGAGCGTGGCGCTGCGCTGTGCGTGCAGGTCGGCGGGGAGACGGTCGTAGATCTGTGGGCGGGCACGGCAGACAAGGACGGCGCCGAGGCCTGGCACAGCGACACCATCGCCAACCTGTTTTCCTGCACCAAGACCTTCACTGCGGTCACGGCCTTGCAGTTGGTGGGTGAGGGCAAGCTGAATCTGGATGAGCCCGTGGCGCGTCTCTGGCCCGAGTTTGCCGCCAACGGCAAACAGTCCATCACGCTGCGCCAGTTGCTGTGCCATCAGGCCGGGCTCCCGGCGATCCGTCAAATATTGCCGGCCGAGGCGCTTTACGACTGGCAGGCCATGACCACCGTATTGGCCGCGGAAGAACCCTGGTGGACGCCGGGGCAGGGCCACGGTTATGCCGCCATCACTTACGGCTGGCTGGTGGGCGAGATGATTCGTCGTGCCGACGGCCGCGGTCCGGGTGAATCCATCGCCGCGCGTATTTCGCGCCCGTTGGGCCTGGATTTCCATGTCGGTCTGGCCGATGAAGAATTTCATCGCGTCGCTCACATTGCCAGAGGGAAGGGCAATGTGGGTGATGAGGCCGCACAGCGCCTGTTGCAGACCACGATGCGCGAACCTGCGTCCATGACGGCGCGGGCGTTCACCAACCCGCCCTCGATCATGACCAGCACCAACAAGCCCGAATGGCGCCGCATGGAGCAACCTGCCGCCAATGGCCATGGCAATGCACGCAGTCTGGCCGGTTTTTACAGCGGCTTGCTCGATGGCAGCCTGCTGGACGGCGACCTGCTCAACGAGCTGACCCGTGAACACAGCATCGGCCAGGACAAGACGCTGCTCACCCAGACCCGCTTCGGTCTGGGCTGCATGCTCGATCAACCCACGGTGCCTAACGCGACGTTCGGGCTGGGTGCCAAGTCATTTGGCCATCCCGGTGCAGGTGGCTCGGTTGGCTTCGCCGATCCCGAGCGCGATGTGGCGTTCGGGTTTGTCACCAACACCCTCGGTCCCTACGTGCTGATGGATCCGCGCGCTCAGCGTCTGGTGCGAGTGGTGGGTGAGTGTTTGCAATAACTATCGCCGTTAAGTGCTTGTTCTACCGACTGTCAGTTAAATCTGGATAACGCAGCCGTAGGGCGGTTTCTTTTTCCAAAACGGTCTTTATGCGTGTTATATGAGCGCTGCTTCGTTCATTTTCTGATCAATTATTCATGTGGGTCACCCATGTCAGCTAACAAAAGCCTCGCATTCGCCATCTGCCTCGCCGTCACCGGCTGTGCGCAAACCCCTCAGGACCCGTCGGCCAGCAATGACCACTGGTGGTCGTTCGGTTCAGGCAAAGGCGCCGATGCCGCTCCTGCAGCCCCAGCCCCAGCCCCGGGCCCGGCGGCTGCACAAGTGGCGAAAGCCCAGGCCGAAACCGGTACGCGCTGGTACTGGCCGTTTGGCTCTGACCACGGCGAGACCGAGAAGAAACCAGAGGTCGCCGCCACTCAACCGGCTGCCGCTCCGGCCGTTGCCCAGGCCGGCGACGCCAACAAGTGGTGGTGGCCGTTCGGCGCAACGGAAGCCAAAAAAGACGCTGCACCGATCGTTCCCAAAGTCGACCCGAAAGTGACCCAGGCCTGGCTTGATCTGAACGAGCCGAAGGTCCGCGAAGCGATCAAGGACAGCCAGTTCCAGCTTGAGCGCCGTGACGACATCCTGGTGGTGACCGCGCCGGTCGACAGTACCTTCAACCCGAAGCGTCCGGAAATGCTCCTGCCAACCAACCTTGGCCCCATCAGCCGTATGGCCAAAATCGTTGAAGTCGACCCGCGCGCCGCCGTTCTGGTGTTGGGCCACAGCGATGTCGCCAGCGATGCCGACCTCAAGATCAGCCAGCAGCGCGCACAATCGGTCGCGGCGATTTTCCGCCTCAGCGGCCTGCAGCGTAACCGTCTGAGCCTGCGTGGCATGGGCGCCGATATGCCGCGTGCAGCCAGCGACAGCGTGCCGGGTCGCGCACTCAACCGTCGTGTGGAAATTATCCTGACGCCGCAAGACACCATGGTTGCCCAGATGGCCAAATACAACTTGCCGCCTGCGCCAACCCTGCTGGCCGTGCAAACCGCCAACGCGCCGGCACCGGCCCCGGTTGCTGCACCGACCAAGGCTGCTGCGCCTGCCAAGTCGGCTGCACCGGTGAAGAAAGCCGCTGCAACCAAGGCTTCCGCCGCCAAAGCGCCTGCGGCCAAAAAAGCACCGGTGAAGAAAGCTGCGCCGGTAAAAGCCAAGGCAGCGCCTGCGAAAGCCGCGGCCAAAAAGCCTGCCCCGGATGCTCAAGCCAGCAACTGAGGTTAAGATCGGGATTCTGTTCACGGATCTCGATTAAGGAAGGCAGTGATGAGCCAGCGTCTGGCCGATATGCGTCGTAACTATGCCCGCGAAGGTTTGACCGAAGCCCAGGCTCCGGAAGAACCTTTCGCACTGTTCCATCGCTGGTTCAACGAAGCGGTCGAAACCGAGCAAGCGCCGGTCGAGGCCAACGCCATGACGCTGGCAACCGTTGACCCCGACGGTCGCCCGCATTGCCGTGTCCTGCTGCTCAAAGGACTGGACGCTCAGGGCTTCACATTCTTTTCGAACTACGAAAGCGCCAAGGGCCAACAACTGAGCGCCCGTCCTTTTGCCGCCATGACCTTCTTCTGGCCCTCGCTGGAACGTCAGGTGCGCATTGAGGGCCGCGTGTCCAAGGTCAGCCACGAAGAATCCGACGCCTACTTCCAGGTCCGCCCCCTCGGCAGCCGCCTGGGTGCGTGGGCATCGCCGCAAAGCCGAGTGATCGCCGACCGTGAAGAACTCGAAGGCTTGCTCAAAGCCACCGAGGCGCGTTTCATGGACACCCAGCCTGACTGTCCCGATCACTGGGGCGGCTATCGTCTGGTGCCGGATCGCATCGAATTCTGGCAGGGCCGTCCAAGCCGTCTGCATGACCGCCTGAACTACCGTCTGGTTGAAGATCAGTGGCAGCGCGAGCGTCTCGCACCCTGACCGCTGTTCTTCGGATCAGCCACAGGATCTCTGTCACACTTTTCTTTGAATCAATTTCAGGCGCCGTCGTCCACTGAAGTAGACGTCGACGGGTTGCTGTATTACGCCTGAATAAACGTAAATTATCGGTACAGGACCGTGACATCCCTTGGCGTCGCAGAGTCTAATGGCTACCTGTTCCTCTGGAGATAACTGTTATGCGCAAGTCTGTTCTGTTGGTTGCTTCGTTCACCGCCATGGCGCTGACGCTGGGCGGCTGTACTTCAAGCCTCACCGGCGACTCGTACTCGCGCGACGAAGCTCGTCAGGTGCAGACCGTACGCCTGGGTACCATCGAATCGTTGCGTCCGGTAAAGATTGAAGGCACCAAGACTCCGATCGGCGCGGGCGCTGGTGCGATCGTCGGCGGCGTGGGTGGCAGTGCCATCGGTGGCGGTCGCGGCAGTATCGTGACGGCCGTGATCGGTGCGGTCGCCGGTGGTCTGCTGGGTTCCGCGGCGGAAGGCGGCCTGACCCGTGCTCAAGGCGTCGAGATCACCGTGCGTGAAGATGACGGCACCATGCGTGCTTATGTGCAGGAAGTTCAGGAAAACGAGATCTTCCGTGTAGGTGAGCGTGTTCGCATCATGACCGTCAACGGCACCAGTCGCGTCAGCCACTAAAGCGCGCTGTAAGGCCCGAAGCTGGATGTAAACGTCCGCTTGCGAAAACGCCCCGATGACTCGGGGCGTTTTGCATTTCAGCACGCTGTCTCAGCACAGGCTTTGCGTTGTAGTGGCTTATTCAGTGATGCCCAGGATATTTCGGGCCAGCGCTTCGGCGATGCGGATCCCGTCGACGCCGGCCGACAGGATGCCGCCGGCATAGCCTGCGCCTTCGCCCGCCGGGAACAGACCTTTGACGTTCAAGCTCTGCAGGTCTTCGCCACGGGTGATGCGCAGGGGCGAGGAGGTGCGCGTTTCGATGCCGGTGAGGATCGCATCGTGCTGCGAAAATCCTCTGATCTGCTTCTCGAACGCAGGCAGCGCCTCCCGAATGGCTTCGATGGCGAAGGCGGGCAATGCGTCGGCAAGGTCGGTCAGCTTGACGCCCGGCTTGTAGGAAGGCTCGACGCCGCCAAGGGCCGTCGACGCTTTGCCCGCGATGAAATCGCCTACCAGTTGCGCCGGGGCTTCGTAGGTTTCGCCGCCCATGATGTAGGCGTGGGACTCCAGACGCTCCTGCAGTTCGATGCCGGCCAGCGGGCTGCCTGGGTAATCCTGCTCGGGCGTGATACCCACCACGATGCCGGAGTTGGCGTTGCGCTCGTTGCGCGAGTACTGGCTCATACCGTTGGTCACCACGCGGTTGGGCTCAGAGGTCGCCGCCACCACGGTGCCACCGGGGCACATGCAGAAGCTGTACACCGAACGGCCGTTCTTGGCGTGGTGCACCAGCTTGTAATCGGCAGCGCCAAGCTTCGGGTGACCGGCGTACTTGCCCAGTCGCGCGCGGTCGATCAAACCTTGCGGGTGCTCGATGCGGAAGCCGACCGAGAACGGTTTGGCCTCCATGAACACGCCGCGCCTGTGGAGCATGCGGAAGGTGTCGCGGGCGCTGTGGCCCAGCGCCAGAATGACGTGCCGCGAGTCGATGCGCTCGCCGCTGTCGAGCACCACGCCTTGCATCTGGCCGTCCTCGATCAGCACATCGGTGACGCGTTGCTGGAAACGCACTTCGCCGCCCAGCGCTTCGATCTGATGACGCATGTTCTCGACGACGCCGGTCAGCCGGAAGGTGCCGATGTGCGGCTTGCTGACGTAGAGGATCTCTTCCGGCGCGCCGGCCTTGACGAACTCGTGCAGGACCTTGCGACCGATGAATTTAGGGTCTTTGATCTGGCTGTAGAGCTTGCCGTCGGAAAACGTCCCCGCGCCGCCCTCGCCGAACTGCACGTTGGACTCCGGGTTGAGCACGTTCTTGCGCCACAGGCCCCAGGTGTCCTTGGTGCGCTGACGGACTTCGGTGCCGCGCTCCAGAATGATCGGCTTGAAGCCCATCTGCGCCAGCAAGAGGCCGGCGAAAATCCCGCACGGGCCGAAGCCGACTACCAACGGCCGCTGGCTCAGATCGGCAGGGGCGTGGCCGACGACCTTGTAACTGACGTCTGGCGCCGGGCCGATGTGTTTGTCGTGGCTCAGGCGCTGGAGCAGGGCGGCTTCGTCACGCACCTGAAAGTCGATGGTGTAAATGAACTGCAGCTCGGTGGATTTCTTGCGCGCATCGTAGCTGCGCTTGAACAGGGTGAAATCCAGGAGCTCGTCGCTGCCGATGGCCAGGCGTTGCAGAAGTGCGGGGCGCAGCTCGTCGTCCGCGTGGTCCAGCGGCAGTTTGAATTCGGTGATTCGTAACATTGAAAGATCCGGTTTCGGGCCGCAGGATCGGCCCGGCAGCACTACAAGAGCGCGCGATTATAAGCCACATTGGGCGTGATGCGGTGGTCGCAGCGTACAAGCTCACGTGTGCAGGAGCGCACTTGCCCCCGATCTGGCGCGAAGCGACAGCAAACCGGTGCAGGGGCTGTGTCAGGAGAACCCGGGCGTCAGGCCTCACGACTGCTGCGCAGCCGATCGCGGGCAAGCGCGCTCCTACAGTGGATTTTTCGTTGGCCGGGATTTCAGCGTCGTGCACAAAACCTGTGGGAGCCGGCTTGCTGGCGAAGGCGGTGTGTCAGTCCAAATGGACGGCACAGGTGGACCGCATTCGCGGGCAGGCGCGCTCCCACAGTGGATTTTCGTTGGCCGAAATTTCAGCGTCGTGCATAAAACCTGTGGGAGACGGCTTGCTGGCGAAGACGGTGTGTCAGTCGAAATGGATGGCACAGGTAGACCGCCTTCGCGGGCAAGCGCGATCCTGCAGTGGATTTCGTTGGCCGGGATTTCAGCGTCATGCACAAAACCTGTGGGAGCCGGCTTGCTGGCGAAGACGGTGTGTCAGTCGAATGGACGGCACAGGTAGACCGCATTCGCGGGCAAGCGCGTTCCTGCAGTGGATTTTCGTTGGCCGGGATTTCAGCGTCATGCACAAAACCTGTGGGAGCCGGCTTGCTGGCGAAGGCGGTGTGTCAGTCGAAATGGACGGCACAGGTAGACCGCGTTCGCGGGTAAGTGCGTTCCTGCAAGGGGCCGGGGTGAGCGGTTAATCGTTACGCATCGCGCCGAAATATGCGCAACCGCGCTGAACCTGGCCATTGACCCGCAGTTCGGCGGTCAGGTGCTGCACCGAACCGTTCGACGGATCCACACAGCGCAGCGGCGCGACATAGAGCTCGACGTGCTGGTTGTTGGCGTCGGTGATCAGGTTGAAGCGGCCCTCGGGCATCTGCTCTTCCATGTACGGCACGGCGAACGGCTCTTTGCCTTCGCGCTCAAGCACCAGACCCTTGCCGCTGGCGTTCAGGTTCCATTTCGGACCGTTGCCGCTGGCATGAATCGTCAGGCGCTTGAAGTTCGGGTCCTCGCAGGCACCGCTCGGGCGCTCGACGCGGTAGAGCTGGTAAATGTCGCCCTGACCGTCACTGCCCTGGGCTTTGCTGGCGACGAAGTTGCCGCGTACATCGGCGAACGCCTTGCCGTTCTTGTCCACCACCGAAGCGGCTTCCTGCAGGACGCCGGTGTTGCCCTTGTCGGTCACCGCATAGCGACGCTGTTCGTTGCACGGGGCGAAGAACAGTTTGCCGCCGTCACCGCTGAGGGTGCCCTGCATGCGGATCATGCCGGCGGTCGACACCTTGCTGTCACTGGACGACATGGGCATCAACTGGCAACCGGCAAACAGGGGCAGCAAAGCGAACATCAAGGCAGAACGAGCAGCGGACATGGGGCGGTCTCCAGACAAGTGCCGCCACGTTACTCAGCCTGCGCGCTCATCACAAGGGGCGATTAGCCGACGCGATACGTCTGTCCGGTTTGTAGCCCTTCGACACTTTTTGCGTACGCCAGTGCGACATCCGCTGCGGGAACCGGCTTGAAGCCTCGGAAGTACGGCGCATAACTGCCCATGGCTTCGACCAGCACATTGGGGCTGACCGAATTGACGCGCATGCCCCGCGGCATCTCGATGGCGGCGGCGCGCACGAAGGCGTCGATGGCGCCGTTGATCAGGCTGGCAGACGCCCCGGTGCGAATCGGATCGACGCTGGTGATCCCGGTGGTGAAGGTGAACGAGGCGCCGTCGTTGGCAAATTCCCGACCGATCAGCAATAGATTGACCTGACCCATCAGCTTGTCGCGCAGGCCCAGGGAGAAGGAATCGGCCGTCATCTCGCCCAGCGGGGCGAAGGTGACATTGCCGGCGGCGCAAATCAATGCGTCGAAAGGGCCTGTCCGTTCGAATAGTTTGCGGATCGAGGCGCTGTCACTAATATCGACGTGCTCGTCTGCGTCGGTTCTGCCGACGCGAACGATCTCGTGGCGTGGCGCCAACTCTTTCTCGATCGCCGAGCCGATGGTGCCGCTTGCGCCGATCAATAGAATTTTCATGATGCGGTTTTCCTCTGGTATGGATCAGGCGCTCAGTGTGAGTCGCCTTTTCCCACCGAAACAGGGGCTAAACGGCAATCCCGGTTTGTCAGAAAGGAAACAATCATGAGCGAAATGGACGACCTGGCCGCGTTTGCGATGCTGGTGGAGGCCAACAGCTTCACCCTGGCCGCGCAATGGCTGGACACCAGTACCAGCCAACTGTCCAAGCGCATCAGCAAACTGGAAAAAAACTTCGGTGTGACGCTGCTCCATCGCACCACCCGCAGCCTGACGCTGACCTCGGCGGGCGCCATCCTCCTGCCCGAGGCCCGCGCACTGCTGGCCCAACGTGACCGCGTCCGCGACGCCATGGCCTATCTGAGCGAAAGCCTGATCGGTACCGTGCGCCTGACCGTGCCGGTGTCGTTGGGCGAAACCTTCTTCGAAGGCCTGCTCACCGAATTCGCCCAGACCTACCCCGACGTGCAGGTGGAACTGGACCTCAACAACCACTTCCGCGACATGCGGCGTGACGGCTTCGACCTGGGCATACGTTCCAGCGTGGGAATCGACGAACGCCTGGTGGCCAGGCCGTTGCTGTCGCTCCAGGAACTGACCTGCGCCAGCCCGGCCTACCTCGCTCGACACGGCACCCCGCAAACCCCGGAAGAACTGCGCGTGCACCGCTGCCTGCTCAACAGCCACCACACCGGCCGCGAATCGTGGGCCTACCACCAGAAACATGAACTGACCCGCGTCAACGTCCGCGGCACCTTCGCCAGCAACCACTACGGCCTCCTGAAAAAAGCCGCCCTGGTCGGCGCCGGCATCGCCCGCCTGCCGTCATACATGGTTCATGAGGAACTGAAAGAAGGGCGACTTGACTGGTTGCTGCGTGATTACCAGACGCCGGTTTCATCCCTGTACCTGGTCCACCCCTTCGAAGGGCGACTGCCGAGGCGGGTGCAAGTCATGGCGGATTATTTGAACGAATGGTTTGAGCGCAGCACGGCAGCGTTGGAAAAACTCTGACGGCGGATGGGATTGGTTTTATTGTCGGGGCGAGAGCAGAGCTAGCGCAGAGCGTCACAGGATGCATTCCCACGCGGAGCGGGGGAACGATCAGGCTGGTTTAAACAATCAAAATTGATGGCGCAGCCACTGGCCTCTTCCCGGCTAAAGCCGGTCCCACGAAAAGCAATGCATGCAATCAGCGGGACCGGCGGCGACCCCTGTAGGACCGGCTTTAGCCGGGAAGCCCTTGATCTGCGTAGTGCTTTTGATCTTCAAACACAAAAACCAGACGACATCAATGGATGCATTCCCAGGCGGAGCGTGTGGAACGATCAGGCAACCGCGGGGCCCGTAGGAGCCGGCTTGCTGGCGAACGCGTCTATTCAGCCGATGCAATCGTGGATGACACACCTCGTTCGCCAGCAAGCCGGCTCCTACAGAGGATGCGTTCCTCCAGTAACACCGCGTACACCTGTAGGACCGGCTTCAGCCGGGAAGCCGTTGCTTTTGATCTTCAAACACAAGATGCCCAGACACCGCAAACGCGACTTTGGTGCAGGCTGAACGCAGGTCTCGTGGAGTGGGCCGAGCCGCATGGATGCGGCGAGAGCGCCGTCAGGACATGGATGTCCGTTCGGCGCGGGCCCACGGAGCGAGACCGGAGTGAAGGAACCCCGAGGAACGAGGGGCCCAACCAGGAGCAAGCACCCTTGGTTACTTGGGGTGCTTTTCCAAGTAACTCGCCGAAGGCGAAACGTCTGCCCTCAGGCAGACGCCCTTGATCCTGCTTTACCCGCCTAAATAAGCATCCCGCACTTTCGGATCGACCAACAACTCCGCCCCCGACCCCTGCATCACCACCCGGCCATTCTCCAGAACATACGCACGATCAGCGATCTTCAACGCCTGATTCGCATTCTGCTCCACCAGAAACACCGTCACCCCATCCCGCCGCAACTGCTCAACAATCTCGAAAATCTGCTGAATAATAATCGGCGCCAGACCCAGCGAAGGCTCATCCAGCAGCAACAGCTTCGGCTTGCTCATCAACGCACGCCCGATCGCCAGCATCTGCTGCTCGCCGCCGGACATCGTCCCGCCGCGCTGATTGAAACGCTCCTTCAGACGCGGAAACAGCTCAAGGACCTTATCCATCTGCACCTGATAGTCGTCCTTGTCCGTGAAGAACCCGCCCATCGCCAGATTCTCCTCCACTGTCAGGCGGGCGAACACACGACGGCCCTCCGGCACCACCGCAATACTCTTGCGCATGATCACCGACGACTCCAGACCCACCAGCTCCTCACCCATATAGCGGATGCTGCCACTGTGCGCGCGCGGCGAACCGCACAGCGTCATCAACAGCGTCGACTTGCCCGCGCCATTGGCGCCGATCAGCGTGACAATCTCACCCTGCTGCACATCGATACTGACACCGTGCAATGCCTGGATCTTGCCGTAGAACGTGGAAACGTTATCGAACTGCAGCATTTACGCTTCCCCCAGATAGGCTTTGATCACTTCAGGATTGTCACGGATCTGCTCGGGCGTGCCATCGGCCAGCGGCGTGCCCTGATTGATCACCACGATGTGGTCGGAAATGCTCATGACCAGCTTCATGTCGTGCTCGATCAGCAACACCGTCGCGTTGTGCTCGTTGCGCAACACGCCAATCAGCGCTTTCAGGTCTTCGGTTTCTTTCGGGTTCAGACCGGCCGCCGGCTCGTCGAGCATCAGAATGCGCGGGCGCGTCATCATGCAGCGGGCGATTTCCAGACGGCGTTGCTGACCGTAGGCCAGCGTGCCGGCAGGACGGTTGGCGAATTCCTTGAGATCAACGGCTTCCAGCCAATGCTCGGCGTACTCCATCGCCTCGCGCTCGCTCTTGCGATACGCCGGCGTCTTGAACAGGCCGGACAGGAAATTGGTGTTGAGGTGGCGGTGCTGGGCCACCAGCAGGTTTTCCACCGCCGTCATTTCCTTGAAAAGGCGCACGTTCTGGAACGTTCGCACCACGCCTTTACGAGCGATCTCATGACCGGCCAGGCCCTGAATCGGCTCGCCGTCCAGCAGAATCGTTCCGGAGGAGGGTTTGTAGAAGCCCGTCAGGCAGTTGAACACGGTGGTCTTGCCGGCGCCGTTCGGGCCGATCATTGACACAACCTGCTTCTCGTGGACGGTCAGGCCGACGCCGTTGACGGCCAGCAGACCGCCAAAGCGCATGCACAAGCCGGACGCTTGCAAAAGTGGACGGCTCATCAGCGCTCCCCCTTGAGTTTCATGACGGGACGCTGCATCGGCAGGAAGCCCTGGGGACGCCAGATCATCATCAGCACCATCAAGGCGCCGAAGCCGAGCATCCGGTATTCGCTGAATTCGCGAAGCAGTTCAGGCAACAGAATCATCACGACTGCGGCGAGGATCACCCCCAGCTGCGAGCCCATGCCGCCCAGGACCACGATGGCGAGGATGATCGCCGACTCCAGAAAGGTGAACGACTCCGGCGTAATCAAACCCTGACGCGCGGCGAAGAAGCTGCCGGCGAAACCGGCGAATGCAGCGCCGAGGGTGAAGGCCGACAGCTTGATGATGGTCGGATTCAGACCCAGCGCGCGGCAGGCGATTTCGTCTTCACGCAGGGCTTCCCAGGCGCGGCCGATGGGCATGCGCAACAACCGGTTGATCACAAACAGTGCCAACAGCGCCAGCAGCAGGGCGATCAGGTAGAGAAAGATCACCTTGTTGATGGAGTTGTAGGGCAGGCCAAAGTACTCGTGGAAGGTCTGCATGCCTTCAGCCGCCTTGCGCTCGAACGACAGGCCGAACAGCGTTGGCTTTTCGATGTTGCTGATGCCGTTGGGGCCGCCGGTGATGTCGGTCAGGTTACGCAGGAACAGGCGAATGATTTCACCGAAGCCCAGCGTCACGATGGCCAGATAGTCGCCGCGCAGCCGCAGGACCGGAAAGCCCAGCAGGAAGCCGAACGTCGCCGACGCCAGCCCCGCCAGCGGCAGGCAGACCCAGAAACCGAAGCCGAAGTAGTGCTGCAGCAGGGCGTAGGTGTACGCGCCCACGGCGTAAAAGCCGACGTATCCCAGGTCGAGCAACCCGGCCAGACCGACGACGATGTTCAGGCCCAAGCCGAGCATCACGTAGATCAGGATCAGCGTCGCGATGTCCACTGCACCGCGCGAGCCGAAGAACGGCCACACCAGGGCAGCGATTACCAGCGCGCCGAGGAACCAGCGTTGGGTCGAAGGCAGGGTCAGGAAGTTGCTGGTCTTGTCGGACATCAGCTGTTTCTGCGGACGCGAACGCCACATGGCGCTGATCTGTTCGTTGAACAGCACGCGCAGGAACATCAGAAACGCCGCGGCGAAAATCAACAGCACGGTGGTGTTACTGGCGCCGACCACCGCGAGATTGATCCCGACGATGTCCAGTTTGAGCCCGAGGATCGGGTAAGCGACGAGCAGCACCAGCACTGCGCTGAAGAGGGCCGATTTGAGATTCCTGGTCATACTTTTTCAACCTCCGGACGGCCGAGCAGGCCGGTTGGCCGGAACAACAACACCAATACGAGAAGACCGAACGCCACCACATCCTTGTACTGGTCGCCAAAGATGTCGGCGCCGAAGGCTTCGGCGATGCCCAGCACCAGACCGCCGAGCATCGCGCCCGGGATACTGCCGATGCCGCCCAATACTGCTGCGGTGAAGGCTTTGATGCCGACGAGGAAACCCGCGTTGGGGTTGATCACGCCGTACTGCATGCTCAGCAGGACCGCAGCGACCGCAGCGAGAGCGGCGCCGATGACAAAGGTCAGGGCGATGATGTTGTTGGTGTTGATCCCCAGCAGGTTGGCCATCTTGATGTCTTCGGCGCAGGCGCGGCAGGCGCGACCCAGGCGAGAGCGGGAGATGAACCAGGTCAGACCGAGCATGGCCACCAGCGTGACGACGAAGATGAGGATCTGCATATACGAGATCACCACTTCATGGCTGCTGCCGGGGCCGAAAACGAAGTTGCCGGGAATGAGGTTGGGGATCGATTTGTCTTTCGAGTCCTGCGACAACAGCACGGTGTTCTGCAGGAAAATCGACATGCCGATGGCGGAAATCAGAGGGATCAAACGGTTGCTGCCGCGCAGCGGGCGATAGGCAACTCGCTCGATGGCGTAACCGTACGCGCTGGTCACCACAATACTGGCGATGAAGGCTGCGGTGATCAGCAGGGGCAGGCTGTCCAGGCCAAGCATGGTCAGACCGGCGAGGGCGATAAACGCCACATAGGAGCCGATCATGTACACCTCGCCGTGGGCGAAGTTGATCATGCCGATGATGCCGTAAACCATGGTGTAGCCGATGGCAATCAAGGCGTAAGTGCTGCCAATGGTCAACCCATTAACCAGCTGTTGAAGAAAGTGATAGAGATCTATCGGCATTGCTGAGTGCTCCTAAAAACCTGCCTGGTGTTTCACTGGTGAAGTCTTTTCCCGCTCGCGCGTCGTGATCTACGTCCGCGTCCGGCACGAGCCCAGTGGTTCACTGGTGCGGTTTCAAGATGTTCAGGGATCGGAATTCTTGTGAAATTCGCTGCCCGGCTAAAACAAAGCCCACTGCGGATGCAGTGGGCTTCGGGTAAGCATGAAGGCTGCGTTATTTCACAGGGGCTTCAGTCTTGGTGCCATCTTTGTGCCAGGTGTAAACGACGAATTTGAAGTCTTTCAGGTCACCCTTGGCGTCGAAGGACAGATCACCGGTAGGGGTTTTGAAAGTACCGGCGTGGATAGCTTCAGCCACTTTCGCGGTGTCTTCGGACTTGGCGGTCTTGATCGCGTCGGCGATCACTTCCACGGCGGCGTAGGCCGGGAACACGAATGGACCGCTCGGGTCTTCTTTCTTCGCGGCGAATGCATCAACCAGCGCCTTGTTGGAAGGATCCTGGTCGAAGGATTTTGGCAGGGTAACGAGCAGACCTTCGGACGCGTCCTGAGCGATCTGCGAGATGGACGCATTGCCCACGCCTTCCGGACCCATGAAGCCGGCTTTCAGGCCCTTTTCCTGCGCCTGACGCAGGATCAGACCCAGTTCAGGGTGGTAGCCGCCGTAGTAGACGAAGTCGACATTGGCTTGCTTCATCTTGGCGATCAACGAGGAGAAGTCTTTGTCGCCAGCATTGATGCCTTCGAACATAGCGACTTTCACGCCATCTTTTTCCAGGGTCTGTTTCACGGCGGTGGCGATGCCTTCACCGTACTGCTGCTTGTCGTGAATGACCGCAACGATTTTCGGCTTGACCTGCTTGGCGATGTACTCGCCAGCGGCCGGGCCTTGGGCGCTGTCCAGGCCGATGGTGCGGAAGATCATCTTGTAACCGCGGGCGGTGATTTCCGGGCTGGTGGCTGCCGGGGTCACCATGATGATGCCTTCGTCTTCGTAGATGTCGGAAGCGGGCTGAGTGGAGCTGGAGCAGAGGTGACCGACCACGAACTTGACGCCGTCATTGACCACTTTGTTGGCGATGGCGACCGCTTGTTTCGGGTCGCAGGCATCATCGTATTCAACGGCTTGAAGCATCTTGCCGTCCACGCCGCCTTTGGCGTTGATCTGCTCGATGGCCATCTTGGCACCGCTAAACTGCATGTCGCCGTATTGGGCCACAGCACCGGTTTTAGGGCCGGCGATGCCGATCTTGATCGTGTCAGCTGCGAACGAGTGACTGGCAACCCCCGCCAGAACCAGTGCGGCAAACAGTTTGGAAATCTGATTAATACCTTTAGTCATGATGCTCCACTCTTGCGTTATCGTTTTTATAATCCTGACGGCCAAGGCTGCAGGACCGGATTAAATCTCAAGGCCCCACCCCCACCAACTGTACCGGAACAGTTTAGAGCGCCGGCTGAGCGCTTGAATAGCTGGCTGCGTGGGGCAAAACCTGTAGATGTCGCTTAATCGACAGAAAGATACACAATCAAGCCGGCGGTTTTGCCCTGTGGATCGACGAACCGGTCGGCTGGCGCGAACTCTCCTGCAATCAATCACTTGAATCCGGGTTTGTCGGTACCGAAGGCAGCGCTATCATTGCGCCGATTTCCAATACGGTGAAAACCCATGACGCAAGAACCTAGCACCCTCTATGCCAAACTGCTCGGCGAAACCGCTTCGATTACCTGGAAAGAATTGCAACCGTTCTTTGCCAAGGGTGCCCTGTTGTGGGTCGAGCCGACGCTGGATTTGATCGCCGTTGCGCAGGCATTTGCCGAGAACAGCGAGGCACAGGTGGCGGCGTGGGTAGCGAGCGGGGAAGTCGGCAAGGTCTCTGAATCAAAGGCCCTGGATCTTCTGGAGCGCGATCCGCCGCTGTGGGCTGTGGTCGTCGCGCCCTGGGTGTTGATCCATGAGAGGGCGTGACTCGGCTCGCTGCTCGATAATGGTGCGCCGGATGATGGCAAAGTGGGTAGGGCGGTAACTCCCAGTGTGTCGCCGGTAGCGGAATCTCTCATCGACCGCGCGCTTTACGTGCAGGTGCGGGAGATCCCTGTTGGATTGTCTGGCGAGTCTTACATGGGCCGGTATCAGCGGGGCGAATGTTCACAGACAGGCCGCGATGGGGTGACTAGATTTCATGCAAAGCGGGCGTTATCCGGGACAGCCCCTATAACAAGAAAGAGATCGCCCCATGGATCAATCGACTCAGGCAAGGAACGCTTGGCGCGTTCTGTTTCTGCTGTTTCTGGCCAACCTGTTCAACTTCTTCGACCGCACGATTCCCGCGATCATCATCGAACCCATTCGCAAGGAATGGCTGCTGAGTGACTTCCAGCTGGGCATCATCGGTACCGCCTTCACGCTGGTGTACGCAGTGGCCGGCCTGCCATTGGGGCGCATGGCTGACAACGGCTCGCGTCGCAAGTTGATGGGCTGGGGCCTGGCAGTGTGGAGTGGCCTGACCGCGGTGAACGGATTGGTCGGCAGCTTCTGGGGGTTTCTGCTGGTGCGCATGGGCGTCGGGATCGGCGAGGCCAGTTATGCACCCGCGGCCAACTCGCTGATCGGCGACCTGTTCCCGGCCCATCGCCGCGCCCGGGCCATGGGCATTTTCATGCTCGGCCTGCCACTGGGCCTGCTGCTGGCGTTCTTCACCATCGGCGCGATGGTCCAGGCGTTCGGCAGTTGGCGCGCGCCGTTCTTCATCGCAGCGGTGCCGGGGCTGGTGCTGGCAGTGTTCATGTTCTTCATTCGCGAGCCGGCCCGGGGCGCCGCTGAAAGCGTGGCCATTTCTCAGCAGAAAATCGATCGGCCGATCCGCCGCGTGCTGTCGATTCCTACGTTCCGCTGGCTGGTGCTCGCCGGTCTGGCGTTCAACTTCGCCACGTACGCGTGCAACTCGTTCATGGTGCCGATGCTGCAGCGATACTTTTTACTGCCCTTGCAGGAAGCGGCGATGGCCACCGGCATGATCGTTGGCGTGACCGGACTCGTTGGCCTGACCGTCGGCGGATGGGTGGCGGACAAGCTGCATCAACGCTGGAGCAACGGCCGCTTGATGTTTGCCGCCATGAGCATGGTGGTCGCGACGCTGTGTACCGGTTATGCCCTGCACGCCGGGCGTATCGAGATCGGCGTGTTCGTTGGCGTGTTCAGCCTCGGCTGGCTGTTTTCCTACAACTTCTACACCTGCGTTTACACTGCCATTCAGGACGTGGTGCAGCCCCGGCTGCGCGCGACGGCCATGGCGCTGTTTTTTGCCGGTTTGTATTTGCTGGGCGGCGGCCTGGGGCCGGTGGTGGTGGGCCTACTGTCGGACCATTTTGCCCACTCGGCGATGTACGCCGCTCAGGTCGAGCAGATAACCGAACCGTTCAAGGCGGTGGGGCTGCACGATGCGATGTACTTGATACCGGTGGCGTTGTTTTTTGCGCTGGTGTTTCTGGTGCGCGCGTCGAAGTGTTTCAGCGTCGATGCGCAGCGGATGCGCGAGGGGATGGTGGCGGATGAGCCGGTGGTGGGTCTAGAGGTGAAGCCGTCGGCGGCTTGAGCGGTTTCGCCTATGGATCAGGTTAATCCGGTCTCCTGTAGGAGCGCGCTTGGTCTGGGCCGCAACCGGACGAAGGCGTCAGCACGGACAACCACTGTGCGTCGGATGTACGGACTTCTTCGCGGGCAAGCGCGCTCCTACAGGTTTTGTGTTCGCCGCGGATTCGCGGCGAACCTTTTTACCCCGCCACCAGCACCCGAATCGCTTCCAGGCGCAGCGCGGCTTTTTCCAGCATCGCCAGGCCTTGCTCGCGTTGTTCGCGCAACGCCGCCAGTTCGCTGTCGCGGACCGTCGGGTTAACCGCTTGCAACGCGGTCAGACGCGCCAGCTCTTCTTCGGTGTCTGCCGCCAGACGTCGCTGGGCTTCCGCCACACGTTCAGCGTGCTTCGGCGCAATCTTGCTTTCAGCAGCGTTGATTTGCGGGTTGAGCACGTCGCGCTGGGCCTGAATGAACTTGTTGGCGCTGGCCCGGGGCACGCTCTCCAGCTGATCGTTCAGGGTGGTGAAGGACACGCGGCCCGACAGGTCGTTGCCGTTGCCGTCCAGCAGGCAACGCAGCGCGGCTGGCGGCAAGTAACGGCCCAGCTGCAGCGAGCGCGGCGCGACCACTTCACTGACGTACAGCAGTTCAAGCAAAACGGTGCCGGGTTTCAGCGCCTTGTTCTTGATCAATGCCACGGCGGTGTTGCCCATCGAGCCGGACAGCACCAGATCCATACCGCCCTGCACCATCGGGTGTTCCCAGGTGATGAACTGCATGTCTTCGCGGGCCAGCGCCTGATTACGATCGTAGGTGATGGTCACGCCTTCGTCGTCGCCCAGCGGGAAACTGGCGTCGAGCATCTTCTCGCTTGGCCGCAGAATCAGCGCGTTTTCCGAGTGGTCTTCGCTGTCGATGCCGAACGCGTCGAACAGGGTTTCCATGTAGATCGGCAGAGTGAACTGATCGTCCTGCTCAAGGATGGCTTCCACCAGCGCCTCGCCTTCGCCCGCGCCGCCGGAATTGAGCTCCAGCAGACGGTCGCGGCCGGTGTGCAGTTCGCTTTCCAGACGCACGCGTTCGTCGCGGGCCTCGTTCACCAGCGCCTGCCAGTCGTCCTCGTCGCCGCCTTCCAGCTGCGGCAAGAGGCGCGAACCGAACTGATGCTGCAGGGCATTGCCGGTTGGACAGGTATTAAGGAAGGCGTTGAGCGCCTCGTGATACCACTGGAACAGCCGCTCTTGCGGGCTGGTTTCCAGGTACGGCACGTGCAGCTCGATGATGTGCTTCTGGCCGATCCGGTCCAGACGACCGATACGCTGCTCCAGCAGGTCCGGATGCGCAGGCAGGTCGAACAGCACCAGATGATGGGAGAACTGGAAGTTGCGACCTTCACTGCCGATCTCGGAGCAGATCAGCACTTGGGCGCCGAACTCTTCGTCGGCGAAGTACGCCGCCGCGCGGTCGCGCTCCAGGATGTTCATGCCTTCGTGGAAGACCGTCGCCGGAATGCCCGAGCGCACGCGCAGCGCATCTTCCAGATCCATCGCGGTTTCGGCGTGGGCGCAGATGACCAGCACCTTCACGCGTTTGAGCATTTTCAGGGTGTCGATCAGCCATTCAACGCGCGGATCGAAGCGCCACCAGCGTTCTTCTTCGCTGAGCTCGCTCTGGGCCTGGAAGCTGACTTCCGGGTACAGGTCGGCGTGTTCGCCAATCGGCAACTCCAGGTATTCAGCCGGGCAGGGCAGCGGATACGGGTGCAGTTTGCGCTCCGGGAACCCTTGCACGGCAGCGCGGGTATTGCGGAACAGCACGCGGCCGGTGCCGTGACGGTCAAGCAGTTCCCGGATCAGGCGGGCACTGGCTTCGGCGTCGCCGGCGGCAACGGCGGTCAGCAGCGCTTCGGCTTCGGCGCCGAGGAAACCACGGATAGTCTCGTTGGCCTTGGGCGACAGCGTGCCTTTATCCAGCAGCTCCTGAACGGCTTCGGCCACCGGACGATAGTTTTCGCTCTCGGCGCGGAAGGCGTGCAGGTCGTGAAAGCGGTTCGGGTCCAGCAGGCGCAGACGGGCGAAGTGGCTGTCCTGGCCGAGCTGCTCGGGGGTCGCCGTGAGCAGCAGCACACCGGGAATCACTTCGGCCAGTTGCTCGACCAGCGAGTACTCGCGGCTGGCCTTTTCTTCGTGCCAGACCAGGTGGTGGGCCTCGTCGACCACCAGCAGGTCCCAGCCCGCCGCAAACAATGCGTCCTGGGCTTTTTCGTCTTCAACCAGCCATTCCAGCGACACCAGCGCCAGTTGCGTGTCTTCGAACGGGTTGCTGGCATCGCTCTCGATGAAGCGTTCGGCGTCGAACAGCGCGACCTGCAAGTTAAAGCGGCGGCGCATTTCGACCAGCCACTGGTGCTGCAGGTTTTCCGGCACCAGGATCAGCACGCGATTGGCGCGGCCTGACAGCAACTGGCGGTGGATGACCAGACCGGCTTCGATGGTTTTACCCAGCCCCACTTCGTCCGCCAGCAGGACCCGCGGCGCGATACGGTCGGCGACTTCGCGAGCGATGTGCAACTGGTGCGCGATGGGTTGCGCGCGCACGCCGCCCAGGCCCCACAACGAGGACTGCAGCTGGCGGCTGGTGTGTTCGAGGGTGTGATAACGCAGGGAGAACCACGGCAGGGGGTCGATCTGCCCGGCGAACAGGCGGTCGGTGGCCAGGCGGAACTGAATGAAGTTCGACAGCTGGGTTTCCGGCAGGGTCACGGGCTGGTTCTGCGCGTTGAGGCCGTGGTAGACCAGCAGGCCGTCGACGTCGTCGACTTCGCGGACGGTCATCTTCCAGTTTTCGAAGTGGGTGATGGTGTCACCCGGCGAGAAGCGCACCCGCGTCAGCGGCGCATTGCGCAAAGCATACTGGCGCGTGTCGCCAGTGGCCGGATAGAGCACGGTCAACAAGCGGCCGTCCTGAGCCAGAACGGTGCCCAAACCCAGCTCGGCTTCGCTGTCGCTAATCCAGCGTTGCCCCGGTTGATACTGCTGCGACATGCTGCCTGACTCCCGCCTTGAAAAAGCCGACTATGTTAACGGAACAAGGCGCCCAGGCCAAAGCCACATTGTAAAAACGCCCGGATATATTGGGTGGCGTGCCTGAGGCGGGCACTTGCTGCGAAAAACATAGTCGAAACTCGCGCTTGAATCGGCTCAAGTCGACGAAACGGCAGCCGACAGCTTGATAACAGGAGACCATTACCATGCTGCCACCGCTGATCCCACTGAGCGCGGCCCCCGTGACTTCGCAGCTGGACCCGGTCAAACCCACCCCGGACATCCCGCCGGTAACGCCGATTCAAAAAAGTTCGAGCGAAACCAATATCGACATGGGCGAACGTGACCGCGAGCAGGCCGAATTGCTGCTGCGCGAAGAACAACGTCGCCATCAACGCCGCCGCAGCGACCGGCGCGTGGCTGACCGCCATCCGGTTATTGAAGAAGGCCCGGCCATTCCCGGGGATTTCCTCAACGCCGACGACACGGTGCCGGTGGTGCCGATCATCGACGACGAGCCGCGCCAGGGTCTGTGGGTCGATCTGAAGGTCTGAGGCGCTGGTCAGCGCCGCCTCGATTGCGCATTATTGGCGGCAACAGGTATTCACGAGCGATACGCCATGAGCGATGACGAAAAACTGGTAGACCTGAGCGCCGAACGCGCCAAGCGTGTTCACGACCTCAATGACAAACGGCTGAACGAAGTCCGTAGCGCTTTCGAGCAGGCCATGCCGTTGGGCAAGGGCAAGAAGAAAGCCAAGAGCAAACCGAAAAAACGCTGATCCCGCCTTCCGCTCATCCCCCGTCTGCCGGCTGCTGTTTGCGATTCACGCCGGCATTGACCTGAGTCAATGACCGACGCCACGCCTCTGGTTAATCTGCGCCCATCAAACAGGCTCGGGCAGAAGGAGTGCGCATGTTTCTCGACCACGCAGTGATAGCCGGCGTCATGGCGGTAGGGCTGACGATGGTGATTTATTCGAGCGTCGGACTGTTCATCTGGAGAGACTCACCCCGGCGCTTGAGACGCTGAGTCTTCAATACAAAGAGCACGCAAGGCATTTTGGGCGACTTCGGTTGCCCATTTTTTTTGCGTGCTGATTGCTGATGGCATTTGCTGCCGGATACGGAATAAAAATGCTCTGCGCGCGCTGTCTCCCTCAACTCGGATAAGTACACCTTGTAGGAGCCGGCTTGCTGGCGAACGCATTTGTTCAGACGCTGGATGGGTGACTGCCAGATCGGGTTCGCCAGCAAGCTGGCTCCTACGGATCTGTGCAGGTCGCAGGTATAGCGTTAACGCTAATCCAGCCGGATCTATGCATGGCGCAGGTTTCAGCGTTAACGCGAATTCAGTGTAGGAGCGCGCTTGCCCGCGATGGCGGTGGGTCATTCAGCACAGCGATGGCTGAACACACCCGTTCGCCAGCAAGGTGAAGCACCACCCCGGCGGCTCCTACAGGCCCCCTCAACCTACGGTGATGGGCGGCAACTCGGCCAGGGTCACGGTCTGCAGCTTGCGCGGCGCGAGGATTTCGGCCTCGCCATCCACCACCAGCTCATCGTTCTGATTGAACACGCGAGTGGCGATGCGCACGCGGAATTTCGGCAGTTTCTCAAGGATTTCCAGGCGCACGGTCAAGGTGTCGCCGATCTTCACCGGCTTCTGGAAGGTCATCTGCTGGCCCAGGTAAATCGTGCCCGGGCCAGGCAGTTCACAGGCCACCGCCGCGCTGATCAAAGCGCCGCTGAACATGCCGTGGGCGATGCGATCCTTGAACATGCTTTTGGCCGCGAACTCGGCGTCCAGGTGCACCGGGTTGCGATCACCGGACATCTCGGCAAACAGCTGGATGTGACGCTCCTCGACGGTTTTGCTGTAGCTGGCGGTCTGGCCGACTTCAAGGGCTTCGTACGGCGTGTTGGTGACTTGGGTCATGGGGTGTCCTGTGACAGTTAGGAAAGATGAACCACTGACGTCATTCGCTGCGGCGCGGCCTTGACTGCTGCAGCGCCCGGTCAAGCCAGGCAAGCAGGTCACGGATGACTTCCTCACGATTGATCTCCAGGAAAATCTCGTGACGCGCCTGCGGATAGACCTTCAGCGTAACAAACGGGTGGTCGGTGCCGCTCAGAGCGTCGGCCAGATGCGTGAGACGCTTGCCATCGCTCACCGGATCACATTCACCCCCAATAATCAGGATCGGCAGTCCGGGATCGATCTGCGCCAGGTTCGAACGCTTGCTGATCTGCTGCAGGCCACCGAGCAGGTCCATCCACAACTGATTGGTACAGCGAAAGCCACACAGCGGGTCGTTGCTGTAGGCGTCGACCTCGGCCGGGTCGCGGTTGAGCCAGTCATGGCAGGTGCGCGCAGGCTTGAAGCGTTTGTTGAACGAGCCGAACGACAGGTGTTCGATCAACGCGCTGCGCCCGGTCGGCCCTTGCCGCCAGCGTTCAATACGGGCGACCAGCGCTGCCGAGCGATAGAACGTGACCGGATGGTAATTCGAGCCGCTGAGGATCGCGCCCTGCAAACTGGCGCTGTGGTGCAGCAAATACCCCTGGGCGATGTAGCTGCCCATGCTGTGACCGAGCAGGAACACCGGCACGCCCGGATGGCGCACCGCAACCGACGCTTTCAGCGTGGCGAGGTCGCCGACCACTTTGTTCCAGCCATCCTGATCGGCGTAATGCCCCAGGGTGCCGTACGAGGCCGAATGGCCGTGACCCCGTTGATCGGCGGCATACAAGGCGAAGCCTGCCCGCATCAATGCCATCCCCAGTCCGTCGTAGCGCCCCGCGTGTTCAGCCATGCCGTGGGAAAGCAGAATCACCGCCCGGGCATTGCCCATCGGCCTCCAGGCATGCACATAGAGGCGACTGTGGTCTTGAGCGTCCAGCCAAAAAGCTTCGTGTTCCATCGCGTTTTCCTGGCCCCTGTAAAAAGTTGTCTCAAAAAACGCAGTGGCGAGCGCTTTGCTTGAGTGTATAGCGGTAGCCGGATGGCAGGCTGGTTACCCGCAAGATTCACACCGGTGATGACGTGTCGGCGACTATTTGCCTTCTATGCCATAGCTGCTAACGTCCGGCAAACGCCCGTTTAAATACCACGGGGCCAGTACACTCAGGTAAGAGGATAAAAACAACATGCAACCTGAATTCTGGAACGACAAGCGCCCCGCTGGCGTTCTTTCTGAGGTGGACCTGCAGGCGTACGCATCGGTGGTCGAGGTGTTCGAGCGCAGTTGCCGCCAGTACGCCGATCGGCCGGCCTACAGCAACATGGGCGTCACCCTGAGCTACGCCGAGCTTGAGCGCCAATCGGCGGCGTTCGCCGGTTACCTGCAACAGCAGACTGACCTCAAACCCGGCGACCGCATCGCCGTGCAGATGCCCAACCTGATCCAGTACCCCATCGCCGTATTCGGTGCAATGCGCGCGGGCTTGATCGTCGTCAACACCAACCCGCTGTACACCGCCCGGGAAATGCGCCATCAGTTCAAGGATTCCGGCGCGCGTGCATTGGTCTATCTCAACGTCTTCGGCAAGAACGTGCAGGAAGTGCTGCCGGACACCGACATTCAGTACCTCATCGAAGTGAAGATGGGCGACATGCAGTCGGCGGCCAAAGGCTGGCTGATCAACACGGTGGTCGAAAAGGTCAAGAAGCTGGTGCCGGCGTACCACTTGCCCCAGGCCATCCCGTTCAAGCGTGTGCTCAAGCTGGGCAAGGGGGATCGTCTGCAACCGGTGCCGTTGGCGCTGGACGACGTCGCCGTGTTGCAGTACACCGGCGGCACCACCGGTTCGCCGAAAGGGGCGATGCTGACCCACGGCAATCTGGTCGCCAACATGCAGCAGGTCTATGCCTGCATGCTGCAGCATGGGCCGGACGGGCTGCCGATCTTCAAGCAGGGCAGCGAGATCATGGTGGCGCCGCTGCCGCTTTATCACATCTATGCGTTCACCTGTAATTGCATGTGCATGATGGTCAGCGGCAACCATAACCTGCTGATCACCAACCCGCGGGACATCGGTGGCTTCATCAAAGAGCTGAAGAAGTGGAAGTTCTCGGCGATGCTCGGCCTCAACACGCTGTTCGTGGCGCTGATGGACCATCCCGAATTCAAGAACCTCGATTTCTCAACGTTGCGCCTGACCAATTCCGGTGGCACCGCACTGGTCAAGGCCACCGCCGAGCGCTGGCTGCAGTTGACCGGCTGCGCCATCGTCGAAGGCTACGGTTTGACCGAAACCTCTCCCGTCGCCACCGCTAATCCTTACGGCAATCAGTCCCGGCTGGGTACGGTGGGCATGCCGGTGCCGGGCACCACGGCGAAGGTCATCAGCGACGACGGGGTCGAACTGCCCGTGGGTGAGCGCGGCGAGCTGTGCCTCAAGGGCCCGCAGATCATGCTGGGTTACTGGAACAAGCCGGAGGCGACCGCTGAAGTGCTGGACGGCGAAGGCTGGCTGAAAACCGGCGATGTCGCGGTGATCGATCCGGACGGGTTCATTCGCATCGTGGACCGCAAGAAGGATCTGATCATCGTCTCGGGCTTCAACGTCTACCCGAACGAGATCGAGGACGTGGTTTCGCGGCATCCGAAAGTCGCGAACTGTGCGGTGATCGGCGTTCCCGACGACCGTTCGGGCGAAGCTGTGAAGCTGTTCGTGGTGCCGAGGGATGCAACCCTGACCAGCGAGGAGTTGAAGGCATACTGCAAGGAGAACTTCACCGGTTACAAGATTCCCAAGCAGATCGTGCTGCGTGAGTCGTTGCCGATGACGCCTGTGGGGAAAATTCTGCGGCGGGAGCTACGGGATATCGCCTGATCCCGCGGCGATTGCTCATCGGCTTCTAACCCAGGAATAACGGCGTGTTAATCACGCCGTTTTTTTTGCCTGGTATTTTGCGGATGGATTTAATCTGACCGCGTAAATGAACATCGACGTAAGACATTTCCGACATTTAGGTTCATTGCTCTAAACGTGACCGTTACATATTCAAGAGTCAGGTATGTGACTGGAGAGCCCGCTTTTGGCTCTAGGCGGCCTCTGGCAAAGCTGATACGCTCGCCCCGCTTTTTGTACCTTCGGTCAACAAAAAGCAGTGACTACACAATTCCAAACACAAGAAATCATCGCATCAAGCGGTGTGTAGAAACGCTGTCGCTGAGGAGTCGGCTTTTATGCTCGAAAACTTCTGGAAGGATAAATATCCGACAGGTATCGCCGCCGATATCGATCCGGATCAGTATCCGAACGTACAGGCCGTATTGAAACAGTCCTGCGAGCGTTTCGCCAACAAACCTGCGTTCAGCAACCTGGGCAAGACCCTCACCTACGGCGAAATGTACGCGCTGTCCGGTGCCTTCGCTGCATATCTGCAACAGCACACTGACCTGCAACCCGGCGATCGCATCGCCGTGCAATTGCCCAACGTGCTGCAGTACCCGGTGGCGGTGTTCGGCGCCATTCGTGCCGGGCTCATCGTGGTCAACACCAACCCGCTGTATACCGCGCGGGAAATGGAACACCAATTCAACGACTCCGGCGCCAAGGCGCTGGTCTGCCTGGCGAACATGGCGCACCTGGCCGAGAAGGTCGTGCCCAAGACCGGCGTCAAGAACATCATCGTCACCGAAGTCGCCGACCTGCTGCCTCCGCTCAAGCGCCTGCTGGTCAACAGTGTCATCAAGTACGTGAAGAAGATGGTCCCGCCGTTCCACTTGCCCAAGGCGGTCAAATTCAACGACGTACTGGCCAAGGGTCACGGTCAGCCGGTCCGGGATGTTTCGCCGAAGGGCGACGATGTTGCGGTGCTGCAATACACCGGCGGCACCACCGGCGTGGCCAAGGGCGCGATGCTCACCCACCGCAACCTGATCGCCAACATGCTGCAATGCCGGGCGCTGATGGCGGCCAACCTCAACGAAGGCACGGAGATTCTGATCACGCCGTTGCCGCTGTACCACATCTATGCGTTCACCTTTCATTGCATGGCAATGATGCTGAGCGGCAACCACAACGTGCTGATCAGCAACCCGCGGGACCTGTCGGCGATGGTGAAAGAGCTGTCGAAGTGGAAGTTTTCCGGCTTCGTCGGGCTCAACACGTTGTTCGTCGCGCTGTGCAATAACGCCGATTTCCGCCAGCTGGACTTCTCCTCGCTCAAGCTCACCCTGTCGGGTGGCATGGCGCTGCAAACGGCGGCGGCCGAGCGCTGGAAAGACGTGACCGGCTGCTCGATCTGCGAAGGTTACGGCATGACCGAGACCAGCCCGGTGGCGTCGGTCAACCCCTTCCAGAAGATCCAGATGGGCACCATCGGCATTCCCGTGCCCTCGACCCTGTGCAAGACCATCAACGACGCCGGCGAAGAGCTGCCGTTGGGTGAAGTGGGCGAGCTGTGCATCAAGGGCCCACAGGTGATGAAGGGCTACTGGCAAAACCAGGCCGCCACCGACGAGATGCTGGACGCCGACGGTTGGTTGAAGACCGGCGACATCGCGATTATCCAGCCGGATGGCTACATGCGCATTGTTGATCGCAAAAAGGACATGATTCTGGTCTCGGGCTTCAACGTGTACCCGAACGAGCTGGAAGACGTGTTGGCGACCTTGCCGGGCGTGCTGCAGTGCGCGGCCATCGGTCTGCCGGACGAGAAATCCGGCGAAGCGATCAAGCTGTTCGTGGTGTGCAAGCCGGGCACGACCCTGAGCAAGGATCAGGTCATGGAGCACATGCGCGCCAACGTCACTGCTTATAAAGTGCCGCGCAGCGTTGAATTCCGCGATGCACTGCCGACCACCAACGTCGGCAAGATCCTGCGCCGGGAACTGCGTGACGAAGAGCTGAAAAAGCTGGCGCTGAAAAAGCCGGCGTAAGTCAGCGCTCATCACCACAGACCCCGCCAGCGTGCGGGGTTTGTTGTTTGAGGCGTACACGCGATTGATGCCCTGATCAAATCCGTAGGAGCCGGCTTGCTGGCGAACCCATTGGTTCAGTCACCTCTTTGTTGCTGATGCTCCGCGTTCGCCAGCAAGCCGGCTCCTACAGGGTTGGCGTGCCGTTCAGTGAATGAATCCACGCCCACAAACAGCTTTGATCCGAGACCTGCATCCGCCCCGCCAAATCTGCGACAATCCGCGCCCTGCATTCAGATAGAAAGATTCCGCGCCCTGATGACCGACGATTCGACCTCCATCGACCAACTCTTCAAGAACCTCGACCACGCGATGATCAGCGATCGTCATCGCTTGCGCCGGCAATTGCATGAGCTGCGCAAGAAACCGGACGAGACGAAGCTGGCGCAGTGGGTCGAGCGCGTGCAGGCATCGTGCGCCCGTGTAGTGAGTCGCGCGCAGAGCGTACCCGCCATGCGCTACGACGAAAACCTGCCCATCGCCGCCAAGCGCGACGAGATCAAGAAAGCGATTCTTGAGCATCAGGTGTTGATCATTGCCGGCGAAACCGGCTCGGGCAAAACCACTCAGCTGCCTAAAATTTGCCTGGAAATCGGTCGCGGTCAGCACGGATTGATTGGCCACACCCAACCCCGCCGTATTGCGGCGCGCAGCGTCGGCAGCCGGGTCGCCGAAGAAATCGGCACGCCGCTGGGCGGGCTGGTGGGTTATCAGGTGCGCTTCGAAGATCAGAGCGACGAAAACACCCTGATCAAGCTGATGACCGACGGCATCCTGCTCGCCGAAACCCAGCACGACCGCTACCTTGAGCGCTACGACACGATCATCGTCGACGAAGCCCACGAACGCAGCCTGAACATCGACTTCCTGCTCGGCTACCTGAAAACCCTGCTGCCCCGGCGCCCGGACCTGAAAGTCATCATCACCTCGGCGACCATCGACCTCGAACGCTTCTCCGAGCATTTTGACAAGGCGCCGGTCATCGAAGTCTCGGGCCGGACTTTCCCCGTGGAGACCTGGTACCGGCCGATGACGGCCCAGCAGGACGAAGAGGGCAACAGCATCGAGGAAGACCTGACCGTGGATCAGGCGATTCTTGCCACGCTGGACGAACTGGCCGCCTTCGAACGCAGCGAGCGCAAATCCCCCGGCGATGTGCTGGTGTTTCTGCCCGGCGAGCGGGAGATCCGTGACGCCGCTGAAATGCTGCGCAAGGCGCAACTCAAGCACACCGAAATCCTGCCGCTCTACGCGCGCCTGTCGCCGGCCGAGCAGCAGCGAATTTTCCAGTCGCACCCGGGCCGTCGTGTGGTGCTGGCGACCAACGTCGCCGAAACCTCGCTGACCGTGCCGGGTATTCGCTACGTCATCGACACCGGCACCGCGCGCATCAGCCGCTACAGCTACCGCGCCAAAGTGCAGCGTTTGCCCATCGAAGCGATTTCCCAGGCCAGCGCCAACCAGCGCAAGGGCCGTTGCGGTCGGGTCGAGCCGGGGCTGTGCGTGCGCTTGTACAGCGAAGAAGATTTCCTCTCGCGGCCCGAATTCACCGATCCGGAGATTCTGCGCACCAACCTTGCCGCGGTCATCCTGCAGATGCTGCACCTGCGTCTGGGTCAGATCACCGATTTCCCGTTCATCGAGCCGCCGGACGGCAAAGCGATCAGTGACGGCTTCAACCTGCTGCAGGAGCTGTCGGCGGTCGACCGCGAGAACAACCTGACGCCGATGGGCCGTCAGCTGGCGCGTCTGCCGGTGGACCCGCGCATGGGCCGCATGTTGCTCGAAGCGGCGAAGCAGGGCAGCTTGCAGGAAGTGTTGATTGTCGCCAGTGCGATGTCGATTCAGGACCCGCGCGAGCGTCCGCCGGAGCGTCAGCAGGCTGCCGACCAAGCCCACGCCCAGTGGAAAGATCAGGACTCCGACTTCGCCGGGCTGGTCAATCTGTGGCGCGGCTTCGAAGAACAGCGCCAGGCCCTGACCGCCAGTCCGTTGCGTAACTGGTGCCGGCGCAACTTCCTCAATTACCTGCGCCTGCGCGAGTGGCGCGACTCCCATCGTCAGCTCAGCCTGATCTGCCGCGACCTGCAACTGACCGTCAATAAAGAGCCGGCCGATTTCCCGAAATTCCACAAAGCGGTGCTCTCGGGCCTGCTCAGCCAGATCGGTCAGAAGACCGAAGACGGCGACTACCTGGGCGCGCGTCAGCGGCGGTTCTGGGTGCATCCGTCATCGGGGCTGGGCCGCAAGCGTCCGCAATGGATCATGGCCGCCGAGCTGGTGGAAACCACCAAACTCTATGCGCGCATGGTGGCGAAGATCGAACCGGACTGGATCGAACCCCTTGCCGGGCACCTGATCAAGAAAAACCACTTCGAACCCCATTGGGAAAAGAAGCGCGGCCAGGTCGTGGCCTTCGAACAGATCACCCTGTTCGGCCTCATCGTCGTTGGCCGTCGTCCGGTGCATTTCGGGCCGATCGATCCGGTGGTATCCCGCGAGTTTTTCATCCGCGAAGGGCTGGTGCGCGGTGAAATCCAGTCTCGGGCCAAGTGTCTGACGGCCAACACCAAGCTGTTGGAGCAGCTCGACGAACTGGAAGCCAAGGCGCGGCGCCGCGACATTCTCGCCGACGAAGAAACCCTGTACCGCTATTACGACGAACGCTTGCCGGCGGATATTCACCAGACCGCGACGTTCGACGCCTGGTACCGGATGGAAAGCCAGAAGAACCCGCAGTTGCTGATCATGCGCGAGGAAGATGTGCTCGCCCGCGAAGCCAGCGAAGTTACCGCCAACCAGTATCCGGACACCTTGCGCCTGGGCGAACTGACCCTGCCGCTGACCTATCACTTTGAACCGAACCACCCCCGCGACGGCGTGACCCTGCGGGTGCCGGCGCCGCTGTTGCTGTCATTGCCGGCCGAGCGCCTGGAGTGGCTGGTGCCGGGGCTGCTGGAAACCAAATGCGTGGCGCTGGTGCGCAATCTGCCCAAGGCACTGCGCAAGAATTTCGTGCCGGTGCCGGACTTCGTCAAAGCCGCGCTGCAGCGAATGGTCTTTGCCGAAGGCTCGCTGCCTCAGGCGTTGGGCCGCGAGTTGCTCCGCATGACGGGCGTGCGGGTGACCGACGAAGCCTGGGCGGAAGCGGCGCAGCAGGTGGAAAGCCACCTGAAAATGAACCTTGAAGTGGTCGACGCCAATGGCAAGTTCCTCGGTGAAGGTCGCGAGTTGGATGAGCTGACCGCGCGGTTTGCCGAGGCCGGACAGGCTGCATTGGCGGTGCCGCAATCGGCGAAAGGTCAGCAGCCGGTCGAAGCCAAGGGCTTCGCAAAGGTGGCCGAGAAGACTCAACAGCAGATTGCCGGCCTGTCGATGACGGTGTACCCGGCGCTGGTGGAAGAGGGGGGCGCGGTCAAGGAAGGGCGTTTCTCCACTCAGGCCGAAGCCGAGTACCAACACCGTCGAGCGCTGCAGCGGCTGTTGTTGCAGCAATTGGCCGAGCCGACCAAGTTCCTGCGCAGCAAGTTGCCGGGCCAAACCGAACTGGCGTTGCTGTACCGCGATCTGGGGCGCGTCGATGGGCTGATCGAAGACATCCTGCTGGCGAGTCTCGACAGCTGCATCCTTGAGGGCGAAACAACGTTGCCGCGAGACGGTGCCGGCTTGCTGTCCCTGGCCGAGCGCAAGCGTGGCGGTCTGACCGAACATGCGGAGCGGCTGGCAAGGCTGACGCTTGAGATTCTCAAGCTGTGGCATGGCCTGCAAAAGCGCTTCAAGGGCAAGATCGATCTGGCCCAGGCCGTGGCGCTGAACGACATCAAAGGCCAGCTGAGCAAGCTGGTGTATCCCGGCTTCGTCCGCGAAACGCCGGCGGTGTGGCTCAAGGAACTGCCGCGTTACCTCAAGGCCATCGAACTCCGTCTTGAGAAGCTCGGCAGCCAGGCGCAGAAGGACCGGGTCTGGAGCATCGAACTTGGGAATCTCTGGGCGCAGTACCAGACCCGCGCCGACAAGCATGCCCAGGAAGGCAAGCGCGACCCGGAGCTGGTGGTGTATCGCTGGTGGCTGGAGGAATACCGCGTGTCGCTGTTCGCGCAGCAACTGGGGACCAAAGTGCCGATCTCGGACAAGCGCCTGAACAAGCAATGGACGCAAGTCGAGGGGTGATGCCTTAACGGGTCCTGCATTCAGCGCACATCCTTGTTTTGATCGGGACCTATTGTAGGAGCGCGCTTGCCCGCGAATGGCGGTATGTCAGGCGACTCATATGCCACAGACAGACCCCATTCGCGGGCAAGCGCGCTCCTACAGTGGATCTGCGGCATCCAGCGGAAGATCGTGCGGCATTCGGAGCAGGGATCACTGCCCCGTTCGTATCACCCGATAGCGCGAAATGGCGGCCGTTATGGCAAACTTCGCGGCTAAACGTCATAGCGCCATAAACATCCGTCGTCCGCCAAGCGGGTTGCTGCCTCGTTGCATTGGGACCTTCGTCCCAGATCGCCAACGCCCCCGCTTGTGCTGGCTGTTCAGCTGCTGCCGTCAATGGGCTGCTTTTATCTCGAGAGGAACGACCGTGTACGAAGTCGTGATCAGTGGCACCGGGCTTTTCACCCCCGCCAACAGTATTTCCAACGATGAGCTGGTGCAGTCTTTCAACACCTACGTTGCCCGGTTCAACGCCGAAAATGCCGCCGCTATCGAAGCGGGAGAGGTTCAGGCACTGACGGAATCCAACGCGGCGTTTATCGAAAAAGCCAGCGGCATCAAAAGCCGTTATGTGATGGACAAGGACGGCATTCTCGATCCTCAGCGCATGAAGCCGCGCCTGCCCGAGCGTTCCAATGACGAATGGTCGATTCTCTGTGAGATGGGCGTTGCCGCGGCCAAACAGGCCCTGCAGCGTGCCGGCAAGACTGCGGCTGATATCGATGGCGTAATCGTCGCCTGCTCCAACCTGCAACGCGCATACCCGGCGATCTCCATCGAAATCCAGGCGGCGCTGGGCATCCAGGGCTTCGGCTTCGACATGAACGTGGCGTGCTCGTCGGCCACGTTCGGCATTCAGACAGCTTGCAACAGCGTCAAGCTGGGCCAGGCCCGCGCGCTGTTGGTCATCAGCCCCGAGATCTGCACCGCTCACCTTAATTTCCGCGACCGTGACAGCCACTTCATCTTCGGTGATGCGGCCACGGCGGTGGTGGTCGAGCGCGCTGACCTGGCGACCTCAAAGCATCAGTTCGACATCGTCGGCACCAAGCTGCTGACCACACTCTCCAACAACATCCGCAACAACTTCGGTTTCCTCAACCGCACGGCGGAAGAGGGCGAAGGCAAGCAGGACAAGCTCTTCGTGCAGGAAGGCCGCAAGGTGTTCCGCGACGTTTGCCCGATGGTCGCCGAACTGGTGGCTGCGCACCTGGACGAGAACCGGCTGAACATCGGCGACGTGCAACGGTTCTGGCTGCATCAGGCCAACCTGAGCATGAACCACCTGATCGTGAAAAAACTGCTGGGCCGCGACGCCACGGTCGAAGAAGCCCCGGTGATCCTCGACCGCTACGCCAACACCAGCTCCGCGGGTTCGGTGATCGCGTTTCACGAACACCAGGACGACCTGCCAAGCGGCGCGCTGGGCGTGCTCAGCTCGTTCGGCGCGGGGTATTCGATTGGTAGCGTGATTCTGCGCAAGAAATAACGCGCCCTGAATGACCGCGGTTGATGATGTAGGCGCTTGGAATGACCGCGGTTGATGACGTAGGAGCGTGGCTTGTCCCGCGATCTGGCGCGCAGCGGCAGCAACACAATGAATGCGTTGTGTCAGCAAGAATGGCGTGGCGGGGTTTAACGACTGCTGCGCAGCCGATCGCGGGACAAGCCACGCTCCTACAGAGTTCGGCGTATGGCATCGCAACAAAAAAGCCCGGCGTTGCTCTGTCGGAACGGATGATGGGGATCCGACAGGGTAACGGCGGGCTTGAGTTTTTTAGCAGCTTCAAACGGCAGCAGCGCGCCGTTTGAAGCTTTTAACGTGCAGCTTTTAACCGTCTTTCTTAGAACTTCGCCAGCACGTCCAGTTGCAGCGTGTTGGCATCCTGATCACGCGGCAGAGCAGAAGTGGCGAAGTCTGCTTTGGTCAGGAAGTACGTTGCGCCGACCGCGAAGTTCTTGTCGATGTCGTAGGAAATGGCCAGCTTGTGACCGCGCGAACCGGTAGTGCCGTTGGCGAAATCGGAGTCGGTGAAAGCACCCACCACAGCGTTGCGCTGCGTATCGCGGTAGTTGTAGTCCAGACCGAAACCGAACACCTTGGTTTTCACACCGGCCAGCCAGGCGGTGTCTTCGTCGCTGTTGGTAGCGCTGTTGACCACGTACTGACCGTACAGGCCGACCGGCACCACGAAGCCGGTCAGGTCCAGTTGACCAAAGCCTTCGTACAGACGGAAGTCGGTGGTGTTGTTGCCGTTGATGCTCAAGCCACAGAACGTCGTGCTGGTGCTGGCAGCGGCTGGATTACAGTCGTTGGAGTTCTCGTAGTTGTACACCGAACCGCCGACCGTCATCTTCACGTTGTCGGTGATGGCGATCCGCGTCCCCAACTGAGCCGCGTTCAGGCGCAGGTCGTTCTTGAACTGCGTACCTTCGCCGCTGATGTTGTCCTTGAGGGTGTAGGTACCGGCGCTGCCGAACAGCTCGAAGCCCTTGTTGATCGGCAGGCTGTAAGTCGCGGCCAGACCTTCGGGGTTGATGTCGTTGTCCCAGATCACGTCGCCTTCGCTGACCCATGGCTGAGCCATCTTGCCGGCGATGACGTGCAGGTTCTGGATGGCAGTCGGGTGGTAGTCGATGAAGCCCTGATCCAGCCACAGGTCTTTCTTGGTGAAGTAGTCGTTCTGGTCAACGTTGGTGGAGTTGGCCTTGTTATCGCCACCGGTGGCGATGCGGATACCGGTGCTGACTTGCGGGTTGATCTCGCTGTAGGCACCGAGACGCACGCGGATACGCTGACGGTTTTTGTCCTGGCTGTTGTTCTGGTCTTCAATCTTGACCGTCTCCTGCCGAACGCGAACGTCGCCTTTGAATTGAGTCTTCGCTGCCCATGCCACTTTCTGCTCAAAGGCAGACAGCTCGGAGGACTTGGCAGCGGTGGCAGCGGCGATCTGGTCGGACGTGGCTTTCTGGGCCTGTTGCTGAGCCAGCTGATCTTTACTCAGCTCGGTCTGCAGTTCGGCGTACTGGGCGGGTGAAATCGAGCCGTTGGCCTTGAGCATGTCGAGCAGTTTCGCGTCGACTGCGGCGCTGGCCGGAACGCTCATGGCCAGCAGCACACCACCACACAGGGCTGCCGCAGTTTTCGTGGAAGCAAGACGCATATCAATCTCCGTAATCGAGAAGGGATGACCGAATCATCCGGGGATCAACCGACCAAAGGCGGGCGGGAAAAAGTCCGAATTCTTAGAACCTCTGGCTCTAAAAACTGGCGCCAGTATTGCCAGCGTTTATGACGAAACGGTGGCGAAGTGATGTCATGTCAGTGACATGTGAAAATTTCGTTGGACCAGCGGGCTAGAGCGGTGCGGTGTGTAATTTCATGTGCAGAACAAGTGAATAGGTGATACTGCGCGCACGTCGGCGCGACCTGGAGTGGTGAGATGTCGTTACACCGTTTGGATAGACTGTCGGACCTTGCGCCTGAGCAGTGGGATGCCCTGATACCTGGCGATTCACCCTTTCTGCGTCATGCCTTTCTCAGCTCCCTGGAAGACAGCGGCAGCCTCGGGCCCCGTTCCGGCTGGCGCGCCGAGCACTTGCTGCATTACGAGGGCGAGCAACTCATCGCTGCGCTGCCGGCGTACCGCAAGTGGCACTCTTACGGCGAGTACGTCTTCGATCACGCCTGGGCGGACGCTTGCCGTCGCGCCGGTCTGGCCTATTACCCCAAGCTGCTGGTGGCGGTGCCGTTCAGTCCGGTAAGCGGGCCGCGGCTGTTGGCGAAGACACCCGAGGATGGTCGCGAACTGCTCGCCTGCCTGCCGGGCTATGCCCAGGGCGAGGAGCTGTCCAGCGTTCACGTCAATTTCACCGACCCGGTCGCTGACGCGCTGCTTGCCGAACAACCCGGCTGGCTGCAGCGCATCGGCTGCCAGTACCACTGGCAGAACCGCGGCTATCGGGATTTTCAGGATTTCCTCGATGCCTTGAGCTCACGTAAGCGCAAGCAAATGCGCAAGGAGCGCGAGCAAGTGGCGGGGCAGGGCTTTGATTTCGACTGGCTCGAAGGGCACGAGCTGAGCGAGGCGCATTGGGATTTCGTCTACGCCTGCTATTCCAATACCTACGAAGTGCGTGGGCAAACGCCTTACCTCACGCGGGAGTTCTTCAGCCTAGTCGCCGAGCGCATGCCCGAGGCGATCCGTGTGGTGCTGGCGCGTCAGGGGGCACGCCCGGTGGCAATGGCGTTCAGCCTGATCGGCGGCGACAGTTTCTACGGTCGCTACTGGGGCTGCCTGGCGGAGTTTGATCGGCTGCACTTCGAGACGTGTTTCTATCAGGGCATGGATTACGCGATCGCCCACGGTTTCAAGCGCTTCGACGCCGGCGCCCAGGGGGAGCACAAGTTGATTCGCGGCTTCGAGCCGGTCATCACCCACTCGTGGCACTACCTGGCGCACCCGGGATTGAGAGAAGCAGTAGCGGATTTTCTGACCCAGGAACGGGCGGGGATTCTGGCCTACGCCGAAGAAGCGCGCGGGGCGTTGCCGTATCGGCAGATTGAGTGAATATAGAGCGGTCTGCGAATCTACCTACAGATCTGGATTCAACACAGATGTGAGTTTAGCTGGAGATCAACTGTAGGAGCGCGCTTGCCCGCGATTGCGGTGAGTCAGCTAAGTATCCAGTGGCTGACACTTTGCGTTCGCGGGCAAGCGCGCTCCTACAGGGATTTTGTCTCGGTCATGCATGCGGCGACCGTCTCGGGGCTTGCTAGCGAAGGCGATTGTTCAGCCACCTCAGTGGCGAATGACAGATCGGGTTCGCCAGCAAGCCGGCTCCTACGGTTTGCGCGATGTCTTGATCAATCGACCCCGACAAACCCACCCGTCTGATGCGCCCACAACCGCGCATACAAACCTTTATGCGCCAGCAGCTCCGCATGGGTTCCGCTTTCAGCGATGACGCCGTTCTCCAGCACGATCAGACGATCCATCCGCGCGATGGTCGACAGCCGGTGAGCAATCGCGATCACCGTCTTGCCCTGCATCAGGGTTTCCAGGCTCTCCTGAATCGCCGCTTCCACCTCCGAATCCAGCGCTGAAGTCGCTTCGTCCATGATCAGGATCGGCGCGTCCTTGAGCAGCACGCGAGTGATGGCGATGCGCTGACGCTGACCACCGGACAGCTTGACGCCGCGTTCGCCCACATGGGCATCCAGCCCGGTGCGGCCCTCGGAATCCGTCAACAGCGGGATGAACTGGTCGGCGCGGGCCTTGCGCATGGCTTCCCACAACTCAGCGTCGGTTGCATCCGGTTTGCCGTACAGCAGGTTGTCGCGGATCGAGCGGTGCAACAGCGACGTGTCCTGGGTGATCATGCCGATGTGCGAACGCAGGCTCTCCTGCGCGACGTGGGAAATGTCCTGATCGTCGATGAAGATCCGCCCGCCTTGTACGTCATACAAACGCAGCAGCAGATTCACCAGGGTGGATTTACCGGCGCCCGACGGCCCGATCAATCCAATCTTCTCGCCCGCCTTGATGTTCAGGTTCAGGCCGTGAATCACGCCCTTGCCCTTGCCGTACTGAAAGTTGAGGTCCTGGAACTTCACCTCGCCACGGCTGACGGTCAGCTTCGGCGCCGCCTCCCGATCGGTAATGCCCACCGGCTGCGCAATGCTCTGCAGACCATCCTGAACCATGCCGATGTTTTCGAAAATGCCGTTGACCACCCACATGATCCAGCCGGACATGTTGACGATGCGAATCGCCAGACCGGTCGCCAGCGCAATCGCGCCCACCGAAATCAATGACTGGGTCCACAGCCATAGCGCCAGGCCCGTGGTGGTAACAATCAGAATGCCGTTGAGCGTGGTGATCACGGTGTCCATTTCCGTAATCACGCGGCCTGCCAGCTGGGTTTTCTCGGTCTGTTCGCTGATGGCCTCGCGGGCGTACTGCTGCTCCGAATTGGTGTGAGCAAACAACTTGAGCGTCGTGATATTGGTATAGCCATCGACGATGCGGCCCATCAGTTTTGATCGCGCGTCGGAGGAGATGACCGAGCGAGCTTTCACCCGTGGTACGAAGTACCACAGCGCCAGAATGAACGCGAAGATCCAACTCAGCAGCGGAATCATCAGGCGCCAGTCGGCCTCGGCGAACAGCACCAGCGCGCTGATCGAATAAATCAGCACGTGCCACAACGCATCCACCGATTGCACCGCCGAGTCACGCAGCGCGTTGCCGGTCTGGACGATGCGTTGGGCGATGCGCCCGGCGAAGTCGTTCTGGAAGAAATTCAGGCTCTGCTTGAGCACGTAACTGTGGTTCTGCCAGTTGATCATGCTGGTCATGCCGGGGCTGATGGTCTGATGCACCAGCAGGTCATGCAGGGCGACAAAAATCGGCCGCAGCACCAGCGCGACGACCACCATCCACGTGAGCTCGAACGCATGTTCACGGAAGAAATTAGGGTTGGGCGTGCCCTGGGCCAGATCGATGATGCGGCTTAGGTAGCTGAACAGCGAGACTTCGATCAGCGCGCCGATCAGTCCGACCACCAGCAGCGCGGCGAAACTGGGCCACACCTGACGCAGGTAATACACGTAGAACGACGTGACGGTGTTGGGCGGGGCGGCGGTGGGAGCTTCGCGGAAGATATCGATCAGCTGTTCAAAACGGCGATAGAGCATTGGCAATGACGCCCACGCTTGAGCGGGCTCTCCTTTGAATGGGGGGATATGCAGCGGCTTGAGAGCAGCTCAATGACAGTCTTCGGTTCAGACCACATGAAAACGCGATTGCTCACGCTGATTCAAGGACCGTCGCCTGAAAATGCAAAAGCCGGGCAGGCGCCCGGCTTTTGCGCCTGCGAAAGGCTTAGTTCACGCGCTTGGCCGTCTTGATGTAGATCGGGTCCAGCGGCACGTTCTGCATGCCGCCCTTGTTGCCGGTCTGCACGTTGACGATCTGGTCAACGATGTCCATGCCTTTCACGACCTTGCCGAACACCGCGTAACCGTAGTCACGGGTGCCGTGGTCGAGCATTGCGTTGTCGACGACGTTAATGAAGAACTGGCTGGTGGCCGAGTTCACGTCCGAGGTCCTTGCCATGGCGACGGTGCCGCGCACGTTATGCAGGCCGTTATCGGCTTCGTTCTTGATCGGGTCGTTGGTGGGCTTCTGTTGCATCTGCGCCGTAAAGCCGCCGCCCTGAACCATGAAGCCCGGGATCACGCGGTGGAAAATGGTGTTGTTGTAGAAGCTGCTGTCGACGTACTTGAGGAAGTTCTGGGTGCTGACGGGCGCCTTGTCCTGGTTCAGCTCGATTTCCACATCGCCGAAGCTGGTGGTCAGCACAACGTGAGGCGCCGGAGCGGCCATCAAATTGCCGGCGAACAACACGGCAGCGGCGGAGAGGGCGATTTTCTTCAGCATGGGCAGAGTCCTGAAATTGATGTCGACTGCGGAAAAACAGGACGTAAGGGAAGCACGTTTGCGGGAATTTGCACAGTGGGGGCACGCCACGCGCTGATTTCAGTGGGACCGGCTTCAGCCGGGAAAGGGCCGGACCGAGCACCCTCAAATTTGCGGTGTGACGCCCGACGCCTTCCCGGCTAAAGCCAGTCCTACAGGGGAACGCTGCGTATTCGTAGGACCGGCTTTAGCCGGGAAGAGGCCAGCATGATCACCCTCAAATTTGCGGTNNNNCGCCTTCCCGGCTAAAGCCAGTCCTACAGGGGAACGCTGCGTATTCGTAGGACCGGCTTTAGCCGGGAAGAGGCCAGCATGATCACCCTCAAATTTGCGGTGTGACGCCCGGCGTTTTCCCGGCTAAAGCCAGTCCTACAGGGGAACGCTGCGTATTCGTAGGACCGGCTTTAGCCGGGAAGAGGCCAGCATGATCACCCTCAAATTTGCGGTGTGACGCCCGACGCCTTCCCGGTTAAAGCCAGTCCCACTGAAAACACGCGTTTCGCCAATGACCCTTTGTTCACAGCATCTGCTGCGGCACCGGGAAGGGCACATCCAGCGGCGCGGTATCGAAACTCTGGATCAGCTCAATCAGAATCTGCGTCGCAGGCCCGAGCGGTTTGTCCTTGCTGGAATAAAGATAAAACGTCGGATGCCGGCTGCCGCCCTTGTCCAGCGGCAGGATCTTGAGCAGCCCCTCCTGAATCTCCCGCTCGATGATGTGGCGCGGCAGCCAGGCAAAGCCCAAACCGCTGCTGACAAACGCAGCCGCCGTAGCAAGGCTGCCCACCGTCCAGCGCTGTTCGGCGCCGAGCCAGCCGACATCGCGCGGCTGGTTGCGCCCGGAGTCACGAATCACCACCTGCAACTGGCTTTCGAGGTCCTGGAAATTCAGCTCACGTTGCAACTGATGCAGGGCGTGGCCGGGGTGGGCGACGGCGACGAACTCGACCTTGCTCATCTCATTCCCTAGATAGCCCGGAATACTGAAGCCACTGATGGCGAGATCGGCTACACCTTCCAGCAACACTTCCTCCACCCCCGACAGCACTTCCTCACGCAGCCGCACCCGACATCCGCGGCTCTGCGGCATAAAGGCTGTCAGCGCCCGCACCAGTCGAGCGTTCGGGTACGCAGCGTCGACCACCAGACGCACCTCGGCTTCCCAACCCTGTTCCATGTGGTGGGCCAGGTCTTCCAGCTGGCTGGCGTTCTTCACCAGTTGCCGCGAGCGCCGCAACAACACCTCGCCGGCCTCGGTCAGCACGGCTTTGCGGCCGTCGATGCGCAACAGCGGAACGCCGAGCTGGTCCTGCATCCTGGCGACGGTGTAGCTGACCGACGACTGCGAACGGTGCAGCGCTTCGGCGGCCTGAGCAAAGCCGCCATGGTCGACAACGGCTTGCAGCGTGCGCCATTGATCAAGGGTCACGCGGGGCGCTTTCATCTCTCGCTCCTGTTGTCCTAAGCTGGCGGTCCCTGAATGGAGACTGCCCCATGAAAATAATCTGTTGTGTGCTGCTGGCGATGCTGCCGCTGAGTGCGTTCGCCTACCCGATCGACGTCGAAAAAGACATCAAGGGTGTGCAGGTCGACTACAACAGTCATGACGTCGCCTACGACATCGGCAATATCACCCTGAATAACTTTGGCGATGTTCCCGCCAAGTGCAGCGTGGTCTTTCGCAACGGGCCGGAAGCCCCGCGCACGCGCCGTGTCCAGGTCGCGCCGAAGAGCAGCACCGAAGTCACCGCCAAGTTCACCCGCGACATCGTCAAACTGCGCATCTCCCTGAGCTGCGAGCCTCTATAACCCGCGCCTCAGCGTCGATGGAGCGTACTTCGGCTTCGTCGATAAAACAAATTCTTAGATGGGTTCGGGTCGATAGTCGTCTTCTTTGATCGAGACGCTTGCCGCAGGTAGGCCGAGGGGGATTGTCCTCCGAACGCTGGTCCGGGATCGGATCCGACCCCTTAATCGCCCGTTAATCCCGCCGCCTGATGATGCTCGCGTTCATCGACACTCCATTGGCACTCGTTCGCTCCTGAGTGCATTGCCCGATCGACCCGCAGGACTGCGCCGGGTCGATCGGTTTTTTTCTTTTCGGCTTCGGGATTGCCGCAAACGGGTGTCCGGCCGACCTGTTCAATAGACACGCCATGGCCAACCGGCTAAGGTCGCCGCCTTCAAAAAAGGGGCAACCATGGGCTATCTACTTTTCGTGACGCTGATTCAGGCGTTTTCCTTCAGCCTGATCGGCGTTTATCTGGCCGGGCACGTCGATAGCTACTTTGCCGTGCTGCTGAGGGTTGTCCTGGCCGGTCTGGTCTTCATCCCGCTGACACGCTGGCGTCGGGTTGAGCCGCAGTTCATGCGCGGCATGCTGCTGATCGGCGCGCTGCAGTTCGGCGTCACCTATGTCTGCCTGTACCTGAGCTTCCGCGTGCTGACGGTCCCCGAAGTGCTGCTGTTTACCATCCTGACGCCGCTTCACGTCACGCTGATCGAAGACGCCCTCAATCGGCGCTTCAATCCGTGGGGCCTGTTGGCGGCGTTGGTCGCGGTGCTCGGCGCGGTCATCATCCGTTACGACCGGGTCGATCCGAATTTCCTCGGCGGCTTCCTGCTCCTGCAGGTGGCGAACTTCACCTACGCCGCAGGGCAGGTGCTCTATAAACATCTGGTCGCCCGGCACCCCAGCGATCTGCCCCATTACCGCCGCTTCGGCTATTTCTACCTCGGTGCCCTGGCCGTGGCGTTGCCGGCGTTTCTGCTGTTCGGCAACCCGCAGCATCTGCCGGATGCGCCTCAACAGTGGGTGGTGTTGCTGTTCCTCGGCCTGTGTTCCACCGCGCTCGGCATGTATTGGTGGAACAAAGGCGCGTGCCTGGTCAACGGCGCCACATTGGCGGTGATGAATAACCTGCACGTGCCGGTGGGGCTGCTGATCAATTTGCTGATCTGGGGACAGAACGAGGACCTCGGCAAGCTGTTTTTAGGCGGGCTGGTGATTGTTTCATCGGTGTGGATCAGTCGGCGCAGTCTTGTTCAACGCCGGGCCGTTCCCTGAAACAGCCGGGTTAGACGCCCGGGTTAACGACATCAGCGAGGGTGATGTTAGATATCTCCATGCGTGGTTTTTCATGTCGGGATCAACCGAATAGATTGGCCCCAACGAAACAACTTAACCCACTTACCAGCCACTACGCGGAGATCTACATCATGAAAAAGTCCATCGCATTCGGTTTCGCATTGTCCATCCTGGCTACGGGTTCTGCATTCGCCAGCTCAGAGCACATTAACCAACGCGCTATCGTCAACGCTTCCAGCGCTACCGTTCTGGACAGCAAAGTCGCCAGCAAGGAAGCGGTCAAGCCCTTCGCCAACCAGACTTCCGGCACCGTGACCGTTGCTGAAAACCGTAAAGAGTTCGGTTCGAGCTACCAGCGTTATCAGTAAGGCGCTGGGTGTTTAAATACCCAAAGCATAAAAGCCCGGCAGACGCCGGGCTTTTTGTTGTTTGAATAAAAGTGCGTCGGGTTGACGCCTTGTTCACCCTAAGCTCATATCAACTTGCTTTCATATGTCATTGAATTTCTGTGCTCGCAAGAAGGGGACGAGTGCTGCCAGTACTTGTTCTGAAGCATCTTCTGGCTGCAAATGCCCACCCCGCGTCGAGCTGCCGGTAACGTCGGTTGCCCAGCTTCGCCAGATCTCGATGGGTGTCGGACGGTTATCGGCGTGGTCAGCATCAGGCCAGAGCACCAGCACTGGGCAGCTGAGCTTTCGGCATGCTGCGAAGTCTGCCTCGTCCATCGCAAGATCCTCATCCAGCGCAGCTCGGTAATCTTCAATCATGGCTTGACGCACCGAAGGTCTGCGGAATGCTGCCCGGTAAGCTTCCATGGCCGCCGCTTCGATCACCTCTCGACCCTCGGTCATCTTCTCCAGCGCAAAATCGATGAACGCATCCGGATCAGCAGCCAGCAAGCGCTCGGGCAGATCCGCCTGCTGACCAAGCAGAAACCAGTGGAACGCCTTTGTAGCGCCGCGAAAATCCATTGATGTCAGCGCATCCAGAGTCGGCACCACGGCGAGTGAGGCGAACACGGTAATCCGCTCAGGGTAATCAAGGGCCATGCGATAACCCGCCCGCGCGCCGCGGTCATGGCCGACGACTGAGAATCGCTTATGTCCAAGTTGTTCCATGAGCGAGACCAGTGCATTCCCCACGCGGCGCTTCGTCCATCGAGGTGTTGTTCGGCTGATTTGGCTCGAACCGTACCCAGGGAGATCCGGGATGATCACGGTGTGGGCCAACGCCAACGTTGGTGCAATTCGCCTCCAGGCGATGTGCGTTTGCGGGTAGCCGTGGAGCAGGAGCACTGGCGCGCCATGGCCGCCTATAACACCAGCGAAGCGGACTCCGCCCGCTTTCACGTCAAGTGGCCGGAAGTCTGGAAAAAAGGGTGTGGGTGTTGTACGTGTCAGCTCTGACATCAGGCAGCCTCCTTATCAACCCCTAGTGACCCTGGACGGCGTTCAGAGAAGTGTCCATGAACTGAGCCAGATCCCGATTGAAGCGCGGAGCTTCTTCCATGAATGGAGCATGGCCCGAGTGCTGGTACAGCTTTGTCTGAATACGTGGGTTCAGCTGCCGGGCGCGGGTGATGCTTGGCTGAACCTGAACGAGCGCATCCTTCTCGCCATACACCATCAGGACCGGCACACGTGCCTTGGGCAGTCCTTCCGCCACGCCAACGGTCATCGAGGGCGTGACGCGGGTCATCGGCCAGGATGCCATGGCAGCATTCGATAGTAGCCGCTCGAACGTCGGTGCATCCGGCTGAGTGTGGAAGCAGAGCGACAGAAAGGTGCGCACGGCGTCTAGGTGGGTTTTCAGATCCTCGGACGCCAGGCCTGCGTACACGTCGGGGTGGGCAGTGATCAGCGCGGCGTTAAGTTCGATGACGCCGTCGACGTACATGATCCCGCCAATATCAGCGTCCCCATAGGCTGCGAGGTAGTTCGACATGACCACGCCGCCTAATGACCAGCCGACCAATACCGGCTTCTTGGCGCCGGTTGCCTTGAGCACGGCGGCCAAATCATCGGCGTACCGGCGCCCGTCGGTATAAGCGTCGGTATTTTCCGGCTTGTCGGAGAGGCCATGACCGCGCAGGTCGTAGGTGATCATGCGATAGCGTTGCAACTGGGGACTGCTTGTCTGCTTTTCCCAGTTGAGTCGGCTGCCCAAGAGGCCATGAACAAAGACAATGGCAGGGCCCTGCGGATTGCCTGACTCCTGCACCGCCAGCTTGATGCCATCCGGCGCCGTCACGGTGTAGCTCGCATCTGCGGCCATGGCTAGTGAGGAGAGGCCCCCCAATAAAAGGACCGCACAGGTGCCGCGCAGCATTCGGATAAAACAAGGGTAATTCATGGGACTGCTTCCTGACTTCAGGGTGGGAAGCAAAGTCTAGGCAGGGCCATCAGGACGTTCTATGATCAAAAACACTTCTTTTTTGATCATCCGTCCTGACGTGGGCCTATCTTCATGCATCCTTCTTCCAATGCTCTAGTGAGTGAATTGCTGTCAGGCATGCGCTTGTTCGGCGTGCAATTCCGCAGAACGGAAGTTCCAGTCTCCCAGGGTATTGGCTTTAGCAACGAAGTGGGCCGGGCTCAGTTTCATTTTGCAGGGCGTGGGCCCCTCTGGTTGCGAAGCCCGGGCGGCCATCTTCATCGGCTCGACACCGGGGATGCCGTGCTCATCCCCCACGGAGGCCCCCATGCGGTATTGGCTTCTGAGGATACGCGCGCGACCGATGTGAAGCCCTTTGCTCTGGACCCCTTGGCTACGGATGACTGCAGTGAAAAGTCCCTCGCTGATCAGGAAAGAGATAGCCACGCGCCGATTATCTTCAGCTGCTGCATGACGCTGGAGCTCGGTGGGATGCAACCTCTTGTGACGGCCATGCCAGAGGTGTTGCAGGTGAGTACACTGCTTGAATCATCACCCGAAATCCGTCCCATGCTTGAAGCGATGGAGCGCGAGTCGCTAACCCTGCAAGCAGGGCACATGGGAATCCTGGCACGCCTGGCCGAAGTGGTTGCCGCGCTGATCGTCCGAGGTTGGGTGGCCGGCGGATGCGGTGGCGCCTCGGGCTGGTTGGCCGCGCTGCAGGATCCCCGGCTCAGCAGGGCGCTTGTCATGATGCACAGACACCCTGGCAAGCAGTGGACAGTGGCAGCGCTTGCAAACGAAGCCGGGCAATCCCGCTCTGTGTTTGCCCAGCGGTTTTTCCTCGCGACCGGCGTCACCCCGCTTCGATACCTGACGGACTTGAGAATGCGTCTGGCTGTTTTACGTTTGAGTCGCGAGCGTCAACCGGTTGAAACCGTTGCAAGCGAGTTGGGTTACGGGTCATTGGCCGCGTTCAGCCGCGCTTTCAAACGCTCGGTGGGCATGTCCCCGGGGACTGCGCGCGTCAGGCGCGCCAAAGCCGACTAATGGCGGGTCTCGAGCCCGTCAAGCTGCCCGCTCAATCCACGATGACCATGGATGCGGTCAGCGCGCTGGCGAGTTCGGCAGAGGCCCGGTAAAGCGGTACATAGCCTCGCATGAGGATCTGCGCACTCCGACGGTAGGCCGCGCTGGTTATTTTGATTTCGCCGCCTTCCAGCGCAGCTACCACCGTAGCGTCCAAACGCCCAGCGGGGTTTTCGATACTGACCTCGACATCGGCGAACTCAGTGCCCAAGGGCGCAATTCCCGTCGCCAGCCGGTGAGCGGTAGTGCCGGGTATCAAGCAGGCTGCCGCCAGACAGCAACCGCCCGAGACGGCCATCGATGCATGCCCGGTCTGGGGGGTGAAGTAACGAACTGCGATATTGCCGCCATTGCGAGGAGCGCCAACGATGCACACTTTCGGAATGGTTTCGCTGCGCTCGATGTCGGCACGACTCATCAATTCACCGTCCCTGCGGCGCAGACGCATCTTCAAGCCCGCTTCAATCCACACCTCTCGCAGCGCTTCCATGAAGGGCAGGTCGGCTTCAAGCTCGGCGATGGATTCGTGGCCCGTTTTGCCGAAGCTGCTTGCCTGAGCAATGACCATGGGCACCGCCACATCGACGCACGACACCTCATGCCCTGCGATGACATCCATCACCGCGCCAGTGGGTAGCAGCGCCCCGGTCTTGTTGCCGACAGGCGACTGCAAGAACAGATCGACGCCAGGAAAGGCGCCCGTCACTCCAGGAATTTCAGCGGTGGTGAAATGGCCATGTTCATCGCGTTTCATTCGCGCAACGGTCAGCACGCCCGTGTTGGTGTTCTTTAGCTCGATATCGCAGGTCTGACCCGGTGGCAGTTGGCACAAACCGGCATCGATCGCCCACAACGGCAGGGCGCTGGACATGTTTCCGCAGTTGACGCTCCAATCGATACCCGCGTGGTCGCTGGCCAATTGGGCGAGCGTACTGATCAGGCGTATGCCATGGGCTGTCTGCTCGACCCCCATCAGGAACACCTTGTTACTGGTCGCGGGTCCGCGTCCGAGCCCCGTTATCTGGCGGTTGCCGCGTTCGGTACCCGCCTGCGGGACCCCCATCAAATGTCGCAGGAGTTCAGCGCGCAGGGACTCGTCCTGTGGCAGAAGCGCCTCCCAGACCACGATGCCGGTCGACGTCCCGCCACGCATGTAATGCACGGGCATTTCCAGGACGGCTGAATGGCGTCGGATGGTTGGCCCAAATCCAGCCGGGGAATATGCGTCTTCGGTAGTCATTAGAAGCTCCGTACATGCGGGAAGTGAATCAATGACGCTCTCAAGCGGGCGATGAGCACGTTCGCTTGCTGCCGTGTTAACGGTTTCAGGTGCTCACTCCACCCCTGCGGGGCTGTCTGGCTTCATCTTCTCCAGCCCCATCCGTAAATCCGCCCCACTCGGCTGTTGATAAACTCCCAGCCCAAACTCCGGCAGCACGGCCAGCAGGTAATCGAAGATATCCCCCTGAATGCGCTCATAGTCGCCCCAACTGGTGGTGCGGGTGAAGCAGTAGATTTCCAGCGGGACACCCTGGGCCGTGGCTTCCATCTGGCGGACCATGCAGGTCATGTCCGGGTGAATATCGACGTGGCTTTTCAGGTACGCCAGTGCGTAGGCGCGGAACGTGCCGATGTTGGTGATGCGACGGCGATTGGCCGACATTTCGGCGACATTGCCCTGCGCTTCGTTCCATGCCTTGAGCTCGGCTTTTTTACGGCCCATGTAATCCGTCAGCAAGCGAACCTGGGTCAGCTTCTGTTCCTCTTCATCGGAGACGAACCGCACGCCGCTGGCGTCGATGAACAGGCTGCGCTTGATCCTGCGCCCACCGGATTGCTGCATGCCGCGCCAGTTTTTGAACGATTCGGACATCAACCGCCAGGTCGGGATCGAGACGATGGTCTTGTCGAAGTTCTGCACCTTGACGGTGTGCAGGGTGATGTCCACCACGTCGCCGTCGGCGCCGACCTGCGGCATTTCGATCCAGTCGCCGACGCGCAGCATGTCGTTGCTGGTCAGTTGCACGCTGGCGACGAAGGACAGCAGGGTGTCTTTGTAAACCAGCAGAATCACCGCCGACATCGCGCCGAGCCCGGAAAGCAGCAATAACGGCGACCGATCAATCAGCGTGGCGACGATGATGATGCCGGCGAACACGTACAGGATCATCTTCGTCAGCTGCACGTAGCCCTTGATCGAGCGGGTGCGGGCGTGTTCGGTGCGCGCATAGATGTCCAGCAATGCGTTGAGCAGCGCGCCGACGGTGAGCATGAGGAAAAGGATGGTGAACGCCAGCGCGATGTTGCCGAGCACGTGATTGGCGGCAGGGCTGAGGTTCGGGACCAGGTTGAGCCCGAATTGAATGACCACCGAAGGTGTGACCTGGGCCAGTCGGTGGAAGACTTTGTTGTGCAGAAAGTCATTGAGCCAGAACAGCGACGGCTGGCGGCTCAGCGCCTTCATGGCGTAGAGGATCACCCATCGCGCCAGGCGCCCTAGCACGAAGGCGGCGATCAGCAGTAACAGCAATCCGGTGATCGTGCGCAGCATTGGCTGGTTTTCCAGCAGCGTCCAGATTTCCTGGGCGCGTAGCCAAAGCGAATGGGTGTCCATGGGCGCTGGATCTCCTGATCAAAAATGGGGGGCGCGATTAGAGCATTGATAGGGAAGCGAGGGCAGGGTAGGCCAAATCCGGTAACAAAATAGGCCCTTTGAGCTAAAGAGACTCGGCGAATCCGGCTTAAACCGGTACCCTATGCGACTGTTTTTTTGTATTACGCCGAGGTAACACCCGTGTTCTCCCAATTCGCCCTGCACGAACGCCTGCTAAAAGCCGTGGCCGAACTCAATTTCGTCGAGCCTACGCCTGTGCAAACAGCGGCCATTCCGCTGGCGCTGGAAGGACACGATCTCCGGGTGACGGCGCAGACCGGCAGCGGCAAGACTGCCGCGTTCGTATTACCGATGCTCAATCGCCTGATGGGCCCGGCCAAGGTTCGCGTCGATATCCGCGCCGTGATCCTGCTGCCGACCCGCGAACTGGCCCAGCAGACGCTCAAGGAAGTGGAGCGTTTCTCCCAGTTCACCTTCATCAAGGCCGGCCTGATCACCGGCGGCGAAGACTTCAAGGTCCAGGCCGCCATGCTGCGCAAGGTCCCGGACATCCTGATTGGTACGCCGGGCCGCCTGCTGGAGCAACTCAACGCCGGCAACCTCGACCTCAAGCAGGTTGAGCTGCTGGTTCTCGATGAAGCCGACCGCATGCTCGACATGGGTTTTGCCGAAGACGTCGAGCGCCTGGCCGGCGAATGCGCCAATCGTCAGCAGACCATGCTGTTCTCGGCCACAACCGGTGGTTCGGGCCTGCGCGAGATGATCGGCAAGGTCCTGAAAGACCCGCAGCATCTGCAAGTCAACAGTGTCAGCGAGCTGGCCCCCGGCACCCGTCAGCAGATCATCACCGCCGACCACAACGTGCACAAGGAACAGGTCCTCAACTGGCTGCTGGCCAACGAGACCTACCAGAAAGCAATCATCTTCACCAACACCCGCGCCATGGCAGACCGCATTTACGGTCGCCTCGTCGCGCTTGAGTACAAAGCCTTCGTGCTGCACGGCGACAAAGACCAGAAGGATCGCAAGCTGGCGATCGATCGTCTGAAGCAGGGCGGCGTGAAGATCCTGGTGGCGACCGATGTCGCGGCCCGTGGCCTGGACGTTGACGGCCTGGACATGGTCATCAACTTCGACATGCCGCGCACCGGCGACGACTACGTTCACCGCATTGGCCGCACCGGCCGTGCCGGTGGCGAAGGTCTGGCGATCTCGCTGATCACCCACGGTGACTGGAACCTGATGTCCAGCATCGAGCGCTACCTGAAGCAGAAGTTCGAGCGCCGCACCATCAAGGAAGTCAAAGGCACCTACACCGGGCCGAAGAAGGTCAAGGCGTCGGGCAAGGCGGTCGGCGTGAAGAAGAAAAAAACCGATGGCAAAGGTGACAAGAAGGGCGATAAAAAGAAAGCTGTCGCCAAGGGCCCGACCAAGCGCAAGTCGGTAAACCGTCCGAAGGCTGAGCCTTTGGTCAGCCAGGACGGGATGGCGCCGCTGAAAAAGCGCGTCACGCGTCCGCCAGTGGCTGAATAAGCCCCTTCTGCCTCCCTGCCAGCCCGCTGAACGGCTGGCCCTCCACCGGGTCACAACCACTGAGCATCAAGCCCGCTGACCGGACGTCACGGGTATTGCCCTGTTGGCCCACTGGAGGTTGAAACATGTCTGAACGATACGACTGGGACCTGATCGAGCGTCTGTTGCACCACGTACAAAACAGCGTCGCAATCGCCGATGCATCAGAAGCGTCTGCCGCAGAATTGAGAGCGTTGTTGCTCGAACGTGGGTTCATTGCCGCCCACACCAGTGGTGATGGCGGGAATGGCGAAGGCGCGACCCTTACGCCTCGAGGCGCGAGCTTGCTGGCGATGATCGACAGCAGCATTCCGGGCAACGACCATCCGCGTCAGGTGCTGGACGAACAGGGGGATGCGCTGGATCCGGAGACCTTTGACGAGGTAGCCGCCAAGGCGCAGATTGCCTGATGCTGAAAGCGTCCTGATCAGGACGCTTTTTTCATGCTCTTGTAGCAACTCAAATCGGTGAAGTCCTTGCGCACGTCTGCGATCTTCGCCAGCAACTTCTGCCGTTGATCCGCCGTACTCTGCGCCATCAGATCCGCAATCAGAGAAATCGCCGCCTGCTCGGTATGGTCGTAGGCTGCGCGGTATTCAGGCGTCCAGAAGGTTTGGCGGTCCTGTAGCAGGCTGGCAATCTTCTGATCGAAATCTGGAGCGTTGCGCTGCTTCACGGCCGCCAACAGCAGTGACTGCCAGTGCGCGCGGTTGTCGATCCATAGTCGGTTCTGCTCGCCCAGCGACGTCGACCATTGCATGACCCGCGCCTGCTGCGCGGCATTCATTTTGCCCATCCAAGGCGTCAGACGTTTCTCCATGCGTTGAGCGCGTTCACTGATCTGCTTATCCAGCGGCTGGTCGACGAACTCGTCCTCATGCTTGCGCAGGTCCTTTGCGAATGCCGCCTGCATCTCGCCCACCTGCTGATCGTCCAGCTGACGCAGCAGCTCGACCGCCGAGGGCGTGATTTCTTTGGAGAGGGTAGCGATGGCTTGCCGTGCTTCGGCGGTGCGCGCCTTGAGCTGCTCCTGGTTGACCTGGTTGTTTTCGACCATCCCTTGCAGACGGTCCAGCCAGTCGAGGTAACCGGGAATCTGGGTGGTGCAGTGCCAGCTCAAGTGCTCTTTCAAGCGCTCATCGAGCCAGTCTTTCTGGGGCGCGTTCATGTCCAGGTAGTCGTTGAGCGACCAGGGAATGATGAAGTCCAGATGCCGATACGTCAGACCAATCTGACTGCACCCCGCCAACAGCGTCAGGCTTAGCCACAGCGAAATAAAGGTCTTCAACACAATGCCCATGACAGCTCCTTGCCGGTTCGTCTCCCCGTTATAGAGCAAGTCAGGTCATGGCGGTTCAACCCATTAGAAAAACGAGCGCACGACCTTGAGCGTGACGGTGCTTTCGCATTGAGTGTTGTGCCCGCTGTAGGCGCTGCAGTCGGCGCCGGTCAGGCTGGAACCGCTGTACATCAGGTTCATGTCCATGCCGAGGACGGGGCGCGACACATTGAACGACCAGTCGCTGTAGGCGTTGACCACGCCGCCGCCATCGATGATGGTGGGTGAGTCGAGCTGGTGGTTGCCGTACTGCATGCGCAGGTCCAGGCCCAGCGGAATCATGCTGCCCAGGTCGAGGAACAGGGTGCTGTCCTGGCGACCCGCGTCAGTGCTGAAGGCGGTGCCGATGCGGCTGTCGAAAATGCGGAAACCGGCGTAGAGCTCGTGGCTGTCGAGCTGATCGGTTTTCGGGTAGCTGTAGCGAATGACGCCAAGCTCATAACCGAGGGTTTTGTCGAAGGGCTTCTTGAACCCCATGTACGAGTCTACTTCCAGCGCGGTGTCAGGGGTCAGCCCTGCGCTGGGCGACCATTGTCCGAAATAGAAACCGCTGTCGTGGGTGAGGTCGAGTCCGCCGTGGAACTTCGAATCGGCACCGCTCGGCGTCACCAGGCCTTGGGCCATGGTGCGGCTGGGCGTGGTGCCGAGCTTGAGGCTGAAGTCGCCCAGCTCCCGCTCGATGACCTGAGCGCTGGCGGCGTGATGCATGAGGGCGGCGCAGGCAAACACCGCACCGGTCCAACGGTTGAAACAGCGAGCATAAGGCATGCTTCACTCCTTTCAGGTTCAGAGGAGTGGGTCGAAGGTATCTATACGGAAGCCGAACGGAAGCCGAATGGCCCGACAAGAACCGCGAGCTAGAGCGTCGCAAGGATACCGCCGATTGGCGCTGTCTCACGACCATTGGTCGATTCGATGCAGATGCGCTGAATGTTGCGATCAGTTCGCGGCGGAAATCAGCTGATTGACGACGATCAACGCTTGGGGGAAAGAGGGGTAACCGCTGGTGGCGACATCGAGTTTTTCGTACCTGGCACGGTAGGCGCGGGCCTTGTCCTGATCTTCCATGCCAGCCCGTTGCGCCTGCAGGGCGATGGCCAGCGGGTAGTTGCGATCGGCTGAATCGTTGAGCCTGGCATCAATCTGTTTCGGGCTGGCGTTCTGACGCAAAAGCAATACTGCCTGGTAAAACTCGGCCTCACCGGTCGTGTCTTCGCGCGCTGCCCGCTCAAGCAAGGCGGCGGCGAGCTCGTCGTTTTCGGCACGACGTTCGTTGATCAGCAGCTTGGCCTGAAGCATGTCGTTCTGATACAGCAGATAGTCGGCGCGGCATGGGCTGCCTGCCACCGAGTTGTCACAACCGTGGGTCGCACAGCCGGTCAGCCCGAGGCTAAGCAGGGCGCCGATGATCATCCGTTTGTTCATATCGGTTTCCGCAAAGACGTCAGCAGATCAGGGCATCGTCCGTTCCATCCCATGACCCAGACGCAGCGGTATCGATGCGCAGTCATGTCACGAGAGTAAAGCAGAGCTTTGTACAGCGAGGGAGCGATAGACCTGGCGCCTTGTGATCAAAGCGCCTGGATGTCGACCGCGGAGGCGGGAGAAAATTTACTTTTTGCCGAGGGAGATCTGTTTGGATGGACCGAAGGTCTGGCCGCTGACACCTTTGGCGATCTGCTGAATCTCGCCACCGGATTTCAGGAAAGCTGCAATTTGTGCGTTGATCGAATCGCTGGTCTCAACCGCAGGAGCTGGCTTGGCTTTCGAGTTGGATGCTTTTACACGCATGGCTGCTATTGACCTATATAAATTTAATACGGCCGGCCATCCTATCGGAATTGGCCGGAAATTGCTTGGGTATTATCGGACGAGGGGAGGGCAGGCGTGTGCGAGAAATAGCAGAATCATTTTCCGAAAATAGCGGCTAAATGACTGTTTTGATTGCGGTGTTCACTCAGGCACTCTGTCGAATCCGGCCACTGTTCAAGGCGGCGACCAGGCTCGACGACCTGACGAATGGCTTGAGCCCGCCACCGCCTGCGCGGCGTCGTTCATCAACCTGTTGATTTGCAACACGGCGCAGCCAACGTCAACTGCCGATCCGGAATGCCCGTCGGAATTCGGGTAGAATGCCGCCCACGTAACGAGGGTATCTGCACATGGCTTTAGTCGGGCGCTACAACAGTTTGCAAGTGGTTAAACACACTAACTTCGGTTTATATCTGGACGGGGCACAAGACGGCGAAATTCTGCTACCCAACCGATATATCCCAAAAGATATTCCCAGCGAAGATGAAGACTGGCTCAACGTCTTTATTTATCTGGACAGCGATGACAAGTTGATCGCCACCACCGAGAAACCCAAGGTTCAGGTCGGTGAATTTGCCAGCCTCAAAGTGGTTGAAGTCAACAGCATCGGCATCTTTCTGGATTGGGGACTGCCGAAGGATCTGCTGCTGCCTTACTCGGAAGAAAAGCAGCCGCTGAAAGCCGGCGACTACTGCGTGGTGCACGTCTACCTCGACAAGCACACCCGCCGCATCACCGCGACCACGCGTCTGGATCGTTATCTGGACAAGGTGCCGGCCAACTATACAGTCGGGCAGGAAGTGGACTTGCTGGTGGCGGAAGAAACCGCGATGGGTTTCAAGGCGATCATCAACAACAAGCACTGGGGCCTGATTCACAAGAACGAGGTGTTCAAGTTCCTGCGGTCCGGCAAGCAGGAAAAAGGCTTCATCAAGGAAGTGCGCAGCGACGGCAACATCAGCCTGAGCCTGCAGCCAGTCGGCGAACAGCTTGCCAGCAGCCTCAACGCGCAGATTCTGGGCAAGTTGCGAGACAACAACGGCGTATTGCCTGTCAGCGACAAGAGCGATCCGCAGGTTATCAGCAACCTGTTCGGCGTCAGCAAAGGCAACTTCAAGAAAGCGATCGGCGCACTGTACAAACAGGGCCAGATCGTCATTCACACAGACCGTATCGAACTGGTCTGACGTGGCACTCGATTGCAGCGCCGGGTAATCGGCGCTGCAATCGTGAAATCAATGCTGGTTGATCATTTCTGCACGAAACTGGCGAAGCTCAGATTTGCGCCGTTCGGGCGCATGTCCTTCAAGTACGAATCCTTGTCAGCCGAGAGCTCCAGGCTCACGGTGGACTTGCGCTTGCCTTCATTGCGAACCACCACCGCGTCTTTCTGATCGCGCAGGAACTTGGTCGTCACCTTCAGGTGAACCAACTCGTCCGTGCTCGGCGTGTGCAGAAGCAGATGCAGCCACTCGTACTGACCCACCGCCAGGCGGCTCATGGGCAAATCAAACCACCAGATATTGCGCTTGGGGTCGAGCACGGCGAAGTGCGTGTTGTTGGTGCCAAGTACGGCGCCGCCGAGCTGTTCATTACGGCGCGCAATGGCCTGCTGCTTATCGAGTTTCATAACATTCCTGGATCACGGTCTCGTCAACCTGGCCCGACGCCCTGAGCGCCGCCGGTTCGGTCGCGCATTCTCCGGGGTTCTCGGGCAAACATAAAGGCAAAATTGGCTTGCGCGACTGGTGTTCCCCGGATGTCAGCGCCTGAACGGGCCTCTTCCCGGCTAAAGCCGGTCCCACTAAAAGCAACCGTGCAGGCAGTGGGACCAGCGGCGCCCGCTGTAGGACCTGCTTCAGCCGGGAAGCCTTTGATTTGCTTAAACGCGCTTTTGATCTTGATCTCCATACGCATAAATCCGAGACACCGCCAATCGCGACTTTGGTGCAGGCTGAACGCAGGTTTCGCGCAGTGGGCCGAGCCGCATGGATGCGGCGAGAGCGCCGTCAGGACATGGATGTCCGTTCGGCGCGGGCCCACGGAGCGAGACCGGAGTGAAGGAACCCGACGAAGTCGGGCCCAACCGAGAGCAGGCACCCTTGGTTACTTGGGGTGCTTTTCCAAGTAACTCGCCGAAGGCGAAACGTTCTGCCGTTAGGCAGGACCTAAGCGAACCACATATCCCCCCAGACGCATGAAAAACCCAAGCCCACGACGCCCAATCAATCCAGTCGCGAAATAATTGGAACCTCTGATTCACGGCTTCGGTCAGTTCTAGTGTCGAGTTAATGACATCCTATTCTCACCCTGGAGTGAACCCTATGAGCAGCACCGGCGATAAAGTCAAAGGCATGGCTAACGAAGCAGTAGGCAACGTCAAGCAGGGCGTCGGCAAAGTGACCGACAACGACAAACTGCGTGCCGAAGGCAAAGCGCAAGAAATCAAAGGCGAAGTCCAACAAACCGTTGGCGACGCAAAAGACGCCGTGAAAAAAGGCGTCGACAAGGTCTGAATCCCTTGCGCCCGGAGCCCGAATGCTCCCGGCGACCTGATTCGCTACACCGTAACGGCCATCCCTTGATGGCCGTTATCATTTGCGTCGCCGACCGCCTGAAACACATCAAATGTAGCCAATACCTCAGGCACCCTGTAAAAAGCCAGCCCGTTCGGGCAACTGACGGAATTTCAACGCAATTGCCCGCTCGTATGCATACCGCTTGTAGAAACGCCTGAATCAATAACCGTGCTTCGGCTACATCTGTGTCGCGAAGGAGACGCCATGATATTCCCGGACTTGCGCCAGCTCAGCATCAAGACAGTGTTGGTCAGAACGGTCAAAGAGTTTCTCGATGACGAGATGTCGACCTATGCCTCGGCACTGGCCTACCAGATGCTGTTTTCGTTGTTCCCGTTCCTGCTCTTCCTCATTGCCCTGATTGGCTTCCTGCACCTGCCGGACTTTTTCAGCTGGCTGCGACTACAGTCCGAACTGGTCCTGCCGCCCCAGGCCCTGGATCAGGTAAACCCGGTCATCGACCAGCTGCAACAGTCAAAGGGTGGGTTGCTGTCAATCGGTATCGTCATTGCGCTGTGGACCGCTTCGGCGGGCGTGCGATTGATGATGAGCGCCATGAACGCCGCGTATGACGTGGCCGAAGCGCGGCCAGCCTGGAAGCGCATCCCGCTGTCAGTGTTCTACACCATCGGTATCGCTGGCATGCTGCTTACGGTTGCCGCGCTTATGGTTACAGGTCCGGTGGTCATGAACTGGCTCGCCGCGCAGATTGGCATGGAAGATTTCATCGTCACGCTGTGGACGATCCTCCGCTGGCCGCTGATCATTCTCCTGCTGATGGTGGCGGTGGCGATCATGTACTACGTCATGCCCGACGTTAAACAGAGCTTCCGCTTCATCACCCCGGGTTCAGTGCTCGCGGTTGTGGTGTGGATTGTTGCTTCGCTGGGCTTTGCCTACTACGTGAAAACCTTCGCCGACTACAACGCCATGTACGGCAGCATTGGGGCGATTATCGTGCTGCTGCTGTATTTCTACATCTCGGCAGCGGTGTTGTTGCTCGGCGCTGAGATGAACGCAGTGATCGAGCACATGTCAGCCGAGGGCAAAGAGAAGGGCGAGAAGGTAGAAGGTGAACGCGATGGCACGGCCGATTTCAATACCGTGCACCTCAAGCAGCACGTTTCAGGTCTCGGTCGCGATCACACCCATGACCACGACTACTCCCCAACGCCGCCGGTACTGAAGACCGACAAATTCTGACCATGCTCAAGGCAGACGGCGTCTCCTTGAGGGCGCCTCTGCCCGTTGCAGAGGGCCCGCAATGATTCGCGAAATTCTGAAAATGGGCGACGAGCGTTTGCTGCGTATCGCACCACCTGTCCCCGAGTCGATGTTCGGTTCCCGTGAGCTGAAGACACTCATCGAGGACATGTTCGAAACCATGGAAAGCGTCGGCGGCGTCGGCTTGGCTGCGCCGCAGATCGGCATCGATCTGCAGCTGGTGATCTTCGGTTTCGAGAGCAGCGATCGTTATCCGGATGCAGAGGCCGTTCCCCAGACCATCCTGCTCAATCCGCTGATCACGCCGCTTGAGCAAACCCTGGAAGAGGGCTGGGAAGGCTGCCTGTCCGTGCCGGGCCTGCGCGGTGTGGTCGATCGCTACGAGCATATCCGCTACGAAGGTTTCGACCCGGACGGCAAGCTCATTCAGCGCGAGGCCCGCGGTTTCCATGCGCGGGTCGTCCAGCATGAATGCGATCACCTGATCGGCCGTCTGTACCCGTCACGCATTACCGATTTCAGCCGCTTTGGCTTTATCGAAGTGCTGTTCCCGGGGATGGACCCGAACGCGGACGAATGACGCTGCAGTTTGAGACGTCCGCCGGATATCGCGCCGACCCTGTAGCTGACTGAACACTGTTTCTGTAGGAGCCGGATTGCTGGCGAACCCACCCTCTCGGCGCTATTTATTTCGCCTCAAACGCCGCCTTCGCCAGCAAGCCGGCTCCTACAGAAGAATGCAGTGCCCCAGCAAGATCGTCTCGACGCCAGTCACTTCACCGGCTTGATGAACCGCAGTGTCATGCGATCGGATTCGCCTATCGCCAAAAACTTCGCCTTGTCCTGCTCACCTTTGACCAACGCCGGCGGCAGTGTCCAGACCCCGTCGGGGTAGTCCTTGGTGTCTTTGGGGTTGGCGTTGATTTCGCTCTCGCCCGCCAACGTGAAGCCTGCGTTCTGCGCCAGTTTCACCACGTAATCCGTCGGCAGGTAGCCGTTCTGCGCATTGTCCTTCGCGGTCGTGCCGGGTTTGGCCCGGTGGTCGACCACGCCGAGCGTCCCGCCCGGTTTCAATACCTCGTAAAACGCCTTGAACGTCGCCGCTTCGTTGCCGGCGTCGACCCAGTTGTGCACGTTGCGAAAGGTCAGCACGGTGTCGGCCGAGCCTGGCTTGCCGAAGACCGGTGCCTGGGGCGCGTAGGCCACGACCTCGACCTTGCCGTAATGCGCTGGGTCGGCCGCGTATTTGTGCTTCAGGCTGTCGGCGGATTTTTTCGCCTCATCGCTGGTGGCGGGGTCGACGATCGCAGCCACGTAATGGCCTTTGTCTTTGAGCAGCGGCGCCAACAGTTCGCTGTACCAGCCATTGCCCGGGGTGATTTCGATGACTGTCTGATCAGGACGCAGGCCAAAAAATGTCAGGGTCTGCTCGGGATGACGGTATTGGTCGCGGGCCGCATTTTGCGGCACTCGCCAGTTGCCGCCCAGCACGGTCGCGAACTGCTCGTGACTGACGGTGGATTCGGGCGCAGCACTCGCCGCCGCCGCCAAGTCCGTTGCCGAAAGTGCCGCGAGAGAGAAAATCATAAGCGCCGGCTTCATGTGCATCCTGCTCGATCAAGAAATGTTCGGCGAGGCTAGCACGCAAGGCCGGTCACTCGATGGCACATTTGGTTTGGTTTACCGCAGGAAAGGTTCTAAGCCTGCCAGCCGGTCAATCAGCGCTGCGCACAAGCGAGATCAACCGCTTGGTCTGTTGATAACGCGCCAGCCGCGCGGCCAGTTCCTGCGGCAACTCCGTTACCTCAACGAAGCCGATCCGCTGATAAAACCCACGCAACTCAGGCTCGCAGAACAACCAGACGTTTCCTGCAACCGACGTCAGCGCAGCGACGATCAACCCTGCCGCCACACCCCGCCCGCGCTCGTCCGGCGCAACAAACAGCCCGGTCAACCAGTGCCCGCCATCAACCGGCGTCAGGCACAGGGCGCCAACAATGTCCGGCCGGCGCGCCACCCACACCTGCGCCTCGCCCCTGGCGCGCATGGGCGAGCGATGGGCGCGGTAGAACTTGTCCAGCAACGGACGCTGCAAAGCGGGAAGGAGCAAAAACTGGATGTCGGGCATGGGCGGCGGCGTCGGGTTGAGGGTGGGTTCGGCGCATCGTTCTACCGTCATAACCAATCGATCTACAAGTTTTTCCTGCCTCGTTGCACAACCGGTTATCAGCCCGAATGCAGGAACCGGCAATGCCCAATTACCTGGACGATGCGCAGCGCGAAGAGATCAAGCGCCTGCGCGCAAGCTTCACAGGCCGCACGGAATGGCCGACCTGGTTGCTGCTTATCGGCGTGTACGCAGGCTGGCCGACGTTGCTGCTTGCCAGCCCGCACCTGGGCGTCTGGCCGACAACGCTGTTGATGATCCCGCTGCTGGTGCTGTGGATGTCCGTGCAACATGAGGTGCTGCACGGCCACCCGACGCGTTCATTGCGACTGAACAAAGTGCTCGGTTACGCGCCGTTTGCGGTGTGGTACCCGTACACGCTGTACCGCGACACCCATTTGCAGCACCACTGCGACGAAGATTTGACCGTTCCCGGTCGCGATCCGGAAAGCCGTTACCTGAGTCAGTTGCACTGGAAACAGACCGGCAAGCTGATGCGTTTCTTGCGCTGGCTCGACAAGACCCCGCCCGGGCGTCTGGTGTTTGGCGTGCCGTTGGCGCTGAGCAGTCTGATCGTTGGGGAAACCCGGCGATTGCTGCGTGGCGAGCGTCAGGCCTGGGCGATGTGGTCGACCCATGGCGGGTTGCTGGTGCTGATGTTTTTGTTCATCGAGCATCACAGCGCGATCTCGGCGGCGCATTACGTGATCTTCTGCAGCGTGCCGGCGCTGGCAGTGTCAATGGTTCGCTCGTATTACGAGCATCGTCCGGGCGAGCAACCCCAGGAGCGCACAGTCATCAACGAAGCCTCATGGCCGTGGGCCTGGCTGTTCTTGAATCTGAACCTGCACCTCGTGCACCACGACTTGCCCGGCTTGTCGTGGTATCACATGCCCGTCGTCTATCGGGCGCGGCGTGAGGAGTGGCTGGCACGCAGCGGCGGTTTTCTGGTGGCAGGTTACGCGGAACTCTTTCGTCGCCACAGCTTCAATCCTATCGATAGCCCGCAACATCCCTACGTCTAAAACCCTACGTCTGACACGGAAGACGGAACATGCCCCAAGGCTTCGCCGAACTGTTGATGTACGTCGCGCCCCCGCGCATTCGGCAGGCGCACGAGCAGTGGCTGAAACGAACAGTGGAAATCCTCGGCGTGGAGCGTCTCGATGCGCAGGCTCTGGATCTGAAGGCGCTGTGGCTGTCGCCGCACTTGCTGCTGACGCAAACCTGCGGCTATCCGCTGATGACGGAGTTACAGGGCAAGGTTCAGGTGGTCGGTCGTCCCGTTTATGAGTTGCCCCACAGCGGCGGTGGCAACCACTGCAGCCTGTTGATTGCCCGCGCGGATGATCCGCGTCAGGCCCTCGTCGAATTCAGGGGCAGTCATGGCCTGCTTAATTCACGGGATTCCAATTCCGGCATGAACCTGTTTCGCCACGCCCTGGCGCCGCTGCAACAGAATGGGACGTTCTTTGCGGATGTCACGCTCACCGGTGGCCATCGCAACAGCCTCGCCGCGATCAAAGCGGGTGAGGGCGATCTGGCCGCCATCGACAGCGTGACCTTCGACTACCTGGCCCGCGATGCCAGCGAGGAAGTCGCCGGTGTGAAAGTGATCGCTCGTACGGCGGACGGGCCGTGCCTGCCCTACATCACGCGGCTGGGCGCCGATGCCGATGTCATTCGCGCGGCGATGAATCAAGCGCTCAACGAACGTCCCGATGTCGCCCACGTGTTGGCGATCGGCGAAGTGCTGCCGGCGAGCGAGGACGATTACCGGGTGCTGCTCGACTACCAGCAGCAGGCTGTATCCCTGGGATTGCCATCGCTTTAGTTATTCCTTGGCGATCTATAAGAATCACTTTTAAGTATTTTTACTGCATAACTGCGCTTGCTAGCATGGCCTCTCGGAAAGTCCCGATGATAAGAATTTCAGGGCAGGGGATGTCTTATGGCTGGCGCCGATGTTTTGCATCGCCACTACCTCAGCGAGCTGTTTTTGCAACACCACTCGTGGCTGTGCCTGCGCTTGCGCCGGCTGCTTGACTCAGAGCAGAGCGCCGAAGACGTTGCGTCCGAAACCTTCCTGCAACTGCTGGCCTCGCCCAACGTTGTGCCGATTCGCGACCCCCGCGCGCTCCTGACTACCATTGCTCAGCGACTGGTGTATGAGCGCTGGCGGCGACGCGATCAGGAGCGCGACTATCTGGAAGGGCTGGCACGAGAAGCAGAGATCCCCTACGCCTCGGCAGAGAGCCACGCCGCTACACTGCAGATGCTCGACCGTCTGGATCGGCGTCTTGATCGCCTGCCTGCGAAAATCAAAACAACCTTCGTGCTCTCCCGTCGCGGCGGTCTGACCTACCCTGAAATCGCCACGCACCTGGGCATTTCCCGGCGTTCGGTGAGCGACTATATAGATCAGGCTGAAACCTGTTGCCGCCGCGCTTGTCTGGAATAGGACGTGTGCTGTGCCGGGCCGACTGTGCCAAACCGTTTGAGCTCCTCCCATCCCCGAGCGACGAGAGACATCCATGACACCAATCAAAAAACTGCTGGGCGGCTCGCTGCTGGCACTGGCTGCCCTGACGGGCTCGGCGTACGGCGCAGAAAAAACCGCGCCGATTCATTTCGGTGACATTACTTGGGAGAGCGGCAGCCTGATCACCGAAATCCTGCGCACCATCGTGGAAAAAGGTTACGGCTATCCCACCGACACACTGCCCGGCAGCACAGTGAGCCTGGAAGCGGCGCTGGCGAAGAACGATATTCAGGTGATCGGCGAAGAGTGGGCCGGCCGCAGCCCTGCGTGGGTCAAGGCCGAGGCCGAAGGCAAGGTCCACGGTCTGGGCAATATCGTCAAAGGCGCAACCGAGGGCTGGTGGGTACCGGAATTCGTTATCAAGGGCGACCCGGAACGCGGCATCAAACCGCTGGCGCCGGACCTGAAATCGGTATCGGACCTGCCCAAGTACAAAGACGTGTTCAAGGACCCGGAATCCCCGGACAAGGGCCGCTTCCTCAACAGCCCGACCGGCTGGACCTCGGAGATCGTCAACACCCAGAAGCTCAAGGCCTACAAGCTCAACGACAGCTACGTGAACTTCCGCACCGGTTCCGGCGCGGCGCTGGATGCTGAAGTCGCGTCGTCGATCCGCCGCGGCAAGCCGGTGTTGTTCTATTACTGGTCGCCGACGCCGCTGCTGGGTCGCTTCAAACTGATCAAGCTGGAAGAGCCGCCGTTCAACGAAGCCGCCTGGAAAACCCTCGCCGACGCCAGCAATCCCAACCCGATTGGTTCCAGCTCACTGGCTGCACACCTGGCCATCGGCGTGTCGGAACCATTCCGCCAGCAGTACCCGGACCTGGTGAGCTTCTTCGAGAAGGTGGACCTGCCCATCGACCAGTTGAACAAAACCCTGGGCGAGATGAGCGAGAAACGTCAGGAACCAAGCGTCGTGGCGAAGAGCTTCCTCAAGGATCACCCGGAAGTCTGGACCGCCTGGGTGCCAAGTGAGGTTGCCAGCAAGGTGAAGGCCGGCCTGTAAGCGCTTTCCCGTCTAACCGTGGGACAAGCGGGCTGCCCCTTGTCCCACAGGCAACTCTGTTCATGCACGAGTCGCACTTCATGAACTCCTCCTTCATTCCCCTTCACACGAAACGCCTGATCCTGCGCGAACTCACGCCGGACGACACCCCGGCGCTGGCGCAAATCCTGGGCGATCCCGAGGTGATGCGACATTCGGTGGCGGGCGTGTTGTCGGAAAAGGCCACCGGGGAGTTCATCGACTGGTGCCGGATTTCCTACCGTGAACGCGGATTTGGTCCTTGGGCAGTGGTGGAGAAATCCACCTCAACCCTGGCCGGCTTCTGCGGTCTTAATGCCGAACTCGTCGATGAGAAGGACGAGATCGAGATTGGCTACCGACTCGCCACCGGGTTCTGGGGGAGAGGGCTGGGCACCGAGGCGGCGCGCAGCGCTCTGGCCTATGGCTTTGAACAACTGCAGGTGTCGTCGCTGATCGCCATCGTCCAGCCGACTAATTTTGCATCGGTCAATGTGATCAAAAAACTCGGGTTCGGCGGGTTCGTCCACAGTCAGTATCATCGCCAGGGCGTAAGGATTTATCGCATGACGGCGCAGCAATGGGCGTTGGGTGGTTCAGCAGAATTGTCGTGAGACCTTCCCGGCTAAAGCCGGTCCCACAAGGTACGCGATCCCTGTAGCACCGGCTTGTTCAAGACCCCGTAGGACCGGGTTTAGCCGGGAAGAGGCCAGCGCAGGCACTCTTGATTTTGTGGCGTGACATCCGACGCCTTCCCGGCTAAAGCCAGTCCTGCAAGTTACCTGCGCAGTCGGGATGGATATCTCGCCCCTCAACTGTTAGCGTCCAGCTGACAATCAAAGCGTTGATCGCCGATAAAAAGTCGCCGGGAGAGGACATGGGAAATTGCAGATCGACAGCGTTGACGATGATGAGGGCGTCACTCGGCCTGACGTTGATGGGCCTGATGACGCTGCAGAATATGACGCTGGCCGGCGAAACCGCACCTGCCCCCGTGGCTGGGGATTCCGCGCTGACCTTTGTGCAGGATAAGCATCTGGGCGAGAGCCTGGGCTGGCTGGGTTACCAAGTCGCTTCCCACACAGTGACCTTCGCCACGATCGTCGAGACCGTCGGCCGCACCAAGGCGCAGGAAATCGTGCAGGACGAACTGCAAAGCCTGCAGCCGCAGTATCAGCAGGAATGGGACCGCAACCTCGCGGCTGCCTACGCCTCATCCTTCAGCCCCGAGGAGCTGCAGGCCCTGGACGCCGCAGACCCGGCGCCGGACGTCGCCAACAAATTCCGCAACAAGCAGCGCGATGTCGGCGCTGACATGAAGGACCGCTCCAGCGAGCTGCTCAAGGTTTACGTGTCCACCGCGCTGGACAATGCGCTGAAAAAAGCCAAGCCTTGAGCGCTCGTTTTATCTGATGCGTTTTTTTCGATCATCCCCTGTCACGAAGGAAAGGAGAGACCATGGACCCGTTCATGCAAGCGGCCATTGATGAGGCGCAGAAGGGCCTCGATGAAGGCGGTATTCCGATCGGCTCGGTCATCGTCCACGACGGCAAGATCATCGGCCGTGGCCACAATCGCCGCGTCCAGGAAGGCAGCGCCATCAAACACGGCGAAATGGACGCCTTCGAAAATGCCGGCCGCCAGCCCGCTCGCGTTTACCGCGAAGCCACGCTCTACACGACCCTGTCGCCCTGCGCGATGTGCAGCGGCGCGATCCTGCTGTACGGCATCCGCAAAATCATCGTCGGCGAACACGAGACGTTCTTGGGCGAAGAAGAGCTGCTCAAGTCCCGTGGCGTGCAGGTAGAGGTGCTGCACAACGAGACGTGCGTGGGCTTGATGAAGCAGTTCATTGCCGACAAGCCCGAGCTGTGGAATGAGGACATCGGCGAGTAGTCAGCGTCACTCCACGGGATTGAGGTTTGATTCGATAACTCGGCAAATCAGCAGGACTTGTAAGGGGCCCAGCTGTCCTGACGCAGCGCCGTCACGCCGCTAACATCGGCCATGTGTGAGTGAGCTTGCTTGCAAAGAGGCCGTGTTCCAGCGTCAGGTACAGAACCTGTGGGAGTCAGTTTGCTGACGAATGCGGTGGGGCAGGCGAGAGAGATGGCGCAGGCAGACCGCCTTCGCGAGCAAGCTCGCTCCCACAGTCCGTGCATCGGCAGGTAAATTCGCGGGGTTGCATCGACGATGACCGAGGCGTGCCGCTGAGTCCCATATCCAGCAGATCCTTCAGAAACATCCAATGTTCCTTCCACCCATCACACCACCAACGTCAACCACGCCGACACCAGCAACAACACCGCCATCCCTTGATTGAAGCGCTTCATACTCCGCGCCGAGCGGCAGAATTTGGCGGCGCTGACGCCCAGGTAGGCCCAGGCGCTCATGCACGGGATCGACATCAGGAAGAACGCCAGCGACAGCCACATCACTCGCAGCATGCGGTCGGCGTCGGTGCCTGCAAAGACGCTGACCACGGCGAGCGCCATCATCCAGGTTTTCGGGTTGACCAGTTGCAGGCTCGCCGCGCCCCACAGGCCCAGTGTCGGACCGCTGCGCTGTTGCGTCGTGTCTATCGCCTCGGCGGGCGCGCTGAAAATCTGCCACGCCAGCCAGGTCAGCCAGGCGATGCCGACCCATGACATAAGCGTTTGCACCTGTCGATGCCGCGCCAGCACATCGCCCAATCCGGTGCCGACCATCAGCACCAGCAATGCCGCACCGGCGCAGGCCCCGAGGACAATCGGCAATGTGCGCAGCAGGCCGTAGCGCGAGCTGTTGGTCAGTACCAGAATGTTCGTCGGGCCAGGCGTGATGGATGCGACGAAGGCGAACAGCAGAAAGGGCAGGAGGGTTTGCATAAGGCCACTCGGCGGTCATTGATTGTGGGGCAATGATCGGCGCGCCGTGGGCGGTCAGTCTGGAACGTTTGAGCAGCGTCGGCGATAGTCCGCCGGGGTCATGCGATAGGCGCGCTGGAACCAGCGGCCCAGATGGCTTTGATCGGCGAAACCCAGCGCAGCCGCGACGCTGACAGGCGCTTCGCCCCGCGCCAGCAGATGCCGGGCGCGGGTCAGGCGCAACTGGATCAGGTAGGCATGGGGCGCCAGGCCGAAGGCTGCCTTGAACGCGCGACTCAGGCGGAAACGGTCAACGCCGGTCACCTGCGCCAGATCGTCCAGGCCGATGTCCTGATGCAAGTGGCTGTGCAGATAATCCCGCGCTCGCTGGGCCACCAGCGGCAAGCGCGGATCAGGGTCGATCAGGGTGCGCCAGCGCAAGTGGCTGGTCAGGTTGGCGAGCAGGTGATCCAGCGCGGTCTGGCGGACGATGCGCAGTTCGTCGTGGTGCATCGCTTCGAAGGCATTGGCGGTGGCTGTGGCGAGGCGCGGGTCTTCCGCCAGCGTCGCCGCGAAGCTCAGCTGGGCGTTGTCCGGCGCTTCTTCAAACTGCGCGCGCAATTCCCGGTCCAGCCAGCGCGGGTCCAGGTACAAGGTGCGGTAGGTAAAGCCACCCGCTTCCGGGGCAGTGCCGTCGTGGATGTCGCCCGGCTCAAGCAGGAACACCTTGCCCGGCGTGCTGTTGTGCTGCTGTCGACGGCAGTTGAATTGCTGCAGACCCTGTTCGGTGATGCCCACCAGATAGCTGTCGTGCCAGTGCGGATCGTAGGCATGGCCCTCGAAATGCGCGCGCACTGTCTCGATGCCGGACGTGGCGTCCTGCTTGAGCTCGATCCAGTTGCGGTCGGACATCGCGGCCTCGTTGATTGGGCTGTGCGGGTGGCAAGTCTTGGACGGCGCGGGTTGGCAGTCGGTGCAGTCAGGTTATCGCGCAGCTTACGGCAGGTCTGGAAGAATTGTGCAGCAGGCGACAAATTGCTCAGTCCTGCCTCTGCATGTCGCCGCGCCACGCATTTGTAGGAGCGCGCTTGCCCGCGAACGCAGTGTGTCTGTGACGAAGATGCAATCTGACCCAACGCCTTCGCGGGCAAGCGCGCTCCTACAGGGGATTGCGTGAACCCACACCATTGCGTCGCCCGTCCAGGGCGTCTGTTCGACAGGCCCGCCGACTACTCTTGTTACAAAGCGAAAGGTCCTACACGTTGCTCATCCACCGTGACAGCGCGAACCTACGGGCTCGATCGCCATCAAAGACCGGAATCGTTACCCATCCCACAGAAGGTAAATGATGAACAGTTTCCCGCGACGCCTCGCCGTCGTCTTGCTCGGCGGTCTCCTGTCGGCCGGCTTGGCACAGGCCGATGATCACACCGCGCACTCGCTGCCGCTTCTGGCGGCCGCCGGCTACCCGAGTCGCTCAATCAATGTCCCCGACAACGGCGCCGTTCGCCGCGCCAATCCCAACAGCCGTCAGGGCACCGAGTCCATCGCGCCGCGTGTCGGTGGCCCTAATCTGGGGCCCTCCCAACCTCGTCCGCCCACCCTTGAAAACGGTGGCATCGGCAACGGTTATCCAACACGGCAACAACCCGCTCGGCCTTCCGGCGATACCGAACGCCGCAGCAACTGACATCACTGTCAGTCTCTCTTCCACTTCATAAGGAATTGCCTATGTTGCGCGCCACCCGTTTTCACAAGCTCGCCCTCCGCAAAACCTTGCTCGCGACCTTATGCGCCTCCGCATTACTGGGCATCTCCGTGCAGGCGACTGCCGCTACTTACCAGAGCGAAAGCGGCGCGCTGACCGTCGATGAGGTCGTCGGCGGGCTGCAGCATCCGTGGGCCGTGGCGTTCTTGCCGAACGCCCAGGGCATGTTGGTTACCGAGCGTACGGGCAACCTGCGCCGGGTGACGCCCGACGGCAAGTTGTCGGCGCCGATCTCCGGCGTGCCGAAGGTCTGGGTGCAAGGGCAGGGCGGTTTGCTGGACGTCGAGCTGTCGCCGGATTTCGCCAAGGACCGCATGGTGTACCTGACCTACTCCGAGGCCGCGAGCGACGGAAAAACCGGCGGCACGGCGGCGGGGCGCGCAAGACTCTCGGAAGACATGACCCAACTGGAAGGCTTCACCCGTATCTTTCAGCAGCAGCCGAAATTGTCCGTGGGCAACCACTTCGGCTCGCGGATCGTCTTTGATCGCGACGGTTACATGTTCATCGCGCTGGGCGAAAACAACGACCGCGCCACGGCTCAGGACCTCGACAAGCTTCAGGGCAAGGTCGTGCGCCTGTACCCCGACGGCACTGTGCCCAAGGACAACCCCTTTGTCGGCCAGCAAAACGTGCGTCCGGAGATCTGGAGCTACGGTCACCGCAACCAACAGGGCGCCGCGCTCAATCCCTGGACCGGCACGTTGTGGACCAACGAGCACGGCCCGCGTGGCGGCGACGAAATCAACATCATCGAACGCGCCGCCAATTACGGCTGGCCGATCTCGACCTTCGGCATCGACTACAGCGGCGAGCCCATTTCCGAGTCAAAGGGCAAGATAGTCGAGGGCGTGAAAAACCCGTTCCACGTGTGGGAGAAATCCCCAGGCGTCAGCGGCATGGCGTTCTACGACTCCAGCACGTTCAAGGCGTGGGACCACAACGTCTTCATCGGCGCGCTGGCATCCGAGGAGCTGATTCGTCTGGAAATCAAGGACGACAAGGTCGTGCATGAGGAGCGTTTGCTCGGTGAGCTCAAGTCCCGCATCCGCGACGTGCGGCAAGGCCCGGATGGCTACGTGTATGTGCTGACGGATGAGGACAACGGGAAGCTGTTGAAGGTCGGTTTGAAGGTGGAGCAATAATCCATTTGTAATGTATGTGGCTCATCTTTTGAAATATGAGCCCAATAGGGTTCATTTTTGCCCTAGGTAAGCCATATGGCTCTTTTTGAATAAATGAGTCGTATAAGGCTCTCAGTGCTTGACCTGAACCATATACATTACATACTCGCTGCTCGACAGTGAGGCTTCCATGAAAACCACCCTGCTGGACCAAATTAAAAAACGACGACTGACGCTAGGCCTGCAAATTCAGCAGATGCCTCTGCGTGCGGGCCTGACACGCCAGCAGTACGGCAAGATCGAAGCGGGTGGAAATCCGCGGTTGACGACCCTCGACCAGATCGCAGAAGGCCTCGATGCCGCTCTGCTTCTCGTTCCCAAGTCAAAGCTTGTCGCCGTGCAGCGAATCCTCGCCAGCGAGGCCGAACACGACATTGATCGTCCGTACGTGGCGCAGGCCAATGAATCTTCAGCTCCAGAGCATTTCATCCATGAGGCCGACGAAAGTCCGTGGGGTGATCTCTGATGGCTGATGAAACGGTGGCGGCTTTACAGCTGACCCTTCAGGGAGAGCGTGTGGGCTACGTTGCGGGGTACTCCAATGGCAAAAACGTGTTCACGCTGGCGCCCGAGTACATCGAGAATCAAGCCAGACTTCCGCTGACGCTGTCGCACACCGACCCTGTCGCATTTGCGCAGCAACTGGCCAAACGGCATCCCTATCTCACTGCTCACAAATTGCATCCAGTGTTGAGCAACCTTCTGCCGGAAGGAGCATTGCGCGATTTTCTCTCACAAGCGATGAAGGTCCACCGCGACAACGAATTTCCACTGCTCACCTGGCTGGGTCGTGACTTGCCGGGCGCTTTGGTGGCAGAGCGAATGAACGCTGCAGACATTCCCGGCCTTGCGTTGCAGCACCGTGGGAAAATCGATCCGACTGTCGTCGATATTCCTGATAGCCAGGCGCATTTTTCGCTGGCCGGCGTGCAGATGAAATTCTCCATGCGTGACAGGGATGGGCGGTACATCACCGGTGATCCTGATGCGCCTGGCGACTGGATTATCAAGACGCCTTCGACGATCCGCCCGTTTGTTCCGCTAAATGAATACACGGCAATGACGCTGGCAGCGCTCGCCGGCGTCGATATTCCGGAGATCAGACTGATTCCGATGGCTGACATCGACGCGCTGCCAAATATAAACCTGCCGAATGAATCGCTCGCTTACGGCATACGTCGTTTCGACCGTCTGCCAGGAAATGTGCGGGTGCATGCCGAAGATTTCGCGCAGATATTCTTCGCGTACGCACATGATAAATACCGCAATGCAAGTTCTGACCAGATTGGGAAACTGGTATATCGGAGCTCGCTCCACGCGCAGCGTGATGCCATACAGATGGCGAGGCGGTTACTGGTCAATGTGCTGCTCGCCAATGGCGATGCACACCTGAAGAACTGGAGCATGATTTATCGCGACGGTCGGAACGCCGAGCTTTCACCGGCCTATGACATTGTCACGACCAAGGCCTACATCGCCGACGAGACCAAGCCTGCCTTGAATATGGCCAAGGCCAGAAGCTGGTACGGCATGTCACTCGAGCACTTCAAGAAGTGGGCTGAATACGGTGACATTCCCTGGCGACCGGTCCTTTACAACTTGAGAGCGACCATCGACAGCGCGCGAACTCTATGGCCCGATGCGCTGGAAAATAGCCCCATGCCAGATACGCAGAAGAACGCGTTGCGCGCGCACTGGAAAGATCTGCATCCAGACTTCCGTATCGGATGATTATTCGTGATTTAGTTCACGCCCCTTCCTGTACTTCACATCAATCCCGGTTGTAAAAACCCTCCGCAGAACGTAAAAGAGGCGCCGCCGAACTGGCCTGCGTTTCTCGTTGCCCGACTGTCCCTCTCCAGGAATTCAACCGCCGATGATCACCTCGTCCCGTTCCGCTGCCGGCTTCACCCGTCGGCTGTTGCCGCTGAGTATCGCCTTCGCTTCGCCATGGCTGGCGGCCCAGGAAGTCGAGCCGGTGACGCTGGATGCGCTGCGGGTGACCGGGGAGCAGGAGTCGATTTATCAGGCGAGTGGCGCGTCGGTTGGCGGGTTCAGCGAAGCGCCGCTGCGCGATACACCGGCGTCGATATCGGTGTTTACCGCCGAGCGGCTGAAGGACCAGCAGGCCAAGCTGCTCAGCGATGTCCTGCGCAACGACGCCTCGGTAGGCGACAGTTATGCGCCGGTGGGCTATTACGAGAATTTCGTCGTGCGCGGTTTCTCGCTCAACGCCGCCAACAGCTACCGCATCAACGGGCGGAGTATCACCGGCGAGCAGAACGTGGCGCTGGAAAACAAGGAACAGGTCGAGCTGCTCAAGGGGTTGTCAGGCCTGCAGAGCGGCGTGTCCGAGCCTGCAGGCGTGATCAATTACAAGACCAAACGCCCGGAAGATGTGCGCTCGGTGACGGTCTCGACCAACGAGCACGGCGAGCGCTACATCGCCACGGACGTCGGCGGCTGGTTCGGCAGCGAGAAGCAGTTCGGCCTGCGCGCCAACGTCGCCCATGAGGACATCCGCTCTTACGTCGAGCACGCCAATGGCCAGCGGGATTTCGCCTCGCTGGCGTTCGACTGGAACATCAACGATCAGTCCACCCTGCAGCTCGACGTCGAATACCAGACCAAAGAACAGCGCTCGGTGCCGGGCTATCAACTGCTGGGCGGCACCGAACTGCCCCATGACGCTTCGCCGCGTAAACTGTTGGGCTATCAAAGCGGCTCGAATCCGGTGGGCATCGACTCGCTGAACATGACCGGCCGTTACGAGTACCGCCTCAGCGACGACTGGAAAGCCAGCTTCAGCGCATCACGCAGCCGCGTGGTCATCGACGATTACAGCGCGTTCGCCTACGGCTGCTATTTCCAGAGCGACTGCCCTGCCGAGCCGCTGACCGGGCACTTCACGCCGAGCGGCGGCTACGACATCTACGATTTCCGCAGCCCGGACGACACGCGGCGCAACGATGAAGTCGAAGCGTCGATGACCGGCCTGTTCGACACCGGCTGGCTCGAGCATGAGCTGACCTTCGGCAGCAGTGCGTTCAGGCGCACGGTCGACACCCGGCCGTATTTCAGCGAATACGTCGGTTCCGGCAACATCCACGAGACGCCGGACACCTTTGCACCCTCGGACCTGTCCGTGGGTCACACCGAACGGCGCCTGGACAGTCGCCAGTACGGGCTCTTCGCCACCGACCGCATCAGCTTCAACGAACACTGGCAAACGGTCATCGGCGGGCGTGAAGTGAAGCTCGACGAGAAGGCCTACAACGAGGACGGCAGCGAGAACCGTCACACCGAGCGCTCGATCTTCCTGCCCCAGGCCGCCCTGATCTACAAACCGATCGACAATGTTTCGCTGTACACGAGCTACAGCAAAGGGCTTTCCCTGGGCGGCACGGCGTCGGTGTTCGACAGCAATGTCGGGGAAATCCTTGCACCGACGGTCTCTCGCCAACTGGAGGCCGGGGTCAAATACGACTGGCGGCGCATGAGTTTCACTGCGGCGGTGTTCCAGACCCGCCAGGCTTATCAGTATTCGAAACCCAACGACGACGGCAGCCTGACCTTCGTCCAGCAGGGCCAACAGAAAAACACCGGCGTCGAGCTGAGCGCCAATGGCTACGTGACCTCGCAGCTGCAGATATCGGCCAGCGTCGCGGCCATTCGCGCGCGGGTTGAAGACAGCGGCACCGCGGCGTACGAAGATCATCAGGCGATCAACGTGCCCAAATTCCGCGGCAGCCTCTCAGCCGATTACGCACTGCCGATTCAAGGGCTGGCGCTGTTGGGCGGCGCTCAATACAGCTCCAGCAAATACGCCAACCGCGAGGGCTCGGTGAAAGTCGATGACTACGCGGTGTTCAACGCGGGCGGCCGCTACAGCACAAAAATCGAGGGCTACGACACGGTCTTGCGCCTGACCGTCGACAACCTGTTCGACAAGCGCTACTGGCGCGACGCGGGGGAATACCTGGGGGACGATTATTTGTTTCTCGGCGCACCGCGTACGGCGCGGGTGTCGGCGACGGTGAATTTTTAAATCAGCCGCTGAAACGCGTCAGCCGTCAGCGATCCGCCCGCAAGCCGTCAGCTTTGTTATCCTGCGCGCCTTTGTCGCACCCGAGTGCGTTTCAACCTGTGATTTGGGGTCTTTCATGACAGCCATTCTTCGACCACGCCCACAACCCATCAGCCGGGGAGACTACAAAACCCTAGGCCTGGCGGCACTGGGCGGGGCGCTGGAAATCTACGATTTCATCATCTTCGTATTTTTCGCCCTGACGCTCAGTCAGCTGTTCTTCCCGCCGGAAATGCCCGAGTGGCTGCGTCTGCTGCAAAGCTTCGGCATCTTTGTCACCGGCTACCTGGCGCGCCCGCTGGGCGGCATTCTGATGGCGCACTTCGCCGACAAACTGGGTCGCAAGCGCGTGTTCAGCCTCAGCATCCTGATGATGGCGCTGCCGTGTCTGCTAATCGGCGTGATGCCGACCTACGCTGAAATCGGCTACTGGGCACCATTGATCCTGCTGGCGCTGCGCATCCTTCAGGGTGCGGCCGTCGGCGGCGAAGTGCCGAGCGCCTGGGTGTTCGTCGCCGAGCACGCGCCGAAAGGTCATCGCGGTTATGCGTTGGGCGTTCTGCAAGCCGGGCTGACCTTCGGCTACCTCATTGGTGCACTGACGGCGACCTGGCTGGCGAAAGTGTTCAGCCACGCGGAAATCCTCGATTACGCCTGGCGCATCCCGTTTCTGCTGGGCGGCGTATTCGGCGTTATCGGCGTGTGGCTGCGGCGCTGGCTCAGCGAAACGCCGGTGTTCATGGCGATGCATGCTCAACGGGCAGAGACGACTGAGCTGCCGCTGCGCGCTGTCCTACGCCAGCACCGGCAATCTCTGCTGCCGGCTGCGTTGCTGACCTGCGTGCTGACGTCCGCGGTCGTGACGCTGGTGGTCATCACGCCTACGGTGATGCAGCAGCGCTTCGGCATGAGCCCCAGCGACACGTTCGCCCTGAGCAGCGTCGGTATCGTTTTCCTCAACATCGGCTGCGTGTTGGCCGGCAGGCTGGTCGATCGCATCGGCGCCTGGCGCGGCGTGGTGCTTTACAGCCTGTTGCTGCCCGTCGGTGTCGGCGTGCTCTACGCCAGTCTGGTCATTCACTGGTTGCCGTTGAGCCTTGCTTACGCGGTGGCCGGTCTGGCCTGCGGCATCGTCGGCGTCGTGCCTTCGGTCATGGTCGGACTGTTCCCGGCGAACATTCGCGTCTCCGGCATCTCGTTGACCTACAACATCAGCTACGCCCTGTGGGCAAGCACCACGCCGCTGGCGCTGATTGCCTTGATGCCGTGGAGCCCGTGGGTGTGCGTGGGCTATTGCGTGATCATGGGTGCAGTCGGTCTGGTGACGGCCATGGTCTTTGGCCTGCGCAAAGGTATGCAGGTTGATGACCCGCGGGTGGCACAGGCTGGAAACTGAACGGGCAGGGGCGCCGCAATGGCGCCCCTTCTTGTGACTCAATGGCGCGGATTCCCAATGCGCAGCGTTTGAAACGATTGATCCGCTGATTTGTAACAGATGATTGTAATTATCATTTGCAGCGTTTATTGTCCCCGTCTATACAACTGACCCGCTGTTATATATCCCCATGGCTTTGCACTGGGTCGTGCGTGTGTAGATTGTCTGCAGGGGCAATGGGGATGCTTCACTAATATTTGTAGGAAACTTTACTTATCATGGTTCGGTTATTAACCGGGCTTGACTGTGCAAATTCTCTAATGCTTAGAGACTTAAAAATCAATAAGAACACTGTTATGGCCCTGGCTAATTCAATGCCAGGGCCGGCAAGTCGCGGAGACTGTTGGGGACCAATGATAGAAGAACAACGCAAGCGTAAACCATTGAAAAAGACCACCCCCAGGGAGCAGGAAGTTCTTCATCTTGTGCTCCAGGGATTCACCAACAAGGCGATCGCCCAGCGTCTGGGGATCAGTGATTACACGGCCCGCGACCATGTCTCGTCGTTGCTGAGGAAGAGCGAAGTCAAAAATCGGGCGCAGCTCATCGCTCTGCATATTTCCCCAGTGCGCAAGAAAAAACTGACAGCACCCCTACATCTGACGGATTGTTCCGCTGGACAGTAAGTGCATAATTAACCCGATTTAATCGCTGAACTTTTAAAGCCGTCGTCGGCCTTTTTGCCATGATGACGTTTGCGTCGTAATTAGCGGCCTTTTGAATCATGACCCTGTTTCAGTACTTTGATGTGCCCTGTCAACGTGTTCGCGATGATGCCCCCACAATAATGATCAATAATAAGGATGGAATCGATGACCCTTCAAATCGTAACGTCTGAGCCCTTGAAGCAACCGTGCATCGATGCAGACTTTAATGTGGACACTTCAACCGCGTTTCAGCAATTGGTCGATGAGCAAAGCCGGCTGTCCAGAGACCAGCTGAGCGAGTTGCACAAGCAATGGCTCGGACCCCACGGCGTGTTTGCCACCTTCAGCGCAGAGGTGGAGCGACTGGGGCGTCAGGCCCCCGCGCTGGATGATCTCTCCAGCCTGGGCAGCACAGAGCGCATGAACCAGGCCGAACGGGCGGTGGCTTTCGCGCTGGCGCAGATCAATCGCCGGCGCGCGACCAACAACCCCTTCGGCTCGCGCTCGCGTCAGGACCTGTGCTGCGTGGTGTTTGACGACTCCCGCGCGTACACCCTGGCGGAGCGTTACGCCGCGTACGAAGCCATGCGCCAGAGCGACTCGGATTTCTTCATCAAGTTGATCGCCACCACCCGCGGCGTCACGGAGCGGCGCATCGTCTTTCACGGCTTGCTGGAACATTACGACCGGCTGCTGCCGATCGAAAAAAGCATCTACCCCGAAGCCTACCGCGACGTGCAGCAAGCGCATCTCGATCGGGAAGAAGGGTTGTATGGGCCGCTGATGTTGGGCGACAGCCTGCACAACCTGCTGACGCGCATGACGCCGCTTGAGCTGCTCAAGCAGGTTAAGGCTCCGACCGATGCCCTGGCTTGCAGCGAATAGCGAATCTTCGATAGATCATCTACGCCGCCGACTCACCCCAGCGCAGCACCCTCGCGCGCACCCACCTTGCCGGACGGCTGCGCCGGAGTGACACGATTGCGGCCGGCGCTTTTTGCGTCGTACAGCGCCATGTCGGCTTCATGCAGCCACAGGCCGGCGTCGGTCTGGTGCGTGCCATACGCCGCGACGCCGATGCTCAGGCTCAATTTCAGATCGGGAAGGGCTGAGTGGGCGTGTTCATGGACCGTGCGGCGCAGGCGTTCGAGTATCTCGATCGCCTGGGTCAGAGAGGTGTCGGGCAGGATGACGCAGAATTCGTCGCCGCCGTAGCGGCCGGCCAGATCGGTCTGACGCAGGCTCGCCGACAGCGCGTTGCTCAGTTGCTTGAGCACGTTGTCGCCGGTGATGTGGCCGTAGGTGTCGTTGATGGTCTTGAAGTGGTCAATGTCGATCAGCGCCACGCTGTGCTGGCGGTTGTGCTTCTGGCATTTATTGAACTCCAGCGCCAGTCGATCCTTCCACGCGCCGTGGTTCATGAGGCCTGTGAGGCTGTCGGTGGTGCTGAGTTTTTCCAGCGCCTTCTTGCTTCTGGACAGCTGCACGGCCACGCGATAACAGACCAGCCCGATGGCCATCGGGTAGATCACCAGCATGGGCAGGCAGGCGAATACCTGCAGTTGAGTGACGTGGGGGAACAACGCCGGCAGGAAAATCTTGTACGCCACCAGCGCGCCTGCTATTTGCGCCAGCGAACCCAAAACAAACAGACGCAAACCACCGGCGGCGATGTTGTTCATCGCCATCATCGACAGCACCGTCACGGTGGGCAGCGGGCTGATCCCCATCGCCCCTGCCCAGAAGCCGCCGCCCAGCGAGTCGTAAATCAGGTTACGGCGTTCGGCGGCGTACGGTTGAGTTGAACGTTTGGCCAGTTGGTAGGCCATGTGCGGCCAGCCGTAACCGTGGGCGATCATGGCGATCCACACCCAGGCCGGCGGATGGGAAGGGTACAGCGCTGCAGCCACCGCGAAGAACCCAATGCCCAGGCCAATGCTGCGCGGCAGGTACATGCGTCTGGCGAAGGAGAGACCTTTTTGGACCGAAGTGTTCATAGCGCTCTACCGGGTAATAACGCAGCTTCCCGACTGATACATCGGTCACGACCAACCACTCCGAGTGTCCCTCGCCGACGGGATGCTGGGAAGAGCAGTTGGCCACTATTGAGCAAATAATTCACGCCGGTTGTCGCCGGAGAGTGCGGGGGTGCAGGTGCCGTGTGGACAGGTGACGCGTGTCGTCTGTCATGGCGTGTTTTCCGGCCATCTGTATATAGACCGTTCTGCGCAGTTTGGCTGAAATATCGCTGCCATTCGGCGCGGTTCGGATGCGCATACCATCACGCCGGCAGGAGCCTCCGATGCCTGAACTCTCAAACCTCATCGCTTTTTCCCTGATCGCCCTCGGCATGGTGCTGACGCCAGGGCCGAACATGATTTACGTCATTTCGCGATCCATCTCACAAGGACGCAAGGCGGGCCTGATCTCCCTCGGCGGCGTGGCGGTCGGCTTTGTCTTCTACATGCTGTGCGCGGCGTTTGGCATCACCGGCCTGGTGATGGCGGTTCCCTATGCCTACGACACGCTGCGCATGGCCGGTGCCGTGTATTTGCTGTACCTCGCCTGGCAGGCCGTGAAACCGGGGGGTCGCTCGCCGTTTCAATTAAAGGAGTTGCCCCAGGACAGCAACCGGCAGCTGTTTCTCATGGGCCTGATGACCAACCTGTTCAATCCCAAGGTGTCGGTGCTTTACCTGTCGCTGTTGCCGCAGTTCATTACGGTCGGCGACGGCACCCGTGTGCTCAGCCAATCGCTGATCCTGGGCAGCGCGCAGATTGTGGTCAGCCTGAGCGTCAACGCCGTAGTCGCTATGGCGGCGGGGTCCATCGCCGTTTTTCTGACCCAGAAGCCCGGTTGGGCAACGGTGCAGCGCTGGCTGATGGGCACAGTGTTGTTCGGGTTTGCGGTGCGGATGGCGGTTGAAGGCAGGCGGTGAGTGGACTGTCAGGCTGTGAGGGAAACACCGCTGGCCCTTGCCAGACGCGCCGCGATTCGCGAGATTACCGTCCCGACTCGTTAGCATCATCACAAGGGACGTCTGATGCCTGTTTCTCTCTCCGTTTTGCGTATTACCTGCCTCACTGCGCTGATGGCGCCATTGGCCCTGCACGCCGAGAGTGCGGTCCATGTTCTGACAGGCACCCTGGGTAAATCGCCCATCGTCGTCGAGCTCGACCTCACCAGCGCTGAAAACGTGTCGGGCCGGTATTTCTACGAGAAGTACCACAAGGACCTGCCGCTTTCCGGTACCTCCAAAGGGAGTGATCTGACGCTGACCGAGGGCCTGAGCTACGACGACGAAGCCAAGTTGCCGAAACTGGTGCTTCACAAGAATTCGGACGCGACCTGGACCGGAGACTGGAGCAGCAAGGGCAAGTCCTACAAGGTGCAACTGGCCGAACACGCCATCGGCGCGCCGGATGCTTCCGCCGAACCGGGTTGGCAGGACATTTACAGACAATCGGCGTACGACTACCTGCGGCTCACGCACCTGAACCTCAAGGCGGATAAAAACGCTACATTTATGGGCCACCGGCTGCAATGGTGGGTCGAGCCGGAGTCGGGCGTCTCGATGTTTGAAATCACGTCGGGTTACGCGCCGGATCAGGCCACCCGTATCAATCAGCAACTGCGCTCGCGCTTGTGGCAGGAGGTTGTCAGCTACCACCAGTGCATGCTCAACGCCAGTCGCAACGGCGGTGATTTCGCCCAGACGGTCACGCCGCGCTTGCTGACGCCAGGCATCGTGAGTTTGAGCGTCTTCACCGATTACGATTGCGGCGGTGCGCACCCGGACTTCGGCGATTCGCCGCTTAATCTGGATGCCAGCTCGGGGAAGGCCTTGACACTGGAAGATGTGTTGTGGATCGGCAAGGGCGCGCCGTTTCACTACGAACGTGATGAAGAGGGTGGCACGAGTTTCGACACGTATTCGGACTACCGCGGCAAAGTCCTCGCCCCCTGGCTCGTTGACCAGTTGAAAGCGGCGCACCCGGCAGACATGGTGAAGCCTGCTACTGAAGACGACTGCGACTACACCGACCCGTCGGTGTGGGAATTTCCGTCGTGGTATTTCACCGAAAAAGGCATCGTTTTTGGCCCGTCCTTCGCCCGGGTGATGCGTGCGTGTGAGAGTCCCGACTGGTCGGTCTTGCCTTACAGCGTGATCAAGGCGCATCCGGGCGGGACCCAACTGACGTTGCCGGAATGAATCAGACTCTGTTCCTACCGGCGTCTTACGACGGTGGATCTGAAATCGCTGCTTTTCCGGCTGCAATCGCCGCCCAAAAAGCAGCAGTCCTCACTTGCCGCCGGTCACACCCTTGACCACCTCGCCATGGGCCTTGGCATCCTTCGCCAGGGAGATCACGTTGACCATTGCCGTGCGTTTGCCGTAGGCCGCGGTAATCGTCGTGCTCAGCACACGGCCGCCGTCTACGCTGCCCGAGATATCCAGCTGACGCATGCCGAGGCCTTTTCGTACGATCTTCTTCTCGCCCAGCTTCTTGAAGTCCTTGTAGCTGGACTGCTGCTGTTGCAGCGTGTCGGCGATGATCCCGTCGAGGGTTGGCTTGTCGTTGGCGCCGACCTTCTGGTCATTGGGCAGCGGCGCTTCGGTGATGATGACCACGCGCTTGGCCGGCTTGTTCATGTACAGCGAGCCGGTGACGCCGGCGGCCCTGGCTTTGGCGTCGATCTCTTCCATCGGCCCTTTGACGTAGTCCTTCGGCAGGGTAAAAGCGAATTTGCCGCCGAGCATCGCGACTTTTTGCCCGGAAGGTTTCGGCGCGGGTTTGGCTTTGGTCGCGGCCTGCGCGCCGACCATGCCCAGGCATGAAGCCAAAGCGGTGCAGACCAGCAGGGTTCTTAAACTGAACAAGCGCATTCCGACCACTCCTGGGGATAATTCCTACATAGGTCCGGCATTTTGCCTGAGGGTGATGGCAGGTTGATAGTCGTGAGGGCGATGCTGGCCTTAGTCGGTCCCACTGGATGATCGTGGTGTATCTGTAGACCGGCTTCAGCCGGGAAGAGGCCCGCATGGACAACACAACATTTGCAGCGCGACGCCTGACGCTTTCCCGGCTAAAGCCGGTCCCACAGGGTATGCGGCATGAGCCAATTCCCTGGGGGAAGAGGCCCGCATGGACAACACAACATTTGCAGCGCGACGCCTGACGCTTTCCCGGCTAAAGCCGGTCCCACAGGGTATGCGGCATGAGCCAATTCCCTGGGTATACGCGGTGTTTAGTGGGACCGGCTTCAGCCGGGAAGGGGCCCGCATGGACAACACAACATTTGCAGCGCGACGCCTGACGCTTTCCCGGCTAAAGCCGGTCCCACAGGGTATGCGGCATGAGCCAATTCCCTGGGTGTACGCGGTGTTTAGTGGGACCGGCTTCAGCCGGGAAGAGGCCCGCATGGACAACACAACATTTGCAGCGAGACACCCAACGCTTTCCCGGCTAAAGCCAGTCCTACGGGATGATCGCAGTCTTCCCAGGGAATATGCAGGTCCGAAGAATCGTGAACACCTCCACGGTTGGCTTTCCAGGCCAAAGGTGTACATTGAATTCAAAATACAATAAGCACAGGAGACAGACATGACCCATGCCACTGATCGCACCTTGCAAGTCCCTTTCGCCGGGCCCACGTTGTTGGGCACTCCGCTTCTCAACAAAGGCACAGCGTTCAGCCTCGACGAACGCGAAGCCCTTGCCTTGCAAGGCCTGCTCCCCGAGCGGGTCGAAACCATCGAACAACAGGCGAGCCGCGCCTATCACCAGTACCAGGCCTGCGCGACCGATCTGGATAAACACATTCTCCTGCGCTCCATTCAGGACTCCAACGAAACGCTGTTCTACCGCGTCGTCGACGACCACCTCGACGAGATGCTGCCGATCATCTACACCCCCACCGTCGGCAAGGTTTGTCAGGAATTTTCCCGCATTTACCGCAGCCATCGCGGTTTGTTCATCAGCATCGCCGACAAGGACCGAATCGACGAAATCCTCAACAACGTCACCAAGGACAACGTCAAAGTCATCGTCGTCAGCGACTGCGAGCGCATTCTCGGCCTGGGTGATCAGGGCGTTGGCGGCATGGGCATTCCCATCGGCAAGTTGTCGCTGTACACGGCGTGCGGTGGCATCAGCCCGGCTTATACGCTGCCAGTGGTGCTCGACGTGGGCACCAACAATCCGGCGCTGCTGGCGGATCCGCTGTACTTCGGCCGTGGCCAGGAACGTGTTCGCGGCGCTGAATATGATGCGTTCGTGCAGGCATTCGTCGAGGGCGTTCAGCGCCGTTGGCCGGAAGCCATTCTGCAGTTCGAAGACTTCGCGCTGACCAATGCCATGCCGTTGCTGGCTCGCTTTCGCGATCAGCTGTGCTGCTTCAACGATGACATTCAGGGCACTGCCGCCGTCACCGTGGGCACCTTACTGGCCGCCTGCAAGATGAAGGGCCAGCGCTTGTCCGATCAGACCGTCGCCTTCGTCGGCGCCGGGTCAGCGGGTTGTGGGATCGCCGAGCAAATCATCGCCGCCATGCAGCTCGAAGGCTTGTCCGAAGCCCAGGCCCGCAGTCAGGTGTATCTGCTCAACAGCAAAGGGTTGCTGACCGATCGCCAGCCGGGCCTCTACGATTTCCAACAGCGCCTGGCCCACTCCAGCGAATCGTTGAACGACTGGGCGTTCAGCGCCCACTGGCCCTCGCTGCATGAGGTGGTCAGCAACGCCAAACCCACGGTGCTGATTGGCGTGTCGGGCAAGGCCGGACTGTTCACCCAGCAGATCGTCGAAACCATGCACGGCCATTGCCCGCAGCCGATCATCATGCCGCTGTCCAACCCGACTTCGCAGATCGAAGCGCACCCCAAGGACATTCTGCAATGGACCGACGGGCAGGCGCTGGTGGCCACGGGCAGTCCGTTTCTGCCCATTGAGGTGCTGGGCAAAACCTTCCCTATCGCCCAGTGCAATAACTCCTACATCTTCCCCGGCATTGGCCTTGGCGCCATCGCCAGCAAGGCGACCCGCGTCACCGACGGCATGCTGATGGCGTCGGCCCAGGCGCTGGCAGAGTGTGCCGCGGCAGGGCAGATGTTGCCGCCGTTGCGGGATGTTCAGTCGGTCAGCAAGCGCATCGCGTTCGCTGTCGGCATGGCGGCCCAGCGCGACAGTGTAGCGCCGCCGCAATCGGAAGCTGAACTGTCAGCAGCGATCGAGAAAGACTTCTGGCAGCCTGTTTACCGGTCGTATGTCCGCCGCCCTGACTAAAAGCTTCACAGCAAAAAAGAACCCGCCAAATCGGCGGGTTTTTTTTATGACAGCGAGATAAAACGTCAGGCCAGCGTAAGAGATACAGGCGGCAGCCCATTGATCTGCCCCATCACCTCAGCCATGCCCTGGGCGAGGTGCATGCCGGTATAAGAACCCGTGGTGATCACGAAGTCCTCGGGCAACGGCAGTCCATTAAGGGTGTGATGGTTGACCAGCCACGGCAACAGCCGGCGCGGGTCGCCTGCCGGGTTGGCGACTTTCGACGGTACGATGGTCTCGCCATTCACCGTGAAGGTCAGCGTCGGCTCAACAAAGGGAAAGGACGCGTCGTAGGGTACGAAATCCCCCACCACCAGGGCGCCGTGGTTAAGCAAGTCGGCCAATTGCGTCAGCGGCTCGATCTTTGGCCAGGCCGCAAACCGGCTGGACACCACCTCAATGGACGCCGCCATTTCGCCGATGCCCGCCATGACTTCTTCGTCGCTGTACGCCTCATCCCGCGGGCTAAAGGTGCGGTTGAAGCGAAAGGCGATCTCCAGCTCCAGACCCACCGGCGGATAGACGCTGCGGTCCAGCGTGCCGGTGGACGGGAACAGGCAGTCGCGGGGCAGCGGTGAGCCTTGGATCGGGCCGTCAGCGGATTTCGAACCAATCTTCCAGCCGCCGGCTTCAACGCCACGCAGGCGCAGGATTTTCTGTTGCGTGAGGTACGCCGCGTCGCGGTCTGTCGGATTCAGGTCAAAATCCAGTTCGCCCAACAGGCTGCGCTTGTTCTGCCCATCGACGATCAGCTGCGCCAGGCGCGAAGGTTGGGTGTCAGTGTCCAAAAGAATGCTCCATTGAGTGGGCTCGACTGCACCTTACAGGACGGAGGCGGCCCCCGTTGTCGCTTTATTTACTGACCACCGGCGCCGGTTCCGCACCCGCTGTCAGCGGCGCAGCCGGCTGCCCGTAGTCAAACTTGTTCTGTGGCTTCATGCGGAACGACAGCACCACGCCAATCGCCAGCAGAACAATGCTGACCAGAAACGGCAGCTGCCAGTTGCCAAACGTGTCGATCAACAGACCGGCGGCCACAGGGCTGACGATGGCGGCCATGGCCGATCCGGTGTTCATCATGCCGCTCGCGGTGCCGCAATGGTCCGGCGCGATGTCCATGGGAATCGCCCACATCGGGCCGATGGTCATCTCGGAGAAGAAAAACCCGATCGCCAGGCAGGCCAGGGAAATGTGCATGTCCTTGGTGAACATCAGCGGCACCAGCGACAGCAGCGTCAGGCCCAGACACACCGCAACCATCAGACTGCGCGCCTTGTTCAGGTCCTGGGTGCGCGCATAAATGCGGTCGCTGACGATGCCACCCAGGGTGTCGCCGACCACGCCGCCGAAGAACACCGTCGATGCGAAAATCGCCGTGCCCTTCAAATCCAGGCCCATGTTCATGAAGTACATCGGCACCCAGCTGAGCAGCAGCCACAGCGTCCAGCCGTAGCAGAAGTAAACGATCGTGACCGGGGCCATGCGCTTGAACAGGCGACCCCACGGCAGCACGACGCTGGATTTCACTTTCGGCGGCGGCAGGGTGTCCAGTTCCTGCTTGGAAATGCGCGGGTGGTCTTTCGGGTGCTCGGTGAACACCGCCATCCACAAGATGACCCAGACAAAGCTGGTGGCCGCGCAGACGTAAAACGATTCGCGCCAGCCATACGTGGCCATCACCGCGATCATCGCTGCCGGCGCCAACGCGTTACCGAGACGGGCGAAGGCGTGGGTGATGCCTTGGGCGAAGCCGCGTTTCTCTTTGGGGATCCAGCGGGACATTGCCGCTGTTGCAGCCGGAAAGGTGGCGCCCTCACCGAGGCCGAGCAATATCCGCGCGACGATCAGCGAGACGAAGCCGCCGGCCAGACCGGTCAGCACTGTGGCGCTGGCCCAGATCAGCCCGCACACCACCAGCGTGCGCTTGGCGCCGAAGCGGTCGCTGACCCAGCCGCCGATGATTTGGAAGATCAGGTAGGGGTACGCGAAGGCCGAGAAGACGATGCCGATCTCGGTTTTGCTCAGGTTGAATTCTTTACCGAAACCGACGGCGGCGGTGCTGACATTGACGCGATCCAGGTAGGTAATGAAATACATGGCGCACAGCATGAACAGCACCACCGTGGTGGGGCGCAGACGTAAAAACTTCATGTGCTATCTCCAGTTTCTTATTGTGTTCGCTGACAACGCGATGATTCGGGATAGTGAGATGTGTCAAAAAAGCTGCGGGTGTGCCGCAGCCAAGTGTTGCGTCAGTCGCGTCGCAGCGGCACCGCTTGCCCTCCCAAGTAATCCATCGCGGCCAGAACACCGCTGGACTGAAGTTTTACGCCGGCCATCTGCAGGCCCATTTCACAGCCGGTCAGGGTGGCCATTAGCATCAGGTCGTTGCAGTCGCCCAAGTGGCCGATGCGGAACATGCGGCCTTTCATCTTGCCCAGGCCGGTGCCGAGGGACATGTCGAAGCGCTCGTAAATGGTCTTGCGCACTTGGTCGGCGTCGATGCCTTCAGGCGTCATCACGCCGGTGAGCACGGGGCTGTAAACGCTCGGGTCGGCGCACTGAATCTCCAGGCCCCAGGCCGTCACGGCGGTGCGGCAGGCCTTCGCCAGGCGGTTGTGACGGATGAACACGTTGTCCAGGCCTTCGCCGAGGATCATGTCCAGCGCCTCGGACAAGCCGTACAACAGGTTGGTGTTCGGCGTGTACGGCCAGTAACCGGTCTTGTTCATCTCGATGATCTCGTCCCACGCCCAGAAACTGCGTGGCAAACCGGCGCTTTTGCTGGCCTCGATGGCCTTCGGCGACAGGGCGTTGAAGCTGATGCCGGGCGGCAACATAAGGCCTTTCTGCGAGCCGGAAACCGTCACGTCAACGCCCCACTCGTCATGACGATAGTCGGCGGAGGCCAAGCCGGAGATGGTGTCGACCAGCAGCAGGGCAGGGTGGCCCGCCGCATCAATGGCCTTGCGCACGGAAGCGATGTCCGACGTCACACCGGTGCTGGTCTCGTTGTGCACGACGCAGACGGCCTTGATGCGATGCCCGCCGTCAGCGCGCAGGTGGTCTTCGATCATTTGCGCATCGACGCCGCCGCGCCAGCCTTCAATGCCGGGCCGACCGATGAACTGCGGCTTGAGGCCGAGATTCAGGGCCATCTTCTGCCACAGCGTCGCGAAGTGGCCGGTCTCGAACATCAACACTTCGTCGCCCGAACTCAGGGTGTTGCACAGCGCCGCTTCCCAGGCACCGGTGCCCGACGCCGGATAAATCACCACTGGATGCACGGTCTTGAAGATCTGCTTGATGCCTTCCAGCACCTTAAGCCCCAGCTCGCCGAACTCCGGGCCGCGGTGGTCAATGGTGGGGTAACTCATCGCACGAAGGATACGATCCGGCACCGGGCTAGGTCCGGGAATCTGAAGGAAGTGGCGACCGGCAGGGTGGAAATCGAGCTTCAGCATCGGTGACTCCTTGTTTTTTATAATTTGGTATTTTGAATTCAAAATTAACCTAGCACAGGGCATTGCTGTGTCAAACGGCCTAATTACGCTAATCTTCCCAGCGAACTGGAGCATTTTCGAATAAGGACTCTGTGCTAGAGCGGGTCCGATAAGGATTTTGTATGCAAAATTTTGACGAGATAACCGACCAACCGCGCGACCAACCGGCTGCACGACTGATCCCCAAAGTCGAACGCCAGCGCCTGCACGACATCGTCATCGATCACCTGCGCGGCTTTATTACTGAGGGCGTGCTCGCCCCGGGCACCAAGCTCAACGAGCGCGAGCTGTGCGAAACCCTCGGCATCTCCCGCACGCCACTGCGTGAAGCGCTGAAAGTGCTGGCCATGGAAGGGCTGATCGAGATCAACCCGAACCGTGGCGCCAGCGTTGCGCGCATGTCCGAGCTGGAGATCCGCGAAACCTTCGAGCTGATGAGCGGCATCGAAGCCTTCGCCGGGGAACTGGCCTGTGAGCGCATCACCCCCCAGGAAATCGACGACATCAAAGCGCTGCACTACGCCATGGTGGTCAGCAAAAACCAGAACGACCTGCCGGGTTACTACCAGCGCAACCGCGCCATCCACGACCTGATCAACCTGGCCGCGCGCAACTCGGCGCTGCGTCAGGTTTACCTGTCGCTGAATCGGCGCATCCACGCATTACGCTTCCTCTCCAATCATCAAGCCCCAAAGTGGGACCGCGCACTGCACGATCACGAAGAAATGATCGAGGCCCTGCAAGCCCGGGACGGGAAGCGCCTGAGCAGCATCCTGCGCCACCACCTGCTGGAGAAACGCGACGCCCTGATGCTGCTGGTCAGGGATGAATCCGAGCACCCGAATTCCATTCGTCGTTGACTCGTCATTAAGGAGGCGGCCGACCATGCCCCGTGATCTCGATGCCTTGCTCGCCGCCTGTGCCGACCGATTGCCGCAACTGGAGACCCAGCGCCTGATGCTCTACGCCGGCGCCAACCTCCCCAGCGCACGCGCCATGGCCGCCTACAACCCCGCGCTCAGCGCCTACCCGGCGATGGGCCCGACCGGCCACAAAGAACAGCCAGACACCGAGCTGGTCAGTGTGCTTGAAACTTTCACCAGCCACGCCGCGATTACCCTGTTCGGCGCGGCATGGGCCGAAGTCCGCCTGGCCAGCTGCACCCTGGCCAACCTGGCCATCTTCCACGCCTACTGCCGACCGGGCGACAAAGTGCTGGCACCCGCCGCCGAGCACGGCGGGCACCTGAGCCAGCGCCGTGGCGGGACTGCAGAATTGGCAGGCCTTATCGTTGAGGACCTGCCGTTCGACCGCCGCAACTGCCAGCTCGACGCAGCGCGCGCGGCAGAGATGATCACCCAAACCCGCCCTAAGCTCGTCGTGCTCGGACGCAGCGTCATGATCAAGGCAGACGACATCGCCCCGGTGGTCAGCGCCGCCCGTGCGGTCGGCGCCAAAACCCTGTTCGACGCCTCCCACGTGCTCGGCCTGATCGCCGGCGGCACGTACCCCAATCCGTTTGCCGCCGGCGTCGACCTCATCAGCAGCTCCACCTACAAAACCTTGCCCGGCCGGCCGCAAGGACTGGTGCTCGGCCGCGACCCGGAAGACGCAACGCCACTGCGCAACCTGCTCGACACCCGCCTGCTCGCCAACTACGACGCCGGCCGGCTGCCCTCCCTGGCGGTCACCCTCACTGAAGCCCAAGCCGGTGGCCGCGAATACGCTGCCCGCATTGTCAGCAACAGCGCGGGGTTGCATCGGGCGCTGGTTGATGCCGGTTTGCCGGTCATAGGGGCCAACGACGGCGAAGTGCACACCCATCAACTCTTGCTGCCGCTGTCTCTTGATGCTGATCCGCGCGCCGTGATGCATGCGTTGCAGGCGCAGGGGATTCTCATTGGGACTTGCGTTGATCCTTCACGGTCCGGGCACCAGGCGCTGCGATTGGGGACGCAGTTCATCACGCGGCAAGGGATGGAGGTCTTGGACATGACAGAGGTTGCGCGACTACTGGGCGATGTTTTGCGTGTGGGTGTTTGCGGTCGGCTTCATGCGCGCCCGGTCGCTGATATGGCGCAGATGGCAGGCCGGATTCAGCAAATGCTGAGCAAAAAAAAGCCGCTGGGGAGCGGCTGAAGTTTGGAGCTTGGAGGCACCACGTCGGGAGCAACGACGCAGCGAACGACAGAAACAAAATGCTAAAAGCTGATCAGGCGTTTGACGTTCTCCGGCTTGGGTGTGGGTTTCCATCGTTCCTGCGTTGGGCGGGTTCGATGGGGTGAAGCCACTTTAGGAACGATGGGCGGCGGGGGCAAATGAAACCCGGGTAACTATTTGTTAGCGAAAATGTTATGTGGGGAAGAGGGTTTAGGCGGGAACTTTCAGGGCTTCGCGGCACGGCGCTTCTTATGAGGGGCGGCCAGACAGTCCCTGCCAAGCACACATCCACTGTAGGAGCGCGCTTGCCCGCGAAAATCGTGTCAGCACCTGATTCGCCACTGACACACCGCCATCTCATGATGCCGCTAGCGTGTTGCCGCGGCGGGGGTTGCAGGTGCGAGATTTGTGCGAAGCACGTCAGGGGGGGCGGACGTGTTCAATTGGTCTAGCGGCGTTACTTCACCGTCATCGGCGCGAAAATCGCCCGGATCCCACGGCATTTCGGATAAGCCACACAACCCCAGAAATTCCCGCCAGCGTTGGCGCCGGTTCTCGCGACACGTATCACCATGGTTTTGCGGCAGTGCGGGCACAGAGGCGCTGGGGGCAGGGCAGCAGGTTCAGGCTCGGCTTCACGTGTGACGGGTGGCGTCGCGGTTGGAGCGGGCGCTTGAACGGGAATCGGAGCTGGAGCGGCACTTGACGTAACGACCACCTCTGGCTCAACGATTGCGGGCTCGACACGCTCTGGCACCACCTCGACCGTCGGCCGTGGACCGGGCTTCTTCGCTTCTCCGATCCACTGCTTCAGCACCGATCCGTCGACCAGTTGCACGTTGCGACCTGCTGCAAAATCCCTCGCCGGTTTGGTGAACGTCCCACTGGTGACCACGAAGCCACCGACAGCGCCCTCAGCCGCCATCGCGCCATACAACTCCCGCACCACCGGCAGACCGACCTGCATCGAACGCCATTGCTTGCACTGCACCACGTACGTCTCGCCGTCCTTGCGCGCGATCAGATCAATGCCGCCGTCCGGGCCGTTCTTGCCTGTTTCTTGTACTGAATAGCCGCGCCGGCGTAAGGCTTCACCCACCAGTAATTCGAACTCGTGCCAGGTGATGCTCAGCAGAGGGTTGCCCTTGGTGGTGGCGGCAGATTCGAGGAGATTGCGGCGTTTGCGGCGGCCGATGATTGAGGCGATCGCGCCGGCGGAGAAGATGAATGGCAGGAGGTATTGCCCAAACAACGCGCCGGTGTGCGCCATCGTGCTGAAGATTACCGACTGCAATTGTTGAGGGTCGGAGTAGACGGGCATTGGCGCGGTCGCTACCGAGTGCAGGTAGAGGCCGGAGCTGATCGCAATGAGCGCGCTGATCCACCAGGGTAATTTGCTGGCGATGTGAAACAGGTCTTCGAAGAGGGAGGTTTTCTTGGCCATGTCCTTGGTGTTTTTTGAGTCCGTTAGGGTGGGGATTGGCGAGCGATGTTGATTCTGTTGGGGTGAGCTTGCTCGCGATGCGGTGAGGCGGATATCAACCTATCGGCGGGTTTGGCCGTTGCAATAGGGATTTGGGGTTTCCGCCAACCGCCGAAATTGGCGGCGTCCACACCGTCAACTAGTTTTCGTAAATGCAACCTGCGCGAATGCTACCGGAATGAAGCAAGTCGTCCATGAAACTTACCGTAAACGGTTTACGGAAAAGTCAGAAAATCCATAGAGAAAACTCATTGTGATGGCTCAATGATGGCATGGTACAAGTCAGCACGGAATTTTCGTCCGTACAGCTAAGGAATGGCCATGAGAAATGTAGGACTCAGCTTCATTGTAGCCCTCACGCTGCTCTCCGCTTTCACCGTCTCCGCCAAAGAAATCCGACTCACCGACGACGCGATAGCGCAGATACTCATTGAGGACTCCATCTCGTCCTATCCCAAAAATTGTGCATGCCCTTACAACTCGGCTAGCAACGGCAGCCGCTGTGGCAAACGCAGCGCATATAACCGTGCGGGAGGGTATTCGCCCTTGTGCTTCAAAGAAGATGTAACAAAGGGCATGGTTCAGGAGTATCGGCAGCGGGTGAAGGGTTGATTTGCTAGTTAGTGCAGCTTGAGCTGGATATGCTCAATACGATTCTAGAGCGTTGAAATGCGACCTTAGCGCCTCAGCGCTAGGTCGGTCGAATACGTCGTCGGGAAGACGGATCGGCTGATCTCGCAATGCCTCGTACTCGCTGCCCTCTAAACCTTCGGCTAGTTTGATGACCAGCCTGCTGGGATCAATCCAACACAAACCAAGATCAAATAGGGTGTGAATGTCAGCGCGAAGTAGCAGGCCATTGCTGACGACGTTCGTGTCAGCTCCCTGATAAGGGACGATATGAGCAGCTTCCAGCAAGGCCTCTATCTCGCACCCCGTCACTGCGCACCTGTGGTTGTAAGCTCTGAGCAACGTTGATCGAAATTTGCTCTGTCCTTTGCGACGAACTATGGATGCAAGCACTTTCTCACGGGCATCGATGATATTTTCAGGGTCGAATTCGCCTGCCGTTTGTAATTTCGCTTCGATGAAAGGGCTGGTCAGCGTTGGGCTGCTCGCTTGAGTGAGTGTGAAGCTCGTAGGGAGTGACCCTGAATGGCTTTGGTAAAGAAATTTGCCTTTATAAGTGAAGCCGGCACCAGGGTGCTCGAATTTATTCTTGCGATAAAAAAGGAGTAGTTCTAGCCCTCGTTCGACGTGCTCTTCCAAAAGATGGTCGGTGCCTCCCTGCGTCTGCCCTTCCATGTGCAGTATTTCGCCAGTAAGAAGATCATCGTATTGAGTACGGTCTGCTGTTTTGTGCTCGGTGACGAAAAGCCAGACTGAATCGAACGCTGAAGGTTTGAAGATCCCGTTGTTGATACTAGAGGCGGTGATGGAGAAGAGGTCTCGCAAGTCATTTCGTGTGTAGACATGGCCCTCTTGGAGTAGCTCCGAGGCATAGGCGCCGACGGAGACCGTAGCCGGTTTTTTTCTTGCCACAGCGTAGTCCTTTTCCATGCCTCTTGTAGGAAAGGGATGGTGCGGCAACGAAGGTCTTGTTACAACTGGTTTACGTCATTAAGAATTCCCTGGAGTACATGATCGTTCCCATGCTCTGCGTGGGAATGCAGCCCAGGACGCTCTGCGTCCTTAGTACCAGCGCTGCACCTCGATCAGCCCCGACTTACCGTGATAATCCCGCGCACTCGAATATCGCCATTGCTCCCCGAAGTCCACATACCCTCGCTTCACAGGGTTCTGGTGTATGTAGTCGAGCTTCTGCTGCATGACACTCTCGCTGTAGACCATCTCCGTGTGCACGCCTTCCTGCCAGACCTGATAGACGCGGTCGACCTTGTGCGCGCGCTTAGCGAATCGAAGACGTTGGAGGGTGCTTTCAGCATGCGCGAGTTGGAGGTGGTCAATGATGTTTCGCGCCGTTTAGGACTTGAAGCTTGCCACGGATTTTGCAAGGTCTGGAGACTGAGCGAGATAGTGAAGGTGATTTTCTAAAACGACATACCCATAGAGCTGTAGACCTTGATTCGCCTGTTGAAAGCGCCACGTGTTAAGCACGATATCGACCAAGGCCGGGCGGGTGAAGAGCGGTAGCCATTCAACGATGGTGCAGGTCAGGAAGTGGGGTTTGTCGATTTCCGTAATCGTGTAGCGGCTTCGGCCCATGGATTCGTCCTTTAATCTGAAATGGGGGCGGAGCGTTGGAGGCTAGTTTATGTGGATGGTAGGTAGAACCGCCTTGGTGTTGCGGGGTGCTTCAGCTTGTTTAGTTTGCTCCGGCGTGGTGGACGCGGAGCGTCTAGGGCTGTATTCCCACGCGGAGCGTGGGAACGATCAAGGTGTCTGCTCGGCAGTCCGCAGCGCAATAAAAAAGGGCCACCATTTCTGGCAGCCCCTTCGTGTGCAGCTTACTGAGTCTGAATCAAATCAATCCCAGCTCAACGCCCCACCGGTCTGATACTCAATAACCCGCGTCTCAAAGAAATTCTTCTCTTTCTTCAAGTCCATGATCTCGCTCATCCATGGGAACGGGTTGGTCGTCCCTGGATACTCTTCCTTCAACCCAATCTGGCTCAAACGACGGTTCGCGATGAACTTGAGGTAGTCCTCCATCATCGCGGCGTTCATGCCGAGCACGCCGCGAGGCATGGTGTCGCGGGCGTATTCGATTTCCAGTTGGGTCCCTTGCAGGATCATCTGGGTCGCTTCTTCCTTCATTTCGGCGTCCCACAGGTGTGGGTTTTCGATTTTGATCTGGTTGATCACGTCGATGCCGAAGTTCAGGTGCATGGACTCGTCACGCAGGATGTACTGGAACTGTTCTGCCACGCCGGTCATTTTGTTGCGGCGACCCATGGACAGGATCTGGGTGAAGCCGCAGTAGAAGAAGATGCCTTCCAGGACGCAGTAGTAGGCGATCAGGTTGCGCAGCAGTTCTTTGTCGGTTTCGACGGTGCCGGTTTCGAACTTCGGATCGGAGATCGAGCGGGTGTATTTGAGGCCCCAGGCTGCCTTTTTGGCGACTGACGGGATCTCGTGGTACATGTTGAAGATCTCGCCTTCATCCATGCCCAGCGATTCGATGCAGTACTGGTAGGCGTGGGTGTGGATCGCTTCCTCGAAGGCCTGGCGCAGGATGTACTGGCGGCATTCAGGGTTGGTGATGAGGCGATACACGGCCAGCACGAGGTTGTTGGCAACCAGGGAGTCGGCGGTGGAGAAGAAGCCCAGGTTGCGCAGGACGATGCGGCGCTCGTCGTCGGTCAGGCCTTCCGGGTCTTTCCAGAGGGCGATGTCCGTGGTCATGTTGACCTCTTGCGGCATCCAGTGGTTGGCGCAGCCGTCCAGATACTTCTGCCAGGCCCAGTCGTACTTGAAAGGTACGAGCTGGTTGAGGTCGGCGCGGCAGTTGATCATGCGTTTTTCGTCGACCGCGACGCGGGCGGCGGAGCCTTCGAGTTCGGCAAGACCTTCAGCGACGTCCAGTTTGTCCAGCGCGGCTTTGGCGCGGGCAATGGCGTCGGAGTCGTTGGCGCTAACGGCGCGGGCTTCAAGCGCAGCAGCACCACCGGCGCTGTCGAGTTTGTCCATCGCAGCTTCCGAAGCGTGGCCGGCGTTGGCGCCTTTGGCGGGTTCAGCTTCGTCTGTCTTGTCGAATTCGTCCCAGCTCAGCATAGTGAGGAGGCTCCTGCTAGAGGACCGGTTTTACACGGCCTGTGGATTTGAGTAATCGGTGTGCTGCTGTTGTGACACGAGTCACGCCATACAGCGGTCGGGAGAGGGCTCTCTTGAAACTAGTGTGTTCGGGGTTCCGGTGAAGGCAGTCAGGCGCGAGGGCCGTCACCCGGGAGCGGAGCAAAACGCTGACACGGCAGGCACGTGGTGACCATTGAAGATTGGTCGGCTTTGGCTGCGCAGGTGGTCATAGCGTTGTCCTTGATTGGGGGGCGCGAGTATACGGAAATTTGCTCCGTACGTCTCCGCTGAAGGCCTTCTATCCGTCATTTCCAGTCGTCATTCGAGATCACGAACACGAGCTGAATTCTTCTTGACCTACCAACGATTCACTGATTGCGAATCGCCTATGTTGTGGTGGCAGGCGTAAGAATACACACGATATGGTGTTTGCGAAACTGAGATTTTGCAGATGCGCCGTTGTGCTTGACTCAAATCAACATCATGGAAACAGCCATGAGCCTTGAGAGTCACGGGAGCCGTGGCCCATCACCCCAATAGCGTGAGCTTGCCATCTGTCGGTTCGAGCAGCGTCTATCTGAGGTATTCCGGCTGCGTATCGAAACGAAGGAGCGGCAGGCTTTATTCATGGGGCTTGAAGTCCACTCCAATCGCCCCTCCAACACACCGCTCAAACACCCGCACCATCCCCTCATAATCACACCCCACCGCATCCACATTCGCCCGTATCCATTCCTCCGCCTCCACCGGCCACCAACTGATCTCAAACCCTGCATTCACAATGATGTGTTCAAACAGAATCCGCTGCGCACGCCCGTTCCCTTCGCGAAACGGATGAATCACGTTCAAATCCCCAAACAGCTCGGCACTCGCCGCAATCAAGCGCCCGCGATCCAGCTCCTGAAACCAGTTCGCGTCGGCCAATACCTTGAACAGCTTATTGGCCTCGGGCTCGATGCGGTGGGTCACGCAGAAGTGGGTCTGGTCTTTGGAGATGTCGACGGTGCGCAGTTCGCCCGCCCAGTCGTAGAGATCAGCGAACAGCTGGCGATGGATGGCTTGCAGATAGGGAAAATCGTAGGGAGGAGGGGAGAAATCGATGGACTCAGCGGCGACTTCGGACAGGTCGCGCTCGGCTTGCGCCAGGGTTTTTGCGTCGGTGAGGTTGAGGCGGTTGCGCAGCACGGTGCTGCCAGGCGGACAGTAAGGGTCTTGTCCGACGCCGTATTTGTCGACCATCAGGCCTGTTTTTTGCGGTAGCTGTTGAGCAGCTCTTCCCGGGAGGGCAGGCGGCGTTCGGAGTCGGCGGGCGAGCTCTCGAAACCTTCCAGACGGAGGCTGGCGGCGTAGTTGGAGCGGCGCGTTTTGGCGCAGTAGGCTTTTTTGGACTCTAGCGAGGCAGCTGGCATGGGGCGTTCTCCTGGCTTGGCAAGAGGGGAGTGTAGCTGAAACCGGGGAGGGTCAGCGAGGGCCGGGAGCGTTTGGGCTCCCGGTTCGCGGTGTTGCTTGAACCGCTTCGCGAGCAAGCTCACTCCTACAATTAGAGCGAGCTGTTCGCGGGCAAGCGCGCTCCTACAGAGAGGTGCGCTTGCCAGCGGGTTTTACTGGCAGGCTTCGCAGTCCGGCTCGTCGATCGCGCAGGCTTTAGGCACTGGCGCTGGACCGGCCGGTGCCGCTTCGGCTGGACGCGGGGCGGTGATCGCCGAGTCGTCCGGGCCGTGGCCACCGCTGGAAACGGCGTTCAGCTTGCCGGTGTTGATGGTCGACTTCTCGGTGCTGGTCGCGGCCAGGGCACGGAGGTAGTAAGTGGTTTTCAGACCACGGTACCAGGCCATGCGGTAGGTCACGTCCAGCTTCTTGCCCGATGCGCCGGCGATGTACAGGTTCAGCGACTGCGCCTGGTCGATCCACTTCTGACGACGGCTGGCCGCGTCAACGATCCACTTGGTGTCCACTTCAAACGCGGTCGCGTAGAGGTCTTTCAACTCCTGCGGGATGCGCTCGATCTGCTGTACCGAACCGTCGTAGTACTTCAGGTCGTTGATCATGACCGAGTCCCACAGGTCGCGGGCTTTCAGGTCGCGAACCAGGTACGGGTTGATCACGGTGAATTCGCCCGAGAGGTTCGATTTCACGTACAGGTTCTGATAAGTCGGTTCGATCGACTGCGACACGCCGGTGATGTTGGCGATGGTCGCGGTCGGTGCGATGGCCATGATGTTCGAGTTACGAATGCCTTTCTGAACGCGAGCACGCACAGGCGCCCAGTCCAGGCTTTCGTTGAGGTCGACGTCGATGTACTTCTGGCCACGCTGTTCGATCAGGATCTGTTGCGAATCCAGCGGCAGGATGCCCTTGGACCACAGCGAACCCTGGAACGTCTCGTAGGCACCGCGCTCGTCCGCCAGATCGCAGGACGCCTGGATCGCGTAGTAGCTGACGGCTTCCATCGAGCGGTCGGCAAATTCCACGGCAGCATCGGAACCGTAAGGAATGTGCTGCAGGTACAGCGCGTCCTGGAAGCCCATGATGCCCAGACCGACCGGACGGTGACGGAAGTTGGAGTTCTTCGCTTGCGGCACCGAGTAGTAGTTGATGTCGATCACGTTATCGAGCATGCGCACGGCCACGTCGATGGTGCGCTTGAGCTTGTCGGTGTCCAGCTTGCCGTCGACGATGTGGTTCGGCAGGTTGATCGAGCCCAGGTTGCAGACCGCGATCTCGTCCTTGTTGGTGTTCAGGGTGATCTCGGTGCACAGGTTCGAGCTGTGAACCACGCCGACGTGCTGCTGCGGCGAACGCAGGTTGCACGGGTCCTTGAAGGTCAGCCATGGGTGGCCGGTTTCGAACAGCATGGACAGCATTTTGCGCCACAGGTCTTTGGCCTGAATGGTCTTGAACAGCTTGACCTTGCCCGGGTACTCGGTCAGCGCTTCGTAGTACTCGTAGCGCTCTTCGAAGGCTTTACCGGTCAGGTCGTGCAGATCAGGCACTTCGGACGGCGAGAACAGGGTCCACTTGCCGTCGTCGAAGACACGCTTCATGAACAGGTCAGGGATCCAGTTGGCGGTGTTCATGTCGTGGGTACGACGACGATCATCACCGGTGTTCTTGCGCAGCTCGATGAACTCTTCGATGTCCATGTGCCAGGTTTCCAGGTACGCACAGACAGCGCCTTTGCGCTTGCCGCCCTGGTTGACTGCTACTGCGGTGTCGTTCACGACTTTCAGGAACGGCACGACGCCCTGGGATTTGCCGTTGGTGCCCTTGATGTAAGAGCCCAGCGCGCGAACCGGGGTCCAGTCGTTGCCCAGACCGCCTGCGAATTTGGACAGCATGGCGTTGTCGTGGATGGCGTGGTAAATGCCCGACAGGTCATCCGGAACGGTGGTCAGGTAGCAGCTCGACAGCTGTGGACGCAGGGTGCCGGCGTTGAACAGTGTCGGGGTCGAGGCCATGTAGTCGAAGGACGACAACAGGTTGTAGAACTCGATGGCGCGGTCTTCGCGGGCTTTCTCTTCGATCGCCAGGCCCATGGCCACGCGCATGAAGAAGATCTGCGGCAGTTCGAAACGGATACCGTCTTTATGAATGAAGTAACGGTCGTACAGGGTTTGCAGGCCCAGGTAGGTGAACTGCTGATCGCGCTCGTGGTTGATCGCCTTGCCCAGTTTTTCCAGGTCGAATTCGGCCAGCACAGGGTTCAGCAGTTCGAACTGGATGCCTTTCTCGACGTAAGCCGGCAGCGCCTTGGCGTACAGGTCGACCATTTCGTGGTGGGTGGCGCTTTCGGCGACACCGAGGAAACCCAGGCCTTCGGCACGCAGGGTGTCCATCAGCAGGCGCGCGGTGACGAACGAGTAGTTCGGCTCACGCTCGACCAAGGTGCGCGCGGTCATCACCAGGGCGGTGTTGACGTCGGTCAGTGCAACGCCGTCGTACAGGTTTTTCAGGGTTTCGGTCTGGATCAGGTCGGCATCGACCTCGGCCAGGCCTTCGCACGCTTCGGTGACGATGGTGTTCAGGCGGCCCATGTCCAGCGGCGCGAGGCTGCCGTCTTTGGCGGTGATGCGAATCGACGGGTGCGCCTGCACTGGGGTTTCGCCGGCGGTGCGACCGGCACGCTCCTTGGAGCGCTCGTTGCGGTAGATCACGTAGTCGCGGGCAACTTTCTGCTCGCCGGCGCGCATCAGCGCCAGTTCGACCTGATCCTGGATTTCTTCGATGTGGATGGTGCCGCCCGACGGCATGCGGCGCTTGAAGGTCGCGGAGACCTGTTCGGTCAGGCGCGCAACGGTGTCGTGGATACGCGACGAAGCGGCAGCGGTGCCGCCTTCAACTGCGAGAAAGGCCTTGGTGATGGCGACGGTGATCTTGTCATCGGTGTACGCAACGACAGTGCCGTTACGCTTGATCACACGCAGCTGACCCGGCGCGGTGGCGGACAGGTCCTGCTGGGTCGCACCTGTCTGCGGCGCGGTGGCCTGCGGATTCTCGCGAGTTGTGTCGGTTTGCATGGGTGTCTCCACGTTCTCTAAGTTTGTTTGGGCGCAAAATGCACGCCCACCGTTTCGTCTTGCGGCAGTGGACTGACAAACGTCAGGCCATGACTTCAAGACGAATGGGAAGGTGGATTTACCCTCCCTGGCGTTGAAGTCGAAAAGGGTGCCGGACTTGAGCCCGTCACCCGAAAAACTGTTGCAGAATGCGCGTGTGATGTTGCAACACGTGTGCCGCTGCGCGCAGATCCCAAGGCTGGGTGGTCTGCCATTCGCGCTGGCGGGGTAGAGCGGTAGATTCGGGGGTTATTCAGCCCTTCATACACAGGCAATGGGCGCGAAAAAAACCTTGAAATTGCGCCCTGACTTGTGTTTGAGATTTAGGCGAAAACCCTACATGTAGGGGCTCCACCGTCGAAGGGCTACAAGATAATGCGTTTGTGACACTAATTGCAACGCATGACCTGTGGATAAAGCTGTGTGTAATTTGTGTGTGAAACAGGTAAATCCCGTGTAGGCCGCATGGCGTCTGGCATGGGCCGCTGGTCACTGTTTTTTCACCATTGAAAACGCCGGTGAAAAACCATTGCCCGGCTTTTTGCGGGCGCGAACGCTATCACAAAAAACGTATCTGGCAAGGGCGATCCCGGCGTGGATTTGCCCCGAATCAAAAATCGAGGTCGTGCGCAAAATCGGCTTGAGGTGAACGCAAAAGCGTCGGCGTACGCAAAATCTGTAGGAGCCGGCTTGCTGGCGAATGCGGTGCGTCAGGCGAAATGGATGGAGCAGGCAGATCGCCTTCGCGGGCAAGCGCGCTCCTACAGTGGATTTGCGTCGAATCAAATCATCGCGTTCATGCGCAAAATCGGTTTGCGTCGAAAGCAAAAACGTCGGCGCACGCAGGTCTGTAGGAGCCGGCTTGCTGGCGAATGCGTTGTGTCTGCCGTCCGATTTGCCCATGATCGGGCGCATCGCGGGGAAGCGCTGCCGGCACCTTCGAAAGGCGCGGATCTGAAACCGGCTATTAATAAGAAAAAACAAGGAGCCTCACCGTGCAGCCCCAACCCTGGCAGGTGCTGATCGTCGAGGATGACCAGCGGCTGGCCGAGCTCACCCGCGACTACCTCGAAAACAACGGCCTTCGCGTGAGCCTGGAAGGGGACGGCGCGCGGGCGGCCCGGCGCATCATCGACGAGCAACCGGATCTGGTGATCCTCGACCTCATGCTGCCCGGCGAAGACGGCCTGAGCATCTGTCGCAAGGTGCGCAGCCACTACGACGGCCCGATCCTGATGCTCACCGCGCGCACCGACGACAGCGACCAGATCCAGGGCCTCGACATGGGCGCCGACGATTACGTCGGCAAACCGGTGCATCCCCGGGTGCTGCTCGCGCGCATCCATGCGTTGTTAAGGCGCAGCGAAACCGTCGAAAGCCCTATCCAGGAACAGCATCGTCTGGAATTCGGCGCGCTGGTGGTGGACAACACCCTGCGCGAAGCCTGGCTCAACGACCAGAGCGTCGAGCTGACCAGCGCCGAATTCGACCTGTTGTGGCTGCTGGTCGCCAACGCCGGGCGCATTCTCTCTCGCGAAGAAATCTTCACGGCCCTGCGCGGTGTCGGCTACGACGGCCAGGACCGCTCCATCGACGTGCGCATCTCGAAGATCCGCCCGCGCATCGGTGACGACCCCGATCACCCGCGCCTGATCAAGACCGTGCGCAACAAGGGTTACCTGTTCGTCCCCCACGCCGCCGCGCAACTGCCCTCCCTCAAGCGCGACGGCTGACCGATGAATTCCATCTTCCTGCGCATCTATGGCGGCATGCTCGGCGTTCTGGTGCTGGTGGCGTTGCTCGGCGTGCTGACCCTGCATCTGGTCAACGCCGTGCGCGCCGATCAGTACCGCGAGCAGTTGGCCCACGGCACCTTCACGCTGATGGCCGACAATCTGCGCGGTATGAATGACATTGAACGCACCCGCGCCCTCGCCGTGTGGGAGCGCCTGCTGGGCATTCCGCTGACACTGGAAACCGCCGAGCACGCGCATCTGGACGGGAGCGCGCGCAGTCGGTTGAGTCGCGGGCAGGTGGTGGTAGAACAGACCGGACCCCATGCCGCGCGGGTATTTCGCGAGGTCGAGCCGGCGATGTCGGGCAATCCGTCCGGCGGCTTGCTGCTGACCGGCGAGGTGCGGCAGATCAGCGAGCAACTGGCCCGCGCGACGATCTTTCTGTTGCTCGATGAACTGGTGCGTCTGCCGGTCGATGAACAGCCGGCGCGGCTTGAAGTCTTGCGCCAGAGCAAGGGGTTCGGCTTCGACATGCAACTTATCCGGCTGGAGAAGCTCGACGTGGATGACGACCAGCGTCGGCGCATCGACGAGGGCGACACGGTGATGGCGCTGGGCAAAGGCGGCGATTCGATCCGCGTGCTGTCTGGCGTCGGCGAAACCCCGTGGGTGCTGGAGATCGGTCCGCTGTTCCAGATGAATGCCTATCCGCCGGAGTTGCTGATCCTGATCGCGTTTCTCGGTCTGTGCCTGATCGGTCTGGTGGTTTACCTGCTGGTGCGTCGGCTTGAGCATCGCTTGCGCGGTCTGGAAGCGGCGGCCACGCAGATCGCCCAGGGCAGCCTGGAAACCCGCGTGCCCGCGGCGGGCGCGGACTCGGTCGGGCGGCTGGCGTCGGCATTCAACGGCATGGCCGAGCACCTGCAGCGCTCGTTGATGATCCAGCGCGAACTGGTCCGCGCGGTCTCCCATGAACTTCGCACGCCGGTGGCGCGGCTGCGTTTCGGGCTGGAAATGGTCAACGACGCGACGACCCCGGAAGCGCGGCATAAATACATGGTCGGCATGGACAGCGATATTCAGGACCTCGACAAGCTGGTCGACGAGATGCTCACCTACGCGCGCCTGGAGCAGGGCGCGCCGGACCTGAACTTCCAGCGCATCGACCTCGACGCCTTGATTGAGCAGGTGATTGCCGAACTGGCGCCGCTGCGGCCGAATATCAGCGTCAGGCGCGGGGAGTGTGTGGATGCGCTCAACCGCGTCGGATCAGGGGAAGCGCAGTGGGTGGAGGCGGAACCGCGTTACTTGCATCGCGCGCTGCAGAACCTGGTGAGCAACGCCATGCGCCACGCCGAGTCGCAGGTAAACATTGGCTATCAACTGAGTGAGGAGCGCTGTCGCATCGACGTTGAAGATGACGGCCCCGGCGTACCGGAAAGTGCCTGGGAGCGGGTCTTCACACCGTTCATGCGCCTGGACGACAGCCGCACCCGGGCGTCGGGCGGCCACGGTTTGGGGTTGTCGATTGTGCGCCGTATCATTCACTGGCACGGCGGCCGCGCGTTGATCGGGCGCAGCCAAACCCTCGGCGGCGCGTGTTTCAGCCTGGCCTGGCCCCGCCAGCAAGGGGAGGCCTGATGTTCGAAGGTGCCCTGGCCGGGTTTGCCCGCACGATGGTGGTCGATCAAACGCGGCCTGTGCTGCCGCTGACCGAGCTGTTGCGGGATGAGGTTCTGCATCGCTTGCTGCTGAGGGTGTATGGGCCGGAACTGGTGAAGGACCAATTGCCGGTGCTGGTCTCGCAATGGATGAAGTATTACGCGATGCAGCTGATTCCGCCGGTGGTGGTGGCAAGTGTGGCCCATGGCCTGGGGTGGCCGCTGGGGCTGGACCGCCTGAGCTTCGCCCTGCATGAACGGGGGTTTCTGGACAGGGTACGGTTTGAGGGGGCCGTCATGCAGGTGCCGGTTTCGGACGATCCGTTCGAGCTTTTTGCGCCGTTGCTGGAGAATCTTCAGCAAGTCATCGAACGCTTGAGTGCCTACGGCGATGTGCCGGCGGCCGTGCTGTGGGGCAACGCCGGGGATTATCTGGAAACCTGCTTGCGGCAGCTGTCCGCGGCAAGCGAGGTTTCCGTTGCTGCGGGGTATGGCTTGTTGCGTGAAAGGCTGAGGCCGGATGGGCGGCGCAATCCCCTATTCAACGCCGTCAGCTATATAGAAGGGGACGTGCGAATGGTCCGGCAGAGGCGCACGTGCTGCTTGAGTTATCGCGTGGAATGGGTGGGGCGGTGTGAGCATTGTCCGTTGGGTATGGCCGTCAGCCCCGAATCGCCACCAGACTCAACAGCTGCCCGTCCTTCACGCTGAACTGTGCTTCCAGCTCCTTGCCGTTGTGCCATTCCTCCGACAGATCGATGTTCAGCCGCAGCCGCGCGTTGCCGTCGTCTGACCATTCCAGCAGTTCGGCGTCTTCGAAATAGAAGCGCTTGAGCACGATGGGGTAGAGCGCCTTGAACAGGCTTTCTTTCAGGGAAAAGGTCAGGGTGACGGCTTTGGCTGCTTCATGCTCGGGCCCGGCGTTAAGGCGCTGCATTTCTGCCGGCGTCAGAATCTCCCCGGCCAGACGCACGGCGCGCTCGTTGCTCATCAGTTGCTCGACGTCCAGGCCCAACCCGCGCCAGTCCGTTTTGCGCGCAACGATCGCGGCGGCCCAGCCGGTGCTGTGGGTGATCGAGCCGGTGACGTCCGCAGGCCAGATCGGGGCGCGGTCCTCGCCGATCAGGGGGACGTGGGAGCGGCCGTCCAACTGACGTATCGCTTCCCGCGCGCACAAACGACCGGCGAGAAACTCCGTCTGCCGCTTGGCCACCGAACGCTGAATGGAGGCGGGCGGCTCGATGAGACAGCGCTGAAAATCGCCGTCGATGAGTTTTTGCGGATCGAACCGACTGCTCACCAACACCACATCCGCGAGCCCGTGGGGCAGCGGCCAGTGAGCGGTCAGGGCAGGGCAACAGTCGGGGAGTGTCGGGGATCGAGTCATGCCCGGCATTCTGCCGGAACCGCAGCATCGTGCGCAAAACCGGTTTGCCGTCGAACGCAAAAGCCAAGGACCCGGAACACCGGTTTGTGGCGAACGCAAATCCACGACCAGCGCACAACCTGTAGGAGCGCGCTTGCCCGCGAACGCGGTATATCAGGCGAGATCCATGTGGCAGACACACCGCCTTCGCGAGCAAGCTCACTCCTACAGTGGATCGGCGTCGGATCAGGAAATCGCGGGCGCGGGCAAATAAATGGGTGGCGAACGCAAAATCCAACGGCTGGGCAGAACCTGTGGGAGCCGGCTTGCTGGCGAACGCGGTGTATCAGGCGACATTGATGGCACAGTCAGATTGCATTCGCGGGCAAGCGCGCTCCTAAAGTGGATCGGCGTTGGCCGGGATTTCGGCGTCATGCACAGAACTTGTGGGAGCCGGCTTGCTGGCGAATGCGGCGGGTCAGTCGAAATCGATGGCACAGGCAGACCGCCTTCACGGGCAAGCGCGCTCCTACAGTGGATAGGCGTTGGCCGGGATTTCGGCGTCATGCGCAAAACCTGTGGGAGCCAGCTTGCTGGCGAACGCGGTGTATCAGGCGAAATCGATGGCACAGGCAGATTGCATTCGCGGGCAAGCGCGCTCCTACAGTGGATAGGCGTTGGCCGGGATTTCGGCGTCATGCGCAAAACCTGTGTGAGCCGGCTTTCTGGCGAACGCGGTGTATCAGGCGAAATCGATGGCACAGGCAGACCGCCTTCGCGGGCAAGCGCGTTCCTACAATGGATCGGCGTTGGCCGGGATTTCAGCGTCATGCGCAAAACCTGTGGGAGCCGGCTTGCTGGCGAATGCGGTGGGTCAGGCGACATTGATGGCACAGGCAGATTGCATTCGCGGGCAAGCGCGCTCCTACAATGGATCGGCGTTGGCCGGGATTTCAGCGTCATGCGCAAAACCTGTGGGAGCCGGCTTGCTGGCGAACGCGGTGTATCAGGCGAAATCGATGGCACAGGCAGACCGCCTTCGGGGGCAAGCGCGCTCCTACAGTGGATCGGTGTTGGCCGGGATTTCAGCGTCATGCGCAAAACCTGTGGGAGCCGGCTTGCTGGCGAATGCGGTGGGTCGGTACATGTTCAGGAGGGGTTCAGCGCTGGCTGCGTATGCTCCAAACCGTACCCAACAAGGCGCCTGGCGCCGGAGGACCTGCTCATGCTGACGTTCAACAAGCTCTTTCTGGCGCTGGCGTTTCTTGGTAGCAGCGCGGCGGCGCAAGCGGCTGATGGCAACGCGGACCTGTCCCGCACCGATTTCGGCAAGAACACCGAACGCGCCGACCGCCTCAACGGCCTGCGCCGCAGCATTGCCAGCAGCACTCAGGTCGGCAGCTGGAGCCAGACCTTCAGCCAGCAGCCTGTGGGTGATCCTTACGCCGCCGGCTACGGAAATCTCACCGCCCGTGTCAACGGTGTGAGCGTGCAAACGGGCACTCTTGCGGCCGCTGATACCGCGCAGATGTCCTTGCCGAGTACGACTAGACTGTTCGAAACCCGCTCACCGGTCCGCACCGTGCAGCAGTCGCCCTCGCTGAGCCTGAGCGAGAGCCCGCACACCTATCTACCCGTCCACCACGTTTTATAAGCCGCCAGCCTGTTTTTCGCGGTGTCTGGATTGCACAATCGCTGCCGGGCTCGTCACACTGCACGCGCTCGGCAGCGTCGTTGAGACTCTTGAAAAAAGAGGGTTGCCTTTGCCTGGGAGAGCGTCATGAAATTGCTGGTTGTCGAAGATGAAGCCCTGCTGCGTCACCACCTGCAGACCCGCCTGACCGAAAGCGGTCACGTCGTCGAAGCGGTGGGCAACGCCGAGGAAGCGTTGTACCAGGCGGGGCAGTTCAACCACGATCTGGCGGTCATCGACCTGGGCCTGCCAGGTGTGGGCGGTCTCGACTTGATCCGCCAACTGCGCGTGCAGAACAAGGCGTTCCCGATCCTCATCCTGACCGCGCGCGGCAATTGGCAGGACAAAGTCGAAGGCCTGGCTGCCGGCGCCGACGACTACGTGGTCAAGCCGTTCCAGTTCGAGGAGCTCGAAGCGCGCCTCAACGCCCTGCTGCGCCGCTCCAGCGGTTTCACCCACTCGACCATCGTCGCCGGCCCGCTGAGCCTGGACCTCAACCGCAAGCAGGCGTCCCTGGACGAACAGCCGCTGGCGCTGACCGCCTACGAATACCGGATTCTCGAATACCTCATGCGGCATCACCAGCAAGTGGTGCCCAAGGAACGCCTGATGGAACAGCTGTACCCCGATGACGACGAGCGCGATCCGAACGTGATCGAAGTGCTGGTCGGCCGGCTACGGCGCAAGCTCGAAGGGCCCGCCGGCTTTAAACCGATCGACACCGTGCGTGGCCTGGGCTACCTGTTCACCGAGCGCTGTACATGATTCGTTCGCTGCGCCTGCGTCTGATGCTGGGCGCCGCGACCCTGGCGGTCATCTTCATGCTCCTCATGCTGCCGGCGCTGCAAAGTGCCTTCAGCCTGGCGCTGGAAAGCTCCATCGAAAAACGTCTGGCGTCGGACGTCACCACGCTGATTTCTGCCGCCCGGGTCGAAGACGACCACCTGTTGATGCCGTCGTTACTACCCGGCGAACAGTTCGCCCTGCCCGACAGCCGTTTGCTCGGCTACATCTATAACCGCGCCGGCAAGCTGGTGTGGCGCTCCCGGGCCACCGAAGACGAAGCCATCGACTACCAGCCCCGATACGACGGCCGCGGCAACGAATTCGCCAAGATCCGCCAACCCAACGGCGAAGAGTTTTTCGTCTACGACGTCGAAATCAAACTCCTCGGCGGGCGCAATGCCGCCTTCAGCATCGTCGCCCTGCAACCGGTGCGCGAATACCAGGAAACCATCTCCAGCCTGCGCCAGAAACTCTACCTGGGTTTCGGCGGCGCGTTGCTGGTCCTGCTGATTCTGCTGTGGGGCGGACTGACCTGGGGCCTGCGTGCGCTGCGGGGCATGAGTCAGGAACTCGATCAGGTCGAGGCCGGCTCGCGGGAAAGCCTCAGCGAAGAACACCCCAGCGAACTGCTGCGCCTGACCGATTCCCTCAACCGCCTGCTGCGCAGCGAACGTGAGCAACGCATTCGTTACCGCGACTCCCTCGACGATCTCGCCCACAGCCTGAAAACCCCGCTCGCCGTGTTGCAGGGCGTCAGCGAGCAGATTGCCAAGCGGCCGGAAGACCTGGAGCAGGCGCGGATTCTGCAATCGCAGATCGAGCGCATGAGCCAGCAGATCAGCTATCAATTGCAGCGCGCCAGCCTGCGCAAAAGCGGGCTGGTGCGCTATCACGTGGCCTTGAGGCCCGTGGTGCAAAGCCTCTGCAACACGCTGGAAAAGGTCTACCGCGACAAGCGCGTCAACGTCGTGCTCGACCTGCCGGACAACGGCCAGGTGCAGATGGAAGAGGGCGCCTTGCTGGAAATGCTCGGCAACCTGCTGGAAAACGCCTATCGCCTGTGTCTTGGCGAAGTGCGCGTGAGCTGGCGGTCTTCGATGATGGGCGACGAGTTGTGCATCGAAGACGACGGCCCCGGCGTTCCTGAAAGCCAGCGTGCACGGATTCTCGAGCGCGGCGAGCGGCTGGACACGCAAAACCCGGGGCAGGGCATCGGTCTGGCGGTCGTCAAGGACATCATCGAAAGCTACGGCGCGCAGCTGACCCTGGGCGATTCGGAACTGGGCGGCGCGGCCTTCCGCATTCAGTTCGCCCTCTAACCTCAAGCTGTTCGCTCGCCTTTCGAGGCGGATACCCGCCAGTGTGGCGAGTGATTTGCCGACAAACGGCGGAAAACCGCCACTGCCTTCCTGCCAATAGGTCTACTGTTAACCACGCGGTTCACGGAATCCGGGCCTGTCACAGGATCTAACAACTATGGCACGGTGCTTGCGATGCACTGGGCAGAGGTCTGCCGCGCGCAGCTCGACAAAAACAAATCCCTCCGAGCAGGAGGGTTCGCACTTTAGGCGTCTCTGCAACAGGAATGCTGCAGACCGATGCTCTTGAGGAAACTGCAATGACGACTCGTCAGCCCATCTATAAATCCCTGTACGCCCAGGTGATTGTCGCGATCATCATCGGTATCGCGCTCGGTCACTGGTACCCCGAAACTGCCGTAACGCTCAAACCGCTGGGTGACGGGTTCATCAAACTGATCAAAATGGTCATTGCACCGATCATCTTCTGCACCGTCGTCAGCGGCATCGCTGGCATGCAGAGCATGAAATCCGTGGGCAAGACCGGTGGCTACGCGCTGCTCTACTTCGAAATCGTCTCGACCATCTCGCTGATCATCGGCCTGATCGTGGTCAACGTCGTCCAGCCGGGCGCCGGCATGAACATCGACGTGTCCACCCTCGACGCTTCCAAGGTCGCGGCCTACGTGACCGCCGGTAAAGACCAGAGCATCGTCGGCTTCATCCTCAACGTGATCCCGAACACCATCGTCGGCGCGTTCGCCAACGGCGACATCCTGCAAGTGCTGATGTTCTCGGTGATCTTCGGTTTCGCCCTGCATCGTCTGGGCGACTACGGCAAGCCGATCCTGGACTTCATCGATCGCTTCGCTCACATCATGTTCAACATCATCAACATGATCATGAAGCTCGCCCCGCTGGGCGCGCTGGGTGCCATGGCGTTCACCATCGGTGCTTACGGCGTCAGCTCGCTGGTCCAACTGGGTCAGCTGATGCTGTGCTTCTACATCACCTGCCTGCTGTTCGTGCTGTTGGTGCTGGGCTCCATCGCGAAAGCTCACGGCTTCAGCATCCTCAAGCTGATCAAGTACATCCGCGAAGAACTGCTGATCGTGCTGGGTACGTCGTCGTCCGAGTCGGCGCTGCCACGCATGCTGATCAAGATGGAGCGTCTGGGCGCGAAGAAATCCGTCGTAGGTCTGGTGATCCCGACTGGTTACTCGTTCAACCTCGACGGTACCTCGATCTACCTGACCATGGCCGCGGTGTTCATCGCCCAGGCCACCAACACCCACATGGACATCACCCATCAGGTCACCCTGCTGCTGGTGCTGCTGCTGTCGTCCAAAGGTGCGGCAGGCGTGACCGGTTCGGGCTTCATCGTGCTGGCCGCGACGTTGTCTGCTGTCGGCACGCTGCCGGTGGCCGGTCTGGCGCTGATCCTCGGCATCGACCGCTTCATGTCCGAAGCCCGCGCCCTGACCAACCTGTGCGGTAATGCCGTGGCCACCCTGGTTGTCGCCAAGTGGGTTGGCGAGCTGGACGTTCCGCAGATGCAGGCCGAGCTGGCCTCCGGCGGTCGTGCCATCGACAACACCGCTCCGACCGACGACCTGGGTGTGGCTGAAACTGCGCCAACCCCTGTTGTCCGTTCGTAAGGTGCACTAGCGGTAAAAGGTTGTTGAAAAAGCCTGTCTTCGGACAGGCTTTTTTTTATGGGTTAACGCGATGCGATTCTTTGTGGGAGCCGGCTTGCTGGCGAACGCGGTGGGTCAGATCCCCGGATGCTGGCTGACACACTGCATTCGCCAGCAAGCCGGCTCCTACAGTGGGTACGTCGATTCATCCTGCTTATTGCCCCTCGCCGTGCGCGCACCTACTCTGAACCACCCGCTGGCCATTAGAGAACGCCCATGCACGGTCCGCTGTCATCGCTCAAAGTCCTCGATTTCTCGACGTTGCTGCCCGGGCCGTTTGCCTCGCTGTTGCTGGCGGACATGGGCGCCGAGGTGTTACGCATCGAGTCCCCGACCCGTCCGAACCTGCTGCGGGCATTGCCGCCCCATGACCATGGCGTTTCGGCCAGTCACGCCTACCTCAACCGCAACAAGCGCAGCCTCGCGCTGGACCTCAAACAGGCTCAGGCCATCGAGGTGGTCAAGCGACTGGTGGCGGATTACGACATCGTCCTGGAGCAGTTCCGGCCCGGCGTGATGGACCGGCTGGGGATTGGCTATGAGGCGTTGAAGGCGATCAATCCGCGGCTGATCTACGTCGCCATCACCGGTTACGGCCAGACCGGGCCGTATCGCGATCGCGCCGGCCACGACATCAACTACATGGCCGTGGCCGGGCTGGCCAGCCACACCGGGCGCAGGGACAGCGGACCGTTGCCCCTGGGCGTGCAGGTCGCGGATGTGGCCGGCGGTTCGCTGCATGGGGTGATCGGCCTGCTCGCGGCGGTGGTCGCCCGCCATCAGACCGGGCAGGGCCAGTACGTCGACGTCAGCATGACCGATTGCGCGTTCAGCCTGAATGCCCTGAGCGGCGCGGGTTATCTGGCGGCCGGCATCGAGCCCGAGCGGGAGGCGCAGATGCTCAACGGCGGCAGCTTCTACGATTATTACCGCAGCCGCGATGGGCGATGGTTTTCGGTGGGAGGCCTGGAACTGGCGTTTCTCCACGGGATGTGTGCCGCGCTGGGGCGACCGGAGCTGGCGAGACTTGGGCTGTCATTTGTGCCCGACGAACAGGCCGCGCTCAAGCGTGAGCTGGAAATCGAATTCGAGCGCCGCAGTTCTGATGAGCTGGAAGCGCTGTTCGCCGGGATCGACGCCTGTGTCGAGCCGGTGCTGAGTTTCTCCGAAGCGACGCAGCACCCGCACCTTCAGTCGCGAGAGATGCTGGCGCACGTCCCCCGGGGCGATGCCAGCGCTCAAGTGCAGATGGCCTGCCCGGTGAAGTTTTCAGAGGGACTGCCCGCGCCCCGGCACATCGGCGTGGCCGTCGGCGCGCATTCCGCCGAGGTGCTGGCCGAAGCGGGGTTCAGCGCGCAGGAGATTGAGTCGATGGGGGAGGCGGGGGTGTTTGGTTGAGGCGGGCCATCACTCCACCCGCGTCTCGCCGCTGAACACCAGGATCTCCCGGCAGCGCTTGCACAGATAGCGGCGGCCCTTGCGCACCAGCTTGTGGCGCTGGGGGGTGAACGGGAAATCGCTTTGCGGGCACGGGCAGCGGTAGATGTAACGGGTCACGCTGCGGCGCTGGATTTCATAGGTGTGGCAGCGGTTCGGCGGCAGCTCGTAGACGCCGCGCATGATCAGTTGCCATTCCTCGCCGTGGGGCTGGATGGTGTCGCCGAACAGTTGATGAGCGACCAGGTGCGCCACTTCGTGAGGGACGGTCTGGCGCAGAAAGTCTTCGCTGTTTTCGAGGTACAGCTGCGGATTGAAGCGCAGCATGTTCTCGTGAAGATGTGCCACGCCAGCCTTCTGGCCGCGCAGCTTGACGCTCACGACCGGGCGCTTGAAAGGGCGTTTGAAGAAATCTTCGGCTTGCTGGTAGCAGGATTCGACGCGGGTGTTGAGTGGTTCGAGCATGCTTCATCGGTCTCCAGAGGAGGCGAGTATGCCGCAAAGCTTCTGTGCCGCCAAAACCCCAGGCGCCGAATGGTCACGCTCTAGTTCGTATACTCCGGCCCGAGCCCGACGCCCCACAGCACCACCGTGAACGCCATGATCGCGACCAACACCACCAGCCCGACCGCGAGCACCGAGCTTGAGAACATGAAGCCTTCGTCCGGGTGTACGTCCATGAACACCGGCAAACCGACGTACAGCAAGTAGACCGTATAGCAGACCGCCGCCAACCCGACCATCATCCCCAGCCACATGTGCGGGTACAGCGCGGCCAGCCCGCCGAGGAACAGCGGCGTCGCCGTGTAGGTGGCAAACGCCACGCAGCGCGCCAGGCGGGGCGTGGCGTCGTAGGTGCGCGCCATCCAGTGGATGAAACCGCCCATGACGCCCACCCCCGCGAGCATGGCGACGTACGACATCAACGCCATCCACAGCGCGCTGCCGCTGGTCAGCATGACCGGCGCTTGGTCGCCGATCTGCCAGCCCACCTGGGTCGTGCCGATGTAAGCCGACACCGCCGGGATCGCCGCGAGGATCAGCGTATGGGTGAGGTACATAGGGCCGATGCTTTCTTCATCTTCGCCACGTATCTGCTGCCATTCCTGATCGGGGTGGGTGAACAGCCCCAAGACGTGATGGATCATGTCTGTTACTCCCGTAAAGTGTGCCGCCGCTTGCGACGAAGCGCCCGACTGCAGATGCTGTCAGGACAAGGTCACAATCGATCAGGGGAAATGGCTGCGACCTCTCAGGTCAGTATAGAAAGCTGAGCACCCGTAAACCGGATGCGTTAGAGCGATTGCGATGTTCAAGCACCCTGCTAATAGCGGTTGGTCATGAGCGCTCAGGCAAGGGCCTCATAAACTGTAGGAGCGCGCTTGCCCGCGAAGGCGTCGTTTCAGTCACTGGGTCAGGTTCTGACACACCACAATCTTCCGGATGTGGCCCAGACCAAGCGCGGCCCTACAGTCGGTGGGATGGCCATGCATTACCCATCCGGGACTTTTTGCGTAAAATGCCGACCCTTTCCCACGTCTCTTCCCACCACAGCGAGCGGATACCAGCGCCATGGGCACCCTTTCAGTCAATCAGAACAAACTGCAGAAGCGTCTGCGTCGACTCGCGGGCGAAGCAGTGGCCGACTACAACATGATTGAAGAGGGCGACAAGGTGATGGTCTGCCTGTCCGGCGGCAAAGACAGTTACACGCTGCTGGACGTGCTGCTGCATTTGCAGAAAGTCGCGCCGATCCGGTTCGACATCGTCGCGGTGAACATGGACCAGAAACAGCCGGGTTTCCCCGAGCACGTCCTGCCGGCGTATCTGGAGCAATTGGGCGTCGAGTATCACATCGTCGAGAAGGACACCTACTCGGTGGTCAAGGAATTGATCCCGGAGGGCCGGACCACCTGCTCGCTGTGTTCGCGCCTGCGTCGCGGCACGTTGTATACGTTTGCGGATGAAATCGGCGCGACCAAGATGGCCCTCGGTCACCACCGTGACGATATCGTCGAGACGTTCTTCCTGAACATGTTTTTCCAGGGCAGCATCAAGGCCATGCCGCCCAAGCTGCGCGCCGACGATGGCCGCAACGTGGTGATCCGTCCGCTGGCGTACTGCGCGGAGAAGGACATTCAGGCCTATTCGGACTTCAAGCAATTCCCGATCATCCCGTGCAACCTGTGCGGCTCCCAGGAAAACCTGCAGCGTCAGGTGGTCAAGGACATGCTGCAGGATTGGGACCGTAAAACCCCGGGCCGCTCCGACATGATTTTCCGCAGCCTGCAGAACGTCCAGCCCTCGCAACTGGCGGACCGCAACCTGTTCGACTTCACCAATTTGCGCATCGACGAAACCGCTGCGTCGCGGTTTGTGAATGTGGTGAATGTGTAAAAGCCGGTTTGAACTCTTCCAGACTGTAGGAGCGCGCTTGGTCTGGGCCGCATCCGGACGATTGCGGTGGGTCAGACACACAAATGTCTCAGACAAAATGCTTTCGCGGGCAAGCGCGCTCCTACAAAGGATTCGCGTCGTTATCGGACAGCACATCGATAGGCAGGCGTTTTTACAACCCCACATCCGGCAACACCGGCTTGTTCGCCAACGCTGTCTTCATCAACTTCTCGACATATTCCCGATCACTGTCCGGCAGCGCCAGGCGCGGTGGGCGGGTGAGGGCGCTGCCGCGTTCCATGATCGCTTCGCACAGCTTGATGCACTGCACCAGGTCCGGGCGCGCATCCAGGTGCAGCAGCGGCATGAACCACTCGTACAGCGCCATCGCCTCGGCAAAACGCCCGGCCTTGGCCAGACGGAACAAGGTCTCGCCCTCTTTGGGAAAGGCGTTGGACATCCCCGACACCCAGCCCACCGCGCCCACCGCCACGCTTTCGACCAACACATCATCAAGCCCGGCAAACAGCACGAAGCGATCGCCGACTTCGTTGCGCACGTCGATGAAGCGGTTGGTGTTGCCCGATGAATCCTTGAAACACACGATGGCCTCGCAGTCCGCCAGGGAAATGAGGATGTCCGGCGTCACGTCGTTCTTGTAGATCGGCGGGTTGTTGTAAACCATCATCGGCAGGTCGGTGGCGGCGGCCACGGTGCGAAAGTGCGTGGCGGTCTCGAAGGGCTTGGCCGAGTACACCAGCGCCGGCATCAGCATGATCCCGTCGGCCCCGGCTTTCTGCACTTCTTTGGCAACCGCGCTGGCGTTGGCGCTGGTGAACTCGGCGATGCCGGAAATCACCGGCACGCGCCCGGCGGAAGCGTCTTTGGCGGTTTCCACCAGGCTGATCTTTTCAGCGACGCTCAACGAGGTGTTTTCCCCCACGGTCCCGCAGATCACCAGCCCCGACACGCCATCGCGAACCAGGTTGGAAATGACCTTATGGGTCGCCTCCAGATTGAGGGAGAAATCGTCGTTGAATTGCGTGGTAACGGCAGGGAAGACCCCGCTCCAGGATACGGACTGGCTCATGATTGACTCCTGATTGAGTAAAGGTATTTCGTATACGGTTAATTTCGGGCGAATCACGCCCGACGATTGCTGCGTTTGACCAGTACTGCAGGCCGCCCCCGATCCTCTGTAGGAGCGCGCTTGCCCGCGAATGCGTGGTATCAGTCACCACATCCATTGCAGACATACCCCATTCGCGGGCAAGCGCGCTCCTACACGGGTTTGTGTAAACCCGACGACTCAGGTGTTTCCATCACAACTTCAACCCCACCGGCCAGGTATCACTCAACTTGTACCCCTCTGGCCACGGGTCGCTCGGGTCGAGCATGTGCTGGTGGGTCCCGGTGATCCACGCCCGCCCGGACAGGCTCGGGATGATTGCCTTACGCCCGGCTACCTCGGTTTCGCTCTGAATCTTGCAGTGAAACTCCGAACCGATGATCGAACGCCCGATAAACCGGTCGCCCACCTTCAATTGGCCCTTCGCATGCAACACCGCCAGCCGCGCCGAACACCCGGTGCCGCAGGGCGAGCGGTCGATCTTGCCCGGTCGAATCACCACCGCGTTTGCCGCATTGGCCACGCCGCCGTCGAAATTCACCGGCGCGGCGATCTGGCAGAAGGAAATGTGATTCCAGTCCTTGTTCAACGGATGGCTAAACCCCAGTTGCTCGTTGGCGGCTTTAGTGATTTTCAGGCCGGTTTCAACCAGGTCCTTCGCTTCATCGGCGGTCAGGGAAAAGCCCAGCTTCACCGAATCGACGATGGCAAAACTGTCGCCGCCATAGGCAGTGTCGACCTGAACCGAACCCAGCCCCGGCACCTCAATCCACACGTCCAATTGATCGGCGAAAGACGGGTGGTTGTGCACCTCGACGCTCGTCACCTTGCCGTCACGGCACTGGGCGATCGCCTCGATCAAACCGCCCGGCGCCTCCAGAATCAGCCGGGTTTCCGGCTCGGTCATCGGCAGTATTCCGCTGTCCAGCAGCACTGTCGCCACGCACAGGGAATTGGAGCCGGACATCGGCGGCACGTCGGCCGGTTCCATGATGATCCAGCCCATCTGCGCTTTCGGGTGCTTGGGCGGCACCAGCAGATTGACGTGGCGGAACACCCCGCCGCGGGGCTCGTTGAGCATGAAATTGCGCAGCACGTTGTCCTTCTCGATCCAGCGCGACTGCTCCCAGATCGTGTCCCCCGGCGGCGGCGCAACCCCGCCAACAATCACATCGCCCACCTCACCCTCGGCGTGACAACTGACCACATGAATCACTTTCGATGAGCGCATGACCTTGAAGCCCTTCTGTCGGACACGGTTGAACTGATAAAGGAGATCGACCTGTAGGAGCCGGCTTGCTGGCGAACACGTGGTGTCATTCACCGCCCTGGTGACTGAACGGACGCTTTCGCCAGCAAGCCGGCTCCTACAAATGTGTTGTGTCAAACACCACAACGTTGATTGACCTCCTGCTGAATCCTTATTTACCTAATTGATCGATCGCAAAAAATCCGCCGTCTCCGGCCGTTGCGGGTGGCCGATCACCTGATCCGGCGTGCCGATCTCGTGCACCAGTCCGTTGCGGAAAAACGCCACGCGGTCGGAGACGTCCCGGGCGAAGCGGATCTCATGGGTCACCAAAATCATCGTCATGCCGTCCTCGGCCAGCATGCGCATGGTGTCCAGCACCTCGCCCACCAGCTGCGGATCGAGGGCCGACGTCGCCTCGTCGAACAGCATGTAATCCGGCGACATCGCCAGCGCTCGGGCAATCGCCATGCGCTGTTGCTGGCCGCCCGACAACTTGCCGGGGAATACTTTCAGCTTGTCGCCCAGCCCCACATGGGTCAGTTGCTTGACCGCCAGCGCCTCGGCTTCGGCCTTGCTTTTGCCCAGCACGGTGCGCGGGGCGAGCATCACGTTTTCCAGCACCGTCAGATGGGGAAACGCGTTCCACTGCTGAAAGACGATGCCGATTCTCTGCCGCAGCTTGTTGATGTCCGTGCCCCTGGCGTGAACCTCCGTGCCGTCGACGCGAATGCTGCCGCTCTTGATCGATTCCAGCCCGTTGATGCACATCAGCAGCGTTGACTTGCCCGAGCCCGAACCGCCGATGATCGACACCACTTCGCCCTTGTTCACCTGCAGGCTCACGCCCTTGATGACTTCAAGCTCGCCGAATGACTTGTGCACGTTGTCGATCTCAATCATTTTCCTGCCACCTCGTTTCCAGCCGGGCGCCCAGGCGAGCGACCACCAGACTCATGACGTAATAAATCAGGCCGGCGATGCACAGCACCAACAGCGGCTCCTGAATGCGCGTGACGATGGTTTGCGAGGCTCGCAGCAGTTCGACGATGCCGATCCACATCACCAGCGCGGTGTCTTTCATCACCCCAAGCAGCAGGTTGATCCAGCCGGGAAACGCCACGCGGGTGGCCATCGGCATGACGATCTGGCGCAAGTCCTGCCAGTACGTCAGGCCCAGGGAACGGCTGGCGCGGCGCAGGGTGAGCGGCACCGACAGCACGCCGCTGCGCACGATCTCTGTGCAGTACGCGGTGACGTACAGGCCCAGCACCACGCAGGCCACGGCAAAGGCGCTCCAGTTCAGGCCGACGATGCTTTTCAGCGCGTTGAACAGCACGAACTGAATCAACAACGGCACGCTGCGAAACACGTCCAGCACCCAGGCCAGCGGAATCGTGCTGCGCGGCAGCAGGGCGCGGGCCATGCCGCAGACCACCCCGGCCAGCGTGCCGATGAACATCGACACCACGGTCAGCAATATAGTGACCCAGGCCCCTTGCAGCATGAATTGCAGGTCGTTCCAGGTGAACGTGCTTTCGAACATGCCCATCTCCTCAGTACCGGAACAGCCGCCAGGACAGCAGGCGCGCAACGGCCACGATCAGCTTGGCGATCAGGTAATAGAGCACCGCCGCAATGGCGAAAAATTCGAAGGTGCGGAAGGTTTTGACGTTGTAATCCTGGGTCACGCCGGTGAGGTCGTTGTTCAGACCCACGATCACCCCCATCGAAGTCATCAGCACCGCCCATACCATCTGGTTGGTCAGCGGATAGAAAACGATGCGCAGCAACTGTGGGATGACGATCAGCCGATAGGCCTGGGGCGCACTCATGCCCAGCGAACGGGCGGCGCGCAACTGGGTGTCGGGCACGGCCTTCAGACCGCCACGGAAATTCTCCGCCAGATAGCCCGCGTTATTGATGGTGATGCCCGCCAGCAACGCCGCCCACGAACTGATGTGCAGGCCAAACGAGCCCAGGCCGAAATACAGGATGTACACCTGAAACAGCGACGGCGTGTTGCGCGCAATGGAAATCCAGGTCGCGGCGAAGCCCCGGAACAACCGGTTTTTGCCCTGGCGCATGAACACCAGAAACAGCGCGATAGTCACGCCGAGGATCATCGACAGCGCGGCGGTTTCGAAGGTCACCCACGCGCCGTCGAGCATGTCGGGCAGGGCCTTGAAGGCCGCGCGCCAGTGGAAGTTGTAATCAAACATGGGGGCTGGCCTCGGCTGCATCGGCGGCAAGGGCAGCGGCGTGCAGCCAGACCGGCAGGCGGCCGCTGGCGACACCGGTGATCGCGCTCTCGACGCATTCGGCCAGGCTGGCGAAATGCACGCGACGCCCCACCAGCCCCGGGGCGTAGTGCGCGTATTTGCCGGAGTTGGTCATCAGGTTGCGCGCGGTCGGCGGGATGACCGGCTCGCCGAGCATGCACCAGCAGGTGTCGGTGACGAACTGCACGCCGAAGTTTTCGAGCGTCTCGGCATAGCCGGCCTGTTGCGCGCGCTCCAGGGTGGCGCGGCCGCAGGTGATCACGATCGCCACGTTTTCATGCTTGCGCTGGTTGCCACACAGGTGCGCCAGCGTCGCGCATTCGCTCAGGGAAAAATGCGGATTGCCCAGCGTCACCGCGTCCACTTCCGGCGTCTGCGCGCTGGTCAGTTCGCGCCAGCTGTGCCGCAAGTCGGCCGGGCTGACGCTCAGGGTTTTCTCCGGCGCGTGCCCGTCCAGCGCCAGTTCGGCGGTGGTGGCTTCGGGTGTCACCCCTGCGATATGAAACATCGGCGCAGCGGACGTGGTGGCGAACGCGGCGCCGAACGCTTTGAGGTCATCCAGCGTCGGCGCCTTGTTTTCCAGGCCGCAAATCACCGGGATGGAGGCGCCGCACAGCAGCCCGACGTGATAACCGAGCAGCGGGTAGAAACTGTCGTCGAGGCCGTCCAGTGCAGGGACGTCGATGCGCAGGGTCGCCAGCCGTTGTTGGGTCAGGTGGCAACCGATCTTCGGCGCGCGGCCGGTGAGGGCGATGCAGATGTCGAGGTAGTCCGGGTATTTCAGGGTGCGCGCGCCGATCACGCTGTTGGCGTACACCACGGCGTTGGACTCGGCCCAGACGATCTGCTCGCCCAGCTCCGGGGCGCTGTCCAGCAGGTACGGCGCGCAGGTAAAACTCACGCGCGCGCCCATCTCCAGATACGCATCGCCCAACTGACTGGCCGGCTCGCCGAGGGCCGGATCAACGCCCAGTTCACGCCAGCGGCGCTTGTCCACGGAGATGGAATTGAGGGTGGTCGGCACGCGGACTTTGCCGCCCCATGTCACCAGTTGCCGGGCGAAACGCAGGCTGGCCGGCCCGGTGTAGATGCAGCCGTCGATGTGCGCCTGGGTGATGTCCAGCAGTTCGGTTGCGCCCTGCAGCTCGGCCATGCGCAGGATGATGCCCATCGCCACTTGCGCAGCTTTGCCGTAAGCGCCGTCGAGAAAACCCTGGTCGGTTTCGGTCAGGGTGATGGTGCTGATGGCGCGGCGGTCTGCCTGGGGTGTGTGATCGCGAAAAAGTGGAGGCGGAGGGCTGGAAAAGCCGCTCACGCGGTCGTCCTCCACGCGCACGAACGCGACGTCCCGCAGCGCCGCAAACCCCGCTTCGCCGAGACTGATCACCGGGATGGAATGGCCGAACATTTGCTCGGCGATCAATACGCCGAGGGTGAGGATGTCTTCCACGCGTTCGAAGACCAGTGCGGCCGGCGCGTGGCCGTTGAGGATCAGTTCCAGCAACACGCTGCTGCCGGTGCACGAGCCGCGCCCGCTGGGAATGGCTAGCACCCGGCCGCTGATGAACTGGCCGCTGAGCGGGTGATGACGGTCGATCACTTCACCGGTAAACGGCTCGACCCCGCCCCAGAAACTCAGGCCCACGTCGGCGTACAGCAATTCGCCCTGGGCGCTGCCGGAGACCAGACAGCGCCCGTTCAACGAGACTTCAGACATCGTGGGCTCCTGAGTAATGAACCGAACCAATTTGCACTGCAACCTGTAGGAGCGCGCTTGCCCGCGAAAGCGATCTGTCTGCGCCCTCAATGGCAGCTGCTCCACCGCGTTCGCCAGCAAGCCGGCTCCTACAGAGTTTGCGTCCGGCTTAGGTGTTTGATCGTGCATGCATTCCGCGTGGCAACGATCATCCTCGTAGAGCGTGGCTTGTCCCGCGATCTGCCGGGAACCGGCAGCGGACAGGAAAACGCGGTGTCAGATCCAGCCGGTTGCCGGGTTTCACGACGGGTTCCCCGCCGATCGCGGGACAAGCCACGCTCCTACACGGTCCGCGCCCTCTGATCGTTCCCCTCAGTAATAAACGCCCGGCACGGTCAGGTCGACCGGCTTGCCGCCCACCCACTTTTCATACAACTCGGCATAGCGTCCCGAGCGCACTTGCTGGTTCACGAACAGGTTCAGGTAATGAATCAGCCCGTATTCGTTACGCTTCGCCGCAAGGGAAACATAGTCGATGGTGTAGGGCGCATTACCCGCAACCTTCAGCCCTTTGTATTTGCCGGATTTGAGCGTGGCCGCGGCGACGGTATTGGTGACCACGGACGCTTTGATGTGGCCCTGGGCGACGGCGAGGATTGTGTCGTTCTGGGTCTGGTACGCGCGGAAACTGCCGCTGCCCCATTTCTTCTGATCCTTCTCCAGCGCGATGGCTTCGAACGTGCCGCTGGTGTTGCCGACATCCTTGCCCTTGAGGTCGTCGTAGCTGTTGATGCCAGCGTCGTCGCGGGTCAGCACCACCATCTGAAACGCAAAATACGGAATGGTCATCGCCACCGTTTTTGCCCGCTCCAGGGTGTCCGAGGTCGACGCCACGATCACGTCCGCTCGCCCTGAAACCAGCGCAGGAATGCGGTCCGGAAACGGCGTCTCTACCACCTCGGCGGTGACACCCAGCACCTTCGCCAGGTCGTTGCAGTAATCGACGTCAAACCCGACCGGGTTGTTCTTGTCGTCACGGGATCCCATCGGCGGGAAGTCCAGGGTCACGGCGCAGCGCAGCTTGCCGGAATCGATGATGTCATCGAGCTTGTCGGCCAACGCGGTATTGATAAAAGACGAGCTCATGACGGCGAGGAGGGCGACGGCGACAGCTTGGTTTTTCATGGAAGCCTCGGTGCGTGCAGATGGAAGAACGGGCGGATAAGTAATTTCGTATACGATATTTCATATGCACGCAGCGTGCCTGTTTGGCCGGTGCGGCGTGGAAGGCTCTGGATCAGCAGGGTGGCTCATTGCAGCGTGATTAGAGCGAGGCGAGGGTGTTACATAAAGGAGCAGGAATGCGGGGCGTGCTTCATTGATGCACGTTGGCGTACCGCGGCATGAATACATCCTTCCCGATGACTTGCCCCCCTTTAGGAGCGCGCTTGCCCGCGACCGCGGTGGGTCAGTCACGAATAGGGTGCTGACCCACCGCGTTCGCGGGCAAGCGCGCTCCTACAGTTGAGGGTCGTCCGACCAAAACCATCCGTGTTTCACCTGCGTAGCAGCGAATTCAGACGGTCTTTTGCGAACCCCGATACTCACTCGGCGAAGCCCCGGTCAGCGCCTTGAACTGGCGGCTGAACGCGCTGTGATCGGTGTACCCGCAGCGCAGGGCGATCTCGGTGATCGACAGGTCTTCCTGTAACAACCGCGAGGCTTCCCCCAGCCGCGCCTTGTGAATCATCTGCCGTGGCGTGAGCTGAAAGATGCGTTTGCAGTGCCGCTCCAGCTGGGCGATGGACAGCCCGGCAATGGCCGTCAGTTGCTCAAGGGTGATGGGCTGCGCGAAGTGCTCGCGAATGTACGCGTCGACCTCGACCAGCTTCTGATACGCCGGGTGGGTCGTCTGCAGGATTTGCAGGTCCCGGGAAATGCCCGCCAGCCCGATGATCGCGCCGTGCCGATCGCGAAGGGCGAGCTTGTGGGTCAGGCACCAGATCGGTTGATTGCCGTAATAAAGGTGCAGCTCCAACTGATCGCTCAGTTGCGTGCCATCGGCCAGCACGCGGCGGTCCTGGGCGGTGTACAACGGGCCGAAGCGCGCGGGGAAGACTTCCTCGGCGGTCAGGCCGACGATCTGGCTTTTCTCCTTGAAACCGCAGCGCTGCACCAGCGTCTGGTTGACCAGCGCATAGCGGGCCTGGGCGTCCTTGACGAAGAACACCACCCCCGGAATCGCATCGAACAGCGGCGCGACCAATTCCAGGCTGGCGAGCAGTTGGTCGAGGTCGTGCAAGGGCGCGGTGGGGATGAGGTCAATCATGTTCACGGGCGGGAAGGCCGGGCGGAGGATGGGATCGATGATGCGGCATCTTCCCTGCGACGCCTAGTCGGGATCTCGACTCACTTCAAACAGATTCGCCCTCATCCAGGCAGGCCAGGGTGGAGATCCGCGCCGGGCTGAAGGGGGGGCGCAACAACGGCGGTTCCCAGCCGAACAACGTCTGCGCCGCTGTGCCACAGATACGGCCCTGACACGCGCCCATTCCGCAACGGGTGGCGAGTTTGGCCCCTGTCCAACTGCCATGTCCGGCAAGGTCCGCGTATCGCACGTCCTCGCAACGACAGACCAGCGTTTCCGGCGCTGCCAGAGTTTTCAGCGCAGGATTCAGACTGAACGCCGTGTTCAACCGATCGGCGAAACCCTGCCAGCGCAGTCGCTCAGCCCACAATCCTCGGGCCGTTTCGCGTTCACCAACAGCCACCAGCCCGGCAATACGGCCTTCGACCAGTGCCAATTCGCTGCCGCCGAACCCGGTGCATTCACCCGCTGCGAAGTGATCGGGCAGACGCGTCGCCTGCCACTCGTCCACCACGACGGCCTGATCCCGCACGGTACAGCCCAGTGCCTGGGCGATCTCGACGTTGGGCACCAGACTGAAACCGCAAGCCAGACGCTCGCAGGCCAGCTCTTCAATCTTGTCACCGACTTGAATGCGCACGCCTTCCAGCCGATCCGTGCCCAACGCCGTCAGCACGTGGGCAGAGGTTCGATAGGCGGCGCTGGCCAGGGTGATCGCCTGAATCGCCTTGTTCGGCCAGCGCCACAGCCCGGCGGCAAATCCGGCGACGGCGCTCAAGGACGCCTGCTCGGCAACGCGCACGACCTCGGCGCCGTGCTTTTGCGCAGTCGCCGACGACGCCAGCAACAGCGGGCCGGTCCCGGCGATGACGATGCGTTCGTCTTTCACCTGCAGGCCGCCTTTGATTAGCGCCTGCAAACCGCCGGCGCCGGTGACGCCCGGCAGCGTCCAGCCGGGGAAGGGCAGCAGCCGCTCCCGCGCGCCGGTGCACAGAATCAGGCTGTCGTAACTCAACACCCAGCCGCGCTCGGCGTCTTCCAGCAGCAAGCGCTTCGCCCCGGCCAGCGCGACCACCTTGCAGCCGCTGTGCAGGCGAATATTGCTGAAACCCTGCAACCGCCCGCGCATGTCTTGAGCCTGTTTCGGCACCTGAGCGTTGGGGCCGTCGCGCCAGATCTGCCCACCCGGCAGCGGGTTGTCATCCAGCAGGGCGATGCTCAGCCCGCGAGGCGCCGCCGCCAAGGCTGCCGCCATGCCCGCCGGACCCGCACCGATGATCAGCAGATCGACATGCTCATTCGTTGTCGCGTTCACGGTCATGGCTGAGTCTCGATCCGCATGCCGTCGCGGCAGATCGTCTGGCAGGCCAATCGGCGCAGGCCGTCGATGCTCACCCGGCATTCCTGACAGATGCCCATGCCGCACAAAGGCGCGCGACGCTGGCCGCTGACCGACGTGCGGCTGCAGCGATCGCCGCTCGACATCAGCGCGGCGGCCACCGTAGTGCCCTGGGCGAAGCGAAAGGGCTGACCATCGATGCTCAACTCAGGCATGGGCGCGGGCTCCGATAAAGCGTTGCGGCAGATAGGGTTCCAGGTCGAGGGGCGGCGGGGTGCGCAGCAGTTGCGCGGCGAGCAAGCGGGCGGTGCCGGTGGCCGTGGTGACGCCGAGGCCTTCGTGCCCGACCGCCAGCCACAGGCCGGGTTGATGCGGGTGCTCGCCAATCAGCGGCTGACCGTCGGGGCTGGCGGAACGAAAGCCGGTCCAGCTGCGAAGGCCAGTCATGTCGCCCAGGCCTGGGAGAAAATCCATGGCCCGGCGCAGCATCCGCCCGAGCATGGCCGCGTCCACTTCAGGGTCATGGTTGTCGAACTGTCGCGATGAGCCGATGAACAGCTGGCCGGTCGGACGCTGCTGCACATTGAACGCCACCGACGGGCCGTTGCCCTTGTGGGCGCTGGTGACGTAGCCCAATTCGACCAGCGTGTGGGTGATCTGCACGGGGTAACGGTCGGTGATCAACAGGTGGCCTTTCTTCGCTTGCAACGGCAGGTCAGGGCAAAGTTCGCGGGCGTAGATACCGCTGGCCAGCACCGCGGCCGGGGCTTGCAGCCATTCACCACTCGCCAGCCGAACACGGTTGCCCTGGACTTCCACGACTTCGGCCTGACGCTGAACCACACGGGAAGACTGGCGCTGCAACAGCCAGCGCGCGGCGTTGGGCGCGTACAGAATGCCGTCGCCGCTGACTTTCAGTGCGCCGAGCAGGCCGGACCGCAATGACGGCTCGGCACGCGCCAGTTCCGCGCCGGACAGCAACTCGCACGCCAGTCCGTATTCCCTTAACGCCGCATGCTTGCGCTCGGCTTCGGCCATTTCTTCTTCATTGCAGGCCAGCCACAGGGTGCCGTTGGTGCGCATCGCGCAGTCGTCCGGCATCTGTGGGGCCAGCTCGCACCAGGCCCTGACTGAATATTCCCCCAGCGCCAACTCGGCAGCGCTGTGATCGAGAACAACCAAGTGGCCCATGCCCGCAGCGGTCGCGGCGGGGCGCTGACTATCCAGCACCAGCACATGCAAACCCTGGGACGCCAGCTCATCGGCGCAGGCCGCGCCGACGATGCCGCCGCCGATGACGATCACATCAGCGGCATGGCCTTGCAGCGTGGGCGCCTCGCTCACGAGCGAATGCCCCAGGCGAACGGGTCTTCGTCGTCCAGCAACAAGGTGGCTTCGGCGCTGATGTAAGCGCGGCCGCGAATGGTCGGCACGATGCGGTCGCCCGTCTGCCGCTCGCCGTGCTCCCAGACGAAGCTGCCTTCGAACTGGCTGCCGATCACGCTGGCCTGCTGCCACAGCGTGCCGGGCTGAAGTTTGCCGTCTGCCGCCAGGCACGCCAGTTTGGCGCTGGTACCGGTGCCGCAGGGCGAGCGGTCGTAGGCTTTGCCCGGGCAGAGCACGAAGTTGCGGCTGTCGGCGTGGTCGTCGTCGGCGAACAGCTCTATGTGGTCGATGACGCCGCCGTCTTCGCCGCGAATGCCCTGGCTTTCCAGCGCCTGACGGACCTTCCAGGTGTAATCGGTGAGGGCATCGAGGTTGTCGGCGGCGACGCTCAGGCCGTGGTCGGCGATCAGGAAAAACCAGTTGCCGCCCCAGGCGATGTCGCCGGTCACACTGCCCAGTTCAGGTACTTCGACAACGAAGTCCTTGCGGTAGCGGTAGGAAGGCACGTTGTCGACGCTGACGGAGCGGTCGTGGTGCAGCGTGGCCTGAACCGTGCCGACCGGGGTTTCGATGCGGTGCACGCCGGGGCCGATTCTGCCCAGATGCGCCAGCGACACCACCAGCCCGATGGTGCCGTGGCCGCACATGCCCAGGTAGCCGCTGTTGTTGAAAAAGATCACCCCGGCGCACGCCTCGGGATCGACCGGCTCACACAACAGCGCACCCACCAGCACATCGCTGCCGCGGGGTTCGAGCACGGTGGCCGCCCGCCAGTCATCGAACTGTTCAGCCAGAAGCTGACGCCGCTCGGCCATGCCGCCCCGCCCAAGATCGGGAAAGCCGTCAAGCACCAAGCGCGTCGGCTCGCCGCCGGTGTGAGAATCGAGGATCTGGATGCGTTTCATATATTCCCCTGTCGGACTGAGTCTGGAACTGGCTTTTGCGTACACCCGATGTAACTGGCCACCACGATCCCCTGTGGGACCGGCTTCAGCCGGGAAGGCGTCGGTCGCCACGCTGCAAGATTTGTGGTGCCAACACTGGCCTCTTCCCGGCTAAAGCCGGCCCTACAAAAAGCGCTGTACAACCGGTATACAGAAAGCGGCGCGGAGCGGTCACGATTGCGGGTCAGAGTGCCGCGAACGAGGCCCGGGGTCTTGACCGATTTCACCTTCGCCAATGACGAAATCGGCACAGCGCCCTGGCGATTAAGTCTCGCTGAGCACCGCGTGGGGAAGGTGGGCGTAGAGGGTTCGGCAGACGCCGATGATGTGGTGCTCGATCAGTTCGGCGGCTTTGTCCACGTCACGATCGGCACAAGCCTTGAGGATCTCGCGGTGTTCCAGATCAGCGCGCTCCTTGCCTTCGTCGAAGCTCATCTGCACCCGCAGGTAGCGTTCAACCTTGTCGTGGATCGAGCGAATCATGTTCAGCAAAAATGGCCGCTGCGCCGCTTCATACAGGCAGGTATGGAATGCCCAGTTCAGTTCGGCCCAGCGTCCGATGTCGTCGTCGCGCATGAACTCGTCACAGATGGCCCGAGCCCGATCCAGCTGAGCAGCGGTCATTCTTGGCACGGCGAGGCGGATGGCCTGCACTTCCAGCAGCACCCGCACTTCAAAGATCTGCGCCAGCTCCGGCTCGGAAATCCGCGTGACCACGGCTCCCTTGTTGCGCTGGAACTGCACCAGCCCTTCGGCTTCCAGGCGTTTGAGCGCTTCACGCACGGGGATCTTGCTGACGTTGAACACGCGGGCGATGTCGTCCTGACGAATCGGCTCGTCCTCGGCAAACTGGCCGGAGATGATCGACTCGCGCAGGTGCTTGGCAATCACCTCGGACGCGGAGGGCGCGACGCCGAGGTTGGGGGCGTCAGGAAGCAGAAAAGGCACGCGAATGACTCGAAAGGGGCGGATGTCGAATATTGTATACGACCTCCGATTTGTTACGCGCTGTGTCTTTTCACTGCACCGGCAAAACGATCAATGGTTGGCGGTGTACGACAACATCATCGACAGCTGACACATCGGCCGTCCGCTCTCGGCATGCCACTGATTGAACGCCGCTTGCACCGCCGCCTGATCACGCTGGCTGCTGGGCACGCGGTCGACGATCTTCTGCGCGTTGAGCGCAGCGACCACGTCATTGCTGGGGATAAAGGTGTCCTTGCCGACCATGCGCAGGAAGCGCGGTGACGACAGCCCGCCCATCTGATTGCCGTGCTTGAACAGGTAACGCCACAACCCGACGATATCGGTCACCGGCCATTCAGCGATGAAATTGCCGAAGCTGCCGTGTTCGTGGGCGATGTCGAGGATGAGCTGCGCATTGCGGGGCACGCTCTTGAGCTTGCCCAGGTGGCGAATGATCCGCGCGTCCTGCATCAGGCGTTCAAGATGATCGCCGCCCATCAGCGTGACCTTTTCCGGATCGAAGCCGAAGAAAGCCTGCTCGAAAGCCGGCCATTTGGCGTCCACCAGGCTGTGCTTGAGGCCAGCACGAAACACCCGCAGCGCCATGGTCGACAGGTAACGGTCGTCGCTGAGGGCTTTCAGTTTTTTCGGCGTGGCGGGGGGCGGCAGATGCGCCTCGAGGGCGGCGACGGAACCAAAGCGGTTGAGACAGTACTCATGGAGCCATTTGTAGTCTTGCATGCCCTCTCCAAAACAAAATTCATGTGCGCGATTGCTGGCGTAGCGCATCTCTCACTGCTTACCGCAGACCCTGTAGGAGCGCGCTTGCCCGCGAATGCGATCTGTCTGAAAACATATTTATTGACTGATTCACCGCAATCGTCCGGACGCGGCCCAGACCAGACGCTCCTACAGCGCCCTGTGTTTGACCCGGTTTGAGCAAGGGGTTCCAGCAATCGCTTGCGAGCAACGCCTTGGGCTATTAACCCTTGGGCGGATCAAGCAACAACGCAGTCTTCGCCAGCCGCTGACCCAACGATCGACACAGCATGGTCTCATGCTCATCCAGCGCGCGTTTGCCATCGGCACCCGCGTGATGACTCGCGCCGTAAGGGGTGCCGCCGCCACGGGTTTCGATCAACGCCGCTTCGCTGTAGGGCAGGCCGCTGATGAGCATGCCGTGATGCAGCAGGGGCAACAGCATCGACAGCAACGTGGTTTCCTGGCCGCCGTGCAGGCTGGCGGTGGAGGTGAACACGCTGGCCGGTTTGCCCACCAGTGCGCCGGTCAGCCACAGGTTGCTGGTGCCGTCGAGAAAGTATTTCAGCGGCGCGGCCATGTTGCCGAAGCGGGTCGGGCTGCCGAGGGCCAGGCCTGCGCAGTTTTTCAGGTCGTCGAGGGTGGCGTATAAAGCGCCGGCCTCCGGAATGCTCGGCGCCACGGCTTCGCAGTCGGTAGACACCGCCGGCACGGTGCGCAGCCGCGCTTCCATGCCGGTCATCTCGACGCCACGGGCGATCTGCCGTGCCATCTCCGCAGTCGCGCCGTTACGGCTGTAAAACAGGACCAGAATGTACGGCGCGCTCATGGCAGGATCTCCAGAATGTTTTCCGGCGGACGACCAATCACAGCCTTGTCGCCGACGACGAGAATGGGGCGTTCGATCAACTTGGGATGCGCCGCCATGGCGGCGATCAGCTGCTCGTCGCTCAGGCCGGTGTCGGCCAGGTTCAGGGTTTTGTACTCGTCTTCACGGGTGCGCAGCAGTCCGCGAGCACCGATGCCGAGTTTGCCCAGCAGGTCGCGCAGCTGCGCGGCGTCGGGTGGGGTCTCGAGATAATGAATGAGGGTCGGCGTTAGGCCGCGGGCTTCAAGCAATTCCAGCGCGCCACGGGATTTGCTGCAACGCGGGTTGTGATAAAGCGTGAGATCGGTCATTTGCGGGTCGCATCTTGCCTGAGGTGGCGGCTATTCTACCTGCGTCACGGTAATGACCGGTAACACGCGGCGAGCGATGCACCATCGGCGTAGCGCGCTTCTGGAAAAAAAGAGCACCTAGAAGGAAACAGCATCATGGCAAGGCGATTGGCAGCAGCGGCAGCACTGATTGGAAGTCTGTTGCTCAGCGGGTGCGGCGTGGACCTCGGCACGGATCAGAATGGCGAAAAAGTCGCCAGCAGCCGCGTCGACAAGCACTGGCTGGTGGTCAATTACTGGGCCGAATGGTGCGGCCCGTGCCGAACCGAAATTCCCGAACTGAACACCCTGTCCGAGCAGGTCAAAGGGCAGAACGTCAGCGTCTTCGGCGTCAACTTCGACAACCTCCAGGGCGAAGACCTGAAGAGCGCCAGCAAAGCGCTGGGCATCACCTTCACCGTGCTGGCCCAGGACCCGGCCGATCACTACGACCTGCCGAAAAGCGAAGCCCTGCCGGTGACCTACATCATCGACGACAAAGGCAAAGTGCGTGAACAGTTGATGGGCGAACAGACGGCGGCGGGTGTGATGCAGAAGCTGACGGAGTTGAAAGGGAAGGGCTGAGGCAGATCAAGTCAGCTCAGTTGCGCAACGGCGTTGCTCGCGGATTAACGCTCATCGGCCAGAAGCGCCCAACGCTCGTGATCGCACCAGACGCCGGCGATCTGAAGGTATTTCGGGGAGAACCCCTCTTTCCGAAATCCGAGACGTTTGACCAGCGCGATTGAACGCACATTTTCAGGTTGAATGTTCGCCTCAATACGGTGAAGACCCAACTCTTCAAACGCATACTTCGTCGTCAGTTCCACCGCCCGGGACATCCTTCCCGTCCCGGCAAACGAGACCATGCCCCAGTAACTGAGATACGCGTTCTGAAAGCCTTTGTAGAAAATCTGGCTCAGGTTGGTCACTCCAACTATCTGACCCGATTCTCTATCGCGGGCCAATAGCCCAACGCTAGCGCCTGTGATTTGAGCTGAATACCACTCCTCGAATCCTGTGGCGGTAGTGAATGGCTGTACCCAGCGGCCGTGGTAATCCCGGCTTTCCCGATTCGCGTGGAGAAGCTCTTCGAGATCGGTGCGCGTTACCCGGGCGAGCTTAATGTTAGACATTTCCATGACCTCTTCTCGTTACCTGCTTTCCCGATGGCTTATTCGGATCACTGACGTCTATATTTCCCGGGACGATGTGTCCTGCCAACCTGCGATTTCATGATGATGACGAAACCGCACTGAGTCCAATCAGGCTGGGGAGTTGGTGTACCCAAGCGGGCTATAGGGGCCTGTCACCAGCGTCCGCTTTCGGCCAAAAGCCGTCTGTCCCTCCCAGCCGCTTGCGACATGATGTGGGCCGGCAGCGTCGAAATGGAACCAGCAATTGGCAGGCAGTATTCAATGCGCAGGTGATCCAACGATGCCGAGAATGTTGCTGAATTCAAAGAGATTAACGGCTTTGCAATCGTCAGGCAGAGCACCATAGCCCCAACTGGCAAAAGCAAAGGGTATTCCGAAAGGCGTTTAGTTGAATGCAGCCAGACCGGCTTGAGCGATCTCCTCATCGTGCTGTGGTGTGTCCGCAGATACCCCAACAGCCCCAACGGTGTGTCCGTTGACGATGATCGGAAAACCTCCACGCAACAGCACAAAGCCCTGGGCGGTGATCGCGGCGGGTCGGGTGCCGTTGATGGCGTCTTCCAACGCGCCGCTGGGACGTCGGAATAGAGCAGCGGTGCGCGCTTTTCCGGGAGCCAGCTCGACACCTGCCGGCACAGCGGCATTGTCCATGCGAGCGAGGAGAATAGGCAAACCGGCGTTATCGACCACTGCGATCACACACGGCCACCCAGCGGTTTGCGCTTTTGTCTGCGCTGCCGTGAGGATCTGTTGAGCAGCGGCGAGCGTCAGAACTGGCTGACTGGGCAAATCTGATGCTGCTGCCGGCACAGCGAAAAGCGCAAGGGATCCGGCAAGGGCCAAGGCAGTTGCGATATGAGGAAGACGGAAAATAGTGAACTCCTGGAGGATTGAGTCCACTGATTGGAACAGCAGCAACAATTCGGAACAACAAAGAAGATTGGCTTTATAATTCAGAAAATCTGAATACCGGGTTCTGCTGTTATGGATATTCGCCACCTGCGTTCCTTTGTCACCGTTGCGGAAAATCTGCATTTTTCACGCTCGGCCGAGCACTTGGGCATTTCTGCCCCAACACTGACTGCGCAGATTCAGGAAGTAGAGAGCTTGTTGGACGCTCGGCTCTTCAACAGAACAAAGCGGTCTGTCGCATTGACGCCGGCTGGGGAAGCGTTCCTCACAGAAGCCCGCTCTGCTCTCGAGCAATTCGAGAGGGCTGTTAGCGTGGGCCAACGCGCAGGCCGAGGCCAGGTTGGCCGAGTGGAAATCGGCTACGTGGGTTCAGCCGCTTTTTTTGGGGTACTTCAGAACCAGGTTCAGCGCTTTCGCAATCGGTGGCCAGACGTCATGGTGAACACCAAAGAGCTCCCTACCGAGCAGCTCACAGCACTTCTCGAGGACGGTCGGATTGATGTGGCCTTTGTACGGATGCCGGTGCATCTGCCCGACACAATCTCCAGTCGTATTTTGGCCCGGGACCGATTCTGCCTTGCGTTGCCGGCTGACCATATCCTCGCAAAAACAGATGATGACATTCCCCCACGCGCGCTGGCGGGTGAGGTGTTTGTGTTACCTGAACAAGAGTTGGGATTGCGCGAGGTGGCCGAGCGCGGGAGATTCGATCCATACGTTGGTTCAGTTCCGGGAAGTCTGGTCGCAGTGTTGACCCAGGTGGCACTGGGCGCGGGCGTGGCGGTGATTCCCAGCGTTCTGATTCAAACTGTCCGACTGCCCAATGTGGTTTTCAGGGAGATAGCCGGGCCTCCTATTTTTTCAGAGGTAGGGGCTTTGTTTCGACGCCATGAAAAGTCGCCAATTGTTTGCAACCTGATTAGCCAGATCCTTGAGACCGAGGAATGCTGGTAGAAAAAGCGCTGCTCGGCGATGTGCGCAGGAAGAAATGCCACGGAACGTTGCCAGACAATCCGCATTTTTTGGTGGGCGAACTCTGCCGCGACTAACCGGCCGCCTTGGGTCGGTAGCGGTCAATGACGGAAGGCTGCTTTCGACCCAAAGCAGACCTCCGCAGCAGCCTGCTCGGGGGTGTCAGAAATTTTGTGTTTGGGCATAACATGAGTAGGAGGTGCATGTATGCCAACCAAAAAGAAACCTGCGTTGCGTGAGCTACCGAAA
>NZ_SOCR01000016.1 GCF_004364335.1 Pseudomonas graminis | reverse complement strand
CGTTAGAGAGGAAAAGCATTGAAAAGCTGAAGGCTGCCCAAGGCATCCTTCAGCTATGACAAACTTTCCCCGGACACTAGTGACGCTCCGCGTGGGAATGCATCCTTTGACGCTCCGCGTCCGTGTCTTGAAGATCGATTGAGGCGTTCGTGAGGCCATTCCCTTCAACATCCCTTCTTCGGCATTGTTTCAAGCTTTGTTAGGCTGGTGCTGAAGCGGGCCATGACGGGCCGCTGTTTTCAAGGGAGTGGCAATGACCTCCATCAGCACCACAGCGCCTGTGGTTCCGGGACGGCTGGAGCAGTTTTCGACGCGGATCGCTTTTTTTGTCACCGGGTTCAGCATGTCGGCCTGGGCGCCGCTGGTGCCTTATGCGAAAAGCCGTTTAGGCCTGGACGATGCCGGCCTCGGGTTGTTGCTGTTGTGTCTGGGCATTGGTTCGATCGTTTCCATGCCGTTGGCCGGGGCAATGACGGTGCGTTACGGGTGTCGGCGTTTGATCGTGATGACGGGCGTGATCGCCTGTGTCTGCCTGCCATTGTTGGCGACCCTCGACTCGGTTCCGCTGATGGTCGCGACGCTGTTCGTCTACGGCGCGAGCATGGGCGCGCTGGGGTGCGTGACCAACATTCAGGCGATCATCGTCGAGCGGGCCAGCGGCAAGACCATGATGTCCGGGTTTCACGGCCTGTTCAGTTGCGGCGGGATTCTGGGGGCTGCGGGCGTTTCGGCGTTGTTGAGCGTCGGGGTCTGGCCATGGCTGGCGATGGCCTTTGTTGCGCTGTTCATTGCAATCGCGCTGTATAAGGCCGCGCCCCACTTATTGCCCTATGGCAGCGAGCCGGGCGGTCCGGCGTTTGCGATTCCCCGGGGCGTGGTGCTGTTCATCGGTTTGATGTGCTTCACGGTGTTCCTCACCGAAGGCGCAATGCTCGATTGGAGCGCGGTGTTCCTCAGCGCCCAGCGCGGTGTGGAACCGTCTTACGCAGGGTTCGGTTATGCGGTGTTCGCGCTGTTCATGGCGATCGGGCGTCTGTGCGGCGATCCAATTGTCCGGCGCCTCGGTGTGCACAAAATCATCCTGTTTGGCGGGCTGTGCGCGGCCGCCGGGATGACCGTCGCCACCTTGATTCCGGTCTGGCAGGCAGCGTTGTGTGGGTATGCGCTGGTGGGGATCGGCTGTTCCAACATCGTGCCGGTGTTTTACAGCGCGGTCGGCCGGCAGAAAACCATGCCGGAGAACGTGGCGGTCCCGGCGATCACCACATTGGGCTACATCGGGATTCTGATGGGGCCGGCCGGCATCGGTTTTGTTGCCCACCTCAGCAGCCTCGGCGCGGCGTTCATGATCATCGCCGTCATGCTGCTGGGTGTGGCCGTCAGCGGGCGGTTCTTGCGGGTGTGAGGCCAGTGACGGGAATCAGCTCGGCATCATCGCAAAGCCCACGCCGAAGCGGTTCCAGGCGTTGATGGTCGCGGCAGCGAGCGTGATGTTGACCACTTCCGCTTCGCTGTAATGCTTGAGCAACGCTTCGTACTGATCTTGCGGCGCCCGGTGCACGGGCAGCAGGGTCAGGCTTTCAACCCAGGCGAGCACGACTTTTTCCTTCTCGGTGAAGAACTCGGTTTCTTCCCACACGCTGAGGGTCTGCAGCCGGGCCTCGGTTTCGCCGGCCTTGCGTGCGTCGTTGGCGTGCATGTTGACGCAATAGGCACAGCCATTGAGCTGCGAGGCACGCAGACGGATCAGCTCCAGCAGCGAATGATCCAGCCCGGATTTGCTCAGCGCGGTCTCCAGCCCGACCATGGCTTTGTAGGCTTCCGGCGATTTCTGGGCCCAGGCGATTCGGTTGTTCATGATGGGTGCTCTCTTCAAAGTGGCCGGCGTAAGCCGCTGGACGTGGCGAAATGTTACGCCCGCCCTGCGGCCGGTCGAATAGCCAATGAAGGAGGTTTAGAGGAGACCAATTACGCGTTTATCGATCAGCAGCGCATGGCTGTGGACGGGCGAGCATCCGCTCGCGAACCCCGTCGTAGGCAAGGTTAAACAGCATCGTATACGGCAGATATAAGAGCACCAGACCAATGTCCAGGAGGAAGGCTTCCAGCAACGTGACCGACAGCCACCACGCCACCATCGGCACCACCAAAAAAACCAGCCCCCCTTCAAAGCCGACGGCATGCAGAGCCCGCGCCTTGAGCGTCAGGGCGAAACCCAAGCGGGCGCGCAGACGGTCGACCCCGGCGTTGAACACCATGTTCCAGAGCATGGCGACCGTGGAAATCATCACCGTCATCGCTCCCATTTTGCCGATGGACTGGCCGAGCACCCAGGCCAGCCCGGGCGCAAACATCAGCACGCCGATGAGCTCGAACAACAGCGCATGGAAGGCGCGCTCTCTAAGGGACTTGGTCGCAACGACCGGCTTCGCGGTCTTGTGGGGCGTGAGGGTGTGGAGAGGCATGTCGGTGATCACTTTGTCTCGGGCAGGTGTGCATTGTCGGGGCGCGATGGGCTAGAGTGAAAATCGGTCCCATCGGAAAAACCGATGGCGACGCCACATGCTCCTTTGAGGTGTCCACCTGTGAGCTATTCCCCCGAAGCACTCGAAGCGTTCGCCCAGACCATCGCGCTGGGTTCGTTCAGCGCCGCCGCACGGCGCCTGGGCAAGAGTCAATCGACCATCAGCGAGGCCATCTCGCGACTGGAGATCGATCTCGGTGTCGAACTGTTTGATCGATCAACCCGCCATCCGGCACTGACGGAAGCGGGCAGGGCGCTGGAAGGCCGCATTGAGGACGTGCTCGCTGCGTCCGACACATTGCGCCGCGCCGCGGGGCGTCTGGTGGAAGGGATGGAGCCGCGCCTGACGCTGGTGCTCTCCGACGCCAACCAGTTCGCTGAGTTTCAGGCGCGCATGACCGAGCTCGATCAGCGCTTTCCGGAGCTGGAACTGGAATGCGTATTTGCCGAACACGGCGACGCGATCAACCTGATCCAGACGGGAAGGGCATCCCTGGGTCTGCTGTCGGCCCAGGCTTCGTATCCGCCGGAAGTGGGTTACGCGACGATTGTCGAGCGCGCCGACTTCGGCATTTTCGTTTCCCACAACCACCCGCTGGCCGCTGAACAGGCCGTCGATTACCGTCATCTGGCGCAGCATCGGGCGTTACGCCTGAACACCATCGTCGACGAGAGCGTGCCCACCGACGACCTGCCCAGTGGCGCGCGACGTAGTTGGTCAGCGCCCAATTACCTGTTGTTGATGGACATGGCGATCTTCGGATTCGGCTGGTCGGCACTGCCGCGCTGGCTGGTCAGTACCTGCGGTCAGGGCCGGTTGAAGGAACTCACCGTGCCGGGCTGGCCGCGCAGCTCGGCGGTCGACGTGATCTGGTCCCGGCAAAAAAGCCTGGGCCCGGCAGGGACGTGGTTGCTGGACACCTTGCTGGAGGGGCGCGGCGGGTATTGAAAGCGGCTGCAGGTTGCACCCGCGACCCTGTCCTGTAGGCGCGTGGCTTGTCCCGCGATCGGCGGGGAACCCGTCGTAAACCTGTTAAACGCGGTGCATCTGGAGCACTGCGTCAGCCGGATTTGCTGCCGGTTCCCGGCAGATCGCGGGACAAGCCACGCTCCTACAGCTGCAGGTCTAATCCTGACTTCCTTCCAGGACAAAACCCGCCGGCATCTCCTGAGCGAAAGCGTTCACGACCTCGCGGGTCAGGCCGACGATGTCCTCCACCAACTCCATCCCCGCGCCGGTGCGCCAGCTGGCGACGATGTCCATCAGCGGCGGCAGCGGGACGTTCTCGATCAGCGTCAACGCGCCCTGGGCCAGTTCGCCATGGACCAGCGTCACTGGCAGCGCGCCGATGCCAAAGCCGTCACGGACCAGCCGGGTGATGGCCGAGACGGAGTTCACGCAGTTGATCCGCGGCGTGACGATGTTGGCGGTGTGCAGCATGTTGAGGATGTCCTGGTGCGGCCGAGAGTTGCGCGAGAACGTGACGATGCGCGCTTCGGCGATCTCTTCCAGGGTCACGTCCGCGCGGTCGAACGCCGAGCCGGTCGGCACCACCCAGCGCAGGGGATAGCGCGCCAGTACCGCGTTGCGCACGCTGTCGAAACGCAGCACGTCGGTCTGGAAAATGATGTCCTGATAACCCTTTTCCAGCTGCGAGCAGAGGTTGCTGGCGGTCTCGGCGGTGAGCTCGATTTCCAGGTTCGGGTAACACTTCATCAGGCGTGTTACCAAGGGGCTGAGCCAGGTGTGTATCACCGTATCCATGGCGCCGATGCGGATTCGGCCGCGCACCTGGCTCGGGTCCTTGATGGCCGCCTTCATGCTTTGCATGGTGTCCATAATGTGCTCGGCGTATTCGAGCACGCGCACGCCCTCTTGGGTCAGCGACACGCCCCTGGAATCCCGGACGAACAGGCGCACGCCCATTTCATCTTCCAGCGCGGCGATGCGGCTGGAGATGGAGGCCTGGGTGCTGAACAGTTTTTCCGCCGTCAGACGAAAGCTTTTCAGCCGTGCGACCCAGACGAAGGTTTCCAGAAACTTGAGATTCACCGAGGGGTTTCCTTGAGCAATTGAGCGCCGGCTGACATTCAGTATGACCTGCGATCGACACATCCTGGCCGGCACGACCTGTGCAAACTGAGCACTGGAACAGCAGGTTACATGCCACCCCGGCAACAGAAAATCTTATGGCCCATAGCGGGTTTTTCCCGTTGGACGCCCCGGCGTGACTGCGGTGCCATGAGGCAGCGGCACGGTGACCTCGTCGAGCCTGGGCTGAGCCTGGCCTGGGCATACGTGCTGCCATCCGCTCGTTTCTCGAACATGTTCCTCATTCGTGCCCCAGCAAGGTACCGCCACTGCCAACGAGAACCCCATCATGCAAACCGCTATCAACCTCTGGCCGCTGCTTGGCGTGCTGGTCATCGTTCTGGGCTTTGTCCTGCGTTTCAACCCGATGCTGGTCGTGGCGCTCGCCGCCCTGGCCACCGGCCTTGCCGACAGCATGCCGCTGGAAACCATTCTGGCGACCATCGGCACGGGCTTCATCAAAACCCGCACGCTGCCGCTGATCATCCTTCTGCCGCTGGCGGTGATCGGTCTGCTCGAACGCCACGGCCTGCGTTTGCATGCGCAGAACTGGATCGCCCGGTTCACCGGCGCCACGGCCGGACGCCTGTTGATCGCCTACCTGTTCGTGCGCGAAACCACTGCAGCCCTTGGGCTGACCAGCCTTGGCGGCCACCCGCAGATGGTGCGGCCGTTGCTCGCGCCCATGGCCGAAGGCGCCGCTGAATCGCGTTTCGGCAAGTTGCCCGAGGCGTTGCGCATCAAGCTGCTGGCGTTGTGCGCGGCGACCGACAATGTCGGGCTGTTCTTCGGCGAAGACATCTTTGTCGCGTTCGGGGCGATTGCGTTGATGCACACCTTTCTGCTCGGCTCCGGCATTGATGTCGACCCGATGCACATCGCCTTCTGGGGAATACCGACAGCGATCTGCGCGTTCGTCATCCACGCCATTCGCTTGCACCGTTTCGATCAGCGCCTGAACCGTGAGCTGACGGTGCTGCCGCAGGCCGCTGCGGTCGACAAGGAGCTGGCGCGATGATTATTTCCATTCAATACTTGTACTGGCTGGCAGGCGTGATTCTGGCGATCACGGCATTCATGACCGCGACCGATCGGAGCAATCCCAAGCGCTGGACCACGGGAATGTTCTGGGGATTGTTCGCCATCGCGTTTCTGGTGGGTGAGAAGCTGCCACCCGTCTGGGTGGGCGTCGGCGTGATCGTCATGGCAGTGATCGCCGGGTTCGGCGGTGTGGGTTTCGGCCAGCACGAAAACCTCAACGACCGGGCTCGGCGGGAGAGTGCAGGGCGCTTGAAGAACAAGCTGTTCATTCCGGCGCTGGCGATTCCTCTGGTGACGGTAATCGGTGCGGTGCTGCTGAAGAACATCAAGTTTGGCGATGTCTTTCTGCTGGACCCGGCCAACAGCACGTTCGTGTCCCTGGGCATTGGCAGTCTGGTGGCGCTGGCCCTGGCCTGCTGGCTTACCCGCGACACGCCGGTGCAGGCCATGCGCGAATCGCGGCGCCTGACCGAAGCGTTGGGTTGGGCGCTGGTGCTGCCGCAGATGCTGGCGATGCTCGGCCTGGTGTTCAACGACGCGGGCGTCGGCAAGGCCGTGGCGCACCTGGCGACGGCCTACATCAACCTGGATTTTCGCCTCGTCGCGGTGATGGTGTATGTGCTGGGCATGGCGCTGTTCACCATCGTCATGGGCAACGGTTTCGCGGCGTTTCCGGTGATGACCGGCGGCATCGGGGTGCCGGTGCTGGTGGGCATGTACGGCGCCAATCCGGCGGTCATGGCCGCCATTGGCATGTTCTCGGGCTACTGCGGCACGCTGATGACGCCGATGGCGGCGAACTACAACCTGATTCCCGCAGCGTTGCTGGAATTGCCCGACAAGTACGCCGTGATCAAAGCGCAAATCCCCACCGCGCTAGCGATGCTGGTGGCGAACATTCTGCTGCTGTATTTCCTGATGTAGTTGCCCATTTCCTGATGCAATTGCAGCGCTTGCACGGATGCTTTCGCGGGCAAGCGCGCTCCTACGGCCTTCGGCCAGAATCTAACGCCACGCCATCGCTTGCCTCGCTTATCGCGCTCTGTGTAGGAGCGCGCTTGCCCGCGATCTGTCGCGAAGCGGCAGCAAAATACGCAACCTCTACTCAGCAGATTCCTTGGCACGTCCGCTCCACTCACGCCCTTTGCCCCGCAATAAATTCCCTCATCGCAAACGTTTGCGCGAATCCGTGGTCTGTACGACCGGTGGCTGCAATCCCTCTGCCTCAGTGCTTACCACAGGCGTTCGGGTAGTGCTTTCTGACCAAGACAACAAACCGCATGTCTTGCTCCGAAGAAATAGGTTGAATAGTCACACAAAATGTTATTTAAATAACAAAAATAAAACCGCGACGGCGGCTCATTCTTCGGGCCCAGCGCGTGAACAAGGTACTCACACACATGAACAAGATCGCGGTCATCGGCAGCAACATGGTGGATTTGATCACCTATATCGACCGGATGCCGGCGCAGGGCGAGACCCTCGAAGCACCGAATTTCGCCATGGGCTGCGGCGGCAAGGGCGCCAATCAGGCCGTTGCGGCGGCCAAGCTGGGCGCTGACGTGTTGATGCTGAGCAAAGTCGGCGACGACATGTTCGCCGACAACACCCTGGCCAATTTCCAGCGTTATGGCATCGATACCCAGTTCGTCCAGCGCGTCGCCGGTGTTTCAAGCGGCGTCGCGCCGATCTTCGTGCAGAGCGATTCCCACAACAGCATCCTCATCGTCAAAGGCGCCAATGCGCACCTGAAACCTGCGGACATCGACGCTGCCCAGGCCGCGTTGCGCGATTGCAAACTGATTGTGCTGCAGCTGGAAATCGAGCTGGAGACGGTCTACTACGCCATCGAATTCGCCAAGGCCAACGGTATTCCGGTCCTGCTCAATCCTGCGCCTGCCGTCAAAGGCTTGAGCCGCGAGCACCTGTCGCAGCTGGACTTTTTCATCCCCAACGAAACCGAATTGGCGCTGGTCACCGGGCGGGTTATCGACTCGGTGGATTCGGCCCGCGCGGCCGCCCTGCAATTGGTGCAGGACGGCATTCGTCACGTCATCGTCACCCTGGGTGAAAAGGGCGCGCTGTATGTCGGCGAAGAAGGCGAATTTCGTGTTGAAGGCATCAAGGTCGATGCCCGCGACACCACCGGCGCAGGCGACGCGTTCATCGGTTGTTTTGCCCGCCATTGGAGCGAAGACGGCGACATGCGCAACGCCATGACCCGTGCGGTGGCCTATTCCGCCTGCTCGGTCACCGGCCTCGGCACCCAGAGTTCCTACCCGGACGCTGCCGCGTTCAGCCACTTTCTCGACACCCTTTGAGCCGCCGCGCCCTGCCGATCAGCTGATCGGCGGGCCGGGGTATTTCCTGTACTTCCCGGAGAACAACAATGACAAAGCCCGCGCTCCAACAATCACCGGACGGGTTCTACCTGAACCGCACGCCATGGTTCGCCTTCCTCCTGCTGTGCTGCTGCTTCGCACTGTGGGCGGCGGCCGCGAGCATGAACGACGTGCTCATCGCGCACTTCAAGAAAGCCTTCCTGCTCAGCGATGTGCAGACCTCCTTCGTGCAGTCGGCGTTCTACCTCGGTTACTTCTTCGTGGCGATTCCGGCGGCGATGGTCGTCAGACGTTTCAGCTACAAGACCACCATCCTCATCGGTCTGGTGTTGTACATGGCGGGCTGCTCGTTGTTCTTCCCGGCAGCGTCGATGGCCAAATACGGCATGTTCCTGATGGCGCTGTTCGTCATCGCGGCCGGCCTGGCTTTCCTCGAAACCGCCTGCAACACCTACTCGACGCTGATGGGCCCGCGTGAAACCGGCACCCGTCGCCTGAACATTTCCCAGACCTTCCACCCGTTCGGCGCGATGACCGGCGTGTACGTCGGCAGCTTCGTGATGTTCAAGGACACCGACGCCACCCGCGAGCAGTTGACGCAGATGAGCGCCTCGGAAGCCGCCGTCCAGCAATTGCAGATGATTCAGTCCACGCTGCTGCCGTACAAATGGATGATCGCGGTGCTGGTCCTGATGTTCGTGTTGATCGCGTTCACCAAGTTTCCGGCGTGCAAGGGCAAGGTCACGGCCAACGTCAAATCGAGCAGCATCGGCCAGAGCCTGTCGCGTCTGTGGCGCAACCCGCGCTTCACCTTCGGCGTGCTGGCGCAGTTTCTGTACGTGGGCGCGCAAGTGGGCGTGTGGAGTTTCACCATTCGTTTGGCCATGCAGATGGGCGGGATGAACGAACGCAGCGCCTCGTGGTTCCTGCTGACCACCTTCGCCGCCTACTTCGTCGGCAAGATGGTCGCCAACCTGCTGATGCGCAAAATGTCCCCGGCCAAGGTGCTGGCGATCTACGGCGTGCTGGCCATTGTGCTGCTGGCCTACACGATTCTGGTGCCGAACATCAGCGCGGTGTATGCGGCGGTGGGTGTGAGTATTTTCCTGGGTCCGTGCTGGCCGACCATTTATGGCCTGACCATCGACGGTCTGGGTGAGGACACTGGCGTCGGCGGTTCGCTGCTGGTGATGAGTATTGTGGGCGGCGGCGTGATGCCAATCTTCCAGGGCCTGCTCTCCGACGCCACCGGCGGAAACATGCAGATTGCCTACACCGTGCCGCTGCTGTGTTTCGTGGCGATCGTCGCGTATGCCATCAAGTGCATGCGTGATCCGCTGCCGGCCCAGGCACCGGTAGGTGCGGTGACGGCATCATGATAGCGAGCGAAAAGCGCACCACGATTGCGCTGTACCCGGAGCTGTTCAGCGGCGATGAAAAGACCTTGCTGTCATCCGCTGACTTCCGCGTGCTGGCCTGGACCTATCCCAGCGGCGTGAAAGCCCTGGCGCTGGAAAATGATCGCGGCCGGGTCGTGGTGCTGCCTTATCAGGGGCAAATGGTCTGGTCAGCGGTGTTCGATGGCTGCGACCTGACCATGCGCAACATGTTCGAACAACCGCGCCCGAGCCCGACAGTCATCGGCACCTATGGCTGTTTCATGTTCCACAGCGGCCTTTTGCGCAGCGGCTGCCCGACGCCGGAAGACGATCACCCGCTGCATGGCGAAATGCCCTGCGCGCCGATGGACAGTGCCTGGCTGGAAATCGGCGAGGACAGTGGCGGCGCGTTTCTGCGCATCGGCGGTGAGTACGAATACGTGATGGGCTTCGGCGACCACTACCGCGCCAGGCCCAGCGTGACCTTGCGCCGGGGCTCTGCGCTGTTCGACATCGGCATGGACGTGCGCAACCTGGCCGGCAAGCCGATGGAGCTGATGTACATGGCCCACATGAATTACGCCTACGTCGACGGCGGACGTTTCGTCGAGCCATTGGGCATGGCGGGTACGCGGGTCCGCAGCAGTGTGCCGGCCCACGTCAAGCCGACCCCGGCGTGGTCGACGTACATGGCCGAACTGACAGAAGACCCTTCGCGACTGGAAACCCTGAGCACGCCTGAGCTGTACGATCCGGAGATCGTCTGCTTCTTCGACGGCGTGCAGGCGGACGCCCAGGGCCATGCGCATTTCCTGCTCAAGCACCCTGAAGGCCCGGCGTTCTACACGCGTTATCAGCCTGCGCAGTTCGATCATGGGGCGAGGTGGATTTTGCACAACGCAGATCAGCAGGTGGCGGCGTTTGTGCTGCCGGCGACCTGTGAGCCCGAGGGGTATCTGGCGGAAAAGGCCAAAGGCAATGTGCGTTTGTTGGGCGTGGGGGAGAGCGCGTCGTTCAGCGTGACGACGGGGTATCTGGGGGCTGAGGAAGTGCAGAAGCTGGAAAGCGATCTGAAACGCTGACGGCCTCTTTGTCGACCAAATGTCGAGCGGGTGCGCCGTCACTGTTGGAGCTGCTGCCCAAATGCAGGGTCTGTACGCAGTCCCTGTAGGAGCTGCTGGAGGTTACGACAGTGGCGAACGCGGTGGGTCAGTTGCGAATTCGCTGACAGACAGGTCGCGTTCGCCAGCAAGGTTGAGCGCCACCCCGGCGGCTCCTACGGAATCGGCGCTCGCCAAAACAAGGCGGCGTCTTGCCTAAACCACCCAACGCGCCCCATAACCCTCAATCAAATCCCGATACGCCTTCGGCAGCTTCTTGTCGCTGACCACCACATGAAAGTCCTGCAACGTCGCGAAATGCGCCGTGCGCACGGCATCAAATTTGGAATGATCGGCCAGCAACATGCAGTGCCGGGCCTGGCGCAGGACCTTTTGCTTCACCTCCACTTCGTTGAAGTTGAAGCAAGTCACGCCCAGCTCGTCGCTGACCCCGGCTGCGGACACGAACGCCCAGGTCAGGCGGATGCCATCCAGAATGCTCGCTTCGCTGTGGTGTTCGAACACCTGATTCTTGCGGTGAAAGGTGCCGCCGCACAGCACGATGGAACAGTTGGGTTTCTGCTGCAGCTTGAGCAGGACGTTGAGGGAGTTGCACACGGCGGTGAATTCCAGCTCGTCCGGGATAAAGTCGATGACGAATGGGACCGTCGTGCCGCAGTCGAAAAACACCGTGTCGCCGGGCTGAATGAACGCGGCGGCGAGCTTGCCGATCCGGCGCTTTTCCTCGACGTGGCGGGTGTCTTGCTCGGTGACCTTGTAATCACTCGCCTCGGACGGATCAAAGGCCAGGGTGATGTGCCCGCCCAACAGATGGAATTTGTCGGGGTGCCGGGTCAGGTCCCGGCGCAGGGTCATCTCCGAAACGTCCAGCAGGGCGGCCATTTCCTTCAGGTGAATGGCCTTCTGATCTTGCAGGGCTTGCTGGATCAGCTTGATACGGTCGGATTTTTTACTGTCCACGGGCATTCCGATTGTCGAATGGATGTGGTAAAAAAATAACATTCATTGTTATATTTACAACATAAAATGATGCGCTCAGGCATGAAGCTTAAAGCGTGTCGCCGGTTACCGCCTCACTATCAGGAAACGATTGGCCATGAAGATCGAACCCGCAGCACTCGCCCAGTACATCGACCACACCTTGCTGGCCGCCGACGCCAGCCGCGAGCAGATCGCAACCCTGTGCCGCGAAGCTCAGGAGCACGGATTCTATTCGGTGTGCGTGAATTCTGGCCAGGTGCCCTATGCCGCCTCGTTGCTTGAAGGGCAGGCCGTCAAGGTCTGCGCCGTGGTCGGCTTTCCACTGGGAGCCGGGTTGAGCGACACCAAGGCGTTTGAGGCGAAGCAGGCCATCGCCGCCGGCGCGGGCGAGATCGACATGGTCCTGAACATCGGCTGGCTGAAGGACGGATTGTTCGACGAAGTGCGGGACGACATCGCCGCCGTTGAGGGCGCCTGTGGCGCGGTGCCGCTAAAGGTCATCTTCGAGACCTGCCTGCTGGACGACGCGCAGAAAACCCGCGCCGCCGAGATCTGCCGTGACCTCAACGTCGCCTTCGTCAAGACCTCCACCGGCTTCAGCCGCAGCGGCGCGACCCTGGAAGACGTCGCCCTGATGCGCAAGGTCGTGGGGCAGGGCGTTGGCGTGAAAGCGTCCGGCGGCGTGCGTGATTATGCGACGGCGGTGGCGATGATTGAGGCTGGCGCAACGCGACTGGGCACCAGCTCCGGTATCGCCATCGTCAGTGGCGCGGCGGCTTCGGGCTCGGGTTACTGATTCTGTAGCCCAGGCAGGGTTCGGTGCTGCCCCCGGCGCGGCATCTTTCCCGGTTGGTCTGGGCCTTTCGACAGAGGCTCGCGACAGAAGCCTTTCGCCGAAAAGAGCAGGACCCGCCCCGCCAATGAGTGGCAAACTGCCGGTGCACTCACCTCTGCACCGGACACCTTTTTCAATGCGAACATTCTCCCTGGCGCGGCTCAAGGCCCGCTGGTTTTTCTGGCTGTGTATGGTGCTGATCGTCGTCGGTCTGCCGGTCGGTTGCGCAGCGTTGCAGCACAAAGAGCGGGAGCTGGTCTTCATGATCGATCCCGGCACGGCGAGCTGGTACCAGGGCCTGCCGTCCGACGTGCAGGAGCTTGAGCTCAAGGGGCCGTCGTTCGGCCTGGGGCAGAACATCCATGCCTGGTGGTGGCCTTCGGACAAGAAGGACGCCCCGGCCATCCTTTATCTGCATGGCGCGCGCTGGAACCTCACCGGCCAGTTGTTTCGCATCGAACAACTGCGCGCCCTCGGGTTTTCCATCCTCGCCATCGACTACCGCGGTTTCGGCCAGAGCAAGGGCCAGTTGCCGTCGGAAGCGTCGGTCTACGAAGACGCGCGCATCGCCTGGGAACGCCTGAAGCAGATTCAACCCGACCCGCAAAAGCGCCTGATCTATGGGCATTCGCTGGGTGGCGCCGTGGCGGTCGACCTCGCCGCCGAACTGGGCCGGGATGCGCAAAAAGGCGACGGGCCGATTCAGGCGCGCGGCCTGATCATCGAATCGACCTTCACCAACCTCGCCGACGTCGCGTCCTCCGTCGCCAGCAAACGCACCTCGTTGCCGGTGCGCTGGCTGATCTCGCAGAAATTCGACTCCATCGACAAGATCGCCGACGTGCACATGCCGGTGCTGATCGTGCATGGCACGGCGGATCAGTTCGTCGCGCCGCAGTTCAGCGAAGCGCTGTTCGAGGCCGCGCAGGAGCCGAAGAATCTGCTGATGGTGCCGGGCGGCAACCACAACAACAGCATGAATCTTGGACGCGAGGCGTACGGCCAGGCGATCCAGAATCTGCTCAGCGAGAAGCCACCGGCGGTGCATGCGTCCAACGCATCGGCGGCGTTGCTCAAACAACCCGGTTAGCCTTTTTCACGACGGCGGCCGGTGTCTTTCAATGCTCCTGCCGCCAACTGCCGCGAGCGCTGCCGATGGACTCACATGGAGACGAAGACGCTCACATGACCCATTCCGCGCGGGACTGGGTGCTGCGTGCCGCGCCACTGCCGCAGATCGAGCGGATCGAAGCGTATTTTCACGGGCACGGTTTCGAGATGCACCGCCACGACACTTACGCCATCGGCCACACGATGTCGGGGGTGCAGAGCTTTCAGTACGGCAAGGAGCGGGTCGACAACCTGCCGGGACGGACGATGGTGCTGCACCCCGACGAAGCCCATGACGGCCACGCCGGGACTGAAGACGGCTTTCGCTACCGGATGTTCTACCTGGAACCAGCAATGATCCAGCAGGTGCTCGGTGGCAAGCCGCTGCCGTTCATCAAAGGCGGGGCGTCCAGTGATCCGCGCCTGTTCAGGGCGACCCAGGCGCTGCTTTCGGACCTGAACACTGCGCTGGATCCTCTCGAACTGGACGACGCGATCTACGACCTCGCCATCGCCCTGCAAGGGGCAGCCGGTATGCGCAAGGGCCGTCAGACCGTCAATTACGCCGGCGCGCAACGGGCGCGGGAAATGCTCATGGCCAGTCTGGAACAGGGCGTCAGCCTGACCGATCTGGAACAGGCCAGCGACACCGATCGCTGGCGCCTGTCCCGGGATTTCCGCGTGCTGTTCGGCACCACGCCTTACCGCTATCTGACCCTGCGCCGGCTGGACCTCGTCCGCCATTCGATATCCCTGGGCGTGTCGCTGAGCGATGCATCGGTGATGGCGGGGTTCTCCGACCAGAGCCACATGACACGGCATTTCGTGAAGACCTTCGGTTATCCGCCGGGGCAGTGGTTGAAGATGTTGGCGGCGCGCGCATAGCGGGTTCGGCTTCAGCCGGGAATGCGTGAGGCGTCACGCCGCAAACTTGATGGCGTACACACCGGCTTCTTCCCGGCTAAAGCCGGTCCCACTGACTGCACGCCATTGCACTGTAGGAGCCGGCTTGCTGGCGAAGGCGTTAGGTCAGGCGCTGCGGCAGCGAAAATCAAACCGGTTTCGCCAGCAAGCCGGCTCCTACGAATCCATCCGGCCCGGCCTGTTCAGTGCTGCAGAACGGATGGCGTACCCACCGGGTTCTTCCCGGCTAAAGCCGGTCCCACAGAGAAAGCGCGCGCTGGAAGGGCCACCGTGCAATAACGTACAAGACCCCCGCCGGCCTTCGCGCTTAGATTGGCTCTACATCAAACCCTGTCGGAGCCGCCATCGTGTCCATGTCCAGCACCCAGCACACCCCCATCAATTTCGCCCAGAAATACAGCCTGTTCACCGAACAGTGGCAGCCAAAGGTCATCGCGCAGATGAACGACTACCAGTTCAAGCTGGCGCGGCTGGAAGGGGAGTTTCTCTGGCACAGCCACGCTGACACCGACGAAACCTTCATCGTGATCGAAGGCTGTTTGCGCATCGATTTTCGCGACGGTTTCGTCGAACTCAACGCGGGCGAGCTGTATGTGGTGCCCAAGGGCGTCGATCACAAACCCTACGCCGAGAAGGAAGTGAAGCTGATGCTGATCGAGCCTAGCGGCGTTATCAACACCGGCAGCGACACCAACGACCGCACCGCGCAGAACGATGTCTGGATCTGATTACGCCTCGGGAGCAGGCAGCAACATCGAAATCAGCGGCCTGACGGCTCTGCGCAGCGCCTTTCATCTTCCTACGCAAAAAGTCCAGACGACATCGCGACGTGGGTGCATGGCCCAACCGAGAGCAAGCCATTTTGCTTACTTTTGGTTGTTCCCGCTCCCGGCTTTTCAAAAGTAAGTCACCGATGGCGAACAATCTGCCCCCAAGCAGAGGCGCCACCAACTTTTCACCAGACGAAAAAAATCCGCGCTGCCTTTAAGAGAACAGCGCGGATCTTTAATCAATTACTCAATCAATGCACAAAGAGCGCAATCAGAATAATGATAGGGATTGGAATGCCGAGGAACCACAGAAGTAGTGAACGCATGATGACTCTCCTTAATCAGCGAATGCTGGAAGTATTGGAATAAGCACGGGTTTCGACATACGTCACCGCATCACGACGACGACCACCCCAGATGGCGGCAAGGCTTGCCACGAACGCACCGCACAGCAGCGAAACGAATGTCCACAGCGCAGCCGTTGCAGCGGCCTTCGCGGCAGCATCGGCAGCTTGTTGAGCTTTGAGTTTGGCATCGGCTACAGCTTGTTTGGCCTGACCATAAACCTGATCAACACGCGCCTGGGCATCGGCCTGACTCATGTTGGTCCGCTGAGCGACCAGCTGTGCCAGGTAGGTACGGTCTTCCGGAGCCAGCTGACCATCGTTGGCCATCGTCTTGGTGAAGATGCGCACCACAACGCCATGGGCAGCATCATCGCTGACAGCGGCAGGACGATCGTCGCGGAACAGCGAATCGATGTAGTAGCCATACTGATCGCTGCTGGTATTGCCCGCTGCAGAACCGGCTGCAGTGGCGGCAGTACCTGCAACACCGGCGACCGCAGTGGCGCCGGCTTTGACGCCGCTGCCGACGATGCCGCTGACCGAACCGACGATCAACACGGCAGCCACCAGCGTAGCGACAGCCCACGACAGGAAGCCGTGCGCGGTGTCACGGAAGTAAACTTCGTCACCGTGCATATTGGCCCATTTGACGCGCAGACGGCCGGCAAGATAACCACCGAGGCCCGATGCCACGATCTGCGTCAGCGCAAGCCAGACAACCGTGGAAATACCGATGGTTTTCGCGCTGGCCCCTTCGTTGGCCCAAGGCGACATCGCCGAGAAACCGAGACCCGACCCCAGCAGAACCAGGATAAGGGACAAGGCAGCGGCGCCGGCAGCGCCAGCAAAGATGGCACCCCAGGACACGCCTGAGACCGAGGAGGATTCTTCTACAGCGGCAGGATAAGAATCAGGTGAGACGTTCATTGTGCTGCTCCGTGCGAATGATGTTGTACTTCTCACCAATACGGTGCACTGCCTGTGCCAGACGCGAAATATAGTAAAACGCTATATAAATCAATAACCTGCAAATTAATGAATTCCTTGAAGTCGTGCAAAATGCATGAACCTCTTAAAAGAGCGGATGCGTTCTGCCCGGTGAAGGGATTTCCATGAGAGTCAAAGGTTTGCGGCTCTCTCCTGCGGCGAATTCCGCCGACTCGCAACATTCCGGCACATTTCTGCCTGAATGGTGTCTTATAACGTCAGCCCCGCGGGTTGACGGCTATAGTCCGCCCACGGCTCCTGTTTCTTCGAGAGGTAACCCAGCATGTTTGTCCATCGCCCCCTGGAAGAAAAAGACATCCCTTTCATCTGCGACATGCCTCAGAGCATCGACGAACTCTTCTATATGTTCCCCAAGGCGGTTTTCCCGCTCACCCCGGAGCAGTTGACCGAGTCTATCGAGCAGCGCTCGGACAACACGGTCATCGAACTGGACGGCCAGGTCGTGGGCTTCGCCAACTTCTCCCGCTATGACTTCAGAGGCCGTTGCTCCATGGGCAACGTCATCATTGACCCGCGCTTTCGCTCCAAGGGTGTTGGCCGCTACATGATCGGCTGCATGATGGAACTGGCGTTCGGCAAGCACGAAGCGGCGGAACTGACCGCTTCCTGCTTCAACCATAATGTCCCGGGGTTGCTCTTCTACCCTAAGCTGGGTTTCAAGCCTTTCGCCATTGAAGAGCGCCTGGACAAGAAAGGCGCTCGAGTTGCGCTTATCCATCTCAAGCTGCCTCGAAATTAACCCGCGGCATCGATCAACCACTTCATTCGTCGGGCGCTTCACGGGTGGCCGACGAATGGATGAGAGCACCTCAACGCACGTTCCAGACACTTAATCCGAGTATCCCGCCAATTAAACGATTTACCGGGGCCTTTGTGTTCCGGTGAATCGATTTTCCTCAGGCAGCCTGCATCTGAGTGCGGGCAATGGCGGTTGTTTGCTTCACCCTTGGGCGCGGCGTATAACTTGGATAGCCTTGTTTGACGAGTGCAGACAGGGCATGGGAAACATTTCCAATTCGTGGAAATGGTTATTTATAGTCAGGCGAGTGGCTGAAAGCATCACGCAGTCCTGCCTGCGGAGGATTGACGATGATTGCCTGTACGCTCTCCAACCTTGAACTGCGCAGCATCATAGAAAGTGCGTTTCTGCCCCTGCGTTGCAATTGCACCGTGTGTGAGGATGTGATGACTGTGGAAGTCATCGACCCTGCCACCGAGCATGTCGACCTGTTCGTTTCCAATATTGCCCTGGATTCCCTCGATAACAGTCACGCCCTGTGCGTGCTGATCCGAGACCTCCAGTCCGAGCTCGAAAAGGCCAGGCATTATCCCCACGCGTTGGCGAGCTAAGGGGCAGGGCTCTAGCAAAAATCGCCGTTGGGCCTTATGTTGGTCCGCATCGGCCATAAGAGGCCAGGCGGGATATTGAGGATTTGCATGGCGCACGCGCAACCCGAGATCGAAGCGGTACAAGAGCACGAACGAGCGGCGCCTTCGCGCCGTCGTCGCAAAATCATGATTGGCGTCGGCGGCCTGCTGGGTATTGTGGTGGTGGGCGCGGCGACGATAGTCACGATGCTTGAGCATCTGGAAACACGAAATGCCAGCTTCCGACCGCCCATGACATCCCTCGAGCGGGAGCAGCTGCTGCCGCCGGAGCCGGTACTGGAAGTCAAACCTCAGGTAGAAGGTCTGCGCTACGGCAGCGCCATTTCGCCGGCCATTAAGGCTACGAGCGTTGAATCGGTCACGCCTGACGAAGCGTCAGCCTCGGCAGCAGCGCTTCTGTTCAGCCCGCCGTCTTCACCTCTTGGACCGTCATCCCTTGTCGCGCCTGATCGATCTGGCAAACCCCTGGGCATCGCTCAGGCGATTCACGTGCATAGCGGCACGCAGTAAGCAGGACCCACCTGCCTCAATGCATCCGGCGACGGTGCTCATTCTCGAAGAGCAGCTTGAACTGCTCTTCGCCATTGTCTTGAACTGCATAGTGCTCACGCACAGGCCCTGCTTCGATGCGGCCGTCCATTGCCACGCGAATGATCGCTGACTTGGGCAAGTATTCCGGCACATCACCGATAATTGTCAGCTCGCGCAGCGCGTGGCCGTCGTGCTCTATGGTCGCCAGTCGCACTCTGCAGGTTGCCTGCATGGGAATCGGTCCAAACAGCGTATCCCGCGAATAATCAATCTCGGCAAAGCTGGATCGACGGGATTTATCAGCATTCATTGTGATACCTCTCTGTCCATGGGAAAGCGTTCGGGCATAACAATGGAGACTTGGCAGGACGGAATAGTTCTCATCTCTGCCTGCAGTAATTCTCCATTCATCGGATACGGTATCGCTCGCCTCTGCTGTCCACGAAGTGACTCAAGCTTGATAATTCTGACGTCAATAAACACTACCGAATGTCAATCGTTGGGCACGTACAAGGGACGGATGATTCTAACGGAGGTGGTAGTGTGCGAAAGAAAAGCCACTTATATCCATGAGCGACACGTGATCTGAAATTAAATTGCCAAACCGTCTTATTTTATAAATCCATGGAGGCCCGCAAAGGCGACGGCATAATGGCGCCATAATTAAATATTCTATATAAAACAACATGTTAGTGGTCTGGATAGCAGGGCGCTGCGTTTTCTCAGAAAATTGACACTTCGCCTGATCTTTGCAACTATCACTTTACGTTTTGAACTTGAATACACCGCGCTTAGTGCAAGCGTCCGACACTTCTCGTCCTGGCAATAATGCCTTCCGACTCGCGATGAGTTGGCGGTAGCGTCCTTCGGGACATCTGATAAAGGGCAATGTAACCACTAGGCATCCGGACGCGGGCTCGGAAAACGACCTGCCAACCGGCAAGCGGCGTCGCAGAGCCTGCGCCGATTGATTGACCACCTGTTGATCATCCGATCTTCTACAGCCGCCACGTGACGCAGATCACCGCGGTCGTCATGCCTGCCTAATGCAGTAGTTCAATAACAGCGCATTTATTTTCAACTTCAAAGTCCAGACATCGCTTCAGCGGCAGCGGTTGAACGCGCACGCAAGTGCAGCGGTTTATAACGCACGTGGCGATACGGTAACGACCCAGCGTGGAGTGACAGTTATGCAAGGAGATCATCTGGAAACCGTTTGCGGTTGCGTAGTAGGAGGTGCCGGACCTGCGGGAATGGGGCTGCTTTTCAACGCATTAAAAAGTGGCGCCATGCCAGAACTGGCCAAGGAAGGCTTAATTATTGTCGACGCAAGTCCCACGCCGGGCACGGGTCGGCTGGGCGATTACCGGATCACCGCCAACTCGGTGGGCGATGTGTTCCTGGATTGTCTGCGCGACCCGGCGTTGCGTGATGTATTCGAACCCCTCGAACATTCGCCCGCTTACTGGCGCATCCGTCGGCAGGCGCAGAGTGCGCCGCAATTGGCGGATGTCGCTGAACTGCTGGCGGAAGCCTCGAAGCTGGTGCTCGACTTCATTGTCGAGCGCTACGGCGTGAAATTATGGAGCAGCACGACGATCACCGAAGTCGTGCGCGAAGGCGACGATTACCAGGTGTGGGTCGAGTCCGATGGACGCAGTCGGCGTATTCGCAGCCGTGCAGTCGTCCTCAATCTGGGCGGCTGGCAGGACCCGCAGCACCTGCTCGACAGCCTGGCCGATCAAGGCCTCGCGGTGCCGCCCTCGGCGCAGATCGAGAGCGCCGATGCGCTGTTGAGAATGAATGCCGTGCAGCTGCGCCACCTTTTCGCAACGACGCTGGCGGCCAAGGGCCGGGTGTGCGTCGTGGGCGGCTCCCACAGCGCGTTCTCGGTGCTGGAAAACCTGGCCGACGCGCTGGAGTTTGCCGGCCTGGAGGAGGTCACGCTGGTACACCGTTCGCCCATCCGCCTGTTTTACGAAACCGCTCAGGCGGCGTTGGACGCGGGTTATGTATTCGATGCCGCCAGGGATGTCTGCCCGGTTTCGGGTCGGGTCAACCGGTCAGGCGGGTTGCGCTACCGGGCGCTGGATGTGGGCCGTGAAGCCCTGTCCAAAGGCCAGATCGGCAAGACCGGCGTGCGCGTGCAGTTGCTGCAGACCCATCAGGGCCCGGCCGATCAGTTAGAGCTCGCCCGTCAGGCGCTGGCGGAAGCCGACATTGTCGTGCAGTGTACGGGCTATCAGCCGGTGCTGCCGGCGTTGAGTCATGCCGGTGGCGAGGCCATCACACTGATGGAGGTCAAGGGTGGGCTTGATTCCGACCCTTCGGGTTGTCCGCTCGATGCCAGCGGTCAGCGCCTGCATGGCCTGCACCTGTTCGGTCTGGGGGCAGGGCTGGGCGTCGATCCGCGGCTGGGCAGCGAAGCGTCGTTTGACGGCCGCATCTACGGCGTCTGGCAGTTCCATCACGACGCCAGCGGCGTGGTGATCGATTCGGTCCTGACCCGCCTGCAGACTCCGGTCGTACAGCCCGTCCCTGCTGCGCCAAGGCTGGTGTCCAGTCGCAGCGAAGAACGCCTGCCGTTCCTCTGGCCCGCGCTGGTCAACGCGCAGTCCTGATGCTCCTTGCAACACCCGAATCCCGGCGCTCCTTTGGTTAGGCAGCCCGGGATTTTTTTTGCCCGTGATTCAGTCGGCACACAATAGGTTGGCCGCCATACAAGCCGTTCGCCAGAGTCCGGCCGCTCATCTATTCTCCTGTCCTGACCCTCGAGGGTGCATCGAACAGGAATTGACCAATGCGTATTTTGATGGTGGGCGCGGGTGCGATCGGCGGCTATTTCGGTGGCCGATTGCTGGATGCCGGGCGAGACGTGACATTTCTGGTGCGCGAAGGCCGCGCGCAGGAACTGGAGCGCGACGGGCTGATCGTCCGCAGCCCGCTGGGTAACATTGAATACCCCTCGCCGCCGCAGGTCATGGCGGCGATGCTCGACACGCCCTTTGACCTGATCATCCTCAGTTGCAAGGCCTACGACCTCGACAGCGCCATGGAGTCCTTCGCGCCAGCCGTCGGCCCGGAGACGTTGATCCTGCCGCTGCTCAATGGCATGGCGCATCTGGATCGGCTCGCCGAGCGGTTCTCTCCCGCCAACGTGCTCGGCGGCCAATGCCTGATCTCGCTGGATCGCGATGCCTCGGGCGCCATCCTTCACTTGAACGACACTAACCAGCTCTCGTTTGGCGAGCAGGACGGCGCGCTGACCCCGCGCATTCAGCAGGTTGCCGAGGCACTGGGCAGTGCAGGATTCGATGCGATCCTGAGTGAGCAGATTACCCAGGAAATGTGGGAGAAATGGTGCTTCATCGCGACCGGCGCCGGCATCACCGGATCGATGCGCGCGAGCATCGGCGATGTGGTCGCCAGTGGCGGGGAAGGACTGATTCTGAAGCTGCTGGATGAGTGCGCCCAGGTGGCGGACCACGCCGGCCACCCGCTGCGCAGTGAGGTCCGGCAACGGTTCGAAAAGATGCTGACCGCCCCCGGCTCGAAGATGACCGCGTCGATGCTCAGGGACATCGAGCGCGGTGCGCCGATCGAAGTGCAGCACGTGTTCGGCGAGATGATTGCCCGGCGTCCAGGCGCCGACAGGTCAGCTGAAGCATCACTGTCGGCGCTCGATTACGTGTATCTGCACCTGCGCACGTATGAGGCGCGGCGGCTCACGTAACAGGCTCGCGGAAAAAGCCCGGGGAGCAGGCGTCGCTCACTTGCCCGGAGTGTGGGTCGCCAGCTCCATGATCATCCGCGTCAGCAGGTAGATGCGCGGCGATACGCTGTCGACTTCGGCATATTCCTCAGGGGTGTGAATGTTCCCGCCAACGATGCCGAACCCGTCCAGCGTCGGCACGCCGACCCCGGCCGAGAGGCTTGCATCGGCCGCGCCGCCGCTGCCTTCGATGGTCAGCTTGCGGCCGATCTCTGCGTAGATGCCCTGGGCGATATCGACCAGCTTGTCGGTTTCCGGCGTCTGGGGCATGGGCGGCAAACCGCGCTCCAGGCGGGTGGTCACTTGGGTGTCCGGGATCAGTTTGTCAGCGGAAACCCGCGCCAGATCCTTCTCGATGCGGTCGAATTCTTCCGGCACGGCGGCGCGCACATCGGCCTTGGCGGTGGCCTGATCGGGGATCACGTTGGTGCGGTCGCCCGCGTTGAGCACGGTGAAGTTGATCGTGGTCTTCTTCTCGGCGTCGCCCAGTTTGCCCAGTTGCAGGATCTGATGCGCCACCTCCATCGCCGCGTTGCGCCCCAGTTCCGGCGCGACGCCGGCGTGAGACGCCTTACCCTTGACCTCGACCACCGCGGTGGCGCTGCCTTTGCGCCAGATCACCAGACCGTCGGCGGGACGCCCCGGCTCCAGGTTCAGGGTCACATCGTGCTGCCTGGCGACTTTCTGAATCAGCGCGGTGGCGGCGTCCGAGCCGGTCTCCTCGCTGGCGTCCAGCAGGAAGGTGATCTGTGCGTAGTCCTTGAAGTCGAGCTTCTTCAGAATCTTCAGCGCGTAAAGCCCGGCGACGATGCCGCCTTTGTCGTCCATGACCCCTGGTCCGTAAGCACGGCCGTCCTTGATGAGGAACGGGCGGGCGGCGGCGGAGCCTTCCTTGAATACGGTGTCCATGTGCGCCATCAGCAGGATCTTTGCCTTGCCGCTGCCCTTGAGCGTCGCGACCACATGCTGGCTCTTGTCCGGCGCGGTATTGGGGATCAGCTCGATGGTTGCGCCGAGCGCCTTGAGCTGGGCGACGACGATGTCACGCACTTGGGTCAGTCCCGGCTCGTAGCCGGAGCCCGTATCGATATTGACCAGTTGCTCCAGCAGCTTCAGCGCTTCGTCCTTGTATTGCTCGGCGTCCGCCTGAACCGGTTTATTGGGCTCGGCGAAGGCAGGCGCTGCCGCGGAAAAGGCGATACCGAGGGCCAGCGCGCTGGCGAGAAGGGAGCGGGAGAAGGGTGAGGTCATGGTCGATCCTTGTAATGGCATGAAGAGGGCTCGACCGACACCCTAGCCCGTTGTACAGGATCGTGCATGTCAAAACGCGTTATTCACATCGGCAAAAACACCGAACCTTTAGGCTGGGCTACCCTCAACATTCCTACATCAGTCATCAGAGGAGAGGCATCCCATGCCGGTTAAGCACGATTTGTACGCGGACCTGAGCATCACCAAAGAAGAGCTCGCCAAGCGCAAAGGCAGCGACGCGAAGCTCAACGCGCTGGTCGATCATTACGATGAGCTGGACGCCGATATCGTCAGCGCAGAACAGGCAGGCGATGCCTCGGACGATGAACTGAAGAAACTCAAGGAAAAACGGCTGCAGGCAAAAGACACCATCGCCAGTTACCTGAACACAGCGGGCTGATCGGGTTAAACGGCCTGGTCACTAAAACGGCCGATCTCTTATGGAGGTCGGCCGTTTTTAGTTGGCGATAGCGGATGTCTGACAACTTGCCGCGACATCCGGAAGTGCATCGTCCGATACGCTGAATCTGTGTGTTCGCTCACGCTTAGTTGTCAGCGGGGCGACTTCCATGGATCCAAAGTTCGGATGAAAAAAAACGGCGTCTGGTCAGTCGCCGTCGCCGATCTGTCAGCACCGGGTGGCCGCTGACAGTTATCGAATAAGCATAAACCGGTGGGTTTATTGCGGATCCTGGTCGGGTGCAGTCTCGGCCTTGATGCGTTTGTAGATTTCTTCGCGGTGCACTGAAACATCTTTCGGAGCGTTGATGCCGAGACGGACTTGGAGGCCCTGAACGCCCAGAATGGTGACGGTGATGTCGTCACCAATGTTTATGCTTTCGCCGACTTTGCGGGTGAGTATCAACATAATCTTTTCCTTGATGGCCTCATGAAGCGCCTCTACCGGGAGGCTGGCGTGAGCCTTTGGGTGGTGGTAATTGCCGATTGCATCCAAATGCGTTCATCAGTATGACGCCATTGGTACGATTTTAATTCCCCAGGTTCATCGTCTCGTCACAGTTAGCATCGCTCCTGGGTCGAACGGCATGGGAATCTTGCCTGATGCTGGCGGCAAATTCCCGTGGAAATCGGCTATCGCAGTGATAGCCGAATTCCGGGCGGCGCCTATTCCACACTCCTTTGCCCTTTATTGCAAAGAACTCGTGCCGGGTGGCGATGAAATTTTCATTAGATTGCCCCGTACGAGTTTCCTGAGAGGAGTGTAGGAGACTTCCGAAATGAGTAGCGGCAAAACGCCGTAACTTTAATCGAATTGATGACGGGATGTGTGAACGGTTTTGTATCAGCCCCCGATTCAGGACACTTCAAGACGCGAAGGTCATGATCAAGATAAGAGCGGAGGAGGGCGAAAGGTGCTGAAACAACATGCCCACCGCGAGGGTGGGCATGGGTGTAACGGGTTGATCGCCGCGTCAATATGCCGCGATCAATGCATCAGACCACCAGCGACAACAGCATGATCAGGATGATGCCTACCACCGACAGGATGGTTTCCATCACGGTCCAGGTTTTCAGTGTTTCGGCCACGGTCATGTTGAAGTACTGTTTGACCAGCCAGAAACCCGCGTCGTTCACGTGGGACAGGATCAGCGAACCGGCACCAGTCGCCAGGACCAGCAGTTCACGGTTCACGCCAGGGATCATGCCGACCACCGGGGCAACGATCCCGGCACCGGTAATGGTAGCGACGGTCGCGGACCCGGTGGCGATACGGATGACCGCAGCCACCAGCCACGCCAGCAGAATCGGCGAGATCTGTGCCTGCACGGCCATGTGGCCGATGAGGTTACCGACGCCACTGTCCACCAGCATCTGCTTGAAGCCACCGCCGGCACCGACGATCAGCACGATCGCGGCTACGGGCGCCAGGCTCTGGTCGAGCAGCTTGATGATGTGGTCGCGGCTGAAACCACGGGCCGAACCGAAGGTGTAGAACGCCAGCAGCAGGGCGAACAGCAGGGCAGCGATCGGGTGACCGATGAAGTCCATCCAGATGCGGAAGATGTGACCGGCTGGCAGCGCGACGTCGGCGAACGTCTTGAGCAGCATCAGGAACACCGGCAGCAGGATCGTCACCAGGGTGATGGCGAAGCTCGGCAGGTTTTCGTTGGTCGATTCCTTGGCAATCTGGTCCATCAGCTCTTTCGACGGGTTGCCCGGAATGCGCTTGGCAATCCATTTACCGTAGATCGGGCCGGCGATAATTGCGGTCGGGAACGCGACGATCAGACCGTAGAAAATGGTCTTGCCGATGTCAGCGTTGAAGATGCCGATGGCCAGCAACGGACCCGGGTGCGGAGGCACCAGACCGTGCACGGCGGACAGACCTGCCAGCAACGGGATACCGATCTTGACGATGGACACACCGCTACGACGGGCAACGATGAACACCAGCGGGATCAGCAGCACGAAGCCGATTTCGAAGAACAGCGGGATGCCCACCAGAAACGCCGAAAACATCATGGCCCAGTGCACGCGGTCCTTGCCGAAGCGACGGATCAACGTCTGGGCGATCTGGTCAGCACCGCCGGAATCGGCCATCAGCTTGCCGAGCATGGTGCCCAGGCCAAGGATGATGCCGACGAAACCCAGCACGCCGCCAAAACCGTCCTGGAACGATTTCATCACTTTGTCGACCGGCATCCCGGAGGTCAGCCCGAGAAAACCTGCCGCGATGGTCAATGCAATAAAGGGGTGGACTTTGAACTTGGTGATCAGAAGCACAAGGCCAATGATGGTCACCAACGCATCGACCAGCAGATACGTGTCTTGACTCATACCGAACATGGGGTGTCTCTCCGTTGTATTTTGTTTTTTTGGAGCTTCGGCTTAACGCTGTTGCTCTCTGCCCTGTGAAACAAGGGCAGCGTCATCAGAGACAGCGCTACCTTTGTCGCTCACGCCTGATCGAGGATCAAGAGCCGGTGCGCGCGGTGACAGATGGGGTATGGGATTCGGCGCCAGACTCGCTCCACCAGGTGGCCGCTTCCTGACCGATGGTCTCGATCGATTGCGTCGCGTCCACCACCAGTGTGCGGTCTTCGTTGTACGGAGGCTCGAGGGTCGCGAACTGGCTGTCGACCAGACTGGCCGGCATGAAATGCCCCGGGCGATGGGAGCAGCGTTCGGTGGCGAGTTCCTTGGTCAGTTCCAGAAACACGAAGCCCAGGCCCGGCACGGCTGCACGCAGACGTTCACGGTAGATGAGCTTGAGGGAGGAGCAGGTGAGAACGGGCTTTTCGCCGTTCTTTACAGCGGCGGCAACTTCTTCGCCGAGGCGGGTCAGCCAGCCGGCGCGATCGTTGTCGTCAAGCGGATGGCCCGCGCTCATCTTGTCGATGTTGGCTTGAGGATGGAACGCATCACCCTCGATCAGGCGGCCGCCGCTGTTTTTAGCGATGGCCTCGCCGACGGCACTCTTGCCGCAGCCGGAAACACCCATTACCACGATGGCGGAAATTGCATGTGGAGCAGTAGTCATAAAAACCTCGTCCCGGAGACAGCGCTGTCTTCGCCGAATGGTGTGCAAGTCCGGCAAGACTGTTTCCAGGTGTAGTCATTGTTATGGGTATCTCGCTGATCCATGAGATGCAAAACCCCGGTCGTGGAATCGATCGAAAAGTTGCGGGCCTCCGTGAGATAGCGCTACCTTAGAGCCCATCCCACACAATCGCAACCCCCGCAGCTTTCTTCCAATCAGTTGGCAACGCATGACACGTATTGGTTCCCGCTCCACCGGTCGTCCCACCCTTAACGAAGTCGCCAAACTGGCTGCCGTCTCGCCGATTACCGCGTCCCGGGCCTTGCGTGGCGTGGCCACCGTGGCACCGGATTTGGTGGAAAAAGTCCGCGCTGCTGCGCTGAGTCTAGGCTATGTCGCCAATCCTGCCGCACGGGCGCTGGCGTCTTCGCACAGTCAGTCGGTGGTGGTGCTGGTGCCGTCGCTCTCAAACCAGTTGTTCATTGAAACCCTCGAAGCCATTCAGACCGTTCTGCGTCCGCGGGGGCTGGACGTGGTGATCGGTAATTATCACTACTCGCCTATAGAAGAAGAGAACCTGCTGCGCAGTCATCTGTCCCAGCGGCCTCGTGGCATCTTGCTGACCGGCTTTGACCGCAGCGTGGCGGCGCAGCAATTGCTGGCGTCCAGCGGCGTGCCGTGCGTGCACATGATGGAGCTGGACCCCACCCGCGCCGAGCCGTGCGTGGGGTTTTCCCAGCAACAGGCGGGTGCCGAGGCGGCGCGGCATCTACTGAGCCGCGGCCGGCGGCGACTGGCGTATGTGTCGGCGCAGCTTGATCCGAGGGTGATTCAACGGGGCGTCGGCTTTCGCGGCGTGCTGGAACAGGAAGGGCTATATGACGAGGCGCTGCAGATGGCGTCGCCGCTGCCGTCGTCCATTGGCCTGGGCAGTGAGCTGTTCGCCCGATTGCTGGAAGCGCATCCGGACGTCGACGGGGTGTTCTTCTGCAATGATGACCTGGCCCAGGGCGCATCGCTGGAAGCCCTGCGGCGGGGCATCCGTATTCCGGAACAGGTGTCGCTGATCGGCTTCAATGACCTGCCGGGCTCGGCGCACATGGTGCCGCGGCTGACCTCCATCCGCACCCCGCGCGAACAGGTCGGCCAGCGCGCCGCGCAGTTATTGCTCGGCTTGCTGGACGGCACGGTTCACGAAGCGCAGGTGGATCTGGGGTTTGAACTGGTGGTGCGGGAAAGTACCTGACGGGACTTGGTGTTGCGGGGGCAGGCTTGCGTGTGATTGGGTTTAACCTCGACCATTGATGTGTCCAGACCTGACGCGTTCGCCAGCAAGCCGGCTCCTACAGAATTTGTGGTGAGTCAGTCAGCTGGGCGGTGAGCGGTCGGGCGCTTTCGCGGGCAAAGTGGAGCGCCACCCCGACGCTCCTCCAGTGGTTTTGCGACGATTGATGAATCCCGGTCGGGCACAAAATCTGTAGGAGCCGGCTTGCTGGCGAACGCGTTGTGTCAGGCACTCCGCCGTTCGCCACCTCCAACCGCTCCTACTGCTTCTGCATTGCCCGGTGAAGGCTAACCGACCATCAATGCTCCTTCTTGAACGCCAACCGGAACTCGTGCAACAGCGGTTCGGTGTAGCCGCTCGGCTGCTCGCGACCTTTGAACACCAACGCGCTGGCCGCCTGGAAGGCCACGGACTTCTCGAAGTTGCCGGCCATCGGCGTGTAAGCCGAGTCCCCGGCGTTTTGCCGGTCGACCACCTTCGCCATACGTTTCAAAGCGTCTTTCACATAGTCCTCGGAGACCACGCCGTGGCGCAGCCAGTTGGCGATGTGCTGGCTGGAAATGCGCAGCGTCGCGCGGTCTTCCATCAGGCCGACGTTGTGGATGTCCGGCACCTTCGAGCAGCCAACGCCTTGCTCCACCCAGCGCACCACATAGCCCAGCAGGCCCTGGGCATTGTTCTCCACTTCTTCTCGGATCTGATCCTCGTTCCACTCGGCTTTCTCGACGACGGGAATGGTCAGCAAGTCCAGCAGAATGTCTTCGCTGATGCTGTCCGGATCGACCTGTTCCAGCTCCTGCTGCACCGCTTTCACATCCACCTTGTGGTAATGCAGCGCGTGCAAGGTGGCGGCAGTCGGCGAAGGGACCCAGGCGGTGGTCGCGCCGGATTTCGGGTGCGCGATCTTCTGCTCCAGCATGTCGGCCATCAGGTCGGGCATTGCCCACATACCCTTACCGATCTGCGCACGGCCGCGCAGCCCGCAGGCCAGGCCGACGAGCACGTTGTTGCGCTCATACGCCTTGATCCACGGCGTGGCTTTCATGTCGCCCTTGCGCAGCATCGGGCCGGCTTCCATCGAGCTGTGCATCTCGTCGCCTGTGCGGTCGAGGAAGCCGGTGTTGATGAACGCCACCCGCGACGATGCGGCTTCGATGCACGCCTTGAGGTTGACGCTGGTGCGCCGCTCTTCGTCCATGATCCCCATCTTCAAAGTATTGCGCGGGATCTTCAGTGCGTCTTCGATGCGGCTGAACAGGGTGTTGGCGAACGCCACTTCGTCCGGGCCGTGCATCTTCGGTTTGACGATGTAGACGCTGCCGGCGCGGGAGTTGGTGCGGTTGTGCAGGTCGTGCAAGGCGATCAGGCTGGTGATGACGCCGTCGAGAATACCTTCGGGGATTTCCTTGTTGCCGTCGTAGAGGATCGCCGGGTTGGTCATCAGGTGGCCCACGTTGCGGATGAACAGCAGCGAACGTCCGTGCAGGGTGATCGCGCTGCCGTCGGCAGCGGTGTATTGGCGGTCGGCGTTCAGGCGACGGGTAATGGTCTTGCCGTTCTTGACCAGCGCTTCTGTCAGGTCGCCTTTCATCAGGCCCAGCCAGTTACGGTAGATCACCAGCTTGTCGTCGGCATCGACGGCGGCGACCGAGTCCTCGCAGTCGATGATGGTCGACAGCGCCGCTTCCAGCAGCAGGTCCTTGATCCCGGCCGGGTCAGTGCCACCGATCGGGCTGGCGGGGTCGATCTGGATTTCGATGTGCAGGCCGTTGTTCTTCAGCAGGATTGCAGTCGGCTGGCGCGGCTCGCCCTGATAGCCGACGTATTTCTCGGGCTGGGCAAGGCGCGACGGGCTGCCGTCGGCGAGGGTGACCAGCAACTCGCCGCTGTCCACCGCGTAGGCCTTGGCGCCGACGTGGGAACCGGACGCCAGGGGCGCGGCTTCATCCAGCAGAGCACGGGCGAAGGCGATGACTTTCTCGCCCCGCAGCGGGTTGTACCCGGCCTTGATTTCCGCACCGTTCGCCGAAGAAATCGCATCGGTGCCGTACAGTGCGTCGTACAGCGAACCCCAGCGCGCATTGGCCGCGTTCAGGGCATAACGGGCATTGGCCGCAGGGACCACCAGTTGCGGGCCGGCCTGTTCGCTGACTTCGATGTCCACTTTGTTGGTGGACACCTGAACCTGCGCCGGCACCTGCTTCAGATAACCGATGCTGTCGAGGAAGGCGATGTACGCCGGCATGTCGGTGACCGGGCCGGGATTGGATTTATGCCACTTGTCCAACTGAGCCTGTATGCGGTCGCGTTCTTTCAGCAGTTCGCGGTTGATCGGCGCGAGGTCGTGGACCAGTGAATCGAAATCGGCCCAGAACAGTTCCGGGGTCAGGCCTGTGCCGGGAATCACTTCCTCGTCGACGAAGCGCTTGAGGTTGGCCGCCACTTTAAGGTTGTGGCAATTGACGAATTCGGTCATCTGGGGTCTCCATCATGAATTGGGTCTGCAGCGTTGCTGCAGGCGATCGCTGGGGGCGTTACTGCGCGCTCACCACTGCAACACCGGCCTTGGCCACTTGCGCATCCTGATCAGCCTTCACCCCGGACACACCCACCGCGCCGATGGTCTCGCCGTCGATGATGATCGGTACGCCGCCTTCCAGCGAAGTCAGCAGCGGGGCGGTGACGAATGCGGTGCGGCCGCCGTTGACCATTTCCTCATAGCCCTTGGATTCGCGACGACCCAGCGCCGAGGTGCGGGCTTTTTCGATGGCGATGTAGCCACCGATGGGCGCGCAGCCGTCGAGACGCTCGAAGCCCAGCAGGTGACCGCCGTCGTCCGTGACGGCGATGGACACTGCCCAGCCGTTGTTCTGCGCCTCGGTGCGTGCCGCGGCGAGGATCTGGGTGACTTCGGTCTGGGTCAGTACGGATTTGGTTTTCATGCAGATCTCCTGAAGGGCAAAGGGTGTCATAAGTGTCGGTCTGATACGGAGCCAGGGCGCCTGCACTCAACTTGGAGGCAAGGCGTCCTCGATGAGTTCGATCCAGTGTTTGACCGGTGTGCGGTTGGCGCTGGCCAGATGGGTCTGACAGCCAATGTTGGCCGTTGCGATCACGTCCGGGTTGCCGCTTTCCAGCGCATTCATCTTGTTGTCGCGCAGCTGTTTGGCCAGCACCGGCTGGGTGATCGAGTAGGTGCCGGCCGAGCCGCAGCATAAGTGACTGTCGGGCACCGGTGTGAGATTGAAGCCCAGTCGGGTCAACACGGATTCAACGGCGCCGCCGAGTTTCTGCGCGTGCTGCAGCGTACACGGGCAATGGAAGGCCAGGGTCTGGCGCGTGCAACCGCCGAGCTGTTCCAAAGGTTCGGCGCGAAGCACTTCAACCAGGTCCTTGGTGCGTTCGCTGATCGTCGCCGCTTTTTGCGCATAAGCCGGGTCGTGGCGCAGCAGGTGGCCGTAATCCTTGACGAAAGCGCCGCAGCCGCTGGCAGTCTGCACAATGGCCTCGGCACCGGCCTGAATGCTCGGCCACCACGCGTCGATATTTCGACGTGCGCGCTGCAGGCCCTGCTCCTGCGCATTCAAGTGGTAATCCACGGCGCCGCAGCAACCGGCCTGGGCGATGGACGTGACGCTGATGCCCAGTCGATCCAGCACTCGCGCCGTGGCCGCGTTGGTGTTGGGCGACAAACCGGGTTGCACACAGCCTTCAAGTATCAGCATCTGCCGCGCGTGTTGCCTTGTCGGCCGAGCCTTGGCGGGGCGGATATTGCCGGGCAGCTTGGTCTTCAAGGCGCCGGGCAGCAGTGGCCTGAAGGAATTGCCCAACTGGGTCAGGGATTTGAATAGACCGGCGTTGGGCACCACAGCGCGCAGGCTGTCGCGCAGCAGGCGTTGGCCCAATGGGCGCGGCACGGCGGCGTCGACCACTTCCCGGCCAATGTCCAGCAGGTTGTGGTAATCGACCCCGGAAGGGCAGGTGGTTTCACAGTTGCGGCAGGACAGGCAGCGGTCCAGGTGCAGCTGGGTTTTCTCGGTGACTTCGCGGCCTTCCAGCACTTGCTTGATGAGGTAAATGCGCCCGCGCGGGCCATCCAGTTCGTCGCCGAGCAGCTGATAGGTTGGGCAGGTGGCGTTGCAGAAACCGCAGTGCACGCAGCTGCGCAGAATGCTTTCCGCTTCTTCGCCACGGGGCAGGCTTCTAGCATGTTCGCTCAGGGTCGTCTGCATGATTCAGATCTCCGCGTACATTCGGCCCGGATTGAAAATTCCGTGCGGATCAAGTTGCGCCTTGAGCTGGCGGTGGTAGCGCAGCAAGGGCGTGGCCAACGGCTGAAACGGACTGTCGTCGAGGCCATGGCTGTAGCAGGTGGCGTGACCGCCTGCAGCGCTGACGATGCGGCGAATCTCGTCGCCGCTGGCGTCGGATTTCAACCAGCGTTGTGCACCGGCCCAGTCGATCAATTGATCCCCCGGCAGGTCCAGCGCAGCCGTGCTGACGGGCAATGACAGGCGCCACAATGGACGGCCATCGGTGAAAAAATCCAGACGGTGTTCGTTCAGCGCGCGCCAGTAAGCCGGGTCGATGGATTCGCCGCCCAGGCGGTCATGGGCCGCGGCGACCGAACCTTCGCCGCCTTCGAGACGCAAACGCAGCACGCGGCCGTCGTGGCTGGCGGCGCTGATCGGCAGCGGTTCCTGACCCCACTGCGCCAGGCGGGCGAGGGCGGTGGCGCTGTCCATCTCCAGGGCAATGCTGGTGCACAGCCGCGGCTTGGGCAGGACTTTCAACGAGACTTCGGTGATCAGTCCCAGGCAGCCAAAACTGCCGGCCATCAGGCGCGACAGGTCGTAGCCCGCAACGTTTTTCATCACCTCGCCGCCAAAGCGCAAGTGCTTGCCCAGGCCAGTGATCACCCGAGTGCCCAGGACGAAATCCCGCACGGAGCCGGACCACGGCCTGCGCGGGCCTGACACGCCCGCCGCGACCATCCCGCCGACGGTGGCATCGCCTGCACCGCCATCGCTGTAGCTTGGCGGTTCGCACGGCAGCATCTGCCCGGCATCTTCCAGCGCTGCATTCAGCACCGACAACGGCGTGCCGGCGCGGGCGGTGATCACCAGTTCGGTGGGGTCGTAGGTGACGATGCCACTGTGGATACGCGTATCCAGCACCTCCCCGGCCACCTCGCGACCGAGGAATGCCTTGCTGTTGGCGCCTTGAATGCGCAGCGGCAGGGCGGACTGAATCGCCTGATTGACCTGTTCCAGCAGCGCATCGCTGGCATCACGGTCCTGAGCCACGAAGGACGGCTGACGTTGAGCATCCATCAGAAACGCTCCAGTTCAGGGAAGGGCAGCTTGCCCATGTGCACGTGCATGGCACCGAATTCGGCGCAGCGGTGCAGGGTCGGGATGTTCTTGCCGGGGTTGAGGGTGCCGGCCGGATCGAACGCGGCTTTTACCGCGTGGAACAAGGTCAGCTCGTCACTGTTGAATTGCGCGCACATCTGATTGATTTTCTCGCGGCCGACGCCGTGCTCACCGGTGATGCTGCCGCCGACTTTCACGCACAGCTCCAGAATCTTTCCGCCCAATGCTTCGGCGCGGTCGAGCTCACCCGGTTGATTGGCATCGAAGAGAATCAGCGGGTGCATGTTGCCGTCGCCAGCGTGGAAAACGTTGGCGACGCGCAGGCCGTATTCTTCCGACAGCGCGGAAATGCCCTTCAGTACGCCCGGCAATTCCCGACGCGGGATGGTGCCGTCCATGCAGTAGTAATCCGGCGACAGACGACCCACTGCCGGGAAAGCATTCTTGCGCCCGGCCCAGAAGCGCACGCGTTCGGCTTCGTCCTTCGCCTGGCGTATTTCGGTCGCGCCGGCATTTTCCAGTACAGCGCGAACCCGGTCGCAATCGGCGTGAACGTCGGCTTCTACACCGTCCAGTTCGCACAGCAGGATGGCTTCGGCGTCGACCGGGTAGCCGGCGTGAATGAAGTCTTCGGCGGCGCGAATGGCCAGGTTGTCCATCATCTCCAGGCCGCCGGGGATGATGCCCTCGGCAATAATGTCACCGACGGCGCGACCGGCTTTTTCCACTGAGTCGAAGGCGGCCAGCAACACCCGTGCGACTTGCGGTTTGGGCAGCAGCTTGACGGTGACTTCGGTGATCACGCCGAGCATGCCTTCGGAACCGGTGAACAGTGCCAACAGGTCGAAGCCCGGCGAATCCAGCGCCTCGGAACCCAGCACCATGTGCTCGCCCTCGACCGTGAGGATGTCGACCTTGAGCAGGTTGTGCACGGTCAGGCCGTATTTCAGGCAGTGCACGCCGCCGGCGTTTTCCGCGACGTTGCCGCCGATGGAGCAGGCAATTTGCGAGGACGGGTCAGGCGCGTAATAAAGGTCATAGGGCGCGGCGGCCTGGGAAATGGCCAGGTTGCGCACGCCGGGCTGCACGCGGGCATAGCGCCCGGCGGGGTCGATGTGGAGCATTTTATTGAAGCGCGCCATCACCAGCAGCACGCCTTTTTCCAGCGGCAGGGCGCCGCCGGACAGTCCGGTCCCGGCACCGCGCGCCACCACCGGCACGCCACGCTCGTGGCAGACCTTCAGCAGCGTCTGAACCTGCTCGATGCGCTGGGGCAGCACCACCAGCATCGGCGTCGTGCGATAGGCCGAGAGCCCGTCGCACTCGTAGGGGCGCAGTTCTTCCTCGCGATGGAGGATGTCCAGATCAGGCAGCCGGGACTGCAGCGCCTGGAGCAGTTGTTGTTTGTCGATGGCCGGCAGAACGCCGTCGACGCGTTCGTCGTACAGGATATTCATGATGGGTTCGCAACCCTGTCTTGTTTTTATTGGAAGCCTGTTCCGTGGCGGAACCTCAATGGCTGGCTTGCATCATTGGCTCAGCGGGGCTTAGTGTCTACCGGGCGGCGCGGTGGTCGAACCAGTTTTGCGACGAAGCATCCTGAAATTATCGGTGAATAGACTTTAATATCATTGGTATAGGTATCGTCGCGCTTATTGCTGTTCGAGCAGTTATCCGTGGTCATACCAGTGAAGAAAGCGTGGTCGTCACGTTTAATGGGCATTGTTGAGAACATCTGTAGGAGCCGGCTTGCTGGCGAACCGGGTGGTCCATGCGACTTGGTACCGACTCAATAAACGCGTTCGCCAGCAAGCCGGCTCCTACGGATTGATTCGACCGAGCAAACCGGACCCGGCCCTTACCCGAGGAAATCTGTCCATGGAAAATCCGCAGACAAACCGCCCCCAACAGGTCGCCGACGTCGTCAGCGAGCGCATTGAGCGGTTGATTGTCGACGGGGTGCTCAAGGTCGGTCAGCTGTTGCCTTCCGAGCGGCGGCTGACCGAAAAACTCGGTGTGTCGCGCACCGCGCTGCGCGAAGGCCTGCAGCTGCTGCGCGCCAGGGGCATCATCGAAACCCGTCAGGGCAAGGGCTCGTTTGTCGCGCAAATGGGCGGGCTCGGGCTGACCGCCAGTTCGCCGCTGATGCACTTGTTCGCCTCCCAGCCACGCACGCTCTACGACCTGTTTGAAGTGCGCAGCCTGCTGGAAGGGGAGTCCGCGCGGCTGGCGGCGCTGCGTGGCACCGACGCGGATTTCGTCTTGATCACCCGGGCCTATGACGCGCTGGTGGCCGGCCATGATCACCCATTGCCGGCCTGCGAACACGCGCGGCTCGACCACGCGTTTCACTTGGCCATCTGCGAGGCGTCGCACAACCCGGTGCTGGTGCAGACCCTGCGTTCATTGACGGATCTGCTGCTCAACACGGTGTTCGCCTCGGTCAACAACCTCTATCACCGCGACGCCCAGAAGCGCCAGATAGACCGCCATCACGCCCGGCTCTATAACGCGGTGACCGGGCGTTTGCCCGAGCAGGCGCGCAAGGCGGCGGTGGCGCACATCCAGAACATCTGCGACAACCTGCGGGAGATCGAAAGCGAGGAGCAGCGACTGGTGCGCGCCACGCTGCGGCTGGAGGGCTGGGCTTGAGGCTGGCTGGAGCTTTGCCGGGTCGGACCTTAGCTTGACAGCCATGGCGCATTGCCGCAGTTTACGCATTGCGTAAGCCGCTTACGCCGGAGTGAAAAAACCAAAACAACAATAACAGGCCATTCCCGTGGATCTTTTCACCTACTACCGATCGACCTCGAGCTACCGGGTGCGCATTGCCTTGGCGCTGAAAGGTCTCGCGTTCGACGCCATTCCGGTCAACCTGATCCGCGACGGTGGCGAACATCACAAGGTCGATTACTTGGCGATCAATCCCCAGGGCCGCGTTCCCGCCCTGAGGCTGGACGACGGTGAGGTGATCATTCAGTCCATGGCGATCATCGAATACCTCGAAGAATTCTCCCCCCAACCTGCATTGCTCCCCGACGCGCTGCTGGACCGCGCGCGCCATCGGCAGATTGCCGCCCTGATCGGTTGCGACATTCACCCGCTGCACAACGTCGCGGTGCTCAATCGCCTGCGCGGCATGGGCCACGACGAAGGCGATGTTACGGCGTGGATCGGCCACTGGATCAGCCAAGGCTTCGCCGCTGTGGAAGCCCTGATTGGCGACACTGGATTTTGTTTCGGCACCGTCGGCCTGGCCGATGTATACCTGCTGCCCCAAGTGTATGCAGCACGACGCTTCAACGTGGACATGGCTCCGTACCCGCGTATTTGCCGGGTCGAAACGCTGGCTTTGCAGCATCCAGCCTTCCAGGCCGCCCATCCCGATGCGCAATCGGACAAGCCGGAGTAATCTTTCCCCCATGAAAAGCTTCGGTCTGCAACTCATCTTCGGCGACTTCCTCGCCCGCAGCGTGCGGGGAATTTCCTGCGCGCCACCCGCTGAATCGTGATCCGAGCCGCTGTGCCTCTCACTTTTTAGCAGGAGCAAGACCGTGACTGATCTCTACGAAAACCCGATGGGCCTGATGGGCTTTGAATTCATCGAATTCGCCTCGCCCACCCCGAACGTGCTGGAGCCGGTGTTCCAGATCATGGGCTTTACCAAAGTCGCCCATCACCGCTCCAAGAATGTGTCGCTGTACCGCCAGGGCGCCATCAACATCATCCTCAACAACGAGCCCAACAGCGAAGCGTCCTACTTCGCTGCGGAGCACGGTCCCTCCGTGTGCGGCATGGCATTCCGGGTCAAGGATTCGCAAATGGCCTACAAGCGCGCGCTGGAACTGGGCGCGCAGCCTGTCGAGATCGGCACCGGGCCCATGGAACTGCGTTTGCCGGCGATCAAAGGGATTGGCGGCGCGCCGTTGTACTTGATCGACCGTTTTGGTGAAGGCACTTCGATCTACGACATCGACTTCGTGTACATCGAAGGCGTCGACCGTCACCCCAAGGGCGCCGGCCTGCAATTCATCGATCACCTGACCCATAACGTCTATCGCGGCCGGATGGCCTACTGGGCGAACTTCTACGAGAAGCTGTTCAACTTCCGCGAGCTGCGCTATTTCGACATCAAGGGCGAGTACACCGGCCTGACCTCGAAAGCGATGACCGCGCCGGACGGCATGATCCGCATCCCGCTGAACGAAGAGTCGTCCAAGGGCGCCGGGCAGATCGAAGAGTTTCTGATGAAGTTCAACGGCGAGGGCATTCAGCACGTGGCGTTCTTCACCGAAAACCTGATCGACACCTGGGACCGGCTCAAGGCCCTGGGCATGCGCTTCATGACCCCGCCGCCGGACACCTACTACGAAATGCTCGAAGGCCGGCTGCCCAACCACGGCGAACCGGAGCAGGAGCTGAAGGCGCGAGGGATCTTGCTGGACGGCAATTCCGAAGGCGGCAGTCAGCGTCTGCTGCTGCAGATCTTCTCGGAAACCCTGATGGGGCCGGTGTTCTTCGAATTCATCCAGCGCAAGGGCGACGATGGCTTTGGTGAGGGCAATTTCAAGGCGCTGTTCGAGTCGATCGAGCGCGATCAAGTGCGGCGGGGCGTGTTGGCGGTGGATTGAGCCTTGGTTCGATACACACTTTGTAGGAGCCGGCTTGCTGGCGAATCGGGTGGATCATTCACTATAGCGGTGCGGGGTAAATCGCCTTCGCCAGCAAGCCGGCTCCTACGCAATTGTGCCCGCCGCAGATAATGGGAATTGTCGAAATCCACTGCAGGAGCGCGCTTGCCCGCGAATGCGATCAGTCTGGGGCATCGATTTCGCTGACCCACCGCGTTCGCCAGCAAGCCGGCTCCTACAGATTCGTGTTCATGGTGGGTTCAGTGACTGGCACGGACCTTTGAGCGCAGCCATGTCCCACGCGTTATTCGTGATCGCGAGTTCACGCCAGCTGCGGCATTTCCCCACCCATCCGCGCGCTGATCGCCTGCGCCGTCTGCAGCAGTTTCTGCGCTGCCTCAGCCTGGCGCTGGCCGGTAAACACCGACGCCGAACCCACCACCGTCACCACACCCACCAGCTTGTTGCCCATGGCAAATACTGGCGATGACACCGCGTTGACGCCGGCCATCAACATCCCATGAATCTGATGCACCCCGGTGCTGCGGATTTCCTGGACGTGCCGATCGATCTCCTTCAACTGCGCCGCGTTCAGCGAGGCCGATTCCGCCGCTCTCAACGCGGCTGTTTCCCTCGGTGACAGAAAGGTATCGAACACCAGTCCGGTGGACGAACTCAGCAGTGGCAGCACCGAACCGATCTGTGTGACCAGGGTGACCGCCCCCAGCGACTGCTCGACGTATACAACCGTCGGGCCTTTGTTGCCCCACACCGCCAGAAAGCAGGTTTCATTGAGTTCATCGCGCAGTGCGATCAATGCAGGGGCAGAGGTCTTGAGTACATCGAGCTGGCTCAGCGCCGCCAGGCCGACCTGCAGCGCCGAACGCCCGAGACGGTAGTGATTGCTGGCCGGGTCCTGCTCGGCAAAACCGCTGTCCACCAGCGCTTGCAGGTAACGATGCACCTTGCTGGCCGGCATGCCGACGTATTCGGCGAGTTTCGACAGTGACGTGGCGGGCGCCAGCTCGGCCAGCGCCTTGAGGATGCCGACGCCGACTTCAGCCGACTGGACTTTCTGCTGGCGCGGCGCGGTAGCGGGGGTGGAATCGTCGGTCATGGAAGGCAGGCCCCCGGTCTGGAAAGGCTGCTTTATAGCTTGACCCTTCTCCAAACTCAAATTACGTTATGCGTAATACGCTTACGAAAAAAAACAATAAGAGGTCGCCATGTCCACAGCACCCCGATCCGAGCCCCTGCGTTACCAGCATGGCTTCGGCAATCAATTCAGCAGCGAGGCAATGCCGGGCGGTTTGCCCCACGGGCAGAACTCGCCGCAGCGTCATCCGCTGGGCCTCTACGCCGAGCAATTCTCCGGGACCGCGTTCACCGTGCCCCGCGCCGAAGCCCGACGCTCCTGGCTCTACCGCATTCAACCGTCCGCCGCGCACCCTCGCTTTCAGCGTCTCGAGCGGCAGATCACCGGCCAGCAGCAAGGCCCCGTCACCCCCAATCGCCTGCGCTGGAATGCGTTCGACATCCCCGCCGAACCCGCCGATTTCATCGATGGCCTGCACGCGCTGGCCAGCACCTCGTCTGCCGAGCAGGCCGAGGGCGTGAGCGTCTACGTCTACACGGCCAACCGCTCCATGCAGCGCGCGTTCTTCAACGCCGACGGCGAATGGCTGATCGTCCCCCAGCAGGGCCGACTGCGCATCACCACCGAACTGGGCCTGATCGATGTGGAACCGCAGGAAATCGTCGTGTTGCCGAGGGGTTTGAAATTCAGCGTCGAACTGCTCGACGGCACAGCGCGGGGTTACATCTGTGAGAACCACGGCTGCGCCTTGCGGCTGCCTGACCTCGGCCCGATCGGCAGCAACGGCCTGGCCAATCCCCGGGATTTCCAGGTGCCCCGCGCGCATTTTGAAGACAGCGCACAGCCCACCGTGCTGGTGCAGAAATTCCTCGGCGAACTGTGGGGGACCACGCTGGGCCATTCCCCCTTCGATGTCGTCGCGTGGCACGGCAACAACGTCCCGTATAAATACGACCTGCGCCTGTTCAACACCTTGGGCACGGTGAGTTACGACCATCCCGATCCGTCGATCTTCACCGTGCTGACCTCGCCGGGCGCCGTTGAAGGTCAGGCGAACGTCGATTTCGTGATCTTCCCGCCGCGCTGGATGGTGGCGGAAAACACCTTCCGGCCGCCGTGGTTCCACCGCAACCTGATGAACGAGTTCATGGGCCTGATCGATGGCGCCTACGACGCCAAGGCCGCAGGCTTCATGCCCGGCGGCGCGTCGCTGCACAATTGCATGAGCGCCCACGGCCCGGACAACGCCAGCGCCGAGAAAGCCATCGCCGCCGAGCTCACGCCGCACAAGATCGAGCAGACCATGGCGTTCATGTTCGAGACCGGCAAAGTCCTGCGTCCCAGTTATCACGCGCTGGAATGCCCTCAGCTGCAAAGCGACTACGATGCCTGCTGGGATGGCATCGCCAGAACGTTCAAGCCTTTCGACACGGACAGCCAACGATGAGTACTTCACAGCACCCGCGCAGCTGGGTCGCCAGCGCCAACGACCATCCCGATTTCCCCCTGCAGAACCTGCCCCTGGGTGTGTTCAGCCGCCCCGGTTTCGGCAAGCGCGGCGGCGTTGCCATCGGCGATTACATTCTGGACCTGCAAACCGCCCTTGAGGCCAGTCTGTTCAATGGCGCCGCACGCGTGGCCGTCGAAGCTGCCTGCCGAGGCCAGTTGAACGACTTTTTCGCCCTGGGCGGTTCGTCGCGGCAGGCGCTGCGCCACGAATTGCTGCACCTGCTCGACAAAAAAAACCTGCAGCGTGAGCGCTTGCAAGCGATGGGGGATCGTCTGCTGGTGCCGATGGCTGACTGCCAGATGCACATGCCGGCGCAGGTCGGCGACTACACCGATTTTTACGTCGGCATTCATCATGCGATGAACGTCGGCAAGCTGTTCCGCCCGGATAACCCGCTGCTGCCAAACTACAAGTACGTGCCGATCGCCTACCACGGGCGAGCGTCGACGCTGGGTGTGTCCGGAATGCCGGTCAAGCGCCCCAGCGGGCAGACCCTGAAGCCGGGTGCTGATACGCCGGATTTCGGCCCGAGCAAGCGCCTGGATTACGAACTGGAAGTGGGCGTGTGGATCGGGCAGGGCAACGAGGCGGGCGAGCCTGTCGCTATCGGCAGGGCGGGCGAGCACATCGCCGGTTTCTGCCTGCTCAACGACTGGTCGGCCCGGGACCTGCAAGCCTGGGAATACCAGCCGCTCGGGCCGTTTCTGTCGAAGAGCTTTGCCACCAGCATTTCGCCGTGGGTGGTCACGGCCGAGGCACTGGCGCCGTTTCGCGCGGCCCAGCCGGCGCGTCCCGAGGGTGACCCGCCGCCCATGGCTTACCTGTTCGACGAGCAGGACCAGGCCGGCGGCGCGCTGGACATCGAACTGGAAGTGCTGCTGCTCACCGCGCGAATGAAAGAGCAGGGCGTCGCGCCCCAGCGTCTGTCCCTGAGCAACACGCTGAACATGTACTGGACCGTCGCGCAGATGGTGGCCCACCACAGCGTCAACGGCTGCAAGCTGCAGGCGGGGGATCTGTTCGGCACCGGCACTTTGTCAGGGCCGCAACCCGGGCAGCTCGGCAGCCTGCTGGAGATGACCGAAGGCGGAAAGCGCGCCGTCGAACTGCCCAACGGCGAGACGCGGACCTTTCTGGAGGCAGGCGATGAGGTGATTCTTAAAGCGCGCTGCCGCAAGGACGGTGAAGTGAGCATCGGGTTTGGCGAGTGCCGTGGGGTAGTGATTGGCTGATTGAGAGCCAGGCTCGATACTTCATTGCACGCCAACTTTGATCTGTAGGAGCCGGCTTGCTGGCGAATGCGGCGGGTCAGCCTCGCAGATGTCGCCTGACACAACGTGTTCGCCAGCAAGCCGGCTCCTACGGATGTGTGTCCACCAAGGTTTTCGGGGGTGCAAGCGCTGCGCTTTCGGCGCCTGGGTACTACTTCTGTAACCCAAACCCACCCACCAACGACCCACTCCTCGGCAAGAACCGCCCTTGCCGTTCACCTTGGGGCTTGCCCTCGGCGTAACTCAAATGCCCGTTCACCCATACCGCATCAATGCCCTCGGCCGCGCGCTTGGGTTCTTTGAAATCCGCCACATCACGCACGGTGTCCGCGTTGAACAGCACCAGGTCCGCGCAATACCCCTCGCGCACGAACCCCCGATCGTGCAGCCCGAAGCGCGTGGCGGTCAGTCCGGTCATCTTGTGCACGGCGGTGTGCAACGGGAACAGCCCCACATCCCGACTGAAATGCCCGAGCACCCGGGGAAACGCACCCCACAGGCGCGGGTGCGGAAACGGGTCTTCCGGCAGTCCGTCCGAACCGATCATCGACAGCGGGTGCTTCATGATCCGCTGCACATCCTTTTCATCCATGCCGTAATACACGGCGCCAGCCGGTTGCAGTTTCCCCGCGGCGTCCACCAGCGAAAGGCCCCAGTCGGCGGCAATGTCCTTCAGCTCGCGTCCGCCCTGATCCGGATGCGGCGTCGACCAGGTGATGGTGATGGGAAAGGCATCGGTGACCTGTTTCAAATCCAGCGTCGAAGAACTGGCCGCATAGGGGTAGCAATCGCAGCCCACCGGGTGGGTCAGCGCGGCGTTTTCCAGGGACGCCAGCAGCTGCGGACTGCGACCCCAGTTGCCTGCGCCCGCGCATTTCATATGGGAAATGACCACCGGCGATTTCGCGTGACGGCCTATTTCGAACGCCTCGTCCATGGCCTCCAGCACCGGCTCGAACTCACTGCGCAGGTGCGTCGTGTACACCGCGCCAAACGCCGTCAGCTCCTCGGCCAACTGTTTGACTTCATCCGTTTCAGCCGAGTAAGCCGAGGCATAAGCCAGACCGGTGGACAGGCCGAGCGCGCCGTCGGCCAGGCTGTCACGCAGTTGCCCGCGCATGGCGCTGATTTCATCCGCGCGCGCCGTTCGAAAAAGATCGTCCATGTGATTGCTGCGCAGCGCGGTGTGACCGATCAGCGCCGCCACATTGACCGCCGGCCGCGCCGCGTCCACCGCGTTGCGATAGTCGATAAAGCGCGGATAAACGAAAGCGGCAGCGGGACCGAGCAGGTTCATTGGGTCCGGCGGATCCCCCGCCAGGGAAACGGGTGACGCGCTGATGCCGCAGTTGCCGACGATCACCGTGGTCACGCCCTGGGTGATCTTCGGCAGCATCGCCGGCTGACGAATCACCACGGTGTCGTCGTGGGTGTGCACGTCGATGAAACCCGGCGCCAGCACGCGGCCGGCAGCGTTGACTTCTTCGCGGGCGGAGACGTCGTGCAGATCGCCGATGCGCTGAATGCGGCCTTCGCGAATGGCCACGTCGGCGCGGTAGCCGGGGGAATTGCTGCCGTCGATCACCAGCGCGTCGCGAATGATCAGGTCGTAAAGCATGGGGTCAGTCTCCAAGGGGCAGGCCGTCGTCGCCGCCGCGGTAGTCATCCAGCGCCAGCTTGATCCGCCGCAGCCGTTCGCGGTTGGCATCGGGCGCAGTCAGCGCCAGTTCAGTAGCCAGCACATCGATGGTCAGCAGCATGCCGTAGCGCGCGGCCGTGGGTTTGTAGATGAAATGGGTCTCGGCGATCTGCAGCGGCAACAGCACATCCGCCCGTTCCGCCAGCGGTGAGCCGGGCAGGGTAATGGCGAGAATCTTTGCGCCATAGCTGCGAGCCAGATCCACTGCGTCGAGCAGTTCAGGGGGGCGCCCGCTCAGGGAGCAGACAATCACGCTGTGCTCCGGGCCGAGGGTCGCGGCGATCAGGCGCATCATCACCGGGTCGCGGCTGGCGGCAATCGGGTAGCCGAGGCGCACCAGCCGGGTCTGCAATTCTTCGCTGCACAGGCTGGACGCGCCGCCCATGCCGAAGCTGTGAATCATCCGCGCCGGCGTCAGCAGGGCCACCGCCGCCTGGAAGCGCGACTCATCAAACCCGGCCAGGTGCTGACGCAGGGTGGACTCGATGTCGCCGACGATCTGAGTGAAAAACGCCGACTGTTCCGGCGCCTGCTCCGCAGTGAGGAAGCGGTTGCCCACGGCGCTGGCCTGGGCCAGTTGCAGGCGCAGGTCCCGCAGGTCCTTGCAGCCCACCGTGCGGGCGAAACGTGACAGCGTCGCGCTGCTGACCTCGGCGCGGGCGGCGAGGTCGTCAAGGCTGGCGCTGGCGGCAAACGCCACGTCACTGAGCACCAGTCTGGCGATGCGGCCTTCGCCGGCGCTGAACGAGTCCTGACGGGCGCGGATCTGGTAAAGAATGTCCACTCAGATCACCTGCGCCAGCCCGAGGGTCAGGACGAAAGCGATCACCGAAATCAGCGTTTCCAGCACCGTCCAGGTTTTGAAGGTCTGTGCCACGGTCATGTTGAAGTACTCCTTGATCAGCCAGAACCCGCCGTCGTTGACGTGGGAAAAAATCACCGAGCCGGCACCGGTTGCGAGCACCAGCAGCTCCGGATGGGGGTAGCCCAGGCCCAGCGCCACGGGGGCCACGATGCCGGACGCGGTGGTCATTGCCACCGTGGCCGAACCCGTGGCAACGCGCATCAGTGCGGCGAACAGCCAGCCCATCAACAGCGGCGACAGATGCCAGTCCTGCGCCAGACCGACAATCTCGTTGGTCACGCCGCTGTCGACGAGAATCCGGTTCAGACCGCCGCCAGCGCCCACCAGCAACGTGATGCTGGCCGTCGGCGCCAGGCATTCCTGGGTGAATTTCAGGATTGAATCCCGTGAGAAGCCCTGGGCAATGCCTAACGTCCAGAAGCTTAGCAACGTGGCCAGCAGCAGCGCGATCACCGAGTTGCCGATGAACAGCAGGAAGCTGTTGAAGCCGCTGCCCGGGGTGGAAATCAGGTTGGCCCAGCCACCCAGCAGCATCAGCACCACGGGCAGCAGAATGGTCGCCATGGTGATGCCGAAGCTTGGCAGTTGAGGACGGGGTTCACGGTCGAGAAATTGTTTGGCGAGCGGGTTTTCATCGGGCAAATGAATGTGCGGCACGATGAAGCGCGCGTAGATCGGGCCGGCAATGATCGCGGTGGGGATGCCGATGAGGATGGCGTAAAACAGGGTCTGGCCCACTGACGCCTGATAGGCCTGCACCGCCAGCATGGCAGCAGGGTGTGGCGGCACCAGGGCGTGGACCACCGAGAGGCCGGCGACCATCGGCAGGCCGACCATCAGAATCGACACCCCGACCCGGCGGGCGACGGTGAACGCGATCGGCACCAGCAGCACGAAACCCACTTCGAAAAACAGCGGCAGCCCCACCAGGAACGCGATGCAGACCATCGCCCAGTGCGCATTGCGCTCGCCGAAGCGGTCGATCAAGGTGCGCGCCACCTGCTCGGCGCCGCCGGACTCGGCCATCATCTTGCCGAGCATGGTGCCCAGCGCCACGACCAGCGCGATGTGCCCCAGCGTCTTGCCGACGCCACCCTCATAGGACGCAACGACGGCATTGGCCGGCATCCCGGCGACCAACGCGAGGCCGACGGACACCAGGGTGATGACGATGAACGGATTGAGACGAAAGCGCGCGATAAGCACGATCAGGGCGATGATCGCGACGGCGGCATAGACCAACAGAGACAGGCCGGTTGACGGAGGCATGCAACGGATTCCTTGCTGAGAATGAGGAGGTCAGGGCTTGGGCAGCGGCGGGACTGGGCTGTCGAGCTGAACAAAGCAGGACTCACCCGCGCAATGGCGTTAACCGGCGCGCAGCCAGGCAGTGAAAACGATCTCGGCAGTGGGTATTGCAAGCGCCATCAACGGCGAAAGAAAAGCGGGGGCGGGACGATCACAGGCAGTCATTATTGTTATCTCTGATTTCGTGATGGAAATTAAATTACACGAAACAGGATAAAAATATCAATTCATGAAAATTAATTACTTCACGCTCATCTCCGTATGTTGCTCGCTACGCCTCCGAATTTTGTGATTGCCGACGATTGCCTGCCTTGCCCAGTTCCCCTGTAGGAGCGCGCTTGCCCGCGAACGCGGTGGATCAATCGGCATCTCCGTTTCAGACCCCCGCGTTCGCCAGCAAGCCGGGTCCTACGGATCCTGTGATCGCCGACGATTGCCTGTTTTGCCGAGGTCCCCTGTAGGAGCGCGCTTGCCCGCGAACGCGGTGGGTCAGTCGGCATCTTCGTTACAGCCCCACCGCGTTCGCCAGCAAGCCGGCTCCTACGGATTTTGTGTGCGCCGACGATTGCCTGCCTTGCCCAGTTCCCCTGTAGGAGCGCGCTTGCCCGCGAACGCGGTGGGTCAATCGGCATCTCCGTTACAGCCCCACCGCGTTCGCCAGCAAGCCGGCTCCCACGGATTTTGTGATCGCCGACGATTGCCTGCCTTGCCCAGTTCCCCTGTAGGAGCGCGCTTGCCCGCGAACGCGGTGGGTCAGCCGACATCTCCGTTTCAGCCCCACCGCGTTCGCCAGCAAGCCGGCGCCTACGGATTTTGTGATCGCCGACGATTGCGTGCTGTGCCGAGGTCCCCTGTAGGAGCGCGCTTGCCCGCGAACGCGGTGGGTCAATCGGCATCTCCGTTTCAGACCCACGGCGTTCGCCAGCAAGCCGGCGCCTACGGATTTTATGATCGCCGACGATTGCGTGCTGTGCCCAGTTCCCCTGTAGGAGCGCGCTTGCCCGCGAACGCAGTGGGTCAATCGACATCTCCGTTTCAGACCCACCGCGTTCGCCAGCAAGCCGGCTCCTACGGATTTTGTGCTCGCCGACGATTGCGTGCTGTGTCGAGGTCCCCTGTAGGAGCGCGCTTGCCCGCGAAGGCGGTGTGTCAGTCGACATCTCCGTTTCAGAACCCCGCGTTCGCCAGCAAGCCGGCTCCTACGGATACTGTGATCGCCGACGATTGCCTGTTTTGCCGAGGTCCCCTGTAGGAGCGCGCTTGCCCGCGAACGCGGTGGGTCAATCGGCATCTCCGTTTCAGAACCCCGCGTTCGCCAGCAAGCCGGCGCCTACGGGTTTCGTTTACGCCGACGATTGCGTGCCGTGCCGAGGTCCCCTGTAGGAGCGCGCTTGCCCGCGAACGCGGTGGGTCAATCGACATCTCCGTTTCAGACCCACCGCGTTCGCCAGCAAGCCGGCTCCTACGGGTTTCGTTTACGCCGACGATTGCGTGCGTTGCCGAGATCCACTGTAGGAGCGCGCTTGCCCGCGAAGGCGGTGGGTCAGTCGACATCTCCGTTTCAGACCCACTGCGTTCGCCAGCAAGCCGGCTCCCACGGACTCTTTGTGCGCCTTCCCGGCTAAAGCCGTTCCCACTGAAATCAGAGGCTCACCCCGCGCTGAACCGCTCGCGATACGCCTGGGGCGTCACCGATACGGCGCGCATGAAGCTGCGCCGCAACGTTTCTTCCGTGCCAAACCCGCAGCGGTCGGCGATGCGCTTGATCGGCAGCGCGCTGTCCCCCAACAGACGCCGCGCCGCTTCGACGCGCAACTGCTCGATGGCCCGTGCCGGCGTGTTTCCGGTGTGGGCGCGGTAATGGCGGACGAAACTGCGCTCGCTCATGCCCACCTGCGCCGCCAGCGTGCCGACCGACAGGTCGTTGGCCAGATTGTCGAGGATCCAGGCGTGCAGGTCGCCAAACCGGCTGCCTTGATCACGGGTCTGGTGCTGCATCGACAGCGCCGTGCTGAACTGCGACTGCCCGCCCGGACGCTTGAGAAACACCACCAGATCCCGCGCGACGGCCAGGGCGATATCGCGTCCCAGATCCGCCTCGACCATCGCCAGCGCCAGATCAATGCCTGCCGTCACTCCGGCGGACGTCCACAGCCTGCCTTCATTGATAAAAATCGGGTCCGGGTCGACGCGCAGTTGCGGGAAGCGCCGGGCCAGTTCGTCGCAACTGTCCCAGTGAGTGACCACCCGATGGCCGTCCAGCACGCCGGCGGCGGCGAGCAAAAAGGCGCCGGTACACACCGACGCCACGCGCCGGGCGCTGGCGGATTGCGTTCGCACCCAGTCCACCAGAACCGGGTCCAGCAGTGCCGTGTGCACCGCGCCGCCTCCGGCGATGATCAGCGTGTCCGAAGCCGTGGACGGCAGCGGATAGGTAAGCAGCCCGAGCCCGGCGGAGGAGGTCACGCCGCCGGGTTCGCGGGCGATGACCTCGGGCCGGTAAGGGATTTTTTTCAGGCCCGCTTCCTGGGCCATGACGTTGGCCGAGGCAAACACCTGCAGTGGTCCGGTGACGTCGAGCAACTGAACGTTGGGAAAGGCCAGAACATGAACCAGCCTGGGCTGATGGGGCATGGGGCGCTCACTGTGAAAAATTGGCGTAAATCGTTGGCTTTATGGCGTATCCGCCAGAGGCTAGCCCTCTACAGTGGTTTCGTCCAGCCGATGGCCTTCAGGTGCAATCGGCTGCCTGGCTCACGCATTTAGATGACCCACGATTAAACGATAAGGAACACACCATGACCCTGCATATCGGCCTGCTGGTATTCCCCAAAGTCCAGCAACTGGACCTCACCGGTCCCTACGATGTTTTCGCCACCATGCCCGGCGTGGTCGTGCACCTGGTCTGGAAAAACCTCGAGCCGCTGCAGTCCAGCACCGGTCTGACCCTGGTGCCGACCGCGACTTTCGCCGACTGCCTGGACCTGGACGTGATCTGCGTGCCGGGCGGGGTAGGGATCGATGCGCTGATGGAAGACGCGCAAACCCTGGCGTTCATTCAGCATCAGGCGGCCACGGCGCAATACGTGACCTCGGTCTGCACCGGCGCGCTGGTGCTCGGCGCGGCAGGGCTGTTGAAAGGCCGTCGCGCGACCACTCACTGGGCATCCCATTCGCTGCTGGAGCAATTCGGCGCGATTCCGGTACACGAGCGCGTCGTGCGCGATGGCAACCTGATGACCGGTGGCGGCGTGACCGCGGGAATCGATTTTGCGCTGACGCTGATCAGCGAAGTGTTCGACGCGGATACGGCCCGGACCCTTCAGCTGCAACTGGAATACGCACCGGCGCCGCCCTACGACTCGGGCCGGCCGGACACGGCACCGGCGAATATCCTTGCCGTCGCCACCGATCGCGCCATGCAAGGCTTGCTCGCCCGCCGGCAGATTGTCGAGCGCGTGACGGCAGCCATGGGCTAAGGGCGTTACTGGACTAGGATTTGTCGAGCGGGATTTCATACCAGCACAGGAACAGGTCCAGCGCCGACTCCACCACTTCGCGCTGCTTGTCCGGCGCGAGCAGGGGTTCGTTGAGAGTGACTTGCGGCCAGAACGCAAAGGCCTTGAGCAACGCATGGATCTGCGACGCGGCGAACACCGGCTCGACGGCCTTGAGGCGGCCGTCCTGCTGGGCGCCGCGCACCCAGACAGTGAAGGTTTCTTCGCGCTGATTGAGCCGGCTGACCCAGGTCTGCGCACGATCGGGGGAGTGAATGGTCGCGCCAATGGCCACGCGGGCCAGGTCAATGAAGTTGCTGTCGCCGAGGGTCTTCATCTTCGCGTCGAGCAATTCGCGCAGCTGATCGCGCAGGGGCACGCCGGGCTTGTACACCGCGGCGGTCTGCGTTGCGGCGCTGGACCACAGGCGATGGAGCATTTCGGAGAATAGCTCTTCCTTGCTGGGGAAGTGGTTGTAGACCGTGCGCTTGGAGACCTCGGCCCGGGCGGCGATGCGGTCCATGCTCGTGACCTCGAAACCGTTGTCGCGGAACTCGGCTATTGCCGCCTGAACAATGGCTTCACGTTTACGGTCGGTCAGTCGCAGTGGGGCAGTCATGGATTCGCTTCTGTAAGGTGAGCCGGGCAATCAAGTCCCCGGCAAGAAAATTACACCGGGCAGTTTACTTCTCTTTGCCCATCGTGCAAGCTTGAAACTACACTGTGTAGTGTAGGAGCAGCCACAAGCTTCAAGCTTCAAGCCGAAGCTTCGACGTCCGGCACGCTCTTGCAGCTTGCAGCTTGCGCAGCACCACCTTCACCCGTTTCATGGAGTCAGCACCCTCATGGCCTCGATCGAAAAAAACCTTGATTCAAATCCTGCGCTGCCCGTTCTGACTCGGCGCGAAGGTCGCTATTTCAATCACAAGCCGATGGCGCGCTCAGGCGTTGGCAAAACCCTGCGCATCTTCTGGAACGCTCTGTTCAACAAACCCCACCACACTCGCCCCGCCGGGGAGATCCCGGTTCAGCCGCTGTCGCGCCAGCAACTGTTCGCGGCGCCTGACAACACGGTTTACCGGCTCGGCCACTCCACGGTGCTGCTGAAACTGCGCGGTGAATACTTCCTGACCGACCCCGTATTTGCCGAGCGTGCATCGCCCGTGCAATGGGCCGGTCCGCAGCGCTTTCACCAGCCGCCGATCAGCCTCGAAGACCTGCCGCCGCTGAAAGCAGTGATTCTTTCCCACAACCATTACGACCACCTTGATCACATGACCATTCAGGTGCTCAAGGACAAAGCCGAGCATTTCATCACGCCGCTGGGGGTAGGGGACACGCTGATCGAGTGGGGCGTGCCGGCGGCCAAGGTTCAACAGTTGAACTGGTGGCAGTCGACCGATATCCACGGCATTCGCTTTGTGGCCACGCCCGCGCAGCATTTCTCGGGCCGGACGTTGCGGGACGGCAACCAGACGCTGTGGGCGTCGTGGGTGATTCTGGAAGGCGAACAGCGGATCTTCTTCAGCGGCGACACAGGCTATCACGCCGGCTTCAAGTTGATTGGCGAGCAGTACGGCCCGTTCGACCTCACCCTGATGGAAACCGGTGCGTATAACCAAGACTGGCCGGACGTGCACATGCAGCCGGAGGAGACGCTGCAAGCGCACATCGACCTGCGCGGCAAGTGGTTGCTGCCGATCCACAACGGCACCTTCGACCTGGCGATGCACGCCTGGCACGAGCCGTTCGACCGGATTCTTGCTTTGGCGTGGGACCGCAGCATTTCAATCACCACCCCGGAAATGGGTCAGCCATTTTATGTGCAATACCCCAGCCGCGGCGAAGCGTGGTGGCTGAAGGTGGACAAGGCGGCAAAGCCTGCGACCGACCGCTGCTCAAAGCAGCGGGGCAACCGTCATCAGGTCACCAGTCGCGGCTAACCGCCTGTTTCAGGGTTTGGCGCCAGTGGAATCGGCCGGATGTTCGGTTTCCGGTGATCGCTGTTGTTCACCCCGTTGGTTGGCCTGTTTGTGTTCCTCGCCGACCTTGCCTGCGTTTTCGGGTTTGTGGTCGAGGTCTTCGCGGTTGGACTCTTTATCAGGCATGGCGCCCTCCGGTGTGCGGCTGAATGAAGGATTCTGAAGTGCGTGCTTAATCGTCGATCTGGTTGATCAGCATCAGCGCTTCGTCTTTGAACAGCGGTTGTTTCATGCGTTCAGCGAGCATCGCCATGGGCCGTTCGCGATCACAGCCGACCACGGCCGCGACAACGCCCTGCTTGCAGATAAGTGCCAGGAAGTCGAAGCGCTCCGGCTCGCCCAAATAAACAATGTCGTCCCAGTCTTCGGCGTGGCCGAGGTAATCCAGACGCTTCTCAAAATGGTAGGTCCAGAAATACGGCACGTCGCTGTAATGCCGGTCTTCGCCGAGCATATTGCCCGCCGCGATGCGCGCCTGCTGCTGGGCAAGGCGCCAGTGCTCGATGCGCCGGGGCTGACGGTTAAGGGGAAAGGTGGCGATATCGCCCGCCGCCCACAGATCCTTACCCGCGCGCATGCCATCGTCGACGGCCAGCGAGCCATCGTCCTCAAGCTCAAGGCCGTCGATGAAATGCGTCACCGGGCTTACGCCGACGCCAACCAGCGCCAGATCCACCTGCAATCGCTCGCCGTTGCTGAGCACCGCCGTCTGCAGCACCTGCTGGCCGTCCCGCTCAACGCCCTCGAAACGATTGATATCGACGTGGGTGCGAAACAGTACACCGTGTTGCTCATGCAGCGCCCGCAGCGCCTTGCCGATGCGCTCGCCCAGTTGACCGGCAAAGGGCACCTGGTGATGGGCCAGAATCGTTACGTTCACGCCCTGTGTGCGCAACGCCGACGCCGCCTCCAGCCCGATAAAACTGTCGCCGACGATCAGCGCGTGGCCGCCGGGGTGAACCGCTGCGAGAATCCGGCAGGCGTCATCGCGGCTGCGCAGGGTCAGCACTTGCGGCAGATCAGCGCCCTCCAGCGACAACGCGCGGGGCTCGCCGCCCGTGGTGACCAGCGCCGCGTCGTAATCAAAGCGGCGGCCGTCTGCCAGGGTCACGCGCTTGTTGATCACGTCCAGCTTCATCACTTCGCCGTGGACTCGCTCGATGCGGTTGTCCAGGTAGAACCCGTCGTCGCGCAGGGCAGGGATCTCATCGGTTTCCATGTCGGCCGACAGCACAAATTTGCTCAGGGCGGTGCGGTCGTAGCCGGGCGTGGCCTCTCTGTCGATGAGCAGCAACTGACCGTTGAAGCCTTTCTCCCTCAACGCGCAGGCAGCAGCAGTGCCCGCCGCGCCGGCGCCGATGATGACGAAGCAGCGGCTGTCTTCGGCCAGCGTCGGCATTTCAGCGGTAATGGGCTGGTCATCGACGTGCACATCGCCATCGATGAGTTGAACGGGGTAACGAATCAGGGCATCCAGCGCAGGTGGTTCGCACAGGTGGCCGTCGTCGATGGAAAATTCGGCTTTGTGCCAGGGGCAGATCAGATGACCGTTGCAAATGGCGCCGTCCGCCAGGGGGGCACCGGCGTGGGGGCAAAAGGCTTGAAACGCGCGGACTTCGTCGCCGTGCAGAACCAGCAGCGCCTTGGTTTCGCCAAACTCGACCTGGAGACCTCGGTCTCGCTGAAGATCGGTCAGGGTGGCGACTCGATGCATAGGCATGTGCGCTTCCTTATGGGCTTTTTTATAGGGCTTGGGGGCTTTTAGTTGGGAGTCGGCTGTCAGGGGAGAGGTTCAGGGAATTATCGGGTGGCCGGTTGGACGGGCGTTCCTTCCCCTTTGACTGTCGCAGGAACGCCCTGATTCCGTTGTCAGTTCATCGCACCAGGCTATCGCGTCAACTTCAGCCGCTCATGCCAGTCGGCAATCGACTCTTCGGGAAACTCGTCGAACTGCTGATCGTGCGGCCCGGCGGCCACTTCCACCCACGGCGCCCTGGAGTTCAGCAGCAGGTGCGTGTGCTCCGGCGGGGTTGGCAACGGCGTGTCGATGGCCGATGCGAACGGGTGAATCAGTTCCGGCCATTCGGGGCTGAACAGCCACAGCCCGCTGCCGCACAGGCTGCAGAAATGCCGTTCGGCGCTGCTGATGTGGGTTTCGTGACCCTCAGTGTCGCGCATTTTTGCGTGATAGATCGCGATGATGTCTTTGCCTTTGACCGCGAGGCTTTTCGCGTCGCCGCCCAGGTTGATCGCGTAACCGCCGCCGCCTTGGGTCTTGCGGCAGATCGAGCAGTAACAGCGTTGATAGGGGTAGGGATGGGCGCTCGTCAGGCTGAATTCGACGGCGCCGCAATGGCAGGAACCTTCCAGATGCATGATTCACCTCGGCTTGAAATGTGGTGTCGGGCTTAAAGGTCTAGACCGCTCAAGCTGGCGGGGTTCGATGTTTTCTCGAACAGACGTTCGGATTCTTCATGGGCCGGCGGCTCAAGAAGCCTGCCTTGGCGTCGATAAGCGTTGGTCATACGACGACTTTGCGTCATCGCCGCCTGGCGCGTCGCTGTTCCCCTAAAACAATGAGCCAACCGTTATGAGCCTACGCAACCTGACCATCGCCCGCCGCGCCGGCCTTGGGTTCACCCTGATTTCCCTGCTGGTCGCGTTGCTCGGCTGGTTTGCCCTGAGCCAGATGTCGACGATTCGCCAGAGCGAGGTGGCCGTCGAAAGCAACTGGATGCCGAGCATGCGTCTGGTCAACGACATCCGCGAAGCGATGCTGCGCATTCGCACCATCTCGCTGCGGGTGGCCCTTGACGCCGATCCGAAAAACGTCGGCGTCTACAAGAGCCAGATGGACGCCCGCGCGAAGATCCTCGATGAAAAACTCACGAGCCTCGACACCTTCATCGACACCCCGGAAGAGCGGGAGCTGTACAGTAAATTCCGCGCGACCCTGGTTGACTATCAGCGCGGTTTGACCCAGTCCTTCGTGCTCGCCGAGAGCGGTGACCTCAAGGCGCTGAACAAACTGCTGCTGGTGGACATGAAAACCGCCGTCGACAACTCCGGCGCGCAACTGGGCGATCTGAGCGATTTCTACTCCCATCAGGTCGAGCTCGAAGGCATTGCCGCCGAAGCGCAATACCGCAACTCGCGAAATGTGGTGCTGGTGTTCGTGCTGATCGCTGCGCTGGCCACCGTGGTGCTGGCGGTGTGGCTGACCCGCAGCATCGTGCGTCCGCTGCAGGAAGCGGTTGATGCCGCCGAATACGTGGCCAAGGGCGATCTGACCCACGACATCCGCGTCGAGGGCCATGACGAGGTCACGCGGTTGCAAAGCGCGTTGCAGCAGATGCAGACCAACCTGCGTTCGACCCTGAGCCTGATCGGCAACTCGGCGAGCCAGTTGGCGTCGGCCGCCACGGAGCTGAATTCGGTCACCGAAGACAGCCATCGCGGCCTGCACCAGCAGAACGCCGAAATCGAACAGGCGGCCACAGCGGTGAACGAGATGACCTCGGCGGTCGAGGAGGTCGCGCGCAACGCAGTGTCGACGTCCCAGGCGTCGAGCGAATCGAACACCGCGGCCCGCGACGGCCAGAGCCGCGTCATCGACACGGTCAATTCGATTCAGACCCTGTCCGGCAACGTGCAGCACACCTCGGACCTGGTGCAGAACCTGGCCGATCAGTCCAAGGACATCGGCAAGGTGCTGGACGTGATCCGTTCCATCGCCGAGCAGACCAATCTGCTGGCGCTGAACGCCGCCATCGAAGCCGCACGGGCGGGGGAGTCCGGACGCGGCTTCGCCGTGGTCGCCGATGAAGTGCGCGCACTGGCCCACCGCACCCAGCAGTCGACGCTGGAAATCGACAAGATGGTCACCACCATGCGCAGCGGTTCCACCGAGGCGCTGGAATCGATGTCGATCAGCCGTTCCCGCGCCACCGAAACCCTGGGCCTGGCCCAGGGTGCCGGCGAGTCGCTGAGCCGCATCACCACGTCGATCAACGAAATCTCCGAGCGCAACCTGGTCATCGCCAGCGCCGCCGAAGAACAGGCCCAGGTCGCCCGGGAAGTGGACCGCAACATCGTCAACATTCGGGACCTGTCGATGCAATCGTCGTCGGGTGCCAACCAGATCAGCGCATCCAGCAACGAGCTGTCCCGGCTGGCGGCGGAGTTGAACCAGGTGGTGACGCGCTTTCGGGTTTGATGGCGGGATTCAAAGGCCTCCCGGCAGTAGGACCGGCTTTAGCCGGGAACAGGCCAAAACAGCCCCTTTCACCTCATTCACTTGCCTGTCGCTGCCCTCGGCTTGCATGATTCGCCCCGACTAATAATTCCTGGCGGGCCGAACCTGCCGACGAGATAGGTGAAGGGCAATGGATGACGTGAATCGCGATTTCAGCAGTTGGCTGCGCTCCCCGGGCCACACGGCCTGGCTGATGCAGGAGGGCAATCGGCTGCTGGCGTTTGCCAAGGCCTCGACGCTGCCCCAGGGCTTCGGCAATCTGGATGACCTCGGCCGGCTGCCCGCCGATGCCGTGGCCGAAACCATGAACACCGCCCGCATGACCCACAGTTTCGCCATGGCCCACATCAATGGCATCCCCGGTTGCGCCGCGCTGGTCGATCACGGCATCGCGGCGCTGGCCGGGCCGTTGCGTGACGCCGAGCACGGCGGCTGGTTCGCCAAACCCCTGGAGCACAGCGCCGACACCGGCAAGAACGCCTACCTGCACGCCTTCGTTGCCCTGGCCGCCAGCTCCGCCGTGGTTGCCCGACGGCCCGGCGCACAGGCGTTGCTGGAGCAAGCGATTCAGGTGATTACCGGGCACTTCTGGAGCGAGGAAGAGGGCGCCATGCGCGAATCCTTCGACCGCGACTGGAGCAACGAAGAACCCTATCGCGGTGCCAACAGCAACATGCACAGCACCGAGGCGTTCCTCGCCCTGGCCGACGTCACCGGCGATGGGCGCTGGCTGGATCGGGCACTGAGCATCGTCGAGCGGGTCATCCATCAGCACGCCGCTGGCAATAATCATCAGGTGATCGAGCATTTCACCCTGCAGTGGCAGCCGATTCTCGACTACAACGTCGACAAGCCCGACGACGGTTTCCGCCCCTATGGCACGACGCCCGGCCACGCTTTCGAGTGGGCGCGACTGGTGCTGCACCTGGAAGCCGCACGGCGCAAGGCCGGTTTGCAGACGCCGAACTGGCTGCTCGAAGACGCGCGAGGATTATTCGAAAACGCCTGCCGCTATGGCTGGGACGTCGATGGCGCGCCGGGGATCGTTTACACCCTGGACTGGGAAAATCATCCGGTGGTCCGCCATCGCCTGCACTGGACCCACGCCGAAGCGGCCGCTGCCTCCGCCGCGCTGCTGCAGCGCACCCACGAGCAGCAATACGAAGACTGGTACCGGACGTTCTGGGAATTCAACGAAACCCTGTTCATCGACCTCGAACACGGCAGCTGGCGTCACGAGCTCAACCCGCAAAACCAACCGAGCGCCGACATCTGGGCCGGCAAGCCGGATCTTTACCACGCCTATCAGGCCACGCTGCTACCAGTGTTGCCGCTGGAGCAAAGCCTGGCGACGGCGTTGGCGCAGAGGGCCTAGCCCGCGTGTCAGCTTAGGGCGATGTCTGCGGAAGGACGCTTTCGCCAGCAAGCCGGCTCCTACGGATTTCTGTTCGCCGCAGATCACGGGAATTGTCGGAGTTCACTGTAGGAGCCGGCTTGCTGGCGAATGCGCTGTGTCAGGCTGAATCGGTGGCGCTGACAGATCGCATTCGCGGGCAAGCGCGCTCCTACGATGGATCTGGGCAACGCACACAATCGCCGGCGCACATAAAGTTCGTAGCCGGCTTGCTGGCGAACCCGTCGTTTCAGATGACCGCAATTTATCTGGAAGGACGCTTTCGCCAGCAAGCCGGCTCCTACGGAATTTTGTCGGCCGGAGATGATGGGAATTGTCGAAATCCATTGTAGGAGCGCGCTTGCCCGCGATCTGGCGCGAAGCGGCAGCAAACCAGGCGACGCCTGTATGCCCGACTGACGGCGATCAATCCATCGCTGCCCCCCCATCAAACCTTCAACTCAATCCACGTCGGTGCATGGTCACTGGCGTGGGGCAGGTCCCTGACCCAGCGATCCACTCCCGCGTTTTTCAGCTTGGGTGCCAGGTCCTTGCTCAACAGCAGGTGGTCAATGCGCAGGCCGGAGTTGGTCTTCCAGTGGTTGCGGAAATAATCCCAGAACGTATAAATCCGCTCGTCCGGGAATTTCGCGCGCAGGGCGTCGGTCCAGCCCTGATCCAACAGGCGCTCGAAGCAGGCGCGGCTTTCCGGCTGCAGCAAGGCATCCTTCAGCCATGAGCGGGTGTTGTAGATGTCGTTGTCGGTGGGAATGACGTTGTAATCCCCGGCCAGCACCACCGGATGCTCGCTCTTGAACAGCGAGTCCGCGTGTTTGATGAAGTGCTCGAACCAGTCCAGTTTGTACTCGAACTTCGGCCCCGGCTGCGGGTTGCCGTTGGGCAGGTACAGGCAGCCGACGATCACGCCTTGCACCGCCGCCTCCAGATACCGGCTGTGGCTGTCCTTTTCATTGCCCGGCAGACCCCGACGAATCTCCAGCGGCTCACTGTCCCGGGACAGGATTGCCACGCCGTTCCACGAGGGCTCGCCCTGCCAGATCACGCCGTAGCCGGCGTTGCGGATGTCGTCGGCGGGGAAGGCCGTGTCCGCCGCTTTCAGTTCCTGCAGACAGACGATGTCGGGCGCTTCCTTTTCCAGCCACTGCAACAGAATGGGCAAACGCGCGCGAATGCCGTTGATGTTGAACGTGGCGATTTTCAGCGTGGCCATGGCGTTCGCCTCCAATGAGTGTGCAGCGTTGGAGGTGGCGGGATCGATGAAGATTCCATCGGCATGCGTGCTGCTTGCGCTGTTCGCTCACTCAGGCTTCGCCCATTCACGCCAGGCGGTGCGACAGGCGAATCACCTGCCGGGCGATGTACGCGCCGGTCACAATCACTGCGAACAATCGCAGGGTCTGCATCGCCAGCACGAAGCCGACGTCCGAGTGGGTGTCGATGGCAATGATCGCCATCGCATCAAGGCCGCCGGGGCTGGTGGCCAGGTACACCGAAAGAAAGTCCTTGCCCATGATTTCAGCGATGCCCCAAGCCGATAAGGCGCAGAGCAGAATCAGCACCAGCGCGCCGGCAATCATCGCCGGCAGCCGCCGCCAGACGTAGCGGAGGGTCACGCGGTCGAAGCGCAGGCCGATGTAACTGCCGATCGCGCCGTAGGCAATCGCCAGCACCCAAGTGGGCAGAGTGATCTGCAGCACGCCGCTCAACTGCAGCGCGCCGCCGAGCAGCAAGGGCACCAGCAAGGCGCCCGCCGGTAACCGACTGCCGATCATCACGCCGACCACGATCACCAGCAGGCTCAAGCCCAGATTAAGCAGATTCATCCCGTGTAGCAGCGCGTCCGTGCTGTGGGCCTCCGAACCGCCGGCATCGGCGCCGATCAGCCGACTGACCAGCGCGCCGACCATTACCACACACACCACTCGCACGTATTGCATGGTGGCAACCACCCGGGAGTCGGCGCCGTCATCCTCGGCCATCGCCACCATGGCCGAGGCCGCACCTGGTGAAGTCCCCCACGCCGCCGTGCTGCTCTGAATGCCGCCCCAGCGCGCCATGGCGATGCCGACCACCGCGCTCAATGCGACCGTGAGCAGGGTGGCGAAGACCATCACAGGCCACGATTGCATCGCCGCCAGCAGAACGCCGACGGTCATGGAGTGGGCGACCAGCACGCCGACCGTGCCCTGACCCAGGCGGAACACCTGCTTGTTCAGACGAACGCTGGCCCCGGCAACGCCGAAGCCGATCGCCACCAGCATGGGGCCGAGAAACAGTGCGGCGGGAACGTGGAAGTATTTGAACAGTTGGCCGGCGCTACCGGCCACGAGGATGAGCAGCAGCCATTGGGTCAGCGGGTGCTGGTGGGCGAGGGCAAACGAGGCGGGGCGTGGCAACGCGGATCTCCAGAGCATTGGCTTTTCCTGATAAGGAGTGACCTGAGTGCTTCCATGCCGAGTGCATTTCCAATGGCGAGCAGTATCGACAGCGCAATCGATCAAGTCTATTTTCTAATAATCATGAATTGATAACTTTGGTTGATATATGGACCTGCGTGACCTGACCTATTTCGAAACCATCGCCGAGCTCGGTCATCTGGGGCGCGCGGCGGAAAAACTCAACCGCAGCCAACCGGCGTTGACCAAAAGCATCCAGCGGCTGGAGGAATCCTTCGGCACCAGGCTGTTCCAGCGCGACGGTCGCAGGATCAAGCTCACACCCGTCGGCGAACTGCTGCAGGCACGGGGCAAGGTGCTGCAGCAGAGCATTGCCCAGACCCAGCGCGAGGTGCGGGATTTTGCCAGTGGCGCGGTAGGGGATATCCGTCTGGGCTGTGCGGCGACCATGGCCGAGTACCTGCTGCCCGAACTGACCAGCGCGCTGCTCAAACGCTCGCCGCAGGTCACGCTCAAGCTGGTGATCGGTCAGGACGACATGCTGCGCGAGCAACTGCGCTCCGGGCACCTGGACATGATCATCTGCGCCCAGCGCAGTGCCGAAGAGGAATTCAGCTTTTACCCGATCCTCACCGACGAAGCCGTGGTGATCGCCAGCCGCAATCACCCGATCTTCACCGCGCCGTTCGAAATGCGCGACCTGTGCCGCTATCGCTGGGTGTTGCCGCCGTCCGGTGTGTCGTCGCGGATCTGGGTCGACGACGCCTTCGCCCGCCACGACCTGCCGCTGCCGGAAGTGCAGATCGAGTCCAACTCGATTTCCCTGCTGCCGCGGTTGATTGCCCAGACCAGCCTGCTGAGTTTCATCGCCCGGGAGACGCTGGAGTTCGGCAAGAACATGCAAGACCTGCGCGAAGTACAGCTGGAGCAGACCACCATGACGCGAACCATCTGCGTCATGCTGCGCCGCCAGGGCTACCTGTCGCCTGCCGCCCACGCCATGGTGCAAATGCTGCGCGACGACGGCGGATCCTTCCTCAATTGGTCCTGACCTGTGCTTTTACCCCGTCGGGTGGGTTAGCCTGCGCAGAGACATTCACCTACGGAGCGTCAACGATGCAGGTACAGATGCAGGTACAGATGCAGGTACAGACAAGCCAGCCGGACATCCACGCAATGACCTGGTTGGCACACGATGGCGAGCATTTCGGCGGCGACCAGTCGCCCCTCAACGACGCCGATTCCGACGAAGACCGCGACCCCGAGGGCGAACTGGACCTGAGCGAACTGGACCTGGATGAGTTTGCTGACGCTGACAAGCTGGACATCAGTTCGTCTAATCTGGAATAGGCGAGGGCGTTGGCGATCGACGGTTGGAGACATCAGTCTCGTTTAAACACCACTGCTCTGGGAAAAACGCCTCGATAAATGCAGTTTCCACTTATCGAGGTGTCCTGGGAGATGAGACCACTGCAGAAACAGAGCGGTACCGTGACGGACATGCCTCCCCGTCATCAGATCAGCTCAAGTCATGAAGCTCTCGTTCCAGAGGGCCGATCAACGACCACTCTGAAAACCTGACCTGCAACCCTTGTCGCTGGGGTGTGCAGCAGATCGGGCCTACCCGATAAGTGTCCGCTTCAGGGAAAGGTGCAAGTCTGAGCAGGGGCCAGCTCAGACCATCTGTTGAGTACTGCAAACGAAGCACGCCTTTGGCAACGGTCATGCGAAGCCAAAAGTCCCGCGGATCTCCAGAAAAAAAGCCGGGTGCCCAATCTGACTGACCCCGAGTGATGACGCTGCTGATCATTGCATTGCCGTCGTTAAGCTCGATTCCCGCCTTGACCCAGGTTTGCTCGTCGATCCTCACCATGATGCCTGCCTGGTCATAGAGCTCGCGGAAGTCTGCATTGACTCTGACCTGGGCCGTGAACCCTCCTTTGGCTGTGAACCCCAGGAAGTGGCCGCTATCGCGCACGAATCCATAGTAGGTTTCACGCCAGAAATCGGTCTGGTCGTCAGTGACCACCTCCAGTGACTGATCTGCCAGCACGCGATAAAAGCCGGGCTCATTGACCCACTCCGCAGCTCCCCAGACCGACTCTCCAACGTTCTGATTCACGTCATCCACCAACATTTCATCTCCCCGAGGGTAAGCGTGCAGCAATCAACCCCGTCTTCATCACAATGCTTTTAACAACCGCTCCAGTGTCTGATGCTCCCACGTGCTGAGCAACGCAACCGGATCTGTACCAGAGCGATCTCCAGAATGGAATGACCAGCGGCGTCCATCGGCGCTGATGCATTCGTCGCAGTAGTCGAGCGTATCGCAGTCGTTGAAGAGGGAGACTTGCCAACCGTCTATATCAACCAGGAAATGGCCCCCATGAATCTCTGCCCAAGAGGCCGTGCCTACCCTGGACATCGTCCGTTGCTCGAAGGTGACCTCTCGCAATACCTGCACTATCTCTCTGGCAGAGAGTTCAGATTGGGCGCTTTCGATAACGCTGCCCACTCGGTCTTGTGCGCGACGAGCTTCGCCCGCTGAACGCTCCCTAGGAGACGAGCGGACCACTCTCCAGTCAGAGCCGTCTGGATGTTTCGAGAGGATGTAGCCACCGCAGTTGGGAACGTGGTTCTCGATCTCATACTTGCGCCATTGCGCCATAGCCTGGCCGTCTATGATCTGTGGCTTATGCTCGATTACCCAAGCGACGGCATTGATAAACTGCCCGTGAGAAAACACTGCTATATCCTGCGCGGGATGCTCTGCAAGTCGATTCAGGAAAGATTGAGCTCGATGTATGAAGTCCCGGAACGACTCTGCACCGGCACCATCCACATACGCGGCATCTGACCTCGACCAGTAAGCGTGGACCCACGTCCGGCGTTGGTCGAGAGTCGTATTCGCACATCTGGCAGGTTCGAGATAGGTGAACTCGTGGATGAGCCAGGTTTCGAACGGGCTAGCGGGTGAGGCAGCTACGGCTGCCTTCGCAGTCGTCTGTGCTCGAGCAAACGGCGAGGCGATGATCAGATCCGGCGCATGTGTAAATGACGCGGCAGCCAGGCGTGCTTGCTCCACGCCCTTCGGTGTTAGGGGAATCGTAGCGTGATCCGCACTGGCGGCCCCGGCGTTAGCGGTACTTTCCCCGTGGCGAAGTAATCGGACATGCTTGATCAAGCGGCACTCACTCATCCATCCGCGTCCTCTCGTTGGCTAAAATACACGGAGTCATACACCCCAGTCATGGCCGCTTGCCTAGCTGGATCACCGGTGGCCAAGCCACGTAGCCAACGCTTCGATTGCCTGTTCCGCCGTCTCGCTGCTGCCCGCCCAGGTACACGCCAGCATCAAATTGCGCGGCAGACCGAAATCTTCCACCTGAAACCCCTGCTCATCGAAGCCCGCCGCATCATTGGCGATCTGTTCGCGCAACGAGCCCTTCGCCGCGAAATACGCCCACACCGGCTTGCCCAGCGCAACGGCCATGCCCACTTCGAAGGCCGTACCTGAATCCGGCTCGGCGCCGCGAAACGGGTTTAAATTGGCCAGCACCCCGTCGCAGCCTTTGATCATCGCGATATTGGCGTTGCAAATGACCGCGGCGGCTTCTTCAGGCCTCAGCCCTTCCGGCACTTCGTTGTCAAAAGGGTACAAACCCTCCAGACCGTGCCGGTCGCAAAGGGCTTTCAGATAGCGGCCGTACTCGATGGCGTCGGCGCGAAACACGTCGAAGCCTGCGAGATAAACGAGGGGTTTGCCGGCGGAAGGCATGGTGATCTCCTGAGCAATTCGGAGAGCGAGTGTAGCGGATGGGCAGGGCCCGTTGATCCGCGCCGTTGATCGGGCCGGCGTCATCCTACAGCAGGCGGGGCTGGAATCTGTACGGATAACCAGTATCCTGACGCTCTTCCGTCAGCCGTTACGTGACCTCGCCGTGAGCCTTTCCCCCCTCGACAATCCGTTTTACTACCTGGAAAACTTCCGTCAGGTGCTGAACTGGATCGCCCAGCGCTACGACGACTTGCTCGACGATGACGAGCGCCGTTTCATCGACGACTTTGCCCAACTGCCGCAACCTGCACAGGCTTTGCTGGTGCGCATGGTCATGCGCAAAGGCACGCTCTTTCGCGCGAGCAAGCTGGATTACGCTGAAATCGGCGATGTCCGACTGGCCGCCGCGCCGTTGCTGGAATCCGGCTGGGTCGACGGCCAACCCCATCTGGATCTCCACGCCCTGTTTGCGCTGCTGCGCAAAGACGAACTGGGCCAGTGTTTCAAAGCTCACGGCGTCAAAAGCGCCGAGAAGAAATCCGACCTCCTGCAGCGCCTGCTGCCGATCTACGAATCGCCCCAGCGCCTGGAGCACTGGTTTGCCGGGTTCGAAGAAGTGATTTTCGCGCTGCAGGTCATGCCCCTGTGCGACCGGCTTCGCTTGCTGTACTTCGGCAACCTGTACCAGGAATGGTCGGAGTTTGTGCTGGCGGACCTGGGTATCTATCGCTACGAAAAAGTCGAATTCTCCGTCGAGTCCCGTGGCATCAATCAGCGCGCCGACATCGACATCTGCCTGCATCTGCACACCTGCCGACAGGCGCTTGACGAGGGCATGGCACTGGCCGAGCTGGCCCCGCAGGCGCTGGCGGTCAAGACCGACAATCCCTGGCTGGCCATGCGTCGCGCCAAACTGTTGTTCAAGATCGGCCAGCAGGCCGAACGGGAGCAAGACTGGCCTCTGGCGCTGAGTGTCTACGCGCAGTCCAGCTACCCCGGCGCCCGTGTGCGCAGGATCAGGGTGCTCGAACGCAGCGAGCAATTTCTCGACGCCATGACGTTGCTGCTGGAAGCGCAATCGGCGCCGGAAAACGATGAAGAGACCCAACACCTGCTGCGCATACAGCCGCGTCTGAAGCGCAAGCTGGGCGAGGGCAGCGTGCAGAAACGGTTGAAACGAACCGTCACTCGGCTTGATTTGAGCGTGCTGCCGCTGCCCGATCACAGCGTCGAACGGTTGATCCAGCAGCACCTGGCGGAAGAGGGCAGCGAAGTGCATTACGTCGAGAACGCCCTGGTCAATTCGCTGTTCGGCCTGCTGTGCTGGCGGGCCATTTTTGCGCCGTTGCCCGGCGCGTTTTTTCATCCGTTCCACAGCGCACCGAGCGACCTCTACAGCCCGGACTTCTACCAGCGCCGCGCGGCCCTGTTCGACGAATGCCTGGCGCAGCTCGACGACCAGCGCTACGAAGCGGTGATCCGCGACACCTACACCAGCAAATTCGGCCTGCAATCGCCCTTCGTGTTCTGGGGCACCCTGACCCCCGAACTGCTGGACCAAGCGCTGCATTGCCTGCCGGCGCAACACCTCAAACGCTGGTTCCGCCGCCTGCTGCAAGACATCAAAGCCAACCGCACCGGCATGCCCGACCTCATCCAGTTCTACCCCGAACAACGCCGCTACCGAATGATCGAAGTCAAAGGCCCCGGCGACCGCCTGCAAGACAACCAACTGCGCTGGATAGACTTCTGCGCCGAACACGAAATGCCTGTGGTGGTGTGCTACGTGAAATGGGCGGAAGAAAAAGTGCTGGCGGCAGGGTGACATCGGCTTCACCCACTCCGTACATCCGCAACATCGCCAGCGCCCACACTGGCCTCTTCCCGGCTAAAGCCGGTCCTACGAAAGCACCGCGTACACCCGTAGCACCGGCGTCAGCCGGAATGGACGCGGAGCATCCCGGGAAGCACGGCCACGCGGAGCGGGGGCACGATCAGAGAATTGATGGTGTCTGCACTCGCCTATTCCCGGCTGAAGCCGGTCCCACTAAAAGCATCGCGTATACCCCTTAGGACCGGTTTCAGCCGGGAATGGACGCGGAGCGTCCCGGGATGCATGCCCACGCGGAGCGGGGGCACGATCAGATAGTTGATGGCGCCTGCACTGGCCTCTTCCCGGCTGAAGCCGGTCCCACTAAAAGCATCGCGTATACCCCTTAGGACCGGTTTCAGCCGGGAATGGACGCGGAGCGTCCCGGGATGCATGCCCACGCTGAGCGGGGGCACGATCAGAGAATTGATGGCGCCTGCACTGGCCTCTTCCCGGCTGAAGCCGGTCCTACGAAAGCACCGCGTACACCCGTAGCACCGGCGTCAGCCGGAATGGACGCGGAGCATCCCGGGATGCATGCCCACGCGGAGCGTGGGCACGATCAGAGAATTGATGGCGCCTGCACTGGCCTCTTCCCGGCTAAAGCCGGTCCCACTAATCACCGTGTACGTCCGTAGGACCGGCTTCAGCCGGGAAGCCTTTGCTTTGCTTTGCTTTTGATCTTCAAACGCAGATAGTCCAAACACCGCCAATCGCGACTTTGGTGCAGGCTGAACGCAGGTCTCGCGGAGTGGGCCGAGCCGCATGGATGCGGCGAGAGCGCCGTCAGGACATGGATGTCCGTTCGGCGCGGGCCCACGGAGCGAGACCGGAGTGAAGGAACCCTGACGAAGGAAGGGCCCAACCGAGAGCAAGCACCCTTGGTTACTTGGGGTGCTTTTCCAAGTAACTCGCCGAAGGCGAAACCGAGGCCGTTAGGCCGACGCTCTTGATCCTAAAAACAACCCGCCTAGCGCTTCACCTTCTTGGCCACCGCCGGCAACGGCGCAAACAACGCCGCAATATCCTCATCCTGCAACTTCCAGTCCCCGGCCTTGCGCCCATCCAGCACACCCGCCGCCAGCGCCGCCTTCTCCTGCTGCAAATGCTGAATCTTCTCCTCCACCGTCCCCCGCGCAATCATCTTGTACACAAACACCGGCTTATCCTGACCAATCCGATACGCCCGATCCGTCGCCTGATTCTCCGCCGCAGGGTTCCACCACGGATCATAGTGAATCACCGTATCGGCCGCCGTCAGATTCAACCCCGTGCCGCCTGCCTTCAGACTGATCAGAAAAATCGAATGCTTGCCGCTCTGGAAATCCTGCACCGGCACCCGCCGATCCTTGGTCTTCCCGGTCAACAGCGAATACGCGATCCCGCGCTGCTTCAACTCCGCCTCGATCAACTCCAGCATCGACGTGAACTGCGAAAACAACAGAATCTTGCGATTCTCCGCAAACAACTCCTCCAGCATCTCCATCAGGCTGTCCAGCTTGCCCGAAGTCGACTGCCGCGGATTGACCGGCGCACTGTTGACCAGCCGCAGATCACAGCAGACCTGACGCAGCTTGAGCAACGCTTCAAGAATGATGATCTGGCTGCGCCCCACGCCCTTACGGGTGATCTCGTCGCGGACCTTCTTGTCCATCGCCAGACGCATGGTTTCGTACACATCACGCTGGGTGTCATTGAGCTCGACCCAATGCACGATTTCGGTCTTCGGCGGCAGCTCGGTGGCCACCTGCTCCTTGGTCCGGCGCAGCAGGAACGGCTTGATCCGCGCGTTGAGGTGCTCCAGGCGCTGCTCGTTGCCAAGCTTCTCGATCGGTGTGCGGTAATTGCTGTTGAACTGCTTGGCCTCCCCCAACCAGCCGGGCATCAGGAAATGGAAGAGCGACCATAGCTCGCCCAGGTGGTTTTCCAGCGGCGTGCCACTGAGGCACAGACGCTGCCGGGCGTTCAACTGACGCGCCGCCTGCGCCGCTTTGCTGTTGGGGTTTTTGATGTATTGCGCTTCATCGAGCACCAGCACATGCAGCAGTTGCTGGCTGAGCACCTCGACATCACGGGGCAGCAGGGCGTAAGTGGTCAGGATCAGGTCGTAATCCTGCAAACGCTTGAAATCCTGATGGCGCTGGGTGCCAAACAACGCCAGCACCTTCAGTTGCGGCGTGAAGTGCTTCGCCTCGTCCATCCAGTTGGGGATCAGGCTGGTGGGCATCACCACCAGCGCCGGCCGGTCGAGACGCCCGGCCTGTTTCTCCAGCAGCAGATGCGCCAGGGTCTGCAGGGTCTTGCCCAGGCCCATGTCATCGGCAAGCACGCCACCGACTTCCAGCTCGCGAAGCGCCTGCATCCAGCTCAGGCCCTCCAGCTGATAAGGCCGCAGCGTCGCATTGAGGCCTTCTGGCACCTCACCGCGCACATCCTTGATGTTCACCAGTCGCTCGGAAAACTGCCGCAGCCGGTCGCCGCCCTGCCACACCTGCGGCAGGTCGTCGAGCTGCCGCAGCCGCGCGGCATCGGCAGTGCTCAGGCGAATGGCGTTGTTGCCGTCCTCGCGCCAGTAGAAATCGCCGAGGGTCGCCAGCACCGGTTTCAGCCGTCCATAAGGCAGCGCCACCTGAATCGGCACGCCGCCGCGCTGGGTGAAATGGTTGAGCTGAACCAGCAACTGCTCGTCGTCGCGCCGCTTGGCGATGCCGCTGGCGGTCATCAATTCCGGGTGCGTGCGCAGCAGGTTGATCAGGATCGGCAGCAGGCTCAGCCGCTCGCCGTTGACGATGATCCCCAGCTCCAGATCGAACCAGTCGCGCTCCGGTTCGTCGTCAACCACGGCGTACCAGTCGTCTACCGGCGTGACGTCGAAGCCGAAGTCTTCGCTCATTTCGATCTGCCAGCCTTCGGCGCGCAGCCGGGGCAACTCGTCGAGAATGAAGCTCAGCCAGGCTTTATCGGTGGGCAGCTCGAACATCTCGCCGGCACTGTCGGGCAGCGCCTTGCTCTGCCGAGTGGCGATGCGAAAGCCCAGTTCCTGCAGCTGCTTGCGGTATTCGCCTTCACGCTCCGGATGGCGGCGCGTGCGCAATATTTCGTCCGGCAGATGCCAGAGGATGTCGCCGCCACGGCCGGGGGCGGGCACACCGGACACATAGGATTCCCGGTAGCGAAACGCCAGGGCCGCACGGTGCTGGATGTGCCGCTGCATCTTGCCGTTGCGCGGCTCGTAGGCGCTGTACTCGAAGCTGGCGAGTATCAGCCGCGGCTCGGGCTTGATGTTCTTTTCCAGGCGCTCGGGCAACTTGGGTTTTTGCTCGACGACTTTCGGCCTGCGCGCAACCGACTCGCCGTCCACCGCAGCCAGAATCCCGGGGGTGTTTTCCGGGTCCTGCAAAAAGAACAGCGCTGCCGCACAGTGTTTGCAGTTGTTTCTGACCGGGCAGGTGCATTTGCCGACAATGAAATTGCGCGTGCGCTCCGGGTCCTTGAACAGCAGCGTCTGGGTGTAGATCTCCAGGCTCGAGCCCCGGCAGACCGTGCGCACGACATCGCCGCTCAGGTGTTCAAGCATCACACGTTTCTGCCGCGCGTACTCCAGACCGCGCTCAACCGACTGCGTTTTGAACAGCGGTTCCCACGGCAGGGCGAGGGCTTTTTCCAGGTTGGACGCCACGTCTAGGCCTGCGTCAACGGAGTGGCTGGACGGGAGAAACCTTGATCAGCATGGCGAGGCTTCCGTTGTCCATATAAGTGAGTTCTCCGTTTCTGACCCGGGTGGCCTGACGCATGCGCTCGCTGGTCACCAGCACGCCGTGGCTGTCCAGCTGATTGACCCAGAAGTTCGCGTCGATGTCGGTAAAGCGCGCCAGGCTCAGGCTCACCGTGCCCTCGATGGGGAAGTGACCGAACTGCTCCTGGCCGTCACTGATCGCCACCTTGCTCGGCGTGGCACTGAGGTCCTGTTGCCAGGCTTTGTGCAGCAGCACGTTGTAGCCGTCGCTTGATTCCAGCTTGTTCACCAGCGTGTCCAGCGCTGTTGGCGTCTGGCTGTCCGCGCCTAGCGGTTGCGCCCCACCGGCCCAGTCTTCCGGCGCGGGTTGATTGGTCGCCGCCGGCTCGCCGTTCTGGCGGAACAGGATCAGTTCCACCTGATAGGCGCCATCGGCGAAGGCCGCCGGCGCGAACAGCACCAGCAGCAGGGTGAAGGAGCGGATCAAACCCATGGTGAATCCTTAAGCCGATTTTTTGGAAGGCGGTGGAGTCAAGCGCTCGAACAGCGCCTCCAGTGTGGCGAAGCGTTCCTCGGGGCGCTCCATCGGCACCATGAATTTGAACAGCGTGGCGCCTTCGAACTTGTAGCGTTTGGGCTGACTCTGGATCAGCTTGATCAGCGTCAGCGGGTCGACCGGGGTCTCCGCCGCGAATTCGATGCGTCCACCCTGGGGCCCGGCGTCGACTTTCTTGATGCCCAGTTGCTCGGCCTTCAGCTTCAGCGAGGTCAGGCGCACCAGGTTTTTGGTCGGCTCCGGCAACAGACCGAAGCGGTCGATCATCTCGACCTGCAGGTCCTTGAGGCCTTCTTCGTCGGCGGCGTTGGCGATGCGCTTGTACAGAATCAGGCGCGTGTGCACGTCCGGCAGATAGGCTTCCGGAATCAGCCCCGGCACCCGCAGATTGACCTCCGGACCGCCACCCAGTGGCTGGTCGAGGTTGGGCTGCTCGCCTTTGCGAATCGACTTCACCGCGCGTTCGAGCATTTCCATGTACAGGGTGAAGCCCACCGCCTGAATCTGTCCGCTCTGGCCATCGCCCAGCAGTTCGCCGGCGCCCCGGATTTCCAGGTCGTTGGTGGCGAGGACGAAGCCCGCGCCGAGGTCCTGGGTGTTGGCGATCGCCTCCAGACGCTTCTCGGCATCCGGGGTGATCTGCTTGCGCGGCGGCGTCAGCAGGTAGGCGTAGGCCTGGTGGTGACTGCGCCCGACCCGGCCGCGCAACTGGTGCAGCTGGGCCAGACCGAACTTGTCGGCACGCTCGATGATGATGGTGTTGGCGCTCGGCACGTCGATGCCGGTCTCGATGATGGTCGAGGCGATCAGCACGTTGAAGCGCTTGTGGTAGAAGTCGCTCATCACCTGTTCGAGATCACGTTCGTGCATCTGCCCGTGGCCGATGCCGATGCGCGCTTCCGGCACCAGTTCGGCCAGGTCCGCCGCGCATTTCTCGATGGTTTTCACGTCGTTGTGCAGGTAGTACACCTGACCGCCGCGCAGCAACTCACGCAGCAACGCCTCTTTCACGGTCGGCTTGTTCTGTTCCATGACGAAGGTGCGCACCGACAGACGACGGGCCGGCGGCGTGGCGATGATCGACAGGTCGCGCATGCCGGCCACGGCCATGTTCAGGGTCCGCGGGATCGGTGTCGCGGTGAGGGTCAGAATGTCGACCTCGCTGCGCAGGGCCTTCAGCTGTTCCTTCTGACGCACCCCGAAACGGTGCTCTTCGTCGATGATCACCAGCCCCAGGTTTTTGATCTTGACGTCGTCCTGCAGCAACTTGTGGGTGCCGATGACGATGTCGATCTTGCCCTCGGCCAGATCGGCCACGGCGGCGTTGATCTCTTTCGCCGATTTGAAGCGGCTCATCACCTCGACTGTCACCGGCCAGTCAGCGAAGCGGTCGCGGAAACTGTTGTAGTGCTGCTGGGCAAGGAGAGTGGTGGGCACCAGAATCGCCACTTGGCGGCCGCCGTGTACCGCGATGAACGCCGCGCGCATGGCCACTTCGGTCTTGCCGAAACCGACGTCGCCGCAGACCAGACGGTCCATGGGCTTGGGCGCGAGCATGTCGGCGCGTACGGCTTCGATGGTGGTCTGCTGGTCCGGGGTTTCTTCGAACGGGAAGCCGGCGCTGAAGGTGTCGTAGTCCAGCTTCGGATCGGCGAAGGCATACCCTTCGCGGGCCGCCCGTCGGGCGTAGATGTCGAGCAGCTCGGCGGCCACATCGCGCACCTGTTCGGCAGCCTTGCGCTTGGCTTTCTGCCAGGCTTCCGAACCCAGTCGGTGCAAGGGGGCGAGCTCGTCATCGCTGCCGGTGTAGCGGGCGATCAAATGCAGGTTGGCCACCGGCACGTACAGCTTGGCTTCCTCGGCGTAGGCCAGCATGAGGAACTCGGCGACCTGATTTTCGACCTCCAGCGTCGCCAGCCCCAGATAACGGCCGACACCGTGGTCGATGTGCACCACCGGCGCGCCTTCACGCAGCTCGGCCAGGTTCTTGATCACGGCATCGCTGGCGTGGCTGTCGGCGCGCTTGTCGCGGCGTCGACGCTGCATGACCCGCTGACCGAACAGCGGGCTTTCCGCCACCAGCGCCAACGCCGGCTCCTCCAGCACCAGGCCTTCGTCCAGTGGCCCGATGGTGATCGCCAGGCGCTCCTTGCTGTCGACGAATTCCTGCCAGCTGTCCAGGGTTTTCGGGCGCAGCTTCAGGCGTTCGAGCAGCTCCAGCAGCACTTCGCGGCGACCGGCGGATTCAGCGGTAAACAGCACGCGGCCGGGAAACTCGCCGAGGAATTTCGACAGCGCCGCCAGCGGCTGGCTGGCCTTGGCTTCGATCGCCAGATCAGGCAGCACCTGCGCGGGGAAACGCTCGCGGCCAACGCCGGTTTCGACATCGTCCTGGCTGGCAACTACGCGCGGCCAGTTCTTCAGGCGGGCGAAGCAGTCGTCCACCGGCAGGAACAGCTCGGACGGTGGCAGCAACGGGCGCTCCGGGTCGACACGGCGTTCTTCGTAACGGTTGCGCACGTCCTTCCAGAACGTCTCGGCCGCCGCTTCGATACCCGGCATCGAGAACACCTGGGTGTCCTGGGGCAGGTAGTCGAACAGCGTGGAGGTTTCTTCGAAGAACAACGGGATGTAGTACTCGATCCCCGCCGGCGTGATGCCGCTGTTCAAGTCCTGGAAAATCGGGCTGCGGCGGAAATCGACGTCAAAGCGTTCGCGGAAGCGCGCCTTGAACCGCGTCACGGCTTCCTTTTGCAGCGGGAATTCCTTCGCCGGCAGCAGACGCACCGAATCGACCTTGTCGATGGAGCGCTGGGTTTCCGGCTCGAAGGTGCGCAGGGTTTCGATTTCGTCATCGAACAGGTCGATGCGGTAAGGCAGTTTGCTGCCCATCGGGAACAGGTCGATCAGCGCGCCACGGACAGTGAACTCACCGTGCTCGTACACCGTGTCGACATAGCGATAGCCGCTCGCTTCCAGGCGGGTGCGCATGGCGTCGACGTCGAGCTTCTGGCCCACGTCCAGGACCAGGCTGCTGCCGAGCAGGAAGCTGGTCGGCGCCAGACGGTGCAGGGCGGTCGTGATCGGCACCACCAGTACGCCGTGTACCAGCTCCGGGAGCCGGTACAGGCTGGCGATGCGCTGGGAGATGATGTCCTGATGGGGCGAGAACAGATCGTAGGGCAGGGTTTCCCAATCGGGGAAATGCAACACCGGCAGATCAGGGGCGAAAAACTTCAGTTCCTGCTCCAGTCGCTCGGCGCTCTGGCTGTCTGCGGTAAGCAGCAGGGTGAAGCGTTTCGCGGCGCTGGCAGCCTCGGCGATGGCGAGACTCAGGGCGGCACCGGGGAGGTTACCCCAATGTTGTTTGCCTGCTGCAGCAGGCAGAATCGGAAGGCGCAGAACGGGCACGGAAGTTAAAGCTCCAGGCGTTGCGGCAAAGCCGGGGAGTGTAACTAATCCGCAGAGACGCTGTCAGTTTTGTGCGCCGGAAATTATGTAGTGCTCCAGGTGGTGAAAAGTCTGGATTGCTCATAAACAAAGGCCTGTGCATAATGTAGTCCCTTTTTTCAGCCCCTACATGTGGAAGGTTCCCGTGACTCAGAAGCCCGACCAGTGTCTTGGTGAATGGATCGATCGTGAAGCCCTCGCCGAGGCGATGATCCCGCTTATCGGTCAGCTCTACCGCAATAATAATGTGGTGAGTTCGATCTATGGCCGCAGCCTGATCAACCGTTCAGTCATCGCGATTCTCAAAGCACACCGCTTTGCGCGTCACCGCCAGGCCGACGCCAGCGAGTTGTCCGTACACGAGACTTTCCCCCTCGTCAAAGCCATGAGCGAGCTCAAACTGGGCGCCGCCTCGGTGGACCTGGGCAAGCTGGCGGTGAAGTACAAGGCCGAGGCCAATGGCCGTACCCCTGAAGAATTCATCCGCGAAGAAATGGCCGAAGTCATTGGCCAGCAGAATTCCGGCGAGCGCAAGGGCACTGACGTCGTGCTGTACGGCTTCGGTCGCATCGGTCGTCTGCTGGCGCGCATCCTGATCGAAAAAACCGGTGGCGGCGACGGCCTGCGCCTGCGCGCCATCGTGGTCCGCAAGGGCGCTGAAAACGATCTGGTCAAGCGCGCAAGCCTGCTGCGCCGTGACTCGGTCCACGGTCCTTTCGATGGCACCATCACCATTGATGAAGCCAACAACACCATCTGCGCCAACGGCAACCTGATTCAGGTGATCTACGCCAAGAACCCGGCCGAGGTGGATTACACCCAGTACGGCATCAAGGACGCATTGCTCGTCGATAACACCGGTGTATGGCGTGACGCCGACGGTCTGGGTCAGCACCTGCAATGCCCGGGCATTGACCGCGTGGTCCTGACCGCGCCGGGCAAGGGCAAACTGAAGAACATCGTGCATGGCATCAACCATCAGCAGATCACCGCCGATGACAAGATCATCTCGGCAGCGTCCTGCACCACCAACGCCATCGTGCCGGTGCTCAAGGCGGTCAACGACAAGTTCGGCATCGTCAATGGTCACGTTGAAACGGTTCACTCGTACACCAACGACCAGAACCTGATCGACAACTTCCACAAGGGCGATCGCCGTGGCCGCAGCGCCGCGCTGAACATGGTCATCACCGAAACCGGTGCGGCCACCGCTGCGGCGAAGGCACTGCCCGAGCTGGCCGGCAAGCTGACCGGTAACGCGATCCGCGTTCCAACGCCGAACGTCTCGATGGCCATTCTGAACCTGAACCTGGGGACGGCAACCACTCGCGAAGAGATGAACGAGTACCTGCGCCACACGGCGCTGTATTCCGATCTGCATAAACAGATCGACTTCGTGAACTCCCTGGAAGTGGTCTCCACTGACTTCGTCGGCTCGCGTTACGCCGGCGTGGTGGATGCCGAAGCAACCATCGCCATGGATAACCGCGTTGTGCTGTACGTCTGGTACGACAACGAATTCGGTTACAGTTGCCAGGTGGTCCGCGTGATGGAAGAAATGACCGGGGTCAACCCGCCAGCCTTCCCGAAGTAGGTTGAAAGCAGCGGTAAGCGCCAAGCGGTAAGCCGCACGCTGCAAGCTGAACCGCGACGCAAAAAGAAACGCCCCGACTGGTTCGGGGCGTTTTTGTTGGGCGCTGTGCCAGGCGTAAGACCGGGCCATGGGGGATGATCCTGCAGGTCCTGACCTGACGCGGCTTCCGGATTCAACACCGATTACCTGTAGGAGCGCGCTTGCCCGCGATCGGTGCGTGTCAGCCGCTGGATACGTTGACTGACCCACCGCCATCGCGGGCAAGCGTGCTCCTACAGTTGGCGTCGAAGCCCTGCCGAAACAAAAACGCCCCGAACCAGTCGGGGCGTTTTCGTTTTTACTTGCAGCTTGGAGCTAGCTGCTCTCGGCGATCAGCCGACCGCTGTCACACCCTGAATCCGCGTCTGACCCTTGCGGAACAGGACCAGCGTGGCGATCAGGCCCAGCACCGCAGCGCCGCTCAGCCAGATGCCCGGTGCCGCTTTGTTGTCCAGCACGTGAATCAGGTAAGTACAGGCCGCCGGCGTGAAACCGCCGAACGTCGCGGTCGCCAGGCTGTAGGCCAGGGAGAAGCCGGTGGTGCGCACTTCGACCGGCATGATTTCGGTCAGGGAAACCACCATCGCGCCGTTGTACGAGCCGTACAGGAAGGACAACCACAGCTCGACCATCAGCAGGTTGCCGAAGCTCGGGTTGGCGGTCAGCCAGGACAGGGCAGGGTACGCCGTGATGATGGCCAGAATGGTCGCCGCCAGCAGCAGGGGCTTGCGCCCGATCCGGTCAGACAGCGCGCCCATCACCGGCAGCCAGATGAAGTTCGATATCCCGACGCAGACGGTCACCAGCAAGCTGTCCAGGTCAGAGAGGTGCAGCTCGTTTTTGCCGAACGTCGGGGTGTAGGCAGTGATCAGGTAGAACGACACGGTGGTCATGACCACCAGCGCCATGCCGGCGATGACCAGACCGAAGTTCTGACCGATCGACTTGACCACTTCGCCCAGGCTCGGGCGGTGGTGTTGAGCGCGGGCTTCGAACTCAGGGGTTTCTTCCAGCGAGCGACGGATCACGAAGATCGCCGGAACAATCAGGCAGCCAATCAGGAACGGCACACGCCAGCCCCATTGACCCATGTCTTCCGGACTCAGCCAGTGGTTCAGGCCAACGCCCAGCAGGCCGGCGAAAACCACCGCCGCCTGTTGGCTAGCCGACTGCCAGCTGACGAAGAAGCCCTTGCGGCCCGGCGTGGAAATCTCTGCCAGATAAACCGAGACACCGCCCAGCTCAACGCCGGCCGAGAAGCCTTGCAGCAGGCGGCCAATCAACACCAGGATCGGTGCGGCAACGCCGAGGGTCGCGTAACCCGGCACGCAGGCAATCAGCACCGTACCCATGGCCATCATCGCCAGCGTAATCACCAGGCCTTTTTTCCGACCGTGATGGTCAATGTAGGCGCCGAGGAAGATTGCACCCAACGGGCGCATAAGGAAGCCGGCGCCAAAGGTCGCCAGCGACAGCATCAACGATGCGAATTCACTGTCGGCAGGGAAGAAGGTTTTGGCGATGGCTGTGGCATAGAAGCCATAGACCATGAAGTCAAACATTTCAAGGAAGTTGCCGCTGACAACGCGAAAGATCGCCTTGCCTTTGCCTGTGTTCGAGGCCATCTGGAATTACTCACTTAAGCTGTCTAGCTGGGGGGATCCGTTGTATTTATGCGTCCTCTGCTGCGGCGCCCGCGCTTGGCCTCGGGCACCGCAGATTTGTAACGATATGTGTAAAGCTGGCGGTTGGCAATGAGAACCCCTGCGCACCGACCACGGGCTTGCCGCTGCACCCGGCTAAAAACAATATCTATGTATCCCACCGATGGGCTCATTCCCGATTTAACTCGCCGCAAATGCGCTCAATGCCCGAAGGGTCGTTGAGTGTTTCTCATCCCACTGCACGAGTTACCTGGCATATGAGCCTGAATATCGACCTGATCGAAATTTTTTCCCGACGTCCAACGTTGGCCGACGTAGCCCTCGCTCAACTGCGCACCGCGCTGCAGCAGCACTTTCCAGACCTTCACATCGATCCTCAGACAGCCGTCATCACCCGCACAACCCCTGGCGAGGGGCAGCGTGCCGAAACCCTGCTCAGAAACGTGCAGCAGGCGTTCCTCACGGGAAAGACCCCGCGCTGGACGTCAGCAGCCCACGCGCTGGTACTGCACCCCAAGGTCTCCGGTGCGCCGGCTGCGCCAGTCGATTTCGACACGCTGAACATTCTGGTGGACACCGTCGCGCTGGGTCTGGCTGATGTATTCCAACAAGCGCTGGTCGCCTTTTGGGGAGCGCCGGTGGCAGGCGGGCGAAGCCCCTGGGCGCGTCTGTCCGACGGGCTCAGGCAGCACTTTTCCAACGCTGTGGCGAATAGTCAGACCCTGAAAGAAGACGAGCGCGAATTTCTCCGCGCCATTGCAGGTTTTGCCGACAAGACTCAGCGCGATTTCATGCTGCAAATTGACAAAACCTGGCCGGACGACGCCATTCGTGCGTGCATTCTCCATCATCGACCTGAGGCGTCACTGCCGGAGGTCGCGCTGCCCGTGCTGGTGGCGACCGGTGTATGGCGCGGGTCGCACGTGTTTTTCAGCTGGCAGTCGCCGGGCGTCATCACCCGCCACGCGTCCCAGGCGGATCTCCTGTCGAGCTTCAACGCCGGCGAGTCAGCGGCTGATCCTGCGAGCTGGACGCTGCGAGAGTCCGAAGAGGACATATTCGATGCCTTGTCCGCAGCGGTGCTGGAGCGGCAACTGTGGGACCTTGCCGGCATGGATCACGCTACCGCGCAGGATTTTGCCGAGCTGGAGCGTCGCGTGATCGCGAGCACGGACATCTCAACGGTTCTGCTGCCCTTCGTTCCCGGTTCGCAAAGCACCGACAAGCTTCCGCAGTGGCTGCGCAACGCCAGTGTGACCGACCGCCTGGATTTCAGCCGCCGGATGATAGCGCTGGCCGGCGCCCAGGCGAGGTCCGGCGGCAAGACCTTCAACGAAGGCTTGCCGCCGCTGCTGGATTACGCCGGTCAGCAACTGCAGCGAGCACTGCTGGCCGACCATCCAGAGGCCACTGACGTGTTGGTCGCCGATCTGGAGGTGGTAATTAGCCAGGTGATCGCCGTGGCCATTCCACACGGAGGTGAAGTGATTACCTCAGGCTCGGTCGAACCGATGCGCATGAGCGTCGCCGAATTTGCGCTGGAGAATCTCTCGGGCCAGCCAGCCGGCGCGTTGCACGTGGTGCACCGGGACGGCAAGCCAATGCCCGAATGGTTCACTGCCGACTACCTCAGATTACTGGTGTGCAAGGTGGACATCGGGCGCCATTACCCTGCGTTGGTGGAGCAGGTTCTGATAAGCGATGCCCATGAGTCGGTTCGGCGTCAGGCGCTTTACATCGATCAGCTGCGCGTTCAATTGCCGCTTCAGGCATTGGAGCAGAAGATTCGCAGCGCTGCGCATTTCTGCGCCACGGCGTATGGCCTCGTCGCCGCGCTCATGCTGCCTCGGGAGCAACGGGCAATGGCGTTGCGTGACACCACGCTGCGCCCGCTGGCATTTCGTGCCAGCAGCGGGGCGTCGGCTGATGTCGTGACAAACATGTTCGTCATCAGTGACCAGAACCCGACCAAGGGGCCGGTGGTGCTGTATCGCCCGCTGTCGCGGCAATCGCTGACCGAATTCAGCTCAATGGCGGCCTTGCGTGCCGCCATCGTCGAACCCGGAGAACTGAGTGATGAAGTACTGACCTGGATGACCGATCGCGCCCGTCAGGTGTATGCCAATGGTGGATTCGACCAGCCGCATATTCTGCGTTTCGGGCAAGGCTCGGAGTTCGCGCCCCTGGAAACCCCAGCGCCTGCCCAGCTCACCGTTGACGAGGTGATCGGTGATCCGTTGGTGGCGCTTTATCAGGCCAACGCGTCGGCGCTGATCGAGCTGGCGGACAGACAGTCCACCTCCAATGCCGAAAGCCGCTGGACGTTGCTCAAGCGCGGCGGCTGGCTGGCGCTGGACATGGTCATGCCCTTCATCTCCGGGACCGCCGGTACCGCGCTGTGGCTGGTGCAGCTGATGGCTGAGGCGCAAGCGCAGGTGTCTGCCGACCGCGACGCCCGCGCCGGCGAAGGGGCCGCATCGACGGCCAACCTGTTGCTGACCGTGGCGACGCTGCTGTTGCATAACGTGATCGGCAGTCGTGTGCCACCACGCCCTCGTAAAGTGCCGCAGATTGACCGGCCGAACCTGGCTGAACTGCTCGCAGCGCCCCCGACGACTGCCCCCGAGACTGCGAACAGGGTATCCCCCCCGCCGGACAGGCTCGCTACGCAGCTCGCATTCTCCTGGTCGCGACCGGATCTGAAGCTGAGCATGGGTCAGAGGGCAGCGCTGCAGACGTTTGAAATCGTCCCCAAGCCCGGGCTGCCTGAGCCTTCAAGCGCTCCTGGCACCCAGGGTCTCTATGAGCGAGACGGGGTCTGGTACGCGCAGGTAGATGATGCGGTTTATCGGGTGAGGGTCAACGACGACGAGGTGCTGATCATCGATCCGCAGCACCTTGACCGCGCGGGGCCTCGGCTTGTTCATGACGGCACGCGCTGGCGTCTGGACCTTGCCCTGCGCCTCAAGGGCGGTGGGCCGAAGCGTAGCGCTCGGCAGATGGCCCTGGAAAACGCTGCCCGACTGAAGCTCGTCAATGGGCAAAAGACCGAGCTGATCCAGCGCCAGACTGAGCTGTACGCCCGGATCGTCGAAAACGACAACCGCTTCGATAGCTTGCCCATTAGCCAGCATCAGGAGGTTATTTCCGCGCTGGAGACCGATATCCGTGAAGTGATCGGGATCATTGACCGCAAAAACCAGCTCGACCAGCAACTCAGGCCCGCCGACCGCACCAGCGACAAGGTCTATGCACAGGACCTGCAAGGCATTGCGCGGCGCATTTGTCTGCTTGAGGGTGTGCTGTTGAGTGACATGCTGACCCTGGCCAAGGAAGACCTTGTACACATGCGTGCGTTGTCGAACCTGGTCATCGCCGAAAACGTCGGGCTTTACCTGGCGCTGTTCGAGAAGTCGCTGGTGCTGCAGGAGGTCGGCGTGAAGTGGTCCCTCGTCAGGGAAGGCCTGTGGCAACGACTGCGGGCGGTTCCGAAAGTCGGTGAAGGCTATTGGCGCACTGAAGCGCTGGGGTTCTATAACAACCGCATGTTTGCCGTGATCGACTGGCGGGCCAGCCGCATGTGGTCGTCCCTCGAGTTGTGCTTCAAGCCCGAAACCATCATGGATGACCATAAGGCGGTGAGCTTCAAGCGCCTGCTCAACGACGACGACTTGCATGGGGCGCTGACCTCCCAGGCCGAACTGGAGAAGCCGCACGATTATTCGATTTCCGAACAGATCTGCGTACTGGAAAGTTCGTTGCGCCAGTACGACCGCGCGTCGATGGTTGCACTCGCTGCCTTCGATAGCGAGCCGGAAGCCATTAATACCGAACATTTCCAGCGTTTCTTCGATGATCTGTCTGCCATCTCCGATTGCGCCGAGCACCGCCTTTCGGACCTCATTCGCGAGAGCGAGGAGCCCGCAGACACGCCGGTCGAGTATGTCCCCAGGGTGAAGCAGGTTCGCAAGCGCGTGATCAAGACCCGCGGCCAGCGCACGTTGATCGGTCGTCTGCGCGAGGGTGAGGAGCCTGCACTGGGAGAGGTGGTCGAAGTCAAGGCGGCCACAGGTGACCGCGTCATCGGCGCGTATCACCAGCACGCCGAAGGCGAATGGGTCGAGCTGGAGGCGCAGCGACCCAGGCCGGTCAGTCGTGACAGCATTGTGCCAATGGCCGAGCTCATCCGGCGCTCTCAGGCGCTGCTGGAGCGCGTCGAGCCGGACATCGCCAATGCCGTACGCCAATCGAGGCGCGCCAATGAGCCCGAGGACATGGAAGATATTCTTGGGCAAAAGGCCGACAAGCTTCGAGATATTGCGCAGAAGCTTCAGGTTTATGAGGACGATTCCCACGCCGGTCAGAGCAATGCTCAAGCGCTGGAGGCGGTGCTGGCGGAGCTGCGGACGGGGGAGGCCCGGCTCCGTGAACAGGGCCGTCAGTTGCGCATCGAGATGATCAAGCGACAGCCGCCGACGGCCAGTCGCATCAGCTACCTGGACCGGCAGCGAGAGGTGGACATCGCCCGTTATGACGGGCGGAAAAACATGTCGGGTGCTCGCCGCAACGACTTCGTGCAGGAATATGCCATCCGCGACAAAGAAGGTCAGTTGCTGTGGTGGGCGCATTTTCACTACTCCAGCGAGGACGCGGCGGCGGATGCCTTCACCGCCGCGCACCTTAAATTGCCGGAGCAGCGGCTGCTGGGTTACAGGGCGATGCTCAAGGCGGCCAAGGACAACAAGGAAGTGGTGAGTATTTATCGCAGCGTTATCGGCAAGGAACTGGCGCAGCGGCTGTTTCTGCATCTGGCCGAGTGAATGGCCGGGGCCTTTGCAGAGACAGATGCCTGAGTGTGCGATTTTTTTAGGATTCGTCACGCAAGGGATTTATCATCCGCAGCAATTGGGCAGGGGAGTGAGGTTTCCAGCACTCGACCTGCGCCAGCGCAGAGCAGTCAGCCGAGGGGCACGACCAAGGGTTAATGGTCGTTTGCCCTCGGTGCGACTAGACTGCGCCGCGAGTTTCGATCCTTCATGCCGCCCGCGGCGGCGTGATTCAGCCAGAGACACCAGAGTGGTGTCTCGGCCAGTTCTGAGGAGTACGCATGGCTGTCTACAACTACGACGTGGTAGTGCTGGGTTCGGGCCCGGCGGGTGAAGGCGCGGCGATGAACGCTGCCAAGGCCGGGCGTAAGGTGGCAATGGTCGACAGCCGTCGGCAGGTCGGCGGCAACTGCACGCACCTGGGCACGATCCCGTCGAAGGCCCTGCGTCACTCGGTCAAGCAGATCATCCAGTTCAACACCAACCCGATGTTCCGCGCCATCGGTGAACCACGCTGGTTTTCGTTCCCGGACGTTCTGAAGAACGCCGAGAAGGTCATCAACAAGCAAGTGGCGTCGCGCACCGGTTACTACGCGCGCAACCGGGTCGACGTGTTCTTCGGCACCGGCAGCTTCGCCGACGAACGCAGCATTGACGTGGTCTGCAACACTGGCGTCGTGGAAAAACTGGTTGCCAACCAGATCATCATCGCCACTGGCTCGCGGCCTTATCGCCCGGCCGATATCGACTTTTCCCACAAGCGCATCTACGACAGCGACACCATCCTCAGCCTGGGCCACACCCCGCGCAAACTGATCATCTACGGCGCAGGCGTTATCGGCTGCGAATACGCATCGATTTTCAGCGGTCTGGGCGTCGAGATCGAACTGATCGACAACCGTGACCAGTTGTTGAGCTTCCTCGACTCGGAAATCTCCCAGGGCCTGAGCTATCACTTCAGCAACAACAACGTGATGGTTCGCCACAACGAGGAATACGATCGCGTGGAAGGCTTGGACAACGGGGTGATCCTGCACCTCAAGTCCGGCAAGAAGGTCAAGGCCGACGCCTTGCTGTGGTGTAACGGCCGTACCGGCAACACCGACAAGCTGGGTCTGGAGAACGTTGGCATCAAGGCCAACGGACGCGGGCAGATCGATGTCGACGAAGCCTACCGCACCAGCCAGCCGAACATTTATGGCGCAGGCGACGTGATCGGCTGGCCGAGTCTGGCCAGCGCAGCCTATGACCAGGGTCGTTCGGCGTCGGGCAGCGCGGTGGACAACGGCGCATGGCGCTTCGTCAACGACGTGCCGACGGGGATTTACACCATTCCCGAGATCAGCTCCATCGGTCAGAACGAGCATGACCTGACCATTGCCAAAGTGCCGTACGAAGTGGGCAAGGCGTTTTTCAAGAGCATGGCCCGCGCGCAGATTTCCAACGAGCCGGTGGGCATGCTGAAAATCCTGTTTCACCGGGAAACCCTGCAGATCCTCGGCGTGCACTGCTTCGGCGACCAGGCATCGGAGATCGTGCACATCGGCCAGGCGATCATGAACCAGCCGGGTGAGGCGAACAGCATCAAGTACTTCGTCAACACCACGTTCAACTACCCGACCATGGCCGAGGCCTATCGGGTAGCGGCATACGACGGCCTCAACCGGCTTTTTTGAGCGGCTCCGGCCGGTGGCCTGAGCCGGCCGGGGAGACCGATTTCAGTACTTCCCAAGGGTGGCGCTGGCCAAACCGGGAAAGTCTGTAATCAGGCTGTCAACGCCGAAGTCGGCGAGTCTGCGCATAAGCGCGGGCTCGTTGACTGTCCACACCGACACATGCAGGCCCTGATTCTGGGCCTTCTTCAGGCGCTCTGGCGTGCACAGCGTCCAGTTCAGCGCGAGTATTTCGCAGCCATACCCTTGAGCCACTTTCAGCGGGTCAAGCCAGGCGTATTCCGCCACCAGCCCGCGTGAAATGTCCGGCGTCAGTTCCAGCGCCGCGCGCAGCACTTCCCGGGAACTCGACGTGATCGTTACTTTATCCAGCAACCCGTGGCGCTGAGCCATTTCGCGGATGGCCAGCACGGTCGTCGCCGCGCGGGTGCGTGACGCGCTTTTGACTTCCAGCTGCCAGTGGTCGAAGGGGCATTTCTCGAACAGCTCTTCCAGGCGTGGAATGGGGCAGGGCTGCACCCAGCCAGGGCCGCCCTTGCGCGCGTCGTAGGTGACCAGATCGGCAGCATCGTGTTCGACGACCTTGCCGCGGCGGTCCGTGGTGCGCTTGAGCGTCGGGTCGTGGATCACCATCAATTCGCCGTCGCGGGACAGATGCAGGTCCAGTTCGCAGCGCTTGACGCCGTGTTTGAGGCATTCCTGAAAGCTGGTCAGGGTGTTTTCCGGTGCTTCGCCCTTGGCGCCGCGGTGGCCGTAAATAATGGTCACAATCACTCCTTGGGAGGCGTAGAGCTGGAGAAAGTCGCGCTGGAATCAGTTGGGCTTTACATCAGGGTCGGTCTGCTCACGGGCCAGGCGTCGCTGCGCGGCTTGTCGTTGCAGGATGTGTCGAGCGAGCAGCTGCCGCTGGGCATCGGTGAGGTCAATCCACTCGATGCCGACGTCGAAGTCGCCGATGGCCAACGTATCGCAATGTGTCACACGGGCGCGCAGCATCATCCCCGAAGCCTGGGGCATGAGCACCATTTTCACCGACAGCAGAGTGCCGGCCGGGTAGGGTTGAGGGGTTTCGAATTGCAGGCCGCCTTCGGACATGATCACGCGCTGCGGGGCGCCCAGCTTGCCCAGTGCCGTGTGCGCAACCACTTGGCCGAGCAGGTCGATGCGCTTGCTCATGGCCCGGAGAAAGCTGTTGGTAGTGCGGTCGCGATCATCCAGCTGGCGCAGCAGGTGCTGGGATTCGAACTCGGCGACGTGCAGTTCGCTCAGCAGATCGAAGAGCGTGGACGTGTCGTGATGGCCAGGTTCATCTCCCGTGCCGGGGCCGGCGATGCGGTTAATTTCCAGTGCGACGCTGTCCTCGATACGGTAGTATTCGCGGCGTTCTTCTTCATCTAGTGTCGGCATGGCGAACCCATGGTAGCGGCGGTTGTCAGAGTGATTGCTCAAAATCATAGCTCAGCTTTTCAAGCATGATTTGGCGGTGATTCGAGTGTAAAGCCGCCAGCCCAGGCCCGCCACAAGGACGTTCCCATTCCTCCGAACAAGCCCCTAAATGTTCAGACCTCTTTTTGTATTCATCGGCACGCGCTACACCCGTGCAAAGCGCCGTAATCATTTTGTCTCCTTCATTTCCCTGACGTCGATGATCGGCCTCGCCCTGGGCGTGGTCGTAATGATCGTCGTGCTCTCGGTCATGAACGGCTTCGACCATGAGATGCGCACTCGCGTGCTGGGCATGGTGCCCCACGCCACCATCGAGTCCGGCGAGCCGATCAATGACTGGCAGGCGCTGGCCGCCCGCGTCAAACAGAACAAACAGGTGGAAGCCGTTGCGCCGTTCACCCAGATGCAAGGCCTGCTGACCAACAACGGCAATGTGCAGAAGATCCTGCTCAACGCCATCGACCCGGCGCAGGAACGCAAGGTGTCGATCATCGACGGCTTCATGAAGCAGGGCAGTCTCGACGATCTGGTCGCGGGCGGCTTCGGCGTGGTGATCGGCGACAAGGCCGCGACCAAGCTCGGTGTCGGCATGGGTGACAAAGTCACCTTCGTCTCCCCGGAAGTTACCGTGACCCCGGCCGGCATGTTCCCGCGCATGAAGCGCTTTACCGTGGTCGGGATCTTTCATGTCGGCGCCGGCGAGCTGGACGGCTATCTGGGCGTCACCAACCTGCAGGATCTGGCGCGGCTGCACCGCTGGAAGCCGGATCAGGTGCAGGGCTTGCGCCTGAAATTCACCGATCTGTTCAAGGCGCCGCGCACGGCGTACGACATCGCCCAGAAACTCGGCGAGCATCAGTATTACTCCCGCGACTGGACCCGCACCCATGGCAACCTGTACCAGGCGATCGGCATGGAGAAATCCATCATCGGCCTGCTGCTGTTGCTGATCGTGGCGGTCGCGGCGTTCAACATCATTTCCACGCTGGTGATGGTGGTCAACGACAAGCGCGGTGACATCGCCATTCTGCGCACGCTGGGCGCGACCCCGGGCCAGATCATGGCGATCTTCATGGTCCAGGGCACGGTCATCGGTGTGGTCGGAACGCTGATCGGCGCCGGAGTCGGCATTCTTGCGGCGCTCAACGTCAGTTCGGCGATTTCGGCGCTGGAAGGCCTGATCGGCCACAAGTTTCTCAATGCGGATGTCTACTTCATCGACTATCTGCCTTCGCAATTGATGGCCCAGGACGTGTTGCTGGTATGCGGCGCGGCGCTGGTCCTGAGTTTCCTCGCCACCCTGTATCCAGCCTGGCGTGCTGCGCGCACCCAGCCGGCGGAGGCGCTACGTTATGAGTGAGTCGGGCATGAGTGATAAAGCTGTACTGAGCTGCCGCAACCTGGGCAAATCCTACGAGGAAGGTCCGGAATCCGTGGTCGTCCTCTCGGGGCTGCAACTGGAATTGCACCCGGGCGAACGCGTAGCGATCGTCGGCAGTTCGGGGTCGGGCAAAAGTACCTTGCTCAACCTGCTCGGCGGCCTCGACACGCCCACCGAAGGCAGCGTCTGGCTGGCGGGCGAAGAACTTTCGGCGCTGAACGAGAAAGCCCGCGGCCTGCTGCGCAACCGTGCCCTTGGTTTCGTCTACCAGTTCCACCACTTGCTGGCCGAGTTCACGGCGCTGGAAAACGTCTGCATGCCGCTGCTGATCGGCAAGACACCGATTCCGGAAGCGCGTCAGCGTGCAACCGCGCTGCTGGAGCGGGTAGGGCTCAAGCATCGACTGGCGCACAAGCCGTCGGAGTTGTCGGGGGGAGAACGTCAACGGGTGGCGATCGCCCGCGCGCTGGTCAACCAGCCGGGTCTGGTCATGCTCGACGAGCCCACCGGCAACCTCGATTCGCACACCGCACAAGGCATTCAGGACCTGATGCTGGAGCTGAGCACGTCGTCGCGCACCGCGTTTCTGGTGGTGACCCACGACATGGCGCTGGCCCGGCAGATGGACCGCGTGTGGCGTCTTGAAGAAGGCCGTCTGGTCGAAGCCTGACCCGTACAACCGATGCCTTTCGGGCATCGGCTTTTTACTTTTAGCTGCTTAGTTACGGTGCTCCACGAATGTTCAGACCGTTATCCATCTTTATCGGTACGCGCTACACGCGGGCCAAGCGTCGCAACCACTTCATCTCGTTCATTTCCATGACCTCGATGATCGGGCTGGCGCTGGGCGTGCTGGCGATGATCGTGGTGCTGTCCGTGATGAACGGTTTCCAGAAGGAAATGAGTTCGCGAATCCTCGGCATGGTCCCCCACGCGGTGATCTCCGGGGTGAAACCGCTGGACGACTGGCAGCCGGCTGCCAATGCGTCGCTCAAGGATCCGCAGGTGACGGCCGCCGTGCCGTTCACTGAAATGGACGGCATGCTGTCCTACAAGGGTTCTATGCAGCCGATCCAGATCAACGGCGTCGACCCGGCACTGGAATCCAAAGTCTCCATTGTCACCCAGCACATCGTGCAGGGCCGGCTGCAGGACCTGAAGCCGGGAGAATTTGGTGTGGTGATCGGCGAAATCACCGCGCGGCGCTTTCGCCTGAACGTCGGCGACAAGCTGACCCTGATTGTTCCGGAGATCAGCAGCGCACCGGGTGGCATCACCCCGCGCCTGCAACGTTTGACGGTGGTCGGCGTGTTCAAGGTGGGCGCTGAACTGGACGGGTCCATGGCGCTGGTCAACGTCGCCGATGCTGCGGTCATCCAGCGCTGGCAGCCCAATCAGGTGCAGGGCGTGCGCCTGGCGCTGACCGATCTGTACGCTGCCCCGCAAGTGTCTACGGCCATCGCCGCCGGACTCGGTGCGGGCTACAAGGCCGATGACTGGACCCACAGCCAGGGCAGCCTGTTCAGCGCCATGAAGATGGAAAAGACCATGATCGGCCTGTTGCTGCTGATGATCGTCGCCGTGGCGGCGTTCAACATCATCGCCACGCTGATCATGGTGGTGAACGACAAGGGTGCCGACATCGCCATCCTGCGCACCATCGGTGCCACCCCTGGCCAGATCATGACCATCTTCATGGTGCAGGGCACTGTCATTGGCATTGTCGGCACCGTGATCGGCGGCGTGCTGGGCGTGATCGCGGCGATCAACGTCAGTCAGATCGTCGGCTGGGTCGAGCGCGTGACAGGCCAGCACATCTTCACCTCGGACGTGTACTTCATCAGCAATCTTCCGTCGCAGCTCGAAGGCAGTGACGTCGCGCTGATCTGCAGTGCCGGGTTTATCCTCAGCTTTCTGGCAACGATCTACCCGGCCTACCGCGCCGCGCAGATCCAGCCGGCCCACGCCTTGCGCTACGAGTAGGAGAGGCCGATGTCGCTCCGTTATGTCGCTATTGCCCTGCTGCTGGGTGCAAGCCTCTCGGCCCAAGGGTCACCCGGCGAGCATTTCGCGTTCGGTCACCCGGCCGACGCTGCCCATGCAACGCGTACCGTTGAAGTGGCGCTGGGCGATATCTACTTCGAGCCAAAATCCCTGGACGTGAAAAAGGGCGAGACCGTGCGGTTCGTGCTGGTCAACAAGGGCCGGTTGCTGCATGAGTTCAACCTCGGTGACGCGGCGATGCACGCGGCGCACCAGCAGGAAATGCTGAAAATGATGGCCAGCGGCATGCTCACCCCGACTGAAATGAAGCACGATATGGCCGGCATGGATCACGGGATGGCCCACGGCGGGGAGCAGGCTTCGGAGCAAGGCGCCGGGGGCATGAAACATGACGATCCCAACAGCGTGCTGGTGGAACCGGGTAAGACCGCCGAACTGACCTGGACCTTCACCGACGCCACGGGCCTGGAGTTCGCGTGCAATCTGCCCGGGCATTATCAGGCGGGCATGGTCGGCAAGGTGGCGATCAGTCAGTAAACGCTGAAAACCCGAGCCGAACCCGATAAACTTCGCGGCCTTGGTTTTTACAGCCGCTTTATTCAGGTTCAGGTCCCGCCATGCATCCCGCAGCCGAACACTCGCCGCTGGGCAAGTCCAGCGAATACATCGCCACGTACACGCCGTCTCTGCTGTTCCCGATTCCACGCGCTGCCAAGTGGGCGGAACTGGGGCTGACTGCCGAGACGCTGCCTTATCAGGGTGTCGATTTCTGGAATTGCTACGAGCTGTCCTGGCTGCTGCCCTCGGGCAAGCCGGTGGTGGCCATCGGTGAGTTCAGCATTGCGGCGGATTCGGCAAATATCATCGAATCCAAGTCGTTCAAACTGTACCTGAACTCGCTCAACCAGACCGCGTTCGCGTCTGAGGCCGAGCTGATCGCCACGCTGGAGAAAGACCTGTCAGCCGCTGCGGGCAAACCGGTTGGGGTTCGCATTCGCAGTCTGAAGGACATCGAGGCCGAGGGTATCGTTGCGGTGCCGGGTGTGTGCGTCGATGAACTCGACGTGAGCATTTCAAGCTACGACCGCCCTCAGCCCGAACTGCTGCGCTGCGATGAGTCGCGGGTGGTGGACGATGTGCTGCACAGCCATCTGCTTAAATCCAACTGCCCGGTGACGAGCCAGCCGGACTGGGGCAGCGTCGCGGTTGAGTACCGTGGCGCGGCGCTCGATCACGCCAGTTTTCTGGCCTACATCGTCAGCTTCCGTCAGCATTCGGATTTCCACGAGCAGTGCGTGGAACGCATCTTCATGGACCTGCAGCGCTTGCTGAAACCGGAAAAACTGACGGTGTATGCGCGTTACGTGCGTCGCGGCGGGCTGGACATCAACCCGTACCGCAGCACGGAAAAACTGACGTTTGAGAACGGGCGTCTCGCGCGGCAGTAAAGCAATGATGTACAGCCTCTTCGAACCTGCCACAGATACTAGCTCCGACGCAGTGCAGGTGTAGGAGCGCGTTTGCCCGCGAACGGAATCTGCCTGCTCCATCGATATCGGCTGACCCACCGCAATCGCGGGCAAGCGCGCTCCTACAGTGGATCTCGGCAACGCAGGCAATCGTCGGCGTGAACGAAATCCGTAGGAGCCGGCTTGCTGGCGAACGCGGTGGGTCTGAAACGAAGATATCGGCTGACCCACCGCATTCGTGGGCAAGCGCGCTCCTACAATGGATCTCGGCAAGGCACGCAATCTTCGGCGTAAACAAAGTCCGTAGGAGCCGGCTTGCTGGCGAACGCGGTGGGTCTGAAACGAAGATGTCGGCTGACCCACTGCATTCGCGGGCAAGCGCGCTCCTACAATGGATCTCGGCAAGGCAGGCGATCTTTAGCGCACACAAAACCCGTAGGAGCCGGCTTGCTGGCGAACCCGAATGCTCAGACGATGCGAGGGTGACTGACCCACTGCATCCGTGGGCAAGCGCGCTCCTACAGTGGATCTCGGCAACGCAGGCGATCTTCAGCGCACACAGAATCGGTGGGCGCCGGCTTGCTGGCGAACGCGGTGGGTCTGAACCGAAGATATCGGCTGACCCACTGCATTCGCGGGCAAGCGCGCTCCTACAGTGGATCTCGGCAACGCACGCAATCGTCGGCGTAAACGAAACCCGTAGGAGCCGGCTTGCTGGCGAACCCGAATGCTCAGACGATGCGAGGGTGACTGACTCACTGCCTTCGCGGGCAAGCGCGCTCCTACAGTGGATCTCGGCAACGCACGCAATCGTCGGCGTGAACGAAATCCGTAGGCGCCGGCTTGCTAGCGAACGCGGTGGCACTGAAACGAAGATATCGGCTGACCCACCGCATTCGTGGGCAAGCGCGCTCCTACAGGGGATCTCGGCAACGCAGGCGATCTTCAGCGCGCACAGAATCCGTAGGCGCCGGCTTGCTGGCGAACCCGAATGCTCAGACGATGCGAGGGTGACTGACCCACCGCATTCGCGGGCAAGCGCGCTCCTACAGTGGGTCTCGGCAACGCACGCAATCGTCGGCGTAAACGAAATCCGTAGGCGCCGGCTTGCTGGCGAACCCGAATGCTCAGACGATGCGAGGGTGACTGACCCACTGCATTCGCGGGCAAGCGCGCTTCTACAATGGATCTCGGCAAGGCACGCAATCGTCGGGGTAAACGAAACCCGTAGGAGCCGGCTTGCTGGCGAACGCGGTGGATCTCAAACGAAGATGTCGGCTGACCCACCGCATTCGCGGGCAAGCGCGCTCCTACAGTGGATCTCGGCAAGACAGGCAATCTTCGGCGTAAACACAGTCCGTAGGAGCCGGGTTGCTGGCGAACGCGGTGGGTCTGAAATCAAGATGTCGACTGACAGATCGCATCCGCGGGCGATCGCGCTCCTACAGTGGATCTCGGCAACGCACGCAATCTTCGGCGTAAACGAAACCCGTAGGAGCCGGTCTGTTTCAATGAGGTGAGCGCGCGGATGCCTGAATCAGATCCCCATGCTGCCCAGTGTGACCAGCACATTGCGCAGCGTGCCGGCGATGGTGGGGTGATCGACTTCAAATCGCTCGACCGCCAGGTTGACGCCATCGGCAATGCTCGGGTCCTGAGACACTGTCTCCAGTTCGATCTGCGCCTGGATCTGTTCCATGACCTCGGTCAAATTCCCGCGCTCCTCCAGGGTCAGCTGCGGATTCTGCTCAAGCTGCTCGCGCAACGTGTTGAGTTGTAGTTGCAAGTCACTGACGGACATGGGGTCTTCCTTAATCTGATTAGTCTCACGATGGACCGCAATGCGCAGGCAAAGGTCCTTCACCGCCCTAGACTAATCCACTCCCGGCCGCTGTGCATGACCTCAGTCAGCTCAGGGCTTTTCCGACTTCTGTCGGCGGAGCGTGATATCCGCCAGGCACGACTCCAGTTCGCCCAAGTGATCGATGACCGAATGCGCGCCGGCGGCATACAGCTCGAGGGTGGCTCGTCCGCGACGGCGCTCGCGATCCAGATCGCTCAATGCCTCCCATTGCTCGGGTGACAAACCGCACAGCGGCCCGCATGACGCCAGCCCCACCGTCCACAGCCCTGCGTTGATGCCGGCCATGAGCAGCCGCGGATCGCCGCTGACCAGCACACAGCCGTCCAGTTGCCTGACGCCGAGGGTCATCAGCGCCTGCCAGCACGCATCAGGTGCAGGCCAACGGTGGGTCGGCGCGGGAGTGGGCAAAATCAGGGGGCCGAGCGGCGCAGCCAACTGTTCGGTGATGGAGGAGGGGTATTCATCGATCCAGGCGCTGGGAATGCCGTGCTGCTTGAGATGCTTCAGCGCATTGATCGCACCGGGGGCCAGTGCTGCAAAGGGCCTAGCGTCCTGCGAGACGAGGGATGTGCCGTCGCTGGCCAGCAGCGTGCGCGTCTGGGCGCCGAAGTCGACGAGGCAACCGCTCAATCCGAACAATACAGCGGTGAACGACGGAGCAGCGACGGCGACCGGGGCGAGCATGGCATTCCCTCTCAAAGCCGATGACGCTAAGGGATTGCCATGACAAATCGATGACCAAACGATGACAGTGTCTTCGGATGTTTATTGCCCTACAAAACCGCGACCATTTCAGCGACGTAAATAGTCACAGAACGCTTTATACTCTCGCCTTTGGTTTGGGGCGTAGCGCCCGCTTGATTACTTTGACTGGGAGTCTCAGCTATGCCCGAGAACGGTGCTGGCTTTATCAATCGTCTGATTCGAACGTGTGTGTGGGCCAGCCTGGCCGTGGCGCCGATGGCTGCAAATGCGGCGGACGAAGATCCGTGGGAAGGCGTCAACCGAGCGATTTTCCGTTTCAACGACACCGTCGACACCTACGCGCTGAAACCCATTGCCCAGGGCTATGAGTTCATCACGCCGCAGTTCCTCGAAGACGGCATCCACAACATGTTCAAGAACGTCGGCGAAGTGACCAACTTTGCCAACGACGTGCTCCAGGCCAAGCCTGAAGCGGCCGGGGTCGATACCGCCCGCCTGATCTTCAACACCACGTTTGGTTTGCTCGGCTTCTTCGACGTCGGCACCAAAATGGGCCTGCAGCGCAATGACGAAGACTTCGGCCAGACCCTCGGTCACTGGGGCGTGGGCAGCGGTCCGTTCGTGATGATCCCATTGTTGGGGCCTAGCACCGTGCGTGACGCGTTCGCCAAATACCCGGACACCTACACTCAGCCTTGGCGTTACATCGACCACGTGCCGACGCGCAACACCGCGCTGGGCGTGAGCGTTGTCGATACCCGCGCCAGCCTGCTGTCGGCTGAAAAGCTGATCAATGGCGACAAGTACATCTTCATCCGCAACGCTTATCTGCAGAACCGCGAGTTCAAGGTCAAAGACGGCAAGGTCGTCGACGACTTCTGATCCAGAAGGCCTGCAAAACGATGCAAAAAAAGGCGACCTGAGGGTCGCCTTTTTATTTTCGCTATTTTTCGGAAATGTGACGGAGTTCCGGGCTGCCGTCACTTCATCGCCAGGATCGTCAGGCCCAGTTTCTGCTCGCCGCCATCGATGTCGGCAATCCACACCACCTCGGTATCGGCCTCCAGTCCCTTGAGTGCGGCATGCTCGGAGTCGATGCTTACGCTGATCTTGTCACCTACCTGAAACGAGCGGGGCGCCTGTACCTGCATGCCGGAGCCTGATAAATCCACGCACACCGCCGGAATAATCTGGCCGGCGTAGATCAGGTTGATCTCCGCATCGACCCGCATGCGAATGTAATCCCGTTTTTCTTCGTAATCGCGATCGAGCTGGCCCATGGCACATCCTTTGTTTTGATTGCTGATTTAACGGTTCTTATAACTCCGGGTGATTTGCGATGTAAAGACGCCGCTCGGCAGCGGGGCCACGCTTGAAACGCCAGGCGGATGGGAGTACCGTCTGCGCCTTGAAGGGCAGCTCTGTCATGTGAAGCGTTTGACTACAAGTCCGCTACCTGAGCCAGAGAGGCTAGAAGCGAATCCAGTACGCGGGCTGACTGCAACCAGCCGCCTACGCCAACCTAATCTGGCGCCGTTTGCCCACATGCAAAAAACCAGTGCCACGCTGCTGATCATCGATGACGACGAAGTAGTGCGCGCGAGTCTCGCGGCCTATTTGGAAGACAGCGGGTTCAGTGTTCTGCAAGCCGCCAATGGCCTGCAGGGTCTACAGACTTTCGAGCAGGAAAAGCCCGATCTGCTGATCTGCGATCTGCGCATGCCGCAGGTGGGCGGTCTCGAGCTGATTCGTCAGGTCACCAGCCTTGCGCCGGAAACGCCGGTCATCGTGGTGTCCGGCGCAGGTGTCATGAGCGATGCCGTCGAAGCACTGCGCCTGGGCGCTGCCGATTACCTGATCAAACCCCTCGAAGACCTCGCAGTGCTTGAGCACTCGGTCCGACGCGCGCTCGAGCGGGCGCGCCTGCTCCACGAAAACCAGGAATACCGACAGAAGCTGGAGACCGCCAACCGCGAACTGGAAGCCAGCCTGCATTTGCTGCAGGAAGATCAGGACGCGGGCCGTCAGGTGCAGATGAACATGCTGCCCACCAGCCCCTGGGCCATCGACGCATTCGAATTCGAACATGAGATCATCCCGTCGCTGTACCTGTCGGGCGATTTCGTGGATTATTTTCGGGTCGATGAGCGCCGCGTTGCGTTCTATCTGGCGGATGTGTCCGGCCATGGCGCCTCGTCTGCGTTCATCACCGTGCTGTTGAAGTTCATGACCACGCGGCTGCTGTTCGAATCAAAGCGCGGCGGCAGCCTGCCGGAGTTCAAGCCATCCGATGTGCTGGGCCACATCAATCGCGGGCTGATCAGCTGCAAGTTGGGCAAGCATGTCACGATGGTGGGCGGCGTAATCGACGAGGACACCGGGCAGTTGACCTACAGCGTCGGCGGCCATTTGCCGCTGCCGGTGTTCTACACCCCGGGCGACACGCATTACCTTGAAGGCCGTGGGCTGCCGGTCGGACTGTTCAACGAAGCGACTTACACGGATCACGTCATCGATCTGCCGGAGTCCTTTAGTCTGACACTGCTGTCCGATGGCATTCTGGACCTTCTGCCAGGTGATACACTCAAAGAGAAAGAAGCCAACTTGCCCGAACTGGTCAAGGCGGCGGGGGGCAGCCTGGATGGTCTGCGCCAGACGTTTGGATTGGCCACGCTAGGGGAGATGCCGGATGATATCGCCTTGTTAGTGTTGAGCAGGAACCTTTAATGAGTACCGGTAGAATCCAGTTCGCCGAGCAAGACGGCACATTCGTCCTCAAGTTTGTGGGTGAAGTGCGTCTGACGCTGTGCTCGGCGTTGGATGCGACAATTGAACGGATCTTCACCTCGATGAACTTCTCGACGGTGGTCATCGATCTGACCGAAACACGCAGCATCGACAGCACGACCCTCGGTCTGCTGGCCAAGCTGTCGATACTTTCGCGCCAGAAGGCCGGGTTGCTACCGACGGTCGTCACCACCCACGAAGACATCACGCGCCTGCTGCAGTCCATGGGCTTCGACCAGGTGTTCAACATCGTCGGTCGGCCGATTCCCCGGCCTGAAGCCCTGAGCGATCTGCCGACGCAGGATCAGTGCGAAGACGTGGTCAAGGCCAAGGTGCTTGAGGCCCACAAGATCCTCATGGGCTTGAACGACTCGAACCGCGAAGCCTTCCGTGATCTGGTCAATGCGCTCGAGCACCAGTAGAAACCACTACCAACACCAGTAACACGCCCCGGTCTCGAACCGAGGCATTAAAAAAGGGCGGCACCTGTGAAGGAGCCGCCCTTTTTACGTGCCTGACGCTTTAGGCTTTGGCCGACAGCATCTTTTCCAGGGCTACCTGGTCGCGGGCAAACTGACGAATGCCCTCGGCCAGTTTCTCGGTGGCCATAGCGTCTTCGTTGGAAGCCCAGCGGAACTGGCTTTCGTTGAGGGTCACCCGTGGCTCGCCGCCATTGCCTGGCTTGAGTTTCTGGGCCAGCGTGCCGTTATCTTCTGCCAGTTTCTGCAGCAGGTCAGGGCTGATGGTCAGGCGGTCGCAACCGGCCAGTTCTTCGATCTGGCTGAGGTTACGGAAGCTGGCGCCCATGACCACGGTCTTGTAATCGTTGGCCTTGTAGTAGTTGTAGATGCGGGTCACCGACTGCACGCCCGGATCTTCTGCACCGACGTAGTCTTTGCCTTCGGCTTTCTTGTACCAGTCGTAGATGCGACCCACGAATGGCGAGATCAGGAACACGCCGGCGTCGGCACAGGCCTGGGCCTGAGCGAAGGAGAACAGCAGGGTCAGGTTGCACTGGATGCCTTTCTTTTCCAGCACTTCAGCGGCCTTGATGCCTTCCCAGGTGGAAGCCAGCTTGATCAGGATGCGGTCGCGGCCGATGCCGAAATCTTCGTACAGACCGACGATGCGATCGGCGCGCTCGATGCAGGCCTGGGTGTCGAAGGACAGGCGTGCATCCACTTCGGTAGAGACGCGGCCCGGTACCACTTTCAGAATTTCACGGCCGATGGCGACGGCGAAACGGTCGCTGGCGACGTTGATGTCGTTGTTGCTGCCGGTGAACGCTTCTTTCAAGCGGTCAGCGTTGCTCTCGCTGGAAGCGGCCTTGAGCAACAGGGAAGGGTTGGTGGTGGCATCGACGGGTTTCAGTTTTTCGATGGCAGCGAAATCGCCGGTGTCGGCAACGACGGTGGTGAATTGCTTGAGTTGTTCCAGCTTGGAAGTCATGAGCGTGCTCTGTCCTGTGGGTGTGCTGACATTACCCGAGCGCCGCCGGTCACTCAAGGGCGTAAACCGCGACAGACACGCCGGTTTAGACGCCTGCGTTTGCGCAAACGGCGTGCCTGCGTGTCAGCCATGATCCGGGCGATCGGCGCTTTTTAAAAAGGGCGACGCGGGGTCATGGCCTGTCGGTTCCCGAGGAGGGCGGATACTCGATCCAGACTGGTTGGAGCCCGGACTGCCCGGGATGTTCCCGGCGCCTGACATCTTATCCGCTGGCTGTCAGGGACTGGCCGGCACAGATGGCCCTGAGCGGCTGATCCTTCTGAACCGCCGCCGTCCGGGTCAGCGAGCCGTGGTTTCGCCACAGTCGCTGTCCACCGCTTTGATCAGCGTGGTCCGGTCGAAGACCTCCAGATGAACCTGGCACGTCGCCTCGGCCGGCAGGCTCAGGCTGATGCTGTTCGCCGCGACGCCGTTCTGCAGATCGCCCTCCTGATTGATCGCCGAGGTGCCCTGGGCGCTGCTCTGCCTGACGGTCATTCGGTATTGCAGCGTCAGCGGGGCAGGATTCTCGAGGTGCGGGCGGATCACCACCGTCGAGCCGCTGTGCTGGGCGTCAACCGTCACCACCAGCTGAGTGAAGTCCATCATCGAGATCACCGTTGGGTCGCGCTGGCGTTCATGTGGTCGCCGAACTGCTGGATCGACACGGCGCCGCCGAATCCGGCCTGGGTGACGCTGGCCTGGTTGGCCTGACCGTACTGCCCGACGAAAGCCTGGTTGTAGGCGCCGGTCTGCACCACGTTCGCGGCGTTGTCGGTGCCGTTCTGCGTCACGCCGGTCTGGTTGCTGGTGCCGGACTGGCTGACCTGCGCGGTGTTCGCGGTGCCGTTCTGCTGCGCCGTGATCGCGTTGTTGACGCCGCTCTGGTTGACCACCGCCTGGTTGCGATTGCCGGTCTGAGTCACTGCCTGGTTCTGTCGGGCTCCGCTCTGGTCGACGCGAGCGTTGTTATCAGCGCCGATCTGCAAAATGGTGGCGACGCTGTTGCCGACGGTGATGTCCGCGTAGCGTGCTTCGCGCACCAGATCCTGCGCCTGGGCGAGTGTGCCGGTGAGCAGCAGTGCCGCTGCGAGGCAGCCGAATCCTTTAACGTTGCGTTTCATTCTTCTCTCCTGTGGCAACGATGTCCTTGTCCGCATCAGCCAGCGGCAAGGTGGTCATCTGTTCGTCGTAGCTCTGCAGATAACTCTGCAGCAGCGGTTTGTTCAGGTCAGCGGGGTTTTTCAGGTTCCAGCTGCCGTCCCGCGCGCCTTGGGCAATCATGTGGATCAGCGCCGTTTCAATGGCTTCGCGCACGCATTGCTGCACGGGTTCGTTGCGTGATACGCCGGTCTCGACCTCCAGAAGGTGCTTGAGGGAGACGAAGCGGAAGATGCCGAAATCGACCTGAATCGAGAAGATGGTCTTGGTGGTGGTGATGCTCTGGATGATGTCACCGGTGCGGATGTCCACCGCCCTCAGGTTGACGGTCACCTGATCCTGGCGGTAAAGCTCCGAAGGCCCGACACCGAGGTAACGAACGCCGATGCCGCCGGTGCGCACGTTGCTTTCGTACGCGACGATGGCGCCTTCGATGATCATGTTTGCCGGTCGCAGCGCAGGCAGTTGCACCTGGGCCTGATCCTGGGGCTGCTCCAGCGCGCGGATGATCTTGCGCTCGGTGAGCAGGTCCTGAAGATTCTCGCGCTCCACCGGCTTGAACCAGCGTGAGTCGCGCAGGGCGCTGATCAGCAGCGACGCGGCGCCCTGGGTCACCGAGGTGGAAAACGAGCTGTCGGGGGACGGTTTGTATTGCCCGGTCTGATCGCGCAGGCCGTATACCGCAACGCTGATGGGGCCAGCCGGTGGCGGCAGGTGGGTCAGGTCACGCAGGCTTTGGGTTGCAGGCGACAGCGTGGCCGGGGAAATGGTCGCCGCAGGGCGAGACGTGGTACAGCCGGCAATCAGCATGACGGCAGTGAATATCAACATGAGGGGACGGACGCGCATACTTTCTCTTCCCGCAAGAAAACCCCGCCAGGCCCTGGCGGGGTAAATCATCTTAGTGTTGGTAGATCGTTGCCACGTTGCCGCTGCCGCCGGTCTGGCTGACGTTGGCGACCATGTTGTTGCCGGACTGAGTCAGGCGAACGGCGTTGGTGGAGAGGTAAGTGCCGGTGCCGGTCTGGCTCACCACCGCGCGGTTGTTGTTGCCGGTCTGCAGCAGCGTATCTTCGTTGTTGAGGCCGGTCTGGGTGCTGGACGCGTAGTTGTTGTTGCCGCTCTGCTGGACGTCGGCCTTCAGCAAAGAGCCGTTCTGCGAAACGGAGAGCGTGTTGAAGTCGCCACGCTGTTGAGCGTTGGCGGTGGTAGCGAGGGTGTCGTTCTGCTGGATCGAGCCGGCGTTGTTGTTGCCGTTCTGTTGCAGGGTGGCGGACACTTGCTGGGAGTTATGCCGTTGCGAAACAGTCCCGGTATTGCTGTTGCCCGCCTGGGTGACACTGCTGGTGACGGTGTTGTTATTGCTTTGCTGCGAAATGCTCGCCAGGTTGTAGCTGCCAGCCTGGGAAAGGGTCCCGCTGACGCGCGTGCTGTTGCCGGATTGCGAGGTGCTGGCGGTGTTGTTATTGCCGCCGCCCTGGGTGACGTAGGCGCTGGTGCTGTAGTTGCCCTGTTGATCAATGGTCGCTTTGCTGTAGCCCCCGGACTGATCCAGGCTCGCGATTTGAGGCTGAGGGCCGCCGCCGTTCTGGGTAATGGAGCCCGTATTGTTGTTACCCGCCTGCTTGGCGCTACTGAGGTTGTAGTAGCCGGTCTGATTGATCGCCAGGTTGCTGTAAGTGGCCGTCTGGTTGATAGCGCCTGCGACGTTACGGCCGCCGTTCTGATTGACGGTGACAGTGGACTGGGTGGCGCCGCGCTGCTCGACGTTCAGTCCGTTGTCAGAACCTGCCTGGGTGGTGTTGACGGTGCTTGAGTCGGCCATGGCCGCACCGGAGACAGCGAACAGGATGGCCAGAGACAGTAAGGATTTGCGTGCTTGCATGATGATCTTCCTTATTCAGTATTGTAGTGGGGTGGTGCGGAGGAGCGGATGCGACGGGTCTTACGGTTGATTCACTTGAAACTGGGTGGTCTGGCCAGTGTTCTTGTCGGTCGTCACGATCTGCAGCAGGCCACCTTGCAGGTTGGTGATTGCGATGCGGAAGTCGGTGGTTTCGACGGTGCCCGGCACCAGTTGGCCGTTGGCACCGACGATGCTGGACGTTACGGCCGACGACACCCGGCTTAGAATGGCGCTCTGCAACATGCTATTGAACTGAGTCAGCGCGGTCTGACCGGCGTAGGCGCCGGACGATGAAGACTTTTCGACGTAATGGTTTTGCGCCTGGGCCTGATTGAGCAGCACCGGGCCGTTCAACGGATTGCCGCCGAACGACGGGTTGTTCGGGACATAAGCCAATTCGCTGGCCTGGACGCCTGAGCACAGGCCGGTCATCAAGACGAGGCCGGCGACAACCACCAGGCTGCGATTAATAGTGAGTGCTTTCATAGCTCGTCTCGTCCAATGTCCGGGTCGCCAAAGAATTGTGCCAATTGATAATCAAGAATGGCCTGGTACACCTGACCGGCCGCGTCGGCTGCAATGGCCGGAATAAGCGTGCGGTTGGGCGGCAGGAACATTTGAAACAACCGGCGATTGCCGTAATCCACGAAGACCTGGCTGCCTAACCGCGCAGTGGGACGTTCGGTGATAGTCACAGTGAACGTTTCCGCTTCATCTTTTTCGCGCCAGGTGTTTGCGAAACTGTCATAAAACGTCCGGCCTGCCAGGGTCATGGTCTGCCCGATCACAATCCCGCCGACGTCCCGATGGTTAAGCGTCCGATGTTGTTCAACCGTCGCGGAAGTGTTCACGCTCGGCTGAGCAAACACCGTGGTTGCGGCGCACAGGGGCAGCAGCCATAGGCCGATAACTTTAAGGATTGTCATGTTTGTACGTTCGTGTGTGCCGGTTGTTACTTGTTATATCCCAATAAAAATACTTTGCCAGTGGTTAATTAAAATAAGTTCATTTATTTTCTTGGCGTCAACTTCCGCTATTATTTAAATAATGTTGCTTAAATAAGCAGTGGGCGAGCGGGGTGCGAATTTATGGCGTCAAATTATCTGCCGAGAAGTGGCTTAATTAAAGCAACGCCTATTGATATGTTAAGGGCCGCGTTTGAAAGAGGATGGTTAGCGTGCTAATGCTTAGGAGGGTGGTCAGTTTATAACGGTGTGGTGCGGGTTAAGTTGTTATAAGTTTTGACCACCTGCTTAATGACTGTCCGCCTGAAGCGGGTTCTGCAATGGGCGTGTTTTCAGCAGGATCGGCTTCAGCAGAGCGTGTGAGCTGTTAGAATGCGCGTCCTCTTCGCCCGACCTGCTTATTGTTACCATGCTGCCTATCACAGAACCCCGTACCGATCGCCTGCCCTCCGAGCCCTCACGGCGTTTTTCCGTGGCCCCGATGATGGACTGGACGGATCGTCACTGCCGTTTCTTCCTGCGTCTGCTGTCGAAGAATGCGCTGCTGTACACCGAGATGGTCACCACCGGCGCATTGCTCCACGGCGATACCGAGCGCTTCTTGCGTCACGACGAGACAGAGCATCCGCTGGCCTTGCAGCTGGGCGGCAGCAATCCGGCCGACCTCGCGGCCAGTGCGCGTTTGGCCCAAGCGGCGGGCTATGACGAGGTCAACCTCAACGTCGGCTGCCCGAGCGACCGGGTGCAGAACAAGATGATCGGCGCGGTGTTGATGGGGCATCCGCAGCTGGTCGCCGATTGCGTCAAGGCCATGCGCGACGCCGTGACGATTCCGGTGACGGTCAAGCACCGCATCGGCATCAACGGCCGCGACAGTTACGAGCAGCTGTGCGAGTTCGTCGGCACCGTGCGCGACGCCGGCTGCACCAGCTTCACCGTGCATGCCCGGATCGCCATTCTCGAAGGCCTGTCGCCCAAGGAAAATCGTGACATTCCGCCGCTGCGCTATGACATCGCTGCGCAACTGAAACAGGATTTTCCCGAGTTGGAGATCATCCTTAACGGCGGCATCAAGACCCTGGAGCAGTGCCAGGAGCACCTGAACACTTTCGACGGCGTGATGCTCGGCCGCGAGGCGTACCACAACCCGTACCTGCTGGCAGGCGTGGACCGCGAACTGTTTGGCAGCGACGCCCCGCAGATCACCCGCGCCGAAGCCCTTAGGCTGATGCGGCCCTATGTGGAAGCGCACCTTCGCGAAGGTGGCTCGATGCACCACATCACCCGTCACGTGCTGGGCCTGGGCACCGGCTTTCCCGGCGCGCGCAAGTTCCGGCAGATGCTCTCGGTGGACATTCACAAGACGGACGACCCGCTGGGGCTGCTGGATCGGGCAGGGGAGTTGCTGGAAGGGCGGTGAGCGGGTTACCCGTCCGGCTGGATTCAGATCGCTCACTGCCCGGTCGAGGGATAGGCACGGACTCTGTAGGAGCCGGCTTGCTGGCGAAGGCGGTCGTTCAGACATGAACGTGTGAGATTACACAGCCGGTTCGCCAGCAAGCCGGCTCCTACGGGCTCGAGTGTGGTGAAACTGAGTGTGGTCAAGCACTCACCGCCGTCCAGCCCGCGTGCTCACATCCACCCACACCGCCAGCACCAGAATGCTGCCCTTGACGATCATCTGCCAGTAGCTGTCGACGTCGAGCATGGACATGCCGTTGTCGAGGCTGGTGATGACGAGGGCGCCGAGGAGTGCGCCGTACACGGTGCCCGAGCCGCCGCGCATGGAGGTGCCGCCGATGAAGCAGGCGGCGATGGCGTCGAGTTCGCCCATGTTGCCCGCTGACGGCGAGCCTGCGGCCAGGCGGGCGGTGTTGACCAGCCCGGCGAGGGCGCACATGACGCCCATGATGCCGAATATCCATAACTTCACCGCCTGCACGTTGATGCCGGAGAGGCGCGTGGCCTCCATGTTGCTGCCGACCGAGTAGATCCGCCGGCCGAACACGGTCTGGGTGGTGATGTAGCTGAAAGCCCCAAGCAAGACCAACAGCAGCAGGACCGGCACCGGAATCCCGTCGTAGCTGTTCAGCGTGTAAACGAAGCCGGCCAGGACGACGCCAATCGCCGCCACGCGCACCCCATCCCGGGCCAGCGAATGGGCAGCCAGCCCGTGCAACGCCCGGTTGCTGCGCTGACGCCAGGTCAGGAACAGCGTCAGTGCGAAGAGCAGCACGCCGAGCACGATCCCCACCAGCGGCGGCAGATAACCCTGACCGATGTAGACCAGTTCCGGCGACACCGGGGCGATCGTGGTGCCGCCGGTGATCCCCAGCAGAATCCCGCGAAACGCCAGCATGCCGCCCAGGCCGACGATGAACGAGGGGATGCGCAGGTACGCGGTCATGCAGCCGTTAGTGAGACCGATCAACAGCCCGCAGCCGGCGACGATGCACAGGTTCAGTGGCAGCGGCAGGTGATAGACCACGTCGAGAATCGCCGCCACGCCGCCGAGCAAACCGAGCAGCGAACCCACCGACAGATCGATCTCGCCGCTGATGATCACCAGCACCATGCCGCAGGCCAGAATCCCGGTGATCGACATCTGCCGCAGCAGGTTCGACAGGTTGCGCGGCGTCAGAAAGCCCCCGTCGGTTTCCCAGCTGAAGAACAGCCAGATCACCGCGATGGCGATCACCAGGGCGAGCATTTTGTAGCGGGTGAACAGTTGCTTGAGTTGATTCATTGACGCGCATCTCCCACAGCACCTGGCCGGTCGTTATTGTTTTTGTTGTATGCAGTGTCCCCGGCCTGGCTGAGGGCGGCCGCGAGCACTTGTTCCTGGGTCAGCCCTTCGTTGATGAAATCCCCGCGCAGCTGGCCTTCGCCGATCACCAGCACACGGTCGGAGACGCCGAGCACTTCGGCCAGCTCCGACGACACCATGATGATCGACACGCCGCTGGCCGCCAGCGCGCCCATCAGTTTGTAAATCTCGTACTTGGCGCCCACGTCCACGCCGCGGGTGGGCTCGTCGAGAATCAGCACCCGCGGCTTCGTCAGCAGCATCTTCGCCAGCACGGCTTTTTGCTGATTGCCGCCGGAGAGGCTGGTGATCGGCAGGAACGGGCTCGCAGTCTTCAGGTGCATTCGCGCGATTTCCTTGTCGATGCTGCCCAGTTCGGCTTCGGCGTCGATGCGGGTCAGGTGGGCGAAGCTGTCGAGCACGGCGAGGGTGATGTTCTGGCCAACGCCCAGGTCCGGAATGATGCCCTGACGCTTGCGGTCCTCGGGGACCATGCACAGCCCCGCGCGGATGGATTTGAGCGGCGTGCGCGTGTCGATCGGTTTGCCGTCCAGCCACACTTCGCCGCTGTACCGGCCCGGGTAGGCACCGAACAGCGCCGAGACCAGTTCGGTGCGCCCGGCCCCGACCAGCCCGGCGATGCCGAGGATTTCCCCGCGCCTGAGCACGAACGAGATGTCGTCCACGCGTTTGCGCTTCGGGTTGTCGACGTCGTAGCAGGTGACGTGGCGCGCCTCGAAAATCACCTCGCCGACGGCATGGGGCTCGGTGGGGTAGAGGTTGCTCATCTCGCGGCCGACCATTTGCGTGATGATGCGGGGGATGTCCATGTCGGCCATGGCTGTGGTTGCGATGTGCTTGCCGTCGCGGATCACCGAGACCGTGTCGCAGACGGCGGCGACTTCATCGAGCTTGTGGGAGATGTAGACGCAGGCGACGCCCTTGGCTTTGAGCTCGCGAATGATGTCGAGCAGGACCTCGATTTCCGAGCGGGTCAGGGCCGAGGAGGGTTCGTCGAGGATCAACAGCCGCGCCTGTTTGTTCAGCGCCTTGGCGATCTCCACCAGTTGCTGATAGCCGCCGCCGTATTGCGAAACGGGCAGGGCGACGTTCATGTCCGGCACTTTCAATTCGCGCATCAGGGCTTCGGCGCGGTGAATCATCGCCGGGTAATTCATGCGCCCGCCCGGCAGGGTCAGCTCGTGGCCCATGAAGATGTTTTCCGCCACCGACAGGTCGGGGACGAGGGTGAGTTCCTGATGGATGATGACAATCCCGGCGGCCTCGGTTTCGCTGATGGATTGCGCCTTCAGCGGCTGGCCGTCCCAGAGGATTTCACCCTCCCAGGTGCCGTGGGGATAGACCGCCGAGAGGACTTTCATCAGCGTTGATTTGCCGGCGCCGTTCTCACCGCACAGGCCGACGCATTCGCCAGCCCGTACCTTGATGTCGATGCCGTTGAGTGCCTTGACGCCGCCGAAGGATTTGACGATGCCGTTCATTTGCAGCAGGTGATCGGACATGGCGCGGTATTCCAGGACAGGCCGGAGTTCTCGTGCAGGAGCGCGGCTTGTCCCGCGACCGGCTGCGAAGCCGTCGTAAATTCAGCAGACGCATTGTGTCAGGCAAACCACAGTGTCAGGTTTTACGACGGGTTCCCCGCCGCTCGCGGGACAAGCCACGCTCCTACAGGTGTCGGTGCAGGTGTCGGTGCAGGGGTCACACTGCAGCTATGGCAGCCTGCAAAGGGCGATCACTTCCCGGCGATCTGATCCTTGGTATAGAACCCGTCCTTTTCCAGCAGATCGATGTTGTCCTTGGTCAGCGGCGTCGGGGTCAGGAGGATGGTGTCGACCTTCTTGGCGCCGTTGTCGTACTGCGAGCTGAACGTAGGCTTCTCGTTGCGCGCCAGTTGCACCGACAGTTTTGCCGCTTCCGAGGCGATCAGTTTCAGCGGTTTGTAGACGGTCATGGTTTGCGTGCCGTCGATCACGCGCTTGACCGCTGCCAGGTCGGCGTCCTGGCCGGAGATGGGCACTTTTCCGGCCAGTTTCTGTGCGGCGAGGGCCTGAATCGCGCCGCCGGCGGTGGCGTCGTTGGAGGCGACGATGCCGTCGATCTTGTTGCTGTTTTTGGTCAGGGCGTTTTCGACGATGCTCAGGGCTTCGGTCGGGTTCCATTCCTTGACCCATTGCTGACCGACAATCTTGATGTCGCCCTTGTCGATGGCCGGCTGCAGCACTTTCATCTGGCCTTCGCGCAGCACCTTGGCGTTGTTGTCGGTGGGGGCGCCGCCGAGCAGGAAGTAATTGCCTTTCGGGGCTGCCTTGAGCACGCCGGCCGCCTGCATTTCCCCGACTTTCTCGTTATCGAAGGAGATGTAGGCGTCGATGTCGGCGTTGAGGATCAGCCGGTCGTAGGACACCACTTTGATGCCGGCCTTTTTGGCTTCGGCGACGGCGTTGGTCAGCACGGTGGCGTTGAACGGCACGATGACGATGACGTCGACGCCGCGGGAGATCAGGTTTTCGATCTGGGAGATCTGTTTGCCTTCGTTGGCATCAGCGGACTGGACGTACACCTTGGCGTCCATTTTCTCTGCGGCTGCGACGAAGTAATCGCGGTCCCGGGCCCAGCGTTCGAGGCGCAGGTCATCGATGGAAAAGCCGATTTTCGGATGGGCCGAGTCGGCCATGACGGGCAGGCTGAGCAGGGCCAGGGCACTGGCGAGCAGGGTGGTCTTGAAACTCTTCATGGGGTTGCGTCCTGTTATTTTTGTTTAGAGACACGTTTCGACGATGTACCGGTGGAACTGTAGAGACTGACCGCGCACCGCGAGCGGGGATTTGTCGTGAGAATGTAACCAACTCCAGTCGTAGGACCGGCTTTAGCCGGGAACCATTCGTGAGGGCAGCGCCGCTTTCGCTGGCACGCCGAAGAACCGTAGGAGCCGGCTTGCTGGCGAACGCGTCAGTTCAGTCGACCTCTTCGCAGCTGACCGACCGCGTTCGCCAGCAAGCCGGCTCCTACCGTTGAGCGCGCGTCATGTCAGGGATAGATCCGTCCGTGCACGGCGCCTTCGGGTATCAGGGATAGATAAACCGGTTCACCACGCCTTCGAGCATTTCCTGGCGGCCGCTCACAGCTTGGGGGTTGAGTTCGTTGTCCAGCGCGTGCTGCGCCAAGGAATCCAGGCTGAAATCCCCCGACAGCACCGCGCGGCCAAACGGTTGGTCCCAGCCGGCGTAGCGCTGGTCCTTGAACGCCTGCAATTGGTCGTCCTGAATCATCGCAGCGGCCCGTTCCAGCGACAGCGCGAGCACGTCCATGGCCGCGACGTGGCCGTAGAACAGGTCGATTTCGTCCAGGCTCTGCCGGCGCACTTTGGAATCGAAATTGTAGCCGCCGTTCTTGAAACCGCCGGCCTTGAGGATCTCGTACGTAGCCAGGGTCAGCTCTTCGACGCTGTTGGGAAACTGATCGGTGTCCCAGCCGTTCTGCGGATCACCCCGGTTGGCGTCGATGCTGCCGAAGATGCCGAGGGACGCCGCCGTGGCGATTTCATGGTGAAAACTGTGGCCGGCGAGGGTGGCGTGGTTGGCCTCGATGTTGACCTTGATCTCCTTCTCCAGACCGAACTGTTGCAGAAAGCCGAACACCGTGGCCGTGTCGTAATCGTACTGGTGCTTGGTCGGCTCCTGGGGTTTGGGCTCGATCAGCAGGTCGCCGGTAAAGCCGATCTTGTGTTTGTGCTCGACCACCATTCGCATGAAGCGGCCCAGTTGCTCGCGTTCGCGCGCAAGGTCGGTGTTGAGCAGCGTTTCGTAACCTTCGCGACCGCCCCACAGCACGTAGTTCGAGCCCTTGAGCCGATGGGTCGCGTTCATCGCGCTGAACACCTGAGCGGCGGCATAAGCGAACACTTCCGGGTCCGGATTGCTTGCGGCGCCGGCCGCGAAGCGCGGGTTGCTGAAGCAGTTGGCGGTGCCCCACAGCAGCTGAATGCCGCTCTGTTCCTGATGGCGCTCAAGTTCGTCGACCATCTGCGCGAAGTTATGGCTGTACTCTTTCAAGCTGGCGCCTTCGGGGGCGACGTCGGTGTCGTGGAAGCTGTAGTAGTCGATGCCCAGCTTGGAGAAGAACTCGAACGCCGCTTCGGCCTTCAACCGCGCCAGCTCCATGGCGTCCCCGGGTTTGACCCATGGCCGCTTGAAGGTGCCGACGCCGAACATGTCGGCGCCCGGCCAGACGAAGGTGTGCCAGTAGCACGCGGCCATGCGCAGGTGTTCGCGCATGGGCTTGCCCAGGATGATCTTGTTGGCGTCGTAATGGCGGAAGGCGAGGGGCGACTCGCTGCCGGGGCCTTCGTAGCGAATGGTGTCGATATCGGGGAAGCAGGGCATCGGCGTTTCCTTATTGTTTTGTCGGCGGCGTTCTGCACGTTTTTGTTCTTGGCTGCCCCCGATACTAGCAACGGCCCCGTCCGCGCCGATTGCGAAAATCACCAACCCGGTGTTCGATTTTGAGTATTGAGATTCCCCCGGCGCAGGCCTAGTCTGTGCCGACTCGCTTCACAGGCCCGGGGAACAATAATGAAAACCGTCCCGCCCGCTCACCGCATCGCACTGTTGTTCAACGGCGGCAAGATCTACGACCGCGGCATCATCACCGGCATTGGCAATTATCTAAGCAGCACCCGTGCCTCCTGGGACCTGTTTCTGGAAGAGGACTTTCTCTGCCGCCTGAAAGGCATCGAGCGCTGGCAGGGTGACGGCATCATTGCCGACTTCGACGATCCGCTGATCGGCGAGGCGCTGGCCGGGAGCACCTTGCCGGTGGTCGCCGTGGGCGGTTCCTACGAGGACGAGCGGGCCTACCCGAAGCACATTCCCTACGTCGCGACCGACAATTTCGCCCTGATCAAGCTGGCCTACGAGCACCTGATCGAGGCCGGTCTGACGCGCTTTGCCTGTTTCAGCCTGCCGGAAGCCCAGAGCAATCGCTGGGCCCAAGAGCGTGAGAAGGCCTTTCGCCGGCTGTTGCAGCGCGACGGTTTGCACGGCGAGGTCTATCGCGGCCTGAGCACCAGCGCGCCGCTGTGGGACAGCGCCGTCGAACAGCAGATCACCTGGCTGCAAAGCCTGCCCAAACCTATCGGCATCATCGCCGTCAGCGACGCCCGCGCGCGGCAGTTGCTGCAGGCGTGCCTGACGGCGGGCATTGCGGTGCCCGAGCAAGTGGCGCTGATCGGCATCGACAATGACCCGCTGACCCGTACCCTGACGAGGGTGCCGCTCAGTTCGGTGACCCAGGGCACTCAATTGATGGGGCACACGGCGGCGCAGTTGCTGCACCAGATGCTCCACGGCATGCCCTCGACCGCCCGCCAGATCCTGGTGCCGCCCGAGACCATCAACGTTCAGGCCTCCAGCCTGCATCAGCCGCTGGGTGACCCTTACGTCATGCAGGCGCTGCATTTCATTCGCCAGTACGCCTGCCAAGGCATCAAGACCGCCCAGGTCGCGGGCTACGTTGGCATTTCCCGTTCTTCGCTGGAATCGCACTTTCGCAAGGCGCGCGGTTGCAGCGTGCATGACGAGATTCTCAGCTTCAAACTGACCGCCGCGGCGTCGGGCCTGAAGCACGGTGACTCGGCCATCGCCGACATCGCGCAAAACTGCGGTTTCAAATCCGCGCAATACCTGCACACGGTGTTCCGCCGGGAGTTCGGCTGCACCCCTCGCGAATATCAGCAGGGCGAGGCAGCAGCGCTTCACTGATTTGCTTTAGGGCGTCTCGAACGGGGCGCGTCTGTCATAACAACGACAACATCACAGGAGTCATCGATGCATCCGATTCGTTTAGGGCTGGTGGGTTACGGCAAGATCGCCCAGGACCAGCACGTGCCGGCGATCCACGCCAGTGACCGGTTTGAGCTGGTGGCTGTGGCGACGCTGGGTCAACACTGTCCGGGCGTGCCCAATTTCAGCTCACTGGCCGAGCTGCTGGCGCAAGGTCCGGCGGTGGACGCCATCGCCTTTTGCACGCCGCCTCAGGGGCGTTTTGCGCTGGTTGAAGGGGCGCTGAAGGCTGGCAAACACGTGCTGGTGGAAAAACCGCCGTGCTCGACCCTGGGCGAAGCCCTTGCCCTGATCGACGAGGTCAAATCGGCGGGTGTCAGCGGGCTGTTTGCCTGGCATTCACGCTTCGCCCCGGGCGTGCGCAACGCCGTGCAGTGGCTTGAAGGCAAGACCCTTAAGCAGGTACGGATTGACTGGAAAGAGCAGGTGCGCAAATGGCACCCGGGCCAGGCGTGGATCTGGCAGGCGGGCGGGCTGGGGGTGTTCGATCCGGGGATCAACGCGTTGTCGATCGTCACCGAATTGCTGCCGCGCGCGCTGTTCGTCGAGTCGGCGAGCCTGAGCGTGCCGAGCAATTGCCAGTCGCCGATTGCGGCGTCGTTGCAGATGCGTTCCGCTGAGGACGTGCAGGTGATCGCCGAACTGGATTTCGATCACAGCGTCAACGAGCAGTGGAGCATCGAGTTGCACTGCAACGAAGGCGTGATGCGCCTGGACGCGGGCGGTGCGCAGGTCAGTATCGATGGCGTGGCGCAGACCGTCTCGGAGGAGGGCGAGTACCCGGCCATGTACGGGCACTTCGCGGGATTGATCGACGCGGGCAAAAGCGACTTGGACCTGCAACCGCTGCGCATCGTCGCCGACAGTTTCTTTGTCGGCAGCAAGGAAACGGCGCCTGAATTTCATGAGTGACAACTGACGAACAACTGCCCGATCTGGCGCGCCGGTCGGGCTTTGTCGCTTATGGCACGTGGGCCGACAGCGTCAGATATGCACCACGCCGGCCAGAGCAATAGAGAACGAAACGATAAGGGTCAACAGAATGGTCATGTTGATGGACATTGCGGGCAAATCCTTGTCTGGTTAATCAGTGCCGCCATCATCCGGATTTGCACGGGCAAACAGAACGGCGTTCGTGCCTATGTTGGCAATCGATGGAAACAATAGTTCGGGGTTTTTGTGCGGCGCGAGCATGTTTGACCCTTTAACACGGCGTTGCCTGATCCGACGCCTTCGCGGGCAAGCGCGCTCCTACAGGGGATATTTGCACCATTGAGGAACCGCGCCGGACGCAACTTCTGTAGGAGCCGGCTTGCTGGCGAACGCGGTGGGCCATTCGCCGCCGCAGCGCCTGACACGACGGGTTCGCCAGCAAGCCGGCTCCGACGGGGTGATCGCGTTGAATCAGTGGGATCACCATCGGCAATCGATATCAAAAAACGCATTTATCAAGGACCGCTATATGCCTTCCACCCCCATCCGCATTACCGACGAACAGCTCCTCTCTGACAACTGGTACGTGCTCAAGAAATACAGCTTCGAGCTGCAACGCCGTGACGGCAGTTGGCAGTCCCAGACCCGCGAGGTCTACGACCGGGGCAATGGCGCGACGATTCTGTTGTACAACCTGGAGCGCCGCACGGTGGTGCTGACCCGGCAGTTCCGCATGCCAGCCTTCGTCAACGGCCACAGCGGTTATTTGATCGAAGCGGCAGCAGGGTTGCTGGACAACGCCAGCCCCGAAGAACGCATTCGCCTGGAAGCCGAGGAAGAAACCGGCTACGTCGTGCGTTCGGTGAAGAAGATCTTCGATGCCTTCATGAGCCCGGGTTCAGTGACCGAGCGCATTCACTTTTTCATCGGTGAATACCAGCCCGGCGATCGGGTCAGCGAAGGGGGTGGGCTGGAGGAGGAGGGCGAAGACATCGAAGTGCTGGAGCTGGATTTCGAGCAGGCCATCGCCATGGTGGAAAGCGGCGAAATCAACGACGGCAAAACCATCATGCTCCTGCAATACCTGGAGCTGCGCCTGATGAAATGAGGGCTGCAGGGCCAAAACGACTCGAAGCACGACGAAAAAGTTTCACCAATCGGTAAATTTTCTTACGTTGCAATGAGAATCGTTTGCGTTATCCTTCGCGTTCCTTTGTTACCAGGGATGTCGAACAAGATGGATTTTCGCCCTGCAATGAGCCAGCCCACACGGCTCGGCTCACCGTGTGTTGGCGCCACCCGTGGCGCGAGAGACCCGCGCCTCGATGCGCTGATGGGCACCTACAACACCCACCGCGAAGCGCTGCTGCGCCTGGCGGCCAAATTCCTCGGCTGTCGCGCCCGGGCAGAAGACGTGGTCCAGGACGCTTTCGTGAAGATGCTCGAAAGCGACCTGGCCTCCACGGAACCGGCGCGCTACATGTTCCGCGTCGTGCGCAATCTGTCCATCGACCGCCTTCGTCGCCAGCGTCTCGAACGCAACCACGGCGCCGAAGCCGAGCAGCAAGATCAGATCCGTTTCGAGGTGTCCCCCGAGCGTGTGCTGGCCGGTCGCGAGTCCCTCGGTCAACTGGTCGGCGCGCTCAACGAACTGCCCAAGCGCATGCGCATCGTCTTCGACCTCAGCCAGATCCAGGGCTACACCCAGCGCGACGTGGCCAAGGTCATCGGCACCTCGCCGACCATGGTCAACTTCCTCCTGCGCGACACCCTGTCTCACTGCCGCGCGCGGCTCGGCGAGCTCTAGGCATCGCCGCGTCATGTCCCCCGTTTTCACTGCCCGGAGTCATCCATGAAATTAATTCGTCTGGTCTTCCAGCAATACCGCTGGCCGCTTGCATTGGTGCTGCTGCTGAGCGTCAGCAGCGGGCTGTTGAGCGTCGGCGTGATTGCCTTCGTCAACCAACGCATGATCAGCAGCCACGAAGGCCTCGGCACCGCGCTGTTGCAGTTCGGCCTGATGCTCGCCGTGCTGCTGGCGCTGGCGTCCGGGGCCTCTTTGTCGCTGACCGCGCTGGGTCACCGGTTCGTTTACGGCCTGCGCCGGGTGATGGTCAAGCGCCTGCTGGACACCAACATCGAGCGCATCGAATCCATCGGCGGGGCGAAAATCTTTGCCAGCCTGTCCAGCGACATTCGAGCGGTGACCATGGCCTTCGTGCAACTGCCGGACCTGATCTACGGCTCGGTGCTCAGCGTCGCGTCGTTCAGTTACCTGGCCTGGCTGTCGCCGTCGCTGTTTATCACCACCCTGTGCTGGATGGCATTCACATTGGGGGTCGGTTGGCTGCTGGTGGGAAAACTCAACGCGCACATCCGTGCGCTGCGTGAGTCCGAAGACAAGCTCTACCAGAGCTACCAAGGGGTGATCGACGGCCGCAAGGAACTGACTCTCAACCGCGACCGCGCGCGCCGGCTGTACGAAGAAACCTTCGACGTCGCCGCCCAGCGCTACCGTGAGCATTTCACCTTGGCCGACCGGTATCACGGCCTGGCCAGCAACTGGGCCAACATCATGGTCCTCGGCACCATCGGCCTGGCGTTCTACCTGGCCAACGGCCTGGGCTGGGCGCCGACCGAAGTAGCCGCGACCTATGCGCTGACCGTGCTGTTCATGCGCACGCCGCTAGTGCTGGCGGTGGCGGCGATTCCGGCGCAGATCTCCGGGCGCGTGGCGCTGGATAAAGTCGAGTCGCTGGCCCTGGCCGAACACCACGAAAGCTTCGACGTCGCACCAAGCCACATCGCCGGCCACTGGCAAACCCTCGAACTGCGCGACGTCGAATACCACTACGCGCCCCAGGGCGACGAGCCCGGTTTTGATGTCGGCCCGGTCAACCTGACCCTGCGCCGGGGCGAAACCGTGTTCCTGATGGGCGGCAACGGCAGCGGCAAATCCAGCCTGGCGCGCTTGCTCAGCGGCCTGTATCGGCCGTCCGCGGGGGCGATCCTGATCGACGGCCAGGTCATCGGTTCTGACGATTGGCTGGCCTACCGTCAGCTGTTCGCCAGCGTGTTCACCGACTTCCACCTGTTTGCTCAATTGCTCGGTGCCGATGGGCAGAACGCTGACGTAGCTGACGTCGAGCACTGGCTGGAAAAGCTGCACATGAAGCACAAGGTGCAGCTCGCCGACGGGCACTTGCTCAACACGCGTTTTTCCCAGGGGCAGCGCAAGCGCCTGGCGCTGATGCTGGCGTTGCTGGAGAAGCGCGACATTCTGCTGCTGGATGAATGGGCCGCCGATCAGGACCCGTTGTTCCGCCGTTTCTTCTACCGCGAGCTGCTGCCGATGTTCAAAAAGGCCGGCGTCACGGTGTTCGCCATCAGCCACGACGACCAGTATTTCGACCTGGCTGACCGTCTGGTGAAGATGGAGTCCGGGCAGCTCAGCGAACTGCAGGGTGATCGCCGGGAAAACGCCAGCCGCGACGCGGTGGAAGAGATCGGCGCCGCCTATCAGATGAAGTCAGTCGAGGCGTTGTAAGAATTTTCCGCGACCGGGACTAAACAGCTGTCAGCCTCAGTCGTCATGTTAATGAGAATCAGTCTTAAACATTTTTGATGCGCGTGAACTGCCATCCGGCGCCGGCGACTTTGTCGCTCGGCTTGCCGGAGTCGATCGCCCATCGCGCCTTACGAGAGGGAAGCATGGAACTCGTCTACGACTTCATCGGCATCGGTTTCGGCCCGTCGAACCTGGCTTTGGCCATTGCCACCCAGGAGCATGCCCAGCGCAGCGGTCTGGCGCCCCACGTGTGTTTCCTGGAGAAAAAGCCGGCGTTCAACTGGCACGAAGGCATGCTGATCGACGGTTCCACCATGCAGATTTCCTTCCTCAAGGACCTGGTGACCCTGCGCAATCCGGCCAGCCGCTTCACCTTCGTCAACTACCTCAACGAGCGCGGTCGTCTGCAGGACTTCATCAATCTGAAGACCTTCTTCCCGACCCGCGAGGAGTACACCGACTACCTGACCTGGGCCGCCTCGCACTTCAACGAACAGGCCCATTACGGCGCCGAAGTGATGTCAGTGGAACCGCATTTCGAAGACGGCCGCTTCGTCGCCATGGACGTGTTGTCTCGCGATGAGCACGGCGAAATCTCCCGCCGTCGCGCGCGCAATCTGGTGTTCGGCATCGGCGGTATTCCCCAGTCTCCGGCGGCCTTTGACGGTCTGGAAGATGCGCGCGTGCTGCACTCTGCCGGCTATCGCGGCGGCATCGAAAAACTCCTCGCCAACCGCCCCGGCCCGGTGCGCGTGGCGGTGGTCGGCGGCGGTCAGAGCGCGGCGGAAATCTTCGAAGACCTGGCCTCGCGTTTCGACAACGTTGAGGCGACCCTGGTGATTCGCGGCAGCGCGCTGAAGCCCTCCGATGACAGCCCCTTCGTCAATCAGATTTTCAATCCGTCCTTCACCGACACCATTTTCAACCACAGTCAGGAGCGCCGCGTCGCGCTGTTCGACGAGTTCCGCAACACCAACTATTCGGTGGTCGACACCGACCTGATCGAGACGATTTTTCAGCGCATGTACCAGCAGAAGGTGCGCGGCGAAGAGCGTCACCGCATGCTCACCAACCGCGAAGTGGTGCACGCCGAAGTGGCCGCCGACGGCATCGAGCTGTTCCTGCGCGATGCGCCCCATGACCAGATGCACAGCGAAACCTTCGATGTCGTCGTGCTCGCCACCGGTTACCGCCGCGACTACCACCTGGAACTGCTCTCGGGCATTCAGCAATACATCGAGGGCGCCAACGTCGACCGTCACTATCGTTTGCCCCTGAGCCCCGGCAGCGAGGCCGGGATCTTCCTGCAGGGTTGCTGCGAGGACAGCCACGGCTTGAGCGACACCCTGTTGTCGGTGCTCGCAATCCGCTCCCAGGAAGTCGTCGAATCGATCTTCGGTGACCAGGCGCAACCGTGTTCGGCGCGCTCTGCCCATGGGTCGTTGCAGGCGCAGACCGAGCCGCGCGTAGCGCTCAAGCTGGCGCGCTAAGCCCGGGCAGCAAAGAAGAAACCCGTCACAGCGGTGGTCGTCAGCGGCCACCCACTCTTTTCTCACAACGTTGTGGGCCGCCTTCGTGCTGCCTGCGGGTTGAGCCTTGCCGATACAAACAGGTGAAAGAATGAAATCCATACGAGATCAGGCCGCGCATTTTCCCGAACTGGTGGGCTTTTATGCGCAGACCCAGCCGGACCGGATTGCCCTTCGACACATCGTCCACGAGGACCAGCCGCCGCTGCTGACCACCTACGCACAACTGGATGCCAAGGCCCGTTCGATTGCCGCCTGCCTGCAGCAGCACCTCGGCGTGCAGGGCGGAGAGCGTTGCGTGCTGATCCTGCCGACGGGCGCCGATTACGCGGCGGCGTTCCTCGGCTGTTTGTACGCCAAAGCTATCGCCGTGCCGGCCTTCGCCCCCGAGTACAACCGGCAGACGCATCTGGACCGGCTGACCGGCATCCTCCACGACGCCGCGCCGCAGATGGTCCTCGGGCGCCGGGAAGACCTGGATAAATTCCAGCACCTGTTGCAGTCGTTCATGCCGGCTGGCGGGCGCTTCGCGGCAGTCGAGGAGATCACCGACGGCCACGCAGGGTTTCAGGCGCCGCTGATCGACACCGCCTCGCTGGCCTTCCTGCAATACACCTCGGGCTCCACCAGCGCACCGAAAGGCGTGATGGTCTCCCACGACAACCTCATGGCCAACGAAATCGCCATGGCTCGGCACTTCATCTCGGACCCCGCGTCGGAAAGCTGGGTCAGCTGGCTGCCGCTGTACCACGACATGGGCCTGATGTGCGGTCTGCTGTTGCCGCTGTACTACGGCGGCACGCTGACGCTGATGTCGCCGAACTATTTCCTCGGCCGGCCGGCGCGCTGGCTGGAAGCGATGAGTCAGTACGGCGGCACCTTCTCCGGCGGCCCGGATTTCGCCTATCGCCTGTGCGTCGAGCGCATCAAACCCGCCGCCGTGAAGGGCCTTGTGCTGGACAACTGGAGCCTGGCGTTTTCCGGCTCCGAGCCGATTCGCATCGCCACCCTGGATGCCTTCAGCGAACACTTCGAGCCGGCCGGTTTCAACCGCCGCGCCCTGACGCCGAGTTACGGCCTGGCAGAAGCGACCCTGTATGTGAGCGCCGCCGAGCGCGACAGGCCGTTCGGTATCAAGCATTTCGACGGCAGCCAGCTGGCCGCCGGGGACGCCGCCGAGGCGGTGTTCGCCAACCAGAATGCCAAAAGCCGTCTGCCGGGCTGCGGTTGGTGCCGGCCCGATCACGACCTGCGCATTGTCGATCCGGCGACGCTGCAGCCCCTCGCGTCCGGCCACGTCGGCGAGATCTGGATTGCCGGGCCGAGCGTCGCCCAGGGCTATTGGCGGAACGCCGAAGCCACCGCGCAGACCTTTGTCGAGGAAGACGGCCAGCGCTGGTTGCGCAGCGGCGACCTGGGCATCGCCAGCGACAACGAGCTGTTCATCACCGGTCGCTTGAAGGATTTGATCATCCTCAACGGCCAGAACCTGTACCCCCAAGACATCGAGCAGGCCCTGGAGAAGAGCGTCGAGCTGCTGCGTCGCGGGCGCATCGCCGCCTTCCCGGTAACGGACGAGCAGGGCGTCGAAGGCGTCGGCCTGGCGCTGGAAATCAGCCGCAACGTGCGCCGCCTGATGAAGCCGCCGATGATCTGCGACGCGGTGCGCGACGCGGTGTCCGAGCTGTTTCTGGTGGCACCGAAAGTCATCGTGCTGCTGGAGCCGGGCGCACTGCCACGCACCACCAGCGGCAAACTGCAGCGTTCCGCCTGCCGCAGCGGCTGGCAGAACGGCAGCCTCGACAGTTTCGCGATCTGGCAGGACGGGCGTTTGCTCGATGCCGACAGCGTGGCCGTCACTGTAGATGCTTCACCCTTGCTGCCGGAAGTCGTCGCGGCGTGGCAGGAAGTCCTCGGCAAAAGCGACCTGAATGCCGCCGACCACTTCTTCGCCCTGGGCGGTGATTCGGTCGGCGTGGTGCAAGTGCTGTCGCGCCTGAGCAGCGAGCTGGGCCTGAAACTTGAGCCCGCGCACCTGTTCGAGCATCCGACCCTCGGCGCGTTCAACGCCCACGTCGTCGCGCACCTCTCTACCCACGGCCGCAACACTGAGCGCCCTGCTGGCGTAGCGCTGATCTCCCGCGAAGCTAACCCCGAGCAATCTTTTGCCCAGCAGCGCCTGTGGTTCCTCGCGCAGCTTGAACCGGACAGCAGCGCCTATCACCTGTGCGGCCAGTTGAGCCTGACTGGCGCGCTGGATGACGCCGCCCTGCAACGCAGCCTCGACGACCTGGCCGCCCGCCACGAAAGCCTGCGCACCACCTTCGCCATCGACGCCAACGAAAAGCTGGTGCAGCGCATTCACGCGCCAGGCCCGGTGCTGATCGAGCGCCATTATCTGAGTGAGGACACCGACCCGCAGCAAGCGTTGAGCGAACTGGCCAAAGCGGCAGTCGAGCAGCCGATGGATCTGCAGAACGGCCCGTTGTGGCGTGTGCTCAACGTGCGACTGGCGCCGGATCGGCAGCAACTGGTGCTGGTGCTGCACCACATCATTGCCGATGGCTGGTCGGTGCAAGTCATGCTCAAGGAATTCGCCGCGCTGTACAGCGCCCATGCGCAAGGACAGCTTCCCGTGTTGCCGCCGCTGCCGATTCAATACGCCGAATTCGCCGCCTGGCAGCGCGCGCGTCTGGCCGGCGGGGAAGGGCAGCGCCAACTGGCGTACTGGCGTGAGCAAGTGGGTGATGCCCAGACGGTTTTGAATCTGCCGGCCGACCGCCCGCGTCCGGCCCGGCAAAGCCATCGCGGCGCCCGTTACGCCATCGCCCTCGACCGCGACTTAAGCCAGGGCCTGCGCGACCTCGCCAGCCGCCACGGCGCGACCTTGTTCATGGTCATGCTCGCCGCCTACAAAACCCTGTTGCAGCGTTACAGCAGCCAGACTGATTTGCGCGTCGGCGTGCCGGTGGCGGGGCGCACCTGCACCGAATCCGAAGGATTGATCGGGCTGTTCGTCAACACCCTGGTGCTGCGCAGCGAGGTGTCGCCGCAGCAGTCGTTCAGCAAGCTGATCGACGCCGTGCGCCAGACCGCGCTGGGCGCACAACACCATCAGGATTTGCCGTTCGAGCAACTGGTCGAAGCCCTCGGCGTGTCGCGCAACCTCAGCCACAACCCGCTGTGCCAGGTGAAATTCACCCAGCAATTTCCGCTGCCGCAGAACGTCGACATGGCCGGCGTGCGCATGGACGTCAACCAGCTCGACGACTACTCGGCGCACTTCGATTTAGGCCTGGACATCACCGACGACGCCGAGGGCATTCAGGCGGTGTTCACCTATGCCTGTGATTTGTTCGACGAACCGCGTATCGCCGGTCTCGCCGGAGATCTTCTGCGCATTTGCGCGCAGGTCGTCGCGCAACCTCAGGTGCGGCTGGCGGATCTGCAGATTGGCGCCGAGCCTTCCTGTGTCGTTGCCGAAGCCGTGGCGTTCCCGGCCACCGATGTGCTGAGCCTGTGGGATGCCAGCGTGCGCACACAACCGAATGGTCTGGCCGTGCAAGACGAACAGCGCAGCGCCGGTTTTGCCGAGGTCGATGCCCAGGCCAATCAACTGGCGCAGCACCTGCGCCAGGCCGGCGTGGGCGTTGAAAGCCGCGTGGGCATTCTGCTGGAGCGCTCCCTGGAGTTCGTCGTCGGCCTGCTGGCGGTGCTCAAGAGTGGCGCCGCGTTCGTGCCGATGGACCCGAAATGGCCGGCCGAGCGTCAGGCGTTTGTGCTGGCCGACAGTGGCGCAAGCGGGTTGATCAGCGACGTGTCGGCGCCGGGCGACTTCCATGGCGACCTCATCAGCGTGGCGGCCGATGCCGCGTGGCGCTTGTTGCCGGCGCAAGCCCTGAACCTGCAGCCCCACGCCGATCAGGCCGCGTACCTGATCTACACCTCAGGCACCAGCGGCACGCCGAAAGGGGTGGTGATCAGCCACGGCGCCCTGGCCGATTACGTTCAGGGCTTGCTCGCCCGTCTTGATCTGGCGTCCGAGGCGAGCATGGCGATGGTCTCCACCGTCGGCGCCGACCTGGGCCACACCGTGCTGTTTGGTGCGCTGTGCTCGGCGCGTTCGCTGCACCTGATCAGCCCTGACCGCACCAACGATGCCGACCGCTTCGCCGCCTACATGGCCGAGCACAAGGTGGGCGTGCTGAAGATCGTGCCGACCCATTTGAACGGCCTGTTGCAGGCGACGAATGCCGCCGATGCATTGCCCGAGCACGCGCTGATCCTTGGCGGCGATACGCTGCCGTGGGAACTGGTGGCGCAGGTCAACCGCCTGAAACCCGGCTGCCGGGTCATCAACCACTATGGCCCGACCGAAACCACCGTCGGCGTGCTGAGCAACGAGGCTCTTGGAGCAGCACTGGGTGAAAGCGTGCCCGTCGGCCGGCCACTGCCCAATGCCGTGGCGCTGATTCTCAACGATCAGTTGCAACCGGTGGTGCAGGGCGACGTCGGTGAGCTGTACATCGGCGGGCCGGGGTTGGCGCGCGGTTATCACCAGCGTCCGGCCATGACTGCTGCGGCCTTCATTCCTGACCCGAGCGGCAACGGCGCGCGGCTGTACCGCAGTGGCGACCGCGCGCGCTTGCTGGCCAACGGGCAGATTCAGTTCCTGGGTCGCGCCGACGATCAGGTCAAAGTGCGCGGCTACCGCGTGGCCCTCGGTGAAATCGCCCAGCGCCTGCGCCAGCTGGACGGCCTGCGCGACGCCCATGTGCGTGTCGATGATCGCGGGCAGTTGATCGCCTATGCGCTGGTGGACGCTAACGTCGACAGCGGCGCGAAGGTGGACGGCGAGGCGCTGCGCACGCAACTGGCCCACAGCCTGCCGGACTACATGGTGCCGAGCCACATCCTGACCCTCGACGCCTTCCCGCTGACCGCCAACGGCAAACTCGACGCCAGCGCGCTGCCGACCCCAAGCATGGCGTCCGACGCTTTCGAAGCGCCCCGTGAAGGGGTCGAAGCCGCACTCGCCGCGCTGTGGCAAGCGGCGCTGAACGTCGAGGCGGTGGGCCGTCACGACAACTTCTTCACCCTCGGCGGCGACTCGATCCTCAGCCTGCAGATCATCGCCCGGGCTCGCCGACAAGGCATTCGCCTGACGCCCAAGCAGCTGTTCGAAAAACAGACCATCGCCGAACTCGCCCAGGTCGCCACGGTGGCCGAAGCCAAACCTGCCGCCGCGCCCGTTACGGCAGCCGTTGCGCCCCGCGAGTTTGCCTTGACGCCGATTCAGGCGCGCTTCTTCAGCCTGCCGGTCGCCCAGCGTCAGCACTGGAATCAATCGCTGCTGCTCGATGTGCCGCAAGCGCTGGACACTGCGCTGTTGCAGCAGGCCCTCGGGGCGGTGCTGGCCCACCACGACAGCCTGCGCCTGAGCTTCCATCAGAACGATGCAGGCCACTGGCAGCAGCGTTACCGCGACAGCGAAAGTGCCGAGCGCGTGCTGTGGACCTGCGAACTGATCCGCGAAGAGGATCTGGATTCACTGAGCGATGAAGCCCAGCGCAGCCTGAACATCGACACCGGTCCGCTATTGCGCGTGGTCCATGCGCGCCTGCCGTCGGGTGAAGCGCGGTTGCTGCTGGCGATCCATCACCTGGCCGTGGACGGCGTGTCGTGGCGGGTGTTGCTGGAGGATCTGCAACTCGCCTACCAACAACTGGCCGCTGGCAACAGCGTGGCCCTGGCCGACAAAACCGCCAGCTTCCAGGCCTGGTCGCAATCGTTGACCACCCTGGCGCAAAACCCTGGGCTGCAAAAGCAATTGCCTTACTGGCAAGCACTGGACGCCACCGATGCCATCCTCCCCGGCGATGCTTTGGTGGAAAGCCGGGTCGGCGACAGCGAAACCCTGCACCTGACCTTCGACGCGTCCGCCACTCGCAGCCTGCTCAGCGAAGCCCCGGCGGCGTATCGCACGCGCATCGACGACCTGCTGCTGGCGGCGCTGTCCCAGGCGCTGTGGCAGTGGAGCGGCCGCCGTCGCCACGTCATCAGCCTCGAAGGCCATGGCCGCGAGGACGCTACCGGCGTGCTGGACCTGAGCCGCAGCGTCGGCTGGTTCACCAGCCTGTACCCGCTGGCGCTGGACGCCGCGGATGACGCAGTCGCCACCCTCAAGGCGGTGAAGGAAGCCGTGCGTGCCGTGCCGGAAAAAGGCCTCGGCTACGGAAGTCTGAAGTACATCGCCAGGGCAGATTTGCCAGAGCTGATCGGCCAGGGCGTGACGTTCAATTACCTCGGCCGTTTCGACGACAGCGAGGGCGCGCTCTTCGCATTGTCGAGCCGTACGCCGGCCAATCTGCGTGACCCCCAAGGGCCGCTGGCCAATGCGTTGGCGGTCGACGGTCAGGTGCGCGACGGCCAGTTGCAACTGGACTGGACCTTCAGCCGCGAACGCTTCAGCCGTGACAGCATCGAGCAACTGGTGGCGCTGTATGAAGCGCAGTTATTGGAGCTGATCGCCCATTGCAGCGACGAAACCCACGCCGGCCTGACGCCCTCGGACTTCCCGCTGGCGGCGTTGAATCAAAAGCAACTCGATGCCCTCGGCATCCCCGCGCGGGAGATCGAAGACATCCTGCCGCTGGCGCCGATGCAGCAGGGCATTTTGCTCCACAGCCTGCTGGAGCAAGGCAACGGCATCTACCTGATGCAGGACCAGTACGACGTCGGCAGCCACGTGGATTTCGAGGCGTTCAAGTTCGCCTGGCAGCAAGTGGTGCAGCGCCACCCGGCGTTGCGCACGGCGTTTCATGGTCTGGAAAGCGGCGTGCAGCGTCAGGTTGTGATGCGTCGCGTGCCGTCGCCGGTGCAACTGATCGACCTCAGCCATCTGTCCCGCGACGCCGCTGAAGCCGAGCTTGATGACCTGCTGAACAGCGAGCGCGAACAGGGCTTCGATTTCGCCCGGGCGCCGCTGCTGCGCCTGCGCCTGATCAAGTTCGGCGAGGCGGATTTCCGCATCGTCCAGAGCCACCACCACGCGCTGATCGACGCCTGGTGCCGGGGCCTGATGCTCACTGAATTCTTCGCCCATTACCGCGCGTACCTCGAAGGCCGTCAGGTCAGCCTGCCGCCGGCGCGGCCGTATCGCGACTTCCTCGCCTGGCTCGCCGAGCAGGACGAAGCGGTCAGCCGCGATTACTGGCGCGACGCGCTGGCCGGCTTCACCGACGTCACGCCGCTGCCGTACCGCCACAGTGTGCAGCGTAACCAGCAGGGCGAAACGCAGATGCGCGACGTCACCCTGGCGCTGGGCGTCGAGCAGACCGCAAAACTCGCCGAGCAAGCCCGTCGGCATCGCCTGACCGCCAATACCTTCGTGCAGGCCGCGTGGGCCTTGTTGTTGATGCGCCATGCCGACCGCGACGAAGTGCTGTTCGGCGTCACCGTGGCCGGTCGTCCGACCGAGCTGGAAGGCATCGAAGGCGCGCTGGGGCTGTTCATCAACACCTTGCCGCTGCGCATCCGCCGGCCGGGCATCGGCGCCTCGGCGCTGGAGCTGCTCAATGCTATGCAGGGGCAGAACGCCGACATGCGTCAGCACGAACACCTGTCCCTGGCCGACATTCAGCTGCTCGCCGACACCCCGCGCGGTCAGCCGCTGTTCGACAGCCTGTTTGTCTTTGAGAACGTTCCGTTGGGCGCCGAGGTGCAGCAGGCCGTGAACGAATACCGCATCAACCCGCTGGCCAACCGCACCCACACCAACTACCCGTTGACCGTGGTGCTGCTGCCGGGTGAATCCCTGCAACTGCAGCTGACCTACGACACCCGGCACTTCAACGACGCCGACATGGGCACGCTGGTCAGCCATTTCCGCCGTCTGCTCACCCAGTTGATCGACAACCCGCAGCAGACGCTGAGCCAGTTGCAGATCCTTGAGCACAACGAGCGTGAGCAGTTGCTGGCCCAAGGGCTCGGCCCGGTGCAACAGCATTGGTACGACATCAGCTACCTGGAGCGTTTCGAGGCGCGGGTGCTGGCCCATCCGGCCCAGGAAGTCGCGCGCTGCCAAGGTCAGAGCCTGAGCTACTGCGAACTCAATCGTCAGGCCAACCGCATCGGTCACGGCCTGATTGCAGCGGGCGTGCAGGCCGACGACGTGGTGGCGCTGTTCGCACCGCGCGGCCTGCCGTTGTTGAGCATGATCGTCGGCGTGTTCAAGGCCGGTGCGGCCTATCTGGCTCTGGATGATCGTCACCCGGCCGGGCGCAGCGCGCGCATGCTGGTGAGCAGCGCCGCGCCGGTATTGCTGACGCCGCGGGAATGTGTGCCCCAGGTCGAGGCGATCGTTGCGCTGGCCGAACGCAAACCCCGTGTGTTGGTGCTTGAAGAGCTGCTGACTGACGCCGATGAGTCCGCCGACGAAAATCCGGGCCGCTACGCCACCGCCGAGCAACTGGCCTACGTCATCTACACCTCCGGTTCCACCGGCGAGCCCAAAGGGGTGATGGTCAACCAGCGCGGCATGCTCAACAACCAGATGTCCAAGCTGCCGTACCTGCGTCTGGGCGAGGGCGATGTCATTGCCCAGACCGCCGCCACCGGGTTCGATATTTCCGTGTGGCAGTTCCTCACCGCGCCGCTGTTCGGCGGGCGCGTGGAGATTCTGCCGGACGCCGTGGTGCAGGACCCGCAACGGCTGCTGGAGGCAGTCGCGGCCAATCAGGTCAGCGTGCTGGAGTGCGTGCCGGCGGTGATCGACGCCATGCTCGCGGTCGCGCCCCAGCGGCTCGATGCTTTGCGCTGGCTGCTGCCGACCGGTGAAGCGCTGACCACCGACCTTGCCGCGCGCTGGTTTGCCCGCTACCCCGAGGTGCCGCTGGTCAACGCCTACGGCCCGGCGGAGTGCGCCGACGATGTCGCGCTGCACACCCTGACCGCCGCGCCGGCGCTCAACGCCAACATGCCGATTGGGCGGCCCACCGACAACAACTGCCTGTACGTGCTGGATTCCAACCTGCAACTGGCCGCGCCCGGTGTGGTGGGCGAGCTGTACATCGGCGGCGTCGGTGTCGGCCGTGGCTATGCCGCGCGGCCAGGGCTGACCGCCGAGCGCTTCCTGCCCGATCCGTTTGGCGAAACCGGTGCGCGGCTGTACCGCAGCGGCGACCTGGCCCGCTGGAACGCCGACGGCGCGCTGGAATACGTTGGCCGTGCGGACTTTCAGGTGAAGATTCGCGGCCAGCGCATCGAGCTGGGCGAAATCGAAAACCTGCTGTTGGCGCAACCCTCGGTGCACGACGCCGTGGTCAGCGCGCAACCGACGCCCCATGGCCCGCAACTTGTGGCGTATGTGGTCGCCGAGGCCCAGCAAGCGTTGTCCAGCGACGTGCTGAAAAGCGCGCTGGCGCAGACCCTGCCGGCGTTCATGGTGCCGGCACACGTCGTCGTGCTGGCGCAGATGCCGCGCAACGCCAACGGCAAGCTCGACCGCAAGGCCCTGCCGGCGCCGAGCCTTGAGGAGCGCGTATTTGAAGCGCCTCAAGGCGAGCGTGAGGAAGTCCTCGCCGAGCTGTGGCAGAGCCTGCTCAAGGTTGAGCAGGTCGGTCGTCACGACAACTTCTTTGAACTGGGCGGTCATTCGTTGCTGGCGACGCGGCTGCTGTCGCGCATTCGCGAGCGCCTCGGGGTGAGCATCCCGCTGGCCCAGGCCTTCGAAGCCACCACCGTTGCCGCCCAGGCGGCGCTGATCGACACCTTGCAGGGGCAGACCCTGACACTCGACCGGCTCGATGCCCTGGACGAGTTAATGAATGAGCTGGAGGAAAGCAACTGATGTCGCAACCGAGCATGACTTCACAGAGCAAGCTGCTGGCCCTGGCCACGCGTTTCCTCAGCCTTGGCAGCGCTCAGCGTCGGGTGTTTTTGAACAAGCTGCGCGAGCAGGGCCTGGATGCGTCGTCGCTGCCGGTGCCGCCGGGTATCGCGGGCGAGCGCAGCCCGGCGTCGTTTTCCCAGCAGCGTCTGTGGTTTCTCGAACAGCTGGAGCCGGGCAACAGCACCTATCACCTGCCGGGTGCCTTACGCCTGAAGGGCGAGCTGAATGTCGGTGCTGTGGGAACGGCGTTCGAGCGCGTGGCCGAGCGTCATGCCAGCCTGCGCACGGTGTTCGCTACCGCAGAAGACGGCACGTCGGAGCAGGTGATTTGCGGTACTCAAGGGTTGCCATTCGAGCGGCTGCGCCCAGACGACGAAGGCGAGGTGCAAGCGCTGGCGGATGCCTTCGCCCGACGCCCGTTCGACCTGGCCCAAGGTCCGCTGTGGCGCGTAGCGCTGATCGAGCGCGCGGCAGACGACCACGTGCTGCTGGTCTGCTTGCACCACATCATCGCCGACGGCTGGTCGATTCAGGTGCTGCTGCTGGATTTCGTCGAGGCCTATCGCGCGGCGCTGTCGGGTGACGACGCCAGTTTGGCGCCTCTGCCATTGAGCTATGCGGACGTCGCCCTGTGGCAGCGTGCCTGCCTGGACGCGGGCGAGGGTGACCGGCAACTCGCTTACTGGCAGCAACAACTGGGCGACGAGCCGCCGGTGCTGGAACTGCCGGCCGACCGTCCGCGCCCGGCGCGCCAGAGTTTCCGTGGCGCGCGCCTGCCGTTCAGCTTCGACGCGGCGCTGTCCGGGCGCATGCGTGAACTGGCCCGGCAGCGCGGCGTGACCTTGTTCACCGTCCTGCTCGCGGCCTATCAAGTGCTGTTGCAGCGGATGAGCGGCCAGACCGATCTGCGCATCGGCGTACCCATTGCCGGGCGTCAGCGCGCCGAGACCGAGGGCCTGATCGGCTTCTTCGTCAACACCCAGATTCTGCGCGGCGAGGTCCAGGCCGACGCCAGTTTCAACCGGATCATCGACAGCGTTCGACTAGCGTCCCAAGGCGCCCAGGCCCATCAGGACCTGCCGTTCGAGCAACTGGTGGACGCCCTGGCGCCCGAGCGCAGCCTCAGCCACAACCCGCTGTTTCAAGTGCTCTACAACCATCAGCAACGCCAGGACGAAGCGCTGCAATTGATGCCCGGCCTCAACGCCACGCTGATGCCGCTGGACAATGGCAGCGCGCAGTTCGACCTGGCGCTGCACACCTGGGAAAACGCGGCGGGGGAACTGGCGGGAAACTGGAATTACGCCACAGATCTGTTTGATCACGGCAGCATCGAGCGTCTGCACGGGCGTTTTGAGCAGCTGTTCGCGGAAATGCTGGAGCGGCCTGACGCGGCGATAGGCGACTTCGAGTTGCTGGATGTTGAGGACCGCGCGCAACTGGCGTTGGTCAATGACACGGCGCGGGAGTGGGATTCTGAGCCGTTTGTGCATCGGCAGTTTGAGCGTCTGGCGCAGCTGCATCCTGAGCAGGAAGCCTTGCGCTTTGGCGATGAGGTGCTGAGTTATTGCGAGCTGGATCAGCGCTCGAATCAGCTGGCCCATTACCTTCGGGAGCAGGGCGTCGGTCGCGAATCGCTGGTCGGTGTCGCGGCGTTGCGTTCGCTGGAAATGGTGGTTGCGCTGTATGCCGTGCTCAAAGCCGGTGCTGCGTATGTGCCGCTGGATCCTGAATACCCGGCGGATCGCCTGCGCTACATGCTCGAAGACGCCGGGATTGGCTTGCTGCTGAGCCACGATGCGGTCATCAATGACCTGCCGGTTGTTGAAGGGCTGCGGGTGCTGAATCTGGATCAGCTTGATCTCTCCGCGCAACCCGTCACGGCGCCCGTAGTAGAGCTGCACCCCGAACAACTGGCCTACATGATTTACACCTCCGGTTCGACCGGAAAACCCAAAGGCGCCGGCAACACCCACGCAGCGCTGTTCAACCGTCTGGCGTGGATGCAGGACGCTTACGGGCTCGACGCTTCAGACGCCGTGCTGCAAAAAACACCGTTCAGTTTCGACGTCTCGGTCTGGGAGTTCTTCTGGCCGCTGATGGTCGGTGCGCGTCTGGTTGTCGCCCAGCCGGGGGATCACCGCGATCCGCTGCTGTTGAAATCGCTGATTGAACAGCAGCACATCACCACGTTGCACTTCGTGCCGTCGATGCTCGGCGCCTTCATGGCTCAGGACGATCTTACCGGCTGCGCCTCCCTGAAACGCATCGTCTGCAGCGGCGAAGCCTTGCCTGCTGATCTCGCGCGGGAAACGCTTCAGCGCCTGCCAAATGCCGGCCTGTTCAACCTGTATGGCCCGACCGAAGCGGCCATCGACGTCACCCACTGGACCTGCCGCGACGAGCCGGGCGTTTCCGTCCCAATCGGCGCCCCCATCGCCAATCTGCAGATCCATATCCTCGACAGCCGCCTCAACCCGCAACCCGTCGGCGTACCGGGCGAGCTGTACATCGGCGGCGCCGGCCTGGCGCGTGGTTATCACCTGCGTCCGGCCCTCACTGCCGAGCGCTTCGTCGCCAGCCCGTTTGGTCAAGGCGAGCGCCTGTACCGCACCGGCGACCTGGCCCGCTGGCGTGCGGACGGCGCGGTGGAATACCTCGGCCGTCTCGATCACCAGATCAAACTGCGCGGTTTGCGCGTGGAAATCGGCGAGATTGAGTCGGCGCTGATGGATCACCCGGCGGTCAGCGAAGCGGTGGTCATCGCCCGTGAACTCAGCACCGGCATGCAACTGGTGGGTTATCTGGTGGCCGACGATTTCAACGAAGAACACCTGCGCACCCAGCTCAAACAACGCCTGCCGGATTACATGGTCCCGGCCCACTTTGTCACGCTGGACAGCCTGCCGCTGTCGGCCAACGGCAAGCTCGACCGCAAAGCACTGCCCGATCCGCAGATCCAGCAGCGAACCTTCGAAGCACCGCTGGCCGGGGTCGAAGCCCAACTGGCGGCTTTGTGGCAAGACCTGCTCGGCGTCGCGCAAATCGGTCGTCAGGACAACTTCTTTGCCCTCGGCGGCGACTCGATCCTCAGCCTGCAAATCATCTCCCGCGCGCGCAAGGCCGGCATCGTGCTGTCGCCCCGGCAGATGTTCGAACGCCAGACCATCGCCGAGCTGGCCCAGGTTGCTCAGGTGGTCAGTCAGGACGCGCGCCCAGTCGAGCGCATCGAGCTCAATCGCGACATCCCGCTCACGCCGATCCAGCACTGGTTTTTCCAGCAACCGATGCGCAACCGCGACCACTGGAACCAGTCGCTGCTGTTGAACCCGAGTGAAGCGCTGGACCTGCCGGCGCTGACCCTGGCGCTTCATACCGTCATCAACCATCACGACGCCCTGCGCATGCGCTATGTTCAGCAGGACAGCGGCCAGTGGCAGCAACGCTACCGCGCCCGCCTTTCTGCTGAAGAGCTTTCAGCTGACGAGCAAGCTCCCGACGGCCTGTTGTGGCAGCGTGAATCCAGCTTCGCGCAACTTGATGCAGCCTGCGACGAAGCCCAGGCCAGCCTCGATCTGAGAGACGGCCCGCTGCTGCGCGCGGTGCATTTCACCCTGGCCGAAGGCGGCGAACGCTTGCTGCTGGTGGTCCATCACCTGGTCGTCGACGGCGTGTCGTGGCGGATCCTGCTGGAAGACCTGCAAAACGCCTACACCCAGGCCCAAGCGGACCTCACCCTCGACCTCGGTGACAAAACCGCATCGTTCCAGCGCTGGGCCAATCGTCTGCTCGATTTTGCGTACAGCGACGCCGTGCTGGCCGAAGCCGAGTACTGGCGCAACCTGACGCCAGCACCCGCATTGCCCTGCGCCAATCCCCAGGGCGAAGCGCGCCAAAACAACGTGCGTCAACTGCACCTGCAACTGGACGCCGCGCGCACCGAAAAGCTGATCAGCGAGGCCCCGGCGGCGTACCGCACGCAGATCAACGACCTGCTGCTGACCGCACTGGTCCGCGCGATGAAGCGCTGGAGCGGCGAGTCCCAGGCGATGATCGCCCTGGAAGGCCACGGCCGCGAAGACCTCTTCGACGGCGTTGACCCGGCGCGCACCGTCGGCTGGTTCACCAGCCTGTACCCGGTCAGCCTGCAGGCCCACGACGACCTCGACGCCGCGCTCAAACACACCAAGGAAACCCTGCGCGCCGTGCCCAACGGCGGTCTGGGTTACGGTCTGTTGCGCCACCTGCGCGGCGAAGCCTTGCCGGCGCTGGACGGCTGTGTGCTGTTCAACTACATGGGTCGGCTGCAAAACGGCAGCGGGCTTTTCAGCCTGGCCGAGGAGGGCAGCGGCGCCCAACGCGCCGCCGATGCACCGCTCAATGGCGAGCTGTCCATCGATGCGCAAATCCGTGACGGCCAGTTCAGCCTGACCTGCAGCTACAGCGGCGAACGCCATGAATCCGCCTCGGTTCAACGCCTGCTCGACGCTTACGGCGAAGCCCTGGACGAGGTGATCGAACACTGCCGTCGCCACGCTGCGGTCACCCCGTCGGACTTCCCGGCGCTGGCGCTGAATCAGGCGCAACTCGACGCATTGCCGGTCGCCGCCTGGGACATCGAACAGCTGTACCCGCTGACGCCCATGCAGCAAGGCCTGCTGTTTCACACCGAGCTGAGCGGCAGCGAGATGGCCGATCAGGGCAGCGCCCGGGACCTGTACATCAATCAGGTGGCGCTGGACATCGAACACCTGCCGGTGGCCCGATTCAAATCGGCGTGGGCCGCGGCGGTGCAGCGCCATCCGATCCTGCGTGCGGCGTTCCTCCGCATCCCTGGCAGCGAACAGCCGGTGCAACTGATCCGTCGCGATGCCGCGTTGGTCGTACGCGAACTTGATCTGCGCAGCAGCGATCAGGCACTGGCCGATGTATTGGTGGCCGAGCGGGAAACCCCGTTCTACCTGCACGCGGCGCCGCTCATGCGCGTGTTGCTGGTTCGCCAGAGCGAGACGCTGTGGAAACTGGTCTGGACCTTCCACCACATTCTGCTGGACGGCTGGAGCAGCGCGGCGGTGCTGGGTGAAGTGATTCAGGCGGCGATGTCCGACGCCACGCCGCAGCCCGCCGGGCATTACGGGGATTACGTTGAATGGCTGCTGAGCCGGGATGCCGAGCGCAGCAAGACCTTCTGGCAGAGCCACCTGGCCGGTTTCGACCAACCAACGATGATGGCGGCGGCGCTGACTGCGCCGACCTCCAGCACCGGCGAGCCGTTGCCGAGCCAGGTGCGGGTCACTTCCATGGACCTCAACAGCGAGCTGCTGAACAGCGCCGCCCGGCGTCAGCGCGTGACCGTCAACACGCTGATTCAAGCGGTGTGGGTGCTGTTGTTGCAGCGCTACACCGGGCAACAGCGGGTGGCGTTCGGCGCCACGGTGTCCGGTCGTTCCGCCCAGATTCCGGGCATCGAGCGCATGCTCGGCCTGTTCATCAACACCCTGCCGCTGGTGCAGGCGCCCCAGGCGCAGCAGAAGGTCGGCGACTGGTTGAATGACCTGCAAGCCCACAACCTGGAATTGCGCGAACACGAACACACGCCGCTGTTCGAGGCCCAGCGCTATGCCGGTCATGCCGGTCGCGACCTGTTCGACAGCCTGCTGGTGTTCGAAAACTACCCGGTGGACGCGGTGCTGCGGGACAAACAGGCCAACGGCGTCAACCTGGGTTCGGTCGAACTCAGCGACAAGACCCACTACCCATTGAGCCTGGCGGTGGTGGCAGGCGAGCACGCCCATGTTCACGTCAACTACCACAGCAACGTGTTCAGCGCCGAACAGATCTCGCGCCTGTGCGGGCATTTTCAGGCCTTGCTGGACGGCCTCTGCCGCTCCCCCGAGGCGCGCATCGGCGAGCTGTCGATGCTCACCGAAGGCGACGTCAACGCCATGCACGCCTGGAACACGCCGCCGTTCTCGCCGTACGTGGAACGGCCGATCCATGAGCTGATTGCCGACCACGCGCGCATCCGTCCCGACGCCATCGCGCTGGTCCATGGCGAGCAGCGCCTGACCTTCGCCGAGTTCGACCGTCGCGCCAATCAACTGGCCCACGCCTTGCGCGCCCGGGGCATCGGCACCGAAGTGCGGGTGGCGATTGCCATGGAGCGAGGGATTGATCTGTGGCTGGCGTTCTATGCCGTACTGAAAGCCGGCGGGGCCTACATCCCGCTCGACCCGGATTACCCGACCGAGCGCCTGCGTTACATGCTCGAAGACGGCGGCGTGAAGCTGTTGATCAGCCACGACGCGGCGCTGGATCGCGTGCCGGTGGGTGATGTGCCGTTGCTGAATATCGATGAACTGGATTGCTCGTCCGAGCCGGTGACAGCGCCGGACGTCACGATTCATCCGCAGCAACTGGCCTACCTGATTTACACCTCGGGTTCGACCGGCAAGCCAAAAGGCGCGGCCATCGCCCACGCCGATATCTCCATGCACATCCAGACCATCGGCGAGCGTTACCGCTTCACGCCGGAAGACCGCAAGTTCCACTTCCTCTCAATCAGCTTCGACGGCGCCCACGAAGGCTGGATGATGCCGCTGTGTTACGGCGCCCGGGTGGTGCTGCGTGATCAGGAGCTGTGGAGCGTCGAGCAGACCTACGACACCCTGATCCGCGAAGGCATCACCGTGGCCTCGTTCCCACCGAGCTACCTGCGTCAGCTGTCCGACTGGGCCGGCGTCCAAGGTAAGGGGCCAGGGGTGAAAACCTACTGCTTCGCCGGTGAAGCCTTCAGCCGCGAAATGCTCCACGACGTGATTCGTAATCTGCAGCCGCTGTGGATCATCAACGGCTATGGCCCGACGGAAACGGTGGTCACGCCGACGCTGTGGCTGGACTCCGCCGAGACCGCCGATTTCACCACGGCCTATGCACCGATCGGCGATCTGGTGGGCGACCGTCAGGGCTACGTGATGGACGCGGATTTGAACCCGCTGCCCCAGGGCATTGCTGGCGAACTCTATCTGGGTGGCGCCGTGGCGCGGGGTTATCTGGACCGTCCTGGCGCAACCGCCGAGCGTTTCCTGCCGCATCCTTTCAAGGCCGGTGAGCGCCTCTACCGCAGCGGCGATCGCGTTCGCTTGAACAGCGAGGGCCTGCTGGAGTATCTCGGCCGTATCGACCATCAGATCAAGATTCGCGGTTTCCGCATCGAAGCCGGCGAGATCGAAGCGGCACTGAAAGCCTGCGACGGCGTGCGCGAAGCCCTGGTCGTCGTTCGCGACAGCGCAAACGGAGAGGTCCTGCTGGGTTATGTCGGCGGCAATGGCCTGGCTGAAGACAACCTCAAGCAGCAGCTGAAAAACACCCTGCCGGAATACATGGTGCCGGCGCACGTCGTGGTCATGGAACGCTTGCCACAGTTGCCCAACGGCAAGCTCGACCGCAATGCGCTGCCTGACCCGCAGGTGATCTCCAGCGACTATCAAGCGCCGCAAACGCTACTTGAACAGCAATTGGCGGCGCTGTGGCAGCCACTGCTGGGCATCGAATCGGTCGGCCGCAACGATCATTTTTTTGAACTCGGCGGCCACTCGCTGCTGGCGATGCAGCTGATTTCCCGGCTGCGCCACGAGCATCAACTGAGCGTGCCGTTGCGTGCCCTGTTCGACGCGCCGCGCCTCAGTGATTTCGCCCAGCGCATCGCCGGCTTGACAGGCGCCGACGCGCCCCAGCTTGAGCTGACCCCACGTCGGCAGGCCCTTGCCGTGCAGTCGTTCTCCCAGCAGCGCCTGTGGTTCCTCGATCAGTTGCAACCCGGCGGCCACGCCTACAACCTGCCGGGTGCCGTGCGCTTGTGCGGCGCGCTGAACGAGGCTGCTTTGCAGGCGGCATTCGACGGCCTGACCGCGCGCCATGAAGTGCTGCGCACGCGGTTCCTGGCGGTCGATGGCGTGCCGATGCAGCAGATCGAGCCTGCCCGGTCCGTGCAGATTGAGCGGATCGACATCACCGCGGAGCCGAATCTCGACACCGCCTTCAACGCCTTGGCCCAGGCCTTCGTCAAGCGCCCGTTCGACCTGTCGCGCAGCCCGGTCTGGCGGCTGGCCCTGGTGCGCGTCGCGCCTGATGAGCAGCGTTTGCTGCTGTGCCTGCATCACATGATCTCGGACGGTTGGTCGGTGCGGGTGCTGTTGCAGGAATTCTGCGAGCTGTACCGCGCGGCCGTGGAAAACCGCGCGCCGCAGCTGGCGCCATTGCCGGTGCAATACGCCGACTTTGCCGCCTGGCAGCGCGAATGGCTGGCGGCAGGCGAGGGCGAGCGGCAGTTGAACTACTGGCGCGAGCAACTGGGTGACGAGCACCCGGTGCTGGAACTGCCGACCGACCGGCCGCGTCCGCCCCAGCAAAGCTATCGCGGCGACCGCGTGCTGTTCGCCTTCGATGCCGCGTTCAGTCAGCGCGTGCGCGGGTTTGCCAAGCAGCAGGGCGTCACGCCGTTCATGGCGATCCTGTCGGCCTATCAGGTGTTGCTGCACCGTCTGAGCGGACAGAACGACCTGCGCATCGGCGTGCCGATTGCCGGCCGTTCGCGGCTGGAAGTGGAAGGGCTGATCGGCTTCTTCGTCAGCACCCAGGTGCTGCGCGCCGAGGTGTCTGCCGAGCTGACCTATCTTCAGGTGCTGGAACAGGCCAAGGCGCGGACTCTCGGCGCCCAGGCCTATCAGGACTTGCCCTTCGAGCAACTGGTCGAAGCGCTGCAACCGCAACGCAGCCTGAGCCACAACCCGTTGTTCCAGGTGGCCTACGACCACCAGCAGCAAGACTTTGCATCACTCGCCGGGCTGCCCGGCCTGCGCGCCGACGTGCTGCCGCTGGACGATGGCAGCAGCCAGTTCGACCTGGCGCTGAACACCCACGAAGACGCCGATGGCGTGCTGGGTGGGTCGTGGAATTACGCCACGGATCTGTTTGATCACGGCAGCATCGAGCGGCTGCATGGGCGTTTTGAGCAGCTGTTCGCCGAGTTGATTGAGCAGCCGGACGCCGCGATTGGCGACTTCGAGTTGCTGGATGCTGAAGACCGCGCGCAGTTGGCGTGGGTCAATGACACGGCGCGGAACTGGGCTGCCGATAAGCCGTTTGTTCATAGTCATTTTGAGCGGCTTGCCCAGGCGCATCCGGAGCGCGAAGCCTTGCGCTTTGGCGATGAGGTGCTGAGTTATCGCGAGCTGGATCAGCGGGCGAATCAGCTGGCCCATTACCTGCAAAAGCAGGGCGTGGGGCGGGAATCGCTGGTGGGCGTGGCGGCGTTGCGTTCGCTGGAAATGGTGGTGGCGCTGTATGCGGTGCTCAAAGCCGGTGCTGCGTATGTGCCGCTTGATCCGGAGTACCCGGCGGATCGTTTGCGTTACATGCTGGAAGACGCAGGGATCGGTTTGCTGCTGAGCCACGATGGGGTGATCGCTGACCTGCCTGTTGTTGAAAGCTTGCGGGTGGTGAATCTGGATCAGCTTGACCTCTCAGCTCAGCCAGTGACGGCGCCGAGTGTCGAGCTACACCCCGAGCAACTGGCCTACCTGATTTACACCTCGGGCTCGACGGGGAAACCCAAGGGCGCGGGCAACACTCACGCGGCGCTGTTCAACCGCCTGGCCTGGATGCAGGAGGCTTATTCCCTCGACGCCACCGACGCGGTGCTGCAAAAAACACCGTTCAGTTTCGACGTGTCGGTCTGGGAGTTCTTCTGGCCGTTGATGATCGGCGCGCGTCTGGTCGTCGCTCAGCCCGGCGATCATCGCGATCCTGTTGCCCTCAATAAGCTGATCGCACGGCAGCAGATCACCACGCTGCATTTTGTGCCGTCGATGCTTGGGGCGTTCATGGCCCAGGACGATCTCACTGGCTGCGCTTCCCTCAAACGCATCGTGTGCAGCGGCGAAGCTTTGCCCGCTGATCTCGCGCGGGAAACCCTGCAGCGCTTGCCGAACGCTGGCCTGTTCAATCTCTACGGCCCGACGGAAGCGGCCATCGACGTCACCCACTGGACCTGCGTTGATGAGCCGGGCGTTGCCGTGCCCATCGGCCGCCCGATAAACAACCTTCAGATTCACATCCTCGACAGCCGTCTCAACCCGCAACCCATCGGCGTACCCGGCGAGCTGTACATCGGCGGCGACGGCCTCGCTCGCGGCTACCATTTACGTCCCGGCCTGACCGCCGAGCGCTTCGTAGCGAGCCCATTCGGCACCGGTGAGCGCCTGTATCGCACCGGCGACCTGGCGCGCTGGCGTGTCGACGGTGTGGTGGAATATCTGGGCCGTCTCGATCATCAGATCAAACTGCGCGGCCTGCGGGTGGAAATCGGCGAAATCGAAGCGGCACTGCTGGATCACCCAGCGGTCAACGAAGCGGTGGTGATCGCCCGCGAACTGGCGACCGGCATGCAGTTGGTTGCCTATCTCGTGGCCGACGATTTCGACGAAGAACACCTTCGTACCCAGCTCAAACAGCGCCTGCCGGATTACATGGTCCCGGCCCACTTTGTCACCCTGGAAACGCTGCCGCTGTCGGCCAACGGCAAGCTCGACCGCAAAGCCCTGCCAGACCCACACATCCAGCAACGGGCCTTTGAAGCGCCACTGGCCGGCGTCGAAACCCAGCTGGCTGCCCTGTGGCAAGACCTGCTCGGCGTCGCGCCAATCGGCCGTCAGGACAACTTCTTCGCCCTGGGCGGGCATTCGCTGCTGGGCATTCAACTGGTGGCGCAAATCCGCCGCGACCTGAAGCTTGAGCTGCCCCTGCGTGCGCTGTTCGAGTCGCCGGTCCTCGCCGATCTGGCGCACTACCTGAACACCCAGGCCGTCGCCACGGCCATGCCGGTTCTGCAGCGTCGTGCCGACCGGGAATTCGCGCCGCAGTCCTTCGCCCAGCAGCGCCTGTGGTTCCTCGCGCAACTGGAGCCCGAGAGCGTCGCGTACAACCTGCCGTGCGTGCTTAACCTCAGCGGCGTGCTGAAACTCGATGCCCTGCAGCAGACCTTCGACGCCCTCGCGGCCCGTCACGAAACCCTGCGCACCTGCTTCCGTCCATCTCCGATGCAATACGGGGAGGCGGTGCCGCAGCAACGGATTCTGCCGGTCAGCAGCGTGCACATCGCCCGTCACGACCTGCGCGACCACCCGGCGCCGGAAGCCGCCTTCGATGCGCTGGCAGAGGACTTCATGAATCAGCCCTTCGACCTCGACGCCGAGCGGGCGCCGTGGCGGGTGGCGCTGGCGCGGGTCGCGGACGATCAGTGGCGCCTGCTGCTGTGCATGCACCACATCATCTCCGACGGCTGGTCGGTGCAGGTCATGCTCGAAGACTTCGCCGCGCTGTATCGCCGGTTCGCCCAAGGCAGCGACGTGCAACTGGCTGAGCTGCAACTTGCGGATCTGCAACTTACAGAGCTCAGCGTGCAATACGCCGACTACGCCGCTTGGCAGCGCGAACACCTGAGCGGTGCCGAGCGCGAGCGCCAATTGAACTGGTGGCGCGAGGCCCTGGGTGACGAACAGCCGGTGCTGGAACTGCCGGCGGACCGTTCGCGTCCGGCCGAGCGCGATGGCAAAGGCGGACGCCATGCCTTCGTGCTGCCGCAAGATCTGGCCGACACGTTGCACCACACGGCGAAAGCCCACGACGCCACGCTGTTCATGCTGTTCCTGGCCTCGTTCGACACGCTGCTTTACCGCCTCAGCGGCCAGCGCGACCTGCGCATCGGCGTGCCGGTAGCAGGCCGTGCCGAGGTGCAGACCCAGGGTTTGATCGGCTTCTTCGTCAATACCCTGGTGCTGCGCGTCCAGGTCAGCGGCGACCACCCGTTCACCGCGCTGCTGGCTCAGGTCAAGGACAACCTGCTCGGCGCCCATGCCCATCAGGACCTGCCGTTCGAGCAATTGGTGGAAGCGCTGCAACCGGCGCGCAGCCTCAGCGTCAACCCGCTGTTCCAGGTCAGCTACAACCATCAGCAGCAGCCGGATATGTCGCTGCTGCAGTTCGACAGCCTGAGCTGCGAAGCCCGCCAGTGGGACATCAAGGGCGCGCAATTCGACCTGGTGCTGGGCACCTTCGAGCACCGCGACGGCAGTATCAGCGGCTACCTCGATTACGCCACCGACCTGTTCGACGCCTCGACCGTGGCGCGTTTGTTCGAGCAACTGGTCACGCTGTTGCGGGCGATCTGCGCGCAACCCAATGCCGCCATCGGCGATCTGCCGTTGCTCGGCGAGACGGACCTGGCCGCGCTGGATCAATGGAACACGCCGCCGTTTACGCCTTATGTCGATCGGCCGATTCACGAGCTGATCGCCGACCACGCGCGCATCCGGCCCGACGCCATCGCGCTGGTCCATGGCGAACAGCGCCTGACCTTCGCCGAGTTCGACCGTCGCGCCAATCAACTGGCCCACGCCTTGCGCGCCCGGGGCATTGGCACCGAAGTTCGGGTGGCGATTGCCATGGAGCGCGGCGTTGACTTGTGGCTGGCGTTTTACGCCGTGCTTAAAGCGGGTGGCGCCTACATTCCGCTCGATCCGGATTACCCGACCGAGCGCCTGCGTTACATGCTGGAAGACGGTGGCGTGAGGCTGTTGATCAGCCACGACGCGGCGCTGGATCGCGTGCCGGTGGGTGATGTGCCGTTGCTGAACATCGACGAACTGGATTGCTCGTCCGAGCCTGAAACAGCGCCCGATGTGGTCATTCACCCGCAGCAACTGGCGTATCTGATCTACACCTCGGGCTCCACCGGCAAACCAAAGGGCGCAGCCATCGCCCACGCCGATATCTCGATGCACATCCAGACCATCGGCGAGCGCTACCGCTTCACGCCGGAAGACCGCAAGTTCCACTTCCTGTCGATCAGCTTCGACGGCGCCCACGAAGGCTGGATGATGCCGCTGTGCTATGGCGCTCGTGTGGTGCTGCGCGATCAGGAGTTGTGGAGCGTTGAACAGACCTACGACACCCTGATTCGCGAAGGCATCACCGTGGCCTCGTTCCCGCCGAGCTACCTGCGTCAGCTGTCCGACTGGGCCGGTGTGCAGGGCAAAGGGCCGGGAGTGAAGACGTACTGTTTTGCCGGTGAAGCCTTCAGCCGGGAGATGCTCCACGACGTGATCCGCAATTTGCAGCCGCTGTGGATCATCAACGGCTATGGCCCGACCGAAACCGTGGTCACGCCAACGCTGTGGCTGGCCTCCGCCGAGGCCGCTGACTTCACCACGGCGTATGCGCCGATTGGTGATCTGGTGGGGGATCGTCAGGGCTACGTCATGGACGCGGATTTGAACCCGCTGCCCCAAGGCATAGCCGGTGAGCTGTACCTGGGCGGCGCGGTGGCGCGGGGTTATCTGGACCGTCCCGGCGCGACCGCCGAGCGCTTCCTGCCGCACCCGTTCCGCGCTGGCGAACGCATCTACCGCAGCGGCGACCGCGTGCGCCTGAACAGCGAAGGTCTGCTGGAATACCTGGGCCGTATTGACCATCAGATCAAAATCCGTGGCTTCCGCATCGAGGCCGGTGAAATCGAAGCGGCGCTGAAGGCCTGCGAGGGCGTGCGCGAAGCGCTGGTGATCGTGCGCGACAAAGGCAACGGCAAGCAGTTGCTGGGTTATGTCGGCGGCAATGACCTGTCTGAAGACAGCCTCAAGGACCAACTGAAAAACACCCTGCCGGAATACATGGTCCCGGCGCATATCGTGGTCATGGAACGCCTGCCACAGTTGCCCAACGGCAAGCTGGACCGCAACGCATTGCCTGATCCGCAGATCGGCAGTCAGGCCTTCGAAGCGCCCCAAGGTGCGCGCGAAGTCGAGCTGGCGCGGGTCTGGCAGGAGTTGCTGGGCGTTGAGACCATCAGCCGTCAGGACAGCTTCTTCGAGCTGGGCGGCGACTCGATCCAGTCGCTCGCGGTCATTACTCGTCTGCGTCAGGTCGGTTTCAAGCTGCTGCCCAAAGACGTGTTCAGCCATCCGCGCCTCAAGGATCTGGCCCTGCGCCTCACGGTCATCGAAGCCAGCGCAGCGCTGTTGATTGAAGACGCGCCCACTGGCGAGCTCCCGTTGACGCCGATTCAGGCGCATTTCTTCGAGCAGCCGATGAGCAACCGCGCGCACTTCAACCAGGCGTTGTTGCTGGACGTGCAGCGTCCGCTGGAAGCGCCGCTGTTGAGCCAGGCGCTGGCCGCGCTGCTGAGTCATCACGACGGTCTGAACCTGAGTTTCCATCAGGATGCTGACGGCCGCTGGCAGCAGCGGTATCGAGCGACGCCTGCCGTCAAAAGCCTCTGGGTGCGTGACGTGGCCGACGACCATGCCATGACTGCGCTGTGCGAACAGGCCCAGCGCAGCCTTGATCTGCATGAGGGTCCGCTGTTGCGCGTGGTGCTGGCGCAGATGCCGGAAGGGCAAAAGCTGTTGCTGGTCGCCCATCACCTGGTGGTCGATGGCGTCTCATGGCGGGTGCTGCTGGAAGATCTGGCGCGGGCTTACGCCCAGGTTGCTTCGGGCGGTGCCGTTGATCTGGGGCCGAAATCCAGCAGCTTCCAACGCTGGGCGCGGCATCTGGTCGACGCGGCGCAGGCGCCTGAGCGTCATACCGAGGTGGCGCAGTGGCTGGAACAGGTCGGCAGCACCGAGCCGGTCTGGCCGGTGGACCACCCGGAAGGCCGCGCCACCCAACAGGACCTTGAACAGTGCGAGCTGCTGCTGGACGCCGGGCTGACCCGACGTTTGTTGCGCGAAGCCCCGGCGGCACTGGCGGCGCGCACCGATGAAATCCTGCTGGCGGTGCTCGCCGAAGCGCTGAAAGACTGGAGTGGTCAGTCCGACAATCTCGTCGCCCTGGAAGGTCATGGCCGCGAAGCCCTGGCTGAAGGACTGGATGTCGGTCGCACGGTGGGCTGGTTCACCAGTCTGTTCCCGCTGCGGGTGCGTGCCGCCGGTGACATTCGGCAGACCCTTGTCAGCGTGCGTGACAGCCTGCGGGGTTTGCCGGACAAGGGCGTCGGCTTCGGACTGCTGCGCTATCTGGGCGACGATTCGGCTCGTCAGACACTGGCCGCACTGCCGGAGCCGAAGGTGGTGTTCAACTACCTGGGTCAGTTCGATCAGGACCTGGGCGATGGTCGTTTCTCGCCGTCGAAGGTGGCGGCCGGCGCGCTGGTCGACCCGTCCACGCCGCTCAATCGCGAGCTGGAAATCAACGGTCAGGTGTTCGCCGGGCAACTGGGACTGACCTTCCGTTTCAGTGGTCAGCGTTATCAGCGTCAGACCATCGAACGCTTGCAAACGGCCTATCGCGACGGGTTGATGGCGTTGCTGGAAAGCCTGCCATCCGCACAGCCTGTCGCACCGCAATCGACTGCACCGCAAACCATGGCCAGCACCCGCGACGGCGCACCGAATCCTCTGATTCGTCTGAGCAGCGGCGCCAGCAACAAACCGCCGGTGTTCTGCGTGCACCCGGTCAGCGGTACGGTGGTCGGTTACTACGCACTGGCCCGGCGGCTGTCTGCGCAGTGTGACGTGTGGGGCATTCAGAATCGCCAGGTGCTGGACGGCCAGTGGCGCGACAGTTCTATCGAGCAAATGGCCCGCGACTACGTCAAGGCGCTGCTCGAACAACAGCCGTCCGGCACGTACCGGCTGATCGGCTGGTCCATGGGCGGCACGATGGTCCTGGAAATGGCCCGACTGCTGACCCGCCTCGGCAAGCGCGTCGAGTTCGTCGGCCTGATCGACGGCTACGTGCCGGGCGCCGGTCAGCCGCGTCCTGTCCTTCCAGAAACCGCCCCGGAAAGCCCGGCTCTGGACGCTGGCGATGAAGGCCTGGAAGCCGACGCGCACTGGCAACAGTTGCTCGGCGTCGAGCGGCACATGCGCCAGCTGGCCAATCAATGCCGCGAGATCCACGCCCTGAGCGTGCCGGTCTACGCCTGGTGGGCCGAGCGCTCGCCGGAAAATAACGATAACGCACCGGCTCTTCTGGAGCAGGGCATGGGTGTTCGCTTGCAGGTTTCGGCCTGGATCGACGCCGACCACCTTTCGATCGTCCGTGATCAGCCGTTCATCACTCAGCTTGCCGAGGCCCTCGCGCGGGTCAACGAACGCCCTCATTCCTACGATTTCCAGGAGCACGAACATGCATAGCCAACACAACGTGACGCCGATTGCCGCCCGCCACAGCGAGGCGCTGTCGAGCAGCCCGGACGCCGCCGTCGCCAACGCCGACTACCGCTTTGCGCCGACCCCGCGCCTGGAGCGGCAGGCGGCCGTGGAGTCCAACGCGCGCAGCTACCCGCGGCGCATCCCCCTGGAACTCAAACGCGCCCAGGGCATTCACGTGCAGGACAGCGAGGGGCGCTGGTTCATCGATTGCCTGGCCGGCGCCGGCACCCTGGCGCTGGGGCACAACCACCCCGAGGTGATCCAGGCGATGCGCGCCACCCTCGACGGCCAGCGTCCGCTGCACACCCTCGACCTGATGACCGAAGCCAAGGACGACTTCATCAACGAGCTGTTCGCCTTGCTACCGCCTGAATTCGCCAGGGACGCGCGCATTCAGTTCTGCGGCCCGGCCGGGACCGATGCGGTAGAGGCGGCGCTGAAACTGGTGCGGACCGCCACCGGGCGCAGCAACCTGATGGCCTACCACGGCGCCTATCACGGCATGACCCAGGGCGCGCTGGCGCTGATGGGCAATCTCGGGCCTAAAACCTATCTGGACGGCATGGCCGGCGGCGCGCAGTTCCTGCCGTTTCCCTACGACTACCGCTGCCCGTTCGGCGTCGGTGGCGAGGCCGGCGAGCGCATCGGCCTGCACTACATCGAGAACCAGCTGACCGACCCGGAAAGCGGCGTGTTGCCGCCGGCCGGGATGATTCTGGAAACCCTGCAAGGGGAGGGCGGCGTGGTGCCTACTTCGGCGAACTGGTTGCGGGAAATCCGTCGCATCACCCGCGACGCCGGCGTGCCGCTGATCCTCGACGAAATCCAGTGTGGCGTCGGCCGCACCGGCAAGCCGTTTGCCTTCGAACACGCCGGCATCGTGCCGGACGTGCTGGTGCTGTCCAAAGCCATCGGCGGCAGCCAGCCGATGGCGGTGGTGGTCTACAACAAGTCCCTGGACGTGTGGAAACCGGGCTCCCACGCTGGCACCTTCCGTGGCAATCAACTGGCGATGGTCGCCGGTTCCACCACGCTGCGCATCGTCCGCGAACAGCAACTGGACCTGCACGCTGCCGCCATGGGCGAGCGGCTGATCCGCCACCTGCGTTCGCTGCAGAAAGACTTCCCGCAGATGGGCGATGTGCGCGGCATGGGCTTGATGCTCGGGGTGGAAATGGTCGATCTTGATGGCCGCCCTGACACCCTCGGTCACTTCCCCCACAGTGGCGCGCTGGCCTCGACCGTCCAGCGTGAATGTTTGCAGCGCGGGCTGATCATCGAAGTGGGCGGACGGCACTCGTCGGTCATCCGCTTCCTGCCGCCGCTGATCGTCACTGCCGTGCAGATCGACCAGATCGCCGGCATCTTTGCCGCCGCCGTTTCAGCGGCCGTCAAACAGCGTTAACCCTTGTTGTAACAGCGTTGAAAGAGGGCGTAGGACCAGCAGTGGCCCTTCGCCCTTTTTTACTATAAGAATGGTAATGAGAAACGTTCTTTGTTACATTTTCACGCTTTTTTGACATAAGCGGTCAATTTTGGGGCATTGCCCCGTGTGATTTCAAAGGGAGGGGGAGTTCGGATGGCGAGCAATAACAAGGGTCACTTCAAGGTCAATGCCTTGGCAGCGCTGGTCGCAACGGTCGCCTGCCACGGCGCGGCATGGGCGGCGGATGCCCCGGCCAAGGCCGAGCAGGGCGCCACCATCGAACTGCAGAATTCGGTGGTCACCGGTGAAGCGCCCGAAGGGCAGGAAACCGTTGGCTATCAGGTGAAAAACAGCACGGCGGGCACCAAGACCAGTACGCCGCTGTCGGAAACCCCGCGCTCGGTGTCGGTGGTGACACGCCAGCGCATTCAGGATCAGGGCTCGCAAACCCTGACCGACATCCTCGGTTACGTCCCCGGCATCTTCGCCCCACCCTTTGCCGTGGGCGACGGACTCGCGGGCGATCTGTTCTCCATTCGCGGCTACAACGCTACCGACTACGGTTACGGCCTGCTCAAGGACGGCTTGCGTCTGCAAGGCAACCGTTACGACACCACCACCGAACCCTATGGCCTGGAACGCACCGAAGTGTTTCGTGGCCCGAGCTCGATCCTCTACGGTGAAAACGCGCCGGGCGGGCTGGTCAACCTGGTCAGCAAGCGCCCGACCGAAACCGCCCAGGGCGAAGCCAAGTTCACCTACGGCAGCAACAACCGTCGGCAACTGTCCCTCGACGTGTCCGGCCCGCTGACCGACGACAACCGCATCCTCGGCCGCGTGGTCATGCTTGGCCGCAACGCCGACACCCAGGTCGATTCGGTGCCGGACGACCGCATCTACATCGCGCCGTCGATGACCTTCAACTTCGACGAAGACACCGCGCTGACCCTGCTCTCGTCGTACCAGCGCGATCGCACCAAGCTGCTGCTCGGCTATCCGGCGGCCGGCACCTTGCTGAACAACGTCAACGGCAAGATCGGCAAGGACCAGTTCAACGGCAACCCGAACTGGGACGACTTCGAGCGCGAAACCTGGACCCTGGGTTACGAGTTCAAGCACCAGCTCAACGACACCTGGCAGTTCCGCCAGAACTCGCGCTTCATGGAATCGCGCCTGGACCGTCACGAGACCTGGCCGAACAACCTGAACAACGCCGGTTTCGGCAGCACGCTGACCAGCACCGCGTACGACCGCGACAACAAGTCGATCACCTACTCGGTGGACAACCAGTTCGAAGGCCACTTCACTTCCGGCGCACTGGAAAATACCGTGTTGTTGGGCGCCAGCTATGACCGCACCTCGTTCAACCAGGACTGGGCGGCCGGCAACGGCGGCACGTACAACGCTTTCAATCCGGTGTACCCGTCGGGCGATCCGCGCATGATCGCGACGGTGCAGAACTCGCAGCTGGATCAGCAGATGTACGGCGCTTACGGCCAGTTGCAGAGCAAGTACAACAACTGGATCTACCTGTTGGGCGGTCGTCAGGACTTCGTCAACAGCCAGTACCGCAACCGCGCCGGCACCACCAGCGGCGCCGCGGACCTGGACGGCTGGGACCATCGTTTCAGCTGGCAGACCGGGTTGATGTACCAGTTCGAGAACGGTATTTCGCCGTACGTGAGTTACTCGACGGCGTTCACCCCGGTGCAGCAATCGTCGCAACCGAACGGCGAGTTGCTTGATCCGATTCTCAGCGAGCAGTACGAGATGGGTCTGAAGTACGAGCCGGCGGGCTGGAACACGACGTTCAGCGCGGCGGTGTTTGACCTGACCAAGACCCACGACGTGATTGCCGGTTCGAACGGGTTCAGCCGTCAGATCGGCAAGAGCGAGTCGAAGGGCGTGGAGCTTGAGGTCAACAGCGATGTGACGAAGAACCTGAGCCTGACGGCGTCGTACACCTACACCGATGCGCGGGTGACGAAGGACAGTCCGGGTTCGTTGTACGAGGATCATCAGTTGACCGGCATACCGCGTAATCAGGCGAGTACGTGGGCGACGTATCGCTTCCTCGACGGTCCGCTGAGCGGTTTCCGTGTGGGTGGCGGGGTGCGTTATTTCGATAATACGTTCGCGTATACCGCGCCGACGTTGTACGGGAAGTTGAAGACCGGTGATGTGACGCTGGTGGATGCGTTGGTGGGTTATGACATCGATAAGCATTGGTCGCTGGATGTGAATGCGAAGAATCTGTTCGATAAGGAGTATGTGAGCGGCTGCAATAACGCGGGTCGGTGTTATTGGGGCGAAGAGCGGACGGTGCTGGGGACCGTTGCTTTCCGTTGGTAGTTCGCAAGGGGTGAGAACATCAAGAGCGTCTGCCTGGGGGCAGACGTTTCGCCTTCGGCGAGTTACTTGGAAAAGCACCCCAAGTAACCAAGGGTGCTTGCTCTCGGTTTGGCCCGACTTCGTCGGGTTCCTTCACTCCGGCCCCGCTCCGTGGGCCCGCTGCCATCCGCCATCCATGGCGGGGGGCAGCTCTCGCCGCATCCATGCGGCTCGGCCCACTGCGCGAGACCTCCGTTCAGCCTGCACCCAAGTCGCGATTGGCGGTGTCTGGACTTGCTGCGTAGGAAGATCAAAAGCAACGGCAACGGCAACGGATTCCCGGCTGAAGCCCGTCCTACAGTCGAGGTCACCGCCAATTCCTCTGGACGCCTGCGATGCCTTTGTAGGACCGGCTTCAGCCGGGAAGAGGCCAGCCCAGGCGCCAACAATTTTTGCTGATTGCCCCCCCTCCCTGTATCGATCGTTCCCACGCTCTGCGTCACTAGTGTCCGGGGAAAGTTTGTCATAGCTGAAGGATGCCTTGGGCAGCCTTCAGCTTTTCAATGCTTTTCCT
>NZ_SOCR01000015.1 GCF_004364335.1 Pseudomonas graminis | reverse complement strand
CGTTGTTTTTTTTGTTGAGGTGTTTGTGTGGGTGGCGAGCGGCTGCTTCTGTTCGGGTTTAGCCGCGTGCTGGGCGGCTGCTTTGGGTCGATAGCTGCCCCTCCCCGGCGATCCCTCCAGCCCATAGCAGCCAGTGGAGACATGCAGATAACGGTAAAAAGCATAACTTGAAAAAGGTGCCATTTCACATGGGGAGCTATTAAGGACTTCGCATTTGTTAAGTTCAGCTAGTTACCACCATATACCTCACCCCGCTGCTGAAGGGCGACAAAGGCGGCGGCTGTTATCTGTTGATCTGTCCAGTTCCTGGTTAACCATATGGTCAGAGACGCGCCGGATAGCTGCCACCACAGCATCTGTTGACTTGTGTTTTGTTTGATCAGGTGATCAGAAGCCACCCACCAGGCGACTCGCATATTCCTATCAGTTTTCCCTTTCAAAATGAAAAGGTCGTACAGATACGTATACGGACTTAACGGCACTATTACCGGCTCGCCTGAGACTTTGGCGAGGCTCCATACCCACTCACGCTGCGGTGCCGATATAGCCTGAGGTGGAGGCAAAGGGTACTGCGAAATTCTATAAAGGCCGACCCAATAGGCCCCCCAAGGCAGGATGAGCGCGAGTCCGAGAATTCCGATGAGCAAAAAGCCGATACGACGCATCATGAGGGAAGTGTCCTTTTGCCAGAAATTAACCATCGTACATCGGTAACTTCTGCTTATGGCCGACTGCTGACGTTGATGAACAAAGCCATCCAGTACGGATCTAGTTATCAATCCAGTAGTGTAACCTTCAATTGAGGGTATCGTTCTGGGCGTATAAAAGCGGCGGAAGCGCATGTATCGTCGGTTACTCAAAGCGCATGCGGAAGGAGGCGGGATATGGACAGCGAGCAAAGGGTTGAGCAATGGAATGCATGTTGGATGATCGTTGCTGGGCGAGCGGTGTGCACTGGATGCCTTGAAAGCCAGGCCCTGGAAGACAGCGAGAACCCGTTTTCTCACGCCCACGCGTGCAAGACTTACGATGAGAAATCTAAGCACCCGTGGATTGCGCTACACGATATCCTAGACTGCGCCAGAGGATAACTAGCCAACTCAACCTTACCACGTCACGCCTCTGAGACCCGCCGAGCAGTCTCGTGGGTCAGCTATCGGCCAGAGCCAGCCACTCCATAGTTTGTGCGCTACGCTGTAATGGAGTTAACCCTACACTGGATTGTTGCTAGTCCAGCAGCACGCTCCGCAAAATGGTTGCCTTGCTTGGCAGCTTCTAGGAAGATGGATCGCGTCAGATGATCACTGTGAGATCTGGCAGAACGCTCCCAACCGTTTTGCCACCATAAGCCGCCCTACTAAAGGCGGCTTTTTTGTTTGCAAATAATCGCTACCTCTAAGGCATTGTATTCAACTGGAGCGAAGATGCCCCGGCTGCACCGTATGCGAACCTGAGACGACTCGTTGCAGGCTGGTCGCGGGGTCAGCAATGCTAAAGCCGATCCCTGATGCTTAAGCGAAGTCCTGAAGCAGGTATTGAGCCAAAGCAGCCGCCCATATCCTTGCGAATTCAGGCCGCGCTAACCATGGGAAAGTCGGGCCGGGGCAGCCTAAGCTTTACCGCTCAAAGGCTTGCCAGCAAACGCGGTGGCCCCAACGCGACCAAATGCCTCAATTGCAGAGTCATTAAAAAAGCTTTTGTACCCTGCCGATTGCTGGATCTTCTTTAGCTTCGCACGCGCTGCGGCCTTCACGTCTTCATTTTCTTTGGTTTTCATGCCCGTCCTCCAGGATCGGTTCGCTGTGGACAACGTTAGCTTTTGCAGTTCGGATGTCAACGCATTCCGGTATCGACGGATACCTGGTCTCGGTTCTCTGCGCTGGCACCCGATTCAGCACTTAGTGCCTTGAGTGCTACGCCTCCATCAGCCAACTCGATACTTTGCAATCCCGGGGCCATGGCATCTCGCAATTTTCAGCACAAATTCACTTATTGACGTATGTCCGACTCGGGCATCGTGGTTGAACTCATCTTCTGCGCTCGCGCATGGTCGACTGACAGCTATCGACCCAAAGCAGCCGTTTTACAATGGATAGTGGCAGAAAAAGGACTGGTTCCTGGCATCCCGACGTGATCACAATCGCATGCGGGTCAACCTACAGGTCTTCGCCGGTAACAAGGTGCTCGCTGATCAGTCCATGGATGATGCCAGCGGTAGGCCCATACTGATAGATAGTTGAGAGGGGAACTAATCGTACCGCTTGCAATAACGCCCTCTGGTGGCCAGCACCATGATTCAGGCGAGTGGGGCTAGGTGGCTATCGAGGATAAGGAGGACGATCCGTTTGATCTCATGCCGCCGGCTTTGCTGAGCTCAGGATAGGCACTTTGCTTGCAGCCTTATCCACGATCGCCAAGGTCAAATCGGCAAGCCGCCTTGGATCATTCAATCCACAGGGTGGGTCAATGCTCAATCAGCGCCTACACGCGTCTGGCAAATTGATGTGTCCACTACTAAAGCATGCCGAGTTCCTCCAGCTCCATGTCGATTTGTTGTAGCAGCGCCTTACGAGCGACCGCACGTTCTTGGGCTAGGAATGCTGCCGTGATGAGCGTGGCAGGGTGGACGCTAAGTACCTCAGCCAGCTGCGTTACCTTGTCAATAGTCGGGCACTTCAACCCACGTTCCAGCGTGCTCAGATACGTCCTGCTACTAACGTCTGAGAAGTCTTCTTGGGTGAGGCCCCTTTGCTTGCGGATGTCCCGAAGGACCTGCCCAAACGCGATGCTCAGTTCCAATTTTCAGGCTCACAAAAGGAACGATCAAGCCTTCTTGAGTCCTATAGAGCTACAATCTATAGTGTTCATTTTGGAGGGGCTTATGTTCACTACCTACCGAAGCTCTGAGATTCAGTTACCCGACCTCGGCTATCCTCAATATGGCGCCACGCAGATCTGGCCATACGTTGAGCAGGAACTCATGTATCCGTGGTTTTACCTAAGCGTAGTTCGGGTAGGCGCGACCGAGTCGGATACGTATATGCTTATGATTCAGCATGCACGGGACGTAGTTTCGCTAGTGCGTCGTGAAACCTTTCGGATGAGGGTTGAGGGGGTCCAAATTGTTACCCCTGCACACGTGAACGGTACTGATCGCTGGCTTATGGAGCCCGTCAAAAAAATATCTGTTCTCGAATCCCCCAGCCTAGGCGGACCATGTGAGGCATTCGAGGTCGATGGGGGTAACTGCTATAGCCTTTCTGGATCAGGGGTTTTAGAGAATGCCACCTTGATACAGGTGATCTTCGACGCCGCAACCGATCTTAAGAATTCCCGATAGCGTTGCTCGTCAATCAGCGTATAAGCCGCATCGGCTAGATCCTGTGGCAGGCTACCCCGTCTAAACTGGCAATGATATGCGATGGAAGATCTAATACCGGACTCTAATCCCAGACCTAGCCCGGCTCGGGGGCCGACAGAGACGCTGACAAAGCGCCCTCTTCAGGAGCTTGGAGGCCTGGACCTCGTGATACTCGTCTTGCAGGGGTTTGCGCTGCAGGACGTACAGATGATGCTTTCCAGTTCAACGCTGTACACGAAGCGAAATGTGATCGGGCTGATAACGGGGAAGTCTCAGCGGAAGGTCAATCAGCTGCTAAATTCTGGCCTAGGAATGGATCGGCTCAATGCCCAACAAAGCGCAATGGCATTCCAGTTCGCGAAGACGCTAGAGCACGCGATTGCGGTTTTAGGTACACAAGCGATGGCGGAAGACTGGCTGTGCCGATCATCTAGGCATTTATCGGGACTCACTCCAGTCGAGCTCCTCGAAACGTCAGTTGGGTTCATTACGGTTGAGCGTTATCTCACGCAGATTCAACACGGGATATACGTGTAGAAGCAGCCGAAAGACAATCAAGTAAACCCATTCCACTTTTTTTGAAAGACGCGGCTGTATGCCTGATACGGATCGAGCAGTCGCTGAGTTGAAGGCGGCGAAAAGCACTGCTTTTCACCAGCGCTGATATTTCAGCGGAGAGTGGGATTACTACGTCTCGTGACAAGCTAACCGGGGTTTGGTCCACTCACGGTCCCGAGCAACTCGGGAACTGTTCAAAAAGTTAAGTTTCAATGCCTTAATTTGACCTGAAATCCGCAAAAGCTAACGAAAAACTCTACGCGGCCACAGGAGCGAGGGAAAAAAGGAGACTGGATAGGCTGGGAACCCAGCAATCATCAGGGCTCAACTGCAGATCGCAAAACATGACTAAAACTCAATAGGGCAGATAGACGTATTGAGCCATGGAATGAAAACCTGGAATGAGACTGTGAATAAAGGCGCGAGCTTGGTGCTGCGTCGCAAAAAATGCGTTTATCTTCGCGCCGCAACTTGCCGTAGCGCAATTCCGGGCCTTGAATTGATCAGAGCCAGACCGGCGCGCCAGGGCATAGTTCCGAGGACCGGTATTAAAGCTGGAGCAATGCTTGCAAGACTTTTGAAGCGTGCAAGCACGCCGTGCAAAAACCGGCGCGTCGCGCGTGGCGCAAAGCTACCCGAATGCACGCAACAGGGCAAACCGTCTGGCCCAATAGCGCTGGCACTTTGCCACAGCTCGGTGGCATGCTAGCCGCCTTTTGCGCTCCGGGCTTATAGTGCGTTTCGCACATGCTGATTCAGTCCAGTAGTCAGGATCACAGTTTGTTCAAACCGACCCCCATTTCACCCCTGCGCCCATCCGATAGCGCAACGACTGTGCCTTTGAGAGGCGTGCTCAGAGGTGCGCTCGCGGTCCTGGTCCTGATGATGCTGATGCTGTTGTTATGGCAGATGATTGAGCAGTTCCAGCAGTCTCAGGAACGTCAGCACAAGCGCAGCATTGACTACAGCGTGCAGCTCGCCGACCGGTTGAGCCTGAACATGGCCCTGGACGCACAAGTGGCGCTGAACGTGCTCGACGCATCACATGATGCGTCGCAATCTGCAGACGAATCAGCGACAGTGGTGGCCAGTCTGCGCCAATCCATGCCATCCGTGAAAAGCGTGATCTGGCTCGACAGCAACGGGAATGTCAGCGCCGACAGCGACGGCGAGACCCGTGACGTTGGCTTTTTGACCCAGATGCATTCGGTCATCCAGGGTCACCCGTACTTTTATGCCAACGACCCAAGCGCCTCGACGTTCTATCTGTTCATCCGTCAGCCCGGCACAGGCGATGAACGTTACTGGGCGCTGCGGCTCAAGCCCGACACGCTGAAATCCCTGACCCGCCAGAGCGATCTGGATTACCAGCCCGTCTGGCTGCTGGAAGATATCAGCAGTCACCGCCCTCTTTATAAAAACCTGCCAGACGCCAGTCTGTCCGCTGACAGCGAGTTGCAGACCGTCCATCTGCAACCGCTGCCCCATAGCGACTGGCAACTGCGCGGCCTGTTCGACTTACAGAAAGCCCGCCAGACGCAGCTCTTTCCGCTGATCGGCAAATGCCTGCTCGCCCTGCTCTGTTCCATCATTCCCTTGTTCGCGTTGCGCAGCCTGCGCCGTCGTCAACTCCAGCTGCATCAAAGCCGTCGCCGCTACAAAGACATTTTTGAAGGCACCGGCGTCGCGCTGTGCGTGCTGGACCTTTCCGGTCTGCCGGCTTATCTAAAGCACTTGCAAGTGAACACCGGCGAAGACCTGAACGCGCGCCTGATCAGCCAGCCTGAGCAAATCACCGACCTGCTTCAGCAGCTGCGCATCACCGAGGTCAATCAGGTCGCTGCTCAACTGTTGCGCGCAGAATCGGCACAGCGGGTCTGGCAGCAGCTGATTGAAGGTTGCCCCCGCGCCAGGAACGGCATCGGTCTGCAGATACTCCAGGCCGTGCTGGACGGGCAACGTCAGCTGGAACTCGAAATCCTGCTACCGGGCGACCAAGGCAGTGACCAGCATCTCTGGCTGGTCATGCGGCTACCGGAGCAACTCGAAGACTTGAATGCCGTCATCCTCAGCATCAGCGATTTCACCAAGCGCAAGCAGGCCGAGCTCTCGCTGCAGGAGCGGGAACGGTTCTGGTCGGATGTGGTGCGCACGGTTCCCGACCATCTGTATGTACAGGATGTGGTCACGCGGCGAATGATTTACAGCAACCATCACTTGGGCGAGACGCTGGGTTATAGCCGGGCCGAACTGGACGAAATGGGCGAATACTTCTGGGAGCTGTTGCTGCACGCGGACGATCTCGGCGCCTATGAACAATTACGCCGCGCCCATGGCGAGTCTGGCAGCAGCGAGACGATTCATCGTCAGCTACGCTTTCGTGACCGGCATGACAGCTGGCGCTTGTTCGACATCCGCGAACAAGCGCTGGCAGCCGACAACGACGGTCAGGTCAGGCGCATCGTGGGCGTCGCCAAGGACATCACTGACCAAGTAGAAGCCAGCCAGTCGCTGCGCGAGAGCGAACAGCGTTACCGGATGCTGGCGGAAAGCATCAGCGATGTGATTTTCTCCACCGATCGGCAGCTGCGAGCCAACTACATCAGCCCATCGGTCAATACAGTGCTGGGCTACAGTGCCGAGTGGATTCTGCAGAACGGCTGGAAGGCGATCATTGCCAACCCTCAGCAGCTCAGCGGCTTTCACGCGCTGATGCAGCGGATCAAAAAAGCGTTGAACAAGCCCGAAGCGCTGGCGGACCTGCGCAGCGAGATCACCACTCAGTTGTTCCTGTTCGATTGCCTGCGCGCCGATGGTCGCAAGATTCCCGTGGAGCTGCGTCTGGTCCTGGTGTGGGATGAATCCGGGGCGTTTGAAGGCGTTCTCGGCGTGGGACGTGACGTCGGCCAGCAGCGGCGCGCCGAAAAAGACCTGCGCATGGCGGCGACAGTATTCGAACACTCGACCTCGGCCATTCTGATCACCGACCCTGCGGGCTATATCGTGCAGGCCAACGACGCCTTTACCCGGGTCAGTGGCTACGCCGTGTCGCAGGTGCTGGATCAACTGCCGATGATGCTGACCGTCGAGAATCAGCAGGGCGCCCACTTGGGTTACATCCTCAAGCAACTGAGCCAGCGCGGCAGCTGGGAGGGTGAGTTGTGGCTCAAGCGTCGCGACGGCGAGCACTACCCGGCCTGGGTCGGAATTACCGCCGTGCTTGACGACGAAGGCGATCTGGCCAGCTACGTGTGCTTCTTCAGCGACATCAGCGAGCGCAAGGCCAGCGAGCAGCGTATTCATCGGCTGGCTTATTACGACGCACTGACCCATCTGCCCAACCGCACGCTGTTTCAGGATCGTCTGCACAGCGCGTTGCAACACGCCGAGCGTCAACACACATGGGTGGTGTTGATGTTCCTCGACCTGGATCGCTTCAAACCAATCAACGATTCGTTGGGCCATGCCGCCGGCGACCGGATGCTCAAGGAAATGGCCTTGCGCCTGCTCGGATGCGTCGACGAGGACGACACCGTAGCGCGCATGGGCGGTGACGAATTCACGCTGCTGCTGCAACCCCGTCCCACCCAACAGGCGGCGCTGAACCGGGCGATTCATGTGGCCGAGCAGATTCTCGCCAGCTTGGTGAAACCCTTCGTGCTGGAAGGCCGTGAGTTTTTCGTAACGGCCAGTATCGGCATCGCGCTGAGCCCTCAGGATGGCAACGAACTGAGCCAGTTGATGAAGAACGCCGACACGGCGATGTACCACGCCAAAGAACGCGGCAAGAACAACTTCCAGTTTTATCAAGCCGACATGAACGCCAGCGCCCTTGAGCGCCTGGAGCTGGAAAGCGACCTGCGCCATGCCTTGGAGCAAGGCGAGTTCACGCTGTATTACCAGCCGCAGTTCAGTGGCGACGGCAAGCGCCTTACCGGTGCCGAGGCTTTGTTGCGCTGGCGTCATCCGCGTCGCGGCCTGGTGCCGCCCGTGGAGTTCATCCCGGTGCTCGAAGAGCTCGGTCTGGTGGTCGAAGTCGGCGAATGGGTACTCCGGGAAGCTTGCCGCCAGTTGCGCGAGTGGCATCTGGCGCGGGTTCGCGTACCGAAGGTGTCGGTAAACATTTCCGCACGGCAGTTTTCGGACGGTCAGTTGGGCACGCGCATCGCCGGCATCCTCTTGGAAATCGGTCTGCCGCCCGCCTGCCTCGAACTTGAACTGACTGAAAGCATCCTGATGCGTGAGGTGAGCGAAGCCATGCAGATTCTGGCCGGGCTCAAGCGGCTGGGCCTGAGCATTGCGGTCGATGACTTCGGCACCGGCTACTCGTCGCTGAATTACCTGAAGCAGTTCCCCATCGACGTGCTGAAGATCGACCGCACGTTCGTCGATGGCCTGCCGTCCGGCGAACAGGACGCACAAATCGCCCGGGCGATCATCGCCATGGCCCACAGCCTCAACCTGTCGGTGATCGCCGAGGGCGTGGAAACCCACGAGCAACTCGAGTTCCTGCGCGAACATGGCTGCGACGAAGTTCAGGGCTACCTCTTCGGCCGCCCCATGCCGGCAACGCGGTTCGAGGCGCAGTTCAGCAACGACGCGCTGTTCATGCTCGACTGAAGAAACACCGATCACCTGTAGGAGCGCGCTTGCCCGCGAACCATTCGTACATACGACACAATCTGTCTGGCCCAAAATCGCATCGCGGGCAAGCGCGCTCCTACCAGGTCATGCGTCAGTCATTCTCCCGCATGAAAACCGCTTGTCCCGGACATGACCCGCTTTCATATGCCAGATAAAACCCGATGGGTTAGAATGCCCCCCTTTTCTACTGCCCTATCCCCGAGGACCGCCATGTTCAGCCGCAATTTGACCATCGCCAAGTACGACGCCGACCTGTACGCCGCCATGGAACAGGAAGCCAAGCGTCAGGAAGATCACATCGAGCTGATCGCCTCGGAGAACTACACCAGCCCGGCCGTCATGGAGGCCCAAGGCTCGGTCCTCACCAACAAATACGCTGAAGGCTACCCAGGCAAGCGTTACTACGGTGGCTGTGAGTACGTCGACATCGTCGAGCAGCTGGCCATCGATCGCGCCAAGCAACTGTTCGGCGCCGATTACGCCAACGTCCAGCCACACGCCGGCTCCCAGGCCAACAGCGCGGTGTACCTGGCGCTGCTCAATGCTGGCGACACCATCCTGGGCATGAGCCTGGCCCACGGCGGTCACCTGACCCATGGCGCCAGCGTATCCTCCTCGGGCAAGCTGTATAACGCCGTTCAGTACGGCATCGACGGCAACGGCTTGATCGACTACGACGAAGTCGAGCGTCTGGCCGTTGAGCACAAGCCAAAGATGATCGTCGCCGGTTTCTCGGCCTATTCGCAGATCCTCGACTTCCCGCGCTTTCGCGCCATCGCTGACAAAGTCGGCGCTTACCTGTTCGTCGACATGGCGCACGTAGCCGGTCTCGTCGCTGCAGGCGTTTACCCGAACCCGGTGCCGTTCGCTGACGTCGTCACCACCACCACCCACAAAACCCTGCGCGGCCCTCGTGGCGGCCTGATCCTGGCGCGCGCCAATGCCGAGATCGAGAAGAAGCTGAACTCTGCTGTTTTCCCGGGCGGTCAGGGCGGTCCTCTGGAGCACGTCATCGCGGCCAAGGCGATCTGCTTCAAGGAAGCGCTGCAGCCTGAGTTCAAGACCTACCAGGAACAAGTGGTGAAAAATGCCAAGGCCATGGCCGGCGTGTTCATCGAGCGCGGTTTCGACGTGGTGTCCGGCGGTACTGAAAACCACCTGTTCCTGCTGTCGCTGATCAAGCAGGACATCTCCGGTAAAGACGCCGACGCCGCACTGGGCAAAGCGTTCATCACCGTGAACAAGAACTCGGTGCCCAACGATCCACGCTCCCCGTTCGTCACCTCCGGCCTGCGCTTCGGCACCCCGGCCGTGACCACGCGCGGCTTCAAGGAAGCAGAGTGCAAGGAACTGGCCGGCTGGATCTGCGACATCCTGGCAGACCTGAACAACGAAGCGGTGATCAACGCCGTTCGCGAGAAGGTCCAGGCCATCTGCGCCAAGCTGCCGGTTTACGGCGCTTGATCTGACGCAGTAGCGGTTGCATAAAAAGCCCGGCTAGATAGCCGGGCTTTTTGTTGAGACTGTCTCCTTGCATCTGCTTCTTGCCTAAGTCGAAGAGGCGCAAGTCATCAGGAGTTAGGGTTGAGATTTCGATGGTCTTTCAATCAAGAACTGGCTATGGCCGGCCCATTTTCAGACGCAAGCAAATCAGGCCGAGTGCACAAAGAAGACCTACCGCCGAATAAAAAAAGAACTTGATCCAAAACCGAAAGTGCCGAGGAAGCTTCTGAAGCTTGTACACGGGAATGACTTCCTGCTTTTTAAAAGCTCCCGGCACAATCAAAATCATAGTTATAAACGATTCGCGCATTCTTCGGCCCAGCCTTGTATCACCATAATAGTCTGCGTGTAGACCGATCATCTCGATCTCGGAAAGATGGTCTTCAATCTGCTCCATGTATTTCAGGAAAAATATATAAGACGACACTAAATGGATGACGACTAAGACGAAATCCATAAACCCCAACCATACAGCTACGTCGTAAGAGATCAGAGTATCCATTCGTAGACCGTCTCCCCAAATGACTCACCGGCTATTTTGCCCAGGGCACCGCCTGCATAAGCGAAATTACCGCCGGCAATAATCCCGCAACCTAACGCAGCCAGCCCCATGGTAGGTGCACTAAACTCTGCAAAGCAAACGACCGGCGCGGCGTAAGCGCCTAATTCACCTCCGGCAAGTCCGAGAAGCACGCCCCCCCCCCCCGCTAATTGTGATCTTTCAAGGTAATGAGCCTGTCGACACAACTCTTCGCGTCCCATATAACAGGCTCCTTAATCTCCAGAGCGGTGGATGCCACGTTCAGTCCAATTCCAACCTCCGTCCCGTGCTTTAAAAATTTCGCTGCTTTGGCGATCCGTCAGTTCGCGATGCATACACCGTATTTCCCAGTGCGATATAGATTCGGATGTATGACTGTCAGATTGCGGACTCTTGTGACACCTTTATCAAGTAGCCCAACAGGGCGAGGCAGAAACCATTGATGTAAAGAAAAACATAGATCCCCCATATGCAGCGCTTTAGGCGAAGGGAAATGCGCTTGTGAGCGTCTTTAGCCGTATCGCCTCGCCGGTACATGGCGTTTGGGAAGGTAATAACCATCATTACCATATTGAATCTCATGTGCCTGCCTATAAACCCGCCTTGCCAGATACTTCGGAAGTCCCTGATGCACCTGCAGTCAGATAATTGGTGTTCGAGATACTCTATGTTTCTGTAGGTAAACCACGCCATTAGTACGATGTTGATCCACATCGAAAAACATAGGATAAGACTCGATATGCCCAAGGCTATGGAATGCATTACGGAATCCACTCGTAGATTAGCTCTCCCTGATATTTCCCGATGCTTTCACCTATCAGCCCCCCAGCGTATCCCCCTAGTGCGCTGGTTGCGATGCCGCACCCAAGCGCTCCGACCCCTCCTGTCGAAGCTCCCATTACGACGATGCAGATTGGAGTGAGTGTTGAGGCTCCTAAGGAGCCACCTACAATCCCTCCGGCAACGCCATAAATAAATTTTCCGCTTTCTGTATATTTGGCTCTTGTGCACGTTTCCGTCCTGCCCACAGAACAAGCTTCCTTGACCTCAAGGCCCGCTGAAATTGCGTTAAGCCCAATGCCCACTGGCGTCCCATGCTTCAACAACTTCGCCACCTTGGCGACTTTCGCAATTCGTGCGGCGTAGCCCTGTATCTCCCCAGTGCGCAGATAACTTTTGGTCGATAACCCCAGCATCTTTTTCAGTGGGCCTTTTTTAGTCAACCCAGTCCCCCAGCGGGCGATACCTTCCAGCTGAACATCCAGCCTGGCAAACAACACTCGCCGTTGATTGATGAATTCCTGCCGGGCGATGGGCGTGCCGCGTGCCAGCGACAGCTTGTACAGCCGCTCGATTTCTTCGAGGGTTTTCTGCACGCCATTGAGGTGCTTGCTCCAGCTGCCTGTGGCGGCGCCGATACCCAGCGACCCGTAACTGAGCATGTTCTGCATCAGGTCGTAGTTCTTGATCAGTTCGCTGCCCGAGCCTTTAACCTGTCGATGGACGTTCCGCGCCAGGTTCATCAGTTCGGTTTCTTCTGCCGTCAGGCTGCCTGTCGAACCGTCGCTGACAATCACCAATTGTCCTGGCATGACCACAGCGTTACGGATGTGCGCGTTCAGCACGTCAAACTTTGAATTCCCGCCGACCCGAGTCTTGATCGTGAAACAGGTTTGTATGCGGTCATTGATGAACACGTAGGGCTTGGACATGAGGCTGCCCGTCCTTGCTTGACTTCAGATCCAGCAAGGATAGGGACGGGATGTGGGGTTTAGAAGCGCAGGCAGGGGGGTTGAAAGTACGATTCGGAACGGTCCTACGCAGGCGGCATAGCTCGTCTTACGGACCATTCCCGCACGCGATACTTAATCTGCAGCAACGCCTGCAAAGCCGGCCCGGATCTTCTCCTCCGGCAGTTCGTCGGCAATGAACACAATCACGCTTTCGCGCTTCTCGCCCTGCGCCCACTCCACGTCAAAGTCAAATCCGTACAGCTTCAATACGCCCTGAAACACCAGCTTGCGGTCTTCGCCGGCGATGTTCAGCACGCCTTTGTAGCGCAGCAGTTGCTTGCCGTGCTCTTCCAGCAACTCGTTCATGAAGGTGCTGAGCTTGTCGATATCCAGCGGCTGGTGACTGCGCAGGACAAGGCTGCTGATGCGGTCGATGGAGCGGCCTGCCGGCGCCGCCGGGCGCAGGCTCATTCCGCCGATGTCGGCGTTGAGGTTGAAGCCGCGCACATCCAGCAGCTCGGCGAGGTCGATCTTGCCGTGCTCGACCACACGGATCGGCGCGCGTCGGTTGATGCGAGTTAGTCGTTCGCTTAGCGCTTTGAACGTCGACTCATCCACCAGATCGGTCTTGCTCACCAACAGTCGATCTGCGAAGCCGATCTGCGCCTGAGCGATGGTCTGTTCCAGGTGCGTGTCGGCGTGGGCCGCGTCGACCAGCGTGATGATGCCGTCGAGGATGTAGCGTTCGCGCAGCTCCTCGTCGATGAAGAAGGTCTGCGCCACCGGTGCCGGGTCTGCCAGGCCGGTGCATTCGATGACCAGCCTATCAAAGGCGATCTCGCCGCTGTCGAGGCGCTCCAGCAGCAGATACAACGCTTTGGTAAGGTCGGTGTGAATGGTGCAGCAGACGCAGCCGTTGGACAGGGTCATCACCTGAACGGGCTCGTCGCCCAGCAGCTGGGTGTCTACGCCGGCGTCACTGAATTCGTTCTCGATCACGGCGATCTTCAGGCCGTGCTCTTCCTTGAGCAGATGGCGCAGCAGAGTGGTTTTGCCGGCGCCGAGAAAGCCACTGAGGATGGTGACGGGGATTGGGTGCGAAGCGGTCATGGGTTCTCCTGACATGTCACTGCTCAGACTGTGGGAGCGCGCTTGCCCGCGAAGGCGATCTGTCTGCACCCTCTTCGGAAACAGTTGAAATGCCTTCGCGGGCAAGCGCGCTCCTACACGGTGGAACGGCTGCCGGTGGAAGTGGCAGACGCGAACGCGCCACGACTGGCGTGGCGCGTTGTTGAAACGGCGTTGCAGGAATCAATCCGTTAACAGCACTTGGGCCCGCCCTTCCCGCCGTAACGTGCGTCCTGGCGCTCCCGGAAGAATGCTTCGTAGGACATCACCGGTTTGTCCGGATGGGTCTTCTGCATATGCTCAACGTAGTTGTCGTAATCCGGCATGCCCACCATGAGGCGAGCGGCCTGACCGAGATACTTACCCAGGCGACTCAGATCGTTGAACATAGGCAGCTCCTCGCGTTACAGCGCACTCAATGGGTTTCCGGGAAGGCCTGGAACGGCGATTCCTTGTCGGTACGCTCTTTCTTGACCCACGCCGCACGACCGACCTTCAGCGCATAGAACAGAATGCTCAGGACCACGAACAGGAACAGCGTGGTCAGGGTGGCGTTGGTGTAGGCGTTGAAGATCACATGCTGCATCTGATCCATGGTCTTGGCCGGGGCCAGCACCTGACCGGCGTCGGCCGCCGCGCTGTATTTCTTAGCCAGTGCCAGGAAGCCAACCGCAGGGCTCGGGTCGAACAGCTTGATGAAACCTGCTGTGACGGTGCAGATCAGCAGCCACGAAGCCGGCAGGATGGTGACCCAGACGTACTGTTGACGCTTCATTTTGATCAGCACAACGGTCGCCAGCATCAGCGCGATGCCCGCCAGCATCTGGTTAGAGATACCGAACAGTGGCCACAAGGTGTTGATCCCGCCCAGCGGATCGATCACGCCCTGATACAGCAGATACCCCCAGAGCGCGACGCAGCCACCGGTGCCGATGGCGTTGGCGGTCCAGGACTCGGTGCGTTTCAGCGCAGGCACGAAACTGCCGAGCAGATCCTGCAGCATGAAGCGGCCGGCACGGGTACCGGCATCCACTGCGGTCAGGATGAACAGCGCTTCAAACAGAATCGCGAAGTGGTACCAGAACGCCATGGTGTTCTGACCCGGGAACGCCTGGTGCAGGATCTGTGCGATGCCCACTGCCAGCGTCGGTGCGCCGCCGGCACGTGCCAGCACAGTATTTTCACCGATGTCTTTCGCCACAGCGGTCAATTGATCCGGCGTGATGAGGAAGCCCCAACTGCTGACCATCTGCGCGACCGAAGCGACGTCCGAGCCGACGATGGCCGCAGGGCTGTTCATCGCGAAGTACACGCCTGGCTCGATCACCGAAGCCGCGACCATGGCCATGATCGCCACGAACGACTCCATCAGCATGCCGCCGTAACCGATGTAACGGGCGTTGACTTCGTTATCCAGCAGCTTCGGCGTGGTGCCCGAAGAAATCAGCGCGTGGAAGCCGGAAACGGCGCCACAGGCAATGGTGATGAACAGGAACGGGAACAGGGTGCCTTTCCAGACCGGGCCGGTGCCGTCGGTGAACTGCGTCAGCGCAGGCATTTTCAGCTCAGGCGCAAGAATCAGGATGCCGATCGCCAGCGCAATGATGGTGCCGATTTTAAGGAACGTGGACAGGTAGTCGCGAGGCGCCAACACCAGCCAGACCGGCAGCATGGCCGCGACAAAACCGTAGCCGACCAGCATCCAGGTGATCTGCACGCCAGTGAACGTGAACATCGGCGCCCACTCAGGGCTCGCTGCCACCAGACCACCGACCCATATCGACAGCAGCAACAGCACGACGCCCACCACCGAGATCTCGCCGATACGGCCCGGGCGGATGAAGCGCATGTAGATGCCCATGAACATCGCGATCGGAATCGTCGCCATGACCGTGAACATGCCCCATGGGCTCTCGGCCAGAGCCTTGACAACGATCAGCGCCAGCACCGCGAGGATGATGATCATGATCAGGAAGCAGCCGAACAACGCGATGGTGCCGGGAATGCGGCCCATTTCTTCGCGGACCATATCGCCCAGGGAGCGACCGTTTCGGCGCGTGGAGAGGAACAGGATCATGAAGTCCTGAACCGCACCCGCCAGCACGACGCCAGCGATCAGCCACAGCGTGCCGGGCAGGTAGCCCATCTGCGCGGCGAGCACCGGCCCGACCAGAGGGCCCGCGCCGGCAATGGCCGCGAAGTGGTGACCGAAGAGGATGTGTTTGTTGGTAGGAACGTAATCGAGCCCGTCGTTCTTGAGCACCGCGGGGGTGGCCCGGGTCGGGTCGAGTTGCATGACTTTGGTTGCGATGAACAGGCTGTAGTAGCGATAAGCGACCAGATAAATGGCCACTGCGGCAACCACAATCCAGAGTGCATTGATCGCCTCCCCGCGACGCAATGCAACCACTCCCAGCGCCCAGGCCCCAAGGATCGCAACCATCAGCCAGGGCACGTGGCGCAGCAGACCATTATTGTTTTTCATTTTTTTGATTCCAACTGAGTGGACTTATTTTTATTCAGCAAGCGGAGTTTAGCGCCGCCGGAGCGAAAGGCTACCCCCACGATGGTCTAGCGCTATATTTGTCCTATAGTCAATGCAGCGGGCGCTTCAGGCGCTGAAGGAGTAGTTGAGTAATGACCGATAACCCCAAAGAACGTCGTCGCTTCAAACGTGTCGCATTCGACGCGAAAACAAAACTCAACCAGGGCGGCCAATCCTGGGCGGTTCAGCTGATCGACCTGTCGTTGAAGGGGCTGCTGATCGAGAAGCCGTCGCCCTGGGAGGGCGATCCCAATGAACGCTTCATGGTCGACATTGAGTTGCAGGACGGTATTGATGTTGTGATGGAAGTGCAGCTGACCCACGATGATCACAATCACCTGGGATTTGTTTGCAAGCACATCGAGCTCGATTCAGTGACGCACCTGCGTCGACTGATCGAGCTTAATATTGCCGATCACGATGAACTGGAGCGCGAGCTCGGGGCACTGATACACCTATAAGCCGCGCCGCCTTATTCAAACAAGGCGTCCAGTGCTTGATCGAGGCGAGTCACGCCGATCACTGTCAGGCCCGGTGGCGACTCTTTCGGGGCGTTGCCCTTGGGCACGATGGCGCGTTTGAAGCCGTGCTTGGCCGCTTCCTTGAGTCGCTCCTGACCACTGGGCACAGGGCGCACTTCGCCGGACAAGCCCACTTCACCGAATACCAGCAAGTCGCCCGGCAGCGCACGGTTGCGCAAGCTGGACATGACGGCCGCCATCAAGGCCAGGTCGGAGGCGGTTTCCAGTACTTTCACCCCGCCCACCACGTTGAGGAATACATCCTGGTCATGGGTGGGGATGCCGCCGTGGCGGTGGAGTACCGCCAACAGCATGGCCAGCCGGTTTTGATCCAGCCCCAGCGTTACGCGACGCGGGTTGGAGAGGTGGCTGTCATCGACCAGCGCCTGCACCTCCACCAGCATCGGCCGCGTGCCTTCCCACGTGGCCATGACCACGCTGCCTGCGACTTCTTCCTGCGCGCGCGTGAGAAAGATCGCCGAGGGGTTCGAGACTTCCTTCAGACCTTTGTCGGTCATGCCGAACACGCCCAGTTCATTGACGGCACCAAAACGGTTTTTCACTGCGCGCAACAAACGCAAGCGGCCATCGGACTCGCCCTCGAAATACAACACGGTGTCGACCATGTGCTCCAGGACCCGAGGCCCGGCCAGCGCGCCTTCCTTGGTGACGTGGCCGACCAGAAAGATCGCGGTGCCGCTCTGCTTGGCGTACCGCACCAGCAACGCGGCACTCTCGCGAACCTGGGATACACCGCCGGGCGCTGACTGCAGTTGTTCGGTGAAGATGGTCTGGATCGAGTCGATCACCATGACCTTCGGCTGCTCGATGCGCGCCGTGGCGATGATGGTTTCAATGCAGGTCTCTGTCATGACCCGCAGTTTGTCCTGGGGTAAGCCAAGCCGACGGGCACGCATCGCGACCTGCTGCTGCGACTCTTCGCCGGTGACATACAGCGCCGGCATGCGCTCGGCGATGGCGCAGAGGGTCTGCAGCAGAATGGTCGACTTGCCGATACCGGGGTCGCCGCCAATCAACACCACCGAGCCATCCACCAGACCGCCGCCGAGAACGCGGTCCAGTTCTGTTGAGTTGGTGGAAAAACGCGGGATTTCTTCGACACTGACCTCAGCCAGGGTTTTGATTTGGGCCTGTTGGCCGGTCCAGCCGGAACGACCGCTGGGCGCAGCCGCCGTGCTGTTGTCGATGACAGTTTCAACGAGAGTATTCCAGGCGCCGCATTCGCTGCACTGGCCGGCCCATTTGGGAAACGTCGAGCCGCACTCGGTGCAGCCGTACATGCGTTTGGCCTTGGCCATGACACCCCCGATGTAAAAAGGGGGCAATCATACCCGATGCGTCAAACCGCCGGTTGCAGCGCCATCGGCCACGCACGCTTTTGGAGGATTAAATAAAACTTACCGGGACGGACCCGGTCGATTGCATGGATTAAGCGAGATGCAGGTAGCTGACTTACACTGCATTTACCACTCTCATCTGTAACAAAGGAATACACCCATGAGCGTACTAAGCGAGTTCAAAGCCTTTGCCGTAAAAGGAAACGTCGTCGACATGGCCGTCGGTATCATCATCGGCGCGGCATTTGGCAAGATCGTTTCGTCGTTCGTCGGCGATGTAATCATGCCGCCCCTCGGGTTGCTGATCGGCGGCGTGGACTTCAGTGATCTGGCCATCATGCTGCGGCCTGCTGAAGGGACTGCACCTGCGGTGGTGCTGGCCTACGGCAAATTCATTCAGACCGTGATCGACTTCATCATCGTCGCGTTCGCCATCTTCATGGGCGTCAAGGCGATCAACCGCCTGAAACGCGAAGAGGCCAAAGCACCAACCCTGCCGCCAACCCCGTCCAAGGAAGAGCTGCTGCTGGGCGAGATCCGCGATCTGCTGAAAGAGCAGAACAACAAACCGGCTGCGCCCCTGCCGGTTACGCCTGACCGGTTCGTTTAAGGACACTGACGGTAGCAGCGGCCACAAACTGGCCCCCAGAAAAAAAGGATAGGAGCGCGCTTGCCCGCGACAAGGTGTGTCAGACGAGGCAGATATCACTGACAGATGGCATTCGCGGGCAAGCGCGCTCCTACAGTGATTTGCGGTGTCTTCAGCGGGACCGACCTACCAGTAATTCTCCACCGCAATCTGTCCCGGCTTGCGCGTCAACGCCAGGCGCATGTCGCGGGTTTTCAATACCGCGCGGGTGTCTTCGATCATCTGCGGATTGCCGCAGATCATCACCCGTGAATGCTCGGGCGTCAGCGTGACGCCGGCCGCTTTCTCCAATTCACCGTTCTCGATCAGCGTAGTAATTCTTCCGTTGAGCGCACCGGGATGCGGCTCCCGCGTCACCGTCGCGATGAACGTGAACTTGTGCGCGTACTCGGCCAGGTATTCGCGCTGAGTCAGCTCGGCAATCAGTTGCTGGTAGGCCAGTTCACGGGACTCGCGGACGCTGTACACCAGAATGATGCGCTCGAATTTTTCCCAGACCTCGAAGTCCTGCAGGATCGACAGGAACGGCGCAACGCCGGTCCCTGTGGACAACATCCAGAGGTCGCGACCGTCAGTGAAGCGATCAAGGGTCAGGTAACCCACCGCCTGTTTTTCCACCATCAGCGTGTCGCCCTGACGAAGCCGGCTCAGCTCACTGGTGAATTCGCCGTTGGGCACCACGATGGAGAAGAATTCGAGAAACTCGTCGAAGGGTGAAGACACCACCGAGTAGGCCCGCCACACCGTCGTGCCATCGGGCTTGGTCACGCCCAGACGGGCGAATTGTCCCGCTGTGAAGCGAAAGCCCGGATCGCGGGTGGTGCGAAAGGTAAAGAGACTGGGAGTCAGCGGCGTAACGTCCAGCAGCGTTTGCCGGGTGAATTTTTCTGCACTGGCAGTCATGGGGCGCTCCTGGCTCCTGTCTCACGAAAAGGGTGACCAGTGTCCCGCAAACCCGCCACGATAAACACCGCCGGTTTGTAGTGATATCGGCAACGGCCTGGGGGCTTTTTAGAGTATTTCGCTATCGGCGTTATCGCCAGGTGATTCATGCAGCGACACCCAATCGGCCTAACCTTCTGATTCCACTAGCGTTTTCATATCATCCCTGCATCTGATGGGGGCGATACTTCGACGTGATCACGAAGCGCGCTCCCTCCGGGGCCGGGATTGTTCCCTAAACTTGGATCAGGACGATCAAGACTAAGCACGGAGGCAGGCGATGGACATTCTGAACCGGGGGGAAGACTGCACAGCGAGCGAAAAGACGCTGACCTACAAGGGCCTGACCATTAGAGAGGTGGAGGTGTTGAAGTGGTGCGCCTCGGGCAAGACAGCGGCAGAAGTTGCGTTGATCCTTGATGTGACACCGCGCACCGTTAATTTCCACGTCAGTAAGGCGATCCAGAAGATTGGCGCCTGCAACAAGATGTCGGCAGTGGTCCAGGCAACAAAAGACGGGGTGATCTAGGCATAAGGCGAGGCTCGGGCGAAAAGCCCGGTGCGTGCGGGCAAAAACACGTAAAATCGCAGGCTTCGCGAATCTGGACACCCCGGCACAGGTGCAACTCCTGCCAACACGCCGGTCGCGCCATCAACGACTGGAACTGCTCCGCCCATGCCCCTGCTGACCACCCCGTTTGCCCAACTCGACCTGATCCGCCAGCCGGAACAGTCAGATGAGCCCTTGCAGGCCTTCGATGCCGCCGACGAGTACCTGCTCAACCACGTCGCCGAACAGGGCGTGACGCTGCAAACGCGGGTGCTGGTGCTCAACGACAGTTTCGGCGCTCTCGCCGCCAGCCTCGCGCCCCATGCCACAGTGTTCAGCAGCACGGATTCGTATCTCGGCGCTCAGGCGCTGGAAAAGAACCTGGTGCGCAACGGCCTCACCTACAACGCGGTGCCGGTAATCCCGGCAAGTGCGCCGCTGAACGGCCCCTTCGACTGGGTGCTGATTCGCGTGCCGAAGACCCTCGCCCTGCTGGAAGAACAGCTGATTCGTTTGCAGGGCCAACTGGCCCCGAACGCTAACGTCGTCGCAGCCGGGATGATCAAGCACCTGCCCCGCTCCGCTGGCGAGCTGATGGAAGAATACATCGGACCCGTGCAGGCATCGCTCGCCGTGAAAAAAGCGCGGCTGCTGCTCTGCACTCCTGACGCCAAACCCCATCAGCCCTCGCCCTACCCCACCCGTTACACGCTGGACGAGCCGAAGATCGAGTTGATCAACCACGCCAACGTCTTCTGCCGTGACGGTCTGGACATCGGCACACGGGCCTTCCTGCCCTACTTGCCCAAGGGCCTGGGCTCGGCGCGGGTCGCCGATCTGGGTTGCGGCAACGGCGTGCTCGCCATCGCAAGCGCGCTGGAAAACCCCGATGCGCATTACACGCTGGTGGACGAGTCGTTCATGGCGGTGCAGTCGGCGCAGGAGAACTGGAGACTGGCTTTCGGCGAGCGTCCTGCGGTGATTCACGCAGGCGACGGGCTGGCGGCGCAGGAACCCGATTCGCTGGACGTCATCCTGTGCAATCCGCCGTTTCATCAGCAACAAGTGGTCGGCGATTTCCTCGCCTGGCGAATGTTCCAGCAGGCCCGCTCGGCGCTGGTCACCGGCGGCGCGCTGTATATCGTCGGCAACCGGCATCTGGGCTATCACAGCAAACTGGCGCGGTTGTTCCGGGGCGTGGAACAAGTGGCAGCGACGCCGAAGTTCGTGATTCTCAAGGCGCGTAAATAGCTCACCGCGCTCGTCGTCCTGACTTCAGATGTGCAGCCAAAAAAAACCCGCCGAAGCGGGTTTTTTATTGAGCGAGCATTACTCAGTGCGACTTCATGCCTGCTGCTGTCATGAACATGCGCAGCAGCATGGCGACGACGAACAGGGCCAGCACGCTGCCGGTCCAGATGATCAACAGCCAGCCGATGCGCTGCCACAGTGGCTTGCCTTGCGCTGGATCGACCTCGCGCTTGTGCTCATGCTGGTTCCGGGCGTCGTGCTGAACAGATTCTTTAACCGACATCGCTAAACCCTCTTATCGCGCAGTCCGGCCCCGGCGATACACCGGGGCCGCCACCTGCTAGTGATAGCCGTGTTCGTGGGTGACTTTGCCGCGGAATACGTAGTAGCTCCAGAACGTGTAACCCAGGATCAGCGGAATGATGAACAGCGTACCGATCAGCATGAAACCCTGACTCTGTGGCGGCGAGGCAGCGGCCCAGATGGACACTGTTGGCGGAATGATGTTCGGCCACAAACTGATGCCCAGACCGCTGTAGCCGAGGAAGATCAGCACCAGCGTCAACAGGAACGGCGCGTAGTTGGCGTTGCGCGCCACCGCTTTGAACAGGCCGTACATCGTTAGCATGACCAGCGCCGGCACCGGCATGAACCACAGCAGGTTTGGCAGGCTGAACCAGCGATCGGCGATGGCCTGGTGGGCCAGTGGCGTCCACAGACTGACGATTGCCATGACCACCAATGTCGCGAGGGCCAAGGGTCGTGCCAGATCATGCATGGCTTTCTGCAACGCCCCTTCGGTCTTCATGATCAGCCAGGTGCAGCCGAGCAAGGCATACGCGACGATCAGCGCCAGACCGCAGAAGACCGAGAACGGCGTCAGCCAGTCCAGCCCACCGCCGGCATAGGCACGGTCAACCACGGGAATGCCGTCGATGTAGGCGCCCAGTGCCACGCCCTGGAAGAATGTTGCCACCAGAGACCCGCCGATGAACGCCTTGTCCCACAGGTGTCGCTTGACGTCAGTGGCCTTGAAACGGAACTCGAACGCCACACCGCGGAAGATCAGCCCGAACAGCATGAAGATCAGCGGCAGGTACAGCGCTTCAAGGACAACCGAGTAGGCCAGCGGGAAGGCGCCGAACAAGCCGGCCCCGCCCAGCACCAGCCAGGTTTCGTTGCCGTCCCAGACCGGCGCGACGGTGTTCATCATCACGTCGCGGTCGGTCTTGTCCTTCATGAACGGGAACAGTATCCCGATGCCCAGATCGAAGCCGTCCATGATGACGTACATCATGACGCCGAAGATGATGATCACGGCCCAGATCAGTGGAAGATCGATACCCATGGCTCAGTTCCCCTCAGTCAGACTGTCTTTGCGGTGGTCCGTGCTGCTTTCATCAGCAGCAGAGAGAGGACGCGCCGGGGTGCGTTTCTGCCCTGGTCCGCCATTCGCCGGAGTGTCGCCTTCATGGGTTTTAGGCCCTTTGCGCACCAGGCGCATCATGTAGCCGAAGCCCGTGCCGAACAGCAGGAAATACACCACCACGAACAACACCAGGGTAATGCTCAACTGTTCAACGCTGTGCCGGGACACTGCATTTGTCGTACGCATCAGCCCGTAGACCACCCACGGCTGACGCCCGATTTCAGTAGTGAACCAGCCGGCGAGCATGGCGATCAGACCGGCCGGCCCCATGCACATGACCAGACGCAGGAACCAGCGATTGGTGTACAGCCCGCCGCGCCAGCGCAGCCAGGCGCTCCACAGACCGACCGCGATCATCAGCATACCCAGCGCCACCATGACGCGGAACGACCAGAACACGATGAGCGCATTCGGACGGTCTTCCGGCGGGAAGGACTTCAGCGCCGGGATCTGCTTGTCCAGGCTGTGGGTCAGGATCAGGCTGCCCAGATACGGGATCTCGACCGCGTACTTGGTGCGCTCTTCTTTCATATCGGGGATGCCGAACAGAATCAGCGGGGTCGGCTCGTCACCGACGTTTTCCCAGTGACCTTCGATGGCGGCGATCTTGGCCGGTTGGTGCTCAAGGGTGTTCAAGCCATGAGCGTCGCCCACCATGGCTTGAATCGGCGCAACGATCAGCGCCATCCACATGGCCATGGAAAGCATTCTGCGGATCGCCGGGTTGTCGCGGCCACGCAGCAGATGCCAGGCCGCCGAGGCGCCGACGAAGAACGCCGTGGCGACGAAGGCGGCGATTGCCATGTGCATCAGACGGTACGGGAACGAAGGATTGAAGATCACCGCGAACCAGTCCACCGGAATGACGCGGCCATCGACAATCTCGAAGCCTTGGGGCGTCTGCATCCAGCTGTTGGACGCCAGAATCCAGAAGGTCGAAATCAGTGTGCCGACCGCCACCATCGACGTGGCGAAGAAGTGCAAGCCACGGCCGACGCGGTTCCAGCCGAACAGCATGACGCCGAGGAAGCCCGCTTCGAGGAAGAACGCCGTCAGCACCTCGTAGGTCAGCAAGGGCCCGGTTACAGCGCCGGCAAAGTCGGAGAAGCGACTCCAGTTGGTGCCGAACTCGTAGGCCATGACCAACCCCGAGACCACCCCCATGCCGAAGTTGACGGCAAAGATTTTCGACCAGAAGTGATAGAGGTCGCGATACGTGTTGTCGTGGGTTTTCAGCCACAAGCCTTCGAGTACCGCGAGGAAGCTCGCCAGACCAATGGTGATGGCAGGGAAAAGAATGTGAAATGAAACGGTGAACGCAAACTGGATTCGGGCGAGATCGAGCGCCTCTAAGCCGAACATAGGTCTTCCTCTATCAGGTGGAACTGGCTTCAGACTCGGGGCCTGCAGCGACTGCCCCCACGGTGTATTGAGTACGAGGTGTGGCGTTTGTTCTCGTGGTTTCGTGCTCAGGTCGGCGACCGGGGAGATGCGTCAGGCGGCCAGTTCGATCAATACACGCCAAGGTATTGATCCAGGTCAGCTGACATTCGAAGAGTAGTCCCATTTCGGCACTTGCTCTGCGTGGTCTTTTGTCGCGTGGCGAGTTGACTCACCTTTCGGCGCGGTGCAGTTGGCGGGAAGCAGAGCAGAATGACGGATTTGCAGCGCAGCACTGACAAAGCCTGCGTGGGACGCCCTACAACGGATCGCGAATAAAGCCCAGCAGCGCAGAAACCAGTCGCTGATAAAGCGCGTCCGCTTCCGGCACGTGGTCTTTGGCCCTGAGACTGCCGTGAAGCAGCCCGAGCCCGGGATCGAACTCGGTGCGCACCCCCGCTTCACGCAACGCGCGCTCGTAGGCGACGCCGTCATCACGCAAGGGGTCGAACTGCGCGACGCCGATGAACGCGGGCGCCAAGTCATGGAAATCAACTGCGTTGAGCGGTCGGGCATAGGCCGACTGTTCGTCCGCCGTCATGTACAGCTGTTGGTAGAACGCCTGCTCATCGGTAGAAAGAAGCGGTGCATCGGCGCATTCACGGCGCGAGGGCAGATCGTTGGAGCCGCCCAGTTCCGGGTAAATAAGCGCCTGTCCGACCGGCTGACGCTCACCGGAATCGCGCAGCGCCAGACACACTGCAGCGGCGAAATTGCCACCGGCGCTGTCCCCGGCGATGGCGATGCGGCGCGGATCGATGTCCAGCCGCTGCGCGCCTACCTGCAAGGCGTGCCAGACCGCCAGACAGTCACCGAACCCCGCAGGGAATGGGTGTTCAGGCGCCAGCCGGTAATCCACGGCAACGACTACGGCGTTGAGGTCGGCCGCCAGGGCGGCGGTCACAAAGTCGTGGGAATCGAGATCGCCCACGACCCAACCGCCGCCATGGAGATACATCACACACGGCGCCGGATGTTCGAGGGTCAGCCGCTGAGGCCTGTAACTGCGCACCGCCACGCCACCGAGGGCGAAATCCCTTACATCGAGGTGGGCCGGACGGGTGGGCGTGAACGCTTCGCTCATCCGCGAATACGCCCGGCGCTGTTCGTCGATGTCCTCGGACGCGCTGCTGAAGCTCAGCGTTTTGGTCACGAACGCCGACATCTCGGGTGACAGCGGGTAAGACGTGGGCATTGGCTGCTCCAGCCCGAGCCCTTGGCCAGGCGTGCTTGTTTATTTGTTTACCGCGACTTGCACGGCGGCCGCTGCGTCTTTGCCATCGAAGGTCGTCACGCCATCCAGCCAGCGCTTCATGTCTTCGGGATGATCCTTGAGCCACTGGCGAGCAACGTCATTCGGCGCCTTACGGTCCATGATCGGCACCATCATCTGACTTTCCTGAGCGGCCGTGAACTTCAGGTTGCTCATCAGCTTGCTGACATTCGGGCAGCGCGACGCGTAATCCGGCGCCGTGACCACGGAAACGGTCGCCGCGCCTTCGCCCGGGCCGAACACGTCTTCACTCCCGGTCAGGTAGGCGATCTTCATGTTGATGTTCATGGGGTGCGGGGTCCAGCCAACGAATACCACCCATTCATTACGCTTGATCGCACGCTGCACTGCCGCGAGCATGCCCGCTTCGCCGGACTCGACCAACTGGAAGCCGCCGAGGCCGAACTGGTTTTTCTCGATCATGCCTTTTATGTTGGCGTTGGCACCAGTGCCGGGCTCGATACCGTAGATCTTGCCGCCAAGCTTGTCCTTGAACCTGGCGATGTCGGCGAAGGTTTTCAGCCCGCCCGACGCCACATAATCCGGTACTGCCAGGGTTGCCTGGGCATCGCTCATGCTGGGCACGTCGAGCACCTTGACCTGATTGGCCGCCACAAACGGCGCGATGTTCTTGTCCATCGCCGGCTTCCAGTAACCCATGAACACGTCGAGCCGATCGTCACGCAAACCGCCGAAGACGATTTGCTGGGCGGCACTGGTCTGTTTGACCTCGTACCCCATGTTCTGCAGCAGCACTTCAGCAACAGCGCTGGTGGCGACGACGTCCGTCCAGTTGACCACTCCCATGCGCACGTTTTGGCATTTGGCGGGTTCCGCCGCCAGCAGGACGGTGCTGCTCAGCATCAATACAGCGCAACTGATATGACGAATAAGTGACTTCATGGATGCTCCTCGGGTCGGCTCATTATTTTATTCAGCTCTTTTCGGCAGTTTTTCAAGGCTTGAAGACCCACGGCAATTCGGTGGCTGCCACGTTGATGCAAAGTACGCAGCAGGCCTGCGCATCAAGTGCACCAGCGCGACCTGTGCTTGCACTGGGGCGACATTAAATGAGGGGGGGTATTGGAGGGCACAGCAGAAGGACTGTAGGAGCGCGCTTGCCCGCGAACGCGATGTGTCAGTGACGTAATCGTTATCTGACACACCGCCATCGCGGGCAAGCGCGCTCCCACAGGGTACGGCGTTGGTTACAGCACTTTATCCAGCGTAATCGGGAACTCCCGAACGCGCTTGCCCGTGGCGTGGTAGATGGCATTGGCGATGGCAGAAGCCACGCCGACGATGCCGATCTCGCCCACACCCTTGGAGCCCAGGTCATTGACGATGCTGTCGTTCTCTTCCACGAACAACACGTCGATCTCGCCGATGTCCGCGTTCACCGGAATGTGATACTCGGCCAGGCTGTGGTTCATGAAGCGCCCGAGGGTGTGGTCGGTCTGGCTTTCTTCCTGCAACGCCTGACCAATACCCCATACCACGCCGCCGAGAATCTGGCTGCGCGCGGTTTTCGAGTTCACCACGCGGCCCGCCGCAACAGCGTCCACCACACGGTTAACGCGAATGGTGCCCAGGTCTTCGTCCACCAACACTTCGACAAACACCGCCGAGTGTGTCGCCGTCGAGTAACCCTCGCGCTTCTCGTCCGGCTTGGCGTCAATCTGCACTTCCAGCGTTTCGTGAGACGACTCGCGCACGATATCCGCATACGCAAAACGCTGATCATCAATGAGCAGATAACCGTCGCCGTAACCGACATCGGCCATGTCGACCACCGCGTATTGCGGATGCGCCATGCGCACGGCGTCGAGCAACTTGGCGCGCAAGGCACGGCAGGCTTGCTGCACCGCAGTGCCCACGGACGATACGGTGAACGAGCCACCCTGCAACGGCGACGTCGGCAGCGAAGAATCACCCAGCACGAACGTGACGTCTTGCGGACTCACACCGGCAGCCTCGGCAGCGATCTGAGTCATGACCGTGTAGGTTCCGGTGCCGATGTCAGTGGTGGCGCTGCTCACGGTGATTTTGCCGCTGCTGTCGATACTGGCCTTGGCGCTGGCCGGCATTTGCATGGCTTCCCACACACCGCCGGCCATGCCCCAACCCACTAGCTGCCGACCCTGACGCATGCTGCGCGGCTCGGGGTTGCGCTTGCTCCAGCCAAAGCGCTCGGCGCCCTGCTCATAACAGGCCAGCAGTTCTTTGCTGGAATACGGCTTGCCTTCGTTGCCGTTACTCTCGGCAAAGTTGGCAATCCGCAACTGCACGGGGTCGATGCCCGCCGCAATGGCCAACTCGTCCATCGCACATTCCAGCGCGACCATGCCGGAGGCCGCGCCTGGTGCGCGCATGTCCAGCGGCGTGTACACGTCCAGCGGCGCCAGCTTGTAACTCAACTGCACGTTGTCGCACTGATAGAGCATGCCGCTCCATTCCACGACGTGCTCGGCAAAGTCTTCGAAACGCGAGGTCTGGCCGATGGCGTCGTGGGCGATCGCCATCAGCTTGCCGTCTTTCGAGGCACCCAGGCGCATGTGCTGCAGGGTTTGTGGGCGGTAGCCGAAGGTAAACATCTGCTGGCGGGTCAGCGTCAGGCGCACCGAACGCTGAAGTTTCAGCGCTGCCATGACGGCCAGCGGCAGCTGGTATTGCGGGCGCAGGCCGGAGCCGAACGCGCCACCGACGAAGGCGGCGAGAATGCGGATCTTCTCTTTCTCCAGACCAAACACGCTGTGCAGGTAGTCCTGGCAGTTCTGCGTACCCTGGGTTTTATCGTGAATCTCAAGGCTTCCGTCGGCCTTGTAGAACACCGTCGACGCGTGGGGCTCCATCGGGTTGTGGTGCTCGTTGGGCGTGCTGTAGTGGCTGTCGACCGTTACAGCCGCCTGGGCAAATGCACCCGAAAAATCCCCACGTGGCTTTGGTGTTTCCGCCGGTGCGGTGTGGGCATCACTCTGCCCGATGCTGAGATCGGTCTGGTGCGACTCGGTTTCGTATTCGATGCGCACGAGGGATCCGGCATGCCGCGCCAGTTCAAGGGTGTCTGCCACGACCAATGCCAGCGGCTGACCGCTGTAGAGCACGCGATCGTTATAGAACGGGCGGAACGGCGAACCTTCCGCAGCGTCGGCGTCCTGATAGTCCTCGTCATAACTGGCGATGTGCGGGCGGTTGGTGTGATCGATGAAAGCAATCACGCCCGGAACCGCCAGCGCCTGCGAGGCATCAATGCGCACGACACGGCCCGAGGCGATGGTGCTGGAGACCACGCTGCCATGCAGCAAGCCGTCCTCTGGGTACTCACCGGCATAGCGGGCCTGACCGGTGACTTTCAGGCGTCCGTCGACGCGGTCCATCGGTTGCCCCAGCGCGGAGTTTCCCGGGATTGGTGTGTTCGCGTTCATTAAACAGTCCCTCCCAAGGTGGCGTCGCTCAATGCGCGAACGATCGCGCGGCGGGCCAGCTTGATCTTGAAAGCGTTGTGCGCCAGCGGCTGAGCATCGCGCAGCATCGCGTCGGCAGCGGCAACAAAGTTTTCCCGCGAGACCGGCTGACCCTTGAGCGACTGCTCGACGGCCGTGTCACGCCAAGGCTTGTGGGCCACGCCACCCAGAGCGATGCGCACATCACGAATCACGTCACCATCCAGTTCAACAGCCGCTGCCACCGAAATCAGGGCAAAGGCGTAAGACGCGCGGTCACGGATTTTCAGGTAATGGCTGTGCTGCTGAAAACGTGGCGCAGGCAGTTCGACGGCGGTAATCAGTTCATCGTCGCCGAGCTGGTTGTCGCGCTGGGGCGCATCGCCGGGCAAGCGGTGGAAGTCGGCAAACTCGATGACCCGGGCACCGGCACGACCCTGGACGTGAACGCGCGCTTCGAGCGCAGCCAAGGCCACACACATGTCTGACGGGTGCGTCGCAACGCAGGCATCGCTGGCACCGAGAATCGCGTGGATGCGGTTCAGACCCTCTTTCGCCGGGCAGCCAGTGCCAGGCTCGCGCTTGTTGCACGGCACGGTTGAGTCGTAGAAGTAGTAGCAACGAGTGCGCTGCAAAAGATTGCCGCCGGTGCTCGCCATGTTGCGCAACTGCGGCGAAGCGCCCGCCAGAATGGCCTGAGACAGCAGCGGATAGTCACGCTCGATCAGCGGGTGCCACGCCAGATCGGCGTTACTCACCAGCGCGCCGATCATCAGGCCGCCGCTGTCGGTTGGTCGAACGTCTTTGAGCGGCAGTCCGGTGATGTCGATCAAGTGCTCGGGGCGCGCGATGTTTTCTTTCATCAAATCCAGCAGGTTCGTACCGCCGGCAATGAATCGGCTGGCAGGACTCGCGAGGTTGACGGCCTGAGTGACGTCGGAAGGCTTGCTGTAGCTGAAGGGATTCATTGGCCGCGCCCTCCCTGATCCGGCGCAGCATTCATGGATGGCAAGACTTCCACCACTGCCGCGCGGATGTTGCTGTAGGCGCCGCAACGGCAGAGGTTGCCGCTCATCAGCTCTTTTACTTCGTCGTCGGTGCTGGCGCGGCCTTCGTTGGCCAGGCCCACCGCCGAGCAGATCTGCCCCGGCGTGCAATAGCCGCACTGAAAGGCGTCGTGCTTGATAAATGCTTGTTGCATCGGGTGCAGCGTATCGCCGTCAGCCAGCCCTTCGATCGTGGTCAGCTCAGCGCCGTCACACATGATCGCCAGGGTCAGGCACGCATTGATGCGTTTGCCGTCGCGAAGCACGGTGCATGCACCGCATTGGCCGTGGTCGCAGCCCTTTTTGGTGCCGACCAGATCCAGTTGCTCGCGCAGCAGATCCAGAAGCGTGGTCCAGGGCTGTACGTCCATTTGTCGGGTCTGGCCGTTCAACGTCAGGGCGATGGAATGCCCTGCGAACGCCTGTTCATTGGTTGCACTCATGGGGAAGCCTCACGGTAGGTACTCGATCAGCGCAGTGATCTGCGTCTTAAGGGGTACGACTTGTGCGGTTTCGGAAACGTTCAGGGTTTGTGACGGGCGTTTTGACGCAGCGCAGGACCAGCTTGGGGCAGGGTCGATCCGGACATTTGCAATCCGACGACATGCACCAGGCCCCATCGCCCGGAGCTGCTGGTATGATGCGCGGCTTTTTGCAACTGGCAGAATTTGTGCAAGCCGTTTCGGTGAGCTGTGCTTTGCTGTTTCAGTCGACTACATAAATGACGCGGAGCGTCACCGGGGAGCCTTAAATGCTGGAGCGGTTGTTTCAACTCAGGGCACATAACACCAATGTGCGCACCGAAATTCTGGCCGGGGTCACGACCTTTCTGGCCATGGCCTACATCCTGTTCGTGAACCCGAGCATCCTTGGCGAGACCGGCATGGACAAGGGCGCGATCTTCGTCGCCACCTGTCTGGCCGCCGCCATCGGCTCCACTGTCATGGGCCTGATCGCCAACTACCCGATCGCGCTCGCGCCGGGCATGGGCCTGAACGCGTTCTTCACCTACACCGTCGTGCTGCACATGGGCCACACCTGGCAAGTGGCGCTGGGCGCAGTCTTCATTTCGGCAGTGATGTTTTTCCTGCTGTCGATCTTCCGCATCCGCGAATGGATCATCAACAGCATCCCGCTGCCGTTGCGCTCGGCCATTGCCGCCGGTATCGGCCTGTTCCTGGCGCTGATTGCGCTGCACAACGCCGGCATCGTGGTCACTAACCCGGCCACTATGGTCGGCCTGGGGGATCTGGCCAAACCGGCACCGATTCTTGCGGCCCTGGGTTTCGCACTGATCGTCGCGCTGGAAGCCCTGAAAGTACGCGGCGCCGTACTGATCGGCATTCTGGCCGTCACCATCATTTCTATTGTGATGGGCTTCTCGCCCTTTGGCGGCGTGGTGTCGATGCCGCCTTCGCTGGCACCGACCTTCCTGCAGCTGGACATTCCCGGCGCGCTGAACATCGGTCTGGTCAGCGTGATTTTCTCTTTCCTGTTTGTCGACCTGTTCGATAACTCCGGCACTCTGATCGGCGTCGCCAAGCGCGCTGGCCTGATGGGCAAGGACGGGCACATGCCGAAAATGGGCCGTGCGCTGATCGCCGACAGCACCGCGGCAATGGCCGGCTCTCTGTTGGGCACCTCGACCACCACTAGTTACATCGAATCGGCTGCGGGCGTGAGCGCCGGTGGCCGGACCGGTCTGACGGCCATTGTGGTTGCCGTGCTGTTTCTGCTGGCGCTGTTTTTCGCTCCGCTGGCCGGCAGCGTTCCGGCATTCGCCACCGCCCCTGCCCTGCTGTTCGTGGCCGTGTTGATGACCTCGGGCCTGGCCGAAATCAACTGGGACGACATCACTGAAGCGGCACCGGTGGTGATCACCGCGCTGGCCATGCCATTCACCTACTCGATTGCCAACGGCATCGCCTTTGGCTTCATTTCCTGGACCGTGATCAAGCTGTTGTCGGGCCGGGGCCGCGAGCTGAATTCGGCGCTGGTCGTGCTGTCGATTCTGTTCGTGATCAAGCTGGGCTTTTATCCATGAGTTCTACGTTCGACCCTGAAAACTACCCCGCTCAGCTCGATGAGAAGGCCGCGCGCCTGCGCGAGCTGCTGGCGCCTTTCGAGGCGCCCGAGCCTCAGGTCTTCGATTCGCCGCGCGAGCATTACCGCTTGCGCGCCGAGTTCCGCCTGTGGCGCGACGACGGCAAGCGTCACTACGCCATGTTCGCGCCGGGCGACAAGCACACGCCGATCCTGATCAATGATTTCCCCATCGCCAGCCAGCAGATCAACGCATTGATGCCGGTACTGCGGGATCGATGGGAAGCCAGCAAGACGCTCAATCACAAGCTGTTTCAGGTGGACTTTCTGACCACGCTCGCCGGCGACGGCATGATCACCCTGTGCTATCACCGCCCGCTGGATGACGCCTGGCAAGTCGAGGCCGAGCAATTGGCCGCTGATCTCAAGGTGAGCGTGATCGGCCGTTCGAAAGGCCAGCGTCTGGTGATCGGTCGCGACTACGTAACCGAACAGCTGGAAGTCGCCGGCCGGACCTTCAGCTATCGCCAGCCGGAAGGCGCGTTTACCCAGCCTAACGGCACGGTGAACCAGAAAATGCTGAGCTGGGCGTATGACGCACTGGGCGACCGCGACGACGATTTGCTGGAGCTGTATTGCGGCAACGGCAACTTCACGCTGCCGTTGGCGACCCGAGTGCGCAAGGTGCTGGCGACCGAGATCAGCAAGACGTCGGTCAATGCGGCGCTGAGTAACCTGGCGGACAACGGTGTGGATAACGTGTCGCTGGTGCGCCTGTCGGCTGAAGAGCTGACCGAAGCGCTGAATGAGGTGCGCCCGTTCCGTCGTCTGGCCGGTATCGACCTGAAAAGCTACGACTTCGGCAGCGTGTTCGTCGACCCGCCCCGCGCCGGCATGGACCCGGACACCTGCGAGCTGACGCGACGTTTCGAACGTATCCTGTACATCTCGTGCAACCCGGAAACCCTCGCCGCCAACATCGCACAGCTGCACGACACCCACCGGGTCGAGCGATGCGCGCTGTTTGATCAGTTTCCGTATACCCATCACATGGAGTCGGGGGTTTTGCTGGTTCGCCGCTGAGCGTAATTTCGGCCAACTTTTGGCATTACCTATCTTTGTAGAACCCGGCTCGCTGGCGAATTTTGTAAGAGCCGGCTTGCTGGCGAACGCAGGGCGTCAGACGGCATCAATGTGTCTGACACTCCGCGTTCGCCAGCAAACCAGCTCCTACAGAGCGGTGTGTCAGCCGGAAATTGGTGTGCCAGTAGGACCGGCTTTAGCCGGGAAGAGCCGTCAGTCACTTCATGAAGCTGCCCCGCAAGACCTCCATGCGCACCCAGCATATCCCGCACCACCCATCATTAAATTCCTGACAGCTAGCGGCGAACGGCGCCAGACCGGTGTATAACTCTCGGCCGTCTCTCGCTTCGATGGATGCCTAGCCTTGAGCTCCGAATCGCCCGCCCCGTCCTCTGAATCGTCCGCTAAAAGCGCCCTGCGGCTGCCCGGCTTTTTCGCCTTCCTGACCGCACGTCTCGCTGCCGTCTTCGCCATGCAGATTCAGGCAGTGGTCGTTGCCTGGCAGGTCTACGACATGACCCGCAGCCCGATCTCTCTGGCTTATGTGGGTCTGGCGCAATTCATTCCCATGCTGCTGCTGTTGATGCCCGCCGGCGACCTGATCGACCGCTACGATCGCAAGATGATCCTGACCATCAGCTGGTCGGTGCAAGCGCTGTGCAGCCTGATGCTGATGCTGCTCTCGGTTACGCACCATCAGGACACGCGGCTAATTTACGCCACCCTCGCCTTGTTCGGTTGCGCGCGGGCGTTCACCGGGCCGGCGTTGCAGAGCCTGCTGCCACAAGTCGTCCCGCGTGAAAAACTCGCCTCGGCCATCGCCACCAACAGCATGATCATGCGCATTGCCACCATCGCCGGGCCTCTGGTCGGCGGCGGCTTGTATGCCGCGGGCGGCGGCGGTTTGACCTACTCCGTGTGCATGGCCAGTTTCATCGCCGGCGTGCTGTTGCTGATCCGCGTGCCGGTGCTCTATGCCGGGAAGAAGCAGATTCTCGAGTCCACGGCCTGGAAGCGCTTCACTGCCGGCATCGCTTTCATCCGCTCGCGGCCGATCATCCTCGGCACCATTTCCCTGGACCTGTTCGCCGTGCTGCTCGGCGGCGTGGTGGCGTTGCTGCCGATTTATGCCCATGAAGTGCTGCACCTGGGGCCGCAAGGGCTGGGCGCGTTGCGCAGTGCAATGAGCTTGGGCGAGGTCAGCACCGGTCTGTACCTGAGCTTCCGGCCTTTTGATCGACACGTCGGTCTGGTCATGTTCATCGCCGTCGCGGTGTTCGGTGTCGCCAATCTGGTGTTCGCCCTGTCGACCCTGTTCTGGCTGTCGCTGTTGGCCCTGATGATTGCCGGTGCGGCGGACATGGTCAGCGTCTACATCCGCTCCACGCTGGTGCAGTTCTCGACGCCGGACGACATGCGCGGACGGGTCAATGCGGTGAATATGCTGTTTATCGGTTCGTCCAACGAGCTGGGCGAATTCCGCGCCGGCAGCAGCGCAGCGCTCTGGGGCGCCGTGCCCGCCGCGATCATCGGCGGCCTGTGCACACTGGGTGTGGTGGGCGCCTGGATGGTTGGCTTCAAGGCCCTGCGCCAGGTCAACCACTTCGCCGACGCCTCGCCGGTCGAAGCCACCGAGAAGCAGACGGCGCGGGTCTAACCCATGTGGTTTTAGCTGTTGGCGCGCACCCTCTGCGCCAGCAGCGAACACGGCCATTTCCCACCTTTTCGATCGATCACTGCCGCGAACAACACCCGTGACGGAATCTTCCGTAAGACGTGCTATGGCTCCAGCGTAGGACCAATCCGAATCGTACTTTTGCCCCCCTCTTGACGCTTCAAAGCCACGAATACGCTCCCTATCCTTGCTGGACCTGAACTCAGCAAGGACGAAACACATGGCGTTTGACGGATTCATCAAACTGGACGGGATCGACGGCGAGTCGCTGGACGAGCGACACAAGGGCTGGATGGAAATCGTCGCCTACGACTTCGGCGTCAGCCAAAGCACTTCGGCCACCGCCAGCTCAAACGGCGGCGCAGGCTCGGGACGGGCCAGCCTCAGCGACTTCAGCTTCAGCAAGCGCCTGGACAAATCCAGCGCTTCGTTGTTTGAGGCGAGTTGCGCGGGCACCCACATCAAGGACCTGACCCTGTGCCTCTACCGCGCCGGTGGGGACAAACTCAAGTACTACGAAGTGCGCCTTGAAGAGGTCATCATTTCCGACTTCAGCCAAAGCGGTGAAAGCGGCGAGCCGCTGGAACATGTGCAAATCAACTTCGGCCGCGTCCGCATTCTGTACACCCAGCAGAAACGCAGCGACGGCGCGGCAGCCGGCAATGTAGTTGGCGGCTGGGACCGCATCGCCAACAAGCGCTTTAGCTGAGGACAGCCCGTGTCCAAGCCCTACGTGTTTATCAATGACCGCATACAGACCTACTTCACACTCAAGAACCGGGTTGGCGGAGGTGCGAAGTTCGATGTGCTTAACGCGCATATTCGTAATGTTGTAGTGATGCCGGGCCAATTGGTGATTGTCAGCGACGGCTCAAACGGCACTCTCACAGCCGAAGAAACCGAGCTGATGAACCTGGCGCGAAACGTTCATCGTCAGGTTAAAGGCGCGGGGAGCCAGCTCATCGAGAACTACGACTTGCTGCAGAACATGCTCAGTTACGGATCACTGGGTATAGGCGCGGCTACCGGGAGTTGGGGCAAGCACCTTGAGGGTGTGAAGAAAACCCTGGAAGACATCGAGCGGCTTTACAAATTGTCGCTGGCGCGCGGAACACCCATCGCCCGGCAGGAATTCATCAACCAGCGGCGAGCGCTGTTTGCCGTACTTGATAAGCAATTGGAAGGCATTGCCCGCTGGGGGACGGGCTTACGCAAAAGAGGCTCTCTGAAGAAGATGCTGGGGTTGTCGACCAAGAGTTATCTGCATACGGGCGAGATCCAGGGCTATGCGGAGCGGGTTGGGCGGATCGCTAGAGTGGCGAAATTGCTGAAATTCGGGACGCCTGTTGGGATTGGGCTGAATGCAATTTCAGCAGGCCTTGAAATCAAGGAGGCATGTTCGACGGGGCGGGAGGAGTTTTGTCGAAAAGCCCGGTACGTTGAAAGTAGCAAATTTCTCGGCAGCACACTGACGGGGTACTTCGGTGGAGAATTAGGTGCATCGGCAGGAACCACGGCGTGCGCCATCGTTTTGGGAGGCCTGACGTCCGGGATAGGCGTGATCGGCTGCGGAATCGTTGGAGGCGTCGTGGGCGGATACGGCGGTGGGCTAATTGGTGAATTCTTCGGCGAAATTACTGGGGAATATCTCTATGAGTGGATGCCATGATGGACGATATACCAACAGGATTGCTCTCACTCATCATGTTACTGATGATCGCCGCTCACATTGTGTGCTCCTATATATTCTTCTACATATACTTGGAAAAGATCGAAGACTACCTACGCGATATCAAAATGATTGCCGTGAACAAGAAGTTCTACGGAGACAGCTTTCTTGGCAGAAAAATGAGAGAAAATTTCGTAACGCTAGTTGCCATCGCACCTGAAATTTTTTGGAGACAGGAGCGTATTCCAAGAGCAAAACTTCTCAAACTGCCTCCCCGACTGTTGTGGGGAGTACGAATCGTTTATTGCTCGATGGTTTTCATCGGTATGAGTGCGGTACTACTCTATTATTTCCGCGCGCCACACAGCTAAACAGAGGCAAAGTGTGGCCAACTCAAATGATAGTTTGAGTCGGCGCTTTCGAAATCTCAAACACGGAGGTGACTTCCTGAATTGTTGAATAGTGAGCAGTCACGGGTCGCCAACTTGACGTAAAGGGGGGGGAATCCCTTGGGATACACTGCAGCTATTGATGACTGGGACCCCATGATCCCTGCATATCTTACGGCCTACTATGATTAGTCTTAACCATTTCGATGTGGACCAACCTTCTGCTTTTGCTGTGGTTTGCGTACACGCATCTGGACTATCTCGAGCATCGTTTGTCAGGGAGTAAATGCATCACTGAGACGAGAAATTTATGGACGGGAGGCATGATTGGCAGGCTTATGCGACTCGGCATGGTATTTATCGTTATGTCCATGCCAAGACTCATGTACGTCAGGGGTCATGCCGAGAAAGATGCCCGCCGGAGTATCCCCCGCCCTTTGAGACGATGGATGTGGGGAATCCACATTGCGCTTCTTACCAACTTCATCGTTTCAATGGCGCTGGCGTGCCTAATAAAAATTTCTGAGCGGTCGTGACTTGCCTTAAGGTTAAAAACATGACTTACCCTACGACTACTGGCCTGCTCGGGCTGACTTTAATAATATCAATGTGGATCAATATCCTCGTCATGGCATGGTTCACCTATCGAAACATTAACCATCTTGAAAACCGACTCTCTAACTGCAAGTGCATCGGTGACACCAAAGCCGTTTGGCAAGGAGGATTAATAGGCAGGCAAATGCGGTTGAACATGGTAGTTACAGTCATTACGCTGCCCAAAGCGATGTATCGGCGAGGCCACATCACAAAAAATGCTCACCACTCTGTGCCTCTTCAGCTTGAATTGAGAATCTGGGGAATTTACAGCTGGCTTTTCGTCAACTGTACCTGCTTGGCTATATTGGCCTGGCTAATAAAATAATTATGATCGAAAAAGTCTTGTGGGTGATGGCCGTGTTTGGAAGCATATTCGTCAATATCATCATAATGATTTACTTCCAGCTCAATAAGTTAACCGCCATGGAGGAACTGCTATCAGACGTAAAACTCGTGCAGTGGAACAAAAGGGTGTGGGGCGGGGGCCTCATTGGCAGGCAGATGAGGCTGAATGGATTAGCGATGATCATCATCATGCATAAGCTTATGAACAGTCGGGGTGAGATACCTCCCGATGCAGATAAGCGGTTGTCTTCGGCGCTCAGGCTTCAACTTCAGGCGCTCTATCTTTTCTCATATGCAAACGGCGCCGCTTTAGCTTGGGTTTATTTCTCCCTAGATTGAACAAGCTTGACAGTGCTCTGCGAGACCTGTTGACCCTCATTAGGGAGGAAATTTGGAGCCGCTTCACCAATGCACTACTTAATCAGCCTACTTTAACTGGCAATGTCCTTCTGGATGATTGCGACCATCTTGACGATGACGATTTTTTGCTACCGAAAGATAGAAATAATTGAAAGTTATCTAAATGACTGCAGATGCATATCTGATGCTCGAAGGATGTGGGGCGACGGCATTATCGGAAGACAGATGCGCATGAACATGGTGACTGTCGTCCTTACTTTTCCGCATTTAATGCACCTCCGTGAAGATATTTCAAAAGACGCAAACTTAAGAGTGCCACGAAATTTAAGGACTTGGATACTCTGACTGTATATCAATCTAATTACAGTATTCGTATGCATGATCGGGCTTTATGCCTTTATCAAAGCACAGTGAGAGAAGTGACAGAAATGACCGACGAATATCTCTATGAATGGGCGCTGTAATGGTAGATATCCCTACCGGACTACTGGCACTCATTTTGACAGTGATCACGGCCTTGCATCTCGCCGGCTACTACATCTTCTTCTACATCAACTTGGAAAAAATCGAAACCCACCTATGCGATATTGAAATGTTTTCATTGAACAGAGATTTCTACGGAGACAGTCTTTTCGGACGAAGAATGAGGGAAACGTTCGTAATGCTGGTCGCAGTCGCACCTGAAATCTTCTGGAGGCAGGAGCGCATTCCTAGGGAAAAACTGCTCAAATTACCTCCCCGACTGCTGTGGGGAGTGCGGATAATTTATGGCTCGATGATCCTCATCGGCGTGAGTAGCGGACTGCTCTACTATTTTCGCGCGCCTCATTAACGCACTCAAAGGGCGTTGCCTTGGCATGGGTCTACTTCTCCGCAGGTTGAAAAACACAAATAAGGTTCCATGCTGCCAACCCCACCAAGCAGCTCTGCAGGTGAGCAATACCTCTGAAGAACCGATTCGCGAACTATTCCCCCTCCTCTCCTCTCTTAGTCCAGCAGACCAGACGTCGTACGCCCGCCGTCTACACTTCCCACACGACCAAAAGAGGATTCCCCCATGCTATGGAAAAAAGGACGTCGCAGTGACAACGTCGTGGACGCACGTGGCGATTCCGGGGGTGGAGGTGGTGGCGGGATGCGCATTGGCGGCAAGGGTCTGGGGATTGGCGGGATCGTGATCATCGTTGCGATCGGCCTGCTGACCGGGCAGGACCCGATGCGGATTCTGGGGGAGATCACCGGCCAGATGGGTTCGGAGCAGACCGCAGCGGTCAACCCGCAAACGCGCCAGGCGCCGCCGGCCAATGACGAACAGGCCGATTTCGTGCGGGCAATCCTGGGCGACACCGAGGACACGTGGCAGCAGGTGTTCCAGCAAATGGGGAGCCAGTACAAGGCGCCGACCCTGATCCTGTTCAGCGGTCGGGTGCAATCGGCGTGTGGCTCGGCCTCTTCGGCGAGCGGTCCGTTCTACTGCCCGGCTGACCAGCGCGTGTACCTGGACATGGAGTTTTTCCGTGAAATGAGTCAGCGCTTCAAAGCAGCGGGAGATTTCGCTCAGGCGTACGTGATTGCTCACGAAGTGGGCCATCATGTGCAGACCTTGCTGGGGGTTTCGGCTAAAGTTGACGCCGCCCGCCAACGCGGCATGAAAATGGAAGGTGACAACGGTTTGCTGGTGCGTCAGGAGTTGCAAGCTGACTGCCTGGCAGGTGTTTGGGCCAACAACGCACAAAAGCGTTTGAACTGGCTGGAGCCGGGTGATATTGAAGAAGCGCTGAACGCCGCCAACGCCATTGGCGACGACCGTTTGCAGCAACAGGGTCAGGGCCGGGTCGTGCCAGACTCGTTTACCCACGGCACATCTGCCCAGCGGGTTCGCTGGTTCAAGACAGGTTTTGCTCAGGGACAAATCAACCAATGCGATACGTTCGCCGCCAAGAGCCTCTGATCACATGATGAAACCGCTTTCGATCCTGTTGTTGGGCACCCTGATGAGCCTCAATGCTCATGCGGCGGATCAGGCGGTCAAATCCATCAGCCCCGACCGGCTGCAGATCAACGGGACGACCCAGGCCACGCTTGGCCTGAGCCAGAGCTGGGTCCGTCCCAGCCCGCAGGTCCAGCGGGTGGTCATTGTTTTTCACGGTCGGCTGCGCAACGCGCAAACCTACCTGCGCAGTGTCGAGCGCGCAGCCAACCAGTCGAGGCAGCGCTCGAAAACGCTGCTGATCGCGCCGCAGTTTCTCGACGAAAAGGACATCGCAGAGCACCGCCTGCCCGAGTCGGTACTGCGCTGGCACGCCAATGACTGGATGGCTGGCGAGAAGTCGTTGGGCCCCAAGCCGGTCAGTTCCTTCGTGGTCATCGATCACATCCTCAAGCGTCTGAGCGACAGCAAGCTGTTCCCCAACCTCAAGGAGATCGTGATTGCTGGCCATTCCGGCGGTGCCCAAGTGGTGCAGCGCTACGCGATGATCGGTGGCAAGGAAGACGCCTTGCTGAAGAAGGAAGGCATCAAGCTGCGTTACGTGATCGCCAATCCATCCTCTTACGCCTATTTCGACGCGACTCGGCCGGTGCCGGCTGATGCGGCGAGCTGCCCGACCTTCGACACCTGGAAGTACGGTCTGAACAAGCTGCCAGCCTATGCCGGCAAGGAAACACCGGCCGAGCTGGAGGCTGCGTACGTGAAGCGGGACATTACTTATCTGCTGGGCGAACTGGACACCGATCCCGAACACCCGGCGCTGGACAAGGATTGTGGCGCCGAAGCCCAGGGGCCTCAGCGTCTGGCCCGTGGTCACAACTACTTCGATTACCTGACCAAGCGTCATCCGGAAGGGTTGAATCAGCGCCTGGTGGAAGTTAAAAACGTCGGGCATAACGGCGACGGGATCTTCACGTCACCTGAAGGGCAGACGGCGTTGTTCAAGGCGAATTGATGTCGGTTAACGGTTGCTGTAGGTCCCGGCTGAAGCCGGTCCCACTGCCTAGACGCGGCACTACGTAGGACCGGCTTTAGCCGGGAAGAGGCCAGCATGTGCGCCATCAATTTGTGGTGAATTGACGGACGCCTTCCCGGCTAAAGCCGGTCCTACTATTCAAACGCAATCCGTCAGTGGGACCGGCTTTAGCCGGGAAGAGGCCGCTGTGAACACCACCAATTTTGTGCGAATTGACGGACGCCTTCCCGGCTGAAGCCGGTCCTACTATTTGAACGCCGCCGCATCATCTCTTTGCGCCAATCAGCGCCCGTAACGCCACGCAGTCTTCAGCATGCCAGTCGGTCAGTTCCGGCCACGGGTTATCCGGCAGGTTGACCAACACGGTCTGAGTGCCGGCCGCTCGACCACAGGCCAGGTCGAACTGATAGTCACCCACCATCACCATTTCCGAAGGCTGCACATTCCACGCGTGCGCCAGTTTCAGCAGGCCACCCGGATCGGGTTTCGGCGCCGCTTCGTCACGACCGAGCACGTCGTCCACCGCAAAGCAGTCGGCGATGCCGATGGCGTCCAGTGTCACGTGGGCAAGCTCCCGCGCGTTGCGGGTCAGAATACCGAGACGATAACCCCGCCCCGCCAGCTCCCTCACCAACTCGACAGCCCCCGCCGCGGGTTTGGACTCAATCGCCAATGCGCGCTCGTGCTCCAGCAGCCAGGCGTGTTTCGCCGCCGCCACATCGGCAGGCAGCGCAGCGAGATGCCCGAGAATGTCGTCCTCCTGGGGGATATCCAGCGCACGCTTGATCGCCGGAAAATCATGGGCAGCGACGGTCAGCGTGCCGTCCATGTCAAATACCCAGTGGCGTACCTGTGTGAGGCTCATGACCAGTCCTTGCGGTGGCGAATCAAACCTTCCTGACTGACCGAAGCAACGAGTTTCCCTGCGCGGTTGAACACGCTCCCACGGGAAAACCCACGGGAGTTGCCGGCCCATGGGCTGTCCATGGCGTAAAGCAGCCAGTCGTCAGCGCGAAGTTCGCCATGGAACCACAGCGAGTGATCGAGGCTGGCGATCTGCATGTCTTTCTGCCAGACCGTCTTGCCGTGGGGCAGCAATGACGTGGTCAGCAGATTGAAATCCGACGCGTAGGCGAGCATGTAGCGGTGCAACGCGGGGATGTCGGGCAGCGTGCCGTCGGCGCGAAACCACACGTATTTCACCGGATCCGCCGGCTTCGGGTTGTAGGGATCAGACTCCGTGACCGGCCGGAATTCGATGGGCTTGGGGCACAGCAGCTTGTCCTTCATGTGTTCCGGAATCAGCTGTTCACGCTGGCGCATCAGTTCAAGCTCCGACGGCAGGCTTTCCGGACCGACTACTTGTGGCATTTGAGTCTGGTGCTCGAAGCCCTCCTCGTCGTACTGAAACGAGGCGCTGCAGGTGAAGATCGGCTGCCCCTTCTGGATGGCCGTCACCCGGCGCGTGCTGAAACTGCCGCCATCACGGACCCGATCAACCTGATACACCACCGGCAGGTGCGCATCGCCGGGTCGCAGGAAATAGCCATGCAGTGAATGCACATGGCGCGCGTCTTCGACCGTCTTGCTCGCCGCCGACAGCGACTGACCCAGCACCTGACCGCCAAACAGCTGGCGAAAGCCAAGGTCCTGGCTGCGTCCGCGAAAGAGGTTTTCTTCGATCGGCTCCAGGCTCAACAGCGACACCAGATCATCCAGCACGTGACTCATTCAGCGTTCCTCACACGGTCGTCTCGTCGACCGTCATCACATCAATCAGGCCATGGGCGCCGAAGGTCGGCGCAGATGGAAGTGGGACGAAATGATACAGAGGTTTGTAGCCTGATTCCCGCAGCGAATCACAGGGTTGCCAGCCAGCCTTGTCGGTTGATGCGATACAACACGTGGGGCCTGAGTGGATGGCCGTCGGGCAATTTAGGATGATCGAAATTGTCAGCCGGATCGTTGCGCATGCCGATGGCCTGCATGACCTTCTGCGAGGGCAGATTGTTGACCGCCGCAAACGCCACGATTTCATCCAGATCCAGGTGCTCGAAACCGCAGCCGAGGACTGTCCACGCGGCTTCGCTGGCGTACCCCAGGCCCCAATGCTCGCGGGCCAGGCGCCAGCCTATTTCCACGGCAGGCGTGAATCCCGCTTCGAAGCCCACCACGCTCAAGCCGGTAAAACCGATGAATTCGCCGGTGTCCTTGCGCTCAAGGGCCCAGAACCCAAAGCCGTACTCGGCAAAATGCCCGCGCACGCGGCCGATCAGCTTGGCGCTTTCCATACGGCTCAAGGGCTGCGGAAAGTAGCGCATCACTTGTGGATCGGCGCACATCTGCGCGAAGGCCGGCAAATCATCATCTCGCCATTGACGCATCAACAAGCGTGCGCTGTTGAGCTCAAGAATCGGCTCCATCGATCGTCTCCCTGTGCCTCGGCTTTCAAATTCCCTACCGGCCGACGATCTTCCCGCTCAGGCAAACCGCTGTGCGGTGGTCGTCATAACTGGCAAGATTCCCCTTCGAACCAGACGCGTGCACACCATGCCCCTGCCCCTTGTTTATCACGAAGACTACAGCCCGGACTTTCCGTCCGACCATCGCTTCCCCATGGACAAGTTCCGGCTTCTGCGCGATCACCTTATCGACACCGGCCTGACATCAGATGCTCAATTGTTTCGCCCGCAGGTCTGCCCAACGGACATCCTCACGTTGGCCCATGATCCCGGTTACATCAGCCGTTATATGGAAGGCGCACTGTCGCGGGAAGATCAACGTCGCCTTGGCCTGCCGTGGACCGAGGATCTGGCCCGACGTACGGTACGCGCGGTAGGTGGCTCGTTGCTGACGGCGGAACTGGCGCTGCAACACGGACTGGCCTGTCACCTGGCGGGCGGCACCCATCATGCGCATTACGATTACCCGGCCGGGTTCTGCATCTTCAATGACCTGGCGATCATCAGTCAGTACCTGCTGCAAAGCGGAAGGGTTGACCGGGTGCTGATTTTCGATTGCGACGTGCATCAGGGCGACGGCACCGCGCGGATTCTCGAACAAACCGATGACGCGATCACCGTGTCGCTGCACTGCGAAAAAAACTTCCCCGCGCGCAAGGCCCAGAGTGACTGGGACATCCCCCTGCCAATGGGCATGGGTGATGACGATTACCTGAAGGTGGTCGACGACACGCTCAATTACCTGCTGCCGCTGTATCAGCCTGATCTGGTGCTGTACGACGCCGGCGTGGATGTACACAAGGATGATGCGTTGGGGTATTTGCAGCTGACCGACGCGGGTGTGGCCCGCCGTGACGAAGCGGTCATGCGCCACTGCCTGGGCCGGGACATTCCGGTGATGGGCGTGATTGGCGGTGGCTACAGCAAGGACCGGGAAGCGCTCGCCCGGCGACACGGTATTCTCCACCACAGTGCGCAACGAGTGTGGGCGGAGCGCGGGCTTGAATGATGACAGCACTTACCCACATCCCCTGTGGAACGGCCTGTGGATAACCTGAGCGCAAGGCCACGATCCCCTGACAGCAATGGGGTTGGCGGACACTGTACGTTTTTTAACCAGAAAGTTTTCCACAGGCTGGCCGCGTTTCACGAAGCTCGCGTAGAATGCGCGCCCCTCACCCCGCCAGTGTTCGCTCAGCCATGACGTTACCCGCCACCTCTAGCACCCAGACAGTCGTCATCATCGGCGGCGGGCCCGCCGGCCTGATGGCCGCTGAAGTGCTAAGCCAGGCGGGGCTCAAGGTGGATCTCTACGACGCCATGCCCTCGGTCGGGCGCAAGTTTCTGCTGGCTGGCGTGGGCGGTATGAACATCACCCACTCCGAGCCGTCACCTGCGTTCGTTTCCCGCTACGCCGAACGCGCCCCGGCGATCGCGCCGCTGCTGCGCAGCTTCGGCGCGCAGGCGCTGTGCGAGTGGATTCACGGTTTGGGCATCCAGACCTTCGTCGGCAGTTCGGGCCGCGTATTCCCTAACGACATGAAAGCTGCACCACTGCTGCGCGCCTGGCTCAAGCGCCTGCGTGAGTCCGGCGTAGTTATCCACACCCGTCACCGATGGCTGGGCTGGAATGCCGACGACACCTTGCGGATCGCCGGTCCCGAAGGTGAACTCGCCTTGAACCCTGCCGCCACGCTGTTGGCGTTGGGCGGGGCAAGCTGGTCGCGGCTCGGCTCGGACGGTGCCTGGTTGCCGTTACTGGAACACCGCGGGGTCAAAATCGCACCGCTGCAAGCCGCCAATTGCGGGTTCGAGGTCTCGGCCTGGAGCGAACTGCTGCGCAGCAAGTTCGCCGGCGCGCCGCTGAAGAACATCGCGATGGGCCTGCCGGGGCAAACCCTGCGGCTGGGAGAATGCGTGGTCACGCAGACCGGTGTGGAGGGCAGCCTCGTTTACGCCTTGTCCGCGCAGATCCGTGAGGCGATCAATCAGTCGGGCTCAGCCACAGTCGAGATTGATTTGCTGCCCGGCAAACCCGTGGCCGAGGTGCAAAAGGCCCTGAGCAAACCCCGCGGTTCCCGCTCGATGTCCAAGCATCTGCATAGTCAGTTGGGCCTCGACGGCGTGAAGGCCGCGCTGTTGCGTGAGCTCACCCCCGCAGCAACGTTCGCTGATCCAGCCCTGCTTGCGCTGGCGATCAAGGCCTTGCCGCTGACATTGATCCAGCCGCGCCCGCTGGATGAGGCCATCAGCACGGCAGGCGGAGTGAAGTTCGAAGCACTGGACGAGCACCTGATGATCCCGTCGCTGCCCGGCGTCTTTTGCGCCGGCGAGATGCTCGACTGGGAGGCGCCCACCGGCGGCTATCTGCTCACAGCCTGTTTCGCCAGCGGCCGCGCGGCAGGGTTGGGGATGGTTGACTGGTTGCGCCGTAAGTAAGGCTCAGCGCAACCATTGGGGATTCACGCCGCGTGATCGACCTGAGGCTTCAGGCCACCGCCGATGCCCTGCTTGACCGGCGCTTTGCCGTTCGATGCTCCGGTAACCCACTTGCCCCACTCAACGCCCTTCAGCTCGATGTATTTATGGGCCAGGGCAGCCAGGCCAATCGCCAAGAGAGTCACTGCGACCACCAGCGCGTTGTTGCCCAGTTCTGAACCGGTGTCCATGAAACGCTGACCATTGATCATTGGCGACAGATCTCGACCGGTGAGCTTCTGCGCCACGATGAATACCGTGGACAGGCAAAAGAGCGGCGCAGCGTGGGTCATGTAGATGGAGTACGACAACTTGCCCAGCACCCTGAACACGGCGGTTTTCAGAAAAGTCGAAACCAGCCCGGCCTCGAAGGCGAACACCAGCACCAGTACGCAGAACGTCAGGCTGGCAATGGGCGAGCGGTCGCTGTAGTCGTTCATCACCATCCAGTAAGTGGTGTACGTCAGCGCGATTTCGAGCACCGTCATCAGCCAGCGCACCGGCACGAATCGGTCGCGAATCAGCAGGTAAGCCAGGTAGGTAATGTTGCCGGCGAAGAAGCACGACAGACCCAGCATTGCGCGCCAGACCAGCGGTTCGTTTTCGGTGAAGATCATCGTGAATGCAACGACAGCCACACAGGCAAACATCAGAAAGCGGCTTCTCAACGAAAGCAGGCACAGCGCACCGAACAGCATGTAGATGTAGAACTCGATGCTGATGCTCCACGACGGATAGTTGAACGACATGGTTTCGGTGAGCGTCGTCCAGGCTTGCACCAGCAGCAGATTGGGCAGGATCTCTGACGGGTCGAACAGCCCGGTGAACGGCACGTTGTTGAGGGTGAAGCCTTGCTTCCAGGCCGCCCAGCGCAGCCCTTCGAAGAGGATAAACGCCAGCAGCATCACCACGTGCAGCGGGTACAGGCGGAACAGGCGCGAGATGACGAAACGCTTGAAGCCGAACTGCGGTTTAAGCCCATAGGAGTGGGCCAGGACAAAACCGCTCAGCACGAAGAAGAAGTTGAGGAGGATGTCAGCTCTGCGAAAGAACGGCAGCTCGATGAAAGCGCCCACGACATGCAGGTGATAGAACACCACCAGCAAGGCGAAAACACCTCTGAAGCTGTCTAGCGTGGTAAATCGCTGAACTGATCCCATGGCCCAACGTCCGTCCTGATTGAGAAAACGCCCTTGGCGGCAGCGACGTCTCGCGGCCTTTTTACACGGTAGGGGGTTGGCTGAATTATCAACAGTTGAAATATTTCATGTCCGACACGGACGACGGCGAAAAGATTGACGCCAGCATTTGACGAGGGCCACGCAAGTGCCAGCCGCCTGAGCTGATCGACATCCCGCATCTTCCCCCAGCCCGGCCATTGCCGGGCTTGATTGTTTCTGGGCCCCTCGTTTTCTCCACCCTGTAGCCCGCCTCGCACACGACTATCGGACAATTCTGATATCGGTTTCAGATTCTCCCCAACCTGCCGATGCATTCGTACACATGAATGTTGTGCTGGTTTTCATAACAAAAACCCTCCAGCTGACGATTTCAAATATTTACGGATTCTGGAGAGATGGAATGAACAGCTGGTTTGCAAACATCAGCGTCAACATGAAGCTGGCCCTCGGTTTCGGCGTCGTGCTTGTATTGACGGCTCTGCTGGCCCTGGTGGGCTGGAACAGCCTTGGCAACATGACCTACCGCAGCGACCGCGTTGCTGACATCACCAAACTCAGCCAGAAGCTGACCGACCTGCGGATCACGCGGCTCCAATACATGCTCAGCAACGGCGACGAAGCCGCCGCACAGACCGTGCAGACCGCGCTCGAAGGATTCAAGGCGCAACAACAATATCTGCAAAAAACCTTCACCAATCCACTGAACGTCGCGCCCATCAAGGCGTTGGGCGAGCAGATCGCTGCTTATGAGACCTCATTGAGCAAAATGCGCGAGGCCTATCAGGCGAGCGCCAGGGTTCGCACCGACATGGGCGTTGACGCGATGAAGGCGGCCGACCTGATCGCCGCAATCAGTGACGACGTGATGAAGCTTGATCCCACTGACGAACGCCGTTTCGAGCAGTATCAGGCGGTGATCAAAGCCCGCGAAGACGTGATGTTGGTGCGCTATGAAGTGCGCGGCTACACCGCCAGCGTCTCGGCCAAGACCGAAGATACGGCCATGCGCCAGCTGACCAGCACCATTGACGGCCTCGCTCCGCTCAACGCCATGTTTGGCGACACGCAGGCCGAACGCCTGAAGCAGCTTGAAGCGGCGCTGGTCGGCTATCGCCAGTCAGTGCAGGGATTCAAGTCAGCCACGGACACGATCAACACGACGCGCGCCGAGATGACCGAGGAAGGAAGCGCCATTGTCAAATTGGCCCAGCAACTGAATGACTTGCAGATCACCCTCGGCCAGGCCGACAGCCAGCAGGCGCGCACGCTGCAATTGGCCGGCACGCTCCTGGCGCTGATTCTCGGCACGCTGGCGGCAATCATCATTACCCGTCAGATCACCCGTCCGCTTCAACAAACACTGGCAGTGGTCGATCGCATCGCCTCTGGCGATTTGTCCCACAACATGGTCGTGACCCGCAAAGATGAACTGGGCGTTCTGCAAATGGGCATCCAGCGCATGGGCGCCACGCTGCGCGAATTGATTGGCGGCATCCGTGACAGCGTCACGCAAATCGCCAGCGCCGCTGAAGAGCTGTCGGCCGTGACTGAACAGACCAGCGCCGGGGTGAATAGCCAGAAAGTGGAAACCGACCAGGTCGCCACCGCGATGCACGAAATGTCAGCCACCGTTCACGAGGTGGCGCGCAACGCCGAACAGGCATCGGTCGCCGCTTCTGCCGCTGACAAGCAGGCGCGCGAGGGCGACAAAGTGGTGGGCGAAGCGATCGTGCAGATCGAAAAACTGGCCAACGAAGTGGTCCGTTCCACCGACGCGATGTCCGTGCTGGAACAGGAAAGCGACAAGATCGGCAAGGTCATGGACGTGATCAAGGCCGTTGCCGAGCAGACCAACCTGCTGGCCCTCAACGCTGCCATCGAGGCCGCCCGTGCCGGTGAAGCCGGTCGCGGTTTTGCCGTGGTCGCCGACGAGGTCCGTGGCCTGGCGCAACGCACCCAGCAATCCACCGAGGAAATCGAAGGCCTGGTCGCCGCGCTGCAAAACGGTACGCGCCAGGTCTCGGAGATCATGCTCAGCAGCCGCAACCTAACTGACAGCTCGGTCGCCCTGACGCGCAAAGCCGGAACGTCGCTGGAAAGCATTACCCAGACGGTGTCGAACATTCAGGCGATGAACCAGCAGATCGCTGCCGCCGCCGAGCAGCAAAGCTCGGTGGCCGAAGAGATCAGCCGCAGCATCGTCAACGTGCGCGACGTGTCCGAACAGACCGCCGCCGCCAGCGAAGAGACCGCCGCTTCCAGCGTCGAACTCGCCCGATTGGGCAATCAGCTGCAAATGCTGGTCAGTCACTTCAAGGTGTAAAACCGCATTATCTGCGTCGGGCGAAAAGCCTCCCGGCGCAGGCGGTGCGAGGGGTTGAAGACGAAACGCGCAGGCGTATCGGCAAGAAAGGGATTTACTGATCTCACAATTGCCACATACTGCCCGCGCTGTTTTATTTCGTCATATTCATCTCCAACGCCGGGTTTATCTCCATGAAAAGAATGTTGCCGTATCTCCTCAGTGCCGCCCTCTCCCTCGTCCCAGTCGCTTTTTCCCATGCCGCTACTGCACCTGCACCTGTCCAGCTGGTCGTGCTGAGTTCGGGCGGGATCATGGGCGCGTTCAAGGCTGTAGCCCCCGATTACGAGCAGCGCGCCGGCGTGAAGCTGCAAGGCGAGGTGGCGCCTTCAATGGGCGCGACGCCCCAGGCCATTCCCAACCGACTGGCCCGCCATGAGCCGGCGGACGTTGTGCTGATGGTCGGTGCAGCGCTGGACAAGTTGATCAAGGACGGCAAGGTCGATCCGAAAACCCGCGTTGATCTGGGCAAATCTTACATCGCCATGGCCGTGCGCCATGGCGCGCCGCATCCGGACATCAGCACCATGGAGGCCTTCAAGCAGACCCTGCTGGACGCCAAAAGCATCGCCTATTCGGACAGCGCCAGCGGCGTGTACCTGTCCCGCGTTCTGTTCAGCCAGATGCACATCGCCGACCGGATTCAGAGCAAAAGCCGCATGATTCCTGCCGAACCCGTCGGCGAAGTGGTCGCACGGGGCGACGCCGAGATCGGCTTTCAGCAGTTGAGCGAGCTCAAGCCGGTGGACGGCATCGACATCATCGGCCTGATCCCCGACCAGGCTCAGCAGATGACCCTCTATTCCGCGGGCGTCGTCACCCAGAGTAAACACCCTGAACAGGCGAAGCAGTTTCTGGAATTCCTGAGTTCATCGGCGGCCGCCCCGGCCATCAAAGCCAGCGGCCTGGACCCGATCGCGAAATAGCTGAGGGGTTAGGCGGCGACCGCAGTCAATTGTAGGAGCGCGCTTGCCCGCGAAGGCGGCGTGTCAGGCAGTCGATTCGTCACTGCCAGAACGCCATCGCGGGCAAGCGCGCTCCTGCGCCTGTCAGCAAAGGCGAGACCAAGACACGCCGGGCTTATGTCAGCACCAGTTCGATCAGCTCACCGCGCACGTCATCACCCTGGATGTGCAGCATGCCCACCGTGATCGGCAATTTGAAGCGACGCGGTCCGGCGCTGCCCGGATTGATGAACAGCACGCCGTCGCGCACCTGCTGCGAGGGCCGGTGAGAGTGCCCGGTGACCACGACGCGCACCTCCTCCGGCAATGATTTGGGTACATCGGCCAGTATGTGCGTGGTGTAAATCGCCACATCGCCGATCCGCAAAACCGCTTCATAGGGCACGTCGCACGCCCAGGCATCGTCGGTATCGTTATTACCTCGCACCACCGTCAGTGGCGCGATAGCCTTCAACGCGTCGAGGATCTCTGGCTTGCCAATGTCGCCGCCGTGAATCAGGTAATCGCAGCCCTGCAACGCCTCCAGGGCCTGAGGGCGCAGCAGGCCGTGGGTGTCCGAGATCAAGCCGACTTTTACGCTCATTGCTCAGCTCCCGGACGCCGACGCAGCGGACTGTTTTGATTGCACGCGCTTCATGCTGATCATCGCCAGCAGGGCAACCACGGCCACCAGCGAGGCGAAGAATTCGCCCACATGCTCCAGACCAAACACCCGCACGCTGAAACCCACCGCCACCACTGGCACAGAAATCGACACGTAAAGCACCACGAAGAAGGCGGATGTCACCGCAGCCTTCTGATCCGCCGGGCTGCTGGCGGTAACCGCGCCCATGCCGGCGCGCAGGATCATCCCCTGCCCGATGCCTGCCACCAGACCCGCCGTGATCAACAACCCCAACTGCGACGTGGCAATGCTCAGCCCCAGACAGATCATGCCGATGATCAGCCCGATGCAGCCAAGCGTCATGTGGCGGTCCTTCGGCAGCACCTGCAGCAACGCCTGGCCGATGATCGAGGCGACGAAAAACAACCCGATGACAGCGCCGATCAACAGCCCGCCATGCTCATGCATGACGTGAATCATCACCGACGGCACCATGCTGGTGAACAGACCGGCCACGCTGAAACCGGCCAGCCCGGCGATGGACGCGGAGATAAACACGCTACGCACTGAAGCTGGAACCGAAGGCTTCTGAATACCCAGTTTCAGGGTCGCCGGACGCTGCACGGTTTCGCGAATCAACGCGATACCGACCGTCGCCAGCACGAGCATCACCAAGTGCACGTAGAACACCAGGTGCAGCGCATCCGGCAGAAACTGCGAAGTAAAGCCAGCCAGCAAAGGCCCGATACCGAGGCCGAACATATTGGCAGCGGTGGCCACCAGCGTGGCGTTCTTCCAGGTCTTTGGGGCCAGTTCGATGACAGCGACCGTTGCCGTGCCGGTCATGATGCCCGCGCTGAAACCGGAGAAAAGCCGTCCGACCAGCAGGCCGCCAATCGAATCGCTGAACAGAAAGATCACCGCGCTGACCGCCCCCATCGCCAGCCCTGCCAGCAGCAACGGCTTGCGTCCCAGTTGATCGGACCAACTGCCCACCGCCAGCAACGCTGCAATGACGCCCGCCGCGTAGATCGAGAAAATAATGGTCAGCCAGCTTGCGTCGAAGCCGAGCCGCTGTTGATAGAGCGCATACAGCGGCGTGGGCAGCGTGGTGCCGACCATGGCGATAAGCAACGCACAGGCGGCGAAGATGAAATCGCGCGTGGAAGAAGGGGAAGCAGGCAAGGACATGAGCGCTCCGGGCACCGGTATAAACAAGACACGCAGTGTCGCCGATACAGACCAGGCAAGGTAGACCCGAGAGTGCTACCCAGAGCCATGCTCGGGCAATTTTGAAGTATGCGTGAACATATTCATCATCATGTTAAACACTTTGACTTTGCGCACTTCGCGTCCATAGAGCCGGATGAAAGTCCGAACACGACAATAGTGACGCGATAATCAGCGTGAAAACGCAGGTTTAAAAAACCGCAATACCGGATATCACAAAAGACTTTTACGGAATGGGAGAAGAATTAAAAGAGTGAACTAATCCGAGATTTGGCTGGCCCGGAAAAGTTCTTTAGAGTCGCGCCCCTTCATACCCGTCCGGCAGTGAAAAACTTGTGAATAATGATCTACAACTTGTTAAATCGGCATTGACTCGATTCGGCGTCATGTTGGCGCTTACGCTCTTCAGTATCGGCATGGTGTTCATCGACATCTTCATCGCCAAGAGCGACATCCTCGAAACCTCATTCACCGAAGTCAGCCAGGAACTCATGCTGGCGATCATTGCCGGTTTGTTCTGGGTCTCTGCGCGCCAGCCGGGGCAACGCGGCGTCGGCATCCTGATTGGCGGCTTCTTTGCCTGCATGCTGATTCGTGAGCTGGACGGGCTGTTCGACCCGATCAGTCACAGCTTCTGGCTGTGGCCTGCCCTGCTCACCGCGGGCACCTGCGTTTACAAGGCATTGGGTTACAAGAACGCGTGGCGCGACGTGGTTTCCGGGCTCGCCCGTTTTTCGATTCGCCCGGCGTTCGGTTTCATCATGGCCGGTCTGTTGGTGCTGATCTTCTCGCGACTCTTCGGCATGGGCTCGTTGTGGCACGGTATCCTTCAGGGCGGCTACGCGAGGTTGGCGAAAACCACCGTCGAAGAAGGTGTCGAACTGCTGGCCTACAGCATCTGCCTGGGCGGCGCGCTGGATTACTTTATGGAGTTGCGCCGCGATCTTTCGCGCTTTGACGAGCTCACCGAACTGCAGATTTCGAGGCCCGTCAAAGCCAGACCTCGCGCTGTTGCCGAGGCCATGGAAACCAGCGTCTGAATCTGACGCCTGCGTAGCGGCCCAGCGTCATCAGACACTCAGCCGGTGTCCGAAAACAAGCCGTCGGATTGCCTGTCCGGCCCGACATCGGCATCCCTTTCGCGCCCTCCATCGTGCTAGCCTTGGCACTCTTTGGAGGGATGCGACTGCCCCGCAGGTTGTCCCGGATTTCAGGCAGCCAATCGCCCATGAGCAAGAAAACCCCCGTTACCATTTCCGACATCGCCCGCCGCGTGAACATGACGCCTGTCACGGTTTCCCGGGCGCTGAACAAACCCGATCTGGTCAAGCCCGCCACTTTGGCGCGCATTCTGGAAGTGGCGCAAGAACTCGATTACGTCCCCAATGCCTTTGCCCGCAGCCTCAAGCGCAGCGAGAGCATGATCATTGGTGTCATTACCGCGTCGGTGGACAACCCTTTCTACAGCGAGATGATCAAGGCCATCTCACGGGAGGCGAAAACCCGCGGTTACACCATCATGCTGGTGGACACCGACGGCTCCGAAGAACTCGAAGCCAAGGCGGTGGATACCCTCCTCAGTTATCGCGTGGCCGGCATCGTACTGTCGCCGGTGTCGGACGAGCCGGCGTACCAGCCGGTCTACCTGAGCCGGCTGAGCAACGGCGACATTCCCGTGGTGCAACTGGACCGAGCGCTGCCTGCCAGCCCGTTCAGCCATGTGGTGCTCGACAACTATCACAGCGGCCTGAAAGGCGCGCGTTACCTGCTGGCGCAAAGCCCGGCGATGCGGCGCATGTTAGTGCTGACCGGCCCTGCGCATTCGCGGATTTCCGAGGAACGTCTGAAGGGCGTGAAGGCGGCAATCGCCGAGAGCGGCAAGCCCGTGCAACTGGATGTATTTGCCGGGGACTACACCCTGGAGCCGTCCCACCAGAGCACGCTGGATTACCTGCGCGACCATCCAGTGCCGGACGCCATTTTCGGTTTTAACCAGCTGATCACCCTGGGTGCCATGAAAGCCCTGCGTGACCGCGATATCGCCCACCACAGCGTGGCCATCTGCGGTATCGACCGGCTGCCGTTTGCCGATATCTTCGGCATCCCCATCGCCTGCATTGCTCACGACGCCTCGCTGGCCGGAAGCAGCGCGGTGAAGATGCTGATGGAGCGAATCGAGGATCGGCATCTGCCGAAGGCGCAGGTGGTGATTGTCGGGGAGCTGGAGAATGGAATCAGCCGGTAGCCCGAACCTGTAGGAGCGCGCTTGCCCGCGAACTCGGTCTATCAGAGGAACAGTTTGCGCTGACACACCGCAATCGCGGGCAAGCGCGCTCCTACAATGTTTTGAGTCAGTCGGCAGATTCGTGTTTGTCGGGGGATTTGCGTTAGTCGGCAGAGTCGCGGTGGTCGGGGGATGGGTGTTTGTCTGCCATATCTGCGCCACACCCCAACCCTTCAACGGCTCGTATACCCCCCATCAATCGGCAACGACACACCGCTGATCATCGACGCCGCGCTGCTCAGCAGGAAGAGAATCGGCGCTGCGACTTCTGCGGTTTCAGCGAAGCGGCCGAGGGGAATGGCCGCCAGCGCCGGATCGCGTTTGCTCGGCTCGCCCCAGGCCATCTGCGCCATGGGCGTCAGCGTCACGGTGGGGTTTACGCTGTTGACGCGAATCCCGTGCCGCCCCCATTCGCCACACTGCACACGGGTCATGGCATCCATCGCGCCCTTTGATGCGCAGTAGCTCAAATGGTCGTCCAGCGCCACCAACGAGGCCTGGCTCGACACATTGACGATGCTCCCCGCCACGCCTTCAGCGATCATCTTCTTCGCCACCGCCCCCGCGATCATCGCCGCCGCCCGCACGTTGACCGCCATGACCTGATCGAACGCCGCAGCGCTCACCTCGGTCGCGGATTCCAGTATGGAAATCCCGGCGCAGTTGACCAGGCCGTGCATCACCGGCAAGTCCGCCAGCACTGCGGCCAATGTCTGATGATCGGCCACGTCCACGCGCAACGGCTGGCAGCCCTGCACGGCGAGTTTCTCCAGAGCTACTGTATCGCGGCCCATGGCATACACCTCGGCGCCACTGTTCAGCAGCTGCTGCGCGACCTCCCAGCCAATGCCGCTGCTGGCGCCGGTGACCAGAATGCGCTGGCCGCTGAAATCAAATCGAGCCGTGTTCACAGTTACGCTCCCTGCAAGCGATGCATGATCGGTTTCAGCGCCGGATACAGCGCCACGTAATCGGCGAAAAGTCGGGAATACAGCGCGACGTTCTCCGCTTGAGGCTCGGCCCGGCGCTCCAGTTGAACCCAGCCTTTGTGAACCTGCGCCTCATCCACCAGCCCGACTGCGTGGGCGGCCAGCAAGGCTGCACCGAGCGCCGCTTCGACTTCCTGGACGATGGTGTAGACCGGGAAGTGGGTGACGTCGGCGATGATCTGCATCCACAGGTCCGAGTGGCTGGCGCCGCCGACCACGATCAGCCTAGGGTCCAGGGATTGCGCGCCTTTGGTGCCCGCTTCGATGTTGTGCCGAAGCGCGAACGTGACGCCTTCGAGCACCGCGCGATAGAGGTGAATCCGGCTGTGATAGAGGCTCAGGCCGACAAAGCTGCCGCTGGCTTTGGCGTCCCACACCGGGCTGCGCTCGCCCATCAGGTACGGCTGGAACAACACGCCGTCGCTGCCGGCCGGGATCTTCATCGCTGCACGTTCGAGAATGACGTGACTGTCTTCGCCGCTCTCACGCCCCTGCTGCTCTTCGGCCTGACAGAACTGCTCGCGAAACCAGCTGACCGAGGCGCCGGCGGTGATCGCGCCGCCGAAGATGTACAGGTCTTTGTCGCCGTTAAAGACGTGGGGGAAACTGACCAGACCGTGGCGGGCATCGACCTGCTGATTGAGGTAGCCCCAGCACATGCTGGTGCCAATCATTGCCACGTGGTTGCCGGCCTGGGTAACGCCAGCGGCGAAGGTCGCCATAGCGGCATCGACACCGCCACCGAGCAGTGGCATGCCAGGGGTAAGCCCAAGACGGTCGGCCCATTCGGGCAACAGGCCGCCGACCACATCTGCGGAGTGAACCAGCCGCTCGGGCATCATCGACGCCGGGATGCCCAGCGCGTCGAGCATCTCGGCCGACCAGCCCCGCGCCTCGACGTAGTAGACGCCGCCGATGTTGCCGGCAGAACTGTGGTCCACCGCGACCTCGCCGGTCAGGCAGTAATTGATGTAGCTGTTGGGCGGCAATAGGTAGCGCGTATCAGCCCAGACCTGCGGCTGTTTGTCCTTGAGCCAGAGCATTTTGGTGAAGCCGTAATAGCTGTCCACCGAGTTGCCGGTGATCGTGTACAGCCGATCGAGATCAACGTGCTGATTGACCCACTCGACCTGAGCCTCGGCGCGGCGGTCCATCCAGATCAGGCACGGATACAAGGGCTTGATCTGCGCATCGACCGCAATGCCGGAGCCGCCGTACAGGCTGCTGACGCACAGGGCTTTGACGCTGTCTTTAGGCACATCGCTCTTGCCCATGCAGGCGGCGACGCAGATTTCCACGGCGTCGAGCCAGACCTGCGGCCATTGCTCGGCCCAGCGCGGTTTGGGTGTGTCGACCTTATAGCCGTGGCTGTGCTGCGCGATGATCCGGCCTTGGCCATCGACCAGCAATGCCTTGGTGCTTTGGGTGCCGATGTCGACACCGATGACGTAATCCATCCGGGTGCGCTCTTGTTGTTATTGGGTTGTTTGAGGCGTGCCACGGTCCCCCTGCAGGAGCAATCGGAGGTCACGACGGTCGCGAAAGCGTTGTGTCAGGCACACCGCATCGCGACCGTCGTAACCTCCGATTGCTCCTACAGAGACAGCGTTATCCGTTAACGGGCTTGAGCAGCACTTTGATCGACTTGGTCGAGTCCGCCAGGGCGAACGCTTCGGCGTAGTCGTCAAGGCCGAAGTCATGGGTGACGATGCCTTCGGACGTCACCAGCCCGCGCTCGAACAGGTCGATGGCAATCGGGTAGCAATACGGGCCCAAGTGAGCGCCGCGCACGTCGAGTTCCTTGCGATCGCCGATGATCGACCAGTCAGCGCTGGTCTCGGCGCCGAACACGCTGAACTCCACGAAGCGGCCCAGCTTGCGGATCAGGTCAAGGCCTTGGGTGACGCCAATCGGCACGCCGGTGGTCTCGATATAAACGTCGCAGCCGTAGCCGCCGGTGAGGCCGTTGATAATCTCTTTTGCGTTGTCGCGGCCTGGGTTGATCACCACATCGGCGCCGAATTTTTTCGCCAGCTCCAGACGCTCGTCGACCATGTCGATGACCACCAGCTTCTTCGGCGTTTTCAGCGCAGCCACTTGCACCATGCACAGGCCCAGTGTGCCGGCGCCGGCGATCACCAGTACGTCGTCGAGCTGAACGTCACCACGGTTCACCGTGTGAATCGAACAGGCCATCGGCTCGATCAGCGCCGAGTCTTCCAGCGACACCGACTCGGGAATGTGATGCACGATCGCGGTCTTCGGGATGCGCATGTACTGCGCCATGCCGCCCTCGGCGACGTCCTTCTGGAAGCCGAAGATGTTGTGCACTTCGCACATCCAGTACTTGCCGGACTTGCAGAACTTGCACTTCTCGCACGGGACGATCTGCTCGGCGATAACCTTGTCCCCCACCTTCACGCCGAAGTGCTCTTCCGCGCCCTCGCCCACCGAATCGACATAGCCGAAGAACTCGTGACCCGGCACCACCGGCGCCTTGACCCACGGGCTCTCGCCGCCCCAAAACATCGCCGCGCCCGAGTGGCATTTGCAGTCACTGGCGCAAATCCCGCAGGCACCGATGCGGATGACCAGTTCATTGGCCCGCGCGACGGGCTTGCTGATCTGCTCCAGACGGTAGTCTTTCGGCGCATGGCAGACGACGGCTTGCATGGTGTTTGTTGTGTTTTGTTCCATGTCGGTTCACCTGTTTGGGTTTGTTTGATGACCTGTCGGAGCGCGCTTGCCCGCAATGGCGGCGGACCCGTTGCATTAATGTCGTCTGACACGACACCATCGCGGGCAAGCGCGCTCCTACAGGTGAGGGTTCGATATCGGTTTATTTGTGCCGCTGCCGACTGATGAAGATCGCCAGTAAAATGATTCCGCCCTTGATCACGCTTTGCACATAAGGCGAGACGCCCAGCATGTTCAGGCCGTTGTTCAGCACGCCCAGGAGCATCGCGCCCACCAGCGTGCCGATGATCACGCCGCGACCGCCGGCAATCGAGGCGCCGCCCAGTACAACGGCCGCAATGGCGTCCAGCTCGAAACCGACGCCGGCATTCGGTTGCCCGCTCATCAGCCGCGATGACAACACCAGCCCGGCAATCGCCGCCGTCAGCCCGCTGATCGAGTACACCAGCAGCTTGAACCGCGAGGCGCGCACGCCGGACAGCCGCACGGCTTCTTCGTTGCCGCCGATGGCATAAACGTAGCGACCGACGCGCGTGTGTTGCAGCAGCACCCAGGCGAAAAAGTACGTCGCCAGCATGATCAGGATAGGCACCTGAATGCCGAACAGCGTGCCGCGCCCGAACCAGGCGAACCAGTCCGGCATGCCCGCAATCGGGTAGCCGTCGGTGTACATCAGGCCCAGCCCGCGCGCGATGCCCATGGTCGCCAGGGTGACGATGATGGGCGGCATTTTCAGGTACGCGACGAAGATGCCGTTGCCCACCCCGAAGCCCACGCCAATCAGCAGTCCGATGAGGATCGCAATCGGCGCCGGGACGCCTGCGACCATCAGCCCGGTGGTCAACGTGCCGGACAGCGCCATCACCGGTCCCACCGACAAATCGATGCCACCGGTGAGGATCACGCAGGTCATGCCGACCGCGATGATGGCGTTGATCGACACCTGGCGGGCGATGTTTTCCAGGTTCGCGCCGGTGAGAAACTTGTCGCTGGCGAAGATCATGAAGACCGTCACCACCACCAGACCGACGAAGGGATAGAAGGCGGGCGAGCGGATCAACCGGGCGAAGTTGAGCTGCATCCGGTTCGGCTGCGCGGTCAGGGGTTTAATGGAGGTGTTCACTGTTCAGGCTCCCGGTGGCGTGGCGCATCACTTCCTGCGGATTGATGGCCGAAGCCTCCAGCACGTTGACGATGGCGCCTTTGTTGAAAACGGCCACGCGGTCGCACATACCGATGATTTCCGGCAGTTCCGAAGAGATCATGATGATCGCGAAGCCTTGTTCGGTGAGTCTGCGCATCAGGGTGTAGATCTCCGCCTTAGCGCCGACGTCGATGCCTCGGGTCGGCTCGTCGAAGATCAGGATGTCGCAGTGGTGATTGATCCAGCGCGCGATGACCACCTTCTGCTGATTGCCGCCGCTCAGGTTGATGACCCGGCTTTCACAGCTCGGCGCCTTGATCGACAGCTGCTTCATCAGCTCGGCGGTGGTGGTGTCTTCCTTGTGCCGATCCAGCAGGTGCGCTGCGCCTTCGTACTTGCCCAGGTTGTTCAGGGAGATGTTCTCGCGAATGCTGAAATCCACGATCAGCCCTTCGCTCTTGCGGCTTTCCGGCAACAGGCCGATGCCACTGGCCAGTGCCTGCGCCGGATCGTTGAGGTGCGCCGGCTGACCGCGCAGCAGCACATCTTTGCTGACCACAGGCAACGCGCCGATCACACCCAATGCCAGTTCCGTACGCCCGGACCCGACCAGCCCGGCAAAGCCAAGAATCTCGCCCTTGTGCAGATTGAAACTGTTGTGCGGGCCGTTGCGGGTGAGCTGGATGTCACGCACTTGCAGCACCACTTCGCCCTGGGCGCGGGACTGCTTGGGCGGAAAGCTCGCTTCCAGACGCCGCCCCACCATCATCTCCACCAGCGTGTCGATGTCGCTGTTGGCGACGGTCAGAGCGCCGACATTGGCGCCATCGCGCAGCACGCTGATGCGGTCGCAGACCTGAAAAATCTCCTCCAGATGGTGGGAGATGAAGATCACCGCCACGCCCTGGCTTTTCAGCTCGCGCATGATGTCGAACAGCAGCTCGGCCTCGGACGGCGTCAGAGTGGCGGTCGGTTCGTCGAGAATCAGCAAACGCGCTTCAAGGGCCAGTGCCTTGGCGATCTCGACAAACTGCTGCTCAGCCACGCTCAAGTGCTGCACCGAGCAGTCCAGATTGATCTTCACGCCGAGGCGGTCGAACAGCGCGATGGCTTTCTCGCGCATCTCGCCTTTACGCAACAAGCCGAAGCCGTTGACGATCTCGTGACCGAGGAAAATATTCTCCACGGCGTTGAGATAGGGGATCAGGCTGAATTCCTGAAAGACGATGCCGATGCCGGCGGCAATGGCCTCGTTGTAGGTCGCGAAATGCTGCTCGGCGCCATCAATGAGAATGCTGCCTTTGTCCTGATGCTCGACGCCCGCGAGGATCTTCATCAGGGTGGATTTCCCCGCACCGTTCTCACCGAGCAAGGCGTGAATCTCGCCGCGCTCGACCTGCAGGTTGATCGACTTGAGCGCCTGCACGCCGGGGTAGCTTTTACAGATGTTTTCCAATTGCAGAAGGCAGCTCATGGGCACCTCGTCGCAGCAGAAAATCGCTGCGCAACTCACATCAATCCGTGGCGCCCGCCTGGAAAAAAAGCTTCAGGCGAGCGGCGCCACGCCCGTTACCAGCTGAAGGTCTTCGCCTTGGCCTGATCCACCAGCAGGATGTCGACCGGGATGGTCGCCGGGACTTGTGAGCCCCACTTCTTGGCGAGCGCCAGCCCCAGGGCCAGACGTACCTGGTCGCGTGGGTATTGAGCGGAAGTGGCGATGAACTTGCTGTTGGGCTTCTGGATTTCCTTGATGGCTTCGGGCGCGCCGTCGACGCTGGTCAGCTTGACGTCCATGCCGCTGGACTCGATGGCGGCCAGGGCGCCAAGGGAACCGTTGTCGTTGACGCTGAACAGGCCTTTGAGATTGGGCTGCGCCTGCAGCATGTTTTCAGTCACGGTCAGCGCTTGATCGCGCTCCTGCTTGCCGTTCTGAATGCTGACAATCTTGATGTCTTTGTACTTGCCCAGGGCTTCCTTGCAGCCGCGCACGCGCTCGAGAATCGGCACCACGGCGATACCGTCGAGAATCCCGACGTCGCCCTTTTCGCCGATGTTTTTGGCCAGGTAATCGCAGGCCTGCACGCCCGCGTCAAAGTTCTTCGAGCCGACGAAGGAATCCAGCGGGCCATTGGCCTGGGCGTCCACCGCAACCACCACCACGCCCTTGTCGTGAGCCTGCTTGACGGCGGACTGAACGCCGACCGAATCGGTCGGGTTGATGATCAGGATATCGATGCCTTTCTGCAGCATGTCTTCGATGTCGCTGATCTGCTTGGACACGTCATGGCGCGCGTCAGTGACCAGCAGCGTTGCACCGATGCTGGCAGTGGCGTCTTGAAGGGCATCCTTCATGGTCACGAAATAGGGGTTGTTGATCTCTTGAAACGAGGCACCGATTTTCAGCGGACCGGCCTTGGCGGCGTCTGCGGCTTGAACGTTGAGGGCACTGCCGCAAGCGACAGACACGGCGAGGGAACAGAGAACGGCGGAAAAGCCCTTCTTGAGGCGAGTTGTCATAGCGAAAAATCCCGTTGTTTTTATTGTTAAAGCGGAAATGTCATCGTTAACATTTTCGAAATTAGCAGAGAAACAGGGGGTCCGCAATATCCGCCGGCGACCGTTGGTAACCCCGGCATAACCACCGTTGGGCGAGTAGGCTGGCGCGACCGGGTGTTGACGGCCTCATGGGCTTAGACCTTACATCGCGTTGACAAAATTTGCGCGGCCTGCCGATAATCCCGCACACGTCATACGACAACCGATGACACCATAAAAACAACATCAGAATCAGGGCTTCCCACGATGACTGAATTAAACGCCCAGGCCCCGCTCAACCGCATTTTGCTGACGGGCGCCGCTGGCGGCCTCGGTAAAGTCCTGCGCGAAAGCCTCCGTCCGTTTGCCAACATCCTGCGTCTTTCCGATATTGCCGACATTGCACCGGCAGCCGGCCCCCACGAAGAAATCCAGATCTGCGACCTGGCCGACAAAGAAGCGGTTCATCAGTTGGTCGAAGGCGTCGACGCCATCGTTCACTTTGGCGGCGTCTCGGTGGAGCGGTCCTTCGAAGAAATCCTCGGCCCGAACATCTGCGGCGTTTTTCACATCTACGAAGCGGCGCGCCGCCATGGCGTGAAGCGAGTGATCTTCGCCAGCTCCAACCATGTGATCGGTTTCTACCGTCAGGATGAAGTCATCGACGCCAGCGCCATGCGTCGCCCGGACAGCTATTACGGCCTGTCGAAATCCTACGGCGAAGACATGGCCAGCTTCTATTTTGATCGCTACGGCATCGAGACCGTCAGCATCCGCATCGGCTCCTCATTCCCTGAAGCACAGAACCGCCGCATGCTCGCCAGCTGGCTGAGCTACGACGACCTGACCCAATTGATCGAGCGCGGCCTGTTCACCCCGAACGTCGGCCACACCATCGTCTACGGCGCGTCGGACAACAGCAAGGTCTGGTGGGATAACCGCCTGGCCAATCACCTGGGCTACCAGCCGAAAGACAGCTCCGAGCCATTTCGCGCCAAGGTCGAAGCGCAGCCAATCCCGGCTTCCGACGACCCCGTCATGGTTTACCAGGGCGGTGCGTTCGTGGCGTCCGGGCCATTTGGCGACGAGTAAGCATCGACGGCGACCAGGCCGACTGCGAGGTCGGCCTTCCGTAATAAAAACCAGGGAATGATCGTCTTGGACGCAGAGCTGATTCTCGATGCACGCAACGCCACCGGTGAATCGCCGGTGTGGAGTGTCCAGGAACAGGCGCTCTACTGGGTCGACATACCGGCCCGTCGCCTCCATCGCTGGACTTCGCAAGACGGTCTGACCAAGCGCTGGGAGGCGCCGGAAATGCTCGCCTGCATCGCACGCTACGGCGACGGCAGCTGGCTGGCCGGCATGGAAAGCGGGTTGTTCCGGCTTCATCCCCAGGACGACGGGACTGTCACCACGCAACTGCTCAGCAGCGTTGAACACGCCAGCGACAACATGCGCTTCAACGATGGCCGCTGCGACCGCCAGGGCCGCTTCTGGGCCGGCACTATGCTCATGGACATGGCAAAGGCGTTGCCGGTGGGTGCGCTGTATCGCTACAGCGCCGGCCAGGCAGAGCCGCTGACCGCGCAGATGACCGACATGATCGTACCCAACGGCCTGGGGTTTAGCCCGGACGGCCGTATCATGTACCTCTCCGATTCCCACCCTTGCGTGCAGAAGATCTGGGCGTTCGATTACGACATCGACACCGGCACGCCACGCAACCGCCGACTGTTCGTCGACATGAATCACCACGCCGGCCGCCCCGACGGCGCAGCAGTCGACGCCGACGGCTGCTACTGGATCTGCGGCAATGACGAGGGCGTGATCCATCGTTTCACCCCTGAGGGCAGGCTGGATCGCTCGCTCACGGTGCCGGTGAAAAAGCCCGCCATGTGCGCCTTCGGCGGCTCGAATCTGGACACCCTTTACGTCACCTCGATACGCCCAGGCGGGGACCTCAGCGACCAGCCACTGGCCGGCGGCGTGTTCGCGTTACACCCGGGCGTCCAGGGCCTTGAAGAACCCCTGTTCAAGGGCTGAGGCACACACTCGGCCCCGCTCTCCCCTGAGCCGGTCTGGAAATCGTCGAGCGGGTGAAACGCAATGCCATACAGATGCCATCAGCCCCTGATTTAATAATTGTGACGGGGCGATGACATATCTCGTGACACAACGCCGAGACACCCCGCAGCCCTTCTACTTAGCGCATCCTGCGTCGATCTGTTTCATAAACGGACATAAAACCCCGTTTTTTGCGTCGAAATTAACATTTTGAAATATTCTCAACTTGCACGTGGATAAAGCTGTGCTAGCTGCTAGGCTCTGGCCTCGCCCGGCTGAAACGGTACATCTCAAGCAGTAGGTCCGATGGGCTTCTTCGTTCCTCGGTCCATGTCATGAGGTTGCCGCCAGATGCCTTACACGACTTTTTCGGAAGCTCAGGTCCAGAGCTTGATCAAGGCCATCGACAGTGACGGATACGCTGTCTTGCCGGGCTGGGCCAGCCCCTCCCAACTCGAAGCGTTGCAAGCGCTGGTTGCCCGCACGGTTGCCGACTCTGGCAACGACTACGTGGCGCTCTCGGGCCGGCAGGCCGTGCAGGGGACACCGCTGCATGACTGGGGCACGTCGCGAGACTTCATCGATTTATGTCGGCGCATCGTGGCAGGCGTCACCGGTGAGGGCTCCAGCGAAAACGGCATGACCCAGACATTGCGCTGCCTGACCGGCAGCGGCGGGCTTCGGGAATCGCTGATCTTCCATTACGACTCGTTTGTGCTGACCACCATCATGCCGGTCTGCATGCCCACCACCGGAGAACGCGGCGACCTGCTGATGCTGCCGAACCGTCGGCCGATCCGCCGCTCGTACTTCGCCAACCTCCTCGACAAGGTGCGAGTGGACAACCGCTGGGTGCAGCGCCGCCTCAGAAGCAAAGTCGCAAAGGATGACAGCGCCTTTACCCGCATCGTTATGCAACCCGGCCATCTGTACCTGTTCTGGGGCTATCGCTCACTGCACACCAACATGCCCGTGGCCGGAGACGCCCTGCGCGCCACGGCGGTGTTTCACTACCACAACGTCCATGGAAGCAGCTCGCTGGCCAGCCGACTGCGTCGATCACTCGGCACCTGGAAGGGTCAAGGGCTGCAACAAGACGTGCCGCAGACGTGAAGTGATCCAGTGGGGCAACAGTCTTGATGCCCTACGGATGAGTGCTGACTGGACACCACTCTTTAGGAGCCGGCTTGCTGGCGAACCCCGTTGTATCGGTCGCGCGCGAACTGCCTGCAAGAACGCATTCGCCAGCAAGCCGGCTCCTGCAGACCGCAAAAGAGGCGGCATCATGGTCGTCCAAAGGTCCGTGCGACAGGGATGCGCTAGCCGGCGACGCGTAGCGTCGCTTATGACATAACACCCATGACATTAACCCCACGCATAAACTCTCCTTCTATATTTATGCCAAATGGTGATTAGCGGAGCGCTGATTTATATCCTTATGATCTGAGCCACACCACCCCAGAGTGAGGTTCAGGACATGGCGATTCAGATCAAACCCGTTGCGGGGAAAATCGGTGCCGAGGTGACCGGCGTCAAACTTTCCGCCGACGTCTCCGCTCAAGATTTCGATTTCATCAATCAGGCGCTGCTCAAGCACAAGGTGCTGTTCTTCCGTGAGCAGTTTCTCAGCGACGAACAACATGAAGGCTTCTCCCGCCGCTTCGGTGACCAGGTGCCTCACCCGACCGTTCGCTCTGCCGAGAAAAGCAGCGCCATCCTGCATCTGGACGCCAGGGAGACCCGGGCTAACTCGTGGCACACCGACGTAACCTTCGTCGCCAACTACCCGAAAATCTCGATACTGCGCGGCGTGGTCATCCCGCCCTATGGTGGCGACACGGTATGGGCCAACACGGCGGCTGCCTACGCGGACCTTCCCGACAGCCTGAAAACCCTCGCCGACGGCCTCCGGGCGCTGCACACCAACGTCTATGACTATGCGGCGCCCCGCGACACCGGCGAAGCGGGCGTGAAACGCTACCGCGAGCAGTTCACCGCCGAAGTTTACGAGACCGAACACCCACTGGTGCGCGTACACCCTGAAACCGGCGAGCGCAGCCTCTTGCTCGGCCACTTCGTCAAACAGATTCAGGGCGTCAGCAGCAACGACTCGAAACAGCTGATTTGCCTGTTCCACGATCGCATCACACATCTGGACAACACAGTGCGCTGGCGCTGGAGCGAAGGCGACGTGGTGATCTGGGACAACCGCTCAACTCAACACATCGCCGTCAACGACTACGGCCAGGCCGAGCGCGTGGTGCGTCGTACCACTGTGGCGGGTGACATTCCGGTCGGCGTCGACGGACGCGCCAGCCAAGCCATCAAACCCACACCCGAAACCCTCTCGCCCAAAACAGAAGCCGACAAGAAACACCTGGCTGCCTGATCGCGCGCCCCCACTCTCCAAGGAAGAACCGTCATGGCAAACGCCAAGCGAACATCTCTATTCAGCAAAACAAGCGTAGCTACCGCACTGGCGGCGCTGCTGATGATGCCCTTGGCCGAAGCCGAAGCCGATGTTCTGCGCATTGGCGTGGCCAGCGCCGGTGGCGGTGATCCGGTCACGTTCAGCGGCTCGCCATTGGGCATCGTGCGCAACCAGCAGCTCCTCGAAAAAGCCTTTGCCGGCACCGACACCGAAGTGCAGTGGTTCTTCTTCAAGGGCGCCGGGCCGGCCGTCAACGAGGCGCTGTCCAATCAGCAACTGGACTTCGCCTACGAAGGCGACTTGCCCGCGGTAGTCGGCCGCTCCAATGGCCTGGACACCAAATTGCTTGCGGCCATCGGCGTGCGCTCGAATGTGTACCTTGCCGTGCCGAAAGGCTCCGACATCAAGACCGTCGAAGACCTCAAGGGCAAGAAGGTCGCGGTGTTCCGCGGCACCAATGGCCATCTGGTTTCGATCAAGTTGCTCGCCGATCACGGCATGACCGAGCGCGAACTGAAAGTGATCAATCTGGACAGCGGCAGCAGCCAGGCCGCGCTGGCGTCAAAAGGGGTCGACGCCGCATTCGGCGGTCGCGAACTGTTCAAGCTGCGCGATCAAGGGCTGGTCGACATCATCTTCGACAACCCTGACAACAACGTGCGCTACACCCGCCAATGCGCGCTGGTGGTCCGTGGCGATTACGAAAAACAGCACGCCGATAACGTGCAGAAAGTCGTCAACGTATTGGTCGATGCCGCGCGATGGGAATCTGAAGCCGGCAATCGCGACGCGGTGCTCAACGAGTGGGCGAAGACCAATGAACCGCTGGCCTCGCTGCAAGCTGACTTCAATCGACTGGATTTGCGCGACAGCGCTTCGCCGCTGGTGGATGAATTCCTGCGCGACCGTTATCAGGCCGTCGCCGATCAGGCCAGGGACGAGAAAATGATCCGCCGCCCCGTCAGCGTGGACGGCTGGTTCGACACTCGCTATCTGGACAACGCCCTCAAGGCCAAAGGCCTGGAGCACTACTGGACGGCCTACGGCGCGGACGGTAAAGCCGCGAACACGGCGACGGCGTCCTCGGACAAATCCGTCAACAACGGAGGCTGATGTCATGGCCCGAGCCACCGCTGAAACGCTCGATCGGCAGCACCTCCCGGCGAAAACCCTGGCGCCGGTCAAGCGTCTGCCACGTTCACCGGCCCGCGTCCCTCGCCGCGTCCCGGTTGTGAAAAACGACACGGCCTGGCGAACTCGCGCCGCAAATATCGCGCTGGCCTGGTTGCTGCCCATCGCGCTGCTGGGTCTGTGGTACCTCGGCACTGAACGCGGGTGGCTGTCGGAGCAAGTGCTGCCGCCGCCCGCGTTCGTTTACCAGACGCTGGGCGATCTGGTCAGCAGTGGCGACCTGTGGCTGAACGCGTCTGCCAGTCTGCAGCGCGTGCTGGTGGGCTTTCTGATTGGCTCGGCGCTGGGGATCACCCTGGGGCTGGCGATGGGTTTGTCGAAAACCGTCGAGGATTATCTGCTGCCGACCTTCAACGCGCTGGTGCAGATTCCGGTACTGGGCTGGATGCCGTTCGCGCTCCTGCTGCTCGGCATCGGCGAACCGCTGAAATACGTACTGATTGCCCACGCCGCGCTGGTTCCAGTGACGCTGTGTACGCTGCAAGCCTTCCATGAAGTGCCCAAGCGGCTGCTGGAAGTGGGCCGCGCTTACGGGTTCAGCCAACGCCAGATTGTCACCGATATCGTCCTGCCCTCCGCCGTCGCGCCGATCTTCACCGGCCTGCGCCTGGGCTTCACCAAAGCCTGGCTGTCGCTGGTGGTGGTTGAGCTGCTGGCGTCCAGCGAAGGGTTGGGCTACCTGATCGCCTACGGTCGGCAATTGTTTCAGCTGGATCTGGTCATGGCCGCCGTAGTGGTGGTCGGCACCATCGGGCTACTGATCGACCGCGGGTTCGAGTTCGTCGAGCGGCGCCTCAACCGAGGCCGCCCGAGCAAGACCGGGAGACTGGCATGAGCACACTGACAATTCCACACGCCGCCCAGACCCACCGCTATCGAGGTTGGGTGGTTCCCATCGTGGCGGTTGCGGTCTGGTGGCTTGCCTCCAGTCAGGGCTGGAGCAGCTCCGGCTTGTTGGTCTCTCCGCAAAAGGTCGCCGTCACCGCCTGGGAGCAGGTGACGTCCGCGCAGTTCTGGCGCGCGATTTCCGCCAGTCTGACCCGTGACCTGAGCGGCTTCTTCATTGGCACCACACTGGGCTTGGTGCTCGGTTGCCTGCTGGGGTTTTCACGGTTGTTCGAGCGATTGGTGGGGCCGAGTTTCAATACCTTCAAACAGATCTCGTTGTTCGCCTGGATCCCGCTGATCTCAGTGTGGTTCGGGCTGGGCGACGTCGCCAAAGTGGTGTTTCTGTCACTCGCCGCACTGGTGCCGGTGGTGGTCAACACGTGCGACGGCTTGCGCAGCGTTTCCCCCGCTCTGCTGGAGGTCGCGAAGGTGTACGGCTTCAACCGCTGGCAGACAATCATCGGCGTCATGCTGCCGGCAGCGCTGCCTTCGATCTTCACCGGCATCTACCTGGCGCTGGTGTATTCGTGGCTGGCGACCATCGGTGCGGAATACTTGCTGGTGTCGGGCAGCGGCATCGGCAACACGTTAATTGATGGCAGCGAGCACTTCATGATGGACCTCGTGCTGTTCGGCATGATCGTCATCGGGCTGGTCGGTTGGGGGCTTAACGTCCTGGCACGCGTTCTAGAACGACGCCTGCAACGGCTGTACGGCATCGCCCCGCGCTGAGGCCAACATGTTCAGCCTCAATCGAATCTCTCGCTTCGCTCAATCGAATATTTAAAGGAAAGCCCATGTCCGCCACTCAACCGCTTACCGCGCAGCCCGTCGCCAAGGCCATCTTTCGATCGCAGGGCAATGGCCTGCGCCTGGAAAACATCAGCAAGCATTTCACCAATGCAGGTGCCGACACCCAGCTGCAGGTGCTGGATAACGTCCAGCTGGACATCGCGCCGGGGGAGTTCATCACCATCGTTGGCGCCAGTGGTTGTGGCAAATCAACGCTGCTCAGGCTGATCCTCGGCCTGGACGAGGAATTCGACGGCCGCATATTGCTGGATGACAAGCCAATCAGGGGCACGGGCCTTGAGCGGGGCATCGTGTTTCAGGATCACCGGCTTTTCCCGTGGCTTACGGTTGAACAGAACGTCGCGGTCGGCCTGAAAAACGCACCGCTGAGCGCCGCGCAAAAACGCGAGACCGTCCGCGAACACATTCAATTGGTGGGTCTGCAGGACTTCACGGAGTCATACCCGCACCAGATTTCCGGCGGCATGGCGCAACGGGTGGCGATTGCCCGCGGCCTGGTCAACCGGCCCAGCGTGCTGCTCCTCGACGAACCGTTCGGCGCGCTGGATGCGCTGACCCGAACGCGCTTGCAGCGTGAGTTGCAGCACATCTGGCAGCAGGAAAAGATCACCATGGTCCATGTCACCCACGATGTGGATGAGGCGGTTTATCTCGGTGATCGGGTGGTGGTGATGCAACCGCATCCGGGGCGCATCCGGCGTATCGTCGACGTGGACCTGCCACGCCCGCGCAATCGCAGCGACGCGCGGTTTATCGCGCTGAGGGATGATGTGCTCAGCGATTTCGCGGAGTTGTCCCAGGGGTGAAGGCAGCCTTAGATGCAGAGGTTATCTGGCCTTCAATCCGAGGCATCCACCGACACGCGATTGCGCCCGTTTTTCTTGGACTCGTACAGCGCCTGATCCGCGCGTTCGATGAGCATCTTGTAGTCGTCCATCGGCGAGGTCATGTCAGCGACGCCCAGGCTGATCGTGCAATGAATGGCTTCGCCTTCCTGCATGACGTCCAGCGCCTCGACGGCGGCGCGCAGACGCTCGGCGAACATGGCGCCGCCTTGCTTGTCCGTGTCGGGCAGCAGCACCGCGAACTCTTCGCCACCGTAACGACCCGCGATGTCAGCGTCGCGGATGTGCTCACGCACAACGTCCGCCACCCGCTGGATCACCCGGTCGCCGCATTGATGCCCATGGGTGTCGTTGACGCGTTTGAAGTGGTCGATGTCGAACATCACCAACGCCGCCGTGGTGCCGTAACGCACATGCCGTGCATGCTCCAGACGCAATGCTTCTTCCCAGTGGCCGCGGTTGTACAGGCTGGTCAGGCGATCGGTGCTCGATAGCTTCTGCAGCTCGCGGTTGGCCGCCTGCAGTTGCAGACGGTTCGTCGCCACATCGGTGACGTCGTAAATCACCAGACACACATGGGTCACCGCCCCGGTCGTCGACCGCAGCGGATACATTGTGGTGTTCTGGTACATGAAGTCTTCTTGCCCGGTGATGGGCTGATAGCTCTTGAAATGAACCAGATAAGGGCGCTGCTCCCAGATCGTAAACGCCGGGGTGCCAAGGGTAATCACGCTGTCGATCTTGTTTTTCAGCCAGCGTTCTTTGATCTCCGGGAACAACGAAAAGAACGAACGGGTTGCCGCTTCATACGACAGTATCCCGGAACGGTTCTCCATGAAGGTGTTCCAGACCTGCACACGGTATTCCTGATCCAGCACCACCACGCCGACGTCGATGTTCTGCGTCACGGTGAGCAGCCAGTGCAATTCCTTGAAATCGATACGATCGTTCATGAATCAGCTCATCAAGTGGGCGAGTTTCCCCGATAGCAGCTCGACCGAGTCTTCGGTGAACAACATCAACAGGTCGAAATGGATGTTATGGCCTTCCAGGCTGTAACTGATCTCTACGGCCAGGGTCTTCTTCCAGCGCCGCTCGTTGAGACGGATCAGCTCTTCAATGCCACTGTGCAAACCCAGCACTTGGGGGTGACTCTGGGAAAATGCGACATCGAGCTGCTCCGCAATGCTGCTCAGACAAGCGCCGATCAGGATCGAAGACAAGTCCAGCAACATTTCCATGTCAGAGTAGTCGGCGTCATCGACCTTCATCAGCTGCGCCATGTCGGCGATTTCCGAATCATGAAACAACAACAGCGCTTCGCCGGCGATGCCACCACCGATATAGCCCTGACACACCGCCGTGAGCCGGTCGTTGGCCTGGGCGTCGGCCAGCGCCATGTGCAACTCGCCCACTTCCAGCATGTTGACGTTGGGCACCGGCAGCTGCACAAATACGCCCAGCACCCGCGCCAGCAAAGCGCCCGCGCGGCCCATTGCGACGTTAACCGTCTCGCGGAAGGCGTCATTAAAACTGATGGCGGCCTGGTCGACGCTCGATGCCGAGGCGAGAGATGGACTCGCACCCTGCCCCAACAGGCCTAATCGTAGAAGGGTTTGCTGCAATTCATCCGGATCGGCCGGTTTTTTCAGGAAGGCCAGCGCGCCCAGTTCGAGGGTACGGCGCACCGCCTCTTCCTGAACGTCGCCAGACACGACTATGACGCTGGTCTGCAGGCTTTCTGCGCGAATGGCGGCCAGCGTCTGGTAGCCGTCCATTTCCGGCATCGTCAGATCCAGCAACACCACGCGCCCCAGCCCCTGACGAATCGCCTCGATTCCTTCACGGCCGTTGATTGCCGTGGTCACTGACACGTCCCACTCGGGCGGCAGGGCTTTCATCAGTTGCTTGCGCGCCATGTTGGAGTCGTCGCAAATCAGTAAGGGAATCGTGGGCATCTACTTCTCACAGCAAAAGAGTTTCAGGCCTGGCCCGGCGTAAAGCAGCGTCACAACAGGTGAGCATAGACTCACTCCAGACTGTAGCTGATGAAAGGTCATCAAAGCGTTAAGCCTGTGGGTAGATTCTTCACCCGTTCAACAACGGGCTGCGTGATATGCAATTACTGTGCACAGCTGCTCTGCTGCTTCCTGAGTGAGTGGGTCATACCTTTTCATTTGGATGCTAAAGCGCCCAGTAGAGTAGCGCAGCGCATGTGGCGAAAATGTGTCGAATGCACCCGTCACTGGGGTGACACGGAGGAAGATGTGCCGAAATCCGCACACAAAAAAACCCCGACGCGAGCGCCGGGGCTTTTGTTGGCCACATTATCGTGACCCTAGCATGAACCTTGAATCCGTCGGCTGACGACTTTCACACTGCCAGCCGGGCATTCAACAGGTTCTGCCGAGTGAAATTACTCAGCTTTCAGGCCATCAGCCGAAACAGCTTTCACGCCTTTGATTTTCTTGGTGATCGCTACAGCGGTGGTTTTCTGTGCTTCGGTGACGGCGACAGTCGACGACAGGGAAACCACACCTTTGTTGGTCTCAACCTTGATGTCGGAGCCTGGAATGCCCTTCTCGGTCAGCAGGTCGGATTTGACCTTGGTGGTGATCCAAGTGTCAGAAGTAGCTTCTTTGGTTTTGGCGACTTCATTTGCAGCTACAGTCATTGGAGCTTGAGCAGAGGTCTGAGCCATGGCTACGTTGGCCATAGTCAGAGTCAGAGCAGTGGCGGTAGCAGCAGCAATAGCGAACTTCTTCATACGGGTAACTCCTGTTTTTCTCAGAATCTGCGCCAATCTGATTGGCTGCAGGGTTACCTATATGTCGCAAGCGCTGTGCCAATCCCGGAATCGAACAAGATTCCTTATAAATCAAAGACTTATATTTTCGTGGATCCACGAGTGTCGTGCAGATTGCCCGCTTTGGGAAAGTTCCGCTTGCAAGATGCATGTTCTGACCAGCTGCCAAGCGACGGCCTGCACCCCTAAGCCATTAATTGCATTCAAAAAAAAGAGCCCCGAAGGGCTCTTTTTCATCAGCGACAAGAGGCGGGTTAGACGCCCGATGCCTTGGCAGCTGCGACGTCTTTGATCGACAACTTGATGCGACCGCGGTTATCCACGTCCAGCACCAGGACTTCGACTTCCTGACCTTCTTTCAATATGTCGGTGACTTTCTCTACGCGAGCGTCGCTCAACATGGAGATGTGCACCAGACCGTCTTTGCCCGGCAGGATGTTGACGAACGCGCCGAAGTCGACGATGCGCTCAACCTTGCCGATGTAGATCTTGCCGATCTCGGCTTCAGCGGTGATACCCAGAACGCGCTGACGTGCAGCTTCAGCCGCTTCCTTGGTTTCGCCAAAGATTTTGATCGAGCCGTCGTCTTCGATGTCGATCGACGCCTTGGTCTCTTCGCAGATGGCACGGATGGTCGCGCCGCCTTTGCCGATCACGTCGCGGATCTTGTCGGTGTCGATCTTCATCGCGATCATGGTCGGTGCGTTTTCCGACAGCTCGGTGCGCGACTGACCAATGATGGTGTTCATCTGACCCAGGATGTTCAGACGCGCTTCCAGCGCCTGACCCAAAGCGATCTCCATGATCTCTTCGGTGATGCCCTTGATCTTGATGTCCATCTGCAGCGCGGTCACACCTTTGGCGGTACCGGCCACTTTGAAGTCCATGTCGCCCAGGTGGTCTTCGTCACCCAGGATGTCGGTCAGGATGGCGAACTTCTCGCCTTCTTTAACCAGACCCATGGCGATACCGGCAACCGGCGCCTTCATCGGAACACCAGCGTCCATCAGGGCCAGCGAAGCACCACAAACCGAAGCCATGGAGCTGGAACCGTTGGACTCGGTGATTTCCGACACGACACGAATGGTGTACGGGAACACGTCGGCAGCAGGCAGCATGGCCTGAACCGAACGGCGAGCCAGACGGCCGTGACCGATTTCACGACGACCTGCGCCACCCATGCGACCACACTCGCCCACCGAGAACGGAGGGAAGTTGTAGTGCAGCATGAACGGGTCTTTCTTCTCGCCTTCGAGGGTGTCGAGCAGCTGAGCGTCACGCGCGGTACCCAGAGTGGCCACGACCAGCGCCTGAGTTTCGCCACGGGTGAACAACGCCGAACCGTGCGTCTTCGGCAGAACGCCGACTTCGATGTTCAGCGGACGAACAGTCTTGGTGTCGCGGCCGTCGATACGTGGCTTGCCGTTGACGATGTTTTCGCGAACGGTGCGGTATTCGATTTCGCCGAAGGCGGCTTTGACTTCGCTGGCGGACGGGCTGCCGTCTTCAACAGCCAGCCTGGCAACAACCTGATCCTTCAGCTCACCCAGGCGAGCGTAGCGATCGGCCTTGACGGTGATGGTATAGGCCTCGGAGATCGCTGCGCCGAACTCGGAGCGGATAGCGCCCAGCAGTTCAGTGGCTTCAGCTTTCGGCGCCCAGTTCCACGTTGGCTTGGCAGCTTCGGCGGCCAGCTCTTTGACGGCCTTGATGACCGACTGGAATTCGTCGTGGGCGAACAGCACGGCGCCCAGCATCTGGTCTTCGGTCAGCTCTTTGGCTTCCGATTCAACCATCAGTACCGCTTCTTCGGTACCGGCAACGACCATGTCCAGGCTCGATGCTTTCAGTTGCTCGTAAGTCGGGTTCAGCAGGTAGCCGGTGCTTTCGTGGAAAGCAACACGAGCGGCACCGATCGGGCCGTCGAACGGAATGCCGGAGATAGCCAGGGCTGCCGAAGTACCGATCATCGCAGCGACGTCCGGATCGGTTTTCTTGCTGGTGGAGACGACGGTGCAGACAACCTGCACTTCGTTCATGAAGCCTTCGGGAAACAGTGGGCGGATCGGACGGTCGATCAAACGCGAGGTCAGTGTTTCTTTTTCGGAAGGACGGCCTTCACGCTTGAAGAAACCACCAGGGATCTTGCCAGCGGCGTAGGTCTTTTCCTGGTAGTGAACGGAAAGAGGGAAAAAGCCTTTGCTTGCGTCTGCATGCTTGGCGCCGACCACAGTCACGAGAACGGTGACGTCGTCGTCAACGGTGACCAATACAGCACCAGAAGCTTGACGGGCAATACGGCCAGTCTCGAGGGTTACGGTCGATTGACCGAATTGAAATTTCTTGATTACCGGGTTCACGGTTTCCTACCTTCTTTGTGGCTCTTGGGGAACTGGTTTCTTGCGAATTCTTGGGCAGCGAGGGGAATCGGACCCTTCGGCAGTCCAGATACAACTAGAGGCTGGGAGCCCGCCAGCCCACTGGGAAAACCAGCGGAACGTGACGACCAACCAACCTCTATCCGAGTCGTTATTAGCGACGCAGACCCAGACGACCGATCAGGGCGCTGTAACGGCTAACGTCCTTACCTTTCAGGTAATCCAGCAGCTTGCGACGCTGGTTTACCATACGGATCAGACCACGACGGGAGTGGTGATCCTTACCGTTGGCCTTGAAGTGGCCTTGCAGTTTGTTGATGTTGGCGGTCAGCAGTGCAACTTGCACTTCTGGCGAACCAGTATCACCAACAGCTTGCTGGTAGTCGGTTACGATCTGAGCTTTATCTTCAACGCTGAGTGCCATGTGGGCATTCCTTTTATCAAGAAACCGCTCCAGGGAGACGGTTTCAACAGGCCGAGAGCTGACTCTCGTATTTAAATGTGAGGAGTGACCATGCCTGTTAACAGCCACCCTCGTACCGCCGTGCCAGGAAACCCTGCCGCGACGGGTCCGGTCACTCTGACCGAATCAGTCGACGTGGCGCAATGCGCCCGTCTTCACTTACTTCACCGATCCCGATGAAGCGTCCTTCATGATCCTGCACCCGCACCATGCCGAACTTCGGCGCGTCGGGGGCTCTCACTGGCTGACCATGCAGCCAGTAAAACGAACTGTGCTCTGAGAACTGCAGCAGCGGCCAATCCAGCAACCCGCTGTCCGATGGCATCAGGAAGCGATCAACCGCTTCGTTCCCGCCTTCGGCATGTACCGCTTCGAGCTCTTCAAGCGTTACCGTCTGGGCCAGCGTGAAAGGACCGGCCTGGGTGCGACGCAACTGAGCGACGTAAGCACCGCAGCCCAGCTTTTCACCGATATCTTCCACGAGGGTCCGAATATAGGTGCCTTTGGTGCAGTCGACAGCCAAACGAGCCGTCTCACCTTCACACGCCAATAATTCCAGGCGCGCAATAGTAACAGAACGCGGTTCGCGCTCCACCACTTCCCCTGCCCGGGCCAGCTTGTATAACGGCTGACCGTCTCGCTTGAGGGCGGAGTACATCGGCGGTATCTGACTGATATTCCCGCGAAATGCCGGCAGCACCGCTTCGATATCCGAGCGACCAACGGTCACTGGCCGCGTCTGCAGGACCTCACCCTCGGCGTCGGCCGTGGTGGTGGTCTTGCCGAGCTGCATCAGGGTTTCATAGCCCTTGTCGGAGTCGAGCAGGTACTGGGAAAACTTGGTCGCCTCGCCGAAGCAGAGCGGCAGAACACCGGTTGCCAGCGGATCGAGACTGCCCGTATGGCCGGCTTTTTCTGCGTTGAGCAACCAGCGCACTTTTTGCAGCGCGGCGTTGGATGTGAACCCCAGCGGCTTGTCGAGCAGGATGATCCCGCTGACGTTACGGCGAATACGCTTGACCTGAGCCACGCCTTATTCCTCCGAACCGTCTTGCTTGGGTGCCGTTTGGTGCTGACCATCTTCAGCCACTGCACGCTCGATCAATGCCGACAAATGCGCGCCACGGGCAACGCTTTCGTCGTAATGGAAATGCAGTTGCGGGACGCTGCGCAGCTTCATCTCACGCGCCAGCTGCATCCGCAGGAAGCCTGCAGCAGCGTTGAGCACTTTGATTGACTGCGCGATTTCTTCGGCGCTGTCCTGGCCCATCACGGTCATGAAGATTTTCGCGTGGCCGACGTCACGGCTGACATCGACGGCGGTGATGGTCACCAGCCCCACGCGGGGGTCTTTGATTTCACGACGGATCAACTGTGCCAGCTCACGCTGCATCTGATCGCCGATACGTTGGGTACGGCTGTATTCTTTTGCCATGTCTTGTTACCTGTCACTGCTGACCCATGGCAAAAGCCATGTGGTCTGAAAGCGGCAAACGCCCGGCCTGGCGAGAGCCGGACCGGGCGTTGCGTTTAGAGTCCATGACCGACACCTGGCATTTTCATGCGGCGCAAGCCATGACTCCTGAAGCTCGCGATTTAGAGGCTGCGAGCCACTTGGACCTTCTCGAAGACTTCGATCTTGTCACCGACCTTGACGTCGTTGTAGCTCTTGACGCCAATACCGCATTCCATGCCGGCACGTACTTCGGAAGCGTCATCCTTGAAGCGACGCAGGGATTCCAGCTCGCCTTCGAAGATGACGATGTCTTCACGCAGTACACGGATTGGACGGTTACGGAAGACAACGCCTTCGATGACCATGCAACCTGCGATCGCGCCGAATTTCGGCGAGCGGAACACGTCGCGGACTTCAGCGATACCCAGGATGTTCTCCCGAACGTCGCTGCCAAGCATGCCGGTGAGGGCCTTCTTGACGTCTTCGATGATGTCGTAGATGACGTTGTAGTAACGCATATCCAGACCTTCCTGCTCGACGATCTTGCGCGCGCCAGCATCAGCACGCACGTTGAAACCGAACAGTACAGCGTTGGAGGCCAGTGCCAGGTTGGCGTCGCTTTCGGTGATACCACCGACACCGCCGCCCACGACGCGCACTTGCACTTCGTCGTTACCCAGGCCATTCAATGCACCCTGCAACGCTTCCAGAGAACCACGGACATCGGATTTGAGGACGATGTTGAGTGTCTTCTTCTCTTCCTGACCCATGTTCTCGAAGATGTTTTCCAGCTTGCCGGCGTGAGCGCGGGCCAGCTTGACTTCGCGGAACTTGCCTTGACGGAACAGAGCCACTTCACGGGCTTTCTTCTCGTCGGCAACAACGCTCATCTCGTCGCCAGCGTCTGGCGTACCGTCCAGGCCGAGAATCTCGACAGGGATCGACGGACCGGCTTCTTTGATTGGCTTGCCGTTCTCGTCGAGCATTGCCCGAACGCGACCGTAGTTGGAGCCAACCAGAACCATGTCGCCTTGACGCAATGTACCGTCCTGAACCAGAACAGTCGCAACCGGGCCACGGCCCTTGTCCAGACGCGATTCAACTACAACACCACGACCCGGAGCTGACGGCGTCGCCATCAATTCCAGAACTTCGGCCTGCAGCAGAACGGCCTCAAGCAGCTCGTCAACGCCAGTACCCATCTTCGCGGAGACAGAGACGAAAGGAGTCTCACCGCCCCACTCTTCGGACGTTACGCCGTGAACGGACAGTTCACTGCGGATACGGTCCAGGTCAGCGCCCGGCTTGTCGATCTTGTTCACGGCAACAACCAGCGGAACACCAGCAGCCTTGGCGTGTTGCACGGCTTCGATGGTCTGCGGCATGACGCCGTCGTCGGCAGCGACAACCAGAATCACGATGTCGGTTGCCTTGGCACCACGAGCACGCATTGCGGTAAACGCAGCGTGACCCGGGGTATCGAGGAACGTCACCATGCCACGCTCGGTTTCCACGTGGTACGCACCGATGTGCTGGGTGATACCACCGGCTTCGCCAGCAGCAACCTTGGCGCGACGGATGTAATCGAGCAGCGAGGTCTTACCGTGGTCAACGTGACCCATGACCGTTACAACCGGCGCACGGGAGAACGTCTCACCTTCGAACTTCAGGGACTCGGCCAGGGAATCTTCCAGCGCGGTATCGCTGACCAGGGTCACTTTGTGGCCCAGTTCTTCAGCGACCAGTTGGGCAGTTTCCTGATCCAGAACCTGGTTGATGGTGGCTGGAGTACCCAGCTTGAACATGAACTTGATGATCTCGGCAGCTTTGACCGACATCTGTTGAGCGAGATCGCCCACGCTGATGGTCTCGCCAATTTTCACTTCACGAACGACAGGGCCGGTAGGGCTCTGGAAACCGTGCGCGTTGCGCTTCTTCAGCTTGGCCTTGCCGCGACCGCCGCGACGGAAGCCATCGCTTTCTTCGTCGGTAGTACGAGGCGCAACGCGTGGCGTTGGCGCCTTTTCCTTGACCGATGCACGGTGCGGAGCGTTCTTGCGATCGCCGTCACCACCGCCGCCGCTGCGACGATTGTTGTCGTCGTTGCGTGGTTTGTCAGGGCGACGCTGTTCGTCTTTCTTGCGATCGGCAACAGGCGCAGGTGCCGCAGCCGGAGTTTCCCGGGCTGGTTCGACAGCTTGCGGTGCCGGTGCCGGCGCTGCAACAGCCTCGGCAACCGGTGCACCCGACGAAGGCTGACGGCGCGCTTCTTCTTCGGCACGCTGACGGGATTCTTCTTCAGCCTTTTGACGAGCGGCATTTTCTACCGCACGACGTTCGTCCAGCTCGCGCTTGCGTTCGGCTTCGATTTCTTCCGGGCTGCGCTGAACAAAAACTTTCTTCTTGCGTACTTCAACGCTGATGCTTTTGCTGCCAGCAACGCGAAGGGTACTGGTGGTCTTGCGCTGCAAGGTAATCTTGCGCGGCTCTTCCACCTTGGCCTTGTGACCGCTTTTCAGGTGGGTCAACAGGGCTTGTTTTTCGATATCGGTCACAACTTGTTCGGCGGCGTTGTGCGGCAAACCTGCCTCACGCATCTGCTGTAACAGGCGCTCTACCGGTGTGTCGACCGTCTTGGCCAGTTCTTTCACCGTGACTTGCGTCATGCACTTCTCTCCTCAGGCCGCATCTACTTACTCGAACCAATGGGCTCGGGCGGCCATGATCAACTTGCCGGCACGATCATCGTCAATGCCGTCGATGTCGAGCAGATCGTCAATAGACTGCTCGGCCAGGTCTTCGCGGGTAATTACGCCGCGCACCGCCAGTTCCATCGCCAAATCCTTGTCCATACCCTCAAGCGAGAGCAGGTCTTCGGCCGGATGGGCGTCTGCCAGCTTTTCCTCAGTAGCGATGGCTTTAGTCAACAAACGATCCTTGGCACGAGCGCGAAGCTCGTTGACGGTGTCTTCGTCAAAGCCGTCGATGTTGAGCATTTCTTCCAACGGTACGTAGGCAATCTCTTCCAGGCTGGTGAAGCCTTCGTCTACCAGAACCTGAGCGAGATCCTCATCGACTTCCAGCTCGTCGATAAAGTTGCGCAGGATGTCACCGGTTTCCGCTTGCTGCTTGGCCTGGATGTCCGATTCGGTCATCACGTTAAGGGTCCAGCCAGTCAACTGACTGGCCAACCGCACGTTCTGGCCACCGCGGCCAATCGCCTGGGCGAGGTTGTCTGCGCCTACAGCGATGTCCATGGCGTGGGCATCTTCATCAACGATGATCGCTGCCACTTCGGCAGGCGACATGGCATTGATGACGAACTGCGCCGGGTTATCGTCCCAAAGCACGATATCCACACGCTCGCCGCCCAACTCGCCGGAAACAGCCTGCACGCGCGAACCACGCATGCCGATGCACGCCCCTTGCGGGTCAATGCGTTTGTCCTTGGAGCGAACTGCGATCTTTGCACGCGAACCAGGATCACGAGAGGCAGCCATCACCTCGATGAGTCCTTCGGCGATTTCCGGAACTTCAATCCGGAACAGCTCGATCAGCATTTCCGGCGCGGTACGCGACAGGATCAGCTGAGGGCCACGGTTTTCGGTGCGGATCTCTTTGAGCAGTGCACGAACGCGGACACCCACGCGGAAAGTCTCCCGCGAAATGATGTCTTCACGCGCCAGCAGAGCTTCGGCATTGTTGCCAAGGTCGACGATGACATTGTCACGCGTAACTTTTTTAACAGTGCCGGAAATGATTTCGCCCAGACGCTCACGGTAGGCGCCCACGACTTGAGCTCGCTCGGCTTCGCGAACTTTCTGCACAATGACTTGCTTGGCAGTCTGCGCAGCGATGCGGCCGAACTCGATGGAATCAATCTTTTCTTCTACTACGTCGCCAACGTTGGCACCCGGGTGCGTCAGGGCAACCTTGCTCGGCCATGTCTCGATCGCCGGGTCGTCGAGATCGTCTTCTTCGACGACGGTCCAACGACGGAAAGTCTCGTAGGCACCTGTTTGACGATTGATCTCGACACGCAGGTCTACTTCGTCTTCAAAACGCTTTTTGGTGGCCGTGGCCAGTGCTATTTCGAGCGCTTCAAAAATTACATCGGCCGGTACGCCTTTTTCATTGGATACCGACTCAACAACCAGCAGTACTTCTTTGCTCATCGTACGCCTCGCCTTTCGCAAGCCATTGGATCCGCGGGATCCGCTGTATCTGGCACGTCTTAGTCAAACGTGGGAATAATGTTGGCTTTGTCGATCAGATCGATCGGCAACAGAAACTCGTGATCTTCAACCTGGACCACGACGTCCTGCTCCTCCACCCCGCGGAGAAGGCCCTGAAAGTTGCGTCTACCTTCAAACGGAGAACGCAGCTTTATCTTCACTTGTGCCCCGGCAAATTCCGCAAACTGCTCAATGGTAAACAGTGGGCGTTCCATGCCTGGAGAGGAAACTTCGAGCGTGTATTCGGAGCTGATCGGATCTTCCACATCCAGAATACCGCTGATCTGACGGCTGACGATCGCGCAATCGTCCACCAACACGCCGCCTTCTTTATCGATATAGACGCGCAACATCGAGTGCCGCCCTTGAGACGAATACTCGATACCCCAGCATTCATAGCCTAGGGCCACGACCACCGGGGCCAACAAGGCCTGCAACTCTTCTAGCTTGCTCGACACCTGAACCCCCTCGTGCATGCTGCAAATAAAAAATGGGCAAAAGCCCAATCATGAAAACGCCTGCGAAAAGCGGCGTCATAAAGTGTCCAGCTAACAAAAAGCCCCTGAAAAGGGGCTCCGCTAAAACTGGTTGCGGGGGCTGGATTTGAACCAACGACCTTCGGGTTATGAGCCCGACGAGCTACCAGACTGCTCCACCCCGCGACAAAGCTGGGGCGGAAGTATACGACCGATCCAAATTTGGGTCAATCCGACACATCCACCTACAAGAAAGCCCGCTACTGCGGGCTTTCTTGTTAATTGGTACCGAGAAGGGGACTCGAACCCCTACACCCTATGGGCACAACCACCTCAAGGTTGCGTGTCTACCAATTCCACCACCTCGGCATTACAACTCTTTTGCAGCCCCAAAAACAGCTGCGAATCCGGTGTTACTTTTGCTCTGGAGTTGCAGGAACATCAGCAGGTACTGCAGCTGGTTTCTGTTGCCCTTCCAGAACCGGAACATCATCTGCTGCCGGCTTTTGCTTCACTTCCAGTACCGCCGGATTTGGCAAACCTACTTGAGTCAGCTGGTGAGCTTTCTCTTTAGCAAAGTAACCTAACCCTAAGCTAGTCATGAAGAAACAGGCGGCAAGTATAGCAGTAAGTTTACTGAGAAAGGTAGAGGAACCTTGCCCACCGAACACAGTATTTGATGCACCTGCTCCAAATGACGCGCCTGCGTCGGCACCTTTACCCTGCTGCAGCAAAACCAGAGCAACAACGCCCAGAGCACCCAGCAGATGAAGAACGACTACGACTGTTTCCAGCATTTTTTCAGTTTCCCGCGGCGCGAATGATCGCACCGAACTCATCTGCATTCAGGGAGGCACCACCAATGAGGCCTCCATCGATATCCGGCATGCCGAACAGTTCGACCGCATTGGCCGCCTTCACGCTGCCGCCATATAGAAGACGCACACCTTGTGCGACTTCAGAATTCTCTTTCTTCAGCTGCGCACGAATCGCCGCGTGCACTTCCTGGGCCTGGTCCGGCGATGCAGTCAATCCGGTACCAATGGCCCAGACTGGCTCATAAGCAATGACTGCATTTACGAAAGCACCGATGCCGAGCTCTTCGATGATGCTGCCAAGCTGCTGCCCGACAACCTCAAGCGTCTTGCCGGCCTCTCGCTCCTCAAGAGTCTCGCCGATGCAAAGTATCGGCGTCAGACCCACTGCCTGGGCAGCCTCGAACTTGCGATTAAGGACCTCAATGCTCTCGCCCATTATCTGGCGACGTTCCGAGTGACCGACAAGCACAAACTTGCAACCTGCATCGGCCAACTGAGTCGACGACACTTCACCAGTCAACGCACCCTGCCCTGCCTGATGGGCGCAATTCTGCGCACCGACAGATATCGACTGCCCTTCCAGGCAATCAACCACAAAACTCACGTGCAGGCTTGGCGGGAAGACCGCCACATCTACGCCACCCGGGAGGGCGAGATTTGCAAGACCCTCGATCAGCTCAGCGACGCTGGCGCGGGTACCGTGCATCTTCCAGTTACCAGCTACCATAGGGCGACGCATGCTGTACCTCGTCGGTCAAAGTGGGCGCAGATGTTACCCAACAGTTTCAACACTGGCAAGCCGAAATCAGGCGCAAACTTCCGCAACCAGTTTTGCCAGTTCATCGGCATAGCTGCGGACCAGGATTTCGTCCTCGCCCTCAACCATTACCCTCACCAGCGGCTCGGTACCGGACTTGCGCAGAAGCACACGTCCACGCCCGCCCATGGCGGCGGTCACGCGATCACAGGCCTCAATAACCGCGGGGTGTTTGACCGGATCAACGCCTCCCCCCTCAAAGCGCACATTGATCAATACCTGAGGGCATTTCTTCAGGCCTTCGAGCGATTGTGCGAGGCTCTGGCCGGTACGTTTCATCGACAGCAGTACCTGCAGTGCAGCGATGATCGCATCACCCGTCGTGGTATGCCGGAAGCACACGACATGGCCCGAGTTCTCGCCGCCCACTTGCCAGTCGCGCTCCAGGAGCTCAGCGATGACATATCGGTCGCCGACGTTGGCGCGCACGAACGGGATGTTGAGATCAGCAAGTGCCAACTCCAGCCCGAGGTTGCTCATCAGGGTGCCAACGACACCTCCCTGCAACTGGCCACGCTCTTGAAGGTCCCGCGCAATGATGTAAAGCAGCTCATCACCATCGACGATCGCACCCGTGTGGTCGACCATCAGCACACGATCGCCGTCACCATCAAAACCGATGCCCAGATCAGCGCCATGCTCGACAACAGCGGCCTGCAACGCTCCCATGTGGGTGGAACCGCAGTTGTCATTGATGTTGAGCCCATTGGGCGCCGCCGATAGCACAGTGACCTCGGCGCCAAGCTCTCGAAACACATTCGGCGCTACCTTGTACGTCGCCCCATGAGCGCAATCGACAACGAGCTTCAGCCCGTCGAAATCAGTACTGGTGGGAACGCTGCTCTTACAGAATTCGATGTAACGCCCCGCGGCGTCGTTGATACGCGACACCTTGCCGAGTTTCTCGGACTCCTCGACGGTCATCGGCGAATCGAGCAGCTCCTCAATCATCAGCTCGATCTCGTCAGGGAGCTTGGTGCCCTGCCCGGAGAAGAATTTGATGCCGTTGTCGTAATGCGGGTTATGCGATGCGCTGATCACGATCCCCGCTTCGGCATGGAATGTACGAGTCAGATACGCGATCGCAGGCGTCGGCATCGGACCGAGCAGCATCACGTCCGCACCGGCAGCAGACAAGCCGGCTTCGAGTGCCGATTCGAACATGTAGCCCGAAATACGGGTGTCCTTACCCACAAGGATCCGGCATGCGCCCATTTTCCGGAAGGCCATCCCTGCCGCCCATCCCAGCTTTAACATGAAATCAGGGGTGATCGGGAATTGGCCTACGCGACCGCGGATACCGTCGGTACCGAAATATTTTTTAGTGCTCATGGGTGCTCCAGATTTCTTATTTTGCTGATTCAACAGCAGCAATCATACGCACCACGTCTACCGTCTCCGGGACGTCGTGCACACGCAGAATTTTTGCGCCTTTAACCATCGCCATGGCGGCAAGCGCCAGTGCACCATGCAAACGCTGATCAACAGGCTTGTCGAGAACCTTGCCGATCATGCTCTTGCGGGATACACCGACCAACAAAGGACGACCCAATGCATGGAGCGCTTCCATATGCTTGAAGAGGCTCAGATTATGCTCAAGGGTCTTGGCGAAGCCGAACCCTGGATCAAGGATAATCCTCTCGACGGGGATACCTGCCGCGACGCACTGCTCCATGCGCTCGCGCAAGAAGGCGCTGACCTCCCCAACCAGGTCAGTGTAGTGAGGGTCATTCTGCATGTCCGTCGGCTCGCCGCGCATGTGCATCAGGCAAACGGGTAAACCCGTCGCCACAGCGGCGTCCAGCGCCCCGTCACGGCGAAGCGAGCGAACATCGTTGATGAGCCCTGCACCCAGGCGTGCAGTCTCGCGAATGACGGCCGGCGTCGAGGTATCTACAGAAATGATCACATCCAGCTCGGCGCTGATCGCCTCGACGACAGGCGACACGCGCTCCAGCTCTTCAACAGGGGAAACAGATCGCGCACCGGGCCGCGTTGACTCACCCCCGACATCGATCAGGGTCGCGCCAGCCAGCATCATCGCCTCGGCATGACGCAGCGCCAGGTCTCGCTGCGCGAAACGGCCGCCGTCCGAGAACGAATCAGGAGTGATATTAAGGATTCCCATCACGTGCGTGCGGGATAAATCAAGAACCCGGTTGCCGCAAGGCAACCGGGTCGGGTGAAGCGCAGAAGTCATGTCAGACCTTAGTGTTCAGCAGCAGGGCCGCCAATAGGCGATTCCGGACGCGGACCTACAGGTGCGATCGGGGTGCCCGAATCTCCGGAGCCACCTTCCCAATCACGAGGCTCGCGTGGTGTGCGGCCGGCCATGATGTCATCGATCTGCTCGGCATCGATGGTCTCGTATTTCATCAAAGCATCAGCCATCGCTTCCAGCTTGTCACGGTTGTCCGTGAGGATCTGTCTTGCGGTGCCGTAGCACTGATCAATGATGCTGCGCACTTCGGAGTCAATCAGACGGGCAGTGTCACCGGAGAGGCTGGCATTCTGACCACCACCGCCGCGACCCAGGTAGCCGCCTTCTTCTTCATCCGAATACATCAACGGACCGAGCTTCTCGGACAGGCCCCATTTGGTGACCATGTTTCGAGCAATCTGACTGGCCCGCATGATGTCGTTGGAGGCACCGGTGGTCACGCCATCGAAGCCCAACGTCATTTCCTCCGCAATCCGCCCGCCATACAGCGAGCATATCTGACTGATCAGGGCACGCTTGGACAGGCTGTAGCGATCTTCCTCGGGGAGGAACATCGTCACACCCAACGCACGACCGCGGGGGATGATCGACACTTTGTAGACCGGATCATGTTCTGGCACGACACGGCCGACGATGGCATGACCCGCCTCGTGATATGCCGTATTGCGCTTCTCTTTGTCGGACATGACCATCGATTTGCGCTCAGCGCCCATCATGATCTTGTCTTTCGCCAACTCGAATTCTTTCATCTCGACGATACGCTTACCGGTACGGGCAGCGAACAGCGAAGCCTCGTTGACCAGGTTGGCCAGATCAGCACCGGAGAAACCCGGGGTACCGCGAGCGATCACGCCTGGCTGAACGTCGTCACCCATTGGCACTTTGCGCATGTGTACTTTAAGAATCTGCTCACGACCGCGGATATCGGGCAAGCCCACGACCACTTGGCGGTCGAAACGGCCCGGACGCAGCAGCGCAGGGTCGAGAACGTCCGGACGGTTAGTGGCGGCGATCACAATGATGCCGTCGTTCATTTCAAAGCCGTCCATCTCAACCAGCAGCTGGTTGAGCGTCTGCTCACGCTCGTCATGACCGCCGCCCATGCCGCCACCACGATGGCGACCTACGGCATCGATCTCGTCAATGAAGATGATGCAAGGCGCATGCTTCTTGGCTTGTTCAAACATGTCACGAACACGGCTTGCACCCACGCCGACGAACATCTCGACGAAGTCGGAACCGGAAATCGTGAAAAACGGGACCTTGGCTTCACCCGCGATAGCCTTCGCTATCAGGGTTTTACCGGTACCCGGAGGGCCCACCATCAAGACGCCGCGAGGGATCCGACCGCCCAGACGCTGGAACTTGCCAGGGTCGCGCAGAAACTCGACCAACTCGCCGACTTCTTCTTTGGCTTCATCACAACCAGCCACGTCAGCCAGTGTGGTTTTGACCTGATCCTCGGACAGCAGACGCGCTTTGCTCTTACCAAAGCTCATCGGTCCGCCTTTGCCCCCTGCACCACCTTGCATCTGGCGCATGAAGAACATGAAGACAGCAATAATCACGAGGATAGGGAAGCTGGCGACGAGAAGCTGAGTCCAGATGCTTTGCTGCTCTGGCTGCTTGCCTTCGATCACAACGTTGTTGTCGACCAGATCCCCGATCAAACCGTTGTCCTGGATGGCAGGGCGGATGGTCTTGAAGGAGTCGCCGTCGCTGCGTTTGCCGGTGATGACGTAACCGTCAACGGCAACTTTCTCGACTTTGCCGTCTTTCACCTGCTGGATGAATTCGGAATAGTTGAGGGTCTGCGGCTCGTTAGGACTGGAGAAGTTGTTCATCACGGTCACGAGAACCGCCGCGATGATCAACCACAGGATCAAATTCTTTGCCATATCGTTCAATTAGCTACCCTCTGAAGCAAGCTCCACGCTGGAGCGTGCCTCGCATGATATTTACCGGCCTAACGTACTACAGATCCTACAGGCGTGGCAGGCGGCGTCTGTAACCCTTTGTGAAACTTTGACTACGCGATGTTGGTTACGCTCCCTTGATAAAGCCATTTGAAAAAAGCTATCGCTTGATCAGAGTCGCTCATCGCTTGCCGATCCTTCTATGCCGCGAAACCCGCGACCCAACAAATACTGTTCTCGGGAGCGGTCCCGCGACGACAAAGGTTTACGCATCTGCACCTTGTCGAACAACTTGCGGATGTCCTTGTGATACACGTCGAAGCCCTCACCCTGGAAGACCTTAATCAGGAAATCGCCACCAGGACGGAGCACACGACCGGCCAGATCCAGCGCCAGCTCGCAGAGAAACATTGCGCGGGGCATGTCCACAGCGCTCAATCCACTCATATTGGGGGCCATATCTGAAATCACAAGGTCCACCTGTGTATTACCGACCGCCTCGAGGATCTGGGCAAGCACTTCATCCTGCGTGAAATCCCCCTGAATGAAGGTCACGTCGGGGATGCTGTCCATTTCCAGGATGTCGGATGCGATCAAACGGCCCTGACCACCAATCAGACGACTGGTCACCTGCGACCAGCCTCCGGGCGCTGCACCCAGGTCGATCACCGTCATGCCGGGACGGATGATTTTATCCTTCTCCTGAATCTCGAGGAGCTTGTAACTGGCGCGAGAACGGTAGCCGTCCCGCTGCGCCATTTTGACGTACTTGTCGTCGAAGTGTTCTTTAAGCCAGTTATGGCTGGTTTTGGAACGTGCCACGGAGCACCTCAAAAAATTAGGACGAGTCGCGATTAACCGGGCGGTCCCGGACTCGCTCGGGTAAACTGGCCGCCGCTTTTTACAAGATCAGACGCAGAGGTCAGATTATGCCGCTCACTCAAGAGCAGAAGAAACAATACAAATCCATTGGTCACCATCTGAAACCGGTGTTGATGGTGGCGGACAATGGTCTGACTGAAGGTGTGTTGGCCGAATTGGAGCGCGCGCTGGGCGATCACGAGTTGATCAAGATCAAACTCAACATCCTCGACCGCGAAAGCCGCCTGGCAGCCATCGCTGAGCTGTGCAAAGTCGGCAAGGCCGATCTGGTGCAGGTCATCGGCAAAATGGCGCTGATTTACCGCAAGAACCCGAAGGTGAACAAGCAGCTGTCCAACGTCCATCGCTTCAACTGATCCTGTCCGGTCAGCGGCGAACAAGCGCTGACCGTCAGATTCGGTGCCCACCTGCATAGATGAGCGCCGACCCGGTCATACCAGAGCTGCGACCGCCGGTTCGAAAGATCAGACAATGACCTTCGAACCCGCTGCCTGAATCAACACCCGCGCAATGCGGGTGTCGATCATCAAACGTGACGCACTTCCACGATTTCGTACTCGATCACACCGCTCGGCGTTTTCACAGCTACGACATCGCCCTCTTCCTTGCCAATCAAAGCGCGAGCGAGGGGCGAACCCACCGAAATCTTGCCCAGTTTGAAGTCAGCCTCGTCCTCACCCACGATGTGGTAGATGACGCGATCGTCCGTCTCCACGTTGGCGATTTCGACGGTAGTGCCGAAGATCACTTTGCCGGTGTGAGGGATCGTGGTGACGTCGATGATTACCTGATTCTGGATCCGGCCTTCGATGTCGCGGATACGCGCTTCGACCATGCCCTGCTGTTCGCGGGCGGCATGGTATTCAGCGTTTTCCTTGAGATCGCCCAGCTCACGCGCAGTCCCGATGTCCTGGCTGAGCTTGGGACGAACCACCTTGGTCAGGTGTGCGTGTTCTTCTTCCAGGGCGCGAGCGCCCTGAACGGTCATTGGGTACTTGATCATGCTTTCAGTCCTGCATGTAGATCCTGCAAGCGGCGTACGGTTTTTTCAGGACCGAATTTCAGCGCTTCACAGATGGCCTCGCCTGCAGCGATGGTCGTGGTGCAGTAGATCTTGTGCTGCAGGGCATTACGGCGAATGGAGTAGGAATCGGCGATCGACTGGCGGCCCTCGGTCGTGTTGATGATCAGGGTGACTTCGTCATTCTTGATCATGTCGACCACGTGTGGACGGCCCTCGGTCACCTTGTTGACGCGGCGGACTTTCAGCCCGGCCTCTTCGATCAGGCGTGCGGTGCCAGCGGTTGCAACGATGTCGAAGCCCAGCTCGATCAAGCTGCGTGCGACACCTGCCACCAGCGGCTTGTCGTCGTCACGCACACTGATGAAGGCCGTGCCGCCAGTCGGCAACACTTCACTGGCGCCCATCTGGGCTTTTGCGAAGGCTTCGCCGAAGGTGTCACCGACACCCATGACTTCGCCGGTCGATTTCATCTCTGGGCCGAGGATCGGGTCAACGCCCGGGAACTTGGCGAATGGGAACACTGCCTCTTTCACGCTGTAGAAGTTCGGGATGATCTCCTTGGTGAAACCGAGTTCTTTCAGGGTTTTGCCGGCCATGACGCGAGCCGCAATCATCGCCAGCGAGACACCGATGCACTTCGAAACGAACGGCACCGTTCGCGATGCGCGCGGGTTCACTTCGATGACGTAAATATCCTCGCCCTGCAATGCCAGTTGCACGTTCATCAAGCCGACAACGCCAAGCTCCAGGGCCATTTTCTTGACCTGATCACGCATTTCATCCTGGATGTGGGCTGGCAGCGAATACGGTGGCAGCGAGCATGCCGAGTCACCGGAGTGAACGCCGGCCTGCTCGATGTGCTGCATGATGGCGCCGATCACCACATCGGTACCGTCGCAGACCGCATCAACGTCCATCTCGATGGCGCAGTTGAGGAAGTGGTCAAGCAGCACCGGGCTGTCGTTGGACACTTGAACCGCTTCACGCAGGTAGCGCTTGAGCTCGTCTTCTTCGTAGACGATCTCCATCGCACGACCGCCCAAGACGTAGGACGGTCGCACCACCAGCGGGTAGCCGATCTTCGCGGCGGCCCGAATGGCTTCGTCTTCGCTGCGCACGGTGGCGTTTGGCGGCTGACGCAGATTGAGTCGCTCGACCATTTGCTGGAAACGCTCGCGATCTTCTGCACGGTCAATGGCGTCCGGGCTGGTGCCGATGATAGGCACGCCTGCGGCTTCCAGCGCGCGCGCCAGTTTCAACGGGGTCTGGCCGCCGTACTGAACGATCACGCCTTTCGGCTTCTCGACGCGGACGATCTCCAGCACGTCTTCCAGGGTCACAGGCTCGAAGTACAGACGGTCAGAGGTGTCGTAGTCGGTCGATACGGTTTCCGGGTTGCAGTTGACCATGATGGTCTCGTACCCGTCTTCACGCAGCGCCAGCGCAGCGTGCACGCAGCAGTAATCGAACTCGATGCCTTGGCCAATGCGGTTAGGACCACCACCCAGAATCATGATCTTGTCGCGATTCGTCGGGTTGGCTTCGCACTCTTCCTCGTACGTGGAGTACATGTAAGCGGTGTCGGTGGCGAATTCGGCAGCGCACGTGTCAACGCGTTTGTAAACCGGCAGCACGTCCAGCTTGTGACGGTGCGTGCGCAGGTTTTTCTCGGTCACACCCAGCAGCTTGGCCAGGCGTGCATCGGAGAAGCCCTTGCGCTTGAGGCGATACATCAGGTCGCGGTCAATCGCCGACAGGCCGAGGGTCTTGACCTTCTCTTCATCCTTGATCAGATCTTCGATCTGCACCAGGAACCAGGGATCGATCATGTTCATGCCGAAAATCTGTTCAACCGTCATGCCGGCGCGGAAAGCGTCGGCAACATACCAGATGCGCTCGGCACCCGGAACCGTCAGCTCGCGCTTGAGAATACTCATGCTTTCCGGATTGCTCAGGTCCAGCTTCGGATCGAGACCGCTGACACCTACTTCCAGGCCGCGCAGGGCTTTCTGCAGGGATTCCTGGAAGGTCCGGCCGATGGCCATGACTTCGCCGACCGACTTCATTTGAGTGGTCAGGCGCGCGTCGGCTTTGGCGAACTTCTCGAACGCAAAACGTGGCAGTTTGGTGACGACGTAGTCGATCGATGGCTCGAACGACGCCGGGGTCTTGCCGCCGGTAATTTCGTTCTGCAGTTCGTCCAGGGTGTAGCCGACAGCCAGCTTGGCTGCCACTCGCGCGATCGGGAAGCCAGTAGCCTTGGAAGCCAGCGCAGAAGAGCGAGAGACCCGTGGGTTCATCTCGATCACGACCATGCGGCCGGTGTCGGGGCAGATCCCGAACTGAACGTTCGAGCCGCCTGTCTCGACGCCGATCTCACGCAGGACCGCCAGCGAGGCATTACGCAGGATCTGGTATTCCTTGTCCGTGAGGGTCTGTGCCGGCGCGACGGTGATGGAGTCGCCGGTGTGCACGCCCATTGGATCGAAGTTCTCGATGGAGCAGACGATGATGCAGTTGTCCTTTTTGTCGCGGACAACTTCCATTTCGTATTCTTTCCAGCCGATCAGCGACTCGTCGATCAGCAGCTCTTTGGTCGGCGACAGGTCAAGACCGCGGGCGCAGATTTCTTCGAATTCTTCGCGGTTGTACGCGATGCCGCCACCGGTGCCACCCATGGTGAAGGACGGACGAATGATGCACGGGAAGCCCAGCTTTTCGAGGACCGTGTTGGCCTCTTCCATGCTGTGGGCGATACCGGAACGCGGGCACGCCAGGCCGATGGACTTCATGGCCTTGTCGAAACGCGAACGGTCTTCAGCCTTGTCGATGGTGTCGGCATTGGCGCCGATCATTTCAACGCCGAACTTTTCCAGAACGCCTTCGCGCTCCAGGTCCAGTGCGCAGTTCAGTGCGGTCTGGCCGCCCATGGTTGGCAGCAGCGCATCAGGGCGCTCTTTTTCGATGATCTTGGCGACGGTCGCCCATTTGATCGGCTCGATGTAGGTCGCATCCGCCATGGCCGGGTCGGTCATGATGGTGGCCGGGTTCGAGTTGACCAGAATGACGCGGTAACCCTCTTCGCGCAGAGCCTTGCAGGCCTGGGCGCCGGAGTAGTCGAATTCGCAGGCCTGGCCGATTACGATCGGGCCAGCACCAAGAATCAGGATGCTTTTAATGTCTGTACGTTTTGGCATGGGTTGTCACTCGAATCCTGTGTCAGTCGGCAAGCCGTCTTGAACATCTCAGGTGCCGGGCGGGCTGCCGGATCAGATCCGGCCCACCGCGATCACCTGCTCGCTACAGCCGCAAGGCAGCCTTACCGGCGCTTGTCCATGGCTGCGATGAAGCGATCGAACAGCGGCGCGACGTCAGTCGGGCCCGGGCTCGCTTCAGGGTGCCCCTGGAAGCTGAACGCGTCCTTGTCAGTGCGCTCGATGCCTTGCAGGCTGCCATCGAACAACGACTTGTGAATCGCGCGTACGTTGCTCGGCAGGGTCGCTTCGTCCACCGCAAAACCGTGGTTCTGGCTGGTGATCATGACCACGCCGGTGTCCAGGTCCTGGACCGGGTGGTTGGCGCCATGGTGGCCCAGATCCATCTTGATGGTCCGAGCGCCGGAAGCGAGCGCCAACAACTGGTGACCCAGGCAGATACCGAACACCGGAATGTCGGTCTCCAGCACTTCCTTGATCGCCTGGATGGCGTAATCGCAAGGCTCCGGATCGCCTGGGCCGTTGGACAGGAAGATGCCGTCCGGCTTGAGGGCAAGCACTTCACTGGCAGGGGTCTGCGCAGGTACCACCGTGACACGGCAACCGCGCTCGACCAGCATGCGCAGAATGTTGAACTTGACGCCGTAGTCCCAGGCGACCACGTGGTACTTCAAGTCGGCTGCGGCAACTTCGGGGCTGCTGTCGGACTGCAGGTTCCAGACCGTAGAGCGCCACTCGTAGGTTTCTTTGGTGCTGACTTCCTTGGCGAGGTCCATGCCTTTCAGGCCCGGGAAACCTCGTGCCGCCGCGATGGCTGCTTCTTCGGAAATGTTGTCGCCAGCCATGATGCAGCCGTTTTGAGCGCCCTTCTCGCGAAGGATGCGCGTCAGGCGGCGCGTGTCGATGCCTGCGATCGCAACGGTTTTATTGGCCTTCAGATACTCGGCCAGGGGCATCTTGTTACGCCAGTTGCTCGCAACCAGTGGCAGGTCGCGAATCACCAGACCCGCCGACCAGACGCGGTCAGACTCGGCATCTTCCGGCGTGGTACCGGTGTTGCCGATGTGCGGGTAAGTCAGGGTGACGATTTGCTGGGCATAGGAAGGATCGGTAAGAATTTCCTGATAGCCTGTCATTGCGGTGTTGAACACCACTTCACCAACGGTTTGACCGTCGGCACCAATGGCTTCGCCGCGAAAAATGCTGCCATCAGCAAGGGCGAGTATGGCTGGCTTAGTCAAGAAGACCTCCCGTAATAAAGCCTGAAAGGGCGATCGCAGGTTGTAAAAAAGCGGAATGACGTATAGACACGTCACCCCGCTTTTTTCATAGAATTATCTGCGCGCTTTTAGTGGACACACTAAAGCTGTAGCTTACAGAAAGAGGTCTTTTTAATCCACCGCTAAAATTGCCGTGAGGGCTGGGGAGTGCGACGAGACATCGCGTAGCGGGTGTGTAAAGGCTTTGAACTGCGGGCAGGATACAGGTAAAGCCCCTCTCCTGCCCGCATTGTTACCTGTCACGTCTGGAGCGCCGCCAGACTCAGCGCAGATCGAGTACGTCCTGCATGTCGTAAAGACCCGGCGCCTTGCCATCGAGCCACAGAGCGGCGCGCACTGCGCCCTTGGCGAAGGTCATGCGACTGGACGCCTTGTGCGTAATCTCCAGACGCTCACCCTCGGCGGCGAACAGCACAGTGTGATCACCTACAACGTCACCGCCACGGACAGTGGCAAAGCCGATCGTCTCACGCTCACGAACACCCGTGTGACCCTCACGACCGTAGACGGCGACCTTGCTCAAATCACGCCCCAGGGCATCGGCAACCACCTCCCCCATGCGGACAGCCGTACCCGACGGCGCGTCGACCTTGTTGCGGTGATGAGCTTCGATGATCTCGATGTCCGCGTCTTCGCCCATCACCCGCGCCGCCAGATCCAGCAGCTTGAACGACAGGTTCACGCCCACACTGAAATTGGACGCGAAAACGACAGGAATATCCCGGCTCGCTTCCACCAGCAGGTGCTTCTGTTCGACGCTCAAACCGGTGGTACCAATCACCATCGCCTTGCCCGATTTACGGCAGAACGCCAGGTTTTTCAGCATGACGTCCGGCAATGTGAAGTCGATCAGAACGTCGAACTCGTCGGCAACCTGCTCCAGATTACCGGTCAACTGAACACCGATACGCCCCAGCGATGCGAGCTCGCCGGCGTCGGCACCGATCATCGTGCTGCCGGGACGAACGATTGCCGCTGTCAGTCCGGTGAGCGGCGCACGATCCTGCACCGCCTCGATCAGGTTTTTGCCCATGCGCCCAGCGGCGCCCATCACAGCAATACGTCGCATGCCCTGCTCCTCAGAGGTCGCCGAAGAAGCGCTTCACGCCTTCGAACCAGCCGCTGGCCTTGGGCGAATGAGAGCTGTCGCCTTCAAGGGTGGCACGGAACTCTTCGAGCAGCTCGCGCTGGCGACGGCCCAGGTTGACCGGGGTCTCGACGGCCACACGGCACATCAGGTCGCCGGCGCCACCGCCACGGACAGGGGCAACGCCCTTGCCGCGCAAACGGAACTGTTTGCCGGTTTGCGTGCCTTCCGGGATCTTCAGCTTGACGCGACCGTCCAGGGTCGGCACTTCCAGCTCACCACCCAGTGCAGCGTCGGTGAAGCTGATCGGCACTTCGCAGTAGAGGTGCTTGCCGTCGCGCTGGAAGATCGCGTGCTCACGCACGTTGATCACGACATACAGGTCGCCCGTTGGGCCACCCTGCGTGCCCGCTTCGCCTTCGCCCGAGAGACGAATGCGGTCGCCAGTATCGACGCCTGGCGGCACCTTGACCGACAGTGTCTTTGATTCTTCGACACGACCTTCGCCATGGCAGGAGTCGCAAGGATCGGAGATGATCTTGCCGTTGCCGTGGCAACGCGGACAGGTCTGCTGAACAGAGAAGAAGCCCTGCTGCATGCGCACCTGGCCGATACCGCCGCATGTCGGGCAGGTCACCGGAGACGAACCCTTTTTGGCGCCGCTGCCGTCGCACGGTTTGCAGTTGACCAGTGTCGGCACACGGATGCTGACCGTCGTGCCGCGCACGGCTTCTTCAAGATTCAATTCGAGGGTATAGCGAAGGTCGCTGCCACGCTGGGCACCGCCACGACCACCACCGCCGGCGCGACCGCCGCCGAAGAAGTCGCTGAAGACATCACCGAAGATGTCGGAGAAGTTGGCGCCACCACCGCCGAAACCGCCGCCGCCCATACCTTGATCGACACCGGCATGACCATATTGGTCATAGGCCGCGCGCTTGCTGGCATCGGAAAGCACTTCGTACGCTTCGTTGGCTTCCTTGAAGGCGTCTTCCGAAGCCTTGTCACCCGGGTTGCGGTCAGGGTGAAATTTCATTGCGAGACGGCGATACGCCTTTTTCAGGTCCGCTTCGCTGGAGCCACGCTCCACTCCCAATACTTCGTAATAATCACGCTTTGACATAAATTTTCCGCACTCTTGAGGACGTCCGGCATGACCCTCCTGAGTCTGCCGAACTCGTTGAGCCCCTTTCAGGCCCGGACCCAACTCACGTCAATTAAACGATCCTGGTCTTGGTTCAACGGCCTTTAATCGACCGAGAAAAGCGGCTGAACAAGCCGGAGTGCAGGAGCATCCGGCTTTGCCACAAAGCCCGCGAATCAGCTTCGCAAGCTTGAAAATTTTGGGTATTCCAGACACGCCAACGCGGGAGCAAGCTCCCGCGCGGCGACATCCTACCAGCGACCACTGGAAAGCGGTCAACCGGCGATCAAGTGAGCCTGCGCTTACTTGTGGTCTTTCACTTCTTCGAACTCGGCGTCGACAACGTCGTCAGCCGGCTTGCTTTCTTCCTGAGCGGCCTGAGCACCGCCTTCAGGTTTTTCGGCTTGCTCGGCGTACATCTTCTGAGCAACCGGCGCGGAGACTTTTGACAGTTCCTCGATCTTGGCGTCGATGGCAGCCTTGTCGTCGCCTTTCACAGCGGCTTCAAGTGCAACCAGTGCGGCCTCGATAGCGGTCTTCTCTTCGGCGGTGACTTTGTCGCCAGCGTCGGAGATCATTTTGCGAGTCGAGTGAACCAGCGCATCGCCCTGGTTGCGGGCAGATGCCAGTTCTTCGAACTTGCGGTCTTCGTCCGAGTTTGCTTCAGCGTCGCGAATCATCTGCTGGATTTCTTCATCCGACAGACCGGAGTTGGCCTTGATCACGATCGACTGAGTCTTGCCAGTGGCCTTGTCTTTCGCGCCGACGTGCAGAATGCCGTTGGCGTCGATGTCGAAGGTCACTTCGATCTGAGGTACACCGCGTGGTGCTGGCGGGATCTCGGCCAGGTCGAACTTGCCCAGGGACTTGTTCTGAGCGGCTTGCTTACGCTCGCCCTGCAGCACGTGAATGGTCACAGCGCCCTGGTTGTCATCGGCAGTCGAGAACACTTGCGATTTCTTGGTAGGAATCGTGGTGTTTTTCTCGATCAGCGCTGTCATCACGCCGCCCATGGTTTCGATACCCAGCGTCAGCGGGCTGACGTCCAGCAGCAGAACGTCTTTGACGTCGCCGGCCAGTACCGCACCCTGAATAGCTGCACCCATGGCGACGGCTTCGTCAGGGTTGACGTCTTTGCGTGCTTCTTTACCGAAGAACTCGGTGACTTTCTGCTGAACCAGTGGCATACGGGTCTGACCACCGACCAGGATCACGTCGTTGATCGCGCCGATGTCGATACCAGAGTCTTTCAGCGCAATGCGGCAAGGCTCGATGGTGCGCTGAACCAGGTCTTCAACCAGCGATTCCAGCTTGGCGCGCGAGATCTTCACGTTCAAGTGCTTAGGACCGGTGGCATCTGCAGTGATATACGGCAGGTTCACGTCGGTCGAATTGCTCGACGACAGCTCGATCTTCGCTTTCTCGGCAGCTTCTTTCAGGCGCTGCATCGCCAGCGGATCACCTTTGAGGTTCATGCCGGATTCTTTCTTGAATTCGTCAACCAGGTAATCGATCAGGCGGATATCGAAGTCTTCACCACCCAGGAAGGTGTCACCGTTGGTGGCCAACACTTCGAACTGGTGCTCGCCATCGACTTCAGCAATTTCAATAACAGAGACGTCGAACGTACCGCCACCCAAGTCATAAACGATGACGGTGTGATCGCCCTTTGCTTTGTCCATACCGTAAGCCAACGCGGCTGCGGTCGGTTCGTTGATGATGCGCTTCACGTCCAGACCGGCAATACGACCGGCGTCTTTGGTGGCCTGACGCTGGCTGTCGTTGAAGTAAGCAGGGACAGTGATGACTGCTTCAGTCACGGTCTCGCCGAGGTAGTCTTCGGCGGTTTTCTTCATCTTCTTCAGGATTTCAGCCGAAATCTGAGGAGGGGACATTTTCTTGTCGTTGACTTCAACCCATGCATCACCGTTATCAGCCTTGGCGATTTTGTAAGGCACCATCTTGATGTCTTTCTGCACGACTTCTTCGTCGAACTTACGGCCGATCAGACGCTTGACCGCGTACAGGGTGTTATGCGGGTTGGTAACTGCCTGACGCTTGGCCGATTGACCCACGAGGATCTCGCCATCATTGGCATACGCAATGATAGAAGGGGTGGTACGAGCGCCTTCGGCGTTCTCGATAACCTTGGCTTTACCGTTTTCCAGAACCGAGACGCAGGAGTTGGTGGTCCCCAGGTCGATACCGATAATCTTGCCCATTTTTGAATCTCCCGAAACTTAAATGTGGTTGCCGCAACTGCATTTACAAATTGCGGTAATTCTTAAACGCTTGGCCTGTAAATGGGGGCCACTCAGCTAATTTCAAGCCTGCTCGTCAATAGACGGCGAAACAGGCGATGGCGCCTTGCTGACCACAACCATGGCCGGGCGAAGCAGACGGCCATTGAGCTGATAACCCTTCTGGAACACCTTGAGCACGCTGTTCGGCTCCACGTCCGCGCTTTCCTGCATCGCCATTGCCTGATGGTGCTCGGCGTTGAAAGGCTGGCCATGAGGGTCGATGGCTTCAAGGTTGTAGCGCTTGAGCGTGTCGTAGAACATTTTCAGCGTCAGTTCGATGCCTTCACGCATCGGCCGGATGCTCTCGTCGTCCGAGTTGGACAAGTCCAGACCACGCTCAAGGCTGTCGACAATCGGCAGCAGATCGCTGGCAAACTTCTCAAGCGCAAACTTGTGCGCCTTCTCGACGTCTTGCTCGGCACGGCGGCGGACGTTCTGCAGATCCGCAGCCACACGCAGAGACTGGTCCTGCGCCGCCTTCAGCTGTTCTTCAAGCACTTGCACACGCGTTGCCAGATCATCTTGAGAAGTCGCCGTGTCGGCAGCCTGATCCTGGGCCTGCATGTCCGGGTTCTGTTCGTCAGCCATAAATTCTCTCCTTCTAATTACATCCGTGAGCTCAACTCACGCCTCTGCCCGGCTATATGGGGTCGTAATTTTCGGGTTCAAGGGTTTAAGTGCAGGTTCGGCTGAATAACCCTACAAATGTTCTGACATGAGTCCGGTGGCGGTGAGCGGTGGCGAAAAGCAGGATTGATGCTAAAAATGGGCGATGACCTTTCAAATCGAGCTAAGGCAGGGCATTGTCAGCCCAAAGCAAAACACTGTATAAATAACCAGACAAATTGTTTGGGAGCCGCTCTGATGCTGGTCCACCTGTCCATACATAACTACGCCATCGTTGAACATCTCGATCTCGAACTGGATCGCGGCATGAGCGTGATCACCGGGGAAACCGGGGCCGGCAAGTCGATCATGCTCGACGCCCTCGGCCTGACGCTGGGCGATCGCGCCGACAGTGGCGTGGTGAGGCCAGGTGCCGACAAGGCAGACATTCTGGCGACCTTCGACGTGTCGGATATCCCTGAAGCAAGCGCATGGCTGAAGGAGCGGGACCTCGAAACCGACGGTCCCTGCATTTTGCGCCGGGTCATTACTGCCGAAGGCCGTTCACGGGCCTACATCAACGGGACGCCATGCCCTCAGGGCGACCTGAAGGCACTTGGCGAGTTGGTCATCGACATTCACAGCCAGCACGAGCATCAGTCGCTGCTCAAGACCGATACCCATCGGCGACTGCTGGACGAATATGCGGGCGCCACCGACCTCGCACGCCAAGTGCAACTGGCCTCCCAGCGCTGGCGACAAACGCGTCAGGAGCTTGAGCGTCTTTCCAATTCAGGCGACGAGCAACGGGCCAAGCATCAACTGCTGAGCTATCAGCTTGAAGAGCTGGAAAGCCTGAGCCTTGGCGAAAACGAGCTCGAACGGCTGGAACAGGAACACACCACGCTGACCAATGCCGAGAGTCTGCTGGGCATCTGCCGGCAAGTGGTCGAGCTGTGCAGTGAAAGCGATTCCGGCAATGCGCTGAACGCACTGACTGCCAGCCTCAACCGACTCAGCAGCGTCAACAACACGCCCGATGCATTGAATGAAGCCACCAATCTGCTCTCCAGTGCGCAGATTCAGGTTGAAGAGGCCGTCGGCGAGATCAATCGTTTCCTTGATCGCTTCGAAGCGGACCCCGCCCGTCTGCAGCAAATCGAAGAGCGCCTCGACACGATTTACACGCTGGCACGCAAACATCGCGTGCAGCCAACGGAAGTCGCAGCGCTGCACCAGAAGCTGCTCGACGAGATCGAAACCCTCAACGCCAACGATGAGGCGATCGAGAGACTGGAACACGAGGTGGGCTCTTACGCGCGGCACTATCAAGAGAAGGCGCGCGAGCTGAGCGACCTGCGTCACCGTGCTGCGCCTGAACTGGCCCACAAGGTCGAGCACGAAATTCAGCGGCTGGGTATGCCGGGCGGACGCTTCAATATCGAGCTGCGCGAGAACGTAGACAAAGAGCTGTCACCCAACGGGCTGGAGCAGGTTGAGCTGCTGGTCAGCGCCAACCCGGGTCAGCCGCTCAAGGCGCTGGCGAAGGTGGCGTCCGGTGGGGAACTGTCGCGGATCAGCCTGGCGATTCAGGTGATCACCGCACAGACATCCCGGGTCCCGACGCTGGTGTTTGACGAAGTGGACGTCGGTATCGGCGGCCCTACCGCTGAAATCGTCGGCCAACTGCTGCGTCGTCTCGGCGAACGCGGCCAGGTCATGACCGTTACGCACTTGCCGCAAGTCGCCGCCCAAGGCCATCAACACCTGTTCGTGCACAAAGTTCGTGAAGCGGATGTGACCCGCACGGCAGTGTCCAAGCTGAGCAAGAACGAACGAGTGGAAGAAGTGGCGCGAATGCTGGGAGGGATCGACCTGACCAAAGAGTCGCTCGCGCACGCCAAGAAGATGGTGGTCACGTCCAAATCGTGAGGACCACCAAGGCGTAACCCGGGCATCGTCGATCTGGCAGGACGCCGATTGCGAAATGCATAAACAACAAAGGCGACCCGCGGGTCGCCTTTGTCGTACTTCACAAAAGACTTACACCTTTTGCTTGCGTACGTAGAGCACCAGATTGTGATCCACCAGCTCGAAGCCGTGCTTGCTCACAATGGCTTTTTGCAATTTTTCGATTTCTTCGTCGAAGAACTCGATGACCTCGCCGGATTCCACGTTGACCATATGGTCGTGGTGGCCGCCGTCAGCCAGCTCGAATACCGCATGGCCGCCGTCGAAATTGTGGCGAACCACCAATCCGGCTGCTTCGAACTGAGTCAGAACTCGGTAAACCGTTGCCAGACCGACGTCTTCGTTGGCCTCCATCAGCGCCTTGTAGACGTCCTCCGCGCTCATGTGACGCTGCTGCGCAGAATCGAGCATTTGAAGGATCTTGACCCGCGGCAGGGTCACTTTAAGTCCGGCTTTGCGTAGTTCGCTATTTTCAACCATGGTCAGCTTTCTCGCAGACGCTGCTTCGCAGCTTCTCTTAATGCAGGTATGATCGGGGTTTACGTTGTCCCAGCCAAGATAGTGGAAGTCGCCCACCGATGCAAAACACCAAGCTCTTGCTAACCAGTTTCACCTTCGTGGGACTGCTCGCACTCGCCGGTTGTTCATTCCCCGGGGTTTATAAAATCGACATCCAACAGGGCAATGTCGTCACGCAGGACATGATAGACCAGTTACGCCCGGGAATGACCCGTCGGCAAGTAAGGTTTATCATGGGCAACCCTTTGTTGACCGACACTTTCCACCCTGAACGCTGGGACTATCTGTACAGCCTGCAGCCTGGTGGTGGCGAACGCCAGCAGGAGCGCGTCAGCCTGATCTTCAATGGCAATGACCAACTGGCGAGCCTGTCCGGTGACTTTAAGCCGGGTGTCAGCCGCGACGAGGCTATCCTCGGCAAGAGCAGCGACACGACTGTCACCCCCGAAAACCAGGGGACGCAGCCGCCGAAGGAAGAACCGCCGAAGCCTGGCTCGTTGCTTGAGCAGATTCAGAACGACGTCGACAAGGTCGAAACCGTGCCCGTTCCTTCCCAGGAACCGCTGGACACAAACCCGCGCTGATCCACCGCTTCGTCGTGGAATCAGCTGCATAAAAAAGCCCGGACATGCCGGGCTTTTTTACGTCTTTCAATCGGGCCGATGAGAAAATTAAATCGGTCTTTGCGCCTTTCTCGCCTCCGCTGCCTTTAAAGCGCGCAGACGGCGCACCTCTTTTGGATCAGCCAGCAACGGCCGATAAATCTCGACCCTGTCGCCGGTTTCCAGCGCGCGCTGTTCCGGTTCGCCTACAAGCTTGCCGAAGATGCCCAACGGGCACTGTGCGAGGTCCAGCCCGGGAAAGCGCTCAGCCATGCCCGACGCAATGGCCGCAGCACGCACCGATGTTCCGACAGGGACTTGCAGTGCGATCAACTCCTGACGGTCGACGGCGGCATAGACCACCTCGACGCGAATCATCGGGTCAGCCATGCAGCTCTTTGGCTCGCTGGCAGAAAGCATCAACCAACGTGTTGGCGGCCTGATTGAACAGCGGCCCCAGGGTCGCGCGGACGATCGAACCGCTGTAGTCGAACGACAGGTCCAGGCTGATCTTGCAGGCCTTTTCGTTCAGGGCTTTGAAGGTCCAGACGCCGTGAAGCTGACTGAAAGGCCCCTCCTCCAGGTTCATCTCGATGGTTTGCCCCGGCGTCAGCGTATTGCGCGTGACGAAGTGCTGGCTCAAACCGCCTTTGGCGATCTCGACACGCGCGCGCATTGAGGTATCACTCTGCTCTAGCACGGTGCCAGCGGAACACCACGGCAGAAATTCGGAGTAGCGACTCACGTCGTTGACCAGGTCATAAAGCGCCTGGGCGGGATATGGCAAAAGGGCGGAACGTTGAATATGCGTAGTCATGTCAGCGTCATTTCCAAAGCTGAGCGGCAAAGACAATCACGATGCCGATCGGCGCCACATAGCGCATCAAAAAGAACGTTAAAGCGAACAGAACCGGGCTGCGCACCGACAATTCGTCACGCACAGCGCCGCGTCCCATCACCCAACCTGCGAATACCACAAAACACAATCCACCCAGCGGCAGCATGATCCGCGAGGTGAAGAAATCGATCACGCCAAAGAAATCCAGCCCCGACGACGCTCCCCACTGATAGAGATGGAAGCCGCCGCCTTCGTTCACGAAGAATTTGGCCTCCTTCCAGATGTTGAACGAGAAAACCGTGCCCAACCCGACGAACCAGCAGATGAACGATAGCCAGAAAGTCACCCAGCCGCGGCGAACCTTCGTACGCTCAACCAGGTACGCGACCATGGGCTCGAGCAAGGAAATCGCCGAGCTCCAGGCCGCGACGGCGACAAGAATAAAGAACACCACGCCCATGACGGTACCGAAGGCGACGTTACCAAATGCATACGGCAACGTAACGAACATCAGCCCTGGCCCTTCGCTTGGGTTCAGGCCCGCCGCGAACACAATCGGAAATAATGCGAGGCCCGCCAGCAGCGACACGAAGGTGTCGAGCAATGCCACGCCCACCACCGTCGCGCTGATCGAAGCCTCTTTGGTCATGTAGGCGCCGTAGATCATGATCGAACCGACGCCCACGCTGAGCGAGAAGAACGCATGACCCATGGCCGGTAGCAGGCCATCCAGCAGCTTCTCGGGGGTGAAGTCGAACATGAAGTGCACACCTTCCATGAAGTGCCCGGTGGTCAGGCTGTAGCCCAACAGAATCACGATGAGTACAAACAGTAAAGGCATCAGAATGCGCAGGCTGCGCTCAAGGCCGGCGTTGACGCCCTTGGCAATGGTGATCGCCGACAGCAGCATGAACAGCGTGTGCCAGCCGACGAGGCGCCATGGATCAGCGATCATCTCGCCAAAATAGGCGCCGACACCGTCAGGCGTCACCCCTTTGAAATCGCCTTTGCCGACATCGATGATGTACTCGAGCGACCAGCCACCCACAACACTATAAAAAGAAAGAATCAACAACGCGGTCACCATGCCGGCAAACGCGCCCCATGACCATTTCGACGAATGCCCGGCTGCGACTGCCAGCGAACGCAGCGCGTTGGCCGGGCTCTGCCGTGCGCGGCGACCGATGAGTGTCTCGGCGATCATCACCGGAATGCCGATCAGAGCAATGCACGCCAGAAACACCAGCACAAACGCACCGCCGCCATAGACGCCGACCATGTAGGGGAATTTCCATATGCTGCCCAACCCCACGGCAGAGCCTGTGGCGGCCAGGATGAACACCCAGCGACTGGCCCAACTCCCGTGAACCGAAACCTTGTCCGTCGACATCGTTGACACGTCCAACACGCAAAAAAGATCGCGCATTGTCCGGGATTCACTCCACCTGCTCAAGCACACAGCTTCAGCGCGCGAGCCCATAGCCGAGACGCCCGTTGATCCCTATAATGCGTCGCCTATGGCTAAGCTCAAGAAACATCCCACAGGGACCATCGCGCAAAATAAAAAGGCGCGTCACGATTACTTCATCGAACACAAGTTCGAGGCCGGTCTGGTCCTGGCTGGCTGGGAAGTAAAAAGCCTGCGTGCCAACAAGGTGCAGCTGGTTGACAGTTACGTGTTGCTCAAGGACGGTGAGGCCTGGCTGATGGGTAGCCATATCTCGCCGCTGACGACAGCCAGTACCCACGTCATCGCTGACCCGACACGCACCCGTAAACTGCTGCTCAACAAACGCGAGCTGGAAAAGCTGACGTCCTCTGTTCAGCAAAAAGGCTATGCCTGCGTAGCCCTTGCCCTTTACTGGAAGCAGCACTTGATCAAGTGCGAGATTGCTCTGGGCAAAGGCAAGAAGGAATACGACAAGCGCGACACCGAGCGCGAACGCGACTCCAATCGCGAGTTGCAACGCGCCGTGCGGAACAAGGGCAAGGAAGACTGATTCTTTCAGTGCCTGATTTGACGCCTCGCCAGAGGCCGCCGAAAGCAGCGTTGGGCTTTCTGGTTGATGAAGGATCTGTAGGAGCCGGCTTGCTGGCGAATGCGTCATTCCGGTCAACATTGTGATGACTGAAATCGCGGGTTCGCCAGCAAGCCCGCTCTTACAGAATCGATATCAGCTGTCTGTTATGCGTCCCAGGCCCACCCAATATCTTCATATCCGGTTGCGCCGTTCAGCCCGCGCTGTGCGCTGCACTTGCTGGCGCACTTCCTCCAGCACCTCCTGCACATACAGCAGATGACGGCTCGACACTTCTCGAGCATCGTCCGCCCGACCTTCGATAATCGCCAGGTACAACTCACGATGCTGATCGATCAGCATGTCGCGGGTTTCTGCGCGCTGTTTGTACATGCCGCCGATATTGGTGACGACACTGCGCCGCAGCAGATCAAACAGGCCGCGAATAGTGTGCAGCAACACAGCGTTGTGGCTGGCTTCGGCGATGGCGAGGTGGAAACTGGCGTCTGCGGCGCCCTCCTCTGCGCGGCTCACTTCTTCCGCACGGCTGTAGCAATCCTGCAACGCATCGAACGCTTCGCGCAGCCGCAGCCGATCGACATCCGTCGCGCGTATGGCTGCGTAGTAGGCGCAGGAGGCTTCGAGAGTGTGGCGGAACTCAAGCAGGTCGCGCTGCGCTTCCGGGCTGCTTTCCAGCAGATGAAGCAGAGGATCGCTGAACGTTGACCCAATACTGTCGACGACGTAGTTGCCGCCGCCTTGACGACTGACCAACAGCCCTTTGGCCGTCAGCTTCTGAATGGCTTCGCGCAACGAGGGACGTGATACCCCGAACTGCTCGGCCAGCGCTCGTTCGGCCGGCAGACGACCGCCGGAGCACAACGTGCCTTCCAGAATCATCCTTTCCAATTGCTCGACAATATCGTCAGACAAGCGGCGCTGACGCACCTGATCAAAGCCCATAACCCTTCACTCCACAACCCGGCTGCCCCGTCTGACGTCGCTGCGGGGCGCACATTCTCGCCGATCACGATCAGACATTCACCCGGCAGATGTAGGAGAAATCGCCCCCTCAGGCGCAGATCCGGCGAGATCCGAGCGAGCTGCTACGAAAGTTTACGCGTCATAAATTGACACATCGTCAGCAAGGCTTCTAACCTAGCTTCAAGACATTGTAAATTGGTATTACCAATTTACAATGCCGGCGATGGACGGGTTGTCACGGTCCCACGCCGCAGGCACTTCCCGACGGCGGAACGCTTGAGCTGGTGAGCTGTGCGACTCGTTCGTCAGCGCCGACAGGAAGACAGACAAGCAGTTGTCACCTGCAGGAGCCGCGCACGTAAGACATGGACACCGGGCCTAACCAAAAACAATTAGGGGCCTCATACATGCAAACCTGGCAACAGCTCTACACACCTCTTGGTGGCCTGGGCCTTTCGGCGCTGGTCGCTGTCATTCCGATCGTTTTCTTCTTTCTGGCGCTGGCGATATTCAGGCTCAAGGGCCACGTCGCAGGCGCCATCACGCTGCTGCTCGCCATACTGATTGCGATCTTCGCGTTCCAGATGCCCGCCGACATGGCCGTCGCGTCCGCCGGTTACGGCTTCCTCTACGGCTTGTGGCCCATCGCCTGGATCATTATTGCGGCCGTGTTTCTCTACAAACTGACGGTCAAAAGCGGCCAGTTCGAGATCATTCGCAGTTCGGTCATGTCGATCACTGACGACCAGCGCTTGCAGGTCTTGCTGATCGGTTTCTGCTTTGGCGCGTTCCTGGAAGGGGCGGCAGGCTTCGGCGCACCAGTGGCAATTACCGCTGCATTGCTCGTCGGCCTGGGATTGAACCCGCTGTACGCCGCTGGCCTCTGCCTGATCGCCAACACCGCACCGGTGGCCTTTGGCGCACTGGGCATTCCGATCATCGTCGCCGGTCAGGTGTCCGGCATCGACCCCTTCAAGATCGGCGCCATGGCCGGTCGTCAATTACCGCTGTTGTCAGTGTTCGTGCCGTTCTGGCTGATGTTCATGATGGACGGCGTGAAAGGCGTCAAAGAGACCTGGCCAGCGGCACTTGTTGCCGGCGGCAGCTTCGCTATCGTGCAATTTCTGACCTCCAACTTTGTCGGTCCGGAACTGCCTGACATTACCTCGGCGCTGGTCAGCCTCGTGTCTCTGACCTTCTTCCTGAAAGTCTGGCAGCCCGCTCGCGCAGCCGACGCGCAAATCGCCGGTGCGTCCGGCGGTGCCGCGGTCATGGGCGGCGGCGCTGGTAATGCGGGCGGCTTTGGTCAACCGCGTACCACCAAAAAGTCGCCGTACTCGGCGGGCACCATCATCAAGGCATGGTCGCCCTTTCTGATCCTGACTGTGGTCGTGACGATCTGGACGCTGAAGCCGTTCAAGGCGCTGTTCGCTGCGGGCGGTCCGCTGCAGGCTCTGACCATGAACTTCCCGGTGCCGCACCTGGATCAACTGGTCATGAAGATGGCGCCGATTGTCGCCAACCCGACCGCCATGCCAGCGGTGTACAAGTTCGACCTGCTCGCTGCATCGGGCAGCGCGATTCTGATCTCGGCCATTCTCGCGATGATCGTACTGCGCATTACACCTAAAACAGGTTTGACCACGTTCAAAGAAACGCTGATCGAACTGCGCTGGGCCATCGTGTCGATCGGCATGGTGCTGGCCTTCGCTTTTGTCATGAACTACTCCGGGATGTCCTCGACGCTGGCGCTGGTCCTCGCCGGGACGGGCAGCGCGTTCCCGTTCTTCTCGCCGTTCCTCGGCTGGCTGGGCGTGTTCCTGACAGGCTCGGACACCTCGTCGAACGCACTGTTCGGCTCGTTGCAGGCCACCACTGCACACCAACTGGGCGTCAGTGACGTGCTGATGGTGGCGGCCAACTCCAGCGGCGGCGTGACCGGCAAGATGATTTCCCCGCAATCGATCGCGGTGGCCTGCGCGGCGACCGGGCTGGTGGGTAAAGAATCCGACCTGTTCCGCTTCACCCTCAAGCACAGCATTTTCTTTGCCACGATCGTTGGCTGCATCACATACGCCCAGGCGTACTGGTTCACCGGCATGCTGGTTCATTAATCAGACGAGCGCCGGGTGTGTTTTGCGCACCCGGCAATGGCCCCCGCTCACTCATCTGCGAGATCTCATGATCATTTCTTCCTCCACCGACTACCGCGCCGCCGCTCAGCGCAAGCTCCCGCCCTTCCTGTTTCACTACGCCGACGGTGGCGCCTACGCCGAGCACACCCTGCGCCGCAACGTCTCCGACCTGGCCGACATTGCGCTGCGCCAGCGCATCCTGAAGAACATGTCCGAGCTGAGCCTTGAGACGACGTTGTTCGGTGAAACCCTGAGCATGCCGATGGCACTCGCCCCGGTCGGCCTCTGCGGCATGTATGCCCGCCGTGGCGAAGTGCAGGCCGCACGTGCTGCAGACGCCAAGGGCATTCCGTTCACGCTGTCGACGGTTTCGCTTTGCCCGATTGAAGAAGTCGCCCCGGCGATCAAGCGGCCCATGTGGTTTCAGCTGTATGTGCTGAAAGACCGCGGTTTCATGCGCAATGCGCTGGAACGAGCCAAAGCCGCCGGTGTTAAGACGTTGGTATTCACCGTCGACATGCCCGTCCCGGGCGCTCGCTACCGTGACGCGCACTCCGGCATGAGCGGCAAAAGCGGGCCGATGCGCCGCGTCTTGCAAGCCATGACTCACCCGCAATGGGCGTGGGATGTGGGCATCAACGGCCGGCCCCACGACCTGGGCAACGTGTCGGCCTATCGCGGCAACCCTACCGGTCTCACCGATTACATCGCCTGGCTGGGCAACAACTTCGATCCGTCGATTTCATGGAAAGACCTGGAATGGATTCGCGACTCCTGGGACGGCCCGATGATCATCAAAGGCATCCTCGATCCGGACGATGCACGGGATGCAGTGAAATTCGGCGCCGACGGCATCGTCGTGTCCAACCATGGCGGCCGCCAGCTCGATGGTGTGCTGTCCAGCGCCCGTGCGCTGCCCGCCATTGCCGACGCCGTGAAAGGCGATCTGAAGATTCTCGCCGACTCCGGCATCCGCAGCGGCCTGGATGTGGTGCGCATGATTGCACTCGGTGCCGACACCGTGTTGATCGGCCGCGCGTTCATCTATGCCTTGGCCACCCACGGCGAGGCCGGGGTGAAAAACCTGCTGGATCTGTTCGAGAAGGAAATGCGCGTGGCGATGGTCCTGACCGGCGCCAAGTCGATCAGCGAGATCACCCGCGATTCGCTGGTCCGCGAACTGGGCGCCTGACCCGCGCCGATCCCGACCCATGCGGCCAACAGAGGCCGCAGCGCCACCGAGATGCCCCACGAGGAAACAGCATGACTTTGCCCACCGCGTTTCTGGCCGGTGTGAACAGCCTCATTCCTGCCGGAAGACGCTTCGACGACCCGCTCTCGACCCTGGCCTTTGGCACCGACGCCAGTTTTTATCGGCTGATCCCCAAGCTGGTCATCCGCGTTGAATCAGAAGACGAAGTCGTGGCGCTGCTGAAACTGGCGCAGGCCGATAAAGTCCCCGTAACCTTCCGCGCGGCGGGCACCAGCCTGTCGGGGCAGGCTATCAGCGACTCGGTGTTGATCGTGCTCGGCGACAACTGGAATGGCCGTGAGATACGCGAGCAAGGCGCGCAAATCCGTTTGCAACCCGGCGTTATCGGCGCGCAGGCCAACGTCTGGCTGGCGCCATTCGGGCGCAAGATCGGACCTGACCCGGCGTCCATGCATGCGGCAAAAATCGGCGGCATCGTCGCCAACAATTCCAGCGGTATGTGCTGCGGCACGGCCCAGAACACCTACCACACCCTCGCCGGCATTCGGCTGGTGCTTGCCGACGGTGCCCGCCTGGACACGGAAGACGCCGCCAGTGTCGCTGCGTTCAACGTCAGCCATGCCGAGCTGCTCGAGCGCCTTGCGCAACTGGGCCGCGAGACCCGCGCCAATACCGAACTCGCTGCGAAGATTCGCCACAAGTACCGCCTGAAGAACACCTGCGGGCTGTCGCTGAACGCCTTGGTGGATTTCGACGAGCCGCTCGACATCCTCAGTCACCTGCTGGTGGGGTCAGAAGGCACGCTGGGCTTCATCAGCGCGGTGACCTACGACACGGTGCTTGATCACCCGAACAAGGCGACGGCGCTGATAGTCTTTCCCGACATCGAAACCTGCTGCAACGCCGTGACGGTTCTGAAAACCCAGCCGGTCGCTGCCGTCGAACTGCTTGATCGACGCAGCCTGCGCTCGGTGCAGAACAAGCCAGGCATGCCGGCATTCGTGCGTGAGCTGTCGGAAGGCGCCTGCGCCCTATTGATCGAAGCCCGCGCCGCGACCCGACCGTTACTGCATGAGCAACTGGCGCAGATCATGGCGTCAATCGCGCATTTCCCGGTCGAGAAGCACGTTGATTTCACCGAAGATGCGGCCGAGAACGCGCGACTGTGGGCCATTCGCAAAGACACCTTTCCTGCCGTCGGCGCGGTGCGTGAGACCGGTACGACCGTGATCATTGAGGACGTGACCTTCCCCGTCGAGCAACTGGCCATCGGCGTTCGACGCTTGATTCAGCTGTTCGAAAAGCACCGCTACGACGAGGCGATCCTGTTCGGCCATGCGCTGGAGGGCAACCTGCACTTCGTGTTCACCCAAGGCTTCAACGATCCACAGGAGATCGCGCGTTATTCAGCATTCATGGATGACGTCACGCAGTTGGTGGCCGTCGAGTTCAATGGCTCGCTAAAAGCCGAACATGGCACCGGCCGCAACATGGCCCCTTTCGTGGAGCTTGAATGGGGCAGCGAGGCTTATGCGCTGATGTGGCAACTCAAACGGCTGCTCGACCCTAGCGGCATTCTCAATCCTGATGTCGTGCTCAGTGAGGATGCACAGGTGCATCTCAAGCACCTGAAACCCATGCCCGCGGCCGATGCGATCATCGACAAATGCATCGAGTGCGGCTTCTGCGAGCCGGTGTGTCCGTCGAAAGGCCTGACCCTCAGCCCACGGCAACGGATCGTCATGTGGCGTGACATTCAGGCGAAAAAACGCGCGGGCAACGACACGACCCAGCTGGAGCGCGACTACCAATACCAGGGCATCGATACCTGCGCGGCCACCGGTTTGTGCGCGCAACGTTGCCCGGTAGGCATCAATACCGGCGAGCTGGTGAAGAAGCTTCGCGGGCAGCAAGCCCATCATGACAAAGCGGCCAGCTGGATCGGTCAGCACTTCGGGACGGCTTTGAAGGGCGCACGATTTATGCTGCATGCGGCCAATGGCGCCCGCATGCTGCTCGGCGCACCGAGACTGGCGAAGATTTCCAGCGCGCTGAGCAAGGCATCGTCGGGCCGCGTGCCTCAGTGGACGCCGGCGATGCCGCAGCCCGAGAACGCCATTCGTTTCAATCCGCCGGTTGAGGATTCGCGCCCGCGCGTGGTCTATCTGGCCGCCTGCGTGTCCCGCGTCATGGGACCTGCGGCGGGCGATCGCGAGCAGATGTCGCTGATGGACAAGACCCGAGGGCTGCTGGAGAAAGCCGGTTATCAAGTGGTGTTCCCGGAAGACCAGGACAGCCTATGCTGCGGTCAGCCGTTTGCTTCCAAGGGCTACGCCGAGCAGGCTGAAGACAAACGCCAGAAGATGCTTGCTGCGCTGACCAAGGCCAGTCGCGGCGGGATCGATCCGATCTATTGCGACACCAGTCCCTGCACGTTGCGCCTGGTTCAAGACCTCAAGGAAACCCGGCTCGACCTGTACGACCCGGTACGTTTCATCCGCACCCATCTGCTGGACAAACTGGTGTTCACCCCGCAGCAAGCGCCCATCGCCGTTCACGTCACCTGCAGCACGCAACACCTGGGCGAGAGCCAGGCGCTGATCGAGCTGGCGCGAATGTGCAGCGTCAATGTGGTCGTACCCGAAGGCATTCACTGCTGCGGATTCGCGGGCGACAAAGGCTTCACCACACCTGAGCTGAATGCCCATGCGCTGCGCACGTTGAAAGACGCTGTTCAATTCTGCGATGAAGGCATTTCGACCAGCCGGACATGCGAGATCGGGCTCACGCAACATGGCGGCATTGACTACCACGGTCTGGTCTATCTCGTGGATCGAGTGACTCAACCAAGAACCGCTTGATGCACACAAATGGGGCGTAGATCGCCCCATAATCTCGAAACATCCGGCAACGTGGCTTTTTCGCAGCATCGTGAAAAAAAATAGAACCCCTGCGACAGGCGGCAGTCCATCTCTTTAGGCGCCGCAAACCATTCGGCGCTTTTCCCTCTATCTCGGGCACCGGCAAATTGAGCGGCGACACCGAGTCAACAGGCTCAAGGAGATACACATGAAGCGCACCGCACTGACTGGATTGTTTCTTACCGCTGCACTGTTGGGCTCCCCGGTTTTCGCTGCTGATGACCTGTGCGGCGCGAACATCGCGACGCTGAAAAATGCTGAGGCATCGACGACCACTAACCTGACCGGCGATAGCAAAACTGACATTGAAAAAACCGTCGCTGATGCCACTGCCGCGCAAAAAAGTGGCAATGACAAGGAGTGCATCTCGATCACTACCAAGAAAATCACCGAGCTGAAAACCGGCGGTGACGGTAGCGATGGCGGTGCCGCGAAGTAATTGCCGAATCAAGACCGGCGAAAGCCCGTCGTGAGCGGAATGTCAGGCGGGAGGTCGACGTATCTCATTGATTCGGGTAGACTCCGCCGCCTGACTGCTAGAGCAGCAGAATTGGGGCCGATTAGGATTCGACGCCGGTGATGAAACTCTAGGGGCATGCCGACTTGGTAACAGAAGTCGTAAATCCACTGTTGCAACTTTCTATAGTTGCCAATGACGAAACCTACGGGGAACAAGCTCTCGCCGCGTAAGCGGTGCTAGCCTTCCTTCTGGTAGCTTCGGCTCCAGCAATCACCAGGGGATGCCTGTAAACCCAAAGTGATTGTCATATAGAACAGGATCGCCGTGCAGTACGCTGTGGACGAATCGGCTAAAACTTACACAGCTCGCCCAAAGCACCCTGCCCGTCGGGTCGCTGAGGGTTAACTTAATAGACACGGCTAAGCATGTAGGCCCGAAAGCGGAGTACTGGCGGACGGGGGTTCAAATCCCCCCGGCTCCACCATAAAAGCATTACAAATCAAGCACTTAGCGTTTACCGCAAGTGCTTTTTTTGTGCCTTTTAGGGCTGGTTTGGCTCAGGAATGCCAGCTTAATGACAGCCTTAGGGTTGCCAGCTTTGACGGTGTGCCCCAAGGCTTTTACGCTGAAGGCTTAATCTGAAGATATGGCCGTAATTTCAGCAAGTGAGCTCACCTATACCTATGCACTCGGCACCACGTCTGGCGACGATCCAAAGCTAACGGGTGATCCGGACCGGAGCCTTTTCAACCGACATGAAAAACACGAGGTTTTGTACCTGCTTAATAAGTTCGCCGAAAAGCATTCCCTGACTCTCGCAGGTGCTCAGAAGGCAGAGAGAATGATCCACATGGGTCTACCCGCTACCACCAGATCCCAGATAAATGTAGTGATTTGGCTGGAGAGCAACTGGGCTAGCTATCAATGAGCAGCTGACTTGTGATCAGTAGATCCCGGGGTAGACGTACAATTCGAGCACGTTCGGGCGCAACTCCGACTCGTCTATACCACTATCCGTACCCAGGAGCGACAGCATTTTGGAACGCCAAATGCTGCCGAAGAAATCGGTCGGATTGCCTCTCCGAATACGTTGCCACTCCAATAGGCAAGTCTGAACTTTCAACCCTTCAACCAACCGCGAGAAGGGACGGGGGGACTCGGGCACCGCCATCCCTGGCGATAGCCACTCCCTACTGATGCAGCAGTAGTGTGAAAGAGGCAGAGTAGGCCAACGATACGAAAGCCTGCGCCTTCTTCTGTCTAAAAAGAAAGTCCCAGACAGATGTAGTGATCTACGCACGAAAAAACGCGCCAGCATTTCAGTTTTCTCGAAACTGGCAGATATCTTGATTACGTAATCGCCAACTACCTATCCGGACACGCCATGAATCTGCGCTCGATCTCCATCGCCTCCAGAGCTTCGCTTTGTTTTGGCTTGATCTCCTTACTGGTGATAGTGTTGGGCGGTTTCGCATTCCTGCAGCTAGGCGAGCTGCGCGGATCGGAACAAGACATCGAAAAAAATTGGTTGGCTAGTATTCAGACCACGGACGATATTCAAATTGCAGTATTGGAAGCGCGCTTGGAAAGCATTCGGCTGCTTGCTGCAACTTCCCCAGAGGACCGTGCTAATGCGGTCAAGCAGCTGGCGAATGCCCGCGATGTGCTCAGTGAGCGGACCGATTTCTATCGGAACAATCTAATCTCGGACGACGAGGAGCGTCAGACATTCGAACTGGCAGCCACACTCATGGGTAAATTTTTGGAGGGTCTAGCTCGCATCGTTGAGCTGGAAAACACACAGCATGAACTGGCGGTAGATTATGCGAATAGTGAGCAAAAAAACCGTGCAGCAGCCTATCAGGGTGCGCTTACCTCTCTTCGTAAACACAACGCCGACGGCGCGATAAACGCAGGGATTTATGCAACTAATGTTTACCATCAGAGTAGCAAAGCTATAGCCTTAATGGTGGTTGCGGCACTAGTACTGACAATCCTATTTGCCATGGCGCTTACGCGTAGCATCGTGCTCCCGATCAATACGTCGCTGAAGATGGCGGAAGAAATAGCCGTCGGGGACCTTCGAACGTCTTTGATTGTAACGGGATCCGACGAAGCTGCGAGACTCATGGGAGCTCTCAACACAATGCAGAAAAACCTTCGCGGCACCATAGCGGAGATCTCCGAGGCTTCAATGCAATTGAGCTCCGCGGCGGTAGAAATGACCGCCATCACTGAAAGCGCTAATCAGACTCTGCAGCAGCAGAACTCTGAAATTGATCAAGCAGCAACTGCCGTCAATCAGATGAGCGCAGCAGTCGAGGAGGTCGCCCGGAATGCGACATCCACTTCTCAAGCAGCAAAGGAGTCAGCCAACGCAGCGGAGAAAGGAAATGCGAAAGTTGGCGAGACACTCATGGCTATGCGCTCGTTAAAGGACCGGGTAGACGTTACTTCTGGTCAAGTTCAAGAATTGGCTGTACAAACCCAGGACATCAGCAAAGTCTTAAACGTTATTGGGGCAATTGCAGAACAAACCAATCTCCTCGCTTTGAACGCTGCAATCGAAGCCGCTCGCGCTGGGGAGCAGGGGCGCGGCTTTGCCGTAGTGGCGGACGAGGTTCGTGCGCTTGCCCATCGCACGCAGGCCTCTACCGGCGAGATTGAGACCATGATTGCTTTGATGCATTCGCGCAGTTCTCAGGTCGTGGAGTCGATGGCTGACAGTACGCGCGAGGTCCATGCCACTCAGAGCACGGCAGACGAGGCTGGCCGATCACTTCAGCTAATAACTGACGCCGCGCAGATGATTGACGACCGTAATCAACAAATCGCTACGGCCTCAGAAGAACAGGCGCACGTAGCTCGCGAGGTAGATCGTGCTTTGGTGAGCATTCGAGACTTGGCAGTCCAGAGCACCGAGGGTACCCGGCAAACACTAACTGCAAGTGGTGAGCTATCTCAGCTTGCGCTCAATTTGAATCAGATGGTCGCCCGCTTTCGAACATAAAGGATTGTGCTGATTTATCTAATGCACGCTATAGCTTCGCTCACCCCGCCTCATGTAACGGCTCAGAGCGTGCGAGCTTGACTTAGTAAGCGGTTCTTTCCCCACAATTGACTTCGTCTTGGTACAAGCCTTGCTCCGCCAATACTGCAAGGCGGTGTTCAAAAGCTCGTGTGTAGGCTTCCGACAGTAAGTTGAACTGCTCTGGGGTGACAGCGTGCAATAACCCAAGGCCCACACCAAGACCAAGGGCACGGCCATGGGCGTGGGTCAAACCGATGACGGTGTCTGCATTCCAAATCCGATTCAGGCCCGATTCTAGCCCTCGTTGGAGATCGCGGTTCAGCCGCAACGAGCGAATAATGCGTTGCGGATCGGATGCCGAATTAAGCAGGCGATAGGCCACAAGCTTTTCCTGTGCCGGTTAAGTCGAAACTGCGCTTATGCAACGTAAGCGTACACCGGAGGCCTGCCTTGCCCAAGCGAGCCGTTGGCTAAAGTTCAGACCTTCCGGATCCCGAACTGAGCGGCTTTGACTTTCGAGTCCTGATTGACGCCCGCGGCTAGGTAAAGCCCCATCCTTGCGGTAACGACCGCCTCAGTGACATCGCACGGGTAGCGCTGGGTTTCCAGCGCACCTTTCCAGTTCGCTGGCAGAGTGAACGGCTCCTGGTACTTGTCCATCGAGCGGTAATAGATGGTGGTGGACTCGCCGGATACCGGTTTGGTGATGATCAGTTCCGCCTCCCAGCTGAGGATGCCCCGGCTGTTGCCGACGATCTCCGGAGCCGAAACCATCTCGATGACGTCCCCTGCCAGCAGATTCGACAGCGTCACGTTCGCCGCCGGCTGAAGATAGATGTACCCGCCGGCCGCCGCCATGGTCCCGGCCAACTCGATGCACTGCGCCTCGCCGAATGCTGCAGGCTCTTTGTACCAGCGAGTGGTGATGCCGTTTAGGCCTGAGCCGGTTGCCTTGTAGTTGTCCGCCAACACCGATCCAGCGACAGGGTTGACCAAAGCGTTGATCACGCCGGTTGAGCCAGCCATCAGAGGGTTGGCGTTCAGGCAGCCGAACGGGCGAATCGCCGAGTACAGATCGGCGGCATCCGTGGGCAGCGGCACGCCGAAGAACTCGAAATTGGCATTGATGATTGGCACGCAGCGGGATTGGATGAAGTCGGCGCCGATCAGGTTCGGGTGCAGATCATCGACAGTCATATCCTGCGTGAAGCCGTCCCAGATGTTGACCACCGGCACGAACTGCCGGACGTAGCCCAGCACCCAGTCCTTGTACGCGATCGCATCGGTGAGCGCGGCGCCGGTCAATGCCTTGGTGCCGAAGCGTGGCGTGCCGGTGCCGACAATAAGGTATTTGCCAGGGGTGTTCTGGAACGCGATGATCGCCTTCATCACGTTCGCCTTGCTGTCGGCCAGCGTCATGCCTGGAGTCGTACTGTCGTTGGTACGTGACAGCAGCATCCACAGATCGGCCGTGAGCGAAGTCAGGCAGGAAGGCAGCCGAGGCATGAATTGGCCGGAGTGGTCGCCGACCTTCCCTTGGTTGTCCAGGTAACTGGGGAAAAGACCGGTCTGCGCAGCAATCGCACCGGCGTAGCCGTAGGCCTCGGTTCCGAATGCCTTCGGGTCAATCGTGTGGCAGTTTGCGCTGAAGCTGTCGCCCAACAGACCCAGGCCACGACGGATGCGGCGGCGGGTCTGCTGGCCCTCTGCGAGAAGACTCATGCGAACACCTCAAAGGCGGCGCCGCCCGCCGGCAAGAAGCGCACCGTGGCCGGGGGAATGTTGAGTTGATAAGCGCCATCATTCCACAGCGTGTCAGACGTCACCCAGGTGTCGCCCATTTTGATCTGAACCGAGACCGAGCCCCCGTTTGCTTTCACGCCCAGCGTGACGCGCAAAGCGCGGGAGAATGTTTCTTCTTTTTTCGTTGTCTGCACTGCGTTCTCCAATTGGTCGAGATCAAGTGAGGTGTCAGGGCACGTCGCGGAAGAAAACGTGGTTGCCCAGCTTCAGTGTCCGCTTCGCCTTGGCCTCCCAGTCCGGCGCCTTAGGCATGGTGGTCGCGTAATAGTGGGTCGCCCCGCCGGTGGGGTCCGGCACCTTCCCGTCGATGACCTGGTCAGCGGCAATCCGGCACTGCGCCAATTCGCGGAACGGGATCTGCCGCGCGCCGCTCAGGAACTGATAGTTCGGGTCGTTGCGATTCCAGCAGCTGAACTGGTACGGCTTCTGGCACACGCCTGCGTAGCCCTCGCCCCACCAGGATTTATCCTTGCCGTCGTCCACACGATTGCGGATCGTCCAGGCCACGGCCACCATCCCGGCCAGTCCCTCCCCGCGCGCCTCGCCCCATAAAGTGCGGGCCAACACATCGCGATCTTTCTCGGTTACGGTCATCACTTTTCTCCAGACGAAAAAAAACCGCTCAAGGCGGTCGGGGGGATTAGGCGGGCTGTTCAGGCCATGGCGGGGACGTCAGCGTCAGGTCGATGCGGTTAACCGCTATCCGGTACTGCTTCCACTTTTTTAGCAGGCCGGTTTCTTCAGCGGTAGCTTCGTCGAGATCCACTGCGTCCTGAAGCGGCCCGATGGCGAGCGTCGCCGTCGCCAGCGCCGTGTCACGAAGGTTGGTGTTCGTCTTCAGAATGTCTTCCGCCGATGGCACGAGTTCGGGCGCCTGCGCAATTGGCTCTAAAGTGAAGACCCCTTTTTTGCATTTGGTGCCGGTGGTTACCGGAAGCCCGTCAGGAATCAGCACCGCCTCCTGACCCTCGGACGGGGTCCAGTTCTCGGTGTCTCCGTCCCAGACCGACACGTTGATCACCTTTCCTTTTTCAACGATTGCGTAGTTTGCCATTGCCAATTACCACTCCAGAATGAGAACACCTTGTAAACCTGGCGCACCGGTGCCGCCAGGCGCTGAAACGGGCGAGGTGTACGCACCACCAGAACCACTGCCGCCAGCACCGTAACCACTTCCCGGAAAAGCGCTGGGGTTAGCGCCTACCGCGCCTCGGCCCGGAGGTCCTGCGTTGCCGAATGGGGTGCTGCCGCCAATTCCACCCATGCCACCGGAGGCCTGCCCGCCGGAATACACCATGGTGTCTGAGGCATACCCGCCTTTCGGGAATCCAGCGCCGCCTTCTGGGCCTGCGTAGTTTGCAGGGGAGGCGGTACCGCCGGAGCCCAGCAGCCCCTTGGTGCCGCCTGCAAGCGTAAGATTCCCAAAAATAGTGGCGCCGCCATCTGTTGCGTTATTGGCGGCAGGCGTCCCTCCAACACCCGGCGCGCCGATCACGTAGGCAATCGACTGTCCGGGGTTAACGTTGATGAGCTGCCGATAGAGCGATTGACCTGCGCCACCGCCTGATCCTCCCGTGACAAACGACGATGAATTGGTCGCGAGAGATGCGCCACCGCCGCCGCCAGCACCGCAACCGCTTAGCCAGATTTGATACACACCATCCGGCACAATGAAAGTGCCATTGGCGGTGAGCCGGACCATGTTCTTCAGCTTGCCGACCTGACTCGCGATGATTGCTCTGATGGCCGCGAGCAACTGATTATTGGTGTTTTCCTTGGGCACCAGCGATGCGCCCCGAATGGTATTCAGGATTTCATCGGTGACCGCATTGCCCCAGTCCGAGGGGATCAACGAGCCGATCGTGCCGGTGGCCGTGTTTTCATCCACAAACCTTCCGCCCACGAGCCCGACGCTGGGGACGCTAATTGGATAGTCCACTGATTATTCTCACTTGTAGTTGATATTGACGATGGTGTGCGCAGGTGCGTAGCGGCGGATGATGCATTCAAGGGCACTGCCGGGATTCGCACCAAATCGCTGACCCCAATGGCTCACACCAAATCGGCGGCCGAGGGATTGCCGCCCGCCCGTGTTCAGGGTCCACATGAACTGGGCCTGCCACGTGCCGAAGTGGCTCTTCCCCATGCGAGCACGGCCAAAGCGTGGCGCTCTGTGCTGAGTGACAGACGCGTTCGGATAGCCCTGCCCTCTGGCGATCGCGATGAAATAGCTGACGTGCTGGCTGCCGATCGCGAGAAGTCGTTGCTGCACCCCGAGCTGGCGATCAGCAAATGCCGGTGAGCTGCCCAGACAATCATCAGGGAGCCCCATGACGGCCTCCCATTCCGGCACCAGCTCGAAGACATGGGCCGGGTCCATCTCGGAATTGAGAGCAAACGCCCGGGCATCCAGTCGGGCCATTTCCTGCGCAATGCCGGCGAGAACAACTTCCAGCTCAGGCGCCCCCTCCAGATCCCAGGCCGGACCTTGAGGAAGGAGAGCGATCAACTGTGATAGGTACTCATCGGCGGTCCTTATTGCCATGTGATTGCCCCCACCGTGAGCAGCTCGTTGGGCTTGGCGGTAACGTCATTCGCAGGGCTGCCAACCACGTTGTCGACCTCACCTTGTGCGCTGCTAATCGCCTCCCGGATATGACTGATCAGCAGCGTCTCACCCAGGCCCGCCTCTCGCTCGTGCAGGTCTGTGAGTTCAGCGGTAACCGCAGTGCGCACCACGGTGGTGTCCGGGGTGAGCTTGATCGTGTAGTTGACGGCTTTGAGCACCGGCGCCAGCACGATCACTTCGGCGGTCACCGGCGCCTTGGTGTCGATGTAGTTCTTGACCGTTGCGATCTCATTGGCGTCCGGAATGATCGAGGCGTCGCCATCGCGAACGAAGAACACACCCACGGTGCCGGGGCCCAGGTAGTTTTTCACCGTCCAGGCGCGCGTCACCCCCGCGCACTCCAGCGCCCACGTCACGTAGTCATCAGCGTCTCCCCCGTGGGGGATAACCTGGAAGCTGCGAATGACGCGACTGCGTAGCGATTCGACTGACTCCTGGTTACTGCCACCGGTGATGCCCGGCGCCAAGACGGTGAACGTCTCGTCAATGCCCGTCACCGGCTGCACCAGCTTCAGGGTCAGGCCTGCGGCTGCATTGCCCAGAATTCCACCATCGACTGCTTCGAGTTGCGCGGTGTTTATCCCCGAAACCGGAGTGATAGCGTCCACCACACGGTACTGACGCCCGTCGCTCGCCTGCACCACCAGATTCGCATCCAGAACAGATCCTGCTGAGGCCAAGAAGCTCGCCGAGCCGGTTGCACTTTTCGCCGGGATGCGCGGGGTTTCCAGCCGCAGGAGAGCTTGCCGCTCGAGCGTGACGGCGTCCGCGGTGTCGGGGAGGATCTGCTTGGCAATCCAGTTGAGGTAACCGTACAGCCCATAAGCCGCGCCACTGATCGTGCGTGACAGCACCTGCGCATCTGACTGGCGCAAGGCATCACTGGCAAGGTCAGCAGCAGTGCGGCTGATGAGTGTGGGCAGGGTCGGGGTTTCAAACGGCATAAAGCACCTGCCAATGTTCGTTAGGGTAGATATCCAGGGTTTCGCCCGAGGGCAGGGTCATGACTACGCCCAGGTTGAGCCGGGAATGCCCGGCGCGTTCTGTAAGCACCTGCACCGCAGTGGCATGTCCGTCATCCAGCAACCATTTGAGCGCCTCCTGGGCATAGGTCACGGCATCACCAATGGTCGCAGTAGTGAGCTTGCGCCGGCGCAGCAGCCAGAGCCGCGAGCCGATACGGTCGTTTGCAACCAGCGGAAAGCTGTCACCCCACCAGCCGTAGCGCTCCTCGTCTTCGACCTGATCGGAGGCATTGGCGCGGCGCCACGTGAACAGGCTGATTTCCACAGCCCGGCGCAGGTTGACCTCTACGCCATCCGCAACGATGACGGTCATGACGCACCCCCAGGGACCGGCGGGCCGCTCTGGTCTGGGCCTTCCTTCACACCGGTGTGCAGGTGATTGATCTGGCTGACGCCGCCGGCGATCTGGTCGCCCTGGCTGACGATTGTCCCGGTCTGGGTGATGCTGGGCGTTTCGAAATGAACCCCCTTGGCCGCGCGAATGTTCAGCGTCTGGGTCTCAATGTCGATGATGCGGCCACGCTTGAAATGGATCTTGTCGCCCTCATCGGTAAATATCGCGACTTCGCCCGCCTCCAGGGCTTGCAAGCGATATCGTCGGTCCGCGACCACCACCACGACGCCATGGGATCGATCGCCGCCCATGAAGGCGGCTAGCCCTTCTGCACCCTCGTGGGGGCAGCTTGTAAAACCGTAGGGCTCAAGGTGTTCCATCCCGTCTTTGAGTTCGCCATGGGTCAGGCGCATCTGCAGGCTTTGCATCTTGCCCGTGGACTTGACCATGGCCACGACGCCGCGCGTCAGCAGGTTCATCAGTCGGCTCATTTGTCTTTGTAGTCCGCAGGTAGGAGGTATTCGACGGCGTCGGTTTTCTTGGCCTTGCGCTTCTTGTGCGGGTCGTCGGGCTCTTGCAGGTAGCCCTCGGGCGGCCCCACCCGAAGACGGCAGATCGTGCCTTGCTCGTCGAGCGTGTAGGTCACCTCGGCGATGAGCATGTCGCGGTCGTAGCCGATCACCGGGTCGACGACGCGCACGATGGTGTTTGGCAGCCACAACGCCCCGTTGCTCTGCCGCCAACCCTGGACGTCATAGGTCACTTCCAGCGCCTTGCCGACGGCGGTGCCGCGCTCCCAGTTGGCCCGGTCGGCCGCCAGCTTGTCGCTGAGCTGCCCACTCTCATGGATGACCTTCACTCGCTTGCGCGCCATACGCGGGTCCGTGACAGAGCTGTTGACCTCTGTAGTGGTCTTGGCAAAGTCCTCATCGGTGCCTGAGCGCTGGCCGATAACCCGGTATTCGGAGAACACGCGTGTGAAATCCAGCGCGGCGTCTGCCTTGAGCACGTTGCGGCCCAGCTCCAGCGATTCGGCTGAGCGCCCTGCACTACCAACCTCGGCCAGCACAACGTTGCCTTTCGCATCGTCGGTGCTGAACACCCGATAGAGGGTGAGCAGGCGATCGATGGATTCAAACGCCGTTTCTCCCGGCTCAATGGTGTGGTCTGTCAAGCCGCTGGTGGTCGCGATCTCACTCCTGACCGAAAGCCCGTAGGGGCTGGCCAGCGCCTGAACGATTGCCTGCACACTCTGGCCTTTCCACTGGCCCGGCTGATTAATAGCGCCGCAGTCGATCAGGTCGCCAGTTGAAGACCGGCCGGCAATGGATGTGGTGACCTTTTCATGGTCGTAGCTGATCGGCGTGGCATCCACCCAGCCCGTCACAACCAGATCGCCACCGATGCGCACCTCGCAGCGAGCACCCTGCTTGACCGGGCGTAGCACGTTCTGTCCGGGCCACTTCCAGGTGATGCCGATGTTGAAGCTGCGCGCCTGCCGCTCTAGACCTGCGCTGATTTCTACCGAGGTCCAACCGGAATAATCCAGCCCGTCAACGGTCAGCGTCACAACCGTCTTCGGGTCGGACATGCGGTTACTCCCTGGCTACTTGAAGGGGTGCGGCAGGCACAAAGCCCGGGTGATTGATTTTGTTGCGTTGCACGATTTCACCCTCGCGAGTCGCGTCGCCGAAACGCCGATAAGCCATCACCACCGCCGGCACGGTTTGGAGCGGGGTGACGCTGACCAGTTGAACACCGGAAGCGGCGACCGCCGTCAGGTGCTTGGATACCTGCTGGCGTGCCTCATTGATGGCGGGGTAAAAGGTCGCGTCAGCCTTGAGAGCGGCCTGCCAGAACACCGCATCTAGTGCGTCCCTTACAGCAACCACCTCGTCGGCCACCGGCACCTCGGCTCGCGCCACGGGCTCGACGACTTGCTGTTGCAGTGACGCCGTCGACTGATCCTTGGCAGCTGGGGTCAGCACAGGCATTTGTGCGATCGTCGCGGTTGCCTGCACCAGGACCGCATCCTGCACAAGATTGGCCAGCGCCTGCGCCGCAGCCGTGGTATCAGCCCCGCTGCCCGCCATGACCGTATCAATGCTGGCCGCATCCTCCGCCTGTCTGGACACTATCCCTACCGCATCGGTGTAACTGTTGAACATCGATGCGCCAGCGCTGGTGGTGCTCGTGGCACTCGTCACGGATGCCGAGGCGGATGTATCGACGTCACTGCCGCTGGTGCCGCCACCGGACGTCCCGCCGGCGCTTGCACCGGAAGATGATCCGGTACCGCTCGACGCCGCAACGCTCGAACTCTTTGCCGAGGACTGGCCCAGGTCGCTGAAATAGCCGCTGAATAAGCTCGACAGCGCGCCAGGCGAATTGGTCAGCATTTGGGCCAGCGATCGCGCGGACCCGATTGCACTGCCCAGCGGGGAGAACTGCCCCGTGATGACGCCGAACGCACCGGTGACCGTGTTCTGCAGGCCGATCAGGTTGATGCGCGCGGTATCCACCGCGGCCATTGCCGACTTGTAACGCCCCAGCGCGGCGCTCCAGTAGCTGGCCGAGGTCTGCCCCGCCATGCGCGCGGTGTTGGCACGCACCGATGGGTTTGTCTGGGCGTTGCCTGGATAGAAAGTCAGGTCGAAGGTGACCATGCCGCCCTCTCGGCGGCTGTGGGCCATCTCACAAGCACCGGGCACAACCTGCAACTGCCCAAGCCAGGGATGAACAAGTGTCCCCTCCCCCTCGGTCTCCAGGGCTTTGAGCAACTTGTCCCGGCGCTGGAAACAATCATCGCCGATGATGTAGGCCTTGACCTTGTGCACGCGGGCGACCTTGCCCATCTGTTCGGCGAACGACTCGTCTCGCTTGGGGTACTCGTGAAGCTGAACCTTGCGCCCCACTGGAACCGACGTATCCTCGATGAGAAACGTCTCGCCCCGAAACGACGCCGGCAATAACTGCTCGCGCCAGGTATCGGCCATCTATTGCGCTCCAGAAAGGGATCTATAACCGACATTGGTGCTGATCTTGAGCCCGGGCTGATCGGTCGTTGCCGGTTGAGGCCGCACGCCGCGAGTCTCGCCCTCCAGTCGAATAACCAGCTCCCCGTTCAGTTGCGACTTGCCTGACGCACCCGCGAGCAAATTGCCCGGTGCCGGCAGTATTGCGCCGGGCATAAGTGGCAACGGGCGCTCAAACCCAAGGCTACTGCCGGCTGTCACGGAATCTTTTGGCTGACTGAGCCCAGCGGTGACGACTGGCGCTGCCTGCCGAGGGACCTGCGCCGCAGCGACAGGCGCAGCCTGTTTAATGCCATCTGCTGCAACCACGGGCACAGGCTGCTGACTGATGCCCGCTGCGAAGTGCCTGAGCCCTTGCGTGCCGTTATTGATCACACCGCCAGACAGCGCGGTAGGGTCGCTTTTCGAGAAAAAGTTGCTGACCTGCGCAGCCTTTCCCTTGACCCAGCCCGTGGCCGCTTCGGTTTTCTGGTTGGCCCAGTCACCTGCCTCCATCAGCGGCTGAATGTAAGGCCGAATCCTCTCGAACAGGCCCTTGAAGTAAGCCACCAGTCGTTCCCACTTCTCGGTGACGATCTGCACCGGATCAAAGCCCAGTTGCTCTTTGATCCATCCCCACGCTGCCGCCATGGTGTCCTTGATGCCTTCCCAGGCAACCGCAGCCAGGGCGCGAATGACGTCCCACAGCGCGCTGAAAAACTCCGACAGCGGTTGCCAATTGCGAGCGATGACCGTCATGGGTGCCCAGTTGAAAGCAGCCTTCATGAAGTCCCACGTGGACACAGCGGCGGCCTTAATGACGTCCCAGAGCGCTCCGAGGAATTCGCTGATGGGCTCCCAGTTGGCAATGACTTGTCCCACTGGCGACCACTTGAACAACTCTTTCATCCAGCCCCACACCGCCATTGCCGGGCCCTTGATGCTTTCCCACAGCTGCTCGAAGTACGGCGCCAGGGTGTCCCAATTTGCGACGATCACACCGACAGCGGCGGCAATAGCCACCGCCGCAATGCCGATCGGGGTCGCTGAAAACGCAAGCCCTAACAGCCTGGTGGCGACAGTTGCGGCTACCGCGCCCACGCGAATGGCAGTGAAAGCGACGCCCGCCATGGCGAGTCCTCTGACAAACGCAGGGCTGGCCTGAATCAAGTCGCCCACATGGCTGATAAAGGGCCGCAGCTTATTGATCACGGCATTTAGCGGGGGTAAAAATGCTTGGCCCAACGCTATGCTCGCCCGGTTCAAAGAACCTCGCATCAGCGTCAAATTGTTTTCAGTCGTGGCCGCACGCGAAGCGTATTCGGCCTCCATTGAGCCGGCGTACTGCGAAGCGTCACCGGTCTTTTTCAGGTTGCTCTCGAGTAGCCCTAGATTGGTTAGCAGTGGCGAGATTGCAGCAACGGACTCAGTGCCGAAGAGATTGGTCAGCAGCGCTGGGCGCTTGACTGCATCAACCTCAGCAATACGTTTGAGCACCTGGAGCATCGTGCTTTGAGCATCCTTCTGCATTCCTGCCGCCACGGTTTTCGAGTTCAATCTGAGCGACTTCATCGCGTTTGACTGAGTCTTCGTCGCGGCGCTGCCCTTGGTAAGCGCCAGCATGAAATTCTTGATGCCGGTTGCGGCCACCTCCTGCTCGACACCCGTGCCAGCCATAGTCGCGCCCAGCGCCGCAATCTGACCCGACGCTACGCCCGCGACTTCCCCCAACGGCCCGACGCGAGTAACGATGTCGGAAATCTGCTTGGTATTGGCCGGCCCGGTGTTCCCCAAGTAGTTGATCTTGTCAGCGAGCCCGACCACCTCGGCTTGGGTCATTTTGAAGGAGGTCCGCCACTTGGCCATCATGTCGCCGCTTTGCTCAGCGGTCTGGTCAAACGCGATGCCCATCTTTACCGCGTCTTGTGCAAAACCCAGAAGTTCTCCCCGGGCAATGCCTGACTGCCCGCCCGCTGCAACGATCTTGGCGATGTCATTGGCGGCCATCGGCAGCCGTTCCGACATTTTGGTGATGTCGTCGCCCATCTCCTTGAATTGGCTGGGCGCGTCAAAGTTGACTACCTTGCGCACGTCGGCCATCGCCGATTCGAACTCTATCGCTGCGCGCGTCCCCATCACGAACGGCGCTGCCAGCGCGCCGCCGGTGATGACCTCCTTGAAACTGAGATTGCCCAGACCTGTGTTCTGCAGGCCCTTGCGGAAGTTGGCAACGTTCTTGCGAATGCCGGCCAGCGTTGGCGACAGCTTGTCGACACCGGTGATCAGTGCCTTGAGCTGAAATTGATCTGCCATCAGTCCACCTGCAACGCGCGATTGATCCGCTGCGCCTGAGCTAGCGATTCAAGAAAGATATCCAGCGGCCTGGCCATCATCTGTTCAGGGTCAACCTTCCAGAAATAGGCCAGGTCGTAGACCAGAGAAATCAGGTCTTCGAGACTGGTGACGCCGGGGTCATGAAAAAACCTGCCACCATCCAGGCGAGTTTGTTGAGGTCCGCCAGATCCAGCTGATTCACCGACGAAGGCGGAATGCCGGCGCACACGGCGATGTACTTGGCCGACACATCCAGATCCAGGCAAACCGCCTCGTCTGCATCGATCTTGTAGGGCAACGCTTTGATCGCGCGGGCTTCCTGCGACGTCGGGCGGCGCAGCACCAACTCAGTGAGTTGTTCGCTATGCGCCTGAATCGGGGCGCTCAACTTGATCGGCGCGTTCGGGTCAACAACCTGCTTTTCTTCACTCACAGCCATACCCCTTTAACGCCGTCAAATTGCAGTTCAATGGTGCCTTCCTCGCCGTTGGAGCTCGGCTGATCCACCAGGTAGGCGCCGGAAAGTGTGTAGACCTTGCCGTTCTTGAGTTCGGCAGTAATGGTCATGTTCGTCCCCTCGGTCAAAGCCTTGAGCGGGAAGTTCGCTGTGTGCACCGCGGAGAACTTGAGCCAGGGCGCCTTGTCCTCCTCCTTGAAAAATCCAGGGACCACGGTCTCCCGCGTCTTGTCCATGAGCGGTGCTTCCACGCCGCCCTTGAGGGTTAACTGCGTGCCGTCAACCTTGACGTAGCAGGTACCAGCAACTTTCTGCCCCATGAGTGGGCCTCCAAATAAAAAGGCCCGCTCGTGGCGGGCCTTGAAAACGGGACAGCGTTACGCTGCTTCGGCGGTGTACTGCAGGCGGAACTGGTTGAGCAGCGCGAAAATGCGCAGCCCGTTCACGTAATCCGGCGGGTACAACACGTTGATGCGCGTCGGGCTCTTGCTGTCGCGCTCCACGATCAAGTACTGGGCGAACAGCGCCGAGTTCTCGACGTGGCCGTCGCGCTCCATGTTGCCGTATTCACTGATCAGCTCACCGCGAATCACGTTGGGCGTGACGATTGGCTGACCATCGCCGAACTGGGTGCCGTCGCTGGCCAGCTTGTGGCGACCGTACTTGCTGGTGATGATGCCTTTGAGGCGGCGCACGATGTACGCGCTCTGGTGCATCGTCTCGCTGTCCAGATAAGAGTCGTCAGCCTGCCCGTAGGCGTTTTTCTGGTAGGTGGTGATCGCACGCTGGATGCGCACATAGCCGCCTTCAAAGAACAAGGTCGCGATACCGTATTGCAGCAGCGAGTTGAACTCGGTCAGCGTGAAGCGTGCCCCCTCAGGCGCGGGATCAATTCCCACCAGCACGCCGGTCTGGGTTGGCCGGCTGGCATCGGCGGACAGGAACACCGCCTGACGTGCAGCGCCAGCAGCGGCCACGCGCCAGAATGGCTGAGGAACGCCCGCTTCGAAGCCGAAGATGGTCATGTGCTGGTCGTTGCGCGGCTGACCGGCTGCTACCAGGGTGCCAAGCGTGCCGCGCAGGGCGCTGTAGACGTGACCGTAGAGCTGCTTGGCCCAGGACCAGCGGCCACTGGCATCACCCATCGCAATTTTCCATGCGTCCAGGGTGGTGGTGTCGGCCCAGGGTACGCAAATAAACTCGAACGGTGCGTCGCCGAGCGCGGCAAGGGCGGCTGTGGCATCGGGGGTGCCCGCGCCGCCGGACATTGGCGCTACCACAACGGTCAGGCCCGCCGGGGTGAATTCGCCATTGCTCTTGCCCAGACGGTTCAGGCTCAGGCCGATATCGTTGCCGGAGTCACCCAGCCACTTGGACGTCAGCGTTACCACACCCGCTGCCGCAGCAGCGGTAACCGGCAGATCGGCCGCAGCGTTGATCTTGGTAGCCAACGCTGCGGCCGCGACGGCGGCTGCAGCACCAGAGGCTACAGTCGCCTGAACGCGCACACCCGCCACGTACAGGTTGATCAGCCCGGTTTCAGTGGCAGCGTTGGTGATGGTCACCTTGCCCGCCGCCGCAGCACCGGCACTGGCCTTGACCGGCAAACACCAGATCTCGCCCACCAGGTCGTTCTGACGCCAGGTGTCGTACATCGCCGCGAGCATCGAGCCTTGGCCGCCGATCGTCTTGGCCTGGGCCAGGCTCGACACCAGCACCAGCTTGCCGATTTCATCGGCGGTGGACAGGTCGTTGACCTGACCCACGATCAGGCGGCGCAGCGCGCTCGACGCGCTATTGGCGTTCGAGTTGTCCATCTCCGCATAGAACAGCGGCACGCGGATATCCGCGGGGATCTGTTGAAATCCTACGCTCATTTGGTCGCGACCTCTTTGGCGGGCGGGTTAGGGATCACGACGTCGCCATCAGCAAGACGGCGGCGCCAGTAAGCGTCATCGGGCACATCCCGACCTTCGAGCAACAGGAGTTCCCCGGTTTCCGGATCGGGCACCGCGCGCCCCTTGGCCGGCACCACAGTAATGCGGTTCATGGCAGTTCCTCTTTGAGTTGAATTTCAATACGCCCATCCGGGCCGGGGTATTCGAGGTTGCGGTCTGCCGGGTCGATGCAGTCCACGTTGATGTCCATGCCCTCCAGCTTGGGCAAGCCGTCGAGCTCAAGCTCATGCCAGGTCTCGGCAGGATCCGTTGACGCATTGCGGCCCAGCTGGAAAGCAGTCACGAAGGAATAGCGGTAGATCACCAGCGCCCGGTCGATCTGAACCAAGTCCCCACCGTCGTAGGTGACGGGTTCGTACTCGGCGCCAGGCTTCCAGCCGACCAAAGCGCGCCACAGATCGGCGCGTATGTCGTGGAGCACGTCCACCGCCAGTTGCCCGCGCTGATCCTTCGCACCCAGGATGACCACCACGTCAAAAGCGTCCGTGATGTCTTGGCGTATGCCGTTCTGTAGGTCGTTGTCCGTTGCGTCATCACCGGTCGCGATGACGAACGCCCCAGGCCGATCAACTTGCTGACTGGCCTTCACGGCATCGAAGTCGATGCCGCCCGCCACGCGCCCACCGAACAGCGGGCAGCGCTGCCGCAGGTGCAGCACCACAGGAGTGATTTTCATTGGTTGTCTCGTTGATCAGCGCAGAGCGGCGGCAAAGGCCTGCTTGAGGATCGAGCGCACGGCGTCCTTGCTGTTGTTGAGCGCGTCGACCATGTAGTTCTCGCGCGGTTCGATCCGCCATGCTCCGGTCGCTTCCTGCTTTTTATGGGACTTGCCACGCTTGGCACCGCGGCGCACTCCGTACCAGAGGTAAGCCGGGTAGAAGTCCTTCATGTCGGCGGTCTTCTGCGGTTCGATCTTTACCAGGAAGCCGGCACGGCTAACCCGGTATGTGATCGAACGGCGCAGCCTGCCTTTGCGCATGCCGGGGTACTGGCCTTTGCCTGACACTGCGCGCTTGCTGACCAGCTTTCGGCCCTCGGCGCGCACCAGCACGCCAGCCTTGCGCATGGCCTTGCGGATTTCCTTCTTGTCGAAGTCGAGCTTGCCGTAGCTGTCGAACTCGCCGAAGTGCAGATAGGCTGCAGGTCTAGCCATATAGGCTTCCTCCAGGCTGTTCTAAGCCAAGTTCCTCGACCTCGAGCACGGTGAATCGGCGGCCGCCATTCATGGCAGCGACACGACGCACCGCATAGATACAGCCCTCCGACGCGATTTCATCTGCCTCGGTAACTCCTTGCAGGTACCGAACAAAAACCCGGTGGGTAATTTTTCTGTCGGTTTGCACTCCGTTGGCATATACGGCCGTGCCCACGGGCTCGATCTTTGCCCATCGCTCCCTGGGCAGCGTGAGCACCGAATCAAGACCCATGTCTTCGGCCGGGTAATCGGTTCTTCGTTGAATCGTAATGCGCCGATTAAGGTCGCCAGCACCAAGGTCCTGGTATGTCATTTTCTTCGTCCGGTTCGGGTGCATCGCGGAAGTTGCGCGAGCTCCATAGAAAGGAGTCGACCGCCAACGGCAGCGTTTCCAGCGCAGCGCCCGAGGCGACGGCCTCTCGGTTTTCGTAGGAATGAGCCGTGAGAAGCAGCAGTGCGACTTTGAATGATGCCGGTATGTCGGATGCGGCAACCAGCAATGGGTTATCGCAATACCACAAGGCCCAAGCCAGTGCCGACTCCGCGTACAGCAGGATCAACTCGTCTTCGTCCGTATGATCAATTCGAAGATGCAGACGAATGACATTGAGGCTGAGCAAGTCGGCAACGGCTATGGTCATTTTTTGGACCCTTTCTTCGGCGGCAGGTCTTGAGCTGGATCGTCCTCAACCACCTCTGCCAGCTCCAATCCGACCAATGCCTCGGCGTATTCTTCCTTGACTTCGCGGACCTCAAACTGACTGAAGTTTCCGGCGTAGTAATGCGAAAACTGGCGCAGCGCGCGAATCTTGATCATCAGTACTAATGGGGCAGTTGCCTGCCCCGCCCTCGATTAAGCTGCGGTTGCGAAAGGACCGGTGATGATTGCGGTTGGCCGGTAGTGAGCCAGGGCCAAGCGTTCTTCACACAGAATGGTCAGCATGTTCTTGACGAAGTTGTCACGGTCTTCGCGGCTCACTTCGACAGTCGCGTCCATGCGGTCCCAGACCTGGGAAGCCAGATCAAAGCCGCCCACGGTGAACGTGCCCAGGGCCTGGGCTTTGGTAGCAACAACCGGCAGCCCCCACATAACCTTGGCTGCAAAGGCAGCTGGACCGCCGAAGATGTAGCGACCATCAGCATCTTTCAGCAGCGCAATTGCATGCCAGTCACGCGGATTGAGAATGATGCCGGACGCTTCAAACTCAGATTCGCTGGTCTGGAAGATCGCGTGAGCAATCTTGTCGGCGCGTGTGTCACCGGTCACGTTCAGCGTTGCGTCGTACGCAGTCGCCACCTTGTTCAGGCCGGTCAGGTTGTCACCGGTGCCGTCACCGTTCAGCAACTGGCCTTCTTCGACCAAAGCCAGGCCGAACAGCAGCCGGTTGTTCACGTACGACTCGAGCATTGGCGCATCGTCCATCACTTGGCGCGAGGCCTGGATCCAGTGAGCGATGGTTTTGACGTTCGCCGTTTCCTTGGTGAAAGTCAGGTTCGACTCGGGCTTCAGATTGCCTTCCGCAACAGGCCCCGCGCTGTTGGTGAAGATGTTCTCGCGAACATATTCCAGCGAGTTCGTACTGATTCGGCCCTGAGCGAGCAAGTCGCGAATGGTGAGACGACGCAGGCCCGGCATCAAAATACCAGCGTTGCGCTGTGGCTCGATCAAGGCGCCGGCGGAACCTGCCGTACTGCCCAGTTGCTTGTTGAAGCTCTTGACGTCGACCTTGCCCGACGACTTACCGTCCCAGGACTTCTGAAGATCAATCGCCGTTTGCTCTGCAAAGGATTTCTTCGTTTCCGGGTTGTCCAGATTGCCCGCGGCAAGCTTTTGTTCCAGGTCGAACAAGCGAGTGCCGGATTTGGTCAACTCTTCCTGGACGGACTGAAGGTCGGTTTGCAGTTTTTTACTGACCGCACCGGTTTCGGTAATTTCTTTTTTCTGCGCATCGAACAGTTCAGTCATGTTCTTTTGCGATTCTTCGATAGCCTTTTGGATTTGAGCCAATTCGGACATGGTTTATTTTCCTACAGATGGGAAGGACTTAAGGCGATCCAGGATCGCGGTGATTTCGCCACCTTCGGAATCGCTCCGAACTGCGGACTTAATCCGGGCTACAAGGCCCAGCGCTTGCGACTTGGACAGGCCGACCGAATCCCTCAGCCAGTGCTCAATGTCGCGAATGGTGGTGATGGACTCCATTGATTTCATGGACTCAATAGTTGCCAGCTCATTGGCTGGGAACGTGCAGATGCTTATCTCGCGAAGGGCGGCCACACTCTTAAACGCGCGGCCGGTGGGGATCATGTCGAAGTCGTCTTTCATCACGGTGAAGCCGACAGACATCCCCTCGACAGTCTTGTGCTCCATAGCGGCGCGCAGGTCGTTAGAAACAGAAAGACCTGGCGTCAGTTCGCCTCGAACGATCAGGCCTTTGCTGTCCTCTGTAAGCGACTGCCATTTGCCCACAGGCAACCCGTAGGTTTGGTGGTTGAAGAACATGCCAACCTGCCGGCTCTGCGTGTTCAGGGCTTTTTTAAACGCGCCCGGAAGGATGATGTCGCCATCCGAATCGATAACATCGAAAACGCTGGCATACCCCTCGAAAACCCCTACCTTCCCGCTGGCATCAAATTTGATTTCAGCCTCGGCGAAGGCCAGGGTCTTTTGAATGTTTGACATTTGGCAGCTCCAGAAAAACTAAACCCCGCCAGGGGCGGGGTTTGTTTGTCCAAGTTGAGTAAGCGGCACGTTCTGAGACTGCCGTGTTGCAACATCGCCGCCAGGTAGTGGCGGCTCATTGTCCAGGCGCCTGAGTTCGTTGACTGTTCGCAGCCCTTTATCTGCCATGGTGCCCATGTATGCAGCACGGGCGGTGGAGTCTCCGCGCAACAAGCCGTCGAGGTTGTGTTCAGCATGGAGGCGCCCAAGATCGGCTGGCTTTATAAGCCAGCGCTCAATGGCGTATTCCCACCGATTCAGGAAAGGCGAAAGAGTGTATTGAAGAAAGCCCAGGTTCTGCTGTTCGATGCCGGAACCCCAACTGGTCGTTTTCTCGACATCACCCACCAAGTGCGGGGGCACGCCGAAGAAGCGGGCGAGCTCGCTCACTTGGAACTTGCGCGCGGCCATCGTTTCCGCATCTTGCGGGCTGACACCGATTGACTGCGTAGTGAAGCCAGCCTCCAGAATCCACAAGCGCTTTTTGACTGGGCCACCTGCGATTTCCTTGAAGTTCTCGCCGAGCTGCTTGCGTTGCTCTTTGTCCAGAATCTTGTCGCCGGTCATGAGGATTTGCGGCGACTTCGCGCCGTTAGCGTAGAAGTCACGCTGCTGATCTTCCATGGCCACAGCCACGCTGGCGGTCTTTGCTGCGAAGGCTATCGGTGAAAGCCCCACCAATCCGTTGAAGCCGAACCCTTTGAGATGAAATATCTCGGAGTGCTTGAAATCAGCGAACTCGGTGTCGCGCCGATACCGGTAAACGATTCGCTTGCCTTCCATGCGTACATCCATGTTGACGGACATCAGAGGCATGAGGCTGATCACATCGCCAACGCTGTTGCGCTCGATCAGCGCATAGGCATTGCCGTAATAGCAAAGCTGCATAGTCATTGCTTCGCGAAACTCAACGGCCGTCATGTACTGATTTGGGCTGTAGCGCAGCAGCCTGGCCAGTGGGTTGTCGATTCCCACCTTCGACCGGTTGTTGTCTTTCGTCTGAAAGACATCCAAAGGAAGGCCGGCCGCCACTGTAGAGATCAGACGCACACATGCGAAAACCGTAGCGATCTGCAGCGATCTTTCGTCGGTGACGATCGAATCTCCGACAGCTCCCGACGCGGAGACGGGGCCTGACTGAGATCCCCTTTCGGGAGTCGTCAGCCGTCCGCCTACGAAGAAGCTCGCCATGCGCGCCCAAAAGGGGCTGCGAGTGCGCAGGTCAATGCTGTAGTCGGTATCGGCCATTACATGCTCAGTGTTTGATTTAGGAAGTCTTCAACCGGACGGCTAGGCGCGACGTTCGCGAGTATCCGGCCGATGGTCATGATCAGCGCCACCGCCCCATCAATCTTGTTGTCGTCGCCTTGCTTGATCGGCCGCACAACGTCGTCGTTACCGGGTAGGTGCTTGCCGATCACATTGCCGATACACCAGGTCATGATTGGGTTACCGTCATGGTGGAATCGTCCGGACTCGATAGCCGCTTCGAGCTCCTTCATAGGGTCCGACATATTGGTGTAGTTCTGGATGATGGTGATGGGGCAGAACCCCTCGTCATCCAAGTCATGGCTCAAGCCTGTAGCACCATGCGGGTCGATGGGTGACTCTCGCAAAGGCGCCTGGTGATTGGCCTCTTTGGTGTCCTCAAGGATTTCCCGGTAGTCGATTTCCGCGCCTGGTGTAACGTCCAGATGCTGCGAGTTGATCCATGCTTGGAAACGCTCAGACATGCGCCGATTGTCGCTGTTGAAGACGGTGTCTTCAGGCACCCAAAACTTCGGAGCGATGCTGTAGTAATGCACTCGATCATCAATGACGCGCCAAAACAGACGGGCCCTTGAGTTCATGTCCAGCTTGCGTGCCAAGTCGAAACCAGCAACCCACTCCTGCCCCTCGAACTGATCAAGCGTCAGCGTCGTGTCTTCGCAGGCCTTCCAGCGCTCCATGTTGAAGAAGCCAGATTTGGCGCTTACCCACAGATTCAGATGCTTGGTTTTGAACGTGTTGGCGAAACGCGCAGAACGAATGGCCCTCGCCTGCTGGCTTTCCAGATACTCCTGAAACACAGACACGCCGTGATTCGGATTGGCCTTGGCCAGCATCTTCGGATCGGTCCAGTCATCGCCATCGTCGAGAGTCCATATCCAGCCGAACAGTTCGTCGTCGGGTACAGTGCCGGCCAGCATCTCAACGACCTGGCGACGCTTGTCGTAGCAAGGCCCTTCGATGTCAGCGCCCGCGGTGGTGATGATGAACATCAACGGCTGACGCCTTGCACCCATTCCGGTCAGCATCGTGTCGTACTGCGCCGAGGTCCGATGCTCGTGGTATTCGTCCACGATCGCGCAACTTGGTGAAGCGCCGTCACCCGGGTCGCCAATCAGCGGCTCGAAGCGGCTGAAGTCGGAGGGGATATTCATGTTCGAGGCATTGACCTCGATCCCCGCCGCCTGGACCAGCATTGGCGATTTGCTGACCATCAGCTTCGCAGGCCTGAAAACCTCCCACGCCTGTTTCTCCGTGGTCGCTCCGGCGTACACCTCGGCGCCGTGCTCGCCATCAGCGACAAACATGCTGATGCCCACGCCGCCGGCGACAACGGATTTACCGTTCTTGCGGGGTACCTCCCAATAGCTTTCGCGGAACCGTCGATGCCCGCCCTTCTTTTTGACCCAGCCAAATGTGACGGCCAGGCCGAACAGCTGCCAAGGCTCCAGGCTGATCAGCTGCCGCTTGAAAGCCCACTCGCCCTTTGTATGAGGCAGGAGCTGTATCAGCTTGAGTTTCTTCTCAGCCTTTATCGGATCGAACTTGAATCGGAAACCACGCTTACGACTGGCAGCCATGTCGTCGAAGTGACGCTGCACCGCCTGATGAATGAAGCGGCACGCCGGTACCTTGCCGCGCAGCAATGACCGACCCCACGCCATCGCCTTGTCGACGTTGGGGTGGGATGGTTTGGTCATCAGCTACTCAATAGTTTGGCGAATTCGTTGGTTTCTTTTTCCTTGTTGCCGCCGATAAGGCGTGTGCGGCTCGCCGGGTCCAACCCAAGCATCGCGCCGAAGGTCACCATCTGACGCATCGTTTCGTTTGCCGCGGTCAAGGCCGGGTTTTTCATCGGGCCGCCAGTGGCTCCGGTCACCACAATGCCGAACTGCTTGATCGACTCTTGCGCGAGCCGCCAGTTGTCATAGGCGCTGCAGAATGCTTCGACGTTATGCAGATCGGTGATGGCCACCACGTTCTCGCGAAGCAACTCTGGAACGATCATTTTCCACATCGTGGCTGCGCGCTCGCTCAACCACTCGGGCGGGTCGATCTGAGTGATCTTTGAAAACTGGGGCTCTGCATGGTTGAGCGCTCGCTTGCCCGGATTGCCTGCGAGAACCTTCTGGGCCGTGGGTTTGGGAGTACGGCCCGACCTCCCCTTCACCCCGGCCATGGGCCCACTCCTGAGTTTTATATTTCGCGGGTGTAAAAAAACGACGGGCAGGCGGTGTCCGCCTCGTAAACCCCTAGACTTTCGACCCTCCCCCGCCCCAAAACGGTGCATATCCGACGAACGGTCGGGGAGTTGGCGTGCCACAAGGACCTCTGACGTGCCACACGAGGCCGCTCCGCCTCAGCCGCTGCCGCGGGCGGCCTGTGCCTCGCGGGCGGTCTTAAGCTTGTGGCAGTCGTGATGAATCGCCCTGAGGTTGCTTGGGTAGTCAGTGCCGCCCTGTGCCAACGCCACGATATGGTCGACCTCCGTCGCAGCACGTACCCGGCCAAGCTGCACGCACTCCTCGCAGCGGCACAGGTACTGATCGCGCGCGAGAACCTGGTCCCGCAGTCGGCGCCATGGCCGGCCGCCACGGCCTGAGCCTTGCCTGGTTCCCCATGCCTTGGAGAGATCCAGGTGCGCGTCGCAGTACTTGGCGTTGCGAGTCAGCGCATTGCAAGCTCGCGCGGCGCATGGTTTGAGAGTTCTCTGGGGCATGTGCGCCTCAACCTACGGAGCTGGTCAGCTACCTGCAGCGCGCGAAAGTGAGAGCGCTTGCATGGTCGTGTCCGGCATGATTATGGGAAACAGCTAAGCGACGAACCGCTGTTGTTAAAGCCAAAGCATGCATTCTTAATGCTGCTATGCATTTGGTTAGGCGCAGCAGCTCATGTCATCACACTCGGTCTCACTACTACCTTCCTCGATGCCCGAGTCTGTAGTAATCGCCACACTCCAAGCCGTTCAGATTCAACTCGCCGAGCTTCTAGCTTTGCCAGTGAGTGAATGGGGTCCGAATCACCAACTGGACTATTCACAGCTGACGCTTTACGAGGACTCGCTAAGAGCTCAGCTCCTGCGTGAATGACGTCGCCTCATCGCCCTATTTGCTTTTGCTGCGCAGTATCTGGGCGTCGACCTGATCGGCGCATGTGTCGAGCAGCTTGATGGCCTGATCTTTCAGCTCCCATACATCGCCGTTGTCACGTAAATCGGTATCGTCTGCATTGACCCGCTCGCAGGGGATCAGCTCAGGGGCTTCCAGTCTTATTGCCGTGGTTTTTGTTACCACTTGCGGCTTTGCCGCGCAGGCCGTCAGGCAAAGGCTGAGCAGCCCAATCACGAACCGGTTTGCTGTTGCGCTTGAGATCATCGAAATCCTTCTTGGCCTTCTTGGCCTTGTCTTCGCTGGCCTTGATGCGTTTGTTCAAGTCGGCGGCGTACGCGGCGTTGCGAGCAGCTTCGGCTTTCAGCGTGGTGATCGTGGCCTGGCTTTCCTTGTTGGCATCGACGGCCTGCTGCTTTGCATCACGCTCAACGGTCACGGCGCCCTGTAGGGAGACGACGCGAACCTGTTGGATGGCGATCAGCAAGCCCATGACGATGGCGATGACGATGGCGGCGGCAATGGCGCGCAACGTGGAAACGGATTTGGCTACTGCGACAACGGGCTCAATGTTCATACTGAGTCCGCCTTGCGACCGAGGAACCTGATGATCAGCTCCCGGATCGCCGTCACGCCGATGAACCCGATGGTGCCGCCAGCGGCGACTGACAGGCTGGACGGCCAGGCCATCCATTCGATGACGCTGCTGGCGGACAGGCTCAGGGCACCGCAAATCAGCGCCTCAAGCACCACGCGCCATTTATTGGCCTCTTTGCCTTCATAGAGCACGCGCAATAACGAGATCGTTGCCGCCATGATCGCTCCTTGCCAGAGGGGCGTCGTGATGATCAGCCAGACGTGCGCCCAGAAGTCAGGTGTTTTTTCCGGCATCGTCGACATCCGACAGTCCACCCTTGCGGGATCGGCATATGAAAAAAGCCCCGGCAAATGCCGAGGCTCGAATTAGGTGATGTCTTTCCATCAGTCCGCCAAAGCCGCCCAGGACGCTCGAGGCGAAGGGTCCAATGACTGCCAGTGTTATTTCCGCACGCAGCATTGCAGGCTATCGACGTCCAAGCCACTTTCGCCAGAAACAGCCCGAGGTGTGGCGTCTCGCATAAACTAAAAACCCCGCACTTAGCGGGGTCTTGAACTGAAAGTTAGCCTGGAATCAGTTCATATGGTGTGGCTGTAAAAAAGCGAAAACGACTCGATACCGTCATTAGGTTCTTTGATGCTCCCGTTCGAATAGTGGATCGCACGTATCCCCACCTTCTGCGTCTCGCCGATTTTCAAGCCAGCACCGATCCGATCTTCAAAATTGAAGGCAGTGCTCATTTTCTGGTCACCAGCGTTGGTGCTGGAGAACATTGCAACACCAATGCCTGCCTCGACGAACGGCTTGATTTGACCTTGACCAAACTCATAAACGAAGACCGGCGAAAGCGATATCGAATGACGGCCACCGGCTTCATCGCCAGCTTGCCAATAGGTGTAACCCAGATCCCAATAGCCGGTGAGCTTGCCCGACGAGCTTTCCAACCAGGACTTATCCCAGTTGAAGCCCAAAGCCGTTCGTGCAGTCACCCCACCCTGGCTAGTGGCCCCGATAGCTGCTGATAAGTCTGCCGCATTAGCATTGGCTGCAAGCCCGAAGGAGCAAAGAGCAAGGAAAGCGAGAATCGTCTTCATGGATATCATCTGCGTAATTTAGGAGTTAAGTGAAGCTCCAAAATAATAACCAAACGGCGATGAAAGATTTATAGATATTTCCAGCGCGACAGCTCAGCGACAGGAGAGAGGGAGTTTGGTCATCTGCAGATCAGACCACTCGCGCTGCCAAAGCGGGACTTCAGCAACCCCGGCCAGGCAGTCGCAACCCAAACGCTTATAAATGCCCACAGATCAAATCCCGATGCTTTCGCCTGGATTCACCACGTGAATCCTTGCCAGATCTGCCGCAGGCGCCAATTGAGGAATAAAAAACCCGGCTCAAATGTGGCCGGGTTTTTAATCTCTGTCTGGGTGTCGCGCTGAATCAGCTGAACACCGTGCCATGAAAACAGAGTTATCCCGCGCGGAAAAGTGTTTTTTCGCACGGAACCTGGCCCCGATGATTGGCTCGGCGCACCGGCCATCGGTACGTTCCTCAGAATGATTGTGACCCAATAGCGAGGCGCCTATAGTGGCTACTTAACATCAATTGGAATATGCCATGTTGCCCTCGCAGTCAGAAACTCGCTACCACACGGGTAAGGTGGAGAGCGTATTCGTATCGGTTGCCGAGGCATGGCAGGTAGAACGCTTCATTGAGGCATATCTCGAATTACGAGGGTATCAACTCACTGAAAGCAATCGGTTCCTGCTAACCCAGCAACTCGAAGCAGCCCCAGGACGTCCTCCCTACAGAATCGAAAGCCTAGTCTCGTGGCTGGATGAGAAATACAAACACTCTCGCCGCACTCTGACGCCGAAGTTAGGTCAGTAGCCCGGGGTCGGTACACCCCGAGCAATTTCGGGTTTAGAGCAATTGCAGGCTTGCTAGGCGGCGTCGCGCAGTCCTGCGACTGCGCAGTCTACCCACGCCACCCCTGCCTGCTTCAGCTCTCTTGCCTTCGCCTCGCTAATGCGAAAATGCTTTCCGACACGCAGCATGGGCCACTTGGCGCCGAAGTACAGCCAGAGGACATCACCCATCTGCTGGTCGCGCGTACTAAGCCTGGCCACCGCGCGATCGAGCCCCACAGCCCAGTCGTCGGTAATGCAGTAAGACTTCGTAGGGCTCGGCAGTGCATCGCGCATCAATGCAAACATGGGCGAAGCGTAGCTAGGCACCCCCATCCCATCCATACGCCACCATCCCCACTGCTCAAGCAGGTATTCGGTATCCCCCAACGGCCGTCCCAACGGCTTACGAATCATCATGCTGCTTTCCTCGGATCTGGTTGATTCAGGCCAAACAGCTCACGCAGGAGCTGATCAGCGATCTTGTTCTTTGCATGACCTTCGGTGATCCACCGACCGGCGTACGCCTGGAAGTTGAGACTCCCCCGGTGGTTGCCCCAGTCAGCAACAAGGTCCATCAGCGCTGCGGCGCCGATCCGGCCGTTGGGTTTGTCGAGCAACAGGCGGTTGCCTTGCTTCAGGAAATCCCGCTCGCCGGAGGTCAGGATCTTACGTGGTAATGCTGCAGTTACTTCACTCATGTCCGTCTCCTGGCTGGGCTTGGGCGCCGCCTTTTTCAATATGGCTCCTCCCTTGGGATGGATGCTGGTTTGCGCTGAAAGCCACGTATTCAAAGGGCTGCACGCGTGTGCACACCGCTGGCTGTCCCGCATATGTCCCACCGTGCAGCAGGGCAAATCCTTGGCCGTCTAGGTGCTGATGCCATGCCTCAAGCGCCTTGCGTTTCATGCCCTCGGCGGTGGTGTGGATGTAGGTCGCGTCCAGATCCTTCATGGCGTGGTTGAGCAGCATTTCGCCGACCATGTAATCGACACCCAGATCGGCCCACGCGGTGCGTGCGACCTTGCGCAGGTCGTGGCTCGACCATTCACCCTTGCTCACGCTGGTGAACACCGTGCACGCCTTGGTGGCACTCAATGCCGACCCGTTGCTGCCGGGAAACAGGAAAGGCCCGCTGTAACCGGTCGAGTGCTGTCGAGCGCGGTATCGCTGTAGGAGCGCGCAGGCCTGTTCGGTCAGCGGCAGAGTGTGCTCGGCCTTGGTCTTCGTGTCGTCGGCGGGGATGAACCACTGGCGGGTCACGAGGTTGAGGTTCTTCCAGCGGGCCAGCCGGGTTTCCCCGAGGCGCGTGCCGTGACAGAGCATCATCAGCGGCAGCATGGCCTGCACCGGCAGGGCGTCGAATTGCTCGGCGAATGTCTGTAGGAGCGGAGGAAGGTCATCACCACGCAAGCGCGCGGCCTTGGGCCTGATCCGGGTTCGGACGAAGTCGGTGAACTTCAGATCCGCCATCGGGTTGACGTCGAGCAGTTTCAACCGGGCGGCTTGCCGAAACGCCGCCGCCAGCACGCCGTAAACCGAGCGCACGAACGACAACGCGTATTTCTCCTGCATGGGCCACATCAGCAGGCGGTCGAGCGAGGACCGATTGAGCCCGGCCAGCTCTAACTCTTGCAGGCGCGGCACCAGGTGACAGCGCAGCGCGGACTGGGCGCTGGCCTTGCGCTTGGCCGACAAGCCACGGTCCCGCGTCATCCGATCGGTGTACCAGGTCAGCACGTCGCCGACGGTGCGCCAGCTAGTGGTGGTCGACGCCGCGGTCGAGTCCACGGCTCGGCGCGCGAGGATGTCCGGCAGCGTGGTCTGCATCAGCTTGGCGTTGATCCCAGGATAACTCCCGGCCTTGCCCCACTTGCCGGCCACCACCACATGCCAAACGCCCTTGGCGCGGTCGACGGTCGAATAGCGGAAGCGCAGCTGCGGATAGCGAGGATCGCGAAGCTGGCGGACGCCGGTGGCTGCCTGCTTGCGGATTTCCGCGTCGGTAATAGACACATGAACGGTCCGGCCTAGGTTATTCATCACCACGCTCCTGCCGCAACCGGTCGGCCTTGTCGATATGCTGGTTAACGCGCTCGAGGTGGCTGTCACGTTCGGCTCTCAGAATGCGAAGCCGATCAGCCTCGCGCTCCGCAGACCGCTCCCTCATCTCATCGCGGATTTGCCGCAAGCGGTCCCTGACCTTGGGCGATGGCGACGCAGCCCTCCCTGTGAGCAGCCCGGCTATCGCACGCCCGTCTTCGCTGATGGCTGGTTGTCCAAGCCCTTCGAGCGCAAGATTTGCAGCCATCGGTTCAAGGCGCTTCATCAGTACCGCCTGTTGAATTGCGGCTACGCGGCGCTGTGGATCAAAGCCTGCGGAAATACTCCACCGCGCTGGCTCGCCTTTCTGCCGCGCCTCGGCGATCAGACGGTCGTAGGCAGACATGAACGCCATGCGAGCACCGACTTTGTCGCCCACTGTCAGAATTGGCTGTGCCGCCGACATCGCCAGGCGAATTTCCTCGGTCATCACAACGGTGTCGGTCTCGTCGCTCGATGCCAGCCCGATGGACCAAGCCTCGTCCCGGCCAGGACGCCCATCCGCCGACTGCAGCCGCTGGATGATTGCTGCCAGCGTTAACCGGCCGTTCAACTCGCGGCGGCAGAGCTGCAGCGCGTCAACCAGCGCAGACACCGAGAACTGCTCCAGATCGTCGGCCATAGTCTTAGCGGTGTTCGGGCTCAAAGTGGTGCCGAGCGCCTCTGCGGTCACGCAGAGAGCTTCGACCAGAGCGATTTTATCGGCGGAGGAAAGCATTACCCTGCCCTCCTTCCAGAATCATCGCTTTGGCCTGTTCGGCGGCGTTGAGATTGGCCTGGGTGTTTTCCATCTGCCGAGCCGTAACCCCATTCACCTGCGTGTTGGTTGCCCACTGCGTCCGGTAGGCTTCCGCCTTTGCCAGCAGCGATCCAAGGTCATGACAGCTCCGGATCAAGTAGCTGTCATTGATCGTCACGTAGTACGCCGCGACATGAGGCGCCTCAACGCTGCCCAGCCGCTTGAGCAGATCGTTCACCTGCGTGTTGATCTTGGCATTGCGCACCGGCTCAGTCCGGTACCGCGCGAAGTAAGCCGTCGCGTAGGAGGACCAGATCATGCGGCAAGCTTCCTGCCGATCAGAATCGGCTGGCTCCGTCTTCGGCTTTTTCGCCGATTTGTTCGAGACGGCAGCCTTCGTCGGCGGCGCCGAAAGGTCGCCGGAAGGCTTTTCAGTTTTACTTCCTGTTTTATCTTCCTGGTTATATTCCTGTTTTATAGGTCTGTGTGACCCTACCCCCAGGTCACTGTGACCTAACCCCTCGGGTCTGTGTGACCCTACGGTGGGTTCATCCTGAACCGGGTAGGTTCTGTGTGACCCTACCCCCCTTTCAAGGCAAAGCCGGTACTGGTTCGGTAGCTTCACAGCATTGAATGCTCGGTTTTCGATAACCAAATAACCGTCTTCCTCCAGCTGTTGGATGGCACGCTTCACAGTCGAGGCGCTCATACCGCAGTCATCTGCCAGACGCCGATGCGAGGGGTCACAGCGACCGGTATCATGGTTGGTTCTGTTGGCCAACATCAGAAGCACGAACTTCTCCCGAGTAGGCAACTTCTGCTCGACTGCCCACGCCATGGCTTGGAAGCTCATTGCAGGGTCTCCCCGGCTGGCCGGTAGGAACGAGTGACAATTTCCCCCACGGTCTTGTGCCACACCACGTATTGGCTGCCTTTCGCGTCCTCGTGTCCGTTACGAACCATCCCTGCTTGCTTGGGCATGTGCGGCCACTGCTGGAGCACGAACGTCACCGTGAGCCCCGACAAACCGAAACGTTTGTTCATGCTTTGCTTGATGCGCCCCAGCGGCACGCAGTTCTGCGGGCAGTGATCCCACGCGCGTTGCTCGGCGATGACCTCGACCCTCCGCTCGATACGCTCCAGCGCGACTTGCTGTTCACGCTGTTGACGCTCAACCTCAACCAGTTGGTTGGCGTTTGCCGCCGTGATCTCGGCTTGAGTCATTGGGCGGCCGGCCTTGCCTTCCAGCTCTTGCCAGCGATCGACCAGCGCGGCGGTGAACTCAGGACACAGCTGCGCTACCACTACGAAGCTGTCGCGCTTGATCACCTGATATACGGACTCAGTGCGCGGGCGCCCGATTGAGTCAGTGGTCTGTCCGTCCACCAATGGTGGTTGGACGATCACGCGCTTTTCCACAAGCCGTTCGATGGTGCGCTTCACACTGTCGTGACGAGAGCCAACCAGATCCGCAATTTCCAGTGACGACATGGTCAGTGCGGTGGTGGTGATCAGATTCACGCCGCACCTCCCGCGCCACGATTTGGCATGTCGGGATTTTGTGGCGCGGATTCACTTCGCGCGATCTTCCCGAACATCTCGATGGCAGACTCGGTGCCGGGGACACCTGTGTCTCCCAGGTAGGTTGCGAGCTGCGCCAACTCCGCTACATCGCGGCCTGAGTTGTGCTCAACGTCCCGTGAAATAGCCCGGGCGAGAGCCGAAAACCAATCCAGTAGGTTCTTCGCCGCGAGCATCTGGAACTCGGCCTCTTCCGCGAGCTGTTTGAGGTTTGGAATGGAAATGCTCATTGGCCCGCCTCCTTTTCAGCGCGGGACATGGCCAGCTGTGCAGATCGGGTAAGAGCCAGAACCGCGTCGCTGATGAACGCGAGGCTTTTGAGTTCCGAACAGAACACCAGCTCGCCAGAGTTAGTCGATGCGTGCATGTGACGGAGCAAGTTACGCATCCCCTCGGAGAGGTCTGCGGCCATTGAAACGGCCTCGCCGACTTTCCCATCCGACGTAACAGCCAGTAGTTGGTGATCACCCATTGCCAAGCAGTCGCCAAAACTGATTGGGTCGCCGATCAAAAGAGTTGCTGAGTTAGATTTTTTCATTGCCCAGACTCCTGCTGGGCCGCGAGGCAGACGCTGACATGCGTGCTATCAAGCAGTGCCTTTGCTCCGGTTACGATGAAGAGAATTCCCATCGCTGAACTTTCATCAACCGGGCCCAGCTCGGTGAGCTTGATGAGCAACTCCTTTGCAGAACACAAAAGGCTGCTGGATTCGCTTAGCGCAGCTGCAACCGAAAAGGGCTGGCCATCACTGAACTCAGCTTCAAAATTCACGGGTTGAATTTTCTGTAAGTGTTGCGCCAGTGATGAGCTGGTGGTATTTTCTCGACGTGACATATCGTTCCCCTTAGAACGAAGATTTACGAAGCTCCCCTGGCAGGGAGTGGACAAAAGCCCGCTTCCATGCGGGTTTTTTGTTGCCTGGAGGAATGTCAGCCAGACAACAAATGTTGGGAGTCTCAGGTATTCAGGAGATGGCCTGAGTAGTACTGGATGCCTGAACAGCGGTACAGCCCGCCTGTTGATGGTGGCGTTGTGCGGGTATCGTTTGATTCAAGGTTAGGGCGCAGCCTGCGATATCTGCTCCGTTTTCCAGTTCGACTAAGAGCAGCTCGATCGCTTTTCCAACCTCATAACGGACGGTGGCTCCGTTGGCTGCACGAGATATGCTCGGCTGGGTGGTAGCGCACCGTTGGGCAACATCTGCTTGAGATATCCCGCGCTTGAAAAGGCGGATCAACATTTCCTGTACTGTCATGGAAACTGCCTGTCTATGAAATTCTGCATATCAAATCATACGAATTCGAATAGATCTATGCAATAGAATTCTTTCCATGCGTATGCGTATTAGGTGATCTATGGATTTCGGCTCCAGGCTCAGAAGGAAGCTCACAGAACTGGGCCTCAGCGAAAGTGAAGCTGGGCGCAGATCCGGCGTACCTCAGCCGACGATCAACAGAATATTGTCCGGTGAGAGCTCCAGTCCCAGGCGCCCTACCGTTGAGAAGCTCGCAAAGGCCCTCAAGGTTTCTCCCGATTGGCTGATGTTTGGAGGTCGCGAAGATCGCGTCGACGTCAACGTTGAGCCAACTCTGGGTCCGACCAGATATTTTGAATACCCAGAAATCAGCTGGGTACAGGCAGGGGCTGCTATGGAAGCCATGGAGCTATTGAACGTTGCGGCGTGCGAGGCTCATCCATCCGATGCCTGGGCTGGCCCGAACGGCTTTTGGCTCAAGGTTCGCGGCCCGTCCATGACGTCGCAAGGTGGGATCTCATTCGTGGAAGGGATGGTAATTTTAGTAGCGCCTGGCTTCGACGTTGAAAACGGCAACTACTGCGTTGCGAAAATGACCGACACAAACGAGGCGACGTTCAAGCAATTTGTTTGGGATTCTGGCCGGGCTTATCTCAAGCCGCTTAATCCCGCCTTCCCTACCGTAGAAGTGGATGGAGAGTGGGTGATTGTTGGGAAAGTCGTAGACGCCAAGTGGCCGAGGTCGGTGCTGGCTTGATGGTCGATTAGACGGGGTGGTAGATATTGCGGTATCGGGGAGCAATTGACCGGGGTAGCGGTTATCTATAGAATCGAGAGCGGTGCATGTAAAGCCTGGATAGCTGCGAAGCATGATTTGTATCGTAAGCGCTATGTAATGGCGCCAGTCCCAGGGTTTGCACCACCCATTCCCGAGTCCCGCATCTCATGACGAGAAGTTTTATCTACCTGGATGAGAGCGGCGACCTAGGCTGGAAATTCGATGCCCCCTATAGACAGGGGGGCTCCAGCCGATACCTCACGATCGCCGCCCTAATCGTCTCCGAGCAATCGGTCAACGACCCTGCGCGCGGCATGCGTCGACTATACAACAAATTTAAATGGCCTACGGACAAGGAAAAGAAGTGGGCTCGCATGCTGCATGATGAGAGAGCAGCATTCGCTGAGATGGCTAAGCGCACCGCGGCCGCGTCAGAGGGTGGAATCAAGTTTATGTCGATCACGGCCAAGAAGGAAAACGTGGCTGCCCACATCCGTCTAGACCCAAACAAGCTCTACAATTTCATGATAAAAATGCTATTGCTGGATGAGATGGCCAAGGCCGATGAGGTCTTGTTTTTCCCTGACGACAGAAGCATTAAAGTGAAGAGCGGGAACAGCCTAGGTGACTATTTGCAGACTGAGCTGTGGTTTTCCAAGGACACTACAACAGTCCTGAAAACCTACCCATGCGACAGCTCAAAAAATCTATGCGTCCAGTTCGCCGACATGCTTTCCGGCATCGCTCAAAGCCATTACCAAGACAGGACATCGGAACCTTATCGCCTATTGGCTGCGCACTTTCAGCCCCGCCTAATATTTAACAATTAGCCCGGTCCAGCGCCGGGCTTTCTGTATCTGCCCTTCCCGCTCCCACAGCGCCCGCCAGGCAGAAGCCTTGATTTACATAGCGTCTGGCGCCGATCCAGCCTGATAAACCGCGAGCTCGCCCCCCCCCCCCCCCCCCCCCCCCCCCCCCCCCCCCCCCCCCCCCCCCCCCCCCCCCCCCCCCCCACAAAAAAAAAAAATAATATATCTCTAGTAAAATTTAAAACTAATATGTCAAATT
>NZ_SOCR01000014.1 GCF_004364335.1 Pseudomonas graminis | reverse complement strand
CCGGCTGAAGCCGGTCCTACAGGAACGCGGCGTGCTCACATGATGGGACTGGACGCTGTCCTTGTAGGACTGGCTTTAGCCGGGAAAGCGTCGGGGGCTACGCCGCAGGATTGATGGTGCTCACACAGGCCTCTTCCCGGCTGAAGCCGGTCCCACGGGAACGCGGCGTGCTCACATGATGGGACTGGACGCTGTCCTTGTAGCACTGGCTTTAGCCGGGAAAGCGTCGAGTGTCACGCCGCAGGATTGATGGTGCTCACACAGGCCGCTTCCCGGCTGAAGCCGGTCCCACTAAAAAGCATCGCGTGTATCCAGCGGGGCTGGCTGCCCGCTCGGTAGTTGAGAAACAAACTGCAACATTTACTGGAACCGACCCGGCGCAGCAGCCACACAGTTGCCATCCCCATACCCGGATGACGACCTCATGCGTATCTCAAGCACTCCTTACAACGGCGTTGCCCCTCAGTCTGCCGGCGCGGATGTCGCCGAGGGATCGCCGCTGACCGACGCCAAACCGGCGCTGTTACAGAAGGGGGGCGTCGATCCGAATATCCGCTTCGGCGCCTCGACCCAGCAGTTGCCGGCGAACAGTGCATTTGTTGGCAATAGCCCTTCGGGAAAGGCTCAAAGCACTGAGCAACAGCTGGTTTCATTGCTGAGCCAGCTGACGCAGCTGTTCAAGGGCCAGGCACAATCGTCGCCCGAAACCGCTTCATCCTCCCCCGACGCCGCTGCGCAAAACTCACCCACGTCCGGTGCCGTTTCCATGGGCAATCCGCAGCCTGTCGCCCAAGCGAACGCCGCTGCCCCGGCAGCGCCGGTTCAGGCGGCGAAACCGGCCGAGGACGCTAAAGCCGAAGAACCCAAAGCCACCGAAGCAGCGTTCCTCGATGACTCGAAATATTCGTCGCCCAAGGAGCTTGAGCGCTGGGCGCCAATTGTCGCCAACCTGCCAGCGGATCAACGCGATCAGGCGGCCAAAGAGCTGAACCGACCCATCGCCGCCGCGCGCATGGCCGCTGAAAAGGGCCCGGACGCGGCCAAGGCCATGGACTTCATCAACGCCAACCCGTCGCTGAAAACGGCAGTCGATACCGGCAAGCACGGCGGCAAAGCGGACGGGAAGATCACCGACGGCGACCTCAAGGCCTTCGCTAAGAACATGCAAAAAGCCGCCGACAGCGCGGACAAGGACATTGCCAGCTACCAGAAAGACCATCCGGACGCTGACCCGCAATCTCTGGAAATGGTCCGCAGTGCTGCGATGATGCGTGCCAACGAACCCCTGACCAAGGCCGCCGATCCCAAGCATGCCTTGGGCGCCGACGGCAAAACCAAGGTCGATGGCCTGACCAGCGCTGACGGCCTCAAGGCCATTCAGAACGACAACCCGGGGCTGGCCGGGCCGTTGAAACAGGCGGCGAAAACCTGGTCGCAACCCGGCTTTCTCACCCAGATCGACCAGGGCGGCCTGAGCGGTCGTTCGCTCGCGGCCCACAGCCCGGACAAACTGTTCAGCGCCAAAAACATCAGCGACTGGATCAGCAAGCAGGCGCCCACCAATGGCGGCGAATTTGCCAGTGTGCTCAGCGATGCCGCGACCCTTAACTCAGTCGCCAACGTCGATATTTCCAAGCTGGGCAAGGACGTATTTGACAACCCGTCCGCCTACAGCGGCGAGCAGAAAGCCGCGGTCATGATCAAGCTGCAACAGACCCAGCAGAGCGTCGTCGCCGGCCAGGACCTGCGCAAAACCGGCAAGACCGAAGATGCGCTGAACGAGAAGATTGGCCAACTGCAGGCCGATCCCGACGTGCAGGCCTTCCTCGACAAACAGATACCGCAGCAGTCGAAGGCGTTGGTCGCCAGCACGCCAACGTTGCAGAAAGCCGTCACCGAGCAAATGCAAAAGGTCAACAGCGGCGAGGCCCTGCAAGCGGACCTGAATACGGCCGACAAGGCTACGAAAAAGGACAAGCCAAACGCCGATTACAGCAGCGCCCTGGGCGGGTTGTCGGCGCAGTTGCAGATGCAGAAAGACCTGCTCGGCGACAACGCGAACGTGCCGACCGCGCAGCAGGTCCTCGGTCAGCGACCTGATCTGCAGGGCAAGATTCAGGATTCGTACGTGCGCAACTTCAGTGAAGGGGGCGCCGTCCGGCAGTTGCTCGACCAGAAGAAAGCCGATGGTGAAGAGGCGCTGCAGAGCGCCGACGCGCAGAAGGCCGCCTACGACAGCGTGCTGCCCGACACTTTCGTGCAGAGCCAGCAATCGCGCTATGTGGATTCGACCTTCCACCATCTGGAGGACACCAAGAGCGGTCGCAAGGTGCTGGAAAACGCCAAGGGCGATAAAGACCATGCGCCGTCGATGGCGGCTCAAGTGGCCTCGAATATGGGGCCATCAGCGCTGCGCTCGGTCGCAGGCTTTGCCTCGGTCTCGGACATGCTCGCCCGCGGCGACAAAACCGATGCCGCCAGGACGATTTACGACAGCACCAAGTCCGGTCTGTCTGCGGCCAAGACCGGTTACGACGCCGTGGCGAAATCCGCCGGGCGCGCAGGGCTGGGCGAGGTGGCGGCGAAAGTCGGCGGTCGCGTTGCCGGCATGGTCGTGGGAGAGGCAGCAGGGCTGGCCGCCGGTGCGGCCATTGGTGCCTCGATTCCGGTGATCGGCTGGATCGCCGACGCCGCCATGAGCCTGGGTTTCGGCATCTCCGCCATCATCGAAGCCGTCAAGAAGCACAAGGCCCAGAAGGCCTTCGACCACAACGTCGATCCGGTCCTCGATCAGTTCGGCATCCCCAAAGCCCATTGATGTTTCCTGACCCGAAAGAGGTAAGTGACCATGAGTATCGGTATTTCCCAGATTCGGCCGTTGAGCGATCCCGGCGCGCACCCGGATTTTTCATCCCTGAGCGGCAAGCCCGGGCAGGGCAACTCTCTGGGCGGTGGCGGTGGCGGTGGCGCCGGTGGGGCGCTCGACGCAAGCTCGATTCTGTTTGCCCATGCCGGGCAGTCCCAGGTCAACTTCGGATCGCCTGAAAACCAGGACTCGACGACCAACGCCGCTAACCCCCTCGCCGGTGGCGCGGACCAGAACGGCATCGCGCAGCAGCTCATGGCATTGATCATTCAATTGATGCAGATGCTGATGCAGAACAACGCCAATCAAACTGGCAATCCGGCAGCACAGAACAACGCAGTGACCGGCGGCGGCGGGGGAGGCGGCGGTGCGGCCGAGGGTGCAGGCGGTGGCGGTGGCGGTGGCGGTGGGGCTGGCGCTGCGGAAGGTGCCGGCGGTGGTGCCGAAGGTGCTGGCGCTGCTCAGGCCGCCGCCGCGCCCGCTGCCAATGCCAGTGCCGTAAACAACGATACGTCCCTCAGCGGTTCGGGCGATTTGCACTTGCCGCCACAGCTGGAAGACTACCGCAAGGACATCATGGAAGCGTCCAATGCCACCGGCGTGCCGCCGAGCATTCTGGCCGGACAGATCTGGGCCGAGTCGCGCGGGCAACTGGGCCAGGACACCACCAACGTTAATGGCAAGACCGATGCAGGCGTGATGCAGGTCAACGCCGACACGTTCGCCGCCCTCAAGCGAGACAACCCCAAAGAGCTCGGCAACGCTGACGTCAACAACGCCCACGACAACATCATGGCCGGCGCGCTGTACATGCGTGACCAAAAGGCTACGTTCGGTGACTGGAACTCGGCGCTACGCGCCTACAACTCCGGCCCGGACAAGGTCAACAAAGGCAACCCTGCGGATGCCGGCGGCGTGGGCGATCCGAAGTACGTCGAGAACGTCATGAACTTCGCAAAAATCATCGAAAGCGGTCAGGGGCAATTGCCGGCCTGATGCACGTCGTCGATCCATTGGGAAGGGCGGGGCGCGAATATGTCGCGCTTGTCGCACGGGGTGAATCAATCCACACCATTGGAGCGGTAACGGCTTTGTACATTCCAGGCAGGATTGCCCTGCCTGGAATCATGCCTCATCGATTACGAGTGACCCGCCACACGGTGTTCGCCAGGTCGTCGGCGATGATCAGTGCACCGCGTGGGTCCACCGTTACGCCCACTGGGCGCCCGCGGGTTTTACCGTCGGCCCCCCGAAAGCCGGTCGCGAAGTCAATCGGCGCACCGTTCGGATGGCCATTGCTGAACGGTACGAAAACGACTTTGTAGCCCACCGGATTCTCCCGGTTCCAACTGCCGTGTTCGCCAATGAACACTCCGTCGGCGTACTTCTCGCCCATGGCCGGGATGGAAAAATCCACGCCAAGCGCAGCGGCGTGAGACCCGAGGCTGTAGTCGGGCTTGATGGCGGCGGCGACCATTTTCGGGTTTTGCGGCTGGGCACGCGTGTCCACGTTCTGACCCCAATAGCTGTAAGGCCAGCCATAAAATGCACCCTCGCGCACCGAGGTCAGGTAATCCGGTACCAGATCCGGCCCCAGTTCATCGCGCTCATTGACCACCGCCCACAACTTTCCGGTTTGCGGCTGGATGGTTAACGCCGTCGGGTTGCGGATGCCGGTCGCATACGCTTTGTGGGCCCCGGTCTCGGCATCTACCTGCCACACCCTGGCCCGGTCGAGTTCGACTTCCATGCCGCGCTCGGTCACGTTGCTGTTCGAACCGATGCCGACATACAAGGTACGTCCGTCGTCGCTTACGGCCAGTGACTTGGTCCAATGGTGGTTGATTTCAGCAGGAAGGTCAGTGACTTTGATCGGTGGGCCACTGGCTTTGGTCTGGCCCTCTGCATAGTCGAAACGCACCAGTTCGTCCTGGTTGGCCACGTACAATTTGCCGTTGGCAAACGCCAGGCCGTAGGGCGCGTTGAGGTTCTCCGCAAATACAGTCTTCGTCTCGTAGACGCCGTCACCGTCCGCATCCCGCAGCAAGGTCAGGCGGTTGCCGCCTTTGACCTTGGTGTTGCCCTGGGCCTTGATGTACCCCGCGATCACGTCCTTGGGTTTGAGCTTCGCGGCGCTTCCGCCACGGCCTTCAGCCACGAGGATATCGCCGTTGGGCAGCACCAGCGTCTGGCGAGGAATCTGCAAGTCGGCGGCGATGGCCGTCACGCTGTATCCCTCGGGGACTGTGGGCTTCTGGTCGCCCCACAACGCCGGTTCGGCAATCTTCATGCTGGGTAAAAGACCGCGCTGGGGGGCCGGCATTTTCGGGTCAGGACCCAACGCCTGGGTGTTATCCCCGGCGTCACCGCAGCCGCTTAACAACAAGGCCATGCTGATCGCGGTCAGTTTGATCGAGTGGCTCATTGTCCTTCTCCCGAACGGATGCTGGTGAGTCCCAGCCACGCCGTCACGCCAATCAGCAGCGTGGTCAGAGCAGAGAGAATGAGGCCCGATGGCATGCTGGCGAAGGCATCCTTGGCGTGTTCAAACGCGTTGACGAGCCCCAGTGCCCAGGTCACCACCAACAACACGAGGTAGACCACGGGACGCCCGGCTTTGCGATCGGCCCGGATCAGATTGACCAGCGCGAACAGTACGGCGAGTCCGCAGAACACCAGCCCCCCGGCGATGAGCCAGGAGGCGAAGTTGCTCCATTGAATCTGGTACGTCTGAAAGTAGGTGATGTCGCTCAGCAATGCGCCGAGAAACAGCGGGACGGTGCCGGCAAGCATTATCGCGTGTAGCGGGCCTGGCGGGCTTCGATAGTCAAGATGGGCGGTAGTGTTCACGACGGCTCCCTATTTTACTGATGCGTGTGCAGTGCACATGAACTGACCCATCCGGGCCGCGCAGGGTGCGCATCGTTTGGGATCAATTCGCCAGGAACATAGTTCACGCTATTTGGGCGTTACGAATATGCAGTTACAACTGCGCTGTCCGTGGCCAGAGGGGTGGACTGGACGTTACCCATATGGCCACTGATGTTTAGCGTGACGGTCGACCCGGCCCAAATGCCTCATCGACCCGCGCCAACTGCTCGCCGGTCAAGGTGCCGGCGTAGTAATGCAGCTTGATCCAGGCCATCAAGTACTCATATCGAGTCTTGGCCAGGTCCTGACGGGTGCTGTAAAGCTGTTGTTGCGCATTCAGCTCGTCCAGATTGACCCGCTCGCCACCCTTGATGCTGTATTGCGTGGAGACGACCAGTGCCTGCGCTGAAGCCAATGCCTTGTCGTAAGCGCGGATTTTCCGTACGCCCGTGGCGCAAGCGTTGAACTGGCGGCGCAGCTGGATCAGCGTCTCACGGGTTTTGCCCTCAAGGTCGTACTCCGCTTGCTCCAGGCTACGACTGGCCTGGCGGCTGGAGGCGCTGACGCCACCCCCGGCGTACAGCGGCAGGCTGATTTCCAGGCCGATGGTATTGGTGTCGTAACGCTGGTTGTAGGTATTGCCGCTGTCGGATTCCATGCTGCGCACCGTTGCGTAGGCGTTGAGCTTGGGCAGATGCCCGGCGACATTGCGTTTCACCTCCTGGTGCGCGACTTCCAGCAGTTGGCGCTGGGAGGCGAGGTCGGCGTTCTCGCTCAAGGCGATGGCATTCCACGCCTCGTACGTGGTGGGCGTCAGCGCCAGGAAGTTGAACGGCGTCCGCAGGGGGGCGAGTTCGTCGATGCGCACCTCGGGCACGCCGATCAACGCGCCCAGCTCACGCAGCGCAGCATCTTGCTCATTCTGCGCTTCGATTTCCTCGGCACCGGCCAGTTCGTAACGGGATTCGGCTTCCAGGATGTCGGTACGGGTGCCTTCACCCTGATCGAACATTTGTCGGTTTTGCTCGAACTGCCGCTCGAACGCTTTCTTCTTTGCCTCGGCAATCTCGATCTGATCGCGACTGAACAGCGCCTGGCTGTAAGCGGACAACACCCGCACCAGCAACTCCTGACTTTTGCCTCGAAAGGCCTGGTCGGCAAACAACGCCTGGGCCACACCCTTGCGGTAGTTGGCGTAGGCTTCGTAGTCGATGATGGGCTGCTGCACGCTCAACGTCGAACCGAAACTGTTGTAGTGACGGTCCTCGCGGGAGTTGGGGCGCTCGTCGCTTTTGTACGTGGCCCTGGAGTCGTTGCGTCCCTTGTTATAGTTCCAGGCCACCTGAGGCAACAGCCCGGCACGGCCGATATTACGATTCTCCAGCCCCGCATCGCGCTCCTTCATGGCGCCGAGGAACACCGGGTCGTTACGCAAGGCTTGCTCATAAACGTCAAATAAGCCCATTGCCTGGGCCTGCATATTGGCGCTGATCCATAGCAGCGCTGCCAGCCAGATTTTCATGTACCGAAACATCCTATTCCTCGGTCAATGCCATTCCTGCGCGATCCATCAAAGGCTTGAACAGGTAATTGAGAAGAGAGCGCTCGCCTGTGCGCACGAACATCTGCGCCGGCATGCCGGGTTTGATCACAAGGCCCTTGAGTGTGGCCAGCGCCTGGTCGGTGACCGTGCTGCGCACGATGTAGTACGGCTGACCACTGCGTTCGTCGAGCAACTGATCGGCGGAAATCAGGCTGACTGTGGCGTTCACGCGCGGCGTACGGCTCTGATTGAACGCGGTGAAAAGCACATCCACGGGCAGCTGTTCGGCCACCTTGTCGACCATGTTCACCGGCAGGTGGCCTTCGATCTCAAGGCCTTCGCCCTGGGGCACGATTTCCAGCAGCGATTCACCGGCATGCACCACCGCCCCTTCGGTGTGCACCGAGAGGTTCACGGCAATGCCGTCGGCAGGGGCGCTGATTTCGCTGTGGGTCAGACTGAATTGTGCCGAGGCCAGTTGCTGGCTCAGCGTGATGCTTTTCAGCTCCGCATCGGCCAGTTGTCCGCGCACCTCCTTTTGATACTCCTCGACACCTTGCTGCAGGCTCATCCGTGATTGCTCGATTTGCTGAGCGACCCGGCCTGTGTCACCGGTGTTCTGTGCCAGATCACGTTGCACCTGCGACAGTTGCCGGTCGTAGTCCATCAAGCGGTTGCGGGCGATGTAGCCGCGCTCGGCCAGCGGCCGGAGGTTTTCCAGTTGCTGGCGCAATGACTCGGCCTGGGCTTGAAGGTCATTACGCGCCTGGCGCATGCCGGCGAGTTGGGCAATGCCACCTTCGATGCTTGCATGGATGCCAGCCTGGGATCGCTGAAACGCCTGATGGCGGCTGCTGAACAACTGCCGCTGGCCTTCCAGCACGCCGAGCAGCTGTGGAGACGCTTGCTGTAACAGGGCCTCGGGAAAGCGTACCTGCACACTGCCGTCCCGTTCGGCCTGAAGCCTGGCGATGCTGGCTTGTGCCAGTTCGTACTGAGCGCGCAACGATTGCACGTCGGCCTGGACCTGGGTGTGGTCAAGCTGGAACAAGGGTTGGCCCTGATGCACCACTTGGCCCTCGCGCACCATGATGCGACTGACCACGCCGCTGTCCACCGATTGCACCGCTTTGCGCTTGCCCGAGACCACCACTGTGCCAGGCACGGCGATGCCTTGGTCGAGCGGGGCAAGTGCAGCCCAGAGGAAAAAGCTCCCGGCACCGAGCAGGGCCAGCCACCAGCCTGCGCGGACGAAAAACTGTGCGCTGCGTTCGGGTTTGAGGATGTGTTCATTCATGGCGCTGACCTCCTTGCTGCGCGCCGAGCTGGCGACTGAAGCTCACCCCCTGCGGTCGTTCAGGCGCGGGCTGGGCACCGGAGAGCGCTTTCAACACATCACGCGCGGGACCGAACAATTGCAGACGCCCTTCGTTGAGCACCAGCAGGCGGTCAGCCTGATTCAGTACGGCAGAGCCATGGGTAATCAGAATCACCGTGCAACCGCGAGCCTTGAGCTGCGCGATGGCAGCGGCCAATGCGGCTTCGCCGTTGCTGTCGAGGTTGGAGTTGGGCTCGTCGAGCACCACCAGTTTCGGCTCGCCGTACAGCGCACGGGCCAGCGCCACGCGCTGCTTCTGACCGCCGGACAGCCCGGAGCCGCCGTCCCCCAACTGCGTGTCATAGCCTTGGGGCAGACGCAGGATCATTTCGTGCACGCCTGCCAGTCGGGCTGCGGTCACCACTTGGTGCGGATCGGCGCTGGTAAAGCGTGCGATGTTGTCGGCGATGGTGCCACTGAACAGTTCGATGTCCTGGGGCAGATAACCGACATGGGCGCCCAGCGCGGTCCGGTCCCAGCGGTGCAACTCTGCACCGTCCAGACGAACCACCCCGGCCAGGGGTTGCCACACCCCGATCAACACCCGGGCCAAGGTTGACTTGCCGGAGCCGGACGCACCCAGCACACCGAGGGTTTCTCCGGCATTCACGGCGAAACTCAGTTGCTGCAGCGTCACGGTGGTCCGCCCCGGTGGTGCGGCACTGATGTGCTCGACACTGATATGCCCGGTGGGAGCGGGCAGGGGCATGGGCGTTGGACGCTCGGGGTGGGCGATCAGCAGGGCGTCGAGCCGCTGCCATGCCAGGCGCGCGGAACTCCACTGTTTCCAGACCGCGATGAGTTGATCGATCGGGGCCAGCGCACGCCCCATCAGGATGGAGCCGGCGATCATCATGCCGCCGCTCATCTGGCCTTCGATGACCAGCAGTGCACCCAGCCCCAGCACCAGCGATTGAAGACACAAACGCAGGCATTTGCTGAACGAGCCGATCAGCGCGCCGATGTCGCTCGCGCGGTTTTGCCGCTCCAGAAACCGGCTGTGCAAGGCGAACCAGCGCTGACGCAACGGCACCAGCATGCCCATGGCCTGGATCGCTTCAGCATTATTCAGGTGGCTGCCGGACAACTGGCTCGATGCCACAGAGAAGTGCCCGGCCTGGGCCAGCGGCTTGCGGGTCAGGGTTTCATTCAGCCAGGCGAGGGCAATCAGCAGCAACGCACCCACCGTGGCAAACACGCCCAGCCACGGGTTGAAGAGAAAGATCACTGCCAGGTAGATGGGGAACCACGGCGCATCGAAGAAGGCGAACAATGCCGGGCCGGTGGCGAACTGCCGGATCAGGGTCAAATCGCCCAGCGCCTGTGCGGCATTGCCTTCGCCCAGGCTGAGGTTGCGTTCGAACGCCGCCTGGTACACCTGCAGGTTCAGGCGTCGCTCCATATCGCTGCCGATACGGATCACCACAAAGCTGCGTATGGCTTCCATCAGCCCGATGAACATGAAAAAGGCGACAACCATCACGGTCAGCATCGCCAGCGTGGTTTCGTTTTGCGATGACAGCACCCGGTCGTAAACCTGCAACATGTAGACCGAGGGCACCAGCATTAACACGTTGATCAGCGCGGTGAAGGCGCCGATGCTGAACAGGATGCCTTTGTAGGCCTTGAGCGTGGCCCACATGGGCGCGCGCGGCAGGGGGCTTGGCCGGCCTTGGGTCATAAGGTTTCATCCTTGAAAAAAGAGTCAGGAACGTGGGTTGGCGCTTGCGCCTTCGCGCTGCAGAAAAAGGGTGCGGCCATCGGGCAGCCGGGCCATGTAGAACCCTTCTCGCTGGCGACCCATATGCACCAGGAGTTCGTCGTGGGTGTCGACCAGCGCGATGCCATCAGGCGTCGGGTACCAGGTGGCCGGTGTGCCGCCTAGCCAGTGGCCGGCGCAGGCCAGATCCCCGGCGAGCTGCCCGTCCTGTTCTTGCAGAATCAATGTGCAGGGTTTCTGCGCATCGTCCTTGGGGTACAACTGCCAGGGACCGGCCAGTTCGGCGGGGCTCGCGAGACGTAGGCTGCTGGCCATGAGGTGGGCTCCGCTTAAGGTGAAAAGCGTCGTGAACAGACACGCCGCGGTCTTCCAGTTCATTGATCTGCTCCGGGTCAGGCAGGGGCGGCGCTTGCACACCGCCCCCTCAGGCTTAAACCACGATGTCTGTCGTGGCGGCCTGGCCTACGGTGTTAACCAGGAAATCGGCCGCACGGTCGCCCGTGAAGTCAATCGACAAGGTGCTGCCCGTGCTGATCTGGGACAACACGGCCTGACCTGCCGTACCGCTGAACGCACTGACGAACGTCAGCGGGATGTGGCTTGTTGCAAACTCAGGCATGGCCGACAGATCGATTTTGTCCTGACCGCTGACAAAGTCCATGAGCTGGTCCGGCGCCGACGGTCGTGAGTCGGTGCTGGCCGCGAATACAAACGTATCCGCGCCCGTACCGCCCCACAGCTTATCGGCACCGCCACCACCGAAGATGATGTCGTTGCCGCCACCACCACGGAGTTCGTTGGCGGCGCCATTGCCAATGATCAGGTCATTGCCCGAGCCGCCGATGGCGTTCTCGATAACCACACCTTTGGCAATGGACACGTTGCCCACCAGGCCGCCGACATCCGAAAACGAAGCCTCGTTGAGGTTTATTTTCTGGTTGTTGGTATAGCCCGAGAAGTCCAGGGTGTCCTTGCCGCCGCCATCCCATACCGCGAACACCAACTTGGACGACGAAGACGTCGCCGAGTAGTAGTCACGGTCTGCCGTGGAGTTGAACCCGTAGGTGGTGTCCGCGGCGCGTGTCGCAAGATTGGCACCGTACAGCTTTTGTACGGCAGCAATATCGTCGAGCAAGGGTGCCGAGGCGTAGGCCCCTTTGGCGTTCTGCCCGGTGTTGGTTTCGCTCCAGTAGCTCATCACGCTGTAGCCGCGAGTGTCCTGGGCATAGGTGGCATCGGCATAGGTCGGGTTGCCGTTGCCGGCGTTGTAATCGCCGGGGTGCGACAGGCCCAGGGTATGGCCGATTTCGTGGGTGAGGGTCTGGCGCCCGTAGTTACTGGTGCCAGGGTTGGCGTTGACCTGATAGCTGTTGTTGATCATGTACCAGGACTGACCTGCATACGAACCGCTATCCGGGAGATAGGCAAACGCCGCGCCGCCGTTGTCACCGCTGTAGTTGCCGAACGTCATGTGCCCGTCACCGCCGGAATTGGCCTGGGTGAAGGTGACTTTCGCTACATCGGCCCACGACTGCATCGACAGCTTGGCCTGGGATTGTTGCAGCGCCGAAAAGGCGCTGAACGTGCCCAGGGTGCGATCGAAATCGGCGGGTCGGCTGGTCAGGAAGGTGTAGGTCAACTCAATGGTGCCGCTCTTGTTTGAGTCTGCCCATGCGGCATGGTCGCGCAAGATGTAATCGGCTGCCTGATCCACCGTATACGACGGTTTTCCATTGATCGGGCTACCACCTCGGTCGTACTGGTGGCTGAACGTGTTGATCTGGTTGTATGCAGCGCTTGGGCCCTGTGGCGTGACGCTGAGGGCATTGAGTTTGAGTTTCGACATTCAGACATATCCTTGTCTGCGTGAAAAAAAACGACCGAATGACCTCAGGTGCGAGGTCATCCAATCACTCGCTTGGTGCATGAAGCGAGGAAAAACTGGCACAGGATTGGGACGATGGTCCAGCGATTTGATTGAAAATGTATCAAGATTTCTCAGATCTGTAACAAATTCGACAAAAATTTGTACTCAAGTGACACGCTGGCGTTACACCTTCGGAGGACTGGGGTGGTCAGCGTCCCTGCGTGACGGGTTTGTTAGGGGAGTCAAATTAAGGGTGATTATCCGGTCATTTTCAGACCGCTTTGATGGGGCAAACGAATAATGGATGGCCATGCTTCGGTTGGTCTGAACTTTGCTACAGCCCTGTTACAGGCGGCCTCGATCACAGAAAATTGGCGCGTAGGCACTCCTGAAATTACCTTTAGTTTTGAATCGGCAGGCGCCACGACGCGCATGCCCCGGAGCCGGCCATGAGTACTCTCTCGGAAATTGCAGCAAACCTTCTGAAACGCGAAGACAGTCCCGAGAAAGCCGCTGCGCAGGCTGGCCCCCGTGGACCGATGGGCTGGGAACAACTGATGATGCTCTCGAAAGAGAAAGACATACTGAAATGGCAAGCCGCGTTGTCCCGCCTCATTGCAGACAATCCCGGACAGCGCCGGGTGACCGTGATGCGTGTTATTCAGGGTGGTCTGGCCTGAAATAAACCGGCGTATCGTTGATCCGCTTGTCGACGCAATGTCTGGCAAGCGGCTGCCGCTGCTTCTAGTGGGACCGGCTTTAGCCGGGAATAGGTCATCGGTAGGGCCAGGTCGGCCAAGGTGTCCGTTAGCCGCTATTGATCGACATATTGGCGTTAGTCGGTAAGTGCATTGCGCGCTAAAGTGGCGAGCATGTTCCTGGCACCTTCGGATGACGCAGATGACCCGCCCCCGTTTTCTCCCCGACAACTTCACCCTCATGCTGATCACCGTGGTGATCATCGCCAGCTTCCTGCCGGCCACCGGTCAAGTGGCCGTTGGCTTTGGCTGGTTGACCAACATCGCCATCGCGCTGTTGTTCTTTCTTCACGGCGCCAAACTGTCCCGCGAATCGATCATCGCCGGGGCAGGGCACTGGCGACTGCACCTGCTGGTGTTCGGGCTGACATTCGTTCTGTTCCCCTTGCTTGGCCTGGCACTCAAACCCGTGCTGTCGCCGCTGATCGGCAAAGACCTCTACATGGGCATCCTGTACCTGTGTGCGCTGCCCGCGACGGTGCAGTCGGCGATCGCCTTCACCTCACTGGCGCGAGGCAATATCCCGGCGGCAATCTGTAGCGCGGCGGCCTCCAGCCTGTTCGGGATATTTCTGACGCCGCTGTTGGTCACGCTATTGCTCAACGTCCACGGCGAAGGCGGCTCGACCCTCGATGCGATCGTCAAGATCAGCGTGCAATTGCTGCTGCCATTCATTGCCGGCCAGATCATGCGACGCTGGATCGGCGCCTGGGTGGGGCGCAACAAGAACTGGCTGAAATTCGTCGATCAGGGCTCGATCCTGCTGGTGGTCTACGGCGCGTTCAGTGAGGCGGTCAACGAAGGCATCTGGCTGAAAACACCGATCTGGGACCTGGCCGGGCTGGTGCTGGTGTGCTGCCTGCTGCTGACACTGGTACTGGTGGCCGCGACCTTGCTGTCCAAGCTGTTCGGCTTCAATCAGGAAGACCGCATCACCATCCTGTTCTGCGGCTCGAAGAAAAGCCTGGCGACCGGCGTGCCGATGGCGCAGGTGCTGTTTGCGGGGAGCACGATCGGTCTGTTGATCTTGCCGCTGATGCTGTTTCACCAGATTCAGCTGATGGTCTGCGCGGTGGTGGCTCAGCGGTATGCGAAGCGGACGGAGCCGGTGGTGGAGTTGATGGCGCAGGTTGATCCTTGAGGGTGTTTATCCGCTGAATGACGTAATGAAAAAGCCCCGATGATTCGGGGCTTTTTGCGTTTGGAGGGGGGGCAATGGCCAGTTAGTGTGGAATGGTTGATTGCATCAGTCTCAAAGGACTGTCCCCGTCAGACTGATTTCCTGGTTTCGTATTGCCTCCTTGCAGTGTCAGCCACATCTTCATCCTCATCACTTAACAGGTTTACAAGTACTTCCAAAGGGGTCTTTTTGTTCAGAGCTATTCCACTTCTCACCATAGGATCAGGATCTTGCGAAAGGAACGCAAACAACTCCAGCGACAGTTTTCGCTTACTTGCTATGAAATACCTGCTTTCAGGATGGGATTCGCATAACTCTTCTAAGATCTCAAGTGGAATTGTTTTGTTGTGTATGACCCATTGCACGTAATCGGGATATTCCTTGATCACGTCACGCCATACAGCAAGAGGCGCTTCCTCCATGGCAGACCTGTCGTATTCAGCCTTGAGACGACTAGCGCGTAGGGTTACAAATTCTTCAGCCGATGTAATCATATTTGCCTTGCATATAAAATTTCTGGATGTCGATGGGCTAAGCCGTTTAACCTTAGGTTAAAAGCATTAAAGGGGTCCGTCCCCTTTTAGCCCTTATATGCGCAAGCAGTTGCACACCTCTGCGCAACTTGTTGCGCACATCGGCAAGCATGCCTCACCAGAGAGACCAAGCTGGTCAAAGGGCCATCCCCACATATTTGAACACTAACGCTCGAAATGCGAACCATCGAATGTTATTTTGTTACCAATGAATTAATTTCCGTGGGCTATCGACAAAATCAATCTCCGCATAGCCTTCAACCGCAGCATCGAACTCTTTAAAAAAGAAGTCAAGGTTGCGTGAGAATACGATAAATGCGCCACTGCCGTGCTCCCCGGTTCCGTCTGGTACTGTCACATAGTGACAAGTCTCTTGCAGGGCGTCATATAGCTCCTTGCCCCGGATCCGGAGGTGAGTGCTCTGCAAAATACTTGAGAGTATAGCGGGGTTGGGACTTTCGGCATGTCTGTGCCTGATGAGGACCTGATGTTTTCTAAGATTCCTGTCGTACTTTTCATGGTCCTCAAGCAGTTTTTTAAAACCGTCATTCTTAGCTCTGAACATTAGGCAAGGCATGTGTCCTGAACGCGCGCGAACAGGTGGCTTGATGGTCGTCTTGTGGGGCTCAACCCAAAAGCATTTTGAGACAAGGGCGTCGATCGCTGCGTCACCGTAAGGCGTTCTGTTAAATCCAATCCCGCCATCCAGACTGACGGCCATAATTAAGGCAAATTGATCTTGCTCATTTGCAGACAGCTCCGCTATGGGGTCATTAGCATGATGTTTGAATTCACTGAATTCTGACGTGTAGCATAGGATTCGATAGGTTTTCATATTCGTTTCTGATACTCCTCGCAGACAAACTAGGCACGGAATAACCGTCATTAACGCTAATTAAATTCCGGTGTATAGCCATAATATTTACATGCGATCTATTGAGTGGCTGCTAGTTAAATAGTTTATCTGTTTGACTATTTTATATTTAGGTGGTTTGAAATTGATGTTTTTATATATGTTGCGTTGTGTTTGATTATGCGATCTCCGTAGATATCGGTGTCGGTTTGATGATTCGCTATCAAGGATACAATCTTTCATGCACTATCGCCCATGATCAGCTATATCCGCATACTAAATTCCTCTGGGAGTCAAAGGGGGAGTTCCCTTTAACTCTCCAGGTCAGTTCCATTCCGTGACTGCGACGTCTATATTCAAGTTTGATTATTGAGATCTAATCCATTTACACATTTCTTTTTTGATTTCATCCAGTAAAGCCACTTTTCCTAATAGGACGAGTTCACGGTTCATTTCTTTGTCATGATACGACACCAACGTGTCGATATCCTCATCAAGCACTATTCTTAGAATTTGACCATTGCTTTCATTTTTTGTAGAGAATATTGGATTGCCGTCTTGACACGGCGTCCCATCCGAAAATTTCGTGTTGCAGTACGGCACTTTAAATTTGCCAGCGTCCAGTCCGTGCTCCTGCGCCTCCGAATAAAATAACTCATATAAATGCCGTTCCAGGCCAATGTAGGATTGCGCGTTATCTAGGTAGCTATTGAACATATATTTACTCCACGAAAGCCTTACCGGTTATAATGTCAATGTCGACCCGCTCATGTTTAGTGTTAAAGGAGTCCGTCCCCTTTAGCTCATCACCGCATTGTCTAGCTGACGGACTAGATCTGTTCCAGATTCAGTTTGCGTCATGGCTGAGCCCGAGAGCAGGGCGAGGGGCAGGGCGCAGGCTGTACAGAAGTTGAAGGCGAGTTTATAGGTAAGCATGCAATATCTCATAGGTTGAAAGTTGATTGTGTTGTGATCAGATGTTAAGCAAGTGAAGTTCCTGGCTTTGTATGGTGAGCTTAAAGAGTTTAAGTATCAAAGGGGTCAGCCCCTTAGCTAAGGAAATTTTCGTCATCAAGGCCCGTGTCAGGGCTCAGTAAATCGCCATAAAAAAACGTGTCTTCAAAAGAATATATGGCCTTCGAGCTATTGACCATTAGCAGAAGGGAGTCTTCATCCGATGGGTAGAAGAAATCGTCCCAGGCTTTTATAAAAATATCCTTAGGTACTACCGCCGCTGCGCGTCCACCCCAGAAAAACCAAATAAAGCCAACCTCACGTAATCTAAACTTGAAGAAATCGGCTGAATCAGCACTGTCAGAAAAACTTAGTGTGGATTTTTCATGGCGCTTGAAATTCTTACTATTTAGCTCCATCAGGTTTTTCGTAGGAACAAATGCATCCCAGAGCCGTTGTGACTGGGGTTCATTAAACAAAACAATGCTTCCCTTTTCCTGGTCAGACAGTAGGCAATCATTAGAATTAAATCGCCAAGCGATAGGGTATGTGTCGACATCAAAAATATAAGCGTCTTTATTCATGGAATATGTGCCCTGCTCCGCCTGTTTTTTTGCCCGCACTCCAGTCTTTCCATTTAATGTGAGGAAGGTTATTCTCAGGAGCGTTGTCGGTATGTGCTTCGTTGGGATGGCGTTCGAAACCTTTTTTATAACGCTGGGTTGTATAAGTATCGTAATTCACCATCTCTCCCTTAGCATCCTTCAGTAGCCTCTCGCCTGTCGCCTGATCTGGCACCCTGAAGTTTGTTTTTCCACCTTTTTTTATGCTTTCGGTGGCCGTTTTCCATTCCTTACTTCCCTTGTTTATCACAGGCAGATTGCTAGCGTCCCCTACATCGTTGCCCGTCAACCCGCATGAAATCAGTCCGAGAGGATCAACCCATTCACATGGGTTCGGTGCATACGCATACAGATTCAAACCACCAGCAAGTTCAATCGGATCCTTGCTGATAAACCGCCCAACTCTAGGATCATAGTACCGATGGCGGTTGTAGTGCAGGCCGGTTTCGTGATCGTGGTACTGGCCCTGGAACCGGATCGGGTTGGTCAGGCCAACTTGTTGGGCGAATTCAGAACGCTGTTCCTGCGCTTCGCCCCAGGCTTTGTATTGCGCGCTCCAGGCGGTGTTGCCGTTTTGGTCGGTGATTTCCTGAGGGGTGCCGAGGTGGTCGCATTGGTACCAGGAGAGCACGTCTATCGGCAGCGGGAGCGGTTTGTAGTTCCAGAGCGGGTCTTCTTTGAAGTTGTAGCGGCCTTCGTAGGTCGGTTGGCTTACGAGGCGGATGGTTTCGTGGCGGATGGCTTGGGCCACGGGAACGAAGGTGCCGGGTTCGTGGATGTAATGCACCGTGCGCCCAAGGGCGCCAGCGTATGGTGGCGGGCTGCTTTCCCAGGCGAGGTTGTCGCCGTCCCAGCCGTATAGCGTGAAGCCGCAGCCTAACTCGCGTTCCTTGCAGGCGTGTTCGTTTTCGTTCCAGCCGGTGCCAGCTCCCGGGCGCGGGCGGTAGTGGGCTTTCGAGAATTTGTAGAGGCGGCGTCCGAGGGGGTCGTAGCCGAAGTCCACAGTCAGACGTGGATCGCGGAAGTGAACCAGACGATCGAAGAGGTCCCAGTGCAGTTCGCTGCGCAAACCGTTGGTCCAGCGCTCTGTCTGGTTACCGCGCTCGTCGTATTCGTAGTGATTGCCGGCGTAGTCGCGCAGCAGGTTGTCCACGAGTTTATGGCGGACAGATTCGGGGTCGAGTGGGCGGCGGATGGGCGCGGCGCTGTCGTCGAGCAGGTTGCTGGCAGGGTCGAAGGCGAAGGTTTCGGTGCCCAGACGACTGGTGGCGCTGAGCAGGCGACTGACTGGGTCGTAGCGGTAACTCAATGGACCGCGACGGCTGTCGTTGATGTCGGTGAGTTGGCCGGCGGCGTCGTTGGTGTAGGCGCGTTTGATGAGCGTGGATTTGTCGTCTACTCGGCCTAGGAGTTGTTCTTGGAGGCGTCCCGCCGGATCCCAGTTTTGGGTTTGTAGGAGCTGATTCCCTTGATGGCGAGCGACTTCGCGATGCAGATCATCGCGTTCGTAACTGAGCAGTTCGTGCTCGTCGAGCTTCAGCCCCAACAGATGACCACTGCCATAGGTGAGCCAGCTGACGCGATGACCGTCAGGGCGAATGGTCGCGACGCGGTTATTGAGAGCGTCGTACTCGTGCTGCCAGACGGCAACCAGTGGTTTATCCAGATTTGAATAATGCTGGTGCTCGCGCAGCAGGTTGCCCGCCGGGTCGTGGAACCATTGCAGCTTGCTGACGGCATTGGTCGCCATGACCAGATGGCCATTGCCGTCGTAGGCAAAGGTTTCGCTTTGGGATTTCTCTCCAAGCGTGGCGCGGCGCTCGGTCAGGCGGCCCACGGGATCGAAGGTCAGCGCTATGGTGCGCTGGCCGTTGATCGTTTGAGCCAGCCGACCGGTCTCGGGATCGTACTGATAGCGGGTCGAGCGACCGTCGAAGCCGCGCTCTTCCAGCAGCCTGCCCACAGGGTCGTAATGAAAGTGCGCGCGCCGCTCGTTTTCGTTTTCCAGCGCGACGAGGCGGCCGAGTTTGTCCCAGCGATAGCGCAGGGTTTGTTCGGCAGCATCAACGCGTTTGGCAATAAAACCCGCAGCGGTGTAGCGCCAGGTGGTGCAGCGTTCGAGGCCATCGGAATGGGCCAGCAACCGACCTTCGGCGTCGCGACTGAACCGTTCTTCGGTCTTGTCGGGGTGCTTGATCAGTACCAGTTGACCGGCTTTGTATTCATACGTGGTGCTGTGGCCTGCCGGATCGATGAAGCGGATCATCTGCCCGCGATCGTCGTACTCCCAAGCGCTCACCTTGCCCGAGCAGTCGGTGTACTTAACGAGTTGTCCGGCGTCGTTGTAGGCCAACGACCTGGTATTACCGTTGGCGTCCTTGATCGCTGTAGGAAGCCCGAATGTGTTGTAGGCGTATTCGGTGATGTTCTCTAACGGATCAATCGCTTCGACAAGATTTCCGCGATGGTCATAGTTCCGTTTCCACAACCCGCCTTCGCTATCGCTGATCTTGATTAGGTGGCTTTTGTCGTCATAGCCGTAATTCATCACGCTGTGATCAGCGCGGGTGTGTTCGGTCAGATTGCTGAGCTTGTCGTAGCGATAACGATCGGTGCTCCCGTCGGTGTGCACATGGCGAATGATGTTCTTCGCCGCATCGCGGAAGAACCATTCCGAACGGCCATCGGCATGGCAGATGCGATAGGTGTAGCCGAGGCTGTCGTAGTAGTGCCGGGTTTCGTGGCCCAAAGCGTCATTGACGTAGGTAAGACGAATGTTTTCGTCCCACGCCAGTCGGGTATCGAAGTTGCCGTCGTCAGCCCATTCGCGAATGGCTTTGGCGTCGGGACCGGAGCCCTGCCATTGCAGGTTCAAACCACGATTGGTTCGGTCGGTGTAACGAGTAATCAGGTGATTTTGATACTGGTAGCGCCAAGCAGCGCCATTCTCGTCCTGAGCCAGAACAAGATCGCCAGCATCATCGTACTGATACGCACACAGTTGGCGTTTGACGTCGCCGTCACGTATTTCCCAAAGACCGGTCAGCCGCCCCTGACCGTCAATCAACGTGCCAAGGCGAAGATGGACTTTATTGACGTCTTTCTCCGAGTAAGTGACCAACTCGGAGAGCACCGAATGTTCACCGTGTCGATGCTCGTAATGCAGCATCACCCCGGCGCCGTCGGGCAAAACCTTGTTGATCAGTACAAAACGATCACCCCGACGAACATAGGTTTCCCTGTGCTCAAGCCCGCGCATCAGAACCAAACGGTCCTTGCTGAGGCGAATGACGGTCAGATTTTCAATGGCGTTGAAGTGAAACAGCTTGACCTTGGGAAGAGGGAATTCATGGCTACGGCCATCGGCGTCGTGGAAGACCAGACCGTCACCGACGAGATCGAAGCGCGTGGTAAACGGCGTGATCCAACGCGCGCCGATAACGTCCTGATCGTAGGCATTCAGACTCGAACAATAGGTCCGCGTCCACTCAATCGGAAACGGCCCCGGCAGACTGAAATCGGTATGACTGACCGACTCGGAGCCCATCGCAAAACTGATGCTGTTGGCCGTCGACCCGCAGGCACACTCACAAGGACATGCACACTTACAGTTTTTCCGCTTGTTAGGCCGGGCTTTCGCAGGCTTCTCGAAACCAACCGCCTCCAACTTCCCTTCGCCGGCCTGGCGCCTGGCCTGATTAACCACCCCCGGTTTGATATTGAAGGCTTGCCCATGGTCATTGCGCGTCCGCCAACTGACAACCGCGCCAGCCAGTGTCTGCAGCAACAAACCAATGGAGTTCTGAACCTCTGGATCCGCCAGACGATTTATCTGAGTCCTGAGGTCTTTGCCCATAGCGCGCAACGAGTCGGCATGAACTCGGACCTTTTCCTCCAGTGCCTCGGGCAGCAGAGTCTCGACGACGTCATTGACCTTGTCTTTGCCTGCGGCGATGTACAGCTCGGCAACCGCTGCGAACATGTTGCCAATCGACGCTTTGGGGTCGTAGGCCCACTGATCGCGGGAGACGCTGATCAGGTGTACCGCCTCATTGATATTGCTCTCGGCGTCAAGGTTGCCGACTACCGTTTTGACGCCGACCGCAACCTCAGCCACCTTCTCAAGGCCGTCGGCGATCTCGATAAGTACGCTTTCGCCCAGCGCGCCCGCGCCATCGAGGATCCCGGGGAGCTTGCCCTGCGCCTGTGTGACGAAGTCATCAAGCGTACCGACGATATCGGCATTGAGGTGCCCGATCAGAATCTCGATCAGTGCATCGCCCAACACCGCCTTGCCGGTCCGACGCATCTCCTGACGCACCAGAAACAGCATTGGCCGCAGGCTCATGCGCGCGGCTGCCATGGTGGAGGGGAATGGCATCATCCCGATCAGATTGATGCCGAGGCTGACCCAATCCAGAAGATCACGCTCCGGACTTTTAGAGAGCGTGGCGATGTCATTCAGCGCATCCACCAGCGCCATGACGTTGCCCACCACCGGCAGAACCGCAGCCGCGCTTTTGATGCGGTCGAGCGTCACGACCCCGCCGCTCATTTCCTGTAACCATGCGTCAACGTTCGCCGCACCGGCACCAACGTCTTCTAGCTGAATCAGATCAAGTGGAACGATCGCTACTTGAGATTCGCGTTTCTCGCCACCAACGGGCAGATATAAGGGGGTGGCCAACGATGCTCTCCGTGCTCAAAAAACCATCCGAGAAGGCGTGAATGCCAATCCGGGGGGCACGGAGATATCAAGGGCTGTGCCAGCTGCTAATTAGCCAAATAAAATCAACGACTTAAGAAATAAAACAGAAGGTTTGGGCGAACGCCAAACCAGAGAACCCAGAAACAGTGCGCAAGAAGTTGCGCACCGCTGTGCAACTTCTTGCGCACTCGCCTACATGCCACAAAAGACGGGGGCTGCAGAGCATTAACCCTTCCATTTTCAACAAACAGGTGCGCAACTTCTTGCGCACTCCGCCAAACCCGCTCCCAACCGCTCTTCACCACAAATACCGCATCGTGAACAAACGCGGCAAAAAACGCAGCCAAAAAAAAGCCCCGAAAATTCGGGGCTTTGAGCATTCAGAGCGGCTTAGGCTTTAGCCAATTGCTCCTCATACTCCTTGTGATACTCACGGGCCAGCGATTGCTTCTGCGTGTCGTCCAGCAGTTTGCCCGCTGACTGGAAGAACTTCTGCTCTTCTTCCTTCAGGTGGTGATGAACCTTCTCCGACAGCTTCTTGGCCGTGGCCATCCATGACGGGCTGGACATCTCGGTTTCGTCGAGCTCTTCCATCATTTCGTCCATTTCATGGTGCTCGGAAATGGCATGGCGACTGAGGTCGACGCCGTTGTCGAACTGCATCAACGGGATATAGAAGAAGCGCTCTTCGGCGGTTTCGTGGGCCTGCAGTTCAGCTTTCAGCTGTTTGTAGACCTCGACACGCTCCTCGCTGTCGCCATGGGTTTGGATCAAGGCATCGGCATAGCCGCGTTGCCGGTCATGACTCTCTCTCAGGGCTTCGAAAATATTCACGGGTGCTCCTTGGTTCGGCGACGGACTGATGTGCTTATTCCTAGACCGCAGCGGGTGTTGAGCCGTTCCGTTGTGCTTCGAGCCTATGCGTACTCCCCATGTCTGACCAACATGAAAACCCGCCGCCGTACAGCCCCCCGACAGCTCCGCCCGGTCACTGACGGGCTGACATTCGCGACATGCTGCGTATGATGAGCCCGACGTTTTTCGGAAAAAGGCTCACGCTCATGATGAAGTTTTTCGCCGCGCTGCTGTGTGTGTTCACCGGCATGGCCCAGGCAGAACCCGCGCTGCTCACCGATCTTGCCCTGCCGTACCTGGCCGCGGCGCCCGCTGAATCCAAAGACAAACCGCTGATCATTTTCCTGCACGGCTACGGCAGCGACGAGCGCGACCTGCTCGATATCAAAAACGATCTCTCCCCAAGTTACACCTACCTCTCCGTGCGTGCGCCACAGGAAGTCGACGGAGGGGGCTACAAGTGGTTCACCCAGGACACCGATCAGGCCGAATACGAAGGCGTGACCAGCGATGTCGACAAAAGCACTGACCTGCTGCGCACCTTCATTCAGCAGGCCACCGAGAAATACCAGACCCAGCCCGACAAAGTGATTCTCGTCGGCTTCAGCCAGGGCGCGATGATGAGCTACCAGATCGGCCTGCAATACCCGGAACTGGTGCACGGCATCGCACCCCTGAGCGGCAAGATTCTCGCGTCCCTCCATTCACGCCTGAAACCCGAAGAGCGCCTGAAGCCGCTGAAAGTGTTCATCGGCCACGGCTCGGCCGACACCCGCGTGGCTTACTCGGGCGCGACCGACGCCAAGGCAGTGCTTGAGAATTTGCTGATCGTTCCCGAGTTTCATACCTACGCCGGGGCAGGGCATACGATTACAACGGCTGAAGTGGCCGACTTGAAGCACTGGCTTCAGAGCGAGTTGAAGAGCAAGGCTGCTGATTAACCCAGCGGGCGCCGGCACTCACGTAGATTTATTCGATTGCTATAAATATGTACCGCAAGAAGGCCGTATGCCTTCGTCATCATTTGCTGCTTTGGTACGCGGTGAATGTGGCAATGAGGAGGCAGGGAAAGGGGACTGATCTGCGCCATCAGGTTCTCAAGTCAAAAGCGCGCGAACTGGTTAATCAAACGGTCGAGAAATCCGCCAGGACCAAAGCAGGTAGGTGCTCATGAACATTAAGAAACGCAAGGCCAAGATTCGGGAAATGACGGAATTCAGTGCCGAAGCGCACAAGCGTGCTGCGGAGTATGCCCAAGCTCAGCTTCATTTTCTGCGCGTAGCGCTCGAAATTGATAGAGATCTTGAACCCGCCGGCCCGATGGCTGGATTCAGGGGTTGACTCTTCACAAGAAAACCGCCGAATCGGCGGTTTTTTACTGGGCTGCGATCAGTGGCTTACGTTAATGGCCTGAGCATCTGACCCTCGCGATGTCCCGTTCTACCGAGCACCCAGACTCAAGAACGGGAGTTCCGCAGAAAAACCAACAACGCCAACACCGGAAATACGCTCCCCACGATCACAATCCAGACCCAGCCACCTTGGTCATACAGCGCGCTGGCCACCACTGAGCCAATCGCGCCACCAATAAAGATGCTGGTCATATACAGCGCGTTAAGTCGGCTGCGGCTTTTGGCGTCGAGGGCGTAGACCGCGCGCTGGCCGAGGACCATGTTCATCTGCACGCAGAAATCGAGGATGACCCCGGTGACTGCCATGCCGATCACGGCGTATGCCGGTTCGATCAGGCTGGGCAGAAAGCTCAGTGCGGCGAACAGCATCGCGCACAGGCTGGCGACGCGGGTGTGGCCGGCATCGGCCAGGCGGCCGGCGATGGGCGCGGCGATGGCGCCGATGGCCCCGACCAGGGCGAAGAGGGCGATCTGGCTTTGCGACAGGCCATGATTGCGCGCCAGTTCCAGTGGCACGGCGGTCCAGAACAGGCTGAAGGTGGCGAACATGCACGCCTGATAAAAGGCGCGCTGGCGCAGGACCGGCTGTTTGCGCAGGAGGGTCCATAACGATTTGAGCAACTGGCCATAGGTGGCGCTGTGGGCGGGCTGATGTTTCGGAATGGTGGTCGCCAGCACCACGCTGATCAGCAGCATCACCACGGCGGCCGTGCCGAACACCGCGCGCCAGCCGAAGTGGTCGGCGATCAGGCTGGCAGCGGGCCTGGCCAGCAGAATCCCCAGCAGCAGGCCTCCCATGATGCTGCCGACCACGCGCCCGCGTGTTTCTTCTGGCGCGAGGTTGGCAGCCAGCGGCACCAGAATCTGCACCGCCACCGAACTGAAACCCACCAGCAACGAAGCGATCAGGAACAGATTGGGCGTTTGTGCGAACGCGGCACTGAGCAGACTGAGAATGGCCACGCCGGTGGTGACGATCATCAGCCGACGGTTTTCCAGCAAGTCGCCCAGCGGCACGAGGAAGAACAGGCCGAGGGCATAGCCGACCTGGGTCAACGATACGATGAAGCTGGCCAGGGTGCCGGAGAGGCCGATGTCCGGCGCAATCAAGCCAATGATGGGCTGGGCGTAGTACAGGTTGGCCACGATCGCGCCGCAGCAGAACGCGAACAGCATCGCCAGGCCCTTGGTCATCGTGGCGCCGTGGCTTGCGGGAGAAATGGACGTCATGGGAATACCGTAGAGGTCGCAGGCCTGGCAGATACGGCTCTGTTGCGGCGTGCAGAAGGAGTGGCGGGAGGTTAACGCTTTTTCGTTGCGTTAAGAAGGGGCGGCAGGGGAATAGTGCAGGGTTGATCAGTGCGAATGCGGCCGGACGCCTTACTCGCACCAAAGCCGTGCGGCCCACGACAATAGCGACGTTCCGGTCGCTCGGCCGAAACTTTTCCGGCTGCGCTTCGGTCACTGCTTACACACACCCCTCTCACACCCCATCGGATATAAAAACTATGCCTCGGGCAATCTGGAAAGGCGCGATCAGTTTTGGGCTGGTGCATATTCCTGTGGCGCTGGTGTCGGCGACGTCCCGCCAGGGTGTCGATTTCGACTGGCTGGACAAGCGCAGCATGGACCCGGTCGGTTACAAGCGCATCAACAAGGTCTCCGGCAAGGAGATCAATAAAGAAAACATCGTCAAGGGCGTGCAGTACGAGAAGGGGCGATACGTCGTCATCAGCGAGGATGAAATTCGCTCGGCGCACCCGAAATCGACCCAGACCATCGACATCTTCGGCTTCGTCGACAGCGACCAGATTCCGCTCCAGCACATCGACACGCCGTACTTCCTGGCACCGGACAAGCGCGGCGAAAAGGTCTATGCGCTATTGCGCCAGGCGCTGGTCGACACTGGAAAAGTCGCGCTGGCCCATGTGGTGATCCGCACCAGTCAGCACCTGGCGGCGGTGATGCCGCTGGAGTCGGCGATCGTGCTCGTGCTGCTGCGCTGGCCCTCGGAAGTGCGCGGCCTCGACACCCTTGAGCTGCCCAAGGAAGCGACCGACGTCAAGCTCAGCAAAAGCGAGCTGGACATGGCCAAGCGGCTGATCAAGGACATGAGCACCGAGTGGACGCCGGACGCCGAAGAATACCGCGATACCTTTCAGGACCAGATCATGTCGCTGGTGGAAACCAAGGCCCGCGAAGGCAAGATCGAGAACGTCGAGACGGATGCTGGCGACACTGAGCGCAAGTCGGCCGATGTCATCGACCTGACCGAACTGCTCAAGCGCAGCCTGGGCGGTCGCGGCGCTGCTGCGAAGGCGGCGCCTGCCAAAGCCAAACCGGCGAGCAAAAGCAAAGCCGAGTCCAAGGGCGATGCGCCGGCCAAGCGCCGTGCTCCCCCTCGGAAGAAGACCACCAAGGCCTCTTGAACGCGTGTCGTGTTGTAGCGTTAAAAGATGCACCGTTCCAATGCGCAGAGGTTCATCGTCATGACAAAACCTGTGAGTGAATACACCCGCAAGCGCAACTTCGATGTCACGTCCGAGCCGGCCGAAGGCGAGGGCCAGACGCGAAGCAAAAAAGGCAAGGCGCTGAGTTTCGTCATTCACAAGCACGATGCGCGCAATCTGCATTACGACTTTCGCCTCGAACTGGACGGCACGCTGAAAAGTTGGGCGGTGCCGAAGGGTCCGAGTCTGGACCCGAAAAACAAGCGCCTGGCGGTGCACGTCGAAGACCACCCGCTTGGCTACGGCAGCTTCGAGGGCAGCATTCCCGAGGGCGAATACGGTGCCGGCGATGTCATCGTCTGGGATCGCGGCATCTGGCAGCCCCACGGCGACCCGCAGGAAACCTACAAGGCCGGCAAACTCAAATTCACGCTGATCGGCGAAAAGCTCACCGGCGACTGGGCGTTGGTGCGCACCCGGTTGCCGGGCAACAGCGACAAGGAGCAGTGGCTGTTGATCAAGGAAAAGGACGATGCCGTACGCGCTGGCGAGGAATACGACATCGTCGTCGACAAGCCGGAAAGCGTGGTCAGTGGCGCGACGGTGGGCGAGGGACGCAAGCCGGCCAAGGGTGCGAAACGTCAATCGGCAGCGTCTGAGGCTGTTGCCGACACCTCCGCCGCGAAGAAGCCCGCAAAAAAGCCTTCGGCAAAAAAAGCGAAGACGCCTTCGCCCAAAAAGAGCGGCGTGCCGGCCAAGCTCTCACCGCAGTTGGCGACGCTGATGGACGCTCCGCCAGAAGGCAAATGGCTCTATGAAATCAAGTACGACGGTTACCGGATCCTGACCCGCATCATCGACGGCGAGGTGAAGTTCTTCACCCGCAACGGCAATGACTGGACCGAGCGCCTGCCGTTGCAGGCCAAGGCCATTGGCGATCTGAAACTGGACAACACCTGGCTGGACGGCGAAGTTGTGGTGCTCAACGACGCCGGGCTGCCGGATTTCCAGGCGCTGCAGAATGCGTTCGACATCGACCGCAGCATGGACATCATTTATTACCTGTTTGACGTGCCGTTCCTGAATGGGGAAGACCTGCGCGAAACGCCCGTCGAAGAGCGTCGCGCTGCGTTGAAGAAAGTGCTGGGGCGACAGAAAAAGGGTTTGCTGCGGTTCTCTGAAGCCTTCTCCGCCGGCCATCGCGACATCATCGAAAGCGCGAGCCTGATGTCCCTCGAAGGGGTGATCGGCAAGCGTGCCGGGAGCGTGTATCAATCCAAACGTAATGCCGACTGGATCAAGCTCAAGTGCAAGCTGCGCCAGGAGTTCGTGGTCGTAGGCTTCACCAAACCCCAGGGCGCACGCAATGGTTTTGGCGCGCTGTTGCTGGCGGTGAACGAGGAGGGCGCCGGCCTCGTGTATGCCGGTCGGGTCGGCACCGGCTTCAATCAGCAGATGCTGGGCGACTTGCTTGAGCGGATGAAGCCGCTGGAACAGGACGCGTCGCCACTGGAGAAAAAGGTGACCAGCGCTCAGGCCAGGGGCGTGCACTGGATCAAGCCGACATTGGTGGCGGAAGTCGAGTTCGGCGAATGGACCCGCGACGGCATCATTCGTCACTCGGCGTTTGTCTCGTTGCGCAGCGACAAGCCGGCCAGCGACGTGGTTCACGAATACCCCAGGACGCCGAAAGACATCAAGGCACCGTTCAAGCCCAGCGCCGCCAAGGCCAAAGCGTCGAGCCCAAAATCCGCGACCAGCGACGATGCTTCAGCCGAGAAACCCAAACCGGTCAGCAAACGTGCAGGCAAGGACCGCATCGATGTCGCCGGCGTGATGGTCAGCCACCCCGAGCGGGTGATCGACGCAGAGAGCGGTTCGCACAAGATCGAGCTGGCGCAGTATTACGAGTCGGTGGCTGACTGGATTCTGCCGCACCTCGACCACCGTCCCGTGGCGCTGTTGCGTTGCCCCGAAGGCGTGGAAGGCGAGCAGTTTTTCCAGAAGCATTCCGAGCGCATGGCGATCCCCAACATCAAGCAGCTGGACCCCAAGCTCGACCCCGGCCACGCGCGTCTGATGGAGATCGACAGCGTTAAGGCGCTGGTCGGTGCGGCGCAGATGGGCACCATCGAACTGCACACCTGGGGCGCGACCTACGATCAGATCGAGCTGCCGGACCACTTCGTCCTCGATCTCGACCCGGACGACCAGTTGCCCTGGCGCAGCATGATCGAAGCCACGCAACTGACGCTGTCGACCCTCGACGAGCTGGGCCTGGATGCGTACGTCAAGACCAGCGGCGGCAAAGGCATGCACATTGTCGTGCCGCTGGCGCGCCGGGCCGATTGGGAGTCGGTCAAGGCGTTCGCCAAGGCGCTGGCGCAATTCATGTCCCGGGAGTTGCCCGAGCGATTTACCGCCACGTCTGGGCCGAAGAATCGGGTCGGCAAGATCTTCATCGATTACCTGCGTAACAGCCGGGGCGCCAGTACCGTGGTGGCCTACTCGGCAAGGGCGCGGCCGGGGCTGCCGGTGTCGGTGCCGATCAGCCGTGATGAGCTGACCGAGGTGAAGTCGTCGGCGCAGTGGAATATCGCCAATTTGCAGCAGCGATTGCGCAAGCTGAAAGCTGATCCGTGGGCTGGTTACAAGCACACCCAGCGTCTGACCAAATCGATGTGGAAGCGCCTGGGTGCCACGCCGCCGGCTTGAAGCCTTTGAGTTAGCCATAGATATTGTTGAGCGTATCGATGGCGTTCATAGGCGACTTTCGGACGAAAGAATGAGCCAGACGGGCAAGTCGCCGCGCCGTGGCTGACGGAGACTGACGGTGTTTCGGCGCAGTCTAGTCGCCGCCGCCCTGGCTACGGCAATCTCGTTGAACGCAGGCGCTGCGTACGTCTATTCGATGCACGCGCTGGAAGCCTATGACGCGCTGAAGCAATGAGCAGACGGGCGGAAAGTGACGGTTTGCCGACGATTTCAGGTGCGCCTGGCATGTAGGATCAAACCGGGATTTGTAGGAGCCGGCTTGCTGGCGAACCCATGGATTCAGTCACTGCAACGGTGATTGACCCACCGCGTTCTCCAGCAAGCCGGCTCCTACGGACCGCGTTGAAACATCTAAGGTATGCGTCAGTTGCACCGAAGCTCCATCAGATTACTTCACCCCATCCGTCCGCTCGCCCACTTCCGCCGGATAAAACTCCCCCTCCAGCCCGGCCGTCAGCAGGCGTTCACGTGCCTGGGTTTCAACGTTGAGGACCTGCTCCGAGTCGTCAATGTCGTCCACCACCAGCCAGACCGGCATGACGTTCTGGCCATGGGTGCCTTCGCTGAGCATGTCGTGGGAGAAGACTTGGTTGGCGCGCCACAGACACAGTTCGTCGTCGGTGTGGCCAGGTTCGCGAACCGCGGTTGGCGAGGTCAGCCAGATTTCGGTGTAGGGGCGCAGGTCGGTGTTGGCGAGTTCATTCAGGGTAATGACGGTTTTCATTTCGTGTGCTCCAGTGTTCAAGATGCAGTTGTGACGCATCGCGCGGACCAGCGTTCCCGTGATCTGCGCAGATGGTCGTACAGACTTGAACCGACGGCGCACGCGAGGGGTCGATCAATCACTGTGTGCTCACGTCAGCCCGACCCGGAGACATGCCCGTGACCGACCCAAATCTGCTTACCCGCAGACGATTGCTCACGCTGGCGGCGAGTGCCTCGGCGGCGTTGGTTTTTGACGCAGCGGTCGCTGACTCCGGCGCCGTCGCCGCAGCATCCGAACCGCCACAACCCGGCGCATCGCCCGGTCAACCAGGAGAGCGGAATATGCTCACGCGAGACATTCCATCCAGCGGGGAAGCGTTGCCGATGGTCGGCCTCGGCACGTATCGCGGGTTCGATGTCGAGCCCGGCAGCGACGCCTACAAACTGCTGCCCGCCGTGGTGGACCAGTTGTTCCAGGCCGGCGGCACGGTGATCGACAGTTCGCCAATGTACGGTCGCGCCGAGGAAACCACTGGTGAGTTGCTGGCGATTCATCAGCCGTCATCGCCAGCGTTCCTGGCGACCAAGGTCTGGACCCGGGGACGCGACGAAGGCATCGCCCAGATGGAAGCTTCGTTTGGGCTGCAGCAGACCCAGCGCATCGACCTCATGCAGATACACAACCTGCTGGACTGGAAAACTCACCTGCCGACGTTGCGTCAGTGGAAAGAAGAAGGGCGCATTCGTTACATCGGTCTGACGCACTACACCCCATCGGCCTACGCCGAGGTGGAAGCTGCGCTGAAAGCCGAGGCGTTCGATTTTCTGCAGATCAATTACGCGATGGACGATCGGGCGGTCGAGACGCGGCTGCTGCCGCTGTGCCGTGAGCGAGGGGTGGCGGTGATCTGCAATCGGCCGTTCGGCGGCGGCGGTCTGCTCGGGCGATTGCGCAACACGCCGCTGCCGGGCTGGGCGGGGGAAGTTCAGGCCAGGAGCTGGGCGCAACTGGCGCTGAAGTTTCTGATCTCACACCCTGCGGTGACCTGCGCGATTCCCGGTACGGGCAACCCCAAATACATGAAGGAAAACGCCGAGGCAGCCAGAGGGCCGCTGCTCACCGACCCCCAGCGGCAACAGCTGATTGCCCTGATCGGCTGATCCTGCTCACAGCCGGTTGGGCCCTTTCATATCATCGTCGCGAACCGAGGCGATCAGCGTTTGACCGGCGCAGGCAGAGTGACCAGATTCACGTACGCGTCCCAGAACTTCTTCTGGTCCACGGCGAACACCACTTTCGCCTTCTGTGTGCCGACGGGCGCGCCCTTCTTGTAGCCGATGGAGCGGCCGTAATCCGGTCCGAAGTGGGCGTCGACGTCGACCCACAGGTCTTTGGACTCGGTGACCAGTTCCGGATGAACCAGGTACAGCGCGGGCAGGCTGTCCCAAGTGAAGCTGTGATGGTTCGGGTCCTTGTCGAACTCAGGCCCCAGCACCGCTTTGTACAGGTCGGGAATCACGCCTTTGCTGGCGACGATGCGCTGGTAGATCGAGGCGTCGAAGATGACTTTTTCGCAGACATCGTTGGGGAAAATCACGTGCTCGATGGGCGAGCGCAGGACGATTTTTGCGGCCTCGGGGTCGAACCACCAGTTGAATTCCGCCGCTGGCGTCGTGTTGCCGGGAATCTCGATGGCGCCGCCCATGTACACGATGCGTTTGATCAGCGGCACGATTTCCGGCGCGCTGCGAATCGCCAGAGCGATGTTGGTCAGCGGGCCAACGGCGAGAATGGTCACCTCGTGGGGGTTTTTCTTCACGCTGTCGACGATGAACTGCGCGGCGGATTCGCTGCGCAACGCAGTGTGTGTGGCAAGCCCGTCCGGTGGCGCGACCAACTGCGAGGCAGCGGTGGGGCGGGGGCTCTTGAACGCTCCCGGCCAGCCTGCGCCGAACAGGGCTTTTTCCTGTTCATAGGTGGCGAAGTCGTGCAGCAGCGGGTATGCCGCGCCGGAGTACACGCCGATGTCCTTTTCCACGCCCATGCGCTCGACCGCCTTCAGTGCATCGACCTGCTCCTGATCAACCCACGCGTTGCCACTCACGAGGGTCATGCCCAGCAGGTCGATGCGCTTTTGCGCGTGCAGTTGCGCCAGCATGATGAAGGCCTGGCCGTCGTCGTTGAGCACGTTGAAATCGGTGTCGAAGATGACCTTTTCCGCCGCCTGCAATGAGGGCGCGGACAGTCCCAGCGTCAGGGCCAGGGCACAGCTTTTCACAAACGCCTGCATGAGCGGTTTCCACCGTTGTTATTGGAAAAATACAATTCCCACGTAGGAGCCGGCTTGCTGGCGAATGCTGTGGTTCAGTCAACATTTTATTCACTGAAACACCACATTCGCCAGCAAGCCGGCCCCTACAGGATCTACGTCCAGCAGGGCGAATTATCTGTTCACCAGCTTCGCCGGCAGCGCCACCACCAGCAGGCTGCTCAGAATCAGGCACCCGGCAAAGAACCACAACGCCCCGGCGCTGCTGCCAGTGACGTCGATGGCGATGCCCATCATCGAGTTGCTCACCAGCCCCGCAACGTTCGCCAGCGAGCAGGCCAATGCGAAACCTGTCGCCGCCGCCCGGCCTTTGAGGAACGTCGCCGGCAGGCTGAAGAACACCGGCACGGCACCAATGATCGCCGCTGAAGCGACGGCAAACAGCGCGACGGTCGCGACCACGTTATGGGTGAAGAATGGGCTGGCGGCCATGGCCACCGCGCCGATCCAGAACGGCACGATGATGTGCCAGCGCCGTTCGCGACGGCGGTCGGAGCTGGCGCCGATCATCAGCATGCCGATCAGCGCCGCCACGCTGGGCAGTGCCGTCAACACGCCGATGTGGAAAGTGTCGGTGACCCCGGCGTTCTTGATGAACGTCGGCATCCAGAAGCCCATGGCGTAGGCGCTGAGCAGAATCGAGAAGTCGATACCGCCAAGCATCCACACTTTCAGATTGAAAAAACCGTCGCGAAAGCTGTGCTTGCTGTCCTTGCCCTCAACGTCGTCCAGGCGCAGCTCGCCTTCCAGCAACGTCTGTTCGGCGCTGTTCAGCCATTTGGCTTCTTTCGGGTTATTCGGCAGCGCCCAGAACGTCATCACCCCGAGCAGCACGCTGGGAATGCCTTCGATCAGGAACAGCCACTGCCAGCCACGCAGGCCGGCGGTCTGGTCGAAATGGCCCATGATCCAGCCCGACAGCGGGCCGCCGATGACGCTGGAGAGCGGCAGGCCGATCATGAACAACGCGATGATGCGGCCACGGCGGTAGGTCGGGAACCAGGTGGTCAGGTAAAACAGCACCCCCGGCAGAAAGCCCGCTTCAGCGGCGCCGAGCAGAAACCGCAGTACGTAAAACTGCGTCGGCGTGCTGACGAACAGCGTGCAGGACGACAGCAACCCCCAGGTGATCATGATCCGCGCGATCCAGATCTTCGCGCCGACCTTTTCCAGCACCAGGTTGCTTGGCACTTCGAAGAGGATATAGCCGACGAAAAACAGCCCGGCGCCGAGCCCGAACGCTGTCTCGCTGAAGTGCAGCTGGTCGAGCATCTGCAGCTTGGCGAAGCCGATGTTGATGCGGTCCAGGTAAGCGGCCAGGTAGCAGAAACACAGGAAGGGGATGAGCTTCCAGGTGATCTTGCTGTACAGCGCTTTGATCGGGTCCGCGGCTAAGTTCGCGGAGGTTTCTACATTCGCAGAGGGCATGGGTGTCTCCTGGCGGTTCTTCGACCGGTGAGCGCGGCGGCGGCTGATTTTGCCTGCGTTTGCGGTGTTGTCATATGGGGGAAGAAGCGGCAAGCGGTAAGCCTCAAGCTGCAAGAGGGGACCGCGCGCGCTTCACTTGCAGCTTGTGGCTTACCGCTTGGAGCTCACGGCCAGCAATTGCGCTATGGCTTCCTGCTTGCCGACCACATCCCCGTACTTGCTATCGATGTCGAACAGGTTCGCTTCATGGGGATCGGGGTGTCGGTCGCCCACGCATTCGCGCACCACGATTGTCCGGAAACCGTGCTGCACGGCATCCACCGCTGTCGCCCGGATGCAGCCGCTGGTGGAGCAACCGGCCAGCACGACGGTATCGATCCCTTGAGCGTGCAGCATTGATGCCAGTGACGTGCCGAAGAACGAACTCGCGTACTGCTTGCTGATGACGACCTCCTCGGGCAATGGCTGCACGGCCTCGCAGAACGCGGCAAGCGGGTTGCCTTCGACCATGTCCTTCATCACCGGCGCTTTTTTCACCCACATGCCGCCGTCCGCGAAATGCGTGGGGTGATAGCGGATGTTGGTATGCACCACGAAGATGCCGTGTTCCCGCGCGCAGGCCAGCAGCTCGACGCTTTCGGCCACCGCACTGACCACGCCGGGCGCATATAAAGGCGCGCCGGGTTGGGTGTAGCCCTGCATGAAATCGATCATGAGTAGGGCCGGTTTCGCACCAAAACCTATGCGATTGCCCCAGACGCCCTGATAGTTGGCGTCTGCGCTTTGTGGGTCGGTCATTGCGTTCACCTCGGTCAATAGGGTTGAAGTCGGTTCTGCATCGCGCTAAAAAATATCCTGAACGGACCCCAGGCCTGAGCTCGGAAATTCTTGTCAACGCAGGACACCTGTAGGAGCGCGCTTGCCCGCGAAACGCGCCGGGTCAGTTGACGGTGATGTGTCTGGAGCATCCCTTCGCGGGCAAGCGCGCTCCTACAGGTGCAGCGCCGGACATAAATCCGGTTCAGGCCTGTTCGGTAATCCTCTGCCTCAGGTCAGCGGCGTGCCGAGGAAATCACCGAACGCGGCGAAGAAGCCCGGCAGGTTGTCCCACGGAATCATGTGTCCGGCGTTTTCCACTCGTGCGATCAGCATGTTCGGTTGCAACTGTCGGATTTCGGCTTCGTCTTCCGCCTGAATCACACCCCCACGGCCAGCGACGATGAGCAGGGCAGGGACCGGAAGGTTCGGCAGGTCGTGATGGAAATCCACGTCGTGGAAGTCATTGAAGGCGCGGACGATGGCCGGTTCGTAGCAGGTGTGCAGCCATTCGGCGCGCAGCTGCAGTTGCTCCTCGGTCCAGGTCGAGCAGAACGCGCGCATGTCTTGCGCGCTCATGCCCTGTTGCGACTGGCGGATCGAATCGACGTACCAGGGCAACTTCGCCGGGTATTCACGACGCCCCGGACCGGACACCGGCGGATCGATCAGCACCAGGCTTTTCAGGCCCTGGGGACAACGAATCGACGCCCGTACGGCAAAACGCGCGCCCATCGAGTGACCGGCCAGGTGATAGCTGTCGATGCCCATGGCGGCGGCGAACGCCCCAATGTCATCGGCGCAGGTGTCGACGCTGTAATCCAGATCCGGGCCGGTGGAAGAAAGACCGCGACCGCGCGCATCCAGCACGTAGGTGTCGAAAGACTGACCCAGACGTTCGGCGACGAAACCCCAGGTGATCGCCGGACTGGTAATGCCCGGAATCAGGATCAGCGCCGGTTTGCCGGAGTGTGTGTCGCCGCCGTAGCGCAGGTAATGTTGACGGATGCCGTTGGCCCGGACGTTGCCGCCATGAATGAATGTGCTCACGCCGCCACCCCCGATTTCAGTTCCTGGCCGTAGAGGTCGTAACCGTAGACCCAGGCCGGATCTTCCTGGGTGCGCAGCCAAGTGTTGGCGTTGGAAACCGCTTGCACGCGAGAGGCGCGCTCCTTGCGATTGGCTTCGTAGAGCTGGAACGCGGTGCGGTAATCGGTGAGGCCGGTTTCCTGCAGGCAGCGGGTGAGCATCGCGGCGTCTTCAATGGCCATGCCGGCGCCCTGGGCCATGTGCGGCTTCATCGGGTGGCAGGCATCGCCGAGCAAAACAAGGCGGCCGCGACTCCACAACGGCAGTGGGTTGCGGTTGAGAAGCGGCCATTTGGTCACGCTGTCGGTGGACTCGATCAGGGCCTGCACGGTGGGGTGGTAGCCGGCGAACGCTTCGTACATTTCGTCCCGGCTGCTGTCGACCCAACTGCCCTCGAAATCCCACGCCGCATGGGGCACACCGGTGACGTAGTAGTACTCATCGCGCTTGCCGGTGGTGTGGTAAACCATCATGTGACGGTCCTCGCTCCACCACTTCACGCAGTTCTCGAAATTCAGGTTGTACTTGGTCAGCACCTCGCTGGGGATCAGTGCGCGGTGGGCGACCCAGCCGCTGTACAGCGGTTTTTCCTGGCCCAGCAGCTCTTCACGAATCTTCGAATTGATGCCGTCGGCGCCGATCACGATGTCGGCGTCGGCGTGGGTGCCATCGGCAAAATTCAGGCGCACGCCGTTGTCGCGCTCCTCCAGCGTGGTCAGGCATTTGCTGAAGTGCACGCTGCCGGGCGCCAGTGTCGACATTTGCAGGGCGTGCAAGTCGCCGCGGTGCACGGTGATGTAGGCCGCGCCGTACTCCTTGAGGGAGAACTCGCCCAGTGCGATGCGCGACAGGTAATCGCCGGTCGCACCGTCGCGGCTGAACCAGAAATCCGGGTGCGAACCCATGTCGCTCAGCTGTTGCTCAATGCCCATTCGGCGGAAGATTTTCATGATGTTCGGGCCCATGTGGATCCCGGCACCGATGCGTGAAAACGCGGGAGACTGCTCGTAGATGTCGACGTGGAAACCGGCTTTCTGCAACAGCGTCGCAGCCGCAGCGCCCCCCAGACCGGATCCGACGATGGCGATTTTTTGCGTGGTTGGCATGGCGCGCATTCCTTTTTGTTTCATGAGCTCTGAATGACAGGCGTTCTGGATGACGGCGAGGCGATAGCCTTCAGTCCCGTCGCTGGGTTTTTAAAGTGTATACGCTGATATTTTTAAAAGTGAACCGTTATTTCCAGAAACGTCAGCCGACGTCGCAATCAGGCATGTCACCCTCTGTAACCCTTATATGCAGGGATCTGTGTGGTCGGGTAACACAGTGGCGTGCCTATTGCAGCTGCGTCCGGATTGATGTCTTATCACTTTTAATAAGTGTGTACGCTTTAAAAAGTGCACCGGTCTGATGCGCGACGCCTTGCAATGGTGCATCCGGCCGGTCATCCCCCGAGAGGAGAGAAGAGATGCCGGTTAGCGATTGCGAATTGACCCAGATGTTCGAGCACGTCCTGAAGCTGTCGAAAGTGGACGCGACCCAGAGCGTGGCGGTGCTCAAGAGCCACTACTCCGATGCGCGCACGGTGCGCGCCGCCATGGACGCCGCCCAACGCCTGGGCGCCAAGGTGTATGCGGTGGAGCTGCCGTCGTTCAATCACCCCAAAGCCATGGGCAACGACATGACCGCCTACTGCGGCGACACCGCGCTGACCGGCAACATTGCGGCGCAACGAGCCCTGGAGGCGGCGGACCTGATCGTCGACACGATGATGCTGCTGCACTCGCCGGAACAGGAGCAGATCCTCAAGACCGGCACGCGGATTTTGCTGGCGGTCGAACCCCCGGAAGTGCTGGCGCGGATGCTGCCGACGGTGGCGGACAAGGAACGGGTGCTGGCCGCTGAACAGGTACTGAAGGCGGCGCGCTCGATTCAGGTGAAGTCCCGGTCCGGAAGCGATTTCCGTGCGCAGCTGGGGCAATATCCTTCGGTCACCGAATACGGTTTCGCCGACGAGCCGGGCCGTTGGGATCACTGGCCCAGTGGTTTCCTGTTTTCCTGGCCCAACGAAGAGACGGCCGAGGGCACGCTGGTCATTGATGTCGGCGACATCGTGCTGCCGTTCAAAACCTATTCCCGCGAGCAAATCACGCTGGAGATCGACAAGGGGTTCATTACCGGGATTCACGGTGGATTCGAAGCCGAGTACCTGCGCGACTACCTGAAGTACTTCAATGACCCTGAGGTCTACGGCATTTCCCACATCGGATGGGGCCTGCAACCCCGGGCGCAGTGGACCGCCATGGGCCTGCACGACAAGAACGACGGCATGTGCATGGACGCCCGGGCGTTCTACGGCAACTTCCTGTTCTCAACCGGGCCGAACACCGAAGTCGGCGGCACCCGCAAAACCCCGTGCCACCTGGATATCCCGCTGCGCCGTTGCGACATTTATCTGGATGATCTGGCCGTGGTGGTGGCCGGCGAAGTGGTGGCGCCCGAGGCCTCGAAAGCCTGAGGCAGATTTCATCCCACCGCGGACCTGTAGGAGCGCGCTTGCCCGCGAAAGGTGTGTCAGACGACATTTACGTCACAGACCCACGCGATCGCGGGACAAGCCACGCTCCTACAGTCGATATCGCCTTAGCCCTCCGCGCATCTCTGGCGCGGATAAAAGGCACGCGTTCCGAAGATTCCCCTCAACCCCCGCAAACGTTACTGTAGCCACCACTTTCCAGATCCTGCCGAACGAGCCATCCGTGTCCACTGACAATTCCAACATGAGTGCGTCCTACACCTTCTCCGAGCAAGTGGGCCATCTGCTGCGCAAGGCCTACCAGCGGCATCTGGCGATCTTCCAGCAGAATGTCGGCGATTCGCAGCTCACGGCGGTGCAGTTCGTGACCCTGTGCGCATTGCGGGATCACGGCCCCAGCTCCCAAACCGAGCTGGTCAAGGCCACCGCCGTGGATCAGGCGACCATTCGCGGCATCGTCGATCGCCTGAAAGCCCGGGACCTGATCAGCCTTGAGCCGGACCCGCAGGATCGACGCAAAGTCATCTGCAGCCTGACCGACAGCGGCCTGCAACTGGTGCAGGAAACCGTGCCCCGGGCCGCGCAGATCAGTGAGCTGACCCTGAGCAAACTCAACCCCGCCGAACGCGTGGCTGTGCTGTTTCTGCTGCGCAAACTGATCGACGAGGGCGATGACTAACGGCGCCTGAGGCTCTCGTCAAACCTCATATCCATCACCAAAACTCCAACGTCCTACAGCCTTTTGTCCGCTGGCATGCTTCCTGCTCTCGTTTCATGAAGTAATCACTTCATCAAATGCGAGCTACAGCGGGTAACACATGAAGGCTGACACAAGCGAGCAGCAGCAGCGGGCGGCGGAGAAGACCGTGACGTTGAACGTCAACGGTCAGGCCACGAGCGTCACGGCAATGCCTGACACGCCGCTGTTACTGATCCTGCGCAACGACCTGCACCTCAATGGCCCCAAATACGGCTGCGGCCTGGGTGAGTGCGGCGCCTGCACGGTGATCATCGATGGCGTCGCCGCACGTTCCTGCGTGTTTCCCCTGGCGGGCGCACAAGGGCGTGAGATCACCACGCTGGAAGGCATCGGTTCGCGTAATCGCCCGCATCCGGTGCAACAGGCCTTCATCGACGAACAGGCCGCGCAATGCGGCTACTGCATGAACGGCATGATCATGACCGCCAAAGCCTTGCTCGACCGCAACCCGCACCCCACTGAAACGCAGGTCCGCAACGAACTGTCGGCCAACCTGTGCCGCTGCGGCACGCACCTGGAAATCCTGAGTGCGGTCATGCGTGCCGCGCGTCGTCAGCCCAGCACGGATCCTGTCCAATGACTCAGACCTTGCCCACGCGCGACGAATTGCTCGCCCAAAATGGCGTGCTGTTGATCGTCGACGACATCCTGCCGCCTTCCGGTCCGGTCGCCAAAGGCGGCACGCCCACGGTTCGGCCCATGGAGCTGGGGCTGTTCATCGCCATCGATCAGGACAGCCGCGTCTATGCCTTCAATGGCCACGTCGACCTGGGCACCGGCATTCGCACCTCGCTGACGCAGATCGTCGCCGAAGAGCTGGACCTGCAGATGGATCAGGTGACGATGATTCTGGGCGACACCGAGCGTGCGCCGAATCAGGGCGCGACCATCGCCAGCGCCACCTTGCAGATTTCCGCCATTCCGCTGCGCAACGCGGCGGCCGAGGCGCGGCGTTATCTGCTGCAGCAGGCCGGGCAGCGCTGGGCGGTCAGCGTGGAGTCACTGGTCATCGAAAGCGGGGTGATAAAGGCGCAGGACGGTCGCGAACTGACATTTGGCCAACTGCTGGTGAATCAGCGCGTCGAACTGCGCATCTCCGGTAACGCACCACTCAAGCGGCTGGAGGACTACAAACTGGTAGGGCAGGGCGCCGCCCGCGTGGACATTCCGGGCAAGGCCACCGGCGAATTGACCTACGTGCACGACATGCGTTTGCCGGACATGCTTCACGGCCGCGTCGTACGTCCGCCCTACGCCGGTTACGACACCGGAGACTTCGTCGGCACCAGCCTGCTGGACGTGGATGAATCCTCCATTGCGCACATTCCCGGCATCGTCCGCGTGGTGGTGATTCGCGATTTCGTCGGCATCGTCGCGATGCGCGAAGAGCAGGCGGCCAAGGCTGCGCGCGAGCTTAAAGTCACGTGGAAGCCGTGGCAGCACGGTTTGCCGGACATGAGCGACATCGAGCAGGCGATTCGCGACAACCCGAGCATTCAGCGGGTGGTGCTGGATCAGGGCAATGTCGAAGAAGCGTTGGCCCAGGCCAGCGAGCGGATGCCGCGAACCTATCTGTGGCCCTACCAGATTCACGGCTCTATCGGACCTTCGTGCGGGCTGGCGGACTACAGCGAAGATGGCATTCGGGTCTGGTCCGGCACGCAGAATCCCCACATGCTGCGCGCCGATCTGGCCTGGCTGCTGGAATACCCTGAAGAGCGCATCGACATCATCCGCATGGAAGCGGCCGGCTGTTACGGGCGCAATTGCGCTGACGACGTCTGCGCCGACGCGGTGTTGCTGTCTCGCGCCGTGGGCCGCCCGGTGCGCGTGCAACTGACCCGCGAGCAGGAACATGCGTGGGAGCCAAAAGGCACCGCCCAATTGATGGAAGTGGATGGCGGGCTGAACGCCGATGGCGGTATCGCCGGTTATGACTTCAGTACGCGCTATCCGTCGAACAACTCGCCGACCCTGGCCTTGCTGCTGACCGGGCGCGTGGAACCGGTGGCGACGATGTTCGAAATGGGCGATCGCACCTCGATCCCGCCCTACGACATCGAACACATGCGCGTCACCATTCACGACATGGCGCCGATCGTGCGGGCGTCGTGGATGCGCGGTGTGTCGGCGCTTCCCAATACGTTTGCTCACGAGTCCTACATCGACGAGTTGGCGTTCGCCGCTGGCGTCGATCCGATCGAATACCGGCTTCGTTATCTGCACGACGAACGCGCTGCTGAACTGGTGCGCGCGACTGCTGCGCGAGCTGACTGGACGCCGCGCACCCAACCGATGCAGATCCCCGAAGAAGACGGGGTATTGCGCGGGCGAGGCTTTGCCTACGCGCGCTACATCCACAGCAAGTTTCCCGGCTTCGGCGCGGCGTGGGCGGCGTGGGTCGCGGACGTGGCGATCGACAAGCACACCGGCGATGTGTCGGTGACCCGCGTGGTGATAGGCCACGACGCCGGCATGATGGTCAACCCCGCCGGCGTGCAGCATCAGATTCACGGCAACGTCATCCAGTCCACCAGCCGCGTGCTCAAGGAGCGGGTGACGTTCGAGGAGTCCACGGTGGCGAGCAAGGAGTGGGGCGGCTATCCGATTCTGACGTTCCCGGAAGTGCCGAAGGTCGACGTTCTGATGATGCCCCGCCAGGCCGAGCCGCCCATGGGCGCAGGGGAGTCAGCGTCGGTACCGAGCGCGGCGGCCATTGCCAACGCCGTGTACGACGCGACCGGGATTCGCTTTCGCGAGCTGCCGATCACCGCCGAGCGCATCCTTGCCGCGCTGAACAGCGCGGGCGTGGAATCCAACAGCCAACCGCCGCAATCCCCGAAAGCCAGGCGCTCGAAGTGGCTGTTCGGTTCGTTGTTTGCAGCTTTGGGGGCGGTGTTGGGCATGGCTGCGACGGCGTTGCCCTGGCGTGCGGAAATCGCGCCGATCACGCCGCCCGCAGCGGGCACCTGGTCATCGGCGACCCTGGAACGCGGACGTTTGCTGGCTGCCGTGGGCGACTGCGCGGTCTGCCACACCGCCCCGAATGGCGCCAGCAATGCCGGCGGGCTGGCGATGCAGACGCCGTTTGGCACTTTATATAGCAGCAACATCACCCCGGACCCTGACACTGGCATTGGTAACTGGTCGTATCCGGCGTTCGAGCGGGCGATGCGTGACGGCATCAGTCGCGATGGCAAACACTTGTACCCGGCGTTTCCCTACACGGCCTTCAGAAATATTGAGGACGCCGACATGCAGGCGCTGTACGCGTACCTGATGTCACAGACACCGGTGAAGCAGGTTCAGCCGGCCAATGACATGCGCTTTCCGTTCAATGTGCGGCCGCTGATGGCCGGCTGGAACGCGCTGTACCTGCGCAAAGGCGAGGTGCAGACGCAGCCGCAACAAAGCGCGCAATGGAATCGCGGCCAGTATCTGGTCAATGGGTTGGGGCATTGCGCCGCCTGCCATTCACCCCGGGATCTGTTGGGGGCGGAGAAGGGCGGCACGTCGTTTCTTGCGGGCGGCACAGTGGACGGGTGGGAAGCTCCGGCGCTCAACAGCCTGTCGAAGGCACCGACGCCGTGGACCGAGGATCAGTTGTTCAATTACCTGAGCAGCGGGTATTCCGATGCCCACGGCGTCGCCGCCGGACCAATGGGGCCGGTGGTCACGGAACTGGCAAAACTGCCGAAGAGTGACGTGCGGGCGATTGCGGTGTATCTGGCGGCGTTGAATGGGCCTGCGTCTGGCAGCGCTGGGATTCGTCCTGAGACGGCCACGGCTTCCACATCTCAGCCCACCGTTTCGCCCCAGTCATTGAGCAATGGTCAGCGAGTGTTCGAAGGCTCCTGCCAGGGTTGTCATGCCGACGGTCTGGGGCCGAAGCTGTTTGGCGTTAGCCCGTCGCTGGCGACCAACACCAACGTCCACAGCGCGCTGCCGGACAACTTGATCAAAGTGATTCAGCAGGGCATCGACAAACCGGCGACGGCGGATCTGGGTTACATGCCGGGCTTCAAGGACAGCCTGTCCAATACCCAGATCAGCGACCTCGCCGCGTACCTGCGCAGCCGCTTTGCGCCGAATGAACCGCAGTGGACGGGGTTGCCAGAGAAAGTGGCGCATCTAAAAGCCAATCCCGGAACCCATTAACGTCATAAACGCTGTCGGTGCTCGCTGAAAATTTCAGATGCCGCCCAGATCAACTGTAGGAGCGCGCTTGCTGGCGAACCCGTCGTACGGGTCAACATCGTCATCGCTGACCCACCGCCTTCGCGGGCAAGCGCGCTCCTACAGAATGCGTGTACGCCAAAGATTCCGGATGTTGCCGAGATCAACTGTAGGAGCGCGCTTGCCCGCGAAAAATATCAGCGCCGACATCCAGCCGCCTGACCCACCGCATTCGCCAGCAAGCCGGCTCCTACGGATCATGCGTCCGCCGGAGATTTGAGGTGCTCCCAAGATCGATTTTGCGTACGCCTCGGCCATCAGGTATTGCGCAGATCGACTGTAGGAGCCGGCTTGCTGGCGAACTCGTCGTACGGGGCAACATCATCATCGCTGACCCACCGCCTTCGCGGGCAAGCGCGCTCCTACAGAATGCGTGTACGCCAAAGATTCCGGATGTTGCCGAGATCAACTGTAGGAGCGCGCTTGCCCGCGAAAAATATCAGCGCCGACATCCATGCGCCTGACCCACCGCAGTCGCCAGCAAGCCGGCTCCCACAGATTACCCGTACGCCGAACACCGCCTTCGCGGGCAAGCGCGCTCCTACAAATGCTTCATCGATCAGGCTACTCCGGCAACACCATGACCCCACGCATCACCAGGTCCTGAATAAACCCCAACCAATCCGTGCGCTCTCCCTCAGCGGCCATGTCCTGACCCAGGAACGAGCTGAGGGTGTGCAGGTTGGAGTTATAGAAGTAGCACAGCGACGCGATCATCAAATACACGTGCTTGATGTCGAGGTCCTGCCGAAACAACCCCTGGGCCTGACCGGCATCGATGATCGGCCTGAGCACGCCAACGGCTTCGCCTGACAGGCGTCGAAGCTCACCGGACTGGCGGGCGTGCTTGCCCTTGTGCAGGTTTTCGATGCTGAGGATGGCGACGAATTCCGGGTGGCTGACGTAGTAGTCCCAGACGAACGCCACCAGTTGGCGCAACGTCTGCACCGGTGTCGACGGGTCCAGGGGCAGCAGGCTTTCGGCGCGGTTGAACTGTTCGTAGGTGTGCTCAAGCACTTTGACGAACAGCTTCTCCTTGCTGCCGAAGTAGTAATAAATCATCCGGTCGTTGGACTCGGCCTCGGCTGAGATCTTCTCGATGCGCCCGCCGGAATAGCCATCGCGGGTGAACACCGTGATCGCCGCCTGAAGAATGCGCGCGCGGGTCTGATCCGCCTGTTGCGCACGAACGCCAGTGCTTTTGCCCATGGTCGTCAGAGAATCCGGTAGAGCAGGCGCTCGACGCGGACCCGGCTGACCCGGCGCAGAAAGGTGCGCACGCCAACCGGGTATTCGCTCAGAGTATCGAGTTCGTCGAACTTGCCAACCCGATGGGTATTACGCATCAGCAGCGCGATTTCCTCGGCGCGGGGCTTGAGCCATTCGCCCTTGGGGTCATCGATCAGCACGGCGTTTTCCAAGTCCAGCTGAAAGGCCCGCGGGTTCAGGTTGTTGCCGGTCAGCAGGGTGTAGCGGTCGTCCGACCACAGGCCCTTGAGGTGATAGGTGTTGTCGCCGTCTTTCCACAGATGGATGTTCAGCTGATGCTTGGCGATCGCCGTCTGATGCTTCTGCATGAAGCGCCGCAGGCTGATCTCGTACAGATACGGCAGCGCCGAGATCACCTTGAATGGCTCCTCCGGCGAAATGAAAAAGTCGTTGGCGGTCTTGTCGCCGATGATGATGTCGACTTTCACGCCCCGCTTCAGCGCGCGATTGATCTCGCGCTTCACCACCAGCGGCATGTTGAAGTACGGCGTGCACAGCGTCAGTTGCTCATCGGTAGCGGCAATCAGATCGCAGAGGGTTTTGCTCAGCGGGTTCTTGTTGCCGATGCCCAGCAGCGGAATGACGCGCATCTCGCCGTTGTCACGCACGCCATCGTTGACGTCGTAGCTGGCGCGCTTTAGGTGCTGGCGGAACTGACGAATCTCCCCGCGCAGGCTGCGCGAGCTGGGCGGCGAGGGCAGGTCGAGGCGATGGACGGCGTCGGACGGCAGAATGTCCTTCTGCACCAGGCGCTGGAAGGAGTCGGCCAGCCCCTTGCTGTCGATCAGGTGATAGCGATCGAGCCGGTATTTACCGAGCTTGTGCAGATAGACGTTGTTGATGCTGGCGCCGCTGTAAATCACGCAGTCGTCGATGACGCAGCCCTTGAGGTGCAACACGCCGAACAGCTCGCGGGTCTGCACCGGCACGCCGTACACCGGCACTTCCTGATCGTGTTCCAGGTTCTGCGCCTGATACCACGCCGAGTTGCCGGCCTGCTTGCCGGCGCCAATCAGGCCCCGTTGGGCGCGGAACCAGTCGACCAGCACCACAACGTCCAGCTCCGGCCGCGCAGCCTTGCCGGCGTACAGCGCATCGAGCACTTCCTGGCCGGCTTCATCCTGCTGCAAATACAGGGCGACGATGTAAATCCGCCGGGTGGCGGCGGCAATCTTCGCCAGCAGCGTCTGCCGGTAATCGGCGGCACTCGGCAGAATCGTAATCGCCGTGCCGGAGGATTCAAAACCGCGCAGCGCTGCAAGGGTAGAACGTCGGAAAGGAGCCCGCATAAGCCTCTCGATGGGTCGGATCAACAGCGCACGAGCTTACACCAGAGTGCGCCCTCTGGTGGTTTCGGCATCGTTATCCGTGAGTTGTTCAGCGGATTATCAGCGACGGTTCACAGGTTGAGCCCACACATTCAGCTCACACCTTCAAGATCAACTTACCGCTGTTCTCGCCCTTGAACAGCATCTGCAGGGTTTCGGGGAAGGTCTCCAGGCCTTCAACGATGTGCTCTTTGCTTTTCAGCTTGCCCTGAGCCAGCCAGCCGGCCATTTCCATTCCGGCCTTGGCGAAGTGTTCCGCATGGTCCATGACCACGAAACCCTCCATGCGCGCCCTGTTGACCAGCAGAGACAGGTAATTGGCCGGGCCTTTGACGGCTTCCTTGTTGTTGTATTGGCTGATGGCGCCGCAGATCACCACCCGCGCCTTCAACGCCAGGCGGGTCAGGACCGCATCGAGGATGTCGCCGCCGACGTTGTCGAAATAGACGTCCACGCCTTTGGGGCATTCGCGTTTCAGCGCCGCATGAATGTCCTCGTTCTTGTAATCGATGGCGCCGTCGAAACCGAATTCATCGATCAGGGTCTGGCATTTTTCCTTGCCGCCGGCGATGCCGATGACCCGGCAGCCTTTGATTTTGGCGATCTGCCCGGCAATGCTGCCCACCGCACCGGCCGCGCCGGAAATCACCACAGTCTCACCGGCTTTGGGCTGCCCGACTTCGAGCAGGGCGAAGTAGGCCGACATGCCGGTCATGCCCAGCGCCGCCAGGTACACCGGCAACGGCACGAGTTTGGGGTCGACCTTGTTAAAGCCCTTGGGCTCGCCGACGAAATAATCCTGCACCCCAAGCACGCCCTGAACGTAATCGCCCACGGCGAATTTCGGGTGTTGCGACTCGATGACCTTGCCCGCACCCAACGCGCGCATGACCGCGCCAATCTCGACGGGTGCCATGTAGGACTTGCCTTCGTTCATCCATCCGCGCATGGCTGGGTCCAGCGACAGGTATTCGCTTTTCACCATTATTTGTCCTGGAGCGAGCTCGGCAACGGGCACCGTCTGGAAGGTGAAATCTTCACGGCTGGCAGCACCCACCGGGCGGCGCGCGAGGAGGAATTGGCGGTTGTTCAAGGCGGTCATGGCAGACTCTCGATTATCGGCGAAGCGGCAGTGATAGACCTGAACGGTCCGAACAGCAAGGATTGCCACTGCAACGAATGCCCGCCGATCCATGCTGATGATGGGGCTTGTCATCGATCATCATCGCCACCAATGGCCCGGCAACCGGCCTCCTGATAGTGCTGACGCTGAGTGTGTCGTGACCGCTAAGCTGCGGCCCATCACCGGCGTTTGCCGAGCCTTCCATTAATAAGTACAAAAAAGGACGATCCCATGAGCATGACGTTTTCCGGCCAGGTCGCGTTGGTCACCGGCGCCGCTGCGGGCATTGGCAGAGCGACTGCGATGGCGTTCGGCGAGCATGGCCTGAAAGTGCTGGTGGTCGATCTGGACAGCCAGGGCGGCGAGGGCACGGCCGAATTGATTCGTCAGGCGGGCGGTGAAGCGCTGTTTCTGCCGTGTGACGTGACCAAGGACGCTCAGGTGCAGCAGATGATGGCCCAGGCCGTGGACGCTTACGGCCGTGTCGATTACGCGTTCAACAACGCCGGCATCGAAATCGAAAAGGGCCGCCTCGCCGAAGGCAGCGAAGCCGAGTTCGACGCGATCATGGGCGTCAACGTCAAGGGCGTCTGGCTGTGCATGAAATACCAGTTGCCGCTGATGCTGGCCCAGGGTGGCGGGGCGATCGTCAACACGGCATCGGTGGCCGGGCTGGGCGCGGCGCCGAAGATGAGCATCTACAGCGCGTCCAAGCACGCGGTGATCGGCCTGACCAAGTCGGCCGCCATCGAGTACGCCAAGAAACACATCCGGGTCAACGCCGTGTGCCCGGCGGTGATCGACACCGACATGTTCCGCCGCGCCCACGAAGCCGACCCGCGCAAAGCGGAATTTGCCGCGACCATGCACCCGGTCGGGCGGATCGGCAAAGTCGAAGAAATCGCCGCCGCCGTGCTCTACCTGTGCAGCGACGGAGCGGCGTTCACCACCGGGCATTCACTGGCGGTGGACGGGGGCGTGACGGCGTTCTGATTGTCCAGCCGTCTCAGCGAACCTGCCATCAAGGCACGGTTATCGTCACCGCGCTGCGCGCCAATCACTGGCGAACATGCAAGTCATGACCAGCACGGTGAGCGCGACGGCAAATTGCGAATTTGGCATGACGGTTTTACATGGGTTTAACGGAAACCACTTCGACATACCTGAACTTTTTCCTCGCGAGCTTTGTGGCGTCTTGCTCTGCCAGGAGGGTGCTCAGCGTGTCGGCTTCGTGAAAGATCTCCTGGGTTTCCCCTTCGAAGATATTCCCCACTCGAAGGGTGACTCTGAGCCTGGGCGTGAAGGCTTTCGCTACTTTCTTTTTAGCGACAGGCTTTGCAGGAGGCTCGATCAGGACTTCCGGAACAGGTTCTTTTACAACGGCAGGCGCGGCCACAGTAGAGACGTCGGTGTCGCCGAAAAGCGCACGGCGCATCTCTTCTTCTGTGAGTTCTGGATTCATGGGGTGTCTCGGTGTCGGAAAGGGTTGCAGCCAGCCAATCCTACCAGTACCAAGGATGAAAACTGTATCGCGGCAGGTTAAGGAGTCGGGAGTTACGGGACCCGAGCAACGGAGCAGCCTGCCATTCCTGACACCTTGGCAGGCTGCCGAGTTTCAGCAATCAGTCATGCCAACAAATCCGCGCCCAACTGAAAGGCGACCCACAGTGCAAGTCCCGTGGCGAATACCAGGGCGATATTCTCGAAGAGGTTGTTTCGGTATTGCTTGTCCAGCAACGACTTCTGATTGGACATGATCAACAAACCGAGGGAAATCACGGGCAAGCCAATGATGTTCAGGGCGTTGACGCCGATGGTCAGTGTGACAAAGTCCGGCATGCCCGGCAGCGACCAGACGAGAGGGGTGACCAAGATGAACAACATGAACCACTTGTGCATCGGGTCGCGGTGGAATTCCTTGCCGTAACGCTGGCGGCGCTCGGGTTTGACCTGCTGGAAGGCGTCTGTGATCAACATCGGGAACGCGGTGGTCTTGCCAGCGATACTGGCGAAAAGAGTGGCGAATACGCCGACGAAGAATATGTACCAGCCAATCGAGCCGAAGAACATTTCCAGCGCCATGCCCAGATCCGCCAGCGTGTTGACCTCAATGCCGTTGGGTCGAAGGATCTCCGCGCCGACTATCCAGATCGCCAGGTTGATGACAATGCCCACGAACACGGCAAATAGCAGGTCGTTGCGCTGGACTCGCTTGTGCTCGGGCCCTACCCAGCCCTTTTGGCGCATCACATACGGATGCACGAAATTGGCAACAGAGCCTGCGACCGCGCCGATGACCGAGACGGCGACCAGCAGTGCGCCGTGGACGCCTTCATCGGGCGGAATGCTGAAGCCGATGGTGCCCTTGATGATGCCTGTCACGTCCGGCCCGGACATCAGCGCCAGGGCCAGGAATGCCAGTGTCATTACTGCCAGCAAGGCCTTCATCACGCCTTCGATCAACGAATAGATGTTGCGGCCTACCAGCATCCACACCGCCAAAACGACAGCCACGGAGCAGAGCAGCGGGTAGTCCATCTTCAACAGCATGGCCAACGCTTCGCCAGCCCCTTTGATCATGTAGGCATTCATCAAATGCCCCATGAGCAAGGCATACACCAGCAGGAACCATCCGAAGAACGGATTCAGTTGGGCGTAGCCTTGAAGGATGGTCATGCCTTGGTTATTGCAGAGCTGGAAGCGGGCAATGATGTTGACGATCAGATATCGGAGCAGCAGCGAGACTGCCAGCACCCACATCATGGCGTACCCGTAGTTCGCGCCAGCGACGGAAGAGGTAATCAAGTCACCCGCGCCCAGCCAGGCCAACACGGCGATGATGCCGGGGCCCAGATGCTTGAATAGTCTAACGACGCGGGTTTGGGATGGGGTTGCAGCAAGTCCTTCAGCGGAGGGAGTGCTCGGCATAAGGGTTCTCCATTCTTGTATTTATAGGAAGGAGCACAGTCGACCACAGTACATAGGACGTCGTACGACTGAGTTGTAACCAGTTATTTGCAATTGCCGTCAGGGAGGCTCGAGCACTTTGATTTCGAGTAGAACGCCTGTCCATGAGGGCGTAGCGGCGATTGAATTGTTAAAGACACACCGCTTTCGCGGGCAGGCGCGCCCCTGCGCTGGTTTTCGGAAAAGCCCGCCATGCTCGGCGCACCCGGAATCCGTGGGAGCCGGCTTGCTGGCGAAGGCGGCGTGTCAGGCGATTGATTCGTGACAGACACACCGCGTTCGCGGGCAAGCGCGCTCCTACACGGGGCTACTTTTCAATCAGCCTGTGTAGGGCGGGTAGTCGACATAGCCTTTTGCATCGCCGCCGTAATAGGTGTCGCGATCCGGCTCGGTCAATGACCAGCCGTTTTTCAGTCGAGCCACCAGGTCAGGATTGGCGATGAAGGGCTGCCCGAATGCCGCCAGGTCGATCAGACCTGCCTGCAACAGATCTTCAGCGCGTTCGCGGGTCATGTCCCCGGCGAGAATCAATGCGGTCTCCCCCAGCTCTGTCTTGCAATGCGCGAGCAAGTCGCGAAGCGCCTGTTCCTGTGCAGCCGAGCTGTCTTCAGCCATGAAGAAATGGGTCTGATCCATCACATGAACATAAGCAATGGCGCGCTGCTTCATGCCTGCACACAGCGCCGAGTAGGTTTCGTCGATCTGCGGATACAAGGGCATGTCGAACAACTGGCCGTATGGGGAGATACGGACGCCCACGCGGTCAGCGCCAATTCTGGCGACCGCTGCGTCGACGACCTCGAACACGAAACGCAGACGATTTTCCAGCGTGTCGGCTGAGTAGCGATCGGTCCGGTCATTCACCAGCGGGTTCAGGAATTGCTCCAGCAAATAGCCGTTGGCGCCATGAATCTCCACCCCGTCGAAACCGGCAGCGATAGCGTTTTCCGCCGCTTGAGCAAAGTCTTCAACAACGCGTGCCACCTCTTCGGTGGTCAGCGGACGTGGCGTGGACGTGGGCACGAAGCCCGGCTCGCCGTCCTCCGAGTAGGCAAACGCGACGGCGCCTTTTGCTTGTTTGCTGGTCGCGCTGACCGGCGCTTTCTTATCGATCTGAATCGAGGTGTGGGACACGCGGCCAACGTGCCACAACTGGGCAAACATCTTCCCTCCGACGCTGTGGACGGAGTCGGTGACCAGCTTCCAGCCCTTGATTTGGGCCTCGGTGAAGATGCCCGGATTGAATAAATAACCCTGGCCCTCACATGAGATCGGCGTGCCTTCCGAGACAATCAACCCAGCAGTGCCGCGTTGGGTGTAGTGCAAGGCTATTTGCTCGGTCGCCATGTCGTCAGGCGCGCGCGAACGGGTCATGGGCGCCATGACGATGCGGTTGCCAAGCGTTATGGCGCCGAGTGTGTAGGGTTCAAACAAGGTCATGGTTGACTCTCCTGAAGTGAGCGCTGTGGAGCGCGAAGGTTGAATGCCTGATTGGCGCGCGCGAGCAGTTCAATCGCGCGCTGCCGGTTTGCCTCGCCCGGGATCATGGGGATGACCATCATTTGATCGGTCTGATACTGCGCAGCAATGCGCTGCAGTTGTTTGATCGCCAGCGGACCGTCGCCAATCACGACCCGAGCCCGGTTAAGCGCTATGCGCTCCCGTGCTTCAACGCCGTAATGCGCCGGTTCAACCGCTTCGGGGGCCATCAATGCCTCGGCAGGGGTGGCGGACTCAGCGCGCAGCAACCAGTCGTCAAAACTGCCTGCCAGCCGCTCGGCCTGATCGACGGTGTCCGCCACGACTGCAAACACGGCAACGATGACACTCGGTGCCGCATGGAGTCGGGAAGGGCGAAAACTCGTCCGATACTGCTCGGCGGCCATCACACCCTGCTGATAATGCGGGTTGATGAAGTGCGCAAATGTGAAGCCCAGCCCCTCACGAGCGGCCAGTTCAGCGGTATTGCCGCTGGCACCGAGTATGTGAAACTCCGGAAGGGTTGAAATCCGAGGCGCGACGTAGATCGAATGATGCCGATCGCTTGAGCCATCAGCATTATCGAGCAGCAAGGCCTTGAGGTCCTTGAGCTTGGCCGGGAAAGGGATCAGGTGCGTTTTCTCATCATTGAGGGCGCGGGTGACGCGCTGATCCGCTCCGGGCGCCCGCCCGATCCCCAAGTCTATCCGCCCCGGATATAACGCCTCCAGGACGCGCGCTGTCTCGGCGACTTTGTACGCGCTGTAATTGGGCAGCATGATGCCGCCCGAGCCCACCCTGATCGTCTCTGTATGCGCGGCGATTTGCATCATCAGCAGCTCAGGGCTGCTTCCCGCCTGGACACTGGATTGATGGTGCTCCGCCACCCAAAAGCGTTCGTAGCCCAAAGATTGGGCGGTTTGCGCCAGGCGCGTGGTGGCCCATAGCGCATCACTGGCGGTGAGGCCGTCGTCCACGGGGGAATGGTCAAGAATGCTGAGTCTCATGGCGCTCTCCGGACAAGGGTCGCCGCACTCATAGCGTCGACGACTGCCATGATCGGGACCTGAGAAGTTGATCGTGAGCCGCTATTGGCCAGGAACGAGGCGCCGGCGACGGAAGAGGAGGGCATGATTCGACTCCGTTAAGGTTTCGAACCAGCCTATTGGAGAAATGGAACGGGATCTCGGCTCGTTGTGACCGAATGACATGAACTGAGTTCATGAATCGATTGTTTCAGCCCGCCACTTTCTGGGGGGGGGGATCGTAGAAGCTGTCGCCTCGCATTTAACCGTACTGCCCAAGGCTTCTGCTGTATGGTGGGCCACTGCATTTGCTGATCGGGACGTGAGTCCGCCGCCGTCAAGCATCCCACATGCATCCAAGTCCGCATGCCGCACCTTCGCGGCAACCTCGCACCCCTTGCGCGTCCGTCCCGTTTTTAGCTGCACCTGGCCCTGGCAGTGCCTTGGGCGCATAAAAACCCTCAATCGTCATTGCTTGTCGCAACGTGCGCAGCGTCTTGCTGCTCCCGAATGAAACACTCCTGGAGTGGCAAATGATTGGGTACCTGCAAAACACCAGCACGGACTCCGCGTTGGAAGCTGCGCTGGCCAGCTGCGCGCAGGAGCCGATCCGGGTTCCGGGCGCGATCCAGCCCCATGGGGTGCTCATGGCGCTCTGTGGTGATCCTCTGTGCATCCAGCAGGTCAGTGAAAACGCTGCACACGCGCTAGGAATCGAGAGTGGCGAATTGCTGGGCAAGGCACTGTGTGTGCTGTTACGACCGGAGCAGGTCCTGCTTGTCACTCAGTTCTACACAAACCCTGGCGAGGTCGAAAGCGATCCGCTGCGTCTGACGATCGGGGCCACAGATTTCAGTGCGTCCCTTCACATGCGCGACACGATGCTGATCATCGAGCTCGAACCCTATGTCGAACCGAGGTGGGAGCAGTCCAGGATCATCACTCGGGTGCTGCGTAACCTCCAGGCGGCCACAACACTGGAGACGTTGTTCGACATCAGTGTCCACGAAATACAGGCGCTGATCGGCCACGACAGAGTGCTGATTTATCGCTTCGAGCCCGAGGGGCACGGGAAAGTCGTGGCTGAGGCATTGAGCGGCAATCATCTGCCCAGTTACAGCGGCTTGAACTTTCCGGGATCTGACATCCCGCCTCAGGCGCGCGAGCTTTATCGTCTCAACTGGATCAGGGTCATCCCCGACGCCGCGTATACACCCGTGCGACTGGTACCAGAACTGCGGCCTGACACGGGGCTCCCGCTTGATCTGGGGTTCTCGTCACTGCGCAGCGTGTCTGCGGTGCACTGCGAATACCTGAAGAATATGGGCGTGCGTTCGTCGATGAGTATTTCACTGCTCGATGACGGGAAGCTCTGGGGGTTGATCGCGTGCGGCCATCCTGGCCCGCTTATGGTCGCCCGCGAATACCGTGACGCCTGCGTGCTCATAGGCCAGCTTCTGTCGGCGAAAATTTCGGCCATCGTAGCCAGTCAGTTGCAGCGCGAGCGTGAGGACAAAGTGGCGTTGGTCGCTCAGTTAGCCGAGGCCATGAGCCGGGCGGACCGTGAAATCCTTGAGGGTCTGGTGAGCCGACCTGAACTGCTGCAAGCATTGACCATGGCAAGTGGCGCGGCTGTGCTGATGGAGGACCGCTTACACCTGTTCGGGCAATGCCCGACGCCGGAGCAGGTGCGGGCGTTGTATCTGTGGATCCGGGACACGGGCCTGAAATCCCAGAAGCTCAAGGAGCGCGCCGTGGGACTGCAAGGCCTGGGCATTTTCCATACTCATGCATTGCAACAGGACTACCCTGCGGCGGCTGCCTATTGCGATACCGCCAGCGGCGTTATCGCCTTCATTCTGCCAAAGCCTGTCGACAACATGGTGCTGTGGTTTCGCCCGCAACTTACCTCGACCATGAACTGGAGTGGTAATCCGGCCCAGCACCTAAGCCTTGGCACGGTGGGCTCTGCCACCCACCGGCTGCACCCGCGTCAGTCGTTTGAGGTGTGGGAGCAGCAGGTCACTGGCATCGCCAGCCTCTGGTCCCGAGGTGATCTGTATGCCGCTGAAGACATCCGTCGCTCGGCACTGGAACACGATCTGGAACGCCAAGTGCTGCGTGAGCAGGAAGCGGTGCGGTTGCGCGATGAATTGGTGGCCGTCGTCTCCCATGACCTGCGCAACCCGATGTCGATCATCATCATGCAGTGCGGGATGATGCAACGCTGGGCCGGGAGTGACCCGGCCGTCGAGAATCACCCTATTCGGCGTGCGCTAGGCACGATTGAAAAAGCCACGACGCGAATGAACAGCCTGCTGGAAGACCTGCTGGACACCGCAAAGATAGAATCCGGCCGCTACCATATGGCCTGCGCACCGTTGAATGTGACGAGCCTGCTTGAAGAAGCCTGCAGCTTGCTGGTGACCTTGACCGCCGAGAAGGATATCGAGCTCAACTGCGCCGCCATGTCGGACCTGGTCATCAAGGCCGATCCCGAGCGGATATTTCAGGTGCTGTCGAATCTGGTAGGCAATGCCATCAAGTTCACGCCCCGAGGCGGCAAGATCAGCATTCACGCGGAGGGCAGCGGAAAAGAAGTGGTCTTCACGGTCAGCGATAATGGCGTGGGCATCACTGCAGATGATCTCCCTCACATCTTCCAGCGCTACTGGTCGGTCGAGAAAGGCAATCCCAAGGGCAATGGTCTGGGACTCTATATATCCGACGGCATTGTCTCGGCGCACGGCGGCCAGCTGTCGGTTGAAAGTTCGCCCGGCAAAGGCAGCGTCTTCAGCTTTAACCTACCGGCCCACGATGGACCGGCGACGCTCGGTGAAAGCGCTTTTCTGAAACAAAATGACACCACCAGCCGGCTGGCGCAGTCCATATCCATCAAGCTGGAGCGTCAGCAACTTGAGGACCGCCAAGCGCGGCTGGCGTTGTTGAACGAGCTCAATCACCGGGTCAAGAACACGCTGTCGACGGTTCAATCCATTGCCACGCTGACCGCCACTCATTCGGACTCGCTGGCCTCGTTTCGTAAAAGTTTTGATGCCCGTCTGTTTGCCCTCAGCCGCGCGCACGACGCGTTGGCCCGTGCCGAATGGCTGTCGAGCGAGCTGACTGACCTGATTATCGGGCTCAAGGAACCGGGCCTGGAGATCAGCAGGATCAGCATGGCCGGGGACCCTGTCTCCCTCGAGCCCCGAGTGTCGTTGAGCCTTTCCATGGTGCTGCACGAACTCATGACAAACGCCCAGCAGCACGGCTCATTATCAGGGCCGGACGGGCGGATTCTGTTCACCTCAACGCTGGACATGGACCAGAGCCCGCCGACGTTGAAGCTTGACTGGGAAGAAACCGGCGGGCCAGGCATCGAGGTCAGTCACGTCAGAGGATTTGGCTTTCGACTGATAGAGCGCAGCATCGAGCGAGAGCTGAAAGGTAAGGCAGTCGTCCATTTCGCCAAGTCAGGTATACGTTGGTCAATGCTGATTCCCTGGCGTGGCAGCACCCGGATGTAATTTATGAATGTGAAGTTGCGCTACTCGAGCGGTTCGCCAAAGGTATTTTTGGTCGAGGACGAGACCCTGCTCGCGATGCTCATGGAAGTCATGCTGGAAGACTTGGGTTACAACACCGCTTTTCACGCCAGCTCACTGGAGGATGGAATGGAATACGCCCGCACGGGCAGCTTCGATGTGGCGATTCTGGACATCAATATCATCGGAGGAAATTCCTTTCCAATTGCCGAGGCGATCGCTCGGCGCGGCATTCCCTTTACCTTCTGTTCGGGGTACGGGCGGCTGGGAATTCCCGACACGTGGGCAGGCCAGCACTGCGTGGCGAAGCCCTTCAGCGCTGAACAGCTGGACGCCGCGCTGATCGACCTCCTTGAGCAGGCGTAAATCCCGCCGGGCCGGGGGGTGACAGGAAAAAGGCACCCGCCCAAAGCCCAGCCAGTATGGGTGAGCGAGGTCGAGGCCTTAGCGCTTGTTTAGAGGGTTAGATGGCCTGTTTTTCGGCGTTAAAGCCGTCGAAGTTTTCGAACACGGCCATAAAGCCCGGAATGCTCGCTTCACGCGCCCAGTCGCGCTGCAGTTCGCAGTACAGCTGCACGCGGCTGATCAGTTTCGCACCCGCCTGCTCCATACGACGCAACGCTGCTTCGTGCGCGGCGAGGGAGGTTCCACCCACCGCATCGACCGGGATGTAAACCTCATAACCTTCTTTGATGGCGTCGATTACCGGGAAGGCCAGACAGGCTTCGGTCCAGAGCGCGGTCATGATCAGTTTGCGGCGCCCGCAGGCTTTAACCGCCTGCTTGAATTCGTTGTCCTCCCAGCTATTGATCGAGGTTCGATCGTAGGTAGGCAAGTGGCCAAGCACGTCTTGCAGTTCCTGGATGGGCGGCTTGTTGCGACCGGTGCCAATGTTGACGGTCGAGTGAATGATGGGGAGATCGAAGTGAACCGCCGCCTTGGCGACGCTCGTGATGTTGAACACCAGTTCCTCACGCGGCATCGAGCGAATCGAGGACACCTGGATCGGCTGATAGTCGATGATGATAAAAACCGAGTTATCGGGCGTCAGGAGTTCATCGGTGTGGGGGTTGCGGATCGTTTCGCTTGTCATGGCGGGTCCTCGTTATGGATGGGGTCCACGGGTGCAGTTATTGCACCCGCTCAGGCGACGATCACGGACTGACACTGCTGTGGGCAGGGGCGGGCCGCTGACATGCCATGCGTCACATGTCGGTGCCTGTCAGCGGCATAGTGCGGTTCACTCAATCGCGACGGTAGTCGCATCGCCCGACCAGCTGTGTCGCCAAAACAGGAACGCCACGTTGAATATCGAAGAGCTACAGACCTTTGTTGAAGTGGCAGATGCCGGCGGCGTTTCGCCTGCTGCGCTTCGGCTTGGCGTCTCCAAGTCGATCGTCAGTCGCAGGCTGGCGCGGCTGGAAACCGAGCTAGGCGTACAATTGCTGACACGGTCCACCCGCGGCGCGGCGCTGACCGAAGCCGGCGCTACGTTCCGCGAACATGCCGCCAGGGTGTGCGCCGAGATTGAATTGGCCCGGGAAGCAATTTTGCCTGCGGGCCCGCTGCGTGGTCGTCTGCGTGTTGCGGCACCGCTATCGTTAGGACCGACGCATTTCGCCACGGTGGTGGCAGAGATGGCGCGTCGACACCCACTGCTGAATATTCAGACCTGCTACAGCGATCGCTTTGTCGATCTCATCGCCGAGGGATACGACTGTGGTATTCGGGTTGGCTATTTGACTGACTCCAACCTTATCGGTAGACGTGCGGGCCCGATTGCCGTCCAGCTGGTCGCGAGTCCTGGCTATATCGAGGCCTATGGTTCGCCGCAACGGCCGGAGGAACTCGCTTCCCACCAGGCCCTGATGCAGAGTACCGAGGCCTGGCAGTTCATGGATGACGGCAAGGTCATTTCGGTTCGTCCTCAGGGAAAATTCAAGGCCGACAACGGCGTTGCGCTTGTGGCCGCTGCCATAGCGGGACTGGGTGTCGCGTATCTGCCCGACAGCCTCACACATGAAAGCCTCGCCTCCCAGGCACTTGTGCCCATCATGACGCGTTATCCACCACCTCCGGCGGGCGCATACCTGGTCCGCCCTCCAGGTCAGCATCCCGCGCGCAAGATCCGCCTGCTCACTGAACTCCTTATTGAATACTTCGGAACGTCTGCGCACTTCGCGGTGAGCGCCTCTGCCTTAACTCCCGAGGCTGGCCCTTGGTGACCGGTTTTAACGACGTGACACCGATGCTTTGGAAGTCCGTTCGAGGTGATTCTCTGTCAGTCAGATTCGTTAGTTTCTTCTTCTTCCTGTTTTCAAAGGCCCGTGAAAAACTACGCGCTGTTTGCGCTCATTTTTTGCCTGTTTTGATGGAGCCACGGATGGATAGCATGGATACCCAGCAAGAAAACACCCTCGAAACATCCCTCAGGCTGGCGGCGGATGAGCCGGCCCATCGACCTGAGTTTTTCAAGATTCTGTTGGATTCCACTGTCTACGTCCTCGGCACGGCCGGGGCTGGCAAAGGGCATGTCACACTCGAAGCGGGTAGTAACATCAGCATCGCGAATTGGCACAGGGCTGACGGCTCACCTGTCATCCCGTTTTTTTCTTCGTTAAAAACACTGCAAGGCTCCATAGATAACGAAGAGTCCTACGTAGAAATCCCGGCCAGATCGCTGTTTGAAATCACGCGGGGCGCCCCTCTTATCCTCAATCCAAAGTCTCCTTACGGGAAAGAGTTTTTGCCGGAGGAAGTGCGCCATCTGCTCTCGGACGGGATCGGCCAGAAGCCGGCGCAGCGCACGGTTGAAAAAGACACGACCGTGCTGCTCGGACAGCCGTCGCAATACCCGTCGAGGATGGTCAACTCGCTCACGCAGCTACTCGCCAAACATCGCAACGTAAAACGTGCATTTCTGGCGTTAATGCATGACCCATCGGTTGATCAAAAGCCTCATCTGATCATTGGTATTGAAGCGGACGGTGATTTTGAACGGGTCATGCGCGAAGCCGGTACCGTTGCCGGAGATACCGCTCCGGATGGCGAACCCGTTGACCTCTATCCCGTTCAAGAAGGGGGGGCAGGCCTTAGCGATTACTTCCTCAAGGAAACAACGCCTTTCTATGAACGGAAGTCGGCAGGCTGGCTGCGGTCAGTGCTTGGTTTTGGCAAAGCGTGACACCGATCAAGCGGGTGCTAGGCGCAGTGCAGGCTTGCGAAATCTTGGTTGGGCTGTGCAGTTTTTTAATGGAGAAACAAGAATGGCTGAAATAAGCAAAGTGTCCGCCGAGTTGGTAGAGCAGATCAAAGTGCTGAGTCGCCAGGGACTCGCCTTACTCGGCCTTACTGGAGATGATGCGCCGGCCGATGTGGTTGCGGCGATTACGGAGCGGGTGCGCAATTGCAAAGCGACTGGCACAACGCTGTCCGAGGAGGAAATGTACGCGCTTGGAGCGTTGCTAGGTAACCAGTACGTAGAAGGGCAAGGCTGGCACTGGGGCGATGTCGTTTGGGATTATGATGAGACGACTGCTGCTGTAGGAGTCCTCAACCACGACAACTCTTTGTTCATCAATCCTATTGGCTGGGTGGCTCAGGTGATGGAGTCCGAGGGTGGTGTTGGCTTTATGCTCAACTACAACATGGTCAGCGTGCACCAGGTTCCGGTTCGCGAGCCTGATAGCGCCACAGGCCTGTACTGACGCCTCACTCTGAAGAAGGGTGCCGACCTCAAATTGAACGCTGGTCTTCCCAAGTCGAACAGCCGCTACCTGTATTGCCAATAGCAATGCACCTCAAGAGCCCCAACTAAGCCAGATAGCTCTCCACCCAATCAAGGAAGATCCATGGGCCAAATCGACATTCAACTGATCACCCATCTTCCTCCGCAGATTCAGGTGCTGGAGAAAGAGGCTGTTGAAGAAGGTTTCAAGTTTCTGACCCGGCTGATTACCGAGTGGGACTCCGGGATCAATCGCTTCAATGCCCCTGGAGAATGTCTTATGGCCGCATACCGAAACCAGCAGCTAATAGCCATCGGAGGCCTTTCAGTTGATCCCTACGCCGAAAAGAACATGGCGAGGTTGCGACGGGTCTATGTCAGCGCTTCATCAAGGCGGCACCACGCGGGACAGACATAGGTAAAGGCGCTTGTTGCACATGCCGCTCTGCGCTTTCAGAGCGTGTGCCTTTTCACCGATACCGCCGCCGGCGACGCGTTTTATCTGAAGTGCGGCTTCATGCGAACAGATCATGAGCATGCCACGCACGTGATGTGCTTGAGCAACATCTGACTCAAGCAACTGTTGGCTAAGACTGACGATTGCAGCCCAGATGCTTATGCCTTCAGGGCGCACGTAAGCCCAGTATTAGGCGATGAATTACGGAGCAACGCTGACTGGCTGCATCTTATTTTGGCGCTGTGACACCAGGAATCTCCACTTATGCAATATATGTTTTCCGAGGTCCTTAACGACCTGATTGACTACTTTTTGCTCGGTGACCTTCAACTGCTGAGGCGCTTCAAGCAAGAGCATCAACTTGCCGACGATCTGGCTGGCGAGTTTGTGTCCAATGACAGCGGCGACAAGGCTGTTCTCGATGGCGTCCTCATCCCGCTCGCCGGTGTGGAAAACCATCCTTACACTGTGGTTTTCACGTTGGCCGGCGTTGAACCTGAAATGCTCCGGCATGAAGGTCGGGTTCAGCATCGTCGCAGCGGTTATTCGCTGCGTGTCGAGCACGGTCGCATACATTTGTTCACGTGGCGTATTCTGCAGGCATTCACGGATGAGAATCTCGATGAGTTGCTCGAGCGTTATGAGCAATCAAACAGGCCGACTATTGAAGTCGAGAATGGTTGGTATGAAGTGGAAGTGCTGGCAGGTGAAATCCTGCGTGATGAATACTTCGAGCCAGCATTCGAGTTTGTACTGACCAAAACCGCTCTGCCGGTAGATGCCAGCGAGGTGGATATCAACTATCGCTTTGAGGTGGAATCTCGTCAGGACCCCGCGGGGTAATCGCCTTAAACTGCCCGAGCACCCGCACGTGGCAGTGCAAGCAAGGCACGGTTTCCGGCTCCAGCCAGGACGACTTCAAAGTCGTTGCGACGAGACGTGAGATCGGCGGCAGGCCGCTAAATCGAATAGGGCGGCCTGTCGTTTTCGACCACGAAATTTACACGCGCGTTCTTGCTACCAAGCGCTCAACTTGAGGTGTCACCTTGGGACTTTTCTCCAAAATATTCGGAAAGCCATCCGAACCAGTTCTCTACACACTCTTTTCGGTTCGACCCTCGAGCGATTTGGGCGCGTGGGCCGCCAGCTTCCCGAACCACACAGAGGTTGTTGGTTACTCAAGCCTAGGCCATTTCTTTCTTCGCAACCCACACGACTCAGAGTACCTCGTGCTGCACCCTTTCAAGTGCGCGGCAAAGTCGTACGGAAGCCACCCGTCAGTCGAAGACTTTGAAGCGGAAGTACTGAAAGAGCCGGGGTTCGAGCTGTATGTCCTGGACTCGGATCACGTCGCCGAGTTGTTCCGGCACCTGGGCCCCCTTGCTGAAGACCAAGTCTATATCCCGCAGCCGTACCCGTTTATCGGCGGCAGCGAAGCCTTGGAGACGTACGACAAGGGGGATGCCTGGGTCTTTATGAACATAGTGGCCCAAATGCACGACCTCGACGGGGGCGCCTAAAAGGCCGCGCGGTGAAACCGAAATGCGATGTACTCATATGCGCCGCGGTATCCCATCTTGCTACTCTTGGCGGATTTACCTCCACTCCCTCTACGCCAACGGCCCAAATCGACTACCGCCGTCAAAGTTACGAAGGCACCAGATTCGAGAAACCGGGAGTGGATTACTCCTCCCAGTAGGCCATGTTCAAAGCCGACATCGATAGCTGCGAAGCCGAAGCCAGCCGAAACTATCAGGAGTCCATCGCTCGTAGTGCCAAACTGTCCCAACTATATGGTCAAGCGCTGAGTCCTCAAATACTTGAGAAAATGAAGCGTCTTCAGGTTGGCGTGTGCATGACAGGTGATAAAGCGTCGTCGAGTAAAGGCAAAGGATGGACTGTCGTTCAGCCGGGATGAAGGCGAGAACTACCTGCCAGCTCGTTATCGTCGCGAGCGGTATGGGATTTTGGCCGTGAGGGGCAGCTGTCGGCCATAAGCAGCCAATCGAACGCCCATAGGAACGGCACTTGCACGAGATGTGGGTAGACCGGACATAAGGAAACGACATGAGGCAATGGCAAACATGCGGCATTCACGAACAGCATCTGCAAGCCGTCTCTGATGGCGTCATAAAACACGGTCAGAACTTGTCCCGTGAGCAGGGCGGCGTCGCGAACCCTATCGCTTGCACAGTGTTGGAAGATGAAATCTTGATAGGCGGCGTCACCGGTCGCACCGAGTTCGGCCGTCTTTTTATCAGTTACCTGTGGGTAGATGCAGCTTGGCGGGGGCGGAAACTCGGCACTGAGCTTTTGCACCGACTTGAGGCGCTGGCTATGACGCGTGCCTGCCGGGAAGCACTTATTGAGACCCTCGATGACGGCGTGGCTGACTGGTATAAGCGTTGCTGTTACCAAGTCATTGCGCATCTTCCAGGATACTGCGGGCCGTGGAGTCGCCATACACTTTTGAAAACACTGGGTTCGAAGAGTAATGCTTGATGGGGGCGACCTGCTTAAATGACCTTACCCAGATCAGGTTATGTATTCACAACACCGCGACGCATTTTGGGGTGCACTGTTTGCAGGGCGGGTGCCTATACCGTTAGGGTGCACGTAAACCCGTATGAAAACTGAGTGACCCATGAAGTTGGCCCATGAAGGCGTTCACGAGTTTCTAACTCATGGCATCGTGGTGGGCGATCCTCTTCTGCCCATGCACTACGCCACATTTGATCGTCTTGATGATTTTCAGGCCGACTTCCGGACGCTCGGGAATACGGGCGAAAACCTGGTATCCGAAGCTGACGGCGGATGGAATCCCGACTGGTACGTTCTCGCCATGACCGGGCTGGATGATCCGGTTTTTATCGCAGCAACCGAATCCCCAAGCGGTTATCCCGTCTATACCGCTGCTCACGGCGCAGGCCGGTGGGATGCAGTACAGATAGCATCTAGCCTTATGGCTTTTCGCCGTTTGCTGGAAGCGTTGGCAGCGGTCAGTGATGACTCCACAGAATTCATTCGCCTGATCATGGCTGAGGCCGGCCTTGCGAATCAGTACTGGCATGAGGTAATCGAGGCCCGTCAGGAACCAGGGCGCTTGGAGCAGTCGCTGCCCGAAATCAGTACTTATGCCCCGGCAGATTTTGAAAGCGGCGACTTGATCGTTATTGCCTCGGGTCTCCACAAGCTCAAGGTCGTTCAGCTAGTCAGCAAGGCACGCGGATTGTCATTGAAAGAAGCGCTGGCACTTGCCGAAATATCTGAATTCAAGGCCGGAAGCGGCACAAAACTTCAACTGCGCCAGTTGTGCCACCGGCTGGAGACCTTGGGCGCAACGGTAGAATTCCGGCCGACTGACAGCCAAGCGGGTAAGCACGTGCAGCACTAGCGCGTCTTCCGAAGACTCACTCATCCGGCGTTCGCGGCGGAGTGTGGCGGGTGGATTCGTCATTTGACGAACCCTACGCCGCAGTGTGATAGCTGGATGCGTCGTCATCCGAGGACTTATCTGACCGGAGGTCCCTGGAAGATAATTGAGCGTTCTCTATGGCGTCTGTGATGGGTGCGGCCGTTGTCCTGCCTCGCGGCATCGAATCCTCAACCAACTTGTCTGCGACCGCGACGCTGGCGGCGTTGGTCTTCCACACGGGTGTGAAGCTGGTGCCCGTAGAAAGTATTCATTCTTTTTCAGGCATGATTATTTCGGCTTTAGAAGACACTTGGGGATCTTGGTATAGCTGTTCTAGCGCTTTCAGCGAGCTCCCGTAAAACTGAAAGTAAATATTCTCTATCTCATTTTTATCGTCAAGAAATATGGACATGCTGATATTGTCGCCTATGTATCTTTTGATCCCTGAGTACCTCTCAGCAAAGTCTAGTCTCAGTGCGGCAATCAGGTGATCTGCAAGCCCCTTGGATAGCCGTTCAGGGCTGTCAAACTCCCAACCATCTTCGCCTAAAATTTTACGTGCGCCGACAGGAATCAAAAATGCTGCCGTATATCTTTTTATCATCATATCGACTTAATACTCGCTTCCTAGTAACGCAAAGGTGCTTCTGGTTCCGAACGGCGCAGCCTCGAAGCTGTAGCTAGAACTCTTAAAAACTGGGCGCCGCACGGGCAAGTCGATACAGAAAAGCCGAATACTCCACCGCTTTTTCCCTTTTATATATGATTCAAGGCAAGCGACCCACCCGGTATGAGTGGGCTCTGCCTTGCATACAGAGTGAATCACGATTCCTGCAAATAGCGTCGGTCGAATCCTTTATCTGACTCTGACTCAGTCTTGAAACCAAAAATCAAACCGACCTCCAGAAGTTTTATTGCCGCCTTACCCGATAACGTGAAAGGTAGCACTTCAAGCATGGAAACGACGTTTTCATACGCCAGACCATACTCTCCCGCGCCATTCACCCACTCAGACAACTGATCAATTTGCTCCTGATAAGATAAGGATTCGGGGGGGAAGAACGAAGCCACTTCCGGCTGAGATCCAAGCTCTGCGAGGACGAAGCTGAGGTTGTTTTCAATGAGGTGGTAATCAGTTTTCATGGCTTAGGATTCTTTGCGGTGTTAGTTGAATAGCCGGTCACGTCCCAATCTATCGCCGTATCGTAAGCCACTTTTATACCTACGCCTTTGTGACTCAAATAGGCTGTTTTATAGTCACGCATATTTACTACGCATAGCGCTCTTGAAGGTAACCATCAACGTACTCTGCTACAGGCTTAGCGGTCGCCAGCTCGAACAACTCACCGGTATTACGGTCAATCAGAAATGGGCTATTTCCCGCCAGCTGATCAGCCGAATCACCAGTTCGTAAATACTCAGCTGACTGATAGCAAAAGAACCACCCCTCCGCGAACTCACCTTCATACGTAATCTGCAAAGGTATCTCTGAATCCTCAAGATACTCTTTCGCCTTATTCAGAGCATATTCATAGTCGAACATCAATTAGTCCTCAACAGCTGCAATGCCCGCCTGCCATTCAGCTTGATAAAACGCAGACCTGACGCTTTCGACACGGCGGATGTTCAGGCTGAGGGACGGGGCAGGCTCGCCCCAATGATTTCTAAACTGAGCACCACCTTGGTAGCCCATTTCCTTCCTTATCCGATCTTCGATCTGATGCCACGAGGGCACGATATGCCAAAAGAACATTCAACGTCTCCCTGACAATTCCCAGCTTGGGACGCCGCTCGCTTTTTATCATGGTTAAGCGAGTGCAAGAAATTTGGAAACTGAGTATTTCATGACCCAAGCGGGCACCCTAGGTCCCAACCTCCCGCGATGGCGTAGGAAGCTTCTGAACTTAAACAATAGGATCTGCCACATCTTGATTTCCTGGATCATTAAATCTTCCTGTCTGCCGCTGCACACGGGGGATCGCGTCTAGCAGCAGGAGCATCAGGCCTGCCGGCAGCCGTTTGAAGACGGCGGCCGGCGGTTTCACACCTTATCGTCCGACTCCCTCAAGCCGGCGTTTGCGGCGGAGTGTGATAGACCGATTCGTCATCTGACGAACCCGACGTCGCAGTGTGATAGCTGGCGTCGTCATCCGAGGAATCATCTGCGCGCACCGAGGTTTGAGCCTGAAGCGGGGCAGGTGCCGCCGAAGACCTCGACCCGGGCCGCGCCGCCTCGCTGGAGGGTCCGGCGCTGATCGTGGGCTGGGCTTGCTCACCCTTGAGGCTTGCCCGAGCACTGCCCACTGGAGACTTGGTAGAGGAGGGTGCCGAGTTCTCCGCACTCGTGATCCGGTTGCCTGTGAGGCTGGTTCGCGAAAGAGAGGCCGTATCAGACGCCGCTCGTTGGGACCGTTGACTGGAAGGCCTGCTGACACGGGATGGCTGTTCGCCGGGAGTCTCCCCGGTAGCGTCGGCCGGATCTTCATGCACTGACTCAGCGGTCCCGGTAGCGCCTGTCGTGGGCTCCGCTGTTTTCTTGCCTCGCGCTCTCAAGTCGTCAACCACCTTGTCTGCGACCGCGACGCTAGCGGCGTTGCCCCCGAACACAGCCGCGCCGCCCACTGTATTGACGGCGTGTTTCGCCAATGAACCCAGGGCAGGGTGCTGCTGGCTCAAGGCGTTGACCACAGCGCCTTTACCGGCTTCCAATCCGGCGAAGCCACCGGTCAGTGTGGCGACATTGGCGGCTCCGGAAGGGGTGAAAGTCGCTTTGGCGGTTCTCGACACTGCCCCGAGCGGATCGGATACCAACGTGCGGCCGGCGTCGGCCAGACGTCCCACTCCATTGGCGAGAGGCGTACGGACAGTTTTCGCGTCCCGCAATGCCTTCAACGCGTCGATCCATTCGGTTTCCTGACTCAGATCCTCTTTGGCTTCGGCATCTCTTCGTCCCAACAGCAGCGCGGGGCCACTGGTGCCTTGCTCGGTGCGCCGACTGTTGGCGAGGTACCCGGTACCGGTACCGGCAGCGAGACCACCCGCAATAGCAAGGGCTGTGTCCACAATGGGCTCGGCCTTCGGATTGATCGCCGCCACCACCGGGCCAACCGCCGTCCTGATGCCATTCCGGATCGTGAACGTCTGCGCCTCCTTGGCGTTCTGGATGGCCAGGTTCGCTGTGGTATCGATCGTCTTCAGGGCGATGTTCAACGACTCATGCAGTTTGTCCTCGGGCGCATGCAGGTAGTACGCGTCTTCTCGAAGTTTCTTCATGGAAGCGCCGCCGACCTGATCCATCACTGACGCCGCCGCGAGTGAAATCGTGCCCAGGGCTGCCGCTTTTGCCACCGGGTTTTGTATGTTTGCCCCGATTCCCGTGATCACGGGAATGGCCGCCTGGATCGACGACGCCACCGCAAAAGGCACGCCGCCGGCTGTTCCCGACACCATTGAAGCGTTGCGGTCCATTTTCTGGGCTTTTTCCATCAACGTTCCAAGCTCCTGGAACGAGATGTTCTCCTCCATCAGCTTGTTGACGCGGCTTTCTATGATTTGATCGATTTCTCCCCGGTGCCCTGATTCCGGATCCAGACGATCTTTATAAGGCTGGAACTGACTGCTCACGTAGGTCGTGAGCAAATGCTTCATTTCACGGGCTTGGGTCAGCGCCGCTGCGCTGACCTCACCGGATTGAGGATGACCCTGCCCCACGGAAGCGTGGCCGGTGGCAGCCGTCGAATTTGAGCGTTGCTGAAGTTCGATGGAGGGTGACGAAACGGGGGGTTGCTGGCCAGACACGCGCATGGTGAGGTTCTCTCTGGTTTTGGGGATGCAGCACGACATCGCTGCTATCAATGATGGTTTTCCAGAGGGTGTGTGGTTGAGCGGGCCATTCCGGTTCCTGTTGGAACGGTCATATTTGACGTTTTTGTTTCAGGATGAGGAAGATTTCACTCTCGCCTAAGGTGCTCGCCACAATGGCGCATTTACGGGAGGCATTCCATGAAGCAACAGAAGATGAAAAGCGGGTCGTTCAGGACCATCTTGCACATGAGGGACGAAGATAAGGAAACAGATTTATTTTCTAGGTATAAATAAATCCGTCCCCTTATAGTTCGTCCCCTTATAGTTTAAGCCGTGCGCCAGTGTAATGGGATCAGGGCGTTTTTCCCCCGAAACTCGGGCAGTACCTTAACGTTTGCGACGTCTTGGAAAAGCTCCACAGGAACGTGTTCGAGCACAATCATTTGGAAGTCGGTGTTGTGGTGTTTCTTCATCCGTGTTACGAAGTTCCCGAGTAGCTCAAAAGCTTGGCTGACCTTGGCTTGGTCGGAGTTTTTAAGATAAACCTCGTCCATGATCTTTTCCTCCCCATAATAAGGGCGGCTGGGTTGGTCTATAAAAAGGAAGCTGGGGACAAAGTCTCCCCCCTTAGTGATCGCTACCTCATGAAGTGCGAGGAACATGAACAGGTGCAGGAACATATGATTTGAACTGCTGCCCACGTTTTCGATGAAGGACGACTGTGGACGGCGAAGCTGTAGCCTTTTCGTTTCATAGTTGAACGATGTCTTGAACGTGGCGTAGTTGTCCATCGCAGATGCTGCTTCGCTAAGCAGCGCCAATGACACGTCGTTAATCTGGCCCACAGTGCCGTCGCGTACGCTAGCAACGTCGGTTACGTCCATTGCTTCCAGGTCGCGGTTCAGCTTCGCGACCTGGCTGTCGTAGTCTTCTGGACTGTCGGCTGCCACAGCTGTGTATGTTTCAAGCTTCGTCTCGATTCGAGTAACGAATTTCACCAATTGGATCGTGTCGTCAAACGACTTCTGCTCCTTGGGCAGCGACTCAATGATCCGTAATTGCTCAGCCTTCTGTTCCTTCAAGTCATCCATTATAGCGTTCACCTGTGTGTCGACAGGTTGCTTAGTTGCGGTTGCAGCTTTCAGGGCGCGTAGATCAACACTTAGGCTGTCGATAAGATCATCAAATATCTCCGTCCTCAACAGTTCTTCCGATTGCTTGAGCAGACTCTCTAACGGCTTCAGACTATCATGCGTAACCTTCAGAGCTGTCTTGTACAGCTTATTTTCATCTGAAAACTCACGAAGGCGGCGCATGCGCCTATTGATCTCAAAGAGCTTTGACCGCGCCTGACTCAGGCGTTTTGCATCCTCTCCGGAGGCCTCGGGCATAGCGACGTCTTTGACGATTTCCCTCAAAAAGTCGATAGTGACGACTGCAGGTACTTTTTCAATCAGTCCATACTCAGCCGCTGACGCGGCAAGCTGGCGAGCCTCGCTCTCAAAAAGGTGGCGCCCGCCGCTCATTACTTTTTTCTTCTTTTCAAGCTTCTCAATCATCCGCTTGAGGTCATCACGTCGCTCGCGCTGCTCAATGTTTTCGAGGTTGTCGATGCCCAGGCCTAGATCGAGCACTCGCGGTAGCGCCACCCGATAGCGGTCATCCTGCTGATGGTCGAAGTAGGCGGAGGTGTTGGTAATAATGTCTTCGGAGATAGTGTTGAACAGTAAGAAGTAGCGAAAAGATACTTGCGTCCCGTGGCGTACGCCTCGGCCACCGTAGAGCACTACACTGTTGTTCAGGCCAAACTCACTCTGGAGGATCTTCTTTATATCGTCACTAGTAGCGTTGGCGAAAGGTTTTGGCGCAAAGGCGCCGACGCTGGAAAGGTAAAACTTGTCTGACACGGTTTGGGCGTGCGGGCTCTTGCGCGCGATCACGAACTCTTTGTCATTGATGTAGAATTTTACCCCGTACCAGTCGACTGTATCATTGATGACGTCATGCGGGATTTTGTGAGCGCTGGACAGCAAGCAGTAATCAATGATGTGCAGTAGGGACGTTTTCCCTCGGTTGCTGCTGCCACTCAAAACGTTGATCCGCCCGCGCTCGAAATCCACATCGCGTATCTCACCTTGATGTGACCAAAGCCGAATAGTATCGATGCCAAATTTCAAAGTTGTATCCTAAGGTTCAGGTAAAGCTCTTCTTCCGAGGCCTGGAGCAGGTTCGCGATCTCAGACGACGCCTTGTCAACTGACTCGGCTCGCCTGCCAAACTCAGGAGGGCAGTTGAAGCGTATTACTGAGGTGATCGTAGAATCGAAGGCAGCCAATTTGAGTTGATGAAGCAGCTGTATGCCGTTGACGGAATGCACCAGGCTTGCGTGGTAGCGCTGGTCGAAATTGAGAACGAAATCTGGCCGGATCGCGACCAGTGACGCGATTTGCCTAGATCTAGTGCGCTGACTAGCCAAGAATTTCGTAGTTTCTGCGTGCATGATGATCGGAGTGATCAGAAGTGCTTTAGCCAACGTCAGGCTTTGGCAATGGTTCAAGACACAGCCGATAGCAACGGCAGCAATCCCGGCGTTGTTGTAGCCACTCCAGACACGTTGAGGATGAGGGGTATCATCGTACATTTCGTTATTCATAGCGTTTTCCAGTCAGGATGCCAGCCAATGGCATGCTGCTCCGAGAGGACATAGAGTTCTCCGTTGGATTGCTCGGTGTTCAGCTCATCGTCGCCCAGTCGGTAGTTTTCGTCTCGCATAGCATCGACGATTTCCAAGGCTCGATCGTTGACCTTGGCTGGAGGGCATTTTCTGAATGCCTTGTGATGTCGATTGCCCCAGCGTAGCGAGACGTCTTGGTGCAGAGCCTGGACTTCATCAGATACCACTTCCCCTCCCTGCACCCATACTTCAAGGCTCCGGGCCATCCTGACTCGATGGGTCGACAACATCGTGATCCGCTCGGTATCGGTGTCCGGGAAGTCGTCAATCGCGATCAGCTGTCTAATGAAGCGTTGATCGAGCAAGTTTTTGGGGAGCACTGGGTGAAAAGAGTGCCTGCTCAGGGTCTGCTTGTCACTTGGTGAGATGACCTTACGGTATCGCGTAGCGAAGTCGTCAAACTTTATCGCTGTAACTGTGCCTGCAAGGATTGAAAAGTAATTATCATCTCTGATTAAAGCATGCAGTCGCTGGTAAGTGCTATCGATCCTCTCAGGATGGACAAATTTTTCCAGCAAGGAGTCCTTTATTTTCTGGACAATTGCTCCTGCAGCCTGCTGAAAAAAGACTCGCCTGAGGAACTCCTCCCTTACCTGGGGCTGCAAGCCTAGGACAGTGTCGATATAGCCCTTGATTGTCATATCTTTTGTAGAGCCAGCTAGGCCCTCAATGCGATCAATAACCGCTTTCAAGTTCTCGCTGCAAGGGTGTTCAGTAAAAAAGCTCAACAATTGCCCAAATTTGTTCGAATCGCTTTCACTTTTATTAGATACCAAATGGAATTCGGTTCGTCTCACGAATGTTAACTGTTCTGCAGTCTCAGCCCTACCATCCTTCGGGTCAGAGATAACACAGGCCCAGTTGTATAGGGTCTTCCAGAGATCCGAGTCCAGTTCAGCCAAGGCAATGGGATTGCCCCCGGCTTGGGTCTGGATGGTGTGCTTGAGTTGAAAGAAAAGTTGGACATCATTGTCCATGTCGGTATGTACGTCATCCTTCATCTCAAGGCCGATCGACTGGCCCTTTTTCATGTTGAATAAGCGATAAAGGAAGTAGTGGAATTGGTAATCGAACCCAGCGACTGTGCCTGGTGCAGTCGATTCTTCCATGAACGTCTTTTTGGTGGCCATTAATTGTCTCTGCACGAACACAGTTTTGACAGCAAAGGCAGCACAGTGTCAGCTATCCGTTGCGTTTGAGCGAGCTAATGAAGCCACACCCTTTAGGTCCATGCAACCATTTCGCCACTGTCGAATGATTGAATGTTGCAGTCTGGTTATATATCCAGTGCTTTGTGGTGTATGTTTAACCAGTATGTTTCTGCTGATTTCGCGCTTTTTGTACAAACGCTAGCATTGGTCAGCTATTCAGTACCGAGAGGCTTCAACGATCGTGACCTTAGCGCGTATTTCTCTCCCAGAGCTGAATGCGCACCTAGCACAGGACACCATTAATCTCATCCCCTGTGTTCTACACCCCCATTTGGGCAAAAGCCAAGTTTCTCCGCTACACAATCAGTTGGCCGAGAATTCGCGGCGAATTCTGTTCGTCCTCTGCAGCTCGGGCCCACATCGTAACGGGGTACACCGCGCTGTGATTCGCGTGCCGGGTCTTGGTCACCTGGTGAGGGGCGGATTAACGGTTGGCTTCGCTAAGATTTCGCATTTATCAGAGCGGATACCCGACCATGGGTAATGTTGTGTCCTGCGCATGCTGAATTGAAAGTGATCCGTTCCGCCCGCATCGCGCGAGGATTTACTTAGGCTAATCGAACACATCCTAGCCCTAGCGAAGTTTGGGGGCTACCACGATGAGTGGAGGAGGAGGCCAGAAGCAGTCATTACGGAAAGGCATTGCAAGGTAGGTCCACCCCTGGCTTAGCCGATTAGGCCAGTCAGATAACACCTCCAAAGTAGTTTTCTTCGATCTCTATTCTCATTCCCTCGACTGAATAAAGATACTGTAGCACATGAAAAACTTCGTCTTCTAAATATGAAGCCAAGTAAGAAAGACTGTCTCCGATATTAAATCTATAGTAGCTATGAACGAGTGTGTTTCTGACATCATAAAGCATGCTTGACTTCATCGTGGAGGCATAATAGCTTACATCCTTCACATCCTCGAATATTAGTTTGGCCACTGCAGCCAAGCTAGCATCGTATTCCTCACGCTGCATTTCGGAATACAATAATCCTATAAGTTTGCTCTCAGATGAATACTCATCAATTCGCTTCCTTATAATGCCAAGGTGACTCCGCTTTATTTTAAGTTCGTTGACCTTCTTGTAAAATACGAATTCCATCGCAAGTTCATATATTTGATAGAAAAACATGAATCTCGCATAGCCGTTTTTCTCCCGAGGAAGAACCTCGCTTATCAATATTTTTAAGAAGCCTGTCGCGCTATCACCGTTAAAACATCTATGAATAACAATTTTTGGAGTCACTGCCAATTTAAAATCTAACCCGGCGAGTGAGCTTTTTCCATAAAACGGGTAAATCCCATATAATAAAAATGCTAAAGCCAGCTCGCCGTCGCGATGGACTGCGACACTCTCAAGAAAGCGTGTGCTGTAAATCAATATGTAGATACTTTCGGGAAGAGTTCGGCCTTTGACCGTCTTCAGTGCTTCGTATACGTGTTTTCTGAAATATTTATCATCGAACTGTTCATGCTCTGAAGATATTATAGAAAGTATAGGTATCAGCCATCCAATACGAACCTCTTTAGTATCGCCCGGTATAAAGATCTGCGAAATTTCTTTCTCGTCTGGCGCAGATTTGGTATAAAGCCTCACTCCATATTTAACCTGTACTTCAGGCATCGGGTCTTCAAGATAGGCCCGCGGCACATTCGCATCCGACAACTCGATTAAGTCTTCCATGCTTTTCAGACCTCTGCAATAGCACGATTTCTCGCTTTCTCCAAAGACTCAGAAACATTTAGAAAGGAGCTGCCGTCGCGATCTAACAGATATTTAAAAAATAACTTGAAGTAGATCCGCTGACCATTACCAATCTTTTTTGCCTTCTCACGAATATCATCCAAATACTTATTTAGCTCGAGCAGATCATTTTCACCAAAAACCAACCGTGGAATTAAATGATCGATATCATTTAGGCCTGCAATTACCCCTGAGCTCATCAATTCCGCTATTGCTGCGCCAAAACCAGTTAGTGGCTGACTTTTATTGAAAATCTTATAAACTTCGCGCCCAAAGGGGTTCGCGTTGGTACGCAGGTCTTCATCCACATCGTCCGGATAGCGCCAGTCCGCAAACCGATTATCAAACGCTAGCGATAGCGAGCGATAGGAGCTGACAAAGTCTGTAAACTCTATTTTCTCGGCGCTTTCATCCGAAATAAATTTTATCGTCCTAACGGTCTGAAGTATGTCGAATCTGTCAATTGGTAGTTCATTTCTTTCTAAAAATGATGTATAGCCTTCGACTAAGTCAGCAAATCGATAAGAGTGAATTGTTTTAACCGCAGCTTCGTCAACTTCTCGCAAAATCGTAACACCATCAACCCCACCTTCTGCATATTTAGAAAACAATATTTCTAATTGATGACGTAATGTCATCGGGGTCTGGCCGGTATTAAGGGTGAGCATTCTGTAAAGGATGCCAGTGTCACTGATAGATAGGTAAGCTTCGACTCTTATCATGTACTTTTCAGCAAGGCCGTCGAAGTAATCTCTATTTGTATTATATACATCAATAATCGAAAGTGATCGTTGCAATCCATCTAAAATCTTGAGATTCCCAAAATCGGCTAGAACTTCTTCTAATAGTTCATCGTTAGTGCTTCCGTTTCTCAAGGTGGAAGTAGACGCCAAGACAATGGGGGGGATGATACACTCTTTAAGAATATCTTCCTTCAAAAGATTATAAATGCTGCCGCTTTTACTTACCCTGTTACGCTGGTAAGGATTGTTGTTTATGATGTTGCCAGCTAATTCAGCATAGCTACCAATATCAATTACAAACTGGATATTTCTGGAGTTTACCTTTTTATCTAACAGTACAAACGTAATTGATCTCATAATTCACCCCTGGCCTTGTGTGACGTCCCTGCCTCATTTAAGGACGGAAAGTTTAAATGCTTTGAGTACAGCAATCTTTCGGCTGTAAGGGTTTAGAGTAAAAACCTCGGCGTGTCAATAGGGATGCCCCATGAGTCAATGCAAAATGCCATGAATACACCAGGTCGACCGTAATTTATTACCCGCCTGTCATCGCTTTTAGTAAACCCGTCTAATTTTTTATCCGGATTAGCAAAGATGAAAGTAGATCCTTCGGAGATTGAAGTTTAGAAGTATGGCCGCCTGTGGCCGATAGCTGCCACTTCACAGATGATCACGAGGCGACTGCCCTCTCACGTCAGCAAAAAATTTATGTGGCACTGCCGTTCACTAGCTCTCAGATTGGCGCACTCACGCCTCAGACCCATTCTATAAATCTCCATGCCGCGGAACATCAAAATACGCGGCGACAGCGTTACTTCCTCAAAATCCACCACAGCGCGCACAGAAATTCGTAACCACGTCCCCTGTCGGTGCCAAATACCACATCACCATCCCCACTGGATTCACTCCCCCCAGTGCTCTACATTGCACCCATCACCAAACACCCGCCGAGTCTCCAAAAAATGCCTGCCTCCCGCCCAACTCTTCACCCCCAAGTCCTTCGCGCTGGCGACGCCGTAGCGCTGGTATCCCCAGCCGGCCCGGTCGCCGAAGCCCGGGTGGAAGCAGCCGTGCGGGAACTCACGTCCTGGGGATTACGCCCCCGCGTCTACCCCCACGCACTGGACAACATCGGGTTCCTGGCAGGCAGCGACGCCAATCGCATCTCCGACCTCAACGACGCGCTGGCCGACCCCGAAATCCGCGCAGTGCTTTGTAATAGGGGCGGCTACGGCGTTCAGCGCATCCTCGGCCAACTCGATTACGACGCCGTGCTTCGCGACCCGAAACTGGTGGTCGGTTTCTCGGACATCACCGCCTTGCACGCCGCACTCTGGACCCACACAGGCCTTGCCACGGTTCACGGCCCAGTCGCCGCGCAGCTCGAGAAGGGCGGCATTATTGCCAGCACGCTCAAGCACGCATTGATGAGCACCGAGCCTTCCGTCATCCATGCGGACCCGGCAGAGCCCACCTTCACCGTGCGTACGTCTGGGACGGTGGAGGGCGTCTTGCTTGGCGGCAACCTGAGCATGCTGAGCACCTGCATCGGCACGCCGTTCATGCCGGATCTGGAAGGCGCGATCCTGCTGCTCGAAGACGTCGGCGAGCTGGCGTATCGGGTTGACCGCAATATCACGCACCTACTCAATTGCGGGATTCTGCAACGGCTCGGCGGTATCGCGTTGGGCCAGTTCAGCGAGCCCGGTCACGGCAATAACCCGATCCGGCCGCCCGATGTCTTGACCGAGCGCCTGGGCGATCTGGGCATTCCGGTCCTGGGCGGTCTGTCCATCGGCCATGGTGACCGCAATCTGGCGGTGGCGTTGGGCAGTCGCGCGGTGCTCGATACCGAGGCGGGCACGCTGACGGTGGCCCCGGCCACGTGCTAGTACGACGATGACCGTTCTGGAAGCGACTTCGATCTAGCTATTTGCCATCATTCCGACGTCAACACCTTGTTTTGCCCCTTGGGCATTGCGAATCTTCACGGATATTGATTTGCCGTGCGCGGATGGCCTTGCCATGTGCGCCCTCAAGCTGTGGAGCGGAAACTGATTATGTCGGCCGTGAAGACGCGTTTCGCCAATCTGGGGATGGCCCAGAAGCTGGGCATCGGTTTCGTTCTGGTGCTGCTATTGACCGCGCTGGTCGCGGCCATCGGGGTCTGGTCGCTGCGTTCCATCAGCGCGCATTTCGACAGTCTGAAGGTGATGACCGCACTCAATAGTGAAGTGGCCCGCGTGCGGATGCTGGAGCAGGACTACGCCCTGCACGGCGATCCGAAGGTGGTTGATCAGGTGCACGCCGGGCTCGATGGCCTGAACGCTCAGGCGCAGCAGCTCAAAGCCGACGCGCCGATCAACGAGCAGGTGATGGGTCAGGTGCAGCAGGCACTGGCAGCCTATCGTGCGTCGTTCGACGAGTTCGTCAGCATCAGCCAGAGCAAGGACCTGGCGCTGGAAATGGCCAGTTGGTCGGTGTCCAGCGTCGCCAATAACCTCGACGTGTTGCAGGCGGGGCTGGCCGATGACGGCGCCTACACGCTGAAAGATTCCCAAGGCCAGCAGGGCGCGGAGTTCATCGAGCAGGCCGGTCAGGTCAGCCAGGTGTCGAAACTGATGATGCAGGCCATGGACGAGGCCCGGGTGCGCCTCGACAAGAGCCGCAAGACGGGCTCTGGCGAGGAGGTCAAGACCGGCAAGATCGAGCAGGCGGTTCAGGCGCAGGAACTGGCTGAGCAGCTCAAGGGCGTGATCAAGGACGCCGGTTACCTCACGGTGTTGACCGAGGTGGGCGGGCACATCAGCAACTTCAGCGACAAACTCAACGAATACACCGGGCTGCTGGAGTCGGAAGCGAAGGTCTCGCAACAACTGGCGAGCAACGCCAAAGTCGTCGTGCAGCAGGTCAATCAGGCCTATGACGCCGAAGGCCAGTCGATGCAGAGCGAGTTGCAAGCCAACTCGATGATGATCATCGGCTCCTCCGTGCTGGCGCTGGTGGTCGGGCTGATCGCGGCGCTGGTGATGACGCGCCTGATCGTCGCGCCGTTGCGCAGCGTGATTGCCACGGCCCAGCGGATTGCGGCCGGCGACCTGAGCCGGCACGTCAGTGTCACGCGCAAGGACGAAATCGGCCAGTTGATGCAAGCGATGCAGCAGATGGGCGCGGGCTTGAGCACCATCGTCAGCGGGCTGCAGGCGGGGATCGAGCAGTTGGCGACGTCCGCCCATTCCCTGTCGGCCGTGACCGAGCAGACCAATCTGGAAGTCAGCAGCCAGAAGGAAGAAACCGAGCAGGTGGCGACGGCGATGAATCAGATGACCGCGACCGTTCACGACGTCGCACGCAACGCTGAAGAAGCGGCGATTGCGGCGCAGACGGCCGATAACAAGGTCGACTCGGGCCAGGCCGTGGTGCGCCAGAGCATGCAGCGGATCGAACAGCTGGCCTCGTCGTCCCGTTCCGCCAGCGATTCGATCGAGAACCTCAGCGCGGAAATCCAGAACATCGGCACAGTGCTCGGTGTGATCAAAAGCGTCGCCGAGCAGACCAACCTACTGGCACTGAACGCCGCCATCGAAGCGGCGCGGGCGGGGGAGCAGGGCAGAGGCTTTGCGGTGGTGGCCGATGAAGTCCGCGCGCTGGCCAAACGCACGCAGCAGTCCACGGAAGAAATCGAGCGGCTGGTTACCCGGTTGCAAAGCGGCGCCCAAGCGTCAGTGGCGCAGATTCTGAGCAGCGGCGAGCTGGTCAAACTCGCGGTAAGCGATGCGCTGCAAACCGAAAGCGCGCTGGGCAGCATTGCTGCGGCCGTGTCGATGATTCAGCAGATGAACCAGCAGATTGCCGCTGCGGCGGAAGAGCAGAGTTCGGTGGCGGAAGAGATCAACCGCAGCGTCACCAGCATTCGCGCCAGTGCCGATCAATCCGCGCTGGCGATGCAGGGCAATGCGGCTTCAAGCATCGAGCTGGCGTCGCTGGGGTTGGAATTGAAAGGCATGGTGGGGCATTTCAGGCTGTAACTTCAGGCGTGGTAGACACATGATGCGACGCAAACTTGTAGGAGCGCGCTTGCCCGCGATTGTCGGTGAGTCAGCCGACATTAATGCAGCAGGCAGATCGCATTCGCGGGCAAGCGCGCTCCTACAGAAGAGTGGCTTGCCGGCGATTGCGGTGAGTCAGCTGACATCGATGCAGCGGGTAGATTGCAATCGCGGGCAAGCGCGCTCCTACAGAAGAGTGGCTTGCCTGCGATTGCGGTGAGTCAGCCGACATTGATGCAGCAGGCAGATCGCGTTCGCGGGCAAGCGCGCTCCTACAGGAGCGTGGCATGCCCGCGATTGCGGTGAGTCAGGCGACATTTATGCAGCAGGTAGATCGCTTTCGCGGGCAAGCGCGCTCCTACAGGAGAGTGGCATGCCCGCGATTGCGGTGAGTCAGCCGACATCGGTGCAGCAGGCAGATCGCTTTCGCGGGGAAGCGCGCTCCTACAGAAGAGTGGCATGCCTGCGATTGTGGTGAGTCAGCCGACATTAATGCAGCAGGCAGATCGCTTTCGCGGGCAAGCGCGCTCCTACAGAAGAGTGGCTTGCCCGCGATTGCGGTGAGTCAGGCGACATTTATGCAGCAGGCAGATCGCTTTCGCGGGCAAGCGCGCTCCTACAGGAGAGTGGCGTGCCCGCGATTGCGGTGAGTCAGTCGACATCGATGCAGCAGGCAGATCGCATTCGCGGGCAAGCGCGCTCCTACAGAAGAGTGGCATGCCGCGAGCGGTCATTTGCGATAGTTGAGGATCAGCAGCGTCAACACTCCCGCAACAATCCCCCAGAACGCCGAACCGATGGATAACAGCGTCAGCCCCGATGCGGTGACCATGAAGGTGATCAGCGCGGCTTCGCGTTCCTTGGGTTCGTTCATTGCCACGGTCAGGCCGTTGATGATCGAGCCGAACAGCGCCAGGGCAGCGATCGACAGCACCAGTTCCCTTGGAAACGCCGCGAACAATGCCGCCAGCGTCGCGCCGAACACCCCCGCGATGGCGTAGAAAATCCCGCACCAGATCGCCGCCGTGTAGCGCTTGTCGCGGTCTTCATGAGCGTGAGGGCCGGTGCAGATGGCGGCACTGATGGCCGCGAGGTTGATGCCGTGGGCGCCAAACGGCGCGGTGATCAGCGAGATGAGGCCGGTGGCCGTGATCAGGGGCGAGGCGGGCACCTGATAACCGTCTGCACGCAGCACTGCGACGCCCGGCATGTTCTGCGAAGTCATGGCGACAACGAACAGCGGAATGCCGATGCTGATGGTCGCGGCAATGGAGAAGGATGGCGTGGTCCACACCGGCATCGCCACTTCCAGGGCGAAGCCGCTGAAGTTCAGCAGGCCGAGCATGCCCGACAGCGCGACACCGACCAGCAGGGTGACCAGCACGGCGTAGCGCGGTGAATAGCGTTTGACTATCAGGTAGGTGAAGAACATGCCCAGCACCAGGCCGGTGCGGTGTTGCGCGGCGACGAAGATTTCGCTGCCGATCTTGAACAGAATGCCCGCCAGCAGCGCGGCCGCCAGTGACGTGGGCAAGCGCTTGACCAGCCGTTCGAAGCTGCCGGTGACGCCGCAGATGATCACCAATACCGCGCAGGTGATGAACGCGCCGATCGCTTCGGGATAGGCAACGCCGCCCAGGCTGGTGATCAGCAACGCCGCGCCCGGCGTCGACCACGCCACGGTAATGGGCGAGCGATAGCGCAGCGACAGGCCGATGCTGCACACCGCCATGCCCATGAACAGCGCCCAGATCCACGAGGAAATCTGCGCCGAGGTCAGCCCGGCGGCCTGACCGGCCTGAAACATCAGCACCAGCGAACTGGTGACGCCGGTCATCATGGCGATGAATCCGGCGACGATGGCGGAGGGCGAAGAGTCGGTCAGCGGTCGCAATGGCGCGAGGGGCACGTCAGTCATGCGGGTCTATCCTTGGCGCAGCGGTTGAACAGAGCTGCCAGCCTATACGCAGTGGTCATGCCCCGTTGCAATACAGCCATCGGCGCAATGGTCGGCACAGTTTCGGGCGCAGCCTGCAACCCGGCGGGTCAGTCGCGGGTCATCGTGTTGCCCAGCGCCTGATTCACCGCCATCCAGCCATCCACCGCTTCGCGCCCGGCTTCGGCGAACACCCGCTGCAACAGCTTGACCTGCTCGCGACGCAGCGACTCTTCAAATTTGCGTCCCTCGGCGGTCAGCTCCAGCAGGCGCTTCCGTTTGTCGTCCTCGGGCGCGACGCTGAGCACCAGCTCCATTTCGATCAACTGGCGCAGCGGCGTGTTCAGCGCCTGCTTGCTCACCCCCAGCTTGCCGAGCAGTTCCTTCACGCTCAGACCCGGATAGCGGGCGATAAAAAACACAATGCGCTGGTGCACCCGACTCAGGCCACGGCGGTCGAGCATTTCATCGGCCTTGGCGGTGAACGCCTGGTAGCCGAAGAAAAACGCCTCCATGGCAACCTGCTGGGTCGATGAATTTTTAAGGTCAAGCATATTGACGTATCCGTGCGCGGCATCGTAATTTCGGTCAAGCAGTTTGACGTATTCCCCTTTCTTTCCGCCAGCGGTGATCCGATGCCATTTTCCGAACGCGTTACCCGTTTGAAGAGTTCACTGATTCGCGAAATCCTCGCCGCCGCTCAGCGCCCGGAAATGATGTCCTTCGCGGGCGGGTTGCCGGCGGAAGCCATGTTGCCGAAGAGTGAATGGTCTGACATGCCGCGCAGCATCGGCCAGTACGGCATGAGCGAAGGCGAGCCGCAGTTGCGTGAGGCCCTGGCCGCCCAGGCGCGGGCGTTGGGCATCGACTGCGACGCGAGTCAGGTGATGATTGTCAGCGGTTCCCAGCAGACGCTGGATCTGGCCGCCAAGCTGTACATCGACAAGGGCACCGAGATCCTGCTCGAAGCGCCGACCTATCTGGCCGCGCTGCAGATCTTCCAGCTGTTTGGCGCCGATTGCCTCACCGTGCCGCTGCTCGCCGAAGGCCCGGACCTTGACGCGCTGCGTCAGCGACTGGAGCAGCACTCGCCGTCGTTCGCGTATCTGATTCCGACGTTCCAGAATCCGTCGGCCGTGCGTTACAGCGAAACCGCGCGGGATGCGGTGGCGGCATTGCTCGATGAATTTGGCGTCACCCTGATCGAAGACGAGCCGTACCGCGAGCTGACCTTCGATGGCGGCAGCGCGCGGCCCATCGTCAGCCGCTTGAAAAAAGCCAGCTGGATCTACACCGGCACCGTGTCGAAAACCCTGATGCCGGGCTTGCGCGTGGGCTACCTGATCGCCACCCCCGACCTGTTCCCGCATTTGCTCAAGCTCAAGCAGTCGGCGGATCTGCACACCAATCGAGTCGGCCAATGGCAGGCCTTGCAGTGGATCGGCAGCGAGCACTATGAGCAGCATCTGCTGGAGTTGCGCAGCTTCTATCGCACCCGCCGCGACGCGTTCGAAGCCGCGTTGCAGCGGCACTTCACGGACTTGGCCGAGTGGAACAACCCCCAGGGCGGTCTGTTTTTCTGGCTGACCCTCAAGCACAAGCTCGACACCCGCACGTTGCTCGACCGCGCGCTGGCGCAGAACGTGGCGTTCATGCCGGGCGAGCCGTTCTTTGCCGATCCGGACGCCAACCCGGGTTACCTGCGGCTCAATTTCAGCCACATCGACCCCGAGCGCCTGGACGAAGGTTTGAAGCGACTGGCTACCGTCATTCGGCAAACACAGCTTTCACAGGTGGCCTGATACATTACGCACACGCATGACCGGCACGATTGACGGCACACGATTGAAGGGAGAGGGCTGATGTACAAGGTTTACGGCGATTACAACTCGGGCAACTGCTACAAGATCAAGCTGATGCTTAACCTGCTCGGCGCGGAATACGAGTGGGTGCCGGTGGACATCCTCAAGGGCGAGACCGAAACCGAGGCGTTTCTGGCGAAGAACCCGAACGGCAAGGTTCCGGTGCTTGAACTCGAAGACGGCACCTGCCTGTGGGAGTCCAACGCGATTCTCAACTTCCTCGCCGAAGGCACGCCTTACCTGCTGACCGACCCGCGCCTGCGCACGCAAATGCTGCAGTGGCAGTTCTTCGAGCAGTACAGTCATGAGCCGACCCTGGCGGTGGCGCGCTTCATTCAGTTTTATCTGGGGATGCCAGAGGATCGGATGGAGGAATACCACTCGTTGCACCGTCGCGGTAACAAGGCGCTGAAAGTCATGGAGCAACAGTTGCTGCGCACGCCGTTTCTGGTGGGCGACAGTTTCTCCATCGCCGACATCGCGCTTTACGCTTACACCCACGTGGCCGATCAGGGTGGCTTCGACCTGGCGCAGTTCCCGGCGATTCAAGCCTGGCTCGCACGGGTCAAGCAGCAACCGGGTTACGTCGGCATGTTGGATTGACGATTGGCGTTGTTCACTAAAAGGAGATGAGACATGCAGTACAGGATGATCGCGGTCGGCATGCTGATGGCGCTGGGCATCGGCTGCTCGGCCCAGGCGCAGGACTGCGACGCCAATCAGGCGTCGATGAATCAGTGCGCCAGTCAGGAGTACAAGGCGCTGGACGCCGAATTGAACACCCAATACAACGCGCAGATGGTCTACCTGAAGACGCCGGCGCGCAAAAAGGCGCTGCAGGATGCGCAGAAGAAGTGGATCGCGTTTCGTGACGCCGATTGCCAGTATCAGGCTGGCAAGCGGGAGGAGGGCGGAAGCATGTGGCCGCTTGTTCAGGCGCAATGCCTGTCAGCGCAGACCAAAGTGCGGGTTGAGCAATTGAAGGCGTACACGGCCTGTCGCCAGGAAGGTTGCCCGAAGTAACGGCAACCCCTATGCGTTGGCTGAAGTTTCAGCGTCAGGCATGGATCTGTGGGAGCCGGCATGCTGGCGAATGCGGTGGGTCAGGCGAAATCACCGGCTCAGGCAGATCGCATTCGCGGGCAAGCGCGCTCCTACAGTGGATCTGTGTTGGCTGAAGTTTCAGAGTCAGGCATATATCTGTGGGAGCCGGCTTGCTGGCGAATGCGGTGGGTCAGGCGAAATCACCGGCGCAGGCAGATCGCATTCGCGGGCAAGCGCGCTCCTACAGTGGATCTGTGTTGGCTGAATTTCAGCGTCAGGCATGGATCTGTGGGAGCCGGCTTGCTGGCGAATGCGGTGGGTCAGGCGCGTGGATGTCGCAGCTGATACGTTTCGCGGGCAAGCGCGCTCCTACAGGTGATCTCGACAACATCCGAAATCTTCGGCGTACACGTATTCTGTAGGAGCCGGCTTGCTGGCGAATGCGGTGGGTCAGGCGCGTGGATATTGCAGCTGATAGGTTTCGCGGGCAAGCGCGCTCCTACAATAGATACGCCTCAAACCCCGGAGAAGCGCTTCTCCAGGTAATCAACGATCACCTTCGATTCATACATCCAAACTGTCTGGCCTTCTTCCTCGATCCGCAGGCAAGGCACCTTGATCCGGCCGCCGCCACTGAGCAGTGCCTGACGATCCGGCTCGTTGTTCTTCGCGTCACGCAGCGCCACGGGCACGTTCAAGCGGCGCAGCGCCCGGCGGGTTTTCACGCAGAACGGGCAGGCGTGGAACTGATACAGCGTCAGCGCTTTTGCCGACGCATCGACGGCAGCCTGGGCTTCGGGAGAACGCTTCTTCTTGCTCGGCCGGGTCAGGAAATCGCCCGCGATCACGAGCTGGCCGAGACCGACTCTCACTGCTTTCATCAACACGCTAAAACCTCACTCGGCGGCACGAACCGCCAGACAGCCGCAGCCTGATGCTGCGGCTTCAGGACGCCGTGATCACTTGATCAGGCTGAGAAACTCGGTGCGGGTCGCGGCGTTTTCGCGGAATTCACCCAGCATCACCGAGGTGATCATCGACGAATTCTGCTTCTCGACGCCGCGCATCATCATGCACATGTGCTTGGCTTCGATGACCACTGCCACACCCAGGGCGCCGGTGACCTGCTGAATGGCTTCGGCAATCTGGCGGCTGAGGTTTTCCTGGATCTGCAGGCGACGGGCGTACATGTCGACGATGCGCGCGACCTTCGACAGGCCCAGCACTTTGCCGCTCGGGATGTAGGCGACGTGGGCCTTGCCGATGAAGGGCAACAGATGGTGTTCGCACAGCGAGTACAACTCGATGTCCTTGACCACCACCATTTCGCTGTTGTCGGAGCTGAACAGCGCACCGTTGGTGACTTCTTCGAGGGTTTGCTCATAGCCGCGGCAAAGGTACTGCATGGCTTTGGCTGCGCGTTTCGGGGTGTCGCGCAGGCCTTCGCGGGAGACGTCTTCGCCTAGTTGACCGAGGATGGCGGTGTAGTTCTGTTCCAGAGTCACAGGGGTGTGTTCCGTAAGGGTTTCAGAGTGGTGGCGGTTCAGGCCGTACCAAATTTGTACCAATCAGCTTCGTTTCCAGTTTGTCCAACTCGCCCCAGTCGGTGCTTGAGTTGATCCACTTGGCGTACGTCGACAGCAGCATCTGGACGCTGTGTCCCAGCTGATTGGCGATGAATGCGGGGTTCATGCCCGCCATGAGGCACATGGTAGCGTAGGTGTGTCGGCAGTTGTACTGCCGTCTTACCCGGAGGCCGAGGTCTTCAACGGCGACCTTGAAGAATTTGTCAGTCAGGCTGGCCTGCTGCAGGTACTCACTGATTCTGGTCGGGGGGAATACGTAGGGCGAGTCCCGCTGCATCCGTTTTTTTTGGGACCTGCGCAGCGTTGCGACTTCCTCGGCGACGCGAAGCGCATTCAATGCCCTGCTGTTGAGCATTACCGTGCGAGCTGCTTTTGTCTTGGTTCGCTCCTCGATCACCTTGTCCACTACGATCCGGCAGACGTGCGCCAAGCGGCGCTCTCTGTCCACCTCATCCCAGCGCAGGGCCGCGATCTCGCCTGGGCGCATGCCGGTATAGAAGGCGAATTCGAAGTACGCCGCATAGATGGCAGTGGAGTGCTTAAGCGTTTCGTACAGGCGCGCGATGATTTGGTCGGCCTGCTCCACGGTGAAAGGATCGGGGGCTTTCTTCGGCCGCGCCGGCAGTTCGAGCGCATCAACGGGATTGCGCGCTATCACGCCGTCCACGACTGCGCAGCTGAACATTGTGCCCAGCCTCTGGATGGCCGCGCGCTTCACTTCCTGGCTCAGCCAGTTCGTCTCGGTCACGACTCGGCGCAGATCCAGAGACGACACATATTCGATCGGCATCGTTGCGAAGTGCGGCATCCAGTACTTGTTAAGGGAAATCCGATAGTTTTTGCGGGTGCCGTTCACGACCTCGCGGCCGTTCAGCCATGCCTGGGCATACGCTCCGAAGAGCATTTTTGCGCCGTGGTGTGAGTGCTTCGAGTTGGGGAAGAGGTCGGCGTACCTGTCCGCATCCAGTACGCCATGCTTGGCCAGGCTGATTACTTGAGCACGTAGATCGGCGGCAGCCTTGATCCCTTTTGGCGTTTGGGGATAGGGGAGGGTTTCGCAGCGTCTCTCACCAGCCCAGGTGAACCGGATGCGAATGGAGTTGCCCGCGAATTCAACTCCGGTGGGCAGTCCCATTGGCTTTCGATCCATGCCTCATATCTCCTGATGCTGTAATAAATGCGGCCATCAATCTCGTTCCAGACGCCTTTCGGGATGATCCCCCGGGCGCGCTTGCCCTGCAGCGCCCGTCGCGTTGTGCCGACGAGCTCTGCCATCTTTGCCTCAGGCACTTTGTCCGCGACGTACTTCTCGCTCAAGTCTTCAGCGGCGGCCATGGCTATTCCTCCTGACTCGTCAGGTTTTCTTTGTGCAGCGCAACTGACGTGTCACGGTTGCACGGCACGTCCACCGGTAAGGTCTTGCGCAACGCCTTGATCTCCTGCGCCTGCGCCTGGCAGTGGGACGTGAGATCGTCGTGGCGCTTGCGCAGCACGTCGGCGACGTGCATCCCGACCTCTTGACCTGCAGGATCTGGACGAACCCAGTCCGTCTTGTCGCTGAACTCCATGTAGGCGGTCTTGAAGCGCTTGAGGCGTTCGTTCTCAGCCTTGAGGTCGCGCATCTCGCGTGTTTCGGTCTCCTTATGCATCTGGTACAGGCCGCGCAGGGTTTCACTCTCCGCAATCAGTTCTTGCACCGCGGCCGGAGTAGTCAGGCGCTCGAACCGTTCGAGCGCCAGTTCGGCGTCGTGTATGGATTCAAACCGCTGGCGGACAAGCGCCAGGGTCAGCAACTTCAGTTCGTTGTCATACGTCATCGTCACGACCCCCGCTTTCAGCAACGGCCCTAAGCTTCAGTGCGATGCCGCAAGAGTTGGCCAAGCTGGTCAGTTGGCCCACCGTTGTTTCTGGTTCTTTCAAAGCCTGGCCGAAGCGAATCAGCCGGTCACCCAGGCTTTCGAACTCGGTTCGCATGTGAAGCTGGGTGCCGTGGGACGTGATCATTGACCTGCCTCCAATGCCGATCGATAGCCGGACAGGAACACCCCGTAGGCGTCCTGAGCGTATTTGTTCGCAAAGCCGGAGCCTTCTCGCTCCAGATCCTCCGGCGCAAAACCTGCAGGGTTCTCCTTAACGAAGAGGGAACGCGGATCAACTTCAGCGGCCACTCGCTTGATGCGTTCATCGATATGCGCAGGACCGGCCGCGCCGAGCTCACGCTGAATGCGCTGGTAAACCTCCTCGCGGTGTACGTCGACGCTGGCCGGCGCCTGGATACCTATCCGTGCCTGCTGGCCTTGAATGCCGAGAATGGTGACGGCGATCTCGCTATCGATGCGGAGGGCTTCGCCTGGGCGGCGGGTAAGAATCAGCATTGTCCCTTTCTCCTGGCCGAACGTGTGCCGGCCGCGTTTTTTGGCTTTCGCAAAATTCTGGTGTTGGTGCAGTGGTTCAGGTTTAGCTGATCACCGGACTACGCCCGCGCGCAGGCGTACGCCGCTGGTCAGGCGATGAACACACCATGGGCAGCATCCTCATGGTTCTGCTGCTGCGGCGACGGCGTCATGCCGGTTGAGAAAGCAATCAGGCCGAGTTTGAAGACTTGGGCAACCAAGGCGGCGCGGTTAGATACCCCTAATTTAAAGAAGATGCGTTCGACTGTTTTCTTCACCGTGCTTGGTGCACAGCCGATCTCACGCGCCACTTCCTTGCCCGAGAGCCCCGCGCTTATCGCCATTGCCGCGCGCAGCTCTTGCTCCGCCAGTAGCCCGGTGGTGCCTTGGAATACGCCGAAGTGGATAAGTGTGCTCATTTCCTGATTCCTTGAGATCCGTTTCCGATGCAGGAAATATAAGTAGATTGATAAGATCCGTCAAGAAGCGAATTGCTTTTTTATCAAACCCTTTATTTTTGCGAAAAAAAAACCCGCACGAAAGCGGGCTTGCTCTGGCTCTGGCTCTAAAAAAACGATGCGCCCCAAAAAACTCTGCCAATGATCTCTATGGAGTTCTCGGCCATTTCCTCACCCGTATAGCTCTCGTCTGGGTGCTCTACGTGGTTAAAGCTGCGCATTCTAATCCCACCACCTGGCAGACGGTAAAGCACCTTAACTCTCAACTGCCCGTCATGTTTCAGGGCGTACATTTTACCGTCTACCACGGTTGTTTGGCCTGTGTTGATGCCCACCGTGCTCCCATCCGGCAGTACGGGCTCCATCGAATTCCCTGCTACGACCACGCAAACAGCTTCGTCGAACTGGATATTGTGAGCTCTAAGAGACTTCTTGCCGAAGCGCAGTTTAGCGGTAGTGCTTTGCTCGATCACTGTGCGGCCACTCCCTGCCGACAATTCAACCTCACGCAAGAAAGGTATTTCAACCTCATCATCGGCGAGAGGCGTGCTGTCGTCCCAGACAATAATCGGTTCAACTGCAGTTGCAGCCGTATCAGGCTGCGCGGGCGGGAGCCGTCCGAGAAGCGCATCGTTGTACCCCTCTTCGAAAGCGCGTTCCGCGCTTGGGTCATGGGGCTGGCCTGGGGTGATGTTCATCCCCCCCAGGCCTGACACCAGCCACTGGCTGCTCACGCTACACGCCCGGGCGATATCAAATAGGTAGGTGGATCTAAGCGTTTTTCCAGACTCAAGCTGACTGATCGCTGTTTGAGCGATGCCAACTTTCTCTGCCAGGCCGCTCTGGGTTAGACCAGCTTGCTTTCGGGCCGCTTTTACTCTGTCGGATAGTTTCATCCCGCGATCCTATAAAAACGCTTATGGGCTTGCAAAGAAGTTTACTTATGTGCAGTCTATAAAAAGACTTATCAGGAGCTGACTTTGTGAGCGATTCTATCAAAGCCCTTATTTCTTACTTCGGTAGCCAAGCGGCGACTGCGAAGGCGCTCGAGGTGTCCCAGGCCACTGTTTCGTATTGGCTATCTGGCTCTCAAAAGATCAGCGTAGAAAAATCCCTCGCGGCGCAGATCAAGACTCGCGGCGCCGTATTGGCCGGTGACTTGAGTCCGCTGGTTGCTGAGGTCGCAGCTCTGCAAACCTTGAAGAAATCATGCACCGAAAACCCGGTACACGCACCTGACCCTGATGGCGCTGTGATTCCATACAGTGCCGAGTGCGCTTGATGGATTCCCGGACTTAGCAAGGGCAAGAACATTTCTGCGGCTCGGGTGGGAAGTAGTGAGGCCCCTGAATTGCGAGCTCCCAACGTGGGACTTGGGCACTTCTCGGCACCGTCCCTAACTGGTTAGCCTTTGCTGTAATACTGGACTTATGTTGAAACAACTGGCTGAACAGCCAGTGTGTGGAAGGATAAAACTTTGAATAACGGTCAATGCAATCACCCTCGAAGCACTGGGCCCCCATAAAGGCGTCCGCATCATTCTTACTTTCTGAACCCCAGAAAGCAGAAAACCCGCTGTAGGGGCGGGTTCTCATCTGGCGCTTGTTAGAGCAAGCGCTTTGTACTGCATCGTCTTAGGAGGACGAAAATATGTCGCACCCAAAAAATAGCACCAAGCCCTTAGAGGCGCAAGTGCCATTGACTCAACTCATGCAATTCAAAGCTATTAATCCCGAGAGCGACCAGATATTCCAAGTGACACCTGGGATTTGTCTTGTTGATGCGCTTGAAAATAGCTCGTGCCTACTCAGCGAAGTGCTCCTCTTCATCCAGCAATACCACGACGAAGACAGCGGACTGAAAACAGCCGGTGTCTATTTGATCCAGGAAGTCCTGGTCAGCGCAAAAGCGATTGTTGATTCATCCGTGTGCGGATTGATGGCTGCGCAACGCGCAGGCGGTGCGGCATGAGCCGGTTTACTGCTGCAAAACCTCTGACTGTAGATCACATGCAGTTTGGTGATTGCCTGGCTCTTGGCGACAACCAACTGATTGCCGTAATGGCCGGGGGCAAGGTAAGCGAGGCTGTGTCTATGGCGGCGGACCTGTCGGACGGCATGCGCGGGCTGCTACGTCACATGCACGAATCGACTAACTCGGGCGAGCTGGTGTTCTGTTCGGAACTCAAGACCCTCGCGTTCATTACCGACGCTGTTCTGGCTCTCACTCGATCCGCAGAGCTGGCCATGGCCAGCGTGAAAAAGGATGCGGGCCAATGAGTACTTCCACTCCAAACCTCAAACAGCTTGCGGAAGAAGCCGAGTTTCAGATGCTCGCCGCGAAGAACCTACTGGATTGGTTTTCGGCTCTCGCCCGGGCTATTTCGCGGGACGTCGAGCACAACTCTGGGCGCGACGTAGCAGAGCTGGCGCAGCTTGCAACCTACTTAGGCGACACAGGCAGTCCCGGCACTGAATCTGCCATCGAAATGTTCGGCAACATCGCGCGAAGTGAATCCGCGCCACAAAACGCTGACCTGCCAAATCGTGGCGCGCACGCCGCCGGAGCATCCCAATGATTAAAAACTCGCAAACCGTCTCCAGCCTGGTAAAGCAGATGGCCGCCATTCTTCGTGCGCATATTGGCGTGGCTGAGCCGACTGCGGCCGGTGGAGACCTTGTGTCGCTTGTCCGCGCCTACTGGCAAGTCCATAACCTGATTGATGCGCCCGAGGACGGGCCCCGGACGCGACGCCATCCTCTCAATCGTGCCCAGCAGATCGACCTCGAGCACATTTCTCTGACCTTGTACCGCCAAATCATGGCGCTCACCGGGCTGAGCTTTTACCCAAGCTGGCAACTGTGCATTTCGGCAGTGCGCATCGAGGCAGAAGGGTGCGCTATCACATCTGAATTCGCATTGGCGGAGATCGAGCGCCTCAAGCGCTACGTGGTGGACCTGGGCTTCAAAGAGCAGATCGTCGCCGAGCGCTGGATGATTGAAGAAGGGGCAACAGCATGAGCATCGCCAAATTCAACGGCGGCGATGCCGTCACCATGACCAGCCTCGAACTGGCCGACTTCATCAACAACCATCGCAAAGACCAAGCTGAGATGGCTGGTCAAGTATTTCCTTCTGAAGGTTTTGCAAAGGTCGAGCACGCCGACTTCCTCAAGAAGGTGCCAAAAGTGCTTGGCGAACATGCCGGAAACTTTTCCTGCATGTTCGATGTAACCGTCGGCAATGGAGCTACGCGTAAATCTCCCGGCTACCGCTTCCAGAAGCGCGAGTCGTGCTTGATGGCTATGTCGTATAGCTACGACCTCCAGGCTGCGGTGTTCGACTACATGACCGAACTGGAGCAGAAGCTCCAAAGTCCTCAGGCCGGCGTTTTGGCCGCACTCAGTGACCCGGCTGTACTGAAAGAGCTCCTTCTGGAGAACGTCGGCAAGGTGCTGGCGCTTACTGCTGACAATCAAGAACTAAGCACCGAGAACCTGGCGCTCGAGCAGAAGGTCGCCGCTGACGCCTCCAAGGTCGAGTTTCACGATCACGTCGTCATTTCCCACGACGTCCACTATGTGCGCGATGTCGCGCAATCGCTCGGCACCGGGCAGAACACCCTGTTCCGGTTCATGCGATTCAAAGGCTGGGTAGATCGGTTCAACACTCCGTACCAGGACAAGATTCGGGCGGGATATCTCGTCGCTGAGCCTCATTCCTACAAAGACAAGGAGACGGGGGAGCGGAAAACGAAATTCACCTGCCGCGTGACGGGCAAGGGCTTCACCAAGCTGCAGGCGCTTTGGGCGAGCCGTGATCAAGATCTGCTGGAGGTTCCTCGATGAACAACGTAGTCAATTTCCCATCATCAGAGGCGGCAGAGGTTATCGACGAGGCGTACTTCGAAAAGTATGCCGACGCCGCGCTCCTGCTCAAGTGTTTCGAAGTAATCAAGGACGCGCTTGAGGTGATTTGTGAGCCTGAATACACGATCGAGATGGAGGACGACACCCACCTGGCGCTGATCGAGGCGTTCTGGGCTATCAAGGTGTTGTTTAAACGCAAGACGGGCCACGACGCCAAACAGGTTGCCCAAGATCACTGGGAAGCGATGGGGCGGCATCTGCTGGAGGGGGCGCCGCTTTCGGATATGAATATCCCGATTGAGGGCTCGATCACGCGTGCCCTGCCGCCCGAGTACTTCAAAGCGCACACCAACCTCGCGCTTGCGTGTGCAGCCTTCAACCATAGCGATCAGGTTCGGCTGGGGACGAATGCCACGCTCGCTGCAGGCAACGCCAAGATCGCGGCGACTATGGCTGTGGAAGCAATCAATGCCACAACCGCGCTGCGACAACTGGTACTCCGCATGTCTGGTGGCATCGAAGCGATTGCAGCACATGCCGCCCGCCGGAACGGGGAGACCCTGCAATGAGCATGGAATCAATGGTCAAGGCCATGAAGGCGAAGGTGGGGAACCCCTTGCGCAAATTGGTGCTGATCAAACTGGCCGACAACGCGAACGACCAGGGCGAGTGCTGGCCGTCGTATCAGCACATCGCTGATCAGTGCGAGATCGGGCGCTCCACGGTGAAGCTGCACATTCGTGAGCTGGAGAAGGCCGGATATCTGCGCCGGGAATACCGGCGTAAGGGCGAGCTGAATCAGTCCAACCTCTTCCACCTGTCACTTGATGGTGGGGCAGCAAATGCCCTAGGGGGTGGGGCAGGAGATAACCCACCTGGGGCAGTAGATAACCCAGGGGGTGGGGCAGGAGCTGCCCCCAGAACCAGTCACCCTTCTGAACCAGTCAAGGAACCAAAATCTGTGTGCGAAACCGATCCAATGGAAGGGTTCGCAGTGTTCTGGAAGCTGTATCCACGCAAGGTCCAAAAGGCCAAGGCACAGGCCGCATGGGAGAAGCTGGCCGTCACGCCGGAAATGTTCGCTGTCATCACCGCTGCGCTGGCGCGCCAAGTGACCAGCATCGACTGGCTGAAGAGCAATGGACAGTTCATCCCACACCCGACCAGCTGGCTGAACGGCAAGCGTTGGGAAGACGAACTGCAACCGGCGGGCGTCGCCGCGCCTTCCCGTCACAGTGGATTCGACCAGATCGACTACGAGGAAGGCCTGGAGCGCGACGAGAACGGCAACTTTCGGATCGCGGGGAGCGGCCAATGAAGATCAAATACACGCTTGAAACCGCGACTCGGGACTGCCCGGATCACGGCCAGTTCACCGATTCGCTGGTCGAGCAGTTCGGCGCTGAGCCGGCTTGGTACGGCTGCCCACGCTGCCATTTCGACAAACGCCACGCGCAGGAATACGAAACCCGCACCGCTGGCGTGACGCTGCACCGTGATCGCCTAATGAATGAACGTCTGCTGGACGCCGGCATCCCGCTGCGCTTTCAGAGCTCTTCGCTGGATACGTGGGCTGCTGGTCAAGATCAGGGCAAGCTTCAGGCCTGTAGCACGGCGACCGGCTACATCGACGCCTTCAGCGAGAACTTCCTTGTCGGTCGCTCGATGATGCTGCTCGGCCAGGTCGGTACCGGGAAGACGCATCTTGCGACCGGCATCCTGCAGCAGGTCATCCGCCACTTCGGCTCGCAGGGTCTTATCGGCCGCTACGCCACGGCTGGCGGCATCATCCGCAGCGTCAAAGACACCTTCGGCTCGCCCAGCAAAACGGAATCCCAGGTCTACGCCGATCTGGTCCGGCCGCACTTGCTGGTCATCGATGAGGTGGGCGTGCAGCACGGCACCGATTTCGAGCGCACCGTGCTGTTTGAGGTCATCAACGGCCGATACGAGCAGCTGCGCCCGACCATCGTGGTGAGCAATCTCGGCATGGCCGACCTGCGCCACTGCCTGGGCGACCGCGCTGTCGATCGTCTCCGTGACAAAGGCGGGCTGGTGGTGCTGTTCCGCTGGCCGTCCGCGCGGGGTGCCGCATGAGTCGCGAACTGTTCAACGTAGACGCCGAGCATGGGCTGCTTGGCGCGATATTCGTTGACCCCACGCTGATTGACGAGGTCCGCTCAAAGGTCGAGATCGCCGACTTCCATGAGATCGAGAACGCTGCGCTGTACCGGGCCATTTTGGACTGTCACGAAGCAGGCGACCCGGTCGACGTGATCATGGTGAGCGAGCACCACCAGTTCCTGCCCGACGGCAGCAGCATGTTGGGCTACGCCGCCACCATCCAGTCAAACGCGCAGGGCACCTCGAGCTGGAAAACCTACGCCCGGGTGATTCGTGAACGTGCTGTGCTGCGCAAGGTGGTGGAGACGGCTTACACGATCAGCCAATCAGCTAATGATGACCTGCCCGTAGCCGAGATCATCGCGCGCGGCCAGCAGGCCATGGCCGATCTGCGCGACCTTGACGACGGCGAGCCGGACTATCACAAGGTCGGCGACATCCTGCCCAAAGTGATCGACACCATCGATTCGAAGTTCTCGGGCACGGCGCCGAAGGGGCTCTCGACCGGGATACCCGATCTGGACAAGCTGATTCGTGGCCTGCGCCCCGGCAACATGGTCGTCGTGGCGGGCCTTCCCGCGTCCGGCAAGACGATCCTCGGCGTTCAGATCGCCCAGTACGCGACTACTCAGCTCGGCGGGTCCGGCCTGGTGTTCAGCCTGGAAATGACCAAGGAAGAACTGGTAACGCGCAACATCGCCTCGCTGGGCGCGGTTGACCTGACCCGGCTGGACGAAGGGCATTCGCTGAAGGATGAAGACTGGCCGCGCATCACCAGCGCGGTGAGTGTCCTGCACAAGGCCCGGCTGTACGTCTGCGATCAGGCCGGTATGACCGTCGCGCGCATCCGCTCGATCGCGCGCCAGTGCCAGCGCCACGAAGGGCTGGACGTGATCGTCGTCGACTACATCACCCTGATCGCGGGCGAAGGCGGGCAGAACCGCACGCTGGAGATCGGCAAGATCTCCACCGCGCTGAAGAACCTTGCCAAGGAGCTGAAGGTGCCGGTGATCGTGCTGGCGCAGTTGAACCGTGGCCCCACCAACCGCCCGGACAAACGCCCACGCCCGAGCGATATCCGCGATAGCGGGCAGATTGAGCAAGACGCCGACGTCGTCATTCTCGTCCACCGCGACACGGACACCGACGAGGGAGCAAACGGCGTCACGGAGCTGATCGTCGGCAAGTGCCGTCACGGCAAGCCGGGAACGTGTCTGGTGCAGGCGCAGGGGCAGTTCGTGCGGTTCGTGCCGTTCGGTGGGAAGCCTCCGAGTGATGAAGAGGTGGAGATGGGCCGGGTGCTGAAGTTCACCGGCCGCAACCATCGAGGAGGCGCGGACGATGAGTAAGCCAGCCAAAACCGTTCAGGTCGCCATCACCGACGCCGAAATCCGCAAGCAGGCAGCCACCGGCGTTCGTCAGCTGCGCGATCCTCGCTATCCGCAGCTGCGCTTCCGCTACTCGACCGCCGATCGCAGCAAGGGCTCCTGGCACGTAGTTGTCAGCGGTAAGTGGGGCAAGGCCGGCAGTTATCCCGGCATCAACGCCAAGCTGATGCAGGCCACGTTGCCCGAGATCCTCGCGCGCCGTGCCGTGGACTCGGCGGCGGCATCCACCACCACCAGTTGGCGCACCGTCGGTGATGTGCTGACCTGGTACACCGACCGGATGACGCGCGATCGTGGTTTGTCCGCCAAGCGCAAGGCCAGCGCGCAGTCGGCGCTGCGCTGTCATTTGGTGCCGCGTCTGCACGAACTGGAGCTGGCCAGCCTCAATCGGTCTTCGCTCGATCGCCTGCTGATGTGGCCCCTGCAGGAGAAATACGCGTTGTCGTTCGTACGCTCGGTTTACGGCGTGCTGGCGGCGGCGTTTCGGCAAGCCGCCCGGCTGAAGTTGATCGACATCAGTCCGATGGCAGACCTGAAGTTCACCGACTTCGTCCGGACGCGCATCAGGCCCAAGGCAGCGCGCCTGCGTGGTGATGATCTGCCTCCGCTCCTACAGACGTTCGCTAAGCAATTCGACGCCGTGCCGGTGCAGCCCATGTTGCCGCTGATGATGCTCTGCCACGGCACGCGGCTCGGCGAAACCCGGCTGGCCCGCTGGAAGAACCTCAACCTCGTGACCCGCCAGTGGTTCATCCCCGCCGGCGACACGAAGACCAAGGCCGAACACACGCTGCCGCTTACCGAACAAGCCTGCGCACTCCTACAGCGATACCGCGCCCGACAGCTTGCAATGGGCTACAGCGGGCCGTTCCTGTTTCCCGGCAGCAACGGATCGGCGTTGAGTGCGAGCAAGGCCTGCACTGTGTTCACCAGCGTGAGCAAGGGTGAATGGTCGAGTCACGACCTGCGCAAGGTGGCGCGCACGGCCTGGGCAGATCTGGGCGTCGACTACATGGTCGGCGAGATGCTGCTCAACCACGCCATGAAGGATCTGGATGCGACCTACATCCACACCACCGCCGAGGGCATGAAACGCAAGGCGCTGGAGGCATGGCATCAGCACCTCGACGGCCAAGGATTTGCCCTGCTTCACGGTGGGACATATGCGGGACAGCCAGCGGTATGCACACGCGTGCAGCCCTTTGAGTCCGGGGCTTTCAGCGCAAACCAGCATCCATCCCAAGGGAGGAGCCATATTGGAAAAGGCACCGCCCAAGCCCAGCCAGGAGACGGCAATGAGTGAAGTAACTGCAGCATTACCACGCAAGATCCTGACCTCCGGCGAGCGGGATTTCCTGAAGCAAGGCAACCGCCTGTTGCTCGACAAATCCAACGGCCGGATCGGCGCCGCAGCGCTGATGGACCTAGTTGCTGACTGGGGCAACCACCGGGGGAGTCTCAACTTTCAGGCGTACGCCGGGCGGTGGATCACCGAAGGGCATGCAAAGAGCAAAGTCGCCGATCAGCTCCTGCGTGAGCTATTCGGCCTGAATGAACCAGATCCGAGGAAGGCAGCATGAAAAAACGAACGTATCTGGGCAAGCCGCTGGGCGACACCGAGTACCTATTGGAGCAGTGGGGGTGGTGGCGGATGTCCGGGATGGGCGTTCCGCGCTATGTGTCGCCGCTGTATGCGCTTATTCGTGACAACACTGCAGGCGAGGGCCGTGTCGCAGAGTTCGTGATCACCGACGACGTGGCATTGGTTGTCGATAGCGCTGTTGCCAGGCTGACTAAACGCGATGCACAAATGGGCGGCTTCGTCTGGATGTACTTCGGAATGAAGTGGCCCGCACTTCGTATCGGGAGGGAAACCAAGATGGGAGAGGCAAAAGCTCGGGAGATCATCAAGGCCGGTGTGGCGTGGATTGACTGCGCCATTGAGCAGGTTCGCGAGGCGGCGTAGAAATTTCTTTCCTCGCGGATAAACACCTGTTTTCATGGCACGGTGTTCAGCTGATTCAGCGCGACACGAACTCGAAAGCCCGGCCCCTGCGCTGGGCTTTTTTGTTTCCAGGGTGGGCCTCGAAAAGCTGGTGGAGCTGTGTCAATGTGTTGCCTTCTCAGCAATCGAAAGGAAGCACGCATGTCGAGATATGAAGATCTGCATCGAGTCTACAACGAAGTTAAAGAATCGAATGATGAGTACTGGCGCGATCTTCGACGCATGATTGACAGTATCAGGTCCGATTTTAGTAATTATCTAGACGTAGGCAATGACGTGATAAACGTTGCAGGCGTTACGAGACCGATAGTTGCGATCGGTGTGTCGGCCGAGGATGGAGCGTTCAAAAATTGGGCAACCAACAGCTTGCCGAAGCAGGATTCATCGATTGCGTTCGCCCTGTGTTTGAGTTTTCCACACGCGGCTGACGCTGAGCCAAAACCCGAATTCGTCTACGATCTGATGATTAAAAAAGACGTTCAGGGATACTGGGTGATAATCCCTGGCTGGCAAGATGAGTCATTCTGCGGGCCGGCTTTCACCAAGTTGTTTGACCGCTTAATTTCTTTAACGGGTGCGACTATTGAGAACGCCCGCAGGCTTTAATAACCATTCTGTAGTGATACCCCGCCAAGTGCGGGGTTTTTTGTATGTAGGACGCCATAGCCAGGGTGGTTCCTTCGGGAGTGGCCTGGACGTCGATAGCCGGCAGTGCGGCGTACGGAAATAACACCGGCAGCCTCTGAGCCCCATTACCTCGATTGCGCCGGGGCGGCTTTGGCAGGCAGCGTGGGAAGACACGCAACTATTTCGAGCCTCGGCATCTACCGGGGCTTTTTCGTTTTCAGTCCCGCCACACCCATCGCTCTAAGCTGGGAGTGCTGCGGGGCTGACTCATTTCCGATCCCGAAAGGGTGGATGTCGGACTACGACGAACATGCCTGAAAAATCACCTGACTTCTGGGCGCAGGTCTGGCTCGTCCTGTCGAATCCGCTCTGGCAAGGAGCGATCATGGCCGCAACCATTTCTCTATTGCGCGTGCTCTATGAAGGCAAAGAAGCCAACAAATGGCGCGTCGTGCTCGAGGCGCTGATCTGTGGTGCCTTGAGCCTGTCAGCAAGCAGCGTCATCGAATGGATGGCTTGGCCGTCGAGCCTGTCGGTAGCCGCCGGCGGCACGATCGGCTTTATCGGCGTAACCGCCATACGCGAACTGATCATCCGGTTCCTCGGACGCAAGGCGGACTCACTATGAGCCTCGAACCTGTCGTCGCAGTAGCCAAGGTTGGCTCCACGTTGCGAGCCATCGCGGTCGGCATCGTAATTGTCATCGTCATGGGCCTGCTGATTGCAATCCAGCAGATCCGCGTGGTCACGCTTCAAGGCGCGGTCACTGTCGAGGCCAAAGCCAAGCAGGAGGCCGTCGATGCCAACAAGGAAAGCCAGCTGACGATCACCACGCTGCGCGCCGAAGCAGAGCGCAACGCCGCGTACACCTCCGACCTGAGCAAGCGGATCAAAGCCAGCGAAGACAAGGCCAAAAAGGCCAAGAAGGATTTCGATGATCTCAAGCGCAACAGCAAACCTGTTCGTGATTGGGCTGCTCAGCCTTTGCCTGACGGCCTGCGCGGCAAAGCCGCAAGTGGTAACAAAGACAACAGCCATAAGGCTGGAAGCCCCTGAGCTGATCCCATGCGAGCGGGTGAATGCAGACGATACCGATCTGCGTGATAACGGCGACGTGTGGGAACTGAAGGATCAGGCCATCAAGCTGCTCGACACGTGCGCCGACCAGGTCGATGCGCAGATTCTTCGCAGTCAAAGCAAGTGAACGGACGGTGATTGATGGCCTGCTCTGGTTGCGCCGCACGGCGCGCATGGATCAACAAGTGGTCGAAGGTGGCATATGAGCGAGCAGCTGATCTCCTTACTGGAAAGAGTAACGGCAGCACAGGAAGCGCAGGCAACCGCGATGCAGACGATAGCGCATCGCCTCGACCTGCTGATCCAGGCGATGGCCGAGAATGAGCCTGAAGATCCTGATGCTCAACCACTCAGGTACATGGACGGCACACCATGCCGCTGAGATCGCAGCGACCCTGCAATGCCCAGGGCTGCAACGTGCTGACCCGGAACCCTCGGTACTGTGATGCGCACAAAGACGTGGGCAAGCGGTTCGAAGTCAAGCAGCGTGAGAAGCAGCGAGAGACCAGCAGCCAGCGAGGTTACAGCTACAAGTGGCAGCAGGCCCGCAAGTCATACCTGGCTAAGCACCCACTGTGCGCTGAGTGCGAGCGACGGGGATTGGTGGTGGAAGCTACCGATCTCGACCACATCGTGCCGCACGGCGGCGACAAAGAGGCGTTCTGGGTTCGCTCTAACTGGCAAGGCCTGTGTCACTCATGCCACAGCCGCAAGACGGCGGCAGAGGACGGCGGCTGGGGCAACGCGAAGGCGTCTCGCGCCGATGGCACGTGAATGAGAGCGATTCTCGTGAAATTTCATCGAAATTTGTGAAAATGAGAAATATTCCCATTTCCAGGGGTGGGGAGGGTCAAAAGTCTGGGGCCTTCGGCTTCTAGACCGCGCCCTCAGTCGTTTTTTTACACCCGCGAAATATAAAGTTCAGGAGTGGGCCCATGGCCGGGGTGAAGGGGAGGTCGGGCCGTACTCCCAAACCCACGGCCCAGAAGGCTCTCGCAGGTAATCCAGGCAAGCGCAAGCTAAATCATGCAGAGCCTCAGTTTTCCAAAATCACCCAGATCGACCCGCCTGAATGGTTGAGCGATCGCGCCTCAACCATGTGGAACATGATTGTTCCAGAGCTGCTCCGCGAGAACGTCGTCGCGATCACTGATCTGCATAACGTCGAAGCCTTCTGCAGCGCCTATGACAACTGGCGCCTGGCCCAGGAGTCGATCAAGGAGTTCGGCATTGTGGTGACCGGGGCCACCGGTGGCCCGATGAAGAATCCTGCCCTGACCGCGGCTAACGAAACGATGCGCCAGATGGTGACGTTCGGGTCGATGCTTGGCCTGGACCCCGCGAGCCGCACGCGCTTGATCGGCGGCAACAAAGAAAAGGAAACCAACGAGTTCGCCAAATTACTGAGTAGCTGATGACCAAATCCACCCACCCGAACGTCGACAAGGCGACGGCGTGGGGTCGTTCATTGCTCCGGGGAAAGGTGCCGGCGTGTCGTTACATTCATCAGGCCGTGCAGCGCCACTTCGACGACGTGGCTGCCAGCCGCAAGCGCGGCTTCCGTTTCAAGTTCGACCCGGTCAAGGCCGAGAAGAAACTCAAACTGATGCAGCTCCTACCGCACACAAAGGGCGAGTGGGCTTTCAAGCGCCAGCTGATCAGTCTGGAGCCGTGGCAGTTGTTCGGGCTGGCGGTCACTTTCGGCTGGGTCAAAAAGAAGGGTGGCTACCGCCGGTTTCGTGAGAGTTACTGGGAAGTGCCACGCAAGAACGGCAAATCCGTGGTCGCCGGCGGCGTCGGAATCAGCATGTTCGTCGCTGATGGGGAGTTCGGTGCCGAGGTGTACGCCGGCGCGACCACAGAGAAACAAGCGTGGGAAGTTTTCCGGCCGGCAAAGCTGATGGTCACCAAGTCGCCAATGCTGATCCAGGCGGCAGGGATAGAGGTCAATGCCTCGAACATGAACATCCCGTCTGACTTCAGCCGTTTCGAGCCTCTGATCGGCGATCCAGGCGACGGTGCGTCACCGAGCTGCGCGATCGTGGACGAATACCACGAGCACCGGACATCGGCCCAGTACGACACGATGCTGACGGGGATGGGCGCAAGGCGTCAGCCGCTGATGTTCATCATCACCACCGCCGGCGCCGATATCGAAGGTCCTTGCTACGACAAGCGCCGCCAGGTGATCGAGATGCTCGAAGGCACCGTGCCTGATGAAGAGCTTTTCGGCTGGATCTGGACGCTGGACGAGGGTGACGACTGGACCGACCCGAAGATGCTGGCAAAGGCCAACCCAAATCACGGGGTTTCGGTGTTTCAGGAATACCTGGAAAGCCAGCAGGCGAGGGCCATTCGGTCCGCACGCTTTGCCAACACGTTCAAAACCAAGCACCTCAACCTGTGGGTAAGCGCCAAGTCCGGCTTCTTCAACATGGAGAGCTGGAAAGCCTGCGAGGACACCACGCTGACTCTCGAGCAGTTCGAGGGGCAGGAGTGGATTGCCGGGTTCGACCTGGCCCGCAAGCTTGATATGAACTCAAGAGCGCGCCTGTTCTGGCGGATCATCGACGGAAAGACCCATTACTACAGCGTCGGTCCCAAATTCTGGGTCCCTTACGACACTGCGTACAACACCGATAACAAGCGCATGTCCGAACGCTTCCAGGCTTGGATCATATCGGGGCATCTGGAAGTAACCGACGGCGCAGAGATCGATTACCGCGAAATACTCGAGGACACCAAGGAGGCCAATCATCAGGCGCCGTTGCGCGAATCGCCCATCGATCCCCATGGCGCGACTGGGCTGACTCATGACCTCGACGACGAAGGCTTCAACCCGGTAACGATTACGCAGAACTACACCAACATGTCAGACCCGATGAAGGAGCTGGAGGCCGCTGTGGCCGCTGGAAGGTTCCATCATGACGGCAACCCGATCATGACCTGGTGTATCGCCAACGTTATTGGCAAGAACATGCCCGGTAATGATGACGTGGTCCGCCCGATCAAGCAGGGCGATGACAACAAGATCGATGGCGCGGTGGCACTGATCATGTCGATCGGGCGAGTACTCATCCTGGTCAATGACGGCGCCGGCGATATCGGCGATTTCTTCTCAAACCCAATCATCGTTGGATAACAACTCATGGACAAAGGCCTGACACTTTTCATCGTGGTGGCCGTGGCCGCGCTTTGCCTGCTGGTGGCCGGCGTGTTCTTGCTGGCCGGCCTCGGCTGGTCGCTGATTGCTGGCGGCGCGGCATGTCTTGTAGCGGCTGGCTTTATCCGCAAGGGGCTGATCCTTGAGTAAGCCATTAACGTCAGTGCTACGGCAGGCGCTCATCAAATCCGCAGAGCCCAGCGGTATCAAGTCATCCCTCGCAGGCTGGGTGGGACGCCGGATCGGGCTCAGTGATGGGAGCTTCTGGAACAGCTTTTATGGGACGGACTCGTCGTCTGGCAAGACAGTCAGCCAGCAGACGGCCCTTCAACTCTCCACGGTGTGGGCATGCGTGCGCTTAATCGCGGAAACTCTGGCGACGTTGCCTATCGCGCTGTACGAAACCCGCGACGGGGCACCAGTCGTCGCCACGTCGCATCCGGTACACCGGGTCATCAGCGTTCAACCAAACGCGGACCAGACTCCGGTCGAGTTCTGGGAGTGCGTGGTGGCCAGCCTGCTCTTGCACGGCAATGGGTTCAATCAGCCGCATCTGAGCGGGCGCCAGGTGATCAGCCTTGATTTCCTGTTGCCACAGAACATGTCCCCGCCTCGGCGGCTGAACGACGGCACCATCGAATATCGCTACTCCGACCACAACGGCAAGATAGTGGTGCTGACGGACGAGGAGATGATGCATATCCGCGGCTTCGGTACTGACCCGATGTGCGGACTCAGTCCGCTTTCAATGGGTCGCAATGTGTTTGGCGCGGCAATGGCTGCAGATGAGTCTGCCAGCAAGATGTTCGCCAACGGCATGAAGCTGGGCGGCGTCCTGTCGACTGACCAGATCCTCAAAAAGGATCAGCGCGAGGACATTCGCGGTGACATGGCGGCGCAGTTCGCCGGCGCGGCCAACACCGGGAAGACGATGGTCCTGGAAGCTGGAATGAAGTACCAGCAGATCGCGATGACCCCGGAGGATGCGCAGATGCTGCAGACCCGTGCGTTCAACGTCGAGGAGATCTGCCGCTGGTTCCGCGTTCCCCCATGGATGGTCGGACACACCTCCAACAGCACCAGTTGGGGCACCGGCATGGAGCAGCAGATGATCGGCTTCCTGACGTTCACCCTGCTGCCCTGGATGAAGCGCATAGAGCAAAGCATCAATCGCCGCCTTCTGCGTCCCGAGGAGCGCCGGACCTTCTACGCCAAATTCAACCCCGAAGGGCTACTTCGCGCAGATAGTGCGGCGCGTGCCCAGTTCTACAGCTCGATGACCCAGAACGGGATCTACACCCGGGACGACTGCCGTCTGAAAGAGAACATGCCGCCAATGGGTGGCAACGCGGGAGTACTCACCGTGCAATCCAACATGCTCCCGATCGATCAGCTTGGCGGCGACGCTGGCGACGCCCAGCAGGCGCGCTCGGCCCTGCTCGACTGGCTCAACGACAAGCCAAAAGGTAATTCTGAATGAAACGAAAAGACCAGGTGCAGGCGGTCAAGTACCGCTCATTCGACTATGACGTGAAGGCTGTCGGCGAAGACGGCCTTTTTTCTGGCTACGGTTCCGTGTTCGGAGTCGTGGACAGTTACAACGAGGTGGTTGCCCCGGGCGCCTTCCTCGAGTCGATCGCAGACGCCAAGTCAAAAGGCCGGACCTTTCCTGTGCTCTGGCAGCACAGAACGGGCGAGCCTATCGGCAGCTGGGATATCGAAAGCCTGAAAGAAGACGATCGCGGTCTCTTTGGTTCGGGCGAACTCTGGCTCAGCGATGCGCCATACGCGCGGATTGCACAGCGAGGCATGAAGACCCGATCCATCACTGGCCTGTCCATCGGTTACTACGTCCGCGCATCCACTCGCGATGAAAAGACCGGTATTCGCACCCTGACCAAGCTGGACCTGATCGAGATTTCCATTGTGACGGTACCGGCCAACGACGAGGCGCGCACCGACACCATCAAGTCAAAGCTGGCCCACGGAGGTTTGCCTTCACTACCCGAATTTGAGCTGCTCCTGCGTGAGGCAGGCTTCTCGAAGACTCAATCTGCGGTGATTGCCAACCGTGGATTGCAGCACCTGCTCCGGAGCGAGTCCGCGGGCGATCTGGCTGAACTTGAACTCGTCGAGGCGCTGAAGTCGCGCCCGGCACTGTCTCTCCCATCGTTTTGAGGATTCACCATGCATAACGCCATGAGCAACCTGGCTCGCGCCGAAAGTCGTCAAATGGAGCGTAAAGAACACGCTGACGACAAAGTCCAGCTGAAAGCAGTCAGCGATCTGCTGGATCAGCGCGACAAGGAAATTAAGGCTTTCGCCGAGAAGGCCAGCCAAGAAATCAAAGAGCACGGCACCATCCTGACCGATACCAAAACGGTACTGGACGGTTTGGTCAAAGATGGCCTGGGCCTGCAAGACCGCCTCCAGGAAGTTGAACAGAAGCTGGCCCGCCGCTTCTCTGCCAACGACCCGATTGATCTGAAGTCCGCCGGCGAGGAGTTGTCGGACTCGGAAGACTTCAAGGCGCTCCAAACCCGTGGCCGCGGTATCGCGCGCGTTGGTCGCAAGGCTGTCACCAACATCACCAGTGCCACCACCGGCACCGGCGGCGTTGGCGTTGGCATCCAGCCGGCCCGCGTCCCTGGCGTCTTCGCCGAGCCTGAACGTCAGTTCGTTATCCGCGACCTGATCATGCCGGGGCGCACCGCTTCGACTTCTGTCGAGTTCGTTCAGGAGACCGGCTTCCAGAACATGGCCGGGATTCAGGCGAAAGAAGGGGACATGAAAGCGCAGTCCGATCTGTCGTTCGCCCTGAAGACCACCAACGTCGTGACCATCGCACACTGGTTCCGAGCTTCTAAGCAGGTGCTGTCGGATATCCCTCTGCTGCAAAGCTACATCAACGGCCGTGCGATCTATGGCCTGAAGTACAAGGAAGAGGACCAGCTGATTGCCGGTAACGGTGTTGCTGGCAACCTTCTGGGCCTCATTCCGCAGGCCACGGCGTTCAACAACGCGCTGCGCAAGACCGGCGACACGAAGATCGACACCCTGCGCCGCGCCATCCTGCAGGTGCGCGTTGCTGAATACCGCGCATCCGCGATCGCGCTGAACCCGGTCGATTGGGCAGACATCGAGCTGACCAAGGATGCGAACGGCTCCTACATCTGGGTCAACGTCCAGGAAGGTGGTGCCCAGCGTCTCTGGAAACTGCCGGTGGTGGACAGCAACGCCGTTCCTGAAGGCGAGTTCCTGGTGGGCGCGATGAACATCGCGGCCCAGGTCTTCGATCGTGAAGAAGCTGCTGTCGAAGTGTCCACCGAAGACGGCGACAACTTCCGCACCAACATGGTCACCATCCGCGCCGAAGAGCGCCTGGCACTGGCGGTTTACCGTCCAGAATCCTTTGTCCACGGCGACTTCGACGCGGCGTAAGCCAAATCGCCTTCACAGGAGCGCGCCCGGGCAACCGGGCGTGACCACTGATGCCAGATATCACCGTAACGGCCATCAAAGGTTTCAACACTGATGGGCTGAATACAGAAGAAAAATATGCGCGGCGAGGCTCGAAGATCACCGTCGACGAGATCGTGGCGCGCGACCTGCTGCTGAGCGGCCTGATCGAGGATTACGACGTGAAGAACTCCCCCGATCCGCAGAACAAGCAGGGGCCCAAGCCCGAGAACAAGTCGGGCGGAAAGCCAAAGCCGGACCCCAACAAAAAGGCCGACTGACATGAGCGTGATCGACATCGAGCTGGCGATGCATCACCTCCTGGCAGAGCCAGATGACCAGGTGCTTATTCAGGCCCAGCTTGATGCGGCGGAGGAAGCGGCGAAGCAGTTCATGCAGCGCCGCTTTTTCCTCGATCAGGCCACCTTGGACGTGACCAAAGCCAACGTAGCAGCGCGCCTGAGCGCTTGCAGATTGTCATACGACGCGGCGAAGGCTGGCGCCGATCTTATTCAGCATGATGAGGATCGGTGTCGGCTGCTGGATCAGGCTTGGCGTGCATACATCGAAGCCGTGGAAGACATCGACATGGACGCCTACGGGATCGTTATGAATCCGGCCATCAGGGCTGCGTGCTTGCTGAAGCTGGGCCACCTGTATGCGAACCGCGAGGAGGTAGTCGCTGGATCGACGGTCGCCGAGCTGCCGCTTGCTTCGAAGTCCCTGCTGATGCCTTACCGCATCGGGATGGGTGTTTGATGCGCGCCGGGCGGTTGCGGCACCGCATTACCATCCAGCGGCCGCATTACGATCAGGACCCGGTCACTGGGGAAATGGTCACCAGCTGGGTCGATGCCTGGGCCAAGGTACCGGCGGCAGTCGAGCCGGTGTCGGTCACGCAATTTGTCGCTGCCGCCGCGCCGCAAAACCGAGTGGCCGTCAGGATCATCATTCGGTACCGCGCTGGCGTTGAACCAGCCATGCGCATCCTGTACCGGCTAAAGATCTATGACATTCAGGGTGTGCTGGCGGATGCCGACAGCGGCCTTGATTATCTGACCTTGGCATGCAGCGAGGGCGTGACTGATGGCTGACACGGTGCAGTTCAGCCTGACCGGCATTGGTTCACTCGTCGCCAAGCTGGAGGCTGTGTCGTACGACGTCAAGCGCAAAGGCGGTCGAGCCGCGCTGCGCAAGGCTGCGCAGGTAGTGGCCGACAAAGCCAAGGAGGGCGCACAGAAGCTCGACGATGCATCGACAGGACGCTCGATCGCAAAGAACATCGCGTTGCGCTGGAATGGCCGACTGTTCAAGGCATCGGGCGATCTAGGGTTCCGCGTCGGCGTTCTTCATGGTGCCAAAATCGCCAAAAAGGGCAATCCCGATGAGGGCGCGGCGGGACCAACGCCGCACTGGCGGTTCTTCGAGTTCGGCACCGCCAAGATGGCGGCTAATCCCTTCATGCGTAAGGCGCTGGCGGACAACATCAGTCTGGCCACAGATACGTTCATCACTGAATACGAGAAGGCCATAGACCGGGCGATCCGGCGCGCGGCAAAGGCGGGCAAATGAAATACCCACCCATTTTCCAGGTGGCCACTGCCGATCCGGCGGTAAGGGCACTGATCGGGGAAAGCCCTGTACGGTTTTTCCTGTTCGGCATGGCGCCAGAAAAGCCCGCTGGCACTTACTGCGTTTGGCAGGTGATTAACGGCAGCCCTGACAACTACTTGGCCGGTCGACCTGATGTTGAGGCATACGGCCTGCAGGTTGACGTCTACGCCACGACGGCCGCAGGCGCTCGAGCGGCTGGACAGGCCATCGAGTACGCCATCGAGCTTGCCGCCCGCGTCACGAGTTACAACGGCGAGACCCGCGACACCGAGAGCATGCTCTACCGCTACAGCTTCGACGTCGACTGGATCGTCCAGCGATAACGGATAACCCGAAACCGACCCGCCCTGAGCGGGTTTTTTTGTGCCCGACATTTGGAGATCACCATGTCGATTCTGTCCCAAGGAACCCAGATTTACGCGCTGGTGCCGCCGTTGTCCGGTACCGGTCCAAAGACCGTGCTCGCCATCGAATGCGCCACTGCCTTCAGCCCGGGCGGGGCTCCGGCTGACCAGATTGAAGACACGTGCCTGGAAGACCAGGAGCGCAGTTACAAGAAAGGACTGCGCACACCAGGGCAGGCTTCGCTGACGGTAAACGCTGACCCGAACAACCCTAGCCACATCCGTTTGCACCAGCTCTCCGAAGCCAACGGCGACACCACCATTGATTGGGCGGTGGGCTGGTCTGACGGAACCGAAGCCCCGACAGTTTCGGGTGATGGGTTCGATCTCCCTGAAACCCGCACCTGGTTCACGTTCCGCGGCTACGTCTCAGACTTTCCATTCGACTTCGCGGCGAATGCCGTCGTAAGTACCGCGGCAACCATCCAGCGTTCCGGCGGTTCCGCCTGGATCCGCAAGACCACATAAGGCCACAGCATGAAACTCACTCTGGAAAGCCTTAAATCGGTCGGCGCCTTCACGGGCCGGCCGGTGGAAAAGGAAATCAAGTGGTCGCAGGGCGATGACGAGTTCATCGCGACGGTGTTTATCCGCCCGTTGGGCTATCAAGCGGCGGTCAGCGATGTGACAGCGCTGAACGGCAAGCACGACAGCCTGGCCGGCCGCATCGCCGCCAGTGTCTGCGACGAGAACGGCAATGCTGTTTTCACCGTTGGGGATATCACCGGGACGGCTGACCCCGAGCGGGGAGCCCTCGACGGCCGTCTCACCGTAGCGCTGCTCGCCGCTATTTTCGAGGTGAACAACCTGGGAAAGACGACGCCCTTACCGACGGAGAAGAGCTCTGGCACGAACTCGCGGTCACGTTCGGTTGCACGATCGCGGAAGCCCAAGAGCGCTTAAGCCTTCGTGAATACAACCGCTGGGCAAAGTACCGGCGGGAACGTGGCTCTTTGAACGTGGGGGCCAGGGTCGAGCGCAGCGTGGCGTTACTGACCACCATCTACGCGAACCGGATATCCAAGGACGGCGGCTTTAAGCTCGCTGACTTCTTGCCGCACGAGCGGGCACGAGAGGTCAGCCTTGAGGAAGCGATGGAGGCATGGGTGTGAATTTCTCGGAGAAGATGAATGGCCGGTAACTCACTGGGCACGCTCACGCTGGATCTGATTGCAAAGATCGGGGCATTTACCGGGCCGCTCGACAAGGCGAGCCAGGACGCGAAGAAGCGAACGGCTGAAATTTCCAAGTCGTTCGACAGCCTTGCAAAGGGTGTAGGCGCGGCTGTGGGCTCAATCCCGGCGGTGCTTACTGCACTCGTTGTTCACTCTGCAAGCGTGGCGAAGGAGATATCTAACCAGGCCGCGCTGGCGGGGCTGGGCACGACTGAGTTTCAGAAGTACGCCGCCGGCGCGCAGAGCGTGGGCGTCGAACAGGACAAGCTGGCCGACATTTTCAAAGACACGAACGACAAGCTCGGGGACTTCGCGAATACGGGCGGTGGAGCTCTCAAGGATTTTTTCACCAACATTGCGCCTAAGGTTGGCCTGACAGCCGATAGCTTCAAGAAGCTCAACAGCAAGGACGCGCTGGCGCTGTACGTGACAAGCCTCGAGAAGGCCAATGTCAACCAGCAGGAGATGACCTTCTACATGGAGGCCATTGCCAGCGACTCCACCGCACTTGTGCCACTGCTGCGCAATGGAGGCAAGGCATTCGATGAGCTGGGCGCTGCAGCCGAAGCTGCGGGCGTTGTCATGGACGAAGGAACCATCGCGGCCGCCAAACAGTTCGGGATAGAAATTCAAGGACTCGAGCAGTACCTGACCTCCGCCAAGACCATGCTTGCCGCCGAGTTTCTCCCGGTGCTGGCTCAGTTCACCAAGGATCTGAACACATCGGCGAAGGATGCCGGCGGGCTCAAAGGGGTAGTGGGTGGCTTAGGCGACAAGCTTGTGGAAACGACTGCATTTGTCGTGAATGCAGGGGACGGCGTTGCTCGAGTCTTCAAGATCATTTCGAACACCCTGATTGGAACGTTTTCAACCGCAACTGGATACCTGCAGAAGCTCGACTCCAGCGGCCAGATGGCCCTCTCACAGCTTTCCTTCGGAGACACTTCGAAGAAGTTCAAGGAAAACGCCGCTCAAATGGCGGCGTCCGGTGACCTGAGTTTTGGTATTGCTCGGGAAGCAGCCGGAGAGATAACAAAAGAGCTTGAAACCCCATTGGCCGGTGACAGGTTCAAAGACTATGTCGCCAACGCCAAGAAGGCCGCAGCCGAGCTGGCGAAGACGAATGTATCCATTACTCCGGGCAAAGGTTCGGGCGTCGACCCGGCAGCTATCGCAGCAGCTGCGGCGGCCGCGAAGAAGACTGCATCTGATGCTGCTGCCGCTGCAAAGAAGATCCAAGAGTCGTTTTCGGATTCAGAGACAGATCTGCAACGACAGATCGAACTGATTAACACCTCGGTGGATGCAAGAAAAAATGCCACTGAGGTTTCGAAACTGCAGTTCGAGGTCGAATCTGGAAAGCTGGTCGGCATCAATGCTCAGCAGCAGAAGCGGTTGCTTGGGCTTGCGTCCGAGCTGGATGCAAAGAAACAGCTCAAGCAGGCCAACGAGGACGAGGCGAAGGCAGCCGCTTATGCGGCCACGCTGAACGCCGCCAACCAGACCGCCAAATCCGGCTTTGATCAAGAGATCGCGGCCGTTGGCATGGGTGACAAAGCGCGCGATCGCCTGAAGCAGGATCTGGCCATCCAGGAGGATTACAACCAGCAGATGGCTGATCTGCAGAAGCAATTGAACACAGGCGACATCACCCAGGAACAATTCACCAAGCAAACTGGGCAACTCAAAGACGCCCTCGCCAAGCGCCTAGCTATCCAGCAGGACTATTACAAGGGGCTGGATGCGGCCCAGGCGGATTGGGTCAACGGGGCAACCGCGGCCCTCGCGAACTATCTGGACAGTGCGCAGGACATTTCCGGACAGACGCAGACATTGTTCACCAGTGCCTTCAGCTCTATGGAGGATGCAGTCACAAACTTCGCGCTGACGGGCAAGCTCTCGTTCGCCGACTTTGCCAAGTCGGTGCTGGCGGACATGGCTCGCATCGCTGCCCGTCAGGCGGCCAGCGGCCTGCTGTCAGCCGGCGTCTCTGCCGTCGGCGGATTGTTTGCCGGCGGTGGGGGGACCGCAGGCGCTACCCAAGCTGATTACACCGGATCGGCTTTCTCTAACTGGGCGAGCACTCAGGCAAAGGGCGGCGCTTGGGCAAACGGAATTCAGATGTTCGCCAAGGGCGGCGCGTTCACGAATGGACTCGTTTCTTCACCGACCACTTTCGGGATGGCAGGAGGAAATGTCGGACTCATGGGCGAGGCTGGGCCGGAAGCGATTCTGCCTCTCTCGCGTACATCCGATGGGTCTTTAGGCGTCAAGGCGATCGGCGGGGGGAGTCCTGCATCTTCCACGCAGGTGCTCATTCAGCAAACGATCGCTGTGCCCGAGTCCAGTGGTGGAAATTCCGCGCAGGACATGCAGGCCGTCGGCCAGGCTTACGCGGACACCGCCAAGCGGGGCGCGCAGCAAGCAATCGCCGAAGAGCTTCGGCCTGGCGGGGCAATTTGGAGAGTCATAAATGGCCGTTGAGACGTTCACCTGGTGTCCGGGGATTGATGCCGCCAGCGCTCCGGAGTATCGAACTCGGTCATCAAAATTTGGTGATGGATATGAGCAGGTGGTTGGGGATGGCATCAACAACCGCGTTGACAGTTGGTCCCTGACCTTTGTGGTCGGTAAAGCCACAGCGCTGGAAATCAAAGCCTTTCTGGATCGTCACGGCAATTTCAAATCGTTTTTCTGGACGCCCCCTCTCGGCGAGCTAAGTTTCTGGCGCGCCACCGCGCCGGCAGTGAGCCCCAAGGGCGCGGGCATTTACACCCTAACAACCACGTTCACCCAGTCATTCAAGCCATAGGACAAACATGCCACTGATCAAAGATATCCAGGTGCTCGAGCCTGGTAGTGAAGTGCTGCTGTTTGAATTGGATGGGTCTGATTTCGGCGCGGATGTGTTGCGGTTTCACGGTCACTCCATCCCATATACAGCCGCCGAGTTGATCGCTGCTGGCGCCGATGCCGATCAGCTGCCTGCTAAGGCGATCTGGTGGCAGGGGGAGGAATACGGCGCCTGGCCGATGCAGATCGACGGCATCGAGGCCACGGGCGATGGCACGGCAGTACGCCCGACGCTCTCGGTGGGCAACGTCAACGGCAGGATCACGGCGTTGTGCCTAGCCTTCGAGGATCTGCTGGATTTCAAGCTGACGATGCGGCACACCCTGGGCACGTATCTGGATGCCGAGAACTTCGCCGGCGGCAATCCTGACGCGGATCCCTCGCAGGAGACGATCGAGGTCTGGTTTCTAGACCAAAAGACATCGGAGAACGGGTCGAGCGTGTCGTGGGAGTTGGCGAGCCCGGGCGATGTGGGTGGCGAATCAATTGGGCGGCAGATGACGACGCTGTGCCACTGGTGCCTGACCGGTGGGTACCGCGGCCCCAACTGCAATTACACCGGCCCATACCGGGACAAGGATGGAAACCTCACCGACGATCCAGAAAAGGACGAGTGCGACGCGACTCTGGGACGTGGTTGTGTGCCTCGCTTCGGTGAGGGCAACCCCTTGCCATTTGGCGGCTTCCCTGCCGTGTCCCTGATCGCCAGGAGCTAACCATGCTGAAACATATTGTCAAGGCGGTTCAGGCGCACGCCGCCGCCGATTACCCTCGCGAGTGTTGCGGGCTGCTGATTAGCATCGGGCGCAAGCAGCAGTACATACCGTGCACGAACACCGCGGCTGATCCCAATGAAGAGTTTCGGATCTCGCCGGCGGATTACGCCGCCGCCGAGGACCTGGGCGAAGTGATCGGCATCGTCCACTCGCACCCTGACGCCACGAGCAGGCCTTCGCCACGCGATCTGGCGATGTGCGAGGCGACAGAATTGCCCTGGCACATCCTCAGCTGGCCAGAAGGTGATCTGCGAACGATCGTTCCCACCGGCAATACGCCGCTGCTGGGCCGTCCCTTTGTGCACGGTGCCTGGGATTGCTGGCAGATCTGCGCTGATTGGTACAAGAGCGAATGGGGGCTGGAGTTCGATGTCTTCAAACGGGAGGACGGTTGGTGGGAGCACGCCGATGGCCCGAGCCTGTACGAGCAGGCCTATGAGTCGGCGGGCTTTGAGCGGGTGGGCACGCCGCAACGGGGAGACATGATTGTCATGGAAGTCGGGCGCACGAAACACCCGAACCACGCTGGCATTTACCTCGGCGCAGATCCAAGCCTGCCGGACGAAGCGACGGCGGTGCACGGCGCCGGCCCGTTCCTGCTCCACCACATGTACGGGAGGCCGTCCGAGATCATCATCTTCGGCGGCCCGTGGCACGACCGCACTCGGCTGATACTTCGCCATCGCGACTCCCGGTGATACGCTCAGTCCTTTATCAATGAGGGACCATCATGCGAAATTTAGTTGCAGCGCTCGCCGTTGCTCTGTTGGCCGGATGTACTACTCCATCCGATCTTAGAAATACCAATCCGGTGTTCACAGCATCCACTCAAAAAAGCCCAAAACAATACGCATTGTGTGTCCTTCCTAAATGGCAGGATCTCAATGCTGGCGCGTCAATGAGCGAAACAGAAACTGGCTATCGCTTGATATTGGCGAATCCCGGTGTAGGGCAAACTGACGAAGTGCTTGAAGTTTCTCGGACGCAAAATGGTTCTATTGTTAAACATTTCCAACGAATTGCTTGGCAACAACTTGGACGGGGCGCGGTTTCAGACGCTGTTCGATCCTGTATCTGATGAGCGTTGCGCCTCTCATGCCGCCTCCGGGCGGCTTTTTTGTCTGGAGCTTATATGGGAAGTACAGCCATTCACTACGACGCGATGACGACCATTGAGCTGTGGGGGGCATTAGGTAGGAAGCTCGGCAAGATACATTCGAGGCTGCTCGACACTGGGAAGTCATGGGAGGTATTCAAAGCACTTCAGGTTTCCCTGCCCGGCTTCAAAGACGAGGTCGATCGATTGCACCGACTGGGAATGCGGTTTGCCATTTTCCGGAATAAGCAGAACGTCGGTGAATCGCAGTTTGACCTTGGTGGCACCAGACACCTACGAATTGTCCCGGTCATATCCGGGAGCAAGCGCGCCGGCGTGCTGCAGACTGTTGTCGGCATCGTGATGGTTGTGGCCTCATTTTTTGTGCCTGGCAGTACACCCTTCGCCCTCGGTGCTTCATCTGCCTTGCTTAGTGGCGGCATAGCGATGACCGCTGGAGGTGTCATTCAACTGTTGAGCCCTCAAGCAAAGAGCCTGAGCCAAAGTGCGTCACCCGACAACTTGCCGTCATACGCGTTTGGCAGTGCCAAGAACACGACTGCCAGCGGCAACCCTGTCGCGATCTGCATCGGCGAACGCCGGTGGGGTGGCGCGATTATCTCTGCATCGATTCTCGCTGAAGACAAAACCTGAATTTGAACTGGAAGACCTGACCGCCGATTGGCGGTTTTTTTATGCCTGGAGGAAAGCATGGGCGCAGCTGAGCAAGTGGATATCTGGGGCGCCAAAGGCGGCAGTAGCAGCCCGAAGGCGCCGACGGAGGCAACCGACAGCCTGCGTTCCACCAACTTGGCCAAGATCCTGATCGCGGTGGGCGAGGGCGAGTTTGAAGGCGTGCCCACGGCCGCCGACATTTTCCTGGATAACACGCCGATAAACGACGCCAGCGGCAACGTCAATTTCCCGAATGTGAAGTGGGAGTGGCGCTCCGGCTCCGTTGAACAGGATTACATCCCCGGTATCCCGTCAGTCGAGAACGAAACCACCATCAACGTCGAGCTGCGCAGCGACAGCCCGTGGATTCGCTCGATCACCAACGTCCAGCTTTCTGCCGTGCGTATTCGGCTCGCTTGGCCAGCGCTGCAGCGGCAGGATGATGAGGGCAATGTCGGCGGGTACCGCATCGAGTATGCCGTTGACCTGGCCACCGACGGCGGCGCCTACGTACAGGTGCTGTCCGAGGCTGTGGACGGAAAGACCACGACCCGGTATGAGCGCTCCCGCCGTATCGATTTGCCGCCGGCGACTTCTGGCTGGCAGATCCGCGTGCGCCGCCTGACAGCGAACCAGAACACCAACAAGATCGCCGACACGATGCTTGTCGCCGGTCTGACTGAGGTGATCGACGAGAAGCTCCGCTACCCGAACACCGCGCTTCTGTACGTCGAATTCGACGCGGAGCAGTTCAGCAACATTCCGGCTGTGACCATCAAGTGCAAGGGCCGCAAGTGGCAGGTCCCAAGCAACTACGACCCGGTCGCGCGCTCCTATACCGGCGTCTGGGACGGGACTTTTAAGCAGGCATGGACCAACAACCCTGCGTGGGTCACCTACGGCATCTGCACGGTTGACCGCTTCGGACTTGGCAAGCGCATCAAGCCGTACATGGTCGACAAGTGGGAGCTGTACCGGATCGCCCAGTATTGCGATCAACTGGTGTCGGACGGCATCAGCGGGCAGGAACCACGCTTCCTCTGCGACATGAACCTCCAGGGCAAGGCGGATGCATGGACGCTGCTACGCGACATCTCGGCGATTTATCGGGGCATGACTTACTGGGCGCAGGGCCAGCTCGTGATGCAGGCGGACATGCCCCGCGCGCAGGACTTCGACTACGTGTTCACCCGGGCCAACGTGATTGGCGGGGAAATGAACTACGGCAGCGCCTCGGCAAAGACGCGCTACACGCGCGCAATCGTCAGCTACGACAACCCGGCCAACAACTACGACACCGACGTGACTGCCTATTCGGACTTGGCGTTGCAGCGACGTTTCGACGACAGACCCACCGAGATCAGCGCGATCGGCTGCACCCGGGCGTCGGAGGCTCAGCGCCGCGGGAAATGGGTGGTGATGAGTAACAGCCAGGACCGAACCATCACGTTCAAGACCGGCATGGAAGGCGCGATACCACTGCCGGGCTACATCATTCCGGTGGCCGACTCGCTGCTGGCCGGGCGCGAAGTCGGCGGCCGTATCTCTGCCGCCGCCGGCCGCGTGGTGACGCTCGACCGGGACACCATGGCCAAGGCTGGCGACAGGTTGATCATCAACCTGCCCAGCGGCCAAGCGCAGGCGCGCACGGTGCAGTCTGTGAATGGTCGTGCGATCACAGTCACTACCGCGTACAGCCAAACCCCAGGCCCCGAGCTCCAGTGGGCGCTCGATGCAGATGATCTGGCCATTCCGCTGTTCCGTGTTTTGAGCACCAAACGGACTACTGAAGGGGACTACGAGATCTCGGCGCTGCAATACGAGCCAGGGAAGTTCGCCTACATCGACACCGGCGCGCGCCTCGAGGAACGGCCGATCAGTGTGATTCCGCTCACTGTCGTTCCGGCGCCGGCGAGCGTGACATTGGCCTCGACCACTGCGATCGCGCAGGGCCTCGCTGTCACCACCATGACGATCGCCTGGCCCGCGGTAAATGGCGCGGTGGGCTATGACGTCGAGTGGCGAAAGGACAACGGCAATTGGATCAAGGTGCAGCGCACCGGCGCAAACAGCGTCGATATCGTCGGCATCTATTCCGGCTCGTACCTGGCGCGCGTTCGGGCAGTCAGTGCCTATGACATCTCGTCGGTATGGCGAAACTCGATACTGACCCAGCTCAACGGCAAGGAGGGGTTGCCGCCGGCAGTGACTTCACTGACAGCCTCGGCGCTGGTCTATGGCATTCATCTTCAGTGGACTTTCCCACCTGGTGCAGAAGACACCCAGCGGACCGAGATATGGAGCAACGGCACGAACAATCTGGCGACGGCCACGAAACTGTCGGATTTCGCCTATCCGCAAGCCACGCACGAGATGCACAACCTGAACGTTGGGACCAGCCTGTTCTTCTGGGCGCGCCTCGTGGATCGAAGCGGGAATGTCGGCCCATGGCATCCAGCCGTTAACGGCGTCAATGGCCAGGTCAGCAGGGACCAGGCCGAATACGAAAAGTATTTCTTGGGGAAAATCCAGGCGTCCGCCCTGTCCGAGCAGCTGTTTTCCGAGATCGGCAAGATATCCGGGGATGGGGACGGCTCGGTCAATGAACGCATTGCTGAGCTTAAAAGCGAGATTGGTGCGATCACCGATGCACTGGCTTACGTGCCGACTGATCCCTACGTGCGCGATAACACGGTCAGGGTTGGCGACAACCTATGGACCGCGATCATCGACGTGCCGGCCAAAGCCGACGGCTCGAACGGGCCGCCTAACCCGACGTATTGGGTTAACAGCGGCCAGTCGATCCGAGCCGCGAACGGTTTGGCCGCGCAGGTCACGAAGAACACCACTGACATCACAACGATTGACGGCAAGACCACCTCTACAGCATCTCAGCTTCAGGCCCTTCAAGCTTCCTATCGGGAGGACAGCGGTGAAGGTGAGCTCGCCGATGCACTCAAAGGATGGGACAGCACCGCCAGTTACGCGCAAGAGGTCAAGGTCCGCACGGAGCAAGACTTTGCGCAGACACAGCGGGTCACCCTGCTGGATGCACGGGTTGGCGGAAATGAGTCGAAGATAAGCATTGTCGAAACGACGATGGCCACTGACAGGCAGGCCACTGCTCAGCAGATCACAACGCTTAATGCGACAGCCAATGGCGCTACAGCCAGCGCCGAAACAGCCACTAGGGCGGTCTCGGCACTTGGCGGCAAGGTTTCGTCGCTCACGACCATAAAAACATCCACCACGGTCGGCGGGCGAACGGTCATGGCGGGACTCGCCATAGGTGTCGAGGGCCAGCAGCAGGAGTCCCAGATTCTCGCTTTCGCTCAGCGGTTCGCGATTCTGGACGAGGCGAGCGGCACGATGATTGCGCCGTTCGTGGTGCAGGGAGGGCAAGTGTTCATCAACACCGCAATCATCAGTACGGCCTTCATCAAGGAGCTGATTCTCGGGATGACCTTGAAGTCCGCGGCGGTCGACAGCCAGGGCCTCCCATTGCTGGAGATCAATGTGCCGGCTGGAACGCTGACCCTTCGTGGTCAGACCTCGGATGGGTCGCTGCTGCTGAACAACAACGGCATGTTCGCCTACGACGGCGCCGGGACAGAGCGCGCTGCGTTCGGGAAAATCGGCTGATGGCTTATTACGGCGCAAGGACACGCAATGCCCAGGGGGGCGTGACTCTGGACACGTCCGTCATGACGATTCGGTCGATAGTGACTAAACAGGTCACGGTCCCCCCGGTCACAAGCGACTTCACCAGCTTCATATCGATGCCGGAAATTACCTCGACCTCGTTTGTGTGCGTAACGCTTGCGAATCAGACGAACGAAGAGCAGACCCTGCCGTCGGTGTTTTGGTCGACCGGGCAGCTTCGCGTGAGGCGCGGTGCGGGAGTACTGCTGAATGTCTTTATTCTGACCTACCAATAAGGTGACGTATGTCTTATGGGTTTAGATCCCGGAACGGATCTAACCTGGTTCAAGTGACCAGCGAAAACCGAGTGCTGTCCGTTGTCGGGTCTGGCAACTATAGGATTGGAAAGCCCTCCGATGCCTCAATTACCATATCAACCGCGGTGATTACGTACGCCGCACCGATAACGACAATCGAACCGCCACTCATTTTCCTCAATCCCACAAATCAGGGCATGTATCACACACTGCTGCACGCGGGTGGGGCAGGCAACTGGACCGGCTTTGCCTTCAAACTGATGCTGATGTCCCCTTTCAATAGCTCAGATTGCAGCGGTCGTTGGCTTGTCGCGACCTTCACGTCCAAATCCGTCCCAAACAAATACGATCTCCGGCTCAGGAACGCCGCTACTGAACAAATCTTTGTGGGCTCTGACAACCTGCTGATCATGACTGGTGTTCCTTCAAATGAGGGTTGGACTCAGGATGGCAGGGCCGGGTCTGTATCGGGGATTAACTGGACCGGTTATCAAACAGCATGGACGGGCTCCTACGAGGACTACTTCTTGGCCTCGACATTGCTCGGCGGGAAAAACTACAACGGCAACACCAGTCGCGAAACGCCCTGCGGTTTTCATGCGGGTGTTCGCGGCACTTTGAATGGCTATATGGGTGCACTGGCCGGCACCGAGATAGGCACCGACAAAAACGGCAGAACTACTTTCGCAGCTCGCCCAATGCGGCCTGTTTAATCCCCCGGGGCCGCTTACAGGCCGCATCAATATTCAAGGACTCTTTATGCCCTGGTACAAAGCCGGGACGGTTTCCGTCGCCCAAAATTCGAATGCCGTCACCGGCAACAATACTTCGTTCATCGCCAACAGCCGGGTAGGGGATGCGTTTCTCGGCCCGGACGGGCGCTGGTACGAAGTGACCAACATTGCCAGCGATACAGCGATGGCGATTTCCCCGAACTACCTCGGCGCCACAACCAACGCAGGCACCTACGCGCTGGCGCCGATGCAGGGTTACGTCAAGGACTCGGCCGACGCATTGCGAGCCCTTGTGAACCAGTTCGGCACGAAGCTCGCAGCTCTGGGTACCACCGGCAACTACGACACCTTGCCGGTGACGAAGGGCGGCACCGGAATGACGACGGCTGCCGGTGCGTTGGCGGCACTCGGCGCAGCTGGCTTAGGAGTGAACAATAATTCCGCAGGTACGTTTTTCTCTTCTGGCGAGCCGCCAGGAATCGCGAACATAAGTTCATCCGGGAAAGATGGGAGAACAGCATTAAGGATCTCTAACGGCGCAAACGCCGGCGCCTCCTCAGTCATCACTTTTATCAGGGATGCGTCATATGCAATTCACTTCGGGCTGGATACCGACAACAAACTGAAAGTTGGCGGCTTCTCAATGGGGGCGGTTGCTCGCACCCTTTACCACGAAGGAAACGCGGTCGGCACTGTCTCGCAATCCGGCGGGATTCCTACCGGTGCAATCGTCGAAGAAGGCACAAACGGCAACGGGACCTTCACGAAATACCTTAACGGCACGATGATCTGCCGGCACGGGATCGCCTACCCGTCGTTGCCGCCGGGGTCCGCGGCGGCAGCGGCATGGTCCTTTCCGTCGCCGTTCACCGCCCAGCCCATCTGCGTTCCTGCCGCTGGGTCTGTAGGTGGCAATGGGGGGTTCCTAAACGCTGCCCAGGACAGCGCTGGTAGCGGGAGCAGCACGACAATTGCCGTCGGCAACTCACACCCATCAGCGACTGTCGGTACCCCGTACGTCCATGTAATCGCTATAGGCAGGTGGTTCTAATGATTATCAAGCTTTCCCCCCAGCGCCGAGACGACTTGCTGGAAGTCGTCAAAACCGGGCAAGTCCTGAATATCAACGGCGAAGACTTCGATTTCTCCGCGATTTCTGATGGTGCCACCTTACCGCGCTCTGCGATCGATTCAGAATGGTTCGCGGGCGACGTGGAAATGATCTCCGGTGATTTGGTAGTCACGCTGCTGTTTCCAAACCCGGCTAATTACAGCCCGGCCCAGGCATTCCCGGTCGATCTGGTCGGCGTGCCGGACGGCCCAGTTGCATTTCCACAACCGCTTGCGGCGCCCGCAAACCCAGAGGCATTCCCAGAATGAGCAACATCGACTGGTCCAAGCTCATCACTAAAGAGATGAAGGAAACGCAGCGGGTTATCGCTCTGATGGGCGAGGTGACCGCTGAGCAAGGCAGGCGCAAGAAGATTGCCGACGATTCCATTCAGCCGCTTCAGGACGATCACGATACCGGTGATGCGGACGATGACGGCGAGGCGCTTCTGATCGCCTGGAAAAGATACCGTTCGGCGCTGGCAAAAATTCAGCTACAGCCCGGATACCCCACAACTGTCGACTGGCCAGCTCCTCCGGCCTAAGCAGTTCTCTGCTTTATCGCAACCCGCCATCGAGCGGGTATTTTTTTGTCTGGAGAAAAGTGATGACCGTTACCGAGAAAGATCGCGATGTGCTTGCGCGCACGCTGTGGGGCGAAGCGCGCGGCGAGGGCCTGACCGGCATGGCGGCCGTGGCTTGGACGATCCGCAACCGAGTGGACGATGGCAAGGATAAATCGTGGTGGGGCGAAGGCTATGCCGGCGTGTGCCAGAAGCCGTACCAGTTCAGCTGCTGGAACCGCAACGACCCGAACTATCAGTTCCTGAGTGGCGCGCGCCAGATCCCGTTCCGCGAGCTGGCGCAGTGCCGGATTGCTGCTGACCAGGTGATCGACGGCAAGGTGCCGGACCCCACCGGTGGGGCGACTCACTACTACGCCACCATGATGCCGAAGGCGCCGGACTGGGCGGCCAAGGCGAAGCGAACGCTGAAGCTGGGCAACCACGTTTTCTTCCGCGACGTGGCTTGAGGAGCGAGACATGCAGACCACGACAAAAGAAGAGACCTACGATCGCGCAATGCGTGTGACGCTGGGCGTAAAAGCAAACGGCGGTTCGGTCGCGATTCAGATCAAAATGGGCGACAGCTGGGTGACGGCCGACACGCTCTGGAACGATGGGGCTTATCAACTCAACATCCCCCCGGCCACGGTTAGATTCGTGCCATCTGCTGGCGCTGCATTCGAGGTGTTCGCATGAGCCTCCTCGCCGAGGCGCAGCCGACCCGGCGCCGCATCCGTCGCGGTCTGGGCCTGCTGGGCGATAGCTTCAGTGCAAACTGCCACACGATTGACACCAAGGCGTTCGGCACCGAAGCCTACGGCTACGCTGGGGCGATCGCGGCGAAGACCGGCCTGTTCCCGAGCTACCTGGACAATCAGGGGAAGGTCGGCGACCACTCTGGGCAGTTCATGCCACGGCTGCCGTCCTGCCTGACGTCAGCGACGGCCGATTTGTGGATGCTGCTGTCGCGCACCAACGACAGCACCACGCCGGGCATGACGCTCGCCGACAGCAAGGCCAACGTGATGAAGGCCATCATGGCGTTCCAGAACACGCCCGGGAAGTACCTGATTGTCGGCACCGGCACGCCGCGGTTCGGCACGAAAGCGCTCACCGGCCAGGCACTGGCGGACGCAATCGCCTATAAGGATTGGGTGCTGACCTACGTCAAACAGTTCGTGCCGGTCGTGAACATCTGGGATGGCTTCACCCAGGCCATGACCGTGGACGACCTGCACCCGAACCTGATCGGCGCCGACTTTATCCAGTCCCGCTGTGTGCCGATCATCAATGCCAATTTCGAGTTCTTCGGCGTGCCGCTGCCCACGGACGCCGCCGATCTCTACTCGGCGATTCGTCCCTTCGGCTGTCTCAATGCCAACCCGTTGCTGGCCGGTACCACTGGCGTCATCAATGCGGCCGTTAACCCGGTGGCAGGTTCGGTGCTGGCGGACAGTCACAAGGCCGCGGGTTCTGGCCTGGCCGGTGTCGCGACGCGCTGGTACAAGGAGCCCGCAGCGTTCGGCGAGGCGCAGTGCATCGAACTCAGCGGCACGATGGCGGCAGCCGGTGGATACATCTACGTCCAGCCAGCGGCGAACCTGACCCTGAGCAACCTGGTCGTCGGTGACGTCATCGAGATGGTGGCTGCACCCGAGATCGTGGGAACGACCCGGGGCATTCTGGGATGGGAAGCTGAGCTGATCGTCACGAAGCCAGTAGGCGGAGCCTCGTCGCTCGTGTACTACCGCTCGATGGACAAGTATCAGGAGCCTTTCACACTGCCGGCAAACTGGAAGGGGGCGCTTGAAACGCAGCGCTACAGCTTCGACTTAACCGAGACGGTGATCAGTTGGCGGATGGGCTTGTATCTGGCCGCTGGCATCGCGCTTGATTCGAAGGTGAAGGTCGCCCAAATCGGGATACGTAAAATCTAAATCGATTTCTTCCGGCTCCCTCGGCTTTGCTTCCCCCTCTACCACATGAGCTACCATTTACCCTTCGTGAAATCATTCGGAGTGGCACATGGTGCATAGCAATAGTCAGCCTGGGAAGTCGGCATGTTGCCGTCTCTGCCTACAGCCGAGGACGCTCCTTAAGTCGCACATTATACCTAAGGGGCTGTTGAGGATTGCGAAAGGTGAACACTCCCAATTGATAACTATGGGCATCAATGATAGTTCAATGCCGAGGATGGATAATGTCAATTGGCGCGAAGAACTGCTCTGTGAGGAATGCGAAAGGCATATAAATCTTTCTTATGAAACTAGTCAAATAAATAAGCTCAAAGGGGCTAAGGATAAAGTTCCTAGTGATAAGAGGATTACAATAACAAACTTAGATTTCAATAGATTCTATCTGTTTTGGTTGTCGATAATATGGCGCGCTTCAGAGTCATCGCTAGATGAGTTCAGCGTTGTCAACTTCCCTGATGAGTTATCAAATGTTTTAAGAAAAGCAATTCTAGAAGGTCATGCAAAATACAGAGGGCATGATCTGGATGAATTCTTTCAGATAGGTATTTGTCGATGGTACTTTGACGGTACTGATTCGAAGTCGTTCTTGACAACTTTTAAACTTATCAGTGATGAGCGCTGTATTTCTTATATATTCATGGTGGCAGGGTTTGCGGTGGTTTATCAGCTCAGTCCTGAAGTTTCTCGAGTGCTTCCAAAAGGGTTCAGTCTCATAAAAAAAAGCTATGTATTCAGAATGAATAAAATATTTCCTGGGGAGTCTCCTGTTGTTGACGAGTTTGTCGAGGATGCTAGGACATCTGCGCTAAGGGATCCTGGTTTCGCCATAGACAAAATCCTGGCAGGCACTTGAAAGCTGCAGCAGTCACGATAGACCACTCTGATGCGTAGCGTGACTAATGCTATACGATCTGCGCAAAATTACGCCCGTGCCGCAAGCTCGTCGGCGCGTTCTTCGACGGCCTGCTCCACAATGAGATAAAGCGCCTCGATGGATGCAGGCTGTAGCGTGTTCTATAGCCCGACGCATGCAAAGGCTTGTACGCGGAGGCACGCTCGGCGCTCATGTCTTCACTCGATCGGGCGATCTAATTAAACCTGCCAGAATTTTGATTTCTGGTAGGTTTCTCGATATGCCTGCTCTAGCGATGAGCATAGATCTGCGGCTGCGACATTAATTTCCTGTAGCACCCGGTGATCCATATCCATCTTTTCTCGTTTCAAGACCCTGTAATGACCATTATTATAAACGGCCGTTCGTAAGGTCTTTCCGTCGAGCTTATGATCATTGACCTTAAGCTTAAGTATCTCTAGCGCAGCTTCAAGCCTAAGCAATTCCGGATCAATACTCAGCTCAAGTTTCTTGGAGTCGTCACAGACTTCTTTAGTAAGACAGTCAATAACATTCTTCCGAATGTTTTCAACCGAGGCGATAGTTCTATCCAAAAATTGCCTCACCTCTTTCCTCGTCTCCCTTCGATCGTTGCCCCGTGACACCACAGACCAGCCGAGCACAACGATCAGCGAAGGTACAGCCCAACGAGCGATTTCAGACCAATCCATCAGGATTCCTTTCGAGCAATCTTAATATATCCCCAAGTTTCTTCTACATAACTGGCCAGTTGAAATTTAAGAACTAACTTAGCGCCGAGTTCCTTGGCGGTAAAATACCCTTTTCTTACGAGTCCTCCAAATGCTTCCTCGAGAAATGAAGACCCCAGCGATAAGACTCCGTCAAGATCGACGACGACTTGGTCATTAGTACGGAGTGCGGGTAGGAGTATTTCGTCTCTAAACTCCTCGCCAGAGTTCTTGCCATCCTCGCGATTTCTAACGCAAGGCATTCGAGTGAAATCCTTAGCTACATAAATAGTCATGGCGTTCATTTTCTCCCAGCCTCGTCGAACCCAAAGGCTTCAATTGGAATTTTCCACATTATGATGGTTCCGTTGATGCTAACCTTCTCATCGCGTGAAACCTTCGTAGCATCGGCATTATCCATTACATATATGCCTTTGTTGCTGTATATAAAAATACTACCGACCTGCTGTTCGTGCACTACCTTGAGAATATCCTTGAGCCCTTTGCCTCTGTTTCTGCGATCGGTGCTTGTCTTGCCAACGGTAAAGGCTAACTGAATCATCTTGTGATCAAGGCGCTTTAAACCTGATCGAGTTTTCAAGATAGTTGCTACCTCCTCCTTCCAGTTGCTCTCCAGCGTTCCAGGAATTCCTAATCCCAAGTCGCAAATAGCTACCGCTACTTCATCTCCCACCTGCCGAGCGAAAAGCCACCACTTCTTCCGTTCGTCTGCACCACCTGTCGACTTTTTATAGGCGTGTTCTGACGAGTTTGCCACTGCCTCCGCCATTCCGCTCAGGAGTGCGATTCGAAGTTCCATGTTGCTGCCCTCAGTGAGGACCTTTGGGAGAATGTCCGCGATTGAGTCGAGCTCGCCTTCGGTTCCTGAGGCATGCAGCCATGACACGACGTTATCTGCGATGATGTTCTCAATTCTTGGCGGCAATCCCAAACGCTGGAGAAGGCCAATGTGCTGAAGCATCTGCTCCACAACGCTGTCCGTAGGGTAGGTGGCTGCCAACTTCTTGCCTACAACGGGGGATTCGAACAGGCGCTCAAGTTCAGCCAAGAAGAGAAGGGTGCCACACGGGTGCAGCTCCTTCACCTTAGAGAAATCAATGGTAATTATAGAAATTCTTTTGTCGTAAGCGGACTCTTTCAGCTTGCGGATCGCCACCATCAGGTTCGCTCGGCGCTCGCTCCCGCCCAAGCTTAAGGTGCCTGGCAGCCTGATTTTGGCATTTGAATAAGAGCGCTTATGCCCAATGAGGGACTTGCGCTGGCGATGGATGCCCCTGAGCCGTCGCTCCCGCCACAACTGCGCCACAAGAGATCGCGCAGACCATTGTATGAAGCGTTTCGATACCTTTTTCATGCGGCTCATCACCAAGCTGGGCGTAGATGTTGAGGCTTTTCACAGCCTCAGAAACCTGCGACGTACCAATGCACCGCAGACAGGGGTAGGGAGCCAAGTCTGCGATCAATGTGACATCCGCATTCACAAGGAGTTAGGGACTGGCGAAGTAAATCCGGGTAAAGATTTGTCGACCTACGCCTCGGAACAGCTGAAGTCCGTACCATTTTTTGTACCACTGCATGAGTTTTTGATGGTTTTGGTGGGTACGCTAGGGTAGGAAATACCCCGTGTTTATTGGATTTCGCTACTTCAATCTTCCCTGCAAAACCCACGGAAAATTGCGGTGTAGTTCTGTTCCAGAGTCACAGGGGTGTGTTCCGTGTGGGTTCAAAAAACGCAGGGTTGCGGGCCTGCAAAGGCGCACATAGTAGCGTAGCTGGACGCGCAGGGGTACGGCAGGCGGCCGAGACGCCTGCGGCATGGCGCCGCCGTGACAGTGTCAGCTGACCTTTACCCAACCTTTACCGAGGGGATATGCCGGAATGTGTCGGCCTGCTGTCTGAAGTAACGGGTGACAGATGCCCGGATGAAGAGAGTGCTTATGATGGTGAGCCGAATCGCGAAAATCGCACTGGTGATTGCCCTGGCGTCGTCGGTTTCGGGGTGTTTTTTCGGACCGGGTTGGGGCCGCCACGGCGGAGGCTGGCATGAACACCGTTATTACGACGGTGGCCCATACGATGGCGGACGGGGCGGCTACGGCCCTGGACCTGGACCTGGACCGGGTTACTACCGCCGCTGATTTTTTCTGATCATTTCAACGCATCAAGCACAGGCCGCGACCGGAAGCCTTTCCCTCGCGGCCTTTTTGTTGGGTGACTGTTTAGTATCAGGTTCGATACTTGATCGGTACCAAACCACGACGCGGATTCACAGGCACGTGCTGTCAGAAGCAGCAGGTGATGAATGCCTGTGATCAAGCCCGCTTTAAGAGAGAAATCGAAATGTTGAGTCGTATAGCGAAAGTCGCGATGGTCATCGCGGTGATGTCGGCCATGTCCGGATGCTGGCCATTCTGGGGACCGGGCGGGGGAGGCCACGGTGGTGGCGGCGGTGGCGGCGGTCACTATGAAGGCGGCGGCCCTGGTGGCGGCGGTGGCGGTGGCGGCGGTCAAGGTCCGCGCTAATGTGATGTCGGTCTTCACTCGGCTGGACAGCTGATTGAATGAGCACTGCAAAATCCGTAGGAGCCGGCTTGCTGGCGAATGCATTGCGTCAGTCGATATTTTCGTTTCTGATTCACCGCGTTCGCCAGCAAGCCGGCTCCTACAGGGTATTTCGCTCAGGCAAGCCACGACGCCAACCTGTTCACAAGAGGCAAGGCCCCGCCTTACTCGTCACGCCCTTCCATCATGGTCCGCTTCAGGATCACGTACACCGCACCTGCGCCGCCATGCTTGGCGATGCACGATGCAAATCCCAAGACCTGCTGGTGCTGCCGCAACCACGTATTGACGTGGCTCTTGATCATCGGCCGCTTGCCATCCAGCCGCACCGCCTTGCCGTGGGTGATGCGCACGCAACGCACCTCCAGTTTTGCCGCCTCGGCCAGGAACTCCCACATCGTTTCGCGCGCCATCTCCACGCTCATGCCATGGAGGTCCAGGCTGCCTTCAAAGCTGATCTGCCCCAACTTGAGCTTGCGCATCTGGCCTTCCTGCACCCCGTCACGGGCCCAGTAAAGCGTGTCTTCAGGGCCGACATCGATCACGAACTGGTCTGACAGACCATCAACGGTAATCGTCGCATCGGAACGCACGGTGGCCGCCTGACGCAGTTTGGCCAGGTTCTTACGGTCGGTTTTGGGTTTTCCTACGTCCGCATGTTCAGTCTTGATCGGCTTTACGCCGCGAATCTCACTGCTGAACAGGGAAAAATCGTCGTCTTGCATGGTGGTCTCCGCGAAGGGGGCCAGTTTAACCACGTCACGCCAGAATCGGCGCGACTATCGATGATTAGCGCTCTCGATGCTCAGAGCTTTCGATGATTAAACGGCAGCGGATGACGCGAGGGTCAGTCGTGCTTCTTCATCAGATGGGGAGACATGTTGAGTTCGCCGGCACGACGACGACGGCGACGACTGCGGCGCCAGAACCAGATGCCGACATACAGCATCAGCAAACCGACAATCACCGTCACCACGGCGCCCGCCGGACTGGCGTTCAGCTCGCCCAGCGCAACAGGGTTGCCGATCAGACTGGCAACGCCGGCCATGGCCAGCAGCACGCCAGCGGTGGCCAGAACGGCCGAAATCGCAGCAATAATGCGCATCCGCCAGCTGCCCTGGCCTTTGGGGCGCAGGCGACGGGCATCAAAACCATCGGATATTTTCATTCCGATTTCCTCTATGGGTATCGGCGCTCTGACCTGCACAGGGTGGTGTGGTTCCCGCCTGGCCAGGTTTCAGGGGCATCATGGGTCGATAACGGATAGGCGGTCAGGCGAACAGGGTGACCCTGCCTGACGACTGCATTTGTACGCCTTTTCTACAGGAACTGCCGGAAAATGATCCGCGCAAGGGGCATGCGCGGTCAGCTCGGTCACAACAGCTCCTGTCGAGGGAGGAATCAGATCAGGTCTTTGGTCAGCGCCAGTTTGGCGAAGTTGTCGTTCATGATGGCCATCTCCGCCTGCTGCACCAGCTCGGCCTTGATGACACCGCTCGGGGTCGGCAGGTCGCGGGTGGCGCAGGCGTCTTGAACCAGCGTGCAGCGAAACCCGTAATCCTTGGCCGCGCGCACGGTGGTGCTGACGCTGGAATGGCTCATGAAGCCGCACACCACCAGATCCAGCCGGCCTCGGCTTTCCAGCAGGCTGTGCAGGGTGGTGCGATCGTCGGTGGAGACGGTCCCGTTCAGCGCGTTCGGCAGGCGTTTTTCGATGATGATCTCGTCATCCTGGGGCTGCAGTTCAGGCACGAATTGCCCACGCTCGCCCTGGGGATCGAACATGCCGCCGACGGTGCCCAAATGGCGCACGTGAATGATCGGCGACTTCGCGGCGCGCGCAGCGGCGACCAGCTTGACGATGTTATTGATAGCGTCCTGAACGCCGGTCAGGGCGAGGGGGCCGCTAAGGTATTCCTTCTGCGCATCGATGATGATCAGGGTGGCATTACTCAATGTGGCCGCCGCATATTCACGGCCACTGAGTTGAAACATGGTCTTCGGACCAGTGTTTGAAACAGACATCGGGGAGGGCTCCTTGGAGTGGGGCTTTTGCCACATTGTCCACTGGCAGAGCGATTCTGTGAATCGCCCTGCTCACAGACCTCGCTTTTTTGCCGGGCTTCAAGCCGTCGAGCAGGTCGCGGTTGCTGTCATAGTGCCTGCAAAACGAGGTAAAGACTGCGGAAAGTTTAGCGCGTGGCCGCCGCGCCTGGTGCGGGATCGTTTGTTGCGTGGATGGCTGATAGAATCGCCCGTCGTTTTTTCAAGGAGTCTGCCGTGATCACTTCCCGCCTGCGCACCCTGCGCGATCATATCCGTTGGGCTGTCAGCCGTTTCCATGGGGAAGACCTGTTTTTCGGTCATGGCACCGACAACGCGTGGGACGAAGCTCGCCAGTTGGTGCTCGGCGCCCTGCATCTGCCGTGGGAAATTGCCGACAGTTACCTGGACTGCAACCTTGAAGAAGACGAGCTGGTGGCGGTTCAACACCTGATCAAGCGACGCATCGAGGAGCGCGTGCCCACGGCGTATCTGCTGGGTGAAGCGTGGTTCTGCGGGATGTCATTCATCGTCGACGAGCGCGTGCTGATTCCGCGCTCGCCCATCGGTGAATTGATCGAGCAGCGTTTCGCACCCTGGCTGGCCAACGATCCGGCCCGCATTCTCGACCTCTGCACCGGCTCCGGCTGCATTGGCATCGCCTGCGCCGACGTGTTCCAGAACGCGGAAGTGGTGTTAGCCGATCTGTCGTTCGAGGCGCTGGAAGTGGCGAATCAGAACATCGAGCGCCATGGCGTGGATCAGCGCGTGTACACCGTGCAGGGCGATGGTTTCGACGGGCTGCCAGGTCAGCGTTTCGACCTGATCGTGTCCAACCCTCCGTACGTCGATGCCGAAGATTTCGCCGACATGCCCGACGAATACCAGCACGAACCCGAGCTGGCGCTGGCCTGCGGTGACGACGGCTTGAATCTGGTGCGGCGCATGCTGGCCCAGGCTGCGGACCATCTGAACGACAAGGGCTTGTTGATCGTGGAAGTCGGCAACAGCCAGGTTCACGTCGAAAGCCTGTACCCGGAAGTGGATTTCGCCTGGCTGGAATTCGAACGTGGTGGCCATGGCGTGTTCATGCTGACGGCGGAGCAGTGCCGCAAGCATCAAGATCTGTTCGCAGCGCGGGTCTAGTCAGGTAATCAGCTGGCCTGTTCCCGGCTAAAGCCAGTCCTACAGACCGCATGCAACTGTGGGGCTGGCTTCAGCCGGGAAGGCGTCGGGATTAACACTGCACATCTGATGACGAGCACACCGGCCTGTTCCCGGCTAAAGCCGGTCCTACTGACCGCATGCAACTGTGGGGCTGGCTTCAGCCGGGAAGGCGTCGGCATTCACATCGCACATCTGATGACGAGCACACCGGCCTTTCCCCTCATGATGCCGGCTCACCGATGCGTCGCAATCCAGATCAGCAGGCCGGCCTGAAACACGGCAAAGGTGACCAGGCAGGCGATGGTGAAGCGCAGGCCGGCGTCGTCCCGGCGGTATTTGCTGACCTTGTCTTCGGTTTTCTTGATCGTGACGTCCTGTTCCTGAATCCTCTGTTCGGCCTGTTGCAACATCTGCGCGGCGTCGAGGATCTGCACGATCTGGATTTTGTCGGCGTTCCAGGTGTTATTGAGGTTGCCGACCTTGGCGTCCTTGATGGTGCCTTTGAGGTGTTGCGCATCGGCGTAGACGACTTCGAAACCCTGGGTCTTGAGGAAGTGATCACGACGCAGACGTGTGTCCTCGTTGAGCGCATCCTTGTTGGCCAGCGCAACGCCTTCGATCTTGTACTCGGCGCAACGTTTCTGCGCCCAGCTGATGCCCTGAGCCAGCATGAAACGGCCCAGGCCGCGGTTCCATGGCTCGATTTGCAAGCCTGACGCCGGGCCCACGCGAACGCTGCGATTGGCGTGATCCACCCAGACATCCAGACAATTCTGTTCTTTGCGGGTCTTCTGCCCCGGCAGCTGATAGCTCATGCGCAGCAGGCTGAATTCTTTGTTGTGCCGCTCGGCCCTGCCGAACTCGACGAAACGCAGCGGGCGGGCGCCGGTCGCGCGGTCGGTGGGCAGGGGCGCCAGACGCAGCATGGAGAAATGCTCGGCGTGCACTTCCTCCCACAAGACAGGCGCGGCGACTTCGCCTTCTTTGGCATCGGTCGGCTCGACCGCGTCGGTTTGCATGGTTGCTTCTGTCATCACGGCGATCCTGTTATCGACATTGCCCGGCACATGGCACCGGCACACGATGCCAGCAGACAGCTATCGGCCGTTTATGACGAAGCTAAAGGATCGTGCGTCGGCTCGCGCGTTGAAAAGCACCGGCCTCAGGCGGCCGGTACCGAGTCGAGAAATTTCAGGATGCGATCGGTCACTTCGCTGGCCAACGGCAACTGCGGATCCTTGTAGGACGCCAACTGCCGCTTGATGTCCATCGGCACGATGCGCAGCACATGGTTCATGCCGTCGATGATCGCCAGTTGCGAGTCGGGTTTGGCCTTGTGCAGCAGCTCGGCGTCGCCCACGCCCACTTGCATGTCGTTGCGCCCCTGAATGATCAGCGTCGGGATTTTCAGCTGTCCGAACGCCGCCGTCGGGTTCTGCCGGAACAAGGAAATCAGGTAAGGCTGCACGCTTGGGCGGAATACCACTTGGAGGGGCTCGGGCACGTCGTTGTCAGTCTTGCCGGCCTTGATTTCCTCGATCAGTTGCTCACTGCGCGCCAGCAGCGGAGGAGGGAGGCGATCCTGCAGTTGCTCGCGGACCACTTGATCCACCGGCCGACCGGTACCGGCTACGGAGATCAACGCCACGGCGCCGGCACGCTCCGCCGCCAGGGTGGCCACCAGCGCACCTTCACTGTGGCCCATCAGAATCAGGGGTCCCAGGCGCGAGTCTGTTTTGAGCTTGGCCGCCCAGGCGACGGCGTCGTCGACGTATTTTTCGATGCTCAGATCGCGCTCGTCCGGGGTGGCGGGGCGACTGGCCGCAACGCCGCGCTTGTCGTAACGCACGCTGGCGATGTTGTGCTTGGCGAGGATCAGGGCGAGACGTTTCATGCTGTCGTTGCGTCCCCCGTCGGAGTTATTGCCGTCACGGTCGGTTGGCCCCGAGCCCGCGATGATCAACACTACCGGCACGGGTTTCGCCGATTTGGGCAGCAGCAATGTGCCAAACAGCTCGCCGGTGCCCGTGTCCAGGCTGATGGGGCGCTGCAGCACAACGGGCGTTCCGGCGTGGGCGATGGATGACAGCAGGGTCAGGCTCAAGATGATCGCTCGCAGCGGCCAGAAGCCGCGAATCAGGGGTAAGGCGCTTAGCATTGCAGGACCATCATCAATAAAGTGTCAATTGGACGCGGGCAAATGAATAAGGTTCGAGGATGAACTGCGCCATAAGCCTGCGTATACTGGCGCGCTTGAGTTTTTGAACGTCCTCGGAGCCTCCCGCATGTCCGGCAATACCTACGGCAAGCTGTTCACTGTCACCACTGCCGGCGAAAGCCACGGTCCGGCACTGGTTGCCATCGTTGACGGCTGCCCGCCGGGCATCGAGCTGTCGCTGGAAGACCTGCAGCGTGACCTCGACCGCCGCAAGCCGGGGACCAGCCGCCACACCACTCAGCGTCAGGAGCCCGACGAGGTCGAGATCCTGTCCGGCGTCTTCGAAGGCAAGACCACCGGCGCCTCCATCGGCCTGCTGATCCGCAACACCGATCAGAAGTCCAAGGACTATTCGGCGATCAAGGACCTGTTCCGCCCCGCCCACGCCGATTACACCTACCACCATAAATACGGCATCCGCGACTACCGTGGCGGCGGTCGCAGCTCTGCGCGGGAGACCGCCATGCGCGTCGCCGCCGGGGCCATCGCCAAGAAGTTTCTTGCCACCCAGGGCATTACCGTTCGCGGCTACATGAGCCAGCTCGGCCCGATCGAAATCCCGTTCAAGACCTGGGACTCGGTGGAAGACAACGCGTTCTTCAGCCCCGACCCGAGCAAGGTGCCGGAGCTGGAAGCCTACATGGACCAGCTGCGTCGCGATCAGGACTCGGTGGGCGCGAAGATCACGGTCGTGGCCGAAGGCGTGATGCCGGGCCTGGGCGAGCCGATTTTCGACCGTCTCGATGCCGAACTGGCCCACGCGCTGATGAGCATCAACGCGGTCAAAGGCGTCGAGATCGGCGCCGGCTTTGCCTGCGTTGCCCAGCGTGGCACCGAGCACCGCGACGAGATGAGCCCCGAGGGTTTTCTGTCGAACAACGCCGGCGGCATCCTCGGCGGCATTTCGTCCGGCCAGCCGATCGTTGCGCACCTGGCGCTGAAGGCGACCTCCAGCATCACCACGCCGGGGCACTCGATCGACGTCGATGGCAACTCCGTTGAGGTCATCACCAAGGGGCGCCATGACCCGTGCGTGGGCATCCGCGCCACACCCATCGCCGAAGCGATGATGGCCATCGTGCTGGTCGACCACTTGCTGCGCCATCGCGGGCAAAACAGCGACGTGCGCGTGATGACGCCTATTCTGGGTCAACTGTAATGCCTGAGCCGCGCGTCACCGCTGCGGTCATCTGAGCGTGGCGGCGCTTCCTTACTGGCGGCTCGCCAGCTTCTACCTCTTTTATTTCGCCCTGCTTGGGGCCACGGCGCCCTACATGGCGCTGTATTTCAGCCACCTGGGATTTTCCGCCGCGCGCATCGGCGAACTGGTGGCGATCCCGATGCTGATGCGCTGCGTCGCGCCCAACGTGTGGGGCTGGCTCGGCGATTACACCGGACGACGGCTGACCATCGTGCGCTTCGGCGCCCTCTGCGGACTGGCCTGTTTTAGCCTGATTCTCATCGATACGTCCTACGCCTGGCTGGCGATGGTCATGGCGCTCTATGCGTTTTTCTGGCACGCGGTGCTGCCGCAATTCGAAGTCATCACGCTGACGCATTTGCAGGGCCAGACTTCCCGCTATAGCCAGATCCGGCTGTGGGGATCGATCGGTTTCATCCTCTCGGTCGTCATACTGGGCCGGATGCTGGAGTGGTTCAGCCTGGATCACTACCCGCAACTGTTGCTGGTGATCCTGCTCGGCATCATCGCCAGCAGTTGGTGGGTGCCGAACGCGCAGCCGTTGGTCTCGGGTGTGCGGGTCGCGGGGGAGGGGTTTCTCAGGCAACTGATCAGGCCGGGGGTGCTGGCGTTTTACATCAGCGTCGCCCTGATACAACTGAGCCACGGGCCGTATAACACCTTTCTCACGCTGCACCTGGAACACCTCGGTTACACCCGCGGCATGATTGGCCTGTTGTGGGCGCTGGGGGTGATCGCCGAAGTGTTGATGTTCATGGTGATGAGCCGTGTGTTGCAGCGCTTCAGTGTCCGTCAGGTGTTGATTACCAGCTTCGTGATCGCCGCATTGCGCTGGCTTTTGCTGGGTAATCTGGCCGATCATCTGGCGATTCTGATCGTCGCCCAACTGATGCACGCGGCCACGTTCGGCAGTTTTCATGCCTCGGCCGTGCATTTCGTGCAGCGCAGTTTCGGCCCGCGCCAGCAAGGTCAGGGTCAGGCGTTGTACGCCGCCCTTTCCGGCACGGGCGGGGCGATGGGCGCTTTGTATTCCGGGTACAGCTGGAACGCGCTGGGCGCCAGCTGGACCTTTGCCATTGCGAGTCTGGCGGCCGTGGCCGCTGCTGTTCTGACCGCCACATGTATGAAAGAGGAGCGCGTATGAGTCGCGAAGCACTGGCTCGGGAAATTATCCAGGCGGGGCAGTTTCTGTACGCCCGGGGCTGGTCACCTGCCACCAGCAGCAATTATTCCGTGCGCCTGTCGCCGACCGAAGCGCTGCTGACCGTCTCCGGCAAGCACAAGGGTCAGTTGGGCATGGACGACGTGCTGGCCACCGACCTCGCCGGCAACAGCCTGGAGCCCGGCAAAAAGCCGTCGGCTGAAACCCTGCTGCACACCCAGCTTTATCGCTGCAAGCCAGCGGTGGGCGCTGTGCTGCACACCCATTCGGTCAACGCCACCGTGCTGTCCCGGCTTACTGCCGGTGATCATCTGGTGTTCGAGGACTACGAGCTGCAAAAAGCCTTCAGCGGCGTTTCCACCCATGAATCAAAAGTGGTGGTGCCGATTTTCGACAACGATCAGGACATCGCCCGGCTCGCAGACAAGGTCCAGCCCTGGCTGGATCAACACCCTGACTGCGCCGGTTACCTGATTCGCGGTCATGGTCTGTACACGTGGGGCGCGAAGATGAGCGATGCCTTGCGCCAGATCGAAGCCTTTGAATTCTTGTTCGAATGCGAGCTCAAGACGCTGTCCGTGCTCAACCGCTGATCCCTGATCTGCGCAACGATCATGCACTCCAGCGTTCCCACTGCCTGAATCAACGCGTCGGATCGGCCCCAGAGCCGACAGACGCGGACCGAACCGAGGAAGCCCCGAAATGAGCAGTCTGTCCGTTTATCACGTGTCATCCCCCGAGCTGCCCAACAAGGTCCTGACGCACCTGGAAGACATTGCCTCGACCCTGGCCGAGCACGGCGTGGCGTTCGACCGCTGGCAGGCGGCAACGCCGATCACCCCCGGCGCCAGCCAGGAGGAAGTGATTGCTGCCTACCGCACTCAGATCGACAGGCTGATGACCGAGCGTGGCTACGTGACCGTCGATGTGATCAGCCTCAACAGCGATCATCCGCAAAAGGCCGAGCTGCGCGCCAAGTTCCTTGAGGAGCATCAGCATGGCGAAGATGAAGTGCGTTTCTTTGTGGCCGGCCGTGGGCTGTTTACCCTGCACATCGACGATTTCGTCTATGCCGTGCTCTGCGAGAAAAACGACCTGATCTCCGTTCCGGCGGGCACCCGGCACTGGTTCGACATGGGCGAACATCCGCATTTCGTCGCCATTCGCCTGTTCAACAACCCGGATGGCTGGGTGGCCAAGTTCACCGGCGAGAGCATCGCCAGCCAGTTCCCGCGTCTGGAAGACTGATCAATATGACCATCAAAGCGATCCTGACCGACATCGAAGGCACCACCAGCGCGGTGAGCTTCGTCTTCGACGTGCTCTTTCCGTACGCCAAACAGCATCTGCCCGACTTCGTTCGCGAGCATGCTGCCGAACCCGACGTGGCCGCCCAGCTGCAGGCCGTGCGCAATGACAGCGCCGAACCCGACGCCGACGTTGATCGGGTCATTGAGATCCTGCTGCAATGGATCGCCGAAGACCGCAAAGCCACGCCGCTGAAAGCCTTGCAAGGCATGGTCTGGCAACAGGGGTATCAGGCCGGGCAGCTCAAGGGGCATGTCTATCCGGATGCCGTTGAGGCGCTGAAACGCTGGCATCAGGCGGGGTATGCGCTTTACGTCTACTCCTCGGGCTCGATCCAGGCACAGAAGCTGATCTTTGGTTGCTCCGAGGCGGGCGATCTGTCCGGACTGTTCAGTGGCTACTTCGATACCACCTCTGGCCCCAAGCGCGAGGAGGCGTCCTATCGATCGATTGCCTCGAGCATCGGGCAGCCGGCGGAGGCGATTCTGTTCCTGTCCGATATCGTCGAAGAACTCGATACGGCGCAACAGGCCGGCATGGTCACCTGCGCACTGGTGCGCGATGGCGGAGCACTGGATGGACACGTCAACGTCAGCCGTTTTACGGCGATAGAGCCCAGCGCTTTCTGACGATCCAGACGTGCTGAAAACCGACGGCCGATGTCTCTGACATTGGCCGTTTTTGTATCCAAATGCGGAAAAATGTAAGTTGGTTTTTGTTCGTTTGTGGGAAGTTGCTTGTTTCACGGTCAGGCATGCCTGTTTGTTTTCGACGCTGTGTTTAACCCTCCTCGACTGTGTAACCCTTCGCCTGTCGGACCCTGACAGCTTTTGAATGCGCCTGGTGCGGTCGTGTTGACGACAGCACCTGACGCCGTTTTTCAGCTGCCATGCATAAAAAAACCAAGGGGTATCAGGGCCGCGCAATTGATGGTTTAAACGGGAGGGAACATGAAAAACGCGCAGACAGGGACGCTGAGTCCGTTGATACAACAAATGGTCAGCAGCATCACTGAACAGGATGGCGATGCAGCCATCGCCAACGCACTTGACTGGCTAAGAGCTGAATGCCGCAGCGAACGGGCCATGCTTTATCAGTACCGAAACGGCGTATTGCTCAGTTGCATTACGTCCAACGTCGACAGCTACTGGAAGGATCTTTATTGCCAGGGACGCCTGATGATCGAAGACCCGGTCATACGCTGCTACCGCCACACCATGGGCTTTCTGAATTGGGAAGAGGCCTTCAAGACCTATCCGCCATCACCCGCCTACATGGCAGCGGTGGAGGATTGTGACCTGCTGCCGGCTTTTTCCTATGGGTACAGCAGCCAGACGCGGGCCAATCAGGGTGTCATCACCATCTGCACGCTCAACGGCATGGAGCGGCCGCTGACCCACAACGATCGTTACCTGCTCACGAGTCTGGTGCCGATGCTTCACGTGGCGGGGAAAGGACGTCAACTGCAGACGCGGGCGCTGTCGCCCAAGGAACTCGAAATTCTCAAGTGGGCGCGGGAAGGCAAGACGGCGTGGGAGATCGGGCTGATCAAGGAAGTCTCGGAGGCGACCGTCAAGCATCACTTCAAGAGCATCTACGCCAAGCTCGGGGTGACCAACCGTGCGCAGGCGGTGGGTGAGGCGTTGTGTCGAGGGATCATTCAGTAGACGAGCTCTGACCAGTAGACCGGCTCTGATAGAAAGACCTGGAGTGGGTGCCAGCGCCTGACGTCAAAGCCTCGGAAAAAAGCCCAAAAAAAAACCGCGATAGCATCAACTATCGCGGGAATCTACAAGGGATGCTTCGATGAGAGTGAAACGTGCTGCTGCCGGAACGCTATGTTCCGGCCTGGTACTTATCGGGTGTGATAAGTAGGCAAATCAAAACGGTGCTGGCTTTGCAACATCGAGATAGCGGGCAGCTCGCTGGCTTGTGCGGCCAGATCACGACGAATCGCGCTGATCACCCATTCCAGTTGCACTGGGGTGTGCAGTTGAGCGTAGGACACGCAGCGGCGGATGTTGGTGCCTTCATCGTTGCGCAGAGTCAACAGAACGCCACCGTCCGGACGCGGCTGGGTGGTGACTTCGAAATCGGAAAATACGGATGCGAATTTTTCTTGGATGAAAGTCATGTCTAGAGGCTCCATTGCTCATGGGATAACAAGCTTGGAATGACTAGTGCAGTGACTGTGCCAGCTTTTGCGCTTAAATAAATGTCAACGAAATCAAGGGCTTACAGATTTCTAAAAAATACTGTCTCGTGCAATTTGCATGAATGCCTCTCGTGCATCCTGCAATTTACCGGAGTGGGGAGTGAGACAGGGGTGAATCAGGGAGGGGCCACGCGTTGCATGACATTACTGAGACAGCGGTATCCCGGATTTATTTCCCCTTGTTGCGAAATTTTCTCGGCCAGCCGTGAGCCGATCCTGTCGGGCGCATTGAAACCGATGGTTTGGCGCCTGTAGCCGAAGGTGGCATGGTTGGTGTCATCTACAGCGGCGCCATTGCCGTGCGCCATGGGTGATGGCGTCATCAGTGGAACTACACGCTTTATCCATGGCTCATAGATTGCCTGGCCCATGGATCGCCGCATCCTTTGATCTATCCCGCGCAATGCCTTGCGCTACTGGAGTTACGAAATGTCTGACGCCCCCACCACGCCCGGTTCTGCCACGCGCATGACAGACGAAGAGGCACTGGAATTTGCCGAACAGGTATTCGACAGGGCCCGTGCCGGCGACGCCCCGATGCTCGACCGGCTCCTGGAAAACGGCTTGACCCCCAACCTGCGCAACCACAAAGGCGACACGCTGTTGATGCTGGCCAGCTATCACGGTCATCAGGACGCAGTGCGCGTGCTGCTCAAGCACAAGGCTGACCCGGAACTGCGCAACGACAACGGCCAGAGTCCGATCGCTGGCGCGGCTTTCAAGGGCGATCTGGAAACCGTGAAAATCCTTGTGGAAGGCGGCGCAGACGTCGAAGGCGCATCAGCCGACGGCCGCACGGCATTGATGATGGCGGCGATGTTCAACCGCACGGCGATCGTCGACTACCTGATCTCCAAGGGGGCCAACCCTCACATTCAGGATGCCAAGGGCGTCACCCCGCTGATGGCCGCGCAGACCATGGGCGCGACCGAGACTGCCGAGCAGCTCACCCGCCTGGGGGCGTAAGCGATAGAGGCGCGCAGCATTTCCAGCTATCCTGCGCGCCTGTTTTCCAGCCCTCGGACGATCTGCCATGAAAGCTTCACTCATCGAATTCATCAGCAAGATCAGCTCCGGCTGCATGAGCGATGAAGAAATCGAAAAAATCGCCGACGAGGCCGCCCAGGCTTACGCCGACCCCGATGCGTTTCTGACCGCCAACCCCGACATCAATTTCGACGACACGTTTCCGATCCCGCTGGGGGAGTGGGTGGTCATTGGCAGCCTTCCCGACACCGTGTTGCTTCAGGCCGATACCTATCCTGACCTGCTCACCGAGATCATGGCCTCGTTCGGGCCCAACGTGGCGTTCAACATCAAACCCAAGCAACTGACCAAGGCTGAACCGCTGGCCGCGCTCAACCGCATTCAGATTCAGCTTTCCAGCATGAACAAGGACATGGGCGGGTATGTGCTGATGGACGTCAGCGAGCCGCTGGACCATGTGTTGCAAACGGTGCTGGTCTACGGCGCCGATGTCGAGCGGGTCATGGCCCTCGGCGTTGAACTCGGCATATTGATCGAACCTGCGCTGGAGGCGCTCAAGGCGCAGATTTGATCCCCATCGACGTGTTTCGCTGCGCCACGAAATATCCCTGCCGACCAACGGAACCCTCATCGCGGGCCGCCACTCTCAAGTGAGCAAGCCTTCAATTAGGAGCAACACCATGGGTTCTACCTTCAACGGTCTGATTGGCCTGATCATTCTGGCGCTGGATATTTGGGCCATCATCAACGTGCTGAAAAGCGGCGCGGAAACCGGGAAGAAAATTCTCTGGATTTTGCTGATCGTCATCCTGCCGGTGTTGGGCCTGATCATCTGGGCAATCGCTGGCCCGCGCGGCAATGTGCGTATCTAGTAGCGTGCTTATCTAGTATCGCAGCAGAAGCGCAGCGAGGCTTCAGAACACATGACGCCCGACTGGCCTGGCCAGTCGGGCGTTTTTGTTTCCGCGGATCCCCTCGGGCCACCACGACATTCGACCTGTCATGCTCCGCGACGTAGAATGCGCGCCTTCTTGTGGGCGGCCCGCCGTCCTGTCATCAGTCGTTATCGGGGACTTCATCCATGAGTGATTATCAAGAAACGTTGTACGAAGGCTACGGCCAGCGCTTTCGCATGGAAAAAATGCTGCATGAAGTGCGCACCGAGCATCAGCATCTGGTGATCTTCCAGAACCCGCGCATGGGTCGCGTCATGGCGCTGGACGGCGTGATTCAAACCACCGAAGCCGACGAGTTCATCTATCACGAGATGCTCACCCACGTGCCGATTCTGGCCCACGGCCGTGCCAAGCGCGTCCTGATCATCGGCGGTGGCGATGGCGGCATGCTGCGCGAAGTCGCCAAGCACGCAACGGTTGAACACATCACCATGGTCGAGATCGACGGCACCGTTGTCGAGATGTGTAAGGAGTACCTGCCGAACCACTCCAAAGGCGCTTTCGATGATTCGCGTCTGAACCTGGTCATCGACGACGGCATGCGCTTCGTTGCCAATACCGAAGAAAAATTCGACGTCATCATTTCCGATTCCACCGACCCGATCGGGCCGGGCGAAGTGCTGTTCTCGGAGAATTTCTATCAGGCGTGCCACCGCTGCCTCAACGAAGGCGGCATTCTGGTTACGCAAAACGGCACGCCGTTCATGCAGCTGAGCGAAGTGCAGACCACGGCAGGGCGCATGAATGGCCTGTTCGCCGACTGGCATTTCTACCAGGCAGCGGTGCCCACCTATATTGGCGGCGCAATGACCTTTGCCTGGGGTTCGACGGATTCTCAGCACCGCAAGATTTCGCTGGATACCCTGCATCAGCGATTCGCCGGCAGTGGCATCGTTACGCGTTACTACAACCCTGAAATACATATCGGCGCCTTCGCATTGCCGCAGTACGTTCTTCAGGCAATCAGCAAGCCGAGCAATGCCTGACCGCTGAGGATGTTACGTAAACCTGACATCCATTGGCTGATGTCAGGTTTACGTAACTTCTCCTTGATCGCCATTCATGTCACGTATACATTCCATCCATCGTTGAGTGTTATGCAGGCGTGACAAATGGACGCGACATTATTGCTTGAGCGATTGGGCAGTCAGATCGAACAGATGCGTAAATCCCGTGGCCTCACTCAGGTTCAGCTGGCCTACCAATCGGGCATGACACGGCAAAAGCTTGCTGAAGTCGAAAAAGGCAGCCCGACCGTGGCGGTGAATTTCTACGCCAAGGTTCTGGCCGCGTTGAATGCCGAAATAAAGGTCGTTTCCGCCCGACGCCCGACGTTTGAAGAGCTGCGCGAGGTGTTCCGGTGAAACCGCTGGATCGTGTGCGCATTTTTACCCCTGAGGGTGAAAGCGGTGAGCTGTCCGCGCCTGAGTCCTGCGACTACCTGTTTCGCTACGGCCTGGACGCCAGTCCGGAGTCGCAGATCAGCCTGACCATGGGCGTTCGCGATGCGGCTTATGTATCGCGAAGCCTGCACCCGGTGTTCCAGATGAACCTGCCCGAAGGCTTCGTGCTGGAACAGTTGCGCAATCGCCTCGCCAAAACCACGCCCATCAACCCCATGCTGCTCATGGCGTTGACCGGCAGCGGTTCGCCGGTCGGCCGCGTGGCCGTGGCGTCTCCCATGATCGACGACTTGCTGGGCGGTGCGGGCCCCGTGGCAGGCAAAAGTCTGGGGCAGATACTCAGTTGGGACGGAACGCAGGATTTGTTTGCCGAACTGGTCGATCAATACATTTTGCGCACGGGGATCTCAGGCGTTCAGCCCAAAGTCATCGTGCCCGATTCGGATTTCGTCACAGACCCCAAAGCCACGCTGTTGATGCCTGAATTAATCGTCAAGTCGGGGAGGGCGGACTTCCCCGGGCTGGCGGTAAACGAATACGTGTGCATGGACGCAGCGCGCAGGGCCGACATGCCGGTACCGGAATTTTATCTGTCGGATAACCGCCAGCTGTTCGTCATGCGCCGCTTCGATCGGGACACTGAGCAACGAGCCATCGGTTTCGAAGACATGGCGGTATTGATGGGCCTGGGCACGGAGCAGAAATACGACTCCAGCTACGAAAACATCGCCAAGGCCATTCGCCTGTTTTGCGCGCCTGAGCATGTTCGTGATTCGCTGGATCAGTTCTTCGACATCGTCGCGCTCAGCTGCATGGTGGGCAACGGCGATGCCCATCTGAAGAATTTCGGGTTGCTGTATCGCGACCCGCTGGGGGCGGACGCACGACTGGCGCCGGCCTACGACATCGTCAACACCACCGCGTATATAAGGGACGATGCGTTGGCCCTGCGTCTGGACGGCTCGAAAAGCCTGTTCGGATCGAGGCTCGGCATTCTGACGTTGGCCTCGACCTGTGACATCCGTAAACCGAACGTGCGCATCGCGCGGTTGATTGCGGCAGTGCAGGCGTCTCTGCAGGAAAACGCCTCGCTCAACCCCCACGCACCCCATGTCTTTGGGGCCATCGAGCAGGCCGTCGAGCAATATGCCCAGACGTTCAAGGTGTAAACGCGATTCAAGGCTTTGTAAGAAAATATGAGTGGCGGCGTTAATCAACGGAATTTTCACCGTTTCTTCGGGAAGATTCGCGCCGTTCCAGGCATGCCCACTGATTGAGATAGATGTTTGTGCCGATCCGTCATGAAGAATGCGCGGGATCGGTGGTAAACCGCGAGGGTTCACGTAATATTTGGCCCCCGCAGCCCGGACCGGCATTTCGATGTGGTCGGGCGCACCGCTTTTTGAACCTCAACCTGAATCCAACGGATCCCACAACACATGGCCAAAACGGACGCCCCGGCGCGCGCGCCGCAACCTACCGTCAAATCGCACCTGGCCTATACGCTCCTGAGCGGCCTGGTGCTGATGGTCCTGTACACCCTGTTGCGCGTTGCGCTGCTGGTCTATAACCGCGAAGGCATCGGTGCGACGCCGGCTTCGACGTTCGTCGAGTCGTTCGGCAATGGCCTGCGGTTCGATTTGCGTCTGGTCGTGTACATCCTGATTCCCCTTCTGCTGTCCCTGTTCAGTGCGCGCATGATGGCCGCCCGTGGGGTGTTTCGCTTCTGGCTGACGCTGGTCGCGAGCCTGACCACGTTCTTCGGCCTGATGGAGATGGATTTCTACCGTGAATTCCACCAGCGCCTCAATGGCCTGGTTTTCCAGTACGTCAAAGAAGACCCGAAAACCGTCCTGAGCATGATCTGGTACGGCTATCCGGTGGTTCGCTATCTGTTGGCGTGGGCGCTGCTGACCTGGTTGCTGAGCCTGGTCTTCAAAGGCGTCGATCGTGTGACCCGTCCGCGTGGCGGGTTCAATGTGGCCAGCGCCGACAACCGCGTGGTTGCGCCGTTGTACAAGCGTGCCGTGGTTTTCCTGCTGTGCCTGGTGGTGGCCGTCATCGCCGCTCGCGGCACCCTGCGTCAGGGCCCGCCGCTGCGTTGGGGCGATGCGTACACCACTGACTCCAACTTCGCCAACACCCTGGGCCTGAACGGCACGCTGACGCTGATCGCAGCGGCGAAGAGCCGGATGTCCGAAGACCGCGACAACATCTGGAAGGCGACTCTGCCTCAGGCCGAAGCCCAGCAGGTCGTTCGTGACATGCTGCTGACCGCCAACGACAAGCTGATCGATCCGGAAAAAGCCGCTGTGCGTCGTGATTTCACGCCGCCGCCGGCCAACACACTGCCGATCAAGAACGTCGTCGTGATCCTGATGGAAAGCTTCGCCGGCCATTCGGTGGGTGCACTGGGCGACGAATCGAACATCACGCCTTACTTCGACAAACTGTCCCAGGAAGGTCTGCTGTTCGATCGTTTCTTCTCCAACGGCACGCACACCCACCAGGGCATGTTCGCGACCATGGCCTGCTTCCCGAACCTGCCGGGCTTCGAGTACCTGATGCAGACGCCGGAAGGCAGCCACAAGCTGTCCGGCTTGCCGCAGCTGCTCAGCGCGCGCAAGTACGACGACGTGTATGTCTACAACGGTGACTTCGCCTGGGACAACCAGTCGGGCTTCTTCAGCAACCAGGGCATGACCAACTTCATTGGCCGCAATGACTTCGTCAACCCGGTGTTCTCGGACCCCACCTGGGGCGTGTCCGACCAGGACATGTTCGACCGTGGCGCCGAAGAGCTGAAAGCCCGCGAAGCCAAGGGCAAGCCGTTCTATGCCTTGCTGCAGACCTTGTCCAACCACACGCCGTACGCACTGCCGGCGAATCTGCCGGTCGAGCGCGTGACCGGGCATGGCACGCTGGATGAACACCTCACCGCCATGCGTTATTCGGATTGGGCGCTGGGTCAGTTCTTCGAGAAAGCCAAGAAAGAGCCGTACTACAAGGACACGCTGTTTGTGGTCGTCGGTGACCACGGCTTCGGCAACAACGAGCAGATCACCGAGATGGACCTGGGCCGCTTCAACGTGCCGATGCTGATGATCGCCCCGGGCCTGCAAGACAAGTTCGGCAAGCGCAGCAGCATCGTGGGTACGCAGATCGACATCGTCCCGACCATCATGGGCCGCCTGGGTGGCGACACCGTGCACCAGTGCTGGGGCCGCGACCTGCTCAATCTGCCGGCGGGAGACGAGGGCTTCGGTGTGATCAAGCCGTCAGGCAGCGAGCAGACCGTCGCGTTGGTCACCGGCAACCGGATCCTGATCGAACCCAAGGAAATGGAGCCGAAGGTATACAGCTATGAGTTGGGTACAAAGCCCCACGCCGAGCTGATGCCGAACGCGCCGGACGTTGCCGAGTTGCGCAAGAAGCTCGACAGCTTCCTGCAGACCGCGACCAAGAGCCTGCTGGACAACACGGCAGGGGTCAAAGACGCCAAGCCGCAATGACCGCAGCCTGATGAAAAACGCCCCGACACCGGGGCGTTTTTTTTGCCCGCGGATCTGTGGGCTCGGGCTGGTAACCTCAGGCGGGCGCTGACGATTCGGGTTGAACGTCGGTGCGCTGCAAGGGTCAAGATCATCAGGCCGTTGTCAGGCCTTTACTGAGGAGACATTGATGAAAGTGTGGACTATTTCGTTTCTGGACAAAGACGGTGTACAGCAAAGCCTCGATCTTGAATCCGATCACCGTCCCAGTGAAGAAGAGGCTGCGCAGCGACTCCGTCCGATCCTGTTTCCGGTTGCCAGTGATCTTGATCTGAACGACCTCGACGGTCGCACTGCCGAGCCCACCGTGAAGACACTCAAAGAGCAGAACGCGGTACAGATCATCTCCATCGTTGAGGCTTCGTAAGAAGCCTGCATTTCCCGCCATCCTGCCAATTGGCAACGCACTATCAATCGGCGTACTCTGCCAGCGAGGTCGGTGAGACATCTACCCGAGTCAGCTCGCGTACGTATGTTTGTTTTGTAAAACGCACCGGCCTTGTCAGCGACATGCTTGAGTCCCGGGCGGCAGATGATCTGTCGCTACACGCCTCGCCATCGTGGAGTGTTTCGGGATAGTTGAAACTCTATCTATCGTTGCATAGGAGGACGTTTCATGAGCACAGCCTTTCAAGAAGACGTCAGCAGCCATGTACTGCGCTGCATGAAAGAAGGCGGTTTCGACTTCGCACGCATTCACCCCATCGAGTTCTATGCCACCTTTCCGGATGAGGACCGGGCGCGTCAGGCTGCGGAAAAATTTCGTGGCGAGTCAGTCAATGTCCAGCTCAATGCTCTGGAAGACGGTGCGTGGCACCTGGAACTGAGCAAGTTGATGTACGCGACCTACGACGGAATCGGCGACTTCGAGCAGGATTTCCAGACCGCGATTTTCGGTCTGGACGGGGAGGTTGAAGGATGGGGCGTCAAACAGGAGCTCAAGCGCCTTCATTGACCTGGCTTCACTGACATCAGGCGTCGCCAGCACGGCGCCTGGCGTTAAGAACGCGGTCTCCCGTGTCTACGATCAGGCGTGGCGCGGGAGATGCACCGAGCTGAATCACAGGCAAAAAAAAGCCGCTCTCTTGGGAGCGGCGGAAAGGGAATATCGGGTGGCGTTGCCAATAAGGTTTTGAGCCAGCCGCCTTGTGAAATCCGGCGTGTTGGTCTGCGGTATGGGGCGATTATGCTCAGCTCCAGTAATGCGCGGAAATGAACTGTGGCTATGCCTGCGATAGATTTTGAAAAGTACCGGATGCTTCGCCATGAAGCGTCGGGCAACGGGTTAGGGCGCATCGTGCACAGGAATGGTGCGGACGCTCCAGCTGTTTAACTCAACCCATTGATATTCAAGCGTTTATGCCGATGGCACGGGCCTTGCGAAGGCTCTGGTGTCCATGGTGACAAGGAGTACGGCATGATCCGCACCTTTTATGACGAGATGTACGATGCGGGCGGCGTAGTCCGTCCGCATTATCGGGAATTCGCCCGCTGGTTGGGCGAAGCGCCGCCTGAGTTGCTCGCTCAGCGCCGGCGTGAGGCCGATCTTTTGTTTCATCGCGCCGGGATCACGTTCACGCTGTACGGCGACGAGCAGGGCACAGAACGGCTCATCCCCTTCGATACGATTCCGCGCAGCATTCCGGCCAGCGAATGGCGAGTGGTGGAGCGCGGCTGCATTCAGCGCGTCAAGGCGCTGAACATGTTTCTCGCCGACCTCTACCACGATCAGCGCATCATCAAGGCCGGGATCATTCCTGCCGAACAGGTCCTCGCCAACGAGCAATATCAGTTGGCGATGCAGGGCCTGAATCTTCATCGCGATCTGTATTCGCACATCTCCGGCGTCGATCTGGTGCGTGACGGCGACGGCACGTATTACGTGCTTGAAGACAACCTGCGCACGCCAAGCGGCGTGAGCTACATGCTTGAAGACCGCAAGATGATGATGCGGCTGTTCCCCGAGTTGTTCGCCGCGCAACGCATCGCGCCGATCGATCACTACCCGAATCTGTTGCTGGACACCCTGAAAAGCTCGAGCCCGCTGGATAACCCGAGCGTCGTCGTGCTGACCCCCGGGCGCTTCAACAGCGCGTTTTTCGAGCATGCGTTTCTGGCCCGGGAAATGGGCGTGGAGCTGGTGGAAGGCGCTGACCTGTTCGTGCGCGATGACCGCGTGTTCATGCGCACCACCGACGGCCCGAAAGCGGTGGACGTGATTTACCGCAGGCTCGACGACGCGTTCCTTGATCCGCTGGCGTTCAATCCTGATTCCATGCTCGGCGTGCCGGGCCTGCTGGCCGCCTACCGCTCGGGCAACGTGGTGCTGGCCAATGCCATCGGCACTGGCGTGGCGGACGACAAGTCGGTGTACCCCTTCGTGACCGACATGATCCGTTTCTACCTCGACGAAGAGCCGATTCTCAAGAACGTGCCGACCTGGCAGTGCCGCAAGCCCGAGGAGTTGTCCCACGTGCTCGCCAATCTGGGCGATCTGGTGGTCAAGGAAACCCAGGGCTCCGGCGGTTACGGCATGCTCGTGGGTCCCGCATCCACCGCCGCCGAAATCGAGTCGTTCCGGGCGCGGCTTAAAGCCAAGCCCCATGCGTACATCGCGCAACCGACCTTGTGCCTGTCGACCTGTCCGACCTTCGTCGAGAACGGCATCGCCCCGCGCCACATCGACCTTCGCCCGTTCGTCCTGGCTGGCCGCGAAACCCGTGTCGTGCCCGGTGGTCTCACGCGTGTTGCCCTGCGCGAAGGTTCGCTGGTGGTGAACTCGTCACAGGGTGGCGGCACCAAAGATACCTGGGTGGTCGAGGATTAAGGATGCCTGCCAATGCTAAGTAGAACTGCCTCGGATTTATATTGGATGTCGCGGTACCTGGAGCGCGCCGAAAACCTCGCGCGAATGCTCGACGTCAGTTACTCGCTGTCGCTGATGCCACAGGACGGACGCGGGGATGGCCTCAATGAAATCGCCATGCCACTGCTGATCACCGGAACCCTGGACGATTACCTGGAGCGCCACGGCGACCTGCACGCCGAGCGCTTGCTGCACTTTTTCGCGCTGGACGCCGAAAACCCCGCCAGCATCTTCAGCTGCCTGGGCGCAGCGCGGGCCAGTGCCCATGCGGTGCGTGGGCGTATTACGGCGGACATGTGGGAAAACATCAACGCCACTTACCTGGAAATTCGCGGCATCGCCGAACAGGGTTTGAGTCGCTACGGCATGAGCCGTTTCTGTGAGTGGGTCAAGGAGCGTTCGCACCTGTTCCGCGGCGCCACCTATGGCACGATCATGCGCAACGACGCGTTCCGTTTCATTCGTCTGGGCACGTTCATCGAGCGCGCCGACAACACCCTGCGCATGCTCGATGCGCGCTATGAAATGCTCGAATTGCGCGGTCCGTCCGCCAACGCGGCGGCAGACAGTTCCGCCGCCGGCTATTACCAATGGAGTGCGCTACTGCGCGCATTGTCTTCATTCGAGGCGTACACGGAGGTCTATCGCGATGCACCGGGTGCCCGTCAGGTCGCCGAATTGCTGCTGTTGCGTGCGGACATCCCGCGCTCATTGCGTGCGTGCCTGGAGGAGCTGGACATCATTCTCGCCAGCCTGCCTGGGGCCAATGGCCGTCCCGCCCAGCGTCTGGCTGCCGAGCTGGACGCTCGCCTGCGCTACACCGGCATCGACGAGATTCTCGATGAAGGCCTGCATGAGTGGTTGAACGAATTCATTCCACTTCTGGCCCAACTGGGTAGCGTCATTCACACTTCTTACCTGGAGGCTGCATGAGACTCTCAATTAGCCACGAGACCACTTATCACTACGACGATCAGGTCCGCGCCAGCATCCAGTATTTGCGTCTGACCCCCCACGACAGCGAGCGCCAGCAGGTGCTGAGCTGGCAGTTGGCGTTGCCGCGCCCGGTGCGTGCGCAGATCGATCCCTTTGGCAACATTCTCCACGTGCTGACCCTGGACGAACCCCACGAAGCCATCGTCATCGGTGCCCGTGGACAGGTCGAGATCGACGAGAAGCGCGAGTCGGAACATGAGAGCCAGTCGTCGCTGCCGTTCCTGCGCTTCACCCGCCTGACCGAGGCCGACGAAGCGATTCGCGCCTTCGCCGCTGCGCAGACCAAGAAGCGCACCGACCGCACCGCATTGATCGATATGATGCATGCGCTCAACGAGCACATTACTTACACGCCGGGCGCGACGGCGGTGGATACCAGCGCCGCTCAGGCGTTCGCCAACCGTGCGGGTGTCTGTCAGGATCACACCCACGCGTTTCTGGCCTGCGCCCGCAGTCTGGGGGTGCCGGCGCGCTATGTGTCGGGTTATCTCTACAGTGACAGCAGCGAACATCTGTCCAGCCATGCGTGGGCAGAAGCGTGGATTGACGACGCCTGGTACAGCTTCGATGTGACCAATCAGTTGGCGATCCCGGAGCGGCATCTGAAGCTGGCGGTCGGCCTGGATTATCTGGACGCCTGCCCGGTGCGTGGCATGCGCCGTGGCGGTGGTTGCGAGCAGATGCATGCCAAGGTGGTGGTGTCGCCCTCAGCGCCGGTTGCAGTGCCGGCGGCGAAAAAGCCTGTCCCGGCACCGATGATTCAGGTCCAGCGCCAGGGCTGATCAACCCGCACCGGCCGAGCACTCAGCTCGGCCGCCTCCGCTTCGTCTACGCGCTATTCAGTGCGTCAGGCAGCCTTGCTCTTATCCCGCCCCGTTAGCTGATCCCACGCAATCCACGCCCACACAATCGGGATGCAACGACGCGATACCCGCGCGGCCGACGGTTGCCTGTATCACACAGGGGAGAGGTTACGTGTGCATTGAGCAGGATGCTCAGCCAAACAGCCGCGTCATGTTCGGCAAGATCAGCAGCAGCGTGGTGGCGAAGACAATCAATCCGGCCTGACGTATTTTCGAGCGCTTGAATTTGAACTTGAACATGGTAAATGCCTTTTCTTGTTATCCCTGAGCAACAGAAACCCATGGGCGTTGGTCGTGACCAAAGTGTGGGTTGGCAAAGGTGAGGCAAAAGAGCAGGTGCCCCGATCAGCAGATCGCAGGCGGCAGGCGCTGGTGAAACGATTTTGTTATGGCGCCACTGCTACTGACTAAACCTTAGAAGCCACGTGCCGTGGGGTTTAGATCATTGAGGCCTATGACATCGCGTTTTTATAACTTCCCTAGGTTTGGCGAATAGCCATCCCGCAGATATTCCCCTGCTAGACGCCTGCGACCAAAAGTGTCCACGCTCATTCGCTCGCTACCGTTCGTCCGAGTCCGAAACTTCCTGCAGCCAGCTAACCTGTCACTCGATCCGGCGAAACAATGCGCTCTGTGATATCGCTTGTGGTAGACAGTGCTCCCATGACAGTTCGACTGTCGGTCGGACCTATAAAAAGACAGTTCATCGGGTTAGCGAGGACAGGATGACCGAAGCGTTTATTTACGATGCCTTGCGCACGCCGCGGGGCAGGGGCAAGCCGGACGGCGCGTTGTACAGCGTCAAACCGGTGGATCTGGTGGCAGGGCTGTTGAAAGAACTGCAAGTACGCAATCACCTCGACACCCACCACGTCGATGACATTGTGTTGGGGTGCGTCACGCCCATCGGCGATCAAGGCGCCGATATTGCCAAAACCGCAGCGCTGGTCGCCAATTGGGCCGTGAACGTGGCCGGGGTTCAGGTCAACCGGTTCTGCGCATCGGGGCTGGAAGCGGTGAATCTGGGGGCGATGAAAATCCGTTCCGGGTTCGAGGATCTGGTGGTGGTCGGCGGCGTGGAGTCGATGTCGCGGGTGCCCATGGGCAGCGACGGCGGCGCCTGGGTGCTGGACCCGCACACTAATCTGCACACTCACTTCACGCCCCAGGGGATTGGCGCCGATCTGATCGCCACCCTTGAAGGCTTCAGCCGCGACGACGTGGATCGGTTCGCCGCGCAATCCCAGCACAAGGCCGCGCTGGCCCGGGAGCGGGGTGCGTTCCGTCGTTCGCTGGTGCCGGTCAAGGACCAGAACGGCATGCTTTTGCTCGACCATGACGAGTTCATCCGCCCCGAGACGACGCCGGAGGCGCTGGGCAAACTGCGCCCGAGTTTCGAGGCGATCGGCAAAATGGGCTATGACGCCACGGCGCTGCGGGTCTACAGCCATGTCGAACGCATCGAGCACGTGCACACCCCGGGCAACAGCTCCGGCATCGTCGATGGCGCCGCCTTGATGCTGCTCGGCACTGCGCAAAAAGGTCAGGCGCTGGGGCTGCGGCCTCGGGCACGCATCGTGGTGACGGCGGTGACCAGCACCGATCCGACCATCATGCTCACGGGCCCTGCACCCGCCACGCGTAAAGCCCTGGCGCGAGCGGGGCTGACCATCGATGACATCGACCTGTTCGAGGTCAACGAGGCCTTCGCCTCGGTGGTGCTCAAGTTCATCAAGGACATGGGCGTCGACCCCGACAAGGTCAACGTCAACGGCGGCTCGATTGCCCTCGGCCATCCGCTCGGGGCCACGGGCTGCATCATTCTTGGCACGCTGCTCGACGAGCTGGAAGCCCGGCAGTTGCGTTACGGCCTGGCGACGCTGTGCGTCGGCGGTGGAATGGGCATCGCGACGATCATCGAGCGGGTATGAACGTGCAGCACGACAACCGCTTCGCCGACCGCCTTTATCCGATAACCGCTTCAGGAAGAACGACCGCATGAGCGATGCCATCCGCTACGAAACCGGCCCGGATCAGATTGTCACGCTGACCCTCGACATGCCCGGCCAGCAGGCCAATACCATGAACGCGCCGTATCGCCAGGCCATGGCCGAGACGCTCGAGCGCCTGCAGGCGGACAAGGAGGCCATCGCCGGTGTGATCATCCGCTCGGCGAAGAAGACCTTCTTTGCCGGCGGCGACCTCAACGAGCTGAGTCAGGTCGACGCCGCCCGCGCCGCGGCCTTCTACCAGATGACCATGGACCTCAAGGCCCAGCTTCGTGCGCTGGAAACATTCGGCAAACCGGTGGTGGCGGCCATCGAGGGTTCGGCATTGGGCGGAGGCCTGGAGCTGTGCCTGGCCTGCCACCATCGCATCGCATTGAACAGCGGCCATGTGAAACTGGGCTTGCCGGAAGTCACCCTCGGTTTGCTTCCGGGCGGCGGCGGTACCGTGCGGCTGGTGCGCATGTTGGGTCTGGAAAAAGCCCTGCCGTTGCTGATGGAGGGCCGGACGATGGGCGTCGAGCACGCCTTGAAATTTGGCGTGATTGATCAGTTGGCCAGCGACGCCGATGACCTGATGGCCAAGGCGCGTGAATGGATTCTGGCCAATCCGGCCCCGATCAAAGCCTGGGATCAACCGGGGTATGAATTGCCCGGCGGCACGCCTGCGCAGCCGAAAGTGGCGCAGATGCTGGCCATCGCGCCGTCGATTTTGCGCAGCAAGACCTGGGGTTGCTACCCGGCGCCGGAAAAGATCCTGGCCGCGGCTGTGGAAGGCGCCCAGGTGGATTTCCACATGGCGGAGAAAATCGAGGCGCGTTACTTCACCGAACTCGCCACCGGCCCCGTCGCCAAGAACATGATCGGCAGCTGGTTTCAGCTGAACCGGGTCAAGGCCGCCGAGGCGCGGCCCAAGGCGCCGCCGGTGTTCAACATGCGCAAGGTGGGCATCCTCGGGGCCGGCTTGATGGGCGGCGGGATTGCTTATGTCACGGCGGTGGCAGGCGTCAGCGTGATTCTCAAGGACGTGAATCTGGCAGCAGCGCAGAAGGGCAAGGATTACTCGGCGCGACTGCTGAACAAGCAGTTTGCCAGCGGCCGCATTACGGAGGCTCAGCGCGACGCCGTGCTGGGCCGGATCAAGCCGACAGGCCGCGACAGCGATCTCGAAGGCTGCGACCTGATCATCGAGGCTGTGTTCGAGAATCGCGAGCTGAAGGCGCAGGTCAGCGCCGCCGCCGAGCAAGTGGTGGTGCCCAATGCGGTGATTGCGTCCAACACCTCGACGCTGCCGATTACGGGCCTTGCCAGCGCCATCAGTCGGCAGGAGCGCTTCATCGGCCTGCATTTTTTCAGCCCGGTGGAGAAGATGCGCCTGGTGGAAATCATCAAGGGCGCGCGCACCAACGACATGACCCTGGCGCGGGCCTTCGACTTTGTTCAGCAGATCGGCAAGACCGCGATTCTGGTCAACGACACTCGCGGCTTTTTCACCTCAAGAGTGTTCGCCACCTACGCCGACGAAGGCATTGCCATGCTCGGCGAGGGCGTCAGTGCGCCGATGATCGAGACCGAGGCGCGCAAGGCCGGGATGCCTGTGGGGCCGCTGGCGGTGTCCGATGAGGTGTCGCTGAGGCTGATGAGTCAGATTCGTCAGCAGACGCGCAAGGACCTGGCCGAGCAGGGCGTTGAGCTGGCCGGGCATCCGGCCGACGCAGTGATCGAGCAGCTGCTGCATGAGTTCGATCGCGCAGGGAAAACCTCCGGCGGCGGTTTTTACGACTATCCCGACGCCGCGCCCAAGCACCTGTGGCCCGAGTTGAAGACCCGGTTCGAGAAGCCCGACGCACAGATCAGCGGCCAGGATATTCGCGACCGCTTGCTGTTCATTCAAGCCCTCGAAACCGTGCGCTGCATGGAAGAGGGTGTGCTGCGCTCGACGGCGGACGCCAACGTCGGTTCGATGCTTGGCATCGGCTTCCCGGCGTGGACCGGGGGTGCGTTGCAGTTCATTAATCAATACGGGCTAAAGCCGTTCATTAACCGCGCCCGCGCCCTGGCCGAACGCTATGGCGAACGCTTTCAACCGCCTGCGTTGCTGCTGGAGAAAGCCGAGGAGGGGAAGCTGTTCCAGTAACGAATCCTCGTTGTGGCGTATGAAGGGCTGTTCATCCAAAAGATGTACAGCGTGGGTTCAGCTGACAACGGCGTAACGCCTTAACGGGCCTTGCCTTGCCCCGACCTTCAAGGCAGGCTTGGGCCCACGCATTTTCGCTTTTGTCGCTTCAGGGATTTTTATGTCGTTACGCATCTGCATTCTGGAAACCGACGTACTTCGCCCGGAACTGGTCGATCAATACCAGGGTTACGGGCGGATGTTCGAGAAGCTCTTCGCCCGCCAGCCGGTGCCTGCGGAATTTGTCGTCTACAACGTCATGCAGGGCAATTACCCGCCGGATGACGAGCAGTTCGACGCGTATCTGATCACCGGCTCCAAGGCCGATTCCTTCGGCACCGATCCGTGGATCGAAACCCTCAAGACGTATCTGCTCGACCGCTACAAGCGCGGCGACAAGCTGCTCGGCGTGTGTTTCGGCCATCAATTGCTGGCGCTGCTGCTGGGCGGGAAGACCGAGCGCGCGTCACAAGGCTGGGGCGTCGGCATTCATCACTACAACCTCTCACCGACCCAGCCGTGGATGACGCCGGCGCTGGACAAGCTCACGCTGCTGATCAGCCATCAGGACCAGGTGACTGCGCTGCCTGAAGGGGCGACGGTCATTGCCACCAGCGAGTTCTGCCCGTTCGCGGCGTATCACATCAGCGACCAGGTGCTGTGCTTCCAGGGGCATCCGGAATTCATCCACGACTACTCGCGCACGCTGCTCGACATCCGTCAGGACGCCCTGGGCGAGCAGGTGTACGGCAAAGGCATTGCGAGCCTGGAAGAAGACCACCACGGCACGGCGGTGGCGGAATGGATGATGCGGTTTGTGGCGAACAAGCGGCCGGTGAGCTAAACGTCGTATCCGCTCAGTGGGATGGGTGTGAACACGGAAAGGCGACGTTCGCTACGCCTCAAAATTGAAGGTGCACAAAGGGGCCTCTTCCCGGCTAAAGCCGGTCCCACTAAGCGACGCGTGCAGCCAGTGAAATCGGGTGTGAGCGCGCATGTATGACCTACTTCAGCCGGGAAGCAGACATCGCCAATTGACGGCCGATATCAGGTCCGTAGGAGCCGGCTTGCTGGCGAAGACATTGGATCAGACACCGCAGCAGTGAGTGGCCGACCGCGTTCGCCAGCAAGCCGGCTCCTACGCAGTGTCGTATCCGTTCAGTGGGATGGGTGTGGACACGGCAAGGTGACGTTCGCTACGCCTCAAAATTGAGGGTGCTCAGACCGGCTTCTTCCCGGCTAAAGCCGGTCCTACAGTCGTAGGCATATTCAAAAGCCTCAAAGCCACCCAGACCGCTTGAAGCTCGCGAACAATATCCCGCACCCGCCGATGATCACCCCCAACACCATGTAGTACCCGTAGTGCCAGGTCAGCTCGGGCATGTTCTGGAAATTCATCCCGTAGATCCCGGCGATGGCGGTGGGGAAGGCCAGAATCGCGGCCCAGGCGGCGAATTTGCGCTGGGTCAGGCTCTGTCGTGAAGACTCCAGCAGCAGGCTGATTTCGATGGTCTGGCTGGCGATGTCGCGCAGGTTGGAAAGGTCTTCCATCTGCCGTTTGACGTGGATCTCCACATCACGGAAGTACGGGCGCATGTTCTTGTCGATGAAGGGGAAGCTGAGCTTCTGCAGTTCCTCGCCGATCTCGACCATGGGCGCCACGTAGCGGCGCAGGCGCAGCAGGTCGCGACGCAGGGCGTGGATGCGGTGGATGTCGGATTCGTTGAGGTCCTTTCGCAGGACGTTATGCTCAAGCTCTTCGAGCTCGCAATGAATCTGCTCGGTGACCGGCTGGTAGTTCTCGGTAACGAAATCCAGCAGCGCATACAGCACGAAATCTTCCCCGTGCTCCAACAGCAGCGGACGGGCCTCGCAGCGCTGACGAACCACGCCGTAGGACTTTGAATCGCCATTGCGCGAGGTGATGACGTAGCCCTTGCCGGCAAAGATGTGCGTCTCGATGAAGATCAGCTTGCCGTTCTCGCGGATCGGCGCGTAAGTCACGATGAACAGTGCGTCACCGAAGGTCTCCAGCTTCGGCCGGCTGTGGACCTCCAGTGCGTCTTCGATGGCCAGCTCGTGCAGATTGAACTGCCGTTGCAGGGTGGTCAGTTGTTCGAGGTCTGGCTGCTCAAGGCCGATCCAGACGAAATGCCCGGGTTTCGCCGCCCAGGCCGCGCCCTCGTCGAGGGAAATGTTGGTGACTTTCTTTCCCGCACTGTAAACGGCAGCGGCAACCACTCGACCCATAATGTCTGCTTCTTCTTTTAGGGAGAACTGACGCGCAGCTTAGCGCGCTCCCTGATCAGAGTCGGCGGATTTGAACGAGTTCGCAGGTTTTTTCAGTGCTGTTCAGCGTCTGTTGGGATGGCGGCGGCGGACCCGCGAACTTGCGTGTCCACGCTGGCAATGCAGGTCTGCATCTGGGCGTGGCAGAGCGCGACGAGTTGCGGGATATCTTCGCTGGTCAGGTTCGCGGTGGGGATGGCGGGCAGCGTGCGGATGATCACCTCGCCGCTGTTCCATCGGTTCAAATCCATGTTGCGCACGTAGGTGCTCACGCAGACGGGCACGATGGGCACACCGGCCTCGATCGCCATTTGAAACGCGCCGCGCTTGAACGGCAGCAGTTCTTCGCCCTTGTTGCGCGTGCCTTCGGGGAACACCCAGATGGACGTGTCCTTGTGCTGCAGGGTGTCGGTGGTCTGGAGAATGGCGCGGCGCGCCCGCTGCGGGTTGCCGCGATCAATCAGCACATTGCCCGCCAGCCAGAACAGCTGGCCGAAGAACGGCACCCACTTGAGACTTTTTTTACCGATGCAGACCGTGCGCGGTGGCACGATGTTGCCGAGCACAAATAGGTCATAGTTGGATTGATGGTTGCAGATGATGACGCAGGGCCTGGTCTGTTCGAACTGCGGGTTGAGCTGCGCGTTCAGGCGAAGCCCGAGGATGCGCATGGCGGGAAGGGCGTAGAGGCGAGCACACAGGCGGCTGTTGTCAGGGTTGAACGGGCGGCACAGGCCAAGCAAAAGTCCCAACGCGCCGGCGACCAGAAAGTGCAGGCCCATCAATAACATACGCAATACGAACAGCATGCAAAAACCACCCGGCAGGCGAAAAGTCGCGCAGTGTACGGATGTGCACTGGAATCGGCAATTGCCCATGGGCCGGGCGGGGGATCAGGAATTTAACGGGATGTTTCAGGGCAAGCGCGCCGCGAGGAATGCGGCGCGTGGTTGGTGATTGCTCAGAGCGGGATCTGGCGATCCAGCTCGATAGCCCGATCGAGGGTCTCGAGAAATTCCTTGCGCACTTTCAGCTTGGTCTGCTTGTGAGCGCGCATGTTGATCTTCTTCATCTGCAGCGCCACGGTGCGCGCGGCCTCGGCGAGTTCTTCCGGCGCGACGACCTTGTCGAAGAAGCCGGCTTGCAGCGCGCCCTTTGGATCGAACATCTCGCCGCAGATCACCGAGCGACCGAAGGTACTTTTGCGCAGGCGGTCACGGGCCAGTTCGATGCCGGCGTGGTGCATGGTCATGCCGATTTGTACCTCGTTCAGACCGATGCTGAACGGGCCTTCGACACCGATACGGTAATCCGCCGACAGCAGCAGGAATGCGCCTTTCGCGACGGCATGACCGCCGCACGCGACCACGATGGGGAACGGGAAAGACAGCATCCGCCGCGCCAGTGTGGACCCTTCGGCGACCAGGGCCATGGCGGCTTCCGGCGATGAGGTCATGACTTTCAGGTCGTACCCGCCCGAGAGAATGCCCGGCTGACCGGTAATGATCACCACGGCGCGGTCCTGCTCGGCGCGGTCCAGTGCGGCATTGAACGCAGCGACCACGTCGTTGCTGATGGCGTTGACCTTGCCGTTGGTCAGGGTCAGCGTCGCAACGCCGTCATCCAGTTGATAGGCGACCAAATCACTCATGGAGCGAGTCCTTTTTGTTTTGAAGTGGCGCAGACGTTACCCACCCGGCAGGGCAAGGTAAAGCGCAAAGGATGACTGGCAAGTCAGGGGTCGGGTCGCCGACGCTGGCGACCCTGAGAGGGAGCGGGTCGGTTAAACCTCGACTTCGTTCAGTTCGCAGTATTCTTCCCAGTCCATGTCCAGTGCCTCGGCCGCTTCCTTGTGCGCAGCAAGGCGCAGCTCCTTCAATTGCTCGGGGGTTTCGGCAATAAAGGTCAACGCCAGCTCCCAGGTCGGGATGCCCTGGGCTTCGGCTTCGTCTTCGAAGGCCCAGAGGGTCTGCTGTTGCTGTTCTTTCGGGCTCAAATCCTGGATTTCAGCCTGCAACATCGGATTGGTCTCGATGTACTTCGCCAAGGCAGCTTCGGTCCAGTCGTTTGCGTTCATGCGGGGGTGATCTCCTGTGGGTCGAGCTGACGTGTTGCTGTGGGTGGGATGCTGCTGGGGCAATGAGGCAAGCGGCGATTGTGCGTGATGTGAATCACTGGCGCCAGCGGCACACGGCCCGCCGGTCGGTGTAGCCTCGGGCTCAGGCCGCTGAAGTGAGAGCGCCACTGCGGACAAATAAAAAGGGCCCGCTGTGCAGCGAGCCCTCGGCAAACGGCGTCGGAATATCAACCGATCGCCATCGGCTTCTTCACATTGCGATGCGCGTTATCGCCCAACAAAGGGTGCGGACCGTGGGCGCCATACACGCCGACCGGTTCCGGAAAGGTGCGCAGCAGGGTGATGTACAACAGCGCCGCCAGGCCCAGAGTGATCGGCAGGCTGATGTCGATTCCGTTCGCCAGATTCCCCAGTGGGCCGACAAACTGTCCCGGCAAGTTGACGAAGCACAGGCCCACCGCCGCGCTCGGAAGCCACGCACCCAGACCGCGCCAGTTCCAGCCATGTTCGAACCAGTAATGACCACCGCTCTGGCCGCGGGTGAACACTTGCAGGTCCGCCGGGTGATAGAAGCCGCGGCGAACGATCAGGCCCAGGACCATGATCACGATCCATGGCGAGGTGCATGTCACGATCAGCACCGCGAAGGTCGACACGCTTTGCACCAGATTGAAGGCGAAACGGCCGATGAAGATGAAGGCAATTGCAGCGATGCCGATCAGAATCGTCGCCTGGGCGCGATTGAGCAGGCGCGGAAACATGCTCGACATGTCCAGCCCGGTGCCATAGAGCGACGTCGTGCCAGTCGACATCCCGCCGATGATCGCGATCAGGCACACCGGCAGAAAGAACCAGCTGGGCGAGACTGCCAGCAGGCCGCCGACGTAGTTGTTGTCCGTGATGTATTGCGGCGCCTGGGTGGCCACGATGGTCGCTGTGCAGAGGCCGAACAGAAACGGAATCAGCGTGCAGATCTGCGCCAGGAACACCGACGCCATGATGCGTTTTTTCGATGTCTGGCGTGGGATATAGCGCGACCAGTCACCGAGAAATGCACCGAACGACACCGGATTGCTCATCGCCAGAAGCGCGGCGCCGATGAATGCCGCCCAGAACCCTTCGCTGCCACGATTGACCGTACCGGCAAAACCCGCATCGAAGCTGCCACTGAAGGCGAAGATACCCAGCAGGAACAGCAGGCTTGAAGCGAACACCGCGATCTTGTTGACCCACAGCATGAAACGGAAACCGTAGATGCACACCACCAGCACCAGCACGGCGAAAACACCGTAGGCCAACGCCAGGGTGATGTCGTTTTCCGGCAGGCCGACCATGCGTTTCGCCCCGCCGATCAACGCATCGCCCGAGCTCCAGACTGATAGCGAGAAGAACGCCACCGCCGTGAGCAGCGATAGAAACGAGCCGACGATGCGCCCGTGGACGCCAAAGTGCGCGCCGGAAGAAACCGCGTTATTGGTGCCGTTGAGGGCGCCGAACAGGCCCATCGGCGCAAGGATGATCGACCCGAGCACGATGCCCAGCAGGATGGCCCAGACGCCGGCCTGGAACGACAGGCCGAACAGCACTGGAAAGCTGCCCAACACTGCTGTGGCAAAGGTGTTGGCGCCGCCGAAGGTCAGACGAAACAGGTCGAGGGGCGCAGCGTCGCGCTGATGATCGGGGATCTGTTCGACCCCGAAGGTTTCGATCGTGGTGGTGGGGTGAGCCATGGGATGTTCCTGCGCGCTGTCGTGTTGTTATAAGGCCAGCGTACAAGCGCAGGCCCGTTATCTCGACCGGTGACTCCGATCGTGGCATTGGCAGTGGTCGGCATTGCGACTCTGAATCAGGTAAAGCAGTGCGTTGTGCAGGCGGCAGCCTCTGAGGGCCACTCGCCATTGGTTGCCGGCCCCCGCGATAGAAGGCCCGCGCTAGCCCGTTTTCACCGACAGGTGTTCGTGGCATGCCAGCCAGCGCCCGTCGTATTGTCGAAAGACAATGGTTTCGCGCTCGCTGAAATGGCTTTCTTCATCGCCGAAGCGGATGTGGGTGTCGACGTCGTGCATGAAAATCGCGACATCACCCTGGAGGCTGATGTGCGCGTTGCGCGATTGGCAACCGAGCACCGCGAAACCGTCGGCTTGCCAGCCCGCCCACACATCGCGGTAAGCGGCCCGTGACAGCAGGGGTGCAGGGAGGGTGTGAAAGAGGAACGTGGCGTCTTCGGCGAATGCGGCGAAGTAGGTATCCGTGTCGTTGCTGGCGAACGCGTCGATGAGCGTTTGTGCGGCGTGTTGAACGGCGTCGTGGCGGGTGTTAGTGGAGGTCATGGCCGGCTCGTTTTTGTGATTCTGGCGATGGGGCCTGACTTTAAGCAGCTCTCACGGGGCGTCACATCGGCGCGGGTAAAAACTTAGTTCAGAAAATTGAGAAGTAATGGTGAGCGGCAAGCCTTAAGCGGCAAGCCGTGAGTAAGCAGGCAACGCTGTCAGTTTCCCGAGGATTTCATCAGGCCGCTTTTGACTGGCTGACGAACACGGCCGCCGGAGGGGTCGAAGCAGGCGCTGTCGTAACGCGGGGCAACGCAAGTCGAAGGGAGGCCGGGGGGAGGCGGGCGAATGCTTTGCAGGCGATCGGCGATCTCCCGCTCGTTGGTGATGATCAGCTTTCTACGTCGGCTGACTTGCAGAATCTCCGTAGCGTTCTTGTTCAAGCGATAAGGGAAGTCGGTTTCTTCCCACTCGCTGGAAAGCCGGGACGGCGGCGGGCGTTGTACGATGGATTCGCCAACGTAAGTGGGGCATGGGCTTTGGGCGAAACTGATGGCGCCGTTGGCGGCGACGCACTTGAAGACGTCGCCGTTTGCCACGTTGCACAAGAGCAACATCATGATCGCTGAGGGCAGCGCTGGAAATCTGATCATTGAAACCTCCCTGGATGGCGCAAGGCTACCATCTGAGAGGTTCGGCTGTCAGTGACGCTGATCGGGATCAGTGGGTTTCGTGGGCAGCTTTCTGGACTTTTGCCAGCGCGAGTGCCGCGAACATGTCGGCATCGCCTTGCAACACCTTCAGGTGATCTTCGACATGATCGGCGCTTGAGCGCGGCGCTTCGGAGTCAACCAGTCGAGTCACCTCGCACAGTGCGTTTGCCGTGATCCACAGACTCTGTCGCAACTGGCTGATGATTTTCACCATGCTTTCCGAGCTGTCGAGGTCGGCTGAAGCCTCCGTGTCCTGACTCGTCTGCATCGTCGAAAACGTGTGCATTTCAGGGCGGGCCGAGGCCTCTATCCCGGTCACGACGCGGGTAATGTCCACGCCGGCGGCGGCGATCTTGAATAGATAATCCGCCCTGGGCAGTCGCTGCCCGCTTTCGTAATGCCCTTGGGCGTTGGCCTCAACACCGCCGATGGCGCCCAGTGCGCTCTGGGTCAATTTCAGACGTTTTCTTTCTTGGCGCAAACGTTTACCGATGCCATTCATTTACCTTCTCCTGCGAATTCGCACCCTGCATGTGTCTCTCGCGGGTGCGCAATGGGGGCCGGAATACGGACTGTTTTCTTTTGGTGTAGCGCTAGCCGTGTACGGGAATTGGATTCATTCACAGTACGAGGGATAGACCTTAGCTGCTCAGACACCCAAATGGAGATTTTTCCGACGCTTTGCGTGGAAAAATAAACGCGGGGCGATTCTAGTTATTCCGGTGGGTTGGGTCACGTGGTCGTTTGCAGGGTGGGATGCCGCGGGGCAAGCGGCTGCGCGGCTTAAACATACCGGCGAGCAAAGGCTCGCGGAGCATAGGCGGACGGGCCGTCCCGGCCAGCCTCTAAATGAGCAGTGTTTAATCGGCGATAGCGTGGCCCTAGAACGACTGGCTATCTCCTACATACAGCGTCTGCTGGTCTGTCAGGATCGGGCCTTTCAAAAAGAGTCACGCTCACACACAATTTGTCACGCCTTGGACACTTGCTGCCAAGGTGCGCGCGCGACGCGCTACGCCCCGGATTGCGAGCTCGAAACACCTTCTCGGCGACCACCCATTCTTTGCAGACGCTGTTTGAACCCACGAAGGGGCTGGCACCTTCGGACGATTAACCGGCCAATCAGATCAAGCAGAGATATTTGAGCTGTCGCTTAATCACAAGGACATATCAAGGAATGAAGAGTCACGATCCAACGGTTACAAGCTCCCGTGTTATCTACAAGTTCCTCTTCTGGGCTTTACTGAGCGTATTGCTTGCTTACTACCTGCTCGAACATGTCTTGGGCGGCATCGCCGATGCAGATGAACTGGTGCTCACACATCAGCTAAAGCGGGGCGCATGGGTGTATGTCACCTACTATGGCGCACCTGCAACCGACCTGGACACCTTACGGTTTTATCTCAGCAGCCCGATCCCGGGCTCTGACGAGGAAATACTCAAGGAACTGAACACGCGGAATTCATTCATGATCACCGACAGCGCCCTTGAGGACGTGGTGGTCCGTGATACGGCTAACGGCGTCGGTATCACTGTGAAGGGCGCGGTCTATCGATACTTCAGCAAGCAGTACACACAGACTGACGGGCTTAAGTCTTATCGGGTGAGCTTGAACCAGCTGGACGAGGTTGATTGACGAATGGGGCGGTTGGCGGCAACCGGAGGAGTTGCCACTCTGCCAGCCGACTCGGCCCGTGCAGACGCGGTGTGGTAAACACCCCAGAAACAAAAATCCCCGCACGCCATAAGCGTTGCGGGGATCTTTTTAATGTGGCGGTGAAGGAGAGATTCGAACTCTCGATACAATTTCTTGTATACACACTTTCCAGGCGTGCTCCTTAAGCCACTCGGACACTTCACCGTATCTCTTCAGACGTTCAGTCTGTCGAGGCGCGCTAATGTAGTCGAAAGCTTTGGCGAAGGCAAAACTTTTTTTCAGAATTTTCATGCGCTTAAGGAAAAAGCGCGAAGCCCCTTGTGCTCATAAAGGTCCGGGGCTTTGCGTTGAAGGCGAGAGCGCGGGGATCAGGCGCCAAAGCCGCCGTCGATGGTCAGGCTGGCGCCGGTGACGTAGCCCGCTTCCGGGCCGGCGAGGTAGGCGACCATGGCGGCGATTTCTTCGGACTTGCCGTAGCGCGGGACGGCCATCAGGCCCATCAGCGTTTCGGCAAAGTCACTGTCGGCCGGGTTCATGTCGGTGTCGACCGGCCCGGGCTGGACGTTGTTGATGGTAATGCCGCGCGGGCCGAGGTCGCGGGCCAGGCCTTTGGTCAGGCCGACCAGCGCCGATTTGCTCATGGCGTAAACGCCGCCACCGGCGAAGGGCATGCGGTCGGCGTTGGTGCTGCCGATGTTGATGATGCGGCCGCCTTCTTTCATGTGCCGCGCCGCTTCCTGGCTGGCGATGAACACGCTGCGTACGTTGATCGCCAGGGTTCGGTCGAAATCTTCGAGGGTGAATTCGTCGAGCGGCGCGATGGCCAGCACGCCAGCGTTGTTGACGAGGATGTCGAGGCCGCCGAACGTCTCTACGGTTTTGGCGACGGCGCCGCGAATGTCTTCAGCGTTAGCGCTGTCGGCCTTGATGGCCAGGCCTTTGCCGCCGGCTGCGGTGATGCTGTCTTGCAGTTCGCGGGCTTTGGCTTCCGAGCTGACGAAGGTGAAGGCCACTGCTGCGCCTTGTTCGACCAGCCGTTTGACGATCGCAGCGCCGATGCCGCGAGAGCCGCCTTGGACCAGAGCTGTTTTGCCGATCAGATTGGTGGGATGGGTCATGTCGATCTCCTTTAGCCTGAATGCTCAGTCGTGGGTGGAGGGGCAAGAGTATCTGCCCTCCATGACTCGCGCGGTAACCGGTGGTCGAGATAGTCTGGGTAAAACGGAAGCCGTGACTCAAAGCGATGGAAAACTTCCAAGACGCCACGCTCTTCGCGGCACACGCTCTTTACTGCACTAACGTCTTCACAGGAATAAACATGCACATCCAACCAAAAGCCGCGCTGGTCCTCATCGACATGCAGCAGGGCATCAACCACCCGAAACTGGGGCGGCGCAACAACCCTGACGCCGAGCAGCGGATGCTGGAACTGTTGAGCGCCTGGCGCGACAGCGGGCGCACGGTGATTCACGTGCGGCATTTCTCCCGCTCACCGAATTCGGTGTTCTGGCCGCAGCAATCCGGCGTCGAGTTCCAACCGGCGTTTATGCCGTGGGACGACGAAGGCGAGCTGCACAAGCAGGTGCCCGATGCCTTCTGCCATTCTGCGCTGGAGGGATGGCTGCGCGCGGACGGTATCAATCAGGTGGTGATCGTCGGCGTGGTCACCAACAACTCCGTGGAGTCGACCGCGCGCACTGGTGGCAATCTTGGCTTCGAGGTCATCGTGCCCCATGACGCCTGCTTCACCTTCGACGGCGCAGACTTCTTCGGCCAGCCACGCACCGCGGAGGACATTCACGCCATGTCGCTGGCCAACCTGCACGGGGAATACGCGCAGGTGGTGGCGACCGAGACTATTGTGCGGGCGATCAGTTAATCCGCACGTCCAGGCTCAGCAAGCGCCTCAAGCGTGCTGCACACCCGCGCGCTTGAGCAGCTTTTTGCAGCGTTCCGACAGGTGCACCACGCGCAGGTGCTTGCCCGCCTTGTGATAACGCTCGCGCAGGGTTTTCAGCGCGGCGATCGCCGAATAGTCCACGAAGATCAGGTGACGGCAATCCAGCGTGACAAGTTGCGGGTCGTTGACGTGATCGAACTGATCGAGGAACGGCGTGGTGGAGGCGAAGAACAGCGTGCCGTGCAGGTGATACATCTTGCTGCCGTCCGGCTCGATATGGCTGTCAGCGTACAGCTCGCGGGCCTGTTGCCAGGCGAAGTTCAGCGCCGCGATGAGGATGCCGAACAGCACGGCGGTGGCCAGGTCGGTGAGAACAGTGACGATGGTCACGGCGATGATCGCGAAGACATCGTTCAGCGGGACTTTGCGCAGCACCCGCAGGGAGGCCCAGGCGAAGGTCTGCTGGGCCACCACGAACATCACGCCGACCAGCGCCGCCAGCGGAATGCGCTCGATGAGGGGCGACAGGAACAGCACGAACATCAGAATCATCACCCCGGCGACGATGCCGGACAGACGGCCGCGGCCGCCTGAGCTGAGGTTGATCACGGTCTGGCCGATCATCGCGCAGCCGCCCATGCCGCCGCACAGGCCGGAAGCCAGGTTGGCGACGCCGAGGGCGACACACTCGCGGTCCGGGTAGCCGCGGCTTTCGGTGATTTCATCGGTGAGGTTCAGGGTCAGCAGGGTTTCCAGCAGACCGACCAGCGCCATCAGGATCGCGTAGGGCGCGATGATCTTCAGGGTCTCCAGATTCCACGGCACGTCCGGCAGCGACAGGCCCGGCAGGCCGCCGGCGATGTGCGCCATGTCGCCAAGGGTGCGCGTCGGCAGGTCAAACAGGTACACCAGCAGGCCGACGCCGAGGATGGCGACCAGCGCCGGCGGCACCGAGCGGGTCAGGCGCGGCAGCAGATACACCACGGCCATGGTCATGGACACCAGTCCGATCATCAGATAGAGCGGCGTGCCGCTGAGCCAGGTTTCGCCGCTTTTGAAGTGCTCCAGCTGCGCCATGGCAATGACGATGGCCAGGCCGTTGACGAACCCGAGCATGACCGGATACGGCACCATCCGCACCAGTTTGCCCAGGCGCAGCAGTCCGAACGCGATCATCACCAACCCGCCCAGCAACACCGTCGCCAGCAGGTATTGCACGCCGTGCTGCACGACCAGCGCCACGATGACCACGGCCATCGAACCCGCCGCACCCGAGACCATGCCGGGACGCCCGCCGAACAGCGCGGTCAGCGTGCAGATAATGAAGGCGCCATACAGGCCCATCAGCGGATTGAGGTGCGCGACCAGCGCGAAGGCGATGCACTCGGGCACCAGGGCGAAAGAGGTGGTGAGTCCGGCAAGGACATCGGCGCGAAGACGTGCGGGTTTCATGGCGTTCCTGGAGGGCGGCGTGCAAAAGGTGGGAATGTTACGGAATGTGAACGCACACAGCCAGTAGGGGAATGACGCACCCTGCCGCGTTTCACCCATTCTTCAGGTGTCCTGTCACTGCCGATTGTGTAACGATGTTTGACTCAAACAGCTCGCCGACGCCTGTTACCCAGGCTCGGCACGTCATGAAGGACAGAACACGGATGCTCGCTGCGCTCAGACATTACCCGGCTTCAGTCAATCTCCTGCTTTCGTCGTCACTTTTCCTGACGCTGGGCAGGGCGATCACCCTGCCGTATCTGGTGATTTACCTTTCTTCGAATTTCGTCTTGAGCATGAGCGACATCGGCATGGTCGTCGGCGGGGCGCTGATTGTCGGTTCGCTGTTGAGCCTGTACGGCGGCTACCTCACCGACAAACTGTCCAGCTACCGCTTGATTCTGTGCTTCACCGGGTTCTTCGTCGCCGGCTTCATCGGCATGTGCGTGACCAGCAAGCTGTGGCTGTTTTTCCTGTTTCTGGTGTCGTTCAATTTCGCGTATTCGGTCATCGATATCGTGGTCAAGGCGGCGTTTGGCAAGCTGTTGCCGGTGGCCGATCAGAGCAAAGTGTTCTCGGTGCGCTACACGCTGATCAACATCGGCTATGCCGTCGGCCCCTTCATCGGCGCGGGGCTGGCCCACTGGAACATGAAGCTGCCGTTCGTGATATCGGCGGCGCTGGGCCTGGGCTTCTTGGCGGTCTACGCGATGTACGGGGACCGCAAACTGAGTTCGGCGGACCCGGCCAATGCGCCGGTTTCCTTCATCGCCGTCGGACGCATCCTGCTCAAGGACTACCGGCTGGTGTGCTTCACCGTCGGCGGCGTGCTCAGCGCGGTGGTATTCGGGCAGTTCACCGCGTACCTCTCGCAATATCTGGTCACCACCAGCACGCCGGAATTCACCTATCAGGTGATCAGCTCGGTGGTCGCGGTGAACGCCGCCGTGGTGATCTGCTTGCAGTACCTGGTCGGCAAACGCATCAGCCATCAGTACCTGAATCAGTGGCTGACCGCAGGTTTCAGCCTGTTTCTGATGGGCGTGGTCGGGTTTGCCTTGTCCACGACGGTGCTGCACTGGTCGCTGGCGGTGGCGGTGTTCACCCTGGGCGAGATCATCGTGTTTCCCGCCGAGTACATGTTCATCGACCGTATCGCACCCACCCACTTGCGCGGCATGTATTACGGCGCGCAGAACCTCTCCAACCTCGGTGGCGCGCTGGGGCCGGTGTTGTGCGGCTTCGCCCTGGCGACCCAGTCGGCGCATTTCATGTTTTACATGCTGGCGGCCTTCATCATTGCCGGCGGCTGTTTCTATCTGTTGGGCGCTTCGTATTCCAGACGCCACGACCAAAACTCCGCTGCACAGTGAAGCGTTTCGATGACCGTTCTGTCTCCACTTGAGGCCTGGCAGCAGGCCGTTGATGTACAGGGTTTTCAGCCGGACGAGGCCCAGCGCAATGCTGTGCTGCACTTGCAGGCCTGCTGGCAGGCGCTGAACGACGGCAAGCGCGGCGGCGCGGTCAAGGGCGTTTATCTGTGTGGCCCGGTGGGGCGCGGCAAGACCTGGCTCATGGACCGTTTTTACGACAGCCTGCAGGTCCCGGCCCGGCGCCAGCATTTTCATCACTTCATGCGATGGGTGCATCAGCGCCTGTTCCAGCTCACCGGCGTGGCCAGACCGCTGCAGGTGCTGGCCCGGGAGCTGGCCCAGGACGTGCGCGTGCTGTGCTTCGACGAGTTGTTCGTCAATGACATCGGCGACGCGGTGATCCTCGGCGGCCTGTTGCGCGCGATGTTCGACGAGGGCGTGGTGCTGGTGTGCACGTCCAATCAATTGCCCGAACAGTTGTACGCCACGGGTCATAACCGCGAGCGTTTCGTGCCCGCGATCACGGCGATCAACCACTTCATGGAGGTGGTCTCGGTCGACGGCGGCGAGGACCACCGGCTGCATCCCGGTCAGGCGCAGCAGCGTTACTGGGTGAAGGCGGAGACGGGGCCGAGCGCGCTGGTGGAAGTGTTCGAGGCGTTGAGCAGCGGGGAGTCGGTGTCGATTCAGCCAGCGCCGCTGGGTCGTCGCCATGTGCCGGTGGTGCGCAGCAGTCGAACGGTGATCTGGTGCCGCTATGCCGACCTGTGCGAGCAACCGCTGGCGGCGATGGATTTCATCGAGCTGTGCGATCGCTATAAAGCCGTCTTGCTAAGTGAAGTGCCGGCGCTGAGCGCACCCCAACGCGAGGGGCGCATTGCCCGTGGCACCGAGGACGGCGTTGAACAGGTCACGGCGGGGGACCGCGAGCTGCCGCAGCTGTCGCCCTACGACGATGGCGTGCGCCGCTTCATCGCTCTGGTGGACGAGTGCTACGACCGCAAGGTGCCGCTGTACATCGAAGCCGCGATGCCGATGGCCGAGCTGTACACCGAAGGCTATCTGGCGTTCGCGTTTCGGCGCACGTTAAGCCGGTTGCAGGAAATGCAGCTGGCGCGCTTCGGTCATTAATGCTGCCAACGAGCAACCTTCAATTCACACGCTGTTGCGTCGTCGCTGGGCCAACACATGCTTGGCGCCTTCTCCCACCAGGACCATGACCGCCAGCCAGATGGGCAGGTAGGTCATCCATTCATCGCGGCCGATGGATTCACCCAGCAGCAGGGCGACGCCGACCAGCAGCACCGGCTCGACGTAGCTCAGCAAGCCGAACACGCTGAACGCCAGCAGGCGGCTGGCGCGAATGTAGCTGACCAATGCCGACGCACTGATCGCCCCCAACACCGGAATCAGCACATAGAAGCGTGGGAATTGTTCCACCACCGAGGTATTGCCCTGGCAGATGAACAGCACCGCCACGGGGAGGATCAGCAGCATGTCCCACCACAGACCGCCGAGGTTGTCGGTCTTGAGCTTGCGCCGCAGCACGAAGTACAGCGGATACCCCAGGCAGACGACCAGGGTTTCCCAGGAAAAACTGCCCAGGCGCAGCAGCTCGTTACCGACCCCGACCAGCGCGCAACAGGCGGCGATTTTCTGCAGGTGCGAGAGGTGCTCGCCGTACACCACACGCCCGGTGAGGATCATGGTCAGCGGCAGCAGAAAATACCCCAGTGATACCTCCAGGCTGCGGCCGTGCAGCGGCGCCCACATGAACAGCAACAACTGCGCGCCCATCAACGTCGCCGACAGCGCCATCCCCGCCAGCAATGCAGGCGTCTGGCGCACCCTGACGCCGAGGTCACGGGCGAGTTTCCAGTCTCCGCTGGAGAGCATGAACAGGGTCACGCAGGGCAGAGTCAGCAGCATGCGCCAACCGAAGATTTCTTCACCGCTCAATGGCGTGAGCAATGAGGTGTAGTAGTACATGACCGCGAACAGGCAGGAGGCCATGACCGATAACGCAACGCCCTTGTACACAGGGGCTCCTTGTTTTCGATGCATCAGGATGGGGGGGCAGGAATGCTTTTATCGGCGGGCTCTGACGGCACGCTTTGATGACACTTTTTGAGGCGCTTTTTGAGGCATGGCGCACTGCAACGGCGCAGAGTTTATCCGAGGTCGTGCCGTCGGTCCGCCGCAATCTGGTAAACCGCAGGTGAGCTGGCAGTAAACGATGCACGTTTGGCAGAGAACGAGACCGCGCGCCGATTGAGCCATTGGGTCTCGCCGCGCAGACTTCTCTTCAACGCGCCACACCGGTGCGGCCGCTGGAGAGATTTCCCATGAGTCAATCAATCGCCGGTATCAAGATCCCCGACAGCGCGCTGGCCCGCGCCACCACCGAGTACATCCGCGATCAGCAAGACGACCTGCTGTTCAATCATTCGCGCCGTGTGTTTTTGTGGGGCGCGCTGACGGGGGAGCGCAAGGGGCTGGCGTACGACGCCGAGCAGCTTTATGTCGGTGCGATGTTTCATGATTTGGGTCTGGTGGCGCGGCATCGCAGCGTGGACCTGCGTTTTGAGGTGGATTCGGCCAACGCGGCGCGGGCGTTCATGCAGCCATTTGGGTTGTCCGAGGGGGATATGGAGCAGGTGTGGTTGTCGATTGCGCTGCACACGACGCCGGGCGTGCCCGAGCATTTGCGGCCGAACGTGGCGCTGGTGACGGCGGGCGTGGAGATGGATGTGCTGGGGATCAATTACGGGCAGTTCAGTGATGAGCAGCGTGAGGGGGTGACCCATGCTCACCCGCGCGGTGAGGACTTCAAGGCGTGCATTTTGTGCGCGTTTGCCGATGGTTTTCGGCATAAGCCGGATACGACGTTCGGGACGGTGAATGCGGATGTGTTGGTGGCTGAGGATCCGACGTTCAAGCCGCTGAATTTTGTGGAGGTCATTCGGCAGTCGCCCTGGAAGGCGTGATCTGGATCTAGAGCGTCTGCCTGGGGGCAGACTATTTCGCCTTCGGCGAGTTACTTGGAAAAGTCGAAAGTCGCACCATCCCCAAGGAACCAAGGGTGCTTGCTCCTGGTTAGGTTCCTCCTTCGTCGGAATACCCTCACTTCGACGACGCTCCGTGGGCCCGCGCCGAACGGACATCCATGTCCTGACGGCGCTCTCGCCGCATCCATGCGGCTCGGCCCACTGCGC
>NZ_SOCR01000013.1 GCF_004364335.1 Pseudomonas graminis | reverse complement strand
GGAAAAGACTGATTATGCCGTATGGATGCGGTCAGAGAGGGGGAGCAAGCTCCCCCTCTGGACTTTCCCCGGACACTAGTGACGCTCTGCGTGGGAATGCATCCGCTGACGCTCCGCGTCACGGTTGACGCCAAGCGCACGGACGATCGGATGTTGAAACTGTAGGAGCCGGCTTGCTGGCGAATGCGGTGAATCAGCCATGGAGAGATCTACTGACCCACCGTTTTCGCCAGCAAGCCGGCTCCTACAGGGCGTTTCGGGCCGGGCTCAGGCTAAAACCCCTGTTCCCGCAGCCGCTTGTACAGCGTATTCCGGCTCACCCCCAGCCGCTTCGCCAGCTGCGAGATGTTCCCGCCCGCCGCCTGCAACAACTCACTCAGCTCTTCCGGCGTGTCCAGCGCGGCTTTGCGGTTGAGCACTGTTTCAGGCTCGACGGTTTCGCAGCCCATCGCCAGATCGGCGAAAAAGTCTTCCGGCAGATGCTCGGTGGAAATCGGTTGATCGTCGGCCAGTGCCAACGCCACCTGAATCACATTGCTCAACTGCCGCAAATTGCCCGGCCACGGGTGCCGTTCGAACAGCTCCATCACCTGTGGCTCAAAACCCGCTGTCTGCTGCGGTTCGCGGTGCTGCTCCCAGATCGCTCGGACCAGCGCGGGTTTATCGCTACGATCCCGCAACGGCGGCAACTCCAGGTTCAGGCCACTGATGCGGTAGTACAAATCCTGACGAAAGCGTCCGTTCTGCACATGCTCGCGCAATGAACAATGGGTCGCGGAAATCACCCGGATGTCCACCGGATACAACTCGCTGCTGCCCACCGGCTGCACGCATCGTTCCTGCAACACCCGCAGCAGACGCGCCTGAACCGGCAGCGGCATGTCGCCGATCTCGTCGAGAAACAGCGTGCCTTTGTCGGCCTTGCGGATCAGCCCGATGCTGCCTTTATGGTGAGCGCCGGTGAACGCGCCTTTTTCATAGCCAAACAGTTCCGCCTCGACCAGCTCCGACGGGATCGCCGCGCAGTTCACGGCAATCATCGGCTGATCAGCCCGGGAGCTGGCGCGGTGCAGGGCCTTGACGAACACTTCCTTGCCCACACCCGTCTCGCCGAGGATCAACAGCGGAACGTTTTTCTCCAGCAGTCGCTGCCCCTGACGCGCGGCTTTCTCGACCCGCTCGTCGCCCATGCCGGGTTCGATGGCGCCGACCACCATTGACCGGGATGGAATCGGCACCTGCACCTGGACCGGCACCGTTCTGAGCTTGAGCACCGGTGCTTTCGGCCGCTTCAGCACGCAATGAAAACGATTGTGACCAGAGGCTTGAAGCGGGAAGGGCTGGCCTTCCGTTTGATCAAGCAGGTCGGCGATCGGCGCCTTGAACAGATTTTCAATATTGGCGTTGAGCAGGCTGACGCCCAGCAGGTTGTCGGCACGGCGGTTGGCGCAGAGCACCCGGCCGCTTTCATCGAACACCAGCAGGCCGGCCCACTGGCTGTCGAGGTTGTTCAGGCCGGTGTTGAACACCAGTTGGAAGTGACTGTGCTGGAACTGGTCAAGGATCAGCCGGTTTTCGATGGTCTGGCTCATCATCTTGACCATCCCAAGGGTGTGGGAGGGCGGCAGGAAGCTGTCGCTGGACACATCGAGCACCGCGATCATCCGCCGCGACGCATCGAAAATCGGTGCCGCCGAACCGGTCATGAAACGGTTGGCCTTGAGAAAGTGTTCATCGTGTTCAATGTGAACAGCCTGTTCACAGGCCAGCGCCGTACCGATGGCGTTAGTGCCTGCCCCTTGTTCCAGCCAGCTGGCCCCGGCGACGAAACCGGGCTGTTGATCCGGTTCGACGAAGCGCTTGTTGCCCCAGGAATTGAGGACCTGGCCCTGCTGATCGGCGAGCAGGATCAGGCAGTTGGAATTGCTGAGGATGTCCTCATAGAAGGGCAGCACCTGCTGATGGGTGGTCTGCACCAATGAATGATGGCGCTCGAGCAGTTGCGACACCTGATGATCGGGCAGGCGACCGAAGGACGGACGTGACTGGTGGTCGAGGCCGAACTCGCGGCAACGGGCCCACGAGTCCTGAATGATGGTGTCGTGGCTGGGGGATACGCCTGCTGTGGCCATGAAATGGCTCCGTCCGAGTACTTTTATTTATTGTTGTCGAGATGCCGCTAGGCAGAGCATCCCTGCTCGAAAACGTCCACCCATTGTTGTTCAGGATTGTTCAAAGTCAATGTTCATTTTGTTCAGGTGTTCAGCCTTTCCTGTTCATTTATGTTCATCAACGAATGCCGCCTTGTGCGGCAAATTGTCGCAACCGCTCTAGTCCGCGTATTACAGCCAGAAAGATGCTGAGCAAGCCGGTTGGCACGATTGTCGCTATCCAACAATCGGTCAGCACAATCGGTCAACGGATGTCACGACCTGCCACAAGGCAAACACGCAACACCCCGAACAAAACAAATAAAAAGGGCACGCCATGTCTCTCACGCTTGAGCACGTCAGCCGCGCCGTCGACGGTCAGATCTGGATCGATGATGCTTCGCTGAGCTTTGAACCCGGCTCATTCAATGTATTGCTGGGGCGCACCTTATCAGGCAAAACCAGCCTGATGCGCTTGATGGCCGGTCTGGACAAGCCAGACAGCGGCCGGGTACTGATGAATGGCAAAGATGTCACCCAGGTCGCGGTGCGTCATCGCAATGTCTCCATGGTTTATCAGCAGTTCATCAACTATCCGAGCATGACCGTCTACGACAACATCGCCTCGCCACTGCGCCAGGCCAAGATGTCGAAGGACGAAATCGACCGCCGCGTTCGCGAAACCGCGAAAATGCTGCGCATCGAAAAATTCCTCAGCCGTTATCCCCTCGAATTGTCCGGCGGCCAGCAGCAGCGCACGGCCATGGCGCGGGCGCTGGTCAAGGACGCCGAACTGATTCTGTTCGATGAGCCGCTGGTCAACCTCGACTACAAGCTGCGCGAAGAGCTGCGTCAGGAGATGCGCCAGTTGTTCGAAACGCGCAATACCATCGCCATCTACGCCACCACCGAGCCGAACGAAGCGCTGGCCCTGGGCGGGACCACCACGATTCTGCACGAAGGCCGCGTGATCCAGAGCGGCCGTACGCCCGAGGTGTACCACCAGCCGAAAACCGTGCTGGCCGCCGAGCTGTTCTCCGAGCCGCCGATCAACCTGATGCCCGGCCGTATCGAAGGCAACGAAGTGAGCTTCGCCAACTTCGTGCACTTCCCGCTGAACGTTGACCTGCGCACCATCGGCGACGGCGAATACCGCTTTGGTGTTCGCCCAAGTCATCTGAGTCTGGTGCCGTCCAACGACGACGACCTTGAACTGGCGGTGACCGTCGAGCTCGCCGAGATCAGCGGTTCCGAGACTTTCCTGCACGTGCGCAACGAGCATTTCTCGCTGGTGCTGCATTTGCCGGGCGTCCACGAGTACGACGTGGACACGCCGATTCGCGTGTACATACCGACTCACAAACTGTTCGTATTCGATCAGCAGGGCGGCCTGATTCAGGCGCCGGGCCTGCGTATGGCGAGGGTTGCCTGATGGCCGAGATCCGCTTGCAACAACTCGCGCACAGTTACAGCGCCAATCCGACCGGCCCTGAAGACTATGCGATCCGCGAAATGACTCACATCTGGGAGCAGGGCGGCGCGTATGCCTTGCTCGGCCCGTCCGGCTGCGGCAAATCGACCCTGCTCAATATCATCTCCGGCCTGCTCAGCCCGTCTGAGGGCAAGGTCCTGTTCGACACCACCGTGGTCAACGACATGTCGCCGGAAGAGCGCAACATCGCTCAGGTTTTCCAGTTCCCGGTGGTCTACGACACCATGACGGTGTACGACAACCTCGCCTTCCCGCTGCGCAATCAGGGCATGCCGGAAGCGAAAGTGAAGATCAAGGTGCAGGAAATCGCCGACGTGCTGGATCTGCAGCCGTTGCTGAAGAAGAAAGCCAAAGGCCTCACCGCTGACGAAAAACAGAAAGTCTCCATGGGCCGCGGGCTGGTTCGTGATGACGTGTCGGCGATCCTGTTCGACGAACCGCTGACCGTGATCGACCCGCATCTGAAGTGGAAGCTGCGCCGCAAGCTCAAGCAGATTCACGAGCAGTTCAACATCACCATGGTCTACGTCACCCACGATCAGCTGGAGGCCTCCACCTTCGCCGACAAGATCGCGGTGATGTACGGCGGCCAGATCGTCCAGTTCGGCACGCCCCGCGAGCTGTTCGAAAAACCGCACCACACCTTCGTCGGCTACTTCATCGGCAGCCCCGGCATGAACCTCATCGAGGTCAAGCCTGAAGCCGGCGGCGTGGGCTTTGGCGGCATTCATCTGCCGTTGTCCGAAGCCTTGCAGCAGCGCCTCGCGGCCACTCAGTGGAGCACGTTGAAGGTCGGGATTCGTCCCGAGTTCGTGCACGTCTGGGACGCCCCTGTCGATGACGCCATGCAAGCCGAAGTGACCTACGTCGAGGACCTGGGGACCTACAAGATCCTCACCCTGAAACTGGCAGGCCAGCTGTTGAAAGTGCGCGTGCAGGAAGACAAGCCGGTGCCCCAGGGCCAGGCCTGGATCAGTTTCCCGGCGCAATGGCTGATGCTCTACGCCGATGAATTTCTGCTGGAGGCCGCCACCCACACACTGCCGGCCAGCGAGGTGTCCCATGACTAAGGTGCAAAACAACAAGGCCTGGTGGCTGGTGCTGCCGGTGTTCCTGCTGGTGGCATTCAGCGCCATCATTCCGATGATGACCGTGGTCAACTATTCGGTGCAGGACATCTTCGACCAGTCCAGCCGTTACTTCGTCGGCGCCGACTGGTTCCGGCAAGTGCTGCAGGACCCGCGCCTGCATGATTCGCTGCTGCGCCAGTTCATCTACTCCGCCTGCGTGCTGCTGATCGAAATCCCGCTGGGCATCGGCATCGCCCTGACCATGCCGACCAAGGGACGCTGGTCGTCGCTATGCCTGATCGTCATGACCATTCCGCTGCTGATCCCCTTCAACGTGGTCGGCACCATCTGGCAGATCTTCGGCCGTGGCGACATCGGCCTGCTGGGCTGGATCCTCAACGATGTGCTGGGCATCAGCTACAACTACGCGGCCAACGCGTCGGACGCCTGGGTGACCGTGCTGGTCATCGACGTCTGGCACTGGACCTCGCTGGTGGCGTTGCTGTGCTACTCGGGTCTGCGCGCCATTCCGGACGTGTACTACCAGGCGGCGCGGATTGATCGGGCTTCCAACTGGGCCGTGTTTCGACACATCCAGCTGCCGAAGATGAAGAGCGTGCTGCTGATCGCCGTGATGCTGCGCTTCATGGACAGCTTCATGATCTACACCGAGCCGTTCGTGCTCACCGGTGGCGGTCCGGGCAACTCGACGACCTTCCTCAGCCAGACCCTGACGACCATGGCGCTCGGCCAGTTCGACCTGGGCCCTGCGGCGGCGTTCTCGCTGGTGTATTTCCTGATCATTCTGTTGGTGTCGTGGGTGTTCTACACCGCGATGACCCACAGCGAAAAGAACTGAGGAGCGCCCATGAACAAGCGCGAGAAAGTGTCGTTCAAAAAGCTCATACCGCTGTGGATCTACCTGCTGTTTCTGCTGATCCCGATCTACTGGCTGGTCAACATGTCGTTCAAGACCAACACCGAAATCCTCGGTGGCCTGACCCTGTTCCCACAGGACTTCACGCTGGCGAACTACAAGGTGATCTTCACCGACGAAAGCTGGTACAGCGGCTATATCAACTCGCTGTACTACGTCTGCCTGAATATGGTCATATCGCTGAGCGTCGCATTGCCTGCGGCCTATGCGTTTTCCCGCTATCGTTTCCTCGGCGACAAGCACCTGTTCTTCTGGCTCCTGACCAACCGGATGGCGCCGCCTGCGGTTTTCCTGCTGCCGTTCTTCCAGCTGTACTCGTCCATCGGCCTGTTCGACACGCACATTGCGGTAGCGTTGGCGCACTGCCTGTTCAACGTGCCGCTGGCGGTGTGGATCCTGGAAGGCTTCATGTCCGGGGTGCCCAAGGAGATTGACGAAACCGCCTACATCGATGGCTACAGCTTTCCCAAGTTCTTCGGCAAGATTTTCATCCCGCTGATTGGCTCGGGCATCGGTGTCACGGCGTTCTTTTGCTTCATGTTCTCCTGGGTCGAACTGCTGCTGGCGCGCACGCTGACCTCGGTCAACGCCAAGCCGATCGCGGCGGTCATGACCCGTACCGTTTCGGCATCGGGGATCGATTGGGGGGTGCTGGCAGCGGCGGGGGTGTTGACCATTCTGCCGGGCATGCTGGTTATCTGGTTCGTTCGTAATCACGTGGTCAAGGGCTTCGCCCTTGGTCGTGTCTGAGGAGTCGAAAAATGGAGTGGATGTCCTGGACCCTGCCAACTGCTATTTTCTTTGCGTCCATCGCTGCGATTCTGGTGGCGATGACGGCCTGGGAATTGCGTTCGGCGAGTATTGAACGTCGCGGTTTTCTCCCGATCGCCACCACACGCGGCGATCGTCTGTTCATCGGCCTGCTCGGAAGCGCCTACCTGCACCTGCTGGTCATCGGCGCGACGAGCTGGAATATCTGGGTGGCCTCGGGGCTTTCCCTGGTCTGGTTGTTGGTGGTGATGCGTTGGGGTTGAAGAAAAGCGACATGTAGCTGTAGGTGCGCTCGCCCGAAGGCGGTGTGTCAGGCGATTCGTCCTGTACAGGCTGACCGTATTCGCGGGCAAGCGCGCTCCTGCAGAGCAAGATGCGAACAGGTTGGATCACATAAGAATCAACACAAGAGGTGTCTATGTTCAATAAGAAAAACAAGCTGCGACATAGTGTGACGGTAGCGACGATGGTAATGCTCAGTGGCTTGAGCGTTTCGGCATGGGCCGATCAGTACGAGGATGCCGCCAAGAAGTGGGCCTCCAGCGAGTTCAAGCCGACCACGCTGTCTGATGCCGATCAGCTCAAGGAGCTGGAGTGGTTCATCAAGGCGGCCGAGCCGTTCCGCGGCATGGACATCAAGGTGGTTTCCGAAACCTTGACCACCCATGAATACGAATCCAAAACCCTGGCCAAGGCGTTCACCGAAATCACCGGCATCAAGGTCACTCATGACCTGCTGCAGGAAGGCGACGTGATCGAGAAGCTGCAGACTGCCATGCAGTCTAACCAGAGTATCTATGACGGCTGGGTCAACGACTCCGACCTGATCGGTACGCACTTCCGCTACGGCAAGGCGATGTCTCTGACCGACCTGATGGCCAGCCCGGAAGGTTCGAAAGTCACTTCTCCGACGCTCGACATCAAAGACTTCATCGGCACCTCATTCACCACGTCGCCTGAAGTCAAAGACGCATCAGGCAAAGTCGTCACGCCGGCCAAACTGTATCAACTGCCTGACCAACAGTTCGCCAACCTGTACTGGTTCCGCGCCGACTGGTTTGACCGTCCTGATCTGAAAGAAAAATTCAAGGCCAAATACGGCTACGAGCTGGGCGTTCCGGTGAACTGGTCCGCTTATGAAGACATCGCCAAGTTCTTCAGCGAAGACGTCAAGGAACTTGACGGCAAGAAAGTCTACGGCCACATGGACTACGGCAAGAAAGACCCGTCCCTGGGCTGGCGCTTCACCGATGCCTGGTTCTCCATGGCTGGCAGCGGCGATAAAGGCTTGCCGAACGGCTTGCCGGTCGATGAGTGGGGCATCCGTGTAGAAGACTGCCACCCGGTCGGTTCGAGCATCACCCGCGGCGGCGACACCAACGGCCCGGCCGCAGTGTTCGCCACTCAGAAATACATCGACTGGCTCAAGGCTTACGCACCACCTGAAGCGGCAGGCATGACGTTCTCCGAGTCCGGGCCGGTGCCGTCCCAGGGTAACGTCGCTCAGCAGATCTTCTGGTACACCGCTTTCACCGCTGACATGACCAAGCCAGGTCTGCCAGTCATGAACGCCGACGGCACGCCGAAATGGCGGATGGCGCCATCGCCAAAAGGTCCGTACTGGAAAGAAGGCATGAAGCTGGGTTATCAGGACGTAGGCTCCTGGACCTTCCTCAAGTCCACCGAAGAGAAGAAGCGCCTGGCCGCCTGGCTCTACGCGCAGTTCGTGACGTCGAAGTCTGTCTCGCTGAAGAAAACCATCGTGGGCCTGACGCCGATCCGCGAATCGGACATCAACTCCAAAGAGATGACCGCCCTGGCGCCGAAACTCGGTGGTCTGGTCGAGTTTTATCGCAGCCCGGCCCGTGTGCAATGGTCGCCAACCGGCACCAACGTCCCGGATTATCCGAAGCTGGCTCAGTTGTGGTGGAGTCACGTGGCTGAAGCTGTGACCGGCGAGAAGTCGGCACAGGCGGCCCTCGACGGTCTGGCCAAGGATCAGGATGCAATCATGACCCGCATCGAGCGCTCCAAGGTTCAGGAACCAAGTGGTTGCGCGCCTAAGATGAACCCGGAAACCACGGCTGAAGAGTGGTACACCAAAGCCGAGAAGAGCAACGGTGCCTTCCTTGCGCCGCAACGCAAACTGGCCAACGAGAAACCGAAGGGCGAAACCATCGCTTACTCGGACCTCTTGAAGAGCTGGGAAGCCGGGAAGAAGTAACCTGCACGCTTCTATGTTCGGCGCATAAAAAAACGGCACCCTCGGGTGCCGTTTTTCTTGTTCGCGTTTTGATGAGCCGGCTGGCGTTATGCACCGGCCTGAATTATCAGCCGTGCAGTGTCTCTGCGGCATACAGCGTGTTTTCCAGCAGGCAGGCGCGGGTCATGGGGCCGACGCCGCCTGGCACCGGCGTGATCCAGCCGGCGCGGGGCAGGGCGGTTTCGTACACCACATCGCCTACCAGCTTGCCGTCATCCTGACGGTTGATGCCGACGTCGATGACGATGGCGCCTTCCTTGATCCACTCGCCCTTGACCAGACCCGGCTTGCCCGCCGCCACGACCACCAGATCGGCACGACCGACGTGTCCGGCCAGATCCTGGGTGAAGCGATGGGTCACGGTCACGGTGCAGCCGGCCAGCAGCAGCTCCATCGCCATCGGACGACCGACGATGTTGGACGCACCCACCACGACCGCGTCCTTGCCGTACAGATCGACACCGGTGCTTTCCAGCAGGGTCATGATGCCCTTGGGGGTGCACGGGCGCAGCAGTGGAATGCGCTGGGCCAGGCGACCCACGTTGTAGGGGTGGAAGCCGTCGACGTCTTTATCCGGACGGATGCGCTCCAGCAGACTGGAGGATTCCAGATGCTCCGGCAGCGGCAGTTGCAGCAGGATGCCGTCGATGGCCGGGTCGTCGTTGAGGCGATCGATCAGATCGGTCAGTTCGGTCTGGGTGGTTTCACTGGGCAGGTCATAGGCCTGGGAGATGAAGCCGACCTCTTCGCAGTCTTTGCGTTTGTGCGAGACGTAAACCTGAGAGGCGGGGTCGCTGCCGACCAGAATCACCGCGAGGCCGGGCGTGCGCAGGCCTTGCTCGCGACGCTGGGCGACTCGTTGAGCGATCTGCTGGCGCAGGTTGGCTGCGATCGCTTTGCCGTCTATTAGTTTTGCAGTCATTACGCGTGATTAACCATCGGAGGGGGAGGGAAAAAGAGCGCGCATTCTCGCATGACCTGACGCAAGGGCAAAGACGGTTGGTCCGCTTAATAAGCTAACCCCTTTAATTAACTGAATTTTTTTGAAAAAAGTGTTGACGACCTTTTGGGCCGTCTATAAGATTCGTCGCACTTGTCGGGCACAACCCCACACAGGATTAGCCGGAAGCGGCAAATCAGGTCGAAAGGTTGAATAAGTCAGGTAGAGTTAAGATCTGCTCAGCGTGATTGAAAGCTCTTAATTTGCAGTCTCACGAAGGCAAATGAAATAAGTGCCCGTAGCTCAGCTGGATAGAGCATCCGCCTTCTAAGCGGATGGTCGCAGGTTCGAGTCCTGCCGGGTGCGCCATTTAGGCAGCTTTGGCACAAGTAGCATTCAATTTGAATGCGTCGGTTACAACGCGATATGGTGGGCGTAGCTCAGTTGGTAGAGCACGGGATTGTGACTCCCGTTGTCGAGGGTTCGATCCCCTTCGTCCACCCCATATTCGAAAAGGCGCCAGATTCATAATCTGGCGCCTTTGCTTTAAGCGCTTCAAAACGCGGATGTGGTGGAATTGGTAGACACACTGGATTTAGGTTCCAGCGCCGCAAGGTGTGAGAGTTCGAGTCTCTCCGTCCGCACCAGTTAAAAGTCTCGCAACACTTCGGGTGTTGAGGGATGAAAGAAAGCCGCCTTGTGCGGCTTTTTTTGTTTCAACGTGCTGCGTTTTAACGCGGTGCGAGCTTGATGGGTCCATGACACAGGGCTCGTTCGGTGTGCTTCCAGGGACTGGATCATGTTTCGGTCGTCCTTTTGCTTCCTTTATACAGGGGCGTATCAGGTGCGTTCCAGACACCTCCCGCAGGCTGAAACATTCATCTGCGATTCCCGGGCTGCATGCTACCTAATTTACCCTTGTTCAGTAGGGTGACTTCTTGAGTTTGACCCACTAGAATGCTTGCCCTTGATTCTGGGGTCGGAAACGGCCGGCTAACGTCTGTGCAACGAGGAATATCAATGCAAGTTTCTGTTGAAAACACTTCCGCTCTCGAGCGCCGCATGACCATTGGCGTGCCCGCTGAGCGCATCGAGTCTGAAGTCAACAAGCGTCTGCAGCAGACCGCACGTAAAGCCAAGATCCCGGGCTTCCGCCCAGGCAAAGTGCCTATGAGCGTGATCCGCCAGCGTTACGAAGACGGTGCTCGTCAAGAAGCATTAGGCGATCTGATCCAGGCGACCTTCTACGAAGCAGTCGTCGAGCAAAAGCTGAACCCGGCTGGCGCACCTTCCGTCGAGCCTAAAACCTTCGAAAAGGGCAAGGACCTCGAGTACATCGCTACGTTCGAAGTATTCCCTGAATTCACCGTTGCCGGTTTCGAGTCCATTTCCGTCGAGCGTCTGTCGGCTGACGTCGCTGATTCCGATCTGGACAACATGCTGGAAATCCTGCGCAAGCAGAACGTCAGCTTTGAAGTTGCTGACCGCGCTGCGCAAAACGAAGACCAGCTGAACATCGACTTCGTCGGTAAAATCGACGGTGAAGCGTTCGCTGGCGGTTCGGCCACCGGTACTCAGCTGGTGTTGGGTTCGGGTCGCATGATCCCGGGTTTCGAAGACGGTCTGGTTGGCGCCAAAGCCGGCGAAGAGCGCGTTCTGAACCTGACTTTCCCAGAGGATTACCAGAATCTGGAACTGGCTGGCAAAACCGCCGAGTTCACCGTCACCGTCAACACTGTGTCGGCACCGACCCTGCCTGAGCTGAACGAAACGTTTTTCAAGCAGTTCGGCATCAAGGAAACCAACATCGAAGGCTTCCGCACCGAAGTTCGCAAGAACATGGAGCGCGAGCTGCGTCAGGCCATCAAGTCCAAGGTCAAGAATCAGGTAATGGACGGTCTGCTGGCCGCCAACCCGATCGAAGTGCCTAAAGCGCTGCTGGAAAACGAAGTCAACCGTCTGCGCGTTCAGGCTGTTCAGCAGTTCGGCGGCAACATCAAGCCTGACCAACTGCCGGCAGAGCTGTTCGAAGAGCAGGCCAAGCGCCGCGTTGAACTGGGTCTGATCGTGGCTGAAGTCGTCAAGCAATTCGACCTCAAGCCTGACGACACCCGCGTTCGCGAGCTGATTCAGGAAATGGCTTCCGCCTACCAGGAGCCAGAGCAGGTTGTGGCGTGGTACTACAAGAACGAACAGCAAATGAACGAAGTTCGTTCGGTTGTGCTGGAAGAACAAGTTGTGGATACTGTTTTGCAGAAAGCGAGCGTGACCGACAAAGCGGTCTCGTACGAAGAGGCAGTCAAGCCGGTTGAAGCTCCACAAGCCGACTGATTTCCTTCTCTCGTTCGAAAACACCATAAGCCAGCCTTCGCGCTGGCTTATGCGTATTCAAGACATGACTATTTGGGAGTGAATGCGAGACATGTCCCGCAATTCTTATATTCAGCAGAACTCTGACATCCAGGCCGCTGGCGGCCTGGTCCCGATGGTTATCGAGCAGTCCGCCCGTGGCGAGCGCGCCTATGACATCTACTCCCGCCTGCTCAAGGAACGCGTCATCTTCCTGGTCGGTCCGGTTGAAGACTACATGGCCAACCTCATCTCGGCGCAGCTGCTGTTCCTTGAAGCGGAAAACCCGGACAAGGACATCCATCTTTACATCAACTCCCCAGGCGGTTCGGTGACTGCAGGCATGGCGATCTACGACACCATGCAGTTCATCAAGCCGGACGTTTCCACGACCGTCATGGGCCAGGCCTGCAGCATGGGCGCTTTCCTGTTGGCCGGTGGTGCCAAGGGCAAGCGTTTCGCACTGCCGAACTCTCGCGTCATGATTCACCAGCCGTTGGGCGGTTTTCAGGGCCAGGCGTCGGACATCGACATTCACGCCCGGGAAATTCTGTTCATCCGTCAACGTCTGAACGAACTGCTGGCGCACCACACCGGCCAGACGCTGGAAGCGATCGAACGCGACACCAACCGAGACAATTTCATGAGCGCAGAACGCGCTGCTGAATACGGTCTGGTGGACTCGGTCATCGACCGGCGTCAAATGACCAATTGACTGTGTGAAGGGCAATGATCCCGGGCGGTCGGTACTTCCGTGCCGCCTGCGGACTTGAAAAATCGAGCAATTGCCTTCATCTTGTGTTGCAAGCCTACCGGATTGGATCGATCGAATGACTGACACCCGCAACGGCGAGGACAACGGCAAACTGCTTTATTGCTCCTTCTGTGGCAAAAGCCAGCATGAAGTGCGCAAGTTGATTGCCGGCCCCTCGGTATTTGTTTGTGACGAGTGCGTCGACCTGTGCAATGACATCATCCGCGAGGAGGTGCAGGAAGCACAGGCCGAGAGCAGCGCGCATAAACTGCCATCGCCTAAAGAAATCAGCGGCATCCTTGACCAGTACGTCATTGGTCAGGAACGTGCCAAAAAGGTTCTCGCAGTAGCGGTGTACAACCACTACAAGCGACTGAATCAGCGCGACAAGAAAAACGACGACGTTGAACTGGGCAAGAGCAACATCCTGCTGATCGGCCCGACGGGCTCCGGCAAGACCCTGCTGGCCGAAACGCTCGCTCGTTTGCTCAACGTTCCGTTCACTATCGCCGACGCCACCACCCTGACCGAAGCCGGTTATGTGGGTGAGGACGTCGAGAACATCATTCAAAAGCTGTTGCAGAAGTGCGATTACGATGTCGAGAAGGCCCAGATGGGTATTGTCTACATCGACGAAATCGACAAGATTTCGCGCAAGTCCGACAACCCTTCCATCACCCGTGACGTGTCGGGCGAAGGCGTGCAGCAGGCCTTGCTGAAGCTGATTGAAGGCACCGTGGCTTCCGTCCCGCCTCAAGGTGGTCGCAAGCACCCACAGCAGGAATTCCTGCAGGTGGACACGCGTAACATCCTCTTCATCTGTGGCGGTGCGTTCTCTGGCCTGGAAAAGGTCATCCAGAATCGCTCCACCAAAGGCGGCATCGGCTTCAACGCCGAAGTGCGCAGCAAGGAAGAGGGCAAGAAGGTCGGCGAATCCCTGCGTGAAGTCGAGCCTGACGATCTGGTCAAGTTCGGTCTGATCCCGGAGTTCGTGGGTCGTCTGCCTGTTCTGGCGACGCTGGACGAGTTGGACGAAGCTGCGCTGATGCAGATTCTGACCGAGCCGAAGAACGCGCTCACCAAGCAATACGGCAAGTTGTTCGAGATGGAAGGCGTGGACCTCGAGTTCCGTCCGGATGCGTTGAAATCGGTTGCCCGTCGTGCGCTTGAGCGCAAGACCGGTGCTCGCGGTCTGCGCTCCATCCTCGAGGGCGTTCTGCTCGACACCATGTACGAGATCCCGTCGCAGTCCGACGTGAGCAAGGTGGTGATCGATGAAAGCGTGATCGAGGGCACCTCCAAGCCGCTGTTGATTTACGAAAACAGCGAGCCACCTGCCAAGGCGGCACCCGACGCGTAGCCTGCTGGCAACGCACCGGGCGACTGGAAACGAAAAGGGCCCTCGGGCCCTTTTCGCGTTTCCCTCAAGCCGGGTCTGCGTTTCAGCTTTTGCTTTAACTCAAAGCGACGCTTGTTTTTTTAAGGTTCAACCCCCATCTTGATTTTCAGCTTATTTATATCTGTCCATGGCCTGAAGGCCGCCGTAGAGGCGAAATCATGAAGACGACCATTGAACTGCCTCTCTTGCCACTGCGCGATGTTGTGGTTTACCCGCATATGGTTATCCCGCTGTTCGTGGGGCGCGAGAAGTCGATCGAGGCCCTTGAAGCGGCAATGACCGGCGACAAGCAGATCTTGCTGCTGGCGCAACGAAACCCGGCCGACGACGATCCCGGTGAAGAAGCGCTGTACAACGTTGGCACCGTGGCCACCGTGCTGCAGCTGCTGAAGCTGCCGGACGGTACCGTAAAGGTTCTGGTCGAGGGCGAGCAGCGTGGCTCGGTCGAGCGCTTCATTGAGGTCGACGGCCACTGCCGCGCCGAAGTGGCGCTGATCGATGAAGTCGATGCGCCGGATCGTGAATCCGAAGTCTTCGTCCGTAGCCTGCTGGCTCAGTTCGAACAGTACGTACAGCTGGGCAAAAAAGTCCCGGCGGAGGTGCTTTCCTCCCTTAACAGCATCGATGAGCCGGGGCGTCTGGTCGACACCATGGCTGCCCACATGGCGCTGAAGATCGAGCAGAAGCAGGAAATCCTCGAGATCATTGACCTGTCGGCGCGTGTTGAACACGTGCTGGCGTTGCTGGATGCCGAAATTGACCTCCTGCAGGTCGAGAAGCGCATCCGCGGTCGCGTGAAAAAGCAGATGGAGCGCAGTCAGCGCGAGTACTACCTGAATGAGCAGATGAAGGCCATTCAGAAAGAGCTCGGCGACAGCGAGGAAGGCCACAACGAAATCGAAGAGCTGAAAAAGCGCATCGATGCCGCCGGCCTGCCCAAAGACGCGATGACCAAAGCCACCGCCGAGCTGAACAAGCTCAAGCAGATGTCGCCGATGTCCGCCGAGGCCACCGTCGTTCGCTCCTACATTGACTGGCTGGTCCAGGTGCCGTGGAAGGCCCAGAGCAAAGTGCGTCTGGACCTCGCCCGCGCCGAAGACATCCTCGACGCCGACCACTACGGTCTGGACGAAGTCAAAGAGCGGATCCTCGAATACCTCGCCGTTCAAAAGCGCGTGAAGAAGATTCGTGGTCCGGTGTTGTGCCTGGTCGGTCCTCCTGGCGTGGGTAAAACCTCGCTGGCCGAGTCGATCGCCCACGCCACCAACCGCAAATTCGTCCGTATGGCCCTGGGCGGTGTACGCGATGAAGCTGAAATTCGTGGGCACCGTCGTACCTACATCGGTTCGATGCCAGGTCGCCTGATCCAGAAAATGACCAAGGTTGGCGTGCGCAATCCGCTGTTCCTGCTCGATGAAATCGACAAGATGGGCAGCGACATGCGCGGTGACCCGGCTTCGGCGTTGCTGGAAGTGCTGGATCCCGAGCAGAACCACAACTTCAACGACCATTACCTGGAAGTCGATTACGACCTCTCCGACGTGATGTTCCTGTGCACCGCCAACTCGATGAACATTCCGCCGGCGCTCCTTGACCGTATGGAAGTGATCCGCCTGCCCGGCTACACCGAAGACGAGAAGATCAACATCGCGACCAAGTACCTCTCCCCCAAGCAGATCGCTGCCAACGGCTTGAAGAAAGGCGAGATCGAGTTCGAAGTCGAGGCGATACGCGACATCATCCGCTACTACACCCGTGAAGCGGGCGTGCGTAGCCTTGAGCGTCAGATCGCCAAGGTCTGCCGCAAGGCGGTCAAGGAACACGCACACGAGAAGCGTTTTTCAGTGGTCGTGACCGCGGATATGCTCGAGAACTTCCTCGGCGTGCGCAAATTCCGTTATGGCCTGGCTGAGCAGCAGGATCAGGTCGGTCAGGTGACCGGTCTGGCCTGGACTCAGGTCGGCGGCGAGCTGCTGACCATCGAAGCAGCGGTTGTTCCGGGCAAGGGTCAATTGATCAAGACCGGTTCGCTGGGCGATGTCATGGTCGAATCGATCACGGCCGCGCTGACAGTGGTCCGCAGCCGTGCCAAGAGCCTGGGCATTCCTCTGGACTTCCACGAGAAGCGCGACACGCACATCCATATGCCGGAAGGTGCGACGCCGAAAGACGGCCCAAGCGCAGGCGTGGGCATGTGCACGGCGCTGGTGTCGGCACTGACGGGGATTCCGGTCCGCGCGGACGTGGCCATGACGGGTGAAATCACTTTGCGTGGACAGGTGCTGGCAATCGGCGGTCTCAAGGAGAAATTGCTGGCTGCTCACCGTGGTGGCATCAAGACAGTGATCATCCCCGAAGAGAACGTTCGCGATCTGAAGGAGATCCCGGACAACATCAAGGCGGACCTGCAAATCAAACCGGTTAAATGGATTGACGAGGTCCTCCAAATTGCGCTGCAATACGCGCCGGAGCCCTTGCCGGATGTGGCTCCCGAGATGGTTGCCAAGGATGAAAAGCGCGAGTCTGACGCCAAGGGAAGGATCAGCACGCATTAGTCTGGGAGGCCTTCCTTGACAGGTTTTTGGAGCCCTTGCTATAAAGCGGCTCTTCAAGCCTGTTCAGGCCGCTCGTGTTCGTTTGGTTTCACCAAAAAAAACTTAGAAATACTCAAATATATAAGGGGACTTAGAGTGAACAAGTCGGAACTGATTGATGCCATCGCCGCATCCGCTGACATCCCGAAAGCTGCTGCTGGCCGTGCGCTGGACGCTGTAATCGAATCCGTCACTGGCGCTCTCAAGGCTGGCGACTCTGTAGTACTGGTAGGCTTCGGCACTTTCTCCGTCACTGATCGTCCTGCCCGTACCGGCCGTAACCCTCAGACCGGTAAAACCCTGGAAATTCCAGCGGCCAAGAAACCTGGCTTCAAAGCCGGTAAAGCGCTGAAAGAAGCCGTTAACTGAGTTTCTTTTTACTTTGCCCGCCCGGGACAGCGTTGTTTCTGTTCGGGGCGTGAAGCGGCAAGTGCGGTTGATCAAGCGCTGGACTGTCACTCGGGGAACGCACATCGAACCCCGTCCGCTTTGCAAGTTACGAGAAGGCGCATCCTCGGATGCGCCTTTCTTCTATCCGGATTCAACCCACGCTCCGCGTTACCGTGTGCAGCAGCCTGGTGAGTCGAGTACAACCCTCTGGGGGATACATGCTGCAGAATATCAGGGACAATTCACAGGGATGGATTGCCAAAACCATCATCGGGGTCATCATCGCTCTGATGGCCCTGACCGGGTTCGATGCCATTTTCCGGGCCACCAGCCACTCGCAGGATGCTGCGAAGGTCAATGGTGAGGAAGTCACCCAGGCTGAACTGGGTCAAGCCGTTGAAATGCAACGCCGCCAGCTGATGCAACAGCTGGGCAAGGACTTCGATCCTGCGATGCTCAATGAAAAGATGCTGCGTGACTCCGCTCTCAAGGGCTTGATCGACCGCAAGCTGCTGTTGCAGGGCGCCGCTGATTCGAAGTTCGGTTTCTCCGAAGCCGCGCTGGATCAGCAAATGCTGCTGACCCCTGAATTCCAGGTCGACGGTAAATTCAGTGCTGATCGCTTCGATCAGGTCATCCGCCAGCTCGGCTACTCCCGTCTGCAATTCCGCCAGATCCTGGGCCAGGAAATGTTGATCGGCCAGATTCGTGCCGGTATCGGCGGCAGTGCGTTCGTCACTGACGCGCAAGTCGACGCGTTTGCCCGCCTGGAAAAACAGACCCGTGATTTCGCTACGTTGACCCTGCCGGCCGATCCGTCGAGCGTGAAAGTCACCGACGACGAGATCAAGGCGCACTACGATCAGCACGCAAAAGAGTTTCTGAGTCCTGAGCAAGTGGTGCTCGACTACATCGAACTGAAGAAGTCCTCCTTCTTCGACAAGGTGTCGGTGAAGGATGAAGACCTGCAAGCGGCGTATCAGAAAGAGATCGCCAACCTGGCCGAGCAGCGCCGTGCGGCGCACATCCTGATCGAAGTCAACGACAAGACCACGGACGCTCAGGCGAAAGCCAAGATTGAAGAAATCCAGCAGCGCGTTGCCAAGGGCGAAGATTTCGCTGCGCTGGCGAAGGAGTTCTCTCAGGATCCGGGGTCGTCGACCAAGGGCGGTGACCTGGGCTACGCCGGCAAGGGCGTCTATGACCCGGCCTTCGAAGATGCGCTGTATGCGCTGAACAAGGATCAGGTCTCGGCCCCGGTTCGCAGTCAATTTGGCTGGCACTTGATCAAGCTGCTGGGCGTCGAAGCGCCGTCGGTCCCGACGTTCGCCAGCCTGAAGGAGAAGCTGACCCACGAGCTGAAATCCCAGCAGGTGGAGCAGAAGTTCGTCGATGCGAGCAAGAAGCTCGAAGACGCCGCGTTCGAAGCGTCCGATCTGTCCCAGCCGGCTCAGGACCTGGGTCTGAAAGTGCAGACGACCGCGCCGTTCGGTCGCGAGGGTGGCGAAGGCATTGCAGCCAACCGTGCAGTGATTCAGGCGGCTTTCAGCCCGGAAGTGATGGAAGAGGGTTCCAACAGTTCTGCGCTGGAGCTGGATCCTGAGACCGTGGTGGTGGTGCATGTCAAAGAGCACCGTCAGCCTGAGCAGTTGCCGCTGGAAGCGGTGTCTGCGCCGATTCGTGCGCAGCTGGCGAAAGAACATGCCAGCGATGCGGTGAAGACCAAGGGCGAGGCGCTGCTGGCAGGCCTGCGTGACGGCAAGGTGCCGTATGCGGCGACCAAGCAGGAAGGTCAGAGCTGGAAGGTCGTGGAAGCGGCCTCACGCAGCCAGGAGGGTGTTGATCCTCAGGTGCTGCAGGCGGCGTTCCGTATGCCGAAGCCGGAAGGCAAGGACAAGCCGGTTTATGGCAGCCTGACGGCAGCGGATGGCAGCTTTGTGATTGTGCGTCTGAACGGCGTGAATCAGGCGGCTCCTGCGTCGGATGAGGAGAAGAGCCAATACCGTCGTTTCCTGTCATCCCGTGAGGGGCAGCAGGATTTCGCGGCCTACCGTAAGCAGTTGGAAGCAGCGGCGAAGATCGAGAAGTATTGATCGACGCAGAACGCTGTTAACAGAAAGCCCCGACTCGTGAGAGTTGGGGCTTTTTTGTTTGTAGGTGATTGTGGTGGCTTTGCGATGGTGTGGGGCCGTCCGGATTTAGCGGCGCTGATAGGGTTCTGCCAGAGGCAGAACTGTTTCGCCTTCGGCGAGTTACTTGGAAAAGCACCCCAAGTAACCAAGGGTGCCTGCTCCTGGTTGGGCCCTTCCTTCGTCAGGGTTCCTTCACTCCGGTCTCGCTCCGTGGGCCCGCGCCGAACGGACATCCATGTCCTGACGGCGCTCTCGCCGCATCCATGCGGCTCGGCCCACTCCACGAGACCTGCGTTCAGCCTGCACCCAAGTCGCGATTGGCGGTGACTGGACTTCCTGCGTAGGAAGATCAAAAGCAATCAAGATCAACAGCTTCCCGGCTGAAGCCGGTCCCACAGTTGGTACGCGGTGCGTGCTTTTGTAGGACCGGCTTTAGCCGGGAATGGACGCGGAGCGTCCTCGGATGCATTCCCACGCAGAGCGTGGGTACGATCAACAATCACCTAAACAACGCGCACCCCGTAGGACCGGCTTCAGCCGGGAAGCCTTTGATCTGCCTGCTTTGCTTCTGATCTTGATCTTCATGCACATAACGCACAGACGACACCCATCGCGACTTGGGTGCAGGCCGAACGCAGACGATGCGCAGTGGGTCGAGCGGCATGGATGCCGCGAGAGCGCCGCTAGGACATGGATGTCCGTTCGGCGCGGGCCCACGGAGCGTCGTCGGAGTGAGGGAACCCCGAGGAACGAGGGGCCTAGCCAGGAGCAAGCACCCTTGGTTACTTGGGGATGGTGCGACTTTCGACTTTTCCAAGTAACTCGCCGGAGGCGAAATATCTGCCATTAGGCAGATCCAGTCAGCGCCACCGTGATCTCGAATTCTCACGTCGAAAGCACCGCCAAACCCAGGACGAAAAAAAACGGCAGATCATCCAGCCACAGGGCCGTCTGATCCACCGCTTTCGCCAGCTAGCCAGCGCTTACAGGTCTTGCGCCTGCCTTCAGAGCGTCATCGCTCTGAAAACGGCCAAGCAACCCTCAACCTTCCAGATCACCCATCGCCGTGGTATTGAAACCGCCGTCGACGTACATGATCTCGCCACTGACACCGGACGCCAGGTCAGAACACAGGAACGCGCCAGCGTTACCCACTTCTTCAATGGTCACGTTGCGACGCAGTGGAGTCTGCGCCTCGTTCGCCGCCAGCATCTTGCGGAAGTTCGAAATACCCGAAGCGGCGAGGGTACGGATCGGACCAGCCGACACCGCGTTGACGCGCGTGCCTTCCGGGCCGAGGCTGCGGGCCAGATAACGAACACCGGCTTCAAGGCTGGCCTTGGCCATGCCCATCACGTTGTAGTTCGGCATGGTGCGCTCGGCGCCCAGGTACGACAGGGTCAGCAGGCTGCCGTTGCGGCCCTTCATCAAGTCGCGGCCGGCTTTGGCCAGGGCCACGAAGCTGTAAGCGCTGATGTCGTGCGCGATACGGAAACCTTCACGGGTGGTGGCTTGGGTGAAGTCACCGTCCAGTTGGTCGCCCGGCGCGAAGCCGACGGAGTGCACGATGCAGTCCAGGCCGTCCCACTTCTTGCTCAGCTCTTCGAAGACCTTGGCGATTTCTTCGTCGCTGGCGACGTCGCAAGGGAAGCACAGCTCAGCGTTCGAACCCCAGCTCTCGGCGAATTCCTCGACGCGCTTCTTGAGTTTTTCGTTCTGATAGGTGAAAGCAAGCTCAGCGCCTTCACGGTGCATGGCGGCAGCGATACCGGATGCGATGGACAATTTGCTGGCGACACCGACGATCAGGACGCGCTTACCGGCGAGAAAACCCATTGTTTTGTTCCTCTTCAGGTTAATCGACAGCTGCCGGCGCCAAGAAGGCGGCCTCCAGCAGCTGCTGTGTATAAGGATGTTGCGGTGCGGCGAAGATGTCTTCTGCCACACCCTGTTCGACCACTTGGCCTTGTTTTACCACCATCAGTTGGTGGCTTAACGCCTTGACCACCGCCAGATCATGGCTGATGAACAAATACGTCAGGTTGTACTTGGTTTGCAGGGAGCGTAACAGCTCCACCACTTGACGCTGAACGGTGCGGTCGAGGGCCGACGTCGGCTCGTCCAGCAAAATCAGCGCCGGTTTTAACACTAATGCCCGGGCAATGGCGATCCTTTGCCGTTGTCCCCCGGAAAACTCATGGGGGTAGCGGTGCCGGGTCGCCGGATCCAGACCCACTTCCTTGAGCGCTTCGATCACCGCCGCTTCCTGCTCCACCGACGTACCCATCTTATGGATTCGCAAGCCTTCGCCAACGATGTCACACACCGACATGCGCGGGCTGAGGCTGCCGAACGGGTCCTGAAACACCACCTGCATCTGCCGCCGCAGCGGCCTGACCTGATGCTGATTCATCCCGTCCAGCGCTTGCCCGTGAAAGCGTATCGCGCCTTCGCTGCGAATCAACCGCAGGATCGCCAGGCCCAGCGTCGATTTGCCCGAGCCGCTCTCGCCGACAATCCCCAGCGTCTGGCCCTTGGGCAGACTGAAGTGGATGCCGTCGACGGCCTTGATGTGATCGACCGTGCGCTTGAACACGCCTTTCTTGACCGGAAACCATACTCGCAGGTCTTCGACTTCCAGCATCGGCGCGCCCGGCGGGTTGCTCGCCGGCCCGCCTTTGGGCTCGGCGCTGAGCAGTTCACGGGTGTACGGATGCTGCGGCGCGCGGAACAGCTCTTCGCACGATGCCTGTTCGACGATGCAACCGCGCTGCATGACACATACTCGGTTGGCAATTTGCCTGACGACGTTCAAATCGTGGCTGATCAGCAGCAAGGCCATGCCCAGCCGGGCCTGCAACTCCTTGAGCAGCTCAAGGATTTTCAGCTGCACGGTGACGTCCAGCGCGGTGGTCGGTTCGTCGGCGATCAACAGCTCGGGCTCGTTGGCCAGGGCCATGGCGATCATCACGCGCTGGCGCTGACCGCCGGACAGTTCGTGGGGCAGGGCCTTCAAGCGCTTGGCCGGCTCCGGAATGCCCACCAGCTCCAGTAGCTGCAGCGTGCGTCGCGTCGCGGCTTTACCGGTCAGGCCCTTGTGCAGGCCGAGCACTTCGTTGATCTGCTTTTCGATGGATTGCAGCGGATTCAGCGACGTCATCGGCTCCTGGAAGATCATCGCGATGCGATTGCCGCGAATACCGCGCAGGCGCTTCTCACTGACTTTCAGCAGGTCATCACCGGCGTAACGAATCGTCCCGGTCGGATGGCGTGCGAGGGGGTAGGGCAGCAGTCGCAGGATCGAATGGGCGGTGACTGACTTGCCCGATCCGCTTTCGCCGACCAGCGCCAGGGTTTCGCCCTTGCGGATGTCGAAGCTGATGCCTTCGACCACCCGCTGCACGCTGTCGCCGTTCACGAATTCGACGGAGAGGTCGCGGATCTCGACCAGATTGTCCTGATTCATCTCATTTCCTCGGGTCGAATGCGTCGCGGGCGGATTCGCCGATGAACACCAGCAGGCTCAGCATGATCGCCAGCACGGCGAAGGCGCTGATGCCCAGCCACGGCGCCTGCAGGTTGGATTTGCCCTGGGCCACCAGTTCGCCCAGCGAAGGTGAGCCAGCGGGCAGGCCGAAGCCGAGGAAGTCCAGCGCGGTCAGCGTGCCGATCGCGCCGGTGAGGATGAACGGCATGAAGGTCATGGTCGACACCATCGCGTTGGGCAGGATATGGCGGAACATGATCGCGCCGTTCTCCATGCCCAGCGCCCGGGCGGCGCGCACGTATTCCAGATTGCGGCCACGCAGGAACTCGGCGCGCACCACGTCCACCAGGCTCATCCACGAGAACAGCAGCATGATGCCCAGCAGCCACCAGAAGTTGGGCTGCACGAAGCTGGCAAGGATGATCAACAGATACAGCACCGGCAGCCCGGACCAGATCTCCAGAAAACGCTGGCCGATCAGATCGACCCAGCCGCCGTAGAAACCCTGCAGGGCCCCGGCGATCACGCCGATGATCGAGCTGAGGATCGTCAGCGTCAGGGCGAACAGCACCGACACCCGGAAGCCATAGATCACCCGGGCCAGCACGTCGCGCCCCTGATCGTCGGTGCCCAGCAGGTTTTCCCGCGAGGGTGGGGCAGGGGCCGGGACTTTCAGGTCGTAGTTGATGCTCTGGTAGCTGAACGGAATCGGCGCCCACAGCGTCCAGCCGTCTTTGGCCGCCAGCAGCTCCTTGATGTAGGGGCTCTTGTAGTTGGCCTCCAGCGGGAATTCCCCGCCGAAGGTGGTTTCCGGGTAGCGCTTGAACACCGGGAAGTACCACTCGCCGTCGTAGCGCACGGCCAGGGGTTTGTCGTTGGCGATGAGCTCGGCACCCAGGCTGGCGCCGAACAGGATCAGAAACAGCCACAGCGACCACCAGCCGCGCTTGTTGGCCTTGAAGCGCTCGAAACGGCGTCGATTGAGAGGGGACAACGTCATATCAATGATCCCTGCGGTCGAAGTCGATGCGTGGGTCGACCAGCGTGTAGGTCAGGTCGCCGATCAGTTTCACCACCAGCCCCAGCAGGGTGAAGATGAACAGCGTGCCGAACACCACCGGGTAATCGCGGTTGATCGCGGCTTCAAAACTCATCAGCCCAAGTCCGTCGAGGGAAAAGATCACTTCGACCAGCAGGGAACCGGTGAAGAAGATGCCAATGAACGCCGACGGGAAACCCGCAATCACCAGCAGCATGGCGTTACGGAACACGTGGCCGTATAGCACGCGGCGCTGGGTCAGGCCCTTGGCCTTGGCGGTGATCACGTATTGCTTGCCGATTTCATCGAGAAAGCTGTTTTTCGTCAGCAGGGTCATGGTGGCGAAGTTGCCGATGACCAGCGCGGTGATCGGCAGCACCAGGTGCCAGAAGTAGTCACCCACTTTGCCCAGCCAGCTCATTTCGTCGAAGTTGGTCGAGGTCAGCCCGCGCAACGGGAACCAATCGAAGTAACTGCCGCCGGCGAACACCACGATCAGCAGAATGGCGAAGAGGAACGCCGGGATGGCGTAGCCGACGATGATCGCCGAGCTGGTCCAGACGTCGAAATGGCTGCCGTGTCGCGTGGCTTTGGCGATCCCCAAGGGAATCGACACCAGGTACATGATCAGCGTGCTCCACAGTCCGAGGGAGATCGACACCGGCATCTTCTCGACAATCAGGTCGATGACCTTGGCGTCGCGGAAGAAGCTGTCGCCGAAATCGAGATGGGCGTAGTTCTTGACCATGATCCACAAACGTTCAGGCGCCGATTTGTCGAAGCCGTACATGTGCTCGATTTCTTTGATCAGACCAGGGTCCAGGCCCTGAGCGCCGCGATAGGTCGAGCCGGCCACCGAGACTTCGGCACCACCGCCGGCGATGCGGCTGGTGGCGCCTTCGAAGCCTTCGAGCTTGGCGATCATCTGCTCGACCGGACCACCCGGCGCGGCCTGGATGATGACGAAGTTGATCAGCAAGATGCCGAACAGGGTCGGTATGATCAGCAGCAAGCGCCGCAGAATGTAGGCCAGCATGTTATTGCTCCGTGCCTTTGGCTGACTCGGCGTCGGCCGGCATCTGATCTGGCGCGACTTGCACAGGAATGGCCGGCGTCGCGTCGGGTTTGACCCACCAGGTCATGGTGCCGATGTCGTAGAGCGGGGTTTTGCCCGGGTGGCCCAGGTGATCCCAATACGCCACGCGCCAGCTCTTGATGTGCCAGTTCGGAATGACGTAGTAGCCCCACAGCAGCGCGCGGTCGAGGGCACGGGTGTGATCGATGAGGCTCTGGCGCGAGTCGGCGTTGATCAATCCGTTCACCAGCGTGTCGACCGCCGGGTCCTTGAGGCCGATCACGTTGTAACTGCCTGGCTTGTCGGCGGCGGAAGAATCCCAGTATTCACGCTGTTCGTTACCCGGCGAGCTCGATTGCGGGAAACTGCCGACGATCATGTCGTAGTCCCGTGAGCGGCGGCGGGTGATGTACTGGGAGACGTCGACCCGACGGATTTCCAGGTCGATGCCAATGTCGGCCAGGTTGCGTTTGTACGGCAGCAGCACGCGCTCGAATTCGGTCTGGGCGAGGAGAAACTCGATGGTGACGGGCTTGCCTTCAGTGTCGACCATCTTGTCGCCGACGATCTTCCAGCCGGCGTCCTTGAGCAGCTGGAACGCCTTGCGCTGTTGCTCGCGGATGATGCCGCTGCCATCGGTGACCGGCAGCTTGAATGCCTCGGTGAACACCGATTCCGGCAGCTTGCCACGCAGGGGCTCGAGAATCTTCAGCTCGGCAGGCGTCGGCAAGCCTGTGGCGCCCATGTCGGAATTGTCGAAATAGCTCTTAGTGCGGGTGTAGCTGCCGAAGAACAGCTGCTTGTTGGTCCACTCGAAGTCGAGCAACAGGCTGAGGGCCTGACGCACGCGCACGTCCTGGAACATCGGCTTGCGCAGGTTGAAGATAAAGCCTTGCATGCCCTGGGGATTGCCGTTGGGGATTTCTTCCTTGATCAGACGGCCTTGTTTGACGGCCGGAACGTCGTAGGCCGTCGCCCAGTTCTTCGCCGCCATTTCCTGCCAGAAGTCGAAAGCGCCGGCTTTCAGGGCTTCGAGGGCCACCGTGTTGTCGCGGTAGTAATCGGTGGACAGCCGGTCGAAGTTGTAGAAGCCCTTGTTGATCGGCAGGTCCTTGCCCCAGTAATCCTTGACCCGCTCGTAGCGCACCGAGCGTCCGGCCTTGACCTCGACGACCTTGTACGGCCCGCTGCCCAGCGGAATTTCCAGGTTGCCCTTGCTGAAGTCGCGGGTGGCCCACCAGTGTTTTGGCAACACGGGTAACTGGCCGAGGATCAGCGGTAATTCGCGGTTGTTGTTGTGCTTGAACTTGAACAGCACCGTGGTCGGGTTTTCGGCGACGGCCTGATCGACGTCTGCGTAGTAACTGCGGTACAGCGGCGAGCCGTCCTTGATCAGGGTCTCGAAGCTGAACACCACGTCTTCGGCGCGCACCGGATGACCGTCGTTGAATTTCGCTTCGGGGCGCAGGTAGAAGCGCACCCAGCTGTTGTCCGGGGCTTTCTCGATCTTCCCGGCAATCAGGCCGTATTCAGTGAACGGCTCATCCAGACCCTGGCGGGCGAGGGTGTCGTAGATCAGGCCGATGTCGTCGGCCGGCACGCCCTTGCTGATGAACGGGTTGAGGCTGTCGAAGCCGCCAAACCCGGCGCTGCGCAGAATTCCGCCCTTGGGCGCGTCCGGGTTCACATAATCGAAATGCTTGAAGTCCGCCGGGTATTTCGGCGCTTCGTTGTACAGGGTGATGGCGTGTTGCGGAGCCGCGTGGGCTGCACCGGTCACGCCCAGCAGCAGCGGGGCCAGCACGAACGGGCTCAGAAACAGGCCGCCGGCGCGAGTCAGGGAGCGCAAGGCAGTCATTGGGTTTTCTCCGAAGGCTTGAGCCACCACGCACGCAGGCCCAGGGTATAGGGCGGGGTGGTGACCATGGCGAACCGGTTGCGGTACGCCAGACGATGATTATTGAGGTACCAGTTGGGGATCATGTAGTGCTGCCACAGCAACACGCGATCCAGGGCGCGGGTTGCCGCCACCTGGTCATCCCGTGTCTTGGCGGCCAACAGCTGGTTGAGCAGGTTGTCGACCACCGGGTTGGCGACGCCTGCGTAGTTTTTGCTGCCTTTGATGTTGGCCTGGCTGGAATGGAAATACTGCCATTGCTCCAGCCCCGGACTGAGGGTCTGGTTCAGGGTCATCAGAATCATGTCGAAATCGAACTGGTCCAGCCGCTGTTTGTATTGGGCGCGGTCGACGGTGCGCAGGTGTGCGTCGATGCCGATCCGCGTGAGGTCTTCGATGTAGGGCTGCAGGATTCGTTCTAGGTTGGGATTGACCAGAAGTATTTCGAAACGCAACGGCTGCCCGGCGCTGTTGGTCAGGCCGCGTTCAGTGAACGTCCAGCCCGCGTCGGCCAGCAGCCCCAGGGCCTTGCGAATGGAATCCCGGGGCACGCCGCCGCCGTCGGTTTTCGACACGGCGAAGGGCTGGGTGAAGAGCCTGGCGGGCAACTGCTCGCGGTAGGGTGCGAGCATCAGGAACTCGCGGCCGGCGGGCAGTCCGCTGGAGGTAAATTCGCTGTTGGGGTAATAGCTGGTCGAGCGCATGTAGGCGTCGTTGAACAGCGTGCGGTTGGTCCACTCGAAGTTGAACATCAGCCCCAGGGCTTCGCGCACGCGAATGTCGGCAAACGCACCGCGACGGGTGTTCATGAACAGCCCTTGGGTCTGCGTGGGGATCTGGTGCGGGATCTGCGCCTTGATGACCTTTCCTTGGGTCACCGCCGGAAAGTCATAACCGGTGAGCCAGTTCTTCGCCTGATGCTCGATGTAGATATCGAACTCGCCCGCCTTGAAGGCTTCGAACGCCACGTCGGCGTCGCGGTAGAACTCCACCTCGACGCGGTTGAAGTTGTACTTGCCGCGGTTGACCGGCAGGTCCTTGCCCCAATAGTCCTTTACGCGCTCGAACACCAGGCTGCGCCCCGGCCGCACCTGGGTGATGCGATAAGGGCCGCTGCCCAACGGGGCGTCGAACGTGGTGGCCTTGAAGTCGCGGTTCTTCCAGTAATGTTGCGGCAGGACAGGCAGCTCGCCCAGGCGCAGAATCAGTAATGGATTGCCGGAGCGCTTGAACACGAAACGAATGCGATGGCGGTTGAGGATGTCCACCCGCTGCACTTCCTGCAACGCGGTGCGGTACTGCGGGTGACCGTCCTTTAGCAGTGTTCTGTAGGAAAACGCCACGTCATAGGCGGTGATCGGCTTGCCGTCGTGAAAGCGTGCTTCGGGGCGCAGGTTGAACACCACCCAGCTGCGGTCGTCGCTGTACTCGACGGTCTTGGCGATCAGGCCATAGCTGGAGGTGGGTTCATCGCCGGAGGGGTCGTACTGGCCGGTGCCGACCATCAGCGGTTCATTCAGCTCGCTGACGCCGTACTGGCCGAAGTTGGCCGTCGAAATCGGGCTGCTGCCCTTGAAGGTGTAAGGGTTGAGGGTGTCGAACGTGCCGTTGGCCATGATTCGCAAGGTGCCAGCTTTCGGCGCCTCAGGATTGACCCAGTCGAAATGCGTGAAGCTGGCAGGGTACTTGAGGACGCCGAATTGTGCGTAACCATGGCTTTCGCTGATGGTCGCGGCGGCTGTCGTGCTCAAGACCAGGCTGAAAGTCAGCAGCAGGTGACGTATCAAGTCGGCGGTCGATCCAGGCAGCGGTCGGTCACAGTAACAGCTTGTATCGGCTGGAAAAAGGGTGGGGCGGGGGGGGCATCTTGAACGTTGCACGACCTGTAGGAGCGCGCTTGCCCGCGATAAAAGTGTGTCAGGCAGCACAGCAGTGTCTGAAACACCGCGTTCGCGGGCAAGCGCGCTCCTACAAAGAGCGTTGGCGTTGCCTGCGACCAATCAATGCGGCAGGTACACCGTCAGCGTCTGACCTGGCTTGAGGGCCTGGCCGCTGCGCGGGTTCCAGCGCTTGAGGTGCTGCATTTCGACATTGAAGCGCTTGGCGACGAGGTACATCGAATCGCCTTTCTGGATCTTGTATTGCATCGACTTCTTGCCGGCGTCCTCGCCTTTGGCGCCGCTGTCAGCCTTGGCGACGGCACGGGAGCTGGCTTTTGCCGGTTTGCTGTTGTCCTGCATAACCAGTGTCTGGCCGACCTTGAGGTTCTGGCCGGACAGCTTGTTCCAGTGCTGCAAATCCTTGACGTCGACCTTGTTGATGCGCGCGATCTGCCCCAGGCTTTCGCCTTTCTTCACCCTGTAGGTGCGGGTGCGCGCAGGCTTCTCGTCCACCTCGGCGACTTCTTCGAACACCGGCATCGCAAACTGCATGCCCGGTTGCACTGGAATTGTCAGCGCCTGGCCGCGTTTCACCTGGTTGCCGGACAGCTTGTTGATGTCTTTGAGGGTGCTGGTCGACACTTTGTAGCGGCTGGCGATGCTGGCAAGGCTGTCGCCCGGACGCACGCGGTATTGCTGCCAGTCGACCAGCTCTTCAGGCTTCATGTTCGACAGATTCGCCGTCAGCAACTGGGATTTCGAGGTCGGCACCAGCAGGTGCTGCGGCCCGTCGATGGTCAGGCGCTTCTTGAACGCCGGGTTGAGCTGCACCAGCTCGTCTTCGTCGATGTTCGCCATGGCGGCGACTTTCGACAGGTCCATGCGCTGGTTCAGCTCGACCACCTGGAAGTAGGGCTTGTTGTCGATCGGGTTGAGGTTGACGCCATAGGCGTCCGGCGACATGACCACCTGGGACAGCGCCAGCAGTTTAGGCACGTAGTCGCGGGTTTCCTGCGGCAGCGGCAGGTTCCAGTAGTCGGTGGGCAGGTTGAGCTTTTCGTTGCGTTCGATGGCGCGGCTGACCGTGCCTTCGCCCGCGTTGTAGGCCGCCAGTGCCAGCAGCCAGTCGCCGTTGAACATGTCGTGCAGCTTGGTCAGGTAGTCCAGCGCCGCCGTGGTGGACGCGGTGATGTCGCGGCGGCCGTCGTAGAAATTGGTCTGACGCAGGTTGAAGTAGCGGCCGGTGGACGGAATGAACTGCCAGATCCCCGCCGCATCGCTGCGCGACAACGCCATCGGGTTGTACGCGCTCTCGATCACCGGCAGCAACGCCAGTTCGAGGGGCATGTTGCGTTCTTCCAGGCGCTCGACGATGTAGTGCATGTACAGGCTGCCGCGATTACCGGCCGTTTCAAGGAACGACGGGTTATTCGCGTACCAGAGGCGCTGCTGATCGATGCGCGGATTGAGGTCGTTGCCGTCTTGCAGCTGGAAACCCTGACGCATGCGCTCCCACACATCGTGGGGCGGGGCCAGGGGCACAGGTTTGCGTGCGATATAAACAGGTTTTGGTTTGGTGCTGGCGACGGGATGAGCGGCGCTGGCGCCGTGCTCGGATTCCAGACCGCCGGTGCTCTGGCAGCCTGCCAGTGTCGCGCTCGCGACCACCGCGATCGCCTGGGCCAACCGAGTCAATGTGTCGGAATTGAAGGTTTTACGTATAGATGACGACATTGGCTGGGGGATAGTTCCAGGCGAAAATGTCGGGCGATTCTAGAAAGTGGCTGCTGAACGGTCAACCTTTCAGAATTTCCGTGCTGATTCGCAGCCTGTTTAGAACTTATCTTTCCATGCCCGCAGCACGGCAAAGACCTCTGCAGGCGTTGCGTTGAGGGTTCCGCTCCGTTCGTCTGCTTTTTGTTTCACGGAGATGACGGCGGCCCGCAGAAAGGGATTGGTCTTGCGCTCCAGTGCCAGTGTCGACGGCACGCTGATGCGATTTTGCGCACGCCATTGCGTCACTTGCTCGAAGCGTTGCAACACCTCGGCATTGTCCGGCTCGACCGCGACGGCAAAGCGCAGATTGCTCAGGGTGTATTCGTGGGCGCAGTAGACGAGGGTGCTGTCAGGCAGCTCGGCGAGCCGGCTCAGGGAATGATGCATCTGCTGCGGGGTGCCTTCGAACAGCCGGCCGCAACCGGCGGCGAACAGCGTGTCGCCGCAGAACAGCAGCGGCTGTTGGGCGTCGGCATGGTAAAAGGCGATGTGGCCCAAGGTGTGGCCGGGGACTGCATGGACGTTGAATGTCAGGCCGAGTACGGTGAGCTGATCGTTGTCGGACAGGGCCACGTCCCGCGCCGGAATCTTCTCGTTGGCCGGGCCGTAGACCTTGGCGCCGGTCAGCGTTTTAAGTTGCGCGACGCCGCCGGTGTGGTCGGCGTGGTGATGGGTGATGAGAATGTCGGTCAGGCGCCAGTCCGGGTTGCGCTCAAGCCAGGCAATGACCGGAGCGGCATCACCCGGGTCGACCACGGCGCAGCGTTTGACGGCATTGTCTTGTAACAACCAGATGTAGTTATCGCTGAAAGCGGGCAGGGCATCGACCTGTATCATGGCGCGGTTCGCTTGGCTGGAAACATAGAGAAGCATCTTAGGGTCTGAACAGACTCGAGGCGAGTCTCTATCGCAATGACCCTCTCATGGAGACCGGAAATGACCGATGAAGCGTTCGCCCAGGCCGATCCCGAGTGGCTTGAGCTGATCAGCGCCGCCCGCGACTGGCTGTCCGGGCCTCTGGGGCAGTTGTTGCTGGAAGAAGAAAGCCGTGTGCTGGAACAAGAGCTCGAGCGTTTTTTTGGCGGCTATCTGGTGCACTACGGCCCGTCCGCGCAAACCCCGCCGGCGGCGAAGCAAGTGCAGCGCAACGTGCGACTGGGTGCGCCGTTGCCGGGTGTGGAGATTGTCTGCGAAGAGCAGGCCTGGCCGTTGAGCGAGCACGCTGCCGATGTGGTGGTCATGCAGCACGGCCTGGATTTTTGTCTGTCGCCCCACGGCCTGTTGCGCGAAGCCGCCAGCAGCGTGCGTCCCGGCGGGCATCTGGTGATCGTCGGCATCAATCCGTGGAGCACTTGGGGCATCCGTCATTTCTTCGCCAACGACGCCCTGCGCAGGGCGCGTTGCATCTCGCCTTCACGGGTCGGCGACTGGCTCAACCTGCTGGGCTTCGCGCTGGAGAAACGCCGCTTCGGGTGCTATCGTCCGCCGCTCGCTTCGCCCAAGTGGCAGGCTCGTCTGGCCGGACTCGAACGTCTCGGCGATGGCTGGCAAAGTCCCGGCGGCGGCTTCTATCTATTGATCGCGCGCAAGATGAGTGTGGGGCTGCGGCCCGTGCGCATGCCGCGCCGCGAGCCGATGGGCAAACTGCTGCCGCTGCCGATGGCCAAGGTCAATCGGCGCACGCCCGAGCCTTGATTCTCCGGCTGGCGCCACGCTTTCTCAATTTCTGGAAACATCGTAATGAGCGATACCGTAGAACTCTTCACCGATGGCGCCTGCAAGGGCAACCCGGGTCCCGGCGGCTGGGGCGCGTTGCTGGTGTGCAAAGGCGTCGAAAAAGAACTCTGGGGCGGTGAAGCCAACACCACCAATAACCGCATGGAGCTGCTCGGCGCCATACGCGGGCTCGAAGAACTGAAGCGGCCTTGCGAAGTGGTTCTGGTGACCGACTCGCAATACGTGATGAAAGGCATCACCGAGTGGATGGTCAACTGGAAGAAGCGCGGCTGGAAGACAGCGGCAAAAGAGCCGGTGAAGAACGCCGATCTGTGGAAGCAGCTGGACGAGCAGGTCAGCCGCCACAACGTGGGCTGGAAGTGGGTGCGCGGGCACATTGGCCACCCCGGCAACGAACGCGCTGACCAGTTGGCGAACCGTGGCGTGGATGAAGTGCGCGGTATCAAGCACGCCTGATCAGTACACTGGCCTGGTGACGCTGGATGTTGACAACTATGGGAGCCAGCTTGCTGGCGAATGCATGCGTTCAGCCGACATCCTCATCCCTGACACAACGCGTTCGCCAGCAAGCCGGCTCCTGCAGAAACAGTGTGCGCGCGCCGCCAGAAGGCGATAGCCGCGCGCGCACAGCCAAAAAAAGCCATGCTAATATCCGCGCCTGAAGCTGAGGCGGTAGGCAATGACTGTACAAAATATCATCACTGAACGAAGGGTAGTCCTCGATACCGAGACCACCGGTATGCCCGTCACCGACGGCCACCGGGTCATCGAGATCGGCTGCGTCGAGCTGATCGGCCGGCGCCTGACCGGGCGGCATTTCCACGTTTACCTGCAACCGGACCGGGAGAGTGACGAGGGCGCCATTGGCGTTCACGGCATCACCGACCAGTTCCTGATCGGCAAACCGCGTTTCGTTGAAGTCGCCGACGAATTCTTCGAGTTCGTCAAAGGCGCTCAGCTGATCATCCACAACGCGGCGTTCGACGTCGGCTTTCTGAACAACGAATTCGCCCTGATCGGCCAGCACGATCGCGCCAATCTCAGCAGCTACTGCACGATTCTCGACACCCTGGCCATGGCCCGGGAGCGTCATCCGGGCCAGCGCAACAGCCTCGATGCGCTGTGCAAACGCTACGACGTCGACAACTCCGGACGCGAGCTGCACGGCGCCTTGCTCGACTCCGAGATTCTCGCCGAAGTCTATCTGGCAATGACCGGTGGCCAGACGACCCTGTCGCTGGCCGGCAACAACGATGGCGAGGGCGGTGCCGACCGTCCCTCCGAGATCCGCCGCATCGCCAACCGCACGCCGGGCCGCATCATCATCGCCAGTGAGTCCGAGCTGGCCGAGCACGAAGCGCGTCTGGCCGTGATCGCCAAATCCGCCGGTGCTCCGGCCCTGTGGACCCAGTTGCTCGAAGCGCAGACCCAGGCCGAAGCCTGACGGCGCCCGCCGCGCAAAAAGGCCGTGCTTGCGTCAAGCGGCGGCCTTGATAGAAGGTGATGTCGATCCCGGTAATGGTGCAGGAGGCCCATGGTGAACACGTCCAGCCCGACTTTCAGCATTCGTGTCGCTGACGAGTGCTTCGAAGATTACATCCTCAACAGCGAATTCACGTTCACCGTCAACGGTTATGCGCGGGTGCAGATCGGCGAGCCGGTCGCGCACTGGCACGTCGATGCCGTCGAGCCTTACTTGAAGAACTACGGCATCGATTCCGAAGAATTCTGCAATTATCGGGACGCCGCCGACAGCACCGTGCTGGTGGCCTGGCTCGATGAGCAGCCGGTCGGGCACGTGGTGGTCAGTCAGCACTGGAACGGTTTTGCCCACATCGATGAACTGGCGGTCGACACCGGGGCGCGGCGCAGTGGTGTGGCGCAAAAGCTGCTGGACGTGGCGCAGTTCTGGAGCCGCAAGCGCGGCCTGCCGGGCATCACCCTGGAGACCCAGAACAATAATCTGCAGGCGTGCCGGTTATATGAGCGCTATGGTTTTGTGGTCGGCGGGGTGGATCATCTGCGTTATCGCGCGATAGATCCGTTGACGCAGGAATCGGCGATTTTCTGGTACCTGCTGTTCGACACGCCGGGCGTCGATTGAAGCTGCAAGCCCGTCCGATCTGACTCGCCGCCGCGCGAAGGGCGACAAGTCTGGAAAGAGTGGGCTTGCAGCGGTGTCTCAGTGCTCTCGTATGAGCTTGACCTTGCCCTGAATCAACTCGAATTCCTCTCCGCCCAAATGTTTGACGCGGTCGCCAATGGCCAGGCGATAAGTGGAAACGGGCTCCTTTCCATCAGCCTCGTCAGGCTGTGATTCACGGAATTCATGCACCGAGTAAACGCGTCCCTCCGCATCCCTCGCATGAAATTGCCCAACTAGAACTGAAGCCATTTGCTTTGTAACCTCTGGAAATAACTGCTCGTTTTCGCTCGCATCCTAACACCGCGAGTGAATAAACCGTGTCCGCTTGTAAGGTAATTCCCAAATTTCTATGGGGACCTTATTCGCCTAAGGCAGTCAGACCGCCGTTTTCGGGGGTAGTTTTCGCTGCGTTAAAAAATAGTCGCGACCAACGGTAGTGGCGTCCCTGCGCGGTCAGCGTAAGAGCCACGCAAAAGGCGAATCTCTCAGCATCGAACCCTTCGATGATCAGCAACGGAAAAACAACGCAGAATCTCGCACATGTTTCATCTATAACTGTTGTCTCCTCCCACAGCAGAAGGTCCGCTTCATGAGCCAGCTTCATTCGATTGCAGTCATCGTCGGCAGCTTGAGGAAAGATTCCATCAACCGCAAAGTGGCCCGTGCACTGGCCGAACTGGCCCCGCCAAGCCTGAAGCTGAGCATCGTCGAAATAGGCGACCTGCCGTTGTACAACGAAGACATCGACGTCGATTCGCCGCCCGCTGCGTACACTGCCTTCCGTCAGGCGCTGCAGGGCGCAGACGGCTTCCTGTTCGTGACCCCGGAATACAACCGCTCGGTGCCGGGCGCACTGAAAAACGCTATCGACGTCGGCTCGCGCCCCTACGGTAAAAGCGCGTGGGGCAGTGCGAAACCTGCGGCAGTGGTCAGTGCGTCGCCGGGAGCGATCGGCGGTTTTGGCGCCAACCAGCATTTGCGCCAGTGCTTCGTGTTCCTTGACGTGTTGTGCATGCAGCAGCCGGAAGCGTACCTGGGCAACGCAGGCACCTTCTTTGACGAACACGGCAAGCTGAACGAGAAAACCCGCCCGTTCCTGCAGAACATCATTGATGCCTTCGCCGGCCATGTGGCGCGCACGCTGAAGGTTTAAGGGGGAGGGCGGGCGATACCGATTCGCCGCGTCTTCGCCAGTTAAGCCTGAATTTCAGTCACCGTGTACAGCATTATTTAACGCAGATGCCCCACGGTTATTCCCTACGCTTCTTGCATTCCTGCCCATGCCCGGCTGACCGCCGGGCGTGGGCGTTTTGCTCAAGGAGCGGCAATGTCCACGGTTACTCCCCTTTATTTCCACAGCGCGTCCCTCAGGCAGCGTTTCATTCATGAACTTGATCGCGCCACCGACGCCGGTCGTCTGCAGCCTGAAGAGCTGGCGTGGCTGAGAAAGCTGACACTCTCGCCGCCCGGCCAGCGTGCAGCGGCTGACCCTGACCCGGTGCGGGTTGATCGTCTGGTTCTCAACGACGGTTTGCCCACCTCCCTTGAGGTGTCGGCGGCATTGTTATTCAGCCATTCCCAGACGGCTGACTCGAGAATTTACCTGCTCACGCTCGCTGACGGCCTCGCCGTGTTCGATGATCGTCCATCGCTGCTGACGGGGCTGTTCGCGCGATTTGCGGGCGGCAATGCATCGACGGGCTTTGAATACCAAAAGGTCGAAGGCGATGCATTCCTCGCCCAGATGCGGGCTATCGTTGAGTTTCAGGCCGCCTCGACTCGACAGCTCACGGCGCATCTCAGACTGACGCCGACGCTGTTCGCTGTGTTGTCCGACACGCTGGCGCTGCAGTTGCGCCGATTGTCGCCGCTGCTGCCCATCGATCCGCTCACACACTTGATGCGGATCGTGCAGCCCGCTTCCGGCGCCGACGAGGAACGCGTGTTGATCACGCAAACCCTTGCGCAAACGGCGTTCGAAGATTTTTGCGGCTTCCGTCAATTACCGGGCGGTAGGCGGCAGTTTCTGGATGCGCAGGGCCGGTTGGTCAGCGAGCAGGATGCCGTCAATATGGCCCAGGCGCTGTGCGATGCTGTCACACAGTTGCCCGAGCACTATTCGCAATGGCTGGGGCGGTTCTGGAACGCCCCGGCGCAGGGTCGTCCCTTCCGTGAGATCGCCACCGAAAGCTACAGGACCAGCCTGTCACACGAGCTGTACAGCCGGGTCCGGGACGGCACCCTTTCAGAGGCGCAGTACCAGGCCATGAGGCCTGCGGATCGAGGGGCGTCCAGTGCAATCGACGCTGATCTGCCCGGCAAGCAGATCGTCCTGCAATGGGCGGATGGCACACGAAAAACCCTGGCCGGCACCTTTGTCCTGGACGTCCGATCGACCGGACCGGGGCCACTCTTCTGGTTCTCGCCGGACCACGAGCTCAAACCGTTCGAGAGCCTCTCGGCGCTCACGGCGTTCTGCTTGACCCCTGAAGGCGGCGAGATTCTAAGTGCTGGTCTGGATCTGGCGGATCAGTCACTTCTTCTGCGGGCGGATGAGTTCGAGCTGCTGCTTGAGGACATCGTCGGGCCGTTGGTCGCCGAGCGGGTGGAGTCAATTTTCACGATGCAGCTTCGTAATCTGCAGCACGTCTGCCGCTTGAAGACACGGGCCGAGAAGATGTCGGCCATGTTCGACGATGCGCTGGACGTGCGTCGGTTGATCGACCCGCGGCAGCAGCATTTCAGTGTAGGGCGATGGACGTCGAACGTGCCGCTGAATTTCAGCCGAACGTGGGAGCAGAGTGAAACTGACGACCTGGTTCTGGTTGACTCAGTCAGCGACCCCGACGAGACCGCACTCTTTCCTGACGACAGAACCCGGGATCGCGCGCCGGCTCCGCAACAACTCGCACCGTCATGGCTGGAGCGAACCCAGGTTTCCGACGCGGGCGCCGAGCATTTGCGCGAACTGGACAACGCGTTGGTTAGCTACGCCGAAACGGCGCTTCAGGCTTATATCTGCGTCGCTTCACCCACGCAGCTGCTGGCGCGAGATGTGCGAGTGCGTTGGTTGCAGTCATCGCCGCTCGATTCATCGGATGTGGAAATGAACTCGGTTGCGGTGAGTGAATCCCTGCGAGTCTTCTCCAGCGACCTGGTGTCGTTGCTGCTCGAACGCGTGAGCGGTCATCGCCGCAGCCCTCTTGCACACACTGCTCAGATCATCGTGCCGTCAGACAGTGATGCGGCGAACTTTGACATGGAGCTGGTGAATTTTCTGATTGAGCGGGCGGCCACGGATTTTGCTGCACGCTATCTTGAGCACTTCCGACAATCACAAATCGGCAACGCGCGTCTCGGAGATCGCCAGCTTCAGCCGGTGGCGATGGCCTTGAGCTTACGCGAGGATGCCTTGCGCCTGGACTTGGCATTGATGCAGCGAAAGGCAGAGCTGAGCGCTGCGGCCTCAGCCATGGTGAGTCAGGTGCTCGACTCGCCCCTCCGCTCCCTGAGGTCAGGGGCGGGCGCCACTGTCACCGAAGTGTTTGCTTTGGCGATCGTGTGCGACAACGCGCCCGGCGCAGCGATCAGCGACGTGCTCGTGCTGTCGCAGCCAGCGAACCCGTCGGCGGGCGCGATGCTGTGGGTCGGCCCGCGGGGCTGGCAGCATTTCGCGTCGGTCGAGGTGCTGATTGAACGCATCCTCAAGGCGCTCAGGGGACCACGGGCTGAACGCTTGCTCAGTCTGCTCAGCGAGGGTGATCAGTTACTGCTGCGCAATCACTTGGCGTGCAGCCCCGCCAAACCGATGCGCGTGGACATGCAACGGGTGGACGGGCACGCGATCAGAGCCCTGCAGCAATCGGTGCTGGATCGACAACTGAAAAACCTTGAACAGCTGTGCGCACGTGCCGTGCGCTGTCGTTTCGAAGCACAGCTGTTTATCGAACTGGCCAGATCGACCGAGCTCGACGAGCAATTGATCCGCACGCTCGATAACATGGCCGTGCGCATTGACATTACGCTGTTCGAGGAGTTGTTGCCGCAATGGCTGAAATCGGCGTCAGTCGCCGACATGAAAACCTACAACGAAATCTGGCGTCGTTATTACGTGGTCAGCAGTGGCCATGAGAGTTTCCTGTTCGACATTCCCAGCCTGAAGGACTACTCGCGGGACCGGCTGATCGAGCAGTTCGCCAAGGACTTCCCGGGCCGGCAATGGGACCCGGATCACATCACGGTCACCCTGCGCCGCTACGTCCCGGGGTTTCCCGGGGTGGGCCAGATCCCGTCGGGCATCCCCGCTGCCACCTTGTCAAACAGCGAATCGCTGACTGATTACGCGGTCAACCGCTTCGTCGATATTCAGGACGGCATCCTCACAGTGTCCTCCGTCGAACATCCGGATGTGATGGGTCTGCTGACCGCCAATTACCTGCGCAGCATGACCCGGAATCTGGACGTCGGCGCGAGTTTCATGGTGATACTGCGTCAGGCGCTCAATCCTGCGAACCCCGACTGGCCAAGGCGTTCCCGACTCTACGCCGAGCAACTGCCGCCGATGATGCAGGCGGTGGCGATGCAGCAAAAACTCGAAGGGGGGTTGAGCGCGCAGGCGTTCACCTACATCTCACGGGTTGTGGAGATGCCGGACGGCATTGCGCGGGAGCCGGTGGGCGAAACCCATGTGATCATCAGTCCTCTGCGATTGGTGGCTGACGACGGCATGACCCCCGATACCGTCAAAGGCGCGTATGTGATCTGCCCACGCGGAGCCGACCGAGGCCCGGTGATCCTGCACGCGATCATTCATCCGGCCTTCGTCTTCCGTGAATACCCCGACCTCGGGGCACTCCTGGCCGATATCCGCAGCGACGAGGCCTTGCAAGGGATGCTGCTGGAGCGGATGGATCCAGAGGTCCGGAAACGCTACGACCGCGGAGGGTTCGTTGAGCCACACCTGCCGTTCGCTGCCGAAAGCTTTGGTGACGTGCCCACGCATACGCCGGGGCCGGTGACCGTGTCTCTGGCTGAGGTGAAGGGCAACGCGCTGCAGTTTCTGCTGGCCGACACCGTGAACCTGCTGATCGATCTGGGAGTGGCGAACACCGTCACCACCGCCCAGGCCGATCAAGCCTCATTGAAGTTTCTCGGCATGCTGGGCCTCGAACAGGTGCTGAGCATAATGCCCGGCAAGCTGGCCACGATGGTCGCCCTCTGGCAGAGCCGTAGCCTGTTGCAAGCGTCGGCAGCGTCAGCGTCGGGCCGCCGCTGGGGCGAGGCCATTTCCGAATTTTCTGCCGCGCTGGGCGTGATGGTCACGGCGCGGGAACAGGCTGAGAAAGATGACCTGATAGAAGGCGAGCTGGCGACGGGCGAGGAGTTGCCGCCTACAACGTTTGAGTGGGCGGGCGTGAAACTGACCGCCGACCAGTTGAAGCGACTGCGTGCCCTGGAAGCCAGGAACGTTTCGTTGAATGACCTCAAGCGGGATGACTTGCTCAGCCTGTATCGCGACAGCAAGACCCAGACGCTTTATGCAGCGGTCGGGGGCACTGTTTACCAGATTCAGCGCCGGAGCGAAGACGGGCAGTGGATGATTGTGGGCGAGGACGGTACGCCCGGACCGCTCGTCCGGCTTGACGGTCGTCAGCGCTGGCAACTGGACATCGGCCTGAAGGGCGGAGGCGGGGTGTTGACCCGAATGCGCGCCGAGGGTGCGCGGCGAAGTGCCGAAGACGCCTTGATCATTGAGGCCACCGGGATGCCGGAAATCCGCACGCTTTATCGGGACAGAGCGTTGAGCATCGGTGAGGCGCATCTTCAGGCCAAGCGTTACCTGGAAAACTGCCTGGACAACCTCAACGTGCACGCGCCCGGGACGCCGCCGGATCCTCGTGTGCTCGAGATCCTGGGTGACTTTTTCGGAGTGAACCCACCTGGCCAGGATCTGTTGATCGAGACCGAGCGCGCGGTCAAGTTACTGTTCGATGAGGTGATGGACGCCTCGCTGTCGCCTTACTCATCGCCGCGGTTCGTCGTCGGATCCACCCGTCCCGGTCATGAGAGTACGCTGGCCTTCATCATCAAGTCGGACCCCAAAAAGCGCCTGTTTCTGACCGAGCGGTTTTTTCGGGTGCCGCCGTATCGGGTCCTGGCTGAGCCGCAGGGCTTTGACTTGCCTGCGCACTATCGTGCGGCCGTGCTCATCCATGAGCTGTCCCACCTGGTGCTGCGCACCCACGACATTGCCTACCTGGAAACCAACGCGCCGTTTCCGGACCTGCTGTTGGGCAACAGTGCCAACGAGATCAAGTTCAGGTCCGATCTGGAGCGTCTGCAACGTGAGGGGTTGTCACATCTCAGCCAAAGGGACAGCCTGTTCCTGCACATGAAAGACGGCGAATGGTCGGATCTGGACTCGCAAGACGGCGAGGCCTGTACGGCCGTCCTGGATCTCACGAAATCCATGACGCTGGACGAGGCGCGGGACGAGTTTCTTCACGATGTGAAGAAACGAAGTCGGGTACTGATGAAGAACGCTGACTCGGTGACCTTGCTGATTCTGCGGCTGGGCCGGCAAAATTTCGTCGTGCCGGGCCATTAAATGATGCAGGGCTGACCGGCAGACGCTGAGCCCTGGCAAGGCTCAGCGCTGCTTCGTCTACGCCTACAGCGCGTAGTGGCGCAGTTCGCGGGCGATCAACAAGCGCTGGATTTCGCTGGAGCCTTCGTAGATCTGGGTGATCCGCGCGTCCCGGTAGTATCTCTCCACCGGGTAGTCTTCCAGATAGCCGTAACCGCCATGGATTTGTATCGCCTTGGAGCAGACCCATTCGGCCATTTCCGAGGCGAACAGCTTGGCTTGCGACGCTTCCGACAGGCACGGCTTGCCGGCCGTTCTCAGGCGCGCGGCGTGCAGGACCAACAGGCGGGAAGCGTTGATGCGGGTGTGCATGTCGGCCAGCAGATTGGCGATGCTCTGGTGTTCGATGATCGGCTTGTCGAACTGCACGCGATCGCGGGCGTAACCCAGCGCAGCCTCGAACGCCGCCCGCGCGATGCCCAGGGCCTGGGCGGCGATGCCGATGCGCCCGCCTTCCAGATTGGACAGGGCAATGGACAGCCCCTTGCCACGTTCACCCAGCAGGTTTTCCGCCGGAATCCGGCAGTTGCTCAGCGTGACGGCGCAGGTGTCGGAGGCGCGGATGCCCATCTTGTGTTCCAGGCGATCGACGCTGTAGCCGGGGTTGTCGGTGGGCACCAGAAAGGCTGACAGGCCGCGCTTGCCCAGCTCCGGGTCGGTCACCGCAAACACAATCGCCAACTGCGCGCGCTTGCCGTTGCTGACGAACTGCTTGGCGCCGTTGAGCACCCATTCGCCGTCTTTCAATTCGGCACGGGTGCGCAGGTTGTGCGCTTCGGAGCCGGCCTGAGGTTCGGTCAGGCAGAAGCAGCCGATCGCCTGGCCGCTGGCGAGTTTCTCCAGCCACTGTTGTTTCTGCCCGTCGCTGCCGTAGTTGAGCACCGGCCCGCAGCCTACGGAACTGTGCACGCTCATCAACGTGCCGGTGGCACCGTCGGCGGCGGAGATTTCTTCGACGGCCAGCGCGTAGGCGACGTAGTCGATGTAACTGCCGCCCCATTCGTCCGGCACGATCATGCCGAGCAGGCCCAACTCGCCCATCTTGGTCACCAGCGCGTCGTCGATCCAGCCGGCTTTTTCCCAGGCCTGGGCATGGGGCGCGATTTCATTGCGCGCGAAGTCCCGCGCCATGTCGCGGATCATCACTTGTTCTTCGGTCAGTTCAAAATCTTGCATAAGTCACCCCTCATGACCGCTGAAGAAGCTTGCCACGTGCTCGGCATCCAGGGCCTGCACGCTGGAAGGGCTCCAGTGCGGTTTCTTGTCCTTGTCGACGATCAAGGCACGAACGCCCTCGATCAGATCCCCGCGTTCAAACCACTGGCGGTCCAGGTGCAGCTCCAGGGCGAAGCAACGCTCCAGCGGCAGATGCCGGCCGCGTCGCAGCAGCTCCAGGGTGACCGCCATTGCCAGCGGTGAACGGGTTTGCATCAAGTGCGCGGTTTCGATGGCCCAGGCATGGGTGTCATAGACGCTTACTTCCAGCAGTTGTTCGACGATGCTCGGCACGTCCGGCAGGGCAAAGAAATGATCGATGGCCGGCCTCAGCTTTGCCAGCGGCGGGGCGGGGAGGTGCTGCACGCCGAGTTTCGCCAGCGCGCCCTGAACATCCTTGAGCGGAGTCAGGCTCCACTTCAGGTTATCCAGCTGCAGGTCGAGGTCATCAAGGCGTTTGCTGTCGAGGTACCAGTTCGCCAGCCCGCAATACAGCGCATCGGCGGCCTGGATCTGCACGCCGGTGACGCCCAGGTAAATCCCCAGCTCGCCGGGCACCCGGGACAGAAAGTAGCTGCCGCCTACGTCAGGGAAGTAACCGATCGCCACTTCCGGCATGGCCAGACGGCTGCGCTCAGTCACCACGCGCAGGTCCGCACCCTGGGCCAGGCCCATCCCGCCGCCCAGCACGAAGCCGTCCATTAAAACGACGACGGGTTTGCGGTAATGATGAAGGGTGAGGTCCAGCGCGTATTCTTCGGCGAAAAAATCCAGGTGCCCGGTTCGGCCGGCCTGGAAGCTGTCGTACAGCGAGCGGATGTCGCCGCCGGCGCAGAACGCCTTTTCGCCGGATCCGCGCAGGACCACGGCGTAAACGTTGTCATCCTTTGCCCAGGCGTCGAGCTGAAACTGCAACTGCCGGACCATGTGCAGGTCAATGGCGTTGAGGCCATGGGGGCGGTTGAGGGTGAGGTGGCCAATGTGATTGCGTACATCGGACAGAACGCTTTTGCAGGCTGATTGCTGGCCCGCGTATTCGGCAGGTAGGACCTGAGCCGTCATCGCTGAATCCCTGTTGATTATTGTTGTACTCAATTCCCGGATGATTAGCCGGAATCCGTGAGGGTGCTAACGGATGCTACCAGCGCCATTTTGCAAATGACAATGAAGAATCCTGAGGGGTTGCGTCCCGCGCTTGACGCAGATTGATGTAGGAGCGCGCCACGTGCCTATCTGCAAATGACCCTGATCCGTAGCAGCCGGCTTGCTGGCGAACCGCTTCATCCGCCCGCCACCAATGTGCCTGACCGGGCGGGTTCGCCAGCAAGCCGGCTCCTACAGGCGCGTGTCGTGCACGAGCTTTTCGGAAAAGACCTCAACCGGAGGAACCGGTCCGCTGTGATTACGCCTGCAAGCTGAACAACGCCATCTCCGGCGCGTCGCTGATCCAGCATTCGCTGACAGTCCATCCCGCGCGGGCTGCCAGTTCGGTGAACGACTCAACCGTATACTTGTGGGAGTTCTCGGTGTGCAGTCGTTCGCCGGCGGCGAAACGGAAGGTGTGCCCGGCGACAGTGACGCTCTGCTGTTTGCGGCTGACCAGGTGCATTTCCATGCAGGCCTGCTCGGCATTCCACACCGCCAGATGATCGAAGGCGGACACATCGAAGTCGGCGTTCAGCTCGCGATTGATGCGGGTCAGCAGGTTCTTGTTGAACTGGGCGGTCACGCCTTCGGCATCGTCGTAAGCCGCCACCAGCGTCTGCTCGTCCTTGACCATGTCGACACCGACGATGAAATGCGCGTTTTCCCCCAGCACCCCATGGGCGCTTTGCAGGAAATCCACGGCCTGATCATGGCTGAAGTTGCCGATGGTGGAGCCCGGGAAGAAACCCACGCGAGTGTGGCCCTCGGCTTCTTCAGGCAGCGTGAGCACGCGGGTAAAGTCATCGACTTGCGGCGCGACGGTCAGCGACGGGTAACGCTGGCGCAGTGAGCGTGCGGCCTTGTTCAACGCGGTTGCACTGATGTCGATCGGCACGTACACAGCGATGTGTGGCGCAGCGTCCAGCACCAGACGTGTTTTTTCGCTGGCACCGCTGCCGAACTCCACCAGTGCTGCGCCCGGAGGAATGGTCGCGGCGATCTGCCCGGCGATGCGTTTCAGCAGCCCGGTTTCGGCGCGCGTCGGGTAGTACTCCGGCGTTTCGCAGATGGCCTCAAACAGGTCGGAACCCGCTGCGTCATAGAAATACTTGGGCGACAGGGTTTTCTGCGGGGCGCCGAGACCGGCCACCACGTCGCGGGCGAACTCGCTGTCGTTCGGGTCAACCACCCCGGGCTGTCGGCTGTCACGGGCCAGGCGCAGGCCCGACACCATCCAGCGTTTGTCGGCGTGAAAGAAGTTGCGATAGGTCAGGCGGCAATGATCGGGAGAGGTGACGCTGGCGCCGCCGCGCAAGACCATCTGATTGACCATGAATTTGCCGTTGTACTCGCCGACCGCACCCACCGATGGCTTGAAACCGGGGTAGGCACTGTAGCCGCTTTGCGTCCACTGCCAGGCGACATCGTCCACTTGCTCCAGCAGACCGGCGCGGGCGGCGGCTTCCCATTCGGCTTCGGTGGGCAGGCGCGCGTCGGCCCACAGCGCAAACGCAGCGGCTTCGTAATAACTGATGTGGGTGACCGGCGCCGACGGGTCGATCGACTCAAGGCCGCGCAGGCTCATGCGCTTCCAGCCGTTCTCGTCGTGCTGCCAGTACAGCGGCGAATTCCAGCCGTTTTCCTGCACCAGTGTCCAGCCTTCGGACAGCCACAAGGCGGCGGTGTGATAGCCGCCGTCGGCAATAAAGCTCAACCACTCGCCATTGGTCACCAGCCGGTCGCTGATCTCGAAGGACTGCAGATACGTGGTGTGGCGTGGGCCTTCGTTGTCGAACGAAAAGCCGTCGCCGTCGTGGCCGATTTCGGTCAACCCTGCGCTCAACGGCTTGAAGTGACCGCGACGGCCCGAGAGGTCTTTGGGCCAGCGCGGGCTGTAGGCGGGCTTCAGGGACGACAGGCTGAACAGATGAAGGATGTCCATCAGCAGCAGTTCCTGATGCTGCTCCTCGTGGGCCAGGCCGAGTTCGATGAGGCCGGTCATCTCGTCGCTCAGCGGCGTCATCAGCAGCGTCGTCATGTTTTCGTCGACGTGCCTGCGGTAGGCCAGCACCTGATCGACGCTGGGCCGGGTCATCAACCCGCGTTGGGGACGGGGATGACGCGGGCCGACCGCTTCGTAATAGGAGTTGAACAGGTAGCCGAATGTCGGATCGAAGGCTTCGTATCCCGGCAGATTAGGCGCCAGCAGAAAGGTTTCGAAAAACCATGTGGTGTGCGCCATGTGCCATTTGGCCGGGCTGGCATCGGGCATCGACTGCACCACCATGTCCTCGGCGCTCAGCGGCTCGACCAGAAATTCGGTTCGGTCGCGCACGCTTTGGAAGCGCTGGCACAGGGTGTGCGTGGAGGATGTTTCGCGAAGCTGGCGTAATTGGCGCGTCATCAGGTGCTCTCCGGCGTAGCCGATGCCCGGTGGACCCGGTGGAGTGATTCCACGCAGCCAGGCGGTACGGCGATTCAGGGTTTGAGGCTCGCGTTGTGCGGAATGTTCAACCGAAATATCCAAATGAAGGATGGACGCTACCCATGAATATGCTGATGCCTTTGATCATCCGCGTATTCATGGATTTATTGGCAAGCACCGAGTGTAGCCTCGGCAGGGTTCCGGGGTGGGCTCATCCTCTGGGTCGGTAACCAATGGCCATTGGGCCCTGCGTATGCGGTACCCTGCACGTCAATCATCCCGATGCGCCGTGAACGACGCAGATCTCGCAGGCGAAACCTGAACCTGCGCGACAACTGACAGTCAGCACAACAGCGCATTGTCCGAGAGGGCAGTGGCGCTTCAGGGTAGGTGTCAGGTTAGAAAGTGAATCACGCCAGATGAATGAACCGTTTTTTGGGGACGCGCATGAATGATCTATCCAGTCTGCTGGGGGCGCTCGATGAGGCGCAGACCGGGCAGCAGGAAGTGGTGATCGCCACGGTGGTCAAGGTCGAGGGCTCGGCTTACCGTCGCCCCGGTGCGCGGATGCTTATCGCACCGATGGGCGAAGCGACCGGCACCGTCAGCGGCGGCTGCCTGGAAAGCGACGTCAGCAAAAAGGCCTGGTGGCTGACCGCCAATGGCAAGCCGTCCCTGCGTACGTACAGCACCGGCGAGGACGATGACGAACTCGAAGACGCCGAACTCAGCTTCGGTCTGGGCTGCAACGGCACGGTGCATATTCTCTTCGAACGGATAGATCCGCAGGCGGCGAGTCTGGTGGTCGACGTGTTGCGCGAGGTCAAGGCCAGCGGTATCGGCGCTGCGCTGGCGACGGTGATCGGTACCCAAAGCGAACGCCACACGGCGCTGGGCGAGCGGGTGGCGATCCGTTCATCCGGGCAGGTGCAGAATGAAATGCGCGAACGCTGGCTGGCGACGGCCGTGGCCGAGGACCTCAAAACGGTGCTCGACGCCCGCCGCTCGGCCACACGCACCTACGACAGCGCGGACGGCGCCGTTGAAGTGCTGCTCGAATACATCGCCGCGCCGCGCCGGTTGGTGGTCTTCGGTGCCGGGCATGACGCGATGCCGCTGGTCAGCATGGCGCGGCTCCAGGGCTGGCACATCACGGTGATTGATGCGCGCTCGCACTTCGCCCGGCCCCAGCGTTTTCCGGAGGCTGATCAGGTGCTGTCCGCGCCGCTGCTGCCAATGCCCGAACTGCACGGGATGGTTGCCGACGCCGCCGTGGTGGTGATGACCCACAGCCTGAGTCAGGATCGTCACTGGCTGGGGCAGGTCCTCGAATCCACACCGCGCTACATTGGCCAGCTTGGGCCGCGCAGCCGCACCGAGCGTCTGCTCGACGAACTGCCGGAGCAGGTGCGTGAAGCCGCAGCGCAGGCCAGCCTGCATTACCCGGTGGGTCTGGACCTGGGCGGCGACGCGCCGCACAGTGTGGCGCTGTCGATCCTTTCGGAGATCAACGCGGTGTTCAACGGCCGCAGCGGCGGGATGCTCAAACACCGGCAAGCGAGTATTCACGCGGTGAATGTCACCCTCGAACACGCGCGAGAGCTGAGAATGATCAGCTGAGAATGATCAGCCCGCTTTGACGGGAGCGGCTCTTGCACGTGCCGCCCCATCGTTTTTCAGTGACATCGGCACGGCATTCATCAGGTCCGCTCAATGAACGACAAGTACAGACCCCACGACTGGGCCCCCCACGAGCGACCGACGCTGCCGGGGTCGCCGTCGACGCCCCTGCACGCGACGCCCAAGCGCTGGGCCTATGCCATCGTCGGGGTGATCGTGGCGTTGACCGGCGGGCTGGGCAACGCGCTGGTGGTCGCCAACCTTCAATACCTGCAAGGCTCCCTGGGCGCCACCCAGGCCGAGATCGCCTGGCTGCCTGCTGCTTACGTCATGACCAACGTTTCGATGAACCTGCTGCTGGTGAAGTTTCGCCAGCAATTCGGTCTGCGCGCTTTCACCGAAGTGTTTCTGGTGCTGTACGCGTTGGTCACCTTCGCGCACCTGTTCGTCAACGACATTGAATCGGCCATTGCCGTCCGTGCCGCCCACGGCATGGTCGGCGCGGCACTGAGTTCGCTGGGCCTGTACTACATGATTCAGGCCTTCCCGCAGAAGTGGCGGATGAAAGCGCTGGTGTTGGGCCTCGGCACCGCGCAGCTGGCGACACCGCTGGCGCGGCTGGTTTCCGAAGACCTGCTGCAGATTGCCGAGTGGCGCGGGCTTTACCTCTTCGAACTGGGCATGTGCCTGCTGTCGCTGGGTTGTGTGCTGATTCTCAAATTGCCGCCGGGCGATCGCTTCAAGGCCTTCGAAAAACTCGACTTCCTGACCTTCGCCCTGCTCGCGTCAGGCTTTGCAGCATTGTGTGCGGCGTTGTCGCTGGGGCGGATCGAATGGTGGCTTGAAGAGCCGTGGATCGGCATTGCCCTGGCGTCGTCCATCGTGCTGATCCTGGCCGGGCTGTGCATCGAGCACAACCGCACCCGCCCGCTATTGATCACCCGCTGGCTGGGCAGTGGCCGGATGATCCGCTTTGCCTTCGGCGTGCTGCTGACGCGCATCGTGCTGTCAGAGCAATCCACCGGCGCGGTCGGTTTTCTTCAAGGCCTGAATCAGGGCACCGAGCAGTTGCACACGCTTTATATGTTCATGCTGCTGGGCAGCGTCGCGGGCCTTGCGGTCAGCGCGCTGACGATCGATCCTCAGCACCTGTTCAAGCCTTTGATTATCTCGCTGGCCCTGATGGCGATCGGTTCAAGCATGGACAGCTTTTCCACCAGCCTGACCCGTGGCCCGCAGATGTATTTCAGCCAGTTTTTACTGGCGTTCGGTGGCACCTTCTTCTTGGGACCGACCCTGGTGCTGGGCATCAGCGGGGTCATCAGCAACCCGCGCAACATGGTCAGTTTTTCGGTGATGTTCGGGATCACCCAGAACGTCGGCAGCCTGATCGGCTCGGCGTTGCTGGGCACCTTTCAGGTCTGGCGCGAGAAATTCCATTCCGCGCACATCGTCGAGCACGTCACGCTGATCGACGCTCAGGTGCAGTCGCGCCTGCAAAGCGCGAGCGGTGCGTATATTTCCGCCATCGCCGACCCGGCGGCGCGTACCAGTCTGGGTATTCGCTCGCTGGCGACGGCCGCCACCCGCGAAGCCAACACGCTGGCCTATAACGACGTATTCATGCTGATCGCAGTCATCGCGGTGCTGACCATGATCTGGATCACCAGCCGCGCCACCTGGCTGTGGATCACCACCGAGCCGGTCGCGCCGTTTACGCCGGCGACACCTGCGGCATCTCCCTTAACACCTTCTGGCGCTCAACCTTCATGACAGACCCCGTCAAACCTTCCGACAACTCTCCAGATAGCTCTTCAGGCAGCTCTTCTGGCAGTGCAGCGGCCAGCTCTGCGCCGTCACAGCCGAGCAACGCAGCGCCCGCGCCGGCGGTGATGCCGGCGACCACGCAACCGCGTTCGGCGCGCATACGCCTGGTGTCATCGATTCTGTTCGGCGGCATTGCCCTGGCGGGTGTTCTCATCGTGCTCTATGCATGGCAGTTGCCGCCGTTCAGCAGCCCGATCGAAAGCACGGAAAACGCCCTGATTCGCGGGCAGACCACACTCATTGGCCCGCAATTGAGTGGCTACGTCTACGAAGTGCCGGTGCAGGATTTTCAGTGGGTCAAGCAGGGCGATCTGCTGGTGCGCCTCGACGACCGGATCTACCAGCAGCATCTTGATCAGGGCATTGCGCAATTGGGCGTCCAGAAGGCTGCGCTGGCCAATAATCTGCAACAGCGGCGCAGCGCCGAAGCCACTATCGCCCAGCGGCAGGCCGCTATTGCGAATGCCCAGGCGCAGAGTGACAAGGCCGCTGCCGACCTTCGCCGCGGTCAGGCACTGGTGACGGATGGCTCGGTGTCGAAAAGCGAATTCGACGTGACCCGCGCCGCAGATGCGCAAGCGAAGGCGGCGCTGGCCGAGGCCAAGGCGGCGCTGGAGATTTCCCGCCAGGACCTGCAGACGGTGATCGTCAATCGCGGCTCGCTGGAAGCGTCGGTGAAGAATGCCGAGGCGGCCATTGAGCTGGCGCGGATCGATCTGACCAATACGCGCATCACCGCGCCTCGGGACGGTCAGCTGGGGCAGATCGGGGTGCGCCTGGGGGCGTACGTCAATTCCGGCGCACAGTTGATGGCGCTGGTGCCACGCCCGCGCTGGATCATCGCCAACATGAAAGAAACCCAGATGGCCAACGTGCGCCTGGGCCAGCCGGTGAGTTTCACCGTCGACGCGCTGGAAAACCTGAAGATGCGCGGCCGGGTGCAGCGTATCTCGCCGGCGGCGGGATCCGAGTTCAGCTTGTTGCCTGCCGATAACGCCACCGGCAACTTCGTCAAGATCGCCCAGCGTATTCCAGTGCGCATCACCATCGACGACGACCAGCACGACGTGGACCGCCTGCGCCCGGGGATGTCGGTGGTGGTCAGCATCGATACCAGCCAGGACGGCGCCGTGCCGCCGGACCCGGTGGATGGAAGGGTGGACTCAGCTGATCGGCGCTGAGCCGATCCACTGCCGGCCCCTGTTGCCGATGACGGGGGCGCCGTGCAAGCAATCGCTTACACCATCCGTTTGACAGTATTGTCCTTGCGCACGAAGTGGTGCCAGATCGCCGCAATGACGTGCAGCCCGATGACGTAATAGAAAATCGTGCCCAACAACACGTGGTAGTGCTCCAGCGTTTCGGCGGTGTCCTTGGACATATCGAACGGCGCGGGGATGCTCAGGGACGTCAGAGGGATGGGCAGGGCACCGCGCTCCAGCAGCACTGTGAACAGACCCAGCAGGGGTTGGGCGAACAGAAAAGCGTACAGCGCGTAATGGGACAGCGTGGCAGCCAGGCGCAATACGCCTTCCAGGGGCGGGGTGATGCCCGGCGGTGTGTGGCGGTGGCGCTCGGCGACGCGGAAAAACGCCATGACCAGCACGACGATGCCGACCCAGAAATGCGTTTGCACGACGAAAGTGCGCGCGTCGCTGCCACGGGCCAGTTGGGTACGGCTGAGTATCAGCGCATAGGCAAGCACGATCAGGATCGCCATCACCCAGTGAAACCAGCGGGCTTTGTAGCTGTAGCGTTCGGTATCGGAAGGTTTGCTCACGGTCAGGTCTCTTGGTTGTTTTTTTGACTGGCGCGGTGCAGTAACCGCCCTGCGCCTTCATAACCCAATGACTGACCGTCGTCGAGGGGCACGTGCGCTGCGCCCGGTGAGGGAACCGCAGCGACTCCGCGCCCGGGCCACACCTTACGTATTACACCTTTGCAATATGCTTATAACTAACTGGCGAGTTAATAAGTTGTTTTGATTTTCAAAAGGGGGTGGAACGGGGTGAGTAGTGGCTGTCTGATATTTAACACTTCTTCGTCGTTATATGAATTGGACGTTACTTCATTCGTTTGAATTCCTTCAAATTGAGGCACAAAGTCGCACACCCGTCTCGCTACGTATCAGGAATAAATGAGTGCTTTTTTTATTCCTATTCGGCATCAAAAATCCGGCTAATTGCATTTGACAGGGCATCTGATCGGATCCATCTTAATGCCTCCAAGGCTCAGATACCTGACTATCAGTTTGAAAAAGCTGGCATTTTGCCCGTGCTTGCCCGGGGCCTTGAAGTTTAGTGAATCAACCGAAAAGGAAGGGCATTTCCATGGATGCTTCGGGCTTCGTTCAAACTTTAAAATGTAATAACTCCGATTCGGAAGTCTGGTTCGATTCATCACCCACTGTATATAAAGAGTGCCAGGACAAATTGCTGCGGGCCTATCCGGAGATGCGCGAGCTTATTACCGGATTATTGCCCACTGAACCGGGTCGCTCGGAGGCCAGCGTCAGCGGCGCCACTACCAACCCGGCACTGATCAGTCACGCGGTCCTGAGCCATGCGGCCCATTACCGGGACTTTCTCTACACATTGCCGGCGTCGATGCCGACGGACGCTCGCTTTCGACAGCTCTACAACCAACTCATCATCGACAGCGCACAGCCGCTGCTCCCCTTGTTCCGGCAAACGAAGCAGCAGGCGGGCTGGCTGTCCGCACAGATCGAGGGCGGGCACTGGATGAATCAGGACGCACTGGTTGCCCGGGGGCTGGAACTGGCCGCGCTGGCGCCAAACATCATGATCAAGATTCCGGGCAGCGCCCAGGGCTATCGCGCCATCGAGCAACTGGTGGCCCGGGGCTGCTCGATCAATAACACCTTCTGTTTTACCGTCTCCCAGCTGGATGCCTGCCTCAAGGCCATTCACGCCGGGCGCCGGCGGGCGCTCGCCAATGGCGTGAACACGGAGCGGGCGCGTTACGTGGTCAGCTTCATGATCGGCCGGCTGGGTGCGGCACCGGAATTTGAGCGGCAGGCGCGGGCCAGTCGCATTCACCTCAGTGCCACGGATAAGCGCTGGGCCGAGCTTGCGGTCTATCAGGCGATGCAGGCCCTGATGCGACGGCGCGAGACACCGGCGCAACTGTTGCTGTGCAGCATCAAGATCGACGCTGACGCGCGCGGTCGCGAGCATTGCTGGCACCTGCAGCGCACCGGCGCCGACACCACGCTGTACACGCTGACGCCCCGGCTCATCGAATTCCTTGTACGTCGCCAGCAGGCCGGTCGCAGCATCGCACCGGCGACGGATTGGGTGCAGATTCCCGGCAAAGTCCTCGACCGCCTTCTGGCCATCCCTTATTTCAACCAGGCCTACTTTGAGGGCGGCCTGACACCGGACGAATACGCCCGTCATCCGGCATTCCTGACCGCAGGCAATGACGTGCGCCTAGGCGTGGAGCGCCTGCACGGGTTCATCGCCGACACCCTTGATCCGCCGGGTTTCACGCCTCGCACTGCGCGTCGCCAGACGACCCTGGAGGGGCGGGCATGAACCGCATGATTGGCCTCTGGGCCCACCCGCGCTCGCGATCAACGATCCTCGAAAGGGTATTCATCGAGCGCGGTGACTTCGAGGTTTTTCACGAGCCGTTTTCGCACATGGCCTTCGACGAACAGTCCGCCATTCCCCATGGGGACCTCAACTGCGGCGTGCCCCGTGACTATGAAGCGATCAAGGCGCTGTTGCGCGACGCCCGCCAGCGCGCTCATGTTTTCCACAAGGATATGGCTTATCACTGCCTCACCCCGTTGAAGGACGACGCCGCGTTTCTCGAGGAGCAACAGAACGTCTTCATCATTCGCGACCCCGCCCGGGCGATCCTGTCCCATCACGCCATCTTCCCGCAGATGCCGGCGCACGCGATCGGTCACCAAGCGCTGTACGACCTCTTCTGCGAGGTCAGACGGCTGACCGGCAAAACCCCTCACGTGATCAACGCAGAGGATCTGGCCAGCCGACCGGAAACCACGCTGCGCAGGCTTTGCGACCACCTGCAGATGGATTTCATGCCAGAAGCGTTGAGCTGGAATGCGAGTTGCCCCGAGCAATGGAAAGCCTGGCGCAGCTGGCACACGGATGCCGAAAACAGCACGACGATCATGCCGGGCAGCGCCGACTTCGACCCGCGTCCTCTGCACGCCAATCCCCACCTGATGACGTATTACCAGCTGCATCAACCTTTCTACGAGCGCATGAATCAGTTCACGGAGCAGGGACAGCCATGAGAAAAATCGTTATCACGGGCGCCGCCAACGGCATCGGCAAGGCCACCGCCCTTGCCTGCGTCAAGGCGGGCTACTACGTCATCGCGGCGGACAGCGACAGACTGGGCCTGCAGTCGCTTCAGGCAAGCCTGCCCCTGCACCGACTGGAAACCCACCTGGCGGACTTCTCCCAGGCGCACGTTTATCAATCGTTTATCGGCGATCTGTACGACCTTCACAAACATCGGGCGCTGTATGCGCTGGTCAACAACGCGGGGATCTATCACGGCAAAAGTGTGTACGACTACACCGACGCGGAGGTGGACGAGATCTGGGCGGTCAACCTCAAATCGCTGGCGTACCTGTCCCGGGACTTTGCACGGCGGGAGCCGGCGACCGGCTACTTGCGCAGCATCGTCAACATCACCTCGGTGGCAGGGGAGGTCGGCAGCATGGATGCGTGGTACGGCGCCACCAAGGCTGGCGTGATCGGACTGACCAAATCCAACGCCTGGAATTTCAGCCCCGGGGTCAGGGTGAACGCCGTGTCCCCGGGGCTGATTCGCGACACCTCGATCCATGACCGTATTCCCGAGCACCGACGCCGAGAGTACGAGCGCCAGGAACTCATCAAGGAACCCATTGAGCCCGACGGAGTAGCCGACGTCATTCTGTTCCTGCTGTCGGAGCAAAGCCGTCACCTGACCGGAAAAGTCATCGCAGTGGATAACGGCGCCTACCCGCGCTAGTCGTCGTAATCAGAAGGTCTTCACGCATTTCAAGGAGTAGCACCATGCACCGCAAAAAACTGCTCATCGTTGGCGGCGGCAACTTGTGCCTGCAAATTCTGCAGATTCTGGCCCCGCGCAATCAGTTTGAATTCCACCTGGCGAGCCGCGATATCGAGAAAGCCGCGCGGATGTGTAACTTGATCCGCCTGGCGGCGCTGCAACAGAACGTGACGGTCGAAATCCACAGTCACTGCATGGACCTGCGTGAAGCGTGCATCAGCCGCAATGCCGAAACGCTGTTGCAGATCCGGCCTGACATCATCCTCAACTGTGCCTCGCTGCAATCCTGGCGAGTGATCACGCAATTGCCGGCCGAGCGCTTTGCGGCCCTTGATCAGGCGCAACTCGGGCCCTGGCTGCCGATGCACCTGGCGCCGGCCTAGGCCCTGATGCGAGCCGTCAAACAATCCTGCCCGAAAAGTCTGGTGATCAACGCGGCGTTCCCGGATGCGGTCAACCCGATTCTCTACAAGGTTGGCATGGCGCCGGACGTCGGCATCGGCAACATCGCCAACCTGATCCCGGCCACGCGCTCCGCCATTGCGCGTCTGGCGGGCTGCCTGCCTGCGCAGGTGTGCGCCAAACTCGTGGGCCATCACTATTTCAGCCACAGCGTGCCCCGCCACGGCCTGCCGCCGCAGCGGCTGGACGCCAGTTTCAACCTGACGTACTGGATTGACGGCGAAGAGCGCACAGGTGAACTCTCGGCGGAGGCTATCTTCGCCTGCGTCGCCCGTGAATTCAGTCGGCTCGGCGGCGTCGACGGGCAGTACCTTACCGCCATGTCGGCGGTGACGGTGCTGGAAAACCTGCATGCCGAGCACGAGGTGCGGGTGCACGGCCCGGGTCCACAAGGCCTGCCCGGCGGTTATCCAGTCAAGGTCGGCATGGGCAAGGTCCTGCTCGACCTGCCTTACGGCGTGACCCGGGAGGAAGCCATCAAGGTCAATGAAGCAGGGCAGCGGCTGGATGGCATCAAGCTGATTCGCGCCGACGGCACGGCGGTGTTTGGCGAGGCGCAGATGCAGGTCATGCAGCGCGAACTGAATTTCGACATGGCCGAGATGCGCGTGTGCGACGCCGCCGCCTGGGCAGAGGAGTTGGGCAGCAAATACCAGGCGTACGCCCAGGGCAGCCAGCACAACAACAACAACCATCACACAGGAGTCGCCGACCATGCCGCCGCTAATCGCGCTTTCGCCTGCTGACCCATTGGCACTTGCCGAACACGATTACGCCCGGCAGTACGAGGCGGACTTTGTCGAGCGCTGGGACGAACTCATCGATTGGGAAAAGCGCGCGGCCGGCGAGGGCTCCTTCTTCTACGATTTGCTGCGCAAGGCCGGCGCCTGGCGTGTGCTGGACGCCGCCACCGGCAGCGGCTTTCACGCGGCGCAGTTGCGCAAGGCCGGCTTCGACGTCACCGCCAGCGACGGCAGCCCGACCATGGTGGATCGCGCCCGACGCAATTTCGACCGGCTGGGGGTTGACGTGCCGGTCCACCGTTATGACTGGCAAGCGCTGGACGCTCGGGTACTGGGCACGTTCGACGCGGTGCTGTGCCTGGGCAGTTCGCTGTGCCACCTGTTCGACCGCGAGGCGCGCATCGCCGTGCTGAAACGGTTTCGGCAGATGCTCAAACCCGGTGGGCTGCTGCTGATCGATCAGCGCAATTTCGAAGCGATTCTCGCCGGCCGCTTCACGTCTTCAGGGCGCTATTACTACTGCGGCGACACCGCTCGCGTCACCGTGGGTGAACTGAATGAATCGGTGTGCGAGTTCGTCTATCGCTTCGCCGACGGTGCGCAGTATCGGCTGCGGGTGTGTCCGATCCGCCCGCGTCAGTTGCAGGACGAACTGCGCGCGGCAGGTTTCAGCGCCCCCCATGCGTATGGCGATTTCAAACCGGTCTACGACGTCATGAACGTCGACTTCATCGTCCACCAGGCCCACGCCTGACGCTGACTCAAGGAGGAGCATTGTCATGATCAACCACACCCCTGGCCTGATGCCGCCCAACAACCTGGTGCCATACCCGTTCAGCGAGACCGGCACGGCCCCGTCCTCCCCCCGACCGCGAGTTATCTGGTTGACCGGTCTGTCGGCGGCGGGTAAATCCACCATTGTCGACAGCCTTAACCCGGTGCTTCGGGCACGAGGGCTGAACACTTGCATTCTGGACGGCGACTCCGTGCGCACCGGTCTGTGCCGCGACTTGAGTTTCTCCACCGAGGATCGTGATGAAAACGTGCGGCGGGTGGCGGAAGTGGCGGCGTTGATGGTTCAGGCGGGGTTGACGGTGATGGTGGCGTTGATCTCGCCCACCCGCGCGGCCCGAAAGCTGGCCCGTTCGGTTGTGGGCAGTGCGCGGTTTGTGGAGGTGTTTGTGGATGTGCCACTGGCGGTGGCTGAAGCCCGGGACCCGAAAGGGCTGTACCGCAAAGCCCGGGCCGGGAGGATTCCGGGTTTTACCGGGGTGGATTCGCCCTACGAACCGCCAGTGTGTCCGGAACTGCATATTCGCACTGATGAAGTGGAGGTGGGGCGGGCGGTGAGGATGATTGATGACTGGTTGTTGGCGCGGGGGTAGGGGGCCGGGACTCGAGCTTGTCCAGGGAGCCTGTCCATTCATGATGGACGGGCTCCTTGTGCGACCGCTAAACACGTACTGTCGCCGAGAGGGTCACCGCTAGCAGATGGGCGCATGCGTCATCACCGATCAACCGATGTCCGGGGAAGCACGCCGCTATTTCTTGCGTCTGCTGTCGCCCGGACGCACCTGCCGTTTCTTGTTTATAGACAGCTCAAATAGCAGCGTTGAACGCCCGGTGACTGGATAGCTGTCGCCAAACATGAATCTTTCCTCACCGCCTTCCAGCTCCGGCTGATGGGTATCCAGTTGCGATGTCCAATGCTGGCCCAGCGGTACCTCGGGCAGAACGAAGTCGACGACATCAAAATGGGCGTTGACGATGATCAACAGGGAGTTCTCACCACCCGCTTTACGGATGCCCGTAGGTTGTGCGCGGCCATCGAGCAGAATACCCATGCAGCGATTGTTGCCATCATTCCATTGTTCGAGGGTCATCTCCTGACCATTAGGCTGCACCCAGCTCACGTCTTTGATGTCCAGGTGTTCGTTGTACACCCCGGTGAAGAAACGGTTGCGGCGCAGCAGCGGATAACGCTGGCGAAGCTGGATCAGGTACCGCGTGAAGTCTTGAAGTTCGGCGCCTTTCTGACCGATGTCCCAGTTGAGCCAACTTGTCTCATTGTCCTGGCAATAAGCGTTGTTGTTGCCCCGTTGAGATCGGGCGAATTCATCCCCGGCCAGCAGCATGGGTGTGCCCTGAGCCAGGAACAGTGTGGCGAGCAAATTGCGCATCTGCCTGTAGCGCAAATCGATGATCTCGGGATCATCCGTGCCGCCCTCGACGCCGCAGTTCCATGAGCGATTGTCAGAATGGCCATCACGATTACCTTCACCGTTGGCCTGGTTGTGCTTGTCGTTATAGGACACCAAGTCGTGGAGCGTGAACCCGTCGTGGGCCGTAATGAAGTTAACCGAAGAAGCAGGCTCTCGGCCCCGTCGGTTGAACTCATCGCCGGAGGCCAGGAAGATTTTGGCAAAATCACCGAGTCGATCCGCATCGCCCTTCCAGAACGCGCGGGAAATATCACGAAACTTATCGTTCCATTCCATCCACCCCGGCGGAAAGTTACCGACCTGATAACCGCCCGGCCCGCAATCCCAGGGTTCTGCGATCAACTTGACGTGATTGAGGGTCGGGTCCTGGCGACAGGCATCGAGAAAGCCGCCGCCTTCATCAAAGCCGTGGGGTTCGCGGCCCAGTATCGTCGCCAGGTCAAAGCGAAAGCCGTCCACCCCCATCTCATTGCTCCAATAGCGCAGCGAGTCGGTGACCATCTGTAATACGCACGGGTGACTCATGTTCAGCGTATTACCCGTACCTGTGTCGTTGATGTAATAGCGCGAATCGTCAGGCATCAGGCGGTAATAGTTGGCGTTATCGATGCCCTTGAGGGACAGCGTCGGCCCCCTCTCATTGCCTTCGGCCGTGTGGTTGTAAACCACGTCGAGAATGACCTCGAGCCCTGCTTTGTGCATCCGCGAGACCATCACTTTGAATTCGCCGATCGACGCGCCGGCCATGTAGCGGGCATGGGGCGCGAAGAAGGCCAACGTGTTGTAGCCCCAATAATTGCGCAAGCCTTTCTCAAGCAGGTGATGGTCATCCAGGAAGTAATGGACAGGCATCAATTCTACGGAGGTCACGCCGAGCCACTTTATGTAGTCAACCACGTCACTTTCGTGGAAGGCGGCGAACGTACCGCGCACTGCCTCTGGCACGCCGGGATGCTGTTGGGTGAAGCCGCGCACATGGGTTTCGTAAAAAACGGTACGCGCCCAGGGCACATTGGGTTTGGGCGTGTTACCCCAGGTGAAGGCCGGGTCAATGACCCGACAGCGCGGCATGAAAGGCGCACTGTCGCGCGCGTCGAAGGACAGATCCGCATCGGGGTGGCCGATGGTGTAGCCGAACAGCGCATCGTCCCACTGCAACTCACCGACGATTTGCTTGGCATAAGGGTCGATGAGCATTTTGTGATGGTTGAAACGATGGCCCTTGTGCGGCTCGTACGGCCCGTGCACTCGATACCCGTAAAGGGTGCCCGGCCGTGCATCGGGCAGGTAACCATGCCAGGTTTCGTTGGTGAATTCCGGCAGTTCGATCCGCTCGATTTCTCCCTTGCCATCGGCATCGAACAAGCACAGTTCGACCTTGGTGGCGTGGGCCGAAAAGATCGCGAAGTTAACCCCGGAACCGTCCCAGGTCGCTCCCAGCGGATAGGGCTGACCTTCCAGGATGCGTGAGTGCGTCTGGTTCCGGAAGGCGTCATAAGCGCTGATTTTGGCCTCGTTCTCAGGCGTCTTGGCGGTCATATACATGGCTCATGTTTAGCGTCTTTCGTTCCTGTCGGGTCGAAAGCGCTATTTGAAGAGAAGAAGGGCGGGTGCGGGCATCGTTTGATATCGATGCAACTTCACTGGTCTTCAACGCCCTCGATGACGTGCAACAAAGATGAGTGGATTGAGGGGCAACGGAATCAGTCTGTTCAAACTGAGCCTTGCGCGCCATGGCAACAGTCTGATTTTTATTGAATTTTTACGCTGACTTTAAAAAAGACAACGATAACTTGATGCCCGAATAAGTAGGCTTGCTCGCAGTTTATTCAAGGTATCGAGAGCATCACTATGAAGCAGTGCGTCACGTGTCATTCGAGTTCTGTTTACGGTTTCGCCGAGGGCCAGAAGCGTTCTGTACATGCCCGACTGTTCCATCGTATCTACGGCGGGGTTGCCTTAGTGCTCGTCGCAACCAGCGCTACAGCGGATCCACTGGCTGCGCCCAGTCTTTCCAGTACCTTGCAGCCCAATGACAACCCCTTTGCCATTGATGCCGGACCCCTTGGGAAAGTCTATGTCAGCGGGCAACTGTCGGGGATAGGGCTCTGGCAGAACCATGTGGTGGATGCCCCCGACACGGGCAACTCCACGTCGCTTTCAGATGTCAGCAATGCTCAGGTAGAAGTACAGAGCACCGAGGGGCCGCTGCAGTTTTATATTCAGGCAGGGTCTTATTCGCTACCGTCGCTGGGTACGCCATACCTCAAGTCTGACAAGACAGTGGACAGACTTTACGGCGACGTGCCAGTTGGTTATCTGAAGGCGGTTATCAGCCCGGAATTCTCCGTCATGGCCGGGTCGCTGCCCACCCTGATTGGCGCCGAGTCGACCTTTACGTTTCAGAACATCAACATCCAGCGCGGACTGCTGTGGAATCAGGAACCTGCCAGCAGTCGCGGTGCGCAGGTCAACTATTCCAGCGGCAACATAAATGCCGCCCTGTCAGTGAACGACGGTTTCTATTCAGGAAAGTACAACTGGGTGACGGGGTCGTTCTCATACGCGCTTGATGCGGCTAACACGTTAAGCGTCATTGGCGGTGGAGATTTTTCCAGTAATTCGAAGTCGTCGGTTGCAACGCCCACTGCTCAGAACAACAGCCAGATTTACAACCTGATCTTTACCCACACAGACGGCGCGCTTGTTCTCACGCCCTACCTGCAATACACACGGGTCGATGAAGACTCACACGCCGGGATAGATCGCGGGGCTGAAACCTACGGTGCCGCATTCCTGGCCAAGTACAGTTTCTCGACTCGCTGGTCGATTGGCGCCCGTGCCGAGTATCTGGACAGCAAGGGCGGGGACTGTTCAACCGACGAAGATTGCTCGCCGACAAACTTGCTGTATGGGGCAGACTCCAACGCCTGGTCGCTGACGGCAACGCCTACCTATCAGGACGGTCGTTTCTTCGTCCGGGGTGAGCTCGCTTACGTGCGTGCCGAAGATGCTGCCTCGGGTTCGACCTTCGGTGACAACGGTACCCGGCGCGATCAGGTTCGGGTGCTTGCGGAGACCGGCGTGCTGTTCTAACCGGCGTAAAGGGGCAAAATCCATTAGTGCAATAACAAGCGTCGGGCGGGTAACTAAAGGTCCAGTGCCGCCCGATGCCGTGCGCCACCGTTCGCTTATATAACGTCAGTCAAGAAACCGTAAAGAAACCTCACGGCCACTTGTTTTATCTGTCAATTAACTCAGCATGCACACTCCAACGAAGGCAGGTGGGCGAAATGAATCATTCCGACTTGGGCATGATGATTATTTTATTGATCGGTGTATTCGGTCTGGCAACCTTCATCTTTGAAAAGTTAGGCGCACACTATTCGAAAAGATCCAAAAACCGTCGGTGACCATGGAGCACTATATCCAGCCGACCTTTCGCAGCTTGCGGTAGAGAAACGAACATCCCAGGATGACGCCTGTGAGTGCCGCCGGATAACCGTATTTCCAACCCAGCTCAGGCATGACCTGGAAGTTCATCCCATACAGGCTGAATACCATGGTGGGCACAGCGAGTATGGCGCCCCAGCCCGCGAGCTTCTTAACCACTTCATTCTGACGGATCGTGATTTGCGCCAGAGCCACCTGCATTGCCGCGGCGATCATCTCTCGCATACGATCACAATCGGCTGTGATGCCCCCGACGTGATCCAGAATGTCTCGGTAATAAATCCGTGACTCTTTGGGAATGATATCTCCATGAAACCTCAGTAGCCCCGTGCAGATTTCAGCCAAAGGAACCGCAGCGGCTTCCAGCACCATTATTTCGTTTTTCAGCTGATAGAAGCTTTGGAGATTATCCTTGGGCGGCAGCACGCTGAACAACTCCTCCTCCAGACGCCGAAACTCTTTCTGCAGGTGCTTCAGGCAAGGCTGGTATTGATCGACAACGAAATCGATCAGCGCGTACAACACATACCCCGGGCCTTGGGCCAATTTGTCGGACGTGTCCTCGCACCGTTCACGGACAGATCGATAACTCAATGCATTGCCATGCCTGACCGACAGGATGAACGTGGCGCCAATGAAGAGATGCGTCTCGCCAGTCACTATTTTTCCGTCTACCAGTTTGGCCGAATACAAGACAACAAACAGCGTGTCTCCATACTCTTCAAGCTTTGGACTCTGATGAGCGTGACGGGCATCTTCCACAGCCAAGTCATGAAGGCCGAACTCTTCCTGCATTTTTGTCAGCAACGCATCATCGGGTTCAAGCAGCCCCACCCACACAAATGTATCGGGCCGGCTCATGACCTCGCTGATGTCATCAATAGGGAAACTCTGCGCCTTGTGCCCCTGTTTGTAGGCGGCGCAATTAATAATACTGGCTTGCTGATCAGACATTGAGCACCGTCAGGGCGAATTCGCGGATGGGCCAGCGAGTCATTTTGACCGGCGACCGCTCTGCACATTGATCGATTGCACAGGTCACATCTCGACCTGCGTTCCAAGCTCAATCACACGGTTGAGCGGCAGCTTGAAGTACTTCAGGTTGCCATTGGCATTCTTTAACAAAATCGAAAACAGGCCCTCTCTCCAGCGAGACATGCCTGTGCGACGGGTGGAAATAACGGTTTCGCGACTGACGAAAAACGTCGTTTTCATCGGATCGAAACGCAGGTCTGGCAGTTGGCACAGCTTCAACGCTGCAGGGACATCAGGTTCCTCGATGAAACCAAAATGCAGACTGACCCGGTAGAAGCCTTCTCCTTGCCCATGGACTTCAAATCGTCTGGCCGGCGATACCCGGGGCGTGTCTTCCGACACCACGGTCAGCAACACCACGCGCTCATGAAGCACCTGGTTGTGCAACAGATTGTGCAGCAGCGCGTGGGGCACGCCATCGGCCTTGGCTGTGAGGAAAACCGCTGTGCCGCGCACACGGTGGGGGGACTGTGCGCGGATGCTGTCGATGAACGCGGGCAACTGAAGCGATGTTTCATCGAGCCTCTCGAGGACAATCCTGCGGCCCTTCTTCCATGTCGTCATCAAGATGAACAGAACGATGCCCGCGACCACGGGAAAAGCGCCTCCCTGGAGAATCTTGGCCGCGTTGGCACTGAAGAAAAGAATGTCGACCAGTAAAAACCCCAACAACATGGGAATCGCAAACCAGCGCGGTGTTTTCCAGAGCAGCAACACGACTGAGGAAGCCAGAATCGTGGTGATCAGCATCGTGCCCGTCACCGCTACGCCATAAGCGGCCGCCAGGGCACTGGACGATTCAAAGCCGATGACCAGCAGCACAACGCCCGCCATCAGCGTCCAGTTAACGGCGCCAATGTAGATCTGCCCCTGTTCCTGACTTGAAGTGTGCTGGATGAACATCCGCGGCACATAGCCCAGTTGAATGGCTTGACGCGTGAGTGAGAACGCGCCGGAAATTACCGCTTGAGACGCGATGATGGTTGCCAGCGTCGACAGCGCGACCATTGGCAGCAGGGCCCACTCGGGCGCCAGCAGGTAAAACGGATTTCGCACAGCTTCCGGGTTGCCCAGTATCAGCGCGCCCTGCCCAAAGTAATTCAGCGCCAGGCCCGGCAGTACCAACAAGAACCAGGCGCGCGAAATCGGCTTGCGTCCGAAGTGCCCCATGTCGGCATATAAGGCTTCAGCACCCGTCAGGGCCAGCACAACTGCGCCCAGTATGGTGATGCCTATGCCTGGATTGGCCGCGAAGAAATGGACTGCCCAGAATGGATTCAACGCCCGAAGCACTTCCGGGCGCTGCAAGATGCCGTAGATGCCGAGCGCCCCCAGCACTGTAAACCACAGCACCATTATCGGCCCGAACAACACGCCGAGGCGCGCCGTGCCGTGCTTCTGTATCAAAAACAAGCCGACCAGGACCACTACAGACAGCGGCACCACCCAGCGTTCTATACCGTCAAAAGCGAGTTCCAGCCCTTCAACGGCCGAGAGCACGGAGATGGCCGGCGTAATCATGCTGTCGCCATAAAACAGCGAGGCGCCGAAGACCCCGAGCAACACCAGGGTTTTGCCGAGCAGGGGATAGGGTGCGGCCGCACGCCGTGCCAATGCCGTCAACGCCATGATCCCGCCTTCGCCTTGATTGTCTGCGCGCAGGATGAACAGGACGTATTTCGCGGACACTACCCAGATGAGGGACCAGAAAATCAGCGACAGGATACCCAGCACACTGGCCTCGTTCGGCTGGACACCGTAATGACCTGAGAAGACCTCTTTGAGTGTGTAAAGGGGGCTGGTTCCTATATCGCCGTACACCACGCCGACTGCAGCAATCAGCATCGCGGCGGCTGACGTTTTTGGCGCATTGGTTTCAGCAGAGCTCGTTCGGTTATCACTCAATTTTTGCGTCTCGAAGGGGCTGGCCGAAGCGCAATTTCATGGGATTCAGAGCCAAACTGGATGGACCCGCCGCACAGGTCGCCATGCTTGGCTGGCGACGCAGATGGCAGGCAACCGCGGCTAAAGCTGCACAGTCGCCTTATTGCACGGTGACAGGGGGGTGGAAAATATTTGCCCATTATCGGTATGGACAAAGCATGCGCCGTAAAAAAACCGTAAAAATCTGAACGGGACTTTTCTTCGGTTGCTTTGTTGAAAAGTCGTGGGCTGCGGAGGGTGAGATGAACATCGCTTGAAACGAAGCATTGTTGAGTACACGGCGTTTCAGTGATCTGCCTTTGGTTCACACCACGAATTTGTTGACCAACTGATTTAAGTTAACCGCCAGCTTTGACATTTCGCCACACGCGGTTGCTGTCTGGGCGGCGCCCGCAGAACTCTGAATCGCAAGCTCGCGGATGCTGACCAGATTCCGGTCGACTTCTCGGGCAACGTGGGACTGCTCTTCAGAGGCTGTTGCGATCATCAGGTTACGTTCATTAATTTGAATAATGGCCGTGGATATCTGATCCAGTGAGGTACTGGCTTCTTGGGCAACACCCAGTGATTCGGTCGCCAGATCCCTGCTTGTGTTCATCGCCTTCACGGCCAGGTCGGAATCGTTCTGGATGGCCGCAATCATCTGCTCGATTTCCTGGGTTGAAGCCTGGGTACGATGGGCCAAGGCCCTCACTTCGTCAGCCACCACCGCGAAACCACGGCCTTGCTCGCCGGCGCGGGCAGCTTCGATCGCAGCGTTCAACGCCAACAGATTGGTTTGCTCTGCAATGGCCCTGATCACTTCGACCACCTTAGTGATGCTCTGGGCACGCTCTGACAATCCTTGAATCTGTACGCTGGTGTTTTCAACGTTACCGTTCAGCTTCTGGATGGACATCAGCGTCTGAGCCACGCGCGCCAGACCCACCTCGGTATAGCCCTGGGTCCGCTTTGACTCCTCGGAAGCCGACTCCGCGTTACGTGCGACCTCATCAACGGCTGCGCTCATTTCGGTGACCGCTGTGGCCGCCTGATTGACTTCGTCGTTCTGGGAAACCAGGCCCCGACTGGATTCCTCAGTCACAACCGTCATCTCTTCAGACGCAGACGCCAGTTGGGTGGAGGAGTCGGATATCTGCAGGATGGTGGCGCGAAGGTTTGTCTGCATCTGAGAGAGCGCCTTCAACAGGCGCCCGGCTTCATCAGTGCCGCTGACCAAAACTTCCCTGGAGAGGTCACTGGCGGCGATACGTTCGGCGACAGACAGCGCATCATTGATCGGGTTGGTAATGCTTTTGGTCAGTAGTAATGCCAAACCAATCGTCAGGATGACGACAGCCGTGATCAGCCCGACCACCAGCCATAGGCCGTTGTCATAGAGTCCGGTTGCGGTTTGTCCGGCCTGCGCGGCGCCTTCGTCATTGAAGAGGGTCAGTTCTTTGATCTGTGTTTCCATCGTGTTCGTCAGCGGGCGGATGCCGGTGCTCACGAGGTTGACGGCTGCCGCTATATCGCCCTGTCTCATTAACGGCGCGAGAATATCCAGTTGCTTGGCGTAAGCATCGGCGCTGTTTTTTACCGGGGTATAAAATGAACGCTCTTTATCACTGGCGATGAGTGGCTCATAAGCTGTGACCGCGTCGGTGAACGCCTTGCGATAGCCCGCGAAACTTTCAATGTTCTTTTCGATGGACTGAGGGTCTGCAAGGCCTCGCTGGGTTTCGAGCCTGAGGCGAAGGGCGGCATTGTTCATCAACGCCGTTTGTCGAATGCTGGCCATCCAGTTGAGTTCGACGTCTTTCTCGGAGTCCCTCAGCTTGCCCATTTGCAGGACGGCGAATACGCCCAGCACACACACCAAAATGATGATCGAAGCGAAGAACAGGGCCGCCCGTGGAGCGAGGTTGAGGTTTCTAAGTCGCATGCGTGATTCCTGTCTTCAATAGTATCTAGGTGCTTGAAACACTATCGACTCAGGGTTGTAAACTTTAGGCATCTCGTCGCAAAAGGATTAAGTTGGCAGCGAAACCGTCGTTTTCGAGCAATTGCCCCTCGACACGGTTGCGGCCTTTGGTTTTGGCGCGATACAGAAGCCGGTCTGCTTCCTCCATGGCGGCTTTATAGCCCTCCTTTCCGGGCGCGTTGATTGCCACGACACCGGAACTGATGGTCACATTGCCCAGGGGGCTGGTGGCGTGTGCGATGCCCGCGCTTTCAATAGCCGACCTGACCTTTTCGGCAATGATCAGGGCCCCTGCCAAATGTGTTTCAGGTAACAAAATCACAAACTCTTCGCCGCCATACCGTGCCGCCAAGTCGCTGGGCCTGTTGATGCAGCTCCCGATAATGCCTGCGACCTCGCTCAGGCAGTCGTCCCCCTGTAGATGGCCGTAGCGGTCGTTGTATTGTTTGAACCAGTCAATATCCAGCAAAATAATGGCAATAAATGACTTGTTCCGGGTGGCACGTCCCCATTCCTGGTGCAAGGTCGCGTCGAAGCAACGGCGGTTGGCCAGATGGGTCAGGCTGTCGGTGCGGGCAATGACCTCCAGCTCGGTTCTGGCGATGTTCAGGTCGTTTTCCGCCGTGATGAGGTGCTGAATTTGCCTGTACAACAGCAAGCCCAGCAAAACCAGAGCGAAAGTGATCAGAGCGATCGAGGCCATTGACCGGTACGCATAGTCCCACCACGGCGCGAATACATGCTCGCAGGACACGCCAGCGGCGGCGACGATGGGTAATCCGGCCACACGCCGGTAGGCGTAGATCCTTTCCACTCCATCCACGACGGACTTGATCACGGCGTTACCGCTGTCGCTATAAGGCAGGTACAGCGTGAAAAGATCACCTTTGGCGACATTGGTCGTCATCAGTGCGGTGAGCGTCGGTCGCCGGGCCAGGAGGTCGCCGTTGTTCAGCGCAAGGAAAATCACGCCCTTGTCGTCCACATCCATGCGTTTGAAGAAAGTCTGGAAATAGGCAACGGGCACGGTCGCCAACGCCACACCTGCAAATGTACCGTCGTCCCCATTGATGCGTCGGCTGATCGGGATGACCATGTCCCCCGTGCTGCGACTCTCGACAATGGAGCCGATGTGGATGGACACATCGGCATTGTCGCGGTGGTAGATGAAGTACGCGCGGTCGCCGTTGTTTTTCAGCGGTGTGCCCTGGGACAACGAGCTGGCGACCCAGTTGCCTTGGGCGTCGTAGATGAACAGCCCCTGAATGCCATCCACGTTCACCACGGCCTGAGCCATCAGCTTTTCGAGTCGAACTCGCTGGTCACCATCAACCCCGTCGTGCTCCACGCGCTCCACCAGGTCGCGAAGCGTGTTATCGGCCTGCCGTAGGGTGTCCTGGGCTAGTTGTTCGGCGGCGAGAACGATATTCGACACTGAAATTTTGGCGGTGGCGATGCGCTCATTGCGCGACTGTTTCATTTGCCAGGCGGTAGCCAGGATCAACGAAAGACACACCAAAGCAATGAATCCAATCAGTGCTTTGGTCAGCGCGGACGGGGCAAGCCTGGTCGATATCAGGTACAGCGGCTTCATGGGCGCGTCATCAAATTGTCTCGTCCACGCTCTATGCAGCTATCGTACCGTTACCGGCAGGGCTGGCTAGATAGGCATCAACGTGCTCGCCAACGCTCGCAATGGTTGCTTTACCTCGTCTATCGCCAGGGCGCTTTGCGTACACCGTCAATGAGGCCATGCATTGCATCCATGCGCCGGGCTTCCTGTTATCGCGCAGGCATGCGCCATGCGCCCGACATCGGCTTTGCCGAAGGTCTTACCGTTGAGCGCGCAGTTACTTCTGCTTCATGTGCGCCAGCGCCTTGTTGGCCTGGTCGGCGCATTTCTTGAAGTCGCCCGACTCATGGGCCGCTTTGGCTTGCTGATGCTCATGGTGACCTGACGAGGTGAAGTCAGCCTCTGTCGCTGCCTTCAGCTTGTCGAGTGCTGCTTCACATTCGTGGTGATCATCCTTGGCAAACGCAGGTCCGGTGACGATGAGTGCAGCGAGTAGAGATAAAGAAAGAAAACGCATCGACAACTCCTTTCAAATACCCGCTTTCAATAAGCGGGAGTGCATGTAATTAGAGGTGTTTCTTGGCTTCCTTATCCAGATGCTTATCCGCCTTATGACGCTCATCGTCGTCATGTTTAACGCCTTTATCCACTTCGCTGGCGTCATGCTTGACGCCTTTGTCTGCTTCCTTGGCATCATGATCCAAGCCCTTGTCCAGCTCACGATTGTCGTGGCGAATCCCCTTTGCCACCTCGTCCTCGGCGAGGGCCAAAGGCACAAAGGACGCAGTCATCAGTGCAGTGATGAGCGCAGACGAAACGAGCTTGTGCATGGTAATACTCCTGAACGAACGTCGAGGTCTTCATGACCTCATCGCTGTTCAGCGTAGACAACGTTCAGCAAGATACAAAAAGTTTGGCTATGCCACCAACGGCGCGGGTGCTGCGGGTGGAACTGACTCAAGAAGACCCAGGCAATGACTTCACATTCGCATCTTCAAGCGTTCATTGATCACCTCGCCCCCGACCTGGTCCCCGGTCTGGCGCTGGCCATCGGGAACAGTCGCGGCGTGATATGGAAGGGGGCTGCCGGGTATGTCGATCTTGAGCAGGACATGCCGGCACATCCCGGCTGCATCTTTGGCGTTGGCAGCATAACCAAGGTGTTTGTGGCAGTGGTCACGTTGCAGCTGGTGGAGGAGGGGCGTATCGGTCTCGATCGCACCTTGGCTCAGTACCTCCCAGTGCCGATGCTGAAAGGCATTGCGAATGCTGCAACCGCGACTATTCGCCAGTTGCTGTCCCACTACAGCGGCATCGCGAGTTGGGAAGATGATGCCCTATGGATCCGTGACGGGAGGGGCGAGCACCTTACGCCCGGCAAACGTTGGGCTCGCTGTGAACCACTGGATTACATCCGTGACGTCGGAGCAGTGTGCGAAGCGGGTGAAGATTTTCATTACTCGAACACCAACTACACATTACTGGGTTTGCTCATTGAAGCGGTGACCTCTCAGGCCCTTGAGCAGGTACTGGCGCAGCGCATCCTCAACCCGCTCAAGATGACCTCGACCGGTTTCGAAGAGGCCGAAGGTCTCACGGTATCGGGCATTTCCAGGCGCTACCATTGGGCGACCGACAGTTTTTTGCAAACAGCTGGCATCTCACCTTCCTACCGCCACGCAGGTCCAGGCTTGCTGGACGTGTCGGCCAGCCAGTTGTCGGTCGAGTGGGCGGCAGGGGGCATCGTTTCTTCAGCCTCGGACATCGTGACATTCATGGCGGCCTTGAAGTCCGGGCGGTTGCTAGGCCCGACGATGCAACGGCAGTTTTTTGCCTGGCTCCCTGCTCAGCCCGGCAGGCAGATGGGCCTGGGCATTTTCCGCGCCTGCACCCCCTACGGGCCTGTGATCGGCCATGGAGGGAACGTACTCGGGTTCAGCGCAACCACTTGGTGGTTCGAAGACACCGACTGCGTGTTGGCTCTCCTCACAAACGTGGGTTCGATGCACGCCGGCCCCGATGCCTGGTCCGCTTCCAGAATATTCGAATCCACAACCCTGGGTCTGGAGGCGAAGGAATTCTGCAGGCTCAGCCAAGCGTGCTCCGGGTAACGTCGATGCAATCATTCGGGCCAGGTTTTGAACCACGGGCGTCATCACGCGACCTGCCAGACGCGCATTGCCGTGGAACTCTTCAAGCAACCTGACTACTGAGTTCAAGCGCGTGCCCGTACCTTCCTGATCAGCACGCGACATCATTGCGCAGCCTCGGAGAACGCCTTCATGCTTGAGCTCGATTCCCGCACCAAAGTCATTACCTTCGACTGTTACGGAACTCTGGTGCGATGGCATGACGCTGTCCGGCGAGCGGCCGCCTCAATTCTTGAGCGCCACCTGCAGGGCGATGCATCGAAGGAAAAGATCGCGGTTTTCGCGGCGCGCCTGCGTGAGATAGCGATGGAGCATCAGCAACAATCGCCTTTTCTTGAGTACGAGACGGTACTCGGTGCGAGCCTGAACCAGGCGTTGCGTGAAACCGGTCATGACGCCACGGCGGCAGACCTGGAAACGTTACTCGCGACCCTGAGGAGGATCGAGCCCCACCCTGATGTACCCGAAGCCCTTGCCCGGTTGCGCCAGCATTACCGGATTGCCGTCATCAGCAACACCTCCGATAGCCTGATTGCCGATACCATCACGGCAATCGGTACACCGATCGATTTTGTCATTACGGCCCAGCAAGCCCATGCCTACAAGCCTGATCACCCACTGTTCCACCACGCCTACGCCACGATGGGCGTCACAAAAGATGAGACGATCCATGTCGCCATGGGGCAGTTCAGTGACTTGAAGGTCTGCCAGGAACTGGGGATCCGGTGCGTCTGGATTGATCGAGAGGGCGAACCCCTCGATCCCGCGTGGAAACCTGACGCTGTATTGAAGGACCTTACCGGACTGCCGCAGTTGCTGATGCCGTCCTGACATGTCGGTTCGGCTGTCGGTTCCCAAGCGCATGAGGGGGCACACGTGTTTGTGACTGGAATCCTCTGGATAGCGTTTTTCATCATCAACTTCAACGTGGTGATGATGATTCCGCTGCTGCCTTTCATTCAGCGTGACCTGCACCTTTCTCCCAGTGAGTCCGGGTGGATATTGGCCGCTTTTCCGATCGTGGCGCTGATCAGTAATCTGGCGCTCGGCCCCCTGATCGATCGCTTTGGCAGGAAGCTGTTCATCACCGTGGGTGGGGCTGCTTGCTGCCTCACTCTGCTGCTCACCGCCGCCTCTCACAGCGCTTCGATGATCGTACTGAGCCGAGCGGCGACAGGGCTGTTCATGCCGATGATTGGCGCATCGATTTTCGCCGCCCTGGCGGACTATGTCCCCGAGGCCAAACGCGCCAGAGCGGCCGGGTATGTCACCACCGCAGCGCCGATTGCCTTTCTGTGCTCACTCTCGATGGGCGTTGTCATCGGGGGGCTGCTGTCGTGGCAAGTCACGGTCATTGGCCTGGCGGTTGTCTGCGCCGCCCTTGCGGGTCTGGCGCTTACCTTCCCGGCACCACCTTCAGCCTCGTTGTCCTCATCCAAAATTAGCCGGGCCCTGTACAAGGAGCGGTTGACGTCACTGTCGGCCAGTCCCGGAGCGCAGCCACTGATGGCGGCGTACTTTTGCTGGTCGATTGGCGTGTATGTTTTTCTGGGGCTCTATCCGAGCTGGCTGGTGCAACACGGCCTGTCATCATTCGGCGTTGATACCGTCGGCTCGGTCATCTTCATTGGCGAGGTCGGCGGGCTCTTCGGCGCGATGCTTTCCGCCAGGCTTGCCAGTCGATTCAACAATCCGTTGCGCTTATGCGCCGTCGCCTCGATGGCGATTGCGGCTGTTATCCAGGTGATCCCATGGGTCGAAGGCTCGCCGTTTACGCAAGGCACGGCCTACATGGCCTTCGCGTTCGGGCGAGACCTGATGCTGGCGCTGATACTGGGCGATGCCATGCGGCTGGTTGAAGCGTCGCGAAGAGGCAGTCTTAATTCATCGCTCAATGCGGTCTACCAAACGGGTGGGACGTTGGGTGGGCTGCTAAGTGCCTGGCTGTATGGGTTGAGCGCAGGGTATTTTGCGAATGTGTGGGTGGCGTCGTTGGCGTTCGTGGCGTCTGCGGTTTTACTGCGTGGAATCTCTGGGGCGAGGCTTCGTTCTTGAGGTTGCCAAGGGGTTGCTACAGCCATCCATAATTAGCGGACTTGCATTGGTTGACTGGACAATCCAGACAGTCAGTCGAGTAAGTTTGCTGTTGATCGAATTGCATGTTCCACCCGTATACTCTCGCCACTAAAGTGCGGCTAGGGATTGGCAATGCGTGTCATCGTCATCGGTGGTTTGGGTAATTTTGGAGCACGCATTTGCCAGCGTCTTTCACAAGTCGCAGGTTTGACAGTCATCGCAGCCAGTCGTAGACCCGGGAGCACCACGCATACGTTCGGTTCTGGCCAGACCGTTGCCACGCTGGCCCTTGATATCAACTCCCCCGATTTCCAGACAAACCTTCTTGAGGCTGCGCCCGGTTTGGTGATTCATTGCGCCGGGCCCTTTCAAAATCAAGATTATCGCGTCGCGCTGGCCTCGTGCGCTGCAGGCGCCCATTACCTTGATCTCGCAGACGGTCGAGACTTCGTCGCAAACTTCTCTGATCAGGTCGACGCCTCGGCGACAGCGGCGGGAGTCCTCGCCGTGTCGGGGGCCAGCAGTGTACCGGGGCTTTCTTCAGCCGTGGTCGATCATCTCTCCAACTCGCTTCTACGGGTGAACTCCATCAGCACTGTCATCGCTCCCGGCCAGCAGGCGGCGAGAGGCGTTGCAACGATCGGTGCGGTTTTCGGCTACGCAGGACTGGGATTTGCGCGATGGAACGGTGCGGCTTGGGGGTTGCAGTACGGCTGGCAGGATATCCGGCGCTTTACGTTTTCCGGTCTGGCTCCGCGCTGGGGAGCCGCGTGCGACGTTCCTGATCTAGCATTGTTTCCTGAGCGATATCCCGGGGTGCGCGATGTTGAGTTTCATGCTGCATTGGAGCTTCGGATTCAACATGTCGCGCTCTGGTTGGCTGCGGCGTTAAGGCGACTGGGACTACCATTGCCGATGCAGCGTTGGGCGGCGCGTCTAAACGCGATTTCCGATCTCATCCTTGACCGGTTTGGAAGCGACGTTGGTGCAATGAAGGTTCAGGTGCTTGGGAATGTTGAGGGGGGCGAGCAACGCCGTTTGACTTGGCAACTCACCGCCCCTGAAGGAAACGGTCCGGAAATCCCCTGTATGGCTGCCGTGCTCCTGGCCTGCAAGCTGGCGAGCGGAGAGCTTTCATTGACCGGTGCATTCCCGTGCATGGGGCTTCTGACGCTGGAGGACTTTGACGCTGAGTTTCGACGGTGGAATATAACCTCTTACGTTACCAGGGAGTCCCTATGACGCAGCGGCGAATCGCTCTGGTTATGCCGGCGTCTGCTGCCGACGTCTTTGAAGCCTTTCACAATCACACCGTTCGCAAGCAGTGGGACACTTTGCTGGCTCATGGAGCGGTGGAGGGCGGGGGCAGCCACCCTTACATAGGTGCGATCACGGTAAATGAGGGGCGAGGCTGGAAGCGCTTATTTGCCATGCGCACCCGCTTCGTTAATTATCGACCTGGACAGGTTGCGGCGGCGGTGTTGGTGGAGCCTGCTGGCTGTTTTCAGTGGTGGGCCGCTTCAATGCGGCATCGCGACATCGATGAAAAATCTTCGGAGTTGCTTTACACGTTTGGCGTGCAACTTCGGCCGAGGTGGTTAGGGCGTGTGCTCGATCCGCTGGTGAATAGAATTTTCGAATGGGAAACGCGCAACCGCTTCGCTGCGATGGCAGCCTATCTGCGGAGTAAGGCCGAAGAGCTGACGCTTTGAATGCAGAGGTTTATGACCGGCCTTGATCGTTCTGCCTTCGCGGTTGTGGCCTGGTAACTGCCGGGAAGCTTGCGTATTGAGGCGCGGCGCGATGCCTCGTGCTCCATAGCAGCAACTGCAAAGGGGTGGTTGTAGATGTTTGAAAAATATCCCGATCAATCCCGTGATCGCTGGCATGGCTTCTGGATAGGAACAATTGCGGTCTTGGTTTCGGGCTTTAGCTTCTGGGCAGGATGGGCTGAGTGTGGATTTATTTTTGGCGTGGTTGCCCTGCTGTTCCTACCGGCGGTGTTGATGTGTGGTCATGCGGGATTTGAGACTGCAAAAAAGGTATGGAGATTCGTGGCCTGGTTTGCTTAGCGGAACTGAAATTCTTCTTGATATCGTGGGCGCCGGTACGCCTTGGGACGATACGAGTTTCGTCCCCAGGGGGAGGTCTCCGGTCGCTTGCTGCGCATGATCAGCCATGAGATTCTGCCTTCGAAATACGCAAACGGAACTGCTGACCTTCTAGCAAGTCGGTCGCGCAAATTAAGGAGCTTTCGGTGACACTGCACCTCTGGTTTACTTTCGCATTAGCCTATCTGGCGACGACCCTCTCCCCTGGACCGAACGTACTTTTGGTCGTGCGCAATGCGTTGCGGTATGGCCCTCCTGCTATGGCCGTAACCCTGCTGGGCAATCTCAGTGCGCAGATGTTGGTCACCAGTGGAGTGGCGTTAGGGGTAGGCGCCATTCTGATCGCTATTCCCGCGGCATTTTTGGTTTTGAAAATCGCAGGAGCCGGTTATCTGATCTACCTAGGGGCGCGTCAATTATTCGCCCGCATCCCGGCGATCCAATCAGAAACAGAAGTAAAAGCCGCCTGCGCTCCACTATCGAACTGGAAAATCGGCACAGAATCGTTTCTGGTCTCAGCGAGCAACCCCAAAACGCTGATTTTTCTCTGCGCTTTCCTACCACAGTTTATTGATCACAATCGATCGGTTCTTGGGCAGTTCATCGTCATGTACCTCACCATCGCGGCGACCGTGATCATCGTTCACTCGGTTTACTGCTACGCGGCTTACCGATTCAGCAAGCGCCTTAAATCCGTCTGGTGGGTGCTAAGTTTGAAGCGCATCACAGGTGCGATCTTCATTGGTCTGGGTGTACGTCTGTTGAACACTAAAGCTCTAGGGATAAACCCGGTTTGATAGTGCTGCCAGAGGCCGGGGGGTGACTTGCGCTGCGCCCCTTACTTTATTACCCCTGCATGATCGAACTCTGCAGTGAAGCCAGGCCCAAGCCTGTCATGCGGCAACGATCAACCCGCATCCAGCTTTCACTGAATATGTGCCGTTTGCTCTCCCTCCGCGCCTTACCTTCACTTCGAACAGATGAACAAAGCCATGCGGAAAAAATCTCCACCGGTAGATGGGATATGGATCGAATTCGACGCTAGCGACTTCGCCAAAGGCCCGCTTATCGTTCGCAGTATTGCTCCCGCAGAGGGGCGCGGCGGCGACTAGCCTTCGGACCCATTTCTTTACGCGGAACCGATCTGCCCTTCAGCGCCACACAAGGGCTACCCACTCGCCACGCGCACCCCACAGCGATCGCCCCGTTACAACATCCAACACGCCTGCACCTGTGCAAGCGTTCATGAGTGGGCCTGGGGCACTGCCAACCGACCTTTCAGTTTGGAGAAAAAACGTGAAATTACCCGGAATCGGCGCCTCGTCGCCCAAGACCCCTGACATCACCCCGCATGCCTCCAAGCCGGACGGCAAACCGACGCCCGATGCTGGCAAGCCGTCTAACACCCCCACTGATTCTGGTAACGGCGGCAGCCGCGCCACCGGCAACTTCAGCAACGTGGCCCAAGGTACCGGGGCTCTGGCCAGCGGTGGTGCTGCCATCTATCGAGCTGAGCAAAGCACGCAGAATTCCCAATACGCCGCTCAGTCCCCCACGGGCGCGGTTAATTATGGCGGCCCTGCCGGCAGTGGCGCGCCGGCCGCTATGCAAAACCAGTCTCTGGCTGAGCAAAGCCCGGGGCTGGGCAACAGCGGTGAGGCCTCGAAGCCGTCTTCTCCCTTGATGCAGCTGCTCGATAAGTTGATCGGGGCGCTGTTGCAGCCGTTCGGTGGCGGGGCGAGTGCGCATTCCGCCGGCGATTCTGCCCGCAGTCAGACCAAGGATGCCCCTGTGGCCGAGAAAGGCGCTGACAAGAACGGTCTGGCTTCCGCCGCAGGCGAAGTGGGTAAGGCGCTGTGGATGGTCCCCGGTTTGAGTAACGTCATGACAGGGATCGGTGAGTCTGATGGCAGCGCTGGCGGGATGATCAAAGGCGGGGTTGAAGGCGGGGTGCATACCGCCAAAGGCGCGGCCGAAGGCCTGATCGGCGGTGGCGGCAACCCGGCAGCCATGGCGGCTGGCGCCTATGCCGGCGCCTTGTCAGAAACCAAAGCGGCACCCGAAGAGGTACGCAACGTAGCGGGCATGCTCTAAACGATTCCTGCCGCATGTTTCTTTTGGGGGGCATGCCTGGCAGGGACGAGCGTGAACCAGAACGGGTTTCAGGGTTCGTCACGGCGCAACAAATTGGCGCATCGAGATTCCAGCCGCTTTATGAAACCTGCGGGTGACTGCGCATATATTTCTCTTCTGATACACAACAGGCTTGCAACTCGAGATGTATTGTCCGACACTCTCGCCATCGGCTTCGACAATATACAGGCGCCATTAGGGTGACTATCGTAAGTGCGTTTGATTAAGTATTTCTATATCGGAAAAATCGCGCGACAACGGTATATAAGAAAAGATCCAAACGTGTAGACGAACGGCATGTGTTAATCTTCCTGCCCCCGAAAACAAAGGGCCAAACGTCCCTTAAGTTGCTCTGGAAGTCTCAACTCCCAAAAAAATTAAAACCTCTAAATGACTGTTCAAAACTTCAGAAGTTTCATGCCGAAGAATTAAACATTCATTTGGTCTATCTCTGTTTGCAGTCACCCCTATTAGTGTTAATAATCCCGACTGCTCCGGGAAGCAAGGCAATGCGCCATCTCACACGAAGTGAATATCAAGCCTCCATTCTGATTAAGTCCCCGGCCCACTAAACTCAATTCTCAGTTTGTTCAAGATGCGATGACGCCTTGAGCAGCGAGTAAGCGCGGACAAGCCGCGTGAGGAGGGCATCATCGCTCGCATTCATTCCGGGATTAAAATCCTGTCGATTTTCGGTACACGTCCGGAAGCCATCAAGATGGCTCCGTTGGTGAAAGCATTGGCTGCAGAGCCGGGTATTCACTCTCAGATCTGCATCACCGGCCAACACCAGAGCATGCTCAAGCAGGTGCTGGAGCTGTTCGATCTGAAAGCCGATTTCACGCTGGATGTGATGACGCCGCACCAGACCCTCAACTCGCTGACCGCCGCGCTGTACGGAGCGATTGATCCGGTGCTGGAAATCACCCGGCCGGACCGTGTGCTGGTGCATGGCGACACCACGTCCGCCATGGTGGCGTCGATGTGTGCCTTCCATCGCCGCATCCCCGTGGGTCATGTCGAAGCCGGCCTTCGCACCGGTGACATCTACAGCCCGTGGCCTGAAGAAATGAACCGCCGCTGTATCGATTTAAGTGCCGACCTGCTGTTCGCGCCGACCGATGAATCGCGCCGCAATCTGCTGGGCGAGCGCTTGCAAGGGCGTTCCTTCGTGACCGGCAACACGGTCATCGATGCCCTGCAGTTGACCGCTCGACGCATTGAGGAGAACGCTGAACTGCGTGCCCGACTGGATCAGCAATTCTCGTTCCTGCGGGACGACCGCAAAGTTCTGCTGGTGACCGGCCATCGTCGGGAAAACTTCGGTGACGGCTTCCTGGATATCTGCAAAGCCTTGCGTCAACTGGCCAAGCGCAGCGATATCCAGATCGTCTACCCGGTTCATTTGAATCCTAACGTCCTGGGCCCGGTGACCGAGCATTTGGGCGACCTGGCCAATGTGCACCTGATCGAGCCGCTGGATTACCTGGCGTTCGTGCGTCTGATGCAACGCTCCCACGTGATCCTTACCGATTCCGGCGGCGTGCAGGAAGAAGCACCGAGCCTCGGCAAACCGGTACTGGTCATGCGCGAGGTGACCGAACGGCCCGAAGCTGTTGCGGCGGGCACCGTACGGCTGGTCGGCACGTCACCGGACTCGATCATCAGCGGCGTCAATGCGCTGTTTGACGATGACCTGCTGTGGCGTCGCGCGTCCCAGGCGGCCAACCCCTACGGCGACGGCAAGGCCAGCTCGCGCATCGTTGATGCCTTGATGGGCCGCCCGGTCAACGACTTTGTTGTCGGCCAGCTGAACGTGCCCAGATACCTTCAGCCTGCGCAAAGCGCCCCGTCAGGGGACGACAACCGCCCGGCGTCCACCTACCAGTAATAAACGCTCGCCCCCTCTATCAGCTTGAGATCTACCTGAATGAAGTCTTCCGTTGCCACCCAAACGGGCGCGCTAAGCGCCCTTGTCTGTGGCGTGAGTCTGCTCGCGCTCATGCCAAACTTTGCCCTGGCGGCGGACAGCCCGCTCACCCAGGCGATCAACCGACTCAATGCCGATACGCAGCAACACCGGGAGATTCGTCTGAGCGATCTGGGCATCGACGCGCCCATCGTGCTCGGTTCCACGGATTCGCGCCGCGAACTGTACCTGCCGGTTCCGGCCGGTGTGCCGTTGACCGATGCATCGCTGACCTTTGATGCCAGCTACCTCAACGGGGAGGGCGGTCGCAATACGTTGCTGTTGTCCCTGGACGGTTATCCGGTGCGTGCCGAAGGGCTCAGCGAAGCGCAAGGCAACGCCGGCTCCACGCTGGGCGTGGACAAAGCCGCTCGCGACAGCGGCTCGGTACGCCTCGGCGTGGCCTGGTCGTCGGTCGTTTCGCGCGTGCTGTGTGAAGACGAACGCGCGATTGGCAACGTATTGCGCATCGAACCCGACACCCGCCTCAATTACAGCTACGACGCCAACCTGTTGCAGGACGTCGGCGCTGCCTGGACCGCACTGCCGGCCAAGCCGGGCATCATGGTCGCGCCGGGCAGCCTGGCAGTCGGCACGTACGACGCCGCCTGGCGCCTGGGCGTTGCGCTGGAACGGATCGGCAAGCAGGCGCGCATCCTGTCTTTCCCTGCCGTGCAAGACAGCGTCGACCTGAGTGCCCTGCGCATTCCGGCTGAACTGCAGAGCATTCCGGCCTTCGCCAGCCTCAACGGCAAGGGCCCGCATGCCTTGGCCAACCCGGCGGAAATCGGCGCATTGCTGATGCTCGGCCAGACCCCTGACGTGCAGGCCGACCTGGCCATCAATGACCCGCAATTGCTCAAGGCGATCAACGAATCTCTGGACGCCTTGCAAAGCCAGATTCAAGGTCTGGATGCCACAGCAGCCAGCGCGTTCACGCAATGGCGCGAGCGTCATGTGAACGCCGGTATGGCCGCCAAGGGCACGGATAACGTGCGTCTGGCATTGCTCGGCACCCGTCCCGTGCTGATGATCGCCCCTGAAGCGACCGGCAAGGCCATGGCCCTGTTCAGCAGCGCCTGGAACAAACTGGCCCGCAGTCGCACGCTGACCGTCAGCGAAGCGCAGATGCCATTGAGTGCCGACGGCCGTGTGGCCCTGACCAGTCTGGGCGGCAACCCCGGCACCATCGACGTGCTCGCCAAGTCCGACTGGAGCGCGTCGTTCCCGCTGGGCAGCGTGGCCTACGACGGTCGCCTGCCCGTCAAGGCCGTGATGGATGTGTCCGCCGCCCCTGGCGCTTCGGACACCGCGCCGGTGGCGTCAGTGTTCCTCAACGATTACCTGATCGGCGCGCAACAGTTGCTTGCCAACGGCGAAAAACAACGCATCGAAGCGCGCATCCCGAGCTACGCCCTGGGTTCCAAGAACGTCCTGCGGGTCTCGTTTCAGCGTCAGCCCGTCAGTGATCGCTGCCTGGAAACGCCGCAAGCGTTCCCGGTTTCCGTCTTGCCGACCAGCCACATCGTGCTGGACAAAATTTCCCTGGACGACGGTTTCTCCGGCATGGCCGGCCGTTACGCCGCGAACGCGCAGATCCTTGTGCCCCAAGCTTATCTGGATCACCCGGCCAGCAGCTTGCCGCAGGTGATCTCGGTGGCTGACGGTGCAGGCGTCTCGCCGCTGCGCGCTGAGCTGAAAGTCAGCAGCGATCCTAAAGCCATCGTCACCCCGGACAAAGACTTCCTGGCCTTCGAGCTGCCGCTCAAGGACAGCAAGGAATCGGTTCGCGTCGATGACCAGGGCCGCCTGCGCATCAACCACCAGGATCAGCCGCTGCTGGACCTGTCGCCGCTCAACCACCTGGCGTCATTGCAAGCGGTGGACGCCGGTGGCCAGCACGGTCTGGTCTATCGCGTCCTGGGCAGCGATGCCCCGGTATTCGCCAAACCCTTGCTGTTGACCCGCGGCGACGTGTCAATCCTGGGCGACAACGGTGTCGTGAACACCTTCGACAGCAAGGATCCGAGCGGTAGCCAGTTCATCGACAAAGAGGAGCCCAAGGGCCTGGACGCCTGGCGCACGCCTTCGCTGTTGTGGCTGATTCCCGGCGGCATCCTGTTGGTGCTTATCCTGATGTTGGCTGGCCGTAGCGCCCGTCGCAATCGCCAGTAACGGAACCCTTCGATGACGTCGCTTTATTGGCCCTACTGGCTGGCTCATTACTACAGCTTCCTGGAAGTCGCGACCATTGTGGTCGCGGTGCTGATCCTGATCTCCAGCCTGGATGATCTGTTCATTGATCTGTGGTACTGGTCTCGCCGCCTGTTCCGCAAGTTCACCGTGGACCGCAAATACCGGCCACTGACCGCCCAGCAATTGCTGGACCGGGATGAACAGCCACTGGCGATCATGGTTCCGGCCTGGCTGGAATACGACGTCATCGCGCCGATGATCGAGAACATGGTGTCGACCCTGGACTACCAGAACTACGTGGTCTTCGTCGGTACTTACATCAACGACCAGCGCACCATCGATGAGGTGGAGCGCATGCGTCGGCGGTACAAGCAGTTGCACCGCGTGGAAGTCCCCCATGCCGGGCCGACCTGCAAGGCTGACTGCCTGAACTGGGTGATTCAGGCGATTTTCCTGCATGAAAAAACCCACGGCATGACCTTCGCCGGTGTCGTATTGCACGACAGCGAGGACGTGCTGCACCCGCTGGAACTGCGCCTGTTCAACTACCTGTTGCCACGCAAGGACATGATCCAGCTGCCGGTCGTTTCCCTGGAACGCAACTGGTACGAATGGGTGGCCGGTACGTACATGGACGAGTTTGCCGAATGGCATGGCAAAGACCTGGTGGTCCGCGAAAGCATGACCGATACCGTGCCCTCGGCCGGCGTCGGTACCTGCTTCTCGCACCGGGCCCTGAGAGTGCTGGCCGGGGAAACCCAGAACCAGCCGTTCAACACCGACAGCCTCACTGAGGACTATGACGTTGGTGCACGCCTGGCCAAGGTCGGCATGAACGCCATTTTCGTACGCTTCCCGGTGGAATTTCGGGTGCTGCGCAAATCGTGGTTTCGCAGACCCTACGAATCCACCCTGAAGATGCCGCTGTGTGTGCGCGAATTCTTCCCGGACACCTTCCGCACGGCGTTCCGCCAGAAAGCGCGCTGGACCCTGGGCATCGGCCTGCAAGGCTGGGAGCAGATGGGCTGGAACGGCTCGCTGGCCAACCGTTACCTGCTGTTTCGCGACCGCAAGGGCGTGGTGACAGCGTTTGTCAGCATCCTGGCCTACGTGATTCTCGTGCAACTGGTGGCGCTGATTATCCTGCGCCAGAGCGGGCTGTGGAACGTGAGCTTTCCGACGCCGTTCGAAGCCAACGGCTGGATCAAGTACCTGTTGATTGCCAACGGCCTGGCCCTGGGCTGGCGCATCCTGCACCGCTGTTACTTCACGACGGTGCTGTATGGCTGGCAGCACGGGTTGCTGTCGCTCCCGCGCATGGTGGTGGGCAACTTCGTCAACTTCATGGCCGCCTCCCGGGCATGGCGCATGTTTCTGGTGGGCAAGGCGCTCAATCGCAAGCTGGTCTGGGACAAGACCATGCACGACTTCCCGTCCACCGACCTGGTCGCCGCCGCACCGCGCAAGCTGGGCAGCGTGTTGCTGTCCTGGCAGGCCATCAACGACACCAATCTGCAGACGGCACTGGACGAGCAACAAACCCGCCATATGCCACTGGGCCGCATTTTGCTCAGCCACGGCTGGCTGGATGACGAAACCCTGGCGGAAGCCATCGCGTTTCAGAACGATCTGCCGCGGGTGTTCGATGTGGCCCACAAAGCCAATGCATCGCTGCTGGCCGACGAGTTCGCCCTGCGCTGGCGTGTTGTGCCACTGGGGACCAACGAGGAAGGCCGTGCCCAGATCGCCGTTGCCAGCCCCCTGTCCGCCGAAGGCCTGCAACAGATCAGCGATGAGCTGGGCAGCGAGCCGGTGCAACTGATTGCCCGTGAAAGCGAGATCGTCGCGCAACTGCGCAACGTCAACGCGCTCGACGGCCAACCGGTGCCCAATGCCCGCGCGCCGATGCTGGGCGACCTGTTGATCGAAATGGGTCTGTTGGACCGCGACGTGTTCAACCGCACCATGCTTAATTACCGACCGCAGCACCACGGTCGTATCGGCGACTATCTCGTCGACAGCGGCGTGCTGCCTCGGACCACCATCGAACAGGCCGTTGCCCGTCAGCACAGTCATTACCCAACGGAGCTCCCGGCATGAACCGCCCCTTCCTGACGCTCATGGCCACGGGGCTGACCCTTTTGCCTGCGCTGGTGCATGGCGAAATTCTGCCGCTGCCGTTGACCGGTCCCGCTTACCAGGCGGCCAATGAGGCCTACAGCGCCTACGACCGCAAGGACTACGACCTGGCCATCGCCAAGGCCCAAGAAGCCTTGCGTCAGCGGGCCGATGTCACCCGTCTGAACCGGCTGATCGTGCAGGCGCAACGAGACAAGGAACAACGCGACAACCCCAAGCGCTATCCGCAACCGGCTTCGCGGCAGGCCCCCGGTTTCAGCGCGGCGGCCCAGGCATTCAAAGCCTACGATCGCGACAACTTCGGCGTCGCCGCGCAGTCCGCTCGCAAAGCCATCGCCCAGGCGCCCAAGCGCATGGACTACCGCCTGCTGCTGATCGAATCCCTGCAGCGCCAACAGCATCTGGAGGAGGCTGATCAGGCCACCACCGAAGCCCTGCGGGTTTTCCCGGATGACGACGCGTTGCTGATGCGCCGCGAAGCCATTCGCCGCCAGCTGGCTGCGCCACTGGCCATCGCCGGTTATCGCGCTCTGGAACAGGGCAACCTGCCGCTGGCCGTCGATCAAGCCCGCAAGGCGGTGGCTTGGGCACCGGAAATCGGCGCTCACCAGCAGTTGCTGATCAGCGCGCTGATCGCGACCCAGGATTACCGCGCCGCCGAACTGGCCGCCACCGGCGCGCTGGCTCAGGACGATGGCGAAACCGCGCCGTGGATTCTGCGCAGCTACGCCCTGGATCGTCAGGGCAAGACTCAGGCGGCACAGGCCGACCTTGACCGGGCCTTGTCCATCGAAGGCTTGCTGGATTCTGAAGTGCGCGAGATTCGCTTTTTCGCCGCCGACCTGGCGCTGGCCAACAACGAGCCGCAACAGGCTCTGGACCAACTGCAAAAACTGCCCGTCGACACGGGCGGTGAAGTCGCTCGCCGTCGCGCCGCCGCTCAGGTCGCGCTGCGCCAAAAGGACAATGGCCTGAAAACCGCGACGCGTTTTCCGGCCCCGGCTCTCAACTGCCAGGAAAGCGCATTCGGCCTGATCTGCGATATCTGGCCGGGCAACCAGCGTGATGGCGGCACGGACACCGCCGTGCAGGCCTACGCTGCGCTGGCCCGCAAGGACTCGGCTTCGGCCGTGGCCCTGGCCAGCGAAGCCATTCGCCGCGCGCCGCAAAACCCGGCGTATCGCAGCCTCCTGGTCAGCGCCCTGACCGACCAGAAGCGCCTGCCCGAAGCGATATCTGCGGCCAGCGATGGCCTGCAAGCCAATGGCGACGACGCCCGCCTGCTGGCCCAGCGCGGTCGGTTGCGGCAGCAGACCGGTGACGATGCCGGTGCTCGCAAGGACTTCACCCAGGCCCTGGCCCTGGGCAGCCTGCCCACTTATGAAGAGGCGAGCCTCTATGCTGCCCTCGGCCAACGTCGCACGGCACGGGAACGCTTGCAGGTCGCCCGCGACGCCGGCGAGCTGGATGGCATGAGCGACCTGCAAGTGGCTTACCTGTCGGTACAGGCCGGCGACGATGACAGCGCCCACGAGTCATTCCGCAAGGCCGACGCCGCCACGCCTCTAGCGCCGACGGCGACTCAGGACGCGGCCTACAACGCGATGCGGGTCAGTGACGACGAACACGCTGTCGGCTATTTCAAGCGAGTTATCGACGCCAAGAATAGCGGCGAACTGGACATGACCGACCAGCAGCTGTTCGACACCCGCCGCGCCGTGGCCGATGTGTCGCGCACCTGGGGCCTGACCAGCACCACCAGTTATCGTGGCAACAGTTCCAGCAGTGGCCTGAGCTCGGCACCCAGCACCGGCAACAGTAATGGCAACAGCGGCAGTAGCAGCAACGACAGCTTGCAGAACAGCACCGAACTGTCGTGGCGTCCGCTGGGTTACCGCAACGCCCGTTTCGTCGAGTTGTATGGCCGGGTCACCGACACGCTGTGGAGCAAGAACAGCGATTCGGACACCGGCCTGGATGCGCTGCAAGGCGCCTTGGGCGTGCGGGTCAAGCCGTTCACCTCGCTGAACGTCATGGCGGCCGTGGAACGTACCTTTCCCCTGGGCTCTTCCGACGTCGACGGCGACTGGCTGTTGCGCCTGGGTTATGGCTCCAGCATCGGCACCGATTTGCGGGTTGATGTCCCTAGCTGGTGGACGTCGCAGTTGTTCGCCGAGACCGGCCATTACGTCAACGACTCGCGCAATTACATCAACAGCGAATGGCAGGGTGGTCGCAGCTATGCCATTGGCGGCACCGGCTCGCGCTGGGTGACCTTCCCCCACGTGGTGGCCGCGTTCGACTACGACTCCAAGATGGACAGCGAAACCCGGTCCGACGGCAGCACCGGATACTCGTCCGGCCATGCCGCTGGCGTCGGCGTGGGCAACAACGTGCGTTACTGGTTCCGCGAGGACGCGTACAACGCGCCGCGCTCCTATGTGGATTTTTCGTTGCAATACCGAGTGAAAGTGTCTGGCGATGACCGCGCCAAGGGTGTTTTCGCTCGCCTGACTTACTCCTATTGAGGACGGATATGCACCCTCGTATGTATTGGCTGATGGGGCTCGGACTGAGCCTGGGCATGGGATCGACAGCGGCTCAGGCTGCGTCGGAAATCGCTCAACTCTACGCGCCGAAACTGCCGGAAGGCTCGGCCTGGGTGCGGGTGGTCAATCCCGCCGACGGCGCCGTGCAAGTGAGCGTGGACCGCAAGCCCGGCGTTGCCCTGTCTGCGCAGTCGGTGGTGGCCAGTCCTTATCAGGTGGTGGACGCGCGGCAACCGCTGCGCATTACGCTCAACGAGCGTGAGCTCCAGGGCCTGAACGTCCCGAAAAACGCCTTCGTCACGGTGATTCTGGGCAGAGATCCGGCGGCCGCCCCCCGGGTGGTGATCGACCCCCAGCCGCGGGGCAAAGACTTGCGCGCCGAACTCAACGTCTACAACCTCAGCGCCGGTTGTGAAAAAGCCGATATCAAGCTGGCCAACGGTTCCAGCGTGTTTAGCCAGCTGCCGCTCAACGGCCAGGCGCAGCGCACCATTAACCCGGTGCAGGCGACCCTGATTGCCAGCTGCGATCAAAGCGCCAGCCTGCCGCTCACGCTTGAGCCCTTCAAGGCCGGTGATCGTTACAGCCTGTTCCTGGTCGGCTCACGCCAGACCCCCCGCCTGATTGGCCTCGTTGACCAGACTGCCCCATGACCTTCTTAGTAAAACCTCGCCACACCCTGCGCCGCCCTCCGGCATCCGGCCTGATTGCCGGTGTGCTGCTGAGCCTGTCCGGCGCCGCGGCCCACGCTGATTCGGCAGTGATCACCGGGCAGGGCGGCTGGTTATTTCCCGCGTGGGAAAGCCTGAACAAAGTTGATAACCCCGGCATTGCGCGCGACATCGCCCTGATCAAGGACGTCCAACATCAACTTGAGCGCGAGAAAATCGCGCTGGTGGTGCTGGTGGTGCCGATGAAAGCACCGTTCTACGCCCAGAGGCTGCCCGCCGACCATCCCTTGAGCCCGGCCGTGGTGCAGCGCTACGACCGTTTGCAGGGCGAACTGGCCAAGGCCGGCCTGACGACGCTGAACATCAAGCCGATACTGCAAGCCACCGAGCAAGGCAAGCAGACGGCGTTTTACCGAGCCGACTACCACTGGACCGCCTGGAGCGCCGAAAACACCGCCGATGCCACGGCAAAACTGATCACCGGGCGCTATCGCCTGCAGGGTGAACCCGGCGGCGGTGCCGTGCTGGGGGAATGGTTCGACAAGCGCGCCTTCGGCGATCTGGCCAGCAACTTCCTCCCGTCCATCAAGCGTAAAGCCATCGGCCGAGACATTTACACCGTGCGCCATCAGGTCGAGAAAGACCTGCTGATCGACGACGCCCCGGCCCCTGTTCAGGTCATCGGCAACAGCTTCGTGCAGCCTTACCTTGGCTATACCCAGAAACTGTCGAACGCCCTGGACCGCCCGGTCACCCTGACCTGGAACCCCGGCGACGTCGGTCCCTGGGCGACACTGCTGCAATACCTGGAATCACCGGACTTTGCTCAGCACAAGCCGCAGGTGATCGTGTGGCAATTCAACGAGGGCCAGTTCCACCTAGGCCCTGATGCAGCTGCCCAATGGAACGCCAATGGCGTGACTTCGCTGAAGCAGTGGCACCAGCGCATCAACAAGGCGCTTCCTTGAAGATTCCCGACAGTACCCTCGGGCGTGCGATTCTAGGTGCTCTGCTGCTTGCAGCGACACTGGTCACAGGCACCGTCATGTTTGACGTCACCGCGCAGAAACAGCTGGACCCCGGCATCGTTGGCATTGTCTGGCAGCCCGATAACAAAACGGTTGGCATCAAGGGGCAATGGGACCAGCTCGGCGCCAAGGAATTATTGGTGCAATGGACCGTGGTCGACGATCAGGCGTTCGTGCCTGGCACAGGTCTACCCAGTGTGCCGGTCCTGCCCGATTGGGCACGTATCGCCAAAGAGCCTTGGGCTCAGGATGTGATTCTAGGCCTGGCCGGATACTTCAGCGAAAACCGCTCCCGGGACAACATCGAGCAATTGGCCGCCGTCTCGGAGCGCATCGCCAAACTGCCGACGCCGCTGCACGTGACAGGCTATTACTTCCCGGCCGAAGTCGACCCCAGCTGGACCCGCGCCAAGGAGCTGCCTGCGCTGCTGGCCAAGCTTCCGCGTCCGTTGTGGATCAGCGTCTATGACGGCGCCAACATCGGCCCGGCCGCCACGGCAGACTGGCTCAAGCAATGGCTGCCAGACGACATCGGCGTGTTCTTTCAGGACGGAGTCGGCGTCTACGCCCGCACCGCGCCGGTAGCCCGCACCTACGCCGACACCCTGCGCGAACGCCTGGGCAAGGACCGCGTGCGCATCATCGTCGAAGCCTTCCGCCCCAACTACGGCGGCGGCTTCCGCTCCGCAACGGCCGCCGAACTCAAACCGCAGCTCGCCGCCTATGACGGCTACCCGCTGTACCTGTTCGATGGCCCGCATTACGTGACACCCGCGTTGGTGAAAGCGTTGGCGAAGTAATTATTGAAGTCCCGTTTCGCGCGAGGGAGACGTCACCAGACGATGGGGGTGTCGTCCCAGGCCCAGAAGGTCCCACTGTCAGCCGGCCCATGTGCGCCGATCACCTCAAGAATGCGATCCGCCGAGAACGCCGGTTCGAACAGCTGGCCGTCAGGCACGTTCGCCTGGAAGGGCCGGGACAGCTCCGTGTCGGTTGTGCCTGGGTGGATGGCGAGGACAGTCGAAGCAGGGTTCAACCTTTTCAGTTCGATACTGGCCGTGTGCAGCAACTGGTTGAGCGCCGCCTTGCTGGCCCTGTAGCTGTACCAGCCGCCCAATCGGTTATCGCCGATAGAGCCAACCCTCGCCGAGAGCGCTGCGAAGGTAGCAGGGTGTTTGCGCAGGAGCGGAAGTAAATGTTTAAGCAGCAGGATCGGCGCAAAGGTGTTGGTCGCGAAGCTCGCCTGCAGGCTCGCAAGGGTCAGTTGCGCCAGCCCTTTTTCTGCTTTGGCACCGTCCTGATGAAGAATGCCCAGCGCACTGATGACGAGGTGCAGATGCTCGCATCCTGCAAGCGTCTCGCTCACGAGGGCTTCAAGGGATTGCTCATTGCGCGCGTCGCAGTCGACGGGTTTCAGACGGTCGCCATATTGCTCGGCAAGCGTTGCCAGCTCTGTGGCTGTGGTCGCATTTCGCGACACTGCCCACACCTGAGCCACGTCATCGCGAGCCAGCAAAGCTGCGCACAGTGCCAGGCCGATACCTCGGCTGGCTCCGAAAACCAGCGCATTAGCGTTGCTGTTCAGTTCGGGTATCAAACGCATAAGGCACCTTGAGGGCGTGGCTGAAGTACTGTTTATGACTTCGGGGCAGGTTTTGGCGTTCAGGTTTCGTGGCGTTCGATTATGGATTAGCCTGTTTGCCAACCGTGAGCATGGCACAGGACGTGGGCTCATTCTCATGGGTTCTGAACACGTTTCACCCTGGAGATATCATCATTTATGGAAAATAAACTGGGTTCCAAGACAGCGGTTGTTACCGGCGCGGCTCAAGGCATCGGTGCCGCCATTGCAAGACTCTTTGTGCAAGAAGGTTGCTTCGTGTATGTCACTGATATTAACGACGACCTGGGTAGTGCGGTTGCAAGCTCACTGGGTGGTCGCGCCTGCTTTGTACGTCTGGATGTACGGCGTGAAGAGGATTGGCAACGATTGGCCGGGCAGATCTCAAATCAAGGCCGTCGTTGGGATATCCTTGTGAATAATGCGGGCATCACCGGATTCGAGAACGGCGCTGTGCGGCATGACCCGGAACATGCACGACTGGAAGATTGGCGTTCGGTGCATCACACCAATCTCGACGGTGTATTCCTGGGGTGCAAATACGCCATTCGCTCCATGCGCCAGTCAGGCGCCGGTTCCATCGTCAACATTTCCTCTCGCTCCGGTCTGGTTGGCATTCCGGGTGCCGCAGCGTATGCGTCGTCCAAAGCTGCCGTTCGCAATCACACTAAAACGGTGGCGCTTTACTGCGCGGAACAAGGGCTGAACGTTAGATGCAACTCGATACATCCGGCGGCCATCCTTACGCCCATGTGGGAACCCATGTTAGGTAGCGATGCCGGTCGCGGAGAGCGAATGGCTGCACTGGTTCGAGACACTCCGCTGAGGCGATTCGGAATGCCTGAAGAAGTGGCCGCTCTGGCTTTGTTGCTCGCATCGGATGACGCCACGTACATCACGGGCAGTGAGTTCAACATTGATGGTGGCCTGTTGGCCGGGACGGCTGCGACTCCCGCAGTTCTGGACGACAGCGAAATCTAGGTCATTAAGATCGCGGCTGCGAAAGACAGTTTTTAGCTGATAACTGCCTATGGCGATGGGCAGCTTTCGGCTTTTAGCGGACAGCTCTGAGGGGAGGCTCCTGGCGGCTACTGGTCTGTGCCAAGGAAAGCGCCAATGCCTGATCGACCCTGGCCGGGTCGATCAGGGGAGTTAACTAGAAACTCCATTCCTCAGCTTGGACGACTCGGCAAAATGGCCCAGCTAACGTTGCATTATGGTGGGCAACGATGGTCTCTGCTTTGAGCTCTGGAGTGTCAGAGCAAGTATGTCCGTTTGCGATGAGCACAGCATCAAATCCGCAATCGCGGGCGGCGCGGCAGGTGCTGTCCACACAGTATTGAGTTTTCATGCCTGTAACAACGACGCCGTCACAGTCGCGCTCGCTTAGCAGAGTTGCCAAGTCTGTCTGAGCGAAGGCATTGGGGCGTTTCTTCTCAAAAATCACCTCGTTACCCATTAACTGTAACTCCTGGACAAGCTCGGTGAGCGGGCTACCCGGCTCAATCGGAGACCCTGCCGGACCTATATGGCGGGCAAGAAAAATGGGGGCCCCTGTTTTCCGCGCACTCCTCATGAGCCCATTCAAGGTATCGATAATCGCTGGACCTCCCCATGGTGTTTCCGGGCCGTGAACAAGCCCTACCTGCATGTCGAGAATCAGAAGTGCGTACATATGCGTTTCCTCACGTTGGTGCCAGCAAAACCGGGACAAAAAAAAGACCCGGTCCATTACTGGCGGGTCTTTAGGGATTGTGTGCTGGTTTAACTCACATAGCCTCCCACGACCCGCGCGTGGCGGTCGTGAAGGTTGTAGTGGATTCGAAACGTGGGGTATTCATGAGCCTGACCTTAACTTTGGCGGGACGGTCTGGCAAGTGAACATGCCCAGGACGTCAGTCATTTCATTTGGACTGGACTCGCCGGCCGCTTCTGGACTCAACGCATTAAACCGGCGAATAACTACAAGGCCTGGGCAATAAGGACTTAGAGGACTTGCGTCTCTTGCCGCAGGACTTGGACCAGCTGTTCAGCAGCAAAGGCTTCGACGGCGCCTTCACTGGCGTTCGCCTCAAACGCTGCGCAACACGCCGATGTGTCGCCGTCGCATACGCGGTAAACGGCAATGACGCTGCCAGGTCCGCAGCCGGTGTGTCCGCACAGGGTAAATCCGCCATCAATCGAACCCTGCATGATACCAAGGCCGTAGCCTGCAGTGACCCACGGACGCCCGGGGATCGCGCCGCCCAATGTCCGTGCTGCCAGCATTTCCTGAAGTAGGTTTGTCGGGAGAAGGTCACCGGACATGAGTCGATCAAGGAATACCGCCGCTTGCGATATCGGGCCGATCAGCAAGCCGTGATAGACCCAGGCGGGGTCATAGTTTGGAGGGCTTCCTGGATGGGTCGTGTGTAAGTCTGCTCGCGTTTTGGCGAAACGCACGTGCGACAGGCCCAGCGGGCACAGTGCCCGTTGTCTTACCGCCTCATCAAGTGTCAGATCAGTTAGCCGCTCAATAAGCCTGCCGATCAGCATGTATCCGACATTTGAATAGCGCCAATCTGTTCCGGGGCTGTATCGAAGTCGAGTGCCGTCCAGCCGGAGCATCATTTCGTCTGTTGACCAGGCTGACTCACTGTTTGAAACGGCGACGTGATACTCCGCCAGTTCGCCATAATCAGCGAGACCTGCCTCATGCCGCAGTAGCTTGCGTAACGTGAAAGGCTGATCGGGGATAGCGTTGTCCAGTCCGATCAGCCCATCACGCACTAATGAGAGGGCTGTTGCCGCCAGGACTGTTTTCGTAAAACTCCACCAGGGAACTACTGGTTCTGATCGGTCAGCCGTTTGTGGCTGACCATTTGATATGAGCAAACTGAGCATTGGCGTCCTTGGGTTATCTGCAGATCCAGGGCTCACCGCTTGTCCTCGTAGCCCACGCGATGGCACATAACGCCATTCCCGCCACATTCAATGTGACCGGATTGAACGCGTCCAGGAGCATCGAAGGTTGCATAACGGCTACATCCACCAGCAGCCCGAGCAGGGTGAGTCCGCTGAGCAGCAGCGGCCAGTTGAGCCGAGGTAGAAGAAGCAACACTGCGGCCAGCACCAGTTCTGCCACTCCCGCCGCCTGGGCCAACCAGGTTGCGTGTTCCAGTCCGTGAGCCTGCAACAGCATCTGCTCGCCCGGGCTTAATGTGATTAGCTTCGGCACCAGGCCGTGGTAAGCGAACATGAAAGCCAGGCTGCCGCGTGCCAGCCAGTGAACCTGGCGAATCCCGTTCACGAAAGTTCCTTGAGGAAGCGCCGTTGATGGTCAGGTGTTGGTAGCAGGCAAACCTCGTGTTTGCCAAACAGACGATAGCGGTTTAGTGCGACTCGGTCGTAAGCCCAGTCACGAAACCACTGTGGAAAAATACGCAGCACCCGAAACATTGGCCACGCTCCCGGCAACAGAGTTACCACTTCGAAGAATGCCTCCGAGCGCACCCAGTAATATTGGTCGCGAATGACCGCCATCGTGTCGAACGCATCCAAGGGCAACCCTGCCCAGGCCAGCAAGGCTTGACCTTCGGGCGACTGCACCGCTGCCAGTCGAACGCGGTGGTGACGGTCGTGGCGGATCAGAAACTTCGCCCAGCCGTTACACAGTTTGCAGACGCCGTCGAACAGCACCACGGTTTCACCAGGCGCCAGAAGCGGCGCCGGGGCAGGGCGGACCAATGAGACAGGCATACTGGGTTCTCTGCGGGGGGGGGGCGATGGAAGCATTGTATGGCGCGCCGTCGTAGCGTTTCCAGTCAATGCAAAGGAGTCGTCTGTGCAACCACATGCCTTCGAGTCGATTTTGATGCGCAGAGTAGAGAATTTCGCTTACCTTGTACTTGATCCGGTCAGCCATCAGCGGGCCGTCGCACACCTCTGAAAAAAGCTGAGGTTGGATAAGCGGCTCGGAGAGAGTCTGCTCGACCTGCGGAGTGATATTCCCCGCGCGGGCGAGGGTCTTGCATCACCGTCTAAAGGAATAGAATTGATGTTCATGCGACGCGTTGCGTTAGGTTTACTGATTCTTGGATTCAATATCTCGGCAGCAGTGGCCGGGACTATTTGCACGATCGTCGCTGACACGAGAAGTGGCGAGCTTCTGTATGAAGAAGGTGATTGCAGCAGTCGAGTCACCCCCGCCTCGACCTTCAAGCTCGCGATAAGCCTGATGGGCTTCGACGCAGCTTTTCTGCAAAACGAGCATTCCCCGACGTTGCCGTACCGTCCCGGCGATCCCGATTGGGGCGGAGCGGCCTGGCTGGAGCCGACAGATGCAGCCCGGTGGTTTCAGTATTCTGTGGTGTGGTTCTCCCAACGCGTGACTCATGCGCTTGGAGAGGCTACGGTCGAGCAATATGCCAAGTCATTCAATTACGGAAATACTGACCTGTCTGGTGATCCCGGAAAAAACAATGGCCTTGATCGTGCCTGGATAAGCTCTTCCTTAAAGATCTCCCCTCGTGAGCAGATCACTTTTTTGGAGAAACTGGTGAATCGTCAGCTGCCCGTGAGCCCGCATGCGTTCGATATGACGTCTCGGATTTCACAAATCGCTCAACGACCAGATGGTTGGGATGTTCACGGTAAAACAGGCACAGCATTTCCTCGGATGGCAGACGGCACAAGCGATGAAGCCCATGGATATGGCTGGTTTGTCGGTTGGGCGATCAAGGGCGAACATTCCCTGGTTTTCGCCCGTCTGGCTCAAGATGACCATGTGAAGCCCGTACCCGCAGGAAGACGAGTACGCGATGCGTTAATGGATGAGTGGCCCGAGCTGGCCAGATCGCTGGTGAAGTGATGAACGAAACGCAGCGGGTCGGACGGCATTCGGCTTTGACTGTTATTGAGCTCTCATCAGCGTACAGGGTCGTCTCATGCACATACCCACTAGCCTCGTTATCCACGAAACCACCCACTGGCTCATCAACCACCGCATCGACAGCCACCTCCCCGGCTACCTGATGCTCAGCGCAAAGCTGATGACCCACTCACTGGCAACCTTGCCCAACGAAGCCCTGGCCGAGCTCGGTGTATTGCAAGCCCAAATCCAGCAAGCCATCGACACCCACCTGCACCCCAAACGCCTCTACATTGGCCGCTTTGGCCACGACGCGGGCCATTCCATTCACTTCCATTTCATCCCGATCTATCCATGGGTCGAAGCGTTGTTCTGGAAGGACGAACGATACAGATCGCTGCAAACCTTCGGCTCGCTCCCTGACTGTTCAAACCAAACCGACGGCGCAGAACTGACCCTCTTCGTATGGCGAGAATTCTGTGAGCGTCCTGACCCACCGCTCATAGAAGGACCATCTATTGACCAAGCCATCGCGGCGCTGCGGCAAGCATTCAGCCCCGACGCCTCGATCTGATGGCAGGGCCATTTTCCAAACAAAAAGCCCCATAAGACCTGTCGGCCAACCAGCGCCTACGAATACAAAAGCGCCAACCCACCCGCACAAAAAGCAAAATCCTTACTAAAAGTGTGATCCCGCCCCTCCAGCATTCGTCATGAACCCTAACCCCTGCTGCCGTCAGGGGATCAACGCCAGGACCTTCCATGCAAACGCTGTTGAACGAGATTCTCGACGAAGTGCGTCCCTTGATCGGCCAGGGCAAGGTGGCTGATTACATTCCCGCGCTGGCCGATGTGCCGGCGCAGCAGTTGGGCATTGCCGTGTATGGCAACGATGGCACCTATTACTGCGCGGGCGACGCACTGGAGCCGTTTCCGGTGCAGAGCATTTCCAAGGTGTTCAGCCTGGTTCAGGCAATCGGCCATTCCGGTGAAGCCATCTGGGAGCGCCTGGGGCATGAGCCGTCGGGCCAGCCTTTCAATTCGCTGGTGCAGCTGGAGTTCGAGCGCGGGCGGCCGCGTAATCCCTTTATCAATGCCGGCGCACTGGTGATCTGCGACATCAATCAGTCGCGGTTCGCCGCGCCGACCTTGTCCATGCGCGATTTCGTACGGCGGCTGTCGGGCAATTCCAACGTGTTGATCGATGCCCGCGTGGCGGATTCCGAGTATCAATTTCGTGCACGCAACGCGGCGATGGCGTACCTGATGCAGTCCTTCGGTAACTTCCATAACGAGGTCGAGACCGTGTTGCGCAGTTATTTCAGTTGCTGTGCGCTGAAGATGAACTGCCTCGATCTGGCCCGGGCATTCTGTTTTCTGGCGAACAACGGCTTCTGCAAACACAGCGGTGAGCAAATCCTGACGCCGCGCCAGACCCAGCAAGTGAACTCGATCATGGCCACCAGCGGGCTGTATGACGAGGCCGGTAATTTCGCCTACCGCGTGGGGTTACCGGGCAAAAGCGGGGTAGGGGGCGGAATCGTGGCGATCGTGCCCGGGCAGTTCACCGTGTGCGTGTGGTCGCCGGAGCTGAATGCCGCCGGTAATTCGCTCGCCGGAATGGCGGCGCTGGAGTTGCTGAGTTCGCGGATTGGCTGGTCTGTTTTCTGACAGCGGGGCTACGTCGTTTGACGTCAGGTGAACTATTCAAAAGAGTAACCGGTGCACGCGTTGGTCGCTTTTCCGAAAAAGCTGAATCGAGCCGTGTCGAGGGCGAAGAGTTACCCGATACACTGCCACTTTAGCCCTGTCCAGTTCGAACCAGTCTGCGGGATATTGATGCCGTGGAGATGTCGGGAGATCCGTTTGACTACTGTTCCAGTCGACCCTAGCGGCGATGAGCGCCTGTCTCATGTTCTGAATGCCAGTGAGCGGCTGGTGATGGCGGAGTCAGTGGACGAGGTCGTCGCCGTCCTCCGCGACGTGGCGCGTACCACCGTCGGTGCGGATGGCGTTGCGGTCGTCATTCAGCATGAGGGGCGCTGTGCTTATATAGCGGAGGATGCGGTTTCTCCGCTCTGGCAGGGCCAGACCTTCCCGGCCGACCACTGTGTTTCCGGGTGGGTCATGCGTCGCGGCGAGACGATTGCGATCCGAGACGTGCGGCTCGATCCACGCATTCCTCAGGACGCCTACGCGCCGACCTTTGTGCGTAGCCTGGTCATGGCGCCCATCGGTCGACCTGTTCCGGTCGCGGCACTCGGCGCTTATTGGTCGCAGGTCCGCAGTCACGACGATGACACGGTCAAACGCCTGGAAAGTCTGGCGCGTCTGGCAACCATCGCCATCGAAAATGCGCGCCTGACCCAGGCACGCAATCGCGCGGCCGCACTCGGGGCCGCCCAGAACCGCATCCTTGAACTGGCTGTTGAAGACACACCGCTGAATGTCGCGCTGGACGCGATCGTCCGCGAGGTGGAGGCGCTGTCGCCGTCCCGTTTCCTGGGCAGCATCCTGCTACTGAACGAGGAGGGCAGTCAGCTGCAGCATTGCGCCGGACCTGGCCTGCCCCTTCCGTTTATCAACGCTGTCGAACACATCAATGTCGGCGTAGATGCAGGTGCTGGCAGCACCATGACGACCCTGAACGCGTCGGCGTCGGTTTGCGACATCGAAAACGACCCGCATTGGGCCGGACTCAGGGCGCTGGCCGTCGAACACGGTTTGCACGTCTGCGGGTCCATTCCAATCCGGTCGGCGCAGGGCGCCATGCTCGGCACGTTTGTCATGTATCACGCCGAGCGGCGCGAGCCGTTACCGGCGGATATCGAGATTGGCGATTTCGTGGTCAAAACGGTGGGACTGGTGGTACACCGTGCGCGTGCCGAGGCCGCAATCCGCAGCAGCGAGGCGCGCTACCGCCAGATCGTCGAAGGCGCAGAAGACTTCGCGATCATCACCTTCGACGCGCGGGGCAGGGTCACCGGCTGGAACATCGGCGCCCAGCGCATCGTCGGTTACCGGGCCGAGGAAGCCATGGGCCGCGAGGGCGATCTGTTCTACACCGATTCGGACCAGGCCAACCACGTGTTCCAGGGTGAGCTCCTACTTGCCATGGAGCAGGGGCGGGCCGTCAACGAACGTTGGCACGTTGATAAAAGCGGTGCGCGCTTCTGGGGTTCGGGTTTGATGATGCCGCTGGCCACGGATCAGGGCGGTTTTGTGAAAATCTTCCGTGACCGCACGGCCGATCATCAGGCGGAAGCGGCGCTGCAGGAAAGCGCGGAGCAACTGAGCTTTTTTGACGAGCTCGACAGCCGCCTTTTCACCATCCGCCGGGCCGAAGACGCGATGCTCGCCGCGACCGAGTTGCTCGGGCGCAAGCTCGACGTGTCGCGCTGCGTCTACGCGGATGTCGACGTTGACCATGACCGGTTCTGGATTCGCAGTGGCTACAACGCGTCCGGCATTCAGAGCCCGGTCGGGACTTACAGTCTCGATCTTTTCGGCCCGCGGGCGGCGGCTGACATGCGCGAAGGCCGCACGCTGATCGTGCGCGACGTCGTCGCAGAGCTCGGCCCCAGCGAAGGCCTGGAGATGTTCCGCGGGATTGGCATCGACGCGATCATCTGCTGCCCGCTGGTCAAGAATGGGCGGCTGACAGCCATGATGGCGGTTCATCAAAATGCGCCTCGCGACTGGTTGAGCGCTGAGGTCCTGCTGGTCCGGGAAGTCGTCGAGCGCTGTTGGGCGCATGTCGAGCGGGTGGGAGCCGAGATGCGCATGCGCGAGAGCGAGGAACGTCTGCGCCTTGCCGTCGAACACGCCGACATTGGTTTCTGGGACGTGGACATTGTTCACGACACGCTGATCTGGCCGCCCAGAACCAAAGCAATGTTCGGCATCCAGGCTGACGCGCCGGTCACGATTCAAGACTTTTACGACGGCTTGCACCCCGAGGACCGGGACGCCACCATCGAGGCGTTCACCGCGGCCATCGACTCCCAACGCCGCGCGCTTTATGACGTCGACTACCGCACCGTCGGCAGGGACGATGGCGTGATTCGCTGGGTGGCCGCCAAGGGGCGGGGCGTATTCGATGGCGCCGGCCGCTGCCTGCGCGTCACCGGCACGGTGGTTGAGATCACCGCCCGCAAGGACGTCGAGGAAGAGCTGCGCGAACTCAATGCCACCCTCGAAGGGCGAATTGCCAAGGCCATCGCCGAGCGGGAGGAAGTCCAGGAGGCGCTGCGTCAGAGTCAGAAGATGGAAGCCATGGGGCAACTCACCGGCGGTGTGGCCCATGACTTCAATAATCTGCTCACCCCGATCGTCGGCACCCTCGACATGCTGCAGCGTCGAGGTGTGGGCGGTGAGCGTGAACAGCGTTTGATCTCCGGCGCCGTGCAATCGGCTGATCGTGCCAGGACGCTGGTGCAGCGGCTGCTTGCCTTTGCGCGCCGTCAGCCGCTGCAGCCGGTTTCGGTCGACGTGGCGAAACTGGTGAACGGCATGGGCGATCTCGTCGCCAGCACCACAGGGCCGCAGATCCGCGTCGTCGTCGATGCTCCTCCTGATCTGCCTGCCGCCATCGCTGACCCGAACCAGCTCGAAATGGCGCTTCTGAATCTCTCGGTAAATGCGCGCGACGCCATGCTCGAAGGCGGGACGATGCGGATCTCGGCGAGCGCTGAATGGGTGTGCAATGGGCATCGCTCCAGGCTGCCGACCGGCGACTACCTTTGCCTGTCCGTTGCGGACACCGGCACTGGCATGGATGCCTCCACGCTCGCCCGGGCGGTGGAGCCGTTCTTTTCCACCAAGGGCGTCGGCAAAGGCACAGGGCTGGGGCTTTCGATGGTTCATGGCCTCGCGTCCCAGTTGAACGGCGCACTGACGATTCAGAGTTCACCGGGTCTGGGGACCAATGTCGAGCTCTGGCTGCCGCGCAGCATGAGCCTGCCGGCCGCGGCGTTGCGTACCGAAGAGGCCCCGGAGCGACGCTCCCTGCGCGGGATTGCGCTGCTCGTCGACGATGAAGAACTGGTGCGCGCCAGCACGTCGTACATGCTGGCCGATCTGGGCTACCGCGTGATCGAAGCCTCGTCGGGCGAGGAAGCCTTGCAACTGCTGGGCACCGGGCAGCACGTCGATCTGATCGTCACGGACCACCTTATGCCGGGCATCAGTGGCACCGACCTGGCCAGACGGGTCAGAATCTCACGGCCGGGGACGGCGATTCTGCTCGTCTCAGGGTATGCCGAACATGAAGGACTTGATCCGGACTTGCCGCGCCTGACCAAGCCGTTTCGCAAGAGCGAACTGGCGGCGAGTCTTGCTCAGCTTGAGGGGGCGTCTTGAGGCAGTTGTGAGCTTGAGGTGGGTGGCCGAGGCTGCGTCTTGTCGCCGGCACCGGATCACAGGACTATTTGACAAACCGGGCGGGGTGAACCAGTATTTGCGGCAATTGCGCCCAATCCTCTGGCACCGGCAAGTCCGGTTCTATGGTTGGGCCTTCTCGTATATGGGACATGGAAGTTGCGGCAACTCGCTCCACCTAAACCATTCCGGTCTTATAGCGACCTGGCCAGACTGCTGATAAGTCGCGGCATGGAGGTTGCAGATCCGCTTCGGGCTGAGCGCAAGCTTGCACAGGTGGGCTACTATCGGCTTAGTGGGTTCTGGTTTCCCGCACGAGAATTTGAGCGGGATCAGCAAGGTCAAGTTACCCTCTGCAACGCCACGCTGAAGCCTCTTCGACAAGAGGCCTTCACGGCTGGCGCCTCCTTTGATTCGGTAGTCAATCTTTATCTCTTTGACAAAAAGCTTCGCCAGTTGATGCTCGATGCAATCGAGCGGATCGAGATTCACATGCGCGCGATAGTTGCTCATGAGGTTGGATACCACGATCCGCTAGCTTATCTCGACCCGCGATTCGTCAACCCTAAGCAGACCATGAACTGGCAGGACCGGCGCGGGAGGCAGCGCAACACATGGAGCGAGTGGCAGGCCAGGCAAACGGATCAAATCAACCGCAGCCGGGAAGACTGTATCGAATGGCATCGGCAGAACCACAAAGCGATGCCTTTCTGGGTAGTGGTGGAGGCTTGGGACTTCGGGACTCTCTCCAAGTACTTTGAAATCCTGAAGGGAAGCTATCAAAACCGAATTGCAGCTCGACTGGGTATCAGCAACGCCAAGGTGCTTAAAGATTGGTTGCAGGAAATTAACACGCTGCGAAACCGTAGCGCCCACCATACCCGCATCTGGAACCAGGTCGCGTCTAATCCGTTACCAGTACTCCCCGCAGAGGCATACTTCCAAGCCCTGGCGCTAGATCAGAATGCGCTCAGCCGTCTCTACGGACTGATTTCCGTTATGTGGTTCCTGCTACGCCAGATCGGGCCAGGGTCACGGTGGCTGCAACAAGTGGGAGACATAATCGACACGAAGCCCGATTTGCCTGGCTGCCTGTTCGCATCGCTCGGCCTCCCATCCGAGCATGGGTTTCCTCGGCAATTGTTTGGTATCTGAGTCGCCACTGCAGGGGCCTGCCCGCTTGCGAAAGTAAGCACGCATCGATGCATAAAGATGGTGCATCGGTCGGCCAGGGGCCGGGTTACTCTCAGCCTATGTCTGCAGAGGTGAACGGCAACATTGAGTCGTGTTCAGCCACTCCCCCCCCACAACCGTCCGAAATTTCAGCGCCGCCGCGGTTCTCTGCCATCATTCCCTCATCGCTTCAAACTGAGGGCATGCCATGTGTATCGGAGAACTGAAGATCAACGCCATCCGTCTCGTCGGCGGGGCCGCGGTGCTGGATTATCTCAATACCTGTGACGGCCGTCGGCCGGGCACGGGGCTGCGGGAGGTCGTCGACAAGCTGAGCAACCTGGAGGACATCGTCCACTGGTTTCGCCATGCCGGGCTGATTGACGATCAGGAGCATCGGCACTTCGTCGCGCTGGTACAGCGTTCGTCCTGGCACACGGTGACCGCGTTTGGGCAGTTGATCGATTTTCGCGAAGCGCTGTATCGGCTGTTACTGCCTATGGCGCTGAACCGTAATCCTGAACCGGCCAACCTTGAGGCGTTGAATCAGGTGCTGGCCGACACCGCCGACCAGCGCCTGCTGGTGTTGACGCCAGCGGGTGTGATCTGGCGCTGGCGTGTCGGTGAAGACCTGAACTCGATGACGGCCGGGTTTATCGGTCGTCTCGCGGTGCAGGCGGCGGCGCTGCTCACCTCGTGCGATCTGACGCGTCTGCGGGCCTGTGCCACGCCTGACTGCGACTGGCTGTTTCTTGATACGTCGAAAAACGGACGCCGCCGCTGGTGTCAGATGAATGTCTGCGGGGCGCGGGAAAAGGTCAAAAGGGCAATGGCCGAGTCCTGAGCACCGGCGGTGGTACAGCCTGCGGCAATCTGCGGCATAACGCCGGCAAAAAGCCAGGGAACCTGCCACGTTCTCAAGCTTCTTATCTCTAGTTCAGAAGTGTCGCGGCAGGTGCCGCGACAGGACACGAGAGAGCGTGGGCATGGGCGACATCCGTATCGGCATTTCAGGCTGGCGTTACACGCCATGGCGCGGGGATTTCTATCCCGACGGCCTGAAGCAGAAAAGCGGGTTGAAGTTCGCCTCCAGAGCTGTGAACAGCATCGAAATCAATGGCTCGTTCTACTCGCTGCAGTCCCCTGACCTGTACGCGCGCTGGTACGAGGACACGCCCGAAGGGTTCGTGTTCAGCGTCAAGGGCCCGCGCTACATTACCCATGTCCGCCGCCTCAAAGAGATCGACGAACCCGTCGCCAACTTCTTCGCTTCCGGTATTTTCCAGCTCAAGGAAAAACTGGGGCCGATCCTCTGGCAGTTCGCGCCCAACTTCAAATTCGACGCCGAGCGCTTCGAGCATTTTCTGAAACTGTTGCCCCACGACGGTAAATCGGCGAAGGCCTGCGCCAGCAAATGCGCAGAACGGCTGCAGCAGCCGGGTTATCTGGACATTCCGGCGCGGCTGAAACTGCGTCACGCCGTCGAGATCCGCAATGAAAGCTTCCTGGTGCCGGCGTTCGTCGCGCTGCTGCGCAAGTACAAGGTCGCACTCGTGGTCGCCGACACCGCCGGCAAGTGGCCCCACGTTGAAGACCTCGCCACCGATTTCGTCTACGTGCGCCTGCATGGTGAGAAGGAACTCTACGCCAGCGGCTATACCGATGAGGCGATCAAGCACTGGGGCGATCGCATCGATGCCTGGCAGCGGGGCGCGCAACCCGAAGATGCTCAACTGATCGTGAACAAAGCCCCCCGAGCGCGGAAGTCCCGCGACGTCTACTGCTATTTCGATAACGACATCAAGGTCCGCGCGCCCTACGACGCACGCCGGTTGCTTGAGCGTTTCAAACTCACTCAAAACCTGGAAGTTGCGCCAGGCGATTTGCATGGAGCCACGTTGTGACCAGTGCCCTGATCCCCGAAGACCTCAACGGCCGACGACAAAGCGCGTCGACTTCAGTCACGCTCAACGTGCTGACCATGAACATGCACATGGGCTTCGGTTTCCTCAACAAACGCTTCATTCTGCCGGAACTGCGCGATGCGGTCCGCACGGTGTCCGCCGATATCGTCTTCCTGCAGGAAGTCCACGGCGAGCATCAGGACCACGCGCAGAATGTGAAGAACTGGCCTACTACTTCGCAGTACGAATTCCTCGCCGACAGCATGTGGAAGGATTTCGCCTACGGCCGCAATGCCGTGTATCCCCATGGCCACCACGGTAATGCGTTGCTGTCCAAATATCCGATCAGTCGCCACGAAAACCTCGACATCTCGATCCACGGCACTGAAGAACGCGGCTTGTTGCATTGCGTGCTGGACGTGCCGCATTTCGGCGAGCTGCACGCGGTGTGTGTGCACCTGGGCCTGAAAGAGGTTCATCGCCAGCAACAGCTGAAGTTGATCGCCGATCTGGTGGGGCGTTTGCCTGCCGATGCGCCGGTGATCGTGGCGGGGGACTTTAACGATTGGCGGCAGAAGGCCGATGCCGTGTTGAATCCTGCCGGGCTGCGCGAGGTCTTTGTTGAATCATTTGGTGCGCCGGCGAAAAGCTTCCCGGCGCGCTTTCCGTTGTTGCGCCTGGACCGTATTTACGTGCGCAATGCGCACATCCGGTCGCCCAGGGTGATGTCCAATCGCCCTTGGTCGCACCTTTCCGATCATGCGCCGTTGGCGGTGGAGGTAACGCTATGAGGGGTATGAGACCGATGGGCGCCATGTGCGGACTTTGGCGGGACGGCAACTCGGTGGAATTGCTGATCAATGGCGAAGACTTTTTCGCCCGGGTGTTCGACGCCATTCGTGCCGCGCGCGAAGAGGTGCTGATCGAGACCTTCATCATCTTCGAAGACCGTATCGGCGAGGGTTTGCAGCAGGCGGTGATTGCTGCCGCCAGCCGCGGCGTGCGCGTGATTATCACGGTGGACGACTACGGCACCAGCGACCTGAGCACCGCCTTCGTCAGCAAGATGATTGAAGCCGGCGTGCAGATTCAACTGTTCGACCCGCGCCCTAAACTGATGGGCATGCGCACCAACCTGTTCCGGCGCCTGCACCGCAAAGTGGTGGTGATCGACGGCGAGACCTCGTTCATGGGCGGGATCAACTACAGCGTTGACCACATGGCCGACACCGGCATCACCGCCAAGCAGGACTACGCCGTGCTGGTGCGCGGGCCGATCGTTGCGGACATCTACCGCTCGACGCTGGGCATGCTCGGCCCCGCCGTGCGCAAGACGTTCACGCCGCTCAAGCCAGTGACGCGTCAGGCCGGCAGCGCGCGGATGCTTCTTGCCGAACGCGACAACCGTCACCACACCACCGACATCGAAGAGCAATACCTGCTGGCGATGCGCAACGCGACGCAGCGCATCACCATCGCCAACGCCTACTTCTTCCCCAGCTACCGGTTCCTGCGTGAACTGCGCAATGCGGCCCGTCGCGGGGTGAAGGTGACGCTGATCCTCCAGGGCAAACCGGACATGCCGTTCGTGCGCGTGTGCTCGCGCCTGACCTACACCTGGCTGCTGCGCGAAGGCGTAATCATCCATGAATACAAGCAGCGTGCGCTGCACGGCAAAGTCGCGCTGATTGACCATGAGTGGTCAACCGTGGGCTCCAGCAACCTCGACCCGCTGAGCCTCGCGCTGAACCTGGAAGCCAACCTGTTCATTCGCGACCACGCCTTGAACCAGCGCCTGCACGAACACCTGCGCGACCTCGCCGTGGCCCACAGCAAACAGGTCAACCTCAAAGGTCTGGCGAAAGGGCAGTGGTGGCGTGCGCCGATGATCTTCCTCAGCTTCCACTTCCTGCGGCACTTCCCGGCGATTGCCGGCCTGTTCCCGGTACACGGCCCACGCCTGAAACCCCTGCGCGCACCGGACACCGTACCGGAGGCCGCCGCGCTTAAAAACGAGCTGCCGGCCGATCAGGAGAAATCCCTATGACCGGCGTCTCCCAAGCTTCCACCCACGAGCAGAAACCGGCCGACTCGGGCAAGCATCGTCCGTGGCTGACGTGGGCCAAGCGCGCATTTACGCTGTTCTTCTTCATCGCTGTGCCGGTATTGCTTTTCACCCTGATGAAAAACCTCGACTGGAACGAGGTGATGCACGCGCTGGAGTCCTACAAGCTCAGCACCCTGGCGCTGGGTTTCGTCATCGCTGCGGGCAGTTATCTGACGTATTGCTGCTTTGACGTCCTGGCCCGGCGCTACACCGAACACAAACTGGCGGTGAAACAGATCATCCCGGTGACGTTTGTTTGCTACGCCTTCAACCTGAACCTGAGTTCCTGGGTGGGCGGCATCGCGCTTCGTTATCGCCTGTATTCGCGGCTGGGCCTGGACGTGCCGACCATCACACGCATCCTTAGCCTGAGCCTGATCACCAACTGGCTGGGTTACATGTTGCTGGCTGGTTTCGTGTTCGCCGGGGACTTCGTTGACCTGCCCGACGGCTGGAAGATTGGCGACACCACGCTGCAACTGATCGGCTTTGTCCTGCTGGCGGTCTGCCTGTCGTACTTCCTGGCCTGCCGCTTCTCGAAAAAACGCACCTGGACCGTTCGCAAGCAACAGTTTGTCCTGCCTTCGCTCAACCAGGCGATGCGTCAGGCTTTGCTGGGCGCGCTGAACTGGGGACTGATGGCGCTGCTGATCTACGTCCTGCTGCCGGAAAAAGCCTTCTACCCGGCGGTGCTCGGAATTCTGCTGATCAGCAGCATCGCGGGCGTCATCGCCCACATCCCTGCCGGGCTCGGCGTTCTCGAAACCGTCTTTATTACCCTCATGCAACATCAGTTCAGCAAAGGTCAACTGCTGGCCGCGCTGATTGGCTATCGGGTGATCTACTTCCTCATCCCGCTGATGATTGCGCTGGTGGTCTACGTCGTATTGGAAAAGCGCGCGAAGGCCATGCGGAGCAGGAATGAAGGGACTTTGTAGGCGAGGAGATGGATTAGATGGGGCAGGCAGGGGACAGATTAATTCACGGTGAAGCGTTGTAAATAAATCAGCCCCTTCAACACCTGAAATTGCCAGCGCCTGAACCGGCCTCTTCCCGGCTAAAGCCAGTCCTACAAGAGCATCGCGTGCACTCAGTGGCATCTGCGTCGGGTGACGCGGAGCGTCACGGGATGCATACCCACGCGGAGCGTGGGAACGATCTAACGCGTACAGGACGTAGGACCGGCTTTAGCCGGGAAGCCGTTGCCGTTGCCGTTGCTTTTGATCTTCGTACACAAAAAGTCCAGACGACACCAATCGCGACTTGGGTGCAGGCTGAACGCAGGTCTCGCGCAGTGGGCCGAGCCGCATGGATGCGGCGAGAGCGCCGTCAGGACATGGATGTCCGTTCGGCGCGTGCCCACGGAGCGAGACCGGAGTGAAGGAACCCTGACGAAGGAAGGGCCCAACCGAGAGCAGGCACTTTTGCTTACTTTTGGTGCTTTTCAAAAGTAAGTCGCCGAAGGCGAAACAGTCTGCCCCCAGGCAGACGCCCTTGATCTTGATCCAGATCTTGACGTTAAAGATCAATCCCGCCCAGCGAACATCCTCACAGCATCCACCGCATCATTCGTCCCCGAACTGATCTGCACGATCGCAGCCCCCGCCTGATCTGCCAGATCCACACCCTTCACCGCCGTATTCCGCGTATTGTCCATACTCACAATCGCCTGACGCGTTTCGGTCTGAATCACCTGGATCATCTCCGAAATCTCCTGCGTCGACCGACTCGTACGCCCCGCCAGTTGCCGAACCTCATCGGCCACCACCGCAAAGCCACGGCCCTGATCCCCGGCCCGGGCCGCCTCGATCGCCGCGTTCAGTGCCAGCAAATTCGTCTGATCCGCAATACTGCGAATCGTATTCACGATCGCCGTGATCTGCTCCGACCGCTCACCCAACTGGCCAATGATCCGCGACGAATCATCAATATTCTGCGAAATCTGACGCATCTCGCTGGCCGCCTGCTGAATCACCTGCGTGCCTTGCTCGGCGTATTTCTGCGTCTGCACCGAAATGTGATACGCCTGGGCAGCGCTGTGGGAATCCGCCTCGTGCTTCTGGATACGCGCGGTCACGTCTGACGCAAACTTCACCACCTTCCACAGCTTGCCGCTGGCGTCATACACCGGGTTATAAGACGCTTCCAGCCAAAGGGTCTGGCCCTGCTTGCCTACGCGCTTGAACTGATCGCTGAAAAATTCGCCCTTGTTCAGCCGACGCCAGAAATCCTGATACTCGGCGCTGTTGGTGAACTCAGGCGGGCAGAGCATCCTGTGGCTTTTGCCCAACAGCTCTTGCCGGCTGTAGCCCAGCAAGCGCAACAGGTTGTCGTTGGCGGCGATGATCGTGCCGTCCAGATCAAACTCGATCACCGCCATGGCGCGGTCGATGGCCTGCAATTTATTGCGCGTTTCGCTCTCGGCCTGAAGCTTGGCGGTCACGTCCATCGCGTACTTGACCACCCGGATGACCTTGCCGTCCGAGTCCCTGACCGGGTTGTAACTGGCCTCCAGCCAAACGGTGCTGCCATCGCCCGCGACCCGCTGGAACGTCGAAGACACGAACTCACCGTTACGCAGGCGCGACCACAGCTGCGCATACTCCGGGCTGCGCCCATGCTCCGGCGTGCAGAACATGCGGTGATCCTTGCCGATGACCTGTTCGGGCCGGTAGCGCATGGTTTTGAAGAAGTTGTCGTTTGCCTTGAGCACCACCCCGTTCAGATCGAACTCGATGCTGGCCATCGAGCGGTTGATCGCCTCCAGCAGACTGGCCTGATGGGCGACGGTCAGTTGCAGGTCCTGGATGATCTTATTTTTGGACGAGTCGAAAAACATAATGGCGGCTCACGCAGGTGGAAAAGGGGTGGTCCAGATCCATGACCTCGTGAGCGAGAAGCAGCTCAGATGCGTAGTCCGTTTGCAGTGCAGATGATCATTACGTAGGTGATGTTAAAAAGCTATGTCAACGTTGTACGGCTCGTCGGGTTTGTACAAGGTTGTCAGTTTCAGTCGTCGAAGCCGGCCTGTTCGGAGATCTCGTCCACCTTCAGCTCCAGGCGATAGGCCACGGCGATAAATAGCGCCTGACAGAGACACAACGTGGCGCTGAGCGAACGAAACGCGAACGAGCTGCCTTCGTTGACCAGCAGCACGGCATGGGCGCGTTTGGCCAGCGGCGACAGGTTGCTGTCAGTAATGATCAACGTCTTGGCCTGATGATGCTGAGCGATGCGCAGGCAGTGCTGGGTTTCCTTGCCATAGGGCGTGAAGCTGATGGCGATCACCAGATCATTGGCGCGCACGCTGCGCATCTGCTCGCGGTAACTGCCGCCCAGGCCGGAAATCAGGTGGATGCGCTTGTTGGTGTGCTGCAGGTTGTAGACCAGATAGTCGGCGACGGCGAACGAGCGACGCACCCCGACCACGTAGATATTGTCGGCGTTGACCACCAGGTCCACAGCCTTCTCGAACGCCTCGTCGTCCAGTTCCAGCGCCAGCCGCTCCAGCCCCGACAGCGTGGCGTTGACGCATTCTCGGGCCAGGTCACCGGCGCTGGCTTTCTGCGATTTGTTGGCGATCATGCTGCGAATGCGTTGCTGGTAGTTCTGCACCGGCGTGGCTTTGTGGGTGTACGCCTCGCGAAACAGCGCCTGCATTTCGCTGAACCCGCTGAAACCGAAGCGCTGGGAGAACCGCACAATGGCTGATGGATGCACCTCGCATTCCCGGGCGATGTCGCTGATGCGGTCGACCATGATCCGGTCGCTCTGCTGGCTCATGTAGCTGGCGATGCGCTTGAGCTGGCGCGGCAGGCTCTCGTATTCGGCCGTGATCAGCTTGAGCAGGGCATCGGCGGTCTCCGGCGCGGCTGTGACGGCCGTCAAACCATCGTTTCCGGTGTCGGGAGAGCCTGGCTGATCGAGGCTGGGCATACGTGCGAATCCTTTGGCGGGTTGTGGCGTGGCAGAGGGTCTGGGTGCTCAGGCGGCCAGTTTTGCAGGCTGTGACCCGCAATGCAAAGTGGAATAAATATTCCACCTGAAAATAATTTAGAAAAATTCATTGATCAAGGCCCGGCGCCGTTCTAGTCTGCATCCACGAACTCGCTCGCAAGCATTGCGTTTGCGGGCAAGGGCATCAGCAATCAAACCCATAACAATAAAAGAAGAGGGGCCGGCATGGGCCAGACTCGTTTTGCCACTGGGCGTCAGCTGGACGTGATTTGTCTCGGGCGCCTGGGCGTCGATCTCTACGCGCAGCAGATCGGTGCGCGCCTGGAGGACGTCAGCAGTTTCGCCAAATACCTCGGCGGCTCCTCCGCCAATATCGCTTTCGGCACCGCACGGCTGGGCGTGAAGTCAGCCATGCTGACCCGCGTTGGCGACGACCACATGGGCCGTTTTCTGGTCGAATCCCTGGCGCGTGAGGGCTGCGACGTCAGCGGCATCAAAGTCGACGCCGAACGCCTGACCGCCATGGTCCTGCTCGGCATCAAGGACCGCGAAACCTTTCCCCTGGTGTTCTACCGCGAGAACTGCGCCGACATGGCGCTGCAACCGGACGACATTGATGAAGCACAGATCGCCTCAAGCAAAGCGCTTCTGATCACCGGCACGCATTTCTCCACCGATCAGGTGTTCCGCGCCAGCAGTCAGGCGCTGGACTTCGCTGAAAAACACAACGTCAAACGCGTCCTCGACATCGATTACCGCCCGGTGCTCTGGGGCCTGGCCGGCAAGGCTGATGGCGAGACGCGGTTTGTTGCCAACGACACCGTCAGCCAGCATGTGCAGCGCGTCCTGCCGCGCTTCGACCTGATCGTCGGCACCGAAGAAGAATTCCTCATCGCCGGCGGCTCGACCGATCTGCTCAGCGCCCTTCGCCGGGTCCGCGAACTCAGTGCCGCGACCCTGGTGGTGAAGCTCGGCCCCCAAGGCTGCACGGTGATTCACGGGGCGATTCCGGCGAAACTTGAAGACGGCGCGATATACCCCGGCGTGCGCGTGGAAGTGCTGAATGTGCTGGGCGCAGGCGATGCGTTCATGTCCGGCTTCCTCAAGGGCTGGCTCAACGACGAGAGCGACGAGCGCTGCTGCCAGCTGGCCAATGCCTGCGGCGGTCTGGTGGTGTCGCGGCATGCCTGTGCGCCGGCCATGCCAACGCTGGTCGAGCTGGAATATCTGTTCAATAGCCCGGTGCCGATTACCCGACCCGATCAGGACACGATGCTGCAACGCCTGCACCGGGTCAGCGTGCCCCGTCGCGAATGGCAGCCGCTGTTCATCTTCGCCTTCGATCATCGCGGGCAACTGGTGGAGCTGGCGCAAAAGGCCGGGCGCGATCCGGCCTGCATCGGCCCGCTCAAGCAGTTGTTCGTTCAAGCGGTCGCGCGGGTCGAGGCCGATTTGCACGCGCGCGGCATCGCAGCCGATGTCGGTGTGCTGGCGGATCAGCGCTTCGGTCAGGATTCACTGAATGCCGCCAGCGGGCGCGGCTGGTGGGTGGCCCGTCCGGTGGAAGTGCAGGGCTCGCGCCCGCTGGCGTTCGAGCATGGGCGCTCGGTGGGCAGTACCCTGCAAAGCTGGCCTCAGGAACAGATCATCAAGTGCCTGGTGCAATACCACCCGGACGACGAGCCGATGCTGCGCCTTGAACAGGAAGCGCAATTGCTGGGCCTGTATCAAGCGGCGCTGGCCAGCGGGCACGAACTGCTGCTGGAGGTTATTCCGCCCAAGGATCATCCTTCGCCCCATCCGGACGTTATCTACCGTTCCCTCAAGCGCCTCTACAACCTTGGCATTTACCCGGCCTGGTGGAAAATCGAGTCGCAGCCCGCCGAGGTCTGGGAACAGCTCGACGCGCTGATCCACGAGCGCGATCCGTACTGCCGGGGCGTGGTCTTGCTGGGGCTGAACGCGCCCGCCGAAACCCTGGCGGCCGGCTTTCGTCAGGCGGCGAAAAGCACCACCTGCCGCGGTTTTGCCGTGGGCCGCACGATCTTTCACGAGCCCAGCCGAGCGTGGCTGGAGGGCGAAATCGATGACGCGGACCTGATCACTCGGGTGCAGAGCAACTTCGGTTTCCTGATCGAATCCTGGCGCGACGCCCGGGCCTGAAGCCAGAACCCGAGGCCTGTGTGTTCAGTTGAACGAGATAACAACAATAAAGGTGCAGCCATGCCCGCTTCTGCAATCCAAATTGGCATCAACCCGATTTCCTGGAGCAACGACGACCTCCCGGCCCTCGGCGGCGAAACGCCCCTGAGCACTGCGCTCAGTGAGGGCAAGGAGATCGGCTACGAAGGCTTCGAGCTCAACGGCAAATTCCCGAAAGACGCCCAAGGCGTGGCCGATGTGTTGCGCCCGTATGACCTGGCGCTGGTGTCGGGCTGGTATTCCGGGCGACTTGCCAGCCGTTCGGCGGCCGAGGAAATCGACGCCATCGCCAGCCACGTCGAACTGCTCAAGCACAACGGCGCCAAGGTCCTGGTCTACGGCGAAGTCGCCGACTCGATTCAGGGCCAGCGCATCCGACTGGTCGAGCGGCCGCGCTTCCACAGCGCTGATGCCTGGCAAACCTACGCCGACAAACTCACTGAGCTGGCCCGGTTCACGCTGTCCCAAGGCGTGCGTCTGGCCTATCACCACCACATGGGCGCGTACGTGGAATCGCCGGAGGACATCGACACGCTGATGGCCCTGACCGGCGACGAGGTCGGCCTGCTGTTCGATTCCGGGCACTGCTACATGGGCGGCGGAGAACCGCTGCAGGTGCTGAGTAAACACATCGATCGCGTCTGCCATGTGCATTTCAAGGACGTGCGCAAACCGGTGGCGCAACTGGCGCGCAACAACTTGTGGAGCTTTCCGGACTGCATCGTCAATGGCACCTTCACCGTGCCCGGCGATGGCGACATCGATTTCGCCGCGCTGCTGGAGGTGTTGATGCAGGCCGCTTACCAAGGCTGGCTGGTGGTCGAGGCGGAACAGGACCCGGCCGTCGCGCCGAGCTATGCCTACGCGAAAAAGGGCTTCGACACGCTGCGCACGTTGCTGGCCGCCGCGCAACGGCCGCACCAGCCCCAACAACCGCCTGAACAGAGGAGCCTGTGAACATGAATCTTTTGGTCAAGAGCAAGGCCGAAGGGCGCGATGTAGTCGCGCTGGCCGACGGCGTGCTGACGTACGTCGGATTCTCCGCCCACCGGTTGAGTGTCGGCGAACGTCTGCCGGTGAGTGCGGGTGACAAGGAAATCTGTCTGGTGCTGCTCAGTGGCCGCATCAGCGTCACCGGCCAGGCGCCGGGGCATGGCAGTTTCAACTGGGAAAACCTCGGCGATCGGCAGTCCGTGTTCGAGGACAAATCGCCCTTCGCCGTGTACCTGCCGCCGGGCAGTCAGGCCGAAATCACGGCGTTGAGCGCGGTGCAGATTGCCGTGTGCGCCGCGCCGGGCGATGCGTCCAAAGACTTGCCCGCGCGGGTGATCAACCCGGATACGATGAAACGCAGCGTGCGCGGCCGGGCGGCCAACACCCGTTACGTCTGCGACATCCTCCCCGATTCTGAACCCGCGCATTCGTTGCTGGTGGTGGAAGTGCGCACGCCCTCGGGCCACTCGTCCAGCTACCCGCCCCACAAGCACGACACAGATGATTTGCCGCACCAGAGCTTTCTCGAAGAAACCTATTACCATCAGGTCAACCCGCCCCAGGGCTATGTGTTCCAGCGCGTGTACACCGACGATCGCAGCATCGATCAGGCCATGGCCGTGGAGAACAACGATCTGGTCACGGTGCCCAAGGGGTATCACCCGGTCACCGTGCCATACGGCTATGAGTCCTACTATTTGAATGTGATGGCCGGCCCGAAACGCGCCTGGCAATTTCACAATGATCCGCAGCACAGTTGGCTGCTCGACCTGTAATTCCCCACTTATTGAAGGAGCCTGCAATGAGCACTGCCCCGATCATCGGCCACTACATCAACGGCCAGATTCACGACAGCGCCAAGCGTTTCAGTGACGTGTTCAATCCGGCCACCGGCGCTGTGCAGGCCCGGGTGGCGCTGGCGGAACTGAAGACCGTCGATGAAGCCGTTGTCGCTGCCCAGGCGGCATTTCCCGCCTGGGCGGATCAGTCGTCCCTGCGGCGTGCGCGGGTGATGTTCAAGTTCAAGGAATTGCTCGACCAGCACCATGACGAGCTGGCGGCCATCATCTGCCGCGAGCACGGCAAGGTATTTTCCGATGCCAAGGGCGAAGTGGTCCGTGGCATCGAGATCGTCGAGTTCGCCTGCGGCGCGCCGAGCCTGTTGAAAAGCGACTACAGCGACAACATCGGTGGCGGCATCGACAACTGGAACCTGCGCCAGCCGCTGGGGGTTTGCGCGGGCGTCACGCCGTTTAACTTCCCGGTGATGGTGCCGCTGTGGATGATCCCCATGGCGCTGGTCACCGGCAACTGCTTCATCCTCAAACCGTCCGAGCGCGACCCGTCGGCGAGCCTGCTCATGGCGCAGCTGTTGAAACAGGCGGGCCTGCCGGATGGCGTGTTCAACGTGGTGCAGGGCGACAAGGTGGCCGTGGACGCGTTGTTGCAGCACAAGGGCATCGAGGCGATATCGTTTGTCGGCTCCACGCCCATCGCCGAATACATTCATCAGCAGGGCACTGCCCACGGCAAACGCGTGCAGGCGCTCGGCGGTGCGAAAAATCACATGATCGTCATGCCCGATGCCGACCTGGATCAGGCCGCCGACGCATTGATCGGCGCGGCCTACGGTTCGGCCGGCGAGCGCTGCATGGCGATTTCCATCGCCGTGGTGGTGGGCGACGTGGGCCAGAAACTCATCGACAAGCTGCTGCCGCGCATCGATGGGCTCAAGGTCGGCAACGGCATGAACGCCGATTCGGACATGGGCCCGCTGGTGACGGCGGTGCACAAGGCCAAGGTCGAGGGCTACATCGCCCAGGGCGTGCAGGAAGGCGCGAAGCTGATCGTCGACGGGCGCAACTTCAGCGTGCCGGGAGCAGAACAGGGCTTCTTCGTCGGCGCCACGTTGTTCGATGACGTGACGCCGGAGATGACTATCTATAAGGAGGAGATTTTCGGTCCGGTGCTGGGCATCGTTCACGTGCCTGATTTTGCCTCGGCGGTGGAGCTGATCAACGCCCACGAATTCGGCAACGGCGTATCGTGTTTTACCAGCGACGGCGGCATCGCCCGGGCCTTTGCGCGCAACATCAAGGTCGGCATGGTGGGCATCAACGTGCCGATCCCGGTGCCGATGGCCTGGCACTCGTTCGGCGGCTGGAAGCGGTCGCTGTTCGGCGATCACCATGCCTACGGCGAAGAAGGCCTGCGCTTTTACAGCCGCTACAAAAGCGTCATGCAGCGCTGGCCGGACAGCATCGCCAAGGGCGCGGAATTCAGCATGCCGACGGCGAAGTAACGAGCGCCGAACGCCGATATTCGTTTGGGGCTTTACGGACACGCTGAAGGGTTCGCTTTGTAGGAGCCGGCTTGCTGGCGAACGCGGTTGATCAGCGCCAAATGTGTTGACTGCCCCACCGCATTCGCCAGCAAGCCGGGTCCCACAGATCGCGTGACGAGCCCGCTGACAGCGGAGTCAGCACAGCGGGGCTTCATCACCTCAAATAACAACAAGGTGCAAGCATGACCACGACTCGATTGACCATGGCCCAGGCCCTGGTGAAGTTTCTCGATAACCAGTACGTCGAAGTCGACGGCGTGCAGAGCAAGTTCGTCGCCGGCGTGTTCACCATTTTTGGTCACGGCAACGTGCTGGGCCTGGGCCAGGCGCTGGAGCAGGACAGCGGCGAGCTCATCGTCCACCAAGGCCGCAACGAACAAGGCATGTGCCACGCCGCCATGGGTTTTGCCAAGCAACACCTGCGGCGCAAAGTCTACGCCTGTAGCTCATCGGTCGGCCCCGGCGCCGCCAACATGATCACCGCCGCGGCCACCGCATCGGCCAACCGCATTCCGCTGCTGTTGCTGCCCGGCGATGTCTACGCCAGTCGCCAGCCCGATCCGGTGCTGCAACAGATCGAACAGTTCCACGACCTCAGCATCAGCACCAACGACGCCTTCAAGGCCGTGAGCAAATACTGGGACCGCATCAACCGCCCCGAACAGCTGATGAGCGCGGCCTTGAACGCCATGCGCGTGCTCACCGACCCTGCCGAAACCGGCGCCGTCACCCTGGCGCTGCCCCAGGACGTGCAGGCCGAAGCCTACGATTACCCCGATTCCTTCCTGCAAAAACGCGTGCACCGCATCGACCGACGTCCGCCCACCAAAGCCATGCTCGATGACGCCGTGGCGCTGCTCAAAGGCAAACGCAAACCGCTGCTGATCTGTGGCGGTGGCGTGCGCTATTCCGGCGCGGCCGCCGAGTTGCAGGCGTTCGCCGAGCGCTTCGGCATTCCGTTCAGCGAAACACAGGCGGGCAAGAGCGCCATCGTTTCCGCCCATTCGCTGAACATGGGCGGCATCGGCGAGACCGGCACCCTGGCGGCCAATACCCTGGCCCGGGAAGCTGACCTGATTATCGGCGTCGGCACCCGTTACAGCGACTTCACCACCGGCTCGAAGTCCCTCTTTCAAAACCCCGACGTGCAGTTCCTTAACCTCAACGTCGGTGCATTCGACGTGCAGAAACTCGATGGCGTGCAGGTGCTGGCCGATGCGCGTCTGGCGTTGCAGTTGCTGGCGGATCAGTTGGGCGACTACCGCGCGCAATGGGGCGATCAGCCGCGAGAGGCGAGGGCTGCCCTAGACGCGGAAGTGGACCGGTTGTACGCCGTGGAATACCAGACCGAGGATTTCGAGCCGGAAGTCAGCGGCCATCTTGACCCTCAGGTGCTGCGGGATTTCATCGAGATGACCGGGTCGTGCCTGACCCAGAGCCGGGTGCTGGGCGTGCTCAATCAGCAATTGCCGGCGGACGCGGTCATCGTCGCGGCGGCTGGCAGTCTGCCCGGCGATTTGCAGCGGGCCTGGCGCAGCACCAGTGTTGACAGTTATCACGTCGAGTACGGCTATTCGTGCATGGGCTATGAGGTCAACGCCGCGCTGGGCGTGAAAATGGCGGCGCCGGAGCGTGAGGTGTACGCGCTGGTCGGCGACGGTTCCTACATGATGCTGCACTCGGAGCTGGCCACGTCGATTCAGGAACGGCGCAAGATCAACGTGGTGCTACTGGACAACATGGCCTTCGGTTGCATCAACAATTTGCAGATGGGCAACGGCATGGGCAGTTTCGGCACCGAGTTCCGTTATCGCAATGCCGAGACCGGGCAGCTGGATGGCGACCTCGTGCCGGTGGATTTCGCGATGAGTGCGGCGGCTTATGGCTGCAAGACGTACAAGGTCAGCAACGCTCAGGAGCTGGAAGCGGCACTGGCCGACGCGCGCAGGCAGACCGTTTCGACGCTGATCGACATCAAGGTGCTGCCGAAAACCATGATTCACGGTTACCTGTCGTGGTGGCGGGTGGGCGTGGCGCAGGTGTCGACCACGGGCACGACCGCCGAGGCGTATGAGCGGCAAAAAACGGCGTTGGCCAAGGCCCGTCAGTATTGAGGAAGCACCCTCTCTGTAGGAGCCGGCTTGCTGGCGAATGCGTTGGTTCAGTCAACATCTTTGCAGCTGATCCACCGCGTTCGCCAGCAAGCCGGCTCCTACAAGGGATCGTGTACAGCCGCGAAAATGGAGAGAACTATGAAAATCGGACTCATCGGCTACGGCAAGGGCGGGCGCTACTTTCACGCGCCGCTGATTGCCAGCCAGCCCGGCGTGACGTTTGCCGGCGTGGTCACCCGTTCGCCGGAACGCCGTCAGGACCTGCGCAACGATTACCCCAAGGTCCCGGCCTTCGACAGCCTGGCCGATCTGGTCGCCGCCGGTGTCGATGCGGTGGTGATCTCGACGCCGCTGGCCTCCCGGCGTGCCTTGATTCTTGAAGCCATCGAACTGGGCGTGCCTGTGGTCAGCGACAAACCGTTCGCGCCGGATGCCCAGGCGGCCCAGGAACTGGTGGACGCTGCCGAACGCCGCGGCGTGCTCTTGGGCGTGTACCAGAACCGCCGCTGGGACTCGGATTTTCTCACCGTGCGCAAGCTGATCGATCAGGGCGTTTTGGGCGACATCAGCCGCTTCGAGTCCCGGGTCGAGCGCTACTCGCCCTCGTCTGTTGGCAAGGAAAGTGGCGGCGGCATTCTCCGCGATCTCGGCAGCCATCTGGTGGATCAGGCGTTGCTGCTGTTCGGGCCGGTTAAGCGGGTGTACGCCGAGCTAGAGTTCGCGACGCCGGAGAAAAAGGTCGATCACGGCTTCTTTATGTCGCTGACCCATGACAGCGGCGTGGTTTCGCACTTGTGGGGCAACTGCCTGCAAAACGCTCAAGGCCCGAGATTTCGGGTCAACGGTTCACAGGGCTGCTATACCGTGGAGGGCCTCGACGGTCAGGAAGCCGCCGCACTGGCCGGGTTATCCCCCCGATCCGAAGGCGAACACTGGGGCGTGGAGGAACATCGCCGCTGGGGCTGGTTCGAGCAGGGCGAACACCGCGAGCGGGTCCCGTCAGAGCGCGGCTGCTGGACCGAATTTTACCGGCAGTGGCAGGAGGCGGTGATGAATCAGGGGCGCAATCCCGTGGATGCGAACGATGCGGTGACCTCGGCCAGCGTGCTGGATGCCGCGAGGATCAGCGCAATGGAGGGCAGGGTGGTAGCGATCTAGCAGACGCCCACGATGAAGATCAAACTGGCTCACAAACCCCAATCCGTAGGAGCCGCCTTGATGGCGAACGCGGTGGGTCTGCACCAGAAATGGAGATGACACCCCCCGACCCGTAGGAGCCGGCTTGCTGGCGAACCCACGGTGTACTGGCACCCGAAACGGTTAATGACACACCGCGTTCGCCAGCAAGCCGGCTCCTACAACGGTTTGCATACACCCCCGATAACTGAGCTTCTGACGACCAAACATCAAAATAGAAATTAATTCTAAAAGCTGTTGAAGTAGAAATTATTTTCCAATAGAGTCATTTCCAGGTTGCCGACGATCGCCGTCAGCGCCTGGTGTCGGGTCTCCCGGCAGCAGGCCGAACGAGCGACACAAAAACAAGAAAGCCAATCGCAGACAGGTACCGCCGATGAACATCTTCAGATCAGCCGCCAAGGCTTGCCGTCCCTTCTTACTCGCGCTTCCCGCCATTCCCCGTGCTGTTTCCCGCGCAGCTTCCCGCAGATTGATCAACGCTGCCCCCGCCTTTGAATCCGCCCTTGAAACCATCGCTCACGTGCTCTGCGTCGAACGCCGCGGCGTTGTGGTGTGCGGGGCATCGGGCGGGTCGGTCGCGCATCTTTCAGACACGGCGCCAACGGCTCCGCGCTAAGCGTCAGCACCTCCAGCCGTCGTCAGCTCTGCCATTACAACAACAAGAATCTGGAGAAAGACCGTTCATGAATACCCCACTCCGTTTCACCTCACTCGCCCTGGCCCTGATGCTCAGCAGCGGCGCCACCCTGGCGGCCGACCTGAAGATCGGCGTGTCCATGTCGCAGTTCGATGACACCTACCTGACCTACATGCGCGAGGACATGGACAAGAAAGTCAAAGCCATGGGCGGCGTCGATCTGCAGTTCGTCGATGGCCGCAATGACGTGAACAAACAGCTCGACCAGGTGCAGGAGCTGATCGGCAAGAAAGTCGATGCGCTCATCGTCAACCCGGTCGACACCGAAGCGACCAACCGCATCACCAAGATGGCCACGGCCGCCGGCATCCCGCTGGTTTACGTCAACCGCCGCCCGGACGATCCGAAACTGCCCGCAGGCGTTGCTTCCGTGACCTCGGACGACAAAGAAGCCGGGCGCATGCAGATGGAATACCTGGCCAAGAAGATGGACGGCAAAGGCAACGTCGTCATCTTGCTCGGTGAGCTGGCCAACAACTCGACCCGCGACCGCACGGCGGGCGTGAAAGAAGTTCTGAAAAACTACCCCAACATCAAAGTCACCCAGGAGCAAACCGGCGCCTGGCAGCGTCAGCGCGGCATGGACGTCACCAATGACTGGCTAACCCAGGGCGGTGACTTCAAAGCGGTCATCTCCAACAACGACGAAATGGCCATCGGCGCCGCCATGGCGCTGAAGCAGGCGGGCAAGAAAGGTGAGGTGTTTGTGGCCGGCGTCGACGGCACGCCGGACGGCCTGAGCGCGGTCAAGAAAGGCGACCTCTCGGTCTCGGTGTTCCAGGACGCCAAGGGGCAGGGCGAGGGCGCCATCGATGCGGCCGTGAAACTGGCGAAGAAGGAAACGCTGGCCGAACAGGCCATCGTGATCCCCTTCAAGCTGATCACGCCGGACAACGTCAACACCTTCAAATAACCGCTGACCTCACACCGACTGACACCCGGCAGAGCACCGCACGTCGTGCCTCTGCCGACCCTGTCACCCGAGGAGCCTGTGACCATGTTCGCTTCCGCAACCGCTTCGGCTTCAACGAACCCTCCCGTCTCCGGGACGGCGAACGACGCCGAGCACCCTTATCTGCTGGAAATCACCAACATCAGCAAGGGCTTCCCCGGGGTAGTGGCGCTGGACAACGTGCAACTGCGCGTGCGGCCCGGCAGCGTGCTGGCGCTGATGGGCGAGAACGGCGCGGGCAAGTCCACGCTGATGAAAATCATCGCGGGCATCTACCAGCCCGACACCGGCGAAATCCGCCTGCGTGGCAAGCCAGTGGTGTTCCAGTCGCCGCTGGCGGCGCTGCAATCGGGCATCGCCATGATCCATCAGGAACTCAACCTGATGCCGCACATGAGCATCGCCGAAAACATCTGGATCGGCCGCGAGCAGCTCAACGGCCTGCACATGGTCGACCACCGCGCGATGCACCGCTGCACGGCGGAACTGCTCGAACGCCTGCGCATCAACCTCGATCCGGAAGAACAGGTCGGCAACCTGAGCATCGCCGAACGGCAGATGGTCGAGATCGCCAAGGCTGTTTCCTATGATTCCGACGTGCTGATCATGGACGAGCCGACCTCCGCCATCACCGAGACGGAGGTGGCCCACCTGTTTTCGATCATTGCCGACCTGCGCGCTCAGGGTAAGGGCATCATCTACATCACCCACAAGATGAACGAAGTGTTCGCCATCGCCGATGAAGTGGCGGTGTTCCGCGACGGCGCCTACATCGGCCTGCAGCGCGCCGACAGCATGAACGGCGACAGCCTGATCTCCATGATGGTCGGCCGTGAACTGACACAGCTGTTTCCCGAACGCGATCAGCCAGTCGGCAAGTTGCTGCTGTCGGTGCGCGACCTGGCTCTGGACGGCGTCTTCGAAGGCGTGTCGTTCGACCTGCACGCAGGCGAAGTGCTGGGCATTGCCGGGCTGATGGGTTCGGGACGCACCAACGTTGCTGAAACCATCTTCGGCATCACCCCGAGCACGCGCGGGGAAATTTTCCTCGACGGCACGCCGATCCGCGTCAGCGACCCGCACTTCGCCATCGAGAAGGGCTTTGCGTTGCTCACCGAGGATCGCAAGCTCAGCGGCCTGTTTCCCTGCCTGTCGGTGCTGGAAAACATGGAGATGGCGGTGCTGCCCCATTACGTCGGCAACGGTTTTGTCCACCAGAAAGCCCTGCGCGTGCTGTGCGAAGACATGTGCAAAAAGCTGCGGGTGAAGACGCCGTCCCTTGAGCAGTGCATCGACACGCTGTCCGGCGGCAATCAGCAGAAAGCGCTGCTGGCGCGCTGGTTGATGACCAACCCGCGGGTGCTGATTCTCGATGAGCCCACCCGCGGCATCGACGTTGGCGCCAAGGCCGAGATCTATCGGCTGATTTCCCTGCTCGCCAGCGAAGGCATGGCAGTGATTATGATTTCGTCCGAGCTGCCGGAAGTGCTGGGCATGAGCGACCGGGTCATGGTGATGCACGAAGGCGAAATGATGGGCACCCTTGACCGCGCCGAAGCCACCCAGGAACGGGTCATGCACCTGGCTTCCGGAAACCCTGTTCACTGAGTCGCGGTTGACTGACGCTCCGATTCGAGCCCTGCGCCACGCCCCAGTCGCAATGCCCCAGTCGGGTCTAAAAAGAACAAGAGGCACACATGAAGATGAACGCGATCCTGGAAAACAAACCCGCGCTGGCGCCTCGCAAGCACAAGCGCCGGCTGCCCACCGAACTGAGCATCTTTCTGGTGCTGATTGGCATTGGCCTGATTTTCGAGCTATTCGGCTGGATCGTCCGCGATCAGAGCTTTCTGATGAACTCCCAGCGGCTGGTGCTGATGATTCTCCAGGTGTCGATCATCGGCCTGCTGGCCATCGGTGTGACGCAAGTCATCATTACTACCGGCATTGACTTGTCGTCAGGCTCGGTGCTGGCGTTGTCGGCGATGATTGCCGCCAGTCTGGCGCAATCCTCTGACTACACCCGCGCAGTATTTCCGTCGCTGACCGACCTGCCGGTGTGGGCGCCGGTCATCGCCGGACTTGGGGTGGGCCTGCTTGCCGGGGCGATCAACGGCAGCATCATCGCCATCACCGGGATCCCGCCGTTCATCGCCACCTTGGGCATGATGGTGTCCGCCCGAGGTCTGGCGCGCTATTACACCGGCGGCCAGCCGGTGAGCATGCTGAATGATTCCTACACTGCGATCGGCCAGGGCGCGATGCCAGTCATCATCTTTCTGGTGGTCGCGGTGATCTTTCACATCGCCTTGCGTTACACCAAATATGGCAAGTACACCTACGCCATTGGCGGCAACATGCAGGCGGCGCGCACGTCGGGGATCAACGTCAAGCGTCATCTGATCATCGTCTACAGCATCGCCGGTCTGCTGGCCGGGCTGGCAGGCGTCGTCGCCTCGGCGCGAGCGGCCACCGGGCAGGCCGGCATGGGCGTTTCCTACGAGCTGGACGCCATCGCGGCCGCCGTGATTGGCGGCACCAGCCTGGCCGGTGGCGTCGGGCGGATCACCGGCACGGTCATCGGCGCGCTGATTCTCGGCGTCATGGCCAGCGGCTTTACCTTCGTCGGCGTCGATGCCTACGTGCAGGACATCATCAAGGGCCTGATCATCGTCGTCGCCGTGGTCATCGATCAGTACCGCAACAAGCGCAAGCTCAAGCGCTGAGTCGAGCAGGCGTTAAAACAAAGGGCCTGTTCGCAGGCCCTTTTGCGTTTCCATCGGTTTGAACCGATCACGCCACGGCCGGTCAGACACCCTCTGCGACTCAACACATCACTGTAGGAGCGCGCTTGCCCGCGAAGAGCGTTCACGCGGTGTTTTCGGATACACCGCGGCGTTATTATCGCGGGCGAGCGCGCTATTACCGTTCGCCGATGACCTTGTAACCCCGGGCGCGACCCAGTGCCACCGGGTATTCAGGCCCTTGTTGGACGAATCCTGATCAATTATGTTGCCGAGTACCGAACCCGGCCTTAGACTGCCGCCCCTCGTAAATTGAGTGCCAAGCGGCGCTTCGAGACTACGGCGCGTTTAATGCCAGGTTGAGGCGCACCTTTGAGATCGCCTTAATGCACGTTTTTTTATAGAGAAATCAATGACCAAGGAAAAGTTGCTGGCGATGCCGGCCGATGACTACATGAACGCCGAGCAGCACGCGTTCTTCGTCGACCTGTTGCAAGCCATGAAAGTCGAAATCCACGAGCGCATCGAGCAGAGCCGTATCGCGATCGAGAGCCTGGACACCCCGGCTGACCCCGCCGACGCCGCTTCCGTGGAAGAAGAGCGCCACTGGCTGGTAAACGTGATTGACCGCGACCAACGCATGCTGCCGCAGCTGGAAATGGCCCTGAGCCGCATCGCTGACGACACCTTTGGCTGGTGCGAAGACAGCGGCGAGCCGATTGGCCTCAAGCGCCTGCTGATCAGCCCGACCACCAAGTACTGCATCGAAGCTCAAGAGCGTCACGAGCAGATCGACCGCCACCAGCGTCAGGCGTGATTCCTCGGGTTTGACCGCCCGCAATGGGTGGTCGAACCGTTCCCTCGTGCTCGGCTAACGCATTTCACCAGTAACACCCCCTTCACCGCACATTCCGACCGACTACCACCAATGACGCATGGCGCATGGCCGCTATTTGGGCGTTTAATGCTTTCACAATAATGAAAGCAGGGCAGGTCCCGGACATGGATGCGAAAGATCGTCACGTAGCAACACCCTCCCACCCGGCGCACGCGCCTGCCGGCGGGAAGGCGGCCATCGGTTCGCGCTGGCTGACGCCTGCACTGCAAAGCCTTGGTCTATGTCTGCTGTTCGCGGCGATGGCCTGGGGCAATGTGTCCGTCTACGTGTGCCTGCCCGTCGCGTTATTGATCCTGTGGTTACCGCCGCTGTTCGCGGGCCGAACGCCGGTGGCAGCAGCAGAGACGGGTGAAGACAATCTGACGCGCCTGACCCGGGATCTGTCGCGCAGCACCAGTCACAACGCGCTGTCTGCCGCCGCCGTGGCGTTTTCCGTCAGGCAACTGGCGGGCAAGCTGCAGTCCCAGGTCAACGCCGCCGAGCAGATCGTCAGCAGCGCCGACGTGATGATTGCCACCGAGCGCGCCACCTCGACCCTGAGCCAGCAAGCGCTGACCGCCGCCAGCCAGGCGCGGGAGAGCAGTGGCGCCGGGCTCAACGTGCTCAACGCCTCCATCGGCCTGATGCACCAACTCAGCGAGCGGGCCGACAGCAGCCGCGAACTCATCGAAGCCCTCAGCCAGCGCAGCGAAGACATCCAGCGTGTCACCGCGGTGATCCAGTCCATCGCCAGCCAGACCAATCTGCTCGCCCTCAACGCTGCCATTGAGGCCGCGCGCGCCGGCGAACACGGCCGTGGCTTTGCCGTGGTGGCCGATGAAGTGCGCGGGCTGGCCGGGCGTACGGCGACGGCGACCAGTGAAGTCGGGGAGATGGTCGTTGATATTCAGCAGCGCACCCGTCAGGTGGTCGAGCAGATTCGGCAGTTGTCGGGTGACCTGAGTGGCGGCGTCGCTCAGGTCGAATCCACCGGTCAGCAGTTGGCGAGCATCGCTCAGCTGGCGGTTGGGGTAGAGCAGCAGGTCGGTGAAATCGCGCGGGGCGCCCAGACCAATCAGGAGCAATTGAGCAGCCTGTTCGTTGCCGTCGAACAAATGCGCAGCGATCTTGCCATCAGCGATGACCAGACCCGGCGCCTGGCGCAGTCGGCGCTGCAGATGGAAGAACAGGCAGAAACCATCAGCGAACGCCTCGCTCAAGTGGGGCTTGATGACTACCATCAGCGCATTTACGACCTCGCCCGGGAAGGCGCCAGCCAGATTGCCGCGAAGTTCGAGCAGGACATCGATCAGGGCCGGGTCAGCCTGACCGATCTGTTCGACCGCACCTATCAGCCCATCGCCAATACTTCGCCGGCCAAATACCAGACGCGCTTCGACCGCTACACCGATCAGACGCTGCCGGCCATTCAGGAACCGCTGCTGACCCGGCATGAGGGGCTGGTGTTCGCCATCGCTTGCACACAGCAAGGTTACGTGCCGACCCACAATCAGGTGTTCAGCCGGCCTTTGACGGGCGATACAGCGGTCGACGCGGTGAATAACCGCACCAAGCGCAAGTTCGACGACCGCACCGGCATTCGCTGCGGCAGTCACCAGCAGCCGGTGTTGTTGCAGACCTACACCCGCGACACCGGCGAACTGATGCACGATCTTTCCGTACCCATTATGGTCAAGGGGCGGCATTGGGGCGGGCTGCGTCTGGGTTATAGGCCGGAGAAAAGCTGAGGGTCAAGCTTCAAGCTTCAAGCTTCAAGTGAAGAGCAGTGAGCAGTGATCGGGCGTCTTGTGGCTTGCCGCTTGAAGCTTGCAGCTTGCAGCTCGCAGCTCTTCGCGGAGCGTTAGTTGTGCGACCTGGGCCCTTTAATTATTTAACCGTCCGATAATGAAGTAGGACGCGTCTGAAGTGCAGTTCCATCGGTTGACGGAACGTTAACTGCGATCATCCTGTGAGTATATGTCCGAATATGTGAATGCCTGTTCGGGGCTCATGTCAGTACTCACGGATGAATCAAATGACAAAGAAAACTATCAGTCACGCGTCGGCCGATTCCCGCTCCGACGCTCAGGAAGTCACCGTTCGCTTCGGTGTGTTCTTCGACGGGACCGGTAATAACCGGATAAACAGCCAGATAGGCGCCGACTGCCGGGCCATGGCGGAGGTTTACGGCGGCGTGCATACAAAAGAATGTGGCGGCCGACACACTGACCCCGGCAGCAGTTACAGCAACAGCCTCACCAATATCGCGAAACTGGCCGGTTTATATAAGCAACAGCGCAAGGCAATCGTTAACGCAGACGGCTTGTATGTGTACGGCGCGGTGTATGTTAGTGGCGTTGGCACGACATCTGGCGGGCGCGATTCCCGCGTGTCGGGCCAGGGCTTTGGTCGAGGCACCACCGGTGTGGTGGCAAAAGTGTCGCGTGGCATCAAAAAACTCGCCGACGAACTTCAGACGTTTGAAAGCGATAACCCGGGCTGCGTCATCGGGGCGCTGGAGCTGGACGTGTTTGGCTTCAGTCGGGGGGCGGCGTCAGCCCGCCATCTGGCCAACGAGGTGCTGAAAAAGTCCCGGGGCGCGCTCGACCCGGTGCTCGATCCCCGCAAGCTGCCGCTGTCGGACAGCTTCTCATGGGCCAGCGGCAGCGTGCGGTTGAAGGTCATCGGGCTGTTCGACACCGTGGCTGCGGTGGGCGGGATTTCCGATCTGGGCAGCGTTCGCGATGCGGTCAACAAGCGGGTCAATCTGTTTCTGCCCCCGGGGTGTGCGCAGCAGGTGCTGCATCTGGTGGCCGGCGATGAGCATCGGCGCAACTTTGTGCTCAACAGCGTCAAGCCCGACTGGCCCCGGGAAATCGTGCTGCCCGGCAGCCATTCGGACATCGGCGGTGGCTACCAGCCCCAGGAAGTGGAAAAAGTGTCGCTGTTCCGGCCTCGCCGCAGTCTGGTCAGCGTCAGTACGCCGTACGACGCCACGGACGCATGGCTGCAGGCCCACGCCGAACTGTCCACCCTCGACGCCGCGCGTCTGCTCGACCCCACCGATGAAAGTGCCTCGCTGGGCGTTGAATGTTTCGAACGGTTCGCCAGCAGCTCACGCGGGGTCAAGACGGTGGTCGCGACGGTGACGCTGGAGCGCCGCGTCTACAACCATCTGGCCCACGTTTACCTGCGGGTGATGCACACGCTGGCCACTGACGAAGGTGTGCCGTTCTTGCCGATCCGTGATTCAGCGGAGATCACCCTGCCACCGGAATTGCGTTCCATCGCCGCCAAGCTGATCAGCCACGCGAAAGGAGAAGGCGCGGTATTGAACGATGCAGAGCTGACATTGTTGTATCAGCGCTACATCCATCGCTCGGCCCACTGGAACAACGCCCGGCGTGATGCGCTGGTGGATGGTCTTTTTGTGCACGCGCCTGCGCGCAACGGGCGGCAGATGTTTTCCAATATCGGCCAGCCCGGTTATCCACACTGAGCGGGCTGCAACGAGCGATCCGGTGACGATAATGGTGAAGCAGGAAAAAAAAGGGCGGCCTCAAGGGGCCGCCTTTTTTACGCGTGCGCCGGATCAGGTCGGCGTGTGCAGCAATACGTTCAGTTCGTCGACGATGGGTGCCCAATCGTCATCCAGCTGGATCTTTTCCTTGAGCAATGCCGCTTGATTGTCTGTCCAGAAATCAGCTTCGGACACTTTCACACCTTCCGGCAGAGGATGTTCGGCGACGAATGCGTCGATGCTGGCCTGATCAGACTCCAGCCCCAGTTGTTCAAACAAAAGCTCAAGCGACGGCGTCATGATTTCCATTTTTTCTCCCGAACGGGTCAAGGACCCGGATTGGCGTTGTCAGTGAGTAACCTTCTGTTGCATGGGAGTGCGCGGGGCAGGCAAGAGTTCTAACTGATTGCCTGAAAGCGTGGGCCCCGGCGTCTTGATCGGCATGGGGCAGGGCGTGAACACAGAGGCTGCTGGCTGACGCGCATCCTGTAGGAGCGCGCTTGCCCGCGAAGGCGTTATTCCTGTGAAAACTGTATCGCCTGGTTCACCGATTTCGCGGGCAAGCTCCTACAATTGCCCGCGTCAGGCAGCAGATCGTCAGTGAAGCCAGTCAGCCAGTGCATGCACGAGGTTTTTAAATGGGGCGGGCGTCTTGATCGGCATGGGGGCAGGGCGTGAACACAGAGGCTGCTGGCTGACGCGCATCCTGTAGGAGCGCGCTTGCCCGCGAAGGCGTTATTCCTGTGACAACTGTATCGCCTGGTTCACCGATTTCGCGGGCAAGCGCGCTCCTACAGTTGCCCGCGTCAGGCAGCAGATTGTCAGTGAAGCCAGCCGGCAGTGCGTGTGCGATGTTTTTAAATGGGGCGGGCGTCTTGATCGGCATGGGGCAGGGCGTGAACACAGAGGCTGCTGGCTGACGCGCATCCTGTAGGAGCGCGCTTGCCCGCGAAGGCGTTATTCCTGTGACAACTGTATCGCCTGGTTCACCGATTTCGCGGGCAAGCGCGCTCCTACAATTGCCCGCGTCAGGCAGCAGATTGTCAGGGAAGCCAGTCAGCCAGTGCATGCACGAGGTTTTTACGTGGGACCGGCTTTAGCCGGGAAGGCGTCAGGTGTCGCACTGCAGCGTTGATGGTTGCCAAGGTTGCCAAACGGGCCTCTTCCCGGCTGAAGCCGGTCTCACCAAAACATCCCATCGCATCTTGCAGTGTAGGGCCAGCCCCACCGGAATATCGTATGGCCGCAAAAACCACATCACTCCGGACGAATGGGATATAGCCCGTATAGACTGACTGCCGGTAGAATCCGTGTTCACGCCAGCGTCCGGCTTCAGGGCGCACCATTTCTCGTTTCTTTCTCGCCCGGTCCGCTGTCCGGGCGAGTTCCTATCAGGTTGGGAGTTTGTACATTGGCAGTAGGTAATCTGGATACCCACGCGTTATTCGTGCTCGGCGACGTGCGCGCGAAGTTGGTAAAGCTGTTCCAGGCGCGATTTGTTTATGTCATCGAACAATCCCCTGAAGGCATTTACATGTCGGAAATCGACACCGAAACCGCTCTGGTAGTCGATGACAAACCCGGGCTGGAACTGAAAGTGGGTGACCACTTCCGTGCCGCGGTATTGCCCAGCCGCGAAGGCGGCAAGTTCGAAATCCGCTTCCGCGACATCAAGATGACCATCTACGGCCTGGGCGAATACGCGTTTGTCGAAGTGCCGGAAGGCCACGGCATCGTCTTCAAAGAGTCCCACAGCATCTTTATGGTGTTCGCCGCCCACGAACAGATTCAGTCCGGCCTGAGCAAAGTACTCAAAGCCGCCACCGCCAAAGCCGCCAAATGGCGCAAGGGCGAGCTGACGTTCAAAGCCAGCGAGTAAGAACAGCCCTTCACAAAAACCTGCACACGGAACGCGCCCACATCCCCCCACGCGACAGCGATGGGTGGCGGGCATGCGTGCGTCCGGTTATCGCCAACGGCATGGAATCAATGCCCCTGCTGTCTGCCGTCGCTGACCTCAGGAGGCACGTCGTCGCCGGCCATGCGCTTGCGAAACAGCCCGGTGCGCGCCAGCAGCAGGGTGGTCACCGGCACGGTGATGGCCAGCAGGGTCGGGATCAGCCAGGCGTGCAGCACAGGACCGTTCTTCAGCGCCGAGAAGTAGACAATCGACGCCAGCGCCACACACCATGCGCCCAGGGTCGAGGCCAGTGCGGGCGGGTGCATGCGCTGGAAAAAGTCCTTCATGCGCAGCAGACCCAGCGCGCCGATCAGGCCGAACAGGCTGCTCAGCACCAGCAGCACGGCGGTCAGCACTTCGACCCAGAACGGCAACACCTGCAACGAATTCATTCGATCACCTCGCCGCGTAACAGAAATTTGGCCAGCGCGAAGGAGCCGACGAAGCCAAACAGCGCGATCAGCAGCGCCGCCTCGAAGTAAGTGTCACTGGCATAACGAATGCCCAGCACCAGCATCATCAGCATGGCCAGGATGTACAGGTAGTCCAGTGCCAGCACCCGGTCCTGCGCCGACGGGCCTTTGAACAGGCGAATCAGGGTCAGGACCATGGCGAGGGTGAACGCCGACAGCGTGAACAGAATCGCGTTGGTGAGCAGGGCGCTCATTGGAAAATCTCCATCAGTGGCCGTTCGTATGTGCTTTTGAAGTGCTCGATGAAAGCCGCTTCGTCGTCCAGATCAAACACATGCATCAGCAGCACGCTGCGATCCAGCGCCAGTTCAGACCAGACCGTTCCGGGCACCACCGTGCAAATCATCGCCAGCGCCGCCAGGCCGTGGGCGTCGTGCAGGTCCAGCGGCACCTTGACGAACGCCGAGCGCGGCGGACGACGGCCCGCGCGCAGCACGCCCCAGGCGACGACCAGATTGGACGCCACCACATCGCGGCCCACCAGCAGGAACAAACGGAGGGCGACGCCGGGTTTGCGAATCCGCGCAGGCGAGGGGCGCAACGGCGCGAAAATGTACGGCGCGAAGAAGCCGAGCAGGGCGCCCAGCAGCAGATGGCCCGGGCTCAGCGACAGGTTGAGCAACAGCCACAACCCCCACAGCGAAAGGGATAACAGCGGCGCGGGAAACAGACGCTTCATGGCTGCACCTGCGCCGCGGCCGAAGCGGGCACCGGTATCGGCCGCGCTGCCATCACCGACAACACGTATTGCTGCGGGTCATGCAGCGCTTGCGCGGTGTCCTGGGTGTAATGCAACAGCGCCTGAGCCTTGAACGTCAGCACGATGGCGCAGCCCACCAGCAAGGCGATCGGCAGGCATTCGTTGAGTCGCAGCATCGGTGCCGCGTGTTCCTGGGGTGTCCAGAAGCGCTTGATGCCTACACGCACGAAGGCAAACAGCGACGTCAGCCCGGAAATAATCAGCAGCGCCACCAGCGTCCAGCTGTCAGCGCGAATGGCTTCGTCCTTCGCCACATCAAGGCCCAGCGGATTGAGCAGGGCGCTGATCAGCGTCAGCTTGCCGAGGAAGCCCGACAACGGCGGCATGCCGATGATCAACAGCGCGCAGGCAATGAAACTCAAGCCCAGAAACGCCATGGTCCAGGGGATGACGTGGCCGACAACGGCTTTCTGCTCGTCATCCAGGTTGGTCCCCGGTACCGGGTGCAACGACTCCAGCGCCTTGGGCAACTGGTCGGCGTCCTCGTCGAGGGCGATGTCGTTGGCCGAGCGCGAGCGTTCGATCAACTCCGCCAGCAGAAACAGCGCACTCAGCGCCAGGGTTGAGCTGACCAGATAGAACAGCGCCCCGGCGGTCAGGCTCGGCTGCGCGAAACCGACCGCCGAGAGCAGAATCCCCGCCGACACCAGAATGCTCAGGCTGGCCATGCGTTCCAGGCGCTGGGCAGCAACCACGGAAATCGCGGCGACGGTGACGGTGGCCATGCCGCCCCAGATCAGCCAGTCCCCGCCGAAGAACGCCGACGCCCCGGCCTGCCCGGAAAACAGCAGCGTCCACAACCGCAGCAGCGTGTAAAAGCCGACCTTGGTCATGATCGCGAACAGCGCCGCCACCGGTGCGCTGGCGGCGGAATAGGCCGGCACCAGCCAGAAATTCAGCGGCCACATGCCGGCCTTGGCCAGAAACGCCACCGCCAGAATGGCCGCGCCCGCGTGCAGCAAACCCAGGTCGCCGTCCGGCACCTGGGGGATTTTCACCGCAAGGTCCGCCAGGTTGAGTGTGCCGGTCACGCCATAGATCAACGCCGCGCCGATCAGAAACAGCGACGAGGCCAGCAGATTGATAGTGATGTAATGCAAGCCCGCGGACACCCGCGCTCGTCCCGAACCGTGCAGCATCAGGCCGTAGGACGCCGCCAGCAAAACCTCGAAGAACACGAACAGGTTGAACAGGTCGGCGGTGAGAAAAGCGCCATACAGCCCCATCAGCTGAATCTGAAACAGCGCGTGGAAACTCGCCCCCGCGCGGTCCCATCGCGCCAGGGCGAAGAGCAGGGCGCAGAAGGCGACGATGCCGGTCAGCACCAGCATCAGCGCCGACAGGTGATCGACCACCAGCACGATGCCGAACGGCGCCTCCCAGTTGCCCGGCAGGTACACACCGATCGAGCCGGTGGTGCCGGTTTTCTGCACCCACATCATCAGCGTGATGGCGATGGCCAGGCCGAGGCCGGTGGAGAACAGGTTGATCCGCGCTTTCAGCGGGCGGTGCTTCTCACCGAGCCACAGCATCAGCGCGGCGGTCAGCACCGGCAGCAGGATCGGCGCGACGATCAGTTGATTCATCAAACTCATTCACCCAACTCCCGACCGTCGACGTGGTCGTTGCCGGTCAGACCCCGCGACGCCAGCAGCACCACCAGAAACAGCGCGGTCATGGCGAAACTGATGACGATGGCCGTCAGCACCAGCGCCTGGGGCAGGGGATCGGTGTAGTTGAGCAGGTCCTGGGGCACGCCGTCCTTGATGATCGGCTCCTTGCCGATGAACAGGCTGCCCATGCTGAAGATGAACAGATTGACGCCATAGGACAGCAGGCACAGGCCCATGACGACCTGAAAGGTCCGTGGACGCAGGATCAGCCACACGCCGGAAGCGGCGAGCACGCCGATGGCAATGGCGATGACTTCTTCCATCAGATGGCTCCTTGTGAAATCGGGCTGTCGGCCGGGACCGGTTCAATGGGCTGCGGCAGCGAGGTCGGGCGATGGCTGCGCACCGACTGGTGAGCCAGCGCCGTGAGGATCAGCAAGGTCGAGCCGACCACCACCGCGTACACGCCGATGTCGAAAAACAGCGCGCTGGCGATGTGCAGGTCACCGAGTATCGGCAGGACCACGTGTGCGGTGTGGGTGGTCATGAACGGATAACCCAGGGCCATTGAACCCAGACCTGTGGCCAGCGCGAAGAACAGACCGGTGCCCATCCAGCGCAACGGCCGCAGGCTCATGTTGGCCTCGACCCACTGGGTGCCGGCCACCATGTATTGCAGGATGAACGCCACCGACATCACCAGCCCGGCGACGAAACCGCCACCCGGCTGGTTATGCCCGCGCATGAACAGGTACATCGACACCACAAAAGCCACCGGCAACAGCAGGCGCACCAGCACCGCCGGCACCATCATGAAGCCCAGTGCCGTGTCGGCGGCGTGACGCGGATTGACCAGATCGGTGACCACGTCACGGGCCAGCAAGCGCTGTTGGGCCGGCAGGGCGATGCTTTCCTTCGGCGGGCGGAAGCGCCGCAGCAGGGCGAAGACCGTCAGCGCCACCACGGCCAGCACGGTGATTTCGCCAAAGGTGTCGAAGCCACGGAAGTCCACGAGCATGACGTTGACGGCGTTGGTACCGCCGCCCTGGGCCAGGGCGCGGCTCAGGTAGAACTCGGAGATGGTATTGGGCGTCGGTCGCGTCAGCATCGCGTAGGACAACACCGCCATGCCGCCACCCACCGCCACGGCGAGGACGAAATCGCGGATCCGCCGCACCTTGGCCCGGCGTCGTGCCTGGGACGGTGGCGGTACGTTTTCATTGCGTCGCGGCAGCCAGCGCAGGCCCAGCAGAATCAGCACCGTGGTGACGACTTCCACCACCAGTTGGGTCAGTGCCAGGTCCGGCGCGGAGAACCAGACGAAGGTCACACAGGTCATCAGCCCGCAGACGCTGACCATGGTCACGGCCGCCAGACGGTGGTACTTGGCTTGCCACGCAGCGCCGATGGCGCAGGCAATCGCGATCAGCCAGAGCATCACAAACACGCCGGAACCCGGAATCTTCGGGCGATCACCCCAGCTCAGGCCGCTCTCGTACATCGGCACGAACCCGGCGACCACAGCGGCCAGCACCATCAGAAACAGCTGGGCCTGCAGGCGACGCGTGGTCAGCAGCCCCACCAGTCGGCGTGCGCCACGCATCTTCAGCACCAGTACGCGCTCGAACATACGCTTGCCGTTCAGCCGCCAGATCAGCGGCGGCCCATTGACCTGTTTGCGCTTCATCGGGCTACGCAGCAGCAGGTACAGGCCGATGCCGGCGGCCATGGCGATCAGGCTCATGAACATCGGCGCGTTCAGCCCGTGCCAGATCGCCAGGCTGTAGTCGGGCAACTCCCCACCGACCACTGGTTGCGCCGCGGCGGCCAGCAATGGACCGACGGAGTGTGTGGGAAAAATGCCGACGATCAGGCAGGCCAGCACCAGCAATTCCACCGGCAGGCGCATCCAGCGCGGCGGTTCGTGGGGCGTGTGGGGCAGGCGCGTGGCTTTCGGGCCGAAAAACACATCGACGGTAAAGCGCAGGGAATAGGCCACGCTGAAAATCCCGGCGATCGTGGCGATCACTGGCAGGGCGATTTCCACCCAGTCGGTCGAAGTGATAAACACTGTTTCTGCGAAGAACATCTCTTTGGACAGAAAGCCGTTCAGCAGTGGCACGCCGGCCATTGACGCGCTGGCGACCATCGCCAGCGTCGCGGTGTAGGGCATCAGCTTGATCAGCCCGCTGAGTTTGCGGATGTCGCGGGTGCCGCTTTCGTGGTCGATGATCCCCGCGGCCATGAACAGCGACGCCTTGAAGGTGGCGTGGTTGAGGATGTGAAACACTGCGGCGACGGCGGCCAGTGGACTGTTCAGGCCCAGCAGCAGGGTGATCAGCCCCAGGTGACTGATGGTGGAATAGGCCAACAGGCCTTTGAGGTCGTTTTGAAAGATCGCGGAATAGGCGCCGATCACCAGCGTGCACGCACCCGCGCCGCTGACGATCCAGAACCACTGTTCACTGCCCGACAGCGAAGGCCACAGGCGCGCGAGCAGGAATACCCCGGCCTTGACCATCGTCGCCGAGTGCAGATACGCCGACACCGGTGTCGGCGCTGCCATGGCGTGGGGCAGCCAGAAATGGAAAGGGAATTGCGCGCTCTTGCTCAGCGCGCCGATCAGAATCAGCGTCAGCAGCACCGGGTACAGCGCGTGGGCGCGAATCGCCTCGCCCGAGGCCAGCACGCGATCCAGGTCATAACTGCCAACGACGTGCCCGAGCAGCATCATCCCGACCAGCAGCGCGAGGCCGCCGGCGCCGGTGACCATCAGCGCCATGTAAGCGCCGCGCCGGGCGTCGGCGCGGTGGTGCCAGTAGCCGATCAGGAGGAACGAGAAGACGCTGGTAAGCTCCCAGAAAAACACGATTTGAATGAGGTTGCCGGACATGACCAGCCCGAGCATGGCGCCCATGAACGCAAGAAAAAATGAAAAGAAGCGCGGCACCGGGTCATCCGGCGACATGTAATAACGCGCATACAGCGACACCAGCGCGCCGATCCCCAGCACCAGCATCGAGAACAGCCAGGCAAAACCGTCCAGGCGCAGGACGAAATTCAGGCCCAGGCTGGGCAGCCAGAAAAACTCTTCTCTGATGACCCCGCCATGGGCGATCTGTGGATACCACAGTGCGACCTGCACCGCGCCGATCAAGGCGATCAGGCCGGCGAGAATGGATTCACTGTTGCGTGCGTTGTGCGGCAAAAGGGCCGCCAGACAGCTGCCGATGAAAGGCAGAAGCAGTAGAACTATCAGGGACATAGGTTTCTAATCTGCGAAGAAATGTCAAGGATCATACGTGCCGGGTCCGGTATGACCAAACGCCAAGATGTCGCAGAATCCTACAAAGTTTGTAGGCAGCAGCGTAGTCCATGGCAATTGACGCACCGGTGTTAGCCTGAAGCCCGTTGCCCGATTTGGCGTCCTTCATCAATTAGGCGACAATGCCGGCCTGTTTTCGGAGCCCCCCTCATGCCTGATTCCATCGCCTCCATGTCTGATTCCGTTGAAAGGCCCGCCGTCGATGCCGTGCTCGACGCCACCGGCCTCAATTGCCCCGAGCCGGTCATGATGCTGCACCAGAAGGTGCGTGACCTGCCGCCCGGCGGCCTGCTCAAGGTGATCGCCACCGATCCTTCCACCCAGCGTGATATCCCCAAATTCTGTGTGTTTCTCGGCCACGAGCTGGTGGACAAACAGGCGGGCGGCGGCGAGTTCCTTTACTGGATCCGCAAGAAGCTTGACTGATTGGCGGCGTACCGGCTGACGCATTACGCGTCACGCTGGCTCGACAGGGCGCTGGCGCCTACACTGCGGCCACTCCAGGAGCCCTGACATGCGCATAGTTGCCGACGAAAACATTCCCTTGCTCGACGCGTTTTTCGCAGGCGTCGGCGATATCCAGCGATACCCGGGCCGCACGCTCGACCGCGCCGCCTTCGCCGAGGCCGATATTCTGCTGGTGCGCTCGGTGACCCGGGTCGACCGTGCCTTGCTCGAAGGCACCCCGGTGCGCTTCGTGGGCACCTGCACCATCGGCACCGATCACCTCGACCTCGATTACTTCAAAGAAGCCGGCATTCAATGGTCCAGCGCCCCGGGCTGCAACGCTCGCGGCGTGGTGGACTACGTGCTGGGCAGCCTGCTGACCCTTGCGGAAATCGAAGGCGTCGAACTCGCCAGTCGCACCTATGGCGTCGTCGGCGCGGGGCAGGTCGGCAGCCGCCTGATCAAGGTTCTGCGCGGCCTGGGCTGGAACGTCCTGGTCTGCGACCCGCCCCGTCAGGCCAGCGAAGGCGGCGATTACGTCAGCCTTGACGAGATCATCGCCCGCTGCGACGTGATCAGCCTGCACACGCCGCTGGATAAATCCGGCGACACGCCCACCTGGCACCTGTTCGACCGCGCCCGCCTGCAGCAGCTCAAGCCCGGAGCCTGGCTGATCAACGCAGCGCGTGGCCCTGTGGTCGACAACACCGCTTTGCGCCAGGTGTTGCTGGAACGCGAAGACCTGCAAGCGGTGCTGGATGTCTGGGAGCAGGAACCCGCGGTGGACGTCGAACTGGCCGAGTTGTGCGTCATCGGTACGCCGCACATCGCCGGCTACAGCCTCGACGGCCGGCAGCGCGGCACGGCGCAGATCTATCAGGCCTTATGCGCGTACCTCGGCCAGCCGGCGAGCATCCGTCTGGAAGACCTGCTGCCCAAGCCGTGGCTGGCCGAGGTCACGCTGGACGCTGCCACGGACCCGGTGTGGGCGCTTAATGCGCTGTGTCGCGGCGTTTACGATCCTCGCCGCGACGACGCGGATTTCCGCCGCAGTCTGGTGGGGGATGCCCAGAGCCAGCGGCTGGCCTTCGATGCCTTGCGCAAGCACTATCCGCCACGTCGGGAAATCGACAGCCTGCGGGTTCGTATCAACGGCGAGTCCGCAGCGCTGCGCCAGATCGTTGAAGCGTTGGGCGCGACGGTTGTCACTGAGTGAGTCGCACACTGCGGGACGGTGTGAATGCCAGCAATGCTCATCGATCTTGGCATTGACGCCGGCTCCTACAGAGCAGGGTCAACGTTACGCAAACAGGGCCTCAAGCCGCTTTGCGCCGGATGACGCCGATCGGCGCCCATAAAAAACCCGGCAACAGGGCCGGGTTCAATGGAATCTGCACATCAATCTTGTTTTTCGGGCTGCACCCAGTATTTCTCGCATTCCTGGCAGGCGGCCTGGACCATTTCTTCAGTGATCAGAATTTCCTGCCCGTTTCTGTCGAGAATCGCGCCACCCAGTTGCAGTTCGGGTTGAGGGCGGAACACGGGTTCTTGATTGCTGCTGCTTTGCAAGCTCATGGGCTGTCTCCTCATCAGGTCAGTGCGCGTCGATAGTCATCACGCCGGCATGAACGCGCCGTGACAGCATTCCTTGACTGACGGCGGTGCGCGGAGTTCAGCGAAAGCTGACGAGCGTGCGCGTGGAGGGAGGTGTAGGCTCTGCGGCTGATCCGTCTCGTGAGTGTCCTCCATGGCTTCAGTGTTCTCCGGCCGTCAGCGGCATGCCATTCGCCTTGCCCTGCGCATGATCGCGCCGTACCGCAAGCAGGCCATCGGCGCGTTGCTCGCACTGGTGGTCACCGCGGCCATCACGCTGTCGATGGGGCAAGGTATCCGGCTGATGGTCGATCAGGGGTTCATGACCCGTTCGCCGACGCTGCTCAACGAAACCATCGGCCTGTTCATGGGGTTGGTGGTCGCCCTCGCCATCGGCACTTTCGCGCGCTTTTATCTGGTGTCGTGGATTGGCGAGCGGGTGGTCGCGGATCTGCGCAAACAGGTGTTCGATCATCTGGTCAGCCTGCATCCGGGCTTCTACGAGAACAATCGCAGCTCGGAAATCCAGTCACGACTCACCGCCGATACCACGTTGTTGCAGTCGGTGATCGGTTCGTCGCTGTCGATGTTCCTGCGCAACGCGCTGATGGTCATCGGCGGGATCATCCTGCTCTTTTTCACCAATCCCAAGCTCACCAGCATTGTGGTGGTTGCACTGCCGCTGGTGATCGCGCCGATCCTGATTTTCGGGCGCCGCGTGCGCAGCCTGTCGCGGGAGAGCCAGGACCGCGTGGCGGATGTCGGCAGCTACGTGTCCGAGGCCCTGGGGCAGATCAAAACCGTTCAAGCCTATAACCATCAGGAGCAGGACCGGCAGCGTTTCGCGCAGACCGCCGAAGACGCCTTCGAGACGGCGCGCAAGCGGATTCTGCAGCGCTCGTGGCTGATTACCCTGGTGATCGTGCTGGTGCTGGGCGCGGTGGGTGTGATGCTGTGGGTCGGCGGGATGGACGTGATTGCCGGCCGCATCTCCGGCGGCGAGCTGGCGGCGTTCGTGTTCTACAGCCTGATCGTCGGCAGCGCGTTCGGCACCCTCAGCGAGGTCGTCGGCGAAATGCAACGGGCGGCGGGCGCGGCAGAGCGCATCACCGAATTGCTGCAGGCACGCAGCGAAATCACCGCGCCCGCCAGCGATCTGCTCACGCTGCCGGCGCGCATCAGCGGTCGTCTGGCGCTGGAAAACCTGAGTTTCGCCTATCCCTCGCGCCCCGAACGCAATGCCGTCGACGGCTTGAGCCTGACCGTCGAAGCGGGGGAAACCCTGGCGCTGGTCGGGCCATCCGGGGCTGGCAAGTCGACGCTGTTCGACCTGTTGCTGCGTTTCTATGACCCGCAGCGGGGGCGTGTGCTGATTGAAGGCATGCCTGCCGAACGCCTGGATCCGCTGGATCTGCGCCGTTGCTTCGCCTGGGTGTCGCAGACCCCGGCGCTGTTTTTCGGCTCGGTGGAGGACAACATTCGCTACGGCAACCCGGCGGCCAGCGTCGAGCAGGTGGAGGCGGCGGCGCGGATTGCCCATGCCCATGAGTTCATTCAGTTGCTGCCCCAGGGTTATCAAACGCACTTGGGTGACGGCGGGATGGGCTTGTCGGGCGGCCAGCGTCAGCGGTTGGCGATCGCCCGGGCATTACTGGCCGATGCGCCGATTCTGTTGCTCGACGAAGCCACCAGCGCACTGGATGCCCAGAGTGAACACCTGATTCAGCAGGCGCTGCCGACATTGATGAAGGGCCGCACGACCCTGGTGATCGCCCACCGACTGGCGACGGTACAGAACGCCGACCGTATTGCGGTCATGGATCAGGGGAAACTTATCGCGGTGGGAACCCATCGCGAGCTGATTGCCAGCAACCCGCTGTACGCGCGGCTGGCAGCGTTGCAGTTCAACGCCGGGGTGGAGCAGGCCGGCTGAATGCCGACCTGCATCTGCGCATCAATCCTTGCGGTATTCGCAGAGGTAAGCGGTTTCTTCGGTCGCTTCGACATCGAATTTGACGTTCGCCGGGATCTTGAAATCCGTGCCGGCTTTGAAGGTCTCCCAATCATTGGCGCCCGGCAGCAGTACTTTCAACTCGCCTGAGATCACATACATGATTTCGCGGTCGCCGGTGCCGAAGTTGTATTTTCCGGGAGCCATGACGCCGATGGTCGCGTCGCCTGCTGCTTGCTTGAAGGCGATGGATTTGACGGTACCGTCGAAATACTCGTTGACCTTGAACATGGCTGATCTCCTTGGGAAAGGCTGGAAAAGGCCGGACAGTATGCCGAACGTACAAAAGGCCGTCATCCGCTTTGATAAATGCGTCACGACCTAGCCGGGAATCACCAACGGTAACAAGCGTGCGGTATTGCGCGCGTCCGACAGTGCCCGGTGTTGCTGGCCATTGAAATGCATTCCCGCCAGTTGCAGCGCGGTGTTCAGGCCGCAGGGTTTTTGCAGGTGACGGGCCTTGGCGAAGCGTTGTTTCAGGTTGATGTGGGGCAGGGTGGCGAGTTCGCTGGCGAGCTGGTGCTGACGCCAGTCCTGTTGCAGTTGCTGACGGTCGTAATCGCCCCAACTGGTCCAGGCGACCAGTCGCGCGCGGTGTTGGGCGATCCAGCGCTCGAATTGTGGCCATACGGCCGGCAGGGTCAAAGCGCTGTCGATGAAGCTCTGCTGAATGTGCGTCAGCTCGCGGCAGAAGGGCGTCAGCAACGGCCGGCGCAGAGGCCGCACGTAGCGTTCGAAATGGTCGATTTCGCGCCCGTCCTGATTGACCAGGGACGCACCGATTTCGATGATTTCCATTTCCGCTACCGGCCATCCGCCCTCTTCGGTGGTGGCCTCCAGGTCTATCACCAGCCAGTAGGACATCTCGAACTCCTGTTTCATAACCTGCGGCAGCGCTCTGGAGCGTAGCCACATCACGGCCCTCACGTCCAACTGCCCGGCGCAGATGATCCATGATTGGGACTCGCGGCAGTCAGGAAGGTTTGCAGGGCCAGCGTCTTTTGTAGCGTCTGACTGGCATATGGCCGGGACAGCCCTTGCCTGGCCAACGCGCCTCGGCATAAGTTGCAGGCGCATTCGGTCCTCACATAAAGCGCCGTGCGGTCGATAACGCAAAGGACAAGGACGGCTTGAGCCGGAATTACACTGTGAGTGGGACCGGTTTTGCCCGGGAAAGCGTCGTGCGGCACACCCTCAAATGGGTAGCGCACAGACGAGCCTCTTCCCGGCTAAAGCCGGTCCTGCAGAATATCGCGCGCTGTGAGTGGGACCAGCTTTAGCCGGGAAGAGACAAACATGGACAGGGGGCAGCAAGACGCAAGGAGGGCGGGAGTTGGGATGACAGGGGCGATTTAGCCTCTGTTTGACCGTTGTCTAATTGATCGCGAACGCATAGCTTACGTACTCCGTTTCGCCTGAGGTGCCTTGTCTTGATGTCCACGCCGATGCGGATGGCTTTTAAAACCCTGCTGTTCACGACCACAACGCTGTGGGCCTGGCAGGCCGGTGCGACGCAGGTCGTGCGCATCGGTGCGGCGCATTTCCCGCCGTATACGATTCGTCCCGAGCGAGGTGAAGACACCGGGCTCTTGCCGCAGATGATCACTGCGCTGAACGCGATGCAGAACGACTACCGCTTTGAAGCGGTGCCCACTTCCATTCCGCGCCGGTTTCGCGATTTCCAGCAGGCGCGCTTCGACATGGCCATTTTCGAAAACCCCGCTTGGGGTTGGAAAGGCATTCCCCATGAAGATGTCGATATGGGGCTCGAAGACGCCGAAGTGTTTGTCGCCCATCGCTTGCAGGGCAGGACCCAGACGTATTTCGATGAGTTGCACGGCAAGCGCCTTGCGCTGTTCAGCGGCTATCACTACGCGTTCGCCCGTTTCGATGCCGACCCTAAATTCCTTGCCGACAACTACAACGCCACGCTGACCTATTCCCATGACAGTAACCTGCTGATGGTGCTCCGTGACCGTGCGGATATTGCGCTGGTAACGCGCTCCTACCTGAGCACGTTCATGTCGAACAACCCGCAGGACGCCGACCAGTTTCTGGTCTCGGATCGGGTGGATCAGGTGTATCGGCATTACGCGCTGTTGCGCCCGGATGCGCCCATCAGTGGCGAACGCTTCAGCGAATTGCTCAAAGAGCTCCGGGAGAACGGCGAGATGTTCAAAATCTTTCAGCCGTTTCGTATTGCCGTGACGCCGCAGTCCACTCATCACGCGGTGGCTCAAGGCGAAGGCGCGAAGAGCGATTGACGCAGGCACGTATGACTGGCTGAAGAAGCGCGGCGCGACATTGGAAGGGGGCGGTGCAGGAGCGCTGGCAACGCGCTCCTGCAAGGGGATTTAACCGTATCGTTTGGCGGGGGAGACTCAGCGGTCCCGCGCTTCCTTTGCGTCCATCTCGGCATTGCGCTCGTGGACGCGCTTGAGCTGTTCATCGGTCAGGGGCAGTTTCTTCGCTGAATCCTTGAGCATCAGCAGACCGCCGACGATCGAGCCGATTGCAACGACCAGAATTAACCAGGCATACCAGGGCATAACGCTCTCCTTCTTGTGATAGGGATTGGAGCAGCGACGCTGTCCAGTGGTTCAATTGTAGGAGATGCTCGACGCCCGGCGCGGGTCGGGCAGGCATTTACCGATTGCCGGGTCCCGCCCTGCGGGATGTTCGGCTACAATGCGCGCCGATTTCGACTTGCCAGAGAACCCGCTCATGTCCGCCTGCCAGACCCCTATCATCGTCGCCCTGGATTTCCCGACCCGCGAAGCCGCGTTGAATCTGGCTGATCAACTGGACCCTAAGCTGTGCCGGGTCAAAGTGGGCAAGGAGCTGTTTACCAGCTGCGCATCGGACATCGTCGAAACCCTCAACGCGAAGGGCTTCGAGGTGTTTCTGGACCTCAAATTCCATGACATTCCCAACACCACGGCGATGGCGGTCAAGGCCGCTGCTGAAATGGGCGTGTGGATGGTCAATGTGCACTGCTCAGGCGGCTTGCGCATGATGGCGGCCTGCCGTGACGTGCTGGATCAGCGCACCGGCCCCAAGCCGCTGTTGATCGGTGTCACCGTGCTGACCAGCATGGAGCGCGAGGACCTGGCCGGGATCGGTCTGGACATCGAGCCCCAGGAGCAAGTCCTGCGTCTGGCGGCGCTGGCTGAAAAAGCCGGGATGGACGGTCTGGTGTGTTCCGCGCTGGAAGCCCAGGCACTGAAAGCTGCGCACCCGTCACTGCAACTGGTGACGCCGGGCATTCGTCCGGCTGGCAGCGCGCTGGACGATCAGCGTCGCATTCTGACGCCGCGCCAAGCGCTGGATGCGGGCTCTGATTATCTGGTCATCGGCCGCCCGATCAGCCAGGCGGCCGATCCGGCGAAGGCGTTGGCTGCGGTGGTGGCGGAGCTGGCGTAACTGGCGTAACAACCCGCCATCCCCTGCTCAACTCCACCCTGTAGGAGCGCGCTTGCCCGCGATCGCGGTATGTCAGCGAAACCGGTTACCGCCTGACACGCCGTATTCGCCAGTAGCGCGCACCACCGGTTTCTCACTCAGAAGCCGCTGCGCTTCAGGATTGAGTCCATGCTTTCCTTCGAGGGCCGACCGTAGAACTTCAGCAATTCCGAAGCCCGGTTGGTGAAGAACCCGTCCACGCCCTGTTCGCTGATCGCCTTGAAATCCACCGCGTCATCCACGGTGTACGGATGAACGATCATCCCGCGATCGTGGGCCATCTTGTTCATCCACGGCTGCACCAGGTCACTGTAACTCTGGTCCCCGCCGTTCTTCAGTGCTGCTGACGGCCCGGTACCTACGGCGCCGTGGGCTTTGGCCCAGTCCATCCAGGCGGCGAACTCTTCTTTGGATTTCACCTGCTGGCTGGCGTAGAAGCTGGCTTTGTCCTTGGCCCCCGAATCCTTGAAAGTCTTGCCCGACGCCGTTTCGATGGAGCCGTCACCCAGCCACAGCAGCAGCACTTTCGGCGTGTCGGGCATGCTCTTCTGCAGCAATTCCAGGCTTGGTTTTTCAAAGGTCTGCAGCACCACGCGGCCCGGCATGTGGGCGACATTGACGTAGCCTTTCTCGGCAGCAGGACGCTGGCCCAGCCAGCCACGCTGATCGAGCTTCTTCTTCAAATCTTCTTCAATGCCCGGAAACTGCGCCGGCACCTTGGTTTCGATGTACAGACCGGGCTTGTTCTTGCCGCCTTCGGCAATGTCGATGACTTCGTCCAGTGTCAGAATCTTCAGCCCGGCGTAGGTGGCGCGTGCGCGATCCGGGTAGGCCTTGTTGAACCAGGAGCCGGCGTCCAGGCGCTTGATTTCTTCCAGCGTGAACGTGTTCAGCGGGTCCTTGGCCCGTTGCGGGTAGACCTCGGCGATGTTGGTGGTGCGCTCCAGCGTGTTGTCGTGCAGGGCGATGAGCACGCCATCCTTGGTGCGCTGGATGTCCATCTCCAGGTAGTCAGCACCCAGTTCGCGGGCCAGCGTGTAGGACGGAACCGTCTCTTCGGGCGCATTGAACGATGCGCCGCGATGGGCAATCACCGCCGGCCACGGCACGCCGATCTTCGCCGCCAGCGCCCGACCCGGTTCCTTGCCGGTGTCCGCGGCCGCCAGGGCCACGGCGGATGACAACAACACACCGGCAATCGCGGCGCCGCTCAACGTTCTGGATAATCCTTTCAACATGGTTCTGACGTTCCTTTTGTGCAAGTCCGTTCATGGCGCAGCCGTTGCCGCACCCCGTGGCACATCGTTTTTATCGTGACGAAATCAGGTGTCCCAAGGCACAAACCTTAAACAGCAACCGGCATGACGGGCAACCGGGGTTATCGTTGTGAAGGGGGATTGCTGTCAGTTACAGGCGTTAGCGCGCTGCCAGTTTCCGGGATTTTTATGACACTGAGGTGCCGACGGACGCTAACCGGGGACTACGTCTCGGCAACTTTTTTGCGCGGTCGCCCGCCTTTCGATCCGTTAGCCTTCGAAGCGGTGGCTTTTGCCGCACTGACGCGCCGCCCGTTCCGCGCCGCGATCAGGCTACCGGCAACGCCCATGAGCGACTCGCTGGCCGAAATCATGCCCGAGATCGACATATGCAAATCGCGATGATCGAGGCAGATGGCCTTGCCGCCGAATCCCAACTCCATCTGCCCGAGCTCGCTGCCTGAGAGCTCGCGCAGCTCGGGGTAATTGGCGACAGGGAGGAGGAGGGCTGTCTGGTCGGAAAAACCGATGGCCAAGGCATTTAGCTCACTGAGAAAACGTAATGTTGTCGGCTGAATGTTGGGCGCATTTCGTTTGCGCCCCTGGTCGATGGCCTGGTTCAGGACCCGCTGGGTAACGGGCTGATCATCATATTCCCGCGCTTTGATTACCTTCATAACTCAATCTCCAATGGCTCGACGTACCCGCGAGGTACAACTGCGTTTAGCGCTGCTGACGTTTTACAGGCAGATCCATATCCAGGAAATGCCCAGTGCCAGATTTGTGGACGGATTAGCTCAGTGGGCTTCGGTTTAGCCAAGAAAAATGCAGGGGGTGGTTATCCGGCACCGTGTCTATTATGAAATCCATCTCTATCTGGCTTCCAACCCTGCCCAACCGCTCTAACTCGCGCTACTGTCAGCACCACGAATGTCGCGCAGCGGAGGGATGATGAAAACGGTGTTGGTGCTGGTTGAAAGCGTGAACATGTATTTGCCGATTCTGGAAAGCAGCGGCTTTCGCCTGATTCTGGCGCCGACGCCGGCGATGCGCGCCAAGGCGGTGGCAAACGGGGGCGGGGAGATTGATGCGGTGTTGACCCGTGGGCCGCTGGGGTTCACCGCCGAGGAAATGGCCGCGCTGCCGAACCTCGGCATCATTTGTGTGATTGGCGCGGGCTACGAGCGCGTCGACCTCGAAGCCGCCGAGGCGCGGGGCATTGTGGTGACCAACGGGGCAGGGGTGAACGCCCCGACCGTGGCGGACCACGCTATGGCAGTGCTGCTGGCAGCGGTTCGCGACATTCCCCAGGCCGACGCGTCGGCGCGCCGCAACGAATGGCGCAAAGTCACACGGCCTTCGTTCGCCGGCAAACGCCTGGGCATTCTCGGCCTTGGCTCGGTCGGAATGGCCATCGCCAAACGCGCGCTGGGGTTCGACATGCTGATCAACTATCACAGCCGCTCGCCCCGCGCGGGCGTGGATTTCAACTACTGCGCGACGCCGCTGGCGCTGGCCGAAGCGTCGGACTTTCTGGTGGTGGCAACGCCGGGCGGCGGGTCGACGCGGCACCTGATCGACAAGGCCGCCATCGAGGCGTTGGGCGCCGAGGGCTTCCTGGTCAACATCGCCCGGGCCAGTGTCGTCGACACCGACGCGCTGATCGACGCGCTCCAGCACGGCCGCCTGGCCGGGGCGGCGCTGGACGTATTCGACGACGAGCCCCACGTCCCCGATGCGCTGAAAGCCTTGACCAACGTGGTCCTCACGGCGCATCTGGCAGGGTTGTCGCCGGAAGCATCCCGTGACACGGTGCAAATGGTCGCCGACAACCTGCTGGCGTTTTATGCGGGCAAGCCGGTGCTGACCCCTGTTCACAGCTGACGATTGGCCGTCTGACTCTTTCTAATGACAGCTTTTCCAACAACACCTTCCCAATAACAAGAGTAATCGCCCATGTCTTCATCTTCAGGTTTGAAAGTCGCTCTGGTCACGGGCGCCGGCAGCGGCATTGGCCGTGCCGTGGCCCTACAGTTGTTGGCGGATGGTTTTGCCGTGGTGCTGGCCGGGCGTCGGCCAGAGCCCTTGCAGATGCTGGTCGAACAGGCAAAGGTTGCCGGCCAGCAGGCGCTGGCGGTACCGACGGACGTGCGCGACCCGGCCAGCGTCGAGGCGCTGTTCGCGACCATCGAAAACACGTTCGGGCGGCTGGACGTTTCGTTCAATAACGCCGGTATCGGCGCACCGGCAGTGCCGATGGATGAGCTGTCGGTGGAGCAGTGGAAGAACGTCATCGACACCAACGTCACCGGGATGTTTTTGTGCGTGCGCGCAGCGTTCGGCCTCATGCGGCGTCAGGTGCCCCAGGGCGGCCGGATCATCAACAACGGTTCGATTTCCGCGCACACGCCACGGCTGTTCAGCTCGCCCTATACGTCCAGCAAACACGCCGTGCTGGGCCTGACCAAAAGCACAGCGCTGGACGGTCGGCAGTTCAATATCGCCTGTGGCCAGATCGACATCGGCAACGCCCTCACCGAAATGACCGATCGCATGACCAAAGGCGTGTTGCAGCCCAACGGTGAGCTGCAGGTCGAGCCGACCATGAATGTGCAGCACGTGGCTGAAGCGGTGAGTTACATGGCCGGGCTGCCACTGTCGGCCAACGTGCTGAATATGACGGTCATGGCCAGCAGCATGCCGTTTGTAGGGCGTGGCTGATCTGTCGGCTCGTTGACTTGAATTGAGTCGCGTTGCGTTGTTTTGTCCAAAACCTGGTGGGTTCCGTCCAACCTGGCTGAGCACTCAAACGCCATACTCAACCCATGCCCAGCCACCTTCAATCGAGGACACCGCCATGACCGAGTTCGTTATTGCCCCTGTTGCCACACCGTCCCTGGCCGTTGCCGGGACGGCCAGCCGTTTCCCGATTCGCCGTGTGTTCTGTGTCGGCCGCAATTACTCCGATCACGCCCGGGAAATGGGCCACGACCCTGACCGCGAGCCGCCGTTCTTCTTCATGAAGCCTGCCGACGCCGTGGTGCCCGCTGAAGGCCGGATTGCCTATCCGCCGCTCACCGAGGACCTGCATCACGAGATTGAACTGGTCGTGGCGATCGGCAAGGACGGCGTGAACATCGACCCGCAGGACGCCCTGACCTACGTATGGGGCTATGGCGTCGGTCTGGACCTCACGCGCCGCGACTTGCAGGCGCAGGCCAAGAAAATGGGCCGGCCGTGGGAATGGGCCAAAGCCTTCGACGCCTCCGCGCCCGCCACGCCGTTGCACCCGGTCAACGAGATCGGCCATCCGGAAGCCGGCGCGATCTGGCTCGACGTCAATGGCGAACGCCGCCAGCGTGGCGATCTGGCTGACCAGATCTGGGCTGTGCGGGACGTGATCGCGCACCTGTCGCAATCGGTGGGCCTCAAAGCGGGCGACCTGATCTACACCGGCACGCCAGCCGGGGTGGGTGCGTTGCAGCGCGGCGATGTGGTCACCGCCGGGATCGAAGGCATTGCCGAACTGAGTGTGACAATCGGCTGATCCCAGGTTGACGTCCGCCTGAGAATCGTTTGGTCCGGCTGCCGCGGTTGCCCTACCATGGGGCAGTCCGAACCGGCGATTTCAGGTGTTTCAGCGATGGCCCATCCCTCCCGCATCCAGACCTATGGCATGCAGCAGCGCAGCGACCGCATGGATTTCTACATCCGTGACAAGTCCGCGCGACCTGCGCTGACAGCGCCCCATCGTCACGAATATTTCCAGATCCAGATCAACCTCGGTGGCGACACCGTGCAGCACATCGGTGGCGCGGTCAGGCCGTTTCCGCGCAACACTCTGGCGTTCATCCTGCCCCATCGATTGCACGTGATTCCGCACCCGGAAGACGGCAATTTTGTGCTGATCAATTTTTCTCAGGAATTTCTCCTGCAGCATCTGCAGTGCGATCCGATGGACCTTGAAGACGTGCCCGTCGCCGAGGCGCCTGAGTTGGCGCCGTTCCGGTTTCAGGAGCATCTGGATTTCACCCTCGATGACGCTGACTTCGCCGAAGTGGCCGCGCTGTTGAGGCAGATGCGCGACATGGACCGCGCCCGGCAGTTGGGCTCTGGCGCGATCCTGCGCGGCTGCCTGTTGCAGCTGATCGGCACAGTGTGCAATCGCTACGAAGCGCAGTTGCTGGCGCTGTCGGCGAACAAGGCCGAGCGGCGTGGACGTCGCGATGCGATGAGTCGGGTGATCGAGTACATCCGCGCGCACATCGCCGATCCGGCCATGACCCTCACCGATGCCGCGGCGGCGGCGTTTCTGTCGCCCAATTACCTGACCCACCTGCTGCGCAAGGAAACCGGCAACAGTTTTTCCGAACTGGTCCTGGAGCGGCGCATGCGGCTGGCGCGCACGCATTTGATGAACAGCAACAAACCCTTGAGCCACATCGCCGAAATCTGCGGGTTTACCGACGAAGCCTATTTCTCGCGGCGCTTTCGCAAAGCCCACGGCATGCCGCCAGGGCAGTTTCGTCGGGAGCGGCGGGGTGGTTGAGGAAGTAAGGATTCGCTGCCTGGACCTTGCGACGGGCTGGGCGTATTGGTGGTGCGCCAACTCTGTAGGAGCCGGCTTGCTGGCGAACCCGATCTGCCTGTGAAGTATCCGGCGACTGCCACGCCGCTTTCACCAGCAAGCCGGCTCCTACGGAGTCATACGTCGTCGGCCAATTCTCGTTCCGCTCCCCCTACAGCTCAATCGCCTTGGTCAGCTCGCTGAACAGCGCCGACACCGAGCGCAGCGCCCGGCAGTCCGGCCGGGTCAGCAGCCACAGCCCGGTGTCATGCCCTTCGAGCGCTTCGCTCACGGGCTGAAGCTCGCTGTCCTTCAGCATGAAATCCGGCAGCGCTGCCACGCCCATGCCTGCGCGCACCAGTTGGGCCACGGCCAGCATGGAGCTGCAACGGTAGGCGAGGTTCACGCCGGGCAGATGCTGCCGGCGCCACATCACGGTCGGGTGATCGGGGAGGAAATCGTCGGGGGCGATCCAGGCCATGTCGTCGAGGGCCAGATCACTGCAGCGATGCACGTAGGCTTCGCTCGAACAGACCCGATACGCAACCGTGCCCAGGCGGGTGCCGACCAGGTGCTCAGGCGGCGTGTTGGTCAGACGCAGCGCAATGTCGGCGTCGCGGCGGCTCAGGTTGGCAAAGGTGCTGGACGTGTTCAGCTCAAGGCGCAGGCCCGGGTAGTTCGGCATGAATCGGCTCAGGGCGGGGAGCAACAGGCTTTGCAATACGGCCTCGGTGCAGGTCAGGCGCACGGTGCCGCTGACGACCTGCCGGCCCTGCTCGAGGCTCAACTGCGCGAGGGCCAAGGCATTCTCGGCACTCTCGGCCTGCTGGGCGAGCGCCAACGCTGCACCGGTCGGCACGTAGCCGGCGCGGCTCTTGTCGAAGAGCGCCGTGCCCACCGACTTTTCCATCCGACGCACCGCACGGAACACCGTCGAGACATCGACCTTCAGCAGTTCGGCCGCCTTGGCCAGCGTCCGCCCCCGCACCAGCGCGAGGATGAGGCTGAGGTCGGCATGATTGATTCGATAGTGCGCGGCTGCATTGAACACTTGCCTGGACGCCAATTCTGATTGCAGGGCGACAAGCTTATAGTCGCCCCCGGACCTTACGCAAAGCGTTTTGATATCAGGGAGCACTTATGACTCAAGGGCAAAAAATCCGGATCGCGCTGGTGGGCGATTACGACCCGAGCGTGCCGGCGCATCAGGCGATACCCGTGGCGCTGGACAGGGTAGCGAACGAAACCGGGCTCAATGTTCAGGCAGTGTGGCTGCCGACGACGGACATCGGGGATGGCGCGAGCCTGCAGGCGTTTGAGGGCATCTGGTGCGTACCGGCCAGCCCCTATCGCGACATGGACGGCGCGCTGACGGCAATTCGCTTCGCTCGCGAACGGCAGGTGCCTTTTCTCGGGACGTGCGGCGGCTTTCAGCATGCGTTGCTGGAGTACGCGCGCAATCATTTGGGCTGGGCCGATGCCGAGCACGCCGAGACCGCGCCGGAATCGGAAAACGCAGTTATCACGCCGTTAAGCTGTTCGCTGGTCGAGGCCTTTGCACCGATTCGTCTGCGGCCGGGTTCGCGGATTGCCGCCGCGTATGGGACGCTGGAAACACAGGAGCGCTACCGCTGCCGTTACGGTTTGCGCAAGGAACTGGAAGCAGATGTTTTTGCCGGCCCGCTGAAAGTGTCGGGCTATGACCAAGACGACGAGGTGCGCGCGATGGAGCTCGACGGTCATCCGTTTTTCATCGCGACGTTGTTTCAACCGGAACGCGCCGCGCTGGAGGGCAGTACCCCGCCGCTGGTGAAGGCGTTTGTGCTGGCCTGCGCGGCGGAGTTGATTTGACATGGTGATGGCAAACACCTTTGGCGCGCCGTATTACGCGGTGATTTTTACCTCGGTGCGCACTGAGCTCGAAGCCCTGGAATATGACGACGCCGCCCGGCGGATGCTCGAACTCGTTGGTCAGCAGCCGGGTTTCCTCGGTGTGGAGTCGGTACGCGGCGACGATGGGCTGGGGATCACCGTGTCGTACTGGGCCAACGAAGCCGCGATCCTGGCCTGGAAGGAACATCCGGAACACCGAGAAATCCGTGAGCGCGGCCGGTCGACCTGGTATCGGCAATGCACCACACGGGTTGCCAGGGTGGAGCGCGAATACAGCTTCGGACGTTGATGCTCGATCAAGCTCATTTCGAGGTGGTTATGCCACCGCCGAGGAATGTCGGTCGTACACAAAATCCGTAGTAGCCGGCTTGCTGGCGAACGCGATTAACCCGTGGCATGTCCAGCGACTGACACGACGCCTTCGCGGGCAAGCGCGCTCCTACAGAGGGTTTTGCGACGGCTGAGGAATGTCGGTCGTGCACAAAATCCGTAGGAGCCGGCTTGCTGGCGAACGCGGTTAACCCGTGAAATGTCCAGCGACTGACACGACGCTTTCGCCAGCAAGCCGGCTCCCACAAAGGGAGTATGGAGTCTCTCAACCTCGTTTAGAGATCGTTTCTCCCTCAAGGCATGACCGGCGGGATGTACGCCAACGTCGTGCCCAACACCCACAACAGAAACAACACCAGCGGCGTATGCACCAGCAGTTGCACGAACGAGAAGCCGATCAAATCCCGCGCCTTCAGGCCCAGTACGCCCAGCAGCGGCAGCATGTAGAAGGGGTTGATCAGGTTCGGCAGCGCTTCGGCGGCGTTGTAGATCTGCACCGCCCAGCCGAGGTGGTATTTGAGGTCGTTGGCGACCTGCATCACGTACGGCGCTTCGATGATCCACTTGCCGCCGCCGGACGGAATGAAGAACCCGAGAATCGCCGAGTACACGCCCATCAGCAGCGCATAGGTGTCGTGGGAAGCGATGCTGGTGAAGAACGTCGAGATGTGGTGCGCGACCGTCTGCGCATCGCCGCCCTTGACGGTGGTCAGCAGCGCTGCGGTCGAACCGTACAACGGAAACTGAATCAGCACCCCGGTGGTGGTCGGCACGGCGCGAGCCACGGCATCCAGGAAACTGCGCGGACGCCAGTGCAGCAGCGCACCGACCATGATGAACAGGAAGTTGTAGGTGTTCAGGCCGGAAATCGCGGTGATTGCGGGCTTGGTGCTGAACTCGTTGTACAGCCAGCCGGACGCCAGCGCGACCATCAGAATGATCAGCAGCGGGCTGTATTCCAGCCATTCGCCCGGGCGGGTGCGTGGCGGCAGCGGCGGCAGGCTGAAGCTTGGATCGATGCCGCACTCCTTGGCATCGCGGGCGTTGGCCGGGCCGGGCGCCGTGGCGTAGGCAACGATGATCGAGACCACCACCAACGCCAGCAGCATCACCCCGGACTGCCAGAGGAAGATCGTCTGGGTGAAAGGAATCACCCCGGTGATTGCCAGGATCGACGGCGGCAGGCTGGCCGGGTTGGCTTGCAACTGCGCGGCGGACGACGACAGGCCCAGCGCCCACACCGCGCCCAGACCCAGATAAGCCGCGGCACCGGCGGCGCGGTAGTCCATTTTCAAATCCGTACGCCGGGCGAGGGCACGCACCAGCAGGCCGCCGAAGACCAGCGACAAACCCCAGTTGAGCAGGGAGGCCACCATGCTGATCAGCGCGACCCAGGCCACAGCCGAGCGGCCGTTCTTCGGGATGCGCGCCAGGCGGTCGATCAGTTTGACCGCCGGCGGCGAGCTGGCGACGACGTAGCCGCCGATGACCACGAAGGCCATTTGCATGGTGAAGGGGATCAGGCTCCAGAAGCCGTCACCGAAGGCTTTAGCGGTGTCGGCGGGCTTGGCGCCGATGACCAGCGTGGCGAGGGTGACGATGACCACGGCGAGGGCGGCGAACACCCAGGAGTCCGGGAACCAGCGTTCCGCCCATTTGGCGCAACGCAGGGCAAAACGGGCGGAGCGGCTTTCTTCGATGTCGGCGGCCACGTGTATTACCTCTTGGAGTTATTGTTCAGGTTTTTTTTGGACGGCAGTTTCAAGTGTTGGCGGTAACGCGAAAAAAGCACCGGCTCAGAGACAGCAAAGCCCCTTCATCGCTGAAGAGGCAGGGCGGTCTGACCAAAGGTGCGGGTGTGGCGAATGCTCAGGGTGTTGCCAAAATGCCAAGCACGACGCGGATCCTGTAGGAGCGCGCTTGCCCGCGAAAGGGGCTTTCAGACACTGCGTGGGTGTCTGGCCGTCCGCGGTTCGCGGGCAAGCGCGCTCCTACAAGTACCGCGCCATCGCCGTTAAAACGTCATTTCCACCACGTCATCCGGCACGATCAGTTTGCCGGCGGTCTTGGCGATGATTTCATCGACGGTCACGCCCGGTGCAGTTTCGCGCAGCACGAAGGCGCCGTTTTCGATCTCCAGGTAAGCGAGGTCGGTCAGCACTTTCTTGATGCAGCCAGCGCCGGTCAGCGGCAGGCTGCAGCGCGACAACAGCTTGGATTCGCCGTCCTTGGACGCATGGGTCATGGTGACGATGATGTTCTCGGCACCCGCCACCAGATCCATCGCGCCGCCCATGCCCTTGACCAGCTTGCCGGGGATCATCCACGAGGCGATGTTGCCTTCGACGTCCACTTCGAACGCGCCGAGCACGGTCAGGTCGACGTGGCCGCCACGGATCATCGCGAAGGACTCGGCCGACGAAAAGATCGAAGCGCCCTTGCGCGCGGTCACGGTCTGTTTGCCGGCGTTGATCATGTCAGCGTCGATGGTGTCTTCGGTGGGAAACGGGCCCATGCCGAGCAGTCCGTTTTCCGACTGCAGCATCACGTCGATGCCGTCGGGGACGTAGTTGGCGACCAGGGTCGGAATGCCGATGCCCAGGTTCACGTAGAAGCCGTCTTGCAGTTCGCGCGCAACGCGCTGTGCCATTTGTTCGCGGGAGAGTGCCATGGTCTTGGGTCTCTTTTATTCTGTCCGGCCTGTGGGAAGCCCCAGCACCGGAAATACAAAGTGGGAAATCGGTTCGAGTACGACGCTGGCGTCAGGCTTTTCTGACGGTTCGCTGCTCGATGCGCTTCTCGAACGTGCCCAGGATCACGCGATCGACATAAATGCCGGGTGTGTGGATTTCGGTGGGCAGCAGGACGCCGGGTTCGACGATTTCTTCGACTTCCACCACGGTGATCTTGCCGGCTGTGGCCACCACCGGATTGAAGTTCTGCGCGGTGTGACGGTAGACCACGTTGCCGAAGTGGTCGGCCTTCCAGCCTTTGACGATGGCGAAGTCGCCGATGATGGCTTCTTCCAGGATCACGTTGCGGCCGTTGAACTGACGGGTTTCCTTGCCTTCTGCGACAGGCGTGCCGTAGCCGGTGGCGGTATAGAAGGCGGGAATGCCGGCGCCGCCTGCGCGCATTTTTTCCGCCAGGGTGCCTTGGGGAGTGAGCTCGACTTCCAGCTCGCCGCTGAGCAACTGGCGCTCGAACAGGGCGTTTTCACCGACGTAGGACGCGACCATTTTGCGGATCTGCCGGTCTTCCAGGAGGATGCCGAGGCCAAAGCCGTCGACGCCGCAGTTGTTGGAAACCACTGTCAGGCCTTTCACACCCATGCGTTTGATTTCGGCGATGAGGTTTTCCGGGATGCCGCACAGTCCGAAGCCGCCGGACAGCACGGTCATGTTGTCGGTCAGCCCGGCGAGGGCTTCAGCGTAGGTTGCCACGCGTTTGTCGAGTCCAGCCATGGTGAGATCCCGCCTTATTTGTAGTTGTGTCCGACAATCTAAGCATCGGAGAGCGTTGGCCGCATCTTCTCTCGCACGCACTGATTTGTTAATTTTGTTTTTTTGATCAATTGATAAGTAATCCAAATATATGAACGTGAAACAGCTACGGGCGTTTCTGGCGGTGGCGCAGTGCTTGAGTTTCGCCCAGGCGGGGGAGCGGCTGCATGTGTCGCAACCGGCGTTGAGTCTGACCATCAAGGCGCTGGAGGAAGACCTGGGTGGGCAATTGCTGACCCGCACTACGCGCAACGTCAGCCTGACCCCGGAGGGCGAGGCCTTACTGCCGCTGGCCCGCCAATTGCTCGCCGACTGGGACAACACCGAAGAACTCCTGCGTCAGCGGTTTACCCTGCAAATGGGCAAAGTGTCGGTGGCCGCCATGCCGTCATACGCAGGCAATCTGCTGCCGATTGCGCTGAAGGTGTTTCGCGAGCGTTACCCACGGGTGAACGTGGCGGTGCACGACGTGATCAACGAGCAGGTGGTGGAGATGGTCGGGCATCGGCGCGTGGAGTTGGGCATCGGCTTCGAGCCCGAGGCGGGCAATAACCTGATCTTCACGCCGTTTTACATGGATCGTTTTGTCGCCGTGGTGCCTAAGGATTCGCCATTGGCCGCGCGCCGCGAAGTGAGTTGGGAAGAACTGCTGCGCCACGACTTCATCACCCTGCAGCGCCCGTCCGCCGTGCGCTTGTTGCTGGAGCAGGACCTGCGGAGCCAGCACGGCAAGCTGTCGGTGGCGTTCGAAAGCCATCAGCTGTCGACGGTGGGCCGCATGGTCGCCAACGGCCTGGGCGTGAGCGCGGTGCCGTCGCTGTGCATCGCGCAGATGGAAGAACTCGGCGCCCGCTGCATTGCCCTGAAAGGCCCGCGTATCGAGCGACGTATTGGGTTGATGACCCAGGCGGACCACCAATTGTCGGCAGCAGCCCAAGGGCTGCGCGAGGTGCTGATCGAATGTGCGCGGGGGCAAATCGGCCAGATCCTGTGAAAATTTAACTGCGACGCAATGCCGCATCCGGTATGGTTCGGCCGGTTGAAACATGTTGTTTCAAACCATCCTGAGATAAAAACCGAACGAGAAGGGGGTCCGCGTTGGATCTGTCGTCTGCTGCCTGGGTGTTTCATGACACTCGCCTGATCATCTGCTGCCTGATCGCCATTGCCACCATCATCGTGCTGATCAGCGCCACCAAGCTCCCGCCGTTTCTGTCGATTCTGGTGGGCACATTCATCGCAGGGATAGGGGCGGGGTTGCCAGCGGAGGCAGTGGCGAAGGCGTTCAGCAAGGGCGCGGGCGGGATTCTGGGCGAGGCCGGGATCATCATCGCCCTCGGTGCCATGCTCGGTGCGCTGATGGCCGAATCGGGTGCGGCCGACCGCATTGCCTCGACGCTGCTGGGGCTGGGCAAGGGCAAGATGCTGCCGTGGGTCATGGCCCTGGTGGCCATGGTCATCGGCCTGCCGCTGTTCTTCGAAGTGGGCCTGGTGATGATGGTGCCGATCATCTTCGTCATGGCGCGGCAGTCGAATCAGCCGCTGTTGAAAATCGCCATTCCGGCGCTGGCCGGCATGACCACGCTGCACGCCCTGATGCCGCCGCACCCGGGGCCGCTGATTGCGGTCAGCGCCTTGCACGCCGACCTCGGCCTGACCATGTTGCTGGGGTTTTGCGTGGCGGTGCCGGCAGTGATTCTGGCCGGTCCGCTGTACGGCAACTGGCTGTCCAAACGCATGCACATTGAGGAGCCGGCGGAGCTGGGCGAGCTGTTTTCGGCCAAGCCCACTGCCTCCCGACAGCCAAGCTTCGGCATCTCGTTGCTGATCATCCTGTTGCCAGTGATTCTGATGCTTGGCAGCACCTTGGCGAAAATCGCCATGGAGCCGGAAAGCAACATCGCGCTGACGCTGAAATTCCTCGGTGAACCGCTGGTGGCGCTGGGCATCGCGGTGCTGGCGGCGACGGTATGTCTGGGCTGGGCCAATGGTATCTCCCGTGAGCAAGTCGGCGGCACGTTGCGTAAAAGCCTGGCGCCGATTGCCGTGCTGCTCTTGACCATCGGTGCCGGCGGCGGCTTGAAGCAAACCCTGCTGGACGCCGGTGTCAGCCAGACCATCAGCAAAGTGGCCGAAGGCGCGCACATGCCGTACCTGCTGCTGGCGTGGTTGATTGCCGTCGCGTTGCGTCAGGCGACCGGTTCGGCCACCGTCGCGACCACCACCACGGCGGGCATTCTCGCGCCGATGATGGCCGGGCTGGCGCCGGTGGAAGCGTCACTGGTGGCACTGGTGATCGGGGCGGGCTCGGTGTTCTTCTGCCACGTCAACGACGCGGGATTCTGGATGGTCCGCGAATACTTCGGCCTGCAATTGAAGCAAACCATTTGGGTCTGGTCGGTGCTGCAGACGATTGTGTCGGTGGTGGGGCTGATCGGCACGTCGCTGCTGTGGCACTTTTTGGTCTGACCATGTCCAGAGCAAACGCTGAAGCCTTTTGGGAGTGAGCAGCCCTATGGAATGGTATTTGCCAAGAAATTGATGGCGGTCATGCGGGCCTCTTCCCGGCTGAAGCCGGTCCTACATTGGGTATGCGGTGTCTGTAGGACCGGCTTCAGCCGGAAAGCCGTTGATCTTGCTTTTCGAACGCAAAAAGCCCAGTCACCGCCCAACCCGATAGCCACTATCAAGACGACTGATTTCTGCTGGAAAGGCCCGGCGCGTAGCCTTGGCTTCATTCCAGAAACGAGCCGAATGGAGGCTCCCAATGAACCGTCTTCTTGCCCTCTCCCTGTTACTCTCCGCCTCCGTTCTCGCCGGTTGCGCCGCTGGCAACCATCCCGAACTGCGCCCTTACAGCGCTGAAGAAACCCACCAGTTGGCCCTTGAAGACCTCAACCGTCGCGGCTTGTCCTACGACGAATTCCAGGCCCGCAAGGCGCAACTGATGGAACAGCCACAGCTGCAACGCGCCCACGCGTTCGATAACCGGGGCGAAGTGAGCGCCGAAGTGAGCGTTGCTTCGAAAGCACGTCAGGGTTGAGTAGAAAGCCTACAACGCCAGTTTCAAATGCCCGCCCGCTTCCTTGTGACGCGCATGGGTCCGGTGTTGCAGGCCCAATAGAAAATGATCCAGACCCTCATGCAGACGCTGGGTCAGCAGTTCATCCAGCTCACCGCCCAACGCGTGCTCGCCGTAGCTGATCTGGCTGTCGATGGCGAACACCCCGTGCAGCACTTCCTGGCATTTCAGCGCGGACAGCACCGGTTTTAGCGCGTAATCCACCGCCAGCATGTGCGCAATGCTCCCTCCGGTGGCGATCGGCAAGACCACTTTGCCGTGCAGTGAACGCTCCGGCAGCAGGTCGAGCAGCGTCTTCAACGCCCCCGAAAACGATGCCTTGTACACCGGCGTGGCGATCAGCAGACCGTCCGCTTTTGCCACCGCTTCGATGAAAGCGACCACCTGCGGGCTGTCGAAACGGGCGTAGAGCAAGTCTTCGGCGTTGAAATCCTGAATACGCACACCGTTCACTTCCACACCACGGTCCTTGAGCCAGTGCGCAGCATGTTGCAGCACCACGCCCGAGCGCGACCGGGTGGAAGGGCTACCTGAAATCGAAACTACCAACATGTGTTGTTTCCTTGGGGTCAGTCACCCGAGGTGCCAGGCACCGAGCAGGCCGCGATCATCGCGAGGTAATGGGCGTGAAGACCCTTTGCCGGTACTAAAGCAGCATGCGTGCCAGCGCTCGCCATTGACTGCCGGCCCCGTCACACCAACAAACAAGACGCTGCAATACCCCCAGACTGTTGATTCACACCCACCCCTCTGTTGATTCACTGTTGCTCCGGCAACACTTGATCTCATCAAATCAAACCCAAAAAAAATCCCCGCAGTCGGACCACTGCGAGGATTTCCCTGTTGCTCTGCTGTCAGCTTGCAGCTTCAAACTTGCCGCTTGAAGCTGCCTGCCCCATCAATTCCTGAACATAGCGCCCGTCTGGATGATGTTGTTCGAACCCAGCAACTGGCTCACGTAACGGCTCCACCGAGTGATGTTGGCCGGGCCGACAAACACCACGTCCTGGGCCGCCAGTTCGAAGCCTTTCGCCAGCGCATAACTGGTCGGCTTTTTCGCTGCCAGGTGATAAACCGTCGCGCCGTGGGTGGCGTCCTGCGCACGAATCACATACACCGCATCGCCATCGGCTGCGTCAGGGCTCAGGCCGCCAGAGGTGCCGAGCGCTTCCAGCAAGGTCACGCTGGTGGTGCTGAACGAGATCACTTGCGGGCGCTGAACTTCGCCCAGCACGTAGATCTTGTTTTTCGAGTTGCTGTTGAGGTGCAAGTAGTCGCCGTCTTTCAGGAAGATCTTGCTGATCTGCGAGTCCTTGCGGTTCAGCGAGTCAACGTCGATCACGTAATCCTTGCCGTCGCGACGCAGGGTCAGGCCGGCGAGGTTGGCGTCGGTCGAATCAAGACCGGCCTGGCTGATGGCTTGAACCAGGCTCAGCGGAATATTGGTGATCGGTTGCGGGCCAGCCGATTTGAACGCACCCGAGAGCAGAACGCGCTGGCTGTTGTAACGCAGCACTTTGACGTCGACTTTCACTTCGGTGTATTGCGGCGCCAGACCCATGCGCAGCTGGTCGCGGATCTGCGAAACGGTCTTGCCGGCGGCCTGAATACGGCCCACGTACGGGAAGAACACGGTGCCGTCGTTCAGCACTTCGCGGCTGTTGGCGTCCAGTTGTTCCTGGGAGCCGGGCGCGGTCAGTTCAGGGTGTTCGAACACGGTCACCAGCAAGGCGTCGCCCGGGCCGACGATGTATTCAGGCGTCTTGTAGTTCAGCAGTTCCGGGGGCAGCGGTTTTGCCGCTGCGTCCGCTGTTTTCTGCTGCTGGGCAAGGGTGGCGGGGGTGATGTTGATCAGCGTGACCTGGGGACCGTCGGGGTCTTTGTCGGTGACATCGCTGTAAGACATGTACTGACCGGGGGCGAATGCGCAGCCTTGCAACACCAGACTGGAAAGCAGCACGACCGCTAACGTTACTTTCATATGAATGTTCCTTCTCATCCTACTAATAGGTGCGTACTGGCACCGCAGTGATTTCTTTGCATCCCTTACTTACACCGAACATCGGATCACATTCGTTCATGCACCCGTGCACCTCCCGCCAAGTTTACTAGCCCTTGGCCATTATTATTGTTGTTGTTGGCAGATTTTCTTTTAGAAGGCGTTCTTGTTGACGAAGCCTTTGAAGAGCGTCAGCAGGATGATTTTCAGGTCCAGCCAGACCGACCAGTGCTCGATGTACTGCAGGTCGAATTCAACGCGTTTCTGCATCTTGTCCAGCGTGTCGGTCTCGCCGCGCCAGCCGTTGATCTGTGCCCAGCCGGTGATGCCCGGCTTGACCTTGTGCCGCAGCATGTAGCCCGACACCTGTTTGCGGTACTGCTCGTTGTGCGCCACGGCGTGGGGGCGCGGACCGACAATGGACATTTCGCCGCGCAGCACATTGAAGAACTGCGGCAGCTCGTCCAGCGAAGTACGGCGCAGGAACGCGCCCAGCGGCGTGATGCGGCTGTCGTTGCGCGTGGCCTGGGTCACCACGTTGCCGTTTTCCTGCACGCTCATGCTGCGGAATTTCCAGACCATGATCGGCCGCCCGTCCAGGCCATAACGGCGTTGACGGAACAGCACCGGGCCGGGGGAGGTGAGCTTGATCGCCAGGGCGATCAGCATCAGCGGCAGCGCGATCATGGTCAGGATGATGCTCGACAGCACGATGTCTTCCAGACGCTTGACCACGCTCCAGGCGCCGTCCATGGGCGAGTCGAAAATGCTGATGCTCGGCAGGCCGTTAATGCTTTCGCTGCGGGCGTGCAGCAGCTCGAACATGAACACATCCGGGATCACGTAGACCGACGCGGTGGTGTCGCTCAAGCCTTTGATCAGTGCCTGCAAGCGTTCTTGTGCACCGAGTTCGAGGGTGATGTACACCTTGTCGATCTTGCCGTCGCGGGCGTCCCGGATCAGTTCATCCAGATCGCCCAGCACCGGAATGCGTCGGCCGATGCGTGCCAGATCGATCTGCTGCGGCGCTTCGTCATAGAAGCCGAGCAGGTTCAGGCCCATCCACGGCGCGCGTTCGATCGACATCGCCAGGCGTTCGCCGCAATGGCCGGTACCGACAATCGCCACGCGCCGGGTGTTAAAGCCCTGGGCGCGCAAGGTGTGCAGCACGCTGCGAATCGCCAGACGATAACCACACAGCGCCACCAGCACGGCAGCAAACCAGGCCATCTGGCTGTCGTCCGCCAGATCATCGGGCTGCAACAGCAGGTAATCAACGAACAGCAGCAGTACGAAGGCCAGGCCCCAGTAATTGGCGACCTTCAGCAGCTCGCGCACAATCCGCTCGCCACGCCACGAGCCATACAGCTGGTGGTATTCGGCCAGCCAGTGAAAAGCCACCGCCGCCAGCAGAATCTGCATCCAGGCTTCGCTGCTCATCGGCGTGCCGGTGAGCAGGTTGACGCCGTAACCGCCGATCGCGATGACCGCCAGATCCAGCAGCCGGTGAGCGACGGACAGCGACGATGAATGGGCATGCAGGATGCCCCTTAATGGTGTGCGCATATTCTTGGCTCGCTCAGACGGATTTGATCGGAACAACGCGGGCGGAGAGGTCGCTGCTGACCAGCGTCGGCGCGACCTGGATCGGCCGGGGGTGCGCAGGCTGGCGGCTTTGACGGGCAGCGTTCAGGCGGGTCTCGACGAACTGGCGCATTTCCAGTTCGAAGCGGGCTTCGCTGAAGCGCTCGGCATTGGTCCGGCAGGCTTGCGCGGTGATGCGTGCACCGTTGATCTCAAACGTCTCGATGGCGGCCATCAGCGACGCCACGCTCTGCTCCGGGTAGAGCACGCCGGTGGGCTGCGGATGATCCAGGCCGCAGACCGTTTCCACCACGCCGCCCTTGGCGAACGCGATGACCGGCGTGCCGCAGGCCTGGGCTTCCACCGGGCTGATGCCGAAATCCTCTTCGGCGGCAAACACGAATGCCTTGGCGTTGCTCATGTGTTCCTGCAGCACCGCGAACGGCTGATAACCCAGTAGCGTGACATTCGGCGCGTTGACCGCAGCGGCCTTGGCCTTTTCCATTTCCGGACCGTCGCCAATCACCACCAGGCGCTTGTTCGGCATCGCCGCGAAAGCTTCGATGATCATCGGCATGCGCTTGTACGGGACCATGCGCGAAGCGGTGAAGTAGTAGTCCTGCTTCTGTTCCTGCAGCGCGAAACCCCGGGTGTCCACCGGCGGGTAGATCACCGTGGATTCGCGACGGTAAGCCTTGGTGATGCGCGCGCCGATGAAGTGCGAGTTGGCGATGAAGTCATCGACGCCTGCCGCCGTGCGCTGATCCCACATGCGCATGTAATGCAGGATCATCCGCGCCACTTTGCCTTTCAGGCCGGTGCTCAGGTTCGCCTCTTTGAGGTACTGATGCTGCAGGTCCCAGGCGTAACGGATCGGCGAGTGTACGTAGCTGACGTGCAGCTGGTCCGGCCCGCACAGCACGCCCTTGGCCACGGCGTGGCTGCTGCTGATGATCAGGTCGTAACCGGACAGATCCAGTTGTTCGATGGCCATCGGCATCAGCGGCAGGTAGCGCTGGTATTTGGTTTTGGCCTTCGGCAGGCGCTGGATGAACGTAGTTGTCGCGACTTTGCCGCCCAATTGGGCACGGTCCTGGTCGCTGAGGAAATCGATGACGGAGAACAGATCCGCCTCGGGCCAGATTTTGATCAGCGATGCCAAAACCCTTTCGGCACCGGCGTACGTCACCAACCAGTCGTGGACGATTGCAATTTTCATTGGAATTCTCTGCATTAACGGCCGCAGGACGCCCGGCACGTCGAGCAAAGCTCGCGAGGGCAGTCCCACAACCTTTCCATGTTCGCAGGCGCTAAATCAGACGCTCACAGGCTGCGTCTTGGCGTTGCGGTTATTGAGGCGTTTTCCGAGCTGGATGAAAGGGTGTTCGATGTAGCGAAAGCACAGATGGGCAGCGCCCAGGGTCAGCACCGTCGCGACCAGCGCCACCAGCAGGCCCGGTGCGTCGGTGCCGCGCAGCAGAAACTCGCTGAGCATGCCCATCGACGGGTGCAGCAGGTACAGCGAGTAACTCACTGCGCCCAGCCAGACCAGCGCCGGGTGGTTCAGACGCACACTGCGGGTCAGCAGCACGAAGCTGACGATGGCCACGGCGTAAGTGAAGCAGTAACGGCCCCAGGTTTCGCCGGTGCCCATGTCCTTGCTGTAGGCCATGATCAGCGTCGGCGGCAACAGCACGGCGAAGGCCACGAACAGCATCTTCAGGTTCCGCGTCAGCGCCGCGCTGTGCTCGGCCAGCAACCACTGGCGCCAGACCGAGCCGAAGAACATCAGCGACAACGCCAGGGGCAGCGCCACCGGCAGTTTGTGTTCGGTCAGCGCGCGGGCAATGCCCATCGTCAGCGCGGCGAGCAGAAACACCAGGGAACAGCGCGCCCGAAAGGCCAGGTCGTAGAGCTTGCCGGCGATGAACAACGCCAGGCACAGGCCGTAGAACACCAGCTCGATGAACAGCGTCCAGTACAGGCCGACCACGTCCTCGAAGCCCAGTGCCGCCTGCACCATCGTCAGGTTGGCAACGATCTGCGGCCAGGACGGCAGCGGCGCTCCGGTCAATTCAAGCATCAGCACAAACAGCACCAATGACAGCCAGTAGGCCGGGTACAAGCGCATGAAGCGTGAAATCAGGAAACGTCGGGCGCCGTCAGGCACCGGTTTCAGGCTGTAGGGAATCACGACGCCGCTGATCATGAAAAACCACAGCACCCCCAGCTTGCCGGGGTCGATCAGGTAATCCAGCACCCAGACGTGACCGATGACCGGTGCGTACAAATGGGTGAAGACCACCATCAAGGCGGCAATGCCGCGCAATGCGTCGAGATAGGCAAGGCGTTTCATGGCAGTGCCTCAGTTGCTGGACGATTCGCGACCCAGGGCATCGCTGCCCTGGCTGCTGCGCCGGTCTCTGGCCGGACTCAGCAGCGCGTCGATGCGTTGGGAAACCTGTCGTGCCGACTCTTCCCAGGAAAACCGCGTGACGTTGTTCAGCCCGCGTCGGCGCAGGGACAGGCGCAGCGGCATGTCCGTCAGAATGCGTTCCATGGCGGCGGCCATGTGGTCAATGTCCAGCGGGTCGAAATACAGCGCGCTGGCCTGCAGCACTTCAGGAATCGACGCCGCATTCGCCGCCAGCACCGGGCAACCGCACGCCTGGGCTTCCAGGGGCGGAATGCCGAAGCCTTCGTACAGCGACGGAAACACAAAGGCCGTTGCGCCCTGGTACTGGCTGATCAGTTCTTCATCGCTCAGGCGCCCGAGAAAACGGATCCGCGGGTCACGGCTGGCCAGGCGCTGCAAGTTGTCGTCGCTGAAGATCCCGCTGGCGCCACCAACGATGCGCAGTTGCAGATCATCGTGGCCGCGCAGCAGCAGGAACGCCTGAATCATCCGGCTGAAATTCTTGTGGGCGCTGGGCGAAGACACCGCCAGCAGGTAGTCCTGTTGCTCTTTGAGCGGCGGGCCCGGCTGAAACGCACCGCTCACCGCATTGGGCACCACGAAGATTTTCTTCTCCGGGAATTTGTAGAACTGCGAGATCTCACCCTTGGAGAAGGCGCTCACGGTCAGCAGCGACTTGATCCGCGACAGCATGATCGGCGTCATGGTCCGGTAGAGCAGACGGAACGTGCGCGTGTAGCTTTCCGGGTGACGCACATAGGTGACGTCGTGGTGGGTCGCGATCTGATTGCCGTACAGCAGCGGCGCGGTGCTGCACAGGGAAATCAGCAGCGGGTTGCCCTGACGGCGCAGGTACCGTGGCAGGTCCAGTTGTTCCCACAGGTGGCCGCTGTGGCTGCCGATGCATTGCACATCGAGGGCCTTGGCGCTCTCGTGCATCTGAATGCCGTGGGGGGCAACAAACACCACGTCGTCGCGCAGTTGCTTGAGGGCCAGGCAGATCTGTTCGGCGAAGCGCTGAACGCCACGCAATTCCTGAGTCAGAAAACGAGCATTGATCACAATCATTGTGGTCGACCTGTAGAAGAGATAAAGGGGTCGTGCGCAGAAGCCGTCAGCGCGCTCAGTCAAGAGCCGTCAGCGCCCTGGATGAAGGGGCGCCCGGAAGGCGGGCCGGAATAAAAAAGGCGGAACTCAGGGCAAGGCAAACAGTGCCGGGCGTGTGCCCAGGCTTATTATTTTCGGGAAGTCATCGATCGGCACTTGCGCCGAACAACGCCCGTCGTTGCAGTTCCACGGGATACCGCTGTCCACCAGCCCGCTTTGCGGCTGGCGGGTGTCGATGTATTGCACGTTGCCGCGCAGCACGCTGCTGGCGTCGACCTTGATCGCTCGCGGCAGCCCGGCGGTCCAGGCGACCATGATCTGCTCCGAACCCTTGGCGAACCGCAGCAGGTATTGCGAGTCGATTTCGCGACTCTTTTCAGCGTCGTAACGGAATTGATGCAGCGTCGGGCTGATGGCCTTCAGTGTCAGGTAGGCCTGCTTGACGCTCAGGTCCTGATCGAGCAGGCCAAAGTTCTGCTCCGGGTCAGTGAGGTCGGGCCCGTCGTTGAGCAGGCCGTTCCACCACATGCCTTTGATGTTGGGCATGGTCTGCGCCAGAAAGAAACTGCGCGCCAGGAACGCCGCCTGGGTTTTCTCATCACCGCCGCAACGCCCTTCGTTGCTGGGCCAGCCCATTTCGGTGAGGTACAGCGGCACCGGGCCTTTGTTGCGGTTCTTTTCCTTCAGGTCCTCGCTGATTCGTCGCAGCCAGGCAATCCAGTTTTCCGGGGTGTTGCGCTCATCCGAACGGCAATACACATAGGGATGAAGCGACAGCCCGTCGACATGGTTGAGCACGCCCGATTCCACCAGCCGATCGGCAAACCCCAGGTCCATGCCCTGACTGGTCACGGCACCGGCCAGAATCACCATGGGCCGCTGATTGGCGCGAATGCGCTGGGCGGTTTGTTCGATAAGCAGGCTGTAGTCCCTGGCGAACCCCGGATCGACCGGGTTTTCCTTGTCCCACTCGTTCCAGATCTCGTAGAAGTCCACGCTGTCGGTGAGCTGGCGGGTGACGAAACTGGCGTAGTTGCCGTAAGCGTCGCGCACCGAGGGTTTCCGCGGTTTGGCGTAGTTCTCGTAAAACGGGTTGCCGTAGCCCAGCACCAGGAGCGGCCGCAGACGCTGTTCCTGGGCGGAGCCCAGGAACGACTGCCATGAAGGCTCGATCTTCAACAACCCTCGTCGGGGCTCGGCGCTGGACCAGTAGGCATCGTCGCGCACCGAGTCGACACCCGCCGCTTTCAACAGCTGCAACGCGCGGGTGGAGGTGCCGGGTTTGTTCATCAAGTGCGTGTCGACACCGATGATGAATGCTTCGTCAGCCCGCGTGATGCAACTGATCAACAAGCCCAGCAACAGGACCGCCGAGGGTCGTCGTAGCCGGGTCAGGTAAGGGATGAGCATGGCTTGTCTCAATGAAGAGGCACGGTCCGGAGCGCTTGCTCAGGTAGGTCTCGGGCCGTCAGCGGTAAGGTCGGCATCGCGTACGGGCATGCCGCTGTGGTCAAACCGGGTGGGGCAGTGTGTGCCGGTTGCGCTGGGCAACGTCGTCCAGCAGCGTCTGGGCAAAAATGCTTTGGTAACTGTCGAGCATCAACTCCAGGTTCAGTAACGACGCCACGCTGACCCGCGCCTGACCGCTCAGACGCGCCAGCAATTCCGGGTTCTGGTGCAAGCGCAACATCGCCTGGCCCAGTGAGTCAGGATCCTGCGGGTCGCACAACAAACCGTTGAGCGGGTCCTGAATGATCTCCGGCAAACCGCCCATGCGGCTCGCGATCACCGGCACGGAGTGGGCGCAGGCTTCAACGGCGACCATGCCGAACGGCTCGTTCCACAGCGAAGGCACCACGGCAACGTCGATCTGGCGGTAGAACGCTTCAGGCGTCTGGTACCCGACAAAACTGATCTTCGACGACGTCGCCAGCGCCTTGAACGTGGCCTCGTCATCATTCTGGCCGCGGCCGGCGATCTGCAGGGTGGCGTCGAAGGGCAGTCGCTGGAATTGCTCGATCAGCCAGGCCACGCCTTTCTGATGAGACAGTGTGCCCATGTAGCCGAAGCGCAGCGGTGCTTTCTTCGCCACCAGGTCCGCTTGCCGCCGCTGATGGGGCGAGGCGGTCGGCGGCGTGAACGGGCTGGCGTTGTGCACGACGTAAGGGCTGGCGGCGCTGAAATAACCGCGCACCTGCAGCTTCTCAAGCATGAAGCGGCTGACCCCGACCACTGCGGCGACCTGCGCCGAGCGCGCGTCGTGGCCCTTGCGAAAGGTCTGGCAACTGCCGCATTGCTGCTGGCAGCACTCGCCGCGTTTGAACATGTTGCTGCTCGGGCACATCAGATACATGTCATGCAGCACCTGCACGATCGGCAGTTTTGCGGCGGTGATCTCGTCCCAGACGGACACCGACCAGCCGGCCAGGTTGTGGCAGACCACCAGTTGCGGCTGCTCGCTGCCGATGACCTGTTTCACGTAGCTGCGCATCGCGCCGTTGTAGCGGTCGCGCAGGTGCCAGCCCAGGCGCGCCAGACGGCCAGGCCGTTGCGCACCGAAATGCCAGTAGAAGTTACGCAGGCCGGCGCGGTAGACCTTGACGCCGTTCACCGCTTCAACGCTCAAGCCCGCGTCGGGACCGGTCACCAGCACGCTGACTTCACAGCCGCGTTGCTGCAGGCCTTCGACGGTACGCTGAAGAATGATTTCCGCGCCGCCTCCAATGTGAGGGGCATACAGGCTGCTGATGAACAGTATTTTCATAATGGATACGACTGATTCAGACCCAGTACCCCGGACTCACCGTCACGGATGGCTTGTTCGATCAGGCCAAGGCGCTCCTCGGCACCGCGTCGCTTGGCGATCAGCCGCAGCAGGCGGAAGAACACCCAGCGGTTGAGGCCGTACAGCAGCGACGAATTGGCCCAGATGTTTTTGTCGAACCAGGCTTGGTTGCGCGCGCCGTAGTAGGCCCGCAAGTCCGAGCCGCCCAGCAGGAAGCTCTCGTAAATGTTGTTGGTGCGCGCCTTGATGTTCCACGAGCTTTCCAGGTCGTCGAGCAAGGCATCCGGCACCAGGAAGATCCGGCCGCCGCCCGCCGTGATGCGCCAGGTGTATTCGCTGTCGTCGGCGTAAAGCATCAACGCGTCCAGCGGCAGGCCGATGCGGCGATACAGATTGCGGTGGGCGAGCAGGCCGCCGTAGGTGGCGAACGGCAACTGCACCATCGGCAGTTTGCTGTGCGGGCTTTGCGGCGCGCCCCACGGCAGTCGGCGCCAGATCTTGTACGGCAGTTGCGCGATGTGAAAACCGAAGAAACTCGAGCGGCGCTGAATGGCGAAGCGGTTCGGCACGCCGGCGGCGATGTCCGCCTGATGGGTCGGACGAAAGCCCAACACGGCGGCCTTGTCTTCGCCATCGATGCGTTTACGTTCTTCGAGCACCTGATGCAGTGTGGCAATGGCGTTGATGGTCGGCGCGTTGTCGTCGTCCATCAGCCAGATGTGCTCGGCACCGGCGTCCAGTGCGGCTTGAATCCCCACCGAGTAGCCCCGCGCGGAACCGGTGTTCTCATGCATGTAGATCACGCTGACCTGATTCGGCCAGGTGCGGCGCAGGGTGTCCAGCGGCGCGGTGGACGCGTTGCTGACGATGATGACGCGATCGATCAGCGGGCTTTCCAGCGAGCGACTGACCAGCGTGTGCAGGTAGTTGAAACGGTCACCATAGGTGAGCGTCACCAGCGTGGTTTTCTGGGTCATGGCGAGTTCCGGGCGAAGGGGGGTCAAGAGGCTGAAAAAGCATCAGCCCCGTGGGAATCAGGATGTGTGGAAAGGGATGGACGACGTTAAGGCGGTGGGACTTCGTTCAGGCCTGGGGATCAGGCCTGCGCTTGCATCCGCGACAGACTGCTGACCGGCAGGGTGACCTTCTGCTCGCGCTGCAGCAGGTTGAGCAGAATCACCGCACGTTCATCACCGTCGGCCGCGAGGAAGATCGCTTCGACGTCGTTGAAGCCCTCGGCCGTGATCCGCACCGTTTCACCTTCTTGAAAGGCCACCCTGGCCGGCGGCGCCAGAAGACGCTGGCGTATCTGCTCGATCAACGCATCCTGCACCGGAACCGGCATGCCGCCGAAGGTGACGATGCGCGCCACGCCCCGGGTCGAGCGGATCGGGTACCAGTTGTCGCTGGCCTGGTCCATGTGGATGAACAGGTAGCCGGGGAACAGCTCTTCTTCGGCCGGTGCCCGTGAGCCGCGTTTTTTCTCGCCGTGCTTGACCGGGCGGTAGCACTCGAACTGCTGACGTTGCAGGTGCTCTGCGGCACGTGCTTCCTGGCGGGGTTTGGTCTGGATGAGATACCAGCGCGCGGAGCCACAGGCGCTATTGACGACTTCAGACATACACTTCACTCCACTGCGATCCGGTGAGACCCGGTCAGGACAACGTCAGGTTTTTGCGCCAGCCCGTGCATCATGCCCGGCCTCGCGCAGGGTGGACTCTTGTCCAGCCCGTATTCGGTCAACATCTGCTGCACCTGCTCGACGCAGTTGAACATCAGCACATCGATGATCGACAGGTTGGCGACGAAAGGTTGCCGGAACTGCCGATACACCACCGGGTTCATCCGGAAGAACCGCACCAGCAAGCCGTTGCGGGCGAAGTGGTCACGGTCATAGATGACCGATCCGCCTTCCGGGGTAATGAACGTGGTGGCTTCAAACGTGTGAGCGATGCGAATGATGCGCTCCTGCTTGTCCGCAGCGCTACCCAGTATAAGGTCCGAGCTGCGCAGGATCGGCGTCACGATGTGTAGATAAGCACACATTTCACGGATTGCGTGTTCGGCATACAGCGCGATGTTCTGCTGCGGGAAACGGATCAGCCGCTCCAGCAGCGGCATGACCTGCGCAAAGTACGGCGCCCCCCGGTAACTCTCGGCGAGCAGATCGATCAGCCGCAGCGCCTCATCGCTGAAGTGCTCGCACAGTTGGCGCTGATTGATCTGCAACTGAAAGCGGTCTTTCTTCAACGGGAAGGTGATCAGCTTCGCTTCGCCGTTATGCAGGATGCGGTTGCGATTGACCCAGCCGGACCGCACATACTGCAGATCGTCTCCCAGGACGAAGACGTCTGCGGCGGCAATGAGCTGAAAGTAACCCAGGTACGGAAACAGATAGGGCTGCATCACTGCAAGGGTCCTGGCCATGTGTATCTCCTTGGCGTGCGTGTCGATTTACTTGCGGACCGTGGTGTAGTCGTAACCGTACGCGGCGCAGTCGTAGTCGGCGGTCGACGCCTTGCGCAGGACACCGTTGAAGATCGCACCCTTGATCAGAATGCCGTTGTGCATCAGGCGGCGCTTGCACGCTTCGATTTCCTTGGCAGTGCTCAGGCCGAAGCGGGTCACCAGCAGGCAGGTGCCCGACTGGCGGCCGACCAGGGTGGCATCGGTCACGGCCAGGATCGGCGGGGTGTCGATGATCACCAGGTCATACAGCGGCGACAGCTCGCTGATCATTTTGTTGAAGTTGTCGTGCATCAACAGCTCGGACGGGTTCGGCGCCGCGTAACCGCAGGAGATGAAGTCCAGGTTGCGCACTTCGGTGTGGTTGATGACTTCCTTGCTGCCCAGACGCGCGGCGAGGGTGTCCGACAAACCGTGCTTGGGCGTCAGGTTGAACATCTTGTGCAGGTAGCCTTTGCGCATGTCGGCGTCGATCAGCAACACGCGTTTGCCGGTCTGCGCAATGATTACCGCCAGGTTGCTGGAGACGAACGACTTGCCCACGCCCGGCGTCGGGCTGGAAATCATCAGCACGTTGTTGCGGGCTTCGAGCATGGCGAAGTGCAGGCTGGTGCGCAGGCTGCGCAACGCTTCGATCGCCAGCTCCGTCGGCGCGCTGACGCTGAGCAGGCGCGGCTCCTTGCTCGCCGAACGGCTCTGGGCGGCCTTTTCCATGCGTTCCTGCAGTCGCGAATACGGCAGCGACGCGTACACCGGCATGCCGAGGTTTTCGATGACTTCCGGGTTGTCCACGCCGCGATAGAACGCCTGGCGCACAAACACGGTGGCAACGGCCAGCAGCAGACCGATCAGGGCGGCGACCAGGACGATGATTTTGCGCATCGGCTTGACCGGCTCTTCGACGTTGGCGTCGGCGTTGTCGATGATGCGGACGTTGCCGATGCTGCCGGCGCGAAGAATGTCCTGCTCCTGGCTCTTGTCCAGCAACAGGGTGTAGGTCTGCGAGGTGACCTGCATGTCACGGTTCAGACGCAGCAGCTCTTGTTGCGTGGCCGGCAGGGCTTCGATCTTCTTCAACAGCGCGGCTTTCTGGGATTCAACCTGGCCAATCTGCGTCATCAGGGCGCGGTAGGTCGGATGCTCCGGCGTGTACAGACGCTCGACGTCGACGCGCTTCATTTTCAGGTCCGACAGCGAGCCTTCCAGCTTGACCACCTGATCCAGAACCGACTTGGTTTCAACGCTCAGGTCAACCGACTTGGCGCCCATCTGGAAGTTGTTCAGCGCGATTTCCGACTGCTCCAGCTGCTTGCGCACGGCAGGCAATTGCGAACGCAGGAACTCCAGACGCTGGGCGGCTTCGGCGGAACTGCGCTCGACGTTCTGACGCACATACAGGCGGCTGACTTCGTTGAGGATGCGCTTGGCCAGTGCCGGGTCCGGGTCCTGAATCGACAGGTAAACGATCCCGGAGTCCTTGCCCGCTTCCATGATTTTCAGGCGGTCCTGATAATCCAGCGCGGTGGTCAGGGTGCGTTGACGCGCCACGGCGAACTCGGTGCCCGGACGGGCATTGAGCACAGCCACCTGGATCTTGATGCCGCTGCCTTCGACGGTCTGACCGACCGGGCCGCTGAGCAGCTTGTTGCGGTCGTCGTCATACAGGGTGAAGGTGCCAGGCTTGCCCGCCACCATGGTCATCCTTTCACCCAGCAGCGCATCCGGTACTTCCAGCTGGAAGATGTCGATTTTCTCGCCGCCCCAAGCGTAGCTGTTCAGGCCGAACATCGGATCGGCCAGCGCGCCCTCATGCTCCGGCTTGAACCGACGCGCCATGTAGCTGCCCAGCCCCGGGATGTATTTGGGCTTCTGCACGATGTACAGCTTGAGGTCATCAACGACCTTGCCCAGCACTGCGCGGGATTTGATCAGCTCGATTTCGGTGGTCGCCTGGGAAACCGACAGCGGCTTGTTGGAGACTTCAGTGCGGCCCTCGATGCCGACTTTGCGCGGCTCGATCTGAATCATCGCGTTGGCCTGGAAAATCGGCGTGGCCAGAATGGCGTAGGTGGCGCCGAGCAGGACGCAGATGCCGACAATCGACGCAATCAATCCTTTGTGATCGAAAAGTGTGCGCAAGATAGTCGCCAAATCGATCCGGGAGTCCTGGACCTCGTCCAGAGAAGTACGGTTCATAGCGGTCATTTATCTTGGATCTCCTGACTGAAGATAAGGAAGCCAGTCGTCGACACAACGCGAAAGCAGCTCGTAGGTCTGTTCAAAGGCTAGTTTCGGGCACCGGTAGGGATCGGCGATTTCCAGCTCTTGTTGCCATTTGCCAATCAGAAACGTCTTGCCGCGTACCTCGGGGGCCAGCTTGAGGACGCTCTGGGTCTGACGATGCTCCATGACCAGAATCAGCTCTGCTTCGTGGAGCATCTGCCGATCGATCTGACGGCTTCGATGTTTGTGGGCGGGGACGCCGTTGACGTGCAGCACGGCCTGAGCCAGCGGGTCGATGGTGGAACTGAGCATGGCGTGGGTACCGGCCGACGAGATCTGGATGCGCGCGTTCGGCACCCGTTGTCGGAACATGGCTTCGGCCATGGGGCTGCGACAGATATTGCCGACGCAGACCACCAGAACGTTATTGAACATGACCTTTGCTGAGGCTCGTCATCAGCCTCTTGCTGATGTTGCTGCTGAAGTTCTGCCCGACCGCCAGGAGCGTCTGCATCTTGCGTTTCGGGGTGATCGCCGACAGCGAGTACTCGACCAACTCCATCAGGAAGTGCTCATAGAGCTCCTGATTACCGAGCCGGTTGTAGTAGTTGGCCAGGGCGCCCGAGGTCTGCAGCGCCATGTGCAGCTTGCGTTTGTTGGAGCGCATTGAAAACACGCCGCCCGGGTGCAGGCGGTACATGGCCGGCTTGACCTCGCCCATGAACTTGCCCTTGCCGTAGGCACCGAGCAGCGACCACCAGACCAGATCGTTGAGCGGCGCGGCCCGTAGCTCGGGCGGCAACGAGTCGAACACGTTGCGGAACACCGTGGTCAGCGTCGACACCGGCCGCGCCTTCTGCAGCTCCAGCGCCGTGGCATCCCCGCGCAGCTTGCCTTGCAGCTGAATCGGGTATTGGCCGCTGATGTCGAAGGGGATCGCATCGTGGTAGGTCAGTACGTAATCCGGGTTGTTCTCGAGGAAATCCACCTGAATCTGCAGCTTGCGCGGGTCAGTCCAGTAATCATCGCCCTCGCAGTAGGCGATGTAGCGGCCCCGCGCTTCGCCGAACAGGCGCGGTACCGGCGGGTTGTTCAGCGAGTACTGATTGGTCTCGTGATAGAAGGGGCGGATCAGCGCCGGGAAGCGTTTGACGTAATCGGCAATGATGCGGGCGGTGCCGTCCGTGGAAGCATCGTCGTTCACCAGGATTTCAAAGGTGAAGGTGGTTTGCTGTAGCAGGAAGCCATCCAGCGTCTGCGCGATGTAGGCTTCCTGGTTATAGGCTGGACAGACGATGCTGACCAGGGGTGCGGCGGACGGCGAGGTGCTCGTCTTATTGCTATTAGCATCCATGGCTTGGGTTCTCAGAGTTAAACGCTGGGTTTGCTGAACAGAACGGAAATCTTCATCACCAGCGGCTTGTAGCTGGCGGCCACAATCAGCAGCGTGAGCAGGCCGCAGACGGCCAGGCCCAGGAAGATGCTGATGCGGTTTTCATTGGCGATCAGGCGCAGCAACGGCTCGGTGATCGCCAGGCCCACGCCGGTCATCACGCTGATGCGGATGATGTCGCGCAGCCATTGACTGTGAATGCCCGGGGCCAGGCGCTGGTGGACGATCACCGGCCAGATGGCGAAGGACACCACCCGCAACACAAACCAGGCAATCGCCGCGCCGTAAGCGCCATAACCGCGAATCGCCAGAAACATCACCGGCACCGTGATCAGCGTTGAAACCACGCTGTACCAGACATGCAGGTGCATCCGTCCGTAGGCGTATTGCAGGTAAAACTGGAACGTGCTGACCGCCATGATGGCGCTGCCCAGCGAGTACCACGGCAGAATCGTCCGGCTCCAGTCGGCGGCAGGACGATCACCCGACCAGGCAAACACCATTTCGTCGGCATGCAGCGCGATCAATGCCGCGAGGGGAAACAGGAATGTGCACACAAACCGGTTGGCCGCCAGATACAGCTGATGCATGTCATCCCGGCGCCCTTCGGCCATCAACACGGTGAGGCGCGGCAGTAACGTCTGCGCCAGCGGGTTGGAGAGCATCATGATCCCGGTGGTGATCAGCGCCACCAGCGAGAAGTAACCATACTCGTTGAGCGGCAGCAGCTCGGAGAGCAGCACCTTGTCAATCTGGGTCAGCACGATCCACAGCACTGCGGTGCCGGACATGCTCGCCGCAAAGGGGATGATCGGCTTGACCAGATCCCAGTCGAAGCCGGTCAGCGGCGACGGCGTCGGCATCTGCTGATAGGCACGGGCCGCGAAGATCAACGCTTCGATCAAGCCCACCAGCGCCTGGAACTCGAAGAAGTGCACCGGGTCGTTGGAAATCGTGCTCACCAGCAGCAGGCCGCCGAAGTAGCGCAGCGTGGCGATGATCACGTTGGCGATGTTCAGCCACGCATGCTGTTCAAGGCCTTGAATCCCGCTTTTATAAAGCGTGGAAAACAAGCGCAGGGCGATGACGATGCCCATCAGCCCGATGCACTGCACCAGCGTCTCGGTCGACAATTGCTGGGCATTGAGCCAGTGCACGGCAATCCATTCGCTGCCGGCGTACATCGCCACGCAACAGAAACCCGCCAGTGGCAGGAAGATGATCTCGAACGAACGCAGCAGGCGACCGGTATAGCGATCCAGTCCATCGCTGCCCTGGCGGTGCGCCACCGCCCTGACCAGACTCGGTGACAACCCTGCGTCCAGCAATTGCAGCCAGGCCTGCAGCACCGAGAAGAACCCGATCAGCCCGTATGCCTCGGCGCCCATGTGGCCGAGGTAGAACGGCATGATCAGGATCCCCACGAGCAGCGTGTAGGCCTGGCCTGTATAGCTCAACGCAGTGTTGCGTATGACTGAGCGCTTGGTTGACATCGAAAGTCCTTCCGGCGAAACACGGTGAATGGTGCGGTGGCGTTACATGACCTGAGCGAGTGACGGCACACGGTACGGCGAGTGAGCGGCGCTGGTTTCGGCGATCACCGTATTGATCACGCGCTCCTGATCGTCGCGCAGCAGGCCGGGGTAAATCGGCAGACACAGCACGCGCTCGCTCAATGAACGCGAAGCGGTCTGCGCGGCTTGCGGCTGCAGGTATTCAAGGGTGTCCAGCGACGGGTAGAAATAGCGGCGCGGGTTGACGCCGTTGGTGTTCAGCGCCGAACGCAAACGCAGCAGCTGTGGTTCGTCGCGCAGGGCGATCGGGTAGTAGCTGTGGTTGAGCTCGCTGTTGTTTTCCGGCCGCTGCAGGTCGACGTAGTCGCCCAGGCGGGTGGTGTAGCGGTCAGCAATTTCAGCGCGTTCCTGAAGAATGTTCTCGATGTCGTCGAGAATGCACAGGCCCATCGCGGCGGAGAATTCGTTGAGCTTGGCGTTGATGCCGATGCCGTCGATTTTGTCGACGTCGACGATGCCGAAGTTGCACAGCAGGTGAGCCCGGCGCGCCGTTTCGTCATCGTTGGTGATGATTGCGCCGCCTTCGATGGTGTGAAACAGCTTGGTGGCGTGGAAGCTCAGGGTGCTGACGTCGCCCCAGTTGAGCACCGACTGGCCGGCGTGACGCACGGCAAAGGCATGGGCGCCGTCGTACACGACTTTCAGATTGCGCCGGCGAGCAATTTCTTCGATGCGCTCAACGGCGCAAGGATTGCCGAACACATGGGTGCCGACGATGGCGGTGGTGTCGGAGACGATGCGGCTCTCGATGTGGTCCGGCGAGATGTTCCAGGTCTGTGCGTCGATGTCGGCGAAGATCGGGCGAATGCCTTCCCACTGCAACGAACTGCTGGTGGCCACGAAGCTGAACGGCGTGGTCACTGCGCTGCCGCTCAAACCCAGCGCGCGGTAGGCGACTTGCAGGGCGAGGGTGCCGTTGTTGGTAAGGATGACGTGCTTGACGCCCAGATAATCTTTCAACCGCTGTTCGAGTTCGCACACCAGCGGCCCGTGGTTGGTCAGCCAGCCCCGCGCATAAATGCCCTCGACGTAGCCTTTGAACTTGTCGATATCGCCCAGGTAGGTCTTGGTGACGTTGATCATCGAATTCTCCATTTCAGATGCGAAGCTTTTAAAAGGCTTTCGGGGCAGTGATGCGGTGGCGCCTGTCCGGCGCCGGGCTTTTAACGCCAGGTCCGAGCGAAATCAGTTCGGGGTGGATGCTGGCGGCGGGTTGCCTGCCTTGCTGCTCATCCGCCGCGCGCGGCCCTGATTGATTTTCAGGATCAACCGGGTGGCGAGACTGCCTGCATGGGGGTCGCCGAAGTGGAAGAGCGCGGTGGCGCGCTTCACGTCCGGCCGGCAGGCTTGATTGGCGTGCAGGCTGCGATAACCCCAGAAGAAATAAACGCTGCCCGGCTCCAGGCGCAGGACATAGGGCTTGAGCCAATCGCGCTGCATGCCTTTGATGATCCAGCCGCGGGTAACCTTGTTTTGCAGCAGGGCTTTCTCGATCACGTTGAACAACACCCATGAGCGCACCCGGCGGATGTTCGGAAACAGCATCAGGTCGCCGCGTCCTTCGCCTTCGCTGGGGATGAACACCGGGATCAGCGCGGTCACCAGGCTGGCGTCGTAATGGAAGCTGTTGGATTCGCGCTTGCCCTGATTGCCCTGCACGCAGCGCAGCACCGGAAAGATACGGCCGCTGGCGGCGTCACGGCGGGCCGCGTGCTTATAAAGGCGACCCAGCAGCGTTTTGAAACGCGGGTCAGACCAGTAGCTCGCCAGCAGGCTTTCGCTCAGTGCCGCTTCGCCGTGGTAGGCGAAGTATTCGCCCTGGTGTTTCTGCGCCTGCTGGTCCGTCCACGCCTGCAACTGCTGCAAATCTGCGTCAGGCACGGCCGCGTTCAGTTTTGCAAAACCGTTGGTATCGATTTCGTCAGCCAGTCGCTGAACCAGCTGCTCATCCATGTCGAAAGATAAAGGCATTGCATCAGGCCCTCGGAGAGAGTGAGGAGAGCAGGGCAGGGGGTGAATTGCGCTTCAGGCACGCTACCGCCCGAATCTGCAGATCCTGCCGTTGTACTAATTAAGGCGTGCATTCAAACGGCGGCTTCATTCAGCACTGGCTGACAAAAGCGTTGGGCAAAGCTACCGCCCGACCGAGCACGTTCAGTCTTTCGAAAAAGCTTTCTTTGAACCAAAAACTGCCCACCGGCGCTGATTTCACACCGTTTGAATCGTCAACTTTTTGGGCAGTCGCAGGCTTATTAAGTCGGAATGCTCTCGGCGCACGGCTCTAGGGCCGCACTGCAAAAACGGGAAAACATTGGACATGCCTATATATCGGCGGAGCCGGAGTTTCTGTCAAATTATTTCGCCATCATTCTGTTAAATTTTTGATAAGCGGATGATCAGGGATGCTAAGTGCTTGATTTTAAACAGAGTCAATAAAACATCGCCGCCCTCTTGTGGTGCGCGACGCTTTTTAGGCGCCCGCCACGACCTCCTCTTTGACGACCAGAAATCACGAGAAAGACATTTTTCCAACGTCAGAACTTGGGCGCTGGGAGGGAGGAACGGTTTTATGGCGCTCGATAATTGAATGCGTCATTCAAGCGTGATTACACGCAGCAGTAATTATCAGCGGAGTTTGAATGGGTCAATTAAGCAAGCATGGCAGTGTTGCAGTTTTATAGATGAAACTGTGTTCGGTTATATATAAATCAACGTGGGTGAGTAAGTGATAAGTCAGCAGATCCCATCGGTGCGCAATGCATTTGCCCGGGCGCGTCCTTGCCGCGCCTTGGGTGGAGACGGTGCTGCGGTTGCTCAGGCTCGATCGCTGCTCCATTATCCGGGTCTGCGATGCAAACAATTCGAGTCACCAGGAGATTCAATGAATACGCAGTCGAAAACCACCGGAGTGGTGATGCAACGTCTTGCGCAGGCGCGCGCCCTGATGAGCCGTGAAGGCATCGACGCCTGGCTGGTGCCGTCGGCCGACCCTCATCTCTCTGAATATTTGCCGGGTTACTGGCAAGGGCGGCAGTGGCTGTCCGGCTTCCACGGCTCCGTCGGCACCTTGATCATCACCCGGGACTTCGCCGGTCTGTGGGCCGACAGCCGTTATTGGGAGCAGGCGAGCAAGGAACTGGCAGGCAGCGGCATTGAGTTGGTCAAGTTGCAGCCGGGCCAGACCGGCCCACTTGAATGGCTCGCCGACCAAGCCAGGACAGATTCCGTCGTTGCAGTGGATGGCGCGGTATTGGCCGTGGCGTCGTCGCGTACGCTGGCTGCCAATCTGTACGAAAAAGGCGCGCGGCTTCGTACCGACCTCGATCCATTGACGGAGCTGTGGAATGACCGTCCGGCGTTGCCGGCCCAGGCTATCTATGAGCACGGGGCGCCACACGCCACTGAAACCCGCCCTGACAAGCTCAATCGACTGCGCACGGTGATGGCCGAGCGCGGCGCGGAGTGGCACTTCCTCGCCACGCTGGACGACATCGCCTGGCTGTTTAACCTGCGCGGCGCGGATGTCTCCTACAACCCGGTGTTCATATCCTTCGCCCTGATCGGTCCAAACAGCATCAACCTGTTCGTCGCGTCAGAGAAGGTCGATGCCGCGCTGCGCAGCACCCTGGAGCAAGACGGCATCACCCTGCATGAGTACACGCGCATCGGCACCGCGCTGCGCAACGTGCCCAAGGATGCGCGACTGCTGGTCGATCCGGCGCGGGTCACCTGCGGCCTGCTGGATTATCTCGACAGTGAAGTCACGCTGGTCGAAGGCCTCAATCCCACCACGCTGTTCAAATCTCAGAAAAGCGCCGCTGACACCCGGCATATCCGCCAGGCGATGGAGCAGGATGGCGCGGCGCTGTGCGAGTTCTTCGCCTGGCTGGATTCGGCGTTGGGCAAAGAGCCTGTCAGCGAACTGACCATCGACGAAAAACTCAGTGCAGCGCGGGCCCGCCGGCCGGGCTACGTGTCCCAGAGTTTCGCCACTATCGCCGGCTTCAACGGCAACGGGGCCATGCCCCACTACCGCGCCACTGAAGAAGAGCACGCGCAAATCGAAGGTGATGGCCTGCTGCTGATCGACTCCGGCGGTCAATACCTGGGCGGTACGACGGATATCACCCGCATGGTGCCCGTCGGCACGCCGACGGCTGAGCAGAAGCGCGACTGCACGCGCGTGCTGAAGGGCGTGATCGCGCTGTCCCGGGCGCACTTTCCCCGGGGCATTCTTTCGCCATTGCTTGACTCGATTGCTCGCGCACCGATCTGGGCCGAGGGCGTCAACTACGGTCACGGCACCGGTCACGGCGTCGGCTACTTCCTTAACGTCCACGAAGGTCCGCAGGTGATTGCCTACCAGGCTGCCGCCACGCCGCAGACTGCTATGCAGCCGGGCATGATCACCTCCATCGAGCCCGGCACCTATCGGCCGGGGCAGTGGGGTGTGCGCATTGAAAACCTGGTGATCAATCAGGAGGCAGGCAAGACCGAGTTCGGTGAGTTTCTCAAGTTCGAGACGCTTACCCTGTGTCCGATAGACACGCGCTGCCTTGAAATCGGCCTGCTGACGCAAGAGGAGCGTGAATGGCTGAATGAATACCACGCCCAGGTCAGGCAGCGCCTCAGTCCATTAGTGAAGGGCGCCGCGTTGGCCTGGTTGGAAGGTCGGACAGCGGCGGTTTGACCCTGAACGCCACCGTCCTCTTTGGCGGTGGCGTTACTGACGGGTTATTCGGTTAGCGCTTCCCTGACGAAATCGAGTCGGTCCTGGCCGAAATAGAGTTCGTCGTCGACAAACATGCTCGGGGCGCCAAACACGCCTCGTGCAACGGCTTCTTCGGTATTGATTTTCAGCTGGTCCTTGACGCTGGGGTTGCTGACCCAGCCAAGGATTTCTGCCGGATCAAATCCAGCCTTCATAAGCGCAGCTGGCAACACCTCAGGATCGTTCAGGTCCAGCGCGTCTACCCACATCGCGCCGAACGTGATTTCCAGCAACTCAATGAACCGTTGTGGCTGGAGAATCTGCGCCGCAGTCAAGGCGCGCATCAGGCTCAACGTGTTGATCGGGAAATGGGGGTTGAGGGTGAGGGGGACCTGATAGCGCTTGGCGAACCGTGCCAGATCCTTGATGGAGTAACGCGCTTTGGCAGGCACGTCGTTGGGCGAGGCATTGCCAGTCGCTTTGAACACCGCGCCCAGCAAGATGGGGCGGTAGATCAACGTCGCTGACATCTCATCACAGATCTTTCGCAATTGGGTGTAGGCCAGGTAACTGGTCGGGCTGCCCACATCGAAGTAAAACTCCACGCTCCGGCTCATCGTTGCATTCCTTCTTCTTATATAGGTAAGGGCGCGCCCCAAGTGATTCGCAGACGCCCGAGTCTACCAGCGTTCGTTCCAGGGACGCAGGTCCAGCTCGAACGTCCATGCGTCCCGAGGCTGGCTGTGCAGGTACCAGTAATTCTCTGCGATGTGTTCAGGGTCGAGGATGCCGTCCTCATCCTTCAGCGCGTAGCGTTCGGGAAATTGAGTGCGGATGAAGTCAGTGTCGATTGCGCCGTCTACCACCACATGAGCCACATGGATGTTCATCGGACCCAGTTCGCGAGCCATGCTTTGCGCCAGTGCCCGTAGCCCGTGCTTGGCACCGGCGAAGGCCGCAAAATGGGCAGCGCCGCGCAGGCCTGCAGTCGCCCCGGTGAACAGAAGGGTGCCGCGTTTGCGTTTGGCCATTCGCAGCGCAACCTCCCGGGCATTCAGAAACCCTGAGAAGCACGCCATCTCCCAGATCTTGAAATACTTGCGCGCCGTTTCTTCAAGAATGCTGCACGGCACGTTGGCGCCGATATTGAAAACGAACGCCTCAATAGGGCCGATCTCATTCTCGATCTGCTCAATCAGCGCAACCACGTCGTCTTCCTTGCGCGCGTCGGAGGCGAATCCGTAGGCTTCGCCGCCACTCTGCCGAATCGAGTCCACGAGAGGCTGAAGCTTGTCGGCGCTCCTGCGAGTGACGCACGCCACGTAACCCTCCCGGGCGAAGCGTCTGGCAATCGCGCCTCCTGTTGCGTCGCCTGCCCCTACAACCAGAACGACTTTCTTGTTATTCGAGGTAACGGTCATCGCGATTCCTTTATTAAACGATCGTTCACTTAACGGACGTTATGCTAGGGTCGGGAGGGCGTCAAGGTACTCACTCAGGTAACAGGAGAAACAATGCGCTATTCGGCCGACCATAAAGAGCAAACTCGGCGCGCCATGCTCGACAGCAGTGCCTCTCTGGCGAAGGAGAAGGGCTTCGCGCCAATGGGAGTGGACGGTCTGATGAAAGCCGTAGGCCTTACCGGCGGGGCTTTCTATAGCCACTTCTCTTCGAAGGATGATTTGTTTCAGGCAATCGTCGAGCGCGAGTTGACCCGCAGCCTGGCGTTACTCGGTGGCGATGAGAAGCTGACCAGGGACAGAATCAAGCAGTGCTTGCGGCATTACCTGACACTGTCGCACGTGCAAAACCCGTCTGGTGGATGTGTCATTCCTGCACTGGGCGCCGAGATTTCCCGCGCAGAAGGACCTGCCCGCCTGCGTGCCGAACACTGGTTGTGCGAATTACATAAGGCGTGGGCTGAAGTGCTTGGGGACGAAGATCTGGCTTGGGCAGCCATTGCTCAGTGCGTCGGCGCACTGACGGTCGCGCGAATGATGGCGAGCCCCGAACTGCAGCAACGTGTGGTGGACGCCAGCCATGACCTGCTGTGTCAGCAGGTAGATGCGCTGTCGGTAGCCGACTAGGGGTTAGTCGGCTTCTTGCATACGACGATCATGCTACGGCTGGTATACCCGGCCGGATTGAGGCCGAGCGGGTAGCCTCCCGTGTCTTCGGCGCCGTCACCGGATTTGGCGATCACACGATACTGCTTCGACACGCAGGAGTTGGTCGCCATGTCATAGCACTGTTCCCAAGAGGACGACAGGCCTGAGCAGTTGATGTGGATACCGCGTTTACCCATGACCGGTTTAGACGTCGCCGCGCAGCCAGCGACAGCCAATGCTGCCAGTGCCATCAAAAAGTACTTCATTCATATCCTTACCTGACCGGCACGCTGCGGTCAGTGACTATCCAGAATTCACATGCTGCCATCGACGATCGCGTCCGTGTGGAGCGAGGGCACCATGTTAGGCGCACGGGCTAAACATCGCTCAATAGTGAGACAAATGCCAGTGACATCGTGTATCACGCCGATGGCTGCGCTGCTTATCGTTGCTCCGAGCCATAGGGGGGCTGGTTCACAAGGGCTTGCGTCCCTTATAAGAACCTACAGGCAGAGGTCTGTTAAGCAGCAAAGGCGCCAAATATCAGTGATCGGTAGCCAAGTTGAAATAAGTGCTTGACGCCTCTCTGTATCTGTCTATAATTCGCCCCACTTCCGGCGCAGACGAAACGGAAAACTCCTTGGTAATCAAAGAGTTGGACGAAGTAGCAGCGAGGAATGCTTCGGTTCAGATGCTTGAATCGACAGCGGTGAAAAAGGCAGTTGACAGCAGGTTGTAA
>NZ_SOCR01000012.1:45815-181930 GCF_004364335.1 Pseudomonas graminis | reverse complement strand
TAGAGAGGAAAAGCATTGAAAAGCTGAAGGCTGCCCAAGGCATCCTTCAGCTATGACAAACTTTCCCCGGACACTAGTGACGCTCCGCGTGGTAACGGCCCGTTTGACGCTCGGCGTCACAGTCAACGCAGAGCGTTCGGGGCGGCATTACCACGCGGAGCGTGGGGACGATCGTTCCAAGTTGCGGCGAGCTACTGACGCATTCCGCGTCCGCTCACCAGCAGTCGCGCGCAGCCCAGGTACAGCACGATGGTCGCAACGACCATGAACGCGAGGGCAATGCTGATCTTGATGTCCGACACGCCGAGAATGCCGAAGCGGAAGGCATTGACCATGTGCAGCACCGGGTTGGCCAGCGACACGGTCTGCCAGAACGGCGGCAGCAGGTTGATCGAGTAGAACACCCCGCCCAGGTAGGTCAACGGCGTCAGCACGAAGGTCGGGATGATGGAGATATCATCGAAATTGCGCGCAAATACAGCGTTGATGAAGCCCAGCAGCGAGAAGATCGTCGCGGTCAGCAGCACCACAATGATGGTGATGCCCAGGTGATGCACCTGCAAATCAGTGAAAAACATCGACAGCATCGTGACGATCACCCCCACCGCCAGCCCGCGCAGCACGCCGCCGATGGTGTAGCCGATCAGAATGGTGTGCGGCGATACAGGCGAGACCATCAGCTCTTCGACCGACCGCTGGAACTTGGCACCGAAGAAGCTCGACACCACGTTGCCGTAGGAGTTGGTGATCACCGACATCATGATCAGGCCGGGCACGATGTACTGCATGTAGGTGAAGCCACCCATGTCGCCGATCTGCCGGCCGATCAGGTTGCCGAAGATCACGAAGTACAGAACCATCGTGATCGCTGGCGGCAGCAGGGTCTGCGGCCAGATCCGCATGAAACGCCGGACCTCACGATAAACGATGGTGTTCAGGGCAATCAGATTGGGGCGCAGCTCCGAGCTCATATCGCCACCTTCGCCAGATTCTTCTCGACCAGACCCACGAACAACTCCTCAAGGCGATTGGTTTTATTGCGCAGGCTCAGCACCTGAATGTTCTGCAGCGACAGCTGACTGAACAGCGATGTGATGCCGATGGTCTTGTCGACCTGCACCTCAAGCGTCTGGCTATCCACCCGTTTCACCGGATAGCCGTTGAGCTGAGGCGCGGCCTGCAGCGGATCCCGCAGATCCAGCAGGAAGGTCTCGACAGTCAGCTTGTTGAGCAGCGTCTTCATGCTGGTGTTTTCGATGATCGTGCCGTGATCGATGATGCCGATGTTGCGGCACAACTGCTCAGCCTCCTCCAGATAATGCGTGGTGAGGATGATGGTGATGCCCTTCTCGTTCAGCTCGGTGAGGAAGGTCCACATCGAACGGCGCAGCTCGATATCCACGCCGGCGGTAGGCTCGTCGAGGATCAACAGACGCGGCTCGTGAATCAGTGCGCGGGCGATCATCAGGCGGCGCTTCATGCCGCCGGACAACGAACGTGACGGCGAGTCGCGCTTGTCCCACAAACCCAGCTGGGTCAGGTACTGCTCGGCGCGCTCTTTGGCGATCTTCGGCGGAATGCCGTAATAACCCGCCTGGGTCACGACGATGTCGAAGGTCTTCTCGAACTGGTTGAAATTGAATTCCTGCGGCACCACGCCGATCGAGCGCTTGAGCTGCGCCGGGTTGCGATCAAGGTCGTGGCCGAAGATGTTCACCGTGCCGCTGGTCTTGTTGACCAGGGTCGAGATGATCCCGATGGTGGTGGATTTGCCGGCGCCGTTGGGGCCGAGCAATGCGAAGAAATCACCCTCGGCGACGTCCAGATCAATCCCCTTGAGGGCCTGGAAACCGTTGCCGTAGGTCTTGGTTAGCTGCCGGATGGACAGAGCTGAACTCATGACTGAACACACACCAATAAAAATGAAAAGGAAGATAAACGAATACGAACGTGCAGCTGCCGGGCTCACAGGGGCGCTGACATTTACTGTGCCGCGCAGCGGGAATATCAGGCGCAACACAAGGCTACAAATGCAGCGGCCGCAATGTTGCGGGCCGATGCCGCCCAAGTACAGCGACATCGATTGATAGTCAGTATTAACTCGACACGGGCTGAACTCAGGTCAGCGCGGTCATGACGGCCTTTCGATACGCCGGACGCTGCTGCAAACGTTCGTACCAGGCTTTGAGGTGGGGCAGCTCAAGGCGTTCAATCGGCATTTCGAACCAGGGATAAGCGAAGCAGCCGAGGGGAATGTCGCCCACCCCGAATTCATCGCCCGAGAGGTACGGCTGACGGGCCAGTGCTGCGTCGACGATGACCAGCAGGCGCTCGACTTCGGCTTTGGCGGCATTGATCTGCGTCCAGTCCTGTTTGTCGGCTGGCGTGCGTAACACGCCCCAGAACACCGGGCGAAAAGGACCGGCCAACGTCGACGTAGTCCAGTCCATCCACTTCTCGGCCTGGGCACGTGCCTTGGGGCTGGCCGGGTAGAAAGCAGAATTTGGCGCGTATTGAGCCGCCAGATAGCGAACGATGGTGTTGGATTCCCACAGCACGAATTCGCCGTCTTCAATCATCGGCACCACGCCGTTGGGGTTCTTCGCCAGGTACTCGGGCTGATCGTTGACACCAAAGGCGCCGCCGGCATTCAGCGACTCATACTCCAGCCCCAGTTCCTCGGCGATCCACAATGCCTTGCGCACGTTGGACGAGTTCTTGCGGCCCCAGATCTTCAACATGTTGTCATTCTCCGTGTGGTCAACGAGCGATGAGTGGCGTTTGCGGCGGGCCACAGTCTACTCCGGGATGCGGGTGTTCGAGCCACAACTTCCTGTGCATCGGCCAGCCCCCGAACTCCCTAGATAGCACGGGGTCACTATCGAAGCGCGGGCCAGAGCGGTCGACTGCGCAGCCGGTCGCGCTTATCGCGCCGTCATCATGGAGGGCTGTTTATGTTGTTGCTGTGGATCGTAGTGTTGGTGGTTGGCGTGGCCTGGCTGGCCCATCGCAGGGTCGCACCCTTCCCCGCCCTGGGCATCGTCGCGGTGTACCTGCTGGCGATGGGCGCGTTCAGCCATGCCCACGGCTGGATGGTCATTCCATGGCTGTTGTGGCTGGGCGTCGCGTTGCTGCTGGCGCTGCCGGACCTACGCCGCAAACACTTCAGTGCGCCGATGTTCTCGTGGTTTCAGAAAGTGCTGCCGCCGATGTCGGCCACCGAGCGTGACGCCATCGACGCCGGCACTGTGTGGTGGGATGGCGAGCTGTTCAGCGGTCGTCCGGACTGGAACACCCTGCTCAACTATCCGAAGAGCAAACTGACTGAAGAAGAGCAGGCTTTCCTTGATGGCCCAACTGAAGAACTCTGCGCCATGGTCAGCGACTGGGAGATCGGTCAGGCCATGGACCTGTCGCCGCAAGCCTGGTCGCACATCAAGGCCCATGGTTTCTTCGCGCTGATCATTCCGAAGGAATACGGCGGTAAAGGCTTCTCGGCCTATGCCCACTCGCAAGTGGCGATGAAGCTCGCAACCCGCAGCGGCGACCTGGCCTCTACGGTAATGGTGCCCAATTCACTGGGCCCGGCGGAGCTGCTGCTGCATTACGGCACCGACGAGCAGCGCAATCATTACTTGCCACGACTGGCCCGTGGCGACGAGATCCCCTGCTTCGCATTGACCGGCCCGCTGGCCGGCTCCGACGCAGGGGCGATGCCCGACACCGGCATCATCTGCAAGGGCGAGTGGAAAGGCGAGGAAGTCATCGGCCTGCGCCTGAACTGGGAAAAGCGCTACATCACCCTCGGCCCGGTCGCCACCCTCCTCGGCCTCGCCTTCAAGGCCTACGACCCTGAGCATCTACTGGGCGACGAGGCGGACCTGGGGATCACCTTGGCGCTGATTCCGACCGACACCGCCGGTGTGGAAATCGGACGTCGTCATGTGCCATTGGGCGCGGCGTTCATGAACGGCCCTAACTCGGGCAAGGACGTGTTCATTCCGCTGGAATACTTGATTGGCGGCAAGGACATGCTCGGCAAAGGCTGGATGATGCTGATGAATTGTCTGTCGGTCGGGCGTTCGATTTCGCTCCCGGCCGTCGGTACCGGTGCGGCCAAATTCACCAGCCTGGTCACCGGCCAATACACCCAAGTGCGCGAACAATTCAACGTACCGCTGGCCGCATTCGAAGGGATTCAGGAATCCCTTGCGCGCATCGGCGGCAATGCCTGGCTGATGGACAGCGCGCGCATCCTGACCGCCAACGCAGTGGACCTGGGCGAGAAGCCTTCGGTGCTGTCGGCGATTCTGAAATACCACCTGACCGAGCGTGGCCGCGAGTGCATCACCCACGCCATGGATGTGCATGGCGGCAAGGGCATCATCATGGGCCCGAACAATTACCTGGGTCGCTCGTGGCAAGGCGCGCCGATCTTCATCACCGTGGAAGGCGCGAACATTCTGTCCCGCAACCTGATGATTTTCGGTCAGGGTGCTATTCGTTGCCATCCGTTCGTGCTGAAGGAAATGGCCCTCGCCGGCCGTAAGGATCACGATCGGGCGGTAGTGGAATTCGACGGCCTGCTGATGCAGCACATCGGATTCGCCGTACGCAACGCGGCCAGCACGCTGGTGTTGAATCTGGGGCTGGGGCATTTCGAAAGCGTGCCGGGCGATCGCCTGAGTCAGGGTTATTTCCGCGCGCTGAACCGTCAGGCCGCAGCGTTTGCCATGCTGGCTGACCTGAGCATGATGCTGCTGGGCGGCGAATTGAAACGCCGCGAACGCCTGTCGGCGCGACTCGGCGATGTGCTGAGCCATATGTACCTGGCGTCCGCCGCGCTCAAGCGTTACCACGATCTGGATTATCCCGAAGCCCTGGCGCCGCTGTTCCGCTGGTCCATGGAAGAAGCGCTGGGTGAGTCGGAGCGCGCGCTGGACGAATTGCTCAGTAATTTCCCGAACCGCGTTCTTGGCGGGCTGCTGCGGGTGATCGTGTTCCCGTTCGGCCGTCGCCACAAAGGGCCATCGGACCGGCTCGATGCCCAGGTCGCGGAAATCCTCGGCCGTGCCAAAGGCGACCCGGCGCTGGAGTCGGTGCTCGCCGGTTGCTACCGCCCGACCGACGCCGAAGATCCGGTCGGCGCATTGCAGCACGCCAGCGACTTGCTCAGGGGTGCCAAGGCTATCCGCAGCAAACTGCATCACGCGGTGAAAAGCGGTCAGGTCAAGCCCGCGGGTGGCGAGCATTTGATTGATGCCGCGCTCAACGCGGGCGTGTTGCAGGCAGGGGAAGCGGAGACGTTGCGCGCTGCAGAGGCGGCGCGACGCAAGGTGATCGATGTGGATGATTTCGACAAGGAAGAGCTGGTCGCCACTGAAGGCAAAATCCGCTGATTAATCGAGGCAAACGCTGTAGAAGTGAGCTTGCTCGCGATTGCAGTGGGTCAGCATCATGAATGTTAGCTGACACGTCATCATTCGCGGGCAAGCGCGCTCCTACAGGTGCTGCCCACGACTTACGTCTACATACACCGCGCTGGCGAATTGTCCTACACTCCTTGGTAACAACAAGAAAAACCCAAAGGGACGCACCATGATTGACCAACGCCTGACTCATCGCTGCCTGCTCTCTGAAATCGCCTCGGGGGAGGATCTTTCCAGGGGCAAGCCCACACAAACGCTGCAAACCCTTCTGATGATGGGCTTTGTCACCCGACTGCCCAGTCCTGACCGTACCTATGCTCATCTCGCGCTTACCGAAGCAGGTCATCGGTATCTGGCCGGGTTGTGGCATTGAGATAGCCGCAGGCGGCGGGGGCCTCTATACTCCCGCGCCTGTTTTTGTCTCTGAGGGCTTCATCATGGCCGACGCCAATCTCGACCACATCATGAATCTGCTGCTGCATTTGCGCGGCATCCTGGTCGCGCTGGGAGAGGCCGAGCAGGTCCCCGAAGAAAGTCATGCGCTGTTTCTGGAGCGGTACGATGAGTTGCTGACGCTGTTGCCGGCTGATCCGATCGAGAGTCAGTATCTGGGGCAGGATTTGTTGTGTCAGGTGATTCAGCGTTATCCGCAGATCGCTCATTTGGTGCCGCGGGATTTGTTGTGGTTTTTCGCGGGCGATTGTCTGCATTTCATGCCGGACGATGAGATTGATTTGTATACGGCGCTGGAGGAGCGTCGGTTTGAGGCGATGGAGAACGAGGAGCCGTTTGACTGGAATCAGGAGAAGCAGTTGTTGGCGATGTCGCAGTCTGAGTCCAAGCATTGATCTGAGGTTGTTCGGATCAAGATCAAGATCAAAAGCGTCCGCCTGAGGGCGGACTGTTTCGCCTTCGGCGACTTACTTTTGAAAAGCACCAAAAGTAAGCAAAAGTGCCTGCTCTCGGTTTGGCCCTTCCTTCGTCAGGGTGCCTTCACTCCGGTCTCGCTCCGTGGGCCCGCGCCGAACGGACATCCATGTCCTGACGGCGCTCTCGCCGCATCCATGCGGCTCGACCCACTGCGCGAGACCTCCGTTCAGCCTGCACCAAAGTCGCGTTCTGCGGTGTCTGAACCCTCCTCGTATGAAGATCAAGATCAAGGTCAACGGCAGATCGAAGGCTTCCCGGCTGAAGCCGGTCCTACTGACTGCACGGGCTGCTATTCGTGGGACAGGCTTTAGCCGGGAAGCTTTTGATGCAGATCGTTCCCACGCTCTGCGTGGGAATGCATCCTGTGACGCTCCGCGTCATCCTAAGCGGGCAGCTCTTCTGCAGGGCAGCGAAAAATTTCCTGATCTTACCGCCGAGCTAAATGCATATTTTTTATAATTAGCTTAGCGCTAAATCGAATTTCACAGACCCTTCGCTTGCCCCTATGTTGCTGACTTGCCCACGCGTGTCCTCTCGCGTCGGTTGGCCCATCAGTACAAGGAGTTGTCATGAGCGTCGAGTTCATCGGTTATATCGCTACCCAGCCCGGGTCGGAGATTCATTCCCGAAGCGGGCCGGCCGTTCAGCCTGAGTATGTGGAGAAAGTCGCCCGAGCCCATGAAGAGGCCGGCTTTGACCGGGCACTGGTCGCTTATCACTCAAACAGCCCGGACAGCGCGTTCGTGGCGTCGTACGCGGCCAGCGTCACGACAACATTGAAGTTTCTCGTCGCACACCGGCCGGGGTTTATCTCACCCACCGTCGCCGCTCGGCAATTCGCTACGCTGGATGTATTCACTGGCGGGCGTATTGCGGTGCACATCATCACCGGTGGAGACGATCAGGAGCTGCGCGCTGACGGCAGTTTCATTGGCAAGGACGAGCGTTACGCCCGCACGGACGAGTACCTCGGCGTGGTGCGCCAGGAATGGACGGCCGACAAGCCATTCGATCACCAGGGTGATTACTACCGGTTGGAGGGCGCTCATTCGCTGGTCAAGTCAGCGCAGCAGCCTCACATTTCGCTGTATTTCGGGGGTGCTTCGCAGGCTGCGCTGGAAGTTGCGGGCAAACACGCTGATGTCTATGCGCTGTGGGGCGAGACCTACGAGCAAGTCAGGGACATCGTCAAACAGGTGCGGGCCGAAGCCGGCAGGCATGGGCGGACGGTGCGTTTCAGTTTGTCGCTGCGGCCCATTCTGGCGGAGACGGAGGAAAAGGCCTGGGCGCGTGCAGACAGTATTCTGGAGCGGGCGAAGGCCTTGGCCCAGGCGTCCGGATTCGAGCGACGCGAGCCGCCGAATGAAGGTTCGCGGCGTTTGCTGGAAGCCGCGGCCCAGGGTGCGCGTCTGGACAAACGTCTGTGGACCGGCATTGCAGGGTTGCTCGGCGCGAAAGGCAATTCCACGGCGCTGGTGGGTACCGCAGAGCAAGTCGCCGACGCGCTGCTGGATTATTACGATCTGGGGATCACGACGTTCCTGATTCGCGGTTTTGATCCACTGGAAGATGCGGTCGATTACGGCAAAAAGCTGATCCCGCTGACGCGCAAACTGATCGCGCGACGCGAGCAGGAGAAGAACGAAAAGGTGGCGTGAACAAAGGCTGTGGCTCACGGCTCCTGCTAACGGCGCTTTCATTCGCGAATCAGCGCATTCCAGTGCGGTGTCATGACAGGCCCGGCGCTGCTTTTGAGCACCTGGGCCTGCTCTTCCACTTTCTTCACCGCCTCTTCAGGCGGGAAGACCGTTTACACAGGCGCAGGCTCGGCTGGATTGATGCCGACAATAGAAATCAGCGGTTCATCCAGATAAAGGCCGTCATAAAGGACCGGAACGCTTGTGTGGTTGCCGCTCAGTGCAATCTGGAAGAAACGCCCGTCTGCATCGGCTGCAAAGGAGCGCAGGTAGGTCCTGTCCTGGTCTTCGTTGTAGTCGAGCTTCAAGGTGCCATTTCGTCCATCGCCCGTGCGGTCGAACCCCAGATCCAGAATGAACAGACGGTCTCCGCTTTCAAAGTCGGTGATAAGGTCCGAATGACTGGCGTCCGCCGTGCGATAGCTGTCGGTCATGCGGTAATAGACGAAGTCGTCAAGGCCGCTGCCACCGGTGAGTGTGTCCTTGCCCATGCCACCGGCCATGACGTCGTTACCAGCGCCACCGTTTATGATGTCGTTGCCCTGAAAACCCACCATCTGATCATCGCCCACGCCGCCGACCAGGATGTCATTGCCGCCGGTGCCCAGCACATCCATGTTATCGCGGGTCATCGTATTGACGATCTTGGGCCCGGTGGTGTTACCGAAATCCACCGTGTCGCGATTCAGGTCGGCCTTGAGATTACCGCTGAACAGAATTTCAAACTGATTGCCGTCAGCATCGGCCTCCAGCGATTTCAAGGCTGTCTGCGTACCTGCCCCGTTGACCACGACCTTCAGAGTGCCATTGAAGCCATTGCCCAAGCCGCTGAACCCCAGGCTGGACAGATCCACGAGATCGCCTTCAGCTGCATTGAAATCAGTGATCAGATCCCGACCGGCAGTGTGCGCAGAAACTGTCGAAGTGCGGATGCTGTCGGACACGGAACTGAATACGAACTCGTCGGCGCCGGTGCCCCCGGTCAGGGTATCGCCGCCCAGGCCGCCCACCAGACGATCATCGCCGGCCAGGCCAGACAAGGTATCGCGACCCCCGTAGCCCATCAGGGTTTCTGCGCCCGCCGAGGTGCCGACAACGCTGTCGCCCGAATCGCTGCCTGCAATCAGGCGCTGGAAGTTGGCGTTGGTCAGGGTGTAATCGCCACTCAGCAGCAGCTCGAACCGGTTGCCGTTTGCATCGACATCGTAGCTTCTGAGAATCGTCCGGTAATAGCCGTCATCTGTATTGCTGACGATCTGAACGGTTCCGTGTGTGCCGTCACCAATGCCGGAAATGCCCAGCGCGGTCAGATCAAGGCGATCAGCCTTATCGAAATAATCGATGTAGTCGACGTGCGAGCCGCTACTGTCGCTGATGGACGCATAGCGCAGTACGGCGTTTCCATAGGCGTAGAAACTGTCCGAACCGGCGCCGCCGATCAGTACGCTGTCACCTCGACCCTCAATGTAATCGTCGCCAGCACCGCCGTAGATAACATTGAGATCGAAGGTACTGAAAAACTCATCCTTACCCGCAGTGCCGTACCAAAAAACCTTTTGTTTATCTGCCATTGAAACGCTCCCTGAGCTGCCGCCAGAGTGGGCGGCGATAGCTGTGATAGGCAAAACGGCAGTTGGTTCGCGGGCCAGCAGTGGCCAGTATCGACCTGCCGTGAGTAAAGGCTGTGCTGGCCTCATCTGAAACCAGCCCGGTCACCTCTTTCACAGCATCCTGCCGGAGCGCGCTTGCCCGCGGCTGCGGCCGGCAGTATCAGGAAGGGAACAGCTTGCTCAGGCAGCTGAGTTTTTTCTTGTAAGACCGTCGCGCTTCCAACGCCTCTTCGAGGGTTACCGCCACAAAGCGGGCTTTCTGGTTGGGTTGCATCTGGCCGATCAAATCGAGATCGGCGCTGATCACCGTGCCAATCATTGCGTAGCCGCCACCGGACACTGCGTCACGGTGCAGCACGATGGGTTCAAGCCCGGCGGGCACCTGAATCGAGCCGATCGGGTAGCAACTGTCGACAATGTTCGACGGATCAGAACCGGCGCCGAACGGCTGCTCCCGTGGCTGAAAGCTCAGCGCGCTGCCGCCCTTGAAGCGATAGCCGATGCGGTCGGCTTCCGAACCGACCGTCCAGGGCTCGGCGAAAAAGCTCTTCGCCGCCGACTCGGTCAAGCGGTGGTAGTACAAACCGGGCACCACCCGCAAGGTGATTTCGCCACCCAACGATTGCCGTAACGCCATGGGCAAACTGGCCCCTGCGCGGCTCTTGCCACTGGCGATGCCCACCGGCAATTGGTCACCTGCAATCAGGCGTCTTCCCTGAAAACCACCGAGCGCGCCCAGCGCATAGGTGGAGCGACTGCCGAGCACCACCGGCACATCAATGCCACCGGCCACCGCCAGATAAGCGCGGGCTCCCGCCCTGGGAAAGTCAAAACTCAGCACCTGCCCGGCCTTCACCGTGAACGCGGTGTCCAGGTGCATTTCCACGCCATCGACCCGTGGCGTCATGTGCGCGCCGCTGACCGCAACCAAAGCATCCTGCTGAAACTCCAGCTCAGGCCCGAGTAGCGTGCATTCCAGCGCCGCCAAACCTGCCGGGTTGCCTACCAATTGATTGGCCGCGCTCAAGGCGTATTGATCAAGCGCGCCGGATGGCGGAATGCCCAGGTGGTAATACCCTTCGCGGCCCAAGTCTTGTACCGAAGTGGCGAGGCCGGGTTTGAGAACCTTGATCATGCCAACACCTCCTGCAACGACTTGGGATAGCCGACGGGATCGGCGAGGAACGCGTCCAGCGAAAACTCCACCGGCCGAATCCGCAGATCAAAGCGACCGGCTTCCACTTCGGCCACCGCGTAGTCGTACGCTTTACGGTCCATCGGTTTGAACTGCACGATGTCGCCAGGACGGAAAAACACCATGTGTTCCTTCAGATACGCGAGGTTCTGTTGCGGGTCGTAGATCGGCGCGGGGGTAACACCAAACATCTGATAACCCCCGGCGCCGCGCACCGAGTAAATGCATCCAAAGCAACCGCCGTGACCAAGGGTCAATTTAGGTGTGTCGGTGCGCGGGCGCAGGTACTTGGGCACCTGCAACTGACGCTCGCGCTCGACCATCTGGAACATGAATGGCAGGCCGGCAACGAAGCCGACCATCGAGACAAACCACGGCGCGCCACTGTGGGCCGCGATGAATGCTTCGACGTCGGCCAGACCGTTTATGCGTGCGGCGTATTCCAGGTCCGTTGCACTCGGGTCTTGATGGCGGTCGCGAAAACGCATCAGGGTTTCGTGGGTCCAGGGGTCGTTGTAGAGCACTGGAATCTCGATAATCCGCGTCTGCAGCGTGCGCTCGGCAACAGCGCCGGCCTCGGCGATTTTGACCGCTTCGAGCAAGGTATGAGGGGCGATGCGATCCGGGTCGAAACGGATCTGGAATGACGCGTTGGCCAGGCAGATATCAAGTACGCCATCCAGCGCCAGCCCTTCCACGGCGCGGGTGACGGCGAGGCCTTTGAAAAATGCGTCCAGGGACATGCTGTCGCTGACTTCGGCAAACAAGTGCTCATCGGCGCCAAAGCTGTAGCGGATGGGGGTACTCATGCTTCACCTCCGCTGCGGCGCTCGGCCAGCCAGGTTTCGAGGGTGCCGGTGTTAAAGTCGGCGCTGTGCAGCCACGGTTGTTCCAACAATTCACCGTGCAACGCCAGGGTGTTGGCCATGCCGGTGAGGGTGGTGTGCGCCACGGCGATTCGCGCTCGCGCCAAGGCTTCGGCGCGATCCGCACCGTGAATAATCAGTTTGGCCAGCAGCGAGTCATAGTAAGGCGGCACACGGTAGCCTTGATACAGATGCGTATCGACGCGAATGCCTTCGCCGTTCGGCCAGATCAGCTCCTCGACCAGGCCTGGGCTCGGGAAGAAATTCCGCGCAGGGTCTTCAGCGTTCAGGCGCATTTGCAGGGCGGCGCCGTTGAGTCGGATGTCACTTTGCGTGAAGCCCAGCGGTTCGCCGCCAGCGATGCGCAACATGGCCTGGACCAGGTCGATGCCGGTGATCAGTTCGCTGACCGGGTGCTCCACCTGGATCCGCGTATTCATCTCGATAAAGAAGAACTCGCCAGTGACGTCGTCATACAGATATTCCAGGGTGCCGGCGCCCTTGTAGCCCAAGGACTCGGTCAGGCGCACCGCGCTTTCGCAGAGGATTTCCCGTTGCTGTTGGCTGAGGACCGGCGACGGCGCTTCTTCGAAGATCTTCTGCCGGCGCCGTTGCAGCGAACACTCGCGCTCAAACAAATGCACCGCGTGCTGACCGTCGCCCAACACCTGCACTTCAATATGCCGCGCACGGCTGATAAACCGCTCCAGATACACCGCGCCATTGCCAAACGCCGCTTGGGCTTCGCGCTGGGAACGGGGAAATTCTTCGCGCAGCTGCTCGGCGTTTTCCGCCAACCGGATGCCGCGCCCGCCGCCACCGGCCGACGCTTTAATCAGCAAGGGGAAGCCAACGGATTCAGCAGCCTTGAGCGCCGACTCGACGTCGAACAGTTCACCCGGCGAACCCGGCACCACCGGCACGCCAGCGGCTTGTGCAGTACGCCGTGCCTCGGCCTTATCGCCCATGCGGCGGATCGTCTCCGCGCCTGGCCCGACGAAAATGGCACCGGCAGAGACCACCGCTTCGGCGAAATCGGCGTTCTCCGACAGAAAGCCGTAACCGGGATGCACCGCGTTGGCGCCAGTAGCTTTCAAGGCGCCGAGCAAGGCATCGACGTTCAAATAGCTTTTGTCGGCCCGGGCCGGACCAAGAATGTGAACCTCAGCGGCCATCCGCGCGGCCTGGGAATCGACGTCCGCCTCGCTGCACGCAGCAACGGTGGGAATGCCCAGTTCTCTGGCGGCGCGGATGATCCGCACGGCGATTTCGCCACGGTTGGCGACCAGCAGTTTATGAATGGCTTGGGTCATGATCGTCCCTCACGCGTCGTCGAGGGTTGCGACGACTTGACCCGGTTCCACAGGATCACCGTCTTCCACCAAAAAGGCACTGAGGCGACCGGCCGTCCCGGCGGTCAATTCGGAGAACTGCTTCATGACCTCGATCAGGCCGATTACCGTGTTGGCGCTGACGTGCGCGCCGACCTCCACGAAGTTTGCCGATTCCGGCGTCGCTTTGCGGTAGAAGGTCCCCGGCAACGGGGTGATTACAGTGTGTTCAGCCATGTCTGTTCCTCTTGGAATAGTTGTAGAAAGGCAGGCGTAAAGTGAATCGGAGGGCCAACCCTGGCGTCTGTGTGCCAGGTGTTTTCGTTTGGTCTCAGCGCGGTGCCCGAACCTCTATGCGCGCGCGATCAAGTGCATGACGCGTGGCCTCGACCAACGCCAGGGCACCCGGCGTGTCGCTGTGCAAACAGATGGAATCGAATTCAATCGCCAGGTCTTCGCCCTCGACCGTGCGCACCACCCCTTCCTGGCAGGCACGCAGCACACGGGCGGCGACCTGTGCCGGATCATAAGCACGTACGTTGCGGGTGAAGACGATGGAGCCGCTCAGGTCGTATTCGCGGTCGGCGTAGAACTCGCGGATAACCGGTTGGCCGAGTTCCGTGGCAACCCGGCAGATCACCGAATCGGGCATGCAATACAAGAGCAACTCCGGCTCCAGGCGCTGGAGGTTTTCCACCAGCAAACGGGCGGCCTCTTCGTCTCGGGCCAGGTGCATGTAGAGCGCGCCGTGGGGTTTGATGTGTTGCAGGGCCACGCCTTGAACCCGGGCGAGTTCCCGCAGGGCGCCCAACTGATAGAGCATGTCGTCGACCAGTTCCTGGGCAGGCGCATTGATGTGCCGACGGCCAAAACCAACCAGGTCGCGAAACCCCGGGTGCGCGCCGATGGCCACGCCCCGGCGCTTGGCGTGCTCGACGGTGCGGCGCATGGTGCCAGGGTCACCGGCATGAAAACCGGTGGCGACGTTGGCCGAGCTGATAAAGCCCATCAACTCATTGTCGACGCCATCGCCGATGGTCCAGGGGCCAAAGCCTTCGCCCATGTCCGAATTGAAATCTACTGCCTGCATGACGCTTGCTCCCGACCTCGTGACTTCATGCAGGCCAAGTTAGATTTCCCCCAACCCCTTGGGAAGATCTATTATCAGATAGGCTATCTTCCGAAAAACAGATACCTTCCCGCCCGGAGTGCTCATGTCCCTGACCCTGCGCCAAGTCCGCTATTTCGTCGCTACCGCCGAAATCGGGCAAATCTCTCAGGCCGCGATTCATCTGAATATTTCCCAGTCGGCGGTGACCACGGCGATCAAGGAACTGGAAGGCATCCTCGGCACGCTGTTGTTCCAGCGCTCGGCGCAGGGCATGAGTCTGACCGACGCGGGGCGGCACTTTTTAAATCGGGCCTACGTGATTTTGCGCAGCGTCGATGACGCATTGAACAGCCCATTGCCGAATATCCGGGCCAGTGGCGTGTTGCGCCTGGGGGCGAGCTACACGGTGATCGGTTATTTCCTGCCGCACCATTTGCAGCGCCTGGAACACTGGCATCCGGACGTGGCCATTGAAGTCCATGAACAAGAACGGCAGGCGATTGAACAAGGCTTGTTGAAAGGTCGTTTTGATATGGCCGTGGTGCTCACCGCCAACCTCACGCACCCGGACATCGTTTCAGAGACCCTCTTCAACTCCGAGCGGCGGTTATGGCTACCCAGCCACCATCCGTTGTGCGAACGCTCGGCGGTCAGCCTCGCCGACGTCGCAAAAGAACCCTACATCCTGCTGACCGTCGACGAAGCCGAACAAAGCGCCATGCGTTACTGGGAACATGCGCATCAGCAGCCAAATGTGCGGGTGCGTACCAGTTCAGTCGAAGCGGTGCGCAGCATGGTCGCCAATGGCAGCGGCGTGGCAATCCTCTCGGATCTGGTACACCGCCCCTGGTCACTGGAAGGAAAACGCATCGAAACACTGACAGTCACCGACAAGGTGACGCCGATGAGTGTGGGACTGGCATGGCATCGCGAGCGCGAATTCAGCCCGGCGATGCAGGCATTTCGTAACTATTTCCACGATGCATTTCTGGCGCCGCAACAGCTGTCCGCGCGGCGCTGAATCCGGCCGTGGGCGGATAACCCATGGCCATGGCGTGAACTTCCGCTGGCACTGAGACGGTGTCTCGGCCAGCCCGTTGACCGCCACGTGAAAGCCCTCAAGTCTCAAGCCGCATCCCGATCCTGCTTCAGCGATTGCGCCACCAGGCTGCCGAAGGACGCCACCGGCGCCTGCAGATTGCCGAGGAAGCGTGGGTAGATCAGCCACAGGTCCATCACCGGTTTGAAGTCCTTGAGCGGCATGACCGCCAGTGAATTGCGGTGGACGCTGCGTTCCAGCAGCGGACGCGGCACCAGACCCAGACCCATGCCGTCGGCGACCAGCCCCAGTTGCAGCTCGGTGCCGAAGGTTTCCAGATTGACCTTCAGGCTCAACCCCTGATCAGCCAGCGTGCGTTGCAGCCCGGCACGGAAACCGCAGCCGTCCGGGTTGAGCACCCAGCCATGTTCGTAGCAGTCGGCCAGTTTCACCGGCTTTTTCGGCAGCGCGCTCTTGGCGCACACCACCACCAGCTCCATTTTGCCGATGGACTCGCCGACGATGCCTTCAGGGAAGATCTTGCCCGCCGGGAACAGCGCCGCAGCCGCGTCCAGCTCGCCGTTCTCGATTTTGCCGATCAGCTGGCTGCCCCAGCCGGTGATCACTTGCGCGCGCAGGTCGGGAAATTGGCCGCGCAGGTGTTTCAGCGCATCCAGCAACACAACGTCGCCGATGGTTTGCGGCACGCCCAGCCTGAGCAAACCGCTGGGCGGCGTGTCGCTGGCGACGAGTTCGCGCAGTGAGTCCATTTCCCGCAGGATCGCCAGACACTTCTGATAGACCTGCGTGCCCATCGGCGTCGGCTTGAGCGGCTTGGTATTACGGTCGAACAATTCAACGCCCAGCGCCTGCTCGAAATTCTGCACCCGGCGCGTGATGGCCGGCTGGGTCAGGTCCAGGGATTCAGCGGCATGGCTGATCGACTGGCAGCGAATGACCGCTACGAACGCATCGATGTCATCAATTTTCATTCGGATCGCACATGGAATAAGGGAAACAAGATAGGCAAAAATCATAATGGCTATCGAGGGCTCTGGATAGCCTGTGGTTAGCCACAGAGCGGCCAGCAGCCTGTGATTCGGTTATCAGCTAGGATTTGGTTATAACCTAATCATCAATAAATAGCATATTAGGCTGCCGCATTATGCTTATATTGAGCATCCTTCTTTGCCCGGAGCCGACATGACCCACATCCGACACCCTGAACGCCTCAGGGCCTTTATCGGCGCGCTGGCCGAGCTGATCGACAGTAATCCGAGGGAAGGCGACCTGCTCTCCCGGGGTGGCAAGTTGCTGGGGCATCTGGTGAGTTATGACGATTGGCTGCCGGATGAGTTCGCCGTTCCCGATCCGACGCGCTATCAGCAGTTTCTATTGCACGCCGACTCACGTCAGCGCTTTTCGGTCGTCAGCTTCGTGTGGGGGCCGGGCCAGAGCACGCCGATTCATGACCACCGCGTCTGGGGCTTGATCGGCATGCTGCGCGGCGCCGAGGATTCCCAGGGGTTCGCCCGCCGCACCGATGGCCGACTGGAAGAGGAAGGCCCGGCGATCCGCCTGGAGCCCGGTCACGTCGAGGCCTTGTCGCCGCGCAGCAATGACATTCATCAGGTCAGCAACGCCTTCGACGATAAGGTGTCGATCAGTATTCATGTCTACGGTGCCAACATCGGCGCCGTGAAGCGCGCCGTTTATCAGCCCGATGGCAGCGAAAAGCTGTTCATCTCCGGGTATTCCAGCGCCTTTCTCCCGAACATCTGGGATCTGTCCAAAGAGAGCCAAGCCCAATGAGCCACTACACCCGTTCTTACGCCGACATCCGCCGCGCCCTGCTCGCCCATGAAGAAGTCGCGCTGGTCGATGTTCGCGAAGAAGCTCCATTCGCCGAAGCTCATCCACTGTTCGCCGCCAACTTTCCGTTGTCGAAGCTGGAGCTGGAAGTGCTCGCGCGCATCCCCCGTCGCGACACCGCCGTGACGGTTTATGACAACGGCGAGGGGCTGGCCGAACGCGCTTTGGAGCGTTTTCAGGACCTGGGTTACAGCGACGTCAAGCTGCTGGAAGGCGGGCTGCAGGGCTGGCGCGACGCGGGCGGAGAGCTGTTTATCGACGTCAATGTGCCGAGCAAGGCGTTCGGCGAACTGGTGGAACACCATCGTCACACGCCTTCGTTGGCCGCCGAGGAGGTCAAACAGTTGCTCGACGCCAAGGCCGACGTGGTGGTGCTGGATGCGCGGCGGTTCGATGAATACCAGACCATGAGCATTCCCACCGGCGTCAGTGTGCCCGGCGCTGAACTAGTGCTGCGAGCGCGTGAGCTGGCGCCCGATCCTGATACCCGGATCATCGTCAACTGCGCGGGCCGTACGCGCAGCATCATCGGCACTCAGTCGCTGGTGAATGCCGGCCTGCCCAACCCGATTTCCGCCCTGCGCAATGGCACGATCGGCTGGCTGCTGGCCGGGCAGACCCTGGACCATGGACAATCCCGGCGCTTCCCGCAGGTCAGTGACGCGACCCGGGAAATCGCTCGGGCGGATGCGCGCAGCGTGGCGGACAAGGCGCGGGTGAAACGCGCCAGTCGCGCGGACTTGCCGGTCTGGCAGGCCGAGACGACTCGTACGACCTACCTGTTCGATGTGCGCACGCCGGAGGAATTCGAGGCCGGCCATGTGCCGGGGGCGCGTGCGACGCCGGGCGGCCAGTTGGTGCAGGAGACTGACCATTACGCCAGCGTGCGCGGCGCACGAATCGTGTTGCTGGATGACGTCGGCGTGCGCGCGAACATGTCTGCTTCGTGGCTCGCGCAGCTGGGCTGGGAGGTGTTTGTGGTGGACGACTTGCGTCCTGAGGATTTCAGCGAAAAGGGTGGCTGGAACGCGCCCATTCCACCCGCGCCGAAGGTCGAAGAGATCAGCGCCGAAACGCTGCGCGAGTGGCGCCAGCAGGGCGGCGTGGCGGTGCTGGATTTCACTGCCAGCGCCCACTACGTCAAGCAGCATATTCCGGGCGCGTGGTGGACGCTGCGTGCCGACCTTGCCAACGCACTGCAGAACAACATCCCGGTTGCCGAGCGTTACGTGTTGACCTGTGGCAGCAGCAAACTCGCGCGGCTGGCCGTGTCGGAAGTCGAAGCGCTAACGGGCAAGCCGGTGTTTGTGCTCAAGGACGGCACCGCCAGCTGGGTCGCTGCGGGCTTTGAGCTTGAGCACGGCGAAAGCCATCTGGCCTTCCCGCGCATTGATCGCTACCGCCGGCCTTATGAAGGCACCGATGCGCCGCGTGAGGCGATGCAGGCTTATCTGGATTGGGAGTTTGGACTGGTCGAGCAATTGGGCCGCGACGGGACCCACGGGTTCTACGTGAGCTGAGCCAATGCCCACACGTGTAGGAGCGCGCTTGCCCGCGATTGCGGTGTGCCAGCCGCCAGATATGGCACAGGCAGGTCGCATTTCGCGGGCAAGCGCGCTCCTACAGAAAATGCATCGAGGCGGAAATACGTATGCATTATCTTAATATCTTAAGGCGATATAATTACACAAATACATAATTAGCCTATAACCAAAAGATATTTCTATTCCGTTTCTTATAGGCATAAGGTCAATCCCCTTGCCGACCCCTTCTCCAGGCGGAGGCCGAGAATTCATTTCCACGCCTGGAGACACGCACCATGTTCAGCCCCTTCACTCCCCTGCTCCATGCCCGTCACGTGATACTCACCGCACTGCTCGCGCTGTCATTCAGCCAAGCCACAAAGGCTGCCGAGCCACTTCAGCCGCTGCTTGTCGCCAATCAGAAGTCCGCGCTGAAGGTGCTGCTGGAGGTGTCCGGCGAGTTAAAGGACGTGCCCTACGAGATCAGGTTTTCCGAATTCCCCTCGGCGTCGCCATTAGGCGAAGCTCTGAACGCAGGGGCCGTGGACGTCGGCGCATTGGGCGACGCGCCTTATGTATTTGCGCTGGGCGCCGGTGCGGCGTTGAAAGTCATCAGCATTACTCACGTCAGTGGCCGCTACACGACTGCGCTGATTGTGCGCAACGACTCGTCGATCAAGTCGGTTGCCGACCTCAAGGGCAAGCGCATCGTCACCGGGCGCGGCTCCATCGGCCATTACCTGGCAATACGTGCGCTGAACGAAGCAGGCCTGAAGACCAGCGACGTGAGTTTCGTTTACCTCTTACCCAGCGAGTCGCGGCTGATCCTCGACAACGGCGACGCCGATGCCTGGGCCACCTGGGCGCCCTACACCACCGTCGCCACGCAGAACGGCGCGCGCATCCTGCCCAACGGGCCGGACCTGCTGACCAACCATTCCTACCTCGCCGCGACCCGCTCAGCCATCGCCGACAAGCGCGTGCAACTGGACGACTTCGTGGTGCGCCTCGACCGCGCCTACCGCTGGGCCAACACCCACCCTGCCGAATACGCCGCCGCCCAGACCAAGGTCACCGGCCTGCCATTGGCCGTGCATCTGGCGGTCAACCAGGACACCAAAATGGAACGCGTGAGCATTGATGACGGCGTCATCAAGGGCCTGCAGAACACGGCGGACATTTATCAGCGCGAAGGCATCCTCAACAAGCACGTCGACGTGTCCCACGGTTTCGACCCGGATTTCAATGCCATACGCCTCGCTGCCGAGCAAGCCGCCAACCAGAACGATCCCCAGGCTGCGCGCTGAAGGAGCGAATTAATCTGGAAATTTGCGGAATGCGCAGGAGAAGATCGATTTGAGGCGGGCATGTGCGGTAAATGCCGCACACACAAAAACGCCGCTCTGTTGAGCGGCGTTTTTGAGAATTTGGAGCGGGAAACGAGACTCGAACTCGCGACCCCGACCTTGGCAAGGTCGTGCTCTACCAACTGAGCTATTCCCGCAAATGGCGTCCCCTAGGGGACTCGAACCCCTGTTACCGCCGTGAAAGGGCGGTGTCCTAGGCCACTAGACGAAGGGGACACAGCCTGGAAACACCATGGTGTTGTGTTCCAGTTCCAGAAACACATCCGAAGACGCTTTCTGGTTTCACTCAACTTCGCCCGAAAGCAAAGCTGCTTAAAAATGGAGCGGGAAACGAGACTCGAACTCGCGACCCCGACCTTGGCAAGGTCGTGCTCTACCAACTGAGCTATTCCCGCAATGGCGTCCCCTAGGGGACTCGAACCCCTGTTACCGCCGTGAAAGGGCGGTGTCCTAGGCCACTAGACGAAGGGGACACGCTACAACATTCACTCCCTGCTACGCTCTGCTGTGTGCTTTACGCTGCAAGTGGCGCGCATTCTATGGATGGATATAGGGGTCGTCAACCCCTCAGTGAAAATATATTCAAATCAATGACTTCGCCCTCTATTTAGGCAAAGGACGGCCGATACACACGTGTCAGCCACCGTAGGCAATATCAGGCGGAGTGACAGGACCACCTTCCCGCGATAGTGGATAGCCACTACACTCGCGCAAATTACTTGATTGAGGCTTGTGCGGTGACACCACTCATTATCACTCTGTTCGTCGTAGCAGGTATCGTGCTCCTCATAGCCTTCGGCTACCTGAACCATGTCGCAGAGGGCAAGAAGGTCGAGCGCGCGCGAAGCCTGGTCGAGCTCAATGACCGGCTGCGCCGCTGCAGCGAGCTGTCGGAAACCTTCCCGGGCCAGCTGATGACGCCGGCGCTCAAGCTGCTGCTCGTTCGCCTGGAGCTGAACGTGCTCAAGCGTCTGCTCGCGCTGGAAAAAAAGAACAACCCGAACCTTCAGGAACGCCAGACCGAGCTCGAAGCGCTGGTGGCCCAGGGCGACGCGATTACGGTCAGCAATCCGGCCAGCCCGATCCAGACCGAGGCCAAGGCCAAGGACGTGCGTTTTCTATTAGAAGCCATGCACGGCCAGGTGACGCGGGCGGCCCACGACGGTTTCCTGCAAACGGCTGAAGCCAAGCACTGGATTCGCGAGATCCGCAACTTGCTGGTACTGCTGCACATCGAGTTCTTTAACAACCTGGGCCAGCACGCGATGAGTCAGGAGCAGCCTGGTCAGGCGCGTCTGGCATTCGAACGTGGCGTGCAGTACTTGAAAAACCAGCCGGAACCCGCGCCGTGGAAGGCCCACTTGCAGGCTATGGAGCGGCAACTGGCCAAGTCCAACTCAATGGTGCTGGACACCATCGCACCGACCGAAGACGACAACAACGAGCTGACCGAAGGCTTGAAGGTCGTCGACGCAGATGCCGAGTGGAAAAAGAAAGCCATCTACGACTGATGGCTCATGCCTGACGCACCGTGCGGCACGGTGCGTCAGGCGTCAGGACTTCACGTCAGCAATCGGTCGATTTCAAGAAGATCGCCGCCAGCCTTTCAATCCCCGCCTGATCCTCCTCGCTGAAGCGCCCGACACTCGGGCTGTCCAGATCCAGAACGCCAATCAGCCGCCCGTCCTTTATCAGAGGCACCACCACCTCGCTGTTTGACGCACTGTCACAGGCGATGTGTCCCGGAAACTCATGGACATCGTGCACGCGCTGGGTTTCGCGGCTTTGTGCCGCCGTGCCGCACACGCCCTTGCCGAACGGGATGCGCACGCAGGCGATCTGGCCCTGGAACGGCCCCAGCACCAGCTCTTCATTGCGGTTGAGGTAAAAGCCTGCCCAGTTCAGGTCATCGAGCTGGGTATAAAGGAAGGCCGAAAACTGCGCAGCATTGGCGATGAAGTCGCGCTCGTCCGCCAGCAGGGATTCCAGTTGTGCAGCCAGCAGACGGTAGCCATCAAGGCCCTCCCCTGCGGAATTCAAATCGATCATGCGTCTTGCTCCAGCATTTTCAAACCAACCCAATAACGGGCGAACTGATACGCGCAACGACCGTTGCGGTTGCCACGGCCGGTTGCCCAGCGCACGGCGTGGATCTCCAGCGCTTCATCACGCTGCCATTGCAGGCCGGCCTTGGTCGCCAGCTCGCCGATCCAGTGCTCCACCACATCCAGAAAATGCTCCTGGGTGAAGGGATAGAACGACAGCCAGAGGCCGAAGCGGTCCGACAGCGCAATTTTGTCCTCAACGGCTTCGCTCGGGTGGATCTCGCCGTCGTCACCACGCTGCCAGTGAGCGTTGTCGCTCTCCTTCTCCGGCACCAGATGACGGCGATTGGACGTGGCGTACAGCAGGACGTTGTCCGGCGCCTGTTCCAGCGAACCGTCGAGCACGCTTTTGAGCACCCGGTAGTCGCCTTCGCCGGATTCGAACGAGAGGTCATCGCAGAACAGCACAAAGCGCTGGGGCAATTTCTGCAGTTGCTCGACCACACGCGGCAGATCGCCCAGATGATCACGCTCGATCTCGATGAGGCGCAGGCCAGATTTAGCGTGCTCGGCCAGCAGCGCGCGCACCAGCGACGACTTGCCCGTGCCACGGGATCCCCAGAGCAGCGCATGGTTGGCGGGCAGGCCATCGATGAACTGCTGGGTATTGCGGCCCAATTGCTCACGCTGGCGGTCAACGCCGATGAGGTCGGACAGGCGCATGTCCAGAGTGACCTCCAGGGGCATCAGGTAACCGCCGCGGCCTTCGTGCACCCAGCGCGCGGCCAGCGTCGCCTCCCAGTCCACGGGCTGGCGCACGGCAGGCAACAGAGGTTCGAGGCGCGCCAGTACCGACTCGGCGCGTTCCAGAAATGCGTTCAATCGAGAATCCACGGTTTCTCCTTGATTTAACGGGTTAACGCCCGGCCGCGATCAGCTATGCTTGCCACGCGACGGACACAAGAAGTGACAGTGCCTTTTATGGATATAGCGATCACCCACCGGCTGTCATTCAAACAGGCCCGTTTGACTGTGCTGATCGGCTTTGTATTGGGCACGCTGCTCAGTCTGTTTCAAATTGCGCTCGATTATGCCAGCGAAGACGCGTCCATCGATCGTGAAATTCGCTCCTTGCTGCAAATCAGTCACAACCCCGCCTCGCGTATCGCTTACAACCTCGACGCTGAACTGGCGCAAGAACTGACCCTCGGCCTGCTGCACTCCCCGGCCGTGGTGGGCGCGCGGCTGACCGATAACAACAACGTCCAGCTCGCTGCCGTATCTCGGCCGTTGGCGAAGAGCGCTTACCGGATGGTCAGTGATTTCCTGTTCGGCGGGAATCGGCAGTTCGAAGACGTCCTGCACCTGGACCACATGCCCAATGAGTCCATCGGCACCTTGCACCTGGACGTCGATACCTTCGCTTTCGGCAGTCATTTCCTGCAGCGGGCCGTGATCACCCTGGTCAACGGCTTCGTGCGCAGCCTCGTGCTGGCCGGCCTGCTGCTGGCGCTGTTCTACTTGACCCTGACCAAACCGCTGACGGGGATGATCCGTGCGCTGTCGGAACGTGACCCGCGCAGCCCCGTTCAACCGCCGGTGCCCTGCCCGCCCGGCCACGAAAATGACGAAATCGGCGTGTTGGTGGCGGTCACCAATCGTCAGTTCGAGAGCGTCGCCAGTGAGTTCGCGCAGCGGCGGGAGGCGGAAAACCGGCTCACTGACCACCTCAACGAGCTGGAAGACATCGTTTCCGCACGCACCAATCAGCTCGAAGCCAGCAACGCCCGGCTCAGCCAGTCCAATGAAGAACTGCAGATCGCGCGCAGCACAGCGCTGGACATGGCCCACGCGCGCTCTGCGTTTCTGGCCCACATGAGCCATGAAATCCGCACGCCGCTCAACGGTTTGCTGGGCATGCTGGCGTTGTCCCTCGATGGCCCGCTCAGCGCAGAACAGCGCCAGCAGCTGTCCATTGCCCACGACTCGGGCAAGGTGCTGGTCGAACTGCTGAATGACATTCTCGACCTGTCGAAATTCGACGCCGGCCAGGTTGAGCTTGAGCGCATTCCGTTCGATCTGGCCGCGCTGATCGAAGACACCGCCAGCCTGCTGTCGCAAAACGCGGCGCCGAATGTCGAGCTGACCTGCCTGATTGACCCGCGCTTTCCGGCGTCGGTACTGGGTGACCCGACGCGGGTGCGGCAGATCGTCAGTAACCTGCTCTCGAACGCGCTCAAGTTCACCCGCGCCGGGCGCGTGGATGTACGCCTTAGCCAGCAGGGCGACCATGTGCGCATCGAGGTGTGTGACACGGGGATCGGCATCGCCCAGGACGCCCAGGCCAAGATCTTCCAGCCGTTCACTCAAGCCGAAGCCGCGATCACCCGGCAGTACGGCGGAACCGGCCTGGGCCTGACCCTGACCCACAACCTGACCGATGCCATGAACGGGCAATTGAGTATCGAGTCTGCCTTAGGCGTCGGCAGCCGCTTTCGCGTGGACCTGCCGCTGCCGGCAAACACCCCGGCGCTGAAATGGCCGCTGCTCAAAGGCAAAGTCCTGGTGGCCAGTGACGCGACCAGCGGGTTGCTGGAAATGCTCAGCCGACTGCTACCTGAATGGGGCGTGACCTGTCAGCCGCTGGCAGAAGACGCACCACCCGATGCCGACGCAGACCTGCTGATCACTGATTGTCCGGAGTGCCTGGTGGCCATACGTGAGGCAAGTACGGTGCCGGTGTTGCTGGTGACGGCGTACGGCAACTTCATGCCCGGCGAGCAGGTTGCGGCCCTGGCGCCGCTGCAGCAACAGGCGCGGCCACTTCCACGCAATGTGTTACATCAGAGCCTGGCGCGCATTCTGGACGCCGATGGTCAGGCAGGTATCAGCCAGGACCAGGGCGACCCTTCCCCCACCCATCGGGCGCGTATTCTGCTGGTGGAGGACAACCCGGTTAATCAGCTGGTGGCGAAAGGCATGCTTGGCAAGCTCGGCTGCGAGGTGGTCGTCAGCAGCAATGGCGCCGAGGCGCTGCAGCAGCTTGAGCAGGATCACTTCGATCTGGTGCTGATGGACTGCAACATGCCCGTGATGAACGGCTATGACGCTACGCGACGAATCCGGGAGAGCGATCGCTGGTCAGATCTGCCGATCATCGCGCTGACGGCCAACGCGATGCCTGAAGAGCGGGAGCACTGCAAAGTTGCAGGCATGAGCGACTACCTGGCCAAGCCATTTCGTCGCGAAGAATTGATGGCGTTGCTGGATCAGTGGATCCCCGTAGAGCAGCCGCATTAAAAACGGCTTCAATCAACCGGCCGCTTGTTCTTTCAACAACGCTTCGATGTCGGCCTTGATGTCTTCCGGCTTGGTCAATGGCGCGTAACGCTTGACCAGCTTGCCGTCGCGGCCCACCAGGAACTTGGTGAAATTCCACTTGATGCCTTCGGAACCGAGCAACCCCGGCGCGCGCTTCTTGAGCTGCACGAACAGCGGGTGGGCATGGCTGCCGTTGACGTCGATCTTCTTGAACAGCGGAAAGCTCACCCCGTAGTTCAACTCGCAAAAGTCGGAAATCGCGCCTTCATTGCCGGGCTCCTGCTTGCCGAACTGGTTGCACGGAAAGCCCAGCACCACCAGCCCGCGATCCTTGTAGCCCTGCCACAATTCCTCAAGGCCCTTGTATTGCGGCGTGAAACCGCACTTGCTGGCGGTGTTCACCACCAGTACCGCCTTGCCGCCGAAATCAGCCAGGGTCTTTTGTTCGCCCTTGATCGTTTGCACCGGAATGTTAAGCAGTTCGTCGCTCATGGCGATGCCTCGAAAGTGGTAAACAGCCAAGCTAGCGCGCCATTGCCTGGCGCGCTATCCCATTGTTGCCGGTGATAGACCTGCATCAGGCGTTGCGCGGTACCAGGTCCAGGCACACGGAGTTGATGCAGTAACGCAGACCGGTAGGTGGCGGACCATCCGGAAACACGTGACCGAGGTGAGCATCGCATTGGCTGCAGACCACTTCGGTGCGAATCATGCCGTGACTGACGTCGCGCACTTCGACCACTGCGCTGCCTTCCAGTGGCGCGTAGAAGCTCGGCCAGCCGCAGCCCGAATCGAACTTGGTGGTTGAATCGAACAAGGGCTCGTTGCAGCAGATGCAGTGGTAAACGCCGTCGGTTTTGGTCTCGTTGTATTTGCCGCTGAATGGACGCTCCGTGCCCTTCAGCCGGCAGACGTTGTACTGCTCCGGATCGAGCATCGCTTTCCATTCTTCAAGGGTTTTATCCAGCTTAGCCACGGGTAGACCTCCGTAAATGAAAAAGCCCGATCTGTGTCTTTTCCACGGATCGGGTGGCACGTATGATTGCGCCTTCGTTGGACGCCAGTCTGTCACCCGCGTTTCTCGCGTACAAACCCATTTTGATGGCGTCATGCTCAGCGGTCCGCGCTTCTTCATACAGCGGGCCGTCTCTTTTCGGGACCAATCACCATGCAGTTCAGCAAATCGAACAAGCTCGCCAACGTCTGCTACGACATTCGCGGGCCGGTGCTCAAGCACGCCAAGCGCCTGGAAGAGGAAGGCCATCGCATCCTCAAGCTCAACATCGGCAACCCGGCGCCGTTTGGTTTCGAGGCGCCGGACGAAATTCTGCAGGATGTTATCCGCAACCTGCCCATGGCCCAGGGCTACAGCGATTCCAAAGGCCTGTTCAGCGCGCGCAAGGCGGTGATGCAGTACTACCAGCAAAAGCAGGTCGAAGGTGTCGGCATCGAAGACATCTACCTGGGCAACGGCGTCTCGGAACTGATCGTGATGTCGATGCAGGCCCTGCTCAACAACGGCGACGAAGTGCTGGTGCCGGCACCGGACTACCCGCTGTGGACCGCCGCCGTGGCGTTGTCGGGCGGCAACCCGGTGCATTATTTGTGCGACGAGCAGGCCAACTGGTGGCCTGATCTGGAGGACATGAAGGCCAAGATCACGCCGAACACCAAAGCGATGGTGATCATCAATCCGAACAACCCGACCGGCGCGGTGTATTCCCGTGAAGTGTTGCTGGGTATGCTGGAGATTGCCCGTCAGCACAATCTGGTGGTGTTCTCAGACGAAATCTACGACAAGATTCTCTACGACGACGCCGTGCACATCTGCACTGCCTCGCTGGCACCGGACCTGCTGTGCCTGACCTTCAACGGGCTGTCCAAGTCCTACCGCGTGGCCGGGTTCCGTTCAGGCTGGATCGCGATTTCCGGGCCCAAGCACAACGCGGTCAGCTATATCGAAGGCATCGACATCCTGGCAAACATGCGCCTGTGCGCCAACGTGCCGAGCCAGCACGCGATCCAGACCGCGCTGGGCGGTTATCAGAGCATCAATGACCTGATCCTGCCGCCGGGCCGTCTGCTGGAGCAACGCAACCGGACCTGGGAATTGCTCAACGACATTCCGGGTGTCAGCTGCGTGAAGCCGATGGGCGCGCTGTACGCCTTCCCGCGCATCGACCCGAAAGTCTGCCCGATCCACAACGACGAGAAGTTCGCGCTGGACCTGCTGCTGTCGGAAAAGCTGCTGATCGTTCAGGGCACAGCGTTCAACTGGCCGTGGCCGGACCACTTCCGCGTGGTGACGCTGCCGCGTGTGGATGATCTGGAACAGGCCATTGGCCGGATCGGCAATTTCCTGAAGACTTACAAGCAGTAATGCTGCCTGCTGTAGGAGCCGGTCTGGTGGCGAACGGGGTTGATCAGTGACGACGATGTCGCCTGACACACCGGGGTTCGCCAGCAAGCCGGCTCCTCCGGTTTCGAGCCCCATGGCTTTGCCCCTGACCTCTCGCTGAGGGCCTTTATTGCCGTGCCGTCGCCAGACGACACAGTTTGAAATGATCCCCCAGTTGAATACGCCCTGACATCACCTTATATACCCCCGCAGTACGTTACATATTCTTCCCGAGGAGAAACTCTTAACCATGATGCGCATTTTGCTGTTTTTGGCCACTAACCTTGCGGTCGTGCTGATTGCCAGCATCACCCTGAGCCTTTTTGGCTTCAACGGGTTCATGGCGGCCAACGGGGTTGATCTGAACCTCAATCAGCTGCTGATCTTCTGCGCTGTGTTCGGTTTCGCCGGTTCGCTGTTCTCGCTGCTCATCTCCAAGTGGATGGCGAAGATGAGCACGGGCACCGAGATCATTACCCAACCCCGCACCCGTCATGAACAATGGCTGCTGCAGACCGTAGAACAACTGTCCCGCGATGCGGGCATCAAGATGCCAGAGGTGGGTATTTTCCCTGCCTACGAGGCCAACGCCTTTGCCACCGGCTGGAACAAGAACGACGCATTGGTCGCGGTGAGTCAGGGCCTGCTGGAGCGTTTTTCGCCCGATGAAGTGAAAGCAGTGCTGGCTCACGAGATCGGTCACGTTGCCAACGGCGACATGGTGACGCTGGCGCTGGTACAGGGCGTGGTCAACACCTTCGTCATGTTCTTTGCGCGAATCATCGGCAACTTCGTCGACAAGGTGATCTTCAAGAACGAAGAAGGCCGTGGCATCGCGTTCTACATCGCGACCATCTTCGCCGAAATCGTGTTGGGCTTCCTCGCCAGCGCCATCGTCATGTGGTTCTCGCGCAAGCGTGAATACCGCGCCGACGACGCCGGTGCCCGCCTGGCCGGTACGGGCGCGATGATCAGCGCTCTGCAACGTCTGCGCTCGGAGCAAGGCGTTCCGGTGCAAATGCCTGAAAGCATGACGGCGTTCGGTATCAACGGTGGTTTGAAGCACGGCCTGGCCAGGCTGTTCATGAGCCACCCGCCGCTGGAAGAGCGCATCGAGGCGCTTCGTCGTCGCGGTTGATTGCGTAGAGGGTGCAACGAGAAAGGGCGACGTGAAGTCGCCCTTTTCTTTTGTACTCATTTATTTACGCTGCCCTACCGCCGATACATCCGGTAGGCATATTCCATCAGGGATGTCGCACCCGCCTGCCTGAACTTCACGCCCTGCTCCAGCACGTCCAGATCAGCGACGCGTTTGACCCGCCAATCCGGCGACAGCAACTGCAGCACCTCGTCCTCATCCACCGAGAACGGCGGGCCGGCGATCAGCGACTGATCGTAATCCAGCGTCACCAGCAAGCCGCAGGCGTCTCTCGATAACAAGTGATTCAGCTGTTTGACGTAACGCCAGCGCAAGTCCGGCGGCAGCGCGATCAGGGCGGCTCGGTCGTAGAACGCGGTGCAGTCGCCCACGTCTTCGGGCTTGAGGGCAAAGAAGTCGCCGCACCAGATCTCGCAGCCCTGCGCACGGTAGACCTTGAGCGCGCCACGCTCCTCGATCGTGGCCTGCAAGCCGTTCTCGCTGAAGAATCCGGCTACCGCTATTTCAGACAATTCCGCGCCCACCACGTGAAAACCCTGGTTGAGCAGCCAGATCATGTCGATGCTTTTTCCGCACAACGGCACCAGCACGCGCTCCCCCGGCATGGCGGTGAGTTCTGGCCACAGGCGCAACAAGTGCGAATTCACTGACGCCTGATTGAAACCGATCTGATTGATCGCCCAGCGCTCATGCCAAAACCCCGGCTCCATAGACACTCCTGATATCCCGATCAAAGCGGACGAAAACTTATATTGGATTTAGATGGATATACTGCCCGATCATGCCCCTCACCTTATACGCTCAGGACACTGCAAATGCTGCCTAGCCTGTTCATTTCCCACGGCTCGCCCATGCTTGCGCTCGAACCGGGCGAGAGCGGGCCGGCGCTCGCACGCCTCGCCTCCGCCCTGCCGCGCCCTAAAGCCATCGTGATTGTCTCGGCGCATTGGGAAAGCAATGAGCTGCTGGTCAACGGCAATCCTCAGCCAGAAACCTGGCATGACTTTGGCGGCTTTCCGGCCGAGCTTTTCGCCGTGCAGTACCCGGCCCCCGGCAGGCCGGAGCTGACGCACCGCGTGCTGGAGTTGCTGGCGGAGGCTGACCTACCGGCGCGCATGAATACCGAACGGCCGTTCGACCATGGCGTGTGGGTGCCGCTGTCGTTGATGTACCCGCAGGCCGACATTCCCATCGTGCAGGTCTCGCTGCCTACACGCATGGGCCCTGCCCTGCAGACGAAGGTCGGGCAGGCGCTGAATCAGCTGCGTGGGGAGAACGTCTTGCTGATCGGTTCGGGGAGCATCACCCATAACTTGCGAGAGCTGGACTGGCAGGCGGGACCTGAAAGCATCACTCCGTGGGCCCTGGGGTTCCGCGACTGGATGGTGGAAAAGCTGGCGGCTGACGATCTGGCAGCGCTGCATGATTATCGAAACCAGGCACCGCAAGCAGCGCGCAACCACCCGACGGATGAACACCTGCTGCCCCTGTATTTCGCACGGGCAGCGGGCGGACAGTTCAGCATCGAGCACCAGGGTTTCACCATGGGTGCTTTGGGAATGGACATCTATCGGTTTGGTTGAGGGGATGGATACAGCACTGTAGGACCGGCTTTAGCCGGGAACCGGCCAGGTCAGGCGCCATCGATTATGGGGCGTGAGATCTGACGCTTTCCCGGCTAAAGCCGGTCCTACTGACATCAAAAGCCTGTCGGCGGCGTGCCAGATAAGCACCACGCGTCTATCTGTTCAAGTTCAGACGGCAGCTCCAGCCCAGACGACGCGGACTAATGTGGGACCGGCTTTAGCCGGGAATAGGCCAGTCCGGGCGACATCGATTTTGCGGTGTGGCACCTGACGCTTTCCCGGCTGAAGCAGGTCCCACTGACATCAAAAGCCTGTCGGCACAGCAACATCCCGAAACCGCCCTAACGTTGACCACTCGTCGGACCGCCTGCAACCTGCGCCGTCTTAAATTGGCGGACATCAGGAAGGTCATGTTCAAGGACGACAAAAAAGATCCCTTTGAAGAAAACTCGATTTTTAAAGGGCTTCCCAACGGAGGCGCGTCGTGGGTAGCGTGGAATCCGCCGCCCGAGCCCATGCGGGTACCCACGCCGATGCCAGAGCGATGGCCCGAGCCGAAGGAGCGTACCGACAAGGTCTTCGCCAAATCCTGTACCGCGGAATGGTGCAGCACCGACGCCGGTACCACCGTAGAACCCGCCTCCAACTTCGGCGCGATCATGATGGCGGGCGCCATGCTGCTGCCTTCCGCCTCCGACGCCATTGCAGCGGCTCTGGGCGCAGACATGGGATTGGGCCGCATGGCCGGCGGCGGCATCATGCAACGCAGCCATACCTGGCTGCTTCGCGGAGCAGGCGGACCGGCGAGTCTGTTCATCTTGGGCATGCTCCCGGCAAAGATGGGCGACGGCGCGCTCTACACCGATGACGAATTACGCAACCTGACCCAGGCGACAACACGGGTGCGCTTTCAGCTGCGTCGTGATCCCGAAGGCGAGTTGCAGATCTACGGCATTCACTCCAAGGCATCGGGCGATGACTCGGTACGCACCGTGCAAGCCCGCTGGAATGCCGACAAAAGCGCGATGGAAGCCCATCTCAACGGCGTCACCATTCTCATGACGCCCCGCCGAGGTCGATATGGGACGCTGGAGCCGCTGGTCTACCCTGAAAACAGCGACGCCCGTTTAGGCACCATCCTTGTCCATCCGATCCCGGAGGACACCGACAGCCAGCTCGAAGGCCTCCCCGGCGACGACATCACCTCAGAAGACCGCATCCTGGTCTTCCCCGCTGACTCGGGCCTGAGGTCGATGTATGTGGTGTATGCGCGGCCGTTTAATGGGGATCACGAGTATCATCCGCCACCCGCTGGACTTGAAGCCTTCCCAGATGCAGTGAAAGTGACCGGTAAAACAAAGGTCCAAGGTGGAGGTGGTCTTCGCAAACGCTGGAAAGATGGCAAGGCCCGTATATTGGAATGGGACAGCCAACATGGAGCGGTTGAGATTTACGATAAACAAGGTAAGCACTTGGGTGAGTTCGACGCCGTCACTGGCGAGCAAACCAAACCAGCACAGCCCGGCCGCAAAGTAGAAAAATAGGAGTTACCTGCATGTACCTAGAGATTAATGGTTTTCTGCCGAATAATGATCCGGACGATTCTTTGAAATACGAGCTGGCTGTGGACAGAGCGCTGACTGATCAGATTGTCGGTGTTCTCGGCCACGAAAGTCTTAATGCCATGGCTGCAGCCGAATGGCCTCTCGCGAAACAGCAGGTAGCTGAGCTTTCTTCAATTATCGGGAAACCCCTTCCCCGGCATCTGGCATTATTCATAGGCGTCGTCGCGTAGGGGAAATCAATGCCGCTCTGATTGGGTGCTCACTCAAGCCCAACAAAACCCAAACCCCAAACAAAAAAAATCCCCGAACCAGTCGGGGATTTTTTATTCAGACGATCAGCTCAAGAGCAGATCAGTCCTCGCGATAGCGACGCAGCTTCAGCTGCTTGCCGGCAACGCGGGTGTCTTTCAGCTTGGCCAGCAGACGCTCGAGACCGTCTTCCGGCAGCTCGACGAGGCTGAAGCTGTCACGCACCTGGATCCGGCCGATGGCTTCACGAGCCAGACCACCTTCGTTGAGGATGGCGCCCAGCAGGTTTTTCGCAGCGATGCCGTCACGGGCACCCAGCGCAGTACGGCAGCGAGCACGGCCTTCGGCCAACGGCACCGGGGCACGACGTTCGCGGTCGCCACGATCAGGACGGTCGCCTGCTGGACGCTCAGGACGATCACCACGTGGCGCATTGTTCGGCACCAGTGGACGTTCTTTCTCGATCGCGCCCAAGGTCAGCGCCTGACCATTGGTGGCCTTGCGCAGCAGAGCAGCGGCCAGGGCACGCGGCGTGCAACCGATGTCGGCAGTCAGGCGGTCCAGCAACTCGCCATGGCTAGCTTCGGCATCAGCGACCAGCGGCGACAGGCTGTTGGTCAGTTTCTTGATGCGGGCATCGAGAACGGCCTGGGAGTCCGGCAGGCGGACTTCGGCAATTTTCTGACCGGTCATGCGCTCGATCACTTGCAGCATGCGACGCTCACGCGGCGTTACCAGCAACAGGGCGCGACCTTCGCGACCGGCACGGCCAGTACGGCCGATACGGTGAACGTAGGCTTCCGGGTCGTACGGCATATCAACGTTGAAAACGTGAGTGATACGCGGAACGTCCAGACCACGGGCCGCAACGTCGGTCGCCACAACGATGTCCAGACGGCCATCCTTGAGGGAGTCGATGACGCGTTCACGCTGGTTCTGGGCGATGTCGCCGTTCAGCGCAGCAGCCTTGTAGCCTTTGGCTTCAAGGGCGCTGGCCAGATCCAAGGTGGCCTGCTTGGTACGTACGAACATGATCAGGGCGTCGAAATCTTCGACTTCCAGCAGGCTCAGAACGGCAGAGGTCTTCTGGTCAGCGTGAACCAGCAGGTGAGCCTGCTCGATCGCGGTAACGGTCTGGGTCTTGCTCTGGATCTTGACGTGTTTCGGGTCTTTCAGGTGACGCTCGGCAATCGCGCGGATCGACTGCGGCAGGGTCGCCGAGAACAGTACGGTCTGACGGGTTTCAGGCATGGCCTTGAAGATGACTTCGAGGTCATCCATGAAGCCCAGCTTGAGCATTTCGTCGGCTTCGTCGAGAACCAGGTGGTTCACGGTCGCCAGGACTTTCTCGTCACGACGCAGGTGGTCGCACAGACGACCCGGGGTGGCGACGACGATTTGAGCACCGTTACGAATGGCTTTCAGCTGTGGGCCCATCGGCGCGCCGCCGTAGACAGCCACAACGGTCACGCCCGGCATTTGCTTGGCGTAGGTTTCGAACGCGGTGGCCACTTGCAGCGCCAGCTCACGAGTCGGCGCGAGGATCAGCGCTTGCGGCTCGCGTTTGGTAGGGTCGATCAGGCTCAGGATTGGCAGAGCGAAGGCGGCGGTTTTACCGGTACCTGTCTGCGCCTGACCGATCATGTCGTGACCAGCGAGAATAATGGGGATCGATTGCTGCTGAATGGCCGAAGGCTCTTCGTAGCCGGTAGCGATAACAGCTGCAAGAATGGTCGGGTGAAGGTTAAGAGCGGCGAAGCCGCCGGATTCCTGGGTCATGGGTCTGCCTCTGAGTGCATCCGCAAAGACCCATGCTTCAAAGCTGCGCGTGCCGTGTAAGACCCTAGAGTCACCCTGGCTGCTTTGTCGGCGGGGATTTGCGAAAACGTATTGATGAATGGATCGTCATGGGTGGTTCGTGACCGAACCGGTTCGAGAAGATGGCTTCGCGAACCCAAACCGTGACGAGGGCCCTATGAAAGGCCGGCGCGCACTATACCGGAAATGCTGAAACAAGTGAGGATTTTTTTCGCGAAACAGCCCCTTGCGGCCAACTGTCACAGGCTTTGCGCAAAGCTGCGTCAGTGTCTACTTTTCAAGTGCCCGGTATCGGTTGCGAGCAGAGCTTAAACGATTCACCCATACAGTGCGACACCTCACCCTCCGTTTCTCCTCATCTGCAGGAAATAGCGACATGACCTCTTCGATCAAAGGCCACGTCAGCCGGGAACAGCGCGGCGCAATCATGCTCATCGGCCTGGACAGGGCCGCCAAACGCAACGCCTTCGACCTGGACATGCTCAACCAGTTGAGCCTGGCCTATGGGGAGTTCGAGCGTAACGACCAGGCGCGGGTCGCGGTGGTGTTTGCCCACGGCGAGCATTTCACCGGCGGGCTCGATCTGGCTCAGGCCAGGCCGGCATTGAGGGAAGGCTGGACACTGCCGCCCGGCGGTTACGATCCCTGGGGGTTGTCGATCGGCCCGCGGGTCAGCAAGCCGGTGATTGTCGCGGCCCAAGGCTGGTGCCTGACATTGGGCATTGAGCTGATGCTCGCCTCCGATATCAATCTGTGCGCGAGCAATTCACGCTTTGCTCACCTGGAAGTGCAGCGCGGCATTTTTGCCTGCGCCGGCGCGACCCTGCGGCTGCACCAGATCGCCGGTTGGGGCAATGCCATGCGCTGGCTGCTGACAGGCGATGAATTCGACGCCCATGAAGCCTGCCGCATGGGCCTGGTTCAGGAAGTGATGGCCCCGGAAGACCTGCTGCCCTCGGCGCTGCGCCTGGCCCAACACATCGCCGACCGGGCACCCTTGGGAATCCGCACGACCCTTGAATCCGCGCGTCAGGCGGTGCTCGAGGGTGAAAGCGTGGCGGCCAAGGCGTTGCCGGCGCTGGTCCGCCGAGTGCTCGACAGCGAGGACGCCAAAGAAGGCCTGCAGGCGCTGCTGGAAAAACGCTCGCCGGTGTTCAAAGGTTGCTAATCAGAGCTTGCTCAAAGGAGCTGCTTATCAAGTCGCAGGCCGCAGCGTCTTGATCAGCGGCAACAGCGAATAGCCCAGTTGCGGCGCAAGGCTTTCGGCGCGCTGGGTCATGGCGTCAATGTCCAGGGTCTGATCCAGGTCGGCGGGGACGATGAGGATGACATTGCCCTCCTTGACCGGCAGCTCCCAATAGTGACGGTGATAAAGCCCGCGCAGCAGGGCCGCGCCTAACGGCTTGCCATCGTCCGACGCCCACTGATTGATGATCAGCCAGCCGCCGGGGTTGAGGCGCTGTTGGCATTTCTCGAGAAACCCCCAGGCCAGATGGCCCACGGCAGGGCCGGTGTCGGTGTACAGGTCGACGAAGATCAGGTCCGCGTCTTCGGCGGTCGGGAGCAAGTCGAGGGCGTCGCCGATGCGCACATACAACCGGGGATCGTCCTGCAGGCCCATGAATTCCATGGCCAGACGCGGCACATCGGGGCGCAGTTCGATGGCTTCGACGTCGTCCAGGGGCAGAAACTTCAGACACGCCTGGGTCAGCGTGCCCGCGCCCAGTCCCATGAACAGCGCGCTTTCAGGGGACGGATGGCACAGCGCGCCAATGAACATGGCGCGGGTGTAGTCGTATTCGAGCCAGGCCGGATCGGCCGTGAACGTGCAACTCTGTTCGATGGCGTCACCGAACTCCAGGAAGCGGTAGTCGGCCACCTCAAGTACGCGGATCTTGCCGAATTCGTCGTGAACTTCGGCCAACACGTGCTCTACGCGTTCCTCGGTCATTGCTGTTCTCGTGCCCATGGTCAGAGTGATTCGGGATCGCGCCCGCTGGGGCTGGCATCGCCGCACTCAGCGATCGGCGCTGCTGCGTTCCCCGCCTGATGTGCAGACAGACGCAAGGCGCCCCGGAAAAGCGCGGATTGTCGGCCAATCGCGCCCCGCAGGTCACGCAAATTCTCGGGGTGAGCTGCTAACATGCCGGTCCGATCGCACTGACTTCGAGTTCAACATGAGCCAACCCTGGAGCCCCGACAGCTGGCGGAACCTGCCTATCCAGCAGCAACCTCAATACCCTGACGCCGACCACGTTCGCCGTGTAGAGCAGACCCTCGCCAGCTATCCCCCGCTGGTGTTTGCCGGGGAAGCACGCGAGCTGCGCCGACAGTTTGCCGAGGTCACCGAGGGCCGGGCGTTCCTGCTGCAGGGTGGCGATTGCGCGGAGAGCTTCTTCGAATTCTCGGCCGCGAAAATCCGCGACACCTTCAAGGTGCTGCTGCAAATGGCAATCGTCATGACCTTCGCCGCCGGCTGTCCGGTGGTCAAGGTCGGGCGCATGGCCGGGCAATTCGCCAAACCGCGCTCCTCCAACGACGAGACCATAGACGGCGTGACCCTGCCGGCGTATCGCGGCGACATCGTCAACGGTATCGGCTTCGACGAGAAGAGCCGCGTGCCCGACCCTGATCGCCTGCTGCAGGCGTATCACCAGTCCACCGCAACCCTCAATCTGCTGCGTGCCTTCGCCCAGGGCGGTTTCGCCGACCTGCATCAGGTGCACAAGTGGAACCTGGATTTCATCGCCAACTCGGCGCTGTCGGACAAATACAGCCAGCTCGCCGTTCGCATCGACGAGACCCTGGCGTTCATGCGCGCTTGCGGCATGGACACCTCGCCGCAGTTGCGCGAAACCAGTTTCTTCACCGCCCACGAAGCGTTGCTGCTGAATTTCGAAGAGGCGTTCGTTCGCCGCGACAGGCTGACCAATGACTTCTACGATTGCTCGGCGCACATGCTGTGGATCGGCGACCGCACGCGGCAGCTCGATGGCGCCCATGTGGAATTCCTGCGCGGCGTGAAGAACCCGATCGGCGTCAAGGTCGGCCCGAGCATGAACACCGATGACCTGATCCGCCTGATCGACATCCTCAACCCTGACAACGATCCGGGACGCCTGAACCTGATAGCGCGCATGGGCGCCAACAAGGTCGGCGACCATTTGCCGGGGCTGATCCGTGCCGTGGAGCGCGAAGGCAAGAAAGTGCTGTGGAGTTCGGACCCGATGCACGGCAACACGATCAAGGCCAGCAGCGGCTACAAGACCCGCGACTTCGCCCAGATCCTGGCGGAAGTGAAGCAGTTCTTCCAGGTGCATCAGGCCGAGGGTACCTACGCTGGCGGCATTCACATCGAGATGACCGGCCAGAACGTCACCGAATGCATCGGCGGCGCGCGTCCGATTACCGAAGATGGCTTGTCGGACCGTTACCACACCCACTGTGATCCACGGATGAATGCCGATCAGTCGCTGGAGCTGGCGTTTTTGATTGCGGAGACGTTGAAGCAGGTGCGTCGGTAGGTCATAGCTGCGTCTGACTGAGTGTGCATCTGATTGAATGCTGCGCACGTCCGGCTGATGCATTGGCTGAATGCTGCATCGAATCTGTAGGAGCCGGCTTGCTGGCGAAAAGGGACTGTCAGGCAGAGCTGCAGCGCCGGAAAGTTTTTTCGCGGGCAAGCGCGCTCCTACAGTCGCCGGCGAGGCGTGGGTCCTGTCAGCGGGGTCGGCGGAGGAATCCCTGACCCCTTCCCGGCTAAAGCCGGTCCCACTAACGGCGCGCTGTTTTCTGTAGGACTGGCTTTAGCCGGGAAAGCGCCGGATGTCACACCATAGAATTAAGGGTGCCCGCGCTGGCCCATTCCCGGCTAAAGCCGGTCCTACGTTTCGTTACACGTGATCAAGACCGTTAGTCACAAACGCCCCCCGCAAGCGCGCCGCACTGGCGCGCTGGCAGTTGATCAGCACATCTGGCAGTTCCAGCCAGCTCGCCAGTTGCAGAAGGTGCAACGCAAGGGCGTGCATGCCTTCGTCATCCAGTCCGGGTTGCTCTTCATGGACCGCGTGAACCGCGAGACGCCCCGCCGCCCTTTCAGCACGCAGGTCGATGCGCGCGGCGATGCGTTCGTTGTGCAGAAACGGCAGCACGTAATAGCCGTACACCCGCTTGTGCGCTGGCGTGTAGATCTCCAACCGGTAGTGGAAATCAAACAGCCGCTCCGTCCGCGCCCGCTCCCAGATCAATGAATCAAAAGGCGACAGCAACGCGCTGGCCGCGACCTTGCGTGGCACCGTCAGCCCGGGAAGTGTGTACGCCGGTTGTTTCCAGCCCTGCACCTGCACGAGCTGAACCGCGCCCTCCTCCACCAGCTCTGCCAACCCGCGCTTCGCGGGGGCCGGGTCCTGCCGAAAATAATCGCGCACGTCCTTCTCGGTACCGACGCCCAGCGCTTTTACCGCATGCAACAGCAAGCCGCGTTGGGCATCGGGTTCGCTTATAGCGGGATGATTGATGATCGCCGACGGCAGAACGCGCTCGGGCAAATCGTACAGCCGCTCGAAACCACGACGATTGGCGACCGTGACCTCACCCGCTGCAAACAACCATTCCAGCGCATGCTTTTCGGCGCTCCAGTCCCACCAGGGTCCGGCGCGCTCCTGACGGGTGCTGATACTGCCCGCGCCCAACGCGCCCTGTTCGCGAACGGTCTGCAACACCCGGGCGATGGTTGCCTGCTGCTCACGGCCGAATGTCGCCATTTGCTGATAAATACCCTCGCCCCGGGCCGCGCGTTGCATCCGCCAGCGCTTCAACGGGTACAGCTCGACCGGCAGCAACGACGCCTCGTGGCCCCAGTACTCAAACAGCTTGCGCTGCCGACCCTGACTCCACGCCGCCTGTTCCAGCAACGTGCGCGGGTAAGGGCCGAGCCGGGAAAACAGAGGCAAGTAGTGCGATCGCACCAGCGCGTTGACCGAATCGATCTGCAACACGCCGAGCCGTTCCATCAGCTGCGTGACGTGCGCCGCCTTGATCGTCGCAGGCGGCTGGCGACCGTTGAAGCCTTGGGCCGCCAGCGCCAGACGACGCGCGTGCTTGAGGGGAAGTGGCGGGTGGATCGGCGGTTCGGCGGGCATTACGACCTCCATGGCGGTGGCCAACGCTAACCGATCACCCGCTGCTCTGTCAGCGCTTCATCGGATCGTCCCAGAAAGGACGCTCCACTTCTTCGTAGACATCCGCCCGACTCAGGCCCATGTCCTTCAGCGCATCATCACTCAGCGTGGCCAATTCGACCCGCTGCTGATGCAGCTTGCGCCAGCGAGCGACCTGCGCCGCAAACGCTTTCCACCAATGTTCCGGCGCGGATTCCCGCGACAGAGGTTTTGCGACCAGTACGTAACCTTTTTGACCTTTCATCGTCTTGCCCTCCAGTGGGGATGGGCAGATTCTCTCGCCGCGCCTAAGATCAATCCAACGAATGTTTCTTATGCACTCCATCTGGGAGATTGATGCATGACCACCTACCCGAGTATCGACAGCGAGCTGCTGCGCACCTTTGTCGCGATCGCCGATGAAGGCGGCTACACCAAGGCAGGCGAGGTGGTGAATCGCACCCAGTCGGCCGTGAGCATGCAGATGAAACGGCTGGAGGAAGACGTGGTGCGGCGCCCGTTGTTTTTGAAGGACGGCCGCACCATCAGCTTCACGGCGGAAGGCCAGGTGCTGCTGGGCTACGCGCGACGGATCCTGAAACTGCACAGTGAAGTGTTCAACACCCTGCGCGAGCCGCACATGGTCGGCACGGTGAAGATCGGTACGCCGGACGATTACGTGATGCGCTTTCTGCCGGGGATTTTGCAGCGCTTCGCCCAGGCCTATCCGCTGGTGCAGGTGGAAGTGCATTGCGAGTCATCGTCGCAATTGCTGCAACGTCAGGACCTGGACCTGAGTATTGTCACCCGTGAGCCAGGCAAGGAAATCGGCCAGATCCTGCGCCAGGAGCGGTTTGTCTGGGCAGTCGGCGCAGGCTTTTGCCCACAGGAGCAAACGCCGATGCCGCTGGCGATGTTCAACACCGACTGCTTTTGCCGGCAGTGGGCAATCAACGCACTGCAGGCGTCCGGCCGCGAGTTCCGGGTGGCCTACACCAGCGCGAGCCTGTCAGCGATCATGGCGGTGGTCAGCGCCGGGCTGGCGGTGACGGCGCAGCTGCAAAGCCTGATCACTTCGGACCTGGAAGTGCTGGGGGAACAGCACGGGCTGCCGCAGTTGCCGTCGGCGAGCATCGTGCTGCTGCGCAATCCCAACAACCCGTCGCCGATCACCGAGTGCCTGGCCGATCACATCGCCGAAGGGTTCAGGCTATAACGGGAGCTACAAGCAGCTCACAGTTTGAAGCACAGCATGATCGCGCAGATCACCAGAAAGCCGCAGAACAGCGAGCGCAACACGCGCTCCGGCAAACTGTGCGCCAGGGCGACGCCCCAGCTGATGCTGGCCAGCCCGCCGATGGCCAGGGGAATGCCCATCAGCCAGTCGACGTGGCCGTGCAAGGCGTAGGTCGCCAGCGTGATCGCCGTGCTTGGCGCCGCCAGTGCCAGCGCCAGGCCCTGGGCCGCCACCTGCGTCGCGCCGAACAGACCGGTCAGAATGGGCGTTGCGATGACTCCGCCACCGACGCCGAACAGCCCGGCGGTGACGCCCGAGCCCAGGCCCAGCAGCCACAACCATCGGGTGTGGCGCAACTCGGCGCCCACAATGCCCTTGCGCCAGACCATCTGGATCAGGTTGAACAGCGTCAGCACAATGAGAAACCCGACGAAGCCCAGGCGCATGCTTTGCGGGTCGACGCGCACAGCCCAGAGCGAGGTCAGCCAGGACATCGTGAAACTGGGCACGATGAGCATCAGCGCATGACGCACCGACACCCGATTGCGCTGGTTGTAACGCCACAGCGCCAGCAGCACGTTGGGCAGCACCATCAACAACGCCGTGCCCTGGGCCAACTGCTGATCGAGCCCGAACAACACGCCCAGCGCGGGAATGGCGACCAGTCCGCCGCCAATGCCGAACAGTCCGCCCAGCGTGCCCATCGCGGCGCCCAGCAGCAGGTACATCAATACATCGACAATCACGGTCGACCCTCTGATCCGATTTCAGCGCGCATGCTACGCAGTCAGTCCCGTCGAGGAAATGCGCTCTGACGATATCCAGGCTGTAGAAACGATCCACGGATGAGGCGGCCGATAGAAAACCCCGTGCCCGACGATTACCGAAATTATCTGGTGCATTAAACATCAGGGCACTAAATTACCGAGCATTACTGACTGAGCGAGGGACACCCATGAACGCCAACGAGCCCACCCACAAGGCTGGCGCTGGCAGTTGCGACGAACTGCTGCTGGATAACCAGCTGTGTTTCGCCCTGTACTCGACGTCGCTGATGATGACCAAAGTGTACAAGCCGCTCCTGCAGGAGCTGAACCTGACCTACCCGCAATACCTGGCGATGCTGGTGCTGTGGGAGCGCGACGGCCTGACCGTCGGAGAAGTCAGCACCCGCCTGCTGACCGATCCGGGCTCGCTGACGCCGCTGCTCAAACGGCTGGAAGCCGAAGGCCTGATCCGTCGAACCCGCAGCAAGGAAGATGAGCGCGTCGTGCTGCTGACCCTGACCGAACAAGGCACGGCGTTGCACGCAAAGGCGCAGAGCGTGCCGCAATGCATTCTGGCCGCCAGCGGCATCAACCTTGAGCAACTGAAAGCCCTGCAGAAAGACCTGCTCGCCCTGCGTGGAAATCTGCACGAAAGCCTCTGATCAGCCCCCCGCAATCGACTCATCTGAAATATCCCGAAAATTTATCTTGCGCACTAAACATTAGCGCAGTACATTCCATCTCACTTGCTTGGCGCACAAAACTTTAGCGCCAAGCGGACCTTGTTTCAGTCATCAGTACCCAACCCATCAGCACGTGAGGAATTACCATGCAAGCTCTCTACACTGCAGTCGCAACCGCAACCGGTGGCCGTGATGGTCGCGCTGTTTCCGACAACAAAATCCTCGACGTCAAACTGGCCACCCCGAAAGAACTGGGCGGTGCAGGCGGCGAAGCCACCAACCCTGAGCAACTGTTCGCTGCCGGTTACTCGGCCTGCTTCATCGGCGCACTGAAATTCGTCGCCGGCCAGAGCAAGAAAACCATCCCTGCTGACGCCTCGATCACTGCCCATGTCGGCATCGGTCAGATCCCCGGCGGTTTCGGTCTGGATATCGACTTGCACATCAGCCTGCCGGGCCTGGAACAAGCCGAAGCCCAGGCGCTGGTCGATGCAGCCCATCAGGTCTGCCCTTACTCCAACGCCACACGCGGCAACGTCGATGTCCGTCTGCACGTGACGGTGTAAAAACCTGGCGTAAGACCTCGCCTTCATTCCTCGTCTGACCGGGAGAAAAACATGAACACGTTTGGCAAGATTCTGGCTGGCTCGCTCCTCGCACTGTCGATCGGCAACGCTTTCGCGGCGGCCGACACGGGCGTCGAGCACAACACGCAGGCGTTTCTGGACGCGCTGAATTCGGGAAGCGGCAAGCCGATCGAACAGCTTTCGCCCAAAGATGCCCGCGCTGTCCTGACCGGTGCCCAGGCCGGGGTCAAGCTGACCCTGCCCAAGGCCGATGTCAGCCAGAAGACCATCTCGGTCGACGGCCAGAACATCAGCCTGACGATTGTTCGTCCGGCCGGCGTCAAAGGCACCTTGCCGGTGTTCATGTACTTCCACGGCGGCGGCTGGGTGCTCGGCGATTACCCGACCCACGAACGCCTGGTGCGGGATCTGGTGGAGGGTTCGGGAGCGGTGGCGGTGTTCGTCAACTACACGCCTTCGCCTGAAGCGCACTACCCGACGGCGATCAACCAGGCCTATGCGGCGACCAAATGGGTCGCCGAGCATGGCAAGGAAATCAACGTCGACGGCAAGCGTCTGGCGGTGGCGGGCAACAGCGTCGGCGGCAACATGGCGACGGTCGTCAGCCTGATGGCCAAAGACAAAGGCACCCCGGCGATCCGTTACCAGGTGCTGCTGTGGCCAGTGACTGACGCCAACTTCGATACCGGTTCCTACGAGCAGTTTGCCGAGGGTCACTTCCTCACCCGCAACATGATGAAGTGGTTCTGGGACAACTACACCACTGACCCGAAACAGCGCGCCGAGATCTATGCCTCACCGCTGCGGGCCACGACCGATCAGTTGAAAGGTCTGCCGCCTGCTCTGGTGCAAACGGCGAGTGCTGACGTGCTGCGCGACGAAGGTGAAGCCTACGCTCGCAAGCTGGACCAGGCCGGTGTGCCGGTGACGGCGGTTCGCTACAACGGCATGATCCACGATTACGGGTTGCTCAACGTGGTCAGCCAGGTGCCGGAAGTGCGCTCGGCGCTGCTGCAGGCGTCGCAAGAGCTGAAGGTGCATTTGAAGTAAGGCGGCACGAACGGTAGGAGCCGGCTTGCTGGCGAACCCGGTAGTCGGTCGCAACCGTATTGGCCCGTCTGAGGCATTCGCCAGCAAGCCGGCTCCCACAAAAATCCGGGCCAGTCAGTTCTCATGCAGTGGCCGGGAGACCCTTCGCGGGCAAGCGCGCTCCTACAGAGAACCGCGTCGCGTCAGTACTGTTTGGAAACGCTGACGAGACAGCAGCCACAAAAAAGCCCGACGCTATGGTCGGGCTTTTTCGTGTCCGGCGTTACATCACCGGCATGACAAAAGCAGTGCTTATTTGGCACGGCCTTTGTAGGAACCGCCTTCACGGGTGTCGATTTCGATCTTGTCACCGATTTCGATGAAGTCAGCAACCTGCAGCTCGGTGCCGTTGGCCAGTTTGGCCGGCTTCATGACCTTGCCCGACGTGTCGCCACGCGCCGAACCTTCAGTGTAGTCAACGGTGCGCACGATGGTGGTCGGCAGCTCTACGGAAACCAGACGGTCTTCGAAGAAGATCGCTTCGCAGACGTCAGTCATGCCTTCTTCGACGAATGGCAGAACGGCTTCGATGTCTTCAGCGTTCAGCTCGTACATGGTGTAGTCGGTGGTGTCCATGAACGTGTAAGTGTCGCCGCTGATGAAAGACAGCGTGGCTTCTTTACGGTCCAGGATCACGTCTTCCAGCTTGTCGTCGGCGCTGTAGACGATTTCAGTCTTGTAGCCGGTCAGCAGGTTCTTCAGCTTGGTCTTCATGATCGCGCTGTTACGGCCCGACTTGGTGAATTCAGCTTTCTGAACCAGCCAAGGATCGTTTTCCAGCTTGATCACGGTACCGGGTTTAAGCTCTTTACCAGTTTTCATTACGAGTATCCGAATTTGGATGAAAGATCTTTCTAAGCCCTGTACGAAAAGCCACTTTTCGTACAGGGCTTAATACAAGGCCGCGTATCATATCCAACTTTGGTAAAACCTTACCAGCGCAGTCGTCAGATCCTCCTGCAAGGCCTGTTCCAGACACCAGCGCTCGGCATGGGCGGCCAGTTCATCGGTGTGCTGTTCGAGCGCATTCCAGCCATGAGTCATGGCCTTGCCCCCATTCCAGCTGTGCCAGACCTCGGTCAGCGCCTGCTGCGCCAGCTCCGACAATCCCGCCATATACAACTCGAGAAACGCATCGAGCTTGGCCCAGTGGGCGTCGTCATCCTGCTCGTAGATGTGCCAGATCAGCGGCTGCCCCGCCCATTGCGCACGGACGAATGAGTCTTCGCCGCGTACTACGTTGAAATCGCAGCACCACAACAGCTGGTCGTAGTCTTCCTGGCGCACGAACGGCAGCACCTGAATCGTCAGGGCATCGCGGCCATGCACGGCACCCGCCTTCAATTCTTCCACGCCCAACCAACGCTGTACGTCGCCGAGAATGCGACCTTCCGGGACCAGCAAATGGGTCTTGCGATCAGCCTGGGCCAGGCAATCCAGCCAGCTGCCGAGCCCGGCGTGTTCGTAGGCAAACAGTGACATCAGCCGCGCCTCGGCGTGGGGCATGATGTTCAGGCGCCGCAGGAAAGAGTGGCGTGCGGCGGGATTCACCTGAAACGCCTGACGCTTTTCGATCAAGCCCGCTTCTCGCAGCAATCCGCCGGTCTTTTCGGTGAATCCGGGGAAGAAGAAATACTTGCGCAGGCCCGAAGACTGGATCGACGGCAGGCCGTGGCAACCCGAGACCCAGTCTTCGGCGCTGAGGTATTCCAGGTTGAACCACAGCGGCCGCTTCTCTGCTCCGTGCATGGCCTCGATGTAGTCCGGTGGCAGGCGACAGGCGAAGGCTTCGACCACGACGTCTGGCAGGTCGACCGGTTGCCAGGTCTTGGACCACTCCTTTGGCCAGCGGCATACGATGACGCCATCCTGTACTTGTTGGTCGGCCAGCGGATCGGCACCGGGGCACAGCCGGGCGAAGGCGTTCAGGTCATCGATCCAGAGGCGAACCTGCAGGTGGTGTTCGGCGACCAGTTGTCGGGCCAGGCGAAAGGTCACGCCGACGTCGCCGAAATTATCGACAACACTGCAGAAAATATCCCAAGAGGCTTTCATCCGGGCTCCCTGAGGATGTTCAAAAAACCGATTGTCCTTCATTGCGGCGCAGAATCACCAGCCCGGTCGTGCGACAATCGCCGCCACCGCTGGCCACATGCATACAAGTCTGGAGTCTGTCATGTACGTCAACCACCGCGAACTGTCCGTCACGCTGCGCCCGCTCAAGCTGATCCTGTCGATTGCCGCCGGTATCTGGCTGGGCTTTCTCGCCGTCCTGCTGAGCCTGTGGCTGATCTATAAAATGCTCCCTGCCGAGCAGACCCAGGCGCTGAACAATGCGGCCGCGCAAATGACGACCCCGCCTGCGGCCAAGCCAAAGCCGGAAAGTGATAACCCGATGTTCGATCAATACCGGCAGATCCTCCGCGACAGCGAAGCGCGGCAGACGCAAGAGGCCGAACAGGCGGAGCGGCAACGCAGCTTCAACGGCCCGAAATGCCAGTTCTGGATGCAGCAGAACCAGACCGCCCCCAGCGAGAAAAGCCGTGCGAGCGTTTATCAGTTCTGCGGTTGAATAAACTTTTGTCGAGCCACTCCATGCCCCCGAATACGCCATGTCCGCCATGCCCGTGAACAAGCAAACCGTCCTGCAGTGCATTGTCGAGAAGCTGCAGGTCGATCTCGAGGTGGCCGTGCGGGCCGCACAAACGGCTTACGAAACCGCGACCCACGAAGAGAACATCGCCGAGAACAAGTACGACACCCTCGGGCTGGAGGCGTCGTATCTGGCGGCGGGTCAGGCGCGGCGCGTGGAAGAAATCCGTCTGTCGCTGAACCTGTGTCGCAACCTGGTGCTCAAGCCCTTCGATCACCAGCGGGGCATTCAGACCGGCGATCTGATTGCGCTGCAGGGAGGCAACGGCCCAGGACAGCTGTTGTTTCTCGCGCCTGACGCGGCGGGGCTGAAAATCACGGTGGACGAGCAGGTGATTACGGTGATCACAGCACGCTCGCCACTGGGGCAGAGCCTGCTCGGCAAGCTTGATGGCGATGAGGTGGAAGTGGTGGTCAATGGCAGTCGCCAATCGTTCGAGATCACGCAAATCCTGTGATCCACTGATCATTTGCAGGGTTGTAGCGTCCGACTTTTTGTGGGTAAGGTGCACAGTCGCACCACAAAAGGGTGAACCCCGGAACACGGAGCCGGGGACACGGATTTAACCAAGGAGATATTTCATGACGAACGTCATCACTTTCCCTGACGCCCATGAACGTGATCGCCTCAAGTCCAGTGACCACCACGGGTTGAGATACCTGAACAAGAAAGAGCGACAACTGATCGACCGCCTGCGCATGACCAGTCACGCCGGCCGCCAGTACGTTTACGACTACGCCAGCATCATGCAGCGTTCCAAGCCGTTGTATCCCGAACCGGTGGACTGACGCGACTCGTCCGGGACACGCGCCGGTTCAGCAGAGGTTCAGTACAACGCCAGGGGGCGTGGGCCTATAGTGGGCAGATGTTTCTGTCTTCAGGAAAGCATCATGCCCACTGCAACGCCTGTCCCATCGCCCGCCGAACCCGCCACCTCCAATGCCGATGCGCCAGCGGATCATCTGCGCTTCCACAGACGCCACGCGCATCTGGCGCCGACCTTTGGCAACGATGCCTTTGCCCTCAAGGCCGAGGCGTTCGCGCGCTTCTTCGGTACCCCTGCCTTTCTCGGCGCACAGACGTTTCTGGTGCTGCTGTGGGTGGGCGCGAACCTGAGCGGGCTGGTGTCGTTCGATCTTTACCCGTTCATCCTGCTCAATCTGGCGTTCAGCCTGCAATCGGCCTACGCCGCGCCGCTGATTCTCCTCGCCCAGACCCGACAGGCCGCCCGCGACAAAGCCAGCGCCGATGCCGACGCGGAGCATCGAGAAGCGCTGGCGACGGCCAACGAAGAGCGCATGGCCCGCGCGGCGCAAAACACCGCGCAGATGCTGGAGCTACTGGAACAGAACACCCGACTCACCGAAATGACCAAAGTGCTGACCGAACGGGTGGAAGCGCTGACAGCGGACATGCACAAGCATTTCGTTAAACGCGATGGGCATGTTTGACGGTTCTCCGCGCGCGCCAAACCTGTTGCGCTCGCCGCAAACCGATGTTGCTTACGGCCGCGATTTTTGATTCGGCGCAGATACACGGCAGGAGCGCGCTTGCCCGCGAATGCGATCTGCCTGTGTCATCCATTTCGCCTGACACACCGCATTCGCCAGCAAGCCGGCTCCTGCGGATCCTGTGCACGACGCCCAAATCCCGGCAAGCGTCGATCCACTGTAGGAGCGCGCTTGCCCGCGAATGCGATCTGCCTGTGTCATCCATTTCGCCTGACACACTGCATTCGCCAGCAAGCCGGCTCCTACAGTTCCGCGCAGGACGCCCAAACCCAGAACAACGCAAATCCCAGACAGGGGCCGGCCGCCAGATCCTGTGCACGACGCCCAAATCCCGGCCAACGCCGATCCACTGTAGGAGCGCGCTTGCCCGCGAATGCGATCTGCCTGTGTCATCCATTTCGCCTGACACACTGCATTCGCCAGCAAGCCGGCTCCTACAGTTCCGCGCAGGACGCCCAAACCCAGAACAACGCAAATCCCAGACAGGGGCCGGCCGCCAGATCCTGTGCACGACGCCCAAATCCCGGCCAACGCCGATCCACTGTAGGAGCGCGCTTGCCCGCGAATGCGATCTGCCTGTGCCCTCCATTTCGCCTGACACACTGCGTTCGCCAGCAAGCCGGCTCCTGCGGATCCTGTGCACGACGCCCAAATCCCGACCAACGCCGATCCACTGTAGGAGCGCGCTTGCCCGCGAATGCGATCTGCCTGTGTCATCCATTTCGCCTGACACACCGCATTCGCCAGCAAGCCGGCTCCTGCGGATCCTGTGCACGACGCCCAAACCCCGGCCAACGCCGATCCACTGTAGGAGCGCGCTTGCCCGCGAATGCGATCTGCCTGTGTCATCCATTTCGCCTGACACACTGCGTTCGCCAGCAAGCCGGCTCCTGCGGAAACGGGGGTGTCAGTTGCTCATCCGTTGGCCGCAAGGTCTTTCGCGGGCAAGCGCGCTCCTACGGTGATTTGTGTTCAGCGCGCGATATACGTCATGCGCAGTACCCGGTAGGAGCCGGCTTGCTGGCGAATGCGGTGGTTCAGGCGCTGCAATAACGACATTCCACGGAACGATCACGATCACACGCTGCCCCAAACTCCATGGCATTCATGATCCCCCGTCAAAAGTCCCGTGCCCGCGCCGTGGTTTTTCCCTGCCAGCCGACCCGGGATACTGGGCATCTGCTTCATTCATCCCCTTCCCCCTCGAACTCTGGAGTCTTCCCATGACTGTTCCCGCATTTGGCCTCGGCACCTTCCGTTTGAAAGATCAGGTTGTCATCGACTCGGTCAGCAACGGCCTGGAGCTGGGCTATCGCGTCATCGACACCGCGCAGATCTACGGCAATGAAGCTGAAGTCGGTCAAGCCATCGAGCAGAGCGGCGTGCCCCGTGACGAGCTCTACATCACCACCAAGATCTGGACCGACAATTTCGCCGCCGACAAGCTGATCCCTAGCCTGAAGGAAAGCCTGGCCAAACTGAAAACCGATCACGTCGACCTCACGCTGATCCACTGGCCATCGCCGAAAGGCCAAGTGCCCGTCGCCGAGTTCATGGGCGCGCTGCTGGAAGCCAAACAGCAAGGCCTGACCCGCGAGATCGGGATTTCCAACTTCACCGTGGCGCTGATGGGTGAAGCCATCGCTGCGGTCGGTGCCGAGAACATCGCCACCAACCAGATCGAACTGCACCCGTACCTGCAAAACCGTACCGTGGCGGCTTTCGCTCAACAGCACGGGATCAAGATCACGTCCTACATGACCCTTGCCTACGGCGAAGTGCTGAAGGACCCGGTCATCGAACAGATCGCCCAGCGCCACAACGCAACGCCCGCCCAAGTGACGCTGGCGTGGGCCATGCAACTGGGCTACTCGGTGATTCCGTCGTCGACCAAACGCGCCAACCTGGAAAGCAACCTGAAAGCCGTCGATCTCAAGCTCAGCGAAGACGACATGGCGCAGATCGCCCAATTGGACCGCGGTCATCGCCTGACCAGCCCGGCCAGCCTCGCGCCGCAGTGGGATTGATGCAGCCCTGATTCTGGCTTCGGCCAGAATCACCCCAATCAGCGCCCTCTAATAACGCACCCGAACCATAAACAGGCGCCCTGCCTGGCCCATTCCTGAAATTGGTTCGCTTCCCGCCTGAACCAATCCCGCCCCTCCCCGCGAACCAGACTTCCGAACCATTGCCGATTGGCCCGAACCGCCTGGATCACGCCTGTCCGCACGCCCGGCCACCGGACCTCGCGAGCGAACCAATTTCCATTGGCATCGCTATTGCACTCGTCCTCTGCAGCCCAGCCGTGCTTCACAAGGCGGCCAGGCCTCCGGTTCACCCCGTGACGAGAGACGCAGATGGACAGCATCGACACCGACGCAACCCACGACACTTCGTCAAAAATGGCCCTCGACGCGCTGCGCCAGCTGGTCGCGCAGCAGGCGGCGTTTCCCCAGCGGCCGTTGCCGACCGAGCGCGACCTGGCGGTGGATTTCGGCGTCAGTCGCCGGGCCATTCGCCGCGCGCTGGCGGTGCTCGAAGCCGAGGGGCACATCTGGCGGCGGCAGGGCAAAGGCACCTTCGTCGGCCCTACCCCGCCCAGCGCGGCGATGAGCTTCGCCAAGCTGTCGAGCCGGACCAATTTCAGCGAGGTCATGGAAGCGCGCATCTATCTGGAACCCGCACTCGCTTCACTGGCCGCCCTGCGCGCCAGCGGCGAACAGATGGCGATCCTGCGCCGGCTGGCCGAGCGCACCACCCACCAGCAACACGCCAGCGAACCCGACGCCGAAGGCATCGAACTGTGGGACAGCGCGCTGCATCGCGGTATCGCCGAAGCGGCCGGCAACCGGCTGATGCTGGACATCTTCGAAATGCTCGACGCCATTCGTCTTGACCCGGCGTGGCGCGACCTGCGCCAACGCGCCCGCAACACCGACCGCCTGAGCACTTACAGCCACGACCACCACGACATCATCGGCGCCATCGAAAGTCGCGACCCGGCCAAAGCCGCCACCGCCATGCGCGGTCACCTGCGTGCGCTGCAACAGGCGCTCGATCACGTCATCCAGCAAGACCTTGAGGCCAGCGTATGAGTGCTTCACCCGCGAACACCCCATCGGTATTGAGCGTCAGCGACCTTACCGTGCGCTTCAAGGATGCCCCGGCCAACGTCGTTGACGGTGTGTCGTTCACCATTCAACCGGGCAAGACCCTGGCCATCGTTGGCGAGTCCGGCTGCGGCAAAAGCGTGACGTCCATGGCCTTGATGGGCTTGCTGCCCGACACCGCAACGGTCCAGGCCAGCGCCTCGAACCTGATGGGCGAGCCGTTGCTGGGGATGTCCGACGAGCGTCTGCTGGACGTGCGCGGCAATCGCATGGCGATGATCTTTCAGGAGCCGATGACCTCGCTCAATCCGGTGTTCACCATTGGCGATCAGATTGCCGAGAGCGTGATTCGCCATCAGGGTTTGTCGGCCAGCGCCGCCCGCCAGCGCGCGCTGGAAATGCTGGAAAAGGTCCGCGTGCCCGACGCCCTTCAGCGCCTCGATGCCTACCCCCACGAGTTGTCTGGCGGCATGCGTCAGCGCGCGATGATCGCCATGGCGCTGGCCAACGACCCCGCGTTGATCATCGCCGACGAACCCACCACCGCCCTGGACGTGACCATTCAAGCGCAGATTCTTTCGCTGGTTGCCAGCCTGCAGGCCGAAACCGGCACCTCGATGATGCTCATCACCCACGATCTCGGCGTGGTTGCCGAAGTCGCTGACGAGGTCATCGTGATGTACGCCGGCCGCGTCGTCGAAAGCGGTTCGGTGAAGACGTTGTTCGATGATCCGCAACACCCCTACACCATCGGCCTGATGGGTTCGATGCCCTCGGTCGGCCCCCGCGAAGGGCGTTTGGCAACGATTAATGGACGCGTCCCGACACCGGCTGAAATGCCCAGCGGCTGCCGCTTTGCCAGCCGTTGCCCGTTCGTCATCGCCGCCTGCCGCGAAGCCCGTCCGCCGCTGCTGGAAGTCTCCGCCGGGCATTTCGCTGCGTGCATTCGTGTGCCACTTGAACAGCACCTGGGAGTCACCGCATGAGCCTGTCAGGACCACAGATCGTTGAGGCCGGGAGCACGGAAACGGCGCTCGATAAACCGATTCTGGAAAGCATCGCGGTGAGCAAACACTTTCACAGCGAAGCCGGCTTGTTCCAGCGTAAAAAGCCGCCGGTGCAAGCAGTGAACGAAGTGTCCCTGGCCGTGCGCCGGGGCGAAACTCTGGCGCTGGTGGGTGAGTCGGGCTCGGGCAAATCGACCCTGGGCCGGGTGCTGCTGAACCTGCTCAAGCCGACCGCTGGCGACGTTATTTATGAAGGCCGCAACCTGGGCAATCTGCCCGCTGACAAGCTGCGTCAGGTGCGCCGCGATCTGCAGATCATTTTCCAGGACCCGTTCGCCTCGCTGAACCCGCGCATGAGTGTCGAATCGATCATCGGCGAGCCGATCTGGCTGCACCGCGACGACAGCCGCAGCGCGCGGCAAGACAAGGTCGCCGAACTGTTGCACACGGTGGGTCTGGCGCCGGAGCACGGCAGCCGCTTTCCCCATGAGTTTTCCGGCGGTCAGCGTCAGCGCATCGGCATCGCCCGGGCGCTGGCGTCGGAGCCACGGCTGATCCTCGGCGACGAACCGGTATCGGCGCTGGACGTCTCGGTGCAGGCCCAGGTGGTCAATCTGCTGGAAGACCTCAAGCACCAGTTCGGTCTGACCCTGCTGATCGTGGCCCACGGCCTCGCGGTGATCCGCCACATGAGCGACCGCGTGGCGGTGATGTACCTCGGCGAGATTGTCGAGTTGGCGCCGGTCAACGCGCTGTTCGAGACGCCCTTTCACCCCTACACCCAGGCGCTGATGGCCGCCGTGCCGGTCAGCCACCCGGACCTGCGTCGCCCGCGGCCGTTGCTCGGCGGTGACATGCCAAGCCCGAGCAAGCCGCCGTCCGGTTGCCGCTTTCACACCCGTTGCCCCCACGCCAAGGCGCTGTGCCGCGAAGTGAAGCCGCTCTTCGAAACCGTTGAGCCGGGGCGTCAGGTGGCCTGCCATTACTGGCGCGAAATCGCCAACGCCGGCGCCGGTTCGCTGATCGTGCCGACGCCCAGCGCCGCCTACAGCCAACGCCTGAACCTGTTCAAAAGCCATCAAGCCCTTTCTCTGGAGAGTCAGCCATGAAATTCGCCCACCTGATGACAACCACGTTGTTGCTGCTCGCTGCGAATGCGGCTGTTGCTGAAACCACCCTGCGCATCGGCATTCAGGACGACCCTGACATGCTCGACCCGCACCGCTCGCGCACCTACTCGGGGCGGCTGGTCTACACCGCGCTGTGCGACAAGCTGGTCGACGTCAACCCGGACCTGACCTACGCGCCGCAACTGGCCACCGCCTGGAACTGGAGCGAGGACGGCAAGACGCTGACCATGACCCTGCGCGACGGCGTAACCTTCCACGACGGCGAGGTATTCGACGCCGCCGCCGTGAAGTTCAACCTCGACCGCGCCCGCACCCTGCCCGACTCCCTGCGCAAGAGCGAACTGGCGTCGGTGGAAAGCGTGGAGGTGATCGACGCAAAAACCGTGGCGATCAAGGTCAAGCAGCCCGACGCGACGCTGATTTCGCAACTGTCGGACCGCGCCGGGATGATGCTCGCGCCCAAGGCTTCGGCGACCGACGTGGCCTCCAAGCCGGTGTGTTCCGGGCCGTACAAATTCGTTCAGCGCGTGCAGCAGGACCGCATCGTGCTGGAGCGCTTCGACAACTACTGGAACAAGCAGGCGTACCACTTCGACAAGGTGATTTTCCTGCCGATTCCGGACACCTCGGTGCGCCTGGCGAACCTCCGTTCCGGCGACCTGGACATCATCGAACGCGTCGCGCCCACCGACGTGAAGACCGCCAGGGCCGACAGCCACGTGCAGGTGTTCAGCACGCCGGGGCTGGGCTACATGCAGCTGATGTACAACACCAACAACGGCGACAAGGCCAACAACCCGCTGGGCAAGGACAAGCGCGTGCGCAAGGCCTTCGAGCTGGCCATCGACCGTGACGCGATCAATCAGGTGGTGTTCGAAGGCCTGTACGCGCCAAGCGCCCAGCCGTTCCCGAAAAACAGCCCGTATTACGACAAGGACCTGCCGGTTCCGACCCGCGACGTCGAAGCCAGCAAAAAACTGCTGGCAGAAGCCGGGGTGAAGACGCCCCTCAGCGTCGAGCTGAAAGTCGCCAACAACCCCATCGCGCAACAGGTTGGCCAGATCATTCAGGCGATGGCTGAAGAAGCCGGTTTCAAAGTCAATCTGATCGCCACCGAATACGCCACGTTGCTCAACGAGCAACAGGCGGGCAACTTCCAGATCGGCATGAGCGCCTGGTCGGGCCGTCCTGATCCGGATGGCGACATCCACCAGTTCGTGACCTGCAAAGGCGGCCAGAACGACGGGCATTTCTGTGACCCGAAACTCGACGAGCTGCTGAACAAGGCGCGCACCGTGAACGATCAGGCCCAGCGTCAGGCCCTCTACTTCGAGGCCCTGCGCCTGCTCGCCGACGACGTGCCGACCAGCTACCTGTACTTCGATCCGCGAATCATCGCCATGCGCAGCAACCTCACCGGATTCGTGCCCAATCCCGATGGTTTGATTCGCCTGAACAACGTCGCTTTCAAATGACAGCGGCGCCCGTGGACTACCGCTTCGGCCGCGAGGATTCGTCATGCTGACTTTCATCCTGCGACGCCTGCTCAGTGCCATTCCGACGCTGATCCTGGTTTCGCTGTTCGTCTTCACCCTGCAAAAGCTGCTGCCCGGTGATCCGGTCCAGGCTATGGCGGGTGAAGAGCGCGACCCGGCGGTGATGGAATATCTGCGCGAGAAATACCGGCTCAATGACCCGCTGCCGCTGCAGTACGTGCACTGGGTCGGCAATGTCCTGCAGGGTGACTTCGGCACCTCGCTGCGCACCGAGCAACCGGTGACCGTGCTGCTGGCGTCGAAGCTGCCGGTGACCATTGAGCTGGCGGTGCTGGCGCTGATCATCGCGCTGGTGATCGGCATACCCACGGGGGTGATTTCAGCGGTGCGCAAGGGCACGTCAGTGGATTACGCGGCCAACGTGTTCGCGCTTTCGGGCATCTCGATTCCGCACTTCTGGCTGGGGATCTTGCTGATCATGATCTTCGCCGTGAAGCTGCAATGGCTGCCGGCCTCTGGCTTCGTGCCGCTGGGTGAAGACGTCGGGCAAAACCTGAAAACCCTGATCCTGCCGGCGTTCGTGCTGGGCGCCGGGCTGTCGGGGGTGCTGATGCGCCACACCCGCAGCGCGATGCTCGAAGTGCTGCGCGCCGACTATGTGCGCACGGCGCGGGCCAAAGGTCTGTTCCCGCGCGCGGTGATTCTGAAGCACGCCCTGCGTAACGCGCTGATGCCCATCGTCACGCTCACTACGCTGCTGTTCGGCGAATTGCTCGGCGGTGCGGTGCTGACCGAGCAGGTGTTCAGCATTCCCGGCTTCGGCAAGATGATTGTCGACGCCGTGTTCAACCGCGATTACGCCGTGGTGCAAGGCGTGGTGCTGTGCGTCGCGATCGGCTTCCTGCTCTTGAATCTGCTGGCCGACGTGCTCTATCGCCTGATCAATCCGCGTCTGAGGACTGCCTGATGACTTCGATTGCGACCCATCCTTCCGCGCCGCTGAACGCGCCGTCCCAGGCGCCGTTGAGAGAACCCCTGCGGCCGCGCACCCGCTCGCCGTTCGTGAAGAAATTCCTCGCCAACAAGGGCGCGGTGGTCGGCGCGGTGGTGTTGATCATCTTCATTCTTGCCGCGCTGCTGGCGCCGTGGATTGCGCCCCATGATCCGCTGAAAGCCAACTTCCTGGCCGTGCGCAAGGCGCCTTCGCTGATCTACTGGCTGGGCACCGACGAACTGGGCCGCGACCTGTTTTCGCGCCTGCTCTGGGGCGCGCGCAGTTCGTTGCTGGCCGGCGGTGTTTCGGTGGCCATCGCCATGGTCATCGGCGTGCCGCTGGGCCTGTTGGCCGGTTACTTCGGCGGCAAGCTCGACGCGGTGATTTCGCGCATCATGGAAGCGCTGCTGTCGTGTCCGTTTCTGGTGCTGGCGATTGCGCTGGGCGCGTTTCTCGGCCCGAGCCTGAGCAACGCGATGATTGCCATCGGGCTGTCGGCGATGCCGATTTTCTCGCGCCTGACCCGCGGTCAGGTGCTGGCGATCCGTCACGAAGATTACCTGGAGGGCGCACGCGCCATCGGCCTGCCGGACCGCTGGATCATCCTGCGCTACGTGTTGCCGAACGTGCTCTCGCCGCTGGTGGTGCAAGCGACGCTGACCATCGCTTCGGCCATTCTGGCGGAAGCGAGCCTGTCGTTCCTCGGCCTGGGTCAGCAACCGCCCTCGCCGTCCTGGGGCTCGATGCTCAACACCGCGAAGAACTTCATGGAACAGGCGCCGTGGATGTCCATCGCCCCCGGCGTGGCGATCTACATCACCGTGCTGTGTTTCAACCTGCTGGGCGACGGGCTGCGTGATGCCCTCGACCCGAAAAGCTGACGGCTTTGATGCCCATAAGCTTGAAAGCTGCGCCTCGATAACCGATCAACTGCCAAGAAGAGAACGACTGCATGTTCGATGATCTGGATTACAGCCAACCTTACGCGTCCGCCCGCTCGCCGGTGATGGGCAACAACATGGTCGCCTGCTCGCAACCGCTGGCCGCACAGGCCGGGCTGGACATGCTGCGTCAAGGCGGCAACGCCGTTGACGCCGCCATCGCCGCCGCCATGGTGCTGACCGTGGTCGAACCCACCGGTTGCGGCATTGGCAGCGACGCCTTTGCCATCGTCTGGGACGGCAAGACGCTGCAAGGCCTCAACGCCTCGGGCCGCTCGCCGAACGCCTGGACGCCGGAGCATTTCGCCGGTCAGCAGGAAATGCCCCAGCGCGGCTGGGCCTCGGTGACCGTGCCGGGCGCGGTGTCGGCCTGGGTCGCGTTGTCCGAGCGCTACGGCAAGCTGCCCTTCGCCACCCTCGCCGCAGCCGCCATCGGCTATGCGCGGGACGGTTATCAGGTGACGCCGATCATTGCCGAACTGTGGCGTCGCGGCGCCGGGCTATTGAAGGATCAACCAGGCTTTGCCGAGTGCTTCCTGCAAGGCGGCAAAGCGCCGAAGGCCGGGGAGAAGGTCATGCTGAAGGATCACGCCAAGACGCTGGAGCTGATTGCTGACACCAAGGGCGAGGCGTTCTATCGCGGCGCGCTGGCCGAAGCGATGATCACTCACGCCAACGCCAATGGCAGCGTCATGAGCCTTGAGGATCTGGCAAACCACCGAGTGGACTGGATCGACACTTTGTCGGTGCCGTACGCCGGCGCCATGGTCCACGAGCTGCCGCCGAATGGTCAGGGCATCGCCACGCTGGCGGGTCTGGGCATCCTCGAAGCGCTGGGCGTGGGCGAGCATCCCGTGGACAGCGTCGACACCGTGCACCCGGTGCTGGAGGCGATGAAGCTGGCGCTGGCCGATCTCAACCAGCACGTCACCGACAACGACCACATGCGCGTGGCCGCTGAACACATGTTGGACCCGGCGTACCTGCGCGACCGCGCGGCGTTGGTTGGCGAACAGGCAGAAGACCCGCTGCATGGCGCGCCGAAGGCGGGCGGCACGGTGTACCTGTCGGCGGCGGACGAGAGCGGCATGATGGTCTCGTTCATCCAGTCGAACTACATGGGGTTTGGTTCGGGCGTGGTCGTGCCGGGCACGGGCATCAGCCTGCAGAATCGCGGCGCGGGTTTTACCCTGGACCCTGATCACGTCAACACCGTTGCGCCGGGCAAGCGGCCGTTTCACACCATCATTCCGGGCTTTGTGATGAACGCCGACGGCACGCCGTTGATGTCCTTCGGCCTGATGGGCGGGCCGATGCAGGCGCAGGGGCATTTGCAGATGATGCTGCGCATTTTGCGCTACAAGCAGAACCCTCAGGCCGCTGCCGATGCGCCGCGCTGGCGTATTGAGTCCGGGTTGAAGGTCGCCGTGGAGCGCTCGTTTGATCCGCAGGTGATCGAAGCACTGCGCGCCAAGGGCCACGACGTGGAAGTGGAAGACCCCAGCGGCGTGTTCGCCTTCGGCGGCGCGCAGATCATCCAGCGCACGGCCCATGGTTATGTGGGCGGGACCGATCCGAGGAAGGATGGGTTGGTGGCGGCGTATTGAGTGATCGGACGCTTGAAACCGTAGGAGCCGGCTTGCTGGCGAACGCGTCAGGCCTGCCACTGCAGACGTCGGCTGACACAACCGGTTCGCCAGCAAGCCGGCTCCTACGAATCGGGTGTATGCGTGGTCAATTCGGTCAGCCAGACACCACCGCAACAATCTCCGCCAGCGTTGGCCGGTTGAAGTCAGGCCCCGTCAACGTGCTTGGGGCGGACGCGTAACCTGTAGGAGCCGGCTTGCTGGCGAACGCGTCAGGCCAGCCACTGCAGACGTCGACTGACACAATCGGTTCGCCAGCAAGCCGGCTCCTACGAATCGGGTGTATGCCTGGTCGATTCGGTCAGCCAGACACCACCGCAACAATCCCCACCAAACTTAACACCATCACCGTGCAACCCAGCACCGCCACTTCACGCAATGGCGGCGGAATGCGCTCCTGAGTCATGCCCCGGGCGCTTTTGCGGTAGCGGGCGTTGAGGCCGATCTGGATCAGGATGCCCGCGAGCAGCGACAGGATGACCGGCAGCAGGGCCACCCACCCAAACGGCGGAATCCAGCGCAAAAACAGAATGCACACCCCGATCAACGTCAGCAGCGTGCGGCGCCAGGCCAGCAGCGTACGTTCGGGTTGCAGGCCGGGATCGTCGTGGCGCACCGGCGTAGACGATACGGCATGACTGCGCCGGTTCACGACGCGCCGTAAATCAGAAAGACGATCAGCCCCGCCGCCACCAACGCGCCGCCCAACGACAGAATCGGCACCAGCACCGGCAGCGGCAGCGGCTTGCGTTGACGCATCGCCCGCTCGACCTTCAGCCAGCGCACACAGGCACTGGCGCTCACCAACAAGGCCAGCACCAGCAACGACAAGGCCACGGCCCGACGCAGCCCGGGGCTGAACACGTCGCTGGTGAAAGCTTCGACCGCAATGCCACCGGCCAGAAAGGCCAATGCCGTGCGGATCCAGGCGAGAAAGGTGCGCTCGTTGGCCAGGGTGAAGCGCGGGTCAGGCTCGCAGCCGCCGCCGAGCAGCGAAGCCGACAGTCGATCACGCTCGGGCGGCGTGACGGGGGCGCTGGCTGGAGGAGTGCCGGGTGGGATGACGTTGCCGGGCTCGGGGAAATTCATGTCGCACCGTGGTCGGGTAGATGCGACGGATCATACCGGTCATGCCCGGGAAAGGCCCGTATCGGCAGCGACATGGGGTTGTCTGTTGCCGCAGGGTGCATAACCTGTAGGAGCGTGGCTTGTCCCGCGATCGGGGACGCAGTCCCCGTAAACCCTGACAACGCGCTGTGTCTGGAAAAAAGCGTTGGCCGGGTGACGACGGGTTCCCCGCCGATCGCGGGACACGCCACGCTCCTACCGTCAGCTCATCGCCTCGCCAACTCCACCCACACCGCGCCATCGGGATATTGATAGCGCTCCAGCGTGTCGGCGTGCATTTCGATGCTGTACCCCGGCCGTTGCGGTGGCATGTATCGACCGCGACGGATGGCCACCGGATCGAGGAAGTGCTCGTGCAGGTGATCGACGTATTCCAGCACGCGCTTGTCCAGGGAGCCGGACACGGCGATGTAATCGAACATAGAAATGTTCTGCACGTATTCGCACAATCCGACACCGCCGCCGTGCGGGCAGACCGGGATGTCGAATTTGGCCGCCATCAGCAGCACGATCAGCACTTCGTTCAGCCCGCCCAGCCGGGCCGCATCGAGCTGGCAGAAATCCAGCGCGCCGGCTTGGAACATCTGTTTGAACATCACCCGATTATGGCAATGTTCGCCGGTCGCCACACCAATCGGCGCGATACGCTGACGGATCGTCGCGTGGCCGAGAATATCGTCGGGATGGGTCGGCTCTTCGATCCACCACGGCTCGAACGCCGCCAGCCGGCGCATGTTGCTGATCGATTGCTCGACGCTCCAGACCTGATTAGCGTCCATCATCAGCGTGCGGTCCCAGCCCAGTTCGTCGCGCAGGATCGCGGCGCGGCGCATGTCTTCTTCGATGTCCGAACCGATCTTCTGCTTGATGTGGGTCCAGCCTTCGGCCACGGCTTCGCGGGCGAGCCGGCGCATCTTCTCCTCCGAATACCCCAGCCAGCCCGGCGCGGTGGTGTAGCCCGGATAGCCCTCCTCCAGCATCTGCGCCTCGCGCTTCGCCTTGCCCGGTAGTTGCCGACGGAGCAGCGCGATGGCTTCTTCGGGGGTGATGGCGTCGGTGACGTAGCTGAAGTCCAGGCATTTCACCAACTGCTCGGGGGTCATGTCGGCCAGCAACTTCCAGACCGGCTTGCCCTCGACCTTTGCCCACAGGTCCCAGACCGCATTGACCAGCGCAGCCGTGGCCAGATGGATCACGCCTTTTTCCGGCCCCAGCCAGCGCAACTGGCTGTCGCCTGCGGTGATGGTGTGCCAGAAGGCGCCCATGTCAGCCGTGATCGATTCCAGGCTCAACCCCACCACGCAGGGCGCCAGGGAGTGAATCGCTGCCGCGCAGATTTCGTTGCCCCGGCCGATGGTGAACGTCAGGCCGTGGCCTTCCAGCCCGTCCGGCGAATCGGTGTGCAGCACAACGTAGGCGGCGGAATAGTCTGGGGCGCTGTTCATTGCGTCCGATCCGTCAAGGGACAGGGACGTGGGGAAACGGATGTCGCGTACGGAAATGGACGTGATCTGCATGGTGGGCTCTCTTATTCTTGGAAAAGGTGGCGGCGGCGCGAACGGTGTAGGAGCGATCGGAGTGGCGTTTCACCTTGCTCGAGAACGGGGAGTGTCAGCGACCACATGGATAACTGACCCGACGCCTTCGCGGGCAAGCGCGCTCCTACAGGTATTGCGCCGATAGGTGACATCACTGTAGGCCGAACTGCGATACAGGCATAATCGCCAAATCCTAATCATCGATACCCAATCCGATATGTCAGACACGTTCCCCTCCTCCGATCTGACTGGCACTTTCCCGACGCTGAAAATCTCCAGCCGGCAGATCGCGTTGCTCAACGCCCTGGGCGAACTGGGCAATCTGCGCAAGGCCGCCGCCGCCATTCATACCACCCAGCCTGCCGCCAGCCTGTTGCTGCATCAGCTGGAGGAACGTCTCGGCGTGCAACTGTTCGAGCGCTTGCCGCGCGGCATGCAGCCGACGCTGTTCGGTGAGGTGATGATTCGCTACGCCCAGGGCGCGCTGCATGAGTTCGAATACGCCGAAGCGCAGCTGGCCGAGCTGGCACGCGGGGCGACAGGGATGGTGCGCATCGGGACGGTCATGGGTCCGGTGCCGACGCTGCTGACCCGAGGCGTGCTGGCGTTCAAGGCCGCGCACCCGAAAGTGCGCATCGCCCTGGAAGTCGGCACCAGCGATGAGCTGCTGCCGGCGCTGATTCGTGGGGATTTCGATGTGGTACTGGGGCGGCTGCCCGATCAGCTCGACGGCGAGAGCCTCGACATTCAGCCGTTCGAACAGGGCGAAAGCATGCGCATCATCGCCCGGCCGCAGCACCCGCTGGTAGACCACAGCGGCCTGACGTTGGCGGATCTGGCACCGCTGACCTGGATACTCCACCCGATCGGCAGCCCGATGCGACGCCAGGTTGAAAACGCATTGCAGGCGGCGCAGTTGATTGAGCCGCTGGACATCATCGAAACGCGTTCGATTCTGGCCACCACCTCGATGCTGGAATCCTCGGACATGATTGCCGTGGCGCCCAATGACGTCGCGCAGCACTACGCACGTTACGGCATGATCGCGATATTGCCGGTCGAGCTACCGCTGAGCATGGCCAATCTTGGGCTGATGACGTCGAAGGCCAGGCCGATGTCGGCAGCTGTGAAGGCCCTGCTCTCGTTTCTAAGCGCTCGCTTCTAAGCCCGCGTCCCTAAGCTCACGTTTACGGGCTAACGTTTCCAAAGTCTCAGGCGGCGTGATGAATCGATAACCCTGCGTTATCGCTCAATCGAAACCTTTCATTGGGAAATTCCCCACCGGCTTCATAAAGTGGCTGAGGATCGGCCATCAACGTCCGCGCTTTTAAGGCGGCTGCTTGGCACGTCGTGCATAACAATAACCGGCCAGCCAGGGTGCCGCTTCCCGACGCAAGCTGTCGTCTCGCACCGCTGACCCAGGCCGCCACCGTCATGAGAGGCCGCATGGAACTCATCGCCAAAACCCCCGCGTTCGACAGCAGCGCGCTGTTCATCCGCCTGAACCCCCTTGATAACGTGCTGATCGCTCGCCAGGCGCTGAGCGAAGGCACGTACCTGGACGAAGAACACGTCACGATCTCGCAGCCGATTCCCTCCGGGCACAAGGTCGCGGCGATTCGGGTCGAGCAGGGGCAGTCGCTGCGGCGCTACGGCCAGATCATCGGTTTCGCGTCCCAGCCCATCGACGCCGGGCAGCATGTGCATGTGCACAACGTGGAGATGGGCGACTTCTCCCGTGACTACGCCTTTGGCGTCGACGCCCATGAAACGCCGAAAACCGAGGCGTTCTTTCGGGGCATCGTGCGCGCCGACGGGCGCGTGGCGACGCGCAATTACATCGGCATTCTCACCTCGGTGAACTGCTCGGCCACCGTGGCCCGGGCCATCGCCGACCGTTTCCGTCGCGATATTTTTCCGGAAGCCCTCGCGGACTACCCCAACATCGACGGTGTGGTCGCGCTGACCCACGGCTCGGGCTGCGCCATCGACTCCAAAGGCGAGGCCATCGACCTGCTGCGCCGCACTCTGGCGGGTTACGCCGTGCACCCGAACTTTGCGGCGGTGCTGGTGGTGGGCCTGGGCTGCGAGACCAACCAGATTCAAGACATGCTCGACAGCCAGGGTCTTGAGGCCAGCGACCAGTTGCGCGCTTTCACTATTCAGGGCACCGGCGGCACGTCGAAGACCATCGCCAGCGGCATCGCCCAGGTGCAATCGCTGCTGCCCCAGGCCAACCGGGTCACCCGCGAGACCGTCAGTGCGCGGCACTTGATTGTCGGCCTGCAATGCGGCGGCTCGGATGGCTATTCCGGGATCACCGCCAACCCGGCATTGGGCAATGCGGTGGACCGGCTGGTCGCGGCGGGCGGTACGGCGATTCTGTCGGAGACCCCGGAAATCTACGGCGCCGAGCATTTGCTGACGCGGCGGGCGGCCAGTCAGGCCATCGGCGAAAAGCTCATTCGGCGCATTCATTGGTGGGAAGACTATTGCCAGCGCATGAACGCCGAGCTGAACAACAACCCGTCCGCCGGCAACAAGGCGGGCGGGCTGACGACCATTCTGGAGAAGTCGCTGGGCGCGGTGGCCAAGGCCGGCTCGACCAACCTGATGGGCGTGTATGAATACGCCGAAGCCGTTCGCGCCCAGGGCCTGGTGTTCATGGACACCCCCGGCTACGACCCGGTCTCCGCGACGGGGCAAGTGGCGGGCGGTGCCAACCTGATCGCGTTCACCACCGGACGGGGTTCGGCCTACGGTTGCGCGCCGACGCCGTCGATCAAGCTGGCAACCAATAACCGCGTGTTCGAATTTCAGCAGGAGGACATGGACGTCAATTGCGGCGGCATCGCCGACGGCACGACGACAATCGAAGAGCGCGGCGCGTATGTGTTCCAGATGATGCTGGACATCGCCTCCGGCGCCCGCAGCAAAAGCGAGCTGCACGGTTATGGGCAGAACGAATTTGTGCCTTGGCACATCGGGGCCGTGACCTGACAGGACGGGCTGCCTTGGTAGGACCGGCTTCAGCCGGGAAGCTTTTCAAGCGTCACACCGCTACATGGATGGTGCCCACACCGGCCTCTTCCCGGCTGAAGCCGGTCCTACTGGAACGATGAAGCCCTAACGCCCGACAACAATAAAAAAGGTGCGCAATGAAATCCCTCAAGACCTACCAGACGATCACCATCGTCTTTCTGATGCTGTTCGGCGTGGTCAACTATCTGGACCGCAGCGCGCTGTCCATCGCCAACACGACGATCCAGAAAGACATGCTCATCAGCCCTTCGGAGATGGGCATTCTGCTGTCGGCGTTCTCGCTGGCCTATGCCTTCGCGCAGTTGCCGATGGGCATGCTCATCGACAAGCTCGGCAGCAAGATTGCATTGGGCGGCGCGCTGATGGTGTGGTCCATTGCGCAGACGGCCTCAGGCTTCATTAACAGCTTCAGCGGCTTCTTTGCCCTGCGCGTGCTGCTGGGGATCGGCGAGGCACCGATGTTTCCGTCAGCCGCCAAGACCCTCAACGAATGGTTCGAAGAGCATGAGCGGGGCACGCCGACGGGCATTGTCTGGTCGGCGACCTGCATCGGGCCATGCCTGGCGCCGCCGCTGCTGACGCTGTTCATGGTCAACTTCAGCTGGCGCGGCATGTTCATCATCACCGGTGTGCTCGGCATCGTGTTGTCGCTGTGCTGGCTGATGTTCTACAAAAGCCGCGCGCAGTACCTGAAAGAAATGGCGGCTGAGGGTCGCGAACCGACCGTTCAGGTGGTTCAGGCAGACGCCGCGTCGAAGGCTTCGTTCTTCGCCGGCTGGCTGGACCTGTTCAAGCACCGCAGCACGTGGGGCACGTTCCTCGGTTTCATGGGTGTGATCTACATGCTCTGGCTGCACCTGACCTGGCTACCCGGCTACTTCCAGCGCGAACATGGCCTGGACCCCTATCAAACCGCCTGGGTGGTGTCGTTCGCCTATGTGTTTGGGGCAATCGGCACCATCGCCGCCGGACGTATCTGCGATCGACTGGTCAAGCGCGGCGTCGGCGTGCTCAACAGCCGCAAATACACGGTGATTGGCGGGCTGGTGTTCGCCGCCGTGTTCACCCTGCCGCTGACCTTCGTCACCGGGCTGAGCGGTTGCGTGGCCCTGCTCTGCCTGGCGCTGTTCGGCATCAACCTGTCCAGCGCCACGGCGTGGATGGTGGTCAATACCGTGGTCGACAGCAAACGCGTGGCGTCTCTGGGTTCGATCCAGAATTTCGGCGGCTATATCGCAGGCTCCATCGCGCCGATCGTCACCGGGTTCAGCGTGCAATATTCCGGCACCTTCGCCACGGCCTTCGCGGTCAGCGCGATCGTCGCGCTGCTGTCGGCGGTCGCCTACTTCGTGCTGCTCAAGGCGCCGATCCCCGAACACACCACCACGGCTCAGAAGCACTGGCAGGCGAATCGGGATGAGGGGCAAGGGCGTCGGGTCTGATCGGCAGAGGAAGGCCTGACCGCTAGATGAGATCCGACTGCTGAAGGGTGACCTATAGGAGCGACCGGGGTGGCGCTCCAGCTTGCTCGCGAAGAGGCCGTAACATCCGGTGCATTTCCAACGGCTGACAAGCCGCCTTCGCGAGCAAGCTCACGCCTACAAAAGTTGTACCGGCTCGTAATAAGTTACTGGCGCGAGATGATTTATAAGCCTTGATTTCCCCTTCAAAATCCCGCACTTGTCCTACGCTGTGAATCAGACGGTTCGCTGTTGCGATGCTGCGTGTCCGAACGAGTGGATTGTTCGTCACAGTGGCGGGTCTGAAATCGTGGCAGTCAGCGAGGATGGGGTTTGAGACAGGTAGAAGGATCGGAGCTCGGCGTCAGAAACCGACGACTCAAACGCATGCCGGTGTTGTGGCTGGCGGGACTGTTTACCTTGCTGGTGTGCATCTCCATCACCAGCATCACTGTCTGGCAGTTGCGCCAGACGCGCATGCACGAGCTGGAAATCGCCAACACCAACGTCGCCAACCTTTCGCGCTCAATGGCGCAGCATGCCGATGACGCCTTCGATCAGGCACACATTGCCGTGTCGTCGGTGGTCGAAAGGCTGTCGTTCGACGGCTTCGGCGCCGCCAGTGGTTCGCGCATGCACGATTATCTGCGCGCCACCGCCGCCAGCGTCGAGCAGATCCAGGGCCTGTTCATCTACGACAAGGACGGCAACTGGGCCGCCACCTCACTCAACCACATGCCGCCCAATGCCAACAACGCGGACCGTGAGTACTTCCGCTTCCACCAATCCATGGCCAGCAACCTGCCTCACATCGGCCCCGCCATCCAGAGCCGCTCCACCGGTGACTGGATCATTCCGGTGTCACGGCGGGTGGACGATGAGATGGGCAACTTCGCCGGTGTGGTGCTGGCCACCGTCGAACTGAACTACTTCGAACGGTTCTTTGAGCGCTTCGACATCGGCAAGCATGGCGTCATCACGCTGGCCATGGCCGACGGCACTGTGTTGGCGCGTCGTCCGCTGATTGAAAACGTACGCGGCACTTCCATCGGCGACGGCGAATTGTTCCGTCTTCACGTCAAGGAGCACTACGAAGGCACGGCGAACGTTGTGTCGATGCTCGACCACGAGCAGCGCCTGTACGGCTACAAGAAACTGGACCGCTACCCGATGGTGGTGCTCGCCGGTCTGTCCCAGCAGGAAGTGCTCGACGAGTGGCGGCAGTACGCGTGGCGCTCGCTGGCGATCATCATCTGCGTGGTGGTCGCCAATTTACTGTTTGGCGTCTTGCTGTTCCAGCAGATCCGTTTCGGCCTCAACGCCGAATCACAGCTGCGCATTGCCAGCCACTCGCTGGAAAAGCTCGCGCTGCAAGACAGCCTGACCGGCCTGGCCAATCGTCGGCATTTCCAGGAAATTCTCGGTCTGGAGTTTCATAGCGGGCAACCGAACATGCATCCGCTGAGCCTGATCATGATCGACATCGATTTTTTCAAGAGCTACAACGACAACTACGGCCATGTCGCCGGCGACAAATGCATCGTCGCGGTGGCCGAGTGCATTCGCAGCAACCTCAACCGTACCGGCGACCTCGCCGTGCGCTACGGCGGAGAGGAAATGGCGGTGTTCCTGCCCTACAGTGATATGCACGGCGCGGTGTGCCTGGCGGAGAAGATCCGGCTGGGGGTGCTCACCCGAGCCCTTGAACACCACGGCAATCCGATCGGCATCGTCAGCATCAGCCTGGGGGTTTATGGCTGTAAAGCGCAGGAATGCCCGACCATGGAAGACTTCGTCAAGCGCGCGGATGCGGCGCTGTACGCCGCCAAGCATCAGGGCCGCAATCGGACCGTCGCCTGGCAGGAATCGACTGCGCTCAGTGCGCTGCCCGCGCCGTAATGATCTGCGCGACCTTGCCGCGAAACAGCTCCAGCCGGTCGGCCGGCGCGTCGTGTTCAACTACCAGCGCGCCGACTTCCTCGCACTGCGCCACTTGGTAGTGCGCGATGCTGGAGAGCTTCTCGTTGATCACCGCCACCGCCACCTGACCGCTGCGCGCCACCACGGCACGCTTGAGCTCGGCGACATCCATGTCGAACGCGGTCACGCCTTTCAGTGCATCCAGCGCACAGGCGCCGAGAAAACACAGATCGAAATTGAAGTGAGCGAGCTGTTGAATCGTGGTGAAGCCGTAGGTGCTGCCCGCAACGGGACTCAGGCGCCCGCCGAGCAGAATCACCTCCACCGACGGCAGCTTCATCAGCTCGACGGCAATCAGCGGCGCGTTGGTGGTGACGGTCAACGGCATGTGCGGATCAAGGGCTTTGGCGATCGCCAGATTGGTCGAGCCGCCGTCGATAAACACGTGCTGCCCGGCATTGATCAATCCTGCTGCCGCAATACCCAGCTGACGCTTGCGCCCGGGCTCATGCTCGACACGCGCAGCGATAGGCCCGTCCGACGCCAGAGAAATCGCTCCGCCGTACACCCGTTTGCACAGGCCGGCGGACGCCAGAACGCCCAGATCGCGGCGAATGGAGTGCTCGGACACATTGAATTCGGCCGCCAGCTCCGCCGCAATCACCCGACCGTGCACGGCCAGGCGCTCAATGATCAAACGCTGACGCTCGCCAGGAAATGCTTCGGGGTTGGCAGACATGAGGCCTCGGTAATGGGCTGAATCGATCAGAAACGAGCAGGATCATGGGGCGCACGAGCGTGCCCTGTCAAACCACCGGGTGGACCCGTTGTGACGGGTTGAGTGATTTGCAGAACAGCACATTCGGGTGGGATTCAGCCTGCAGGCGATGTACCGCCAAGCCGGTATTTTCATAGCCCTGGCGAGGGTAAAACTGCAAGGCACGGGCATTCCTCGCCCAGACTGTCACCCATATTTTCGAAGCGCCCCGAGCCGATGCTTCATCTTCAGCCATGCGGAGCAGCTGCCATCCCGCCCCATGCCCGGCAAATCGCTCCTGCACGTAGAGGCGCTTAAGCTCGGCGGCATCCTTGTCGCTGACCAAAGGGTGACCGCTTTGCAGGCATACCTGCGTAAAGCCGACCAGATGCTCATCGACTTCCGCCAGCAGGAATACAGAGTCAGGGCATTGGATCATCGCGGCAATGGTCTCGGGCGCGAACGATTCGAGGGCGTCGCGAGCGATGGCGTCCCGCACGCCCTCGGTCGCGTAAGTATCCATAAACACCTGAATGCCCAACGCCGCAATCGTCAGCACATCCGCTGGCGTGGCGGGTCTCAGAGTGAAATCGAGTTTGTCGCTGTTGGCCATGATCGCCGCTTCCTTGACTGCGAGTGATGAATGTCAGGGCTGCCTGGAAGTAAACGCGTCACTCCCTCAAGCCAGGTAACCGGGTTGACCGTAATCAATGCAAATCTTCGGCCTGAATGCGATCAACTGTAGGAGCGCGCTTGCCCGCGACAGCAGTGTGTCAGGCAATCGATTCGTTGCAGCCAGAATGCCTTCGCGGGCAAGCGCGCTCCTACACCGTCCGCGCCAGCCCGAATTGCTTCTGTGCTGCCCGCGAGCCACGAGTGAAGGCCTGCCCGCGCGGCGCTAAATACCGTGCACCGGCCCGCATCAAGCCGCACCGACGTCACTGCATCAACGAGTAAACCAGCGCCGAGATCGAGATCAGTCCGATCACCACGACGAACACGTTCGACAGTTTGCCCGCATACCGGCGCATGGCCGGCACTTTGCGCACGGCGTACATCGGCATGAGAAACAGCAGTGCGGCAATGACCGGGCCACCGAGGGTTTCGATCATGCCCAGGATACTTGGGTTGAGCGTCGCCACCAGCCAGCAGACCACCAGCATGAAGCCTGCGGTCAGGCGATCGAGCGTACGTGGCGAAGGGCGGCGGCCGGTCTTCATCACCAGACCCTTGAGGCCTTCGCTGGCACCGATGTAGTGCCCCAGAAACGACTTGGTGATTGCGACGAAAGCAATCAACGGCGCGGCAAACGCGATGGTCGGGTTGCTGAAATGGTTGGCCAGATAGGACAGGATCGACAGGTTCTGCGCCTTGGCTTCCGCCAGTTGCTCCGGCGCCAGGGTCAGCACGCAGCTGAAGACGAAGAACAGCACCATGACCACCATCAGCAGATGGGCACGGGCCAGGATCTGCGCGCTCCGCGGTTCGGCCTGCTCGCCATATTGACGCTTCTGGTCGACGGCGAACGCCGAAATGATGGGCGAGTGGTTGAACGAGAAGACCATCACCGGAATCGCCAGCCACAGCGTGTGCAGCAGCGCCGACGGTGCCGGAAGGCTGCTCGCCGTGGTGAGAATGCCGCCGTTCCAGTGGGGAATCAGAAACACCGCGAGGAACAGCAAGGCCACGATGAACGGGTACACCATCAGGCTCATGGCCTTGACGATGATCTGCTCACCGCAACGCACCACCGCCAGCAAGCCGAGGATCAGCACGAACGCCAGCAATGCCCGGGGCGGCGGCTGCACATGCAGTTGGTGCTCCATGAAACTGCCCACGGTGTTGGTCAGCGCCACGCTGTAGATCAGCAGGATCGGAAACACGGCGAAGAAATACAGCAGCGTGATCAAGGCACCGGCTTTTTTGCCGAAATGCTGCTCGACCACCTCGGTGATGTCCGCGCCATTGCGGCCCGAGAGCACGAATCGGGTCAGGCCGCGGTGGGCATAGAAGGTCATCGGGAAGGCCAGTACGGCCAGAATCACCAGCGGCCAGAACCCGCCGATACCGGCGTTTATCGGCAGAAACAACGTGCCTGCGCCGATGGCGGTGCCGAACAGCCCGAGCATCCAGGTGGTGTCGTTACGGTTCCAGGTCGTCACGCTCGCGGGTGCGGCGTCGACGGTGTGTTCGACGCTGTTGGCCTGATCATTCATCCGGTCGATTCTCCGTTGCCGGTGATAGCTACATGGTCAAAAGCGCGTCGAAAAACGTGGCAGTCGGCGCCCCTGACCGGTTCTCTACAGGGAAAGGGGCGCGATTGTCCGGGATTGGAGAGCAGAATCAAAGGCTTGTCGGACCGAAAGCGTGCAGGTCCTGATGAGGAAAGTTTCCAACCGGCTTAACTTCTTGCGCAAATCAGCAACGCTTCTTACTTATTGAACCGGACAATTCCCACATCTAAGACGGACGAATTAGTTGGCGAAACGTATTGTAAATTCACGGCAGTACAACTTTAAGTCGTCCTCCATTAGGCTCTCGACCCAAATTCAACCGTCCATGGAAGGTCATGCATGCTCAAGACTTTTGCCGTCATCACACTACTCACTGCCAGCACTTACGCGAGTGCAAACAACGCTCCCGCGCACTGCGCAACACTTGATCAGCAACAAGCGAAAATCCTGTTCGATCGCTGGAACAACGCACTGCAGACCGGCGACGCCAGCAAGGTCGCCGCGAACTACACGCCGGACGCCGTGCTGCTGCCGACCCTCTCCAACCAGCCCAGAACAGACCTTGCGGGCAAACTCGATTACTTCAACAAGTTTCTCAAGCGCAAGCCGGTCGGCGCCGTCGACAGCAGCACGGTCATCACCAGTTGCAACAGCGCAATCGATACCGGTACTTACACGTTCCGTTTCAGCGATAAGTCAGCCGTCAGCGCGCGTTACACTTTCACTTATGCCTACGTCGACAATCGCTGGCTGATTACATCCCACCATTCTTCGGCAATGCCGGAGTAACGGACACTGTGCAAAGGGTTGGCCTGTCGTCCAACGCCAGGCCGACGCCACTTTCAGACCCTTCCCACAGGTCACTCGCCTGCGACATCGCGCCGCAACGGCATGCTCAATTCCACACGCAAACCGTCTTGCCGGCTGTCAAAGCGCAGCGAACACGCACAGCGCTGAACGATGGCCTGGACAATCGCCAACCCCAGCCCGGCGCCGGGGCTCTTGCCGTTGCGCCAGAAGCGTTGAGTGAGCTTGTCCAGGTCCGGCTCGGGAATCCCCGGGCCATGATCGCGAACGCGGAAATGCGCCTGCCCGTCGAAGGTCTCGACATTCAGCTCCACCCGCGCATCGGCCTGGCTGTGGCGCAGGGCGTTGTCCAGCAGATTGCGCAACGCGGCCACCGCCAACGCCGCCGGCATCTGCACGGCGGCGCTGGACAATTGCGACGGCAGGATCAGTTCGATGCGCTGCTCGTCGCCGTGACTGGCGTCGTGAATGGCCAGCCGCGCGACCTGCTCGGCGTCGCACTGCACACCGTCATCGAACGACAGGCTGCCCTCGACCCGCGCCAACAGCAGCAGCTGTTCAAGGGTGCGATGCATCCGGTCGGCGCCCTCCTCCGCATGGGCCAGCGCCGTGTCGCGCTTCTGGCCGTCGGTCATGCGCGCCACTTGCAGGTGGGTCTTGATGGCGGTGAGCGGGCTGCGCAGTTCATGGGCAGCGTCGCCGGTCAGCCGACGCTCGCGCTCCAGGGTCTGGGCAATGCGCTGAAACAGCTGGTTCTGGCTGACCAACAGCGGCTGCAACTCGCTGGGCAGGTTGGGCACGTCCAGCGGCTCGACCGAGTCGGCGCTGTGGCGATTCAAGGCATCGCGCATTCTGTTGAGCGGCGCCAGCCCCCGGCCGATGCCGAACCAGACCAGCGCCAGGCTGCCGAACAGCGCGACCAGCACCGGCACCGATGCGGCCAGGAGCACCGAGTGCCCCAACACGTCCCGTTCGATCTGCCGGTCAGCAGTGCTCACTCGCACGTTGTCATGCATCATCGTGTACACGCGCCAGTGGTCGCCGTTGATCATCTGGTCATGGAAGCCGCTGGCGTCGGCCTTCAGCGGTTCGCTCGGCGAGCTGTCGGTGCGCGCCAGCACCTGCCCGCGCAGGGAACTCAACTGACACGCCATGCCATTGGGCAACGCCGGATCGTCCGCCCTCAGCGATCGGCTTTCGCTGCCGGTGGGCATCTGCATCTGTTCGAGCAGCCCCGCGACCATCCGCGCCGAGGCTTCAAGGCGTTGATCGAGGGACTGCATCATCTGCGTGCGCAGGTCGCGCAGCATCCAGGCGGCGGCCAGCACCCAAATCAGAATGAACGCCGAGCCGAGGATCAGACTCAGCCGCGTGCGCAGGCTCATCATGGCGTGGGCTCCAAATCATGGCCGGCCGGGCCGAGGCGATAGCCCAGACCACGCACGGTTTCGATGATGCCGCCGCCCAGTTTGCGCCGCAGGTGATGGATATGAACGTTGAGGGCGTTGCTCTCGACTTCGTCGCCGAAGCCGTACACGCAGTCCTTCAGTTGTTCGCCCGAAAGCACCCGACCGCTGTTGTTCAGCAACGCTTGCAGCAGTGCCTGCTCACGACGCGACAGATCGACCGGCTGACCGGCCAGGCGGGTTTCCCGACTGCTCGGGTCGTAGTTGAGCACGCCATGTTCGATCACGTTGACGCTGCGCCCGGCCATGCGTCGCACCAGGGTGTGCAGGCGCGCGCTGAGTTCACGCAGGTCGAAGGGCTTGAGCAAGTAATCGTCCGCGCCGGCCTGCAGGCCGTCGACGCGGTCGGTCACCGTGTCGCGAGCGGTAAGAATCAGCACCGGGATCTCGACGCCCTGCTGGCGCAACTGGCGCAACAGCTTCAGGCCATCTTCATCGGGCAGGCCGAGGTCGAGAATCATCACGTCGAAATGCGCAGCCGACAGCATGGCCCGTGCGGATGAGGCCGTGGCCACGTGATCCACCGTCAGGCCCTGGGCATCGAGGCCCGCGACGATGCCGCTGGCAATCAGGTCGTCGTCTTCACAAAGCAGTACGTGCATGGTCGGCCCCGAAAAAAAGGCGATTGAAGCGCAGAGGGATTAACGGCGGATTATGCACGAGCCGCCGCAGACACGACGCGCCCCGTAGCGTTAATCGACTGTTAATCGCCATTGCGCAGGCTTCGGGCAACCGAAAACGCGCTGTACACACTCATCCCTCAGCATCAGCGACATGTCTGCCTGCTCTCTGCAAGGATCACCCCATGAACCCCATGAACCTCATGCGCCACGCGCTCATCACCGCGGCCGTTTCGCTCAGCCTGCCAGGCTCGCTGGTCCACGCCGAAGATCTGCCCGCCCCGATCAAGGCGCTGGAAGCCAAGGGCGCGACCATCAAGGGCAGTTTCGACGCGCCGGGCGGGCTGAAGGGTTACGCCGCCGAGTATCAGAATCAAGGCATGGCCCTGTACCTGACCCCTGACGGCAAGCACGTGCTGGCGGGCAATCTGTTTAATGACAAGGGCGAAGACCTGAGCACCGCGCCCCTGCAAAAGCTGGTCTATGGGCCGATGGCGGAGGCAATGTGGACCCGCATGGAAAACAGCACCTGGATCGCCGACGGCGCCAAAACCGCGCCCAAAATCATCTACCTGTTCAGCGACGCCAACTGCCCGTACTGCAACCTGTTCTGGGAGCAGGCGCGGCCCTGGGTCAAATCGGGAAAAGTACAGTTGCGCCACATCATGGTCGGCGTGATCCGCGAAGACAGCGCTGCTAAAGCCGCGAGCCTGCTGACCGAGGCGAACCCGGAAGTGGCCCTGCAGAACCACGAGCAGGCCGGCAAAGGCAGCACGCTCAAGGCCATGCAGAACATCCCCAAAGACATCCAGGCAAAACTCGACGCCAACATGAAACTGATGGAAGACATGGGCCTTTCCGCCACGCCGTCGATTTTCTACAAAGACGAGGCCGGACGCCTTCAGCAGCAACAAGGCGCGCCCCGGCCTGAAGCGCTGGCGAAAATGATGGGCCCGAAATAGCCGGGGTTCTGCTGGTGTAGCCGGCCGGTGGCGGACCCAGCGCTCTGACCAATGGCGACACGGGGTACAACGCGGGTACTGCGCCGCGGTGCCATCCGTGTAAAAATGTCGACCACCATTTCAAGAGCCAATCGGGAGGCTCGCTCCATGCGTTACGCCGAAGATCACAAAGCCCAGACCCACCAGCGCATCCTTCAGGAAGCCGCCGCGCGCTTTCGCCGTGACGGCATCGGCGCCACCGGTTTGCAGCCGTTGATGAAAGCATTGGGCCTGACCCACGGTGGTTTTTATGCCCACTTCAAATCCAAGGACGACCTGGTCGAGAAATCCCTGCGCTGTGCCGTCGACCAGATGCTCGCCTCAGTCGCAGAGAAACTGGCCGAAGACAATTCGACCCAGGCGTTCATCGACCTGTACCTGTCGACCGCCCATCGCGATCTCCCGGAAAAGGGCTGCCCATTGCCGACCATGGCCTCCGAGCTGGGCCAGCGCGGGCAACAGAGCGAGATTACCGACGAGTTGATCAACCGCATGCTCGCCACCCTCGAAGCGGGAATGCCGGCCGATGGACAAAGCAGCGACAAGAGCGTGATGCTCATGTCCGGGCTGGTCGGGGCGATGGTGCTGGCACGCAGCGCAAAGGATCCGGCGCTGGCCGAGCGAATCCTGGAAACCACCCGCGATCAGCTCAAGCAGCTGATCTGAGGCTGACGCTCACTTCCCTGCCCTGTCCGCAGCAGGGAAGCGTCACGCTTGTTGCACTGATGACTCTCAGGGATGCCAGCGACGGAACAGCACGCTGGCGTTCACGCCCCCGAAGCCGAAACCGTTCGACAGCGCGTACTCGATGTTCATCGGGCGCGCCTTGCCGTGGACGATGTCGATGCCCGCTGCGGCCTCGTCGGGATTCTCCAGGTTGAGGGTCATCGGCGCGATCTGATCGCGGATCGCCAATGCCGTGAAGATCGCCTCGATGCCGCCCGCTGCGCCGAGCAAATGCCCGGTGGCGGATTTGGTCGACGTCACCGCAACGCCATTCTGGTCACCAAACACCGTTTTGATCGCGGCCATTTCGCCCCTGTCGCCCACCGGGGTAGACGTGGCGTGGGCGTTAACGTGCTGCACGTCGGCTGGCTGGATGCCGGCCTGACGGATCGCTGCCTGCATCGCCCGGCGCGCGCCACTGCCATCTTCCGGTCCGGCCGTCAGGTGATAGGCGTCCGCGCTGGTGCCGTAACCGACCAGTTCGACGATGGGCGTTGCACCGCGGGCGAGCGCGTGTTCCAGGGTTTCGATGACGATGATCCCTGCGCCCTCGCCCATGACGAAGCCGTCTCGGTCACGGTCAAAGGGCCGTGACGCGCGCTCAGGCGTGTCGTTGAAACCATGGGAGAGCGCACGGGCCGCTGCAAAACCACCCAGGGCGACGCGATCGATACAGGCTTCGGCGCCACCGCAGATGGCAACGTCCGCTTCACCGTTGCGGATCAGCCGCGCGGCATCGCCGATTGCCTGAACGCCCGCCGCACATGCCGTCACCGGCGCCCCCAGCGGACCTTTGAAACCGTGCTGGATCGACACATGCCCGGCCGCCAGATTGACCAGAAACGAAGGAATGGTGAACGGCGACAAACGCCGCGGCCCACGGGTGTCCGTGATGCGCACAGCTTCGGCAATGGCGCCGAAACCACCGACGCCGGCGCCGATGATGGTCGCAGTGCGCTCGCGCTCCTCTTCGGTGGACGGCGCCCAGCCTGCCTGCTTGACCGCCTGTTGCGCAGCGCCCAACGCAAACAGGATGAAGCGGTCCATCTTCTTCTGCTCCTTGGGCGGCGCGGCGGCGTCAGCATCGAACCCGGCTTCCGGGTCTTGCTCCAGGGTCGGCACCGGTCCGCCGACTTTGCCTGCCAGATCAGTCACCGTCTGCTCAGGCAACTGCACAATGCCGGAGCGGCCTTCAAGCAATCGCTTCCATACCGCTTCGACGCCGGTGCCCAATGGCGTCACCAGCCCCATACCCGTCACTACGATGCGACGCTCACTCATGGGTTCACCTTTTCCTCATTCTTGGCAGTCGCCGGCACCGTTGAGCGCCAGCCGTTCAGTAAGATTGCGCGAACAGATATTACGCCCGTCATCTGACAATTAATATGTCAGTCGACATTTTTCTGTTCGGCGCCTTCCGGGTCATCAGAGATTTATCGCAGGCACAAAAAAGGCCGATCAGGGATCGGCCTTACGCTCGTAGGGTTTCAGTCAATCGACAGCTTGTCGCGGTTTTTGTCCAGCAGCGCCTTGCCGATGCCCTTTACTTCGATCAACTCGTCCACGGCCGTGAAACCGCCGTGTTCTTCACGGTAAGCGACGATGGCGTTGGCCTTCGCGGCGCCAATGCCGGACAGCTCTTTCTGAAGGGTTTCCGCATTCGCGCTGTTGAGATTGACCTTGGCGCCCTGCACACCCGCCGGTGCGGAGATGGCAGGTTTGGTGGCGTCCGCCGGGGTGGCGGCAGACGTTGCGGCAGTCACGGCAAGGGACGTACTCGCCAGCAGTGCGAAGATCAGGGAAGACAGATAAGAAGTACGCATGAGTCATGCTCCATGGGCATCGTAAGTGGAAGCAGCATTCCTGAGCTGCTTCCCAAACCTAGCCGATGGCGGCAGTGCGTCAACGCAGGGATCGGTGACCGGATGTGTACCCGCGCGCAGGCCCCGTGGGTATGGGCTTCGCGCCCGTTTGAGCGCTCATTTCACTGCGTAAGAAAAGGTTTCCGGGACACATGGCTCAGGGTTCCCGGCGACGCTGCTGATGAATCCAGTCGACGATATCGCCCTCGGGCGCATAGCCGCTGACGGTGTCCCCGAGGATCTGCCGAACGCGGGTGTAATCGTCGTCGTCCAGCGCCTTGAGCAGCTGCGAGAGGCTTTGCTTGAAGACATCCCACGCGAGGAAGTCTTCCTGTGCGCTCATGATCATCGGGTGGCGAGTGGCCGCCACGTTGTTGCCGATCAGTAGCTCCTCGTAAAGCTTCTCGCCGGGCCGCAACCCGGTGAACTCGATGGCGATGTCGCCCTGGGGGTTGTGTTCCGAGCGGATGCTCAGGCCCGACAGATGCACCATTTTCTCGGCCAGTTCGATAATGCGCACCGGCTCGCCCATGTCGAGGACGAACACATCACCGCCCTGCCCCATGGAACCGGCCTGAATCACCAGCTGCGCGGCTTCCGGTATGGTCATGAAGTAGCGAGTGATTTTCGGGTGCGTGACCGTCAGCGGCCCACCGGATTTGATCTGCTGATGAAACAGCGGAATCACCGAGCCGGAAGACCCCAGCACGTTACCGAATCGCACCATGATGAACCGTGTCTTGTTGACCTGATGCACATTGGAGCGGTCGCCAAACATTACCGGCGCGGTTTCCCGGCTCAGTGCCTGCAACGTCAGCTCGGCCAGGCGCTTGGTGCTGCCCATCACATTGGTCGGGCGCACGGCCTTGTCGGTGGAGATCAGCACGAAATTGGCCACGCCTGCCTGCAGCGCGGCCTGGGCCGCATTCAGCGTACCGACCACGTTGTTGAGCACGCCCTCGGCGATATTGTGTTCGACCATCGGCACATGCTTGTAGGCCGCCGCGTGGTAGACGGTATTGACCTGCCAGGTCTTCATCACGTCCAGTAATTTGGCGTGATTGCGGATCGATCCCAGGATCGGCAGCAACTTGACCTTGAGCGACTCGCGAGCCACGCGCCGCTCCAGTTCGGTGAGGATCGTGTACAGGTTAAATTCGCTGTGGTCGAGCAGTAGCAGCGTGGTCGGCTTCAGCAGCAGGATCTGCCGGCACAGCTCCGAGCCGATCGAGCCCCCTGCCCCGGTCACCAGCACGCACTGATTCTTGATGCAGTGTTCGAGCAGCTCTTCCTGGGCAGGTACGGCATCGCGGCCGAGCAGGTCGGCAATGTCGACTTCCTGAAGATCGTCGACCTTCACTCGGCCCGCGGCCAGATCAGAGAAGTTCGGCACGCTGCGCACATGCAGCGGGAAGCCTTCGAGGAAGCCAAGGATTTCCCGGCGGCGCGCACGGGCCGACGACGGAATCGCCAGCAGGATTTCCTGGGCACCGGTGACGTCGATCATCTGCTGAATGTGCTTGGGCTTGTAGACCTGCAGCCCGGAAATCACCCGGTTGGAGATCGAGTCGTCGTCATCGATGAACGCCACCGGGCGCATCGAGCGGCCCATGCGCAATGCCGCAACCAGTTGATTACCCGCCGCTCCGGCACCGTAAATGGCGACTTTGGGCAGACCATCGTCCCGGGTCGCAAAAGGAACATGGCGAACGGCGGAAAACCAGTCGCCAAGGAAGTACTGACGCATCGCCAGGCGCAGGCCACCGATCATGACCAGGCTCAGCCACCAGTAATTGAACATCACCGATCGCGGCACAACGTGCTGGTGATTGCTATAGAGATAGACCACGACCCCGAGGATCAGGGCCGAGAGGCTCACGGCCTTGATGATCGCGATCAGGGCGTCGTTGCCGAAATAACGCATGACCGCCCGGTACATGCCGAAACGAATGAACAACGGGATCGCTACCACGGGCGCGCTTGCGAACAGCCAGGTATGGATTTCGAGGGGATTGATCAGTTCATCGATGCCCAGACGAACGACGAACGCCATCCACAACGCGAACCAGATCAGACAGACGTCTGCGGCGACCTGCATGATCCGCTTGTGCCGGCGAGGCAGCGCCAGCAGCGTAGTGCGAATTTTCTCCATTGTCCCCTCAAGCACGCGTTCAAACTCCTTTCAGTCGACCCCTGCACCGGCCATTGATTCCTGTCCCGCACGGGAATCGGATCAACAGCGTCAGCGCCAATGTCCACGCTCAGCTTTTTTCAAGCGCCCCTGCCTTGAAGATGACTGCCAGGGCGAGCAATGGAGCGTAAGCAATGATCACGCCGAGTGCGCCGTCCAGACCGAAACGGGTGACACACACAGCGACCGGCAACAGCCAGCCCAGATTGATTACACCGACTGCGGACGTCACCGGAAGATGCTTGCCAAAACGTCGCGAGGCGAACTGATAAGCATGACTTCTGTGAGCCTCATAGACCTTGTCGCCCCGAACGAGCCGACGGATGAGGGTTACTGTAGCGTCTACGATGAAAACCCCGAGGAGAATAAGCCATACCCACAAGAACTGCGAGGAAATCCATGCGCTCTGCAGTGACAGACAACCGAGCATGATGCCGAGAAATCCGCTGCCCGCGTCGCCCATGAAGATCTTCGCCGGGGGGAAATTCCAGAACAGAAAGCCCGCCACTGCGCACGCCAGCAGGACCGGCAGCCACACCAGAGAGGCAACACCGCTAAGGGCGTAGATGATCGCCGCGCCGACGCAGACACAGATCGCTTCTACGCTGGCAATGCCGTCGATGCCGTCCATGAAGTTGTACAGGTTGAGCAGCCATACCAGATAGAACGCCGCCAGCACGTTAACGATCAGCCCCGGGGCGAGCGTCATGCCGAACACGTTGATTGCCGGAAGCCCACCCAGCCAGAACAATGCCCACGCCGCAGCGAAGAAATGCCCCAACAAGCGCCATCGCGCCGCAATGTGGCCGTGATCGTCGAGAAATCCCAGCGCCGCGACCAATGCGCCCGCGCCGAACAGGGCGAGGAATGGATCACGCCCGATCAGCCCTGCAAACAGCATCCAGACCAGCGCCACCAGGTAGCTGATGACAATCGCCACACCGCCGCCCCGTGGCGTCGGAATCGTATGGGAGCTTCTGCCGTTGGGAATATCGAGCAAGCTCTTGTGCAGCGCATACCGTCGCAAGACATGCGTCAGCGCAAATGAAAACAACACAACAGCAACCGCGACCCACCAATTATTCATGCTCGATCCGTAACCAGAAAATGCTCGACGGTCTTCTTCAGGCCGTCCTCTACCGACACCGGGGGCTGCCACTGCAACCGTTCGCGGTTTTTGCTGATGTCCACCCGCAGCGATCCCAACACCCGCTCGGCCGCCGATTTGCGGCCCAACAGGGTAGCGCCGAGCATGATAAGGGATTCGGGGACGGGAATAAGCCAACCGGATGCTGCCATCTGCCCCTTGAGGCGGCTGGCCAGTTCGGTCGTCGACAGGTCCCGGCCATCACTGACCAGAAATATCTGGTTCGCGGCCGCAGGGTGATCGATACAGACCCGGATCAAGTCGATCAGGTTGTCCAGCGAGACCAGACTGCGTGCATTGTTCACTGCACCCAGTGGCAGCGGCACGCCTTTGCGCAACGTGCGCATCAGTTTCAGGAAGTTGGCTTTGACGCCGGGCCCGTAAACCAGGACCGGGCGGATGATCACCACTTCCATCGCAGACGTCTTGGCCTGCGCAAGAAGGCCCTGTTCCGCCTCGTGTTTTGAGAGGGCGTAGGGATCGCTGGGATTGGGTGCGTCGTCCGCACGAAAGCATTCGCCCCGTGCGGTGGACTCGCCGTTGACCTTGATCGTGCTGATGAAGATGAAGCGCCGGACACCCGCTGCGGCGGCCTGCTCAGCCAGGTTCAGCGTGCCGAGGGTGTTGACCTCTCGATACAGCGAAAGCGGGTCGGCCGCGGTGTCGTGCATGACATGCACCCGCGCCGCGGCGTGAACGACCGTATCGACGTCGCGCAGGACTGTGTGCCACGGGGTGTCGGCATTCAGCCCGGCAACGGGGGCCGTCGTGACGGTTGGAGAAGCGTCGGGCGTCGCCCGTCTGCTGACCGCGAGAATGTGCGCGTCAGGCAGGTGTGCAAGGTGGTCAACCAGCGCTGTTCCCAAAAATCCCGAACTGCCTGTTACCAGGATTTTTCTGGTCATATCCGATCCGTGCACATAAGAATTCGCCGTCAATCATGACGGCCGCTGCGAGGCAGCGGCGCCATTGTAGACGATTGGCTCACGGCCCTGCCATTCAGTCAGCAGAACCGCGCGCCAGGTGCATCACTTACCGTTGATCAGCGCTTCGATCTCTTTGACCTTTGCTTCTACAAGGGCTGGGTCACGACGGCTCTCGACGTTCAGACGCAGCAGAGGCTCGGTGTTCGAACCGCGCAGGTTGAAGCGCCACTCAGCGAACTCAAGGCTGATGCCGTCGGTTCTGTCGATGTTCGAGCAAGACGGCGTGTAGTGTTCCAGAATCTTGGCGATGATGGATTTGACGTCTTCGACCTTGTAGTTGATTTCGCCGCTGCACGGGTACGCTGCCATACGCTCATCAACCAGCTGCGAGAACTTCTTGCCGGACACGGACATCAGCGCGGCGACCAGCAGCCACGGAATCATGCCGCTGTCGCAGTAGGCAAAATCGCGGAAGTAGTGGTGAGCACTCATTTCGCCGCCATACACGGCGTCTTCCAGGCGCATGCGCTCCTTGATGAACGCGTGGCCGGTCTTGCACAGCACCGGCGTACCGCCCGCCTGCTCGACCTGATCGATGGTGTTCCAGGTCAGCCGCGGGTCGTGAATGATTTTCGAGCCCGGGTGTTGCTTGAGCAGCATTTCGGCCAGCAGGCCCACCAGGTAGTAGCCCTCGACGAAACGGCCCTGCTCGTCAAAGAAGAAGCAGCGGTCGAAATCGCCGTCCCAGGCCAGGCCCAGGTCGCACCCATGCTTGAGCAGCGCGTCGCGGGTGATGCTTCGGTTTTCTGGCAGCAGCGGGTTCGGCACGCCGTTGGGGAAGTTGCCATCCGGTTCAGCGTTGATAATCACCCATTCGAACGGCAGCTGGGAGCGAATCGCCTCCAGTGCAGGTCCGACAGCGCCATTGCCCGGGTCGGCTAGAATCTTCAGTGGACGAAGATCGGCGTCTTTGACGTAGGTCAGCAGGTGCTGAATGTAGGCAGTCTTGTCCGGCTTGTACTGAACGCTGCCGTGCTGAGCGGCAATTTCACCGAAATCGCCTGCATCCACGCGCTGGCGAATGGCATCAAGGCCGGTGTCACCGCTGATGGGACGGGATGATTTCTGGACGAGCTTCATGCCGTTATAACCCTTTGGGTTATGACTGGCCGTGACCATCACGCCGCCGTCTGCCTCGTAGTGGCTGGTGGCGAAGTAGACTTCCTCGGTGCCGCACAGGCCGATGTCGATGACATCCGCGCCGGCTTCCTGAATACCCTTGATCAACGCTTGAGCCAAGGCCGGGCTTTCAAGACGCATGTCTCGGCCCACTACGATATTTTTGGCACCCAGTTCAACCACCATGGACCGCCCGATGCGGTACGCGATGTCATCGTCCAGGTCATTGGGCACTTGGCCACGGATGTCGTAAGCCTTGAAGCAGCGGGTCTGAAGAGCGGGATAGTCGGAATTCATGTGTAAAAACCTATGCGACGAAAAAACCCGAAGGTTCCTCTGTTCAGTAGAAGCAGATCGAATGACGAACTGCACGCAACCCTCGCGCCTGAAAGCTTGAGGCGTGGGTTAGGCATTGAAAAAGGAGATTAGTTATAGGTGCGCTTGTAATTATCTTCAACGCGGGCGTTGAGGTGTCTGGCGCGCAGGATTCTATCAGGGCAGACGTGACGTCTTGGGTTTCCTGCGCAGACGCGCGACTGAAACCAGCAGCGGGCCAATCAACATACCCACCAGCAGTGCAAAGATTACTGGCACGGCGACAGGCAGCTCGGGCGCATTCCAGCCAAAGAATACCAGTGCGACGGCCCGCTGGTTTTCCAGCACAAACACAACAATCGCCGCTGCGATCAACAGGGCGATGACTAAAAAGATCAGACGCTTCACATTTCCCATGAGAACTCCTCAAAGAGCTATTGGAGCTCATGCTCCTCTTCTTCGTTCACCCGGTCGCGGAGCTCTTTGCCCGGCTTGAAGTGAGGGACGAATTTGCCGTCGAGGCTGACAGACTGACCTGTCTTTGGATTACGGCCTACACGAGGCGCGCGGTAGTGCAGGGAAAAGCTGCCGAAGCCACGTATTTCAATACGGTCGCCCGTCGCAAGGCACTGCGACATCTGCTCAAGCATGGTCTTGATGGCCAGCTCCACATCTTTGGATGAGAGCAGTCCTTGATGGGTGACAATTCGTTCGATCAACTCCGACTTCGTCATATTTTTCCCTTCTTTTTCAAGCAGCTAGGTAAAGCGCTTTGAAGGTTTTAGCATGACCTGAAGCATTTGAACAGAGTGTGTCCAGACATAAATGAGCCGAACCTGAAGATTGTCAACAGGGCATTGGCCGAACGCGCCGCAAAAATACCCGCCCACAAAAAAGGGCGACCGAAGTCGCCCTTTTTCAATGGTCAGACAGAACTCAGTTCTGTTTTTCCATTTGAGCACGCAGCAGGTCACCCAGAGTGGTAGGACCAGTGCTTTCAGCGGTTTCAGGCTTGCTACGCAGGCTCTGAATCGCTTCTTTCTCGTCTTCAACGTCTTTCGACTTGATGGACAAGCTGATCACGCGGCTCTTGCGGTCAACGCTGATGATCTTGGCTTCGATCTCTTCGCCTTCTTTCAGAACGTTACGCGCGTCTTCAACGCGGTCACGGCTGATTTCGGAGGCTTTGAGGGTCGCTTCGATGTCGTCGGCCAGAGTGATGATGGCGCCTTTGGCGTCAACTTCTTTAACGATGCCGCGAACGATAGCGCCTTTGTCATTGACAGTGACGTACTCGGAGAACGGATCGCTTTCCAGCTGCTTGATGCCCAGCGAGATGCGCTCACGCTCTGGATCAACCGACAGGATCACGGTGTCAAGCTCGTCGCCCTTCTTGAAACGACGTACGGCTTCTTCGCCCACTTCGTTCCAGGAGATGTCGGACAGGTGAACCAGGCCGTCGATGCCGCCGTCCAGACCAATGAAGATACCGAAATCGGTGATCGACTTGATGGTGCCGGAGATCTTGTCGCCCTTGTTGAACTGGCCAGAGAAATCTTCCCACGGGTTAGATTTGCACTGCTTGATGCCGAGGGAGATACGACGACGCTCTTCGTCGATGTCCAGAACCATGACTTCCACTTCGTCGCCAACCTGAACGACTTTGGACGGGTGGATGTTCTTGTTGGTCCAGTCCATTTCGGAAACGTGTACCAGGCCTTCCACGCCTTCTTCCAGCTCTGCGAAGCAGCCGTAGTCGGTCAGGTTGGTAACACGCGCGGTAACGCGAGTGCCTTCCGGGTAACGAGCCTTGATAGCAACCCATGGATCTTCACCCAGTTGCTTCAGACCCAGGGAAACACGATTGCGCTCGCGATCGTACTTCAGGACCTTTACATCGATCTCATCGCCAACGTTGACGATTTCCGATGGATGCTTGATACGCTTCCAGGCCATGTCGGTGATGTGCAGCAGGCCATCGACGCCACCCAGATCGACGAATGCGCCGTAATCGGTGAGGTTCTTGACGATACCCTTGACCTGTTGGCCTTCCTGCAGCGATTCCAGCAGAGCTTCGCGCTCGGCGCTGTTTTCGGCTTCCAGGACACTGCGACGGGAAACGACAACGTTGTTGCGCTTCTGGTCCAGCTTGATGACCTTGAATTCCAGCTCTTTGCCTTCCAGGTGCGTGGTGTCGCGCACTGGACGGACGTCAACCAGAGAACCTGGCAGGAACGCACGGATGCCGTTAACGTCGACTGTGAAGCCGCCTTTAACCTTACCGTTGATAACGCCCTTGACCACTTCCTCAGCTGCGAAAGCCGCTTCCAGAACGATCCAGCACTCAGCACGCTTGGCTTTTTCGCGGGACAGCTTCGTTTCGCCAAAGCCGTCTTCGACCGCGTCCAGCGCAACGTGGACTTCATCGCCGATCTTGATGGTCAGCTCGCCAGCATCGTTGTGGAACTGCTCCAGCGGGATGAGGCCTTCGGACTTCAGACCAGCGTGAACGGTGACCCAACCAGCCTGGTAATCGATATCGACGATGATCGCGGTGATGATCGAACCGGCCTGAAGGTTAAGAGTCTTTAGGCTTTCTTCGAAAAGTTCAGCAAAGCTTTCGCTCATTTTAATTCCTGTTGATAAGGGCGAAGAATACGCCCATCTGCCACGCTCCAGACAACGTGGGTTTCGTTCATATGAAAGAAAGCCTGCGGGACTATGACTGGTCTCCCACATGGCTTTCTGGTCATCCGGCGAGATCGCGGAGTGCGACTTCACTCAGGATGCGTTCAAGCACCTGCTCGATGGACAATTCGGTGGAATCCAGCTGAATGGCGTCATGCGCCGGCTTGAGCGGGGCTACCGCTCGCTGGGTGTCGCGCTCGTCGCGGACACGGATCTCATCTAGCAGACTCGGCAGACTAACATCGTCCCCCTTGGCCTTCAACTGCAAATATCGCCGACGGGCACGCTCGTCGACGCTGGCCGTCAGAAAAATCTTCAATGGCGCGCCGGGAAAGACCACCGTGCCCATGTCGCGGCCGTCGGCGATCAGGCCCGGAAACTCCTGAAACGCCCGCTGGCGCTGCAGCAATGCTTCGCGAACAGCCGGCAAAGACGCCACTTGCGACGCGCCACTGCCGACATGCTCGTTGCGGATGGCCGACGTCACGTCCTCCCCTTCCAGGATGATTCGCTGACCGTGGTCGTCGGTCGCTGCCATGAACTGCACGTCCAGATGCGCAGCGAGCAGCTTCAATGCTTCTTCATTGGTCAGGTCGACGCCATGGTTGACGGCCGCGAAGGCCAGCAACCGATACAGCGCGCCGGAATCCAGCAGGGACCAGCCCAGACGTTTGGCCAACTTGCCGGCCACCGTGCCCTTCCCGGAACCGCTGGGTCCGTCGATCGTAATGACCGGAGCTTGAACTTTCACGATTGCCCCTCTTGCGTTACACGAATACCCACCTGAGCACATAGCGTCAGGAAACTGGGAAATGAAGTCGCCACATTGGCGCAGCCCCGGATGTGGATGGGGCTGGCCGCACGCAGCGACGCGATACTGAATGCCATGGCAACGCGGTGATCGCCCTGCGCATTGATTTGACCGCCGCCGACGGTTCCACCATCAATAATGATGCCATCTGCAGTGGATTCAACGTTTATGCCGAGCGTCGCCAGACCATCGGCCATGGCGCGAAGGCGGTCGGATTCCCTGGCGCGCAACGCCCCAGCGCCCTGAATCACCGTCCGCCCTTCGGCGCACGCGGCGGCAATGAAGAGCGCTGGAAACTCGTCGGTCGCCAGCACTACCAGCGCCTGGGGGAGGTCGATACCCCTGAGGCGCGCATGGCGCACGTGCAGGTCAGCCACCGGCTCACCGCCCGCATCGCGTGGGTTGTGCAGCGTGATGTCCGCGCCCATCAGACGAAGAATATGAATGACGCCCGAGCGCGTCGGGTTGATACCCACGCCTTCGAGAATCAGATCGGAGCCCTCGGCGATGGACGCAGCCACCAGGAAGAACGCTGCCAAGGAGATATCGGCGGGGACTTCGATGCGTGCAGCCTTGAGAACAGGCCCTGACTGCAGCGCCACTGTCCCGTCATGAACAGCCACCGAATGACCGAAGCCTTGCAGCATGCGCTCGGTGTGGTCCCGGGTCGGCGCTGACTCATGCACCATCGTTGTGCCATTTGCGTAGAGACCGGCGAGCAACAGCGCGGATTTCACCTGAGCGCTGGGCAACGGCATGTCGTAGCGGATGGCCTGAAGACTCTGCCCGCCGCGAAGGCACAGCGGCGGCCGACCGTCTTCTGCAGTTTCGATCACGGCGCCCATCTGGCCCAAGGGCTCGACGACACTGGTCATCGAGCGCCGCGACAGCGAGGCATCGCCGGTCAGCACGCTGTCGAATCGCTGCGCGGCCAACAGGCCACAGAGCAGGCGCATCGATGTGCCCGAGCTACCCAGGTAAAGCGGCCCCGGCGCCGGCTGAAGCCCGTCGAGGCCAACGCCATGAATGGTCAGGCGACCGTGGTGCGGCCCTTCGATGACCACGCCCATGTCGCGGAACGCTTGCAACGTCGCCAGCGCGTCCTCACTTTCGAGAAAACCCTCGACGATGCTGGTGCCTTGCGCCAGGGACCCGAGCATGATCGCCCGATGGGAAATCGACTTGTCACCCGGCACGCGAACCTGCCCCCGGACACTGCCGCCCGGCTGGGCAATAAAGCTGAGGTCGGCGCCTGAGGATTTTTCAACGTACGCACGACGAGCGAGGATCTTGCCGAAATGCTCCCGGGCGACCCGGGCCCGGGTGAATACGCCGAGCAATTGGTGACCATCGCCTGCATCCACGGCGTCGCGCAGTGCATCCAGGTCGCTACGGAAGGTGTCGAGCGTACGCAGCACTGCCTCGCGGTTCGCCAGGAAGATGTCATGCCACATCACCGGATCACTGCCGGCGATGCGCGTGAAGTCGCGGAAGCCGCCCGCCGCATAACGGAAGATGTCGAGGTTTTCGTTGCGCTTGGCCAGGGAATCCACCAGACCGAACGCCAGGAGGTGCGGCAGATGACTGGTCGCCGCCAGCACTTCATCGTGGCGCTCGACCTGCATGTGCTCGACGTCCGCACCCAAAACCGCCCAGAGACGGTCGACCAGTGCCAGCGCCGAGGGATCGGTTTCGGCCAGCGGCGTGAGGATGACTTTGTGCCGCTTGAACAGCTCGGCGTTGGAGGCTTCCACCCCGCTCTGCTCGGAGCCGGCAATCGGGTGGCCGGGCACGAAGCGCGCCGGCATCACGCCGAACGCTTCGCGCGCGGCACGGACCACATTGCCTTTGGCGCTGCCGACGTCGGTCAGCACAGCATCACCCAGGTCCAGTGTCGCCAGGACGCCGAGGAGCTTTTCCATGGCCAGGATCGGCACAGCCAACTGAATGACGTCAGCCCCCACGCAGGCGGCAGCGAGATTGTCTTCACAGCGATCGACCACGCCCAGTTCCACGGCCAGTGTGCGCGATTGCGGGTCGAGATCGACGCCCACAACTTCGCGGCACAGGCCACTTTCCTTCAAGCCTTTGGCGAACGAGCCTCCGATCAATCCGAGGCCGACCACCACCAGGCGGCCGATCATAGGCGCAGCGGGTTGCAGCGACGTGACATCAACCACGCGCCAGAACCTTGCTCAACGCCTCGAGAAAACGGCTGTTCTCGGCCGGCAAACCAATGCTCACCCGCAGGTGATCGGGCATGCCGTAACCGCCGATCGGGCGAACGATCACGCCTTCGCGCAACAAGCCGTCGTAGACCGAAGCGGCTTCGCGGCCCAGGTCAACGGCGATGAAGTTGGCTTTGGAGGGAATCCAGCTCAGGCCCATCCGACCCAACCCTTCTTCCAGCTGCTGCATGCCGGCCTCATTGAGCCGACGGCTCTGCGCGACATAGTCAACGTCGTCCAGCGCGGCGCAGGCAGCGGCCAGCGCGAGGCTATTGACGTTGAACGGCTGACGCACGCGGTTCAGTACGTCGGCCACGACCGGCGATGACAACGCATAACCGACGCGCAGCGACGCCAGGCCATAGGCCTTGGAGAAGGTCCGCGACACCAGCAGATTCGGGTAAGCACTCAGAAACTCAAGCCCGTCGGGCAAGTCGACACCTTCGGCGTATTCGATGTAGGCCTCGTCCAGCACAACCAGCACGTCCCTGGGCACCTGCTCGAGAAAATCCGCCAGGGCGTTCGGCCCGAACCAGGTCCCGGTTGGATTGTTCGGGTTGGCGATAAAGACGACCCGGGTGTTGCTGTCGATGGCGGCGAGCATGGCCGGCAGATCGTGCCCCCACTCCTTCGCCTTGGCGACGTGAGCGTTGGCGCCTACGGCCTGGGTGACGATCGGATAGATCGCGAACGCGTGCTCGCTGAACACCGCATTGAGCCCCGGCGCCAGATAGGCACGGGCGACGATTTCCAGAATGTCGTTGGAGCCGTTGCCCAGCGTCACTTGCTCGGGCTGCACGCCGCAGGCCCGCGACAGCCGTTGCTTGAGCTTAAAGCCGTTGCCGTCGGGGTAGCGGGTCAATTCCGCAAGTGCGTCTTTGATCGCCTGCAACGCCTTGGGGCTGGCGCCCATGGGGTTTTCATTGCTCGCCAGCTTGATGATGCGCGCCGGATCGATATCCAGTTCACGCGCCAGTTCGTCCACCGGTTTGCCGGGAACGTAAGGCGATAGTTTTTGCACGCCGGGCTGTGCCAGCGTGAGGAAGTCGCCGCTCATGTACCGCTTTACCTCTTCAGTGAAACCCGTAGGGCTACAAGTCCGGACGCAGGATCAAAGCACTGCTTTCGGATAGGAACCCAGCACCTTGAGCGCCACGGCTTCCTGGCTGATCTGCTCGAGAACGGCCTTGATCAGCGGGTCGCGGTGGTGGCCGACGAAATCGATGAAGAACACGTAGGTCCATTTACCGCTTCGCGAGGGGCGCGTCTCGATGCGCGTGAGGTCGATGCCGTTTTCGTGGAAAGGCACCAGCAGCTCATGCAGCGCGCCCGGCTTGTTGCTCATCGATACGATGATCGACGTCTTGTCATCGCCGGTCGGCGGTACTTCCTGATTGCCGATCATGAGGAAGCGCGTGGAGTTGTCCGGACGGTCTTCGATCTTCTCGGCAATCCGCGTCAGGCCATAAAGGCCCGCCGCCATGTCACCGGCGATCGCCGCCGAGTTCCACTCGCCCTTGACCCGCTTGGCCGCTTCGGCGTTGCTGGCAACGGCGACGCGCTCGACGTTCGGGTAGTGCGCGTCCAGCCACTTGCGGCATTGCGCCAGGGACTGGGCGTGGGAATAGATACGGCTGATGCTGTCGGTCTTGGTGTTCTCACCCACCAGCAGATGATGGTGAATGCGCAGCTCGACTTCACCGCAGATGACCATGTCATGCTCAAGGAAGCTGTCCAGGGTGTGGTTGACCGCACCTTCGGTGGAGTTTTCCACCGGGACCACGCCGAAGTTCACCGCACCGGCGGCCACTTCACGGAACACTTCGTCGATCGCCGCCATGGGCTTGCTGATCACCGCATGGCCGAAATGCTTCAGCGCGGCAGCCTGGGTAAACGTGCCCTCAGGACCGAGATAAGCGACTTTCAGCGGTTGCTCCAGCGCCAGGCACGAGGACATGATTTCGCGGAACAGCCGCGCCATCTCTTCATTGCTCAACGGGCCACGGTTACGCTCCATGACACGCCTGAGTACGGCGGCTTCACGCTCGGGGCGATAAAACACCGGAACCTCGCCTGCCGGCAGGTCGGCCATTTTCACCCGCGCCACTTCCTGGGCGCAGCGGGCGCGCTCGCTGATGAGTTCCAGGACCTTTTCGTCCAGGCTGTCTATGCGGACCCGCAGTGCCTTGAGCTCTTGTTCAGACATTAGCCGTGTTCCTTCTCGAACTCTGCCATGTACGCGGTCAGGGCGTTGACCGCACTGAGGTCGATGGCATTGTAGATGGAGGCGCGCATGCCGCCGACAGAGCGGTGGCCCTTGAGGTTGAGCAGGTTGCGCGCTTCGGCACCCGCGAGGAACGGCTTGTCCAGGCGATCATCGGCCAGACGGAACGGCACATTCATCCACGAGCGGTCGGACGGGTTGATCGGGTTGCTGTACAGGCCGCTGGCGTCGATGAAGTCGTACAGCGTGCGCTGCTTGAGTTCATTGCGCGTGGCCATGGCTTCGACGCCGCCCTGCTCTTTCAGCCATTCGAAGACCAGACCGGACAGGTACCAGGCCAGCGTTGGCGGCGTGTTGTACATCGAGCCGTTGTCGGCCGCGACCTTGTAGTTGAGCATCGTCGGGCACAGGGAGCGCGCCCGACCCAGCAGGTCTTCGCGGATGATCGCCACGACAATGCCGCTCGGGCCGATGTTCTTCTGGGCGCCCGCGAAGATCATGCCGAAACGCGAGACGTCGAGAGGGCGCGAGAGAATGTCCGAAGACATGTCGGCGACCAGCGGCACGTCGCCGGTTTCCGGAATCCAGTTGAATTGCAGACCGCCAATGGTCTCGTTGGGCACGTAGTGAACGTAAGACGCGTCTTTCGACAGCTTCCACTCGTTCTGACCGGGAATGGCAAAGTAGTCGGCGGGTTTTGCGCTGGCGGCGACATTGATGTTGCCGTAGCGCGATGCTTCTTCAATGGCTTTCTGCGACCAGATGCCGGTGTCGATGTAGTCGGCCGTGCCGTTTTCCGGCAGCAGGTTCAACGGAACCTGAGCGAATTGCTGACTGCCGCCACCTTGAAGAAACAACACTTTGTAATGTGAGGGGACGGACAGCAGATCGCGAAAGTCCTGCTCCGCCTTGGTGGCGATGGAGACGAACTCGTCGCTGCGATGGCTCATTTCCATGACGGACAGGCCTTTGCCATGCCAGTCCAGGAGTTCGGCCTGGGCGCGCAGCAGAACAGCTTCAGGGAGCGCGGCAGGACCTGCGCAGAAGTTAAAGGCTCGCTTGCTCATATCCACTCTCGTCGTGTCACTGAAATAATTTGGAACGGGTGAAATGCGGGGAAGTGCGGAACAGGGACTGCATTGTGTCAGGGGGACCGCATCGCGACCGTCGTTACCTCCGATTGCTCCTACAGCGGTTATGCACTCGGTCACCGAGATCGATTGTAGGAGCAATCGGAGTTTACGACGGTCGCGAAAGCGGCCTGCCTGACAAGATCTATCCCTTCATGCCAAGGAAGGGGCCGGCTCACCAGCCCCCTTTTCAGCCTTACTCCTGCGGCTCTTCTTCGTCAGCCGCGGAATCCGCTTGCACATCGTCAGCGGACTCGTCGGTGTCGACGGCGCCAATCACGTCGCCGTCCCCTGCTTCACCTTCGAGAGTTTCGCCTTCGAACGCTTCGCCTTCCAGCTCTTCGCCCTCGACTTCGGATGGCTCCTGAACGCGCTCCAGACCGACCAGTTTCTCGTCCTTGGCCAGTTTGATCAGGGTCACGCCCTGAGTGTTACGGCCCAGACTCGATACTTCGCCGACACGGGTACGCACCAGCGTGCCCTGGTCGGAAATCAGCATGATTTCCTCGCCTTCCTGCACCTGAACCGCACCGACCAGACGGCCGTTACGCTCGTTGCTGACCATGGCGATGACGCCCTGACCGCCACGTTTGTACTCAGGGAACTCGGTGATCGCGGTGCGCTTGCCGTAGCCACGCTCGGAAGCGGTGAGGATCTGACTGCCCTGCTCCGGGATCAGCATGGAAATCAGCTTCTGCCCTTCCGGCAGACGCATGCCGCGCACACCGCGAGCCGTACGGCCCATGGCGCGTACTTCGGATTCCTTGAAGCGGGTGACCTTGCCGCCGTCGGAGAACAGCATGATTTCCTGTTCGCCATCGGTGACGGCTGCAGAAATCAGGATGTCGCCTTCGTCGAGCTCCAGCGCAATCAGGCCGACGCTGCGTTGACGACTGAACGCCACCAGCGGGGTCTTCTTGACGGTACCGTTGGCGGTCGACATGAAGATGAACGGGGCCTTCTTCTTGTCGGCGGCCTTGATGCGTGCCTTGCGCTCTTCTTCGGTCTCGTTGCTGTTTTCGAGGTCTTCGGCGTCGGCTTCCACGCCTTCGGCTTCTTCTTCGTCAGCGCGCTTGCGCATGGCTTCGAGATCGACCGGCAGCATGGTGGTGATGTATTCGCCTTCGCTCAGCGGCAACAGGTTGACCAGCGGACGACCACGGGCAGCGCGGGACGCTTCCGGGATCTCGTAGGTCTTGAGCCAGTACACCTTGCCCTTGCTGGAGAACATGAGCAGCGTGGTGTGGCTGTTGGCGACCAGCAGGTGAGCGATGTAGTCCTCATCCTTGACACCGGTGGCCGATTTGCCTTTACCGCCGCGACGCTGGGCCTGATAGACGGCAAGCGGTTGAGTCTTGGCGTAGCCACCGTGGGAGATGGTCACGACGCGCTCTTCTTCCGGGATCATGTCGCCGAGGGTCAGGTCCAGGCGTGCATCGAGGATCTCGGTGCGACGCACATCGCCGTATTCGGCGCGGATCAGCTCGAGCTCTTCGCGGATGACTTCCATCAGGCGCGTGGCGCTGTTGAGGATGCGCAGCAACTCGCCGATCTGAGTCAGGATTTCCTGGTACTCGGTCAGCAGCTTTTCGTGCTCAAGACCGGTCAGGCGGTGCAGGCGCAGCTCAAGGATGGCCTGAGCCTGTTCCGGCGACAGGAAATACTTGCCGTCACGCATGCCGTATTGAGGATCGAGGTTTTCCGGGCGGGACGATTCGGCGCCTGCGCGCTCGACCATCTCCACCACGGCGCTGGATTCCCAAGGCGTGCTGATCAGGCCTTCCTTGGCTTCGGCCGGGGTCGGCGAGGCTTTGATGAGGGCGATGACCGGGTCGATGTTCGACAGGGCAACGGCCTGACCTTCGAGGATGTGACCCCGCTCGCGGGCTTTGCGCAGTTCGAATACGGTGCGACGGGTAACGACTTCGCGACGGTGACGAATGAAGGCTTCCAGCAGGTCCTTGAGGTTCAGGATGCGGGGGCGGCCGTCGATCAGCGCAACGATGTTGATGCCAAAGACGCTTTGCAGCTGGGTCTGGGCGTAGAGATTGTTGAGGATGACCTCGGGCACTTCGCCGCGACGCAGCTCGATGACCACGCGCATGCCGTCCTTGTCGGACTCGTCGCGCAGCTCGGTGATGCCTTCAAGCTTCTTCTCTTTGACCAGCTCGGCGATCTTCTCGATCAGACGCGCCTTGTTCAGCTGATACGGCAGTTCGGTGATGACGATCTGCTGGCGACCACCGACCTTGTCGATGTCTTCGACCATGGAGCGGGCGCGCATGTAAATGCGGCCACGGCCGGTCTTGTAGGCTTCGACGATGCCGGCGCGACCATTGATGATCGCGGCGGTCGGGAAATCGGGGCCGGGGATGTACTGCATCAACTCGTCGACGGTGAGGTCGCCGTTGTCGATGAGCGCCAGACAGCCGTCGATGACTTCACCGAGGTTGTGCGGCGGAATGTTGGTCGCCATGCCCACGGCAATACCGCTTGAGCCGTTGACCAGCAGGTTGGGAATACGGGTCGGCATGACCGCGGGGATCTGTTCGGTGCCGTCGTAGTTCGGCACCCAGTCCACGGTTTCTTTGTGCAGGTCGGCCAGCAGCTCGTGGGCCAGCTTGGTCATGCGCACTTCGGTGTATCGCATGGCGGCGGCGTTGTCGCCATCCACCGAACCGAAGTTGCCCTGGCCGTCTACCAGCAGGTAGCGCAGGGAAAAGGGTTGGGCCATACGAACGATGGTGTCGTAGACCGCGGTGTCGCCATGCGGGTGGTACTTACCGATAACGTCACCGACCACACGGGCGGATTTCTTGTACGGCTTGTTCCAGTCGTTACCCAGTTCGCTCATCGCGAACAGTACCCGCCGGTGCACGGGCTTCAAGCCGTCGCGCGCATCGGGCAGAGCTCGTCCGACGATGACGCTCATCGCGTAGTCGAGGTAGGACTGCTTCAGCTCGTCTTCGATATTGACCGGGAGGATTTCTTTGGCCAGTTCGCCCATGAGAAGCCTGATTCCTTTTTCTGGTGAAACCTCGCTCAGCCATCCGGGATGAACAAGGCTTGCCGCTGCCGACGATTGTCAGGCAACGACTTACGACAAATCAGCGAGTTATGCCATGAATGTGCGCAGTCATAAGGGTCGCCATGCGCCCCTTTGGAAACCGCCGGATGGTACCACAATCGCCGTCAGGCACGAAGTGTTTGCAGGTGCCGCGAACAAGCCATTTCGCCAGCAGACGTCTGAGAAGCGCTCACAGAGCCCGATAGAGCGTTTGGCGACGAACGGCATTATCGACTGCGGGGTGATCAATGCAGGCGTTTGCGGCACATCAACAGGGCCATTTTTGCCGTGTCGGGGCGTTCGACGATGCCCTTCTCGGTGACGATGGCGTCGATGAGGTCGGCGGGCGTTACATCGAACACAGGGTTGAAGGCGTCGACGTCGGCACCCACCCGCTTGCCGCCGACTTCCAGCAATTCGCGGCCATCGCGCTCTTCGATGGGGATGTCGTCGCCACTGGCGAGGTTCATGTCGATGGTCGAGCTCGGCGCCACTACCATGAAGCGCACACCGTGGTGCATCGCCGCCACCGCCAGCTGGTAAGTACCGATTTTGTTGGCGACGTCGCCGTTGGCAGTGATGCGGTCGGCGCCGACGATGACCCAGGTAATGCCTTTGGTCTTCATCAGGTGCGCGGCGGCAGAGTCGGCGTTCAGCGTCACCGGGATGCCTTCGTTGACCAGTTCCCACGCCGTCAGACGGGAGCCCTGCAGCCAGGGCCGGGTTTCGTCGGCGTAGACGCGCTCGATCATGCCTTCCAGGTGCGCCGCGCGGATGACACCAAGGGCGGTACCGAAGCCACCTGTGGCCAGCGCGCCAGTGTTGCAGTGGGTCAGCACGGTCTGCAGATTACCCTGGTGCTTGCGGATCAGCTCGGCACCCAGTTGCGCCATGGTCAGGTTGGCTTCGCGGTCGCTCAAGTGAATCGCCACGGCTTCGGCTTCCATGGCCTTCAGCGGATCTTCGTGCTCCTTCAGGCGATACAGGCGCTCGCGCATGCGGTTCAGCGCCCAGAACAGGTTGACCGCCGTGGGCCGGGAATTGGCCAGCAGGTCGAAATCTTCTTCCAGGGCCATTTGCCAGTCGCCGCCTTCAGCCAGACGATCAATGACCGCCAGGACGATGCCGTAGGCCGCACTGATACCAATGGCCGGGGCGCCGCGAACGACCATCGTGCGAATGGCCTCGGCCACGCCTTCAGCGGTGGTGTAGGGATGCCAGGTTTCTTCGAAGGGCAAGACCCGCTGATCCAGCAGATACAACGTGCCGTCCCGCCAATCGATGGCCTTTACCTTCTCCGCAGCCAGTAATCGATCGCGCATTGCACACCCCACTTGATGAATTTTTGAAAAGCTTGCCGCTACAGCTACGGTGCAAAGAAGCAAATCGCCAGCACCTTAAAAAGCCGCCGATTATAGCGAGCCGCCTGCGAAGACGCTCGGGTATACTTCGCCGTCCCCGTAATAAGCCATTGGATGCCCGCCCCATGCCCCATTCCGCTGCCCCGCTCGACCTGTTGTTGCTGCCGGACTGGCTGGTACCGGTCGAACCTGCCGGCGTTGTGTTGCAACAGCACGGTATCGGCATTCGTGATGGCCTGATCGTTTACATCGGCCCGCGTGCCGAGGCCCTGCGCCAGCCGGCCCTCGACGTGCGCGAATTGCCGGGCATGCTGCTCAGCCCCGGGCTGATCAACGCCCACGGCCATGCGGCGATGACACTGTTCCGCGGGCTGGCCGACGATCTTCCGCTGATGACCTGGCTGCAGGATCATATCTGGCCGGCCGAGGCGAAATGGGTCGATGAGGATTTCGTCCGCGATGGCACCGATCTGGCCATCGCCGAACAGTTGAAGGGTGGCATCACCTGCTTCTCCGACATGTATTTCTTCCCGAAGGTGGCGTGCGAGCGGGTGCACAACAGTGGCATTCGCGCACAGATCACCGTGCCGGTGCTGGACTTCCCGATACCCGGCGCGCGCAACAGCGACGAATCCCTGCACATCGGCATCGAGCTGTTCAACGATCTGGCCCACCACGACCGTATCAAGATCGCCATGGGGCCCCACGCGCCTTACACCGTCAGCGACGAGAACCTGGAGAAGATCCGGGTCATCGCCGATGAGCTGGACGCGATGATCCAGATGCACGTTCACGAAACCGCCTTCGAAGTGCACGAGGCCGTTCAGCAACGCCAGGAGCGCCCCCTGGCGCGCCTGCAGCGCCTGGGCCTGCTGGGCCCGCGCTTTCAGGCGGTGCACATGACCCAGATCAGCGATGACGACTTGGCGATGCTGGTCGAAAGCAACTCCAGCGTCATTCACTGCCCCGAATCCAACCTGAAACTGGCCAGCGGCTTCTGCCCGGTCGAGCGCCTGTGGCAGGCCGGGGTCAACGTCGCGATCGGCACCGACGGCGCGGCCAGTAACAACGATCTGGACCTGCTCGGCGAAACCCGCACCGCCGCACTGCTGGCCAAAGCCGTTGCCGGCTCGGCCACCGCGCTGGACGCCCACCGTGCGCTGCGCATGGCCACGCTGAACGGCGCCCGCGCCCTGGGCATCGACGATCACACCGGCTCGCTGCAAATCGGCAAGGCCGCCGACATGGTCGCGTTCGACCTGTCGGGCCTTGCACAACAGCCGGTCTACGATCCGGTGTCACAGCTTATTTATGCAACGGGTCGCGATTGCGTGACGCACGTCTGGGTCGCCGGCAAGCCATTGCTGCAAGACAAACGCCTGACCCGCATGGACGAAGAAGCGCTGACCCGAACCGCCAAAGCCTGGGGCAACCGCATCGCGGCAGACAAAGCCTGACCCAATCAGCTTCGCCACGGTCAGATACCGTGGCCGGACACCGAATTCAAGTTTTAGAGGATCACACATGAGCAACGTCGACCACGCCGAAATCGCCAAATTCGAGGCCCTCGCCCATCGCTGGTGGGATCGCAACAGCGAATTCAAGCCGCTTCACGACATCAACCCACTGCGGGTGAACTGGATTGACGAGCGCGTGAATCTGGCCGGCAAAAAGGTGCTCGACGTCGGCTGCGGTGGCGGCATTCTGAGCGAGGCCATGGCCTTGCGCGGCGCCACCGTAACCGGCATCGACATGGGCGAAGCACCGCTGGCCGTGGCGCGACTGCACCAGCTCGAATCCGGCGTGAATGTGGAATATCGGCAGATCACCGCCGAAGCGCTGGCCGAAGAAATGCCCGAGCAGTTCGATGTCGTCACCTGCCTGGAGATGCTGGAGCACGTGCCCGACCCGTCGTCGGTGATTCGCGCCTGCTACCAGATGGTCAAGCCGGGCGGTCAGGTGTTCTTCTCCACCATCAACCGCAACCCGAAGGCGTACCTGTTCGCCATTATCGGCGCCGAATACATCATGAACCTGCTGCCGCGCGGCACCCATGACTTCAAGAAATTCATCCGCCCGTCCGAGCTGGGCGCATGGAGCCGCGACGCCGGGCTGCAGGTCAAGGACATCACCGGCCTGACCTACAACCCGCTGACCAAGCATTACAAGCTGGCGTCCGACGTCGACGTCAATTACATGATCCAGACACTGCGGGGAGTCTGAGCCATGCGCCTGAGGGCAGTTCTCTTCGACATGGACGGCACGCTGCTCGACACCGCGCCGGACTTCATTGCGATCTGCCAGGCGATGCTGGCCGAACGCGGCTTCCCGCGTGTGGACGACAAACTGATTCGCGACGAGATCTCCGGCGGTGCCAGGGCGATGGTTTCAGCAGCCTTCGCCATGTCCCCCGAGACGCTGGAATTCGAAGCCCTGCGGCTCGAATTTCTGGAGCGCTACCAGATCGATTGCGCGGTGCACAGCACGCTGTTCGACGGCATGGCCGAGCTGCTCGCCGACATCGAGAAAGCCAACTTGATCTGGGGCGTGGTCACGAACAAACCGGTGCGTTTCGCTCAACCCATCATGGAGCAACTGGGCTTGTCGGAGCGTTCCGCAGTGCTGATCTGCCCGGACCATGTGACCAGGAGCAAACCCGATCCGGAGCCGCTGCTGCTGGCCTGCAAGATGCTCGATCTGGACCCGGCCAGCGTGTTGTTCGTGGGCGATGACCTGCGTGACATCGAATCCGGTCGCGACGCCGGCACCAAAACCGCCGCCGTACGCTATGGCTACATCCATCCCCAGGACAACCCCGATCACTGGGGCGCGGACGTGGTGGTGAATCACCCTCTGGAGCTGCGCCGGGTGCTGGATGATGCGTTGTGCAGCTGCTGAGCGCTCATCAGCGCAGCTCGGCATAACCCAGCGCTTTACTTAGAGAAAGGAGCCCCCATGTTCAATTACTCCGCCCGCCCCGACCTGCTCAAGGACCGGGTGATTCTGGTCACCGGCGCCGGCCGTGGCATTGGCGCCGCTGCCGCGAGAACCTACGCCGCCCATGGCGCGACAGTCTTGCTGCTGGGCCGGACCGAAGCGAATCTGAGCGCGCTGTATGACGAGATCGAAGCCGCCGGTCACCCGCAGCCGGTGGTCATACCGTTCGATCTGGAGACCGCCCTGCCCCGTCAGTACGACGAACTCGCCGCGATGATCGAAGCGGAGTTTGGCCGGCTCGATGGCGTGTTGCACAACGCCTCGATCATCGGCCCGCGCACGCCGATCGAGCAGCTCACCGGCGAGCAGTTCATGCAAGTGATGCACGTCAACGTCAACGCGACATTCATGCTGACCACCGCGCTGCTGCCGCTGCTCAAGCTGTCGGGTGACGCGTCCATCGCCTTCACCTCCAGCAGCGTCGGGCGCAAAGGCCGCGCGTACTGGGGCGCCTATGGCGTGTCCAAGTTCGCCACCGAAGGGCTGATGCAGACCCTTGCCGATGAAATCGACGGGCTTGGGTCGCTGCGCGCCAACAGTATCAATCCGGGCGCAACCCGCACCGACATGCGCGCCCAGGCGTACCCGGCGGAAGATCCGACCAACAACCCGACACCGGAAGAGATCATGCCGGTGTATCTGTACTTGATGGGCCCGGACAGCAAAGGCATCAACGGACAGGCACTGGATGCCCAGACCCGCTGACCCGGGACACGTCTTCGGCCAACCACAAGGAGCGCTCCCAAACGCGCTCCCTCAGCTGAATATCAGATAGGGTTGCACACCCTCCACTCGGCAGTTTCCCGCCACCTTCTGTAGCCGAATGCCTTCAGAATCGATACGTTAGTCAAATCCAAGGCGCGGAAAAGTATCAAGCCTGTCACAATCCGCCGCAACTTATTGATTGACAACACTTTTCACGCAGGCAGTCGAATTGGCACGAGTTTCGCTCTCTCCATTTCAAGCCCGTAGAGGCGAAGGAGCGAAACCATGAGTTTTCCAACCACCACCAATGCCATCGACTTCGACAGCGCCCGGCTGCAACGCCATGGTTTCGCGCCGCAGCCCAGCCTCGTCCGCCCTGCCCTCGATTACGAGCAGCTCAAGCGTCAGCTCAATCTGCAACTGCAGACCAGTCTCGAAGCGGACAAGATCCTGTCGATGCTTTTTCAGAGCGTTCAGCAACTCATTCCGCTGAATGCCCTCAGCTTCAAGCACCTGCCTACCGATCTGCGCCTGGAGCTGGGTGAACGCGCCCGGCACAACGCCACGTACAGCATGACCCACGAAGGCGAGCACCTGGGGGAGCTGTCGTTCCAGCGCGACCACCGTTTTGCCGAGCACGAGCTGGAGCAACTTGAATCGTTGCTGTCGAGCCTGCTGTATCCCCTCCGTAACGCGCTGTTGTACCGCCACGCCAGCCTGAGTGCGCTGCGTGACCCGCTGACCGGCGCCGGCAACCGGATTGCCATGGAACAATCACTGATTCGCGAATTCGAGATCGCACGCCGCCAGCAGCAACCGCTGTCGGTGCTGATGCTCGACATCGACCACTTCAAAGGCATCAACGACACTCACGGCCACGCCACGGGCGATGAAGTGCTGCGGGCCGTGACCAACGTGGTCAAGGATCGCCTGCGCAACATCGATCAGGTGTTCAGGTTTGGTGGTGAGGAGTTTCTCATCCTGCTGACCAACACCAGCCGTGAGTCAGCCGCCCTGGTGGGCGAGCGCCTGCGCAATGCCGCACTGCAACTCACTTATCCGGTAAAGGGACGGGCTGTGGACCTGACGGTGAGCCTCGGTTGCTCGACGCTGCTGCCGGGCGAATCGTCCGACAGCATGCTGCGCCGAGCCGACACGGCCCTGTACGCCGCCAAGCGCAAGGGCCGCAACCGCCTGGAAATGGCGGGCTGACCGATCAGGCGCGGGCGGGGATCCGGTGTTCACGGACCGAACTGTTGTCGTCCTGCGATCGTTCCAGCGTCATGCACCGCTCAAGGAACAGGAACATGTATTCGTAGCTCTTGCAGACCGCCATTCGCAGGTCGCTCTGCAATTGCTCGCTGGGGTTGTTGCCGGCCAGAGTGCAGATGATTTCCAGCGCTTCCCAGGGGTGGGAATCGTCGTACTGCGCATGCATCTTCAGCCACTTCATCGCCCGCTTTCGTGTCTCCGGCGGGAACATGTTCGCGTAGGTGTCCTGGGAGCAGACAACGGCCGACCATTCGCCGGTGGCGCCTTCGATGGCGTAGTTGGTCGCCGCGATGGCCACCACCAGCGAATCCGACGAACAGCTGTGCCAGCACCAGTGATTCAATGCGTGGAGTTCCGAAGGCACCAACTGCGCCTGCAGGTCTTCCAGCGTCACCCCGTGGGCGGCGCTCCAGTTGACCCAGTAATCGGCGTGGTTGAGTTCGACCCGAATATTGCGCATCAACCATCGTCGCGCCATGTCCTCACCCGGATGTCGGGCGAATCGGGTTTTCGTCAGGTTATGCGCCATGTAGACCGCGAACTGTTCGACGACCGGCCAGCCACCAATCAGGTACTGGCGCATGGTCTTAGAACTGAGCCGCCCGTCACGCATGCGTTGATAAAGTTCATGCCCTACCACCTTGGCCTTGGCGTCACTGCAATCATCAATCAATTGCTGTGCCCAAGCGGGGTAACTGCTGGCATCCATCAGCGGACCGGTTCTAATGAACATATCGATCACTGTGTAGCTCCTTATGTTGAGTTGCGTAGGGTGTGTTCAGCGAAAAGTCCCGGGAGCGCTGAACAACAGCGGGGTCTGCCTCGCGGGCCGTGCGTGCAGACATTCACAGGTGAATAATTGCGGTCGCTCGATGACGTAACCCTGAGCGTAGTCCACACCGATTTCCAATAACGCCTGCTCTATCTGGGGGCTCTCGACGAACTCGGCGATCGTCTTTTTGCCCATTACGTGCCCGATATGGTTGATCACTTCCACCATCGCCCGGTTGACCGGATCGTCGAGCATGTCTTTTACGAAACTGCCATCAATCTTCAGGAAGTCCACAGGCAAGTGCTTCAGGTACGCGAATGACGACATGCCTGCACAGAAGTCATCCAGAGAGAAACGGCATCCCAGACTTTTAAGTTCATTGATGAACCGAATGGCGCTGCCCAGATTGGCGATCGCACTGGTTTCGGTGATTTCAAAACAGATAAGTTCAGGGGGGATTGCGTAGATCTGGAACTGCTGTCGCAAATACTCAAGAAAGGCGTCGTCGCCAATACTGCTCCCGGACAGATTGATGGCACATACCGCCATCGGCCCTTTGTGGTGCTCGGCCTTGAGACAGTCGGCAATGATCTTGAACACGTGCTGCACCACCCACCGATCCAGGGTGGTCATCATGCCGTAGCGCTCGGCGGCGGGGATGAAGCTGTCCGGCAGGATCATGCGCCCGGACTCATCGCGCAGCCGCAGCAGAATCTCGATATGCCCGTGACCCTGATCGGGGTTACGGCCCAGCGCTGCAATTTCCTGGGAGTACAAACAGAAGCGGTTGTCTTCGAGGGCCATGTGCAGGCGCTGAATCCAGGCCATTTCGCCAAAGCGGGTGGACAGATCGGAATCGTCGTCGTGGTAGACCTGAACCCGGTTGCGACCTTTCTCCTTGGCCATGTAGCAGGCCATGTCGGCGGCGCGCAGCGAAGTCTCGAGGGTGGTCGGGACTTCGTCGATGTGCACCAGGCCGATGCTGACGGTGGTGACAAACGGCCGGGCTTTCCAGACAAAATGCAGGCTTTCCACGGTTTGCCGCAGGCTCTCGGCCACCCGCTCGGCGGCCTCCGGCGCGCAGTGCTCGAGGAGAATGCCGAACTCGTCGCCGCCCAGACGCGCCAGCGTGTCGCCTTCGCGCACCCCCTGCTGCAGCAACGTGCAGATGTGCCGCAGCAGTTCATCACCGGCGGCATGACCACTGGTGTCGTTGACCAGCTTGAACTGGTCGAGGTCGAGGAACATCAACGCATGCCGCGCCGGCTGTTCGGCCAGGCCGTTGAGGGCCAGCTCGAGGCGGTACTCGAACTCGCGGCGGTTGGTCAGGCCGGTCAGCGCATCATGGGTCGCCTGCCAGGACAGATTGGCGATGTACTGACGCTCCTGAGTCATGTCATGCAACACCAGCACTGCGCCACTGACCTTGCCCTCGGTGCGGATCGGCGAGCCGACCAGCGCGACTGAAACGGTGCTGCCGTCCAGGCGCTGAATCAGTCTTGAACTCTCACTGCCGCCGCCCAGGTTGCCACTGAGCATGCGCTCGATCAGGGTCGAGGTGTCTTTCTGATCGTTTTCGTCGAGCAGGCTGAACAGCGCGGCCAGCGGCAGACCGGCCGCCTGCTCGTTCTTCCAGTGGGTCATGAGCTCGGCGGCGGGGTTCATGTAGACGATGGAGCCGTCGACATCAGTGGTGATGACGCCGTCACCGATGGACTCCAGGGTGATCTGCGCGCGCTCTTTTTCCATCTGCAGCGCAATCGCAAAGGCATGGCGCTGTTCCAGCAATTTTTGGGTGCGCAGCAGTGCAAGGATGATCAGGCACAGCGCCGTGGCGAGGTTGACCACCAGCAGAATCCGCAGGATGACCCGCGAGCCCTCCCCCAGCGCGTCGCTGAAGGCCATGGCTGCCGGCGTGACGCCTTCGTTGATGGCGCTGATGCGCTGGCGCCAGCCCAGTACCTCGCTGTTGGTAACGTTGCCTTCCTGAATCCGCGCGTGCATTTCCCGCGCGACTTCATCGAGCTGCACCAAGTAGTTGTCACCGACCTTCCACAGGTCGATCGCCTTTTCCAGGTAGCTGAAGTGCTGGAAGTTCAGGTAGAGCCAGATGATGCTCTGGGCATCGTCGGGATGGTTGCCACCCTGCAGAATTCCCGCAGTGGCGCGCGCGATGTCGGGCACCGGCTGATCCATCGCCAGCCGCAAGTCATGCCCACCCTGGGGAATGGCAATTGCTTTCTGGTACTTCAGGTAGTTGATGTCGTCGCGGCTGTTGGCGTACAGATTCAGGTAGTAGATGGCGTCTTTCTGGCCCTTCGACCACAGGCTCTCACCGCCAATGTAGCTGCGCACTGCGGACATCATGTACAGACTGACGCAGCCGAGCAGCGCCTGTAACAGCACGACGGCGATAAATGGCCAGACGATGCCCAGAAGACGAGGCTTCTCGAGAATCCGCTTTTGCTTCATGGTGTCCCTTTCATCAGCACTGCAGGTACTCCGCCCCCCCACGCCAGGCAACCTTCCTGGAGCCTGAGGGACTTCGCTAATTTCCACGACGCAGCAGACAATCTCTCACATCTTTTACAAGACGTAACCAGCCAATCGGATGCGAAGACGTAAATATGACGCTTTTCACACTTCCGGTGAGCGGCGAGGCAAAGTTTAGCCCAAGAATTGACGTGTTCCAGTGGCGATACGCCATTTGCGCGCGGCGCCCCGGACGCTCCCAGGCTGTGTGTGTCACACCTGTTGCAGGTGTCCGTAGAGCCTAGCGTACAGTCCGCCGTCCGCAATCAATTGCTGATGATCACCGTCTTCGGCGATGCGCCCTCCATCGAACACCAGCACACGGTCCGCCTGTTTCACCGCCGACAGTCGGTGGGCAATGATCAGCGTCGTGCGGCCACTGAGAAAACGGTTCAGGGCCTGGTGCAGGTTGTACTCGGTCGCGGCGTCCAGCGCAGACGTGGCCTCGTCGAGAATGACCACCTTGGGGTCGGCCAACACCATGCGCGCGATCGCCAGCCTCTGGCGCTGGCCGCCGGACAGGCGAACCCCCGAACGCCCGACCACGCTGTCCAGCCCCAGGGGCAGGGCGCGGATCGTCGCATCCATTTGAGCGATTTCCAGCGCCTGCCAGCAGGCGTTGTCATCCTGCTCGCGGCCCATCAGCAGGTTGGCACGGACGGTGTCGTTGAACAGCGCCGGATGCTGCAGCACCACGGCGACGTTCTCGCGAACGGTGTCCAGGCCAATCTCCTGCAAGCTTGAACCCCCGAAACGAATGACCCCGGATCGGGCGGTGTACAGGCCGAGCAGCAACTGAACGAGCGTGCTCTTGCCACCGCCGCTGGCTCCCACGATCGCAACTTTTTCGCCGGGATTGATCGACAGGTCCAAATGATCGAGGACCAACTCGTCGTTGTAGCCGAAGCTCAAACCACGCACGTCGATGCTCACCGTCTGCCGCCCCGTGAACGAATTGGTCTGCCCCGGGTACTGAGGCTCGTCCGCGCGGGCCAGCAGCTCGTTGATCCGGGTCAGGGCACCGCCGGCCGCGTAGTAGGCGTACTGCAGATTCAGTAGCTGTTCGACTGGCCCGATCATGAACCACAGGTAGCTGAATACCGCCAGCATGTGGCCGATGGACAGGTCGGAGAACAGCACCGTGAGCATCGCGGCAGCGCGGAAGATGTCGATGCCGAACTGGAACAGCAAACCGCTGGCCCGGCCCGAGGCATCGCTCTTCCACTGGGACGACACCGCGTAATCGCGCACTTCCCGGGCACGCAGGCCGAGTAATCCGAGGAAATAGCCCTGACGGTTACTGGCACGGATCTCCTGAATGGCGTCGAGGGTTTCAGTGAGCGCCTGGGTGAAACGCGAAGTGCTGTCGTTTTCCAGCTTCTTGAGGTGTTTGACGCGCTTGCCGAGCTTGACCGTGGCGAACACCACCAGCGGGTTGAACAGCAGGATCAGCAGCGCCAGTTGCCAGTGCATCCACATCAGGATCGCGGCGGTGCCCGCGAGGGTAAGCATCGCCACGAGAAACTTGCTCAGCGTCTCGCCGACGAATTTGTCGACGGTGTCCAGATCCGTCACCAGATGCGCGGTGACGGTGCCGCTGCCCAGGCTTTCGTATTCGCTCAGCGAGATGCGCTTGAGCCGCTCGATCAGGCGCGTGCGGATGCGGTAGACGATGTCCTTGGCCAGCCCGGCGAACAACCGCGCCTGGATCACGTTGAACACCAGCGCGCCCAGTCGCAGGCAGAGTGTGGCCACCAGCATCAGACCGATGTAGCCGACCGGCTTGTGCAGGCTGTCGGGCAGGAACTGATTCATGAAGATCAGCGCCGAATTGCCTTTGCCCAACAGCACTTCATCAACCAGCAAGGGCAGCAGCAAAGGGATCGGCACCGAGCAGAGCACCGCCAGGACCGCGACGCCATTGGCGATCCACAGCGCCTTTTTGTGTTGCAGGGCAAGGCGCCTGATCTGCGCCCAGTTCAGGCGATCAGCGGCAGTACGCTCATGAGCCGATGCGGCGGGAGTGCGGTGTTCCAGGTCGGAGACGTCAGGCACTGGCGTTGCGCTCCAGCCAGCGACCGAGCAACGGCCCGAGGACATCGAGGGGTTGATAGCCGTTGGTCAGCAGCGCCAGTTGGCCGTTGCGCTGGGCAAGCAGCGTCGGGAAACCCGCTATGCCCAGGTCCTGAACCCAGGAGAAATCCGACGCGGTCGCGGTGTGCTGTTCGGCACTGTCGAAGGCTTCGGCGAACTCGATCCGCGGCAAGCCGGCTTTTTCGGCGAGCTCTGCCAGCACCGAGCCGTGGGTCACGTCGCGACCGTGAAGGTAAAACGCTTGCTGAATTTCCTTGACCAGCCGCCAGGCAACGTCCGGCGCCAGACTGCGCGCCGCAACGATGGCCCGGCAGGCGGGCGCGGTGTCGTAGACGAAACCGTCGGGCAAGGCGCCGTCGAAACGAAATGCCTGGCCCGTGGCCTCGTGCACCGCTTGCCAGTGTTCGAGAATGTAGCGTTTGGTCGTCGGCTCCAGCGCCGCGCCACTGCCGGTGCGCAATCCGCCCACCACCAGATGCAACGGCACCCCCGCCGCTGCCGCCTGCTCGACCAATGCTTCGGCCACCGGAGAAAACCCCCAGCACCAGGAACACATCGGGTCCATCACATACAGCAGGCGGGTGGACATGGCTCAGGCCTCGTTGCTTGGGGTTTCAATCGTCTGGCCGTCAAGCGCACGATAATTGCGCCCGATCGGGTGCGGCTGATTGCGCGCCTTCGCCAGCTCGATCTGCTTTTGCCGGTCGATGGCGCTGCGGCGGGTTTTCTCGCTCAGCGAATCCCAGCAGTGCGGGCAACTGACGCCCGGCGAATAATGCTCGCTGGCCCGGTCTTCGGCGCTGATCGGCGTGCGGCAGGCATGGCATTGATCGTAGTCGCCCTCGGTCAGGTCGTGGCGGACGGTGACGCGATTGTCGAACACAAAGCAGTCACCCTGCCAGCGGGTTTCTTCCTGGGGCACTTCTTCCAGGTATTTGAGAATGCCACCCTTGAGGTGATAGACCTCTTCGAACCCTTCGCCGAGCATGTAGCTGGACGCCTTCTCACAGCGAATGCCGCCGGTGCAGAACATCGCGACCTTCTTGTGCTTTGCCGGGTCGAAGTGGGCCTTGATGTAGTCGGGAAACTCACGGAAGGAAGTGGTCTTGGGATCAATCGCGCCTTCGAAGGTGCCGATCGACACTTCGTAATCGTTGCGCGTGTCGATGAGCAGCACTTCTGGGTCGGCGATCAGCGCGTTCCAGTCCTTGGGATCGACGTAGGTGCCAACGGCCTTGTTCGGGTCAACACCCGGCACGCCGAGGGTCACGATCTCTTTCTTGAGTTTGACCTTGGTGCGGTAGAACGGCTGCTCGTCGCAGTACGATTCCTTGTGGTCGATGTCGACCATGCGCGGATCGTTCTTCAGCCAGGCCATCAAGCCGTCGATGCCCTCGCGGCTGCCGGATACCGTGCCGTTGATGCCTTCCTCGGCGATCAGCAAGGTGCCTTTGATGCCGTTGTCGACCATGGCTTGCAACAGGGGCTCGCGCAACGCGACGTAATCGGAAAGGGTGACGAATTTGTACAGCGCCGCGACGACGATGGGTGCGGTTTGGGTCATGTGGCGTCTCCAGGTGGTGACCCTCGCAAAGGGCCTACCGGGTGAATGATTCAGATGAACGCGCGCCGACCGGGCAACGCGGCGCGGATTCTATCAAGAATCAACGTCGGGCAGACAGGCTGGTTGATCGATCGTCTCATCACCCTGCCCACCTGTCCGGAGCATCGGCCGGGAACATCGGCATGGGCCTCATGGACTAAATTGGAACCGTGTCTCCGCCCCCCACAGGTACCCATCCGATGCATATTCTTCACCTTGCCAGCTCCCCCCGCGGCGATCGCTCTGCCTCTCTCAAACTCGCTGCGCGCTATCTCGAAACCCTGACCTCGCTGCACGTCGAGGCCACGGTGGATGTCCTGGACGTCTGGACGACCGATCTGCTGCCCTTCGACGGCGCGGCCCTGGAAGCCAAGTATGCCGACCTGCAGGGTGTGCAAATGAACGGCGAGCAGCAGGCGGTGTGGAAGCAGATCCACGCATTGGGCGAGCGTTTCCACCGCGCCGACGTCATTGTTTTCAGCGTGCCAATGTGGAATTTCGGTATCCCCTATCGCCTCAAGCATCTGATCGACGCCGTGTCCCAGCGGGGCGTGCTGTTCGATTTCGACGCTCAAGGCATGCGCGGTCTGCTCAAAGGCAAGAAACTGGTGGTATTCGCGACCCGCGGAGTTGCGCTTGGGGAGGACTTCCCCACGGAGGACTACGACCATCAGGTCGCCTACCTGAAAACCTGGGCCCGGATGGTGGGTATTCCGGCCATCGATGCAGTGGTCTCGGAAGCAACCCTCGGGGATGCGACTACAGCAGAGACGAATTTCAACGCGGCGCTGGCGCAGGCCTCCAAGCTCGCCACGGACTTGGCATAAGAGCCCGATACCGCCGGGGCAAACCCTAGCCTAACGAATGTTAGGTAGCCTATTGACCGATGAGCTTTTCAGGCCTAAGGTTTCCCCTACCTAACAACCGTTAGGTGACGAGCCCTTCACTTCAGGACAGCCCCATGACGCCCAAACTGCAGCTATTCACCTCCCCTTCCGCGTTCCCCAATCCCCAGCGACTGCGCTTGTTCATGCACGAAAAGGGCATCGCCGATCAGTTCGATGAAACCGTCTATGACATGGCACCCGGTGGCGAGCAGCGCGGCTGGCGTCACCTCAATATGAACCCATGGGGCGAAACCCCTACGCTTCAACTGGCAGATGGCAGCTTCATCTCAGAAACACCGGCCATTGCCCGTTTTCTCGACCAGTCCTATCCAGGCCGCAAGATCATGGGCGAAAGCGCGCTGGAACAGGGCCTGGACAACATGTGGGATAACCGCATCTGGGTGCATATCCTTTATCGGATCGTCACGGCTTTTCACGTCTTGCACACCGGACTCGGCTTCAAGCTGGAGTTGACGAAGAATGAGGCATGGGGTGAGCACTGCCGCAAGGAGGCACTGATGCACGCTGCCCTGGTGAATCGTCATCTGGCTGACGGTCGCGAATGGCTCCTCGGCGGCGCCGAACCCACGTTTGCCGACATCACGCTGGCAACCGCCATTGCCTTTTCAAAGTTCCCGGTAAACGCGACCCCGCTGGACGAGCGTTTCGAGCACCTGGACAGCTACTGGCAGCGCTGGCAGAAACGTCCGGCTTTCCAGGCCGCCTACGCTGATCGCAGCAGTGGCATACCGGAGCTGGATTCGCCTTCCGCGTGATCCGTCTGGATGGGCACGTCATGATCTGTGAGGACGAGGGCTGGAGCTTTTGCTTTAAGATGGCCGGCTCCACTGCAACTCGTCCGACCCATGAAAGGCACGACAATGAGCATCAACGCCCGCGAAGCCATACTTCTGGCTGCCCGAAACATTGCCCAGTCACAGGGTTACAACGGACTGAATTTTCGCGACTTGGCCCATGAGGTTGGCATCAAGCCAGCCAGTATCTATTACCACTTCCCGAGCAAGGCCGATCTGGGTATTGCCGTTGCCAGGCGGTATTGGCAAGACGGTGCGGCTGCGCTCGAGGCTATTTCCGGGCAGACGCCGGATCCGGTGGAGGCATTGCGCCGATTCCCCGAAATTTTTCGTCGCTCGCTGGAAGCCGACAACCGGCTGTGTCTGGGAAGTTTTGTGGGAGCTGAAACCGATAATCTTCCCCCTGCGATGGTCAAGGAGATGCAGGCTTTCACTCAAGTGAACGTGGACTGGCTGAGCCGACTGCTCGTCTCGGCGAAATACTGCGAGGAAGCCGAGAGCGACATCCGCGCGCGAGCCATTTTTTCGGCCGTCGCGGGGGCTCAACTTATCGCAAGAAGCACGTCAGACATTGCGGTTTTCGACACGCTGATTGAAGCCTACCGTGCCTATGGCCCCCTGCCGGCATAACAGTCGCTTGCCATCCGAAGAAGGCTGAACACCTTCTCCGGGCGGCGTGCGTCAGTCGTGCCCACCCGCACAGGTCGGGGAAGACGGCGCGGCGCCGAGCTTCGCCCATTCCTCGGGAGTGTAGGTGTGCAGCGCCAACGCGTGGAACTCACCCATCAGACCACCGAGCAGGCCGTAGACCTTCTGATGACGCTTGACCGCGTTGAGGCCGGCGAATTGCTCGCTGACCACCACCGCCTTGTAGTGAGTGTCCGTGCCACGACTGTGCATGTGGCTTTCATTGAGCACCTGAAGGTACTCGGGCTGAAAGACCGTCAACGCGGATTCGATACGCTGTTGCATGCTCATGTCAGGCTTCGCTTATGGCTTCTTGGCGGGAGCGGCCGGTGCAGCAGGCTTGGCGCCGGCCGGGGTCAGTTCCTTGGTCATGTCGGCGAGCAGCTTGTTGACCACAGGCACCGCGCTTTCCAGTTTGCTCTGGGTCAGCTGGAACGACTGCTGGCTGATCTGCGGCATTTTGGCCTGGACTTTCTGGCCCAGTGGCGACTGGTAGAAGGCAACCAGGTCTTTCAGCTCGCTTTCGGTGAAGTTGGAGGTGTACAGCTTGACCATGTCAGGCTGCAGTTTTGGCCAGCTGATCACCTGATCCAGCGCGGCGTTGGCCTTGCCCTGATAGGTTTCGAGGGTGGCTTGCTTGGACGCAGGTGCTTTGGTTTCAGCGAAACGCTGAGCGAACATCTGCTGGACTTGCATGTAAACCGGCGCACCCAGTTGATCGGCGTGAGCCAGTTTGAGGAACGCTACAGCACTGGCTTCATGGCTGGCGGTATCGGCAAGAACCTGGCCGCTGGCACATACCAGAGCAACCGCAGCACAAATGGCACGAAGACGGGTCATCGAGTTTCCTTATCTAGCAAGCGAGGCAGAACCCCAAGGCCGGCCATTCTGCCCCGCTTTGCGCATTTCCCTCAACCCCTGAACCTACGAGCGGTTATCCCGAGGACCTAACGGACTCGCCCATACGCAGGTTTAGGGCGACCGGCCCGGGTCTTTTGTCGCACACTGTCCGCACCTGTTCCGACCGCACAGCAGCCACCGGGAACCCCTCCGGCTTCCCGGTTACTAAACTGCGCAAATCGATCTTAAGGAGAGAGTCCAGTGAGCCGTACCGAAACCGACAGCATAGGTCCGATCGAAGTCCCCGAAGACGCTTACTGGGGGGCGCAGACGCAACGCTCTCTGATTAATTTCGCCATTGGCGAGGAGCGCATGCCCCTGCCGGTGCTGCACGCGCTGGCACTGATCAAGAAAGCCGCCGCCCGGGTCAACAACCGCAACGGCGACCTGCCGGCCGACATTGCCAACCTGATCGAGCAGTCCGCCGACGAAGTGCTTCAGGGCCAGCTCGACGACCAGTTTCCCCTGGTGGTCTGGCAAACCGGCAGCGGCACCCAAAGCAACATGAACGTCAATGAAGTCATCGCCGGCCGTGCCAACGAACTGGCCGGCGGAGTTCGCGGCGGCAAATCGCCGGTTCACCCGAACGATCACGTCAATCGCTCGCAAAGCTCCAACGACTGCTTCCCCACCGCGATGCACATTGCGGCCGTGCAAGCGGTGAAAGAGCAACTGCTGCCAGCAATTGCCGAACTGTCCAGCGGTCTGTCCGAGCAGTCCTCACGGCACATGAAGCTGGTGAAAACCGGCCGCACGCACATGATGGACGCTACGCCGATCACCTTCGGCCAGGAGCTCTCGGCCTACGTCGCTCAGCTCGATTACGCCGAAAAAAGCATCCGCGCCGCATTGCCTGCCGTGTGCGAGCTGGCCCAGGGCGGCACCGCCGTCGGCACCGGTCTGAACTCGCCCCATGGATTCGCCGAAGCGGTTGCCGCCGAACTGGCTGCGCTGTCCGGCCTGCCCTTCGTCACCGCGCCGAACAAGTTTGCCGCGCTGGCCGGGCATGAGCCGCTGACCGCGCTGTCCGGCGCACTGAAGACCCTGGCCGTGACCCTGATGAAAATCGCCAACGACCTGCGCCTGCTGGGTTCCGGCCCTCGCGCGGGCCTGGCTGAAGTGAAGCTGCCGGCCAACGAACCGGGCAGCTCGATCATGCCGGGCAAGGTCAACCCGACCCAGTGCGAGGCGCTGTCGATGCTGGCGTGTCAGGTCATGGGTAACGACACCACGATCACCTTCGCCGCCAGTCAGGGCCACCTGCAACTGAACGTGTTCAAGCCGGTGATCATCCACAACCTGCTGCAATCGATCCGCTTGCTGGGCGATGGCTGCCGCAACTTCAACGAGCACTGCATCGCCGGCATGGAACCGGATGCTGCCAAGATGGCCGAGCATCTGGAACGCGGCTTGATGCTGGTGACCGCGCTGAACCCGCACATCGGCTACGACAAGTCCGCGCAGATCGCCAAGAAAGCCTACAGCGAAGGCCTGACCCTGCGCGAAGCGGCGCTGCAACTGGGCTTCCTCACCGACGCCGAGTTCGACGCCTGGGTGCGCCCGGAAAAAATGCTCGAGGCCGGCAGCAATGGCTGACCCCATCAGCGGCGCCACGCCACTGGAAGGCTACGGCAAACGCATCCTGATGATCATCGGCACGCCGAAAACCATCAGCCTCGGCCACGCGCTGGGCGAGGCGTATGCCCAGGGCGCGCGCAGCAAAGGTCATGTGGTGCGGGTGCTCAAGCTTGATGAAATGGACTTCGACCCGGTGCTGCGCGGTGGCTATGAGTCCGCCCAGACGCTAGAGCACGATCTGCTTGAAGCCCAGCGCGAGGTGCACTGGGCGCAGCATCTGGTGTTTGTGTATCCCGTCTGGTGGGGCGGTTTGCCGAGCCTGCTCGGCGGATTCTTCGACCGGGTGTTCATGCCCGGTTTTGCTTTCAAGGCCCATGGCAGGCATCACCCTTCCAATGAGCTGCTGAAGGGCCGGACAGCAGAATTGCTGGTGACTATGGACACGCCTTCGCGCTATTTCCGCTGGGTTTTCAAAGCCCCGGCCCATCGGCAGATGGTGAGAACGATCCTCGAATTCTGTGGGATCAAGACCACACGGCTGACGGAGTTTTCGCCAGTGCGCACCTCCACCGAGGAGCAGCGTCAACAGTGGATCCGCCAGGCCGAGGCGCTGGGCAAGCGCTAAGCCAAAACGTCTATGCGCATGGATTAACGGGGCCGTCGCCAGGAATCTGGCGCGGCAACGCCCTGCCTGGGCATAAATTAATGGAACGCTTGTGAAACACTGCCTTCAAACGCTGTAACTTAGCGACAGCAGGCTTGTTGCCTCTTCGGCCAGCCATGCCATTCGGCTTAAAGTGTCAGTCGGCCAGCAGGACGTATCTGCTTTTACAGCGGAAGATTTTCTTCACCGCTGCCGATGTTCACTGCCATTGATATGCCCAGCGTACTGACCCAGAGCCCGGAGAAGGCCATGTTAAGCAAGCGTGAACAAGATCCAGCCCCCACCGTGCGATTTCGCTGCGACCGCGTTTCCCGTGTTAATGGACTGTATTTTTTCAGTACGCGGGAAAACACCCTCGAAGGTCCTTTCGTGAGCAAGGAAGACGCCGCCCGGGAAACCGAGGCTTACATCCGTCGCATGCAGGCAGCCAGCGCATATCAGCCAGGCATGCCCACCTCGCTCAACGGCTGATTGAACCGCCGTTACGAATGATTGCGGCGAAAGGTTTCCTCGCCCATTGCTGCGATCTGTCCGTCGATCAGCGCATCGAACGGACGCAACAAATCTTCGAATGACTTGGCCGGCTCCAGCGTTTGCAGCCCGTGGACGATCGCCTCAAGCGTCGACAATGCGTCAGGACCCGGCGCCTTGCGCAGCCGATAGCGTGACGGCGGCGCGTTCCTCAGCACGACCCTGGGCAACGCCGCCAACAAGGGATTGAGGTGCAGCAACTTGCGCGCCTTGCGCCAGGTGCCATCGGGTACGACGAGCAGCAAAGGCATGTCGTCGGCACTGCTGGCTATCAGCGCGACGGCCTCCTCCCCCGGGAACAGCAAACACGCTCGGTAACCGGGCCGGCTCAGCCACTGCGCCAGATCCTCGAACACCTCCCCTCTCTGCAACTCCGCATTCTTCAAGCCAAGGGCTGCGAGGCGCGCCGTGTTGAGCGCGTGATTGACTTCGCTGGGATGCTGCAGGATCAACACGCGCGTCCGGCTGTCCAGAGAGGGAATCAGCGCACACAGGCAGTGATCGTTCGGACGCAGGCAGCGTTCGCAGCGGGCACGGGGCATCGTCGGTTTCCTACAGTGGATTGAGCTGCGCTTTCAGCAGATCGCGAAAGGTCTGAATCAACGGCTCACGGCTGCGCCCGCGACGCAGAATCATCGAAAACGGTGCCTGATAGCCAAAGGTTGCCGGGAGCAATACCCGCAGGTGCCCGGAATCCACCCACGACTGCGCGTAGTGCTCGGGCAGGTAACCGATGTAGGCGCCGGACAGCACCAGGATCAGCTGCGCTTCCATACTCTCGACGGTCGCGGCGCTGTGCTTGAAGCCGTGGCGGGCGAGTTCGGCCTGGCTCCAATAGCCGCGTCCGACCATGCGTTGTTGGGTGATGACCGGTTCGGGAATGCGCCGTTCGGCATACAGCGCGTGGCGGTTGCTGCAGTACAGCCAATGCTGTTCGCGGTAAAGCGGCTGATAGAGCAGGCCGTTCATGCGGGTGGAGAATGATCCGATCGCCAGGTCCAGCCGGTTGTCCAGCACGCCCAGCTGCAATTCGTAGGGGCTCATCACGGCGAGATGCAAATGCACGGCCGGATGCTCTGCACTGTAGGCGCCGATGACTTCCGCAAATGGCAACGCGCGGTCACTGACCGTCGAGTCCAGCACCCCGAGATTGAGCGTGCCGCGCAGCTCGCCCTTGAGCGCAGCGGCGTAAAGTTCGAAGCCTTCCAGTTCGCCCAGCAGGCGCAGGGTTTCCTGATGAAACAGCTCGCCCTTGCTGGTCAGGCTGAACCCGCCGCGTCCGCGATGACAGAGCACGATGCCCAACGCGGCTTCGAGCTGGCTCATGTAGGTGCTGATTGCCGAGGTCGACAGATTGAGTTCTTGCTGAGCGCTGGCAAAGCCCTGATGGCGCACCACGCAGGCGAAAATGCGCAGCAATTTGAGATCGGGGAGCGCGCTGGGCATGGGGTTTCCAGGAGGGGTTTTCCGCGCAGCTTACCCGATACTTCAGGAATATCTGAACTAAGTATTTCGCGTGGCCGATTGTTCGCGGCGGGCCCGGTCAACAGAATCGGGGCCACGTCGGAAGCCCGCTTCCGCTCCTTTTTGATCACCACCGATGAGGCATTCCCGTGGACAAGATTTTCCATCAACCACTGGGCGGCAACGAAATGCCGCGCTTCGCCGGCATCGCTACCATGATGCGCTTGCCGCACCTGCAAACCGCGGCAGGTCTCGATGCGGCCTTCGTCGGCGTGCCGCTGGACATCGGCACGTCCCTGCGCGCAGGGACCCGTTTCGGCCCGCGGGAAATCCGCGCCGAATCCGTGATGATTCGCCCCTACAACATGGCCACCGGCGCCGCCCCTTTTGATTCGCTGTCAGTGGCGGACATCGGTGACGTGGCCATCAACACGTTCAATCTGCTGGATGCCGTGCGCATCATCGAAGAGGCCTACGACGGTTTTCTTGAACACGGCATCATCCCCCTGACCCTCGGCGGCGATCACACCATTACGCTGCCGATCCTCCGCGCCATGAAGAAGAAGCACGGCAAGGTCGGGTTGGTGCACATCGACGCCCATGCAGACGTCAACGATCACATGTTTGGCGAGAAGATTGCCCATGGCACCACGTTCCGCCGGGCGGTGGAGGAAGGCCTGCTGGATTGTGATCGAGTGGTTCAGATCGGTTTGCGAGCCCAAGGCTATACCGCCGAAGATTTCAACTGGAGCCGCAAGCAGGGCTTCCGCGTGGTCCAGGCCGAGGAATGCTGGCACAAGTCGCTGGCGCCCCTGATGGCCGAAGTGCGCGAGAAGGTGGGCGGCGGTCCGGTGTACCTGAGTTTCGACATCGACGGCATCGACCCGGCCTGGGCGCCGGGCACTGGCACACCGGAGATCGGCGGGCTGACGACGATCCAGGCGATCGAGATCATTCGCGGGTGCCAGGGGCTGGATTTGATCGGCTGCGACCTGGTCGAGGTCTCGCCGCCCTACGACACCACCGGCAACACCTCCTTGCTGGGCGCCAACCTGCTTTACGAAATGCTCTGCGTGCTGCCAGGCGTGGCGCACCGCTGACAGCGGGGCTGGATGCATTGCTTTTAGTGGGACCGGCTTCAGCCGGGAAGAGGCTCGTCCGGGCACCCGCCATTATTACGGTGTGACGCCTGACGTCTTCCCGGCTAAAGCCGGTCCTACAATTGAAGTGCGATATATCAGCGAGGCCGGACGCGCCTCTTTTTGTGGGACCGGCTTCAGCCGGGAAGAGGACCGTGAGCACACCCTCAGATTTGCGGTGTGACGCCAGGCGCCTTCCCGGCTAAAGCCGTTCCCACAATGTGTGGGCTGCATCGACCGCGCGGTTGTTCCATGGCCCGTCGTTACCAAAAATCTCCACGTGCCTGTCATTCCTGTCCCGCAAACTTGGACTAGCCTTAACCGAGAACGCCGGCGTTGTGCACCGCAGCGCAGGTTTTTCAGGGTGGTTGTTCATTGGGCATTCCTGCCACAACCCTCTGTATTTTGATGTTGGGGTGATTACCACTTGAATCAAAGCAGAGGCCTGTCATGAAGCGGAGCGAAGTCAGACAACATGTGATCGACACGATCGGGAAGATTCTGGTCGACAAAACCCTGATTCAGGAAGAAGACGACGTGATGCTGAATGCGCTTGAGCTGGATGAAGCCGACTTCAGAGAGTTTTTTTCGATTCTGCAAAGCGACTTTGGCATCGTCCTTCCCAATCAGATAAAAGCCGATATTGCAGGGATGTCAGCGCATTCACCCTACGGCCAGCTGACGTTGCAGGGTCTCGTTGACCTGATTCTCGTCGAGAAGAAGCGCAGCACGCACCATTGAGCCGCAAACGGGATCGATTCAGAAAAGCAGTTGAGGCGAACTGGAGAGTTGACCGAACGGTCGGGGAAAACGGAGCGGGCTATCGGGCGATAGCGCCGCTTTTCAACGCGTCTTGCCAGGCAATCAGCGCCGTGGACGACGACGCTCATCATCATTGCTACGCACGGGAATCGGTTGCAGCTTTGGCTTTTCGATCAACCCGAGCGCGACGCCTGCATCGTGAAGCCATTCTTGCAATTTGCTGTTCATATAACGCCCCCTTCAGGGAAATACTCGGCAGCCAATGTCCGAACTGCTTAGAGCAGATCATAGTGCTAAGGCGCACTTTACGCCTGCTACCGAGTGTCGCGGCAGGAATTTTTTGCCTTACATAACGTTGTGACACTGCAAATCGCCCATTCGAAGACTTCACGCGACAAACGGCAGCACCGTCAGCCTGCCACCGCAGGCTTGAACACCGCGCACTCATGGGCCTGCCGACGTCTGGCGAGCAGATAGAACAACCCGCCGCCCAGGAAACATCCTGTAAACCATGCAAAGTTGGCCATCAGCTGCAATGCCGGGCTGAAGGTAATGGCAATCCCCGCCACGGTCGCCAGGATCAGCGCCTTGACCGCCGTATAGTTCACCCCGCCGGTGTACCAGTAGCGCCCGGTCGGTCCATCGTTGAACAGCGCGTCGACGTCAATCTGCTGCTTTTTGATCACGTAATAGTCCACCAGCAAGATGCCAAACAACGGCCCGATGAATGCCGCCAGCACGTCCAGCGTGTAATGAATGACGGCGGGGTTGTTGAACAGATTCCAGGGGGTGATGAAGATCGACGCCACCGCCGCAATCATCCCGCCTGCACGCCAACTGATCTTGCTGGGGGCGACGTTGGCGAAGTCGAACGCCGGCGACACGAAGTTGGCGACGATATTGATGCCGATCGTCGCGGTCACAAAGGCAAAGGCGCCCAGCAACACCGCGACGTCATTGTCGATGCGCGCCACGGTGGCGATCGGGTCATGCAGCATTTCGCCGAACACCGGCAATGTCCCCGAAACGATCACGACGGTGACCAGAGAGAATGCAAGGAAGTTGATCGGCAGGCCCCAGAAGTTGCCGCGCCGGACCTCGGACATGCTCCGGCAGTAGCGGCTGAAGTCGCCAAAGTTGAGCGTAGGACCCGAGAAATAGGACACCACCAGGGCCGTGGCCATGATCACTTGGGAGAACGCTTCCCAGCCGGTCAGGGATTTCTCGGAGAGGGTGAAGCTGATATTGGCCCAGCCCGCCTTCCAGACAATCCAGCCCGCCAGGATGAACATCACGGCGTAGACCACGGGGCCGGCCCAATCGATGAAGCGCCGGATCGAGTCCATCCCGGTCCAGAACACCGCAGCCTGTACCACCCAGAGCGCGAGGAAGCCGAACCACCCGAGGTAAGACAAACCTGCAAAGTGCGGCTCTGCGTAGACCGACATTTGTGGGAAGAAGCGCAGCACCACGATGATCAAAGCGCTTGAGGCCAGGTACGTCTGCACCCCGTACCACGCTACGGCGATCAGGCCGCGAATCACCGCAGGAATATTCGCACCGAACACGCCGAAGGCCAGACGACAGATCACCGGATACGGCACCGCCGCCTGCTGACTCGGCTTCGCCAGCAGGTTGGCGATCACTTGAATGATGCAGATGCCCACCAACAGCGCGATCAGCACCTGCCAACTTGCCAGCCCGAGGGCAAAAAGGCTGGCCGCGAAGACGTAGCCGCCCACGCTGTGCACGTCACTCATCCAGAACGCGAAAATGTTGTACCAGGTCCACTTCTGCGGCACGGGACCCAGATCCTCGTTGTACAGGCGGTGGCTGTAGCCCTTCGGCAATGGCGCGGTCATCGCATTTCTCCCTATAAGGACGAACCGGCTCCCGACATCACGCGTGCGCACACTGCGTACGGGAGCGAGCGTGGGTTGTATACGAAGCGATAGGCAGAATGCGTGCCATTGCCGACCTGCCTCTATGGCAAGGCGCCAACACAGCGGGTTTAACGCAGCCGAAGACGATAGGGTTTGAGGCTGGAGGTAGGCACTGCTTGCAGGTGCGGCGCCTGCAAGCAGTGCACCGTGATCACTGACGGTGCATTTTTACAGGACTGAAACCGTGCGGAAGGGAGAGGGAAAACGTGTATACGATCAACGCGGGCTTTGTTCCACTTTGCAAGCCCGCGTTCTAATGCGTCCTCGCGACAATCAGCTCCGAATTACTCCGGCAGCTGCGCCAGTCCATCCGGGTCAGTCATCGCCCGCTCCAGCAGATCCGCTGGCAGACTCTTGCTCGCGCGTGCACCCAGCAGCTTGAGTTGTTCGCTGCGACTGACCAGATTGCCGCGCCCCTCGACGAGCTTGTTGCGCGCGGCGCCGTAGGCCTTGTCCAGCTGCTGAAGGCGGTTGCCGACTTCGTCCAGATCCTGGATGAACAACACGAACTTGTCGTAGAGCCACCCTGCCCGCTCGGCGATCTCCCGGGCATTCTGGCTCTGCCGCTCCTGCTTCCACAGACTGTCGATGACCCGCAGCGTTGCCAGCAGCGTGGTCGGGCTGACAATCACGATGTTGCGATCGAACGCCTCCTGGAACATGTTTGGCTCGGCCTGCAACGCCGCAGAAAACGCCGCTTCGATCGGCACGAACAGCAAAACGAAATCCAGGCTGTGCAGCCCTTCAAGGCGTTTGTAGTCTTTGCCGGACAGGCCTTTGACGTGATTGCGCAGGGACAGCACGTGCTGCTTCAGCGCCGCCTGGGAAATCACCTCATCGTCGGCCGACACGTACTGCTGATAGGCCGTCAGGCTGACTTTCGCGTCGACGACGACCTGCTTGTCGCCGGGCAGCATGATCAGAACGTCGGGCTGGAAGCGCTCGCCGTCGGGGCCTTTCAGGCTGACCTGGGTCTGGTACTCGCGGCCTTTTTCAAGACCGGCATGCTCCAGCACACGCTCCAGAATCAGTTCACCCCAGTTGCCCTGGGTCTTCTGACCCTTCAGCGCACGGGTCAGGTTGTTCGCCTCATCGCTCAGGCGCAGGTTGAGTTGTTGCAAGCGCTCCAGTTCCTTGCTCAGGGAAAAGCGCTCTCGGGCTTCGTTCTGGTAGCTTTCTTCTACGCGCTTTTCAAACGACTGAATGCGCTCCTTGAGCGGATTGAGCAACTGCCCCAACTGCTGCTGACTGGTCTCGGCGAAGCGCTGCTCGCGCTCATCGAAAATCTTGCCGGCCAGCTCTGCAAACTGCGCACGCAGCTCATCGCGGGAGCCTTGCAGGTCAGTGAGGCGCTGCTGATGACTTTCCTGCTGTTCGCGCAGCTCGGCGCCGAGTGACGCGCACTGGGCATCAAGTCGGCGCAGCTCGGCCTCTCTGGCGGACCGTTCGCGGCCCCAGTCATCCTGGGCTTCCCGCGCACCTTCATGCTGCTGGCGCAGCAATTCCACCTCCCGGCGCAACGCCGCCAAGTCTGCCTGCTTGACCGCATTGGCCTGGGCGAGATCGCTGATCTCGTCGCGGCTGGCGTCGAGCTGGGCATTAAGGCCATCCTGCGCCATTTGCGCGTTACTCAAGCGCTCGTCGAGCAACGCGGCATCCGCCTCCCGTTGCGCCAGGCGCCGGTGCAACTGCCACGCCAGCCCCAACAAAGGCACCGCAGCCAATGCCAAACCCAGCAACAGGCTGGTTAACTCAAACACCATAAAATCCAGACTCCGACATTCATGCAGGCGGCATTATGCGCAGAAGCGAGCTCGACGTCCGCTTCGGGTCAAACAGCGCCTGAAAAAGATAAAAACGCGAGCGGATGCTTCAAGAGCGGCGTGATAGAGCCAGCGCTCGGGACAATCCACAGAACCTGTGGATAACTCAGTGGACAACACACCTTAAGCTCTCGCAAACGCACGTAGAATGGGGCCTGCGTTCAAACTGACGATTTTTTCACCAGCGTAAAAAAACGATGGTTTTCATTGACTTAATAATTCGTTGCATTAAATCAAGCGGTTAGCGGACGACGTGACAGTGACATGACAGATACCTTTCGTAATGTGCACAAGTCGATTTCATCCCCTCCCCAGGCTGTTTCAGCAGCGATGGGCGCCGCTCAAAATTCACAGGAATAAGGCACGTGGCCACCCTTTCCGCTCGATTTGGTGTAGTCTCTTTCGCCCCGCGTTGCAGCATACTGTCGCCTGATTGCAAATCAGCGCTTGCCTTGCGCATGCAACTCCATTAGCATCGCCGCCGTTAGTACCAAGCTGAAAGTCAATTCTGATCGAACAAATCCCCCAATCCCGGTTCGCCAACTGAGCGAACGGATTGAAAAAAGGGATCGATCACCTCGATGGTTTCCAGACATGAACGCACACGACCTACCGTCGAAACGGAGGGGTGTGAAGAACATCATGCTCTACTCAACCAGCCTGCAAATTGATCAGGATCTGCACCTCGAGCATCGAACCTTAGCTCGTGTTGTGTTGCCTGCCCTCCTAAGTACCTACCAGTCAGCCCCGCGCCACATTTCAAATGCGCTCAACTGGCTGCTTTTGTTCCAGACAGGTTCTGCGCCCTGCCCCTGACTCGCATTCGAGCATCGGTCCGCGTTTACTGGAACGTTTTTATTTTGCACGCCTCTTATTGCGTGTCGATTCAGGAAACACCCATAACATGACTACTCATATCCAGACTCAAAACGCTATTCAAACACTGACCAACGCTTTTGCTCCTATGAACTGCCTGATCATGGCAGCACGCAAAGGCTGCTTCAGCTTCACCATCGTCAATGAACACGGCATCGCCCGCCACAGCGAGCGTTTGTACCCGGATCAATACTCCAGCGATGCTCCGCTGCAGGCAGTGATCGACCGTACGCGTCAGGCCTTGGTTGCCTAATACCGTTGCCTGATACCGTTCGTCGGTAAATAACGCTGCATCGACAAGGCCTCACCCGATAACGGTGGGGCTTTTTTGTATCTGTTTTACTTACATAAAAAGCCACAGATGCAGTCACCAATGCCCATCACGCCGTTCGAGCTGAATGGGAACTGACCGTAAAACAGACCTTTACACCGCAAATATCACACTACACTTCAAGTCAGCGGCTCCGGTCGCTGCCGGTGGGCCCATGTCATCCTTGCTGTCAGGCGCCAGGGCCCGCCGACTCATCAACTCCCGAGGGTGTTATGGGAATCGCCGCCAGTGAACTGTGTCGCTACGTCATCCGCCCGACGCTTCTCTATCTCGGCCGAGACAATCGAGCGGCCGAAACCCTGTTGCTGGGAGTCGCGGCCAGCCAGTCCGCCCTGGGCGCCGAGCTGGACAACCCGCGTGGCCACGGGCTTTACAGCATCGCCGACACCCAGCACCGCCAGCTTTGGGATGAATACCTTGCCCGCGATCCAGACCTTGCCAGCCTTGTTCGCGGCCTGGCCAGCCAGCACGCATTTCTTACAGGGCCCGATCTGGAACTGACCGTCAACCTGCGTTATTCGACTGCCATCGCCTGGCTGATGGTCGAAGCGAGCCATATTTCGCTACCGGATGCCGATGATTCTCTGGCCATGGCGCAAATGTGGCGCGAGATATTTCAACCCGGCGGTCAGCTGCAGGATTTCACCTCGGCCTGGCAAACATGGGTCAGGCCCCTGCTCCAGGCCTCAACGGCCATTTCGTGACCGATTGGTACCGGACGAAAAAGTTGCGAACTTTCAGGATTGTCCTACAAGAACCGCTCTAAATCGGCTGATCCAGGCTATAGCGCGGGGGCAGAAATATTGGTAATTTCCGCGCGGTGATCAACAGGAGTTCTAACAATGAAAAAAACAATGATCAAATCCAGCCTCAGTCTCGCCATCACTCTTGCCTCTACTCAGATTTTTGCATCCGGCTTTGCCCTGAACGAACAAAGCATCAGCGGCATGGGGACCGGCTTTGCGGGCCGTACCTCTTCTGTCGATGACGCCAGCATCGTGTATGGCAACCCGGCCGGCATGTCGCGCCTCAAGCGCGCGCAGGCGACCGTGGGGGTCGCCGCGATCGATGCCTCCACCGACATCACTGACACCAGCGGCCGCAGCACCGGTTCCAACAAAGGCGATATGGTGCCTTTCATCGCCGTACCGATGGGTTTCTACGTGAACCCGGTCGACGAACACTGGGCGTTCGGCTTCGGTGTCTACGCGCCATTCGGTCTGGTCACCGACTACGAAAACAACTTCCAGGGCCGCAACTTCGGCAGCAAGAGCATCGTCAAGGTCGTGACCTTCCAGCCGACCGTCAGCTACGCATTCAACGACAAGGTGTCGATCGGTTTCGGTCCGACCATCAACCGTATTTCCGGTGCACTGGAATCGGCACTCAATGTCAGCCCGCTGCTGGGTGCCCGCACCGGCGACGGCCGCGTGCAGGTCAAGGGCGATGACGTCGGTTACGGTTTCAACGCCGGTATCCTGGTGCAAGCCACCGACACCACCAGCGTCGGCCTGACCTATCACTCCAAAGTGACCTACAAGCTCGAAGGCCACACCGAAGTGACCCCGGGCGCAGGCGTACCTTCGGCCATCCTGCCGGGCGGTCGCTATGACGCCAAGCTGAACATCGATACGCCGGAAACCGTCGACTTCTCCGTCACTCAGAAAATGAACGACGCGTGGAAGCTGTACGCCGGTGCAACGTGGACCCGCTGGAGCCGTCTGGAAGACATCACCGTTCAAAACTCCGGTATCACCCCGGTGTCTCGCCGCGACGCCACCCAGAGTCTGGTCGGCACCATCAAGGAAGAGCAGAACTGGCACGACACCTGGGCTTACGCCGTGGGTACGTCGTATCAGTTGAACAAGCAGTGGGTGTTGCGTACCGGCCTGTCGTTCGACCAGTCGCCGACCAACAACGAGAACCGCTCGCCGCGCATCCCGACAGGCGATCGCACGATCTTCAGTCTGGGCGCCGGTTACAGCCCGACCGACGACATCACCATCGATGTGGCTTACTCCTACTTGCAGGAAGAGAAGGTCAAGGTCGCCGACGCGAACGCGTTGGGTCAAAGCTACAACGCCAAGTACGACAACAGCGCCAACGGGTTCGGCGTGGGCATGACGTACCGCTTCTGATGCAGTGGGCGGTACAGGCAGATCACCTGTCCGCTCTACAAAAAACCCCGCAGCCAGTGATGGCTGCGGGGTTTTTCGTTTTGGCCGGTCTGTTGTGCTTTCACGGCTTGGAGGCGATGGCCTTCTCGATGGCTGAAATCAGCTCGGGATCGTCCGGCGCGGTTTTGCTGGAGAAGCTGGCAACGACGTTGCCTTTGCGGTCGACGACGTATTTATAGAAGTTCCAGCGCGGCGGATTGCTTTGCTCGGCGAGGACCTTGAACAGGTTGATGGCGTCGGCGCCACGCACCGGCTGCGGTTCAGTCATGGTGAACGTGACGCCGTAATTCACGTAGCAGACCTTGGCGGTCTCGGCAGCGTCCTTGGACTCCTGCAGGAAATCGTCAGAGGGCACACCGAGGACTTCAAGCCCCTCGCCCTTGAAGCGCTGATTGAGCGCTTCAAGCCCTTTGAACTGCGGCGCGAAGCCACAGAAGCTCGCGGTGTTGACCACGAGCATCGGCTTTCCGGCAAACTGCTTGCACAGGTCGATATCCTGTTTCGCCCGCAGCTTGGGGAGGTCGCCCTGCAGCAGTGGCGGGCAATCGGCGGCCGCGGCGGCGCCACTGAGGGCAAGCAATAGTAGAGGCGCGTGAATCCAGCGAAGGGCCATGGCGACGTCCATTCATGAGCGGGCAGGAAATAGGGAGCTATCGCTACGCTACTCCGCCGCGCGACGAATGCCTAGGGCGCCACGGTAACGGGGCGCATAACCGTTATCCGGCTTTCTCGGTCGCCGTGAACGCCCGCTGGATCGCCTGGGGCGGTTCGCCGAAGTTGCGCAGGAACGCCTGGCGCATCCTTTCCCGATCGCCGAAGCCGGTTTCCCGGGCAACCACCTCGACGGGATGTCGACTGGTTTCCATCATGGCCCTCGCCACTTCCACCCGCAGGCATTCGATGGCTTTCGCAGGCGTCTGGCCGGTCTCCTCGCGGAACACCCGGCTGAACTGGCGAGGGCTCAAGCGGGCGATGGCCGCGAGTGCATCGATGGAGAGATCGCTTTTGAGGTTCTCGCGGGCATAGGCCAGCGCCAGCTGCACGCGGTCGGACTTGGGGTCCAGTTCCAGCAGCGTCGACAACTGGGAATGCTCGCTGCCGCGACGTTGATAAATCACCAGCTTGCGCGCGACCTGCCGGGCGATGTCGGCCCCGAGGTCGTTCTCGACCATCGCCAGTGCGAGATCAAGGCCAGCGCTCATGCCTGCGCCGGTCCATATCTGGCCGTCCACGGTGAACAGCTTGTCGTCCTCGACGCGAACGTTAGGGTAGCGCTTGCGAAACTCGGGAGCGTGAATCCAGTGCATGGTCGCGCGCTTGCCGTCTAGCAGGCCCGCTTCGGCCAGCACAAAACCGCCCGTGCACAGCGACGCCACCCGCCGCGATTGAGCAGACGCGGTACGCACGAACTCAAGCAGACTGGGGGTGGGCAATTGCAGGTCCATGTAGCCGCTGACGATGATCGTGTCGTAACCGTCGGGCTGCAATGGCGTGGTGTTGACCGAGAAGCCTTCGGACGACATGACCGCCCCGCCGCTTTCGGACACCAGATGAAAGGAGTACGCCGCCTCGCCCTGCATCAGGTTCGCGCAGGTCAGCACGGACCCGACGGACAGGCTGAGGGACTGAAATTGCGGATACACCACCAGCGCAACGCTATGCATGACACCTCTCCGGTTGATCCGGAACATGATGGATACTGCCTCTATTGAGGAGAGGCTGTGGTTTTCTTGTGGTGCTTTAGGATTTCCGTGTCGCCACATTTATTGATTCTTGCCACAGGCCGTAGGAGCCGGCTTGCTGGCGAACGCGTTGGGCCAGTGCCATCAATATTGGCTGACATAAAGGGTTCGCCAGCAAGCCGGCTCCTACAGTGATGCGGTGGATGATGATCTGGAGGAGTGTCATTTGACAGGGGGCACAGACCACATCAATCGCACATCAGCGCCACTGTGACCAGCACCAGGGTTTCCAGAAGTTCGAGCATCGCGCCGGCGGTGTCGCCGGTGCTGCCGCCCAGACGTCGCATCATCACGCGGCGCAGCCCGAAGAAACCGCCTGTCGCAATAACCAGCACCCACGCCGCCGCGCTGCCACCGATGAGCACGCAGCCCACCGCCACCGCCGCCAGCACCCGCATCCCGGCCTTGCGCGGCAGGTGATCGGCCAGCGCCTGACCCAGCCCGCCAGCGCGCACATACGGTGTGTTCATAAACAGCGCCAGCATCGCCGCGCGGCCGATGACCGGGGCCAGCAGCAGACCAACGCTGGTGTGGGCTTCAATCAACGCCAGCACGGCGCTGAACTTCAACAGCAGCACCACGACCAGCGTGACCACCGCGATCGGGCCGCTGCGTGGGTCTTTCATGATGAGCAACGTGCGCTCGCGGTCGCCGAACCCACCGAGCCAGGCGTCCGCGCTGTCGGCCAGGCCGTCAAGGTGCAGCCCACCGCTGAGCATCACCCACGCCGCCAGCAGCAAGGCGGCATGCAACAGCAACGGCGCGCCATCGAGCAGATGATCCATCGCCATCAGCAGCACGCCGAACAGCAACCCCACCAGCGGGTAATACAGCAGCGAGCGCCCCGACTCTTGTGGAGTCGGCATGCCCGGCAGACGAATCGGCAGGCTGCTCAAAAACTGCAAGGCGATGCGGAACGGCAGCATTTAAACCTCCGTCAACTCACCGTCGGCCTGCACGTCGAGACCGAACAGACCGCCGTGGGCCACCGTGACCTGCAGCAGTTGCTCGCGGGGCAGACCGCGGGCGCGGGCCAACAATAGACGCATCACCCCGCCGTGACTGATCAGCAGAACGCGCTGTCCGTCATAGGCCCGCTGCAACCGCTCAACGGCGGCCAACACGCGGGTGGCAAAAACTTCAACCGGCTCGCCGTTGGGGGGCGTGAACCCGTACGGGTCCTCCCAAAAGCGCCCCAACCCGGCAGCATCGGTTTCCATCAATTGCGCGGGGCTGTGGCCTTCCCAGTCACCGAAGTGCAATTCTTGAAGACCGGCTTCCAGCTCGACGGGCAAGCCCAGTCGCTCGGCCAGTTCGTCGGCGAAACGCGCGCAGCGTTGCAGCGGGGAGCTGACAATCCGGTCCCAAGGCCCACGATCAGCCACCGCCGCGCGCATCTGCTGCCAGCCGGTGTCGGTCAGCGCGTCGTCGATGCTGCCGCGCAGGCCGCCGCCGAATTCGGTTTCACCGTGACGCAGCAGGTCAAGATGCAAGGTCATGCCGGACGGTCTGCCACGGCGGCTTCGGCGAAGGTCGCCATGCCGTTATGCAGCTCGCAGGCCAGACGCAGCAACGGCACCGCGAGCGCCGCGCCACTGCCTTCGCCCAAGCGCAGGCCCAGTTCCAGCAACGGCTCGGCCTGCAGCGCGTCCAGCACCAGACGGTGGCCCGGCTCGGCGCCACGATGGCCGAAAAACAACCATTCCCGGCACGACGGATTGATGTGCACCGCCACCAGCGCCGCCACGGAGCAGATAAAGCCATCGACCAACGCAGCAATGCCCTCCTGGGCGCAGGCCAGATAGGCGCCCACCAGCGCCGCCACTTCGAAACCACCGAGGGCGCGCAGACTGGCTAGCGCGTCACCGACGGACTCGGCATGCAGCCGCAGGGCCCCCTCGATCACCTGCGCCTTGTGGCGCACGCCCTCGGCATCCAGACCGGTGCCGGGGCCGACCAGCGAGGTGGCCGGGCAATCGAGCAGCGCGCAGGCCAGCGCACTGGCGACGGTGGTGTTGCCGATGCCCATTTCGCCGCCGATAAACAACTCGGCGCCTGTCGCCTTGGCGCGCAGCACGCTGTCACGGCCGCCTTCAAGGGCAGCGTGCAGTTGTGCCTCGGTCATGGCCGGGCCCTGGGCAAAATTCGCGGTGCCCGCGCCGAGGTTGAGGTGGCGCACGCCTGGCAGATCCAGCGGCGCAACCGTGCCCAGATCGACCACGTCCAGCTGCGCCGACAGTTGCCGCGCCAACACGCTGATGGCCGCGCCGCCCATGATGAAGTTGTGCAGCATCTGCCCGGTCACCGCTTGCGGGTACGCCGAAACGCCTTCCGCGACGACGCCGTGGTCACCGGCAAAAATCGCGATCCAGACCTCGTCTACCTTGGGTTTCAGGCGACCCTGCAAACCGGCCAGTTGTACCGCAACGTCTTCCAGCCGGCCCAGCGAGCCGGTCGGTTTGGTCAATTGCTGCTGCCGGGCCAGCGCCTGTTCGCGGCAGGCGTGGTCGACTTCTCGGGCAGGCGCAAGCCACCAGGCGTTACTCATAGTGTGGGTCCTTTCAAGGTCATGGGCAGTCCGGCGACGGTGAACACCACGCGATGGCAACGTTCGGCCAGCGCCTGATGCAGCCAGCCAGCTTCATCAACATAACGACGGGTCAGCTCACCGAGGGGCACGACGCCCAGCCCGGTTTCGTTGCTGACAAAAATGATGTCGCCCGGCAGTTCCGCCAGGCCATCGAGCAACGCTTCGCGCTCTTGGGTCAGCCGCTGCGGATCGTCCAGCATCAGCAGATTGGTCAGCCACAGGGTCAGGCAGTCCACCAACAGGCAGCAGCCCTCCCCGGCGTTTTCCCGGAGGACGCGGGCCAGCTCGACAGGTTCTTCGATCAACCCCCACTCCGCCGGACGACGGTCGCGGTGTAAGGCGACGCGCTGGTTCATCTCGCCGTCCAGCGGCTGGCTGGTGGCGATATAAAGAACGTTCAGGTCGCTGTCGCTGGCGAGCTTTTCAGCCAGTCGGCTTTTGCCGGAGCGCGCACCGCCAAGGATCAATTGCAGCATCAGGGTTGCTCCAGGCCGCAGAGTTCGCGTAACAATTTGCCGTCCAGATGGGTTTCCACCAGATCGGCCAGGCGTTCGATGTCGCGCTCGCGCAGGGCGTGGTAATCCACGGACTGCACATTCTGCAGACCGGCCCATCGCAGCAAGGCGCTGCTCGACGCAGGATTTTCAAACAGGCCATGCAGGTAGGTGCCGAGCACTTGACCATCCGGGCTGCATGCGCCATCGCAGCGACCGTCGGCGAGCTGGACCAATGGACGTTCCAGCGCCACGCCGGTGGTCACGCCCGCATGAATCTCATAACCGCTGACGTCAGCGTTTTCGAGGGTCAAGTGGCCGCTCACATTGCGCAGCTGCTTCTCTTCTTCCAGCACCGTGCTGAGGGCCAAGAGCCCCAAACCCGGGCTTGAACCGGCCGCGCCTTCGAGGCCCAGGGGGTCATGCAACTGCTCGCCAAGCATTTGCAGGCCACCGCAGATGCCCAGCACCTTGCCGCCATAACGCAGGTGGCGGTTGATGGCGGTGTCCCAGCCATTGGCGCGCAGGTAGGCCAGATCGCTGCGCACGCTTTTCGAGCCGGGCAGGATGATCAGATCGGCGGAAGGAATTGCCTGCCCCGGCCCGACGAATTGCAGATTGACCTGGGGGTGCAGGCGCAGCGGGTCGAAGTCGGTGTGATTACTGATGCGCGGCAAGACCGGCACGATGACGTTGAGGACCTGCTCGGCCTTGTCGGTCTGACGCTGGTCCAGACCGTCTTCGGCCTCCAGATGCAGGTCCATCACATAGGGCAGCACGCCGACCACCGGTTTGCCGGTGCGCTGTTCGAGCCAGTCGAGGCCGGGTTGCAACAGGGCGATGTCGCCGCGAAAGCGATTGATGATGAAGCCTCTGACCCGCGCCTGCTCGCTGGGGGACAGCAACTCCAGCGTGCCGACCAGATGGGCGAAAACCCCGCCGCGATTGATATCCGCCACCAGCAGCACCGGGCAATCCACCGCTTCGGCAAAGCCCATGTTGGCGATGTCGCCGGCGCGCAGGTTGATCTCGGCCGGCGACCCGGCGCCTTCGACCATCACCACCGGCCAGCCTTCGCTGAGGCGTCGATGGGAAGCGAGCACCGCCTGCATCGCGATAGCTTTGTAGTCGTGATAGGCGACAGCGTTCATGGTGGTCACGGCGCGACCGTGGATGATCACTTGCGCGCCGGTGTCACTGTTGGGTTTGAGCAGCACCGGGTTCATGTCGGTGTGGGGTTCGAGGCCGCAGGCCTGGGCTTGCACGGCCTGGGCGCGGCCGATCTCGCCGCCGTCTGCGGTCACCGCGCTGTTCAGCGCCATGTTCTGCGGTTTGAACGGCACGGTGCGCACGCCTTGGCGGGTCAGCCAGCGGCACAGCGCCGTCACCAGCGTGCTTTTCCCGGCGTCGGACGTGGTGCCCTGCACCATCAGGGTTTTGCCGAGGGTCATACGCGCTCCCGGGGAAATGCACTGAGCGCCTGCTCCAGGCGCTGCCAGTCCGCTTCTTCACGGGGCAGGCCGAAGCGCAGGCTGCTGTTGTGGGTAAAGATCCGCAGGAGGATGCCCCGCTGTGCGCAAAACTCGTAAAGCGCTTCCGCCAGGGGCGTGATCAGCCACTGGAACAGCGCACAGCCGCCCTTGGGCGCAAAGCCGTGGCGATTGAGCACGTCCACCAGACGCCGACTGGCCTGCTCGGTGCGCTGGCGCTGACGTTGATGGCCGGCGACGTCGTTGAGACAAACCTGACCGATGATGCGCGTCGGCCCGCTGACCGACCAGGGCCCGATCTGCCGCGCCATGACTTTCAGAAAGCGCGGCTCCGCCAGCACAAAACCCAGGCGCACACCGGCCAGCCCGAAGAACTTGCCGAATGAGCGCAGCACGATCAGGCCCGCGCGTTGGGTATAAGCCGCCAGGCTCAACTCGGGCGTGCTGTCCATGAACGCTTCGTCCACCACCAGCCACGCACCGCGCTGGGCCAGACGCGTGTGCCATTCCAGCAGGCGTTCCGGCGGCAGGCTCAGGCCGGTGGGGTTGTTCGGGTTGACCACGACGAGCACATCAAGGGTGTCGATGAAACGCTCCACTTCGTGCTCCAGCACCTCGCGCACCAGAAAACCGGTGTTGCGCCAGGCTTCTGCGTGTTCGGCGTAGCACGGCGACAACACGCCCACCTTGCCCGTCTGACGCAGACGCGGCAGTGCCTGGATCGCCGCTTGCGAACCGGCCACCGGCAGCAGGTCTGTGGCACCGTAATAGCGGCGGGCGGCGGCTTCCAGGCCGTCATCGGTTTCCGGCAGGCGCGCCCACGCCGCTTCAGGGATGACCGGGATCGGCCACGACCACGGCGAAATCCCGCTGGACAGGTCCAGCCAGTCCGCCTCATCGATGCCGTATTTCAGGACTGCGCCACGCAATCGGCCGCCGTGTTCAAGCATAGAGTTCTGTCCCCAGACACAAGATCAGCAACCACAGCCATACACCGCGCTGCACCAGTTGCCAACCGCGATCAATAGAGTCCGCGTCCGCCGGCACGCCTTCGCCCAGGGTCGCGCGTTCATGCAGCTCGCCGTGATAAATCGCCGGGCCACCCAGTTCAACGCCCAACGCGCCCGCGCCGGCCGCCATCACCGGGCCTGCATTGGGGCTGTCCCACTTCGGGGCCTGGGTGCGCCAGCAGCGCAAGGCCAGCCGGGTGTTGCCCAGCAGCGCGTAGGTCAACGCCACCAGCCGGGCCGGGATGTAGTTGAGCAGGTCGTCGATTTTCGCCGCCGCCCAGCCGAAGCGTTCAAAGCGCTCGTTACGATAGCCCCACATGGCGTCGAGGGTGTTGCTCAGGCGGTAGAGCACAACGCCCGGCGCGCCCAGCACGACGAACCAGAAAATCGCCGCGAACACCGCGTCGCTGCCGTTCTCGAGTACCGATTCGGTGGCCGCGCGGGCCACTTCGGTGCTGTCCAGCTCGGAGGTCTGGCGACTGACCAGATAACCGACCCGTCGACGTGCCTCAGGCAGATCGTCGCTGCGCAGCGCCTGGGCCACTGGCTCGACATGCTCACCCAGGCTGCGCAGGCCCAGCGCACAGTAAAGCGCCAGCACTTCCACCAGCCAGCCAACCAACGGCAGCCAGCTGAGCAATGTGGCGATCAAGGTCAACGGAATCACGGCGATGAACCACGCGGTCACGCCATGGCTGCGCCAGCCGCGGCCGGCGGCATTCAGGCGCTGTTCGATGCGCTCGGCAAAACGGCCGAACGCCACCAGCGGGTGGTTCCGTTTTGGCTCGCCGAGCAACGCGTCCAGCGCGACCCCGGCGACGCTCAATAACGCCACACTCATGCAATCACTCCCCATGTGTTCTCGTAGACCAGCTCTTGCAGCGCGCGCGGCTGCGCCCAGCCTTCCAGCACCAGCATCGGCGCCGGATAGAATGCCTTGACCGGGCCCAGACACAGAATCGCCAGGGGTTTTGAACCGGTTGGCATCTTCAGCAGATCGGCCAGGGCCTGGGGGTCGAACAGCGACACCCAGCCCATGCCCAGGCCTTCGGCACGCGCCGCCAGCCAGAGGTTCTGGATCGCGCACGACAGCGACGCCATGTCCATCTCCGGCAAGGTGCGGCGGCCGAAGATGTGTTTCTCGCGGTCGTCCATCAACGCGGCGACCAACACCTCGGCGCAGTCGCTGATGCCCTCGACCTTGAGCTTCATGAAATCGTCGGAGCGCTCGCCCAGGGCTTCGGCGGTACGAACGCGTTCCTCCTCAACCTGCGCCTGAATCTGCGCGCGCAACGCCGGGTCGGTGATGCGCAGAAACCGCCACGGCTGCATCAGGCCAACGCTCGGCGCATGGTGGGCGGCTTCGAGCAGACGGGCCAGCAACTCCGGCGCGACTGTGCCGCCGCAGAAGTGGCGCATGTCGCGACGCTCGGCGATGGCGCGGTAAACGGCGGCGCGCTCGGGGTCGGTGAAGGTGTGGTCGGTCATGGGAGCGAGCTCATGGCAAAAACAGCGCCGCCATCGCCTGGGGGTTCGATGGGAAGTAAAAGTGCACGTACGACGCGGTCATGCGCCCTTCGCGGTACACCGCTTCGGCGCCGCGCCCGCCATTGGGGCTGAGCCCGCGGGCGATGGGCGTCAGCTCGGTGCTCGTCAGGGAGTGATGGTAGGTGTGGCCACGCAGCGTGCCTTCCGGCAGTTCGACCGATTGCAAGGCCAGGGCAGCCAGACGCTTTTGCATCACGGCTTCGCCCTTGAGCAAGCCCACCCCTTCGGCGCGCTGGCCGTCGACGTCGGTCAGCGCATCAAGCAGGTACAACATGCCGCCGCACTCGGCGAGCAGGGGTTTGCCGGCGGCGTGGTGGGCGCGAATGGCGGCGACCATGCTGTGGTTTCCCGCCAGCGCCGTGTGATGCAATTCCGGGTAGCCGCCGGGCAGATACAGACTGTCGGCATCGGGTAATTCGCGATCGCGGATCGGCGAGAAGAACGACAGTTCGGCGCCCATTTCCCGCAGCAGGTCGAGGCTGGCGCCGTAGAAAAACGCAAACGCTTCGTCGTGGGCGATGGCGATGCGCACGCCGGCCAGCAGCGGCTCGGCGGGCACAAAGTCGGGCGCGGTGAAGGTCACGGCCGGCGGCAACGTGGCGTCGCAGGTGCTGGCCAGCGCAGTGGCAGCAGCGTCGAGGCGCATGTCCAGGTCATTCAGCTCGCTGGCCTGAACCAGACCAAGATGCCGGCTAGGCAGCTCAATGCCGGTCTCCCGCGACAGCGCGCCGTACCAGCGCAGGCCTTCGGTCAGGCTGCCTTCCAGCAACTGTGCATGGCGCACCGTGCCGACGCGATTGGCCAGCACGCCGGCGAAGGGCAGATCCGGCTGGTACCGCGCCAGCCCCAACGCCAGGGCGCCGAAGGTCTGGGCCATGGCCGTGCCGTCGATCACGCCCAGCACCGGCACGCCGAAACGCCTCGCCAGGTCTGCGCTGGACGGCGTGCCGTCGAACAAGCCCATGACGCCTTCGATGAGAATCAAGTCGGCATCGGCGGCGGCTTCCCACAACAGGCGCCGACTTTCGTCCTCGCCGATCATCCACATGTCCAGTTGGTACACCGGATGGCCGCTGGCGCGTTCGAGAATCATCGGGTCGAGAAAGTCCGGCCCGCATTTGAACACGCGCACCTTCCGGCCCTGATTGCGATGCAGACGGGCCAGCGCGGCGGTGACGGTGGTTTTGCCCTGACCGGACGCGGGGGCGGCGATCAATACTGCCGGGCAGTGCCGGGGTTGGCGCTCACTCACAATTCGATGCCTTTCTGCGCCTTGATCCCGGACTGAAAGGCATGCTTGACCACGCCGATTTCCGAAACGGTGTCGGACAGGTCGATCAATTCCTGCTTCGCCCCGCGACCGGTGACGATCACGTGCTGCATGGGCGGGCGTGCCTGCAGGTCGATCAGCACCTGCTCCAGGTCCAGATAACCGTGCTTGAGGGCGATGTTCAGCTCATCGAGCACCACCATGCCGATGGAAGGGTCCTTGAGCATTTCCCGGGTCACGGCCCAGGCGGCTTCGGCGGCAGCAATGTCGCGCTGGCGGTCCTGGGTTTCCCAAGTGAAACCCTCGCCCATCACGTGGTAACGCACTTGTTCGGGGAAGCGGCGGAAGAACAGCTCTTCGCCGGTACTGTGGCGGCCTTTGATGAACTGCACGACGCCACACTGCATGCCATGGCCCATGGCGCGGGCGAGCATGCCGAACGCCGAGCTGCTTTTGCCCTTGCCGTTGCCGGTCAAGACCAGCAGCAGTCCGCATTCATTGGGCGCGCTGGAAATGCGCTCGTCCATCACCGCCTTTTTGCGCAGCATGCGCGCCAGGTGGCGTTCGTCACGTTCGGGGGATTCGCTCATCTCAGCTCTCCGCTTGAGGGCAGGTGTGGCAAACGGAGGGCACAGGCAAAGACTGTCAGCAGGCACCGGACATGGGCCCGGCCTGCAGCAGAGCATCGCCCTCCGTGACGCTGTTCGATGGATCAGGCCGGTCTCCGGACTCATGAGTTGCCACAGCGTGGCAGGCCAGGCGCCTTCCCATGCTCAGCGAACACAGTGGCATCGTGCGTGGCCTTGACTCATTTACCGTTGCGGAGGCAGCGCCGGAATTGATCGCATGAGCAATCGCACCGGCTTCCCTGTTTCACCCTGTGGACCAAACTCCCGGGCACCTGAAACATGGCGCGAAGGTTAGAGGGTTGACCCCAGAGCGTCAATCAAGGGATCGCACCTGCCTCTGCTTGAAGGCGAAACCGTAGAAGCCGGTGCCTGCCTGAAACGCAAAACCGTAGGAGCCGGCTTGCTGGCGAAGGCGTGGGGCCACACGACATTGCAGCGTCTGCACGAATGCATTCGCCAGCAAGCTTGCTCCCGCAGGTTTTGCGCCCAATGCGGATCGTCCGTAGGCCACGCCCCATTGTAGGAGCGCGCTTGCCCGCGAAGGCGGTGGTTCAGGCGACCGGTGTGTCACAGGTAAAATCTTTCGCGGGCAAGCGCGCTCCTACACCGATCTCGGTAACGCCCACAATCTGTGGCGTACACACGATCCGTAGATATCGGCTTGCTGGCGAAGGCGTCGGGGCAGTCACATCATCGGTGAGGAATAAATCGGGTTCGCCAGCAAGCCGGCTCCTACAGAGGGGTGTGTTTCCGGGTTGATCGGCGGGGCGCAGACAGGGATCTGCACCTGGCCACTGCTTGAAACGCGAAACCGTAGGAGCCGGCTTGCTGGCGAAGGCGT
>NZ_SOCR01000012.1:0-45807 GCF_004364335.1 Pseudomonas graminis | reverse complement strand
GTGTTTCCGGGTTGATCGGCGGGGCGCAGACAGGGATCTGCACCTGGCCACTGCTTGAAACGCGAAACCGTAGGAGCCGGCTTGCTGGCGAAGGCGTCGGGGCAGTCACATCATCGGTGAGGGAGGAATCGGGTTCGCCAGCAAGCCAGCTCGCAGGGGTGTGTTTGCCGCTGATGGGCTTCGCGCCGCTGGTCATGTGTTCGCTCGCCAACAGCGTTTGAACACATTGCATCAGGAGCGACTATTGCTTGGCGAGGTTCGACGGCTGGATGACGCGCTTGGCGTTCAACCAGGCCTTTTGCCAATAAGGCTTGTCGAGACTGTCGAGCTTGACCGTGCCCCCGGTGGCCGGCGCGTGAACGAACCGCCCTTCTCCGACGTAGATCCCGGCGTGGCTGACGTTCGAGCCGCCGCTGGTGGCGAAGAACACCAGATCACCGGTCTGCAACTGACTGCGATCGATGTCAGGCCCGCGCAGGGTGATCATTTCCCGCGTCGATCGCGGCAAGGTGATGCCTGCGGCGTCATGGTAGACGTAGCCGATCAGGCCACTGCAATCGAAACCCGAATCAGGGGTGTTGCCGCCCCAGCGATAGGGCGTGCCAACGAGGCCGATCGCGCGCAACAGGACGTCGTCGGCGAGCGGTGAAGAAAACTGGGGAGGAGCGGAAACCACAGGCCGGTAGACGACCTTGCGTGGAGCGGGCGGTGGCGTGCTGGAACATGCGGCCAGCAGCACAGCCAGAGAGGTGACGATCAGGCGAACCGTTAACGACATAAACACGACAACCTGTGCGGGGTGCAGCTTACTTTGCCGAGGGCCGGGGTTGCGCGCAAGAGGGGTTTGCCCTCTGCGCGCCCGGAATTAACGGGTTTGGCGCTTGATTGTAGTCGAGGTCATGGCGGTGGTGGTTGCAGGTACCGTTGAGGATGCCGTTGCAGGTGTCGATACAGGTGCCATTGCCAGCGCGCGTTTGGCTTCGATGAACGTCTTGGCCCAGTAAGCATCGTCAAGGCTGTCGACCCGGACGCCACCGCTGCGACGGCTGCTGGAGTGGATGAACTGGTCATCGCCCAGGTATATGCCCGCATGGCTGACGCGACCGCGGCCGGCGGTGCTGAAGAACAGCAGATCGCCTGGCTTGAGGTCATTGCGTTTGACGAGGGGAGCATCGATGTTGATCATCTCGCGGGAAGAACGCGGCAGGCTCATGCCCGCCTCTTCACGGAACAGGTAACCGATGAAACCGCTGCAGTCGAAGCCGGAGGTGGTCGACGTACCGCCGAAGCGATAGCGAGTGCCTATCAAGGATTTGCCGCGTTCGAGGATGCTGTCAGCCAGAACCGGCAGGCGGTACGGCTTGTTATCGGCAAATTGAGCGAGCTCGTCTTCGGTGGCGACTTCGTCATCCAGTACCGAAGATGCGTAATCGGCGCGCTTGCTGGCGGATTGGGCGGTGGCAGAGTCCCGGAACTGGGGGCTTTGCGACTGTTGTTGCGACGTCGGCATCTGGGCCGCGCAGCCGAACAACAGCGTAACGAGTGCGAGAGGCACGAGGGGTGCGAAGCGGTTTAGCATGTGCACGACCGTGGCTGAAGTGTAAAGAAGCCGAGACTATGCCTTCAATCGTACCCATTTGCAAATTCAATCGAAACAAATGTGACTTACGATGTCGTCCATCACTTCTAAGGCTCTACACCTCAGAAACGCGTCCATGTGCGCGGAATGATCGGTCGGTGAAGGGTTTATCTCGGCAGTAAAGCCTCCCATCACCCGAGCGCGCAGCATAGGCTCATGAATGTACGGGAAGCTGGCGGTGGTTCCGATGCTGAGCACAGCGTCAAAGCCTTTTGCCATCTCTTCCTGAAGCACGTTCAATGCCAACTCCGGCAACATCTCCTCAAACAACACCACCGATGGCCTCAGAACGCCAGTACAGCGGGGGCATAGCGGTGGCAGTGGCCGACTGAGATGCTCACTCAGTTGCGGATCTTCGGCGCCACAAGATTGACAGTAGAGCGGCGCCAGTTGCCCGTGAATCTCGATCAGCCGCTCTGGAGGACTGCCCGCTGCGCGATGATAGCCGTCGACGTTTTGCGTCAACACCCAGCACTCCGGTTTGCGCCGCTGCAATTCGGCGATCGCGTAATGCGCCGCATTGGGTCGTCCACTCAGGCAAGCGCTGCCCAATTGTGCGATGTACTTCCAGCACAGGGCGGGATCACGACGCAGCATCGGACCGGACAAGGCCATTTCGATGGGCAGGCCGTCATCGGTTTCACCGTTGTAAAGACCACCGACACCGCGGTAGGTCGGCAGGCCCGAATCTGCCGAGAGGCCCGCGCCGGTGATGATCAGGATGCGTGTAGCGTGGCGCAAGGCCGCTGCGGTTTGCAGGACCAGGGCCGGATCGACCAAGGGCGTGCTTACCAACCGAGGGTTTCTTTAAGGAAGGGAATGGTCAGCTTGCGCTGGGCCTGCAGCGAGGCCTGATCGAGTTGCTCAAGCAGGTCGAACAGCGCGCTCATGCTGCGCTTGCCGCGTGTGAGGATGAAATGCCCGACTTCATCGGTCAGGTGCAACCCCCGGCGCGACGCGCGCAATTGCAGGGCACGGAGTTTTTCTTCGTCGGACAACAGGCGCATCTGGAACACCAGCGCCATGGTCAGCCGGGATTTCAGGTCCGCCAGTTTGACCGGCAGCTCCCGGGGCGAGCACGAAGCCGCGATAAGCAGGCGTCGGCCGCTGTCGCGCAGCCGGTTGAACAGATGAAACAACGCTTCTTCCCACTCAGGCTTGCCGGCCACCACTTGTAAGTCATCGAGACAGACCAGCTCGTACTGCTCCAGATGATCGAACAGGCCAATGCCTTGATCGAGCAGCTCGGCCATCGGCAGGTAAACCGCGGGCTCACCCATCTGTTCGAATCGCAGGCAGGCGGCCTGCAACAGATGCGTGCGCCCTACCCCGTTCTTGCCCCACAGATAGATCAGACTTTCGGTCCAGCCGGCCTCGGCTTCGCACAGCCGCTCGACATAGCCGAGTGCAGCGGCATTGGCGCCTGGATAGTAATTGATGAAGGTGGCGTCATCACGCAGACGCACACTCAGGGGCAGCTGAACTGGTTTCATGCTGGCTGAACGGTTCGTGACGAACCGCCTAGGGGCCTCTGTGAAAAGTGCGCAAAGTCTATACCCGCAGGGCTGGCCGCACAATGCGGCAGACCGCCAGCAAAATCAAAGGGTTGCGTAGGTGACTGGTATCGCTGGGTATTACTGGCAAAAACGACCCGATCGTAGGAGCCGGCTTGCTGGCGAATGCGTCGTGTCAGGCAACACAACGCAAATGATCAATGGGGTTAGCCAGCAAGCCGGCTCCTACAGAAGCAGTTTCCATTGATTCACCATGGTCACTGCCCACTGCAAGAACGGAATCAGAGATCCGGATCGTCCAGACCGCCGTAGATGTCTGAATCCTTGTACAGATCATGGACATGGCGCACCAGGACCATGATCACCGCCGCCACCGGCAGGGCCAGCAGGATGCCGGTGAACCCGAACAGCTCGCCGCCCGCCAGGATCGCGAAGATGACCGCGACCGGGTGCAGACCGATGCGGTCACCCACCAGCAATGGGGTCAGCACCATGCCTTCCAGCGCCTGACCGACCATGAACACCGCGACGATGCCCAGCATCGGGTAGAGGTCGCCGCCGAACTGGAAGAAGCCGGCCAGAATCGCCGAGCCGATACCGATCACAAACCCCATGTACGGCACGATGGCCGCCAGACCGGCGATGACACCGATCAACAGCCCCAGCTCCAACCCGACCAGCATCAAGCCAGCGGCATAAATCACGCCCAGCGCGACCATCACCAGCAATTGGCCACGAATGAACGCGCCCAAGACTTCATGGCACTCGTCCGCCAGCGCGACGATCTTCTTCTCGCGGTGACGCGGCAACAGGCTGCGCACCTTCGCCATCATCACGTCCCAGTCACGCAGCAGGTAGAAGCAGACCACCGGGATCAGCACTAGATTGGTCAGCCAGCCGATCAGCGCGAGCGTGGAAGTGGTGGCCTGGGACAGGACGATGCCGACGATGTCGCCGGTCTGACCCATGTGCTCGGATATTGCCGCCTTGACCTTGTCGAACTTCCAGAACCCTTCCGCCAACCCCAGCTTGGCCTGCGCCCACGGCATGGCGGTGTGCTGCAGCCAGTCGAGGATCTGCGGCGCCAGTTCATACAGGCGATAAAGCTGCTTGGCCAGCATCGGCACCAGCACCAGCAGCAAGCCCATGAAGATGAGCGTGAACAGCAGAAACACCGTCACCACACTCATGGTGCGTGACAGCTTGAGTTTTTCCAGCCGGTCTGCCAGCGGATCGCCCATGTACGCCAGCAGCAGCGCCACCAGAAACGGCGTCAGAATCGAATGCAGCAGCCAGACGAACAAACAGACCAGGACAACCCCGCCCAGCCAGAACCAACGACGCGTATCAGTCATTACTGCCTCTTTCCCCAGGATGATGTGCTTCGTGCAACGTCGTTATGAACCTGTTCACCAACGGAAGTGCAATGCGCTGTCAGAAACAGCAGGCGGCTGCGGTGCGGCCGGCGTACCGTCTGCGGAAACCGGTGCAGTATTGACTGGGGCACTGACGATTTCACCGGCCGGTACTTCCTGCAATTTCGCCAGCGACAGCTGGGAACGCAACTGATCGGGGCTGCCGCTGACGTCGAACGCGATACGATCACCCTCGGCTGATTTCAGGCGGCCACCGAACGGTTCGAGCAGGCGCAACAATTGTGCGTAACGCTCAAGGTTCATGCCCTGCACATCCAGCACCATACCGGTTGCTGCGCCCGGCTTGACCACAAAGCGTGGCGCCAGACGCTGACTTACCGCCAACAGCACAGCGTCAGCCAGTTCCGCCGAGCTGGCGCCGCTGGCACTGCCCTGCTCCATCTTGTCGCCCAGCCACAGGTGCCACTTGCCCTGCCACTGGCCGCCGTTTTCCTGCGCGTGAACCGCCAGAATCGCGTCCGAACCGTAACGCTCGGAAGCCTCCTTGAGCGGACCGACGCTGTTGCCGTCGAGGGTCTTGGCGTTGCCGATACCTTGTTCGCTCAGGTCCGCCAGCGGCAGACGCAGCGGCAGACCGCGATGCTGAGCCGCGCGACGCAGAGGTTCGGCAGAGGCTTGACCGTCGCCGACGAGATTGGCCCCCTCGGTGGCGTCGTTCAGCCACCAGGCCATGATCACCGGGCGGTTGGAGCCCCACAACGACAGCCCGGCCTGACGCAGCACGCGCTCGGTACTCGCCGGGTCGAAATCCACCTGCAGGGTTTCGGGCGGGCCGGCGTCATAACCGTACTGGCTGATGATTTGCTGAGGGTCCTTGCGCACCTCGGCAAGGCCGCCGTTCTGCACGGCCTTGGGATCGCCGGTCAGGCGGATGACCAGGGTTTCCAGCGCGGCCTGGGTGGCGCGGGTTTTCTCGTCCGGGGTCTGACCGCTGACAGGTTCGCGCACCTGATAAAGAGTGTTCACCGTCTCGGCGAGCGCCGGCAGACTCATCAATGAGAGGCAACCCACGAACAGGCAGTTTTTTAGGCGCATGAATGAAGGTGGACGCATGAAAGATTCCCGCTGGGTAAAAAGGCAACGCTATAAATAGCTGCATGAACATGAGTGACCCGACTCTGACCGCAGACGCGCCCGAATCGCTCACTCAGGCGCCAACGTTACACCGGATCGACTCGGCGACGAACGGGTGCGGCGGGATAAACCGGGTTATTTTTTCTTCACCATCGTCCTGCCCGTCGGCCCAAGGATGGCCGCTTGCGCCCAACCCTGATAAAATCGCGCGCCTTCGCAGACCGGCGATGACAAGGCCCCGCGTCGTTGCCACTCGGTCGTTACCCCGAATCCCCCCCTAAAGGCCTGGATCATGAGCAAGCAACCCTCCCTGAGCTACAAAGACGCCGGTGTTGACATCGACGCCGGTGAAGCGCTGGTCGAACGCATCAAGAGCGTCGCCAAGCGCACCAAGCGCCCGGAAGTGATGGGCGGCCTTGGGGGCTTCGGCGCTCTGTGCGAAATCCCGGCCGGCTACAAGCAGCCTGTTCTGGTCAGCGGCACCGACGGCGTCGGCACCAAGCTGCGCCTGGCACTGAACCTGAACAAACACGACACCATCGGCATCGACCTGGTCGCCATGTGCGTCAACGATCTGGTGGTCTGCGGCGCTGAACCGCTGTTCTTTCTCGACTACTACGCCACCGGCAAACTGAACGTCGACACTGCCGCTCAAGTGGTCACCGGCATCGGCGCGGGCTGCGAACTGGCAGGCTGCTCCCTGGTTGGCGGCGAAACCGCTGAAATGCCTGGCATGTACGAAGGCGAAGACTACGACCTGGCCGGTTTCTGCGTCGGCGTCGTGGAGAAAGCCGACATCATCGACGGCTCCAAGGTGGCCGCCGGTGACGCGCTGATCGCCCTGCCGTCTTCCGGTCCGCACTCCAACGGCTACTCGCTGATCCGCAAGATCATCGAAGTGTCGGGTGCAGACATCGACACCCTCCAGCTCGACGGCAAGCCGCTGACCGAACTGCTGATGGCGCCGACCCGCATTTACGTCAAGCAGTTGCTCAAGCTGATCAAAGACACCGGCGCTGTAAAAGCCATGGCCCACATCACCGGCGGCGGCCTGCTGGACAACATTCCTCGCGTGCTGCCTGAAGGCGCACAGGCCATCGTCGACGTGGCCAGCTGGACCCGTCCGGCGGTCTTCGACTGGCTGCAGGAAAAAGGCAACGTTGACGAGCACGAAATGCACCGCGTGCTGAACTGCGGCGTCGGCATGGTCATCTGCGTCGCCCAGGAACACGTTGAAGTCTCGCTCAATGCCTTGCGTGAAGCCGGCGAGCAGCCTTGGGTGATCGGCCAGATCGGCACGGCTGCCGAAGGCGCTGCACAAGTCGAGCTGAAGAACGTCAAGGCTCATTAATGCCTGACATGCCCCAACCCTGTGACGTGGTGGTGCTGCTGTCCGGCACTGGCGGTAACCTGCAGGCGATGATCGACGGCTTTCAGGACAGCGCGAGCCCTGCGCGCATCCGTGCGGTGATTTCCAACCGCGCCGATGCCTTCGGGCTCGAGCGGGCCGCCCGCGCCGGAATCGACACCTGCGTGCTTGATCACACTGGCTATGAAGGTCGCGAGGCCTTCGATGCGGCGCTGATCGAAGCCATCGATTCGTTTCAGCCGTCGCTGGTGGTGCTCGCCGGATTCATGCGCATCCTCACGCCCGGGTTCGTGCGCCACTACCATGGGCGCCTGCTGAACATTCACCCTTCCCTGCTTCCGCGGTATAAAGGCCTGCACACCCATCAACGGGTGTTGGACGCCGGCGACGCCGAACATGGCTGCAGCGTGCACTTTGTCACGGAGGAACTCGATGGGGGGCCTCTGGTCGTACAGGCAGTTGTTTCTGTAGAGTTGCACGACACGCCCGCCACGCTGGCACAGAGGGTTCACGCCCAGGAACACCTGATTTATCCCCTGGCCATTCGCTGGTTTGCCGAAGGACGATTGACCCTCGACGAACACGGCGCCTCACTGGACGGCCAGCCCTTAGGGCCCAGCGGCCACTTGATCCGACATTAGGAGATATTATGCGTCGCGCTTTGCTCTTCGCTTTCGCCCTGTTCGCACTTCCCGCCGTCAACGCGGCCGACCTTCAACCTTTCTCCGCCAGCTACACCGCTGACTGGAAACAGCTGCCCATGAGCGGTGGCAGCGCCAGCCGCAGCCTCGAGAAGAACGCCAACGGCACCTGGACCCTGAGCTTCAAGGCATCGATGATGATCGCCAGCCTGACCGAAGTCAGCACCATCAAAGTCGACAAGGACCAACTGCTGCCACAGACCTACCACTTCGAACGTGGCGGCCTGGGCAAGAGCAAGACAGTCGATCTGGTCTTCGACTGGCCCACCAAATTCATTACCGGTACTGACCGTGGCGACGCGGTGAAAATCCCGCTGAATGCCGGCGTCCTCGACAAGTCCACCTATCAGCTCGCGCTGCAGCATGACGTGGCGGCGGGCAAGAAGAGCATGTCGTATCAGGTGGTCGACGGTGACGAAGTCGACACCTATGACTTCCGCGTGCTGGGCACCGAGAAGGTCGAGACCAAAGTCGGTTCGGTCGACGCCATCAAGGTCGAGCGCGTGCGTGATCCGACGCAGAACAAGCGCATCACCGTGATGTGGTTCGCCAAGGACTACGACTACCTGCTGGTTCGCCTGCAACAGGTTGAAACCGACGGCAAGGAATACAACATCATGCTGCAGGACGGCACGGTGAACGGTAAGTCGGTCAAGGGCAGTTAATTTAGCCAGCTGATTCACGCCTACATCGAGCGCAACATAGAACCCCGCCTACATGGCGGGGTTTTTTTGGCCGTAAAACCAGTATTCCCAGGCGAGCATTGATCTGACGGACCTCATTCCCCGGGTTGCTGCTGCTTCGCGCCAGATCGCGGGCAAGCGCGCTCCTACGTTTGAACTGCGGCGTGGCGAGGTTGCTGCGGCACCTCGAACGTCGCAGGAGCGTGGCTTGTCCCGCGATCGGCTGCGCAGCAGTCGTAAAATCCGGCAACCCGGATTTGTCTGATGAACCGCGCTTCGCCGGGTTGCTGCCGCTTCGCGCCAGATCGCGGGCAAGCGCGCTCCTAGATTTGATCTGCGGCGTGGCGAGGTTTTGTGCCGACCAACAAGCGCGCTGGCTGCGAACGACAAAATGAAACATTCTTCATGGCCTTCAACCGGGTGTGACAAAACGCCACACTCCCTTCGAATACAAGTATTTAGCGCACTGTTACGGATTCGGTAAATAACTGTTGCCGGATGTGCGCATTTACTTAGCTGGCTACCAAAAACTATAAAGAAGGCCTGCGACGTCCTGCCGCAGATATCCAAGAGTCAGGAGTTTGCACTATGACCGTAACTGTTACTGAACGCGACGACGCCCATATCTCCCACGAAACCATCGCCGATGGCATCCAGATCTGGGATGTTCGCCAGCAAGACCAATTGGTAGGGATGTTTCATTACGAATCGGACGCACAGCGTTACGCAGCAGAGCTTGCCGAGCAAGAAGCCAAGCAGCAGGCCAGTCATTCTTAATTTCGGAATCGCAGCAAAACAAAACCCGCCTGTTGGCGGGTTTTGTTGTTTGTGGATCCGGCTCTGTCGCCGATGGTCAAAGGCCGGTCGCGAACCTCTGTGGGAGCCGGCTTGCTGGCGAATGCAGCGTGTCAGTCTCCATCGAGGGCGGCTGGCACTTCCGGTTCGCCAGCAAGCCGGCTCCTACCGAAGCGGCGTCGTATCAGTCACATCGAGATGACCACCAAAGACCGTTTCGCCAGCAAGCGGCTACAAGTAGAGAGCCGCCACGGACGCTTACCACATCAGATCATCCGGGATCTTGTACGCGGCGTACGGATCGTCGCCTTCCGGCTCCTCGGTCGGGGCGCTGAGCATGACGATGCGGCGCGGGTCGCGCTCCTGCACCTTGAGGGCGGCTTCGCGGGGGATCACCTCGTAGGTGCCGCCGTGGTGCACGATGGCCAGTGCGCCGCTGCTCAGCTTGCTGCGCATCAGGCTGTTGACCGACAGGCGCTTGACCTTCTTGTCGTCGACGAAGTTGTAGTAGTCCTCGGTGGTCAGCTTCGGCAGGCGCGTGGCTTCGATCAACTGCTTGACCTGGGCGGCACGGGCTTTCTGCTCGATTTTTTCCTGCTGCTGACGATTCAACTCCTGGTCGCGTCTGGCTTTCTCGGCCATCGCTTCCTGGGCGGCGCGCTGGCTGGTGTCGTCCGCCACCGCCTGGCCCTTGTGCACCAGACGCTGTTCCTTCTGCTTGCTCTTGCTGGCCTGCTTCGCCTGTTTTTCATTGACCAGGCCGGCTTTCAGCAACTGGTCACGAAGGGAAATACCCGCCATCTGTCTTCTCTCTCTAAATAGTCAACTCAACCGCAGTTGGGCGTGATCTTTTCCTGACGCTTGGCTTCGCCCCAGAGCGCATCCATCTCTTCGAGGCTGCAATCTTCGATGGGGCGCCGGGTGTCGCGCAAGGCCTGTTCGATAAATCTGAAGCGCCGCTCGAATTTGGCATTGGCGGCGCGCAGGGCATTTTCCGGATCGACCTTGAGGTGCCGGGCCAGATTGACGGCGGCAAACAGCAGATCGCCGACCTCTTCGGTGATGGACGCGCTGTCGTTGTCGGCCATGGCTTCGAGGACTTCGTCGAGCTCCTCACGGACGTTATCGACCACCGGCAACGCGTCCGGCCAGTCGAACCCGACCTGGGACGCGCGCTTCTGCAACTTCGCCGCCCGCGACAGCGCCGGCAAAACGCCCGGCACATCGTCGAGCAGGGATAACTGCTCGGGGACGCTGGCCTTTTCCGCGCGCTCCTCGGCCTTGATCTGTTCCCAGCGATGCTTGACCTGATCTTCGCTGAGGCGCGGGGTTTCCAGCGGCGCGTACAGATCGCCGGTCGGGAACACGTGGGGGTGACGGCGAATCAGTTTGCGGGTGATGCCGTCGACCACGCCATCGAACTCAAACCGCCCTTCTTCCCGCGCCAGTTGGCAGTAATACACCACTTGAAACAGCAGATCGCCGAGCTCACCGCGCAGGTCATCGAAGTCTCCGCGCTCAATGGCGTCGGCGACTTCGTAGGCTTCTTCGAGGGTGTGCGGCACGATGCTCGCGTAATTCTGCTTCACGTCCCACGGGCAACCGAATTGCGGATCGCGCAAGCGGGCCATGAGCGTGAGAAGGTCTTGGAGGTTGTACATAGTTATCCCATTGCAACACCGGCTCCTGTAGGAGCGCGCTTGCCCGCGATTGCGGTGTGTCATCGACTTATTCGTCACAGGCACAACCTGTTCGCGGGCAAGCGCGCTCCTACAGGGTCACGGCGTTCTGTTACGCCGCGTTTCGATGATGTTCGGCAATTGCGAGATGCGCCCCAGTAGCCTGCCCAGGGCGTCCAGCCCCGGGATCTCGATGGTCAGCGACATCAGCGCGGTGTTGTCTTCCTTGTTCGAGCGGGTGTTGACCGCCAGGACGTTGATGCGCTCGTTGAGCAGGATCTGCGAGACGTCGCGCAGCAGGCCGGACCGGTCGTAGGCGCGGATGATGATGTCCACCGGGTAGGTGAGCACCGGCACCGGGCCCCAGCTGACCTGAATGATCCGCTCGGGTTCGCGCCCGCCCAGTTGCAGCACCGAGGCGCAGTCCTGACGGTGAATGCTCACGCCGCGGCCCTGGGTGATGTAACCGACGATGGCATCGCCAGGCAGCGGCTGGCAGCAACCGGCCATCTGCGTCATCAGGTTGCCGACGCCCTGGATCTGGATGTCCCCGCGCTTGCCCGGCTTGTAACCCGTGGCCTTGCGCGGAATCAGCTCCAGTTGCTCGTTGCCGCGCTCCGGCTCGACCAGTTGCTGGGCCAGATTGACCAGCTGAGCAATGCGCAGGTCCCCGGCGCCGAGGGCGGCGAACATGTCTTCGGCAATCTTCATGTTGGCCTTCTCGGCCAACTTGTCGAAATCCACTTGCGGCAGCGCCAGACGCGCCAGTTCGCGCTCCAGCAGCACCTTGCCGGCGGCGACGTTCTGATCGCGCGCCTGCAGCTTGAACCAGTGCACGATCTTCGCCCGCGCCCGGGACGTGGTGATGTAACCCAGGTTCGAGTTCAGCCAGTCGCGGCTCGGCGTGCCGTGCTTGCTGGTGATGATCTCGACCTGCTCGCCGGTCTGCAGGCTGTAGTTGAGCGGGACGATGCGGCCATTGATCTTGGCGCCACGGCAGTTGTGGCCGATCTCGGTGTGCACGCGGTAGGCGAAGTCCAGCGGCGTCGCACCCTTGGGCAGGTCAATGGCGTGGCCGTCCGGGGTGAACACGTAGACGCGGTCGGGCTCGATGTCGACGCGCAGCTGTTCCGCCAAACCGCCGATGTCGCCCAGTTCTTCATGCCACTCGAGGACCTGACGCAGCCAGGAGATTTTCTCTTCGTAGTGATTGGAGCCGGATTTGACGTCGGTGCCCTTGTACTTCCAGTGCGCGCAGACGCCCAGTTCGGCTTCTTCATGCATGGCGTGGGTGCGGATCTGCACTTCCAGCACCTTACCCTCGGGACCGATCACTGCCGTGTGCAGCGAGCGATAGCCGTTTTCCTTGGGGTTGGCGATGTAGTCGTCGAATTCCTTGGGAATGTGCCGCCACAGGGTGTGGACGATGCCAAGCGCGGTGTAGCAATCGCGCATCTCCGGCACCAGCACGCGAACGGCGCGAACGTCGTAGATCTGGCTGAATTCCAGGCCCTTGCGCTGCATTTTTCGCCAGATCGAGTAAATGTGCTTGGCCCGGCCGCTGATGTCGGCCTTGACGCCGGTGGCCAGCAGCTCGTTCTCAAGCTGAGACATCACGTCGGTGATGAAGCGCTCGCGATCAAGGCGGCGCTCGTGCAGCAGCTTGGCGATCTGCTTGTACTGCTCGGGCTCCAGGTAACGGAAGGACAAGTCCTCCAGCTCCCACTTGATGTGACCGATGCCCAACCGGTGGGCCAGCGGCGCGTAGATGTCGAAGACTTCCCGGGCGACGCGGTTGCGCTTTTCATCGTCGGTGTTCTTCACCGCGCGGATGGCACACGTCCGTTCAGCCAGCTTGATCAGCGCGACGCGCACGTCATCGACCATGGCCACCAGCATCTTGCGCAGGTTTTCGACCTGGGCCTGGGTGCCAAGCACCAGGGACTGGCGCGGGCTGAGACTGGCGCTGATGGCCGCCATGCGCAGCACGCCGTCGATGAGTTTGGCGACCGTGGGGCCGAAGCGCTGGTTGACGTCGGGCAGCGAGATCTTGCCTTCGCGCACGCCGCGGTAAATCACGGCGGCGACGAGTGAATCCTGATCGAGCTTGAGGTCGGCCAGGATTTCAGCGATTTCCAGGCCCGTCTGAAAACTCGAAGTGCCTTCCGCCCAGAGGTTCTTGGCGGCGTTGTCCTGTTGCTCGGCGTGCCGGGCAAATTCACAGGCCTCTTTGAGGGCCTGTCGGTCCACTGCAAGGTCGACGCTGACCACGTGATCCAGCCACGCGTCGAGGTTGATACTGCCGTCTGTGTTGATCGGCTGGTGGGGTCTCACCTGTACCATGTTGCTTACCTTCCCTACGGCGCGATGAAATGCGCCTTCAGTCGCCGGCCTTCTTGAGCGCGAGCGCCTTGCGGGCCATGCAAGGTCGCGTACGCGCGGGCCAGTCGGATTAAACGAGACTCCGTGTAAGGCGTCGGCATTTCCTGAGCCGCCGCCTCACTTGCTCGCTTCAAATAACGCCATCGCCTCGACATGCGCTGTCTGCGGGAACATATCGAGGATTCCGGCACGTTTTAAACGGTAGCCCTGCTTGATCAATTCAACGGTGTCGCGCGCCAGCGTTGCCGGGTTGCACGACACATAAAGGACGCGTTGAGCGCCCAGTGACTTGAGCTTGCCCACTGCTTCGAACGCCCCGTCACGGGGCGGATCGAGCAGCACTGCGGCGAAACCTTCCGCCACCCAAGCCGCCTTGTCCAGTGGCTGCGACAGATCGGCCTGATAAAACGTCACGTTGCTTAAACCGTTGTTGGCGGCATTGGCCGTCGCCCGCTGAACCATGGCGTCGACGCCCTCCACGGCCACCACGTCGCGCGTCATTTGCGCCAGCGGTAGCGCGAAGTTACCAAGCCCGCAGAACAAGTCCAGCACTCGTTCGTCCTTGCCCGGCGCGAGCCAGGCCAGGGCCTGCTGGATCATCGCGGTGTTGACCTGAGCATTGACCTGCACGAAGTCGCCAGGACGATACGCCAGGGACAGATTCCACGGTTCCAGGCGGTAGCCCAGTTGCGCGGAGGGGTCGACCGGTTGTGGCTCGCCTTCGCCGTGCAACCACAGTTGCGCGTCATGGGTGTCGCAAAATCCCTTGAGGATTGCCAGATCACTTTCAGCCAGCGGCGCGGTGTGCCGCAGCAGCACGGCATTGGCCGAACCACTGAACAGCTCGACATGCCCCAGGGCCTGCGGTTTGCTCAGACGCCGAAGCATGGGCGCGAGCGCTGTCATGATCGGTTGCAAGGCCTGTACCAGCACCGGGCATTGTTCGATGGCGATGATGTCCTGGCTTGCTGCGGCGCGGAATCCGACGTCCAAGCGTTTGGCCCGCACGTCCCAGCGCACGGCGACGCGGGCGCGACGGCGGTAGGCAAATTCTTCACCGGTCAGGGGCGCGGCCCATTCCTCCGGATCGACCCCGGCAATGCGGCTCAATTGCTCGGCGAGCATGCTCTGTTTCAGGGCGAGCTGTTCGGCGTGGGGCATGTGCTGGGTGCTGCAACCGCCGCAACGGCCGAAATGCGGGCACGCTGCGGGGCGGCGCATGGGGCTGGCCTGGAACACTCGCTCGGTGCGGGCTTCGACCACTTTGCCGTGGGCATTGAGCACCCGGGCCTCGATCTCTTCGCCAGCCAGACTGCCCATGACAAACCAGGTGCGGCCGTCGACGAAACCGATGCCGCGACCGTCGTTGGCCAGTCGCTCGATAGTCAGGCGTTGTTTTTTACCGGTGGGGACCTGCGGGGTCCGGGTGCCGCCGCTGGGCTGGAAACGCAGGCCTGCATCACGCCTGGCCATCAGTTGGGCGCATCGTAGACGCCGGTCGACAGGTAACGGTCGCCGCGGTCACAAATAATCGCGACCATCACCGCGTTCTCAACTTCTTGGGACAGGCGCAGCATGCCGGCGACAGAGCCGCCCGACGACACGCCACAGAAAATGCCTTCTTCCCGCGCCAGACGACGCATGACCTCCTCGGCTTCGGACTGACCCATGTCCAGAATCCGGTCGACGCGGTCGGCCTGATAAATGCTCGGCAGGTATTCCTGAGGCCAGCGGCGGATGCCCGGAATCGACGCGCCATCCATAGGCTGGAGGCCGACGATCTGGATGTTCGGGTTCTGTTCCTTGAGGAAACGCGAGGTGCCCATGATGGTGCCGGTGGTGCCCATGGAGCTGATGAAATGGGTGACGGTGCCGCCGGTCTGCCGCCAGATTTCGGGGCCGGTGCCGACGTAATGGGCTTGGGGATTGTCGCCATTGGCGAACTGGTCGAGCACCTTGCCGTGGCCTTCAGCCTGCATGCGCTCGGCCAGGTCACGGGCGCCTTCCATGCCCTCTTCCTTGCTGACCAGAATCAGCTCGGCGCCATAGGCGGTCATGGCGGCCTTGCGCTCGGCGCTGGAGTTGTCGGGCATGATCAAAATCATGCGATAGCCTTTGATCGCCGCGGCCATGGCCAGGGCGATGCCGGTGTTGCCGGAGGTGGCTTCAATCAGGGTGTCGCCGGGGTGGATCTGCCCGCGCAATTCAGCACGGGTAATCATCGACAGCGCCGGGCGGTCCTTCACGGAGCCGGCCGGGTTGTTGCCTTCGAGCTTGAGCAGCAACGTGTTGCTGGTGTTCCCGGCCATGCGTTGCAGACGCACCAGCGGGGTGTTGCCGACGCAATCGGCGATGGTTTGATACTGCAGGGTCATGGCGTGTTCGCGATCCAGACGTGCGGGGGTCGCCTATCATACCGGCAATCGCTGCCAGCCCATATCACGCAAAGTGAGGTGGTTATCGCTGAATGGAATAAGGCCCCGAAGAACCAGTAAAGCGAACTGTAGGAGCGCGCTTGCCCGCGAACGCGACAGGCCTGTGCCATCGACCTCAACTGACCCACCCCGTTCGCGGGCAAGCGCGCTCCTACAATGTCGATATAGGGCGGTTCAAACAGCGGCTTCCGTGTGTCGGGCCGGCAAACGCATGATCATCCTCAAGCCCCGGCCGGTGTTCTCCGCCCACAGGTCGCCGCCCTGAAGCCGCAACGAATTGCGCGCGATGCTCAGCCCAAGGCCGAAACCACCGTCGCCGGGGCGGGCGCCGTCCAGGCGGATGAACGGCGCAAAAATCCGCTCCAGATCGCCCTCGTCGATCCCGCCGCCCTGATCTTCCAGCCACAGCAACCAGTCATCCCCTTCGCGCCGACCGTCCAGACGCACGATGCCCTCGGGCGGAGAATGGCGGATGGCGTTGCGCAGAATGTTTTCCAGCGCCTGGGCCAAGGTGTTGAGATGGCCACTGACCCAGCACTCGCTGTCAAGATCGCAGCGCAACTGACGGGACGGCCAGCAGGTTTCGAAGCAGGCGTCATCCACCAGCATCTCCCACAGCGCCACCACCTGAATGTCCTCGCCCGGGAGTTTCTCGCGCTCGGTGTCGAGCCAGGCGAGTTGCAGGGTGTCGTCCACCAGACGACGCATGCCGTCCACCTCCCGGCTCAGGCGCTCGCGCAGTTCAGCAAGGGTTTGCTCGCTGTCGCAGGCCACGCGCAGGCGACTCAGGGGCGTGCGCAGTTCGTGGGACAGATCGCGCAACAACTGCTGCTGAATCTGCACCGTCGAGTGCAGGCGCGCGGCCATGTGGTCGAAGGCGCGGTTCAGCTCGCCCAGTTCATCACGGCGCTCGGTCATTTGCGGCGACAGCCGGCTGGTCAGCCGATCGGCCCGCCACGCATTGGCCTGTTCACGCAGTTGGTTGAGTGGACGAATCAGCAAGCGATACAGCCCGACGCACAGCAGCAGGGTGAACAACGCGGGAATCAGCCCGTTGGTCAGGATTTGCCCGATCAGCGCATAACGCCCTGGTTTGAAGCGCTCGGGCAGTTCGATGACCAGACTGCCGGCGTCCGGGTTGCCGGAAAACGCGATCTTCAGCCAGGGCACGGTCTTCTGCCGCGTGCTCATGGGCCAGTCGATGCCGCGCATGAACGTCAGCCGCTGGTACTGCTCGCGGTTCAGCGGCGTACTGCCGAGTGACTGTAAGTCGCCGCCGATGACCCCGACCCAGCCGGTCTCCTGCTGACGGACCTGTTTCAGCCATTCGTCGACGCCGCGCTGGCCGGCGCTGTTCCACGCCCGTTCGGCCTGCGCCGCATAGTCGTTGAGCACCTGATGGGCCTCGGCGTTCAGATACGCGTTGCGGGTCTCGATGTAGCGGCCCCAATACCAACTGAGCCAGATCATCAGCAGGCAGAAACCGACCAGCAGAACGGCCAGCTTCCAGAACAGCGAATGCCGACCGGGCAGTGTTGTGCGCGGGTCAGCCATCCTGCACCGACGCCGTCAGCACGTAGCCTTTGCCCCACACCGTGCGCAGTTGCCGCGCCTGATAGCCGACGGCCTTGAGCTTGCGGCGAATCTGGCTGATGTGCATGTCCAGGCTGCGGTCGTGCCGGGAATAGCCGCGCTGCAAAACGTGCTGATAAAGGAAGGCCTTGCTGAGGACGTCTTCGGGATTGCGCCACAAGGTTTCCAGCAGGCGGTATTCGCTGCCGGTCAATTGCGCCGCGGTGCCGCCGAAGGAGACGTCGCAGCGGCCTTCGTCGAAGGTCAGACCGTCTTCGTCGGGCTTTTCGAAACGGGTCTCGGGCATGCTTGTCGTCAGCGCATGGAACCGCCGTTCGAGCTCGACCCGGCGCAGGATCGCCTCGATGCGCACCCGCAGTTCATCGACGCTGAAAGGTTTGGGCAGGTAATCGTCAGCGCCGTTCTGGAAGCCGGTGATGCGGTCAGCCTCGGCGCCCAGGGCGGACATGAGGATGATCGGCACGGTATGGCGGCGGCGCAGATGGGTAAGGATGTCGAGGCCGTTCATGCCCGGCAAGAGGATATCCATGAGTACGACGTCGAACGGCTCACGTTGCGCACAGGCCAGCCCTTCGGCGCCGTTCTGGCACCAGGTCACCTGAAACCCGCAGCGATCGAGCTGATCGTGAACGAAAGCGCCGAGCACGACATCGTCCTCGATGGCGAGTATGTGGGGTCGGTGGATGCTGGCGGGAGTCATTGACGTCTGCGATTGATTCTCAAGAAGCGGATTATTCAAGATTGCGCGCAGCGGGGCAATGCTGGCCTGTCGGAGCGGAGGGCATATCGGGAATACCAGAATTAACTGTAGGAGCGCGCTTGCCCGCGAAGGCGGTGTATCAGGCAATCGATTCGTCACAGGCAAAACGCTTTCGCGGGCAAGCGCGCTCCTACAGGGGATCTCGGCAAAGCACATAAGCGCCGGCGTAAACAAAGTCCTATGAATCTCGGCAACGCAGACAATCGTCGGCGTACATAAAATCCGTAGGAGCCGGCTTGCTGGCGAACGCGGTGGATCTGAAAAGAAGATGTCGACTGACCCAGTGGGTTCGCCAGCAAGCCGGCTCCTACGAGTCCACGACAGGCATGGCATCCAGATTCGGCGACGGATCAGCGGCTATCCGACAGCCATGTGCAGGCATCCGGCCCACCCGACCGAAGCGCAAATGACTACACTGCGCAGTGATTGCGCGTCGTACGCTGCATTGGCGCAGCAATCGCTCGAATTCGTGCCGGGTTGTTGGAGAAGAAGTGTGCTGAAAAAAGTGGGCATCAAAGGCCGCGTCATGCTGCTGACCCTGCTCCCGGCCTGCCTGATGGCGGCGTTGCTGGGGGGTTATTTCACCTGGATGCAGCTCACGGAGCTACAGACCCAGTTGCTCAAGCGTGGCGAGATGATTGCCAACGAGCTGGCGCCGCTGTCCGCCGGCGCGCTGGCCAGCGGTGATCAGGCCATGCTCGAACGCATCGCCGGCCAAGTGCTGGAACAGGCCGACGTGCGCGCGGTGTCGTTCCTCGATGCCGATCGCGCCATGTTGGCCCATGCCGGGCCGAGCATGATCAACCAGGCCCCTGTCGGCAACAGCACGCACATGCAGCAACGTTCGGAAAACGACGCCACGCGCTACCTGATGCCGGTGTTCGGGCGCAGCCGCCACCTGACCGGCGACGTCGTCCCTGCCGAAGCCGACCGCCTGCTCGGTTGGGTCGAGCTGGAACTGTCCCACAACGGCACGCTGCTGCGCGGGTATCGCAGCCTGTTCGCCAGCCTGATTCTCATTGTCATCGGCCTCGGCCTGACCGCCATGCTCTCCCTGCGCATGAGCCGCACCATCAACGGCCCGATCACCCAGATCAAACACGTCGTCGCCCAACTGAAGGACGGCAATCTGGAAGCGCGATTGCCGCCCATGGGCAGTTACGAACTGGATGAACTGGGGTCGGGCATCAACCGCATGGCGGCGACGTTGCAGAACGCCCAGGAAGAATTGCAGCACAGCATCGAGCAGGCCACTGAAGACGTGCGGCAGAACCTGGAAACCATCGAGATCCAGAACATCGAACTGGACCTGGCGCGCAAGGAAGCCCTGGAGGCCAGCCGGATCAAGTCCGAGTTTCTGGCGAACATGAGCCATGAAATCCGCACGCCGCTCAACGGCATCCTCGGCTTCACCCACCTGTTGCAGAAAAGCGAGCTGACGCCGCGTCAGTACGATTACCTGGGCACCATCGAAAAATCCGCCGACAACCTGTTGAGCATCATCAACGAGATTCTCGATTTCTCGAAGATCGAGGCCGGCAAACTGGTCCTCGACGCTATTCCGTTCAATCTGCGTGATCTGCTGCAGGACACGCTGACCATCCTCGCCCCCGCCGCCCACGCCAAACAGCTGGAGCTGGTGAGTCTGGTCTATCGCGACACGCCGCTGTCGCTGGTGGGCGATCCGTTGCGGCTGCGGCAGATCCTGACCAACCTCGTCAGCAACGCGATCAAGTTCACCCGCGAGGGCACCATCGTGGCGCGGGCGATGCTGGAGGAGGAACACGACACCACCGTGCAATTGCGCATCAGCGTGCAGGACACTGGCATCGGCCTGTCCAGTCAGGACGTGCGCGCGCTGTTTCAGGCATTCAGCCAGGCGGACAATTCACTGTCGCGGCATTCCGGCGGCACCGGATTGGGGCTGGTGATTTCCAAGCGGCTGGTCGAGCAGATGGGCGGCGAGATTGGCGTCGAGAGCACGCCCGGCGAAGGTTCGGAATTCTGGATCAGCCTGACGCTGCCGAAAACCCGCGACGACCTTGAAGACCTGCCCGCCCCGCCGCTGCTGGGCCGTCGCGTGGCGGTACTGGAGCATCACGATCTGTCGCGTCAGGCGCTTGAGCATCAACTGGAAGACTGCGGCCTGCAGCCAATGGTCTTCAACAATCTGGAAAACCTCATCAACGGCGTGACGGTGGTGCATCAAACGCCCCACGCCATCGACATGGCCGTGCTCGGCGTCACCGCCCACGAGCTGCCGCCCGAGCGCCTGCGCCAGCAGATCTGGGACCTCGAAAATCTCAACTGCAAAGTGCTGGTGCTGTGCCCGACCACCGAACAGGCGCTGTATCAGTTTTCCGTGCCCGACGCCTATAACCAGTTGCAGGCCAAGCCGGCGTGCACGCGCAAATTGCGCCGCGCGCTGTCGGAGCTGATCCAGCCCAAGCAGTTGCGTAACGAGGTGCCGGAGCCGCTGTCGAGCCGGCCGCCGCGTATTCTCTGCGTGGATGACAACCCGGCGAATCTGTTGCTGGTGCAGACCTTGCTCGAAGACATGGGCGCCAAGGTCAAAGCCGTCGACAGTGGTTATGCCGCGGTCCAAGCGGTGCAGGATGAACCCTTCGATCTGGTGCTGATGGACGTGCAGATGCCGGGCATGGACGGGCGTCAGGCCACCGAAGAAATTCGCAGCTGGGAGAGCGAGCGTCAGGCCACGTCGCTGCCCATCGTCGCCCTCACCGCCCACGCCATGGCCAACGAGAAACGCGCGCTGTTGCAGAGCGGCATGGACGATTACCTGACCAAGCCGATCAGCGAGCGTCAACTGGCGCAGGTGGTACTGAAGTGGACCGGGCTGGCGCTGCGCAATCAGGCGCCGGAACGGCATGTGGAAATCGCCCAGGGCGGCATCAACCTGCAGGTGCTCGATCACGAGGAAGGGCTGCGGCTGGCGGCGGGCAAAGCCGATCTGGCGGCGGACATGCTGGCGATGCTGCTGGCCTCCCTCGCCACCGACCGCGAAGCCATCCTCACTGCCCGCGAGGCCAAGGACAACGTCGCGCTGATCGAACGCGTCCATCGCCTCCACGGCGCCACCCGTTACTGCGGCGTCCCGCAATTGCGCGCGGCGTGTCAGCGCAGTGAAACCCTGCTGAAACAGGAATCGGCGGACAGCGACAAGGCACTCGATGAATTGGAGAAGGCCATCAGTCGCCTGGAAACCGAGGCCCGTGTGACGGCTTGATCTGGGTCACAGGGCATCGTTGAGTGACGGGTACGCTGCGGTGTTTCAAGGTCAGCCGCATGACCTGTAGGAGCCGGCTTGCTGGCGAACGCGGTGGTTCTGCAATGAGGAGGTCGACTGACAGATCGCCTTCGCGGGCAAGCGCGCTCCTACAGGGATCTCGGCAGCGCATGCAATCGTCGGCGTACACAAAATCCGTAGGAGCCGGCTTGCTGGCGAACGCGGTGGTTCTGCAATGAAGAGGTCGACTGACCCACCGCCTTCGCGGGCAAGCGCGCTTCTACAGGAGATCTCGGCAACGCATGCAATCGTCGGGGCACACAGGGGGATCTCGGCAACGCATGCAATCATCGGCGTACACAAAATCCGTAGGAGCCGGCTTGCTGGCGAACGCGGTGGTTCTGCAATGAGGAGGTCGACTGACCCACCGCCTTCGCGGGCAAGCGCGCTCCTACAGGGGATCTCGGCAACGCATGCAATCGTCGGCGTACACAAAATCCGTAGGAGCCGGCTTGCTGGCGAACGCGGTGGGTCTGAAACGAAGAAGTCGACTGACAGATCGCCTTCGCGGGCAAGCGCGCTCCTACAGGGAATCTCGGCAACGCATGCAATCGTCGGGGCACACAGGGGGATCTCGGCAACGCATGCAATCGTCGGCGTACACAAAATCCGTAGGAGCCGGCTTGCTGGCGAACGCGGTGGGTCTGAAACGGAGATGTCGACTGACAGATCGCCTTCGCGGGCAAGCGCGCTCCTACAGGGATCTCGGCAACGCATGCAATCGTCGGGGCACACAGGGGGATCTCGGCAACGCATGCAATCGTCGGGGCACACACCATCCGTAGGAGCCGGCTTGCTGGCGAACGCGGTGGGTCAGGCTAAATTGATGGCGCTGACCGATCCCGTTCGCCAGCAAGCCGGCTCCTACGGTGGATTGGCGTCAAGCCCAACACCCACGTTCGACGCGTCACTCCAGGCCCATCTATAAAGGTACAACCATGCGCACGCTTGTCTACAGCAGCCAGCCCTACGACCGCGAAAGCTTTCTTGGTGCGCAGATCGCGCCGGACATCGAATTGCATTTCCAGCCGGCGCGGTTGACGCTCGACACCGTCGCCCTGGCCGATCAATACGAAGTGGTCTGCGCCTTCATCAACGATGACCTGAGCGCCCCGGTGCTGGAGCAACTGGCCGCAGGCGGCACCCAGCTGATCGCGCTGCGCTCGGCCGGTTTCAATCACGTCGACCTGGCCGTCGCCAAGCGCCTGGGCCTCACCGTCGTGCGGGTTCCGGCCTACTCGCCCCACGCCGTCGCCGAACATGCGGTGGCGTTGATCCTCTCGCTGAACCGCCATTTGCACCGCGCCTATAACCGCACCCGCGACGGCGATTTCAGCCTGCACGGCCTGACCGGTTTCGATCTGGTGGGCAAGACCGTCGGCGTGGTCGGCACCGGGCAGATCGGGGCGACATTCGCGCGGATCATGGCGGGCTTCGGCTGCAACCTGCTGGCCTACGATCCCTACCCGAACCCGTTGGTCGAAGCGCTGGGCGCCCGCTACCTGCCCCTCGACGAACTGCTCGCCGAAGCCCAGATCGTCAGCCTGCATTGCCCGCTCAACGACCACACCCGGCACCTGATCAACCCGGACTCACTGTCGCGCATGCAGCACGGCGCGATGCTGATCAATACCGGGCGCGGCGCTTTGGTGAATACGCCAGCGCTGATCGACGCGCTCAAGAGCGGCCAGTTGGGCTACCTCGGGCTGGACGTTTATGAAGAGGAAGCGCAGCTGTTTTTCGAGGACCGCTCGGACCTGCCGCTGCAGGACGATGTGCTGGCGCGCCTGCTGACATTCCCCAATGTGGTGATTACCGCCCATCAGGCGTTTCTGACCAAAGAAGCCCTCGGCGCCATCGCCCAGACTACGCTGGATAACATCACCGGTTGGGCAGCGGGCAGCCCGCAGAATCTGGTGCAGTGAGCGCGCGTGCTCCCGGTCACAGGGTCGTCGTCCGGGAGAATTCATCCTCTAAAGTGTTAGCATGCGCGCCTATTTGGAGACCCCCATGGCCGAACACGATTTCCGTTACAGCATGCTCACCCCGCAACACACCCTGATCGAATGCCGCAGCCTGGCCGTCGGTCGCTATCAAGTGACCGGCAACGGCGGCTCGATCAAGCCCGACGATGTGCTGCTGGTCACCGTCAAAGGCAGCAAAGAGCTGTTCATGCGCCTGAACGTGGAAAAAGTCCGCCACCTGATCAACCCGACCGGTCAGTGGGTGGCCGTCGCCAATGGCCCGGCGTTCACCGAACTGGCGATCCATCAGTGGAAAGTCAACTGCAACGACTGCGGCAAAGAGCGCGACATCGAATTCATGGTTGACGGCAAGGACGGCAAAAAAGCCCTTAAACCCGCCGCCACCGCGCGCATCGAGGAGCTGGGCTGGAAGGTCGTCGGCGAAAACCACCTCTGCCCTGCCTGCGCGAAGAAAGCTGCATGAAACCGCTTTTGCTGACACTGCTGGCGGCCACGCTGCTGGCGGGCTGTGCGACCAAAACCGAGGCTCTCAAACAGGACCACGGCTACGTGCTGGAATGGATCGGTGAACGGCCGTTGATCGACAACAGCCGCCTGACAATGACCTTGGGCAGCGACGGCCGCGCCTACGGCAACGCCGGTTGCAATCACTGGTTCGCGTCATACCAGTTGCAAGGCAATGCGATCACCTTCGGCCCGGTCGGCAGCACCCGCAAACGGTGCGCGCCGGCGCTGATGGAGCAGGAACATCGCTTCCTCGAAGCGATGGGCAAGGTGCAGCGATGGGATATTTCGCCGATCGATCAGTTGCGGCTCTGGCCTGCCCAGGGCAAACCGTTGCGGTTCTGGCTGGAAGAAGACTGATCGCATCCGGGCTGAAGGATGCATTTGCCTCAGTCACCTGCTCGCCGGCAATGGCTGAAACTCGCCGCGCTCCAGGTTCTGCACCTGGTTGCCCATAGAGTCCGTTGCATTGAGATCCGCGCCTTTGGCGGCCAGTGCGTCAAGAACATCCTTGCGATGGAACAGCGCCGCGTACATGGCGGCCGTCTGACCCGCATTATTGCGTTGATCGGGCGCACAGTTAGCGGCGACCAGTTGCCGCGCGATGCTGAGTTCGCCTTTGAAGATCGCCCCCATCAATGCCGTGTTGCCCCTCAAATCCTTGGCGCAGGGATCAGCGCCAGCGTTCAGCAGTTGGGTCACGGCCGGTTGTTGGCCGTGGTAGGCGGCGAGAATCAGCGCGGTGTAGCCTTTTTCATCCTGTACGTTCAGATCGAATTTGGCATTGATGAACTCGTTGAGCATGTCCTGGCGGCCGTCTCGGGCGGCCTGGAAAAACAGCTCCTTGAGTTGTGCCTGGGTGTCGGCGGTGCTGCCGCTATCTGACGGGCCGGCGTGGACCACGCTCGCCGTCATACACAGCAACAACGCATAAAAGGTTCTGCGCATGTGATGTCCTCCAGAAACCCCGGCCCGCCGTGCAAACGGGTCGGGGCGGTCGGTCAGTCCTGCAGTGCAGCGGCCAGTTGCTTGACCTTGGCCAGATCGCCATTGGCAACTTTGGTTACGCCAGTACCGTATTCCGGATCTGCTTTGTAGAGGAACGACAGCATGATGTTCTTGCTCTCGGTATCGGTGATCGCCAGGGACTCACCGAAGCTCTGAATCAGATCCTTACGGTCCTTCTCGCTGTAGGAACGGTACAAGTCGCCCGCCTGCTTGAAGTTCTGCTCTTTCTGGATCTTGGCTTGCTGCGTGCTGCCGGACAACGGCAGTTGGCTGTAGCGTGCTTCTTCAACCGCTGGACGCGGATTGAGTCGGCTTGGCTCGTAGTTCACGCCGGTCGTGGTATGACCGGTATTGAGCGGGCCGTCCTGGTTGCCGTTGTTGACCTTGACCCGTGGCGCGTTGATCGGGAGGCTCAGCACATTAGGGCCGACGCGATAGAGCTGGGTGTCAGCATAGGAAAATACCCGGCCTTGCAGCAGGCGGTCTTCCGAAGGCTCGATACCCGGCACGACGTTGGCGGGCGCCATGGCGACCTGCTCGGTTTCCTGGAAGTAGTTATCCACGTTCTTGTTCAGGACCATCTGGCCGATTTTGCGCTCGGGAATATTGGGCCAGATTTTGGTGGCGTCCAGCGGGTCGAAATCGAACTTCGCCAGGTCTGCAGGCTTGACCACCTGGACGTACAGGTCCCACTTCGGAAAATCGCCCTTGTTGATGGCGCCCACCAGATCGTGGGTCAGGTGGCTGTAGTCCTTGGACTGCACTTCCGCGACCTGCTTGGGATCGAGGTTTTTCAGGCCCTGCAGGCTTTTCCAGTGAAACTTCACATAGTTGACTTCGCCCTTGGCGTTCACCAGTTTGTAGGCATGTACGCCGTTGCCGTCCATGGTGCGATAGCTGGCGGGTGTGCCTTCGTTGGAGTACAGCAAGGTCAACGTGCGCGTGGCTTCCGGGACGTGGGAGAAGAAGTCGAAACGTCGGGAGTCGTCGTCAAGGTTGGTGCGCGGGTCAGGCTTGAAGGCGTGAACCATGTCCGGGAACTTGATCGCGTCGCGGATGAAAAACGTCGGGAAGTTGTTCCCGACCAGGTCCCAATTGCCGTCGGCCGTGTAGAACTTGGTGGCAAAGCCGCGGGGGTCACGCAGGGTTTCAGGGGAGTGGTTGCCGTGGACGACCGCTGAAAACCGCACGAATACCGGGGTGTGCTCGCCTTTGCGGAAGACCGTGGCCTTGCTCAGATCGGAGGCGTCGTCGGAAGCAACGAATTCACCGTGCACGCCCGTACCGCGCGCATGCACGACACGCTCCGGAATGCGTTCACGATCAAAGCGCTGAAGCTTTTGCAGCAATTGCACATCTTGCAGGAGGACCGGACCGTTTGGGCCGGCGGTCTGGGAGCTCTGGTTGTCGCCGACAGCGGCGCCGTTGTCGCGAGTCAGGGTGTCTGCGTACGCTGCAGAACTGACCATCAGGCTCGCGCCAATCAGGCTGGCTGCGATAGGGGATCGGGGTAAGTACATCTCGGTCTCTCTCTCTGTTTTTGGTTGTTCTGAGAGTGAAAGCCTACGGCTAGAGCCCTTGATTCCTGAATTGGTTCTGACTATGTCCTTGATAAATTAAAAAGTGTTGACCTCCTGACGGGCTTGTTCAGTCAGGTTCGGTTCAGTCAGCACTGTATTCATTGCGGTTCTGACTGCAGCCAGATCGCGGCCCGACGTTGCGCATAAGCTATCAAGGCTACCTATGCCATCGGCAGCATCCGACCCTGATCAGACGCCCTCTGTCCAAGCGAACTTCATTTACACCGCTGCAACTCTAACCGTCGCTTCACCAATCCTTCCTGACGTCTCTCCAGCTCCCCGGCAAGCGCTGCAAGCTTGGCCTCACCGAAAGCAACGGCTTCAGCTTTTGTGAGGAAAAGCTCGTCAAAGTGGTAGTTACGGCCTTTATCAGTGCGGTCATATGCGCTGTTAGCGAACCCTTGGCCCACGAGTTCGACTTCCAGCAACTGGAAATTCCGTGTCAGCAGCCAGGCGCTGTAAGGGTAGGTTCTGTCACTCATCAAAATCCTGCTCACCACAATTGTTCGCTATATAGATAACAACATAGCGAAAGGCATTGCGACAACAGCCCGTTGATTTCTTGGCTGCATTCAGTGTGTTCAGAGAACCTTGCGAGAGGATGCACGCCTGGAGCAGCACCGGTGCCAACCGGGCAGGCGTCACCGTGGGAAGGCGAGCCTTCAGGGGAATGGAAGGATGTCGCTCGTGGTGCATCGACGCTCTCGAGGAGCGCCGCAACTTGGCATCAAAAAAGCCGAAACCACGTATTAAGGGGAGTTGATTCACCGGTACAGATAAACCGGCGAATCACAGACAATCAGGCGGGTACACCCAGCACAACGTGAGAGGCCTTGATCACTGCGGTGGCACTGACACCAGGCTTAAGTCCCAGCTCCTCGACCGCTTCGCGGGTGACAATGGAAAACACTTCCGTGCCTCCCGACAATTGAATAACCACTTCGGAATTGACCGAACCCTCGCTGACTCGGCTGACCTTCCCTTCCAGGCAGTTGCGCGCTGAAAGGCGAATACCGCTGGACTCAGTCATCAGCATTACCCAAGGCGCCTTTATCAGAGCAATGGCTTCCTTGCCGACGGCAATGCCCAGGCTCTCGATACTTGCCAAAGTGACCACTGCCACTAATTTCTCACCGCCGGCGAGGGTCAGCACCACTTCAGCATTGACGGTGCCATTCTGAACTTCACTGACCGTACCCTTGAAAACGTTGCGTGCACTGACCTTCATTGGCCGATTACCTTTTATCAGAGAGGAGTTACAAGTTACCCGCCATAATCAGGACGCGCGTTGGGTGAATGCAACCATAGCGCTGAAGAATTACGCCTGGATGTATACCCAGGCCGTTAATCCCGATGCCAATGCCACCGACACCCGCTTGTAATCTGCAACTTCATAGGCGTCAGCCGCCGCAAGCTCCTGCTCTGTAATCTGGAATACGGTCCCCGCCACCTGGTCCTCGACATCAAGACTGGGCGCGATGATCGGATGGTGAGTCTTACCACTCGCCGCCAGCACTTCGGCGTCTGTGATTTCGACCCAGGATTGCGAATAGCTGAGCATATGGTCGGCATCGCCGACTAGTTCACGACCAAAGTTCGCAAGCTGTACCGCTTTGTCTTGCAGCGTGCCGTAAGAAAACAAAAGCACGGGAGATGCAGTGGAATCGTTCATTGAGTTCTCTTCATTGGACACAAATGGTTAAGCCAGCAGGTCTTCATAGAATGCGCCATAGGGCTTGCCTGGATGGGCAATCTGGATCTCCAGAATCCACAATCCGGCATTCGGGCATTGCTCCAGATCACCCAGGTCGCCGCCACGGTGAATGGCATGTGGAAAATCGCTCACGCGGTGGCCCTTGATACTGAGGTTTAACTTCCAGCCCATGTCCTCCGCCTGTTGTTCGGCGTATCGATACAGCTCAAGTCCTGCGATGCGATCATTTTTCCAACGTGCTTGAACCCGATCGAACAAGGTTTTGGCCGCTGCGGCGCAGGCCTTCATTTCCGGATCATCCCCGGTAGTGAAGGTTTCACCCGCATCGCCCTCGTGGCCCTGCCACACAGCGCCCATATCAATGAAAAAAATATCGTTTTCGCCCAGAACCGGGTCACCCTCGGAGCGTTGCTTGAACGTCTTGAGCGTATTGACACCGAAACGAACCAGCAACGGATGCCAGATACGCTGCATTTCGAGCTTCGCGAGAACCTCTTTGCCAAGTTCTCTTGCTTCGGACTCTCGCATCCCTGGCTGGATACGCGTCGACAGCAAACGAATCGCTTCCCAGGTCATGGCCTGGGCGTGGCACATGGCCTCGATGCTATAGGCTGAACCGACAGCCTCTTTAGATGGTGCATTCACGGCCTGTTCCTCTGCTGGCTGACGTCATTCGCTATGTTATTAAATATATAGCGATCATCTCCAATGCAGATACCTCAAACTGACCGTCACCCAATCAAATGTTCGCCTGAAGCATGGCCAGACTGTTCATTCTTTCGGTCAACTCCCCAGCGCCAATAGTCGGGTTTGGCACGATCTGGATTTGCAATGCCGGCCACTGGTTGATCGGCGTCCAGGCCGCCGTTTGAAACCATGACTACCTGGATGATTAACAGTGGCTAGTCGAACCGCCTACCGATACCCACGCGCCTGCATGTCGAACAGGCTGGCATAGCGCCCGCCGCCAGCCATCAATTGCACGTGGGTGCCTTGCTCCAGAATCCGGCCCTGATCCAGCACGATGATGTGATCGGCGTTGCGCACGCTGGAGAATCGGTGAGAGATCAGCAACGTCATGCGCCCCTTGGCGTATTCGCGGAAGTGCTCGAATACGGCAGCCTCGGCCGCAGCGTCGAGGGCGGCCGTCGGTTCGTCCAGAATCAGCAGATCGGCCTCACGGCGCATGTAGGCCCGCGACAGCGCCAGCTTTTGCCATTGCCCTCCGGACAGTTCCTGCCCACCGGCGAACCAGCGCCCCAACTGCGTGTGATAACCGTTGCTCAGGCGTTCGATGAAGTCGGCGGCGATCCCTTGAGTCGCTGCATCGCGCCAACGGTCCTGGTCATCGAACGCGTCGACGTCACCCACCCCGAGGTTTTCGCCAACCGTCATCTGATAACGGATGTAGTCCTGAAAGATCACCCCGATGCGCTGGTGCAGGGCCTGTTCGTCCCATTCCTGCAAATCGCTGCCATCCAGCAGGATCCGGCCCTCGTCAGGCGTATAGAGCCGGGTGAGCAGTTTGATCAAGGTGGTTTTACCCGAGCCATTTTCGCCCACCAGTGCCAGGCTCATGCCGGGCATCAGGTGCAGACTGATGTTGCTGAGCGTGGGGTGCGCGGCACCCGGGTAGCGGAACCCCAAGCGCTCGCAGCGCAGGCCGTCGCCCGGGCATGCGCCGGCCCTCAGGGTGCCGCGTCCAAGTGCGACTGGCACCCCAAGGTATTCGTACAGGTCAGACAGGTACAGGCCGTCCTCGTACAATCCGGCAATCGCGCTGAGGCTGGCCGTGATGGCGACCTGGCCTTGCTTGAACAGCACCAGGTACATCGTCATCTGCCCCAGCGTGGTCTGGCCGCGCACGGTGTCCATGACCACCCAGGCGTAGGCCACGTAGAACGCGGCAGTGCCCAATAGCCCTAGGGCAAAGCCCCAGGCGTCGCGTCGCACGGTGAGCCGGCGGTCTTCGGCGTACAGGCGCGTGAAATTGTCGCGATAGCGTTGCAGCAACAACGGCGCCATGCCGAACAGCTTTACTTCCTTGGTGTGCGACTCATGGGACAGCAAGGCTTCCAGGTAATTTTGCTGGCGGGTTTCCGGGGCACGACGCTGAAACAGGCGGAAGGCATTACCGGAAAAGTGCGTTTCGGCGAAGAACACCGGCAGCGCGCCGAGCACCAGGATCAGCAGCGCCCATGGGGAAAAATGCACCAGCAGCACCGCAAAGCTGACCAGCGAGATAAGGTTTTGCGTCAGCCCCAGGCCTTTTGTGACGAGGCCCAGTGGCCGGGTCGATGCATCCCGGCGCACGCGCACCAACTTGTCGTAAAAGGCCGAGTCTTCGAACTGCAGCAGCGACAGGGTCTGGGCCTTTTCCAGGATCATCAGGTTGACCTTCTGCCCCAACTGCACCCGCAGCAGCGCCTGTTGCATTGAAAGCGCCCGTTGCGCCCCGGCCAGCAACGCCAATACCCCCGCCTCGGCCAACACGTAACGCAGGACAGGCCATACCGGCGCCTGGCTGCCATTGCCATGGATCTGCATCGCCTGAACCACCGCATCGACGATCCGCTGGCCGATCCAGGCGGCAAGCGCGGGCAAAATGCCGGCGATCAGCGTCGCCACGATCAAGCCGCTGAACAAGGGGCGGGACGTCGCCCAGACAAGGCCGATTGCCCTGCCGCTCTGGGTTGAAAATGCAGTCAAACGATTGAACAACGACATGAAAGGCCCAGGCTCCGGTTCTCAGCGACAGGGGATTGTACGGGCTAGTTCGGCACGCTTCGCCGGTCTTGTTGATAGCTGTCTGGATAATCAGGGGCGATTCCGGCTTTGCATGGAACTGCACGCTACTCATGTAGGGTGATATAACCGCGCCAAGAGCCCTGAGCCAGGGCTGTATCGGAAGTGGGAACCCGCAGACAGTGGTCTAGTCCAACTTCACGACCAACCAGCATGGGCACATGACAGTGTTATCAACCGTATTAGTTGTGGAAGATGACTGGCTCATCCGCAGTTTGATCCATGAAATTTTAGAGACGGAAGGCTTCGAGGTCGTAACGGCAGAGACAGGCGATGACGCCTGGGAATGGCTGTGCGAGACCTCGGGAGGGGCAGATCTACTACTGTCCGACATCCATATGCCGGGTGGGCTGAGCGGTATTGGCCTGGCGAATCGGGTGCAAGCTCATTGGCCCCGCATCCCGGTGATCTTGTCCTCGGGAGGACGAGGGCAACAAATCCTGGAGTCTGGTTATGCTCCACTGTTCATCCCTAAACCCTGGCATTCACTGGATATAGGGACAATTTGTCGACGCGCATTAGCCTTGGCAATAGATCGACAGTGATCTCCCCCATTCAAGGGCCTGTAAGTAGGGGAGTCATTGCCCTGATCTTAGGTACCCTTTTCAGACCTCCACCTGGTTCAAGGAACCAGGGGTTTGAGGAAGGCAGGCTCTAGCGAGCAATCATGCCGGCAGCCTGCTCAGTGGCTTCAGTGGTGCGCGTTGCCAACTTGCGAACCTCGTCGGCAACCACTGCGAAGCCGCGACCCGCGTCCCCCGCACGTGCAGCCTCAATGGCCGCGTTCAGGGCTAAAAGGTTGGTCTGGCTGGCGATGCTCTGGATCGTTCCCACGATCTGGGACAATTGCTCAATATTGTGCTCAAGCGTCTGCTGATGCTTGACCTCGGTTTCCCTCAGAACTTCCTGCTCGTGCTGCAAGTTGACGTCCACCAAAGCACCGACGACTCGCAGAGGCGAGCCGGCGGGATCACGCCTGGTCTGGCCTCGCGCACGGAACCACCGATATTCGCCGCTTTTCATCCTCAGCCGGTACTCGATATCAAAAGGTGTCTTGCCGGATCTGTCATTCAAATGGGCCCCGAAAGCACTGAGGCTTCTGTCCTTATCATCCGGGTGTAATCTGGATGCCCAGCTGTCCAACACATCTGGAAACTCCTCAACCGTTTCGAAACCCAGCAACCGACGGAACTGAGGTGACCACCAGAACGGGTTTTTGGGGTTTACCGGGTCTCCGGCAATGACCTCCATATCCCAGAGCCCATCCGAGAGCATTTCCCGAGCCAGCTCGAATCTCGTGATGATGACGTCGTGCTCCTGATCCCGCTCCAGTTGGTCATGGATATCCCGAAGCGAGCCAGCGACCCGGACTGGCGTGCCTCGCTCGTCTCGGAGTGTCTCACCCTGTGCGTAAAACCAGCGATATGAACCGTCTCTCATGGCGAGCCGATTTTTGACTTTGTAGGGAGTCATTCCGGACTTGTCGTTGAGGTGGCGAGCGAAGGCGTCGAGCGTTGCCTGCTTGTCCTGGGGATGGAGCCGGTCGGCCCAACTGGCCAGCACATTTGGAAAATCTCTTTCATCCTTAAAGCCCAGAAGGCTGCGGAATTGCTGCGACCACCAAAAGCGATTACCGGGATTGACTGGATCGCCGGCCACGACCTCCATGTCCCAAAGACCTTCACTGGAAGCGCGATTGACCAGATCGAACCTGATCTCGTGAGCTGACGCGGATGCTGCTGATTCGCGAAGCAACTCGCGGGCATCCTCAAGCTCTCTTTCGAGCTGGCCTATGCGCGATTGGTATTGTTCATTGGAGGACTGGATCAAGCGCCAGGCATCCAGAACTGCTGGACCTTCTTTGCACTGGGCGACCTCAGGATTTTCGCCGCTCATGATCGACGTCAGCAATTGCTTAAGGGCGCGACGATCACGGCGAAGAAGGAAAAAATTGGGCATGTGGCACAAACTCGAAATGCGTGACGGGCCTCCTCCATGGCACCTTGCCATCCTTATCGTCTTGAGCGAAAAAAACTTTACCCGTTTAGCTGAGCGCCAAGAGGCGTCAGAGAAGGACTGTAAACACCCAAGCTACCGTGTTTAAGAAGCGCCCAAGCGACCCTTACGTAAACGCTGAATATGCTTCACCGTTTAGTACGTACGTCAACCGTTACGTCCCGTGGACGGCTGCGAAGATCCACCGAAGTTCAATTTATTTTACGAAACGGTTTCCTTTCCATGGAAGTGACATGGCTGCAGCCTCATACTTAAGCCGCTTGCCCCCACAAAGCTTGCTTCTCCGAGGTTAGAAAAATGCCCCCACTGCGTCCACTGATCTCGACCGGCAATGCCGGATTCGACTCAATCCTCAGGGGCGGCCTGCCCAGCAACAGGCTCTATCTACTTGAGGGGACGCCCGGGGCAGGCAAAACCACGCTGGGTCTTCAGTTCCTGCTGGATGGCCTCCGGCGTGGCGAGCCGGTGCTGTACATCACGCTTTCGGAAACAAGCGAGGAGCTTGACAGCGTCGCGCGCTCACACGGGTGGTCGCTGGAAGGCATCGACCTTTTCGAGTTCTCCTCAACGGAGGGAGTGCTGGGCGATGAGTACCAGCAGTCGATCCTGCACCCGTGGGAAGCCGAGCTTGGAGACACCATCAGGTTGATTCAGCAGCGGGTTGATAAACTCCAGCCCAAGCGGCTTGTGTTCGACAGCCTCTCTGAGATGCGCCTTCTGGCTCAAGACCCCCTGCGCTATCGACGCCAGGTACTGGCGCTGAAGCAATACTTCGCCGGGCGCGACATCACCGTTCTTCTGGTGGACGATCTCACGGGCTCCAATGGCGAGCGCGACAACCACCTTCATAGCCTGTGTCATGGCGTCATCACGCTTGAACGGCTGACCCTGGACTTCGGTGCTGCGCGCAGACGGCTCCAGGTGCAAAAATTACGGGGCGTTGACTTCGTCGCAGGTTTCCACGATTTCACCATTCGTAAAGGTGGACTGGAGGTATACCCGAGACTGATTGCCGCCGGACGTCACGTTCCATTCGATGCCACGCCAGTGGCCAGCGGTATTACGGAACTGGACAATCTGTTAGTCGGCGGTCCCTTGAGAGGAACCAGCACGCTCGTCACAGGCCCTGCCGGATCCGGCAAGACCACCATAGCCCTGGCGTATCTGGCAGCTGCCTGCGCCAGAGGCGAAAACTGCACGATCTATGAGTTCGATGAGCGGATCGCTACGCTGCTCTCACGTGGCGACAGCATGGGCATGAATTTGAGCCATCACGTATCGAGTGGTCGGTTGGTCATTCAGCAAATCGATCCTGCCGAAATATCACCTGGCGAATTCGCGTGGCGAGTGCGTAACGAGGTTGAGGAGCGTGCAAGCACCATGATCGTGGTCGACAGTCTCAACGGCTACATGGCCGCAATGCCGCAGGAACAACAATTGATCCTGCAGATGCACGAGCTGCTTTCCTATTTGAGCCAGCTTGGGGTTGTAACCTTCCTGATCAATCCGCAGCACGGTTTGGTGGGATCAATGTCAACCAATCTCAATATTTCCTACGTCGCAGACTCTGTCATCCTCATTCGCTTCTTCGAAGCGCAGGGTCGGCTTCGCAAGGCTATTTCGGTCCTGAAACATCGCAGCGGCGCCCATGAGGATGCGATTCGAGAGCTTCGCATCGATTCCAAAGGTGTGCGTGTCGGGGATCCATTGGTCAAATTCCGTGGAGTGTTGACTGGAACGCCAGAGTATTTTGGTGACGACCTTCCCCTCATGGAAGAGCGACAGCGTGGCAATTGAGCGATTTGCCGATGGAAAGACTCTGCTGGTGGTGGCGCCTTTCAAGGGCGATGCAATCAGTTTGGGCAAACTGTTTGGAGACGACTACCCGCTTCAAATTCACGACAATATTGCTGACCTTTCCACGGCTGTGGGTGAAAACACTGGCCTGGTAATCCTGACCGAGGAAAGCCTGCGCGGAGACATACGCAGCCTTGAGAGGGCCCTGGATCTCCAGCCAGGCTGGTCTGAGATCCCCATCATCCTGCTCGCTTCAAGCAAAGGCCAATCCGGGCGAGACACGGAAATGGCCAGAGGCAGGCTGCCCAAGTCGGCGGGACATGTCATGGTCCTTGAACGCCCTCTCAGCTCGGCCTCGTTACTGAGCACGGTTGCCGCCGCCTGGCGATCGCGCATGCGTCAGTTCGAGATGCGGGAAAGCCTCACACAACTGGCTGAAGAACGGGGTCGATTGCGCACCTTGCTGGAGAACATTCCTGTCGGGGTGTGCTTCATGGACACGCAAGGCGTCTCGCTCGTCAGCAATCCCCTGTACCGGCGGTATGTACCGCAAGACATCATCCCCTCCAGACAGCCAGACGGCGCTTCGAAATGGGTAGGCCTTGACGCGCAAGGTAACCGCCTGGAACCGGTCATGTTTCCGGGCGCCAGGGCGTTAAGGGGAGAGACTGCGACGGCGGTGGATTTTTATCATCGCCTGGATGAAGGTCAAGAATCATGGATGCGTGTGAGTGCAGTCCCGTTATACGACGAAAAACACACCATAATTGGTGCCGCCTCCGTCATCGTTGACATTAATGAAGAGAAGCAAGCCGAGCTCACCCTGCGCAGGTTCAATGAACAACTTGAGATTCAGGTTAAAGCAAGAACACAAGAACTGAATGCGGCGATCGAGCAACTCAAAGCCGAAAGTGCAGACCGTGAGCGTGCCGAAGAGCAATTGCGGCAATCGTTGAAAATGGAAGCCGTAGGTCAGTTGACCGGCGGGATCGCCCATGACTTTAACAACATGCTCACAGGGGTCATCAACGCGCTCGATCTCATAAAGCTGCGGATGAGCAAAGGGCGACTGGAGGGGGTCGAACGATTCATGGATGCTGCCCTGACATCAGCCCAGCGGGCCGCCTCGCTGACTCATCGGTTGCTGGCATTCTCCCGGCGCCAGTCGCTGGATGAGAAGGCCGTTTCGGTCAACGCGCTTATTCACTCACTCGCCGATCTGCTGCAACGAACCGTCGCGGAACAAGTCCTCATCCAGTTTGAGTTGTGCCCGGAAGAACCGTGGGTTTTTACAGATGCCAATCAATTGGAAAACGCCGTTCTCAATCTGGTCATTAATGCGCGTGACGCGATGCCCCACGGAGGGAAGTTAACGATTGCGACCTGCGTTGAGGATGAAATGCAAGGGAGTCCTGTCCGGCACGTATGTGTGAAGGTGCGGGACACGGGCTTCGGTATCCCGAAGGATATGCTGGACAAGGTCACTGAGCCTTTTTTCACGACCAAGCCTATCGGCCAGGGTACGGGATTGGGACTTTCCATGGTGTATGGTTTTGCGAATCAAAGCAGCGGTTGCCTTTCAATTGAAAGCACGGTCGGGGTGGGAACGACCGTGTCGATCTGTTTGCCAGAGCATGAAAAAGTGGAAGCTGAGCAACCGGTGTCTTCGTCGGAAATCAGCACAGGACACGGCCAATCCATTCTTCTGGTGGAAGATGATGACTCGGTACGCCTGATCAACCGGGAAGTATTGAATGAGCTGGGCTACCAGGTTCACGTCGCACGGGACGGCGAAGAGGCCTGGGCGCTCTTCAATGACCTGGGGAAAGTTGATCTGCTGATTACCGACGTGGGGCTCCCTGGAATGAATGGCCGCCAACTCGCTGAAATACTTCAGCAACTGAAGCCACGCTTGCCCGTCCTGTTTTTAACAGGCTACGCGGAGGGAGCCATGGCAAGGTCTCATTTTCTCGGCACTAATATGCAGCTACTGACCAAGCCGTTTGCTTTGGAGTCGCTCGCCAGCCAGGTATCGGCCATGCTCGAACACACTGTTCAAGCGCATTTTCCTGAATGACCAAGCTGCCCGGAGAATCCAGTTCCGGCCAATAGCAGCCCACCGTCGCAGCCTCGCTGGGCAAGTGATAACCGGACTGAATGACGGCGAACCGGGCCGAGTCCGGGTGCAAATGATCAGGCAGGAATGATCGAGATCTTGCCGTTTCGCTCCAGGATCGCGTACTTGATCTGCTCCACTCGTTCGAAGCCCTGCTCTATCCTTGCGGCCTCCAGGATATCGTCTTCCTGGACGCGGGCCTCGTGCATGCGATGACGCAGGAAAGCACCGTTTTCAACGATGATCGTCGGGCCCCCATCGATCAGCTTGGCCAGGCGTTTGGAGCGTCGCTTGACGAGGGAAAGCCCGATGTCGATCACCATCAACGTCACAATGACCAGAACCGCATTGGTCACGGAGAAGTCATCGCCCAGCAGCGCTTGCTGAGTGGCTTCGCCAATGACCATCAGCAGCACGAAATCAAACGACGTCAACTCGCCCAATGACCGTCGGCCAGAAATCTTGAAGAGCACCATCAGTGCCAGATAAATCGCACCCGCGCGTAGTACGGCATCCATTGAGCACCTATGGGTAGATGAATTGAGTGACGGGAATGTGGCCGCCGCCAACGACACTGATCTGACTTTTAAACAACCCGATGCCGTTGCTGCGCCATGAGATAAAGAGCGTGACGTGCCCGCTCTTGTCGGTGGGGAAAGTAAGACTCAAACCTTGGGGACTGCCCATGGAGCTGACCGGCTGAGGCTGGATGGACTCGATGCTGAAGCCATCCAGCATGGGCTTGCCGATCGACAGCGTGACCTCTTTGCCCGGCTGCCCCGTGGCCTGAACGATCATTGGATTGGTCCCGCCCGCCCGGTGGAAACGCTCGTACTGCACCGTCAGATCACCCTGCTCACTCACCGATTCGAGCGTGCTGAGCGGGCCTCTGGAAAACAAGCCGAGCAGTGTCAGGATGACAACCGCCGTCAGCACATACCAGCCAACCCGCTGGAACTTCCAGACTTTGCGCTGCAGCGCAATGTCCTCGGCAACGGGGTGTTCACGGTCCTGCATTTCTTGTTCTAAGAGGCTCATAGGCATCACTCGTCGGGACTAGCGATGTGACCGCTTTGGTTTGTGGGAAGTTCTGGTGCGGTAAGCGTGCGCTGCGGATTCTGTGGGGTATTTGAGATGCTGAGCTCGTCTTTGGGTTTAGCGCTTCAACTAGGCTAGGGGCCGCTTTGGTTCGAAGCCGCCGATGACAACCGGCCGCTATCGGCCAGCAAGAGACGTTCGTCGTGGCCGGAGTGTGCCGCCGCCAAGCGGCCGTCGCTGGCAGCCGTCACGGCTTCACAAACCGGTAGACGAAGCGATCGGTCTCGCCCTTGATCGCGGGATCGAACGCCTTGACTGATCGCGGATCATCCTTGTTCGCGAGCATGTTGCTTTCCGCGTCCAGCAGGAAGCCGGCCGCCTCCACCTCCTTCCGAACGGAGGCGGGGTCGATCCGGTGCAGCGACTGGGCAACACTTGTGCCCGCTGTGCCAGCGGCGGCGTGGTCGACGATGACGTAGTACCCACCCGGCTTGACCCTATCGCACATGGCGCGATTGAAGTCGGCCGCCGTCGCGTCCTTGGACTGCATCAGCGCGGTGTGGAGATCGTGGTAGAACAGGTGCAGCCACAGGACATCCGCGGGCTGCGTGACTTCCGGCATCGCCACGAGGTCCGCCGAAACCGCCTCGACGTTTGCCCGGCCCGGCTCCTTCGCCAACGTACGCATGTTGCCGACAGGATCGTTCTTGAAGTGGGCGACTTCGGCAGGCAGGAAGCTATAGACCCGTCCGTTGGGTCCCACGGCGTCAGAGAATAGACGCGTCCAGTCGCCGTCGCCCGGGTAAACGTCGATGACGGTGGCGCCTGGATCAACGCGTGCGAAGCGGATCAACTCGGATAGCTTGGATGTGTCGTACATGGGGACCTCCTACAAAGTTTGGTATTCGAATGGCGAGGGGCCCCAAACGGTTTTTGCTACGTGAGCCCGGATGCGTCGATCTGCGAGGCTCGTGCCAGTGCCTGCGTGTCAATGTACTCGCGGATCTTCGTCAGTCTGCCGTCGCGGACCGTGATGGCGAAGATCCAGTCATCTTCGAACGTCTTATTGGTGGCTTTGATCTTGCCCTTGGCGAAACCGACGACCAGCACCCGGTCTCCCTGCGCGATGAACTCCCGGGGCTCGGTGGACGTCTCCATCGACCTGGATGCGGTCTCGAGCAAATCCGCAAGCCCCGCATGGCCGTGGCGCGTACCGGCCAGAGGCCAGTCTTCGCCCGGGATGATCCACTCGATGTCTTCGGCGACCAGCGCCAGCAGACCGTCCTTGTCGCCGCGGCCAATGGCCGCAAAGAAGTCCTTCACGGTCTGGACGTTTTTCTCGGTATTCATGGGGATTTCTCCGCGTCGATCGAGTCGACTTGCGCTCAACCCGAGCGCGTTCGTTGTGTTGTTATCGTTGGGTACGTCCTGCTCAACCGGCGAAAGTGACGAGGTCCTTGAAGATCAGTCGACCCCAGCTATTTCCGCGTGCGTGGACCAGCAGCCCGCCCTCGGAAAGCCTGCCAAGTTGGACCGGCGAGAAACCGAGATTTTCTGCAAGCGCGCCGATCTCGGCCGCGGCCTCGTCATCGTCGCTGGCCAGGAACACGACCCGCCTGCCGCCATGCACGGCCGGATCCTGGGCGAGGACGGATGCACCCAGATGGTTGAAGCCTTTGACCAGCCTGACACCCGTGAAGGACCGCGCAACGACCATGGAAGAAGGCTGTCCTCCCAGTTCCTCTGTGGGCACTTGGGTGTTGGTTACATCGACGATGGTCTTGCCTTTCCAGGTCGACAGCGCGTTGGCGACATCCTGGTGCGAGTCGAAACGGACGGCCAAAAAGATGATGTCCGCCTTGACCGCTTCCGCCAGTGTTTTGGGAAGGATGGTGGGACCGATCGCAGCGGCGACGGAGGCAAAGCTTTCCGGGTCGCGCGTGGTGGCCACGGATACGTCGATGCCCTTGCGGGCAAACGCCTTGGCCAGTGCCTGGCCGATAGGGCCGAAGCCGATAATTGAATAGGTCATAGGAGTTTTCTTTGAGTTGGGTTGGATCCTGCTTGGATAAGCGCGGGCCCACGGCTTGCCGCTAGGGTGGCCAGCCAAGGGGCCGAGGTGGGGTCAGACCTGCGCCAGGCCGCCATCGACGGGAAGATCGATACCCGTGATGAACGAACTTTCCTCGGAAGCGAGGAATACGACGGCAGCCGCGATTTCCTCCGGCTTGCCCCAGCGACCCATGGGAATCTGCAAGGCGTACTGGGCGGCCGCTTCCTTGGCCTGGTCGGCGGTAAGGCCCGCCGTCTTTTGCAAAGCGCCCGTCTCGGTGGGCCCGGGACTGATGCAATTCACGCGGATCTGGCGATCTTTCAGCTCCATCGTCCAGGCACGCACGAAGTTGCGCACAGCCGCTTTGCTTGCACCGTAAGCGCTGAATCCAGCCGTTCCCAGGACATTGGTGACCGAAGAGGTCACGATGATCGAGCCGCCGTCTCTGAGCAGCGGAAGGGCCTTCTGCACCGTGAAGAAGGTGCCCTTGACGTTCACGTCGAAGGTCTGGTCGAAATGAGCCTCGGTAGCGGCCTCCAGCGGCGCGACCGTACCCGCGCCCGCATTGGCAAAGAGCACATCAATGTGACCATGCTTCTCTTTCACGACAGCAAAGAGCCGGTCCAGATCTTCCAGGCGGGACACGTCGCCCACGACCGTCGTAACGTTTCCCTTCAAGGTGGCTGCCGCCTCCTTCAGTTCGGCCTCCCTTCGCCCAGTGATAACGACGTGCGCACCTTCTTCAAGGAAGCGCTTGGCCGTGGCCAGGCCAATCCCGCTGCTTCCACCGGTCACGACCGCAATTTTTCCCGCCAATTTTTGTGCACTATGGTTGTTCATATATTTTGCCTTTCTAATGTTCGTTATTGAGCAGACCCTGCGGTGCTCCGAACCATCGAACGGAGCGGCGACGCGTCGTGGGTCAGAGTTGCGCCAGGCCGCCGTCGACAGCGAGTTCGCTCGCGGTCATGAAGCTGCTGTCCGACGAGGCGAGAAACACCGCTGCCGCCGCGATTTCCGAGGGCTCGGCCATGCGCAGCAGGGGCGTCATCGCGCCATAGGACTTCTGGCCTTCCTCGCCGAGCGCCGCCTTCGCGAGTTCGGTTGCCGTAGCGCCAGGCGACAGCACGTTGACCCGGATGCCGGTGCCCTTCAGATCCTCTGCCCAGGTCCTAGCAAAGTTGCGCACGGCCGCCTTGCTCGCGCTGTAGGCGGTGAATCCGGGAGCACCCGTGGTGCCGGCGCTCGATCCGGTCAGGATGATCGAACCGCCCTCGCCCATCAGCGGCAGCGCCTTCTGGACCGTGAAGATGGTGCCCTTCACGTTGGTTTCGAAGGTTTCGTCGATATGGGCGGCGGTGATCTCGCCCAGCTTGAGTGGGCTGCCGGTGCCGGCATTGGCGAAGAGGATGTCGAGGGTTCCGCGCTCGGCCTTCACTGCCACATAGAGTCGGTCTAGGTCGGCCTCATCGGAGACCGAGCCCGTTATGGCGCGGGCCTTTGGACCAAGCTCGGCCACGGCAGCGTCGAGCGCTTCCTGCCGACGGCCGTAGATGAAGACGAAGGCGCCTTCCTGGATGAAGCGCTTTGCCGCCGCGAGACCGATGCCGGTCGCGCCACCGGTGATTACCGCGGTCTTGCCAGTTAGTCTGTTCATGTTCGTATCCTTGGCTCAAGCGGTGGAGGCAGTGACCTCCGTTTGCTGTTGAGACCAATGTAGTGCAGCCGCTGCCAGTGTATTAGTCGGCCTTTTTGTGAATAATTGTTCCATCAATGGAATAATCGCTAGGATGCTCCATGAATCGAGATCTCAATGACACTTTGGTGTTCGTCAAGGTTGTGGAGTTGGGCAGCTTCACGGCTGCCGCGAACACGCTGCACATGCCCAAGGCGACCGTGAGTCGTAAGGTGCGGGAGCTGGAAGAGCGACTGGGTGCGCAGCTATTGCATCGCACAACCCGCAAGCTCGGCTTGACCGAGGCGGGCAACATCTATTTCGCGCATTGCCAGCGCATTGCGCGCGACCTGGACGAGGCGGAGAGCGCCGTCAGTGAGTTGCAGAGCGGGCCGCGAGGCTGGCTGCGCGTCACTGCATCTCATCCGGTGGGCAACACTTGGGTCGCGCCCTTACTCAGCGAATTCCACGCACGCCATCCGGACGTTCGCGTGGAACTGCTGCTGAGCAACGACCAGGTCGACATCATCGCCGGCGAAATCGACGTGGCGATGCGCGTTGGCACGCTGGCGGATTCCAACTTGGCGGCGCGCAAGCTCGCCGTGTTCCGTACCGCGATCTGCGCCACCCCCGGTTACATCGAGCGTTTCGGCGAGCCGCTGCATCCCGACGATTTGATTTACCACCGGGCAACCGTGCAGACCAATCACCGAAGCGCCCACGGCTTCGCCTGGACCCTCGATGACGGAAACGGCAAGCTGCGCGAGTTCCCGGTCGACCCCGTCGTGATCGCCAGCGATCCGAGCGCCCTTCGCACTGTGATGATGGATGGAGAAGGCCTAATGCTGACCAGTGACGTCTTTGTGCGGGCGTTCGTCGAGCAGGGTCTGGTGCAGCGCGTGCTCACCGGCTGGCGTGGCACGGACCTCGACCTGCATGCACTGTTCCCGCGCGGTCAGGTGCAGTCACCGAAAGTACGTGCCTTCGTCGACTTTCTAGTCGAGCGGCTGAATATCGAGGAGGGCTACCTGGAGGTGTTGAACGGCGATACCGCGCATGGTCCGCCCTGCGGCCGCGATGGAAGCCCCGCCGACGGCAGGGGCAGATAGGCACCGGATGCAATCTCAGTCAGCGCCCGAGTCAGGGCCGGCAGCCGCACGCGGTCAGGGCGAGAGATCGCGCACGACCGTCTAGCGGTATGAGCCCAGCACGTTGTTCAGTCGTATCCGCGAGATAGCTAAGAGGTCGTGGAAGCTGGCGTGAGGCCGATTCCAGTTACCCTGCGCGAGGAACGCATTCGACGTCGCGTATGGGTTGTGCCGTGGGAGACCAGCGAATCTGATTCCTCAGCAAACGACACTGCTGGACAACGCCGCGACGAGGGTCGACGAATTGGTCATCGGAGTCTGCGACGCGGTGGGATCGAGAGGCCGCTATGGGTCGAAAGCAGCCGGTTCGTTGGGACTAGACGATGGTCAAAGGCGCCCGGGTTGCCGGCTTATAAGAACCCGCAGCCTGCTGCAACCTCCCATGCCGTTTAATAGCGGTCCAGCGAAGTTAGCCGCCGGATAAAAGCACGCTTTAACGTAAACCCCGTTCCACGCAGGTAGCGGTAGCAGGTGGCAAAGGCCCTCAGTCGAAGCGGCTGCTTTGGGTCGAAAAGGGGTCAGCCACGACCGTCTGCTTCCAACCCGCAGCCGTCTGTGACGAGACAGAACATGGTTTCGCTGCGCTTGGTCATTTAGTCACGATGCTTGAGGCCGATTGAGGCGTGGCAATTTCCCGATTCGATACTTCCCTGTCGGTAAGGCCAGCACGCACGTTCTTTCATGCTCGGCGACTGCCGGACGATCGTCAACTTCGGTTTCTTTGGAGCCTCTGGCCTTGGCGAAAGATCGGAGCTAACTCGAAAAGCGACCACATTGTCAGCGCCTCTAGGAATGAAGTTCTGATCATTGATAGGTCAATTTTCCATACTAGATTAAACGCTAATTTCAGGTCTTGAAGCGCGCTACCATCTGATTCAAGTTCACCGCCAACTGCGAGAGCTCATTGCTGGCGGCCAGGGTTTGCTGCGTGCCTTCGCTGCTCTGCAGCGCCAGGTTGCGAATGCTCACTAGGGCGCGGTCTACTTCGCGAGCTACATGAGCCTGCTCTTCCGCGGCAGTGGCGATCTGCTGATTGCGGTCATTGATCAGTTGCACCGAGTCGGCGATGACTTTCAGTGACATCCCGGCTTCGTCGGCAGTGCGCTGCGTGTTGTGTGCCTCGATGGTGCTGCTGCTCATCGAATCCACAACCAGTGACGTGCCTGCTTGGATACTTGAAATCATCTGTTCGATTTCCAGAGTTGAGGTTTGTGTGCGATGAGCCAGTGCCCGAACCTCATCGGCCACCACGGCGAAGCCTCGGCCTTGCTCACCAGCGCGGGCCGCTTCGATCGCGGCGTTCAAGGCCAGCAGGTTGGTCTGTTCTGCAATGGCACGGATCACGCTCAGCACCTTGCTGATGTCCTGCGCCTGACCAGCGAGGCCCTGCACCTGTTCAGAGGTCATTTCCACGCGGTCCGTTAGGCTGCGCATGGCATGTAGGGTTTCGCCGACTTTCTGGTTACCGGTGGCGGCAGCGCGTGTGGAGTCCTTGGCCGCTTCGGAGGTGGAGTTAGCGTTAAGCGCGACCTCATCGACGGCGGCGCTCATCTGGTTTACCGCCGTGACGGCCTGCTCGATCTCACTGTTTTGCTGCTGCAGGGTGAGGCTGGCGCTCTCGGTGATGGAAGTCATCTCTACTGCGGCGGAACTGAGCTGTGCGGAAGCATCGGAGATCTGCTCTATGGTGCTTCGCAGGTTGCCTTGCATGGTGTTTAGCGCGCGCATCAGCCGCGCAGATTCGTCATTACCCTTAACCTCCAGGATAAGACGCAGGTCGCCGTCGGCGATTTCCTCGGCCATTTTCAGCGAGGCGCTCATAGGCTGGACAATGCTGCGAGTCAGCAGGGTGGCGAGCACCAGCGTCAGCACCAGCGCGGCGAGTACCACACCATCGACGATGGTGATGCTGTGGGCATACACCTCAGTGGCGGTCACGCCTGCTGCTGCAGCGCCGTCGGTATTGTGCTGGCGCAACTCATTGAGTTTGACCTGGTACGCTGCGGCACGGTCGCGTTGTTCAGTGTTGGCGAATGTCACGGCCTGCTCATGCTGGGTAGCGTCAAGATCGACGACGCGTTGCAGTCCATCAAGATAGGTCTTCATCAGCGCCGCTGCGGCCTCGAATTTGGCCCCTTCTTCTGGGTCGGAAATGAGGTTATTGCGGTAGAAGTCGGTACGCTCGTTGAGCATGCGCTTAGCGTCTTCCAGGTGCTGCACGGCGGTCGCTTGCTCTTGGGGATTCGAAGTCGCCAGAAGACGGATGCTCTCCAGGCGTGCGCCGAGCAGCGCGATCTGGATGTCGTCGGCGGTCTGCACGCTGATCAGCCAGTTCTTTTCGATGTCCTGCTCGGTGCCACGCAGCTTCCCTAGCTGCACGTATGCGAAGCCGCCGAGGGCAATGACTAGCAGCGTGATTAAACCGAAACACAAGGCGGCACGGGGCGCAATATTTAAAGAACGTAGGTTCACGGTGCAACTCCGAAGGGCAAACGCAGAAACTTTCTGCGTTCTGTACGGAAGCCATCGGCAATGAAAAACATAAATTTAGGACAAGGATCAATTACAGCGGTATCAGTGCGGCCAGGTAGCAAGCAATATCGTCGAACCGTCATCGTTGTATCCGAATGTACATCAACAAGATCAAGGTCGTGCATCAGCGTCAGGGGGTGGGCCAGGGATTGCTCTGGCACCTTTGGCAGATCCATCGACTGCCGATCGTGCCGCTGTACGAGTACGAGTACGAGCTGTCATGCGGCTTCTGGGATAAAGCGCGTCTGCGATTCGACGCTGCAGGTGCCCAACTGCTCGATCAGCTGGCCAGCCTTCCCGATACGAATTAAGAGGCGTTGCGTTGACAGCATCTAGTACCGGAATCTGACAAAACCCAAGGTCCTTGGGGGGCCGCTATCGACCCAAAGCAGCCGCCCAGCACGCGGCTAAACCCGAACAGAAGCAGCCGCTCGCCACCCACACAAACACCTCAACAAAAAAAACAACG
>NZ_SOCR01000011.1 GCF_004364335.1 Pseudomonas graminis | reverse complement strand
ATCCCATCCCGAACTCAGCAGTGAAACGATGCATCGCCGATGGTAGTGTGGGGTTTCCCCATGTGAGAGTAGGTCATCGTCAAGATTAAATTCCAGAACCCCATTTGCGTAAGCAGATGGGGTTTTGTTTTTGCGCGCGGAAAAGCTTCAGGCGTGGAAAGCTGCCAACCACACTGCCCCGCATCACCACCTCCGGAGAGCGGTTGCCAGCCGCTCTGACAAGATCGACCGCTAACGATTCCTCTCCCTCTGGTAGTCTTCTCCCTCTTTTGAAAGACCAAGGGACGCAGCTATGCCGGTGACATCCGATCTCAACTCCGGGTTTATGGTGGTCCATGGGAATCGCCTGGATGAGCTGCGTGGCCTTGTTGTGTCATGGATGCGGCGTTACCCCCTCACTCCGCTCGAGAACGAAGTGGCGCTGGTACAGAGCAACGGTATTGCCCAATGGTTAAAGCTCGCCCTGGCAGAAGATGCACAGGACGATGATCAAGGCGGTTGCGGCATTGCCGCCGCGATCGATGTGCAGCTCCCTGGCAGCTTCATGTGGCAGTTGTATCGCGCGGTGTTGGGCAAGGCGGAGATTCCGGAAACCTCGTTGCTGGATAAAGCTCCCCTGACCTGGCGATTGATGCGGCTGCTCCCCGGCCTGATCAACCAGCCACACTTCGAGCCGCTGCAGCGATTCCTGACGGCGGACACCGACCTGCGCAAGCGTTACCAGTTGTCTGAGCGGCTTGCTGACCTGTTCGACCAATATCAGGTGTACCGCGCTGACTGGCTGGAAGATTGGGCGGCCGGCAAGCATCAACTCAGAACCGGGCGGGGAGAGGCAAAGCCGCTGAAAGCAGAGAACTGCTGGCAAGCCGAACTGTGGCGTGCGCTGCTCCATGATGTCGGGGCAGAGGGCATGGCCCAGAGCCGTGCCGGGGTGCATCAGCGTTACATCGAACGCATCAACAGCCTGGCCGAGGCACCGGCCGGTTTGCCGGCGCGAGTGATTGTTTTCGGAATCTCCTCATTGCCAGCCCAGGCATTAGAGGCGCTTGCCGGGCTGGCTCGTTTCAGCCAGGTCCTGCTATGCGTGCACAACCCCTGCCGTCATCACTGGGCAGACATCGTGGCTGACAAGGATCTCCTACGTCACGAATACAAACGCCAATCGCGAAAACCCGGCATGCCGGTGGTGCTGAACCCTGACGCGCTGCACCAGCACGCTCACCCGCTGCTGGCTGCGTGGGGCAAGCAGGGTCGTGATTACATCAACTTGCTCGACAGTCATGATGACCCGAACAGCTACCGGTCGATCTTTCGTGACGGGCGCATTGACCTGTTCAGCGAGAGCGAACCCACGTCCCTCCTGAATCAACTCCAGGACGATATCCTTGAGCTGCGTCCTTTGAGCGAGACCCGTGACGTCTGGCCGGCCGTGGACATAAAGACTGACCTCTCGATCCGCTTTCATGTCGCACACAGTGCCCAGCGTGAAGTGGAGGTGTTGCACGACCAACTGCTCGCGCGTTTCAGTAAGGATCCGGATCTTCGTCCCCGCGACGTTATCGTCATGGTGCCGGACATTGACAGCTATGCCCCTCACATTCGCGCGGTGTTCGGCCAGCTGGATCGCGACGATCGCCGCTTTATCCCCTTCACCCTCGCGGATCAGGGCCAACGCGGCCGTGATCCGCTGTTGATCGCCGTCGAGCATTTGCTGAAGATTCCGGACAGTCGATTCCCGGTCAGTGAAATCCTCGATCTGCTGGATGTTCCCGCATTACGCACGCGGTTCGGCATTGATGAGCGAGACCTGCCAACCCTGCACCGCTGGATTGAGGGAGCGGGTGTGCGATGGGGGCTCAATGCGGTACAGCGCGAGGGGCTGGGCTTGCCTGAACAGCTTGAGCAGAACAGCTGGCATTTTGGGCTGCGTCGCATGTTGCTGGGGTACGCCGTCGGGGCAGGTGCGGCCTACGACGGCATTCAGCCATATGACGAAATCGGCGGGCTGGACGCTGCGCTGATTGGCCCGCTGGTGTCCCTGATCGACGCGCTTCAGGTCGCGCACAACGAGCTCTCCCAACCCGCGACCCCCGCGATGTGGGGCGCGCGCCTTCAAGCCGTCATGCAGCTATTCTTCATGGCCGACAGTGAGCACGACGACTACCTCCTCAGCCAACTCGAAACGTTGCGCGAAACCTGGCTGCAGACCTGCGAGGCCGTTGGACTGGAAGAGGAGTTGCCGTTAACGGTCGTACGTGAAGCCTGGCTGGCCGGGCTTGATCAAGGGAGGTTGTCCCAGCGCTTTCTGGCCGGATCGGTCAACTTCTGCACGCTCATGCCGATGCGCGCGATTCCATTCAAAATCGTCTGCCTGCTGGGCATGAATGACGGCGATTACCCGCGCGCGCAACCGCCGCTGGATTTCGATCTGATGGGCAGCGACTACCGTCCCGGCGACCGTTCCCGGCGCGAGGATGATCGCTATCTACTGCTGGAAGCGCTGTTGTCCGCCCGTGATCAGCTGTACATCAGTTGGGTGGGACGAAGCATTCGTGACAATTCCGAGCGGCCGGCTTCGGTGCTCATCGGGCAGTTGCGCGATCATCTGTCCAGCGGTTGGCGGCTGGCCAATGCTATCGAGCCCGAGGACGATAACAAGCGTGATCCGGGTCAGCAGTTGCTGCACAAACTCACCGTTGAACATCCGCTGCAGCCGTTCAGTGCCAAATACTTTCAAGAGAACCCGGAGTTCTTCAGCTTTGCCCGCGAGTGGCAGGTGCTGCACGAAGCCGTCACCGAAGCAGGCGAAAAAAAAGCGCTGCAAAAGCACCAGCAGGAAGAGCCGCTGAGTCTGATGCAGTTGCAGGATTTCCTGCGCAATCCGGTCAAGCACTTCTTCAGTCAGCGCTTGAAGATATTCTTCGAAGTGGCCGAAGCGCCGTTGGCGGACGAGGAGCCCTTCGTGCTCGATGCGCTCGAGCGCTATGGCCTCAGCGACAGCTTGCTGCAAGCGGCACTCACCGACCCCGAGCACATTCAGGAATCACTGCATGCTCAAGCAACGCGCTTGCAGGGCAGCGGCTTGCTGCCGATGGCCGGGTTCGGCACCTTGTTGCAGGATGAGCTGATCGAACCGCTGCCCGATCTCGTCGCCCGCTATCACGAGCTCCTGATTCGCTGGCCGGTGCGGCTGCACAGCGCGCTGCCGGTCAGTTATCAGCATCAGGGTGTCGAACTCGATGGCTGGGTCGATGGGCTTTATCAAAATCCTCAGAACGAGCTACTCGCGATCACCGCTATCCCCAATGCCATTGCCAGCAAGAAGACGCGCAAGTGGCACCGTCTGACCAAACCGTGGGTAAACCATCTGGTGGCCTGCGCATGCGATCTGCCGTTGACCACCGCACTGGTGGCCAGCGACGAAACGCTCTTGCTGCCGCCGCTGGACAAAGACACCGCCACGCGGACGTTGAATGACCTGCTGCTGGCCTGGCATCAGGGCATGCAGCGACCACTGCCGATTGCCGTGAAAACGGCCTTTGCGTGGCTGGGGCAGAACGATGAAATCAAAGCCGAAGCCGCCTCGCGCAAAGCCTATGAAGGCGATGGCCAGAACAGCAAGGGCGAGCGTGCCGAAAGCACTGCCCTGGCGCGTCAGTTCCCGGACTTCGATGCATTGCTGGGCAGCGAGGAATTCGTGGGATGGTGCGAGGCGTTGTACAAACCCATTTTTGAAGCGCCCTGGCAGGCACTTTCTCGCGAGGAGGCCGGCGCATGAGTGACGCACAACAACCTCTGGCGCTGCGCTTCCCGCTCAAAGGCAGCCAGCTGATTGAAGCCAGCGCCGGCACCGGCAAGACGTTCACCATCTCGGCGCTGTACCTGCGTCTGGTGTTGGGTCATGGCAGCGAGATTTCTGGCTTCGGCTGTGAACTGTTGCCGCCGCAGATTCTGGTGGTGACGTTCACCGACGCAGCGACCAAGGAACTGCGCGACCGTATTCGTACTCGACTGGCTGAAGCCGCGCGGTTCTTCCGTGAAGAAATCGACGCACCTGACGCGTTGATCACTGGTTTGCGGGACGAGTTCGCCATCGAGCAGTGGCCCGGCTGCGCCAGCCGTCTCGATATCGCAGCGCAGTGGATGGACGAAGCGGCGGTATCGACCATCCACAGTTGGTGCCAGCGGATGCTGCGCGAGCACGCCTTCGACAGCGGCAGCCTGTTCACCCAGAGCCTAGAGACCGATCACACCGATTTGCTCAGCGAAGTGCTGCGCGATTACTGGCGCAAGTTCTGTTATCCCATGAGCGGTGACGCGCTGCTTTGGGTGCGCGATAACTGGGGTGGTCCTGCGGCGCTGCTGCCGAGGGTGCGCGCGTTGTTCGGCAGTGAGCGGGCAAGCGTGACGCAAAGTCCGACGCAGATCATCGAGCAGTCGATTCAGGAGCGGCGCGAGACCCTTCGGCAGCTCAAGGCGCCCTGGGCCAACTGGGCCGCGGAGCTGCATGCGATCTGCATCGACGGCGTCGCCTGCAAAGTGGTCGATGGCCGCAAGATGCAGGAGCGTTATTTCAGACCCTGGTTCGACAAGCTGATTGCCTGGGCCAATGACGATGAGCAGGAGCAACTGGACCTCGGCACCGGTTTCACCCGGCTGACGCCTGACGGCATTGCCGAAGCGTGGAAGAACAATCCGCCGTCGCACCCCGCGTTCGAGGCGATGGTCGAGCTCAAGGTCGCGCTGGACACGCTGCCAACACCTGATGCAGCGGTGCTCGAACACGCTGCGCAATGGGTCGGCGCTCGCTTTGAAGAAGAGAAGCGACGCCGTGCTGAAATGGGCTTCGACGACATGCTGCTGCGCCTGGACGCTGCGTTGCGCGGCAGCGGTGGCGAGCGCCTGGCGACGTTGATCCGCGAGCAGTTCCCGGTCGCGTTGATCGATGAATTTCAAGACACCGACCCGGTGCAGTACCGCATTTTCGACAGCATCTATCGGCTAGAGGCCAACGACGAGAGCACCGGCCTGTTCCTCATCGGCGACCCGAAGCAGGCGATCTACGCCTTTCGTGGTGCCGACATCTACACCTACCTGCGCGCCCGACAGGCCACCACCGGACGGTTGCACACGCTGGGCACCAACTTCCGTTCCAGCCACGCGATGGTCGATGCGGTGAACCACGTGTTCACGCGCGCCGAAACGAGCGAGGCGGGTAGGGGGGCGTTCCTGTTCCGCACGTCCGAGGACAATCCCGTGCCGTTTCTGGCGGTCGGTTCTCAGGGCCGTAAAGAGACGTTACAGGTCGACGGGGAGGTGCTTGCGGCGCTCAACGTCTGGCAGCTGGAAACCGATCAGCCGGTGTCGGGCACGGTCTATCGAGCGCAACTGGCGGCGAGCTGCGCCAGTGAGATCGTGCGCTTGCTCAACGCCGGGCAACAAGAGCGGGCAGGTTTTGCGAAAGCCGGCGAGCCGCTGAAAAAGCTGATGCCCGCTGACATTGCGATTCTGGTGCGTGACGGCAAGGAAGCCCAGGCGGTGCGAGGCGAGTTGTCGGCGCGTGGCGTGCGCAGTGTGTACCTCTCGGACAAGGACTCGGTGTTCGCGGCGCAGGAGGCACATGATCTGCTCGCCTGGCTCAAGGCCTGCGCCGAGCCTGACGCTGAGCGAACCCTGCGCGCCGCATTGGCCTGTATCACCCTCGCGTTGCCGCTGGCCGAACTCGAGCTGCTCAATCAGGACGAACTGGCGTGGGAAAACCGCGTCATGCAGTTCCGCGATTATCGACGCATCTGGCGCACCCAGGGCGTGCTGCCCATGCTGCGGCGACTGCTGCACGACTTCAAACTGCCGCAGGCGCTGGTCCAGCGAACCGATGGCGAGCGTGTACTGACCAACCTGCTGCACCTCAGCGAACTGATGCAGCAGGCCGCCGCCGAACTGGATGGCGAGCAGGCGCTGATTCGTCATCTGAGCGAGCATCTGGCCTTGTCCGGCCAAGCGGGAGAGGAGCAGATCCTGCGCCTCGAAAGCGATGAGCAACTGGTCAAAGTCGTGACCATCCACAAATCCAAAGGCCTGGAATACCCGCTGGTGTTTCTGCCCTTCATCTGTTCGACGAAGCCGGTGGACGGCAGCCGTTTGCCACTGCATTTTCACGACGCCGAGGGCCACGCGCAGATCAGCCTAAAGCCCACGCCTGCGCTGATCGAGCAGGCGGATGACGAGCGTCTGGCGGAGGACCTGCGTCTGCTGTATGTGGCCCTGACCCGCGCGCAACACGCGTGCTGGCTGGGCGTTGCCGATCTCAAACGTGGCAGCAACAGCGCCTCGATACTCCATCGTTCGGCGCTGGGTTATTTGCTCGGCGGCGAGCAGAAGCTGGCTGAATCGGTGGCGTTGGGCCAGTGGCTGCGTTCGCTGGTAGAAGGTCACCCGGCCGTGAAGGTTGAGCCTGTTCCGCTGCCGACAACCGAGTCCTTCAGCGCGCCGCGCAGCGAGGTCGCGTTGAGCAAGCCGCGCGTGCCCCGGCGCAGCGCTCGGGAGAACTGGTGGATCGCGTCCTACAGCGCACTGCGCATCGGTGACACCATTACTGACAGCGGCGACCAGTCGCCGGACAGCCCGCAGGCGCAGAAGCTGTTCGACGATGAGCGTCTCGACCCGGATGCGCCGCGCGAGGTGATGGTCAGCGGCGGCGATATCCACCGATTCCCGCGCGGTCCCAACCCTGGCACCTTCCTGCACGGCCTGTTGGAGTGGGCAGGCGAGAAAGGGTTTGCCGAAGCGGCGGCTGATCCACTGGCGCTGGAGAAAGTTGTCGCTCAGCGCTGCAACCGTCGCGACTGGAAGGGCTGGATCACCACGCTGACCGACTGGCTACAGCATCTGCTGACCCTGCCGCTGCGTTTGGGCACAGAGGTGCAGCCCATGGCTTTGTGCGAGCTGGATCAGCCGAACCAGTACCGCGTCGAAATGGAATTCTGGTTCGCCTGCTCGAAGGTCGATGTGGCGCAGATGGACGCCCTGGTTCGCCGCTACACCCACAACGGCGCCCCGCGGGCGGCCGCTGAGACGGTCTCGCTGAACGGCATGTTCAAGGGCTTCATCGACCTGACGTTCGAGCACGAAGGTCGTTATTTCGTTGCCGATTACAAATCCAACTGGCTGGGCGTCGACGACGATGCCTACACCGAGCAGGCGATGGAAAACTCGATTCTGGACAACCGCTACGACCTGCAATACGTGCTCTATCTGCTGGCCTTGCATCGTCAGCTCAAGGCGCGGCTCGCCGATTACGATTACGACCGGCACATGGGCGGCGCGGTGTACCTGTTTGTGCGCGGCAGCCGCGCGGCGAGTCAGGGTGCTTGGTTTACCCGACCGCCCCGCGAGCTGATCGAAGGTCTTGACCTGCTGTTTCAGGGGCGAGCGCCGGTCGCGGCCGAAGTCCTGTCAGGAGAACTCCCATGAACCGCACCTTCGCTCACTTGATGCCCACGGCGCTGGACGCCGACAGCCTGGCCGATCTTAAGCCCCTCAGCCGCGTAGAGGATTTGCTGCTGTTGCTGCAGCGCTGGGTCGAACGCGGCTGGCTGCGAGCGCTGGACAAGGCCTTCGTGGCGTTTCTGGCCGACCTTGATCCTGATGCCGATTCCCTGGTGCTGTTGGCGGCCACGTTAACCAGCCACCAGTTGGGCCACGGCCACGTCTGCCTGGACCTCTACGAAACCTTGAAAGAACCTGACTTCGCCCTGTCGCTGCCGCCCGAGGGTGATGTGTTGTCGACGCCGATGTTGCTGCCGTCCTCGCTGCTCAAATCCCTCGACGGCGCGACCTGGTGCAAGGCGCTGGAAGCGAGCGCGCTGGTTGCTCACGCCGGGGATGACAGCGAAGCGGCGGCGCAGAGGCCGTTGGTTTTATCGGATCGACGCCTGTACCTGCGCCGTTACTGGACGTATGAGCGGCGGATCGATGCGGCGTTGCGTCGTCGGCTGGCTCAGGTGGAAACGGGGTTCAGCGATTTGCCCCAGCGTCTCGATGCGCTGTTCGGCCCGGCCAATCACGCGCCTGATGCGTTGATCGACTGGCAGAAGCTGGCCTGTGCGCTGGCAACCCGTGGCGCGTTCAGCATCATTACCGGCGGCCCCGGCACCGGCAAGACCACCACGGTCGTGCGGTTGCTGGCGCTGCTGCAATCGCCGGCGGTTGAGCGCGGCAAGCCGTTGCGTATTCGCCTGGCGGCACCGACCGGCAAGGCCGCGGCACGTCTGACCGAGTCCATCAGTCACCAGGTGCAATCGCTGCAAGTGCCGGAAGACGTGCGGCAGAAAATCCCCAGCGAGGTCACGACGGTTCACCGGTTGCTGGGCAGCCGTCCAGGCACGCGGCATTTTCGTCATCACGCGGGCAACCCGTTGCCGCTGGACGTGCTGGTGGTCGATGAAGCTTCGATGATCGACCTGGAAATGATGGCGAACTTGCTCGACGCATTGCCGCCCCACGCGCGCATGGTACTGCTGGGTGACAAGGATCAACTCGCGTCGGTTGAGGCGGGCGCGGTGCTGGGCGATCTGTGCCGCGATGCGGAGGCGGGGATGTACAGCCCGCAGACCCAGGCGTGGCTTGAGTCGGTCAGCGGCGAAGATCTTTCCAGAAGCGGTTTGCAGCAGGGCGACGACCAGCATCACGCGCTGGCTCAGCAAGTGGTGATGCTGCGCCATTCCCGGCGTTTCGTGGCGGGCAGCGGCATCGGCCAGTTGGCCAAACTGGTCAATCAGCAGCAGGACCAGGACGCGCGCGCATTGCTCGCGGCTCGCCAGTATCCGGATCTGTTTTCCCTGGTGCTCAAGGGCGAGCAGGACCGCGCGCTGTCGCGGCTGCTGCTCGACGGTCATGGCGAGGGCCCGCAAGGCTATCGCCATTATCTGGGCGTGATGAACGCGCAGCGCCCGCAAGGCCTGACGCAGATCGAAGACCCGCGCAGCGTCGAGTGGGCGCGGCAGGTGCTGAATGCATTCGATGAGTTCCAGCTGCTGTGTGCTGTGCGCAAAGGGCCGTGGGGTGTGGAAGGGCTGAATCGGCGTATCACTGAAACGTTGTTCAGCGCCGGGCTGATCGAGAGCGATCACCAATGGTACGAGGGCCGCCCGGTGCTGATGACGCGCAACGACTACGGGCTCGGTTTGATGAACGGCGACATCGGCATCGCCCTGCGTTTGCCCGAAGGGCCGGTCGAGGAGAACCGTCAGGCGCTGCGTGTCGCGTTCCCGCGCAACGACGGCAGCGGTGGCGTGCGCTTTGTGCTGCCGAGTCGGCTCAATGACGTGGAGACGGTGTACGCGATGACGGTACACAAATCCCAGGGCTCGGAGTTCGCACACACAGCGCTGATTCTGCCGGAGGCGCTGAACCCGGTGCTGACCAAGGAGTTGATCTACACCGGCATCACCCGGGCGAAGCACTGGTTCAGCCTGATCGAGCCGCGTCAGGGCGTGTTTGAAGAGGCACTGCGGCGCAAGGTCAAGCGCCTGAGCGGGTTGATGTTGGGGCTGTGACCGGCGCGTCGAGATTGGATCTGTCACTGGAGCGGCTTGCTGGCGATCGTGCAGGTCAGTCAGCTTCGAGGTGAATGACCTGACGCGTTCGCGGGCAAGCGCGCTCCTACAGTTGATTTGCGTCAACTGCGAAATCTGCGATGTACACGAAACCTGTAGGCGCCGGCTTGCTGGCGAAAGCATTCTACCCGGCGCTGCTGCGGTGGATGATTAACCGCGTTCGCGGGCAAGCGCGCTCCTACAGTTGATCTGCGCCAGCTGCGAAATCTGCGATGTACACGAAACCTGTAGGAGCCGGCTTGCTGGCGAAAGCATTCTACCCGGCGCTGTTGTGGTGGATGATTAACCGCGTTCGCCAGCAAGCCGGCTCCTGCTGACGGTTTGTGGGCTGGGCGAAGACGAGTCAAGGCCCATGAACGTGCGCACGCGCGCGCCGCACTGGTTGGCAAGAATCGTCTGCGGTGCGGCGTCGACCTGCACGATGCCGTTTTCCATGAAGATCACACGGTCGGAAATCGACAGGGCGAAGTCCATCTCATGGGTCACGATGAGCATCGTCATGCCTTCCTTCGCCAGGTTGGCGATGACCTTCAGCACGTCGCCCACCAGCTCAGGATCAAGCGCAGAAGTCGGTTCGTCGAAGAGCATGATCTGCGGGTCCATCGCCAGTGCCCGGGCAATCGCCACGCGTTGCTGCTGACCGCCGGATAACTGATGCGGGTATTTGTGCGCGTGGGCCAGCAGCCCGACCTTGTCGAGCAGGGCGTAGGCACGCTGCTCGCTGACGTCCCGGTCGCGGCCGTGGTAACGCGGCGCGAGGGTCACGTTGTCGAGAATGGTGCGGTGGGGGAACAGGTTGAAGTTCTGAAACACCATGCCGATGCGCTGCACGCCACGGCGAATCTGCGGCGCGTTGGGGTTGTCGCCCGCGTGAATGTAGCCCTCGCCAAACAGGATGATCTCGCCCTTGTCGATGGTTTCGAGGCTGTTGACCGTGCGAATCAGCGAGGTCTTTCCCGAGCCCGACGGGCCGATGATGGAAATCACCTGCCCGGCGTCCACCTCCAGATTGATCCCCTTGAGCACGTCATGCTGCCCGTAGCTTTTGTGGAGGTTGACCAGTTGCAGCGCCGGCGCTGACCCCGGTCCTGTTGTCGGCTGGCGTACTACCGCGGGCTGCGCGACCAGGCTGGCGCGCAGGTGAGTCAGGGCCGTGTCGTCGAGGGCCTGCGGCTTGCGGTTGCTCAGCTCCAGGTGCTGCTCCAGCCAGTGAAACAGCCAGCCGAACACCGTCACGATCATCACGTAATACACCGCGACGGCTGACAGCGTTTCCATGACCAGAAAGTTTTGCGCGTACAGGCGCTGGCCCACGGTCAGCAGTTCGGTCAGGGAAATCACTGACACCAGCGAGGTCAGTTTCACCACGGTGATGTATTCATTCACCAGCGTTGGCAGGGAGATACGAAATGCTTGCGGGATGACGATCAGACGCTGCATGCCGATCAGACCGACGCCCAGGGCGCGGCCCGCTTCTTTCTGGCCCTTGGCAACGGAGATCAGGCCGCCCCGGTGGATCTCCGCCATGTACGCCGCTTCCGTGACCACCAACGCCAGAAGACCGGAATAGAAAGGGTTGGACAGCACATCGCGGGTGACCGGAAACATCTGCGGCAAGTTGTAGGTAAACACCACCAGCACCAGCAGCGGGACGCTGCGGAAGAACCAGATATAAATCGACGCCGGCACGCTGATCCAGCGCGCGGTCGAGAGTTTGGCCGACGCCAGCAGGAAACCCAGGAGCATGCCGATGAACCAGCCCAGGGCGCTGAGTTCGATCACGGTGATGCAGGATTCCCAGAAGTCAGCGACCGAGAACAAAGAAAAAAAGTAGGACCATTCGAATTGCATACACACACCTCAGCAGGGCGGGGCCCGGCGGGATTCTCTTATCAAACACGATCCCTGTAGGAGTGGGCTTGCTCGCGATGACTTGGGTACAGCCGACACACCTTCATCGTCTGGTACGGCCAATCGCGAGCAAGCTCACTCCTACACGGGGTGACGCATCAAGCCGTCAGTTGGCGGGCTCTTCCAGGTTGTATTTCTTCAACAGCGCAGCGTATTCGCCGGATTTTTTGGTTTCGTCGAAGGCCTTGAGCAGCGCCTGATACAGCTCGTCATTGCCCTTCTTCACGTAGATGCCGAGCGTCTGCTGATAGATGGAATGCTCGGTGCTGACCACCACGCGTCCCTTGGTGCGTTCGGCGATCATGCCGGCAGCGCCGTCGATTTCCACTTGCGCCTGAACGTTGCCCGACAGCAGCGCCTGCGTCACTTCCGGTGCGGACGGGAATTCGCTTACGGCGACCGGGCCTTTGCCCTTCGGCACGCAGTATTCGGCGGACAGCTTGTTGAACTGGGTGACCCACGTGGTGCCTTTTTCCAGGCCAATTTTCAGCCCGCACAGGTCTTCCGGCACCTTGGGTTTGAGTGGACTGTCCTTGAGCACCATGATCGCCGCGCCCGTTACGGCGTAAGGAATGGTCTGGGCCTGGGTCTGGCGCTCCGGCGTGATGTACATGCCCGAAATGATCGCGTCGTAATGCCCGGCATTGAGGCTGAGGATCAGGCTGGAGAACTTGGTGTCGACAAACTCCGCTTTGAGGTCCATGTGCTTGGCGAGCAGGCGCGACAGGTCCGGGTCGGCGCCGACGACGTTCTTCTTCTCGTCATAGGATTCGAACGGCGGGTAGGTGATTTCCATCCCGACCTTGAACTGCCCCGGCGTCACGGTAGTAGCAGCTTGCACGGCCGTGGCAGCCAATAACGACGCGCCGAGCATGGCGGAGGCAAGCACGGTCAAGCGGATAGCGGTGTTCAAAGTGTTGCGCATCGTCGGCGACTCCACGTCAGAAAGGTAGGGCTGGGTGTGTTGAATATTCGGGTGGAACAGTGGGACGCATCGCATCACGATGGGTCCTGTGTCTGGTTCTTCAAATGGCCGAAGCTCGACGGCTTGCGCGCCTTTTCGTACAACTTGAGTTCGCCGTTCTTGACCTTGCGCCGCAGGTATTGGTAGGTCTGCAACGCCTGACCGAACATATGCTCGCCGATGGTGATTTCTTCGTAGTTGGCAGTGCCCTTGTCGAACTGCGCAAGGGGCTTGATCTGGGTGTGGAAGTCGCAAGCGAAGAACAGCGGAAACGAATAGCGCTCCTCACTGACCGTGCGTACCCGGTGAGCCGTAGCAACGAACGTACCAGCGGTCATGACCTCCAGCATGTCGCCGATGTTGACCACGAACGCGCCATCCACCGGCGGCGCGTCGATCCACTGCCCAAGGTCGTTCATCACTTCCAGCCCGGGCTTGTCGGCCAGCAGCATGGTGAAGCACTCGTAATCGGTGTGCGCACCAATTCCGGGCGCATCCTGCGCGGCGCCGTCGAACGGGTAATGAATCAAACGCAGCTTGGAGGGCGGGCGGGTGACCATCGCTTCGAAGTAGCCTTCCTCCAGGCCCAGCGCCAGCGCAAAGCCGTCGAACAGGCGCCGGCCCAATGCAAAAACCGCCGCGTAATACGCTTCCACCGCAGGGCGAAAACCGGGCAGGTCCGGCCACTCGTTAGCGCCGATCAGCGGGGTTTTGGCGATCACCAGCGGGTCGTCATCGCCCACTTCAAAACCGATATCGAAGGCTTCCTTGTGATCCGGCTTGCCCTTGGCATACACCTCTTCGCCCTCGGGCACGAAGCCTTTGTGGCTGCGCGAAGTACCGATGTAATGCTGCATTTTGTAGTCGAGGGATTGGGCGAACAGGTCCTTGGCGGCCTGGCGCAGATCGTCGATCAGCGACGGCGCGATGCCGTGATTCCTGACGTACAGAAAACCCACCTCCCGTGCCGCCTTGCCCAGTTCGTCGGCGACGGCCTGGCGCAGAGCGATGTCGGGGCTGAACAGCCCGGCGATATCGACCACCGGGATGCTGCTGAAGTTGGCGACCTTCGGGGCTGCTGCGTGCGACGGATCTGGCATGACGAAACGCTCCTTATCGGCTTGTTGTATGGGTGAAGCGCTGGAAGTGTTCGCGTTCGGTCTGGCCCATCCACACGTTCAGCGACCAGAGATCGGCGACTGGCACATTGGTGAAGGGCAGATGATGCAGATAGCCGTCGGAGCCGAATTCGGGGGTCATCGTGCTGAGCTGATAACCGCGCGCCTGCTGGGATTTCCACACGGCTTCCCAGTGCTGCTGATGGAAAGCCAGCTCGCGGGCGTACTCGGGGGCGGCGGGATGCGGGACTTGCGGGCCCTGGTCGTAACCGACCCGAGCCTGAATGTGATGAACGCGCTCGACGAACGTGCTGAGGTCGTCTTCGGGGTCGTCGAGCAAACGCTCGCAGGCGACGATCCAGTGGCTGATGTCGCTGGTGAAGCGCAGATCGGGCAGTTGGCGGATCAGCTCAAGGGTGACCCACGGATTGAACAGCGAGCGCGCGCGGTGGGTTTCGAACGCCACCGCTTGACCCTGCTTGCGCGCCACTTCCAGCGCCTGACCGAAGAAGTCCACCTGCTGGGGCAATTGCCAGCGGTCATTGCCGGCCAGCACATTGACGAAGCGCGGCGCCAGTTCGGTTGACCAGGCGAGCTTCTGCTCCAGATCGGTGAGGTGTTCTGCGGTGGTCGCCGATTGTTCCGGGAGGACATCGTAGGCGGTGAATACCGTGGCGATGTAAGGCACGTGATTGGCGCGCAGGAAGGCACCGAATTCCGCTCGCTCCACAGGCGTCAGCGGCAGGCGTGCTTCCATGCCGTCGAACCCGGCCTCCAGCAGCTCATCCAGCGCCTGAGCCTTGCTGGCGCGGTAGCCCCAGAGCGTGCGGAAGATTTCCAGTTTCATCGAGCGTCCTCAAAGATTGCGTCGAGCGGCTGACGTGGGACCCGAAACAGGGCTCCGCCACGGCCCAGGCCAAGACGGGGTACAACGGCAGTCACATCAGAAAAGGCAATCTTCGGGCCGTGTCTCTCATGGACGGGCTCCTTTATTGGGGCTGATCTTAGGTTCGGCCGATGAACGGAAAGAATAGGAAAGCTCAAATGCATAGTTCAGAGAATTCTGAACTATGGCGGGGAGGGGCAGGGCAGACGTTCGGACCTGTGTAGGAGCGCGCTTGCCCGCGAAAAATGCATCAGGCGCCATTGATGTGCCTGATGCCACGCCATCGTTGGGATGCGATCCAGAAAAAGCCCGATTGCTTAGAGCGTCCGATCCCGATCCGACACATTGAGGTCGGCTGTCCAGGCGCCTTCGCCAGCAAGCCGGCTCCTACAATTTGCTGTGTCCGATCACTCAATCCACAAACGTCATCCGTTCCGTCTTGCCTAACAGAAACGCCTGATTGCGCTCGGTGGCCTCGCGGATGTAATCCCACAACAACGTAATCCGCTTGAGCTTTCTCAGGTCCTCCCGGCAATACATCCAGAACTGCCTTGTGATATCCACCTCACTTTCCAGCACCGGCAGCAGTCGAGCATCTTGCGCCGCCAGAAAGCATGGCAGGATCGCCAGCGCTCGTCCCTGCAGCGCGGCGACGTATTGGGCAATGACGCTGGTGCTGCGCAGGGTGGCGTGGGCGCCGGGGAGGAGGTTGCTGAGGTAGAGCAATTCAGAGCTGAAGGCCAGGTCGTCGACGTAGCTGATGAACGGATGGTCGGCGAGGTCTTCGGTCTTGCGGATCGGCGTGTGATTGTCCAGGTAATCCTGAGTGGCATAGAGCCTCAGGCTGTAGTCACACAACTTGCAGCACACGTAGGGCCCATGCTCCGGACGCTCCAGCGCGATGACGATGTCCGCCTCGCGCTTGGACAGGCTGATGAAGTGCGGCAGCGGCAGGATGTCCACCGAGATGGCCGGGTACGTGTTGGTGAAGTGGCTCAGTTGCGGGGTGATGAAGAAACTGCCGAAGCCTTCGGTGCAGCCCATGCGCACGTGCCCCGACAGCGCGACGCCGGAGCCGGAAACCTGCTCGCAGGCGATGTGCAGCGTGCTTTCGATGGACTCCGCCGCGCCTAGCAATCGCTGGCCTTCTGCGGTGAGGATGAAGCCGGTGTTGCGCGATTTTTCGAACAGCAGCGTGCCCAGTGACGTCTCCAGCGAGCTGATCCGTCGCGACACCGTGGTGTAGTCCACCCCAAGGCGTTTGGCTGCCGAACTGGCCTTGCGCGTGCGCGCCACTTCCAGAAAAAACTTCAGGTCATCCCAGTTCAATGCGCTCAGGGACGTGATGTTTTTTTGCATGTTGAACCTGCTTTTATGTGCGTTCTTATTAGAAGTTTGCACATCTATACTCCGAAGCGCGGCCGGATCCAACCGACCCGTAACGACGCGATCTGTAGGAGCCGGCTTGCTGGCGAAAGCATTCTAGCCGGCGCTGCTGCGGTGGAGGGTTAACCGAGTTCGCGGGCAAGCGCGCTCCTACAGTTGATCTGCGCCAACTGCAAAATCTGCGAGGTACGCGAAACCTGTAGGAGCCGGCTTGCTGGCGAACACGTCGGGTCAGCGACAGCGATGTTTGATGACACAACGCGGTTCGCCAGCAAGCCGGCTCCTACGGAATCAGTGATCCATCGAGGACGAGTTCCAGGTTCAAATACATCCAGAAAACACACGCCATAACACCCTGCACAACAATAAATAAGCGGAGGAGTTTATGAAGAACGCTATTACGGCGGATGCCGGTGCACTCGATGCCGGCCCCGTGAAGAACGCCCGATCCTACCGGCTTGCCGGCGCGGCGAGCATGGCTGGCACGACCATCGAGTGGTATGACTTTTTCCTCTACGGCACAGCTGCCGCACTGATCTTCAACAAGATCTTCTTCCCTGCACTGGACCCGATCATCGTTGTGCTGGCGGCGTTCGCCACCTACGCCGTGGGCTTTCTCGGCCGGCCACTGGGCGGCATCGTGTTTGGCCATTTCGGCGACAAGATCGGTCGCAAGTCCATGCTGCTATTCACCCTGATGCTGATGGGCATTCCGACCATCATCATCGGCCTGATTCCCACCTACGAACAGATTGGCTACTGGGCCGCGGTGCTGCTCGTGGCGATGCGTTTTTTGCAGGGCATGGCAGTCGGCGGTGAATGGGGCGGGGCGGTGCTGATGGCCGTCGAACATGCGCCCGAGGGCCGCAAAGGTTTCTACGGCAGCCTGCCGCAAACCGGCGTCGGCGCGGGGCTGGTGCTGGCCTCGCTGGCGATGGGCATGGTCGCGAAATTGCCTGAGGCCGACATGCTCAGCTGGGGCTGGCGCATTCCGTTTCTCGCCAGCGTCGTGCTGCTGGGCGTGGGCTGGCTGATTCGCCTGAAAGTCCCGGAGTCGCCCGATTTCGAGAAGCTCAAAAAAGACAACATCGCCGTCAAGGTGCCGCTGTTCAGAGTGTTCCGCGAATACCCGAAAGAAACCCTGACCATTATCGGCGCGCGCACCGCCGAGAACGCCTGGTTTTACATGTCGGTGACCTTCGCGTTGGCATACGCCGCCAACCAGTTGCTCATCCCCCGCGCTGACGTGCTGAGCGCGATCACCGCCGGCGCTGCGCTGTCCCTTGTGACCATGCCGCTGTGTGGGCACCTGTCCGACAAGGTTGGTCAGAAACGTCTGTATTTCGCCGGGCTTCTGCTGCTCTGCGCGTTCGTTTATCCATTCTTCGCCATGCTCGGTACCCGCGAGCCGCAGATGGTGTGGTGGGCGATGGTGCTGGCAGTCGGTGTGGTCTTCCCGATCCTGTATGCGCCGGAATCCCTGTTGTTCGCTCGGCAGTTTCCGGCGGAAATTCGCTACAGCGGTATTTCCGTTTCGGTGCAGTTGGCGGGCGTCCTGGGCGGCGGATTTGCGCCGATGATCGCCACGCAATTGCTGGCCATGGGCGGCGGCAGTCCGCGCTATGTGATTGCCTACCTGATCGGCATGGCGCTGGTGGCATTGGTCTGCACCGCGCTGATGAAGCGTGATCCCCCTCGCCATCGCGCTGCCTGAAGTCGACTTTTTTCAGCGCGCCCATGCTGGCGCGCTGCCTTGAATGGAGCAACGGCAATGAACGTGTCACTGAACAAGAACAACACCACCGTGGCCCGCGTGAAGCTGCTGATCGGCGGCGAATGGGTTGAGTCGCAAACCACCGAGTGGCTCGACGTGGTAAACCCTGCCACCCAGGAAGTGCTGGCCCACGTGCCATTTGCCACTGCCGCCGAGGTCGATGCCGCTGTCGCCGCCGCGCAGAAGGCATTCACCACCTGGCGGCACACGCCGATTGGCGTCCGCATGCGCATCATGCTCAAGTTGCAGGCGTTGATCCGTGAACACTCCAAACGCATCGCCGTCGTGCTCAGCGCCGAACAGGGCAAGACCATCGCGGACGCCGAGGGCGATATCTTCCGCGGCCTGGAAGTGGTCGAGCACGCGTGCTCCATCGGCACGCTGCAGATGGGCGAATTTGCCGAAAACGTGGCCGGTGGCGTCGACACCTACACGCTGCGTCAGCCCATCGGCGTCTGCGCAGGGATCACGCCTTTCAACTTCCCGGCGATGATTCCGCTATGGATGTTCCCGATGGCCATCGCGTGCGGCAATACCTTCGTGCTCAAGCCGTCCGAGCAGGACCCGATGTCGACCATGCTGCTGGTCGAACTGGCGGTCGAGGCGGGCGTGCCGGCGGGCGTGCTCAATGTCGTGCATGGTGGCAAAGAGGTGGTGGACGGGATCTGCACCCACAAGGACATCAAGGCGGTGTCCTTCGTCGGCTCGACGGCGGTGGGCACTCACGTTTACGACCTGGCGGGCAAACACGGCAAGCGCGTGCAGTCGATGATGGGCGCGAAGAACCATGCCGTCGTGCTGCCGGATGCCAATCGCGAGCAGACCCTCAACGCATTGGTCGGCGCCGGTTTTGGTGCGGCGGGTCAGCGCTGCATGGCGACGTCGGCGGTGGTCATGGTCGGCGCGGCGAAGCAGTGGATCCCCGATCTGAAAGCGCTGGCGCAGAAGCTCAAGGTGAATGCGGGAAGCGAGGCGGGCACCGATGTCGGGCCAGTGATTTCCAGGCGCGCTAAACAGCGGATTCTTGATTTGATTGAAAGTGGCGTTCAGGAAGGTGCCACCCTCGAACTGGACGGGCGCAACATCACAGTGGCGGGCTTTGAGGAAGGCAATTTCGTCGGGCCGACGCTGTTCACCGGCGTGACCACCGACATGCAGATCTACACTCAGGAAATCTTCGGGCCGGTGCTGGTTGTGCTGGAGGTCGATACGCTCGATCAGGCCATCGCATTGGTCAACGCCAACCCGTTTGGCAACGGAGTCGGACTTTTCACCCAGAGCGGTGCGGCGGCGCGCAAATTCCAGAGTGAAATTGATGTGGGTCAGGTCGGCATCAACATCCCGATTCCGGTGCCGGTGCCGTTCTTCAGCTTCACCGGTTCGCGCGGTTCGAAGCTGGGGGATCTGGGGCCGTACGGCAAGCAGGTGGTGCAGTTCTACACTCAGACCAAGACGGTCACCAGCCGCTGGTTTGATGACGACAGCGTGAATGACGGGGTGAATACGACGATCAATTTGCGTTGAGTGCGACGCCCTTTTTTAGGCGCGCGCTTGCCCGCGGAAGCGATATGTCTGTGGCGGGTGAGTTGACAGACACGACGCCATCGCGGGCAAGCGCGCTCCTACACAGATCGTATTCCGTCAGTGGGTTTGAGCTGGGTTTTGAACAAGGAGAACAACCATGAAAATCGCATTCATCGGTCTGGGCAATATGGGTGCGCCGATGGCGCGGAACCTGATCCGTGCCGGGCATCAGCTGCATTTGTTCGACGTCAACCAACAGGTCTTGGCCGAACTGGCCGAATTGGGCAGCCGGATCAGTGAGTCGCCCAAACATGCTGCTCAGGGTGCCGACCTGGTCATCACCATGCTCCCGGCGGCGGCTCATGTTCGCGCGGTGTACCTGAATGACGACGGCGTCCTGGCTGGCATCAGCGCAGGGGTGCCGGCGGTGGATTGCAGCACGATCGATCCACAGACCATCCGCGATGTGGCGGCGGCTGCGGCGAAACAAGGCGTAGTCGTCGGCGATGCGCCGGTGTCCGGTGGCACCGGCGGGGCGCAGGCCGGGACGCTGACGTTCATGGTCGGCGCGAGTCTTGAACACTTCACGGTGCTCAAGCCGATCCTGGCGCAGATGGGCCGCAATATCGTCCACTGCGGCGATGTCGGCACGGGGCAGATCGCGAAGATCTGCAACAACATGCTGTTGGGCATTTCCATGATCGGCGTGGCAGAAGCCATGGCGCTGGGCAATAGCCTGGGCATCGACACTGGCGTGCTGGCGACCATCATCAACAGCTCGACCGGGCGCTGCTGGAGCTCGGAAATGTACAACCCGTGGCCCGGCGTCGTGGAAACCGCCCCGGCGTCGCGCGGCTACACCGGAGGGTTCGGCGCGGAGCTGATGCTCAAGGATCTGGGCCTGGCAACCGAGGCCGCCAAAGCCGCGCGCCAACCCGTGATCATGGGCGCGTTGGCGCAGCAGCTTTACCAGGCGATGAGTTTGCGCGGTGATGGCGGCAAGGACTTCTCCGCGGTGGTTGAGGGGTACATCAAGAAGGTATGAACCCCGCGCTGTGCCGTCGCATCTGCATGGTCGTGCGGGCGGGTGACAAACACAGTTGGTGTAGGAGCGCGCTTGCCCGCGAAATGCGTAGGGTCAGAAGCATCTCTGAAACTGACCCACCTCAATCGCGGGCAAGCGCGCTCCTACACGTGCGAATGCCTGGAGGCTGCAATCAACCCCGCGGGCCGCTGTATTCCTTGGCCCACTGCTCCTGGGCGACCAGGTGCTGTTTAAACCGTGCGATCTGCTCGGCCACGCGCACCGGCGACGTCCCGCCCCAGCCGCTGCGCGCTGCCAGTGCAGCTTCCAGCGTCAGGCTCTTCAGCACCTCCGGCGTCAGGCGCGGGTCGGTGTCGGCGAGCATCTTTGGCGTCAGTTCCGGCAGCCCGATGTCCTGCGCCTCGCACAGCTGCACCAGTTGCCCGGTGATCTCGTGGGCTTCCTTGAACGGCACGCCGCGAACGGCCAGCCAGTCAGCAATTTCCGTCGCCAGGGTGAACCCCAATGGGGCCTGACGCAGCAACTCGTCTTTGCTTACCGTCATTGTTCGAACCATGCCTGCGAAGGCAGGCAGCACCAGATTCAGCGTGTCCAAGGCGTCGAAGATGGCGTGCTTGTCTTCGCTCAAATCCCGGTTGTACGACAGCGGCTGCGCCTTGAGCACAGATAAGATCGCTGTCAACGAACCGATCAAACGGCCGGATTTCCCACGGGCCAGTTCGGCGATGTCCGGGTTCTTCTTCTGCGGCATGATCGAGCTGCCCGTAGCGTAGGCATCGTCCAGCTCGACCCAGTGAAACTGCCGCGACGTCCAGATGCAGAACTCCTCGGCCATGCGCGAAATGTTGATTCCCAGCATGCTCGCGCAGAACAGGAATTCAGCCACGTGATCGCGGCTGGCGACAGCGTCGATGGAGTTCTCACACGGCCCGGCGTAACCCATTTCCGCCGCCGAGCGTTGAGGGTCGCGCGCAATGGCGGACCCGGCCATTGCGGCGGCGCCGAGGGGGGAAAGGTTGAAGCGCTGGTCCCAATCCTGCAGGCGCTGGATGTCACGATGAATCGCCTGGGCGTGGGCCATCAAGTGATGACCGAACACAATCGGCTGCGCCTGTTGCAAATGGGTGAAGCCGGGCGCAATGGTCTCGACATGCTCCTCGGCCTGACCGACCAATGCCTGCTGCAGATCAAGAATCGACAGGGTCAGCACGCGAATCCGGTCGCGCAGAAACAGCCGCATGTCGTTGGCCGTCTGATCGTTGCGCGAGCGCCCGGCGCGAAGCTTGCCGCCCAGTGTGCCGAGGCGTTCGGTGAGCAGACGCTCGATGAAGGTGTGCACGTCCTCGTCGGCGGGAATCGGCTGAATCTTGCCGGCGGCGAAATCCTCGTCAATCGATTGCAGCGCCTCAATGATGCGGCGGGTTTCGTCGGCGTCCAGCAAGCCGGCGCGCTCAAGCTCGTGGGCATGGGCCTTGGACCCTGCGACGTCATAGGGCGTCATGCGGAAATAGACGGCCGGCGAGCGTGACAGATTGGCCATCGCTTCAGCCGGCGCTGACTTGAAGCGCGCGCCCCACAGGCGCTCAGTTGCATCGGACATAGGCATTCCCCCTCTAACACGTGATTGCTGGCGAGCCAGGCGTCGATGACGTCAGGTGATCCTAGGAAAAACCGGCGGACGGTGAAACGTTACAAATGGCAAGTCGGGTTGGCAGAAATGGAAAGCTGGGGTATCAAATCGCTGTTCAGTGACGTCGTGCTGACTATTTTTCTGTTATCGCAGCTGCCCAAATGTGTTGAAGTGGCGCCGATTGCAACGCTCGATGTTTTCCCTCTTCGACCTTTTCGCAGGATGCGCCCATGGATGGTTCCCTATCGCTCTATCAGAACCTTGGCTGGACCTTGTCAGTGCTGGTGCTGTTGACGTTTCTGCTGGCGGGGACGGTCAAGGGCGTCATCGGCATGGGGCTGCCGACGGTGGCGATGGGCTTGCTCGGTGCGATGATGCTGCCGACCCAGGCGGCGGCGCTACTGCTGATTCCCTCGACACTGACCAATCTCTGGCAGCTGGCAACCGGCGGGCATCTGCGGGGCCTGTGCGCGCGGTTGTGGCCGCTGTTGTTGATGATCGTCATCGGCACGCTGCTCGGCTCCTACGCGCTGGGGCTTGGCAATGGGCACGGCATGGCAAGGGCGCTGGGCGGCGCGCTGTTTGTGTACGCGCTGTGTGGCCTGTTTCTGCCGACGCTCAAGGTGCCGCCCGCTGCCGAGCGCTGGTTGGGGCCGTTGTGCGGATTTATTACCGGCCTGGTCACCGCAGCCACCGGCGTCTTCGTGATTCCGGCGGTGCCCTACATCCAGGGCCTGGGGCTGGATCGCAACGAACTGGTGCAGGCGCTGGGGCTATCGTTCACTGTCTCGACCCTGGCACTGGGCGTCGGTCTGTTCTGGAACGGGGCGGTGGGCAGCGCCGAAATGGGCGCCTCCTTGCTGGCGCTGGTGCCCGCATTGCTCGGCATGATGTTCGGCCAGTGGCTGCGTCAGCGGATCAGCGCGCTGGTGTTCAAGCGAATGTTCTTCATCGGCATGGCGCTGCTGGGCGCGCACCTGATGATCGCCGGCTGATTTCGCGGCGTCTGGCCCGGATTAACGCTGCCATTCAGCCAACATAAATTCATCAATAGGCGCCTAATTCGTGATTCAGGCGCAAATGTATTTTGCCCCTCCGCGGCTTATTCCTCCCTCGTCTGACCGATATCCTGCCGTCCATTCCAATTGAAGACCCTCAATCCAGTGCCGCTGAACCGCGGGCTGCATTGACGGCAGACGAGGCTTGATATGAAAAAATTACTGTTTCTCAACGGCGGCAAACAATTCGCGCACTCCGACGGCCGCTATAACACCACGCTGCATGAAGCCGGCCGGGCGTTTCTGGATCGCGCCGGGTTTGATGTGCAGCAGACCTTCATCGACGGCGGCTACGACGTGGTCGAGGAAGTGCAGAAGTTTCTCTGGGCTGACGTGATCATCTGGCAGATGCCGGGCTGGTGGATGGGCGCGCCGTGGACCGTGAAAAAGTACATCGACGAAGTGTTCACCGAAGGTCATGGCAGCCTTTACGCACACGACGGTCGCAGCCGTTCCGATGCGTCCCGGCGGTACGGCAGCGGCGGCTTGCTGCACGGCAAGCAATACATGATTTCCGCCACCTGGAACGCGCCGCAGCAAGCGTTCGACGACCCGGCTGACTTCTTCGAAGCCAAGGGCGTGGATGCCGTTTACTTCCCGTTCCACAAGGCCAACCAGTTCCTGGGCATGACCGGCCTGCCGACCTTTCTGGCGGTGGACGTGATGAAGATGCCGAATGTGGAAGCAGACGTGAAGCGGTATGAAGCGCATCTGGCCTCGGTGTTCGGAATCTGAGCGCGGGCCCGCAAGCACGCTAATATCCAGTCTCTTGTGAGCGGGAGACAACAGTGAAAGCCAGGTCGGATGAGTTGCAGGTGTTTGTCACGGTGATCGAAAGCGGGTCGATTTCCGCTGCCGCCGAGCAGGTAGGGCAGACGCCTTCGGCGATCAGCCGCACGCTGTCGCGACTCGAAGGCAAGCTGGGCACGACGTTGATCAACCGCACCACGCGGCGCATGGACCTGACCGAGGAGGGCAAGTATTTCCTCGAGCGGGCCCGGCAGATTCTGGATCAGATGGAAGAGCTGGAAGAACGCATGTCGGTGCGACAGCAGACGCCGTCCGGTCGTTTGCGGATCAACGCGGCGTCGCCCTTCATGCTGCATTCCATCGTCCCTTACGTCGCCGAGTTTCGCGCGCTGTACCCGGACATCCAGCTGGAGCTGAACAGTAATGATCTGATCATCGATCTGCTGGAACAGAGCACCGATGTGGCGATCCGCATTGGCGTGCTCGCCGACTCAACCCTGCACGCCCGGCCACTCGGCAGCAGCCCGCTGAACATTCTCGCCAGCCCTGAATACCTCGAAAAGCACGGCACGCCGAAAACCGTGGACGCGTTGAGCGGACATTCACTGCTCGGCTTCACCCAGACCGAAACCCTCAACCACTGGCCGTTGCGCCACGCCGACGGAGACCGGCTGTTCATTCAGCCGACGGTTTCGGCCTCCAGCGGCGAGACCTTGCGCCAATTGGCGTTGGTGGGGGAGGGCATCGTCTGCCTGTCGCACTTCATGACCCACGAAGACATCCGCCTGGGCCGCCTCAACGTCATCCTGCCCCAGGCCAACAGCGGCTATCGACAGCCGATCCACGCCGTCTACTACCGCAACTCGCAGTTGGCGCTGCGGATTCAGTGCTTTCTGGACTTCATTCAGAAAAAGCTGACGGTGTACGCGGCGTGAGGCTGCTTACATTCCCTGTGGGAGCGTGGCTTGTCCCGCGATCTGCCGGGAACCGGCAGCAAACCCTGCAAACGCGGTCTGTCTGGAGGACTTGATTGGAATGGTTTTGCTACTGCTGCGCAGCAGATCGCGGGACAAGCCACGCTCCTACAGGCAGGTATCACGCCTCACTAATCTCGCTGAATTCTGCCCGCAACATCTCCACAAACGCCTCCCGCGCCGGGTGGTGCTCGGCGTTCTCGTGCCAGTAAAACAGGTTGTCGATGGAGGTCAGTTCAGGGAATTCATAACCGACCCAGCCCGAGTCCTTCCGGTATTGCTCGTAAATGCCTTTGGGCACCAGCGCCACGCCAGCGCCGGCACTGACGCAACCGACGATGGTGCCGTAATTGGCGATGCTGACGATGGGCTGAGTCTGGCCGTTATTCTGCAACCATCGCTCAAGCGCTGCGCGATAGGGGCAGCCTTCGGGCCACATGAAGATCGATTTGCCCTGCAGATCCGCCGCGCTGCGAATCGGCCCCAGCGACTCGGCCGCAATCAGCACCAGATCCTCCCGGTACATCGACGTGCGCTTAAGCCGTGGGCGTTTGACGTCGATCGCGACAATGGCGCCATCGAGCTTCTGATTGAGCGTCGCGTCGAGCAACTGCATGCCGGTGCCCGTCGTCAGCTCCAGTGACACCTGCGGATAACGCGCATGAAAGCGCGCCAGCAGTCGCGGCAGCCGCGCCGTGGCCGAAGATTCGATGGCGCCGATTCGCAACGGTCCGGAGGGCGCCGCATCCGGATGCACCGCGCGTTTGGCTTCGTCGGCCAGGCTGAGCATTTTGCCGGCGTAGATGAGGAGGATTTCTCCCGCCGGGCTGATACGCAAACCGCGACCCTGACGGTAGAACAGCTCGGTGCCCAGCTCCGCCTCAAGTGCCTTGATCCGGGCGGTGATGTTCGACGGCACGCAGTGCAAAACCTCCGCTGCGCGGGCAATGCTGCCGGTGTCGACGACGGTCTTGAACATGCGGATCTGGGCCAGTTCCATTCATCACCAAAAGTGAGGGGTTTCATCATTATTGTTCGGTTGTGGTGAGCATAGGTTGTTTCGATACTCGCAGCCATGGCAGGCGCCGGGCTTGTCGGCAGGAGTTATTGAGATGAGCGTGGTGGCTGAGCCAGTTTGCAGTTCGGATACAACGGTGAGTGCTGCGGTGCCATGGCAAGGGGTCAAAGTCGCCCTCGCGACTTTCTTCGTGGTGACTTGCTGGGGCTTCTCGCCGACCGGCATTCGCATCGGTTTGCAGGCCTACGATCCAGGGCATCTGGCGCTGCTTCGTTTTCTGATCGCGTCAGTGTTCATGCTGTTAATCGCCTCATCACAACGCATCGCGTTACCGCGCCTGAAAGATCTGCCGTTGCTCGCGGTGCTGGGTTTCTTCGCCGTGAGCCTGCATCACATCGCCCTGAATTTCGGCCAGGCCGGCGTCAGTGCCGGGGCGTCCAGCGTGCTGGTGCAGTCGACGCCTTTGTTTACCGCGTTGCTGGCGCACTTCGTGTTCAGGGAGCGGGTCAGCGCCTGGCGTTGGGGCTGTGTGGCGCTTGGGTTGGTGGGCGCCGCGATTGTCGTCACCGGTGGTCGCGGCATCGGCCACATGGACGCGCGCGGGCTGCTGATTCTGGTGGCGGCGTTTTCCTGGAGCGTTTATTTCTCGCTGCAGAAGCGTCACAGCCATCGGTACGACGGCCTGACCATGGTCTGTTACACGGTCTGGGCGGGCACGGTATTTCTGTTGGTTTACTTGCCTGGACTGGTCGGCGAAATCCTCAACGCGCCGCTGCGGGTCAATGTGGCAGTGGGCGTATTAGGCCTGTTCCCCAGCGCGCTGGCCTATCTGGCCTGGGCATATGTCCTGAAGCACATGGACGTCAGCCGCGCCTCGATGAGTTTGTACCTGACGCCACCGATGGCCATCGCCATTGCCTCGGTGATGCTGGGCGAGATGCCTTCGCAGCGGGTGATCGTTGGGTCGATTGTGGTGCTGGCGAGTGTCTTGGCGCTCAATCTGCGGCGGGAGAGGGCGGTGGTGTTTTCCGTTCGGGATGAAGCTGGACGTGCGCGAGTCTAGGCGCCTGGCCATTTGCGTTTGCGGCAAGTTTCATCATTAATGTGCAGCCGGACCGTTAGTCTCTTCAGCCTCCAGACAGCCCATCAGTTACAAGCTGTCGCATTTGTCATCAAGGAAGCCCCATGCGTGCAGTGACTCTCAAAACCCTTGCCCTGTCGGTGATCTTCGTCGCGAGTTCGCCGGTGTATGCCGTGGTGCTGGAAGGCGGCGCCGTGGCGTCCCCCGATCAATACGGTGCTCAGGTCGCTGCGCAGATTCTGAAAAAGGGTGGCAACGCCGTTGATGCTGCCGTTGCCACGGCGTTCACCCTGGCGGTCACCTACCCTGAGGCGGGCAACATCGGTGGCGGTGGCTTCATGACGCTGTTCATGAACGGCCGACCGTACTTTCTCGACTACCGCGAAGCCGCACCGAAAGCGGCCACGCGCAACATGTACCTGGACGACAAGGGCGAGGTCATCCCGGGCATGAGTCTGGTCGGTGCACGTGCCTCGGGCGTTCCCGGCACGGTGATGGGGCTGTGGGAAGCGCATGAGAAGTTTGGCAAGCTGCCGTGGGCCGAGCTGCTGACGCCGGCCATTGGCTATGCCAAAAACGGCTTCAAAGTCGCCGACAAGCAGTACATGTACGGTGCCGAGGCGATCAAGCAGCTCAACGGCAAGACCAATTTTGCGGATTATTTCGGCGGCATGAAGACCGGCGAGACCTTCCGTCAACCGGAGCTGGCCAAAACTCTGGAGCGTATCGCCAACAAGGGCGCCAACGAGTTTTACCAGGGCCAGACGGCTGACCTGCTGGTGGCGCAAATGCAGCACGACAACGGCCTGATCACCAAAGAGGACCTGCAGGATTACAAGGCGATCTGGCGCAAGCCGCTGCACGTGAACTTCAACGGCAACACGCTCTACACCGCGCCGCTGCCCAGTTCCGGCGGCATCGCACTGGCGCAGCTCATCGGCATGAAGCAGCAGCTTGCCGATGACTTCAAAGACGTGCCGCTCAATTCGGCGCGCTATATCCATCTGCTGGCAGAAATAGAAAAACGCGTGTTCGCCGATCGCGCCAACTACCTGGGCGATCCGGACTTTTCCGTGGCGCCGGTGAATCAACTGACTGACAACGCCTATCTGGCCAAGCGCGCCCACGAGGTCAACCCGACGGCGATTTCGCCCACGGAAAACGTGAAGGCCGGGCTTGAATCGCACCAGACCACGCACTTCTCCATCGTCGATGCCAAGGGCAATGCGGTCAGCAATACCTACACCTTGAACTGGGATTACGGCAGTGGGGTAGTGGTGAAGGGCGCAGGCTTTTTGCTGAACGACGAGATGGATGATTTCAGTTCCAAACCGGGCGTTGCCAACGCGTTCGGCGTGGTGGGCGGGGATGCCAACGCCATCCAGCCCGGCAAGCGCATGTTGTCGTCGATGAGCCCGAGCCTGGTCACCCGCGACGGTGCGGTGACGCTGGTGCTGGGCACACCAGGTGGCTCACGGATTTTCACCACGGTGTTTCAGGTGTTGAACAACATTTACGATTTCCACATGCCGCTCAAAGACGCCGTTGCCGCCCAGCGGGTTCACCACCAGTTGCTGCCGAAAGACACGATCTATACAGAGAAATTTGCACCGCTGGCGACCCCGGTGGCGGACGAGCTGACGGCCATGGGTTACACGCTGAAGGACCAGGGCTGGTCGATGGGCAATGTGCAGGCGATCAAGATCGACGGCACGAAAGTCGAAACCGCGTCCGATCCCCGTGGGCGGGGTGTGGGGATGGTGGTGAAGTGAGGGTGTGACGGCGGATTACCGAGTCTGCCGTCAGACGCAAAACTGGTTCGCGGCGCTGCCCTAATGTAGGAGCGCGCTTGCCCGCGAATGGTTGGTACATTCGACACATATCTGTCGTTCGAACCTAAGCTTCGCGGGCAAGCGCGCTCCACAGAGTGTTGTGTCTGGCTGCAGATTCCGATCGTTCTCACGCAGAGGTGGGAACGATCACTGGAGGAGTGAGACTTAGTGATGCTCCCGCGTCGCGCGGAATTTCACGTCGGGCCAGCGCTCTTCCATCAAGGCCAGGTTGACCCGCGTCGGCGCGAGGTAGGTCAGGTGACCGCCGCCGTCCACGGCCAGGTTTTCCACGGCCTTGTTCTCGAATTCTTCGAGCTTCTTCTTGTCGCTGCACTCGATCCAACGCGCCGAATAGACCGTGATCGGCTCGTAGGCGCATTCGACTTTGTATTCTTCCTTCAAGCGGCTGGCGACCACATCGAACTGCAGCACACCGACGGCGCCGAGGATGATGTCGTTGCTGCGCTGCGGGAAGAACACCTGAGTGGCGCCTTCCTCGGCCAGTTGCTGCAGACCCTGACGCAGCTGCTTGGATTTCAGCGGATCCTTCAGGCGCACGCGGCGGAACAGCTCCGGGGCGAAGTGCGGAATGCCGGTGAAGCTCAGGGCTTCGCCTTCGCTGAAGGTATCGCCGATCTGAATCGTGCCGTGGTTGTGCAGGCCGATGATGTCGCCCGCGTAGGCTTCTTCCAGTTGCTCACGCTCGCTGGAGAAGAACGTCAGCGCGTCGCCGATGCGCACGTCCTTGCCAGTGCGCACATGGCGCATCTTCATGCCCTTGTCGTACTTGCCCGAACAGATGCGCATGAACGCGATGCGGTCGCGGTGTTTCGGGTCCATGTTCGCCTGAATCTTGAACACAAAACCTGCGAATTTCTCCTCGACCGGCTCGACCGTGCGCTCGTTGGCAACGCGTGCCAGCGGCTTCGGCGCCCAGTCCACGACCGCATCGAGCACGTGGTCCACACCAAAGTTGCCGAGCGCGGTACCGAAGAACACCGGTGTCAGCTGGCCGTCCAGGAATTCCTGCTGGTTGAATTCATGACAGGCGCCTTGCACCAGCTCCAGCTGATCGACAAAGCGATCGTACTCATCACCCAGGTGAGCGCGGGCTTCGTCGGAGTCGAGCTTCTCGATGATTTTCACATCGGTGCGCTCATGCCCGTGACCAGCGGTGTAGACGATGATGTAGTCGTCGGCGAGGTGATACACGCCCTTGAAATCGCGATAGCAACCGATCGGCCAGGTGATGGGCGCAGCCTTGATCTTCAGGACCGCTTCGATCTCGTCCAGCAGCTCGATCGGGTCGCGAATGTCGCGGTCGAGTTTGTTGATGAAGCTCACGATCGGCGTGTCGCGCAGGCGGCATACATCCATCAGCGCGATGGTGCGGGGCTCAACGCCTTTACCGCCGTCGAGCACCATCAGCGCCGAGTCGACGGCGGTCAACGTGCGGTAGGTGTCTTCGGAGAAGTCTTCGTGGCCCGGGGTGTCGAGCAGGTTGATCATGTGATCGCGATACGGAAACTGCATGACCGAGGTGGTGATGGAAATGCCGCGCTGCTTCTCCATTTCCATCCAGTCGGACGTGGCGTGACGGTCGGATTTACGCGACTTCACCGTACCGGCGACGGCAATGGCCTTGCCCATCAGCAGCAGCTTTTCAGTGATGGTGGTCTTACCCGCATCGGGGTGGGAAATAATGGCGAAAGTGCGGCGTTTCGCGACTTCGGCGGCCTGTCTGGTCATGGGAAATCGCCCGAGAGGTGATTCAAAAAAAGGGCGGCGATTATAGCCCAAACCAGAGCAATAACCGAACCGTTCAGTCAATAAGGGGTGGCCAGATACCATCGCACGTGGGAACCTTTGCGGTTAAGGAGACGTCCATTCCCAGGTATCGCAAGACGCCAAGGGTTGCAAAATCAGCAAGTTAGCTTGACGAAGCTGCGCTCATGGCTTGTGTTTTCGCCGAGGTATCCACCTTTCCGGCGACCCACCCGCTGCTCTTCGCGAACGTTCGCGTGCTGCCTGAAAAGGCCGGTTCCACGCCAGACGTTCGCCGACTGAAATAAGGAGTCCGCCCGTGGCAAATCGCTATGGCAAGGGGCTGTTGGGAGGTGTGATTGTCATTGCACTCCTGGCCCTGCTGGTCCAATGGATCGGCATCAGTACCATCAGGCAATATCAGGATGATCTGCTGTTTTATCTGCAAGCCCACGTCTGGCTTGTGCTGGCTTCGATGCTGGCGGCACTGGTAGTCGGGATCCCGACCGGCATTGTCCTTAGCCGACCGAACATGGTTGGCCGCGCCGAACGCTTCATGCAGATCTTCAATATCGGTAACACCGTTCCTCCTCTCGCCGTACTGGCCATCGCTCTGGGTATCCTGGGCATCGGCAGCGGTCCGGCGATCTTCGCTTTGTTCCTCGCTTCGCTGTTGCCCATCGTTCGCAACACCTACGAAGGCCTGAAAAACGTTCAGGGATCCCTCAAAGAAGCCGCGCGCGGCATCGGCATGACACCGCGTCAGGTGCTGTGGCGTGTCGAGCTGCCCAATGCCGTGCCGATCATCATCGGCGGTGTGCGCGTGGCGCTGGCGATCAACGTCGGGACCGCGCCACTGGCGTTCCTCATTGGCGCGAACAGCCTGGGCAGCCTGATTTTCCCCGGCATCGCCCTGAACAATCAGCCGCAACTGGTGCTGGGCGCCGCGTGTACCGCGTTGCTGGCGTTGTTGCTCGATGGCGCCGTGACCCTGGCAAGCCGTCTCTGGCTGGAACGCGGCCTGGCTCGATAAGTCGAGCCCCGCTGAGAAAGGAATTGGTATGAAGAAGTTATGCACATTGATCATGGGCGTCGGGATGTTGCTGTCCGGATTCGCCCAGGCCGCGGATGCACCGGCTGAAATGCCCGTGCTGCGCATCGGCGCGCGGGTGTTCACCGAGCAGACCATGCTGGCCGAACTGACCGCGCAATACCTGCGCGACAAGGGCTATCAGGTCCAGATCACCGGCGGCCTTGGCAGTAACCTGGCGCGCAGTGCCCAGGAAAGCGGCCAGCTGGATTTGCTGTGGGAATACACCGGCGTATCGCTGGTGGCCTACAACCATGTCGACGAGAAACTCGACAGCGAGCAGACCTATCAGCGCGTCAAGGAACTGGACGCCAAGAAGGGCCTGGTCTGGCTGTCGCCGTCCAAGTTCAACAACACCTACGCGCTGGCGCTGCCGGACAAAATTGCGCAGCAGTATCCCCAGGTCAATAACATGTCTGACCTGACCACGGTGCTCAAGGCTGAAGCCGACAAGGGCCACATCGTTGCGCTGGACACCGAGTTCGCTAACCGTTCCGACGGTCTGGTGGGCATGGTCAAGCATTACGGCATGAACCTGGGGCGTGAAAACACCCGTCAGATGGACGCCGGTCTGGTCTACACCGCGCTGCGCAACGGGCAGGTTTTTGCGGGCCTCGTCTACACCACCGACGGCCGCTTGAACGCGTTCAAACTCAAGGTGCTGGCGGACGACAAACATTACTTCCCGGACTACACCGCTGCGCCAGTCATTCGCAAAGAGTACCTGGACAAGCACCCGGAACTGGCCGATTTGCTCAAACCGCTCGCCGCGCTGCTGGATAACCAGACCATGCGTACGCTGAACGCGCGCATCGACGTCGACCATGAAAGTCCCACTGTGGTGGCGGCTGAATTCCTGCGCGAGCATCCGATCAACCCCTCCGCCGACAGCGTGCCGGTCCCACCGGCGCCGGCGGCAAAACAGGAGGAGAAACCATGAGTTTCCTCAGCGCTTTCTCCCATCTGGACTGGAATCAGGTCATGCACCTGACCCTGCAACACATCACCCTCGTCGGCATCGCAGTGACACTGGCGATTGTCGTCGGCGTTCCACTGGGCGTTTTGATGACGCGCTTCCCGACCCTCGCCGGGCCGTTGCAGGCCAGCGCCACCGTACTGCTGACCATCCCGTCGATTGCCCTGTTTGGCTTGCTGCTGCCGTTCTACTCCAAATTCGGCCAGGGCCTAGGCCCGATGCCGGCGATCACCGCAGTGTTTCTCTACTCGCTGCTGCCGATCATGCGCAACACCTACCTGGCGCTGACCGGCGTCGAGCCCGGCATCCGTGAAGCCGCCAAGGGCATCGGCATGACCTTCGGCCAGCGCCTGCGCATGGTTGAACTGCCGATCGCCGTGCCGGTGATCCTCGCCGGCGTACGCACCGCCGTGGTCATGAACATCGGTGTCATGACCATCGCCGCCACCATCGGCGCTGGCGGTCTGGGCGTACTCATCCTCGCTTCCATCAGCCGCAGCGACATGTCGATGCTGATCGTCGGCGCCGTACTGGTCAGCATTTTGGCCATCTTCGCCGACCTGCTTCTGCAATGGCTGCAACGCTCGCTGACTCCAAAAGGACTCCTGAAATGATCGCCAAACAAATGATTGAGCTGCAGAACCTGACCAAGACTTTCCAGAGCAACGGCAAGGAAGTGAAGGCTGTCGATTCCGTGAGCCTGACCGTCAATGAAGGCGAGATCTGCGTGTTTCTGGGCCCATCGGGTTGCGGCAAAAGTACAACGCTGAAAATGATCAACCGGCTGATCATGCCGACCTCCGGCAAAGTGCTGATCAACGGCGAGGACACCACCGGTCTCGACGAAGTCACTCTGCGCCGCAACATCGGTTACGTGATTCAGCAGATCGGCCTGTTCCCCAACATGACCATCGAGGAAAACATCGTGGTCGTGCCCAAGCTCCTGGGTTGGGATAAGCAGAAGTGCCACGACCGTGCCCGCGAACTGATGAGCATGATCAAGCTGGAACCCAAGCAGTACCTGCATCGCTATCCGCGCGAGTTGTCGGGTGGTCAGCAACAGCGGATCGGCGTGATTCGTGCGCTGGCCGCAGACGCGCCTCTGCTGCTGATGGACGAGCCGTTCGGTGCGGTCGACCCGATCAACCGCGAGATGATCCAGAACGAGTTTTTCGAGATGCAGCGCGCGCTGAACAAGACCGTGATCATGGTCAGCCACGACATCGACGAAGCCATCAAGCTGGGCGACAAGATCGCCATCTTCCGCGCCGGCAAGCTGCTGCAGATCGACCACCCGGACACACTGCTGGCGCACCCGGCAGATGATTTCGTCAGCAACTTCGTCGGCCAGGACAGCACGCTCAAGCGTCTGCTGCTGGTCAAGGCCGAAGACGCGGCGGACAACGCGCCATCCGTGAGCCCGGAAACGCCCGTTGCCGATGCGCTGGAAATCATGGACGAAAACGACCGCCGCTACGTGGTCGTCACCGATGCCGAAAACAAGGCCATGGGCTACGTCCGTCGCCGCGACCTGCACCGTCAGGCCGGTACCTGCGAGCAATACCTGCGCCCGTTCAACGCCACCGCCGCTTACGACGAACACCTGCGCATCCTGTTGTCGCGCATGTACGAGTTCAACCGCTCGTGGCTGCCGGTGCTGGATGCCGAGAATGTGTTCCTGGGTGAAGTGACGCAGGAGTCCATCGCGGCTTATCTGAGTTCCGGCCAGTCGCGCGGGATGAAGACCAGCATTGTTTCGCCGGCTGAGTTGGTGGAGCAGGCTGCTTCGGCTTGAGGTAGCGCGAACGCTTAGTAGAAGCGCGCTTGCCCGCGATTGCGGTGTGTCATTGCTCAATAGGCTAGCTGACACACCGCCTTCGCGGGCAAGCGCGCTCCTACAAGGGCTGGTGATAACTTCGACATTGGCAATCACCGGGAACATCACCCTGTCACATCGGTCGGTTACTACGGGTTGATTGAACGCGCGTGGATTCCCGTCTGGCAAAAACGGGCAGAAACGCGACATTTTTAGTTGATCTCCGGCCCCTCAGGTCCTACAGTTCGCGCCGAACGTCCATGCTGGAAACGATCCATCCGGCTCAAGTACTGACGACGAGACAGCAAGGCCAACCGTGGTGTATCACCGGATGGCCTTTTTGCTTTCGGCCGAGCAGCCTTGGGAAGTAGGCGAACCAAAGTGGGGATACGGAGGACGTTCACGAGCCGCGCGCTCACACCCATTGTTTTTTACCGTTTGCCAACAGGAGTCCCCGCATGTCGATCCAGGTCGAAGACTATTTCGAGAAAAGCACCTTCGATAAAATGAAGGCGTTTGCCGACAAGCAAGAAACCCCGTTCGTGGTCATCGACACCGCGATGATCAGCAAGGCCTACGACGACCTGCGTGCAGGCTTCGAATTCGCCAAAGTGTATTACGCCGTCAAAGCCAACCCGGCGGTCGAAATCATCGACCTGCTGAAGGAAAAGGGCTCCAGTTTCGACATCGCCTCGATCTACGAGCTGGATAAAGTGATGGACCGCGGCGTCACCCCGGATCGCATCAGCTACGGCAACACCATCAAGAAATCCAGAGACATCCGCTACTTTTACGAGAAGGGCGTGCGTCTGTTCTCCACCGACTCCGAAGCTGACCTTCGCAACATCGCCAAGGCCGCGCCGGGCTCGAAAGTTTATGTTCGTATCCTCACCGAAGGCTCGACCACGGCTGACTGGCCGCTGTCACGCAAGTTCGGCTGCCAGACCGACATGGCGATGGACCTTTTGATCCTCGCTCGTGAACTGGGCCTGGTGCCCTACGGCATCTCCTTCCACGTTGGTTCGCAGCAGCGCGACATCAGCGTCTGGGACGCCGCGATCGCCAAAGTGAAGGTGATCTTCGAGCGTCTGAAAGAAGAAGACGGCATCGTTCTCAAGCTGATCAACATGGGCGGCGGCTTCCCGGCCAACTACATCACCCGCACCAACAGCCTGGAAACCTACGCCGAAGAAATCATTCGCTACCTGAAAGAAGATTTCGGTGACGATCTGCCGGAAATCATTCTGGAGCCGGGCCGTTCGTTGATCGCCAACGCCGGTATCCTGGTCAGCGAAGTGGTGCTGGTGTCGCGTAAATCCCGCACTGCCGTCGAGCGTTGGGTGTACACGGATGTGGGCAAGTTCTCCGGCCTGATCGAAACCATGGACGAAGCCATCAAGTTCCCGATCTGGACCGAGAAGAAAGGTGAAATGGAAGAAGTGGTCATTGCAGGCCCGACCTGCGACAGCGCCGACATCATGTACGAAAACTACAAGTACGGCCTGCCACTGAACCTGGCTATCGGTGACCGCCTGTACTGGCTGTCCACCGGTGCGTACACCACCAGCTACAGCGCCGTAGAGTTCAACGGCTTCCCGCCGCTGAAGTCCTACTACGTGTAAACGTCAGCTGTAACAAGAAAACGGCACCCAGTGGGTGCCTTTTTTTGTGCGGCTCAAATACTGAATCGAAAAATATTGTCGAGGGTGTAATTGATCAGGCGCTGCGCCTCGCGTGCTGCACTGGCCGCTGATTGACACGACACGGTCAACCGCCGAGCGGACTGATCGGGCTTGAGCGCATGGATCTCCCGAAGGGTGGCGTTCAACAGGCCAGACAGCCGCGAACAATAGGCCCCCATATTCCCCGCCGAGAGGATCGCCGTGTTGTAGGCGCGACGATGCCATTCCAGGCTGCTTCTCGCCGAAGCGAGACTGCTTTCGTCCGTCACTCCGCTGTTAAGCGTCTTCGGTAGGTTGCTGGACTTTCCTTTCACCAGCAGCCTTTTGCGTTCCGCGTATTCATAGGTTCTTACGTTCATGAAATCCATGAACCGAGGAATGGTCTGCCTGGTGCATTCGATGATCCAGTCGCATTCTGCCTGTTGCCGCTTGAATTCTGCCTCGTGGCGCAGCATATCCTTTGTAAACTGCGCGACCCGGCTGTCAAACGGGTTGCTGTCCAACAGTGCGATCATGTCGGTCAGTGTCTTTTTGGTGTCCTGATGGAGCGCGCGAAGCTGCTTCGCGCTGGAGTGCCAGAGCGAGCTGCCTTGCCGTGCGGTGGCGACGACCTGATCCATCGCGGGCTCCCTGTACTTTCCGTATTCGGCTTCAGGAACCAGATCGAGTTTGATTTTGAAGGCTTCGATGTATTGGGGAAGCTTCTCCATATAGCCGATGTTGAATCCTAGATAAGCGACGTCGTCGTATTCGATGAGATGTGTTGTCATTCTTCGCCCTCCATGGCGTTACAGCGCGAACTCGATGCGTTGCCCCTGCAAGGTGGCTTGGCATGGTGCCTGATCCAGAGTCTTCGAATTCCACATGTCATTGATGTCCATGACTCATGCGGAACTCACGATCTGCCTCTTTGAACACGTTGAGCAAAGTATCCGCGTCCTGCTTTATCTGGCCCCAGGGCTTAGCCACCAGATTGAAAGCGTTGAAGAGGCGACGCAGGGACAGCACACTGTCGATTCTTCCTGCTTCCTGAACCGAATAAGTCAGGTAGGTATGCAGGCCGTTCCACACGTCAGTCAAGTTCTGGGTAGCGATGTCTGCATCCACAAGGACCAGTGTCAAGTCGTGTAACTCACTGCGAACGCGATGAAGTGAGGCGTGAATCCTGTTCTTCTGCTCAAGCAGAACAATGCTGGCCTCCTGTTGCTGACGCAGCGCGCTGATTTGTTTGCGCACTTTATCCGCGTCGCTGCTGCGATAAAGGCTCAATTGCGGCAGACCAATACTGTCTGCCGCCGACTTTTTTACCAGCGCCTTGTATTCAAGATGTTTCGCTTCAATGTCAGCGCCCCCTCTCTCAAGGGTGTCGATCAGCGATTGGATGTCAGTCGGTAAATTGCTGGTGTCGATGCTCCGTAGCTTGAGCTTCACCTCGGGCATCACTGCGGTCGACAATTCTTCGGCGAAGGCCTTGAGCCGGCGCTTGAGTGCCTCCGTCACGTTTCGACGCTGCAGAACGAGCGATGCGACCTGCTCGATGTACTGCAAAAAGTCTGCTTGAGCTTCTGGATCAGCCGTTTCGGACGGCTTCGTTTTGATCTCGTTATAAAGGCGTCTTACGCCGGCTGCGTAAACCAGCATCTGGTCGGCGAACACCCAGAGTTCGCTGCCGACGTTCATCAGGTCGGTGCGAAGCGGGTTCCATCGCAGGGCATGTTGATTAATGTGATTAAAAGTAGTCTGGAAGTCCCGGGCTTCCAGATACGGGCCTGCGCCTGTCTCGTAGCCAAGGTAAAAGATGACGTCGTTGAGTTCCGTTGGAAGTGCGAGGCCGAGGGTTTCATAGCGCTTCAACTCAACCAATTGCTCTTTCGTCAGAATGAGGCCCGGCGCGCGGACGGCGTCTTCTGAAGCGCCCGCTGCTGCAGAAATCAACGTGCCGGGCAGGCGCACTGCCAGGTCAAGTGTCTGATCGTGAACGGGGGCGTCATCCAGTGGTTCGGATGAGTTCATGTCGTTAATCCTTTAAAGAGATGATGTGCGACGCAGAGCGCTGGTGTAACCAGCACACTCCACGCATGAGGCCGGGACGAACATCCTTGAACTTTCCCGGCCACACTGTTGCGCATTAGCGGATTTAATCAGCCATGACCTTCAAATGTTTTGCCAGCGCCAGTACGTCCGCCGCAAATTGAGCGACACCGTCCTGATCGGCGCCATTGACGGTGCTATGAGTGCTCAGGAAAAAGCGATGGGCCGTGACACATTTCTCGAACTCGGCAACGTACTGCGCTCGGTGGTCGTCGAAACGATGGGATTCGATGACCAGATCCTTTTTCAAGGTGACCAGACGCAACTCGTCGTTCTTCGCTTGGGTGCGATCGATCAGATCGTCGATCTGTTTGCGTAGCCTGTCACGGGCTTCAATCATGCCTACATAATTGATCAGGCTCTCGGCCCGTTCCAGGACCTTCAAAGCCACATCGATAGCTGCCTCAACCGCGATCAGCTCGGGCGGGGACATACCAAGCTTGGTCATTTCCTGCGCGGTCAGTGCTGTATCTCTGGCAATTTGGGTGAAGTTTCTGGCTTCGATCAGCGCCATCGCGTCAGTCAGCGCCTTGCGTTTTGCTTCCAGCGCGTTTTGACGTTCTTTGATTTCGAGTACTTCTGTCGGCAGGCGTGCCTGATCCGCCTCGAGCTGGGTGAGGTATTTCCCCGTAGCCATGCGATCAATCGGGGCTGCCATGGCAGGAATCAGGTTTTTGAGTACCTGCTCTTTTTTGCTGACGATCCCCATGATGATTTGGACCCGTTGGACGATGTCTACGATGATTTCCTCATGGTCGGACTCAGGCGCGCTGCGTAGCTCGGATTGAAGTCCTCGAAGCGTTTCAACCTGGATGCCTGTTCCGATATCCAGTGATTTAACGGCCTCGCGCAGTTCGAAATCAGCTTTACGCAGCGCCTGGTCCTGGGCAGTAATTCGGCTGTCCAAAGACGGAAGGTAGGCTGCCTGGATGAACAGGCTGTTAACTTCAGTGGCGGCATTGTTTGCTTTGGCTTTCGCCTCTCGGAACGTTTGCGGGTTCAGTGCCGGGTATTCGATGCTGCCTGGAAATTGAGAAATATTGTTCATTTTAAACTCCGTATTCTTCTTTGAATTCGCGGTCGGCGGCAGAAAAAACTTCTTCCAGTTGTTGGGTATTGCGTTCGATGGTTTCCCAAGGCTTGACCACCAGGTTGAAGTGGTTTCGAAATCTGCGCATGGAAAGCCCGTCGTGAATACCGTCAATTTCGGTAATGGAAGCGGCGATGAATGTGCTAAGCGAGTTCCAGACGGTGATCAGGTTATTGGTGGCTATGTTGGCATCAATCACAACCAGGTCGAGGTTTTGGAAATCCATTCGTATACGACCCAGCGCAGCCAGAATCTTGTTTTTCTGCGCCATCAGGGCGATGTCCTTCTCCTGTTCTTTGGTGAGCTCATTACGCGCCTTTCGGATTTTTTCAGCCTGGACGCTTGAGTAGATCATCATGGCCAAATTGCCCATGACAGAGCCGATGGCTTCCATCACGAGCGTTTTGTATTCTTTATTCTTCTCGTCGATGGTCAACGCGCGCTTATCAATTTTTATCTGCAGATCGCTGATTTCGCCGCCCAGGGAATTGTTGTCGATGAGAGACAGTTTGCGGCTGATGGCAGGGCCCACTTTCTCGCCTAACTCTTTGCCGAATGAGTCAAGGCGCTCTTTGATTCGATTGGCTTCGACCGCCTGGTCTTTTACTTTTTCAAGTATTTGATCCAGATAATAACCGAGATCGTTGCGGTCTTCTGCTTCGATACCGGGGAACGTTATTCCTGATTCGAATTCGAATTTGCGCAGATCTTCAAGTGTTTTGATACCGTGTTTTTCGACCAGGCCTAATGCCGCTATTTCGCTGAACACCTCAGCCATGCTTTGGCCATAGACTTGAATTGAGCCGGCGAAAACCACCAGTTTGGTATTGACGGTCAGCAAGTCCGTGCGCAATGGATTCCAGAGTCTGGCGTGACGATTGACAAGTTGGAACGTCTTCTGAAAGTCTGCGGCCTCCAGACCATTACCAGCACCGTGTTCATAGCCCAGATAGGCAATGACGTCTTTGAGCTCGATCGGAAGAGCGAGTCCGGCGACTTCATATTTTTTGAGGCTTTTGATCTGTTCTTTGGTCAATATCAGGCCGGTGTCCCGAGCATCGGTCTCAGGTGTTGCAACGGATAAACTGAACAGTGCCGCAGGGTCTGTCGCTGCGGCAGTTACAAGGTTTTGCTCTGGTTGAGACATATCATTAGTCCTTTAATGATGTCGCGTTACTATTCCGGAGGTTTGTCATTTCCGGATGCAGGCTCGTTAAGTTGTCTGCACGAACAAGAGAGTAAGTTGTGCTCCTGCGGAGGTCAAAGTGGAAAAGTAGGTTGAAAGTGTAGGAAAATTCCAGCGGCTTAGGTATCACGACTGGCTAATGCCCAGAAACCAGCACTCTCGAAGCGTTGCAAGAGTTTCGTAGGGTTATATTTAGAAAACGGAACTTACAATTAACCATTAAAGAGCGTTCAAGAGGTCACGATATGCCGTAGCGTCCGTTTCGTCTCCCAGCTGTGCCGCTTTTGCATGGTAGTCCAGCGCCAACGTGTGAATATCCGGGTGGACTGCGTGCAAGAGCACCTGGCGACTGACACGCAGGAATTTAAGGTTGCCAATGCTCAACGCTGTTTCGAGCCATTCGACGGCTTCCTCGACACGGCCTTGTTCGGCCAGTACTGCGGCGTGACTGAACTGCCCGCGAAAGTCGCCGCCCTCGGCCGAGCGCCGATACCAGTCATGGGCGGCAGCGAGATCCTGCTCGCAGCAAAGACCTTCTTCCAGATAACGCCCCACTAGGTTCATCGACTTTGCATGGCCCAGTTCTGCCGCCTTGCGATAGCAGGCCAGCGCTCGGGCCTGGTCTTTATTGACGCCACGTCCGGTCGCCAGAAGATTGCCGTAGTTATAAAAGCCCCAATCCAGACCGGCCTCGGCGGCAAGGCGATAATGTTCTGCGGCTTTGGTGGCGTCAGGGTCGCAGCCCCATCCATGTTCATGGCAACGTCCCAGCATGTTCTGCGCCATGGCATGGCCCTGGCGCGCCGCGATCTGAAACCAGACCAACGCCAGCGCCGGATCGCGTTCTATGCCGCTACCGTCGAGCAGGATCTGTCCGAGCAGCGCCTGGGCGTCGACGATGTTGGCCTGCGCCGCAATCAGAATCGCCCGTGCGGCACTGGCAGGGCTGTCTTCAAGCATGGCGCGCAACTGATCGCCATCGAGCACCTCTTCACGTCGCAGATTCCAGGTCATGACTCAGACCTCGACCCATTGCCGCAGCAGATTGTGATAAGTGCCGGTGAGTTGCAGCAGCGAGGGGTGGTCGGGCACATCGCGGCTGAGTTGCTGGATGGCGGCGTCCATTTCGAACAGTAGCGTGCGGTGGCCATCATCGCGCACCAGGCTCTGGGTCCAGAAGAACGAGGCGTACCGCGCACCCCGTGTCACGGCGTTGACCTTGTGCAGACTGCTGGCCGGATAAAGCAGCAGGTCACCCGCCGGCAGCTTGACCTGACGGGTGCCGAAGGTGTCCTGAATCACCAGCTCGCCGCCGTCGTAGTCATCGGGATCGCTGAAGAACAGCGTCGATGACAGATCCGTGCGCACGCGCTCGGCGCTGCCCTTGGCCTGACGCACGGCGTTGTCGATGTGGAAATCGAAACTGCCGCCGCCGGTGTAGCAATTCACCAACGGCGGGAAGACCTTGTGGGGCAGGGCGGCGGACATGAACAGCGGGTTCTGCCAGAGGCGTTCGAGCATCGCCGCGCCGATCTCCAATGCCAGTGGATGGCCTTCCGACAACTGCAGGTTGTGCTTGGCTTTCGCCGACTGGTGCCCGGCGGTGATCTTGCCGTCGGCCCATTCGGTTTCTTCCAGCGCCTGTCGAATGCGACGTACCTCCTCGGGTGAAAACAGACCGGGGATATGTAGGAGCATGAATCGCGACCTGCGAGAAGAATGAGGCGGCGGATGATAGTGATTCTTATTGATCGTGTAAAACGTCACCCGCGCGCGTGAATGGGCGGATGTGAAAATTGAGTAATGGTAAAGTGTAAAGAATGTAAGTTTTCTGCGAATGCGAAGCAGTCTCAACTATATTCCGCCGCCTTATTGTTTCCTTGGGGAAGGAAAATGCCGCGCCAGCCACAACCCGTTACCGCACATCCGCAGCGTTCCATCGTCGGCGCAGTCAGCGTCGCCCTTGCCGCGATGTCAGCCGCCCATGTGGCGCAGGCTGCGGAACCTGCCTCGGATGCTCTGAATCTCGGGGCCACCAACATTGACGGCGAGCGGGCCGACACGGCTTACAAGACCGAAGAATCGGCCTCGAAAAAGTACACTGCGCCTCTGCGCGAGACGCCGAAAAGCGTCACGGTGATCCCGCAGCAAGTCATCCGCGACACCGCCGCCACGAGCCTGGCCGACGCTTTGCGCACCACCCCCGGCATTACGTTTGGCGCGGGCGAGGGCGGTAACCCGAATGCGGATCGCCCGATCATTCGCGGCTTCAACGCAGAGAGCGACGTGTTCATCGACGGCATGCGCGACGTAGCAGCGCAGAGCCGGGAGATTTTCAACGTCGAATCGGTCGAGGTCAGCAAAGGCCCTGGCTCGGCATTCACCGGCGCAGGCTCAACGGGTGGCAGCCTGAACCTCGTCACCAAAGGCGCTCATCTGGGCGATGACTTCAACGGCGGCTACACCTTCGGTTCGGACCAGACCCAGCGTTACACCCTCGACGTCAACAAGCAGATGACCGACACCTCGGCCTTCCGCCTGAACCTGATGAAGCATGATTCCAACGTCGCTGGCCGCAACGATGTCGACAACAGCCGCTGGGGCGTCGCGCCTTCGTTCGCGTTCGGTCTGGGCACCGACACGCGGGTCAAGGTCGATTACTACCACCTGTCCACGGACGACATGCCCGACTACGGCATTCCGTTGACCAACACCACCGGCCGCAGCAAGTACGTGGTTGACAAGCCGGCCCACGTCAACGAAAACAACTTTTACGGCCTGACCGACCGCGACTACCGCAAGAGCGTCAACGACAGCGGCACGATCCGCCTCGAACACGACCTCAACGACAACCTGACGATTTCCAACAGCTTCCGCATGTCGCGCTCGACGCTGGACTACATCGTCACCAACCCGGACGACAGCCGCGGTAACGTCGCCAGAGGCCTGGTCTCGCGCTCGGCAAAAAGCCGCAATTCCACCTCCAGCGGCTTCGTCAACCAGACCGACCTGCAAGCGAAATTCGACACCGGTTTCATTCAGCACAGCCTGGTGACGGGGCTCGAGTTTTCTTACCAGGACACCCACAACCGCGGCTACAACGTACTTAGCGCCAGCGGCGGGACCATTGGCTCGACGTGTAATGCAGCGCTACTGGCGTCAGGCGATTGCACCAGCCTGTCCAACCCGTCGCCGAAAGACGACTGGAACGGCACCATCACCGACAGCCAGGCGTACACCGATACCGACACCAAAACCAGTGCCGCCTACGTTTTCGACACGCTGAAATTCAACGAGCAGTGGTCGTTGAATCTCGGCCTGCGTTATGACGATTACGACGTGCGCTCCAGTGGTTACAGCACCGGCGGCCGTGGTTCGGTGGCGGGCAGCTTCAAGCGCGAGAACACCAGCCAGCTGTGGAATTACCAGGTCGGGGTGACCTATAAGCCACTGCCGAACGGCAGCATCTACGCGGCATGGTCGACGTCCAGCAACCCCTCGGGTGAAACCAGCGGCAATGGCGGTCTGGAAATCGCGGCGAACAACGCCAACCTTGATCCGGAAAAGAACCGCAACTATGAGCTGGGCACCAAGTGGGACTTCTTCGACGACAACCTGTCGCTGACCGCTGCGCTGTTCCGCACCGAGAAGACCAACGCGCGGGTGACCGACCCTGATAACGCGACGTTTCAGGTGCTGGACGGCGAGCAGCGTGTCGATGGCCTGGAGCTGACCTACAGCGGCAACATCACCGGCAAATGGAAAGTCTACGGCGGCTACACCTACATGGAGAGCGAGATCGTCAGCGCGACCAGCAAGGCGGACGAGGGCAACCACATGCCGAGCACGCCGCGCAACAGCTTCAATTTCTGGTCGACCTACGAACTGATGCCGAAGTTGACCGTGGGCGGCGGCGCGACCTTCGTCGATTCGCGTTTCGGCAACGAAGCCAACTCGGTGGAAGTGCCGTCCTACTGGCGCTACGACGCCATGGCCACGTACGCGCTGACCAAGAACGTCGACCTGCAGCTGAACGTGCAGAACCTGACCGACAAGCGTTATTACGACCAGGTCTTCAGCACCCACTACGCGCACATGGCCGCCGGGCGTACTGCGCTGATGAGTGCCAGCTTCCACTTCTGATCTGCAAGCGGACGCATCACCTGTGGTAGCGGTATCACGGTCGCTACCGCAGCTTTTGCATCAAGAATCAGACACAGATGAGAATACATGCCGTTTGTGCGCATAATGCGCGCCGTAGCGGGTGAGTGAGGTGTCGAGGGTGTTGAAGAAAGTCCTGTTTCAAGTGCACTGGTTCTTCGGAATCACGGCGGGTCTGGTGCTTGCCCTGATGGGGATCACTGGCGCGCTGTATTCCTTCGAGGACGAAATACTCGACGCGCTCAACCCCGACGTATTGTTCGTGCAGCCCCAGCCCCATCTTCAGCCTCGTCAACTGTCACTGGCGGAAATGGTCAGCAAGGTTGAAGCCCAGGGCAAAGACAAGGTAGCGATGTTCCGCATCGATGTCGACGGCGACCGGATCGCCCAGGTCTGGTTCACACCGCCGCCGGGCCAGCGTCGCGGCGAAATGCACAACTTCAACCCCTACACCGGAGACTTTACCGAGGACGCCGTAGGTCAGGACTTCTTCGGCTTCATCCTCAACCTGCACCGATTCCTTGCCGCAGGGGAGTACGGCAAGCAAGTCACCGCAGCCTGCACCCTAATCCTCATTTTCTTTTGCCTGTCCGGGCTGTATCTGCGCTGGCCGCGCAAGCCGCTGAACTGGCGCGTCTGGCTGACCATGGACTGGGCGAAGAAGGGACGCAGTTTCAATTGGGACCTGCATTCGGTGTTTGGCACCTGGTGCCTGATCATCTATCTGCTGCTGGCGATCACCGGGTTGATGTGGTCCTACGAGTGGTTCAGCAACGGCATGACCAAGCTGATTGGCGATCCTCCGGTGGCGGGCGAACAGCGCCGTAGTGGAGGGCCGCGTCCGGGCCCTGCTGTGAAGGAGGCGCCTAAAGTCGTAACGGCTTCGACCCCGGATTACGACGCCATCTGGCAGACCATCCAGAGCACCGCCGGACCGGACCTCAAGACGTACAACCTGCGCATGCCCCAGGCACCGGGCCAGATGGCGACGGTGTTCTACCTGCTTAAAACGGGCCCGCACCCCCGCGCGTTGAACCAGATGACTCTCGATCCGGCCGACGGCTCGCTCAAGGCAGTGTCGCGCTATTCCGAGAAAAGCCTCGGCGCGCAGTTGTTGGTCAGCAACTACGCGCTGCACACCGGGAGCTATTTTGGTCTGATCGGGCGTATCGTCGTGACCGTGGCCGCGCTGTTGATGCCCTTGTTTTTCATCACCGGCTGGCTGCTGTACCTGGACCGTCGACGCAAGAAGCGCGAGATCCGCAACGCGCGCGGTGAAGTGTCGGCAACGACGGGCGAGCAGGGCGCGGCCTGGTTGATCGGCTTTGCCAGCCAGAGCGGGTTCGCCGAGCAACTGGCCTGGCAAACCGCCGGCCAGCTGCAAACGGCCGGTGTGGCGGTCAAGGTGCAGCGTCTGGGCGACATCACCGAGCAGGACTTGCATCAGAGCCGCAACGCGCTGTTCGTCGTCAGCACCTTTGGCGATGGCGAAGCACCGGACAGTGCCCGAGCCTTCGAGCGCAAGGTGTTGGGCCGGCCGCTGGCACTGGATAATCTCAACTACGCGGTGCTGGGGCTGGGCGATCGCCAGTATCAACAGTTCTGCGGTTTCGCTCAGCGCCTGCACGGCTGGTTGTCCGAGCGCGGTGGGCGCACGCTGTTCGCACCGGTGGAAGTGGACAGTGGCGACGGCGCGGCGCTGCAACACTGGCAACAGCAACTGGGCCAGCTGACGGGCTCGACGCCGACGACCGTCTGGCAAGCACCGGAGTATCAAAACTGGACGCTGGTGGCCCGGGAATGGCTGAACCCCGGCAGCGTGGGCTCGAAGGTGTTTTTACTCGGCCTGACGTGGGATTCAGCGGCTCGTTGGGAGGCCGGCGATCTGGTGGAGGTGTTGCCGCGCAACCCGGCCTCTGCGGTCGAGCAGTTACTGTCCGGACTGGGCATTCCTGCAGACACCCAGGTCACCGTCGATGGCTTGAGCGAGACCCTCGGCCAAGCCTTGTCCACGCGTCAGTTGCCGGTGAATCGGAGTCATCTGGTGGGCTTGCACGCGCAGGCGTTGGTCGATGCACTGGTGCCGCTGGCGATGCGCGAGTATTCGATTGCGTCGATTCCTGAGGACGGTGTGTTGCAGATGATCGTGCGTCAGGAGCTGCACCCCGATGGCAGCCTTGGGCTGTGTTCGGGCTGGTTGACCGAGCATGTTGCGGTAGGCGGCGCTGTCAGTGTGCGGGTGCGTCGCAACAGTGGTTTCCATCTGCCGGCCGAGTCGGCGCCGATGATTTTGATCGGCAACGGCACTGGCCTGGCGGGCCTGCGCAGCTTGCTCAAGGCGCGCGTCGCGTCCGGTGAGCAGCGCAACTGGTTGCTGTTCGGCGAGCGAAACAGTGCACACGATTTCCACTGCGCGGATGAGCTCAACGGCTGGCTGGCGAATGGAGATCTGGCGCGTCTGGACCTGGCATTTTCCCGGGATCAGGCTGAAAAAATCTATGTGCAGGACCGCTTGCGTGAGGCAGATGATGAACTGCGTCGCTGGCTGGCCGAGGGCGCTGTGATTTACATCTGCGGGAGTCTGGAAGGCATGGCAGGCGGGGTGGATGCGACGTTGAACGCGCTGCTGGGTGAGGACGCGGTGCGGGAGTTGATCGAGCAGGGTCGGTATCGGCGGGATGTGTATTGAGGTGGTTCGTTCTACGATGGAACCCTTTCATTCCCGGCTAAAGGCGGTTCCGCTGAATGCACGCGATCCGCTGTTGATATCGTCTTGATGTCCCGACTGCAACCCCAGCAGCGCGTTAGCGCTGCTGCTTTCAGGCAGGCACAACGGTACCTCCGCAGCTCACACGGCAGCGCCAACCTGGCCATCCAAGTCTTTGTCGATCAGCCTTCAAGCGGCCAAAGCAATTCCAGGGTCGAATGGCTTGTTGCTCTTAAGCACGCCATAGATCAGGTGCAACATCTTGCGCATCACTGCACAGATAACTTGCTTGGGAGCCTTTCCGTTCGCTTTCAATCTCTTGGCGAACTCGCTCAGCACCTCATTGTGTTGAATTCCTACGATCGCGGGCATGTAAAGGCCGCCCCTGAGCCGCGACGAGCCGGTTCGGCTAATGCGGGTTGCACCGACGTAACCTCCAGAGCGGTCCTGTCTGGGCGATAATCCAGCGAAGGCAGAGAGCTTTTTCGGTCCCTCGTAATCCAAAGGGTCTCCCAGTTCCGCGAGGATCAGCGCGGCAGTTTTCTCGCCTATGCCATCAATGGAGGTCATCAACTCGCTCTTGCCGCGCAGGTCAGGATCATCGTCGATGTGCTGCTTGATCGCTTTTTCGGTTTCGGTGATTTCTTCCGAGACATGAGCAATCACCGATTCGATGGACGTTACGACGTTCGGGCTGGCAACTTCCAGGCGGTTTTTCTCCATCTGACGGATCTCGTTGAGATCTTCCAGACGGCGGACCAACGCCCTCAGACGGCGCCGCGACTGAGGCTCAGGCACCCAAAGCCGCAGCTTGCGATGCTTCTGCATGGCGAAATCGGAGATGAGTTTGGCATCGGTTTTGTCAGTCTTGTTGCGTGACAACTCCGACTTGGCATGAGCGGCGGTGGTGGCAGGGTTCGCGATATGAAGCCGGTATCCCTTTTGAAAAAGGAAATCTGCCAACGCTTCGTGGTAATTGCCCGTGGCCTCAATGACTATCAGCGCATCCGGTGTGGCGTGCTTCTGGAGCCAGGACTCAAACTCGGCAAATCCCTTGGCATCATTGCTCAACTTGCCCTTGGTGCGGTGTTTGCCATTGTCCAACGGCGTTGCAACATCAAAAGTATTCTTGGCCATGTCAACGCCAACGAATGCAGACATGCTGTTCTCCTTTTCAACTGAAGATCAATCATCGCGTCACTCGGCTTCGACCTTGTAAATGCGAGCTCACAACGTGGCTCTAGATATCGTACGAGCTCAATGAGTAAGGTTGGAAAGGCGGAGAATGGATCTACTTCGCAGGCTATAACGCCACTAGGAGCCGGTCGTCTTCACGCCTTTCCCTCGATGATCAGTCGAGAACTTTACCTTCTGAGAAGACAAAGTCGAGATACAAGGAGCCGGCTTGCTGGCGAACTCGGTGGGTCAGTCTATATCTTCATATCTGACCCACCGCATTCGCCAGCAAGCCGGCTCCTACAGTGAAGTGGCGTGCATTCAGTAGGACCGGCTTCAGCCGGGACCAAGGCATCCGTTATCGCGAAGCAGTGGTTCAGGCGCCACAAAATCAAGCCACAAAAAAAGGCCGTTGCGCTCACACGCAACGGCCTTTTTTATGACTCAACCATCACGCCACAAACTGTTCCGCGTAATGGCAGGCCACCTGACGGTTGTCGACCCAACGCAGCTCCGGCACTTCGACGGCGCAGCGTTCGGTCGCGTAAGGGCAGCGCTTGTGGAACGCGCAGCCTGACGGCGGGTTCAGCGGGTTGGGCAGCTCGCCGACGATTTTGATCTTCGGCTTCGACGGGTCCGGGTGGATCGTCGGGGTCGCCGACAGCAGCGCCTGGGTGTACGGGTGCAGCGGGCGGTTGTAGATCTCTTCCTTGGGCCCCATCTCGGCCGGGCGACCGAGGTACATCACCAACACCGTGTCGGCGACGTGACGCACCACCGCCAGGTTGTGGGAAATGAACACGTAACCGGTGTTGAACTCTTGCTGCAGATCCATGAACAGGTTCAGCACCTGCGCCTGAATCGATACGTCGAGCGCCGACGTCGGTTCGTCCGCCACCAGCACTTTAGGCTGCAGCATCATCGCCCGCGCCAGCGCGATACGTTGACGCTGACCGCCGGAGAACATATGCGGGTAGCGCTGATAGTGCTCGGGACGCAGACCGACCTGAGCCATCATCGCCTGCACCTTCTCGCGGCGTTCGGCGGCGGAAAGATTAGTGTTGATCAGCAGCGGCTCGCCCAGTTGATCACCGACTTTCTGCCGCGGATTGAGCGACGCGTAGGGGCTCTGGAACACCATCTGCACGTCTTTGCGCAGCTGTTTGCGTTGCGCCTTGGTCGCGCCGGTGACTTCCTGGCCGGCGATTTTCAACGATCCCGAAGAAGGCTCTTCGATCAGCGTCAGTGCGCGGGCCAGCGTCGACTTGCCGCAACCGGACTCACCGACCACCGCCAGCGTCTTGCCGGCTTCGAGTTCGAACGACACGCCGTTGAGCGCGCGCACGGTTGCATGGGGCTTGAACAGCCCACGGGACACATCGTAGTGACGAGTAAGGTCACGAGCGGTCAGTACGATTTCGCTCATCACGCCACCTCCTGATTCAGCGGAAAGAAGCAACGCGCCAGGCTATGGGCTTTCGGGTCGAGGCCCGGGCGTTGCTGGCGGCATTTGTCCTGAACATACGGGCAGCGCGGCGAGAGCAGGCAGCCACTTGGACGGTCGTAACGACCCGGGACGATGCCCGGCAGCGTCGACAGGCGCGCGGCGCCCATGCTGTGCTCGGGAATCGCCGCCAGCAACGCTTCGCTGTACGGGTGCGCCGGGACGTCGAACAGCCCCGGTACCTGACCCACTTCCACCGCCTGACCGGCATACATCACGCAGACCCGCTGAGCGGTTTCAGCCACCACGGCAAGGTCGTGGGTGATCAGCACCAGCGCCATGTCCTGCTCTTTTTGCAGCGCGAGCAGCAGGTCCATGATCTGCGCCTGAATGGTCACGTCCAGCGCAGTGGTCGGTTCGTCGGCGATCAGCAGTTTTGGTTCGCCGGCGATGGCCATGGCGATCGCAACACGCTGGCTCATGCCGCCGGACAGTTGATGCGGGTAGGCGTCCAGACGCTGTGCGGCGCCCGGAATTTCAACCTTCTGCAACAGCTCCAGTGCGCGCTGATGGGCAGCGCGGCCGGACAGACCCAAGTGCTGCTTAAGCACTTCCTTGATCTGGAAACCCACGGTGTAGCTCGGGTTCAGCGCCGTCATCGGGTCCTGGAAGACCATCGACATGTCTTTGCCGACGATCTTGCGACGCTGACGCGCATTGAGCGTGAGCATGTCCTTGCCGTCGAAGACCAGGGCATCGGCGGTGACGATGCCGGGGTGCTCGATCAGGCCCATGAGCGCCATCATGGTCACGGATTTACCCGAACCCGATTCGCCCACGATCGCCAGCACTTCGCCCTTGTCGACCGCCAGGTCCAGGCCGTCGACGACCGGGGTGGCCGTGGCGTCGCCAAAGCGCACGTTGAGGTTCTTGATGTTTAAAAGAGACATTCGGACGTCCTCAGGCGGCGTTCTTGAGTTTCGGGTCCAGCGCATCGCGCAGACCGTCGCCCATCAGGTTGATTGCCAGCACGCTGAGCAAAATGGTCAGACCCGGGAGGCTGACCACCCACCAGGCGCGTTCGATGTAGTCGCGGGCCGAAGCGAGCATGGTGCCCCACTCTGGCGTCGGCGGTTGTACACCCAGACCCAGGAAGCCCAGCGCCGCAGCGTCGAGGATTGCCGAGGAGAAACTCAACGTGGCCTGAACGATCAGCGGCGCCATGCAGTTGGGCAGCACGGTGATGAACATCAGGCGCGGCAGCGTTGCGCCGGCCAGACGCGCGGCGGTCACGTAGTCACGGTTCAGTTCGCCCATAACGGCTGCACGGGTCAGACGCACGTAGGACGGCAGGGAAACGATGGCGATGGCGATGACGGTGTTGATCAGGCCAGGGCCGAGGATCGCGACGATGGCCACAGCCAGCAGCAGCGACGGCAGCGCCAGCATGATGTCCATCAGACGCATGATGGTCGGGCCGAGGATTTTCGGGAAGAAACCGGCCAGCAGACCCATGAGGATCCCCGGAATCAGCGACATCACCACCGAGGACAGGCCGATCAGCAGCGACAGGCGCGAACCCTGAATCAGACGCGACAGCAGGTCGCGGCCCAGTTCATCGGTACCCAGTAGAAACTGCCATTGGCCGCCTTCAAGCCAGACCGGCGGGGTCAGCAGGAAATCACGGTATTGCTCGCTCGGGTCATGGGGGGCAACCCACGGCGCGAACAGGGCGCAGAACACGATCACCAGCATGAACGCCAGGCCCGCGACGGCGCCTTTGTTCTTGGAGAAGTGCTGCCAGAACTCTTTGTAGACGGACGGGTAGAGCAGGCTTTGATCGACTGCTACTACGGGAGTAGGTGTGCTCATAAAAAGGGATCTCAGCGCTGATGACGAATGCGTGGGTTGGCAAAGCCGTAGAGGATGTCCACCACGAAGTTGACCAGAATCACCAGGCAGGCGATTAGCAGGATGCCGTTTTGCACGACAGGGTAGTCACGGGCGCCAATGGCCTCGATCAGCCACTTGCCGATGCCCGGCCAGGAGAAGATCGTTTCGGTCAGAACCGCACCGGCCAGCAGCGTGCCCACTTGCAGACCGAACACCGTCAGTACCGGGATCAGCGCGTTGCGCAGGCCGTGAACGAACACCACGCGAGCCGGCGAAAGGCCCTTGGCGCGAGCAGTGCGCACATAGTCTTCACGCAGGACTTCGAGCATCGAGGAGCGGGTCATCCGGGCGATGACCGCCAGCGGAATGGTGCCCAGCACGATGGCCGGCAGAATCAGGTGACGCAGGGCGTCCATGAACGAACCTTCTTCATCGCTGAGCAGGGTGTCGATCAGCATGAAGCCGGTTTTGGGGGGAATGTCGTAGAGCAGGTCGATACGTCCCGATACCGGGGTCCAGCCCAGCGATACCGAGAAGAACATGATCAGGATCAGGCCCCACCAGAAGATCGGCATCGAGTACCCCGCCAGGGAGATACCCATGACCCCATGGTCGAACAGGGACCCTCGCTTCAGTGCCGCAATGACACCGGCCAGCAGCCCGAGAATGCCCGCGAAGATCAGCGCCGCAATCGACAGTTCCAGGGTTGCCGGGAACAGCGAAGTGAATTCGGACCACACGCTCGTGCGCGTACGCAGCGATTCGCCCAGGTCGCCATGGGCGAGCTTGCCGACGTAATCGATGTATTGCGCATAAAGGGGTTTGTTCAGGCCAAGACGTTCCATGGCTTGGGCGTGCATTTCCGGATCGACCCGGCGTTCACCCATCATGACTTCGACAGGGTCGCCGGGAATCAGGCGAATCAGTGCGAAGGTCAGCAAGGTGATGCCGAAGAAGGTGGGTATGAGCAACCCCACTCGGCGAGCGATAAAACTAAACATCTTCTCGTGTACCTCATCAGCCGGTTAGGCGTATTCCGGCGGGTCTCTGGGTAGAGCCCGCCGGCTTATTCTTCTACTTCACTTGGGTGGTAGCGAAGTTATTAGTGGTGAGAGGGCTGATGTGGTAGCCCTCTACGTTGTTGCGCATGGCAGTGAACGCCTTGGTGTAGGCCATGCTGATCCATGGCAGGTCCTGGTTGAAGATCACTTGAGCCTGCTCGTAGAGCGCAGCACGCTCGGCCGGGTCGGTTTTTTCCCGTGCCTGATCGATCAACGTCTGGAACTTCTGATTACACCAGCGCGCGTAGTTTTCGCCGTTCTTGGCGGCCTCGCAACTGAGGTTCGGCGTCAGGAAGTTATCAGGGTCGCCATTGTCACCTGACCAGCCGGCCGACACCATGTCGTGTTCGCCGTTTTTGGCACGTTTGAGCATTTCACCCCATTCCATGACGCGTATATCTAACTTAATGCCGACTTTGGCCAGGTCGGACTGCATCATTTGTGCGCCCATGGCCGGGTTAGGGTTGGTCGGACCGCCGCCGTTGCGCGTGAACAGGGTCAGCACGGTGCCTTCCGGAACGCCGGCTTCCTTGAGCAGGGCGCGCGCCTTGTCCAGATCGTGGGCAGGGTTTTTCAGGTCTTTGTTGTAACCCAGCAGCGTGTCCGGATACGGGTTCACGGCGACGGTAGCATTGTCCTTGCCAAACAGAGCTTTGACGTAGGCCTCTTTATCAAACGCAAGCTCGATGGCCTTACGCACGCGCACGTCGCTCATGTATTTGTGCGTGGTGTTCATGGCGATGTAAGCGGTGGTCATCGAGTTCAGCTCATCGACCTTGAGGTTCGGGTCTTTCTTGATGTTCGGAATGTCGTCCGGCTTGGGGTACAACGCAACCTGACACTCGTTGGCCTTGAGCTTCTGCAGGCGCACGTTGTTGTCGGTGGCAATGGCGAAGATCAGAGTGTCGGCCGGCGGCTTGCCACGGAAATACTCCGGGTTGGCCTTGAAGCGAACCTGAGCGTCCTTTGCGTAGCGCTGGAAGACGAACGGACCGGTGCCGATGGGCTGGCTGTTGAGGTTGTCGGTCTTGTTGGCCTTGAGCAACTGATCGGCGTATTCCGCCGAGTACACCGAGGCAAAGGCCATGGCGACGTCAGCCAGGAACGGCGATTCGCGGCGGGTCAGGGTGAACTTGACGGTGCTGTCGTCCACTTTCTCGACGTTCTTCAGCAGCTCTTTGAAACCCATGCTCTCGAAGTACGGGTAGCCGACCTGCGACTGTTTGTGCCACGGGTGGTTGGGGTCCAGTTGACGCTGGAAGCTCCAGATCACGTCATCGGCGTTCATGTCGCGGGTCGGTTTGAAGTATTCGGTGGTGTGAAACTTGACGCCCTTGCGCAGGTGGAACGTGTAGGTCAGGCCGTCATCGCTGATCTCCCAAGTCTCAGCCAGCGCGGGAACGATTTCCGTGGTGCCTGGCTTGAAATCCACCAGACGGTTGTAAATGGTTTCCGCCGACGCATCGGCGGTCACGGCGGTGGTGTACAGCGCCGTGTCGAAACCTTCCGGGCTGGCTTCGGTGCAGACCACCAGAGGTTTGGCCGATATGCCGACCGCGACGCTGAATACCGCCAGTGCGATCGCGCCGCGCAATGTTGCGAGTTTGAATGTCGATTTCAAGTAACGCACTCCGCAAGTGATGAAGCCATAAGTGAGTCGGTATCGGGCCACGAAGTTCGGTAAACCGCACATCGAGGCCCGATCAATCGCGTTGATTACATAATGTTGAATGGAATCGTGGTCACCAGACGGAACTCGTTGATGTTGCCGTCAGCCTGGTTGGCGCTCGCGCGGTGCGTGGTGTAGGTCGCACGCATGGTCGAGGCCTTCAGCGGGCCGGACTGCAGGGTGTACGACGAGCCAACACCGTATTCGTAGTGAGTTTCGCCGTCCATTCTCGAGACGTCGTAAGCGGTGCCTTTGTAATGGGTACCGTCGATGTCGAAGCCGCGCGCCTGGTAGATGTTGAACTTCAGGCCTGGCACGCCGTAGTCAGCCATGTTCAGCAGGTAGCTCAGTTGCACCGACTTCTCGTTCGGGCCGTTGAAGTCCGAGAGCAGGGAGTTGGCCAGGAAGATGGCGTTGGTGTCGTGGACGTAGTCGAAGTAGGTGTCGCCTTCGACTTCCTGGTACGCGACGCTGAAGCTGTGGGCCTTGTGGGTGGCGGTCAACGACAGGCTGTACGTGTCGTTGTCGATCTCGCCCATTTTCTTCTGACCGGAATCCTTGGTCTTGTAGTAGTTCAGGTTGGTGCTCAAGCCCAGTACATCGGGGTCACCCAGTTCGTGGGTGAACGCGAAGTAGTACTGATGCCAGAAGTCTTCGACGTTGGAGGCGTAGAAGCTGGTGGTCAGGCTTTTGAAAGGTTTGTAATCAACGCCCGCCATGTCAACGCGATCGGCGGTGGCGGTGTTGTTGGTGTACTCGGAACGGAACTTGGTCAGGCTCTGCTCGGTACGTGGCGACACGCGGTCGAAGCTGCCGGCCTGGATCGAGATGTTGTTGAACTCTTCGCTCAGAATGCTCACACCTTCGAAGCTCGAAGGCAGCGCACGGTTGCCGATGTAAGCCAGCACCGGGGTGTTCATCGACTGGCGGCCGGCGGTCAGGGTCGTGTTGGAGACGCGCGCCTTGATGTTGCCCAGGCCCAACTTGCTCCACTGTCCAACAGGGTCGCCGTTGTTTTCGGTCAGCGTACGGTTGGCGCCGCCCATCAGGTCGTCTTTGTCGCGGTCCAGCGCAACGGCGTTGTAGACCGCCATTTGCGTGGCGAAGCCGACAGTGCCCTGGGTGAAGCCCGAGCTGTAGTCAACGATCGTGCCCTGAACCCAGTTGATCCGGCGCGGGTCGCTGTCGACCACGACGCCGTTCTCTTTGCGGGTGAACTCGCCGCCACGACGCAACAGTTCGTTGGCGTACCAGTTCTTGGTCGAACCGGTCAGTTTCGAGTCTTCCAGAAAGCCCTTGGCTTCGCCCTGGAGGTTGGTGGTGGCCAGTGTGGTCGGAACGAACTCCTGACTGGTCGGCTCTGCCTGTGCCGCGACGCTGATGGCGAGGACGGATAAGGCGAATACAGCGGTGCTGGCTTTTTTCACGTTTGAAGCTCCCGATTGCTGCTTTTTTAGAGGCGGGCTTTTTATGGTGTAGCCCGCTCGGTGGTGCGGCCTCATGGCCATTTTTCTGCCTATCCGGCGAAACGCGGATAAAGCAATGCCAAAGGGCGTGGTGGCGCCCTCAGGCATGTTCTGAATTATTCGGCGACGCTGACGCCCGAGAAGTTGTTGCGGTTGAACGGACTCACCAGGAAACCTTGCACTTCCTTACGCAGCGGCTGAATCACCGTCGAGTGGGCAATCGGCGTAATGGGTACCTGTTCTTTCAGGTAATGCTGAGCCTGTTTGTACAGCGCGATGCGCTGGTCCTTGTCCGTGGTCGACACGGCGGCCTTGACCAGTGCGTCGTATTTTTCGTCGCACCACATGGAGTAATTGTTGCCGCCGATGGATGCGCAGCTGTACAGCGTGCCCATCCAGTTGTCCGGGTCACCGTTGTCACCGGTCCAGCCGATCAGCGAAATGTCATGCTCGCCGTTCTTGCTGCGCTTGAGGTATTCGCCCCACTCGTAACTGACGATGGTTGCCTTGATGCCCACCTTCGCCCAGTCGGCCTGAAGCATCTGAGCCATGAGCTTGGCATTGGGGTTGTAGGGGCGCTGGACCGGCATCGCCCAGAGAGTCAGTTCGGTGCCTTCCTTGACGCCGGCGGCGCGCAGCAACTCGCGGGCTTTTTCCGGGTTGTAGGGCGCGTCCTTGACCGTGTCGTCGTAGGACCACTGCGTCGGTGGCATGGAGTTCTGGGCCAGTTGCCCGGCGCCCTGGTACACCGCCTCAATGATCGCTTTCTTATCCACCGCCATGTCCAGCGCCTGGCGGACCTGCAAGTTGTCCAGCGGGGCGTGGCGCACGTTGTAGGAGATGTAACCGAGGTTGAAGCCGGGCTTTTTGATCACTTGCAGGTCTTTGTCCGCCTCGATCGACTCAACGTCCGCCGGGCGCGGATTCAGCGTCACCTGACACTCGTCTTTTTTGAGTTTTTGAATGCGGACCGAAGCATCTGTATTGATTGCAAAGATCAACTGATCAATCTTGACCCGACTCGGGTCCCAGAACTGTTTGTTCTTCACATAGCGAATCTGCGAATCTTTTTGATATCGCTGAAACACAAACGGCCCGGTGCCAATGGGTGCCTGGTTAATATCGCGCACATCACCCGAGGCCATCAGTTTGTCAGCGTATTCAGCGGAAAGAATTGACGCAAAGTTCATGGAAACGTTCTGGATGAACGCCGCGTCAACTTTGTTCAGTGTGAACACGACGGTCATCGGGTCGGTCTTTTCCACTGACTTGATGTTCTTGTCCAGGCCCATGCTGGTGAAGAACGGGAACTCGGTCGGATAAGCCACGCGGAAAGGGTGGTCCTTGTGCAGCATGCGATTGAACGTGAACAGCACGTCGTCGGCATTGAAATCGCGCGTGGGCGTGAAGAACGTGTTGCTGTGGAATTTGACGCCTTCACGCAGATGGAACGTGTAGGTCAGGTTGTCAGGGGAGATGTCCCAGCTCGTTGCGAGAGCGGGTACGACGGTGGTCTCGCCCCGTGCGAACTCGGCCAGACGGTTATAGATCGGCTCGGCGGCGTCGTTGTCAGTGCCGGAGGTGTACTGACCGATATCAAACCCGGCCGGGCTGCCTTCCGAGCAGAAGACCAGGCTTTTGCTGGCGGCCTGAACTACGGGGGTCAGAGCCAGAAGGCCAGCGGCAATAAGTGATGGCATAACGATATTCGAACGCATGATATTCCTTATCGTGAGAGGCGCATTAATTGCGAACACCTGCGCGATCCATGGCAACCGTTTGCGCAAATGGAGAGTCATCGCCCGAATACATCTCACTGTTCAAGATAAATAACGGACTGCATTTGCGGCTCGTCAGAAGGTATGTCTCTGGCGCCACACAGTCCATAGTTACGCGTGCTTCAAAGTTTGTAGGAAAAGTGCTTATCGTTAGTAGGCAAGGGCTGTAAGCAAGTCGCTACTCATCTAACGATAGTCAATTTCATTTAACGATCGTGCACATGACAACGCGGTCGCGTTGCCCTGAGGCAACGCGACCGGGTGGTCATCTGGAAGTGTTACTTGCCGCTGACGCTGACGCCGTAGAACGAGTTCAGACCGAATGGACTGATCTTGAAGTCCTGAACTTCCTTGCGCATCGGCTGATAAACAGTCGAGTGGGCAATTGGAGTCATAGGCACGGCATCTTTGAGCAGATGTTGAGCCTGCTTGTACAGCTCGGTGCGTTTGGCCTGATCGGTGGTTTCCTTGGCCTGGTGAATCAAGGTATCGAACGGCTTGTCACACCATTTGGCGAAGTTGTTGCCGTTAAGGGCGTCACAGCCAAACAGGGTACCCAACCAGTTGTCCGGGTCACCGTTGTCGCCGCTCCAGCCAATCAGCATGGCACCGTTTTCGCCGGCCTTGGCGCGCTTGATGTACTCGCCCCACTCGTAGGAAACGATCTTGGCGTTGATGCCGATCTTCTTCCAGTCGTTCTGGAGCATCTCGGCCATCAGCTTGGCGTTCGGGTTGTAAGGACGCTGAACCGGCATCGCCCACAGGGTGATCTCGGTACCTTCCTTCACGCCTGCCTGCTTGAGCAGCTCCTTGGCCTTGGCGACATCGTACGGTGCGTCTTTGATCGTGGTGTCGTAGGACCACTGGGTCGGCGGCATGGCGTTGGTCGCCAGTTGGCCCGCACCTTGATACACCGCGTCGATGATGGATTTCTTGTTGACTGCCATGTCCAGCGCCTGACGTACTTTCAGGTCAGCCAGCGGGTTCGGCTTGTCGTCGCCCTTGATCTTCGGCATCACGTTGTAGGCGATGTAACCCAGGTTGAAGCCGGCCTGATCAGGCATCTTCAAAGCAGGATCAGCCTTCAGCGGAGCGAGGTCAGCCGGACGCGGGTACGCGGTGATCTGGCATTCGCCTTTTTTCAGCTTCTGCGCACGAACCGAAGCGTCAGTGGTGATGGCGAAAATCAGGTTGTCGACTTTGACGTCTTCAGGCTTCCAGTAGTCCTTGTTCCCGGTGAAGCGGATGTTGGAGTCTTTCTGGTAGCTCTTGAACACGAACGGGCCAGTGCCGATCGGCTTCTGGTTGATGTCTTCCGGCTTGCCTTCTTTGAGCAGCTGGGCTGCGTATTCAGCGGACTGAATGGACGCGAAGCTCATCGCCAGGTTCTGGATGAATGCAGCATCGACGGTGCCGAGGGTCATCTTGACGGTGTGATCGTCGACTTTCTCGATCTTGGTGATGTTGGTGTCCATCGCCATGTCGGTGAAGTACGGGAATTCGGTCGGGTACGCCTTACGGAACGGGTCGTCCTTGTTGATCATGCGGTTGAACGTGAACAGCACGTCATCGGCATTGAAGGTACGCGTCGGTTTGAAGTACGGCGTGGTGTGGAATTTCACACCTTCACGCAGGTGGAAGGTGTAGGTCAGGCCATCCGGGGCAACGTCCCAGCTGGTGGCCAGGCCTGGAATGACAGCGGTGCCGCCACGTTCGAACTGGCTCAAACGGTTGAAAACGGTCTCGGCCGAAGCATCGAAGTCAGTACCGGTGGTGTATTGACCTGGATCGAAACCAGCAGGGCTGCCTTCGGAGCAGAACACCAGGTTCGATGCTGCATGGGCGAAGGGAGCGCTGGCGATCAAACCTGCGCCGAGAAGAAACGGAATGACCGCTTTTTTGAGCATGGTGGCCTCAGTTGTTGTCATTTTTTTGATTGAGGGTACGGCCTTTTGAGCCGGTCCCGCAGATACTTATGCAGGCGCCATACCCAAAGCAAGATGTCGGCGCCAGCAAGGTGACAAACAGTGGCACGAACGTACACGAATGTCGCATAAGTGTAATTACTGACGCTGTTGAACGTTTGCGTGTCGCATATTGATATCTTTGAAGCACCAAAAAGGTGCATCGCAACGTGGCGATTGCACCCGCTTCGGTCATCAAGTGTTACTTCGCTGTTGGTTTCAGCTGATTACTTGGTCAGGCTGACACCGTAGAAGGGCGTCAGGCCAAATGGGCTGAGTTTGAAGTCCTGAACCTCCTTGCGCATCGGCTGAAACACCTTGGAATTGGCGATCGGGGTGATCGGCACGTCGTTTTTCAGAATGGTCTGCGCCTGCTGATACAGCTTGATCCGCTCCTCGCGGTTGCTGGTCAGTTTGGCCTGGGTCACCAGCTTGTCGTAGGCAGGGTTGCACCACTTCGCATAGTTGCTGCCCTTCACCGCGCCACAGCTGTACAGCACGCCGAGCCAGTTGTCGGGGTCGCCATTGTCACCGGTCCAGCCGTAGATCATCACGTCGTGCTCGCCGGCCTTGGCGCGCTTGATGTACTCGCCCCATTCGTAGCTGACGATGTTGGCCTTGATACCGATCTTCGCCCAGTCCGACTGAATCATCTGCGCCGACATGCGTGCATTCGGGTTGGACGCGCGCTGTACGGTCATCGCCCACAGGTTGATCTGCGTGCCTGGCGCAACGCCGGCTTCCTTGAGCAGTTGCCTGGCTTTTTCCGGATCGTGGGGCGCATCTTTGATGTTCGGATCAAAGCTCCATTGCGCCGGTGGCAGAGCGTTCTGTGCCAACTGCCCGGCGCCCTGGTACACCGCCTTGATGATGGCCGGCTTGTCGATGGCCATGTCCAGCGCCTGACGCACTTTCAACTGATCGAGCGGCGGATGGGTCACGTTATAGGCGAGAAAGCCCAGGTTGAAACCCGCCTGACTCAGCACCTTGAGGTTCGGGTCCTTCTGCGCTTCTTCGATGTCCTGTGGACGCGGATACCCGCTGATCTGGCATTCGCCGGTCTTCAGCTTCTGCAGGCGGGTGGCGGCGTCGGTGTTGATCGAGAAGATCAGGTTGTCGAGCTTCACGTCCTCCGGCTTCCAGTATTCCTTGTTGCCGACGTAACGGATTTGCGCGTCTTTCTGATAGCGCTTGAACACGAAGGGTCCGGTACCGATCGGCTTCAGGTTGATATCGCCAGCCTTGCCTTGCTTGATCAGTTGCGCGGCATATTCAGCCGACTGAATCGAGGCGAAGCTCATCGCCAGATTCTGGATGAACGCGGCATCGATGTTGTTCAGCTGGAAGCGGACCGTCTGATCATCGACCTTTTCGACCTGCTTGATGGTGGTGTTCATGCCCATGTCGGTGAAGTACGGCGACTCGGACGGGTATGCCTTGCGGAACGGGTCATCCGGGTTCAGCAGGCGGTTGAAGGTGAACAGCACGTCATCGGCGTTGAAGTCGCGGGTCGGTTTGAAATAGTCCGTGGTGTGGAATTTCACGCCGGGCCGCAAGTGAAAGGTGTAGGTCAAGCCGTCGTCGGACACTTCCCATTTGGTTGCCAGGCCCGGCTCGACGTCCGTACCGCCGCGCTTGAACTGGGTCAGGCGGTTGAAGACTGTTTCTGCAGACGCATCGAACTCGGTGCCGCTGGTGTACTGGCTGGGATCGAAGCCGGCAGGGCTGGCTTCCGAGCAATAGACAAGGGTGCTTGCCGCCTGGACCGACGGAACGCAAAGCGCCATGGCCGCTGCCAGAAGCAGGGGTTTGAAGGTTGTGTCCATGTGAACCTCATAAAGTGCGGCACTCATGCCTGAATTCATCGACGGGATGATAGACCGCCAAGAATGCCGCACAGCTCACTTGAGCAACAAGCCACGGAAATTCATAAGCTTATTACTTGATGAGCGTTTGCAGGTCTTTCCACCAGGTTGTGCTGGAAACCACCTTCATGAACCCCTGCTCCAGAACGCCCTGCACGCCAGAGGCCTGCGAGGTTTTGCTGTTGAACACGTAGTCCAGATAACGCTGACTGTCTTTGATGAGTGTGTTCTGGATAGCGCGAAGTTCGTCAATCGCCGCTTGCTGGGTCTTGTCCAGCTCGCTCTTCGATTCACTGCGCGCGACGTCCGCCGGGTTGCTTTCCGCCCATGCCATGACGATCGGGTACTGCCATTCGCTGTCGGCGGGATGGCAGAAGAACGCCGATGCGACGGCGACCGGATCGGCACCGGGTTTGCCAGCCCAGTAATCGACCATGGACTGGGCGACCTTGCGCACGGCTTCGGTGGCGAGCAGCGCCGCCAGATCGTGAAGCGGGTGTTCGGCGTGATCTTTGGACAGTTGCGAATGGCTCGGTTCAAGGGTCGGATCGACATTCGGGTCACTGCCCAGCAGCGTTTGCGCGTCGTCGACGCTATTGCCGATCCAGGTCAGAACACCCTGCGCCGCGCTGTTGTAGGCGTTCAGCAGAATGCCCGCCGGGGTGTTGATCAGCCAGCGATAGAACTTGAGGGTGTCTACGCCCATTTTCCGGGCAAGCGTGACCAGACCGTCCCTGGCCTGCAGCAGCGCGTTGAAGGCGTTGTAATAATCCCGGTCCGGATGCTCGCTCAGTAGTACCAGCATCACTTTGTCCCGGTCCGAGCGATAACCCGGCTGAGTGAGCTCGAACTCCAGCTCTGCGGTGGAGAAGAGGATTTTGCCCAGCGGACCCGCCAGACTGGCGATCACGTCAGTGGCCCCGAACGTGCCCGTGACCAGGGGCAGATTCCATTTGACGTGTGCAGGCGTTGTCCAGGGCAGAACATTGACATATCCGGCCTTGATCAGGCTCAGCTCTGCGAAGTTTGAATGGGCGAACAGGTCTTCGAGCACATGCAGTGCGGCGCCGAAGCTGCGCAGTCCGTCGAGGGAACGGCCCTGTTGCATGGCCAGACGCAGCTCTTGCCCCATGTAGCCCACCGCGTTGCCGATGTAGCGCTTCATCGACGTGTCTCGGTCCGCACCAAGGGATGGATCGCCGGGAAGCACCCAGGCTTCGAAGTCCGGGTCACGCACTTTCGGGTCCGGGAAAGGCGGATCGATGACCAACGGATTGTCGATATGCTCCGTGGGCCGATAAACACCCAGCTTGTTCGGCGTGACCTTCATTTCGTTCGGATAGTGCATCCGTAGGTCGAAGAATTTTTTAGCGGCCAACACATCGACGAGGTCGGTCCAGCTCTCGCGGGACAGGGTCGCCGGAAATTCTTTTGGCATGTCCGCTGCGCGGGTGATCTTGGGATCGACGACCTGGGAGTAATCCCGCAGCCAGTTGCCGAAGTAAACCGCGTCTATCTCGTTCTGACTGAAGTTGAAATCCCGCAGCACCCATTCGATCGTCTGGTGGGTGCTGCCTTTGGAGTCAGTGCCGGCTTCGAAGGCTTCACGATCGCAATGGCTGTGCGAGGGCTCGAAGCGCAGGTCGGTCGAGGCCAGATAGTCGCGAATGGCTTCGCATGCTTGCTGCCAGGAAGTCGCGTACTGACGATCGGTGGAGGCAACTTCGGAATAGGCAGCGAAGGTCATGTCGTCCTGCGAAGGAGAGGCTGCCTCGGTCATCCACAAGGTGAACAGATGCCCTTCCTCGAATGGCGCATCGGTCTCCAATGGCGCGTTCTCATCGCTCAGCTCCCGGCGCAGGACATTGTCGATGTGGTGGCCGAATTCGTGGAGCAGTGCGGTCAGCAGCCACCAGTGGTGCTGTGGATGGGCAGTGGTGCGCAGGAAGAATGCCCAGTCGACGCGGATGACCCGCTCGCGGTTATCGTAGTCCGCTTCGAAGCCCAGATCCCGGGCGAGAAGGACGGCAGGGTTTTGCACTTCTCCCGCCAGTAGCTTGTCTTGCAGCTTCGTGTAGAGGTGAGGCGGGATGTCGTTGCCGAAGACGTTGCTCATCTCCCGGGCAAAGGCGTCTGGCGCGAGTGTTTCGGCCACTTGGGTCAGCAGGTCCAGCGCGAAAGTGCTGCGTAACGTACGGGCGGGCATGTCGACCGGAATAACAGGTTGAGCTTGAAAAGGCATGATCGGATTCTTCCTTGAATCATTGGCGGCGCACGGTCGTGCACTTGAGGTGCAGTCGGCTTTGAGTGCGGGTTAAGTGTGTGTTTCTGGCGACAATTCTATTTATTCCGGCCAGCGTGGAAATCGGGCGAATCGCCCTGAGCCGTAGGAGAAGGGTGCCGCGCTGATGGGGAAGGGGCGACAGGAGTGCCGGAAAAAAGTGGGGAAGGGGGAACGAAAGGGCGGCAGCCAGCGGCTGCCGCCGTGTGCATCAAGGGATAGCGACTTCGATGACACCGTCTGCTGCCACGCTGACCTGACTGGTGCCGGCTTCGACGTCAGGCGTTGGCGCGGCGTCGGCACGGGCGGCCTTCATCATCATGACCGGCGCGCGCAGATACGGCTGCGGAAACCCGGAGGTATTCAGGTTCAGGTTGACCAGCTTGTAGCCGGTACCGCCCAGTGCGTCAGTCACCAGTTTCGCGCGCGCGCGGAACGCGGTAACGGCGTCTTTAAGCAGCGCGTCCTCGCTGGTTTTGCGTGCGGGATTGGAAATCGAGAAGTCCATGCCGCCCATCTTCATGTCGCCACCCAGCAGGTCGCCGGTCAGCTTGGACAGCGCGGCAAAGTCGGCGCTTTCCAGGCGCAGTTCGGCATGCTCACGCCAGCCGGTGATCTTCTGGCCTTTGTCGTCGTAGATCGGGTAGCTGTTGCGGCTGCCCTGACGGATGTTGATGTCCTTGACCTCACGTGCTTCGCCCAGCGCCTTGTTCAGCGTCTCGGTCACGCCAGCAGCCAGTTTGGCCGGGTCGGTGTTCTGCGATTCGGTGTAGAGGGTGACGGTCATCAGGTCGCGCTGGACTTCCTGGCTGACCTCGGCGCGGACTGAAACCTGGTTGTAGTGAACGTCGTCGGCGAGGGCAGGGGCGCTGGCCAGCGCGAGTGCGCCGAGGGTGAACAATGTGGCAGTGGGGCGAAGGCTGAACATAAAAACTCCTTGTTTGGCGAACCGTCCCGAGGCGTTTTGCAAGCCCTCGGCGGGCGGATGCCCATCTGACTGTGAAGCCGGGGGCTTGTTCCTGCACGGCCCCGCACACCTCAAAATGGATGTGGCGCTTTGACGCACTTTGACGGCAACTGTTGTCGCATTGGTTATACTCGCTCCGATTCGCCTGGAGCGCTCATCAGGAGAGCTCATGCTCGCCCCCTTGCAACTGCTTTCCGCTACCCGTCAGAACCTCTGGCGCCTGACGTTCATCCGCATTCTGGTGCTGGGTGCGCAGGCGGGCTCGGTGGGGTTCGCCTATCTGTTCGATCTGCTGCCGCTGCCCTGGTTACAGCTGGACATTACCCTGGGTTTCTCGGCAATCGTCTGCCTGCTGACGGCCATTCGCCTGCGCACCTCGTGGCCGGTGACCGAGCTCGAATACGCCGTGCAACTGGCGTTCGACCTGTTTATCCACAGCGCCCTGCTGTACTTCTCCGGCGGCTCGACCAATCCCTTTGTTTCTTATTATCTGGTGCCGCTGACCATCGCTGCCGTGACGCTGCCGTGGCGTTATTCGCTGATCCTGTCAGGCATCGCACTCGCGCTGTATACCCTGATGCTGGCCAAGTTCTTCCCGCTGGATGCCTTTGTGGCGCGCGAGAACATGCAAATCTACGGCATGTGGCTGAGCTTCGCGCTGGCGGCCGGTGTGATCACCTTCTTCGCCGCGCGCATGGCTGAAGAGCTGCGCCGTCAGGAACACATGCGAGCCTTGCGCCGTGAGGAGGGCGCCCGGGATCAGCAATTGCTCGCGGTGGCGACCGAAGCCGCCGGCGCCGCCCATGAACTCGGCACGCCGCTGGCGACCATGAGCGTGTTGCTCAAGGAAATGCAGCATCACCACAAGGACCCTGCGCTGCAGGAAGACCTTTCGGTGCTGCAGGATCAGGTCAAACTGTGCAAAGAGACATTGCAGCAACTGGTTCGCGCCGCTGAAGCGAATCGCCGGCTTTCGGTGCAGGAACAGACCGTCACGCACTGGCTCGATCAGGCCCTCAACCGCTGGCACCTGATGCGCCCGGAAGCCACTTACCGCTTTCAACGTCTGGGCCAGGGCGACGTGCCGATGCTGGCGCCGCCGCCGGATCTGACCCAGGCGCTGCTGAACCTGCTCAACAACGCAGCCGACGCCTGCGCCGAAGGGCTTGAGGTGAATCTGGACTGGACCGCCACCGAGATTCGCATCAGCATCCGCGATCACGGCGCCGGCGTACCGCTGGCCATCGCCGAACAGATCGGCAAACCGTTTTTTACCACCAAGGGCAAAGGCTTCGGCCTTGGCCTGTTCTTGAGTAAGGCCAGCGTGACCCGCGCGGGCGGCTCGGTGAAACTCTATCCTCACGAGGAGGGCGGTACGCTTACCGAGCTGCGCCTGCCCCGTGACGCACGAGGAGATGAAGCATGACTGACGAAATCCAGGTTGAAGGCGAAGAACTGCCGCACCTGCTGCTGGTGGACGACGACGCCACTTTCACTCGCGTGATGGCACGGGCCATGGCGCGCCGTGGCTTTCGCGTGAGCACCGCCGGTTCGGCCGATGAGGGCCTGGCACTCGCCCAGCAGGACATCCCGGACTACGCCGCCGTCGACCTGAAAATGGAAGGCGACTCGGGGCTGGTGCTGCTGCCCAAGCTGCTGGAGCTGGACCCGGAAATGCGCGTGTTGATCCTGACCGGGTATTCAAGCATCGCGACGGCGGTCGAAGCGATCAAGCGCGGGGCCTGCAACTACCTGTGCAAACCCGCCGACGCCGATGATGTGCTGGCAGCGCTGCTGTCTGAACATGCCGATCTGGACACCCTGGTGCCGGAAAACCCGATGTCGGTGGACCGCTTGCAGTGGGAGCACATCCAACGCGTGTTGACCGAGCACGAAGGTAATATTTCGGCGACGGCGCGTGCCTTGGGCATGCATCGGCGCACCTTGCAGCGCAAGTTGCAGAAGCGCCCGGTCCGTCGTTAAGCAGGGAATGCTCCTTAAACATTTCTTCATGGAAGATCGTCTGTGGCGTCTGGCACATTGGCGCCAAACGCCTATAACTGCCCGCTGCCGAGCTTTTTGCCATGAATTTTGATGTAGACGAATCCAGGGTCAATGACGCTGTAAACGGGAATTTCTTTTCCCGGGTCTGGAAGCTGGTGACGCCTTACTGGCGCAGCGAAGAAAAAGGCATGGCCTGGGTGCTGCTGATCGCAGTGATCGTGCTGTCGCTGTTCAGTGTATTCATCTCGGTGTTGGTCAACAACTGGTACCGCGACTTCTACAACGCGCTGCAGAACAAGGATCTGGGGGCCTTCACGCACCTGATTTTGTATTTCTGCGGCATTGCCGCCATTGCCATTCTCGGCGCGGTGTATCGCCTCTACCTGACCCAGATGCTGACCATCCGCTGGCGTCGCTGGCTGACCGAACAGCATTTCGCCAAATGGCTTGCGCACAAGAACTACTACCGGCTGGAGCAGGGCGGTTACACCGATAACCCCGACCAGCGTCTGTCCGAAGACCTCAACAACTTCACGTCCGACACCCTCAGCCTGAGCCTTGGCCTGCTGCGCACCGTGGTCAGCCTGGTGTCGTTCTCGGTGATTCTGTGGGGCGTGTCCGGCAGCATCGAGCTGTTTGGCATCACCATTCCCGGCTACATGTTTTGGGCGGCGCTTATTTATGCAGCGGTCGGCAGCTTGCTGACTCACCTGATCGGCAAACGTTTGATCCTGCTGAGCAACCAGCAACAGCGTTACGAGGCCGACATGCGTTTTTCGCTGGTGCGCGTGCGTGAAAACGCCGAAAGCATCGCCCTGTCCGACGGTGAGCCCAACGAGAACCAGCGCCTGAGCGCGCGCTTCGGCATGGTCTGGAGCAACTTCTGGACGATCATGAAGGTGCAGAAGCGCCTGACGTTCTTCACCGCCGGTTACTCGCAGATCGCCATCGTCTTCGCCTTTGTGGTGGCCGCGCCGCGTTATTTTGCCGGCAAGATCGAGCTGGGCGAGCTGATGCAGATCAACTCGGCGTTCGGCAACGTGCAGGAGAATTTCAGCTGGTTCATCGACGCATACACCCAACTGGCGTCGTGGCGCGCCACCTGTGATCGTCTGCTCAGCTTCCGTCAGGCCATGGACGAAAACGAAGCGCGCGTCCCGGCCATCAAGGTCAGTCATGACAGCGATGGCTTGCAGCTCCAAGGCCTGGCGCTTTCCCTCGCAGGCGGTCGCCATCTCCTGGACAACGCCAACATCAGCATTGCAGCAGGCGAGAAGGTCATGCTCAGCGGCCGCTCCGGCAGTGGCAAAAGTACGCTGCTGCGGGCGATGGGCGGGTTGTGGAAAGAAGGGCACGGTGCGGTGAAATTACCGGCCAAACGTGCATTCTTCCTGCCGCAGAAACCCTATCTGCCGATTGGCACCTTACGGGAGGCGTTGAGCTATCCCCAGGCGCCCGAAGTCTATCCGGCCGAGCGCTTTGCCCAAGTGCTGGAAACTTGCCGCCTGGGTCATCTAATTCCGCGGCTGGACGAGACCGAGCATTGGCAGCGCATGCTGTCGCCGGGCGAGCAACAACGTGTCGCATTTGCCCGCGCCCTGCTGTTCGCGCCGGACTGGTTGTACCTGGATGAGGCCACGTCAGCGATGGACGAAGAGGATGAAGCCGCGCTGTACCAGGCGTTGCTGGACGAGTTGCCGGGCGTGACCTTGCTCAGCATCGGCCACCGCAGCAGTCTCAAGCGGTTCCATCGTCGCCATGTGCGCATCGAGGGCGGCCAACTGCATGAGCAGCCGCTCACCGAAACGGCACTTTGAGCGTAAAGTGCTGAAGCGATAAAGTGTCGTAAACAAGGTGCCTCGCCGGGGTTGTTGTGTGATCGCATAACCCGGTGAGCTATCATCAGCGTTCAGCGTATTTAGAGATGCATGTTGGATATGGAAAATCAGAGCGCTCCGCCTCGCGCCCGCCGAAAGCACCGCAGCCTCGCGCAGGAATTGGTTACCGAACTCTCCGAGCGCATCCGCACGGGCGGACTCAAACGCGGCGATAAGTTGCCTACCGAGTCAGCCATCATGGAAGAGCAGGGCGTCAGCCGAACGGTCGTACGCGAAGCCATCTCGCGCTTGCAGGCGTCCGGGCTGGTGGAGACCCGGCACGGCATTGGCACCTTCGTCCTCGACACGCCAAGCCCGAGCGGTTTCCGTATCGACCCGGCCACTATCGTCACCCTGCGCGACGTCCTGGCGATTCTTGAGCTGCGCATCAGTCTTGAAGTCGAGTCGGCCGGACTCGCTGCTCAACGCCGATCCGCCGAACAACTGGCCGACATGCGCGCCGCCCTTGACGCACTCAACGAAAGCGCGGCCCACGCCAGCGATGCCGTGGGCGCCGATTTCCAGTTCCACATGGCAATCGCCCTGTCGACCGGCAACCGCTACTTCACCGACATCATGAATCACCTGGGCACGAGCATCATTCCCCGCACGCGCCTGAACTCTGCGCGCCTGGCGCACGATGATAACCAGCATTACATGAGCCGCCTCAGCCGCGAGCACGAAGAAATCTACGACGCCATCGCGCGCCAGGACTCCGATGCCGCCCGCGCCGCCATGCGCCTGCACCTGACCAACAGCCGCGAACGTCTTCGCCATGCCCATGAAGAGGCTGAGTCGCAGCGGGCTTGATGTGGATTGTTTGAAAGGGCATGGCGTAGCTGCGGTGCCCTTGATTGAACACGTTCTGGTTGGGTTATTCGACGCCCGGATCAACCGGTGCGCGTCTCAATTTTCGTAGGGCTTTAGTCAGCGCTACGCATGCCAGCGTTGAAAAGATAAGCGTCACGCTGAGCGTCAAGAGAATGAGCATGTCTTCCCCGTCTTCCAGACCCTCCAAATTGAAGAGCGTTAGTAGCCATACATAAGCATTCATCCCGCTTTCAGTGTGAAGTATCCACTTCATCGGTCCGCCAATCATCACCCAGCGTTCGAGTAATATTGAAAGCGTAAGTGTGAAGATGATTTGCAGGAATATCCCCAGCATTCTAATCATTTGGCCCCCTGAGAGTTTTCCAGCACATCCAACACTCCGAAGTATTTTATTCCAGTGCTAGGCAAGATTTCCCCTGGCATATTTCTCAAGGATCGACGTAGCTCATCGAATGCCAACTTCGATGTCATGGTCACGCAGCCCTGGCTAATTCCCTGCGGTCCAACCGGATGAATCCGGAACGCGCTTCGCTGAATGTTGTTGATTGTCGTCTGGTCGTCCACTTGGCCGTCGTCTCGATAAAGGCTGAACCACTCGCTCCTGTCAGTTCCTGCAAATACGTCTTTAACTGGCTGTCTGATCCAGCCCAGCATGCCACCAGATTCTCGGTCTAATATGTAATACCTGCCGAGGGGCAAAGGCCCCTCCTTAACCACATCTTGATAGCGTGCATTATTAACGTACGTCGCAACATCTCCGGAAAACGCTTCGTAACTTCTACCCTCACACGTCAACTCACTCATCGGTTCGCCGTTAAGTACATAGGTGCAGTAAGCAATATTCGGGTTCCGCTCATCTCTACCAGCCATGCCAACTATCCTCCCCTGGATGGGCGTTACGCGTATACCTTGTTCGCAACACCATCCCAGCCCCCGACTATCTGGCCGCCGCCTGATCCATCAGAGCGCTTCTGCTGTATGTAGGTCATCTTGATCCGTGCGTAATTCAGACGGACCGTTTCAGTGGGGAAACCGGTTTCTTTGCTGCCGTTGCCATTCAGCGAGACTGAGGAAACAATCACTTCCTCAAGTTTTATTTCCAGGTACTTGATCTTGTCGTTGCCGGCCCGATTCAACGCGATGGTGACTTCTTTGAAGTGCCTGCCACTGCAGCAGGCTTCATGCAGTTTCGGCGTTGCTTTGTCGACAGCTTTTCGGAAGTACAAATCACTCATTTTCGCGCGACCACTGCTGGCCCCACCCGAACTCGTCGTGGTTGCGGAGGCTGACTGGCTGGCGCCAACATCAAAGTCCTCCATCTCAATCCAGTCTTTGAACTGGGCATCCAGTGACTCACCCGGGATGTCAGCCATTTTCAAAAATGCATCAATTGCCATTTCGTTTCCTTCCTTGCGGTTCGCAGTGGTTAAGAAATTTGAATTTGAACCGCAACGACTTTAGCGACGTGACGCGGCCCGCAGAAGGTTTTGGAAGCCTGTGCGCGAGCAGTTTCAGAGAAGGACTACAACGTCTGGATCACTGGACTACGGAATAATCCGAGAGGGCGGTGAAAGCGGGTGATTCTGGCCGGAGGCCGTAGGAGTGAGCTTGCTCGCGATCCGCTGCGCAGCAGTCGTAAAGCTGAAGCTGCAGTTCTTTCCGACACACCGCATTAACCGGAATGCTGCCGCTTCGCGCCAGATCGCGAGCAAGCTCACTCATACAACCTGCGACGGGTCGCGGATCCGCAGGCGACGCAGATCAAATGTAGGAGCGCGCTTGCCCGCGAAGGCGGAGGGTCATTCAGCGCAGCGGTGTCTGGAGAAATGCGTTCGCGAGCAAGTTCACTCCTACAAATAGCGCCATTCAGCGCAACGCCTGCGGCAACTTATAATCATGCTCCGCTACCAATGCCGATACCAGCCAGGCACCACTCATCCTTACCCGTCATAAATATTTCAAATCGCTATTGAGTGATCCCCTTACCAGTTGTACGATGACTTACGACATCAGCGCAGGACTGGTGCTTCATCCACAAAAATAGCTCCCCAGGGTGTTCGAATAATGAATCCACAAGAACTGAAGTCCATCCTCTCTCACGGTCTGCTTTCCTTCCCGGTTACCGATTTCAATGCCCAGGGCGACTTCCACCGCGCTGGCTACATCAAGCGTCTGGAATGGCTCGCTCCGTACGGCGCCTCCGCGCTGTTCGCCGCTGGCGGCACAGGTGAGTTCTTCTCCCTGACCGGCGACGAATACTCCGAAATCATCAAGACTGCCGTCGACACCTGCGAAACCACAGTGCCGATTCTGGCTGGCGTCGGTGGTCCGACCCGCCAGGCGATTCAGATGGCTCAAGAAGCCGAGCGCCTGGGCGCCAAAGGCCTGCTGCTGTTGCCTCATTACCTGACCGAAGCCAGCCAGGACGGCGTCGCCCTCCACGTTGAAGCGGTCTGCAAATCGGTCAAGATCGGCGTCGTCGTCTACAACCGTAACGTCTGCCGCCTGACGCCTGCGCTGCTGGAGCAACTGGCCGAGCGCTGCCCTAACCTGATCGGCTACAAAGACGGTCTGGGTGATATCGAACTGATGGTTTCGATCCGCCGTCGTCTTGGCGACCGCTTCTCGTACCTGGGTGGTCTGCCAACCGCTGAAGTCTACGCCGCCGCCTACAAGGCGCTGGGCGTGCCGGTTTACTCCTCGGCGGTGTTCAACTTCCTGCCGAAAATGGCGATGGACTTCTACCACGCCATCGCCAAAGACGATCACGAGACCGTCGGCAAGCTGATCGACGATTTCTTCCTGCCGTATCTTGACATCCGTAACCGCAAACACGGCTACGCCGTGAGCATCGTCAAGGCCGGCGCCAAGCTTGCCGGCTACGACGCAGGTCCTGTCCGCGCGCCATTGACTGACCTGACTTCGGATGAAGTCGACATGCTGGCTGCACTGATGGACAAGCAGGGCAAGCAGTAACAGCCCAGTTGCCGCAAAACCGCTGAGCGATCAGCGGTTTTTTGCCCTCGGGGCTTCGCTAACAGATACCTGGCAGTACAGTTTCAAATCGCATCTGTTTTAGGGGCAGGGGCGAGCAGCACACACATAAGATCGTTTACCCGCACAAAAAAATAATTAGTGGGAGTTTCGAACATGCAGAAAACCAAGCCGACTCACGTCCGCTATTTGATCTTGCTCATGCTGTTCCTGGTGACCACGATCAACTACGCCGACCGCGCAACCATCGCCATCGCGGGCTCCAGCCTGCAGAAAAGCCTCGGCATCGACGCCGTTACCCTCGGTTTCATCTTCTCCGCATTTGGTTGGGCATACGTCGCGGGCCAGATCCCCGGCGGCTGGCTTCTCGACCGCTACGGCTCCAAGAAAGTCTACGCACTGAGCATCTTCACCTGGTCGCTGTTCACCGTGCTGCAAGGCTATGTCGGTGAGTTCGGTCTATCGACCGCCATCTTCCTGCTGTTCGCCCTGCGCTTCATGGTCGGCCTCGCCGAAGCACCGTCGTTCCCCGGCAACGCCCGCATCGTGGCGGCCTGGTTCCCGACGTCTGAACGCGGCACGGCTTCGGCGATCTTCAACTCGGCGCAATACTTCGCCACCGTGCTTTTCGCACCGATCATGGGCTGGATCGTTTACACCTTCGGCTGGCAGCACGTGTTCCTCGTGATGGGCAGCATCGGCATCCTGTTCTCGCTGATCTGGCTGAAAGTTATCCACAGCCCGCGCAACCACCCGAAAATCAACAAGGAAGAGTTCGATCACATCGCCAACAACGGCGGCATGGTCGACATGGATCAGGACAAGGGTAAAGGCTCGGCCAGCGGTCCGAAATGGGACTACGTGCGTCAGTTGCTGACCAACCGCATGATGCTGGGCATTTACCTGGCTCAATACTGCATCAACGGCATCACCTACTTCTTCCTGACCTGGTTCCCGGTGTACCTGGTTCAAGAGCGCGGCATGACCATCCTCAAGGCGGGCTTCATCGCTTCGCTGCCGGCGATCTGCGGCTTCATCGGCGGCGTGCTGGGCGGGATCATTTCCGACTACCTGCTGCGCAAAGGCCACTCGCTGACCTTCGCCCGCAAGGCGCCGATCATTGGTGGTTTGCTGCTGTCGACCTCGATCGTGACCTGCAACTACGTCGACATCGAATGGGTCGTGGTGGGCTTCATGGCACTGGCCTTCTTCGGCAAGGGCGTGGGCGCATTGGGTTGGGCGGTCATGTCCGACGCATCACCGAAACAAATCGCCGGTTTGAGCGGCGGTCTGTTCAACATGTTCGGTAACATCGCCTCCATCACCACCCCGATCGTCATCGGCTACATCATCAGCACCACCGGTTCGTTCAAATGGGCCCTGGTGTTCGTCGGCGCCAACGCGCTGGTGGCGGTGATCAGCTACATCTTCATCGTCGGTGAAATCAAACGTGTAGAACTCAAGGAAACCCCAACGAAGGGTGCCTTGCCGGCCAGTGAAGCCGAGCTTTCTCAAGCGAAACTCTGAGGAAAAACCGTGATGAACTTGATCCAACATGCCGACTCGCCGCGTTACATTCGCTTGCATGCGCTTGATAACGTCGTCGTCGTGGTCAATGACCAGGGCGTTCCGGCGGGGACTGAATTCGATAACGGTCTGGTGACCGTCGACAATGTGCCGCAGAGCCACAAGGTGAACACCGTGGACATCGCCGAAGGGGAGCCTATCATTCGTTACGGCCACACCATCGGCTATGCGCTGCAGCCGATCCCGAAGGGCAGTTGGGTCAAGGAAGATCAGCTGCGCATGCCGTCAGCGCCGGCGCTGGACAGTCTGCCGATGTCCGATGCCGTGCCGGTCAGGGGGGAACCGCTGGAAGGCTTCACCTTCGAGGGTTACCGCAACGCCGACGGCACCGTCGGTACGCGCAATATCCTGGGCATCACGACGACCGTTCAATGCGTCACCGGCGTTCTGGATTTCGCCGTCAAGCGTATCCGCGAAGAACTGCTGCCCAAATACCCGAACGTCGATGACGTGGTAGCGCTGACCCACAGCTACGGCTGCGGCGTCGCCATCACGGCCAAGGACGCGTACATCCCGATTCGTACTGTGCGCAATCTGGCGCGCAACCCGAACCTGGGTGGCGAGGCGCTGGTGATCAGCCTGGGCTGTGAGAAGTTGCAGGCCGATCAGGTCATGCACACTGGCGACGCCTCGGTTGATCTAAGCGAGCCCTGGCTGTATCGCCTGCAGGATTCCAAACACGGCTTCAACGAAATGATCGAGCAGATCATGGAATTGGCCGAGACGCGTTTGAAGAAGCTTGACCAGCGTCGCCGCGAAACCGTGCCGGCGTCGGAGTTGATTCTGGGCATGCAGTGCGGCGGCAGCGATGCGTTTTCCGGCATCACCGCCAACCCGGCATTGGGTTATGCGTCGGACTTGCTGCTGCGCGCGGGCGCGACCGTTATGTTTTCGGAAGTGACCGAGGTGCGTGACGCGATCTACCTGCTGACCTCCCGCGCGGAAAACATGGAAGTCGCTGAAGGACTGGTTCGTGAAATGGACTGGTACGACCGTTACCTGGCCAAGGGCGAGGCAGACCGCAGCGCCAACACCACGCCGGGGAACAAGAAGGGCGGGTTGTCGAACATCGTCGAGAAGTCTCTGGGGTCGATCGTCAAGTCCGGCAGCAGCGCCATCAACGGGGTGCTTGGCCCTGGCGAACGGGTGACGCGCAAAGGCCTGATCTTCTGCGCAACGCCGGCGAGCGATTTTGTCTGCGGGACGCTGCAACTGGCGGCCGGCATGAACCTGCACGTGTTCACCACAGGACGCGGCACGCCGTATGGACTGGCGATGTCACCGGTGGTGAAGGTGTCGACCCGCACCGAGCTGGCCCAGCGCTGGCCGGACCTGATCGACATCGATGCCGGGCGCATTGCAACCGGTCGCGCGAGCATCGAGGACTTGGGTTGGGAGCTGTTCCACTTCTATCTGGACGTGGCCAGCGGCAAGAAAAAGACCTGGACCGAGCACTATCGTCTGCACAACGACATCACCCTGTTCAACCCGGCGCCGATTACGTAAGCAATCTGCGCTACAACCCCGTGGGCGCCGGCTTGCTTGCGAGCGCATAGGGTCAGACAACACTTTCGTTGCTGACCCACCACCTTCGCCAGCAAGCCGGCTCCTACGGATTTGCATGCAACTCAGATTCGGGATTTGACGCGGCCCCACTGTAGGAGCGCGCTTGCCCGCGAATGCGCCAGATCAGACAACACTGTCGTTGCTGACCCACTGCTTTCGCCAGCAAGCCGACTCCTACGGATTTGCATGCAACTCAGATTCGGGATTTGACGCGGCCCCACTGTAGGAGCGCGCTTGCCCGCGAATGCGCCACATCAGACAACACTTTCGTTGCTGACCCGCTGCCTTCGCCAGCAAGCCGGCTCCTACGGACTTACATACAACTCAGCCCCGAGGTTTGAGGCCGGCTCCTACGGACTTACATACACCTCAGCCCCGAGGTTTGACGCGGCCCCACTGTAGGAACGCGCTTGCCCGCGAATGCGCCAGATCAGACAACACTTGCGTTGCTGACCCACCACCTTCGCCAGCAAGCCGGCTCCTACGGAATTGCATGCATCTCAGACTCGGGGTTTGACGCCGACTCCTACGGATTTGCATGCATCTCAGCCCCGAGGTTTGACGCGGCCCCACTGTAGGAGCGCGCTTGCCCGCGAATGCGCCAGATCAGACAACACTGCCGTTGCTGACCCACCACCTTCGCCAGCAAGCCGGCTCCTACGGATTTGCATGCAACTCAGACTCGCGGTTTGACGCCGACCCACTGTAGGAGCCGGCTTGCTGGCGAACGCGTCAAACCAGACAACGCAAATATTGCTGACCCAATCCAATCGCCAGCAAACCGGCTTCCGCAGTAATTGACCCCTGACGTATCAGCGGCCAGTCACCAACTCCTCTTTTTCTTTACCCGCCTCAGGTTCCGGCTCCGGAAACGCCTCGGTGTGATCAAACTCCACACCTTCGCCCATTGCCTTGTACTTCTTGCGCAGTGCGTGCAATTCCTTCTGATCGAGGTTATCCAGGCTCAGCACGGCGTTCTGCGCGTCTTTGGTCACGCGCAGCAGTTCGTCGATCTTGATATGCATCTCATCGGTGTCGCGGTTCTGAGTGTTTTGAATAAGAAAAACCATCAGGAAGGTGATGATGGTGGTGGACGTGTTGATGATCAGCTGCCAAGTGTCGTTGTAATGGAAGAATGGCCCGGTTACGGCCCACACACAAATTAGCGCAATCGCCACGAGGAAGGTTCGTGGGCTGCCGGACCACTGCGACAAGGCCTGCGCGAACTTCGAGAATTTCATTAACGGGTTTCCTTCGTTTACCAAGAGAGATACCCAAGGGACCGCGCTAAGTCTTTGAAATTTCTTCTCACAACATGAAATCGGCGACAGGTTTCAGTCCCAGCCGAACACTTCACACGCGTTGGCGGTGCTCGCTGCGGCCAGTGCGTCGGCAGGGATGTTCATGAGTTTGGCGATGACCACGCAGATATCGGGAAGATGCTCGGGACTGTTGCGCATGCCGGGAAACATCGCGGGCGCCATGTCCGGGGAATCGGTTTCCAGCAAAACGCTTTCCAGCGGCAGGTCGGCGATCACTCGATGCATTCGCAAGGCCTGCGGCCACGTCGCTGCACCGCCCAACCCCAGCTTGTAACCCAGCTTGATGTATTCCCGCGCTTCTTCGCGGCTGCCGGCGAAGGCGTGAACGATGCCACAGCGCTTGAGCTTGAAACGCTTGAGTGCGGCGATGGTGTCGGCGTGGCTGCGGCGTACGTGGAGCAGGGCAGGGAGGTTGAAGTCGGCGGCCATCTGCAACTGCTCGTCGAGCAAGGTCTGTTGACGGGGGCGGTCCAGGGATTCGATGTAGTAATCCAGACCGATCTCGCCCACAGCGCACAGCTTGGGATGCCCGGCCAGGCGCGTCAGCCAGTCGCGCAATTGCTGCACATGCTCGGGCTGATGCTCTTCAAGGAACACCGGGTGCAAGCCCAGCGCGGCGTACACCGAAGGCTCACTGAGCGCCAGATCCCACACCCGTTGCAGATTGCGCTGATAGACGCCCAACACCACGATGCGCTCGACACCCAGCTGCCGGCTGTTGGCGAGCGCGGCGTCGCGGTCGGCGTCGAAATCGTCGAAGTCCAGGTGCGTATGGGTGTCTATCAGTCGCACGTTGCTTACGCCTCGTGAATCCGCTGTTTGAATGTCCGCACGATGGCATGCACGCCTGGCTCGTACTGATCCTGCTCGATGGCCGACAGCGCCAGCGCCAGGGCCTTTTCAGCGATCAAGTGATGCTGCTGAGCCATGGCATTGACCGGCAATGGCAGGAAATCCAGCAGCTGCGTGTCACCGAATGTCCCCAGATGAAGCTGATCCGGATTCAGGCGGCGCTGGTGCAGCAGATCGAACACACCTTGCAGCAGGACGTAGGACGTGGTGATCAGCGCGTCGGGGAAATACCCCAGACGATCAAACATGTCGCTTGCCAGCTGCTGGCCACAGTCACGGCTGAACGCCTCGCCGTGCTCGACGATCACCGAGCCTTCGAACCCCTCCAGCGCGTCTTCGAAGCCGCTGGCCCGCGCCTTACTGACGCTCAGCTCTGGCCGCGCGCCGATCAGGGCGATGTGCCGGGGCTTGATCTCCAGCAGGCTGCGGGTCAGTTGCTGGCTGGCGTCGTGGTCGTCGCTGACCACTGAGCAGAAGTACGTCGGGTCCATCTCCCGGTCGATCGCAATGACTGGAACCCCTTGCTGTTGCAGCGCGCGGTAGCTGTCATCGCTGGCCGGCAGGCAACTGGCGACGAACAGCGCATCGCAGCGTCGCGCACGAAACAGCTGCAGCAACTGCAACTCGCTGATGGGATCGTCGTCTGAACTGGCGATCAGCAATTGGTAACCGCGCGCGCGGGCGCCTTGTTCCAGTTGTTTGGCGATACGCGCGTAACTGGGGTTTTCCAGGTCGGGCAGGATAAAGCCCAAGGTTCGGGTATGCCGGCTGCGCAGCCCGGCCGCCTGCGGGTTGGGCCGGAAGCCGTGGGCGTCGACCACCGCGCGCACGCGCTCGACCGTTGCACTGCTGATACGTTGCTGTTCGGCCTTTCCGTTGATCACGTAGCTGGCCGTGGTCACAGAAACACCGGCCAGACGCGCAATATCACTGAGTTTCAAGCCGGGCATCCTTTCGTGATGAGAAGCAGAAGTAAGAGCTGAACTACCGTGGCAGGGATTTTCACCGATTAACAGCCATCATGACAGCAGACCGTCGCCTTGTAGGAAGCATGTAGCCCGCTCAGGATGTTTCCTACACGATTCGACCGGATGAGCTTCAAACCGCCGGGATTATCAAGTAACGTGCGCGGCACTTTAGATTAAACGATTCAGCAGGCCTGTTTATGGCGTCTTTCGCCTAAAGGTCGCCATGAACGAACGCAACAATGCGCGTTTTCGCGTTGAATATTCGCAAACCGTCAGTCATCGGTGTGTATGACCGGTCCTACAACAAGAATCTGGCGCGACCCCGCGCAGCACAGGAGAACGCAATGCTCGAGCTGACCATAGAGCAAATTTCCATGGACCAGTCGGCGGTGGACAAACCCGCCGCGTTGCAACTGCTGGCGGACCTGCTCGTCGCCGATGGCCTGGTGGCTGCCGGCTACCTCGAAGGCTTGCAGGCGCGTGAGCAACAGGGCTCGACCTTTCTGGGCCAAGGCATCGCCATTCCCCACGGCACGCCACAGACCCGCGACCAGGTGTTCGCCACCGGCGTGCGCCTGATGCAATTCCCCGAAGGCGTGGACTGGGGCGACGGGCAAATGGTCTATCTGGCCATCGGCATTGCCGCCAAGTCCGACGAGCATTTGCGCTTGCTTCAGTTGCTGACCCGCGCCCTCGGTGAGAACGACCTGGGCGAAGCGTTGCGTCAAGCGAAGGACCCCGAGTCGTTGCTCAAGCTGCTGCAGGGCGCGCCGCAGGAACTGGCCCTCGATGCGCAGATGATCAGCTTGGGCGTCATGGTCGATGATTTCGAAGAACTGGTCTGGCGCGGCGCGCGTCTGCTGCGCAAAGCCGAGTGTGTGAGCAACGGTTTTGCGGCGGTCCTGCAGCAGGTCGAGCCGCTGCCGCTGGGCGAAGGCCTCTGGTGGCTGCACAGCGAGCAGATGGTCAACAAGCCCGGCCTGGCGTTCGTCACCCCGGACAAGCCGATGCGGCATCTGGGCCAGTCCCTGACCGGCCTGTTCTGTCTCGCCAGTCTGGGCGAGTCCCACCAGGCGTTGCTCGAACGTCTTTGCGCGTTGCTGATCGAAGGTCGCGGCCACGTACTGGGTGAGGCGACCAGCAGCCGCGCCGTGCTTCAGGCATTGGGCGGCGAAGTGCCGCCAGACTGGCCGAGCGAGCGTGTGACCCTGGCCAATGCCCATGGCCTGCATGCGCGCCCGGCGAAAATCCTCGCGCAACTGGCCAAGGGTTTTGAGGGCGACATCCGCGTGCGCATTGTCGACGGCGCCGAGAATCCCGTGTCCGCCAAAAGTCTGAGCAAGCTGCTGAGCCTCGGCGTGCAGCGCGGTCAGTCCCTTGAGTTCATTGCCGAGCCGACGATTGCTGCCGACGCCTTGCCTGCCTTGATCGCCGCGGTGCTCGAAGGCCTGGGCGAAGAAATTCAACCGTTGCCGACCCACGCCGAGACTGCACCCGCACCGGCAGTTGTAGAAAAGACTCTCAGCGCGCCCACTCCAGGCTCCCAGATTCAGGCCGTTCCTGCTGCGCCCGGTATCGCCGTTGGCCCGGCCCATGTGCATGTTCTGCCAGTGTTCGACTACCCGGCGCGGGGCGAATCGCAAAGCGTTGAACACGAACGCCTGCACAGCGCGCTGGCGCAAGTGCGCATCGACATCGAGCAGTTGATTCAGCGCAGCACCGCGAAGGCCATTCGCGAGATTTTCGTCACCCACCAGGAAATGCTCGCCGACCCCGAACTGGTCGACGAAGTGGCCCAGCGCCTGAAACAAGGCGAAAGCGCCGCTGCTGCGTGGATGAACGTGATCGAAGCCGCCGCGCGTCAGCAGGAACAGCTCAAAGATGCGCTGCTGGCCGAGCGTGCCGCTGACTTACGGGATGTCGGTCGGCGGGTGCTGGCGCAGATCTGCGGCGTCGAGGACCTGGTTGAGCCGGAAGAACCTTACATCCTGGTAATGGATGAAGTCGGTCCGTCCGACGTTGCCCGTCTGGACCCTGCCCGTGTCGCCGGGATTCTCACCGCGCGCGGCGGCGCCACGGCCCACAGCGCCATCGTTGCCCGGGCGTTGGGCATCCCCGCGCTGGTCGGTGCGGGCGATGCGGTGTTGCTGATCAAATCCGGGACGCAGTTGTTGATCGACGGCCAGCGCGGGCGCCTCGACGTCGCGCCGGACGAAGCAACCCTGCAGCGCGCCTTAAAGGACCGGGACACCCGCGAGCAACGCCTCAAGGCTGCCGCTGCGCTGCGCATGGAGCCGGCGATCACCCAGGACGGCCACGCCGTTGAGGTCTTCGCCAACATCGGTGACAGCGCCGGTACGCCAGCAGCGGTGGAGCAGGGCGCCGAAGGGATTGGCCTGCTGCGCACCGAGTTGCTGTTCATGGCCCACAGTTCCGCGCCGGATGAAGCCACCCAGGAAGCGGAATACCGTCGCGTGCTCAATGACCTCAACGGCCGCCCGCTGGTGGTTCGCACCCTCGACGTCGGCGGCGACAAACCGCTGCCGTACTGGCCCATCGATAAAGAAGAAAACCCGTTTCTCGGCGTGCGCGGCATTCGCCTGACCTTGCAGCGCCCGGACATCATGGAAAGCCAGCTGCGCGCGTTGCTGCGTGCGGCGGACAATCGCCCGCTGCGCATCATGTTCCCGATGGTGGGCACCGTCGAAGAGTGGCGTCAGTCCCGGGACATGACCGAGCGTCTGCGCCTGGAGATCCCGGTCGCCGACCTGCAACTGGGCATCATGATCGAAGTGCCGTCGGCGGCGTTGCTGGCGCCGGTGCTGGCGAAGGAAGTGGACTTCTTCAGCGTCGGCACCAACGACCTGACTCAGTACACGATGGCGATCGATCGCGGTCACCCGACCCTGTCCGCCCAGGCCGATGGCCTGCACCCGGCGGTGTTGCAACTGATCGACATCACCGTGCGCGCGGCCCATGCCAATGGCAAGTGGGTGGGCGTCTGCGGCGAATTGGCCGCCGACCCGCTGGCCGTGCCGGTGCTGGTCGGTCTGGGTGTGGATGAATTGAGCGTCTCGGCGCGGAGCATCGGCGAAGTCAAAGCCTGCGTCCGTGAATTGAATCTGATCGAAGCCCGGAAACTTGCGCAGGCGGCCCTGGCCGTTGGCAGCGCGGCGGACGTGCGTGCCCTGGTGGAGGGGCTGTAATGGCGAAAATTCTGACATTGACCATGAACCCGGCGCTGGACCTGACCGTGCAGTTGGGCCCTTTGCAGATCGGCCAGGTCAACCGCAGCGACGCCATGCTCAGCCACGCGGCGGGCAAAGGTATCAACGTCGCTCAGGTGCTGGCGGATCTGGGGCACGAGCTGACCGTTGCCGGCTTCCTCGGCGTCGATAACCAGCAGCCGTTCGAAACGCTGTTCGCCAAGCGCGGCTTCGTCGATGAGTTCGTGCGGGTGCCGGGCGAGACGCGCAGCAACATCAAGCTGGCCGAAGGCAGCGGGCGCATCACCGACCTCAACGGCCCGGGCCCGGAGGTCAGCGCGCAGGCGCAACAGGCGCTGGCCGCTCGGGTTGAGCAGATCGCATCGGATTTTGATGCAGTGATCGTGGCCGGCAGTCTGCCCCGTGGTGTGAGCGCACAGTGGCTGAAAACCCTGTTGCTGCGCCTCAACGCGATGGGTTTGAAAGTGGCGCTGGACACCAGCGGCGAAGCCTTGCGCGCCGGGCTGGAAGCCTCGCCGTGGATGATCAAGCCCAACACCGAAGAACTGGCCGACGCCCTCGATGCGCCGATCATCTCCATCGCCGCTCAAGCGCAAGCAGCGGCGGACCTGCGCCAGCGTGGCATCGAGCATGTGGTGATTTCCCAGGGCTCGGAAGGCGTTCACTGGTTCAGTTCCAACGTGGCGTTGCAGGCATTGCCGCCCAAGGTCACCGTCGCCAGCACCGTCGGCGCGGGAGACTCGCTGCTGGCCGGCATGGTTCACGGCTTGCTCTGCGGGCACAAGCCCGAGCAAACCTTGCGTACAGCCACGGCCATCGCGGCCATGGCCGTCACTCAGATCGGCTTCGGCATCAATGATCCGGCGCAATTGAAACGTCTGGAAAGCGGCGTCAACGTCCGCGTCCTGACGGCATAACAAGAGAGGAAGTGTGATGAAGTTAGCCATCGTTACGGCCTGTCCGAACGGCAAGATCAGCAGCGTCCTCAGCGCCCGTCTGCTGGACGCGGCAGCCCAGCGCCAAGGTTGGAGCACCAGCGTCGAGATCCACGATCCGCGGCATCCGGAGAAGCAACTGTCCCCGGGCGACATTGAAGCGGCGGACTGGGTGTTGGTGGTCAACACCGGTGCGCTGGACCTGGCGCGCTTCTCCGGCAAGCGCCTGTATCAGGCCACGCCCGCGCAAGCGTTGCAGGACGCCGATGGCTTTCTGCGTTCAGCAGCGGCGCTGGCGACCGAGCACACCGCGACCTCTGCAACTCCGGCTGCGGCGGCTCCCGGTGCGCAGCCGCGTCTGGTGGCGGTGACAGCGTGTCCGACCGGCGTCGCCCACACCTTCATGGCCGCTGAGGCGATTCAGCAGGCGGCGAAAAAACTAGGCTATGACCTGCAGGTGGAAACCCAGGGCTCGGTCGGTGCGCGTAATCCGCTCAGCGCCCAGGCCATTGCCGACGCCGATGTGGTGCTGCTGGCGTGTGATATCGAAGTCGCCACCGAGCGTTTCGCTGGCAAGCGCATTTATCGCTGCGGCACCGGTGTAGCACTCAAGCAAGCTGAAGCGACGCTGAAAAAAGCGCTGGCGGAGGCGGAGGTCGAGTCCACGGCTTCGGCGTCCAAAGCGTCCTCCAAAAAGGAGAAGACCGGCGTCTACAAACACCTGCTCACCGGCGTGTCGTTCATGTTGCCGATGGTGGTGGCGGGCGGTTTGCTGATTGCGTTGTCGTTCGTGTTCGGCATTCACGCGGCAGAAGAACCGGGGACGCTGGCGGCAGCGCTGAAACAGATCGGCGCGGGCGCGGCGTTCCAGTTGATGGTGCCGTTGCTGGCCGGTTACATCGCCTATTCCATTGCCGACCGTCCGGGCCTGGCGCCGGGGATGATCGGCGGTCTGCTCGCCAGCACCTTGGGCGCCGGCTTCATCGGCGGGATCATCGCCGGGTTTCTTGCGGGCTACAGCGCCTGGGCGGTCAATCGCTACGCGAAGCTGCCGGCGAGTGTCGAAGCGCTGAAGCCGATTCTGATCATCCCGCTGCTGGCGAGCCTGTTCACCGGTTTGGTGATGATCTACGTGGTGGGCAAGCCGGTCGCTGGCATGCTCGAAGGGCTGACCCACTTCCTGGACACCATGGGCACGGCCAATGCGGTGCTGCTCGGCGTGTTGCTGGGCGCGATGATGTGCGTGGACCTGGGTGGACCGATCAACAAGGCGTCCTATGCGTTTTCCGTGGGCTTGCTGGCCTCTAGCAGTGGCGCGCCGATGGCCGCGACGATGGCTGCCGGCATGGTACCGCCGATCGGCATGGGCATTGCCGCCCTGATCGCCCGTCGCAAGTTTGCCCAGAGCGAGCGTGAGGCGGGCAAGGCGGCCTTCGTGTTGGGGCTGTGCTTCATCTCCGAAGGCGCGATCCCCTTTGCGGCGAAAGACCCGCTTCGGGTGATCCCGGCGAGCATTGTCGGTGGCGCCCTGACCGGTGCGCTGTCGATGTTCTTCGGCTGCAAACTGATGGCGCCCCACGGTGGTTTGTTCGTGTTGCTCATCCCGAACGCGATCAACCATGCGCTGCTGTACCTGCTGGCAATCGTGGCAGGCAGCGTCGTGACCGGCGTGCTGTACGCGCTGTTGAAACGGCCTGAAACCGCAGAGCTTGACGCAGTGCCGGCCGGCGCATAGTCGTCGCTGATTGTACTGGCGCCTTCGCGGGCAAGCGCGCTCCTACAGCGACCGCGTTTGGCGCACCATTATTCGCCGATCACATACATTGTGATCGACGGATAACAATCTGCCGAACGCGATCAATTGTAGGAGCGCGCTTGCCGCGAATGCGATATCCCAGGCGCTGAACATGCGTTGGATGTACCGGCGCCTTCGCGGGCAAGCGCGCTCCTGCAGTTTTGCGTTAAGCCTGCCATCTGGTTCCCTGTCATCTCCCGCAAACAATCCGCTGCTAGCGTCCTCCTTTTGGCATTCGCTTGAGGAGGATAAACATGTCCCGGTTCGACCTGACTCGCCGCCGTATCATCCAGGCCGCTGGCGCTGGATTGTTGTTGCCGGGGCTTGCGCCAGCGGTCATCGCCTCGGTCAAGGACCGCCCGAAGATGACCGACGGCGTGCAGTCCGGCGACGTGCTCGGCGATCGCGCGATGGTGTGGAGTCGCAGCGACCGGCCTGCGCGCATGGTGGTCGAATGGGACACCCGCAGCATGTTCAGCACCCCCCGCCGCACGGTTTCGCTGCTCGCCGACCAGCGCACTGACTTCACCGCGCGCGTCGAACTGACTGGCCTGCCCGCCGATCAAGCCATCTTCTACCGCGTGTTCTTCGAAGACGCGCAAACCGGCGTCGCCAGCGAACCCTGGTTCGGTCACCTGCGCAGTGTGCCGGGCAATCGCCGCAACATCCGCTTTGTCTGGAGCGGCGACACCGTCGGTCAGGGCTTCGGCATCAACCCCGAGATCGGTGGCATGCGCATCTACGAAGCCATGCGCCTGCGCTTGCCGGACTTTTTCATCCACAGCGGCGACACCATTTACGCCGACGGCCCGGTGCCCGCCGAAGTGGTCACCGAAGGCGGGCGCATCTGGCGCAACATCACCACCGAAGAGAAGAGCAAGGTCGCGGAAACCCTCGACGAATACCGCGGCGCCTATCGCTACAACCTGATGGACGAGAACCTGCGGCGCTTCAACGCCGAGGTCCCGCAGATCTGGCAGTGGGATGACCACGAAGTGACCAACAACTGGTCGCCGAGCAAACAGCTCGACGATCGCTACAAGGTCAAGGACATCCAGCTGTTGGCGGCGCGCGGGCGTCAGGCGTTTCTCGAATTCTCCCCGATGCGCTTGCAGAGCGCCGACAACGGCGGGCGGGTCTATCGCAAGATCGCTTACGGCCCGATGCTGGACGTGTTCGTGCTCGACATGCGCAGCTACCGAGATGGCAACGACGCCAATCTGGCCGACAAGCCCGGGTCGACCACCGCCTTCCTGGGCCGCGAGCAACTGGACTGGCTCAAGCGTGAACTTCAAGCTTCCGGCGCTCAGTGGAAGGTCATCGCCGCCGACATGCCCATTGGCCTCGGCGTGCCCGACGGCGAAATCAGCCCGGGCGTGATGCGCTGGGAGGCAATCGCCAACACTGACAATGGCGCGCCAAAAGGCCGGGAGCTGGAAGTTGCCGAGCTGCTGGGGTTCCTGCGTCAACAGAAGGTCCGCGACACTGTCTGGCTGACGGCCGATGTGCATTACTGCGCGGCTCACCACTACCACCCGGATCAGGCGGTGTTTCAGGATTTCGACCCGTTCTGGGAGTTTGTTGCCGGGCCGCTGAACGCGGGCAGTTTCGGGCCTAACACCCTGGACAAGACGTTTGGGCCTGAGCTGGTGTTCCAGAAGGCTCCGCCGGCGCAGAACACCTCGCCGTTCGCCGGGTTTCAGTTCTTTGGTGAGGTGAACATCGACGGCCAGAGCGGCGAGATGACCGTGACCCTGCGGGATCTGGATGGGGTTTCGGTGTTTGAGAAGAAGCTGCAGCCGGCCAACCAGGCCTGACGCAACACCCTGTAGGAGCGTGGCTTGTCCCGCGATCTGGCGCGAAGCGGCGGCAAAGCCTGTAAGCACGGTGATGTCTGAGGTACCGCCTTTACCGAATTCACGACTGCTTCGCAGCCGATCGCGGGACAAGCCGCGCTCCTACAGGCAATGCGGTCCCGCTTCTTGATCAGTTGTACGATAACCAGGCAATTGCCGGTAACACTTCCCGCGCCGCTGGCCTATCATTAGCCACCTAACGACGGCTCAGGGTTTGGCGTGCATGCTGGCAATCTTTCTGGAAACCCTGAACATCACCGCGCCGGTCTTCGCGATGCTGTTCCTCGGCGTGTTGCTCAAGCGCGTGGGCTGGATCAACGACAGCTTCATCCACACCGCCTCGTCGCTTGTGTTCAACTGCACCATGCCGGCGCTGCTGTTTCTGGGGATCATTCACGCTGACCTTCACGCGGCGTTTCAGCCGGGCGTCCTGATCTACTTCATTGTCGCCACGCTGGCGGGTTTCGCGTTGTCGTGGGGCTGGGCCATTTACCGCGTGCCGTTCGCCGAGCGCGGCACTTACACCCAAGGGGCGTTTCGCGGCAACAACGGCGTCATCGGTCTCGCCCTGGCCGCGAGCATGTATGGCGACTACGGCATTTCCCTCGGTGCGATCCTTGCCGCGCTGGTCATTCTTTTCTACAACACCCTGTCCACCGTCGTGCTCGCGGTCTATAGCCCGGTGATCAAGTCCGATCCGTGGAGCATCACCAAGAGCGTCATGGCCAATCCGCTGATCATCAGCATTGTCGTCGCGGCACCGTTCGCCTACTTCCAGATCCCGCTCCCCAAGTGGCTCGACACGTCCGGCAGCTACCTGGCGCAGATGACCCTGCCGCTGGCGCTGATGTGCATCGGCGGCACCCTTTCGTTGAAGTCGTTGCGAGAGAGCGGCACGTTGGCGATCAGCGCAAGCCTGATGAAGATGGTCTGGCTGCCGCTGATCTGCACACTGGGTGCCTGGCTGCTGGGCTTCCGTCATGCGGAGCTGGGGATTCTGTTTCTGTACTTCGGCGCCCCGACGGCATCGGCCAGTTTCGTCATGGTCCGCGCGGCCAATGGCAATCATGAACTGGCCGCGTCGATCATCGTCATGACCACCCTGGCAGCGGCTGTCACGACCAATGTCGGGATATTCATTCTGCAGTGGGGCGGGTGGATTTAACCCAGACCTGTAGGAGCGCGCTTGCCCGCGAATGGATTTCGTCAGTCGGCGCATCGTCTGCTGATCCACCGCAATCGCGGGCAAGCGCGCTCCTACAATTTGTCATTGCTCATTGCTCAATGCTGACGCCGCCAGGCCCGTACCGTACCCACCACAACGCACAGCGCAATCACCGGCAACGCGTAGTGAATCATCAAACGCTCCAGCCGCTCGGCCAGTGGCATGCCCGTGGTAAACGAAACGATGTGCAGCCCGTACACCGCGTAAAGCCCGAGCAGCAACATCCCTTCCAGCCGGGTGATTCGATACCCTGAATAGAACAGCGGCACGCACAGCGCCGCGACGCCCAGCATCACCGGCAAATCGAAATCCAGCGCATTGGGCGAAATCGACAGCGGCCCGGTGGAAATCAACGCCGTGATGCCGAGCACACCCAACAGGTTGAACAGGTTACTGCCGATGATGTTGCCCACCGCGATATCCCGCTCACCGCGCAATGCGGCGACCAGCGAGGTCATCAACGCGGGCAGCGAGGTTGCGACAGCGATCACCGTCAGGCCGATCACCCGCTCCGACAGGCCCAGATCCAGCGCCACCGAAACCGCCGCGCCGACCAGCAGATGACTGCCAAACGTCAGCAGCGCGAGACCACAGGCCATCAGTGCCAGTCGGCCCAGCAATGGCCAGATCCGCCGGCGCGGCTCAAGGTCCGTTCTGGCCACATGCCGCGCGCCGTGGGCGAACTGGCGCACCACGACGAACAGATACGCCGCCATGCCCAGCAACAGCACGACGCCATCCAGCGCGCTCAATTCGCCGTTCCACGCCAGCGCCGCGACAAGGGCCGTGGCAGCGATCATCAAAGGCAAATCGACGCGCACCAGTTGCCGGGCCACGCGCAGCGGGATGATCAGGGCGGACAGCCCCAGCGTGACCAGCACGTTGAAAATATTGCTGCCGATGACGCTGCCGACCGCAATGTCGGTGCTGTCAGTGAACGCCGCTTGCAGCCCGACCGCCAGTTGCGGGGCACTGCTGCCCAGGGCGACGACGGTCAGGCCGAGGAACAGCGGGCGGGTTCTGAGCAGGGCGGCAAGGGCCACGGCGGCGCGCACCGACAGCTGCGCGCCGATGATCATCAACAGCAGGCCGCAGGCCAGCTCGATCAGCGTGGGCAAGGGCAGATTCGTTAGGGCGAGAATTCAGGGCACCAGTCAGTCGTCGAGGGCTTGTACCCGCACTTGGGCGGTTCCGCTGCGCAGCATACCCAATTGCGCGGCGGCTGCACGTGACACATCGATCAGCCGCCCCCGGGTGTGCGGGCCGCGGTCGTTGATACGGACGATCACCTTGCGGTCGTTGTCCAGATTGGTGACTTGCACGCGCGTGCCGAACGGCAATTGCCGATGCGCGGCGGTCAGGGAATTGGCGTCGAAGCGTTCACCGCTGGCGGTGCGCTGACCGTGATGTTGCGAGCCGTAATAGGAGGCGCCGCCGGTGTCGTTGTAACCGTGCGGGTCGATGATGCCGTCACTGGCACAGCCGGCCAGCAGAGAGAGCAGGGCGCAAGCGCCGAGGATTCGCCGCATGGGGAGGGTCCCTACAGAAATGTGCTGATAACGAGTAAACGCAGTTCCCTGTAGGAGCGCCACCCCGGTCACTCCTACAGGTTGTGCACTCAGCCTTCCAGCTTGCGCTTCAGCAGTTCGTTGACCTGGCCCGGGTTGGCCTTGCCTTTCGAGGCCTTCATCGCTTGCCCGACGAAGAAGCCGAACATCTTGCCGCGTTTGGCTTCATCGGCCGCGCGGTACTGTTCAACCTGTTCGGCGTTGGCGGCGAGGACGTCGTCCAGCATCGACTCGATGGCGCCGCTGTCGGTGACTTGCTTCAGACCGCGCTGATCGATGATCTCGTCGGCGCTGCCTTCACCGTTAGCCATGCCCTCAAACACCATCTTCGCAATCTTGCCGGAAATGGTGTTGTCCTTGATGCGCAGCAGCATCCCGCCCAGTTGCTCGGCACTGACCGGCGACTCGTCGATCTCGACGCCTTGCTTGTTCAGCAACGAACCCAACTCGACCATCACCCAGTTGGCCGCGAGCTTGGCGTCACCGGAAATGCTGACGACCTTCTCGAAGAAATCCGCCTGTTCGCGGCTGGACGCCAGCACGCTCGCGTCATACAGCGACAGGCCGAACTGCGACTGGAAGCGCTCGCGTTTCTGCGGTGGCAGTTCCGGCAGGGTGGCGCGAGTCTGCTCCAGAAACGCGTCTTCGATGATCACCGGCAACAGGTCAGGATCGGGAAAGTAACGGTAGTCGTTGGCTTCCTCTTTGCTGCGCATGGCGCGGGTTTCGTTGGTGTTCGGGTCGTACAGGCGGGTCTGCTGAATGACCTTGCCGCCGTCTTCGATCAGGTCGATCTGACGCTGGATCTCGCTGTTGATCGCCTTCTCGATGAAGCGGAACGAGTTGACGTTCTTGATCTCGCAGCGCGTCCCGTACTCGACCTGGCCTTTCGGGCGAATCGACACGTTGCAGTCGCAGCGCAGCGAGCCTTCGGCCATGTTGCCGTCGCAGATGCCCAGGTAGCGAACCAGCGCGTGCATCGCCTTGACGTAGGCGACGGCTTCTTTGGCCGAACGCATGTCCGGCTCGGAAACGATCTCCAGCAACGGCGTACCGGCGCGGTTCAGGTCGATGCCGGTCATGCCGCTGTAGTCTTCGTGCAGGCTCTTGCCGGCGTCCTCTTCAAGGTGGGCGCGGGTCACGCCGATGCGCTTGATGGTGCCGTCTTCCAGGGTGATGTCCAGGTGACCTTTGCCAACGATCGGCAATTCCATCTGGCTGATCTGATAACCCTTCGGCAGGTCCGGGTAGAAGTAGTTCTTGCGGGCGAACACGTTGTGCTGACCGATCTCGGCGTCGATGGCCAGGCCAAACTTCACCGCCATCTGCACGGCTTCCTTGTTCAGCACCGGCAACGTGCCGGGCATGCCCAGGTCGACGAGGCTGGCCTGAGTGTTCGGCTCGGAGCCGAACGTAGTGGCGCTACCGGAGAAAATCTTCGATTGGGTGGTGAGCTGGGTGTGAATCTCCAGCCCGATGACGACTTCCCATTGCATGTGTTTTCTCCTTAGAAGCCAGCCGGCGAGCGAGTGTGCCAATCGGTTACTTGCTGATATTGATGGGCAACGTTCAGCAAGCGGCCTTCCTGGAAATACGGCGCCAGCAATTGCACGCCCACCGGCAGGCCGTCGGCAAAACCGGCAGGCATCGACAGGCCGGGCAGGCCCGCGAGGTTGGCGGTGATGGTGTAGAAATCTTCCAGGTACTCGGCGATCGGGTCGGCATTCTTGGCGCCGATTTTCCAGGCCGGGTTCGGCGTGGTCGGGCCGAGGATCACGTCGACGTCGGCAAACGCGTTCATGAAGTCGTTCTTGATCAGGCGGCGGATTTTCTGCGCCTGCAAGTAGTAAGCGTCGTAGTAACCGGCCGACAGCGCGTAGGCACCGACCAGGATCCGGCGCTGCACTTCAGGGCCGAAGCCTTCGCCACGGGAGCGCTTGTACAGATCGGTGAGGTCTTTCGGGTCTTCGCAGCGATAGCCGAAGCGCACGCCGTCGAAACGCGACAGGTTGGAAGAAGCCTCGGCCGGCGCGATCACGTAATAAGCCGGAATCGCGTGTTGCAGGTTCGGCAGGCTGATTTCCTTGACCACTGCGCCGAGCTTTTTCAGCGCTTCGACGCTGGCCATGACCAGATCGGCGATACGCGGGTCGAGACCTGCGCTGAAGTACTCCTTCGGCACGCCAATACGCAGGCCTTGCAGCGAGGCATTCAGGCCTGCGCTGTAATCCGGTACGGGCTCGTCGATGCTGGTGGAGTCGTTGACGTCGAAACCGGCCATGCCTTGCAGCAGCAATGCGCAGTCTTCAGCGGTACGCGCCATCGGGCCGGCCTGATCGAGGCTGGAAGCGTAAGCGATCATCCCCCAGCGCGACACGCGACCGTACGTCGGCTTAAGGCCGGTCAGGTTGGTCAGCGCGGCAGGCTGGCGAATGGAACCGCCAGTGTCAGTACCGGTGGCACCAGGCAGCAAACGCGCTGCGACCGCTGCCGCCGAACCGCCGGACGAACCGCCCGGGACGTGATCCAGATTCCACGGGTTTTTCACCGCGCCATAGTGGCTGGATTCATTGGCCGACCCCATGGCGAATTCGTCCATGTTGGTCTTGCCCAGCGTCACGGTGCCGGCGGCGGCGAGCCTGGCAACCACCGTGGCGTCGTAGGGCGCCTTGAAGTTGTCGAGCATTTTCGACGCGCAACTGGTGCGAATGCCCTTGGTGCAGAAGAGGTCCTTGTGCGCCAGGGGAGCACCCAGCAGCGCGCCGGTTTCGCCTGCCGCGCGACGGGCGTCAGCGGCCTGAGCCTGGGTGATCGCCAGGTCTTCGGTGACGGTAATGAAACTATTGAGCTGCGGATCCAGCTGGGCGATGCGCGCCAGCAGAGTGCGGGTCAATTCTTCGGAAGAAAACTGTTTATCGGCGAGTCCGCGAGCGATCTCTGCCAGAGTCATTTGATGCATTGCAGGCACATTCCCTTAGTCGAGGACTTTCGGAACCAGATAAAGGCCGTCTTGGACCGCTGGTGCGATGGCTTGATAGGTATCGCGATGATTGATCTCGGTAACGGCGTCTACACGCAGCCGTTGCGAGGCTTCAAGGGGATGCGCGAGGGGCTCGATGCCGGTGGTATCGACCGCCTGCATCTGGTCAATCAGCCCGAGAATGCTGTTAAGTGCTTCAGTAGTACGCGGGATATCGGCGTCATTGAGGCCCAGTCGGGCCAGATGAGCGATTTTTTCCACGTCGGAGCGATCAAGCGCCATGGGGTTCTCCAGTGGAATGCGGACGGGCCAGGCCGTACGTCAGATTGCGGAACACTACGCCCTTTAAACGGTCATAAGGCCGCGATCTTCCAGGGTAGTGCTCGGAAAAACCGCCAATTTAACATATTGGCTCCTTGCCCAAAATCCCTGTCGTTGTTAGAGTTTGCCGCACTTTTTTACCCACGCGTTGCCTAGGGTCCTTTCCCCATGTTCAAGAAACTGCGTGGCATGTTTTCCAGCGATCTTTCCATCGACCTGGGCACTGCCAACACCCTTATTTACGTGCGTGAGCGCGGTATTGTGCTGAATGAGCCATCAGTTGTGGCCATTCGGACCCACGGAAATCAGAAGAGCGTTGTTGCTGTCGGGATGGAAGCCAAGCGGATGCTGGGCCGTACCCCGGGCAACATCGCCGCCATTCGCCCGATGAAGGACGGCGTCATCGCCGACTTCAGCGTCTGCGAAAAAATGCTTCAGTACTTCATCAACAAGGTTCATGAGAACAGCTTCCTGCAGCCAAGCCCTCGTGTGCTGATCTGCGTTCCCTGCAAATCGACTCAGGTCGAGCGCCGTGCCATCCGCGAATCCGCGCTGGGCGCCGGTGCACGTGAAGTATTCCTGATCGAAGAGCCAATGGCTGCTGCCATCGGTGCCGGCCTGCCGGTCGAAGAGGCCCGCGGCTCGATGGTTGTCGACATCGGTGGCGGTACCACTGAAATCGCGCTGATCTCCCTGAACGGCGTCGTGTATGCCGAGTCCGTCCGTGTGGGTGGCGACCGTTTCGACGAAGCGATCATCACTTACGTGCGTCGCAACTACGGCAGCCTGATCGGCGAGTCCACCGCCGAGCGCATCAAGCAGGAAATCGGCACGGCTTACCCGGGCGGCGAAGTGCGTGAAGTCGACGTACGCGGTCGCAACCTGGCGGAAGGCGTGCCACGTGCCTTCACCCTGAACTCCAACGAAGTGCTGGAAGCGTTGCAGGAATCCCTGGCAACCATCGTTCAGGCCGTGAAGAGCGCGCTGGAGCAATCCCCGCCAGAGCTGGCCTCGGACATCGCCGAGCGTGGTCTGGTGCTGACCGGTGGTGGCGCGTTGCTGCGTGACCTCGACAAGCTGCTGGCCCAGGAAACCGGTCTGCCGGTGATCGTTGCCGAAGACCCGCTCACCTGCGTCGCGCGTGGCGGTGGTCGTGCGCTGGAAATGATGGACAAGCACACCATGGACCTGCTCTCCAGCGAATAAGTCGCCGGAACGCAGCATGTTGCGCTTAACGGGCAGCACCTCACAGTGCTGCCTGTTCGTGTCCGACCTGTTGACGTCGCGCAGCGATGTTGCAAGTCTGACGCCCTGCATTTCCATCAACCCGCATCAGGCCGGTTTCATGTCGCATGAATAAGCACAGCCCCACCCACGCATCTCTGGAAGGAGCGGCCCATTAAACCGCTTTTCTCCAAGGGCCCGTCCCTGGGCGTCCGTCTACTGGTGCTGGTCGTGCTGTCGGTGGCCATCATGGTCGTGGACGCGCGCTTCACCCTGCTCAAGCCTGTCCGCAGTCAGATGTCGCTGGTGCTGATGCAGTCTTACTGGATTGCCGACCTGCCCGAGCGTCTGTATCAGGGCGTCGCCAGCCAGTTTGGCAGCCGCACCGAGCTCGCCGCCGAAAACGAAAAACTCAAGACCGAAAACCTGCTGCTCCAGGGCCGCCTGCAAAAGCTGGCCGCCCTGACCGAGCAGAACGTGCGTCTGCGCGAGTTGCTTAATTCGTCGGCGCTGGTCAACGAGAAAGTCGAAGTCGCCGAGCTGATCGGCATGGACCCCAATCCGTTCACCCACCGGATCATCATCAACAAGGGTGAGCGCGACGGTGTGGTCCTCGGTCAGCCAGTGCTCGATGCACGCGGCCTGATGGGTCAGGTGGTCGAGTTGATGCCCTATACATCCCGCGTGCTGCTGCTGACCGACACCACACACAGCATTCCGGTGCAGGTGAACCGTAACGGACTGCGCGCGATTGCCAGCGGCACCGGCAACCCGGAACGCCTTGAGCTGCGCCATGTGGCGGACACCGCTGACATCAAGGAAGGCGACCTGCTGGTGAGTTCCGGCCTGGGCCAGCGTTTCCCGGCGGGTTACCCGGTGGCGACGGTCAAGGAAGTGATTCACGACTCCGGTCAGCCCTTCGCCATCGTGCGAGCAGTGCCGACCGCTGCTCTGAACCGCAGCCGTTACCTGCTGCTGGTGTTCTCCGACGGCCGTTCCCCTGAAGAGCGCGCTGCCGACGCCGCGCAGCAGCAGGAATCCCTTGATCGTCAGGCGGCTGATCCGTCGGCAGTGCCATCGGCCACTGTGCCGGGTGCCGCCCCTGCCGCGACGCCGAGCAAACCGGTGGTTCCGGCCACCGTGCCTAAAACGGCCGGGCACAGCTCTTCGTCGACGCCGGCCAACGCCAACACTGCGTCGGCGCCGGCGACCACCGCACCGGCGGCCACCACGCCTGCGAAGCCCGCGACCAGCAAGCCAGCCGCCAAACCTGCGGCGAAGCCTGCCGCAACCCGACCGGCGACACCTGCTGCTACCCCGGCCGCTCCACGCGAGAGGGAAGAATAATGGCCCGTCATGCTCCCGCACGAAACGGCTGGGTGGTCTGGCTGACCTTCGCCATCGGCCTGCTGCTCAGCGTTTCGCCGCTGCCGCAGTTCATGGAAATATTTCGCCCGCTCTGGCTCGCATTGCTGCTGGCCTTCTGGGCATTGGCGTTGCCGCACAAGATCGGCATGGTCACGGCGTGGATGCTGGGGCTGGCCGAGGATGTGCTCTACGGGACGTTGCTGGGGCAGAACGCCTTGATCCTCACGCTGATTACCTTTCTGGTGCTGTCGCTGCAGCAGCGCTTGCGCATGTTCCCGATGTGGCAGCAGTGCCTGGTGATCCTGGTGATCTTCGGCCTCGCGCAGCTGGTCCAGTTGTGGCTCAGTGCCCTTACCGGCAACCGTCAGCCGACCCTGGCGCTGGTGCTGCCAGCCCTGGTCAGCGCATTGCTCTGGCCATGGGTCAGCTACGGCCTGCGCGGATTGCGTCTGCGTTTGAAGATCAACTAAGTAATTGGGAACGGCATCTGCCGGTTTTTTGTAGGACCGGCTTCAGCCGGGAAGAGGCCAGTGTGAGCACCCTCAATTCTGCGGCGTGACACCCGACGCTTTCCCGGCTAAAGCCGGTCCCACAATTTGAACGGGATGTTTTAGTGGGACCGGCTTCAGCCGGGAAGAGGCCGGTGTGAGCATCCTCACTTCAGCGGTGTGCACCAAGGCTACGCTTGTGATCAACGACACGGAGACGTCCCATGCCCCAACTTCTTCTTGCCTCCGGCTCCCCGCGCCGTCGTGAGCTGCTGACCCAGATCGGCGTGCCGTTCACGACCCTCAGCGCCGACATCGACGAAACCCCTCTGGCCAATGAAACCCCTGCCGCCTACGTCTTGCGGCTGGCCCGTGGCAAGGCGGATGCCGGGCTGCTGCAGCTCGCCAACGATCCCGCCTACCCGACCGCCTGCGTTCTGGGCGCCGACACCGCCGTGGTCCTCGACGGCCGCATCCTCGGCAAACCGGCGGACGAAGCCGAGGCGCTGGCGATGCTTGCCGCACTGTCGAACCGGGAACACGACGTCCTGACCGCCATTGCCGTGGTTCACGAAGAGCGCTGCGAAACCCGGACCGTCACCAGCCGTGTCCGTTTCCGGGCGATCCCGGAAGACGAGGCCCGCCGTTACTGGGCCAGCGGCGAGCCCTGCGACAAGGCCGGCGGCTATGGCATTCAAGGGCTGGGCGCCGTGTTCGTGGAAAACCTCAGTGGCAGTTATTCCGCCGTGGTCGGTTTGCCCTTGTGCGAAACCGCAGAAATCCTCCAGCGTTTCGGCATACCCTGTTGGCAACGCCCGGAAGGTGACAAGTCATGAGTGAAGAGATTCTGATCAACATCACGCCGATGGAATCGCGCGTGGCGGTCGTTGAGAACGGGGTGTTGCAAGAGGTGCACGTCGAACGCACCCAGCGTCGCGGGATCGTGGGCAATATCTACAAGGGCAAGGTCGTGCGCGTGCTGCCTGGCATGCAGGCGGCGTTTATCGACATCGGGCTTGACCGCGCGGCGTTCATTCACGCATCGGAAATCTCCATGCGCGAAGGCCCGGCCGTTGAGACCATCAGCTCGCTGGTCCACGACGGCCAGAGTTTGGTGGTGCAGGTCACCAAGGACCCGATCGGCAGCAAAGGCGCGCGGTTGACGACTCAACTGTCGATCCCGTCGCGCTACCTTGTGTACATGCCGCGCACGGCCCACGTCGGCATTTCCCTGAAAATCGAAGACGAAGCCGAGCGCGAGCGCCTTAAACAAGTGGTCAGCGATTGCGTCGCCAAGGAAGGGATCAAGGAGAAGGGCGGGTTCATCCTGCGCACGGCTGCCGAAGGTGCGGGCGCCGACGAGATCATGATGGACATCCGCTACCTGCGCAGGCTGTGGGATCAAATTGGCGAGCAGATCAAGACCATCAGCCCGGCCAGCGTGATCTACGAAGACCTCGGTCTGGCGCTGCGCACGTTGCGAGATCTGGTCAGCCCGCGCACCGAGAAGATTCGTATCGATTCCCGCGAGACGTTCCAGAAGACCACCCAGTTTGTGGCTGAGTTGATGCCTGAAATCGCCGACCGCCTTGAGCACTATCCCGGCGAGCGGCCGATTTTCGACCTGTACGGCGTCGAGGATGAAATTCAGCGGGCGCTGGACCGCAAGGTGCCGCTCAAGTCCGGCGGCTATCTGGTGATCGATCCTGCCGAAGCCATGACCACCATCGACGTGAACACCGGTGCGTTCGTCGGTCATCGCAACCTCGAAGAGACCATCTTCAAGACCAATCTTGAAGCGGCGATCGCCATTGCCCGACAGCTGCGGCTGCGCAATATCGGCGGCATCATCATCATCGATTTCATCGACATGGAAGACGCCGAGCACCAGCGCCAGGTGCTGCGGACTCTCGAAAAACAGCTCGAGCGCGATCACGCCAAAACCAACATCATTGGCATCACCGAACTGGGTCTGGTGCAGATGACGCGCAAGCGCACCCGGGAAAGTCTGGAGCAAGTGCTGTGCGAGCCGTGCAGCAGTTGCCAGGGCCGTGGCAAGCTGAAGACCCCGGAAACCATCTGCTACGAGATATTCCGCGAGATCCTGCGCGAAGCCCGCGCTTATCAGGCAGTGGGCTACCGGGTGCTGGCCAATCAGAAAGTGGTCGACCGGCTGCTCGACGAAGAATCCGGCAATGTGGCCGAGCTGGAAGTGTTCATTGGCAGGACCATTCGCTTTCAGGTCGAGACCATGTACTCCCAGGAACAATATGACGTCGTGCTGCTCTGAGAGTGCGTGATGCGCCTCGCTGCCGAGTGGCGGTGCAGTGGAATACAGTAAACAGTGCCCTTGAGGCAGACGGAACGGATGCCGTCCAACGAGAACAACGCGTGGCGATTGAGCACAACCTGGACGTACCCGCACCTGCACGATTGGGCCGGATGCCATCTGCAGGCGGTTTTTGCGGAGGCGTAGCGACATGGAGCGTCTGACCCGGTTTCTGGCTGTGCTGACCCGTTGGGCGCTGAGTCTGTGCGCCTTTTTCGTGGTGCTGGTCGCGCTGTACGTGAGCGTCGGCCGTCAATTGGTGCCGATGGTGGCCGAATACCGCGCCGACGTTGAAGCCGAGGCGCAGACCGCGCTGGGCATGCCGGTGAGCATTGGCCGGCTGGAAGGCAGCTGGAGCGGTTTCGCCCCGGTGTTCGTCGCCCGTGACGTGATGATCGGTGAGGGCGGCAATGCCGTTCGGCTCGATCACGTACGGGCCATGCCGGACCTGCTCGCCAGCCTGCGTACCCGCGAAGTGCGCCTCGAACGGCTTGAGCTGGACGGCCTGCAGATCGGCCTGAAAGAAGACCAGACCGGCCACTGGGCACTACAAGGCTTACCTGTACAGCCCGATCAGGTCGCCGATCCCGAGAAAATTCTCAATCAGATGCAAATGGTCTCGCACCTGTCGCTGTTCGACAGCCAGATCACCTTGCAGCCCTATGAACATGCGCCCCTGACGCTGACCTACGTGAGCTTGACGCTCAAAACCGGCAGCCTGCATCAGCGCCTCGACGCTCGCCTGAACCTGCCCGACGGCCAGCCGCTGTCGCTGAACGTCCGCTCCACTGTTCGCGCCCACGAGTGGCGCGACGGCGAGGCCCAAGCGTACTTGAGCTTGCCGCAAAGCGAGTGGTCGCAATGGTTGCCGAAGAGCCTGACCCGCGACTGGAAAATTCAGAAGCTCAAGGCCGGCGGCGAGTTGTGGCTCAACTGGGGCAAGGGCAATCTGCAAAGCGCCGTTGCCCGCTTGAATGCGCCGCAATTCAAGGGCGCCTACGCTGACCGCAAGCCTGCGCGCATCGATAATCTGGCCCTCAACGCCTGGTTTGTGCGCGACGAAAAAGGCTTCAGCACCACGCTCGACTCATTGGCGATGGACCTGAACAGCAAGCGCTGGGAAAGTCGCGTGCATCTGCAGCAGACCGCCGCGACGGCCGACGCCGAAGAGCTGTGGCACGTCCAGGCTGACCGGCTTGACCTGACGCCGATCACGCCGCTGCTGGACTCTCTCGCGCCGTTGCCCGACAAAGTGATGGTGGCGGTCGACCGGCTGAAAGTCACCGGCGGGCTGCGCAACGTGCTGGTGGATTACCGACCGCAAGCCGAGCCCCCGAAACGAGTGAGCTTCGCCGCCAATCTGGACAAGGTCGGTTTCGACGCCTACCACGGCGCGCCGGCAGCAGGGAACGTCAGCGGTGCCATCAGCGGGGATCTGGGCCAGGGCGAGCTGCGCCTCGACACCGACGATTTCATGCTGCACCTGGACCCGATCTTCCGTAATGAATGGAAGTACCGTCATGCCAACGCAAAGCTGACCTGGTCGCTGGACGATCAGGGCTTCACGCTGGTTGCGCCGTACATCAAGGTCCAGGGGGAGGAGGGCAATATCGCCAGCGATTTCCTGATCCGCCTGCACTTCGACCACAGCCAGGAAGACTACATGGACCTGCGCGTCGGGCTGGTCGACGGCGACGGTCGCTACACTTCCAAGTACCTGCCCGCCGTGCTCAGCCCTTCCCTCGATCAGTGGCTGCGTACCGCCATTCTGGGTGGCAACGTCGATCAGGGGTTCTTCCAGTATCAGGGCTCGATCAACAAAGACGCGCCTGATGTGGCGCGGGTCATCAGCCTGTTCTTCAAGGTGCGCAACGCGAGCCTGGCGTTCCAGTCAGGGTGGCCGCAGTTGAACAACGTGGACGGTGATGTGTTCGTGGAAAACAGCGGCGTGCGCATTCGGGCCAACAAGGGTCAGCTGCTGAACACCCAGGTCAGCAATGTCGCCGTGGACATTCCCCATGTCCCGGCCGGCCAGTCCAGCCATCTGTTGGTGGACGGGGATCTGAAAGGCAGCCTTCAGGACGGCATGAAGATTCTCCAGGAAGCGCCGATTGGCACCGGCCAGACCTTCGCCGGCTGGCAGGCGGAAGGGCCGCTGCAGGGCCATATCAATCTGGATATTCCGCTGGTGAAGGGGCAGGAGCCCAAAGTCGTCGTCGATTTCAGTACCGAGAACTCGCGGCTCAAGCTCGCCGACCCGGTGCTGGAACTGACGCAACTGCGCGGCGATTTCCGCTTCGATTACACCAAAGGGCTGAGCGGCAAGAACATCAAGGCCGTCGCGTTCGACAAGCCGGTGAATGCCGAGATTTTTGCCGAAGGCAAACCGGGTGCGCCGGTGACGCGTATTACCGCCAGCAGCCAGATTGCCAGCAAGCGTCTGACCGACTGGCTGGGCGTGACGCAGCCGTTGCCGATTTCGGGGGATCTGCCCTATCAGTTGCAGCTGACGTTGAGCGGCAACGCCAGTCAGCTGCAGATCAACTCGAATTTGAAAGGGCTGGCGGTCGATCTGCCAGCACCGTTCGGCAAAACCGCTGATGACACGCGTGACACCGACTTGCGCATGAACCTGCAAGGCCCGGAACGGCGCATCGACGTCGGCTACGGCAATATCGCCAACCTCGCGTTCGCATCGCCGCCGGGCAAATTCGGTGACGGGCGTGGCGAGCTGTTCCTCGGTGAAGGCGGGGCGATTGTGCCGGACAGCAAGGGGTTGCGTGTGCGCGGCTCGTTGTCGGAACTGGACATCGCGCCCTGGCAAGCCATGGCTGAGCGTTATGCCGGCAATGACCCTGGGGGCAGCGCCAAGCAGTTGCTCAATAGCGTCGATCTGCAGATCGGCAAGCTGACCGCGATGGGCACGACCCTGGAGCAGGCGGGGGTTCAGCTCAACCGCAGTGATACCGCGTGGGCACTGTCGCTGGACAGCTCGAAGTTGAAAGGCACGGCGACGTTGCCGGACAGCAAAACCGCGCCGATAGACATCAGCCTGCTTTACGTGCGCTTGCCCGCGCCGGATCCGAATGCAGCGGTGGTGGAAAACGCTCCGGATCCGTTGGCGGATGTCGATCCCCGCAAGATCCCCGCGCTGAACATCAAAATCACGCAGCTGTTTCAAGGCGATCAATTAATGGGCGCGTGGTCGCTTAAGGTCCGCCCGACGCCGAACGGCATCCAGATGACCGATATGAATCTGGGCCTCAAAGGCATTGCGCTGCTGGGCAATGGCGGCTGGGAAGGCACGCCGGGGACGACCAGCAGTTGGTTCAAGGGCCAGGTCAGCGGCAAGAATCTCGCGGATGTGCTCAAGGCCTGGGGTTTTGCGCCCACGGTGACCAGTCAGGAATTCGAGCTGAACGCTGACGGACGCTGGCCGGGTTCGCCTGCGTGGGTGGGCTTGAAGCGTTATTCCGGCAGTCTCGATGCGACGCTGAAGAACGGTCAGTTCGTTGAGGTCGAGGGTGGCGCGCAGGCGCTGCGGGTGTTCGGTCTGCTCAACTTCAATTCAATTGGCCGGCGTCTGCGTCTGGACTTCTCCGACCTGCTGGGCAAGGGGCTGAGCTACGACAAGGTCAAAGGCTTGCTGGTCGCGAGCGATGGTGTGTACGTCACACGTAATCCAATCACCATGACCGGCCCGTCCACCAACCTGGAACTGGACGGCACGCTGGACATGGTCCGCGACCGCGTCGACGCCAAGCTGCTGGTAACGCTGCCCGTGACCAATAACCTGCCAATCGCGGCGTTGATCGTCGGCGCACCGGCGATCGGCGGCGCGTTGTTTCTGGTCGACAAGTTGTTGGGCGATCGCGTGTCGCGCTTCGCCAGCGTCCAGTACAAGGTCGAAGGGCCATGGAAAGAACCCAAGATCACCTTCGACAAGCCATTCGAGAAACCGCAGTGATCTTCGAGAAACCGCAATGATCACTGCCTTGGCACGACGCAGACCTTTGCAGTGTGACGCCCGACGCCTTCCCGGCTAAAGCCAGTCCTACACGGTTCGCGCGGTATGTAGGACCGGCTTCAGCCGGGAAGAGGCCAGTGTGTGCCAAGAGAATCCATCGTCTGCCGCTGATCGGTGTAGGAGCGCGCTTGCCCGCGAAGAGGCCGGTACATCCGACGGATATTGGGGGTCCGTACCTACGCTTTCGCGGGCAAGCGCGCTCTTACATTCAGATCTGCGGCACGTCAATTGCTCTGCGGCGTGACACCCGACGCCTTCCCGGCTAAAGCCGGTCCCACTAGGTGAGCGCGGTGTCAGTGGGACCGGCTTCAGCCGGGAAGAGGCCGGTGGGTGCCACGAGCGTTCACTGTCTGCCGCTGATCGGTGTAGGAGCGCGCTTGCCCGCGAAGAGGCCGGTACATCCGACGCATATTGGTCGTCCGTACCTACGCTTTCGCGGGCAAGCGCGCTCCTGCATTCAGGTGTGAGGCACGTCAATAAATCTGCGGGGTGACGCCTGACGCCTTCCCGGCTAAAGCCAGTCCCACAGGGTGCGCGCGGTGTTAGTGGAACCGGCTTCAGCCGGGAAGAATGGTGCAGTCACGATGAAATCGCGCGGCTGGGCGAGCCGGATCATCGGCGCTTGGAGTAGAGTGCAGTTCTATCGATCAGGGATCACTTATGTCCTTCGCAGTCATTCAGATGGTTAGCCAGAGCGATGTGCTCGGCAATCTGGCCCAGGCGCGCAGATTGCTGGAACAAGCCGCTGCGTCGGGTGCCAAACTGGCCGTGCTCCCGGAAAACTTCGCCGCGATGGGCCGGCGGGATGTGGCTGCCATCGGCCGCGCCGAGGCCCTTGGTGAAGGACCGATCCTACCATGGTTGAAACTTGCCGCTCGCGACCTCACCTTATGGATAGTTGCCGGGACTTTGCCGCTGCCGCCCGAAGGTCAGCCGGATGGCAAAGTCACGGCGTGTTCATTGCTGATTGACGCTCAGGGCCAGCAAGTCGCCCGTTATGACAAGCTGCATCTGTTTGACGTGGATGTCGCCGATGCACGAGGGCGTTACCGGGAATCCGACGACTACGCCCACGGTAATAATATCGTGGTGGCCGACACGCCGGTCGGACGGCTGGGGCTTTCGGTGTGTTACGACTTGCGGTTTCCCGAGCTATACACCGCGCTGCGGGAAGCGGGGGCTGAATTGATCACCGCGCCGTCGGCCTTTACCGCCGTGACCGGCAAGGCGCACTGGGAGATTCTGCTGCGCGCCCGGGCCATTGAAACCCAGTGCTACCTGCTGGCGGCGGCGCAAGGCGGGGTTCATCCGGGGCCGAGAGAAACATTTGGGCACGCGGCGATCATAGATCCATGGGGCCGCGTGCTGGCCGAGCAGGCACAGGGTGAAGCCGTGCTGCTGGCCGAACGAGACAGCGTAGAACAAGCGTCCATACGGGCGCGCATGCCGGTAGCGAATCACCGGCGATTTTTTTCGCAGGCCGCGGTGCGACCTGCCAATACCCCGGAGTGAATATGAGCCACTTGTCCTCTGTCAGCGAACACCTTCTGGCACCAGGCGGCCTGAGCATCGACAGCCTGCAATCGGTGCTCGGCGAGCTGGCCGGCCCAGGCATCGACGCCGCCGACCTGTATTTTCAGGGGCAGATTTCCGAGTCCTGGGCGCTGGAAGACGGCATCGTCAAGGAAGGCAGCTTCAACCTGGACCAGGGCGTCGGTGTACGCGCGCAGTCAGGCGAGAAAACCGGCTTCGCCTACAGCAACGCCATCACCCCTGAAGCCCTGACCCAGGCAGCCCGGGCTGCGCGCTCGATTTCCCGCGCGGGCCAGAACGGCCGGGTTCAGGCATTCACCACCCAGGACGTCGCGCAGTTGTACGCGCCGGACAATCCGCTGGAAGTCATGACCCGCGCCGAGAAAGTCGACCTGCTCAAGCGCGTCGACGCTGCCACCCGTGCGCTGGACCCGCGGATTCAGCAAGTCACCGTGAGCATGGCGGGCGTCTGGGAACGCATCCTTGTGGCGTCCACTGACGGTGGTCTTGCGGCCGACGTTCGTCCGTTGGTGCGTTTCAACGTCAGCGTGATCGTCGAGCAGAACGGCCGTCGCGAGCGCGGCGGACATGGCGGCGGCGGTCGCACCGACTACCGTTATTTCCTCAGCGACGACCGCGCCATGGGTTATGCCCGTGAAGCGCTGCGTCAGGCGCTGGTCAATCTTGAAGCCATCCCGGCCCCGGCGGGCACTTTGCCGGTGGTGTTGGGCTCCGGATGGTCCGGCGTATTGCTGCACGAAGCGGTCGGCCACGGCCTTGAAGGCGACTTCAACCGCAAGGGCAGCTCGGCCTACAGCGGTCGCATGGGCGAGATGGTCGCGTCCAAGCTCTGCACCATCGTCGATGACGGCACCCTGGCCGATCGCCGCGGTTCCCTGACCGTCGATGACGAGGGCACCCCGACCGAATGCACCACGCTGATCGAAAACGGCGTGCTCAAGGGCTACATGCAAGACAAGCTCAATGCACGGCTGATGGGCGTCGCGCGCACGGGTAATGGTCGTCGCGAGTCCTACGCGCACCTGCCGATGCCGCGCATGACCAACACGTACATGCTCGGCGGCCAGAGCGATCCGGCGGAAATCATCGCCTCGGTCAAGCGCGGTATTTACTGCGCCAACCTCGGCGGGGGACAGGTGGACATCACCAGCGGCAAGTTCGTGTTCTCCACCAGCGAGGCCTATCTGATCGAAGACGGCAAAATCACCGCACCGGTCAAAGGCGCGACACTGATTGGCAACGGGCCGGAATGCATGAGCCGCGTGTCGATGGTCGGCAACGATCTGTCCCTGGACAGCGGCGTCGGCACCTGCGGCAAGGACGGTCAATCGGTTCCGGTAGGCGTCGGTCAGCCCACGCTGAAGATCGACGCGATCACCGTTGGCGGCACAGGCGGGGCTTGATAGTCGAGGGGCTTGCGCCGGTTGAGTGATTCAAACGGCGCAGCAGTTTTTAGCGCAGTCCGCGTTTGCTTTCGTCTAGCTCGCGGATGTATTTGAAGATTTTGCGGGTCGCGGTAGGGGCCTTGTTCTGCGCAGCTTCATGCTGAGCCTGACGGATCAGCGAGCGCAGTTGCTGACGGTCGGCGTCCGGGTATTCACTGACGAATTGCTCAAGCACGTCGTCGGTACCGGTCACCAGGCGATCACGCCAGCGTTCCAGATTGTGGAAGCGCTCGTTGTACTGGCGCGTAGAGGCGTCAAGCTGATCGAGCAGCACCAGGATTTCATCCAGATCCTGATCGCGCATCAGCTTGCCGATGAATTGGATGTGGCGTTTGCGCGCAATGTGCGCGGTGTGCTTGGAAGCATCGGCCAATGCCCGACGCAGAGGGTCGGTCAGAGGCAGCTTGGCCAGCACATCGGGCTTGAATGTCGTCAAGCGTTCGCCCAGCTCCACCAGAGCGTGAAGCTCTCGTTTGACCTGGGTTTTGCTTTTCTCTCCGTCGAAGGAGTCGTCGTAAGAATCAACCATGGGGGCCGTCCGCAAATAAACGCCGCCATGATAACCAGTCAGGACCCGATTGTCCGGCCCGGCTGCTGAAATCAGAATTTGATGGAGAACGTCATGAGTGCATCAGAAACCGTCGGCCCGCAGGCCTTGCCGGCATTGCAGCAGCAGGTCGAGCAGATCGTCGCTGAAGCCAAACGTCAGGGCGCGACCGCGTGCGAGGTCGCCGTGTCGCTGGAACAGGGCCTGTCCACCACGGTTCGCCAGCGCGAAGTCGAGACAGTCGAATTCAACCGCGACCAAGGGTTTGGCATCACCTTGTACGTAGGGCACCGCAAGGGTTCGGCCAGCACTTCCGCGAGCGGCCCCGATGCCATTCGCGAAACCGTTGCCGCCGCGCTGGCCATCGCCAAACACACCTCGGAAGACGAAGCCTCGGGTCTTGCTGACGCCGCGTTGATGGCCAAAGACCAACCGGATTTCGATCTTTATCACCCGTGGGACATCACCCCCGAGCAGGCCATCGAACGCGCGCTGATCTGCGAAGCTGCTGCCTTCGACGCCGACAGCCGGATCAAAAACGCCGACGGCACCACGCTGAACGTGCATCAGGGCTGCCGCGTGTATGGCAACAGTCACGGTTTCATCGGCGGGTATGCTTCGACTCGCCACAGCCTGAGCTGCGTGATGATCGCCGAAGGCGAAGGGCAGATGCAGCGCGACTACTGGTACGACGTCAATCGCCGTGGCGAGCTACTGATGGACGCCAAACTCATCGGCCAGAAAGCCGCCGAGCGCGCGGCAAGCCGATTGGGCGCACGGCCAGTGCCGACCTGCGAAGTGCCGGTGCTGTTCTCGGCGGAGCTGGCGGGCGGTCTGTTCGGCAGTTTTCTGGGCGCGATCTCCGGCGGCAACCTGTACCGCAAATCCTCGTTCCTCGAAGGCGCGATCGGCCAGCGCCTGTTCCCCGAGTGGATGACCATCGACGAGCGCCCGCATCTGGTCGGCGCCATGGGCAGCTCCGCCTTCGACGGCGATGGCCTGGCGACTTACGCCAAGCCGTTCGTCGAAAATGGCGATCTGGTGTCCTACATCCTCAGCACGTATTCGGGGCGCAAACTGGGTCTGCCGAGCACCGCGAACGCGGGGGGCGTGCATAACCTGTTCGTCAGCCACGGTACGGAAGACCAGGCAGCGCTGATCCGCCGAATGGGACGCGGGCTGCTGGTCACCGAGCTGATGGGCAGCGGGCTGAACATGGTCACTGGCGATTATTCCCGTGGTGCGGCGGGTTTCTGGGTCGAGAACGGCGAGATCCAGTTCGCGGTTCAGGAGGTGACCATCGCTGGCAACATGCGCGACATGTTCAAGCAGATCGTCGCCGTGGGCAGTGATCTGGAGCTGCGCAGCAACATCCGCACGGGTTCTGTGCTGATCGAGAAAATGATGGTGGCGGGAAGCTGAGTTCGCTCTGCTTTAGCGCTTCATCTCAAAGGCCTGCCCCAATTTCGGCGCGGGCCTTTTTTGTGGGTGTTTTTCGATTTAGGTCACACCCGAACCCTGTAGGAGCGCGCTTGCCCGCGAATTACGGTGTGTCAGTCACAGGAAATGGAGCTGATCCACCGCCATTCGCGGGCAAACGCGCTCCTACAGTTGGATGTTCTTGAGATCAGAGCATGATCTCAATCCGTCGCTGGGGTTGTTTTGATTCTTAAACTCATTTAATAATGAATCTCATTCGTTAAGTGGGCCTCGGTCATGGGCACTGTTCTGCACGAGTCGCCGTACCTGGAAAACTGGCGCGCATTGAGTCTGCGGATTCGTTGCGCGCTGGATCCGGACGAGCCGCGGCTCATCGAACACTACCTTGCGGAAGGTCGCTATCTGGCGCGCTTTACCGCCACGCCCAAATCCCTCATCTGTGAAAGCGCCTTCCGCCTGCTGATCGACACCGCCAGCGATACCGCGCTGCCCTGGCATTGGCGTTGTCTGTGCCTGGACCAGGCATGGCGTCCGCTGCGGGACATGCAGGCGCTCGCCGAATCCGCTGCACAACACCAACGGGTTCAGGCCTTCACCCAGCGCCTGGCGACCTGTGCGCTGCTGCCATCGATTCCTCTCACAGAACTCTCGCCATCGAATCCGCAAAACGCCCTGCCGACGGCTTCTGATCGCCGGCGCCACTCGTGAGGACCTGCGCCATGGAGCAATGGAAACGTACCATCCTGAGCGGTAACAGTTGCTTCAACCGAGGCGACCTGATCGATGCGCGCGAGCTGTACCTGCAGGCCCTTGCGCTGGCGCAGGTGCTGTTCGACCGCTGGAGCGTCGCCGATGAAGCCGTGGCGGCGTTCGTGATTTCGCACCACAACCTGGCGGATCTGCACCTGAGCCTGGGTCAGCCGGAGGAGAGCGCCGAATACCTCTGCGCCGTCCATCAGCGCCTGTTGAATGTGATTCAGGACCCGCAAATGACGCCCGCCCTGCGACAGGCAGCGCTGCGGCACAGTAATAAAACCTACAGCGAACTCTTGGGTTTCGTCGGCCAATACGGCGAATACCCACGTACCCGTCGCCTGCTCAACAGCAACGGCGAACATTCCCGCTCGGCGCTTCAGCACCACGTTGCTCGCGCCGGCACCCTCTCTTTCGGAGTCCACTGACATGCCCTTTACCTTGCCAGCCTTGCCCTACGCCTACGATGCGCTCGAGCCCCACATCGACGCGCAGACCATGGAAATCCACTACAGCAAGCACCACCAGACCTACATCAATAACCTCAACGCAGCCGTTGACGGCACTGAATACGCGGAATGGCCCATCGAGAAACTGGTCGCCAGCGTCGCCGAGCTTCCGGAAAAACTGCGCCCGGCGGTGATCAATCAGGGCGGCGGTCATGCCAACCATTCGCTGTTTTGGGAGGTCATGAGCCCACAAGGTGGGGGTGTGCCCGGCGGTGCGCTGGCAACGGCGATCGACGAACAAGTGGGCGGATTCGAAGCGTTCAAGGATGCGTTCACCAAAGCAGCGCTGACCCGTTTCGGCAGCGGCTGGGCCTGGTTGAGCGTCACTCCGGGCAAAAAGCTCGTCGTGGAAAGCAGCGGCAATCAGGACAGCCCGCTCATGAACGGCAACACGCCAATCCTCGGGCTCGACGTCTGGGAGCATGCGTACTACCTGCGCTATCAGAACCGTCGTCCGGAATACATCGCCGCGTTCTATAACGTCGTCAACTGGGATGAAGTTGCCCGGCGCTACGCTGCGGCGCTCGGCTGAAAACTCCCAGACCTCGGATAAGGCGATTTATGCGCTCGGACATACTGGCTCTCGGCAGCGTGCGGTTATTGCGACTGGCATTGGGCTCGATTCTGGTCCTCGTCGGCACCGGTTTGCTGGTGAGTCAGGGACTTTCGTGGATGGCGCTTGAGCCTAGAATGTTGCGAGCGCTGGAAGGCGGCGCCATCTGCGCGTTGGGCACTGCCTTGGGCGCCGTGCCGGTGCTGGTGATTCGCGGGATGCCGGTGGCGGTGTCCGACGGCCTGCTGGGTTTCGGCGCCGGCATCATGCTGGCGGCGACAGCGTTTTCGTTGATTGTGCCGGGCCTTGGCGCTGCCCACGATCTCGGCTTCACCCCGTGGGGCGCCGGGGCGTTGATCAGCTTCGGGCTACTGCTCGGGGCGGCCGGATTGTTTGTGGTCGACACCCTGGTTTCCAGAGGGCCACAGTTGTCGGCAGTGGCCGAGAAACCGGCGATCCCCTCGAACATCTGGCTGTTTGTCATCGCCATCATTGCCCACAACATTCCGGAAGGCATGGCGGTGGGCGTTTCGGCGGGCGGCGGCCTGGCCCACGCCGACAGCCTGGCGATGGGCATTGCCCTGCAAGACGTGCCCGAAGGGCTGGTGATCGCGCTGGTGCTGGCAGCGGCCGGCATGTCGCGGCTCAACGCTTTCCTGATCGGCGCGGCGTCCGGGTTGGTCGAGCCGGTGTTCGCGGTGCTCTGCGCCTGGCTGGTGGAAGTGGCCGCGTTGCTGTTGCCGGTGGGACTGGCGCTGGCGGCCGGGGCGATGCTGCTGGTGGTGACCCACGAAATCATCCCCGAATCCCGCCGGAACGGTCACGACAAAATCGCCAGCGTCGGCTTGCTCGTCGGGTTCTGCCTGATGATGGTGATGGACACGGCGCTGGCGTAACGTTGGGCTGCATGGTGCGGCCTTAGCGCTGTAACGCGGAATCCCCGACTTGGCTTATATCTTTGCGGCTGGTCTCAAACCTGTAGGAGCCGGCTTGCTGGCGAACGCGGAGCGTCAGATACGTGGATGTCGCTGACATAACGGGTTCGCCAGCAAGCCGGCTCCTACGGATTTGCGTTCCTCTGGGCGTGTCTCATCAGGCGATCAACTCTCCTGTCAGGACGGCTCGCTGAATATTTCTCACCCTAGCTTCGACAGTGTCACGGCATCCAGCTTGCCGTCAAAAAACGCCTCAAGCACCTTCTGAAAAGCCGGCGGGTCCGGCGCGACCAATGCAAACAGGGTCATGCTCGACCGCAGCTTCATGTCATCCGGCGAGCCCATGATCTGCATGGCGCTGCGGTCTTTCCATTCAAGCAACGCCTCGCAACAGCTCGCCAACCGTTCGCCCAATATCGGATGCTGCAAATAGGCAATCGCCTCTTCACGCCCACTGATGCCGTACCGCCGGGCCATGTCGCTGTGGCCCAAACCCGCGAGTTGCGGGAACACGAACCACATCCAGTGCGACTGTTTGCGCCCGGATTTCAGTTCCGCCAGTGCGCGTTCGTGTGTCGACGCTTGCGCCTCGACAAACCGCTGCAGGTCAAATGGATCGTTCATGGCTGACTCCTCGCCCTGACCACGGCATCTCGCCGTGCTTGCAATTGAGACTACCGCAGCAGGCAATGTTTCCAGCTCTTTCGGGCGTCCGCTCCGCAATCGGCTAAAAACCCTTATAATCCTGCGCCTATTTATCTGATGCGAGATTCGCCGTGAGCTTACCGCCGTGCCCAAAATGCAGTTCCGAGTACACCTACGAAGATGGCAGCCAGCTCGTGTGCCCGGAATGCGCCCACGAATGGTCGGCTGACGGCGCCAGCGCCGAAGCGGGCGATGACACCAAGGTCATCAAGGACGCAGTGGGCAATACCCTGCAGGACGGCGACACCGTCACGGTCATCAAAGACCTGAAAGTCAAAGGCTCGTCGCTGGTGGTCAAGGTCGGCACCAAGGTCAAAAACATTCGCCTGGTGGACGGTGATCACGACATTGACTGCAAAATCGACGGCATCGGCGCAATGAAGTTGAAGTCGGAGTTTGTGAAGAAGGGTTGATCGCCACGAGGATCGTTCCTCACGCTCCGCGTGGGAACGATCAAGCCGATTATGGATTGTTGGGGCATGTAGTGTGAAAGACTCAATCTTGCTGCTGGCAGTCGCTGTGATTGTCGCCTTTGCTGCGTGGGTGTTCTGGCACTACGTTGGTCTGAACGGTTTTGAGCTATTAAGCACGTTAATGGTTGTGTCGCTTGCGGTGGACAACACGCGCTTGAGGCGCGAGTTGAAAAAGCACAGGGCTTAGTTGGTAGGTGTGATCCATGCGGCCTCGCTATCGTGCGCTGTGATCGTTCCTCACGCTTCGCGTGGGAACGATCATGGTGGAGTGACAAGCGCCCACCTCAACTCGGCAAATTGATCCCGAACGTATTCATCCCCTGCTCGCTGCGCACGAACACGGTGCCTCCGTGCATCAGGGCGATGGCTTTGACGATCGCCAGGCCCAGCCCGTGATTGGCGCCGCTGTTGCTGCGCGAGGCATCGACGCGGTAGAAGCGCTCGAATAACTTGGGTAGATGCTCCCCGGCGATCGGCGCGCCGGGATTGGTCACGCCGATGCTGACGTGATCGCCCTCATTGCGAATATCCACCTGAATCAACTGCCCCGGCGAGGTGTGCTGAACCGCGTTGTGCAGCAGGTTGATCAGCGCCCGGCGCAAGTGCGCGGTTTCGATGGGCGCGCAGGCATCACCACGCACCTCAACCTGCACCTGTGCGTCTTCCAGAATGAAATCCAGATAGTCCAGGGTCTTCGCCACTTCCTGAGCGAGTGAGGCCTGGGTCAGCTGCGTGGCTTTGCTGCCCTGGTCGGCACTGGCGAGAAACAGCATGTCATTGATGATCGAGCGCAGCCGTTCGAGTTCTTCGAGATTGGATTGCAGCACTTCGAAGTAATGCTCGGCCGATCGTCCCCGGGTCAGCGCCACCTGGGTCTGACCGATGAGGTTGGTCAGGGGAGAGCGCAACTCGTGGGCGACGTCTGCGTTAAAGGATTCCAGCCGCGAGTAGGCCTGCTCGACCCGGTCCAGCGTCGAATTGAACGAGGTCACGAACTGATCCAGTTCCGGCGGCAGCTGCGACAATTTCAGGCGCCCGCTCAATCGCGGCGGCGTCAGCTTGCGCGCCTCCAGCGACAACTCCGTCAGCGGTTTCAGACCGATCCGCGCCACCCAGTAACCCAGCGCTGAAGCGAGCAGGATGCCAACGGCGGCCAGGCTGATCAGCGCGATGAGCAGGGAATGTTGGGTCTGCCAGAAGGTCTCGGTGTCCACTGCTGTCAAAAAACGCAGCGGCGGACGTTGATCTTTCGCCGGGAACTGACTGACCAGCACCTTGAACGGGTAAGCATGGCCGCTCAGGTTCAAGTCGCGCATGCCCAGCGGCCCTTTGGCGAAGGCGCGGATCTCGGCGTCGGGGTTGCCGAATTCATACGTCGGGTTGTCGCTGACCACCCAGAAGCGCAGGCGTTTGTCTTCCTCGCTGAGCAGCTTGAGTTTGGCGTTGATCTTGGCCCAGTGCTCAGGCGTTCCGTAACGCTGGACCGCCGATTCGAGCACGCTGTAACGGGCGTCGACTTCGGCTTCCGGCAGCAGCCCCAAGCCTTTGTCCACTTGCAGGTAAAGCGCCCAGCCGATCAACAGAAACACCAGCAGCGCCACGAGGGCGAACATGCCGCTCAGGCGCAGGGCGATGGAATTAGTCGACACGACGGCTCTCCAGCACGTAACCCATGCCGCGAATGGTGTGCAGCAGTTTTTGCTCGAACGGCCCGTCTAGCTTGGCGCGCAGGCGTTTGATCGCGACTTCGACGACGTTGGCATCGCTGTCGAAATTCACGTCCCACACCATCTCGGCAATCGACGTCTTCGACAGGATTTCGCCCTGTCGCCGTGCCAGCACGCTGAGCAGCGAAAACTCCTTCGCCGTGAGGTCCAGACGCACGCCTGCCCGGGTGGCCTTGCGGCTGATCAGGTCGATCCACAAATCGCCGACGCTGATCTGCACCGGCTCGTGGCCGCCACTGCGCCGGGTCAGGGCTTGCAGGCGCGCGACCAGTTCCAAGAATGAGAACGGCTTGCCCAGGTAATCGTCTGCGCCCTCGCGCAGGCCGCGAATGCGATCGTCGACGTTCTCTCGGGCGGTCAGCATGATCACCGGCGTCTGCTTGCGCGCGCGCAGGGCCCGCAGCACGCCATAGCCATCAAGGCCGGGCAGCATGACGTCGAGAATGATCACCGCGTATTCGCTTTCCAGCGCCATGTGCAGGCCTTCGATGCCTTCGCGCGCGACGTCGGTGGTGTAACCCTGCTCGGTCAGACCCCGGTGCAGGTAATCGGCGGTTTTCTCTTCGTCTTCGATAATCAGGACACGCATCGGTCCACGCTCACTTTTTTCGCTGCTTGCTTATTAGGTGCTTGGTTTCGGGTGCTTACTTTTCAGCGACCAACTCCGCAGCTGCCGGCTTACCGGATGCTGTGGAGCCTGGTGCTGTCGATGTAGGCGCCGGACGCTTACGATGGAACAGTCGCTCAAGCTGCAGATAGATCACGGGCGTGGTGAACAGCGTCAGCGCCTGGCTCACCAGCAATCCTCCGACAACGGCAATGCCCAATGGCTGACGCAGTTCAGCGCCGACACCATAACCGAGCATCAAGGGCAGCGCGCCGAGCAATGCGGCCAGGGTGGTCATGATGATGGGCCGGAAACGCGTCAGACACGCTTCATAAATGGCGTCGCGCGGGGACATCCCGCGATTGCGCTGAGCGTCCAGGGCGAAGTCCACCAGCAGAATGCCGTTCTTCTTGACGATGCCGATCAGCAACACGATCCCGATCAGACCCATGATCGAAAAGTCTTGACCCATCAGCCACAGCAGCAACAGCGCACCGATACCGGCGGAAGGCAGGGTTGAAATGATCGTCAGCGGATGGACGAAGCTTTCATAAAGCACACCCAGGATGATGTACACCGCCACCAGCGCGGCGAGGATCAGCCACGGCTGGTTCGCCAGCGAGCTCTGGAACGCCTGGGCCGCGCCCTGAAAGTTGCCGATGATTGAGGCCGGCATGCCGATTTCGTTCTTCGCCTGATCGAGCAGCACCACCGCATCCCCCAGCGCCACACCGGCCGAAAGGTTGAACGACAGGTTGGCGGCCGGGAACATCCCGTCATGGCTGATCGACAACGGGCCCATTTTCGGTGCACCGACTTTGGCTAGAGCCGACAACGGCACCATTTCATTGGTCAGCGGCGAGCGCAGGTAGAAGTAGTTCAGGCTTTCGGCCTTGCCGCGCTGCTGCGGCTCCAGTTCCAGAATGACTTTGTATTGGTTGATGTCGGTCTGGTATTCGTTGATCTGCCGCTGACCAAAGGCGTCGTACAGCGCCTGATCGACGTCCGCCGTGGTTAGGCCGAAGCGCGCGGCGGCGCTGCGGTCGATATCCAGGTGGGTCACGCTGCCGCCCAGTTGCAAGTCATTGGAAAGATCGCGAAAGGCCGGCATGGTCTTCAGTTTGTCGGTCAGCTTCTGCGTCCAGACATTCAGCAGCGCGCCATCGTTGCTCTTGAGCACGTATTGATACTGCGCGCGGCTCGGACCGGAACTCAGGTTGATGTCCTGCCCGGCCCGCAGATACAGGACGATGCCAGGGATCTGCGCCAGTTTCGGGCGGATCCGGTCGATGAACTGACTGGCCGTGACATCCCGGTCTTCGCGGTCCTTGAGGGCGATCCACACCCGGCCGTTGGCGATCGTCTGGTTGCTGCCGCTGACGCCGACGGAGTGTGAGAACGCCTTGACCGCAGGGTCCGCGGCGATGATTTTCGCCAGCTGTTTGTGTTTCTCGATCATGTCCGGAAATGAAATATCCGCCGCCGCTTCGCTCGTGCCCAGGACCATCCCGGTGTCCTGAACCGGGAAGAAACCTTTGGGGATCAGCACATAGCCGGCCACCGCCAGCACCAGGGTCAGGCCGAAAATCCCCAGCATCAATCGCTGGTGGGCGAGGGCGAAGCGCACACCGCGGGCATACCGCGCGAGCAGTCGCTCACCGAAGCCGGGTTTGGCGTGGGGGTCGTGCTTCGGCGCGCGCATGAACAGCGCTGCTAGGGTTGGCGCCAGCGTCAGCGAGACCACCACCGAAATCAGGATGGTCGACGTCGCGGTCAGCGCGAACTCCTTGAACAGCCTGCCCACCACGCCGCCCATGAACAGCAGCGGAATGAACGCGGCAATCAGCGAGAAGCTGATCGACACCACGGTAAAGCCGATTTCGCTGGACCCTTTGATAGCCGCCTCGCGCATGCTGTCGCCGGCTTCCAGGTGCCGGTGGATGTTCTCCACCACGACAATCGCATCGTCGACGACAAACCCCACCGCCACCACGATCGCCACCAATGTCAGGTTATTCAGGCTGAAGCCGAGCACGTACATCAGCGCGAAACTGGCGACCAGGGACACGCCCAGCACGGCAGTCACGATCAGCGTCGCAGAGAGCTGGCGCAGGAACAGCGCCATGACCGCGATCACCAGGGCGATGGCGATCAGCAGCGTCATTTCCACTTCATGCAGCGACGCACGAATGGTTTTGGTGCGGTCGCTGAGCACCGAGACGTCCACCGACGCCGGGAGCATTTCCTGCAACTTGGGCAACTGGCCGAGCACGCGATCGACCGTCTCGACGATGTTCGCGCCGGGCTGGCGGAACACCACGATGTTCACCCCCTGCTGATCCCCGGACCAGGCCCGCACGTAGGCGTTTTCTGAACCGTTGATGACTTTCGCCACATCGCGCAGATGAACCGGCGCGCCGTTTTTGTAGGAAACAATCAGTTGTTCGTAGTCCTTCGCCTGAAACAGTTGGTCGTTGGAGGCGAGGGTGGAAATGCTGTCTTTGCCGTAGAGCGCGCCCTTGGCCAGGTTGAGGCTGGTCTGCTGCAGGGATTCCCGCAGGTCGGCGAGGGTCAGCCCGATGGACGCAAGTTTTTCAGGTGCGGCCTGGACACGAATCGCCGGACGTTGCTGGCCGGTGATGTTGACCTGTCCGACGCCGTCGATCTGACTCAACTGACGCGCCAGCAGGGATTCGGTGACGTCGCTGAGTTCCGTGCCGGGCAGCAGGTTCGAGCTGACACTGAGGATCAGCACCGGGCTGTCCGCGGGGTTGACCTTGCGCCAGGTCGGCAGCGTCGGCAAATCCGCCGGCAAGCGCCCGGCTGCCGTGTTGATGGCCGCCTGCACTTCCTGCGCGGCCGTGTCGATGCTTTTGTTCAGCGTGAATTGCAGCGTCAGGTTGGTAGAGCCCAGGGCGCTGCTCGACGTCATCTGGGTCATGCCGGGAATGGCGCTGAACTGCACTTCAAGGGGCGTCGCTACCGAGGACGCCATGGTTTCCGGGCTGGCACCGGGCAACTGGGCCGCCACCTGAATCGTCGGAAATTCGGCTTCCGGCAGCGGCGCCACCGGCAGGCGAGGGAAGGCGATGCAGCCCAGCAGCACCAGCGCGAAGGTCAGCAAAACCGTGGCGACCGGGTGGTTGACGCACCATGCCGAGATAGAACCGCGGCTGTTCATTTCGTCGCCCCGGTGGAATCGGCCAGGGTGTCCACAGGATCACCCTTGACCACCTCGATGTGCGCACCGTTTTTCAGACGCGATTGCCCGTCGCTGACCAGTACATCATTGGCCTCCACCCCGCTGATCAGCATCAGATCGCTGTCCTGATACAGCACGTTGACCGGCACCACCTCGGCAGTGTCGCCCTTGACCCGATACACGTAATGCTGGTCGATACCGCGCTGCACTACCTGCGGCGGAACCTTCAAGGCATTGCGATCGATGGCGGTCTGAATCCGCACGGTCACCAGCTGCCCCGGCCACAGCTTCTCTGCCGCATTGTCGAATATCGCTTTGGCGCGGATGGTGCCCGTGCTGGCCGCCACCTGATTGTCGATCAACAGCAACTTGCCCTGACCCAGCAGCGTGCCGGTTGCGCCTTCGCCGAGGTAGGCGTCCACCGGCGCGGGCGTGCTGGAGGCAATCAGGTCATGGAGCGTGGGCAGCATCTGCTGCGGCAGGGAAAACTCCACCGACACCGGGTCGATCTGCGTGACCGAGAACAGCCCGGCCGCATCGCTGACGCGCAGGAAGTTGCCTTCATCGACGTTGCGGATGCCGACCCGACCCGTCACCGGCGAGCGTATTTGCGTGTAGGAAAGCTGTACCTGCGAGGCATTGATCGACGCCTGATTGCCCAGCGCCGTGGCCTTGAGTTGATCGACCAGCGCTTGCTGCTGATCGTATTGTTGCCTGGAAATGCTGTTGTCCTCGGTCAGCAGCTTGTAACGCTTGAGGTCCACAGTGGCCACGTTCAGCTGCGCCTGGCTCTGGGTCAACAGCGCTTTGGCTTGGTCGAGGGCGGCGCGGATCGAACGATCATCGATGGTTGCCAGCAGATCACCCGCCTTGACCTGCTGCCCTTCCTTCACCAGCACCCTGGTCAGAATGCCGTCCACCTGAGGACGGATCACCACGCTTTGCAGCGACAACACCGAGCCGATCCCGGTGACATAACGCGGCACGTCTTCCTGCGTCACGTTGATCACGCGCACCGGCACGGCAACCGGCGCGCTGACCTTTTTCGCCGCAGGGCGGGTCACTGCCCAGGCGCCTATCACCACAACTACGACCAACAGGGTCGCGAGCATCACAACGTTGTTCTTCTTCTGCATACAGGGACAGGGCCAACCAGTGAATGAGGGGCGGGTAACCAAGCGTTCTTTATAACCCTTTGACCCGGTCAGCAAAATGACTGCTGCCTGTCAATATTGTCAGGTGAATAACGGCAGAGGATGAACGTGGGTAAAGAAAGAACGCCGCAGGGCGATACCCAAATAGAGGGCACGAGTTTTGATGAACGAGTTCGACTGTGACGGGGAAAATTCCTACATAAACTTCGTGAGTTCTGAATGCTTGTTCACAGGGCCTGAGATGACCTGAGTCACCCGGTTCCTACTCCGGAGTAGTGCGATGAAAAGCCAAAAGGCTGTTTCGCTGTTTTTCTCGATCGCGGTCGTTGGTGCGTGTGCCATGACGGGGCCTGCCGCCTGGGCTGCCCAAAGCGTATTAATGTTTCACGGCAGCGTCGTCAATGCGGCATGCGACGCGCAGGCTTTTAGTGCTCCGTCGACAACCTCCCCGTTTAAAACCTTGCGAGCGGGCGCTCATGTCAGCGTGGGCTTGAGTCGCGGTGACGACGCCTGCGGCCAACGTGCTTTGCCCTTGCAGGCCAGTTACGCCGAGCTGTCCTCAGCCGAGCCGAATGTTCACGCGGGCATCGTCACGCTGACTTACCAATAAGCGCTTTCTCCCTTACCCGAAACATCTGCTGACGAACCCGACTCAATCGAGTCGGGTTTTTTTTCGCGGGTCGCCGGGCTGCACCTGCCATACCTCAATCGACTCTTTTCGGTGTGCGCGCAAAGGTTCGCCCCGGCTTTGGTGAGGGCTTGAAGCTACAGGCCCCAGCCTACGGGCCCTGTGACATAAAAGCGTCATCTCCTACCGAAAGATCTGACGCGCGCCACTGTCTTTTCAGTCCACAGGAAGTAGAACGCCTGACAGCCGGCATTGCAGACGCTGCTTATAGTTCGTCTCGTCCTTTTGGGCACACACGAATCGACACAAGGAACGTCGTTATATGAAAAAGCTTTCTCTTACCCTGGCTATCGTGGCCGCAATGGGGCTTGGCATTTCCGGGACCGCGAATGCTGCGAACAACGGCAAACTTGTTTTCACCGGCACCCTGACCAACATCACGTGTGACATCGGCGCCGGAGCGGGCGCAACCCCTGGCAACAACCCCGGCGAGATCAACGTAGACCTGGGCAACGTCTCGTTTTCCGACATCGGTCGCTTCGCCGACAACAAGCTCGAAACCGCTTCGCCCATCCAGCTGTTGGTCAATTGCACCGGCGGCGCCGCTCAATACAACACCGTGAACATGCGCTTCGTCGCCCGTCAGGGCAGCGGTCTGGATAACCTCGATCAGAAACTGCTGCGAGCCACCGGCGCGGCAGACGGCGTGGGCATCGGCCTGCTCAATGCGTCCAACCAGTTGATGGACCTGAGCGGCAACGAAACCATCGACACGCCGCTGGTCAAGGACGGCGCCGATGGCGCGACCGCCGAGATCAACTTCGGCGCCGTTTATGTCCTCAACGGCGCGCCGACCAACCCGGGTAATGCCGACGGCTTCCTGCCGTTCGTGATGGATTACCTGTGATGTAGCGGGCGAGCGGGCAATGGCTCGCTCGCCTTCCTGGCTTGTCCACCTCACAGCCCAAGACGGTCTCACCATGTTTCCTGATTTCATTCGCGGCTCAGCCCTCTGGCTGGGTCTGCTTCTGGCTGCCCCGGCGCAGGCGGGTATCGTGCTCAACACCACGCGTGTCATTTATCAGGCCCAGGACAAGGAGGTCAGTTTGGTTGTGAACAACAGCGGCACGGCCGACATCCTCGCCCAGTCATGGCTCGAAGCGCAGGGCGACACCGAGAATCTGCCCTTCGTCGTCACTCCGCCACTCGCGCGAATGGCAGGCGGTGCCCGGCAAATGATTCGGGTGATCTATGCCGGCGAAGGTCTGCCCGCCGACCGCGAGTCGGTGTTCTGGCTCAACGTCCAGGAGATCCCGCAATCGGCGAAGGACAACCAGCTGCAGATCGCGATTCGCCAGCGCATCAAGCTGTTTTACCGCCCCGCTGCGTTGGATGGCGATCCCCTCGACGCTGCCAAGAGCCTGCAATGGCGAGTACGCGACGGCCAGTTGGAGGTTAGCAATCCGACGCCGTATCACGTGTCGATGATCCAGATCGAGGCCCGGCAGCAGGGCAAGACACTGCTCACTGCGGACAGCCGGATGCTTGCACCCAGGCAGTCCGTTCAATTGCCACTCAAGCAACTGGCCGGCGGTCACGCGATAGACCTCCGGTTCATCAGCATCAACGATTTCGGCGCGCAGGAGCCTTACACCGCAAAGGTTTCCGGTGGCGAGACGACTCAAGCCATCAAGGCTGCCAACGTTATCACCCGGACCGAGTAGCCACTCAGTCGCGGATCGGATTTTACCCAGGTCTTTCTTCGGTCGCAGTCATGCGGCTCCAGCGCCTTGCGCCTGCCAAACATGATTTGCCAGTGCGTCGGAATCGAGAACACGAGTGAAACCAGCCAATGGAACCCCGAGATCACACCCAGGGATATGCACGGACCGCAGCATGCTCTTCCCGCATCGACCGCAGACATCTGGCATACATGCCGTTCCGGATCAGCCCGTTGGTGAGGATTATCCTGGCATCGGCAGGACTGGCACTGGCCTCGTCCGCCACGGCAATGACTGATCAACCCCGTGCCGCGACCGATGTGAAATTCAATACCTCGTTCATCCAGGGCACCGATCAGCCCGCCGATCTCGCGACGTTTTTGCACGGCAACAGCGTTGTCCCGGGTAGCTACCGGGTGGATGTCTACGTCAATCGTGTCCTGAGCGGGCGGCGTGACATCAATTTCGTCGCCAACCCTGCAAAAGGCACTGTCGAGGCCTGCCTCACGCTGGACATGCTTCGCCAGTTCGGCATGAACCCCGAGGCTGTGCAAGCCGGCGGCGCTTCGCCGACGGAATGTTTCGATCTGCCGGCGCGGGTCGAATTCGCCCGCGTCGACTATCAGCCGGCGAGCCTGCGCCTGAACATCAGCATTCCTCAGGCCATGATGTCCCGCAGCGCTCGCGGCTACGTGCCGCCGGAGTTATGGGACGCGGGCGAGACGGTCGGTTTCGTCAATTACAACTTCAGCGGCGCGCGCCGTACCCGCAGCGGCCAGGGCCAATCCCAGGCGCAGGACCAGTATTACCTGAGCCTGCGCAACGGCGTGAACCTCGGTGCCTGGCGACTGCGCAACGAGTCGTCGCTGACCTATGGCAATGACCAGCCGTACCGCTTTCGCAGCAACCGGACGTTCATGCAGCGCGACCTCACGGCATTGAAAGGCCAGTTGACCCTGGGCGAAACCTTCACCGACTCGCAAGTCTTCGACAGCGTTCGATTCCTCGGCGCCATGGTGATGTCCGACGAGGGCATGCTGCCCGACAGCGAGCGGATTTTCGCGCCGGTCGTTCGTGGCATCGCCGACACCAACGCCTTGGTGGAGGTGCGTCAGAACGGCTTCATGCTGTACAGCGGCAACGTCTCGCCAGGCCCGTTCGAAATCACCGACATCTACCCCAGCGGGTCGAACGGCGACCTGGAAGTGACGGTCGTCGAAGCCGACGGCAGCAAGCGCGTATTCGTCCAGGCCTATGCGTCGCTGCCCATCATGGTGCCGAAAGGCGCGTTGCGGTACAGCCTTGCCGCAGGCCAATACGACAGCAACATAGAAGACGGTCTTTCTCCCGGCTTTACGTCCGGCACGCTGCTCTACGGCCTGACCGAGCAGGTGACGGCAGCGGGCGGCGTACAAATCGCCGAGGATTACCAGGCCGGCAACATCGGCGCGGGAGTCAATACCGGGCTGGGCGCGGTGTCACTGGACGTGACTCAGTCCCTCAGCCGCCAGCGTGAGCAACGCTACCGTGGCCAGAGCCTGCGCGTGCGCTACGCCAACACGCTGGACCTGACCCAAACCACCCTTGCCGTGGCCGGCTACCGCTATTCAACGAACCAGTACCTGACGTTCGATGACCATGTAGACGCGTTGCAAGCCCGTGACGGATCAGCCCGCGGGCGCGCCAAAGATCGCCTCGAAATCAGCCTGACGCAGTCGCTGCCGGAGCAGTCTGCGTCGCTCAGCTTTACCGGATCCGAGCAACGTTACTGGGATCGGGGCAGCAAGACGCGCCAGCTTTTTCTGTCGTGGAACTCCGCTTGGCGCAGCCTCAGCTACAGCGTCTCGCTCGAGCGCAACCAGACCTTCGAGCGCAGCGGAGATAATCAATCGGACAACCGCATCGCGCTGACTTTGAGCCTGCCGCTGGGGAGTGATTCCGGTTCGTCGCGGGTGTTCGGAAATGCCGTTCGCGACAGCTCCGGCGCCTCCAGCGTGCAGTCGGGCCTCAATGGCCAGATATTCGACGACCGCAACAGCTTCTACTCGGTACAGGCGGGGCATGACAGTGAGTCGGGGTCGTCAGGTTTCGGCAAGCTCAGCACCAACACGGCCTACGGGCGTTTCGATGCGGGCTACGGGCAGGGCAGGGATTATCAGGCCCTGAGCATGGGCGCTTCGGGGTCGGTGGTCGCCCATGCGGGCGGGGTGAACTTCGGTCAGCCCCTGGGCGAGACCTTCGCGCTGGTGCAGGTAAAAGGCGTCAGCGGTGCACGGCTCACCAACTTCAGTAACGTCGAAACCGCCGACAACGGCTACGCCATCCTGCCCTATGTCCAGCCGTATCGAACCAACTGGGTCAACCTCGACACCCGTCAGTTGGGTGCCGATATCGAACTGGAAAATGCCGTGGATCAAGTCGTGCCCCGGCGCGGCGCGGCGCCCTTGGTCAGCTTTCGCACGGCAATCGGTCGGCGTGTGCAATTCGAACTGGTGCGAGCCGATGGCAGCCGCGTGCCCATGGGTGCAGCGGTGGAAGACGAGCAGGGCAAGCCACTGGCAACCGTCGACCCCGGGCGGGCGAGCGCTGGTGCTGAGCGAGCGGGACAGCGGCGAGCTCATCGTCAAATGGACCGATCAGCAGTGCCGAGCCGCGTTCGCGTTGCCGCCCAAAGAAGCCCACCGTAGCTACGATCGGCTGAAGGTGCAGTGCCAATGAAATACGCTTATCTGTCAGGGGTTTTGTTGACCGTGATCAGCGGCATGGCGCATGGCGCGGTGTCGCTGTCAGGCACGCGGTTGATCTTCGACGGTCGCTACAACGAGGCGACCATCGAGGTCAGCAACCGCAGCGATGCCGAGACCCTGATACAGGCCTGGCTGGATGCGCCCCGAGAGGACGATCAATCTGGCGATACGCGCGCCGCTGATCTTCCGTTTGCGTTGACCCCGCACCTGGTGCGCCTGCCGGCCAAGGGCAAGCAGACCTTGCGGCTGCTCTATGAAGGCGTCGGCATGCCTCGGGACCGGGAGTCGATGCTGCATCTGTATGTGCTGGAAATCCCCCGGCGCAGCACGGCGGCTCAGCAGTTGAGCATCGCCATCCGCCAGCGCATCAACGTGTTCTATCGGCCAGCGGGGCTGACCGGCGATCCGGCGGACGCGGCGCAAACGCTGATCTGGCAGGGCGCTCCATCACCTGGCGCCAGGCTTTCCGTGCGCAACCCGACGCCGTATCACGTTTCGCTGCAAGACCTGCGCATCAATGGAGTCGAGGTCGCAGACCAGCGGTTGCTGGCGCCTCTTTCGGACGCATCACTGACCCTGCCTGTCCTCGGCACGAAGGGTTCGGAGCCTGAAATCCTGAGCTTCAAGGCCATGACTGATTACGGCGGACAGCGCGATTACTGTGCGCCGGTTCAGGGAGGACAGCCGTTCAATGTGCCGCTGCGCATGCCGGATTCACACTCACTCATAGGGAAATGCTGACATGAAAAGACCCATCATCCGAGGGTGGCTGACGTTGCTGACGACACCGCTGCTGATGCTGTTGATGCCTGGCTGCGCACTGGCGCTGACCTGCAAAACCCAGGGCGCCGGCGAGTCGGTGGTCCGCGCGGACCTCAGCAGCACCGTCGCCATCCCGGCGAATCTGCCCGATGGCAGCGCGGTCTGGCGCTCGGAGCGACTGAACCTTGCCGTTGAATGTGCGAGGGACGAACCGGGCGGCCCCGAGGATGTATTCATTGACCTGAACCCTGACAACCTGCAGATCGGACAGGGGATTCGCGCCGGACTCACGTTGGGTGGCATTGATTTCGTGCAAACCAGCGGGCGCATTCCCACGCGGCAGCAAGCTCCGGCCTGCACAGACGCAAGCTCGGCCTGTCCGAGCGTTACGTTCAGCCTGCCGTTTTCAGTGTTCATCCAGAAGTACGGGCCGACCCCGCCCTCCGGCGTCGCGAGCGGTCTGCATGACTATCGGATGTTCCAGCTCGACGGCAGCAGCGGGCAAAGCCCGGGTCCTGACCGCACGTTCAGCTACGTCATCAACAACCTTGAAGGTCTGCGCTTCGTCGCCTGTGACGCTGAATTGCGGGTCATGCCCGAGACCGTTGATTTTGGCGACGTGGCTATCCGCAACGTAAGAGTGGGAGAAGTCGCCACCTTTCAGCGCTTTGCCCTGGCGACCAGCCGCACCTGCGAATCACCGTTCAGCCTCAATGCGCGCATCACGCCGGTGTCCGGAATACTCAAGGGCGACGTACTGGTGCCGGTCAACAACGACAGCATCGGCGTTCGCATCACCCATGCCCGCGACGGCTCGCCCGTGCCGTTCCACGAACCCTTCCACCTGACCGATCTGCTGGAGGGCAATTACTCCGAGACGGCGGACTTCAACGCCGAATTGCTGTGGCAAACCAGCACGCCGACCGCCGGCCCGTTTTCGGCGGAAGTGATGGTGGATCTGTTCTACAAATAGGCGCGCGCAGTCGGTCTGTTGGCAGAAGCGATCCGCCAGCGATTCAGGTATGCTGCGCGGCCCTCGGGCGCCGCCCGTTTCTCGACCGTCTGCCATTCCGGAGCTTTCATGACCACCCCTGAACACACGCCCGCTCCTGATGCTCGTGAATCGCACGCTTCGGTCGACGCCAGCGCTGCGGCGACGGATACAAAACCTGCGATTCCGGCGTTCAGCTTCCCGTTCAAACCGGGTGAGCTGTTGCAGGCGAAGAAGGATCAGCAGCACTACAAAGGCTCTGGCAAATCGAACCATGACAAGCGTCCGGGCGTTGCGCCATCAGGCACGCGTCGTTCGATGGGCAAGCGCTGATCACACCTTCGCGGGCGCGCACTGCAGGGTTATCCGACCCCCGCCGTGCTCATGCCTCTTTGCGAAAACTGTCACGGTACTGAGTCGGCGTCACCCCCAGACGCTGACTGAAGATCAGCCGCATCCGCGCGGCGCTGCCAAATCCGCAGTGGTACGCCACCGCCTTGATCACCATTTCGCTGCCTTCCAGCAAGTGGCGGGCGGCGTCGATGCGCGCGCGCTGCACGAACTCCGCAGGCGTGACCTTGGCCTCCCGGGCAAACACCCGGGCGAAAGAGCGCGGACTCATCGCCACCACATCGGCCAGTCGCTCCACTGAAAACGGCTCGCCAATGTGCTCCATCACGTAGCGCTGCACTTTGGCCACGGGCGAATCGTCATCGGCCGACGCCGCAAGGTAAGGGCTGAATTGCGACTGCCCGCCCTGACGCTGCGCCACCACCAGCAGACGCTTGGCCACCGCCAGTGAAATCGCCGGGCCGTGGTCCTCCGCCACCAATGCCAGCGCCATGTCGATGCCCGCCGTGACCCCGGCCGATGTCATGAGCGCACCGTCGCGAACATAGATGCGATCGGGCTCGACCCTGGCGTGGGGGAACTGATCGGCGAGTTGCCGAGCGTGGCTCCAATGGGTAGCCACTTGCTTGCCATCCAGCAAACCGGCGTGCCCGAGGATGAATGCTCCGGTGCAGACCGAGCCGTAGCGTTGCGCGTGGGGCACGGCGTCCCGCAACCAGTGGGTGATGGCGGGCATTTCGGCCCCGTCCGGCAGCGAAGGGCCGCCGGGAATTAACAGGATGTCGAACGTCTTCGGCGCATCTGCCAGTGAATACTGCGCACCCAATGGCATGCCGTTGGATGCGATGATCGGGTAGGGCGCAGCGCCAAGGGTGATGATGTCGTAGCCATCATCCTCGGGGAGGAAACGATTGGCTTCGGCGAAAACGTCGAGTGGGCCGGCCACGTCCAGGGACTGCACGTTGGGGAACAGCACGATCGCGACGCGCTTCATGCGGGCAAGCTCCAGACGGAAGGGGGGAGCCGGAAGCGCCCGTTGCTGTGGGATTTATCCCGCCCGATTGCCCCAAGTCGCGAACGGTCCGAGCTCAAGTCGCCTTACTTCTTCGGCAACGTGGTGACGTTATCCCATTCGGTAATCAGCGCTTTCTTGTTCTTGCGGTCGTAGAGGCACAGCTCGGTGCCGGTCTTGTTTTTCATGAACGCTTGTTTGTACTGGCCTTTGATCAACAGCGCGTTGAAGCCGACGCTGTCATCGAAAGCCGCATCGGCGCCGGCAGGTTTGGCGTTTTTCAGGGAGCTGGCGCTGACACAACTGTCGACCAGGGTTTTGTTGAAGGCGGCCCAGGCATCAGGGCTGGAGGCATTGGCCTGGCCAGCAGCGCAGGCGGTCAGGACGAGCAACAGTGCGGTGTACAGCTTCATGGGTAGGGCTCTCCATAGCGTGAGGGAGTGACGCGTCTCGACGCAGATTCAGCGCGGTTCGAGTTCGTGGCGCTGAATATATTGCATACCGGCGCGCTCATACAGCCGGCGTGCGCCCTGATTGCTTTCCATCACCTTGAGATCGACGTGGCCTTCGCCTCGCTGACGGAAGGCCGCGAAAGCCTGACTCAGCAACGCCAAGCCCACGCCTTGACGGTGCGCGCGCGGGTGAACGACCAGATTGCGAATGAACGCGCTGGTCCAGCATTGCGCAACGGCCACCACACCCTGAGCATCTTCCAGAACGAAACACAGCGCCTGATCGAACTCGGGATCCGTCTCGAAGGCGTGCAGCCAAGTGGCGTAGTCTGCGACACGACCGCCGCCATGCTCGCGACCCAGCACCAGCAATTGGTGGACAGCCGAGGCGTTCTGCGCGGTGAGTGCAACGTGACGCACGGCACCGGGCCAGTCCGGATCATCAAAGGCCGGGGCGAGGTCGCGGCGCATTAGCCAGTAATGCGCGGTAGAGGCGTCGCCTGCGGCGGGTCTCAGATTCCCTGAGCTTCGACTGTACGGGCGGCTTCGATCAAGCATCGGGTCAGCTCGGGCGAGGAGAACTTGGTCAGAACAGCGTTGGCGCCGGCAGCACTGGCTTTCTCGGCATTCATCGCGCTGTCCAGTGAAGTGTGCAGCAACACGTACAGCTCCTGGAAATCCGGTGTTTCCCGAAGCGTTCGGGTGAGCGCGTAGCCGTCCATCTCCGACATCTCGATGTCGGACACCACCACGTTGATCTGCTGTGCGGTGCCTTGCAGGTCAAGCAACTGATCGATGGCTTCCCGCGCACTGCGGGCGGTGTGGCATTCGATCCCCAGATTGCGCAGGGTGATCACCGATTGCTGAAGCGCCACCTGACTGTCATCGACCACCAGAATGCGCGCCTTGGCCAGCACTGCGGCGTCTTCGGCACTCAGCTCGGCGCGTTCGGCGACGATCCGCGGCGGGGCGATGCCGTGGATGACCTTCTCGATGTCCAGCACCTGAACCAGCGTCCCGTCCACCTGCGTCACGCCGGTGATGAACGACTTGTTGCCGGAGCCAAAGGGCGGCGGACGAATATCGGTGGTCAGGCAGTGAACGATCTTGCTGACGGCCTGCACATGCAGGCCCTGCTTGGAGCGGCTGACATCGGTGACGATCAGGCAGCCGCCATCCGGGTCCACCAAGGGACGCTCGCCAATGGCACGGCTCAGGTCAATGACCGACAGCGGGTTGCCGCGCAACGTGGCGACGCCCTTCACGTGCGGGTGGGATTCCGGCAAACGCGTGAGGGGAGGGCAGGGGATGATCTCACTGACCTTGAGCAGGTTGATCGCCATCAGCTTTCCGCTGCGTAACGTGAACAGCAGAAGCGAGAGTGAATCTGCGCGGACGTTCTTGGACATATAAACCTTCTGTGATGCGTTGCCTGGCCGCGTGGTTTCGGCCAACAGCTTTCGATGACGGTTTATCGACCTGTGGAAGGCAGGCTTTAACCCTTTCGGTTTTTCCCGTTGCGCTGGCCGGTCAATACCCCAGTCAAATTGACTGCACAAGTGTCATTTTGACCTTCCATGCGATGGGGTCATATTGACGCTTTCTCCCCCATCCCTTGGGTTCAGGCCTTCGAACGGCTGGCACGATTCCTGAACTACCGAGGTGACGCTTGCTCATCGCTTCTCAGGAGTTCTCTATGTTGTCTGCATCGGATCGTGCCATCGTTAAATCGACAGTGCCACTGCTGGAAAGCGGCGGGGAGGCGCTGATCACCTATTTCTACAAACTGCTGCTCGACCGATACCCGCAGGTGCAACCCCTCTTCAACAAGGCTCACCAGGCCAGTGGTGATCAGCCTCGCGCACTGGCGAACGGGGTGTTGATGTACGCGCGGCACATCGATCAGCTGGACCAACTGGGCGATCTGGTCGCCAAGATCATCAACAAGCACGTGGCTCTGCAGATCCTTCCCGAGCACTATCCGCTCGTCGGCGAGTGCCTGCTGGAGTCCATCAGCACGGTGCTTGGGCGCGAGATAGCGACGCCAGAAGTGATCACCGCGTGGGGCAACGCCTACGGGCAACTGGCGAACATTCTGATGGGCGCTGAAGAAGCCATCTACCAAGAGAAAGCCCAGGCGGTGGGTGGCTGGCGTGGAGAGCGTGAATTCAAGGTGGTCGCCAAGACGCCGGAGAGCGCGGAAATCACCTCGTTCTACTTCGCGCCGGCAGACGGCCAGCCGATCCTGCCATTCACCGCCGGCCAGTACATCGGCATGCAGTTGCACGTGAACGGCGAAGAGATCCGCCGCAATTACTCGCTGTCGGCGCTGGCCGGCAACAATCATTACCGCATCAGCGTCAAGCGCGAGCCCGGCGGAGCCGCCTCCAACTATCTGCACGATCAACTGCAGGTCGGTGACAGCATCAATCTCTACCCGCCGGCTGGAGAGTTCATCCTGACCGAGAGCGACAAACCGCTGGTGCTCATCAGCGGTGGCGTCGGCATCACGCCCACCCTGACCATGCTTGAAGCGGCGTTGCCGACCCAGCGGCCGATCTATTTCATCCACTGTGCGCGCAACGGCTCGGTTCACGCCTTTCGCGACTGGATCGAAGGCCTGGCCAGTCAGCATCCTCAGCTCAAACGTTTCTATTGCTACTCGGAAGATGACGGCGTCAGCCCGGCGGCCCATGCGACCGGTGTGCTGGATCAGACGCGGCTGGAGCAGTGGTTGCCTGAGAGTCGCGATGTCGACGCCTACTTCCTGGGTCCGAAAGGCTTCATGGTAGCGATCAAGCGTCAATTGAAGGCGGCCGGTGTGCCCGATGCGCAGGCGCGCTACGAGTTCTTCGGTCCTGCCTCAGCGCTGGAATAATCGCTGCGACAATTAGACGCACCCTACATATATATAGAAAGGGTCTGTGCGGCGATCCGCCCCTGCGACAAAAAGCCGCACGTTTCTATATATAGGCAGGCAACAGAAGGGGTCACGATAGCGTTTGAATTGGAATGTTAACGCTCGGGTAATGCGGGTCTGTCCACCATTGCGCCGGTTGTGGCGGTGGACTGAGAGGCGTCGGCGTTCTGTGGCGAATCGCCCTGCATGAACGGGGTGTCATGACGGTGATAGAATCGCCGCCTTTGCGGGGCGTCCGGGCCGCAACACTCCACATCCGTCGATCCGGATGACTCCAATTCAAAGGGCATGTGAATGACTGAAGCGATGTTGTACTTGCGGCGTGAGAAGCAGTTTCTGGTAGTGCTGGGAATTATCTGCCTGGCGTTGATCGGCGGTGCCTTGTACATGCAGGTGGTGCTGGGAGAAGCGCCTTGCCCGTTGTGCATTCTGCAGCGGTATGCGCTGTTGTTCATCGCGGTGTTTGCGTTCGTTGGCGCAGCGATGCCAGGCCGCCTGAGCCTGACTATCTGCGAAGGGCTGGTGATGTTGAGCGCACTGGGCGGGCTCGTTGCGGCGGGACGTCATGTGTATATCCAGACCCATCCGACCGAGAGTTGCGGCATCGACGTGCTCCAGCCGATTGTCGACGGTCTGCCCCTGGCGTCGCTATTTCCGCTAGGCTTTCAGGTAGGTGGTTTCTGCGAGACGCCATATCCGCCAGTTCTCGGTTTGTCTCTGGCGCAGTGGGCACTGGTCGCGTTTGTGCTGACTGCGGTGCTGGTTCCGGTGGGCATTATTCGTAACCGGATGAAAGCGCGCTGATTACAAAGTGTTGCGTAACAAAGCCCCTGTGATGCTTCAACGGAACCGGGGCTTTGCGCCGTTTCAAGGTGCGACATAACACCGCATTTTTACCGATTCCGAAATTAACTGTTGCGCAGAAACTTATAGTCAATAAAACTTTACGTATCTACAATCGCCCCCAATTCACGCCCCCCCTCATTTGCGGGACGGTGTAAATCGAGGTTATTGAGCGTCTTTTCGCTCTAGTAGACGCGGTTCGAATGGCCTCCTGAGTCACGTTCTGAATGTCTGCGCCAAGGGATAGGGTCCGCATTAGCGGGTTCCACCATTCGAATAAGAAACCGAAGCTCAACCCGGATTTGTTGTGAGGCCCACATGCTTCCTGACAGGCCCCTTTTCAATCCAAGCATTTGCCAGCACCTGGCAGGGTGAAGTGTTGGCGGTCGAAACCCAACTGCGATGCGAAAGCTGCTTTTAGAGGTCGTGAGATGAGTAAAAAAAGGTACCCCAGGTTTTTTGGCTTCTTGGCCCTTTTCAGCATGCTCCTGCTCAGCGGGTGCGATTACACCCTGCTGGATCCAAAAGGCCATGTCGGCGTTCAAGAGCGTGACCTGATCATCACTGCTACCTTGCTGATGCTGCTGGTGGTGGTGCCGGTCATTTTCATGACCATCATCTTCGCCTGGAAGTATCGCGCTACGAACAAGAGCGCGACGTACACGCCTGACTGGGCGCATTCGACCCGCATTGAACTGGTGGTCTGGCTGGTTCCATTGGCCATCATCATCGTGCTCGGCTATGTGACCTACAAGTCGACCCACGCGCTGGACCCTTACCGCCCGCTCGAGTCGGACGTCAAGCCACTGACTATTGAAGTGGTCGCGCTGGACTGGAAATGGCTGTTCATCTATCCGGAACAGGGCATCGCCACCGTCAACAAGATCGTGTTCCCGGCCAATACGCCGATCAACTTCCGCATCACTTCCGATTCGGTCATGAACTCGTTCTTCATCCCTGCACTGGGCGGCCAGATCTACGCGATGGCCGGCATGCAAACCAAGCTGCACCTGATCGCCAATGAAAACGGCGAGTTCGATGGTATCTCTGCCAACTACAGCGGCGCAGGTTTCACTGGCATGAAATTCAAGGCGACTGCCACCTCACAGGCTGATTTCGACGCTTGGGTTGCCGACGTCAAGAATTCACCAAAACAACTGGCAACGGCCGAATACGCCGCGCTGGCCAAGCCTAGCGAACGTAACCCCGTTGAACTCTACTCCTCGGTCACTCCGAACCTGTTCCAGATCATCATCGACAAGTATGAAGGTATGAAGCCGGGCAAGATTGTCCATGAGAAGAAAGAAGTAGCAGGTACGGAAGGGATGGACATGGGTAAGAATTCAGCTGCTCAGGCAGAGGAGTAAACAATGTTTGGTAAATTAAGTCTGGACGCGATTCCGTTCCACGAGCCGATAGTCATGATCACGGTCGCCATGATCGCGATCGGTGGTGCGGCGTTGTTGGGCCTGATCACGTACTTCAAGAAGTGGACTTACCTCTACACCGAGTGGCTGACGTCCGTCGACCACAAGAAAATCGGTGTCATGTACATCATCATTGCAATGGTCATGCTGCTGCGTGGCTTTGCCGATGCCGTGCTGATGCGCTCGCAGCTGGCCATGGCCACTGAAGGCTCTCCTGGATATCTGCCGCCTGAACACTATGACCAGATCTTCACCGCTCACGGTGTGATCATGATCATCTTCATGGCGATGCCTTTCTTCACCGGCCTGATGAACATCGTCGTGCCTCTGCAGATCGGTGCTCGCGACGTTGCCTTCCCGTTCCTGAACTCCTTGAGCCTCTATCTCCTGATTTCCGGCGTGATTCTGGTCAACGTGTCTCTGGGCGTCGGCGAGTTCGCACGTACTGGCTGGGTTGCCTATCCGCCGCTGTCCGAACTGGGCTATAGCCCGGGCGTGGGTGTGGACTACTACATCTGGGCGCTTCAGCTGTCAGGACTCGGGACAACGCTAACCGGGGTCAACTTCCTGGTCACCGTTCTGAAGATGCGTACGCCTGGCATGAAACTGATGGACATGCCGATCTTCACTTGGACCTGCACCTGGGCCAACGTCCTGATCGTGGCTTCGTTCCCGATCCTGACCGGCACCCTGGCGTTCCTGACCCTCGACCGTTACCTGGACTTCCACATCTTCACGAACGAGTTGGGTGGTAACCCGATGATGTACGTGAACCTGTTCTGGGCATGGGGTCACCCTGAGGTTTACATCCTGATTCTGCCGGCGTTCGGGGTCTTCTCCGAAGTCATCTCGACGTTCACTGGCAAGCGCCTGTTCGGCCACCACTCGATGATCTATGCCTCCGGCGCGATCTCGATCCTGGGCTTCATGGTCTGGCTGCACCACTTCTTCACCATGGGTTCGGGTGCAAGCGTCAACGCCTTCTTCGGTCTGGCGACGATGCTGATCTCCATCCCGACGGGTGTGAAGCTATTCAACTGGCTGTTCACGATTTACCAGGGCCGTCTGCGCTTCACTGCGCCAGTCATGTGGACCCTGGGCTTCATGGTGACTTTCTCCATCGGTGGTATGACCGGCGTACTGCTGGCTATCCCGGGTGCTGACTTCGTTCTGCACAACAGCCTGTTCGTGATCGCGCACTTCCATAACGTGATCATCGGTGGTGCCGTGTTCGGTTACATCGCCGGCTTCGCGTTCTGGTTCCCTAAAGCGTTCGGCTTCAAGCTGAACGAGAAGTGGGGCAAGGCAGCGTTCTGGTTCTGGATCTCGGGCTTCTACGTCGCTTTCATGCCGCTGTACGCACTGGGCTTCATGGGCATGACCCGTCGTTTGAACACCACTGATAACCCGGACTGGACGCCGTACCTGCACGTCGCGTTCGTCGGTGCTTTGCTGATCGCTATCGGTATCGCCTGTCAGTTGATCCAGATCTTCGTGAGTATCCGTGACCGCGAGCAGAACCGCGATCTGACCGGTGACCCATGGAATGGCCACACCCTGGAATGGTCCACCTCGTCGCCACCTCCGTTCTACAACTTTGCAGAAATGCCGAAAGCCAACGAGATCGACCCGTGGTATGCCGCCAAGCGTGATGGCGAGGCGTACAAGGTTCCGGCCAAGTACTCCGACATCCACATGCCGAACAACACGGCAACGGGCATGATCATGGGCGGCCTGCTGACCGTGTTCGGTTTCGCGATGATCTGGCACATTTTCTGGCTGGCTGCCGTCAGCTTGATCGGCACCATCGTGTACTTCGTGATTCACGCCGCACGTGACGACCAGGGCTACATGGTTCCTGCATCCGAAGTGGCACGCATCGAAGGCGAACAGCACGCGATCCTGGCGCGCGTCCGCAACGGTCAGACAAACACTCCTGTCAACAAGCTGGAGCAGGCATAAACAATGTCGAACTTAGTATTTGATGGTGCGAAGGGTCACGACCACGGTCATGACCACGAGCACGACCATGGTCACCATGACGCCGGCGAGATGAAGATCTACGGTTTCTGGATCTACCTGATGACCGACTGCATTCTGTTTGCGTCGATCTTCGCCATTTACGCGGTACTGGTTAACAACGTAGCGGGTGGTCCTGCGGGCCACGACATCTTCGAACTGCCTTACGTGCTTGGCGAAACCGCCTGCCTGTTGCTCAGCTCGATCACCTACGGCTTCGCCATGCTGGCGATGCACAAGGGCAACAAGTCGGGCGTTCTGGGCTGGTTGTTCGTGACCTTCCTGTTCGGCCTGGGCTTCATCGGCATGGAGATCAACGAGTTCCACCTGCTGATCTCCGAAGGCTACGGGCCTAACCGCAGCGGTTTCCTGTCGGCGTTCTTCACGCTGGTCGGCACCCACGGTCTGCACGTGACCAGCGGCCTGATCTGGATGGCGATCATGATGTACCAGGTCTCCAAGCACGGTCTGACCGGGACCAACCAGACTCGCCTGAGCATGCTCAGTCTGTTCTGGCACTTCCTGGACGTTGTCTGGATCTGTGTGTTCACCGTTGTCTATCTGATGGGGACCATTTAAATGGCGAATTCACATCACTCCCATGACGCTGCCAGCCATGAGCCTGCCAGCCACGGCAGCTTCAAGTCGTACATGGTCGGTTTCGTACTGTCGATCATCCTGACCGCGATCCCTTTCGGTCTGGTGATGTTCCCGACGATCTCGAAAGTGGCCACACTGTGGGTCGTTCTGATCTTTGCAGTCGTGCAGGTTATCGTTCACCTGGTGTACTTCCTGCACCTTGACCGCTCGGCAGCGCAGCGCAATAACGTGATCGCGTTTGCCTTCGCTGGCCTTGTGATCGTGCTGCTGGTGGGCTTGAGCACCTGGATCATGTTCAGCATCCACACCGCCATGATGGCGAAGTGAGGAAGACCTGATGTCACTGAAGCACTTTATCCAAATCACCAAACCGGGGATCATTTTCGGTAACGTGCTTTCGGTGGCAGGTGGCTTTTTTCTGGCTTCCAAGGGACATGTCGACATCGGCCTGTTCCTGGCAGCCATAATCGGGACTTCACTGGTGGTGGCTTCTGGCTGCGTGTTCAACAACTGCATCGATCGCGATATCGATGTGAAGATGGAGCGCACCAAGAATCGGGTGCTGGTGCAAGGGTTGGTGTCAGTGAAGCTGGCACTGATCTATGCCACCGTGCTGGGCGTTGTCGGCGTTGGCCTGCTGTACACCAAGGCCAACGCACTGGCGGCGCTGTTTGCCGTGATCGGTTTCGTGATCTACGTCGGCTTCTACAGCCTGTACCTGAAGCGCAGATCGGTTCATGGCACGTTGGTGGGCAGCCTGTCTGGCGCGATGCCGCCGGTCATTGGTTACGTCGCGGTCAGCAATACCTTCGACCTTGCGGCGTTGACCCTACTGGTGATGTTCAGCCTGTGGCAGATGCCTCACTCGTACGCCATCGCGATTTTCCGCTTCAACGACTATCGGGCTGCCTCGATTCCGGTCCTGCCGGTCAAGCGCGGTATCCGGGTCGCCAAGCGGCACATCCTGATTTACATCCTGGCTTTCCTGCTGGCGACCTTGATGCTGACCTTCGGCGGCTACGCCGGGCTCAATTATCTGGCCGTTGCGGCGGCGATGGGCATGTACTGGTTGTACATGGCCTGGACCGGCTACAAAGCCAAAGACGATACTGTTTGGGCACGCAAGCTGTTCGTGTTCTCCATCTTCACGATCACTGCCTTGAGCGTGGCCATGTCGCTGGATTTTCAGGTAACTAAGGAACTGTTGGTCACATACGCAGCGCCTTAGTGGCTTGAATGAAACGAAAAAAAACCCGGTTGCTCGCGAGAGGAACCGGGTTTTTTTTCGAGCTGAGTAAAGTCTCTGGTTTAGCTGGTTGGCCCTTTGGCGGAGGCCTCTTCGGGGTCTTTTGCCGGCCCGAGGACGATGGCCAGATGGCGCAAGTCTTCGATCTCCACGCTGACGCTTTTCCCGGAAGGGCTGGCGACCAGTGTGCCCAGGGCAAAGACCGTGAAGAAGCGCACCTCATCGGCGTGGCTCAGCAGTTCGCTGAGGTAGCGGCTGGAGCGGTAAGCCAGCATCTGCGCGGGTGACACGTATAAAGTCACCAGCTTGCCTTGCAGGCGATCAAAGAACTTGAATTTGAAGCCTGTCCCGTAGCGCTCCACCAGCCCGCCGCCATAGAGCACGCGACGCTCGTCATTGAGCAGCGCGAACTTGATGTGGCGGAAATAGGCGCGCAAGGACACCTCGCCCTGCCCTGGAATGCGCAGGGTCAACAGCGCGAGTTCTTCCTTGCTCAAGGAGGCCTGGGCCTGACGAAAGCTGTCGACCAGACGCTCCAGATTGCTGGTGCGGTTCTGCTTGTCCTGCCTGGTCTTCAGCGTGTCGGCAGGGACCGCGATATCGTCGGCCTTTTCAGGCGCCACGTTGTCAGGCTTGCCTTTGGGCGGCGCAGGTTTAACGCGGTCGTTGATCGTCGGATCAAAGACGTCAATGTAATCATCCAGCTTGCGCTTGACCTTTCGCAGCTCGCTTTCAGCGTCGGTTTCGTCCGCCTGCGCAACCGTCGTTTCGATGGCCTCATCCACCCATTCGCAATCGGCATGATGTTCGTAGTTCGGGTTGGCCCGGTAATGCGCGGCGACGAAGGTCGGATGCTCCTGAGGCTTCACGTCGTAGCGTACCCCGGTGACTTTGACACCCAGGGCGCGACACGGCTCGGAAGAGCACAGAAAACTGAAACGCGCCCGAGGTGGTTCTTGAGAAAAATACTCCCGCCGCGCCGCCACGATGGAAAGCTCTTCCTGCAGCTCGACGCAAAATGCGCGAGTAATGGTTCTGTTGGTTTTCATGGATACGGCGGGGTCCTGTGCCGAAGTCTTGCGGGCATGCTGCGCTCTGTCACTCGTTGGGCATCGCCAGCCATTCGCCGACCACTTTCTTGTAAGCGCCGGTGGCTTTGGAGAGATGCAGCCATTGGTCGACATAGGCCTTCCAGGCCACGTCATCCCGCGGCAGCAAATAGGCCTTTTCGCCGTACTGCATGTAATTCGACGGATTGACCGTACACAGGCCGGGCATGCGTTTCTGCTGATACAGCGCTTCGGACGCGTCGGTGACCATCACGTCGGCTTGCTTGTCGAGCAACTGCTGGAAAATGGTCTTGTTGTCGTGGAACGCCAGACTGGCGTTGGGCAGGTAGGCGTGGGCAAACGCTTCGTTGGTGCCGCCCTGAGGTTCGATCAAGCGAACGCCGGGCTGATTGATCTGCTCGAGGGTCTGGTACTTCGACTCGTCTTCGCAGCGCACCAGCGGCACCTTGCCGTCGATGTCCAGCGTGCTGCTGAACGCCGCCTTCTTCTGGCGCTCAAGGGTGACCGAAATGCCGCCGACGGCGATGTCGCATTTGCCGGCCGTGAAATCGGGCATGAGGGTTTTCCAGGTGGTCGGGACCCACTCGATCTTCACGCCCAGGCTCTGCGCCAGCGACTGGGCCAGTTCGATGTCGATGCCTTCGTACTGGCCGTCGGGCTTGAGAAACGTGTAAGGCTTGTAATCCCCGGTCGTGCAAACGGCCAGCTGACCCTTCTGCATCACAGTGTCCAGGTGCGACGGCGCCTCAACGGCCTGTACCTCTGCAACGCTGATCATGCCCAACAGCAAACCGGCGGTGATACGTGTCTTCATCGAGTCGATCCCTCTGCGTCAAATGCCTGTCTGCCGTTATAGAGGCGGTCGCCGCAGATGGGAAGCGTTATCCCGCAGAGGAGGGCGGGACGTCTTTCGCGCGCTTGGCAGCCTGCCGCGCAGGACGTGTCTTCGCCCGACGATGTCGATACAACGCGACGGCTGCTCCCACCACGACCACGCCGATGAAGATCGGCAGGCGATAGGGTTTCAGGTTGCCGAGCATGTTCTCCAGGAAGCCGCCCGCCCAGTAACCCGCAGCCAGAAACAGACTCGCCCAGACCGCCGCGCCGATCAGGTTGATGATTGCGAAACGGATGGGCGACAAGCGACTTGCGCCGATGACCAGAGGCCCGATCAGGCGCATGCCATAGAGGAATCTCACCGAGAAAATGGACGCCGTGGGGTAACGCTTGATCAGGTCGGACACGCGATCGATGGTCGCTTGCTGACGGTGCAAGCGTGGCAGCAGGCGTGGCCCGAAGTAGCGCCCGGTCCAGAACAGAATCTGATCTCCGAGCATCCCGCCCAACGTGGCGTAGATGAGCACTTGCTGCCATTGCAGTACGTGCTGGTGCGCCGCCAGCCCGCCGAGGATCAGGATGGTTTCCCCTTCCAGCAGACAGCCGATGAACACGGCCCAGTACCCGTAGTTTGAAAGCAGATAGTTGAAGTCGATGTGTTCGAACATGGAAGGCCGGTGGTTTTAGGTGAATGGCTGACCGCTGGAGCATCCAGCAGTGTGCGCGCCTCGGGACGTATCGCACGGCTTTCGACCGAAGCGGGTCGTCATCGGTTCGGTCGCATTGAGTCGAATCTTCCGGCGCAGCGCCCCAAATTCCGGCTCCTGACTCTTCGATTTTTCTGAAAACCAAATCGCGCCCACAAAAAACCGGCTCAAATCTGGCCGGTTTTTTTGTGCTTCAAGTCATGATAAATCCAAGAATTAAGGGTTATCTTGCTTGTAGGTGTGATCGGGGTTGATAACAACTTTCTTTGCGAGGGCGTCTAGTTCTTTACTGTGATACAGATCCAGGCATTTCAAAAAGTCGAACCTGACACCTTTAACCTCAGCCTCAACTAATGGGTTTTTATAACTCCTGCCCAGATAGCTATTTACCAAGGCTTTGACTTCGTCCGGACTTTTTTCCAAGTCGTAATACGTCCAGTCTCGCAACGCGCTAACACTACTGCCGGCGTCTGTCGCTGCGTTCTTGTCACCCTTGTAAGCGTTCGCCACACACGTTGCGAGCACCATATCCTTGTAGTTTTGTCCGTAGCTTTGCCCGATGCTTTGTGGAGAGGAGGGACGATCAGTGGCGAAGGCCAGAGACGCTGCAAGCATAATAGTTAAGAAACCCAGGAAATGTCTCATCAGCTTAAGCCCCAAAAGTTTGCCTGATCTGTATGGTAATTGACACCTGGCTCATTGAAATAACAGTGATCGTAGCAGGTATTACCGTCAAACAAAGTCGCATGACCTTGCGCATCATACCAGCCGGACACCTCAAAAAGTATAACGCCCTTTTTTCCAGCCAGTGCGCCGCCGCCAGAAGGAGGATATTTAACTACATCCGGCTTACCCCACTTAGCCTCCAAGAAGGTGATTAAGTTCTTTACCCGAAAAAAATATTGCCGCTGATCTGCACCAGATACGGTCTGCCCCGGTATTTTTGGAATAATGAACCCTGCATGATTTAAAATGTAGCTCATGCGTACCGCGCAGGTGTTAGTCCATTTTTGAGAGGGTTCTGAATTGTTAATATTTTTTTCAACATATCCCCCTATCAACGTCGCAACCCTTTGTCCTGAGTTGACTGGATCGTAAATTTGTTGCGACGCAGCCCAGGCAGCTGCAAAAAAAGGCCTAGTCATTATTCATCCTTAATAATATAAGCCATTGATGGAGTATCTATAAAAAGCATTGGCATCAAGAATAGATTTTGTTATTGATGCGATCCCATCCACCTGAGACATTGCCTGCTCCACTGCCATCGGCGCGGCTTTGCTGGGTATAAGTGGTTTTTATCCTTCCGTAGTTCAGGCTGATGGTTTCACTCGGAACACCATCATTAGCATTTTGCGAGTAATTAGAAATAATCACCTCCTCCAATGTAATTTCAAAATATTTGAGCTTATCACCTCCTGCCCGGTGTAACATAAGAACTACTTGGCTCAAGTGTTTTCCCGAGCATACGGCTTCGATTATCTTGCAACTAGCCTTATCTAAAGATTTTGTAAATGTGAAATCGCTGAGTGAAGTCCGTCCTGAGGATGCGCCTCCAGAAGAACTGGCAGTAGCTGAAGTGCTTTGGTGCATCCCAAAGCCATATCCAGTTATCTCGATGCAGTCTTTGTACTTGTCGTCTAGTGCTTCACCTGGAATGCCTTCAATTTTTACATATGCGTCAAATGCCATTGCAGAATTCCCTTTGCGAGTAATGAATTTTTTAGTTAGAGCGCTTTAACATTGATAAGTTGCTTTTAGCTCAAAAGCAACTATCACATTAGCCAAAGTAGCATCTTGCCTGACGTACCGGCAAGAATTGAGAAATTGTAGATGTGAGGAGCTCCTTACGCAACAAGGCCAGTGCGCCGAACCACCGGGAGTATTGATATTAACGAGATCTTGCTGCGGCCGACGTCGCGGGACTTTTGATGGGGGCGGGTATTGCGGCTGGGGTGGTTAGGTCGCGATACCGCATTTTCCATGCTGCATGAGTCGACACCTCTTCTTCGATGAACGCTGCAATCATTGCTCGGTATACCTTCTCCACCACCTCTGCTGAGGTCCCGCACTCCTCAGCGCCCGCTCACACTTTCGCAATCACGTCCTCAACCCTCGAGGGAGCCTTGACCTCTGCTGTCGTCTTTTTAAATGCCTCCACCTGATAACCAGCTTTCCGCGCCGGGCGAGCAATGACACGTGGTCACGGTCACTGCGGTCGATGTGGTGCCGGAGTTCTTCAATCAATGTGCAGGTGATCATAGTCAGTTCTCGTCTTTGAGCTGGTGTTTCATGGAGGCGATATATTTGGCAAAGCCGAAGCACCGAAGTTTGAAAACTGGCTGCGTGCCATCGTTGTCAATCATACTCATTGTACATATTGATGCTAGTAGAGAGGCTTCTGAGCTTTTCGTCAGACATTACCTACAGACAAAACGACTAGGTACGGGAGCGGTTACGCGAGCACTGGAAAGAGGTGCTTTTGAACTACTTTAGTTTTGAGGTATGGCACCCGGCGCATTCCCGGCAAAAGGCAGTCCTAATAAGCGCACTCGTTGCGTCAGTGGGACCTGTTTGAATCGGGAAGAGCCAGTGCGACCACCCTAAATTTTGCGGCGTGCCACCCGACGCATCCCAAGCTAAAGCCAGTCCCGATAGGTGCGCGCAATGTTTTGGCAGGGCCGGCCTCAACCGGGAAGAGGCCGGTTTGAGCGCCATCAGATTTGCAGAGGACGCATACGGCTATCTGCGGCGCCAGTGATGAATTAAAGGCATGGGCCATAACGGTGAACAGATTGTCTTGGGACTGTTTGCGTGCCTTGAGCGGGCTGGCGTCGGGGTGCTGAGCGGAAAACGCGAGCATTTCCGTGCCCAGGCTGGCGGGGGTATCAGTGACGCCCAAGCCCATCAGGTAGAAGAAGGAAAAAATTGAGCTAGCGGCTCAACAGCATTCGATTAAAAACAAGATAGTGTCTATTGACAAGCTCAGATTGAGAATTGTGAAAAAGAACCATCAGCTTGTAGAACAAGCCAACGAACTGGTATTAAAAAAAGCAGTGCTTAATAAGGAGTTCGGTGATGCTAAAGTAGACGTGGAGGCTTTGAAGGATCAGCAGCGTCTGCTTGAAGAACAGAACAAGTCATTGCTAGATAATATTGAAGCAAACGAAAAAGTTCTAGGGGACCGTGTACATTCTGTAGAAAAAGCTATTGCACTGTTGGCTCATACAGCTCGGGAACAACAAGATATGAGGCGTGTTTTTGCAGAATTTAAAGAGTCTAACTTTAATATGCTTAAGTCTCTATCACCAAGCGAGCGAGTTTATTATATGTATAACATACGTGAGCGTCTAGCTCGTGAGGGTGTTGATGTTTCTGGCGGGAAAATACTCAACCGAACTGATAGTGTTAAACTTAGTGTTTCTGACGCTTACAATAGCTTGAAGAAGTTTGTCTCAAAAAGAAAGCCAGCAGTCAAAGAGCCAAAGCCAAAAAATTGATATTCCTTATGCAGACGGCATTTTATAAATGCCAAGTATATGAAAAGACCGCCTTGTAGGCGGTTATTTTGAATTCGAGGATTATCCGAAAATGATAATGAATGCTTTGGATTTTTCCGATTCTTCTGGCTTTTTTTCTGTGGTTGATTTTCTTTCTTTTATTAAATCATATTCTATGTACTCAGGGCGGTTTCCTTTATTGTGTACTTGCCAGCCTTTTTTAATTAACGCCGCTTCCTCAAGCTTTTTAAACGCTATGTAAATCTGCTCATTTTGGTGCTTTCTTTCAGTATATGATTCTAAGCCAAAGCGTTAAATCATTGCGTTGAAATACATTTTTGTATAGACGCTGTTAGCTAGCATGTGTATATAAGCGTTTGCGGAAACAGGGCCAAGCAAATTGAGCTTTGCCATTGAAATCATGCCAATGAAATTTAATTCTTTACTTTCTTTTCTCACGGAGCATACAAACTCAAATCCAACTTTGAGTGTGAAGTTTTTGAGTTCAAAGTTGTAATTTTCTTCATGGTCTTGGTTGTGTGTTGTTAGCTCGTAGAAAGGTCTTGTTTTTATTACGGTCCAATCTTTTGTTTTTGCGAACGTCATTTCAGATATTGTATTTAGTATAGATACAAGCGTTCTTCTCTTTTCGGTTTTTCTGTGGAGTCCGGGCTTTAGCCCTATAAGGTTATATACTTCGTCCACAGAGAAAGTTTGAATGTAGTCTGCAAACTGGTCTGTGTTTATATCTTGGTTGTTGTCTATAAGTTTGAGAATTGCTAGGAAAACCTTGTAGTCAAAATATGAAAGCCTAACCATTTCTATATGAAAGTCTTTCATGTCGCCTAGCTGTATTTTTCTCGTTTTTGTTCTTGTTTCGCCTCTAGTTTTGCTGAAAAGAGCTAAGCTCATAAAGGTCTTTACGATTGGAATTATACCGCCAGCGGTGTAGATATGAGTTAATCCATAATCCTTTTCTTTTGAGTACTCTTGCATGGTATGTTTTTTTATTGTGGATATTCATTGTTGCATTTTAAAATGCCTTGTCAAGTTTTCCGACTTTAAATATCTGAAAGTGTCATTGTGATTTGATAAAGAAGGTTCCTCAAAGGTGCGGAGTTTTTAGGACTAAACCACGACCATCGATAGGACCAAGACACGACCTTGATAGGACTAAACCGCGACTTTCCTATATATATAAATAAGTATTATAAATAATAAAATCTTAAGAAAGGTGAAATTGAAAATTCACTTTACTTCCAATGACTTAGAGATGTTAAGGCAAATGGCAAAAGCTCACACCATTCTGGTGCGCTTCGCGCTTGAAAGGCTGAAGGGAAGGGCAGAGCGTCAGGTTTGACGTTCTAAAGGTCCTTTACGACGATTAAATCTGTTCTGGCGTTAAATTGCATGAACGACAAAAATAACAGCCTAAAAACCCTATTTCTGTTTTAAAAACTGAACCATACAAACGGCATTTATGCCGCCCAGAACGATTCGCTATATTTAAAGATCTTGTTCGGCTCATAAAGACACGGGTACAAGTCCCCGCGCCTTTAAGCGCCTTGACCAAAAGCTAGGTAAACGATAAATAGCAACTAAACAGAACTCGCAGTTAGAGAGATTAAGGTTGTTCGGGCGTTTCGCCCACGGTAGAAATTGGTAATATCGAAGGTGCTTTTAGTATTGCCTTTTGAGCAAGTTCTTTTAGATCATTCAAGGGCTTACTTCCAAAATGCTTTGTGTACCTTTGGTGCTTCGGCCATTCGGAAATATATCGACTTCCACCATGAACGAGCTCATTTCTTAAATCAAAAAGCCATGACGCTTTTTCTTTGAGTTTTTCATCTATTCCGAGATTGCCCACCCCAGCTATGATAGACGCCTCTACAGAACCGCGCTGCCCAAATAGGGCGTCAAGTGCAATAAAATAATTGATATATGATTCAATGTCTTCAGAGTTCATGGCTCGATTGAAAAAGTTTACGGATTTTTTTATACGCTGTTTATAATCGGTAGGGCATTTATTAAGCGACACGTACCACTCTGTTACTTTTTTGGTTAAGTTTTCTGTAATTATAATGTCTGATGCGTAAAATGGAGAGAGCGCGCCGCAATCACTAAGAGTTAATAAGTTGTCAGGCGTAGTTTCATGAGGGAGTTGTATGCAGTAAGTATAAGGTTGGGCCATTGATTTGTTGTAGCCGTATCTCGAAAGCTCTGAAGCGTGAGCGAAAAGTACAGTAATAAACATTCTGAACTTTAAACTACTTGCGAATTTAGCTCCTTTTTGTGTTCCGTAATCTTCCCCGATTAAGACATAATTGAACCCATAGCCGCCATTGAATGAAAAGTTGCTATTGGCTGTGAACGGTGAGCTTGGTGTCCAGCTATCAAAAATATATCCTCCTCCGGAGAAATTATTCCAAGCCGCATCATCGCTACATGAAATTAGATGCAATCCCTCTTCAGGAAGGGAAAGAGATGGCCCTTTAAATCTGGGCAGGGGGTAAATCGTGCACCTTTTCCCTATTACGCTTCTAAGATTTTGTTTGATTTCTTCCAGAATTGTTTTGGTGAATTCGGTAACTGATACAGCACCCCTACATTCAAAAAGGTTTGGCTTTCTTCCAAAAGCTACATCGTCACCATTGAAAAGCGGTGAATCTAAACAAACTTTCTGTAATGTTGAAGTGACAATGTTATCAACGGACTCGGTATCACAGTCTTTGAACTCCTGTTCGGTTTCGATGATAAGAGCTGTTACAGTATCAATGGCATTGAAGGTCTCTGGGCTGTACCACCAATTGAGTCCAATTCCACCCGAGAAAGTAAACGGCTTTCCTCTCCCTGCAAAAAACTGCGCTCCGGGCATTGTGTCCTCAGCGTTGGGCCTCAGAAGAATTGAGCGCATGAGTCTTGCTACGTGAGCCTGTACTCGATCCATCGGGGAATCTCCACTCCAATTTGGTCCCTTAGCTTGCCATAGTCATTCGTTGGGTGGTTGGGCGATAGGACGAAGGCCACGCTTTCGCTTCTGTTAAGTCTATGCAGATCAAGCGAGGGAGTGAATTTGCCAAATTGGATGCATTAGAAAGTCGCCGCGAATGCGTGGCTTGGCAGGTCGGATATGTAAGCAGGCTGTCAGGTATGTCACTGATGTTAAGGGTGCAAACCACTACCAGAATGGCAGGCTGTTGCGAGCCTGAGCGAAGCGTAAATGAGGGTGAAAAGAGGGGAAAAGGATAGATTTTTTGGATAGAAAAAGGGGTAGAAATTTCTTTCTACCCCTCATCTAAGTCCTTGATTTACAAGGATTTGTGTGGTGCCCCGAGGGAGAATCGAACTCCCACTTCTTTCGAAAACGGATTTTGAATCCGCCGCGTCTACCAATTCCGCCATCAGGGCTCAATGGCGGCGAAGTATAGAGACGAGCCTACCGTTGGTCAATCATGTTTCATGGTCAATTTTCACTTATTCGGCTAAACTTCCCGGCCCTGCTAGACGAACCCCATCATGCGTGTCGCTGACTTTACCTTCGAGCTCCCGGATTCATTGATCGCTCGCCATCCTTTGGCGGAGCGACGCAGCAGCCGTTTGCTGACCCTCGACGGGCCAAGCGGCGCGCTGGCACACCGCCAATTCACTGATTTGCTGGAGCATTTGCGCCCTGGCGATCTGATGGTCTTCAACAACACCCGGGTAATTCCGGCGCGGCTGTTCGGGCAGAAAGCCTCGGGCGGCAAGCTGGAAATCCTCGTTGAGCGCGTTCTCGATCGGCACCGTGTGCTGGCCCATGTGCGCTCCAGCAAGTCGCCCAAGCCGGGTTCGACGATTCTCATCGATGGCGGTGGCGAGGCCGAAATGGTCGCGCGCCATGATGCGTTGTTCGAGCTGCGGTTTGCCGATCCGGTGCTGCCGTTGCTCGAACGCGTCGGGCACATGCCGTTGCCTCCTTATATAGACCGCCCGGATGACGATGCCGACCGAGAGCGCTATCAGACCGTGTACGCCCAGCGCGCCGGTGCGGTGGCGGCGCCGACGGCAGGTCTGCATTTCGACCGGACCATGATGGACGCGATTGCCGAGAAGGGCGTCGAGACCGCATTCGTGACGCTGCACGTCGGCGCGGGTACGTTCCAGCCGGTGCGCGTTGAGCGCATTGAAGACCACCACATGCACAATGAGTGGCTGGAAGTCACTCAGGAAGTGGTCGACGCCGTGGCCGCCTGCCGCGCACGCGGTGGTCGGGTGATCGCCGTGGGCACGACCAGCGTGCGTTCGCTGGAAAGTGCCGCACGCGATGGCGTGCTCAAGCCCTTCAGCGGCGACACCGATATCTTTATCTACCCAGGCCGACCCTTTCATGTGGTCGACGCGCTGGTCACCAACTTCCATTTGCCGGAATCGACGCTGTTGATGCTGGTCTCGGCATTCGCCGGTTACCCCGAAACCATGGCGGCCTATGCGGCTGCGGTGGAGCATGGTTACCGCTTCTTCAGTTACGGGGATGCCATGTTCATCACCCGCAATCCCGCGCCGACCGCTCCCAGGGAATCAACCCCGACGGAATCGGCCCCAGAGGATCAAGCATGAGTCGCACCTGTCGTATGTCTTTCGAGCTGCTGGCCACCGATGGCAAAGCGCGTCGCGGTCGTCTGACCTTTCCTCGTGGCGTTGTCGAAACGCCAGCGTTCATGCCGGTCGGCACCTACGGCACGGTCAAGGGCATGCTGCCTCGGGACATTGAGGCCACCGGCGCTCAGATGATCCTCGGCAACACCTTTCACCTCTGGCTGCGTCCGGGCACTGAAGTCATCAAAGGCCACGGCGACCTTCACGATTTCATGCAGTGGAAAGGCCCGATTCTGACCGACTCCGGCGGTTTTCAGGTGTTCAGCCTGGGCGCGATGCGCAAGATCAAAGAGGAGGGCGTGACATTTGCCTCTCCGGTCGACGGCGCGAAAGTGTTCATGGGGCCTGAAGAATCGATGCAGGTTCAACGCGATCTCGGTTCCGACGTCGTGATGATCTTCGACGAATGCACGCCTTACCCCGCCGACGAAGACGTCGCGCGCACCTCCATGGAGCTGTCGCTGCGCTGGGCCAAGCGCTCCAAGGTTGCCCACGGCGAAAACACGGCGGCGCTGTTCGGCATCGTTCAGGGCGGCATGCACGAGAACCTGCGCATGCGCTCGCTCGAAGGCCTGAACGAACTCGACTTTGACGGCCTGGCAATTGGCGGCCTGTCGGTCGGCGAACCCAAGGACGAGATGATCAAGGTGCTGGACTACCTGCCGGGCCGCATGCCGGCTGACAAACCTCGTTACCTTATGGGTGTAGGCAAGCCGGAGGACCTGGTTGAAGGTGTCCGCCGCGGCGTCGACATGTTCGACTGCGTGATGCCTACGCGCAATGCGCGCAACGGTCATCTGTTCATCGACACTGGTGTTCTGAAAATCCGTAATGCGTTTCATCGTTACGACGAGTCGCCGCTGGATCCGACCTGCGATTGCTACACCTGCAAAAACTTCTCCCGCGCCTATCTGCACCACCTGGACAAGTGCGGCGAAATGCTGGGTAGCATGCTCAACACGATCCACAATTTGCGCCATTACCAGCTGCTTATGGCTGGTTTGCGCGAGGCTATTCAACAAGGTACATTGGCCGCCTTTGTCGACACGTTCTATGCCAAACGCGGGCTTGTTACGCCGTTACTGGACTGAGCGACATCCGGTCTTTCGCTTCCTATTATTAAAATATGCAACTGGAGTGTTAAATGAGCTTTTTCATCTCTTCCGCTTTCGCGGATGCGGCTGCCCCTGCCGCTGCAGGCCCTATGGGCGGCGGCTTCGAGTGGATTTTCCTGGTGGGCTTTCTGGTCATCTTCTACCTGATGATCTGGCGTCCACAGGCCAAGCGCGCCAAAGAGCAAAAGAACTTGCTGGGCAACTTGCAGAAGGGTGATGAAGTCGTCACGACCGGCGGTATCGCGGGCAAGATCAATAAAGTGACTGATGACTTCGTTGTTATCGAAGTGTCCGACACCGTAGAGCTGAAGATCCAGAAGGGCGCCATCGCTGCCACCCTGCCCAAGGGCACTCTGAAAGCCATCTGATTCCAGTCTTTTACCAATCGACGGGGCGCGCAAGGCGCCCCGCGTTATAAGCAGGCGGCGTGATGTTGAACAAATACCCTCTGTGGAAATACATCCTGATCCTGGCAGTGCTGGTGATCGGTTTTATTTATTCCGCACCCAATCTCTACCCTGATGACCCGGCGATTCAAGTCACTGGCGCAAGCACTGCGCTGCAGGTCAATCAGGCTGATCTGGATCGCGTAAGCAAGGCGCTTACCGATGCTGGCATCGCGGTCAAGGGCGCGTCTCTGGCCGAGAATGGCAAGGGCGGTTTGTTGCGTCTGACCAAACAGGAAGACCAGCTGCCCGCCAAAGATGTTGCACGCAAGGCGCTGGGCGACGATTACGTTGTGGCGCTCAACTTGGCTCAGACTACGCCGAAGTGGCTGCGCAGCATTGGTGCTACGCCAATGAAGCTGGGTCTCGACCTGTCCGGCGGCGTGCACTTCCTGCTTGAAGTCGACATGGACAAGGCGCTCAGTGCGCGTCTGAATGTCTACGAAGGCGAAGTGAAGAGCCTGCTGCGCAAGGAAAAAGTGCGTTATCGCAGCCTGCCGCAAGACAACGGCGCCATCCAGCTGGGCTTCAGCGATGCTGATACCCGCGAACAGGCCCGTGCGCTGATCCGCAAGGACTACACCGATTTCGATATCACCACGAGCGATCGCGGCGAAATGCCGACCCTGCGCCTGGCTATGACGCCAGCCAAGATCGCTGAAATCCGCGAATACTCGATCAAGCAAAACCTGACCACCGTGCGTAACCGGGTCAACGAGTTGGGCGTCGCCGAGCCATTGGTTCAGCGTCAAGGCGCGAACCGCATCGTGGTCGAGCTGCCGGGTGTTCAGGATACCGCCGAAGCCAAGCGTATTCTCGGCAAGACCGCCAACCTTGAGTTCCGTCTGGGCGCAGGTCCCGATGACAGCAAAGCCACCACCGAGATGTTCGAGTTCCGCGAAGGCGGTCGCCCAGCGGCGCCGGTCGAGCGGGGTCTGATCATCACCGGTGACCAGGTGACTGACGCCAAAGCCGGCTTTGACGAGCACGGCCGTCCTCAGGTGAACATCAAGCTGGACGGCCATGGTGGTGATCTGATGAGCCGCGCAACCCGCGCGAACGTTGGTCGCAGCATGGCGGTGATCTTCATCGAGCAGAAGCCGACCACCACCTACACCAAGCAAATGGTCAACGGCGTCGAAAAAGACGTGCCGGTCCAGACGTTTAAGGAAGAGAAAAAGATCATCAGCCTGGCGACCATTCAGTCGCCGCTGGGTGCTCAATTCCGCATCACTGGCCTGAACGGCGCGGGTGAGTCTTCCGAGCTGGCGCTGTTGCTGCGTGCCGGTGGTCTGGCTGCGCCGATGTACTTCGCTGAAGAGCGCACCATTGGCCCGAGCCTGGGTGCCGACAACATCACCAAAGGTATCGATGCATCCCTGTGGGGCATGCTGTTCGTCTCGCTGTTCATCCTCGCCATCTACCGTTTCTTCGGTCTGATCGCGACGGTTGCACTGGCTTTCAACATGGTCATGCTGCTGGCGCTGATGTCGCTGCTGGGTGCAACGCTGACCCTGCCAGGCATTGCCGGTATCGTTCTGACGATGGGTATGGCGGTCGATGCCAACGTGCTGATCTTCTCGCGGATTCGTGAAGAGATCGCCAACGGCATGACGGTCCAGCGCGCGATTAACGAAGGTTTCGACCGCGCGTATACCGCGATCCTCGACGCCAACCTGACGACGCTGCTGGTCGGCGGCATTCTCTTCGCGATGGGCACAGGCCCGGTGAAGGGTTTTGCGGTCACCATGTCCCTCGGGATCTTTACCTCGATGTTCACAGCCATCATGGTGACCCGCGCAATGGTCAACCTGATTTTTGGCGGTCGTGACTTCAAGAAGTTGTGGATTTAAGGGGCTGCCATGAAACGTACGATCAACTTCATGGGCGTTCGCAACATTGCGTTCGCCATTACCATGCTCCTCACCGCGCTGGCGTTGTTCAGCTGGTTCTATAAAGGACTGAACTTCGGTCTGGACTTCACCGGCGGTACGCTGATCGAGCTGACCTACGAGCGTCCCGCCGATCTGCACAAAGTGCGCGAAGAGCTGGTTTCGTCGGGTTATACCGAAGCGGTTGTGCAAAGCTTCGGTGCGACCACCGATCTGCTCGTTCGCATGCCGGGTGAAGATCCGCAGCTGGGCACTCAGGTCGCCGAAGCGCTGCGCAAGACCGGTGCCGATAACCCGGTGACCGTCAAGCGCGTCGAGTTCGTCGGTCCGCAAGTGGGTGAAGAGCTGCGCGACCAGGGCGGCCTCGGCATGCTGCTGGCGCTGGGCGGTGTTCTCGTCTACCTGGCCTTCCGCTTCCAGTGGAAATTCGCGGTAGGGGCCATCGTCTCGCTGATCCACGACGTGGTGGTGACGATGGGCATCCTGTCGTTCTTCCAGGTGACCTTCGACCTGACTGTGCTGGCTGCGGTGCTGGCGATCATTGGTTACTCGCTCAACGACACCATCGTGGTATTCGACCGGGTTCGCGAGAACTTCCGTCTGCTGCGCAAGGCTTCGCTGATCGAGAACATCAACATCTCCACCACGCAGACGTTGCTGCGGACCATGGCCACTTCGATTTCCACATTGCTGGCCATCGTCGCGCTGTGGATCTTCGGCGGCGACAGCCTGCACGGGTTCTCGGTGGCGCTGTTCATCGGTGTTCTGGCGGGTACGTATTCGTCGATCTACATCGCCAACGTGGTGCTGATCTGGCTGAACCTTCGCAGCGAAGACCTGCTGCCTCCGGTCACAGTCGACAAAGTGGATGACCGTCCGTAACCGATACTGGTAACCGGCCATCACCTGAAAAGGCGCGAGTGTGAACTCGCGCCTTTTTTTGTGCTCCAAGGCTGGGAGTAGTGCGAGCAATCGCGCTGAATATCGTCAGGAGGTTCACGTGAACAAGTCGTTGCTTATCGGTGCAGTATTGGGTGCTGTCGGTGTAACCGCCGGTGGTGCTTTGGCCACCTATAGCCTCGTAAAACAAAGCGGCCCAGAGTACGCAGACGTACTTGCCGTCGAGCCTGTTAAAGAACAAATCAAAACCCCGCGCCAAGTCTGCAAAGACGTTGCCGTGACTCACCGAGCGCCGGTGAAGGACGAGCATCAGATCGTGGGGAGTGTCATCGGTGCCGTAGCGGGTGGCCTGCTCGGTAACCAGGTGGGTGGCGGTACTGGCAAGAAGATTGCCACGGTCGCCGGTGCGGTCGGCGGGGGTTATGCCGGTAATAAGGTTCAGGAAGGCATGCAGAACCGCGATACCTACACAACCACCGAGTCACGCTGCAACACCGTCAACGACATCAGCGACAAAGTTGTCGGCTACAACGTGAAGTACAAGCTCAACGACAAAGTCGGGCAGGTGCGTATGGATCGTGATCCGGGCAGCCAGATTCCCGTCAACAAGGACGGTCAGCTGGAGTTGAGTCAAGCGGGCCAGTAACAGGCTGATTGGCTCGTTAAAAAAGCACCTTCGGGTGCTTTTTTATTGCCCTGATGACTAAGCATTCAGGTACAAAAAAACCGGCGCATGGCCGGTTTCTTTTACCGCGCGCTGAGTTTAACGCTTCAGCGAAGCCGGCACGAACGGAGCGATCGAGGTCAGAACCGCTTTGAAACACTTGGTGTTGCCGGCAACGATGTGGCCCTTTTCAAGGAAGTCGTGACCGCCGTTGAAATCGCTGACCAGACCGCCTGCTTCCTGAATGAGCAGGGCGCCTGCGGCCATGTCCCACTCCGACAGGCCCGATTCCCAGAACGCATCGAAACGGCCCGCAGCCACGTAAGCCAGATCCAGGCTCGCAGCGCCGGCGCGACGTATGCCGGCAGTCTGGCCAACCAGGGAACGGAACATGTTCATGTAGTTGTCGAGGTTATCGAGTTGGTTTTCGCGGAACGGGAAACCTGTGCCGAGCAGTGCGCCTTCAAGGCTCTTGCGCGGGCTGACGCGCAGACGACGGCCGTTCAAGGCAGCGCCACGACCGCGGCTGGCGGTGAATTCTTCCTGGCGGACCGGATCCAGAACAACGGCGTGTTCCAGGCGACCGCGGTATTTGCACGCGATGCTGACGGCAAAGTGAGGAACACCACGCACGAAGTTGGTGGTGCCGTCGAGCGGATCGATGATCCAGAGGTAGTCGGTGCCTTCGCCGCTGCCTTCGTGCAGGCCGCTTTCTTCGCCAAGGATGCCGTGGGTTGGATACGCTTTGCGCAGGGCAGTGATGATGCTCTGCTCGGCGGCGCGATCGATTTCGGTTACGTAATCTTTCGCGTCTTTTTCGTCGACCTTGATGGTATCCAGGCGCTCGATGGAGCGGAAAATCAATTCGCTGGCGCTGCGGGCGGCGCGCAGCGCGATATTCAGCATGGGCTGCATGGATGGATCACCTAGGTCGTTAAAGAGAGCCGGGCATTCTATTGGTTCTCTTGGATGATTTCCAGCGCGAGTGCAGACTTTGCCGAGCGCCCGGTCGGCTTGAGGTGAGCAAGTCGGCGGCGCCGTGTCTGCTTTTATTGGCATATCCCGTGCGTGAGGCGCAAGGTTCGTGGCGTTGAAGCAAGCGCTTCTGTAACATTCGTCCCCCTTTTCACCTGCTAGCGAGACTTCACCAGTGCTGCAAAATATTCGTGTCGTCCTGGTCGGTACCAGTCATCCCGGAAATATCGGTGGCGCTGCGCGTGCCATGAAAAACATGGGTCTTTCGCGTCTGGTGCTGGTTGATCCCGCGATGTTTCCCCACCATGAAGCCGATGCAAGGGCGTCTGGCGCGGGCGACATTCTGGAAGGTGCGCAGGTCGTGGCGACGCTGGAAGATGCGTTGGCAGGTTGCAACCTGGTATTGGGTACCAGCGCCCGGGATCGCCGCATTCCCTGGCCGCTGCTCGACCCTCGCGAAGCGGGCGTCAAGACCGTCGAGCACGCCGCGCTGGGCGAAGAGATCGCACTGGTGTTCGGCCGTGAATACGCCGGCCTGACCAATGAGGAGCTGCAGCGCTGCCATTACCACGTGCACATTCCTTCGGACCCGGAATTCAGCTCGTTGAATCTGGCGGCCGCCGTGCAGGTCTTGAGTTACGAAACCCGCATGGCCTGGCTTGCGGCCGACGGGCAGGCGAGCAAGGTGGAGAAGTTCGAAGTCAACTCCGTGCGCAGTACCGAGCTGGCGACCATGGATGAGATGGAGAAATTCTATGAGCATCTCCAGTCCACGCTGGTCACTATTGGCTTCCTTGATCCCGAGAAGCCGCGTCATCTGATGGCGCGTCTGCGTCGTCTGTACGGGCGCTCTGCGGTGAATCGATCCGAGATGAGCATCTTGCGCGGCATTCTCACCGAGACCCAGAAAGCGGCGAACGGCGAACCCTATAGGCGGAAGGATCAGTGATGTTCGAGCGTTTGCGGGAAGACATTCAAAGCGTGTTTCATCGTGATCCGGCGGCTCGAAATGCTTTTGAAGTGCTGACCTGCTACCCCGGCATGCACGCGATCTGGCTGCATCGGCTGTCTGGCTGGCTGTGGCGCAATGACCTGAAATGGCCGGCGCGCATGGTTTCCAATTTCGGTCGCTGGCTGACGGGAATCGAGATTCATCCGGGCGCCAAAGTCGGCCGACGCTTTTTCATCGATCACGGAATGGGCATCGTCATCGGCGAAACCGCCGAGATTGGCGACGACGTGACCCTTTACCAGGGCGTGACTCTGGGGGGGACCAGCTGGAACAAGGGCAAGCGCCATCCGACGCTTGAGTCCGGCGTGGTTGTCGGTGCGGGCGCCAAGGTGCTCGGCCCGTTCACGGTGGGCGCCGGAGCAAAGGTTGGCTCCAATGCGGTGGTAACCAAGCCTGTGCCGGCGGGTGCAACGGTGGTAGGCATTCCGGGCCGGATCATCGTCAAGTCAGACGACGAGGCCGAAGCCAAGCGCAAGGCGATCGCCGAGAAGCTCGGCTTCGATGCTTATGGCGTCAGCGAGGACATGCCTGATCCGGTAGCGCGCGCGATCGGGCAGTTGCTCGATCACCTGCAGGCAATGGACGTGCGCGTGGAAGACATGGGCAAGGCGTTGAAGAGTCTGGGCGGCGAGTACCGTGAGAAAGAGCTGCCCGAGCTGCGCCAGGAAGTGTTCGACTGCATGAAAGAACGTTGCGAGGCTGATGCTGCCCGCAAATAAAACAGCGCGCGCCTGCAGACGGCACAAGTGCCAATCCATGGCGTGTTTTGCTATGATGCGGCCGCGCTTTTGCGGGTAATCCCGACTACTTCACTAGGTCTTATAGTTGACTTAAATACTCGGGAATAGCATACTCGCCCTCATTCCGAACCTCCGCGGTAAACGTCATGCGACTGACTACAAAAGGCCGATACGCTGTCACTGCCATGCTCGACCTGGCATTGCATGCGCAGCATGGGCCAGTGTCCCTGGCCGATATCTCCGAGCGGCAAGGGATTTCCCTTTCCTACCTCGAGCAACTGTTCGCCAAGCTGCGCCGCGGCAATCTGGTTTCCAGCGTACGCGGTCCCGGCGGTGGTTATCAGTTGTCCCGTGACATGCAGGGCATTCAGGTTGCGCAGGTGATCGACGCCGTCAACGAATCGGTTGATGCGACGCGTTGCCGGGGGCTCGGTGATTGCCATGCTGGCGACACCTGTCTGACCCACCACTTGTGGTGCGACCTCAGCCAGCAGATTCACGAATTTCTAAGCGGTATCAGCCTGGCCGACCTCGTCACTCGCCGTGAAGTGCAAGAAGTCGCCCAACGTCAGGATCTGCGCCGTTGCGGTAGCAAGACCCAGATACTGGACAAGATTGAAACATCCGCCGTTGAGTGAACGCAGATGAACGCGCGGCGCGCCTGCCCGATAGGAGATATTCAATGAGATTGCCAATTTACCTCGATTATTCCGCAACGACCCCGGTCGATCCGCGTGTTGCGCAGAAAATGAGCGATTGCTTGCTGGTGGATGGTAACTTCGGTAACCCGGCGTCGCGCTCCCACGTCTTTGGCTGGAAGGCTGAAGAGGCGGTCGAGAACGCGCGTCGTCAGGTCGCCGATCTGGTCAACGCCGATCCGCGCGAAATCGTCTGGACCTCCGGTGCTACTGAGTCCAACAACCTTGCGATCAAAGGCGCTGCGCATTTCTATGCCTCCAAAGGCAAGCACCTGATCACCAGCAAAATCGAACACAAAGCCGTGCTCGACACCATGCGTCAGCTTGAGCGTGAAGGCTTTGAAGTCACCTACCTCGAACCGACCGAAGATGGCCTGATCACTCCGGCCATGATCGAAGCGGTCATGCGCGACGACACCGTCCTGGTCTCGATCATGCACGTCAACAACGAGATCGGTACGGTCAACGACATCGCTGCCATTGGCGAGATGACCCGGTCCCGCGGCGTGCTTTTCCACGTCGACGCAGCGCAAGCCACCGGCAAGGTTGAAATCGACCTGGCCAACCTCAAAGTTGATTTGATGTCGTTCTCGGCCCACAAGACCTACGGTCCTAAAGGGATTGGCGCACTCTGGGTCAGCCGCAAGCCGCGCGTTCGCATTGAAGCTGAAATGCACGGCGGCGGTCACGAGCGCGGCATGCGTTCCGGTACGCTGGCGACGCACCAGATTGTCGGGATGGGCGAGGCGTTCCGTGTTGCCAAAGAAGACATGGCAGCCGAGAACGTTCGCATCAAAGCCTTGAGCGATCGCTTCTATCAGCAGGTTGCGCATCTGGAAGAACTGTACGTCAATGGCAGCATGACTGCCCGCGTACCGCACAACCTCAACCTGAGCTTCAACTATGTAGAAGGCGAGTCGCTGATCATGGCGCTCAAGGATCTGGCGGTATCGTCCGGCTCCGCGTGCACCTCGGCTTCGCTGGAGCCGTCTTACGTGCTGCGCGCCCTGGGCCGTAACGACGAGCTGGCACACAGCTCGATCCGTTTCACCTTCGGTCGCTTCACCACTGAAGAAGAGATCGACTACGCCGCGCAGAAAGTCTGCGAGGCGGTCACCAAGTTGCGCGCCTTGTCGCCGCTGTGGGACATGTTCCAGGACGGCGTCGACATCTCCAAAATCGAGTGGGCGGCGCATTAATTCAAAGTCGCCACACCTGCGGCACTTTGAAAACAGATTTTCCGAGTGCCGCGAGAGCGACGTGTTGTAACTGATGAGGAATTGCACCATGGCTTACAGCGAAAAGGTCATTGACCACTACGAGAATCCACGCAACGTCGGCAAGATGAACGCGGAAGATCCTGATGTCGGCACCGGCATGGTCGGCGCGCCGGCTTGCGGCGACGTCATGCGTCTGCAGATCAAGGTTAACGAGCAAGGCATCATCGAAGACGCCAAGTTCAAAACCTACGGTTGCGGTTCTGCCATCGCGTCGAGCTCCCTGGCCACTGAGTGGATGAAGGGCAAGACTCTGGATGAAGCAGAGACCATCAAGAACACTCAGCTGGCTGAAGAACTGGCCCTGCCGCCAGTGAAGATCCACTGCTCCGTGCTCGCTGAAGACGCCATCAAGGCGGCCGTTCGCGACTACAAGCAGAAGAAAGGCCTGCTCTAAGCAGAGCCTGTTCCGCTGCGTTAAGTAACTTGCGTGAGGTAAGGAGTTCCGATGGCTATCAGCATGACCGAAGCGGCCGCCAACCATGTACGCCGCTCCCTCGATGGGCGCGGCAAGGGTGACGGCATTCGTCTGGGCGTTCGCACGACCGGTTGTTCAGGCCTTGCTTACGTGCTCGAGTTTGTCGATGAGCCGGAAAGCGAAGACACGGTGTTCGAGTATCACGGCGTCAAGGTGATCATCGATCCCAAGAGCCTGGTTTATCTCGACGGCACCGAGCTCGATTTCGTCAAGGAAGGGTTGAACGAAGGCTTCAAGTTCAACAATCCCAACTCGCGCGGTGAATGTGGCTGCGGCGAAAGCTTCAACGTCTGAGGCTTATTGTGGGTACTCCTTGTCACTTCGCTTTATTCGACCTGCAGCCGGGCTTCAATCTGGATCTCGACCTGCTGGCGACGCGTTACCGCGAGCTTGCCCGGAGCGTGCACCCCGACCGTTTTGCCGACGCCCCTGAGGCTGAGCAACGGGTTGCGCTGGAGCGCTCCGCCACGCTGAACGACGCCTACCAAACGTTGAAGAACGCACCCAAAAGGGCGCGTTACCTGTTGGCGCTTAAGGGTGAAGTGCCGCTGGAAGTCACCGTGCAGGATCCCGAGTTTCTGATGCAGCAGATGCAGTGGCGCGAAGAACTCGAAGATCTGCAGGACGAAGCCGATCTGGCAGGTGTCGCGGTATTCAAGCGCCGGCTGAAGGCTGCCCAGGAAGAACTGAACGAAAGCTTCGCGGCCTGTTGGGACGATGCTGCACAGCGTGAGCAGGCTGAAAGGCTGATGCGCCGCATGCAGTTCCTCGACAAGCTCTCCTACGAAGTGCGCCAGCTCGAAGAGCGCCTCGACGATTAACCCCGCGCCGTCCTTCTGGGGCGGCTCGCCAGTGATATCAGAAAAGCAATGGCTCTACTGCAGATCGCCGAACCCGGCCAAGCTCCAAAACCTCATCAACGTCGCCTGGCTGTCGGGATTGACCTCGGCACTACCAATTCGTTGGTGGCTGCCCTGCGCAGTGGCATCAGCGAGCCGCTTCCCGATGCACACGGCCAGGTCATCCTGCCGTCTGCCGTTCGCTACCACGCCGATCGCGTCGAAGTCGGCCAGCCTGCCAAGGACGCTGCCGCGACTGACCCGCTGAATACCATCATTTCCGTCAAGCGCCTCATGGGTCGCGGGATTTCCGATGTGAAGCATTTGGGTGGGCAATTGCCTTACCGCTTCACAGGTGGCGAGTCCCACATGCCGTTCATTGAAACCGTTCAGGGTCCCAAGAGTCCGGTAGAAGTGTCGGCCGACATTCTCAAGGTGCTGCGCCAGCGCGCTGAAGATACTCTGGGTGGTGAGTTGGTTGGTGCGGTCATCACCGTTCCCGCTTATTTCGATGATGCCCAGCGTCAGGCCACTAAAGACGCCGCGAAGCTGGCGGGCCTGACGGTCCTTCGTCTGCTGAACGAACCCACGGCAGCTGCCGTGGCGTATGGGCTGGATCAGAACGCAGAAGGCGTGGTCGCCATTTACGATCTGGGCGGCGGCACGTTTGATATCTCGATTCTGCGCCTGACCGGCGGTGTGTTTGAAGTCATGGCCACTGGCGGCGACAGCGCGCTGGGCGGCGATGATTTCGACCATGCCATCGCGACGTGGATCATTGCTGAGGCCGGTCTGTCCGACGATCTCGATCCGGCCGCCCAGCGCCGCCTGATGCAGACGGCGTGCTCGGCGAAAGAATCTCTGACTGACGCCGATTCGGTAGAGGTCGTCCATGGCGACTGGCAGGGCGTACTGACCCGCGCCGCATTCGATGCCCTTGTCGAGCCGATGATCGCCCGCAGTCTTAAAGCCTGCCGTCGTGCCGTTCGTGATTGCGGCATCGAGCTGGCTGAAGTCGAAGCCGTGGTCATGGTGGGCGGTTCCACCCGTGTCCCGCGAGTTCGCGAAGCGGTGGCCGAACTGTTCGGCCGTCAACCGTTGACCGAGATCGACCCGGATCAGGTAGTCGCCATCGGCGCTGCGATCCAGGCCGATACCCTGGCAGGCAACAAGCGCGACGGCGGCGAGCTGTTGCTGCTCGACGTGATCCCGTTGTCCCTGGGGCTGGAGACCATGGGCGGCTTGATGGAGAAGGTCATTCCGCGCAACACCACGATCCCGGTGGCCCGCGCCCAGGAATTCACCACTTACAAAGACGGCCAGTCGGCCATGATGATCCACGTGCTGCAAGGCGAGCGTGAATTGATCAGCGACTGCCGTTCATTGGCGCGTTTCGACCTGCGCGGCATTCCTGCGATGGTCGCCGGCGCTGCGAAAATTCGCGTGACCTTCCAGGTCGACGCCGATGGCCTGCTCAGCGTGTCCGCACGCGAGCTGGCGTCGGGCGTTGAATCGAGCATTCAGGTGAAGCCTTCGTATGGCCTGACTGACGGTGAAATCACCCGCATGCTCAAGGATTCGTTCCAGTACGCCAGCGATGACATGGTGGCTCGTGCGCTGCGTGAACAGCAGGTCGACGCCCAGCGTTTGCTCGAAGCCGTCGAAGGTGCGTTGCAGGCCGACGGCGAGCGCTTGCTCGATGCCGAAGAGCGCATGGTCATCGACATGCAGATGGAAGAACTTCGTGAATTGATGAAGGGCGATGACGGTCCGGCCATCGAGTTGCAGACCAAGCGTCTGTCGCAGGTGACTGATGCGTTCGCCGCCCGCCGCCTGGACTCGACGGTGAAAGCCGCGCTGTCAGGGCGCAACCTGAATGAGATTGAGGAATAACTGATGCCGCAGGTTACATTTCTGCCACACGCCGAGCATTGCCCGGAGGGGATGGTTGTCGAGGCCGAAGTCGGCAAGTCGATTCTGGAACTCGCCCACGATCACCACATCGAGATAGAAAGCGCATGCGGTGGCGTCTGCGCCTGCACCACCTGCCATTGCATCATTCGCAAGGGGTTCAACTCCCTCGAAGAAGCGGACGAGCTGGAAGAGGACTATCTTGATCGTGCGTGGGGTCTGGAAGCGCAGTCCCGCCTGGCGTGCCAGGCCAAGGTCGGCACGGAAGACCTCATCGTCGAGATCCCGAAATATTCGCTTAACCACGCTGCCGAAGCGCCGCACTGATCGAGAAGCTGTCATGAGTTACGGTTGGAATGACGTACAACGCATCGCTGAAGAACTCGCCGAGACCCATCCCGGCGTTGACCCTTATTCAGTAGGGTTCACCAAGCTGCAACTGATGATCAAGCAACTGCCGGATTTCGACGACACCTCTGGCCGCGTCGGCGAGAAAGTGCTCGAGGCGGTCCAGACGCTCTGGGCCGACGAAATCGACTGATCAGATTTGCACGTTAGGCAATAACATCAAACCCGCGTATAATTCGCGGGTTTAATTTTTCGCAATAATCACTGCTTCTGGAGTTACACCATGGCTGTTCAACGTACTTTCTCGATCATCAAGCCTGATGCTGTTGCCAAAAACGTCATCGGCGAGATCACCACCCGTTTCGAAAAAGCCGGTCTGCGCGTTGTCGCTTCGAAACTGAAGCAACTGTCCAAAGCCGAAGCAGAAGGTTTCTACGCTGAGCACAGCGCCCGTGGTTTCTTCGGTGATCTGGTTGCATTCATGATCTCCGGCCCGGTTGTTGTTCAGGTTCTGGAAGGCGAAAACGCTATCGCTCTGAACCGCGAGCTGATGGGCGCTACCAACCCTAAAGAAGCCGCTGCCGGCACCATCCGTGCTGACTTCGCTGATTCCATCGACGCCAACGCTGTTCACGGTTCCGATTCCGAAGCCGCTGCTGCTCGTGAAATCTCGTACTTCTTCGCTGCTACCGAGGTAACCACTCGCTAAGCTATTGCTGCGAGTGAGGGTGAATCCATGACTGAATCAACTGGCAAAATCAACCTGTTGGGTCTGACCCGGCTGGAAATGGAAAAATTCTTCGAGTCTATCGGGGAGAAACGCTTCCGTGCCGGTCAGGTCATGAAGTGGATTCACCACTTTGGCGTCGATAACTTCGACGCCATGACGAACGTCGGCAAGGCCCTGCGCGAAAAGCTGCAGAGCCGTGCCGAGATTCGGGGTCCTGAAGTCGTCAGCGAGGACATCTCCACCGACGGTACCCGCAAGTGGGTCGTCCGTGTCGAGTCCGGCAGCTGCGTCGAGACCGTTTACATTCCGCAAGGCAAGCGCGGCACGCTGTGTGTCTCGTCCCAGGCGGGCTGTGCGCTGGATTGCAGTTTCTGCTCCACCGGCAAACAAGGCTTCAACAGCAACCTCACCGCCGCCGAAGTCATCGGTCAGGTGTGGATTGCCAACAAATCTTTCGGCAGTGTCCCGGCTACCGTCGACCGTGCCATTACCAACGTGGTGATGATGGGCATGGGCGAGCCATTGCTGAACTTCGACAATGTCGTTTCCGCCATGCATCTGATGATGGATGACCTGGGGTATGGCATTTCCAAGCGCCGGGTGACGCTGTCCACCTCCGGCGTGGTGCCGATGATCGATGAGCTGTCCAAGCACATCGACGTTTCGCTGGCCCTTTCGCTGCACGCGCCCAATGACGCGCTGCGCAACCAGCTGGTGCCGATCAACAAAAAGTACCCCCTGAAGATGCTCCTCGAGTCCTGCCGCAACTACATGTCTGCGTTGGGCGAGAAGCGCGTGTTGACGATCGAGTACACGCTGCTCAAGGACATCAACGACAAGCCTGAGCACGCCATCGAGATGATCGAGCTGCTCAAGGACACGCCGTGCAAGGTCAACCTGATCCCGTTCAATCCGTTTCCGCATTCGGGCTATGAACGCCCGAGCAACAACGCGATCCGTCGCTTCCAGGATCTGCTGCATCAAGCCGGCTTTAACGTCACCGTGCGGACCACGCGCGGTGAGGACATCGATGCTGCCTGCGGCCAGTTGGTCGGGCAGGTAATGGACCGCACCCGTCGCAGCGAGCGCTATATCGCTGTTCGGGAGCTGAGTGCCGATGCCGACGTGGTGCAGGTCGCTTCCGCTCGCAATTGAATGCGAACTTGACTGAGAGGATCTCTATGTCCCTGCGCGCTGCGCTGCTGCTCTGTTTTGCCACGCTGCTGGTCGGTTGTGTGTCCACCGGCAACGTCGATCCGCTGAGTACCAGCAAGGGGCGTGAGGAAGCTCGTCAGGCTTACGTGCAATTGGGGTTGGGTTATCTTCAGCAAGGCCAGATGGAGCGTGCAAAGGCGCCTCTGAAAAAGGCACTCGAGCTGAACGGCTCCGATGCGGACGCCAATGCCGCGCTGGCCTTGGTGTTTCAGGCCGAGATGGAGCCTGAGCTGGCGAACCAGTATTACGAAAAAGCGTTGTCGGCACGTTCCAAAGACGCGCGGATCCTCAACAATTACGGCAGCTTTCTCTACCAGCAGAAGCGTTACAAGGAAGCTTACGAGCGCTTCGAGCAGGCCGCCGAGGATAACCTCTACGCCGAGCGCGCCCGAGTGTTCGAGAACCTCGGCATGACGGCTGTGATGCTCGGCAATCGCGACACCGCCCGTGAGCATTTCGACAAAGCGCTGCGCCTCGATCGTCAGCAGCCACGTGCGTTGCTGGAAATGGCTGAGTTGTCGTACGAAGACAGGCATTATGTACCGGCGCGCGATTACTACGAGCGTTTCAGCCAGTTAAGCGAGCAGAATGCGCGGAGCCTGTTGCTCGGCACGCGGCTGGCGAAGGTGTTTGATGATCGCAACAAGGCAGCCAGTTACGGGCTGCTTCTAAAAAGACTCTATCCCGGTACGCCGGAATATCAGCAATACCTGTCGGAGCAATGATGAAAGCGGCGCATCCCGAAGTTGTAGCAGCCACTCGCACAAACCCAGGCGAAACATTGCGACAGGCCCGCGAAAGCAAGAACTGGTCGCTGCCAGATGTGGCGTTGAGGCTGAACCTCACTGTGACGTCCCTGACTCATCTGGAAGCAGGCGATTTTGACAAGCTCCCCGGTCACACCTTTGCCCGCGGCTATGTCCGTGCCTACGCCAAGCTGCTGGACCTTGATCAAGCTGCATTGGTCAGTGCGTTCGATCAGTACACCGGCACCGACGGCAAGGGCAGCAGCGTTCATGCGCTGGGCCGAATCGAAGAACCGGTACGCCTGTCTCACAACATTCTGCGCATCGTCAGCCTGTTGCTGCTGATCGCATTGATCGGGGGCGGCTTCGTGTGGTGGCAGGATCAGGCCACGCTGCGCGGCAAGGAACCGACCAATCTGGGCATGGAGCACGTCGAAGTCGAAAGCGCCGACGGCACCACCCAGATCCATCCGCTCGACGAGCCGGAAGATCAAGCGGTCGCTCAAGGCCAGACCACGCTGCCGTTGAACAACGCCGAGCCTGCGTCCGCGCCTGAAGCTCCCGCTTCATCCAGCAGTGCACCCGGCAGCACGGGCACCGTTGCGGGCGCTGTTGTTCCCCACAGCACATCCACCACCGCACCGGTGACGCCTGCGCATACCGCGTCGACGCCCACCGCGCCGGTCACCACCGTGGCGCCGACGCCTGCGACCACCGCACCCGTCAACACCGCGCCGAGCGCAACGGCCGACGCCGCACCCGTACCGGCAGGTGCCGGCCGCGTGCAGGTTCAGTTTGTCAACGATTGCTGGACCCAGGTCACCGATGGCAGCGGCAAGGTGCTAATGAGCGGCCTCAAGAAAAAAGGCGACAGCCTCGATGTCAATGGCAAGCCGCCGCTGACGTTGCGCCTGGGCTACGCTCGCGGCGCGCAGGTCAGTTACAACGGTCAGCCGGTTGATGTGGCACCTTTCACCAGTGGCGAAACTGCTCGCCTGAAGCTAGGGCAATAAGTCATGCACGGCGAATCTCCGATCAAACGTCGCGAATCTCGTAAAATCTGGGTCGGCTCGGTGCCGGTCGGTGGCGATGCCCCGATCGCAGTGCAGAGCATGACCAACAGCGACACCAATGACGTCGCGGCCACTGTGGCTCAGATCAACCGTCTGGAAGCCGCCGGCGTGGACATCGTCCGCGTATCGGTCCCCGACATGGACGCTGCCGAGGCCTTTGGCCGTATCAAGCAGCTGGTCAAGGTCCCGCTGGTCGCTGACATCCACTTCGATTATAAAATCGCCCTGCGCGTTGCCGAACTGGGCGTCGATTGCCTGCGGATCAACCCGGGCAATATCGGCCGCGAAGACCGCGTCCGCGCGGTGGTGGAAGCGGCCCGTGACCGCGGCATTCCGATCCGTATCGGCGTCAACGCCGGTTCGCTGGAAAAAGACCTGCAGAAGAAGTACGGCGAGCCCACGCCGGCTGCGTTGGTCGAGTCTGCGCTGCGTCACGTCGAGCATCTGGATCGTCTGGATTTCCAGGACTTCAAAGTCAGCGTCAAGGCCTCCGACGTGTTCATGGCGGTCGAGGCTTATCGCCTCCTGGCCAAACAAATCATTCAGCCGTTGCACCTGGGTATCACTGAAGCAGGCGGTTTGCGCTCGGGCACAGTGAAATCGGCCGTCGGCCTAGGTATGCTGCTGGCCGAAGGGATCGGCGATACCATTCGTATTTCGCTGGCTGCCGATCCGGTGGAAGAAGTGAAGGTCGGTTACGACATCCTCAAGTCGCTGCGCCTGCGTTCCCGTGGCATCAACTTCATCGCCTGCCCGAGTTGCTCGCGGCAGAATTTCGATGTGGTCAAGACCATGAACGAGCTGGAAGGGCGCCTTGAAGATTTGCTGGTCCCGCTGGATGTCGCGGTAATCGGCTGCGTGGTGAACGGTCCCGGCGAGGCGAAAGAAGCCCACGTCGGTCTGACCGGTGGCACGCCGAACCTGATCTACATCGACGGCAAGCCGGCGCAAAAGCTGACAAATGATAATCTGGTGGATCAGCTTGAACGCTTGATCCGTCAGAGAGCGGCCGAAAAGGTCGAGGCCGACGCAGCGCTGATCGCGCGCGGCTAACCCAGTTTCCAAGGAATATTTGTGAGTAAGTCTCTGCAAGCCATTCGTGGCATGAACGACATCCTGCCGGATCAGACGCCGCTGTGGCGCTATTTCGAAGGCACCGTATCGCGTTTGCTGGATAACTACGGTTATCGCCAGATCCGCATGCCGATCGTCGAGTTCACCGACCTGTTCAAGCGCTCCATCGGCGAAGTCACCGACATCGTCGAGAAAGAGATGTACACGTTCGCCGACCGCAATGGCGATTCGCTGACCCTGCGCCCTGAAGGCACAGCGGCCTGCGTGCGTGCGGTCCTTGAGCACGGCATCACCGGCGGCGGTCAGGTGCAGAAGCTTTGGTACATCGGCCCGATGTTCCGTCACGAGCGTCCGCAAAAAGGCCGTTATCGTCAGTTTCACCAGATCGGTGTCGAGGTGTTCAACCTCGATGGTCCGGACATCGACGCCGAGCTGATTGTCCTGACCTGGCGCCTGTGGGGCCTGTTGGGCATCCGCAATGCGGTCAAACTGGAACTCAACAGCCTGGGCACCAGTGAAGCGCGCGGCCGTTATCGTGAAGCGCTGGTCGAGTATCTCTCGGCGCGTCACGAGCAACTGGACGAAGACAGCCAGCGCCGCCTGAAGACCAACCCGCTGCGTGTGCTCGACACCAAACACCCTGAAACCCAAGCGGTATTGGTCGATGCACCCAAGCTGGCAGATTACCTGGACGACGAATCCCGGGTTCACTTCGAAGGCCTGAAGGCGCGTCTCGACGCGGCGGGCATTCCGTACGTGATCAACCCGAAGCTGGTCCGCGGCCTGGATTACTACAGCAAGACCGTATTCGAGTGGGTCACTGACCAGCTCGGCGCTCAGGGCACTGTCTGTGCGGGCGGCCGTTACGACGGTCTGGTCGAGCAGATGGGCGGCAAGCCGACCTCGGGCGTGGGCTTTGCCATGGGTATCGAGCGTCTGGTGCTGCTGCTGGAAACCCTCGAGCAGATTCCCGAAGAGATCGCTCGTACGGTCGACGTTTACGTCTGCGCATTCGGCGAGGCCGCCGAACTGGCAGCACTGACGCTGTCCGAGCGCTTGCGCGATCAGGCGCCGAACCTGCGTCTGCAAGTCAATGCCGGGGCTGGCAGCTTCAAGAGCCAGTTCAAGAAGGCCGACAAGAGCGGCGCGTTGTACGCGTTGATCCTTGGCGACGAAGAGCTTGCGCGCAAGGAAGTGGGCGTCAAGCCGCTGCGTGGTCAGGGCGAGCAACAGAATATTGCCTGGGATGCTCTGTCCGAGCACCTGGCCACCTGCATCCCGCAGGGTTGAAGCAGATAAAAGCCGATTTAGCGAATAGGAGTATTGGGGTGTCGAGTACCGATGATGATGAGCTGGTTGCCGTAAAGGACTGGTGGCAGCGTAACGGCAAGCCTCTGCTGACCGGCGGCCTGCTGGCGGTGATCGTGGTGTTGGGCTGGCAAGGCTGGCAGCACTATCAGAACAACCAGGCGCAAGGTGGTTCGGCGCTGTATCAGCAATTGCTGGAAACCGCACTGACGCCCAGCGGCCAGGCCGATGCAGGCCGAGTGGCCGAGATCGCCGGTAAGCTGAAGAGCGAATTCGGCGGCACCGCGTACGCTCAGTACGGCAGTCTGTTCGTGGCCAAAGTGGCTGTGGACACGGGCAAGCTGGACGATGCCGCGAACGAACTGAAATCCGTGACCGACAAGCCGGTCAACGCGACCTTGGGTGAGATCGCCCGTCAGCGTCTGGCTCGCGTGCTCGCTGCACAGAACAAGGCTGAAGACGCGCTGAAGCTGCTCGACGGTCAGGCCGACAAGTCCTTCGCGGCCAGCCGTGAAGAGCTGCGCGGCGACCTGCTGGTTCAGCTGGGTCGCACCGATGATGCCTATGCTGCGTACAAAAAGGCCAAGGCGGCGCTTTCCGAAGAAGCGGCTGTTGGCGGTCTGCAAATGAAGCTCGACGACCTGGCGAAAGGGGATGCGTGACGTGATTCGTTGGAAACATGCAGCATTGCTGGCTCTGGCCATTCTGGCCGCGGGTTGCAGCAGCAACAGCAAGAAAGAGCTGCCTCCGGCAGAACTCGTCGACTTCAAACAGGAAGTGACCCTGCAGAAGTTGTGGAGCCGCTCCGTCGGTGACGGTCAGGGCGACATCTACAACATGCTGGTTCCGGCCATCGACGGCGAGAACATCTACGCTGCCGATGCGAACGGTCTGGTCATGGCGATCAATCGCAGCAACGGCGACGTGGTCTGGAAAAAAGAACTTGATCAACCGGTCTCCGGCGCCGTCGGCGTAGGTTTTGGTCTGGTCATGCTCGGCACGTTGCGTGGCGAAGTCATCGTTCTTGACGAAGCGACCGGCGAGCAGAAGTGGAAAGCCAAGGCGACCAGTGAAGTGCTGTCCGCTCCGGCCACCAACGGCAGCGTTGTGGTTGCCCAGACCCAGGATGACCGGGTTATCGGTTATGACGCCGTCACCGGTGATCAGCGCTGGATCTACGAGAGCAGCCCTGCTGTTCTGACACTGCGTGGCACCGGTGCACCGATTGCCACCCCTGCGCTGGCCATTGCAGGTTTGTCGACCGGTAAGGTCGTGGCGCTGGACATCAACAACGGCGTCCCGGCCTGGGAGCAGCGCGTTGCCGTTCCGACGGGGCGTTCCGAACTGGATCGCGTGGTCGACATCGACGGCGGCTTGCTGTTGTCCGGCAACACGCTGTATGTCGCGACCTATCAGGGCCGCGTAGCCGGTCTGGAACTTCAGAGCGGTCGTGTGCTGTGGCAGCGTGATGCCTCCAGCTATTCGGGTGTGGCGCAAGGCTTCGGCAGCGTTTACGTCTCGCTGGCCAACGGTACCGTGGAGGGCATCGATGAGCGCTCTTCCACCGGTCTGTGGAGCAACGACTCGCTGGCCCGTCGCCAACTTGGTGCGCCGGAAGTGTTCTCCAGCTACGTCGCGGTGGGTGACATGGAAGGTTATCTGCACCTGCTGAGTCAGGTCGACGGCCATTTCGTCGCCCGTGAAAAGATTGACAGCGATGGCCTGCGGGCTCGCCCGCTGGTCTCCGGCAGCACCATTTACGTCTTCGGCAACAGCGGCAAGCTGGAAGCGCTGACGATCAAGTAGTGGCTGTCTATGCTTGGGGAGGTCGTGTTTCGGCTTCCCCGGGCGGCCCCGCTTTTATGGGGCCTGCGACGTTTCGGCGTTGCTCCGAACTCCGGCCGCTGCCTTGCAGCGGCTTTTGTATTTTCTGAAATAACGAAGTGGAGAGCCGCATGGTTCCCGTAATCGCCCTGGTGGGTCGACCGAACGTCGGCAAGTCCACCTTGTTCAACCGCCTGACCAGGACTCGCGACGCCATCGTCGGCGACTTGTCCGGTCTGACCCGTGATCGCCAATACGGTGAGGCCAAGTGGCAAGGGCGCTCCTACATCCTGATCGACACCGGCGGTATCTCCGGTGACGAACACGGCATGGACGAAAAAATGGCCGAGCAGTCGCTGCTGGCCATCGAAGAAGCCGATGTCGTGTTGTTCCTTGTTGACGCCAAAGCAGGCTTCACAGCCGCCGACCAGATGATTGGCGAGCACCTGCGCAAGCGCAACAAGACGTCCTACGTCGTTGCCAACAAGGTCGACAACATCGACCCTGACATGGCCCGCGCCGAGTTTGCACCGCTGGGCATGGGTGACGCGATTCCGGTCGCCGGCGCCCACGGTCGAGGCATCACGCAGATGCTCGAAATCGCCCTGCGCGATTTCCCGAAAGACGCTGACGAAGTCGAAGAAGGCGAAGAAGAGGAAGTTGTCGCCGAAGGTCAGGAAGCCAAGCGCATTCCGGGCCCAAGCGAGAAGGACGGCATCAAGATCGCCATCATCGGTCGCCCTAACGTCGGCAAGTCGACGCTGGTCAACCGCATGCTCGGTGAAGACCGCGTTATCGTCTACGACGAGCCCGGTACCACCCGCGACAGCATTTACATCCCGTTCGAACGCAACGAGGAAAAGTACACGCTGATCGACACTGCCGGTGTACGCAAGCGCGGCAAGATCCACGAAGAAGTTGAAAAGTTCTCTGTGGTGAAAACCCTGCAGGCGATCAAAGACGCCAACGTAGTGATCTTCGTGATGGACGCCCGTGAAGGCGTCGTCGACCACGACCTCAACCTGCTGGGCTTTGCCCTTGAGTCCGGTCGAGCCCTGGTCATCGCGCTGAACAAGTGGGATGGCATGGTGCCGAGCGAGCGCGACTACGTGAAGGTCGAGCTGGAGCGTCGGTTGTTCTTCGTCGACTTCGCCGACATCCACTTCATCTCGGCGCTTCACGGCACGGGCGTGGGCAACCTGTATCAGTCGGTGCAGAACTCGTTCAAATCCGCTGTGACCCGTTGGCCGACCAGCCGCCTGACCCAGATTCTGGAAGACGCGGTCAGCGAGCATGCTCCGCCGATGGTGGGCAGCCGCCGCATCAAGCTGCGTTACGCCCACTTGGGTGGCGCGAACCCGCCGTTGATCGTGATCCACGGTAACCAGGTCGAGAAAGTACCGAAGTCGTACGTCCGGTATCTCGAGAACACCTATCGCCGTGTGCTCAAGCTGGTCGGTACGCCGATCCGCATCGAGTTCAAGGGCGGCGAGAACCCGTATGAAGGCAACAAGAACACGCTGACCGACCGCCAGGTCAACAAGAAGCGCCGGATGATGTCGCACCACAAGAAAGCCGACAAAAAGCGCCGCGACAAGCGCTGATCGTGTAAAGGTCTTTCTCGGAAAAGGCGCCAGTGGCGCCTTTTTTTGTGCGCGACATCTGGGCTATTCTGCGAGTCCCCGAGCCCTCCAGGTGTCGGGAGTGGAGCAGGAAAACCCCATGATCACCAGCAAACTGCCGAACGTTGGCACCACCATTTTTACTGTGATGTCTCAGCTTGCCGCCGAAACCGGGGCGATCAATCTGTCTCAGGGTTTTCCCGATTTCGATGGGCCCGACGCACTGCGTGAAGCCCTTTGCCGCCGCGTGATGGACGGCAACAATCAATACGCGCCAATGGCTGGCCTGCCGGCATTGCGCGAGCAGGTTGCCGCCAAAATCTCCCGATGCTACGGCCGTCAGGTCGGCGTCGACAGCGAAATCACCATCACCCCCGGCGCCACCCACGCCATCTTCTGCGCCATTCAAACCGTCGTGAGTACCGGCGATGAAGTCATCGTTTTCGACCCGTGCTACGACAGTTATGCCCCTTCGGTGGAACTGGCCGGCGGGCGCACCGTGCATGTGCAACTCAAGGACGGTGACTTCGCCATCGACTGGGAAAAGCTCAGCGCCGCCTTGAGCCCTCGCACACGCATGATCGTCATCAACACCCCGCACAACCCCAGCGGCGCGCTGATCACCCGCGAAGAACTGGATCGCCTGGCTGCATTGATTCGTGACCGGGACATCTACGTGCTCAGCGACGAGGTCTATGAACACCTGGTCTTCGACGGCCTGCAGCACGCCAGCGTGTTGGCCCATGACGAACTCTATCAACGCGCCTTTGTGGTCAGTTCGTTCGGCAAGACCTACCACGTCACCGGCTGGAAAACCGGCTACCTCGTTGCGCCGCCGGCACTGACCGCTGAGGCGCGGAAGATCCATCAGTTCGTCGCATTCTGCGGCGTCACACCGCTGCAGTGGGCGCTGGCTGATTTCATGGCGTCGCACCCTGAGCACGTCGACGAACTGCCGGCGTTCTATCAGGCCAAACGCGACTATTTCTGCGATCGCCTGGAAGCCTCGCGCTTCACCTTCACGCGGGCCAGCGGCACCTACTTTCAGCTCGTCGATTACTCGCAGATCCGCCCGGACCTCAATGACGTCGACATGTCGCTGTGGATGACCCGCGAACATGGCGTGGCGAGCATTCCGATTTCTGTTTTCTATCAGAGTCCGCCTGAAGGTCAGCGGCTGATCCGGCTGTGCTTTCCCAAGCGTGAGGAGACGCTGCGTTTGGCGGCGGAAAAACTATGCGCGATCTGAGTACGCTGCCCAACCTGAACATCGCGCTGGTCCAGACCACGCTGGTCTGGCACGACGCCCCGGCGAACCATGCCCACTTCGAAGAGTTGCTGGCTCAGGCCAAGGGCGCGGATCTGGTGATCCTGCCGGAGATGTTCACCACCGGCTTTACCATGGAGTCCGAAATCCTGGCCGAGCCCGAAGAGGGCCCGACGGCCCGGTGGATACTGGCCCAGGCCAGGCAACTGGATGCCGTGGTGACCGGCAGCGTGATCATTCGCGCCGCTGACGGCAGCCATCGCAATCGCCTGCTGTGGGCGCGACCGGACGGCGAGCTGCTGCACTACGACAAGCGCCATCTGTTCAGAATGGCCGGCGAGCACGAGCATTACAGCCCGGGCGAGCGCCAGGTGCAATTCGAACTCAAGGGCTGGCGGATTCGTCCTCTGATCTGCTACGACCTGCGTTTTCCGGTGTGGAGCCGTGACGCCCATAACACCGATCTGTTGCTCTATACCGCCAACTGGCCGGGCGCGCGCCGTCTGCACTGGAACCGCTTGCTGCCGGCGAGGGCCATCGAAAACCTGTGTTACGTCGCGGCAGTGAATCGCGTCGGGATCGATGGCAAGGGCTTTGCGTACACAGGTGACAGCCAGGTGCTGGACTTCCAGGGCGAGAGCTTGCTGAACATCGGCGAGGCCGATGGCGTGTTCCAAGTCAGCCTGTCCGCGCAGAGTCTCGCGGCGTACCGCGAGAAATTTCCGGCTTGTCTCGACGCTGATACATTCGAGATACAGTAATGTCATGGAGTTGAGGGGGGAGGGGTCGATAGCGGTTGTACCCAGACAGGAGATCGGTATGACCACCATCAGTACATCCTCATTGAGTTCGTATTCCACCAGCTTTACCGTCGCGGTCAAGAAAGACGCCACCACCGCGGCGGCTGACAGCGACACCTCCACCACCACAGATGCCACTTCGGCGTCTGCGTCGACGACAGCGACTGCAGCCGGTGGCGCGGGCGGTGCCGGTGGGGCAGGCGGGGCGTCTGATTCTTCCAGCACCAGCGAACAGGCCATCGCCAAGCTGGAAGAGCAGATCAAGGAAACCCAGAAGCGCTTGCAGGAGCAGCAACAGCAACTGGCTGCCGCTCAGGCGAGCTCCGGCTCCGACGAAGAAAAATCGGCGCGGGTGATGGCCATACAAGGGCAGATCTCGTCGACCACCGCCAGCCTGTCCACGGAGCAGGCGGCGCTTTTGCAACTGCAGAAGTCCGGCAGCATCAACACCACTGCCTGATTCACTGATTCCGAGAAAAGACGCTCCATGACTTCGGTCGTGGGGCGTTTGTGCGTCTGCAATAAATTCGACTTCAGATTTTTGTACGATTGCCGATACAAAGTGCACCTCATAAGGAGTTCATCATGACAACCATCAACACCAGCTCGTTGGGTGCTTACTCCAGCGTGTTCACGGCTGCCGTCAAAACCGACGACTCCACCAAGAGCGATGCCAAGACCGCCAGCGTCGAGTTGCGTGGCAACGTCTATGGGGACCCTCAAGCGACGGGTGCCGGCAAGGCAGGTGCGGCGTCGAGCCCTCAGGACCAGGCGATCCAGCAACTGCAAGAGCAGATCAAGGAGACCCAGAAGATTTTGCTACAGCAGCAGGCTCAGCTGGCCGCCGCTCAGAACAGCAAAGCGTCGGATGAGGAGAAATCTGCCCAGGTCATGGCTATCCAGCAGCAGATTTCCGGGACCATGGCTCAGTTGAACGCTCAGCAGGGCGCGCTGCTGAACCTGATGAAAGGCACGGTCAGCACAACGGCCTGATTATCAGCGTCAAAACAAAAGGCCCTGAAGCTTGCACTTCAGGGCCTTTTTGTATCGCAGTGGATTACGCCGCTTTGGTGGCTTCTTCAGCCTGCAGCACGCCACGGTTGAGGGCGCTGAACAGGGCTTTGAAGCTGGCCGTGGTGATGTTCTCATCGATACCGACGCCGTGTACCGCGCGGTCGCCATTCACGCGCAGCTCGATGTAGGCAGCGGCTTTGGCCGTGGTGCCTGCGCCAATGGCGTGCTCGTTGTAGTCCATGATCTCGACCGGTACCGGCAGGCCGGCGACCAATGCTTCCAGCGCGCCATTGCCCGTGCCTTTCCAGCGCAGGTTGCTCTCGCTGTCACCCTTGCCGGTCACTTCCACTTCCACGGCGCTGTTGCCGTTCTCTTCCTGCAAGCGGTGGCTGACCAATGCGTACGGCTTGTTGGCTTGCAGGTATTCACGCTTGAACAGCGAGTAGATCTGCTGAGCCGTCATTTCCAGGCCCAGACGATCGGTCTCGCCCTGAACCACCTGGCTGAACTCGATCTGCATGCGACGCGGCAGGGAAATGCCGTATTCCTGTTCGAGCAGGTAAGTGATCCCGCCCTTGCCGGACTGGCTGTTGACGCGGATGACCGCCTCGTAGCTGCGACCAATGTCGGCCGGGTCGATTGGCAAATAAGGCACTTCCCACATTGTGCCGTCCTTCTGCTGGGTGAAGCCCTTGCGGATCGCATCCTGGTGGGAGCCGGAGAACGCGGTATGCACCAGGTCGCCGACATACGGGTGACGCGGGTGCACCGGAATCTGGTTGCACTCCTCGACCACCTTGCGCACGCCGTCGATGTCGGAGAAGTCCAGCTGCGGATTCAGGCCCTGGGTGTACATGTTCAGCGCGACGGTCACGAGGTCGACATTGCCGGTGCGCTCGCCGTTTCCGAACAGGCAGCCTTCAACACGATCCGCGCCGGCCATCAGGCCCAACTCTGTCGCGGCGACGCCGGTGCCACGGTCGTTGTGGGTGTGCAGGCTGATGATCACGCTGTCACGACGGGAAATGTTGCGGCAGAACCATTCGATCTGGTCGGCGTAAATGTTCGGGGTGGCGACTTCGACAGTCGCTGGCAGATTGAGGATCACCTTGTTCTGCGGCGTCGCGTTCCACACTTCGATAACGGCGTCGCAGACTTCCTTGGCGAACTCCAGCTCGGTGGCGCTGAAGGTTTCAGGCGAGTACTCGAACTGCCATTGGGTTTCCGGCTGCTGGGCGGCGTATTTGACGAACAGCTGAGCGGCATTCACGGCGATGGCTTTCACGCCCGCTTTGTCCTGGTTGAAGACGATGCGGCGGAAGGACGGGCAGGTGGCGTTGTACAGGTGCACGATGGCTTTCTTCGCACCGCGCAGGGATTCGAACGTCCGCGCGATCAGGTCTTCGCGAGCCTGGGTCAGCACCTGAATGGTGGTGTCGTCCGGGATGTGGCCGTCTTCGATGAGCGTGCGCACGAAGTCGAAATCAGTTTGCGACGCGGACGGGAAGGAGGCTTCGATTTCCTTCACGCCCACTTGCACGAGGGTCTTCCAGAAACGCAGTTTCTTGACCGCATCCATGGGCTCGATCAGGGACTGGTTACCGTCACGCAAGTCGGAACTGCACCAGATCGGCGCCGCAGTGATGGTCTTGGAAGGCCAGGTGCGGTCAGGCAGGTCGATGACAGGAAAGGCGCGGTACTTCGTCGAGGGATCTTTGAGCATGGTCATGTGAATAATCCTTGTTGTACTCAGGGCCGAAAGAAGGCGGCCAGCCGGTAGATGCGAGAGTAGCACTGCGGGATGAGCGTCGAGGCACCGCGTTCAGCTTTGCAGTCGTGCGCTGACGAGGCAGAGGCAGCGATGTTGACGCATCAGAATGAGGGTGTGAGAGGTTTTCATGTCGCCAAACGTAACCAATGGGGTGAAAGCTGGCAAGCGGTTGGGAAAAATTGAGAGAAGTTACTGCTATAAGCCTAAGGTTGAGATGTTATTGCCGTATTTCGAGGACCTGCGCGATTAAATTGCCGTCACGGTTGGGTCTGAGTGTATCGGCTGTCATGGTAGGACCGGCTTCAGCCGGGAAGGGGCCAGAATTTACACCATCAGAGTTGCGGTGTTGCGCCTGATGCCTTCCCGGCTAAAGCCGGTCCTACAGGGGTCCTGCAGGGTTAATAAAGCGATCGTGCGCTACGGCTGAAACGCATTAATGAAAATCGCCGGGTCCACCCGCGCGTCATTCAGGCTCACGTTCCAATGCATATGCGGCCCCGTCGCGCGGCCAGTCGAACCCACCCGTCCCACTACGCCACCGCGCGGCACGGCATCGCCGACTTTCACGTCGATCTTCGACATGTGGCAGAACATGCTGATAAAACCCTGCCCGTGATCGACGAACACCGTGTTGCCATTGAAGAAGTAATTGCCGATCAGAATCACCTTGCCTGCTGCCGGCGACTTGATAGGCGTCCCGGCAGGGACTGCGAAGTCCAGTCCGGCGTGAGGGTTACGCTCCTCACCGTTGAAAAAGCGCCGGACACCGAATTTGCTCGAGAGCGGCCCGTCCACCGGCTTGTCCAGCAAAAGGTTGCTCGGCGTCACGGGACTGAACGTGCGGTAGGCGCGGACCTGCACGTCGAGTTCCTGCTCGATGCGCTTCAAGTCGTCTGGGTTCGGATTGACCTGACGCTGGTTCTTCAGGGTAATCCGTTGCTCCGGGTACTTCTTGTTGCCCACCACGAAAGGCAGGTTGCGGCCGCTGCTGCTGACCTGCTGAGGACTGCCCGGCTTGATGCTCAGCGGAATCCCGACAATGGCCAGCCAGCGAGCGTCCTGATCCTTGACCACCAGCACCGGCTTACCCTGCCAGGTGGCTTTCGGCGCTTGCGCGGCGGGGCCGAGGTCGACCACCGCCACGCCGCCCGGCACCGGCTTGTTGAGCAGGCGGGAAAGGTAGCTGTCAGCGCAGGCCGGCAGGGCAACGCAAAAGACCAAGGTAACAGTAGCCAACGAACGGTATAGAAAAGGCAGCATCGATCAATCCAGAAGTGAAAGGGTGACAGGCGTCAGATGATTGTCTTCGACGCGCACTTGCAGCTCACCGTCCGCCAGCTTTGCCGTCAGGCGCTGACCCTGATGAGTCTGCTCGGCAGCGCGAATGGCCCTGCCGCGTTCATCCAGCAAAATACTGTAACCACGGCCAAGGGTCGCCAGCGGGCTGACCACGTTGAGCGTCTGCACCTGACTTTGCAGCTGCAGGCGACGGCTTTTGAGATTTTCCTTGATCGCACGGGGCAGCCGCTCGGCCAACACCGCCAGGCGCTGACGCAGAAACATCAGCGTGCGTCCCGGATGTTGCGCGGCCAGGCGGCTTTCCAGATGGCTCATGCGCACCTGTCGCTTGTGCATCTGCTGCTCAAAGGCGCGGCGCATGCGCATGTCCAGGTCGTCGAGGCGCTGGGCCCGCTGGCGCAGGCGCTCGCCGGGGTGACGCAAGCGGCGGGAAATACCGTCCAGGCGCAATTGCTCGCGCATCAGCCGATCCTGCATACGGCTGATCAGCCGGCGCTCCAGGCTGTCGACGCGGCGCTGCAAGTCGCTTGAATCCGGCGCCAGCAGTTCAGCCGCGGCGGAGGGGGTCGGGGCGCGCACGTCGGCAACGAAGTCACTGATCGAGACATCGGTTTCGTGCCCGACCGCGCTGACGATCGGCGTCACGCACGCATCAATGGCGCGGGCGACGGCTTCCTCATTGAAGCACCAGAGGTCCTCCAGCGAGCCGCCGCCCCTGGCGAGGATCAACGCATCGAAGCCCCTTCCATCCGCGAGCTTCAGGGCACGGACAATCTGGCCGATGGCTTCGCGGCCCTGCACGGCGGTGGGAATCAGGGTGAGTTCAACCTGGGGCGCGCGACGCCGGAATACGCTGATGATGTCGCGAATCACCGCGCCGGTCGGGGAACTGATGATGCCGATGCGCTTGGGGTGCAGGGGCAGGGCGACCTTGCGCTCGGCGCTGAACAACCCTTCGGCGCTGAGCTTTTCTTTCAGCGCATCGAAAGCCAGACGCAGCGCGCCGTCGCCAGCAGGCTCGACGGTGTCGAGAATCAGCTGATAGTCGCCGCGACCCTCAAACAGCGAAACTTTGCCGCGCACCTTGACCGCCAGACCGTCCTTCAGCGCCTGGCGCACCCGCGCTGCGTTGCTGCGAAACAGCGCGCATCGCACTTGGGCACCGGAGTCCTTCAGCGTGAAGTAAACGTGCCCTGAGGCGGGCCTTGAGAGGTTGGAAATCTCGCCCTCGACCCAGATGCTGGAAAACACATCTTCCAGCAGCACGCGTGCGCGGCCGTTGAGCTGGCTGACAGTGAGGACGTCTCGGTCAAGGCCGAGTCTTGCGAAGGGGTCTTTGATCATGGCGGCATCATAAAGGCATTGGGGCACGGGTCACCAGATGAGATCGCTGACGGCACGCGCCAAGATAGCGCCCAAATCCGAGGTGTTATAGGCGTGCGTACTTCTACCGGCTGCGCAGCCATCGTAAAAACAGGCGACGCTGTTCGCTGACCCACCGTATTCACCTGGTTTACTGCCGCTGCGCGCCAGATCGCGGGCAAGCGCGCTCCTACGTCCTTCGGTCAGAGGCCGACCGCGATCCATGCCCTTCCACCTGCGATTTCATACCTGAGGGTGGTCATCCAACGAGGATTACCAACACCAGCGCAGATTAACGGACGGCCCGAATCACCTGCAGGAGCGCGCTTGCCCGCGAACGCGGTGGGTCAGTCACCCCTCATCAACTGACAGGACGCGTTCGCCAGCAAGCCGGCTCCTACAGGCTGGCAGTGTCAGGGCTATCTCGGAGCTGTTTGAGCACCGAAATGATAACCCTCGCGGCGTCGTCGACCGGGGTCGGATTGCCACGACAGTCGTCCCCTAGCAGCAATTCACCGGGGGTTTCGGCGCGGCTGAGAAAACGCCACAGTACGCTTTCGGCGCTGTAGTCGAGCAGCCAGCCGAAACGCAACAATACATGCGCACCGACGGCCATACTTGACGTCACCGACAGCGCGATTAAGCTGCCGCCCCCCGATTACTCGTCAGACAGGCCCGTCATGGACACCCAAAGCATCATCGTCCCGCAAATCTCCAGCTTTCCTGCGCACGAAGCGAAGGCGCGGGCGATCCTGCGCTGGCTGGTGAAGCTGAACGTCGTCGAGGAATCGCTGACCACCTGCGGGCGCAGCTTCAACCGCATGGCCTACGCCGTTGCCCCGGGCGCACGGCGTTTCGTCGAAAACCCTGACGCCTTGCCGTTCGGTCAGCCGGTCAACGGTCTGGAAATCGTCCTCAAGCGATGCATCTACACGCCGCAGCAGGGTTTCAAGGAGGAGGCCGGTTGCCCGGAGTGTCGGCGCGAGATCGGCGAAGCCCTGTTCGACAGCCTGGAAGACTGGATGCCGGGCCACACCGACAACTTCATGTGCCCCGAATGCCGGCATGAAGACGACATCAACGGCTTCCTGTTTTTGGAGCCGTGCGGGTTTTCGAATCTGGGGTTCATCTTCAACAACTGGCTGGATGCCGGCTTCAAAAGCCGCTTCGTCGAGGCATTTGCCGAGCGCATGGACCGTCCGGTGTCCCATGTGAAAGTCAGGCTGTAGATCCGTACTGCTGTCATTGGGCGCAGTAAACCGGCTCATTAGTAAATAGCCTGATCTTTACATTGAGATAGTGCAGGTGTCTGGGTACAATGGCGCGCTTCCATTTTCCCGCTCGGGAGCCCAGCGATGCTGCGTATAAGCCAAGAAGCCCTTACATTCGACGACATTCTCCTTGTGCCCGGTTATTCCGAGGTGCTTCCCAACGAAGTCAGTCTGAAAACACGATTGACCCGTGGCATCGAACTCAACATCCCCCTCGTTTCCGCCGCTATGGACACCGTCACTGAAGCCCGTCTGGCCATCGCCATGGCTCAGGAAGGCGGCATCGGCATCATCCACAAGAACATGACCGTCGAGCAGCAAGCTGCCGAAGTGCGCAAGGTCAAGAAGTTCGAAGCGGGTGTGGTCAAGGATCCGATCACCATCGAGGCTGACGCCACCGTTCGCGATCTGTTCGAACTGACCCGTCAACACAACATTTCCGGCGTTCCGGTCCTGCATGACGGCGAGCTCGTCGGCATCGTGACCTCCCGCGACGTCCGCTTTGAAACCCGTCTTGATGTGCCTGTTCGCGAAGTGATGACGCCGAAAGAGCGTCTGGTCACCGTCCGCGAAGGCGCCGACAAGTACGAAGTGCGCGATCTGTTGCACAAGCACCGTCTGGAAAAAGTCCTGATCGTCGACGACAACTTCGCGCTCAAGGGCATGATGACCGTCAAGGACATCGAGAAATCCAAAGCCTGGCCGCTGGCGAGCAAGGACGACCAGGGTCGTCTGCGTGTCGGCGCTGCGGTCGGCACCGGTAAAGACACCGGCGAACGGGTCAGCGCACTGGTTGCTGCGGGCGTGGACGTCATCGTTGTCGACACCGCTCACGGTCACTCCAAAGGCGTGATCGACCGCGTTCGCTGGGTCAAACAGAACTTCCCTGACGTCCAGGTCATCGGCGGCAACATCGCCACCGGCGCCGCTGCGCTCGCACTGGTTGAAGCCGGCGCTGACGGCGTCAAGGTCGGCATCGGTCCTGGCTCCATCTGCACCACCCGTATCGTGGCTGGCGTGGGCGTCCCGCAAATCAGCGCCATCGCCAACGTGGCTTCGGCACTGGAAGGCACTGACGTTCCGCTGATCGCCGACGGCGGCATCCGTTTCTCGGGTGACCTGTCCAAGGCCATCGTTGCTGGCGCCTACTGCGTGATGATGGGTTCGATGTTTGCCGGTACCGAAGAAGCACCGGGCGAGATCGAGCTGTTCCAGGGCCGTTCGTACAAGGCCTATCGCGGCATGGGTTCGCTGGGCGCAATGTCCCAGGCCCAGGGCTCGTCGGACCGTTACTTCCAGGACTCGTCCGACGGCGCGGAAAAACTCGTGCCGGAAGGTATCGAAGGCCGCGTTGCGTACAAGGGTTCGCTGACTGCCATCGTTCACCAGTTGATGGGCGGCCTGCGCTCTTCGATGGGTTACACCGGCAGCGCCGACATCCACGAAATGCGCACCAAGCCTGAATTCGTACGCATCACCGGTGCCGGCATGGCGGAGTCCCACGTTCACGACGTGCAGATCACCAAGGAAGCGCCGAACTACCGCGTAGGTTGATCGGAACGCGCCTGATGACCCAGGCGCGTTTCACGAATTGTGTACCGGGGCTGTTCATGACAGCCCCGTCTTGTTTCTGATTTTCGACGAGAATGACTATGGCCCTCGACATTCACGCCCACCGCATCCTGATCCTGGACTTCGGTTCCCAGTACACCCAGCTGATCGCCCGTCGCGTTCGCGAAATCGGCGTCTACTGCGAACTGCACCCGTTCGACATGTCGGACGAAGCGATACGCGAATTCGCCCCGAAAGGCATCATCCTCGCCGGCGGCCCCGAGTCCGTCCACGTGGCTGACAGCCCGCGCGCGCCGCAGGCCGTGTTCGACCTCAACGTGCCGATCTTCGGTATCTGCTACGGCATGCAAACCATGGCCGAGCAGCTCGGTGGCCGCGTGGCTGGCTCCGAATTGCGTGAATTCGGTTATGCCCGAGTCGACGTCGTCGGCAAGAGCCGCGTGCTGGATGGCATCGAAGACCACGTCGACGCCGATGGCGTTTTCGGTCTCGATGTATGGATGAGCCACGGCGACAAGGTCACCGAAATCCCGGAAGGCTTCCACGTATTGGCCAGCACTCCGAGCTGCCCGATCGCCGGCATGGCCGACGACACCCGCGGCTACTACGGCGTGCAGTTCCACCCGGAAGTGACCCACACCAAGCAGGGCGGTCGCATCCTGTCGCGCTTCATCCTCGACATCTGCGGCTGCGAAGCGCTGTGGACCCCGTCGAAAATCGCCGAAGACGCCATCGCCCAGGTTCGCGCCCAGGTCGGCACCGACAACGTGCTGCTGGGCTTGTCCGGCGGTGTTGACTCCTCGGTGGTCGCGGCCCTGCTGCACAAAGCCATCGGCGACCAGCTGACCTGCGTCTTCGTCGACAACGGCCTGCTGCGTTTGCACGAAGGCGAGCAAGTCATGGCAATGTTCGCCGAGAACATGGGCGTCAAGGTGATCCGCGCCAACGCCGAGGACCAGTTCCTCAACAACCTGGCCGGCGAAAGCGACCCGGAGAAGAAGCGCAAGATCATCGGGCGCACCTTCATCGACGTGTTCGACGCCGAGTCGACCAAGCTCGACAACATCAAGTACCTGGCCCAGGGCACCATCTACCCCGACGTGATCGAGTCCGCTGGCGCCAAAAGCGGCAAGGCCCACGTTATCAAGTCGCACCACAACGTGGGCGGCCTGCCGGAAGAGATGAACCTGAAACTGGTCGAGCCACTGCGCGAACTGTTCAAGGACGAAGTCCGTCGTCTGGGCCTCGAACTCGGCCTGCCGTACGACATGGTCTACCGCCACCCATTCCCGGGCCCGGGCCTGGGCGTACGCATCCTCGGTGAAGTGAAGAAGGAATACGCCGACCTGCTGCGTCGCGCCGACCACATCTTCATCGAAGAACTGCGCAAAGCCGACTGGTACCACAAAGTCAGCCAGGCATTCGTTGTGTTCCAGCCGGTGAAATCGGTTGGCGTGGTCGGTGATGGTCGTCGTTACGCCTGGGTCGTGGCCCTGCGTGCGGTAGAAACCATCGACTTCATGACCGCACGTTGGGCGCACCTGCCTTACGAACTCCTGGAAACGGTGAGCGGCCGGATCATCAATGAGATCGAAGGTATTTCGCGCGTGACTTATGACGTGTCGAGCAAGCCGCCTGCGACGATTGAGTGGGAATGATGGGACGTCCGGCACTGTCCGGCACCATCTAGCAAGAAATGCCCTGGAGCCCGCGCAATTGCGGGCTTTTGGCTTTTTGGGGCTGGCAAATTCTGGCAGCTTCTGCAATCAATACAGGAAGGCGAATCTTGGATAACACTACGGGAACGGCGAACCGCAAATGAACTCATCCGTAATTGACGCTCCTGCTCCGAAGCCGCGCTGGATAACAATAGGGGCGAAAAATAACGCCGTTGAGCCGGGGCATTGGGTCTATGCGGTCCACATCATCCCCGGCGAACCGGATAAACCATTCTGTTTTGAGGAGTCGATAGGAGGTGGACATGCTGAACGTGGTGGCGCAATTCGATTGGGCTTATTAGAGCTCGAAGATTGGCCAGGCGACTGGCGCAATCACTTGCTCAAGGCGGGCTGCCCTTGGGTGGCAGAAGTTATTGATAATCGCCTGAGTGACGACGTGCAGGATTTGATGACTGCAATCCTTAACCATCGCAACAGCTGATGGAAAATGGCGTCGGCTAGTCAAAGGTCCATGTTTTGTGAACGTGTAATCTTCCCCCACGGTACGGGCTCACCGCCTTGTCGTCCCGAAAAAGCCGAGTGAAGCCACCAATGCCTCACTCGGTTTCAGGTTATCGCTCGACGCGCCAGCGTCATCATCGCGCGGCGCTTGGGCAGCCTCACCAAGAGGATCTGGTCGAGCTTCTCAGGAGCAACGATCCAGAGGTATTGCGGTTGCTGCTGGGCTCGACGTTGAACCTGTCAGCCTTCGCAAATCGGCGACTCGGCTACGTCTCGTAGGCGAATCAACGAAGCTGGGTTGATCATCCGGTTTACGTCGCGGGGGGCGGTAGCCGGAACTATTGCTATGTGCATGGCGTTATAAGGAAATGTCGCCGCTGGCTCAAATTGGGGGTCAACCATTGAGCTTGCAATTAACATCATAAAAACTTGATCTTTTTAAATTTCAAGCTGGCGTGTATTGGGGGGCTCCAGTATGAACAACGTTTCTCTAGGAGAAGTATAGGGCCCCTCAAAGCCTGTTTATTTTTCGATGAAATAACTTAATGCAAACGAATGAGATCATGATAAAGCATATTCCTAAAATACATCTAGCCACGAAAATGCTTAAATCAAAGAAATAATTAACGAGAAGCAATATCCATACTGAATGAAAGGCAGCGCACGCAATCGCAAACAAATAAACTCTTGCGTTTGAAATGATGCGTCCAGCTTTTTGTTGGTTCACTATTTTTGCATTCCGCCTACTGTGATAGCGTCGGCGGCCCTGTCTAGAACTAATGCAGGTACTGACGTATTTCTATATGCGCGAACATAGTCAGTTCTAATGTATCTAAATAGGCGCCAAGAATCTGGTTTTAAGACCGGCTTAGTTACACCATATACAGACATCGTCAAGAGACTCACCCTCAACCCTATCAACCTTCATAAATGCATCAAATGACATGATTAGCTCCTTGCTTTTCAAAAAATTCAGGTCAGAACACTAACTGAATTTCAGCACGAATTACCAGCCCGACACGGGGTTAGGTTGGTTGTGCGGAGTTTAGAGCTGCTATACCTTCTTAAGCGAAAGCCGAGTGAGCCTCAACGTCTCACTCGGTTTTTCACTCCCAGATAATCAACCCACCAACCTCATCCCCATCAGCTCCAGCGCAGTCGTCAGATCCGCCAAGGTATCGAATCGCCGCCCACTCACACGGGGCCAAGCTGGGCGGTCGATGTACACGCGATTCCTCTCGTGTTTGACCTCCGTACGCACCGTAGAGCCTGCCTTGTTGCGGTGCACGAGCGTCACCCCGTCGCCGGTTCGTTCGAGCGTGAACATGCCAGGGTGGAGCAACCTGCTCTCCAGGTCGGTCCGCTGGCTGGGCGCTTCTCGCAGGTATTGCAGGCGTAAGTCGCTCCTCACGGTCCCCGCGCGACGGCCCAACGAGTCGGACATTTCGGCGCCTGGGTCCGGCGTTATCCCAACCGATTCAATGACGCGGACGTCTTCGATACGCAACCCGACGGCGCCTTCCAGTTCGGCAACGCCGGGGATACCCAGAAACGTGTTGGCGTGGGAGTTACCGACGAGCGCAACCCAGTTACCGCCCATTGCCGCCTGATGGGAATCGATAACGCCTTTGGCGAAATAGTTCATCATTTTTTGCCTGAGCGTCCGTTCAGCACCCCGTGCGCCATCTAGGCGATAACTGGCCATGCAGTCGATGGCTCTGATTCGCACCCGATTGGCTCGGGCGGCTCTGAGCACGGCCATGAATGTGTATTTGCCGGTGGGATCAGTCCGATGCCCTTTGTCGAGCGTGTCTATATACGCTTCAAGCTGAAGCGACATCTCCCCTGTCTTCGAAAAGGCATCCAGCTCTGCCTGGTGGAAATCTGTCAGCAGGTGCTCCATGTACAGTGTCCGGACCTTGAGCTTGGCGAGCCGCGGCATTTGTTCGATTAAAAATCGTTTACTGCCCACACCCGCGTGACTCTCGCCGATGACCAGACCCGGTGAGCGCTTGAACAGTGTTTTCAGCGTGCTTTTCAACGGCGCGTCGGTAGGCAGTTCCGGGATTTCCGGACGCGGGGGCAGTTGGAGTGTCGTGAAAAATGCGTCGGCGTCATTGCGCAGATCGTGACGCAGGCGTTTGAAATCATCGTAGGGGTCGCGCGTGCTGAAATCGCCACTGTGGTAACGCTCATCCACACGACGTCCACCAAATTGCGCGCCTTCCATTACATCGGACCTGAGTGCCTCCGGTATTTCGTAGGGGCTGGGCAGAGGCGCTGTGTGCGGTGAAACGCCGGGCCCATGTCCAATCCCTATCTTGCTCAGCGCTTTACCTCCGCCTTGCAGGCTCAACGGAATGATGGGCTCCCACCTGCCCCCGTTATTGAGCCGTACGGGTCTGTTTTGATAAAACGAGAAGGGGTTCTCAGGGTCGATGATGGCCCAGCATTTCAGCTCGTTGATGTAGCGAACGGCATAGGCGAAGCCATCGATCTCGATAAACGTCTCGCCCTGATCAGTCAGGTAGACGCCTTTCATGCGGCCTTCTTCGCGGACGGGTTCGAAGGCATCCAGCAGCATGTTGGTCTCGAAGGAGGCCAGCGCATTGTTGCGCTCAAAGGGGTAAACGGATTCGGGTTCGAAGCACGGCGCTTCAACGAACCCACTAACGGGTTCATCGACTTCGGGGGATGGCTCCAGCCCGGCTTCAGGCTGCGGTAACTCGCCTTCCGCCAACGCCTCTCCGCCGGCAAGAAATGCGCTATTAAACAGCGTGTCGATGCCCGCAGTGACGGCGCCGATGACCCCGGCCTTGCGTTGTGCCGTGCTCGCGCCGTTAACGGCCTGATCAATGTTGAGGCCCATGTCGGCGATGCCGGCGCCCACTGCTGCCAGCGCAACCGGCCAGTCAATCGCTGCCAGTGCACCGGAAAGCTGAGAGAACGCTCGCAGATAACCGATCCACATCTGTTTGCGCAGGTCGGCATTTGAATGCAGCGCCAGATCTGCGTCGGCAAACATTCGAGCTCGGATCGAATCGCGCAGATGAGCGAACGGGTCCCCTGACACAGGCCGACTCTGTTGATTGATCAGGCCGGAGTGAGCAGATCCCCATGTGGTGTAGAGCACATCAAGGCCGTGATACAGCCCGATGTTTTCATCAGCCTGGCCATGTGCCGACAACGGGAAGTGCCCCATGAAGCGTGCGCGCCGCTCCGGGCGGTTGTTCTGCGACAGTAGCCACCAGTGCAATTCTTCCGCTGTCGCGAAGGCATGAAACGCCTGTACTTCGCCGGGCGTGTAGAGAATTTGCCGGCCGCCAGCGGTCACAATGCGCAAGATGTCGCTGGCCTCATAGCCGATCACGTCGAAGGTCCAGACGTTTGCGTCAACACTGGCCGGCGCGCTGGCCTGGAGTGTTTGCAGGCTCGGAGAATCGGTCGGTTCAACGTTAGCCGCACGCAAGACGGTTCGTAGATCTTCTTCACTGAGCCAGCCGGCGTGGTGGTCTTCGAAGGCGCTGGCGATGAAGTTGGCTTTGGCCATGGTGCGGAAATCATCGGCGAAGTCGCGCCAGAACGCTTTCAACTTCTCTTGATAGCGGGATTTGAAGTCCACGGCCCATAAGTCGCTCATGACCTGCGCGGGCAACATCCTGACCTCGTTGCGTTCATCGAACGCGTCTGCATCAGCGCCGGCGGTGTAGAACCCGCTGAGCATCGGCAGGGTGTCGGCGTTGTCCTGATCCTGGGGATTGAAACGGTGCATGACCAGCTGCGGGAGGGTCATCGATTGATAGGGCGCGTCCCGGTGTTGCCAGCCATTGAACGATCGCGGACTGTTCTCTGCCGTGTGGAAGCAGTGCCAGTAAACGGTGTCGGGCTCGGTGTCGTGACCGGTGTGACGCAGGAGGATTTCTCGGGCGATGCTGCGGGCCATTTCGCGCATGTCCGGGCAGGCCTCGACCAGGCCCTCACTCATTTTGATGAGCGCGGTTCGGTCCTGGCTCAGGGAGGTAGCGGGTGGGCGGGCAGGTGCAAAGGTCATATTCGTCTTCCTTGATGAATGGGAAGACAAGCTTGGCGTGATTGCCGATTCATTTGGCACTAAATATGTATTGCGTACGCAGTCACCTTAAATTTCTGTAAGTGCCGGTGTATCGTGTGCGCCCCACGCATCGCTCCCGGATGTGGCCAGTCGTTGTTGAGGTTTTTTGTACATGTCTTTTACCCGTCGACAGATACTCGGAGGTCTGGCCGGTCTTGCCGTGGTCGGGCTTGGCGCGGGCGGCGCTTCACGGTATTGGCTGGGCAAACGCGGGCCGGGAGAAGGGCATGATTACGAACTGATCGCCGCGCCGCTGGACGTCGAGCTGGTGGCCGGGCACCAGACGCCCGCCTGGGCATTCGGCGGCTCGGCGCCAGGCACTGAACTGCGCGTCAGACAGGGCGAGTGGCTACGGGTGCGCTTCATCAATCATCTGCCCGTTGAAACCACGATTCACTGGCATGGCATTCGGCTTCCGCTGGAGATGGACGGCGTGCCTTATGTCTCGCAATTGCCGGTCAAGCCGGGCGAGTACTTCGACTATACATTCCGTGTGCCGGACGCCGGCAGCTATTGGTATCACCCCCACGTCAGCAGCAGCGAAGAACTGGGCCGCGGGCTGGTCGGTCCGCTGATCGTCGAGGAGCGTGAGCCCAGCGGATTTGCCCACGAGCGCGTCGTCAGCCTGAAGAGCTGGCACGTTGACGAGGAGGGCGCTTTCACTGAATTCAGCGTCATTCGCGAGGCCGCACGCGAGGGCACGGCCGGGCGATTGTCGACGATCAATGGCGTGCCACAAGGCATCGTAGAGCTGCCTGCCGGGCAGATCACCCGCGTGCGCCTTCTCAATCTCGACAACACCGTGACCTATCGCCTGAACCTGCCGGGCGCCGAGGCGATGATCTACGCCCTGGACGGCAACCCGGTCCAACCCCGTCCGCTGGGCAAGGATTACTGGCTGGGGCCGGGCATGCGCATCTGTCTGGCGATCAAGGCGCCTGCCGCCGGTGAAGAAATCTCCCTGCGCAACGGCCCGGTGCGGTTGGGCACATTTCGTTCGATCGCCAGCACCGATACGCCGGGCGACTGGCCGCCTGAGCTGCCGGCCAATCCGGTCGCCGAGCCTGATCTGGCGAACGCCGAGAAGCTCAATTTCAATTTCGAGTGGGTCGGTTCGGTGTCAGTGAATGTCGACAACGGTAAACCGCCGAGCTTGTGGCAGATCAACGGCCAGGCGTGGGACATAACCGACAAGACCTGCGCCGACCGGCCGATCGCCAGGCTCGAACGGGGCAAGAGTTACATCTTCGAGCTGAAGAACATGACCCAGTATCAGCACCCCATTCACTTGCACGGCATGAGCTTCAAAGTCATCGCCTCCAATCGCAAGGACGTGATTCCGTACTTCACCGACACCTACCTGCTGGGGCGCAACGAGCGCGCCCGCGTCGCCTTGGTGGCGGATAATCCCGGCGTGTGGATGTTTCACTGCCATGTGATTGATCACATGGAAACCGGTCTCATGGCCGCTATCGAGGTTTCCTGATGCGTCAGCCGCTTATCATCGATCGCAGCCGCGATCAGCACTTCATGCGTGAAGCTTTGGCGCTGGCGGCGGAGGGTGCGCTGCTGGGCGAGGTGCCGGTCGGCGCGGTGGTGGTGCAGGACGGTGAAATCGTGGGTCGCGGTTTCAATTGCCCCATCAGCGGCAGCGATCCCAGTGCCCACGCCGAGATGGTCGCCATTCGCGCAGCGGCGCAGTCACTCAGTAATTACCGCCTGCCCGGCAGCACGCTGTACGTGACCCTGGAACCCTGCAGCATGTGCGCGGGGTTGATCGTCCACTCGCGCATCAGCCGCGTGGTGTATGGCGCGACCGAGCCGAAAGCGGGGGTGGTACAGAGTCAGGGTCAGTTCTTCACGCAGCCTTTCCTGAACCATCGCGTGCTGTTTGAAGGCGGGGTGCTGGGGGAGGAGTGCGGGACGATGCTGAGCGAGTTTTTCAGGATGAGGCGGGCGAAGGGCTGATTCAGTGCGGCTTTGAGCGGATTCTGGCGGGTGATTAAAGCGGTGCTTTTTCTTCCGACGGCTTGGTCTTGTCCACACCGGGCACATGCAACGAGCCTTCCGCGACCTGTCCGCCTTCCATCTGCGGCTGCGTCACCCAGGTCAGGATGTCGTAATAGCGGCGGATGTTGGCAACGAAACTGACGGGTTCGCCACCCCGGGCGTACCCGTAGCGGGTCTTGCTGTACCACTTTTTCTGCGACAGACGCGGCAGCATTTTTTTCACGTCCAGCCACTTGTTCGGGTTCAGGCCTTCGCTTTCCGCCAACTTGCGCGCGTCGTCCAGATGGCCGGTGCCGATGTTGTAGGACGCAAGCGCCAGCCAGGTGCGATCCGGCTCCTGAATCGAGTCGTCGAGCTGTTCCTTGACGTAGGCAAAATACTTGGCGCCGCCCTGAATACTCTGCTTGGCGTCAAGCCGATTGGACACACCCATGGCCTGGGCCGTGCTCTGCGTCAGCATCATCAAGCCGCGCACGCCGGTCTTGGACGTCACGCCCGGCTGCCATAACGATTCCTGATAACCGATCGCCGCCAGCAGGCGCCAGTCCACCTGTTCTGCTTTGGCAGCGGTCTGGAAGTGCTTTTCGTACTTGGGTAGGCGTTCCTGCAAATGCTGGGCGAAGGTGTAGGCACCGACGTAACCGAGGACGTCGACATGCCCGTAATAGCGGTCTTTGAGCCGCTGCAGCATGCCGTTCTTCTGCATCTTGTCGAGATAGGCGTTGATCTCGTTGAGCAGGCTGTTGTCATCGCCCAATGCCACGGCCCAACGCTGATCGCGGCCATCGCCGAGGTCGAAGCCGACGCGAACGTTGGGGAAATACACCTGATTCATCGCCAGTTCGTTGGAATCCACCAGGGTCAGGTCGATCTGGCCCTCATCCACCATGCGCAGCAGGTCGACGACTTCGACCTGATCGGATTCGTCGTAGTTGATGCCGGGATACTTGACCTTCAGCGCTGCCAGTTGCTCGGCGTGGCTGCTGCCTTTAAGCACGAGGATGCGCTTGCCGACCAGATCGCCCGGATCGGTGGGGCGCGACTGCCCGTTGCGGTAAACGACCTGCGGAGTGACTTCAAGATAAGAGTGTGAAAAACGTACCTGCTTCGCGCGGTTTTCGCTGCTGACCAGGCCCGCTGCCGCCAGGACCGGGCCGCCGGGCTTGCCCATCTGATCGAACAGGTCGTCAAGGTTGTCGGCAGCTTCTATTTTCAGTTCAACGCCCAGATCATCGGCGAAACGCTTCACCAGTTCGTACTCGAAACCGGTTTCACCGTTGCGGTCCTGAAAATAGGTCGCCGGGCTGTTGCGGGTGACGACGCGCAGAACGCCATCCTCCTTGACTCGTTCCAGCGTGTTGGGTTTCTCCACACACGCGCCGAGCAGCAGGAAGATTCCGGTTGCGATGAGCCACTTGGCACAGCGTGGGCGGAAATCTGATTGGGAAAACATCGGTGCAGTATACGCAAAGGAGCCATACCGCCATATCTCGACAGCGCGGGTCGCGTCTGATAGAGCAGAGGATTTTTTACCTTCCGGCGCAGGCAAGCGCCCGGAGCCGACATTCGGGTGCATCCCATGCCGTGGTTTCGGGTGCCGATGCAGACTGATTAGGCTAGAATGCACGGCCTCAAAGCACACCCCCTTCCCGAGGCTGTCCCGACGATGTTGATCCTGCGTGGTGCTCCCGCCCTTTCCGCCTTCCGCCACAAGAAATTACTTGCACAGCTGAACGATAAAGTTCCGGCTGTCAGTGGCCTGTACGCTGAATTCGCCCACTTCGCTGAGGTCAATGGCGTTCTGACCGAAGACGAGCAGCAAGTCCTTGCCCGCCTGCTCAAATACGGTCCGAGCGTGCCGGTTCAGGAGCCTGCGGGCCGCCTGTTCCTGGTCCTCCCGCGTTTCGGCACCATTTCGCCATGGTCGAGCAAGGCCACCGACATCGCGCGCAATTGCAGCCTGACCAAGATCCAGCGTCTTGAGCGCGGCATCGCTTTTTATGTAGAAGGCCAGTTCAGCGACGCCGACGCACAGCTGATCGCCGACGCGCTTCACGACCGCATGACCCAGATCGTACTGGGCGCGCTGGAAGAGGCCGCCAGCCTGTTCAGCCACGCTGAACCCAAGCCGCTGATCGCCATCGACGTACTGGGTGGCGGCCGCGCGGCGCTGGAAAAAGCCAACGTCGAACTGGGGCTGGCCCTGGCCGAAGACGAAATCGATTACCTGGTGAACGCGTTCACCGGCCTCAAGCGCAACCCCCACGACATCGAACTGATGATGTTCGCGCAGGCCAACTCCGAGCATTGCCGTCACAAGATCTTCAACGCCAGTTGGGACATCGACGGCCAGAGCCAGGAAAAAAGCCTGTTCGGCATGATCAAGAACACCTACCAGATGCACAACGAAGGCGTGCTGTCCGCCTACAAGGACAACGCCTCGGTGATCGTCGGCAGCGTGGCCGGCCGCTTCTTCCCGAATCCTGAAAGCCGTGAGTACGGTGCGGTTCAGGAGCCGGTGCACATTCTGATGAAGGTCGAAACCCACAACCACCCGACGGCGATTGCCCCGTTCCCGGGCGCGGCCACCGGTTCCGGCGGCGAGATCCGCGACGAGGGCGCCACCGGACGTGGTGCCAAACCGAAAGCCGGCCTGACCGGTTTCACGGTGTCCAACCTGAACATTCCGGGTTTCGAGCAGCCTTGGGAAAAGCCGTACGGCAAACCCGAGCGCATCGTGACGCCGCTGGACATCATGATCGAAGGCCCGCTGGGTGGCGCGGCGTTCAACAATGAGTTCGGTCGTCCGGCCCTGACCGGTTATTTCCGTACCTTCGAGCAGTCGATCAGCACGCCCCACGGCGATGAGGTTCGCGGCTACCACAAGCCGATCATGCTCGCAGGCGGCATGGGCAACATCCGCGAAGGGCACGTGCAGAAAGCCGAAATCACCGTCGGCGCCAAGCTGATCGTGCTCGGCGGCCCGGCCATGCTGATCGGTCTGGGCGGCGGCGCAGCTTCCTCCATGGCCACCGGTACCAGCTCGGCTGACCTGGACTTTGCTTCGGTACAACGTGAAAACCCGGAAATGGAACGCCGCTGCCAGGAGGTCATCGACCGCTGCTGGCAGCTGGGTGAAGCCAACCCGATCGCGTTCATCCATGACGTCGGCGCGGGCGGTCTGTCCAACGCCTTCCCGGAACTGGTCAACGACGGCGGTCGCGGTGGCCGCTTCGAACTGCGCAACGTGCCGAACGACGAGCCAGGCATGGCACCGCTGGAAATCTGGAGCAACGAGTCCCAGGAACGTTACGTTCTGGCCGTCAGCGCCCCTGATTTCGAGCGCTTCAAAGCCATCTGCGAACGTGAGCGTTGCCCGTTTGCAGTAGTCGGTGAGGCAACTGAAGAGCCGCAACTGACCGTCACCGACAGCCACTTCGGCAACAACCCTGTCGACATGCCGCTGGAAGTGCTGCTGGGCAAGGCCCCGCGCATGCACCGTTCAGCCGAGCGTGAAACCGAGCTGGGTGACGACTTCGATCCGAGCGCGCTCGACATCGAAGAAAGCGTGCAGCGCGTGCTGCATCACCCGGCAGTGGCAAGCAAGAGCTTCCTTATTACCATTGGCGACCGCAGCATCACCGGCATGGTCAATCGCGACCAGATGGTCGGCCCGTGGCAAGTGCCGGTGGCGGACGTCGCCGTTACGGCAACCAGTTTTGACGTGTACACCGGCGAAGCCATGGCGATGGGCGAGCGCACGCCGCTGGCATTGCTGGACGCTCCGGCGTCCGGCCGCATGGCGATTGGCGAGACCCTGACCAACATTGCCGCATCGAGCATCGGCCAGCTTTCCGACATCAAGCTGTCCGCCAACTGGATGTCCGCTGCCGGCCACCCGGGCGAAGACGCGCGTCTGTACGACACCGTGAAAGCCGTCGGCATGGAATTGTGCCCCGAGCTGGGCATTACCATTCCGGTGGGCAAGGATTCGATGTCCATGAAGACCCGCTGGAGCGACGAAGGCACCGAAAAAACCGTGACCTCGCCGCTGTCGCTGATCGTCACCGGTTTCGCACCGGTCACCGACATCCGCAAGACCCTGACCCCGCAACTGCGCATGGACAAGGGCCTGACCGATCTGATCCTGATCGACTTGGGCCGTGGTCAGAACCGCATGGGCGCGTCGATTCTCGCCCAGACCCACGGCAAGCTCGGCAGCGTCGCGCCGGACGTCGATGACGCTGAAGACCTGAAAGCCTTCTTTGCCGTCATCCAGGGCCTCAACGCCGACGGCCACTTGCTGGCCTACCACGACCGTTCCGACGGTGGCTTGATGGCGACCGTGCTGGAAATGGCCTTCGCTGGTCATTGCGGCTTGAATCTCGAACTCGACACGCTGACCGGCAAGCGCGAAAAAGTTGCGGCCATTCTGTTCAACGAAGAGCTGGGTGCAGTGATCCAGGTTCGCCAGGACGCCACGCCGCTGGTGCTCGCGCAGTTCAGCGCTGCCGGCCTGGGCGAGGATTGCGTCGCCGTGATCGGCAAGCCGATCAACAACAGCGACGTGATCATCAGCCTGAGCGGCGATACCGTGTTCAAAGGCGATCGTCGCCTGCTGCAGCGTCAGTGGAGCGAAACCAGCTATCAGATCCAGCGCCTGCGTGATAACGCCGATTGCGCCGATCAGGAATTCGATGCGCTGCTGGAAGAAGACAACCCTGGCCTGAACGTGAAGCTGGGCTATGACGTCAACGACGACATCGCTGCGCCTTACATCAAGAAGGGCGTTCGCCCACAAGTGGCGGTACTGCGTGAGCAGGGCGTCAACGGTCAGGTCGAAATGGCCGCTGCCTTCGACCGCGCCGGTTTCGTCTCGGTCGACGTGCACATGAGCGACATTCTCGCCGGTCGCGTCGACCTCAACGATTTCAAAGGTCTGGTTGCCTGCGGTGGTTTCTCCTACGGCGACGTGCTGGGTGCCGGTGAAGGCTGGGCCAAGTCCGCGCTGTTCAACAGCCGTGCACGGGACGCGTTCCAGGGCTTCTTCGCCCGCACCGACAGCTTCGCGCTGGGCGTTTGCAACGGTTGCCAGATGATGTCCAACCTCAGCGAGCTGATTCCGGGCAGCGAATTCTGGCCGCACTTTGTGCGTAACCGCTCGGAGCAGTTCGAAGCGCGCGTGGCGATGGTCGAAATCCAGAAATCGGCGTCGATCTTTCTGCAAGGCATGGCCGGCTCGCACATGCCGATCGCCATTGCCCACGGTGAAGGTCACGCCGAGTTCAAGACCCCTGAGTCGCTGATTGAAACCGATCTGTCCGGCACCGTTGCCGTGCGTTTCGTCGACAATCACGGCAAGGTCACTGAAACCTATCCGGCCAACCCGAACGGTTCGCCCCGTGGCATCGCAGGTCTGACTACGCTCGACGGTCGCGTCACCATCATGATGCCGCACCCTGAGCGCGTGTTCCGCGCAGTGACCAACTCGTGGCGTCCGGATGAGTGGGCGGAAGATGGCGCGTGGATGCGCATGTTCCGCAATGCGCGCGTCTGGGTGAACTGATCGCTGATGTACAAGTTGGCCTTCTTTGTGCCACCCAGCCATGTGGAGCAGGTCAAAAACGCGTTGTTCGCCGCCGGTGCGGGGAGAATCGGCGCGTATGACTGCTGCTCATGGCAGGTGCTAGGGCAAGGCCAGTTTCGCCCGCTGGACGGCAGTCAGCCGTTTATCGGGCAAGCCGGCGAGGTCGAGCAGGTTCAGGAATGGAAGGTTGAGCTTGTCGTGTCAGACGAGCTGATCAGGCGGGTGGTGACTGCGCTGAAGGACAGTCATCCTTACGAAGTACCGGCTTATGACGTCTGGAAGCTGGAAGATATCTAGCTTTCCCCGCAGCCTTGCTTTAGACAGATGCTTTCTGCATGACCCTCGCAGATGCTTACGGCCTGATCTCGATCATCGTGCCGTCTTTCACCAGATCCCATACCTCACGAATATCGCTGTTGCGCATGGCGATGCAGCCGTTCGTCCAGTCCAGTGTGTGGAAATACCACTCCGGGTAATCGTCGTTGATCGGCGTGCCGTGGATCATGATCATGCTGCCGGGTTTCACGCCTTCGCGACGGGCGCGTGCGGCATCGGAGATGTTGGGGTAGGAAATGTGCATCGACAGGTTGTAGGCGTCGCTGGTCTTGCGCCAGTCGAGCCAGTAGAAACCCTCCGGCGTGCGCTGGTCTCCCTCTTGCAGTTTGGGTCCGTTGGGCGCTTTGCCCAGTGAGATCCGGTACGTCTTCAGCGCCTCGCCACGGCTGATCAGCTGCAACTGATGAGCGGATTTGAGCACCAGCACTTTATCGATGGTCCGGTCAGCGATGTTCTGGGTGTCGACAACCTTACCGCCGACGAACTTCTGTTCGCTGCCTTTGGGCACGATGGTCTGAGTGAATGCAGCCTGGGACAGCGGCACAACCGACAGGCATAAAACGGCAAGCAACCAACGCATGAAAAGGGTATCCCTGAAGCCTGCGCGGCGATCGCGCGTCGTCGTCTTGATCAAGTGGTTTTAAGAGGGGGGGTAGCGGACAGGCAATCGGTGTGCACCTGGAAATCCTGGTGCTGCCGGTCGCGGAAAAAGCATTCTAGGGTACGCCTTACGGTCTGGAAAGCCAGCTCCGACCACGGGATATCGGCTTCGTCGAACAACTTCACCTCAAGGCTTTCAATGCCCGCGGCGTACTCCGGGCTGACGAGGTTCGCGCGGTAGAAGATATGCACCTGATTGATGTACGGCACGTCGATCATCGAATACAGCTGCAGGTCCTTGACCTGCGCGCAGGCTTCTTCAAGGGTTTCCCGGCGGGCGGCCTGTTCGACACTTTCGCCGTTTTCCATGAACCCGGCGGGCAGCGTCCAGTAGCCCAGTCGCGGCTCGATGGCGCGGCGGCACAGCAACACCTTTTCGCCCCACACCGGCACGACGCCGGCCACGATGTTGGGGTTCTGGTAGTGAATGGTGTCGCAATGTTCACACACGTAACGCAGACGGCTGTCGCCCTCGGGAATACGCTGGATGACCTGTTTGCCGCAATTGCTGCAGAATTTCATGATCGAATCGGGTTCCTGTTGGCAGCGGCTATCTTGAGCTGTAGCGCGGGTGGACGGCAAGAGGCGTCTTCGCGCGCGGGTTGTCCTACAAGACTTGGGCGCGTCGCCGCTTTGGTGCATGATGCCGGGCAGGCAACCGATCGAGAATTCCCATGCTGGATGAGCTACTTAATCGTATGAGCAGCCATAAGCCGGTGATGCTGGAGACGGACGCTCGCTTCCCCGAGGCCGCCGTGCTTCTCCCTATTACTCGCAACGCGGAGCCCGAACTGGTGCTGACCCTGCGCGCCAGCGGCCTGTCGACCCACGGCGGTGAAGTGGCCTTCCCGGGCGGGCGGCGTGACCCGGAAGACCCGGACCTGGTCTTCACCGCGCTGCGCGAAGCCCAGGAAGAGATCGGCCTGCCGCCTGGCCTGGTGGAAGTGATCGGCCCGCTGAGTCCGCTGATCTCCAAGCACGGCATAAGAGTGACGCCCTACGTCGGCATCATTCCGGATTTCGTTGAGTACACCCCCAATGATGGCGAGATCGCGGCGGTCTTCAGCGTGCCGCTGGATTTCTTCCGGCAGGACGCCCGCGAACACACCCACCGCATCGACTATCAGGGGCGCAGCTGGTACGTGCCGAGTTATCGCTTCGGCGAGTACAAGATCTGGGGCCTGACCGCGATCATGATCGTTGAGCTGATGAACCTGTTGTTTGACAGCGGCATCGACCTCAACCAGCCGCCCAAACGATCGATCATCCACACGCTGAAATCCTGACCCGCTGCCCTGGCGCCGTGCGTAAGGAATGAGCGATGAGGTCCGAGCCATGAGGAGCAGACCATGAAATACCGTCTGGGCGATGCCCGCGTCGACGCGCACGCCAGCAGCTGGATCGCGCCGACAGCCACCGTCATCGGCAATGTGCGCTTGCAGGCCAACGCCAGCGTCTGGTTCGGCGCCGTGTTGCGCGGCGACAACGAGCTGATCGACATCGGCGAGAACAGCAACGTGCAGGACGGCACGGTGATGCACACCGACATGGGTTCGCCGCTGACCATTGGCCGCAACGTGACCATCGGTCACAACGCGATGCTTCACGGTTGTAGCGTGGGCGACAGCACGCTCATCGGGATCAACTCGGTCATCCTCAATGGCGCGCAGATCGGCAAATACTGCATCATCGGCGCCAATTCGCTGATCGGCGAAGGCAAGGTCATTCCCGATGGCTCCCTGGTCATGGGCTCGCCGGGCAAGATCGTCCGCGAGCTCACCGATGCGCAGAAGCAGATGCTCGACGCCAGCGCCGCCCATTACGTTCACAACGCCCAGCGCTACGCGCGTGACCTGGCCCCACAGGAAGACTGATGTCCAGCTCCGACTCTCCGTCCCATGAAGCGCCGATCCATGAAAAGCCGGTCCGCTCGCCCTGTGTAAGCATTTGCGCGCTGGATGACGCCGACATCTGTACCGGTTGCCAGCGCACCGTGGCCGAGATCACTGGCTGGAGCCGCATGGACAATCAGCAGCGCCGCGCGGTGTTGATCGCCTGCGAGGAGCGGGCGAGGGCAAGCGGGATGATGTTTAAGGTGAGCGGCAGCAGCCCTCGACGTTGAGCCAACCCTGCGCCGCTGCACCCCATTCCCCGGCCTTCATGTTAAATTGCGCGCCTTTCTACCTGCGGTTGCCTGCACACGGCGAGCAACCCTCGACCTGCTCCACGAGGACCTGAGATGACTCAAATCGGAACTCCACTGTCGCCGACCGCGACCCGCGTTTTGCTCTGCGGTTGCGGCGAGCTTGGCAAGGAAGTGGTGATCGAGCTGCAACGCCTGGGCGTTGAAGTGATTGCCGTCGACCGTTACGCCAATGCTCCGGCGATGCAGGTCGCGCACCGCAGCCATGTCATCAATATGCTCGACGGGGCAGCGTTGCGTGCGGTGATCGAGTCTGAGAAGCCCCATTACATCGTCCCGGAAATCGAAGCCATCGCCACCGCGACCCTGGTGGAGCTGGAGTCCGAAGGCTTCACGGTCATTCCGACGGCCCGCGCTGCGCAGCTGACCATGAACCGCGAAGGCATTCGTCGCCTGGCCGCTGAAGAGCTGGACCTGCCGACCTCGCCGTATCACTTTGCCGACACCTTCGAAGACTACAAAAAGGCCGTCGAAGACCTGGGCTTCCCGTGCGTGGTCAAGCCGGTGATGAGCTCGTCGGGCAAGGGCCAGAGCCTGCTGAAAACCGACGCTGACATTCAGAAGGCCTGGGACTATGCTCAGGAAGGCGGTCGTGCCGGCAAAGGCCGGGTGATCATCGAAGGCTTCATCGATTTCGATTACGAAATCACGCTGCTGACCGTACGTCACGTCGGCGGCACCACCTTCTGCGCACCGGTCGGCCATCGTCAGGAGAAGGGCGACTATCAGGAATCGTGGCAGCCCCAGGCCATGAGCCCGGTGGCATTGGCCGAGTCCGAGCGCGTCGCCAAGGCGGTAACCGAGGCGCTGGGTGGCCGCGGTCTGTTTGGTGTCGAGTTGTTCATCAAGGGCGATCAGGTCTGGTTCAGCGAAGTCTCGCCGCGCCCCCACGACACTGGCCTGGTCACGCTGATTTCCCAGGACCTGTCGCAGTTCGCGCTGCACGCCCGCGCCATTCTCGGCCTGCCGATCCCGTTGATTCGCCAGTTCGGCCCATCGGCGTCGGCGGTGATTCTGGTGGAAGGTCACTCGACCCAGACGGCGTTCGCCAACCTGGAGCAAGCCCTGAGCGAACCGGACACCGCGCTGCGTCTGTTCGGCAAGCCCGAGGTCAATGGTCAGCGCCGCATGGGCGTGGCACTGGCCCGTGACGAGTCCGTCGAAGCAGCCCGTCGCAAGGCCACCCGCGCGTCGATGGCGGTGAAGGTTCAGTTGTAAGCGTCACGCTAAATAAAAAACGGCGCCCTCAGGGGCGCCGTTTTTGTTTGGTCACTGTGCTCACGTATGCGGTTGCCAAGGCATAACTCTGTCACCCGCCACACCGCAGACACTGTAGGCGCGCGCTTGCCCGCGATTGCTGTGTGTCAGGTTCGGATGCAGTGACTGACACACCGCATTCGCGGGCAAGCGCGCTCCTACACGTACGTTTCTGGTGCGGTCAGGCAATCGTGTCCAGATCCGCGTGCCGGGTTTCTTTCAGGCACAGCACGGCAACCACGCTGATCAGCGCCGCCGCCGACACATACCCACCGACCCAGCTCAGACCACCCATTTCCACCAGCTTCTGCGCGAAGAAAGGGGCGACCGAGGCGCCGACAATGCCGCCGATGTTGTAAGCCGCCGACGCGCCGGTATAACGCACCCGCGTAGGAAACAGCTCCGGCAACATCGCCCCCATTGGCGCGAAGGTGACACCCATGAGAAACAGCTCGATCGACAGAAACAGCGTCACCGCCCAAGTCGTGCCGTGGGTCAGCAAAGGCTCCATCAGAAAGCCCGACAGGATCGCCAGCACGCCGCCGATGACCAGCACCGGCTTGCGACCAAATCGGTCACTCGCCAAAGCCGAAAGCGGCGTGGCGAGGGCCATGAACAGCACCGCAAAACACAGCATCGCCAGAAACGACTCGCGGCTGTAACCAAGCGTTTTCACGCCATAGCTCAGCGAGAAGACGGTGGAGATATAGAACAACGCGTAGCACACCACCATTGACGCTGCCCCCAGCAGCATCGGCTTCCAGTACTGACCGAACAGCTCGGCAATCGGCAATTTCACACGCTCATGGCGGGCGATGGCCTTGGCGAAAACAGGCGTTTCCTCAAGCTTCAGGCGCACATACAGCCCGATGATCACTAGCACAGCGCTGAGCAGAAACGGCACGCGCCAGCCCCAGGAGCGGAATTGCTCGTCATCCAGGGTCATCGCCAATGTCAGAAACAGCCCGTTTGCCGCGAGGAAGCCGATCGATGGGCCCAGTTGCGGGAACATGCCAAACCACGCCCGTTTGCCCTTGGGGGCGTTCTCGGTCGCTAGCAACGCCGCGCCGCCCCATTCGCCGCCCAGTCCGAGGCCCTGGCCGAAGCGCAGCACACAAAGCAGGATCGGCGCCCATGACCCGATGGCATCGTAGCCCGGCAAAATGCCGATCAACGTGGTGCAGACGCCCATGAGCAGCAGTGAGGCGACCAGTGTCGATTTGCGGCCGACGCGATCACCGAAGTGGCCGAACAGCGCCGAGCCCAGGGGACGTGCGAGAAAGGCGATCCCGAATGTCAGAAACGCTGACAGCATCTGTGCGGTGCTGGAGGTTTGCGGGAAGAACACAGGCCCGATCACCAGCGCGGCGGCGGTGGCGTACACGTAGAAATCGTAGAACTCGATGGCGGTGCCGATGAAACTGGCGGTGGCGACGCGGGCCGCAGAATTGGCGGGGCGGGCCTCGCTGTCGTCGCGGGTTGGACAGGCAGAAGTCGTGGTCATGGGGATATCCCTGGCAGTCGTATCGCCTGTCAGCGGGAGACGAAGATTCGTACGCGCGCTGCGGCAATCGTTAATTGTTTTTTTGGTCCAGCGCTGAACAGACTAGCCCGGATGCGGGCAAAGGCGCGTGGCGTGCTCGGGATGGGAGCGAAAGCCAGGGTGTCGCGTGAGCGGTCAGGCTGTGGGACTGGCCGGATCGCGGATTGTGCGGATAGCACGCGGAGCGGCGGGGCTGGGTAAGCGGATCGATTATAGGAAGGGGATCGGCGCGGAAACAAGTGTTACAAAGCGCCGGCTGCCTTTTCAGATCACGTCTTTGGTGCGGGTGTTCAACCACATCAGCACCCGGCTGACGCGGTTGTCTTCGGTCTCGAGGATTTCCAGGCGGTAGGGGCCGATCTTCAGGCAGACCGCGCTGTTGGGGATGGTTTCCAGCGCTTCGGTGATCAAACCGTTGAGGGTTTTGGGACCATCGGAGGGCAGATGCCAGCCGAGGCTTTTATTCAGATCGCGAATCGACGCCGCGCCTTCGATCACCAGGCGCCCGTCAGGCTGCGGCTGGATGTGCGGGTTATCGAGGGCCTGCTCGCTTTCGAACTCGCCGACGATCTCCTCGAGAATGTCCTCAAGGCTGACGATGCCCAGCACTTCGCCGTATTCATCGACCACCACGCCCATGCGCCGCTGCTGTTTGTGGAAATTGAGCAGTTGCATCTGCAGCGGCGTGCTCTCCGGCACGAAGTAGGGTTCGTAGCAGGCGGCTTGAAGCGCCTCTTTGGTCAGCTCGTTGCGCGGCAGCAGGTGGCTGATCATCCGCGTGTTGAGCACGCCTTCCACCTGATTGATGTCGTTGTGATAGACCGGCAGACGGGTGTGACGGGAGATGATCAGCTTGTCGATGATCTCCTCGATGCTGTCGTCGAGGTTGATACCGTCGACTTCGCTGCGCGGCACCAGGATGTCATTTACGGTCATGCGGTCCAGCGCGTAAATCCCGGAGATCACATGGGCGCGGCCATACTGGCTTTCGTTGTCCTGATAGACCGCCGGGTGCGTGTCGTCTTCGTCATCGATGGTGTCTGGCCGACGCTTCGACAGAAAAGGGCGCAGCAGCGTCTTGGCGATGTTCTTGTAGATCCAGGTCAGCGGTTGCAGTAGCCGAACCGGAATGCGCAGCACGTTGTTGCCCAGCAACAGGATCGACTCGGGACGACGGGCCGCCAGCTTTCGTGGAATGAACTCGGTCACCACCACCAGCACGCTGGCGACGCCCAGCCAGGCAATCAGCGGACCGTGGAAATTCCAGTGCCCGATGGCAAGCAACGTGGCGAGGACGGTAATCAGCGCCTTGAGCAGCGTGTTGCCGAGAATGAGGCTGTTGAGGTTGAACGCAAGAACCGGCTTCGGTGGCTCGTTGGAGCGTGGATTGACCGGCATCGCCCTGAGATTGTGGTGCGCCGCCTCGACTGCACTGAACAGCCCTGACCACAGCGTGAGCAGGGCAAGCAGCGCGAGCATTGTGCCGACCGGCAGATTATCCATGATCAACGCCCGTCAGATGTGCAGGATATATTCACGAACGAGCTTGCTGCCGAAGTAGGCCAGCATCAGGAGCAGGAACCCGCCCAGCGTCCAGCGGATCGCTTTGTGGCCGCGCCAGCCCAGGTGATGACGCCCCCAGAGCAGCACACTGAAGACCATCCACGCGAGGATCGACAGCAGGGTTTTGTGCACCAGATGCTGGGCAAACAGGTTTTCGACGAACAGCCAGCCGGAAATCAGCGACATCGACAGCAGGACCCAGCCGGCCCATAGAAAGCCGAAGAGCAGGCTTTCCATGGTCTGCAGCGGGGGGAAGCTTTTGATCAGGCCAAGGGGGTGCTTGTTCTTCAGTTGACGATCCTGCAGCAGCAAGAGCAAAGACTGGAAGACTGCAATGGTGAACATCCCGTAGGCGAGGATCGACAGCAGGATATGGCTGATGATGCCGTGTTCTTCAATGATGGGCTGCAGCGTACCGGAGGGCGCGAACTGGGCCATCAGGGTCGTCAGCAGCCCCAGCGGGAACAGAAGGATCAGCAGGATTTCGACCGGGAGGCGAATGCACGCGAGCATGGTCACGATGATCACGGCAACAGCAATCAGGCTGGCGGCACTGAAAAAGTCCAGACCCAGGCCGATAGGGCGCACCAGTTGGCCGAACAGGGCACTGGCCTGGCAGGCAACGGCAAGGGTGCCGATCAGGCACAGCAGCCATTTGTCAGCCTTTTGGCCCTGACGCAGGCGCATACCCTGGTAGACGGTCGCAGCGGCGTAAAAGACGGCGGCGGCGAGGCTGAAGAGCAAACTCGGTGACAAGGGGAACATAGATCCTGTTGGGCGTGCCCGAAAGCGGGTGAGTTTGGCATAAAACGCGCATTTCACGAAAGACTACAGAAGCAGACGCCGTGGTGTCCGTGCGCCGGACTCTTCGCTATAATCCGCGACCTGCTCAAGCCACAGGCTCGCCGATCGCTGTTTCAGCCGCCTTTATAGCGTCGCTATTATTGATAGCCATCCTGTAAAGCGCAGGCGTCGCGATGTCGGCAGCCGACTGAAAAGGCCGCTACGGGCCGGGCCGCATCAATCGGGGTTCAGCGCGAACCCAAAGGATCACGCATGTTTGAAAATCTGACAGATCGTCTCTCGCAGACGCTGCGCCAGGTCACTGGCAAGGCCAAGCTGACCGAGGACAACATCAAGGACACACTGCGTGAAGTGCGTATGGCGCTGCTTGAAGCCGACGTCGCCTTGCCGGTTGTCAAAGACTTCGTCAATCGCATCAAGGAGCGCGCCGTCGGCACCGAGGTGTCGCGCAGCCTGACGCCGGGCCAGGCGTTCGTGAAGATCGTCCAGGCCGAGCTGGAAGAGATGATGGGGGCGGCCAACGAAGAGCTGACCCTCAACGTCACGCCGCCGGCGGTCATCCTGATGGCGGGTCTGCAAGGTGCGGGCAAGACCACCACTGCCGGCAAGCTCGCCCGATTCCTGAAAGAACGCAAAAAGAAAACCGTGATGCTGGTGTCGGCGGACGTCTATCGTCCGGCCGCGATCAAGCAGCTGGAAACCCTGGCCAACGACATCGGCGTGACGTTCTTCCCGTCCGACATCAGCCAGAAGCCGGTGGACATTGCCGAAGCAGCTATTAAAGAAGCCAGGCTCAAGTTCATCGACGTCGTGATTCTCGACACCGCCGGTCGTCTGCACATCGACGCCGAGATGATGGGCGAGATCCAGGCGCTGCACGCGGCGGTCAAGCCGGCCGAGACGCTGTTCGTCGTCGACGCCATGACCGGTCAGGACGCCGCCAACACGGCCAAGGCGTTCGGTGACGCGCTGCCGCTGACCGGTGTGATCCTGACCAAGGTCGACGGCGACGCCCGTGGCGGTGCTGCGCTGTCGGTGCGCGCCATTACTGGCAAGCCGATCAAGTTCATCGGTATGGGCGAGAAGAGCGAGGCGCTGGAGCCTTTCCACCCGGACCGTATCGCGTCGCGGATCCTCGGCATGGGCGACGTGCTCAGCCTGATCGAGCAAGCCGAACAGACCCTCGACAAGGACAAGGCCGACAAACTGGCCAAGAAGTTGAAGAAGGGCAAGGGCTTCGACCTCGAAGACTTCCGCGATCAGCTGCAACAAATGAAGAACATGGGCGGCCTGGGCGGGCTCATGGATAAACTGCCAAGCATCGGTGGCGTGAACCTGTCGCAGATGGGCAACGCGCAAGGCGCGGCCGAAAAGCAGTTCAAGCAGATGGAAGCCATCATCAATTCGATGACCCCGGCCGAGCGTCGCGACCCTGACCTGATCAGCGGTTCACGCAAGCGCCGTATCGCCATGGGTTCCGGTACCCAGGTGCAGGACATCGGTCGTCTGATCAAGCAGCACAAACAGATGCAGAAGATGATGAAAAAGTTTTCGACCAAGGGCGGTATGGCCAAAATGATGCGCGGCATGGGCGGAATGTTGCCCGGCGGCGGTATGCCCAAAATGTAAATTGCATCGCGCGGGCGTTATTCCCGCGCGTTCTTCATTGGGGCAACCGTCCCGGTGGCCTGCTTCTGCAGGCACTCAACGCCGTCATCCCTGACGGCTCCATGGCAGATCTAGGTGGCCCGACGGCGTACGCCGGAAAAAGTCATTTGCAAAAATCCGGATATTCCTTAGAATATGCGGCCTTTCGGGCACCCATGCCCGCTGTGCATCTTAGATTTGCAGCACCGACTACAGGAAAATTGTTCAATGCTAACAATCCGTCTTGCCCTTGGCGGCTCTAAAAAGCGCCCGTTCTACCACCTGACTGTCACCGACAGCCGCAACCCACGTGACGGTTCCCACAAGGAACAAATCGGTTTCTTCAACCCGGTTGCCCGTGGTCAGGAAATCCGTCTGTCCGTGAACCAAGAGCGTCTGGCCTACTGGCTGAGCGTTGGTGCACAACCTTCTGAGCGTGTTGCTTCGCTGTTGAAGGAATCTGCCAAGGCTGCGGCCTGAGCAATATGAACGCGACGCCAGCTTCCGCCGACGATCTGATCGTCATCGGCAAGATTTACTCGGTACACGGCGTTCGCGGCGAAGTGAAGGTCTATTCCTTTACTGATCCAACCGAAAACCTGTTGCAGTACAAAACCTGGACGCTCAAGCGCGAGGGCAATGTGAAACAGGTCGAGCTGGTCAGTGGACGCGGGAACGACAAGTTCCTGGTCGCCAAGCTCAAGGGTCTTGATGATCGTGAAGAAGCCCGTCTTCTGGCCGGTTATGAGATCTGCGTGCCGCGCAATCTGTTCCCTGAATTGACCGACGGCGAGTACTACTGGTACCAGCTTGAAGGTCTGAAGGTCATTGATGGTCTTGGGCAGTTGCTCGGGAAGGTCGATCATCTTCTGGAAACCGGCGCCAACGATGTAATGGTGGTCAAACCCTGCGCAGGCAGTCTGGACGATCGCGAACGCCTTTTGCCCTATACGGAGCAATGCGTGTTGGCAGTTGATCTGGTTGCAGGCGAGATGAAGGTGGAATGGGACGCGGATTTCTAAGCAATGGCCAGCCTGCGCATAGAAGTCATCACGCTGTTTCCCGAGATGTTTTCCGCCATCAGCGAATACGGCATTACCAGCCGTGCGGTGAAACAGGAGCTGTTGCAGCTCACCTGTTGGAATCCGCGGGATTACACCACTGATCGACATCACACTGTGGACGATCGCCCGTTTGGCGGTGGCCCTGGCATGGTGATGAAGATCAAGCCCCTCGAAGATGCTCTGGCTCAGGCCAGGCAGGCAGCGGGGGATGCGGCGAAGGTGATTTACCTGTCACCACAAGGCCGCAAGCTGGATCAGTCTGCGGTACGCGAACTGGCGCAGGAAGAAGCACTTATCCTGATTGCCGGTCGTTATGAAGGCGTTGACGAGCGTTTTATTGAAGCTCATGTCGATGAAGAGTGGTCGATTGGCGACTATGTGTTATCTGGCGGTGAGCTGCCAGCCATGGTCCTGATAGATGCGGTTACGCGACTGCTGCCTGGAGCTTTAGGGCATGTAGATTCCGCGGAGGAAGATTCCTTCACGGATGGTCTGCTGGATTGCCCGCACTACACCCGACCGGAGGTGTATGCGGATCAGCGTGTTCCCGACGTATTGCTTAGTGGCAATCACGCACACATCCGGCGTTGGCGTTTACAGCAGTCCCTTGGGCGGACCTATGAACGACGCGCCGATCTTCTGGAAAGCCGCTCGCTTTCTGGAGAAGAGAAGAAGCTGCTGGCGGAATACCTCCGCGAGCGGGACGATAGTTAACGTATCGATGGTAAATCAAACCGGTTTACCTTAGGAGCACAGCATGACTAACAAAATCATCCTTGCACTCGAAGCAGAGCAGATGACCAAAGAGATCCCTCCCTTTGCCCCGGGCGACACCATTGTCGTTCAGGTGAAAGTGAAGGAAGGCGACCGCGCTCGTCTGCAGGCGTTCGAAGGCGTTGTTATCGCCAAGCGTAACCGTGGTGTGAACAGTGCTTTCACTGTTCGTAAAATCTCCAACGGTGTCGGCGTTGAACGTACTTTCCAGACCTACAGCCCGCAAATCGACAGCATGGCTGTGAAACGTCGCGGCGACGTTCGCAAGGCCAAGCTGTACTACCTGCGTGACCTGTCCGGTAAAGCAGCTCGCATCAAGGAAAAACTGGTTTAATCCCAGTCTTCCCATGCGAATGAAAAAGCAGCCTACGGGCTGCTTTTTTGCTTTCTGGCATTTGGTTTTGTCCCGCCTGCGCAGTTATGAAAAACTGCCCGCCGCTTTCCATCACTCAAGTCAGAACCCATGCCTGCCATTGACCATCCCATGATCGACCGCTTCCTCGATGCCCTGTGGCTGGAGAAAGGGCTGTCGGACAACACGCGCGATGCCTATCGCAGTGACCTCGCGCTGTTCAACGGCTGGTTGCAGGAAAAGGGCGTGGACCTGATGAGCGTCAGTCGCGAAGCGATTCTCGACCACTTGGGGTGGCGGGTCGACAATGGCTACAAACCTCGCTCGACGGCACGTTTGCTTTCCGGCGTGCGCGGCTTCTATCGCTACCTGCTCAGAGAAAAGCTGATTGCGGTTGACCCGACGTTGCAGGTCGACATGCCGCAGCTGGGCAAGCCACTTCCCAAATCCTTGTCCGAAGCCGACGTCGAAGCCTTGCTGGCTGCCCCCGACCTGAGTGACGCCATCGGTCAGCGCGACCGAGCCATGCTTGAAGTGCTCTACGCCTGCGGACTGCGGGTGACCGAACTGATCAGCCTGACGCTGGAGCAGGTCAACTTGCGCCAGGGCGTGTTGCGCATCATGGGCAAGGGCAGCAAGGAGCGGCTGGTGCCGATGGGGGAGGAAGCCATCGTGTGGGTCGAGCGTTACATGCGCGACGCTCGCCACGAATTGCTCAACGGTCGGCCCAGCGACGTGCTGTTCCCCAGCCAGCGCGGTGAACAGATGACCCGCCAGACCTTCTGGCATCGCATCAAGCACCAGGCCAAAGTCGCCGGTATCGGCAAATCCCTGTCGCCCCACACCCTGCGTCATGCCTTCGCCACCCACCTGCTCAACCACGGCGCCGACCTGCGCGTGGTGCAGATGCTGCTCGGCCACAGCGACCTGTCGACCACGCAAATCTATACCCACGTCGCCCGTGCGCGGTTGCAGGAAATCCATGCGAAGCATCACCCGAGAGGGTAGGTGGCTTCAGTAATTTACGACGTGTCTTACATCAGCGGGCGTCGGCCTTGCGAGCCTTATGTGATAGGCTTTGCCGGTTTCGCAGATCAAGGCCCTGAAAACATCCCGGTGCTTTTCCGCCACCCGTTTTCAGCGCGGCCCGTCTGCTCACCGCTCGAGGAGTTTTCATGCGCGTTACTCGTTTTCTCGGTGCTGCCGTTGTAGCGCTGGCCAGCTCTTTCAGCCTGTTTGCCCACGCCGATGAGGCGTCCGACAAAGCCATTCGCAAGACCCTGGAATCGCTCAATCTGGAAATTCCCATCGAGAGCATTTCCAGCAGTCCTTTGAACGGCCTCTATGAAGTCAATCTGAAAGGCGGTCGTGTTCTGTACGCCAGTGCCGACGGCCAGTTCGTGATGCAGGGCAACCTGTACCAGATGCAGGCCGGCAAGCCGGTCAACCTGACCGAGAAGGTCGAGCGTCAGGCGATTTCCAAGACTATCAACGGCATTCCTGCCGCTGAAATGGTCGTCTACCCAGCGGTTGGCGAAACCAAATCCCACATCACGGTATTCACCGACACCACTTGCCCGTACTGCCACAAACTGCACGCCGAAGTGCCGGAGTTGAACAAGCGCGGCATCGAAGTGCGTTACGTGGCGTTCCCGCGCCAGGGCCTGGGTTCGCCGGGTGACGAGCAACTTCAGGCAGTGTGGTGCTCCAAGGACCGTCGCGGTGCCATGGACCGTATGGTCGACGGCAAGAATATTCAGGCGCCCAAGTGCGACAACCCGGTCACCAAGCAATTTGAAATCGGCCAGTCGATCGGCGTGAACGGCACACCGGCCATCGTGTTGGCCGACGGTCAGCTGATCCCGGGCTACCAGCCGGCGCCACAAGTCGCCAAACTGGCGCTGAGTGCCAAGTAATTTCGTTTATCGCAGCCTCCTGCGGTAGACGTTGAAGCGGCCTGTCTGCAGCGCTTCATCAATAGCGAGCCGTGTTGAATGCGGCTGATTCCACGGCCGGCCTCGCGTCGGCCGTTTTATGGGGAGTTCATAGTGAAACCGGTCAAAGTAGGCATCTGTGGGCTGGGTACTGTCGGTGGCGGTACCTTCAATGTGCTAAAGCGTAACGCCGAGGAAATTGCCCGCCGTGCCGGGCGTGGAATCGAAGTGGCGCAGATTGCCATGCGTACACCAAACCCCAATTGCCAGATTACCGGTACCCCGACCACGACCGACGTGTTCGACGTGGCGAGCAACCCTGAAATCGACATCGTCATCGAGCTGATCGGTGGCTACACCATCGCCCGCGAACTGGTGCTCAAGGCCATCGAAAACGGCAAGCACGTGGTCACCGCCAACAAGGCGCTGATCGCCGTGCACGGCAACGAGATTTTCGCCAAGGCCCGTGAGAAGGGCGTCATCGTGGCCTTCGAAGCGGCAGTGGCGGGTGGCATTCCGGTGATCAAGGCCATTCGTGAAGGCCTGTCGGCCAACCGTATCAACTGGGTCGCCGGCATCATCAACGGCACCGGCAACTTCATCCTCACCGAGATGCGTGAAAAGGGCCGTACCTTTCCGGACGTCCTCGCTGAAGCGCAGGCGCTGGGCTATGCAGAAGCCGATCCGACCTTTGACGTTGAAGGCATCGACGCGGCGCACAAGCTGACCATTCTGGCGTCCATCGCCTTTGGCATCCCGCTGCAGTTCGACAAGGCCTACACCGAAGGCATCACCAGGCTGACCACCGCCGACGTCAATTACGCCGAAGCGCTGGGTTACCGCATCAAGCACCTGGGCGTCGCCCGCAGCACCCCGAGCGGTATCGAACTGCGCGTTCACCCGACCCTGATCCCGGCGGACCGCCTGATCGCCAACGTCAATGGCGTGATGAACGCCGTGATGGTCAACGGCGACGCAGCCGGCTCGACCCTGTTCTACGGCGCAGGCGCCGGCATGGAGCCGACCGCTTCATCCGTGGTGGCGGATCTGGTCGACGTGGTCCGTGCCCTGACCACCGACCCTGAAAACCGCGTCCCGCATCTGGCCTTTCAGCCCGATTCGCTGTCGGCCCACCCGATTCTGCCGATCGACGCGTGTGAAAGCGCCTACTACCTGCGCATCCAGGCCAAGGATCATCCGGGCGTGCTGGCGCAGGTGGCGAGCATCCTGTCAGAGCGCGGCATCAATATCGAATCGATCATGCAGAAAGAAGTCGAAGAACATGACGGCCTGGTGCCGATGATTCTGCTGACCCACCGTGTGGTCGAGAAGCGCATGAACGATGCGATCGAAGCGCTGGAAGCGCTGGAAGATATCGCCGGCCCGGTTGTACGCATCCGCGTCGAGCATCTGAACTGAGATGAGCCGCCTGCGTTAAGCGCTAAGCCGCAAGTAACAGCAAACTTATATCGCGGTGAGCTTAGGGCACCGGGCTGCAGGTCAAAGACAAACCGCTTTGACTTGCCGCTTGCCCCTTGAGGCTTGCCGCCCAAACCGAAGGTTTGAACAATGCGCTATATCAGTACCCGCGGCCAGGCACCGGCCCTGAATTTCGAAGACGTGCTACTGACCGGTCTGGCGAGCGATGGCGGCCTTTATGTGCCGGAAAACCTGCCGCGCTTCACTCAAGAAGAGATCGCATCCTGGGCCGGTCTGCCTTATCACGAGCTGGCTTTTCGCGTGATGCGTCCGTTCGTGACGGGCAGTATCCCCGACGCGGATTTCAAGAAGATTCTCGAAGAAACCTACGGCGTGTTCTCCCACGCTGCGATTGCGCCACTGCGTCAGCTCAACGGCAACGAGTGGGTATTGGAGCTGTTTCACGGCCCAACCCTGGCGTTCAAGGATTTCGCCCTGCAACTGCTGGGTCGTCTTTTGGACTACGTGCTCGAAAAGCGCGGCGAGCGCGTGGTCATCATCGGCGCTACCTCGGGCGACACCGGCTCGGCCGCCATCGAGGGCTGCCGTCGTTGCGACAACGTCGACATCTTCATCCTGCACCCGAACAACCGCGTGTCCGATGTTCAGCGCCGCCAGATGACCACCATCTTCGGCGAGAACATCCATAACATCGCGATCGAAGGCAACTTCGACGACTGCCAGGAAATGGTCAAGAACAGCTTCGCCGACCAGAGCTTCCTCAAAGGCACGCGTCTGGTGGCGGTCAACTCGATCAACTGGGCGCGGATCATGGCCCAGATCGTCTACTACTTTCACGCATCGCTGCAATTGGGCGGCCCCGCGCGTTCGGTGGCGTTCTCCGTGCCGACCGGCAATTTCGGCGACATCTTCGCCGGTTACCTGGCCCGCAACATGGGCTTGCCGATCAGCCAGCTGGTGGTCGCGACCAACCGCAACGACATCCTGCACCGCTTCATGAGCGGCAATCAGTACGTCAAGGAAACCCTGCACGCGACGTTGACTCCGTCGATGGACATCATGGTGTCGTCCAACTTCGAGCGTCTGCTGTTCGACATGCACGGTCGCAATGGCGGCGCGATTGCCAAGCTGATGGACACGTTCAAGCAAGGCGGCGGTTTCAGCGTTGATGAAGAACGCTGGACCGAAACCCGCAAGCTGTTTGATTCGCTGGCGGTCAGTGACGAAGACACCTGCAAAACCATCGCCGAAGTGTTCGCCAGCACCGGCGAGCTGCTCGATCCGCACACTGCGATTGGCGTGAAAGCCGCACGTGACTGCCGCCGCAGCCTGGACACGCCGATGGTGATTCTGGGAACGGCACATCCGGTCAAGTTCCCGGACGCCGTGCTGAAGGCCGGTGTAGGAAAAGCACTTGAGCTGCCTGCACATTTGTCTGATTTGTTTGAGCGAGACGAACGCTGCACCGTCCTGCCAAATGACCTCAAGGCCGTACAGGCCTTCGTCAGCCAACACGGTAATCGTGGCAAACCTCTCTGACCGTATCGCCGTGTAACAACTAAGGCCCGCCTCGCAGCGGGCCTTGTTTTTTCTGCGTGCCACACTTCCGAAGAATTTTCATTTTTCGGATAAGCCTGTGGTTGTTAAACATGTGTACTCAACGGCATTCAATGGCCGTTACCTTGATCTCGGACCGGCACTATGGGCATTTCTGCTGCTCGTGTGCCTCTACAGTCGCGTCGGTCACTCCAGTGAAAACCTGCCGTTCGCCCTGGGCGCGCCTTTCCTCCCGCAACAGCCTCTCGTCCTCAATGACGCGGACCGTCAGTGGCTGGACGCACGGAAAGTACTCCGGGTTGGTATTTCCGTCGCCGATCACGAGCCCGTCGACATCACCACCGACCGCAATCGCTATCAGGGCATCAGCGCGGATTATCTCAGCGTGGTCAGCGCCCGGTTGGCAATCCCCGTTCACGTGCGAGGGTTCGCCAAACGTGCGCAAGCGGTGCAAGCACTGCTCGACGGCGACATCGACGTGCTGACCAGCGCCAGCGGATTCGAGCGAAACCAAGCCGGTCTGGCGTTGACCCGCGACTATGTGCCGGACCGCGCGGTGGTGTTCGGGCGAGTCAACGACACCCGCCTCAAGCCTGCCCTGGCAGGCAAACGCATACTGGTGCTGGATGGCTATGCCGATGCTGCGGTTGTGCAGCGCATCTATCCCGCAAGCAACATCGTGCTTGCGCCGACGCTCTATAGCGCCATGGAGGCATTGGCCCACGACGACGCTGACGCTCTGATTGCCAACGAGCTCGTGGTGCAGTCCTACAGCCTCTTGCGCCCGTATCTGCGGCTGCACAGCAAGTTCGACAGTCTGTTGCCACCTGCAGGTTTTGCGTTCGCACTTCGGGAGGAAGACTCGAGACTTCACCAGCTAATCGACCGCGTACTGGCCGAAATGGACGAGGCTTTACACCGGGAAATCCTGGGGCGATGGACCGTCGGGCTTGGCGCTGACCCTGCTCGTCGGCAAGTCAGTCTCAATTCCGTTGAACAGTTATGGATTCGTAAACATCCGCGGGTGGTGGTCGCGTCAACTCAGCACCCTCCCTACATTTACAAAGACACTCGCGGTCAATGGGTGGGGTTGAATGTTGATCTGTTGGCGCGAATTTCGCGCCTGACCGGGTTGCAGTTTGTGTATCAGGAAGCGCCTTCCACCCAGTCGCTGCTTGAGACCCTGGCAGACGGCAGCGCCCACATGAACACCACCCTTGCCGAGAACCCTGAGCGCAAGAAATGGCTGTATTTCACCTATGCATTTGGAGGCAACAGCTGGGTGTTTCTGGAGCGCGCCGACAGCGACGTGTCCCTTCAGCTGGCGGACATGACCGGCAAGGTCCTTGCGCTCCCCGCGCGACATGCGTTGCTGGAGTTCATTCAGGCACGCTACCCACAGATCCGCCTGCTGCTCGTGCCCACTTATGCCGAGGCCCGCCAGCTCGTCGAGGAGGGTGAGGCGCACGCCACTATTCAGAACGAAGCAGGCGCCTGGCGGTATCCACCCGGCGAGCTGAAAGTGGGGCGCAGCGTCGAAGGGCTGTGGTCTCCGGACCGTTTTTCCGTGGTCAAGGCCCATCCCGAATTGCTCGGCATTCTGAACAAGGCCCTGGAAGAATTTTCCGTGACGGAAATGCGCGCCATTCGCCTCAAATGGCTCGGCGCGGCAGCCGCTCCGGCTTCGGTCTGGAACCGTATTCCCTACTGGGTTTATTGGGTCACGGGCGGCTCACTGTTGCTGGGCCTGATGTCGCTGGCCTGGAGTAGCCGCCTGAAGTATCAGATTCATCAGCGCCAGCGCGCCGAGGCACAACTGGGTGATCAGCTTGCCTTCAAACGGACACTGCTCGATGCCTTCCCCAATCCTGTTTATGTGCGTGACCTTCAAGGCCGGCTCGTCGCCTGCAACCGCAGTTATGAGGAAAGCTTCGGGATCAGTTATGAACAGATGCAGGGCCGTCGCCTGATCGACGTCGATCTCGTTGACCGTGACATGGCCAGGCAAATGCACGCGGATTACATGAAGCTGCTGGAAACGCAGGAGCCTGTGTTTACCGAACGCACCCTTACGCTGGCCGGGCGACAGGTCTACGCCTGGCAATGGACGGTACCCTACCATCGCGCCGACGGTCAGATGCAGGGATTGCTCGGCGGCTGGATGGACATCAGCGAGCGCAAGCGCCTGGAAAGCGAGTTGCGCGAGGCACGTCAGGCCGCAGAGCGGGCGGCAGGCCAGTTGAAGGCGCTGCTTGACGATCTGGGGCAGGAGAAGGCGTCAGGGAGGTGAACTCTGCCTGTCACATTCGGCAGGCATGCTCCGGAATCAGGCTGCGGCAGGCAGTGCGCATGTGTCAATGCGCCACAGTGCTCAGAACTTTCCACTGCTGCCAATGGTCATTGGTTAGCACCTTTGCATTCAAATTGTTGAGTGGTGATCCGGATGGAAAATATCAGCTTGCTACTGAGCGAAGCGCTGTCCCCTTATCAGGTGAGCATTGGCCCTGCCGGTATTCTGGGCGAGCGTATGGTGACGCTGAAAAGTCCAGCGGGTGCGAGTGTGATTGAACGGGTTTTTTCCGCATCGCAATTGGGCGACAAGCGTCAGCTGACTGACGTAGTAGACGGTCTTCACCGTGATTTGATGGTGGCAGAAGGGCGCATCGAGCCTTGCGTCATTGCTGCCATGCGCAACGTTTCCCAGTCCGCCGCTTACGCTGCAGCTCGACCTTTCGTCTGAGCCGCAGGGAACCTTCTCTATTCAGTAGGCTCCTATCAGTTACGGCAGGCGCAGGCATTGTGCTCCGATGTTCATGCTGCCTCCCGTACGGGTCCAAGATGGACCACGGTTGACCCCGAGCAGTCTCCCCGCTGCTCGGGGTTTCTTTTGTCTGCAATTCGGTAACTGGATCCCTGACACGAATTTCACCCAGTGTCAGTTCGGCGGTTCATCGAAGAATGTCTGGGCGTCACGCAGGTATTCCTCCTTCTTGACCATCCACTCCGCGTAAAACCCGATCAGTCGCGTCACTCGCAGCACTCGCATTTCCCGGTTGATGACCTCCATCGCCGCGCGACCCTTCTCGGTCTTCGAACAGGCAATGTGGGCGAACTGATACTTGGGCACGCCCTTGACCGGCAGAAATTCCAGCTCATCCAGGGGAATCCCTTGTTGCTGAGCGTGAAAGCGGGCTTCCGGCCAGTAACTGATGATCGCCTGAAAGCGATCCAGCCGTTCCATTTCCAGCATGCTGCCAACCGCTGTATTGCCGTAGTGCAGGATCAGACGATCGGGGCGATTGGTCTTGCGCAACACTTCGTCGATGACCGGGCCGTAGCTGCGTTCGCCGACGATGCCGACATCGACGCTGTCGCTGGCCAGCAGGGCGGCAAGGTCGAGGCGGCCGTCGGCGTCGATGAAAGGTGCGAACAGCGCGTGGTGGCTGCGCTCGATCGTCACGCCATTACTGGGCGTGGCATACGCGGGGATGGAAAACAGAATGGTTTTGTCGCGCTCGGGCGTCCAGAGCAGAGTCGGATCGCAGGCAAACACGGCAGGGTCATTGAGCATCTGCGTTCCGCGCGCGCGGTTGACATGCATGATCTGGTGATCGTACTCCGGCATCCGCGCGGTCAGCTCGGGCATCAGCTTGTCGATGGCCCCCTGGCCCGCCACTGGGCCGGAAAATATGGTCAGGGGCGGGAAATCGCGCAGCAGCCAGATCAGCGTTTCTCGTGCCGATACGGTACCGGGCACGCAGGCGAGCAACGCGGCGATCAGCAGGACGCGCATTCGGGGACCGGTGACAGGCATGGAAGCGTTGACCCTCATTGACGACGTCTCGCAGCAATGAATCGATGGTGTGCTTCATTTATGTAACACATGTCATGTGAGCTTGAGTAACCGCTCGCGAACGTTGTATCCCATCTCCCATTTGAGGGGCGAGCCGCATCGCTCATCGAGTTCGGTCGTTCAACGGGGCTGCATCGGGTAGACTTGGCGCCTTTCCCGTCTCTCTAGAAGCCCGTTCATGGCCCAGCCGTCCACGACCTACAAGTTCGAACTCAATCTCACCGACCTTGATCGCGGGGTCTACGAAACCGTCAAGCAGACCATCGCCCGTCACCCTTCGGAGACCGAAGAGCGCATGACCGTGCGCCTGTTGGCTTACGCCTTCTGGTACAACGAGCACCTGTCGTTTGGCCGGGGTCTGTCGGACGTCGACGAACCCGCGTTGTGGGAAAAGAGTCTGGACGATCGTGTCCTGCACTGGATCGAAGTCGGCCAGCCCGACGCCGACCGCCTGACCTGGTGCTCGCGCCGCACCGAGCGCACCAGCCTGCTGGCCTACGGCAGTCTGCGGGTGTGGGAAGGCAAGGTCATACCGGCGATCAAGACGCTGAAGAACGTCAATATCGCTTCGGTACCCCAGGAGGCGCTGGAAATCCTGTCCAAGGACATGCCCCGGGTGATCAAGTGGGACGTGATGATCAGCGAAGGCACGATCTTCGTCACAGATGATCGCGGCCAGCACGAAGTGCAACTGCAGTGGCTGGCGGGCGAGCGGGGCTGATTCAGTCCTGCAGTGCGACGGTATCGCGACGCTGCTACGACGGCATCGCGAGTGCATCGCAACCCCTAGCCGGCCTCCACGAGAACACCAGCGGAACCTGAATGCGCATCGAACCACGCGAGTTACCTGACACCCTGCCTTTTCTTGGCGACCTGCCTCCTTTGCTCACTCGGCTGTACGCGGCCCGCGGTGTCGCCTCGGAGGCCGAACTCGACAAGGGCCTCGCCCGGTTGATTCCGTATCAACAGCTCAAGGGCATCGACGCCGCCGTCGATTTGCTGGTGACGGCGTTGCAGCAGCGCCAGCGCATCCTTATCGTCGGCGACTTCGACGCCGATGGCGCGACAGCCAGCACCGTCGGCGTGATGGGCCTGCGCCTGCTCGGTGCCGCCCATGTGGACTACCTGGTGCCGAACCGTTTCGAATTCGGCTACGGCCTGACACCGGAAATCGTCCAGGTCGCCCTTGAACGCCAGCCTGATTTGCTCATGACCGTGGACAACGGCATTTCCAGCGTCGAAGGCGTGGCGGCAGCGAAGGCGGCAGGCTTGCAGGTGTTGGTCACGGATCACCACTTGCCTGGTAACGAATTGCCGGCAGCGGATGCCATCGTCAACCCGAACCAGCCCGGCTGCACCTTCCCGAGCAAGTCGCTGGCCGGGGTCGGCGTGATCTTTTATGTGTTGATGGCCTTGCGCGCGCGACTGCGGGACATCGGCTGGTTCGAGGGCCGCGCTCAACCCAATCTGGGCGAGTTGCTGGATCTGGTGGCCCTGGGCAGCGTCGCTGACGTCGTGCCGCTGGATGCCAACAACCGGATTCTGGTGCACCAGGGCCTGATGCGCATCCGCGCCGGGCGTGCACGTCCGGGGTTGCGCGCCATTCTTGATGTCGCCCGGCGCGAGGCGTCGCGCATCACCTCCACCGATCTTGGGTTCATCATTGGCCCGCGCCTGAACGCAGCGGGGCGTCTGGATGACATGAGCCTGGGCATCGAATGCCTGCTGTGCGATGACGAGACCGAGGCGCGGGAAATGGCCGTGCGGCTGGACGAGCTCAATCAGGACCGCAAATCCATCGAGCAGGGTATGCAGCGCGAGGCGCTCGCCCAGCTCAAGGACCTGCCGCTGGAGTCGATGCCGTTTGGTCTGTGCCTGTTCGAACCCGAGTGGCACCAAGGCGTGATCGGCATTCTGGCCTCGCGTTTGAAAGAGCGTTATCACCGCCCGACCATTGCGTTCGCCAGTGCAGGCGAGGGTGTCCTGAAGGGGTCGGCGCGTTCGGTGCCGGGCTTTCACATCCGCGACGCACTCGATGCCGTGGCGGCGAAACATCCCGAGCTGATCAGCAAGTTCGGCGGTCACGCGATGGCGGCCGGGCTGTCGCTGCCGGAAGGCAACTTCCCGGCATTCGCCGAAGCCTTCGACGCCGAGGTTCGCCGTCAGCTCAATGAAGAAGACCTGACCGGCCGGTTGTTGTCCGACGGCACCCTGGCGGTGGAAGAGTTTCATCTGGAACTCGCCCGTGCGTTGCGCAATGCCGGCCCGTGGGGGCAACACTTTCCCGAGCCGTTGTTCCATGGCGTGTTCCAGCTGGTTGAGCAGCGAGTGGTCGGCGAGCGCCATCTGAAGATGGTACTCAAGACCGAATGCGGCAGCGTCAGGCTCGAGGGCATTGCCTTCAGCGTCGACCGCGACGTGTGGCCCAACCCGACCGTGCGCTGGGTCGAGCTGGCGTACAAGCTGGACCTGAACGAATTCCGCGGCAACGAAACGGTGCAACTGATGGTGGTTCACCTTTCACCGCGTTGATTCAACGCGGGCGGCTAAAGCCAGTCCTGCAGGTGAACGCGGGGTCTCCGTGGGACTGGCTTCAGCCGGGAAGAGGCCTTTCCAGGCGCCATGATCGTTCCCACGCTCCGCGTCACTAGTGTCCGGGGAAAGTCCAGAGGGGGAGCTTGCTCCCCCTCTCTGACCGCATCCATACGGCATAATCAGTCTTTTCCCACTCGGTTT
>NZ_SOCR01000010.1 GCF_004364335.1 Pseudomonas graminis | reverse complement strand
CGCCTCTTGTATCTGTCAAGCGGTTATTTTAAGAAGTTTTCAAAGTTTCCTGATCAACTTCAACCACTTGCGCTTCGTTCGACTTAACGTCTCACATCAGCGGGAGGCGAATTCTACAGCGTTACAACCTGCTGTCAACTGCCTTTTTCACCGCTGTCGATTCAAGCATCTGAACCGAAGCATTCCTCGCTACTACTTCGTCCAACTCTTTGATTATCAAGGAGTTTTCCGTTTCGTCTGCGCCGGAAGTGGGGCGAATTATAGACAGATCCGGAGAGGCGTCAAGTACTTATTTAAACTTTAGTAGCACCGCTACTGCTCTTGACCCGACGACGCTGGATACGTCCAGCAATTACGGGGATCCTGAGGACCAGAAGCAATGCGCCGATCGTTGCATATACAGACCACTCCTTCAGATCCGCCCGCACAATCCACAGCATATGCAGCAAACCCAGCCCCAGAATCAGGTAACTGAGCCGATGAAGTTTCTTCCAGCGGACTCCCAAACGGCGCTGGCTATAGCGATTGGAGGTGACCGCCAGCGACAACAGACCCAGAAAACCAAGCGCGCCGACAATGATATAGGGCCGCTTGAGCAACTCTACGCCCAATTGCCCCCAATCGAATCCCAGAATAAAGAAGCCATAACCCAGCATATGCAGCGACACATAGGTGAAACACCACAAGCCCAACTGGCGGCGAACCGCAATCCAGCCGGGCCAGCCGGTTGTGCGCTGTAACGGAGTCATGGCCAATGTGATCAAAAGCAACACCAACGTTCCCAACCCGAGACGATCCACTAGCACCTTCCCCGGATCAGGCCCTAACGCAAAAATCCAGGCCTGGTAGAGCCAATACGAGGGGACTACAGCTGCAGCGATGAACACCGACACTCGCCAGTAGATGAAACGCATCAATAGTTTTTCCGTAGATCCAGGCCTGCATAGAGAGAAGCAACTTGCTCCCCATACCCGTTGAACATCTCGGTCTGGCGAATATTCGGGCTGAACAGCCCGCTGGGTAGACGTCGCTCGTGCGCCTGGGTCCAGCGAGGGTGATCAACAGTCGGGTTCACGTTGGCATAGAAACCGTACTCGCTCGCCGCAATGCTTTGCCACGTGGTCTTTGGCTGCTCGCTGGTCAGGCTGATGCGCACGATGGACTTCACGCTTTTAAAGCCGTATTTCCACGGCACCACCAAACGCAACGGCGCACCGTTCTGATTGGGCAGCTCCCTCCCATACATGCCCACTGCCAGAATCGCGAGGGGATTCATCGCCTCATCCAGGCGCAGTCCTTCTACGTAAGGCCAGTCGATCAACGCGAACCCTGAGCGCTGACCAGGCATCGTCTTCGGGTCCTGCAGCGTTTCGAAGCGGATGTATTTGGCATTCGCCGTCGGTTCAACCTGCTTAAGCAGCTCGGAGATCGGGAAACCCAGCCACGGAATCACCATCGACCACGCCTCCACGCAGCGCAGACGATAGATACGTTCCTCCAGCTGATAGGGCTTCATGAGGTCTTCGAGCGCGTAGCGGCCAGGCTTTGCCACCTCCCCGTCGATGACAACGCTCCACGGCTCGGTTTTCAGGGAGCCGGCGTTTTGCGCAGGATCACCCTTGTCGGTGCCGAACTCGTAGAAATTGTTGTAGTGGGTCGCGTCCTTGAACGGCGTGATCGTCTCGTCCTTGACGGTGACGGCTTGCCACTTCGTCGCAGGCAATTTGCCTTTGAACCAGTCGGGGGCAGCGCCGGCTTCGACGTCGGCATAGCGAGAGGCTTCGTCGGCTTGCGCCCAACGGGGCATTGCACTGACGGCGAGCCCCGCAAGGCTGCTGCCGAGCAATGCGCGGCGGGAGAGGTAAAGGGATTCGGGCGTGACATCCGACTCTTTGCAATCGGATGTGGAGGGGATCTTGATCAGCATGATGACTCCGCAGTTATAGAGAAACTGAAGCATCTATAGCTGCGGAGTATGCGGGAAATAACGGTCGGCCAACTACCTCTGGCGACGCAGACGCAGCAGGTATTGGATCGGACCCGATGCTGCGTAGCCGAGGAAGATCAGCAGCAGAATGCGCGGCGGATCACTGAACACCACGGCAAAGACCAAGACAACCGCCAGAATCGCAACGAACGGCACGCGCCCCTTCAGATCCAGCTCTTTGAAGCTGTTGTATTTGATATTGCTGACCATCAGCATCCCGGCCGCAGCAACCAATAGCGCGACCAGGAACGACAATTTCGAACCCTGAATGCCGTAATCGCTGAAGGCCCAGACGGTGCCCGCGACGACGCCCGCGGCGGCAGGACTTGCCAGACCAATGAAGTAACGCTTGTCGGCCTTACCCACCTGAGTATTGAAGCGGGCCAGACGCAATGCTGCCCCCGCAACATAGATGAAGGCGACCATCCAGCCGACCTTGCCCATGTCGCCCAGTGCCCAGCCAAACGCCAACAGCGCCGGCGCCACGCCGAAAGCAACCATGTCGGACAGCGAGTCATACTCTGCGCCGAATGCGCTTTGGGTGTTGGTCATCCGCGCGACGCGGCCATCCAGACCATCCAGCACCATGGCAACGAAGATAGCGATGGCGGAGAACGCGAAATATTTGCTCGCGCTCACCTGATCACCCGCACTCAATGCGCTCTGCGCACTCATGGCGCTGATGATTGCGTAGAAGCCGGCGAACAGGTTGGCGGTGGTGAACAGATTGGGCAGCAGATAGATGCCACGATGGCGCACCTTGCGACCTTCGGCGTCATGACCCTCTTCAATGTGTTCATCAATCGGTAGCAGGCTTTCGGCGTCAGAAGCCTTGTTCGGCTCTTCGGGACGTTCGCTCATGGACAATACCTTGCAGCTGAAGAATTTCGACAAATGCTTGCGACCGGTCGGCCGACAAACGATGCAGCTTTATACCAGATGAGCCCCCATAACGAAAAAACGCGACCCGAGGGCCGCGTTTTTTCATGCAAGAACCGGATCTGTGATCTTAGTTCTTGGCTTGGTCGACGATCTTGTTCTTCGCGATCCAAGGCATCATCGAGCGCAGTTGCTCACCGATGATTTCCAGGCCGTGCGCCTTGTTGTTGCGACGCTTGGCGGTCATCGACGGGTAGCCGCTGGCGCCTTCGGCGATGAACATCTTGGCGTATTCGCCGTCTTGAATGCGCTTCAGAGCGTTGCGCATGGCCTGACGGGATTCGGCGTTGATGACTTCCGGGCCGGTCACGTACTCGCCATATTCAGCGTTGTTGGAGATCGAGTAGTTCATGTTCGCGATACCGCCTTCGTACATGAGGTCGACGATCAGCTTCAGTTCGTGCAGGCACTCGAAGTAGGCCATTTCCGGCGCGTAACCGGCTTCAACCAGCGTCTCGAAACCGGCTTTGACCAGTTCAACGGTACCGCCACACAGAACGGCTTGTTCGCCGAACAGGTCGGTTTCGGTCTCGTCCTTGAACGTGGTTTCGATGATGCCGGTACGGCCGCCGCCAACGCCCGAAGCGTACGACAGAGCGACGTTCTTGGCGTTGCCCGAAGCGTCCTGGTAAACGGCGATGAGGTCAGGGATGCCGCCGCCTTTGACGAACTCGGTACGCACGGTGTGGCCCGGTGCTTTTGGCGCGATCATGATCACGTCGAGGTCAGCACGAGGAACAACCTGGTTGTAGTGAATCGCGAAGCCGTGGGAGAAGGCCAGTGTTGCGCCCTTCTTGATGTTTGGCTCGATTTCGTTCTTGTACAGCTGGGACTGGAATTCATCCGGGGTCAGGATCATGACCAGGTCTGCAGCGGCGACAGCGGAAGCGACGTCAGTCACTTTCAGGCCGTGAGCTTCAGCTTTGGCGACAGTGGCCGAACCCTTGCGCAGACCAACAGTGACATCAACGCCGGAGTCTTTCAGGTTGCACGCTTGAGCGTGGCCCTGAGAACCGTAACCGATGATGGCAACTTTTTTGCCCTGGATGATCGAAAGGTCGCAGTCTTTGTCGTAATAAACTTTCATGAAATTCCCCTGATAACTTGGCCGCAAGGCCATTTGCAAAATTAGGTTAGATGCTCAGCACTTTGTCGCCGCGGGCAATACCCGTGACGCCGCTTCGTACGGTTTCCAGAATGGCAGTGGTGCCAATCGCCTGGATGAAGCTGTCCAGCTTGTCGCTTGTCCCGGTCAACTGCACGGTATAGACGCTGCTGGAGACGTCGACGATCTGGCCGCGGAAAATGTCGGTGGTGCGCTTGATCTCGGCACGCTGTGCGCCAGTGGCTTTCACCTTGATCAGCATCAGCTCGCGCTCAATGTGGGCGCTCTCCGACAGATCGACCAGCTTGACCACCTCGACCAGCTTGTTGAGGTTCTTGGTGATTTGCTCGATCACTTCATCATGGCCAACGGTGGTCAGCGTCAGACGCGACAGAGTCGGGTCCTCGGTTGGCGCCACTGTCAGGCTCTCGATGTTGTAGTTGCGCTGCGAAAACAGGCCGACCACACGAGACAGCGCGCCCGGTTCGTTTTCCAGCAATAGCGAAATGATGTGGCGCATGGTTATGTCCGCTCCGTCTTGCTCAGCCACATGTCGCGCATGGACCCGTCTCTGATCTGCATCGGATAAACGTGCTCACTGACGTCAACCTGGATGTCGAGGAATACCAGACGATCTTTCATGGCGAACGCCTCTTCCATCTTCGGCTTCAGATCCTTGAGATCGGTGATGCGCATGCCGACATGCCCGTAGGCTTCGACCAGCTTCACGAAGTCAGGCAGCGACTCCATGTAGGAATGCGAGTGACGGCCGCTGTAGCTCATGTCCTGCCACTGACGGACCATGCCGAGCACGCCGTTATTGAGCAGGATGATCTTCACCGGCAGGTTGTACTGCAGGCAGGTCGACAGTTCCTGGATGTTCATCTGAATGCTGCCTTCGCCAGTGACGCAGGCGACATTGTCATTCGGGAAGCTCAGCGCAACGCCCATCGCAGCCGGCAGACCGAAGCCCATCGTGCCGAGACCGCCGGAGTTGATCCAGCGATTGGGTTTGTTGAAGCGGTAGTACTGAGCCGCGAACATCTGATGCTGACCCACATCGGAGGTGACGTAGGCATCGCCTTTGGTCACTTCACACAGCGTCTCGATCACGGTCTGCGGCTTGATGACGCTTCCGTCGCCACGGTTGTACGGGAACAGGTCGCCGCCGGCACGCCATTCTTCGATCTGCTTCCACCACGTCGCGACCGATTCCTTGTTAGGGGTTTCGGCAAGCTCTTTAAGGGTCGCAACCATTTCGGTCAAGACGCTCTCAACCGGCCCGACGATTGGCACGTCGGCCTTGATGGTCTTGGAGATGGATGCAGGGTCGATATCGACGTGAATGATTTTGGCGTTCGGGCAGAACTTCGCCGGGCCGTTGATCACGCGATCGTCGAAGCGCGCGCCGACCGCAAGGATCACATCAGCGTGGTGCATCGCCAGGTTGGCGGTGTAGCTGCCGTGCATCCCCAGCATGCCGACGAACTGGCGATCAGTGCCAGGGTAGGCGCCCAGCCCCATCAGCGTGTTGGTGACCGGCGCGTTTAATTGCTGCGCCAGTTCGGTCAATGGCGCCGAACCGTTGCCCATGATCACACCGCCACCGGCGTAGATGACCGGGCGCTTGGCCGCGACCAGCATTTCCACGGCTTTGCGGATCTGGCCGGAGTGGCCACGAACCGCCGGGCTGTAGGAACGCAGCTTGGCCTTTTTGGGGAAGATGTATTCGAACTTTTCCGCCGGGTTGGTCATGTCTTTCGGGATGTCGACGACGACAGGGCCGGGACGACCGGATTGAGCGAGGTAGAACGCCTTCTTCAAAACTTCCGGGATTTCCGACGGGTGCTTGATCATGAAGCTGTGCTTCACGATTGGCCGGGAGATACCGATCATGTCGGTCTCCTGGAACGCGTCGGTACCGACCATGTTGCTCGGAACCTGGCCGGACAGCACGACCATCGGAATCGAATCCATATAGGCAGTCGCGATACCGGTGATGGCGTTGGTTGCGCCGGGACCCGAAGTCACCAGCACAACGCCTGCCTTGCCGGTGGCGCGGGCGTAACCGTCAGCCATGTGAGTTGCGGCCTGTTCGTGACGAACGAGGATATGGCTCACAGCCGGCTCTTTGAACAGCGCGTCGTATATATGCAGGAGGGCCCCGCCAGGGTACCCGTAGATGTGCTCTACGCCTTCGTCACGCAAAAAGCGGACGACCATTTCAGCGCCAGATAAAAGCTCCACGTTGTTCACCTCTAAAACGCCAGAATACCGTCCACACAAGCGAGGAGACGGGTCTTAATAGGTTTACTGCAAAGCAGAGCATGAGCGACGGTGGTCGCCGACTACGTCAGCACTGACTGAGCAAGTATTGGGATCGCCCCTTAAGTGTTTCGGGGTCTTCCCACCCAGCGCGAGGTAACGCGTTGCGGGTGTTACGGGTCGGCGCGGGTGTGCGCCTCATGATCTACCGAGACGGTCTGCTTCTGGCAGTCCCTCTACAGCGAACTTTGGATTGTTCGGATTCGCCCCTCTCAAGTCAAGTCATCGATGCGCTTTCTTCGTCCGCCTTCCGCCAAAAGGCACCGAATGAGGTCGTGGCGTCACGCTTGTGATAGGTTTCCGGCCATTGCCACAGAAGTAAGGAACCGGGAATGCGCTGGATGATACTTGCAGCGACGCTGACACTTGCCATCGCCCCGGCGGTCGGCCAGGGCGCGCAGATATACAAATGGGTCGACGCTCAGGGCGTCACGCATTTCGACGCCCAGCCGCCTGCCGGGCAGACAGCACAGGAAATCAATACAGGGAGCCCTGTCGCTGCGCCACCTGCCCCCCCGCCGCAGAACCAGGACGGCGCACGTGAGCAGGAGGCAGTCGACGCCAAGGTCAGGAAGCAGGTCGCCGCTCAGGAAGAGAAGCGTAAAGAGGCTTGCGACCAGCAGCGCACCAACCTGGCCCAACTGCAAAACAACCCTCGGGTACGACAGGAAGTGAATGGCGAGTTCAGAAGGTTCACGGAAGAAGAGCGGCAGGCCCGCATCGCCGAGGTCAAGAAGTACCTCGACGATCAGTGCAACTGAGGGTCAGACAGCTTCGGTAATCAACCGGTCGAAGTCTTTCAGCAGCGCCAGCAAGTTGCGCGCATCACGGATACGGCTGGCGTAAACCATCTCCGCCATTTCCAGGATGCCGGATGCCGCGGGCAACGGCAGATCCTGCTCAAGGATGATCTTCATGCGTGGCAGGAAGATCCATTGCAGCCACTGATCAAAATCCAGCGTGTCGACGCAGAAGGGTTCACGACTGGACAGCGACTCAGCGCTGGGCGGCACTTCCTTCCACCATCCCAGCACTCGCAATTCGCGCTCGATCAATAGCAACTGGTCGGCGATTTTCGGAAAGCGTTTATCCATTGGCTTTCTGCCGCGCCAGCGCTGCACCGGCAGCGTCACCCTGCTTTTCACGCGACTGGGCAATCAATCCCCAAAGACTGGCTTGAAGGCTGGCGCGACCGTTGGCGTAGGTCAGACCGCGACGCGCCAGTTGCTCAGCCTGAGGCGCATCACCCTGAGCCAGACGCACTTGCGCCAGACGGTAAAGGACCTGCGGCTCACGAGGGGCCACGCGTTGCGCCCGCTCAAGGCTTGATGCCGCGCCGTTGAGATCACCACCGGATTGCTGCTGCTGGGCGGTGGTCAACAACGCCAGCACCGGCCCATCGAGCTGCTCATCTTCCGACAATCCGCCGCTGGACGCCGACGGAATGCCAGTCGGTGCCGAAGCCGGCATGTTGTAAGTATTGCTGGTCGCTGGCGGCGGTGTGTACGTACTGTTCACCGGGGCTTGATTGACCGGCGCGGTATTGATCGGAGCCGTGCTGATCGGAGCCGTAGTGGGTGGCACGAACGTCGAAATCGGCGCGCCGCTGGCGTTGGCGCCGCCGGGGACCATGACCGTGACACCGGAATCTTCCTGGATCGTCTGCGACTGCGCTGGCGCCTGCACCGGCGCGCGGTAGGTGTTATTGCGTGTCGACGAAACGCGCTCGCCGTTTGAAACGCGTGACCCTGAGTCCACCACCGGAATCGCACTGCGCGTCTGGGACGCGCAACCGTTGAGCAAAGCCAGAGCCGTTACAGCCGGAATCCACCACTTGTTCACGTCACATCCTCTTTGCTTAATTCAACCAGGCTTAGTTCAACCAGCCCTTGACCCAGTCCATGACCGAATCGGCAGGCGCTGCAGGCCCACCGCAAGTCGGGCCGGGTTGCGGCTCACTGCCGCGAATATACGGCATCTGCACGGCGTTCGGGCAGCTGGCATCGGTGCCTTCGCCGGTACTGGCATTGACCCAGGCCTGCACGACGTTATCGGGCATCGCCATGTCCAGTGGCAGCGGATCGGCCTTCTTCATGAAGCTGGTCCAGATCTGCAGTGCGCCAGTGGCCCCGGTAAACGGCGTCTTGCCGTTGTCATCGCGGCCCATCCAGACGATCGCCAGCAAGTCCTGGCTGAAGCCGGCAAACCAGCTGTCGCGGGAGTCGTTGGTGGTGCCCGACTTGCCCGCCAGATTCAGCGTGCTCGGGAGCACGTTGTAAACCGATTTACCCGTACCTTCGCGCATCACCCGCTGCATCGCGTTCTGCAAGAGATAGATCGAACCCGGGTCGAAACGTTGCTGAATCTGGAACGGGTAGCGCTTGAGCGGCTCCCCTTCGGCGGTCAGTACGCTGCGAATTCCGCGCAATGGTGTATTGAAGCCGCCGCTGGCGATGGTCTGGTACATCGTCGCCACTTCGATCGGCGTCAGCGCGCCAGCACCCAGAAGCATCGACGGAAAGGCCGGCCACTCACGGGTGACGCCCAGCTTGGTCAGGGTTTTGAAGACATTCGGTATGCCCAGATCCAGACCCAGCTTCGCGCTGGACAGGTTGTAGGAATGCGCCAGGCCTTGATACAGGAAAATATTGCCGTGGGCTTTGTGATCGTAGTTCTGCGGCTTCCAGATCTGGCCGTCGGCGCCTTTCACCTGGAAGGGTTCATCGGGCACCCAGCTGGTCAGCGTGTATTGCTGCGGGCGCTCAAGAGCAGTGAGGTAGATGGCCGGTTTGACCAAAGACCCAATCGGCCGAACGGCATCCAGCGCCCGGTTGAAACCCGCGAAACCTGCCTGGCGGCTGCCGATCAGCGCCTGGACTTCGCCGGTTTCAGGATTGGTCACGACCATGGCCGTTTCCATCTCGTCGGCGCCTTTGCGGCCAGAAATTTTGGCGAAGCTTTCGCGCACGGCGGCTTCGGATTTCATCTGCAGAATCGGATCGAAGCTGGTGAATATCCGCAGGCCCTCCTCGGTCAAGTCTTCGTCGCGGTAGTCCTGACGCAACTGGCGTTTGACCAGATCAAGGAAATCCGGGAACGAGCTGTCGGCCAGCGACCCGACCTTGCTCACGCCCAGCGGCATCTTCTTCGCCGCAGCAACCACTTCGGGCGTCGCGACACCCTGCTGCTCCAGCAGATCGAGAACCAGATTGCGCCGTTCCAGCGCACGCTCCGGGTTGCGGCGCGGGTTGTAATAGGAAGGCCCCTTGACCAGACCGACCAGCAAGGCGACCTGGTGCAGCTTCAACTCCGATAACGGCTGACTGAAGAAATACTGACTCGCCAGACCGAAACCGTGCACTGCCCGCTGACCGTCCTGTCCCACGAACACTTCGTTGAGGTAGGCCTCGAGAATCTCCTGCTTGCTGTAATGGATCTCCAGCAGAACAGCCATCATTGCTTCGGTCAGCTTGCGAGTGATGCTGCGCTCGTTGGTCAGGTAGAAGTTCTTGACCAACTGCTGAGTCAGCGTCGATCCGCCCTGGCGCATCTGGCCAGCGGATGCGTTGATCCAGAACGCTCGCACGATCCCCTTTGGCGATACCCCGAAGTGGTGATAGAAATCCCGGTCTTCGACAGTGACGAGCGTGTCGAGCAGATAAGGCGGCGCCTGATCAAGCTTGATCAGAATCCGGTCTTCGAGATTCTTCGGGTACAAGCCGCCGATCATCAGGGGCTCAAGCCGCGCAACAGCGAGCTTGGCGCCATTGGCGGCGGTCAGCTCCGCGACGTAATCGCCGGAGAAGCGTACGTGGATCTGCTGGGCCGGATCAGCGCCTTCATAGAACTGAAAGCCGCGGGTGTTGAGATCGACACTGTTGCCGTTGACCGCAGCAGCGCCCGGCCCGTTGGCGACGCCTTCGCGGCGGTAGCCCAGTGCATCGAGCTCCAGAAGGAAGTCATCGCGTGACAGCTTCTGGCCGACGAACAGCTCCAGCGGCCGCGCATAGACTTTGGCCGGAATGGTCCAGCGCTTGCCGGAGAATTTTTCCTGAACGATGGAATCCAGGTAAACGGCGAAGCAGCCAAGGATCACCAGCCCGACAAGACTGAGTTTCAGGGCCCAGCCCAACAGGCTGCGCAGGCGGCTGTTGGTGGGTTTGGGGGATTTTTTCGGGGTACGGGATCGGGTCATGGCGGCGGATTATACGCACTTTCAAAGCCCCCGACAGACCACCCTTTAAGCGGTTTGCAGCAATGTCTCCAGCGGCCATAATGGCCGCCTTTCGCTACTTCTCTATCGACTTATCACCTTTCAAGGATCGTCCGTGAGCCAGACACTGATAGCCGCGCTGCAAAACCCCGCCCTGTTTCCTCACCCGGTCGAACAGTTTCAGGTCATCGAGACGCATATTTCCTGGGTACTGCTCACCGGCCCGTACGTTTACAAGATGAAGAAGCCGGTCAATTTCGGTTTTCTGGACTTCACCAGTCTGTCTGCGCGCCAGCATTTCTGCGAGCAGGAGCTGATGCTCAACCAGCGCCTGACGAACGATCTGTACCTGGAAGTGCTGCCCATCACCGGCAGCATCGAGGCCCCGCAGTTGAATGGCGAAGGCGAAGCGATCGAGTACGTGCTGAAAATGCGTCAGTTTCCGCAGGACGGATTGCTCAGCACCTTGCAAGCCAAGGGCGAACTGACCACCGCGCACATCGACGATATGGCCCGGCAAATCGCCGAGTTTCATCTCAAGTCGCCTAAAGTGCCGATGGAAAACCCGCTCGGCAGCGCAGACAGCGTCATGGCGCCGGTCACGCAGAATTTCGAGCAGATTCTGCCTTTCCTCAGCGAAAAATCTGACCTCATCCAGCTGGAAGCGCTGGAAGCGTGGGCCAACACCAGTTTCGAGCGTCTCAAGCCGCTGATGAACCAGCGCAAGCTGGACGGTTTTGTTCGCGAATGCCATGGCGACATTCACCTGGGCAACGCCACGCTGATCGATGGCAAGGTCGTGATTTTCGACTGCATTGAATTCAACGAGCCCTTCCGCATGACAGACGTCTATGCCGACATCGGCTTCCTGGCCATGGACCTTGAAGATCGCGGCCTGAAAAGCCTTTCCCGTCGGTTTGTCAGCCAGTACCTGGAGCTGACCGGCGACTACGCAGGCCTGCAACTGCTCAATTTCTACAAAGCCTACCGCGCACTGGTCCGCGCCAAAGTGGCGCTGTTCAGCCTGAATGCCGACGCCGACCAGGTGCAGCGCGCCGCGACACTGCGCCAGTATCGCAACTACGCCAACCTGGCCGAAAGCTACAGCGCGATTCCGTCCAACTTTCTGGCCATCACCCATGGTGTTTCCGCGGTCGGCAAAAGCCAGGTTGCGATGCGGCTGGTGGAAGCGCTGGGCGCGATCCGTCTGCGCTCAGATGTCGAACGCAAGCGTGCATTCGCCGACCATGAAGATCTGTATTCCGCCGACGTCAGCGCTGCTACTTATCAACGCCTGAATGAGCTGGCCGGTGTTGTGCTCCGCGCAGGCTTGCCGGTGGTCATCGATGCAACCTATTTGAAGCTCGCACAGCGGCAGGCGACTGCGCAGATTGCCGAGGCGATGGGCGTTCCTTTCCTGATCATTGACTGCGCCGCGCCAAAGGCGGTTATCGAGGGTTGGCTGGCACAACGTCGGGCACAAAATCAGGATCCTTCCGACGCCACCATGGAAGTCATTGAAGCGCAGCTGGCCAGTCGCGAGGCGCTGACCGCCGATGAATTATTGCGCAGCCGGCACGTAGAGACCAATGTCAGCGGCGATCTGGACACGCTGGTCGCCGACATTCGTCAGCACCTGCCGGGGCTCTGATATCCAGGGTCCACCAGTGGTCGAGTCGTGGAGGATATTGCTTCACGGCCCGACATTGGTGGCATTATAGTGGCGTCAGAATTCCAACAATGGAGACGTCAGATGAACCAGCCCAAACAGCTCGACTCGCCTCTGTTCGCGCTACTGCGAAAAGACGACGTGGCCGCCTTCAATCTCGAACGGCCAAAACAGGGCCAGGTTGATCTGTCAGGGGGAGATTTTCGCGGTCTTGACCTGCGTGAGCTCAATGCTGACGGGATCGATTTCAGCGACGCCTATTTCAGGTCCGCAGACCTGCGTGGCGTGGACTTTCGGACAACCAGGCTCGAGGGTGCGAGCATCGCCCACGCTCAGATATCCGGCGCGTACTTCCCGCCAGAGCTGAGTGCTGACGAAATCCTTATGTCGGTCAATTTCGGTACGCGCCTGCGTTATCGCACCCGCTAACGTCACACCCGCCAAACCTCGCTTATTTCTCGCCCTGCATGCTCAGCCGTGCCGGGCTCGCGCGCGCCCTTTCTTCTCGTTTGATCCCTACCGTTCGGCAGCTGCCCTCCATATCAACTGTTGTCTCTTCGCAGGTTCATTTGACGTCGTCTATGCTCAAGGGCATGGCTCGCCCTTTCAGTTTGTGTCGGGTCATTGGAGAAGTTTTTACATGGAATGACAGGACGGATTGCGCGTATGGACGACGAATTGCTTGGCATGAAGAACTTGGGGAAAACCTCGGTTCAATGGCTTCACGCTGCGGGTATCCACACTATTGCCGATTTGCGCCGACTTGGCGCAATCCAGGCCTATCGGGCCGTTCAGGTCAGGGGCTTCCGAGTCTCTAAGGCGCTGCTGTATTCACTGGAAGGCGCATTGTCAAATTGCTCCTGGAGCATGCTGCCTAAACAGTACAAGGATTCCCTGGACTTCGAATTGAAGAACGCCAGTCCCGGGGGCAATCCAGGAGCGCCGAGCGCCAAAAGCAAAATAGTGTGAACAACACTGTTGACTTACAAATGAGAATCACTATGATTATCACATCCAGTCGCGAGACTGGCCGATAACCTGAAAGGCTCCTTGGTTCGGACTCTCAGATTATCTCCTCATCAGGCTAATCACGGTTTTTGACCCGGCTCTTTGCCGGGTCTTTTTTTGCCTGCGATTTAAGCGCCTACGCCTAAGTGGCTTAACAGATCATCCAGCAGGCTGGTCGCCCCGAGCCGCAGCCTCCCCTGTTCAAGCCAGCGTGGGCCGAAGCGTGCCTTGACAAGATCCATGTGAACCCGCGCTTCATCGAGCGTCCGCACATTTCCGGAAACGTTGATGCCCACATGCGCGCCTGACTCGGCGATAGCCGCAATCAAAATCCGGCTGGCCTGGGGCGTCGCGTTGAGGATATGTTTCCCCGTGCTGGTTTTCAGGAAGTTGGCGCCCTCTTGAATCGCCACACAGCTTGCGCCGTGAATGACCTGCGGATCACGCAGCACGCCGGTTTCCAGCGTAACGGTCAAAGCTGACCGACCGCACCTGGCTTTGCAGGTACTGATGATGTCCGCGCCGATCTGCCTGTCCCCACCAAGCAGAGCATGGAAGGGATAGACCAGATCGATCTCGTCGGCACCCGCGAGGATCGCCGCCTGGGTTTCCGAATCGGCGGAACTCACAGAAGGCGAACCGCTCGGGAAATTAACCGCGGCCACGACTTTGATCTCCCGCGCATGAAGGCTGTCGAGCGTGCGCCGCGCCAGTCCCACGAATCTGGGCGTTACGCAGACGGCGGCAACATGCCCCACAGGTGTCAGGGCTCGATGACACAACGCGATAATCTTTTCCGGCGTGTCATCGGCATTCAACGAAGCCAATTCCATCAGACCAATAGCCAGTTCCGCCAGTGACGCATCGACCTCATGCACGTTAATTGCCTCATTTATCTCGTTCATTACACACCCTCGATGCCTTTGCTTGAGGCGACGATAATCGAGAACGGCTGTGCCTGAACGGCCACAAAGACGCAAAAGAGCAGGCCTACATGATTACAAGAATTGTCCGAAGGACATTGCCCGCACGAGGCTCGGAAATGGGGTGCAACGCAGAGAAAGGCAGCTCATGCCGGTCGATACGAGCCCATTTCAGCGAGCGATCACCAGCGGATGTCCACGCTCGGGATGGGGTTGCACCAGAACATCCAGACCAAATACCCGATTCAGCGCTTCTGGCGTCAGCACTTGCCGCGGTGTACCGGCTAGATGTGCGCGCCCTTGGCTTAGCAGCAACAGGTGATCGCAATAGCGGGCGGCCAGATTCAAATCATGCAAGATCACCATCACCGCACCGCCACGGTCGGCGAACGCGCGAACGGCCAACAGCGTGGTGTGTTGATGCAGCGGGTCGAGCGCCGACGTGGGCTCGTCCAGCAAGAGAATCTGGCCCTCCTCGCCCGGCCACACCTGCGCCAGCACGCGCGCCAGATGAACCCGCTGACGCTCGCCGCCCGACAGCGTCAGATAGCTGCGACCCAGCAGATGAAGCCCATCGGCCGCCGCAAGGGCGTGCTGGATAATTTCACCGTCGCGTTGCTGACCGCTGTCATGGGGCAAGCGGCCCATCGCGACCACCTCCTCGACCTTGAACGCGAAATTCAACGTCGAGGCCTGCGGAAGTACAGCCAGCCGCCGCGCCCGCTCGGGGCCACGCCATTGATTCAGGGAAATGTCGTCCAGCAGCACCCGACCGTGGGTCGGGGCAAGCTCGCCGCACAGGGCCGCCATCAGCGTACTTTTACCGGCCCCGTTGGGGCCCAGCACGCCGAGCATCTGACCAGGCGCCAATGCCAGGTCGATGTCGGCAACTACCTGCTTGCCATTACGCATAACGCCCAGGTCATTGGCGATCAACATCAGCGACGCCCTCGAACCAGCAGGAAAAGAAAAAACGGTGCGCCAATGAACACGGTGACAATCCCGATCGGCAGCTCCGCCGGCGCCATCACCAGTCGGGCGAAGATGTCTGCGAAGAGCAGCAACGTTGCGCCCGCCAGCGCTGAGGCAGGAAGCACAACGCGGTGGTCCGGCCCGGTCAACAATCGCACCAGGTGCGGCACAATCAGACCGATGAAGCCGATCAGCCCCGCCGCTGCAACGGCGGCTCCGACACCGAGAGCAATGCACAGGATCAGCTCTCGCTTGAGGCGTTCGACCTCGATGCCCAGATGGCGCGCCTCCGATTCTCCCAGCAGCAGCGCATTGAGCGCCTTGGCTCGGCGCGGCAGCCAGAGGATCACCGCCACGCAAACCAGCAAAAGAGGCCAGAGCCGGGCATAGCTGGCACCGTTGAGCGTGCCCAGGTTCCAGAACGTCAGCGTCCGCAGGCTCGCGTCGTCGGCCAGATACGTGAACAGGCCGATCACCGAGCCGGCCAGCGCAGTCATCGCCACACCCGCCAGCAGCATGGTGCTGACGCTGGTTCGGCCACTGCGGCGTCCAAGCCGATACACGATTGCGGTCACTCCAAGCCCACCAACGAAGGCGCAGATTGACAGGAGATAAGGCTGGAACGGTTCAGGCAATCCGCCCAGGGATGCGCCGGCGACAATGGCCACCGCCGCGCCCAATGCCGCGCCACTGGAAACCCCGACCAGACCGGGATCGGCCAAGGGGTTGCGAAACAAACCCTGCATCGCCACGCCGGACAAGGCCAGCACTGCGCCCACCGCTAGCCCGAGCAACGTACGGGGCAGGCGGATCTGGCCCACGATCAGTTCCGCCTGCTGCAAGTTGTCCTCCGCAACGGGCACGCCCACCAGATGGAGAACCGCGCGCAAGGTATCGATCATCGGCAGACTGACAGGACCTAGCGCGAGGGACAGCCATACCGCCAGCAAACAGGCTAAGCCCAGCGCGATCCAGATCACTTGAGAGGTGAAGCGCATAAAAAGGTGCATCCTCTATAAAAGGAAGGCTCAGTCAATCACCTCAAGGCGCGACCGACTGGATTTCGTTCATCGACTGGCGGGTTTGACTGCTGGCAGAATGCGCAGCCTGCCTCGCTCAGGAATTCGATAATTATTTGCAATTGAGCGTCAAACGCCAAGGAGACCATGCTGAAATACCTGTGCGACAGCGCTGCGCTGATGGAAGGCAAAAGCCTTGGATTCGAAGTTGATGAAATCAGGATTCTGGCCGTCCGGCGAGCGGGTCAGGTGTATGCGTACGCCAATCGGTGCCCTCATCGAGGGGTGGCGCTGGAATGGCAGGCCGATGAGTTTCTCGATGCCAGCGCCAGTCTGATCCAGTGTGCCACTCACGGTGCCCTGTTTCTCATCGAGAGCGGCGAGTGCGTGGCGGGCCCCTGCGAGGGCAAGTCCCTGCGGGCTATCGACTGCGGCGAGGACGCTCAGGGCATCTGGATCAACCCGGTTGCACCGGACTGAGCGGGCGCGTCTCCGTAAGGTGAATTTCGAGACGCCGATCAATGCGCACTTCGTCAGGGGTGAGCTGCACCCCATACGCGAGCACTTCAACCCCTGCCGCAGCCGCCTCTAGCAGGGCAGCGGCATAAGCTGCGTCGATTTCGGCGGCAGGCCGCACGGCATCGATGCCTGTCAGGTTCACGCAATACAGCAACATCGCGCGCACGCCCTCCCGGGCCAGGGCCGCCAGTTCGCGCAGGTGCTTCGCGCCGCGCTGAGTGACCGCGTCGGGAAACGCAGCGACCCGGCTGTCATCAAAGCCCAACGTTACGCTTTTGACTTCCAGGTACAGCGGGCCATCGGGGAAATCAAGACGGAAGTCGACGCGGCTGTTTTCCTGACCGTAGGCGACTTCGCGCTTGAGTGCCGTAAACCCTGCCAACTCCGTGATCACGCCGGCCAATAGTGCTTCTTCCACCAGCCTGTTGGCGCGCGCGGTGTTGACGCAGGCGAGCCGGCCCTGTGGTGTTTCAGTGATTTCCCAAGTGCCCGGCAGCTTGCGCTTAGGGTCATTGGATCTGCTGAACCAGACGCGGCCACCCGGCATCATGCAGTTGAACATGGAGCCCGTGTTGGGGCAGTGAATCGTCAGCAGCTCGCCGCTGGCGGTCTCGATGTCGGCAAGGAAGCGCTTGTAGCGCTGAATCAGCCGGCCTTCTTCAAGGGGAGGAGAAAATCGCATCAGCCTTGCCAGCTCCGCAGGCCACGACCTATTCGCTCGACCGCTTCCTCAAGCCTAGGCAGGCTTTGGGTGTAGGCGAAGCGCACATGATGGCCGGCGCGGTACCGACCGAAATCCAGCCCGGGTGTGAACGCGACGTGCTCGGTTTCCAGGAAGTGATGGCAGAACGCGAACGCGTCGCCGCCGAACGCGCTGATGTCTGCATATAGATAGAAGGCGCCCTCTGGCTCAACGGCGATGTTGAAACCCAGTTCGCGCAGCGCCGGAAGCAGGAAGTCGCGACGGCGGGCAAACTCGGCGCGACGTTGTTCGAGGATCTCCAGGGTCTGCGGCTCGAAACCGGCAAGCGCCGCACTTTGCGCCATGCTCGGCGCGCTGATGTAAAGATTCTGCGCCAGCTTCTCCAGATCACCGACCGCGGCCTCAGGGGCAACCAGCCAACCGAGTCGCCAACCGGTCATGCCGAAATACTTGGAAAAACTATTCAGCACGAAGGCGTCGTTATCGACTTCCAGCACGCTGCTCGCGTCCGTGCCATAGGTCAGACCGTGATAGATCTCATCAACCACGAGGTGGCCATCGCGTGCCTTGAGCGACGCGGAAAGCGCGGCGAGTTCGTCGCGGTGCAGCAATGTACCGGTCGGATTGGCCGGAGAAGCCACCAGTGCGCCGACGCTGTCCTCGTTCCAGTATTGAGCCACCAGATCGGCCGTCAGCTGATAACGCACGTCCGGCCCTACAGGCACCAACTGCGCGGCGCCCTCCACCAGACGCAGAAAATGCCGGTTGCATGGGTATCCCGGATCGGCCAGCAACCAGTGTTTGCCGGGATCGACCAGCAGACTCGCCGCCAGCAGCAACGCGCCCGAACCGCCAGGGGTAATCAGAATTCTGCCCGGATCGACATTCACACCGTAACGTTGAGCGTAAAAGCCTGCGATCGCCTCGCGCAATTCCGGCAAACCACGGGCCGCCGTGTAACGGGTCTTGCCAGCGGCCAACGCCGCCTGACCGGCCTTGATGATCGGCTCGGCCGTGGTGAAATCCGGCTCGCCGATCTCCAGGTGGATAACGTCATGCCCCGCCGCTTGCAGTTCATTCGCCCGCGCCAGCAGCGCCATGACATGAAAGGGTTCTATGGCGCGGCTGCGCGCACTGTAGGGCTGGGGCATGGGCCTTCCTTTGGTGAGGGGTGGCGAGATAATTCGCCGATTCTACTCATCCGCCCGGGCGGGCTACAGCGTTTATCGGGCTGAGCAGCAGCGACTTGCGGCCGGCAGTCCAGAAAACCGGGGGCTTACGTCGCAGGCGCTAAACTCAGCGCACTGCAAAATAGATAAAACCGGGCGCTCAGGCTGTGGTCATAGTCCACGTGCGTGCTGCAGGCCATCCTCGACAACCGGGAGTAGCGCGCTCCGATTCGATCTGGTAAGTTCGCCCGCTTGCAGCCGCAGGGCCGGCAGGTGTCGGCGATGGATCTTAACCTGTGTAATGGCTTAGAAGAGTGAGAGGCGGTCCGTTCATGCCCACCGAAGAAAAGCAAAAGAGCACCCCGGCAATCAGTGGTTTCGAACCTTACGTCGCGACGAAGGGTGAGGAATACATGGGCGACCCGATGCGCAAGCACTTCACCAAGATCCTGTCCAAGTGGAAACAGGAGTTGATGGTAGAAGTTGACCGCACGGTTGTTCACATGAAGGACGAGGCGGCTAATTTCCCTGACCCTGCAGACCGTGCAAGTCAGGAAGAGGAATTCGCGCTGGAACTGCGCGCCCGTGATCGTGAGCGCAAGTTGATCAAGAAGATCGACAAGACGCTGCAGCTGATTCAGGACAAGGAATACGGCTGGTGCGAATCGTGCGGCGTCGAGATCGGCATCAAGCGTCTTGAGGCCCGCCCAACGGCCGACATGTGCGTTGACTGCAAAAGCCTCGCTGAAATCAAGGAAAAGCAGGTCGGTAAGTGATCCTGTTGATCCAGTAGAAAAGGACGCCTCGGCGTCCTTTTTTGTTTCCCGGCACTGATCGCGCAAACGCGCGACGGTGTGGACTGGAAAGCGCCACACGAGCACGTCGCGCTTTCCCACACGACACGCCATGTCGTCCGGTATTTCGTACGTTTTATTTCCAGTACCATCAGCGCCCATGAAAACCCCCTCTTATATAGGGCGCTTTGCGCCAACCCCCAGCGGTTATCTGCACTTCGGTTCTCTGGTCGCGGCGCTGGCCTCCTACCTCGACGCCCGCTCGGTGGGCGGAAAATGGCTGATGCGCATGGAAGATCTCGACCCTCCCCGCGAGGTTCCGGGTGCCCAGGCAGGGATACTCCAGACGCTTGAAGCCTACGGATTCGAATGGGACGGCGAACTGGTGAGGCAAAGCGAACGGCATGAGGCTTACCAGGCGATCATCCATCGCTGGTTCAGCCACGGCCTCGCTTACGCCTGCACCTGTTCGCGCAAACAACTGGAAGGCTACAACGGCATTTATCCGGGCTTTTGCCGCAATGCGGGGCATTCACCGGAGGACGCGGCCATCCGCATTCGAGTGCCAGAGCTGGAATACCGCTTCGAAGACCGGGTGCAGGGCGAGTTTCGTCAACACCTGGGGCGCGACTCGGGTGATTTCATCATTCGTCGCCGGGACGGCTTTTACGCCTATCAACTGGCGGTTGTCCTCGACGACGGCTGGCAAGGCGTGACCGACATCGTACGCGGTGCTGACCTGCTCGATTCCACGCCGCGTCAGCTGTACCTGCAAGAGCTGCTGGGCGTGCCGCAACCGCGCTACCTTCATGTGCCGCTGATCACCCAACCCGACGGCCATAAACTGGGTAAATCCTACCGCTCGCCGCCACTGCCGCCCGATCAGGCCACGCCGTTGCTGCTTCGGGGTTTACGTGCCCTGGGGCAAAAGACGCCGGCTGAACTGGACGAGGCTACGCCCCGGGAGGTGCTGGATTGGGCCATTGCGCACTGGGATGCCGATTCGATCCCCCGCCTGGGCGCAATCGAGGAAGCTCGAATAGACTGAGCTGCCTCGGCCGATTCATAGGGAGGCAGCACAACGCTGGCGCAAACGTCGCTTGCAGCCCCATCGCCATCCGTTACCATGCCGCTCCATCATCGTCCGGTCAGTCAACCTGGGAGGCCAAATGTACATTTATCGATTGGTCCTGCTGCTGGTGGTGGGCATCTATCTGTTTTCCCCGGCCATCATGGACTGGTGGATCGACGCTACGGGCGCCTGGTACAGGCCGTACATGCTGTGGCTGATCCTGATTGTCGTGACCTTCATTCTGCAGAGCCAACGAGATGCCGATGAGCTTTAGCCTGACCCAGATGATTCTGGTCAGTGCCGCCTACCTGACGGTGCTGTTCGGCGTTGCCTGGATCAGCGAACGTGGCCTGATCCCGCGCTGGATCATCCGTCACCCCCTGACCTACACGCTGTCACTCGGCGTCTACGCCAGTGCGTGGGCGTTCTACGGCACGGTGGGGCTGGCTTACGAATACGGCTACGGTTTTCTGTCGAGTTACCTAGGGGTGTCCGGCGCGTTCCTGCTTGCCCCCGTCCTGCTCTACCCCATTCTCAAGATCACCCGCACCTACCAGCTCTCTTCACTGGCCGATCTGTTTGCGTTCCGCTTTCGCAGCACCTGGGCGGGCGCCCTGACGACCATCTTCATGCTGATCGGCGTCTTGCCGTTGCTGGCACTGCAGATCCAGGCCGTGGCCGACTCCATCGGCATTCTTACCCGGGAACCGGTGCGCAACTACGTGGCCTTCGCGTTCTGCGTACTGATCACGCTATTCACCATCTTCTTCGGCTCGCGCCACATCGCCACGCGGGAAAAACACGAAGGGCTGGTGTTCGCCATCGCCTTCGAGTCGGTCATCAAACTGGTCGCCATCGGCGGCATCGGCCTGTACGCGCTGTATGGCGTGTTCGACGGGCCGCAGAGCCTTGAACAATGGCTCCTGCAAAATCAGAGCGCACTGGCGGCGTTGCACACGCCATTGCAGGAAGGCCCGTGGCGGACGCTGCTGCTGGTGTTCTTCGCCTCGGCCATCGTGATGCCGCACATGTATCACATGACCTTCACCGAAAACCTCAACCCGCGCTCGCTGGTCAGCGCCAGTTGGGGTCTGCCACTGTTTCTGCTGCTGATGAGCCTGGCGGTACCCCTGGTGCTGTGGGCCGGCTTGAAACTGGGCGCCACCACCAGCCCCGAGTATTTCACTCTGGGTATTGGCATCGCAGCCCACAGCAAGACCCTGGCATTGCTCGGCTATATCGGCGGGCTTTCCGCGGCGAGCGGGCTGATCATCGTCACCACGCTGGCGCTGTCCGGCATGGCGTTGAACCACCTTGTGCTGCCGCTTTACCAGCCGCCTGCCGAAGGCAATATCTATCGCTGGCTGAAGTGGACCCGGCGCGGTCTGATTGTCGCGATCATCATGGCCGGCTTTGGCTTCTACCTGTTGCTTGGCGCCAAGCAGAATCTGGCGAACCTGGGCATTGTCGCGTTCGTGGCCACATTGCAGTTTCTGCCGGGCGTGCTGTCGGTGCTCTACTGGCCGGCGGCCAACCGACGCGGTTTCATGGCTGGCCTCATTGCCGGCATCGTGGTCTGGACCATCAGCATGTTGCTGCCGCTGATCGGCGACTTCCAGGGGTTCTACATCCCGCTGCTGAACATGATCTACGTGCTGGATGACACCAGCTGGCATATGGCAGCGATCGCCTCTCTGGCGGCCAACGTGCTGGTCTTCACCCTGATTTCACTGTTCAGCAATCCCAGTCCCGAAGAGGCAAGTGCGGCCGAGGCCTGCGCGGTGGACAACGTTCGCCGCCCACAGCGCCGCGAACTGCACGCGGCCTCCCCTCAGGAATTCGCCACTCAACTGGCCAAGCCCTTGGGCGCTAAGGCTGCGCAGAAGGAAGTCGAACAGGCGCTGCGGGATCTCTATCTGCCGTTCGACGAGCGCCGGCCTTATGCGCTGCGCCGTTTGCGCGACCGTATCGAAGCCAACCTTTCCGGCCTGATGGGGCCAAGTGTTGCGCAGGACATGGTCGAAACCTTCCTGCCGTACAAGTCCGGCAGCGAGAACTACGTCACCGAAGACATCCACTTCATCGAAAGCCGCCTCGAGGATTACCATTCCCGCCTCACCGGCCTGGCTGCCGAGCTTGACGCCCTGCGCCGTTATCACCGCCAGACCTTGCAAGAGTTGCCGATGGGCGTGTGCTCCCTGGCCAAGGATCAGGAGATCCTGATGTGGAACAAGGCCATGGAAGAGCTGACCGGCATCGGCGCTCAGCGCGTCGTCGGGTCACGGCTCGAAACCATCGTCGATCCCTGGAAGCAGCTGCTGCTGGGTTTCATCAACGTCCCTGACGAGCACTTGCACAAGCAGCGCCTGGGCCTCGACGGTCAGACTCGCTGGCTCAACCTGCACAAGGCCGCCATCGACGAGCCGCTTGCGCCGGGTAACAGCGGGCTGGTGATTCTGGTTGAAGACCTGACCGACACCCAGATGCTCGAAGACAAGCTGGTGCACTCCGAGCGGCTTGCGAGCATTGGCCGACTGGCTGCCGGCGTTGCCCATGAAATCGGCAACCCTATTACCGGCATTGCCTGCCTGGCGCAGAACCTGCGCGAAGAACGCGAAGAAGACAGCGAGCTGACGGAAATCAGCAGCCAGATCATCGAGCAGACCAAGCGCGTCTCCCGCATCGTGCAATCACTGATGAGCTTCGCCCACGCCGGCGGACATCAACACGCCGACGAACCGGTTTGCCTGGCCGAGGTGGCGCAGGATGCCATTGGTCTGCTGGCGCTGAACCGGCGCAATTTCGAAGTGCAGTTCTATAACCTGTGCAACCCGAACCACTGGGTGGACGGCGATCCACAACGCCTCGCACAGGTATTGATCAATCTACTGTCCAACGCCCGCGATGCATCGCCCGCCGGCAGTGCGGTGCGGGTGAAAAGCGAAGCCTCCGAACACACGGTCGATCTGATCGTCGAAGATGAAGGCAGCGGCATTCCGAAAGCCATCATGGACCGCTTGTTCGAACCTTTCTTCACCACCAAGGATCCGGGCGAAGGAACAGGACTGGGGCTCGCGCTGGTCTATTCCATCGTTGAAGAGCATTATGGACAAATCACCATCGACAGCCCGGCTGACCCCGAGCACCAACGCGGAACCCGGATTCGGGTGACCTTACCGCGACATGTCGAAGCGACGTCCGCCGTGAACTGAGACCGTCGAGAGAACCGAATCAATGCCTCACATTTTGATCGTGGAAGACGAAACCATCATCCGCTCCGCCCTGCGTCGACTGTTGGAACGTAATCAGTACCAGGTCAGCGAAGCCGGATCCGTGCAGGAAGCTCAGGAACGTTTCAGCATCCCTTCGTTTGACCTGATCGTCAGCGATTTACGCCTGCCCGGCGCCCCCGGCACCGAGTTGATCAAGCTCGGCCAGGGCAAGCCGGTGCTGATCATGACCAGTTACGCCAGCCTGCGCTCGGCCGTGGATTCGATGAAAATGGGCGCGGTGGATTACATCGCCAAACCCTTCGACCACGACGAAATGCTTCAGGCCGTCTCGCGCATCCTGCGCGATCGCCAGACGCTGCAAAGCATGCAGGCCGAACGCGCCGCCACCGCAAAAACTGCGACTGGCGACAAGTCCGGTCCGGACAACAGCAACGGCGAGATCGGCATTATCGGCTCGTGCCCGCCGATGCAGGACATGTACAGCAAGATTCGCAAAGTCGCGCCGACTGACTCCAACGTGCTGATTCAAGGCGAGTCCGGAACGGGTAAGGAACTGGTAGCGCGCGCGCTGCACAACCTGTCCCGTCGGGCCAAGGCCCCGATGATTTCGGTCAACTGCGCAGCAATCCCCGAATCCCTGATCGAGTCCGAGCTTTTCGGCCATGAAAAAGGCGCGTTCACCGGTGCCAGCGCCGGGCGTGCCGGTCTCGTTGAAGCAGCTGATGGCGGCACCCTGTTTCTCGACGAAATCGGCGAACTTCCGCTGGAAGCTCAGGCAAGACTTCTGCGCGTACTGCAAGAAGGCGAAATCCGCCGGGTGGGTTCGGTGCAGTCGCAGAAAGTCGACGTGCGCCTCATCGCAGCGACTCATCGCGACCTCAAGAGCCTTGCTAAAGTCGGCCAGTTCCGCGAAGACTTGTACTACCGCCTGCACGTGATCGCGCTGAAGCTGCCCGCATTGCGTGAACGCGGCGCGGACGTCAATGAAATCGCCAATGCGTTCCTGGCGCGGCAAAGCCTCAAGGCCGGGCGCAATGACCTGCGTTTCGCACCAGATGCCGAGCAAGCGATTCGACACTATTCGTGGCCGGGTAACGTCAGAGAGCTGGAGAATGCAGTCGAGCGCGCGGTCATCTTGTGCGAAAGCCCGGACATTTCTGCAGAGCTGCTGGGCATCGATATCGAGCTGAGCGACCTCGACGTGAATGAGTTCATCGGCCTTGCACCGCAAACGTCAGGCTCGTCGAGTTCCACGGCTGGCGAGCCAACCGAAGACTTGTCGCTGGAGGACTATTTCCAGCACTTCGTTCTCGAGCATCAGGACCACATGACGGAAACCGAGCTGGCTCGCAAGCTGGGTGTCAGCCGCAAGTGCCTGTGGGAGCGTCGCCAACGCCTGGGCATTCCGCGACGCAAGACCGGAGTGGCCAGCGAAACGTGAGTGCTCCCCCGCGCGGGCTCTGGCACGCGGGTTACAAGGGATGTGAAAAAACTGTTACCTCATAAAGGGTGACGTAACAAAACCGGGGCGTACGGTAACGAACCCCCGGTTTTTTTTCGCCCGTGCAAAATAGCGTCAATTTGCCACACCCTTGAATTCAGCGGCGTGCAGCACGTTTTTCCGAAGTTGGCACAGGTACTGCAATATGTATTCGTACAAGAACAACAAAAATCAGTCACCCGAAACACCAACATAATAAAAACAAGACGAATCGACTCACGCATAACAAAAACAACACGGCGGAGGCGCAGCTAACTGATTCTTTTGGAGAGGCGTTGCATTTGGGACTTGTCCCGCAACCAGGCCGAGAACAACAAAAACTACCCTTAGGTAGAGCCTGAACTGGTTGGATCGATAGATCACTGCCGCACAGCGACCAAAGCAATCCGTTTGCTCTTGACTCCCGATTGGGAGGTTTCACAGACGAAAGTCGTGAATCGGGCGGTTAACAAAAATAAAAAGCCCATCAGACAATAAAAATAAGAGCACGCACTTTGGGGGAGCTTCGGCTCCCCCAGTAGCATCTGCGATAAACCCCTTCCCCGATCCACACCCCGCACCAAGTCCACAGTCACCCCCCGTACGCACCCATCGCGCTGCCTCCTACACCATCCCTCGACTAAATGCTAGAATCCCCGCCCATCGTGCGGTCACTCTTCGAAATTGGCCGAATATTCCTTCAAACAGTGCCTCCCATGCTGAAGAAGCTGTTCCAGTCATTCCGTTCCCCACTGCGCAAGCCGCAGCAACATGTGCGCACAACGCCTGAAGTGCTCAGCAGCAGTCAGCATTCGTTGCAACGCAATCAATTCAGCCGCTATGCGGTGAATATCGTCGAGCGCCTGCAGACCGCCGGCTATCAGGCCTATCTGGTTGGCGGCTGCGTCCGCGACATGATGCTCGGCATCACGCCCAAGGATTTCGACGTCGCCACCAGTGCCACGCCAGAGCAGATCCGCGCCGAATTTCGCAACGCCCGTATCATCGGCCGCCGCTTCAAGCTGGTTCACATCCATTTCGGCCGTGAAATCATTGAAGTCGCGACCTTCCGCGCCAACCACCCGATCGACGACGAAGACGAAGACAGCAATCAGTCTTCACGCAACGAGAGCGGGCGCATTCTGCGTGACAACGTTTACGGCACCCTCGAAGACGACGCCCAGCGTCGGGACTTCACGATCAACGCCCTGTATTACGATCCGGTCACCGAGCGCGTCCTCGATTACGCCAATGGCGTTCACGACATCCGCAATCGCCTGATTCGTCTGATCGGTGATCCGCAGCAGCGTTACAAGGAAGACCCGGTGCGCATGCTGCGGGCCGTGCGTTTCGCCGCCAAGCTGGATTTCGGCATCGAGAAGCACAGCGCCACGCCCATTCGCCCGTTGGCGCCGATGCTGCGTGACATCCCTTCGGCGCGTCTGTTTGAAGAAGTGCTGAAGCTGTTTCTCTCCGGATACGCCGAGGCGACGTTCGAGATGCTCGTTGATCTTGAACTGTTCGAGCCGCTGTTCCCGGCCAGCTCCAAAGCCCTGGAATACAACCCGACTTACACCCACACGTTGATCAGCGAGGCGTTGGCCAATACCGATCTGCGCATCAAGCAGAACAAACCGGTCACGCCGGCGTTCCTGTTTGCCGCATTGTTGTGGCCTGCCCTGCCCGCGCGGGTGCTGCGTCTGCAAGAGCGCGGTATGCCGCCCATCCCGGCCATGCAGGAAGCGGCTCACGAGCTGATCACCGAACAGTGCCAGCGGATCGCGATTCCGAAACGCTTTACCCTGCCGATCCGCGAGATCTGGGACATGCAGGAACGTCTGCCGCGTCGCTCGGGCAAACGTGCGGACCTGCTGCTGGAAAACCCGCGTTTCCGTGCCGGCTACGACTTCCTGTTGCTTCGCGAGTCCGCTGGCGAAGAAACCGACGGCCTGGGTGAATGGTGGACGGACTATCAGGACGCCAATGATTCCGGACGCCGCGACATGATTCGTGACTTGGGCAGCAAGCCCGACGCCACCGGCCAGGGTCCACGCAAACGTCGTCGCAGCAGCAGCGGCAAGCGCAAACGCGCCGGCGTCGACGGGGCGGAATAACAGCCGATGATCGAGCGCGTTTACGTCGGCCTGGGCAGCAACCTGGCCGACCCCGCCGAACAGTTGCGAGAAGCGATCAAGGCCATGGGCCAATTGCCGCAAAGTAGCCTGTCAGGCGTTTCCTCTTTTTATGTCAGCGACTCGCTGTTACCGGGTCAGCCGCGTTACACCAATGCGGTCGCCGCCCTCGACACCTCGCTCCCCCCGCTGGCGCTGCTCGACGCCTTGCAAGGCATCGAAAACGATCAGGGCCGCGAGCGCCTCGAACGCTGGGGGCCGCGCACGCTGGACCTCGACATCTTGCTGTTCGGCGATCGCCTTATCGATGAGCCGCGACTGAAGGTGCCGCATTACCAGATGCAAGTGCGCGCGTTTGTGCTGTATCCGCTGGCCGAACTGGCGCCGGGGATTACCCTGGCTGATGGCCGCGCGCTGAATGAGCTGCTTGCCCAGTGCCCGTTCGAAGGCCTGGAGCGTTTGCCGAGCTGACGCCGTTCTGCGGGCACGTTGAAACCGGCAACACCCGGAATTGACTTCCCGCCCCCTCCTCACGAAGATAAGCGTCCCAAAGCCGGACGACCGGCCAAAAGGCGCGGATCAGGCCGTTGCAAACATCGCGAAACGACGATGTGCCTGCCTCCCAAGATGAATCACGCGTTGATCGCCGCAGTATTCACAGCGCCTGAATGAGGACTTTCCATGCCCGATATCACCGTTACGTCCCTGCTGGCTCTGAAGCAAAAAGGTGAAAAAATCACCATGCTGACCTGCTACGACGCGACTTTTGCCCACACCGCCAGCCAGGCCGGCGTGGAAGTGCTGCTGGTCGGCGACTCGCTGGGCATGGTCCTTCAGGGCCACGACAGCACGCTGCCCGTTACCACCGCTGAAATGGCGTACCACGTGGCTGGCGTCAAACGCGGCAACCAGGGCGCGCTGATTCTGGTGGATCTGCCGTTCATGTCCTACGCCACTCCTGAGCAGACCTTCGCCAACAGCGCCACGTTGATGCAAGCGGGCGCGCACATGGTCAAGATCGAGGGCGCGGCATGGCTGGCCGACTCGATCCGGCTGCTCGCCGAGCGCGGCGTTCCCGTCTGTGCACACATGGGTCTGACGCCTCAGGCGGTCAACGTGCTGGGTGGCTATAAAGTACAGGGTCGCCTGGAGTCGCAGGCGCGGCAGATGCGGGCCGACGCGATCACCCTCGAGCAGGCCGGCGCCGCGATGATTTTGCTGGAGTGCGTGCCAAGCGAACTGGCCCAGGAAATCACCCATGCCGTGAAGATTCCGGTGATCGGGATAGGCGCCGGCAGCGCCACAGACGGTCAGGTGCTGGTGCTTCACGACATGCTCGGGCTGTCGATCAGCGGCCGCGTGCCCAAATTCGTGAAGAATTTCATGGCCGGTCAGCTGGACATTCAGTCGGCGATCGCCGCTTATGTCAGCGCGGTCAAGGACGTCAGCTTCCCCGCTCCAGAACACGGATTCTCGGCATGAACACAGTTAAAACCGTTCGCGAGTTGCGCGCCGTCGTCGCCCGCGCACGCAGCGAAGGCAAACGCATCGCACTGGTGCCCACGATGGGCAACTTGCACAGCGGCCATATCGCTCTGGTCACTAAAGCGGTTCAACGCGCTGATTTCGTGATCGCCAGCATCTTCGTCAACCCGCTTCAATTTGGTCCCAACGAAGACCTGGCGTCTTACCCGCGCACCCTGGCCGCCGATCAGGAGCAATTGCTTCAAGCCGGTTGCCACCTGTTGTTTACGCCGACGGTCGAAGAAATGTACCCCCATGGCATGGCCGACCAGACCATCGTGCGCGTGCCGGTGGTGTCTGAAGGTCTGTGTGGCGGCAGCCGTCCTGGTCATTTCGACGGCGTTTCGACGGTGGTCAGCAAGCTGTTCAACATGGTGCAGCCGGACATCGCGATTTTCGGTCAGAAGGATTTCCAGCAACTGGCCGTCGTCAACGCGTTGGTGCGTGACCTGAATATGCCCATTCAAATCATCGGCGAACCCACCGTGCGTGCCGCCGATGGCCTGGCTCTGTCGTCGCGTAATGGCTACCTGACTGAAGACCAGCGCGCTGCGGCGCCCGCCCTGTACCGCGTCATCAAGCAGATCGGCACGGCATTGCAGAATGGCGAGCAGGATCATCAGCAGTTGATCAGCGATGGCGTCAAAGCCCTCGAAGCCGCAGGATTTCGCTCTGATTATCTTGAGATTCGCAATGCAGTCAGCCTGCGTCCTGCGACCCCGGATGATCATGATCTGGTGGTGCTGGGCGCGGCGTTCATGGGCAAGACGCGCTTGATCGACAACCTGCATCTGGTCAAGGAATAACCTGCACAACCGGCTGAAGGATGCACCCGGTCACGTGTAAAACAAAAGTCACGTGATCGGACGACCATCTGCGCCTATGCTCAGTGCGCTAAACCGAGTGTAAAGCGCAGGCCTCGGCCCTCGTAGGGCGCTGGCGATGAACTTAGCCGCACCCGGAATGCCATACCGATACAGTTCGTGTCAGACCAGCAACTTTACTCTGTGAGAAAAAGTACCGAGCAAAGGTAAAGCAAGGCGCAGACATCGGCGTTGCCGGGGACTAGTCTCTGACGCACCCACGAATTCATGTCCAATCCTGCTTTTCAGTGTCCAAAAGGCAGTTCAAGTACAAGGAAACCCGCAGCGATGGCGTACTACCGCACTCCTCATGACGTCACTACCCTGCCCGCCTGGCAGGCGCTCAAAGATCACCGCGAAGCGATGCAGCATTTCAGCATGCGCGAAGCATTCAACGCAGACCCCAAGCGTTTCGACGAATTCACGCTCAGCAGTGCCGGCCTGTTTCTCGACTACTCGAAGAACCTCATCACTGCCGAGACCCGTCAGTTGCTGGTGAATCTGGCCAACGAAGTCGGCCTGAAAGACGCCATCAAGGCGCAGTACGACGGCGAACTGGTCAACGCTTCGGAAGGCCGTCCTGCGCTGCACACCGCGCTGCGTCGTCCGGTTGGCGACAAGCTGCTGGTCAACGGCGTCAATGTGATGCCGGAAGTGCACAAGGTGCTGAACCAGATCACTGATCTGGTCGGCCGCATCCACGATGGTCTGTGGCGCGGCTACACCGAAAAGCCGATCACCGACGTGGTCAATATCGGCATCGGCGGCTCGTTCCTGGGCCCGGAGCTGGTGTCCGAGGCGCTGTTGTCCTACGCGCAGAAAGGCGTTCGCTGCCACTACCTGGCGAACATCGACGGCACCGAGTTGCACGAGCTGACTCAGAAGCTGCGCGCCGAAACCACGCTGTTCATCGTTTCGTCCAAAACCTTCACCACCCTCGAAACCCTGAAGAACGCCACCGCTGCCCGCGCCTGGTACCTCGCTCAGGGCGGGTCCGAAGCCGAGTTGTATCGCCACTTCATCGCGGTATCGAGTAACAACGCCGCGGCCGTTGCGTTCGGCATTCGTGAAGAGAACATCTTCCCGATGTGGGACTGGGTCGGTGGTCGTTACTCGCTGTGGTCGGCCATCGGTCTGCCTATTGCGCTGGCGATCGGCATGTCCAACTTCAAGGAACTGTTGTCCGGCGCCTACACCATGGACCAGCACTTCCAGAACGCCGAGTTCGAAGAGAACATGCCGGTGCTGCTGGGCTTGCTGGGTATCTGGTATGGCAACTTCTGGGGCGCGCAAAGTCACGCGATCCTGCCGTACGACCATTACCTGCGCAACATCACCAAGCACCTGCAACAGTTGGACATGGAATCAAACGGCAAGAGCGTTCGCCAGGACGGCGTGCCGGTCAAGACCGACACGGGCCCAGTCATCTGGGGTGGGGTCGGCGCGAACGGTCAGCATGCTTACCACCAGCTGCTGCACCAGGGCACACAAATGATCCCGGCCGACTTCATTGTGCCGATCGTCAGCTTCAACCCGGTGTCTGACCACCATCAGTGGCTGTACGCCAACTGCCTGTCCCAGAGCCAGGCCTTGATGCAGGGTAAAACCCGCCCCGAAGCCGAAGCCGAACTGCGCGCCAAGGGCGTACCGGAAGAAGAAGTGCAGCGTGTCGCGCCGCACAAGGTCATTCCGGGCAACCGTCCGAGCAACACCATTGTCGTCGAGCGCATCAGCCCTCGCCGCTTGGGCGCACTGGTCGCCATGTACGAGCACAAAGTGTTCGTGCAAAGCGTGGTCTGGGGCACTAACGCCTTCGACCAGTGGGGTGTTGAACTGGGCAAGGAGCTGGGCAAAGGCGTTTACAGCCGCCTTGTCGGCACCGACGAAACGGTCGCTGAAGACGCGTCGACCCAGGGCCTGATCAACTACTTCCGCGGTCGTCACCGCGGCTGAACTGCCGTCCTGTAACACCCTCGAAACCCGCTGTCTCGCAAGAGGCAGCGGGTTTTGTGCGTTTGAGCTTCTCAGTCTTCGATGTCAGGAAGCACCGTCGGGTCGAGTTGAACGGTGTGCTGCGCCGGATTGCGCATGCAGATGAACTGATTGTCACGCGGGCCTTCCTTGGGACCAACGCGGCGCAGGTGCATCAGGGACCCACACCAGGGGCACTGCGCGGTGAGGCGATTCACCCGCAGCCGTCCGGTCTGGCTGATTTCAAGGTAGTGCCGGGAGCCGAAGAAATGCTCGAACTTGCGTCGACGGAGGACGGCTGACATCCCAACGGAGATGACCGCGACGATGAAGGAAAACATGAACAACGTTGACCATGAGCTCTGGCCACCAAGGGGCGGCTGGAACACGGTGAAGTACAGCCCGAGCAGGCTGGCAAGGCCGGTGATGTAGCAGAAGACCGACACGTTATGGCTGTCGACGCTGCGCCCGCCAAACGCCGGATGGCGCTGAATGTGCAATTGCTCGGGTGTAAATGTCGGGCGCTCGTTGTGACTGATGTTCACGTTGGCGCCACGAAAGTCGCCGACGCCGACGTTCAGGCTGTGGTCGCCGCTTTGAGTGCCATGGTTATCGTTGGACAAAAGGGGGCTCCTGAAGCATGACAGCTGGGATGGCCGGCGATTGTCACTGGGTTCACAGGTGCCGGACATCAGCCCGATCCGGAACTCGGGTGGGAATCAGAGACACTTCCTGTCATACATTTCCGAAGGAGAAAGCTCGGGGCTCCGTCTGATCAGTCACCACACAACCAAGCGACAAAGGGCTTAAATTACCATCGTCATTCATGCAACCATGCTCTCCCTTGATCCAGCTGCCCGCGCTGTTTGCTTCACATCTTCACGCCCGGGCGGCGCCGCGTCGTACACCTTTGAGGATTCGCACATGCAAGACGTCGTAATCGTTGCCGCTACCCGCACGGCTGTGGGCGGTTTCCAGGGTTCGCTGGCGAATATTCCTGCGGTGGATCTCGGTGCTGCCGTCATCCGTCAGCTGCTGGCGCAGACCGGTCTGGACGGTGCGCAGGTCGATGAGGTGATCATGGGCCAGGTGCTGACGGCGGGGGCCGGGCAGAATCCTGCACGTCAGGCCGCGATCAAGGCGGGTTTGCCGTTCACGGTGCCGGCCATGACGCTGAACAAGGTCTGCGGTTCGGGGCTCAAGGCGCTGCATCTGGGGACGCAGGCGATTCGCTGCGGCGACGCGGAAGTGATCATCGCCGGGGGCCAGGAAAACATGAGCCTGTCCAACTATGTGATGCCGGGTGCGCGGACCGGTCTGCGCATGGGCCACGCGACGATGGTCGACACGATGATCAGCGACGGTCTCTGGGATGCGTTCAACGATTACCACATGGGCATCACTGCCGAGAACCTGGCCGATCAATACGACATCAGCCGTGAGGCGCAGGATGCATTTGCTGCGGCGTCGCAACAGAAAGCGACTGCCGCCATTGAAGCCGGGCGCTTCGTGGATGAAATCACCCCGATCCTGATCCCTCAGCGCAAAGGCGATCCGCTGTCCTTCGCCACCGACGAGCAACCCCGCGCAGGCACCACCGCTGAATCCCTGGGCAAGCTCAAACCGGCGTTCAAAAAGGACGGCTCGGTCACGGCAGGCAATGCGTCGTCGCTGAACGACGGTGCGGCAGCGGTCATTCTGATGAGTGCCCGAAAGGCAGAGGAGCTGGGTTTGCCGGTGCTGGCGCGGATTGCCGCTTACGCGAATGCTGGCGTTGACCCGGCGATCATGGGCATCGGCCCGGTGAGCGCCACCCGCCGCTGCCTGGACAAGGCGGGTTGGTCGCTGGATGAGTTGGATCTGATCGAAGCCAATGAAGCCTTCGCCGCGCAGTCATTGTCGGTAGGGAAGGAGCTGGGCTGGGACATGAACAAGGTCAACGTCAACGGCGGCGCCATCGCCATCGGCCACCCGATCGGCGCGTCGGGCTGCCGCGTGCTGGTGACCCTGCTGCACGAAATGATGAAGCGCGACGCGAAAAAAGGCCTGGCGACGCTGTGCATTGGTGGCGGACAAGGCGTGGCGCTGGCGTTGGCCCGCTAGAAGCAAAGGCTCTTGTAGGAGCGCGCTTGCCCGCGAAGAGGCCGGTGAATCAGACATATCTTCGGTGTCTGACCCAGAGCATCCGCGGGCAAGCGCGCTCCTACGGCCTTCGGCCAGAATCAAAAGCAATTCGTGTTGATCGTTCCCGCGCTCCGCGTGGGAATGCCGCCCCGCACGCTCCCCCTTCCGGCACGGGTGACGCGGAGCGTCAAGGGATGCATGCCCACGCGGAGCGTGGGCACGATCAACTCAGAAGAACCGGCGCCTCACTGCCAGCCAAACTTGCGAACATAGAACCCTTTCACCGCCTGGGTCAGCGCCACGTACGCGATCAGGATCAGCGGCAGGATGGCGAAGTACAGCGGTGGCAGTGCCTGCAACTTGAAGTAGTGCGCCAGCGGGCCCATCGGCAGGAAAATGCCCACGGCCATGATCACCCCGGTCATCACCATCAACGGCATCGCCGCACGGCTTTGCAGGAACGGGATTTTCGGCGTGCGGATCATGTGCACGATCAGCGTCTGCGTCAGCAGGCCCACGACAAACCAGCCGGACTGAAACAGGGTCTGATGCTCAGGCGTGTTGGCGCCGAACACGTACCACATGACCGCGAACGTGGTGATGTCGAAGATCGAGCTGATCGGCCCGAAAAACAGCATGAAGCGTCCCACATCCGCAGGCTGCCAGCGCTGGGGTTTTTTCAGCAGTTCCTCATCGACGTTATCGAACGGGATGGCGATCTGGGAAATGTCGTACAGCAGGTTCTGCACCAGCAGGTGCATCGGCAGCATCGGCAGAAACGGGATGAACGCACTGGCGACCAGCACCGAGAACACGTTGCCGAAGTTCGAGCTGGCCGTCATCTTGATGTACTTGAGCATGTTGGCGAAGGTCCGGCGCCCTTCCAGCACGCCCTCCTCCAGCACCATCAGGCTCTTCTCCAGCAGAATGATGTCGGCCGCTTCCTTGGCGATGTCCACTGCGGTGTCCACGGAAATACCGATGTCCGCCGTGCGCAGCGCAGGCGCGTCGTTGATGCCGTCGCCCATGAAACCCACCACGTGCCCGTTGGCCTTGAGCAGCCGAACGATGCGTTCCTTGTGGGAAGGCGTCAGCTTGGCGAAGACGTTGGTGGTCTCGACCGCGACCGCCAGTTCGGCATCGCTCATCCGTTCGATGTCACCGCCCAGCAGCAGGCCTTGGCGCTCCAGCCCGACTTCGCGGCAGATCTTCGCGGTGACGCGCTCGTTGTCGCCGGTCAGCACTTTCACCGCCACGCCATGCTCGGCCAGCGCTTTAAGCGCCGGCGCCGTGCTTTCCTTCGGTGGATCGAGAAACGCCACATAACCGATCAGGGTCAGGTCGCTTTCGTCAGCCAGACCATACGTGTCGCGACCTGCCTCCATAGGACGCGCGGCCACCGCCACTACGCGCAGCCCTTCTTCGTTGAACGCGGCGGTGACGCTCAGAATGCGCTCGAGCAGTTCAGGGGTCAGCGCTTCTTCGGCATCGCCGTGGCGCACGCGGTTGCACACGCTCAGCACTTCTTCCAGCGCGCCTTTGCAGATCAGCAGATGGGGCTCGCGCAGCTGTTGCACCACCACCGACATGCGCCGGCGATTGAAATCGAACGGGACCTCATCGACCTTGCTGAACGCAGTGCCGACTTGCAGCTCGCGGTGAATCTCGACGTGCTCCAGCACCGCGACATCCAGCAGGTTTTTCAGGCCGGTCTGGTAGTAGCTGTTGAGGTAGGCCATTTCCAGAACGTCGTCGGACTCATCGCCCCAGACATCCACATGGCGTGCGAGAAAAATCTTGTCCTGGGTCAGCGTGCCAGTCTTGTCGGTGCACAGCACGTCCATGGCGCCGAAGTTCTGGATGGCGTCGAGACGTTTGACGATGACTTTCTTGCGCGACAGAAACACCGCGCCCTTGGCCAGCGTCGAGGTGACGATCATCGGCAGCATTTCCGGCGTCAGCCCGACAGCAATGGACAGCGCGAACAGCAGCGCTTCCATCCAGTCGCCCTTGGTGAAGCCGTTGATGAACAGCACCAGCGGCGCCATCACGAACATGAAGCGGATCAGCAGCCAGCTGACTTTATTGACCCCGGCCTGAAACGAGGTCGGTGCGCGGTCGGTGGCGCTGACCCGTTGCGCCAGCGCGCCGAAATAGGTGTGGTTGCCGGTGGCCAGAATGACCCCCGTCGCAGCGCCGGAGACCACGTTGGTGCCCATGAACAGAATGTTTTCCAGGTCCAGCGGGTTGCCTGTTTCAACGTCCTGACGCCGCGCGAATTTCTCCACCGGCATGGATTCGCCGGTCATCGCGGCCTGGCTGACGAACAGGTCCTTGGCGCTGAGCACGCGGCAGTCCGCAGGGATCATGTCGCCGGCAGACAGCACGATCAGGTCGCCCGGCACCAGTTGCTTGATCGGCAGCTCAATGCGTTTTTGCTTTGCGTTATCGGAGGCGTCGAACGCGCTGTCGGCGCGGCGCATGACGGTCGCGGTGTTGCTGACCATCGCCTTGAGCGCGTCGGCGGCCTGATTGGAGCGCGCCTCCTGCCAGAAGCGCAGCAGCGTGGAGAGCACGACCATGGAGAAAATCACCGTGGCGGCTTTCATGTCTTCGGTCAGCCACGAGATGAACGCCAGCAGGGTCAGCAGCAGGTTGAACGGGTTTTTGTAGCAGTGCCACAGGTGTACCCACCACGGCAGCGGCTGTTCGTGCTCGACTTCGTTGAGGCCGTGCTGCTCGCGCAGGCTTTGCGCTTCGGTTTCGGTGAGACCGTCGGCGTGACTGCTCAGGCGTGCGAGCAATTCAGGCACATCGCTGCTGGCGCCCCGGGTCAGGGTTTGCGCGAGGGTGGGCGGCACTTCGCGGCTGACGGTGGCGTCGGTCACGCTGTCGAGCGTCGCCAGCCGGCGGAAGTGCCGGCCGAGTTTGCGGGTGCGGACAAAGTCTGCGAGGAATTCTTTCAGGAGGGTGTACTTCATGGTTATGTCCCCTGGACTGAAGGCTGCTGGAGCTGAAAGCACAGGAACCTTGAGCAGGTACGGCCGACCTCGGGGGCCGCGCTCGTTCATGAGCGGCCACCGCAGCTGGCCCGCGCAGCAAAAAGCCGCGCGCGTCCGATACGCAGACGAACGACAGACGCGTCGGTCATCACGCAGGATTGGGCGTCAGGGAAAGGACAGGGAGCGGGCTCTGATCAGAGTCCGCTGGCACTGCCGCTTCTCACGTTGTCGGCGAGATAGCGGCAGTGAAAAGACTGCGCGTTATCGTGCCGCGGATTGGCCGGTCGTCATCACCGGCTGACGTCTGTCACTCGAACAAGTACCCACTGTGGGTCTCCGCATTGGTTGAAAACGGGCGAAGCATACGCCCGGGTTGTATGAGAGTAAATCGCCAGTACTGAGGGTGTGGGGGTTAATGCGGATGTCTTCAGGGAAGGTTCAGGAATCGGCGGATGACGCCCGTTGTAGGAGCGCGCTTGCCCGCGAACGCGGTGGGTCAGCCGGCAAGTGAGGTGCCTGAATTGACGCTTTCGCGGGCAAGCGCGCTCCTACAGGGTTTGCGCCGGATGGGTGATTGTGGTGGTCCAAAAAACCGTAGGAGCCGGCTTGCTGGCGAACCGGTCGCAACACCGGCATTGACCTTGCTGATAAACTCGCACGCCCTCATTCCTGCCCCAAGGCCGAGCATGTCTTCGTTGAATCAGGCGCTCAGCGTCGCCCTCGATAATCGTCAATCCCTGCTGGCGGAACTGCACGCACAAGGCACCGATTGTTATCGCCTGTTCCACGGCAGCCAGGAAGGCGCGAGCGGGCTGACCGTTGACCGCTACGGCCCGCAACTGCTGGTGCAGAGTTTCCACAACAGCCTGGATCTCGACTCGCTGCTGGCGCTGCATGCCGCCGTTAATGCGCGGCTCGGCCTGGAACTGATGCTGGTCTACAACGACCGCTCCCAAGGCAACTCGCGGGTTGACCGGACAGACCCGATCTATAAAGCCGACGATGATGCGCTGGCCGATCTGGTCGGCCATGAATGGGGCCTCAATTACCGGGTGCGCGGTCGTCATGCCGGGCAGGATCCGCTGCTGTTTCTCGACCTGCGCAACGCGCGCGGCTGGGTCAAGCAACAGGCCGCCGGCAAGAGCGTGCTCAATTTGTTCGCCTACACCTGCGGCGTCGGCCTGAGCGCGGCGGCAGGTGGCGCGCGTGAGGTGTGCAACCTGGATTTCGCCGAGGGCAATCTGGCCGTCGGGCGCGAGAACGGCCTGCTCAATCCGCAGCTGCCGACCATGCAATTCGTTCAGTCCGACTACTTCCCGGCCATTCGCCAACTGGCCGGGCTGCCCATTGCTTCCCGTCGGGGCCACAAACTGCCGAATTACGTGCGCCTTGAGCAACGCCAATACGACCTGGTCCTGCTGGATCCGCCGGCCTGGGCCAAGAGCGCCTTCGGCACCGTCGATCTGCTGCGTGATTATCAGAGCCTGCTCAAACCCGCGCTGCTGACCACCGCCGAAGACGGTGTGCTGATCTGCTGCAACAATCTGGCGAAGGTCAGCCTGGACGACTGGCGCGAGCAAGTGTTGCGTTGCGCGAGCAAGATCGGCCGGCCCGTGCTCGACTGTCAGGTGCTGACCCCGGGCGCCGACTTTCCGTCACAGGACCAACAGCCCCCGCTCAAGACCTTGATCTTGCAGCTGTGATGCTCGAGCAGGCCTGACGAAATTTCCCACAAGGATTGAAGCGACTGGATTCGGAACCAGATTGGCGTGCCATACTCCAAGGACCTCCCATCGAGAGAGTCGGCGACCTACATGCCCAAAGGATTGAAACGCGCCATCGGCGCCCTGCTGGCCGTATTCGCCATCTACAGCGTGCTGGGGTTTCTGATCCTGCCAGGCGTGGCACTGCGAATCATCAATCAACAGTTGGCGAATTACGCCACGATGCCGGCCAGACTGGACCGTCTCGAACTCAATCCCTACAGCCTTGAAGTCACCCTCTGGGGCCTGAACATCGGAGCGCCGGGCAAGGAACAAATCGGTTTCGCACGGCTTTACGCCAACCTGCAAATCGACAGCCTGTGGACCAAGGCCCTGCACCTCAAGGCCGTCGAACTCGATAAACCCAAGACCGAGTTGCTGTTTGCCAAAGACGGCACGCTCAATCTGGCCGGACTGTTCAAGCTGCCCGCCAGCGAACCTGCTAAACCTGACGAACCCCCAAGCAAGCCGTTTCCGCTGCGTATCGGCGAGATCAAGCTGGCGGACGGTTACGTGCATTTCCAGGACATGCGCCCCAGCGAGCCCATCGAGTTTCTCTACGACGCGCTGAATTTCGAGCTGAAAAACCTCAGCACACTGCCGGAAGACAACGCCGACATGACCCTGGTCGCCGCCGGACCTAACGGCGGTCAGATCGACTGGGTCGGGCGTATCAGCCTGGTGCCTATCTCGTCCGAAGGCACGCTAAAAGTCACCGACGGCAAGATGGAGGTCTGGTGGCCTTACGTTCGTGACGCGTTGCCGCTGGTACTCAAAGACGGCGTGCTCAATTTCAACACCCATTACAAACTCAGTCTGGCCAAGGAAACCGAGCTGCTGCTGGACAACACGTCCCTGAGCGTTGCGCCCTTCGCGATCGATGCCCCGGACGGCAGACCGCTCGCCCGCCTGAAGAAACTGAGCGTGAGCGAGACGTCGATCGATCTGGCCAAGCAGTTGGTGAGCGTCGGCAAGATACGCAGCGAAGGGCTGGAAACCTGGGCGACGCGGGAGTCGGACGGCGAGCTGGACTGGCAGAAGCTGTTCGCCAGCCAGCCGTCCAAAGCCCAAACCCAAGCCCAGTCCAAGAAAGTCGAGGCTGAAAAACAGCAGCCCGCCACCGCCACCGGCACTGAAACCACCGCTAGCGCAAAACCAACAGCGCCGAGCAAACCGTGGCAGGTGTTGCTGCGCGACACGCAGCTGCGCGATTACCGGATTCATCTTGCCGACAAGGTGCCAAAAGAGCCTGTCGCGATTGATGTCGGCCCGCTGAACCTGGACCTGACCGGCTTCGACAGCCTGAACAAGTCGCCCTTCAAACTCAAGCTCGACACCGGCGTGAGCAAGCAAGGCAAGCTGACCGCCGATGGCGAGGTGAATCTGGCGCCCGTTCGCGCCAATTTGAATGTCACCACGCGCGACATCGACCTGCGGGTCGCTCAGTCCTACGTCACGCCGTTTATTCGTCTGGAAGTGCGCAGCGGCATGCTCAACAGCGATCTGGCGGTGGACCTGAAAAGCACCGAGCCTTTAGCGCTGGGCATTACCGGCAAGGCGCAGGTTGACCAGCTGCACACTCTGGACACGCTCAAGTCGCGGGACTTCGTGAAGTGGCAGCGGCTGAATGTCGACGGATTGAATTTCCAGTTGGGCGACAGCCTGACGATCGCCTCGATCAATGTCGATCAGCCCTATGCGCGTTTCGTGATCGCTGACGACCGCTCGACCAATATCGACGACCTGCTGATTCCCCAGCCTGCAGATCAGGCGCCTGCCGCGCCGAAAGCCAAGGCTCCCGCCAGCAGCGAAAAGCCGATGGGCATTCGCATTGGCGAGGTCAACATCACCAACGGCTCGGCCAACTTCGCGGACTTCAGCCTCACGCCGAACTTCGCCACGGCCGTTCAGCAACTCAACGGCAAGATCGGCACGCTGGATAACCGCCAGGACAAACCCGCGACGGTAAACATCAACGGCAAGGTTGATCGCTATGCGCCGGTGACCATCAAGGGCGCGCTGAACCCGTTCAACCCGATGGCGAGTCTGGACATCGCGACCAGCTTCAAGCGTGTGGAACTGACCACGTTGACGCCCTACTCCGGCAAGTTCGCCGGTTATCGCATTCGCAAGGGGCGTTTGAATCTGGACCTGCATTACCTGATCACCAAAGGCCAGCTGAAAGCCGAGAACAAGGTGGTGGTCGAGCAGCTGCAATTGGGTGAAAAGGTCGACAGCCCGGACGCGGTGAATCTGCCGCTGAAACTGGCGATTGCCCTGCTCAAGGACACCGATGGCAAGATTTCCATCGAGCTGCCCGTGACAGGCGATCTCAACAACCCGCAGTTCAGCGTGATGCCGATTGTCTGGCAGACCCTGCGCAATCTGGTGGTGAAGGCTGCGGCGGCGCCGTTCAAATTCATTGGCGGATTGATCAGCGGCGGTGGCGGATCGGAGGATTTGGGCACGGTGGCCTTCGCGCCGGGGGCTGATGAGTTGAGCCCTGAAGCGATGGCGTCGCTGGACAAGCTGGCGGCAGGCTTGAAAGCGCGGCCGGCGTTGCGTCTGGAGATTGAAGGCACCAGCGCTGAAGCGAGCGACGGGCCGTTGATTGCCCAGCAACGGCTTGAGCGCGAATACCAGAGCACGTACTACAAGATTCTTCAGCGCCGCGGCGACAAGGTGCCTGCGCAGCCGAGCGATTTGACGGTACCTGCGGATGAGAAGGCGCCGATGCTTGACGGCATTTATCGCACGCGCCTGAAACAGCAACCGCCGGCCGAGTGGGTGAATCTGGGCAAGGAAGAGCGTCAGAACAAGCTGCGCGAGGCGGTGCTCAAATCCTGGAGTTCAAGCGCGCTGCTGTTGCGTCAGCTCGGTCAGGCCCGGGCCGGAAGCATCAAGGACTATCTGGTCGACAAGGGCCAGCTGGCAGACGAGCGGGTGTATTTCATCGACACCACCCTCGGCCAGCCGGAAAAAGACGGCCGCGTCATCAGCCCCCTGCACCTCGACAGCGAGTAATGATTTTGACGAATGCGATAACGAGGATGGCGTTGGCTCTTGGTTTAACCGCGCTGATTGACGTAGCTCAGGCGGGTACGCTGCGCTGTGGCAGCCAGTTGATAAGCGAAGGTGACCGGATGTTTGAAGTGCAGCAGAAATGCGGCCAGCCGGTCAGCCAGGACATCATCGGCTACAAGGAAACCGTCAACGACTACCGCCAGGTGGATCAGGTGCAGGTCCAGGAATGGGTCTACGGCCCGAGTAACGGGATGTATCAGTTCCTGAGATTCGAAGGCGGGCGTTTGGTGAGGATTGATAGCAAACGCGGGAATTGATAGCGCATTCGGCTGCTCTTCAGTGGGACCGCGCGATGCAAGCCCTGTAGGAGCCGGCTTGCTGGCGAACCGGGTGGGTCAGTCACTGCTGCAGGGCCTGGGTGAATGCCTTCGCCAGCAAGCCGGCTCCTACAGATCGTTGCTCGGCGAAGATCCATCGTCGGCCGTGAAAACGGCGATCAAGCTGGCCGTTTCCCGGCTGAGCCGGTCCCACAAAGTGCAGCGCCCTCAACCATCAACGCTCGTGCAGTGCCTCGGCGCGGGCTTTTAGCACGGGTTTGAGCAGATAGCTCAGGATGGTTTTCTTGCCGGTGATGATGTCCACCGAGGCGACCATGCCGGGGATGATCAGCAGCGGGTGCTCATCGGTGCCGAGGTGGCTGCGGTCAGTGCGCAGTTTGATCACGTAGAAGGTGTTCTTCTTCTCTTCGTCCTGAATGGTGTCGGCGCCGATCTGTTCCAGCTTCCCTTTCAGCCCGCCGTAGATCGTGTAGTCGTACGCTGTGAACTTGATCATCGCTTCCTGACCCGGGTGCAGGAAGGCAATGTCTTGTGGACGAATGCGCGCTTCGACCAACAGCGTGTCATCCAGCGGCACAACTTCCGCGATGTCGCTGCCCGGCTGAATCACGCCACCTACGGTGTTGACCAGCATCTGCTTGACCACGCCACGCACCGGCGATGTCACCATCGTCCGGTTTACGCGGTCTTCAAGGCCTTTGGCCGTCGACTGCGCTTTCGAAAGGTTGGTGCGCGCTTCATTCAGTTGCGTCAGCGCGTCGCTGCGGAATTTGCCACGGGTTTCATCGATCTTGCGCTGCACTTCGGCAATCGCCGCTTGGGCGCGAGGGATCGCCAGCGTGGTGCCGTCCAGCTGACCACGGGTTTCCACCTCGGAGCGTTTCAGTCGCAGGATGTCCACCGGCGAGACGGCGCCTTGGGACACCAACGGCTCGGACATGCCGATCTCCTGGCGCAACAGGCCCAGGCTGCTGCGGTACTGCTCCTGCTTGGAGCCAAACTCGCGCAATTCCTGCTGACGCTGAATCAACTGCTGCTGCAAACCACCGATCTCATCGACCAGTTGCTGACGACGGCTCTTGTACAGCGACTCTTCGTTGGACGCCTGATTTGGCACCAGCTTGCGCGCTTCGGCGCTGATATTCAGGGGACGATCATCGACCTCGGCGCTCAGACGCTCAACGCGCAGCTGCATGGCCAGACGATCAGCCTCGGTTTCGCCCACATTGGACGCAAAGCGGGTGTCATCGAGGCGAATCAGCGGGGCGCCGGCGTCGACGATCTGGCCGTCATGGGCGTAGATCTGGGCGACGATGCCGCCTTCCAGGTTCTGGATTTTCTGGATCTTGGTCGACGGAATGGCCTTGCCCTCGCCCTTTGTCACTTCATCGATCACGGCATAGTTAGCCCAGACCAGCAGAAAGACGAAGAACAGGATCACGGCCCAGATGGTCAGCCGCACGATGCGCGGAGCGTCGTCCACCAACGCCTTTTTGACTTCCGGCAGTGCCTGGCCTTCCAGCGAAGGCGAGCCCTTGAAGTAGCCGAAGATGCCGCCACCGGAGTTTTGACCTGACTTAAGCAACACTGATCTGCCCCTTCTTCAACGCTTCCATAACGGCGGCTTTCGGGCCGTCGGCCACGATCTGGCCGCGGTCGATGACCACCAGGCGATCAACCAGGCTGAGCAACGAAGCTCGGTGTGTCACAAGAATCACGGTCTTTTTCTCGATAACGCCAAACAGGCGCTGCTTCAAACGTTCTTCGCCGGTGTTGTCCATGGCGCTGGTGGGTTCGTCGAGCAACAGGATCGGAGGATCGAGCAACAAGGCCCGCGCCAGGGCAACGTTCTGCCGCTGACCGCCGGACAGGTTCTGCCCGCGCTCGCCTACTTGCAGCTCGTAGCCTTGGGGATGAAGACTGGCAAATTCATGCACGCCCGCCAGTTCAGCGGCCTGCAGCACCATCTCGTCGTCCACGTAACGCGCGCCGGAAATCAGGTTGTCGCGCAGCGTGCCCGACAAGAGTTGTATGTCCTGAGCGACGTAGCCGATGTTATGGCGCACTTCGCTGACGTCGATCTGACGAATGTCGACGCCATCGACCAGCAGCGAGCCTTCATCCGGCTGATACAAACCCACCAGCAGTTTGGCCAGGGAGCTTTTTCCCGAACCGCTACGGCCGATGATGCCGACCTTCTCGCCGGGGCGGATCACCAGATTGATGTTGCGCAGCGCCAGGTTCTGCTGATTCGGGTACGTGAACTCAAGGTTGCGGAATTCCATGGCGCCTTGCAGGACCTGACGGCTGAGCGGGCGCTCGTCGAAGTTGCGTTCCTGCGGCAGCTCCATCATCTGATCGACCGAGACCATGGTCACTTTCGCTTGCTGATAACGGGTCAGCAGGCCGGACAGTTGCGCCAATGGGCCAAGGGCGCGACCGCTGAGCATGTAGCACGCCACCAGGCCGCCCATGCTGAGTACGCCGTCCATGATCATGTAGACGCCGAAACAGATCATCGCCACGCCCGCCAGTTGCTGGATCAGCAGGGTGATGTTCATGGCCAGACCGGAAAGCACTTTGACGCGTAATTCCAGGCGGCTGAGCGTGCCGATGGTGTGTTCCCACTGGTACTGGCGCTCGCTTTCGGCGTTGTTGACCTTCACCGCGTCGAGGCCGGCGAGGGTTTCGATCAGGCTCGACTGACGCTCGGCACCCAGCGCCATGGTGCGCTCAAGGGTGGAGGTCAGCGGTTTTTGCAGGAAGTGGCCGATACCCAGCGCCAGCGGGAAGGCAATGATCGGAATCCACACCAGATGCCCGCCCAGCAGCGCGATCACCAACAGGATGATCAGGGTGAACGGCAGGTCGATAAGGCTGGTAAGGGTCAGCGACGTGAGGAAGTCACGCATGCCCTGGAACTCATGGATATTCTGGGCGTAGCTGCCGACCCGCGCCGGGCGAAACTTCATTGCCATGCCGACGATACGTTCGAACAGCGTGGCGGAAATGATCAGGTCGGTTTTCTTGCCGGCCAGGTCCAGGCATAGACTGCGCAGGCCCTTGAGCAAGAGGTCAAACAGGAACGCGCCACAGATACCGGTCGCCAGCACCCACAAGGTTGCGGTGGCCTGGTTGGGCACGACACGGTCGTAGACGTTCATCACGAAAAGAGGGGTAGCGAGCGCGATCAGGTTGATCACGAAGCTGGCAGCGATCGCGTCGACGTAAAGCCAGCGAGACAGCTTGAGGGTGTCCTTGAACCAGGAGCGAGCGCGGGGAATGAGCGAGCCCTGGGTCACGTCAAATTTATGTTGCGGCTGTGCGAAAAACACTCGACCGCTGTAGTCCTGCGCCAGCGCTTCGGTTTCGATCAGCACTTCGCCGCCGTTGCTTTCGCTGATCAGCAGGCGAGCCGATTCGCCCTCCCAACCGAGCAGAACGGCAGAGCGCCCGTCCTTCAGCAACAGCAAGGCGGGCAATGCGATCTCGGGAATCTGAGTGAGTTTGCGTTGCAGCAAACGCCCCTGCAAGCCCGCCCGGGCTGCGGCGCGGGGCAGCAAATCCGGGCTCAGGCGTTGATCGGGCAATGGCAGACCGGTGGTCAGCATGGCCCGGCTCGCCGGCTTGTGATGCAGGGCACAGAGTGTCAACAGCCCGTCGAGTAGCGGATCGTCGTGCTGGCTGCGTGGATCATGACCTAATTGAGCTGAAGGTAATTCCAAGTCCACGCTGACACTCTCTTTCTTAACGGTTAAAAGAAGCTGACTCCGTCAAGAATCAGTTCATGCCCGGCAGCTGAACTGTCGGTTTCACATCGTTCTGCACAACCGATGCCATCGGGGCCACAACGCCCTGGCTTTTTAGCAATGTGCCCATGTCCGCCTTGATGCGGTATTGGGTGTACGTCTGCAGGTTTTTCAGTTGCACCAGACGCTGTTGCGCGGTGAACAACTCGTTCTCGCTGTCGAGAAGGTCGAGCAGGGTACGCTCTCCCAGGCTGAATTGCTGCTGGTACGAGGTACGCACGCTGTTGGCTCGCTCGACGTACTGCTGAGCGATCGGCACTTGGGCGTTGGCGTTGTTGTAGGCGTTCCAGGCCAGGCCCAGTTCTTCGTTCAACTGACGCAGCGCGTTGTTGCGGATATCCAGTGCCTGGCTCGACAGGTACGACTTGGATTGCAAGTCAGCCTTGTTGCTACCACCGGCGTACAGGTTAAAGCGCATGCGCACCATGGCTTCCCAGCCATTGTTGTGGCCTTCGTCGCCGCCAATGTTGTTATCGGCATTACGGCCCAGTTCTGCATCGAAACGCGGGTAGTAATTGGACTGCGCGGAGGTGTACTGCTTTTCAGCAGCCACGATGTCGGCTTCGGCCGAGCGCAGCACCGGGCTGTTCTCCAGCATCTGGCGGCGGGCTTCGTTGAGATCGGCAGGCATCATCGCGAACGGCGACGGTGCTTCAAGTTGATCAGCTTCCAGACCAACGGCGCTCAAGTAATTGGTTTGGGCGTCGGCCAGGTTGGTTTGTTCGGTGATCAGGTTGTTACGAGCCTGTGCCAGACGGGCATCGGCCTGGTCCATATCGGCCATACGACCTACACCGCGGGAAGTGCGCAGTTTGATTTGGTCGTAAATACGTTCGTGACTCTTCAGGTTTTCTTCGGCCAGCCGAACCATTTCACGTTGAGTAAGAACATCCAGATAGACCTGTGCAACAGTCAAAGCGGTACGTTCGGTTGTATTTAACAGCGAGTAGGCCCGGGAATTGGCGGTGGCTTGTTGACGCGCAACTTCGTTACTTGTTGCATAGCCGTCAAACAGCATTTGCTGAAGACGGATTGCTGACTCGCCGCGGTCCAGCGTCTGGTAATCGTGACGGCCGGTCGAGGCACGAGTGCTTGGCGTATCGGAACCGGCCCGGCCGTAGCCCGCCGTGACGTCGACACGCGGCAGGTAGCCGCCTTTTGCAGCACGTAGTGCGTAGTCCTGGGCGATACGGGCATTGATGCCGGCCTGCACCTCGGGATGCTCGTCCATGGCTTTTTGCATGGCGGACTGCAGCGTCTGGGCCTGGACGAAGCCGGCACAAAGGATAAGGGGTACAGCAGTGTAAAGGTGCTTACGCATTTTGGTGATTCCCGAGAACGTACTTGTTCAAAATGCAGCAATACACACTGCCGCATCGTAAAAATGGCCATTGAAAGTGAGCGTTTCGAGAGTGTTCTGAAGGGCGCTTGCGATCACACTGCAGAAATCCGCGATCTCATCAAATATCAATGTGACATTACGGAAGCGATTGTTTAGGATGTCGCCGAATAGGTCAATACTTTGGCAGAAAGTTAATTCCTGTGCCGACCTGCTGTTGATAAATTGACGCCAGATTACGTGCAACTTAATTAGTTCCCTAAGTTGTTATCCGGCATCGAAACAAATGCAAATCTTTACGTATTCCAGTATGAAGCGGCGTTAGTTAAGGCCGGTCGGCATGATGGATACCAACTGAACGGTAATTTCGGAGAGTCCCCCCCATGAGCAGTGTTGTTGCCATCGTCAAAAGCATTGTTGGCCAGGTAGTCGCAGTTTCCCCGGAAGGGATTCGTCGTGTGCTCATCGAGGGTGACCGGTTGTTCACCGGCGAGCAGGTTCTGACAGGCCCGGGAGGCGCAGTCACGCTGCAGCTTGCTGACGGCCGTCAACTGGACATGGGCCGCGACAGCCAGTGGAGCGCAGACGCCCCGGCTTCCACTACCAACCTTGCCGAAGCCACCGCACAAGCGGCACCGTCAGTGGCTGAATTGCAGCAGGCCATCGCGGCCGGCGCCGACCCGACCAAAGACCTCGAAGCCACTGCCGCGGGTCCGCAGGCAGCGCCAGGTGATGGCGGCAACGCAGGCGGCGGCCACAGTGTAGTGATGCTCACCGAGACGGCGGGCGAAGTGGATCCGACCATCGGCTTCCCGACCAACGGCCTGGGGACAACAACCGCGCCGCCTCCTACGCTGAGCAACGGCCTGGCGATCGACAACGGCAACGGCAACACCGTCGTGCCGCAGCCGACGGGCAACCTGACACTGACCGCCACTCCGACGTTGACCGAGGCCGGTGGCGCGCTGGTTTACACGGCGAACGTCACTCAGGCCCCGACGTCGGACCTGACGATCACCCTGTCCAACGGTTCGACCATTGTGATTCGTGGCGGCGACACGTCCGGCTCGACCACTGTTCAAGTGGCCGACATCAACACGCCGTACATCGACCCTTCAGTCATCAGCGCCACGATCACTGGCACAACGGGCGGTGGCGGTCTGGTCGTGACGACCGATCCGACTCCGGCGGTGACTAACATCACCGACACCATCGACACCACCACGGTCAGCCTCAGCGCTGCGCCGACGTCTGTCGAAGGCACCTCGATTACTTACACCGCCACGCTGACCAACCCGGCACAGACCCCGGTCAACGTCACCCTGTCCGACGGTTCGACCATCACCATCCGTGCGGGCGAGTCCACTGGCTCGGTTGTCGTCGCGGCTCCGGCGAATGACGTCTACAACACCGACACCGTTATCAACACCACGATCACCGGCGCAACCGGCGGCAACTTTGAAAATCTGGTGCCTGATACGGCGCCGGCTGTGGTGCAGATCGTCGACAGTATCGACACCACCGTTGCCAGCATCACCGGCACCCAGTCGGTGACTGAAGGCCAGGCCGCCACGTACACCATTACGCTGAGCAACCCGGCGCAGACCGAAGTTACGATCAACCTGACGTACAGCGGCACCGCAACCAACGGCACCGACTACACGCAAGTGGTCAGCGTGAAGATCCCTGCCAACAGCAGCAGCGTCACCTTCGACCTGAACACCCTTAATGACACGATCCCGGAAGGCGTTGAAAACGTCACCGTGGCGATCGGCGCCATCACCGGCGGCAACTTCGAGAACATCGTTGCCAGCGCGACCAATGGCAGCGTCACCACCACGATCATCGACAACGACGCTCTGCCGGTTGTCGACCCGAATGGCGGTGGTAACGGTACCAACAGCGAAACCACCTTCACCGAAGGCCAGGCCGGCGTTTCGATCGCCGACCAGTTGACCGTCACTGACGCCGACAGCCCTACCCTGCAAGGCGCGAAAGTCACCCTGACCAACGCTCAGGACGCCGACACCCTGGTGGTAGGCAGCCCGAACGCGAACATCGCGGTCAGCACCGCCACCGTCAACGGCCAGATCGTACTGACCCTGACCGGCGCCGCCACCGCCGCCGAATACGAAGCCGTGATCAAGTCGATCACCTTCCAGAACGGCAGCCAGGACCCGAGCGTCGTTGATCGCGCCATCACCGTGACCGTCAACGATGGCCAGAATGATTCCGTGCCGGCCACCAGCATCGTGCACGTCGTCGCCGTCAACGACGCCCCGACTGTCACGTTCACCAGCACCGATTACGTCGAAAACGGCGCTCCTCAGGCACTGGTCAACAACCTGCAGATCGGCGACGTCGACGGCGGCCAGCTGAGCGGCGCGAAGATCACCGTGACCGGCGTTCAGGCCGAAGACCTGATCGCTTCGACGTCCTTCCAGGGTGGCAACACCGGCACCACGGCTTCGGGCATCAGCTACACGCTGGGCAACGACGCCAGCGGTAACGTCGTCATTCAGTTGAGCGGCAACGCCTCGATCGCCGACTACACCACCCTGATCAACTCGATCACTTACGCCAACAGCAGTGATGCCCCGATTACCACCCCACGCGGCGTGACAATCGAAGTGACGGACGTGGACACCCACGGCACCAACAACCTGACGGGCAGCGCCACCGGCGAAGTCGACATCACCCCGGTCAACGATGCACCGACCGTCACCGACGCATCGGGCAGAGGCGACGAAGACACCGCCATTGCGGTCAAGCTGACCGGCGCTGACGTCGACGGCACCATCGACCACTTCAACCTGGTCACCCTGGCGGCCAACGGCACCTTCTATGCCGATGCTGCCGGTACCCAGGCGCTGACCAACCTCAGCAACATCGCCGCCACCGCCAACAGCGCGACGATCTACTTCAAGCCGAACGCCAACTGGGCGGGCGACACCAGCTTCACCTACACCGCTGTGGACAATCAGGGTCAGACCGCTGGCGCGCCAGCCAACGGCATCATCAACGTCACGCCAGTGGCCGATGCGCCGATCGTTACCGTTGCCGACGCGCAAGGTAACGAAGACTCCGCGATCAAGATCAACGTCGGCACCGCATTGGTCGACACCGATGGCTCGGAATCCCTGGGCCCGTTCATCGTGTCCGGCATTCCGGTCGGCGCCGTGCTGACGGATGGCACCCACAGCTACACCTCGATTCCGACCGGCGACGGCGCGGTCTACATCAATGGTTGGGATTTGACCAACCTGACCATCACCCCGCCGAAAGACTTCAACGGCCCGATCACCCTGCAAGTGAGCTCGACGTCGACCGAAGGCGCCAACAAGGATTCGGCCACCACGACACAGTCTCTGGTCGTCAATGTGACGCCAGTGAACGACGGCCCGGCGGTCAACTTCGACAGCGTGACCTACACCGAAAACGGTGCGCCGATCGCGCTGGTCAACAACTTCAGCATCACCGACATCGACAGCACGCAGCTGAGCAGCGCGAAGATCACGCTGACCGGCATTCAGGCTGAAGACCTGGTTGTGTCCCAGTACTACAAAGGCGGCACCACCGGTGTTACCGACCTGGGCATCACCTACACCCTGAGCAACGACGCCAACGGCAACATCGTGATCGACCTGACGGGCAATGCCTCGGTCGCCAACTATGAAACCCTGATCAAGTCGCTGACTTACGCCGACAACAGCGAAAACCCGAGCACCGTACCGCGTGGCGTGAGCATTTCCGTCACCGATCTGGACGCCAACGGCACCACTAACCTGACCGCCGTGCACGACGGCCAGATCAACGTGATTGCCGTCAACGACGCTCCGACCGTCAACGCGGCATTGGGCCAGGGCAACGAAGACACCGCCATTGCGGTCAAGCTGACCGGCGCTGATGTCGACGGCACCATTGACCACTTCAACCTGGCCACCATGGCCGAGCACGGCACGTTCTACGCCGATGCCGCCGGTACCCAGGCGCTGACCAACCTCAGCAACATCGCCGCTAGCAACAACAGTGCGACGATCTACTTCAAGCCGGACGCCAACTGGGCCGGTGACACCAGCTTCACCTACACCGCTGTCGACAATCAGAACCTGCCAGCCGGCGCGCCAGCGAACGGCATCATCAACGTGACGCCGGTGGCCGATGCCCCGATCGTCACCGTCGCTGACGCCCAAGGTAGTGAAGACTCCGCGATCAAGCTGAACGTAAGCACCGCGCTGGTGGACACCGATGGTTCGGAATCCCTGGGCCCGTTCGTCGTGTCCGGTATTCCAGTGGGCGCCGTGCTGACTGACGGCACCCACAGCTACACCTCGATCCCGACAGGCGATGGCGCGGTCTACATCAATGGCTGGGACCTGACCAACCTGACGATCACGCCGCCGAAAGACTTCAACGGCCCGATCACCCTGCAAGTGAGCTCGACGTCGACCGAAAGCGCCAACAAGGATTCGGCCACCACGACCCAGTCCCTGACCGTGAGCGTCGGCCCGGTCAACGACGCGCCAACCGTAACCTTCACCAACCCTGACTACGTCGAAAACGGCGCACCTCAGGCGTTGGTCAGCAACCTGCAGATCGGTGACGTCGACAGCGCTCAATTGAGCAGCGCGAAGATCACGCTGACCGGCATTCAGGCTGAAGACCTGATCGTTTCCCAGTACTACAAAGGCGGCACCGACGGCACCACCGGTACCACCGATCTGGGTATCAGCTACAAGCTGAGCAACGACGCCAACGGCAACATCGTTATCGACCTGACCGGCAAGGCGTCCATCGCTGACTACACCACGCTGATTAACTCGATCACCTACGCCAACAGCAGCGATAACCCGAGCACCACGCCACGTGGCGTGACCATCGAAGTGACCGACGTTGATGCCAATGGCACCAACAACCTGTCGGGCAGTGCCACCGGTCAAATCGACGTGACTGCGGTCAACGACGCGCCGGTAGTCAACGCCGCCTCGGGTTCGGGCAACGAAGACACCACCATCGCGGTCAAGCTGACCGGCGCTGACGTCGACGGCACCATTGGCCACTTCAACCTGGTCAGTGCGCCTGCACACGGCACCTTCTACTCGGACGCTGCCGGCACCCAGCCGCTGACCAACTTGACCAACATCGCCGCCAGCAACAATGGTGCGACGATCTACTTCAAGCCGGATGCAAACTGGGCGGGCGACACCAACTTCACCTACACCGCGGTCGACAACCAGAACCTGCCAGCCGGCAACACCGCCACGGGCACGATCAACGTCACGCCAGTGGCTGATGCCCCGATCGTCAGCGTCACCAACGCCCAGGGCGATGAAGACACCGCGATCAAGCTGGACCTGAGCGCGGCACTGGTCGACACCGACGGTTCTGAGTCCCTCGGACCGGTCATTGTGGGTGGCATTCCAGTGGGCGCGGTGCTGAGCGATGGCAACGGCCACAGCTACACCTCCATCCCTGTTTCTGAAGGCGGCGATGGCGAGGCTTACCTTACTGGCTGGAACCTGAGCACCCTGACCATCACGCCGCCGAAAGACTTCAACGGCTCGATCAACCTGCAAGTGAGTTCGACGTCCACTGAGCTGACCGGCCAGTCGGCAACCACGACTGTGCCCCTCACTGTCAACGTCGCGTCAGTAAACGATGCGCCAGTGGTCAATACGACCACAGGCAATGGCAGCGAAGACACGCTCGTTGCCGTCAAATTGACCGGCTCTGACGTCGACGGCACCATTGACCACTTCACCCTGGTCAACACGCCTGCCAACGGCACGTTCTACTCCGACGCCGCAGGCACCCAGCCGCTGACCAACTTGAGCGACATCACCGCGACCAACAATGGCGCGACGATCTACTTCAAGCCGGACGCCAACTGGAATGGCAGCACGCCGTTCACGTATACCGCCGTCGACAACCAGGGCACGGCTTCCACCACCCCGGCAACCGGCACCATCACCGTTACGCCTGTGAACGACGCGCCGGTGGTCAACTTCGGCAGCATCACCTACACCGAAAACGGTGCACCGATCGCGATCGTCAAAGACTTCAGCATCGCTGATGTCGACAGCACTGAGCTGAGCAGCGCGAAAATCACGCTGACCGGCATCAAAGGCGAAGACCTGATCGTTTCCCAGTACTACAAAGGCGGCACCGATGGCACCACCGGCACCACCGATCTGGGTATCAGCTACAAGCTGAGCAATGACGCCAACGGCAACATCGTCATCGACTTGACCGGCAAAGCTTCGGTTGCCAACTACGAAACCCTGATCAAGTCGATCACCTACGCCGACAACAGCGAGAACCCGAGCACCGCTCCGCGCGGTGTGACCATCGCCGTGACCGACGTGGATGCCAACGGCACCAACAACCAGACCGTCGTTCACGACAGCCAGATCAACGTCATTGCCGTGAACGATGCGCCGGTTGTTAACGCCGCTTCGGGTGCGGGCAACGAAGACACACTCGTTGCCGTCAAGCTGACGGGTTCTGACGTGGACGGCACTATCGGCCACTTCAACCTGGTCAACACGCCTGCACACGGCACGTTCTACTCCGACGCTGCCGGCACCCAGCCGCTGACCAACTTGACCAACATTGCTGCCAGCAACAATGGTGCGACGATCTACTTCAAGCCGGATGCAAACTGGGCGGGCGATACCAACTTCACCTACACCGCTGTCGACAACCAGAACCTGCCCGCCGGCAACACTGCCACGGGCACGATCAACGTCACGCCTGTGGCTGATGCCCCGATCGTTACCGTCACCAACGCCCAAGGCGATGAAGACACCGCGATCAAGCTGGACCTGAGCGCTGCACTGGTGGACACCGACGGTTCTGAGTCCCTCGGACCGGTCATTGTGGGCGGCATTCCAGTGGGCGCGGTGCTGAGCGATGGCAACGGCCACAGCTACACCTCCATCCCTGTTTCTGAAGGCGGCGATGGCGAGGCTTACCTCACTGGCTGGAACCTGAGCACCCTGACCATCACGCCGCCGAAAGACTTCAACGGCTCGATCAACCTGCAAGTGAGTTCGACGTCGACCGAAGGCGCCAACAAGGATTCGGCCACCACGACGCAGTCGCTGACCGTGAACGTCGCGTCAGTGAACGATGCGCCGCTCGTTAACACGGCCACAGGCAATGGCAACGAAGACACGCTCGTCGCGGTCAAGCTGACCGGCTCCGACGTCGACGGCACCATTGACCACTTCACCCTGGTCAACACGCCTGCCAACGGCACGTTCTACTCCGACGCCGCAGGCACCCAGCCGCTGACCAACTTGAACGACATCACCGCGACCAACAATGGCGCGACGATCTACTTCAAGCCGGACGCCAACTGGAATGGCAGCACGCCGTTCACCTACACCGCCGTCGACAACCAGGGCACGGCTTCCACCACCCCGGCAACCGGCACGATCACCGTTACGCCTGTGAACGACGCGCCGGTGGTCAACTTCGGCAGCATCACCTACACCGAAAACGGTGCACCGATCGCGATCGTCAAAGACTTCAGCATCACCGACGTCGACAGCACCGAACTGAGCAGCGCGAAGATCACGCTGACCGGCATCAAAGGCGAAGACCTGATCGTTTCCCAGTACTACAAAGGCGGCACCGATGGCACCACCGGCACCACCGATCTGGGTATCAGCTACAAGCTGAGCAATGACGCCAACGGCAACATCGTCATCGACTTGACCGGCAAAGCTTCGGTTGCCAACTACGAAACCCTGATCAAGTCGATCACCTACGCCGACAACAGCAACAATCCGAGCACCGCACCGCGCGGCGTGACCATCGCTGTGACCGATGTGGATGCCAACGGCACCAACAACCAGACCGTCGTTCACGACAGCCAGATCAACGTGATCGCCGTGAACGATGCGCCGGTGACCAAGTCAGCGTCGGCCACGGGCGACGAAGACAACACCGTTGCGGTCAAACTGACCGGCACCGACGTTGATGGCACTGTTGACCACTTCAACCTGGTCAACCTTGGGCAGCACGGTACGTTCTACGCCGATGCCGCCGGCACTCAGGCACTGGACGGCACCAGCGTCATCAAGGCGACCGGCAACAGCGCAACCGTTTTCTTCAAGCCGGACGGCGACTGGAGCGGCAGCACCCAATTCACCTACACCGCCGTCGACAATCAGGGTAAAGCAGACACCACGCCCGCCAACGGCACCATCAACGTGGCGCCTGTCGCCGACCAACCGCTGATAACGCTGGGCTCCGGCATTGTTCAGTCGACCGGTCTGGTCAAGGACGTCTATGTCGGCACGCTGAGCAATATGGGCACCGACGGTAAAGGCGCCAACGAAGCGACCCTCAAGGCCGGCTTCAACACCACCGTTGAACCGACCGCCCACAGTGTCGCGACCGCTGCACAGGATTCGTCCGTTGCCGCTGGCACCGGCGTCAAGCTGTCGGGCCTGATTTACCTGGAAGCCGGCCACACCTATAACTTCACCGGTACCGCAGACGACAGCCTGTTGATCACCGTCGGCGGACAGACCGCCGCCACCGCCACAATTGGCGAAAGCGGCGTCGTGCAGAACGTGGGCGCAGGCTTTGTTCCTTCGGCCTCCGGTTACTACACGCTGGATATTTACCACTACAACCAGGACGGCCCGGGCAATTACAACATCGGCCTGACTGACACGAACAACAGCACCAACGTCGCTCAAAACGTCGCCCTGGACGGCAGCGACGTGCTGCTGTTCGCATCGGTCGATGACCTCAAGGCTTCCGGCCTGAACGTCTCGCCATTGCACGAAGGCAAAGCGGGCGGCGGTGAGGGTTATTACACCGCTTACGAGTTGAACCACGGCACCGAAGGCAGCGCGATCAAGCTCAGTCCGGTCAGCGCGGTATTCGGCGACAGCCTCGACGGTTCGGAGACTCACGTCACCACCCTCAGCGGCGGCGCACCGGCCGGCTCGATTCTGACCGACGCAGCGGGCCACTCGGCCACCGTGACGACTCACGCCGAAAACGGCAAAACCGTGATGGACACGATCGACGTCAGCAACTTCGACCTGTCGACGCTGAGCATCACCACGCCTAAGGTCTTCTCTGGCACGTTCTCGCTCAATATCACCGCGACAGCCACTGAAGCGACGATACCTGGCGTGCCGAGCGCAGTTGCAAGTGCCAGCGACAGCAAGGCGATCACCGTCACAGTTGATGCCTGGAATGACGCTCCGACCGTGAACACGGCTTCGGGCCAAGGCAACGAAGACACCACCATTGCGGTCACGCTGACGGGTTCTGACGCGGACGGCACCATCGACCACTTCAATCTGGTGGATGTGCCTGCACACGGCACGTTCTACTCCGACGCGGCCGGCACTCAGCCGCTGACCAACTTGAACGACATCACCGCTACCAACAACGGTGCGACGATCTATTTCAAGCCGGACGCGAACTGGAATGGCAGCACACCGTTCACCTACACCGCCGTTGACAACCAGGGCCTGCAAGCCGCTACGACGGGCACGGGCAGCATCAACGTCACGGCTGTGAACGACGCGCCGGTGGTCAACTTCGGCAGCATCACCTACACCGAAAACGGTGCAGCGACGCCAATCGTCAACAACTTCAGCATCACCGACGTCGACAGCACCCAACTGAGCAGCGCGAAAATCACGCTGACCGGCATCAAAGGCGAAGACCTGATCGTTTCGCAGTACTACAAAGGCGGCACCGACGGCACTACCGGCACCACCGACCTGGGTATCAGCTACAAGCTCAGCAACGACGCCAACGGCAACATCGTCATCGACTTGACCGGCAAGGCTTCGGTTGCCAACTACGAAACCCTGATCAAGTCGATCACCTACGCCGACAACAGCGAGAACCCAAGCACCGCACCGCGCGGTGTGACCATCGCTGTCACCGACGCCGACGCCAACGGCAGCAATAACCAGACTGTCGTACACAACAGCCAGATCAACGTGATCGCCGTGAACGACGCGCCGGTGACCAAGGCAGCGTCGGCAACGGGCAACGAAGACACCACCATCGCGGTCAAGCTGACCGGCTCTGATGTGGATGGCGCGATCGACCACTTCAACTTGGTCGACATGGCTGCACACGGCACGTTCTACGCCGATGCGGCCGGCAAAGTGGCGCTAACCAGCCTGAGCAACATCGCGGCAGTCGGCAACGCTGCAACGGTGTACTTCAAGCCAGCCGCCGATTGGGCGGGCAGCACCTCGTTCACCTACAAGGCCGTCGACGATCAGGGTCTGGCGAGTTCGGTCAAAGCTACCGGCACCATCAACGTGGCGCCTGTCGCCGACCAGCCGTTGGTAACGCTGGGTACAGGCGTCGTTCAGTCGACCGGCCTGGTCAAGGACGTCTACGTCGGCACGCTGACCAATATGGGCACCAACGGCCAGGGCGCCAACGAAGCGACCATCAAGGCCGGCTTCAACACCACCGTTGCGTCGACCACTCACACCGTCGCCGCCGCTGCGCAGGACGCTTCCGTAGCTGTCGGTACCGGCACCAAGTTGTCCGGTCTGGTCTACATGGAAGCCGGCCACACCTACACCTTCTCCGGTACCGCGGACGACAGTCTGCTGATCACCGTAGCGGGCCAGACTGCAGCCAACGCCACATGGGGCGCGGGCGGCAAGATCCAGAGTGCGGGCTTCACGCCGACGGAGTCCGGCTACTACACCCTGGACATCTACCACTACAACCAGGCGGGCCCGGGCAACTACAGCATCAACCTGGTCGACAAGACCCTCAGCACCGGCGCCACTCAGACCGTCGCGCTGAACAGCACCAACGTGCTGCTGTTCGCAACGGTCGATGACCTCAAGGCGTCCGGCCTGAACGTCTCGTCGCTGCACGAAGGCACGGTTGGCAGCGGTGAGGGTTATTACACCGGTTACGAGCTGAACCACGGCACCGAAGGCACCGCGATCAAGCTGAGCCCGGTCAAAGCGGTGTTCGGTGACAGCCTTGACGGTTCGGAGACTCACGTCACGACCCTGAGCGGCGGCGCACCGGCCGGTTCGGTCCTGACCGACGCAGCAGGTCACACGGCCACCGTGACGACTCACGTCGAAAACGGCAAAACCGTGATGGACACGATCAACGTCAGCCCATTCGACCTGTCGACGCTGAGCATCACCACGCCTGACTACTTCAGCGGCAAGTTCACGCTGAACGTGACGGCGACGGCGACCGAAGCAACGGTGCCAGGCGTCCCAAGCGCGGTAGCCAGCGCCAGCGACAGCAAGGCGATCACCGTCACCGTCGAGTCTCAGACCTACACCTCGAGTGAAGGCCTGGCCGGCAGCGACCCGACGCCGATCACTGGCACCACCGGTGGCGACATCATCGTCGGCGACGTCAGCGGCACGACCATCGTGCAGGGCAAGAGCTACAACATCGCCTTCATCGTCGACAGCTCGGGCAGCATGGGCAAATCCCTCGACACGGCGAAGACGCAGTTGCAGTCGGTGTTCGAGAAACTGGCGAACGGCGCTCAAACGGCCAACGCTGGCAAGATCAACGTCCTGCTGGTGGATTTCGACACCAACGTGCGTTCGACCGTGTCGGTGGACATGTCTGACAAGGCTGCTGCGCTGAAAACATTGGCCGCTGCTCTGGCGACCATGACATCGGGCGGTACCACCAACTACGAAGATGCCTTCAAGACCACGGCGAACTGGTTTGCCGGCTTGAACAGCACCAACCCGACGGGCGAGAACCGCACTTACTTCATCACCGACGGCGAGCCTAACGTCTACCAGAACACCAGCACGGTGCTCGGTACGGTGAGCGGCACGACCATCACGCTGGCGACCGCGCTGGACAGCTGGCATCTGGGCAGCACGTACACGGTAAACGGCAAAGTCGCCATCGACACCGTGGGCCATGTGTACAGCTACGCCAGCAACAGCAACGGCGCGCTGGTCGGCACGCTTGCCAGCCACGCCGACGGCAAGGGCGGTCAGGAATACAGCCTGAATTCACCTGAAACCAACGGCAGCAGCGTTGTCCTGGCTGAAGCGGACACCGGCTACGCCCTGCTGCTGAAGCAGTCGCCGACCATCGAAGCGATCGGCCTGAGCTCGGCCGTCAAGACGAGCACGCTCGATCACTACGACAGTGACGGTCACGCGCAGACCAACGTCAACGCTGACGATCTGGCGAAGGCGGTACTGGGCGACCAGAAGGATATCGCGCCGGGCAGCGACACCCTCAACGGTGGCGACGGCAATGACATCCTGTTCGGTGACCTGATCACCTACAACACGCAGGGCGGCATCACGGCGCTGAAGGCGTTTGCGGCAGACACCCTGCACGTGAACGTGTCGACCATCGATGACAAGACGCTGCATTCGTTCGTGACCAACAACCTCGATGCGGTGGCTCACCTGAGCAATTCCTCGTCGACGTCGCAGGACGGCAACGACACCCTGCTGGGCGGCAATGGCAATGACATTCTGTTCGGCCAGGGTGGCGACGACATCCTCAACGGTGGTAACGGCAACGACATTCTGATTGGTGGTAAAGGCAACGACATCCTTACCGGTGGCGCAGGTACCGATACGTTCGCCTGGAAAGCAGGCGACACCAACAGCGGTGGCTTTGACGTGATCAAGGACTTCAACAAAGGCGAAGGCGACCGCATTGACCTGCGTGACCTGCTGCAAGGTGAAGACACCGACACCCTCAGCAAGTACCTGCAAGTCACCAATGATGGCCGTGACACCATTCTGCAAGTCAGCACCACCGGGCAGTTCGCGTCGAATGTCACGGCGGCTGCCGCGGCGACCACGGCCGATGTGCACATCAAGGTGGAGGGCGTGACCTGGAGCAATGCCATGGTCAACTCGCTGGTGAGCGGTGCGGATCCGACCATCAAAGTCGATCACCACTGATAGCTGAGCCAAGAGAGCTGTTGTACTGTGCTGGCAATCGTCCCTGACGGTTGCCAGCACAGTTAGTCCCCTGAGGAATGAGCCATGTTTTACGTTCAGCGCGATGCCGATGGAACGCTAGTTCGCGTGGAAGCAACAGCTTTTGCCGAAGCAAGCGAGCAACTGCCGCCCGATGACCATCAGGTGCAAGCCTGGTTTGCCAACGAAGTGGTCGAGAAAAGCCTGATCCAGCTCAAGTCCAGCGACATGGACATGATCCGGGTACTGGACGACTTGATTCAGGTCCTGACCAGCAAAGGCATCCTCACCATCACCGACCTCCCCGCCGCCGCACAGGCAAAATTGATGGATCGTACCCAGGCCCGGGAAACACTGGGCGGCCTGAGCGACCTGATCAATGATGATGAACAACGGCTGATCTGAAGCCCACCTCCCCGACCTTGGCGCTTACCCGCTTAGGGCATGCCATTCGAAAATAAGGCTGGCTGACGCGCTAGATGCAAGAGCGCGCGGGCCCGCGAATGCGTTTTCCGAGGCGACGGGCTTAACGCCTGACACGACGCCTATTGATCCACCCACACAAATCCGTAGGAGCCGGCTTGCTGGCGAACGCGTGCTGTCAGTTGCTAAAAGGGTGACTGACACCACGCATTCGCGGGCAAGCGCGCTCCTACAGTTGATTTGCGCCGTCCATCAATCTGCGTTCCCGCAGGTAATCCGCGTTTGATGACCATCCCACAGGTCTAAAGTCCCAAGATGAAATGGCAGGATCACGTTCTGCCTCTGCCCGAAGGGCGTAGGAGCGCGCTTGCCCGCGAAGGCGGTTTCCGACGCGCCGCGCTTCACGCCTGACACAACGGCCATTCATCAACCCACTCAATCCGTAGGAGCCGGCTTGCTGGCGAACGCGTCCTGTCAGTGGCTAAAAGGGTGACTGACACCACGCATTCGCGGGCAAGCGCGCTCCTACAATTTCACGCCTGCATCCAAAACATGCGTCGAGCGCCAATCGTCCTGCAGGAGCGTGGCTTGTCCCACGATCTGGCGCGAAGCAACGGCGCAGCCGACATATTAAAGACGACCGATCAGTACTGCTTACGTCGGACCTTGATGTCGCCCTGCTGGTATTGCTGATACCCCGTGTAGGGAAGCAGCACGGTATCGGCGACCGCGGAAAGGGCCATGTCCAATGCAATGGTGGGCGCAGACCAGTGGGGCCCGGAAACTGGCGGAGCGTTCAAGGTGCAGAACTGGTAAACCGCACCGCTGTAGGCACGGGGGATGGACTGGCAATTGGAGCTGTGGCGCGCCAAGGTATCTGCGGCCCCTTTTTCGTCATTGAGGGTTTTGATCGTGCCGCACCCCGATAGGGTCGCGATCATGCAGGCGGCAATCCATGGCTTCATAAGTGCTCTTCCATTGTTTGATTTGAAATAACGACGCGGGTCGCGTGTCGATGTAAACCCAAGCTTGACCACTCAACGCAATGGCGGACGACGCACCGCCGGCAGTCCGCGTTGGATCACGCCCCTGTTGGTCGGCAATATACCCGAAAGGATGGCATGGATCGCGGTCCGCCTCTGCCCGAAGGGCGTAGGAGCGCGCTTGCCCGCGAATGCACTTGCCGACGCCGCACTCCACCCCTGATACCACGACTACTGATCAACCCACGCAAATCCGTAGGAGCCGGCTTGCTGGCGAACGCGTTCTGTCAGTCGCTAAAGGGGTGACTGACACCACGCATTCGCGGGCAAGCTCCTGCACATAGCGCGTCAGCCATCGACATTGAGTAAAACAGCAAGCGCGTTCCTCAGCCCATCACTTCCACGGCGCAGGATCACCGAACAGCTGCCCCTGTACCCCTTCAATCCCCATCTCAACGATCACCCGGTGTTCGCCGTCGGTCTCAACGCGCTCGGCAATCAGCGGCAGGTCGATACTGTGTGCCGCGCGCTGGACCGCTTCGATGAACAACCGCTTGTGGCTCTCCTGGTCAATGGTGCGGATGTAGCTGCCATCGATCTTCAGGTAAGCCAGCCCCAGATGCGCCAGGTTGCCGATCATGCTGAAACGCCCACCAAACCGCTGCAGCGCCAGGGAATAGCCGGCTTCTTGCAGGCGGCGGGTCAGCTTCTCCAGCACCGCTTGCTCCGGCACTTGCTCCTCGCCGATCTCGAAGGTCAGGCGCGCGCCGAGTTTCGGGTGCTGGCGCAGGGCGTTGAACACTTCATTCAGCGCCGACGCATCGTTGAGCGTGGCCGCCGACAGATTCAGCGCCAAGCGCTCATTGTGCGTACCCAGATGCCTCAGTACCTGCTGCAGCATCAGCATATCCAAGCGGCTCGACCAGCCAAACCGCTCCAGCCACGGCAAAAAGCGCCCGGCCGGAATCGTCTCGCCGTCAGCATCGACCAGCCGCGACAGCACTTTGTAATGCAGCACCTTCGCGGCATCACCAGATTCAACCACCGGCTGAAAGAACAACTGAAAGCGCCCGTGCTCAAGGGCATGATCCAGGGTCATGTGCCACGCGTGCTGGTCTTCACCCAGATCGCCAATCGCGCCACGCTCGATGCAATACCACGATTGCTCGCCACCGCTTTCCGCCTGGGACAGCGCCTGATCCGCCAGCGTCAGCAGCGTCAGCGAGGCATCGCCCGGGCTGTACGGCGCCAGCCCCATATGCGCGACGGGCGAGACATCGGAGGCGCCGGTGGCTTCCAGACTCTGCAGCGCCGCCTCAAGATTCTGCACCAGTTGCACGGCTTCATCGTGAACCATGCCCGGCGCCAGCACGGCGAATTCCCCGCCACGGCTGCGACTGATGAGGTTGCGGGTTTCAGGGTATTTCTCGCAGTGACGCACCAACTGCTCCGCCACCGCCACCAGCAAGGCATCGGTACGCTTGCCACCCAGACGCTGGTTCAAACCGGCCAGGTCGTTGACGCGCAACATCATCAAATAGCCCGCGCGTCCGTCTTCCAGATGACTGACGTGGGCATTGAGCTGCATATCGAAATAACGACGGTTGGACAGCCCGGTCAGGCTGTCCTGATACGACTCGATGCGCAGCTTCTCACTGCGCTCGGTGCTTTCCTGAAACAGCGCCTTGAGCTTCTCGACCATCTGGTTCATCGCCTGCACCACCCGGCGCAGCTCCGGCGTGCGCGGCAGTTCGGGCAGAACGAGGAACTCGCGACGGCCAATCGCCTGGGACTGCGCCACCATGTAGTCCAGCGGCTTCAGCTGCCGACGCAACAGCATCGCGCCGAGAATCGCACTGACCACGCCACACACCAGCAACCAGCCAAGGCTGCCCAGCGCGCTCTGCCACAACTTGGCCAGCGCGAACATCGGGTGGCTCACCACTTCGACCCGCGCCGTCTGCTGCCAGCCACGGCTGACAATCGCCTCGCCGCCCGCCGGCTCAAGCCCGATGGCGTTGATGAACCACTGCGGCACGCCCTGATTGTCCGGCGTCGCACTGCGCTCGACGATGGCGTCGCCACTGGCCAGGTCCACCACCCGGATGCTCGCGTAATAACCGCTGTCGAAGATCGACGACACCATCAGCTCAACCATCGCCGGGTCGTCGATATTGGACGTCAGCGACAGCGCCAGCGAGGTCGCGGCGTCCTGGGCGTGGGAGCGCAACTGATTGACGTACTGCGCCCGCGAGCTTTCCAGGCTGACGACAAAACTCCCCGCAAAGGCAACCACCAGAAACAGACAGATCGCGATCAACAGCTGTTTGAACAGAGACATCAGTACTCCTAATTCTCGGGCTCGGTGGGGAAGCCTTCTGCAGACATTTTTTTCAGCACGTCCTGCCACCGGGACAGACGTTTGGTGTCGCTCACTTTCTTGTTGCCCTGCGCGCCCGGCAGCCACAGCCCTTCAGCGTTGAAGGCATACACCGGCAACAGGTCCGTGCGTTCGCTGGCGGGTTTGATGTCGTTGATCAAGCTGTCGAGCACCAGCGGCATCGCGTTCGGACTCGAGTAATACGTCAGCACCATGTGCGCGCGGTTCAGGCGCAGGGCCTTGACGTACGTGATCAGCAGCTTCTCGCTGGGCACGCCCAAGCGCCGAAGGCTGAAATACTTGGCGATCGCATAATCCTCACAATCCCCCGCGCCCTTGATCAGCGACTCGACCGGCGTCGCCCAGTAATCGACCTCGTGCCACAGGTCGATGTCTTCGGCGTAGCGCATCTGCTTATTGAAGAACAGATTCACGACGTTGAGCTTGTCCATCTCGCTGACCTGCTTCTCGGTCGCCAGCAAGTTCTGCCAGGCATCGATGCGCTGCTTGCCGGCGCCCAACGGCCCGTACAGCGCTTCGGCGCGACGGCTGATCAGGGAAAAATCCCAATCCGCGCTCAGATAGCCGACACACGCCGTGCACGTCAGTGCAAGCGCCAGCAGCATCCATAATCCGGGGCGCTTTTGAGCCGGGCGTGTCGCCAATTTGTCTCGTCCATCAGGCAATGGATAACGGAAAGCGATGGTGAGGGGTTGAGGGAGGAAACGCAATGGCGCGGTGAGATCATGCGCGGAAGCAAATGCCCGAAAACGCGACTCATGATAGGCTCGCGCCCCTTGATTTCATGACTCACCGGGTTGGTTTGGAAACGCGTATGGATATTGGTTTGAGCTGCACCGTCTGGGCAGGATGTGAACGTGCCGGTCATCTGGATGGCATCGGCGTTTACACCCGCTCTCTTTGGCAGGCGATGGAGGAGCTCAAGCAAAGCGAAGAGCCAGGCATTACCGTCAAGCCTTATGCGTTCGGCCGCAGTCTCCCCGAACTGGCCTGCGGCGTACCCAAGACGCTCTCGGCTGATTTCCGCATTCAGGTGCTGGCAAGCGGCTTGCTTAGCCTGCCGCTGCCCAACTCCTCCACCATCGCTCGCGATGTCGACATCCTCCACGCCTCCGATCATCAGATCCCGAGACTCAGCGGCGTGCCCGTGGTTGCCACGGTCATGGACGCCATTCCGCTGATTCATCCGGAGTGGATCCGCCAAAACCTCAAGACCCTCAAGGGCTGGCTGTTCGCGCGAAGCGTGCACAGCGCCGATCACTTGATCACCATCTCCGAGCACAGCAAGCAGGATCTGGTCACGCACATGGGGATTGCCCCCGAGAAAATCAGCGTGACGCCGCTGGGCGTGGACCCGGTGTATTTCGAGCGCATCCCCCTTGAAACCCGCGACGCTGTGCTGGACAAGCACCAACTCAAACCCGGTTTTTTCCTGTTCATCGGCACGCTGCAGCCGCGCAAGAATCTGCCGAAGGTGCTGGAGGCGTTCAATGCATTGCCAGAATCTGTACGCAAACAGCATCCGCTGATTGTGGTGGGACGTGATGGCTGGGCCAACGAAGATCTGATTCCACAGCTCAAGGCGCTGGAAGCAAAAGGTGAAGGGCGCTGGCTCAGCTACCTGCCGCAATCCGACGTGTTCGCACTGCTCCAGAGCGCCAGCGCGCTGGTGTTCGCGTCTTTGTACGAAGGGTTTGGCTTGCCGGTCATCGAAGCATTCGCTGCCCGGTGCCCGGTCATTGCATCGAACACCACGTCCTTGCCAGAGGTCACCGGCAATGCAGCCTGGGGCGTCGACCCACTCGACGCGTCGAGCATCTCGGCGGCCATGCTCGATGTGTTGAGTAACGAAGCGCTCCGGACCGAACGGGTTGAAATAGGGCTGGAACGCGCGCGTCAATTCACTTGGCAGGAATGCGCGCGGCAGACGCTGGCGGTGTACCGCAAAGTGTTGGCGGCACACCCCAAGGCGTAAGTGGCTGCAGGCTACTTAGGGGTGACTTTGGTGTTACTGGGGGCTGAATTATTCAGGTCCTTCAGCGCTTCCGAATCATCCCCGCCCAGCCACACGTTGACGCTGGCAACGCTCTCTTGCGAGAGCTTGCCCGCCCAGCGATTCAAGATGAACAGGTTGGTGATGAAGTCGTATTGGGATTTCAGCAAATCCCCACGGGCCTTGAATTCGTTCTGCACGGCGGTCAGTACATCCACTGCGTTCACCACGCCATAAGTGAATGCTTTCTGCGCGGCGATGCTCGATTGTTTGGCCGAGGACAACGCATTCTGCCCGGCGCGGATCTTGTCCACGGCAGACTGAGCAGTGAGGTACGCATTGGTGGTTTCCTTCACCACTTGCCGGCGAACGCCCTCAAGATCCTGCTCGGCCGCGTATTGCTCGTCATACAGCCCGCTCACCCGCGCGGAAGTCGAGCCGCCGCTGTAGATCGGCACTTTCAAACCGATGGTTGCGACATAGCTGTCACTGCGCGGGGTCAGGGTGTTGTCGTAACCGACATCACTCTGCGAAGCGCCGAGGTTAAAGCTGAGCGAGGGATAATGGCCGCCCTTGCCTTCACGCACTGCGGCATCGGCCGCCGCCAGATTGCTTTCATAAGCTTTGAGTCGCGGGTTGCTGTCGAGCGCCTGGGCAATCCAGGCGTCCAGCGGCAGCGTCGGTGCTTCCAGCGCGATATCGTTGCGGATCCGGCTCAAGCGATCGTTGATCGGCCGGCCAACGATTTCCGATAACCCTTCACGTGACAGGCGCACCTGATTGCGCGCTTCGATTTCCTGAGCAATCAGCAAATCGACCCGAGCTTTGAGATCCAGCATGTCGGTGACCTTGGCCATCTGCCTGGCGTACAGAGCGTTGACGCGATCGAGGCTGCCCTGGGTGGCGCGTCGCTCCGCCGAGACCAGCTCCAGCGCATCATCAGCAGCCAGCGCAGCAAAATAACGCTTGGCCAGATCAACCGTCGCTTCGGCCTGAGAGTCCTCGGACTGCGAGCTCTTCTGCAGCGTGACGCTCTTGGCCTTCTGATACCGCTCCCACGCCTCCTTGTTGTAGATGAGCTGACTCAGGTTCAGACCATAGCTTTTGTTGTCGTAGATATCCCGCGACTGCTCGTCCTTGCGCAGAATCCGATTGATGTTGCTGCTCGCCGACACCTGGGGCAGCAACCCACCAAACGCTTCACGCTCCTGCTGCCTGGCAGACCGAGCATGGGCGTAAGCCGAAAGAATGCGTGGATCTTCAAGCCGCGACTCTTTGTAGAGCGTCATCAGGTCCAGCGAATAGGTCGAAGCGCTGACCTGTTGTGGAGCGGCGGGCTGCGCAGCATTGGCACTGAACGCAAACAAACCAAAAAGCAGACCGGGAAGCATACGGACCACGGTCATTCCTCGATCATCGATTTGGCGAACATGTTGCGCGCAGGCTTGAGCAGGTACTGCAGCATCGTGCGTTCGCCGGCATTGATCAGCACCTCGGCCGGCATGCCCGGTTGCAGTTTGCGGTTGCCCAATCGCTGCATGCCTTCGTCGGTGACTTTCACGCGCACCAGGTAATAGCCCTCGCCAGTCTTCTCGTCGGTAAGACGGTCAGCCGAGATGCGCGTGACCTGTCCCTGAATCACCGGCGTGGTCGCAGCGTTGAACGCGCTGAAGCGGATATCGGTGAGCTTGCCGAGGGTGATGCGGTCGATGTCGTTGGTCGAGACATGCGCCTCCACGACCAGGTCCGAAGACTCCGGCACGATGTCCAGCAGCGGCGTCCCCGCGCTGACCACCCCGCCAATGGTGTGCACTTTCATGTCCAGCACCATCCCGTCTTCCGGCGCGCGAATGACGATGCGCGACAGCCTGTCCTTGAGCGCGCTGGCTTTCTCCTGCAAATCGAAGACCTGCGCCTGCACGTCACTGAGGTCCTTGGCTACGTCGGAGCTGAATTTCTGATTGGTCTGAACGATCTGCATCTCGGTTTCGTTGATCTGCAGACGCGTCTTGGTGATGGTCGACTGGTGGTCGGCGACCTCTGACTTGAGCATGTCCAGCTTGCGTTCCTGTTCGAGCAGGCGCTGCTTGTCAACGAAGCCCTGACGCAGCAGGTCCCTCAGCTCGGTGATCTCACCGGTGTAGGACTTTTCGAGACTGACCTTGGTGGCGATCATGTCGTTGAGGCCGATAATTTGCTGCTTCAACTGGCCGATGCGCTCTTTCTGCACCGAGATTTCGCCCAGCCGCGCGTCGTGCCGCGACCTGAACACCTGAGCCTCGCCATCAATGGCCTCACGGGCACGATCACTTTCGACGCCGTCGATTTTCAATGCCGGAATGGCCGGCTGATCGTCACGCTCGGCACGAAGCCGCGCCTCTTTGGCGCGGGCGGTGATGAGCTGGTTGCGGGTGGATTCGTATTCCGAACTGAGCTGACCATCGTCAAGGATGATCAACGGGTCGCCCTTGTGCACCGTGTCGCCGTCACGGGCAAGCAGCTCTTTTACGATGCCTCCCTCAAGGTGCTGGACGGTTTTGCGGTAGCTCTGCACGGTGACAACACCGGAACCGTAAACGGCGTTGCCCAGCGGGGCAAAAGCGGCCCACGTGCCAAACAAGCCGAAGGTCACCAGGACAATCGTCATCCCGACCCGGCGAATGCCGCGATCAGAAGTCGGCATGTCGTCAGACGGCTCGTCGAGCACGGTAATCGCGTTACTGGTCATTCAAGAATTCCTGTCAGGCGCTGGGCTGAATGGCGCCGGTCGATGCCGGCGCAACCCGGGGCGGGTTTTGACCCTGCGCTTGGCCCTGTGCCTGGGCTTGGGCTTGGGCTTTGGCCTGTTGCTGAGCCAGTTCGGCAATCACCTGATCACGTGGGCCATACATCGTCATCGCACCGCTGTTCAAGACCATGATCCGGTCCAGTCGCGAAAGAACATTGGGACGGTGGGAAATGATGAACACCGTCGCGCCGGTCTCTTTCATCTTTAGCAGCGCCACACCCAGCGCACGTTCACCGACCTCATCGAGGTTGGAGTTGGGCTCATCCAGCACGATCAACCGAGGGCTGCCATACACCGCACGCGCCAGACCAATGCGCTGGCGCTGGCCGCCCGACAGGTTGACGCCCTCGCTGCCAATCACTGTGTCGTAACCGTCGGGGAGTTGCAGGATCATCTCGTGGACGCCAGCCGTGCGTGCCGCGAGCACCACTTTCTGGGGATCGATCTTGCCGAAGCGGGCGATGTTATCGCTGATACTGCCTTCAAACAGCTCGATATCCTGAGGGAGGTAACCCAGGTGCGGACCGAGCTTTTGCTTGTCCCACGCACTGATGTCCGCGCCGTCGAGCCTGACAACGCCATGCTGTGGCGGCCAGATGCCGAGCAACGCACGCGCCAGCGTCGATTTGCCCGCCGCGCTTGGCCCGACGATACCGACGATGCTGCCGGCCGGCGTCACGAAGCTGATGTTTTTGATCACCGCCGCTTTCGCGCCCGGCGGCGCCACGAACAGGCTTTCGACCTGCAGGTGCCCTTCCGGATCCGGCAACGACATGCGCTCGGGCTCGGCGTTGAGCTTGTCCAGGGTTTCATTCAAGCGCTGGTACTGCACGCGCGCTGAGACGAAGCCTTTCCAGCTGCCGATCATCTGATCGATCGGCGCAAGTGCGCGGCCCAGCAGGATGGAGCCGGCCATCATCAAGCCTGGATTAATCTCATGGGTAATCACCAGGTAGGCGCCTGCCGCCAGCATCATCGACTGCGCCCAGGCCCGGAATGTCTTGGAAATGGACGTGATCACGCCGCTCTTGTCGCTGGCCCCGGACTGCAACACCAGCACCCGCCGCTGCCGAACCGCCCAGCGACCCATCAGGGTGTCAAGCATGCCCATCGACTCGATGACTTCAGCGTTGCGCAGGCTTTTGGTGGTGTGCAGATTGGCGGTCAGGCTTTGCTTGTTGGCCTCGGCCAGCGCGCTGCCGGTGTAGCGATGATTGACGTACGCCAGCGCTACCAGCACCACCGCCGAGACAACCGTCATCCAGCCAAACCAGGGGTGAAACAGAAACATCACGGCGGTGTACACCGGAAGCCACGGCGCATCGAAAAACGCAAACAGCCCGTTACCGGTGAGAAATTGCCGCAGTGATGTCAGGTCATTGAGGGACTGGGCTGAGGCGTCCATGCCGCCGCTGTTCAGCGCTTTACGAAAACTGGCGCGGTAGACATCGCGACTGAGCAGCACATCCAGCCGGTTGCTGATACGCACCATGATGCGCGAACGCACCCACTCCAGCGACCCGAGCGTCAGCATCAGGATCGTGAGAATAAGGGTGAGCATGATCAGCGTGGACGTGCTGCTGCTGGGCACCACCCGTCCCGAGACCTGAATCATGTAGAAGGTGGGAACCAGCATCAGCGTATTGACGAAAAGACTGAAGAACCCGACCGAGAGGAAACTCCCGCGACAAGCCTTGAGCGCCGCTTGCAGGTTGTTTTCGTGTGAGCGATTCATAGAATCCATGATTAAAGATAGAGGGCTGCGAAGCCGAGGAAATGCGGCAACGGCTAAGGCCGGCAGCATAAGAGCCGTCAACCGGCGTAGCGTTCCGCGTTCAGATTCATTTCCTGCTATCTCGACACTGGGCTACCGGTGTTATTCGTTGCCCGGCGCTCAATCCGACGAGCTGCTGACCCCAAGATCTGACCGGATCAAGTAATGCTGATGTCTGCTCGATATTGCAGCGATTGGGGATGGCGTGCCACTACCGTTGCTCGCTTAAACGACCTGCTCCCTTGAGTGGCCTCATGTTAGCGGCGCTCCGGCGCTGCTGGCTCAGGGGCTGTGTTGTCCGGATCACAAGCCAAGAAGTTGGATCCTGTCGGATCGCCACAGCGACGCCTGCCGACGACTGAAATGTCCTACAGCATGCAAACCTACTCGGGGCACACGCATGTCGACGCCACTCTGATATTCTTGCGCCCTTCGCACGGGCCGCCACACGAAAACGACAGCCGTCCCCTGCTAACCGCATTTGTCGGATGAGGCCTCGCGCCTGGTCCGACCTCACTTCAAACATCACTGCCTGGCTACGCGCAAGGATCTAGAAATATGGAATTGATACCGGTAATTTTGTCCGGCGGTGTAGGTAGCCGGTTGTGGCCCGTCTCGCGCGAGGCCCACCCAAAACCGTTCATGACATTGCCCGACGGACAGAACCTCATTCAGAAAACCTTCCTGCGCGCTGCTGCGCTTGAAGGGGTCTCGGAAATTCTGACGGTCACCAACAAAGAGCTGCTGTTCAAGACCGAAGACGAATACCGGCATGTTGCCAAATCCGGCCCGGCTCAGGCGTTCATCCTTGAGCCTTTCGGCCGCAACACCGCTGCAGCCGTCGCCATGGCCGCGTTGCAACTGAAGGACGCGCACGGTCCGGAAGCGTTCATGCTCGTGCTTGCAGCTGACCACCTTATCCAGAATGAAGTCGCCTTTTCCGAGGCCGTCGCCAAAGCGGTTCGACTCGCCGCCAACGGTTGGCTCGTCACGTTCGGCATCAAGCCGCAGTACCCGGAAACGGGCTTCGGGTACATCGAAGCCGGCGAGCCGATCCCGAGCGAAAGCGGCCTGAAAGTCGCACGTTTTGTGGAAAAACCAGATCTGCCAACCGCCCAGTCCTACGTGGCAGCGGGTAACTACTTCTGGAATTCGGGCATGTTCTGCTTCCAGGTGGGCGCTGTTCTTGAAGAACTCGCAAAGCATGCGCCTGACGTTCTGTCTGCTGCTGCCGAATCCATCAGCCTGTCTCGTCAGACCAAAGGCGACGCCTACCGCTGCCTGAACCTGGACGCAGAGTCCTTCGCCAAAGTCCCGGACATCTCGGTTGACTACGCACTGATGGAGCGCTCTGACAAGGTCGCCACCGTCCCATGCGACATTGGCTGGAGCGACATCGGCTCGTGGAACGCCGTGAGCGAACTGACCAATGCCGATGCCAATGGCAACCGCTTTGAAGGCGAAGTGCTGTCCCACGGCGCGCGCAACAACTACGTCAACAGCGAAGAACGCCTGACCGCACTGGTCGGCGTGGAAGACCTACTGGTCATCGACACCGCCGATGCCCTGATGATCGCGCACAAGGATCATGCCCAGGACGTCAAACACATCGTCACCCAACTGAAGAAGTCAGGCCACACCCTGCATCAGCTGCACCAGACGGTGCATCGCCCATGGGGTACTTACACGACCCTGGAAAACGGCGAGCGCTTCAAAATCAAGCGCATCGTGGTCAAGCCCAAAGCATCGCTGTCCCTGCAGATGCACCACCACCGCAGCGAGCACTGGATCGTGGTCAGCGGCATGGCGATTGTCGTGAACGACGATCAGGAGCTGATGCTGAATACCAATGAATCGACGTTTATTCGTGCTGGGCATCAGCATCGCCTGACCAACCCGGGCGTGATCGACCTCGTGCTGATTGAGGTGCAGAGCGGCGATTACCTGGGTGAGGACGATATTGTTCGTTTTGAAGATGTCTATGGCCGCGCGGGTCAATAAGGCAACCGAAACTTTGGTCTTGGTAGCCATGGTTTCTGGTGTCTGCCGACGACCATGGACCGCACTTGACCTTCCCAAAGGCCCTTCTCGCCAGGAACATAGTTCCCGGCGAGACTGGGTCTGCTTCCAGAATGCCCAACTGTTGTCCTTCATCTGATCAGTTTATGCGCGTCTAGATCGACGCCAGACCGCGGGAGAAGCAATGCCAGTGAGTGAGCCCCATTTGAAGTTTCAGGATTTTAAGGTGAACACATGTTTGGATTGTTGAGAGGGCTGTACAGTTACAGGAGCTTTATCGGCACTTCTATCCGCAACGAATTCGTCTCTCGGTTCTCCCGCAGCAGCCTCGGCGGGTTGTGGATGATCATAAACCCGTTGGCGAACGTGCTGATTTACGCACTGATTCTGTCGAATGTGCTCGCGGCGAAGCTGCCCGGCATCGAAAACAAATACGCCTACGCGCTGTACCTGATGGCCGGGACGCTCGCGTGGAGCCTCTTTTCCGAGATCATCAACCGATGCCTGACGCTGTTCATCGAGAACGGCAATCTCATGAAGAAGATGAGATTCCCGCGGATCACCCTGCCCTTCATCGTGCTGGGCTCGGCGCTGCTGAATAATCTGCTGCTGCTGCTCTCCGTGCTGGCGGTGTTCATCTGTCTCGGCCAATGGCCGACCTGGGAGATGCTGTGGGCCATTCCCCTAATTCTCATCGTCGCAGCGCTGGCTGTGGGGCTGGGCCTGATTCTGGGTGTGCTCAACGTATTTGTGCGTGATATCGGACAGGTCATCCCGATCGTGCTGCAGATTCTTTTCTGGTTCACGCCGATCGTCTACCCGATCAACATCATTCCCGAAGACCTTAAGTCACTGATCGCCTGGAACCCGATGTACCCGATCGTGACGGCGTATCACGATGTCTTCGTTTACAACGTGGCGCCTGACTTCTCGCAGATAGGTATCACTGTTCTGATCACATGCCTGCTGCTGGGCTTCGGCCTTTACATCTTCCGCCGAGCAGCGCCTGAAATGGTGGACGCCCTATGAGCCTGTTGCGCGCGAAAGACCTTGGCAAAGCCTATCGGACGTACCGCAGCGAGTGGCAGCGCATTGGCCGCTGGTTGGGTATCAAAAGTGCTCCCCGCGAAGAGCATTGGGTTCTCCAGCACATCAATTTCGAGATTAACGCAGGCGAGGCCATTGGCATCGTGGGCCAGAACGGTGCGGGCAAGTCAACGCTGCTGAAAATGCTGACCGGCACTCTGCAGCCGACAACGGGCTCCGTTGAGGTGCACGGCCGGATCGCGGCGATTCTGGAACTCGGTATGGGCTTCAACCCGGAGCTGACGGGTCGTCAGAATGTTTATCACGCTGCCGGCTTGATGGGTTTTACCACTCAGCAGATTGATGAAGTGATGGGTGAGATCGAGGCGTTCGCCGAGGTTGGCGAATACTTTGATCAGGCGGTCCGGACGTATTCCAGCGGCATGCAGATGAGGGTCGCCTTCGCGGTCGCCACTGCCAAGCGCCCGGAAATCCTGATCGTGGACGAAGCGCTTTCGGTTGGGGACAGCTATTTCCAGCACAAGAGTTTCGACAGGATTCGCGAGTTCCAGGATCAAGGCACCACGCTGCTGATCGTTTCCCACGACCGAAGCTCAATCCAGGCGCTGTGCGACCGTGTACTCCTGATTGAAGGGGGCACGGTGATCAAGGACGGCGCGCCGGAAGAGGTGATGGATTTTTACAACGCCATTATTTCCGAGAAGGAAAACGCCACTGTTCAAGTGCACAAGCTTGCCGACGGCAGCGTGCAGACCCGTTCGGGATCAGGGGAGGCGACTATCGAGAGTCTTGCGCTCTACAACGAACTCGATGCGCCGGTCGAATTCGTATCCGTCGGGCAATCGCTCAGTCTTAAGATAAAAATCAGCGTCAACAGCCCCATTCCAGAGCTGGTGGTCGGCTACATGATCAAGGACCGGCTGGGTCAGCCCATTTACGGGACCAACACCCATCATCTGGACAAGAAGATGGGCGCGCTCGAAGGGGGTACCCAGTTGGAGTATGTCTTCAGGTTCGACGCCAATATTGGCGTTGGCTCATACTCTATCGCTGTCGCCTTGCATACGGCAGACACTCACCTCAACGCAAATTACGAATGGCGAGACTTGGCACTGGTGTTTAACGTGATCAACGCGGACAAAATTCCTTTCGTTGGCTCAGCCTGGATACAACCCACCGTGGAGTGTAGTCAGTGACCCAGCAGTTCTATCGTGCCTTTGAAGACAAGCATCGCGGCTCTCACGAAACTATCAAGCAGCGACTGCAGGTGTACCTTCCGTTCATCCTCCCGCTGCAGGGTCTCTATGACGACTGCCGTGCCCTCGACGTAGGTTGCGGCCGCGGCGAGTGGCTGGAAACGTTGGTGGAAAACGGCTTCAACGCCACGGGTGTTGATCTGGACGAAGGCATGCTGGAAGCCTGCCAGGCCCGACACTTGCCTGCCGAGAAAGCGGACGCGCTGCTCTATCTGAAGGCGATGCCAAGCGATTCGCTCTGCGTATTGACCGGTTTTCACATCGTCGAGCACATCCCCTTCGAAGACCTGAAACAACTGGTCGCCGAAGCGAACCGGGTGCTCAAGCCCGGGGGACTGTTGATTCTCGAAACGCCGAACGCAGAAAACCTGATTGTTGGAACGCAGAACTTCTATCTCGACCCAACACATGAAAAACCTATTCCGCACATGCTGCTGGAATTTCTCGTCTCGTTCAGCGGCTTTTCGCGCTCTAAGCTACTGCGCCTTCAAGAAAACCCTACGCTGGTGGACAGTCCCACCGTTGGATTGATGGACGTGATTGGCGGAGCAAGCCCGGATTACGCGATCGTTGCCCAGAAAGATACAGAAACGCTGGATATGTCGGCGTTCGACTCGGCATTTGATGCCGCATATGGACTGAGTCTTGACGAGCTGGCACGTCGTTACGAGGAGACTCAAGCCTCAAAACTCGGTGAAATGGAGCAGCGTCTGGCAGCGAATCAAACGGTGACTCTTGGGGAGTTCCAACAACGTTTCGACGAGATTCAAACTGCAAAGCTGGATGATCTGCAATCGCGTCTTGTGGACAATCAGGCAGAGAAACTGGAAGAGCAGCGCGAGATTCTGGACAGCACTGCTGCTCTGCTCAACAGCCGGTTCGATCACGTCGCGCGTGAGTACTCCGCGATGACCCACCAGGTGGATGACGTCAAGGCTGCCGTCCTCGAGTTCAAGCTGGACAAGCTCAAAACTGCCAATGCTTCGCTGGAAAATGCCAACACCTCGCTCGAGTTCGCAAACGCGTCGCTGGTCAAACTGCTCGATGAGTCGTCCAGAAACGCGCACATGTGGTACACCGAGGCAGAAAATCGCCTGAGCCAGATCAATGCGTTGAAAGACGATGCTGCTCACAAAGATGAAAGAATCAAAACGTTGGCCGGCGAACATCACTCGTTGAACGAGTACCTCACTCAACTGAAAAACAGCACCTCATGGCGGGTGACAAGCCCGCTTCGAGGCGGTGCCGTGCTGGGCAGATCGGTGACTTCATCGCCGTCGCAGACACTCAAGCGGGCTGTCAAAAGAGTCTTGAAAGGCGTTCTGAACCGACCCGGCCTGCGCAAGAACGTCAAGCGCGTGCTGTTTCGCATCCCCGGCCTGCAAACCAGATTGCAAGCCCTTGCCGCTCGTCTCAGGGCGGAAACAGTGGTCACGCCGCAGACGGTCCAGTACCCGGAGCCGACTCCGAGCTTTACCCCTGATCCGAGTGATGTCCCCGCTGCTCCGGCTCACCTCACGGAAAATGCCAAGGCTATCTACAACCGCCTCAACAGCAACGAACAACGTAAGGATACGAATTGATGCGCGTCGTTATTGACCTTCAGGGCGCCCAGGCGGAAAACAGAAATCGGGGCATCGGACGGTACGCGCTGTCGTTCACCAAGGCCTTCATCAAAAACCGTAGCGACGTGGAAGTCTTCGTCGTCCTGAATGGGCTGTTCGGCGACGCCGTCGATTACGTTCGGGACGAGCTTTATGGCCTGTTGCCACCCAGCCATATCCAGACATGGCGGCCCAGCAGCAAGGTCAGCGCGCTCAATCCGGAGAATGCCTGGAATCGGCAGGCTTCCGAATTGGTGCGTGAGGCGTTCATTGCCAATCTGGACCCGGACCTCATCCTGATCACCAGCCTGTTTGAAGGTCTGGTGGACGACGTGGTGACCAGCATCAAGGCGCTGAACTCGTCGATCCCCACGGCAACGATCGTCTACGACCTCATTCCCTACATCAATCCCGACGCTTACCTGGCATCACCGCCGGTTCGCAGCTGGTACGAAACCAAGCTTCAGCATTTGCGCCGCGCCGATCTGGTGCTGGCGATCTCCGACTCATCGCGATCGGAAGTCATTGATCACCTCGGGTTCACTCCCGAGGAAGTCGTCAATATTTCCACCGCTATCGACACTGACCATTACCGGCCGAAGCTCGACGAACAGCAGGACGCAAGCCTGAAAAACCGACTGGGGATTGACCGCCAATTCGTCATGTACACGGGTGGTATTGATCCGCGAAAGAACATCGAAGGTCTGATCAGCGCTTTCGCCAAACTGTCCAAGCCGGTTCGCCGCGAGCATCAGTTGGTGATCGTCTGCAACATTCAGCCGGACGAACGCTCTCGTCTTCAGGACCTAGTTGTCTCAACCGGCTTGAAGAAAGCGGACGTGTGTTTCACCGGTTACGTGAGCGAAGACGATCTGATCGCCCTGTATAACGCATGCAAGCTGTTTATCTTCCCGTCGCTGCACGAAGGTTTTGGCTTGCCCGCGTTGGAAGCCATGTCCTGCGGCAAGCCCGTCATCGCCTCGAACACATCGAGTCTACCGGAAGTGCTCGGGAACCCCGAGGCGCTGTTTGATCCGTATCAGATCGATTCCATCACCGCGAAGATGGAACAAGTACTGGTTGATGATGCGCTCAGGGCCGGGCTGGCGGACTTGGCCATCCAGCAGTCTCGTCAATTCAGTTGGGAGGAGACAGCGATTCGAGCCGTGCGGGCCGTCAAGGAATTGATCGCCGGCCGCCGTTCGATTTTGAATCCGGTGCGTGCGCCGAAGCGACCTCGCCTGGCCTATGTGTCTCCGCTCCCGCCTGCCCGTAGCGGGATCAGCGATTACAGCGCCGAATTGCTTCCTGAACTTGCGGCCCACTACCAGATTGATGTGATCGTGGCCCAGGAGTCTGTTTCGCCCGCTGACGCTGGAATCAATTACAAGCTGCGCTCGGTCGCCTGGTTCGAAGAAAACGCCCACGTGTTTGATCGCGTTATCTATCACTTCGGCAATTCCAGCTTCCATGAACATATGTTCCACCTGATCGAAAAAATCCCGGGGACCGTCGTCCTCCACGATTTTTTCCTGTCGGGGATTGCGGCGCACATGGAGGTTCATCTAGGGCATCAGGGCTTCTGGACCCGGGCTCTGTACCTCGGTCACGGTTATAAGGCGGTCAGCCAGCGTGTCAACGGCGCTGACACGGCAGATGCGGTGTGGAAATACTCGTGCAACTTGCGAGTCCTTCAACAAGCCGAGGGGATCATTGTTCATTCCCATTACTCGATTCGGCTGGCACAGCAGTGGTACGGCGAAAACTCAGGCCTGAAGTGGGCCGAGATTCCCCTGCTGCGCACACCTCGCTTCCCCAACGCGCGTACCCACGCAGAGACAAAAGAGAAGCTGGGGTTCTCAGAACGCGACTTCGTGGTCTGCAGTTTTGGTTTGCTGGGCCCGTCCAAGCTCAACAATCGTCTGCTGGACGCCTGGCTGGAATCCGAGCTGGCGCAGGATGAGCACTGTCATCTGGTCTACGTCGGCCAGAACAGTGAAGGTGAATTTGGCGAAAATCTGCTCAAAAAGATCAACGCCAGCCCCTGCCGCGACCGTATCAAAATCACCGGCTGGGCGGACGCCGATATGTTCAAAGCGTATCTGGAAGTCGCGGATGCGGCGGTTCAGTTGCGCACCCTGTCACGCGGGGAAACCTCCGCCGCCGTCCTCGATTGCCTGAATTACGGCATTGCCACGATCGTAAACGCCAATGGCAGCATGTCGGACATACCGACCTCCAGCCTGGTCAAGCTGCCGGATGACTTCGACGACGCCGAGCTTTCGGACTCGCTGAATCTTCTGCGCCAGGACTCTGCCGCCCGCGAGCGCATCGGCGCGCAAGGGCAGCAACTGATTCACACCCGACATTCTCCACGGGCATGCGCCTTCCTCTACCGGCAGGCCATCGAGAAGTTTCACGAAGATTCCTATCACTCGGTGTCGGAGGTTGTGACGTCGATTGCAGGTCTGGAAAAACAGGGCTTCAGCTATGAAAGCTCGATGGCCGTGGCTGAGTCCATAGACCAAAGCTTGAAGCCGACCATCTGCAAACCACAGTTACTCGTAGACATTTCCGAACTGGTTAATCGCGATGCCAAAAGCGGTATCCAGCGCGTTGTCCGGAGCATTCTTGAGGTGTGGCTTACGACGCCTCCGGGCAATTATCGTGTTGAGCCGGTCTATGCCACCGAGGACGCGGATGGCTACCGGTACGCAAGACAGTTCACCTTGGGGTTCCTGAATTGCCCGACTCATCTTCTTGAGGATGAGCCGGTGGTTTACCACTCCGGGGACCATTTCGTTGGTCTGGATCTGCAACCCGTCATTGTCCCGAGACAGCGGCAGGCGCTGGCAGAGATGAGGCGCCGTGGCGTCACGGTGCAATTCGTGGTGTATGACCTGCTGCTCAAAAAGCTGGCGCAGTGCTTCCCTGTAGGGGCGGCCGACATTCTGGATGGATGGCTGGAAACCGTTGCAGAGTCGGACGGTGTGATTTGCATCTCCAAAGCCGTTGCGGATGAGATGGCTGAGTGGGTGGCGGAGCATCGCAAACCTTCCAAGCGACCTTTCAATATCTCGTGGTTCCATCTGGGGGCTGACATCACCAAGCCAACCAGTGCCGAAGGCACGTCTGCCATTCCCAAAAATGTCCTCTCCAGCCTTCAGGCGCGTCCGTCATTTTTAATGGTGGGCACTGTAGAGCCAAGAAAAGGCCATGCTCAGGTCCTGGACGCTTTCGAGTTGCTTTGGGCCAATCAGCAGGACGCCAATCTGCTGATCGTCGGGAAGCAGGGCTGGATGGTTGAGGCGCTTGTCGAGAGGCTGAGAGAGCACCCGGAATCCGGGAAGCGCCTGTTCTGGTTTGAGGGCATCGACGATGACTATCTGTGTAGCCTTTATGCACAGTCCGATGCGCTGATTGCTGCATCACTTGGTGAAGGTTTCGGCCTGCCACTCATTGAGGCGGCGCAATACGGGTTGCCTTTGATTGCCCGGGACATCCCTGTGTTTCGCGAAGTGGCGGGTGAGCATGCCTTCTACTTCGAGGGACAGGATGCGCAGTCACTTGCGAAGAGCGTTACGGCGTGGATCGAACTGCATCGCACTGCAGCGCAGCCGAAGTCTGATGGAATGCCGTGGATGACGTGGGAGCAGAGCGCTGGACAGCTGTTTCACTCATCACAGGCGCTGGCTGAGTAAGCACCGGGATACCCTCCCCCTGGCTTGATTACAGGCAGGGGGAGGATTCTGTTCATGGACTTGTCCAAAAGCCGCAACGCGGCTTATAGATGAAAAAGCTGCAGTAGCACTTGGCGCTGACGGCAGCGCCAAGTGCTAAAGGACAAGATCACTTGTCACTCAGGATCCGCATTGATACAAACCCGATGCCAAGGATCCGATCATCCATACTCCCGGTCAGCTGCTTGGGCGAGATCGGCTTAGGCGGGATGAAAGTTATGCGGTCAGCGCTTGAGCCCTCCAGGTCCACATTCACACGCACTTCCGATGTCCCTTGAGGAATCTGAACGCTATAGACATGACTGCCTATTTCGACGCGAGTCGGGTCGGTCGCGTTTGGCCCAAAGGGCATAGCCTTCAGCACAAGAGTAAACTTTTGAGGCAGTGGATCGGTAAAATCGAACACCGCTTTTGCAGAAGACCAACGCCCCCACGGCTCTACATTATAAAAGCCCTCAGCGGCGCGTATGAACTCAGGCATCCCGCCGCGGGTAAAGTCGATCCCGGTCGCCAGGTTACCGCTGTAACGCCCACCCATAGCGTCGACAACAAAGCCTGCCTGCTGCTGAATCTGTTTTGTGGAGAGACCGCTTAAATCGGGATGCTGGCTGCCATCGAGCCTGAAGAACACCAGTTCTTTGTTGTCACTCTGAAGCAGTGGCTGTTGCTGCAGCAGGCCAGAAAGCTCCTGCACCAGTGCCTGGCCGTTATCTGCATAACCTCGGCGATCGATATAAATGCCGTCGAAGCCCAGCTTGCGGATGACCTCAAGCTGACGCGCCATCGGTTCTTGCGCAAGTCCGCGATAGAACTGATCACCTGGCCGGCCTTTCATACCGCCAAAGCTCCAGTGCAATGCCTTCGATTGCAGCACGCCTGCCAGAAGCTGATAGTTGGAAAGGCGGTTCATGATCGGCTCTTCGGGAAAGCCAATATAGGGCAGTTGGTAAACAGCACTGCCCGCAGGGAGCGTATTTTCGATTGCTGCTACAAAGCGTTTATCGCTGTCGAATGCCTCTTCAACGGCTGCATTGCAACGCTTACAGACTGGTCCGGTCTGGTCATATAGACCGACAAACAGCAGCACTGCGGAGATAGCTACTGAATATTTAGCGAACTGAGGGGCTTTCTTCTGCAATATGAGCTGCAGCGAGATGAAGAAGAACAGCAACGCGCCGCATGCTATGAAGATGCTGACCCTGTTCCACCCCCTGATGGAAGGGGACACTAGCATTGCGAACAGCGAGCCTAACCCACCAATCGTTGCGAATAGAAACAACACCAAGGTAACGGCAGCCAGCAGGCGCAGCCTAGCGTCAGGCTCCGAACGAGCGGGGGCGAATATCAAATACAACAATGCCAGCATGAACCCCGCTGCACCGATGACCCCCAAGGATGCGGTGTAGTTCTCATTGATCAGCGGCGCCCCTTGGTAATATTTCACACCCACTTGCCCCAGGGGGCCTACGCGATGGTCCGGGCGTGGCATCAAGAGTTGCATCATCTTCAGACCGAAGATTTCAGACTCGGCGAACGAGCGCTTAGCGACTTCCTGGTTAGGACCGTTTCTATAGGTTCCAAGCATATTGGGTGCGAGGTTGAGAAAAACACCGAACGCAATGGCAATACTCAGCAGCATTGCTTTTTTTGCGCCATGAATGTTCTTCCATCTGACGGCACTCAATACCCCTGCTGATGCCAGAATGATCAGCCCGAACAGCGCGTAGTACACGCCAAAGGAGGCCAGCACCACCATGCACAACGCAGTTAGAGAAAGTTTGCGTAACACAGACTTGATGGGAGCTTTGGCTTGGGCCGCTTGCGTGTGATAGATATCGAGCGCCAGATAGAAAAACACCGGGGCGACGAAGTACCAAGTATAAAAAAGGTGATTCAATCGTAAGAAATGGAACGGGACAAACGTGTAAAGCACGCTCATGGTGGCCGCAAACTTGCGGTTCAGGCCGAACGCCCGCGCGGTTATGTAGGTGCCGACAAAGCAGGAAGAAAAGCTGAGCAGATAAAACAGCTTTACGCCCGCTGGCCAGCCACCCGCGATGAGCGCGAGCACTTTGATCAATAAGTGGTCAGCAGCATCCGAGCCCGGGAAATCAAGGAAGCTCGAACCGAAAGGATAGCCACTGCGCGCATTATCAAACAGCCAGCCTTCCGTAACCCGCTGCGCCATCCACGCATGAAGCATCCCGTCGCCTTCGTACCCATATGGCCGGGACAGGTCCGGGATCAGCCCGTGCAAGCCGCTCATGAAGAAGCTGGCTAGGAAGAATGTCGCAATGGCACCAACGAGCAGAAGCTTCCACTCGCAAGCAAGCGTTGTCCGCCACGTAGGGAAACCGCCTATGTCGCCATGGCGGTGCGGACGTGTACTGATTTCTGAATTCAAAGTCTTTGCTCGGATTGGTTAGTCAAAATTTACGCGTTCGCTTTCAACCACGAGCGGCATATTGCGAATTTTGGTATGAACCGAACCCAGATACTCACCCAGCATCCCCAGGAACAAAATCTGAACCGAACTGAAGAAGAACAATGAAATGAGCAGAGGAGCGATACCCACCTGGAATGAGTTCCAGAACACGAGCTTGGCGATCAGGAAACCAAACGCTGCCAACAGGCTTAATCCTGCAAGCAAGGCTCCCCCCATTACCATGAGCCGAAGCGGCACTTTGGAATGGTTGGTGATACCCAGCATGGCAATGTCATACAAGGTATAGAAGTTGTTGCTGGTGATGCCGCGCAGGCGCCGTGGTTGCTTGAACGGCACGGTGGCAATCGGGAAGCCGATTTCACACAGCAGACCACGGAAGTACGGATACGGGTCGTCAATCTTCTTGAGAATGTCCAGGACCGCACGATCAAACAGGCCCGCGCCTGTTGCGTTCTGCACCAGCGGGACTTCGGAGATGCGGGTCACGAAGCGGTAGTAGGCGCGGCGTGCGATGAACATCAGGCGAGACTCTTCGCTCTCTGGCTTCACTGCCATCACGGTCTTGAAGCCCTCCTCCCACTTCTTCACGAACTCTTCGATCATCTCGGGCGGGTCTTGAAGGTCGGAGGCGATCAGCACGGCCGCGTCGCCCCGAGCCTGCAGCAGGGCGTAGTAGGGCGAGCGGATATGACCGAAGTTTCGGGCGTTAAGGATCAACTTGACCCGGTTGTCCTGCGCCGCAAGTGCGCGCAACTTCACGATGCTGTTATCGGTCGAGCAGTTATCAATGAAGATATGTTCGTAATCGTAGTCAAGGCGCGACATCACCTCGACGATGCGCTGGTGCAGCTCATCAATATTGGCTTCTTCGTTGTAGCAAGGGGTCACTATGCTGATGAGCTTACGCATAATTGAAAACATACCTGTTATTAATGACGAATGAGAGTAAAGCCATGGGCACGATCAGAGCGATGCCGGCTAAGTAGGGGTTTACGCCCAGCAACTTCAGCGCAGCGATCCCGGCCACGTTGGCTGCGTAGACAACGGCGTAGCCGGCCACGAAACGAAAAATGAGTTTGTTGTTCTTCGAACCGAACACTAGGGCGCCAGTGCTCTTGAAGTTGAACAATACGCCCAGGATCGTGGCGAACAGCAATGCCATGCTGTAATGCAGACCGAGGTAGAGAAAGCCCGCAAAGCAGCCGTAGCCGAACGCCGCGTTCAACATCCCCACCAACGCAAACCGGACCAGTTTTATCTTGAGAAGCGCGTGAAGCCGTGGCCACGCTTTTTCAGTCTCTTGCATGCAGCGCCTGCCTGATTTCGCGCAACACGCCGCTCAGCGATGAATCGCCGGGGACATAGCCGAACAACTGCTCAGCCCTGCGATTGTGCGAATAGTAATGAGCTTTGGGTCCCGTAGCATTGACCCGCGCCTGCTCACCGGCAACCGTAAACTTCAGACCGAACTCCTCGCTCACCGCTGCCAGCAATTCGAACTTGCCCACCGGCGCAAGGCTGTAGCAGTCCACTGCATCGTTACCGGGAGGTGCCTGCAAAACACGGTCGATCAACTGCATGAAGTCTGCAGGCGTGAGGTAATCGCGAAGCATGTCATCGGGCGCGACTTCCAGCACGGTGCCCGTATGCAGGGACCGCAGGATGTCACTCAGGAAGAACCGCGCCTCGCACGACTGGCGATGGCTGAAGTAGCTGAAGACTCGCACATCGGTGATGGCCGCTTCCGGCAGCGCGCGGTGGCGACATTCTGCCTGAAACTTGGCCGCGCCATACCAGTGCTGCGGCTGCAGCGCGTTGATGGGGAACACGGCAGCCGAGTCGCCAGTGATCGGCGCTGAGAAGTTGGCGCCGTAGGCGGCGCCGCTGCTCAGGTAGATGTATTTGCAGGCAGGGTGGCTACGCAAGTAGGCCAGGGCCAGATTGTCGTATTGCTCCGTGACGCTGAAGATCGCCTGGCCCATTTGTACGGCCCGCGCCGGATCGCCTACACCAACGAAGTTGATGATCGCATCGAACTCGCCGCTGTCATCGAAAGCGGCGTAGTCGAGAACCGGAAAGCCCTCGCGTGCCGCGATCGTTTGAACGCCTGCGTCCAGGGTGGCGGGCGTACGCACAAACAGCGTGCATGTGTACGCCGTGGATTGAGCGAGACTGGCTATCAGGTCCTTGGCGATGTGGCTGCTGGCTCCAAGGATGGCAACCTTCATTGACCCATGTCCAGCAACGGCGACTGCTCGTGGATAGGACGGCCGAACTCAAGGCGCGGTCGGCATTCGCGGGCGTCTGGCATTAACACTTCGATAAGCATCGGCTTACCGTCTGCCAGGAATTCCACGACCGCAGACTTGAACGCCTCCAGGTTGATTACGCTGCGCGAATCAATGCCGTAGGCTTCGCCCAGGGCCTTGAATTGCGAGGTATAGCCATCCCAGTAAGTCGAGGAGTTACGACCCTCGAAATACATTTCCTGAAAACCGCGCACCATGCCCAACGAGTGGTTGTTCAAGACCACGGTCAGGATAGGCAGCCGCTCACGGGCAATGATGTCCAGCTCCTGGATATTCAGCTGGGCCCCGCCGTCGCCGGTAATGACCACCACTGGCTTGCCACCTGCAACGCAGGCGCCCACTGCCGCCGGAATGGCAAAACCCATTGTGCCGAGACCGCCGGAGTGGTGCATGGCTTGACCGGGGTTCAGGCGCAAGGTGTGCGCCGCCCACATCTGGTTATTGCCTACATCGGCCACGTAGTCGAGCGCCCGGCCTTCGGTCAATTCGTTGAGGGCACCGAACAAAGCGAAAGGGCTGAAACTCCAATCGGTGTACTCGTCCTTGAACGATTGCTCGAATACCTGCGCCAGACTTGCATGCCAGGACGGCGGCGAGGGCGGCAGCATCGGAGCGCGAGCCAGGAAGGAAGCAAACACCGCTTCAAGGTCGGCATTGATCGACTGTTGCGCCTTCACCCTGTTGTCCAGTTGAGCGGCGTCCAGATCGAACTGCACAATGTGCGCGTGTTGCGCGAAGGTTTCGGGCTTGGCGCCGGTTTGACGGACGTCCATGCGACTCCCGAACACAATCAGCAGGTCGCAATGCTGCACGGCATAGTTGGCCGCCCTCGTCCCGTAAGCACCGAGCATCCCGATGTAGTGCTCGCTGGCGGGCACCTTCTCGGCGCCCTTCAGGCTCGCAACGTGAGGGATGCCCAGTCTACGGACCTCGCTCAACCATTGGCTGAACTGAGGCGTATTCACGGCACCGCCACCGATCAGGAATAGCGGCTTCTGAGCTTTTTCCAACAACGCCCAGACGTCCGCATGCGAGTCTTTCTGCGCCGGCGCAACGTCCGACTCACGAGCCCACGCGTTCAGCAATTCCTCAAGCACAGCGTCGTCAACTTCGGCGCGCTGAACGTCCATGGGAATGTCCAGAAGCACGGGCCCTGGCCGGCCTTCGCGGGCGGTTGTGATCGCCTTGAGCAAGCAGGGAATCAGTTCGTCAACATGGGTGACCTGGTGAGCGTACTTGGTGATGCTGCTCACCAAGGCGACGCTGTCCAGTTCCTGGAAACCCTGCTGGCGGATAGCCCGTTCGCCCTTCAGCTCATGGGTGTTGACCTGGCCGGTCAGGAACAGGCACGGATGGCTGTCCAACCAGCAGTCTGCAATTCCTGTGATCAGGTTAGTGGCACCCGGGCCGCTTGTGCCCAGTGCCACGCCCATCACTTTGTGATTCGTCGCGCGTGCGACGGCGGATGCAGCGAAGGCGGCGCCTTGCTCATGGTGCATGGATACCAACTTGGTCTTGCCGAGCAAGTTAATACTGTCCACCAAGTGGGCAATCATTCCACCGATGAGCTCGAAACCGTAGAGGACTTGAGTGTCCGCCAGAACCTTGGCTACTGCATCCGATGCTTTCATAAGTTAGAAACCGATCCCGAAGAACTCTTCCAGTTTTTCACCAACGTAGTCGAACTGCTCCTGACCCAGCGCCGGTTGCACGCCCAGCCAGAAAGTCTGGTTCATCGTACGGTCGGTATTGGTCAGTTCGCCCACTACGCGGTGCTCAACGCCATGGAAATACGGTTGGCGAGTCAGGTTGCCTGCGAACAGCAGACGGGTGCCGATCTTGTTCTGATCCAGGAACTTCAGCAGATCCACACGCTTGACGCCGGACGACTCTTTGAGAGTGACCGGGAAGCCGAACCAGGAAGGATCGCTGTTAGGCGTAGGCTCGGCGATTTCCAGGAAGTCGCTCAGGCTGGACAGACGCTCTTTCAGCAGCTGGAAGTTGCGCTTGCGGGTTGCGATGAACTCCGCCGCGCGGTCGAGCTGGGCCAGGCCGCAGGCAGCTTGCATGTCGGTGATCTTCAGGTTGTAGCCCAAGTGCGCATACACGTACTTGTGATCGTAACCCTGTGGCAGGCTGCCGAACTGCTGCCCGAAACGGTTGCCACACGTGTCGTCGCAGCCTGGTGCGCAGTAGCAATCACGGCCCCAGTCACGGAACGATTCAGCGATCATTCGCAGTTGGGCGTCGTTTGTGAACACCGCGCCGCCTTCACCCATGGTGATGTGGTGGGCCGGGTAGAAGCTGAGCGTGCCGATGTCGCCAAAGGTGCCGACCATCTTGCCGTCGTAAGTCGCACCCAGCGCGTCGCAGCAATCTTCGACCAGCCACAGGTTGTACTTTTCGCACAGCGCTTTCACCTTGCCCAGATTGAACGGGTTACCCAAGGTGTGGGCGAGCATGATGGCCTTGGTCTTAGGCGTGATGGCCGCTTCGATCAAGTCTGCATTGATGTTGTGGGTGTTCATTTCCACGTCGACGAACACAGGGATCGCGCCGAACTGAACAATCGGGTTGACGGTGGTCGGGAAACCCGCCGCAACGCCGATGACTTCGTCGCCCTTCTTGATCGCACGATCACCCAGTTTCGGTGAAGTGAGGGTGCTGAACGCAACCAGGTTGGCCGAAGAACCGGAGTTCACGGTCAGCAGGTGGTTCACGCCCAGGAACGCAGCGAGTTTCTTCTCGAATTCAGCGTTGAAGCGACCAGTGGTCAGCCAGCCGTCCAGCGAAGCCTCAACCATCAGCTGCAGTTCACGCGCGCCGATTACCTTGCCCGACGGAGGGATGACGGTTTCGCCCCCGACAAAAGGTTTGGCAGCCAAGGCAGCCTGGGCGTAGCGCTCAACGAGCTGGCTGATTTCCTGACGGAGCATATCGGGGGTCATAGTATTTCCTGCTCAAGCTAATTATCGGTTAGGCGCCAGTGGCATGGCTGCCATGTAGCTATTGATTTCTTCTACGCAACGGACATGCATGTCGGCACTCTCCATCCAGGCTCTGTGCCAGTTGACGATGCGAGTCAGCGTTGTTTCCAGGCCCCAGGTTGGTTCCCACTTCAGGTGAGCGCGGGCCTTGGATATGTCCAGTTTCAAATAGCGTGCTTCATGCGGCTGCGGGTCACTGTCAAGCTGCCAGCTAGCGCCAGCTCCCCACGCCTGCACCATGTGATCGAGTATCCATTCGACAGGTTGGGCGTCTTCGTCGCGAGGACCGAAGTTCCAGCCCTGAGCGAATGACTGGCCATGCTCCCATAGGTGCTGGGCCAGAACAAGATAACCGCTGAGCGGCTCAAGTACGTGCTGCCAAGGACGGGTGGCCTTAGGGTTGCGCACGACAACAGGCTTGCCCTGTTCGACAGCACGCAGGATGTCGGGAATTAACCGGTCGTCGGCCCAGTCGCCACCGCCGATGACATTGCCGGCACGCGCCGAGGCCAATGCAGCGGAGTGTTCGGTGTTAAAGAACGAGTTGCGGTAAGCGCTGGTGACCAGCTCCACACAACCTTTACTGTTGCTGTACGGGTCGTGGCCACCCATGGGCTCGCTCTCGCGATAGCCCCATTCCCATTCCTGGTTCTCGTAACATTTGTCGGTGGTGACATTGACAATGGCACGCAGGCCGGGGCATTTGCGCGCGGCCTCCAACACATGAACGGTGCCCATGACGTTGGTGGCGTAGGTTTCGACCGGCTCGCGGTACGACAGCCTGACCAGCGGTTGCGCCGCCATGTGGATCAGGATGTCCGGATTGAAGGCAACCATGCTTTCGGTCACGGCCTGCAGGTCGCGGATGTCGCCGATCTGCGACTCCATGCCCCGCTCAACCTGCGCTTGGTCGAACAGTGAAGGCGTAGTGGGCGGCGCCAGGGCAAAGCCTTTCACATGCGCGCCCATGCCCTGCAACCAAAGGGCAAGCCAGCTTCCCTTGAAGCCGGTGTGGCCGGTGAGGAAAACCTTTTTGTCTTTCCAGAAATCAGCGGAGACAGAAGCTTTCATAGTTATTCTCAGTCCCAGAATTTCCAAGGCGCGTCGCCGCTCTGCCACAATTTCTCGAGCAGATTTTTATCGTGCAGGGTGTCCATCGGTTGCCAGAAGCCCGGGTGTTCGAAGGCCATCAGTTGGCCCTGTTCGGCGAGGCTCATCAACGGACCTTGTTCCCAGACCGTGCTGTCGCCTTCCAGGTAATCCAGCACCTGCGGAGAAAGCACGAAGAAGCCGCCATTGATCATGGCGCCGTCACCCTTAGGCTTTTCCTTGAAGTTCAGCACCCGGCCTTCGGCGATGTCCAGTGCGCCAAAGCGGCCTGGCGGGAAGGTGGCGGTCAGCGTGGCGGCTTTGCCATGACTCTTATGGAAGGCGACGGCAGCGCTGATGTCCATGCTTCCGACACCATCGCCGTAGGTGAAGCAAAAAGCCTCATCATCGCGCACGTAATCCGCTACACGGCGCAGGCGACCACCCGTCATCGACGTTTCGCCCGTGTCGACCAGCGTCACATTCCAGTCTTCAGCACGCTGGTCGTGAACCTTCATGGTGTTATCGCGCATGTTGAACGTGATGTCCGACGTGTGCAGGAAGTAGTTGGCGAAGTATTCCTTGATCATGTAGCCCTTGTAGCCACAGCAAATGATGAAATCATTGATGCCGTGGGAGGAGTACATTTTCATGATGTGCCACAGAATCGGCTTGCCGCCGATTTCTACCATTGGCTTGGGCCGTGTACCCGTCTCTTCGCTTAAACGCGTGCCGAGCCCACCTGCCAGAATGACCGCTTTCATAACCGCTCCTTGTTAGTTCGAACTCACGAATGCATCGGAGTAAAAGTGTTTGACAGGCAACCCGGCACTATTCAGAGCTTCACGCGCGGAATGGATCATGCTTTCCGATCCGCAGGCATACACCACTGCATGATCAAGTTCGATCCCATCATCAAGCAGAGCGGTCTGGACGTAACCAGTTCGGCCCTGCCATTGCGCATCCGGCCGTGAGAGCACAGGAATAAATACCGCGTTCAGGCCCTCAAGATGAGGTGCCCAGTAGATATCGGTAAGGCTGCGCCCACCCCAATAGATGAAGATTTTCTTGCCCGCCGCCAGCTCCGGATTGGCCTGTAACTGCTCGAGCATCGCCTTGACCGGCGCAATGCCAGTACCGGTAGCGAGAAAAATCAGAGTGCTAGCGCTCTTGTCACGCAGACAGAATGTACCCAGCGGGCCTTCCAGGCGCAGGAGGTCATTGGGTTTGGCGTCGCCGAACCAGTAACGGGACATCGAGCCGTGCTCGACTTGCCGGATCTGGAGTTCCAGCTTGCCATCGGTGCGCTGGGCATTGGCAATGGAATAACTGCGACGCAAGCCGCCCGCCCCGATCACGTCCAGATACTGACCAGGCAGGTAATGAAGCTTGCTGGCAGGGGGGACGCGCAGGATGACTTCAACTACGTTGTCCGCAAGATGAGTAATCGTGTCAATCCGGCAAGGGAGGGTTTTGACTTCGATGTCACCCAGCGCACCGATATCCTCGGCGTCTATCTCCACATCGGTTATCGCACGGCGACAGCAGGTCAGAATCATTCCTGCGGCCATCTCCTCCGCGGTCAGTGACGCCTCTCCTTTGAGGGCCTCAGTGTCACCGCTGAGCACCGTGGTTTTGCACACGCCGCAACGACCCGTGCGACAGCTGTACTCAAGCGTGATGCCGGCAGCTTTTGCGCTGTCCAGCAACGAGACGCCAGGCTCGGCACTGAATGTCTGCCCACTGTGGAGCTTTACTGAAACCATGGGGTTACCGGATTCTAAATACTGAAAGGCTGCAGAAGTTAACGTCTGGCAACGCCTGTGAAAAAGACTTCGGACGACGAACATAACAAAAGCGGCGGGCGGAAGATGCTCCAGGACCACACCGTACAGGGCGAGGCGTGAAGTACCGCGCGCGTATTGAGCGCATCTGAAGTTGCTTCGGGGGACGGAGTTTACACTCTGGTGCCCGGTTTAGTGCAGGATTTTGCGAGGCGGTTCCTGTCGGGGATGGCCCTTGGGCGGAAACTCACGCCGCCCATGCAGGCACCGCGCGTTAAGGATCGCCGACAGGCTAAGGTAGTTGGGGCGCGAGCCTGATGGCGTCGTTTGCGGTGCTCTTACGTAGTTAGCACAACCCTCGTTCGTAGTTGGCACAACCCTTGTAAGAGGATTCAGTGCTGCGTCCCGAACTTTAGAGAACAGTTTTAGCGGGCGCCTATCGAGCCTATTGCCAGTTCCGTGTATATTTCCCGGCAAACAATTCGCGCGCGCCAGCGGTCGCTGCAACGCTGCCGGCTCTTCGCCACCAATACATAATTACCAACGGAGCTTGATCCCCGCATGAAAGCAATTGTTACCGGCATCACTGGTCAAGACGGCGCCTACCTGGCTGAACTGCTGCTTGGCAAGGGCTACACCGTCTACGGCACCTATCGTCGTACCAGTTCTGTCAATTTCTGGCGGATCGAAGAACTGGGCATCCAGAACAATCCAAACCTGCACCTGGTCGAGTACGACCTGACCGACCTGTCGGCCAGCATCCGCCTGCTGCAGTCCACTGAAGCCACCGAGGTGTACAACCTCGCCGCGCAGAGCTTCGTGGGCGTTTCCTTCGAACAGCCAATCACCACCGCCGAAATCACCGGCCTGGGCGCTGTGAATCTGCTGGAGGCCATCCGTATCGTTAACCCGAAAGTCCGCTTCTACCAGGCGTCGACTTCCGAGATGTTCGGTAAGGTTCAGGCCATTCCTCAGGTTGAAGACACGCCGTTCTACCCGCGCAGCCCTTACGGCGTCGCCAAGCTGTACGCTCACTGGATGACCATCAACTATCGCGAGTCGTACGGTATTTTTGCGACCAGCGGTATTCTGTTCAACCACGAGTCGCCACTGCGCGGCCGTGAGTTCGTAACACGCAAAATCACTGACACCGTTGCCAAGATCAAGCTGGGTCTGCAGGACTCGCTGGTACTGGGCAACATGGACGCCAAGCGCGACTGGGGCTTTGCCAAAGAGTACGTCGAAGGCATGTGGCGCATGCTGCAGGCTGATGAGCCGGACACTTTCGTCCTGGCCACTAACCGCACTGAAACTGTCCGTGACTTCGTCGCCATGGCATTCAAGGCCGTCGGCATCACCATCAACTGGAGTGGCGAAGCGGAAGAAGAGAAAGGCACCTGCGCTGCCACTGGCAAGGTCCTGGTTTCGGTCAATCCGAAGTTCTACCGCCCGACCGAAGTTGAGCTGTTGATCGGTAACCCGGCCAAAGCCAAGGAAGTCCTGGGCTGGGAGCCTAAGACCAATCTGGAAGAGCTGTGCCGCATGATGGTCGAAGCGGACCTGCGTCGTAACGAAAAAGGGTTCTCGTTCTGATGAGTATCGCCGGCAAGCGAGCGCTGATAACGGGTATTCATGGATTTACGGGGCGCTACATGGCGGCCGAGCTCACAGCCCAGGGCTGCGAGGTCGTTGGCCTGGGCAGCAATCCGTCCGATGAAGCCAATTATTATCAGGCCGATCTCACCGATCTGGTGGGCCTGAGCAAGCTGCTGGCGGACCTTCAGCCGGACATCGTCGTTCATCTCGCGGCGTTGGCATTTGTCGGGCATGGCGCGGCGGATGCGTTTTACCAGGTCAATCTGATTGGTACGCGCAACCTGCTCGAAGCCATCGCCAACTGCGGCAAGGCGCCGGAAAGCGTTTTGCTCGCCAGCAGTGCCAACGTGTATGGCAATGCGTCGGAAGGGTTGCTTGATGAAAGCACCAGGCCGGCGCCCGCCAACGATTACGCCGTCAGCAAGCTGGCCATGGAGTACATGGCCAGTCTGTGGTTCGGACTGTTGCCGATCATCATCGCGCGCCCGTTCAACTACACCGGCGTGGGGCAGGCGGAAAACTTCCTGCTGCCCAAAATCGTCAAGCACTTCCGCGAGAAGGCCGAGAAGATCGAGCTGGGCAACCTGGACGTCTGGCGCGATTTCAGCGACGTCCGTTCGCTGGTGGCCGCTTACCGTGGGCTGCTGGAAGCCAAGCCGTTCGGTCAGTACGTGAACGTCAGTTCAGGCAAGACTCACTCGCTGCGTGAAGTGATCGACATGTGTCGCACCATCACCGGCCACGACCTTAGCGTCGAAGTGAACCCTGCCTTCGTGCGGGCCAACGAGGTCAAGACCTTGTGCGGCGACAACAGCAAGCTGAAGTCGCTGGTCCCGGGCTGGCAGACTCCCGAGCTGAGCGAAACGCTTGGCTGGATGCTGGCCGACGCGTAACGCCGCAGTACCCAACCCGAAGCGCTGTGAGGCGCTTCGGGTTTTCCTTTATTCTCCGCTCCACACATCCCCGCTCTGCCCGCAACGCACCTATCGCGAGAACAGCGGACGTTATCGTTTCGTCAGAGAATCCTGATGACCAAAGTTTTGCACTTCTTCAAGACCTACTTCCCGGAAAGCAAGGGCGGTGGCGTCGAGCAAGTCATCTTCCAACTCGCACAGGGTTGCCAGGCCCACGGGATCGAGTCCCAGGTGCTGTCGCTGAGCACAAAAGGCGCGGCGCGCAACGAGACAGTGGGCAATCACATCGCGCACCGCTCCAAACAGGATCTGTACGTCGCGTCGACGGGCTTTTCCCTGTCAGGCATTCGGGACTTCAAAGAGCTCGCAAGCGAAGCTGACATCGTGCATTACCACTTCCCGTGGCCGTACATGGACATCGCGCACTTTGCCGCGCAGATCAAAAAGCCGACGGTAGTGAGTTACCACTCGGACATCATCAAGCAGAAGACGCTGCTCAAGCTGTATGCGCCGCTGATGAATCGTTTTCTCGGCAGTGTTGATCGGATTGTCGTTTCTTCGCCCAATTACGCCGCCAGCAGTGAGGTGCTGACCCGGTTCAGGGATAAGGTCGAGATCATTCCGTTTGGCCTTGATCGGGCCACCTACCCTGCCCCGTCTCAGGCGAAACTCGAGCACTGGAAGCAGCAATTAGGCGAACGCTTTTTTCTGTTTGTCGGTGCGCTGCGCTACTACAAGGGGCTGGATTTCCTGCTTGAAGCGGCGCACAAGAATCGCCTGCCGGTGGTGATCATGGGCGGCGGGCATCAGGAGCTGGAGCTCAAGGCGAAAGCCAAGGAGCTCGGGCTCGACAATGTCGTGTTTGTGGGCAGCCTGCCGGATGAGGACAAGAACGCGCTGCTGATGCTTTGTGAGGCGTTTGTCTTCCCGTCGCACCAGCGTTCGGAGTCTTTCGGCATTTCGCTGCTGGAGGCGGCGATGTACGGCAAGCCTATGATCTCGTGCGAGATGGGCACTGGCACCACCTTCATCAACATTGCAGACGAGACGGGGCTGGTTGTCCCGCCACGGGATCCGGATGCGTTGGCGGCCGCGATGAATATGCTGTGGAACGACAGAGAGCGAGCGAAGCAGATGGGGTTGAAGGCGGTGCAGAGGTTTGAGTCGATGTTTACGGCGCAGAAGATGGTGCAGGGGTATGCAGATCTTTATCAGGATGTGCTGAGCAGGCGTTAGGTCCTTTTGAGTGTGTCAGCTGTCCATGGGTTGGCCGAGAGACTTTTCGCGGGCAAGGTGGAGCGCCACCCGGGCGCTCCTACAATGGATTGCGCCGGACGGGAAATGTGTGTGGTGCGCTCAATCTGTGGCAGCCGGCTTGCTGGCGAACGCGATGGGGCAGCTACGAAAATGTCGACTGACTTGACGCATTCGCCAGCAAGCCGGCTCCTACAATTTGTGCGCTGTGTCAGTTGTTGCTGGGTTGGCCGGGAGAGTTTTCGCGGGCAAGGTGGAGCGCCACCCCGGGCGCTCCTACACTGGATTGCGCTGCCAATAGACTGCGCCGTTCGGGCAGTGATGACTCTGCCCGGACTCTGCCGCCGTTCTTCTTACGGCTTACGCTTGCGCGGGCCAGTGTTGAACACAGGTACTTTGCGCACTGGCTTGACCGCTGGAACGTCTGCCGCCGCTTCCCCGCTCTCCACCCACTTGCCCAGATTGCGTTTGCCGCCTCCGCCACCGCTTTTTGGTTTCTTCGGCTTTTTCGGCTTTTTCAAAACCTGCCCGGTCGCATCGGTGGCCGGTACGCGGTGTTCTGGAATGAAGTCAGGCTCCTCGCGGCGCTGCAGGGTCTGGCGGGTGAGCATTTCGATGGCGCTGAGCAGGTCGACTTCGTCCGCGCACACCAGGGAGATCGCTTCACCGGTCTGGCCCGCGCGACCGGTGCGGCCAATGCGGTGGATGTAGTCTTCGGCAACGATCGGCAGGTCGAGGTTAACCACAGTCGGCAGGTCATCAATATCTAGACCGCGAGCCGCCACATCGGTGGCGACGAGGATCTGCACGTCACCGCTCTTGAACCGGTCCAGCGCGCGCTGGCGAGTGGCCTGAGGTTTGTCGCCGTGAATACCGTCTGCGTTGAGACTCAAACCTTGCAGGCGCTCCACCAACTGGTCGACGCCGACGCGGGTTTTCGCAAACACCAGCACCTGACCCCAGCGATGCTTTTTGAACAGATGAATGAACAGCTCGCTCTTGCGCTTCTTGTCGACGGTGACGATCCACTGCTTGACCGACGAGGCCGCGACGTTGCGCGGACTGACTTCGATGGTCAGCGGGTTGTCGAGCATCTGCCCGGCCAGCGCGCGGATCGCATCGGAGAAAGTCGCGGAGAACAGCAGGGTCTGGCGGCGCTTCGGCAGTGCGGCGTAGATGTCACGCAGCTCTTCGGAGAAACCGAGGTCAAGCATGCGATCGGCTTCGTCGAGGATGAGGGTCTGCAGCTGGGAGAACTTCACGGCGTTCTGGCGATACAGATCGAGCAAACGACCTGGAGTGGCGACCAGCACGTCAACGCCTCGGCGCAGCTTCATCATTTGCGGGTTGATGCTGACGCCGCCGTAAGCCGCGTAGGTGGTCAGCGGCAGGTGCTCGGCGTATTGCGCAATGGCTTCGTGAACCTGCTCGGCCAGTTCGCGGGTCGGCACCAGCACCAGCGCGCGCACGGAGTTGGCGGCGACTTTCGGGCCTTCCATGGTCAGGCGTTGCAGCAATGGCAGCGCGAAACCTGCGGTCTTGCCGGTGCCGGTTTGGGCGGCGGCCATGAGGTCGCGGCCTTCGAGCACGGGCGGAATCGCCTGGGCCTGAACGGGGGTGGGAGTCTGGTAGCCCAGTGTTTCGAGGGCACGCAGCAGGGGTTCGATCAGGCCGAGGGAGGCGAATGTCATTTCAGTACCGTTGGAAAAAGGTCAGCGCACAAGAGTCTGTAGAAGACAATGGCGCGCAGTTTACCCTTTCTGCAACGGCTTCTGCTTGCGCCACTGCGGCAGGCCGATGAGCACGACGGCGCTGATGATCACCGCCATCGCCGCACCTTCCGCCCAACCGATGTGTTCGCCGGCGAACAGCACACCCAGCAACACCGCCACCGCCGGGTTGACGTAGCAATAGCTGGTCGCGGCGGCGGGCCGCACGTTCTTCAGCAGGTACATGTAGGAGCTGAACGCGACGATGGAGCCGAACACCACCAGATACGCCATCACCAGCCAACCGGACAGGCCGGGGGATTGGGTCATGCGCTCGCCGCTCACGAAGCTGCCGAGCAACAGCACCGCGCCGGCCACCAACATTTCGCAGCCGCTGGCCATCGGTCCGGCGGGCAATGGCAGGTAGCGGCTCCACACCGAACCGAACGCCCAGGTTGCGGCGGCGAAGATCACCAGCGCGGCGCCCATGGGGCTGGCCTGCAGGTTCGAGCCGAGGTTGAGCAAGGAGATACCGACAAGGCCGAGCAGGATGCCGGCCCACTCTAGCCCGGTGTTGCGATGGCCCCAGATCAGGCCGAACAACAACGTGAACAGCGGCACCACGGCCACCGCCAATGCGGCGACGCCGGAGGCAACGCCTGCGTGCTCTGCCAGGGTCACGCCACCATTGCCGCACGCGAGTAGAAGAAAGCCGATCATCCCTGCGGATTTCCACTGTTTCCAGGTTGGCATCGGTGCGCCACGAAAGCGCATGAAGGCAAACAGAATGGAGCCGGCGGTGGTGAAGCGCACCCCGGCCATCATCAGCGGAGGCCAGGTTTCGATACCGATGCGGATGGCCAGATAGGTTGAGCCCCAGATCACATAAAGCGCGAAAAAGGCCCCGATGAGCAGCAGGGGAAAACGGCGGGCGGCAGGCATGAAGGGCTCTAGTACAGTCGTTTATTGTGGGACTGATTCTAGAAATCTCAGGGCCGCCGGCGTCAGTTACAAATGTGGTTTATTCGACCCATACACTTTTGCTGGCGAGGTGTTCGCAGCCGCTGACGTGGGAGCGGCAAGATGGTCGGGGAATGCAAGTACGCAGTAAGCGTTAGGCGCCGTGACAGCCCGGCGGGCAGCCTGCCGACGACGCCTGCCCAGCCATCGCCTTCCTCCAACCTCTCCCAGCGGTATTTCATCGGCTCCAGGAAAAACCGCCTTCAGTCGCCAGAAAGCATGCCGACAACTTCATCAGGAATGGGCATCGCGAGTCTTCGACCGTGCCCTGCCGTACCTTCTCGAAGAGCCACGCCATCGTGAAGATGAAGGCGGGTCAAACGCGCGTGAAGGTCATGTAGCCAGCTTTCAAACCTGGCCCAGCGGATTGAACTCATCACCGATCCATACCCGATTATTGCGTCATTGACTTGGCCAGGCATGCCTTGCCGCGGAGCTTCTACATGTGTTCGATGTGCGATGCACTCACCCAACTCTGGACTGACGGAGCGACCGGCCAGGGTGTGAGCCAACAGACAGCCACCAGCCAAGCGACGCTTGGGCACCTGACGCTTGATCAGCAAGCCAACTACCTGACTGATGGCTATTGGCACGACGCCTATGGCGGTTCCCAGCACCACTTTGACGTGCACGCCGGTGGGTCGCTCACTGTCAACCTGGCAAGCTTGAGCACAAGCGCTCAGGTTGTAGCTCGATATGCGCTGCAAACCTGGACCAATGTCAGCGGCCTAAAATTTGTGGAAACCACCGCTGCCGCTGCGATCAATTTCAGCGAAAACAAAAGCGGTGCGTACAGCAGCTCCAATTATGCAGGCAGCATCACCTCTGACAGCACCGTCAACATCGCTTCCGACTGGGTGAAATACGGTTTGTATTATCAGCAAACCTACATTCATGAAATTGGCCACGCGCTGGGGTTGGGCCATGCGGGCAATTACAACGGGAGCGCAACCTTCCCCAACGATGCCTTCTATCAAGAGGACAGCTGGAAGTATTCGGTGATGTCCTACTTCAGTCAGAACGAGAATACCTATTCCAATGCCTCTTTCGGCTATGTCGCTACCCCTATGCTGGCGGACATCGTAGCCATCCAGTCACTGTACGGCACCGCCGTTACCCGCACGGGTGACAATACCTACGGTTTCAACATCAACACCGTAACCGACTTCACCCCCGGCCTGGAGGGGACGATCTATGATTCGGGCGGCAACGACACGATCAACGTCAGCACCTATGCCGGCGCTCAAACGGTCGATCTGAGAAGTGAAGCTTTTTCCAGCCTGTACGGCGGTGTATCGAACATCGCAATCGCGCGCGGCACGGTTATCGAGAACGCCATCACCGGTGCAGGCGCGGATACGCTGATCGGCAACGCCAGTGACAACTTCCTCAATGGCAACGCTGGCAATGACCAGTTGTTTGGCGGCGATGGCAACGATCGGCTGATGGGTGGGGCGGGCTCGGACATGCTCAATGGCGGCAACGGCATCGATACCGCCTCGTATGCCGAAGCAGGTGCCCGCTACTTTGCAAACTACGATGCCGCGCTTGCGAGTGGTGCCAGCCTCAGCGTTCATGACGCGCAAACGTCCGATGTGGACACGCTTTCAAGCGTCGAAAAGTTGGAGTTCATGGACCGCAACGCCAATCTTGACGAACTGCTCATGGCTTTTCGCAGCCGATATGGCGCCTTCAACGCCGAGAGTGACGCCACTGTTTCGTTGAGCTTTGGCATGGATCTTCATCACATTGCGCTCACCGAGGATCAGGCTGACATTGCCAGGCTCTACTCACTGTTCGGTCGGACGCCCGATTATCAGGGCTTGAATTACTGGCTGACACAGCAGGCGATGGGCAGTTCGGATGCAGCGATTCGCGATGCCTTTCTGAATTCCGCTGAAGCGATGCAGCGCTACAACGGGCTTGGTAGTCGGGACTTTGTAGTTGATCTCTATCAGACCGTACTGCATCGCACAGGCGATGACTCAGGTGTGGCGTACTGGAACACGCTGCAGCAGCAAGGTTTGAGCCGAACAGCGGTCATTGATGGCTTTCTGAATTCGCGCGAGAGCCATGACCTCTCGGAGGGCGAGACAGGCTACATCAGGATCGTGGCACACAACGCCTGGAACAGTCTGGATATGGTGGTGGGCAAGGGCGTGGCCACCGGCACGGCTGGCGACGATCAGATCAGTGAGCAGGAAGTCAGACTTGACGGCAATGCGGCTTCGCATCTGGCGGGCAACGCCGGTATCGACACCTTTATTTTCAACGACGCTGCATCCGCCTACACGATCAACGCGCTCGACACCGACACGCTGTCAGTCAGTCGCTCCTCGGGAGCTGCAGCGAAATTCGAACTGAGTGGCTTCAATGTGCTCGATTTCGCAGATCGCGAACTGTTCGTTCTCGACTCGGCGCAGGCAAACATTGGTCGTCTGTATACCATTCTGGGTCGTGCTCCCGATACCGAAGGCCTGAAGTTCTGGCTGTCTCACAGCGCCGCAGGCGAAACCGGTGCCCAGCTCGCGGATGGCTTTGTGCAATCTGCCGAATTTACCCAACGCCTGCCCGATGGCAGCAACGCAGCCTTTGTCGAAAATCTGTATCACAACGTCCTGGACCGAGGCGGCGACGTTAACGGCGTTGCCTATTGGGTCCAAACGCTGGAAGGCGGCACAAGCCGTGGGCAGGTCGCCTTCAGTATCGCCAACTCCCCGGAGTCTGCTGCACTGACTCAAGGCGATGCCGGCTTCATTCACCTGGTAGGGCATGCTGATTGGGTTTGAGCCACCTGCACCAAAGACTGGCTAGAGCCCCGATGCTTGCTGATGGCATCGGCAATCTTCTTGGCCGGGACTTTTTGCAGCGTGCACAGCAATTGGTGGGAAACGCCGTCGAGCCCATGGGTGTCGCGCAGTTGGTGGCCCAGGTGCAGCGTAAGGTTCGCGGCCATTTCGGCATCGGCCATGGCCCGGTGAGCCTTGCCGGTGTGGGGCAAGCCGGCCCAGCTGGTGAGGGTGCCGAGCTTGTGGTTCGGCGCGTGTGGCAGGAGGCGTCGCGCCAGCAGCATGGAGCAGGCGAAGCTCTGCACGCGATTGCGCTTGATGCGCGACAGCTCGAAGTCCCAGAACTTTTGGTCGAACGAGGCGTTGTGCGCCACCAGCGGCGTCAGGCCGACGAACTCGGCGACTTCGTTCATGACGCGGTCAGCCGGCGGCGCGGTGCGCAGCATGCTGTTGCTGATGCCGGTCAGGGACTCGATGAAAGACGGGATGCGCACGCCGGCGTTCATCAGGCTTTGATAACGCTCGACGATAACGCCCTGCTCCACGATCACCACGGCGATTTCCGTGGCGCGGCAGTGGATGCCGGGGGAAATGCCGGTGGTTTCGAAGTCGATGACGGCGATGCGTTCCTGCATGGAGTGGCCTTCAGAAGTAGCTGGTTTTGCATTTTAAGGAGTAGCGGTGCGCGGATGCCGCCTCGGGTATTGCAAAGGGCAACTGTAGGAGCTGCCGGAGGTTACGACGGTGGCGAACGCGGTGGGTCAGTCGGCAACTGTTTATCTGAGGGACCGGGTTCGCCAGCAAGCCGGCTCCTACCGTTTTGCAGCGCCAGGAAAGCCTGCGTTGCATCAGGTCTTGAGCAGCAACCCGCCCTCGATCGGCACATAACGACTCGCCGCGCGGATCAGTGAATTGGCGGTCAACCCCGGCACGCCGTAGGCAATCGCTTCGACGCCATGCTTGCTGATGATGCGTTCCAGTAAAAGGTCAAAGTCGCCATCACCTGACGCCAGCACGACTTCATCGACATTCGGCGCAACGTCCATGATGTCGATGGTGATGCCCACGTCCCAGTCGCCTTTGGCCGAGCCGTCGCTGCGCTGGATGTAGGGTTTGAGTTTGACGGTGAAACCGAGGTTGCGCAGGATCTGCTGGAATTGCTGCTGCTTGCTGTCGCCACGGTCGATGGCATACGCATACGCCTCGACGATCTGTCCGCGCTGGCTGATATCAGCCCACAGGGCCGCGTAATTGAAGTGACAACCGTGAGCCTGACGCACTGTGTAATACAGATTCTGCACGTCGGCGAAGACCGCGATTCTTCTCACCCAAATTCCTCGATGCGCTGACAAGCGACAAGGGCCCGAAAACCGGACCGGCGCTCAGTATGCCAGTTTGGGGAGGGGATTGAAGGATTGGGTGTTGGGGGTGATTGCCGTGCGAAGACGCGGACGGCTGACACCCCACGGTCCTGATGTTTCAAATACCCCTGTAGGAGCGCGCTTGCCCGCGAAGACGTTGATACATCCGATACATCTCTATCGTCTGAACGAGTTTTCGCGGGCAAGCGCGCTCCTACAGTGGCGTGGAGCGTGCAGCTACGCTGTCAGACGAACGAATCGTCGTCGTCAAACATGCCACCGCCGGTGTCGCTGCCGTAATCGGTATCGGCAAAGCCATTTGAATCACTGCCCCAGCTGTCATTGCCGGTATTGTCGTTGCCGGTGCTGTCGTTTCCAGTGACGCGCTGCTGGTCATCACCCCAACCGCCGCTGCCGCCCTGATCATGTTCGGCGGCAGGCTGGGCCGGCTCCTCCTTGATGATCTCGACGACTTCCTGCGGTTGGCTGTTGTGGTGGAACAGACTGCTGATGCCTTCCGCCAGCATCACGCCACCGGCCACGCCCGCTGCGGTTTTCAATGCGCCGCCGAGGAAACCACTGCCGACTGGCGCCGCCGGTGCCTGTTGCGGCTGAGCATAGTTTTGCGGTGGCTGAGCGTAGTTCTGCTGCGGCGCGTTATAAGGCGGCGGGTTAGCAGTGCCACTTTCACGCCAGCCGCCCGAGGAAGGCTGCGGGTTCGACGGACGGGAGAACGACGAAGCCGGCTGCTGAGCCTGTGGCTCGCGCGAACCGCCGCCGAAGATGCTCGACAGAAACCCGCCGCCACTGCCGGACGGGGCAGGCGCCGCTGATTTTGCGCGCTCCAGTTCGGCCTGTAGCTGTTGAATCTGCTCGTCGCGCTGACGGCTCTGGGCCTCCAGCTGCTTGATCGCGACTTCCTGCACCAGAATCGACTGCGCCATGTAATAAGGCGCGGCGGGCTGGCGAGTCAGGTGCTCCTTGATCAGCGCTTCGGCCTGCGCATCACGGGGGGCCGATTCGGTTTCTGCTTGCTTGAGCTTGCCAAACAAGCCGTCGATCAGGGTTTGTTCTTCGCTGTTCATGGCGACCTCGTTAGATTGCCGTAGGAATTCTGTTGTGAGCCATTGCTCACACACATCCAGTAATGGGGCTGTTCAAGGGCGTTTCAATAGGATGTAAAAAAAGTTAAGAAGGCCGTTCTGCGGCCGCCGGTTGGCCGGTTCTGCGGCGCTACGTTACAGTGTCGGCCTGCTTATCCCTGTGATCCGTTCATGAATCCGCTGACCCTTCTGCAAGACTCGTTTTACTTCTTCCGACGCAACTTCGGCAGCATTCTTACGCTGTGCCTGCCGCTGGTGGTGCTGGAGGCCCTGACCAAACAGCTCATCGGCCTCGGGCAAAGCACCGGGGTCTCGCAACTGTTGATCAGTCTGCTTTTCTACCCGCTGTACACCGGCGCGCTGATCCTTTTTATGGACGCCAAAACCCGGGGCGAAGAACCGGTCAAATCCAACCTGTGGGCCCTCGCGTTGCGCATGTGGCCTACCTTCGCGGTGCTGACGGCGCTGAGCATGCTGCTGATCATGGCCGGCATGTCGCTGTTCATCCTGCCGGGCGTGTGGGTGATGATCAAACTGCAGCTGTCGGAATACTTGCTGGTGTTGCGCGGGATGGGGCCGCTGGAGGCGATGCGCGAAAGCTTCAGAATGACCCAGGGCCATGCGGTGCGGATATTCGTCTGCGTGGTGTGCATTTATATCCCGCTGTCGCTGCTTGAGGCGCTGAGTTATTACGTGCTGCCAGACCAGCAAAGCCCAATCCTGTCGATCGCCGTGGACAGTGTTTCCAGCTTCTTGCAGCTGCTTATCAGCGTGACGATGTTCCGGTTGTTCATGCTCATCGACCCACCCGCGCGGTCGGTCTAAGAAGATGCCACGTCCGACGCGGTATCTGCTTTACCTCGCGGTAGGTGCCGGGCTGTTCGTGATACTGCTTTATGACATGACCTGGCACCCTGCCCGGCACGAGAATGCGGCCGTGTCCTGTAACGCGATGGACGGAAAGCCACCGGTATTGGCGCCGGGTCAGACGCTCAAGGTGATGACATGGAACATTCAGTACCTGGCCGGCAAACGTTACGTCTTCTGGTACGACCTGCCCGACGGCAGCGGCCCTGACGAGCGCCCGACCCCGGAAGACCTGGCCTACAATCTTGATGAAGTGGCGCGGGTCATTCGCGACGAGCAGCCAGACGTCGTCTTGCTACAGGAAGTCGACGACGGCGCGAAGAACACCGACTACGGCAATCAACTCGCCCTGCTCCAGGCGCGCGTCGCCGATCTGTACCCCTGCAGCAGCGAGGCGTTTGACTGGAAGTCCGACTTCGTGCCGGATCGGCACATCTTCGGCAGCGTCGGCCGCAAACTGGCAACACTCAGTCGCTACCAAATGGACAGCGCTGAGCGCCTGCACCTGCCCTCGCCGTCCGGCCATTTCATCAGCCGACTGTTTCAGCCTCAGCCTGCGCTGCTCGTCAGTTACCTGCCACTGAGCGATGGCCGACGTCTGGCGGTGACCAATACGCACCTGAGCGATGCCGAGTCGGGCGGCGACGTGCGAAAGCGGCAAGTGGCGTCGGTTCGTCAGTTGCTACAGACCTTCGAACAGAACGGCACGCTGTGGATAACCGGCGGAGATTTCAATCTGCTGCCACAGGGGCAATATCAGCGGCTACCCGTCCAACAGCGCGCGCCGTTTGCGGCAGAGAGTGAGCTTCGGGATTTGTGGGAAAGCTTCCCGATGATCCCGAGCAATGACGACGTGACTGGTGAGGATCGTCGCACGTGGTACACCCGCTTCCCCAATGACCCGAGCATCAGCGGCCCGGACCGGACGCAGGATTTTCTGTTTTACAGCCCGAAGCTGAAGCGGGTCGAGGCGCGGGTGAGGCAGGCGGATACGCTTTTGATCTCTGATCACATGCCGGTGATTGCACGGTTGAAGGTGCCCATGGGGGGCGAGTAAATACACAGGTCACCCACGTTCACGTTCCATCGTGCGGCACGTTCAAACTGAGTCTTGTGGAAGGCCCTCTCGCGCCAAGAAACCCCGCCGGGACATCGGCGGGGTAAGGCATCTTAATGTTGGTAGATGGTGGCGGTGTTGCCGCCGCCGCCCGTCTGGCTGACGTTGGCGACCATGTTATTGCCGGTCTGAGTGACACCGACCAGATTAGTGGTGCCCGACACAGCGCCGCCCAGGCCGGTCTGGCTAACCACCGCGCGGTTGTTGTTGCCGGTCTGTAGCAAGGTTTCTTCGTTAAAGGTGCCGCTCTGCGTACTCGACGAAAAGTTGTTGTTACCGCGCTGTTGGACATCACCTTTCAGCCCGTCGCCGGTCTGATACAGGGTGGCGGTGTTGAAGTTACCACTCTGCAGCATGTTGGCGGAGGCCAGTTGAGTGTTGGTTTGCTGAATGGAGCCGGTGTTGCTGTTGCCGTTCTGCTGCAGAATGGCCGACACCCGATTCGAGTTGTGCTGCTGCGAAACTGTACCTGTGTTGCCGTTGCCCGCCTGTATAACAGAGCCGGTCACCGTGTTGTTGTTATTTTGTTGTGTAAGGTTGCCAACGTTGTAGCTGCCCGATTGGGTAATGCCGCCCCCTACGATGGTACTGTTACTTGCCTGGTAAAGACCCGCTGCGTTATAGCTCCCTCCGCCTTGAGTAATGCTGGCGCTTGTGCGGTTGTTGTTATCCTGGGCGATAGTGGCGGTACTGTAGCTACCGGACTGGTCCAGCTCCGCGACTTGAGGCAGCGAACTACCGCCGCCCTTTTGCGTCACGCTTGCCGTGTTGTTGTTTCCGGCCTGCTTGGCCGAAGTGAAGTTATAGAAACCATCCTGCTTGATGCTCAGAGTGCTGTAGGTCGCACTCTGAAGGGCGCCTGCGCCGTTCCGGGTCCCCGTCTGATTAATATTGACCGTCGACTGGGTCGCGCCTCGCTGCTCGGCGTTCAGGCTATTACTTGTGCCGTCCTGGGTGGTATTCACGGTGCTGGAGTCTGCCAGGGCGGATCCAGACAGTGCAGCCAGGACCGCGAGGGACAGAAGTGCTTTACGTGCGTGCATGGAAAATCATCCTTTTTAAAAGAATTGTCGGCGTTGATCATCGAGAATTGCCCGAAAAATCTGTGCTGCGGCATCAGCTTCAATATCAGGGACGAATGTGCGGTACGTATGCCGTTGCAGCAACGAATGGTCGGAGGGCCCTGCGGACAAGGCCTCGAATGCTGCCTGTTATTAGCCCCCAACAGATTGGGGCTCTCGCTAGTTATATACGAGTTACCGCGCTTCGCCAGTCGACAGGCGAAATAAACACTCCTTTTTTATTGGCGCCAACTATCAACATGCATTCGGTCAACTGCCTTTCAAACTGGCGACATGATCATTGCTCAAAAGCATGACGCCATTTTTCTGCCTAAAACTATTAACCCACATTCAAAAGCTAATAACGAAATACCGAAAGGTTTTGCATCGGTCCGTTAACAACCATGAGCTTTGTTGTTAACACGTTAAAACATTAAGTATTGATATGGGCAGACTTCCAGAATCACTTCCTCGGCTTCACCCGCGCAGTCGGTTCGGCAATCAACGGATCATCCGGCCAATAGTGCTTCGGGTAGCGGCCCTTCAAATCCTTCTTCACCTCGGCATAGGTGCTGCGCCAGAAGTTGGCGAGGTCTTGGGTGACTTGCACCGGGCGGCGGGCGGGGGACAGGAGGTGCAACTTGACGATCTGCCGGCCGTTGGCGATGCGCGGGGTGTCGGCCAGGCCGAAGAGTTCCTGCAGGCGCACCGCCAGAATGGGCGGGGATTCGCTGTAATCCAGGCGCACCGATGAACCCGACGGCACGGTCAGGTGGTGCGGCGCTAACTCGTCCAGCCGCTGGGGCAAGGGCCATGGCAGCAGGTTGTGGAGGATCGATGACAGGTCCAGATTGCCAAAGTGGCTCAGTCGCGTGACCTTGCCCAAATACGGCAGCAGCCAGTGCTCCAGCGTCGTCAGCAACCCATCGTTGCTCACATCAGGCCACTCGCTTTCGCTGAGCTTTTGCAGATCCATCTGACGCAGCAGACCGACTCGCGCCTGCCACTGGCGCAGTTCCGGTGTCCAAGGCAGCAGCTCCAAGCCCTTGCGCCGGACCAGCGCCAGCAGCGCCTGACCCCTTGCTGAATCGTCCAGCCCGGTGAGCGGCTCGCGGCTGATGATCAGCTCCCCGGCCTTGCGCTGACGTTCGGCGCGGAACACGCCCTCGCGCTCGTCCCAGTCCAGTTGATCGAACTGCGTCACCTGTTCGGCGAGCACTGTGTTGAACAGGTCGGGATCGAACTCGGCGGCCAGATAGATGCGCTCTTCGCGCTGGCCCTGGCGGCTGCCCAGATCGGCCACCACCAGCCACGGCTGTTTCATCAACGCGTCTGGCTCGGCGAACAACGCGGCGCGGCCGTTGGCGAGTCGATACTCCGCGCCGCCAGCACGGCGTTGTTGTGCAACGCGATCGGGATAGGCCAGCGCCAGCAGTGCGCCGAGCCAGCGCGGGTGATCAGGATCGACGACCGGTTTGCGCGCCGTGCCCCTCAGATACCCGCGATATTGGCGGGACAACTGCCGCGCTCGCTGCACGCCGCCCTGCGCGCCTTTCGCTGCGCGTTCTGCGCCCGCCAGTAATGTCAGTCGGCTGTGCAGATCGGCACCGGCGCCGCGTAAAATGTCGCGCTCGCCGAGCAATGCTGCGACGTCGCACGCCAGTGGCCCCAGACCCAGTTCATGACCGCGCAACAGCAAATGGGCGATGCGTGGGTGCGCGGGCACCTGCGCCATTGACTGGCCGTGGGGCGTGAGTTTCCAGTCTTCGCCCGGCTTGCGCGTCAGCGCGCCCAGCCGCGCCAGCAGGTCCTGCGCCTGGGCATAAGCGGCGGCAGGCGGCAGGTCCAGCCACGTCAGCTGCGCCGGTTCGACACCCCAACGCGCCAGTTGCAAGGCCAGGCCGGCAAGATCGGCCTGATGAATCTCCGCCGCGCCGTAGGCCGCCAATTGATCGTGCTGCGCCTCGGACCACAACCGATAACACACGCCCGGCTCAAGCCGCCCTGCCCGACCCGCCCGCTGGGTGGCACTGGCCCGGGAGATGCGCTGCGTGTCGAGGCGCGTCATGCCGCTGCCGGGATCGAAACGCGGCACCCGCGCCAGCCCCGCATCGATGACGACCCGCACGCCGTCGATAGTCAGGCTGGTCTCGGCGATGTTGGTGGCCAGCACGACTTTACGCTTGCCCTTGGGCGCGGGTTCGATCGCCGCGCGCTGGGCGCTCAGGTCGAGCTCACCATGCAGCGGGCAAAGCAGCACGTCGCTGCGATCGCCGACGGCCTCGATCAACTGTTGATTGACCCGACGGATCTCGGCCTGCCCCGGCAGGAAAACCAGCACGCTGCCGGACTCATTGCCCAGCGCATCGAGGACCGTCTGCACGACGCGGGGCTCGATGAACTCCCCCGGCTGAAACGGCCGCCCCCACTGCATCGACACCGGGAACATGCGCCCTTCGCTGCTGATGACCGGCGCGTCGTTGAGCAAGCTCGACAACCGCGCGCCTTCGAGCGTCGCCGACATCAGCAAAATCTTCAGCGGCTGGTCGTCTCGAAACAGCGCGCGACCGTTGAGGCTCAGGGCCAGCGCGAGATCGGCGTCGAGGCTCCTTTCATGAAATTCGTCGAAAATCAGCAGCCCGACACCTTCCAGCGAAGGGTCTTCCTGCAAGCGCCGGGTGAGGATGCCTTCGGTGACCACTTCAATGCGGGTATCGGGGCCGACTTTGCTGTCCAGACGAATCCGGTAACCCACCGTCTCGCCGACGCCTTCCCCCAACTCGCTTGCCAATCTTTCAGCAGCAGCGCGAGCAGCCAGACGCCGGGGCTCAAGCATCAGGATCGTCTGCCCGGCCAGCCAGGATTCGTGCAAAAGCGCCAGCGGCACACGGGTGGTCTTGCCCGCGCCGGGCGGCGCTTCGAGCACGGCCTCGTCCCGGTCGGCAAGGGCCTGGCGCAGAGCGGGCAGAACGGCATTGATGGGCAAAGAATTCATGTGACCTCCAGAAACAGGGCGACGATTATACGGCGAGCCGATGCGGCTTTTGCTCATCCCCTAAACGAACTGTCTTGCCCCACGGATACTCTTATTGATTAGGCATTTGCCTTGTATAGTTGCGACTTCTTATGAGGAGATTCCCATGCGCATTCCATCCCGTTTGATTGGCGGCGTTCTGGTTGCCACGCTGCTGACACAGCTCACCGCGTGCGGCAGTATTTTTTACCCCGAGCGCCGTGGCCAGATTCAAGGCAGCGGCCGAATGGACCCGGCCATCGTGATACTCGACGCCATCGGCCTGTTGTTCTACATCATCCCCGGCGTGATCGCGTTCGGCGTTGACTTCGCCACTGGCGCGATCTACCTGCCAGGCGGCACTCACGCTCAGATCGATCCGCAAAAGCTTGAACCTGCCGTGCGCACTGACGGCACGGTCGACAACGCCAAGCTGCAGGCCATCATTCAAACCGAGCTCGGCCGCACGCTGCCACTGGATGACCCTCGTCTGATCCAGCACAAAGGCAGCACCCAGCAACTTGCCTCCCTGGGCCTTGCACCGTCCGCTTGAGCTTTATGATTTGAAGGAAGCGCCATGAGCACCAGTCCCGAACACGCCCGCTTATTGCGTCTGGCAACCCGTGCATCGCTTGCTGTGGCAAGCATTCTTATCGTTGCCAAAGCAGTGGCGTGGTGGCTCAGCGGATCGGTCAGTCTGTTGGCCGGCCTGACGGATTCGATGCTCGATGGCGCCGCCTCGTTTCTCAATCTGCTGGCGGTGCATTATGCGTTGCGCCCGGCTGATGACGATCATCGCTATGGCCACGGCAAGGCCGAGGCGCTGTCGGGCATGGCTCAGGCGCTGTTCATTGCGGTGAGTGCCTTCTTGATCGGTTTTCAGGCAGTCGACCGCATCCAGCACCCGCAACCCCTTGGCGATCCGGGCCTGGGTTTGCTGGTGATGGTGTTGTCGATTGGCCTGACGATCGCATTGCTAATGTTGCAGCACCGCGTAGTGAAAGCGACGGGGTCAGCGGCGATCCGCGCAGATTCTTTACATTACCGCTCTGACCTGCTGCTCAACTTCAGCATCATGCTGGCCCTGGGCCTGGCCTATTTCGGCTACTCCCAACTGGACGCCTATTTTGGTCTCGCGATCGCGTTCTACATTCTGTGGAGCGCGATTTCCATTGCCCGGGAGACGGTGTCGGTGCTGATGGACGCTGAGCTGCCTGTGGATGTCAGCGCCAAGATGCTCGAACTGGCCCAGGCCGTGCCGGGCGTACTGGGCGCCCACGACCTGCGCACGCGGATTTCGGGCAATCACTGGTTTGTGCAGCTGCACCTGGAGTTGCCGGGCACGCTGACGCTATCGGTGGCCCACGATTTGTGCGAGCGGGTGGAAGCGGCCATTCAGGACGAATTCCCCAAAGCCGAAGTGCTGGTGCACGCGGACCCACAGGAAGTGGTGGGTCGCGGGGATGGACCGGTTTTGAATTGAAGACGTATCGAGTTAACAGAGGCCTTCCCGGCTGAAGCCGGTCCTATTTAAAAGCCTCGCCCACGTGCTGGCGGACTGGCTTCACTAGCGACGTGCGGTCTTACGCGGGCCATTGTAGGAGCGCGCTTGCCCGCGAAACGGGTTGATCAGGCAATACAGTTGTCGCAGTTCAAACGCCTTCGCGGGCAAGCGCGCTCCTACAGGATGCGCGTCAGCCAGCATTATTATGTCTCCCGCCCTGACCCATAGGCTGGCCCCGCGGCAGTACTTAGTGGGACTGGCTTTAGCCAGGAAGGCGTCAGGCGGCACACTCCCGCGCTCTTACTGCTGAATGCTATACCCCCGCCCTGCATAACAACTGGCCATCGCCTGTTGGTACACACCCAGCACCTCCGGTGCGGGCTGATACGCCGCGCCGGCCGGGTCGAAATTGCTTTGTTGTACGGCATAGCGGTAGCAGTCGTAGCGGTCCTGTTCGATTTCCTGTTGAGGCTTGCCTTGCGGCGGATAGGCGACAACGTCATAGGGGTTCGCGGCCTGCTGAACAGGCTGCGGCTGCTGCGGCGAATACACTGGCTCGACGTTCTGCGGAGGCTCGGCGACTACGTATTCCTGGGTGTTCTGCTCGTAGGTGTAATAGGTGCCGGCGGCAACAAAGAACAAGGCGCTGCCGAGCCAGACCTGCTGCGCATAGTCGGGCAAATAGCGGACGCGAACGCCACGTGGAGGCTCGACGACCACATAACGCGGGCCCTGCGGGCGATACCAGTAACCGCCTGAGTAAAAGTAATCCCCGCCACGATACGGCACCCGCGAATACCCGCCCGGCATGCGATCAATCTCGTAACCCGGCCGATAGCGCGGGCCTGAACCCCAGCCGTCGCCATGACCGCCGGGGCGACCAGCCTGCCAGTTACCGTTATCGGGACGACGGTCGCCGTCGCGCCAGCGGTTGTCTCGGGGCTGGTCGCGGTAGAAGCCCTGACGAGGCTCCTGGGTCTGAACCACCGTGTCCGGCCGACCCTGAATGGGCAGGCCGCCCTGACGGTCCTGCAACTGACGCTGTTGTTGCTGCTGCTCTTGCTGACGTCGTTGCTGATCCTGTTGTTGCTGGCGTTGCTGCTGCTGATCATCGCGTTGCTGATTGCGCTCGCGATCCTGCTGCTGGCGCTGCTGATTGGCGCGCTCCTGCTGGTTCTGCTGAATCTGCCGCTGTTGCTGCACCTGTTCCTGCTGGCGCTGCTGTTGTTGCTGATTCTGCTGCTGACGTTGCTGCTGCTGCTGCTGCTGACGCTGCTGGTTGTCATTGAAGCCGCGCTGATTCTCCTGCTGCTGGCGCTGCATCTCGAAACCACGTTGCTGCTGTTGGTGCTGCTGCTCATTGCGCTGCTGTTGTTGCTGCTGCTGCTGCTGATTGTTGTTGTCGTCGGCCAACACCTGAGCACTGATGCTCAAGGCCAAGAGACTGACACCTGCCAAACGCCAGATGCGCATGTTCATGCTTTCCTCACTGGGGCGCGGATACCTGTTGATAGGACTGCGAGTCGGGTGCGCCGTTCGCCGCACTCTATCAGCGTGGCGGATGAAACCATAGAAGCGCACGTTCCGGTGCTGGCCAAAAGCCGGGCACAAAAAAAGAGGGCCCAATGGCCCTCTCTGGAATGCTTCGTCCTGGCTCGACGCTTTTGACGTCGGCTCACCTCGCATCGTCTTCTGGACAGTGCGTAGCCCGGTGGCCTGATCAACCCTGTCGGGCTGGAGGCCGCGGCTGGCCTGATTCGGCGGGCCGCGCTGGACGCTGTGTCCGGGCAGTGATTCTGGTTAAAAGAATAGGCTTTGGCGGACGACACAGGATTGCGAATATTGCTGATGAAAACACCACTTGCGCAATAAATCACTTCAGATGAATAATCCTGCGCAATCCATTCAATAAAGGCGCTTATCGTGAGCAAGCTCGACAGATATGACTTGAGTATTTTGGCCGAACTGCAAAAAGATGCGCGCATCTCCAATCAGGAGCTGGCCGAGCGCATTGGCCTGTCGCCTTCGCCCTGTTCGCGTCGCGTCAAACAGCTGGAAGACGACGGTTATATCGTCGGCCAGGTCGCGCTGCTGGACCGCAAGAAGCTGGGCCTTAGTCTGACGGCTTACGTGCTGATCGGCATGGACCGCCACACGCCCGACCGCTTCGAGAATTTCGAGCAGCACATCCGCAACCTGCCGCAGGTGCTGGAATGCAGCCTGGTGACCGGTATCGACGCCGACTACCAGTTGAAAGTTGTCGTCCCGGACATGGATCACTATCAGAAATTTCTGCTGGGCCATCTGACCCGCATCGACGGCGTGACCAGCGTGCGCTCCAGCTTCGTGCTCAACCAGGTGCTGGCGAGCACCGAACTGCCGCTGGTGCATTTGCGCGGCTGACCTGCACCCGCGCAGATACAGGTTTTTGCAGGAGCGACCGGGGTGGCGATCCACCTTGCCCGCGAAGACGGCGTTCCTGCCGCTGAGGATTTAGCGAATGTACCGGCGCCTTCGCGGGCAAGCGCGCTCCTACAGGGAATTCACGCGGCATTCAGATGAGTGTCTTGCCGCAGTTCTCCAATCAAAGCTTCGCCGGCACTTCCCGCCATTGCCCTTGATCAAGCCCTTCAAGGCTCCAGTCGCCAATCCGCACGCGGACCAGTCGCAACGTCGGCAGCCCGACCGCCGCAGTCATCCTGCGCACCTGGCGGTTGCGGCCCTCCTTGATCACCAGCTCCAGCCAACGGGTCGGCACGCTTTTGCGAAACCGCACAGGGGGGTTGCGCGGCCACAGCTCCGGTTCGTCCAGCTGCCGCGCTTGTGCGGGCAAGGTCGGGCCGTCGTTCAGCTCGACGCCGTCACGCAGCTTCTGCAGTTGCTCTTCGGTGGGCTCGCCTTCCACCTGCACCCAATAGGTTTTTGCCAGTTTGTGTTTGGGGTCGGCGATGCGCGCCTGCAACTGGCCGTCGTTGGTCAGCAGCAGCAAGCCTTCGCTGTCACGGTCCAGGCGACCGGCCGGGTAGATGCCGGGGATGTCGATGAAATCCTTGAGCGTCGCCCGGCCTTCGCCATCACTGAACTGGGTCAGCACGTCGAAGGGTTTGTTGAACAGAACCAACCGAGGTTCGGCGGGCGGTGCTTTGGCGACACGCCGGGGCGCGCCCGTGCGATCAAGCGAAGGACGGCGGGGATCAGGACGTTGATTGCGGGGCATGGGAAACCGGTAAAAAAATGACGGAAACAGAAAGGGCCACTTTAGTGGCCCTTTCGTTGAACGCCTAGCGCCTTAACGGAGCCTTATCGGAACGGCGGCTCGTCGAAGCTGCGCAGTTTGCGCGAATGCAGCGAGTTGAGCTGCGTGCGCATCAGGTCCAGCGCGGCAATGCCGATCTTCAAGTGCTGGGTGACCGCACGCTCATAAAACGCGTTGGCCGAGCCCGGCAGCTTGATCTCGCTGTGCAGCGGTTTGTCCGACACGCAGAGCAAGGTCCCGTAAGGCACCCGCAGGCGATAACCCTGGGCCGCAATCGTGCCGCTTTCCATGTCCACCGCCACGGCGCGGGAAAGGTTGATCAGCGGCCGCTCCTGGGCCCAGCGCAGTTCCCAGTTGCGATCATCGTAGGTCAGGACCGTGCCAGTGCGCAGACGCTTCTTCAGATCGTCACCGCGTTCGCCGGTGACTTGGGCCGCAGATTCCTGCAACGCCATTTGCACCTCGGCCAGTGCCGGGATCGGGATGTTCGGCGGCAACACGCGGTCCAGAATACCGTCGCGACGCATGTAGGCGTGGGCGAGCACGTAGTCGCCGATGGTCTGCGACTGACGCAGGCCGCCGCAGTGCCCGATCATCAGCCAGCAATGAGGACGCAGGACGGCGAGGTGGTCGGTGATGTTCTTGGCGTTGGACGGGCCGACACCGATGTTGACCAATGTCACGCCATGGCCGTCTTCGGCAATCAGGTGGTACGCCGGCATCTGGTAACGGTGCCAGACCACGCCGGAGACGATGGCCTGGGCCTCGCCGTAATCCATGCTCTTGTCGACGACGACGTTGCCCGGCAGAACCATTTTCACGAAGCGCGGGTCGTCGCGCAGTTTTTCCAGGCCATGCACGATGAACTGGTCGACGTAGCGGTGGTAGTTGGTCAGCAGGATCCACGGCTGAACATGGCGCCAGTCGCTGCCGGTGTAATGCACCAGACGACGCAGCGAGAAGTCCACCCGGGCGGCGTCGAACAATGCGAGCGGCAGCGGATCGGTATTGGCCCAGTCGTAGAGACCGTCGGCGATGCCATCGGTGGCGGCCGACAAATCGGTGCTCGGGAAGACGCGGGCCAGGGTCGCAGCAGTGACGCCGGTACCGGCCAGCTCATCGCCCTGCTCGACCACGTAGGGATACGGGATGTTCTGTTCGCTGACGCCCACTTCCACCGTCACGGTGAAGTCGTTCATCAACGGCACGAGCTGTTCGAGCAGATATTTGCGGAACGCCGCCGGGTGGGTGACGGTGACGCTGTAGGTGCCCGGCAACTGAACCTTGGCGTAGGCGCGTGTGGTCAGCGGCACTTCGCCCTGGCAGTGGTAGGTCAGGCGCAATTCGGGGTAGCGGAACGTCAGACGCTCGGCGGCATCCGGTTCAACGCGGTCTTTGAGGTAGCGCTTGAGCGCCTGGCTCAAGGCGGTGGTTGCTCGTGCGTGGAGCTCAGCGAGCCGGTCCACGGCTTGTTCGGCAGTTTCTACGACAATGAAAGCTTCGGTCACGATGCATATCCTTCTGATCTTGCAATCGCCTATCTTGCCTGCAACAGATGACGAAGGCACGAGTTGTGTCAGAGAGGCCTGCTCCGGATATCCCGTGTGTGGGCGCGCTTGCCCGCAAAAAATGTGGCATTCACCGAATGTGTGCCTGACACACCCCATTCGCAGGCAGCGCACACACAGATCATTCGATTTGCGGCGATGACCGCGCGACCAACGCCTGAACATCCACCCCGCGCGGCAGGGCGCCGTAGACCCGCCCCGGCCTTTCCAGGCGTCCGGCGATAAACCCGTCGCTGACCACCGAATTGCCTGCTTCCAGCAGCAGTTTTGCCTGCAGCGCGACGGCGATGTCTTCGGTCAGTTGCCGGGCGCGGTACTGGATGTCGCCGGTGTCCTGAAAAGCCTCCTTCAAGCCATGAATATGCGCGGCCAGACGCTTGTCGCCATGACCATCCCCAAGCTCGTCAAACAATGCATCCAGCACGCCGGGCTCTTTGGACAATGCACGCAGGACGTCCAGGCACTGCACGTTGCCGGAACCTTCCCACGTCGAATTGACCGGTGCCTCACGGTAAAGTCGCGGCAGAATGGTGTCCTCCACGTACCCTGCGCCGCCCATGCATTCTGCGGCTTCGTTGATCATTGCCGGCGCGCGCTTGCAGATCCAGTATTTGCCCACAGCCGTCACCAGCCTTGCGAAACGGGCTTCGTGGCCGTCATCCAGACGCTCCAGCGAGCGTCCCATGCGCAGGGTCAATGCGAGGGCCGCTTCACTTTCCAGCGCCAGATCGGCGAGCACGTTTTGCATGAGCGGCTGTTCGCTGAGCAAGCGACCGGCGACGCTACGGTGGGCGCAATGGTGCGCGGCCTGGGTCAAAGCCTGACGCATCAGCGCGCTGGACCCGGTCATGCAGTCGAATCGGGTCATCGCCACCATTTCGATGATGGTCGGCACGCCGCGCCCCTCCTCGCCTACCATCCAGGCCAGGGCGCCGCGAAATTCCACCTCGCTGGACGCGTTGGACCAGTTGCCCAGTTTGTTCTTCAGCCGCTGTATGTAGAACTCGTTGCGGGTGTCGTCCGGGCGATGGCGCGGCAGCAGGAAACAGGTCAGGCCTTTGTCGGTCTGCGCCAGGGTGAGAAACGCGTCGCACATGGGCGCCGAACAAAACCATTTGTGCCCAACCAGTTCATAGGCCTGACCGGGCCCGGGCTGGCCGACCGGATAGGCCCGCGTAGTGTTGGCGCGCACGTCGGTGCCGCCCTGTTTCTCGGTCATGGCCATGCCGATGGTGGCGCCGGCCTTGTGGGCGATGCCGACGTTGCGCGGGTCGTAGTAAGTGGCGAGGATTTTCGGCAGCCAGGTCTCGGCCAGATCCGGTTGCAGGCGCAGAGCGGGAACGCTGGCGAAGGTCATGGTCAGCGGACAACCGCTGCCCGCTTCGGCCTGGGTGTGTAAATAGCTCATCGCCGCGCGGGCGACGTGGGCGCCTTCCCGGGGATCGGTCCATGGCAGCGACGGGATGCCGTGCTCGACCGCGGTTTGCATCAGTTGGTGATACGCGGGATGAAACTCCACCAGGTCGATGCGATGGCCGTAGCGATCATGGCTGGCGAACACCGGCTTGTTCTGGTTGGCGAGGAAACCCGCTTCCATCAACGGGCCACCGGCCAGCGCGCCATAGGCGTCGATTCGGTCCCGTGCCCAACCCGCGCCGAAACGCTGCGACCACTCTTGCAGCGGCAGGTCGATGCGATACAGGTTGGTGCCGTCCAGGGAAGGCGGCTGATTGGTGACTTCGTGGGTCTCGGCGAACTGATGCAGGTTGATGCGCTGGTCCATGAGGCGACTCCGGTCCGGGCAGCACGCGGCGGTCGTGCAGCTGACCTAGTGAATCACGCACCCCGCCCCGGCGACAGCGCCATAGAAGACGAAATCACGGCGGTTTTGCCTTGTCGGCGCACGATCTCGGAATGGATGCAGATCAACTGTAGGAGCGTGGCTTGTCCCGCGATCTGGCGCGGAGCGGCAGCACACCTGGCATCGATTTCTCCCTGATCCACCGCATGCACCGATTCGACGACCGGTTCCCGGCCGATCGCGGGACAAGCCACGCTCCTACACCGATTGCGTCGCGATCTGCACATCCAGGCTCAAGCGGAACTGGCTGCCATTGCCCGGTTCGGACTGATGGCTGAGGCGCCCGCCCTGCAATTCAATCAACTGTCGGCAAATCGCCAGGCCGATGCCCAGCCCGCCGTACTCCCGTGTCGTCGAGCCGTCCACCTGGAAGAAGTTGGCGTACAGCGTCTCCTCATCCAGCCGGCTGAAGCCGATGCCGGTGTCGATGACGTCGACCACCAGACGCACGTGCTCGGCGTCTGAGCGCTGGCCGTTGACGCGGACTCTGATCGAACCGGTTTTGGTGAACTTGATCGCGTTGTCCAGCAGGCACTCCAGGCACTGGCGCAATTTCACGCCATCGCCTTCGAGGCTGTCCGGCAATGCCTCGTCCAGCTCCACACTTAGCGCCAGCGCCTTGCTGCGGGCCTGCGGCTCGAAGCCACTGCGAAGCTGAAACAGCACATGCCGCAGGCTGAACGGCTCGTTGCGCACGGTGATGCGTCCGGCTTGCAGCTCGGTCAGCGTGAGGATGCCGTTGACGATGCCCATCATGTTTTGCGCCGAGTCGGCGGCGGTCTGGCGATACAGCTCGATCTCGCTCTCGGCCACGTCCATCTGCATCAACTCCAGCGAACCGATCACGCCGTTCATGGGCGTGCGTAGTTCATGGGTCAGCGTGGCGAGAAACTCATCTTTCAATCGGTTGCTCACGGCCAACTGCTGGTTAAGGGTTTCAAGCCCCTGCTGCGATTCGGCCATGATCTGCGCCTCTCGCTCGCGCATTGCGTTGATGCGGTCGGCCAGCGCCAGCGACAGTAACGCCACCTCGATCACCGAACCGATCTGGCTGGCGTACATGGTCCAGAAGTTGTTGGGCAGATGCCCGAGGAGCATGGTCGCGTTGACCACCCCGCCGATCAGAAACGCCGACCAGCCAATGATGAAGTACCGCGCGACCCGCCGCCCCTTGAGCCACGCCGCCAGCCCGATGAGCAGCACGACCGGCGTGAACAGCAATACCAGCCCGGTCACCAGGCGCAGCGCAACGCCGTAATCCATGCTCAACGCGAGGGCCATGATCACCGCCGCACAAACCATCATCACCAACAGCGGCACGTCCAGCCAGCGACCCAGGCTGGGCGTCTGCAGGAATTTGCGGGTGAACTGGCTGGCGAACAGGATCGCGGCGGCGATAAGGAAGGTGGTCGAGGTGTTGGCCCACCACGGGTTGTCGGGCCAGAAATACTCAATCGCCGCGCCGTTGACCGACACCTGATACAGGCCGAAGCAGGTGATGTAGAGGATGTAATGCAGGTACGCGGTGTCTCGCACGCTCAGGTAGATAAACAGGTTGTAGACCAGCATCACCGCCAGCACGCCGTAAATCATGCCGAGGATGTAGAGGCGCGATGGCTGCTCTTCTATATAGGCGTGACTGGCCCACAGATTGAGCGGCGCCTGCACCGAACCGTGGCTGGCGACGCGCAGGTAAACGGTTTTGGTCTCGTGGGCGTTCAGGTCCAGATCGAATACGTAGTTGTTCTGCTTAATCTGCCGGCTGGCAAACGGCAGCATGTCGCCGGTCTGCCAGGCCAGACGGGGGCGCGCGTCGCCGTTGCCGAGGTAGAGATCGACATGGTCCATCGGCGGATAGGCCAGTTCCAGCAACCAGTCGGCGGACGCCAGCGGGTTGGCCGGACGATAGGTCAGACGCACCTTTAGCCAGAACGCCGAGCGCGAGTACCCGGCGTTGAGCGACTGACCAACAAGCGGTTGAAAGCGTGCGGCGCCCTCGGGGGACGAGACTTGCTGGATGGTCGCATCGCCGGTGGGGTCTTCGAACACTTGGGTGTCGCGCCCCAATGCCAGGCTGCGGGTCTTCTCATCGAAATCGACGGCGTTGGCAAACATCGGCAACAGGCAGAACAGGGCGATCAGCACCAGACGCATGGGACACCGCCTTGGCGCTGATGACGGGCACGAGCCGCCGTGGAATCGTGGAACGGCTTCGCAATTCTGCGTGCGACCGCTGTATCGGTCGAAGGGGTCAGCGGGCAACGCACTTGCATTCACTCTTTTGGCGGAACAGATAAAGCGCCACAGGATAGCGACTGATAGCTCGATGACACCATCTAAATCTCCGGTGCCGCGGGATGTCCCCGATTTCACCGTAGGAGCCGGCTTGCTGGCAAACGCGTTGTGTCAGGCGCTATAGCAGGGAAAGGTCCACCGCGTTCGCCAGCAAGCCGGCTCCTACAGACGGGTCAGTGCTGCAAAATTGATGGCGTACGCACTGGCCTCTTCCCTGCTGAAACCGGTCCCACTGGATTTACGCAATTTCACCGTAGGAGCCGGCTTGCTGGCGAACGCGTTGTGTCAGGCGCTATAGCAGGAAAAGGTCCACCGCGTTCGCCAGCAAGCCGGCTCCTACAGGCTGGTCAGTACAGACTGATCAGTGCCGCAAAATTAATGGCGTTTGCACCGGCCCCTTCCCGGCTAAAGCCGGTCCTACTAAAGGCAGGGGCGCACTCAGTGGGACCGGCAAAAACTTTAGTGGTAAGCTCGCGCACCATGAATATCTATAGCTCCCGCCCCGTTGTCCTCTGTCTCTCCGGTCACGACCCCAGTGGCGGCGCCGGCTTGCAGGCAGATATCGAAGCCCTGCTTGCTCAGGGTTGCCACGCCGCTCCCGCCGTCACTGCCCTGACCGTTCAGGACACCGTGAATGTCACTGACTTTCGCGTGCTGGATCGCGGGTGGGTGCTGGCGCAAGCCAATGCCGTGCTCAACGATTCCACTGTCGCGGCAGTGAAGCTGGGCATGTTGGGCTCGCTGGAAATGGTCGACACCGTCGTCGAACTGCTGGCGGCGCATCCGCATCTGCCGATGGTCTGCGATCCGGTGTTGCGCGCCGGTGGCGGCGGCCGGCTGGGCAAGGACGAAGTGGGTTACGCGATGCGCGAGCGCCTGCTGCCCCTGGCCACCATCGCCACGCCTAACCTGCCGGAAGCGCGCATCCTCGCCGAGCTGCCCGAGGGCACTGCCGATGAATGTGCCGAAAAGCTGCTGCCGTTCTGTGAGCATCTGTTGATCACCGGCGGTCACGGCGATGAGCACGAAGTTCACAACCGCCTGTACATCCGCGGCGGGCAGTCACGCACCTTTACCTGTCAGCGTCTGCCGGGCAGCTACCACGGCTCCGGCTGCACACTGGCCAGCGCACTGGCGGGAAGACTGGCGCTCGGCCAGGACCTGATCGGCGCTGTGCAAATCGCGCTGGACTACACTTGGCGCACGCTGCGCGATGCCGAACAGCTGGGCCGCGGACAGTTTGTTCCGCGTCGCCTGCCGCTGGATTTCTGCTCGTAACGCCACGAAAAAGAGGCACCTTGATGAGATTACGTGGCTTGTATGCCGTGACCGACAGCCAGCTGTTGGCCGGCAAATTCCTGTCTTACGTCGAAGCCGCCCTCGATGGCGGCGTAACCCTGCTGCAATACCGCGATAAATCCGGTGACGAGACCCGCCGCCTGCGCGAGGCCTCGGCGCTGCTCAAGCTGTGCGAGCGCTACAAGACCCGCCTGATCATCAACGACGACGCCGAAGTGGCCGCGCGCCTGGGCGTCGGCGTGCACCTGGGGCAATCCGACGGCTCGCTGCCAGACGCCCGCGCCCTGCTCGGTCACAAAGCCATTGTCGGCGCGACCTGCCACGCCCAGCTGGAGCTGGCCGACAAGGCCAAGGCCGACGGCGCCACCTATGTCGCCTTCGGACGCTTCTTCAATTCCCAGACCAAACCCGGCGCGCCGACCTGCAGCCTCGACCTGCTCAGTCAGGCGCGCAAGCGCATCAATCTGCCCATCGCGGTGATTGGTGGCGTTACCCTGGAAAACGCCGCGCCGCTGGTGGCCCATGGCGCCGATCTGCTGGCCGTCGTGCACGGCCTGTTCGGCGCAGAAACCACTCAGGAAGTCACCCGCCGCGCCCGGGCTTTCAACGATTTGTTCAAGCCTGCCTGATCCTGAATCAGGCCGGTTACGCACTCATTCATTCCCGATTCAAACAGAGACCTCACCATGTCCCGTTCTGAAACCCTCTTCGCCAATGCCCAGAAACACATCCCCGGCGGTGTCAATTCGCCAGTCCGTGCGTTCAAAAGCGTCGGTGGCACGCCGCTGTTTTTCAAACACGCGGTCGGCGCCTACGTTACCGATGAAGACGACAAGCGTTACGTCGATTACGTCGGCTCGTGGGGGCCGATGATTCTGGGCCACAGCCACCCGGACGTGCTGGATGCCGTGCGCAAACAGCTTGAACACGGGCTGTCGTACGGCGCGCCGACGGCGATGGAAACCGAGATGGCCGATCTGGTCTGCTCGATCGTACCGTCGATGGAAATGGTGCGCATGGTCAGTTCCGGCACCGAAGCGACCATGAGCGCGATCCGTCTGGCCCGCGGTTTTACCGGCCGGGACAGCATTATCAAATTCGAAGGCTGCTACCACGGCCACTCCGACAGCCTGCTGGTGAAAGCCGGTTCGGGCGCGTTGACCCTGGGCGTGCCGAGCTCGCCCGGCGTACCGGCGGCGTTCGCCAAGCACACGCTGACCCTGCCGTTCAACGACATCGACGCGGTCAAGGCGATGCTGGCTGACGTCGGCCAGGAGGTGGCGTGCATCATCGTCGAGCCGGTGGCCGGCAACATGAATTGCGTGCCGCCTGCGCCGGGTTTCCTGCAAGGCCTGCGCGAGGCCTGCGACGAGCACGGCGTGGTGCTGATTTTCGACGAAGTGATGACCGGTTTCCGCGTCGCACTCGGCGGGGCGCAGGCCTATTACGGCGTGAAGCCGGACCTGAGCACGTTCGGCAAGATCATCGGCGGCGGTATGCCGGTCGGCTGTTTCGGCGGCAAGCGCGAGATCATGTCGCACATTGCGCCCCTGGGCCCGGTGTATCAGGCCGGCACGCTGTCGGGTAACCCGCTGGCGATGGCGGCGGGTCTGACCACCCTGCGCCTGATCAGCCGCCCGGGTTTCCACGACGAACTGAGTGCGTTCACCGCGCGCCTGCTGGAAGGCCTGCAACAGCGCGCCGACGCCGCCGGCATCCCGTTCGTGACCACCCAGGCGGGCGGCATGTTCGGCCTGTACTTCAGCGACGCCAAAGAAATCGTCACCTTCCAGGACGTGATGACCAGCGACGCCAATCGCTTCAAGCAGTTCTTCCACCTGATGCTGGAAGGCGGCGTGTACCTGGCGCCGAGCGCGTTCGAAGCCGGTTTCACCTCGATCGCCCACGGCGACGCAGAGTTGCAGCAGACACTGGATGCGGCAGAAAAGGCGTTCGCTCAGTTGAAATAACGGGCAGACCGGGCGGAACGGATTCCGCCCGGCCATCACCTGGCCAATTCAACCGCGTTCGCCAGCAAGCCGGCTCCTACAAAAGCGAGAGCTGCGCCCGCCAACCCCACCGCGTCCGCCAGCGAGCCGGCTCTGCAGAATGCGAGCTGCGCCCGCTATCAATCCGTAGGAGCCGGCTTGCTGGCGAACGCGAGGCGCCAAGCGATTTTTACGGCACTGACCCACCGCAATCGCGGGCAAGCGCGCTCCTACAGGTTTGTTCGCCATCGGAGAACCGCCCTGAATTCAGGCCAATCAAGCCCGCGCAGCAGAAAATCAGTAAAGACTTTGTAAGGTTGCCCTCGCTTATTTCATAATGCGCAGCCAGCACGTTTCGCTGGACGGGCATGCCCGCACCTTTTTCAGAGGTAAGTCGACTTCCATGAATCGCACCGGCCGCACCCTTGCATTGGGCTGCCTGTTGCTTCTTCATCCCCTGCTGGCTAATGCAGGTGGCAACTCGTTGTTGATCCCGGCGGTGGGTCGTTGCACCCTCAATACCCAGCCAGACAACCTGCCAGCAGCGTTGTCCGCTTGTCAGCAGGCGGCTCAGGATGGGGATGCGCAGGCGCAATACGAGTTGGGGGAGTTCTATTACGAGGGCAAAAGTGCGCCACGTGACTTGCCTCAGGCACTCAACTATTTTGAAAAAGCTTCGTTGCAGGGGCATGCCCAGGCGCAGTACCAACTGGGCTTGATGTTCTTTCGTGGCGAAGGGGTGCAGGCCAATAACATTCAGGCGTATATCGTGCTGAAGATGGCGGCGGTCAACGGTTCGGAAGATGCGCTGGATCAAGCGGATGAAGTGTCCGCGCAAATGAAGCGCGAAGATCTGGAAGTGGCCACCCAGGTGCTCGGGCAGATCTTCCGCAAATACCTGGCGGAGCTGCAAACGGCTGAAGGACGCACACCGTTTGCGCCCTTCCCTGACGACAGCGCCAAGCCCTGACCTGGACTATTTGTCCGGCATCGGCATCGGAAACGGCATGACGTTGCCGGTGTGACGCGCTTCGGTGATCTTCGCTGTCCCCATCCGCTCGACTTCATCGATCCGCACAATCGAGTGCATCGGCACAAAGCTGCGCACCACGCCATCGAACTGCGCCTTGAGCTTCTCTTCGCTGGGGTCGACCACGACGGTGGTGCGCTCGCCGAAGACGAATTCTTCCACTTCCAGAAAACCCCACAGATCGCTCTGATAGATCTGTTTGGCGTACATCTCGAACACCTGTCCCTGGTTGAGAAAAATCACCTTGTAGATTGGAGCTTCGCGTTTGGTCATAACAGGCAGGCAGTGGTCAGCGTTTTGAAAAGGGCGCGAACTATAGCATGCCGCTGGTTAGACGACGCTAGGAACCCGGGGCCCGCATCCCTATAATGCGCGGTTCTTTGAATCACCTGATGAACCCCCGCATGGCCAAGAAGCTTTACATCGAAACCCACGGTTGCCAGATGAACGAGTACGACAGCTCGCGCATGGTCGATCTGCTGGGCGAACATCAAGCACTGGAAGTCACCGCACGGGCGGAAGACGCTGACGTCATCCTGCTCAACACCTGCTCCATCCGCGAGCGGGCGCAGGATCGGGTGTACTCCCAGCTTGGCCGCTGGCGCGAATTGAAGCTGGCAAATCCGGAAATGGTCATTGCCGTCGGTGGCTGCGTGGCGAGTCAGGAAGGCGCGGCCATCCGCGACCGCGCGCCGTATGTCGACGTGGTGTTCGGCCCGCAGACCCTGCACCGCCTGCCGGAAATGATCGACGCGGCGCGCATCACGCGTCTGCCGCAGGTCGACGTCTCGTTCCCCGAAATCGAAAAATTCGACCACTTGCCCGAGCCCCGTGTCGATGGCCCGAGCGCTTATGTGTCGGTGATGGAAGGCTGCAGCAAGTACTGCACGTTCTGCGTGGTGCCTTACACACGTGGCGAAGAAGTCAGCCGGCCATTCGACGACGTCATCAACGAGGTGCTTCATCTGGCCGAGAACGGCGTGCGTGAAGTGACCCTGCTGGGCCAGAACGTCAACGGCTATCGCGGCACGACCCACGACGGCCGCCTCGCTGACCTGGCCGAACTGATCCGCGTCGTCGCTGCCATCGACGGCATCGACCGCATTCGCTACACCACCTCGCACCCGCTGGAGTTCTCCGACAGCCTCATTCAGGCCCACGCCGAAGTGCCGGAACTGGTGAAGCATCTGCATTTGCCCGTGCAATCTGGTTCCGACCGGATTCTCGCGGCCATGAAGCGCAATCACACCGTGCTCGAATACAAGTCACGCCTGCGCAAGCTGCGCGCGGCGGTGCCGGACATCTGCATCAGCTCCGACTTCATCGTCGGCTTCCCGGGCGAAACCGAGAAGGATCACCTGCAGACCATGAAGCTGGTGGAAGACGTCGGCATGGATTTCTCGTACTCCTTCGTTTACAGCGCGCGCCCCGGCACACCGGCCGCCGATCTGGCCGACGACACGCCGGAAGAAGTGAAGAAAGAACGCCTGAAACAGCTGCAGGATCTGATCAACCGTCAGGGCCTGGACATCAGCCGCAAGATGGCCGGCACGGTGCAGCGCATTCTGGTGACCGATTATTCGAAGAAGGACCCCGGCGAGTTGCAGGGCCGTACCGAAAACAACCGGATCGTCAATTTCCGCTGCGACAACCCTCGGCTGATCGGCCAGTTCACCGACGTCTACATCGACAGCGCCCAACCCCACTCGCTGCGCGGGTCGTTGTTGCAATAAGCCAAAGCGCCCCAATGTAATCGCCACGCATGATTTTTTCTGTGCAGGCCCGGGCGTGAAATCAGGTGCCGGACAGCCGCCATACGTCGGCTGCACCGGCGCGCGGTTCAGCTCGTGAGCCCGGCGGGCTGCCTGTTAGAGCGTGTCCTGCCGGGCGTCTGCGCAGCTCATTTATCCATTCGTGAGCGAACCCTTCCGGACACTGCCTGCAGGGGTTATCCTTCACGTCACTTCACATTGCCGTCGGGCGGCCCAAAACCACTTTGAACGCACCTATCGAACCACATCGCTTTACCCTCGAACCTATCGAGGCTCACCGCTTCGCCAATCTGTGCGGGCAATTCGACGAGCATCTGCGCTTGATCGAACAGCGCCTGGACATCGAGATCCGCAATCGCGGAGGCCAGTTCGAGATGATCGGCGAGCGCAAACAAACCACCTCGGCAGAGAACCTGTTGCGCCGGCTGTATCGGGAAACGAAAGCGACCGAGCTGTCCCCGGACATGGTTCATCTGTTCCTGCAGGAATCCGGCGTCGAAGAGCTGGACAACCACCCTGCTGCCGAAGTCGGCGTCGCCTTGCGTACCAAGAAAGGCATGATTCGCCCGCGTGGCTTGAATCAGCAGCGGTACGTGAAGGAAATCCTCGCCAACGACATCAACTTCGGCATAGGCCCGGCCGGTACCGGCAAGACCTATCTGGCGGTGGCGGCAGCGGTCGATGCCCTTGAGCGCGAGACCATCCGCCGCATCCTGCTGGTGCGTCCTGCTGTAGAAGCGGGCGAAAAGCTCGGCTTCCTGCCCGGCGACCTGTCCCAGAAAATCGACCCGTACCTGCGCCCGCTGTATGACGCGCTGTACGAAATGCTCGGCTTCGAATACGTCGCCAAGCTGATCGAGAAGCAGGTGATCGAAGTCGCGCCACTGGCTTACATGCGCGGTCGCACGCTTAACAATAGCTTCATCATTCTCGACGAGAGTCAGAACACCACCGTCGAGCAGATGAAAATGTTCCTGACCCGTATCGGTTTCGGCTCCACGGCCGTGATCACCGGTGACGTCACCCAGATCGACCTGCCCAAAGGCACGAAATCCGGTTTGAACCACGTCATCGAAGTGCTCAAGGACGTGCCGGGCATCAGCTTCACCCACTTCAAGCCCAAGGACGTCGTGCGCCATCCGCTGGTGCAGCGCATCGTCGAAGCCTACGAGCGCTACGAAGAACGCAACGACAACCCGGTCGCTCCACAGGGTTCACGGGACACTCGCCGCGATGCTTGAGCTGGATCTGCAACTCGCGAGTCAGGCCAGCGCCCCGAGCGAAGCCCAGTTTCGCCTCTGGTGTGAAATGGGCCTGCGCCAGCGTTCGGCTGACTCGGAACTGACCATTCGCCTCGTCGACGAAGCCGAAGGCCGAGAGCTGAACAACACCTGGCGGCACAAGGATTACGCCACCAATGTGCTGTCGTTTCCTGCCGATGTCCCCGACGAGATGCTGGACATTCCGCTGCTGGGCGATCTGGTCATCTGCGTGCCGGTCGTTACCCGTGAAGCCGCTGAACAGAGCAAATCACCAGACGCTCATTGGGCGCATCTGGTGATTCATGGCTGTCTGCATCTGTTGGGCTACGATCACATCGATGACGACGAAGCCGAAGAGATGGAGGCGCTGGAACGAGAGTTGCTTGCAGAGCTTGGCTATCCGGATCCTTACGCAGACGACGAATCTGTCGACGCGCTCCATCCAGAAGCACCCAATTCCGACACACCCCATTTAGAAACATCAGCCAAGGATCACGAGTAAGGGCTATGAGCGAAGACCGATCGAGCAACGGGCAAAAGTCATGGTTGGGCAAACTGACCCAGGCATTTGCCCATGAGCCGAAAAACCGCCAGGAGCTCCTGGAGCTGCTGCGCGAAGCCCATCAGAACAAGCTGCTGGACAGTGAAGCGCTGGCCATCGTCGAGGGCGCTATTCAGGTCGCCGACCTGCAGGTCCGCGACATCATGGTGCCGCGCTCGCAGATGATCAGCATCAAGGCCAGCCAGACCCCACGCGAGTTTCTGCCTGCCGTGATCGACTCGGCGCACTCGCGCTACCCGGTCATCGGCGAAAGCCACGATGACGTGCTGGGCGTATTGCTCGCCAAGGACCTGCTGCCGCTGATCCTCAAGGAAGACGGTGGCAGCGGCGACGTGAAAAGCCTGCTGCGCCCGGCGACCTTCGTCCCTGAATCCAAGCGCCTGAACGTGCTGTTGCGGGAATTCCGCGCCAACCACAATCACATGGCCATCGTCATCGACGAATACGGCGGCGTGGCGGGTCTGGTGACCATCGAAGACGTGCTCGAGCAAATCGTTGGCGACATCGAAGACGAGCACGACGTCGAGGAAGACAGCTACATCAAGCCACTGCCCAGTGGCGACTTCCTGGTCAAGGCGCTGACCCCGATCGAGAGCTTCAACGAGTTCTTCGACAGCGGGTTCTCCGATGACGAATTCGACACCGTCGGCGGTCTGGTGATGAACGCGTTCGGGCATCTGCCCAAGCGTAATGAAATCACCGAAATCGGCGCGTACCGTTTCCGCATCCTGAATGCCGACAGCCGTCGTATTCACTTGCTGCGCCTGAGCCCGATCAACCGCACGTAATGCCCTACCCGCTTTAAGGAATGTAAATGCGCTGGATCACCCGCCCCGGCTGGCCCGGTAACCTGCTGGCCATGGTGGCCGGCGCGTTGATTACCCTGGCCCTGGCACCCTTCGATATCTGGCCGCTGGCGATTGTCGCGCTGGTGGTTTTCTATCTCGGTCTGCGCGACCTCACACCGCGTCAGGCCCTCTGGCGCGGCTGGTCCTACGGGTTCGGCCTTTTTGGTGGCGGCACCAGCTGGATTTACGTCAGCATCCACACCTATGGCGAGGCGCCGGTCTGGCTGGCGGCTTTCCTGATGGTGCTGTTCTGCGCGGCAGTGGCGTTCTTCTTCGCCCTGCCGGCGTGGGTCTGGGCCCGCTGGATCCGCCGCAACGAAGCCCCGCTTGCAGACTCACTGGCCTTCGCGGCCCTGTGGTTCGGCCAGGAAATGTTTCGCGGCTGGTTCCTCACCGGCTTTCCCTGGCTCTATTCCGGCTACAGCCAGCTCGACGGGCCTCTTAAAGGACTCGCGCCACTGGGCGGCATGTGGCTAATCTCCTTTGTACTCGCGCTGAGTGCGGCGTTGCTGTGCAACCTGCCTCGTTTGCGCACGCGCGCGCCGAAGTTGGCGGCTGGCATTGTCTTGCTGCTGGCGCCGTGGGTTGCCGGGCTGGCGCTGAAGCATCACGCCTGGACCGAGCCTTCCGGCAAGCCGCTGACTGTCGCAGCCATGCAGGGCAACGTCGAGCAGAGCATGAAGTGGGACCCGGCGGCGCTCAACGCGCAACTCGCGCTGTACCGCGACATGACTTTCAGCTCGAAGAAAGCTGACCTGATCATTTGGCCGGAAACGGCGGTGCCGGTGCTCAAGGAGTCGGTCGAAGGTTATCTGTCGGTGATGGGCAAGTTTGCGGCCGAGCGCGATTCGGCGCTGATCACTGGCGTGCCACTGCGCGAGAAAGGCACCCATGGCGAATATCGTTATTACAACGCCATTACCGTAACGGGCGAAGGCGATGGCACCTACTTGAAGCAAAAGCTGGTGCCGTTTGGTGAGTACGTGCCGTTGCAGGACCTGCTGCGCGGGCTGATCGGGTTCTTCAACCTGCCGATGTCCGACTTTGCGCGCGGGCCGTCCGGGCAAGCGCTGTTGCAGGCGAAGGGTTATGAGATCGCGCCGTTCATCTGTTATGAGGTGGTATACCCGGAGTTCGCCGCAGGGCTGTCGGCGCAAAGCGATCTGCTGCTGACGGTGAGCAATGACACATGGTTCGGCACCTCGATCGGCCCGCTGCAGCATTTGCAGATGGCGCAAATGCGCGCACTGGAAGCCGGCCGCTGGATGATCCGCGCCACCAACAACGGCGTCAGCGCGCTGATCGACCCGTTTGGCGAAATCACCACCACCGTGCCGCAATTCGAACGCGCCGTGATGTATGGCGAAGTCACCCCGATGCAAAACCTCACGCCGTACCTGCACTGGCGCTCGTGGCCGTTGATCGTGCTGTCGTTGCTGCTGATCGGCTGGGCGTTCTTTGCGGGCAGGATAGCGAAGGCGGTGTAGCGGGTCCCGACTGACGTCGGTGAACTCAATCTGTAGGAGCCGGCTTGCTGGCGAACCGGTCAGTCACCGTTGTAGTGCCTGGCCTGACGCATTCGCCAGCAAGCCGGCTCCTACAGATTCGGGTGTGTCAGTTCCAGCTTCGAAAGCAGTGAACCCTTTCGCGGGACAAGGGGAAGCGACGCCCCGGCAGCACCTACAGGCAGCCGCATAACGCTGGCTACCGGTAAAACAACCGATACCCCACCAATCCCGCCGCTTCGTTGATCAATTGCCCGTTCTGCCACACCGCCCTCGCCTCTGGCGTCCAGCCACCGAACGGGCGGGCGTTGTCCACGCTCAGGAATCCCACAGGCGCCGGAACCACGCTGAATCCGGCCTTCTCGAAACTCCACACCGAACGCGGCATGTGCCACGCCTGTGTCACCACGACCACACGCTTGATGCCCTGCGGCAATAAAATCGCGGCCGACATCTTGGCGTTTTCCCAGGTCGTGCGGCTTTCACCTTCCTGCCAACGCACACTCACGCCAAAGTCGTCGTGCAGGGAGTCGGCCATGATTGCCGCCTCGCTCGGCGGCTCGCCGTAATGCAGCCCGCCGGTGGTGAGGATCGGCAGACCCGACGCTTTGGACAAGCGCGCGGCATACCGCATGCGTTCCAGCGCAACGCCCGTCGGGATGTCAGTGCCCCAGCTCGGGTCATTGCGTTCGCGGCCAGAACCGAGAATTACGATCGCATCGGCACGCTGGGCCAATGTCGCCCACTCGCTCTGCGGCAGCGGCGGGATACTCTCGATACCCTTCGCCGACCACTCCACCACAATCGGCAAACTCATTGCGGTCATGCCGCCAACGCCGATGACGAACAGCACCCGCGCCAGCACCGGCCGGCGATTTCTCAACCACCAGGCGAGCACTAACAACAGCAGGAAAAGGCCCGGAGGCAGCAGCAGGTTCTTGATGAAATAACGAAAAGGCATCGGGCATCTCCAAAGATGCCCGAAGCCTAAAAGCAATGACGCTAAGCAGCAATGCTCGATTGGCCGGGGTCAGCCCCCGCAGAAGTTAACGCTTGAAATGTTTGGTGGAACTGTAGCGACTCAACTTTGCCGACACCTTGGCTCGGCGCTGATCCTTGAGCCAGATGACATTGGCATGAGGATGGGGCGCTCGTATCGGCTCGGAAGGCTCCCGTGAGGTGCTGGAACTTCCCCTCGTGACGAGCAGTGAATCGTCTTTGAAGACGACTTCGGTTCGGCCCAGATAAGCCTTGATCAACTCAAACTCGGCGTGACTCAAGCCACGCAACTCAAGCTCGGCAGGGGACTCGTTTCGAAGTCGCACGGCTGTTTTTGCTGTGTCCAGAGCCAGGCCCAGACGATTGATCAGACGGTCATACACATCAGGTTGCTCTACTTCATGCTGCAGCTCTGCCATCCGCTCACCTCACTGAAGATAAACACTTACCCCCGTCAGTGAGCTTAGCGCCGCTTCCAAAACCGGCGCGATGCCGCGACCAACGGCGGATGCCGCAGATGCCGAGTCTTGAGCACGCAATCAGGGTTTCCCTCGGCTTGGTAGCCTCATGTATGCTACGGCGCTTCCTGTAAATCCACTTCCGCCCCACCGGGCATGGATGCATCGCAATGCGGACGGCCTCGTCTGGCATGCGAAGGCTTCTGATCCGGTCACGCCGAGAAGCGGTCAAGGGTCACTCATTTCAGCCAAAAGTAGCCATGCACGAACTCTACCAGCCCCGCGAAATCGAAGCCGCCGCCCAGACCTTCTGGGACGAGCAAAAGTCTTTTGAAGTCGGTGAACAGCCAGGCAAGGACACCTTCTACTGCCTGTCGATGTTCCCTTACCCCAGCGGCAAGCTGCACATGGGCCACGTGCGCAACTACACCATCGGCGACGTGATCGCCCGCTATCAGCGCATGCAAGGCAAAAACGTCCTGCAGCCGATGGGCTGGGACGCGTTCGGCATGCCGGCGGAAAACGCCGCGATGAAGAACAACGTCGCACCCGCCAAGTGGACCTACGAAAACATCGCCTACATGAAGAACCAGCTCAAGAGCCTGGGTCTGGCGATCGACTGGTCTCGCGAAATCACCACCTGCAAACCGGATTACTACCGCTGGGAACAATGGCTGTTCACTCGCCTGTTCGAAAAAGGCGTGATCTACCGCAAGAACGGCACCGTGAACTGGGACCCGGTCGACCAGACCGTCCTGGCCAACGAGCAAGTCATCGACGGGCGCGGCTGGCGTTCGGGCGCGGTGATCGAAAAACGCGAAATCCCGATGTACTACTTCAAGATCACCGCATACGCGGATGAGCTGCTGGAGAGCCTCGACGAGTTGCCGGGCTGGCCTGAACAGGTCAAGACCATGCAGCGCAACTGGATCGGCAAATCCCGCGGCATGGAAGTGCAGTTCCCGTACGACCAGGCGTCCATCGGCGAAGCCGGCGCCCTGAAAGTCTTCACCACCCGCCCCGACACCCTGATGGGCGCGACCTACGTGGCCGTTGCCGCCGAGCACCCGCTGGCGACCCTGGCTGCGCAGAACAATCCCGAGCTGCAAGCGTTCATCAACGAATGCAAGAGCGGCAGCGTCGCTGAAGCCGACGTCGCCACCCAGGAAAAGAAAGGCCTGCCGACCTCGCTGTTCGTCGAGCACCCGCTGACCGGTGAGAAACTGCCGGTGTGGGTCGCCAACTACGTGCTGATGCATTACGGCGACGGCGCGGTCATGGCCGTGCCTGCACACGACGAACGTGATTTCGAGTTCGCCACCAAGTACAGCCTGCCGATCAAAGCCGTTGTACGCACCAGCGCGGGCGATGAAACCCCTGCGCCGTGGCAGGACGCGTACGGCGAGCACGGTCAGCTGATCAACTCCGGCGAGTTCGATGGCCTGGATTTCGCCGGCGCATTCGACGCCATGGAAGCCGCGCTGCTCAAGAAAGACCTCGGCAAGTCACGCACCCAGTTCCGTCTGCGCGACTGGGGCATCAGCCGCCAGCGCTACTGGGGCTGCCCGATCCCGATCATCCACTGCGACACGTGCGGTGACGTGCCTGTCCCGGAAGATCAACTGCCGGTCAAGCTGCCTGAAGACGTAGTGCCGGACGGCGCGGGCTCACCGCTGGCGCGTATGCCCGAGTTCTACGAGTGCAGCTGCCCGACCTGCGGCGCGCCGGCCAAGCGCGAAACCGACACGATGGACACCTTCGTCGAGTCCTCGTGGTACTTCGCCCGCTACGCCTCGCCTCACTACGAAGGCGGCATGGTCGACCCGAAGGCCGCGAATCACTGGCTGCCGGTTGACCAATACATCGGCGGTATCGAACACGCGATCCTGCACCTGCTGTACGCGCGCTTCTTCCACAAGCTGATGCGCGACGAAGGCCTGGTCAGCTCCAACGAGCCGTTCAAGAACCTGCTCACCCAGGGCATGGTCGTGGCCGAGACGTTCTATCGTCTGGAAGCCAACGGCAGCAAAACCTGGTTCAACCCGGCGGAGGTCGAGTTCGAACGTGACAGCAAAGCCAAGATCATCGGCGCCAGGCTTATTGCCGATGGCCAGCCGGTTGAAATCGGCGGCATCGAAAAGATGGCGAAATCGAAGAACAACGGTGTCGACCCTCAGTCGATGATCGACCAGTACGGCGCAGACACCTGCCGCCTGTTCATGATGTTCGCCTCGCCACCTGACATGAGCCTGGAATGGTCTGACTCCGGCGTGGAAGGCTCGCACCGCTTCCTCAAGCGCGTCTGGCGTCTGGCTCAGGCTCACGTGACGGCGGGCGCAGCAAGCGCACTCGACAAAACCGCGCTGAACGATGACCAGAAGGCCATTCGCCGCTCGATTCACCTGGCCATCAAACAGGCCGGTCAGGACGTTGGGCAGCACCACAAATTCAACACTGCCATCGCGCAAGTGATGACGCTGATGAACGTACTGGAAAAGGCACCGCAGGTTTCGGCTCAGGACCGCGCGCTGTTGCAGGAAGGTCTGGAGACGGTCGCGCTGTTGCTGGCGCCGATCACCCCGCACATCAGCCACGAGCTGTGGGCTGCACTGGGTCACCCAGGTCCGATCATCGACGCCGGCTGGCCTGTGGTCGATGGCTCGGCACTGGTGCAGGACACGCTGCAGCTGGTGATTCAGGTCAACGGCAAGCTGCGGGGCCATATCGAGATGCCGGCCAGCGCCTCCCGCGAGGAAGTCGAGGCTGCCGCACGGATCAATGAAAACGTGCTGCGCTTCATCGACGGCCTGACGATCCGCAAAGTCATCGTGGTGCCGGGCAAACTGGTTAACATCGTTGCCAGCTGACGCAATCATCGGGCGCCCGCATGCAGGCGCCGCATCAATTTCAAGAACCCGGGATGCCGGGTTCTAACGGATTCAAGGGAGCAACAAGATGATCAAACGCAATCTGCTGGTAATGGGACTCGCGGTTCTGCTGAGCGCCTGCGGTTTCCAGCTGCGCGGCACCGGCACCAATGCCCTGTCGGTCAAAGAACTCGACGTGAGTGCGCGCGACGCTTATGGCGACATCGTCACTCAGCTGCGTCAGACCCTGACCAACAGCGGCGTGCACGTCTACACCGGCGCCCAGTACAAATTGTTCATCGCCCGTGAGGACGAAACCCAGCGCACCGCGAGCTACGCCGGTTCCGGCCGTTCCGCCGAATACGAGCTGACCACCGTGCTGAAGTATGAAATTCACGGCAGCAAAGACGTCCTGCTGCTTGATGACTCGGTTCAGTCGCAGAAAGTCTTCGTTCACGACGGCAACAACCTGATCGGCTCTGACCAGGAAGCCGACCAGATCCGTAAGGAAATGCGCACTGACCTCGTGCAGAAGGTGCTGGCCCGTCTGCAGCAGCTGACACCTCAGCGCCTTGACGAGCTGCAAGCCACAGCCGACGCCGCTGCCCGCGCCCAGGCGGATGCCGAAGCCGCTGCTCAGCGTATTCGCGACGAGACGCCACAGCAGTCGCCTATTGAAATCCCGTCCAAGTGACGGCATCAGGGCCGGTTCGCCGGCCCTGATCTTTTCTGACCCATGAAACTCGCCCCCGCCCAGCTTTCCAAACACCTCCAAGGTGCGCTTGCGCCTGTCTACATTGTCAGCGGCGATGACCCGCTGCAGTGCCAGGAGGCCTGCGACGCCATTCGTGCGGCTGCGCGCCAGCAAGGCTATGACGAACGTCAGGTGTTCAGCGCCGACTCAAGCTTTGACTGGGGCACCCTGCTTCAGGCGGGCGCGAGCATGTCGCTGTTCGCCGAGCGCCGGCTGCTGGAGTTGCGCCTGCCGTCCGGCAAACCCGGCGACAAAGGCGCCGCCGCGCTGCTGGAGTATTGCGGCCGTCCCGCCGAGGACACGCTGCTGTTGATCAGCCTGCCCAAGCTCGACGGCTCGGCGCAGAAAACCAAATGGGGCAAGGCGCTGGTCGAAGGGCCGCAGACCCAGTTCGTGCAGATCTGGCCGGTGGACGCCAGCCAGTTGCCGCAATGGATTCGTCAGCGCCTGTCACAGGCCGGCCTCGCAGCAACGCCAGACGCCATCGAGCTGATCGCCGCGCGGGTGGAAGGCAATCTGCTGGCGGCCGCTCAGGAAATCGAAAAGCTCAAGCTGATGGCCGACGAAGGCCAGATCACGGTGGAGACGGTGCAGGCGGCGGTGGCCGACAGCGCGCGCTTCGATGTCTTCGGTCTGACTGACGCCATTCTTAATGGCGAAGCAGCGCACGCACTGCGTATGCTCGAAGGGCTGCGCGGCGAAGGCGTTGAGCCTCCGGTCATTCTCTGGGCGCTGTCCCGCGAGTTGCGTGTACTGGCCAATCTGGCGTTGCAGTTCAGTCAGGGCATCCCGCTGGACAAGGCCTTCAGCCAGGCGCGCCCACCCATCTGGGACAAGCGCAAACCGCTGATGAGCAAAGCCCTGCAACGCCACTCCGCGCGACGCTGGGGCCAGCTGCTGATGGACGCGCAACACATCGACGCGCAGATCAAAGGCCAGGCCCAAGGCTCGGTCTGGAGCAGCCTGAGTCGACTGACGTTGCTGATGGCCGGACAACGGCTGGCATTGCCGGCGGAATAATCTGTAACGTTTCGATAGCTCAGGTTAATTGGACAGCGGCACCGAACTGGCAGAATATCCCCGCTGCTCCACCCCATCACTTGAGCGAGAACGCCATGAGCAAAGCCAAAAAGCGGCCGAACAAGGCCAAATCCATCATCGCCCAGCCACTGTTCCGCAGCCGTCAGGAACAACCCGGCAAAGGCAAAGGCAGCTACCGCCGCGAAGCCTTCCAGTCTAAAAGCTGGGAGGCTTCTTCCGTTATGGCGGCTTGAAAACTTCAGGTTACTGACTGACGCCCCACCAACAGGGCCGGCATGTTAAGGTCTGCACCTTCCGGTTTAGCCCTGTGGACCCCAGAATGCCCCCAAGCTTTCCCCGTCGCTGGCACCTTCGCCAGTTGATCGCCGCTTCCAGCCTCTTCGCGCTGGTTGCCTGTGCCGAGCAGCCTACCGCTGCCGTTGCCACCCCTCTCCAGTCCGCGCCCGCGGCGCAAGTCGTCAAGAACCTGCCCACGCCTTCAGGCGCCGTTGCGCAACCCGACGACGGCAACTTTGAAATCCAGCCCGCAATGACCTTCAGCGAGTGGCAGAGCCAGTTTCGTGCTCTGGCGCTGAACGCGGGTGTGCGCCCCGAGGTGTTCGATAACGCATTTGCCGGTGTCACGCCGGACATGAGCGTGGTCAAGGCCGATCGCAGCCAGCCGGAATTCAGTCGCCCGGTGTGGGAATACCTCGACGGCGCGATGTCGGCCGTGCGCGTGCGCAAGGGGCAGGCATTGCTCAATCAATACGCCGACGCGCTCAGCGCCATCGAGCAGCGTTATGGCGTCGATCGCCAGGCACTGGTTGCCGTGTGGGGCATGGAGAGCAGCTTCGGCCAGTTCCAGGGCACTCAGTCAGTGATTCGCTCACTGGCGACGCTGGCCTATGAAGGCCGCCGGCCGCAGTTCGCCCAGGATCAACTGATCGCCGCGCTGCAGATCATTCAGCACGGCGACATCGATGCGCCGAGCATGCTCGGATCATGGGCCGGCGCCATGGGTCAGACGCAGTTCATACCGACGACCTACAACACCCACGCGGTGGACTTCGACGGCGACGGTCGCCGTGATATCTGGAACTCTCCGACCGACGCCCTCGCCTCCACTGCGCATTACCTGCAAAGCTCCGGCTGGCAGAAAGGCCAGCCGTGGGGCTTCGAAGTGCAACTGGCTCAGGGTTTCGACTACGCGCTGGCAGACGCCTCAACCCGCAAATCCATTGGCGAATGGCAGCAGCTGGGTCTGAAGCTGCCGAACGGCTCTGCACTCCCGGCCAATCTGCTGCAGCAACAGGCGGCGTTGCTGCTGCCCGCTGGCTACAAAGGCCCGGCCTTTCTGGTGATGGATAACTTCCGCGCCATCCTGAAGTACAACAACTCGTCGTCCTATGCGATGGCCATCGGATTGCTGTCCGAGCGCTTCAATGGCGGCGGTTATGTGCAAGGCAGTTGGCCACGGGGCGATCGTCCGCTGAGCCGCACCGAGCGTATCGAGTTGCAGACGCTGCTCTCGGCCCGACAGTACGACGCAGGCGCGCCGGACGGGATCATCGGCGCCAACACGCGCAAGGCGATCCGCAGTGCACAGCAATCCTTTGGCTGGCCAGCGGACGGGTATCCAACCCAGGAATTGCTGGAGCAGTTGCGCAAGCCGTAACTGCTGCAGACATGATCCTCAGGCGAGCACACAACCTGTAGGAGCTGCCGGAGGTTACGACGGTGGCGAATGCGGTCCGTCAGGCTATATAAGTTTGTCGGGGCAACCGCATTCGCCAGCAAGCCGGCTCCTACAGAATGCGTGTGCCGTTATGGCGATGCAGGTTAGCCATACCGCCGTGAACGCCACGCATAAAAAAACGGGCCGGATATTTCTATCCGGCCCGTTTTGCGTTCTGCATCAACGACGCTGTGATCAACCCGCCGTGAGCAGCGACTTGACCAGCTTGGCTTGTTCGTCCGCGTGGTACGAGGAGCGAACCAGCGGGCCGGAGGCGACGTTCTTGAAGCCCATCTTGTAGCCTTCTTCGGCAAACCAGTCGAAGACGTCAGGGTGCACGAAGCGCTGCACTGGCAAATGATTGCGCGACGGTTGCAGGTACTGACCCAGAGTCAGCATGTCGATGTTGTGCTCGCGCATGCGCTGCATGACTTCGATGACTTCTTCGTCGGTCTCGCCCAGCCCCAGCATCAGCCCGGACTTGGTCGGCACGTGGGGGACCATTTCCTTGAAGCGCTTGAGCAAGGTCAGCGACCACTGGTAATCCGAACCCGGACGCGCAGCCTTGTACAGGCGCGGCACGGTTTCCAGGTTGTGGTTGAAGACGTCTGGCGGCGTCGCGGCGGTGATTTCCAGCGCGATGTCCATGCGGCCACGGTAATCCGGAACCAGGGTTTCCAGCTGCACGTTCGGCGACAGCAAGCGGATCTCGCGGATGCAGTCGGCAAAGTGCTGAGCACCGCCGTCGCGCAGGTCGTCACGGTCCACGGAAGTGATAACAACGTACTTGAGTTTCAGGTCCGCGATGGCAACGGCGAGGTTTTTCGGCTCATCGGTGTCCAGCGCCTTCGGACGGCCATGGCCGACGTCGCAGAACGGGCAGCGACGGGTGCAGATGTCGCCCATGATCATGAAGGTCGCGGTACCGCCGGAGAAGCACTCGCCCAGGTTCGGGCAGGACGCCTCTTCGCACACGCTGTGCAGCTTGTGCTTGCGCAGCAGCGCTTTGATGCGGTCGACTTCCGGCGACACCGGAATGCGCACGCGAATCCAGTCCGGCTTCTTCGGCAGATCGACCGTCGGAATGATCTTCACCGGGATGCGCGCGACTTTTTCCGCGCCGCGCAGCTTCACGCCGGCTTCCACTTTCGGGCGAGCCACACGCTCAGGCGTGGCCACGCTCACTGTCGGGATCAGGGTTTGTACGGCATTCTCTGTATTCACGACAGTGTCAGCTGCCTCATACGCGGTAGTCATATCAATCGATTCCGCCCGTTAGGGTCGTCTGCTCAGCGTAGTCGAGGTGGTTGACGAGCTGCGCACGCAGCCGGGCACTAACCTCGGCAAATTCAATCGGACCTGCCTGTTCACGCAGCTGGGTCATCGCCAGCCCCGCATATCCGCAGGGGTTAATCCGTTTAAAAGGGTCCAGATCCATATCGACGTTCAACGCAAGGCCGTGAAACGAACAGCCGTTGCGGATGCGCAACCCCAAAGAGGCAACTTTGGCGCCGTCGACATAAACCCCCGGTGCATCGGGCTTGGCTGCGGCGTCTACGCCGTAACTGGCCAGCAGATCGATCAGGCTGCGCTCGATCCGGGTGACCAGTTCGCGAACGCCAAAGCCCAGACGGCGCACGTCCAGCAGCAAATACGCGACCAGTTGGCCGGGGCCATGATAAGTCACTTGGCCGCCGCGATCGACCTGCACCACCGGGATATCACCCGGCAGTAGCAAATGCTCGGGCTTGCCGGACTGGCCTTGAGTGAAGACAGGTGGATGCTGCACCAGCCAGACCTCATCGGCGGTTTCGCGGTCGCGACCGTCGGTGAAGCGTTTCATGGCCTGCCAGGTGGGCTCGTAGTCGGTCAGCCCGAGTTCACGAAAGCCCAGAACCGCACCCATCACAGCACCATGTGCACGAAGCCGGTGGCCCGCAATTCACTGTTGATGTCGTAAAGCTGGTCTTGACCGGTGGCGATGATGTGCAACTGAACGGTGGTGTACTTGCCGTTGCTGCTCTGGCGCTCGGCCAGGGTGTTCATGTCGACGGTGGCGTGCTTCTCGAGAATCTCGATGACTCTGTCTTTGAAGCCCACACCCGTGTCACCGATGATCTTGATGGGATAGTCGGCGCAGGGAAATTCGATTTTTGGCGCTTTTACTTCGGTATCTGTCATGGCAGTAACGGCCTCGTAAGCCGGAAAACGGACAGGCCCCCGGCGCGGTCGGCGACGGGGGCGTACGGAGCAACGGTCAGCTTTTGATCAATCGTTGATCAGTTGAACAGACCGTAGAAGAACAAGCGGATGCTATCCCACAGGCGGCGGAAGATACCACCTTCGTCGACGGCGTCCAGGGCGATCAGGTTGGCGCTGTGCACGACCTTGTCGTCCAGTTTGACTTCAACCTTGCCGATGACGTCGCCTTTGGCGATCGGTGCAACCAACTGTGGGTTCATGGTCATGCTGGCGGCCAGCTTCTTCAGCTCGCCTTTTGGCATGGTCATGGTCAGGTCGTCAGCCAGACCGGCTTTGACCAGACGCTCTGTGCCTTTCCAGACCGGTGCCTGAGCCAGCTCGGTGCCCTTCTGATAGAAGGTCTGGGTTTCGAAGAAACGGAAACCGTAGGTCAGGAGCTTCTGAGTCTCGGCAGCACGAGCTTGCTCGCTGTTGGTGCCGAACACCACTGCAATCAGACGCATGCCATCACGAACGGCCGAGGACACCATGCAGTAGCCGGCTTCTTCGGTGTGACCGGTTTTCAGACCGTCGACGGTCTTGTCACGCCACAGCAGCAGGTTGCGGTTCGGCTGTTTGATGCCGTTCCAGAAGAACTCTTTCTGCGAATAGATTGCGTAGTGAGCCGGGTCTTCGTGGATGATCGCGCGCGCCAGCAGGGCCATGTCATGGGCGGTGGCGTAGTGATCAGAGTTCGGCAGGCCGGTCGGGTTCATGAAGTGGCTGTTGACCATGCCCAGGTCGGCAGCGGTCTTGTTCATCAGGTCGGCGAAGGCGTCTTCGCTGCCGGCGATGTGCTCGGAAAGCGCAACGCTGGCGTCGTTACCCGACTGAATGATGATGCCGTGCAGCAAGTCGCTGACGGTGACCTGGCTGCCCACTTTGATGAACATCCGCGAACCGCCGGTGCGCCAGGCGTTTTCGCTGACGGTCACAGGGTCGTTTTCGCCGATCTGGCCACGACGGATTTCCAGCGTGGCGATGTAGGCGGTCATCAGCTTGGTCAAACTGGCCGGTGGCAGGCGCTGGTCGCCATTGTTTTCGACCAGAACGTTACCGCTGTTGGCGTCCATCAGCACATAAGCCTTGGCAGCCAGTTGCGGTGGCGATGGCGTCATCTGTTCTGCCGCAAACACGGCAGGCGCGGTGAATAACGGGATTAGCAGGCAAAGGCGTTTTGCAAAGCTGGTGATGTTCATCCGTCTCTCGAAAATGCTAATGGGCAAACATGCCCTTGCGGGCAAAGCGGGTGCCGGGCTACCCCGGCAAACGGGCTCACATTCTACAGAACGTGCCGTGAAAAGCTGCTGACAACGACAAAGCCGGTTGGCAGGTCGTCGGTCAGGCGGCGAAACCCGCCTCCGTTTCCAGGGCGGGCATCGCTGATAAAGCGTTACTGGTCCGACGTGACGACGCTTGGCGAGCCGAGATTGGCCGACCTTACGCTGTTTTGCAGTTGCTGGGCCTCACCCGGCGTGTCGACCGGTCCCATCCGCACGCGATAGAGCGTCTGTTGATTGCGTGCGATCGAACTCACGAACACCGGCGCTCGGACCATCCCGCTCAATTTCGACCTCAGGAGTTCCGCAGCGTCCGGGTTGGCGAAGGCTCCCACCTGGAGAAACAGCCCAGACGCTTGTCCGGAAGCGTTTTTTTTTGCGTCGATCGGCACAGGTGTGACCGGGGCGGCGTGTTGCTGCGGCGGCGGCGTCCATTGCTCGATCGTACCCGCAGATGCGGTGATCACCGGAGCGCCCGGTTGCGGCTGACGCGCCGGCGTATTGCTGGCCACTTGCGGCTGATCCAGCATCAGCGGCGCCGGTTTGCCGCGCTGCGCCCAGTATTGGGACGGGTCGATGCCTTCGACTTTTACCCGCGCCGTGCCGGTTTCGGCATACCCGAGCTTTTTGGCGGCGGCGTAGGACAGGTCGATGATGCGGTCGGAATAGAACGGGCCGCGATCATTGACCCGCAGGATCACCGTACGGTTATTGTCCAGGTTGGTCACGCGAACATAGCTGGGCAGCGGCAAGGTCTTGTGCGCCGCGCTCATGCCATACAGGTCGTAGACTTCGCCGTTGGCGGTGTTCTGGCCGTGGAATTTGGTGCCGTACCAGGACGCTGTTCCCGTCTGGGAGTAGGTCTTGGAATCGCTGAGCGGGAAATAGGTCTTGCCCAGCACGGTGTAGGGGTTGGCCTTGTACGGGCCGGTGTGCAGGGTCGGAATGGCGTCGGGGATGCGCGAAACATCAACGTCCCACCACGGCGCGCCGTCTTTGTGCGCCCGGTTGATGTCCAGCCCGGGCTGCGAGCGGATCACGTTGCCCGACTGTCGCTGCGTCGTGGTCGTCGGGCGGCTGGTTGAGCAACTGACGATCAGCAAAGTCAGCGCCGCGAAGGCCATCAGTTTCAATGGTTGTTGCATCGGCAGTGACCGCATTACTTGACGTCCCGGGCTTGAACAAGCATTTCAGACAGCTGATGCACGGCCATGGCGTACATCACGCTGCGGTTGTACCGCGTGATTGCGTAAAAATTCTTCAAACCCATCCAGTATTCAGGGCCTTTGTCGCCATCGAGGCGAAACGCCGTGACCGGCATGTCGTCGCGCAGCGCATCATGACTCGCCCAGCCCAACGCTCGCAACTCCCCAACGTTCTTCACCGGGTCAATGCCGGGGCTTAAGCCCTCATCAACGCGGTCACCGCGCACGTCCGCGCGACTGACAACCGGCTGGCCGGCCACCCAGCCGTGACGCTGGAAGTAGCTGGCCACGCTGCCGATTGCATCGTCCGGGTCGTTCCAGATATTGATGTGGCCATCGCCGTCGAAGTCCACTGCGTAGGCGCGAAAGCTGCTCGGCATAAACTGAGGCAAACCCATTGCGCCGGCGTAGGAGCCTTTGAGCGTCAGCGGATCGACCTGCTGTTCGCGGGACAGCAGCAGGAACTCGCGCAGCTCCTTGCGGAAGAAATCGGCGCGCTGGGGATAGTCGAACGCCAACGTCGACAAGGCGTCCATCACCCGGTAATTACCGGTGTTGCGGCCGAAAAACGTCTCCACGCCGATAATCGAAACGATGACCTGAGCGGGCACGCCATACTCTTGCTCGGCGCGCGTCAGGGCGGCCTCGTGCTGACGCCAGAAGTCGACACCCCGGGCAACCCGCGCGTCGGTGAGGAACATCGGGCGATAGTCTTTCCACGGTTTGACGCGTTCGGCGGGCTTCGAAATGGCATCGAGGATCGCCTGCTTGCGCTGCACATCGCGGAACACATCGATCAGTTGCTCGCCCGCAAAACCATAATCGCGAGTCATTTCGCTGACGAACTGGGCGACTTGAGGAGAGCCGTCATAGTCACCGGCAAGTGATTCCTGCACTGAGCCGAAGATGCCCATCAGACCGACCAGCGGCGCATATCGAGCAGCCCAGCCACGCACTACTTGCATTGAGTTCTTCACCTTAATCAAACCTGAGCGATCCACTTGCGATGTGTATGGACCGACATCAAAACACCAAACGCTGACAGCAGCGTCACCAGCGAAGTTCCGCCGTAGCTAATGAAGGGCAGCGGCACGCCTACGACCGGCAGCAGACCGCTGACCATACCGATATTGACGAAAACGTAAACAAAAAAGGTCATGGTCAGGCTGCCCGCGAGCAGCTTGCCGTAGAGGGTCTGCGCCTGGGCGGTGATCACCAGCCCGCGGCCGATCAGCAACAGGTAGATCAGCAGCAGCGCGCAAATCCCCACCAGGCCGAATTCCTCGCCAAGCACCGCAATAATGAAGTCAGTGTGGCTTTCAGGCAGGAAGTCCAGGTGCGACTGTGTGCCCATCAGCCAGCCCTTGCCGAACACGCCGCCCGAACCAATTGCCGCCTTGGACTGAATGATGTTCCAGCCGGTGCCGAGCGGATCGCTCTCCGGGTCGAGGAAGGTCAGGATCCGCTGCTTCTGGTAGTCATGCATGAAGAAGAACCACATGCCGACGGCCACCGGGACCGCGGCCGCAACCACGCTGATGATCCAGCGCCAGCGCAGGCCGGCCATGAACAGCACGAAGGTGCCGGACGCCAGAATCAGCAGCGAAGTGCCGAGGTCTGGCTGACGCACGATCAGAATGAACGGCAGACCAATCAGCCCGAGGCTCACCGCCACGTGCTTGAGGTGCGGCGGCAAGGTGCGTTTGGACAGGTACCAGGCGATGGTCGCCGGCATGATGATCTTCATGAATTCCGAGGGTTGAAAGCGGATGACCCCGGGAATGTTGATCCAGCGCGTTGCGCCCATGGCGTTGTGGCCCATGACGTCCACCGCCACCAGCAGCAGAACGCCGATCACATAGGCGGCGGGCACCCAGCGGGCCATGAATCGGGGTTCGAGCTGCGCGATGACGAACATCGACACCAGGCCAATGCCGAAGGAGGTCGCTTGCTTGATCAGCAGGTCCCAACTCTTGCCGCTGGCCGAATACAGGACAAACAGACTGCCCGCCGCCAGCGTCAGCAGCAGGATCAGCAGCGGGCCATCGACGTGGATTTTCTGCAGGAACGTGGCGCGACGGCGCATCACATCTTCGCTGGAAAGGATGCGGTCGAAATTACTCTTCACGGGCCGCGGTCTCCGGAGGCTGTGCATTACTGGCGTATTCGGGTTTCAGATGGCCCTGGGGATCGAGCAGCCAGGCGTCCATGACCTGCCGCACCACCGGCGCGGCAACACCCGACCCCGACTCACCGTTTTCGATCATCACCGCAACGACGATCTTCGGGCTGTCGGCCGGCGCGAAGCCGACGAACAGGGCGTGGTCGCGGTGGCGTTCCTGGACTTTCGAACGGTCGTACTTCTCGCCCTGCCGAATGGCGACGACCTGGGCGGTACCACTCTTGCCGGCGATGCGGTACTGGGCACCAATGGCGGCTTTGCGCGCGGTCCCGCGAGCGCCGTGCATCACTTGCTGCATGCCGTGGTTGACCTTGGCCCAGTCCGACGGATCACGCAGAACGATGTCCGGCATCGGGTTTTCGTCCACCGGCTTCTGCCCTTCGACGGTCTTGGCCAGGTGCGGACGGTTCCATTTGCCTTTGTTCGCCACCAGCGCGGTGGCCTGGGCCAACTGCAGCGGGGTGGCCTGCATGTAACCCTGACCGATCCCCAAAATGAGTGTTTCGCCCGGGAACCATGCCTGTCGCCGCGTGACACGCTTCCAGTCACGGGACGGCATCAGGCCGGGGGATTCTTCGAACATGTCCAGCGAGACTTTCTGGCCGATGCCGAACTTGTTCAGGTACGCCGACAGCCGATCGATCCCGACCTTGTGGGCCAGATCGTAAAAGTAGGTGTCGTTGGAGCGCATGATGGCGGTGTCCAGATCCACCCAGCCATCGCCGGTGCGGTTCCAGTTACGGTATTTGTGGTCGTAGTTCGGCAGCATGTAATAGCCGGGGTCGAAAACCCGGGTGCTCGCCGTGATCACACCGGTGTCGAGGCCGGCGATTGCCACTGCCGGCTTGATGGTCGAGCCCGGAGGATACAGGCCCCGCAGAATGCGGTTGAACAGCGGGCGATCAACCGAATCGCGCAGCTCGGAGTACGCCTTGAAACTGATGCCGGTGACGAACAGGTTGGGGTCGAAGCTCGGTTGGCTGACCATCGCCAGCACCTCGCCGGTGCTGGGGTCCAGCGCCACCACCGCACCGCGACGTCCGGCCAGCGCCGCTTCGGCGGCTTCCTGCAACTGGATGTCGAGGCTCAGGACAATGTCCTTGCCGGGCACCGGATCGGTTCGCTTTAGCACGCGCAAGACGCGGCCGCGGGCGTTGGTTTCGACTTCTTCGTAACCGACCTGACCGTGCAGCTCGGGTTCGTAAAAGCGCTCGATGCCGGTTTTGCCCATGTGATGGGTGCCGCTGTAATTCACCGGATCGAGGCTTTTCAGCTCTTTCTCGTTGATCCGCCCCATGTAACCCACCGAGTGCGCGAAGTGCTCACCCTGCGGATAGTGGCGAACCAGCTGCGCCACCACTTCAACGCCCGGCAGGCGAAACTGGTTAACGGCGATGCGGGCGATTTGTTCTTCGGTCAGCTCGAACAGAATGGGCACCGGCTCAAACGGCCGCCGGCCCTGCTTCATGCGTTTTTCGAAGATGATCCGGTCATCCGGCGTCAGCTCAAGCACCTGAACGATGGTGTCCAGCACTTGGGTCCAGTCACCGGAACGTTCGCGGGTCATGCTCAGGCTGAAACTGGGCCGGTTGTCGGCGATCACCACACCGTTACGGTCGTAGATCAGCCCACGACTCGGCGAGATCGGCTGCACGTGAACGCGATTGTTCTCGGACAGCGTCGAGTGATACTCGTACTGGATGACCTGCAGGAAATACAGCCGCGCGATCAACACGCAGATCAGCACCACCACCGCGACTGCACCGACCACGACTCGGCTGCGCACAAGGCGTGCGTCTTTTTCGTGGTCTTTCAGGCGGATCGGCTGAGACATTTAGGGCAGGTTCACAGTAAAGGCAGCGGCGCTACTTGTGATAAGGGTGACCGGACAGCACGGTCCAGGCACGATAAATCTGCTCACCGATGAGGATGCGCACCAGCGGGTGCGGCAACGTCAGCGGCGATAACGACCAGCGCTGCTCGGCCCGGGCACAGACTTCCGGCGCCAGCCCTTCCGGACCGCCGACCATCAGGTTGACCGTGCGCGAATCCAGGCGCCAGCGATCGAGTTCGCCGGCCAGTTGCTCGGTGCTCCATGGCTTGCCATGCACTTCAAGCGTGACGATCCGCTCGCCCGGCTGCACCTTCGCCAGCATGGCCTCGCCTTCCTGACGGATGAGGCGTGCCACGTCGGCGTTCTTGCCACGGGTGTTGAGCGGAATTTCCACCAGTTCCAGCGCCAGTTCGGATGGCAGACGCTTGGCGTATTCATGCCAACCCTCTTCCACCCACTTGGGCATGCGGGAACCGACAGCGATCAGGCGCAGACGCACAACGACGCCTTAGGCCTGGTCTTTGTTCAGCTTGTCGAAATGCTCGTGAGCGTTTTCCGGGCTGTGGTGTGCAGCGCTGGCCGAACGGCTCTGCTCGGCACCGGCCCACAGACGCTCGAGGTCGTAAAACTGGCGAGCGGAGGCGGTCATCATGTGGACGATGGCGATGTCCAGGTCCAGCAGCACCCAGTCGCTGTCGCCCTTGCCTTCTTCGCCCAGCGGCTTGAGGCCCTGCTTTTTGACTTCTTCGCGGACCTTGTCGAGCATCGCGTTGATCTGGCGGTTGGAGGTACCGGTCGCGATGACCATGTAGTCAGTGATGCTCTGCTTGTCACGAACGTCCAGCACCTGGATATCCTGGGCTTTGACGTCTTCCAGGGCAGCCCTGATCACTTCGATGATTGGATTTACAGCGCGTTTGTCAGTCATAAAAAACTCTTTCAACTCGTATGTTTGGGCGTTTCTTCGCGCACTTGGCTGCGTAGCAACACACCTTCAGTTCGACGCACGGTACAGCCCGTGCGTATCGATATAGGCCAGTACCGCGTCTGGCACCAGAAAACGTACCGACTTACCGCTGGCCAGCAGTTGACGGATCTGGGTGGCAGACACCGAAAGCGGCGTCTGCCAGACGAACGTAATCTTTCCGCCGGGCCCTTTGAGGGCCTTCGGATCACTGACGGCACGTCCCGCGAGCAGATTTCGCATCGCATCCGGGGACTCGCTGTCGGCGTCCGGGCGTTGCAGCACCACGATATGGCAGTGCTCCAGCAACTCTTCCCACCGATGCCAGGATGGCAGCCCGCAAAAGGCGTCCCAACCCAGCAATAAAAATAGCTGATCATCGGCGGCGAGTTCCGCGCGCATCGATTCCAGCGTGTCGATCGTGTACGACGGCTTGTCGCGCAACAGCTCGCGATCATCCACCGTCAATGGCGGCACCCCGGCGACCGCGCACTGGACCATCGCCAGACGGTCCTGCGCCGAAACGCTCGGCGTGTCGCGATGAGGCGGCCGGGCGCTGGGCGTCAGACGCAGCTCATCGAGTTTCAGCAGCTCGGCGACTTCCAGTGCGCCACGCAAATGGCCAATGTGCACCGGGTCGAACGTGCCGCCGAGAATGCCGACACGCTTAGGCACCCGGGCCGTGTTCTGCGGAACGGCAATCGGATCGGCCATTGCCTGCGCGCCGCTGCCTGAAGGCTGACCGACGTCGGCCAAGTCAGACCGGCCCCTGCCCGCGCAATTGTGTGCCATCGCCGACAACGATGTATTTCTCGCAGGTCAGGCCTTCGAGCCCTATGGGGCCGCGGGCGTGAATCTTGTCGGTGGAAATGCCGATTTCCGCTCCCAGGCCGTATTCGAAACCGTCGGCAAAGCTGGTGGGCGCGTTGACCATCACCGAGCTCGAGTCGACTTCAGCCATGAAGCGGCGAGTCTGGGCTTGCGAGTCGGAGATGATGGCGTCGCTGTGATGCGAGCCGTAGTGATTGATGTGTTCGATGGCCTGATCCAGACCGGTGACGATGCGGATCGACAGGATCGGCGCAAGGTACTCGGTGTGCCAGTCTTCTTCGGTGGCCGGCAAGACGTCGATCAGGTCGCGAGTGCGTTCACAACCGCGCAGTTCGACGCCTTTTTCGCGGAACTGGGCGGCCATGGGCGGCAGGAAGTCTGCAGCGATGGCTTGATCGACCAGCAGGGTTTCCATCGCGCCGCAGATGCCATAACGGTAGGTCTTGGCGTTGAAGCTGATGCGCTGGGCAGCGGCGAGGTCGGCATGGGCGCTGACGTAGACGTGGCAGATGCCGTCCAGGTGTTTGATGACCGGGACTTTGGCGTCGCGGCTGACGCGTTCGATCAGGCCTTTGCCGCCACGGGGAACGATGACGTCCACGTACTCGGGCATGGTGATCAGCGCACCCACGGCGGCGCGGTCGGTGGTTTCGACGACTTGTACGACGGCGGCAGGTAAACCTGCGTCATCGAGGCCGCGCTGGATGCAGGCGGCGATGGCGCGGTTGGAGTTAATTGCTTCGGAGCCGCCACGGAGGATGGTGGCGTTACCGGATTTGAGGCAGAGGCTGGCGGCGTCGATGGTTACGTTGGGGCGGGACTCATAGATGATGCCGACGACGCCTAGTGGCACGCGCATTTTGCCGACCTGGATGCCGGACGGCTGGAAGTTCATGTCGCGCAGGGTGCCGATGGGGTCTGGCAGGCTGGCGACCTGGCGCAGGCCGGCGATCATGCTGTCGATGCGGGCCGGGGTCAGGGAGAGGCGTTCGAGCAGAGCGGGTTCGAGTCCATTGGCGCGGCCGGCGGCGAGGTCTTGTTCGTTGGCGGCGGTCAGTTCGGCACGGGAAGCGTCCAGCGCGGCAGCGGTGGCTGCGAGGGCGCGGTTCTTCTGTGCGGTGCTGGCACGGCCGATCACGCGGGAGGCTTCGCGGGCGGCGCGACCCAGGCGGGTCATGTAGTCAAGAACGGACTCGGTCATGGTCTCGGGTGGCTTGGCAAATGGGAAAGCGGCGGATTATAGCTGTCGGGCGTGCTGAACGACAGCGGCGACGGGCGGATGGTCGGAATAAGCCGGATTTGGTGCGTCAAAGACGTCCGCGGCGGTTGTGCTATCGGGTGTATATCCGTTTTCTCGGGTGCCGCAGATTAGGGTTCCGCCCTTACGGCGGGTCACTTTTTCCAACAGCCGAAAAAGTAACCAAAAAGGCCGTGCTCCTGGTTGGGTTCCTCCTTCGTCGGAATACCTTCACTTCGGTCTCGCTCCATGGGCACGCGCCGAACGGACATCCATGTCCGCAACGGCGCTCTCGCCGCATCCATGCGGCTCGGCCCACTGCGCGAGACCTGCGTTCAGCCTGCACCCAAGTCGCGATTGGCGGAGGCTGGACTTTTTGTATATGGAGATCAAGATCAAAAGCGCGTTAAAGCAGATCAAAGGCTTCCCGGCTGAAGCCGGTCCTACAGGGGTCGCAGCCGGCCCTGCTGACAGCACGCGGCCTTATGGCTGATTGAATCCCCCTGTAGGAGCGTGGCTTGTCCCGCGATCGGCTGCGCAGCAGTCGTGAACCTGACGACCCTATTGGGCCTGTCACTGCTAGGTTGCCGGATTTGCTGCCGCTGCGCGTCAGATCGCGGGACAAGCCACGCTCCTACGATGACGGCGGTGCGTTGCCAAAACGGGTGTAATCCCACGACGGCCTCCTCTCACCCATTCAGCTCCAATTAAGGCCGATGTTGATATGATCGCGGTCCATTCTCTGACTGCACTCATCCATGCCTGACCCATCGCCACGCGCCCTGCCGGACAGTTTCTTTCATCGAGATGCTCAAACCCTCGCCCGGGATTTGCTCGGCAAGGTCATCCGTCACAAGGTCGACGGGTTGTGGCTGTCGGCGCGGATTATTGAGACGGAGGCGTATTACGTGGCCGAGAAAGGCAGTCATGCGTCCCTCGGTTATACGGAAAAACGTAAGGCTTTGTTTCTGGAGGGCGGGCACATTTATATGTATTACGCTCGCGGCGGTGACTCGTTGAACTTCAGTGCGGAAGGTCCGGGCAATGCCGTGTTGATCAAATCGGCCTATCCGTGGGTCGATGCGGTGTCCGATGAGAACGCCCTCGCCCGCATGCTGCTCAACAATCCCGACGCCAGCGGAAACGTGCGCACGCCAGAGCGGCTGTGCGCCGGGCAGACGTTGCTGTGCAAGGCGCTGGGGCTGAAAGTGCCGATGTGGGACGCCAGGCGCTTCGATGAAGAGCAACTCTTTGTCGAGGACGTGGGTCAGCGACCGCCGCGGATCATTCAAACGACGCGCCTGGGCATTCCCGCCGGCCGCGACGAGCACCTGATGTACCGGTTCGTTGACGCCGCCTATGCCCGTTTCTGCACACGGAACCCGGTCAGACGCGGGCAAGTCGAAGGACGCGACTATATTTTCATCGAGCAAGGAAACTGAACCCATGGGCGCGTGGCTCGACAGCATTACCTCCTGGCTAAGCGCCAACCCTTCCTGGCTCGGCGCGGCGATTTTCATCGTCGCGTTCATCGAGTGCCTGGCCATTGCCGGCATCGTCGTCCCCGGCACCGTTGTGCTGTTCGCGATCGCCGCACTGGCCGGCAGCGGCATACTCCCGCTGAGTGAAGCGCTTCTGCTGGGTTTCCTCGGCGGGATACTGGGCGATCTGGTGTCGTACTTCCTCGGCCGGCGCTTCCATCAAAGGATTCGGCAATTGCCGGGGCTGCGCAATCACCCGGAGTGGATCGGCGGCGCCGAGACCTACTTCCAGCGCTACGGGATTGCCAGCCTGCTGGTCGGCCGTTTCATCGGCCCGCTGCGCCCGATGCTGCCCATGGTGGCCGGAATGTGTGACATGCCATTCGTGCGCTTTGCCGGTGTGAGCCTGATTGCCGCCGCTGGCTGGTCTGTGGCCTACATCCTGCCGGGCTGGGCCACCGGTGCGGCCATACGCCTGCCGCTGCCGGAAAACTTCTGGCCCCAGGCTGCCGTAGTCGGCGGCGGGCTGGCGCTTCTGCTGGGCATCAGCATCCAGAGCAGCCTGCGGCAAAAGCCCTACGACACCAAAGTCATCGCCCTGACGTGCTTCGTGCTGCTGGCAAGTGTGTTTCTGGGCTGGCCGTACCTGGCCGATTTTGATCAAGGCATCATGACCGTGGTACAGGCCGGCCGAAGCGCCGCGGCCGAAGACTTCGTGGTGATGGTGACGGGCCTGGGGGATTTCCGGACGCAGTTCTGCGCTGCCGCCCTGCTCACGGTCCTGCTGATCGTCACCCGAAAATGGCGCCATGCGATCTTCGTGATCGGCACGACCCTTGGCGCGGCGCTGATCAATCAAAGCATGAAATACACTTTCGCACGCGCACGGCCTGAGGTACTGACGGAGGCTCTGGGGACTTACAGCATGCCGAGCGGGCATGCGTCTGCCTCGTTTGCGCTGTTCATGTCGCTGGCGGTGCTGGCCGGCCGCGGTCAGCCGGTGCGGCTGCGATTGACCTGGCTGCTGCTGGGTGGGATTCCGGCGCTGGCGATCGCCATGTCACGGGTGTATCTGGGCGTGCATTGGCCGACAGATGTCACCGCCGGGATGCTGCTGGCGTTTTTCACCTGCGCGGCGAGCCTGGCGTTCGTGCAGAACAAGAAGCCGCTGGAGGCGCTGCCGATCAAGGTGTGGTGGCTGGTGCTGCCGGCGATGGTCGCGCTGTTCGCCGGCTTTGGACTGCACTCGTTCTCGCACGGTTTGATCCGTTATCAGTACTAAGCGGCGTAGATGCGGCCCGACGGGGTAACTATCCGGGCCGCGCTAACGCGAGCAAAAACGACAATCAGGGCTGCATGTCGCCCTGCATCTCGTCGAGCAGGTCCTGAATCGCATCGAGCCGTTGCTCGGCATCTTCGATTTCCAGCAGCTCGATCTTGTCTTCTTCGGCGAACGGCAGCAGGTAGGCCAGCTGATTGGCCAGCGAGTGCTGACCGCTGGCGGTGAGGCCCATGTTCAGCGCAGCCACCATCGGGTGCTCGGCCAGCGCGGCGAGTAACGCGACCAGGTCGTCGTCCTCCTCTTGCAGCGGTTGTTCCTGGGGATCGTCCAGCCACTCGACCTCGCCGACCAGGAGGTTGTCGCGCTGGGTGCTGTAGTCCTTCACCCGAAAGCGTCGAGCACCCACTACCCGAATGCCCAGCAGGCCGTTGTCCTGCTTCTGGAAATCGGTGACCCGCGCTTCGCAGCCGATCAGCGAGAAACCGCCCGGCACGTCGCCCGTCTCACTGCCTTCAGTGATGCAGACCACGCCAAAGCCTTCGCCCTGCTTCATGCAGCGGCCAATCATGTCGAGGTAGCGCGCCTCGAACAGCTGCAGATCGAGCACGCACCCCGGGAACAGCACGGCGTTCAGTGGAAACAGCGGCAGCGTAAACAACGGCAACGACATAAACCCATCCTCAAGCAACCAGAGACACCGCCAACGGCAGGAACAAGGCCGTGGCGACACCCATCAAACTCATCGCCAACGCCGCAAAGGCGCCGCATTCCTCACTTTCCTGCAGGGCCGCAGACGTGCCCACCGCGTGAGCCGTCAGCCCCAGCGCCATGCCTCGGGCTTCCGGGCTGGTTACCCGCGCCAGGGTCAACAGGCCGGGGCCGAATATGCCGCCGATCACCCCGGTTATCAACACAAACACGGCGGCCAGCGCCGCCACGCCACCAATCTGCTCGGCCACCAGCATGGCGATCGGCGAGGTGACGGACTTGGGCGCCATGGTCATCAGGATCATGTGATCAGCGCCGAGCAGCCAGCCCAGCCCCACGCACAGCCCGGTGGCCAGTACGCCGCCCACCACCAGCGTAGTCAATACCGGCCAGAACAACTGCCGGATGCGCCGCAGGTTCAGATAAAGCGGCACGGCCAGCGCAACCGTGGCGGGGCCCAGCAGAATGCTGAGGATCTCGGTGCTTTTGCGGTACTCGACATAGGAAACCCCGCAGCTCACCAACACGCCAATCACCACCAGCATCGAGATGAGCACCGGTTGCAGAAACACCCAGCGGGTTTTCTCGTAGCCGGCCAGCACCAGTTGATAAGCGCCCAGGGTGATGGCGATGCCGAACAAGGGGTGATGAATCACCGACAGCCAGGCGCCGTGCCAGTCCAGACTCATGAAGGCTCCCGGCGATTGGCCTGACGGTCGATGAGTTTCTGCATCAGCCAGCCGGCGAAGGTCAGCGAGACCATCAGCGAGATGACCAGCGAGCCGACAATCGCCCAGAAGTCCTCGGCGATCTGGTCGGCATACACCATCACACCGACGGCGGGCGGCACCAGCAGCAGCGGCAGGTATCGCAGCAGGCTGCTGGCCGCCAGACTGATGGGTTGGCTGACTTCGCCGCGGGTCATCAGGTAGATCATCAACAGCACGAGCCCGATGATCGGACCGGGCAATATCGACAGAAACAGGTGATTGAGCGCAGTTCCGATCAATTGGAACAGCACAAGCCAGGTCAGGCCTCTTAGCAACATAGAAAACTCCAGCAGATTCGCGGCGACATTATAGACACGCCACCCGCGCTGCCTATGGGGTGGTATTCGCCAGTTGAGGGCACGTTGACCCGCGCAGTGGGGCGTGCTGATCTTCAATGCCAAGCAATAACAGCGCCGACGCCACCGTGCCTGTGAAGATCGCGCGCAAAAACAATAACTGGCATGGAGAGTAGCGATGCCCCACGTACCCGTTGCAGAACTCAAAAACTATGAAGGCAAGGACCTGGGATGCTCCGACTGGCTGACCATCGATCAGGCACGCATCAATCTGTTCGCCGAAGCCACCGGCGACTTTCAGTTTATCCACGTCGATCCGGTGAAAGCGGCGCAGACGCCGTTCGGATCGACCATCGCCCATGGCTTTCTGTCGCTGTCGCTGATGCCCAAGCTGATGGAGTCCTTGATGGTCGTGCCCGAGGGCATGCAGATGGCGATCAACTATGGGCTGGACAGCGTGCGATTCATTCAGCCGGTGAAGGTGAATTCGCGCGTTCGTCTAAAAGTCAGTCTGGCGCAGGTCACCGAAAAGAAGCCGGGCCAATGGCTGCTCAAGGCTACGGCAACGCTTGAAATCGAAGGCGTGGACAAGCCTGCGTTCATTGCTGAACCGCTTTCGCTGTGCTTTGTGTAACCCCCGTCGTCCCTCCATAAAGCCTCCGCGACCCCCCCGAAACATGAAACAGTCGTAACAGACTGTTTCATGAGCGTTCCTCGCTGCGGCATACTCGCTGCGGCTGTGTGAGCGACTCGATACACGTACGCGATCAGATCACGCCGAAACATCTTATTTTCGGGATTTACCATGCGCGCGTTTGCTCCTTTGGCCCTGACCTTACTTCTCACCGCTTGCGGCGACGGCGAATCGCTGTTGCCCCCGGACGCTCGCCTGCCCGACGGTGGACGCTATCGCGGCGACGTGATCAATGGCGTGCTTCAGGGCAAGGGCCGGATCGATTACCCCAATGGCAGCTGGTACGCCGGGGAATTCAAAAACGGGCAGTGGAACGGCCAGGGCGAGTGGCACGCCAGCAATGGCGACGTCTACCGGGGCGGGTTTCAGGACGGGCTTTTCCATGGCCAGGGTTCGCTGACCACCAGCGCCGGCAGCTACGTCGGCGGCTACAAGCTGGGGCGGCGCGACGGCGAAGGCACGCTCAAAGAGCACGGCATGAGTTATCGCGGCGAGTTCAAGGCCGATCTGTATGACGGCGCCGGGCATCTGGAACTGGACGACGGCAGCGAGTATCAGGGCCAGTTTGCCCACGGCAAACCCAACGGCGAAGGCCAGCGCAACGATTCGGCGGGCAACCAGTTCAGCGGCAAGTTCGTCGACGGCCAGCTTGAGGGCACGGGTAATTTCAACAGCGCCGATGGTGATCAGTACGTCGGTGGTTTCCATAACAATCAGCTCAATGGCCGCGGTCGCTACGAAAACGCCGATGGCGATGTCTGGTCGGGCCAGTTCAAGGATGGCGCGTTCACCGGCAAGGGCGAGTTGATCGGCTCCGACGGCACGCGTTATCAAGGTGACTTCAAAAACTGGCGTTTCTCCGGTTCAGGCAGCCTGAAGCTCCCGGACGGCAGCGTGTACATCGGGCAATTCGAGAACGACAACTATCAAGGCAGCGGCGTGCTGACCACGGCGGAAGGCGAAGTCCAGAGCGGCACCTGGTCCAACGGCCAGCGCGTGCGCGACGCGGCGGGGAAGCTGTTGCCGGATCCCTTGGAAATCGGCTTGCTCGCCCAGGGCGCCTTGGTCGAGAAAGCCCTCGCCGCCGTGCCCGCCTCCACGCCGGCCATCGAGCTGTATAGCCTCGTTGTGGGTGGTGATGGCAAGCAGAGCGTCTTCCTGCGCGAGGCCGATTACGTCAACAAGCTGCTCGCCACGCGCTTCGGTGCTTCCGGCCAGATCACGTTGGTCAACCATCGCGATCACATGGCCGATCGCCCGCTGGCCACGCGCGAGACCATCAGCCGCGCCGTGCAAACGCTGGCCAAGCGCAGCGGTCCGGAAGACTTGATCTTCATTTACCTGACCAGCCACGGCACCCATGAACACGAGCTGGTGCTGGATCAGCCGCGTCTGGAGCTGTCCGACCTGCCCGCCAACGAGATGGCCGGCGTGCTGGCGCCGCTGAAGAATCGCGACAAGGTGGTGGTGATTTCTGCGTGCTATTCGGGCGGTTTCATTCCGGCGATCAAGGACGAGCGGACGATGGTGATTACCGCATCCCGTGAAGATCGCGTGTCCTTTGGCTGTTCTGAAGAGGCCGATTTCACCTACTTCGGCGAAGCGCTGTTCGGCAAGGCGCTGGTGGAAACCGACGATCTGGTGCAAGCGTTCAATGAAGCAAAAGACATCGTCGCCCAGCGTGAGACGGACGAAAGCTTCGAGGCCTCCGAGCCGCAGATGTGGGCGCCGAAAGGCGTGGTCAACCATTGGCGGCAGCTGCGCAAGAGTCAGGCGGAGCGGGCGCTGAATACCGTTCGACGCTGAGTGCCGCCGATGACGCGGAACCTGTTTGAGCCGGCTTGCTGGCGAAAGCATTCGTTGAAGCGCTGCGATGTTGAATGCTCGATCGGGTTCGCCAGCAAGCCGGCTCCTACGGATTGAGGCAGGCCTAAACACCGAGATGCATGAACATTTCATGTGTTTTTGTGAAACCCTCCCGCGTCGCCCGCAGTCTGTTCCGGTACAGCGCCTATGCTTGTGGCGTATCAAGGGAGAAAGATCATGTACTTGACGCCTCAGCACATTTTGCTTGCCGGAGCTACCGGATTGACTGGCGAGCACTTGCTCGACCGCCTGCTTAACGAACCCACTGTCACCCGCGTTCTCGCCCCCAGCCGTCGTCCTCTGGCTGAACATCCACGTCTGGAAAACCCCGTCGGCGATCTTCAGAACCTGCTGCCCACACTGGCAGGCCCTGTCGACATCGCTTTCTGCTGCCTGGGTACCACGATCAAACAGGCCGGTTCCCAGGAAGCGTTTCGGGCGGTGGATCTGGACATGGTCGTCGCATTCGGCAAACGTGCCCGCGAGCTGGGCGCGCGTCACCTGCTGGTGATCAGCGCGGTGAACGCCGACCCGCAATCGAGCATCTTTTACAGCCGCGTCAAAGGCGAGATGGAAGAAGCGCTGAAGCTTCAGGGCTGGCCGCAACTGACCATCGTCCAGCCGTCGCTGTTGATTGGCGAGCGGCAGGATCAGCGTCTGGTGGAACAACTGGCCGGGCCGATTGCCAAGCTGATTCCCGGCAAATACGGCGGCATCGAAGCCTGCAACCTCGCCCGCGCGCTATGGCGTCTGGCGCTGGAAGAGCAGGACGGCGTGCGGGTGGTTGAGTCGGATGATTTGCGCCGGCTGGGGAAATAACTCCCCGACAGGCGCTACATCCCGCCCGTAGCCTGGAATCCCACGCCCAGCGCGGTCAGAATCGACAACGGCAGCAGCAGCGTGTCGAGCAGCGCGCTGCCGGGCAGGTCGAGCATCGGGTATTTCGGCGCCTCGGTGCCGAAGCGATCCTTCTCGCAGCAGCCCCCTTCGATGGCGTACAGGTCCAGTCGCGTCCCGGCGTACACAACCGGTGCGCCGGGCTGGTTGGCGTCGAGGGTGCGGACCGTCGAGCAGCCTGTCGTCAGCAACAGGCCCAGCGCGATGACCACAAGCTTATTCATCGGCGCCAAAATGATGCTCGCCCCAACGCGGCAGCATGTCCTGAGGGATGTTGAGCAAGTTGAGGATTCGTGCGACGACGAAATCCACCAGATCATCAATCGTCTGCGGCTGGTGATAGAAACCGGGCGACGCCGGCAGAATCACCGCGCCCATGTTCGACAGCTTGAGCATGTTCTCCAGATGGATGCTGGAAAACGGCGCCTCGCGGGGCACCAGAATCAACTGCCGGCGCTCCTTCAACGTCACGTCCGCAGCCCGTTCGATCAGGTTGTTGCAGGCGCCCGTGGCGATTGCCGACAGCGTTCCGGTCGAACACGGCACCACGACCATCGCACTGGGCGAACCGGAACCGGACGCCACCGGTGACATCCAGTCTTCCTTGCCGTACACCCGAATCTGGCCCGCGGTCGCGCCGGTGTATTCGTTAAGGAAGGCCTGCATCATCTGCGGTTTGGGCGGCAGGTTGACGTCGGTTTCGGTGGCCATGACCAGCTGCGCGGCCTTGGAAATGAGGAAATGCACTTCGCGGTCTTCGCGCACGAGGCAGTCCAGCAGGCGCAGACCGTATTGCGCGCCGGAAGCGCCGGTCATTGCCAGGGTGATGCGTTCCGGGCCGCTCATTGCAGGGCCTCCGCGAGTTTGCCGTGCAGGCCGCCAAAACCGCCGTTGCTCATGATGACCACGTGGGTGCCGGGCTCAGCCTGGTTTTTCACGAGATCGATGATGCCGTCGAGACTGTCGCAGACCAGTGACGGAATGGTGCACTGGGCCGCTGTTGCCGCCAGATCCCACCCCAGATTGGCCGGCGCATACCAGACCACCTGATCGGCCTGGACGACGCTTTCGGGCAGACCGTCGCGGTGGGCACCGAGCTTCATGGAATTGGAACGCGGTTCGACGATGGCAATGATCGGCGCATCGCCGACCTTCTTGCGCAGACCGTCCAGCGTGGTGGCAATGGCGGTCGGGTGGTGGGCGAAGTCGTCATAAATGGTGATGCCGCGCACTTCGGCGACCTTCTCCATGCGCCGCTTCACGCTTTTGAAAGCACTCAACGCCTCAACGCCCTGCTGCGGCACAACGCCCACGTGGCGGGCAGCGGCGAGGGTGGCCAAGGCATTCGCCACGTTGTGCTGGCCGGTCATGCCCCAATCGACGACGCCCTGAACTGCACCTTCGAACAACACTTCGAATGTTGAACCGTCTTCGCTGAGCAGATTCGCTTGCCATTGGCCGCCCTCGCCCGTGGTTTGCACCGGCGTCCAGCAGCCCATTCGAATCACGCGCTCAAGGGCGGGCTCGGTGGTCGGGTGAATGACCAGGCCTTCGCTCGGGATGGTGCGCACGAGGTGGTGGAACTGCCGTTCGATGGCCGGCAGATCCGGGAAGATGTCGGCGTGATCGAATTCCAGGTTGTTGAGAATGGCGGTGCGCGGGCCGTAATGGACGAACTTGGAGCGCTTGTCGAAGAAGGCGCTGTCGTATTCATCCGCCTCGACGACGAAGAACGGCGTATCCCCCAGACGCGCCGAAACATCGAAGTTCTGCGGCACGCCGCCGATCAGGAAGCCCGGGGCCATGCCGGCGTGCTCCAGCACCCAGGCGAGCATGCTGCTGGTGGTGGTTTTACCGTGGGTGCCTGCGACGGCCAGCACCCAGCGACCGCGAAGGACGTGATCGGCCAGCCACTGCGGCCCGGAAACGTAGGGCAGGCCTTTGTTCAGGACATATTCGACCGCGGGATTGCCGCGCGACATGGCGTTGCCGACCACCACCAGATCCGGTGCCGGTTCGAGGTGCGAAGGGTCGTAACCCTGCATCAACTGAATGCCCTGCGCTTCGAGCTGCGTGCTCATCGGCGGGTAAACGTTGGCATCGGAGCCCGTGACTTTATGGCCCAGATCCTTGGCGAGCACCGCCAACGAACCCATGAACGTGCCGCAGATACCCAGAATATGAATGTGCATGACCGACCTCTTAGAACATGGGCCGCAGGTTAGCGTAGAAGGCAGTGGATGCGCACGGGGGAATTACCGAGAGCGGCTGCCGCGCTTGGGGACGACCCACGTGATTGTGAGTGAACGCGTCGTAGGACCGGCTTCAGCCGGGAAGGCGTCACGCGTCACACCGCAGAATCGATGGCGCCCACACCGGCCTATTCCCGGCTGAAGCCGGTCCCACTGAAAAGCCTCGCTCCTACAGGATGCATGTCAGCCAGCATTATTCCGTTTTCCCGCCCTGGCCTCATTTGCCGGCCAAGAAGCACATACTGAGTGGGACCGCGATCCCCATGTAGGACCGGCTTCAGCCGGGAAGGCGTCACGCGTCACACCGCAGAACTGATGCCGATGCCGTTGGTACCCGCCCGCGCTTTGCTCTACGCTCTACCCATGCGCCGCAACGCGTTATCCCCAGACAATCACAAGACCAGGAGATATTCACCATGCGTTATGCCCACCCCGGTACTGAAGGCTCAATCGTTACCTTCAAGACCCAGTACGGCAACTACATCGGTGGCGAATTCGTGCCGCCGGTCAAAGGCCAGTACTTCGAAAACATCTCGCCGATCACCGGCAAGCTGATCGCAGAATTCCCACGTTCCACCGCCGAAGACATCGACAAGGCCCTCGACGCCGCACACGCTGCTGCCGATGCGTGGGGCAAAACCTCGGTGCAGGAACGCTCGCTGACCCTGCTGAAAATCGCTGACCGCATCGAACAGAACCTGGAGTTGCTGGCCGTCACCGAGACCTGGGACAACGGTAAAGCCGTGCGCGAGACCCTCAACGCCGACATCCCGCTGGCAGTCGACCACTTCCGTTACTTCGCCGGCGTGCTGCGTGCTCAGGAAGGCTCCGCTGCGGAGATCGACGGCAACACCGTGGCCTATCACATCCACGAGCCGCTGGGCGTGGTCGGGCAGATCATCCCGTGGAACTTCCCGCTGTTGATGGCCGCCTGGAAACTCGCGCCGGCCCTCGCCGCCGGTAACTGCATCGTCCTCAAACCCGCCGAGCAAACGCCGCTGGGCATCACCGTGTTGATGGAGCTGATCGGTGATCTGCTGCCAAAAGGCGTACTCAACGTCGTGCAGGGTTATGGGCGCGAAGCGGGTGAAGCGCTGGCCAGCAGCAAGCGTATCGCCAAGATCGCTTTCACCGGTTCGACGCCGGTGGGTTCGCACATCATGAAGCTGGCGGCTGACAGCATCATCCCGTCCACCGTGGAACTGGGCGGCAAGTCGCCGAACATCTTCTTCGAAGACATCATGCAGGCCGAGCCGGAGTTCATCGACAAAGCCGCGGAAGGCGTGGTGCTGGCGTTCTTCAACCAGGGCGAAGTCTGCACCTGCCCGTCCCGCTGCCTGGTTCAGGAATCGATCTACCCGCAGTTCATGGAAGTGGTGATGAAGAAGGTCTTGAAGATCCAGCGCGGCGATCCGCTGGACACCGACACCATGGTCGGCGCGCAGGCGTCTCAGCAGCAGTTCGACAAGATTCTCTCGTACCTCGAAATCGCTCAGGGCGAAGGCGCCGAGTTGCTGACCGGCGGCAAGGTCGAGAAGCTCGAGGGCTCGCTGGCGACCGGTTATTACATCCAGCCGACGCTGCTCAAAGGCAACAACAAGATGCGCGTCTTCCAGGAAGAAATCTTCGGCCCGGTGGTGAGCGTGACCACCTTCAAGGACGAGGCGGAAGCGCTGGCCATCGCCAACGACACCGAGTTTGGCCTGGGTGCCGGCGTCTGGACCCGCGACATCAATCGCGCGTATCGCGTAGGCCGGGCAATCAAGGCCGGTCGCGTGTGGACCAACTGCTATCACCTGTATCCCGCCCATGCGGCGTTCGGCGGCTACAAGAAATCCGGCGTCGGCCGCGAAACCCACAAGGTCGCGCTTGAGCACTATCAGCAGACGAAAAACCTGCTGGTGAGCTACGACATCAATCCGCTGGGCTTCTTTTGATTAGCGCGTTCGGGTGACAAGCAACGGCCTCTTCGGAGGCCGTTTTTGTTGGCAGATAGCGACGATGCAATCTGTAGGAGCCGGCTTGCTGGCGAACGCGGCAGGTCAGGTACATCAATGTTTGCTGACAAGGTGGGTTCGCCAGCAAGCCGGCTCCTACAGAATCGCAGTGTGTCCGTGAACATTGTGAGCGCTGACAGTCCGTGTTCGTCCCGAGGCGATCCAGAACAAGCGCGCGCCTACAAAGTCAGTGCGATTGACAGAAACGGTATGTCGCGACGCCCGCTACAGCCACATTGCATTGCATGCCTCTATAATGCCGCGCACATTTCCCCTCTTCGCCCCGCACGACCCGGATCGGGTCTCAAAACCAGGTGCCTACATGGATTTCAATCCGCTTGATCTGATTCTTCACCTCGACGTTTACCTCGACCTGCTTGTGACCCAATACGGCACCTGGGTTTACGCCATCTTGTTCCTGGTGATCTTTTGCGAAACCGGCCTGGTGGTCATGCCGTTCCTGCCGGGCGACTCGCTGTTGTTCATCGCGGGCGCCGTGGCGGCCGGTGGCGGCATGGACCCGGTGTTGCTGGCGTGCCTGCTGATGGCAGCGGCGATACTTGGCGACAGCACCAACTACATCATCGGCCGCACCGCCGGCGACAGGCTGTTCAGCAACCCGAATTCGAAAATATTCCGGCGCGATTACCTGACCAAAACCCAGGAGTTCTACGGTCGCCACGGCGGCAAGACCGTTACCCTCGCGCGTTTTCTGCCGATCATCCGCACCTTCGCGCCGTTCGTGGCCGGTCTTGGCCGCATGCCGTACCTGCGCTTTCTCGGGTTCAGCGCGCTGGGCTCGGTGCTGTGGGTCGGCGGGCTGGTGACCCTGGGTTTCTTCTTCGGCAACATCCCTTTCATCAAGAAGAATCTGACGCTGCTGGTGCTGGCGATCATTCTGCTCTCGCTGCTGCCGATGATCATCGGCCTGATCCGCAGCCGCGCAGGTCGCTCCGCCGAGGCGCGCTGAGCCCATGTGGTCGTTCCGGGAATGGCGCAAACGGCGCACGCTGGCCCGCCATCCGGTCGATCCGCAACTGTGGGAGCGCGTGCGCCAGCGCCTGCCGATCCTCGACGGCCTGAGCGCCGAAGAGGACCGCTACCTGCTCGACAGCTGCGTGCTGTTTCTGCAAGCCAAACACCTGACCGCGCTCGAAGGCGTCGAGCTGGACGATGAATCGCGGCTGTTTCTCGCTGCTCAAGCGCAGTTGCCGTTGCTCGCTCTGGGCGATCTGAACTGGTATCAGGGTTTTCACGAGATCATCCTTTACGGCGACGATTTCATCAGCCCGCAACGCCACCGCGATGCCAGCGGCGTCGAGCACGAATGGGACGGCGAGCACAGCGGCGAGGCGTGGTCCCAGGGCCCGGTGATTCTGGCTTGGCCCGGCGTGCTGACCAGCGGCGGATGGGAAGCCTATAACCTGGTGATCCACGAACTGGCGCACAAGCTGGACATGCTCAACGGCGAAGCAAACGGGCTGCCGCCGCTGCACCACGACATGCGCGTCAGTGACTGGGCCAGCGCCATGCAGAGCGCGTACGATGATCTCAATCGGCAACTCGACGCCAACCCGGACGCCGAGACTGCCATCGATCCCTACGCGGCGGAAAACCCCGCCGAGTTCTTTGCGGTCATCAGCGAATACTTCTTTAGCGCACCGGATTTGCTCGTCGAGGCCTATCCCGCCGTCTACGGGCAACTGAAAGCGTTCTATCGGCAGGATCCGTTGGCGCGGCTGACGGCACTTCAGCGCGACAACCCGGTCTATCAGGCTCAACACGACGCCTGAAGCCCGCCGTCACGCATGGCAACGCTTCAGGAATGTGCCTATAATCCGGGCCACTTTTTGGCGTTGCATGCCAGATTCTGAATGGTCAACCAAGGGGGCAAAGCCCAATGAGCTACAGCAAAATTCCGGCCGGTAAAGACCTGCCGAATGACATCTACGTCGCAATCGAGATCCCGGCCAACCACGCGCCGATCAAGTACGAAATCGACAAAGATAGCGACTGCCTTTTCGTTGACCGTTTCATGGCCACCCCGATGTTCTACCCGGCCAACTACGGTTTCATCCCTAACACCCTGGCTGACGACGGCGACCCCCTCGACGTGCTGGTCGTGACACCTTATCCGGTGACACCGGGTTCCGTGATTCGCGCCCGTCCGGTTGGCGTGCTGAACATGACCGACGACGGCGGCGGCGATGCCAAAATCATCGCAGTCCCCCACGACAAGCTGTCCCAGCTGTACGTGGACGTGAAGGAATACACCGATCTGCCAGCGCTGCTGATCCAGCAGATCGAGCACTTCTTCGCGAACTACAAAGACCTCGAAAAAGGCAAGTGGGTGAAGATCGAAGGCTGGGCTGGCGCTGACGCCGCTCGCGAAGCGATCACCAAATCGGTCGCCGCCTACAAGGGCTGATCCGGTTGTGCCCCGCCGAAGCGCTCGCCGCTTCGACGGGGCCACTTTTTACACCCACGTCCCCTGCCCCTGTGTTTTTGTGCCCCCTCCCCCCGTGAATCCCGTTTTTTTCGCCCTCCGTCATTACACACATGTTTAAAACTCGCTTTGCGCACACAATGTGTTTAAAGGGGCCGTCTGATTTTCTAGTTTTAACAACATCGATTAACTCAAACTTCCCCGACATCCGCTTTAGTCGGGCGCCTGTGCCCGTTAATCGCTAAAACCTATCAATCACATCGGTTTCAACCATTGTTGACGCAAACGAAAACAGTGAACGCATCGGCCTACAAAAACAGCCGAAGGTTGTAATCCCTACATTCACGCGCAAGCATGACGGCCAGCTCATTTGAACACTTCGTTCATTTAAACGAGCTTCAAGCCGCCGTAAACTTCGGTCCATGAATACATCAGGTGATCGACTGCGCGGCCTTCTGCGAGAGTGCCATCTCTCCGCAACGGACTTTGCCGCCAACCGAAAAGTTACGCCGCAACACGTGAACAACTGGTTCAAGCGCGGCATCCCCATGGCGCGCATTGAAGAAGTCGCTGAACTGCTGAGCGTCAACGCGCGTTGGCTGCGCAGCGGCGAGGGCCCAAAGCACCCCGGACAGGACCGCCTCATTGCCCAGCCGCCAGACAGCCAACCAACCCGGGCCGAGCGAAGCGTGCGCGAAGAACTGGAAATGCCGGTCTACACCGAATTGCAGACGCAAAGCTCCGGCAGGACCGCCGTCGGCGAAATCCATAACCACAAAGTGCGCCTGTCCCGACGCGTGCTTGAAACCATGGACGTGGAGCTGCACAACGCGATTTGCGTGGCGATGGTCGGCAACAGCATGGCGGACAAGATTCAGGACGGTTCGCTGATCGGCATTGATCGCGGCCGCGTGCAAGTCATCGACGGGGAAATGTACGCCCTCGAACACGACGGCATGCTCCGGGTGAAATACCTGTATCGCCTGCCGGGCGGCGGTTTGCGCCTGCGCAGCCACAATTGCGCCGAGTACCCGGACGAGATCTTCAGCGCCGAACAGGTGCAGGCGCAGCACATTCAGATTCTGGGGTGGATCTTCTGGTGGTCGACGCTCAATAACCGTCGCCATCCGGCAACGTTGCGGTGAGGTGCGCAATGAGCGTGTTTCAGAACTGGGCAGACGCTAGCAACATGGGTATCCTGCACGCCTTCGTTTCAGCACCCGTCGGCCACACGCGGATGGGTGATCGACCTGGCATCGTCTCCGCGACCTGCCCGGCCTACCTGACAAGCGCCTCCTCGCAGCGCGCACTTTTGCGGACGGGTGCGGTTAGCCAAAAACTAATCAAACCCGTCACCGAGAAGCCGGCCACAAGCCGGCTTTTTAACTTCCCATGAATACGTCAAACCGCTAACCCACGCGGCGCCTCCACGCGCCCGTCAATCGGCAATCAATGGACTGAGCGCCTTAACCAACGAAGCGAACAACCGCCTTCGTTTCACTACAGGAAGTTCATCATGAGTTATCGCAACAAGACTTACATCGCGTTCGCCAGTGAAGACATCAAACATTACTGGCTGATGAAAGCCTGGAAGCAGAACGAGAATATTGACTTCGACTTTTTCAATGCCCATGACTTGTTCGAAGCGCGGGACAGCAGTTCGCCAGAGACCATCAAACGCCGACTTCGCGAACGCCTGAACAACACCAAGCAAGTCATCTTTCTCGGCAGCGAAGATGGCCGTCGCAAAGGCGGCGACGGGGATTCGTTTCTCGCCTATGAGATCGAGGTCATTCTCGAACTCGATCTTCCCATCGTCATCGCGAATCTCTGCCAAAGCAGAAACATCGTCATGGACAACATTCCCCAGCCGCTCATCGATCAAAAACACTTCAGCGTCTCGGTTTCTTTCCAGCCGAAAATCATTCAGTACGCGCTGGACAACTACGTCGACGGCTACGCGAAGAGCGAGATGCAGGGTCCCCATCGGTATGTGGGCAGAATCTACGACGAGTTGGGCATGTGATGACCATTCTTCAAGACATGCAAACGTGGCGCTTCTGGCGCCACTTCCTGGTGGCATTGTTCGCCTGCGTCGGCGGACTGTCGACGATCATGCAGACTTTCAACGTCATTTACCCCGGCAGCCATGCGATGGAGGGTTTCGGCATCCTGATAGCGATCATCGCGTTGTCAGTTTCGGCCGCGCTGTTCAAGGCCTGGCCGCGCCCGATTGCCGAGGAATACAACGCGCCGAAAACGCGGATCACCATCGTGCCCGGGGACATCCTCAAGGAGACCGGCCATCTGGTGATCGGCACCAACGACACCTTCGACACGGAAACGCCGAACATCATTGCCACCTCCAGCCTGCAGGGCCAGGCGCTGCAGGTGCTCTACGGCGGCGACCTGAAAGAACTTGATCGGCACCTGGACGACGCGCTGGTCAACACGCCCTGCGTCGGCACGCTCAACAAGCCAGGCAAACAGGTGCAATACGGTGTCGGCACCATTGCGACCCTCAAACATGCACACCGGCTGATCTTCTTCCTGGCCTATTGCGAGATGGACGCCCAGAACGTCGCGCGCTCCACGCCGGACAAAGTGTGGAAGGGCTTGCTCGCGCTGTGGGCCGAAGTGTCCCGGCGCGGCAACGGCGGGAGGATCTCGATTCCGGTGATCGGCGGCGGACAGGCGCGACTGTCCAGCGTGCTCCCGGCCCAGGACGCCATCCGCTTCACCCTGCTGTCGTTCATGTTCGCCTCCCGCAACTCTAAGGTCTGCGACGAATTGCGCATCGTCGTGCGGCCTGACGACTACCGAAAACTTGACAGAGAATCTGCTCATCTAACGATGTCTTAAATCTTCGAATTACCTGATTGGTCAGTGTATCGCTAGGTAAAGGTTATCCATGCGGTATTCTCAAACCAAATCTGAAAGCGAATACCAGAGTATAACCAACCAACGTGTTCCGCATGGGTTGGTAGAGCTTCTCCAAGTACTGCTCAACAAACGGAGGGGCATCCACCATAAGGGGGTAATCATCATAGGTGGCGTAATACCAGTAAAGAAATTTCATGTTTCCGGGGGTACGTTTGGCTTTAATGAAAAGGTCACTGCGTCCTGTTAGTGCGTTCATACCGAGTATCAATAAGGTAGCTTTTAGCATTGAGATTTTACAGGGCACTTGCCAGAACTGTCACTAACACCTGAATCTAGGGCATAATCGCGCAGCACTAATTACCCAAAGATTACTTTGACAACAAACAGAGCGTAACGGGAGCATAACCATAAGTAAATCAGGCATCTTTTTAGCTTCAATAAAGCCCTAATAAATTATCAACCAAACCAATAAGTTGACGGACTATCTAATTTTACTTTTCCGCCTCCCTTAGCAAATAACTTAGATATAAGCGCCGGATTTTTAACACTCATAAACCCCCCCTACTGGAGGGGCTAATAAGATACTATTACTTTTGAAACCGAGCGAACCATTCATCGCACCGGCCTTTTGAAGCAGCCCTAACCTGAAGCCTCTCATCATCCGGCAAATCAACTACATTAAGTTCTTTCTGCCGTAACTCTTCAAGCTTCTTATACTGTAGGTCTTGAATCTGCAAGCGAAGAGCGTTACGCTCGGAGGCAAGCTTGCCTCTCAAGATTTCTTCTGTAGGACGCCAAATTTCTAAGATCAAATAACGATATCTTGGCCACTCATCTGGTTGCATTTCCAACCCAGGATGCACGATATCCCTGAAGCTTGTATTAGTTGGCGCGATTGTCACCACACCATCTTGAACAGTCAACTTACCCATGAAAACATCAGACATTCGAGTTACATCCGAGTCTTTAACCGGAGTAAAGAACTTGTTAAGCTGAACTACATAATCCGTGAAAAGCTCGGACTGTGGTACTTGACAGCCAGCCTCAACTGCGGCTTCAGTAGAGTCGATAAACGTCATAAGAAGCGCAGTTTGAAAAGCAGTTGTGGAAAAAACTTTTTCAATAACTTCATCAGATAGTTTCTGAAGATGAAGTTGTGAAGGATTAGCTTTAAGCAGAGCTTTAAACTCACCCGACTTAAGATTCTCGTAAAAATTAGTTGAACGCTTGTCCTTTAGGGCCTTTACTACGCCCTTACGCTGTTCATTTAACGTATCAATAGTATTTCGAGTGGCTTCAATTTCTGGGGCATCCCATTCAGAAGGATCATCTTTCATTTTTTGCGAAAGGTTTGACTCGAAATCTTCGAATGTACGAGAGGTGCCTTGGCCATCGAAAAGCATAGACTTCAGAGCTGCCGACCCCGCCTGCCGATCCAACCACGTTGATTGCTCAAGCACTGCTGTTTGGTGCGACTTATAAGGATGAAGATCGCCTAGCAAGCTATTGACCAACGGTGCGAATATTTCGCTCCAGCTTTTTTTGAATGCCATGGCTACTTTGTCAGAATAATTATCTCGTTTCGTTTCTTGTTGCTCTTGCTGGGAAAGTATATCTTTTAATTGCAATCTCTCAATTGCAGCAGAGGCATCCTTCCTCGCGCCCATCCGTATTGAATTCTTTTGAAGACCAGAAAGTCTATCTGAAAAGAAGAGAACTCTCTCGCAGATATAATAAAGGTGCGAAACACTAGTTATTGCCAAGGGATTAGATATCACCGAGCGGTCACGCTGATCCAGCTCGACATTGTAAATTCTTAACGAGGATGCGGAGCGAGTATTAGCAGACTTAATAATCGATAGTGTTTCACGAAGGCATTCAGAAGCTAGGTCTTGATCATCAAGTAGTTTATTTCGAGAATCAGAGACCTTACGAGCGTTTTTATTAAGCGTCAAAAATATTCTTCGAGCCGCACGCACTACGTCTATATCACCCAGATTATCTTTGTCAAGGTCAGGGAAAGTGCAGAGCATAACGGGCAATTGAATCGAACGAGTGTCAAATTTTTTAATTACTGACTCAGGCCAAACTTCGTAATAATGCTTATACGGCTGCCTGGCAGCCTGCCCCCATGCGCCTTTTAGATTTCGATACAGGGCCAACAAAGCCATCGCCCGATGCTGACCATCGACGATGGCTAACGCGGAATTTTGTGTAGATATACGCAGCTTTGCACCATCTGCTTTGTATCGTTGATTTTTTTTTGACATCTGTTCAAAACTAAAAACTTCCAATCCATCTTCGCCGCACATCATTACTTCTTTTAGCACATCAGGTTGGGACGGTGAGTATGGCTGCCTATTAGTCGTTACTTTAGGATAGTGCTTGGCGGGCCTTTTACTAAGTCGCTCCAACGGAAGTACAACAGCAACGATAGGTGGAAACAACTTAATCAACCCTGAATTCTTATCCTCTAAAAGATAGGGAATAAGCTCCAGCGAAACTCTTGCATCGTCTATATCCCGCTGCATTATCTCATCAAAATCTAATTCATCCAAATTGAAGACTTCTCTAACAGGAGAAAGCTGATCTAACAGCCTTTGATCCTTCGTAGAAAGTTCATCCAAGCTCACATGAGTCAAGAGATACTTAACCTCTATAGACTTATGGTTATTTTCCTTATTTGAAACGGAAAACTCACCTATTGTGCCATCCAATTCTAAATCAAGCGCAGATTGTGTGTCGCCGATAAAAAGATCCATTTTAGTTCCTTCCAAAAATAGGGAAATTAATTCGATTTAAGACGTTTTCAATATCGACATGCTCGTTGCTAATAGAATTAACCAAACGGACATGAACAAAAAGATTAGTTGGGTCAAACTGTCTGGCCACTATCTGCCGTGCGAAACCCGCATCGCCATCAATCATCTCTTCTGTAGATCTTCGGCTTTTGGCATCTCTAAGTTTCTCTATAAGCGTTTTATGCTTCATGAGCCGCTCCCGCAAAGAAGTCGCCATTCCGATATAAAGAGGCGCGGTAAATGCAGGAGCTGCGACTGACAATGTTTCTGCAATGATCGCTAACCGTGTCGGATCGGCACACAGTCTTTCCACTAAGCTCTGGGATAGAGATATTTGATGAGCGGCCTCGCCCACGTATCTCGGCTTAAGAGGACCGGAGACCGTGACTTGATAATTATCTTCATGATAGCGTCGAAATATAAGTCTTTCTAAAGCTTCTGCAACGTAAGTTCGGGGATCCTCTCCTCTGATATTTAGCCGATTAACGTTATCTGTAAAATCGGTCAAATCGGCTGAACCTATAAGAAGTTTTGCATACCAAGCATATACCCCAGATGCTTCGGGAGCAGTGCTTAGCTCGCGCCAACCATATCGACCATTGTCACCGCTCACTTGTGACATACCAAACATGCCCCCCCACCTTCATCTAAGAAAAATAGGTCGTCGATATCTATCGGCCCATCGGTAACCTCCCTAAGAGGGTTCGGCTTACGCCGCAACCGTTCACGCTCCTTACGGGCGTTGAAATCAGAAACAATTTGGGAAATCCGCTCAGGCTGTTCAAGGTCGACTAATGATTCCCCTTGGCTCCATGTAAAAGGAGAACCGCTGTCAACAGCATTTTTTTCATACTCCTTTGCTTCTTCAAAACGGTCGGGATGATTTTGCTTAAGGTTTACCCATTCTATTTTTTGCTGAAAGAAGCAAAAAGTACAACCGCTACGAGAGCGCCAGTCGTAGTATTTCGGTAGCCCAAGGCCAGAAGCTTCCAAAATATCGATAATTCCAGGCTTATCAACACCACCTTCTCTGAAGGGAAGTTTGACCACAAGATTATCTTCTCTTGCGATCATACCCTCACGGTGCTCTTCATCAGCGCGTATTGCCACGTAGCTGTAAACCCTATCACCAGCTTTTAACCACGGGTGAATCCACTGCTTGAATGGATCTAACTTTAACTTTCGCGTGCACCATCGGGTATTTGGTGACGGCAAAAAATTATTGTATTGGCGAAGCCAGAAATCGAAATCCCTATGAGGGTTAAGGCGCTCAATTGGCTTACCCAAAAAACCTTCCAACCGGCCTAAAAATTCATACACTTCAGGGAGTTCTTTGCCTGTATCAGTAAAAAAGTATTGAATGTTGAGATCAGGATAGTGTTGGCTCATGTATACGGCAAGCGCAGCACTATCCTTACCACCGGACAGCCCGAGGACGTGATGCTCAGTCATTTCGTTGCTCCTTAATCCGCTGACTCATGAGAAGCGCTCCCGCCTCGGCCAAAGCAGCGATAACAATGTCTCGATTTTCGCTGTGAGCCATGGCAAGCAGACGCTTCACAACATCGTCTACAGCTACAACGTCTGTCTCTGCGATATCAACTGATCCAGTGGCGTCTTGGCCATGCTTAGATCCAAAAACCACACCAATGACTCTCCGCGATGCAGGTCTACCATGCAAAGGGGCCATGGCTTCTTCCTTCCTGAGATCAATAGACCAAGAGCCAATCTGCGAAAGGGCGGCGTCAATATCGCGGTCTACCCATTGCGCTGGTGGCTTACTAGTCGCCAAGCTAATTATTTTCTCAACGCTGGCAGTATCGCCATCAAATGTTTCCAGGCGAGTTGCGAATGCGTCGAGCAAAAAGTCACCAGTAATACCTTTAACCCCAGTAGCTCGCCTTTGCAGCTCTTCCACGCTTCTTCCAGAGTGGTCAAGTGCGGAGAACAGCTTTTCCTTCACCCGCTCCAACATCGCTGGATAGGCAGAGAAAAGCTCATCCGTCACGAGTTTCAACTTAGAAATCAGATCATCAGAATCAAGGGCCCCTAGAACTGTAGGCAGATCCGCAAAAATAACTTTATGTGGATCATTAGCTTTAAGTAACATAGCCCTAACGTCTTGAGCCATTTGAGATACAGAGGTAGTTCTCCTAGTCCAAGCAGGTAAATTGACTACCATGCTCACTAACCCCCGAGCCGCGTCTAAAGGTTCAATTTCAGCACCGTGCTGTGAAAAAACAGAAACCGTATTAGCAATCGCTGATACCAGCTTAGCCTTATCCTTGGATGCCTCAACAAACTGAAATCTAATTCTCTTTGGATCTTGGAGCCACTCATCTACAGCAGCTTCTGTGATATCTGGCGTGAATCCTTCATCTATATACATCGCCAATGCGGAACGATTGGCCAAGAAAAAAGCCAACGCTAGAACGGGCATCAGGCCCGAGCGAACTCCATAGGGCGGCGCCCCCCAAAATTCATATAAGGAGGCTAGCGTAGTTCTCTTTCCAGCTTGTAATAGATAACTCTCCGTATCCCACCATAGAGATGTCATATCATCAGACTTATAACCCGCAGGAGGTGCGCCAAAAGCCCACCCCTGCTCTCTATGCGCATGCAAACCTGTGCCCTGAAGGACCGTATAGTAGAGACCCGCGTCAGCGGGGTGACTGTGGTAACCTAAGTCAGCTTCGAACGTATGCGAAATCATTCGGTATAAAAGATCTTTACGAGCCTTGCTGGAGTTGCTAGAGAGCTCCTCTCTATTAATCAACTCACTCAATATACGAGGACTTTTGAAAAATATTTCTTTTGCAATCGCAGATGCCGTCATGGAAAGAGAGGCCGACTTTGCTCTCGTCTGGATCACTCCATTGTGATACCACTTCGATAGACTGAACGCATCAGTCAACTCTTCCTCAAGTGAAGACTTAATTGCGGCAACTCTGCCTGTCAGTTCACGCTTTGCTACTGAGTCTCCCTCTAGCTCAGGTCTCGTCCGCATTACTCGCTCAGACGCCGCCAACTCAAGACTTAAATCTGCGATTTTTTCCGCGTTTGCAGGAACTCCAAACAATAACGCCCGCTCACTATTTTCTGAGCTCAGCTTTTTAGCGGCCATATCAGCAGATTGGGCAGACTGACCAACTTCAGGCAAACAAAGAAGAAATGCCCCTACACTGTTTCTTTCGGGTTTTAACTTTTTTAGGTGCTCCCCAGCCTCAGATAAACGAATTATCTGACGACCGAACCAACGCATGGTCCCAGTCTCTTGGTACAACCGCTTAGCAAGTATAGGCTGGAGATCACTTAGGGCCGATACTTGAGAGAGCGCATAAGTACCGATTTCATATCTAGCCTGATTGACTGCCGCTTCGATATCAAAGTCGCTGCCAGCGTAAACGCCGTAAGCTCCGAGATGCTTCCTCTCAATCAAGATCTTCCAATTTACCAAGTCCGCTAGTGTCTTGTGTATATCCACTGGAGAGATCATTGGGATTGAAGCTGAAAGCACTTTCTCCTCTGGCACTATCCCAGAGCCATTTCTAAACATCTCAATGAGAGCGACAACTTTCGTAAGCTCGACGTGCAGTGATTCTCCCTTCGCCTCAGCCCGCTCAACAGCATCACAAGCGACTGCCCAACGATGACCATCGGGGGACGCAATGATAGCCGGTTCTAAATTGGCTTTAAGATAATCCCAGTAACGCGCAGGTCCGTATGTGAGATTATCGGAGCAGTTTGTTCCTTCCAAGAACTCAAGAAAGCCCAGCGGTTCTCTCGAAGCCAAAAAGCCGAAGGTACTTCTTTCATTCTGACCAAATCGACGCTTAGAAATCGGTCCCAAAAGACCGGCAGTGATGGGGTGAAGTGGCCAACATTTTGTTAGCCCAGCACTCAGTCCAGGCGGCGTACTTGGTCTTCTTGCCTTTATCGATTTAGCTATTGCATCCGACTGAGTACGAGCCACCACTAAATGATCGTCTACTGAAACCTCAATGGCCTTACCAATAAGTTCAACTACTTCATCTGTGGCAGAAACTAGGGGTATGTCAATAAATCTACCTTGGACTTTCGTCCAATCATCTTGAGATTGCCTTCCGAGCCTTGAAGCATATGCATCAAAAGCCTGATGTAGAATACCCACAATAACAAGTTTCCCACTGCTACGGCTCGCAGCCTCCGCAAGCTCTTGAAATATGTAGATATCGTCGCCATCTTGAGCCGCGGCTTCTAGTAGCTTCCCTAATTCGTCGATAACTACAAGCACGCCTTGCGGATGGAGCTCAGCAGTGGAAAGAAGCTCACCAACAACATCATGAGACTTTTTCTTGGTGGGTGCCTCACCTTTGGCCTTTACCAATGCACTTGAAAGCTCACTGACGATACTTGCCCGCTTTCCAACTAAAGGCACCACTACCCAGCCATTATCCCGAGCATCAAAAGCTTTATAAACGACGCTATCGGAGGGAAGATCTAGGATGTTCTTTGCTTTTGCCCTAACTAATTCATTAGAGCCGACTAATGAACAAAGCATAAGAGCGAGAGATGATTTCCCCCCTCCATATGGACCTGTCCATGTGAATGCTCGCTGCTTAGTTTCAGTCACCTGCCGAGCCATATTTTCAAGCAATGCTCTTGCCGTACCCTGGCACACGTAACCAGACAAGGCATCATCACGACCTAGATCCGCATCTAAGCGAACAGAGCGAAGAAACTGCCGAGAAATATGAACTACATCCGACAACTTTTTAGCATTCGGCTCTGCATTCTGCTTAAGCTTTGGCATAGGCGGCCTTCAAAAATGTGTTTTTAGCTTTTTTAATATCGTTCAGTGCATTGCCCTGACGAGTAACCTGCCGAATACCAGCCTGTTCCGTCCATAGCAGCTGCCCCTTACTCAGCTGCTCTAGCCCCATAAGGCGATCAGCTACCGCATGCTCATCTAGCTTGAAGACTCGACCAGGAGAACCATAGTCGTGAGCTACACGATCAAACGCCATGACTGAGCCCGACTGACCCAAGTTTTCCCAATAGTCGAGTAAGGCATACGCAAATACGCCCTCAGGTAATGACCGTTTGGCGCCACGCCGAAATTCAAAGCTATCTTTGGTGTTTTGCTGAATCAAACCCAATTCACCAAGAAGGGGCTCACTCATTTCCTCGGGTGAATCGCCCCCAAGCCTGGGCACATAGCTTCTAATACAACACTCGACATCTCTTTTCAGTGTTGCTAGTGATATACGCAGATTGTGTTCAGAAATCATTCCCGACAAGGCATCGACAACGCTCTCTCGCTTGAAGACCTGCTGAACTACGTGGTTATAGATGAAATACCATGTTGTGGTCTTCTCTGGACTACTTGCGAGAAACCAATGCATGAGCCAAGTAGTCGCAGGCTGCTCGGCAAACGGGTCAAGCCCGGTTTCCGGATCAAACAGCATGTCTGCCAATTCAGTTGGCACGAATCCACCATCCGATTCCTCGATGATGTGACAGGCTGTAGCCCAAAACCTTATAGACGTGACCATATTTTTCCCCACCCCGAACCGAGCGATGGCGGAATCCTCCGAAAATACGGTCTTGGGCGCGGTAAGCCCTAAATTCCTATAGTAGGCAACAGCATCATAGGCTTTGCGCAGCCAAAGCTGACGAAGAGGGAAGGTCTCGTGACCCGAGAATTGGGGGCGTTGGTTAGGGCGTAATGTGATCATAGGCACCAATACTATCCCAGACTGGACGGAGTCACCAGTCTGCTCAGGCAGCAATAGTACTGTATAAATACACAGCCCTAAAGAGGGCTGAGTTTTTTACTTCGCCCTTTCGCGCTGACGGTTTCCATATTGCCAAACGCGACGTTAAATTTCATTTAGCTATCACTGGCGCAACATCAATAGCCATGGACTATGCATTCCTCGACTGGCTGTGGGAGCACGCATATTCAGCAAAAGTGTCAAAGTGATACTCGCTCGATACGTCAGTGGGGTACAAAAAAGGATTTCTTAGTAATTCGCCAGAATCAATACGTCAAGAACGTCGGCGTCAAGAACTCAGCCTCGACGCCCTCATTTGGGAAAGATATCGCGTGACATAGATGCGAGCGAGGCAACCCCGCCATAAGCGACGCTGTTGCCGGAACATCACTCAAACCTTGGGAAAAACACCTTTAACCGTTCTACGGTCCAACGCCACTTCGGCGTACTCGGACGGCAGATCGTGTTCTGATTACCAAAGAATCCAACCTCTCGCACTGCTTGCGAAAGCGGGACCGTCTGCAGCCATTCAACGCCAACGAAGTATTCGCACCGCTCCAGGTCATCGAAAAACTCAACGTGATAACTGCCGCGTGTCGCCGCTTCCAGTACGGGGACGTCGACGCCATCCCTCATGACTGTAAACGCACTGGCCGGCGCAGCGGCGGCGATGACCCGACATACGCCGACGTAACCTTGCTGCGGAACGTTCACCCAAACGCGGTCGCCTGGAGCAAGTACCCGCAAGGTTTTGCTGTACCAACTTCCGCCGCCCCCAGAGATGAATCCGAATTCGACAGCGTCATCCCACGAGCGCGCCGTTGATACCCCGTACGAGCAGTAAAACTCACCATTCCACGGTTCGTTTTGAGCCTCCCCCGTTGATGCCGCATTGACCTGAGTTTGCGCAGGGTCGAGCAGCCACGATCGACTGAGCAGTTGACGTACTCCAGCCTGAAAAATCTGAAAGCACAAGACGTTGATCGGGATGTCTCGCTCACTTAGATAGGAAACGATGCGCTCGCTGCTTGCATCCAGTTCTGTGGCGACAATGATTAACTGATGGCTGTTGTTCAGATCGCCTTCACCCAGCACGCGCCCAAATCGCTGACGAAAGTCTTCGCCCAAGCTGCGTCCCGGCCGGAAACGTTTGTAGATCAGTTCGATTTCGTCGCTGCGTAGTTTTTCAATCCAAACCGCGTAATCAATCGCTTGAGCAACGACCTCACGCGGAGTGCGATCCCGTTTAAGCTCAATCAGCACCAGCGCACCGTCGGGAGCCACTGCAAGCAGGTCGATTCGCCCGCCCATACCCGTGCTTTCTTGTCGTCCGATAAGCATCCACTCGTCCGAGAGAATGTCCGGCGCATTCACGATCATGTCTTCGAGAAACTGCTCACTTGGCAATCGGCTCGGTACGAGCTTGATGGGCGCAGCATCTACTGTCCAAATATCCGTTTTGATTGGCAAAGTCAGATCCTTCCGTATTGAAAAAAAACGCTTGAGCTACTTCACTGAGGAGCTCCGGAGGGTACCGGCGATTGACCTTATTCCGCCAATACATGTTTGAAAAAACAGTCCCCTGCCGAGCACATGATACCGGGGCACAGCATTCGGAATCCGCAAGCCAAGCAATAGAGTGTGAGGCTTATAGAGCGCTCACATTTGGTCAGCAGGCCGCTGACCAAACTGATTGCCGTGCCGTAGCTGACCCGTTCAATTGGAAACACTCAAGCCCATCAACCCCCCGGATACCGCTCCCAAATCTCATCATCATACTCCCCGCCATACCCCGAATAATCCCTCGGCACCCGCTCGATATCCTCCGCCACCGCCTCAATCACCCCACGCAACTCGAGCGGTTCAAGCCAACGATCAGGAATCGCTTCCACGCCGTGCTGAATACCCAGCAGATGCCCGGCAATCAGTCCGGTGCTGTCACTGTCCCCGCTGTGGTTCACGGCATTGATCACGCCGTCTTCGAACGATCTGGCAGTGAGTGCGCACCAGATGCCAATCGCCAAAGCTTCTTCCGCAATCCATCCGCCGCCCAGTTCGTCGATGCGCTCGGGGGTCGGGCGGTGGCCTTCGTAGCTAAAGAAGAGCACGCGCTCGACGATCGCTCGGGTTTCCTCCATGCCGCGTTTGTCCCCGTACTCGGCCAGGCTTTTGGCAATGGCGTCTTCGAGGTGGTCCTGGCCGTCGACGATGCGCTGGAGAATGTCGGCGAACAGCCCGGCGGCCATGTAGCCCGTTGGATGACCGTGGGTCAGCCGGCCGGATTCAGCGGCGTTGTCGAAGGCATTGCGGAAGAATGCGCACGGCGCGACGCGCATGACGGCGCCACAGCCTTTGCTGTTGTTTTGGGCGAGAAAGCCCAAGCTCGAGCTGGCCTTCAGCGCGCTTAAACACGTCTGGCCGGGCGCGCGACGGGACCACAACGCGCGCTCCTGCACCAGCCAACCGTTGACGCTAACGTCGACGGAAGTGGCAGGCGAGTAGTCCTGGGTCATCAGCCAGCGCAGCAACGCATGGTGGATGACGCCGGGTACGTTGCAAATACCGCGGGAGATGCCGCGCACATAGGCGCGCAGCAGACCTTCAGCGGTGAAGAGCATCATTTGCGTGTCGTCGGTGATGGCGCCCACGCGACCGTAAGCCGGGGCGAAATCGATAATGCCACGCGCACCGAAGGTGGCGCGGATGGCACTCCAGTCGAGAAACTCGACCGGCGCACCCAGCGCATCGCCCACCGCGCCGCCGAGCAGGCAGCCTTTGATCCGTTCAAGTCTGTTCATCTGTGCTTCCTTACACTGGCTGCATCATGGTTTGGAGCGATTCGAGCGTTCTTTCAAGTGGCTCAACATAGGCTCTTTTTGCACGCGAAGTCCTGATCTTCTATTTGTTAATCCTCAAATTCAGGCCCAAGATCTTGCTCACGTCGACGCGACCTCCAGCTCTTATACCCCTCCGAAATCTCCACGTCGGTCATCACCATCCCGAACCTCGGAAACGCCTGCTTCAGCTCCAGCTCAGCGGGAATGAAGTAATCCCCGCCCCTGATTGATCGGAACATACCGTTGGGCACCTCACCGAAGGCGATGAGATCCGGCGCCTCAACTGGCAGCCCTTCTCCTTCATAGGCATCGTATGCAGCCATGTAGAGCACATCATTGATATGCGCCTGAACGCTTCGGTCGCTACGCTTGAAAAAATGTACGGGCTGGAGGCTTTCTTCCCACACGTCGACGTGTCGCTGGAGCTCGGCCTGAGGTGGCATTTCCCCGCGTACGTTGACCGCCAGCACGAGCAGTTCAGCGAGATACCGTGAGTTGAACTGCTCCAGAAAACCCTTCATGTCGTTGCGTTTCAGGCCGACGAACATCATCGCGTAGCGCGTGTCGACTTTCATGGCGAGCAGGACATGGGTCTTGCCGAATGTGGCGACGTGCAGTTGCCAGCGATCCACTCGCTCGTGGGCTGCGCTGTCCGCTTCCAGCGATTGGGCAGCGGCAGAGGGCTTCACAGCGCTGATGATTTTGCCCTTCGCTTTTTTCGAGAAAAAATCAGCAGCGTCTTTGGTGCAATCAAAAATCAGCATAGGGATGGGGGTCCATTCGGCGATGCTCGAGGATACCGACGCTGGCCTCGAGGCGCCAACACGCGGAAAAGACGAGTCGGCTGCCGGTAGCTTTTCAGTGTCTGGACAGGCCCCTTCCCGGCTAAAGCCGGTCCCACTAACTGACCGCGTGCATTCAGTGGGACTGGCTTTAGCCGGGAAGGCCGTAAGCGCGCCCTCACCGCCCCATCTGCCTAACCCCAAGCATCACAATCACCGCCCCGCACACCCGATCAATCGCCTTCTTCTTGCTGGCATACGCACCGGCAATCCGCGGCCGTGACAGCGCGGTAGCGATCAGTGCATACCAAGCCGACGAAACGAGGCCGACCATCGCCAGCATCGCCGCGAAGGTTTCAAACTCGACATGGCTCGGCGCGGCAGCGGAGAAGATTGCGGCGTAAAACGCAACTGACTTGGGGTTGGCAATGTTGGTCGCGACGCCCTGTTTGAATGCGCTTCGCAGCGCTGGGCATCTGGCCGGGACGGGCGTTAAGTGTGGGAGGTTTGCCGGAGGCAAATATCAAGCGCATTCCGAACCAGATGAGGTAACCCGCGCCGAGGCATTTGACGACAAACGCCAGCCACGGCAGCAGCGAGAAAACCGCGCCAATGCCCAGGATGGCGCACGTCGCCCAGAACAGATTCACCACCACGATGCCCGCCACCAGCATCAGTGCGTGAGCCGTTGTCGCAGAAACCGCTTTGTGCGCGACCGCCACGAAGTTGGGACCGGGGATGATCACGCCGGCGCAGTAGACCGAGAAGACAGCTGTTACGGCGGGCCAATTAACCATGATGTGTTCCTCGTAATCGGAGGCGGCGAATCACGCCAGATGGGTCAGGTTGATCCCTCGAAAGGCACCCGCCAGTATTCGCAGGCTTTCGCGGGTGTGGGCATCCATGTGGCGCGAATACATCACCATCGCCACGTTCGGCAAGGGCGGCAGTTGAAAGCCCTCGCCCACATCAATCAGTCGCGACGACGCCAGCCGCACCGGCAAAGGTGCGACGCCGATACCAGCGGCTGCGGCATAGAGCGCGGTCGCGACACCACCGCCAATGAAGCTGTCTGACCACTCGATGCCGGCCTGAGCCAGCAGCCGGGTTGCGATGCTGCGTATCCCGCATGCGTCGTCGACGGTGACGAGGGGCATGGGCTCGCCGCGCGTACGCATCGACAAACTCGCGAACCAGCCATAGCGATCTTCAAACAGCGGCTCGGCATCGCGGCGGTTTTTCTCGGAGCGAACGATAGCTACGTCGATTTCCTCACGATCGTATTCGGCCAACAGCTCAGACGACGCCCCTACCCTCACGCTGATGGCCAGGCCCGGATCGTAAGATTTTATTTTTTCCAGAACGCTCGGCAGTTCAGGTCCGGCGACATGGTCACTGATACCCAGGCGCAACCTACGAGACGTACGAGCCACTTCAACCAGAGCAAGTTGCTGCGCGACCAGCAGCGTGCGGGCGCGTGGCAGAAAAACTTCGCCGTCGGGGGAAAGCTGTATCGAACGGGGCGTGCGGATCAGCAGGCGTCGGTTGAGCGCACGTTCGAGCCGCGAAACCTTCAAGCTCACCGCGGCCTGGGTCAGCCCGAGCACGTCCGCAGCCTGGGTAAAGCTGCGCAAATCCGTGGTAAGCACGAATGCTTCCACGGTGGAGAGGTCGAGATGCTGTGTCATTAAGGATAACCGTTGGTTATGTCTGAAATAGGCTAGCATAAATGTACAACGAGCCACGTACTCGTCACCCTTCGTAGCCAGTGGCCCGACTCCGGGCCTGGACATGGAATTGGGTTGCGATGGGAAATGTGAAAGTGCTGGACCGGATGCACAGCGGCACCGACAAAGCCAACCGCCACCGCTGGATCGTGCTCGCCGTTGGCGTGGCGGCGCAGGCCAGTTTTTCCATGGGCTTTCAAGGGATCCCCGCCACCGGCCCTCTGTTGCAGGAGGCCTACCGCCTTACGCTGGATCAGTTAGGCCTGGTGCTCGGCGCGATCGCGCTGGGAATTGCTGCATCGGAGGTTGTCTGGGGCCTGCTGACCGACAAACTCGGTGACCGCTTTGTGCTGCTGACAGGCTTGCTCAGTACCAGTCTGATTTTCGCTTTGCTTGCCATGTTTGGTGCGCCGCGTGCGGACTCGATCCCCGGGGTAATGTTGCTCGGCGCAGGGTTGCTCGCCCTCGGCATATTCGGCGGCAGCATCAATGGCTCAAGCGGCAAGGCTGTCATGACCTGGTTTCAGGACGGTGAGCGCGGCTTTGCCATGAGCATTCGTCAGACCGCCGTGCCGGTCGGCGGCGGCATCGGTGCGGCGATCCTGCCGTGGGTTGCCCTGCACATGGGGTTCATCAGCGTTTTCACGACGCTGGCGGTGACCAGCCTGCTCGCCGCCGGCGCCGCCTGGACCTGGCTGACGCCCGCGCCGGTACAACCCGCGCCCAAAGTGAGTAGCAACGGGCCGGTGAGCAGTACGTTGCGCGACTGGAGCATCTGGCGTCTTTTCGTGGCCAGCGGTCTGTTGACGGTGCCGCAATTTGCCGTCCTGACCTTCTCGGCGATTTACCTGATCAACGAATACAAGTACGGCATCGCGATCACCTCAGCCGTGATTTTCGCGGTGCAGGTCATTGGGGCTATCGCTCGCGTGTGGAGCGGCTGCTGGACGGACAAACATAAAAATCGTCGCACTGTCGTGCGCGCCATCGCGGTACTGGCGGCGGTGGCGCTGCTGCTGTTGCAGCTCAATATCATGACGATCAACGTCCCGCTGCTCAGCGTGGTGTTGCTGATTGCCGCTGGTGTGTTCGGTTCGGCCTGGCACGGCGTGGCCTACACCGAAATCGCGGTCATGGCCGGCGCGTCGAGGGTCGGCACTGCACTGGGGATCGAAAACACCGCCGTATTTGCAGCCGCTTTTGCAACGCCTGCGCTGATTCCCTGGTTACTGCGGGTTTGCTCCTGGCCGCAATTGTGGGGAGGCATCGCCGTGCTGTGCCTGATCGCTGCGGCCCTGGCGCCCAAATCGGAGTCCTGACCCAGACAACTGGCCTTTATACGGGAGCGGCCTAAATCGCTTCCGTAGCCCATCCTTATTGGCGTTAGTTCACCTCACCACGCCAACACATGCCGCAAAAACAACGCCCCCGCGACCGACAATCCTTCCCGCGATCTCACGCAGACGTTGAGTTCGCGACTGGCCCATTCCTCCTCCAGCTGAACCACTTTCGCACCGTCCATTCGGTAAATCCCTGCGCTGCCCTCGGGCATGATGCCGATGCCGACGCCCGCTTGAACCATCAGGCTCAGAGCGTCGTAGCTGGCGACTTCCATGCGGATTCTGAGGGAGCGACCGAGGTCGTTCGCGGCTTTGATTAACTGAAAATTCAAGTGGGTGCCGCTGCGCAGGGCCACGTATTCGTGGTCGAGGGTGTCGCTGAAGCGCACTGACTCGCGGCCTGCCAGCGGGTGATCGTTGGGCATGATCAACACCAGGCGATCGGTGCGGAATGGGAAGACTTCGATGTCGGCGCCATGGGGCAGGCGCGTGAAGATGCCGATCTCGGCGCGGTTTTCGGCGACGGCTTTGGTGATCGCCAGGCTTTGCTGTTCTTCAAGGATGATGTTGATCAGCGGGTAAAGCGCCATGAATGACTTGATCAAGCCGGGCATGAATTGGGTGATCGCGGAGATGTTCGCCAGCACGTGCACCGAGCCGCGCGTGCCGTTGGAGTAGTCGCGCATCTGCAAGACGATGTCGTTGAGGGTGTTCAGCGCGCTGCGGGCCATGAACAACAGTGACAGGCCGGCGTCGGTTGGGGTGATGCCTTTGTTGGTGCGGTTGAGCAATCGCGAGTCGAGCAGTTCTTCCAGTTCGCTGAGCCGTTTGCTGACGGCCGCCGCCGCGATGTGTTCGCGCTTGGCGGCGGCAGCAATGGTGCCTTCTTCGACGACGCTGACGAAGAGGCGCAGCGAAACGGGGTCGAGTTTCATATGGGGTACCGGGCGTGCTGGCCTGAATGGCCGCCATAGTACCCCGTCAGACATCGCCTCAGAACGCGCCCGACAACAGATGGCCGGCGTTGGGAACCTGGGCTTTGAGGCCGAGGGTTTTGAGCATTTGATAAACCGTCGCCACGGACGCAGACAGCACCGGTTTATCCAGTCGATCCTGTACGACCTGGATGGCGGGCAGCGACGGCATTTGTACGCAACACGACAGCACCACGCCGTCGGCTTGACCGATGTTGAGCCGGTCGGCGTGGGCAACCAGATCCATCGGGTCAAGGCGCCCGACTTGCAGGTTGTCGGAGACTTCCAGGCTGATGGCGTCCACCACCTCGATGCCGGCCGCTTCGATGTAGTCGATGACCTGTTGGGTGAGTGGCTTCATGTAGGGCGTGATGATCGATACTTTCTTGTAGTCGAGCATGTGGAGGCTGTCGATCAACGCGCCGGCCGAGCTGAGCACGGGGGCGTCGGAGGCGTTGCTGGCGACCGTCTTGCTCAGGCGTTCCTGGGACACTTTGTGGTAGCCGGCGCCCTGACACATGATTGCCACCAAGCAGGCGTACGCCATGACATCGACCCGCGCATCGCTCAGTTCCAGCGCGCAACGGTCGCTGTCGATGTCCATTTTCTTCAATTCTTCGGGGCTGACTTTCATCATGCGCATGCGGGAGGAATGGAAGGTGAAGCGCTCGTCCGGGAACAAGGAATACCGCGACGTGAGCATCGCCGGGATCTCGGTTTCCATGGTGGTGTTGGAGCTGGGGACGATCTGGCCAATCCGGAAATTTCTCACAGGGTCTTCTCCATTTCGCCGACGGCGAGGTCATGTGCGACCGATGCTAGGAGTGACCGAGAGCTGCGTATATCAGGGAATGGCGAGCCTGCCATCGCGGCTGGCGATGGCGGTTAGAAAAGGGGAGGATCATTGCTCGATCCGACACCGCCTCATCAAAGTGAACTCGACCAACCTGTAGGAGCCGGCTTGCTGGCGAATGCGGTGGGTCAGCTACTTTTACATCAACTGACAGGTCGCGTTCGCCAGCAAGCCGGCTCCTACGGATATGCATTTGCCGCGATGCGCAAATCTGGCGCCTGGCACCGACGTTGTTCTCGCTGACACACCGCATTCACCGGTCTACTGCCGCTGCGCGCCAGATCGCGGGCAAGCGCGCTCCTACGCCCTGCGGGCAGAGGCAGACTGCGATCCATGCTTTCACCTGTAATTTCACATCTGCAGGATGGTCATCCAACGCGGATTACCATCGGGCACGCAGATTAACGGACGGCGCAAATCCACTGTAGGAGCGCGCTTGCCCGCGAACGCGTCCTGTCAGTCACCTCTCCGTCAACTGACAGGTCGCGTCGCCAGCAAGCCGGCTCCTACGGATTTGCATTTGCCGCGAGCGCAAATCTTGCGCTGTCGCCGCACGTTGTTCTCTCTGACACACCGCATTCGCCGGTTTACTGCCGCTTCGCGCCAGATCGCGGGCAAGCGCGCTCCTACGCCCTGCGGGCAGAGGCAGACCGCGATCCAGCCCAATTCACCTGCGATTTCGCACTGCGGGGTGGTCATCCAACGCGGATTACCAAGACGAACGCAGATTAACGGACGGCGCAAACCAACTGTAGGAGCGCGCTTGCCCGCGAACGCGGTGGGTCAGTCACCTCTCCATCAACTGACAGGACGCGTTCGCCAGCAAGCCGGCTCCCACGGATTTGCATTTGCCGCGAGCGCAAATCTTGCGCTGTCGCCGCACGTTGTTCTCGCTGACACACCGCATTCACCGCTCTACTGCCGCTGCGCGCCAGATCGCGGGCAAGCGCGCTCCTACGCCCTTCGGGCAGAGGCAGACCGCGATACATGCCATTTCGCCCTTAGCGCAGAGGCAGACCGCGATACATGCCATTTCGCCCTTCGTGCAGAGGCAGACCGCGATCCATGCCATTTCACCTGCGATTTCACACTGCGGGGTGGTCATCCAACGCGGATTACTAACACCAACGCAGATTAACGGACGGCGCAAATCACCTGTAGGAGCGCGCTTGCCCGCGAACACGGTGGGTCAGCCACTTTTCCATCAACTGACAGGACACGTTCGCCAGCAAGCCGGTTCTTACAGGGAAAACGGTGTCCGCTCTGTCCCCATTACGCGTGAGAAAGCACCTCGCCTCGCCCAGGCGCTTCGGCCTTGTGATTGCCCAGCATCGCCCGCGGAATCGACAGAATCAGTCCGGCGCTGATGAACAAACAGGCGCCCAGCACGTAGGTGCCATTATTGATATTGCCCGTTAGGTTCTCGGCAACAGCGGTGATCATCGAGCCCGTGAAGCCTGACAGGTTGCCGATGGCGTTGATCATGCCGATCCCCGCAGCGGCCGCAACACCGGACAGCACGGTGCCCGGCAGGGTCCAGTAGATTGGCATCAGGCTCAGCACGCCGGAGGCGGACACGCTGAGGAAGATGATCGACAGCACCACGTTGCTGGCGAAGTAGGCGCTGAGGATCAAGCCGATACCGCCGATGATCGCCGGAATTGCGGCGTGCCAACGGCGTTCGCCGGTCTTGTTGGAGTGCCGCGCGTTGAGGGTCATGGCGATCACAGCGATCCCATAGGGAATGGCCGTCAGCAAACCAATGTCCATCGGGTTGGAAACACCGGCGCTTTTGATGATCGACGGCATCCAGAACGCCAGCCCGTAGAACCCGGTGTTGAACGTCAGCAGGATCAGCACCAGCAGCCATACGCGTCCGTTGAAAAAAACCTCGCGCAGGTTGGTCGCCTTGCCTTTACTGTCGGTCTCCAGGTTGGCCTTGAGCATGGCCTTTTCCTGGGACGACAGCCATTTGGCCGCGTCGATGTTATTGGCCATGAACGCCAGCACCACGAAGGCCATCACCACCGAAGGGAGGCCTTCGATGATCAGCAGCCACTGCCAGCCGGCCATGCCGTTGACGCCCTGCATTCGAGTCATCAACCAGCCGGAAATCACACCGCCCAGCGTCAGACTGATCGGCATTGCCATGAGGAAACCTGCCATCACCCGGCTCTGCCGACGGGTAGGAAACCAGTAGTTGAGGTAAAGGATGACGCCGGGAAAGAAGCCTGCCTCACAGATGCCGAGCAAAAAGCGCAGCACGTAGAACATGGTTTCCGACTCGATGTGGAAAAACTTCGCCAGTGGCACGGTAAACGCGACGGCCATGGACACGATGGCCCAGGTGAGCATGATCCGGGCGATCCAGAACCGCGCGCCGAAGCGATGCAGCAGGAGGTTACTGGGGACTTCGAAGAGGAAATAGCCCCAGAAGAACATGCTCGCGCCGAGGGCATAGATGGTGTTGCTGAATTGCAGGTCGTTGAGCATGTCCAGCTTGGCGAAGCCGATGTTCACGCGGTCGAGGTACGCCGCCATGTAACACAGGAGCAGGACGGGAAGGATGCGCAGGATGACTTTGCGGTAGGTGCGGTCTTCAAAGCTGGCGTGCCCGGGACCCGAGGACTCGGGCAGGCGCTGGAAAACGGTTTCCATGGTGGGACCTCCAGGCACTCGGAGGCGCCCGTATTGTTGTTATGTGAGGGTCGAAACACGGGCCGATGTTACTGACAACAGCATTGATTAGGATAATGACTTGTTTCCATTGATTGATAACGCAGCGTTATCGATCACTGCCGCGCCAGCCGGGCATTCGCCAGCAGGATTTCGGCAAATTCCGATGCAGCACCGAGCAGAGGCTCACCGCGTCTGGTGAGGATTCCGTAATCCTGGGGCGCCAGTTTCAGCGGCGTGTTCAGCACTTTCAGCAAGCCCGAATCCAGATGCGGCTGCGCCATGGACGCCGGCAACATGGCGATCATCGGCCCTGCCTGCAGCACTTGCAGGAAGGTCTGCATCGAAATGGTGTCGATGGTGTTCTTCGGCGTCGCAATACCGGCTTTGGCGAAGGCCTGCTCCATGCGCGCGCGGATCGGTGTGCCCAGCGGATACAGAATCCATGGCCAGTTTCCGAGATCTTGCAGCGGCGTCTGCGCCAGCTCGGTCAGGGGGTGGCGGCTGTTGACGACCATGCAGAACGGCTCCGGCGCCAGCGCCTGAAAGTCGTACACCTGCTGCTGGTTCTCGTTGGTGTAGCGCGCCACCGCGAGGTCAAGTTTCTTGTCGTCGAGCATTTCCATCAGGTGGTCGCTGGTCTGCTCAACCACCTCGATCGACAGCAGCGGCCAGCGCGCTTTCAACTGCACGATGGCTTCCGGCAGCACCACCGCGGTCGCCGCGAAGATCGCCCCCACCTTCAGGAAACCATGCCCACCCTCGCGCAGGCTGCTGATCTGATCAACGAACTTGCTCGCGTCATTCAGAGCGATCTGCGCATAGCGAACCACGTGCTCGCCGAGGGCGGTCGGCGGCATGTTGCGCGGCAGACGCTCGAACACATCGAAGCCCAGCAGCCGCTCGATCTCGCGCAGCATCTTGCTTACCGCCGGCTGGCTGAGGTTCATGTGCTGCGCCGCCGCATGCATGTTGCGGGTGCGTGCGAGAGTTTCGATGAGCACCAGATGCTTGAACTTGAGCCAGTTACAGACTGCGGAAAAGGAAATGTCTGACATGAGGACGGCCTCGATAAGCGATAACCCAGTGTTATCGATTGCTAAGCAGATGTCATTGGAGTTTATCGCCGGTGCTGATTAGGGTCGCTGATACACCATAAGTAGAAACCATAAAAAGCGTCGAGGACTTCACCATGCCGATTCAGCTCACTCCGGATAACACCCTCCCCGCCGACGGCCTGAATGGCACATTGGTTGGCCGCGCGTGGGTGCCCGGCCCCATCAGCGGCCCATCGCCTGTGGTGTTGCGCAACGACGGGGTGTTTGATCTTTCGTCGAGCTTTGCCACGTTGAGTGAGTTGCTGGAGCTCGAGTCACCTCTGGCCGCCGTGCGCGAAGCCCAGGGCACGCGCGTCGCCAGCCTCGAACAATTGCTGGCGAACTCGACCGCTACGCCTGATCCCAACAAGCCGTACCTGCTGGCGCCGGCGGACCTGCAAGTGATCAAGGCCGCCGGCGTCACCTTCGCCGCGAGCATGATCGAACGGGTGATCGAGGAGCAGGCGGCCGGCGATCCGGCCAGGGCGGCAAGCGTGCGCGCGATCGTGCAGAACGCGATCGGCGACAATCTGCGCAACATCAAGCCGGGTTCCGAACAAGCCAGCACACTCAAGGCGCTGCTGATCGAGCAAGGCATGTGGTCGCAGTACCTTGAAGTAGGCATCGGGCCGGACGCCGAGATTTTCACCAAAGCGCCCGTGCTGGCGGCGGTGGGCAGCGGCAGCCAGGTGGGCATTCATCCGAAATCGGAGTGGAACAACCCCGAGCCGGAAGTAGTGCTGGCAGTGAACAGCCGCGGGCAGATCCACGGCGCGACCCTGGGCAACGACGTCAACCTGCGCGACTTCGAAGGCCGTAGCGCGCTGCTGCTGAGCAAGGCTAAGGACAATAACGCTTCGTGCTCGATCGGCCCGTTCATTCGGCTGTTCGACGAAACGTTCTCCCTCGATGACGTGCGCAACTGTGTGGTCGATCTGCAGGTAAAAGGCGATGACGGTTACGTGATGAAGGGCTCAAGCTCGATGTCGCAGATCAGCCGCGATCCCGCTGACATCGCTGGCCAGGCGCTCAACGCCAACCATCAATACCCGGACGGCTTCCTGCTGTTTCTCGGCACCCTCTTCGCCCCGACCGCCGACCGTGACCATGCCGGCGGCGGTTTTACCCACAAGCTGGGCGATCAGGTCAGTATCAGCAGCAGCCTGTTCGGCGGCCTGCACAATGAGGTGACCCACAGCAGTGACGCGGCGCCGTGGACATTCGGCGTCGGCGCGCTGTTGCGCAACCTCGCCGTGCGCGGTTTGTTGTAGTCCTGAGCGATCATCGGCTCGCCTGATACTGAATGAACGGGCTCGCTGGCAAACTTCGGTGCCCTGTAGGAGCCGGCTTGCTGGCGAACCCGCGGTGTATCAGACAGACCTGCGTCGCCTGACGCAGCATGGTTCGCCAGGAAGCCGGCTCCATCAGAAACGCATTCTCCCAGCGCGACGCACACCCCCTAATTCCAAGAGAGACCCGACCCATGTCCGACACGCCGAAACGCCCGCTTCGCAGCCAGCAATGGTTCGATGATCCGGAACACGCTGACATGACGGCGCTGTACGTCGAGCGCTACATGAACTACGGCATGACCCGCGAGGAGCTGCAATCGGGCCGACCGATCATCGGCATCGCCCAGACCGGCTCTGATCTGGCGCCCTGCAACCGCCATCACCTGGAGCTCGCCCAGCGAGTCAAAGCCGGCATTCGCGATGCGGGCGGGATCCCGATGGAGTTTCCGGTGCACCCAATGGCCGAGCAAACCCGTCGCCCGACCGCCGCCCTGGACCGCAACCTGGCGTACCTCGGACTGGTAGAAGTTCTTCACGGCTACCCGCTGGATGGCGTCGTCCTGACCACCGGCTGCGACAAAACCACGCCGGCTTGCCTGATGGCCGCGGCGACCACCGACCTGCCGTCGATTGTGTTGTCTGGCGGGCCGATGCTCGACGGTCGTCACAAGGGCGAGCTGATTGGCTCCGGCACGGTGCTCTGGCATGCGCGTAATCTGCTGTCCGCAGGCGAGATCAATTACGAAGGCTTCATGGAAATGACAACGGCGGCGTCGCCGTCGGTGGGCCACTGCAACACCATGGGCACGGCGCTTTCGATGAACGCGCTGGCCGAAGCGCTGGGCATGTCGCTGCCGGGCTGCGCGAGCATTCCGGCGGCGTACCGCGAGCGCGGGCAGATGGCCTACATGACTGGCAAGCGCATCTGCGATCTGGTTCGTGAAGACGTGCGGCCTTCGCAAATCATGACCCGCGAGGCGTTTGAAAACGCGATTGCGGTCGCATCGGCGCTGGGTGCGTCGAGCAACTGCCCGCCTCACCTGATCGCCATCGCACGGCACATGGGTGTCGAGTTGAGCCTCGACGACTGGCAGCGCATCGGCGAAGACGTGCCGTTGCTGGTCAATTGCATGCCGGCCGGGAAGTATCTGGGCGAAGGCTTCCACCGCGCAGGCGGCGTGCCGGCGGTGATGCACGAGCTGCAGAAGGCTGGCAAGCTGCATGAAGACTGCGGCTCGGTCTCCGGCAAAACCATCGGTGACATCGTGCGCAATGCTGTCGCCCATGACACCGACGTGATCCGCCCGTACGAAGACCCGCTCAAACACCGCGCCGGTTTCATCGTGCTGAGCGGCAATTTTTTCGACAGCGCGATCATGAAGATGTCGGTGGTCGGCGAGGCGTTCCGCAAGACCTATCTGTCCGAGCCGGGCGCAGAGAACAGCTTCGAGGCGCGAGCCATCGTGTTCGAGGGCCCGGAGGACTATCACGCACGGATCAACGACCCTTCGCTGGAAATCGACGAGCGCTGCATTCTGGTGATCCGCGGCGCCGGCACGGTCGGTTATCCCGGCAGCGCCGAAGTGGTAAACATGGCGCCACCTTCCGCGTTGATCAAACAAGGTATTGATTCGCTGCCGTGCCTGGGTGATGGCCGGCAGAGCGGCACCTCGGCCAGCCCTTCGATCCTGAACATGTCGCCGGAAGCGGCGGTGGGCGGCGGTCTTGGGCTGCTGAAAACCAACGACCGGCTGCGCGTGGATTTGAACAACCGCAGCGTCAACGTGCTGGTCAGCGACGAGGAAATGGCCGAACGCCGCGCGCTGTTCGAACCGAAAATGCCCGCCTCGCAAACCCCTTGGCAGGAGCTGTATCGGCAGTTGGTGGGGCAGTTGTCCACCGGCGGATGCCTCGAGCCGGCGACATTGCATCTGCGGGTGATTGCACGGAGTGGCGAGCCGCGGCATTCCCATTGAGCAGCCGCGCGCGCTCTTGTTGGAGCGTGGCTTGTCCCGCGATTGGCTGCGAAGCAGTCGTAGATTGACTTCCTCGGGAAGGCTTCCACACCGAGATGACAGGTTTTGCGACGACTTTGTCGCCGATCGCGGGACAAGCCACGCTCCTACAGGGACATCATTGGGCCGAGAGTTGCGCCATGGACGCAGAGGGTTGGGCAGTACTCACAACAACGCCGGCAACCCCTTTTCCATGCCGGCAAAGCGGTTTTTCAACAACGAATGCAGCTGTTGCACCGCCGGGGAAAACTGTTTGCGGTGGGGGCAGACGAGGTTGAGCGGGGTCGGCTCGCCCGGGTAATCGGGCAGCACCAGTTCCAAGCGCCCGGCGTGCACGTCCTCGCAGACATCCAGCCACGACTTGTACGCCACGCCCTGCCCCGCCACCGCCCAGCGCCTCACCAGATCAGCGTCATCGGTGAGTAACGGGCCTGACACCGAGAACACCCGCCCACCGAGCCGCCATTTGTCGTACACCCGCCCCGCCAGGGTGAACAGCAAGCACTCATGGCGCAGCAAGTCGTCCGAGACCATGGGCCGCCCCTTGCGCGCCAGATACTCCGGCGAAGCCACCAGCACCCGGCGATTCCACGGCGCGAGCGCCAACGCAATGTAGTTCGCGTCTTCGATCACGCCGTAGCGAATTGCAACGTCCACCGGATCGCGAAACAGATCGGCCACTTGATCGGAGATAAACAGGCGCAGATTCAGCGCCGGGTGCTGACTGCGAAAGTCCGTCAGCCAGGGGAGCAGCATGTTTCGCCCCAGATCCGAGGGCGCCGCCACCTGCAGCGTGCCTTGCAGCTCGGCACTTTCCCGCTGCAGCTTTTCCCGACCATCCCGTAAGGCATCGAGCACTGTCTGGGCGGTCGGCAGGTACTGCTCGCCTTCAGCGGTGAGGCGCAAGCTGCGCGTCGAACGGGCAAACAGGCGGATATCCAGCTCGCGTTCAAGGCGCTTGATGGCCGCCGCGACTTGCCCCGGCAACAGATCCACCTCACGCGCGGCATTGGAGAAGCTGCCCAGCGCAGCAGTGCGAACGAACAAGGTTAGGTCGTCGATGCGGATCATTTTCACTCCAGCCGTGAAAGTGTTGCCGGATTCTGCGGGTTTTTCTGCCTGACGAACAAGAACAAGATGGGTCCAACGTTTCAGCCACCTTCTGTCCACTGATTAGAGAGATCGCCATGAAAGCCATCGCCTTCACCCAGCACGGTCTGCCCATCGAAGACCCCAATGCGCTGCTCGACATGGACCTGCCCAAGCCAACACCCGGCCCTCGTGATTTGCTGGTCGAAGTCAAAGCGATTTCGGTGAACCCGGTGGACACCAAAATCCGCGCCGGCTCTGCCGCCACCGAACCCAAGGTGGTCGGCTGGGACGCCGTCGGGGTTGTTCGCGAAACGGGCAGCGACGTCACGCTGTTCAGAGCCGGGGACGAAGTGTTCTACGCCGGCTCCATTGCCCGTCCTGGCAGCTACAGCGAGTTTCACCTCGTCGACGAGCGCATCGTTGGGCACAAACCCAAGAGCCTGGACAACGCCCACGCCGCCGCGCTGCCGCTGACCTCGATCACCGCGTGGGAATTGCTGTTTGATCGCCTGGGCATCGAGGAAGGCGGCGGCGAAGGTGACAGCCTGTTGATCATTGGTGCCGGTGGCGGCGTCGGGTCGATACTGGTGCAACTGGCCCGCCAACTGACCAAACTGACCGTGATCGGTACCGCGTCGCGTCCGGAAACCCGCGAATGGGTCGAGAGTCTGGGCGCCCATCACGTTATCGATCACAGCCAGCCGCTGGTCGAGCAACTGAATCAGATCGGCGTCGGTCAGGTGAGCCATGTCGCCAGCCTGACCCACACCGATTCGTACTTCACGCAACTGATCGAGGCCTTGAAACCACAAGGCCAGTTGGCGCTGATCGATGACCCGAAATCCCTCGATGTGGTGCCGATGAAGCGCAAGGCCCTGTCGCTGCACTGGGAACTGATGTTCACCCGCTCGCTCTACGAAACACCGGACATGATTGCCCAGCATGAACTGCTCAATCGGGTCGCCGATCTGATCGACCAAGGCGTGCTGAAGACCACCCTCGGTGAGCATTTCGGCGCGATCAATGCTGAAAACCTGCGCCGCGCCCACGCCGTGATCGAAAGCGGCAAGGCCAAGGGCAAGATCGTCCTCGAAGGTTTCTGAACCTGTTTCCATTATTTGAATGGCCTGCTGCGGCAGGCCGGGAGCCGTTTGTGTCCATGAAGCAGCACATGATGTTGTCAGCGCTGGCCCTGTCCGTCGCGTTGATCAGCCAGACCGGCATCGCCGCCACGATCGCAACCAACGCTTTGCCCGCCGATGCACCGGCGGAGAAAACCATCGGCCAGCTTGAGCAGGTGTTCTCCTTCCACGACGCCATGCCCACCGGCGTGACTGTCACGGAAACCGGGCGCATCTTCGTCAATTACCCGCACTGGGGCGACGACGTGCCGTTTACCGTGGGTGAAATCCGTGACGGCAAGGTCGTCGCCTACCCCGATGCAGCCATCAACAAGGAAGACCCCAAAGACCCGGCCAAAGGCCTGATCAGCGTGCAGAGCGTGGTCGCCGACGGTCAGGGCCGTGTCTGGCTGCTGGATACCGCCGCACCTAATTTCGCCGCGCCGAAAGCCGGCGGCGCCAAGCTGGTGGCCGTTGATCTGGCCAGTAACAAGGTGGTGAAGACCCTGGTCTTTCCGGCCAACGTCATCCTGCCGAGCACCTACGTCAATGACATGCGCTTTGATTTTCGCGCGGGCAAGGAAGGCACGGTCTATGTGACGGATTCGTCGGTCTCCGGGCCCGGCGCGATCATCGTCATGGACATCGCCAGTGGCAAGGCGACCCGTCGCTTGAGTGGCGCAAAATCTACTTCGGCCGACCCTGACTTCAAGCCGGTGGTCGAAGGCCAAACCGCACTGGTCACCAAAGGCCCGGACGGTAAGCCGAAAACCATGGCCGTTGCGTCTGACGGCATCGCCCTGTCCCCTGACGGCAAGACGCTGTATTTCAGCGCGCTTTCCAGTCGCCACCTGTACGCCGTGCCTACGGCGATGCTGCGTGATGCCGGCGTGAGCGATGCGAAACTGAACGCTGCGGTCAAAGACCTCGGCGAAAAAGGTGCCTCGGACGGTCTGGAAGCAGACGCCAATGGCGCGGTCTACGCCGGCGACTACGAACACAACGGCATCCGCAAACGCCTGGCCGACGGTAGCTGGCAGACCATCGTTCACGACCCTCGCGTGCTGTGGCCGGACACCTTGTCGGTCGGGCCCGATGGCTACCTGTATTTCACGGCCAATCAGTTGCAGCGCCAGGCCGGTTTCCACGATGGCAAGGACCTGCGCGAGAAGCCCTACAGCCTGCTGCGGGTGAAGATCGACGCTGCGCCTGCGCCGACCCGTTGATTCAGTTTCCCCATTTCGGAGATTCATCATGCAACTGACCGCACTGGCAAAATCGCGCTACACCACCAAAGCCTACGATGCCTCACGCAAGATTCCCCAGGAGACGATCCACGAGTTGCTGGAACAACTGCGTCACAGCCCGTCGTCGGTGAACTCGCAGCCTTGGCACTTCATCGTCGCCTCCGATGAGCAGGGCAAAGCGCGGGTGGCCAGGTCGGCCGAAGGTGGTTTTGCCTACAACGAGGCGAAGATGCTCAATGCGTCCCACGTTATCGTGTTCTGCACTCGCACCGAAATGCCCGAGTCCCACCTGCACGCCGTACTGGCTCAGGAGGAGGCTGACGGACGTTTCGCCAACGACGAGGCCAAAGCCGGCCAGGACAAAACCCGTCGTGGCTATGTGGATATGCATAAATTCGATCAGAAGGACGTGCAGCACTGGATGGAAAAGCAGACCTATCTGGCGTTGGGCACGTTGTTGCTGGGCGCTGCATCGCTGGGCCTGGACGCGACGCCGATGGAAGGCTTCGATTTCAAGAAGCTCGACGAAGAACTGGGCCTGCGTGACAAGGGTTTCACCAGCCTGGTCGTAGTCAGCCTGGGCTACCGCAGCGACAGCGATTTCAACGCCAAACTGCCGAAATCGCGCCTGCCGGCCGAGACGGTGCTTACCTTCCTGTAACCCCGCCGCACACACCTAGAGGAGTGAGTTTGCTCGCGATTCCGCCGCTTCAGACGATCATGCGTTGACTGAAATGCCGCTTTCGCGGGCAAGCGCGCTCCTACACCGAATCGGCGTCAACACTCAAACCCTGCGCCGTGCATGGATCCGTAGGAGCCGGCTTGCTGGCGAACAGGTTGGATCAGATAAATCTCTGCCATCTGAAACGACGCCTTCGCGGGCAAGCGCGCTCCTACAATGAATCGGCGTCAACACTCAAACCCTGCGCCGTGCATGGATCCGTAGGAGCCGGCTTGCTGGCGATTCCGCCGCTTCAGACGATCATGCGGTGACTGAAATGCCGCTTTCGCGGGCAAGCGCGCTCCTACACTGAATCGGCGTTAACACTCGAAACCTGCGCCGTGCATGCATCCGTAGGAGCCGGCTTGCTGGCGAACACGTTGGATCAGATAAATCTCTATTTGCTGACACAGCGCGTTCGCCAGCAAGCCGGCTCCCACAGATTGGGGTCAGACGAAGGATTGAGGGTGAAAACACTTTCCTGTAGGAGCGTGGCTTGTCCCGCGATCTGGCGCGCAGCGGCAGCAAGGCTTCACCCGCCTCACCCTTCTCATTTGCCCCGATGCCTGCGCTCTGCTAGTGTCGCGCCGGTTTAACGTCTACCGGGATAGCCGCCATGGCCCGCAAGAAAGCTGCACTGGATTTCGAACAGTCCCTCACGGATTTGCAAACGCTCGTCGAGCGTCTGGAGAACGGTGAGCTGTCGCTGGAAGACTCACTGACCGCCTTCGAACAAGGCATCCGCCTGACCCGCGAGTGCCAGAGCGCGCTGGCCCAGGCCGAGCAGAAGGTGCAGGTCTTGCTGGAACGTGACGGCGAACTGGCCGAAGAACCCTTCGACGCGGAACAGCCGGAATGATCGCGGCGTATCAGGCACTCAGCCAGGCTCGCGTCAACGCGGCGCTGGAGACTCTGTTCGATGCGCCCGCCCCTGAATTGACCCGCCTTTACGCCGCCATGCGCTACAGCGTCACCAATGGCGGCAAGCGCGTGCGCCCGCTGCTGGTCTACGCCGCCTGCGAAGCCTTGGGTGGCAACGCCGAACACGCCAACGGCGCCGCCTGCGCTGTTGAATTGATCCACGCGTATTCACTGGTGCACGACGACCTGCCGGCCATGGACGACGATGATTTGCGTCGCGGCCTGCCCACCACCCACAAAGCCTTTGACGAAGCCTGCGCGATTCTCGCCGGCGACGGTCTGCAAACCCTGGCCTTCAGCGTGCTGAGCGATAACGCGCTGACCCCGCAGAACGCCGAGACCCGGCTGAAGATGGTCGCCACCCTCGCCCTTGCATCCGGCCCTGCCGGCATGGTCGGCGGACAGGCCATTGATCTTGGCTCGGTCGGACTCAAGCTCGACCAGGAGGCGCTGGAATTCATGCACCGGCACAAGACCGGCGCACTGATCGAAGCCAGCGTCAGGCTCGGTGCCCTGGCCAGCGGCAACGCAACCCAGGTCCAGCTTGATTCGCTGCAGATCTACGCCCGCGCCATCGGCCTGGCGTTTCAGGTGCAGGACGACATTCTCGACGTCGAGAGCGATACCGCCACGCTGGGCAAACGCCAGGGTGCCGATATTGCCCGGGACAAGCCGACCTACCCGGCGCTGCTGGGCCTGGAAGAAGCCAAGCATTACGCACTTGAACTGCGCGATCAGGCCCTCGTGGCACTGCGACCGTTCGACGAGGCCGCGGAGCCCTTGCGCGCGTTGGCCCGTTATATCGTCGAACGCCGCAACTAGTCGAACGCTGCAACCTGGTGCAGGTCATAGCACTTATTGGGCGTAAACAGCCTCGCTGCCGCCGCCCTATTTCGCCGGCAATCGTGTCGCCTGAACATCGCATTGCTGCACACCGTGCGCAGCCGACGATGCATCAGGTAAACTGCCGCCTCTTTTACTTATAACGATTCGCCTGATGCCCACGACGTTCAAAGAGATTCCCCGCGAGCGCCCGTCCACGCCGCTGCTCGACAAGGCAGTGACGCCGGACGGCCTGCGCCGCTTAGGTGAAGCAGAGCTTGAAGCCCTGGCGGACGAACTGCGCCTGGAGCTGCTCTATACCGTTGGCCAGACTGGCGGCCATTTCGGCGCCGGCCTCGGCGTCATCGAACTGACCGTGGCCTTGCACTACGTCTTCGACACACCTGACGACCGGCTGGTCTGGGACGTCGGTCATCAGGCGTACCCGCACAAGATCCTCACGGGTCGTCGCGAGCAGATGTCGACCCTGCGCCAGAAAGGCGGTGTGGCGGCTTTCCCGCGTCGCAGCGAAAGCGAGTACGACACCTTTGGCGTCGGTCACTCCAGCACCTCCATCAGCGCCGCGCTGGGCATGGCGATCGCCTCCCGTCTGCAAGGCAGTGAGCGCAAGTCCATTGCCGTGATCGGCGACGGCGCACTGACCGCCGGCATGGCCTTCGAGGCGCTGAACCACGCGCCCGAAGTCAACGCCGACATGCTGGTGATCCTCAACGACAACGACATGTCGATCTCGCGCAACGTTGGCGGGCTGTCGAACTACCTGGCGAAAATCCTCTCAAGCCGCACTTACGCGAGCATGCGCGAAGGCAGCAAGAAAGTGCTGTCGCGTCTGCCCGGCGCGTGGGAAATCGCCCGCCGCACCGAAGAATATGCCAAAGGCATGCTGGTCCCCGGCACGCTCTTCGAAGAACTCGGCTGGAACTACATCGGCCCGATCGACGGCCACGACCTGCCCATCCTGATCGCTACCCTGCGCAATATGCGTGATCTCAAGGGGCCGCAGTTCCTGCACGTGGTCACCAAGAAAGGCAAAGGCTTCGCCCCGGCTGAAGTGGACCCGATCGGTTATCACGCCATCACCAAGCTTGACCCGCTGAACGCCCCTGTCGTGCCCAAAAAAGCCGGCGGACCGAAGTATTCCGGCGTGTTCGGCCAGTGGCTGTGCGACATGGCCGACGCGGACGAGCGCCTGGTCGGTATCACGCCGGCCATGAAAGAAGGCTCGGATCTGGTGGCGTTCAGCGAACGTTTCCCGGAGCGCTATTTCGACGTCGCGATTGCCGAGCAGCACGCAGTCACGTTGGCGGCGGGCATGGCCTGCGAAGGCGCCAAGCCGGTCGTGGCGATTTATTCGACGTTCCTTCAGCGCGGCTACGATCAGCTGATTCATGACGTCGCCGTGCAGAATCTGGACGTGCTGTTCGCCATCGACCGCGCGGGGCTGGTGGGCGAAGACGGCCCGACCCACGCCGGCAGCTTCGATCTGTCTTACCTGCGTTGCATCCCCGGCGTGCTGGTCATGACGCCGAGCGATGAAAACGAGCTGCGCAAGATGCTCACCACCGGTCACTTGTTCAAAGGCCCTGCGGCCGTGCGTTATCCACGCGGTAATGGACCCGGTGCCGTGATCGAGAGCAGTCTTGAGCCGCTGGAAATCGGCAAGGGTGTGGTTCGTCGTCAAGGCAGCAAAGTCGCGATGCTGGTGTTCGGCGTGCAGTTGAGCGAAGCGCTGATCGTGGCGGCAAAGCTCGACGCTACCGTGGTCGACATGCGCTTCGTCAAACCGCTGGACGAGGCACTGGTGCGCGAAATGGCCGGCAGCCACGACTTGCTCGTGACGATAGAAGAGAACGCCGTCATGGGTGGCGCGGGTGCGGCGGTCAGCGAGTTCCTGGCACGTGAGAACATTCTCAAGTCGGTGCTGCACCTGGGCCTGCCGGACGTTTACGTCGAACACGCCAAACCGGCGCAGATGCTGGCTGAGTGCGGCCTGGATGCTGCCGGGATCGAAGCGTCGATCAGTCAGCGCCTGCTGAAGATGTAGTTTTTTGTGGTCGTGACCGCGGTGGCGCTCCCCCTTGCCCGCGATTGCGATCTGTCCGTTGAGACGCTTGCAACAGACAGATCGCTTTCGCGGGCAAGTGCGCTCCTACAGTGACCTGTCAAACCAACTGACTCGGCCAACCACAGACTGGTGGGAGTGACCGGGGTGGCGCTCTTCAGGTTTGCGATCAATACGATGACAATTTCCCGCTTCGCCCTCGCCATTTCCCTCATCCCCGCCACGCAGGCCTTTGCCGATCAGCCTGATCGCCAAAGCGCCTTGAAACTGGACAGCTTGCTGATCAGCGCCAATCGCCAGGTCGAGCAGCGTGACGCCAGCAGCGCGGCGAACACCGTGTTCACCCGCGCCGACATCGAGCGGCTGCAACCCGGCAGCGTCACTGACCTGCTGAGTCGCGTGCCCGGTGTGCAAGTGGCGCCCAGCGGTGGCCGGGGCAGTCTGCCGGGGATTTTCATTCGCGGGACCAAGGCCGCGCAGACTCTGGTGTTGGTCGATGGCCAGCGCATTGCTAACGCCACGTCGGCGGACAGCAACCTGCAATACCTCGACGTCGCGCAGATCGAGCGCGTGGAAGTGCTGCGCGGGTCACGCTCGGTCATCTACGGTGCGGACGCCATTGGCGGGGTGATTCAGATCTTCACCCGACGGGGCGCCGAGCAAGGGCTGCAAGCTCGGCTGCACACGGGTTTTGGCAGTCGCGGCACGCAGCAGCAGAGCCTCGGCGTGTCGGGCGGCGATCAGCAGACGCATTTCAACCTCAGCACCAGCCTGGATGAAACGGCAGGCATCGACCGCACCGGCCCGTCCTTCGCCAGCGATGACGATCACGACGCCTACCGCAATAAATCCCTGAGCCTGAACCTCAGCCACTGGCTCAGCGACGACGTGGAAGTCGGTTTCAACGCGCTGGATAACCGGGGCAAGACCGAGTTCGACAACCCGTTCGGTCTGTTCGACCCGGTCACGTTCAATACCGTGGGTCAGAAGCAGTACAGCAAGTTCGACCTGAGCAGCCTGGGCACCTACGTCGACGCCCGCATCAACCAGACCTGGAAAACCCGCCTGGAGCTGGGCCACAGCGAGAACCGCGAAAAGACGCTGGATAAGCTGAGCGACGATCACTACGTGTTCAACACCTACCGCGACTCGCTCAATTGGCAGAACGACCTGACCCTGGACGATCGCAACAGCCTGATGCTGGGTGGCGACTGGTACGAAGACCGCGTCAACAGCAGCACGGCGTTCGACGAGGACAGCCGCTGGAACCGCGCGGCGTTCATTCAGCATCGCTTCAAAGGCGAGCACTTCTCCACCGAACTGGGCCTGCGCCACGACCAGAACGAACAATTCGGCAGCCAGAACACCTGGAGCGGCACGCTCACCGTGCCGCTCAACAACGCCAACGATGTGCTGCTTTCCTACAGCGAAGGCTTCCGCGCGCCGACGTTCAATGACCTGTATTACCCGGACTTCAGCAACCCGAATCTCAAGCCCGAGCATTCGAAAAGCTACGAGCTGCAGTGGCGCAGTCGCCTGAGCGACACGGCTCGTCTTGAGGCCTCGCTCTATCGCACTGACCTTCAGGACGCCATCGCCCTCGACAGTGACTTCCGCCCTGAAAATATCGGTTCGGCACGGATCAACGGTTTCGAAGGGTCGCTTGAGCAGCGATTGTTTGGCTGGACCGGGAAGCTGGGCGCGTCGGTTATCGACCCGCGTGACCGTGACACCGGGCACACGCTCAACCGTCGCGCTCGGCGCACCCTGAACCTGGATCTCGACCGTCAGTTTGATCGCCTCGGCGTCGGCGCCAGCTGGCAGGCCGTCAGCGACAGCTACAATGACGAGGCCAACACCCAACATTTTGGCGGCTATTCGCTGTTCGGGTTGCGCAGCAGCTGGAAAGCCAGCGACGAAGTAAGACTCGAGTTCAAGCTGGATAACGCCCTGGACAAGCGCTATAGCCGAACGCTGTACAGCTTCGATGGGAGCAGCAACTACGGCTATCGTGAAGAGGGTCGGACGTGGATGTTTGGCGTGACCTGGACGCCGGCGCTGTAGATTTGCAGCCGCCTGATCTAGCGCTCTGGCGCTATCATGCTGCACACCTTCGCCACCGCCGCCACCATTTGCCCACTGGCTCGTTCGAGGCCTTTATCGGGCACGGCAATCAGGCGACCGGCTTTCACGGCCTTCAACTGCGACCACGTTTTCCATGCCGGCAACAACGCAGCGTCGCTGGCGAGAATCACGTCCGGGTCGCGCTGCAGCACTGACTCGAGACTGACCTGGGGCGCCGGCAGTTTGAGGTCGTCATAGACGTTGCGTGCGCCGCACACGGTCAGTGCATCGCTGATGATCTGCCCGCCGCCTACCGTGTAGAGCGGCGGGTCCCACACTTGGTAGAACACCGTCAGCGGGACATCGCGCCGGTACCGCTCACGCAACGCGGCCAGTCGCTGCCGAAAATCTGCCGCGACTTGACGCCCACGATCCGCACGGCCAAGGCGTTCACCAATTTGCTCGATCTGGTCAGCCAGCTTGTTCAGCGTGTGGGGCTCGGCGGTGTAGGTGGGAATGTTCAGGCGCTTGAGTTGGTCGCGCTGGGCCGCGCTGACACTACCGGGCCACAGCAACAACAGATCGGGCTGCAAACTGAGCAGACGCTCGATGTCGAGCTGCCCGTATCGACCCACCGAAGGCAGGCCCAATACCGGTTCCGGGCGCGGGCCGCCGTCGATCACGCCGACCAACAGATCGGCGGCATCCAGTTCGATAACGATTTCAGTCAAAGAGGGAGCGAAGCTGACTACCCTCTGGGCAGCGCCAGCCTGAAAGGCGATCAGCAACAACAGGCAGGCAATCAGCGGGCGCATCAAGCGCGTCCAGCCTGCGCCAGACGAAGGCGCAGGCGGCCAGGTATCACGCCGGATCGGCTTCGCTCTGATGCTCGTTGCCCATCATGTGACCCAGCTTGCCGGCCTTGGTCGCCAGATAAAGCTTGTTGTGCGGATTGTGGCCGGTGTGCAGCGGCACACGCTCGGCGACGGTGATGCCCATGTCGGTCAGCGCTTTGACCTTGCGCGGATTATTGGTCATCAGACGCAGGGACTTGATGCCCAGATGCTCCAGCATCGGCAGGCAGATGCCGTAATCGCGCTGGTCAGCGGCAAAGCCCAGGCGCTCGTTCGCCTCAACGGTGTCCGCACCGCCGTCCTGCAATTCATATGCGCGAATCTTATTCATCAGGCCGATGCCGCGACCTTCCTGGCGCAGATACAACAGCACGCCACGTCCTTCGGCGGCGATGGCGCGCAACGCCGCTTCAAGCTGGGAACCGCAATCGCAGCGCTGACTGAACAGCGCATCACCGGTCAGGCATTCGGAATGCACACGACCGAGCACCGGGGCGCCATCTGACACATCGCCGAGGGTCAGTACGACATGCTCGCGGCCGTTTTCCGGCTCGAGAAAGCCGTTCATCTTGAAAGTGGCAAAGGGGGTAGGCAGCTTGGAAGCCGCGACAAATACGACGGGCACCGGGTGCTCCTGATCAGTATGAGGGCTGGAAATTCGCAACATTGTAACAGCAGGTTCCGACAGACGCTTAGGCTGAATTGTCGGCCAATCAGATCAACAAGTTTGATCAGTGGGCAGCATCAGTACCGGACTGACGACCGTCTGTGTCGAACGGATACGGGTGCTTCCAGCGTGCAAAGATCGGCCGCAGCTTGCCGCTGTGCACGAGATCGCCCATCCGCACATCAAACAGATCCCGCAGCGCGTGCCCTCGCGGGGTGTCTGCGAAGCTCAGGTACAAGGGGATGACGGTGAGGTACGTCAGTCGATAGCGTTGGGGATCGTTGCTTTGGGCGAGGATGAAATCCATCTCCGGCTTGGCGTCGATGTACAAATCCGCACGCCCGTATTCGAGCATCGGCAGAATGTGATCGCGCCGGGGGACTTCGTTGAAGTGCGTGACGTTGGGCAGATAGTGCTGAAACTCGTAGCCGCGGACCCAGGCCAGACGATAATTGGCCAAAGTCTGCAGGGTTGGAAGTGGTTTCGAGGCCAGACCCAGCGTGTAGATTTCGTCATTGTCGTAGTGCCACTTCGAATAAAGCGTGCCCTTGACCTCATCTTTGTAGGCAGCGACCCAGGCATCAGCCTCGCCGCGCTGCACCAGCCCGACCGCGCGGGTATAGGGCTCGATGCGCTGCTCGACCTTCACGCCGGCCGGCTCAAAAATCTCGCGCATCAAATCCCAACCCAGCCCACTGCCGTCGTTTTCGGTATAGCCGTTCCAGTGTTCGCTCACCAACTGGATGTCAGTGGGTTTGTCGGACATCGGCGCAGGGGGCGCTGCGTCGGCGGTCGCCCAGACACTGGTTATCAGCAACGCCAGACCCAGCAGCCATCCCACGCCTGAACGCCTCATGAGCGCCGCCCCTACATGACAGCCCACAGCCAGACCAGCCCCTGCATTGCCAGCCATGCGAAAACACCGGCCAGGACATCATCAAGCATGATGCCGACGCCGCCGTGCACATGCTTGTCGATCCAGTGAATGGGCCAGGGCTTGAGGATGTCGAAAAAGCGGAACACCAAAAAGCCCACCAGCAGCCAGACCCAACCCTCGGGCACCAGCCACAAGGTGATCCACATCCCGACCATTTCGTCCCAGACGATGCCTTCATGGTCGTGAACGCGCAGGTCATCGGCCACCTTACCGCACAGCCAGAAGCCGAACAGCATGGTCAGGCCGAGCATCAGCCAATAGCCCCAGTCCGGCAGCATTTGCCACAGCGGGATAAAGGGTACAGCGACCATTGAGCCCCAGGTGCCGGGCGCTTTGGGCAATGTGCCGGAGCCGAAACCGAAGGCCAGGAAATGCCACGGATTGGTCCACACCGACGGAGGAACGTTCTCCGCCGGGACCTGATTAGGATGATCTGTCACCGTGTCTCCTGAAAATGTTGATAGCCCCGAGTCAACGGGGTGACGTCCTGCCCAAGTGCGTCAGTCAGCACCACGCCGTGGCCTTCGACCACCCGACCCAGAACGAAAACAGGCAAGCCGGCGGCCTGTAGCTCAGCCAGCCATGATGGCGGCAACGTGAAGGCCAGTCTGTAGTCATCGCCTCCACTGAGCGCGGCATTCAACGCCGCGTCAGGCCCGAAAAACGTCAGCAACGCGTCAGACATCGGCACTTTTTCGCGCTCTACCAGCAAGCGTACGCCTGAAGCCGTTGCGATATGTCCGCAATCGGCGAGCAGTCCGTCGGAGATGTCCAACGCCGCGCTGGCCTTGCCGCGTAATGCGATGCCCAGCGCGAATTGCGGCTGCGGCGACCAGTAACTCGCCAGCAAGGCCTGAGTGGTAGACGCCTCGGTGCTGCGCTGGTTCAACACCAACGGCAGCGCCCCGGCCGCGTCGCCGAGCGGGCCGCCCACGCACAACAGATCCCCAGGCCGCGCGCCGCTTCGGGTCAAGGCCTGCCCGGTCGGGACGGTGCCGAAGACCGTGAGGGTCAGGCTCAAAGGCCCGCGCGTCGTGTCGCCGCCGATCAGGCGCAGGCCGCAGCCTTGAGCCATGGCGTTCAAACCACGGGCGAACGCTTCCAGCCAGTCGGCGGAAACCTGCGGCAGGGTCAGGGCAAGGGTAAATGCGAGGGGACTGGCGCCCATGGCAGCCAGGTCGCTGGCCGACACGCCGAGTGCGCGCTGGCCGAGCAGGAAAGGATCGCAGACGTCGGGGAAATGCACCCCGGCGACCAGCGTGTCGGTGGAGATGGCGAGTTGTTGGCCAGCGACCACCGACAACAGGGCGCAGTCGTCGCCAATCCCCAAGGCAACGCCTTCGCCGGGCTGCGCGCAGGGCGCAGCGGCAAAGTAATTGCGGATCAGCTCGAACTCGCCCATGGCGGAGACGCTCAGGTTCTGGAGAAACCCAGAAGCCTCAGCGTTTGTGCGCCTTCACTTCGACTTCGCGCAGACGCGGAGCCAGCTTGTCGAGCACGCCATTGACGAACTTGTGGCCGTCGGTCGAACCGTAGACTTTCGCCAGCTCGATACCTTCGTTGATGACCACGCGGTACGGCACGTCGATGCGCTCCAGCAGTTCCCAGGTCGACAGGCGCAATACCGCCAGTTCAACCGGATCCAGCTCTTCGATGGTCAGGTCCAGACATGGCGCCAGCGCAGCGTCGATCTTGTCCTGATTGGCCGGAACGCCGTGGAGGATGTCGTGGAAATAGCTGGCATCGACGGAAGTGAAGTCGTTGTCGACGCGGAACTGCGCTTCGATCTCGTTCAGCGACTGACCCGCCATGTGGCGCTGGTACAGGGCTTGAGTGGCCATCTGGCGAGCCGCACGACGCTTTTCGCTTTTGGATGGCTTGCCAGCGTCTGCCGCACGTGGATCACGCGGGTTGAACTGATCGCTTTCGTCGTTAATCACTTGGCCTCCAACTGCGCCAACAGGCTGACCATCTCGATGGCGGACAATGCAGCTTCAGCGCCTTTGTTGCCGGCCTTGGTGCCGGAACGCTCGATCGCCTGTTCGATGGAATCGACGGTCAGTACGCCGAATGCAACCGGCACGCCGAATTCCATGGACACCTGGGACAGGCCCTTGGTGCATTCGCCAGCGACGTATTCGAAGTGCGGGGTGCCGCCACGAATGACGGCGCCGAGCGCGATGATGGCGGCGAATTCGCTGCGTTGAGCGACCTTCTGCACAACCAGCGGGATTTCGAACGCGCCCGGTGCGCGGATGATGGTGATGTCGCTTTCGCTCACGCCATGGCGAACCAGGGCATCAACGGCGCCGCTGACGAGGCTTTCGACGACGAAGCTGTTGAAGCGGCCAACCACCAGGGCATAGCGACCTTGGGGGGCGATGAAGGTACCTTCGATGGTCTTCAGGGTCATTCGGCTGAGTCTCGTGTTCTCGTATTAAAGAGCATGAAAGCGCGCATCGGGCGCGCGCTTTCAGGGATTTTAGGCCACGAATCGGGCGACTGCAGGGACAAAAACCACCAACGGCTGAACGCTGTCGGGGCCTGTCACCTGCCGGTCATTATTCGGAGGGCACGTATTCTACAACTTCCAGATCGAAACCGGATATCGCATTGAACTTCATTGGCGAACTCATCAGGCGCATTTTGCGCACGCCGAGGTCACGAAGGATCTGCGAACCGGCACCCACGGTGCTGTAAGTGGTCGGTGTCTTGATCGGCGTGCCGCCTGCGGTTTCACGCACATGGGCCAGAACCGTGTCGCCATCGAGCGGGTGACCAAGCAGCAGCACCACGCCGCTGCCGGCGTCGGCCACGGTCTTCATGGCGGCCCGCAGGCTCCAGCGGCCGGGCTGTTTGACCATCAGCAGGTCGCGCAGCGGGTCCATGTTGTGCACGCGAACCAGTGTGGCTTCTTCCGCGCAGATCTTGCCCAGCGTCAGCGCCAGGTGCACGTCACCTTCGACGGAATCGCGGTAGGTCACCAGATTGAAATGGCCCAGTTCGCTGTCCAGCGGCTGCTCGGCAATCCGCTGAACGGTACGTTCGTGGATCATCCGGTAATGGATCAGGTCGGCGATGGTGCCGATCTTGATGTTGTGCTCGGCCGCGAAAGCCTCCAGCTCAGTACGGCGGGACATCGTGCCGTCGTCGTTCATGACTTCACAGATCACGCCGGTCGGTTCGAAACCGGCCATGCGCGCCAGGTCGCACGCTGCTTCCGTATGGCCTGCGCGGGACAGCGTACCGCCGGCCTGGGCCATCAGCGGGAAGATGTGGCCCGGGCTGACGATGTCTTCGGCCCTCGCATCCTTGGCGGCAGCCGCCTGAACGGTGCGCGCGCGGTCGGCAGCGGAGATCCCGGTGGTCACGCCTTCGGCGGCTTCGATGGACACGGTGAACTTGGTGCCGAAGCCCGAGCCATTGCGCGGCGCCATCAGCGGCAGTTTCAGGGTCTCGCAGCGCTCGCGGGTCATCGGCATGCAGATCAGGCCACGGGCATAACGCGCCATGAAGTTGATATGCTCGGCCTTGACGCACTCGGAGGCCATGATCAGATCGCCTTCGTTCTCGCGGTCTTCGTCATCCATGAGGATGACCATCTTGCCTTGGCGAATGTCTTCAACCAGTTCTTCGATGCTGTTGAGCGCCACGCGGCACCCCCTTCGATTCAGGATTTGAGGTAGCCGTTGGCGGCCAGAAAGCTTTCGGAGATGTTGCCGCCCTGGGCCGGCGTCGGATCGGCCGCTTTGTCACCGAGCAGCAAACGCTCGAGGTAACGCGCCAGCAGGTCGACTTCCAGGTTGATCTTACGGCCCGCGCGGTAGTCGCCCATGATGGTTTCGGCCAGGGTGTGCGGGACGATGGTCAGCTCGAACTCGGCGCCATTGACCGCATTCACGGTCAGGCTGGTGCCGTCGACGGTGATCGAGCCTTTGTGGGAGATGTACTTGGCCAGCTCGCGGGGTGCACGCATGCGGAACTGGATCGCGCGGGCGTTTTCTTCCCGGGACAGCACCTCGCCGACGCCATCAACGTGGCCGCTGACCAAGTGGCCGCCCAGGCGCGTGGTCGGGGTCAGGGCTTTTTCCAGATTCACGCGGCTGCCGGTTTTCAGATCGACGAACGCAGTGACGTTCAGGGTTTCGCGGCTGACGTCAGCCCAGAAGCCGTCGCCCGGCAATTCAACGGCGGTCAGGCAGACCCCGTTGACCGCGATGCTGTCGCCCAACTTGACGTCGGAAAGGTCGAGCTTGCCGGTCTCTACGTAAACGCGGACATCGCCGCCTTTCGGAGTGATGGCGCGGATGCTGCCGATGGATTCGATGATGCCGGTAAACATGGGTGCTCCTGGAAAACAGGGCCAGCGCTGAGCGCGGAAGCCGGAATTATACGCCGGGGTGCGACGCGGGTATCGCAATGACTCGCCAGTCATTGCCGACCGCGCGCATTTCGACAATCTTGAGTTCGAGCGCTTCGCTCATCTGCGCCAGCGGCAGGTCCAGCAGCGGTCGCGCCGACGAGCCCATGAACTTGCCCGCCACGAAGATCTGGAATTCATCCACCAGGCCCAGCCGGGTGAAGGCGCCAGCAAGTTTAGGGCCGGCCTCGACCAGCACGTCGTTGACGCCACGGGCGGCCAGTTCGACCAACAGTTTGCGCAGATCGACGTGCCCGCCACTGCTCGGCAGCGCCAGCATGTCGTGGCCTTCGTCGTGATAACGCTCGCGGGCCGAGGCTGCCGCACAGGTCACCACCAGCGCATTGCCCGCTTTAAAGAACGGCGCATCGAGGGGCACCCGCAAACGCCCGTCGACCAACACGCGCAACGGCGGTCGGGTCGCGGCCAGCGCAGTGAGTTCGGCGTTCAGGCCCAATTCGTCAGGGCGCACGGTGAGCCGCGCATTGTCGGCCAGCACGGTATCGGCGCCGGTCAGCACCACACTCGACTGCGCTCGCAGGCGCTGCACGGCGGAACGCGCTTCGGGGCCGGTGATCCACTGGCTTTCGCCGCTGGCCATGGCCGTGCGTCCGTCGAGACTCATCGCCAGCTTGACCCGCACATACGGCAGGCCGTGCTCCATGCGCTTGAGAAACCCTTTGTTCAGCGCCCGCGCTTCGCTTTCGAGCACGCCGCTTTGCACCGCAATGCCCGCGCCCATCAGACGCAACAGACCACGACCGGCAACATCGGGATTGGGGTCCTGCATGGCGGCAACCACACGCGCCACACCGGCGTTGATCAGCGCGTCGGCGCACGGCGGGGTGCGGCCATGATGACTGCAGGGCTCGAGGGTGACGTAAGCGGTCGCGTCCTTTGCCTTGTCGCCCGCCTGACGCAATGCATGCACCTCGGCGTGGGGTTCACCGGCGCGGACGTGCCAGCCTTCACCGACAATCTCGCCATCACGCACGATCACGCAGCCGACACGCGGGTTGGGGTGCGTCGAGTAGACGCCCTTGCGGGCCAGTTCCAGCGCCCGCGCCATATAGGCTGCGTCGAGCACGCTTTGCTCTGTGGAGGTCATGCTCACTCTTTAACCGGCTCGCGAGCCAGTCGGTCGATTTCTTCGCGGAATTCGTTGAGGTCCTGAAACCGCCGATAGACAGAAGCAAAGCGGATGTAGGCCACCTCGTCGAGTTTTTGCAGTTCGCCCATCACCAGCTCACCGACGATCAACGATTTGACCTCGCGTTCGCCGGTCGCACGCAGCTTGCTTTTGATGTGGGCCAGGGCCGCTTCCAGACGTTCGACACTGACCGGGCGCTTCTCCAGCGCGCGCTGCATACCCGCGCGCAGCTTCTCTTCGTCGAAGGGCTGACGGCTGCCGTCCTGCTTGATCAGCCGGGGCAGTACCAATTCAGCGGTTTCGAATGTGGTGAAGCGTTCTTCGCAGGCGACGCATTCACGACGGCGGCGAACCTGATCGCCTTCAGCAACGAGGCGCGAGTCAATGACTTTGGTGTCGTTGGCACCGCAAAAGGGACAGTGCATGGTGGCAGGCAACAAAAAAAGGGAGGGCCATGGTAGCGCATCTCGCTGGCAAGACAAGTCCGAGGCTTTCAGGTATATAGACGCGCATTCAGTGCAGTGAAACCCGTCGCACTCAGCGATACTGCGCCATCCCGTGCGTATCTCGCCCGCCTTCCGCTTTTCTGGAGCTGTTCATGACGCTACGTACGCTTGCTGTAATCAGCCTTGTGGGCCTGCTCGCTGCGTGCAGCACGGCCGAAGCGCCAAAACCTGCGGCACCCGCCAAACCTGCGCCCAACGCCATTACGCTGCCGGAAGGGCAAGGGCCGTTGCAGCCGTTCCAGCGCGAACTGAGCGGCCAGTTGCTGGGCGTGCCGGCCGGCGCAGAAGTCGAGCTGGCGTTGTTGGTCATTGACGATCGCAACCGCCCGCAGAAGCTGTTGACCAGCACCAAGCTGGTGGGGAACAACCAGTCGCTGCCGTTTCAGTTGCGCTTCAACCCGGAAGCCTTCCCGGTGGGCGCGCGCGTCGAACTGCGCGGCCGCGCCAGCAAGTCGGGTCAGTTGATTCTGCATCTGCCGTCCGTGCTGATCACCCAACCCACCACTCAGGCACTGGGCCAGCTGCAATTCGCTCCTGCGCCGTGACTGCCCCGCTTCACCTGCAAGCCGCATTGAGCGAGCTGCTGGGCGATGCACAACTGGTGGCCGAAGCGCTGCCGGGGACGGACCTTAAGTTGTGGCTGATTGACGCGAACAATATGGATCGCGCGTTCAGCCCCGAGGAAACCCGGCGCATTCTCGAAGATCCGCCCTATTGGAGTTTCTGCTGGGCCAGTGGCCTGGCGCTGGCGCGCTTTCTCGCCGAGCAGCCGCACTGGGTCGCGGGCAAGCGGGTGTTGGACTTCGGCGCGGGCTCGGGCGTCGCAGGCATTGCGGCGATGAAAGCCGGCGCGCTCGCAGTCGTCGCCTGTGATCTTGATCCGCTGGCGATCGAGGCCTGCCGGGCCAACGCCGAGCTGAACGGCGTGACGCTTGAGTATTCGAGCGACTTTTTCGCCGAGGAGGACCGTTTCGACCTGATCCTGGTGGCGGACGTGCTGTACGACCACGCCAACCTGCCGCTGCTGGATCAGTTTCTCAGTCGTGGGAAGCAAGCGTTGGTGGCCGACTCCAGGGTACGGGACTTTCAGCATCCTCTGTATGAGCGGCTGGGAGTTCTTGAGGCGCTGACGCTGCCGGATCTGGCCGAGCCGTGGGAGTTTCGCAGGGTGAGTCTTTATCATGCGCAGCGACAGGCCTGAGCTGACCTGACCCACCCCGTAGGAGGGTGGCTTGTCCCGCGATCTGGCGCGCAGCGGCAGCAACCCACCCAACACGGTGCGTCAGCCTTACCCAGTTGACCCGTTTTACGACGACTTCGTCGCCGATCGCGGGACAAGCCACGCTCCCACAGGTCATCGGCAAACCGCACATCTGCTGTCGCGCTTCCGACAATCCCCCCAGCCCTTTATAGTTCGCGCCATCAAGCCTTCTTTCGAGACCCGCGATGAGCCAGGACACGCCGTACATCTTCGATGCGACCACCGCCACTTTCGATCAAATGGTCATCGAGAATTCCTTTCACAAACCCGTACTGGTGGATTTCTGGGCCGAGTGGTGTGCGCCGTGCAAGGTGCTGATGCCGCTGCTGCAACAGATTGCCGAGAGTTATCAGGGCGAATTGTTGCTGGCCAAAGTCGATTGCGACGCTGAACAGGACATCGTGGCGCGCTTCGGCATTCGCAGTCTGCCCACGGTGGTGCTGTTCAAGGACGGCCAGCCGGTGGATGGGTTCTCCGGTGCCCAGCCTGAATCACAAATCCGCGCGCTGCTTGAGCCCCATGTGCAGATGCCGCCGCCGGCCGCCGCCGACCCGCTGAAAACCGCGCAGGCGATGTTCGCCGAGAGCCATTTCGCCGAAGCCGAAGCGGTTCTGCAGACCATCCTCGCCGAGGACAACACCAACGCCGCCGCGCTGATTTTGTATGCGCGCTGCCTGGCCGAACGCGGCGAACTGACCGAAGCCCGCGCGGTGCTGGACGCGGTTAAGGGCGATGAGCACAAAGCCGCGCTGGCCGGGGCGAAGGCGCAGTTGACGTTTCTGGCTGAAGCCGCCGCGTTGCCTGACGCCGCCCAGTTGAAGTCGCGCCTGGCGCAGAACCCGCAGGACGATGAAGCCGCACACCAGTTGGCGATCCAGCAATTGTCCCGTCAGCAATACGAAGCCGCGCTGGAAGGGTTGCTCAAGCTGTTCATCCGCAACCGCAGCTACAACGAAGGCCAGCCGCACAAGACGCTGCTACAGGTGTTCGACCTGCTGGGGAATGATCACCCGCTGGTCACGACGTATCGTCGTCGGTTGTTTGCGGCGCTTTACTAGCCTTCTCGGCCAGAGCCAGTCCTACATTGGACAGAGCCAGTCCCATTGAATGTACGCGGTCTACTAGTGGGACCGGCTTTAGCCGGGAAGAGGCCCGCATGAGCACCCTCAATTTTGTGGTGTGACGCTTGACGTCTTCCCGGCTAAAGCCGGTCCTACACGGAGCCTGCAGGCTGTGTGTATCACTCAACCCAGTGATACACCGGCGTGTCGCCCTGGCTTTCCACTTTCACATTAGTGCTGTGGCGCAGGCGCACCATCAGGCGTTTGCCCGCAGCGGTGCTGCCCGACAGGCCTTCCAGCTGACCGAGCAGGTCCGGTCCGGTCAGGTGGCCTGCCTTGCGCAACAACTCCTGAGCGATATCCCAGACAGCATCGTTGCGACCGGCCGCAGGCTTGACGGACGTATCCGTGGGCGCCGAAGTTTCCTGCACCTGCGCGCCCAGCTGAATGCCCAGCCGAGCCCAGTCGGCGTCGTCCATTTCCACAGTCAGATCCACCGGCAGATCGCCGACGGTTCCACGGATTCGCAGCATGGGGTGTGTCCTCTGATAGGGCGGACCGGCATGGTCCCACAGGAATTGGCGACCTGCACGCGATCCCTGACACCCCGCAATACTGTAGGAGCGTTGCCCCTGAAATCGCATTCGCGGGCAAGCGCGCTCCTACAAGGGGTGGCGTCGAACGTATGATCGGCGTCGTGCACAAGACCTGTAGGAGCGCGCTTGCCCGCGAACACGTCGGCGCATTCAGCATCTTGGTTGGCTGACACACCGCGTTCGCCACGCTCCTACAAGGCCGCTTGAAAAAGTTAAGAAACGGCGCAACACATTGTTATAAGATTACATAACAAATTTCAGACTCGCCTCCGGAGCTTCCCCCATGCGTCGTTTGCTACTCGCCCTGCCCTTCGCCCTGCTGCCCCTCGCCGTCGCCCACGCGGCCGATGAGCATGACCACGATCATGAGCACGGCAGCCTTGGCGCGCACGTGCATGGTGTGGCGCGGATGGACATGGCGCTGGACGGGCGCACGCTGGAACTGGAACTCGACACCCCGGCGATGAACATCGTCGGCTTCGAGCACCCGGCAACCACTGACGCAGACAAGATGACGCTTGCTCTGGCCAAGGAAACCCTGCTCAAGCCCCACGCGCTGTTCAGTCTTCCGGAAGCGGCCGGATGCACCGCCACCAAACAGCGGGTGGAAAGCACGCTGTTTGGCGACAAGGATGACGACGATCACGATCACACCGATGGCGACGCGGCTGAACATGAGCACAGCGAAATTCACGGCCATTATCAGTTCACCTGCAGCGCGCCGAACGTGCTCAACAAGCTCGACCTGACCCAGCTGTTCAAAAGCTTCCCGGCCACCCAGACCATTCAGGTGCAGCTGGTGACACCGAAACGCCAGATGGGCGCTGAAGTGCGTCCAAGCAATCCAGTGGTCAAGTTTTAACCAGCAAAGTTCTATCCGCGATCGGGCTTCCCGGTCGGTCACTTTTCAGACGCACGTGTGGTCATGACTCAAGCGCTCATTGAATTGTCCGAACTCGGCTTCAGCTGGCCGGGGCATCCGCAACTGCTGGACATTCCGGCGTTTCGCCTCGATGCCGGCGAAACCCTGTTTCTCAAAGGCCCCAGCGGTAGCGGCAAAACCACGCTGCTCGGTCTGCTGGGGGGTGTGCAACGCCCCAGTCGCGGGAGCGTTCGCCTGCTCGGTCAGGATCTGACACAGCTCTCGGCCGGCGCCCGGGACCGATTTCGTGTCGATCACACCGGCTACATTTTCCAGCAATTCAACCTGCTGCCGTTTTTGTCGGTGCGCGAGAACGTCGAGCTGCCCTGCCGCTTTTCCAAACTACGCACCCAGCGGGCGACCCAGCGTCACGGCAGCGTCGACAAAGCGGCTGAAACCCTGCTCGCTCACTTGGGTTTGAAAGACCCTGAAATGCTCAGCCGCCGCGCCGACTCCCTGTCCATCGGTCAGCAGCAACGCGTCGCTGCTGCCCGCGCCCTGATCGGCCAGCCGGAGCTGGTCATTGCTGACGAACCGACGTCGGCGCTGGATGCTGACGCCCGCGAAGCATTCATCCAGTTGCTGTTCGCCGAATGCCGCGAGGCCGGCGCCAGCCTGCTTTTCGTCAGCCACGATCAGAGCCTGGCGCCGCTGTTCGATCGCAACCTTTCGCTGGCCGAGCTCAATCGCGCCGCCGTTGCTGCAGAGGTCTGAGATGTATCTTCTTCGTCTGGCGCTGGCCAGCCTCGCCAACCGCCGCTTTACTGCATTCCTCACCGCGTTTGCCATTGCCCTCTCCGTCTGCCTGCTGCTGGCGGTCGAACGGGTGCGGACCGAAGCGCGCGCCAGCTTTGCCAGCACCATCAGCGGCACGGACCTGATCGTCGGCGCGCGCTCTGGCTCGGTGAACCTGCTGCTGTACTCGGTATTCCGCATCGGCAACGCCACCAACAACATCCGCTGGGACAGCTTCGAGCATTTCGCCAACAGCAAGCAGGTGAAGTGGGCGATCCCTATTTCACTGGGTGACAGCCACCGCGGCTATCGGGTGATGGGCACCAACGAATCGTATTTCGAGCATTACCAGTACGGTCGTCAGCAGCATCTGGAGCTGGCAGACGGTCGGGCATTTGCCACCGACCCGTTTGAAGTGGTCCTCGGCGCGGAAGTGGCGGACGCGCTGCATTACAAGCTCGGCGACAAACTGGTGCTGGCCCACGGCGTCGCGACGGTGAGTCTGGTCAAGCATGACGACAAGCCTTTCACCGTCGTCGGCATTCTCAAACGCACTGGCACGCCGGTTGATCGCACACTGCACATCAGCCTGGGCGGCATGGAAGCGATTCACATCGACTGGCACAACGGCGTGCCGGCACAAGGCGCCGGACGTATCAGCGCCGATCAGGCCCGCAACATGGACCTCACGCCCACCGCCATCACAGCGTTCATGCTTGGCCTGAACAGCAAGATCGCCACCTTTGCGGTGCAGCGCGACATCAACGAGTTTCGGGGTGAGCCGATGCTGGCGATTCTGCCGGGCGTGGCGTTGCAGGAGCTGTGGAGCCTGATGGGCACGGCTGAAAAAGCGCTGTTCGTGATCTCGTTGTTCGTTGTCTTGACCGGGCTGATCGGCATGCTGACGGCGATCCTCACCAGCCTTAACGAGCGGCGTCGGGAGATGGCGATTCTGCGCTCGGTGGGCGCGCGGCCTTGGCATATCGCCAGCCTGTTGGTGCTGGAAGCGTTTGCCCTGGCGTTGGGGGGCTCGGTCTGCGGGCTGGCGCTGCTTTACATCGGCATCGCCTCCGCGCAGGGTTACGTGCAGGCCAATTACGGTTTGTACCTGCCGCTGTCGCTACCCAGCACCTACGAGTGGACGCTGCTGGCGGGGATTCTCGGCGCTGCCGTGTTGATGGGCACCGTGCCCGCGTGGCGTGCCTATCGGCAATCGCTGGCAGACGGGTTGTCGATTCGTTTATGAGGTCGTTGTGATGCGGATGGGTTGGATGTGGCTGTTGATGCTAGCCGCGACGCCGTTGTGGGCGCAGGACCTGCGCGTGCTGACGTGGCAGGAAATGATCCCGCCTGACGCCCCTCCGGTGAAGCTGATCACCGCGCCGATTCACAACCTGTCGAGCCTGGCGGACACCCTGTCCGTCGAGTCCGCGCCGGCCGCGCATCAGTTGGCGCCCCATGCGCCGGTGGTCAAGTCGCTGGACGGCGAGCGAGTGCGGCTGCCGGGTTACATCGTGCCGCTGGAAGTCAGCGAGGAAGGCCGGGTGACGGAGTTTCTATTGGTGCCGTACTTCGGCGCCTGCATTCACGTGCCACCGCCGCCGCCCAATCAGATCGTCCACGTGACCAGCGAACTGGGCGTCAAGGTTGACGAGTTGTACCAGCCGTACTGGATCGAAGGCCCGATGCAGGTTAAATCCTCAACCAGCGAATTGGCCGATGCCGGTTACCAGATGGAAGCCGACAAGATTCTGGTCTACGAAATGCCGGATGAGCAGTGACCGCTCATCCCGGACACCGACGAACTCGATTGGACGCTGATCTGTAGGAGCCGGCTTGCTGGCGAACCCGGCAGGTCAGCCAATGTTGCAGCGTCTGATCTGATGCGTTCGCCAGCAAGCCGGCTCCTACAGTGAATCGCTGTTCATCGCCAATTCCAAGGGCCTGCCGTGTAGGGCCAGTGCATCACTCATGCCCCCATAGCCCGACGCCAATACCACTTAATTAATCGCTTTTTCATTGAGCCAAGTCAAAAACCGCGACCTGGACGCTTCGTAACATACGGCATCTCTTTTTATGCCCTTACGGAGCCCCCATGCACAAGTCCCTGCTCAGCGCGCCCCTGCTCGCGCTTGCACTCGGTGTCCCCTTCGCCGCTCAAGCTCACCAGGCCGGTGATTTCATCGTTCGCGCCGGGTCTGCCACGACAGCGCCCAACGAAGACAGCGGAAACCTGAAGCTCGATGGCGCCAAGGTCCCGGGCACCAAAGCGACGCTGACCAGCGACACTCAACTGGGCCTGACCTTCGCCTACATGCTCACCGATCACGTGGGCCTAGAGTTGCTGGCGGCAACGCCGTTTCAGCACACCGTCGGGATCAAAGGCCTTGGCCCGGGGCTGGACGGCAAACTGGCGAACGTGAAACAGCTGCCGCCGACTCTGTCGCTGCAGTACTACCCGATGGACGCGACGTCAAAATTCCAGCCGTACGCCGGTCTCGGCGTGAACTACACCTGGTTTTACGATGAAAACCTGAGCAGCGAACGCAAAGGCCAGGGCATGAACAACCTGCACATCAAGAACTCGTGGGGCTGGGCCGGTCAGATCGGCGCGGACTACATGTTGACGGACAAGATCATGCTCAACGCCGCCGTCTGGTACGTGGACATCGACACGCAAGCCACGCTGGACGGTCCTTCGGCGCTGGGCGTCGGCCGGACTAAAGTGAACGTGGACGTCGATCCGTGGGTGTACATGGTTGGCGTCGGCTACAAGTTCTAAGCGCTTGCGCCCGAACCAGCAGGCACAAAAAAGGCACCTTATCGGTGCCTTTTTGCTGCGCGGGTTTCAGCGCCCCAGCAACCGCGCCAGGCCAACTTTCAGCGGCGTCGGCTCGGGGACCTTGAAGCGCTCAAGCAAACGCTGATTGCTCGCCCGTGAATGCTTGATGTCACCCGAACGTGCGGGAAGGTAGCTCACCGGCGGCAGACTCCCGACCACCTCGGCCAGCGCCCCTAGCAGCTCATTCAGCGAAGTCGTGGCGTTCAGACCGACATTGACCGCGCCCTCTTCCACCGTCGGCATCTCGACCCCCTGCACCACGAGGTCAACCAGGTCCTCGACGTAGAAGAAGTCCCGCGTCTGCTCACCGTCGCCGAACACCGCAATCGGCAGACCGTTTACCGCACGCTCCGCGAAGATGCTGATCACGCCCGAGTACGGGGACGAAGGATCCTGGCGCGGGCCGAAGATGTTGAAGAAGCGGAACACGACGGGCTCGAAACCATGCTGACGGCGATAGAAATCGAAGTAATGCTCACCGGCCAATTTGTCCGACGCGTAGGGGGTCAGCGGTGCTTTCGGCGTGTCTTCAGTAATGGCCTCGCCTTCACCGTTGTTGCCGTAAACCGCAGCGCTTGAAGCAAACACCACGCGTTTGATGCCGGCCTGGCGCATCGCTTCGCAGACATTCAGCGTGCCGATGAAGTTGCTCTGATGCGTCTTCACCGGGTCATCCACCGAGGCCTGCACCGACGCGACGGCAGCCAGGTGCGCCACGGCCTGACAACCCACCGCCGCCCGGACCACCAGCGCGGCATCGGCCACATCACCTTCGATCAACTCGACACGCGGGTTGTCCAGCGGCAGGTTGCTGCGTTTGCCGGTGGAAAGATCGTCGAGGATGCGCACCGAATAGCCCTTGGCGAGCAGCGCGTCGGTCAGGTGCGAACCGATGAAACCGGCGCCGCCGGTGATGAGGACAGGAGCATCAGACATGGCGGTAATAGCGGTCCAGTAGATTGGGCAAGCCAGCACGCCAGGCGCGTGGCTTGATACCGAAAGTGTGGAGGATTTTCTTGCAGGCGAGCACGGCGTTCTGCGGCTCTTCGCTGGCGTCCGGACGTGCGGCGTGGGCCTGCGCGGTAGGTACCTCGATCGCCAGCGGGCGCAGCAGGCGAGCTTCGGTCAACACGGCCTGCCCAAACGCCAGTGGCGTGGTCGCTTCGTGGCCGGCGTAGTGATAAGTGCCCCACAGCGGCGCGGCGCAATCGAGCTGTTTGAGCACCGAAATGATGACCCTCGCGGCATCGTCGACCGGGGTCGGATTGCCACGCCGGTCGTCTGCCAGCAGCAATTCACCAGGGGATTCGGCGCGGCTGAGAAAGCGCCCGAGCACGCCTTCGGCGCTGTCGTCGAGCAGCCAGCCGAAACGCAGCAAGACATGCTGCGGGCAGGTGGCACGCACGCTTTGCTCAATGCGCCACAAGGCCTGACCACGGGAACCCAGCGGCACGGGCTCGTCTTTTTCGCTGTAAGCCGTGGCCCGCGAACCGTCGAATACGCGGTAGCTGGACGGTTGAACGAGGACGATATTGTGGTGCTGGCACAGTTCGGCGAGACGCTCGACGGAGCGTTCCTGATTATCCAGCCTGTCAGCGCTCACCTTCTCCGCCTGAAACCAGTCGAAGTAGTAAGCGAGATTGATCAAGGCATCCGGGCGGGTGTCATCGAGCAGTTGCGTCAGGCTTGCCGCATCCCAACCGTCTTGTGGTGGACGCGGCGCGAGGAATCCAATGTTCTCCTCGGCACCTAGACGAATCAACGCCTGCCCGAGGGCATTCCCGCCGCCCAACAGCATAAGGCGCATTCGCATAGAGTCAGCAGGCTCAGTCTTCAGGTCGATTAAAAATAGGTGAAAAACGTCCGCAAACATAACACGTCATCGGGCAAGTCCCAACAACGGCGGGCATGCGCGCGTGCGGCGCCCCTGAAACCTGTCACCGATCGCTCGCCCTGTGTCTTCCTCCGAGCATCTGACCCTTGCATCTACCAGCCGGCGCCCGCATTAATTGCGGATGAACCTTCCCCAGACGCCCGACCCGGTGCTCGACGCCTTTCATCCGGCGGTCAGCGCGTGGTTTCGTTCGACGTTTCCGGCCATTACCGCGGCCCAGGCCCAGGCGTGGCCGCTGATCAAACGCCGCGAGTCCACGTTGATCGCCGCGCCCACCGGCTCCGGGAAAACCCTGACGGCATTTCTGGCGGTCATCGATGATCTGGTGCATCAAGGGCTGGAGCGCGGCGGCGAGCTGCCGAACGAGACCTTCGTGGTGTACGTCTCGCCCCTGAAAGCGCTGTCCAACGACATCCAGATCAATCTGCAGAACCCGCTGGCGGGCATTACCGATCATTTGGTCCAGCAAGGCCTGCCCGGCCTGCGCATCACTACCGCCGTGCGCACCGGTGACACGCCGCAGAAAGAACGCACGGCCATGCGTAAAACCGCGCCGAACATTTTGGTCACGACACCGGAGTCGCTTTACGTGCTGCTGGGCTCCGACTCCGGCCGGCGCATGCTCGCGAGCACGCAGACTGTCATCGTCGATGAGATTCACGCCATCGCGGCCGGCAAGCGCGGCAGTCATCTTGCCCTGACGCTGGAGCGTTTGCAGGCGCTGTGTGCAAAACCCCTGCTGCGAATCGGGCTGTCAGCGACGCAAAAACCCATCGAGCGCGTATCACGCTTTCTGGTGGGCAGCGATCCGGTCAGCCGCCCGTGCGCCATCGTCGACATCGGCCACGCGCGCCCTCGGGACCTGGCTATCGAAGTGCCGCCGGTTGCCTTGAGCGCCGTGATGTCCAGTGACGTCTGGCAATTGGTCTACGACCGGCTCGCCGCGCTGGCGCGTGAACACCGCACCACCCTCATCTTCGTCAACACCCGGCGGCTGGCCGAGCGCATGGCGCGGCATCTGAGTGAGCGGCTGGGCAAAGAGGCAGTCGCCGCCCACCACGGCAGCATGGCAAAAGAGCAACGACTGGACGCCGAGCAGCGCCTCAAGCGCGGTGACCTACAAGTCTTGATCGCCACGGCTTCGCTGGAGCTGGGGATCGACATTGGCGACGTCGATCTGGTCTGCCAGATCAGCTCGCCCCGCTCCATCGCGTCCTTTTTGCAGCGCGTCGGCCGTTCCGGTCACCACGTAGGCGGCACGCCCAAGGGGCGGCTGTTCGCTGTTTCCCGGGATGATCTGATCGAGTGCGCGGCGTTGCTGGATTGCGTGCGTCGCGGCGAGCTCGACACGCTGGTCATTCCCAAGGCGCCGCTGGATGTGCTGGCGCAGCAGATCATCGCCGAGGTCAGTTGTCAGGAATGGCAGGAGCAAAACCTGCTGGCGCTGTTCCGCAAGGCTTCGCCCTACGCCGACGTCGACGAAGGCCATTATCAGGCGCTGCTGAGCATGCTCGCCGAGGGTTACAGCGGGCGTCAGGGCGTGCGCGCGGCGTACCTGCATCGCGACGCAGTGACCCGCACCTTGCGTGGCCGGCGCGGCAGCAAACTCACGGCGGTCACCAGCGGCGGCACGATTCCGGACAACGCCGATTACAGCGTCGTCCTCGAACCCCAGGCGCTGAACATCGGCACCGTCAACGAAGACTTCGCCGTGGAAAGCGCGGCGGGTGACATCTTCCAGTTGGGCAACACGTCCTACCGGATTCTGCGGATCGAGTCCGGCCGCGTGCGGGTCGAGGACGCCCACGGCATGCCGCCGAACATTCCGTTCTGGATGGGCGAGGCGCCGGGGCGCAGCGATGAATTGTCTTTTGCCGTCGCACGCTTGCAGGCCGACATCGACGGGCAGCTCAGCGCCCACCCCGGCAATCTTCGGGCCTGCACCGACTGGCTGATGAAAAGCCTGGGCCTGAGCCTCGCCAGCGCCGAGCAGATCATTGAATATCTCGCCCGCGCACATTCGGCCCTGGGCGCACTGCCGTCCCAGGACACGCTGGTCATCGAGCGCTTTTTCGACCAGTCCGGCGGCACGCAACTGGTGATTCATTCCCCGTTCGGCAGCCGGGTCAATCGTGCGTGGGGGCTGGCGTTGCGCAAGCGCTTCTGCCGCACCTTCAACTTCGAGCTGCAAGCCGCCGCCAGCGAGGACGCCATCGTGCTGTCGCTGTCCACGGCGCACAGCTTTGCGCTCGATGAAGTCTGGCGTTATCTCAACTCCGCCACCGCCGAGCATTTACTGATTCAGGCAGTGCTGGATGCGCCGCTGTTCGGCGTGCGCTGGCGCTGGAACGCCGGTGTCGCGCTGGCCCTGCCGCGTTACACCGGCGGGCGAAAAGTGGCGCCTCAGTTGCAACGGATCAAGAGCGATGACCTGATCGCCACCGTGTTTCCCGACCAGATCGCCTGCCTGGAAAATCTGGTGGGTGAGCGGGATGTGCCGGAGCATCCGCTGATCGAGCAGACCCTGGACGATTGCCTGCACGAAGCCATGGACGCCGAAGGGTGGCTGAAATTGCTACGACGTATGGAAAACGGCGAAGTGCGACTGGTCAGCCGCGATCTGCCCGCGCCCTCGCCGCTGGCGGCGGAAATCCTCAACGCCAAGCCGTATGCGTTTCTCGACAACGCGCCGCTGGAAGAACGTCGCACCCAGGCGGTGCTCAATCGGCGCTGGAGCGACCCGGAATCCACCGATGATCTCGGCGCGCTGGATGTCGATGCGATCAAAGCGGTGGCCGATGAAGCCTGGCCGCAGCCGCAAAACGTCGATGAGATGCACGAGGCGCTGATGAGCCTGGGGTGCATCACTGGCGTTGAGGCCCGCGAGCACAGCGGCTGGATGAAATGGCTGGAAAGTCTGGCCCGCTCCGGCCGGGGCACGCGCTTGCAGGTCACCCCTGAGCAAGCGTTGTGGATCCCCCTGGAACGCCTGACCTGCTTGCAGGCGATCTACCCCGCCGCCGAAATGCACCCGCCGTTGGCAGCATTGGCCGGGTTCGATGAAGCGTGGGGCGAGGACGAAGCGCGCGTCGAAGTCGTGCGGGCGCGGCTTGGCGGCTTCGGCCCGCTCACGGTCGCAGCCATCGCAGAGCCGCTGGCGCTGACACAGAACCAGGTCGCTCAGGCACTGGCGCAGTTGGAGAACGAAGGTTACGTGCTGCGAGGCCAGTTCAGCCCTGACGCCCGCGAGGAACAATGGTGCGAGCGGCATCTGCTGTCGCGCATCCACCGTTACACGGTCAAACGCCTGCGCCGGGAAATCGAGCCGGTCTCGCTGCAGGACTTCACCCGATTCCTGTTCGACTGGCAGCATCTCTCTGCGACGACCCAGAGTCAGGGCAAAGCCGCGCTGCCGGAAGTCGTCGCGCAACTGGAAGGTTTTTCGTCAGCCGCAGCCGCTTGGGACAGTGATCTGCTTCCGGCTCGCTTGAAGGACTATTCATCGATCTGGCTGGATGACCTGTGTCGGTCCGGCAAGGTGGTATGGATGCGTCTGACCAGTCGCAACAAAGTTGGCAGCGCTGCGTTGCGCAGTACGCCGATCGTGCTGCTGCCGCGACCGCAGGTTCGCCTGTGGACCGGGCTGACCGAACAGCCGGCGCCGACCGAATTGTCTCTGCGCGCGCAAAAGGTTCATGAGGTGTTGTCGAGCCAGGGCGCGATGTTTTTCGACGAGCTGACCGGGGAAGCGCATTTGCTGCGGGCTGAACTGGAAACGGCGCTGCAGGAGTTGGTCGGCGCCGGGCTGGTCAACGCCGACAGTTTCGCCGGACTGCGGGCGCTGATCACCCCGGCGAGCAAGCGCGCCAGCCACACCAGTCGGCGCAATCGCGGCGCTTTCATTGGCGGCATGGACGATGCCGGGCGCTGGGCGTTGCTGCGTCGCGCGCCGGCGAAGGAAGAAGGTGCGTCGCAAAGGATCGACAGCGATACGCTGGAGCATGTCGCCATGACGTTGCTGCGCCGATACGGCGTGGTGTTCTGGCGCCTGCTGGAGCGCGAGGCAGACTGGCTGCCGACGTGGCGCGAGTTGCTCCGCACGTTCCATCGGCTTGAAGCGCGCGGAGAGATTCGCGGCGGGCGCTTCGTAGCAGGACTGGCCGGTGAACAGTTCGCGTTGCCCGAAGCCATCCCGCTATTGCGCGAAGTCCGCAATCGCCCACTGGACGGCAGCCTGATTGCAGTCAGCGGAGTCGACCCGCTCAACCTCGCCGGTACCCTGCTGCCCGGCGCGAAAGTCCCGGCGATTGTGGGCAACAAGCTGGTTTACCGCGACGGCATCCCCATCGCCGCCATCATCGCCGGCAAGCCGCAGTACTGGGGCGAGGTGGATGAAGCGCTTATGTTGCAGGTGCGCGATAGGTTGTTCAGATAAGCGCAGCCGATCTCTGGGGAGCGAGTTGCTGGCGAAGATGGTGTGCCAGCCAGACTCGATGTTGGATGCACTGACGCCTTCGCGGGCAAGCGCGCTCCTACAGGGGCGTTACGTCGTTCGCATGAGTTGTGGTTGGCCCCAATCCGTAGGAGCCGGCTTGCTGGCGAACCTCGCCGGTCTGACACCGATGTAGCGTCTGAACGGACGCTTTCGCGGGCAAGCCGGCTCCTACAGCGGTGTATCGGCGCCCGCCGCGTAAGATCTCAAACCGGGCTTTCTGACCCATCCTTGTTCACCACCGAGGTCTTGCCGGGCAGCGCTTGTTGCTCTGCGCCTTCTTCCCCTTCAGGTGCCTGATGATTGTGCGGGCTCATCACCAGTTGTGGATAAGTTTGCGCGAACCGAACATCAGGGGACTTATCCACAAGCCGTTTGAGCCGATCGTTGAACGCACGGCTCACCGCGTACTGCCCGCCCGATGACGTCCGGAACTGCGCGGTGATGACGATCCCGTTCATGTCCATGCGATCCAGCCCGAACACTTCCAGCGGGCCCTGCAGTTTGCTCGCCAGCAGCAAATCGTCACTGATCGACTGCCCCGCTTCACGAATCAACGAGGTCGCCGCGTCCACGTCGGTGTCGTAGGTGAACTGGAACGAGAAGAACGCATAAGCGAACTGCCGCGACTGGTTGGTCACCGCCTTGATCTGCCCGAACGGCACCGAATGCACGAAGCCCTTGCCGTCGCGCAGACGCAAGGTACGGATCGTCAGGCTCTCGACTGTGCCGGCATGGCCTGAATCCAGCACTACCCAGTCGCCAATGGAGATGGTGTCCTCGATGATGATGAACAGCCCGGTAATGACGTCCTGCACCAATTGCTGCGAGCCGAAGCCGATCGCCAGACCGACAACACCGGCACCGGCCAGCAATGGCGCGACGTTGATACCCAGGTTCGCCATGGTCGTGATGGTGCAGATCACCACGAGGATGATTTTCATCGCGTTGCGCAGCAGCGGCAGGATGGTCTTGACCCGCGTGCTCGGCTGACGCCCGGAACGTCCATTGGCCGGAGGCTTCAGGGCTTCCTGAATCGCTGTATCCATCACCACCCACAGCAGCCAGGTCACCAGAAGAATCAGACCGATGCTGCTGAGGGAATCGCTGATTACTTTACCCAGCGCATTGCGTTGGGCGAACTCAAACAGCGAGAAACCCCAGATCCGCCCCAGCAACTCGATGAAGCCAATCGCCAGCGCGATACGCATGACCGCGTGCAACAGGCTCAGCAGACGCTCCTTGTAAACACTGTCGGTCCGCGCCTCGGGGGGCTTGAACATGTGCTGGAACAAGGTGCTGAGAAACACCGCGCCAATCAACAGCACCGTGGTCAGCAACGCGCAACGCAAAGCTTCCTGACTGCCTTCCCCGGCGCCGATCAGGTTCACCGCCGAGACCAGAATCATCAGCAGGATCGGCAAGTGCCAAAGGCTGGAGAAGATCTTCAGCGTCTGTTGCACCGCCGGCCGCGCCAACCGGGCACCCAGGGAACGGTTGCGGATCAGATGCGCGATCGGCCGGCGCATGCGGATGACGACCATGCCAAACATCACCGACGCCATCAGCCCGGTGAACGCCGCGATGCTGGTGGTCACGTTGCCGCCGAACAGCCTGGCAATCTGCGGGCTGGTCAACGCGTCACTCAACGCTGCGAGAAAGCCAATGATGAACAACGGGTGCGGCGCGTAGTGACGAATGATGCGCACCGCCGGCCGTTTATGGCCCGAGTTGAACAGCACGATCAGCGACAACAGCACCGAGGTGGAGAAAATCCCGCTGCTGGTCGAGTAAGCCAGACACAGCGCCAGCGCGCGGCCCACCGACGTCGGCATGAAGTGACTGACGTACAGCGTCAGCGGCAGGCAGATGAGCGCCGGCACCATGTACGGCAGCACATAGCCCAGCACCCCGACCACGCGATCCCGGCGGGCCAAAAACCGATGCCGTGATAACCGGGTCACGAGAAACGCACCAATGCGATTAAGCAGCAGGAACGCCCCCGCCCACACCAGGGACAGCATCACGAAATCGCCGGCGATCCGCCACGCAGACCGCGACTGTGGTTTGTTGACCAGCGCGTCGATCTCGTCGGCGGCGCGGTCAGCGCGCAGACGCCAGGAGTCGAGCAAGTGACCATCCACATCGAGCTTGTCTTGCACGCTGTCGATGCTGGAACTGATGGCGCCGAGCAATCCGCCTTTGACCAGAACCTCCGCTTTGGCAGGGTCCTCCGGCGCCGGGTCGGCGGGTTCGGCAGCGGGAGCACTGGTTGCGGCGGGTGCGTCGGCGGCTTGAACATTGACGCTGCAAACGCTTAACAGCAGGCAAAGCAACAGAAAGGGTTTGAAATTCGGCAAAACGCGAGTCACTCCTTCGGTCAGGGAACCGTGGAAAAATCGGCCCTCTGGAACTGATCGAATTTCATCCGGCAAGTTCGTTTCCAAGGCGCAATCGTCATGTTGGCCGTTGACGGTCCTTTCACCGAGAAATGTAACGAACCTTTACCGAGCCGCTTCGTCGTAGCCTTAACGAGGGCGACTGTCTCCAGTGCGCCCGCTCCGCCGAGGATCAACTCCATGTCGCTCATCCATCCCAAAGCCCATTACCGTCCGTACACGTCCGCCGCTGGCGGTTGGGGCTCGGCGAAGTCGGTGATGGAGATCCTCTGGCGCGAGCAGGCGCCGATTCGCGCGGGTCTGCCCCTGATCAAGCAGAACAAGCCGGGCGGGTTTGCCTGCGTCAGCTGCGCATGGGCCAAGCCCGGCAAACCCCACAGCCTGGAGTTCTGCGAAAACGGCGCGAAGGCTACGGCTTGGGAGCTGACGTCGCGGAAGACTGACCCGGCTTTTTTCGCCCGTCACACCCTCACCGAACTGCGCCAATGGCCCGATTACGACCTTGAGCAACAGGGCCGCCTGACGCACCCCATGCGGTACAACGCTGCAACCGATCGCTACCAGGAAACCACGTGGGAGGAGGCCTACCGTGACATTGGCGCGCAGCTGAAAAGCATGACGCCCGACAGCGTGGTTTTTTATGCGTCGGGGCGGGCCTCGCTGGAGACGTCGTTCATGTACCAGCTTTTCGCCCGCGCCTACGGCAACAACAATTTGCCCGACAGTTCGAACATGTGCCACGAGAGCACATCGGTCGGCTTGCAGGAAAGTATCGGCGTGCCGGTAGGAACGGTGACGCTGGATGACTTCGAGCACACCGACTGCATCCTGTTCTTCGGCCAGAACGTAGGCAGCAACAGCCCACGGATGTTGCATCAACTGCGTGAAGCCCGGCAGCGTGACGTGCCGATCATCACGTTCAATCCGATTCGCGAGCGCGGGCTGGAACGCTTCGTCAATCCGCAGTCCCCCGTGGAGATGCTCGGGCCGAAGTCGACCGTCATCAGCACGCAATATCACCAGTTGGCGATCGGCGGCGACACGGCGGTTGTTCTGGGTATCGCAAAATCGCTGTTTGAAATGGACGAGGCGGCGTTGGGCAAGGGTCAGCCCGGGATCATCGATCAGGCGTTCATTGCCCAACACACCGAGGGATTCGCTGAGTTCTGCAACTGCGCGCTCGAAATGCCGTGGGAAACCATCGAGCGTCAGGCAGGACTCAGCCGCGGTGCGCTGGAGGCAGTGGCCACGGTGTACGCCAGACACGAGCGCGTGATGTTGATTTACGGCATGGGCATCACCCAACACCGGCGCGGCGTGACCAACGTGCAGATGCTGGTGAATCTGCTCTTGCTGCGCGGCAACATCGGCAAGCGCGGCGCCGGGATTTGTCCTGTGCGCGGTCACTCCAACGTGCAGGGGCAGCGCACGGTTGGCATCACCGAAGACCCGAAAAAAATCCCTGTGGATAAGATTGAGGCGCTGTACGGTTTCACGGTCCCGACGAAAAAAGGTTTGAACACCGTTGAGACGTGCGAAGGACTGCTGGACGGGAGCGTGCGCGGCTTCATCGGACTCGGCGGGAATTTTCTGCGCGCAATCCCGGACACGTCCCGCATGGAGCCGGCCTGGAACACCTTGGACCTGAACGTTCAGATCGCGACCAAGCTGAACCGCACGCATCTGGTTCCGGGGAAAAACGCCTGGATATTGCCCTGCCTCGGGCGCATCGAAAAGGATGTGCAAAACGGCGTCGAACAGGTTTACACCACTGAAGACAGCACCGGCTGCGTTCGGGCCTGGCAGGGAAACAGCGAACCGGCCAGCGCCCATGCCCGCGCCGAGGTCGCCATTCTCGCCGGCCTCGCCGAGGCAACATTACCCGGTGCCACCCGAATCGATTGGGACGCCTGGCGCCGCGATTACGCGCTGATTCGTCAGGACATCGCTCAGGTCTATCCCGACATTTTTCACGACATGGAAACCCGTATGTGGGAAACCGGCGGGTTTCATCGTCCTATCCCGGCGGCGAAACGTGAATGGAAAACCGAGAGTGGCCGCGCACTGTTCATCACCCCCGAACTCATCGAAGAAAACGATGACGTGTACCCGAACCACACTCGTCGCGACGTGTTGCAACTGATGACGCTGCGCAGCAATGACCAGTTCAACACCACGATCTACGGCTACGAAGATCGCTTCCGTGGCGTCAGCGGCACCCGCGCGGTCATCTTCATGAACCGCAACGATGTCCTGCGAATGGGCTTCAAAGCGGGAGACTGGGTCAACGTGACTACGGCCATCGAGCCGCAGGTCACGCGTTCGGTAGGACCTCTGCAGATCATTGCCTATGACATCCCCGAGAACTGCTGCGCGGCGTACTACCCCGAGTGCAATCCACTCGTTCCACTGTGGCACCACGCTGAACGCAGCAAGGTGCCTGCAGCTAAATCCATCCCCGTTACGCTGGCCAAGGCTTCACCCCGTGCAGACGATTTGAAACGTGCGCTGCCGGAAACCGATCAGGTGCGTTGAGCCTGTTTTTGAATGAGTCGCTTGACGCAGGAGAACGTACGTTCTACCTTTTGCGCCATGACGACATCAACGACCAACACCCGCGAGAAAATCCTCGCGACCGCCGAGCAACTCATTTACCAGAACGGCATCCAGGCCACGGGCATGGACCTTCTGGTAAAGACGTCGGGCGTCGCGAGGAAAAGCATCTATCGCTATTTCGCCACCAAAGACGACGTGGCCGCTGCTGCGCTCAACGCACGCGATGTGCGCTGGATGGACTGGTTCCGGACTGAATCGAACAAGGCGGACACTCCCGAAGCACGCGTCCTGAATATGTTTGACGTGCTTAAAGGCTGGTTCGAGTCCGAAGGTTTTCGCGGCTGCGCGTTCATCAATACGGCAGGCGAAGTCGGCGACCCACAGGACCCCATACGTCTGATCGCCAAGCTGCACAAACAGAAGCTGCTGGACTACACATTGGAGCTCTGCGAGCAGCTTGGGATTGCCGATCCGCAAGCCTTGGCAAAACAGTTGCTGATCCTCATGGATGGCGCGATCACCGTTGCCCGCGTCATGGGTGACTACAGCGCTGCAGAAAGCGCCAAGGCGGTTGCGCAGCTGATGGTTGAACAGCGCTTGCGCTCCAGTTCCTAGCCACAAACATCCCACCCAACGCCGAATCATCACCGCCTGGAGGTCCCTATGTCGTCCAATGCCCAAACTCGCCCGCCACTTCCCCCTTTCACCCGAGAATCCGCCATCGAAAAGGTTCGCCTGGCGGAAGATGGCTGGAACAGCCGGGACGCTGAAAAGGTCTCGCTGGCCTACACGCTCAACACAAAATGGCGCAACCGCGCCGATTTCGCCGATAACCGTGAAGAGGCGAAAAATTTCCTGATCCGCAAGTGGACCAAGGAGCTCAACTATCGCCTGATCAAAGAGCTCTGGGCGTTTACCGACAACCGCATTGCAGTCCGTTACGCCTATGAATGGCACGATGATTCAGGCAACTGGTTCCGCTCGTACGGCAACGAGAACTGGGAATTCAATGAAGACGGCTTGATGGCGCGACGCTTCGCCTGCATCAATGACATGCCGATCAAAGAAGCGGATCGCAAGTTTCACTGGCCGCTGGGCCGCCGTCCTGACGATCATCCCGGGCTGTCGGATCTGGGTCTGTAATCCTCGAACGCGACCCAAAACAAAGCCCCCGACAGCTGAGCTGTGCGGGGGCTTTTGTTTGCTGCGTTATTGCGTTTGAGTAACGCGCTGCCTAGAACGGAATATCGTCATCGAAGCTGTCGAAATCAGGCGCAGGCTGCGGCGCTTGTTGCGGCGCAGGACGCGATTCACGCTGTGGCTGAGGAGCGGACTGCTGCGGGCGGGCCTGCTGCTGTGGACGCGGCGCGGAGTTCTGGGAGTTCTGATAACCGCCACCCCCCTGGCCCTGAGGGGCGCCATCGCCTTGAGGACGGCCACCGAGCAACTGCATGGTGCCTTGCATGTCGACGACGATTTCAGTCGTATAACGCTTGATGCCGTCTTTTTCCCATTCGCGGGTCTGCAATTTGCCTTCGATGTACACCTGCGAACCCTTGCGCAGGTACTCGCCGGCGATTTCCGCAACCTTGCCGAACATCGAAACACGGTGCCATTCGGTCTTCTCGACCTTCTGACCGGTTTGCTTGTCGGTCCACTGTTCGCTTGTTGCCAGACTCAGGTTGGTCACGGCATTACCGTTAGGCATGTAGCGGACTTCGGGATCCTGGCCGCATGTGCCGACCAATATGACTTTGTTTACCCCACGGGCCATAACGTTCTCCTAGGCTTCACACGTTTCCGACGCTGGATTGACCACTTCGTCGAAAGACGCCCGATCCAACAGTTCTTTGTCAAATTTGATATAGATGGCAGCCTCGTCGGCCACCACTACTGCATCTGTTACTCCACGTACGGCCAACACGCGATCGGCAAGGCCTGTGTCGCGTTGAGCCTCGGGCGACAACGGCAAGCGAAGGCTGGTTACGTAGGGAGATTCGCGCATGGTAACAGCAAACGCCAGCCAGATGGCGGCCAGCCCGGCGCCGCCGAGGAACACGACATCCAGTCCGCCGTGCTGGAAAAGCCACCCGCCGAGAATGCCCCCGGCAGCAGAACCCAGAAACTGACTGGTGGAATAAATCCCCATCGCCGTGCCCTTCCCGCCCGCCGGTGACACTTTGCTGATCAGCGAAGGCAGCGACGCCTCGAGCAAATTGAATGCGGTGAAAAAGACCACGGTACCGATGACCAGCGCGCGCAGCGTGTCGCCGAACTCCCAGAAGAATAGCTCAGTGAGCATCAGCACCAGCACGGCGCCGAGCAAAACTCGCTTCATCTGACGCTTCTTCTCGCCGTAGATGATGAAGGGGATCATTGCGAAGAAGGAAATCAGCAGTGCGGTCAGATAGACCCACCAGTGCTGCTCCTTGGGCAGGCCGGCTTTTTCGACCAGCGCCAGCGGTAATGCCACGAAACTGGACATCAGCATGGCGTGCAACGCGAAGATACCCAAGTCCAGACGCAACAGGTCGGGGTGACGGAGCGTTGCGCCCAATGCCTGTCGCGCCAGACCGGATTCACGGTGCTGCAGGGTCACCGTGGACTTGGGCACGACGAAGGCAACGATAGCCACGCCGACCAGCGCCATCGCGCCGGTCGCCAGAAACAGGCCGGACAATCCAAATGCACTGGTCAGAATGGGGCCGACCACCATCGCCACGGCGAACGACACGCCAATCGTCATGCCGATCATCGCCATGGCTTTGGTGCGGTGCTGCTCGCGGGTCAGATCTGACAGCAGCGCCATGACCGCAGCGGAGATAGCACCGGCGCCTTGAAGGACCCGACCAGCGATCACGCCCCAGATCGATGTCGACTGGGCCGCCAAGACGCTGCCAAGCGCGAACACGATCAGCCCCAGATAAATGACGGGGCGACGGCCGATGCGGTCGGAGATGATGCCGAACGGAATCTGCAACACCGCTTGCGTCAGGCCATAAGCGCCGATCGCCAGACCGATGAGCGCCGGGCTCGCGCCGGCCAGGTCCATCCCGTAAGTGGCGAGGACGGGCAGCACCATGAACATGCCAAGCATACGGAAGGCGAACACCAGCGCCAGCCCGCCCGCCGCGCGGGTTTCGCTGCCGCTCATGCGCTCGCTGTGAGAATCGTGCATGAAGAAACCTCGTATGAACCGGCGGCGATTCTACCAGTCCCATCGTGTAGAGCACATACGACGGTTTGCCGCGCATCGCAGGAATATTCTTTTTTCCGAGTGAGGCGGCGCGACCCTCAATAGTGTGTATCCATCCAGTATTTCCCCGTATACTTCCACGTTTTACACGCCCGCCGTGCGAGGCCAGCTTTGGACAAGATCTTGATTCGTGGGGCTCGAACCCACAACCTGAAGAACATCGACCTGACCCTTCCACGCGACAAGCTGATCGTCATCACCGGATTGTCCGGCTCAGGAAAGTCGTCCCTGGCGTTCGATACGCTCTACGCCGAGGGCCAGCGTCGCTACGTCGAATCGCTGTCCGCCTACGCGCGTCAGTTCCTGTCGATGATGGAAAAGCCGGACGTCGACACGATCGAAGGCCTGTCGCCCGCCATTTCCATCGAACAGAAGTCCACCTCCCATAACCCGCGCTCGACCGTGGGCACTATCACCGAGATCTACGACTACCTGCGTCTGCTGTATGCGCGTGTCGGTCAGCCGCGTTGCCCGGATCACGACATTCCTCTGGAGGCGCAAACCGTCAGCCAGATGGTCGACCTGGTCCTGGCGCAGCCCGAGGGCGCCAAGCTGATGCTGCTGGCTCCCGTGGTGCGGGAGCGTAAAGGCGAGCACCTGGCGGTTTTCGAAGAGCTACGCGCACAGGGTTTCGTGCGCGCCCGGGTGAACGGCCGGCTGTGCGAGCTTGACGAGCTGCCGAAGCTCGATAAACAGAAGAAGCATTCGATCGATGTCGTGGTTGACCGCTTCAAGGTGCGATCCGACCTGCAACAGCGTCTGGCCGAATCCTTCGAAACCGCGCTGAAGCTGGCAGACGGCATTGCGCTGGTCGCGCCGATGGACGATGAGCCAGGCGAAGAGATCATTTTCTCCGCCCGCTTCGCCTGCCCGATCTGTGGCCATGCGATCAGCGAGCTGGAACCAAAGCTGTTCTCGTTCAACAACCCCGCCGGCGCATGCCCGACCTGCGACGGGCTGGGCGTGAAGCAGTTCTTCGACACCAAGCGTCTGGTCAATGGTGAACTCACGCTGGCAGAAGGGGCGATTCGTGGCTGGGACAGGCGAAACGTCTATTACTTCCAGATGCTCGGCTCGCTGGCAAAGCATTACGGCTTCAGCCTCGAAGTGCCGTTCAAGGAACTGCCTGGCGATCTGCAGAAAGTCCTGCTGGGCGGCAGCGGTAAGGACAGTGTCGATTTCCGTTACTTGAACGACCGTGGCGACATCGTCAAACGAGCCCACCCGTTCGAAGGCATCGTTCCCAACCTGGAGCGCCGCTACCGGGAAACCGAATCGACCACGGTTCGCGAGGAGCTGGCGAAGTTTCTCAGCACGCAGCCGTGCCCCGAGTGCCGTGGCACGCGGTTGCGCCGAGAGGCCCGTCACGTTTGGGTCGGCGAAAAGACACTTCCCGCCGTTACCAACATGCCGATCGGCGACGCTACGCATTATTTTGGTGAGCTGAAGCTGGAAGGCCGACGCGGTGAAATCGCTGACAAGATTCTTAAGGAAATTCGCGAGCGCCTGCAGTTCCTCGTCAACGTCGGGCTTGATTACCTGACTCTGGACCGGAGCGCCGATACGCTCTCCGGCGGCGAGGCTCAGCGGATTCGTCTGGCCAGCCAGATCGGTGCCGGCCTGGTCGGCGTGATGTACATCCTCGATGAGCCTTCAATCGGCCTGCATCAGCGCGATAACGATCGTCTGCTGGACACGTTGCGGCACCTGCGAGACATCGGTAACACGGTCATCGTGGTTGAACACGACGAGGACGCCATCCGGCTGGCCGACTATGTGGTCGACATCGGCCCGGGCGCTGGCGTGCATGGCGGCAATATTGTGGCGGAAGGCACGCCGCAGGAAGTAATGGATCATCCGGATTCGCTGACCGGTAAATATCTGTCGGGCCGGGTGAAGATCGCCGTGCCAGCCAAGCGGACGCCTCGCAACAAGAAGCTGTCGCTCAAACTCAAAGGCGCGCGCGGCAACAACCTGCGCAATGTCGATCTGGAAATTCCAATTGGCTTGCTGACCTGCGTGACCGGTGTATCGGGATCGGGAAAATCGACGCTGATCAACAACACGCTGTTCCCTCTCAGCGCCACTGCACTCAATGGCGCAACGACGCTTGAGGCGTCGGCCCACGACAGCATCGATGGCCTGCAGCACCTGGATAAAGTCGTCGATATTGACCAGAGCCCAATCGGGCGTACCCCACGTTCAAACCCTGCGACGTACACCGGCCTGTTCACGCCAATCCGTGAGCTGTTCGCGGGCGTGCCTGAATCAAGATCCCGTGGTTACGGACCTGGCCGATTCTCTTTCAACGTCAAGGGCGGTCGCTGCGAGGCATGCCAGGGTGACGGCCTGATCAAGGTCGAGATGCATTTTCTGCCTGACATCTACGTCCCCTGCGATGTGTGCAAGAGCAAGCGGTACAACCGTGAGACGCTAGAGGTCAAATACAAGGGGAAAAACGTCCACGAGGTTCTGGAAATGACCATCGAGGAGGCAAGGACGTTCTTCGACGCCGTGCCTGCCCTTGCCCGGAAGCTGCAGACCCTGATGGATGTGGGCCTGTCCTACATCAAGCTGGGCCAGTCAGCGACCACGCTTTCCGGTGGTGAAGCGCAACGGGTGAAGCTGTCGCGCGAGCTGTCCAAGCGTGACACCGGCAAGACCCTGTACATCCTCGATGAGCCCACCACGGGTCTCCACTTTGCGGACATCCAGCAATTGCTGGACGTCTTGCATCGCCTCCGCGACCACGGCAACACGGTCGTTGTTATCGAGCACAACCTGGATGTAATCAAGACAGCCGACTGGTTGGTCGACTTGGGTCCTGAAGGGGGTTCGAAAGGCGGACAGATCATCGCGACCGGCACACCGGAACAGGTGGCGGAGATGAAACAGTCCTACACCGGCCACTATTTGAAGCCACTTCTGGAGCGCGATCGCGCCTGATCGTCTGACCGTAACAAAAAGCCCCTGTCGCGATACGCGCCAGGGGCTTTTTTATAGCGACTGTCTTAGTGTTCAGAACTGCGACTGAAGGTAATTCTCGAGGCCGATAGACTTGATCAGGCCCAGCTGCTTCTCAAGCCAATAGGTGTGGTCTTCTTCCGTGTCGGCGAGCTGAATTCGGAGGATGTCACGGCTTACGTAGTCCCTGTGCTGCTCACAGAGCGCAATGCCTTTGCAGAGCGCGGCTCGCACTTTGTATTCCAGGCGAAGATCGCTGGCGAGCATCTCGGGTACCGTCGTACCCACGTCCAGATCGTCAGGTCGCATGCGTGGAGTGCCTTCGAGCATCAGAATCCGGCGCATCAACGCATCAGCGTGCTGAGCCTCTTCTTCCATCTCGTGATTGATGCGTTCATACAGCTTGCTGAAACCCCAATCTTCGTACATCCGCGAGTGGACAAAATACTGGTCGCGCGCAGCCAGTTCGCCAGTCAGCAGCGTGTTGAGGTAATCAATTACATCCGGGTGGCCTTGCATCGCCGTCCATCTCCTCGTGAAAGGCGTCAGTTTGAACCAACCGGACAGATTGGTCACCCCGCCTGAGAGCAAATAAACATGGAAATCCGGCGATATTCGGACATTTGGTATCGAAAAGACGGGTAAATGAGGAGGGTTCCGTTTATCACTTAGAATCACCGCGTTTTGGGAGCAATTCCGTTAAAGCGCTGATTATAAAAGGCAACAAAAAACCGGGCACTAGGCCCGGTTCTTTGTAATGACTGATGTCTTATTCAGCAGTTTCTACAGAACCACCGACAGGACGATCAACCAGTTCGACGTACGCCATTGGCGCGTTGTCGCCAGCGCGGAAGCCGCACTTGAGGATGCGCAGGTAGCCACCCTCACGAGTTGCATAACGCTTGCCCAGATCGTTGAACAGTTTACCGACCATTTCTTTCGAACGGGTACGGTCGAATGCCAGACGACGATTAGCAACGCTGTCAATCTTGGCCAAAGTGATCAGCGGCTCAGCAACGCGACGCAGTTCTTTGGCTTTCGGCAGGGTAGTTTTGATCAGCTCGTGCTCGAACAGCGACACCGCCATGTTTTGAAACATGGCCTTACGGTGAGAGCTGGTACGGCTCAGGTGACGTCCACTTTTACGATGACGCATGGTTCATTCCTTACCAAACACTACGTTCGGTGATTACGACGATCAGGCAGTCGCCTTGTCGTCCTTCTTAAGACTTGCAGGCGGCCAGTTGTCGAGGCGCATGCCGAGGGAGAGACCACGAGAAGCCAGAACGTCCTTGATCTCGGTCAAGGATTTCTTGCCCAGGTTCGGAGTCTTTAACAGTTCTACTTCGGTGCGCTGAATCAGGTCGCCGATGTAGTAAATGTTCTCCGCCTTAAGGCAGTTGGCCGAACGTACGGTCAGTTCCAAATCGTCAACCGGACGAAGCAGGATCGGATCGATCTCGTCTTCCTGTTCGACTACAACGGGTTCGCTGTCACCTTTGAGGTCGACGAACGCAGCCAACTGCTGTTGCAGGATGGTTGCCGCACGACGGATAGCCTCTTCAGGATCCAGAGTACCGTTGGTTTCCAGATCAATAACCAGCTTGTCCAGGTTGGTACGTTGCTCGACACGGGCGTTTTCCACCACATAGGCGATGCGACGAACCGGGCTGAACGAAGAGTCAAGCTGCAAGCGACCAATGCTGCGGCTTTCGTCTTCATCGCTCTGACGCGAGTCTGCTGGTTCATAACCGCGACCACGAGCTACAACGAGCTTCATGTTCAGGGCGCCGTTAGACGCCAGGTTAGCGATTACGTGATCGGGGTTAACGATCTCGACATCATGATCCAGCTGAATATCGGCAGCGGTAACCACCCCCGAACCCTTCTTCGACAAGGTCAGCGTAACTTCGTCTCGACCGTGCAGCTTGATAGCCAGACCTTTAAGGTTCAACAGGATTTCAATGACATCTTCCTGTACACCTTCGATGGCGCTGTACTCATGGAGTACACCGTCAATCTCGGCCTCGACTACTGCACAGCCGGGCATGGAGGACAACAGGATGCGTCGCAGCGCGTTGCCCAGGGTATGGCCGAAACCACGCTCGAGAGGCTCGAGCGTGATTTTGGCGCGGGTCGGACTGACAACCTGCACATCAATGTGGCGGGGTGTCAGGAACTCATTTACCGAAATCTGCATGGATGCACCTATTTTCTAGCCCTTACTTGGAGTAGAGCTCGACAATCAGGCTTTCGTTGATGTCGGCGGACAGATCACTGCGAGCTGGAACGCTTTTGAAAACGCCAGATTTTTTCTCAGTGTCTACTTCTACCCATTCTACGCGGCCACGTTGGGCACACAGATCGAGAGCCTGGACAATACGCAGTTGGTTCTTCGCTTTTTCACGAATTGCCACTACGTCACCAGCACGAACCTGGTAGGACGGAACGTTAACGGTTTTGCCGTTTACGCTGACCGACTTGTGCGATACCAGCTGACGCGATTCGGCACGAGTCGAACCGAAGCCCATGCGGTATACAACGTTGTCCAGACGGCATTCGAGCAGTTGTAGCAGGTTCTCACCAGTCGCGCCTTTCTTGCCGGCAGCTTCTTTGTAGTAACCGCTGAACTGACGCTCGAGAACGCCATAAATACGACGGACCTTCTGCTTTTCACGCAGTTGGGTGCCGTAGTCGGACTGGCGACCGCGGCGTTGGCCGTGGATACCAGGTGCTGCTTCGATGTTGCACTTCGATTCGATCGCGCGCACGCCGCTCTTCAGGAAGAGATCGGTGCCTTCGCGACGAGCGAGTTTGCATTTTGGACCAATGTAACGAGCCATTCTTTACAATCTCCTGGATTACACGCGGCGCTTCTTCGGCGGACGGCACCCGTTGTGCGGGATTGGCGTCACGTCGGTGATGCTGGCGATCTTGTAGCCGCAGCCGTTCAAAGCACGGACAGCAGATTCACGACCTGGACCTGGACCTTTGACGTTAACGTCGAGGTTTTTCAGGCCGTATTCCAGCGCAGCTTGACCAGCACGTTCAGCAGCTACTTGAGCAGCAAACGGCGTGGACTTGCGAGAACCGCGGAAACCCGAACCACCGGAGGTTGCCCAGGACAGAGCGTTACCTTGACGGTCGGTGATGGTCACGATTGTGTTGTTAAAAGATGCATGGATGTGGGCGATGCCATCAACCACTGTCTTTTTAACTTTTTTACGAGGACGAGCAGCAGGTTTTGCCATGATTTAATTCCTGTCGATTCGCTGGGGCGATTACTTGCGGATCGGCTTACGCGGACCTTTACGGGTACGCGCGTTAGTCTTGGTACGCTGACCGCGTACTGGAAGACCACGACGATGACGCAGACCGCGATAGCAACCGAGGTCCATCAAGCGCTTGATTTTCATGTTGATTTCGCGACGCAGATCACCTTCAGTGGTGAACTTCGCGACTTCGCCACGCAGCTGTTCAATCTGCTCGTCGCTCAGATCTTTGATCTTTACCGCCGGGTTCACCCCGGTAGTAGCACAGATTTTGTGTGCAGTTGTGCGACCAACACCATAGATGTAGGTCAGCGAGATAACAGTATGCTTGTTATCTGGAATGTTAACGCCTGCAATACGGGCCATTCAGTGGGACTCCAATTGACAGCTACCTACGCCCCGGAAGCCAAGAAATAGGGCGCGAGATAATATCGCTGTAATAACAAATAATCAACCCAGCAGCGCACTAGCTGCTGGGCTTTTAGCACAGATCACATTTAGCCTTGGCGCTGCTTGTGACGTGGTTCCGCGCTGCAAATTACTCGAACAACACCTTCGCGGCGAATAATCTTGCAGTTGCGGCACAGCTTTTTCACCGATGCACGAACTTTCATCACCAACTCCTCGAACCTTATGGGTGCTTCAGCGCAGCATGCCGCTGCCGTAGCCCTTCAGGTTGGCTTTCTTCATCAGGGATTCATACTGGTGCGAAACGAGGTGCGATTGGACTTGGGACATGAAGTCCATCACAACCACGACCACGATCAGCAACGAGGTCCCGCCAAGGTAAAACGGCACGTTTGCAGCGACCACGAGAAACTGTGGAAGCAAGCACACGGCCATCATATAGAGAGCACCGAACATGGTCAGACGAGTCAGAACGCCATCAATATAGCGCGCAGACTGCTCACCAGGACGAATGCCCGGAATAAAGGCACCGGACTTCTTCAGGTTTTCCGCTACGTCTTTCGGATTGAACATCAACGCCGTATAGAAGAAGCAGAAGAAAATAATCCCTGCACTAAACAGCAGAATATTCAACGGCTGACCAGGTGCGATCGACTGCGAGATGTCCTGCAACCAGCCCATACCCTCAGACTGACCGAACCAGGCACCCAGCGAAGCCGGAAACAGCAAGATGCTGCTTGCGAAGATGGCAGGAATAACGCCCGCCATGTTCACTTTCAACGGCAAGTGGCTAGTTTGCGCAGCGAAGACCTTGCGGCCCTGCTGACGCTTGGCGTAGTGAACAGCAATACGACGCTGACCACGCTCAATGAACACCACGAAACCGATGATCGCTACTGCCAGCAAACCGATGGCGACCAAAGCGAAGATGTTGATATCACCTTGACGCGCAGACTCGAAAGACTGCCCGACCGCTCTCGGAAGACCGGCGACGATACCCGAAAAAATCAACATCGAGATACCGTTGCCAACACCGCGCTCAGTGATCTGCTCACCCAGCCACATCATGAACAGCGCACCAGCAACAAATGTGGTGACTGCAACGAAGTGGAAGCCGAGATCTGCTGAGAACGCCACGCCCTGACCAGCCAAACCAATGGACATGCCAATAGCTTGAACCAAGGCCAGGACGACGGTGCCATAGCGGGTGTACTGGCTGATCTTACGACGACCAGCCTCACCTTCCTTCTTCAACTGCTCCAGCTGTGGGCTGACCGCGGTCATGAGCTGCATGATGATCGATGCCGAGATATACGGCATGATCCCCAGTGCAAAAATGCTCATGCGCTCCAGCGCACCACCTGAAAACATGTTGAACAAGCTAAGAATGGTCCCCTCATTCTGTCGAAACAGGTCCGCCAGACGGTCGGGGTTGATACCCGGAACTGGGATATGCGCACCGATCCGATAGACGATAATCGCCAGGAACAGAAAACGCAGACGAGCCCAGAGTTCGGACAACCCGCCGCTTTTGCCTAGCGCTGAGAGAGCACCTTGCTTAGCCATTTATTCCTCGAACTTGCCGCCAGCTGCTTCGATAGCCGCACGCGCACCTTTGGTGGCTGCGATACCTTTGAGGGTGACTGCGCGAGTAACCTCACCGGACAGCATGATTTTCACACGCTGTACGTTTTGGTTGATCACGTTGGCATCCTTCAGAGACTGCACAGTGACGACGCCTTCAACTTTAGCCAGCTCGGAGGTGCGAACTTCTGCACGATCCATAGCTTTCAAAGAGACGAAGCCGAACTTGGGCAGACGACGATGCAACGGCTGTTGGCCGCCTTCGAAGCCCGGAGCAATGGTGCCACCGGAGCGGGAGGTCTGACCTTTGTGGCCACGGCCACCGGTCTTGCCCAAACCACTACCGATACCACGGCCCGGACGATGCTTTTCGCGACGGGAACCCGGCGCTGGACTCAGATCATTGAGTTTCATCGATTAACCCTCGACGCGCAGCATGTAGTAAGCCTTGTTGATCATCCCACGGTTTTCCGGGGTATCAACGACTTCTACAGTGTGACCGATGCGACGCAGACCCAAGCCCTTAACGCACAATTTGTGGTTAGGGATGCGGCCGGTCATGCTTTTGATCAGCGTTACTTTAACGGTAGCCATGATCAGAAGATCTCCTGGACGTTCAGGCCGCGTTTAGCAGCGATGGACTCAGGGGACTGCATGGTTTTCAAACCCTTGAACGTTGCGTGAACAACGTTAACCGGGTTAGTCGAACCGTAGCACTTGGCCAGAACGTTATGGACGCCGGCAACTTCGAGCACGGCGCGCATTGCACCGCCAGCGATGATGCCAGTACCTTCCGACGCAGGCTGCATGTAGACCTTCGAAGCCCCATGAGCGGACTTGATAGCGTACTGCAGCGTGGTGCCGTTCAGATCAACCTGGATCATGTTGCGGCGAGCAGCTTCCATTGCCTTCTGGATCGCAGCAGGCACTTCACGTGACTTGCCACGGCCGAAGCCAACACGCCCTTTACCATCACCAACCACGGTCAACGCGGTGAAGGTGAAGATACGGCCGCCTTTAACGGTTTTTGCTACGCGATTAACCTGTACCAGCTTCTCGATGTAGCCTTCGTCGCGTTTTTGGTCGTTATTTGACATAACTTAGAACTCCAGCCCGCCTTCACGAGCAGCATCAGCCAGCGCCTTAACGCGACCGTGGTACTTGAAGCCAGAACGATCAAAAGCCACTTGCGATACACCGACGGCTTTCGCACGCTCAGCGATCAGCTGGCCAACTTTAGTGGCCGCGTCGATGTTGCCAGTGGCGCCATCACGCAGTTCTTTGTCCAAAGTCGAGGCGTTTGCCAGGACTTTGCTGCCGTCGGCCGAGATGACCTGGGCATAAATGTGCTGCGAAGAGCGGTACACGCAGAGACGCACGACTTCGAGTTCGTGCATTTTCAGGCGTGCTTTGCGAGCGCGACGCAGTCGGGTAACTTTTTTGACGGTCATTTGCTATGCCCTACTTCTTCTTGGCTTCTTTACGACGGACGACTTCGTCCGCGTAACGCACGCCTTTGCCTTTGTACGGCTCTGGACGGCGGAAGTCGCGGATCTCAGCGGCCACTTGACCAACCAACTGCTTGTCGATACCGCGAATGACGATATCGGTTTGGTTGGGAGTCTCAGCGGTGATGCCTTCCGGCAATTCGTAGTCCACTGGGTGCGAGAAGCCAAGGGCCAGGTTCAGCACCGTGCCTTTTGCTTGCGCTTTGTAACCAACACCGACCAGCTGGAGCTTGCGCTCGAAGCCTTGGCTTACGCCCTGGACCATGTTGTTTACCAACGCACGAGTGGTACCGGCCATTGCGCGAGTTTGTTGATCGCCATTGCGAGCAGCGAAACGCAGCTCACCGGACTCTTCAACAATTTCAACGGACGAATGAATGTTCAGGTCTAGAGTGCCCTTGGCACCCTTCACCGAAAGCTGCTGGCCGACGAGTTTGACTTCGACGCCTGCTGGCAACTTAACGGGGTTCTTAGCTACGCGTGACATGCTTATCCCCCCTTAGAACACAGTGCAAAGCACTTCGCCGCCGACACCGGCAGCGCGCGCAGCACGATCCGTCATCACACCTTTGTTGGTGGAGACGATAGACACGCCGAGGCCGCCACGAACTTTTGGCAACTCATCGACGGACTTGTACTGACGCAGGCCTGGACGGCTAACGCGCTTCACTTCTTCGATGACCGGACGGCCTTCGAAGTACTTCAGCTCGATGGATAGCAACGGCTTGGTTTCGCTGCTGATCTGATAACCCGCAATGTAACCTTCGTCCTTCAGGACTTTGGCTACAGCCACCTTCAACGTGGAGGATGGCATGCTTACGACGGGCTTTTCAGCCATCTGGGCATTACGGATACGAGTTAGCATGTCCGCTAACGGGTCCTGCATACTCATGGGCTAGACGCTCCTGATACAAAAAAAATGAGCCTTGCGGCTACAACCTATCGCCTGAAAATTCCGGGCACGTGCAAGCACGGGCTCTGGCGAGCCGGCAATTCTAGGCGCACCCCAGAAATGAATCAAGCCCCAAAAGGGGCTTGATTCAAATTCAGGCGCTACGCCCATCGGTTCGAGGTGAACGCAATGAGCGAACTGCGAGAATAACTGCTTACCAGCTGGCCTTAACCAGACCTGGTACGTCGCCACGCATTGCTGCTTGACGCAGCATGTTACGGCCGAGGCCGAACTTGCGATATACGCCGTGCGGACGACCTGTCAGGCGGCAACGGTTACGCATGCGCGAGGCACTTGCGTCACGTGGTTGCTTCTGCAGTGCGACCGTAGCTTCCCAACGTGCTTCTGGACTTGCGTTCAGATCCACGATGATCGCTTTCAGCGCAGCACGCTTGGTAGCGTACTTGGCAACGGTGAGCTGACGCTTCAGCTCACGGTTTTTCATGCTCTTCTTGGCCATGGTCCTACTCCAATCAGTTGCGGAACGGGAACTTGAAAGCACGCAGCAATGCGCGACCTTCTTCGTCCGTACGAGCAGTGGTGGTCAGGGTAATGTCCAGACCGCGCAGGGCATCGATCTTGTCGTAGTCGATTTCCGGGAAAATGATCTGCTCTTTAACGCCCATGCTGTAGTTACCACGACCATCGAAGGACTTGGCATTCAGGCCGCGGAAGTCGCGAACCCGAGGCAGGGAGATCGACAGCAGACGATCCAGGAATTCATACATACGCTCACGGCGCAGAGTCACTTTGACACCGATCGGCCAACCTTCACGGACTTTAAAGCCAGCGATAGATTTGCGAGCGTAGGTCACAACGACTTTTTGGCCAGTGATTTTTTCCAGGTCTGCAACAGCGTGCTCGATGACTTTCTTGTCGCCGATCGCCTCGCCCAGACCCATGTTCAGCGTGATCTTGGTAACGCGTGGAACTTCCATCACGTTCGAAAGCTTAAGTTCTTCCTTAAGCTTCGGTGCGATTTCTTTCCAGTAAATCTCTTTTAGTCGTGCCATGGTCTTCTACCTAGCAGTGTTCAAGCATCAACCGCTTTTTGGGTCGACTTGAAGACACGAATTTTCTTGCCGTCTTCAACTTTGAAACCAACGCGGTCAGCCTTGTTGGTTGCGCCGTTGAAAATGGCGACGTTAGAAGCGTGCAATGGCGCTTCTTTCTCGACGATACCGCCCTGTACGCCCGACATCGGGTTTGGCTTGGTATGACGCTTCACCAGGTTGATCCCACCAACGACCAGACGGTCGTCAGCGAGAACCTTGAGCACCTTACCGCGCTTACCTTTGTCTTTGCCGGCGATCACGATGATCTCGTCGTCACGACGAATCTTTTGCATGTCGGATCTCCTTACAGCACTTCTGGGGCGAGCGAGACGATCTTCATGAACTTCTCAGTACGAAGTTCACGGGTCACTGGCCCAAAGATACGGGTGCCGATCGGCTCTTGCTTGTTGTTCAACAGAACAGCAGCGTTGCCATCAAAGCGGATGATGGAGCCGTCTGCGCGACGAACACCATGGCGAGTGCGGACTACTACTGCAGTCATCACCTGGCCTTTCTTCACCTTACCGCGCGGAATTGCTTCCTTGACGGTAACTTTGATGATGTCACCGATACCAGCGTAACGACGATGAGAGCCACCAAGCACCTTGATGCACATAACGCGGCGTGCGCCGCTGTTATCGGCCACATCGAGCATGGATTGAGTCTGAATCATATAATTTCTCCGACCCCTAGCCCTTAGACTTCCACAGCGCGTTCGAGAACATCAACCAGCGCCCAAGATTTGGTCTTGGCCATCGGACGAGTTTCACGAATAGTGACCTTGTCGCCGATGTGGCACTGATTGGTTTCGTCGTGCGCGTGCAGCTTAGTCGAACGCTTAACGTATTTACCGTAGATTGGGTGCTTGACGCGACGCTCGATCAGTACGGTGATGGTCTTGTCCATCTTGTCGCTGACGACACGGCCAGTCAGCGTACGGACGGTTTTTTCGGCTTCAGCCATGATTACTTACCTGCCTGCTGGTTGAGCACAGTCTTCACGCGAGCGATGTCACGCTTAACTTGCGAGAGCAGGTGAGACTGCCCCAACTGGCCAGTTGCTTTCTGCATCCGCAGATTGAACTGGTCGCGCAGCAAGCCGAGCAGTTGCTCGTTCAGTTGCTGTGCTGATTTTTCACGAAGTTCATTCGCTTTCATCACATCACCGTCCGCTTAACAAAGGAGGTGGCGAGCGGCAGCTTTGCAGCAGCCAGGGCGAAAGCCTCACGCGCCAACTCTTCGGAAACACCCTCGATTTCATACAGGACTTTGCCTGGCTGAATCTGGGCAACCCAGTACTCCACGTTACCCTTACCTTTACCCATCCGAACTTCGAGAGGCTTTTTGGTGACAGGCTTGTCCGGGAATACACGGATCCAGATCTTGCCGCCACGTTTAACGTGACGGGTCAGTGCACGACGCGCTGACTCGATCTGACGAGCGGTGAGACGACCACGAGCTACAGACTTCAGCGCGAACTCGCCGAAGCTGACTTTGCTACCGCGCAATGCCAGACCACGGTTGTGGCCGGTCATCTGCTTGCGGAACTTCGTACGCTTAGGTTGCAACATTTGGCGTACCCCTTACTTAGCAGCTTTTTTACGAGGCGCTGGTGCTTGCGGTTTCAGCTCTTCTTGGCGACCACCAATTACTTCGCCTTTGAAGATCCAAACCTTTACACCGATCACACCGTAAGTGGTGTGAGCTTCGTAGTTGGCATAGTCGATGTCGGCACGCAGGGTGTGCAAAGGCACACGACCTTCGCGATACCATTCAGTACGTGCAATTTCAGCACCGCCGAGACGACCGCTCACTTGGATTTTGATGCCTTTGGCACCAATGCGCATGGCGTTCTGCACTGCGCGCTTCATAGCGCGACGGAACATTACGCGACGCTCCAGCTGCTGAGCTACGCTCTGCGCAACCAGCATACCGTCGAGCTCCGGCTTACGGATCTCTTCGATATTGATGTGCACAGGCACACCCATTTGCTTGGTCAGGTCCTGACGCAGCTTCTCAACATCTTCACCTTTCTTCCCGATAACGATACCTGGACGAGCGGTGTGGATGGTGATGCGTGCAGTCTGCGCCGGACGATGGATATCGATACGGCTTACGGACGCGCTTTTTAGTTTGTCTTGGAGATACTCTCGCACCTTCAGATCAGCGAACAAATAGTCCGCATAAGTCCGACCGTCTGCGTACCAGACGGAGGTGTGCTCCTTGACGATTCCCAGGCGAATGCCAATGGGATGTACTTTCTGACCCATCTCTTCGACTCCGTTACTTGTCAGCAACCTTGACAGTGATATGGCAAGACCGCTTGACGATGCGATCAGCACGGCCTTTGGCACGTGGCATGATGCGCTTCAGCGAACGCCCTTCGTTGACGAAAACGGTGGAGACCTTGAGGTCATCAACGTCTGCGCCTTCGTTATGCTCGGCGTTGGCTACGGCCGACTCCAGCACTTTCTTCATGATCTCGGCGGCTTTCTTACTGCTGAAAGCCAACAGGTTGAGCGCTTCGCCCACCTTCTTCCCGCGGATCTGGTCGGCGACCAAGCGGGCTTTCTGGGCGGAGATTCGAGCGCCCGACAACTTAGCGGCTACTTCCATCGTTCCTTACCCCTTAACGCTTGGCTTTCTTGTCTGCCACGTGCCCACGATAAGTGCGGGTACCGGCAAACTCGCCTAGTTTGTGGCCGACCATGTCTTCGTTCACGAGAACAGGAACATGCTGACGACCGTTATGCACAGCAATGGTCAAACCGACCATTTGTGGCAGGATCATAGAACGGCGCGACCAGGTCTTAACTGGTTTGCGATCGTTCTTTTCCGCCGCCACTTCGATCTTCTTCAGTAGGTGAAGATCAATAAAAGGACCTTTTTTCAGAGAACGTGGCACTGTCGTATCCCTCTATTTACTTGCGACGACGGACGATCATTTTGTCGGTACGCTTATTACCACGAGTCTTCGCGCCCTTAGTCGGGAAGCCCCACGGCGATACCGGATGACGACCACCAGAGGTACGACCTTCACCACCACCATGTGGGTGGTCAACCGGGTTCATGGCAACACCACGAACGGTTGGGCGAACGCCACGCCAGCGTTTGGCACCAGCTTTACCCAGCGAACGCAGGCTGTGCTCGGAGTTCGAGACCTCACCCAGAGTCGCACGGCATTCAGCCAGAACTTTACGCATCTCACCAGAGCGAAGACGCAGGGTCACGTAGACACCTTCACGAGCGATCAGCTGTGCAGATGCGCCAGCGGAACGAGCGATCTGAGCACCTTTGCCCGGCTTCAACTCGATGCCGTGAACGGTAGAACCCACTGGAATGTTGCGCAGCTGCAAAGCGTTACCTGGCTTGATTGGAGCCAAGGCGCCCGCGATCAGCTGGTCGCCAGCACTCACGCCTTTAGGCGCGATGATGTAACGACGCTCGCCGTCTGCGTACAGCAGCAGTGCGATGTGAGCAGTACGGTTTGGATCGTATTCAATGCGCTCGACGGTGGCAGAGATGCCATCTTTGTCGTTGCGACGGAAATCGACCAGACGATAATGCTGCTTATGACCACCACCGATGTGACGAGTAGTAATGCGGCCATTGTTGTTACGACCACCAGTCTTCGATTTTTTCTCGAGCAGCGGTGCGTGAGGAGCGCCTTTATGCAGCTCCTGGTTGACCACCTTGACCACAAAACGGCGGCCAGGGGAAGTCGGTTTGCATTTAACGATTGCCATGATGCACCCCTTCCTTACTCAGCACTGCTGCTGAAATCGAGATCTTGGCCTGGCTGAAGGGAGATAACTGCCTTCTTCCAGTCATTACGCTTGCCCAGACCGCGAGCAGTGCGCTTGGTCTTACCCATAACATTCAGGGTAGTGACACGCTCTACTTTCACGCTGAACAGGCTTTCGACGGCCTTCTTGATTTCCAGCTTGGTTGCATCAGTAGCAACCTTGAAAACGAACTGACCTTTTTTGTCTGCCAGAACCGTAGCCTTCTCGGAAACGTGCGGGCCAAGCAGAACTTTAAATACGCGTTCCTGGTTCATCCCAGCAGCTCCTCGAATTTCTTCACGGCCGACACAGTGATCAACACTTTGTCGTATGCGATCAGACTAACTGGATCGGAACCTTGAACATCACGCACATCAACGTGCGGCAGGTTGCGAGCAGCCAGGTACAGGTTCTGATCAACAGCGTCCGACACGATCAAAACGTCGGTCAGGCTCATGTCATTCAGTTTGCCCAGCAGATCTTTGGTTTTCGGCGATTCAACAGCGAAATCCTGAACCACGACCAGACGATCAGTACGAACCAGTTCAGCAAGAATGGAGCGCAGTGCTGCGCGATACATCTTCTTGTTGAGCTTCTGAGAGTGATCTTGAGGACGTGCTGCGAAAGTGGTACCGCCGCCGCGCCAGATCGGGCTACGGATAGTACCGGCACGAGCACGGCCAGTACCCTTTTGACGCCAAGGGCGCTTACCGCCACCGGAAACGTCAGAACGGGTCTTTTGCTGCTTGCTACCTTGACGACCGCCAGCCATGTAGGCCACGACTGCCTGGTGAACCAGCGTCTCGTTGAATTCGCCGCCAAATGTCAGTTCGGAAACTTCGATCGCTTGAGCGTCATTTACATTTAATTGCATGTCAGCTTCCCCTTAACCGCGAGCCTTGGCTGCTGGACGTACAACCACATTGCCGCCAGTAGCGCCAGGAACAGCACCCTTGACCAACAACAGATTGCGTTCAGCGTCCACGCGCACTACTTCCAGGGACTGCACGGTCACGCGCTCAGCGCCCATATGACCGGACATTTTTTTGCCCTTGAATACACGACCAGGAGTCTGGCACTGGCCGATAGAGCCCGGGACGCGGTGGGACACGGAGTTACCGTGAGTATTATCTTGGCCACGGAAATTGTGGCGCTTGATAGTACCTTGGAAGCCTTTACCTTTGGACTGACCGGTAACATCTACCATCTGGCCAGCAGCAAAGATTTCTGCATTGATCAGATCGCCAGCCTTGTATTCGCCTTCTTCAAGACGGAATTCCAGGACAGTACGACCAGCAGCAACGTTCGCTTTAGCGAAGTGACCTGCTTGAGCAGCAGTCACACGGGAAGCACGACGCACGCCAACAGTGACTTGCACTGCACGATAGCCGTCGACTTCTTCGGTTTTGAACTGGGTGACGCGATTCGGTTCGATCTCAATGACCGTAACCGGAATGGAGACACCTTCTTCGGTGAAAATACGGGTCATACCGCATTTACGACCGACTACACCAATAGTCATGTTGTAAACCTCATGAGTGTACGGGGCTTTCACCCGCTATGGCCGCCCATTTCAGAGCGTTACACGACTAAGACCCGAGTCTTAGCCGAGGCTGATCTGTACTTCCACACCTGCCGCAAGATCAAGCTTCATCAGCGCGTCAACGGTTTTATCCGTTGGCTGGACAATGTCCAGAACACGCTTATGAGTGCGGATCTCGTACTGGTCGCGCGCATCTTTGTTGACGTGCGGAGAAACCAGAACGGTGAACCGCTCTTTACGGGTAGGGAGTGGAATCGGACCACGCACTTGAGCACCAGTACGTTTCGCGGTTTCCACGATTTCCTGGGTGGATTGGTCGATCAGGCGATGGTCAAAAGCCTTCAACCTGATACGGATTTGCTGATTTTGCATTGGATTTCAGACTCCAGGCTACTTCCCACCGAGCGCAATACGCCCGTTTAAAGGAGGCGCAATTCTATAGACGAGCTAACGGGGTGTCAACCCAATAAAAAAGCCCCCGCAAGCGGAGGCTCTTTTTGAAGATCATCGCTTACGCGATGATTTTGGCTACGACGCCAGCGCCGACGGTACGACCGCCTTCACGAATAGCGAAACGCAGACCGTCTTCCATTGCGATTGGCTTGATCAGGGTAACGGAAACTTTCACGTTATCACCTGGCATAACCATCTCAACGCCTTCCGGCAGTTCGCAGCTACCAGTTACGTCGGTAGTCCGGAAGTAGAACTGTGGACGGTAGCCTTTGAAGAACGGAGTGTGACGGCCGCCTTCTTCTTTGCTCAGAACGTAGATTTCAGCTTCGAACTGAGTGTGCGGCTTGACAGTACCTGGCTTGACCAGAACCTGGCCACGCTCAACGTCGTCACGCTTGGTGCCGCGCAACAGAACGCCGCAGTTCTCGCCAGCACGACCTTCGTCGAGCAGCTTACGGAACATTTCAACACCGGTGCAGGTGGTGACGGTAGTGTCACGCAGACCAACGATTTCCAGTGGATCTTGAACCTTGACGATACCGCGCTCAACACGACCAGTCACAACAGTACCGCGACCGGAGATCGAGAATACGTCTTCGATTGGCATCAGGAACGGCTTGTCAACAGCACGCTCTGGCTGAGGAATGTAGCTGTCCAGAGTTTCAACCAACTTCTTGACGGCAGTGGTGCCCATCTCGTTGTCGTCTTTGCCTTCCAATGCCATACGGGCAGAGCCGATGATGATTGGAGTGTCGTCGCCCGGGAAGTCGTAAGTGCTCAGCAAATCGCGCACTTCCATCTCAACCAGTTCCAGCAGCTCAGCGTCGTCTACCAGGTCAGCCTTGTTCAGGAAGACCACGATGTACGGAACGCCTACCTGACGGGACAGCAGGATGTGCTCACGAGTTTGTGGCATCGGACCATCAGCAGCCGAACAAACCAGAATAGCGCCGTCCATTTGGGCAGCACCGGTGATCATGTTCTTCACGTAGTCGGCGTGACCTGGGCAGTCAACGTGTGCGTAGTGACGCACGGCCGAGTTGTACTCAACGTGAGCGGTGTTGATGGTGATACCGCGAGCTTTCTCTTCTGGTGCGCTGTCGATCTTGTCGAAGTCAACACGAGCCGAACCGAAAACTTCGGAGCAGACGCGAGTCAAAGCAGCGGTCAGCGTGGTTTTACCATGGTCAACGTGACCGATAGTGCCAACGTTGACGTGCGGAAGGGAACGATCAAATTTTTCTTTAGCCACGACAAATAACTCCTAGCCTAAAGGCGCTGAATCAGCCTTGTTTTTTGGTTACAGTTTCGACGATGTGCGACGGAGCTGTATTGTATTTTTTGAATTCCATAGAGTAGCTTGCGCGACCTTGGGACATGGAGCGAACGTCGGTCGCATAACCGAACATCTCACCCAACGGAACCTCGGCACGAATTACCTTGCCGGAGACCGTATCTTCCATACCCAGGATCATGCCGCGACGACGGTTAAGGTCGCCCATCACGTCACCCATATAGTCTTCAGGCGTAACAACCTCTACAGCCATGATCGGCTCAAGCAACTCACCGCCGCCCTTCTGGGCCAGTTGCTTGGTCGCCATGGAAGCAGCCACCTTAAACGCCATCTCGTTCGAGTCGACGTCGTGGTAAGAACCATCAAACACGGTAGCCTTCAAGCCGATCAGCGGATAGCCGGCAACAACGCCGTTCTTCATCTGCTCTTCGATGCCCTTCTGGATAGCCGGGATGTATTCCTTAGGAACCACACCACCCACTACTTCGTTCACGAATTGCAGACCTTCCTGACCTTCGTCAGCAGGCGCAAAACGGATCCAGCAGTGGCCGAACTGACCACGACCGCCGGACTGGCGAACGAACTTGCCTTCGATTTCACAGTTTTTCGTGATTCGCTCACGATACGAAACCTGAGGCTTACCGATGTTGGCTTCGACGTTGAACTCACGGCGCATCCGGTCAACCAGGATGTCCAGGTGCAATTCGCCCATGCCAGAGATGATCGTCTGACCAGTCTCTTCATCAGTTTTAACGCGGAAAGACGGGTCTTCCTGAGCAAGCTTGCCCAGTGCGATACCCATTTTTTCCTGGTCATCCTTGGTCTTAGGCTCTACGGCAACCGAAATAACCGGCTCCGGGAAGTCCATCCGAACCAGAATGATTGGCTTGTCAGCGTTGCACAAGGTTTCACCAGTGGTGACGTCCTTCATGCCGATCAAGGCCGCGATATCACCAGCGCGTACTTCCTTGATCTCTTCGCGAGCGTTTGCGTGCATTTGCACCATACGGCCCACGCGCTCTTTCTTGCCCTTGACCGAGTTGATCACGCCGTCGCCGGATGCCAACACGCCCGAGTAAACACGGACGAAGGTCAGGGTACCCACGAATGGGTCAGTAGCGATCTTGAACGCCAGAGCCGAGAACGGCTCGTTGTCGTCTGCGTGACGCTCCAGATTGATAGTCTCGTCATCAGGGTCAGTGCCCTTGATGGCAGGAATATCAACCGGTGCCGGCAGATAGTCGATCACGGCGTCGAGAACCAGGGGAACGCCCTTGTTCTTGAAGGAAGAACCGCAAACAGCCAGGACGATTTCACCAGCGATAGTACGCTGACGCAAGGCATCCTTGATTTCCGCGTTGGTGAGCTCTTCACCTTCGAGGTACTTGTTCATCAGCTCTTCGCTGGCTTCGGCCGCAGCCTCAACCATGTTGCCGCGCCACTCGTCAGCCAGTTCCTGCAACTCAGCAGGAATCGGCTTGCGAACAGGGACCATACCCTTGTCGGAATCGTTCCAGTAGACCGCTTCCATGGACATCAGATCGATCTGACCCTGGAAGTTGTCTTCGGAGCCGATAGCCAACTGGATAGGGACCGGAGTATGACCCAGACGCTGCTTGATCTGACCGATAACGCGCAGGAAGTCTGCACCGGCACGGTCCATCTTGTTTACGTACACAAGACGTGGGACACCGTACTTGTTGGCCTGACGCCATACGGTTTCCGACTGCGGCTCTACGCCGGAAGTACCACAAAAAACCACGACCGCGCCGTCGAGTACACGCAGGGAACGCTCAACTTCAATGGTGAAGTCTACGTGGCCCGGGGTGTCAATCACGTTGAAGCGGTACTGGTCTTTGTGCTGCTTCTCGGAACCCTGCCAAAAGGCAGTAATAGCAGCAGAAGTAATGGTAATACCACGCTCCTGCTCCTGAACCATCCAGTCGGTGGTCGCGGCGCCGTCATGCACCTCGCCCATCTTGTGGCTTTTACCGGTGTAAAAAAGGACGCGCTCAGTGGTGGTGGTTTTACCAGCATCCACGTGAGCAACGATACCAATGTTACGGTAACGGTTGATCGGTGTAGTACGAGCCATAAAGCCCTCGCAAAATTAGTGACGCTGAAATTAGAAGCGGTAGTGCGAGAAAGCTTTGTTGGCTTCAGCCATACGGTGCACGTCTTCACGCTTCTTGACCGCAGCACCTTTACCTTCGGCGGCGTCCAACAATTCGCCAGCCAAACGCAGAGCCATAGACTTCTCACCGCGCTTGCGCGCGAAGTCTACCAGCCAACGCATTGCCAGAGCATTACGACGGGACGGACGAACTTCGACCGGAACCTGGTAAGTAGCACCGCCTACACGGCGCGACTTCACTTCGACCAGCGGAGCGATGGCGTCGAGAGCTTTCTCGAAGATTTCCAGGGGATCGGAGTTCTTGCGTTCTTTAACCTTTTCCAGCGCGCCATAAACGATACGCTCGGCAACGGCTTTCTTGCCGCTTTCCATAACGTGGTTCATGAACTTGGCCAGAATCTGGCTGCCGTATTTTGGATCGTCAAGCACTTCGCGCTTGGCTGCTACGCGTCTTCTTGGCATGGATAAGCCCTCAAACGGTCTTCAGGTTCGCTCGGAATTAGCACCTACTGGCGCTTCCGACCTTACTCTTATCGACTCAGAAAATAAGATGATTCAGTTTTTACAAAAAGCCGCTACTACTTAGGCTTCTTGGTACCGTACTTCGAACGACCCTGGTTACGACCTTTAACACCGGAGGTATCCAACGAACCGCGAACGGTGTGGTAACGAACACCTGGCAAATCTTTTACACGGCCGCCGCGAATAAGTACGACGCTGTGCTCTTGCAGGTTGTGGCCTTCACCGCCGATGTACGAGGAAACCTCGAAACCGTTGGTCAGACGTACACGGCAGACTTTACGCAATGCCGAGTTAGGTTTTTTCGGCGTAGTTGTGTACACGCGAGTGCACACACCACGACGCTGCGGGCAGTTCTGCAGCGCAGGCACGTCGGATTTCTCGACGATACGCTTACGCGGCTGACGTACCAGCTGGTTGATAGTTGCCATCTACTAGCTCCACTGTTGTCTTGCGACGCTATTGTCTTACAAGAAAAGCAAAATGGCAGGACATGCGTCCCGCCAGATTTAGGGGTACAGGAGTCTAAAGAGGATCCTGCCCCCAGTCAAGGCAAAGCCCCGATGTCCACAACCACTGGCAACCCATCCGAAACGGGTCAGACCAATGACTATGAAAATCGGGGCCCTACTCTCAATTACTGCTTGAGTTCAACGCTTCGGTCAGCGCGGCTTCAACTTCGCTCGCACTTACACGCATCGGTTTGTCAGCTTCACGACGACGCTTGCGCTCGCTGTGATATGCCAGACCGGTACCCGCAGGAATCAGACGACCCACTACCACGTTTTCTTTCAGACCGCGCAGGTAATCGCGCTTGCCGGTAACCGCCGCCTCGGTCAGTACGCGAGTGGTCTCCTGGAAGGAGGCCGCCGAGATGAACGATTCGGTGGACAGCGAGGCCTTGGTGATACCAAGCAACACACGAGTGAATTTGGAAACAAATTTCTCGTCGGCTGCCAGGCGTTCGTTTTCAACCAGTACGTGCGTCAACTCCATCTGGTCGCCCTTGATGAAGCTGGAGTCGCCCGACTCAGCGATCTCGACTTTACGCAGCATCTGACGAAGGATCGTCTCAATGTGCTTGTCGTTGATCTTCACGCCTTGCAGGCGGTAAACGTCTTGAATCTCGTTGACGATGTATTTCGCCAGAGCGCTAACACCCAGCAGACGCAGGATATCGTGCGGATCGCTAGGACCGTCGGAGATAACCTCACCACGGCTGACCTGCTCACCTTCGAAGACGTTCAGGTGACGCCACTTCGGAATTAGCTCTTCGTACGGATCGGTACCGTCGTTTGGCGTGATGACCAGACGGCGCTTGCCTTTGGTCTCTTTACCGAACGCGATCGTACCGCTGACTTCAGCGAGGATCGACGCTTCTTTAGGACGACGCGCTTCGAACAAGTCAGCAACGCGCGGCAGACCACCGGTGATGTCACGAGTCTTGGAGGTCTCTTGCGGGATACGAGCGATAACATCACCCACACCCACTTGCACACCATCCGCAACACCGACGAGGGCGTTTGCCGGCAGGAAGTACTGAGCAGGTACGTCGGTACCCGGCAACAGCAGATCCTTGCCATCAACGCCAACCATCTTGACCGCAGGACGAATGTCTTTACCTGCTGCAGGACGATCTTTGGCATCCAGTACTTCGATGTTGGTCAAACCGGTCAATTCGTCGGTCTGGCGCTTGATCGTAATACCTTCTTCCATGCCCACATAGGTCACGGTACCTTTCATCTCGGTGACGATTGGGTGAGTGTGCGGATCCCACTTGGCCACGATGGACCCAGCGTCGACCTTGTCACCTTCCTTCACCAGAATCACGGCGCCGTACGGCAGCTTGTAACGCTCGCGCTCACGCCCGAATTCGTCGGCAATCGCCAGCTCACCCGAACGCGAAACCGCAACCAGGTGACCGTCAAGACGCTCAACGTGCTTCAGGTTGTGAAGACGAACAATACCGCCGTTCTTCACTTGAACACTGTCCGCGGCAGAGGTACGGCTGGCCGCACCACCGATGTGGAATGTACGCATGGTCAGCTGAGTACCCGGCTCACCGATCGACTGCGCAGCGATAACGCCGACAGCTTCACCGATGTTCACCTGGTGACCGCGTGCCAGATCACGGCCGTAACACTTGGCGCAGATACCGAAACGGGTTTCGCAGCTGATTGGCGAGCGCACGATAACTTCGTCGATGCTGTTCAGCTCGATGAATTCGACCCACTTCTCGTCGACCAGCGTACCGCCTGGAACGATGACGTCTTCAGTGCCAGGCTTGAATACGTCACGGGCGATCACTCGACCCAGTACGCGTTCGCCCAACGGTTCTACGACATCACCGCCTTCGATGTGCGGCGTCATTACCAGACCGTGTTCGGTACCGCAATCAACCTCGGTAACAACCAGATCCTGCGCCACGTCCACGAGACGACGCGTGAGGTAACCGGAGTTCGCGGTTTTCAACGCGGTATCCGCAAGACCCTTACGAGCACCGTGAGTCGAGATGAAGTACTGGAGTACGCTCAGACCTTCACGGAAGTTTGCAGTGATCGGCGTCTCGATGATCGAGCCATCCGGCTTGGCCATCAGGCCACGCATACCTGCCAACTGACGAATCTGTGCTGCGGAGCCCCGCGCACCAGAGTCGGCCATCATGTACATCGAGTTGAAGGATTCCTGGTCAACGGTCTCACCGTGACGATCGACAACCTTCTCTTTCGAGAGGTTCGACATCATCGCTTTCGAGACTTCATCGTTGGCCTTGGACCAGAGGTCGATCACCTTGTTGTACTTCTCGCCCTGGGTAACCAGGCCGGAGGCGTACTGACTTTCGATCTCTTTCACTTCATCGGTTGCGGCGTCGATGATGCGAGCTTTTTCATCAGGAATAACGAAGTCGTTAACGCCGATGGAAACACCCGAGATCGTCGAGTAGGCAAAACCGGTGTACATCAACTGGTCAGCGAAGATAACAGTCTCTTTCAGGCCAACCACGCGATAGCACTGGTTGATCAGCTTGGAGATTGCCTTCTTCTTCATTGGCTGATTGACGACGTCATATGACAGGCCGGCCGGAACCACCTGGAACAGCAACGCACGGCCGACGGTTGTGTCGACGATACGGGTATTCTTGACGCTGCCACCGTCACGATCATTGACCGTTTCGTTGATGCGCACTTTTACTTTCGCATGCAGCGCGGCTTCGCCGGCACGGAACACACGGTCAACTTCCTGCAGATCCGCGAATACACGACCTTCGCCTTTGGCGTTGATCGCTTCTCGGGTCATGTAGTACAGACCCAATACAACGTCCTGCGAAGGCACGATGATTGGCTCACCGTTCGCTGGCGACAGAATGTTGTTGGTCGACATCATCAACGCACGAGCTTCGAGCTGGGCTTCCAGCGTCAGCGGCACGTGGACAGCCATCTGGTCACCGTCGAAGTCGGCGTTGTATGCCGCACAAACCAACGGGTGCAGCTGGATCGCTTTACCTTCGATGAGAACCGGCTCAAACGCCTGGATACCCAGACGGTGAAGCGTTGGTGCACGGTTCAGAAGCACTGGGTGTTCGCGAATGACTTCGGCGAGAACGTCCCAGACTTCTGGCAGCTCGCGCTCGACCATTTTCTTGGCAGCTTTGATGGTGGTAGCGAGACCACGCATTTCCAGCTTGCCGAAAATGAACGGCTTGAACAGCTCAAGTGCCATCTTCTTAGGCAGACCGCACTGATGCAGACGCAGGGTCGGACCTACGGTAATTACCGAACGGCCAGAGTAGTCAACACGCTTACCGAGCAAGTTCTGACGGAAACGACCCTGCTTACCCTTGATCATGTCAGCCAGGGATTTCAGAGGACGCTTGTTGGAACCTGTGATGGCGCGACCGCGGCGACCGTTATCGAGCAATGCATCCACAGCTTCCTGCAGCATGCGCTTTTCGTTGCGCACGATGATGTCAGGAGCAGACAGATCCAGCAGGCGCTTCAAACGGTTGTTACGGTTGATCACCCGACGATAGAGATCGTTGAGGTCAGACGTCGCGAAACGACCACCATCCAGCGGAACCAGTGGACGCAGGTCTGGCGGCAGAACCGGCAGAACGGTCAACACCATCCACTCTGGAAGGTTGCCGGAACCCTGGAAGGCTTCCATCAACTTCAGACGCTTTGACAGCTTCTTGATTTTGGTCTCGGAGTTGGTTTGCGGAATCTCTTCGCGCAGACGGCCAATCTCGTGTTCCAAATCAATAGCGTGCAGCAGCTCGCGGACGGCCTCGGCACCCATGCGGGCGTCGAAGTCATCGCCGAACTCTTCGAGAGCTTCGAAGTATTGCTCGTCGTTCAGCAACTGCCCTTTTTCGAGCGTGGTCATGCCCGGATCGATAACGACATAGCTCTCGAAGTAGAGAACGCGTTCGATATCACGCAGGGTCATGTCCATCAGCAAGCCGATACGGGACGGCAGCGATTTCAGGAACCAGATGTGAGCTACCGGCGATGCCAGCTCGATGTGAGCCATGCGCTCACGACGGACTTTGGCCAGTGCGACTTCAACGCCGCACTTCTCGCAGATGACGCCACGATGCTTCAAGCGCTTGTACTTACCGCACAGGCACTCGTAATCCTTGACCGGGCCAAAGATCTTGGCGCAGAACAGGCCGTCACGCTCAGGTTTGAACGTACGGTAGTTGATGGTTTCCGGCTTTTTAACTTCACCGAACGACCACGAACGGATCATCTCAGGCGATGCCAATCCGATGCGGATGGCGTCGAACTCTTCGACTTGACCCTGGTTTTTCAGCAAATTCAGTAGGTCTTTCAAGGCCTTTCCTCCTGGCGGAGCAGAGGGCAGTCATACCGACCCACCCTCGATTCGCGTCACGTGTTATTCGGTTTCCAGATCGATATCGATACCGAGCGAACGGATTTCTTTGATCAACACGTTGAAGGACTCGGGCATGCCCGGCTCCATACGGTGATCGCCGTCCACGATGTTCTTGTACATCTTGGTCCGACCGTTCACGTCGTCCGACTTCACTGTGAGCATTTCTTGCAGAGTGTACGCCGCGCCATATGCTTCCAGCGCCCAGACCTCCATCTCCCCGAAACGCTGACCACCGAACTGAGCCTTACCACCCAGCGGCTGCTGGGTGACCAGGCTGTACGAACCAGTGGAACGCGCGTGCATCTTGTCGTCCACCAAGTGGTTCAGCTTCAGCATGTACATGTAGCCAACGGTGACCGGACGCTCAAACTTATTACCGGTACGGCCGTCGAACAGCTGCATCTGGCCACTGTCCGGCATGTCCGCCAAGCGGAGCATTGCCTTGATTTCGGATTCCTTGGCACCGTCGAATACCGGGGTAGCCATTGGAACGCCGCCACGCAGGTTCTTTGCCAGATCCAGAATTTCCTGATCAGACAGGTCATCAAGACTTTCCTGACGGCCGCCAATTTCGTTGTAGATCTCGTTCAGGAACTTACGCAGCTCAACGACTTTACGCTGCTCTTCAAGCATGCGGTTGATCTTCTCGCCCAACCCTTTAGCCGCGAGGCCCAGGTGAGTTTCGAGGATCTGACCCACGTTCATACGCGAAGGTACACCCAATGGGTTGAGGACGATATCCACCGGCGTGCCGTTGGCATCGTGCGGCATGTCTTCAACCGGCATGATCACGGAGACCACACCTTTGTTACCGTGACGACCGGCCATCTTGTCGCCCGGCTGGATGCGGCGGCGAATGGCTAGGTAGACCTTGACGATCTTCAGCACGCCTGGAGCAAGGTCATCGCCCTGCTGCAGCTTGCGCTTCTTGTCTTCGAACTTGTCGTCAAGCAGACGGCGACGGTCAACGATGTACGCCTGAGCCTTCTCGAGCTGCTCGTTCAGCGCATCTTCAACCATGCGTAGCTTGAACCACTGACCATGTTCCAGACCGTCCAGAACTTCGTTGGTGATTTCCTGCCCTTTCTTCAGGCCGGCACCACCTTCAGCGGTACGGCCTACCAGGGCGGAACGCAGACGCTCGAACGTCGCGCCTTCGACAATACGGAACTCTTCGTTCAAGTCCTTGCGGATCTCGTCAAGCTGGCTCTTCTCGATGGACAGGGCACGAGCATCACGCTCAACACCATCACGCGTGAAGACCTGGACATCAATGACCGTACCTTTGGTACCGGTAGGTACGCGCAAGGAGGTATCTTTAACGTCACTGGCTTTTTCACCGAAGATTGCACGCAGCAGCTTCTCTTCCGGAGTCAGCTGGGTCTCGCCTTTCGGAGTGACCTTACCTACCAGAATGTCGCCAGCGCCTACTTCCGCACCCACATAAACGATACCGGCTTCGTCCAGCTTGTTCAGCGCTGCTTCACCCACGTTAGGAATGTCAGCAGTGATCTCTTCAGGCCCGAGCTTGGTATCACGCGCCACGCAGGTCAGTTCCTGAATGTGGATCGTGGTGAAGCGGTCTTCCTGAACAACACGCTCGGACAGGCAGATGGAGTCTTCGAAGTTGAAGCCGTTCCACGCCATGAACGCGATGCGCATGTTCTGACCCAGCGCCAGCTCACCCATATCGGTTGACGGGCCGTCAGCCATGATGTCGCTACGTTGAACACGATCACCCTTGCTCACCAGCGGACGCTGGTTGATGCAGGTGTTCTGGTTCGAACGTGTGTATTTGGTCAGATTGTAGATGTCGACACCGGCTTCGCCTGTCTCAACCTCGTCATCCGCAACACGAACCACGATACGGCTGGCGTCTACCGAATCGATCACGCCACCACGACGGGCCACGACGCAAACACCGGAGTCACGCGCAACGTTGCGCTCCATGCCAGTACCAACCAGCGGCTTGTCAGCGCGCAATGTCGGGACAGCCTGACGCTGCATGTTCGAACCCATCAACGCACGGTTGGCGTCGTCGTGTTCCAGGAACGGGATCAGCGATGCTGCAACCGAAACAACCTGCTTCGGCGAAACATCCATCAGGGTGACGTCTTCCGGCGCCTTGACGGTGAACTCGTTCAAGTGACGAACAGCAACCAGCTCGTCGATCAGGATCTTCTTGTCGTTCATTGCCGCGGAAGCCTGGGCAATAACGTGATCCGCCTCCTCAATAGCTGAGAGGAAAACGATTTCGTCAGTTACCAGCGCGTCCTTAACAACACGGTACGGGCTCTCGAGGAAGCCGTACTGGTTGGTGCGCGCATACGCGGCCAAGGAGTTGATCAGACCAATGTTCGGACCTTCCGGCGTTTCAATCGGGCATACACGACCGTAGTGAGTCGGGTGTACGTCACGAACTTCAAAGCCGGCACGCTCACGCGTCAGACCACCAGGGCCGAGTGCAGAGACGCGACGCTTGTGGGTGATCTCGGACAGTGGGTTGTTCTGGTCCATAAACTGAGAAAGCTGGCTGGAACCGAAGAACTCTTTCACCGCCGCCGCTACAGGCTTGGCGTTGATCAGGTCCTGAGGCATCAGGCCTTCGCTTTCTGCCATCGACAGACGCTCTTTCACCGCACGCTCAACACGCACCAGACCTACACGGAACTGGTTCTCGGCCATCTCGCCTACGCAACGAACGCGACGGTTACCAAGGTGATCGATGTCATCGACGATGCCTTTACCATTACGGATGTCGACCAGGGTCTTCAGCACGGCGACGATGTCGTCTTTGTGCAGGACGCCCGAACCCTCGATCTCGGTACGACCGATACGACGGTTGAACTTCATCCGACCTACAGCCGACAGATCGTAACGCTCCGGGCTGAAGAAGAGGTTGTTGAACAGCGTCTCGGCGGCATCCTTGGTAGGTGGCTCACCAGGACGCATCATCCGATAGATTTCGACCAGGGCTTCCAGCTGATTGCCTGTTGAGTCGATCTTCAAAGTGTCGGAGATGAACGGACCGCAGTCGATGTCGTTCGTGTACAGCGTTTCGATCCGGACAACCTGTGCCTTGGCAATTTTCGCCAGGATCTCGGTGTTCAGCTCGGTATTGCACTCAGCGATGATTTCACCGGTCGCCGGGTGCACGATCGCTTTGGCGCTGGTGCGGCCGATGACGTAGTCGAGCGGAACTTCAAGTGTCTTGATGTTCGCTTTTTCGAGCTGGTTGATGTGGCGAGCCGTGATACGGCGGCCTTGCTCAACAATCACCTTGCCCTTGTCGTCCAGAATGTCCAGAACGGCAATTTCGCCACGCAGGCGCTGAGGCACCAACTCCAGATTCAGGTTCTCGCCCTGAACGTGGAATACGTTGGTGGTGTAGAAGGCATCCAGCACTTCTTCAGTGGTGTAACCCAGCGCACGGAGCAGAACCGATGCAGGGAGTTTGCGGCGACGGTCGATACGTACGAAGACACAGTCTTTCGGATCGAATTCGAAGTCCAGCCACGAACCACGGTAAGGAATGATGCGAGCCGAGTACAACAGCTTGCCAGAACTGTGCGTCTTGCCGCGGTCGTGGTCAAAAAACACGCCCGGGGAACGGTGCAGCTGGGAAACGATCACTCGTTCGGTACCGTTGATAACGAAGGTACCGTTCTCAGTCATCAGGGGGATTTCACCCATGTAGACTTCTTGCTCTTTGATGTCCTTGATCGCTTTATTCGACGATTCTTTGTCGAAAATGATCAGACGTACTTTCACCCGCAAAGGTACGGCGTATGTCACACCGCGGAGCACGCATTCCTTGACATCAAAAGCCGGTTCGCCCAGACGATAACCCACATACTCCAAAGCAGCATTGCCGGAGTAGCTGATGATCGGGAAAACAGATTTGAAGGCCGCATGCAGGCCCACGTCGCGGAACTGATCTTTAGTCGCTCCCGCTTGCAAGAATTCACGATACGAATCCAGCTGGATGGCCAGGAGGTAAGGCACATCCATGACGTCCGGCAACTTGCTAAAGTCCTTGCGGATACGTTTTTTCTCAGTATATGAGTAAGCCATCAGCGTTCCCCAGCTTGGTCACCTGCTTGTTTGGCTCCTCCCGACGGGAGCAGCCAGAAAAATCTTGCGAACCCCATGGTTCGCGCCACCGTTCGAGGTGGGTAGATCACGTAATCAGCGCTAACCGAATCAGCTGCCAACAACGGAAAAAGGCCGGTGGCAGAAGCCACCAGCCATCAGCCTTTCGCTCAACGCTTGGGCTGGAAACGCAAAGTCGATGCTTACTTCAGCTCGACTTTAGCGCCTGCTTCTTCCAGAGTAGCCTTGGCTTTGTCAGCAGCGTCTTTAGCTACTGCTTCCAGGACCATTGCTGGAGCGCCGTCAACAACTGCCTTGGCTTCTTTCAGGCCCAGACCAGTCAGTTCACGTACTGCTTTAATAACGTTAACTTTCTTCTCGCCAGCTTCCAGCAGCATGACGTTGAATTCAGTTTGCTCTTCAACAACGGCAGCAGCAGCTGGGCCAGCGGAAGCAGCGGCAGCGCTAACACCGAACTTTTCTTCGAATGCTTTGATCAGCTCTACAACCTGCAGAACGGACATTTCAGCTACGGCGTTGAGGATATCGTCTTGAGAGATAGACATGACTCTAATTCCTGAATTGGGGGACGGCCTACGCGACCATCGAAATAAACAAAAATACGCGAGAGGAAGTGCCAGCCCTTAGGCTGCAGCGGCTTCTTTCTGTTCGCGGATGGCCGCCAGAGTACGAGCGAGCTTGCTGGTAGCGCCTTGAATCACGCTCATCAGCTGCGAAATCGCTTCGTTGCGGGTCGGCAGTGTTGCCAGAACGTCGATCTGATTAGCTGCGAGGAACTTGCCCTCGAACGCAGCTGCCTTGATCTCGAACTTATCCTGACCTTTAGCGAACTCTTTGAACAAACGGGCAGCAGCGCCTGGATGTTCGTTGGAGAAGGCGATCAAGGTCGGGCCAGTGAACACGTCGTTGAGGACACTGTATTCAGTGTCAGCAACGGCGCGCTTGAGCAGGGTGTTACGTACTACACGCACGTACACGCCAGCTTCACGAGCCTCTTTACGGAGTCCGGTCATCGCGCCTACTGTCACACCGCGGGCATCAGCCACAACAGCAGACAGAGCGACTTTGGCAGCCTCGTTGACTTCAGCGACGATGGCCTTCTTGTCTTCGAGTTTAATTGCCACGGGTTTAACTCCTGCTTGTTACCGTTTCATCTGACCTGAGCCGGATGTCGTTTTGGTGTCTGATTCGGTAAGGAACCGGGAGCACCATCTGCGTAGGCTTGAGGTTTAAGGCTTTCACCGCCTACGGTCTTGGATAGCCCCCGCCAGGCAGGGACCCCAATTTTTGCAATGACGCGGTTACCCTCGCCATGCCAGTCTTACGCGTCCAACGAACCTTGGTCGATGACCAAGCCTGGGCCCATAGTGGTGCTCAGTGTTACGCGCTTGACGTAAATACCTTTCGAGGAAGCAGGCTTGATACGCTTCAGATCAGCGATCAGCGCTTCGACGTTCTCACGCAGCTTGTCCGCTTCGAAGCCGACCTTGCCAACGGAAGTGTGGATAATACCGTTTTTGTCGGTGCGATAACGAACCTGACCGGCCTTGGCGTTTTTAACGGCAGTGGCTACGTCTGGAGTAACGGTACCGACCTTCGGGTTAGGCATCAGGCCGCGTGGACCAAGGATCTGACCCAACTGACCAACAACCCGCATTGCGTCCGGGGAGGCAATAACGACGTCATAGTTCAGATCGCCGCCCTTCATTTCAGCAGCCAGGTCGTCCATGCCAACACGATCAGCGCCGGCAGCCAGAGCAGCTTCAGCAGCTGGACCCTGAGTAAACACGGCTACACGAACGGTCTTGCCAGTGCCGTGCGGCAGCACGGTAGCGCTACGTACGACCTGGTCGGATTTACGAGGATCAACACCCAGGTTCACAGCAACGTCTACAGACTCGCTGAACTTCACTGTCGACAACTCAGCCAGCAGAGCAGCGGCTTCGTTGAAGTTGTACGATTTGCCAGCTTCAACTTTGGAAGCGATAGCCTTTTGGCGCTTAGTCAGCTTAGCCATTACACACCCTCCACGTTAAGGCCCATGCTACGAGCGGAACCGGCGATGGTGCGCACGGCGGCGTCCATATCAGCAGCGGTCAAGTCGGCATTTTTTGCCTTGGCGATTTCTTCCAGCTGAGCACGGGTTACGGTGCCAACTTTTACGGTGTTCGGACGAGCCGAGCCGCTGGTCAGGCCAGCTGCTTTTTTCAGCAGTACCGAAGCCGGGGTGCTTTTGGTTTCAAAGGTGAAGCTGCGGTCACTGTAAACAGTGATGATCACAGGCGTCGGCAAACCTGGCTCAATACCCTGAGTACGGGCGTTGAACGCTTTGCAGAATTCCATGATATTCACGCCGTGCTGACCCAGTGCAGGACCCACAGGCGGGCTCGGGTTAGCCTGAGCGGCTTTCACTTGAAGCTTGATGTAAGCGGTAATCTTCTTGGCCATGAGGCACTCCAATTACGGGTACTAGCGCCTCGAAAGGCTCCCCGGTTACTTGCGCGTTTATCCCGGTGACGAAAAAACCCCACAGCACAAGGCTGCGGGGTATGGGATTCTGAGCTCAGTTACGCCTTTTCGACCTGACTGAACTCTAGCTCCACCGGGGTGGAGCGTCCGAAAATGAGCACCGCCACTTGGATCCGGCTCTTCTCGTAATTAACTTCTTCGACAGTACCGTTAAAATCAGCAAACGGACCGTCTGTGACACGGACCACTTCCCCCGGCTCGAAGAGTGTTTTCGGCTTCGGCTTGTCGCTGCCGTCAGCAACGCGGCGCAGAATAGCCTCAGCTTCTTTATCGGTAATAGGAGCAGGCTTGTCTGCCGTGCCACCGATGAAGCCCATGACACGAGGAGTGTCCTTGACTAAGTGCCAAGTACCCTCGTTCATGTCCATCTGGACAAGCACATAGCCAGGGAAGAATTTGCGCTCGCTTTTGCGTTTCTGGCCGTTACGCATTTCCACTACTTCTTCAGTAGGGACCAGAATCTCGCCGAAGCCATCTTCCATGCCTGCAAGCTTTACACGCTCAACAAGAGAGCGCATGACATGCTTCTCGTAACCCGAGTAGGCATGCACTACGTACCAACGCTTAGCCACGGGACACCCTTAGCCGACAATCAAGGAAACAAGCCAGCCGAGCAGGGAATCTAAACCCCACAACAGCAGCGCCATGACAAGAACGACCGCAACCACAATCAGAGTGGTCTGAGTAGTCTCTTGACGCGTAGGCCACACGACTTTACGAATCTCAGCGCGAGCTTCCTTGGCCAAAACAAAGAAAGCCTTGCCCTTCCCGGTCTGCAGAGCCACGTAGGCTGCCACAGCGGCGATCACAAGCAGGGCAAGAACGCGATACAGGATTGGTTGCGCGGAGTAGTATTGATTTCCAACGACACCCACGACTACTAGAAGCACTACTACAAGCCACTTCACGAGATCAAAACGGGAGTCTTGGGCTTCAGCCTTTGGATTCATCTACTAAAATCCTGTGAAAAGAAAGCCAGATACTTTAGAGAATCTGGCAGGTCAGGAGGGAATCGAACCCCCAACCTACGGTTTTGGAGACCGTCGCTCTGCCAATTGAGCTACTGACCTAAAAGCAAAATCAGGCCGAACATTATGCGGACCTGACAGGAAGATTTCAACAGCAAGTCGATAAACACACATCGCGCAAGTCGACTCACTGCGGCACCGCCTCACCAAGCACTTGAAAAGCCTGACATTCGTAGCACCTAAAACAAAGGCAGATACTTACATATCTGCCTTAGTAATGGAGCTCTTGAGCGGATTTGAACCGCTGACCTCACCCTTACCAAGGGTGTGCTCTACCAACTGAGCTACAAGAGCAAAACACATTGCACAACCAGAAAAACTTGGAGCGGGTAGCGGGAATCGAACCCGCATCATCAGCTTGGAAGGCTGAGGTTCTACCACTAAACTATACCCGCTGAGCTTTACCGCTTACGCTCGAAATTTGGTGGAGGGGGAAGGATTCGAACCTTCGAAGTCGTAGACGTCAGATTTACAGTCTGATCCCTTTGGCCGCTCGGGAACCCCTCCTAAGCGAGGCAGCATTCTATATCATGCCACCCTTCTGTCAATCTTTTTCTCAATAAAAACTTGAGGTTACAAGCATTGACTCTAGCTACACGAGCACCTATCTATTGATCTGCACTGCGAAGCGGGCGCCATTCTATTCAAACTATTCTACGGTTGCAATGCCTTCACACGACATTATTTCGTTTTTTAGCATGGGGAAATCCCTGCGGAGCTCAGCGATCAATGCCTCGCTGACCAAACGCCGGCTGGTAGGCGCGATTTTCACCCAATACACACCTCCTTGGGGGTCAGCCCCCTTTTCAAGACCACTGCCGATATCCAAAGCAACAAGGCGCTGTTCGATAAGCGCTGCCTCAGCCTGCTTGGCGACGCCACCCAGGTAGAGGCATTTCTCTTGTTCTGCAGCGTGGCGCGCATTATCACCACCCAGCCCCGACTCGCTAACCAACCTAATATCCTGGCCATATGCTCGATGGGTTAGCAGCGGCTCGACCTCTTTGGGGCGTAGCGGCGCATCCTGCTGATGCCAGACAAAATAAAGACCGTTCAACAGGAGTAACAACAAACATGCCCAAGGCATACCCACCTCATAAACCATACGCATTCGGATGCATGGATACCTACTCACTACGATTTCGTCCCTAATTACCCTGGAGCCTCAGGCTCACCTCTCCTCCGCTGAAATGCTCCTCGCGGCCACCTACCTCCAGACGTAACGCCCCATCATTACCGACTCCCAGGACAACGCCCTGAGTGATCTTCGGACCCGCGGTAAGAGCTACCGCGAGCCCTTGCCATAAGTGCTTGCTCTCCCAATCTCTGCGGTAGGCCGCAAAGCCTTTTTCTTGATGACCAGCAAGATAGCCGCTGAGATTTCGACTGAGCGCGCAAGCAACCTTGTTCCGGTCATACAGACGCCCCAACTCAAGGACCAACGAAGTCCACGCCTGGTCGACGTTGCTGGATTCACGCATATTGATATTGATGCCAATACCAATCACTACGTGGCATAAATTGGCAGGATCGCCGGTTACCTCGAGCAGCACTCCAGCGAGCTTCTTGCGACCCACCAGAATGTCATTAGGCCATTTCAGCCCCGCGCTGTGAATACCAAGCTCTCGCAGGGTATCCACCACTGCAAGCCCTACGAGAAGGCTGAGGCCGTCGAGCCGACGCGTTCCGCCATCCATACGCAAGGCAAGGCTGTAATAGAGGTTTTCACCGAAAGGACTTATCCACTGGCGCCCACGCCTGCCGCGGCCTGCCGCCTGCTGCTCCGCAAGAACCAAGCAAGGAAGTTCAGCGCCTGAATTCGCCACTCGCATCGCTTCAGCATTTGTCGAGTCGATAGTTTCATGAACACTGCAGGTCCAACCCAACCCAGCATGCTCAAGGCGCAACGCTTCATCGTCCAATAAGGACATCGGCGAAGCCAAACGGTAACCACGACCACGCACCTTGTGAATTTCTATGCCGAGCTCAGCTTGGGCCTGCTGCAGCTGCTTCCAGACAGCACTGCGGCTCACGCCCAGAGCAAGCCCCAGATCTTCCCCGGAGTGAAACGCTCCGTCTTTTAGCAGCTTGAGCAATGTATGCATGAGTGTAAGCGCCTGGTAGTAAGACGCGCATGATAGCCATCCAGCCGACCTACGCAAGCGTACACTTCACCGCCCAGACCGCAGCCAACCGGCGCATATGCGTTGGTTATCCCGGTTGAGATGAATACCCTCTTTTCCGCGCGCAAAAACAAAACCCCATCTGCTTACGCAGATGGGGTTTCGGAATTTAATCTTGACGATGACCTACTCTCACATGGGGAAACCCCACACTACCATCGGCGATGCATCGTTTCACTGCTGA
>NZ_SOCR01000009.1:286203-364935 GCF_004364335.1 Pseudomonas graminis | reverse complement strand
TTTTCGGTAGCTCACGCAACGCAGGTTTCTTTTTGGTTGGCATACATGCACCTCCTACTCATGTTATGCCCAAACACAAAATTTCTGACACCCCCCCGAAGGCGAAACAGTCTGCCCCCAGGCAGACGCCCTTGATCTTGAACTGGCTTGTGATCTAAAAAAAAACTCAATAGCCCCGATTTCGATCAATCTGACCCACCATCCGCTCCCCCCGCTCAAACCGCCGAATATTCTCCAGCAACACCCCAAACGCACTCGCCGGCTGCGTCATCGCCGCCACATGCGGCGTCAACACCACCTGCGGATGCTCCCAAAACGGATGATCAGCCCCCGCCGGCTCCACCTGCACCACATCCAGCACAGCGCCCCCCAACTGCCCACTCTCCAGCGCCTCCAGCAAATCCCCCTCCACCAGATGACCACCGCGCCCCATATTGATCAGCCCCGCGCCACGCGGCAGCAACGCAAACAGATTCCGGTCCAGAATCCCCTCCGTCTGCTCCGTCAACGGCAACACACACAACACAATATCGCACTGCCCCAGAAACGCCGCCAACTGTGCCTCACCCGCAAAACAGTCCACCCCCTCAATCTCATGAACACTGCGGGCCCAGCCCGACAACGCAAACCCGAACGGCGCCAGCGTCGCCAGAATCTGCTGCGCCTGGGTGCCCAGCCCCATCAACCCCACGCGCCGATGCTCTGCCGGCTGCAACAGATGCGCCTGCCAGCAACGCGCCGCCTGCTGCTCGCGGTACCGCAGCATATCCCGATGCAGACTCAACACCGCCCACGTCGCGTACTCGCACATGCCCCGCGTAATGCCCGGATCCAGCAGCCGCACCACCGGCAGATCCGCTGGCAAACGCGACAGATCCAGCTGATCGACCCCGGCCGACAGCGCAAACAGCACTTTCAGATTGGGCAGCAACTGCGTCAGATCATCCGGCGCCTGCCACGCGGCCAGGTACTCGACCTCCTCGGGACTGCCGATGTCCGGCCAGGCGCGCCATTTGATGTCCGGGGCGTGTTCAGCGAACAGCGTCTGCCAGTGGTGCGCGCGCGCGGGGTCGGCTTTATAGAGCAAGGCCATGGGCGTTTCCTGATCAAGGGAGGCTGAAGGGAGGTTGAAAGGAGCTAGCCCACATCATCCCCCAAGCCCGGCGCAGGATCTGTTGAAAGGCGGGGCCAAAACAGTCGATCCGAATTTCTCACGGGCCAAGTTCGGCTAAGTGCGTTGCCCGCACGCCGTAACCTGAGCAGCATCGCAACCGCCTCCAGGTTGCCGGACTCACGATGGGAAATGCCATGAACAGCAAAGTCGACGAAACCCCTCATTTGCTCCGTCAGCGCGAGCAATTTGTGCCCCGTGGCCTGGTGACCGCGCACCCGCTGGTGATCGACCGCGCGCAGGGCACCGAATTGTGGGACGTGGATGGCAAGCGTTACCTGGATTTCGTCGGCGGCATCGGCGTGCTCAACGTCGGCCATAACCACCCGAAAGTGGTCGCTGCCGTGCAGGCGCAATTGCAAAAAGTCTCCCACGCCTGCTTTCAGGTGGCGGCCTATACGCCTTACCTCGATCTGGCTCAGCGCCTCTGCGAAATGATCGGCGGTCAGGAAGCCTACAAGGCCGCGTTCTTCACCTCTGGCGCCGAGGCCGTAGAAAACGCCGTGAAGATCGCCCGCGCCCACACCAACCGTTCGGCGGTCATCGCCTTTCGTGGCGGCTTCCATGGACGCACCTTGCTCGGCACCACGCTCACCGGCATGAGCCAACCCTACAAACAGAACTTCGGGCCTTTCGCGCCGGAGGTGTTCCACACGCCGTACCCGAATGCGTATCGCGGTGTCAGCAGCGAGGTCGCGCTCAAGGCGCTGGACGAATTGCTCGCCACCCAAGTCGCGCCGGACCGCGTCGCCGCAATCCTCATCGAACCCGTGCAGGGCGATGGCGGTTTCCTTACCGCGCCGCCGGAGTTTCTCCAGGCACTGCGCGCCTTGGCCGACAAGCACGGCATCGTCTTGATCCTCGACGAGATCCAGACCGGTTTCGGTCGCACCGGCACCTGGTTCGGTTATCAGCACGCTGGCATCCAGCCTGATCTGGTCACCGTCGCCAAGAGCCTCGCCGGTGGCTTGCCGTTGTCGGGTGTGGTCGGCAAGGCGCACATCATGGACGCGCCATTGCCCGGCGGCCTCGGCGGCACTTACGGCGGCAACGCTTTGGCGTGCGCGGCGGGTCTGGCGGTGATTGAGGCGTTTGAGGAAGAACAACTGCTCGCGCGCAGCCAGGCATTGGGCGAACGCCTGAGTCGGGGCCTGATCGGTTTGCAGGCGCGCTACCCGCGCATCGGCGACGTGCGCGGCACCGGTTTCATGCTGGCGATCGAGCTGATCAAGGATGACGCCGAGCGAACCCCCGACGCCGACCTCAATTCACGGGTGATCGACGAAGCCCGCGCCGGTGGTTTGCTGGTCATCAAGTGCGGCGTCTACCGCAACGTGCTGCGCTTCCTCGCGCCGCTGGTGACCACCGACGCCCAGGTCGACGAAGCCCTGCAGATCCTCGACGCCGCTTTGGCACGGGTCTTGAACTCGAATGTGAAGTGACGCGTTGCCCGCAACGGGCCAGATGCATCCAGGAGGTTTGATCCACATGGGGCTGACAGAATCAGAGCTGACAGAATCAGGGCTAACAGAATACCGAGCGTTGCTGATCGATTGCGATGAAGTGCTGGTGGACCGCGATTCGGGCGTCTGGGCCGCGCTGCAACCGCTGCTCGACAGCCGTGGCGGGCAGCCTGCCAGGGATGAAGTGCTGGCCGAATTCAGCGCGGTGGTTGCGAGCCTGTATCCGCGCTTTGCCGAGCTGGGCTTCAGTGGGCTGTTGTGCTTCGCTCATCGGCAACTGGCGGAAAAGTGGGGCCTGCACGCCAGTTGGGAGGAGGGCATGAGCTTCGCCCGTTCGGCGGGCAACTGGTCGTTGTTCGAAGACGCACCGGGGGCGATGCTCTACCTGCGCAAGTTTTATCGACTGCTGGTGCGCGGCGACCGCGATGCAGAGGATCGCGGCGTGCTGTGCGAGCGACTGGGCATTGCACCGGAAGATTTCATTTCCTTGGCCGAAGGGCCGCAATGGCTCACGGATCAGGGCGATCAGGTGCAACCCGTTCTGCACGTCACCCGTCCATCGGTCGACCGTTACGCCACGTTGGACCGCTGCCTGATCGGCCGCCACCGGGCGCGCCAGCCTTCGCCTTGCGCGGCGGAGTACTGCATTAACAGCATGGCCGACCTGGTGGCGCAGCATCAGCTGTCTTTACGGCGCTGATTTTGCTAGAAGATTGTCTTACAACGGCAGTCAAGAGGTACGTGATGGAAGGGCTCGTAAAACTGGATCGGATCGACATCAGTATCCTGGTCGAACTGCAAAAGGACGGCCGCATGACCAACGTCAGCCTCGCCGATGCCGTCGGCCTGTCCGCCAGCCCCTGCCTGCAGCGGGTCAAGCGGCTGGAATCGGCCGGTTATATCTCCAGCTACAAAGCGCATCTGAACCTGGCCAAGATCACCGACTCGGTCACCGTCTTCACCGAAATCACCCTCAGCGACCACAAGCGCGAAGACTTCGCCAAGTTCGAATCCAACATTCGCCTGGTTGACGAAGTCCTCGAATGCCATTTGATCAGTGGCGGTTACGACTATCTGGTGCGCTTCATGACTCGCAGTATTCAGCACTACCAGGAAGTGGTGGAAAGCCTGCTCGACAAGAACATCGGAATCTCCAAGTACTTCAGCTACATCGTCATCAAGTCGCCGGTGCTCAAGGATGGGGTGCCGTTGCGCAAGTTGCTGCGCCATTGAATTAAACGCGTTTTAAACCGCGACCCTCGTCCCTCAAGAGAAGAGAGGGCGGGACGATAACAAGGCTGTCCGATTGCGCGGACGGCCTTTTTTTTTGGGGCGCCTTTTAGCCAACGGGAGAGGTCGGCGACCACGGAGTCGGGCGAACATGAAACTTCAAGCCAGCTTATTGACGTCAGTCTAATGGCTCATTACCATCGCGCCGTTTATTGATATCACTGTGCTATTGCAAGGACGCTTCGTGGACCTCTCCGCCCCAAGAGTTGCGCTGCTCTGTCTGCTCGCCGCAACGCCTCTCATGACTCGCGCCGCGCCCACGCCGGGCGATCAGGATTTGCTGCGCGACCGCCAGGAGCAACTGCTCCAGGATCAGCAGCGCCGGCTCGAAGACCTCAAGAGCCTGCCCGGCAAGCAAGCCGCACCTGTCGCGCCCGCGGCCCCTGTCGATACCCGTTGCTTCACCATCACGGCGATCGAGCTTAAAGGTGCCGCGTCGTTGTCCGATGCTGAGCGTCAGCGCCTGACCCAGCCTTATCTGGGCACGTGCATGGGCGTGTCCCAGCTCAACGAATTGCTCAAGACCATCACCAACCTGTACATCGCGAAAGGGCTGGTGACCAGCCGCGCCTACCTGCCGCAGCAAGATCTGTCCAAGGGGCAGCTGCAGGTGCTGGTGGTCGAAGGCCAGCTGGAAAAACTGCGCAGCGCTGCCGACGGCGGCCTGAGCGAGCGTGAACTGGCGATGGCGTTTCCGGGGCGGGAAGGGCAGTTGGTCAACCTGCGCGAAATCGAGCAGATGGTCGATCAGCTCAATCGCCTGCCGTCCAATCAGGCGCAGATGGAGCTGATGCCGGGTCAGGAAGTCGGCGGCAGCGATGTGCTGGTCAAGAACACCCCGCAAAAGCCGTGGCGCGTGAGCCTGTCGCGCAATAACGACGGCCAGCGCAGCACCGGCGAGCAACAGTGGAACACCGGGCTTGAGTGGGACAGCCCGCTGGGTCTCGCGGATCAACTGAGCGTGCGCGGCGGTCACGACGCCATGACCGATCACCTGCACACCTCGCACAACACCGGACTGGCCTACAACCTGCCTTGGGGCTGGTGGAATTTCAGTTACAGCTACAGCGAAAGCGAATACCGCTCACAGGCCCAGGCCAACGGCTTCGATTTCAAGCAGAACGGCGACAGCCAGACCCATCAGTTGCGCGCCGAGCGGGTCATCTACCGCGACGCCCTGAGCAAGACCTCGCTGAACGTCGGCGTCTCCAACCTGCGCAGCAACAACTACATCGAAGGCAGCCGGCTGGCCGACAGCAGCAACCGCATCAGCGAAGTGCAGTACGGCATCAACCACGGTCGCCGCGTGGGCTCGGCGTTTCTCAACCTTGACCTCGGCATGCAGCAGGGCATCAGCGCGTTCGGCGCCCAGGACAACAACCACCCCGGGCCAGGCGAAGCCAATGCGCGCTATCGCAAATACACCGGCACCGTGAGCTACCTGCAGCCGTTCAAGCTGTGGGACGAGAGCTTCACCTTCACCAGCCTCGCCACCGGGCAGCGCAGCGAAGATGTGCTGTTCAGCCCTCAGCGGATGAGCCTTGGTGGCTCATCGTCGGTGCGCGGTTACAAGGACCAACTGCTGTCCGGCGACAGCGGCGGCTACTGGCGCAACGAGCTGCGCCTGACCCGCCCCGTCACCCTCGACTGGCTGCGCCCGGCCTTCAGCGAATACGGCATCGCAGCGTCATACGACCAGGGCGTGATCGCCAACGATCGCTACAACGGCGAAGAACACGGGCGCCTGTCCAGCAACGCGTTCGAATGCTTCGCCCGCGGTCAGCACGTCGCCGCGACGGTCACCTTTGCCCACTCTCTGGAGCGCCCAGGCGGCCTGATCGAGCGCGAGTCGCCGATCTATTTCCGCATGGACTTTTTTCTCTAACGTTTGACCGAGATACCTGACATGGACGTTCGCCACTTCGATTTCCTCGTGCGCCAGCCTTCTGCTGCGCTGACTGAGCGCCCGCGTTTCTGGGGCATGCCCAAGCGCGGGATCGCCTTGATTCTGGCCAACGCCATGTTCTGGCAACCGCTGTTGGCCCAGGCCGACGGCATCGCGGTGAGCGGCACCACCAACACCACCCTGGGTCAGGCAGGGAACGGCGTGCCCATCGTCAACATCGCGGCGCCCAATGCCAGCGGTCTCTCCCACAACCAGTACCAGCAGTACAACGTCGGCACCCAGGGCGTGATCCTCAACAACGCCACCGCCCGTACCCAGAGCACGCAACTGGGCGGCATCGTGGTCGGCAACCCGAACCTCAACGGTCGGGCTGCGTCGATCATTCTCAACGAAGTCACCGGGGCCAACGCCAGCCAGCTCAACGGCTACACCGAAGTGGCCGGGCAGGCTGCGCACGTTATCGTCGCCAACCCCTATGGCATCAGTTGCAACGGCTGCGGCTTCATCAACACACCGCGGGCGACCCTCACCACCGGCACTCCGGTGCTGGACAACGGCCGTCTCGACCATTTCCGCGTCGAAGGCGGCAGCGTGTCCCTCGAAGGGGGAGGGCTGGACGCCAGCAACCTCGACCAGTTCGACATCATCACCCGCAGCGCGAAGATCAACGCCGAGCTGCATGCCAACACACTCAACATCATCGCCGGTCGCAACAACGTCGACGCGCAGACCCTGAATGCCACGGCACTGGCTGACGACGGCAGTGCCAAACCGCAACTGGCCATCGACAGTTCTGCGCTGGGCGGCATGTATGCCGGCGCCATTCGTCTGGTGGGCACCGAAGCCGGAGTCGGCGTGAAAGTGGCCGGCAATCTGGCCGCCAGCGCCGGCGACATCCAGATCGACGCCAATGGTCAGCTGAACATGGCCCAGGCCGCCGCGACCGGCGCCGTCAACGTCAAGGCCCTTAACGCCCAGGTTCAGGGCCCGGTGTACGGCAGCAGCGTCGACCTGCAGGGCCGCGATGGAATAAGCATCCAGCAGAATGTGGCCGCCCGCGATCAGATCAGGCTGTCTACCAGTGGGCAGTTGACCAACACCGCCATCGTCGAAGCTGGCGTAAATGCCGACAACAGCCGCAACGGTTCCGGCGATGTGACGATCAACGCCCAAGACCTGCGCAACGCCGGCAATGTGGTCGCCAGCCGAACGCTGCAGGTCAGCGCTGGGCAGTCCATCAATAACCAGGGCGGTACGCTGAGCGGCCAGACCGGTACGCAACTGACCGCCGCCAGCCTGGATAACCGTCAGGCCGGTCGAGTGCTGAGTCAGGGCGGCCTGACCCTTGTCGCCACTCAGGTATGGAACGCCAGCGGCGGGCTTATCGCGAGCAATGGCAACCTGTCGATCACCGCGCAAAACCTCGACAACAGCCAGCAGGGCAAAATATCGAGTGTGGCGGCGTTGTCAGCGGACATTTCCGGACAACTGCTTAACAGCGCCGGGGTGATCACCGCCAACGGCGCGCGGATCAACGCGGCGACCCTGGACAACCGCCAGGCTGGTCAGGTGCTGAGTCAGGTCAATCTGACTGTCACCGCTGACCAACTCCTGAACGCCAACGGCGGTCAGATTGCCAGCGACGGCAGCCTGTCCATCACCGCGCAAAACCTCGACAACAGCCAGCAGGGCAAGGTCTCAAGTGCGACGGCGTTGACCGCGGACATTTCCGGACAACTGCTCAACAGCGCCGGCGTGATCACCGCTAACGGCGCGCAGATCAAAGCGTCGACACTGGACAACCGCCAGGCCGGTCAGGTGGTGAGTCTGGGCGGTCTGACCCTCAACGCTGGCCAACTGTGGAACGCCAGCGGCGGCCTGATCACCAGTAACGCTAATCTGGCGATCACTGCGCAAAACCTCGATAACAGCACACAGGGCAAGATCTCGAGTGTGGGCGCCCTGTCGGCGGACATTGCCGGACAGCTGCTCAACGGCGCTGGTGTGATCACGGCCAACGGCGCGCAGATCACGGCGTCAACACTGGACAACCGCCAAGGCGGTCAGGTGTTGAGTCAGGGCGGTCTGACCATCGCCTCAGGTCAGCTTTTGAACGCCAACAGTGGCGTGATCGCCAGCAACGGCACTCTGGCGATTACTGCGCAGGATCTCGACAACAGCACGCAGGGCAAGATCTCGAGTGTGGCGGCATTGTCTGCGGATATCTCCGGACAGCTGCTCAATAGCGGCGGCGGGTTGATCACCGCCAACGGTGACGTGCAGCTCAAGGCAGCCAGCCTGGACAACCGCAAGGCGGGTCAGGTGTTGAGTCAAGGCGGTATGACCCTTGCGGCCACTCAAGTGTGGAACGCCAGCGGTGGGATCATCACCAGCAACGGCCACCTCTCGATCACTGCCAAGAATCTCGACAACAGTGAGCAGGGCAAGGTGTCGAGTGCGGCGGCGTTGACGGCGGACATTTCCGAAGCATTGCTCAACAGCGCAGGGTCGATCACCGGCAAAGACAATGTGCAGGTCAAAACAGCCAGCCTGGACAACCGCCAGGGCGGTCAGGTGTCGAGTCAGGGCGCACTGACCCTCGCGGCCACCCAGGTATGGAACGCCAGTGGTGGTCTCATTGCGAGCAACGGCAATCTGTCGATCACCGCGCAAGAGCTCGACAACAGCACTAAGGGCAAGATCTCAAGCGTGGCGGCGATGTCAGCCGATATTTCAGGAAAGCTGCTCAATAGCGGCGGCGGGTCGATCACCGCCAACGGTGTGCGGATCAACACGACGACCCTGGATAACCACGAGGGGGGGCAGGTGTTGAGCCAGGGCATCCTCTCGATAGTCGCCAGTCAGTTGAAGAACGCCAGCAGCGGTGTGATCACCAGCAACGGCAATCTGTTGATCACCGCACAAAACCTCGACAACAGCCAGCAGGGCAAGGTGTCGAGTCTTGCTGCCCTGACCGCCAACATTTTCGGTCCACTGCTCAATAACGGTGGCGGGTTAATCACCGGCAGCGGTGTGCAGATCAACACCACCAGCCTGGATAACCGTCAGGCGGGTCAGGTGTTGAGTCTGGGCGGTCTGACCATTACATCGCCTCAGGTATGGAACGCCAGCGGCGGTCTCATTTCGAGCAACGGCAATCTCTCGATCACCACCCAAGACCTCGACAACAGCCAGCAGGGCAAGGTATCGAGCGTTGCCGCCTTGTCCGCGGACATTTCCGGACAACTGCTCAATAACGACGGGTTGATCACCGCCAACGGTGTGCAGCTCAAAGCAGACAGTCTGGATAACCGCCAGGCCGGTCAGGTATTGAGCCAGGGCGATCTGTCCATCGCCACCCATCAACTGTGGAACGCCAGCGGTGGCCTGATCACCAGCAACGGCAATCTGGCGATCACGGCGCAAACCTTCGACAACAGCCAGAAGGGCAAGGTAACCAGTGTTGGCGCCCTGTCGGCGGACATTGCCGGGCAACTGCTCAACGGATCGGGAACGGTCAGCGCCAACGGCAGCACCCGCATCAACGCCGCCAGCCTGGATAATCGCGGGGGCGAGCTGACCAGCGTCAGTGACCTGAACCTGCAAACCGGCGAGGCGGACAACAGCAACGGCGGTCGTATCGCAGGGGCAGGTGTCTCCGTCAACACCGCCGCGTTCAACAACCGCAACGGAACACTCACCAGCACCGGCGCACTGCTGCTCACAGCAGAGCAGGTCGATAACAGCGACGCAGGGCGCATTGCCAGTGCGAACGCGTTGACGGCGTCTGTCACCGGGCTGGACCAGCACAATGGCGGTCATCTTTACAGCAACGGCGATGTCAGCCTGGACCTCCACGGCGGGCTGCTCAACAACCGGGGCGGCCTGATCACGGCGCCGGGGCAGTTGCTGTTGAAAAACCTCACCCGCGTCGACAACCGCTCGGGCGAAATTTCCAGCCTCAACGCGTTCGCCCTCGCAGCTGACGACCTGCAAAACGACGACGGCTCGCTGATCAGCAAACAGGCCTTAAGCGTTCGGGTCAATGAGCAGCTGAGCAACGTCCGCGGGCTGATCTCCGGCAAGGGCATCGACCTGCACGCCGGCACGCTGCTCAATGACGACGGTAGCGTCAGCAGTGATGCGGCGTTGAATGTCGTGGTCGGTGCTGTGCTGTCGAACCAGAACGGCGAGCTGTCGGCGGCGCAGATCGGCACCGTCACGGCGGCCAGTCTGAACAACGCGGGCGGGCAGATCACCGCCGATAAACGCCTGACCCTGGGCGTTAGCGGCGCGATCAATAGCCAGCGCGGCACACTGGGTGCCGCCGATGGCGTGACCGTCATCGCGACCAGTCTGGACAACAGCCAGTCGGGCACAGTGGTGTCCGATGGCGATGTCACCCTCACCCTGACCGGCGCGCTGAACAATCAGGCGGGCGGCAGCATTCAGTCCAAAGGTGCGCTGGCGCTGCAAAGCCTTTCGCTGGACAACCGCGGCGGCGTTGTGTCGACGCAGAGCGCGTTGACCCTGCGCAGCGCCACGGTCGATAACCGCGGCGGCTCGGTGCGTGCCACCCAGGACATGCAGCTGTTTGTCGATGCGCTGGATAACAGTCAAAAGGGTTTGATCAGCGGCAAGGGCGGGATCGCGTTCCTCGGCCAGCAATTGAATAACCAGAGCGGCCTGCTCAGTGCAGCCGGTTTGCTGCAGATCCAGGCCGATAGCGTGCGTAACGCCGCTGGCCGCATCGCCAGCCAGGCCGATCTGGTCGCCAACGTTGGCGACCTCGCTCAGCAGGGCGGTGAGTTTGTTGCTCAGGGCAATCTGACGCTGACCGGCAACACCCTTGATAATAGCGGCGCAGGTTTGGTCGGCGCGACAAAAGCGCTGAAACTCACCGTCGGCAACGTGAATAACCGTGGCGGCGAGCTGTCCAGCCAGCAGGACGTGACGATCACCGCGCAGCAGCTGGACAACAGCGATGCCGGCAAAGTCATCGCTGGCACGGCGTTGCAGCTCAACGTTGATCGCCTGATCAACCGCGCCAAAGGGATGCTGTTTGGCGATACGTTGCAACTGACCGGTTCCACGCTGGACAACAGCGCCGGCACCCTGGCGAGCCAGAACGGTCTGGCCGTCGACCTTGGCGGCGCGTTGCTCAACGACGCCGGTTTGCTCAGCAGCGAAGCGGCGCTGAGCCTCAAGGCAGCATCGCTGTCGAACGCCGCAGGCAGTGTGTCCAGCGCGGGCGCGCTGACGATCGCCACCCCCGGCGCGGTCAATAACCAGCACGGCTCGATCACCACCGATGGCGGCCTGACCCTCGCCAGTGCCAGCCTCGACAACCGTAATCAGGGCGTGATCTCCGGCAAAACCAGCGCGGCAATCAACACGGGTGCCTTTGATAACAGCCACGGCGGCCAACTCACCAGCGCCGACACCTTGACCCTCACCGCAGGCCAGGTCACCAATCAGGACGGCGCGCGCATCGCCGCGACCAAAACCGTCAGCGCGAGCGTGACCGGCCTCGATCAACAGGGCGGTGAACTGTTCAGCAACGGCGCCTTGACCCTCGATCTCAACCACGGCCAGCTCAACAACCAGAATGGCCTGATCAACTCCCCCGGCGCCTTGCTGTTGAAAAATCTGGTCGGCGTGAACAACCAGAAAGGCGAAATCTCCAGCGCCCAGGGCTTCACCTTCGGCGCGGACAGCCTCGATAACGGCAGCGGCAAGCTGCTCAGCGATCAAGCCCTGATCGTGCGGGTTGCCCAGGCCCTCAACAACGTCAAAGGCGTGATTTCCGCCGCGTCCCTCGACGCCCGCAGCGAAAGCCTCGACAACACCGAAGGCCTGCTCAGCAGCCGCGGCGCGTTTGACCTCACCGTCAGCAACGCCCTGAACAACCATAACGCCACGTTGGTGGCCGACGGCAAGCTGACCCTCAATGCCGCCAGCGTCGACAACGGCCTGGGCCAGATCGCCAGCAAACAGGACCTGATCGCCAACATCGGCGGGCTGCAACAGCAGGGCGGCCAGTTGATCGCCCTGGGCGCGCTGAACCTCACCGGCGCAAGCCTCGACAACCGCGAAGACGGCCTGGTCAGCGCCAACGGCGTCATGACCTTGAACGTCGGCAGCATCGACAACCGCGGCGGCGAGCTGTCCAGCCAGGACGACATCAGCGTCACCGGCCAGCGTCTGGACAACAGCGACGCAGGACGCGTCATCGGCCAGAAGTCCATAACCCTGACTGTCGACCAACTGCTCAACCGCACCAACGGCGTGTTGTCGGGCAAATCATTGCTGACGGTCACGGGCACGCAACTGGACAACAGCGGCGGCAATCTGGTCAGTCAGCAGAAAATCGACCTGGGCCTCAGCGGCGCGTTGCTCAACAGCCAGGGCCTGATCGACAGCGAAGGCACCCTGAACGTGCGCAGCGCTTCGTTGGCCAACAACGGCGGAAGTCTGTCCAGTGCCGGTGCGTTGGCCGTCAACACCCTCGGCGCGATCAGCAATCAGGGCGGCAAGCTGGTCACCGACGGCGGGTTGACCCTCAACAGCAGCACCCTCGACAACAGCCAGAGCGGCAGCATCAGCGGCAAAGGCGCGCTGTCGTTGCACACCGGCGACTTCAACAACAGCCAGAACGGCCGCGTCAGCAGCGCCTCGACCCTGGAGATGGTGGCAGCTCAGGTCAGCAACCTCGGCGGCGGCAGCATCGGCAGTAACGGCGCACTCTCGGCCAGCGTCACCGGGCTGGATCAACAAGGCGGCATGCTCTTCAGCAGCACCGACCTGACCCTCGATGTGAATCACGGCCAACTGAATAACCAGAACGGCCTGATCAACGCCCCGGGTATTCTGCTGCTGAAAAACCTGGCCAGCGTGAACAACCAGAGCGGTGAAATTTCCAGCGCTCAGGGCTTCACCTTCAGCGCCGACAGCCTCGACAACAGCAACGGCAAACTGCTCAGCAACCAGCCGCTGATCGTCCGCGTCGCCCAGGCGCTGACCAACGTCAAGGGCATGATCGCCGCCGCCAGCCTGAACATTGATGCGGGCTCGCTGAACAACAGCGCCGGCACCCTGACCAGCCGCGGCGACTTCGGCCTGAATGTTCACGGCCTGCTGACCAATCAGAGCAACGGCCTCGTCAACGCGACCGGTGCGCTCGACGCCACCGCCGTCAATCTCGATAACCGTGGCGGCCTTGTGCTGGCCGGCACCGACCTGACCCTGCACACAGGTTCGCTGGACAACCGCACCACCGGGCTGATCAACAGCAAGGGCACGTTGCACCTGAACGCTCAGTCGCTGGATTCCAGCGACGGCGGTGAAGTCTCGGCCAAGGGCGACATGACCCTAACGCTCAACAGCCTGACCCAGAACGGCGGACGGCTGCTGGGTGACGGCGCCGTGACGCTGGACCTCAACGGCGCCGACCTGAACAACCAGCGCGGGCTTATCACCGCCAAAGGCGCCTTGACCGTTAACCGGATGCGCGACTTCAACAACCAGGCTGGCGAGATGTCCAGCGCCCAGAGTTTTACCTTGACCGGCCGCACGCTGGACAACAGCAACGGCCGACTGATCAGCAACCAGAACCTGGTGCTCAACGTTACTACGCTGGTCAACCAGGCCGGCCTCATCTCCGGTTGGGCAGGGCTGAACGTCAGTGGCGCAACCCTGGACAACCGCAACAGCGGCACACTCTCCAGCCGTAGCGGCGATGTCGGCGTCAACCTGACGGGCGCGCTGCTCAATGGGGGCGCCGGGGCGCTGGTCAGCCAGAAAGCCCTAAGCGTTCGTGCCGCCAGCGTCGATAACCGTGGCGGGATTCTGTCCAGCGGCGGCGGCCAGACCTTCAATGTCGGCGGCTTGCTGGACAACAGCCAGAACGGCCTGATCGACAGCGGCGCCGCCCTGACCATCAATGCCGCCGGCCTCGGCAACGCGGCAGGCACGGTCAACGCGCAACAGAACATCAGCTTCACCGGCACCGACCTGGACAACAGCGCAGGCACCGTCGCGGGCAACGCCGCCGTCACCCTTGATCTGCTCGGCACCCTGACCAACACCCATGGCAAGCTCGCCAGCGCGGGGGATCTGCTGATTCAGCGCGCCGCCCAGATCAACAACCAGGGCGGTCAACTGGCCAGCCAGCGGGCGCTGACCCTCAGCACTGGCGGCCTGGACAACAGCAATCGCGGCACCGTGGCCGCCAACGATCAGCTTCAGGTCAACGCCGGCGGCGCCGTGCAGAACGCCAACGACGGCCTGATCTACAGCAAAAACGCCAACCTCAGACTGCAAGCCGCGAGCCTTGCCAACGGTAGCGGCACCCTGCAAAGCCAGGGCGCGCTGGACCTGACCGTCAACGGCGACATCGACGGCCCGAACGGCCGGATCATCGCCCAGGCCGGCAACCTCAACCTGACCGCCAACAATGTCGACAACCGTGGCGGCGTGCTGTCGAGCCTGCAGAGTGCCTTCGTCGCGCGCATCACCGGCGTGCTGAAAAACGGCTACGACGTCAATCGTCAGGGCGGCATCACCCAGGCACAAAGCCTCGACATTCGCGCACTGGCCGGCATCGACAACTACGGCGGCCGGGTGTCGGCTCAGGGCGGCGATGCGCTGATCAACACCGGCAGCGGCAACTTCGACAACCGCAACGGCGGCCTGTACGCCAGACAGCGGATCAACGTCACCGGCAACAATTTCGACAACAGCGGCGACAATGACGGCCAGATCGCCGGTCAGCAAATCGACCTCAGCCTCGCCGGCGCGCTGAACAACCGACTGGGCATCATCGAGAGCGACAGCACCCTCAGCATCAGCGCCGCCAGCCTCGACAACCAGACCGGCAAACTGCGTGCGCTCGGCACCAGCGGCCTGACCAACCTGCACATCAGCGGCCTGTTCGACAACCGCAACGGCGCTTTGGAAACCGCCAACACCGACCTCGCTGTGGGCGTCGGCAGCCTGCTCAACGGTGGCGGCAGCATTCTGCACGTCGGCAGCGGCAACTTCGGCGTGTCCACCGACAACGTCATGAACGCCGGCGGCAGCCTGGTCACCCGCGGCGTGCTGACCCTTAACGCCGACACCTGGACCAACAGCAGCGTCCTTCAGGCCGGCACGTTGAACGTCAACGTCAACAATTTCACCCAGACCGCGGCGGGGCAGTTGCTGGCGTCGACGGCGTTTGTCGGGACCGGCGGGAACTGGATCAACGATGGGTTGATTGCCAGTGACGGCGCGATGAATGTCTCGCTGTCGGGCAGCTATTCGGGCAACGGCCGACTGACCAGCCTGGGGACGCTGGGGCTGAGCGCGAATCGACTGGATCTGAATGCGCCGACCTCCATTGCAGGGGGTGGGCGGACGGATATCAATGTGGCGGGGGCTGTGACCAACTCCGGTCGCCTGACTTCAAGTGCGGACCTGTTCGTCAACGCGGGCAGCGTCACCAACTACGGCTCGTTGGGCGCGGGCCAATCCCTCACCATCACGACGCCTACGCTCAACAACAATCAGGGCCTGATCTTCAGCGGCGCCAACATGCAGTTGAACACCGGGACCCTCACCAACACGAAAGGCGATTTCTACAGCCTGCGTGATCTGACCATTGGTGGTTACGGGGCTGCACGTGCCGATCAAGTCTCCAACGTCTCCGGCTCGATGGAGAGCGGTGGCACCTTCACCATCGGTGCCACTGCGTTCGAGAACCGCACCGAGGGTTCCGGCGGCGCGCAGGATTTTGCGGTCGGCCGCACCTTAGTGAGCGGGTTCATTGCGGTGCAGTGCGTTGACTGCAGCGGTGACCATTACTCGGTTAACTACATCGCCCGCGAAACCTTCGACGCAGGCCAGGACAACGACACCAGCGCTTCGGCTTTGATGACTTCCGGTGGTAATTTCAACTTCACCGGCGGCAGCTTTATCAACAGCAAGAGCACGATCAGTGCGGTCGGCAATATTTCGATCCAAGCGGATAACGTCAAGAACATCGGTGCGGTGAGCGGGACGGTTGAGCGCACGCGGACGTTCTTCCATGGTGGTTCCACGGATGGGACGGTCAGACGCTTCCTGCCTACGGTTGATGCCTATAACCAGCGCGACAATCCCGATTTTCCAAAGATTTACTACGTGGCCCCGTCGGGGGAGCTGCGCCTTGCGGTTGTCACCTATAAAACCGGCCGGGAGCCGGGGCATGACGGCGGCACCGTAAAAGTGACTTCAATCACGGATGCGATAACCGGCGCTGCGGTTACCAATACGCTGACCGGTTACGGATTCGGCTCCAAGCCGGTCTCCCAATACGACCCCGCAAACCTTCTGCAACTGCCTACTCAGATCACCGCCATGACGCTGGTCAGCGACGTCGAAGTCGCCAAAGACGGCACCGGTAATGCCGGTCGCAGCGCCGTCATCCAGGCGGGCGGAAACGTGGCGATCACCGCCACCAAAGACTTGCAAAACAGCGTCATTCACGAAGACTACGCCTCAGCCGGCGGCACCAACAAAGTCGCCGACACCCATGCCAACGGCACCGGTCAGACCGTCGTTGTTCGCTTGAACGCACAACTGCCGCCCGACCTTGCGCAAAAGCAAGTCGACCCCACCGCGCTCCCCGGATTCAGCCTCCCTACAGGGCAGAACGGCCTGTTCCGCCTGAGCGGGCAGGGCGGCAGTAACGCCGCTATCGCTGCACCCACCACCGCACCACAAAGTTGGACCATGACAGGTGCCAGTGTTTCTAGCGCCCAGCGCGACCAGGCCCTTCCCGTTGGGCAGGGCAGCAACCTGCAAATCGCCTCCGCGAATCAGGCACTCAGCACCGGTCGGCAGCTCGGCGATTCCACCAGAAATCCGTCAGGCATCAACGCCGATGCATCGGCTTTCAACTTTTCCACACCGGGCGATTCCGGCAGCGGCGGGTTCTCGGTCCCGAGCCACCAGGCCGGCGCTGGCGGCATTGCAGCCGTCGACCAGGTCGCAGGTGTCGAAAGTGTCACAGGCGTCAGAGGCGTATCAGGTGTCCGCGGCATTACCGGTGTCACGGGCGCAGCAGGCGTTACCGGCGTCTCGGGAATTCCGGGCTCGACAGGCGTTACCCCCATTCCCGGGATCAGCGTCATCGGTGGCGCCAACCCCACCGGGACGAGCCCGGGCCAGCCAGCGAGCGCGCAGACCGTCGCCCGGGTTCAGGGCCTGCCCTCCACCGCAGCCACGGCCCGCACCGGCAAGTACCTGATCGAAACCAACCCGGTGCTCACCGACCTAAAGCAATTCATGAGCTCGGACTACCTGCTCGCGGGCCTCGGCTACAACCCCGACGAAAGCGCCAAGCGCCTGGGCGACGGCCTTTACGAACAGCGCCTGGTGCAACAGGCCGTTACCTCGCGCACCGGCCAGGCATTCATCGACGGACAGACCTCCAACGAGGATCAGTTCAAGTACCTGATGAACAACGCCATCGCCAGCAAAACCCAGCTCAACCTGACCGTCGGCGTCTCGCTGACCTCCGAGCAAGTGGCGGCACTGACCCACGACATCGTCTGGCTCGAAGAGCGCGAAGTGAATGGCGAAAACGTGCTGGTGCCGGTGCTGTATCTGGCCCAGGCCGACGGTCGTCTCGCCCCGAACGGCGCGCTGATCGCCGGCAAGGACGTAACCCTCATCGCCGGCCAGAACCTCGACAACGTCGGCACCCTCAAGGCCACCAACAAGCTGTCCGCCACCGCCGGCAATGACCTCGTAAACAGCGGCCTGATCTCAGCCGGCAACCGTCTGGACCTGCTCGCGGGCAACGACGTCACCAACAAGGCGGGCGGCATCATCGCCGGTCGCGACGTCACCGTGACCGCCATCGGCGGCGATGTCACCAACGAGCGAACGGTCACTTCGCTGGACAGCGACGTGCGGGGCCAACTGCATAAGGAGTACGCCGACAACGCAGCGCGCATCGAAGCCGCCAACGACCTGAGCGTCTCCGCCGGACGTGATATCAACAACATCGGCAGCACCTTGCAAGCCGGTCGCGACATGACGCTGAACGCTGGCCGAGACGTCAACACCGCCTCAACTCAATTGACTGACAGCCTCGTGCTGAACAGCAAACACACCAGCAGCGACATCACCCAGATCGGCTCGACCGTCAGCGCAGGTCGCGACCTCTCGGTCCAGGCCGGTCGAGACATCAACGCCATCGCCAGCCAGATCGACGCCAAACGCGACATCGCCATGGCCGCGACCGAAGACGTCACCATCAGCTCGGCGGCGGATGAAGAGCATTCGTACAGCAAGAGCAAGAAGGTGACGAGTCAGCAGGATCATGTAAGTCAGGTTTCTACGACTGTTACTGCCGGGAGCAATATCGCCCTGAGTTCGGGTCAGGATCTGTTGCTGAGTGCCAGTCGCGTCAGCGCCGGGAAGGAAGCTTATCTGTACGCGGGCGGTGATCTTGATCTCAGCGCAGCACAGGACAGCGATTACAGCTACTACCAGAAAACAAAAACCAGCAGATCTGGGCTATCTAAAACCCAGAAAACGCGCATTGATAGCAGCAGTTCCACGACCCAGCAGGGTGCTTCTGTCAGCGCTGACACATTGCTGATGGGGGCTAAGCAAGATATCAACGTCACTGCTAGCGATGTGGTTTCTACTCAATCCACCAGCCTGATCGCCGGTCGCAATATCCAGATCGATAATGCGACCGAGACCAGTGAAGAGAGTCATTTAAAGTCGAGCAAAAAATCCGGCTTGTTCGGCACTGGCGGTATAGGTTTCACCATCGGCTCGACCAGTGCCCAAAACACTTCGGCGAATACAATTGAAACCAGCAAGGCCAGTACCGTCGGCAGTGTGCTCGGCAGCATTGATATTCAGGCGGGTAAAGACCTGACTGTTAGAGGCTCTGATGTCATTGCCGGCAAGGACATCAACCTTATCGGGCAAAACGTCAACATTGTCGCCGCCGATAACAACAACAAAAGCGAGCAGACCTCCAAAAGCAAAAGTGGCGGGTTGACGCTGGCCCTTTCTGGAACAGTCGGTAGCGCCGTCGACGCTGCGTATCAAACGGCCAAGGCAGCGAAGCAGGAAGACGACAGTCGTGTTTCTGCCCTGCAAGGTGTCAAAGCGGGGTTAACCGGCGTTCAGGCCTGGCAGGCTGCTCAGCAGAATGGCGGTATGACGGCTGATAACGCCGGCCAATTCGTGGGTATAAGCGTCTCCCTGGGTTCGCAGAAGTCCAACTCAAAACAGACTCAAGAGCAGACGATCAGCCAAGGTAGCAGCCTGACCAGCGGCAGTAATCTGAGCATTGTCGCAGTCGGCAATGGTATTCCCGGACAAGAAGGCGACATCCGTGTTCAAGGCAGCAGCCTCAAAGCAGCCAACGATATTTCTCTAAACGCTGAACGAGATATAAACCTTGAAGCAGCGGCCAACAGTCAAAGATTGGATGGAAAAAACAAGAGTGCCGGTGGTGCGATAGGGGTTAGTTTGGGGGGCGGTCCTGATGGGGGCGGCCTGAGTATTTTTGCCAACGCGAATAAAGGTACGGGCAATGCAAAAGGTACCGGCACTACGTGGACTGAGACCACGCTGGACGCAGGTAATCAGGCGAGTCTGGTCAGTGGCCGAGACACGACGCTCAAGGGGGCGCAGGTCAGTGCTGACAGGGTTGCCGCTAATGTGGGTCATGACTTAACGCTGCAGAGCCTTCAAGACACCGACAATTACAAGTCCAAGCAGGCCGAGGTGAGTGGGGGGGTAAGCGTCGCGCTCATTGGCGCAGGCGGTTCAGCCAGCCTCAGCGTCAGCCAGACCAAGATTGACTCCAAGTACCAAAGCGTGCAGGAGCAGACCGGCTTATACGCTGGCAAAGGTGGCTATCAGATTGATGTGGGTAATCACACACAACTGGACGGTAGCGTCATCGCCAGTACCGCAGAGGCCGATAAGAATCGGCTAAGCACTGGCACCCTTGGATGGAGCGATATCAAAAACGAGGCCCAATACAAAAGCCAGATGCAGAGCGTTAGCGCCAGCAGTTCCAGTAACGGCGCTGGCGGCTTTACCAGCAACATGCCTAGCGGCACTTTGATCGCTTACAACCATGCTGGTAGCGCCAGTGGCACAACATCGTCTGCTATTTCCGAAGGTGAATTACAGGTCCGTGATCCCGGCCAGCAGAAACAAGATGTCTCCACACTCAGTCATGATGTCGAACGTGCCAACGACAGCATCAGCCCAATCTTCGATAAAGAGAAAGAACAGAAGCGCCTGCAACAAGTAAAGCTGATCAGTGAGATCGGCACACAGTCGATGGATATCGTTCGCACGCAAGGTGCCATCAACGCCGCCAACGCTCAGAAAGACCCCGCAGCAATCGCGGCTGCACGTGACAAGTTGATCGCCGGTGGCAACGCGGATCCAACGCCCGAGCAAATCGCGACCCAGATCACCAATACAGTCATGAAGCAATATGGGACGGGCAGCGACTATCAACGTGCGGCGCAAGCCGTCACCGCCGCTTTGCAGGGGCTTGCGGGTGGGAATATTGCGCAAGCGCTCACCGGGGCAGCTGCACCCTATCTGGCGGAGCAAATCCACCGCCTGACGGCCGACAGTCCAGAAGCCAACTTGATGGCGCATGCAGTGCTGGGAGCACTGGTGGCTAAGGCCCAGGGTAATTCAGCTTTGGCCGGCGCAGCAGGCGCGAGTATTGGAGAGTTGGTGGCCCGCCAGCTTTATCCAGACAAGAAGACCGAAGACCTGACAGAGGAGGAGCGTCAAACAGTCTCGGCGTTGTCCACAGTGGCAGGGGGATTGGCGGGAGCGATTACCGGTGGCGGAGCGGCGGCTGCAGTAACCGGCGCCGGAACAGCTCAGAACGCCGTAGATAACAACTTTCTCAATCAAGGACGGCCTGATGCCTACGCTGCTCGATATGCGAGTTGCAAAGGGGTGCAAGGCTGCGAGCTCAATGTCATCAAGGACATTGCCAAAGAGTCAGCGGCCAATGTTGACAAGCTCAAGGGCTGCTGGGACGCGGGTGATTTGGCGTGTGTAGGCGAGATGCGTGAGCAGATCGAAACTGACAGGAATGCCTACACGAAACTCAAGGCCCAGGATGTTATGCTCGGCGACACTTACCAGCAGTCTGCTGAGTATTATGCGGACATTGTGGCAAATTGCGCTGGCAAGTGCGGTTGGCTACAGGCGGCACTGGAAAAAACCGCAGCGGATACTGTCAACTTCGTCGTGTACGCTTTGCTGGGCGGTGGGGCTGGTCCGACGCAGACGGCGGGAGTAAGATCAACTGCCGAAAGCGGTACAAAAGCAACTGGTGACGCTGCCGGTAAGGTAGATGATCTTGCGTCAACTAAGGTCAAGTGGGTTGATGAGAATGCAGGTATGAGTTCGCGTGCCCGGGATTACAATGACTCAGCAACCGGTGCTCGCTCCAATCCTGCAACCCAATCTGGCCAAGCTCCTGCGCTAGAAAGAACAATGCCGGATGGATCAACAAGGTTGGTTAAATTCGATGGTGTGGATGGTGAAGTTTTAGTTGATCGCAAGATTTCGGTTGTAACGACAAGCAAATCGAAGGACCAGGCGCTTAGGCAGTCTGACGTGTTAAGTCAGAATGGTTTAACTGCGCGCTGGGAAGTACCTACACAGGCTCAAGCAAATAGAGCTCAGAAAATGTTTGATGAGCTGGGCATTAAAAATATTTCAGTGAAGGTGATTCGTGAGCCAGGAAATCAATAAGCACGTTGCGCGAGCCATTGTTGAGCTTGCTATATTTCTTGAGTTTTCGGGGGATGATGCATTAAATCCAGATGCTGCAATGCAGGGGCTTGAACAATTAGCTTCGACATTGCAAATGATGGACTTGGAATCTAAATCATCTTTGTGCTCACAGTTTAAAAGCATCGCAATAGAGTATTCAGATGAGCAGGCAGAGTTTGTGGAAAGCTTGGGCGAAGCGCTGGGGTTGATCGAGGAGTAGTTTGCTCATCAGTAAAAGCCCCAGATTTTACTGACATGCAATGACTTTGTATCACACTGACACCGGCCTTGCGCCGGTGTTTTTGCACCCTATCTGCACCCTAATTGCACTCTTTTTGCATCCTAATTGCACTCTTTTTGCATCCTATTTGCATCCTTTCTGCAGTCCTTTTGTCTCCTTTTTGTCTACCACCCTGACGACCTACGGTCTACCTGCTCAATACGCCCTTTTTCAACATGAATTTTCGCTCCTTAACAGGAGCAAAATCTCAATACACATCACGCACCTCTCGCGAGGTGGGTATTTTCTATATGTATCAATTAGTTATCCGGTTTCTGTCTGCTGGGTGCTGTTATACATTTGTAATACAAAACGAGTGTTTCACCCAGCAAGCACTGAAGTGAGTTGTATAGCATTTGTTATACACAGCGGCAGCCCCACAGAACTGGTCCTTTTTTCAAGGTTGGCCCGTTTTATTGGCCCGGCAAGCTGTCTCTTTTAGTCGCAGCTTGTGTCCAGCGCTTGGCGTCGTGCATGTGCAATACGCTACTGATCACTGTCTCCAGGGCTTCGCGCTCTTTGTCATCCAGCTTGGAAATGGCCTCAAACTGAAGTTTCAGGCGGTCATCCGGCCCACGTTCTCCCTCATCAAATAGCAGCATATCGGCGCTGACACTCAGAGCCAGAACGGTCCTTCGAAAGACTTCGATGGTCGGTTGTGTTGTGCCTGCTTCATAGCGCCGTAGCTGCGAAATATGCACACCAATGGTGTCAGCCATCTGTTGCTGTGTCAGTCCGCGCTCTTTGCGCAGGGCCGCCAAGCGTTGCGGGAAGCTCATGGGCAGAACCAGCGTTGGGAAATGGACCATGAGTCTATGCCTCGTTTTTTTGCCGCTTGACGGGAGATGGCATATTAGGATTAATTAAATATAGCTAATATGATTGTTGACGCATTTTAGAAGAAACCCGATGGCCCGCATCCCCGAAGCCGAACTGGAGCGCCTCAAGCGTGAGGTGTCGCTGGTTCGGCTGATCCAGTCGCAGGGCCATGAGCTGAAAAAGCGCGGCAAGGACTGGGTCATGTGCTGCGTGTTTCATGACGAAAGCACGCCCAGCCTGTCGGTCTCCGAGGAGAAAAACCTCTATCACTGCTTTGGCTGCGGGGCCGCAGGTTCGGTGATCGATTGGGTGATGAAAACTCAAGGCGTGTCGTTGCCGCACGCGGTTCAACTGCTGCGCAACGACGCGCCACTGGATAGCACGGAAAAAGTCGGTGTGACACGCAGCCATGCTCGACACCTCCCTTCTTTAGCTGCGGGCTCTTCTGATCTTGAAGCCGCAGCGCTGCTGCGTTCGGTGGCCGAGTTCTATCACGCCAATTTCAAACAATCCCCCGAAGCACTGGCCTATCTGGAATCTCGCGGCCTGAACCACCCTGAGCTGATCGAGCATTTCCAACTCGGTTATGCCAATAAAACCCTGACGTATCGCTTGCCCGCAGGCCATACCCAGGCGGGTCGGCAGGTGCGACAGCACCTGCAAGATTTGGGCGTTTTACGCTCTACCGGGCACGAGCATTTGAACGGTTGTCTGGTCGTGCCGGTGCTGGGCCTGGAAAGCGGCGCCCAGCCGGAGCAATCCGGGCGAGTGATGCAGCTTTACGGACGGCGGATGCAGCCGAACAACAAAATTCCCGCCAACCAGTCCCGGCATATGTACTTGGCCACGCCGTTACGCGGGGTTTGGAACGAGGCCGCGTTGCTGGCCAGCCTGGAAATTATTCTCTGTGAATCGCTGATCGACGCCATGACCTTTTGGTGTGCGGGTTTTCGTAACGTCATCAGCGCCTATGGCGTGAACGGTTTTTCTCAAGACCACTGGCAGGCCCTGAAATACCATGGCACGCAGCGGGTGGTGATTGCTTTCGACCGTGATTCAGCGGGAGACACGGCGGCAGAAAAATTGGCCGAGGAACTGCGTTCAGCCGGCATCGAAGTTTTTCGTTTGTTGTTTCCGCAAGGCATGGACGCCAATGCTTTTGCCTTGCAGGTGGAAAATCCGGCCCAGGCGTTGGGCGAGTTGTTGCAACAGGCGCTGTGGCAGGGCAAAGGTGCACCGGTTTCGGTTGAGCCAGACACCTCTTTTTCTTTAGCCGCTGCGCCGCAGGCAGCCGCCGAGTTGCCACCGGTGCCGGGTGTTTCCGATTCGGAAACTTTGCCTCTTGATGGTCCGGTTTCCGAATCGGAAACTTTTAGCGAAAACGCCCAGGGCGATCTTTTGTTGGCCGTTGCCGACCGTCGATGGCGGGTACGTGGCTGGAAAAAGAACCTCGGCCCGGAGCAAATGCGGGTCAATGTGCAGGTGCGCCGCGAGGTCGCCGAAGAGCACGTAATGGGCCGCGAAGCGGCCTATTACGTGGACAGTTTTGATTTGTATGCGGCCAAAGCCCGGTATAGCTATTTGAAACAGGCCAGCATAGAGCTGGGCGTGCCGGAAGAAATTATCAAGCGCGACCTGGGCAAGTTGTTGCTCAAGCTGGAAGGTTTGCAGGAAGCGACAATCCAGGCGGCACTGGCCCCGAAAAATCCCACCCCGACGCTGAGCGCCGAGGATGAGCTGGCCGCATTAAACCTGTTGCGTGCGCCGAATCTGATCGAGCGCATCGAGGCAGATTTGACCCGTTGTGGTGTCGTCGGTGAATCCTACAACCTGCTGGCCGGGTACTTGGCGGCCGTTTCTCGCAAACTTGATCAGCCCTTGGCGGTGTTAATTCAGTCATCAAGCGCGGCCGGTAAATCAAGCCTGATGGACGCAGTTCTAAACCTGATGCCGGAAGAAGAACGCATCCAATACAGCGCCATGACCGGCCAGAGCCTTTTCTATCTTGGCGAAACGGATCTGCAACACCAGATTCTGGCCGTCGCCGAGGAAGAGGGCGTTCGCCAAGCGGCCTATGCCCTGAAATTGCCGCAATCGGACGGCGAATTGACCATTGCCAGCACCGGCAAGGACGAAGCCACCGGCAACCTGGTGACCAAGCAATACAGCGTCAAGGGCCCGGTGATGTTGATGCTCACCACCACGGCCATCGACGTGGACGAAGAACTGCTCAACCGTTGTTTGGTGCTGACCATCAACGAAAGCCGCGAACAAACCGAAGCCATTCACGCAGCCCAACGCAAAAAACAAACCCTCGACGGCCTGCTGGCCGACGCTGAAAAACAGGCGATTACTCGCCTGCACCAGAACGCCCAGCGGCTGATCAAAACCGTGGCCGTGGTCAATCCGTTTGCTGACCAACTGACCTTTCTTTCGGACAAAACCCGGACCCGGCGTGACCACATGAAGTACCTGACGCTGATTCGCTGCATTGCCTTGCTGCATCAGCATCAACGCCCAATCAAACACGTCGAGCATCGCGGCAAATCCCTGGCCTACATCGAGGTCACGAAGGGCGACATTGTGTTGGCCAACCGGCTGGCCCACGACATTCTTGGTCGCACCCTGGACGAACTACCGCCGCAAACGCGGCGGTTGCTGGAGCTGTTGCAAGGCTGGGTCGAGGCCCGAAGTCAGGCGCAGGGACTCAAAGAAAAAGAGTTTCGGTTCGGTCGCAAGGACGTGCGCGAGGCCACTGGCTGGGGAGATACCCAGTTAAAAATCCATTTGGGCCGACTGACCGAACGCTTCGGCATCCAGAGCGGTTAACAGAGCCTCAACGGAGTCGATGTCCGCAAAACCCTGATCAGGGCTGCGCCCCGATACCCCTTTAAGTCCAAAGCCTAACGCGCTGCGCTTGTTGGCCCCCGCCGACACGGCGGCCACGCCACCGCATCGGCAGGGGCTACCGAAAGGGCATCAGCCAGGTACTTCGTTACTGCATGCAGGCTCATCAGCATCGATAGGGCAAACGGTCAACTTCACGCCCAGCGCATGCACGATCACCAGCAGCGCGTCCAAGCGCAGGGTGTCACCGGCGCTGAAAAAACCTTCCAACTGATCGTGTGTAAGCCCTGTTGCTTCGGCGATTACACCGATGCCCTTGGCGCGTGCCGCCATGCCTAATACCTTGCCGACGTAACCTGCATCACCCGTCTGAAGCGCATCCGTGAGAAAGATGGCCACCGCTTGCGGGTCGGTCATGGCGTGCGCTGGATCGTATGGCATAAGTAGCTCGGGCATGGGAAATGGCTCGTGTGACAGAAATTTAAAATAGCGTATTGAGTGTGTTGAAAGGGATTCAAAACCCGCGTCGGGGTGGTTTTGTGGGGTGACAGCGCGCCACCTGATCCGACCGGCGTGCAGGCCGCGCCACGTCTGGCGTTGCGCGTGTAGACAACGAAAATCGCGTCGGGTGATACTGTTGGTGCAAAAGGAATAAATTCCCCTTCAGCGCCTCGCAATGCAAGCGACCTTGCAGGCGGCCCGCTGCAAAACGCAGCCCAGATAAGCGGACGTTTCAAACTTGATGGTGGGCCAGTCAATGGAACGGTGTATAGAGCGGATAACCAAGGGAACATTACCAGCTATGCTGTGTATGATTCGGCGGGAATGATTGTTAAGAGAGTTGACGTTACTGGAGCCGCGCATGCGAATGTGCAAACACCGCATGTAATTGAGTACGGTAGAAATAAATTGCCGGACGGGACGATTAGAGTTCAATCGCCCTCGACAAAATTAGCACCAAGGCCCGCTAAATCTGACGAGATTCCATAATGAAAGTTAGCACAATTCATCCCATGATCGGCTTGGTTCGTTATGACTCTTGGAAGTCAGAGTGGGCGAAAAAAGACGAGATTGATGAACTTTCCTATATAAGTAATAAGTGCAGCCCTGAGGATGTATTGCTATCGTGCAAGCTTTTTTTTCCTGATTTTATTGTTGATGGAGGTGGAGTTTTTTTAGAAAGTAAATATGATGGCGGTGTTGTTGAATCTTGGCTAGAACAATTCGACGGCGATCTGCAAGCGACTGAACGAATGATTAACCACATGCATATTTATGATGTCTTCGAAGGATGTTCTGAGGACGTCGATGATAGGGTGTTCGAACAGTTGGCAGAGGTTATTGCATTATCGTGGCGGTTGGTTTTAAGAGAGAAATTTGCTGATAAGGAATTTAGTGTGCTGGTTTCTAACTCGGATCAGGACTATGGTCCGGTGGTTACATTTTTTCAGATAATTTAATGGTGCAAAAGCGACAGGTGGCGCTGCTGGAAAGGTAGATGATCTTGCCTCTACTGGGACACCTGTTCGTCCCACACCCCAAAAATCTGAAATTGATGTCGGCGCTGATCTTGGTGCTGGAGCTCGCCCACAAGTCAGTTATAAAAATGGACAAGAAGTTCCTTACGGCACTTCGGGTAGTGTTCGTCCAGACTGGTGTGTAGGTAACGTATGCAGTGTTGAAGTGAAAAACTACAACATCGCAAAAAATCAAAGCGGATTGATTAGTAATGTTTCCAAGCAAGCCCTCCAGCGAGCTGAAAATTTACCGCAAGGAAGGCAGCAGCAAGTCGTTATTGATATTCGAGGGCAAGCTGTTACGCCTGTGCAGCGTGCGCAAATCGTTCGTGGAATAGTTGATAAGTCAAATGGGGCAATATCTCCCTCATCCATCAGGTTTAAAGCAGAATGAAAAATGTAGGTGTTCTTGCCGCAATGACAATATCTGTCTTAGGTCCAGCCTCTGACGTTGACTGTTTTTTTAAGTCAGTTGTGTTTTTTCTTGAGGGCGGCAAAAGAGGAAGCAGGTATCCCTTGGTTACAGAGAAGCTTTATTGCCGCTCTTTAAGCAAAAACGAACTGGCTGAGTTAAAGATAGATTTAGAGAGTGTAAGGGCTGAGTTTAATAGCATTCCTGCGGATAGCTTTGATATAAGCGCTTTCGGGGTGGACGAGGAAAATACTCGTTTGCTTTTGAGTGGTAATACTCTGGCTGATATCTTTGCTCGCTTCTTCAAAATTATTTTTGATGCTGTCGAATGTTCAGATGTTTTTTATAAAGAGTTTAATGAGTACGTCCCTTTAAGAATCGGCTTTACCGACGCGCCTGACTATATTTTTGATGTAAATCGTTCCGAAGACTTGTATAGCTCTCTTGCTTCTGACGAGTTACCGTTCTGGCGTCGCTGATCTGTAGAAATTCTATTTTTTATTTAACACCGGCTTAACGTCAGTGTTTTTGCATCCGATTTGCAGCCCTTTTGCTATCTATTTGCTTCCCTTTTGCTACCAGGTTGCATCCTTTCTGCACTCAGGTTGCACCCCTTTTGCACCCATCCTTACGACCTACGGTCTACCTGCTCAATACGCCCTTTTTCAGCATGATTTTTCGCTCCTTAACAGGGGCAAAATCTCAATACACAACACGCGATAAAAGGGGACGAACCCCTTTGTTTATGAGTTACCCAAGGTTTGGGAGTCACTACTCGAAAAGTACTCGAGTAACGCCCGTGTGTATACACAAGCTGAATTTTTCAAGGAGTTCAAAAAATGAAGTTGAACCAGGCAGTCTTTAACGATCTTTGGAATGGAGAAAAAAGTGTCTGCTTTTTTGTACACTTTGGAAAATGTTATTGGATTATAGATGAAAAGTATAATTTCTCTCTTGACGCAGAAAAAGACTATCGTGCCTATCTTGAAGATGGTGATATAACACAAGAGCAATACGAACAATCATGTAAAATTTTCAGGGGCGGCATTTTGAAAATGACGTCGGAAAATTTTCCGCAGTATCTAAATGATTCAAGTGAAAAGATTTTGTCTTCAGGCGATTTGAAAAATTTTATTGCGGCTGATTATGAAGTCTTTGAAAAGGTTGAAAATTATTTTTTAACCGGTGATGGTTTGTCCTCAGCCCTATTTGAAAAGGCCAATATTATTAATTCCAAGCTTCCTAGGTTCTACATAAATTTTGATAGAAAAATTTTTATGCACATGGATGACGTGCGTGGTCATGAAAGTCTAGCTTATTCTGACTGGACTGCTGAATGCTTTGATTTTAGCTTTTTGATCCCTGCTCGCGAGCGGTACTGGATAGTGGCGGGCAATGACTATTGGAAACTTCGGTTTATATAAGCGAGAAAAGTGCAAAAGCGACAGCGGCAGATCCCAAGCTGGCTAGCCTTACCACTATCACGGACGGAATGAGGGCTGATCCTTACCACCCGGACTGGCAGCGTACGTAGGTAAAGAGCCGAGAGCGGTCGCGACGTCACCGTGACCGCCATCGGCGGCGATGTCACCAACGAGCGCAGCGTCACTTCGCTGGACAGCGACGTGCGAGGCCAACTGCACAAGGAGTACGCCGACAACGCAGCGCGCATCGAAGCGGCCAATGACCTGAGCGTCTCTGCCGGGCGAGACATCAACAACATCGGCAGCACCTTGCAAGCCGGCCGCGACATGGCGCTGAACGCCGGCCGAGACGTCAACACCGCCGCAACCCAATTGACTGACAGCCTCGTGCTGAACAGCAAACACACCAGCAGCGACATCACCCAGATCGGCTCGACCGTCAGCGCAGGCCGCGACCTCTCGGTACAAGCCGGACGCGATATCAACGCCATCGCCAGCCAGATCGACGCCAAGCGCGACATCGCCATGGCTGCGACCGAAGACGTGACGATCAGCTCGGCGGCGGATGAAGAGCACTCCTACAGCAAGAGCAAAAAGGTCAAAAAGCAGGAAGACCACGTCAGCCAGGTTCAGACCGAGATCACGGCGGGTGGCAGTGTTGCCGTGAGTGCCGGGCAGGATCTGACACTGATTTCCAGTCGGATCACTGCGGGTGATGAGGCGTACCTCGCCGCCGGAGACAAACTCGGTGTTTTCGCGGCACAGGACAACGACTACTCGCTGTACGACATGAAGAAAAAAGGCTCCTTCGGCGCCAAGAAAACCAAGCACGACGAAGTGACGCAAGTCACCAACGTCAGTAGTGAAATCAGCTCTGGCGGCAACCTGGTGCTCGTCAGCGGCGGTGATCAGCAGTATCAGGTCGCGAAGCTCAATAGCGGTAAAGACCTGACGATTAACAGCGGCGGGGCGATCAACTTCGAGGGTGTAAAAGATCTGCATCAGGAGAATCATGAGAAGAGCAACACCAGCCTCGCGTGGAACTCCATGTCCGGTAAGGGCAAGACCGATGAGACGCTGCGCCAGAGTGAGCTGATCGCCAAAGGCGCTGTGGCAATCAACGCAGTGGACGGCCTGCATATTGAGGTCAAGCAGGTTAATCAGCAGACGGTAAGCCAGGCAATTGATGCAATGGTCAAGGCTGATCCAGAACTGGCCTGGTTGAAGGATGCGGAGAAGCGGGGGGATGTTGACTGGAAGCTGATCAAGGAAACCCACGACGCCTATAAGTACAGCAGCTCGAGTCTGGGCCAGGGCGCGATGCTGGCAATCATCATTATTGTGACTGCCCTGACCGCTGGAGTTGCAAGCGGCGCAGTAGGCGCAATGGCGGGCGCTCAGGCCGGTACGACCATGGCCGCAGCCACTACCGCAACGGCAGGTGTGAGCGCAACGACTGCAGGCCTTGGGAATATGGTAGCCACTGCGGCCTTGACGTCGATGGCTAGCACCGCCGCCGTCAGCGTCATCAATAACAAAGGCAACCTCGGGGCGACGGTAAAAGACATTACGTCCTCCCAGTCAATAAAGGGATATCTCACCTCTGCGGCGATGGCCGGTGTCATGCCTGGCTATGACCCTGCTTCGCTGGGCTTCAACCTCAGCAGCGCTCAAATCGTCTTGATGAAGTCAGCGTCTGATGCGTTCGTTAATACCGTGATCAATGGGGGCAGCTACTCAGACAATCTCGGTAATGCGCTGGTAGGTCAGGCTAGCAATATTGGTATGGCCATCGGCTTCAAGATGGTCGGCGACTGGGCGTTGGGCAAGTACGCCGAAGGCAGCCCTCAAAAAGTGATGGCGCACGCGCTGGTGGGCGGGTTGCTCGCCGAAGCCACCGGCGGGGATTTCAAAACGGGAGCCGCTGCTGCTGGTGCGAACGAGGCACTGATCAATGTACTGAGCAGCATGGTGGGAGGTGACAAACAACTCGAAGTGATGGCCTCGAAGCTGACAGGGCTCGTGGCTGCAGCGGCAGTGGGTGGCGACGTCGCCAAAGGCGCTGAGATTGCACAGTACGCAACGACCTATAACCGTCAACTGCACACGTTTGAGCAAAAGGCGCTGGTCGCAGAAGCTCAGAAACTAGATCAGCAGGGCAAAAGCAATTCAGGGATGTCCTGGCAAACCTTGCTTAACTTCTACGCGAGTGCGGAAGTCGATGCGTCTGACGCCGCGCGTTTGAAAGCCATTCTCGGCACAGCTAGCAACACTAATCCAGAGAAGCTCAATCTGCTGGACGATTTGAAGACTGTCGGCGCGTCGATATCCCGTCTTCAAAGTGAAAAAATAGCGCTTACATGGGCCGATGGAACGCCGATTATCGCCGACGGGGACAAGGTCTACGCGTTCTCGTCGACCTCAAAGCAATATGCAGATTCGGCACTGTTCAGTCCGAGTACTAGCGGTTATTCAGGCGACGGAGCTGCGGCGATACCCACCGACTGGGTGAAACAATTTGGGCCTGGCACCGCGCTCCAGTATCAGAATGAAATCGGCTCGTTGAGCGGCGTGAACATTGGGGCGCAGGAGCAATACCAGCAACTGAGTACCCTGTTGGGAGGGGGCATAGTCCCTCTGATTGATGGCGATCTTGTGCTGGGTATGCTGGGCGGCGTCGGTGCGAAAGGCATGCTGGCCCTCCTCGCGGAGAAACGTGCGGCAACCCTAGCGGCGGCCGAGGCGAAAGCAGGATCAAACGGAGCCGCAGATTTAGCGCAGGCTGGTACGAGCACAAAGGGTTCGACCGGTACGCCTGAGTGGACCACCTCCGAAGGTCCTTATAGTGGACAGCTAACTGGGAATTATCCTTCACCAACTACCACTGTTGGCGGGCAAGCTGTAGATGGCGTTGGTGACGTTGCCGGCGGTCTGGAGTCAAAAGGACTATCTATAACGATTGAGCCCAAAATTGTCGATCAGATGGGTAAGAGAGGCTGGACAGAAAGCTCTATACAGGATGCTATAGATAAACCGATAAAAACGGTTGTGACGAAAGATACTCGGTTTGATACCGTGTCAGGAAGCCGTCTAAATGATCCGGCTACCGGGTATATTGCTAAAGATGGCTCCTACGTAGTGAGGAACGACCGTACAGGCGCTATTGTTCAAGTCTCCAATAAGAATGACCCTAAGTGGGTCGCCCCATGGGATTGATTATGAAAGAAGTTTCTATCAAGGATTTGCCTGTGATTCCTACATTGATATGGGAAGGGGTCCCTTTGTTCGATATCGCAGATGGAATTGGGCTTGTTGAATATTGTGAAAAAAATGATATTGCGGTTTTGGGTATGGAGGGTTTTGAAATCAGGGGTGATCAGCGGATCCCAGATATGGATTGTATTGTAGATTTTTCGGCATCGCTCAGTGACGAGTGCTTTCTTGCTGAATCACTAGCGGCTAGCAAGCGAATATTGAGTGGTTTGCCAAGTCAGAGTCTTTTTCTTGAGTTTGTTCTGGTTAAAGGTTAGTTTGCTAAAAAGGAGAATCAAAGGGGGTGGACCCCATTTTTTATTAATACTGCTCAATATCTCGAAATATCGCGAGTGGAATGTCAAAAGAAGATGCTGCTTTAAAGACTTGGACAGGCCAAATTTCCCAAGGGATAAAAGGGGACGGACCCCTTAATTCAAAGAGGGAGGTCCGTATAGGAAGCCTCCTGATGTGACACACATTCCGGTAGGTTCTTAAATATGAATACCTGTGCTTATTATTCTACATTGCCAGACTCAATGACGGTCGATGAAGTTGAGGCTGAGTTTCAAGGGTTGTTAAATTTTCTAGAAGGCCAAAGATTTGATAGTGTTTGGTTTATTAAGCCATTGATGGAGCTTGCTGAAAGGCAGTGGCATACCTATAGCGTCTTAAGCCCTTGTCTCAAAGCACGGATTGAAGACCATTTAATATCCGCATGGGATGGTGATGATTTAGAGTTGGTTGAAAACTTCATTGGTATTATGGTTAGGTTGGGGCTTGAACGATGTAGCATGTTTCTGAGGTCTTTAAAGGAAACAGATGTGTCGCCGAAAGCTTTTAATGAGGTTTCACTCGCTATTTCCGAGTTTGGTGATTCAGTTTCAGATCCCTACAGCGGTGTGAATTAACGGTTAGCCACATTTTCGCATATTTTGAATTTCAGCTAGGTTGATCGATAGAAAAAAGGGGCAGATGAAAGGGGGCGGGATAAAAGGGGACGGATACCTTTGTTATTAAGTTTAAGTGAGGGAAATATAATAAAAAATGGGACGGACTCCTTAATCTCCCCGTCCGGGTGCTAGCGGTCATTCAGGCGATGGCGCTGCGGCGATTCCCACCGACTGCGATAAATGGTGATGGACCCCTTATATCTACACTGCGAAAAATAGTTGCGCCCTGCGATAGGCTTGTCATAAGTCTGTGAGACACATTCATTTTCTATAACTGTACAAAGAATACACGTGTCGGTCTAACAGACAGGCATGTCGCTGCTGCACGCGAAGTAACAGAGTCGATATCAGCTCGCGTGAACTCTCTAAGCGGGCAGCGACAAGGTAGATAAATTACCAAGCCCTCAGCCTTTAGGATTAGGAAGGCCGGCCGATTTGTTACGTGGGCAATCAAACCCTTAGGGCAGCGAGCTCAAAAACCAAACCCCTCGCCGCGATCTCAGATGAGATGTCAACTAAACAACAGGATGTCAACAAATGCGTCTGCTCCACAAACTAGTAACCCTGGCTCTCTTCACACTCATCATCACCGGCTGCACCAATCAGAAATTCAAACCTGAATACCGCTCCCAGATCCACACCGTCAAAATCCTCCCAGTTGTCTGGTCCACCAAAGACATCACCTACATGGGCCGAGAGCAGGCGTGGGGTGCGGCGCTGGGCGCAGGGGCGGGCGTGGCGGTGGGAGCAGCGACGAATGCCTCTCACCTGGCAACGGCCGCGATGAGCGGCGCCGGTTTTGCGGCGGGCTATAAAGCCGGCGATCTGGCATCGATGTCCACGGTTGAGGCGATCATCTACAACCTCAACACTGCCAACATCGACCTTGGCAGCATGGTGAAACAGCGATTCGAGGAGCAGTTGTCCGGGACCGGCCGTTTCAAGGTGGTTGGCGAGCATGACCCGGCGGACGCGGAGGTTCTTCTGACCGTCAACAACTGGGGCTTTGCGTTAACCCAGGGGTTTAGCAGCGTCGTTTATCCGACGATCACTGTCACCGGCAGCATGAAGCGTGGCAACCAATTGATCTGGCAGCGAACTGAATACATCTCAGCATTCAATGGCGGCAACACGTTCGGCTATCAGCCCAAACGTTACCGCACGGAGCCGGAGCTTTTACGCACTGCTCTGGATGGCATCTCGAAAATCGTCGATGAAGCCATCGTGAAAGACCTGAGCCTCTAAAAGCCTGGATGAATGGCAGGTCTTAATAGCCAACGTCCGAAACAAACCTGGAGCGACGGCATCCCAGCTCGCGTGTAGGCAATTTCCCAACCCCAACGTTTAGCTTTCACGCAAATCCTTCGGAACCGCCCGGCAGAGATTTCCTTCGCGGCGCTTCATCCTTTCGCTCCTTGTTCAGATGCGTGCGGCGCTGGACAAAATTCTTAATAAGAAGAGTGCGGAGTGGGTGATGAAGGGTAGGAAAACGCTGTTGTGGCTCGGGCTGGCTGCATTGGGCACCGAGGCGTTTGCCGAGGCGCAGACGACCCGCGAGGAGCAGTTTCAGCTGGGGGCGGTTGAGGCAACCGTGGGTGTCGGCTTGCTCAACGGGCAGGCGCGGGAAAGGGTTTATGACCCGTACAGTGGAAAGAAGATCAGCCAGCTGAACTGGAGCATGAAGCAGGTGCCGACGCTGCACCTGGGTTTGAACTACCAGCCGGCGAATTGGCTTTCCCTTGATCTGAACGGCTGGACGCGAGTGGCAAAGGGCGATGGCCACATGAAGGATTACGATTGGGTGGACGGTGAGCAGGCCGACTGGAGTGACTATTCGGACCATCCGGACACACGAGTGGCAACAGCCTGGCAAGCTGAATTTGCCGCCACCGCCTGGGCGCTCAAGCGCGATGACTTGGCCTTGGGCGTAATGCTTGGCTATCAGCGTAACCAGTTTGGCTGGCACGCGAGAGGCGGACGCTATACCTATTCGTCGGGCGAAGGGTTCCGCGATGAGTCAGGGGAATTCCCGGCGGGTGAGAAGGCCATTTCCTATCAGCAGACCTACGACACGCCCTATCTCGGACTGGTTGGCATCTATCATTTACGCAACTGGACCCTGGAAAGCCGATTCAAATACAGCCAGTGGGTCAAGGGGCGGGATCAGGATCGCCATCACCTGACGGGTGTGAACTACAAGGGCGAGAACGGCAACAGCGGGCGTATGCACAGCCTGGCTGTAGCGCTGACTTATCACGTCAACCCGCAGCTTTCACTGAAAGCCGGGGTGGATCATCAGGTGTACGCGGAGACTAAAGGCAGCACCCTGATCAACGATACCCAGAGCGGTGATCGCTTCCGTGTGGAGGGCAACGCCAGCAGCCAGTCGGCCAGGACGACGATGTCCACCCTGGCGCTCACTTACGCCTTCTAAGCCCTGCCCCAAACCGTGCTGCGGGCGCGCTGCCCGGCACGGTTTGGGTCTGATTTGATGCTCCACGGCCCAGATGCGCTAGACACGCTGGGTCCGCTCAATCACTCCCAGTGATAACGCGCCAATCAGCGCCCCCTTGCTTAACAAAAGATAACGTCATGTCGATTGTCATACGTTTCCAAAGCTGACTAGGATGGGGTCGCTTCGGTGAGGCCACTTCGTGTGCAGGCTAGAGCGTCTGCGCGGTTGAAACGGCTCTCTGAAGAAACTAATAAAAATAAAGGAAGGGGTTAGCTCCATGCGTGAGCCCGTCATTCGGCGCACTCGGTTTGCGGTCATTCGGGGCCATTTCAGTGCCCGGACGCTTTTCAAGAGCCTGCCTCTCCACGCTGCGCTGTCGCTGCTTATCTCCCCGATCTTTTGCGGCGCAACCCTCGCCGCTGACAGCACGCCCGCTGACGCTCCTGCCAACGCTGGTGATTCCGCCGTCTATGCCCTCGAATCCGCAAAAGCGTCCCGCAGCCTGCTGCTGGACGTGACCCATGCCGGCAAGCGCATGGTCGCGGTGGGAGATCGCGGCCACATTCTCTATTCCGACGACCAGGGCAAAACCTGGACCCAGGCCAAAGTGCCGACGCGCCAGATGCTCACGGCGGTGTACTTCGTCGATGACCAGCACGGCTGGGCCGTGGGCCACGACGCGCAGATCCTCGCCAGCAGCGATGCCGGCGCCACCTGGACCAAGCAGTTCGAAGACCTCAAACGCGAAGCACCGCTGCTGGATGTCTGGTTCAAGGACCTCTCCACCGGGATCGCCGTGGGTGCCTATGGCGCGGTGCTGGAAACCACCGACGGCGGCCAGCACTGGGAAGACATCGGCGACCGTCTGGACAACGAAGACCAGTTCCACTTGAACGGCATTGCGTACGTGAAGGACGCGGGCCTTCTTGTGGTCGGCGAGCAGGGCAGCATGTTCCGCTCCCCGGACGATGGCCAGACCTGGGAGAAACTCGAAGGCCCTTACCAGGGCTCGCTGTTCGGTGCACTCGGCACTGCGGAATCCAACACGCTGCTGGTTTACGGCCTGCGCGGCAACTTGTTTCGTTCAACCGATTTCGGTGCCACCTGGGAGCCCGTTCCGCTTCAGGGCGAGCGCGGCCCCCTGGAATTCAGCATCGCCAATGCCTCGCTGATGCCGGACAACGCCATCGTGCTGGTCGGCAACGGCGGCAGCGTCATGCGCAGTACCGACGACGGCCAAAGCTTCACGGTCGCCAATCGCCCCGACCGGCTTTCGTTGTCCGGGGTGGCTGAAGACGACAAAGGCAATCTGGTTCTGGTGGGACAAGGCGGCGTTCGCGTCACCTCGCCGACGGGCGCTGACAGCGCTCAACAATAAGAACAAGCAGGCGAGGACACGTTTCCATGACCAACCTTCAACACCATCACGACAAGCCGACGCGTCTGGAGCAGTTGATTTTCAACAACCGCAAGACGGTGATCGGCATCTGCCTGCTGGTCAGCGTCTTCCTGTTCTGGCAAGCGACCCTGGTGCGCCCGTCCACCAGCTTCGAAAAGATGATCCCTCTGGGGCATCCGTTCGTTCAGAACATGATGGAGCACCGCAATGACCTGGCGAACCTGGGCAACACCGTGCGTATCTCGGTGGAGGCCAAGCAGGGCGATATCTTCTCCAAGGAGTACATGGAGACCCTGCGGCAGATCAACGATGAGGTGTTCTACATTTCCGGCGTCGACCGCTCCGGGCTCAAGTCGTTGTGGAGCCCCAGCGTCCGCTGGACCGAGGTGACGGAGGAGGGCTTTGCCGGCGGGGAAGTGATTCCGCAGAGCTACGACGGCTCGCAGCAGAGCCTCGACAAGCTGCGCAATAACGTCCTCAAGTCCGGCCAGGTCGGGCGTCTGGTGTCCAACAACTTCAAGTCGAGCATCGTCGATGTGCCGCTGCAGGAGTTCTACCCGGACCCCAGCGACCAGAGCAAACTGCTGCCGCTGGATTACCGTCAGTTCTCCCACCAGCTTGAAGAGAAGATTCGCGACAAGTACGAGGCGCAGAACCCCAACGTCGAGATTCACATCGTCGGTTTCGCCAAGAAGGTCGGCGATCTTATCGATGGCCTGATCATGGTGGTGATGTTCTTCGGCATCGCATTCCTGATCACCCTGGTCCTGCTGATGTGGTTTACCCGCTGCGCCCGCAGCACCATCGCGGTGTTGAGCACCACGTTGATCGCCGTGATCTGGCAGCTGGGCCTGATGCATGTGGTGGGCTTCGGCCTTGATCCCTACTCGATGCTGGTGCCGTTTCTGATCTTCGCCATTGGCATTTCCCACGGCGTGCAGAAGATCAACGGCATCGCTCTGCAATCCAGTGACGCCGACAGCGCGCTCACCGCAGCACGTCGTACCTTCCGCCAGTTGTTCCTGCCGGGAATGATCGCGATCCTCGCGGACGCCGTCGGCTTCATTACGTTGCTGATTATCGACATCGGCGTGATCCGCGAGCTGGCCATCGGCGCGTCCATCGGCGTCGCGGTCATCGTGTTCACCAACCTGATCCTCCTGCCGGTGGCGATTTCCTACGTTGGCATCAGCAAAAAAGCCGTGGTGCGCAGTAAAGAAGATGCCGTGCGCGAGCACCCGTTCTGGCGTCTGCTGTCGAACTTCGCCGCGCCGAAAGTCGCCCGCGTGTCAGTGACGCTGGCTCTTGTAGCCCTGGTGGGCGGCCTCTGGTACGGCCATAACCTGAAGATCGGCGACCTCGATCAAGGCGCGCCGGAACTGCGGCCAGACTCGCGCTACAACCAGGACAACAGCTTCATCATCAACAATTACTCCACCAGCTCCGACGTACTGGTGGTAATGGTCAAGACGCCGCCCGAGGGCTGTTCGGCGTATCAGACCCTGTCGGCGATGAACGAGCTGTCGTGGAAGATGGAGAACACGCCGGGGGTGCAATCGGCGATTTCCCTGGTGACTGTGTCCAAGCAGGTCATTAAGGGGATGAACGAGGGCAACCTGAAATGGGAGTCGCTGTCGCGCAACAAGGACGTGCTCAATAGCTCGATTTCCCGCGCTGACGGTTTGTACAACAACACCTGTTCCCTGGCGCCGTTGCTGATTTTCCTCAACGACCACAAGGCCGAAACCCTGGATCGGGCCGTGCATGCGGTGCAGGAGTTCGCTCAGCAGAACAACAAGGACGGCCTGGAGTTTTTGCTGGCAGCGGGTAACGCCGGGATCGAGGCGGCCACCAACGAAGTGATCAAGCAGGCCGAGCTGACCATTCTGATTCTGGTGTACGTGTGCGTAGCCGTGATGTGCATGATCACCTTCCGCTCCTGGGCGGCGACGCTGTGCATCGTGTTGCCGCTGGTGCTGACGTCCGTGCTGGGTAACGCGCTGATGGCGTTCATGGGGATTGGCGTGAAAGTCGCGACGCTGCCGGTGGTGGCGCTCGGGGTGGGGATCGGGGTCGATTACGGGATTTACATCTACAGCCGACTGGAGAGTTTCCTGCGCGCGGGGCTGCCGTTGCAGGAAGCCTATTACCAGACGCTGAAATCCACGGGCAAAGCGGTGTTGTTCACCGGCCTGTGCCTGGCGATTGGCGTGTGCACCTGGATCTTCTCGGCCATTAAATTCCAGGCCGACATGGGCCTGATGCTGACCTTTATGCTGCTGTGGAACATGTTCGGCGCCCTGTGGCTGTTGCCAGCGTTGGCGCGGTTCCTGATCAAGCCGGAGAAGATGGCGGGCAAGGTCGGGAATTCGCTGTTTTCCCATTGAGCACACGCGAAGCCCTTGTAGGACCGGCTTCAGCCGGGAAGAGGCCGGTAGGGTCACCGCAAAATTTGCGGCGTGGCGACCGACGCCTTCCCGGTTAAAGCCGGTCCTGCCAGATGCGCGCGGTTGTCCTGTAGGACCGGCTTCAGCCGGGAAGAGGCCGGTGTTGTCACCGCAAAATTTGCGGCGTGGCGACCGACGCCTTCCTGGCTAAAGCCGGTCCCACATGTGAGTTCGCCTCCAATCTCAGTGCTGCACGCAATGCCATCCGATTGTTGGGGATTACCGGCCTCAGTTATAGGTAAAAAACCCACGCCCGGTCTTGCGCCCCAGGTACCCCGCCGCGACCATTTCCTTGAGCAGCGGAGCGGGGCGGTATTTGCTGTCGTTGAAGCCTTCGTTGAACGCTTCGACAATCGCCAGCAAGGTGTCCAGCCCGATCAGGTCAGCCAGCGCCAGCGGGCCGATGGGCTGGTTGCAGCCCAGGCGCATGCCGTCGTCGATGTCCTGGGCGGTGGCCAGACCTTCCTGCAGCACCAGAATTGCTTCATTAATCATCGGCACCAGAATCCGGTTGACCACAAAGCCCGGGCGGTTGCCGGCGGTAATCGCGGTCTTGTTCAACCGCTCTGCCAGCTTGATCGCCGCGATGTGGGTGGTGTCCGCCGTCTGCAAACCGCGAATGACCTCGATCAGGTTCATCATCGGCACCGGGTTGAAGAAGTGCAGCCCAATGAATCGATCCGGATGCTCGACGCTGGCCGCCAGTTGCGTGATGGACAGCGACGAAGTATTTGACGCAATCACGCACTCGCGGTCGACATGGCTGGCAATCTGCTTGAGCAGGCGCAGCTTCAGCTCCAGGTTCTCGGTGGCCGCTTCGATCACCAGCTGCGCGCCATTCAACTGGTCGTAGTCCGTGGTGACGCTGATGCGCCGAAGGGCCGCTTCGGCGACATCGGCCGCCACCGTTTGCTTGGTCACCTGCCGCTCGAGGTTTTTGCGCACGGTCGCCATGCCGCGCTCCAGTGCCGTGTCGGAAATGTCCAGCAGGGTCACGTCGAAACCGGCTACCGCGCAGACCTGCGCGATGCCGTTGCCCATGGTGCCGGCGCCGATCACGGCGATGTGTTGCATGCTCATCGACAAGCCTCCTTACACACGTTCGAAGATGACAGCGATGCCCTGACCGCCGCCGATGCACATGGTCACCAGCGCGTAGCGGCCCTGAATCCGGTGCAGCTCATGAATCGCCTTGGTGGCGATGATCGCGCCCGTCGCGCCCACCGGGTGGCCGAGGGAAATGCCCGAGCCGTTCGGGTTGACCCTGGCCGGATCAAAGCCTAGCTCACGGGCGACGGCGCAGGCCTGGGCGGCGAAGGCTTCGTTGGATTCGATGACGTCCAGGTCCGCCACTGTGAGGCCGGCGCGTTCCAGCACTTTGCGGCTGGCTGGAATCGGCCCCAGCCCCATCATCGACGGGTCAACCCCGGCATGGGCATACGCCACCAGACGCGCCATCGGCTTGAGGCCGTGCGCGCGGACCATGTCGCCATTGGCCATGACCAGCGCCGCTGCGCCATCGTTCAGGCCGGACGCGTTGCCGGCGGTGACGGTGCCGTCCTTCTTGAACGCAGTTTTCATCTTCTCCAGCTGTTCGGCCGTCACATCGCCACGCACATGCTCGTCCTGGGCGAAGGTCACGGTGCCTCTGCGCGTGGCGATCTCGATCGGCACGATCTGGCCCTCGAAACGGCCCTCGGCGATGGCGTGGGCGGCGCGCTGCTGACTGGTCAGCGCCAGGGCGTCCTGATCGGCGCGGGTGATGCCGTAATGCTCGGCGATGTTCTCGGCGGTGATGCCCATGTGAATATTGGCGAAGGGGTCGTGCAACGCGCCGAGCATGTAGTCGTACGCCTGCACGTTACCCATGCGCGCGCCCCAGCGGGCCTGGGGCATGATATACGCGCCACGGCTCATGGATTCGGCGCCACCGGCCAACACGGCCTGGGCGTCGCCGAGCATCAGCGACTGTGCGGCCGACACGATGGCCTGCAGGCCCGAGCCGCAGAGGCGGTTGACGTTCATGGCGGGGGTGTCCTGGGTCAGGCCGGCTTCCAGGGCGATAACGCGGGAAAGATAGGCGTCGCGCACTTCGGTAGGAATCACGTGGCCCATGACCACATGGCCGATGTGTTCCGGTGCGACCCCCGATTTGGCCAGTGCGGCGCGGCTGACCTGGGTGCCCAGTTCGATGGGCGAGACCTCCTTGAGGGAACCGCCGAATCCGCCGATGGCGGTACGCAGTGCGCTGACGACGAAAACTTCGGGTGTGCTCATGGCGACTCCTGACATGTATTGGAATTATGGGGGCGGCACCGCGAAACGGGTTTCGGCCGGTGCTGACTGCGGGCAAGTCTAGATCGGCGTTCGGGACGGGCCTATGCCGAAACTGTCCAGATGGGCTGGCGTTCTTTACCATCAGCGCCTGATCCGTGGTGCACCATTCAAAAAGGGAAAGGCGGTCATGCGGGAAAAGGATTCAGTGTCGATCTACTTCGTCCAGTTGATCGTCCACGGGCTGCGCGACCAGCCGCTGCGTTTGCAGTCCGTGCTGCAAGCAGCGGACATCGACATGGCGCTGCTCGACGACCCCACGGCGCGGGTGTCGGCCAGCGCGTTTGCGGCGTTGTGGCTGATTCAGATCAAGGAACTGGGCGATGAATTTTTCGGCCTCGATTCCCACGGCATGCCCTTGGGCAGCTTCGCCCTGATTTGCCGGGGGCTGATTCAGGAGCCCAATCTGGAAAAGGCTCTGCGCCAGTGCTTGAGCAATTTCGGCCTGTTTCTGCGCGACTTTCGTGGCAGCCTCATCATTCGCGGCTCGCGCGCCGTGCTTGCGGTGGACACCACCACGGACGACCCGGTCCGCCAGCGCTTCGGTGAAGAGACATTTCTGCTGTTGATGATCAGCTTGCTGTGCTGGCTCGGCGGGCGCCGCATCAGCATCGACCGCGCGCAGTTTCGCCAGCGCCGTCAGCGTCTCAGCGACGACTCACTGCTGTGGGGGTTTAACCTGAGCTTTGGCGAGCAGCGCACTGAGATCGAGTTTTCCAGCCACTGCCTGCGTCTGCCAGTGGTGCAGACGTTGCCCTCGCTGAAATCGTTTTTACGCACTGCGCCGCAGTGGCTGGTCATTCGCTACCGCAACCAGCGCGGGCTGGCGGCGCAGGTCTATCAGCGCTTGCGCAACAGCCATTACGGACACTGGCCGACGCTACTGGAAATGGCCGATGAACTGAAACTCAGCGCCACCACCTTCCGCCGTCGGCTGGAGCGTGAGGGCTGTGCGTTTCAGGGCATCAAGGACGACGTGCGACGCGGCATCGCCCAGCAGCAGCTGCGCGACACCGAGCTGAGCGTGGTCGAGATCGCGTCCTTGGTAGGGTTTCAGGAGCCCAGCGCGTTTCACCGGGCATTCAAGAAATGGACGGGGGAGAGTCCGGGCGGCTACCGCAAGAAGCAAACCGCCAGCAACTCAATGAAGGCGGACTGATGAGCCGCCGCTTGCCTCAGGGCAACCACGCCTCGCGCCAGGCCTGAACAGCCCCGTCGTCGAGCATCCAGTCGCGAAGCACTTGTTTGCGCAAGTCGTCGCCGAGCAGCGCCGCGCTGGCCAGATCCATCGTGTGGGCACGAATCAGGTTGACCCAGGCTTCCAGCGTGTTGGGCACCCGCGTCACCGGCAAATCACCCGCGTAGGCGCGAACGTCGCTGCAAATCACCGGCACACCACAGGCGCCGAGTTGCAGCAGGGTGATGTTGTTCTTGCAGGCGCCGAACAAGTTATCCACCGCGGGCAGCAGCGCCAGGTCGAGGTTCAGGTCGGCGACGGCTGTGGCGTAGTGCTCGGCGGATGGCCGGTCGTGGGATTCATGGGCATGACTGCGCAGCACGCCCTGGTCATCGCCCATCACGATCCACTCCACCTCTTCTGCCAAGGCCTCGACCACGGCGAGGATCAGGTGCAGATCCTGCGGCTGCCAGCGGTCACTGACCAACCCGACCCTGGGCTTGCTGCCGACTCCACGGCGCGAGACGAGGTTGCCCCAGACCTGCGGCGACAACCGCGACGGCAGCAATCGAACGTCCGCGTGAAACTCCCCGGCGATGTCGGCCAGCACTTGGGTCGAAGCGATTACACGATGGGCCTGATGCAGGCTCTTCTGCAGCAGGTCAACGCACTCGGCATCGAAGGCGAACGGGTCTTCGCCCGGTGTCCGGGAACCCAGCTGCAGGTCATTGATGTCGAGCACGACGAAGGCATCCGGCAACAGCTGAGCACGGGCGATGGTCTGCAGGTGATCCGCGTCGAGCCGGGCCTGAAACACCACGACATTCGGCTTGAAGCGTCCTTCCTGAGGAATCGACAGCGGCTGGCTGCTGAGCATGCCGTCCACCACACCGGCGGCTTGCAGCGTCTCGAACGGCGCGATCACCCGCTCATGGGGCGAGGCCCAAAGGCCGGCGGGGTAGGCCAGCACCACCGGATCCCGGCGCCAGGCCATCGGTCGCCAGACCAGCGGCATGTTGAGTTCGAGCTCGACCGATTGCAGGTCGAACGAAAGATTGCTGTTGAAGGCGGGGTCGTTCGCCAGCGTCGGCAGCCATTTGCGGTACATCGCCAGTTGCTCACCGACGAAGCGCTTACGCTTGGCTTGGTGCGTGGCGGTGTCAACGTGGGTCTGGCTGACGCTGCCCTCGTGGATCAGCACCGAATGGGGCGTCCAGACATTCAGGTAGCCGAGGGCGTCGACTTTCATGCACAGATCGACGTCGTTGTAGGACACGACGAACGCCTCTTCGTCCAGCCCGCCGACCTCCTCGTAAATCGAGCGGCGGACCATCAGGCACGCCGCCGTCACGGCGCTCAAATCCTGATCCACCTGCACGCGCTGCATGTAGCCCTGAATGTGCCCGGGCTCACCGATGTGCTGATGACCGGCCGGGCCGTCCATGCCCAGACGCACGCCGGCATGCTGCATCCGCCCGTTGGGGAACAGCAGCTTGGCGCCGACCACGCCGACTTCAGGGCGTAGCGCATGATTGAGCAATTCATCGAGCCAACGGCTGTGGACAATGGCGGTGTCGTTGTTCAGTAGCACCAGGTACTCGCCCTTGGCCTGGGCCGCAGCGACGTTGTTGATGCGCGAATAGTTGAACGGGTGCGGGTAGCGCAGCACGCGCACCTGCGCCGAGCCCAATGCGTCGATGCGCGCCAGCCATTCCAGGGCTTCGGGGGTTTCGCTGTTGTTGTCGACGATCAGCAGTTCGTAATTCAGGTAACGGGTGGTGTGCAGCAGGGTTTCGACGCATCGCTGCAGAAACGGCAGCTGATCCTTGGTCGGGACAATGATCGACACCAACGGTTGTTCGGTGTGGCCGTAGTGCACGTGGTAGCGGCGGGGCAGGGTGTGTTCGATGACCGCCTTCGGGTAGCCGCGCACCTGTAGATGGCGCTGCAGCGCTTCGGTTTCGTGAGGGTTATCCACCGCTTCGGGCAGGTCACAGACCAGCAGGGGCTCGCTGATATGGATGATCTGCCCGGCGCCTTCACGCTCGTATAAACGCAGAATGAGGTCGAATTCAGCGGCATCGGCGAAGCGTTCGTCGAAGCCGCCGACGTCCATCAGCGTCTGCCGTCGGAACAGCCAATGACCCGCCGTCAGCAGCGGGTAGCTCAGCAGGTAGTCGAGGTTGAAGTCCGGGCGCATGGCCGAACTCAAGCCGCCCCTTGGCCGTCGATGCATTTCATCGGCGAAGGCGGCCCGGGCGTCAGGGGATTCGAGCAGCTTGAGCGCGCTGGCAGCCAGGCCGAACGGCGTGAATTGCGTGCCGGCGTCGATCACGATCAGCCAGTCGAAACGATGGTTTTCGACCACCTGGTTCAGCAGCGCGGCAGGGTTCACAGCGCCGATGGCAAGGGTGGTCAGCCGAGGGCTGACTAACGTGGCCGGCACCTCGGTCGAGTCGGTCAACACCACCACGTTCATGGCCGCGTGCAGGGCGCCGTGGGAGGCGAGGCTGTCGAGGCTGCGCTGAATCTTGTCCGGGGCGTTGCCGAAATCCTTGATCACCACCAACAGCGAAGGCACGTCGACCTCGGCCAGGTGCCGGTCGATCTGCGTTTGCTGTTCGGCCGTCGGCACGCGATGACCGAGCCAGGCCTCGACCTGCTGCGGGTTGAGCCGTTGCGGCAGCGGCGCGGACAACTGCGCGAGCAGGTTGAAATCGGTGAAGCCCTGCGGCGATGACAAAGGGCGAGCGCCAACCCAGCCGTTGTCCAGCGACGTGCTGGCCCAGCCGGCTTCACGGATCAGCCGATGAAACGCGGGCAAATGATCACTGTCCGTGCCGACGATTTCGATGCCTTGTTCGGTCAACTGCTGCGGCGCGATGCGCGTGCCCGTCAGCGTGGCCGGCAGCAGGATCAGCTCGGCGTCGTGCAGCAATCTGGCGTACAGCGCCAGATTCCCGAGCGGGCCGACGGACTCGCCGTTGAGGGCGAACAGATCGGCGCCCAACGCCAGCAGGTCGTCGCGGCGACACAGCACGCTGCTCAGCTCACCGATGAAATGGCAGGTGAACTCCCCCAGCAGCCCGACGATGTCTGGGCCATGGAAAACCGTGGGCTCGGTGACGCGGAAACGGGTCGCCAGATTCTCTTGCAGCGCCGCGCCCTCGGCGTTCAACCACTGGCGGTGCGCAGCCACCAGTGAGGCCTGCGGATTGACCTCCAGCGCCGCGACCATCTGCTCAATGCAGTCCGGCGCGAGCACGGCGTCACCCGACATGAATTTGATGTACTGCCCGCAAGCATCGGCAACGCCGCGGTTGAAACAGGCGTCGGCGCCCCGTGGAGACTCACTGCGCAGGTAGCGAATCGGCCAGCGGCACGACGCCCGGTACAGGTCCGTCACGGTTTCTGCCAGACCGTCGGTGGCGTCGTCGCAGATCACGATTTCGATTGCATCGTGGGTCTGCCCGATCACGCTGCGCAGCGCGGTTTCAAAAAACTCGGTGCGGCAGACAGCGAGGACGACACTGACCAGTCGTTGAGAATCCATGGGGGTATCCGGTAATTGAAAAAATCTGCCATGAAAATGACGCGCGCGGCATGAGCGACGGTTGAAGCAATATCCCGGCCAAGGGTCGCCCGGCTCCCGTTCCGAAAATACGGAATGAAGAAGTTTGCGCCAGCCCAACATTCGCCCTCGACGCGTATCCAGTGTAGGCGCGCGCTTGCCCGCGAAGGCGTCGGTACAGTCGATAGAGGTGTGTCGGATGTACAGGCCTCTTCGCGGGCAAGCGCGCTCCTACACGGATCGGGGATTGACCCGGTTTCGGCGGCGGATGCAGTGGACGTAGCCGTCACCGCAGAACTACATCCCGCCCGCGCCGTTTTTTTGTCTCCTGCCGATTCTGCCAACGCTCTCCGAAATCGCTGTGGCCCATAAGATCCGTGGCCTGGCGCCTGCTTTTCAGTCTTTGGTTCGGAACTTGCTTCTGCATGAACACGTATCGGCGAAGGCGTCCGATCAAGTTCTGTGGAGTGGCGAGTGATGGAAGACCAAGCAGTGGCACTGGAAGAGCAAGTCGTCGCGCTGATCGAAGAAGCGATGGAAGCCGATGAGGGCACCCTCAAGGTCGACCAGCCGCTGGACTGGGATTCGATTGCCCTGGTGACCTTCATGGCCCTGGTCGACGAGCGCCTGGAGAAAACCATTTCGGCTTCTCGTCTGAACAAGTGCGTCACCGTCAGGGACGTCATTACCCTGGTTGCCGATTGAGGGTTTCCGTGCACGACAATCCGTTTTCGCTGGAGGGTATGTCCATCCTCGTGACCGGGGCGTCTTCCGGTATTGGCCGTGAAGTCGCTGTGTGGCTAAGCCGGCAGGGCGCGAGAATTGTCGCCGTTGCCCGTGATACTCAGCGGCTGGAAGAAACCCTGGGCCAGTTGCACGGCCAGGGGCATTCGATCGAGGTGTTTGATTTTCTGGGTGGCACCGATGCCTCGGCCTGGATGAAAGCACTGGCGCGCAACAGCTCGCCTTTCGACGGTCTGGTGCATGCCGCCGGTGTGCAGTTGCCGCTGCCGATTCGCGCCATGGGCCTGGATCACTGGGAAACCATTTTCGCCATCAACGTCACCTCAGGCTTTTCTTTGATCAAGGCGTTCAGGCAAAAAGGCGTGTGCCGCAATCCCTCGAGCATCGTCCTGCTGTCGTCGGTCATGGCTCAGGTGGCCCAGCCCGCGTTGATGGGTTACTGCGCGAGCAAAGGCGCAGTTGAATCGATGGTCCGCGCCGCCGCACTTGAGCTGGCCCGCGAGGGGATTCGCGTCAACGCCGTCGCGCCCGGCGTGGTCAGGACCGAGATGGCACAGCGGCTCGAAGGCCTTGTGGGCGAAGATTCGATGGCGACCATTGAGCGCCAGCATCCGCTGGGCCTTGGCGAGCCCCGTGATGTCGCTTATGCCGTCAACTATTTACTGTCTCCCGCTGCACGTTGGGTGACAGGCACGTCGCTGGTTGTTGATGGGGGTTATCTGGCCTGATGCACATAAAAAAACTCATCATCGCAGGCGCGGGTGGCTTGGGCCGAGAGGTCCATGCGTGGATGAAGGATTGGGTCGAGCACAATCCCGGCTACGTCATCGCCGGCTTCATTGATGACGGCGGTTTGTCACTCAATGGCTTTCACCATTACGCCGATATTCTGGGCACCATCGACGGCTACCAGCCGGCTGCAGATGAACTGGTCATTTGCGCTATCGGCAAACCGTCCGATAAAAAATACGTGGTGGATAAACTGCTGGCCAAGGGCGCAGCGTTTTTCAGCCTGGTCCACCCCACAGCCGTGGTTGGCGACAATGTCAAACTGGGCCGCGGCGTGTTGGTCTGTCCGCGCGTGGTGCTGTCGGTTGATTTGGTGATTGGTGATTTCGTCACCATCAACTCCGCCTGCACGGTTGGGCACGATGCGCATATCGGCGATTTCTCTACGTTGAGCTGCCATTGCGATGTCACCGGTGGCGCTGTGCTGGAAGATGAAGTGTTCATGGGCTCACGCGCGTCAGTACTGCCTAAAGTGCGCGTCGGCAAAGGGGCTGTGGTCGGCGCTGGCAGCGTGGTGCTGCGAGCGGTCAAACCCGGCAGTGTGGTTTTCGGTGTGCCGGCCAAGCGCATCTCAGGATAAGAATGACATGCCTACCTACGCTCGAATTGCCGAAATAGAATACGAATTGCCCGAACGCGTACTGGACAACCAGATGCTGGCCGAGGCATTTCCGGAGTGGGACGTCGACAAGATTTTCCAGAAGACCGGGATCAGCCAGCGGCACATCGTTGCCGAGGGCGAGACCGCGTCGGACCTGGCGTTTCGCGCCTGCGAGAAACTCTTCGCCAACAGCGCCACGCCGCGCGAGCAGATCGACTGCCTGATCTACTGCACACAAAGCCCCGATCATATGTTGCCGGCGACCGCCTGCATTTTGCAGCATCGCCTGCAACTGCCGCAGCACTGCGCCGCGTTCGATTTCAATCAGGGCTGTTCGGGGTTTATCTACGGGCTGGGCATTGCCAAAGGCTTCATCGAATCCGGCCAGTGCAAGAACGTGCTGCTGATCACCGCCGAGACCTATAGCCGCTACATCAACCCCCGGGACAAGAGCGTGCGCACGCTGTTTGGCGATGCGGCGGCCGCCACGCTGATCAAGGCGTCGGACGAGGAGGGGCCTTGCCTTGATCGTTTCCGTTACGGCAGCGACGGCGCCGGCGCGAATAACCTGATCGTGCCCATGGGCGCGGCGCGCCGGCCGTTCGACGCAGAACACATGCCCGTCGAGTACGAAGACGACAGCGGCAATGTTCGTTCGGACGCGGACCTGTACATGAACGGCCCGGCGATCTTCGAATTCTCCATGACCCGGGTGCCGGCCTTGTTCGCCTCGCTGTTCGACGAGCAGTTCACGGTCGAGCATTCCGACCTGTTCGTCTTTCACCAGGCCAACCAATTCATGCTCGAAGCCCTGCGCCGCCGACTGAAGCTGGCGCCGGAGAAATTCATCACCGAATTCAAACACTGCGGCAACACGGTGTCGTGCAGCATTCCCATCGCGCTGAAAGAGTCCCTGAAGAAGGGGGTGGTGCAGCCTGGTAGCGTGATCACAGCAGTGGGTTTCGGCGTGGGGTATTCGTGGGGCGGCTGTGTTATTCGCTGGTGAGTAAACAGGGCCTCTTCGAAGCGGATAAAACCGATAACCAAAAGGGCTCCATGAAGGAGCCCTTTTTAGTTCAGCGTTCCAGCAGTACCTGACACCAGCGCTGCAGATACGCCTCGTCGATCATCCAGTCACTTAGCACCCGCTGCTTTAATGCCTCGCCGAGTCGTTTCGATTCGTCCGGATCGTTGAGGTGTCGGGCGATGGCGTCAGTCCAGGCGGCTGTTGTGTTCTGCACCCGCGTCAGCGGCAGGTTGTTACGCAGGCCCTGCACGTCAGTGGCAATCACCGGATAGCCACAGGCGCCGAACTCCAGCGCCAGGCGGCAGCTTCTGTGTTCGCCATACACGTCGTGTCGGGCGGGCATCAGGGCGACGGCAAGATCCAGAGACGCGACCACGCCGGGGTACAACTCGCCTTGCACGGGGCTGCGCCATTCATGAACGTAAGGGCGCAGCGCCCGCGGGCAGGGGCCCATGATGATCCACTCGACCTGGTCGGCGAGGGCTTTGATCACGTCGGAGATCAACGCCAGCGCAGGCAGATCCGCCACGCTGCCCACCCAGCCAACCCGGGGTTTGCGGTGGGGCAGCGAGACACACTGCACCGCTTTCCAGCCCTCGGCCAGGCGGGTTTCGATGATGTAAATGTTTTCGTGACAGGCGCTCAGCTCATCGGCCAGCCCGGCGCTGGAAACCACCACCCTGTCCATCAGCGCAAGCCCTGCCGCAAGGTCGGCGCGGACCTGCTGCAGAGAAGGGGCATCCGGCAGTTGTTCGGCTGAGGGCGGGTATTCATCCATGTCATAGAGGCGCAGCGCATCGGCGTGTGACTTGATGGTCGTCACGTCCCTGATCGCCGCCTGGTTCCAAGGCTTCTGGAGGATGACCGTCTGCGGACCCAGCCTGGCGAACTCGCCAAGGGTCAGTGTTTCAGGAACTGACACAGGCTCGATCAGCAGCGTTGCTGCCAGCTTTTCCAGCGGCCCTGTGAGGCGTTGGCTCGCCGGGCAGAGGTCGTTCAGGTGCGACAGCACGATCGGCACGGGGCGCCAGGTGAGCGGTCGCCACGTCAGCGCGGTGTCGGTTTCCAGTTGCAAGCCCTGGGCGCGCGCCGAGAAGTTGTCGTTGTACGCAGGGTCATGGGCGATGTACTTCAGCCATTTGTTGTACAGCGCGTGCTTTCCTTTTTCATCCGGCGCTTGGGCCACGACCGCTTCGTGAAGCAGCACCACGTGGGGCGTCCAGATGATCAAACGACCGGATTCCTTCACCCGCAGGCACAGGTCGACGCCGCGATAACGGTTATTCAGCGCGCCCTCGTCCAGCCCGTCCGCCGCTTCGAACAAGGCCCGACTGATCATCAGGCAGGCCTCACTGACCGCGCTGTAGTTCTGATCCACCGCCAATCGCTGCATGTAGCCTTCACTGGCGCCGCTCTGGCCGCTGAAGATCGGGGTGACAGGCTCGTGCAGCCCGAGGATCAGCCCTGCGTGGCCGATCGTGTTGTCCGGCGCCAGAAGCTTCGCGCCGACGATGCCGACTTCGGGTCGCTGCGCATGATTGAGCAGGTTGTCGAGCCAGTCGCCGTGCAACACGGCGCTGCGGTTGTCGAGCAGCAACAGATAGTCGCCGGTCGCCTGGTGTGCCGCGCTGTTGTAGAGGACCGAGCGGTCGAATTCGCCGGATTGGCGCAGCACACGCACCTGATCCAGCCCCATTGCCGCAACGCCGTTCAGCCAGTCAATGGCTTCCGGCGTTCGGCTGTCATTGTCGACGATGAGGATCTCGTAGTTCGGGTACGTGGTCTTTTCCAGAATGCTTTCGACGCAGCGCTGCAGCAGCAGGAGTTGATCCCGGGTGGCGATGATGATCGATACCTTGGGCTGGCCGGCGTGGCCGTACTTGATCCGGTATTGGCGTGGGCTCGTCTCGATCACCTGGCCGTTTTCATAGCCGCGGGAGCGCAAGTGGCGCTGCAGCGTTCGTGCTTCATCAGGGTTCGGCTCGCGGGCTTCCGGGCGATAGGTGACGAGGGGCTCGGCAATGTGCTCAAGGCCGCCCATGCCGTCGTGCTCGATCAGGCGAAGGATCAGGTCCAGTTCAAGGGCCTGGGGGTAGTGCGCATCGAACCGACCGGAGTCGATGACCGAATAACGGTTGAAGATCCAGTGCTTGCTGGTCACGGCGGGGCAGCTGAGCAGATAGTCGAGACTGAAGTCCGGCCGCAGCATGACTTCGAAGGTGTCGTCCGGGGTCTGGGCGATTTCATCGGCGAACAGGGCACGGGTGGTCGGCCCCTCGCTGATCTTGATCGCTGCCTTGAACAGCCCGGCGACATTCACCGTCGCGCCCGCATCAAGCATCAGGAACCAGTCGAAACCCTGCTCATCCATCAGCCGGTTGAGCTGCGCCGCGCGGTTGTGACCGGAGACCGGCAGGTAAACGGCGGTGCCCTCGCTCTCGGGGCGCGGAGCGTCGACAGATCCGTCGTACAGCACGAAGACCTTCGGCGGCATCCAGCCTCGGGTGGCGGCCTCGACACTCACCAGCGTCTTGATCAGCGCCTGCTGCCGGTTATGCAGATCCGAAATGATAACCGCCAGGGCCGGCGCGCCATTGTGCTGCTGAAAATACTGCACGATGTGCGGCTTTTGCGGCCCGGTGGGGCGACGCTTGCCGGCCCAGTCCAGAATCTGGTCATTGCGCAGGTCGGCAGCCGACTTCTGCAAGAACCAGGCACGCAGATTGAAATTGGAGAAGTTCTCGCGATCGCGCAGGGGGGCTATCTTCACGTCGCCGTTGCGGCTGGATTCCCGGCGCCACTCCAGCGCCTGGGTGATGCGGTAAAAGTGGGCGTGGCCTTCTTTGGCGATCTGCGGCGCTGCACGGGTGATGCTGCTGCTCTGGGTGTCGGTCATGCGAAAGCGCGACAGCGGGCGCCCCAGCATGGCCAGGTTGCCCGCTCGCAACAGCTTGACGTACAGACTGACGTCGCCGAGCCAGAAGATCAGCTGACCCTTGAGCGACATGATGTCGTCGCCATGGGCCAGCACGTCATCGCGACGGCACATCACCGAACTGGGTTCGCCCATGAAGGTCAGCGGAATTTCCGACAGTAACGACACCAGTTCGGGGCCGTGAATGACCACGTCTTCCTTGAACGGGAAGACCGTCACCAGGGTGTCAGGGAGAAAGTCGCCGTTTTCGTCAATCAGCCGCCGCGTGGAGGCGGCGAGGGTGATGTCCGGCTGGTCCAGCAGCAGCGCGACCAGCGCACTGACGCAGTCAGGCTCCAGCAGGTCGTCATCGTACAGAAACTTGATGTACTCGCCCCGGGCCTCCCTGACCCCGCGCGCAACGTTGAGCGCCTCGCCCAGGGAATCTTCGTTGTAAAAATACCGAACGGGAAACGGGCTGTCCGGAGTCAGTTGATCCACCAGTACGCGAATGCCGCCATCACGACAGTCGTCGCAGATCACGATCTCCACCTGATCGTAGTCCTGAGCAAACGCGCTGCGCAGCGCCAGCTCGAAGTACGTGGTTTTGTAGGCGGGAATGACGATGCTGACCAGGCGTGAAGCGCTCATCGGATTACCTTGCGACGGATGACGGGCGCCGGTTTGCGCTCAATGGGCGCGGACCGGCGATGTGAATGTGGACGCGGCTCAGCGGTGCTCGGCCAGCACCGTCTGCATGACCGCGATGACCCTGGCGAATTCATCCGGGGTGAGGCTATCGAAGATCGGCAGGCACAGCACCCGATTCGACACGTCGCTGGCCACTTGCAGGCGGCCCGGTCTGGCGGATTCCAGGCTGCGGTACATCGGGAATGACGAGATCAACGGGTAAAAATAACGCCGGACCAGGATGTCCTGCTCGCGAAAGCGCTCGAACAGGGCGTCACGACTGATCGGGAATGCATCGCCCACCAGCACCGGGAAGTAGGAATAGTTGTGGTGCTCGCCGGGGCTCCAGAGCAAATCGATGCCGGGTATTTGCGTCAGGGCTTCGCGGTACATCGAGTCGATCTGCTTGCGTCGGTCCAGCGCGCCGTCGATGTAGTTGAGTTGCAGCAGACCAAACGCGGCGTTGATCTCGCTCATCTTGCCGTTGATGCCGGGGGCGACGACCGTCACCTCATCGGCGAAACCGAAGTTCTTCAGGTAATCGATGCGTTTTTTGGTCTTCGCGTCCGGGCAGACAATCGCGCCGCCCTCGAAGGTGTTGAAGACTTTGGTGGCGTGGAAGCTGAGCACCGACAGGTCACCGTTGCGCAGCAGGCTCTGCCCTTGATGCTGCACACCGAAGGCGTGGGCGGCGTCGTAAATCACTTTCAGGCCATAACGGTCGGCGATCTGCTGAATACGGTCGACGTCACACGGCATGCCATAGCAATGCACCGGCATGATGGCCGTGGTCGCCGGGGTGATGGCTTCTTCGATCCGGTCGGGGTCAAGGTTGAAGGTGCCCGGCGCGATGTCGACGAACACCGGTTTCAGCCCGTTCCACAGCAACGAATGGGCAGTGGCGACGAATGAGTAGGGCGTGGTGATGACTTCGCCGGTCACACGCAAGGCCTGCAACGCCGTGAGCAGCGCCAGCGTGCCGTTGGAAAACAGGCACAGGTGCTCGACGCCCAGGTACTCGGCCAGGTCTTTCTCCAGCTTTTCATGGAAAGGCCCGGCGTTGGTCAGGCGCTTGCTGTCCCATATCTGCTGCAGATAGGGCATGAACTCTTCCAGCGGAGGCAGCAGAGGCTGGGTGACCGGGATCGTTTTACTCATAAGCTTCCTGTGCTCTCTTACGCCCTGCGGGCTGTGCGCGTTGACGCACGGCGGAACGCCCGCCCGGTGATGGCTGGCGTTGTCGAACGCTCGCCGTCATCGAAATGGCGTTTGCGGCGCTATGGCACCGAAAAAGCAAGAAGCCGGCCAACCCGCCGGGCTGCGAAGATGCGCTTGATATTCCGAACGCCTGACGCTTATTTTGTACGCCTTGCCGCCCTGCGGCGTGCCCAACGAAAAAGGATTTGAGTCATGAGTAGCGATGACCACCATTCACTCGCGCAGCGACTGATGGGCATTGATGAAATTGAATGCGTCACGCCGGATCTGAACGGCGTGCCACGAGGGAAGGTGATGACCGGCGAGGGCTTTCTGGAAGGCCGTCGGTTGCAGCTGGCGCGGGGCGTGCTGTTGCAATGCATCATGGGCGGCTACCCGCCGTCGAAGTTCTACGGCAGCGACGACGGCGACCTGGCCTTGATCGCCGACCCGCAGCAGATCCATCGTCTGCCGTGGAGCGACGAGCCCCGCGCCCTGGCGATCTGCGACGCCGACGAGCTCGACGGCCAGCCGTCGCCGCTGTCCACCCGCGGCCAGCTCAAATCGGTGATTGCCCGTTTCGCCCGGCGTGGCTGGTCGCCGGTGGTGGCCACCGAACTGGAGTTCTTCGTCTTCGCGGCGAACCCCGATCCGAGCCAGCCCTTCCAGCCGCCGGTCGGTCTGGACGGCCGTCGCGAAGACGGCCAGTCGGCGTTCAGCATCAGCTCCCACAACGGGCTGCGACCGTTCTTCAAAGAAGTCTATGCCTGCATGGCCGCCCTGGGCCTGCCCCGCGACACGGTCATGCACGAGATGGGCGTCAGCCAGTTCGAGATCAACCTGCTGCACGGCGATCCGCTGTTGCTGGCCGACCAGACCTTTCTGTTCAAACACATGCTCAAGGAAGTCGCGCTCAAGCACGGCCTGATCGTGGTGTGCATGGCCAAGCCGTTGGCGCACACGCCCGGCAGTTCGATGCACATTCACCAGAGTGTGGTCGACACCCGCACCGGCCAGAACATCTTCAGCGACGATGATGGCGAGGCGACCGAGCTGTTTCATCACTTCATCGGCGGACAGCAGGCGGCGATGGCTGACTTCACCGCGTTGTTCGCGCCTAACGTCAATTCCTACCAGCGCCTGTGCCATCCGTTCGCCTCGCCCAATAACGCTTGCTGGTCCCACGACAATCGTTCGGCGGGCCTGCGCATTCCGGCCAGCGCACCGGTCGCCCGTCGGGTCGAGAACCGTCTGCCCGGTGCCGACGCCAACCCGTATCTGGCCATTGCGGCCAGTCTGGCTGCGGGGCTTCATGGCATCGAGCATGCGCTGGAACCGTCGTCAGCGATTCAAGGTGAGTTCATCGTGCCCGATAATCTGACGTTGCCATGTACCCTGCACGCTGCCCTGGAACGTCTGACTCGCAGCACGTTGGCCAAGGAACTGTTTGGTGCCGAATTCATCGAAGGCTACGTCGCGTCGAAGACCCTGGAACTGACCAGCTTCTTCAACGAAATCACCCCCTGGGAGCGCCGCGTTCTGGCCGCTCAGGCTTAAGAATCGCTGTTCGGAAATCCTCTGAAGCCGGGGATTTCCGTTTTTTGGAAAGCTATGCGCCAAATCTGGAAGTCCTTTCGAGCGCTCTACTTTGCCTCGCTGATGATGTTGATCGGCTCGGGCCTGCTGAGCACCTACCTTGCCTTGCGTCTGGCCGCCGATCAGGTCGATGGCCTGTGGGTCGGCGCATTGATGGCCGCGAACTACGTCGGCCTGGCCCTGGGCGGCAAGATCGGCCACCGGCTGATTGGCCGGATCGGGCACATTCGTGCGTACGCGACGTGCGCGGGCATTGTCGGCGCGGCGGTGCTGGGCCATGGGCTGTTCGACTACCTGCCGGCGTGGATCTTCCTGCGGATGATCGTCGGTCTGGGGATGATGTGCCAGTACATGGTCATCGAGAGCTGGCTCAACGAGCAGGCCTCGCCCAAGCAGCGCGGCACAGTGTTCAGCCTCTACATGATCGCGTCGTACCTGGGGCTGGTGCTCGGCCAGCTGATTCTGGTCATCCACCCGCAGCTCGGCCCTGAACTGCTGATGCTTGTGGCGATGTGCTTCGCCCTTTGCCTCGTGCCCGTGGCAATGACCCGCAGCATTCACCCGGCGCCCATGCACCCGGCCCCGCTGGAGCCGCTGTTCTTCATGCGCCGCGTGCCGCAATCCCTGACCACAGTATTGAGCGCCGGCATGATCATCGGCTCCTTCTACGGTCTGGCGCCGCTCTATGCCGCGCAACAGGGGCTGTCCACCGAGCATGTCGGTCTGTTCATGGCCAGTTGCATCGGCGCGGGCCTTATCGTGCAAGGCCCGCTGGGCAAATTGTCGGACCGCTACGACCGCGCCTGGCTCATCCGCGGCGTTGCGGTACTGCTGGTGCTGGCATCGCTGCCGCTGGCGATCCTCCCCAACGTGCCGATGGAAGTGCTGCTGGTGGTGGGCTTTCTTGCCTCGCTGCTGCAGTTTTCCCTTTACCCGCTGGCGGTGGCGTTCTCCAACGACCACGTCGAAGGCGAACGCCGCGTCTCTCTGACCGCCATGCTGCTGATGACCTACGGTGTCGGCGCCAGTATCGGCCCGCTGGTGTCCGGCGTGCTGATGAAGATGTTCGGCAGCAACATGCTCTACGCGTTTGTCTGCTTTGTGGCGCTGGTGCTGGTCACCCGTATTCGTCCCAAAGCCGTCACCAACCTGCACCAGGTCGAAGACGCCCCGCTGCACCACGTCGCCATGCCCGACAGCATGTCCAGCTCGCCGCTGGTGGTCGCCCTTGACCCGCGCGTGGATGAACAGGTGGTGCAGGATCAGATGCAGGACGTTGAGCCTGAGCCTGATGCTTCGGCAGATGTCGTGCCGGATGTGGCGGCTGAGACTGACGTGCAGCCAGAGATGGTAGAGCGGGTTGTGGCGTCAGGCGAAGGCGTTGTGCGGCCGGTGGCGATTATGGATGAGGAAGTGGCTGCTGAACCTGATGCGGCTGGGCCGGAGGAGGCAGTTGAAGTGCGGCGGGATGTCGGGGTGGATCGGCCTTTGTGATGCGGCCTGGCTGTCCGGGCTCCCACAGGTCTGTTGTCTCACGCAGACAGCCCGAGCACCGCGAAATCCTGTAGGAGCGCGCTTGCCCGCGAAGGCGGTGTGTCTGTGAAATGGATGTCGGCTGACCCACCGCCTTCGCCAGCAAGCTGCCTGCCACAGATTCAGTGCCTGACTCCGAAATTTTTGCTGAGGCAAAACCGGTAGGAGCGCGCTTGCCCGCGAAGGCGATCTGTCTGCGAAATGGTTTTCGTCTGACCCAACGCATTCGCCAGCACGCTGCCTGCCAAAGCTTCAGTGCCTGACCCCGAAATGTCGACCGATGCAAAACCTGTAGGAGCGCGCTTGCCCGCGATGGCGGTGTGTCTATGAAATGGATGTCGGCTGGCCCACCGCCTTCGCCAGCACGCTGCCCGCCAAAGCTTCAGTGCCTGACCCCGAAATGTTGACCGATGCAACACCTGTAGGAGCGCGCTTGCCCGCGAAGGCGACCTGGCTACGAAATGGATTTCGTCTGGCTGACCCCATTCGCGGGCAAGGTGGAGCGCCACCCCGGTCGCTCCTACAGTTGGTCTCCATTCAACCGCCGATCTGCCGCGGGCCGCTGGACCTGCGGGGAGCTTGCTCTCGAATGCGGGCATCAGCCGGCAAAACTCTATGGGGTAGATCCGGCCTCCAGCAGCCACTGCAGGAATGAATCCCAAGGGCTTTCCTCGTATTCCCCGAATGTTTGTCTGTTACGTTCAGCGCAGTCACGCAGCGTTTTGGCAAACTGCGGCTCGCCTTCACGCAGCAGCAGGTCTGCCATTTTCGATAAAGCATCTGGATCGCCACTGAGAGCGGCCCGCCATCTGAGTGAAGTTCCAAGACCCGCCGGATCAAACTCCGGTCCCTCAGAATGCGTGACTAAAATATCCGCCAGTAGGTTGTGTCCCGCTGGAACCTTGTTTTGTAGGAGCCAGGCCACCAGCGGGACGGCGTAGAGAGGGTAGCCTTCGTCAAGATTCAAAGTCACCAGGCGCGCAGCTGCTCGCCAATAACCTGCTCGAGCCGCCTCAACATAGTAGAATTTGGCCATAGGCCCGGAATCGGGTTTATCCGCTTCGTTGAACGCGGCCAATGCGAATTTGCTTGGTTTCTTCAGGCTGATAGGGGTGCAGGAGAAGTATTTATCGTCAACCGTGGCGTCAGGTGTCCTCATCCAGATTTCTTGATCCCGGATGGCGTCCCTAATCACGTCCGACACCGCTTGCTCGCTGATGGATTCGAAAACCCACTCCGCGCTTGCATAGTCTAGATCGAGAAGCGGATTCCAGTTAAAGACGTAAGAAGGAGCGCTGGGTGATTTACTAATAAATGGGTGGTTACCGAATTGGCTTATCGCAAGAAAGCTAATCACTAAGATTGACGCAAGCACGCAGCCCACGAGTTTGTTCGATCCTTTATTCATGAATTTTAATCCCAGCTACGCCATTGCAATTTCTTTCTGATAGCCTTGAGCTTTAGTCTTAACGGGCTCAACCGCAATCCGGTTGTTGGATTGAGATCTTTTCGTCTGCTCATTTCATCAACCGTCAACTTACTTGGCGTTAACGGCGTAGTGGCTGCATCGCGAGCACGTTTCCATTGAAACGTCTCGTCCCAGACGGGAAGTTTTGTCGGGGGAAGGGGAACGATTTCGTCGATATCCAGCACTTGGGGATCAAGATTTTTGTACCTGGTTAGAAAGCGTGCAATCAGTTTGTATCGCCGATCTCCCTCAACACGTTCGTCCGGATTAAACATCCTGGAGTCCCTCTCAAGTCCGCTGCCGTAATCAGTGCTCGCTAAAGCAGATGCGCTTTCGAGGTCTCCAAATTTAGTGGCGGTGCGAAGGGCGAGCAGCGCTTGTTCATGGTTATCTTTGTGTGCGCTGATTTCAAAGTAGAGATTTGCGGCATCCACGCTGCCCTGATCCATAGCACAGCGCAGCATGGATAATGCAACAAAGCTGTTTTTAGACGATTGAAGTAGTGATTTTGCTGTCAGGAATTGCGCTTCCGGATTGCCCAAGTCAGCCGCGCGTCTGATGTAGTAGCGCGCAGCCGAACTGTCCTGTTGCACTCCATATCCGGACTCAAGATAAAGCCCCATATCGTAATACCCCCTAGGGTTGCCATGGGCTAATAGGTGTTTCACTAGACCTATAGCTTCTTCGGCTGGCTTCTCGGTAGTGGTTTTGCCCTGTATTAGCAAAGCTTGCAAGCTCCTCGCTGCACGATAATCACCATAGGCAGCGGCAATTCGATAGTAACGTGCAATTTGATCGAAATCCTTCGGACCTCTCACTTGGGAGAGGTGCCGTCCATATTGGTAAAAGGCATCCTCGTGTGGACTGATGTGTTGTAGCCTGTCCGGCTCCTGCATGCACTCAAACTTCGGGTTTCTGGACACAGCGTTGTAATCAGTGAATTCAGGGACGAAGCTTTTTGATTCTTCAACTTTGCTGTCGCAGCCGCTCAGAGATAGCGCTATTAGAAAGCCTGCTGATCCGATGTAGTTCATATCAGTCCTTGTATTTGCTATTTGCTATTTGCTTGAGTACTCATGCATCGAGGGGGCATTACTTCAACCCACTCAACGGCCAGCCTGTGGCTGGATCAAGTCCTTTCTCCTCACACATCCGCGCGATCAATTCTTCGCTGGGTGGCGACGGAGGCACGGCGGCGTCGCGCTTGCGCTTCCATTCGAATGTTTCGTCCCAATCGGGCAGTTTGGCTGGGGGGAGGGGTACGATTTGGTCGATGTCGGGAACTTTGGCGCCGAGGTGTTCGTATTTATTCAAAAAGTTAGTTATAAGGCTATATCGTCGTGATCTTTCGCTATCAATATCGGCTGCTAAGTAATAGGTTTCGTTGCTTGTCTTGCTGTAGTTAAATGCCTCTCTAAGTCTGCGCGCTCCAGCGGGATTTCCGAATTTAGATGCTGATTGATAAGCTTCAAGAGCTTCAATGAATAGACCTTCATTCTTTCTCGATACGCCGTATCTCAGCGCCGCCTCGCGATGTCCCTGTTCCATGGAGCAGCGCATCATCGCAAGTGGGATGGCTCCAGCTTTACCAGTCTTCGCCAATAAATTAGCTACGTAATATTGAGCCTCCGGATTTCCATAGTCAGCCGCGCGTCTGAAATAGTAGCGAGCTGCTTCAGCATCCTGCCTCACACCATATCCGAGTTCAAGATAGTGACCCATATCATAGTAAGCTCCTGGGATGCCCCGGTTAATCAAATCTTCTACCAAGTCAATAGTCTCTTTCGCGGGGCGCGGGGCGTTTGTTAGGCCCTGTGATAGCAGCGCTTGCAAGTTTGTCGCAGCACGATAGTGATCATGCGCGGCGGCGATCCGATAGTAGCGCGCCGTCTGATCGAAATCCTTTGGCCCGGAAAGTTGGGATAGGTGTAATCCATATTGATATAGGCGATGTGCATCTGGGTCCAGTGGGGGCAGACGATCTTTTTCATGAATACATTCAAACTCTAATCGTTTTGACACGACTTCCCAATCTGCTTTTTCTGGAACGAATGATGTCATTGGTTTGTCTCCATAATCACAACCAGCTAGGGATAAAATAAGTGCGAACAATGATCTCCGATAAAAATTGCATTTAGTCAACATTTTTGCGGCTCGGGCTGAGTCGTAAGAATTCCACGAGCGAACAAGCGGGTGTCCGTAGTTTGGCTTGACTCATCGGGTCTCGACGGTCATTGTTTTCAGTCAGCACATCACTCCATTTCTGATATTCCGTTGATATGTCCTCACTCGAGCTGTTGTACCCGGTATGCAACTCCCACAACTGCCTCCTCAACGGCTTCGCCACCGCCGGATCCTCGACACATATATTCAGTTCACTGTCCGAACTCATACTCCGCTCATTAATATTCGCCGAGCCCAACGTGGTAAACACGTCGTCGACAATCATCAATTTGCTATGGATATACACTTCCAGCCAGTTATCGGGCGGGGAGTCCGGGGCAACAAGTGTGCAGATGTGGACTTTTAAACCAGGCACATCAATCGGGGTGATGGGGGCGCTTTTCTCGCTCTTGAGCTGTTTTTTCAGTTCTGCGTACTGTTTGGCCAATTCATCGCGTTCGATTTCCAACCGTTCGATGGGTCCATCGAGCTTGCCCATCGCGTCCACACGGTTGTAGTAGGCGGCCAGTTTGACTTGCGCGGCAATGTACTCCTCGTGCAGCGCATCGAGCTTCGCTTGCCAGTAATCATCGTGTTCGAGACGCGCCACAGAGGGCATGACTTCACTGCGGCCCAACTGTCGGAGCATGCGGAAGGTCCCGAGTGCGCCGTCGGCCATGCCTTCGTCGGAGGAGTTGGTGACGACGAACAGGTGCAGGTAGCCATGTTCGCCGGGATCGCGGCCGCCTTCGGCATGGCGGCGGGCGATGTCGACAACGGCGTCGGCGAACGGCTTCCAGCGGAAGTACTGGTTCTCGATGTAGATGAACTGGGTCGCGTTCTTGACCGCTTGCAGGTACATGGTCCGGATGTCGCGTTTACCTGCCTCGGTCTGGGTGCGCAGCACTTGCGCCATCATCGGCGGCCCAAAGCCTTTGCGCGGTTTCAGGTGGGCGGCGAGGGGCTCGCGGGCGGTCTGCAGGTCAATGCCGGTCGCCCTCAGCCAGGCCTGGGTAAAGTTGGCGTTCAGGTCCTGAAGCACCGGGCCGGTGACGCGGCTGGATATGTCCTGCCTCGGCGTAAAACCGTTGCGCCCGTACACGTCATCAGAACGAGCATGGGCGTGGTCGTCGCGGTCCCAATAGGGGTCAAGCATGTTGTGCCCCATGACGAAGCCGACTGCCCGGTCAGCGTGTTCGTAGTCCACCAGCACCATTTTCTGGTGATGAGTGGGGATCACCGACATCGCTGCTGCCTTGCCGGCGGCCTCAAGTTCTGCCGCGCCTTGCTCCCGGGAGCGGGTCCATATTTGATAGGCAATCTCGGCACGGTCGGCCAGCCCCAGGTCGCGGACCGCAAACTCGATGTTTTCGAAAGGCCGCGCGCCCGCCTTGAACAGTTCTTGTGCCTGCAACGTGATCCATCGGAAGCCCTTGAGTGCGGGAAACATCTGTTCCACCAGCGAACTGGCGCGGGTGTCAGGCGTTGAGGCGCGGCGGTACCATTCCCAGTCATACGCTTGCTGCCACGTGGAGCGCCAGTCGCCGGCGTGCGATACGAAAGAGGCCAGGTTCCGCCCCGGCGTCATGTTCTCCGCGAACATCGCAGTGAGGTGAACGCTGTCGGACCAGCACAGCACCCGCACCTTCACACCGAGGGAGGCTTTATTGACCAGCAATTCGCCGATGCACTGCGCCTGACCACCGCCGCGCTTGAAATGCATCGACGGCTGAAACCCCCAGCAGATGATCTCGACCGAATGTTTTGCCGCCATGATCGCGTCGTGGACGGCGCCAAAGGCGCGCTCGCCATTGACCAGCGGCTCGAACGTCGCAGGCTTGGGCGAATACTCGCTGCACTCGACCATCCAGCGCTGGTTCATGACGGCCGATGAAGTCTGGCGGGTGGCGATGGGGCAGGTGATGCTGGGTGTGTTCATCTTCAGGCTTCCGTGTCCGGGTCGTTGAGGCGGTCGTAGTCTTCGCGGTACTGGCTGGGTGCGGCGCCCGAACCGGGCGTCAGGCTGTGTTGATGGCGGTGGAGGCCGCGGTTGGCGCGGGCGCCGTTGTCCTGGTCGCCGAGATAATCGCCGCTGACCGGGATGTCGTAGCTGGCGCCGTTGGCCAGTTCGACGCGGTAGCGCGAGCGCGATACGCGGTGCTCGACGCTGATTTTCCCGTCGCTCGACATCACGCCCTTCTCAATCTCAACCCCGTCGGCGAACACCGTGTAAGGCATGCCGGTCCACGGCTGATGACTGGCGGCGCTGCTTTGTCCGGCCAGCAGGGTCAGCGTCTGGCCCGCCGTGCTTTGCGGCCACGGCGTCTGTTCGCGGTCCATCTGGCTGGCGCCGCCGATGTTTTTCTTCGCCGCCTTGATGTCGATGGTGCCGGGCGCGTGAATCTGGATATCGCCGCTCTTGAGGCGGATGTAGGCGCCGCCGCAGGTCAGCAGAATTTCTTCCTGTGCAGCGATCTCGATGGTTCGCGCGGTGGACGTGATGCGCACGCTGTCTTTGGCGGTCAGCTCGATGGCGTCGTCCTGGGCCTGAATCTCCACCTTGCCCTTCGCGGCGAACAGCTTCGCCCCGGCGTCGCGGGCAAACAGGCTGATGCTGCGACCCACACTGATCAGCAGCGAGCGTGCACTGGCGAGGTTGATGTCTTCACCGCTGGAAAGGCTGGTGTGGCGGCCGCTGTGCAGCTGGATGTTCTCCGGCGTGACAGCGACGATGTCGGCGGGGGCCGAGGCGACGATCAGCGGTGCGTCATAGCCCTGCGACGTCGCATTGCCCTGGCGGTGGGAATGCGTGGCGGCCTGATGCAGGCGGTTCAGGTTGTCGACCCCTTCCTCCAGCGACAGGGCATTGTGCTGACTGGCTTGGTCGGACAGCGCCGTCATGCGCTGCAAGGCGTCGCTCAACTGCTGGCCAGCTTCGCTGCTGTCCAGATGCCCACTTTGTGCCTTGGTGCGGCGCCAGGTGCTGAGGTACAAGCCCTGCGGTGCGCGAATGGCGCCGGAGGCTTCGGTGCGCAACTCAAAACCGTCACCGCGCCAGGCGCCACGGTCATTGCCCTGTTGATCCACCAAGCAACCGAGGTTCAGTTGGCTGTGGCCGTGACTGCTGTGGATCTGCGTGCGCAACTGCGCAGTAGTGTCGTCCATGACCCACTGGTTGTAACCGAGCCCGTCGATTTCCTGGCTTTTGTAGCCGCTCATCCGGCCCGTGGAATGCCACGCCGGTTTGTCGCCGCCGTAGACCTGGCCGAGGATCAGCGGGCGGTCGATGTCGTTGTCGAGAAAGGTGACCACCACTTCTTCGCCCGCGCGTGGCACATAGACACTGCCCCAACCGGCGCCGCTGCTGTTTTGCAGCATGCGCAGCCAGCAACTGGGCGCTTTTTCCGGCGATCTGAGCCGGTCCCAGTGAAAGCGCACGCACACCCGATTCAGCGCGTCGGTCTGCACAGGCCCGCCGTTGGGCGCCACGACCACGGCGGTCTGCGGCCCGGGGTTAGCAGGCTTTTGGTGTTCGAAGGCGCTGCGGTACGGGACGTCCTGGCGTTGAGCCTCGAACGCGTTGCAATAGAAGCCTTCGCCTTTCTCGGACGGTTTGTCGGCGCCTAGACCTTTGAGCTGCGATTGCAGGCTGCCGGGCCGCTCGCGACAGGTCAGTGCAACGGGCAGGTTGCTTTGCGCGAAGAACTCGACGGCGATCAGCATGAACGCCCGGCGGTCGCGCGGGCCAGCGTCGTACAACGGGTGCCCGCGCAGCTCGAATGTGTGGCCCGGCAGCATATGCCGGACGCCGCCATTGCCGGTGATGCGCCGCGCGGCGGACTCCACCTGCTCGATCTGCACCCGTGTCTGCCAATTGCCGTCTTCATCGCTGTGCCACGCGTATTGGCCTCGGTATTCGTAGCGTTCCAGCGTCTTCGCCGCCCCCGGTGGATTAAGGCCCATGGAGCGGACAGACAGCGGCTGGCGGTGCGCCCGGTAATTGTTGCTGCTCCACAGAACGTGGCCATTGAGCAGCGTGTCGGCCTGACTCCACTCCACGATGCTGTCGTGATCCAGCGCGGCCGTCTGGGTGTGAAAAGGCAGCGCTTGCGGCTCCAGCGCAGGCAGGTCAAGGACGCTGTCGACGAAGACGATCCTGTGCTGGTCAGCCTCATGAACGACGTACCAATAAATGCCCGCGTGCTCGCACCAGCGCTGCACGAAGTGGGCGTCGCTCTCGTTGAACTGGGTGACGTAGGACAGCGCCGGTTGCTCGTGGCGTAAGTCGAATGTGTAACGCCCCTGCGCCTGGGGATGCCCCCGGAATACCTCGGTGAAGATGTCGATCAACGTCATGTCTTGCCAAATGCGACAATCCTGGCGGTATTCCAGCAGGCTGAACCAGGGCGCGAATTCAAGCTGCCAGTCCTGCAAACTGCCGTCGCTGCCGAGGTAGCGCACGCTGCCCACGAAGCCGTGTTTGTAACTGTGGCTGCCGTCGGCCAGCTTGATGGCCAGACGCACCGGCTCGCCGATCAGTGGGTGGGGGTCGATGCGTGTCGACTCGCTGACGACGTCCACGCAGTAACGCGGGATTCGGCCGAGCCGTTCGACGCCGTGGACGCGCACGGCCAGTAACGGCTCGGTCAGTGGCGTCTTGAGTTCGAGCAGGCGTCCTTCCTGGCGGATACCGGCGAAGTTCAAGGGGGAGGGGGTTGCGAAGGTCATGTCGGACTTCCTGTCGGGGCAGTGGGCGCGGCGTGAGGTTCAGCGATGATGCATCCGCCGCTTGAATCGCTGTCGGTGAGGTCCAGCACCCATTGGGCGTGGCCGGGGGAAGCGCGAGCGGCCAGGCAGCCGAGGGCCGTCCGCGTCCATTCGGCAGCAACGGTCCCGACCTGGCCGCACAGCGACAGGTCCTGAACCTGCTGATTGAAGGTCTGCTCGGGGGCGGTGTTCGGGGTATCGGTTCGCGCGTCCCGTTTGAGCGAAACGAGGGATACCACCTCACCCAGGGGCGCCGGATCCGCAGCGTGTGCGTTGGCCGGCAGAGTGGCCCAGCTGTCGATGCTCAGGCACAGATGATTGGGCATGCTCAGGTTGCTGGACAGCAATTCGGCAAGCCACGGCCCCGGTGCCTGGCCGGCGATACGGAAACCGCCGCCGGGCAGCAACGCCTGGGGCCACACACTCACCACGGTCTCGAACCAGACCAGTGGATCGACATGGGACGGCGGGAACAGATGCACTTCAACCTGCGTCCAGTCCGCGACTCGGTCGAACAGCGGGCACTGGGTCAGCGTCGCCCGCAGCAGTTCGATGGCGCGGGTGAGTGGCTCGGTCGATGGCAGGGGGATCGTGTCGATCTCGATCCGCCGCAACAGTCGGCGCGAGCCATCGGCAGCCATTAGCCTGGAATCGTGGCTCAGCGCGTTCGCGTGCCTGGGGATGTCCTGGACAGGTAACCGCTGATCCAGGGAATGCCCGGGCAATCGAAGCCAGACGTCCTCGACGCTGACGCTTTGCGGGCAGAAATTACCTCGGGGCTTGGCCCGGTCCAGCAGGCGCTGGGCGGCTTCTTGTGCCAGTCGCTTCTCGGAAATCCGGTCGTACATGCTGCGCGGTGGCGCCTCGTACTGCCGCGGGAAGGCAGGGGGTGGCAGCGGCGCAGGTTTGCCGAGCAGCCGGTTCAAAAAGGAATGTTTCATGACGACCCCTACAGAATGCAGCAGTCATCGTGGGTCGCCACAAGGGTGTCGCCGCACAGAAGGCGGTCCCCGTCGCGGGCAATGGGCCGGTCATCGACGAGGCAGGTTTCATCCCCTTCGGCGATGGCACAGGGGCCGTGAAAGCAGAGCACGCCGTCACCGTGGCGGGCGACTTCGAGACCGTGCAGGAACGTGGAGGGCGAGCCTTGAATGACTCGACCGCCTTTGAGGGTGGGGTCGTTGAGAACGATGATGGGGCGCATGACGTAACTTCCCTGAGATGTGGCCGCGGCGAGCGTCCATGCTCTGCTGCGTTTGAGCGGCGAAATTAACACAGGGTCAGGGGCTTGAAAGTGGCACAGATTATTTCAAGACGCATCCCACACTGGTGCGGTAAAGAGTCCTACACGCGGGCGTGATGAGGTGCACATTTTGATCGAGCAGGCGTGATTTGGAGGGGGGTAGAGCGGGGCGGGAGGCGTTGTGGGAGCGGATCAAGAAGCGCTATTTGATGTGCCCACTATCGGGGAGGCAATAGCAGCGGATGTCGGCAACCGGCCAGCACGCGCCGAAGCGCGCCAGCCGGTCACCACCAACGATCAGAAATCGTCGTCTTTGTCGAAGCGTCGCGCTTCGCGCTGCAGCTGATACACGAAACGCTCGACCTGACGCTGCACCAATCCACTCATGTTGTGGAAGCGCACACCGGCGAACGTGGTGTTGATCCTTTCTTCGAAGTGCAGATAACGCAGTTCCACCGGCGTGGTCATGTTGCCGAAGGGCAGGGAGGCGATGAATCGCTCATAGACCTGACCCAGCTGCATGCGCTCGGAGATATCGCCCTCAAAGCGCAGCTTGCAGCCAGTGGCGGAGACATCCAGCAGTTTGCCGCGCAACGGGAATTTGAGCCGGTCGCCGCCGATCTCGACATCAATCAGGGATGCCAGCTTCAGCGCCGCGCGAAACGCGTTGCGGCGCTGGTGATAGACGACTTCCTGGGGGAGAGGGCCGCGATAGCTGCGCGGCGCTTCGATCACCGTCATTTGGGCTTTGCTTTCCCACGCGATGCGCACGCCGTCGTGAAAGCCTTCGACCCGGTAAGGTTCACCGCTGGCCAGAAAACGCTCACCGTCACGGGGGATCATCTCGTCGAGAATCATCTCGTTGGTGTCGCGGTTGACGTCGATCACGTAGCTCTGAAACCGCTGGCTGCGTTCGTGAAAGGTGATGATCAACGGGTCATGACTTTCCATCAGCAGCCGCAGATTGGCGGCGATTTCCAACGGGGTGGTCAGTACCTTCGGGGGCTGCGGAACATCTTCCGCGCTTGAGGCATTCACGGTTTATCCATCTCCAGGCAAATAACGGCAGCGTGCGGCATATTGCCATCACGTTGCGCACCTTGATACAAGAACTCACGCCTGGCTGAGCGGACGAGGCCTGGCCTTGCCGGACGTCGAACCGCGGCTGTCATACAGCGTCGGGGTGTCGCCGCCGTTGAGAATTCTCAACTGCTGTGCCGTGGTGAGTTGCTGGAGCTGGATAAGGCTGCCGTTCTGTTCATTGGCCGCCTGGCATTCACCCATCAGTGCGCTGAGTTCATCGCCTGCGGTCAACAAGGCTTCACCCACTGACGAATGTTTCGCCACTTCTTCGAGTCCCGCGCGATTGGCGGGCAGACCCAGGCTGGTCATCAGCTGGGTACGTCGGCGTCCATGCTGCTCAAGCACAATCACCAGCGCCTGTTTCTGCGCCAGGATGTGTTCCATCTCGACCATATTGCGCCCGTGAAGCGCCACTGACTCGGCCTTCAGGATGTCCAGCAGATGCCGGGTCGGCGCAATGTCGTCCGTGATCAGTTGAAGCAATGTAGTGTCTTGCATCGCATGCCCTGGTGTTTAAGCGTCCAGAAGCCCCTGCGCAGACCGGGGGCTAGCGCTGGGCTTCGAAGTTAAGCAGTTTGCTGGCAACACGATTGCTGTCGACCTTATAGCTGCCGTCGGCGACCGCCTGCTTCAACTCAGCCACACGGGCGCTGTTGACGACAGGCTGATCACGCAACGAGTCACTGATCTTCTGCAACTGTTGAGCTTCGCTGCTCAAATGTACTGCCTCACCACTACCGGGCACGCTCGAGGTGCCGCTGACCGCTGCCGTAGCTTCGGTTTTGCTGGCTTCCTTGGTGCTGGCCGTACGTGTTGTACCGCCAACGGGAGTGGAGCTGTTCAAACGATTGAAGTCGATGACCATGATTGAAAAACCTCTGGGTTCTAGGACGCTTGCCTTGGTTTCGGCCAGACCCGGAATAACTTTAGGGTCCGTGCGAAAACAGTCTCGAATGGACTTCGCACGGAGCACAGGGGTTCCGAGTGTAGGAAAAGCGCAAGCGCAGCGCCAGAGGTCTTACCTTCACATGTCAGTTACATAGCGACCTCAACTTGCCCGGGCGCAACGATATTGGCCTTGATCACCCGTTGAGAGTTGAGGTTCTTCACCCGTATTTGCTCGTTGAAACCGCCGTCCGACAGGGCTTCGCCCGGCATCCGCACGCTCATCGAACCGCTGCGTGCGCTGATCACCACTTGATCGCCCTTGTGAACCATTTGCGGTTGTTCGAGGTGGACGGGCGTCAGGATCTGGTCGATGACCGTTGGTCGGACGACTTTCTGCCCAACTGCCTGATCCAGCGAATCCAGGAAGCCTTGCCCCAGCAGGCTCACGTCACGTTCGCGCAGCGCCACATCGTTTTCAGTCACGATCGCGTCGCGCTTCATAGGTCGCACGCCCGTGACTACATTGCGGTAAAGATGGACCTGGGCCGGCACAAACACCGTCCACGGGGACGTGCCTTCGCAGCGTATCTTCACGGTGACGCGGCCGATGGGCTGCCCGGGGCTTTCCAGTGACGCTGTCAAATCCTTGTCGCACAGCGGCATGCGCATGCGCGGATCCAGCTGCTTGACCTCGATCTCGTAACGGCCGGCGGTTTGGTTGGTCGCCATGTAGTCTTCAACTGTGAATTCAAGAAAGCCCTGGGTCACGCCGATAAGTGTTTCAGGCAGGGTCATGTTGTCCGCGCGGCTCAGGCTGGCGGCACACAACAGACACAGCGCGACCAGCACGCAGAGAAAGCTGCGGGTTGCGGGTGCCGGGCGTCGGGATACTGTCATTTGTGTGTTCATGATGTGTAAATAGCAAGGGCCGTGCCGCTTACCGATCCGGTAGCGCAATTGGTCGTTTTGGGAGGAGTGGTGCATGGCTGGTGTGATGGATTCAGTAAACCAGCGCACTCAACTGGTAGGGCAGAACCGCCTTGAACTGTTGCTGTTCCGGTTGGACGGCAAGCAGTTGTATGGGATCAACGTGTTCAAGGTAAAAGAGGTGCTTCAGTGCCCGAAACTTACCCACATGCCCAAATCCAGTCCGATTGTGCGCGGTGTGGCAAGTATTCGTGGCGGGACCATCCCGATCCTCGATCTGGCGTTGGCGACCGGTGGCAAGCCGCTGGCTGACATTACCAATTCATTCGTGATCATCACGGAATACAACACCAAGATTCAGGGCTTTCTGGTGCATGCGGTCGAACGCATCGTCAACATGAACTGGGAAGACATTCATCCGCCACCCAAGGGCACGGGTCGCGACCACTACCTCACGGCAGTGACGCGTCTGGACAACCAGTTGGTGGAAATCATCGACGTCGAGAAGATCCTCGCCGAGGTGGCGCCGGTTTCCGAGAACATCTCGGTCGGCGTGGTCACGGCTGAGGTGCAGCACAAGGCGCTGTCGTTGCGCGTGCTGACGGTCGATGATTCCTCGGTGGCGCGCAAACAGGTGACGCGTTGCCTGCAAACCGTCGGCGTGGAAGTCACGGCGTTGAATGACGGTCGTCAGGCTCTCGATTTCCTGCGCAAACTGGTGGACGAAGGCAAAAAGCCGGAAGAAGAATTCCTGATGATGATTTCCGACATTGAAATGCCGGAGATGGATGGCTATACCCTCACTGCGGAGATTCGCAGCGACCCGCGGATGCAGAAGTTGCACATTGTGTTGCACACCTCGTTGTCCGGCGTGTTCAACCAGGCGATGGTCAAGAAGGTCGGCGCTGATGATTTCCTGGCCAAGTTCCGGCCGGACGATCTGGCGGCGAGGGTAGTAGATCGTATCAAGGCGGCAGATATCAGCTGAGGAGGGGTGTTCCTCCTTGCTGTTCACATGATTTGAGAGGCGGCATGTCTACAGGTAATTTGGATTTTGATCAGTTCCGGGTATTCCTGGAAAAAGCCTGTGGCATTTTGCTGGGTGAAAATAAGCAGTACCTGGTGTCCAGCCGCCTCAACAAGTTGATGGAGCAGCAGTCCATCAAGTCGTTGGGCGAGCTGATCCAGCGTATCCAGACTCAGCCGCGCAGTGGTTTGCGCGAGCAGGTGGTCGATGCGATGACGACCAACGAAACGTTGTGGTTTCGCGATACATACCCCTTCGAGGTGATGAAGAACAAGGTCTTGCCCGAGGCGATCAAGGCCAGCCCCAACCAGCGTTTGCGTATCTGGTCGGCGGCGTGTTCGTCGGGTCAGGAACCGTATTCGCTGTCGATGACGATCGATGAGTTCGAGCGCAGTAACCCGGGGCAGTTGAAGTCCGGTGCGCAGATTGTGGCGACGGATTTGTCGGGTTTGATGTTGAACAATTGCAAGACGGGTGAGTACGACAGTCTGGCCATCGGCCGGGGTCTGTCGCCGGATCGTCTGCAGCGTTTCTTCGATCAGAAGACGCCGGGGCGCTGGACGGTGAAGGCGCCGATCAAGAGCCGTGTGGAGTTTCGTTCGTTCAATCTGTTGGACAGTTATGCGGCATTGGGCAAGTTCGATATCGTGTTCTGTCGCAACGTGCTGATTTATTTTTCGGCGGATGTGAAGAAGGATATTTTGTTGCGCATTCATTCGACGTTGAAGCCAGGGGGGTATTTGTTCCTTGGGGCGTCGGAGGCGTTGAACGGGCTGCCGGATCATTATCAGATGGTGCAGTGCAGTCCCGGGATTATTTATCAGGCCAAGTGATTGGCTGCGCTTTTGATTTGATGAGAACCCCGCTTAGGCGGGGTTTTTTGTTTTGTGTTGGCGCTGGTAGGGCATCTGCCTAACGGCAGATATTTCGCCTTCGGCGAGTTACTTGATAAAGCCCCAAGTAACCAAGGGCTTTGTGCTTCTGGTTGGGCCCTTCCTTCGTCAGGGTTCCTTCACTCCGGTCTCGCTCCGTGGGTCCGCGCCGAACGGACATCCATGTCCTGACGGCGCTCTCGCCGCATCCATGCGGCTCGGCCCACTCCGCGAGACCTACGTTCAGCCTGCACCCATGTCGCGTTTTGTGTCGTTTGAACTTTCTGCGTAGGAAGATCAAAAGCGCGTTTAAACCAGATCAACAGCTTCCCGGCTAAAGCCAGTCCTACAGGTATTCGCGCACGGTCCCAATGGAGGTACGCGATATTTTCTGATCGTTCCCACGCTCTGCGTGGTAATGCATCCCTTGACGCTCTGCGTCATCTAACGCAGGGCTCGTAATCCGCGGCGACAGCAGGACGCAGAGCGTCCGGGGCGGCATTCCCACGCGGAGCGAGGGAACGATCATCACAGGTATTCGCGCACGGTCGGTAGGACCGGCTTTAGCCGGGAAGCTGTTGATCTTGATCTTCATACACAGCTAGCCCAGACGACACCTATCGCGACTTGGGTGCAGGCTGAACGTAGACGACGCGGAGTGGGCCGAGCGGCATGGATGCCGCGAGAGCGCCGTCAGGACATGGATGTCCGTTCGGCGCGGGCCCACGGAGCGTCGTCGGAGTGAGGGAACCCCGAGGTACGAGGGGCCTAACCAGGAGCAAGCACCCTTGGTTACTTGGGGTGCTTTTCCAAGTAACTCGCCGAAGGCGAAATATCTGCCGTTAGGCAGATGCTGTTAACCGGTCATCAGGTCCGAGCACGGACCCACGTAACGGCAAAAAAACGGCACCGCTCTTGCCGCTTTCCTCCCATCGAGCGGAAATCCCTTGCCGCTTTTCTGTCATCCCTCCCCACCAACACCCCTGCAGCCCCCGTAAATCCGTGCTTTCAGAAAGTGGCACACACCTTGCTATAACTCCTGCACGTACATCTGGTCAGCCCTCAAAGGTCCCGACATGAGCATCAGTTTTGAAAACGCCCTCGGCATCCACGAAAAAGCACTCAACTTCCGCGCCCAGCGTGCCGAAGTGCTGGCCAACAACATCACCAACGCCGACACCCCTAACTACAAAGCCCGTGACCTGGACTTCTCCAAAGTCCTGGCCGCTGAAAGCGACAAAAGCAAAAACGGCCACTTCGCCCTCGACATGACCAACAACCGTCACATCGAAGCCGAAGGCATGGGCGATGGCGAAGCCAGTCTGCTCTACCGCACCCCGTCGCAGCCGTCGCTTGACCAGAACACCGTCGACTCCCAGGTCGAAAACGCCAACTACGCCGAAAACGCCATCGGTTTTCAGGCCAGCTTCACCTTGCTCAACAGCAAATTCAAAGGGCTGGTTGCAGCCCTGCGCGGAGAGTAATCCATGTCCCTGTCCAGTGTTTTCAATATTGCCGGTAGCGGCATGAGTGCCCAGAACACTCGCCTCAACACCGTGGCCAGCAACATCGCCAACGCCGAAACCGTGTCCTCCAGCATGGACAAGACCTACCGCGCCCGCCATCCGGTGTTCGCCACGGTCTTCCAGGGTCAGGAGTCCGGCGGCAGCGCCTCGCTGTTCGAAGATCAGGGCCAGGCCGGCACCGGCGTACAGGTTTCCGGCATCGTCGAAGACGCCTCAAACCTCGAAGCACGTTACGAGCCAAATCACCCGTCAGCCGACAAGAACGGCTACGTGTATTACCCGAACGTCAACGTCGTAAACGAGATGGCCGACATGATCTCGGCCAGCCGTTCGTTCCAGACCAATGCGGAAATCATGAACACCGCGAAAACAATGATGCAGAAGGTCCTGACCCTCGGTCAGTGATAAAGGGCGAAATCCATGACGGTCTCAAGCACAGACGCTACCTCGACGTTCCTCAAAGGCCTGCAAAGCACGACCTCCGGAACCACAGGCACCAGCACCAAATCCAGCACCAGCACCAGCAGCCTCACCGGCTCAAGTTCCCTGGGCAAGGATTCGTTCCTGCAGTTGCTGGTCACGCAAATGCAGAATCAGAACCCGCTCGATCCTCAGGACAACAGCGAGTTCGTGGCCCAGCTGGCTCAGTTCAGCAGCCTGGAAACCATGCAGAACCTGAGCACCTCGGTCGACTCGATCAGCACCATGTATCAGTCGTCCCAGGCATTGCAGGCTTCCTCGCTGGTCGGCCGCTCGGTCACCGTGGACGCCGGTTCGACCTACGTCGACACCAGCAAGGCCATGGCCGGTTCGGTGGTGCTGCCATCGTCCAGCACCGACACCACGGTGAAGATCTACGACAGCACCGGCACCAACGTCGTGCGCACCATCGACCTGGGTACTCAGGCGGCGGGCACCACATCCTTTAGCTGGGATGGCAAGGACGACAGCGGCACAGCGCTGGCAGCGGGCAATTACAGCTTCGTCGCCAACGGCAGCCTTAACGGCACCGCCACGACGTTGAGCACCTACCTGCCGGCGACCGTGAACAGCGTGACCATGGGCACAACGGGCTCTGACATGACGTTGAACCTCGCCGGCGGCACCCAGGTGGCACTGGCAAAAATCAAGCAAATCGGAATTTAGAGCCGACTAGACGGCGCAGGAGTTAATCATGTCTTTCAATGTTGGTCTTAGTGGGCTCTACGCCGCAAACAAAAGTCTCGACGTTACCGGCAACAACATTGCCAACGTCGCGACCACCGGTTTCAAATCTTCCCGTGCGGAGTTTGCTGACCAGTACGCCCAATCGATTCGCGGCACGTCCGGCAGCACCAACACCGGCAGTGGCGTCACCACCGCCGCCGTTTCTCAGCAGTTCACACAGGGCACGCTGAACACCGGCACCGGTCGCAGCCTGGATCTGGCGATCAACGGCAACGGCTTCTTCATGATGAGCAACAACGGCGAGAAGCTCTACACCCGTGCCGGCGCGTTTCACACCGACTCCGCCGGCTACATCGTCAACGAAGCGGGCAACAATCTGCAGGGCTACAGCGTTGACGGTCAGGGCAATGTCGCCACGGGCGTGCTGAGCAACCTGCGTGTCGATTCGTCGAACCTGGCGCCGAAAAGCACCAGTTTGATCACCGTCGCTTCCAACCTGAACTCTTCGTCCACCGTGCCGACGGTTTCGACCTTCTCGCCGTCGGACACCAGCAGCTACACCACGACCTACAGCACGCCGCTGTACGACAGTCAGGGTAATGAGCACACCCTCGATCAGTATTTTTCGAAGACGGGCACCAATACCTGGACGATGTACAGCCTGGTCGACGGCCGCAGCATCAGCGATCCAAACTCCACTACTGCTGACGCGACCGCCGTGACCTTCGATTCGTCGGGTGGCTTGATCACCAGCGGCACCGGCGCCCCTGATACCACCAATTCGCCAAACGTGAGCGTGGGTACTGACGGCGTCTTCTCGATCAACAACTGGGTACCGGCGGCCAAGACGACCGTTGGCAGCACCACTACCTGGGCGAGCAACGGCGCGGCCGCGAATGCGGGCGGCATCAAGCTCAATATGCTGGCGACCACCCAGACCAACGCGGTGTCGGGTGCAATCACCAAGACCCAGGACGGTTACGCCACCGGCCAGATCACAGCGATGAACATCGACGCCACCGGTAACATGTTCGCGACCTACACCAACGGTCAGTCCAAAGTGATCGGTCAGGTGTCGCTGACCAACTTCGCCAACGTTCAGGGCCTGTCCCCGGCGGGCGGCACCAACTGGCGTGAATCGGCTTCGTCGGGTATCCCGGTCACGGGCGCTCCACAGTCGGGTACGCTGGGTTACCTGACCGGGCAGGCGCTGGAAGAATCCAACGTCGACCTGACCGGTGAGCTGGTGAACCTGATCAAGGCGCAAAGCAACTACCAGGCGAACGCCAAGACCATTTCGACACAAAGCACCATCATGCAGACCATCATTCAGATGACCTGATCACGGTCGCTGGATACGCTTGATCAAGCCCCTCTCGGAGGGGCTTTTTTTTTGCCTTTTTTTCGGGATGAAATATCGAGAGCCGTCCCACTCTACAACTGGAAACTTCCTACTTTCGTCTTTGCGAGAATCAAGTTCGCTGACAAATAAATGCCATTGAGCAGTGCCGTCCACGCGGTCCGTTCGATTGCATTCCTTTGCCCGCGATCTCGATGCATCGACGAGCGTGTCGTTGAACAACGACTCAGGGAGTGTTCATGTCATTCAACACAGCGGTTTCAGGTTTGCACGCGGCGCACAAGCGCATGGAAGTGGCCGGCAACAACATCGCCAACGTCCACACCTCAGGTTTCAAATCCTCTCGCGCTGAGTTCTCGGCGGTCTATTCCTCTTCCATGCTCGGCGGCAGCCGGACGGCTTCCGGCGACGGGGTGCAGGTGGCCAACGTTTCGCAGAATTTTGCGCCCGGCGGGGTCATCACCAGCGAGGGGAGGGCGCTCGACATGCGCATTCAGGGCAACGGTTTTTTTGTCACGAGTGACGCCGGTTCCATCAGTTACGGTCGGTCAGGGGCCTTCATCAAGGATGCGCAGAATTTTGTCGTGGACTCCCGCGGCAGCCGCTTGCAAGGCTATGGGGTGACAGACGACGGAAAGGTAATCAGCGGCGTGCGCACGGATCTGAAGATTGACGCGGCCGACATGTCGCCCAAGGCCACCGGCAAGATGGAGCAGACCCTCAACCTGAATGCGGGGTCGGCGTCACTCGGGGCTATTCCGAGGTTCGACCCCGGCGACCCGACCACCTACAGCCGGGTGACGGGGAGGGTGATTCAGGACGCCGGCGCTCCGCCGCAGGATCACGAGCTCAAGCAGTACTTCGTCAAGACCGAAGACAACAACTGGACGTCGTACATTCTCATCGACGGTGTCAATCCGCTGGACCCGACCAGCACCGCGCCGCTGGAGGTCGGTTTGCAAGTGTCTGCGGCCGGCAAGCTTTCACTCACCGGCTCGACGGCAGCGGTGAAGATGATCTCCGACACCGAGTTGTCCCTGCAGACATGGCGCCCGGCGGTCAAGGTCAACGGCAGCTGGACGGCAAGCCCGGCGCCCGCCCCGGGACCGATCTCACTGCCGCTGCTGGACGGCGGCCTTCCCGTGCTCGACCCGGCCGATCCGCTCATGCCGCGGCCGGTGCCGACGTTCAATCCGTCGGACATCACCACCTTCAACAAGGCGTCCACCTTTGGGGTGTTCGACAGCCTCGGCATGCGCCACGAGATGACCCAGTACTTTGTCAAAGACGGCAGCAACAGCTGGAAGATGCATACGCTGATCGACGGGCGCAACCCGCAGGACCCGACCAGCACGGCGCCGTCGACGGCGAGCATGCTGTTTGACTCCAGCGGCTCGTTGCAATCGCTGATCGGCAGTCAATGGCTGACCGCCGCCAACAACACCCTGACCCTCAGCGGCTGGGTGCCGGCCAAACCGCTGGACGGCAACAAGCCGGGCGGGCGCTGGGGCGCGAATGGCGCCGTGGGAAATGCCGACGGCATTGTCATGGATTTCAACAAGATCAGTCAGCACAACGCCGCCACCGGCAGCAGCAACATCGTCATCGACGGGCACGCGGCCGGGCAGGCCACCCAGTTGACCATCGACAAGAGCGGCATGCTGATGATCGGCTTCAGCAATGGCGAGCATCGCAACGTCGGCCAGGTCATGCTCGCCAGTTTCGCCAACAATCAGGGGCTGCAGCCGGTGAGCGACACCCGCTGGGTCGAAACCCTGGCCTCAGGCGTCGCCAATTACGACTCGCCGGGTGTCGGCACCTTGGGCAGCGTCATCGGGCACTCGCTGGAGGGCTCCAACGTCACGCTGACCAATGAGCTGGTCGAGCTGATCCAGGCGCAAACGGCGTATCAGGCGAACTCGAAAACCCTGTCGACGGAGGCAGAATTGATGCAGACGTTGATACGCGCGACTTGATCCGGGATTTAGCGTGAATGCGAATGTGGGACCGGCTTTAGCCGGGAAGGCGGCGTGTCAGGCGATTGATTCATCACGGACACACCGCCTTCGCGGGCAAGCGCGCTCCTACACCTGGATCTCGGCATGGCAGGTATTTTTTGGCGTACCCAGAATCCGTAGGAGCCGGCTTGCTGGCGAATGCGGCGTGTCAGGCGATTGATACGTGACAGGCACACCGCCTTCGCGGGCAAGCGCGCTCCTACAGTGGACCTCGGCATGGCAGGTATTTTTTGGCGTACCCAGAATCCGTAGGAGCCGGCTTGCTGGCGAAGGCGGCGTGTCAGGCGATTGATACGTGACAGGCAAACCGCTTTCGCGAGCAAGCGCGCTCCTACAGTGGACCTCGGCATGGCAGGTATTTTTTGGCGTACCCAGCATCCGTAGGAGCCGGCTTGCTGGCGAATGCGGCGTGTCAGGCGATTGATACGTGACAGGCACACCGCCTTCGCGGGCAAGCGCTCCTACAGTGGATCTCGGCATGGCAGGTATTTTTTGGCGTACCCAGAATCCGTAGGAGCCGGCTTGCTGGCGAATGCGGCGTGTCAGGCGATTGATACGTGACAGGCACACCGCCTTCGCGGGCAAGCGCGCTCCTACAG
>NZ_SOCR01000009.1:66610-286197 GCF_004364335.1 Pseudomonas graminis | reverse complement strand
TCCAGAATCCGTAGGAGCCGGCTTGCTGGCGAATGCGGCGTGTCAGGCGATTGATACGTGACAGGCACACCGCCTTCGCGGGCAAGCGCGCTCCTACAGTGGATCTCGGCAAGCCACAAATTTTGTGGAGGATACAGAATCCGTAGGAGCCGGCTTGCTGGCGAATGCTGAGTGTCAGGCGATTGATTCGTGTCAGGCATACCGCGTTCGCGAGCAAGCTCACTCCTACAGGTTTTGCGTCGAGCAGGGATATCCGGTTATGCCGAGATCATTGTAGGACCGGCTTTAGCCGGGAAGGCGGCGTGTCAGGCGATCAATCCGTCACAGGCGAAACGAAACAACTCAAATCGAACAATCCGACTTCACATACGCGGCGCTGATCCGCGTCCAGCCTTCGCCCGGGCTGGTCTGGGCGCAGACCGTTCGGTGGGCGCCCTGCCAGAGGAAATACGGGGCCTGTGCCGCCCAAGCGGCAAACGAGCCGGCAATCAATGTGAGGAGCAGGGCAATGCGCAGACCCATGACAGTTTTCCGTAGCGACTGAAGCGAATTCACAAAACGCTGCAAGTTTCGCACCCCATGGAGAGTTTTCTGGCGCTCGCTGCCGTCGGCTTGCAGGAAACCGGCAGTCTGCTGTCGCGCGGCGACGAAAACCGGACTCACGTCCATGGAAAGCGGCCGGAATCATTGAAGAATCAACGCTTTGTATCACCGTTGAAAAACTGGTTCGATTATTGCTATGACCTGTTCAGTACAGCTACAGGCGGCAAGCGTCTGTCGGAGGAGGAAGACTGTGGACAAGTTGCTATACGTGGCCATGAGCGGAGCGTCGGAAAACGCCATCGCCCAAAAGGCCCATGCCAACAACCTGGCAAACGTTTCGACCAACGGGTTTCAGCGCGACCTTGAGCAGGCGCGCTCGATGCCGGTGTTCGGTGAGGTCAACCCGTCCCGGGCGTACGCCATGAGCGAACGTCCCGGCACTGACTTCAGTCAGGGTGCGATGGTCGACACCGGCCGCGATCTGGACGTCGCCGTCAAAGGCAACGGCTGGATGGCGGTGCAGACAGCGGATGGCGGCGAAGCCTACACCCGCACCTCCAGCATGAACATCGACGCCCTCGGCGTGTTGCGTGATGGCAATGGTTTGCCGGTCATGGGCAACAGCGGGCCGATCGCCGTGCCTCCGCAGCAGCAGATCGAGATCGGCGCCGACGGCACGATCAGTGTTCGCTCGCTGGGCGAGAGCCCGCAGGTCATGGCCCAGATCGACCGCATCAAGCTGGTCAAGGGCGACCAGACGACCATGGAAAAAGGCCCCGACGGTCTGATGCACACCAAAAGCGGCAAGCCGGCCCAGGCCGATGCCGATGTGCAGGTCGAATCCGGGTTTCTGCAGGCCAGCAACGTCAACGCCGTTGACGAGATGACGTCGGTGCTGGCGCTGTCCCGCCAGTTCGAACTGCACATCAAGATGATGAAGACCGCCGAGCAGGATGACGAGTCGATGGCTCGCGTCTTGCAAATGGGCTAATGACTGACAGCTTGCGCCGATAAACAGGCGCTCGAGGAGATTCAAACATGCTTCCGGCACTCTATGTTGCTAAAACCGGTCTGGCCGCCCAGGACACCAACCTGACGACCATTTCCAACAACCTGGCCAACGTTTCGACCACCGGTTTCAAAAGCGACCGTGCGGAATTCCAGGACCTGCTCTACCAGATCAAACGTCAGCCAGGCGCTCAGTCCACTCAGGACAGCCAGCTGCCATCGGGCCTGCAGCTGGGTACTGGTGTGCGCATCGTCGGCACCCAGAAAAACTTCACCGCCGGCAGCCTGCAGACCACCAACCAGCCGCTGGACATGGCGGTCAACGGCCGCGGTTTCTTCCAGATCCGTCAGCCTGACGGCACCGTGGCCTACACCCGCGACGGCACGTTCCACCTGGACAGCAACGGCCAGATCGTGACCGCCAACGGCTACGCGCTGGAGCCTGCGATCGTCGTTCCGCAGGATTCGCAGACCTTCACCGTCGGCGAAGACGGCACTGTGTCGATTACTACGTCGGCAAACGCCGCGACGCCGCAGGTCATCGGGAATATTCAGACCGCCGATTTCATCAACCCGGCCGGGCTGCAATCCCAGGGCGGCAACCTGTACCTGGAAACCGCTTCCAGCGGCGCGCCGCAAGTGGGTACTCCGGGCCTGACGGGGCTGGGCGTGGTCAAGCAGAACACCCTGGAAAACTCCAACGTCAGCACCGTTGAAGAACTGGTGAACATGATCACCACCCAGCGCGCCTACGAGATGAACTCCAAAGTGATCTCCACCGCTGACTCGATGCTCCAGTACGTCACGCAGAACCTGTAAGCCGGTCTTGAAACACCTGATGTCCTGCTGCGAAACACCTGATCAATTACAAGGGGCGCCTGAAAAACGCCTGTTACACCGCGAGGTTTTAAGTGTCATGAAACGGCTCTCTGTATTGCGGCTTTCCCTGTTGGCAGCTCCTGTGTGCGGTATCGCGCTGCTGACCGGCTGCGTTGCGCCTGCGGCCAAACCCAATGACCCTTATTACGCGCCGGTGTTGCCGCGCACGCCGCTGCCATCAGCGGCCAGCAACGGTTCGATTTATCAGGCCGGTTTCGAGCAGAACCTGTACGGCGACCGCAAGGCCTACCGGGTCGGCGACATCATCACTATCACGCTTTCCGAGAAGATGGCCGCCAGCAAAGCCGCGAGCTCGGGGATCAGCAAGACCAGCAAAACCAGTCTGGGCCTGACCTCGCTGTTTGGCGCGGGCGTGAGCACCAACAACCCGGTCGGTGGCGGCAACCTCAGCCTGGACGCCGGCTACACCGGCGACCGCGCCACCAAGGGTGACGGCAAGGCAGCGCAGAGCAACAGCCTGACCGGCTCGATCACCGTGACCGTCGCGGACGTGATGCCCAACGGCATTTTGCTGGTGCGCGGCGAGAAGTGGATGACCCTGAACACCGGTGACGAACTGGTGCGCATCGCCGGCCTGATTCGCGCCGACGACATCGCCACCGACAACACTGTGTCGTCGACCCGCATTGCCGATGCACGCATTACTTATTCCGGTACAGGCGCGTTTGCCGATTCCAGTCAGCCAGGCTGGTTCGACCGATTCTTCCTCAGCCCGTTGTTCCCTTTCTGATAGCGGGATAGCCATGATCACGTTCAAGCAACTGATAGCGGCAGCGCTGCTGTTCACCACCGCACTCGGCGCCCACGCCGAGCGCCTGAAGGACATCGCCAGCATTTCCGGCGTACGGACCAACCAGTTGATCGGTTACGGTCTGGTGGTGGGGCTCAACGGCACGGGTGACCAGACCACCCAGACGCCGTTCACCCTGCAGACCTTTAACAACATGCTCTCGCAGTTCGGCATCAAGGTCCCGTCGGGTTCCGGCACCGTGCAGTTGAAAAACGTCGCGGCTGTGGCCGTGTACGCCGACCTGCCGCCGTTCGCCAAACCGGGTCAGCAGATCGACATCACCGTGTCGTCCATCGGTAACTCGAAAAGCCTGCGCGGCGGCGCGCTGTTGATGACCCCCATGAAGGGTATCGACGGCAACGTCTATGCCGTGGCCCAGGGCAACCTGGTGGTCGGCGGCTTCGATGCCGAAGGCCGCGACGGTTCGAAGATCACCGTCAACGTTCCGTCTTCCGGGCGTATCCCCGGCGGCGCATCGGTTGAACGTGCCGTGCCGAGTGGTTTCAACCAGGGCAACTCGCTGACCCTGAACCTCAATCGCAACGACTTCACCACCGCCAAGCGCATCGTCGACAAGATCAACGACATGCTCGGCCCTGGCGTTGCTCAGGCGCTGGACGGCGGCTCTGTGCGGGTCACCGCGCCGCTGGACCCCAACCAGCGTGTTGATTACCTGTCGGTGCTGGAAAACCTGGAAATCGATCCAGGCCAGACGTCGGCCAAAGTCATCATCAACTCGCGGACCGGCACCATTGTCATCGGCCAGAACGTCAAGGTCTCGCCGGCAGCCGTTACCCACGGCAGCCTGACGGTGACCATCACCGAAGACCCGATCGTCAGCCAGCCGGGTGCGTTCTCCAACGGCCAGACCGCTGTGGTCCCGCGTTCGAAGATCAACGCCCAGCAGGAAATGCACCCGATGTTCAAGTTCGGCCCGGGCACCACGCTGGATGAAATTGTCCGCGCGGTTAACCAGGTGGGTGCAGCCCCAGGCGACTTGATGGCGATTCTCGAAGCACTGAAACAGGCTGGCGCGTTGCAAGCCGACTTGATCGTGATTTAAGAGGCAGACTCAATGAGCATTCCAAGCGGCGGCGTTTCGTCAGGTGATTCAGGTGCGTACACCGACCTCAATCGTCTGACGGCCATGAAAACCGGTGATCGCGACAGCGAGGGCAACCTCAAGAAAGTCGCGCAGGAATTCGAGTCGCTGTTCGTCAGTCAGATGCTCAAGGCCATGCGTTCGGCCAACGAAGTGCTGGCCAAGGACAACCCGATGAACACCGCGGCGACGCGGCAGTATCAGGACATGTATGACCAGCAGCTGTCGGTGAGCATGTCTCGCGAAGGCGGCGGTATTGGTCTGCAGGACGTGCTCATGCGTCAGCTGTCGAAAAACAAGGGCACTGAAGTTGCACCGGCCAGCACCGGGCTTGTGTCCGGCGGCAAAACGGAAGCGAAGGTCGACGGCAAAGCCGATGCGCCTGCGCAGACCGGCCTGGCCACGCGCATCGCTCAGCGTCCGCTGTGGGCCACCCGTTCGGTCGCCGCGCCCGCCGCAGCCGATGGCACCGTGCACAACGACGTCGCCGCGCTGAATTCCCGTCGCCTGTCGCTGCCGAGCAAACTCAGCGACCGCATCCTGGCCGGCATCGTGCCGACCACTGCCACAACCCCTGCTGCAGGCCAGGACGCGAGCGCCGGCGCCACCACACTGAAGAACCGCATTGCCGTTTCCAATGCCGTGGCCGCCGCGAAGAGCGCAGGTTCTCAGAACAATGGCGACTGGACTGTCGGGCCGCAGTACGCCGCTGACGCCGACGCTTATGTGCGCAGCCGCGTGCAGACGCCGCTGGCGCCGGGCAAGAGCGCCTTCGCCAACCGTGATGATTTCGTCGCCACGATGATGCCCCTGGCCAAGGACGCTGCCGCCCGTATCGGCGTCGATCCGAGCGTGCTGGTGGCCCAGGCTGCGCTGGAAACCGGCTGGGGCAAATCGATCATGCGTCAGTCCGATGGCGGCAGCAGCCACAACCTGTTCGGCATCAAGGCCCAGGGCGGCTGGAAAGGGCCGGAAGCCCGCGCCATCACCAGCGAGTTCCGCGACGGCAAGATGGTCAAGGAGACCGCGGACTTCCGCGCCTACGACTCGTACGCCAGCAGCTTCCACGACTTGGTGAGCTTCCTGCAGAACAACAATCGCTATCAAGAAACCCTGAAATCCGCCGATAACCCGGAACAGTTTGTGAAAGAGCTGCAGAAGGCCGGCTACGCAACCGACCCGTCCTATGCCAGCAAGATTTCTCAGATAGCGAAACAGATGAAGAGTTACCAGACCTACGCATCCGCCTCGGGCTCTTCCACGACTTTATAAGGTTTGAACCATGTCACTGATCTCAATCGGGCTTTCGGGACTCACCGCCAGCAGCGCAGCATTGACGACGATCGGCAACAACACTGCCAACGTCGACACGCAGGGCTACTCGCGTCAGCAAGTGATGACCACCGCCGGGGCTCAGCAGAATATCGGTGTCGGTTTCATCGGCACCGGTACGACGTTGTCCGACGTGCGCCGCATCTACAACGGCTACCTCGATAACCAATTGCAGACCAGCACATCGCTCAACGCCGACGCCACCGCGTACCTGGGCCAGGCCAGCAAGCTCGACTCGATCCTGTCGGACAGCTCCACCGGCGTCAGCACCGTGCTGGCGAAGTTTTTCACCGACCTGAGCGCCCTGGCCTCCAAGCCGACTGACACAGCTGCCCGTACGACGTTTCTGACCAGTGCATCGGCGCTGGCCGGTCAGTTCAACACCATCTCGGCGCAGATGAAGGACCAGAACGCCAGCATCAATACCCAGCTGACCACGGCAACAGGGCAAGTGAACGCCCTGGCATCGTCCATTGCCACCCTTAACAAGCAGATCACCGAGGCGCAGTCTTCCGGCGGTCAGCCCAATACGCTGCTTGATTCGCGCACCGAGGCGGTACGCCAGCTCAACGAACTGGTCGGCGCCAAGGTCGTTGAAACCAACGGCAGCTATGACGTTTATATCGGCACCGGCCAGCCGCTGGTCACCGGCACCACCGCCAACACACTGAGCGCAGCGCCCAGTGACAGCGACCCCAGCGTGTATGCGCTGAAACTGAAATATCAGAATAGCGTCGTCGACGTTTCAAGCGTGGTGACCGGCGGCTCGCTGGGCGGGCTGCTGCGTTATCGCAGCGACGTGCTGCAGCCAGCCGCCAGCGAACTGGGCCGTCTGGCGGTGGTCGCTTCCGATCAGATCAACACCCAGCTCAACCAGGGCGTGGACGCCAACGGCGACTTCGGCATTAACCTGTTCGCCAGCGTCAATGACCCCAGCCTGACCAGCCAGCGCAGCCTTGCCAACACGACCAACGATCAGTCTTCGGGCAACTTCGCGGTGTCCATTGCCAACAGCGGCGCGCTGCAGACCAACGACTATCAGGTGACCTTCACCGATGCCAGCGGTCAGTACAGCGTCAAGCGTCTGCCGGACGGCAAGGACATGGGTTCGTACAACACCAGCGCCACCACCGCGCCGGTCATCGACGGGTTCTCGCTGAAATTCAACGGCACCTCTACCGAGGGTGACAGCTTCAAGATCAGCCCGACCAAGACCGGTGCCGACGGCATCAAGGTCGTGATGACCGACCCGAAAGACATCGCCTCGGCCAGTCCGCTGACCGGTAGCGCTCTCGTGAGTAAAGGCTCGGGGACGTTCACCCAGCCCGTGTTGTCGACCCAGGCCGACATCTATAACCCGACCGCGACGGCCGATCTGCGTAACGCGCTCACCGCCTCGACGCCGATGCGTTTGCTCATGGGCGATGTCACCAATGGTGCTCAAGCCTATTCGCTGGTCGATGCGCAGGGCGCGGCGGTCAAAGACAAATCCGGGAATGCGATCACCGGCTCGGTGGTGCAGGGCCAGTCCAACGACATCAGTCTGGAAGTGGGTTACACCGACTCTTCGGGTGCTGCGCAGTCGTTCAAGTTCGGCATGACCCTCGCCGGAAAGGCCAACAGCGGCGACACCTACAGCATCGCCATGACCGGCGCCGGCTCTTCGGACAACCGCAACGCGACCTCGGTCGGTACCCTGCAGACCAAACAGACCCTGGACAGCGCCGCCGGCAACGGCACGGGCATGAGCCTGAGCGGTGCCAACGCCAACATGATCACCACGGTGGGCAGCAAGGCGGCCCAGGCCAAGAATGACACCACGGCGACCACTGCCGTGCTGACCCAGGCCAAGAGCGCACGCGACAGCGTTTCCGGTGTGTCGCTGGACGAAGAAGCCGCCAACCTGGTCAAGTATCAGCAGTACTACACCGCGTCGTCGCAGATCATCAAAGCCGCTCAAGCCATTTTCAGCACGCTGATCAACAGTCTTTAAGGAATCGTAATCCATGCGTATCTCAACGACCCAGTTTTACGAAACCAGCGCCTCGAACTACTCGCGCAGTTACGCCAACGTCACCAAAACCGGTGACGAAGTGGCCAGCCAGGTCAAGCTCAACACCGCCGGTGATGATCCGGTCGGCGCGGGCCGTGTGCTGCAGTTGCAGCAGCAGGGCACGATGCTCAATCAGTACAAATCCAACATCGATACGATCAATACCACCGTTGTGCAGACCGAGACGGCCTTGACGTCGATCACCTCGGCGATTCAGCGCGCACAGGAGCTGGTACTGGGGGCGGCGAACACCTCGTTCACCGACAAGGATCGCCAGGCCAACGCCTCCGAGCTCAAGGAGTTGCAGGGGCAGATTCTCGGCCTGATGAACAGTCAGGATGCCGACGGCAGCTATCTGTTCTCCGGGTCCAAGGGCACCACCGCGCCATATTCCGTGAGTTCCGACGGTACCTACAGCTATCAGGGCGACCAGACGCGCAATCTGCTGGCTGTTGGCAGCGGCATTTCCATGGCCAGCAACACCACCGGCTGGGATGCATTCGAACAAGCGACCAACACCACGCGCACCTCGACGACCCTGGTCGCAGGCGCTGATGACGGCGTGATCTCGTTGTCCGGCGGCAGCGTCAGCAATGCCGCCACCTACGACACCAGTTTCACCGCCGGCCAGCCGTACAAGATCTCTTTCACCAGCAGCACGGCGTACACGATCCTCGACAAGAACAACCAGGATGTGACGGGCGAGGCGACGTCTACCGGCAAGTTTGCGTCCACCAGTTCGGCCAACCAGCCCATCACCTTCCGGGGTCTGGAACTGAACCTGAACATCAACCTGACCAAGGATCAGTACGCAGACTCCACGGCTGCAGACGCAGCCGTGAAGGGTCACACCTTCGAGCTCGGCGTCTCCCCCAGCACCGTGAGCACCTCGCGGCTGCCGGCCAACACCTCGACCGATGTGATCACCAGCTCCGTGGTGACCGACCAGGCCGCGTTCGACAAAACCTTCCCGTCGGGCGGCGCTGTCGTGCGCTTCACGGATGCCACCAACTTCAGTCTGTACGCGGCGCCCTATGACCCGGCGACCAGCAAAGCGGTGTCCACCGGCACGCTGAGCGGCAACACGGCAACGGCCTCCGGCGTGACCTTCACCTTCAGCGGCACGCCGCCGGCGCTGGCTGCGGGTGACCAGTTCACCGCGCAGTCCTCGACCCAACAAAGCCAGAACGTGCTGAACACCTTGTCCAAGGTCATCACGGCGCTCAACGGCAAGGTCGATGGCGATCCGATTGCCCAGCAGAAACTGCAGGCGACCATGACGTCCACCATCGGTAACCTGAAAAGTGCGGCCGAGCAGATCATCAATGCCACCAGCGAAGGCGGTGCCCGGGCCAAAACGGCGACCGAACAGGGCGTGACCAACCAGACCATGATCGACAACGGCACCACCGAATCGGGCACGATCACCGCGTCCGACCCGGTCGATGCCATCGCCCGTCTGACCCTGCAGAAAACCATGTTACAGGCGTCGCAGCTGGTGTTTACCCAGCTGTCTGCGCTGAACCTGTTCAGCAAGTTGTAATCGGCCCAGCGGCGGGCGGCACCTGATCAACAGGGGTCGCCACCGTTGAGCGTCAACCGTATTGTCAGCGGTTAATGCCGATCCTTTCCCCGGGGAACGGCGCCGCTCGTGAGTCCCGCCCGTGAATTCAGTTCCCCTCGTCAGCCTCGTCATTCCCGCCTACAACCCGCGCTTTTTTCAGCGAGCCCTGCTGGATGCCTTGGCCCAGACCTATCGGCCCTTTGAAGTGGTGGTCTGCGACGATAGCCAGACCGACGAGATCCAGCGCTTCGTTGAACAGCACCTCGACTCAAGCCCGGTCAAGCTGCGTTACGTGCGCAACCCCAAGCGTCAGGGTTTCGTCGGCAACCTGCTGGTGTGTCTGCACGAAGCGCGGGGCGAATTCATCAAGTTTTTCTGCGATGACGACCGGCTGTTTCCCGCGGCCGTCGCGCGTCAGGCCAGCATTCTGGTGGAGCATGACGACGTCAGCCTGGTGCTGGCCCAGCGTTACTTCTGCGATCCCCAGGACATTCAGTTGCCGGTGCGCATCGAGAATGCCCCGCTGGCCGAGTCCAGTTCGGTGTTCTACGGGGCGGATCTGCTTTCCGTATTTGATATTTCGCCGACCAACTTTCTCGGCGGATTCAGCAGCTCATTGATGCGCCGCAGCGACGTGCAGGTGATTTTGCCGGCGCTCAGGGAAGTCGGCGAGGGCTTCACCGCGCTGGTGGATTTCGTGCTCTACGTGTGCCTGCTCAAGCGCGGCAACATGGTCATGCTCAACGACGTACTCAGCGCCGAGCGCCTGCACCCTGACCGTTTGAGCCGCCAGCAGTGGGTCAAGGACCTGATCACCGACGAGCGTCAGTGGCTGGGCAAGATGCTCAAGGCGCGGACCGGCGAAAACGCTCCCGAATATGGCTGGGTGCGCTTTGTGCCGCTGACCGAGGCGCTGGAGCAGCCCCGTGTCTGGCAAGAGCTGCCCCTCAGCCGCATGCTCGGTGATCGTCAAGCGTCATTGCCGTGGCGAGTCGGCACCGACAGCGAAAGTTTTGCCGAGCTGTACCAGCAGTGGTTGAGTTTCCGCACCCTGTTTGGCGCAGATCGCCTGCGGGTTGCCGATAACGTCGCGACCTGGCCGTTGCAGCCGAAGATGGTCGCAGTGGTGCTCGACGAGCATGCCAGCGCCGCCGGTGTGGCCCTGACCCTGGCCAGTCTTGACGCGCAGTTGTATGCCGCCGAACTGACCCTGGTGCTGTCCAGCGCCTGTGAAGCGCCCGTGCTGGATGGCCGCGTGTTCACTTTGCCGCTGCAGCCCGACTGGCTGGCGCAACTCAATGATCTGCTGCCCCAGCTCGAGCGCGGCGACTGGTGTTACCTGCTGCGGGCGGGGGATCGGCTGACCGATTGTGCGTTGCTGATCCTCGCCGAACGCGTTGCCCATTCGCCGGACGTGCTGTGCCTGTACGGCGACGAAGGCGCATTGCATGAAGGCGAATCGGCCGAGCCGGTGTTTCGCCCTGACTTCAACCTCGACCTGCTGCGCAGTTATCCCTACGTCGGCCGGGTGCTGGCGTTTCAGATCGACGCGCTGGTCAGGGTTGGCGGTTTCGATTCCGGGTACGGCGAACTCGCGCCCCACGACGCCATCTGGCGCCTGACCGAAACCCACGGCGTGGTGGTTGAGCACGTTTCGGAAATCCTCGTCGAGTCGCAGTTTTCGTTTCAGGCGTGGCTGGCGCAGGATGAGCTCATGGCGCAAAACGCCCCGGTGCTCGGCGCGCATCTGCAACGCATGGGCATCGCCCATCAGCTGCGCGAAGTGGAAGGGCAGTGGGTCAATCACATTGATTATTTGAGCGACGCGCGTCCGCTGGTGTCGATCATCATCGTCCATCAGGACCAGCTGGCGGCGTTACAGCGCTGCGTTGAGTCGCTGTTGTCGAAGACCACTTACGGTCACTTCGAAGTGCTGATTGTCGACTGCGCCAGCCAAAATCCGGAGGCCAGGTCCTGGCTGGCGGACATGCAGCAGATCGGCGGCGACACGCTGCGCGTGCTGCATTACGAAGGGCAGGGCAACGGCGCCGATGTGCGCAACTTCGCCGCCGACCATGCCCGCGGCGAGCACTTGCTGATGCTCAGTGTCTATGCGGTCATCGCTGACTCCGCGTGGCTGGGCGAGCTGGTCAATCATGGCCGGCGTGAGGAAGTGGGCGTGGTCGGCGCCAAGCTGTTTACCCCGGAAGGCCACATTCTCCAGGCCGGTCTGATTCTGGGTTACCACGGCGCGGCCGGCCCTGCGTTTTTTGGCGAGCCACTGCACGCGCCCGGTCATCTGCTGAGATTGCAGGCGGCCCAGGACCTGAGCGCGGTGGGCGGCCATTGCCTGCTGGTGCGCCGCGCCTTGTTCGAGCAGCTCGGCGGCCTGAACAGCACCGAGTTCAGCGGCAGCCTGAGCGAAGTGGATTTTTGCCTGCGCGTGCGGGAGTCCGGCCATTTGGTGGTCTGGGCACCGCGTGCCGTGCTGGCGATCGGTGCCTCGACACCGGCGGAACAGGTGCGCGATAAACAATCCCAGGTCGACGATCAACACGCCTTCTACAAACGCTGGCTGCCGATCCTCGCCCGTGACCCGGCCTACAACCCCAACCTGCGCCTGACCGGTTCGTTCTACAGCCTGGAACCGGGCCTGAAAAAAGGCTGGAACCCCTATTCATCGCGGCGTTTGCCCAATGTGCTGGCGATCCCGGTCAACAGCACGGCGGTGGGTCACTACCGCGTGTCCCAACCGTTTCTGGAGCTGGAAGCCGACGGCCGCATCGAAGGGCGGATGAGCTATGACCTGCCGTCGATCATCGACCTGGAGCGTCAGTCGCCGGACGTGATCATCGTGCAGTGCCGCTACAGTCAGAATTCCATCGATCAGGTCGCCAGCCTCAAGGCGTACTCCAACGCCCGGCGCATTTACGAGCTGGACGACTACGTGATCAGCGTGCCGAAAAAGAACGGCCATCTGCGCAGCATGCCGTCGAACATGGAAGCGATGGTGCGTCTGGGCACCAGCCTGTGTGATCGGGTGGTGGTCTCGACCGTGACGCTGGCCGATGCGCTGTCGGGAATGCACCACGACATCCGCGTTGTTCCGAACATGCTGGCTTCACAGCTCTGGACCGGCCTGCGCAGCCAGCGCCGCACCTCGAAAAAACCTCGGGTCGGTTGGGGTGGCGGGACCAGCCATGGCGGTGATCTGGAGATTATCGCCGAGGTCGTGCGCGAGCTGGCCGATCAGGTCGAGTGGGTGTTCTTCGGCATGTGCCCCGAGTCGCTGCGCCCCTATGTGCACGAGTTTCATCCGTCGGTAGGCTTGCTGGCCTATCCGGCGAAGCTGGCGGCGTTGAACCTCGACCTCGCGCTGGCACCGCTTGAGCACCACATCTTCAACGACTGCAAAAGCAACCTGCGCCTGTTGGAATACGGGGCCTGCGGCTATCCGGTGATCTGCACCGACACCCGGGCTTACGACGGTTACCTGCCGTGCACCCGCGTGATGACCAACAGCACCGCCGAGTGGCTGGAAGCGATCCGCATGCACCTGGCCGACCCGGACGCCAGCTACCGCATGGGCGACGAGCTGAAAGAAGTGGTCATGCGCGACTACGTCCTGCGCGGCGACAACCTTCAGCACTGGGTCAACGGCTGGCTGGCAGAATAAACGCGGTGCGACGCCCGGCGCCTTCCCGGCTAAAGCCGGTCCCACTGAACCCGCGCTCACCCCAATCCCACTGACTGCACACGCTGCTTTAGTGGGACCGGCTTTAGCCGGGAATAGGCCAGCATGTGCACCCTCAATCCTGCGGTGTGACGAATGACCGGTGGGAGCGTGCATTTGCGTTGATTGGCGCTGGCATGATCTCACTGGACGGATGCATCTCTCTGTAGGAGCCGGCTTGCTGGCGAACGCGGTTGATCGGTCACTGCCGCTTCGGCTGGTCCCACGCATTCGCCAGCAAGCCGGCTTCTACAGACCTCATACCCGCCGCCCATTCTCCGTGTCTGCTTCCCGGCTAAAGCCGGTCCTACATCCGCGTTCACCCAAACTGGCTGCACACGCTGCTTTCGTGGGACCGGCTTTAGCCGGGATGGGGCGAGTGCGTGCGACGCAAGAATTCATGATGCGGCGCTAATCGGTGTAGGAGCGCGCTTGCCCGCGAAGAGGCCATTACATCCGACGCATATTGATCGTCTTTGCCTACGCCTTCGCGGGCAAGCGCGCTCCTACATTGGGTTTGCAGCGTCTCACTACTCACGGTTGTCTGCACGATCCGTCGGAGCCGGCTTGCTGGCGAACGCGGTTGATCAGTCACTGCCGCGCTGTCTGGTCCAACGCATTCGCCAGCAAGCCGGCTCCTACAGACCTCATACCCGCCGCCCATTCTCCGTGTCTGCTTCCCGGCTAAAGCCGGTGCTACATCCGCATTCACCCAATATCACTGCTGCACACGCTGCTTTAGTGGGACCGGCTTCAGCCGGGAAGGGGCCCGCATCTGCACCCTCGATTTTATGGTGTGACGAATAACGCGGACTCGGCCAAAGCCAGCCCTACCCATGGCGCGCTGTCCCGCCATCCAGAGTTGGCGTGCTTCCTGCTTCGTCTCCCCGATATCGCCATTGATCATCTTTTTGACGCTTGGCCGCATCACAGGGAAAACGTAATGCACTGTCCTCCATCTTCGGGAAACACCATGCCGCTCGATGCCCAATTGACTCTTGTGGTCCTCACCCATGATCGGCCCGCCCTGCTGCGCCGGACATTGCAGTACTACAGTTCGTCTTCGGCCCATGTGCTGGTGCTGGATGCTTCTTTGCAGTCAGCCGCCGACATCGCCGCGCTGTTCCCGCAGGTGGATTACCGCCACGTGCCGCAGTTCGCCGAGACCGGGGTCCAGAGCAGGATCGCCCATGGCGTGACCCAGGTGACCACGCCGTTCATGGCGTTTGTGGGCGACGAAGATTTTCTGATGCATGACGCGTTGGCCCGGTCGGTGGAGTTCCTTGCCGCCAACCCGGACTACGGCCTGTGCCACGGGTATTGCCTGATGTACCAGGCCCACGGCGACAAAGTCGAATACTTGCGCCGCGACAAAAAGGGCCAGGAAGATTTCGCCGCCGACAACAGCGGCGAGCGCGTCCTGAGCTTCATGGACCACTATATTCCGCCGTTCTACGCCGTCACCCGCACGGCGTTGCTGCAACAGTGGTTTGGCGCACTGCCCCAAGGCATCAGCGGCGAACTGCAAGAGTTCGGTCACGCGTATTTCCTGCTCTCGGCCGCCAAGGCGCGGACCTTGCCGATTCCTTACGTGGTCCGCGAACTCCACCACCGGCTCTCCGACCGCCCGACCCATATGCTGAAAAAGCTGAGTGACAGCGATCCGTCAGCCGTGCTCGAACGCCATGAATTCGCCGGTTTTCTGGCAGATCTGACCACGGTCGCCGGCGAGCTGAATGCAGACGCCGGCATCGAGCACGTCAAAAAAGCCTACGCCGCCCTGCAGGCCTGCCTTGAGGATCAGCGCTCCCTGGGTTTGACCAGCATCGTGGTGTCGCGCTGGAACGACGTGTTCAAACCGGCGGACCGCCAGTTCGGTCCTCGTCAGTTCGTTGAAATGCCGTTTTACAACCAGGCCTTTTTCGACGTGCTGACCGAGATCGAGTTTCTGATCCACGCCCTGCCAGCCGGCAAACTGCAGATGGAACAGCTCGAAGGCACTTGGGTTCAGCAAGAACTGCTGCTGCGCACCCACGGCAACGACAATCCCGAAACCATCGCCAACCGGATGTGGGAAGCGATGGCCCTGAACATCTTCAACCCGCACATCGTCGAGCCGCTCGCCGGCCTCATGGCGCGCCAGGGTGACCCTGAAGAAGCGCTGGAAATGTCGCGCTGGTTGCAGCGCCTGAATTCAGTCCACCGCGAAGACCATCGCGTGACCCTGGCCAACATGCCGTCGGGCCAGTTGTTGAAGTGGCTGGACGCACGCCAGCCAAGCCCCGGTGACGCACAGGCCATCCTCAGCCGCATCGACAGCCTGGGCAGCGGGCCGCAGTTCGGCATTCTGTTGCTGGACCTCGACGATGACATGAACAAACTGCAGGTCACCCTGGACAGCCTGGTGGAAGGCCACTGCAAGACCTTCAAGGTCGTGGTGTTCACCAGCGGCGAGCCACCGGCGGCGACCAGTGCGCAAAACACCCTGCACTTCGTCAAGGTCAGCAAGAGCAACTGGGTCGATAAGGTCAATCAGATCGCCCGCCAATCGACCTGCAACTGGCTGATGCTGGCCGAAGCCGGTGATGCCTTCACATCGGGCGGCCTGTTACGCGCCTCGCTGGAACTGCAGGCCGCGCCTGACTGCCGCGCGGTGTTCGCCGATGAAGTCCAACGCGAGGCCAGCGGTGCGCTGGTCCATGTCATGCGCCCTGGCTTCAACCTCGACCTGCTGCTGAGCAACCCGACGCTGATGTCCCGTCACTGGCTGGTCCGCCGCGATGTGCTGGTCGAGGCCGGCGGTTACTCCGCCGACTTCGCCCAGGCCGCCGAATTCGAACTGCTGCTGCGCATCATCGAGCAGGGCGGCATGGGCTGGCTGGCGCATCTGGACGAACCGCTGCTGGTCACCGACGCGCAACCGCTGGAAGAAAACCCTCAGCAACGTCTGGCCCTGACCCGGCACCTGAACAATCGCGGTTTCAAGGCCCAGATCAGTCCGGCGGCACCCGGCACCTGGCGCATCGACTACCGCCATATTCAGCGCCCGCTGGTGTCGATCCTCGTCCATGGCGTTGACGACCTGCCGGTGCTGCAGCGTTGCCTGGCCAGTGTCCTGCTGCGCACGCGCTACGCGAATTACGAAGTGCTGATCGCGGACGACCACAGCGTGTCGGCAGAGCTCAGCGAATGGCTGGGTCGCCAGCACAAAGGTCGCGTGCGCGTGATTGCCATGGATCAACCGTTAAGTCGGTCCGCGCTGATCAACGCGCTGCGCGAGCAGGCTACTGGCGAATACCTGGCGCTGCTCTCGGCCCACGGCGAAGTCATCAGCCCGAACTGGATCGACGCCTTGCTCAATCAGGCGATGCGCCCGGAAGTCGGCGTGGTCGGCGCCAAGCTGATTGAACGCAACGGCACGGTCAGTCAGGCGGGTTTGATTCTCGGCATGAACGGCGGCGTGGGTTCAGCCTTCATCGGCGAAGCGAAAGACGCGGCCGGCTACATGAGCCGTTTGCTGCTCGACCAGAATTATTCGGCGGTGTCCGACGCCTGCCTGATGGTCCGCTCGGCGCTGTTCGACGACGTTGGCGGCCTGGATCAAGGGCATTTCGCCGACGCCTTCGCCGATGTGGACCTGTGCCTGAAGGTGGCCGAGGCCGGGTACCTGACGGTGTGGACGCCTCACGTGCAGTTCGTGCATTCGGGCGCATTGCCCGACGCGCCCCAGACGCTGGCGGCGCTGCAGGACAAATGGTCAGGGGCGTTTGCCCAGGACCTGGCGTACAACAAGAATCTGCAACTGACCGGCAAGGGCTTCACCCTCGCTCAGGCCGACGGTGCCAGTTGGGCCGAGCTGCTCGCTTAAGGCCTTCGGGTTAAAGGACTACGTCATGTTCAACGGCAAATCAGTGTTCATCTCTGGCGCGACCGGCTCGTTCGGTCGCATGTTCATCCGCTCGCTGCTGGCGCGTTATCAGCCCCGGCGCGTGGTGGTGTTCTCTCGCGATGAACTCAAGCAGTACGAAATGCAGCAGGAATTCAACGCCCCCTGCATGCGCTATTTCCTCGGCGACGTGCGCGATGCCGACCGCTTGCAGCAGGGCATGCGCGGTATCGACTACGTGGTCCACGCGGCGGCGCTCAAGCATGTGCCGGCGGCGGAATACAACCCGACCGAGTTCATCCGCACCAACGTCAATGGCGCGGAAAACATCATCTCGGCGGCCATCGCCAACGGCGTGAAGAAAGTCGTCGCCCTGTCCACCGACAAGGCCGCCAGCCCGATCAACCTGTACGGCGCCACCAAGCTGCTGTCGGACAAACTGTTCGTCGCCGCCAACAACATCGGTGGCGAAGAGCAGACGCGGTTTTCCGTGGTGCGCTACGGCAACGTCGCCGGCTCCCGGGGGTCGATCGTGCCGTTCTTCAACAAGCTGCTGGCCGGTGGCGCGGCTGAGTTGCCGATCACCGATCCGCGCATGACGCGGTTCTGGATCACCCTCGACCACGGCGTGGATTTCGTCATGCAGAGTTTCGAGCGCATGCACGGCGGCGAAGTGTTCGTGCCGAAGATTCCGTCGGTGCGCATCGTCGATCTGGCCCAGGCCATGGCCCCCGACCTGCCGCACAAGATCGTCGGCATCCGTCCCGGGGAAAAACTGCACGAGTTGATGGTGCCCCAGGACGACGCGCGCATGACCCTGGAATTCGACGATCACTACACCATCGTGCCGTCGATCCGCTTCAACAACGTCGATACCGACTTCGCTGTTGACGCAACGGGCGCGCAGGGCAAGGCGGTTCACGACGAGTTCGAATACCGTTCCGACACCAACCCGGACTTCCTGTCGATCCGCCAGATCGGCGAGCTGCACGCTGACGTACAGCCATGATTCCGTACGGCAGGCAGAGCGTTGATCAGGCCGATATCGACGCCGTCGTCGAGGTGCTCAAGTCCGACTGGCTGACCCAGGGCCCGACCCTCGAGCGCTTCGAATCCGCCATGGCCGCGCGCTGTGAAGCAGGCTTTGCGGTGGCGGTGTGCAACGCCACGGCGGCGCTGCACGTTGCCTGTCTGGCGGCCGGACTGGGGCAGTGCGACTGGCTGTGGACCAGCCCGAATACGTTTCTCGCGTCGGCCAACTGCGGGCGCTATTGCGGCGCCGATGTGGATTTTGTCGACATCGATCCGCTGACTTGGAACCTCGACACCAACGCCCTGGCGCGCAAGCTTGAAGCCGCCGAATCAACCGGCAGGCTGCCCAAGGTGCTGGTCGCGGTGGCGTTTTCCGGCCAGAGCTGCGACATGCGCGCTATCAGCGAATTGGCTCGACGTTACGGCTTTGTCGTCATCGAAGACGCCTCCCACGCGGTCGGTGCCCACTACGCAGGGCGGCCAGTAGGCTGTGGCGAATACGCCGACATGACGGTGTTCAGCTTTCATCCGGTAAAGATCGTGACCACCGGCGAAGGCGGCATGGTGCTGACCAATCGCCCTGAGCTGGCCGAACATTTGCGCCGCCTGCGCAGCCACGGCATGACCCGTGATCCGGCGCAGATGGACGAGCCGAGCCACGGTCCCTGGTATTACCAGCAAGTTGAACTGGGCTTCAATTACCGCATGACCGACATGCAGGCGGCGCTGGGGCTTTCGCAGATGAACAAGCTGGACGGCTTTCTTGAGCGGCGGCGGGAGCTGGTGGCGCGTTATCAGACGCTGCTGGCCGACCTGCCGCTGACCTTGCCGACTACTCAGGCCGAGGCCGAGTCGGCCTGGCACCTGTATGTCGTGCGCGTGCAGACCGACCTGCTTGCGGTGAGCCATCTTCAGGTGTTCGAAGGGCTGCGCGCGGCGGGCATCGGCGTGAACGTGCATTACATCCCGGTTCATCTGCAGCCCTATTACCGCGACCTGGGCTTCAAACCGGGTGACTTCCCCGAGGCCGAAGCCTATTACGCCCAGGCCATCAGCCTGCCGCTGTACCCGGCGATGACCGACGCGCAGCAGGATTACGTCGTCGATCAGCTTCGCCGTTTGCTCGGCGAAACGCGCCCGGCGGCCACTTGATGCGAACGAACCCATGACAGACCCAAAGGCATGAGCGCCGTCGCCATCATCCCCGCACGGGGTGGCAGCCAGCGCATCCCGCGCAAGAACATCAAGCTGTTCAACGGCGAGCCGATGATCGCGTATTCCATTCGCGCCGCGCTGGCGAGCGGGGTGTTCGATCAGGTTGTCGTCAGTACCGACGATGAAGAGATCGCCGACGTCGCCCGCAGCTATGGCGCTGACGTGCCGTTCATGCGCCCGGCGGACCTGGCCGATGCTTTCACCGGAACGGCGGCGGTGATTCAGCATGCGCTTTGTAACCTGGACGCCCTTGATCAGCGCTTCGATTACGCCTGCTGCATTTACGCCACCGCGCCGTTGTTGCAGCCGCGTTATCTGCGTCAGGGCCTGGAAGCGCTCGACGCGGCGCCGGAAAAATCCTATGGGTTTTCGGTGTGCAGCTTTGGTTTCCCGGTGCAGCGTGCACTGTTGATCAACCGCGACGGCAGCCTGAGCGCGATGCACCCGGAGTTTCGCAGCGTGCGTTCCCAGGACCTGCCCGTCGCCTATCAGGACGCCGGCCAGTTCTACTGGGGCCGCAGCGAGGCCTGGCGGCGCGGCGACACGGTGTTTTCCGAACTGAGCCTGCCGGTGATCCTGCCCCGGCATCTGGTGCAGGACATCGACAGCCCGGAAGACTGGCTGCGCGCGGAATACCTGTACGCCGCCCTCAAGGCCGGCGGGGAACTGCAATGATGCGCGCGCTGATCCGCGCCGACGCCTCGGTGACCATCGGCAGCGGCCACATCGCCCGCTGCCTGACCCTGGCCAATACGCTGCGCAACGACGGCGCCGATGTGCGCTTTGCCTGCCGCGAATTGCCGGGGCATTTGCTGCAGCGGCTGGCGGATCAGGGCTATGTCACCTATGCGCTGCCCGCACGCTATAACGCTGAAGAAGATCAGGACATCGAAGCCGCATTGCCCTGGCAGGCGGACCTGTCTGCCTTGGCCGAAGAGCTTGAGGATGAGCCACAGTTTGACTGGCTGATCGTTGATCATTACGGGCTGGATGCGCGCTGGGAAAAGGCGGCGCGCGGTCTCGCCGATCGGGTCATGGCGATCGACGATCTGGCCAACCGGCCCCATTCGGTCGAAGTGTTGCTCGACCAGAATTACAGCGCCCAGGTGCTGGATCAGGCCTACGCCTCTTGGGTCGGGCCTGAGTGCCAGACCTTTCTGGGGCCGCGCTTTGCCTTACTGCGTGACGAGTTTCAGTGCGAAGCCATCGCGATCAAGCCGCGGGTCGAGCGAGTGCTGGTCAACTTCGGCGGCTTCGATGCGGCCGGGCAGGTGTACGCCACGATGCTGGCGCTTCAGCCCTTCGAGGATCTCCAGGTGGATTTCGTCGCCGGTCTGCATAACCCGAATTGGCAGGCGATGAGCGAGCTGGCGGCCTCCCGACCTGAATGGCGGTTACACACGCTGACGGGGGATTTTTTTGCGCTGATGCAGGCGGCCGATCTGTTTATCGGCGCTGGCGGCGGCACCACCTGGGAGCGCGCGGCGTTGGGGTTGCCGACGATCTGTATTTCGGTGGCGAACAATCAGCAGCTCAATGCGCAATTGCTGGCCGGAGCGGGGGTGCATCTGTATCTCGGGCCCCATGTGCAGCTTGAGGCCGGGCGTTTGCGTGATGCGATCGGGCAGCTTTGCGGTGATGCGGTTTTACGCCGGTCGTTTGCCGAACAATCGAGGTTGTTGGTGGATGGCCGAGGTGCCCGGCGTATCGCTGATGTCTTGGCGGCACCGATTAACGCAGACAGCCCCGACACAGTCAGTCTCGACACAGTCGCAACGGGGCAGGGCGTATGAGCCGCTGCCCGTTCCTATTTTTATCGTTTGGCCTTGTGCCGACCGACGTCAATGCAGCGAGTGAGCAACGATGAATTCTTTCAAGATCGGTTCGCGAACCATCGGCCCCGACGCGCCGCCGTTCATCATTGCCGAGATGAGCGGCAACCATAATCAGTCGCTGGATCAGGCGTTGCGCATCGTTGAGGCGGCGGCCAAGGCGGGCGCCCATGCCCTCAAGCTACAGACCTACACCGCCGACACCATGACCCTGGACATCGCCGAGGGCGAGTTCTTCATCAAAGACCCCAACAGCTTGTGGGCGGGCACCTCGCTGTATGCGCTGTATGAACAGGCGCATACGCCGTGGGAGTGGCACGCGCCGATCTTCGCCCGGGCCAAAGAACTGGGGTTGCTGGCGTTTTCCACGCCCTTCGACGAGACCGCCGTGGACTTTCTCGAAAGCCTCGACGTGCCGGCCTACAAGATCGCCAGCTTTGAAAACACCGACATCCCGCTGATTCGCAAAGTGGCGACCACCGGCAAACCGATGATCATTTCCACCGGCATGGCCAGCATCGCCGAGCTGGACGAAAGCGTACGCGCGGCGCGGGCCGCCGGCTGCAAGGATCTGGTGCTGCTGAAATGCACCAGCACCTACCCGGCAACACCGGCCAACAGCCACGTGCGCACGATTCCACATATGGCCGGGTTGTTTGGCTGTCAGGTGGGCTTGTCCGATCACACCATGGGCGTCGGCGTGTCGGTGGCGGCGGTGGCCATGGGTGCGACAGTCATCGAGAAACACTTCACCCTGGACCGCGCCGATGGCGGGGTCGACGCCAGTTTTTCCCTGGAACCGGCAGAAATGGCCAGCCTGGTCATCGAAACCGAGCGGGCCTGGCAAGGCATGGGCCACGTCCAATACGGCGCCACCGAAGCCGAACAGAAATCGCTGCAATACCGCCGCTCGTTGTACGTGGTGCGAGATATCGCCGAGGGCGAAGCTTTCAGCGCAGACAATATCCGCGCCATCCGCCCCGGCCTCGGCCTGGCGCCGAAACACATCGATGCCGTGCTCGGGCGCACAGCCCGGCACACGCTGAAACGCGGTTCAGCGTTGAGTTGGGATGTAGTCGGTTAGGCAGATTCGACCACGTCGCCCACCAATCCCCTGTAGGAGCGCGCTTGCCCGCGAAGAGGCCGTTACATCCGCTGCATCTCCAGCGACTGGAATACCGTCTTCGCGGGCAAGCGCGCTCCTACAGGATCTTCGTCGCATCCAGCTGCCATGGCTGACGTTCAGTCCGTAGGAGCCGGCTTGCTGGCGAAGACGCCGGTACATCCGCTGCATCTCCAGCGACTGGAGTACCGTTTTCGCGGGCAAGCGCGCTCCTGCAGGATCTTCGTCGCATCTAGCTGCCATGGCTGACGTTCAGTCCGTAGGAGCCGGCTTGCTGGCGAAGACGGCGGTACATCCGCTGCATCTCCAGCGACTGGAGTACCGTTTTCGCGGGCAAGCGCGCTCCTGCAGGATCTTCGTCGCATCCAGCTGCCATGGCTGGCGTGGAATCCGTAGGAGCCGGCTTGCTGGCGAAGAAGCCGGTACATCCGCTGCATCTCCAGCGACTGGAATACCGTCTTCGCGGGCAAGCGCGCTCCTGCAGGATCTTCGTCGAACCTTGCTGCCATGGCTGGCGTGGAGTCCGTAGGCGCCGGCTTGCTGGCGAAGAAGCCGGTACATCCGCTGCATCTCAAGCGACTGGAATACCGTCTTCGCGGGCAAGCGCGCTCCTACAGGATGTTCGTCGCATCCAGCTGCCATGGCTGACGTTCAGTCCGTAGGAGCCGGCTTGCTGGCGAAGGCGTCTGGGCAGTCACCTTGGCGGTGGATGATAGAACGGGTTCGCCAGCAAGCCGGCTCCTACAAATGTGACGCGTCGCTCCCCGGATTTGCGCCTGACACCGAATCGATGTAATTGGCACTACCCTCCCGGACGACTGGCATACACACCTTGCAGGAGCGCGCTTGCCCGCGAAGAAGCCCGTTACCCGCCACAATCCCGTGACATCTTCATGTCAATTACCTGTCTGAGCAGCGATCTGATATTGCACAGCACCCGTCGGTCAGCTAAAAGCTTGTAAAACTTTTGGTGACCTGTGGGTCATAACGGGCATCTTCACTGTATCGTGTTGGCGGGCCGTGACGTCGTCGGGCTGATGCCAGAGCGATTCTGGTGTCGCTTTGGCGTGTACGCCGCCTTTTTTTCAGGCCGCAAGCCCCGGATTTTCAACGCCCCGCCTAACCGCGCCGGGTGATGTTCAGCAGTTTTTTATTGGGAAGCCATGATGATTGGCATCAAGAGCATAGCGAGTTATGTGCCCACAGCCGGCGTCGACAATTACGCCCAGGGTGCCAAATTCGGAAAGGATGAAGACTTCATCCTTGGCAAGATCGGTTCTGCTTTTCTGCCGCGCAAAGACGACAGCCAGGAAACCTCGGACCTGTGCGTCGAAGCAGTCAACCAGCTGTTCGCCAACAACCCCGGGCTGTCACGGGATGCCATCGACGCACTGATCGTCGTCACCCAGAACGGCGACGAGGAAGGCCTGCCGCACACGGCCGCCATCGTCCAACACAAACTCGGCCTGCCGACACACATCGCCGCGTTCGACATTTCCCTCGGCTGCTCGGGTTACGTCTACGGCATCTATGCGCTGAAAGGCTTCATGGAAGCGACCGGTTTGAAAAACGGCCTGCTGGTCACCGCCGACCCGTATTCGAAGATCGTCGATCCGGAAGACCGCAACACCACCATGCTCTTCGGCGACGCCGCCACGGCGACCTGGATGAGTGACGACGCGCCATGGCAGCTGGGCAAATCCAAATTCGGCACCGACGGCTCGGGCGCAGAGTTCCTCAAGACCACCGACGGCGCGTTCTACATGAACGGGCGTCAGGTCTTCAACTTCGCGCTGGTCAAAGTGCCTGCGCACCTCAACGAATTGCTCGAAGAGTCCGGCCTGCAATCCTCCGACGTCGATGCGTTCTGCATCCACCAGGGCAGCGCGGCCATCGTCGATGCGGTCGCTCGCCGGTTCGAAGACGGCAAGTCGCCGGAGAAATTCGTCAAGGACATGCTCGAGACCGGCAACACCGTGTCTTCCAGCATCCCGCTGCTGCTGGAAAAACACGTCATGAACGCCACGTGGAAACGCATCGCGGTCAGTGGTTTCGGCGTGGGCTTGTCGTGGGGCTCGGCGATCCTTTATCGTCCCTGACAACGAGTCACCACCCAGCCTGCACAACGGCGACGCTGATTTCTCAGGTCGCCGTTGTGCTTTCTGCACTTCTCAGGGAACAAGGACTGTCGTCATGAGCGAGTCTTTCCAGCGCAACCTCGCCGTGATCGAACAGCGCTGGCCCGACGTAGCCCAGCGATTGCGGGCTGAAAACATCGAATCCATTCCTGCGCAGCTGATCGAAGGCCGACAAACGACCCTCAGCATCGGCGGCATCCAGCTCACCAGCCGCCATGATCGCCTCGCCGAAGCGCAAACCCAGGCACAAAGCCTCCCCGCCAATATCCCCGTCGTGCACCTTTACGGTACCGCCCTCGGCGATCTGCAGCGGGTAATGCTGGCCGACGCTTCCCTGCAGACGCTGCACGTCCACATCCTCAATGGCGCGCTGTTCGCCCTGGTGCTGCAACTGCTGGAGCACGACGACTGGCTGTCCGACCCGCGGGTGCACCTCGCGTACGCCGATGCCCAGAGCGAAATTTATCTGCCCTTCTTCGCGCTGCCCGCCGAGCTGGTGCTGGCCGACGACAGCAGCGCACGGATCCGCGATCGGCTGGTCAGCGAAGTGCATGTCGAGTTCAACAATCAGGCCTTCGCCGGCGATACCCCCGACAACGCGCGCCTGCTGGAGCAGGGCAGAGCGCTGCTGCAACGGGACACTGATGTCGCCGCGTTGTTCGGCACTCAATCCGGGTGCGAGGTGTTCGTCATCGCCACGGGGCCGAGTCTGCAACAGCATTTGCCACGCCTGTTGAGCACGTCTAACAGCGCCAATCGGCCGCTAATCATTTGTGTCGACACCGCCTACGTGCCGCTGCGCAATCAGGGCATCAGGCCGGACGTGGTGGTGAGCATCGACCACCGCATCACCCCGCGGCATCTACCCGCCGAGGATTCGGCGCACATCGCGCTGGTCTATGTGCCGGGCCAGGACGCCGAGATGCTGCAAAGCTGGCAAGGCCCGCGCTACGTCGGCTATTCCAGCAGCCCGCTGTATGCCCGGCTGCGCGAGCAGATTCCCAAGGCCACCCTGCACGTAGGCGGCAGCGTCATTCATCCGGCCGTGGATCTTGCCGTCAAAATGGGCGCCGCGCGAATCACCCTGTTCGGCGCCGACTTCGCCTTCCCCGGCGGCAAGACCCACACTGGCTGGCAGGACGGCGACCTGGGCCCTGCGCTGGGGATCGCCAAACACTGGGTCCGCGACGGTCGCGGCAACAAGGTCAAGACCCAGCTGAATTTCCGCAGTTACCTCATCGAACTCGAACGCTTCATCGCCCGCCACCCGCAGGTCACGTTCCTCAACACCAGCCGCGACGGTGCCTTGATCACCGGCGCCGACTTCGACCCGGACTGGACCGCGCCATGACCCTGCCTCAGCACGTTGTAGAAGAAGCCCGCAACTGCGCGAAGCTGTTCCGCCTGGGCCGGGATATTGAAGGGGCCTTGAAAATGGTCGACCTGATTGATCGGTCGCTGCCGTTGATGGACGGGGCTACTCCCGAAAGACAGGCTGAATGGGGGAGGATGCTGAGTGCGATTCTGGCGTGTCAGGAGCGGCAGGATTGGTTGGGGGTGGCGGATTGGCTTGAAGTCGAGTTTCTTAAAGTCTGACACTTTCCCATCGTCGGGAGGTTAAAGAAAACTCCTACATTAGTTTCGGTTTAATCTGAATTAAGCGGCCCGCAGAGGCCGTTTTTTTATGTTTTTTTAATATTCAGTCTGCTTAATGACTTAGCAATTTTATTCCCCTTCAACTGTCGTGATGGCTCGGCCTTTGCGCCATGTTTGTCGTTAAAGCCAATGTGCAGATCGTCGATAGCTGGACTGTAGGTTCTCCGGGAGAAATGGACTTCCCCGAAGTTAGAGAACCCTCCGTTTCTATCAACGAGGAATTCAAAATGGCTTTAACCGTAAATACCAATATTGCGTCGCTGTCTGTTCAGCGGAACTTGAACCGGTCTTCCGATTCGCTGAGTACCGCCATGACACGTTTGTCTTCCGGGCTGCGGATCAATACCGCCAAGGACGATGCCGCTGGGTTGCAACTTGCCACTCGACTCACCACCCAGATTCGTGGCATGACAGTCGCCACCCGTAATGCCGGGGCGGCTATATCCATTATTCAAACGGCTGAAGGCGCGCTGGATCAGTCCTTGAATAACTTGCAGCGGATGCGCGACCTCGCGGTGCAAGCTGCCAACGGTGATAAAGGGCCGAAAGAAAGAGATGCCCTGAATGCCGAGTTTCTTAAACTGACAGCCGAAGTGTCCAGGACTGCCAAAGGTACAACGTTCGGCGCTGAGTTAAATTTGCTGGATGGTAGTGCGGGGGAGCTCAGCTTCCAGATTGGCGCCAATGTGGGCGCTACCGAGAAGATTAGCCTTACTCTCAGTGATGATTTTTCATCCGAATCAATCTTTGTTGCGACTGAAGATCGGGCGGCTGTTGCTGCAACTGCCACACACTCGGGGTCGGCGGCGATTGTCAAAGGTGCTTACACGCCGCTATCAATCGACGGCAGCGGGTCGAGAAACATAGTCAATACCGTCACGCCCCAGATGGCGACTGACATTGAGACGGCGAAGACCGGGCTCATTGCAGCCGAGGCCACGTTTGCCGGCATCCAGACGCCGACACAAGCCGATGTCGACACCCTCAACCTTGCCAAAAAGGCAGTGACTGACGCTGAGAAAATCCTTGGTGATGCGAAATCAGCAGATGAAGCTCTCAACAAACCCGCTCGCACCGAAAACATCGAATACACCATCAAGGCCATTGACGCCGCGATCGGCAAGATCAATTCCGCGCGCGCCGATCTGGGCGCCAATCAGAACCGCATGATGAGCGCCATTGAAAACCTCCAGAACATGACCAAGAACGCCACCGCGTCCCGAGGCCAGATCGAAGATGTCGACTTCGCTGCTGAAACCGCGGAGATGACCAAACAACAAACCCTGCAACAAGCCTCCACGGCAGTCCTGGCCCAAGCCAACCAACTACCGGCAGCCGTCCTGAAGCTCCTCCAATAACCAACGGCCTCTATAGATAAGGCCCACCAAAACCCGGGCGCGCCGCAGGGGGCGCCCGGGTTTTTGAGAACTGGTTAACAAATCGCCGGGTCAGGTTAAAGCTTCCAGGGGTTGCGCCGAAACGTTGTGTATCCCCGGACAACAAACTGCGGGGGTGGCGCTCTGGTGGCAAATAAATTTGAAAAAGCCCTCAAGCTCCTGGCAACCGCGACGATAAACATTACGTAGGTTCTCTAGGCCACACCCGGCGCTTGCCAGGGCCGGATAGCCGCAGCAAACAACTCACGAGGAATTCATCATGGCTTTAGGCGTAAACACCAACGTAGCTTCCCTGGCTGTTCAGAAGAACCTGTCCAAAGCTTCCGATGCACTGTCGACTTCGATGACTCGTCTGTCTTCCGGTCTGAAAATCAACAGCGCTAAAGACGACGCAGCCGGCCTGCAGATCGCAACTCGCGAAACTTCGCAAATCCGCGGCCAGACTGTTGCCATCAAGAACGCCAACGACGGTATCTCGATCGCTCAGACCGCTGAAGGCGCTCTGCAAGAATCGACCAACATTCTGCAGCGTATGCGTGAACTGGCTGTTCAGTCCCGAAACGACACGAACGGTACTGCTGACCGTACCTCGCTGAACGCCGAATACGGCCAGATGTCTGACGAACTGACCCGTATCGCTGATTCGACCAACCTGAACGGCAAGAACCTGCTGGACGGCTCGGCTAGCACCGTGACTCTGCAAGTCGGTTCCAACACCGGTACTTCGAACCACATCGACCTGGTCCTGACCGGCAGCTTCACTGCTTCGGCTCTGGGCGTTTCGAGCGGTACAAGTTCGATCAGCGGCGGCGACAACACCACTGCCCACACCAACGTTGACGCCGCTATCTCGGCAATCGACGCTGCACTGGCACAGATCAACAGCACCCGTTCGAGCCTGGGTGCTTCGCAGAACCGTCTGACCAGCACCATCTCCAACCTGCAAAACGTTAACGAAAACGCCACTGCTGCACTGGGCCGTATTCAAGACACCGACTTCGCTGCTGAAACCGCTAACCTGACCAAACAACAGACTCTGCAACAAGCTTCCACCTCTGTTCTGGCCCAGGCTAACCAGCTGCCATCCGCTGTTCTGAAACTGCTTCAGTAATAACGGCTAGAGTTTTGGCGGGGGAGTATGCTTGCGTGCTCTCCCGCTTTTTACTTTCAAGAGGTGAGTGGACATGGACATAAGTAACAGGATGAATGTGTCTTATCCAGTGATCCAGTCGTTGCCCGCGGTGCCTGTGGTTGCTGACAAGCCAGCCGTGGCGCCTCAAGTCGTTCCTGCTCCGGCCGCTTCATCGCCGTCAGGCACATCGACAAGTAAAGACTCAGATCCGGAAAAGAAAACCGAAGAGCTGCAAGCGGCCGTCAAGCAAATGGAAAAGTTTTTTCAGTCCGTTCATCGCAACCTGGAATTCTCCATCGACGACAAGTCCGGCAAAGTGGTAGTGAAAGTGATCGCCACGGAAACCGGTGAAGTGGTGCGGCAATTGCCGTCTGCTGAGGCGTTGAAACTCGCCGACAGTCTGAAGAACGCAAACAGCCTGTTGTTCGAAGCAAAAGTTTAAATGGCATGAAACGTGAACGCGGCACTTCGGTGTGGCGTGCTCGTCAAAATGCCGACTACAACTGAAAGGAGACTCACATGGCTAGTCCAATTACCCCCTCCACCGGCCTCGGCTCGGGCCTGGCAATCGGTTCTATCGTCGAGGCGCTGGTCAACTCCGACAAGCTGGCCAAGCAGACCCAGATCACCACCCAGACCAAGCTGGTCACCACCAAAATCTCCGGCATCGGCACGCTGCAGAGCGCGATGACTGCGTTTCAGACCGCGCTTACCAATCTTGGCAAAACCGACACGCCTGCCTTCGCCGGCTATGCGGCAAAAGCTTCTGACGCGACCATGCTGACCGTTACGTCCGATAACTCGGCCGTGCCCGGTACTTACACCATCAAAGTAGGCAACCTCGCCACAAGCTCCAGTGTCGCCAGCGCTTCGTTCTCAGGCGGGTCCACCAGTGCTATTCCGAGTGGCGATTTGACCCTCACTCAAAATGGCATTGACACCAAGATCACCATCCCGACCGGCGCTACCCTGGCGTCGGTGGCCAAGCAGATCAACGCACAAAGCTCGACGTCGAACATCAGCGCCAACATCATCACCGATGACAATGGCTCACGGCTGGTGTTCAGCTCGACAGTGACGGGTAAAGGCACCGACATTACGGCCTCCAGCACGACGTCCAGTGAATTCAACATTGTTGCCGGCGCTGCGCTTGACCCGAAAAGCACCACCAGCGCCGGCTACATCGATAAGCAAGCTGTCGACGCCAGCCTGACGGTCAACGGCCTGAGCATCACCAGTGCCAGCAACACCATCGACAAGAGCCTCGGCGGCGTGTCCATGACACTGGTGGGGGGAACGGGTACTTCGACTGTGACGGTGTCGGCGAACAACGATGGCCTTAAAGCCTCGCTGCAAACCTTCGTCGATGCCTACAACACAGTCGTCAAAGCCGTGGGCACTGTCACCAAGGCGACGGTAAGCGATACCCCCGACAAAACCACCGGAGCAACGGTCACTCCGGCTGCGTTGACCGGCGATGCGATGCCACGCTCGATTCTTGCAGCAATCCGCGATCAGTTGGTGACGACCGGTGCCCCAGGTGGCGTTTCCGTACTCTCGCAGTTGGGCATCACCACCGGTCAATCCGACGGTACGCTCAGCCTTGATGCTACGAAGTTCACTGCCGCGATGAATCAGGGTCTGGCGGGCGACGTGCAGCAACTGTTCAGCGGCACGGACAGCACCAACGGCTTGCTCTCGCGGATGCAGGCTGCCATCACGCCTTACACCCAGACCGGCGGTATTTTCGACACGCGCACCACCAGCCTCAACAAGCAGCAGACCGATCTGACAAACCAACAGGCTGCCCTCGACCTGCGCGTGACGACGCTGACCGCCACCCTGACCGCCAAATACAACGCGATGGACTTGCTGGTGGGGCAGTTGAAAGCCTCGGCGACGAGCATCACCTCGTTCTTTGACTCGCTCAATGCCCAGCAAAGTGGCTGACCGTTGACGAGTTGATCAAGACCCGGCCTCCAGTGCCGGGTTTTTGGCATCTGGCCTTAAAGTTTTTCCGGCCCGTGTCGATACCCTCACTATAGAAACTTCGTTGCGCGAGGTAAGACAATGAACCGTATGGCAGCCCTTCGTCAGTATCAGAAGGTCAACTCACATGCCCAGACCGCAGTGGCCACGCCGCACCGTCTGGTACAGATGCTGATGGAAGCCGGCCTGGACCGTATCGCCCAGGCCAAGGGTGCCATCGAGCGTAAAGACATCCCCGCCAAAGGGCTGTTGATTGGCAAGGCGATTGAAATCATCGGTGGCCTGCGCGAAGGTCTGGACATGGAAAAACAGGCTGAAGCCCTGGCCCATGTCGACAACCTGTACGTCTACCTGATGAAGCGTCTGGCGGAAGCGAACATCAAATCCGATCCGAAGATCCTCGACGAAGTCAGCGGCCTGCTGACCACGGTCAAGGAAGGCTGGGATGCGATCGGCGATCAGCAACCCGTGCTCTGAAGGAGAAACCCATGAGCGCTGCACTCAAGCGAATCGAAGAAACCCGTGAAGCCTTGGTCGATGCCCTCGAGCAGCGTGACTGGGAGGCAATCGGCCAGCTCGATATGGCCTGCCGGGCCTGCGTCGATGAGGTCATCAGCCAGGCGAGCAACGATGAGCCTGAACTGCGCAACAATCTGGAAGAGCTGCTAGGCGTCTATCGCAAGCTTATTGACGTTGCTGTGGGCGAACGTCAAGCGATCGTCGACGAAATGTCGCAGATCCAGCGAGCGAAAAGCGCGGCAAAGGTTTACCATCTGTTCGGTTGACACTTGGTCCATAGCCAAAATAAGTACGCCATAAATTTGACTGTGTACGGTTTTTTGACTTAACTAGTGAAGTTCACTAATTTCGGTGATTGACACGTCTCAACGGACGATACGAAAGCCAAGCTTGCCCGTGATCGGGCATCGAGTTGACTAGGGAAGTTGCTATTGCATGTGGCGTGAAATCAAAATCCTGCTGATCGATGACGATAGCCAGCGCCGCCGTGACATGGCGGTGATCCTGAATTTTCTGGGTGATGAGAACCTGTCCTGCTCCAGCACAGACTGGCAGCAAGTCGTGGGTTCGTTGACATCCACCCGAGAAGTGCTTTGCGTGCTGGTCGGCAGCGTGAACGCCCCGGGCAGCCTTCAAGGCCTGCTCAAAACCGTGGCCGCGTGGGACGAGTTCCTCCCGGTCCTGCTGATGGGCGAGAATTCCTCGGCCGAACTGGCGGACGATCTGCGCCGCCGGGTCCTCTCCACCGTCGAGATGCCGCCCAGCTACAGCAAACTGCTGGATTCCCTGCACCGCGCCCAGGTCTATCGCGAGATGTACGACCAGGCCCGTGAACGTGGGCGTCAGCGCGAACCCAATCTTTTCCGCAGCCTCGTCGGCACCAGCCGTGCGATTCAGCACGTTCGCCAGATGATGCAGCAGGTCGCCGACACCGACGCCAGTGTGCTGATTCTCGGTGAATCCGGGACCGGCAAGGAAGTTGTCGCACGGAACCTGCATTACCATTCCAAGCGCCGCGATGCGCCGTTCGTGCCGGTCAACTGCGGCGCGATCCCGGCCGAGTTGCTCGAAAGCGAATTGTTCGGCCACGAGAAGGGCGCTTTCACCGGCGCCATCACCAGCCGCGCAGGGCGCTTCGAACTGGCCAACGGCGGCACGCTGTTTCTCGATGAAATCGGCGACATGCCGCTGCCGATGCAGGTCAAGCTGCTGCGCGTCCTGCAGGAACGCACCTTCGAGCGCGTGGGCAGCAACAAGACCCAGAGCGTGGACGTGCGCATCATCGCCGCGACGCATAAAAATCTTGAAGACATGATCGTGATCGGCAGTTTCCGCGAGGATCTCTACTACCGCCTGAACGTGTTCCCGATCGAAATGGCGCCGTTGCGTGAGCGGGTGGAAGACATTCCGCTGCTGATGAACGAGCTGATTTCGCGCATGGAGCATGAGAAGCGCGGTTCGATCCGCTTCAACTCCGCCGCCATCATGTCCCTGTGCCGTCACGGCTGGCCGGGCAACGTCCGTGAGCTTGCCAACCTCGTCGAGCGCATGGCGATCATGCACCCGTACGGTGTCATCGGCGTCTCTGAGCTGCCGAAGAAATTTCGCTACGTCGACGACGAAGACGAGCAACTGGTGGACAGCCTGCGCAGCGATCTCGAAGAGCGCGTTGCCATCAACGGCCATGCGCCGAACTTCGCCAACAGCGCGTTGCTGCCGCCTGAAGGTCTGGACCTGAAGGACTACCTTGGTGGTCTGGAGCAGGGGTTGATTCAGCAGGCGCTGGACGATGCCAACGGGATCGTGGCACGCGCCGCCGAACGTCTGCGTATCCGCCGCACCACGCTGGTGGAGAAAATGCGCAAGTACGGCATGAGCCGTCGCGAAGGCGACGAACAGGTCGAAGACTGACTGTCGATTGACGCGTCAAAAATAAACCGCTGATTTTTCAGCGGTTTTTTTTCGGCACGGGGATTGCTATGTCTCTTGGAACATACCGTTTACTGACGGTTCGCTACCCGAGAGATCAACTATGCCCCAGGCCGCTCAGATGTCTTCCGAACCCTCTTTAGCCATTGGTTCGTTAGTGCAGCAGTCCCCGGAAGTGGCAAGCAGGCAAGGGCTTGAACAGGCCTTCGCGCTGTTCAGCCAGATGTCGACTCAATTGACCGATTCCTACGGCCTGCTGGAAGCGCGGGTCACCGAGCTCAAAGGCGAACTGGCCGTGGTCAGCGCCCAGCGCATGCAGGAGCTGGCGGAGAAGGAACGTCTGGCCAACCGCTTGCAGCATCTGCTCGATCTGCTGCCCGGCGGCGTCATTGTGATCGATGGCACCGGCATGGTTCGCGAGGCCAATCCCGCGGCGCTCGATCTGCTGGGCGAGCCGTTGATCGGCATGCTCTGGCGCAACGTCATCGCCCGCTGCTTTGCGCCCCGTGAGGATGACGGCCACGAAATCTCCCTGAAGGACGGGCGCCGGTTGTCCATTGCCACTCGTTCTCTGGACGCCGAACCAGGTCAGCTTGTGCTGCTCAACGACCTGACCGAAACCCGTCATCTGCAAAGTCAGCTGGCGCGTCATGAGCGTTTGTCATCGCTGGGCCGCATGGTTGCCTCCCTTGCCCATCAGATACGCACGCCGCTGTCCGCTGCCATGATTTACGCCAGCCATCTGGCTGAACAGGCGTTGAACGTCGAGACCCAACAGCGCTTCGCCGGGCGGCTCAAGGAGCGCCTGCACGAGCTCGAGCATCAGGTCCGCGACATGCTGGTGTTTGCCCGTGGGGAGCTGCCCCTGACGGACCGGGTGACGCCGGCCGCGCTGGTCGCCGCCCTCGAATCCGCCGCCCAGACCCATGTGCGTGACGTCGCCGTGCGCTGGCAGTGCGACAGCCCGACGGGTGAATTGCTGTGCAACCGCGACACACTGGTCGGCGCGCTGCTCAACCTCATTGAAAACGCCGTCCAGGCCAGTGCCGGACAGAGTGACGGGCGGCGCCTCATCAAGATTCATGCTTACAGCCGCGGCACCACGTTGCGCCTCTGTATCAGCGACAGCGGCAGCGGCATTGAGCCGGCGGCCCTGGCCCGCATCGGTGAGCCATTCTTCACCACCAAAACCACCGGCACCGGCCTCGGGCTGGCCGTGGTCACCGCCGTGGCGCGGGCGCACCAGGGGCGTGTCGAATTCCGCTCGCGGCCAGGCCGTGGCACCTGCGCCATCGTGTCGTTGCCCTTGATTCCTGGCGCCGGGACTGGGCCTGGCACGTTGGCAATAACGGCAGGTGAACGCTCATGACCATCAATGTGCTGCTGGTCGAGGATGATCCTTCCTTGCGTGAAGCACTGGGGGAAACCCTGGCGCTGGCCGGCCATGCCTATCAGGCGGTCGGGTCGGCGGAAGAGGCGTTGATTGCCGCTGCCGATTCGGCGTTCAGCCTGGTGGTCAGCGACGTCAATATGCCCGGTATGGACGGTCATCAATTGCTCGGCCAGTTGCGCAGCCGCTACCCGCAACTGCCGGTACTGCTGATGACTGCCCACGGCACCGTCGACCGCGCCGTCGATGCGATGCGTCAGGGCGCGGCCGATTATCTGGTCAAACCGTTCGAGCCCAAGGCGCTGGTGGCATTGGTGGCTCGCCATGCATTGGGTCGCCTCGGGCCGGCCGATGGCGAGGGGCCGATTGCGGTCGAGCCTGCCAGCGTGCAATTGCTCAGCCTCGCCAGCCGTGTTGCGAAGAGCGATTCGACGGTGTTGATTTCAGGCGAGTCCGGCACGGGTAAAGAAGTGCTGGCGCGTTTCATCCATGAGCAATCGCCCCGTGCCGGCAAGCCGTTTATCGCGATCAACTGCGCGGCCATTCCGGACAACATGCTCGAAGCCACGCTGTTCGGCCACGAGAAAGGATCGTTTACCGGCGCCATTGCTTCCCAGGCCGGCAAGTTCGAGCAGGCCGAAGGCGGCACCATTCTGCTCGACGAGATTTCCGAAATGCCCATGGGCCTGCAGGCCAAGCTGTTGCGTGTGCTGCAGGAGCGGGAAGTGGAGCGGGTCGGTGCACGCAAGCCTATCGAACTGGACATCCGTGTGCTGGCGACGACCAACCGCGATCTGGCCGGCGAAGTAGCGGCCGGGCGCTTCCGCGAAGACCTGTTTTATCGACTGTCGGTGTTCCCGCTCGCGTGGCAATCCTTGCGCCAGCGTCCCGCCGACATTTTGCCGCTGGCCGAGCGTCTGCTGGCCAAGCACGTCAATAAAATGAAGCATGCCCCGGTGCGGCTGTCGGCCGAAGCGCAGCAGTGCCTGGTCAGCTATGCCTGGCCGGGCAATGTCCGCGAGCTGGACAACGCGGTGCAGCGGGCGCTGATTCTGCAGCAGGGCGGGGTGATTCAGGCCGAGGACTTCTGTCTCGCCGGGCCGATCACCTTCGCCGCCGCGCCGACGCCTCAGGTGTCGGCAGTCGCGGCCGGCGCCATGGAAGTGTCGCCCGATACGGTCAGCGGGGATGGGGCCGGCGCCTTGGGGGAAGACCTGCGGCGCCGGGAGTTCCAGATGATCATCGACACCCTTCGGGCCGAACGCGGCCGTCGCAAGGAGGCCGCTGAACGCCTCGGTATCAGCCCGCGTACGTTGCGCTACAAGCTGGCGCAGATGCGTGATGCGGGGATGGATGTCGAAGGGTTTCTGTTTGCCTCCTGAACCTGCCTGAAAGATCTCTGGAAGCCGGCTTGCTGGCGAATGCTGAGGGTCAGACGCATCGTTTTTACCTGACCCGTCGCGTTCGCCAGCAGGCCGGCTTCTACGTTTATGTGTCCGTTTAAATACCCGTCCGAACACTTTCATCAAACGTGGCACATGGCCGCTATTGGTCTGGCACCCTTGTTGCTAATGCTTAGGTAACCGCTGAATCCGTGTCAAAAATTTGCGGCCCTTTTGAGAGAAACGTCATGACCCAAGGTGTTGAATTTAATCGCTTGATGTTGGACATGCGCTCCATGCAAATGGACGCCATGGCTCAGCCCAAGGCCATCGCAGCGCCAGAGCAGGCCGGTGCGAGCAGTTTCGCTGACATGCTTGGCATGGCGGTGAACAAGGTCAACGACACCCAGCAGGCGTCGAATCAGCTGTCGAGCGCCTTCGAGATGGGCAAGAGCGGCGTGGACCTCACCGACGTGATGATCTCCTCGCAGAAAGCCAGCGTGTCGTTTCAGGCGCTGACCCAGGTACGCAACAAGCTGGTTCAGGCGTACCAAGACATCATGCAAATGCCGGTTTGAGGACGATTTAAGTCATGGCCGAAGCCGTCGTCGACAACGTACCCGCCAAAACGGGTACGCCAGGAAGCAAGCCGCCGATGTTCGGCCTGGCCTTCCTGCAGAATCTCTCCGAGATGACCATGCTGCGTCAGGTCGGCCTTATGGTCGGTCTGGCTGCCAGCGTGGCGATTGGTTTCGCCGTCGTGCTTTGGTCGCAACAGCCGGATTACAAGCCGCTCTATGGCAGCTTGTCGGGCGTCGACACCAAGCAGGTGATGGACACCTTGGCTCAGGCCGACATTCCCTACACCGTCGAGCCTAATTCCGGCGCGCTGCTGGTGAAGTCCGATGACCTCTCCCGCGCCCGCATCAAGCTGGCCGGTGCCGGTATCGCCCAGAGCGACGGCAACGTCGGTTTCGAAATCCTCGACAAGGATCAAGGCCTGGGCACCAGCCAGTTCATGGAGGCCACTCGTTATCGTCGCGGCCTGGAAGGCGAGCTGGCGCGGACCATCTCCAGCCTCAATAACGTCAAGGGCGCCCGCGTTCACCTGGCGATTCCGAAGAGCTCGGTGTTCGTGCGTGACGATCGCAAGCCCAGCGCTTCCATTCTGGTTGAGCTGTACGCCGGTCGTTCGCTGGAGCCGGGTCAGGTGCTGGCGATCATGAACCTGGTTGCCACCAGCGTGCCGGAACTGAGCAAGTCGCAGATTTCCGTCGTCGATCAGAAGGGCAACCTGCTGTCCGATCAGGCCGAGAACTCCGAGCTGTCCATGGCCGGCAAGCAGTTCGACTACACCCGCCGCATGGAAAGCATGCTGACCCAGCGTGTGCAGAACATTCTGCAGCCAGTGCTGGGCAATGACCGCTACAAGGCAGAAGTGTCGGCAGACGTTGATTTCAGCGCCGTCGAATCCACCGCCGAAAGCTTCAACCCGGACCAGCCTGCTTTGCGCAGCGAGCAGACGGTCAACGAACAACGCTCCAGCAGCAGCGGTTCAGGGGGCGTACCGGGTGCACTGAGCAACCAGCCGCCTGGCCCGGCGACTGCGCCACAGAACGCCGCCGCCGGTGCAGCCGGTGCCGCGGGCGCCATCGCCCCGGGCCAGCCGCTGCTGGACGCCAACGGTCAACAGATCATGGACCCGGCCACCGGTCAGCCGATGCTGGCGCCGTACCCGGCCGACAAGCGTAACCAGTCGACCAAGAACTTCGAGCTCGACCGTTCCATCAGCCACACCAAGCAGCAGCAGGGCAAGGTCAATCGCCTGTCGGTTGCGGTGGTGGTCGATGATCAGGTCAAGGTCAACCCGGCCAATGGCGAAACGACGATGGTGCCGTGGACCGCCGATCAATTGGCGCGCTTCACCCGCCTGGTGCAGGACGCCGTCGGCTTCGATGCCAGCCGTGGCGACAGCGTCAGCGTGATCAACGTGCCGTTCTCCACCGATCGCGGCGAAGTGATTCCGGACATTCCGTTCTACTCGCAGCCATGGTTCTGGGACATCGTCAAACAGGCCATGGGCGTGCTGTTCATCCTGGTGCTGGTGTTCGGTGTACTGCGTCCGGTGCTCAAGGGCATCACCAATCCGCAGAGCAAGCGCCTCGACGGCGACTCCGAGCTGGGCGGCATGATCGGGATGGACGGTGAATTGGCAAATGACCGCGTCAGTCTGGGCGGTCCGCAAAGTATTCTGTTGCCGAGCCCTACCGAGGGCTATGACGCACAGCTCAACGCAATCAAGAGCCTTGTGGCCGAGGACCCGGCGCGTGTAGCCCAGGTCGTCAAAGAATGGATCAACGCTGATGAGTGATAGAGCTGCTGCGCTTAAATTGACCCGCGTGGACAAGGCCGCGATTTTGCTCCTCACCCTGGGTGAGACGGACGCCGCCCAGGTCCTGCGCCACATGGGCCCCAAAGAGGTTCAGCGAGTGGGCGTGGCCATGGCGCAGATGCGCAATGTGCACCGCGAGCAGGTCGAGCAGGTGATGAGCGAGTTCGTCGACGTGGTCGGCGATCAGACCGGCGTCGGCATCGGCTCGGACGGCTATATCCGCAAGATGCTCACTCAGGCGCTGGGCGAGGACAAGGCCAACGGCCTGATCGACCGGATCCTGCTGGGCGGCAACACCAGCGGTCTCGACAGCCTGAAGTGGATGGAACCGCGCGCGGTGGCCGACGTCATCCGTTTCGAGCACCCGCAGATTCAAGCGATCGTCGTCGCCTACCTCGACGCCGATCAGGCCGGTGAAGTGCTCAGCCATTTCGACCACAAGGTGCGCCTGGACATCATCCTGCGCGTGTCGTCGTTGAACACCGTGCAGCCGGCGGCGCTGAAAGAATTGAACCAGATCCTCGAGAAGCAGTTCTCGGGCAATGCCAACACGTCGCGTACTACCCTGGGTGGTATCAAGCGCGCGGCGGATATCATGAACTTCCTCGACAGCTCCATCGAAGGCCAGCTCATGGATTCGATCCGCGAAGTGGACGAAGACCTGTCGACGCAGATCGAAGACCTCATGTTTGTCTTCAACAACCTGTCCGACGTCGACGACCGTGGTATTCAGGCCTTGCTGCGCGAAGTCTCCTCCGATGTGCTGGTACTGGCATTGAAGGGCTCCGACGACGCCATCAAAGAAAAGATTTTCAAGAACATGTCCAAACGTGCCGCCGAACTGCTGCGCGACGACCTGGAAGCCAAAGGCCCGGTTCGCGTCAGCGATGTGGAAGGCGCCCAGAAAGAAATTCTCACCATTGCCCGTCGTATGGCGGAGGCCGGGGAGATCGTCCTTGGCGGCAAAGGTGGCGAGGAAATGATTTAAGCGTAGGTGCCGTTGATGTCCAGCTCCGATAAAGCACCACCCAGTGAGCTCATCCGCGCACAGGATCTGCGCGGGATTGACGTCTGGGCCTTGCCCAGCTTCGACCCGCACGTGGAAGCACCCGAGCCGGAACCTGTGGTTGAGGAAGCCGAGCTCGCCGAAAGCGAAGAAGTACCGCTGGAGGAAGTCCAGCCGATGACCCTGGAAGAGTTGGAGAGCATCCGTCAGGACGCCTACAACGAGGGGTTTGCCATCGGCGAAAAAGAGGGTTTCCACAGCACCCAGCTCAAGGTTCGTCAGGAAGCGGAAGTGGCCCTGGCGGCCAAGCTCGACAGCATGGAAATTCTCATGGGGCATCTGTTCGAGCCCATCGCTGACCAGGATGCGCAGATCGAGAAATCGATGGTGTCACTGGTCGAGCATGTGGTCCGCCAGGTCATCCAGCGCGAGCTGAAAACCGACTCCAGCCAGATTGGCACGGTGCTGCGCGAAGCGTTGCGGCTGTTGCCGATGGGCGCGGCCAACGTGCGCATTCTGATCAATCCGCAGGACTTCGCGCTGGTCAAAGCCATGCGTGAGCGTCACGAAGAAACCTGGCGCATTCTCGAGGACGATACGCTGCAGCCGGGCGGTTGCCGGGTCGAGAGCGAGCACAGCCGCATCGACGCCACGGTCGAGGCGCGGATCAGTCAGGCCCTTGGCAAAATGTTCGATCAGTTGCACGAGCAGGCCCTGCACCCGGCGCCGCCCGATGTGACCATCGAACTGGAAGAGGCGATCCAGAGCGCCGAGAAAACCACTTACCCGCTGGGTGCTGTCGATGCGCCTTGAACGCACCAGTTTCGCCAAACGCCTGAGCACCTACCCCGAGGCCATTTCCCTGCCTGCGCAGCCGATCGTCGAAGGACGTCTGCTGCGCATGGTCGGCCTGACCCTCGAAGCCGAAGGCCTGCGCGCCGCCATGGGCAGCCGCTGCATGGTGATCAACGACGGCAGTCATCATCCGGTTGAGGTTGAGGCCGAAGTCATGGGCTTCTCCGGCGGCAAGGTGTTCCTGATGCCGGTCGGCAGCGTCTCCGGCATTGCGCCGGGCGCCCGCGTCGTGCCGCTGCCGGACACCGGCCGTTTGCCCATGGGCATGACCATGCTCGGCCGCGTCCTCGACGGCGCCGGTCGCCCCCTCGACGGCAAGGGCGGCATGAAAGCCGAGGACTGGGTGCCGATGGACGGCCCGACCATCAACCCGCTCAATCGCAACCCCATCAGCCAGCCGCTGGACGTGGGCATCCGTTGCATCAACGGTTTGTTGACGGTCGGCCGCGGTCAGCGTCTGGGCCTGTTCGCCGGTACCGGCGTGGGCAAGAGTGTACTGCTGGGGATGATGACCCGCTTCACCGAGGCCGACATCATCGTCGTCGGGCTGATCGGCGAGCGGGGCCGCGAGGTGAAGGAATTCATCGAGCACAGCCTGGGCGAGGAGGGCCTCAAGCGCTCTGTCGTCGTGGCCTCTCCGGCGGATGACGCGCCGTTGATGCGTCTGCGCGCGGCGATGTATTGCACGCGCATCGCCGAATATTTTCGCGACAAGGGCAAGAACGTCCTGTTGCTGATGGATTCGCTGACCCGTTTCGCCCAGGCCCAGCGGGAAATCGCCCTGGCCATCGGCGAGCCGCCTGCGACCAAGGGTTATCCGCCGTCGGTGTTCGCCAAGCTGCCCAAGCTGGTAGAGCGCGCCGGTAACGCCGAGGCGGGCGGTGGCTCGATCACCGCGTTCTACACGGTTTTGTCCGAAGGCGACGACCAGCAGGACCCGATCGCCGACTCGGCCCGAGGCGTGCTCGACGGCCATATCGTGCTGTCGCGGCGGCTGGCCGAAGAAGGCCATTACCCGGCCATCGACATCGAAGCGTCGATCAGCCGGGTGATGCCGTCCGTGGTCGATCCGCAGCACATGGTTCAGGCGCAGTATTTCAAGCAGTTGTGGTCGCGTTATCAGCAGAGCCGCGATTTGATCAGCGTCGGTGCCTACGTGGCCGGCGGCGATCGCGAGACTGACCTGGCGATTTCGCTGCAGCCGCAGTTGGTGAAGTATTTGCGCCAGGGCTTGCAGGAGAACGAGAGCATGCAGAGCAGTGAGGAGCAGTTGGCGAAGATTTTCAATCCTCAGGCTGGCGGTTAACCGGTCATGGCCCTCAGTCGCGCAGCCCGTCTGGCGCCAGTGGTCGAGATGGCCGAAAAGGTCGAGAAGGCCGCGGTGCAGCGCCTGGGGCATTTTCAGGGGCAGGTGCGGCTGGCCGAGACCAAGCTGGGTGAGCTGGACAAGTTTCGCTCTGATTATCAGCAGCAGTGGATCGACAAGGGTGCCTATGGGGTGTCGGGTCAGTGGCTGATGAATTATCAGCGCTTCCTCAATCAGTTGGAGACGGCGGTGGCGCAGCAGCGTCAGAGTCTGGCGTGGCATGAGAATAATTTGAACAAGGCGCGCGGCGAGTGGCAGAAGGCGTATGCGCGGGTGGAGGGGCTGCGGAAGCTGGTGCAGCGGTATATCGATGAGGCGCGTGCGCTGGAAGATAAACGCGAGCAGAAATTGCTGGATGAGCTGGTGCAGAGGTTGCCCAGGACTGAGCAGTTTTAAGAGCTTGAGGTCAAGATCAAGATCAAAGGCATCTGCCTGGGGGCAGATTGTTTCGCCTCCGGCGAGTTACTTTTAAAAAGCACTAAAAGTAACTAAAAGTGCCTGCTCCCGGTTTGGCCCTCCTGCGTCGGGTTCCCTCGCTCCGGTCTTGCTCCGTGGGCCCGCGCCGAACGGACATCCATGTCCGCAACGGCGCTCTCGCCGCATCCATGCGGCTCGGCCCACTGCGCAAAACCTGCGCTCGGCCTGCACCCAAGTCGCGTTTTGCGGTGTCTGGACCTTTTGTGTAGGAAGAGCAAAGGCAAAAGCAAAATCAACGGTAGGGCTGAGGGGTATTGGTGATTGATCGGGCTGGAATCCCCGGCGCTTCTGGGCTACCGCGTTGAAGGTGGGTATGAGATCTGTAGGAGCCGGCTTGCTGGCGAACGCGGTTGATCTTCACTGCTGTGGTGCCTGCCCGGACGCATTCGGCAGCAAGCCGGCTCCTACAGGGAAATTGCATCCGATCATTGAGAATGTACGAAAGGCCACCAAAACACCGCGTCCCCCTGTGGGACCGGCTTTAGCCGGAAGGCTTTTGATCTGCATTTGATCTTGATCTTCAAACACAGAAAGCCCAAACACCGCCAATCGCGACTTGGGTGCAGGCCGAACGCAGACGACGCGGAGTGGGCCGAGCGGCATGGATGCCGCGAGAGCGCCGTCAGGACATGGATGTCCGTTCGGCGCGGGCCCACGGAGCGTCGTCGAAGTGAGGGTATTCCGACGAAGGAGGAACCCAACCAGGAGCAAGCACCCTTGGCTGCTCTTTAAAACCGAGAGGGGGGTGCTTTTCCAAGTAACTCGCCGAAGGCGAAATGTCTGCCGTTAGGCAGACGCTCTTAATACCGAATGCCAAGTAAAAGCTAACCATTTGCCACGCCTCACAAGGGCTGCTAAAACTCAAGCGTCTGGCGCTGTTTCATACAAGGAATTTGCCAATGTCAGTTAACTCCGAACGTTCCGCCGATGGCCAAGAGCTGATCATCATCATCAAAGGACGCTTCGACTTTTCGACGCACCAGGATTTCCGCGGTGCCTACGAAAATGAAACCCAGGCCAAACGCTACACGGTTGACCTGAACGGCACGACTTACCTCGACAGTTCGGCGCTGGGCATGCTCCTCCTGCTGCGTGACCATGCCGGTGGCGACAGAGCCCAAGTCCAACTGGTCAACTGCAACGCCGAGGTTCACAAAATCCTGACCATCTCCAATTTTTCCAAACTCTTCAAAATCGCCTGATGATTTCGTCTGCCTCCGATCGCCTGACGGTCCTCATCGCCGATGACAACGTCAGCGACCGGATGCTCCTGTCCGCCATCGTCAGCCGCCAGGGCCATGACGTCCTGACCGCCAGCGACGGCGCCGAAGCGGTCGGGCTGTTCGAGCGCCGGCGGCCGCAACTGGTACTGATGGACGCCATGATGCCGGTCATGGACGGTTTCGAAGCGGCGCGCCAGATCAAGACACTCGCGGGTGACGCGCTGGTGCCGATCATCTTTCTGACGTCGCTGACTGAAGGCGAAGACCTCGCCCGTTGCCTCGACGCCGGCGGTGACGACTTCATTGCCAAGCCCTACAACCAAGTGGTGCTGGCCGCCAAGATCAACGCCATGAACCGCCTGCGCGTGTTGCAGGAAACCGTCCTGCACCAGCGCGACCTGATTACCCGCCACCATAAATACCTGCTCAACGAACAGCGCGTGGCCAAGGCGGTGTTCGACCAGATCGCCCACTCCGGGTGCCTGAGTTCGCGCAACATCCGTTACCTGCAATCGCCCTACGCGCTGTTCAACGGCGACCTGCTGCTGGCGGCGTGGTCGCCGTCCGGCAACATGCATTTGCTGCTGGGGGATTTCACCGGCCACGGTTTGCCCGCAGCGGTGGGAGCAATGCCGCTGGCCGAAGTGTTCTACGGCATGACCGCCAAGGGTTACGGCTTGCCCGAAACCCTGCGGGAGATGAACGCCAAGCTCAAACGCATCCTGCCGGTCGACATGTTCTGCTGCGCCGCGCTGCTGTGCCTGAACTTCAAGCAGCAACTGGTCGAGGTCTGGAACGGCGGCCTGCCGGATGGGTATCTGCTGCACAGCGACGGCCGCGCGCATACGCCGCTTATCTCGTCGAACGTGCCCCTGGGTGTGTTGAGCGCCGGCAGCTTTGACGACAACACCCAGGTGTACCCCTTTGGCCCGGGGGATCGGGTCTTTCTGCTGTCCGACGGCGTTGTCGACAGCACCGGTCAGGACGGCGAACTGTTCGGCGCCCGGCGTTTGCAGAACGTGCTGGTGAGCAACCGCAACCCGGCGCTGCTGATCGAAGAAGTGCAATGGGCCCTGGCGCGGTTTCGTGGCCAGGCGCGGGATGACGTGAGCATGGTCGAAGTGGCCTTCACCGAGCCTGACGCGCTCGGCCCGCCCTCGGTCATCTACACCGACAGCGGGGATTCCAGCCCGCTGGATTGGTCTGCCTCGTTCGAGTACCGCGCGGCAACCCTCAAGCGCTTCAACCCGCTGCCGTATCTGTTGCAGCTAGTGCAGGAGGTCCATGGCTTGCGCGGGCAAAGCAGCGAGCTGTATATCGTGCTGTCGGAGCTGTACAGCAATGCGCTGGAACATGGCGTCCTCGGGCTCGACTCGGCGCTGAAACGCGACGCCGCAGGTTTTGGGCTTTACTATCAGCAACGCGCCGAACGCCTCGATCGTCTGGAAGACGGTTTTATCCGCATCGATTTTCAGATCGTTCCGGACGGCGAGGGCGGTCGCCTGACGGTGCGGGTGCAAGACAGCGGTGCCGGTTTCGATTCCGATCGCGTGCTGGCGCTGCCGCCGGCGGTCACCCAATTATCCGGGCGCGGCCTTGCGCTGGTGCGGCAACTCAGCGACCGTTGTCAGTGGTCCGATGATGGCCGGACGGCCAGCGTGGAATTTGCCTGGGAGGGTCTGGCATAATCCGCGCGTCTTGATCAAGGAGTGAACAAGTGTCGAATAATCCCGTGGACTTCAACGTGCTCAGCACGCTGCGTGAAGTGATGGAAGCTGAATACCCGGCGCTGCTGAAGGTGTTCATTTCCGATTCCGTCAACCGCGTCAACGACATGGCCCTGTTGTTGCGTGACCCTTCCTTTACTGCCGCCTCTACCGCCTCGCTGCAACGCCTCGGCCTGATGGCCCACAGCTTCAAGGGCAGCACCGGCAATATGGGCGCCACCCACTTGTCCGAACTCTGCCTGCAACTGGAAGAACAGGGGCGCGGGTTAGTGGCTGCGGACGACGCCCGGATCAGGCTGCTGGTGTCCGAGATCAAGGAGGAATTCTGCGCCGTCAGGAAGGTTTTCGAAGACGAGCTGCAGCTCTGCCATGCCAGCCACTGAGCATGGTCTCCCAATCGGGCTTTCCACCCGGCTTTCACCCTGAAGCCCGCTTTTAATCCAGCCATCCGGCGCACTTGGCCCGCCATTTGCTTTGTCTCTCTGCAATTGTGCTTTTGCGGAGATTCACATGGCCCTCGCCAACAACCCATTACTGACGGCTTTGACAGCGGCCAAAGTCCAGAAAGCCGGGAATACCTCCCCGGTAAAGGCGCCGGACCCCGTCAAGCACAACACTTCCAGCTTCTCTGACGTGTTCGCCAGGCAGGCGCCGGTCAAGTCCCAAAGTGCGGATAACACACCGGCAAAGGCGGCAAGCGCCAAGAGTTCGGCAGCTGACGACAAGCCCGCCGCCAGCCATACGTCTGCCGCTGACAACAAGACCGTTGCCGATAACGGCAATGGCTTGCCTGCCAAGCCGGTGAACGGCAAGGCCGACGATGAGGCGGGCGCTGGCAAAGGCAAGGATGACGACAAAGATGATGCCTCCGACAGCGGGCAGGACCCGACGGTGGCGGATGCACCTGTGGCCGATCCCGCGCCGGACCCGACCCTGGCCGTCACGCCGCCGGTTCCGGAGCCTGTGGCCGTCACGCCTCCCGTCCAACCTGCGGTGGATCCGGCGCTCCTCGCCGGCGCGCTGCCGGTGATGCCGCCGCCTGCGGTGCAAGCGCCGACCGACGCAACTGAGGCAACCGACGCCGCCGGCGACGGTTTCGATCCCTCCGCCGATCCCCTGGAAGGCTTGACCGCCGTGCAAGTCGCCCTGGAAAACAAGGCGCAGCAGACGGCCCAGAATAACGGTGTACATGGCGACGGCAAGGGCGGGGGCAAGCAAGACCCGAGCGCCGATCCTTCACAACTGCTGGCCACTAATCTGGCGGCGCTGGGCGACCAGCCCGTGGACAAGAGCACCACCGAAGGCGGCGGCGACAAAGCATTCAGCGGCCTGCTGGCTGATGGCCTGAAAGATGTGAAAGCCGCCACCAGCGATACGCGGGTGGATAACTTCGCTGATCGACTGGCGGCCTTGTCCCAGGCCGCTCAGGTGAAAAACACTTCGGCGTCGGCCCCGGCCACGCCGCTGCTCAACCAGCCACTGGCGATGAATCAGGGGGGATGGACCGAAGGCGTGGTCAACCGCGTGATGTACCTGTCGAGCCAGAACCTCAAGCAGGCGGACATCCAGCTGGAGCCCGCTGAACTGGGCCGTCTGGACATCCGCGTCAATATGGCGGCGGACCAGCAGACTCAGGTCACGTTCATGAGCGCCCATGTCGGCGTGCGTGAAGCGCTGGAAAGCCAGATGTCCCGGCTGCGTGATTCCTTCGTCCAGCAGGGCATGGGGCAGGTCAACGTCAACGTCTCCGACCAGTCCCAGGGCTGGCAGCAACAGGCTCAGCAACAGTCGGGCGGCGACGGTCAGCGCAACGGCGGCAGCAGCCGCGTCAACGGCGCCGGTGGTAGCGACCTCATCGCCGACGGCGCCCCGGTGGACGCTGCCTCGGCAGCCGCCAGCGCGCCGCTGACCGTTGTGGGTTCCAGCGCGGTCGATTATTACGCCTGACCAGGCGGCAAGCCTGCTTCTACGGGACGGAAAACGGGTTCCGCTTCTGCCGCAGGCGTAGGAGCGCGCTTGCCCGCGATCTGCTGCGCAGCGGCAGTAAACCGGTGAGTGCGATGTGTCAGCTTCAAACGCATCGACAGGTTTTACGACTGCTGCGCAGCCGATCGCGGGCAAGCGCGCTCCTACGCCCTTCGGACAGAATCCAAAGCCAACATCGCGGTTTCAACCGCGAGGCACAATCAGCCGACCCCTCTCGCCAACTCTGGCACAACCCTTGCTCTTCCTCTGTCACGCAACACCGAACCCCTTGGATAGTGACGGATTATTGGCATGGCGAAGAGTGACGACGCAGCAGTGGCGGACCCTGCGAAAAAGGGCAAGTTAAAGGTCATCATCCTCATTGTGGTGGGGCTGCTGCTGGCCATAGGTGTGTCGGTAGGCGCGACCTGGTTCATCATGCACAAGGCCGAGAGCAAGCCCGATGCAGCCGCCATTGCGGAAGCGGCGAATGCCAAAAAAGAGGCGATCTTCGAACCGCTGACGCCGCCCTTCGTCGTCAACTACAACGTCAACGGCCGTCAGCGCTACATGCAGGTGAGCATCACCTTGCTGGCCCGTGACAAGGCCGACCTCGAAGCGTTGAAAGCGCACATGCCGGTCATCCGTAATAACCTGGTGATGATGTTCTCCGGTCAGCCATTCGATACCATCGCAACGCCGGTGGGTATGGAAATGCTGCGCCAGAAGGCTGCAGCCGTGGTCCAGGAAGTGGGCCAGAAAGAGCTGAGCAAGAGCGTGATCGAACAGGTACTTTTCACTAACTACGTACTGCAGTAGGACCACGACATGGCCGTGCAAGACCTGCTGTCCCAGGATGAGATCGACGCGCTGCTGCATGGCGTCGACGACGGTCTGGTACAGACCGATAGTGTTGCCGAGCCTGGCAGCGTAAAGAGTTATGACCTCACCAGTCAGGATCGCATCGTTCGTGGACGCATGCCGACCCTGGAAATGATCAACGAGCGTTTCGCCCGCTACACCCGCATCAGCATGTTCAACCTGCTGCGCCGCTCCGCCGACGTGGCCGTGGGCGGGGTGCAGGTGATGAAGTTCGGCGAGTACGTGCACTCGCTGTACGTGCCGACCAGTCTCAATCTGGTCAAGATCAAGCCCCTGCGCGGCACCGCGCTGTTCATCCTCGACGCCAAGCTGGTGTTCAAGCTGGTGGACAACTTCTTTGGCGGCGACGGCCGTCACGCCAAGATTGAAGGGCGTGAATTCACCCCGACCGAACTGCGCGTGGTGCGCATCGTGCTGGATCAGGCCTTCATTGATTTGAAGGAAGCCTGGCAGGCGATCATGGAAGTCAACTTCGAGTACATCAACTCGGAAGTGAACCCGGCCATGGCTAACATCGTCGGCCCGAGCGAAGCCATCGTGGTCTCCACCTTCCATATCGAACTGGACGGCGGTGGCGGCGATCTTCACGTGACCATGCCGTATTCGATGATCGAGCCGGTACGCGAAATGCTCGACGCCGGTTTCCAGTCGGATGTCGACGATCAGGACGAACGCTGGGTCAACGCCCTCAAGCAGGACGTGCTCGACGTCTCGGTGCCGTTGCGCGTCGCGGTCGCTACGCGTCAGCTCAAGCTGCGCGACATCCTGCACATGCAGCCGGGCGACGTGATCCCGGTCGACCTGCCGGAACACCTGGTCATGCGCGCCAACGGCGTGCCGTCCTTCAAGGTCAAACTGGGTTCGCACAAGGGCAACCTGGCCCTGCAAGTCGTCGAACCCATAGAACGCCGCTGACCACCGTCGCCGGCAAAACGAATGTGCTGCGTAAACGAATCAATGTTCCCCGAGGACAACCATGGCTAATGACAACGATATGACTTCCGCAGACGACCAGGCTCTGGCCGACGAGTGGGCTGCTGCACTGGGTGAATCCGGGGACGGGCAAGCGGACATCGACGCGCTACTGGCCGCCGACGCCGGCAACTCGGCCAACCGCATGTCGATGGAAGAGTTTGGCGGCGTGCCGAAAAACAATGGCGCGGTCACCCTGGACGGCCCGAACCTGGACGTGATCCTGGATATCCCGGTGTCGATTTCCATGGAAGTGGGCAGCACCGACATCAACATCCGCAACCTGCTGCAGCTCAACCAGGGCTCGGTGATCGAGCTGGACCGTCTGGCCGGCGAGCCGCTGGACGTGCTGGTCAACGGCACCCTGATCGCCCACGGCGAAGTGGTGGTGGTCAACGAAAAGTTCGGCATCCGTCTGACCGACGTGATCAGCCCGAGCGAACGTATCAAGAAGCTGCGTTAAGTGCGCGGCGTGATCAGAACCCTGTGGAGCCTGCCGCTGCTGGCGTTGTCCTGGACGGTGATGGCGGCCGATCCGGCGTCGCCCGTCGCGCCTGCTGCAACGACGGCGACGACGGCTGCAACGACGGCACCGGCAGTCGCCGCGCCGGTGGCCGGTTCGCTCAATGGCGGGATGGCCGGTCAGTTGCTGCAACTGGTGCTCGGTCTGCTGCTGGTGATCGGGCTGATCTTCGTGCTGGCCTGGCTGATGCGCCGGGTGCAGCGCGCGGGCCCGGCCGGTAATCAGGTGATCAAGCTGGTGGGCTCCCGCGCTTTGGGGACTCGCGATCGGCTGGTGCTGGTGCAGGTCGGCAACGAACAGGTCTTGCTTGGCGTCTCGCCCGGCAGCATCACCGCGCTGCACGTGATGAACGAGCCGGTCGAGGTTCCAGAGGCGCAAAACGCGCAGCCGGAATTCGCAAAACGCTTGCTTGAAGCGCTGGGCAACAAGGGCACGGCCGGGCCGCGCACGGGCAAGAACGTGTTCGGTGGTGCAGGGAAAAAAGCAAGTACGCCGGGCACGACGGGCGCGACACGAACTACGGATCAGAAGGACGCGAACTGATGCGCATTGTTTTGACGCTGCTGCTGTTGCTTGCGGCGCCGCTGGCGTTCGGCGCCGATCCGTTGTCGATCCCGGCCATTACGCTGGGCACCGGCGCCAACGGTCAGCAGGAATACTCGGTCAACCTGCAGATCCTGTTGATCATGACGGCGCTGAGCTTCATTCCGGCATTCGTCATGTTGATGACCAGTTTCACGCGGATCATCATCGTCTTCTCGATCCTGCGTCAGGCCCTCGGCCTGCAACAGACGCCGTCCAACCAGATCCTCACCGGCATGGCGCTGTTCCTGACGATGTTCATCATGGCCCCGGTGTTCGACCGGGTGAACACCGACGCCTTGCAGCCCTACCTGGCGGAGAAGCTCACCGCCCAGGACGCCGTGGCCAAGGCCGAAGTGCCGATCAAGGATTTCATGCTGGCGCAGACCCGCTCCAGCGACCTTGAGCTGTTCATGCGCCTGTCCAAGCGCACCGACATTCCGACGCCTGATGCAGCGCCGCTGACGATTCTGGTGCCTGCGTTCGTCACCTCCGAATTGAAAACGGCGTTCCAGATCGGCTTCATGATCTTCATCCCGTTCCTGATCATCGACCTGGTGGTGGCGAGCATTCTGATGGCCATGGGCATGATGATGCTGTCGCCGCTGATTATTTCCCTGCCATTCAAAATCATGCTGTTCGTGCTGGTGGATGGCTGGGCGCTGATCATCGGCACCCTGGCCGGCAGTTTTGGTGGCGTATGAATTCGTCTGATGTGGAGTGCGCAGCATGACCCCGGAAGTAGCTGTCGACCTGTTTCGCGAAGCGCTGTGGCTGACCACGACCATGGTCGCCATTCTGGTGGTGCCGAGCCTGATCGTCGGCCTGATCGTCTCGATGTTCCAGGCCGCGACGCAGATCAACGAACAGACCCTGAGCTTCCTGCCACGCCTGCTGGTCATGCTGGTCACGCTGATCGTGGTCGGGCCGTGGATGGTGCGCACCTTCATGGAGTACATCACCAATCTGTACACCAGCATTCCCCAAGTGATCGGCTGACCCCTCGATGCAACCTTTGCTGGCGTTGACCGACACGCAGATCAGCACCTGGGTGGCGGCGTTCATGCTGCCGCTGTTTCGCATCGGCGCCCTGCTAATGACCATGCCGATGATCGGGACCGCGCTGGTGCCCAAGCGCGTGCGGCTTTATCTGGCGCTGGCGATCACCGTCGTGGTTGCGCCAAGCCTGCCACCGATGCCCGCCGTGAGTGCCCTCGACCTCAGCGGTCTGCTGCTGATCGCGCAGCAGATCATCATTGGCGCCGGGCTCGGCCTGTCGCTGCAGCTGTTTTTCCAGGCGTTCGTGATCGCCGGACAGATCATCGGGATTCAGATGGGCATGGGCTTCGCGTCCATGGTCGACCCGGTCAACGGCGTATCGATCGCGACGGTCGGGCAGTTCTTCACCATGCTTGTGACCCTGCTGTTCCTCGCCATGAACGCCCACCTGGTGGTGTTCGAAATCCTCATTGAAAGTTTCACCACCTTGCCGGTGGGGCAGGGCCTTGGTACCGCTGACATCTGGTTGTTGGTGATGCGTCTGGGCTGGGTGCTCGGCGCGGCGCTGGTGCTGGTGCTGCCGGCCGTCGCCGCGCTGCTGGTGGTCAACATCGCCATGGGCGTGATGACCCGGGCGGCGCCGCAGCTGAACATCTTCTCCATCGGTTTTCCGCTGACGCTGGTGCTGGGCATGGTGATTCTGTGGATCACCCTCGGCGACATTCTCAATCAATACCAACCGCTGGCGGTCGACGCCTTGCAGTTGCTCAGAGACCTGGTCAAGGCGCGCTGACATGGCCGAAAGCGAGAGTGGTCAGGACAAGACAGAAGACCCCACGGACAAACGCAAACGCGACGCCCGGGAGAAGGGCGAGATCGCCCGCTCCAAGGAGCTGAACACGGTTGTGGTGATGATTGTCGGGGCTGCGGGGCTGCTGGCGTTCGGCGGTTCCATGGCGGAAATGATGATGCAGTTGATGCGCGACAATTTCACCATCACCCGTGAGGCGATTCTCGACGAGCGCAGCATGGCGATCATGCTGATGGCTTCGGGCAAGGCGGCGTTGCTGTCGGTGCAGCCGATTCTGCTGGCGTTGACCGTGGCGGCGTTCGTCGGCCCCATTTCCCTCGGCGGCTGGCTGTTTGCCGCAGGCTCCCTGGCCCCCAAGTTCAGCCGCATGAACCCGGCCGCCGGCATCAAGCGGATGTTCTCGCCCAAGGCGCTGATCGAGCTGTTGAAGTCGCTGGCCAAGTTTTTGATTGTGCTGGCGGTGGCGCTGGTGGTGCTGATGAAGGACAAGGGCGACCTGGTGTCCATCGCCCATGAGCCGCTGGAAATGGCGGTGGTGCACAGTTTGCAGTTGGTGGGGTGGAGCACGCTGTGGATGGCGCTGGGTCTTTTGATCATCGCGGCGATCGATGTGCCGGTGCAGTTGTGGGAGTCCCACAAGAAGCTGCTGATGACCAAGCAGGAGGTGCGCGATGAGCACAAGGACAGTGAGGGGCGGCCGGAGGTCAAGCAGCGGATTCGTCAGTTGCAGCGGGATATGTCGCAGCGGCGGATGATGGCGGCGATTCCCGAGGCGGATGTGATTATCACGAACCCGACGCATTATGCGGTGGCGTTGAAGTATGACGCGGAGCGGGGCGGGGCGCCGATTCTGTTGGCCAAGGGCAGTGATTTCATGGCGCTGAAGATTCGGGAGATTGCGGCGCAGCATGAGATTTTGTTGTTGCAGTCGCCGGCGCTGGCGCGGTCGATTTATTACAGCACGGAGTTGGATCAGGAGATTCCGGCGGGGCTGTATCTGGCGGTGGCGCAGGTGTTGGCGTATGTGTATCAAATTCGGCAGTATCGGGCGGGGCGTGGGAAGCGGCCTGATCCGCTGAGGGATAATTTGCCGATTCCGCCGGATTTGAGGCGGGATTCGTAGGGCTTCTAGTTCGTTGAGATCAAGATCAGGATCAAGAGCGTCTGCCTGGGGGCAGACTGTTTCGCCTTCGGCGAGTTACTTGGAAAAGCACCCCAAGTAACCAAGGGTGCTTGCTCCTGGTTGGGCCCGACTTCGTCGGGTTCCTTCACTCCGGTCTCGCTCCGTGGGCCCGCGCCGAACGGACATCCCTGTCCTGACGGCGCTCTCGCCGCATCCATGCGGCTCGGCCCACTGCGCAAGACCTGCGTTCAGCCTGCACCCAAGTCGCGATTGGCGGTGACTGGACTTTTTGTGTACGAAGATCAAAAGCGCTGCGCAGATCAAAAGCTTCCCGGCTGAAGCCGGTCCTACTGACTGTATGCAGTCCACACTGTAGGAGCCGGCTTGCTGGCGAACGCTGTGGGTCAGATATGCAGACGTCGGCTGGCAACCTGCATTCGCCAGCGAGCCGGCTCCTACGGTTAAATCGCGTTCACCCAGTGGGACCGGTTTTACTGATCGATCCCTCGCGGAGCGTGGAAAGGATCAACTGACACACCGCGCACCCCCTAGGACCGGCTTTAGCCGGGAAGCTTCTGCCTCTGCTTCTGCTTTTGATCTTCTACGCGGTAGTCCAGGCACCACAAAACGCGACTTGGGTGCAGGCCGAACGCAGACGACGCGCAGTGGGCCGAGCCGCATGGATGCGGCGAGAGCTGCCCCCCGCCATGGATGGCGGATGGCAGCGGGCTCCACGGAGCGAGACCGGAGTGAAGGAACCCTGAGGAACGAAGGGCCCAACCGAGAGCAGGCACCCTTGGTTACTTGGGGTGCTTTTCCAAGTAACTCGCCGAAGGCGAAACGGTCTGCCCCCAGGCAGACGCTCTTGATCTTCTCTCAGCAGCACCGCTAGAGTGGCCGCAGTCCCTCTCAAGGCCTCGCCACTTGACCATTCGATCGAATGCAGCGCAATCCACTGACGCTCAGTCCAGCGCCGAGGCATTGAATGTCCTGATGCAGTCCTGCGGGAAAGGGGATCGGCTGGCGTTCGAGGCGATGTATCACGCCACGTCGGCCAGGCTGTTCGGGATCTGCCTGCACTATTCCGGCAATCGGGCCGAGGCTGAAGAAGTCCTGCAGGAGGTGTACATCATGGCGTGGCTGAAGGCCTCTCGCTTCGATCCGCAACTGGCCAGCGCCATGACCTGGCTGGCGACCATGGCGCGCAACAAAGCCATTGACCGGCGCAGGGCCCGTCGCCCTCACGACCCTCTCGAAACCCTCCCCGAACTATCCACGCAGGACCCTATCCCGGATTCCCTTGAGCGCGAGCAGCAGGGCAGTCGGTTGGACCGCTGCCTGGAAACCCTGGAAGAAGCGCAGCAACGCTATATCCGCGTCGCGTTCTTCGAAGGTTACTCGTATGCCGAGCTCGCCGAGCGCCACGGCATTGCGCTGGGGACGATGAAAAGCTGGATTCGTCGCGGATTGCTTCGACTGCGCTTGTGCCTTGGCCTATGAACGAGCATCCCCTGCCTCCCGACGAGACCCCGGACCTGCTGATCGCGGAGTACGCGCTTGGCGTGCTCGACCGCGAAGAGCGTGATCGGGTGGAGGCGATGATCGCACGGGACGCTCGTCATCAACGCGCCGTGGCGCAATGGCAGGCGCAGTTCGCCGAGTGGCTCGGCCAAGTGCCCGCGTCCAGCCCTCCGGCGGCTACCTGGCGCAGGATTGAGCAGCGGTTGTTTGCGGGGTCCAGTCATCCGCCGTCACGGGCGTCAGGCTGGTGGAACAACCTCGGGCTCTGGCGGTGGACGACAGCCGCGCTGGCCGTCGGGTTGCTGGCCTCGGTGCTGACTCTTCAGCAGCCTGGTTCGGCGCCCATATCGGGGCCGGCATTGTTGGCGCGTCTTGAGCAGAGCGACGGCACTACGCTGTTTGCCGCGACGATCAATCCGGGCAGCCGGAGCGTGCTGTTCGTCAACACGGGCCGCGCTGACTGGCCGGGCAAGAGTGCCGAGGCGTGGGTGATCGCCGCCGATGGCAAACCCCGATCGCTTGGCGTGCTGCCGGCCAATGCTTCGGCGACGCTAAGCGTAACGCCGCAACTGGCTGACCTGCTCGCCAGCGGCGCAGTGCTCGCGGTCACGCTTGAGCCGTTGAACGGGTCTCCGAACGGGCAGCCCACCGGACCGGTCGTCGCCCAGGGAAAAATATCTTCACTGTGATGCATCCGTTCTGGCCGCTGCTCCGTATATCCCTCACCTTCATCCGAAGGACCGAAGAATCTAGGAGAAGTACCATGTTGACCATTGCCAAACGCATTGCCGCTGCCTCCTTCGCTGCCCTCTGCCTCGCTGCATCGCCTGGTTTTGCCGCCGACACCGTCATGGTCGGTGGGGCCGCCATGTACCCGACCAAGACCATCGTCGAGAACGCCGTCAACTCCAAGGACCACACGACCCTGGTGGCGGCGGTCAAAGCCGCAGGTCTCGTGGACACACTGAACAGCAAAGGCCCGTTCACCGTGTTCGCTCCCACCAACGAAGCCTTCGCCAAACTGCCGGCCGGTACCGTCGATACCTTGGTCAAGCCTGAGAACAAAGCGGACCTGACCAAAATTCTGACGTATCACGTCGTTGCCGGTACCCACACCGCCAAACAATTGATGGCGGACGCCAAAATGAACGGCGGCAAGGTGATGCTGAAAACCGTACAGGGCGAATCCCTCACCGTCATGCCCCATGACGGCAAGCTGTGGGTGATGGACGCCAAAGGCGGTAAAAGCGCGGTCAGCATCGCGGACGTGATGCAGTCGAACGGCGTCATCCACGTGGTCGACTCGGTGCTGATGCCGTAAACCACTGGCGTCATCGCTGCTACACCCGGTGGACATCAGCCCTGTCCACCGGGTCCGGCGCCTGACCTGGCGACTGACGCCATGTCGAGCAACGGACTCCCTCTGCTCATCCTCCCGTACCGCTGCTATTCCCCGCGCACGTTTATTTTCAAATCCCTGCATCCAGTTCGTTCTCCCCCGGGTAGTACAAGCAGTAGCGATGGCTGCTGACCTGTTTATCTAATGGAGAGATGGCATGAACACTAAAAAATGGCTGGGCACGTTCGGTGTTTCATTGGCAGCCACTTGCCTGCTGGCCACAGCGCCGGCGTCTTACGCGCAGATGGCGTTGCCTGACGCGGTGAAAGTTCCGGACGGTCACAAGATCGCGATGGAAACCGTGGGCGTGGGCGAGATCACCTATGAGTGCCGCGACAAGCCCAACGCCGCTGGCCAGACCGAGTGGACATTCGTCGGCCCCAAAGCGGTGTTGAATGATCGCAGCGGCAAACAGGTCGGCACGTACTTCGGCCCGCCCGCCACCTGGCAGGCGGCTGACGGTTCGAAGATCACCGGTACGCAACTCGCCGTGGCCCCCGCCGGCACGGGCGATATTCCGTATCAGCTGGTGAAAGCCAACCCTGCGGAAGGCAAGGGTGCGATGAGCAACGTCAGTTACATCCAGCGGGTGGCGACCAAAGGCGGTGTGGCGCCGAAGATGGAGTGCTCGACGGCGACCAAGGGCAAGCAAGAAATCGTGAAATATCAGGCGGACTATATTTTCTGGGCCGCCAAGTAGACCAACGTCCCACGTCATGCCGTGTCTCTGACACACAAAGTCATCTACGCTGCACCGACGCAACCCCGGCCTTTGGGTCGGGGTATTTCTTTTCGTTGGCGGTTGAACATTTTGTCCCTACCTGAAGACTGTTTTGACTACGAAGCCTGTCTGGCCGCCTGCGCTCGAGGCGAGCGGCGGGCCTTGCACGACCTCTACACCCAGGAAAGCGCCCGTCTGCTCGGCGTCGCCAAGCGGATCGCCCGCAGCGACGCGCTGGCCGAGGACATCGTGCACGACGCCTTTATCAAAATCTGGACCCGCGCCGGCAGTTTCGACCCGGCGCGAGGCACCGCCCGTGGCTGGATCTTCAGCGTGACCCGGCACCTGGCGCTGAACTTCATGCGTGATAACGCGCACACCCTTGAGGTCAGCGAACAGAGCGAAAGCGCCGTGCTGGCCGAGGCTGCACTGGACGTTGCAACCGAAGTCGACAGCTTTGAATACCGCGCCCGCTCGGGGCGTATCTATGGGTGCCTGGAGCAGCTCGAACCGGCGCGTCGCAACTGCATTCTTCATGCGTACGTCGATGGCTACTCGCACTCGGAGATCTCGCAGAAAGTGGGCGCGCCGCTGGGCACGGTGAAAGCCTGGATCAAACGCAGTCTGGTGGCATTGCGGGAGTGCATGGGATGACAGGCTATCCGTCGAAAGACAGCGCCGATGAAATGGACGCACTGGCCAGCGAGTACGTGTTAGGCACACTGCCGGCCGAGCAACGACTCGACGTGCAGAACCGCCTCGCCACCGATGCCGATTTGCGTGCAGCCGTGGACGCCTGGGAAGGGCGCCTGCTGACCTTGACCGAACTCGCCGAACCACAGACCCCAAGTCCGCAGCTGTGGGGACGGATCGAGCGCAGCGTCAGCAGCCACGACCGCCAGACTCCCGTCAAGGCTGCGGCCGGGAAGTCGCACTCATGGTGGGATCTTCTGCCGTTGTGGCGCGGACTGGCGGGCGCCGGTCTTTTTGCCACGCTGCTGCTGGCCACCCTGCTGGCGACCCGGACAACACCGGTAAACCCCACGACCTACCTCGTCGTGCTCGTTGCGCCGCAAAACCAGGCCCCCGGCTGGGTGATCCAGGCCAGCAGCCCGGAAGAAATCCAGCTGATACCCCTGGGCGCCGCCCCAGTCCCCACCGACAAAGCCCTGCAGTTCTGGACCAAGGCCGACGGCTGGCAGGGCCCCGTGTCCCTGGGCCTGGTCAAACCCGGCCAGACCCTCTCCGTCCCCGTAAACAAACTGCCGCCGCTGCAACCCAACCAACTCTTCGAACTCACCCTCGAAAACCCCACCGGCTCCCCGACCGGCAAGCCCACCGGGCCGATTCAATTCATCGGGCGAGCGGTGAAAGTGATCTGAATCCACCGCCCTTGATCAGAGGACGCGAAGCGTCGTGGGCGGCATTCCCACGCAGAGTGTGGGAACGATCAAACCCAGGGTGTCAGGGAATTGAAATGCAGCCGAACCACCGCGTTCGCGGGCAAGCGCGCTCCTACAGGGGAATGCATTCAGCCAGTAAATGTCAGCGTCTGAACGGGCCTCTTCCCGGCTAAAGCCGGTCCTGCTAAGCGTAAGCGCGCTTTTGATCTTCGAACACAAAAAGTCCAGACACCGCCAATCGCGACTTGGGTGCAGGCCGAATGCAGACGACGCGCAGTGGGCCGAGCCGCAGGGATGCGGCGAGAGCGCCGTCAGGACATGGATGTCCGTTCGGCGCGGGCCCACGGAGCGTCGTCGGAGTGAGGGAACCCGACGAAGTCGGGCCAAACCGAGAGCAAGCACCCTTGGTTACTTGGGGTGCTTTTCCAAGTAACTCGCCGAAGGCGAAACATCTGCCCCCAGGCAGATGCCCTTGACCTTGATTCACCTGACGCAAATCCCAAATCTGAATACTGGCACTCTGATATTTTCAACCCGCTGCCAAATGTTGGACCCCTTCTTGCAATAACCCCGATACAACGCTTCGGCGTCAAAAGATTGATTTAACGCGCAGGTGCCCATCGGTGGAACGCTCTCAGATAATCTCCCACGCCAGAACCGGATTGATCGGCCTGGGCCGTGGCCAACTCGGCGTACCGCTGCTGCTCCTCGTCATGCTCGCCATGATGATGCTGCCCATGCCGCCGTTCCTTCTGGACGTCTTCTTCACCTTCAACATCGCCCTGTCCATCGTCGTCCTGCTCGTCTGTATCTACGCCCTGCGGCCCCTCGACTTCTCCGTCTTCCCGACCATCCTCCTCGTCGCCACCCTGTTGCGACTGGCCCTCAACGTCGCCTCCACCCGCGTCGTCATGCTCCACGGCCAGGACGGCCACGCTGCCGCCGGTAAAGTCATCCAGGCGTTCGGTGAAGTCGTCATCGGCGGCAACTACGTCGTCGGTATCGTCGTCTTCGCCATCCTCATGATCATCAACTTCGTCGTGGTGACCAAAGGTGCCGGCCGCATCTCCGAAGTCAGCGCACGCTTCACCCTCGACGCCATGCCCGGCAAACAGATGGCCATCGACGCCGACCTCAACGCCGGCCTCATCGACCAGCCCGAAGCCAAGCGTCGTCGTCTTGAAGTCGCCCAGGAGGCCGAGTTCTACGGCTCGATGGACGGTGCCAGCAAATTCGTCCGCGGTGACGCCATCGCCGGCCTGCTGATTCTTTTCATCAACCTCATCGGCGGCATGCTGGTGGGTATCCTGCAACACGGCATGAGCTTCGGCGACGCCGGCAAGGTCTACGCGCTGCTGACCATCGGTGACGGTTTGGTGGCGCAATTGCCATCACTGCTGCTGTCCACTGCGGCTGCGATCATGGTGACCCGTGCGTCCGGTTCGGAAGAAATGGGCAAACTGGTGGGCCGCCAGATGTTCGCCTCCCACAAGGCCCTCGCGGTATCGGCCGGCATCATGATTGTCATGGGCCTGGTCCCGGGCATGCCGCACTTCTCCTTCATCAGCCTCGGTCTGGTGGCTGCTGGCGGCGCCTACCTGCTGTGGAAGAAACAGAACCAGGTCAAGCTGGCCGCCGTGCAAGAGGTCAAGCGTCAGCAAGAGCTGCTGCCATCGCCGACCCGCGCGCAGGAATCCAAGGAACTGGGCTGGGACGATGTCACGCCGATTGACATGATCGGCCTGGAAGTCGGCTACCGCCTGATTCCGCTGGTGGACCGCAATCAGGGTGGGCAATTGCTGGCGCGGATCAAGGGCGTGCGCAAGAAGCTCTCCCAGGAGTTGGGCTTCCTGATGCCGACCGTGCACATCCGCGACAACCTCGACCTGGCGCCCAGCGCCTACCGCCTGACGCTGATGGGCGTGACCCTGGCCGAAGCCGAGATCTACCCCGACCGCGAACTGGCCATCAACCCCGGCCAGGTATTTGGCAGCCTCAACGGCATCACTGCCAAAGACCCGGCGTTTGGTCTGGAGGCCGTGTGGATCGAAATCAGCCAGCGCGCCCAGGCGCAATCCCTCGGGTACACCGTGGTAGACGCCAGTACCGTGGTGGCGACGCACTTGAACCAGATTCTCTACAAGCACTCTCATGAACTGATCGGCCACGAGGAAGTCCAGCAATTGATGACCCTGCTGGCCAAGGGATCGCCAAAACTGGCGGAAGAACTGGTCCCGGGCGTGCTGTCGCTGTCGGCCCTGCTCAAGGTGCTGCAGGCGCTGCTCGCCGAACAGGTGCCGGTTCGCGATATCCGCTCCATCGCCGAAGCCATCGCCAACAACGCTGCGCGTAGTCAAGATACCGCCGCGCTGGTGGCTGCCGTACGGGTCGGGTTGTCCCGCGCAATCGTCCAAAGCATTGTCGGCATTGAGCCGGAGCTGCCTGTGATCACCCTTGAGCCAAGGTTGGAACAGATATTGCTAAATAGTCTGCAGAAGGCAGGTCAGGGTCAGGAAGAAGGCGTTCTCCTCGAACCGAGCATGGCTGAGAAACTTCAGCGCTCGTTGATCGAAGCGGCGCAGCGTCAGGAGATGCAGGGGCAGCCGGTTATTTTGTTGGTCGCAGGTCCGGTTCGCGCCATGTTGTCCCGCTTTGGACGGTTGGCTGTACCGAATATGCATGTTTTGGCTTACCAGGAAATTCCTGACAATAAGCAAGTCACCATCGTAGCGACTGTCGGGCCTAACGGCTGAGGTAGTGAGTCATGCAAGTTAAGCGTTTTTTCGCCGCCGATATGCGACAAGCCATGAAACTGGTTCGCGATGAGCTGGGCGCTGAAGCCGCCATCATCGGGAACCGGCGGATCGCCGGCGGCGTGGAACTGACCGCCGCCCTGGACTACAAGTTGTCTGCGCTGGCCCCGCGTGTGCCGAACATTGAACTCGAAGAAGAGCTGCGCAAGACCCAGTCGCGCATCGTTACCGCTCAGGCTGAGCTGACCCACCGCAGCGAGCTGGACACTGTCGCCAATCGCCAGTTGTTCGTTGGCCTGGCGATGGATGACAGCAAGCAGATCGAGCCGACGCTGGAAGAACCGTTCCGCCCGTCGATCCACGCCGCTGTGGCCGCCGAGCGTGCCGAGCGCAACGCCGAGCCGGCTGTTGGCGATCGTGCTTACGAAGCGATGCGCTCCGAATTGAACGGCCTGCGTGAACTGCTGGAAGTGCAGCTGGGCTCGCTGGCCTGGAATCAACTGCAAGGCAGCCGTCCGCAGCAGGCCAATCTGTGGCGCCGTCTGCAACGCGTTGGTCTCTCCGGCCCGCTGTCCCGCGATCTGCTGGCGATGGTGCCGGAATCCGGCGATCAGGCCCACACCTGGCGCATGCTGCTGGCCCATCTGGCCCGCATGATTGCCACCCCGGACGTCGAGCCGCTGGAAGAGGGCGGTGTGATTGCCATGGTCGGTCCTGCCGGCATGGGCAAAACCACCACGCTGGCTAAACTGGCGGCCCGATATGTGTTGAAATACGGCGCGCAAAATATCGCGCTGGTGAGCATGGACAGTTTCCGCATTGGCGCTCAGGAGCAGCTGAAAACCTTGGGCCGGATCCTCAATGTACCGGTTACCCACGTCGACCCGGGCCAGTCCCTGGCACAGGCGCTGGAGCCGCTGTTGCGCAAGCGCGTGGTGTTGATCGACACCGCCGGCCTGCAAGCCAGCGATCCGGCACTGCGTCTGCAACTGGAAACCCTCGCCGGCCGTGGCATCAAGGCGCGCAACTACCTGGTGCTGGCGACAACCAGCCAGAAGCAGGTGCTGTCAGCGGCCTACCACAGTTACAAACGTTGCGGCCTGGCCGGGTGCATCCTGACCAAGCTCGACGAAACGGCCAGCCTGGGCGAAGTGCTCAGCCTGGCCGTGACACACGAACTGCCTGTGGCCTATCTCACCGATGGCCCACGGATACCGGATGATCTGCATTTGCCGCGTCGGCACCAATTGGTGAGCCGGGCTGTCAGCGTGCAGATGCAGGAGGAGCCAAGCGAGGAAGCGATGGCGGATATGTTTGCGGATCTTTATCACAGCACCGGCAAGCGCGCGGGCTAGGTGAAGAAAATGACAGTGGAATTTTCCTGCATCGATGGTCTGCCAGGCATTGTTCAGGCACTGAACGTGCAGCCCGACATGTGGCTTAGGTCTAAGCAAGACAAGGTAAACAATTAACATGGGCAGCATGCATCCCGTACAGGTTATCGCGGTGACCGGTGGCAAAGGTGGCGTAGGCAAGACCAACGTTTCAGTGAATCTTTCACTGGCACTGGCCGAGCTGGGACGTCGCGTCATGCTCCTGGACGCCGATCTGGGTCTGGCCAACGTCGACGTATTGTTGGGTCTGACCCCCAAACGCACCCTGGCTGATGTCATGGAAGGGCGGTGCGAGCTGCGCGATGTCCTGCTGCAAGGCCCGGGCGGCGTACGCATCGTGCCGGCGGCATCGGGCACCCAGAGCATGGTCCACCTGACCCCGGCGCAGCATGCCGGGCTGATTCAGGCGTTCAGTGACATCGGCGACAACCTCGATGTGCTGGTCATCGATACCGCCGCCGGCATCGGCGAGTCGGTGGTGAGCTTTGTCCGCGCCGCCCAGGAAGTGCTGCTGGTGGTGTGCGACGAGCCCACGTCGATCACCGACGCCTACGCCCTGATCAAATTGCTCAACCGCGATTACGGCATGAACCGCTTCCGCGTCCTGGCCAACATGGCCCAGAGCCCGCAGGAAGGGCGCAACCTCTTCGCCAAGCTGACCAAAGTCACCGACCGTTTTCTCGACGTGGCCCTGCAGTATGTAGGCGCCGTGCCGTACGACGAATGCGTACGCAAGGCCGTGCAGAAACAGCGCGCCGTGTACGAAGCGTTTCCGCGTTCCAAATGTGCCCTGGCGTTCAAGGCCATCGCGCAGAAAGTCGACACCTGGCCGCTGCCGGCGAACCCGCGCGGTCACCTGGAATTTTTCGTAGAACGCCTCGTGCATCACACCAGCGCAGGGCCCGTCTCATGACAGCAAGTGGCTATCGCATGTACAGCAAATCGTCCAAAGACTCCCAGTATGAGCTGATCGAGCGTTATGCCCCGCTGGTCAAACGAATCGCCTACCACTTGCTGGCGCGTCTGCCGGCCAGCGTGCAGGTCGAGGACTTGATCCAGGCGGGCATGATCGGCTTGCTCGAAGTATCGACCAAATATGACTCCACCAAAGGGGCCAGCTTCGAGACGTACGCGGGTATTCGTATCCGTGGCGCGATGCTCGACGAAGTGCGCAAAGGGGATTGGGCACCGCGCTCGGTTCACCGGAACACGCGCATGGTCAGTGACGCGATTCGATCAATCGAAGCAAAAACCGGCCGTGACGCTAAAGATCACGAGGTTGCTGCCGAACTTGAAATGAGTCTCGACGATTATTACGGGATTTTGAACGATACCCTGGGCAGCCGCCTGTTCAGTTTCGACGACCTGTTGCAGGACGGCGAACACGAAGGGCTGCACGAGGACGGCGCGAGCCAGTCCCTCGAACCGTCGCGGGATCTGGAAGACGAGCGCTTCCAGGCTGCGCTGGCCGAGGCCATTGCCAACTTGCCCGAACGTGAACGCCTGGTGTTGTCGCTGTACTACGACGAAGAGCTGAACCTCAAGGAAATCGGTGAGGTCCTGGGTGTCAGCGAGTCGCGGGTCAGCCAGTTGCACAGCCAATGCGCGGCGCGGTTGCGCGGTCGTCTTGGCGAGTGGCGCGCACGTTCATGAATCAGGCGCAGGCCGCAGGGCCTGCGTGTTTTGCTTGTAAGACCGGCTGTGCAAGACGTTGAGCGGGAAGCAGAAGAGACACGGCAGGAGTCGGTCGAACCGGGTCGTAGATGATCCGGTTTCGCTGCGCTCGTTCCGGTCGATCAAAACCCCTCTTCATGTTCGGCACAGCCGGTATTGATTGGACGCGCGTTCAGGTGCTGAACGCGTTAAAGACTGCTTGGAGGTCGAATTGGACAAGAACATGAAAATCCTCATCGTTGATGACTTCTCAACGATGCGGCGGATCATAAAAAACCTGTTGCGTGACCTTGGGTTCACCAACACGGCCGAAGCAGATGACGGACTCACCGCATTGCCGATGCTGCAAAGCGGCGCCTTTGACTTCCTCGTCACCGACTGGAACATGCCTGGCATGTCCGGCATTGACTTGTTGCGTCAGGTGCGTGCCGACGAGCGTCTGCGCAGCCTGCCGGTGCTGATGGTCACTGCCGAAGCCAAGCGCGAGCAGATCATCGAAGCCGCTCAGGCCGGTGTGAACGGCTACGTGGTGAAGCCGTTCACTGCGCAAGTGCTCAAAGAGAAAATCGAAAAGATATTCGAGCGCGTCAATAGCTGATGTCCGCTGCGAGGGCGCTATGGATTCCAAAGATTCGACAATGGGTGACTTTGAGTCAACCCTGAAGAAACACGCACAAGAGCTGGTCGCGAGCCTTGAAAAAGGCAAGTTCGGCGACGCTGTGCAACTGATCCATGAGCTTAACCAGACCCGCGACCGCGGCCTGTATCAGGAAGTCGGCAAACTGACGCGCGAGCTGCACAGCGCGATCGTCAACTTCCAGATCGACCCGAACATGCCGCAGGCCGAGGAGGTCTCCCAGATCACCGACGCCACCGAACGGCTGTCGTACGTGGTCAGGCTGACTGAAAACGCGGCCAACCGGACCATGGACCTGGTGGAGCTGAGTACGCCGTTGATGCACGGGCTCACGGATGATGCCAAGTCGTTGAGCGCCGATTGGGGACGCTTCATGCGCCGCGAAATCAGCGCCGAAGAGTTTCGTGATCTGGCCCGCCGCGTCGATGTGTTTCTGACCCGCAGCGAGAAGGAGACCACCGAAGTCTCCGCGCATCTCAACGACATCCTGCTGGCTCAGGATTACCAGGACCTCACCGGTCAGGTGATCAAACGCGTGACCACGCTGGTCACCGAAGTCGAGCGCAACCTGCTCAAGCTGGTGCTCATGGCAAGCCAGGTGGACCGCTTTGCGGGCATCGAGCACGACCAGGAAGAGTTCCGCCAGCAAAAAGAACAAGAAAAACTTCACTCCAAGGGTGAAGGTCCGCAGATTCATGCCGATAAACGTGAAGACGTTGTATCCGGACAGGATGATGTTGACGATCTGCTATCCAGCCTCGGATTCTGATTCGGTCATTCTTATTCGGACTTCAGGTTTTCTGTGAAAGTGGCTGCTGGACCCGCGCGCCAATGCTTCGACGAAAGCAAGGCGCGCAGGCCGTCAGTGCAGCCCCCGGATCGGTTTGACGGTTAATTTTAGGAGCACCCCCCAATGAGCTTCGGCGCCGATGAAGAAATCCTTCAGGATTTTCTGGTAGAGGCCGGCGAGATTCTCGAGCTGTTGTCAGAGCAGTTGGTCGAGCTGGAAAGCCGGCCGGACGATGCGGACCTGCTCAATGCAATTTTTCGCGGTTTTCACACTGTAAAAGGGGGCGCCGGCTTCCTCCAGCTCAACGAGCTGGTTGAATGCTGTCACATCGCCGAGAACGTGTTCGACATCCTGCGCAAGGGTGAACGCCGCGTCGACTCGGAGCTCATGGACGTGGTGCTCGAAGCACTCGACACCGTCAACAGCATGTTCGGTCAGGTGCGCGAGCGTTCCAGCGTCACCCCGGCCACGCCTGAATTGCTGGCCGCGCTGGCTCGCCTGGCTGAACCGGCATCGGCAGAAGAAGTTGCCGCGGCACCGGTGGTGGTTGAAGAGCCGGTCGCTGAAGCGCCGTCCGAAGACATCACCGACCTTGAATTCGAACAGCTTCTGGATTCGCTGAACGCCGTCAAGGCGCAAGCGGCAGGGGCGCCTGCGCCGGCTGCGGCTGCGGCTGCACCTGCTGCACCGGCACCCGTCGCCGCACCACCGGCGGCCGCGGTTTCCGCTGCACCGGCCGGCACGGCGGCCAGCGATGAAATCACTGACGCCGAATTCGAATCACTCCTCGATCAGTTGCATGGCAAAGGCCAGTTCGCCGTCGACGCCGTGCAACCGCCGGCGGCCGTGACGCCGTCTGCCGCACCGGCCAGTGACGAAATCACTGACGACGAATTCGAGTCGCTGCTGGATCAGTTGCACGGCAAAGGCTCTTTCTCGCCCGATGCCGTTGGCGCTGCTGCTCCTGCTGCCGCTGCACCTGCCGCGCCGGTTGCGCCCGCCGCCCCGTCGAAAGCCGCTGCCTCGGACGAAATCACCGACAACGAATTCGAAGACCTGCTGGATCAGTTGCACGGCAAAGGCAAGTTCGAGCCCGCCGTGGCTGCCGCAGCACCTGCTGCTGCACAGGCGAAGACGCCTGAGCCCGCCGCCAAAGCCGAACCGGCCAAAGCGACGCCTGCTGCTGCGGCCCCGGCCAAAGCGGCTCCTGCTCCTGCTCCTGCTCCTGCCCGCGCTGCTGCTCCGGCGGCCAGCGAAAAGCCGCCGGCCGAAGCGGAAACCACCGTGCGCGTCGACACCGCGCGGCTGGACGAAATCATGAACATGGTCGGCGAACTGGTGCTGGTGCGTAACCGCCTCGTGCGTCTGGGCGCCAACAGCGCCGACGAAGCCATGTCCAAGGCCGTGTCCAACCTGGACGTGGTCACCGCTGACCTGCAGACCGCGGTCATGAAGACCCGCATGCAGCCGATCAAGAAAGTGTTCGGTCGCTTCCCGCGACTGGTTCGCGATCTGGCGCGTCAGCTGAAGAAAGAAATCAGCCTTGAACTGGTGGGTGAAGAGACCGACCTGGACAAGAACCTCGTCGAAGCCCTGGCCGACCCGCTGGTCCACTTGGTGCGCAACGCGGTCGACCACGGTATCGAGTCGCCGGAAGAGCGTGAGGCGTCGGGCAAACCCCGGAACGGTCGTGTGATTCTGGCGGCCGAACAGGAAGGCGATCACATCCTGCTGTCGATTTCCGATGACGGCAAAGGCATGGACCCTGCGGTCCTGCGTGCGATCGCGGTCAAGCGCGGCGTGATGGACAAGGACGCAGCGGATCGCCTTAGCGACACCGACTGCTACAACCTGATCTTCGCGCCGGGCTTCTCGACCAAGACCGAGATTTCCGATGTGTCCGGGCGCGGCGTGGGCATGGACGTGGTGAAAACCAAGATCGCCCAGCTCAACGGCTCGATCAGCATCGATTCTACCAAAGGCCTGGGCTCGAAGATCATCATCAAGGTGCCGCTGACCCTGGCGATCATGCCGACGCTGATGGTCATGCTCGGCAACCAGGCCTTCGCGTTCCCGCTGGTCAACGTCAACGAGATCTTCCACCTGGACCTGTCGACCACCAACGTCGTCGATGGTCAGGAAGTGGTCATCGTGCGCGACAAGGCGCTGCCTCTGTTCTACCTCAAGCGCTGGCTGGTCAGCTCGGCGGCCCACGAGGAGCAGCGCGAGGGTCACGTGGTGATCCTGTCGGTCGGCACGCAACGCATCGGCTTTGTCGTCGATCAGTTGGTGGGCCAGGAAGAAGTGGTGATCAAGCCGCTGGGCAAAATGCTGCAAGGCACGCCGGGCATGTCGGGCGCCACCATCACCGGTGACGGCCGTATCGCACTGATTCTCGATGTGCCGAGCATGCTCAAGCGCTATGCGGCACGACGGATGGGTTAAGCAGGATCGGCTTCGGCAGGGCGGCTTTGCGATGTCTGTAAGGGCCTTGCGATGTTCTGTAGGACCGGCTTTAGCCGGGAAGAGGCCGGTGGGGACACCATGAATTTTGCGGTGTGACAACTGACGCCTTCCCGGCTAAAGCCGGTCCTACAGGTATAGGTCCTACAGGTCCTACAGGTCCCGCGGGTCCTGTTTTAAGCGCGAAAACCGGTCCCACTGGCCTGTCCCGCATCGCCACTGTGACCCAAGCTACGTGATTCAGGGCGCGCCGACCTTCAGGGTGGCGCGCGCTCTTTGGAGTGTTTATGGCAGTCAAGGTTCTCGTCGTGGACGATTCGGGTTTTTTCCGACGTCGTGTCTCGGAAATTCTCTCTTCGGATCCCACGATCCAGGTGGTCGGTACTGCCACCAATGGCAAGGAAGCCATTGAACAAGCCCTGGCCCTCAAGCCCGACGTGATCACCATGGACTACGAAATGCCGATGATGGATGGCATTACCGCGGTCCGTCACATCATGCAGCGCTGCCCGACCCCGGTGTTGATGTTCTCCTCCCTCACCCACGAAGGCGCCCGGGTCACACTCGATGCGCTGGACGCTGGTGCGGTGGATTTCCTGCCGAAAAATTTCGAAGACATCTCGCGCAACCCCGAGAAGGTCAAACAGATGCTGTGCGAGAAGGTACACAGCATCTCCCGCAGCAACCGTCGTTTCAGCGGTTACGGCAGTGCGCCTTCCGCCACCTCGGCACCCGCGTCAACGGCTGCACCCGCTGCGCCGCGCAGCACGTCTGCCGCACCCAGCCCGTCGCGTCCGGCGCCAGCCCCTGCGCCTGCACGTTCAGCCGCGCCGGCGTCCCATCATCACGCGCCAACCTCGGGAGCGCCCAAGCGCAAGGCCTACAAACTGGTCGCGATCGGCACGTCTACCGGTGGCCCGGTGGCCTTGCAGCGGGTGCTCACTCAACTGCCGGCCAACTTCCCCGCGCCCATCGTGCTGATCCAGCACATGCCGGCCGCCTTCACCAAGGCCTTTGCCGAGCGCCTCGACAAGCTGTGCCGCATCAGCGTCAAGGAAGCCGAAGACGGCGACATCCTGCGTCCCGGTCTGGCGCTGCTGGCCCCGGGTGGCAAGCAGATGATGGTTGACGGTCGCGGCGCGGTGAAAATCCTGCCGGGTGATGAGCGCCTGAACTACAAGCCTTGCGTGGACATCACCTTTGGCTCGGCGGCAAAGTCCTACAGCGACAAAGTCCTCGCGGTTGTCCTCACCGGCATGGGCGCCGACGGCCGTGAAGGCGCGCGTCTGCTCAAACAGAGCGGCAGCCAGATCTGGGCGCAGGACGAAGCCAGCTGCGTGATCTACGGCATGCCCATGGCGATCGTCAAAGCCGAGCTGGCCGACGCCGTGTACAGCCTCGACGACATCGGGCGCCACCTGGTGGAGGCCTGTAGCTGATGGATGTCTTGACGCTCATAGGGATCATTCTGGCGTTCGTCGCGATCATCGGCGGCAACTTCCTCGAAGGCGGGCACCTGGGCGCCTTGCTCAATGGCCCGGCCGCGTTGATCGTCCTTGGCGGTACGCTGGCGGCCTGCCTGCTGCAGACGCCCATGAGCGCGTTCAAGCGGGCGATGCAGATTTTCATCTGGATTCTGTTTCCGCCACGCATCGATCTGGCGGGCGGCATTGATCGCGTCGTGTCCTGGAGCCTCACAGCGCGCAAGGAGGGCCTGCTTGGCCTCGAAGCGGTGGCCGATTCGGAACCCGATGCCTATTCGCGCAAAGGCCTGCAACTGTTGGTGGACGGCGCTGAGCCGGCAGCCATTCGCGGCATTCTGGAAGTGGATTTCATCACCCAGGAAAGCCGCGACATCCAGGCCGCTAAAGTCTACGAAAGCATGGGAGGTTACGCGCCAACCGTCGGCATCATCGGCGCGGTCATGGGCCTGATCCACGTAATGGGCAACCTCGCCGATCCCAATCAACTGGGGAGCGGCATTGCGGTGGCGTTCGTGGCGACCATTTATGGCGTTGCCTCCGCCAACCTGATTCTTCTGCCGGTGGCGAACAAGCTCAAGGCTGTGGCGATCCGCCAGTCGCGCTACCGGGAAATGCTCCTTGAAGGCCTGCTATCGATTGCCGAGGGCGAGAACCCGCGTTCGATCGAACTGAAGCTGCAAGGCTTCATGGAGTGATGGACTGATGGCCCGCCGACGTCGCCACGAAGAGCACGAAAATCACGAACGCTGGCTGGTGTCCTACGCGGACTTCATCACCTTGCTGTTCGCTTTTTTCGTGGTCATGTACTCCATCTCGTCGCTCAACGAAGGCAAATACAAGGTGCTGTCCGAGGCACTGGTCGGGGTGTTCAACGAGCCCGAACGCAGCGTCAAGCCGATCCCCATTGGCGAGCAGAAACCCCAGACCGTCCGGCCCGCCGACCCGCTGGTTCAGGACAGCGAGCAGACCGACGCCGCGCTGGGGCAGGCCGCAGACGACCCGCTGAAATCGATTGCCGATGACGTCAACGCGGCGTTCGGCGACCTGATCGCTTCCAAGCAGATGACCGTGCGCGGTAACGAGCTGTGGATCGAGATCGAGCTCAATTCCAGTCTACTGTTCGGCAGCGGCGACGCGATGCCAAGCAATCAGGCGTTCGACTTGATCGACAAGGTCGCGAGGATCATCAAGCCGTTCGACAACCCCGTTCACGTCGAAGGCTTCACGGATAACCAGCCGATCAACACCGGGCAGTTCCCGACCAATTGGGAGCTGTCGTCGGCGCGTTCCTCGAGCATCGTGCGGATGCTGGCCATGGACGGGATCAACCCGGCGCGGCTGGCCTCGGTGGGCTATGGCGAGTTCCAGCCGCTGACCTCCAACGCCACCGCTGACGGCCGCGCGCGAAACCGTCGCGTGGTGCTGGTGATCTCGCGCAACCTGGACGTGCGCCGCAGCCTCACGGGCTCGGGCACCACGGCCAATGCAAAACCCGATGCTGCACTGCGCCGTGCTGGCACACAAACTGCACCGGTCCCGGCCAAGCCGCCGCAAGGCGTCAAATCTTCGTCATCTGCCCCTTAAACCCGGTCGTCGCTTTGGTCGGGGGGAAAACGAGTACATGAGAGTCTGGGCAGTAGCCAATCAGAAAGGCGGGGTCGGCAAGACCACCACCTCCATCGCTTTAGCCGGCTTGCTGGCAGAGGCGGGCAAGCGCGTGGTCGTGGTGGACCTCGATCCCCATGGCTCGATGACCAGCTATTTCGGGCACAACCCCGATGCCCTGGAGCACAGCACGTTCGACCTGTTCCTCAACAAGGGCGTGGTGCCGGACGGTTTGCCGGGGCAACTGTTGCTGCCGACCAGCGACAAACGCATTTCGCTGCTGCCGTCGAGCACCGCCCTGGCCACCCTGGAGCGCCAGTCGCCGGGGCAGAGCGGCCTGGGTCTGGTGATTGCCAAGAGTCTGGCGCAGCTGTGGCAAGACTTCGATTACGCGATCATCGACAGCCCGCCACTGCTTGGCGTGTTGATGGTCAACGCCCTGGCGGCGAGCCAGCAACTGGCGATCCCGGTGCAGACCGAATTCCTCGCGGTGAAGGGCCTGGAGCGCATGGTCAACACGCTGGCGATGATCAACCGCTCGCGCAAGGTGCCGCTGCCGTACACCATCGTGCCGACGCTGTTTGACCGCCGTACCCAGGCGTCGATGAGCACCCTCAAGCTGCTGCGCGACAGTTACCCGGAACACGTCTGGAATGCGTTCATCCCGGTGGACACGCGCCTGCGCGATGCAAGCCGCGCGGGCGTAACGCCGTCACAGTTCGACAACAAGAGCCGTGGCGTGCTGGCCTACCGCGCGTTGCTCAAGCACATGCTCACCGAACAGCTTGTCGGGCAGGTGGCCTGAGTGGCCGCTGATCGTTATTTGTCGAGCGGCGCGCCTGCACGCTCAAGTCCATCGGCTATGCAGCCGATATCTGTTTCAGGCGGTAATCGCATCACTACTTTTCGGGCTCCTGTATGAACCGCCCCCTGGACATCGCTTCACGACCACAACTGGCGCTGCAGAACTACCTGGACGCGTTGCTGTATGACGCGACCGAGGAGCTGCAGGTCGTCGAGTCCGTGGATGAATTTCAAGCGGCCGTGCTCGAAGAGCAGGCCCATGACGCACGCATGCGTTCGGCGGTAGCCGCTGCTGTGGCTGCCGCGTTGCCGGCTTCTGTACCCGTGCCGCAGCCTGCGCCCATGGCCCGGCCTGCGCCGGTGTCGCTCGCTTATACGGCGCAGCCTGAACCGGCTGCGGCACGGGTAATGGAACGGCCAACGGTGTTGCCGCCGGTGATCCTGCCGCCGGTGTTTGAACCTGAGCCAGAACCGCTCGTTGAAGCGCCGGTGGTGGAAGAACCACCGGTGGCGCTGGTCGAGCCGGTCGTCGATGTGCATCTGTCTGCCCAGCGCACTCCGACGCCTCCGCCCACGGGTGACGAGCGCCCGGCCTGGGCGGCCGAGCCGTTCGAATGCCTGCTGTTCGACGTCGCCGGTCTGACCCTCGCGGTGCCGCTGGTGTGCCTGGGTTCGATTTACCCGCTGGCGGGCCATGATTTGACGCCGCTGTTCGGTCAGCCGGACTGGTTTCTCGGGATCCTGCCCAGCCAGGCTGGCAACCTGAAGGTGCTGGACACAGCGCGCTGGATCATGCCGGACCGCTACCGCGACGATTTCCGTCAGGGGCTGCAATACGTGATCTCGGTTCAGGGCTATGAGTGGGGGCTGGCGGTGCATCAGGTCAGCCGCTCGTTGCGCCTGGACCCCAATGAAATTAAATGGCGCACCCATCGTGGTCAGCGGCCCTGGCTTGCCGGGACGGTGATCGAGCACATGTGTGCGTTGCTGGACGTTTCCGAGCTGGCCGAGCTGATTGCCAGTGGCGCGGTCAAGCAGATGAAGACGCATCAATAAACATCATCAGATCAACACAGGGCGGCGTACGAAACGTCGACCGCACGGCACAATACGCAAGGGGTTAGGGGTATGAAGAAGTCGTCAGCACAGGGTTCCGAAGATCCGATTCTGCAATGGGTCACCTTCCGCCTGGACAACGAGTCGTATGGCATCAACGTGATGCAGGTTCAGGAAGTGCTGCGCTACACCGAGATCGCTCCGGTCCCGGGCGCGCCAAGCTACGTACTGGGGATCATCAACCTGCGCGGCAACGTGGTCACTGTCATCGACACCCGTCAGCGCTTTGGTCTGCCGCCGGTTGAAGTCAGCGACAACACGCGTATCGTGATCATCGAGGCCGACAAGCAAGTGGTCGGGATCCTGGTCGATAGCGTGGCTGAAGTGGTTTACCTGCGTCAGTCGGAAGTCGAAACCGCGCCCAACGTGGGCAACGACGAATCCGCCAAATTCATCCAGGGCGTGTGCAACAAGAACGGCGAACTGCTGATCCTCGTGGAGCTGGACAAGATGATGTCCGAGGAAGAGTGGTCCGAGCTGGAGAACATCTGATTGATTCTTGATGTGGCGGTCATTTTTCTGGCGGTGTTGTGGGTCGCGAGCGTCGCGATGTTCATGGCCCACACCAAACGCCTGCGCACCCTGGCCATGCAGCAGCTGGAAGCGGATTCGCTGCGTGATCAGCGCATCCGCGAGCTGGCCAGGCGCCTGGAAAATTACCAGAGCGGGACGGTGAGAATGGGCGAGGAACTGCACGAGTTGCGTTCCATCGTCGCACTGCTGCCGGACAAGATCACCGCGCTTGAGCAGCGCGACCCTTCCACACTGTCCTTCGCCCAGGCCGCCCGCCTGGTCGGCATGGGCGCCAGCATCGACGAACTCACCCAATCCTGCGGCCTGACCCAGGCCGAAGCGCAGCTGATGACCAAGATGCATGGGGGCAATCGGTAGAAAGCCTGCTCCAGCACTGGCTTTGCGGCGACCGGACAGTGCGCTCCTACACTGGTTTTTGCGGCGTTTGAATAGTCACGGTTGTGCGCAGAATCCGTAGGAGCCGGCTTGCTGGCGAATGCGATTTTCCTGTGACCTGCTCGGCGACTGACACGCCGCGTTCGCGGGCAAGCGCGCTCCTACACTGGGTTTTGCGGCGTTTGAATACTCATGGGCGTATGCACAATCCGTAGGAGCCGGCTTGCTGGCGAACCCGATTTGCCGGTGACCTGTTCGGCGACTGACACGCCGCGTTCGCCAGCAAGCCGGCTCCTACGGTGATCGAGGTGTGTCATTCAGCGGCAGCAGTTCCGATGCCTTCGCGGGCAAGCGCGTTCCTACACTGGGTTTTGCGGCGTTTGAATGCTTACGGTCGTCTGCACAATCCGTAGGAGCCGGCTTGCTGGCGAAGGCGATGTTCCTGTGACCAGTTCGGCGACTAACGCGCCGTGTTCGCGGGCAAGCGCGCTCCTACACTGGGTTTTGCGGCGTTTGAATGCTCACGGCCATATGCAGAATCTGTAGGAGCCGGTGTGTCAGTCATTCAGCGGCAGCGGTTCCAACGCGTTCGCGGGCAAGCGCGCTCCTACACTGGGTTTTGCGGCGTTTGAATACTCGTGGGCGTATGCACAATCCGTAGGAGCCGGCTTGCTGGCGAATGCGATTTGCCGGTGACCTGTTCGGCGACTGACACCACGTGTTCGCCAGCAAGCCGGCTCCTACGGTGATCGCGGTGTGTCAGTCATTCAGCGGCAGCAGTTCCGACGCGTTCGCGGGCAAGCGCGCTCCTACACTGGGTTTTGCGGCGTTTCACTGCTCACGGTTGTCTGCACGATCCGTACGAGCCGGCTTGCTGGCGAACGCGGTATGCCTGTGACATGCCCGGCGACTGACACACTGCTTTCGCCAGCAAGCCGGCTCCTTGTTGATTCGCTTCAAACGGGCAATGGGTGTCGTGTAGACGGCCGTAGAGTCGGAATCAACGCGGCGTGATATCACGCTCCACCGGCCCGGCATTCGGGTCGAAGCCCACCGGGAACTTGCCTTTCAGGTGCCAGGCAAACGCGATGATTTCGGCGATGGTCAGGTACAGCTCCTGGGGGATGCTGTCGCCCAGTTCCAGGCGGGCGAGCATTTTCACCAGTTCTGCGTTCTCGTAGATCGGGACTTTGTACTCACGGGCGATTGCCAGAATGGCTTCCGCCAGCGTGTCATCGCCTTTGGCCGTCAGGGTCGGGGCCTGGTGGCCGTCGTAGCTGAGGGCAATGGCCTGACGCGGTGTCTGCTCGGGTTTGCTCATCAGGCGTTCTCGTCGATCCAGCGTTGTTCGAGCACGGCGCGTGGGCCTTGGGGCGGCACGCCACGGTTGCATTCCAGTTCCTTGACGTTCAAGCCGCAGGCCACCAGCCGCGCGCGCAGATTATCCAGCTCGCTGGAAATCAACTCGGCGCTGCCTTCGCGCTCAGCCCACAACTGACTGGCGATGCTGCCCGCGATCAGTTGCGCCTGAACCTGCAACGGGCCGAGAGGCTCCAGATCAAACGCCAGCTCCAGCCGCCAGAGCTTTTCTCGCTCCTTGGCTTCCTGCACCGGCGCATCAGAATGCTCCTCGCGCTCAGGGGTTTCCTCACGCTGAACCTTGACCTGCAACGGCACGATGTCGTGGGCGTTACGCATCGGGATCTCCAGCTGCCAGGTGGTCACCTGAGTGCCGTCGGCGTGGGTGCGGGTCTGCTCCAGGCCACCCAGCTGATGGCTTTGCAGACGCGAAATCGCCCCCGCCGCCAATTTCAACAGCATCTCCAGATCGTCCTTGCTCTCCGGATGGCCGAGGGTGCGCGGTGGTAATGGGAAGTTGATCGTATCGCTCGGCGGCGCCACCAGCCCCAGGGTGCCGAAGGCGCTGCGCAATACGCTGGGCATGGCTCGCGCCAGGGTGTTGCCGGCGGCAGCAGCGTCATAACTGACGTTGCCCGGCAGCCCCGGCAAGAGTTGCGTGATCAGCCGCAGCAGGTTGGCTTTCATGTCCGGCACCAGCGTCGGGTTCTGCCCGGCCAGCAAACGCGATTCCATGAACAGCCCGCTGGCATTCAGCGCCTGGGCGACGCCTCTGGCCGTGCTCATCTGCGGAACGTCCGGCAGGTCGGCCAACAATTGCTCGATGCTCGCCCGCAGAGAAGGCGAAAGGTTATCGCCATCGCCATCGCCATCGCCAGCCGGCGGCGGCATGTTCTGCAGCGCCGTGATCAGGCCCTGCAGCGAGCCCTGACGGCTTTGCTGGGTCGACAGCTGCTGCGCCAGGGCCAACTCGTCCAGGCGATTGGGCAGGGCGACGAAATTCAGCGCCTGACTGTTCTGCACCTGGGCGCTGAGCAGACTGCCGACCCGCAGCGGCTGCGGGCTGTCGACGGTCAGGCTGGTCCCGGCCAGGGCCGTGTTCAGGAGGATAACGATGGAGCGGTAGTTGGTCAGCTGCGCCCCGCCCGACGATTGCCCGGGGGATTGCACTGCCAACTGCGCGACATTCTGCGCCGCCACCTGGGTGGTCAGCACTTTGCCTTGCAACAGCGTGCCGGCAGGCAACTGCCGCGTGTCGATGCTGGTGAGGCTGTTGTTGGCGGCTTTCTGCAGGTCCTGCACGCTGATGGTCAGGGTGTCGGCTGAACCCTGGGCGACGTTGACGCTGGTGCCCGGCGTCAGCGGCAGCGAACTGCTGACGGGGAGGGTGGTTTGCCGGCCGTTGTCCAGGGTCAGTTTGAGCAACAGCTGAAAGTCCTGCCCCAACTGCTTGAGGCTCACCACTTCAGCGCTGGCCACCTGGCCCGAGGTCAACAGCCCTTCGCGCGGCTCCATCAGCTTGAGCACTTCGCCGGCCGGCACACCGGCTCGCAGCAAGGCTGTGGCCACTGTTACTGGAGGAAGATTGGGTATATCGCCTGTCATCAGATCCCGACTCGGTAAATTTGCGCTCTGGATGGCGGGGCCGGGTATGTATAATCCGGCACCGACTTCGTCGGCGGTCCACCGTTAAGCTGCATCAGTATAACGGCCGTCATGATCCCGACTTGAACCGCCGTGCCGCTGCTACCGAAAAGAAGGTCCTCATGTCGATCCCCGTTCTTGAAGCCGTAGCGCTGACTTGCGAGCGTGACTGGCGCCTGCTGTTCGAGCGTCTCGAATTGCGGCTGAGCGCGGGCGACATGGTGCAGATCAGCGGCCCCAACGGCAGCGGCAAGACCAGCCTGCTGCGCCTGTTGTGCGGGCTGATGCAGCCTACCGCCGGCAGTGTGCTTCTGGACGGCAAGCCCCTCGCCAGTCAGCGCAGCGAGTTGACCCGCCACCTGCTGTGGATTGGCCACGCCGCCGGCATCAAGGATTTGCTCACCCCTCTGGAAAACCTCGCCTGGCTCTGCGCGCTGCACACGCCCGTGCAGCCCGCCGACATCTGGCGCGCCCTCGAAGCGGTTGGCCTGCGCGGGTTTGAAGACGTGCCGTGCCACACCTTGTCGGCCGGTCAACGGCGTCGCGTGGCATTGGCCCGCCTGTATCTGCCCGGCCCCGGCCTGTGGATGCTCGACGAACCCTTTACCGCCCTGGACAAACAGGGCGTCGCGCAACTTGAAGCTCATCTGGCCGCGCACTGTGAAAACGGCGGCGCCGTGGTGCTGACCACCCACCACACCCTGAGCCGTACGCCTTCGGGTTATCGCGATCTGGACCTGGGGCAATGGGCGGCATGAGTCACGTGTTTACCCTGTTGATTGCCCGTGAAGCGCGCCTGCTGTTTCGGCGCCCGGCCGAGCTGCTTAATCCGCTGGTGTTCTTCGCCATCGTCATCGCGCTGTTTCCCCTGGCCGTCGGCCCTGATACGCAACTGCTGCAGCGCCTGTCGCCAGGGTTGGTGTGGGTGGCGGCGCTGTTGTCTGTGCTGCTGTCACTGGACGGCCTGTTTCGCAGTGATTTCGAAGACGGCTCCCTCGAACAATGGGTGCTGTCGTCGCAACCGCTGGCGCTGCTGGTGCTGGCGAAAGTGCTGGCGCACTGGGCGTTTTCCGGGCTGGCGCTGGTGTTGCTGTCCCCGCTGCTGGCGCTGATGCTGGGCCTGCCCATCGCGTGTTTGCCGGTGCTGCTGCTGTCGCTGCTGCTGGGTACGCCGGTGCTGAGCCTGCTCGGCGCGGTGGGCGCGGCGTTGACCGTAGGGCTCGAGCGCGGCGGTCTGCTCCTGGCGTTGTTGATTCTGCCGCTGTACATCCCGGTGCTGCTTCTCGGCAGCGGCGCCCTGCAGGCTGCCCTTGAGGGCATGCCCGCGACCGGTTATCTGCTTTGGCTTGGCAGCCTCACCGCACTGGCGGTCACCCTGACGCCCTTTGCAATTGCCGCTGGTTTGAAGATCAGCGTTGGCGAATAATCGCACCCTGACCGCGCGGACAGTTTTTCCGTCGGCAGGTCCTGGACGCTTCAGTCATAAGAAGTGCCTTGCCCTGACAGCGCCTCTGGCTGAGACGCACTGTGATAACGAGCAGCGTATTAAAAAGCACCGTGATGAAAAGGCAGCGTGATGAACACAAGCGCCAAGGCTAAAGGCGGCATGAGTTGGGCCTGGTTCCACAAACTCGGTTCGCCCAAATGGTTTTACGGCATCAGCGGCCGTCTGCTGCCGTGGCTGAGCATCGCTGCGGCCCTGTTGATCGGCATTGGCGTGGTCTGGGGCCTGGCGTTCGCGCCGCCCGACTACCAGCAAGGCAACAGCTTTCGCATCATTTATATCCACGTGCCAGCGGCGATGCTGGCTCAGTCCTGCTACGTGATGATGGCCGTGTGCGGGGTGGTCGGGCTGGTCTGGAAGATGAAGATGGCCGACGTCGCCCTGCAATGCGCAGCCCCCATCGGTGCGTGGATGACCGCCCTGGCGCTGGTCACCGGCGCAATCTGGGGCAAGCCGACGTGGGGCTCGTGGTGGGTCTGGGATGCGCGGCTGACGTCGATGCTGATTTTGCTGTTCCTGTATTTCGGCCTGATCGCGCTGGGCAACGCCATCACCAACCGCGACAGCGCCGCCAAGGCCTGCGCCGTGCTGGCCATCGTTGGCGTGATCAACATCCCGATCATCAAATATTCAGTGGAATGGTGGAGCACCCTGCACCAGGGCGCGACCTTCAGCTTGACGGAAAAGCCGGCCATGCCCGCTGAAATGTGGTTGCCGCTGCTGTTCACCGTGCTGGGGTTCTACTGCTTCTTCGGGGCGGTGCTGCTGATGCGCATGCGCCTGGAAGTGCTCAAGCGCGAGGCCCGCGCCGGTTGGGTCAAGGATGCAGTAATGAAGCACCTTGGCCACACAGCGTCCCCTCGTAACGGAGCCGAACGATGAGCTTCGAGTCTTTCAGCGATTTTCTCGCCATGGGCAGGCACGGGCTGTATGTCTGGTCGGCTTATGGCCTCTGTTTCACCGTGCTGGCGATCAATGTCCTGGCTCCGGTTTTCGCGCGTCGGCGTTACCTGCAACAAGAGGCGCGTCGTCTGCGCCGGGAGAGCATTACGTGAATCCGCTGCGAAAAAAGCGCCTGTTGATCATTGTGGCGATCCTCGCCGGGGTCGGCATTGCGGTCAGCCTTGCACTCAGCGCGCTGAAGGAAAACATCAACCTGTTCTACACCCCGACCCAGATTGCCGGCGGCGAGGCGCCCCGTGACACGCGGATTCGCGCCGGGGGCATGGTGGTCCAGGGCTCGCTCCAGCGCTCGCCGGATTCGCTGGACGTTACGTTTGCCGTCACCGATTTCAACAAGTCGGTGCCCATCACCTATCGCGGCATCCTGCCGGACCTGTTCCGCGAAGGGCAGGGCATCGTCGCCCTCGGCAAGCTCAATGCCGACGGCGTGGTCGTCGCCGATGAAGTGCTGGCCAAGCACGACGAGAAATACATGCCGCCGGAAGTCGCCAAAGCGCTGAAAGACAGCGGCCAGCCCGCACCTGCCGCCACGCCCGCCGCTCTCCCGGACAAACAGGGGTAAATCATGATTCCCGAACTCGGCCATCTGGCCATGATTCTGGCGCTTTGCTTCGCCCTCGTGCAGGCCATCGTGCCGCTGATGGGCGCCTGGCGCGGCGACCGTCTGTGGATGAGCCTCGCGCAGCCCGCCGCGTGGGGGCAGTTTGCGTTTCTGGTATTTGCCTTCGGCTGCCTGACCCATTCGTTTATGGTCGACGACTTTTCCGTGGCGTACGTTGCGGAAAACTCCAACAGTGCGCTGCCGTGGTACTACAAATTCAGCGCCGTCTGGGGTGCTCACGAAGGGTCGTTGCTGCTCTGGGCGCTGATCCTCGGCGGTTGGACTTTTGCCGTGTCGATCTTTTCCCGACAATTGCCCCAGGTCATGCTCGCCCGTGTGCTGGCGGTGATGGGCATGATCAGCGTGGGCTTTCTGCTGTTTCTGATCCTCACCTCCAACCCGTTCAGCCGCATCCTGCCGCAGATTCCCCAGGACGGGCGCGACCTTAACCCGCTGCTGCAGGACATCGGCCTGATCGTCCACCCGCCGATGTTATATATGGGTTACGTCGGGTTCTCCGTGGCGTTCGCCTTTGCCATCGCCGCTTTGCTCGGCGGTCGTCTTGATGCGGCATGGGCGCGCTGGTCGCGGCCGTGGACCATCGTCGCCTGGGCTTTCCTCGGCGTCGGCATCACCCTGGGTTCGTGGTGGGCCTATTACGAATTGGGCTGGGGCGGCTGGTGGTTCTGGGACCCGGTGGAGAACGCCTCGTTCATGCCGTGGCTGGTGGGCACGGCGCTGATTCACTCCCTGGCGGTCACCGAAAAGCGCGGCGTGTTCAAAAGCTGGACCGTGCTCCTGGCCATCGCGGCGTTTTCGCTGAGCCTGCTCGGCACCTTCCTGGTGCGCTCGGGGGTGCTGACCTCGGTCCACGCGTTTGCCTCCGATCCGGCCCGTGGCGTGTTCATCCTGATCTTCCTGCTGATGGTGGTGGGCGGGTCACTGACCCTGTTCGCCATTCGCGCGCCGGTGGTGAAAAGCCATGTCGGCTTTGGCCTGTGGTCGCGGGAAACCTTGCTGCTGGGCAACAACCTGGTGCTGGTGGTGGCAGCGTCGATGATTCTGCTCGGCACGCTCTACCCGCTGGTGCTGGATGCCCTCAGCGGGGCGAAGATGTCCGTCGGCCCGCCGTATTTCAATGCGTTGTTCGTGCCGCTGATGGGCTTGCTCATGGCCGTGATGGCGGTGGGCGTGCTGGTGCGCTGGAAGGACACGCCGGTCAAGTGGCTGCTGAGCATGCTCGCGCCGGTATTGGTTGGTAGCGCGGTATTGGCCGTAGTGGCCGGCTTCGCCATGGCCGACTTCCACTGGGCCGTGCTTGCCACCTGTTTGCTCGCGGCCTGGGTGTTGCTGGCCGGCGTGCGCGACCTGTTCGACAAGACGCGCCACAAGGGCCTGCTCAAAGGGATGCGCTCGCTGACCCGCAGTTACTGGGGCATGCAGGTGGCGCACCTGGGTATCGCGGTGCTGGCGCTGGGCGTGGTGTTGTCCAGCCAGAACAGCGCCGAACGCGACCTGCGCATGGCCCCCGGCGAGTCGGTGGAACTGGGTGGCTACATGTTTGTGTTCGAGGGCGCCCAGCATTACCAGGGCCCGAACTTCACCTCCGATCGCGGCACCCTTCGCGTGCTGGAAGACGGCAAGGAAATCACTGTGCTGCACCCGGAAAAACGCCTGTACACCGTGCAGCGCTCGATGATGACCGAGGCCGGCATTGACGGCGGGTTCACCCGCGATCTCTATGTGGCGCTGGGCGAACCGCTGGAAAACGGCGCGTGGGCGGTGCGTGTCCACGTCAAGCCGTTCGTGCGCTGGATCTGGTTCGGTGGGCTGATCACTGCACTGGGCGGGCTGCTGGCGGCGCTGGACAAACGTTACCGCGTCAAAGTCCGCGCGAAAGTGCGTGACGCACTGGGCATGACGGGAGCGGCGGTATGAAGCGTTGGATGTTGCTGATCCCCCTGGTGCTGTTTCTCGGCATGGCGGGCTTGCTGTACAGAGGTTTGTATCTGGATCCGTCGGAATTGCCGTCGGCGCTGATCGGCAAACCATTCCCTGAATTCAACTTGCCCGCCGTGCAGGACGGCAAGCCGCTGACCCGCGCCGACCTGCTGGGCAAGCCGGCGCTGGTCAACGTCTGGGGCACCTGGTGCGTGGCTTGCCGCGACGAGCACCCGGTGCTGACCAGACTGGCGCAGCAGGGCGTGGTGATCTACGGCGTCAATTACAAGGATGTGAATGCCGATGCGCAGAAGTGGCTCAAGGAGTTTCACGACCCGTATCAGCTGAACATCAATGACGAAGCGGGCAGCCTGGGTTTGAACCTGGGTGTCTATGGCGCGCCGGAGACTTTTTTGATCGATGCCAAGGGCGTCATTCGTTACAAGCACGTGGGCGTGATCGACGAGACGGTCTGGCGCGAAAAGCTGGCGGGCCAGTATCAGGCGCTGGTTGATGAGGGCAAGCAATGATCAGGCGCGATGATGTGCCGGCTGGTCTGGCCTCTTCGCGGGCAAGCGCGCTCCTGCAGGGGGGACGGCGGCTGGCGGCTGCTGCGGTACTGGCGCTGGGTTTTGCAGGTGTGGCCCATGCAGCGATTGATGCCTACACCTTCAAGGACGACGCCGAGCGGGCTCGCTATGCCGAGCTGACCCGCGAGCTGCGCTGCCCGAAATGCCAGAATCAGGACATCGCCGATTCCAACGCGCCCATCGCCGCCGACCTGCGCAAAGAGATCTACCGCATGCTCGGCGAAGGCCAGAGCAATCAGCAGATCATCGATTTCATGGTCGATCGCTACGGCGAGTTCGTGCGCTACAAGCCCGAGCTTAATGCCCACACCTGGCTGCTCTGGTTCGGTCCGGCCGGCTTGCTGCTGGGCGGCGCGGTGTTGATTGGCGTGATCGTCGTGCGTCGTCGTCGCTCAGGCCGCGACGACGCCGATGTGCTTTCCGAGGAGGAGCGTCAGCGCCTCGCCCACTTGCTGGATAAGAACCGCGAATGATTGATTTCTGGATGGCCGCCGGCCTGTTGTTGCTGGTGGCTCTTTGTTTCCTGCTGATCCCGGTGGTGCGTGGCCGTCGCGCACAGACTGAGGAAGACCGCACTGCCCTCAACGTCGCCTTGTATCAGGAACGCATCGCCGAGCTGCAAGCGCAGCAGGAGGAGGGCGTGCTCTCGTCGGCGCAACTGGACGGCGGTCGCGCCGAGGCTGCGCGCGAACTGCTCGCCGACACCGAAGGCGCGGGTGCCGAGCGGGTGTCGCGCCTGGGCAAACCGCTGCCGTTGCTCGCGGCGATGCTGGTCCCGGTGTTGGCGTTGGGCCTGTACCTGCATTTCGGCGCGTCGGACAAGGTCGAGCTGACCCGGGAGTTCTCTCAGCCACCGGGTTCACTGGCGCAGATGACTGAGCGGCTGGAGCGTGCGGTGAAGGCGCAACCGGATTCCGCCGAGAGTGCGTACTTCCTCGCGCGGACCTACATGGCCCAGGATCGCCCCGCCGATGCCGCACGCATGTTTGAGCGCGCGGCCAAGCTGGCCGGTCGTCAGCCCGAACTGCTGGGGCAGTGGGCCCAGGCGTTGTACTTCGCCGGTAACAAGGCCTGGACCCCGCAGATTCAGGGGATTGCCGAAGAAGCGCTGAAGCTCAATCCCAGGGAAGTCACCAGCCTGGGCCTGATGGGCATCAATGCGTTCGAAAGCCAGCACTTCGATCAGGCGGTGAGTTACTGGACACGTTTACTGGCGGTGTTGCCGCCGAACGATCCTTCCCGTGGGGCGCTGGAAGGCGGGATCAAACGCGCCCGCGGCAAGCTCGTGCAAAGCGGCGGCACGCTGGAAGACACCCCGCCGGTGGCGGTGCTGGGCGCGCGTCTGAAGGTGCGGGTCACGCTGTCTGAGACAGTGAAAGCCAAGGTGCAGCCGGGCGATACGGTGTTTGTGTTTGCCCGCGCGGTGTCAGGACCGCCGGCGCCGCTGGCGGTCAAGCGGGTGACCGTGGCCGACTTGCCAGTGGAGGTCGAGCTGACCGACGCCGACGCGATGATGCCGCAGCTGAAACTGTCGAACTTTGCCGAAGTCCAACTCGTGGCCCGGGTGTCCCGTGCCGGTCAGCCCACGGCAGGGGAATGGGTCGGTCGCAGCCAGCCGTTGCCGAGCAATGTGACGGCGCTGCAGGCCCTGACCATCGACAGTCCCGATCAGTAACCCCGTTAACGCAGCGAGTAGAGAGCCCTTATGTATCGCGTCGCCCGTTTTGCCTTGTTGAGTCTGGTGGTGGGATTGACCGCCGCTTGTGCGGTGCAGCATCCAGGGCCGCAGAGCTCCGAACCGATCCCGACCATGCCCGGTCCGTCGCCGACCCCGCAGCCCGGCACGCCGCGCACGGCGCCAGAGACGCCGCCTTCTGCCCCGATTCCTGCGCCAGGCCCGAAAACCTCCTCGCACTTCGCCCCGCCGCCGGGTGGCAACAGCCATTGGGACGCGCGCCTGGGCGTGCATGTGCTGGATAACGTGCCGAACACCTTTTATCGCCAGCGCACCTATTACCGCTGGAACAACGGCTGGACCTGGTCGACTTCGCCAAGTGGTCCTTGGCAGGAAACAGACAGCAGCGGCGTACCGCCGGGGTTGAGCAAGCAGTTCGGGAATTGAATTAGGCGGGGGGCCTAGTACGCCAGGATCAGGATCAGGATCAGGATCAGGATCAAGATCAAGATCAAGATCAAGGGCGTCTGCCTGGGGGCAGACTGTTTCGCCTTCGGCGAGTTACTTGGAAAAGCACCCCAAGTAACCAAGGGTGCTTGCTCCTGGTTGGGCTCCTCCTTCGTCGGAGTACCCTCACTCCGGTCTCGCTCCGTGGGCCCGCGCCGAACGGACATCCATGTCCTGACGGCGCTCTCGCGGCATCCATGCCGCTCGGCCCACTCCGCGAGACCTGCGTTCAGCCTGCACCCAAGTCGCGTTTGGCGGCGCTTGATCCTTTTGCGTATTAAGATCAAAAGCAGATCAAAAGCAGATCAAAGGCTTCCCGGCTGAAGCCGGTCCTACGGGCGCGCGCGGTCTGTTAGTGGGACCGGCTTCAGCCGGGAAGAGGCCGGTTTGCTCACCATCAATCTTGATCGTTCCCACGCTCCGCGTCCGGACGCTCCGCGTCCCGTATACGACGCGCATCAAGGCTTGGGGAGGTGACGCGGAGCGTCACGGGATGCATTCCCACGCGGAGCGGGGGTAACGATCAGAGTCGGGGGGAACGATCAAAGATCACCGGAACACCGCGCACTCGTAGGACCGGCTTCAGCCGGGAAGCGGTTGATCTGCTCTAGATCTTGATCTTGATCTTCAAACACATAGCGCCCAGACGACACCCATCGCGACTTGGGTGCAGGCTGAGCTCAGGTTTTGCGCAGTGGACCGAGCCGCATGGATACGGCGAGAGCGCCGTCAGGACATGGATGTCCGTTCGGCGCGGGCCCACGGAGCAAGACCGGAGTGAAGGAACCCGACGAAGTCGGGCCCAACCAGGAGCAAAAGCCCTTGGTTACTTGGGGCTTTATCAAGTAACTCGCCGAAGGCGAAACAGTCTGCCCCTAGGCAGACGCCCTTGATCTTAACCTATCCAAGCCACGCCGCCGGCAACCCGGAGGCCTTACTTGGCCGGGTAGATCTGGTCGAACACCCCACCATCATTGAAGTGGGTCTTCTGCACGGTGCGCCAGTCGCCGAAGGTTTTTTCCACTGACAGGAAGTCCACTTTCGGGAAGCGATCGGTGTACTTGGCCAACACCGCCGGATCCCGTGGGCGCAGGTAGTTGGCGGCAGCGATTTGCTGGCCTTCTGGCGACCACAGGTATTTCAGGTATTCCTCGGCCACCGCGCGGGTGCCTTTCTTGTCGACCACTTTGTCCACGACGCTGACGGGCGGTTCGGCTTCGGCGGACACGCTCGGGTACACCACTTCGAACTGATCACGACCAAACTCGCGGGCGATCATTTCCGCTTCGTTCTCGAAGGTCACCAGCACGTCGCCGATGTGGTTGGTCATGAACGTGGTGGTCGCGCCACGGCCGCCGGTGTCGAGCACCGGAACGTGGCTGAACAGCTCGCCGACGAACTTCTTCGCCGCCGCTTCATCGCCGCCGTTTTTCAGCGTGTAGCCCCAGGCCGAGAGGTAGGTGTAGCGGCCGTTGCCCGAGGTTTTCGGGTTCGGCACCACGACTTCAACGCCATCCTTGATCAGGTCCGGCCAGTCCTTCAGCGCCTTCGGGTTGCCCTTGCGCACGATGAACACCGTGGCCGAGGTGAACGGTGCGCTGTTGTTCGGCAGGCGGGTGACCCAGTCCTTTGGCACCAGTTCGCCGTTGTCGGCCAGCGCGTTGATGTCGGTGGCCATGTTCATGGTGATGACATCGGCGGGCAGGCCGTCGATCACCGAACGCGCCTGCTTGCTCGATCCGCCGAAGGACATTTGAATCGTCGGGGTTTCCTGGTGCTCGTCATTCCAGTGCTTCTGGAACGCGGCGTTGTAGTCCTTGTAAAAGTCGCGCATCACGTCATACGACACGTTGAGCAACGACGGCGCGGCGGCCTGTGCAGCGCTGCCCAGGGCCAGTCCTGCAGCGAGCAGGGAAGCGGCGAAGATCTTTTTCACTGTGGATTCCTTGTGGCGTTGAGCAGGGGACGTTTAGTGATTCGCTCTTGGATGAGCCGTTCTTATAACCAGACGAGATAGCCAATGGCTGGCGACTATAACCAAAGTCCCCAGCGGCTCTATAGATCAAAAACTCATGTGCTTATGTCCCGTTGCGCGCCTGCCGGTGCGGCCATCGCGCCGAGTTTGGGAAACAACGCATTGCCGCAGCGCGAACAGAACGCCGCGTTGGGTTCATGGGCGTTTTTCGCGCAGACCGGGCAGTCGTGCTGCAGCTGATCGCCGCGCATGGCATTGGCCAGTTCGGCGGTGAAAATCCCGGTGGGCACGGCGATGATCGAGTAACCGGTGATCATCACCAACGAGGACAGGATCTGCCCGATCGGCGTCTTCGGCACGATGTCGCCAAAGCCCACCGTGGTCAGCGTGACGATCGCCCAATAGATGCCCTTGGGAATGCTGGTGAAGCCATGCTCCGGGCCTTCGACGACGTACATCAGCGTGCCGAACACCGTCACCAGCGTCGACACGGTGGCGAGAAACACGATGATCTTCTGTTTGCTGCCACGCAGGGCGGCGAGCAGGTAGTTGGCTTGTTTCAGATACGGGCTGAGCTTGAGCACCCGGAAGATCCGCAGCATGCGCACCACGCGCACGATCAGCAGGTACTGCGCGTCGCTGTAATAGATCGCCAGGATGCCCGGGACGATGGCCAGCAGGTCGATCAGGCCGTAGAAGCTGAACGCGTACCTCAGGGGCTTGGGCGAGCAGTACAGGCGCACCAGGTACTCGACCGCGAAGATGAAGGTCAGGGTCCACTCGATCCAGGCCAGCGGCGCGGCGTAGTTGCGGTGCACGGCCTCGATGCTGTCGATGATCGCCACGAGCAGGCTGAAGAGGATGAGCACCAGCAGGATCTTGTCGAAGCGTCGGCCGGGTTTGGTGTCACTCTGAAAAACGATGATGCGTAGCTGTTCGCGCCAGCTGATGTTGCTGTCCATGGGGTCGTTCCGCGTGCAAGGTCGGCAGAGCGTGGGACAAAGCGCTCAGGAGCGCAACTTCTGAGGCGTCGCACCGCGCATCTGATGGCGTTCATGCTGGCCTCTTCCCTGCTAAAGCCAGTCCTACGAAAACACCGCGTACGCCTGTGGGACCGGCTTCAGCCGGGAAAGCGTCAGGCGCCACACCGCAAAATTGATGGCGTTCACACTGGCTTCTTCCCGGCTAAAGCCGGTCCCACTAACACCGCGTGCCCCTGTGGGACCGGCTTTAGCCGGGAAAGCGTCAGTCGTTACACCGCAAATCTTATGGGGCTCAATCTGGTTGTTACACCCGAAACTGCCGCAACAACCCGTTCAGCTGCTCACTCAACCCCTTGAGCTGATGGCTCGCCGCGCTGGACTGTTCCGCCGCCACCGCCGTGCTCTGGGACAGCTGCGCCGCCTGGGTGACGTTCTGGTTGATGTCTTCCACCACGTGGGATTGCTCGAGGGTCGCGCTGGCGATGGAGGCGTTGAGGCCGTTGAGGTTGCGCAGTGCCTGGCTGATCGAGGTCAGGCTCTGGCCCGCCAGGTTGGCCTGTTCGATGGTCAGCTGCGACGAACGACTGCTGTCGGCGATCACTTTCACGGCAGCGTCCGAATGGGCTTGCAGGCGCTCGATCATCGCCTGGATTTCCGCCGTGGATTTCTGCGTGCGCTGGGCCAGCAGGCGTACCTCGTCTGCCACCACGGCGAAGCCACGGCCCTGATCCCCGGCGCGGGCGGCTTCGATGGCGGCGTTCAGCGCCAGCAGGTTGGTCTGCTCGGCAATCGAACTGATCACCTCCAGCACCCCGCCGATCTGCGTGCTTTCGCTGGCCAGCGTGCGAATCACTTCCACAGCCTGATCGATGGTGCCGGACAGGTGCCCGATCTGCTTCAGGCTGCTGTCGATGTTGGCTTGACCCTGCTGCGCCTGGGACTCGGCGTTACGCATCTCGCTGGCGGCGTGCTCGGCATTCTTCGCCACGTCCTGCACGCCATAGGTGACCTCATTGACCGCCGTCGCCACCTGCTCCATCTGCAGCGACTGCTGCTGGCTGCGCTCCTGGGCCTGAATGGCATTGCTGCCCAGCTCACTCGACGCCTGGCCCAGGCCCACGGCAGAGGACTGCAGCTCGCTGACCACTCGCCGCAGCTTGGCGGTGAACCCATTGAAATGTCGGGCCAGTTGCGTGACTTCGTCGTTGCCCTCGGTTGCCAAGGTGCGTGTCAGGTCGCTTTCGCCGCTGGCGATATTGGCCATTGCCTCGACGGTGGCCTTGAGCGGGCCGGCGATGCTGCGTGCGATAAAAATCAACAGCAACGCCATGACCAGAATGATGCCGGCACTGATCGACAGCGCCTTGACCACCTGCTTGTAGAATTCGGCCTGCACGTCATCGATGTAAACGCCGGAGCCGATGATCCAGCCCCACGGCGCGAACAGCGAGATGTACGAGGTCTTGCCCACCGCGTCAGTGGCGCCGGGCTTGGGCCAGCGGTAGTTGACCATCCCCGCGCCTTTTGCCTTGGCCAGCGTGACCATTTCGTTGAAGACCTGAAAACCGTCCGGGTCTTTGATGGCGGAAAGGTCTTGGCCCACCAGCTTGGGGTTGGCCGGGTGCATGATCATCACCGGGCGCAGGTCGTTGATCCAGAAGTAGTCGGTCTGGTTGTAGCGCAGCCCGCGAATGGCATCCATTGCTTGCTGTTGCGCCTGCTCGCGGGTCAGGGTGCCGGCGGTTTCCAGGCCATGGTAGTAGTCGAGCAGGCCGCTGGCGGTCTGCACCACGTGCATGGTCTTGACGGTCTTGGCTTCGTACAGATCGTCGTGGATCTGCTTGAGCATCGCCCCCGCCAATGTAAACAGCATCAACACGGCGACGATGAGAATCAGCCACAAGCGCCGGCTGATGGAAAGATTGCGCATATTCATGATCGTCACTCCGTTTCTTTGTTCTTTTTATTGGGCCAGGCGTTCAGGGGCAGCGTGCCGTGCACACCGGCCTCGACAGCGCATCGATGACCGTCAAACGAAGGGGAGAGGACGCGCTGTCTTTAAGCGTCTCGGCTTGCCGGGGACAAACCTGAGAGTGGCGCAGGGATATATCTGTAATTGCTAGTCCCTGAGCCACATCAGCTGTGAGAAATATCTTCGTACGGCGTCAGATGAGATGCAGCTATAGCGAAAGGCTTACACGAGCTGAGGAACTTGGCTCTAGGTTGAAACACCTCGGCGCGGTACATTGGATCCATCAACTGCAGCAACGGACCGCTGCAGGATCAAGGATGATCGACCGTTGCCAGGCATTGGCGGCCAACAGGAAGTTGGACGGTGTTGCACAAACCCGCTTCGGCGGGTTTTTTATTGCCTGGGCTTTGGTGAAGGGCCTTTTAGTAGGCATTCATTTCCCGAATCTGTACGACGTTTCGACCAAATGTTGTTTCCCGATGGAATTTCCGGCGCTCGCGCTGCTCACAGTACGGACTACACCCGAGTCCAGGACAGGGCCGGCCGGGCAGGCATGGGAAATAATTATTGTGGATGTGGCGCAAATGGCAGCAGACGTACCGAACAAAAGACTCATTCTGGTAGTTGAGGACGAGGAAATCATTCGCGATTTCGTCTGCGAGATCCTCGAGGATGAAGATTTCAAGACCTTTGCGCTGGAGAGTGCCGACGAGGCTGCGAAGTACCTCGAGAGCAACTCGGACGACGTGGCGCTCCTCCTCACCGATATCCTGATGCCGGGTCAGTTGAACGGTGCCGATCTGGCGAACCTGTCCGGCAACAAATACCCGCACATCCCGATCCTGATCATGTCAGGTCACGAGACACCCGAGAGCTCTGGCGTCGTCCACCCGGTCGTGTTCATTCGCAAGCCCTGGAGCTTTGGCCAGCTCTTGCAGGGCGTTAACAAGGCCTTGGGCTACGACAAACACGACAGCCAGTAGCCTCAGCGGTCAGGCTCACACCCTTTGAGCACCAGCCGGATGATGGTTTGGGCGGCCGCTTCATAATCGGCGTCGTCCAGGCTGGCTTTACCCGTCACCGTTGAAATCTGCCAGTCGAAGTCGGCGTAGGTCTGGGTCGCGGCCCAGATGCTGAACATCAGATGATGGGGGTCGATTGGCGCGATCAGGCCATCGTCGATCCAGCCCTGGATGCACTCGATGTTGTGCCTGGCCTGGCCGTTGAGCTGCTCCACTTGCTCGGACGTCAGGTGTGGCGCGCCATGCATGATCTCGCTGGCAAACACCTTTGAAGCGAAGGGCAGGTCGCGGGAGATGCGAATCTTCGAGCGGATGTAGCTCGTCAACACTTCAGCCGGCACCCCCTCACGATTGAACGGCGTCGACGCCTGCATGATCGGCTCGATGATGCTTTCGAGCACCTCGCGGTACAGGTTGTCCTTCGATTTGAAGTAGTAATAGACATTGGGCTTGGGCACACCTGCCTTGGCGGCGATGTCGCTGGTCTTGCTGGCGGCGAATCCTTTATCGGCAAATTCTTCACTGGCTGCGCGCAGGATCAGTTCTTTGTTGCGCTCGCGGATGCTGCTCATAAACCGGTATGTCCTTGCCTGCTCGGCGGTGGCGAATGTTAGCACCGGCCTCGCCGCAGGCTCAACATTGCCTCTGCCATGCAACGACATCCCTTTCCCGCACCGGCTTGCCGCTGTCCCGAAGGCGCGCCAGTGCTATTGTGTGGCGGATGGTTGTAACGACAGTAGTACCGGGAGCATCACCAAAGCAGCACTATCAGAACTGGCGCCTTATCAAGGCTGAACGCGTATTCGGTGGCGAGGTGTTGGCAGCATGAACAGCCCATTGTTTTCCAGCGTCGTTGCGTATGCCCAGCATTGCGAGCGGCAGCTGGTGGAAATCCTGCACCGCCGGCCGACACTCGACCGGCAGCAGGTCATGACCTGGGTCGACGAGCAGAGTCATGCGATGAAAGACCGTGATCCCCTCGACCTGTTGCGCTCGCTGAACGCGAGGGTGCGAGCGGGCAAACCGCTGCCGTGGGAAGGGCATTCCTGAGCACGTGACCCTGGCCGCGTTTGCCTGTGACCGTTGAACGTCAGCCTGTGTAGCGAGGGTTGAAGTGCTTCGGTCCCAGGCAAGCGCGCCTTGGTTTGATTGAGCGCGTGCCCTTACTTGTCGCTGATCGCCGCATAGGCCGGCGCGGGCCTGCGGTTGTAGTACATCGCGGTGCCCACCAGCAGCACCAGAATGCTCAGCAGTACCATCGAAGAACCCACCGTGCCGAAGTCCAGCCCGCCTTTTTCATGGGGTTTGGTCAGCACGTCTCCCAATGTCGCCCCGAACGGGCGAGTCAACACGAACGCGATCCAGAACAACGCCACCGAAGACAATCGGGTGGTGTAGTGAAGCACCACGACCACGGCAATCGCCGAGCCGATCAGCAGTGCCCCGCCCATGAAACCCAACCCCGAGTCGTCCGCCAGGAAGTCCCCCAGCGCAGTGCCCAGGGTGTTGGAGAACAGGATCGCGAACCAGTAGAACAGCTCGGCCTTCAGCGTGGTGACGCGGCTGACCGACAAAGACCGTTCGCTCCAGTACCAGGCCGAGAAGATCGCCAGCAGGATCGCCACGAGAATCGCCGAACCCGCCGCATAACCAAGGCCCAGCGTACGGTCCATGAAGTCGGACATGGTGGTGCCCGCCGTGCTGGTGGAAAGAATCACTAACCAGTACAGCGCCGGGTTATAGCGTTTGGAGGCCAGTTGCGTGATGAGCGTGACGACGAACACGCTGATCAGAATAAGGGAGCTGATCAGATAGCCAACGTTGAGGGTCATCGACAGCAAGTCGCCTGCTGTTTCGCCTAACGTGGTGGCACAGATTTTCATGACCCAGAACGCGAGCGTTATCTGCGGAAGTTTGTTCATTGTGATTACCGGGTGGTTCAGACAGGAAGGTTCGAGTGTCTGCCCGACAGTGGCCGACGGTGCCCATGATCCCGGAGCGGAAGTTAAAAATCGGTCGTATCAAAATGAAAAACGCATGAATTGCCCGGAACGCAATGCTCCGGACATTCTGCAGTGGACGCCTCGTGCCAACGGCCAATGGGGCGTCCCGTCAGCCCCGCGTCGCGGCGATCAGAAGAACACTTTCACCAGCAAACTGGCGGTGTTCTGGTCGGTATCGAAAGAGCGCGTGTCGTTAATGCCGTACTTGTTGCTCCAGTAGTCGTACTCGACGCCCACGTACAACTGCCGATCCGGCAGATTAAGCGCCTTGCCCAGGTCGTATTTGATCTGCGGGTTGAAGTGCAGGTTGGAGTGGTAATCGCCTTTGCTGTTGGACTGTTTGTTGTCCACGACCCAGTCCATGAAACCGTCGATAAGAATGTCGGACTTGCCCACCGGAATGGTGTAAGACCACACCGGCGTGATCTGCCAGGCGCCGTAACCGGCGCGGTGACCGTCGTTGTAACGCTTGTAGAAGTTCAGCTGGAAATAATCGAAGCCGGGGATCTTCAAGTCAAAACCCGGGCCGATGAGGTACGACTCGACATCGCCTTCGCCAAACTCATAAGTGGTTGCCAGCAATACGTCAGTGATAGGGCCCAGCTGGAATTTCTGATCGAAGATCTTGCCCATGGACAGGCGAGGGGAGATTTCCCCGTACGTAGTTGCATTGCCAACGCCTGCGTCTTTCTTGCCGTTGTAGCTGATGTAATCGAGGAAGACGAAGTTATCGCCGTATTTCCAGCCGTCGGCATGTTCGTAGGTGAACGTCTGCTGGTTCTCAGGGTTCACGGCGAAGTTCTTGCCGTAGAGGTAAGTCAGGCTGTTGCTCTGCCACTGCAGCAGATCACCCGACATGGCCGGGGCGGCAGCGAGCAGGCTGCTGGCGGCCATCAGGCAGGAAAGCGTGCGATTCATGTAAATACTCCCTTGGATTGACGTCGTGGTTTTTTGCGAACTGACGCTCTGTTATGGCGCCTTGGTTTTAATTAACTAAGTTGTCTGTCTGGTCAGCTTTGAGTGGATAGCAAGAGCTGAGCCAACACCTTGAAAAAAGACAAAAAAGTCCTGCCGGCTGTTTAAAGAACAGTCGATGGGTCGATTTATCGATGCCGGTTGGAAGATGCAAGGGCTGATCGGAGAGTTGTCCGGTCAGTCAGGTTAGTTGCAGTGTTGTTATTGGACTGAATTCGAGCGGCGGCGGAGGATACTGACTCGCGCAGCCGTGCTCAAGTGCTCTGTGACGGAGCACTCCCGTCGAAAACAGGGCACCCCTCAGTGTGAATGCAGCGGCCCGGTCATCGCCGCCCGCTCGGCACCGCCGAGCACGTTGAACAGCAGGTTCAACAACACCGCGCTCAATGTCGCCATGGCGATGCCGCTGTGGGTGATCGGCCCCATCCACTGCGGCAGCTGGCTGAAGAACTCCGGTCGCACCACCGGGATCAGGCCCATGCCGATGCTCACCGCGACCAACAGCTGATTGCGCCGATCGGAGATGTCCGCTTCCTGAAGGATCTTGATCCCGGTGGCGGCGACCATGCCGAACATGGCGATGGCCGCGCCGCCCAGTACCGCAGGCGGAATCGAGGCCACCAGATACGCCGCTTTCGGCAACAGGCTGAGCACGATGAGAAACCCGCCCGCGACGATGGTCACCGAGCGGCAGCGCACGCCAGTCATCTGCACCAGGCCGATGTTCTGCGCAAACGAGGAATGGGTGAAGGTGTTGAGAAAGCCCGCGAGAAACGAGGCGGCGGCGTCGCAGAGCAGACCCCGGCGCAACATGCCCGGGGTGACTTCACGGTCGGTGATCTTGCCCAGGGCGAGGAACATGCCGGTGGATTCGACGAAGATAATCACCACCACCAGGCACATCGACAGGATCGGCGCGAGGCTGAATTGCGGCATGCCGAAGTGCAGGGGCGTGACCACCTTCAGCCATTCGGCCTGACCCAGACCACTGAGGTCGACCATGCCAATGAAACCGGAGAGGATGTAGCCCAGGCCCATGCCGATCAGCACGGAGATGTTCACCCAGAACCCGCGCATGAAGCGGTTGATCAGCAGAATCGTCAGCAACACCAGCCCGGCGACGCCGAGGTAGATCGGGTTACCGAAGCTCACCGCCTTGCTGCCGCCACCCGCCCAGTTGACCGCCACGGGGAACAGCGACAGGCCGATGGAGGTGATCACGGTACCGGTCACCAGTGGCGGGAAGAAACGTACGATTTTCGACATGAACGGCGCGATCAGCATGCCGAAGAAACCCGCCGCGATGGTCGCGCCGAAGATCCCCGGCAGGCCGACGCCGCTCATCCCGGCCATCGCCACCATGCTGCCGACGGCGGCGAAACTGGCGCCCATCATGATCGGCATGCGAATACCCAGCGGACCGATGCCCAGGGACTGCACCACCGTGGCGATGCCGGCGACCAGCAGGTCGGCGTTGATCAAAAAGGCGATGTCTTCCCGGGAAAGCCCGGCGGCCTGGCCGATGATCAGCGGCACCGCCACGGCACCTCCGTACATCAACAGGACGTGTTGCACGCCCACCAGAATCAGTTGCAGCAAGGGCAGGGGCTGTCGTGGCGGCGCGGCAGGAATGCGCGCGTGAGTTGACTCGGACATGCAACACCTCATTTGTTCTTATTGTGGGGTTGAAGCTTTGAATCGGTGGAAGCAGCAAGCTTCAAGCGGCAAGCCTCAAGCTAAAGCCGATCGCGTACTGCTTTTAACTTGTGGCTTGCTGCTTGAAGCTTGCAGCTGACTTCAGTTCGTCTGCGCCCCTTTATCGATCCATTGCCCCAGCAGGTCACGTTCCTGTTGGGTCATCTGGGTGATGTTGCCCAGCGGCATGATCTGCGCGGTCACGGCCTGGGCCTGAATGCGCGGGGCGAGTTGCTGGATCTGCTGCGGGGTGTCGAACATGATCCCGGCCGGCGCGCTGCTGAACAGCGGGCTGGTGGGTTTGGCGGAGTGGCAGACGGTGCAGCGTTCCTGAATCACGCTGTGGACCTTCTCGAAATCCACGCCACCGGTGCTGGCTTGCGCCGGTTGCGCTTCGGCGGTTGCTGCAGCTGCCGCAGCCGGAGCAGGCGCTGGCGCGACTTCAGGCTTCGGCTCATCAGCGCGATGACCGCCAATGGCCGTGCCCGGCAGTGGCTGATACTGGATTTTCTCCGCCACGTCCGGGCCGCGAGATATTTGCGCAGGACCTGTGACGTAGGCCAGACACATCATCCCCAGCGCGCCAACCGGCAGGGCCCAGGCGTATTTGTGGCTGTTGTGACGGGTGTTGAAGAAGTGCCGGACCAGCACCGCACACACCGCGATCCCGGCGAGGACCAGCCAGTTGTACTGACTGCCATAGGTGCTCGGGAAGTGGTTGCTGATCATGATGAACAGCACCGGCAGGGTGAAGTAGTTGTTGTGCCGTGAACGCAGCAGGCCTTTGGCGGGCAGCGATGGATCCGGCGTGCGGTTCTCGGCGATGGCGGCGACCAATGCTCGCTGGGCCGGCATGATGATGCGCAGCACGTTGCCGACCATGATCGTGCCGATGATCGCACCCGTGTGCAGGTAAGCCGCCCGGCCACTGAACACCTGGCTGAAGCCGAAGCAGGCCGCGATGACCAGTACGAACAGTACAAGGCCCAGCAGGGCAGGGCGCTTGCCCAGCGGTGAATCGCACAGGATGTCGTAGATCGTCCAGCTGGCGATCAACGAGCCGACGCCAATGGCGATGCCTGCGCCGCCGCTCAGCGTGCTGCCGGGTGCCAGCAGGTAAAGTGTGGGGTTGGAATAGAACACGATGCACAGCAGCGCCACGCCTGACATCCAGGTCCAGTAGGCTTCCCATTTGAACCAGTGCAGGTCGTCCGGCATGGTCGGCGGGGCCAGCTTGTACTTTTCCAGGTGATAGATGCCGCCGCCGTGAATCGCCCAGAGGTCGCCCGACAGACCGTCACGGGGGTTGGCGCGGTTGAGGTTGTTCTCCAGCCAGACGAAATAAAAGGACGCGCCGATCCAGGCGATCCCGACGATCATGTGAATCCAGCGCACGCCCAGATTCAGCCATTCCATCAGATGTGCAGCCACAGTCTTTACCCTTTGCCTTCCACCGCTTAACGGGTGGTCGGGCCCTTCTTATAGTTGGGGATCGAGAACCATCTTCTGACTCTCTTCGAAGAAATGCTCATCGCAGTTATTGCCACTGCCACTGCGATCAACCACCAGGAAGTCATCCCGCTTTTCGATCGTCAGCACCGGGTGGTGCCAGACGCCGCGATGGTAATTAACACCCTGCCTGCCATTGGTGATGAAGGCGCGGGTCAACTCGGGTTCAGGTGCATCGCCAAATGGCGCGACCACGACCAGAAAAGGATGGCCGAGCAGCGGAATGAACGCCTGGCTGCCCAGCGGATGGCGCTCCAGCATGCTGATGGTCAACGGCATGTCCAGCGCCTCGGCGCGGAAGATGCTGATGATCGCCTTGTCGTCCGTTTCAACCTCGGCCAGACGGTGAAAGCGCATGGTCGAGCCGTTGTTGATCATGAAATGATCGCTGCCATCGGTTTCGATGACGTCGCCGAACGGGGCGAAGGCTGCCTTGGTCAACGGCTCGATGATCAGTGTGCGCATGCGGAGTCTTCTGTTCATGTTTGATGGATTGATCACTGTAGGAGCGCGCTTGCCCGCGAAGGCGTCGGTACATTCACCGCATCTCTATCGCCTGATAGATAGCCTTCGCGGGCAAGCGCGCTCCTACAGACTCAGCACTACTTCGCCACTTTGCCCAACACCCGCAACCGGCTCACGCCGCCATCCGGGAACACGTTCAGGCGGATATGGGTAATCGGCCCCAGTGCCTTGATCTGCTCGACGAAGGTGTGTTCGGCGTGCATTTCCAGCTTCTGGCTCGGCAGCAGTTCGCGCCAGAACAGGCTCTGGGTTTCGATCTGGCTGTCGGTGCCGCCTTTGACGAAGGCCGCCTGAATCGAGCAGCTGTCCGGGTAGTTGCCCTTGAAGTGCAGGGTGTCGACGACGATCTGCTCGACTTCACCGGCATGCCCCAGCGCCACGATCACCCAGTCATTGCCAGGCGTGCGGCGACGTGCGGTTTCCCAGCCGTCGCCCATGTTCACGCCACGGCCCGGGTTGAGGATGTTGCTCATGCGCCCGAAATGCTCGTCGGAGCAGGCCAGCGCACGACCACCATTCAGCGCAGCGGCCAGATCGATCTGCTCGTTGTCAGCCACCGACGACCAGTCCCGATGGGGCACGCCATACACCCGCAGACGCGCCACGCCGCCGTCCGGGTAAATGTTGAAACGCAGGTGGCTGTAGGCCTTGGCGTCCGCGATCTCGTGGTAATGATGGCTGTCGCCCTTGAGCTCCACGGCCGGCAGCACTTCGGTCCACACGGTGTGCTCATCCGGCTCGCCCGACGCCAGGAAGCACGCTTCCAGCGAGGCCGATGGCGGGTAGTTGCCGGTGAAATATGAGGTGTCGATGTCCACGCCCTTGATCGAACCGGCAACGCCCAGACGAATCACTGCGCTGTCGTAACCTTCAAAGCGCTTGCGGCGCGACTCCCAGCCGTCCATCCACTTGCCGTTGTCGTCGAACACGCCTTCTTTCCAGACTGCCGGAATCGGCTGGAACAGGCGGTTGGCGTCGGCGAACCAGTCATCGGTGACGGACAGGATCTTCGTCCCCAGACGCGCATCGGCCAGGTTGACGAACTTCTCGAAGGGTGCGGCGTAAGCTTTCATTCTTTTTGTCTGCCTTTGATAGTGGGCGTGGGAACGGTCGGTCAGAGGGCTTGCAGGCGAAACATCGCGATCTTGTTGATCTCGCCGAGGGCGCAGGCAAACTCGGCGTCTGCCGGGTTGTGAATGCGCGTCTCGAAGGCCGCGAGGATCTGATGCCGGTTGCTGCCTTTCACCGCCATGATGAAGGGGAACGCGAACTTGGCCTTGTAGGCGTCGTTCAGCTCGGTGAAGCGCTGAAACTCTTCGGCCGTGCAGTGGTGGATACCGGCCCCAGCCTGTTCAGAGGTACTGGCTTCGGTCAGTTGGCCTTGCACGGCGGCTTTGCCGGCAAGGTCCGGGTGAGCGTTGATCAGCGCCAGTTGCGCGGCGTGATCGGCACTCAACAGGATGTCGCTCATGCGTGCGTGCAGCGCCTCGATGTCATCGAGCTCGTGCAGCTGGCCGAGGTCCCAGGCCTGTTCGGCGACCCAGGGCGAGTGTTCGTAGATGTCGGCGAAGGCGTGGACGAATTCTTCGCGACTGAGGGAAGAGGGCGTCAGGGTCTGAAAACGGCTCATTCGGCGGCTCCATTGAAGGGGTGTACCTGATGCCAGTGCCGCGCGATTTCCACACGGCGGGCGAACCAGACCTGCTCGTGGCCTTTGACGTACTCAAGGAAACGCTGCAGCGCGGCCAGTCGGGCAGGGCGGCCAATCAACCGGCAGTGCAGGCCGATCGAAAGCATCTTCGGCGCCTCGGCCCCTTCGGCGTAGAGCACGTCGAAAGCGTCTTTCAGGTAGTCGAAGAAGTCGTCGCCCTTGTTGAAACCCTGCACCTGGGTGAAGCGCATGTCGTTGGTGTCCAGCGTGTACGGGATCACCAGATGCGGCTTGCCGGTCGGGTTGTTGGGTTCCCAGTAGGGCAGGTCGTCGTCGTAGGTGTCGCAGTCGTAGAGAAAACCGCCTTCTTCCATCACCAGCCGCCGGGTGTTCGGGCCGGTGCGCCCGGTGTACCAGCCCAGCGGACGTTCACCGGTGAGCTCGGTGAGGATGCGGATGGCTTCGAGCATGTGCTCGCGTTCCTGCGCCTCGTCCATGTTCTGGTAGTCGATCCAGCGATAGCCGTGGCTGCAGATCTCATGGCCGGCGTCGACCATGGCGCGGATCACGTCCGGGTGACGCTGGGCGGCCATGGCCACCGCGAAGATCGTCAGCGGGGTGTCGAATTGTTTGAACAGCTTGAGGATGCGCCACACGCCGGCACGGCTGCCGTATTCGTAGAGCGATTCCATGCTCATGTTGCGCTGGCCCTGCAGGGGTTGCGCGGCCACCATTTCGGAGAGGAACGCTTCGGACTCCTGGTCGCCATGCAGAATGTTGCGCTCGCCGCCTTCCTCGTAATTGAGCACGAACGACAGCGCGATACGGGCATTGCCTGGCCAGCGGGGATGGGGCGGGTTACTGCCGTAACCGATCAGGTCGCGTGGGTAGTCGGCGCTCACTGCAATCTTCCTTATCTAGCCTGTGTTCTGTGGCGGTGGTCGTCAGGGCGATGTATCGAGGTGCCGCGACGGTCGCTGCGATGGTGAGATTGTATACAACTTTATTTACAACGTGTAACCCTGTTTTTTCGCTTGCCGCCACTCTCAGCCCCATGGAATCACTGTGCAAGAAACCTGCCTGAGTGGTCAGATAAAGCGCCCGTCATGGTCTAGCTCTGTGGCCTGCGCTGCTTTCCGGGGCGGGGAGCCGCGGCAAGAAAGCGACAGAAATTTAGGTGATTTCAATTGTGTACAATCTTCGCTTAAACTGTCTTAATCCTGCTCATGTCTTACTGCTGATGCCCTTTTCGGGTGCAGGCCATCTCTCTATCTCTCACTGAATGAGGCAACGACACGCCATGGGACGACTCACCACTCACGTGCTGGACGCTGCACATGGCTGCCCCGGCAGCTCAATCCGCGTCGCACTTTATCGGGTCGATGGCGACCGGCTGGAGAAAGTCGCCGAGGCGCTGACCAACAGCGACGGCCGCTGCGACGCTCCGCTGTTGCAGGGCGATGACTACCGGTCTGGCGTCTATCAATTGCAGTTTCAGGCCGGCGAGTACTTTCGTGGCAAAGGCGTTCAGTCCGGCAATCAGGCGTTTCTCGATGAAGTGGTGCTGCGCTTCGGCATCGACGCCGGGCAAGACCACTACCACGTGCCGCTGCTGATTTCGCCCTACAGCTATTCGACCTATCGCGGCAGCTAGATCGCTGCCGCGTGTTGCTCCCCGTGTTCCTCTTGCCCGCCCACACTGCGGGCTTTTTTCTGCCTCGGTTTTTGTTGATGAACTCAGCGGCTGATCAGGGCAACGGTGCCGGCGGTGCCGAACAGCCCGGCGCTGATGCGGTTGAACCAGGTCTGGCCCTTGCCCGTGCGCAGGTAGCGCGCCGCGCCCTGGGCGCTGAGGCCGTAGAACAACTTGCAGCTCAGGTCGAGGACGGTCCAGGTGATGATCATGGTGATCAGTTGGCCGAAAAACGGCTGATCGGCCTTGAGAAACTGCGGCAAAAAGGCGGCGAAAAACAGAATGTCTTTCGGGTTGCTGCCGCCCAGCACGAAGGCGCGCCAGAACAGTGAGCCAAAAGCCGGCTTGATCGACGCCTCGGGGACTTCGGCGGCAACAGCGGGCCGGCGCGACTGCTTCCAGCTCTGCCAGGCCAGGTAAAACAGGTACAGGCCGCCGATGATCTTCAAGGCGCTGAACAACTGCTCGGACGCCAGCAGCAAGGCGCCCAGCCCCAGGGCCGAAGCGCTGAGCAGGCAGATCGACGCGCAGACGCCGCCAAGGAAGGCGGGGTAGGAGCGCAGCAGGCCGTAATTCAGGCTGTTGCCGATCATCAGCAGTGACAGCGGCCCCGGAATCAGAATGACCACCAGCGCGGCGCCGCTGAACAGCAGCCAGGTTTCCAGTGTCATGGGGGGTTCTCCTTGTTTATTAGAAAGCAGAGAAACGCCGCTGGCTGGGCGGCGTCATGTCTTGTGCGCGTTCGACCTGTAGGAGCCGGCTTGCTGGCGAATGCGATGGCGACGGCCACGGATGTGCCGTCTGACACACCGCGTTCGCCAGCAAGCCGGCTCCTACGGGGCGTGTGTATCACTCGACCATTCAGGGCCAGTTTGTGATCTACGCAGTCTCACAAAAACACGAACTTGGCGATGAAGATCGCGCACAGCACCCACAAACTGACGGAGATTTCCCGATGGCGGCCGGTGCCGGCCTTGAGCACCACGTAGGTGATGAAACCCAGTGCAATCCCGTCCGCCACCGAAAACGTCAACGGCATCATGATCGCCGTGACGATCGCCGGAATGCTGTCGGTGGCTTCGTCCCAGTCGATGTGCGCCATGCCGCCCATCATCAACATCGCTACGTAAATCAATGCACCTGCGGTCGCGTAAGCGGGAATCATGCCAGCCAGCGGGGCGAAGAACATCGCCGCCACGAACAGCACGCCTACGGTGACGGCGGTCAGACCAGTCCGACCCCCGGCTGCCACGCCCGAGGCGCTTTCCACGTAACTGGTGACGGGCGGCACACCGACCATCGCGCCGAACACGCTGGACGCGCTGTCGGCCTTCAAGGCCCGTGAGAGGTTTTCGATACGGCCGTCATCGCGCACCAAACCGGCGCGCTGTGCCACACCCATGAGCGTGCCGGCCGTGTCGAACATGTGCACGAACAGAAACGCCAACACCACGCTGATCATGCTGACGTTGAACACGCCGGCCACGTCCATGGCCATCCAGGTCGGCGCCAGGCTCGGCGGCATGGAGAAGATGCCGTTGTAATGCACCAGCCCCAGGCCCCAGCCAGCCAGGGTCACAGCGATGATGCTGATAAGGATCGCGCCGAACACCCGGTGATAACTGAGCACGGCGATCATCAGAAAGCAGAGGGCGGCGAGCAGCGGGCCGGGCTCACGCAACGAGCCGAGCTTGATCAGCGTCGCCGGGCTGTCCACTACGATACCGGCGGTCTTCAGGCCGATCAGCCCGAGAAACAGACCGACCCCCGCGCCCATGGCGTAACGCAAACTGACCGGGATGCTGTTGAGCAGCCATTCGCGGATCCGCGACAGGGTCAGGAACATAAAGATCACGCCCGAGACGAACACCGCGCCCAGCGCCGTTTCCCAGCTGTAACCCATGGTGCCGACCACGGTGTAGGTGAAGAACGCGTTCAGGCCCATCCCCGGCGCCAGACCCACCGGCCAGTTGGCGTACAGCCCCATCAACAGGCAACCCAGCGCGGCGGCGATGCAGGTCGCGACGAAGGCTGCGCCATGATCGATGCCGGCGTCGGCCATGATGTTGGGGTTGACGAAGATGATGTAGGCCATGGTGATGAAGGTCGTGAGCCCTGCCAGCAGCTCGGTTCGGACGGTCGTGCCGTGCAGGCTGAGCTTGAAGAGGCGTTCAAGCAGGCCTTTGCGCGGCAGCGGGAGATCCAGCGGCGTGGCTTCGGTTTTGCGACTTTCCACAGTGAAATCCTCGGGACGTTTTTGTTGTTATGACAAAGCCGGTTGTCGGCTCCGGGAGGCGAGTGAATCTGTCAGGCTGATTTGTTGACTGAAAGGTCAGAAACGTGCACGAAGGGATTATGCTTTTGTATACAAATAATGCAAATAATGTTTTCGATCCTGTGCGTAGTATTTAGCGGATTGTGTGCATAACGCCCCGTCATTTCGGGACCTGTGCAGACTTGGCCGGCTGTGTACAATGCGCCATTACTTTTACTGTGACTTTGCCGGGATATCTGCTATTGGTTGCTCCAACAGTGGTCGTACCCGCCCTGATCACGGCAAGGCCCCGCGCCGGATTCTGTTACCACGAGTGCCCATGAACGATCAGTTGCAACCTCTCAAGAAACACTCACGCGCGGCCAAATCCGGCCGCAGCGGCACCCAGGACGATATCGTCTACGCGCACATTTTCGAGGCGATTCTCGAGCAGCGTCTGGCGCCCGGCACCAAGCTGAGTGAAGAAGCCCTCGGTGAAATCTTCGGCGTCAGCCGCACCATCATTCGTCGCGCACTCTCGCGCCTGGGCCACGAAGGCGTGGTGCTGCTGCGCCCGAACCGTGGCGCGGTGGTGGCCAGCCCGAGCGTCGAAGAGGCACGACAGGTGTTCTTCGCCCGGCGTCTGGTGGAGAAAGCGATCACTGAACTGGCGGTTGAGCACGCCACGGCGGAACAGCTCAGCGAGCTGCGCCAGATGGTCAGCGACGAGCGCGACAGTTTTTCGAAAGGGGATCGCGGGGCGGGCATTCGCCTGTCGGGGGAATTCCACCTGAAACTGGCGGAAGCGGCGAAAAACGCGCCGCTGATCAGCTTTCAGCGCAGTCTGGTCTCGCAGACCTCGCTGATCATCGCCCAGTACGAAAGCGGCAACCGCTCGCACTGCTCCTACGATGAACACACCCAGCTGATCGACGCCATCGAAGCCCGCGACGCAACGTTGGCGGTGAGCCTGATGATGCATCACATGGATCACATCGACAGCAAGCTCAACCTCGACGAAGACAGCGCCTCCGACGACCTCCACGCCGTGTTCTCGCACCTGATGCTGCCGAAGAAAAAGGCAGGGCGCAGCACCGCGGTTTGATGCCTGCAGTAAGCCGTGCAGCGCGCGGCGTACACCTCACCGGGGTCAAGCACTTCATTTTCGGCGAGCGCAGCACCTGTAGGAGCGCGCTTGCCCGCGAACGCGTCATTTCAGCCAGCCTATATGTTGCTGACCCACCGCATTCGCGGGCAAGCGCGCTCCTACAACGTTCGGTGGGGATGGGGAATTACCGGTCCGACCGAATACCTGCGAGCGTGCTAACGAAAGCAGGGCTCAGCACGGCGGTGTGATGCCTGCAGTTAGCCGTGCAGCGCGCGGCGTAAACCTCACCGGCGTCAAGCACATCATTTTCGAACGCGTTATTTCAGCCAGCCTATATATTGCTGACCCACCGCATTCGGGGGCAGTGCGCTCCTGCAGTGCGGCGTTTGTGAGGGCGAGTCCGAAACAAACCTGCGGACACTCCATTGTTTTTAGCGCTTATGCACCAACGCCCCCGCCGCATACGTTTCGCTGACCGTTCGGTCATCCCCCAGGGTCATCAACACAAACAACTGCTCTTCGATGCTCGTCGCCTGGCTCATGCGGTAGGACAGCAGCGGCGTGGCGTTGAAATCCAGCACCACGAAGTCTGCCTCGCTGCCCGGCTGCAGGTTGCCGATCTTGTCTTCCAGCCGTAGCGCCCGTGCGCCGCCCAGTGTCGCCAGGTACAGCGATTTGAACGGGCTCAGTTTGGCGCCTTGCAGCTGCATGACCTTGTACGCCTCGTTCAGCGTGTGCAGCAGCGAGAAGCTCGTCCCGGCGCCGACATCGGTGCCCAGGCCGACATTGACCTTATGCTTTTCCGCCATCGGCAAGTTGAACAGCCCACTGCCGAGGAAAAAATTGGACGTCGGGCAGAAAGCAATCGCTGACCCGGTTTCCGCCAGGCGCTCACACTCTTGGTCGCACAGGTGCACGCCATGGGCGAACACCGAGCGCTCGCCGAGCAGGTTGAAATGGTCGTACACGTCCAGGTAATTCTTGCGCTCCGGGAACAGCGCCTTGACCCATTCGACTTCCTTCAGGTTTTCACTGATGTGGGTCTGCATGTACAGGTCGGGGTATTCGGTCAGCAACTGGCCGGCGAGGGTCAATTGTTCAGGCGTGCTGGTCGGCGCGAAACGTGGGGTCACGGCGTAATGCAAACGGCCCTTGCCGTGCCAGCGCTCGATCAGCGCCTTGCTGTCGACGTAGCTGGATTCGGCGGTGTCCACCAGATAATCCGGCGCATTGCGGTCCATCATCACCTTGCCGGCGATCAGGCGCAGATTGAGCTTCTCGGCGGCACTGAACAGCGCTTCCACCGACTCCTTGTGCCGACTGCCGAACACCAGCGCGGAGGTGGTGCCGTTGCGCAGCAATTCCTTGAGAAAGATGTCAGCCACCTGCGCCGAATGCTCGGGGTCTTCAAACTGCTTCTCGCAGGGGAACACGTAAGTATTCAGCCAGTCGAGCAACTGCTCGCCGTAGGACCCGACCATCCCGGTCTGCGGCAAATGGATGTGGGTGTCGATGAAACCGGCGGTGATCAGCGCGTCTTGATAGCTGACGATTTCGACGTCGTCAGCAAGTGTGCCGAGCAGGTCTTCAGCGTTGCCGAGGGCGAGGATCTTGCCGTTTTCGACCAGCATCAGGCCGTCTTCGAAATACTCGTACGACGCTTCCACGGCCACTTGGGCAGGGTCGGCGATGCTGTGGATGATGGCGGCGCGGTAGGCTTTTCGGGTGGCGCTGATATCAGGGTTCATGTCAGTTGATCGTTCTTCCGGGATTCATTGGGCCTGGCTGCGGCGGGACACCGGCAGCAGCTTGGCGACAGGTTCGGCGGTGGTGCTTTGTTCGCCGAAATGAGCGTTGTAGGTGGCGATCACTTCGCCGGCGATGGACACGGCGATTTCCATGGGCAGTTTGCCTTTGACCTCGGTCAGGCCCATCGGGCAACGCATGCGCTGCAACAGTGCGGCGTCGAAGCCGCGGTCTCGCAGGCGATGCTCGAACTTCACGCGCTTGGTTTTCGAGCCGATCAGGCCGAAATAGCTGAAGTCGCCGCGTTTGAGAATGGCGGCGGCGAGTTCCAGGTCCAGCTGATGATTGTGGGTCATGACGATGCAATAGCTGCCGGCGGGGAGGTTGTCGACTTCCTCGATGACGTCCTCGCTGAGGATCTGCGTCACGCCTTCCGGCAAGTGCGCGGGAAATTCCGCTTCGCGGGAATCGATCCAGCGTACGCGGCAGGGCAGGCTGGCGAGCAACGGCACCAGCGCCCGACCGACGTGGCCGGCGCCGAAAACGGCAATGTGCGCCTGGGGCTGGCCCATGGGTTCGAACAGCAGCACGTTCACGCCGCCGCAGCACTGGCCCAGGCTGGCGCCGAGGCTGAAGCGCTCCAGACGGGTTTGCTGGCTGCCACTGGCGAGCATCTCCCGGGCAATTTCCATGGCTTTGTATTCCAAGTGACCGCCGCCGATGGTGTCGAAGATCCGCCCGGCGCTGACGACCATTTTCGAGCCGGCATTGCGCGGCGTCGAGCCACGCTCCTCGATGATGGTCACCAGCACGCAGGCCTCGCCCTGGTGCTGCAAATCGGCGAGTGCGCTGATCCAGTTATTCATGTGTGTCTCCTGATCGTTGTTGCGACGATCAAAATCTGTGGTGTCTGTGCTGGCCTCATCGCGGGCAAGCGCGCTCCTACAGAGAACCGCATTCCGACTGTAGGAGCGACCGGGGTGGCGCTCCACCTTGCCCGCGAAGGCGTCATCTGCGCCGACGAAAATCAAACCGAGGAAACCGTCAACTCATGGGCGACACCTTCCGCTTCCGGCCTCGCAGCCCGCAAAGCCCGCATCTGCTCACACCCCCACAACACCCGCTCCGGGGTGGCCGGCGCGTCGATCTTCGGTTGATGCTTGTAATCGCCCAGACTCGCCACGGCGTCCTTGATCGCGCACCACGCGGCGATGCCCAGCATGAACGGCGGCTCGCCCACGGCTTTGGAATGGAACACCGTGTCTTCCGGGTTCTTGCGGTTCTCCACCAGCTTCACTCGCAGGTCCGCCGGCATGTCGGCCACGGCGGGAATCTTGTAGCCGGCCGGGCCGTTGGTCATCAGCTTGCCCTTGTCGTTCCAGACCAGTTCCTCGGTCGTCAGCCAGCCCATCCCTTGAATGTAGCCGCCCTCGACCTGGCCGATGTCGATGGCCGGGTTCAGCGAGGCGCCGACGTCATGAAGGATGTCCGTGCGCAGCATTTTGTATTCACCGGTCAGGGTGTCGACCAGCACCTCGGTGCACGCCGCGCCGAAGGCAAAGTAATAGAACGGCCGGCCACGCGCCTGGCTGCGGTCGTAGAAAATCTTCGGCGTCTTGTAATAGCCGGTACTCGACAGCGACACCTGACCCATCCACGCCTGCTGCGCGAGGGTATCGAAGCTGATGACCTGTTCGCCGACGCGCACATGGCCGTTGCGAAACTCGACCCGCGACTCGTCGCACTGGTAATGCTTCGCCGCGAACTCCACCAGCCGCTGCTTGAGGATTTCCGCTGCATTCTGCGCAGCCTTACCGTTAAGGTCCGCGCCGCTGGAGGCCGCCGTCGGTGACGTGTTTGGCACCTTGTCAGTGTTGGTCGCGGTGATCTGCACGCGATCAATGTCGACCTGAAACACCTCGGCCACCACCTGCGCCACCTTGACGTTCAAACCCTGGCCCATCTCGGTGCCGCCGTGATTGAGATGAATGCTGCCGTCGGTGTAAATGTGGATCAGCGCGCCAGCCTGATTGAGGAAGCTGGCGGTGAAGGAAATGCCGAATTTCACCGGGGTCAGCGCCAGGCCTTTCTTCAGAATCGGGCTGTGGGCGTTGTAGGCCGTGATCGCCTTGCGCCGCTCGGCGTAATCACTGCTTGCTTCCAGTTCGGCAGTCATTTCTTCGAGCATGTTGTGCTCGACGGTCTGGTAGTAGTGCGTGACGTTGCGCTCGGTCTTGCCGTAGTAGTTGGCCTTGCGCACCGCCAGCGGGTCCTTGCCCAGATGCCGGGCGATGGCGTCCATCACTTCCTCGATGGCGACCATCCCTTGGGGGCCACCAAAGCCGCGATACGCCGTGTTCGACGCAGTGTTGGTCTTGCAGCGATGGCCATTGATCGTGGCGTCGCCCAGGTAATAGGAATTGTCGGCGTGAAACATCGCCCGGTCGACGATGGACGCCGACAGGTCAGGCGAATAACCACAGTTGCCCGCCAGCTCCAGCTGAATGCCGTGCAAGCGCCCGTCGTTGTCGAAGCCCAGGTCGTACTCGACGTAAAACGGGTGGCGCTTGCCGGTCATCATCATGTCTTCCATGCGCGGCAGGCGCATCTTGGTCGGCTGGCCGGTCAGGCGCGCCACCACCGCACACAGGCACGCGGGGCTCGCCGCCTGGGTTTCCTTGCCGCCGAAGCCGCCGCCCATGCGGCGCATGTCGACGACGATCTTGTTCATCGACACGTCCAGCACTTCGGCGACGAGCTTCTGCACCTCGGTCGGGTTCTGCGTCGAGCAATAGACGATCATGCCGCCGTCTTCGGTGGGCATCACCGACGAAATCTGCGTCTCCAGATAGAAGTGTTCCTGACCGCCAATGTGCAGCGTGCCTTGAATACGGTGGGTGGCGGACGCCAGCGCCGTCGCCGAATCACCGCGCTGGTGGGTGTGGCTGTCGAGCACGAAGTGTTTGTTGCGGTAGGCCTGGACGACGTCGAGCACGGGCTCAAGGTCTTCGTATTCGATGATCGCGGCCATCGCTGCCTTGCGCGCGGTTTCCAGATCCCGGGCGGCCACGGCAATCACCGGCTGACCGACGAACTCGACCTTGTTGATGGCCAGCAACGGGTCGCCGGGCAGCAGCGGGCCGATGTCCTTGAGGCCCGGAATGTCTTCGTGGGTGATGGCAATGCGCACGCCGTCGAAGGCGTAGCAGGGCGACACATCGACGCGGACGATGCGCGCGTGGGCACGGTCGGACAATCGTGCATACACGTGCAACTGATTGGGGAATTCAAGACGGTCGTCGATGTAGATCGCTTCGCCGGAGACGTGCTTGTCGGCGCTGTCGTGCTTGACGCTGCGGCCGACACCGGTGGTCAGGTCCTGTTGAAACAGGGCGACCATCTCTTCCTGGGACCTGGCTGAATGATGATTAGACATAAGCTGTCACCCGCGTCTGGATGTGAGGCGTTTGCACTTCAATGAAGTATTTGCGCAGCAGGTTCTGCGCGCTGAGCAGGCGGTATTCCTTGCTCGCGCGAAAGTCCGTCAGCGGCGTGAAATCTTCGGCCAGTGCGGCGCAGGCGCGCTCGATAGTGGCGGATGTCCACGGCTGGCCGATCAGCGCCTGCTCGCAATGGGCCGCACGTTTGGGGATCGCCGCCATGCCGCCGAAGGCTGCGCGGGCGTCGACGATGGCGCCGTTTTCGATGTGTACGCGGAACGCGGCGCACACCGCCGAGATGTCGTCGTCCAGCCGCTTTGAAACCTTGTAGGCGCGAAACGTCTGCCGGGCGTTGGCGCGGGGCACGATGATGCGCTCGATGAACTCGCTTTCCTGACGCACCGTCACCCGGTAATCAATGAAGTAATCCTCCAGCGCCAGGGTGCGGGTCTGCTCGCCCTTGCGCAGCACGATCTCCGCGCCCAGGGCGATCAGCAGGGGCGGGGAGTCGCCAATCGGCGAGGCGTTGCCGATGTTGCCGCCAAGGGTGCCCTGATTGCGGATCTGCAGCGATGCAAAACGGTGCAACAATTCACCGAAATCCGGGTACTCGCGGCTCAGTGCTTCGTAGCAATCGGTGAGGGCCGTGGCCGCGCCGATCTCGATGCGGTCTTCGAAATGCTCGATCTTCTTCATCGCCGCGACGTTGCCGACGTAGATCATCACCGGCAACGGGCGATGGAATTGCGTCACTTCAAGGGCCAGGTCAGTGCCGCCGGCCAGGAGTCGGGCTTGCGGATAGGCGTCGTAGAGATCAGCCAGATCGGCGACGGTCAGCGGCACCAGGCAGCGTTTGTCGCCGCTGTTCAGCTCGCCGGTCTGCGTCGGTGCGATGGCCTTGAGGCGGGCGATGGTCTGTGCTTTCAGGGCATCGAACTGGTCCGGTTGCGGCTGGGCGCAGCTTTGCTCGGCTGCCGCAAGAATCGGTCGATAACCGGTGCAGCGGCACAGATTGCCGGCCAGTGCTTCATGGGCCTGGGCATGTTTTGTTTCAGAGGAGGCGGATTCGGCGCTGTTCTTTTGCAGCGCGAACAACGACATCACAAAGCCCGGCGTGCAGAAACCGCACTGGGAACCATGGCAGTCGACCATTGCCTGCTGCACGCTGTGCAGGCGGCCCTGATGCTTGAGGTCTTCAACGCTGATCAATTGCTTGCCGTGCAGCGAGGCCACGAAGGTCAGGCAGGAATTGAGGCTGCGATAACTCAGCTGCTCCCGGCCCGCCGCGTCGGTGGTCAGCTCGCCAACGACCACGGTGCACGCGCCGCAATCGCCGCTGGCGCAGCCTTCTTTAGTGCCGGATTTGTGCAGGTGCTCGCGCAGGTAGTTGAGCACCGTCACATTGGGGTCCAGAGCCTGCTCGGTTTTCAGCTCTTGGTTCAGGAGAAACTGGATCACGGGTCGCGCCTCGTTCTTGTCGTTGAAAAGCACTGGTCACTGCTGCCGGCGGATGGGTCATCGAACATGTCGATGAATCTATCAGCTCTGACTATTGGGTCAATTAATATCTGACTCAAAGGTCAAGAAATTCATTATTTCCTGAAATTGCCGATAACCCGCCTGACCATGATGTTTAAAGACTGTGTGCGCGTGATCAGAACATGTCCGTATTTCTGCTTAATTCGTGCCAGTTTCCACAGTATGGCCCTGCGCCACAGACGTGCAGTGCGATACACTCCGCCGCTTGTATGCGACCCAAGAAGTTGAAGGTAAGAAATGACGTTCAAGGCACCTGACAGCCTCGCCGAGCAGATCGCTCACCACCTTGCCGAGCGCATCATCCGCGGCGAACTCAAGCCAGGGGAGCGGATTCAGGAGCAGAAAGTCACGGCCGCGCTGAACGTAAGCCGGGGCTCGGTGCGCGAGGCGTTGCTGATCCTCGAACGCCGCCACCTGATCGTGATCCTGCCCCGTCGCGGCGCGCAGGTGTCGGTCCTCACCCCGCACAACATCACCAGCCTCTGCGCTCTGATGAGCGAGATGTACATCTTGCTCGGCCTGGCCGTGGCGCGAAGCTGGAAGGAGCCGGTCGACCTGGCGGCATTCCAGCAGATTCAGCAGCGGCTCATCGCCAGTTGCGAACGCCAGGACGTCAAGGGCTTCGTCGAAGAGAGCTTCAACGTGATGCGCGCGGCCTATCCGTTCGCCAACAATCCGTACCTGGAAGAGACCGTCGAGAACCTGCAGCCCTCCATGAGCCGCTTCTACTTCCTCGCCCTGGATCAACGCCAAGCGGAAATGAGCGAATACCTGACCCTCTTCGGCCAATTGCTTGAAGCGGTGGTGGCGCGCGATCTGGCGCGCATCCGCGATGTGCTCACCCGCTACGCCGAGCGCAGTTGCCAATCGGTGCTGTCTGCCCTGGCGGCCAGCTGATTCATGCGCCTCAAATGCATCAGGCTGGCCGGGTTCAAATCGTTCGTCGACCCGACGACGGTGAACTTCCCCAGCAACATGGCGGCCGTGGTCGGCCCCAATGGATGCGGCAAGTCCAACATCATCGACGCGGTGCGCTGGGTCATGGGCGAAAGCTCGGCCAAGAACCTGCGCGGCGAGTCGATGACCGACGTCATCTTCAACGGCTCCACCAGCCGCAAGCCGGTGAGCCAGGCGAGCATCGAGCTGGTCTTCGATAATTCTGACGGCACCCTCGTCGGCGAATACGCCAGCTACGCAGAAATTTCCATTCGCCGTAAAGTCACCCGCGACAGCCAGAACAGCTATTACCTCAACGGCACCAAATGCCGTCGCCGCGACATCACCGACATCTTCCTCGGCACCGGCCTGGGCCCGCGCAGCTACTCGATCATCGAGCAGGGCATGATCTCCAAGCTGATCGAAGCCAAGCCCGAAGACCTGCGCAATTTCATCGAAGAAGCCGCCGGCATCTCCAAGTACAAGGAGCGTCGGCGCGACACCGAAAACCGCATTCGCCGTACCCACGAGAACCTCGCGCGCCTGACCGATTTGCGCGACGAACTGGGTCGTCAGCTGGAGCGTCTGCAGCGTCAGGCCCAGGCGGCCGAGAAATATCAGGAATACAAAGCCGAAGAGCGTCAGCTCAAGGCGCAACTGTCGGCGTTGCGCTGGCAGGCGCTGAACGAGCAAGTGGCTCAGCGCGAATCGGTGATCGGCAATCAGGAAGTCGGCTTCGAGTCGTTGGTCGCCGATCAGCGCAGCGCCGACGCCGCCATCGAGCGCCTGCGCGACGGTCATCACGACCTGTCCGAGCGATTCAATCTGGTGCAGGGGCGTTTCTATTCCGTGGGCGGCGACATCGCCCGGGTCGAGCAGAGCATCCAGCACGGCCAGCAGCGCTTGCGTCAGTTGCAGGATGACCTGCGCGAAGCCGAGCGTGCGCGCCTGGAAACCGAATCCCATTTGGGCCACGACCGCACGCTGCTGGCGACCCTTGGCGAAGAGCTGGAAATGCTTGAGCCGGAGCAGGAAATCACCCTCGCGGCCGCCGAAGAATCCGCCGCCGCGCTGGAAGACGCCGAAACCGCCATGCACGGCTGGCAGGAGCAGTGGGACGCCTTCAACCTCACGTCCGCCGAACCCCGGCGCCAGGCGGAAGTGCAGCAGTCGCGCATTCAGCAGCTGGAAACCAGCCTGGAGCGCCTGGCCGAGCGTCAGCGGCGTTTGGGCGAAGAGCGTCAATTGCTCGCGGCCGATCCTGAGGACGCCGCGATTCTTGAGCTGAGCGAAGACCTCGCCGCGCGGGAAATGGCCTTCGAAGAACTGACCGCTGAAGAAGAACAACTGATCGAGCGCCTTGAGCAACTGCGCGTCGATCTGCAACAGGCGACCCAGTCGCAGCAGCAGGCCCAGGGCGATCTGCAGCGGTTGAATGGCCGGCTCGCTTCCCTGGAAGCCCTGCAACAGGCGGCACTCGATCCCGGCACGGGCACCGCCGAATGGCTGCGCGATCATCAACTCAGTGAGCGTCCGCGTCTGGCAGAAGGGCTGCGGGTCGAGGCGGGCTGGGAAATGGCCGTGGAAACTGTGCTGGGCGCCGACCTGAATGCGGTGCTGGTGGATGATTTCGCCGGCCTTGATCTGGCCGGCTTCAGTCAGGGCGACCTGCGCCTGGTGAGTCCCGGCGCTGACCTCACGCGGATCCCCGGCAGCCTGCTGGACAAGGTCGATACCCAGGTCGATCTGAGCCACTGGCTCGGCCAAGTCAAACCCGTTGAAACCCTCGACGATGCGCTGGCGTTGCGCGGGCAACTGGGCGCCGGTGAGAGCCTGATCAGCCGCGACGGCTACTGGGTCGGGCGGGATTTTTTGCGGGTGCGCCGCGCCAGCGAGGCTGAAAGCGGCGTGCTGGCGCGGGGTCAAGAATTGCAGCGTCTGGAAGCCGAGCGCGAAGAGCGCGAAGCGACGTTGGCGGCGCTTGATGAGCAACTGTTAACTCAGCGCGAACAGCAACGCACCCAGGAAGACAACCGCGAGCAATTGCGCCGCCGCTTGCAGGACGAAGCCCGTCAGCAGAGCGAGCTCAAGGCGCAGTTGTCCGCTACCAAAGCCAAAGTCGAGCAGTTGACCCTGCGCCGCACCCGGCTCGATGAAGAATTGACCGAATTGGCCGAACAGCGGGCCATGGAGCAGGAAACCCTCGGCGAATCCCGCCTGCAATTGCAGGACGCCCTCGACAGCATGGCGCTGGACACCGAACAGCGCGAGCTGCTGCTGGCCCGGCGCGACAGCCTGCGCGAGCGTCTGGACCGGGTGCGCCAGGAAGCCCGCCAGCATAAGGATCACGCCAACCAGTTGGCGGTGCGCCTGGGTTCGTTGCGCGCGCAGCATGATTCCACGCGCCAGGCCCTGGAGCGTCTGGAGATGCAGTCCGAGCGCCTGACCGAGAAGCGCGAGCAACTGAGCCTGAACCTGGAGGAGGGCGCCGCGCCGCTGGAAGAACTGCGCATGAAGCTCGAAGAGCTGCTGGAAAAGCGCATGGTCGTCGACGAAGAGATGCGTACCGCCAAGAACGCCCTGGAAGACGCCGACCGCGAACTGCGCGAAGCCGAGAAACGTCGCAACCAGGCCGAGCAGCAATCGGCGCTGTTGCGTGGACAACTGGAGCAGCAGCGCCTGGAATGGCAATCGCTGACCGTGCGACGCAAGACGCTTCAGGAGCAACTGCACGAAGACGGCTACGACCTGGACGGCGTGTTGGCCACCCTGACCGCCGACGCCAACGAGAAGGCCGCCGAAGAAGAACTGGAACGTATCGCCGCGCGGATTCAGCGTCTGGGCGCCATCAACCTGGCCGCCATCGACGAGTATCAGCAGCAGTCCGAACGCAAACGCTATCTGGACGCCCAGGACGCCGATCTGGTCGAAGCGCTGGACACGCTGGAAAACGTGATCCGCAAGATCGACAAAGAAACCCGCAACCGTTTCAAAGAGACCTTTGATCAGATAAACAGCGGAATTCAGGCACTTTTTCCAAAAGTTTTCGGTGGTGGCAGCGCTTACTTGGAACTGACGGGCGAAGATTTACTCGATACAGGGGTGACGATCATGGCGCGTCCTCCCGGCAAGAAAAACAGCACGATCCATTTGCTGTCCGGGGGCGAGAAAGCCCTGACCGCGCTGGCGCTGGTTTTTGCCATCTTCAAACTCAACCCGGCGCCGTTCTGCATGCTCGACGAGGTCGATGCACCGCTGGACGACGCCAACGTGGGGCGCTATGCCCGGTTGGTCAAAGAGATGTCGCAGACGGTGCAGTTCATCTACATCACCCACAACAAGATCGCCATGGAAATGGCTGACCAGTTGATGGGCGTCACCATGCACGAACCGGGTTGTTCAAGGCTGGTGGCGGTGGACGTAGAGGAGGCGATGGCGCTGGTGGAGTCGTAGCAGGATGCGCAGTTGATCGCGTAGCGATCAGGCAGATTTGCAGGGAAAAGTGGCGCACGGACGTCCAGTACAGGAACCGCCGTTGCAGCGTGACAGATGCTTGTGACCTGCCAGATGTAACAGACGGTGTAAAGTTGCCTTTGGTCGTGCTAGCTTAATGTCCACTTTTCCATTTCGCGTGGGTAAAAGGCCATTCAGAACATAGAGTTGGCTCCACGTTTTAAAGGGGTTTGCGCCCTTAATTTTCAGAATTTCATTAGAGGCACGGGACTACATGGAAATCGGTCTGCGAGAGTGGCTGATCGTCATCGGCATTATTGTCATTGCCGGTATTCTGTTTGACGGCTGGCGCCGTATGCGCGGCGGCAAGGGCAAATTGAAATTCAGACTGGACCGCAGCTTATCCAACCTGCCGGACGACGACGAACCGACGTCCGCCGAAGTGTTGGGCCCTGCGCGCGTCCTGGACACCCATAAAGAACCGAAACTCGACGAGCACGACCTGCCGACGATGAGTGCAGCGCCCCGCGAGCGCGCCGAACGTGAACCGCGACGCGGCAAGCGCAAGGACGAGCCGCACCAGGGCGACCTGAACCTGAGCGCCAGTCCTGACCTGTTCAGCGCACGCGACGACGATTTCCCGGATGACAAGCCGAACCAGCGCATCACCGAAGACAAGGACCTGCCACCGGTTGAAGAAGTGCTGGTGATCAGCGTGATTTCCCGGGACGAAAGCGGCTTCAAGGGCCCGGCGCTGTTGCAGAACATTCTGGAAAGCGGTCTGCGCTTCGGCGAAATGGACATCTTTCACCGTCACGAAAGCATGGCCGGCAACGGCGAAGTGCTGTTCTCGATGGCCAATGCGGTCAAGCCGGGCGTGTTCGATCTGGACGACATCGACCACTTCAGCACACGCGCCGTGAGCTTCTTCCTGGGTCTGCCAGGGCCGCGTCATCCGAAGCAGGCCTTCGATGTGATGGTCGCCGCCGCTCGCAAGCTGGCCCACGAGCTGAATGGTGAATTGAAAGACGACCAGCGCAGCGTCATGACTGCGCAGACCATTGAGCATTACCGTCAGCGCATCGTCGAGTTCGAACGCCGCGCCCTGACCCAGCGTCGCTGAATTGTTGATTAGCGCGCCCCTGTAGGCGCGCGCTTGCCCGCGATTGCGGTGGGTCAGTCACCACCGCGTCGATTGTTCTGACACTTTCGCGTCCAACCGCGCTCCTACAGTGACAAGCATTACAAATTGAGCAGCTTCGGCTGCTCTTTTGCATTTCGAGACCACACTTATGAAAGCCGCCGAAACCCGCATCCTTGAACTGCGCGCTGAGCTGGATCAGCACAACTACCGCTATCACGTCCTCGACGAGCCGAGCATCCCGGACGTTGAGTACGACCGGCTGTTCCACGAGCTGAAAGCGCTGGAGGCGGAGAACCCGCATCTGGTGACCCCGGACTCGCCGACCCAGCGGGTGGGCAGTGCGGCGCTGTCGGCGTTCACTCAGGTGCGCCACGAAATTCCCATGCTGAGCCTGGGCAACGCCTTCGAAGAAACCGACATGCTCGAGTTCGATCGCAGGGTCAACGAAGGGCTGGACCTGCCCGCTGCTTCGAAGAAGGTGGAATACAGCTGCGAGCCGAAACTCGACGGCCTGGCGGTGAGCCTGCTGTACCAGAACGGCGCGCTGGTGCGTGGCGCCACCCGCGGCGACGGTACCACCGGCGAAGACATCAGCGTCAACGTGCGCACCGTGCGCAACATCCCGCTGAAGCTGCACGGCAAGGGCTGGCCGGACACCCTTGAAGTGCGCGGTGAAGTGTTTATGTCCAAGGCCGGTTTCGAGCGTCTGAATGCCAGTCAGCTGGAAGTGGGCGGCAAGACCTTCGCCAATCCGCGCAACGCGGCGGCCGGCAGCCTGCGCCAGCTGGATTCGAAAATCACCGCCAACCGTCCGCTGGAATTCTGCTGCTATGGCATCGGCCAGGTGTCCCACGACATCGCCGACACCCACACCGGCAACCTGCAGCAGCTGAAAGAGTGGGGCATGCCGATCAGCCGCGAGATGAAAATCGCCCACGGCATCGAGGACTGCCTGAAGTACTACCACGACATCGGCGAGAAACGTCTGTCGCTGCCGTACGAAATCGACGGTGTGGTGTTCAAGGTGAACAGCATTGCCGCCCAGCGCGAGCTGGGTTTCCGCGCCCGCGAACCGCGTTGGGCGATCGCCCATAAATTCCCTGCCATGGAAGAACTCACCGAGCTGCTCGACGTCGAGTTCCAGGTCGGCCGCACCGGCGCCGTCACGCCGGTCGCCCGTTTGAAGCCGGTGAAAGTCGCCGGTGTGACCGTCGCCAACGCGACGCTGCACAACATGGACGAAGTGGCGCGTCTGGGCCTGATGATCGGCGACACGGTGATCATCCGCCGCGCCGGCGACGTGATTCCCCAGGTGGTGCAGGTTGTTCAGGAGCGCCGCCCGAAAGACGCGCGTGCTGTTGAGATACCGCAGACCTGCCCGGTGTGTGGTTCGCAGGTCGAGCGTACGCAACTGATCAAACGCAGCAAGGGCAAGGAAACCATCAGCGAGGGCGCGGTGTATCGCTGCGTCGGCCGTCTGGCCTGCGGTGCACAGCTGAAACAGGCGATCATCCATTACGTCTCGCGCCGGGCGATGGACATCGAAGGGCTGGGCGACAAAACCATCGAGCAACTGGTGGACGAGAAGCTCATTGGTTCGCCCGCCGATCTGTACAAGCTGACGTACGAGCAGATCATCGACCTGGAGGGTTTTGCCGAGATCTCCAGCAAGAAGCTGCTCAAGGCCATCGATGACAGCAAACAGCCGACGCTGGCGCGCTTCATCTATGCGCTGGGCATTCCAGACGTGGGCGAGGAGACGGCGAAGGTGCTGGCGCGCTCGCTGGGTTCGCTGGATCGGGTGATTGTGGCGCTGCCGGAGGTGCTGACGTATTTGCCGGACGTGGGCCTGGAAGTCGCCCATGAGATCCACAGTTTCTTCGAGGACGAGCACAACCAGAAGGTGATCGGCGCCTTGCTCGGCGAATGCCAGATGCAGCTGCAGGACACGGGCGACCTGGGCGCGGAGTTCGCGGCGAGCGCGACCCTGGGCGGCATGCTGGACAAGCTGAATATTCCATCGGTGGGGCCGGGTGCGGCGCAGAAGCTGGCGGACAAGTTCGGCACCCTTGAGGCGGTCGTCAAGGCGGACTGGCTGGATATGCGCCAGACCCTGCCGGAGAAGCAGGCGCAGGCGGTGAGGGCGTTTTTCGATGTGCCGGAGCATGCGCAGCGGGCGTTGGCGATCGAGCAGCAGCTGAAGGATTTCGGCATGCACTGGCAGAGCGAGAAGAAGGTGGTCGAGGGCTTGCCGCTGGCAGGGCAGACGTGGGTCCTGACTGGTTCACTGGAGTTGATGAGCCGGGATGTGGCGAAGGAGAAGCTGGAGGGACTGGGGGCGAAGGTGTCCGGTTCGGTCTCGGCGAAGACCCACACGGTGGTGGCCGGGCCGGGGGCGGGCTCGAAGTTGACCAAGGCAAATGAGCTGGGCTTGAAGGTGCTCGACGAAGAAGCGTTTATGGGGTTTCTGAAGCAGCATGGCGTTGATTTAAGCTAGATCAAGATCAAGGGCGTCGGCCTAACGGCCTCGGTTTCGCCTTCGGCGAGTTACTTGGAAAAGCACCCCAAGTAACCAAGGGTGCCTGCTCCTGGTTTGGCTCCTCCTGCGTCGGAGTACCTTCACTCCGGTCTCGCTCCGTGGGCCCGCGCCGAACGGACATCCATGTCCTGACGGCGCTCTCGCCGCATCCATGCGGCTCGACCCACTGCGCAAGACCTGCGTTCAGCCTGCACCCAAGTCGCGATTGGCGGTGACTGAGCTTTTTGTGTACGAAGATCAAAAGCAGATCAAAAGCAGATCAAAAGCTTCCCGGCTGAAGCCGGGGGGTCCCACGGTCGAGGTCTGCCGCTAGTCTCGCGGAATGCACGCGTTGCCGTTACTGGGACCGGCTTCAGCCGGGAAGGTGGCAGTTCAGTCACCATCAGTTTCGCAGTTCGGCAACCGATCGTACCCACGCTCCGCGTGGGCACGCATCCCCAAGACGCTCCGCGTCATCCAGGGACGCGGAGCGTGGAAACGATTAGCAGAAACAACCCGCACCCCGTAGGACCGGCTTCAGCCGGGAAGCACTTGATCTGCTTTTGATCTTGATCTTCATACACAGCCAGCCCGGACACCGCCAATCGCGACTTGGGTGCAGGCCGAACGCAGACGACGCGGAGTGGGCCGAGCGGCATGGATGCCGCGAGAGCGCCGCTAGGACATGGATGTCCGTTCGGCGCGTGCCCTCGGAGCGTCGTCGAAGTGAGGGAACCCTGACGAAGTCGGGCCCAACCGAGAGCAAGCACCCTTGGTTACTTGGGGTGCTTTTCCAAGTAACTCGCCGAAGGCGAAACAGTCCCGCCGTTAGGCGGGACCAAGAGTAAGCACAGATCCCACGGAACCCCCGCCACCCTTGGCGATCTAGTGCTTGCAGCCCCATCAGGATATCGCCATGTTCCAGTTCTTCGAGCAACTCAGCACACGGATCGCGGCGCCGTTCGCCGGTGAGAGCAAACGCAACAGCAAAGTCTGGCAATGCCATTGCGGACAGTCGGTGTTTTTCCGCAACAGCCAGTGCCTGGCCTGCTCCGCAGCGTTGGGGTATCTCCCCGAGCAGAGCAAGATTGCCGCCCTGGAACCGGGACCCGAGCCACAGACCTGGCGTCTCAGCGACGAGCCCCAGGCCGGGCTCTACCGCCGTTGCGCCAACCTCGACACAGCGGCGGCCTGCAACTGGGTGTTCCCCGCGCTGAACGCCGGAGAATTCTGCATCGCCTGCAGCCTCAACAAAACCATCCCCGACCTGTCCGTGCCTGAAAACCCCGAGCGCTGGGGCAAGATCGAGACCGCCAAGCGCCGGTTGGTGGCGCAGTTGATCACCCTCGGCCTTCAGGTCATTCCCAAAAGCGTGGATGAAGAGCGCGGTCTGGCCTTCGAATTCCTCGGTGTCGACCTGGAAGGCAACCTGCCCACGACCGGCCACGCCAATGGCTTGATCACCCTCAACGTCGAAGAAGCCGACGACGCCATTCGTGAGAAGGTTCGGGTGCAGATGCACGAACCCTATCGCACGCTCCTTGGGCATTTCCGTCATGAAGTGGGCCATTACTACTGGGACCGCCTGATTGCCGACACCTACTGGCAGGACGGTTTCCGCAACCTGTTCGGCGACGACCGTGCCAGCTACGCCGACGCCCTGGATCATCACTACCAGAACGGCGCGCCGGCCGACTGGCAGCAGAGTTTCGTCAGCGCCTACGCCACCATGCACCCATGGGAAGACTGGGCCGAAACCTGGGCGCATTACCTGCACATGATGGACGCGGTCGACACCGCCCTGAGCCTGGGCATGAGCGCCCGGGACATGGACCTCGACTACCAGCCGTTCCCCCTGGAGACCTTGTACGACCCTCAGCATCCGGGCGGTCCGGCGTTCCTCTCGTTTGTCAACGCGTGGATCGAACTGGCGGGCATGCTCAATGAGTTGTCCCGCGCCATGGGGCAGGCGGATTTCTATCCGTTCGTGCTGCCCCCGGCTGTCATCACAAAGCTGCATTTCATCCATCTGGTCATACAGGGTGCTGGCGGCAAGGCTGATGAAGTGCTGCAAGTGCAGTAAAACCCTCAGGTGGGTGACTGCAAAAAATGCTTGGTACGAAGCGGTGAAAGGGAATTCACCGCTTGTCTGCGATGCCTGCATGGGAGAAAAAGCGGTGCTATTTTCCCTATACATATCGTTTTGATACTACTGGCGAAGCGATCTGCGAAGCGGTCTAAAAGGGATTTCAGCCATGGTCACCAGTGCTCCATTGCCCAAGAACGAGCGTTCCCGGCTTTCGCGCATCACCCACATGGGGCTCATCGATGCGACCGCGGACGATGTACTCGATCACGTCGTAACAATGGTGACCCATTACTTTCAGGTTCCCATTGCCCTCGTTTCCATCGTCAGTGAGCACCGCCAGTGGTTTCGGGCACGGGCAGGCCTTGAAGAGCGTGAGACGCCCCGCGAAATCGCCTTCTGCGCCTACACCATCCTTAGTCACGAGACGTTTCAGGTCCCTGATGCGATGCTCGACCCGCGCTTCAGGGACAATCCGCTGGTGACCGGCGAGCCGCACATTCGCTTCTATGCCGGCGTGCCGCTGGTGACCGCCGATGGCCTGGCCCTGGGCACGTTGTGCATCATCGACAGCACGCCTCGGCCGCCACTCGACCCGCGCGACCTGGCGATGCTGGAGATGTATGGCCAGTTGGTGATGAAGCGCCTCAACAACCTGCGCCACGCCAGCTATGTCGACCAGCCCACCGGTTTGTTCAACCGCCTGCGCCTGGAAGAAGACCTCGCCGCCCTGGCCGATCGGCGCAAATACGCGCTGGTTGCGCTGGACATGGTTGCGCCGGCGTTCCTCGACAGCATCGTCAAAGCGCTGGGCTACAGCTTTGCCCAGGAGCTGGTGCGCTGCATGATCGAGAACTGCCGCAGCCAGTTGCCTGCCGACACCGCGCTGTACAAAGTCAGCCCCACGCGCATCGCGCTGATCACCCGTCATGCCCGCCCGGAGCAGGCCGAGACCGTCTTCCGGCAACTGCTGGAGCATTTCCGGCGGCCGCTGATCTGCCGCAACATCCCCATTCAGATGGACGTCGGCATCGGCGTGCTGCCGTTGGGCCTGGACCGCTGCGACGAGCATGACTGGATTCGGCTGGTGGTCAGCGCGGCGGACGAGGCCCGCGGCAAGTCGACAGGTTGGCGCTGGTACGAGCCGCACCTGGACTTCGCCCAGCAACGGGCTTTTCTGCTGCTGGCTTCGCTGGCCGAAGCCGTGCGCAGCCCGGATCAGCTGTCGCTGGTCTACCAGCCGAGGCTGGAAGTGGCGACCGGCCGCATCGTGACTGTCGAAGCGCTGCTGCGTTGGCAACATCCCATGCTGGGCCCGATCAGCCCAATGGAATTCATTCCCTTGGCGGAAAAGACCGCGTTGATTCGCTCCCTCAGCCTGTGGGTGCTGAAAAAGGCCGTTGCGCAAGCGGCGATCTGGCAGGCGCAGGGCTATGCCTTCAAAGTGGCAATGAACGTGTCGGCAATCGATCTGGCCAACTCATCGTTCAGCGACGCGCTGTTCGAGCAATTGGCGGTCAGCGGCCTCGATCCAAGTGGCTTCGAGCTTGAATTCACCGAAAGCGCTCTGTGCGACAACCCTGAAGTCACCCGGCTTCAACTGGAGCGCCTGCGCGGATTGAACATCGACATTGCCATCGACGACTTCGGCACCGGCTACAGCAACTGGACCTACCTGCGGCAACTGCCGGCCAACACGGTCAAGCTCGACAAGTCGCTGGTGGAAAACATCGACAGCAATGACAAGGATCGCGGGCTGGTGGAAGCCATCGTTGATCTGACGAAGCGCCTTGGCTATCGCGTCGTCGCGGAAGGGGCGGAAACCGAAAGCGTCTATGAAATCCTCTGCGAACTGGGCTGTCACGAGGTGCAGGGTTTCCTTGTTGCCTGCCCCATGAGCGTCAGCGCGCTGGAACACTGGATGAACGTCGAGCGCCGCAGCAAGGTCCGGCAGTTGCGATCTTTGGCCCGTTGAGTCCTCACAGCGTGAGGAGCATCAACCGCTCAAAGCCGGGCTGATCCCCGTTGCGCTCTGGCAATTCCTGCCAACCCAACGCTAGGTACAGCTGGCGCGCCGAGTGATTGCCGGTCTCCACGGCCAGCATCAATTGCTCCGTGTCTGGCCATAATGCTTGCGTCAATTCTGGCAGCGCGCGCAGGCACTGTTTGCCCAACCCCAGGCCCTGAAACCGACGATCGATCATCAGCGCGTGCAGCGTGGTGGTGACGATCGCGTGGTCACGTGCCCAATCCGGCAACAGCGACCTGCGCTTGAGGACAAAAAAGCCCCGGGGGATGTCGTCCTTCAGCAGCGCGAAGCCCTGTCTGTCGGCGGCGGGACGCGCGGTCAGCGTGTGCAGACCACCATGAATGTCGCCGACGTGGCGGATCTGCTCGGGCAACAGCTCGATCTCCAGCAACTGGTGCTGTTGCGTAGGGGAGAGGGATTCATGGCGGGTGAACGCGAAAGGCATCGGTGATTCCTGGGTCTTGCGCCTTGGCGGTGCCGTGCAGGAGGCAAGCCACTTGCTGGCGGGCGGCGAAAATACAGGCGCCATTGTGCCGCATCCCGCGGCTTGACGGCTGCGTCGTGTACGTCGCAAGGGCTGGGATACGCTCAAAATCTTAATCTGAAACAAGAGGTTGTAACTTCGCGCGAGACCGGTACAATGGCGCGGCTCGCCACTGGCGAGCGTCGTTATGGTGACCCCATCGGTCCCCCCGCAACGATTACCCGTGAACCTGGTCAGAGCCGGAAGGCAGCAGCCACAGCGGGAACATTGTGTGCCGGGGTGTGGCTGGTGGGGTTGCCTCCATAACGCAAGCCGTTGAGTTCTCAACGCTTTCTCAGTCAAAAATCTCGAAGTGTGACCGCGTTCAGATACACCTAAGTGGTGCATCACGCTAGGCCTTCCAGCGTTAATCAAACGTCTCTCCCGCATTCAATGCACGTATCGCTCACCCTGTGACTCTCCGCGCGGCACGCGGTATCTACAAGTGAATTTCCTGCATCCAGGCAGACGCTGATCATTAAGCAATGAAGTGCCGGGCAGACGCTTACACGTTGATTCGTGAGCTGTCTGTTGACGCATGCGAGACATTAAGGGCCTCCAGCACTGCGCTGTCGCCTGATGCGAGATTGGCTGCGTAGTTATCGGGATACTGCGCTTTTTCTATCGGTGGAAGTTCATTGTAGTGAGCCAGCATCATGAACAGTGTTTGAGTGCTCTTTCCGGTCTCGTTGTACTCGTCGACATAGCGCCGGCAGATTGCTCTTTTCCAGACCTCCTCCTGATCGTACTTTTCCGAATAAGCCGCTTTTCGTTCGTTGAGGGTGTACGCGCCAGCTTCGTCATACACGATCAAGGTGAGCTGTTTTAGAGACATACCTGAAAACGGGTTCGTCCCTGATCCATTGGTAAACCGGGTGGCCTGTATGGCTCTTTCAAGCAGTTCGGGATCTTCAGTGTCAGGTGTTTCTGCATCATGCACGGCTTTGTCGCCGTAATAGCTACTGCCAGTCAATTTCTCGATGACGTCCTTCGCCAGTGAGGCGAGCTGTTTCGAATCGAGTCGATTGTCGCGGGACTCAGCGCGCGCGGCGCTATCGTTCAATTGCCGAGAAAACGTTGATAACGTCGCGCTATCAACGTCTCTCGTTGCAGGTGACACGTCTTTGGTATCAGCGCTAACGGCGGCCACGGAGGCAGTCTTGGCAACTGTCTTGATTGTATTAGTGGCCAGAACGCTGGAAATAGAATCGCTGGCAATCATGTTTGCGTCCTCGCAACGTAAGCCACGTCCATGGCAACTTGTATGGAGGAATGTCGGCGTGAAACGGAACAACTTGAGGTTCTCCTCTCCCGGCTAGGGCTCAACGGTCCCTGACGGTAAGCGTCCGCCCCATCACGTTGACTGGTCGGGCATCCACCGCACGCCAGCCCTCGGCTCAGGAGTAACAACAATGACAACCGACACCCCATCACCCCTCGCTCCAACACCCCCCATCAAACTCGTACTCTTCGACCTGCTCACCGCTTTGCTGGATTCCTGGACCCTGTGGAATTCAGTCGCCGGATCCGACGAGCTGGGCCGCGCCTGGCGCATGGCCTACCTGAAGGCGACCTACGGATGCGGCCGCTACCGCCCGTATGACACGCTGGTCGAGGAAGCGACTCTGGAAGTCGGCCTGGGCAAGCATGCAGCCGCAGAACTCGATCGGCGCTTCGGGGGGTTGCAGCCCTGGCCGGAAGCCAATGCAGTGCTCGACGCCCTCAAGCCCCATTACAAGCTCGGTATCGTCACCAACTGTTCCGAGCGCCTGGGCCACCTCGCGGCGGACGTGCTGGGTATCCCGTTTGACGTGGTGATTACCTCGGAGAAAGCCGGCTTTTATAAGCCGCACCCAGCGCCTTATCGTCTGGCGCTGGACACCTTGGGTGTCGATGCCAGCCATGCCGTGTTTGTCACGGGTTCGGCCTACGACCTGTTCGGCACGGCGAAGGTGGGGCTGCCGACGATCTGGCATAACCGCATCGGCCTGTCGGCGCCCGACGGCGCGCCGGCGCCTCTGATCACGCGGCCTACGCTGGAAACCCTGGCCGCAGACCTGGCGGAAAAGACGTCAGCAAAGTGAACCAATCGCCTCGGCACATTCAAATAAATCTGCCCTCCATTTGGATCAATACGATAGTCTTCGCACCATTGTCGATACGGACACCTGACTGGAACGCGATTGATGGCCCCTGATGACTATCTGGTAATGAGCAGCGCGGAGTGGGCGGGGCTGCGCGCCAGTACGCCATTGACGTTGTCCGAAGAAGACCTGGCCGCATTGCGAGGCGTGAACGAGGACATCTCGCTTGAGGATGTCGCCAACATCTACCTGCCGTTGTCGCGCTTGATCAATCTGCACGTCAGCGCGGCGCGCAATCTCGACAGCATCAAGGACACCTTTCTCGGACGCCCTGCCAAACGCCAGACCTATGTGGTCGCGGTGGCAGGCAGCGTCGCCGTCGGCAAGAGCACCTTCGCCCGGGTGCTGCAGGCGCTGATGGCGCGCTGGCCGGATCATCCCCGGGTTGACCTGATCACCACCGACGGTTTTCTGCACCCCAATGCCCGGCTCGTCGCCGACGGCATCATGCACCGCAAGGGCTTTCCGGAGAGCTACGATCGCAAGCGCATGGTCAAGTTTCTCTCCGACCTCAAGGCCGGCACGCCGGAAATCAGCGCCCCGGTCTATTCCCACATCAGTTACGACATCGTCCCCGACCAGTTTCTTAAGGTCAGCCAGCCCGACATTTTGATCTTCGAAGGGCTGAACGTGTTGCAGACCGAGGGCAACGACGGGCAGAAGCCGGGCAGCATCGTCTCGGACTTCTTCGATTTTTCAATCTATCTCGACGCCGAAGAGGGCGATATCGAGCGCTGGTACGTCGAGCGCTTCCTGATGCTGCAACGCACCGCGTTTCGCGCGCGAGGCGCCTATTTTCGTGAACTGGCCGACCTGCCGCCGGAGAAATCCCCTGACGCGGCGCGCAAGATCTGGCACGACATCAACCGGCCCAATCTGCTGGAAAACATCTTGCCGACCCGAGAGCGCGCCAGCCTTGTGGTGCGTAAGGCGTCGGATCATTCGGTGAAGGAATTGTGGCTACGCTGATGGGCAAATCGATTGCAGGCGTGTCGGCATTGTTCGCGCTGTGCGTCTGCACTGCCGCTCTGGCGGACGGCAACAAGTTGCTGCTCGAATGCCAGGATGGCATCAACAGCATGAGCGGCGGCGTGGCGCAGAACGGCGTGGGTGTCGGCCATTGCGTCGGGGTGTTGCAAGCGACGATGGACACCCTGGATCTGTTCCATGAAGCAGGCGGATTGCCCCGGCTGGTGTGCGTGCCCGAAGGCGGTATTCCAATGATTCAGTCGATGCGCATCATCGTACAGTCCTTACAGGCGCATCCCGAGAGTCTGCATCTGAATGAATCAGTGTTGGTTGTCGCGGCGTTGAAAAACGCCTTTCCCTGTCAGTAACCCTCACGTTTTACGCTAGCCTGTTGCTTGATCCTGACGTGATATCCAGGTCGATCTGTGCCGCCGCGTCTGCGACGGCCTCCAGCAAGGATGCCGACGATGCGTGTCAACTCACTGATTGTGCTGTTACTCACCGGGCTTGTGGCAGCCACTTACGGCTTCGGGATCTACCTCTTTGCCCAACTGGTGCCGGACATGCGCGCCAGCCTGGGCTTCGACATCGCTTACGTGGGCACCATCACCGCAACCGGACAGGCAGGCTTTCTTGCCAGCGCGCTGTTGGCGGCCTGGCTGACGCCTCGCGTTGGCGGCGGTTGGGTGATCTTAGGATCGGGCGCCGTGTGCGCGTTGGCCTTGCTGCTCATGCCCCTGGCGCATCACGTGGTGTTGATCGGTCTGCTGTTGACGATTCTGGCTGGCACGGCAGCGACCGTGTTTGTGCCGATGGTCGACGTGATCGCCCGCGCCGTGCCCTATCGATACCGCGGCATGGCCATGGGGCTGGTGTCGAGCGGCACCAGTTACGGCGTGTTCATCAACAGCCTGCTGGTGCCGCTTTATGCGCCCCGGGGCGAGTGGCGCACGGTGTGGTGGATCGTCGGGGTGATCACCGTTTTGCTGGTCGTCGGTGTGTTTCTGGCGTTCAAGCGTGCGCGGTTGTTTGTTCGCGAAGGCGAAGACGGCAGTGATGCAACACCGGGCGCAGGCGTGCTGCGTGACGCGCTGCAGGGCTGGGTTTACGCCGTCTGGTCGATGAATTTTCTGATCGGCTTTTCGACCTTTCCGTTTCAGAACTACCTGTCATCCTACCTGCGCACTGAGCTGCATTTCGGCGTCGAGTACACCGCGCAGATCTGGGCCAGCATCGGTTTCGTCGGCATGTTCAGCGGCCTGGCGCTTGGCGCATTGTCGGACCGCATCGGCCTGCGTGCGGCCATGCTGATGGTGTACGTCTGCGTGGCGACGGCAGCGTTGATTCTGGTCATCGCGCCGACCGGCTACTGGCCGCTGGTGGCAGGCGTGGTATTCGCCGTGGCGTTCTATCCGATCTTCGGACTGATCCCGGCGTACGTGTCGAAGATGGCGAAGGGCGCGGCGCTGGCCGTGACCATATTTGGCATCGCCAACATCATGCAGGGCGTCGGCGGCATGCTCGGCAATTATTGCGCCGGACTGCTGGCGAGCCTGAGCGGCTCGTTCGTTGCCGTGTATGGGGTCATTGCGGGGGTGGCCGTTGTGCTAGGTGTGCTGACAGTTTGCTTGCCGAACGAGCGTGGTAGCGCGGACATGAGGAGTGAACACGCCACGAATCCGTAGGAGCCGGCTCGCTGGCGAACGCAGTCTGTCTGGCAATACCTGCATGTCTGAACCACCGCATTCGCCAGCAAGCCGGCTCCTACAGAGTATTCGTGCGCCGAACATTTCAGATGTGACCGAGATCAACTGTAGGAGCGCGCTTGCCCGCGAAAACTATCAGCTCGCGACATCTATGTGCCTGACTGACCGCATTCGCGGGCAAGCGCGCTCCTGCAGGTTTTGGGCCCGCCGCCCATTGCGTGTTTGACGTAAATCCACCGTAGGAGCCGGCTTGCTGGCGAAAGCACTCTGACTGGCGATGCCTGCATGTCTGAACCACCGCGTTCGCCAGCAAGCCGGCTCCTACAGAGTATGCGTACGCCGAACATTGCAGATGTTGCCGAGATCAACTGTAGGAGCGCGCTTGCCCGCGAAAACTATCAGCTCGCGACATCTATGTGCCTGACTGACCGCATTCGCGGGCAAGCGCGCTCCTGCAGGTTTTGGGCCTGACGCCCACTGCGTGTTTGACGGAAATCCACCGTAGGAGCCGGCTCGCTGGCGAACGCAGTCTGTCTGGCAATACCTGCATGTCTGATCCACCGCATTCGCCAGCAAGCCGGCTCCTACAGAGTATTCGTGCGCCGAACATTGCAGATGTTGCCGAGATCAACTGTAGGAGCGCGCTTGCCCGCGAAAAATATCAGCCCGCGACATCTATGTGCCTGACTGACCGCATTCGCGGGCAAGCGCGCTCCTGCAGGTTCTGGGCCTGACGCCCACTGCGTGTTTGACGTAAATCCACCGTAGGAGCCGGCTCGCTGGCGAACGCAGTCTGTCTGGCAATACCTGCATGTCTGATCCACCGCGTTCGCCAGCAAGCCGGCTCCTACAGAGTAGGCGTACGCCGAACATTGCAGATGTTGCCGAGATCAACTGTAGGAGCGCGCTTGCCCGCGAAAACTATCAGCCCGCGACATCTATGTGCCTGACTGACCGCATTCGCGGACAAGCGCGCTCCTACAGGTTTTGGGCCTGACGCCCGCTGGATGTTTGACGTAAATCCACCGTAGGAGCCGGCTTGCTGGCGAACGCAGTCTGTCTGGCAATACCTGCATGTCTGAACCACCGCGTTCGCCAGCAAGCCGGCTCCTACAGAGTAGGCGTACGCCGAACATTGCAGATGTTGCCGAGATCAACTGTAGGAGCGCGCTTGCCCGCGAAAAATATCAGCCCGCGACATCTATGTGCCTGACTGACCGCATTCGCGGGCAAGCGCGCTCCTGCAGGTTTTGGGCCTGACGCCCACTGCGTGTTTGACGTAAATCCACTGAAACGGCCGTCAGCGGCTGCGCACCCACGCTACGCCGGAAACTGCAGCGCGTTGGTCAGATCCCCCATCGGCGTCTGACTGCGTGCGGCCATGGCGTTGTCGCGCTCGGTCAATCCGTCCAGTTTCTCCAGACCGTGCACCCGCGTAATCAGACGCAGGATTGAGGCGGTGTCGTACACCGTGTGGTCGACCGTGCCTTTGCGCGCGAACGGTGAGATGACGATCGCCGGCACCCGCGTGCCCGGTCCCCAGCGGTCGCCCTTCGGCGGCGCAACGTGGTCCCACCAGCCGCCGTTTTCATCGACAGTGATGACGATCACCATGTTCTTCCACTGCGGGCTGTTGCGCAGCACTTTGATGGCGCGATCGATGTGTCGGTCGCCGGCCGCAACGTCCGCATAACCGGCGTGCATGTTGAGGTTGCCCTGGGGTTTGTAGAAGGTCACGGCGGGCAGCTTCCCGGCCTCGGCGTCGGCCAGGAATTTATTGGTGGACGACTCGTCGCCCAGCCCGCCGTCGCGCAGGCGCTTCTTGCGCTCGGCCGGGTTGTCCGGGCCCTGCTGCTTGAAGTAGTTGAACGGCTGATGGTGGTACTGGAAGTTCGGGATCTTCGGGATGCCGGTCGAATCCTTGTACTCGTCCAGCGTCACCTGCCAGGCGCCGGCGTACCAGGCCCAGTCGACGTTCTTCTTCGAGAGCTTGTCACCGATGTGGTCGTGGGTCTGCGGCACCAGCACGTTGGCCAGCCCCGGTTGCGAATAGTCCGGTTTTTCCTTGTCACGCAGCCAGGTCGGCCAATAGGGCGGGGCCATGGTGTTGACGCCGTAACCGTCCGGCGTCAGCGCGCTCGGTCCGAATTGCGGCGGCCCGGTCATGGCGCTGGCCGGGGATTTCTCCAGCGGTTTGAGCCGATAGTCCAGCGGATCGCTGCTTTCCAGCACGGCGATTTGCGACTTGGCCGGGGAGTTCGCCGCGTCCGGGTAGAAGGGCGCTCGGGCCGAGATCAGGTATTGGTGGTTGAGGAACGATCCGCCGAAAGCGCCCTGGAAGAAGTTGTCGCAGAGCACGAACTCCCTGGCGACGTCCCACAAGCGCAGGGAATATTGGGTCTGGGCGTAGTAGCCCATGGTCAGACCGCCAGAGTCTGCCCACGCCACGAAAGCGTCGTTCTTGCCGCCGTTGATCTGCATCTGATTCTGGTAGAACACGTGCCACAGGTCGCGGGTGACGACGCTCAGTGGCAGGTCTTCGCCGCTCGGGCCTTTGAGGGGGAAGGGCGCATTCGGCAGGTTTTCCTGGTACTGCACGCCTGTGGCGTAGGTCACGCCGTCGACGCTTTGCGGGCCGATCTGGCAGACGCCACCCCAGCACTGCGGCAGGGTGTCGAGGACCTTGCCGTCGCGGTCGCGCTGGCGGTATTGATCGGCTTTAACCGCAGAAAGCGGGTGCTCGACGCCGGGGAAGTTGGCGAACAGGTTATTGAAGCTGCGGTTTTCGCCGTAGATGACCACGATGGTTTTGACGTTTTCCTGCAACGCCTTGTCCAGCGCCGGGCCGGTCAGCATTGCGTCTGTTGCAGACTTGCCTTCAACGCTTGCTTCGGCTGCCCCCACCACACCACTAAGGGTCGCACCAGCGCCCAGGACCGCGACGCCGCCGAGGAAGCGTCGGCGACTGCCATCCACCGGCGCCTGGGGGGCCGAAGCCTGTGCTGGATCTTCCGGTTTTTTGCTCATGGCGGGCGCTCGCATGTGGAGTTCTTACAACGTATGTCGCCGGAGCCTAGCGACGGAATATGACGGGATTGCTACAGCGGTGGGAGACATCAAATTTGCGCTGTGACCCATGACGCCTTCCCGGCTAAAGCCGGTCCCATCGAGTGCGCGCGATCTTTTAGTGGGACCGGCTTCAGCCGGGAAGAGGCCAGTGTGTACGCCATCATGCTTGCGGTGTGTCACATAACGCTTTCCCGGCTAAAGCCAGTCCCACAGCAGGAAACGGCGCAGGTTCAATACGGATCGACGGGATTACCCGAATGCACCTGGTACCGCTCGACAATCCGCTCGATTTCCCCTGACATCTTCATCCTCAGCAGCGTGCGCATGATTCGCTGCGCCGGCACGCTCGGGTCGTTGCGGGCGACGCAGCCCACCGGCTGTTCATCGATGACCCACACGGGCCTGAGTTTCTCGTCGGCTTTCTGGTCACGGTTGTACCAGTCCAGCGACCACTGAGTATCCACGGCGTATCGATAGCGGTGCGCCGAGAGCTTTTGCAGAACCTGCTCCTGGAGTCTGGCGTCTTCACGGATCAAATCCCGGGTGGCAAACATCGGGTCCAGCACCGGGTAGGCGTAGCCCAGCACGGTACCGATGTGGTCGCCCAGAATCGCGCTCAGCTGAAAGGGCGCGGTGTCGTAGGCGCTGCCGACCAGCACATTGCGCTGGGTCAGCAGCGGCAGGCTCCAGGTGTAGTCGCCCGACATGTCCGGCAACCAGGATTGCGCGGCGTAACACCGCACATCGACTTCACCGCGCTCGGTCGCCGCCTGTATGCGCAGCCGTGGATAAACGCGGTATTGAGCGGTCTGGCCGACCTGCCGGGCCAGACTTTCCATGATGTCGAAAAGAATGCCGGCCTCGGGCCCGTTGGGGCCCACCTGCATGAGTGGCATCGACCAACTGTCGGCCACGGCAAAGCGCAGCGGCGGGTCTTGCGCCGCAGCAGACGCGCTCAACACCTCCAAGGCGCTCAAAAGTCCCAAGCCACTCACCCACACTCGCATCCGGATCCCTCGAAGTAACAGCGCGACGCTCGGGCCTGCTGTCCCTTCGCGGAGTCCGGTTGTGAACCGTCTTGCGGAGCCAGGCCAGCCATAATAAAGCGATAAGCGTCGGACACCAGATGCAATTTTGCCCCTGCTCCGCTAGCATTGGCGGTCTTCCGCAACCCAGTCGCGACGGTTTTCAATGAGTTATCAGGTTCTTGCACGTAAATGGCGTCCGCGCTCGTTCCGCGAAATGGTCGGCCAGACCCATGTGCTCAAGGCCCTGATCAACGCGCTGGACAGCCAGCGCCTGCACCATGCGTATTTATTCACTGGCACTCGGGGGGTCGGCAAGACCACCATCGCGCGGATTATCGCCAAGTGCCTGAACTGTGAAACCGGTATCACTTCCACGCCCTGCGGCGAATGCTCGGTGTGCCGCGAGATCGACGAGGGCCGCTTTGTCGACCTGATCGAGATCGACGCCGCCAGCCGCACCAAGGTCGAAGACACCCGGGAGCTGCTCGACAACGTGCAATACGCGCCCAGCCGCGGCCGCTTCAAGGTCTACCTGATCGACGAAGTGCACATGCTCTCCAGTCACTCGTTCAACGCCTTGCTCAAAACGCTTGAAGAGCCGCCGCCTTACGTCAAGTTCATCCTCGCCACCACCGATCCGCAGAAGCTGCCGGCGACCATTCTGTCCCGCTGCCTGCAGTTCTCCCTGAAAAACATGACGCCTGAGCGGGTGGTCGAGCACCTGACCCACGTCCTTGGCGTGGAAAACGTTCCGTTCGAAGACGACGCGCTGTGGCTCCTGGGCCGCGCGGCCGACGGCTCGATGCGTGATGCCATGAGCCTCACCGATCAGGCGATTGCCTTCGGCGAAGGCAAAGTGCTCGCAGCCGACGTGCGCGCCATGCTTGGCACGCTGGATCACGGCCAGGTCTTCGACGTGCTCGCGGCGTTGATCGAGGGTGATGCCCGCTCGTTGCTTGAAGCCGTGCGTCATCTGGCCGAACAGGGTCCCGACTGGAGTGGGGTGCTCTCGGAGATTCTCAACGTATTGCACCGGGTCGCCATTGCCCAGGCACTGCCTGAGGGGGTCGATAACGGCCACGGCGATCGTGATCGCGTGCTGGCGCTGGCCCAGTCATTGCCCGCCGAAGACGTGCAGTTCTACTACCAGATGGGCTTGATCGGTCGCCGCGACCTGCCGCTGGCGCCGGACCCCCGTGGCGGTTTCGAGATGGTGCTGCTGCGTATGCTGGCGTTCCGACCGGCAGACGCCGACAACGCGCCGACGCAGCCGTTAAAGTCAGTGGGGATCAACCCGGCCACGGTTGATTCCCGGACAGCGGTGGCGAGTTCAGCATCCGCAGCATCCCGGCCTCAGACCGCTCCGGCACCTGTCATCGACACGCCGGCGCCTGTCAAGGTGCCCGAGCCTCAACCCGCAGCGGCGAAAGCTGAGGAAGAGATCGATCTACCGTGGAACGAGCCAAAGGTCGCGCCACCAGCCGTCGAGCCCGAGCATGAACCCGAGCCGTCCCCACAGCCCGCGTCCGTCGCCGAAATGCCCGAGCCCGTTCTCGACACCGTCGCCGAGCAGCCAGACCTGACGCCCATGCCAGCGCCAGCCCCGGCAAGCCCAGTGCCCGACGCGCCCGAAGTCGCCTCGCCGGAACAGCTGCAAGCAGCCGCCGACGCCGTGACGCCGCAAATGATCGAGCACGTGCCCGACGCGACGCCTTACGTGCCGGCGCCGATGGAGCGCGATGACGAGCCGCCGCCCGATGACGACTACATCGAGCCGGACATCGACATCGATCCGGCGTCGTTCGCTTATCTCGATGACTTGGCCCACGAAGCCGTCGAAGCGGTGGAGAAGGAGCCCGAGCTGCTTCCGGCGTCCAAGCCTGCCACCGGTCTTGCGGCGGACTGGCTTGAGCTGTTCCCGAAACTGCCAATCTCCGGCATGACCGGCAGCATCGCCGCCAACTGCACGCTGATTTCGGTGGAGGGCGACAATTGGCTGCTGCACCTTGATCCGGCCCACAGCGCACTGTTCAACTCGACCCAGCAGCGCCGCTTGAATGACGCGCTGAACCAATACCATGAACGCACCCTCAACCTGAGTATCGAACTGATCAAGCCCGAGCAGGAAACCCCCGCTCAGGCCGCGGCGCGTCGGCGTGCCGATCGGCAGAAACAGGCCGAGGCGGCGATTCACGGCGATCCGTTCATCCAGCAGATGATGCAGCAGTTCGGTGCGTCTATCCGCGAGGATACGATTGCGCCGGTGGATGCGCCGGCACAGGCGCAGGTCTAGGGACCGATTCAGACCCGATGATTCCCGGGGGCGCTAAGCTGATGGGGCGCCCTGTATGTTCAACGACTTTCTATCCAATGACTTCCGAGGAGTAACTCCCATGATGAAAGGTGGCATGGCAGGCCTGATGAAGCAGGCTCAGCAAGTGCAGGAAAAAATGGCCAAGATGCAGGAAGAGCTGGCCAACGCTGAAGTCACGGGCCAATCCGGCGCCGGTCTGGTCAGCGTGGTCATGACCGGGCGTCACGACGTCAAGCGCGTCAGCCTGGACGACAGCCTGATGCAAGAAGAGAAGGAAATCCTGGAAGACCTGATCGCTGCGGCCGTCAACGACGCGGTACGCAAGATCGAAGCGGCCAGCCAGGAAAAGACCGCCAGCATGACAGCGGGCATGCAGCTGCCGCCGGGCATGAAACTGCCGTTCTGATCGGACGGCTGCTGCCACACCCAAATGCCAGGCCCTCGTGCCTGGCATTTTTGTTTGAGGACGGCGCCAAGGCCGCCCGCATTACGGGTGTCATATGGAACCCCACATCCGACCGAACCCGTCCGGCTGCCCACGGTCTGCTTTCTATACCTTCGCAACCTTCATGGAGCTCCTTCCGATGACCCAAGAATTGATCCTCAACCAGCGTGTGGTCCTGGCCTCCCGCCCCCAGGGCGCACCGACCCCGGAAAACTTCCGACTCGAGCGCGAGGCGCTGCCTGATTTGCAGGACGGCCAGGTGCAGCTGCGCACGCTCTACCTGTCCCTCGATCCCTACATGCGCGGTCGCATGAGTGACGCCCCGTCCTACGCGGCGCCGGTGGAAATCGACGCGGTGATGGAAGGCGGCGCGGTCAGCGTGATCGAGCAGTCGCGCAACCCTAAATTCAAGGAAGGCGATCTGGTGGTCGGTCAGACCGGCTGGCAGACCCACAGCATTTCCGATGGCAGCAATCTGTTGATGGCGCCGAAAGACCTGCCCAGCCCGTCGATGGCAGTGGGCGTGCTCGGCATGCCGGGCATCACCGGTTACATGGGCTTGATGGACATCGGCAAGCCAAAAGCGGGCGAGACCCTGGTCGTCGCCGCAGCCTCCGGGGCGGTCGGTTCAGTGGTCGGCCAAGTGGCCAAGCTCAATGGCCTGCGCGTGGTGGGCGTCGCTGGTGGTGAAGACAAATGCCGTTATGTGGTCGACGAGCTGGGCTTCGACGCTTGCATCGATCACCGCAGCGACGACTTCGCCGAGCAGTTGAAAGCGGCCGTCCCGAACGGCATCGACATCTACTTCGAGCTGGTCGGCGGCAAGGTGCTGGAAGCGGTTATCCCGTTGCTCAACCAACGTGCGCGAGTGCCGTTGTGCGGCCTGATCGCCCACTACAACGCACAAACCCAGCCTGAAGGGCCGAATCAACTGCCACTGCTGATGCGCACGCTGCTGACCAAGCGCGCCAGGATTCAGGGCTTCATCGTCTACGAAGAGTATTACCACCGCCTGGAAGAATTCATGCAGGCCATGATTCCGCTGGTGAAGGACGGCAAGGTGAAATTCCGCGAAGACGTGGTGGAAGGTCTGGAGAACGCGCCGGATGCGTTCATTGGCCTGCTCGACGGCAAGAACTTCGGCAAGCTGGTGGTCAAGGTCTCATGACCCTGATTTGACGGTAATCGGAGGCGCGGGTATAAACCGCGTCTCGTGTTTTTGTCGGACGTTTCTCCAATGAGCTTCAGCCCCCTGATTCGCCAGTTGATCGACTCCCTGCGCATCCTGCCTGGCGTCGGTCAGAAAACCGCCCAGCGCATGGCGTTGCAGTTACTGGAGCGTGATCGCAGCGGTGGCTCGCGTCTGTCCCAGGCGCTGAGTCAGGCGATGGAAGGCGTCGGCCATTGCAAGCAGTGCCGCACCCTCACCGAAGAAGAGCTGTGCCCACAGTGCTCGGACGTACGGCGCGATGACACGCTGCTGTGCGTGGTCGAGGGACCTATGGACGTGTATGCGGTGGAGCAGACCGGTTACCGAGGGCGCTACTTCGTGCTCAAGGGCCATCTGTCGCCGCTGGACGGTCTGGGGCCCGAGGCCATCGGCATCCCGCAGTTGGTGGCTCGGATCGAAGAGCAGGGCTCGTTCACCGAAGTCATCCTCGCCACCAACCCGACGGTCGAAGGCGAAGCCACGGCGCATTACATCGCCCAGTTGCTCACCAACAAAGGTCTGGTCACCTCGCGCATTGCCCACGGCGTGCCGCTGGGTGGCGAGCTGGAACTGGTCGACGGCGGGACGCTGGCGCACTCGTTCGCAGGGCGCAAGCCGATTCAGTTGTAGGCTTGATCAATGCAAAACCGTAGGAGCCGGCTTGCTGGCGAACGCGGTATGTCATCCGAAGATAATGTTGATCAATCCGACGCCTTCGCGGGCAAGCGCGCTCCTACAAGGTCATGGGCCGCCTACCAATATTCAAAGAGACTGATGGCGGCTATCGGGGCAGGCGTTATTTATCCGTCAACGCAAACTCGGTCAGGCAGAACGTCGGGATTTCCATGTCGCGCAGGCGTTGTGAACCGCCGAGCTCCGGCAGATCGATGATCGCGGCGGCTTCGTGGACCTTGGCGCCCATGCGGCGGATCAGGTTGGCGGCGGCGACCAGGGTGCCGCCGGTGGCGATCAGGTCATCGAACATCACCACCGAATCCCCGTCGCACAAACTGTCGGCATGGACTTCCAGCAGCGCCTCGCCGTATTCGGTCTGATAGGCCTCGGCCAGCACGTCGGCCGGTAACTTCCCTTGCTTGCGAAACAGCACCAGCGGTTTATTCAGTTCGTAGGCGACGATCGAGCCGATGAGAAACCCGCGCGCGTCCATGGCGCCGACGTGGGTGAACTCGGCATCGATGTAACGCTGGATGAAACTGTCGATGACCAGGCGCAGGGCCTTGGGTGACTGGAACAGCGGGGTGATGTCACGGAAAATCACGCCGGGCTTGGGGAAGTCCACCACAGGGCGGATGAGGGATTTGATGCTGAATTCGTCGAAAATCATAAGGATCTCGGGCAGGACATGACTCAAAAGACGCCAGTCTAAGCCCGCCCGGACCATGATGCATCAGCTTTCCAGCGATCCCCCGGCCAGCGCGCAAAGCTGAATCGGGTCGAGGATGTGAATTTCCTTGCCCTCGGCGGCGATCAGCTCGTTCTGCTGAAAGCGCGTGAACACCCGCGACACGGTTTCCACCGCCAGGCCCAGGTAGTTGCCGATCTCGTTGCGCGACATGCTCAGGCGGAACTGGTTGGCGGAGAAACCCCGGGCGCGGAAGCGGGCGGAGAGATTGACCAGAAAGGTGGCGATGCGCTCGTCGGCGGTTTTCTTCGAGAGCAGTAGCATCATCTGTTGGTCATCGCGGATTTCCCGGCTCATCACCCGCATCAACTGGCGACGCAGTTGCGGCAGTTGCACCGACAATTCGTCCAGCCGCTCGAAGGGAATTTCGCACACCGACGTGGTTTCCAGCGCCTGCGCCGTCACGGGATACGCCTCGGCGTCCATCCCGGACAGCCCGACCAGTTCGCTGGGCAGGTGAAAGCCGGTGAGTTGCTCTTCGCCGCTGTCGCTGAGGCTGAAGGTTTTCAGCGCGCCGGAACGGACGGCGTAGACGGAAGCGAAGGTGTCGCCCTGACGAAACAGAACATCGCCTTTCTTCAACGGGCGGCCGCGTTTGACGATTTCGTCCAGTGCATCCATGTCTTCCATGTTCAATGAAAGCGGAAGGCACAACGGGGCCAGGCTGCAGTCCTTGCAGTGAGCCTGGGTGTGAGCGCGCAGTTTGACTGGCTCAGACATCGGGTAATTCCTTTTGCAGAAACACACATAAGTCGTAAGGGTAACCCACGGGTCGACACCCCGACTACCACGCGCCTTCCATGGCCAGAAATGATTCCTCCGCGCCAGGCGGAAACTTCCTACATCACACGGGCCTATATCACCTGGGAATAGCGCTGACGGTCTTGCGCGCCCAGATACGCGTCGAACACCATGCAGATCGAGCGCACCAGCAGTCGCCCCGCCGGCGTGACGGTGATGCCTGTCGGGCCCAGATGAATCAGGCCGTCCATGGCCATCGTCAGCAATTGCGGCCACTGCTCGCGGAAGTATTCCCGAAAGTGGATGGAAAATTCGTTCTCGACGGGACCAAAATCGAGACGGAAATGGCAGATCAGCTGGCTGATGATGGTGCGCCGCAGCTGATCGTCCTTATTGCAACGCAGACCCCGCTTGGTTGCCAGTTGGTCGCTGGCGAGCACGGTCTGGTACTCGGTGAGATCGCTGGTGTTCTGCGCGTACAGCTCGCCGATCTGGCTGATGGCCGAAACGCCGAGGCCGATCAGGTCGCAGTGACCGTGGGTGGTGTAGCCCTGAAAATTGCGACGTAACGTGCCTTCTTCCTGAGCGATGGCCAGGTCGTCATCGGGCAGGGCAAAGTGGTCCATGCCGATGTAGCGATAGCCTGCGCCGGTCAGTTGCTCAATGGTGCGCTGGAGCATCTCCAGCTTGTGCTCCGGGCTGGGCAACTGGGCCGTGTCGATTCGCCGCTGGGGTGGGAAACGCTCGGGCAGGTGGGCGTAGTTGAACACCGAAAGCCGGTCGGGCTGCAGGGCAATTACGTGCTCGACTGTGCGGGCAAAACCCTCGGGCGTCTGCAGCGGCAGGCCATAGATAAGGTCGATGTTCACCGAGCGAAACTGCAGGGTGCGTGCGGCTTCGACGATGGCGCGTGTCTCTTCCAGGCTCTGCAAACGGTTGATTGCCCGCTGCACCAGCGGATCAAGGTCCTGCACGCCGAGGCTGACGCGGTTGAAGCCCAGCTCGCGCAGCAGGCCCATGGTCGACCAGTCCGCCTCGCGCGGGTCGATCTCGATGCCGTAGTCGCCGGAGTGGTCATCCGGCAGGGTGAAATGCTGGCGCAAATGCGCCATGAGCTGGCGCAGTTCGAGGTGACTGAGGAAGGTCGGGGTGCCGCCGCCGAAGTGCAATTGCTCGACCACCTGGCGATCATCGACGTGGGCGGCGATCAGGCTGATCTCGCGTTCCAGGCGTTGCAGATAGGCATGGGCGCGACCGCGGTCCTTGGTGATCACTTTGTTGCAGGCGCAGTAGTAGCAAATGTTGGCGCAGAACGGGATGTGCACGTAAAGCGACAACGGCCGCGACGCGTTGCGGCTGTCACGCAGGGCCTGCAGCAGATCGAAAGCGCCAACCTGCGTATGAAATTGCACGGCGGTGGGGTAGGACGTGTAACGCGGCCCTGCCAGATCGTAGCGGCGGATGAGTTCAGAATCCCAACGAAGGTCGTCGAGCATGGGGGCGTTCCCGATAAGGATGGCGGTGCGGGAAGTGTAGGGCGCGCGGAGGTGAGGGCATTGATCTGGGTCAACGGATCGCGGCAGCGATTACTCGTGTGCCATGCCTGCGTGGTTCATCGCAGGATTCATCCCGTGATTCATCGTTTGAGGCGTGTGCCCCATCAACCACTGTTGATGGGGACCGGGGAGTGTCCACAGGCCGAACAGAATCACCAGCAACCCGCCGGCCACGCGCACGCTGCGCCGACGGAGCAGGGCGGTAATGCGCTCGGCGGCCAGCCCCGTGGCGAGCAGCACCGGCCAGGTGCCGACCCCGAACGCGAACATCAACAACGCGCTGTGCAGCGCATCGCCCTGGCTCGCCGACCACAGCAGCGTGCTGTAAACCAGCCCGCACGGCAGCCAGCCCCACACCGCGCCCAGCAGTAAGGCCCGGGGCATGGTCGACACCGGCATCAGGCGGCTGGCCAGCGGTTGCAGGTAACGCCAGACCCCGCGGCCCAGGCTTTCGAGGCGGGTCAGGCCACTCCACCACCCGGCCAGATACAACCCCATGGTGATCATCAGCAACCCCGCGATCACCCGCAACAGCATCGCCGCCGGGCTGTTGGCGACGGCCCAGCCGAGCATGCCGATCAGCAATCCCGCGCAGGCATAGCTGAAAACACGTCCGACGTTGTAGGCCATCAGCAGGCGCAGGCGTCGTCCGCGTTGTTCCTTTGGAATGGCAAAGGTGAGCGCGCCCATCAGACCGCCGCACATGCCCAGGCAATGGCCACCGCCAAGCAGGCCCAGCACGAGGGCGGAGAGGAGTTGGGGGAGGAGGTCAGACATCGGCGAGACCTGGAAGTCCTGCGCTGTTTGTGCCGGCCTCTTCGCGGGCAAGCGCGCTCCTACAGGGGATCGCATTCCAATGTAGGAGCGCGCTTGCCCGCGAAAGGGCCCTTAAATACCCCGCAAAAAACGACTGCCTCACTTGAAATCATCCCCCTGATCATCCGCTCTGCCTTTCCCCAGCGCCTCATCCACCCCGGCCTGATGGCCGGCGTCGTGATCGTCGAACAGAATGCTGTGTGCCGGGCCGTCCAGGTCGTCGTACTGACCGCTGTCCACCGCCCAGAAAAAGACATAAATCGCCACCGCCACAATCAGCAGCGCCACCGGAATCATGATGTAAAGCGCAGGCATCGGGCCTCCGGATGGGGTCGTGTGTTCATGGGGTCACCGTCTGATGGGCAGCCATGGATTCTGCAGAAGGCGGGTTCATCCGTGTAAGACGCAACGCATTCAACACCACCACCAGCGAACTCACCGACATCCCCGCTGCCGCCCACAACGGCGTCACCCAGCCCATCGCTGCGAAGGGCAGCACCAGGCCGTTGTACAACCCGGCCCACGCCAGGTTTTCCAGAATGATCCGCCGTGTGCGCCGGGCGAGGGCAAAAGCATCCACCAGCACGTGCAGACGGTTCGACAGCAGCACCGCATCGGCGCTGGTCTTGGCCAGATCGGTGGCCGAGCCCATGGCGATGCTGATGTCGGCCGCCGCCAGCATCGGTACATCATTGACCCCGTCGCCGATCACCAGAATCGTCCGGCCCTCGGCCCGCAGCCGCTGAAGAATGGCGAGCTTGTCATCCGGCCGCAGGCTGCCCCGGGCGTCATCGATCTGCAGCTGAGTCGCGACGCTGGACACCATGGGCGAACTGTCGCCGGACAATAACAGCGTCTGCCAGCCGCGCTGTTTGCACGCCTCGACCAGCGCCACCGCGTCGTCCCGCAACCGATCATCCAGCACCAGCCAGGCGAGGGCTTGGGTGTCATCCCCCAGCAGCAGCCACTGACCGGGCTCGTCCGGCATGGATGGCACGGCGACGCTACTCAAAGCGCAAACAAACGCAGGCTGACCGATGCGTAATGGGCGCTCATTGACGACGCCTTCCAGCCCCAACCCCGGCGTAGCGACGACCCCTTCAGCGGTCAGCGGCGTCTTGCCGAAGGCCCGGGCAATAGGGTGTTCGGAACGGCTTTCCAGCGCCGCCGCCAGGCTCAAACAGTCGTCACTGCTCAGCGCGCCAAGGCTGCGAATCGCCCTTAACGTCAGACGCCCTTCGGTCAGCGTGCCGGTCTTGTCGAAGATCACCGTGTCGATCCGGTTCAGCCCCTCCAGCACATGGCCACGGGTCAGCAACAATCCGAGTCTGTGCAGCGTGCCAGTGGCGGCGGTCAGCGCGGTCGGGGTCGCCAGCGACAAGGCGCACGGGCAGGTGGCGACGAGCATCGCCAGCACAATCCAGAACGCGCGATCGGCATCGAGCTGCCACCAGACCACGCCGACGCATGCTGCCAGCACCAGCGAAATCAGCACAAACCACTGCGCCGCGCGATCCGCCATTTGCGCCAGTGGCGGCTTCTCCGATTGCGCACGCTCCAGCAATCGGACGACGGCGGAAAGCCGCGTGTCAGCGCCGAGGGCGAGCACTTCCACCGTCAGCACGCTTTCAATATTGGCGGTGCCGGCGGTGACGGCGTCTCCCACCTGGCGCGGCTGCGGCAGGTACTCGCCGGTGAGCAGCGATTCGTCGATGCTCGACCGACCGGCGATTATTCGGCCGTCCGCCGGCAACATCGCGCCGGGGTGCACCAGCACGTGATCGTGCAGGCGCAGTTGATCAGTCAGGATGCGCTCGGTCTGGCCTTCCGCATTCAGGCGCAGGCAGGACGCCGGCAGCAGATTGACCAGTTGCGCCGTCGCGGCGCTGGTGCGTTCCCGGGCGCGGCGTTCGAGGTAGCGGCCGGTGAGCAGGAACAGCGCGAACATGCCGACCGCGTCGAAATACAATTCGCCAACCCCGGTGACCGCTGTCCAAAGGCCGGCGAGGTACGCCGCACCAATCGCCAGCGACACCGAAACGTCCATGGTCAAATGGCGCACGCGCAGGTCGCGCAACGCCCCGTTGAAGAACGGCGCACAGCTGTAAAAGACGATGGGCGTCGTCAAGAACATCGCCACCCAGCGCAGGATCGTGTGCATCTCGGGGCTGAGGTCGATGTTGAATTCCGGCCAGGTCGCCATGGTCGCCATCATCGTCTGAAACCACAGCAGCCCGGCAACGCCCAGTTGACGCAGGCTGCGACGGTTCTCCCGGGCCAGATGCTCGGTCGCTTTGTCCGCCTGATAAGGGTGGGCGGCATAACCGATGCTGCGCAGCTCGGACAGTACCTCGCTCAAGGGCAACCCCACGTCATGCCAGCGCAGGTGCAGACGATGGTTGGACAGGTTCAGCCGGGCCTCGACCACAGCGGGCAACGTGCGCAGATGCCGCTCGATCAACCAGCCGCATGCAGCGCAGGTGATGCCTTCGATCATCAGCGTGGTTTCGGCGACCGCGCCGTCATCGTCGTGACCATGACGGACAAAAGGCGCCTGCACATCGGGCTGATCAAACAGGGCCTGTTCATCGGCCAAGGGTGTCGGCAACACCTGCGGATTGACCGACGCTTCGCTGCGATGCAGGTAATAGCTTTCCAGGCCGCCGGCGACGATGGCGTGGGCCACGGCCTGACAACCGGGGCAGCAGAACTCCCGCGCCTCACCCAGCACCGAAGCAACGAAGCGCCCGCCCGCCGGGACGGGCAGCGTGCAGTGATAGCAAGAGCGCAGGGTTTGTCTCTCAGTAGCGTTCACATCAATGCCTGCCCGCGCCCTGAATCGGCTCGTCGCCCAGGGTCAGTGGCTGTCCGGGAACGATCCGTTCTTCTTCGAACAGGCGCCAGGTCTGGCCGTTGTCCACCCCGAGCAATTCGACGAAGCGCCGGCCTTCGACCCTGTCGCTCAACTGCCCGACGTACCGCCCCGGCTGCGAAGGCGTGCGCGCCATCACCACTTTGCGGTCCTTGTCCGGCTGGGTCGGGGAGATCAGGTTCAGCACCAGGGTTTCCGGCTGGCTGGCGCCGCTCAGTTGCACATCCACTTCGCCGGTCAGCTCGTCGAGGCCCACGCGGGCTTGCAGGTGGAGGGACTGACCCAGCAACTCGCGGTCGAGGGAGCGGTTGATGCTTTTCCCGGCTTCGTAATAGTTGTCGGTGACCAGGTTGTCCGGGTGGGTGACGGCGATGGTGACCATGGCCAGGGTCAATGCCACCGAGCAGGTCAGAATGGCAATGATGATCCACGGCCATAAATGCCGGTGCCAGGGACGTGCTGCGGTGAATGCGGTCATTTCCGACTTCTCTCAGCGAATGGACGGGCCGATGAAACGGCTCTTGGCGTGGACTTCAGTGTCGCTGTGCTCAATGTCGCTGTGTTTAATGTCCGTGAGGGTGAAACTGACGTCGTTGATGCTCGACGGCAGGTGCTCCGGCGCGACCGACAGCTCCACCGGCAGGCTGATGATCTCGCCAGCGGGCACCTTGATCTCGCGACGGCCTTGCAGCTTCAGGTCCGGCAGCCCGGTGGCGTCGAGCACATAGGTGTGGTCGATCTGGTCCTTGTTCATGACCTTCAGGCTGTAGACGTTTTCGATCCGGCCCTCGGCGTTTTCCCGGTACAGCACGCGGTCCTTGCTGACGTCGAAACCCACCAGCGAGCGGGTGAGAAACGCAGCGGTGAGCCCGCCGATCATCACCAGTAAGACCAGCCCATAGCCGATCAACCGGGGCCGCAGTGGATGGGTCACCTGCCCGGAAAGGTTGTGTTCAGTGGTGTAGCTGATCAGGCCGCGCGGGTAGTCCATCTTGTCCATGATCGAGTCGCAGGCGTCGATGCACGCCGCGCAACCGATGCATTCAATCTGCAAGCCGTCGCGGATGTCGATGCCGGTGGGGCAGACCTGCACGCACATCGTGCAATCGATGCAATCGCCGAGGCCTTCAGCCTTGTAATCCGTTTCCTTTTTGCGCGTACCCCGTGGCTCGCCACGTCGTGGGTTGTAGGAAACGATCAGGGTGTCCTTGTCGAACATCACGCTCTGAAAGCGCGCATAGGGACACATATAAATGCACACCTGTTCCCGCAGCCAGCCGGCGTTGACGTAAGTGGCGAGGGTGAAGAAGCCAACCCAGAAATACGCCCAGCCATCGGCCTGGCCGGTGAAGAAATCCACCAGCAGTTCGCGAATGGGCGAGAAGTAGCCGACGAAGGTCAGGCCGGTGATCAGGCCGATCAGCACCCAGAGGCTGTGCTTGGCACACTTGCGCGCAAGCTTGTTGGCGTCCATGGGCGCCTTGTCGAGCTTGATGCGCTGATGGCGGTCGCCCTCGGTGACCTTTTCGCACCACATGAACACCCACGTCCACACGCTTTGCGGGCAGGTATAACCGCACCACACGCGCCCGGCGAACACGGTAATAAAGAACAGCCCGAACGCGCTGACGATCAATATGCCCGACAGCAGGATGAAATCCTGCGGCCAGAACGTGGCGCCGAAGATGTAGAACTTGCGCTCCGGCAGGTTCCACCACACCGCCTGATGCGCGCCCCAGTTGAGCCAGACCGTGCCGAAATACAGCAGGAACAGCACAGCGCCGCCACCCATCCGCAGAGTGCGGAACACGCCGGTGAACGCGCGGGTGTAGATCTTCTCCCGCGAGGCATACAGGTCGACCGTGTCGCCGTCGTTATTCGTCGGCGGCGTGACGTTGTGCAACGGAATCTGGTTGCTCATGGCAGCGTCCTACGCCCTCCGGGCCGAATCATCAGCGTGTGCGACGGCGATAGCCTTCACGGCTGCTTTTCCGCCGGTTCGTCCCCATGGGACAGGCTATACACGTACGCCGCCAGCAGGTGCACCCGGTCGTTGCCCTGCAGCAACGCCTGGGCCGGCATTTGCCCCTGGCGGCCATACTGGATGGTCTGTTGCAACTGGGCAAAGCTGGAACCGTAGATGAACGCGCCGGGGTGAGTGAGGTCTGGCGCGCCCAGTGCGGCAACGCCTTTGCCCTGCGGACCGTGACAGGCGACGCAGGTGGTGGCGTAGATTTTCTGGCCCGCCGCTGGATCGGCTTTCGCGTCGGCGGGCAGGGTGCGGCCGTACAACTGGGTCAGCACGTAAGCCGACACGTCGTGCACGCCCTGATCGCCGATCACCGCACCCCAGGCCGGCATGACCGCGTGACGGCCATTCATGATGGAAGTTTTGATGCTCTGCCCATCGCCGCCCCAGCGCCAGTCGGCGTCGGTCAGGTTGGGGAAGCCATAGGCACCCTTGGCGTCGGAGCCGTGGCAGACCGAGCAATTAGACGCGAACAGCCGGCCGCCCATCTTCAACGCTTGAGGGTCCTTGGCCACTTCTTCGAGGGGCATCGCTGCGAACTTGGCGAAGATCGGCCCGAAGCGCGCTTCGGAGCGGGCCAGTTCCTTCTCCCATTCATGCACACCGGTCCAGCCGGTTGCGCCGTCGGAAAACGGGATTTTCTTGTCGTTGTCGGCGTAGTCGTAACCCGGCAGCAGGCCCTTCCAGTTGCCCAGGCCCGGGTAAAACGCGAGATAACCCAGGGCGAAAAGGATCGTGCCGATGAACAACCAGAACCACCACTTGGGCAGCGGGTTATCGTATTCCTCGATGCCATCGAAAGCATGGCCGACGGTTTCATCGGTGATGTCGGCGCGCTGGCCCTTGCGCGTGGCGATAAGGAGCCAGCCCATCGCGAAGAGCGTGCCCAGGGTCAGCACTGTGACGTAAATGCTCCAGAAGGTGCTCATGGTTTCGGGTTCCTTGCGCTGTTCTTCCGGGCGTTGGCTTGTGCCTGCCTGACCTGTGCGATCGCCTCGGGATCATCGGCAAACGGCAGCAGCGTTGCATCGTCGAATTCCGCCTTGCGCCGCGGGCTGTACACCCACAGCGCCAGACCAATGAAGGCCACCATTACCACGACGGTGCCCAGGCCTCGAATCGTTCCCATGTCCATGACGATCACCGTTTGCTCTTGATGAGGGTGCCCAGGCCCTGAAGGTAGGCCACCAGCGCATCCATTTCGGTCTTGCCCTTGACTGCGTCGCTCGCACCCGCGATGTCGGCATCGGTGTACGGCACGCCCAGGCTGCGCAGCACTTCCATCTTCTTGCCGGTCAGGGCGCCGTCGATCCTGGTGTCCGCCAGGAAGGGGTAGGCCGGCATGATCGACTCCGGCACCAGGTCGCGCGGATTATTCAAATGAGCGCGGTGCCAGTCATCCGAGTAGCGACCGCCGACCCGGGCCAGGTCAGGACCGGTGCGTTTGGAACCCCACAGAAACGGGTGATCCCAGACGCTTTCGCCGGCCACCGAGTAATGCCCGTAGCGTTCGGTTTCGGCGCGGAATGGCCGGATCATCTGCGAATGGCAACCCACGCAGCCGTTGGCGATGTAGACGTCGCGGCCTTCGAGCTCAAGCGCCGGGCGCGGCTTCATACCTTCGACGGGCAGGGTGGTGACGTCCTGAAAGAACAACGGGACGATCTGCGTCAGCCCTCCGATCGCCACGGCGATGACCATGAAGATCGACAGCAGGCCGATGTTCTTTTCCAGTGCTTCGTGCTTGATCATCAGCGGGCCCCCACGACAGCGATCTGCGCCGCGGCTTCGGCTTCTTCCGTGTCGGCTGCGCGAATGGTTCTGAACACGTTGTAGGCCATGAACAGCATGCCGCTGGCGAAAATCGCGCCGCCCAGCGCGCGGACGATGTACCCGGGACGGCTGGCCTGCAGGGCCTCGACAAACGAGTAGGTGAGAGTGCCGTCGTCGTTGATCGCCCGCCACATCAACCCTTGGGTGATGCCGTTGACCCACATCGCGGCGATGTAAAGGACGGTGCCGACAGTGGCGAGCCAGAAGTGCGTGTTGATCAGCGCGATGCTGTGCATCTGCGGGCGGCCATAGAGTTTCGGGATCATGTGGTAGACGGCGCCAATGGTAATCATCGCCACCCATCCCAGCGCGCCGGAGTGCACATGGCCGATGGTCCAGTCGGTGTAGTGAGAAAGCGCATTGACGGTCTTGATCGCCATCATCGGCCCCTCGAACGTCGACATCCCGTAGAACGCCAGCGACAGCACCAGGAAGCGCAGAATCGGGTCGGTACGCAACTTATGCCACGCGCCCGAGAGGGTCATCATGCCGTTGATCATGCCGCCCCAGCTCGGCACCAGCAGGATGATCGACATCACCATTCCCAGCGATTGCGCCCAGTCGGGCAGGGCGGTGTAGTGCAGATGGTGAGGGCCGGCCCAGATGTACAGGGTAATCAGCGCCCAGAAATGCACGATGGACAGACGATAGGAATAGATCGGGCGTTCGGCCTGTTTCGGCACGAAGTAATACATCATCCCGAGAAAGCCGGTGGTGAGGAAAAAGCCCACGGCGTTGTGCCCGTACCACCACTGGATCATCGCGTCGGTGGCGCCGGCATACGCCGAGTACGACTTGAACAGGCTCACCGGCAGCGAGATGTGGTTGACGATGTGCAGCATCGCCGTCACCACGATGAATGCACCGTAGAACCAGTTGGCGACATAGATATGTTTGGTTTTGCGTTTGACGATGGTGCCGAAGAACACCGCGCCATAGGCCAGCCAGACTACCGTCAGCAGGATCGCGATCGGCCATTCCAGCTCGGCGTATTCCTTGGTGGTGGTGTAGCCCATCGGCAGGCTGACGATGGCGCCGATGATAACCGCCTGCCAGCCCCAGAAATGGAAGGCCGCCAGGCCGTCGGAAATCAGCCGCGTCTGGCAGGTGCGCTGGACCACGTAATAAGAGGTGCCAAACAGCGCGCAGCCGCCGAACGCGAAAATCACCAGATTGGTATGCAGGGGGCGCAGGCGACCGAACGTGGTCCACGGCAAACCGAAATTCAGGTCAGGCCATACGAGCTGGGAGGCGATGAAGACGCCCAGGCCCATGCCGATGATGCCCCAGACCACCGTCATGATGGCGAACTGGCGGACGACCTTGTAGTTATAAGCAGTCGGGCTGGGTGCTGTGCTCATGTCAGGTTCCACGGTGTGTATTTTATTAGTGTGGTCACAGCCGCACCTTCGATCGCGCGTAACCCGTCACGCAGTGGCGTGCAGTGGGATCGACGGAGACGATAGACGCGGTGCACGCAGACGCCCGGTCGCCGAAGCGTGGGTGAGTTCTGGCTGAGTGGCCGGGGGGAAGGAAGACAGGTCGAGCTGGATCGCGCGCGTGAGTGGGAGGGATTGGATACAACCCTGCGGGTGAAAACAGCGCTGGGGCTGCTTGTCTGCAAGAGGGTTGCGTTGCCGGGCACAATCTTGATGCTGGGCCTGTGGCTAGCTGTCGCCGGTCCACTGTGCGGACACAGCTTAGACGCGAATGATCGCGGAGGGAAGGCTTTGGCGCAGCACCTGCGACACTTGGCCGCGCGTGATATGAAGTTGCCGCGCCCTTGGCGGGACGCGGCGATCAACCTTTTCCGGAGATGGCTGAAACGGTTCTCTGCCTGCTTGTCCTGTGCTTCGAGAGAGCGTTTCTACTGCAAATTTGTATACAAAAGGCCGCTGACATTGGCACTTTTATCTGCCCAAAAATATTTGGCCCGAGCTGGCAGAAAGGCCGGCGATCGTCACGGATGATCGTCCGGAGCGGACAAAAAGCATATACCGTCGATGAAACCGCCCGGTTGTGTGCAGGTTGGGGCGCTCAGGGTTCGGTGCTCGTTGCCGAAGTGCCAAACCAGACTAATGCCTGGGAGCTGAACCTGGGCTGTCGGGACAGGGCAATCGGCGGGCAGGGTCATGACACGCCGACGTGCTGCATACTGCAGGCCGTGGTGCTCGCCTCAATCGGCGGGTGGTCGATGTTTTGGTAGAAGAGACCTGCATGAGCAAACAACAGGCGGCGAAGCGAGCAGCCGATCACTGCGCGCAGCTGTCGCAAGAACAGGGCTGGGTCTGGAACCCGCCAATCGGCCCGACGGCGGACGAGCCCTCGACGCTGATTCTCGCCCACGGCGCGGGTGCCCCGATGGACAGCGACTTCATGAACGACATCGCCACGCGTCTGGCGACCTTGGGAATTGGCGTGCTGCGCTTTGAATTCCCCTACATGGCCCAGCGCCGAATCGATGGGCGCAGACGACCTCCCAATCCTCAGCCGAAGTTGCTGGAGTGCTGGCATGAGGTGTACGCCGCGGTGCGTGCGGGTGTGAGCGGGCGAGTGGCGATCGGTGGCAAATCCATGGGCGGACGCATGGCCAGCGTCATCGCTGACGACGTCGAAGCCGACGGATTGTTCTGCCTGGGCTATCCGTTCTACGCGGCGGGTAAACCCGAGAAGCCGCGGGTCGTGCATCTGGCGGAGCTGCGGACGCCGACGCTGATCGTTCAGGGCGAGCGGGATGCGCTGGGCAATCGGCAGGCGGTTGAAGGGTACGAGCTGTCGGAGAACATCGATGTGCACTGGGTGCCGACCGCCAACCATGACCTCAAGCCGTTGAAATCATCGGGCCTCAGTGTCGAAGCGTGCATGCAGGACATCGCCGGGCTTATGGCGCACCGGCTGATCGGATAGCGGGGTGTTCGTCGGCGTTCATGTCGCAAACCAGGTCGAACAGGCCCTCGGTTACGTGGAAGTTCTTGGTCGGGACGGCAAACTCGAAGTTGCCGTGCAGCGCTCCGGCTGCTGCATCGCAGCCCAGCAGCGTCAGGTTGCCTTGCTGCAGATCGCGTGAGTGATAAATCTTCGCCATTCGCGTGGGCGTGAGGTGATAGATGACGGTGATCTGTTCGTTGCGCAACAGGTTGTAGCTGCCGGGCTGCACCGTGTGGTCGATAAACAGGCCGATCATGGTGCGGTGTCGGCGAACCGTGCCGGTGGCGAGGATCTTCCAGATTCGGCACGTGAGCGGATCCGACCGGCCCGGGCGCAGGCACGCCATGGCGCTCAGGCTGTGGGTGATGAACGGGTGGCCGTTGACCGTGGCGCTGAAGGTGCCGAGTGCCGCCGGCGCCTGCGGGCGTTGAAGAGGTGGTTTCGCGAGCATTTTTACGGGGTTTCCGTGATCGGGTTTTAGGGGCGGTGTCGGCGCACTGCACTTATTAAGACGCCGCCGGGTAGCGACGACGTCTTTGAAAGGGGGTGCTGCTTACACGTGTGAGGCTTGCATCGCTGTGGGAGGGGCGGATCAGCGAATCGCGACGCCCAGGCTGGAATTGATGTGGAGCAGTTTGTAATCCTTGCCGGTGTTGAGGTTCTTCACGTAGTACCACTTCGCGCCGAGCAAGTTCTTGGCAACGGTGGAAGACCAGTAGTTAGCGTTGCCCATCGGCCAGCGGTTGCCGTAGGCGTTGTAGATCTCGATCAGCTCGTGGATGCTCGGGATACGCCCGCCGATGCGGTTGGCGGCGTTGGACATCTGCGTGTAATTGCCAGAGCCCACGCCGTGGCATTCGATGACGCCGGTGACGGAGACGGTGAAACTTTTGCTCTCGCCTGCAGCGTCGGTCGCCGTAATGATTGAGCCGCCCCTGCTGCGTACCGAGACCAGGCCTGTTGAGTCAACATGTGCCACGTTCGGCATGCTGGATGAGTAGGTATAAGGTGGTTTACCGCCGGCTGCTACCCGCTTGATCGTAGTTCCGGTCGGGAATGACGGAAGCAGTTCGGGATGTCCCGGAAGCAGATAAATCTTTCCGCCCAAAGTGGCCGGTGATGTGTCGAATTCCAGACCTTTGAGAACATTGAGTGACAGTTCTTCTGAGCGTCGAGGTACGCCGTTTCGTATGACTTCATAGCTCACTGTTGCCGTACTTCCTTCAGCTGCAGAGATCTGTGCTTTAGGCACATTGAAGACGAGAGCGCGTTGTTCTCCAACCGTTTGCGTGGCGGTATCAAATGTCGAGACGCTAGACCAGCGAGTGGTGACACGATCCTCAGGCGCCATGTTGCGGTAACTGACGCGAACAGTTGCGCCAGATTCCGGAATCAATGTAGGCCGCAAAATTCCGTCAGCGCCGACTGAATCCACGGCAGGTGCCGGCAGATCAAGCACTGAACTCATAATTTGCAGGCTCACGACCTCGGACTGTTGCAAGCCACCAGCGCGTTGCACGGTGTAAGAGACGTTAACTGTTTGACCATCGTTTGCACTCACCAATTGGCTAGCAAACACGACCGATAGTTCTCGATATGCCTCCTCGATCGTGATGACGTTGATCTTTGTCCCGCTGCCCTTTGGACCGCTCCAGCGAGTTTCAACGGTATCGCCAGCCTGCAGATTCGCATCGGAAGCAATCAAGACTGTCGCGCCGCTGGGTGCATCAGCAGGATCGAGCGTGTCGCCTTTGGCTTCTTTGACGGTGGGATCGGGCAACGGCGCGTAGACCATGCTACCGACACGGAATCGCAGTTGTGCGGAGACGAACTTTTGAGTGCCCCGGTCGACTTCGTACCAAGCGGTCACTTCGCTGTTTGTATTGGCCTCTACGACACGCTTGTTGACCCTGAAAATCACTTCTCTGCTGACGGTACCGCTATTAATTACGGTGAAATCAGTGTAACTACCGCTGGATCCTTGGCCGTCCCAATGCAGTGTGACCTGATCATTCACTGCCATGCCCGGATACCGTGCGATACGTACTGTCGCTTCCAGGGCAATGTTTGCGGGGTCCAGTACGCCACTGCTGTCCAGTTCATCGATTGAGGGCGCTGGAAAGGAAGCTCCAGTGTCATCGCCAACCAGCACATTCAGTACGGGCGACTTGAAGAACTCCCGCTCGAATGAAGTAACGGTGTAGTAAACCTCCAATGAGCCGCCAGCCAGTGCGTTGACCTTCATGTCGGGAATCGCGTACTGCAACGTATTGCCGATATCACCATAGCTGAGATTCTTACGCTCCTCGTACATGACGTTTCCGCCGCCGGCCGTTTTCCCCATCCACACAAGATTCACATCTTGGCCAGGAAGCATGAAGTAGTAAGGGGGGACCTCAACCAATACGTTATGAGCAGTGGGGTCCAGTACCCCTTCGTTTTGCTCGGCCAAGGGAATTCTCGGCGGATCCAGTTCCATCATCTTGCCGATGATTTTCAACGGTAGATTTTTTGATATCAGTGCCTGGCCGGTGGTTTTCATTACCCGATACTTGATTCGAGCGCGACCTTGGCTGATCGGTTGGAAAAGATCATTTGGGAGCGAAAAATCCAAAAATCCGAAGGGGTTCTGAACCACTTTCGTTGTTCGATAGGTGGGCAGAGGCATGCCCGAGCCCGTCTCACGTTCTACCGACAACATGACCTCATCGTCTTTAGCGATCTGCGGGTTAGACAGCACCAGAATCTGGACGGGCGAGCCGGCGAGTTTTTCAAGATCAAGCTCCATGTCAGGCGCCTGCGGTGCGACCGGTGCCGGTAAGGTATCTCGTCCAATTTCCACCTGCGCATAGGTCGGCAGTGACCAGCGCGACCAGTTATTCACGACGTCGCGAATTTCATAGCGGACTTCGATCATGTCCGAACTGCCCGCGAATTCGATGGCGCCTTTAGGTACCTGAATGATAATTGGCTTACCGATCTCAGCTTCACCCATGATGACCATTCGGACGAATTGCCCATGCCATGACAATTTGACGTCGTCGCCGACGGCCATGTTCTTGTATGGGGCGATTTCAACCGAAACCCCTTCAGGGGAGGTGATGATGCCGGGTGGGGATACAATCGGCTTTGCAAGCGATTCGTTTTCGTACGGCGTAGCGGGGTTTGGGTCCTTTCCTCCCGGAATATCAAGCTTGGCCAATACGTGAATTATATTGGACTGCTCAGGTATCGCCGAAGGAAACGGAGTGTAGATGTACCTAACGTCAGTCTGGCCGGGCTCTATCCAATGGGTATCAACGAACAGCGTAAAAATTCCGTCACTAATGGCCGAATCCGATGTATGTGTATAAGACGATACGGGTGCTTCGTTTGCTCCCCAGTACAGCTCGATCTTGTCCTTGGGGCTAAGCTTTAAAGGGCCTACCAGTACCTCCAATGGTTTCGCGGGGTCCGCTACATCGACGTCACCGATTCCGGCATGATCAAAGCTCAAAATCGTCGGGTTTGGTAGCGTGACGCCCTTATTGTTTTGCATATGGGATATTCCTTCTAAAAGATGGCGGGCCAATGGCCCGCCGATTTATTAAGCGGCGCAAACGCCCGCAACACGAAGGTCGACGTAAGCGTTCGCCCGTTTCGAATTGCCAGTGCCTTTGTCACTGATCACTTGGTATGTTGCTTCCGCGTGGCCGTAGCAGTGGCGCATTAGTTCGCTACGGGGGACGGAAAATCTGTATCCATCAATGACCTGCTGATAAGTAAGCGGTGCGGACGTATGAGTCCATGCGAAACTGAGCTCATCAGATACCAGATCGCTATACGCCTCATATGTGAAAACGATTGTTTGCCCCGCGCTGATGTTCAGAAATGGCTTGATGTACATCGGAGCTCCATTCACAGAATTCTCTCTGTTGATTGCTCCGTTAGAATTTAATTGCTCAAATTGAGGAGCATCCAAACCATCAGACCCACCCGGAAGCTCATCCTTGGATCGCACAATGATTCCGCGCTCTTCAGAGATTGACTGGTTGGGATTGCCTGGTTGTGAGATCGTGTAGTAGACGCGAATGTCGGTTCCGGTCCCAATAGGTTTAAATTTCGAATTTGGAATGGTTAACAGTAGTGGTCGTCCTGCCGCAGTGTCGGAATTGGTAATAGTGTATGGAGGAGTTAAAACCTCTTGTCCGCCCCAATTGATTTGAATGCTCTCTCCGGCGTTGAAGTTTTCGTTCCAGCTAAGGATAACTGTAGCATCAAGTTCGAAGTCGTTTTCGTCAATGACGTTGTCCTCAGCACTCGGAGTGCTACTGCCACCCTTGATGGTGGGCTTTTCTAGAGTGCCGGGTACAGGCAGTTCAATTTTGACATTTACATCGACTGTTTCCGAAACTCCTACCAAGTGTCCGTTGCGCATTACGTCGTAACGTAATTGACGTATCCCATCACCCGCCTGCGCAATGGTCGCGTACGCAACATCGAATATTAAGACAAATTCTTGGCTAAAATCTTCTTCGTCTACCGGGTATGGGCCAATTGGAATCGGGCCCCATCGCAAAAGTACCTCATCCCCGTCTTGCAGAATAGCGGTGGATGGAATATCCACCTTCACATTGGAAAGTGCGTCGGTGTAGTCGATCAAACCGTCATACTTCTCAACGACTGGAGGCGAAAGATCAGTGATGACCTCTGTCAGAAATAACGTGATAGTTACCTCTCTAGATGGGGCCGAGAGGTTACCAGCTCGGTCTTTGATCTTGTAATACGTTGCTCCAGGATTGTTTCCCAGTGACAACAAAAAAGCTTTGTCAAAAGGTACTTCGATAGGGTTATCGCCATTTTCGTTGCCGGTCAGAACAATTTCGGGGCCCGGGGTACTCCCCCAGTAAGTAAAAATGGTGTCGCCCCCGCTCAAACCGGTGTATCCGTAGATGCGACCTGTCAGCGTGTCACCCATGGCTTCGAGTTCTGCTGCGGTGAGACCGTCCTTCGCCTCTTCAGGGAAATCCATATACCCGAGCTGGTGTGCCCCAGGTGCGGTTCTGTCGACTTTAATGTCCACCACAGGCGATTCCGCCGTATTACCGCCAGGAAATGAGCTGGTCACATACCGCAGTCTGTAGACTCCATCGGTTGTCAATTCTGTATCCACAGGTATAGCGAGCTCGATAATTGCGCCCTCAACAGGGTTATCAAGTGTGTACAGTTGTCCAACTGTAAAACCGTTGAGGGTCAGATGCAGGGAATCGTTTGGCTTTGCTCCTTCCCAAACGGTGATCTCGACAGTCACATCATCGATAAGATCTTGAGTTTTAATAAGTCCATCGATGGGATCAGCCAAAGGAACGTGAGGGATCGGTAATTCCAGTTCCGCTGTTCGCATTTTATAAGGGCTTTTGGCCGTAGAGTGTGTTCTGGTCTTGCACATTTAAGTCACCGTTATTCGTTTCTCTGATTGCAAATGGAACCTTGTCTAAATATTTTTAGGGTCAGGTTCTCGTGTCTGAAAGATATTTACTGTCCTTCAGTCCTATCGAAGAAATAGATTTTATGGTGCGTTGTCAAGGGGGTTTTGTTATTTAAATCAGCCAATCCAGGGTTCTGCGAAACTTCCTACAGGCAAACTAGGATTGGTCTGTAAGAAAAAAACTCGTTGCGGTAGGAAGAGGACTATTTCCTGTGTATAACCAGTTTTCCCTGATAATTCCTAGGGCTCCTATGATCGCCGCTCATTAGAGGAGCGATTGAATTGAAACGGTTTTTTAAACCTCACGTGGTGACGTCTTTCGGCTTAAGTATTGCAGGTGTTCTCGTTTGTCTGCAGGCGGGCGCGTCAGAGTTTGAGCGGATTGATATCGGCAACAACTCAATTTATCTCGGCCCTGATGATCAGCCAGACTCTTATACGATTGGTGCATTCGGAAAGCTTGATGTATCTGGTGGAACGGTTGACAGAGTCATGGCATACGGTGGAACTATTATCATCCATGATGGCGGCTTGGTAAGACAGGGTATCGTTGCTGGCAAATGGCTGGATATCGTAGGTTCAGTTGTTCAAGGTGGTTCAAACGTCGCAGTCGTCGTCCAGGAGGGAGGTGTTGGTAATATCCTCGACAGCTCGATAGAGGGTGGCGGCCTTGCCGTTAGTTCGGTAGCGCTCAGCACCATAAATATATCGAATTCATCAGTGGCCGCATTGGAGTCCGACGCTTCTGGATACGGATGGGGGGTGGGCGTATTCGGGGGCACTCTGAGTATCGGAAAAGGAAGCAATGTGGTGGGGCTCCAGAACGGCGCATATCTTTCGTCTGGAAGAGTCGCTGGACAAACTGCAACCTTTAATACCGGCAGCCTAGTCATCGACCATTCAGCATTAAGATCAATTGAGGGAGCAGCCATCAAAGTTGAGAATGTTTCGGGTAGTGACGCCTTCACAGACATACATGTAAAAAATGGTGCCAGCATAACCGCAGGTAACGGTAACATTTTAGAGGTCGTCAAGGGCGGCCATGTGTCTTTCACAATCGACGAGAGTGAGCTGCTGGGTGATTTACATTCTGATCCGGGCAGCGTGTTGGACGTCGGGCTCACCAATGGGGCGACCCTTACAGGAAACGGATTTGGCATTAATTCAATGACCATTGGTTCCGACTCAAAATGGTTCATGAGCAGTTCCACCCAAATCGGTTTTATGTCTTTGGACGGCGGCAGCATTGACTTCACTGGAGACGGCTTCCATTCGCTTTCGTTGGGCAAGCTGTCCGGCTCCGGGCTGTTCGATATGCGCATCAACCTCGACAACGGCAACGGCGATTTGCTCAGCGTAAACGGGGAGGCCTCGGGCAGGCATCGCCTTCGTATCCAGAACACCGGCACCGAAGCCGTCCCCGCCGAGTTCGACCCGCTTCGGGTGGTTCACACCGAAGGCGGGGACGCGGAGTTCGGGCTGGTGGGCGGTCGGGCGGATCTTGGGGTGTACTCCTACGAGCTCGAACGCCAGGGGACGGACTGGTTCATCGTCGGGTCCGGCAAGGAGATCAGTCCTTCCACGAAAAGTGCGCTGGCGTTGTTCAACACGGCACCCACGGTGTGGAACAGTGAGTTGACGACGTTGCGCAGTCGCATGGGGGAAGTGCGTGGGCAGGAGCAGGGCGGCGGCTGGATGCGTACCTATGGCAGTCGCTTCAATGCGGCGCTGGATTCCGGGCTTGACTACAGACAGAAGCAGCAGGGGCTGTCGTTCGGGGCGGATGCGCCCGTGCCGGTGGACAACGGTCAGCTGTTGCTCGGATTGATGGGCGGTTACAGCAAGTCGGATCTGGACATCGGCCGAGGCACATCGGGTCAGGTCGACAGCTATTACGTCGGCGCGTATGGCACGTGGTTGTCTGAGGGCGGCTATTACCTGGACGGCGTGCTGAAACTCAACCAGTTCCACAACGAGTCCAAGGTGGCGATGAGCGATGGCACCAAGGCCAAGGGCAATTACAGCAGCAAGGCATTGGGCGGGTCGCTGGAAGTCGGCAAGCACATAAAGCTGGGCGATGAGTATTTCGTCGAGCCGTTCGCGCAGGTGTCCAGCGTCTGGATCGATGGCAGCAGCTATACGCTGGACAACGGCATGCAGGCCAGAACCAACCAGACTCAGTCGGTGCAGGGCAAGGTCGGCACTACCCTGGGACGCAGCTTTGCCATGAAGGACGGCGGCGTTGTTAAACCTTATGCACGGGTGGCGTTGGCCCACGAGTTCTCCCGCAGTAATGACGTCAGCGTGAACGGTCAGCGTTTCGACAACGATCTGTTCGGTTCCCGGGCCGAACTGGGTGCAGGTGTTTCGGTGTCGCTGTCCGAGCGACTTCAGGTACACGCTGATTTCGATTACATGAAGGGTGAGCATGTTGAGCAGCCTTGGGGTGCGAACGTGGGTGTGCGTCTGGCGTTCTGACATTCGCATCAATTGATTGAAACGCGGTTCCAAAGCCCCGGCTGCAGCGATGCAGTCGGGGCTTTTTACGTGGGCTTACGGTTTCGGCTGCATCCGGCGTCGTCGTGGCGGACGACCCGTGGTCGAGCCCTTGCCGCGTCGCTTCCTCAGGCGGGGCAGGTTGACGGTCAGCGTTTCCGAAATGCCGACGAGCCTGGCGCGCCGAACCACTTCATAGCGCACCTCGACGCATCCGCTTTCGTAGTCCGCCAGGGTTTCATTGTTGAGGTACTGGACCAGGCGAGGGCCTTTGCGGCCTTCTACCTTGCCGACGGTGGTGTAGAAGGTGTTGTGGCCCCAGCGCAGCTTCAGGTGATCCCCGAACCACAACTTCGACGAGCGCGGGATATTGATGTAGATGCCCACGTTCAGCTGGGCGTCGGTAGGGCCCTCGGGGTCGGCACCGGTGATGTAAGGCGCTTCGAATACAGGCGCCGGGTCCGGGTCCTTCATTTCGTGATGCCATGGAAATCCCGGGGCGTTCTGAAGCTGGCCGGCGTACACCATCGCCTGTTCAGCCGCACTCTTGCCCACGGGCGGCACTGCCTGCAGATCTTCGTAGAGCGGAATGGAGCTCTTGCCGGGTGATTTGCGTTTGTTCCTGCGGGTATTTTTCGGGATTGGCACTGGCGTTTTTTTATTGTTATTTGACTCGGTCGGTTGTGAGTGGGGTGACGGCTGGATATCCGTTTCATCTTCCATTGGAAACTCCTTGATCAGATCGCTAGTGCGAGGATTACAGGATTGGGTGTTGTGCGATTGCTTGTAGGACCGCGGCGCAGCACATGCCTATGATCGATTCGAAAATTATTACTGTCAAGCAAGCAAAGTGCATGGGATTGCTCGGCTTCTTCGCAAAACTTTCACTGTTGAATATATCCTTGATGTGTGAATGCGGCGGTTTTCGCGGCTTTTTTGGGCGATTCAAATAATTATCTATCGCGCGTAGTCTATAAAATTTTGATAGTCCATCAGACACTTCCTACGGTGATGTAGGTTCTGTGGAATGAATGCGCCAAAAAATAATTGAAAATATTTTTTCCGTGCGAATTTATTGACAAAACCTCCACGCATAAGCGTGGAGGCGGTTACTTTTGGTATTCAGTTGAATAGCCTGAATGCTGGTTACAATTTTACTGAAACCAGGGTTGCCAGGCTGGTGATGGATACGTTGCCCGCCCGGTCGGTGACGAAGTACTCGACGCACACCTTTTCCGCTGCGTGGGCTTGCAGGTGTTGACGGCTGAAAGCGATTTCAACGGGCCGGAGGGTGAGCTCTTCCGCCTGGACCTGATGGGCCGGGCCTTCGACGCCGTTGAGTAGTGTCTGGATGACATCGCCCGGCTCCATACCGGCGTAGCCAGGGAGGAGGCCAATGAGCTGATCGCCGAAGGTGGCAGTGGGGAAGATGAGGGGAGCGAGGAGGGTGGCGCCGGGTTTGGTGCGGTCGACTTTCAAGGTGAGTTCGGGCGAAGGAACGTGAGATTCTGAAAAGGGACTCGACGCCATGTAGCTCAGCAGGTAGATGCCATCAGCCCCCAGCAACTTTTCATCCAAAAAAACTTCGATAACATCGCCAGCTTTATCTGCCTCAGTAATAGTTCTAATATCGCCGACCAACTGACCGTCCAAAATCAGCTGAAAGTAATACTGCGGTTCCGCTGCTTCCCAGACTCTCACTCCCACAGGAATCGGATTTTCCAAGTCAGCTGTCTTCAGAAGGCCATCGCTCGCACACGCAATGCTCACCATCGGAGCCGTTAGGGGAATTGGCGCTCGCATATAGTTAGCGTTCATAAATTTTCTCCATCAAGCACACCCCTCCACTTCTATCCGCAGAAAGAGTGCACATTAAATTAATTATCAAGATCAACAAATACTCCACTCATGGTGGTAATTATTTATCGTCTTTCATCAATCAACTAATAGAGCTCTACAAATCTTGTCAACAGCAAAACCCTTGCTCCAAACCAAAAACTGCTTCCCCAAATGATTTTCAGAAACGTCCTACTTAAACCTCGATACAAAAAAGGCCCCGGCAAACGATCTGCCGGGGCCTTCGCATAATCCATCAATCTCTCAGCGGTTAAAGCGCTCCACCAATGAGTATTGCGTGTTGGCGGTGTGGGTCAGCTCCGCACTGAGCGTGGCCGAGCGGCGGGCTTCTTCGGAGGTCTGGTCAGCCAGGTGCGCGATGGTGCTGATGTTGCGGCTGACCTCTTCTGCCACCGAGCTTTGCTCTTCAGTGGCGGCGGCGATCTGGGTGGTCATGTCGGTGATGTTGGCCACCGCGTCGCTGATGCCCACCAGCGCCCTGTCAGCTTCCATGACCTGCTCGACGCCTTCTTCGGCCTGGCGACGGCCAGTGTTCATGGTCTGCACCGCGTTGGTCGCCGTCTGTTGCAGCTTGGCAATGAGGGCATGGATCTGGCCGGTGGATTCGGTGGTGCGTTGCGCCAGTTGGCGGACTTCATCGGCGACGACGGCAAAGCCACGGCCCATCTCGCCCGCGCGGGCGGCTTCGATGGCCGCGTTAAGGGCCAGCAGGTTGGTCTGGTCGGCGATGCCTTTGATGACGTCGACAACGCCGCCGATTTCATCGCTGTCCTTCGCCAGCTGGGTCACGGTCAGGCCGGTTTCGCCCACCGATGTGGACAAGCGCTGGATGGCTTCGCGGGTGTCGCTGGCGATCTCGCGGCCACGGCGGGTCAGCTCGTTGGCCTGCTGGGTGGCGTCAGCGGTGCGCTGCACGTGATTGGCGACTTCCTGGGTGGTCGCGGCCATCTGGTTGACAGCGGTGGCTACTTGTTCGGTTTCGACGCGCTGACGTTCTAGGCCGGTGGAACTGGCCTGCGCCAGGGTGTCGGACTGACGCGCCTGGGCGTTGAGGTGTTCGGCGGTGTCCTGCAGGCGGGTAAGGCAGGTCTTGAGGCGCGCTTCCTGACTGAGGATCGACATTTCCAGCCGTGCTTGTGCGCCGCGACTGTCGGTGTACATCTGCGCGATCAGCGGGTCGGACGTGGTTTGTTCGGCCAGGCGCAGCAGACGCTTGAGGCCACGCTGTTGCCAGCTCAACCCCAGCAGGCCCAGTGGCACGGACAACGCGGCGGCGAGCAGGAAACCCCAATGGGAGTTCAGCCACACGCCAATCAGAAAGCTCACCTGGCTCACCAGAATGAACGGCAGCCAGTCCTGCAGCATCGGCAGCCATTTGTCGCGGCTTGGCACTGCACTTTTGCCGCTGTTCAGGCGTTTGTAGAGTGCTTCGGCGCGACGCACCTGTTCGGCGGTCGGCTTGATGCGCACCGACTCGAAGCCCACGACTTGCTTATTCTCGAAGACCGGCGTGACGTAAGCGTTGACCCAATAATGGTCGCCATTCTTGCAACGGTTCTTGACGATGCCCATCCACGGCAAGCCCTGCTTGAGGGTGGCCCACATGTGTTCGAAAACCGCCGGTGGCACGTCTGGATGGCGCACCGTGTTGTGGGGCGACTTGATCAGTTCATCCTGGGAAAAACCGCTGATTTCAACGAAGGCGTCGTTGCAGTAGGTGATGACGCCGCGGGCATCGGTGGTAGAGATCAACCGTTGCTGCGCCGGGAAGGTCCGTTCGCGTTGAGTGATGGGCTGGTTATTTCGCATGAGCTATTCGATCCAGGAAGGCTGTGAACGGTTATCGGCCCGAAGCGAAAAAAATTAAGCTTTTGTGAACTGCGTCAAAGGTTGGGTGTCACGGGCTTTCTTCAGCGGTCGAACATCGGGTAGGTGAACAGGCTGAAATGCAGCAGGTTCAGGCCAAAGTGGGTGAGCACGGCAGCAGGCAGGCCGCCCAGTCGATAAGCCACCCCGTAACCTGTGCCTGCGATGCCCGCCAGAAGCGCCCATTCCCAGCCAGCGCCGAAGTGCGCCAGGCCGAACAGTGCCGACGCCAGCACGATTGCCAGTGCGTCGTGGTAGGGCAGAGGTTGCAACCACCGTTTGAGGCTGCCCTGCAGGTAACCCCGAAAAAGCAGTTCCTCGGTGAGCGCGACCAGCAGCAGGTTGTGCAACGCCCAGATGCCCGTTTGCTCGGGCCACTTGGGCGACCAGCCGACGACGCCCAGCAACATCGCTGTTGATAAACACGCCGCGGCGGTGACAGGCAGGGCGATGCTGGTGACGCCCAGCCAGCGTCGTGGACCCAACGCGATAAACACCCAGGGGCAAGCGATTGCGATCCAGAAGCCGATGAGGGGCTTGTCGAGATTCAGGTACATCGAATAGGGCGCGGCCTCGGGGCTCAAGCGCACGCCGGCAATCGCCCTTGTGCTGAGGAAACCCGGCCACCAGTGACTGGCCAGCCCCGCTGCGATGGCGATAAACAGGGCGTGGCCGAAGAGGCGGACGGCGCGGTGCTGGAAATGGCTGACGCAGATGGCGGCCATGATCAGCAGTCCGAACGTGACAACCACGGGCACGCTGAGCTGGCCGTAGCGCAGCGCCAGGCAGTAGCCGAGAGAGAGCAGAAAGAGGGTCGTCCAGCGTTGCACCGACATGAAGTCGTCCTTGGGTGTCGGAATAGGCTGGCGATTTTAACGTTGATTAAACGCGTGTGTATGTCGGATCAACGGGGGAGTCGGTCCGAATGTTTTGTTGATGAAGGGCGGAGGTTGTGTAGGGCGTTTCCGATAACGACGGATTGGGTGTGACACGGGTGATTTGCGGTGAGGCAGATGACGCCTTCCCGGCTAAAACCATTCCCACTGAATGAGCACGTGCTTTTAGTAGGACCGGCTTCAGCCGGGAAGGGGCCCAGACAAGCGCCATCGTCTTCTAGCCAGACATCGCCTCAGGACGCAATCAACTGCCGCAGCACATAGTGCAGAATCCCTCCCGCTTTGAAGTATTCCACCTCGTTCAGGGTATCGATCCGGCACAGCACGTCGATGTTTTCCTGCTGGCCATCCTCACGGGTGATCTGCACCGCCAGGCTCATGCCCGGTTTCAGGGTGGCGCCGGTGAGCCCGGTGATGTTCAGCACTTCCTTGCCGGTCAGGCCCAAGGTTTTGCGGCTTTCGCCAGCCTTGAACTGCAGGGGCAGGACGCCCATGCCAACCAGGTTGGAACGGTGGATACGCTCGAAGCTCTCGGCAATCACCGCTTTGACCCCCAACAGATTCGTGCCTTTCGCCGCCCAGTCGCGACTGGACCCCGTGCCGTATTCCTGGCCGGCAATGACCACCAGCGGCGTGCCTTCTTCCTGATAACGCATCGCTGCGTCATAGATCGGCAACTTCTCGTCAGTGGGCACGTGGAGGGTGTAGCCGCCTTCTTCGCCGCCGAGCATTTCGTTGCGGATGCGGATGTTGGCGAAGGTGCCGCGCATCATCACTTCATGATTGCCGCGCCGCGAGCCATACGAGTTGAAGTCTTTGTACTCCACGCCCTTGCTGCGCAGATAACGCCCGGCCGGGCTGTCGAGTTTGATGTTGCCGGCGGGGGAGATGTGGTCTGTGGTCACCGAGTCGCCCAGCACCGCCAGCACGCGAGCCTGCTGCACGTCGGCGATGACCGGCAATGGCCCGGCGACGTCCTCGAAGAACGGCGGGTGCTGGATGTACGTCGAATCCGGCTGCCAGACGTAGGTCGCCGCCTCGGGCACCTCAATCGCCTGCCACTGCGCGTCACCGGCGAAGACTTCGGCGTATTCCTTGTGGAACATGCCGGTGCTGACGTTCATGACCGCGTCGGCAATCTCCTGTTGGCTCGGCCAGATGTCACGCAGGTACACCGGCTGGCCGTCGCTGCCTTCACCCAGGGGTTCGCTGCTCAGGTCGGTGCGCACGGTGCCGGCCAACGCGTAAGCGACCACCAGCGGCGGTGAGGCCAGCCAGTTGGTTTTCACCAGCGGGTGCACGCGGCCTTCGAAATTGCGGTTGCCCGACAGCACCGACGCGACGGTCAGGTCCGATTGCTGAATGGCTTTTTCAATGGGGTCAGGAAGCGGTCCGGAGTTGCCGATGCAGGTGGTGCAGCCATAACCCACCAGGTCGAAGCCCAACTGATCGAGATACTGGGTGAGACCGGCCGCGTTGTAGTAATCGGTCACGACCTTTGAGCCGGGTGCGAGCGAACTCTTCACCCACGGTTTGCGCTGCAGGCCTTTCTCGACGGCCTTTTTCGCCAGCAGACCGGCCGCCATCATCACGCTCGGGTTGGACGTGTTGGTGCAGGAAGTAATGGCAGCGATGACCACCGCGCCGTTTTTCAGGCGATAGGTCTGGCCGTTGTATTCATACTCAGCCTCGCCGATCTGAGCGGCGTTGCCTACCGCGACACCGCCGCCGCCTTCGCTTTCCAGTCGGCCTTCTTCGTGCTTGCTCGGGCTGACCGCGAGCCCCAGGAAGTCGCTGAAGGCCTTGGACACATCGGGAAGGGCGACGCGGTCTTGTGGACGTTTCGGGCCGGCGAGGCTGGCGACCACCGAGCCCATGTCCAGCTCCAGCGCATCGGTGAACGCCGGCTCCTGACCGGGCAGGCGCCAGAGGCCCTGGGCCTTGCAGTAGGCCTCGACCAATTGCACCGTTTCGTCCGGACGCCCCGACAGGCGCAGGTAATCCAGGGTGACGTCGTCGACCGGGAAGAACCCGCACGTCGCGCCGTATTCCGGGGCCATGTTGGCGATGGTGGCGCGATCCGCCAGTGGCAGGTCCGCCAGGCCGTCGCCGTAGAATTCAACGAACTTACCGACCACGCCTTTCTTGCGCAGCATTTGGGTCACGGTCAGCACCAGGTCGGTGGCGGTGATGCCTTCGCGCAGTTTGCCGCTGAGCTTAAAGCCGATGACTTCCGGAATCAGCATCGACACCGGTTGGCCGAGCATGGCCGCTTCCGCTTCGATACCGCCGACGCCCCAGCCGAGTACGCCAAGGCCGTTGATCATTGTGGTGTGCGAATCGGTACCGACCAGCGTGTCGGGGAAGGCGTAGGTGCGGCCGTCCTCTTCCTTGGTCCACACGGTGCGGCCGAGGTATTCCAGGTTGACCTGATGGCAGATCCCGGTGCCCGGTGGCACCACGCTGAAATTATCGAATGCATTCTGGCCCCAGCGCAGGAACGCGTAACGCTCGCCGTTGCGCTGCATTTCGATGTCGACGTTCTCGCCGAAGGCCTTGTCGTCGCCGAAACGGTCGACCATGACCGAGTGATCGATGACCAGATCCACCGGCGACAGCGGGTTGATGCGCTGGGGATCGCCACCGGCCTTGGCCACGGCGGCGCGCATGGCGGCGAGGTCAACCACGGCCGGCACGCCGGTGAAATCCTGCATCAGCACGCGCGCGGGGCGGTACTGGATTTCCCGATCGGATTTGCGCTCGATCAGCCAGTCGGCGAGGGCCTTGAGGTCGTCGCCGGTCACCGTGTGGTTGTCTTCCCAGCGCAGCAGGTTTTCCAGGAGCACCTTGAGCGACATCGGCAGTTTGTCGAGATCGCCCAGCGTGCGCGCGGCATCCGGGAGGCTGAAGTAGTGGTAGGTCTTGTTGCTGACTTCGAGGGTTTTGAGGCTTTTCAGGCTATCGAGGGAGGGCATGACTGACTCCTTGACGGTCCGTGCAGTACGCGCGGACGGGCGATCGACGGTAAGACGGGCTTGCAGCAGCGCTCTGGTCGGCGCCTTTAAGTGATCGTTGAGTAGTACTGGACCCACCGGCTGAGCCAGTGGTTCCTGATTCGGCTATCATGCGCCGCTTTCAAGTCATTGAGGTTAATCCTCATGTACAGCTTGCGCCGCGACCCGATTCGTGGCGCGCGAGGAGACCGTCCCGTGAACACCCTTTTCATGCATTGCCGCCCCGGCTTCGAAAGCGAGGTCTGCTCGGAACTCAGCGAACACGCCGCCCGCCTTGAGGTGTCCGGCTACGCCAAGGCCAAGACCGACACCGCCTGTGCCGAATTCATCTGCACCGAGGCCGATGGCGCCGAGCGGCTGATGAACAGCCTGAAGTTCCGCGAGCTGATTTTCCCCCGGCAGTGGGCCCGTGGTGTGTTTGTCCAGCTGCCCGAAACCGACCGCATCAGCGTGATCCTCGAGCACATGGCCGGGTTTGCGCCGTGCGGCAGCCTGTGGCTGGAAGTGGTCGACACCAACGACGGCAAGGAGCTCTCGACCTTCTGCCGCAAGTTCGAGGCGCCGTTGCGCAAGGCGCTGGAGAAGGCCGGCAAACTGGTCGACAACCCGAGCCTGCCGCGCCTGCTGCTGACGTTTAAAAGCGGGCGCGAGGTGTTTCTCGGTCTGGCCGACGCGAGTAACTCGGCGATGTGGCCCATGGGGATTCCGCGTCTGAAGTTTCCCCGGGAAGCGCCCAGCCGCTCCACCCTCAAGCTCGAAGAGGCCTGGCACCACTTCATCCCCCGGGATCAGTGGGACGAGCGTCTGTCGGGCGACATGACCGGTGTCGACCTCGGTGCAGCGCCCGGTGGCTGGACATACCAACTGGTGCGGCGCGGCATGCTGGTCACCGCCATCGACAACGGACCGATGGCCGAAAGCCTTATGGACACCGGGCTGGTGCAGCACTTGATGGCGGACGGCTTCACCTTCAAGCCGCGTCAGCCGGTGGACTGGATGGTCTGCGACATCGTCGAAAAGCCCGCACGTAACGCCGCGCTGCTGGAAACCTGGCTGGGCGAAGGTCTGTGCCGCGAGGCGGTGGTCAATCTCAAGTTGCCGATGAAGCAGCGTTATGCCGAAGTGCGACGCCTGCTGGAGCGCATCGAAGACGGCTTCAAGGCGCGCGGCGTCAAGGTCGCCATCGGTTGCAAACAGCTGTACCACGACCGCGAAGAAGTGACCTGCCATCTGCGGCGGCTGGACATGAAACGCAAGGGCTGATCCGCCCATTACGCGTCCGAAACGTCGCGCCAGACGCCGATCATTGCAGGCGCGCGCTTACCCGCGAATGCGGTGTGTCAGGCGCTGCGTGAGTGACAGATTAATGGGTTCGCCAGCAAGCCGGCTCCTACGGATGGGGGGTATGGCGACGATCCCACGTGTTGCTACGGTCCCGTATACGCCTGTGGATTTCGACAGTGCGACGATCTCGCTCAGGCTGACGATTCTCGACAGTGCGCCGGTCCCCGTAGGAGCCGGCTTGCTGGCGAACGCGGTTGATGAGACGACATCTTCACACCTGACCCATCGCATTCGCGGGCAAGCGCGCTCCTACAATTGTTTGTGGGGTGTCAGGTCACTATTCGTGGTTGATCCATCGCGTTCGCCAGCAAGCCGGCTCCTACGGATGGGGGGTATGGCGACGATCCCACGTGTTGCTACGGTCCCGTAGACGCCTGCGGATTTCGAGAGTGCAACGACCTCGCTCAGGCTGACGATTCCCGACAGTGCGCCGGTCCCCGTAGGAGCCGGCTTGCTGGCGAATGAGGTTGATGAGACGACATCTTCACACCTGACCCATCGCATTCGCGGGCAAGCGCGCTCCTACAATTGTTTGTGGGGTGTCAGGTCAAAATGCGTGGTTGATCCATGGGGTTCGCCAGCAAGCCGGCTTCTGCGGATTCACATCGTTGGCGTGGCGTTTTTCGCGCCAGGCGTTATCTCGAATCGTCTCTGATCGACGCGCACGGGCACGCTGTCCATAATCAGCGTGCGCGCCCGCGGGGCGAAGAGAAGGGGAGACGCAATGAGCGCTGAACACAATGGACCTGACGCCGACATCCTCATCGTCGGCGGTGGTCTCAGCGGCACGATGCTGGCGGTGCAGCTACTGCGCCTGCCGGGACAACGGCGCATCGTCATCGTCGAGTTACGCAGCGAGTTGGGCCGGGGCGAAGCCTACAGCGCCACCGAACCGGGCCATACGTTGAATGGCAACGCCGCACGCATGAGCGTCGACCCCGACGACGGCGATGATCTCACCCGCTGGCTGACCGACTACATCGCCGCCGGCAGCTGGCCGGAATCTGATCAGCAGCACGTGCCGGTGGCCGAGCTGTTTCCGCCGCGGGGGATTTTCGGTCTGTACGTCCAGCAGCGCCTGGCCGAGGCTCGGGCGGCCGGCGAGCGTCACGGCTCGACCGTCGAACACGTGCGTGGCGAGGTAACCGACCTGCAGACTGACGTAACCGGCGTGCGCCTGACCCTCGCCAGCGGCTTTCACCTGACCGGCCGCTTCGGTGTGCTGGCAACGGGCATGTTTGCCGCCGCACGCACGCCTCAGCGCGATTCAAATGCCCTCAACGCTGCCGCTGTCGATCCGTGGGACGTAAGCGCCATGCGCCAGCTCGACCCCCAGGGCCGAGTGCTGATCATCGGCTCGGGCCTGACCATGGTCGACGCCGTGGTGTCCCTGGAGCAAGCCGGTCACCGGGGGCCTATCGACGTGTTTTCCCGTCACGGTCTGCTGCCCCACGTGCGCCGTCAGCCGCCGATGTGGCCGGACTTCCTCGCTGCTGATCCAGGCATTTGCAGTACCCGGCAACTGGTCCGGGCCTTGCGCGAGCAGTGCGCGCAAGCGATGGAGCAGGGCATCGACTGGCAGGCGCCCCTCGACACCGTGCGTGTGCATATTCCTCGGCTGTGGAGTCAGGCGTCCGACCTGCAAAGGCGCCAATTTGTACGCCACGTCCGGCCGTGGTGGGAAAGCCATCACCACCGCTCGCCGCCGCCCAGTGCGCAGTTGCTGGAGCGGCTGATCGATGAAGGGCGCTTGCATATCCACGCGGCCTCGTTGCTCAGCGTTGAGGGCTTTGAGGGCGGACAGATCTGCATCACCGTTCGCTATCGCGGGCAAGCCATGGCCACCACGGAGCGTGGCACAGCGCTCATCAACTCGACCGGCATTCAATACGACTGGCGCCGGGTTGATCGTGCCTTGCCGCGCAATCTGCTGGCGCGCGGCCTGATTCAGCCGGGGCCGCTGGCGCTGGGCATTGCTGCCGATGCCGGAGGTGCTGTCACGGACGCCGAAGGGCGACACTCCTCGCGGTTGTTCGCCATGGGCCCGCCCTTGCGCGGCCTGTGGTGGGAAAGCACCGCCGTGACCGACGTGGCGTTGCAAGCCAAAGCGCTGGCGGCACGATTGGCGGCGTTGAGCACCGTACCGTCATGAAGCCGCAGGAGATTGTGTCGACCACGACACAATTTCCGCGCCCCCTCCTAAAGCACGCTCCGAACGAGCCGAAAGCCCATTATCGACCCGGTAAGACCGCCCGCTTCTCATCGCGAGGCGACAGGGACGTCAGCGACCGGACAGGGCTATGGAGGCCATCTTTCATGTTGAGCTTGAGTTTCAGAAATCCCGCCGAAGCGGCGATGCTCATGCCGCAAACGGCTACGTCAAACCCCCTCGGCACTGACGACCCGCAGCAGACCCTCAGTGCCGCCGATCAGGTGCGTGAGGGCATCGAAGTGCTGCTGTCCCCGGATGCGCAGAAGGCGGCGAAGAAGGGTGACAAGAACGCCGACATCGACGCCACGAACCTCCCTGACCGGATCAAGGAGCAGCTCAAGCTGATCCGCTCGATTCAGGAGCGCATCGCCAAACGCATGCAGGACATGCAGGCGTTCATGAGCGACCGGTCGCTCTCGCCCCGCGCCCGGGAAGGCAAACTGCGCCAGTTGCAAATGGAAATCATGGCCATGACCCACTCGCTCATGCAGGCCACCAACCAGCTCAATCAAGCGATGCAGCAGATGCATCTGTCACTGGCCGACCAGACCCTCGCCGGCACCCTGGTCAGCCCGCAAAACCTTCAATCCTGATCCAGCAGGCGCGGCCCGGCGCCTTGCTCGCTCAGGCTGTCGCCGAAGTTGCGCAGCGGGCAGGCCTCCATCGACAGGCAGCCGCAGCCGATGCAGCCATTGAGCTGGTCGCGCAGGGCGGTGAGGCGGTTGATGCGTTCATCCAGATCGGTTTTCCAGCGCTCGGACAGGCGCGTCCAGTCGTCAAGACTGGGCGGGCGGTCCTGGGGCAGGGTTTGCAACGCCGTCTGGATCGTCCCCAACGGGATGCCCAGGCGCTGGGCGGTTTTGATCAATGCCACCCGACGCAGCACGTCCCGGGGGTAGCGACGTTGATTGCCGGCGTTGCGCTGGCTGCTGATCAGGCCCTTGGCTTCGTAAAAGCGCAGCGCAGTGATGGCCACGCCGCTGCGCGCGGACAGTTGGCCGACGGTGAGTTCGCGGGCGATGGGTGGGTTGTCCTGGGTGAGCATGCCGTCTTCCTGTGTGCCGAACGATGCTTGACCTCCAGTTAACTGGAGGTTTTATCCTGCGCAGCATCCCTTGCCGGGATCGACCTGGCAAGTGGCGCACCGGCGCAAGAAACGTATGGGGCAATGCCGGTTCGCGCCGCATCCTGTTCAGCATCAACCGTCATCCGTGGAGAACGTTCATGACACCCGCAGCCGCTAATCTTCCATTCAGTCAATTCGTTGAGTTCGCCGTCGACCCGCACCATCAGGCCGGGCTGGTCGGGGCGCTCCACGAGCGTTTCGATCAATTCACCCGCACCTACCCAGGCTTTGTCCGCGCCAGCGTGCAGGTCAGCGAAGACCGTCAGCGAGTGCTGAGCCACGTGCAATGGCGGTCGAAGACCGACTGCGAGCGCGCGTTCGAAAACGCCGAGCAGGGCGAAGGGGACCTGTGGGAGTTGATTCGTCGACACCGGGCGACGTCGATGATCTTCAACGCGTACGAAGTGGCAGGGGAAATCGTAGGACCGCGTCAGGTGTGAACGCAGTCCCACAGGTAGCATGGCTGTGGGCTCACACCGATAAGTGCAGCATCCGCTCACCTTGGGTCTGCTCACCGGGACGGCGCTTGTTGACGGCCAGTTCGCCGATCTTGATCAGCCGCGCGCGCACGACATTGCGGCTCAATCCCAGCAACTGCGCGGTGTGCACCTGGTTGTAGTGGCTGAAGCGATAGGCCGCGCGCAGCAAGGCGTCTTCGACCTTCTCGTGCAGCGCGCCGGCCTGCTCCTCGAACAGACGCTGGAACGCCCGGGCCAGCAGCGCTTCGGTTGAATCGTCGACGGCGGGAGCTGCATCTTCCTGGCGCTCAAGGCGCAGGTTGGACAGTCGCAGATCGCTGGACTGAATCACGCCATTGCGGCAGATCAGCAGGGTGTGGTGAATGACGTTTTCCAGCTCGCGAATATTCCCCGGCCAGCCGTAGGTGCGCAGCTTGTGCTCGGCGTCGGCGCTGATCTGGATCGGCCCGCAACCCAGACGCTGGCTGTAGACGTCGATGAAGTGCCGGCTCAGCGGCATGATGTCGCCGGGCCGTTCGCGCAGCGTGCTCAGCTCCAGATTGACGACGTTGAGGCGATAGAACAGGTCTTCGCGAAAGTGCCCGGCGTTGATGGCGCGTTCCAGTTGCACATTGGTCGCCGCTAGCACACGCACGTTGATCGGCGTGCTCTTGCGCGAGCCCAGCCGCACCACTTCGCGCTCCTGCAGGACGCGCAGCAGCTTGACCTGGATCGCCAGCGGCAGGTCGCCGATTTCGTCGAGAAACAGCGTGCCGCCGTTGGCTTCTTCAAACCAGCCGGCCTTGGCGGTGAGGGCGCCGGTGAACGCGCCTTTTTCCTGGCCGAACAGCTCGGCTTCCACCAGCGACTCAGAAAACGCGCCGCAGTTGACCGCCACAAACGGCTGGTGACGGCGGCTGCTCAGGTTGTGAATGTGACGCGCCACCAGCTCTTTGCCGGTGCCGGTTTCGCCGATGATCAGCACGCTGGCATCGCTGGGCGCGACTTGTTCGATGTGGGCCAGCAGCGCCTGGGATCTCGGGTCTTCGAACACCTGCGCTGTGGCGCGGATCGACGTGGCCAGGGCCGGCGAGGGCGGTAGGGTCAATAGCTGCATGGGGGTCACTTGTGGTTGGAACGGTAAGCTGGCTGTCATGGAGGACTCCTTGTCGCGGTCGCAGCTGTCGCGCTGGCAAATCAACCGCTTCCCGCGTGCTACGCGGGCGCGCAGCGCGCGGTTGTTTCCAGGGCGGCGGTGAAACTTACCTCTGCGGCGGCAAGTCGTTGGCGATCATCTCGCCGAACGGGCCGGTGAGGTTAGTGATGCCGCGGCCTGCCAGGCTGCGATACGGCTCGGGCAGTAGCGGGAACACCAGTTCGGCGAAGCGGTAGGCCTCTTCCAGATGCGGATAGCCGGAGAAGATGAAGCTTTCGATACCCAGGTCGGCGTACTCCTTGATTCGCTCGGCAACTTCCTGGGGATTACCGACCAGCGCCGTGCCCGCACCGCCCCGTACCAGGCCGACGCCGGCCCACAGGTTGGGGGCGATTTCCAGGTTGTCGCGACGCCCGTCGTGCAATGCGGCCATGCGGCGCTGGCCTTCGGAGTCGAAACGCGAAAAGGATTTTTGCGCGGCAGCGATGGTTTCGTCGCTGATGTGCTCGATCAGGGTGTCGGCGGCTTTCCAGGCTTCTTCGCTGGTTTCACGGACGATCACGTGCAGACGGATGCCGAACTTGACGGTGCGGCCGTTGCGTGCGGCTCGCTCACGCACGTCCGCCAGCTTCTCGGCCACGGCGGCAGGGGGCTCGCCCCAGGTGAGATAAACGTCGACCTGCTCGGCGGCCAGCTCGTGGGCGGCCTCGGATGAGCCACCAAAATACAGCGGCGGATAGGGCTTCTGGATCGGCGGATACAGGGCTTTGGCGTTCTGCACTCTCAGGTGCTTGCCTTCGAAGTCCACGGCTTCGCCCTGCAATACGCGGCGCCAGATCTTCAGGAATTCGTCGGTGACTTCGTAGCGTTCGCTGTGATCGAGGAAGCTGCCATCGCCACGGTTTTCATCCGGGTCGCCACCGGTCACAACGTTGATCAGCAGGCGTCCGCCGGACAGACGATCCAGCGTCGCGGCCATGCGCGCGGAGACGGTCGGAGAGATGATCCCCGGACGAATCGCCACCAGATAACGCAGGCGCTCGGTCAGCGGCACGAGGGCTGACGCGATTACCCAGGAGTCTTCGCAGGAGCGGCCGGTCGGAATCAGCACGCCGTGGTAACCCAGATCGTCGGCGGCCTGGGCGACCTGCTTCAGGTAATTGAGCGTGACCGGGCGCGCGCCCTTGGTCGTGCCCAGGTAATGGCCGTCGCCGTGTGTCGGTAGAAACCAGAAAACATCCATGAGAAATCCTTCGAGCGGAATCGGTGGGCTTGTGACAAGTGCACCCGTTATAAAGGCTCCGATTTATTCCGTAAAAGAACTGAATCCCATATTTTTATAACCGTTAGCGATATGTCCGGTTTGTACGGATCCGAGGACTGGATGCGAATGCTTGGGTGGTGAAGAACCCTGTAGGAGCGCGCTTTGTGGGACCGGCTTTAGCCGGGAAGGCGTTGGGCGTCACGCCGGAGGATTGAGGGTCTTTACACAGGCCTCTTCCCGGCTGAAGCCGGTCCCACTAAAAAGCACCGGGCAAAAAAACAGGCGCCGAAGCGCCTGAAAGAGAGTACGGGAGACTCTTCGAAATCAGAAAATCTGGGTGAACAGCCAGTACAGGCTGCCCGACAACAGGATCGCGGCAGGCAGGGTCAGCACCCATGCCATCGCCAGATTGCGCAGGGTGCGCATCTGCAGGCCGGAGCCGTTGGCGACCATGGCGCCGGCCACCCCCGAGGACAGCACGTGGGTGGTCGACACCGGCAATCCATACATGTCCGCTGCGCCAATGGTCAGCATCGCGACGACTTCGGCCGATGCGCCCTGGGCGTAGGTCAGGTGGGTCTTGCCAATTTTTTCACCGACGGTGATCACGATCCGCTTCCAGCCCACCATGGTGCCCAGGCCCAGCGCGATGGCGACTGCCACCTTGACCCACAGCGGAATGAAGCGTGTGGCGGTATCAATCTGCTGCTTGAACGTGTCGACCTTGGCCTGGGTGTCGGCGTCGAAGTTGCCGACCTTGTTCTTGTCCATCACGCGGATGGCTTCGGAGGTCAGGTACATGTCGTTCCGCACGTTGGCGGTGGCCTCGGCCGGTACCTTCGCCAGCGACCCGTAACTGGCAACCTGATCGCCGATCTTGCCGGCCATTACCGCCAGCGCCGGCACCAGCTCAGGGGTGGCCTGCTTGTCGCGGATGTAAACGGACAGTGTCTGGCGGGAATCGGCCGGCGCGGGCAGCGGCGCCGCTTTGGTCAGGGCCTGCTGGGTGACCTGGGCGACTGCGGCGAACTGCACCGACTGATCGGCCGGCATGGCGCGGTTCAACGCATAGGCCATCGGCAGCGTACCCACCAGAATCAGCATGATCAGGCCCATGCCTTTCTGGCCATCGTTCGAGCCGTGGGCGAAAGACACGCCGGTGCAGGTCAGGATCAACAGGCCGCGAATCCAGATCGGCGGTGGCTTATTGCCTTCCGGGGCTTTGTACAGCGCGCGGTTCTTCACGAACATGCGCAGCGCCATCAGCAACAACGCGGCGCAGGTGAAACCCACCAGCGGCGAGAGCAGCAGCGAATAACCGACTTTGGTCGCCTGGGACCAGTCGACACCGCTGGTGCCGTCGCGGCCGTGCATCAATGCGTTGGCGATACCGACGCCGATGATCGAGCCGATCAGCGTATGGGAAGACGACGCCGGCAGACCCAGCCACCAGGTGCCGAGGTTCCACAGGATTGCCGCGATCAGCAGGGCGAAGATCATCGCGTAGCCCGCCGACGAGCCAACCTGCAGGATCAGCTCGACCGGCAGCAGGGCAATGATGCCGAACGCCACCGCACCGCTGGAAAACAGCACACCCAGGAAGTTGAACGCTCCCGACCAGACCACGGCAAAGTTCGGCGGCAGTGAGTGGGTGTAGATAACGGTGGCGACAGCGTTGGCGGTGTCATGAAAACCGTTGACGAACTCAAAGCCCAGCGCGATGACCAGCGCCACGCCCAGCAGAATGAACGGCGTCCAGGTCAGCACGACGGTGCCCAGGTCGTCCATGTCCTGCTTCAGGCTGTAGCCGGTGTAAAACAGGCCCAGTACCAGCACGACGCAGAAGACCACCATCGTCATCACGCCAGGCTTGCGGCCGAATTGAGCACTCAGTCCGGGTCCCTGGTTCAGAGGGCGTTGAGCCAGTGTGGGGGTTGCCATGGGTCGCGATCCTGTTGAGGGGGGATGGCAGACATGATCATTTCAAAATGTGACAAAAATGCGACATGGATCACGAAATGCCCGGCGGCTGCAGCGGTCTGTCCGATTTTTGTTGGACGTGTTTGTGTGGGCTCGCGCTGCGAGTTGAGACATCGATATCAATTAAATCGCTATTGCATCAATCGCAAAAGAATATAACCGTTTGTCGACCCTGTCCCATTATCGGAGGCGGTTAATTAACGTTGCCACTGCTGTAGAAGATATGGGGTTATCTGATTTTTATCTGCAATGGACTGATGACATGGACGTTATAAACGCTACAAGGCTGGAGAGTTCTGAGTTTCATTACTTGGCTGCAATCGGTCTGGATGCTGAGTTGTCCAAGGTGTCGCCCGTGAAATGACGATAATACCGAACCACCGTTCAGTTAAAAATAAAACAGCCTGCAGCGCGACGCCTGCGCCGGTGTACTGCAATCCTTGCGCAGTTATTAATGATCATGGTCTTCGCTCTAACCGTTATCGAGAAGTGAGTTGCCGATCATCCATGGAATACAAAGGAGGTGCATATGATAACCGATACGACTGGATAAACCTAAGGCTTGACATTAACCTCTGAAGATCAATATATATTAAGGAATACAATTATGAGCGCAGATGATAAACGGCCGCGTATGAATTGGCCGCACTTAACCAGTACGGCCACTCATGGGAAGATTTCGCTGAAGCAACCGATCGAGATGATTATGTACGGGCGCTATGACGATGTTCATCACTATATCTTTTGGCTTGTCAATGAAGCTGGCGAGACCTGTTCAGACCCCGTGCTGCGAATAGCCTTTAAAGTCGAGGACAAACTTTGGCAAACCTTCCTCTCTAATAAGCAAGTATTTAACGGCAAAGCCTCTTCAGGTGACACGGTGACCGTAATGTTTAACGGTTCGGCCTCAGGGGATCAATACTCTCATGAGGGTCAGAAGTACGTAATTGAGTAAGGATCACCTCAACAAACCACCCACGTGGCTATTCGGCCTCATGTGTTGCTCAGGAACGACCTGACTTCCCGGCTCTTGCATAACTGAGCCGAGTCGTCAGTGTGATCTCGCCTCGCGCCACTCAATCATTCCAGCTCCTGGAAACGACCAGCACCGGCAGTTAGGGTGTATTCACGGAGGATCGGCTTTTCTAATTGGCTATTGAGGACATCGCGAATCGTTATAACCATTCGTCCATGATGAAGGTGAATTGCAGTCTGAGTAGGCTAACGTGTCATTGAGGCACGGTCCTCACTCAACTATCAATGATGTCACTCGCTAAGGAATGCAATCATGGCCGATACTGATAAAACCCAAATCCTTTATGATCATCCCTCCGTGAAAGGTAAAACCCCGGGGGCTACTATCAAAAAGACTGATCATTTTTTTGTTCAGGTATTTACGAAGCAGATTCAAATACACAGGTATCTTCTTTGTCTGCTTCGAGCGAATGGGGGGGCTGCCACAACCTCCCCAGCACTCATTGAGGGACCGCCCTCGCACGATCCGTTGGAACCGCTGCTGTCCGATGAAGTCCAGTTGGAAGCTGATCTCAGATCTGGCGAAGAAGTCACCGCGTATTTCCTTTATATTTTGAATGGCAAAGAGGCTATGGACGCCTCAGAGGTAAACGCGCTTCAGACTGAATTCAAGAAACATGTCCAAGAGGGTGGAAGCGTGAAGGACTTTGCAAAGGGGTCAGTGCACGAGGGGGATAAATATCGCGTAGGGGAATAATTATCCTCAGGTCTGGCCGACGTTCATACTGATTGAGGCGTCATGCTCATCACTACTCTGTATCTGGTATGCGCCGCTAACTTGACTCTGGCCTCCTAATCGTCCGGCTTGGTAGACACCTCTCTCAAGCCGGGTGATCAGGTTCTTCAACGATATCCTTTCAATAATCACGGCTCTTACGAAACGCCCAACGGTCGGCGATAAACGTAAAGGTCGCTACCCGCCGCATCGGAACGCTTGGGGGCATTGGGTAGTTGTTTTTACTCGATATCGGTCGCAAACAAGGGGAGGGCCATGGCGCTGTTCAGTCTGGGTAGAGCGTTTCGCTATAAATGCCATTGCGAGAGAGTCTAACCGTTCACGAATACTCGAATAGGTTAAGTTTAACGGGCAGTGAACTTCCAATGGGGTTGCAAGCCGACGCTCATTTGGGCTAATTCACTCAGAAAAGTTTAATTGCTCTTTGAGGGCGTCCTGAAGGGGATGAACTCATGATGGAACCTGGTGCGCTGTTCAATCCAGGGAAGCGGCCCGCTGGTGCATCTGGCTGAGCGCGCAGCTCACGGATGTTGGTCGCCTGATAGGTGTAACGAAAACGAGAATCGCTGTTTAGTTCCCACATCGCTTACTTGTTCTGATGGCTATAAAGGAATATTAATCATGATTGATCGCAAAGCAATTAAAGTCTCTAATCCTTATGTCGAGGGTTTTCAAAGTGCGACTGAGATAGGTCTGAATCAAGAGTTTACTATCGTCATTGACGGAGACGAGCTGACGGCGCGTAAGTGCTACCTCTCTGTCCTGCAGTACATCGGCTCCGGTACTTGGCAAGTCGTTAGCGAGAACGCTCATGAGCTACCGATAACCATTGAACCTGATGAAAAGGGTCGTGATGGAAAAGCACTATGGACGGTAACGCACAAGACCCGTTTCATTTCTGAGTTGAATTTGCAAGTTGGGGAGACAGTACAGGTCTATGCAGAAGTATTCCTAGCTGGTGGTATTGGCTATCGATTTTCTGGAAGAGAGTACACGCTGATTTCTGGCCCTAACCGCTAGTTTGCCTCCGGTCTGATAACTGCCCGGCTTGGCGGATACATCGTCAAGCCGGGTCAATTGGGTTCTTCAACGATATCCCCTCAATACTCCCGACTTTTCCGAAATGCCCAGCGGCCGGCGATAAAGGTAAAGGTCGCTACCAGCGCCACTAGCACCCAGAACCCATGGGGATCACTGGCCAGTGGAATGCCCCCGACATTCATCCCGAAAAAACCAGCCACGATATTAATGGGCAGCGCCAGCACCGTGACCACCGTCAGGGTGAACAGTGTGCGGCTGCTTTGTTCGTTGAGGTTGGCGGCGATTTCTTCCTGCAGCAGTTTGATCCGTTCGCCGAGGGCGGTGAGGTCGCTGATCACCAGCGCGGACTCTTCGGTGGATTGCCGCAGCTCTTGCAAGTCGTCTTCCAGCAGCCATTGCGGCGGTCGGTGCAGCAGGCGCATCAGCGAGCCGGGCTCCAGGGCCAGTAGCCGTTGCAGGCGTACCAGCACCCGACGCATGGCGCCCAGTTCCGAGCGGTTGTTGCTCAGGCGTTGCGAGAGGAGTTGGTCTTCGATTTTATCGACGCTGAGGCTGGTCTTGCGCATGAACTGGCTCAGCACGTCGCTTTGGTCGCGCAGCAGGTGGGCAAGCAATTCGAGCGGGGAGCGGAAGGTTTCGCCCTGTTTGACCGAGGAGCGCAACCGGTCCACCGAGCGCAACGGTTGATGACGCGCGGAGATCATCAGGTTACTGCGCACACAGACCCACAAGGTGGCGATGTCGGTGGAGACGCGGTTGAAGTCAAATACCACGTCGTTGACCACCGCGAGCAGGGCAGAGTCGACGTGTTCAATGCGCGTGGAGCGCGACCCTTCGTGCAGGGCTTCGAGAAACTCGTCGGGCAAGTCGAGGTTGGTCTTCAGCCAGCGTTCGCAACCGGCGTGGGCCAGGTTCAGGTGCAGCCAGACGAACTCGTCGGGCGCGGTTGGCTGGCGCAGGCATTCCAGCGCGGCCGTCGAATCCAGCTCGCGACCAGGATCGCCGGGACGAAAACGGTAGCCGTAAAGCAAGCCAAACAGATCGGAATCCAGATGATGGGCGATGCGTTGATTCATGAAGGCTCGCAGACGGAAAGTGCCCCGCAGGGCACGAGATCGAAAGCGGCATCATCGCAAGGGGTTTTGACAGTTTTGTGACGGTTTGTGAAGGAGGCGATGGCGCCGATGATGTAGGAGCGTGGCTTGTCCCGCGATCGGCGACGAAGTCGTCGTCAACCCAGAAGCCGCACTGTGTGAAGCAGGCACAGTTACAGCCATTTACGACGGGTTCCCCGCCGATCGCGGGACAAGCCACGCTCCTACAGGTGACAGCTAGACCATGGACAACCGCGTCTTGCGCAGCGGCGCCGGCCATGAGGAGTCAATCAACAATTCATCCTCGATCGACAGTTCGATATCCACCGCGGCGGCGTTCAATTCCAGGTGATGGGGCGTGACGGCCTTGGGAATGGCGATTACGCCGTCCTGCCGCAGCACCCACGCCAGGCTGATCTGCGCCGGGGTGGCGTCGTGGCGTTCGGCGACTTCAAGGATGGCAGGGTTCATCAACAGATTGCCCGCCTGGCCAATCGGGCAGTACGCCATCAACGGCATCCGCGCGGTTTGCATCCAGGGCAGCAAGTCGTACTCGATGCCCCGTTCTTCCGGGTTGTACAGGACCTGGTTGGTGGCACACCCGCCGCCAAGGCCCAGCGCGTCAAGCTCAAGCAGGTCAGACACGTCGAAATTCGACACGCCCCAGCGGCCGATCTTGCCCGCCTCACGCAGACGCTCGAAGGCTTCGACGGTTTCTTCCAGCGGGTACTGACCGGGCCAGTGGAGCAGATACAGATCGATATAGTCGGTCTTCATGCGTTTCAGACTGCGCTCGCACGCCGCCGGAATGCCCGCGCGGCTGGCGTTGTGCGGGTAGACCTTGCTCACCAGCATGACCTCGTCGCGACGCCCGGCGATTGCCTCGCCGACCACTTGCTCGGCGCCGCCCTCGCCGTACATTTCGGCGGTATCGATCAGCATCAGGCCCAGGTCGATACCCAGTTGCAACGCCGAGACTTCCGCCTCGAACTGATGGCGATCCTCACCCATGTGCCAGGTGCCCTGACCGATGACGGGGACGGTTTTGTCTGCCAGTTCAAGCGTGCGCATCGGGGGTGCCTCCGGGCGTATAGGACTCAGTGATTAAGAGTCAGGCAGTACGGGGCGGCAGGGGTTCAATCTCAAGCGAGTGCGTGGTGGGTGAGCGGGATCGCATGCCCATTGCAGGACCGGCTTCAGCCGGGAAGAGGCCAGTAGGAGCACCATCAATTTTGCAGCGTGACGACTGCGCATTCTCGGCTGAAGCCGGTCCCCACAAAGAGTGCGCGCCAATCAGCGAGAACTTACTTATGCCCGTTGTCCCAACCCCCGCCCAGCGCCAGGAACAGGTCGATCTGTCCCATCGCCACCTGGGTGTTGGCCGCCGCCAGTTGCGCGGTGATGTCGGTGTAGGTGCGGGTGGCTTGCAGGTCGGCGAGGAAGGATTCGCGGCCGGCCAGGAAGAACCGGTGGGTCTGGTCCGCCGCCTGGCGCGCGGACTCTTCGGTCTCAACCAGCGCATCGCGGCGTTCCAGCAACGCGGTGTACTGCGACAGCCCGGTCTGGGCTTCGCGGATGGCGTTGAGCACCACGCCATCGAACCGCGCCAGCGCTACTTGATTCGACGCTTCGGCGATATGAATCCGCGCCCGGGCGCCATTGGACGGGATGGTCCAATTGATCACCCCGCCAAAGCCCCAGCGATTGGTCGACGGATCGCCCAGTTCGTCCAGAATCCCCACCGTGCCCACCGTCGCGCCGATGCTGATGTCCGGATACAACTCGCCCGTCGCCACACCAATGGCCGCTGTCGACATGGCCAGGCGGCGTTCGGCCTGGCGCACATCGGGGCGACGTTTGAGCAGCGCGGCGCCATCGCCCACCGGCATGACCTGCGCGATATGGGGCAGCTCCGCGCATTCCGCCACGCCCCGAGGCAGCTGATTGAGCGGACGGGCGAGGAGCATCGACAGGCGATACAGCGCCGACTTCTGCGCCGCTTCGTAGCGCGGCAAATCGGCACGCAACGACCGGAACTGGGTTTGCGAGCGCGTCACCTGGGTTTCGTCGCCACGGCCTGCGTCGCGCAGGCGTTGGGTCAGGCTCAGGCTCTGTTTTTGCAGGTCCAGGGAGTGCAGGGCGATGTTGCGTTCTTCGTTGGCGGCACACACCTGGGTGTACGCGCGAACCACGTCGGCCACCAAGGTGATGCGCGCCGTGTCGGCCGCAGCCTGGGTCGCGTCGGCGTTGGCCTGGGCCGCTTCAATGCCGCGCTGCAGCACACCGAACAGATCGAACTGGTAGGAGGTGGTCAGGCCGACATCACCGACATTGGACACCGGCACTTTTTCCGGCAGCAAATAGGCCTGCCCGGCTTCCTGCAAGCGTTGCGCCCCGGCCTTGGCGGTGCCGCTCCAGCCACCGGCTGCGTCTGCCTCGCTCATCTGAAAGCGCGCCCGTTGCAGGTTCGCCGCAGCGACGCGCAGGTCGGTGCTCGACACCAGCGCCTGACCCACGAGTTCGTCGAGTTTCGGGTCGTGATACAGGCGCCACCAGTCAGCCGGCACGGGCGCCGACACCACATTGGTCGACGAACCCGCCAGCTCGCCTTGCAGATCGGGGCGATTGACGGCGGCTTCATCGGGCAGCTTGTAGTCCGGGCCAACCACGGTGCAAGCCGACAGCAGCAAGCCCATGCCCACGGTCAGCAGGCGTGCGCGGTGTTTCATTTCGGCGCTCCTGGCTGGACGGGCTGCTCATTTCCCTGAGCATCTGTGCGCGCGTCATCAATGATCGACACCGTCGCCGTCCGCCCGGCAATCATGCGGAAGTCCGCCGGCACATCATCAAACGCGATGCGCACCGGAATCCGCTGGGCCAGTCGCACCCAGCTGAAGGCCGGGTTCACGTTGGGCAGCAGGTTCGAGCCGCTGCTGCGATCGCGGTCTTCGATGGCTGCGACGATGCTCACCACATGGCCGCGCAGGCGGGCGTTGTCGCCGATCACGCGGATGTCGACGCCGGAGCCGATGTGAATCCCGTCCAGTTTGGTTTCTTCAAAATAGCCGTCGATGTGGAACGAGTTGCTGTCCACTACCGACAGCACCGGATGTCCGGCGCTGACGAATTCGCGGTCGCGGGGCGCGCGGTCGTTGAGGTAGCCGTCCACCGGGCTGCGGATCACCGAGCGGTCCAGGTTCAGTTGCGCCGAATCGACCGCCACTTGAGCTTCGTTCAGTGCCGACAGCGCGCGGGCTTCTTTGGACTGGCTTTCTTCCAGTTGCTCGCGCGCCACGAGGTTGCCGAGGCTGCGGTTACGGCGGTTCTCGCGCTGGGCCTGTTCCCAGGTTTCCTTGCGCTCGGCGACTGTGGCTTGGGCCTGGCGCAAGGCGAGGCGGAAACGGTCCTGGTCGATGGTGAACAGCAGCTGGCCTTTTTTGACCGGTTGGTTGTCGCTCACCGCAACCTTCTCGATCAGCCCCGAAACGTCCGGCGCGATCTGGATCACGTCGGCGCGGATGTGCCCGTCACGGGTCCACGGCGCGTACATGTAATACATCACCATGCGCCAGACGACGATCGCGGCGAGGGTGACAACCAGCAGGGTCAGGACCACGCGGCCCAGCGTCAGTAGAGGTTTTTTCATTTCATCAGGTATCGACTTAGGGTATCCACGACGCCGAGCAGCAGAGCGTATAGACCGACGTTGAACAAAGCCCGGTGCCAGACCAGGCGGTAGAAGCGGGCGCGCGTCAGCACGGCGTGCACCACCAGAAAAATCAGGTAAGCGATGCCCATCAGCACCAGAAAGGTCGGCAGGAAAATCCCGCTGATGTCCACATCACCGATCATAACGGCGCTCCATCGATGCCATAGGGCGGTTGTTCTTCCTGCTCGGCGAGCACATCGACGATCTCCACGCCCGGCAGCAGCGCGAGGCGCAAGCCACTGAGGGCGTGCAGCAGATTCATCCGCGCGTCGTCGTCGCCCACGCCGTTGAAGGTCAGGGCGCGGCGGGCGCGGTCCATGGTCATCAACAGACCTTTAGGGGCGGGCAAACGCTCCCGGGCTTTCAGGCAGTCGTGGAAATGCGCGCCAACCTCGCTCGCGACCTGGCGCACCAACTGCCGGGGCGCCGTGTCGACCCGCGGCATGTACGCCAGCAAATCCAGCATGTTCAAGGCGACGCGCACTTCGCGCAGTGCACTGGTGGAATCCTGCGCGGTGATCGCCAGGCGCGGCAGGTGCTGCATCAAGCGATCGAGCATGCGCACGGCCATGTGCCGGTGCTCGGCCAGGCTGGCTTCTTCGCTGAGGGAGACAATGTCGCGCCAGCTGAAACGGGTCAGGCGCTTGGCTGCCACCTCGGTGCCGAACGGCCTGACGATCAGCGTCCAGACGAAGGCGAATGCCAGACCCGCCGGCCCAGCCAGGTTGGAATTGACGAAGTTGACGAAGTCGGCGTCGTAGGCGCTCTGGATGCTGATGAAGGACGACGTGTTGACGATGGTCAGCAGCGTGCCGAGGTAGAACTTCGGCTGCACGGTCAGGGTGCCGACGCAGATAAACGGCACCGAAAACGCCAGCACCAGCATCGGGAAGTCGTGCAGGTTGGGCAGCACCACGAACAGATAGAGGCTGGCGAAGATCACCGACATCATGGTCCAGAAAAAGAAGCGGTAGATCTGCGGCGCCGGGTCGTCCATCGCCGCAAAGAAGCTGCACGACACCGCCGCCAGCGCTACCGCACTGGCGCCGTCCTGCCAGCCCAGCAAGATCCACAGCACCGAGGCGACGATGATGGCGCTGACCGAGGTCGCCACGGAATACAGCATCATGCCCCGATCGAGGAAGGGCGACAGTCGCCCCAGCCGCCAGTGGCGATATACCGCGCGCCATGACGAGTGATCGTCGGTTTCGATGGCGTGTTGCAGGCTGCGGCAGTCCTGCCACAGGTCGATCCATTCGCGCAGCCGATAGAGCGCGTTCGACAGCAACAGTTGCCGGCGATCGTCGATCTGCGCAGGCGTAGGTTGCAGGCGGTCGAGCTCGGCGTGCAGCGCCTTCCAGTACTTGATCGGCGCGCCTTCGGCGGTCTGCTCGACCCAGTCGCGGCACTCGATCAACAGCGGGGCGAGGTCGGCGACGTGCTCGGGCGAACGTCGCTCCAGCGCCCAAAGCGCGTCGTCCAGGGCATCGATGACCGGCAACAGATGAATCATCCGCCCGCGCAGTTCCTTGGCGTTGCGCACGGTCTGGCGATGGGCGCCTTCGTGGGGCAACTGGCCGATCATCAGCTCCAGGCTGTTAAAGGTGCCGACCATGGCCGTGCGCAGGCCGCCGACCGCGTCCGGCGTGGCGCTGCGGGAGAGGAACAGGTCGCTGTAGGCCGAGGCGTCCTTGAACCACTTGCCCATGGCATCGACCAGCACCGGCGCCAGCCGACGTGGCCAGAACATTGCGCCGACCACGGCGGCGCAGACGATGCCGAGGAAAATCTCTTCGGTACGCGAGACGGCGATGTCGAACACCGCCTGGGGGTTGTCGACCACGGGGAAGGAAATCAGCGGCATGGTGTAACCCGCCAGCATCAGCGCGTAGCTGTTGGCGGTGCGCAGGTGCAGGGACAGGAAGAGCAGGGTGCCGGTCCACAGCGCGATGACCACCGCCAGCAAAAACGGCGTCTGCACGAACATCGGCACCAGCACCACCGAGGCGGCGGCGCCGAGCAAGGTGCCGGCCGCGCGGTACAGCGCCTTTGAGCTGGTCGGCGCCACGAACGGGCTGGAGACGATGTAGACCGTCGCCATCGCCCAGTAGGGGCGTGGCAGTTCCATCATCAGCGCGATGTACAGCGCCAGCATTGAGGCCGCGAACGTGCGCACGCCGTAGAACCAGTCGCGTCCCGGCGGTACACCGTCGAAAAAGCCTTTGAACAGGCCGCTCAAGAGGACGACTCCGGCGCCATCGGCGTGGCCTGGGCAATGGCGTTGAACACTCGCAGGGTCGCTTCCAGATCTGCCGGGTCGACGTGACTGAAAATGTCGCGGCGCAGGCGGATCAGCTCCTCCTCGATGGAATTGGCCAACGCCCGACCCTCGTCGGTCAGGCTCAAGGCCTTGGCGCGGCGGTCGGTGGGGTCTTCGGTGCGCTGCACCAGCCCGGCTTTGCACAGCTGATCGAGCAGGCGCACCAGTGACGGGCTTTCCAGCCCGCAGGCCTGGGCCACCGTTACCTGACGCACGCCTTCACCCAGGCGCGCGATCATCAGCAACGGGCCGGCGCAGGCTTCGCTTACGCCGACGTTGATCAGCGTGGTCTGGCAGACGCGACGCCACTGCCGGGAGGCCGCGACGACGCCGCCTGTAACGCGCATTTGCAGGGTGTCAGGGTTCATGAAAAGGCCATTGAAACGGTACGTGGGTTTGGTTAGGAGCTGAATGATTAGGCGCTGCATTATTAGGTTGCTAACTAATAATATCTTGTAACACTGTGGTGCCGTCAAATGGAATCTGATTTGGCAGGTCCGGCAGATTGTCGCAGGCGGGCTTGTCTGAATCCGGCCTGAAGGCGAGGGGCGTGCCAAACGCGTCAGCCCCCCAATTAGGACGTTAAACAGTATCGTGCAGGAATTTTCCCATACCGTTTGTCGGGTGCTGCCTCGCTGGCTGAACTAATTTTTTCAGTGCCGTCTAAGCGGTCTCCAAAAAAATGGCGCCAAATTATTAGCCCCCACTCCCCGGTTTACGCTGGCTGGGCAAATCGTGAGGGCAATGGGCCACTTTTATTCGGTAGTGGCATTGTAATGGCGTTGCGCGCGTCTTCCGGCGCCTCGGCGGTTTCTTGACTCCCGGGACGACTAAAGATCAAAGGGTTCAGCCGATAGCAAAGATGACGGGAACGGCAGTGACAGGCCTGTTCCAGACACCTTCTTTGCTGTGCGCATCGCGCACCATGAGTGCACCATGATTGATCTCGCCATCTGGAATCTTTCTGTACCGGTCGGTATCCCCGCCGCCACCATCGATACGCCAAAACTGGTGGCCGGCTACAAGGATGGTTACTTCCGTTCAGGGGACACTCTGTTCTTCTGGGCACCGGTCACCGGGTCAAGGACTGACAACGCGATCTATCCCCGTACCGAATTGCGCGAAACCTACGCCAACGGTGCGGTGCACAACTGGGTCTATTCCCAGGCGGACAATTTCCTGCGCGCGGCGCTGACCGTGGATCAGGTGCCGTCGACGGGCAAGATCGTCATCGGCCAGATCCACTGCTATGGCAGCACCGAGCCACTGATCAAGCTTGAATATCAGTACAAGGAAAAACTCAAGAGCGGCAACATCGTCGTCAAGTTTCGCCTGACGCCGACCTCCGAGCCTGAAGTGATTCAGGTCGCGACCGGCGTGCTGATGAAGGAGCGCTTCACCTACACCATCCACCTCACCGCCGCCGGCAACCTCACGGTCAACGCCCACGAAATGCAATGGGGCACCAAGCTCGACCCGTCGTGGAGCGGCAAACCGCTGTACTTCAAGGCCGGTGTGTACACCCAGGACAACACCGGGTATGCCACCGAAGGCGGGGCGGCGACGTTTTACAAACTGGTGGCGACCCACGACAAGAAGGCGTGAGGTTTTGGGACGTAGCTCTGTAGGAATGTCGGATTGGATCGCTCAGCGTGGCGTGCGCACTCTGTAGGCGCCGGCTTGCTGGCGAACGCGATGTTTCATCAGAAATGTGCGTGACTGATCCACTGCATTCGCTGCCGTCGTAACCTCCGACGTCTCCTACAGGTTATGCGGAGTTCTTGAGAGCCGCTGCCGCTCAACTTATCGGAAACACCAGCCCGAAACAGATCCGCCCCGGCGCAGGCTGGTTGACCGCCACTTCGCCGCCATGCAGCTGCATGATCGCGGCGACGATCGCCAGGCCCAGTCCGTTGGAGTCGGAGCTCTGGTGACGTGAGGCGTCGCCGCGATAGAAGCGGTCGAACAGTTTGCCCAGGGTGGCGTCGTCCAGCGTCGGGCCCTGGTTCTCCACTTCGATGCGGCAGTGCCTGCTGCCCACAACCACTCGAATGTCGATCGCGCTGCCTTCATCGGCGTAGCGAATCGCGTTCGCCACCAGATTGCTCAGCGCCCTGCGCAGCAACAGGGGATCGGCCTCGATCCGCGCGTCGCCTTTGGTGTGCAGGGCGATGTCACGCTCTTCCGCCAGCCCTTCGAAATAGCCCGCGACCCGCTGCAACTCGTCCGCCAGATTCAGGGTCTGGCGGTTCAGGGCGGATTGCGCCTCGTCGGCCCGCGCCAGGAACAGAATGCTTTCGACCATTCGCGAGATGCGCTCCAGCTCCTCCAGATTCGACGCCAGCAACGCCTGGTATTCATCCTCGGTACGCGGTTGCCGCAATGCCACCTGACAATGCCCCATCAACGAACCCACCGGCGTGCGGATTTCATGGGCCAGGTCGGCGGAGAACTGCGTGAGTCGCTGATAGCCATCGGCGAGACGGTCGAGCATCGCGTTGTAGGCCTCACCCAGCTGTTGAAGCTCCACCGGTGTGTCGCGGTTGTCCATGCGGCTGTCCAGCTGCGCCGGGGTGATGGCCGCAGCATGGCTGGCCATCCTGCGCAACGGCCGCAGCCCCCGGCCCAGCAACACATAGCCGAGCAGCGCAGTGACCACAAATGCCAGTGAAACGGCGAGCAGGATGCGATTACGGAAGCCCGCCAGGGTGGCCATCTCCTTGACCGCAATGTGCGCCGCCGTCAGGTGCACAACCTTGCCGCCAGACACCGCCTCGACCGTCGCCGCGCGCATCGGCACTTCGGAATCAAACACCCCTGAATCCAGCATGCCGCTGCGCATGTCGGCCACGCTCAGTGGCATGTTGGCCGGTACCACCGGCATCGACGGCAGCGGCGCGTGCAGCGGGTTGACCATGATCACCGCCGGCTTGCCCGGCTCGGCAATGATGAAAATGTCGTCCTCGCTGTCGAGCATGTTCTCGAACAGCTGCGGGCTGCTTTGCAGCGTGGTCAGGGTCAGGTCGTATTGCAGCAGTTTGCGAAAGTGATCCAGCCGCGCCAGCACCGCATGGTCGCTGCGGGTCATCACCGCGCCCTTCATGGTCTCGTAGAGGTACATGCCGGCACTGGCGACGGCGAGCATGGCCACCACCGAAAACGCCAGGGTCGCGCGCAGGGTCAGGGATGGCTGGCGTCGGGCTCGCATGGCCGCACCTCGCAGACGTAACCGATGCCGCGCACGGTGTGGATGAGTTTGATCGGGTAGGGCGTGTCGACCTTGCTGCGCAGGCGCTTGATGGCCACGTCGACAACGTTGGTGTCGCTGTCGAAATTCATGTCCCAGACCTCCGAAGCGATCTGCGCCCTCGACAACACGTCGCCCTCGCGACGCAGAAACAGATGCAGCAGCGCGAATTCCTTGTTGGTCAGGGTGATGACCTGTTGCTGGCGCGTGACCCGACGGCGCAGCAGGTCCAGGTCCAGATCGGCCAGATGGAAATGATCGGCCTCGCGCACCACCCCGCGACGCAGGATGGTGCGGATGCGCAGGAGCAATTCGGTGAAGGAAAACGGCTTGACCAGGTAATCGTCCGCGCCCAGTTCGAGGCCCCGAATGCGGTCTTGCAACTGATCGCGGGCGGTGAGAAACAGCACCGGCACATCCTGTTTCGCCCGCAGGATTTCGATGATCTGCCAGCCGTCGATGCCCGGCAGCATGACGTCGAGCACCAGCAAATCGTAGCTGTGCTCAAGGGCCATGTGCAGGCCGTCGGTGCCGTGCTGGGTCCAGTCGACTTTGTAACCGGACTCGGTGAGGCCCTTCTTCAGGTACTCGCCGGTCTTGGTGTCGTCTTCGATAAGCAGAATGTGCATCGTCTGTCAGGCTCGCTTCACGTCGTTGGCAGCGTCGCCGGCGTGGGGTGTCGGATGATTCATCAGTGTGGGTCAGTACAGGCGCGCAGGGCTGCAGGCCACGCCGGATGTGGAGTGTAACCAACGGATGGCGCGGGGTCGGTTACATTTTTGTCATTGATTGCCGCCTTGGCCGACACGGTCAGCGACGATGTGCTTGAATGACAAAAATGTAATCGGGCGGTCATTGTCGGGTGCCGGTGGCGGGTACAGGATGGCCGTCATGCAACACACATGACCCTCAGCTTCAACTTTCCCTAACTGCCTGAAGGAATTCACCGATGAAGATGAAGACAGCCCTGACCACCACGTTCGGCATGCTGATGCTCAGCGCCGCCGTCATGGCTTCCGCCGCCGGCATGGCCGCCGGTGACATGCCGGTCGTCAAACCACTGCGCGGGACGGTCGACAGCGTCGACAGCAACACCCTGAATTTCACCACCCGCTCCGGCGCCCATCAAAGCATCGGGCTGACCGACAAGACCGGCATCCGCCTGGTCTCCAAGACTGACATCGCGTCGATCAAGGCGGACAGCTTCATCGGTTCTGCCGCGACTCCACAGGCCGACGGCACGCTGAAAGCCCTGGAAGTGACCGTGTTTGAACCGAGCCTGAAAGGCAGCGGTGAAGGCCATTACGGTTGGGAAAATGCTGACGGCAGCACCGGCACCATGACCAACGGCACCGTCGGCAAGCTGAGCGGCAAGGCCAACGGCCGTACCCTGAGCGTCGGCTACAAAGGCGGCGAGAAGCAGCTGGTCGTGCCGGAAGACGTGCCGATTGCCTACGTGCAGCCGGGCAAGGTCGATGAGCTGGTCAAGGGCGCGAAAATCGTCGTGTTCCCGGGCGAAGACGGCAAGACCGCACGCGGTGTCGCGGTCGGCAAAGACGGCTTCCAGCCGCCGATGTAAGCGGGTTGCGGCGTCTCACGGCGCCGCAGCGCAGTACGTAGGAGCGCGCTTGCCCGCGATGACGGTGGGTCAGGCAATTGATCGGGTGCTGGCAGACCGACTTCGCGAGCAATCGCGCTCCTACAGTTGCTGATGTACCGAATTCATCCGTGATGAGTCTCGCCCCATGAAAAAAACCAGAATTCATCCATGGCCCATCCGCCTGACGCACTGGATCAATGCCTTCGGCATGGTCTGCATGTTCATGAGCGGGTGGGGCATTTACAACGCGTCGCCGCTGTTCAGCTTCTCCTTCCCCCGGGATTTCACCCTGGGCGGCTGGCTGGGCGGCGCGCTGGCGTGGCACTTCGCAGTAATGTGGCTGTTGGTGATCAACGGCCTGATCTACGTGCTGTATGGCCTGCTCAGTCGGCATTTCAAGCGCGACTTTCTGCCGGTCACCCCCACAGCGGTCAAGCGCGACATGCTCGACGCCCTGCGCTTCCGCCTCAAGCACGAGAAGGGCGTCTACAACGCCGTGCAGCGGTTGATGTACTGGCTGGTGCTGGCCGCCGGCGTGTTGATCGTGCTGACGGGGCTGGCGATCTGGAAGCCCATTCAGTTGCAGGAATTGACCGCCGTGTTTGGCGGCTACGACTTCGCCCGGTACGTGCATTTTGCGGCGATGGCGTTCATTGGCGCGTTCGTGGTGGTGCATCTGGTGCTGGTGCTGATGGTGCCGAAAACCTTGATGCCGATGATCACCGGCGGTACGCGTGGCATTGAAAGCGGGAAGGTTGAGCATGATTGAGCCTAAAAAACGCGCCATTGCGCGCATCAAACTGGAGCCGGCCCAGCAGATCCAGCTGGAGAGCCTGCAGCGTCGGCATTTCCTGAAAGGCGGGCTGACCGTGGGCGCGATGGCGATGCTCACCGGTTGCAACCTGCAGGACGGCGATCAGGTGGACAAGGTGCTGTGGAGCATGTCGCGCTGGAACGACCGGGTTCAGGCCTGGCTGTTCAGCGGGCAGAAGCTGGCGCCGACGTTCAGCAAGGATCAGGTCCGTAACCCGTTTCCGTTCAACGCGTTTTACAGCGAGGATGATATTCCGGAGCTGGACACGGCGGACTGGAAGCTGGGCGTTTCGGGGCTGGTGCGGGACAAGGCGCCGTGGACGCTGGAAGGGCTGCGCAAGCTGCCGCAGCGCAGCGATATCACGCGGTTGGTCTGTGTGGAGGGCTGGAGCGCGATCGGGCAGTGGGGCGGTGTGCCGTTGCGGACGTTCCTGGAGCATGTGGGCGCGGACACGACGGCGAAGTTTGTCGGCTTCAAGTGCGCGGATCGGTATTACTCCAGTCTGGACATGCCGACGGCGTTGCATCCGCAGACGTTGCTGGCGCTGGACTTTGCCGAGGTGGCGCTGCCGCCGGAGTATGGTTATCCGTTGCGGGTGAGGGTGCCGACGAAGCTGGGGTTCAAGAATCCGAAGCATATCGTTGAGATTGTGGTGAGCAATGATAATCCCGGGGGGTATTGGGAGGATCAGGGGTACAACTGGTTCAGCGGGATTTGATTCTTTCAAGATCAAGATCTAAAGCGTCGGCCTAACGGCCTCGGGTTTCGCCTTCGGCGAGTTACTTGGAAAAGCACCCCAAGTAACCAAGGGTGCTTGCTCCTGGTTGGGTTCCTCCTTCGTCGGAATACCCTCACTTCGACGACGCTCCGTGGGCCCGCGCCGAACGGACATCCATGTCCTGACGGCGCTCTCGCGGCATCCATGCCGCTCGGCCCACTCCGCGTCGTCTGCGTTCGGCCTGCACCCAAGTCGCGTTCTGCGGTGTCTGGGCTTTTTGCGTATGAAGATCAAGATCAAGATCAAGATCAAGAGCTTCCAGGCTGAAGCCGGTCCTACGTGGGGCGGGTTGTCGCAACGATCGTTGAGCGGTCATCGTCGTACCTGACAGAACGCATTTTTTTCTGTAGGAGCCGGCTTGCTGGCGAACGCGGTGGGTCAGATATCAAGACGCAGCCTGACAACCTGCATTCGCCAGCAAGCCGGCTCCTACGGTGAAATCGCGTTCACTCACTGGGACCGGCTTTAGCCGGGAAGGCGTCGATGGTTACACCGCAAAAGCGATGGTTTCCAGCTACCTTGAAGTCTTATTAGCTGTTTTCGATTATTTGCGACTCACCTGGCCCACGCCACACTATTCTGCGGTACGGCCCGCTCAGCATCTTATTCTCTCTCAGGAATTCAAATACGTCGGCAGGACACCAACCTGGACCCGCGGAAAAGCAAACTCCCGCATCTCGCAACTTTTCAAAAACAGTTATTTTTGAGCTTTGATTAGGTGCGACCAAAGACATCAATTTCTTTGCTTTATCTGGCGCCGGTACGAAACCTAACGCTACGAGTAGGTCAATCACACCATCATCTATGACTTTCACTGCTATTTCTGATGGAGAGGCTTCCACAACATAGGCCGTCGTAGTGTTCTTTATAGTCTTCATTTCACAACCACCGTTGTAATAGTCGGATCGTCACGCCGCAAAACTGATATCGAACAATCCGGCCTCTTCCCGGCTGAAGCCGGTCCCACTGAATGCACGCGGTGTCCTGTAGGACCGGCTTCAGCCGGGAAGCTTTTGATCTGCTTCAGATCTGCTTCAGATCTGCTTTTGATCTTAATACGCAAAAAGCTCAAACACCGCCAAACGCGACTTGGGTGCAGGCTGAACGCAGGTTTCGCGCAGTGGGCCGAGCCGCATGGATGCGGCGAGAGCGCTGTCAGGACATGGATGTCCGTTCGGCGCGGGCCCACGGAGCGAGACCGGAGTGAAGGAACCCGACGAAGTCGGGCCCAACCAGGAGCACGGCCTTTTTGGTTACTTTTTCGGCTGTTGGAAAAAGTGACCCGCCGTAAGGGCGGAACCATAACTTCAGCAAACACAAATAACGGATATACCCCCAATCCTCAACAACAAAAAAGCCCGCCTGCCGATCTCTCGGCAAGCGGGCTCTTGAGTACCTGACGAATCAGTTCAGACCCAATTTCCCGCGCATCTGCGACAGATCTTCAGCCAATGTATTCACCGGACCCGCCAACGCCTTGCGATCCTGCTCCTTCACCTTATCGTAGGTCTCATAGCCACCGTCCTTGGTCTTGTACTTCGCCAGGATCTTGTCCACGGTCGCAAAGTTCTTCTCCACCTTCGCCACGAACGCCTTGTCCGACTGCTCCAACTGCGGCTTGAACAGATCGACGATCTTCTTCGAACCGTCAACGTTGCCCTGGAAATCATACAGATCGGTATGGCTGTAACGATCCTCCTCGCCCGACAGCTTCGTCGCCGCCACTTCTTCCATCAGCGCAGCAGCACCGCCCACGACTTTCTCCGGCGGGAAGGTGATGCCGGCGATGCGCGACTGCAGCTCTTTCACGTCAGCCAACAGCTTGTCCGCGAACACACCCTGATCCTTGGTGGAGTTCTGCGAGAACAACGCATATTCCAGACGGTGGAAGCCGGTGAAATCGTCGGCCTTCACGCCGTTCTCGTGATCGTCCTCACGGGAGTCGATCGACGCGTCCAGGTCGCTGAACAGCTCGGCAATCGGCTCGATCGACTCATAAGACAGACGCGTGGTCGGGAACAGTTTTTTCGCCGTCGCCAGGTCGCCTTTCTTGATCGCGTCGGTGAACTTCTGTGTGTCGGCCGCCAGGGTGTCGACGTTTTCGGTCACGTAGATCTTGTAATCCGAAACCGGCGTGACCAAGTCCAGCGGCGCGGTGGCGGCGAACGCGGACATCGATGTCTGCAACACGCCAAAGGTCAGCAACAAAGCGAGGGGCGACTTTTTCATAGAGCTCTTCCTGTGAGGTAAGGGTGTCAGGCAGTTTTTGTTGTCTGGGCAGAGGCGGCCAGCAGCGACCGGCCAATGAAATCGTTGTTGTCGACCACGCCCGGCAGGGTGAAGAAATACCCGCCACCGATGGGCTTGAGGTACTCCTCCAGCGGCTCGCCGTTGAGGCGTGTCTGCACGGTAATGAAGCCTTTCTCAAGGTCTGCCTGATAGCAGATGAACAGCAGGCCCATGTCCAGCTGACCGTTTTTGTTCACGCCGTTCGAGTAGTTGAACGGGCGACGCAGGATCAGGTTGCGCTGGGTTTCGGCCGTACGCGGGTTGGCCAGGCGGATGTGTGAATCCAGCTTGGTGATCTTGCCTGCCGGGTCATTGTGGTAATTCGGGACGTCGGCTTCGGTCTTGCCGTCCATCGGTGCGCCGGTGGTTTTGACCCGGCCGAAGATGGCTTCCTGTTCCTGCAGCGGGGTGCGGTCCCAGCGCTCGACGAAGTTGCGGATGATGCGCACTGCCTGATAGCTGCCATTGGCGGCCCAGGCCGGTTCGTCGCTACCGGGTTGCACCCAGACCAGCTCGTTCATGGTCTTCTGGTTGTTCGAATCGGGGTTGGCCGAGCCGTCGCGGAAACCCAGGAAGTTGCGCGCGCTTTCCGGCGGCTGACCGGGTTTCAACGGGGCTTGGGCCGGCACGGTGCCTTCCTGTTTCCAGCGCACCAGCAGCAGGTCGGGCAGGTTCTTCACGATGTCGCGCAGGGCGTGAATGTTGCTGTCCGGGGCGTTCGAACAGAACTGAATGCTCAAGTCGCCGTGGCAGCAATCGGCTTCCAGGGCGTCGTTGGGAAAACCGACCATGCGCTGCAGACGCTTGGGCTTGACGTGTTCCAGACCGAAGCGTTCGTCGAACAGCGAGTCACCCACTGACACGGTAATGGTCAGGTTGTCCGGCGTGACCACCGGGCCAAGGATGCCGGAATCCAGCGGTGGCAGTTTCGGATCGACCTGGGGCACGGGGCCGCCGGTCATCAGAAACGCAATGCGCTCGTTCAATGTGCGGAACATGCGCTCGAGGTCTTCGCGGTCCTGGGCCAGCACGTCGAAGGAGACCATCATCCCGGCGGTTGGGCGCGGGGTGACGATGCCGCTCTGATGCGGGCCGTGGAATGCGTTGTGGTCCTGGGTCTTTTCGCTTTTCGGTGCTTCGGTGACCTGTGCCGGCGCGGTCGCGGCGAACGCATTGCCGGTCAGGCTGGCACCGGCCACTGCCGCACCTGCAGCGCCAAGGCCCAGCAGGACGCGGCGACGGTCAGTGGAGATCGGCGCGTTTTTTGAATCGGAGTCTTTCATGTGAATGCTGTCTTCGCTCTGGTTTCAAGGCCAGGCGGGCGCATGGGGCGCCCGCCCGGGCACGCTCACAGGCCTGAGAGGCCGAGGGCCGGATCGATTCCATCGAGTGCGTCGGCCAGTGCCTTGGCCTTGTCTGCTATTTGTTTTCGTTGTTCGGTGCTGACCTGGTCGTACGGCTTGAAGCCGTCGGCGGTCTTGAGCATCAGCAACTGGTCGTCCAGTGCGGTGCTCGCGGTGTCGATCTTTTTCAGCACGTCGCCTGAGGACTTGGCCAGCAGCGGACGCAGCAGCTCGATGACCTTGCGCGTGCCTTCCAGGTTGGCGGCAAAACCGTTCACGTCGAGGTGGCTGTAGCGTTCTTCTTCGCCGTTGTTGCGGACCTCGGCGATGCTGCGCATGTTGCGCACGACCATGCTCGCCAGCTGTTCCGGGGCGATGCTCTGGGCCAGCAATTGCTGTTTCAGGCTGGCGATGTCGGTTTGCAGCTTCTGCACGACCGGCGCCAGGCCGTCGACGGATTTCTGCGAGAACAGGCCGAACTCGATGCGGTGGAAGCCGCCGAAGCCCGGGTCCTGCTCGCGTTTTTCGTAGTAATCGGCGCGGGCGTTAATCGCGTTGTCCAGCTCGGACAGGCGCTGGGCCGCTGGAGCAATGCGCTGATAAGCAGCACGGGCCGGGCCGTAGGTTGTTTGTGCCTGGGCCAGGTCGCCGCTGTCGATGGCTTGCTGCAAATCGTTTGTGGCACGGATCAGCGCGCTGCTCTGGGTGCTCAGGTAGACGCGATATTCGGACAGCGGACCGATGAAAGCGACCATCGACGGACGCGCCTTGGCGGCGGCGTCGGATTCTGCGGTCCGCGTCACGTGCAGGGTGCCGCGCGGGTTGCTCAGCAGGCCGCAGGTGATGGCGTAATCGCCCGGCTGCAGGTTGGCGTTGATGACCTGGCTCAGGCCCGGAACGATGTTTTCGCGTTCTTCCACCACGAGCACGCCGTCGAGGATTTCCCATTCCACGGCGCGATCGGAGGCGTTGACGATACGGAAGGCGTTCTTGCCGGCCGGCACAGTGATCGAATTCGGCTCGCAGCTTTTCGCGTTGATGGTCACGACGGTTTCATTGCCGCTGTTGGCGATGCGCTTCTTCTGCGCAGCCTGGGAGGCGAAATAGAACATGGCGCCGGCGGCGATCATCAGAATCACCGAGCCCGCAACGGCGAACTGCAAGGCGCGAGATGGCTTGGCTTTCTTGGGAGGAAGGCCGTTGGCAGTGGAGTTCATGAGAGCCCTTATTTGTTCGTAACTGAATTCGTAACGGAAGCAGTGTGACCGTGTTCATGGGCCGGGCGGGTGGGCAGACTCACCACCCGCGCCTGGGGCTTGAAGAACAGGAACAGCGCAAAGACCAGGTAAGCGAGGTACGCCACCAGCACGCTGACGGTCGGCGCATCCTGATAACCGAACATGCCGGCCAGCACCGAACCGGTCGGGCCATCCATCGGCAGGCTTGCGCTGATGTCGAAGACCACGTCCTGGAAGTGGTTCCAGACCCCGGCTTCGTGCAGCGAACGGACCGAGTTGGCGAGAATGCCCGCCGCGACGACGAGGATGAACAGGCCGGTGTAGCGGAAGAACTTGCTCAGGTTCAGGCGCATGCTGCCTTTGTAGATGGCGACACCGATGCACACCGCAATGATCAGGCCGAACAGCGCACCCAGCGGGCCGGACATGCCTTCGCTCTGCTGGAACACGGCGAGCAGGAAGAACACGGTTTCGAGGCTTTCACGGGCGACGGCGAAGAACACCATGCCTATCAGCGCGTAAGTCTGGTTTCTCGACCCGGCCAATGCGGCGTCCAGGGACTGGTGCAGGTCATGTTTGACCGAGCGGGCGACCTTGCGCATCCACACGACCATGGAACTCAGGATCACCACGGCGACGAGGCCGACGATGCCTTCAAACAGTTCCTGCTGCTTTTGCGGGAACTCAGCACTGACCATTTCCAGGCCACCACCGACGAACAGCGCCAGGGCGACAGCCAGAAACACGCCGATCCATACCGCGGGCATCCACTCGCCACGGCCGGTCTGTCTCAGGTAACTGGCAATGATGCCAACGATAAGCGCGGCTTCAATCCCTTCGCGCAGCATGATCAAAAAAGGAACGAGCATTTATCACCGGTGCAGATCTGATAGGGTGTGCGGCGTGAATGCGTCAGGTAGCCATTCGCATTCAGCCATTGTGTAACATAATGATACTCATTATTGAATGGGCGTACTGGTTTTTTTGCGAAATCCTGCTTGCTGTGCAGGTGTTCAGCCGGGGTTCAGGCTCGGGTCATCGCGGACTTTAGGAGCCGGCTTGCTGGCGAACCCGGCACGTCGGAAGAGGGCGATGGCTGAGCACGGCCGCTTTCGCCAGCAAGCCGGCTCCTACGGGAGTGGCGGTGACAGGGCGCCCTTCATGGTCTCGACGAATCTCTGGGCGGCAGGGCTCAGGCTCACACCCGTCCGGGTAATCAGGCCAATCTCCCGACACACCCCAGGGTGCTCGACCCTTACCTGCGTCAAATCGCCGCGACCTTCGTCGGCAGATTCCGGCAGCAATGTCATCCCCAGTCCCTGCCGCACCAGCGCCATGACCGTCGACATGTAGTTCGCTTCCAGCCCCGGCGTCAGCACAAGCCCTTCTTCGGCAAACAATTGCTCCACCCGCTCGCGCACGCTGCTGTCGCGACCGGTGAGGATGATTGGCTGTCCGGCCAGCGCCTGCAGGGTGACCGAGCGTTCCTGTGCCAGCGGATGATCAGCAGGGACGAACAGGCTCAGCCGGTCCACCATCACCACCTCGAACGCCAGCCCGTGACCCATGCGCGCCCGCACCCCCAGCCCGAAATCCACTTCGCCCTCGCGCACCAGCGCGTCGATCCGCTGCGCCACGACGTCACGCAAACGCACTTCGACGCCGGGAAATTGTACGCGGAAGGCTTTCAGCAGCGGCGGCAGCGTGCCGGAACACATTGAGGGCAGGGCAGCGATGGTCACTACGCCCCGGCGAAGCGCCGCGAGATCCCGCGAGCCGCTGACGATGTTGTCCAGGTCCAGCAGCAGTTTCTCCATGGGCCCGCGATTGTTCTGGCCCGCGGCGGTCAGGCTGACCTGACGCGGAATGCGCTCCAGCAGCGCGACGCCGAGCCACTCTTCCAGCTGCTGGATCTGCACCGTCAGGGCGGACGGCGACAGGTTCAGTTCGAGCGCGGCCTTGGCAAAGCTGCCGGTGTTGGCGACCGTGAGAAAGGCGCGGATGTGCTGAATCGAGTTCTTCATGGCTGAGTTTTCCGAAGAAGTTGCCGCACGCTTGTCATTCGGTTTTTCAGAACGCAGAGCGCCGAACATTTCAATTTACAAAGCTTACCCCCGTTTCGATACTCGTTGAAAACAACAACAGCTCGTCCCACCGCCTGCCGGTCAGGGATGACGAAGGATCAAACCATGCTCGCCACCCTCGGTGTCATTACCATCCTCTGCCTGCTCGCCGCCGTCATGAGCAAGCGCCTCTCGCCACTGGTCGCCCTGATCGCCTTGCCCATCATCGCCGCGCTGATCGGCGGATTCGGCCTGCAAACCAGCGCCTTCATCATCACCGGCATCAAGAACGTCGCCCCGGTGGTCGGCATGTTTGTGTTTGCCATCCTGTTCTTCGGGGTGATGACCGACGCCGGCATGCTCGACCCGATCATCGACCGCATCCTGCGAACGGTAGGTACGCGTCCTACACGGATTGTCGTCGGCACCGCGCTGCTGGCGTTGCTGGTGCACCTCGACGGTTCCGGCGCGGTGACCTTCCTGGTGACAATCCCGGCGATGCTGCCGCTGTACACGCGGCTGGGCATCGACCGGCGGATTCTGGCCTGCGTCGCGGCGATGGCGGCGGGGGTGAATTTCCTGCCGTGGACCGGCCCGGTGCTGCGCTCGTCGGCGGCGCTGCATGTGCCGGTGTCCGAGCTGTTCCAGCCGCTGATTCCGGTGCAGATCGTCGGCCTGGCGTTTGTCTTCTTCTGCGCCTGGATGCTTGGGCGGCGTGAGGAAAAGCGCCTGGGGCTGGGCCGCTTTCAAACCACGGCCGAGCACATCGATGTCGTGCCGCAGCGGGTGTTGACCGAGCAGGAACCGGTGCTGCGCCGACCGCGTCTGTTCTGGCTCAACCTGCTGCTGACCCTCGCGGTCATGGGGATCATGATCTCCGGCTGGGTCGACCCGGTGGTGATGTTCATGGTCGGCACGGTGCTGGCGCTGTGCATCAACTACCCCAACGTCGACGCCCAGCGCGCGCGCATCGACGCCCACGCCAAGACCGCCCTGACCATGGCCAGCATTCTTCTGGCCGCCGGGGTGTTCACCGGCATCATGCAGGGCACCGGCATGCTCAAGGCCATGGCCGAAGTGGCGGTGGCGCAGATTCCGGCCGGTCACGGCAAGTTGATTCCGATGGTGGTGGGCTTCCTGTCCATGCCGCTGAGTTTGCTGTTCGATCCCGATTCCTTCTATTTCGGCGTGATGCCGGTGATCGCCGAAGTTGGCCGCTCCCTGGGCGTTGATCCTCTTCAAGTCGCCCAGGCCTCGCTGCTGGGTGTGCACACCACCGGCTTCCCGGTCAGCCCGCTGACGCCGGCGACCTTCCTGCTGGTCGGGCTGTGCAAGGTCGAGCTGGCCGACCACCAACGCTTCACCATTCCGTTTCTGTTTGCCGCATCGGTGCTGATGACCCTCACCGCACTGTTGCTGGGAGTGTTTTAAATGAAGACATTACGTATCGGCTCTGGCGCCGGTTATTCCGGGGATCGTATCGAGCCTGCGGTCGAACTGGCCGAAAAGGGCGAACTGGATTACCTGGTTTTCGAGTGTCTGGCCGAGCGCACCATTGCCTTGGCGCAACAGGCGCGGCTCAGCGATCCCGAAGCCGGTTTTGACCCGCTGCTGAGCGAGCGCATGCGTCGCGTGCTGCCGTTTGTGGGGCGTGGACTTGAAGCAGGCCAGCGGCGGCTGCGACTGATCAGCAACATGGGCGCGGCCAATCCGTTGGCGGCGGCGCGGGAAGTGCGGCGCATCGCGGTCGAGTTGGGGCTGCACGGCCTGAAGGTCGCAGCGGTGACCGGGGATGACGTGCTGGCTGTTCTCAAGGCAAGTCCTGAGCAGATGCTGGATAACGGCGCGACGATTGCTTCCTTGGGTGATCGGTTGATCTCGGCGAATGCGTACCTGGGCGCCGAGGGGATTGTCGAGGCGCTGAAGGCCGATGTCGATGTGGTGATCACCGGCCGGGTTGCCGATCCGTCGTTGTTTCTCGCGCCGCAGCTCTTTGAGTTCGGCTGGGCAGCAGATGACTGGACGCGACTGGGACGCGGCACCTTGATCGGCCACTTGCTGGAATGCGCCGGGCAGATCACCGGCGGCTACTTTGCTGATCCGGGTGTGAAAGAGGTGCCGACTCTGGCGCGCCTCGGGTTTCCCCTGGCGGAAGTCGACGCCGAGGGCAGGGCGGTGATCAGCAAGGTCGCCGGCTCCGGCGGGCGCATCGACACCGCCACCTGCACCGAGCAGATGATTTATGAAGTGCACGATCCTGCGGCGTACCTGACCCCGGACGTGACGGCGGATTTTTCCGGCGTCTCGTTCCATCCAGTCGCCGCCAACGAAGTGCGGGCCGAGGGCGCGAATGGCCGCGCTCGACCCGAGACGCTCAAGGTTTCGGTGGGTTATCTCGACGGCTGGATTGGTGAAGGGCAGATTTCCTACGGTGGCCCCGGCGCGCTGGCCCGGGCGCAACTGGCCCGGGACGTGGTGCTGGAACGTTTGCAGCTGACCGGCGTGGTGTTCGATGACGTGCGCGCCGAGCTGATCGGCGTGGACGCGTTGCACGGAGCGGCGCTGGGTTCACGGACGGCGGCCGAGCCCTGGGAAGTGCGCCTGCGGGTCGCCGCGCGCTGTGCAGACAAGGCCGAAGCCGTACGCATCGGCAATGAAGTGGAAACCCTCTACACCAACGGGCCTTATGGCGGCGGCGGCGCGACCAAGGGCGTGCGTCAGGTGGTGGCGGTGGCGTCGCTGCTGATGCCGCGGGATGCCGTCAAGGCGCAGGTTCATCTGGAGGACGCATCGTGAGGACGGTGAAATTGCGCGAACTGGCGCATTCCCGGACCGGCGACAAGGGCGATACCTCGAATATTTCGGTGATCGCCTTCAAGCCCGAAGACTACCCGCGATTGCTGGAGGCGCTGACGGTCGAGCGGGTGGCCGAGCATTTTGCCGAGCTGCTGGGGGACGATGCTTTGCGGGTGCGCCGGTACGAACTGCCGAACGTACACGCGCTGAATTTTGTACTGCCGGGCATTCTGAAGGGCGGCGTCACACGATCATTGGCGCTGGACGCCCACGGCAAAGCGCTGGGGGCGGCGTTGCTGGATCTTGAGGTTTGAAGTGTTGTTTTGCGGTATGGCACCCGACGCCTTCCCGGCTAAAGCCGGTCCTACGGGGCGCGCGGTGTGCCCATGGTGCCGGCGCGAACCGCAATTGTTGTAGGACCGGCTTTAGCCGGGAAGAGGCCATTGATCACAGCGCATTGGCCGCATCGCCCCACCGTCAATGAATGGCGGTCGACGCAATATCCCGTTTGAATGAAATCAAACCGTAGGAGCGCGCTTGCCCGCGAAGGCGGTGTGTCAGGCAATCGATTCGTCACAGGCAGTACGCGTTCGCGGGCAAGCGCGCTCCTACAGTGGAGCTTGGCAACGCACACCATCGTCGGCGTACACAAAGCCCGCACAAGCCGGCTTGCTGGCGAAAGCGTTGGATCTGAAACCACGATGTCTATTGACACACCGCTGTCGCGAGCAAGCTTCACGAGGTACTGCGTCCAACGCAAATTTTCGGTGTACCCCGATCAACTGTAGGAGCGCGCTTGCCCGCGAAGGCGGTGTGTCAGGCAATTGATTCGTCACAGGCAGTACGCGTTCGCGGGCAAGCGCGCTCCTACAGTGGAGCTTGGCAACGCACACAATCGTCGGCGTACACAAAACCCGCAGAAGCCGGCTTGCTGGCGAAAGCGTTGGATCTGAAATCACGATTTCTACCGACACACCGCTTTCGCGAGCAAGCTCCACGCGGTACTGCGTCCAACGCAAATTTTCGGTGTACCCCGATCAACTGTAGGAGCGCGCTTGCCCGCGAAGGCGGTGTGTCAGGCAATTGATTCGTCACGGGCAGAACGCGTTCGCGGGCAAGCGCGCTCCTACAGGGTGTTGCGTCTTGACGCGGACTTTAGTTACTGCTGATTCAGCAAAAACACCACATACCCGCGAAACCACGGGCTGTCTTGCAGATACCCGGGCGCTTGCCATTCCCCGCCCTGCACCAGGCCAATTTTGAACGGCAGCCCCATCCGGCTGATGCGCGGCAGGTAGGCGGCATAGTCGGGGATGCTGTGGCGGCCCTGGTACGTCTGCACCACGACTTCATCGACCACGCCTTTGAGTTCGCCGATCGCCTGGGAATCCCCGTTGCTGCTCCAGTCCATCAACCCGGTAATGCTCAGCTTCAGCTCAGGTGGCAGGCGCTGGCGCAGGTCCTTGAGAAATGCCACGTAGTACTGCAGATAACGGGTGCGCGCATCAAAGTCGATTTGCACGCCGGCGACCGCCGTGCCCGCGTCCCGCCAGCGTTGCACCTGGCCCAAGAGCTGTTTGTAAACCGGCTCCGGCCAGCGCAGGGTGTGGGCGCGGTACACGATCCACACCGCCCGCTGGGGCAGACGCGTCACGCTCATCCCCTGGGCGATCAGCGCCGGCGTTTGCCGGTCACGACGGGTTGCGCTGATCTGGCCCTGCAGCACATACAGCGTCTGCGCGCGATCGAGCACCGGCTGCGTCGCCACGCCGCTCCACAACCAGAAGGCATCGTGCTCGCGGGCGTCTACCGCCGCCCACGTCATGGCGCTGCTCAAGCCCGCCATCAACAAACCGATCAATCCGCCGGCGATCATCCGCCAGCGAAACCGCGTGCTCATCACCAGTAATACTGCAGCGATTTGCCCCAACCGGTGGCGCCGTAGGTGGTTTTCAGCTGCTTGAACCAGCCTTTGCGCACGGCGGGCGCAACGTCCTTGCCGCCGCAACTGTTATAGCCAGACGGCGCGTAGCAATTGATCGCCCGGAACAGCGCGTAGGCCTTTTCGTCACGGGCCGCCGTGCTGTCGGCGATCACCGTCTGGTAGCCGTTCAGGCGCGAGAACACTTCTCCCTTGAAGCCGGATTCGCTGCTGCCCAACTCACCCGCGCCGGGCTTCTGATCCAGCGGCATGCCGTCCAGGCCGTTGCGCAGGATGAACTCACCCAGGCAATTCAGCCCTTTAGCGTCCTTGGCATTGACCTGCAACGCGGCGGCGATCTCGCCGATGCTCGGGCAGGCGTAACCCGATTCGGCCTTGGCGCCGTTCCAGCGGAACAGCTGCAGCGTCTGCCCGGCGTCATAGACATAACCCAGGCTGGTGCCCAGTTTGGTGCCGGGAGGCTGATCCGGCAGGGTTTTCAGATCCTCGGCGAACGCGGCGTACTGGCTGTGCAGCAGCTCCTTGTAGAGCAGGACGAACTGCGCAGTGGCCTTCTCGACGTCGCTGATGCCCTGACCGATCTGCTGGCGCAGCAGCGGCGCGTCGGCCACCTTGCCCAGCAGAATCAGTCGCACCTGAGCGGACGTGATCGGCGAATCGCTGGCGAACACCTTCATCAATTGCCCGCTGCGCTCATAGTTCATTGCCAGCGCCAGTTCCAGCTGTTCGCGCTGCAAGGGTTGCTGTGCCAGGGGCAGCAGTTTCAGCCACAGCACCTGGGCGGCAGGCCTATCGTTGCTCGCTTCCAGGGCCAGGCCGCGCAGAATCTGTTGGCTGAAGGTCAGGTAGTCCAGTTGTTCCGGGACGTCTTTGGGCAAACGCTTTAGCGCTTCGGCCGGATTCTTGTCGACGTAGAACGCAAAAGCCGCCTGCAAGTAATCGAACATCGCCGGTTGCTCCGCGAACACGGCTTTTTGTGCATCGAGCTGTTCGCGGGTCAGCCGGTTTGGCAGGTCCGGGCGCATGATCATCAGGTCATGGGTCGCGGTCATCAACGGCGATGGCGTGGTGCCGGTGAGGGCGGTCAGCAGCTTGTTGTCGGCTTCTTGAATCAGCGCTTCCGGCGAGCCGGAGGCACGGGCGTCGCCGGCTTCCGTCAGTTGCCAGGTGTAATCGGCGGCCAGTTTGTCGGTGTCTCCTGCCAGCCAGTGGACCCGTCGCAGCAATCCGGTGGCGGAGCGGCTATAGCGGCCCTCGGGGTAAGCGCTGAGGTAATGCTCGATGGCTTGAGCGACGCCTGAGTAAGCGGCGCGATCGTGGTCTTCCTTCAGGCTGCCGTATTCGTCGAACGCGTCCTGTTGCGCGGCGTTGAGCCGGGTCCGGGCGACCATGTACAGCGCCGTTTCCTTGAGCCATGGCTGCGCGCTGTCGGCGAGGCCGTTGAACCCGTTTTCAGCGTCGCTGAAGCGCCCGCTGTAGAAGTCCGATGCGGCGCGAAGGTACGCGACAAAGGCCTTGGCTTCAGGCGACTGAACGTCGGTCGGCAACAGGCCGACCTGTTTGTCGGCCTCCCAAGTACATGCGTCCAGCAGTTGCAGGCGGGCGCGGGCCAGGGATTGGCGCTCGGTGGCGGACAGCCCTTGGGTGTCGAGTAACTGGCCGATGAAATCAGCGGCGCTCTCGTCGCGGTTACTGCGGCAGCGGCTGCCTTCCCCCTGCAGGAACGCCTGGCCCGCGGTGTCGTTGCTGTCGCGGCTGAGACTGAGTTTGCCCAGCAGGTCGGCCATGGCGGCGGCACCTGACTCCTCGCTTTCGTCGCCCTCGATGTCTTCATTCGCCAACCTGAATGCAGCAAACGGCACCGGGCCATAACCCTCGGCCAGCTCCTGCTCGGTCAGCGCGTTGGGCTTGAGGGTCAGCGCCTTGCGATCGGCCAGCAGTAGACGCAGGTTGACCCGGCTGTCGTTGCCGGGGGTGAGGAAGGCCAGGTTATTGCAGACGTCCAGCGAATCGCGCAACAGCGACCAGGTGGGGTAGCAGGAGTCGTCACTGCTGGCCTGGGCCTGGCCGCCCATCGTCGCGCCAATGATCAAAGCAAGAGGAGTCAGGGAGCGGATACGCATGAACAGTCCTTGATTTCGCTACGTAAGAAGAGGGGAGCGCGGCGAATGATACAGGGTGTTTCGCCTGATCCACTGAGGGCCACTGGCGCCTGACTAAAAAATTATTTTCAGATTCATGTGAGGTAAACCCCGTCGGTATCCGTGTAGTGAGAATCAGATGCGTTTCGTAAAGGGCGCATCGCTTCTCGACGCCTCAGGTTCTTCCTTTCATGACAGCTCAATCCGGTTTTCGTGTGTCCGCTTTCCCCGTGCTTCGTCCTGCATCGTTGTTGGGCCTGTGCTCAGCCACGGCGCTGTTCTGCTCGCTGGGCATAAGCCCTGTTGCCGGGGCTGAAGAAATGCAACTGGACGCGGTCAACATCGACGCCACCGCTCAGCCCGAGGTCAGCGAAACCGAGCACAGCCGCGACAGCTATCAGGCGCGCAAGGCGAGCGTGGCCACGCGTACCGAAGCGCCGTTGGTGGAAGTGCCCCAGAGCGTCAACGTGGTGACCAATCGGGTCATCGAAGACCGACAGCCGTCCAGTCTGGACGAAGCGATCAACGCGGTCAGCGGGGTCAAGCAGGGCAACACGTTGGGCGGCACCCAGGACGCGATTCAAAAGCGCGGCTTCGGCACCAACCGCGACAACTCGATCATGCGTGACGGCATGCAATCGGTGCGCGCGCGTAACTTCACCCCGACCACCGAGCGCATCGAAGTGCTCAAGGGCCCGGCGTCGATGCTCTACGGCGTGCAGGATCCGGGTGGCGTGATCAACGTGGTGACAAAAAAACCGGAGTTGGTCGAGGCCCGTTCCATCTCGGCGTTCGGCAGCAGTTTTGGCGGCGGCGGCGAGCAGATCGACCTGACCGGCCCGATCGGCACCAACGGCCTGGCTTATCGGGTCATCGCCGACAAGCAGAACTACGATTACTGGCGCAACTTCGGCAGCATCGATCAGTCCGTCATCGCGCCGTCGCTGGCCTGGTATGGCGATGACACCACGGTGTCCGTGGCCTACGAGCACATGGAATATTCGGTGCCGTTCGACCGTGGCACGCAGATCAACACCAAAACCGGCAAGGTGCTGGACATCCCGCGCAGCCGGCGTCTGGACGAGCCGTTCAACGTCACCACCGGGCGCTCCGATTCCCTCGACGTGCGCATGGACCATCGCCTGAACGACACCTGGACCCTGCGCACCGGCTACGCCTACAGCCGCAATTACTACAACGATTACCAGTCGCGCTTCATCTCGGCCAACTACAACACCGGCGCCGTGACCCGGCGCGGCGATGCCACCCGCGATGCCGTGCAGTTCGCCCACACCGCCACCGTCAGCGCCCTCGGCAACCTCTATTGGGGCGATGTGCGTCACGAGGTGCTGATCGGCGCCGATTACATGAAGAACGACCGCGACCTCGGCGACCTGTACCGCAGCGCCAACAAGGTTGACTTCAATTACAACACGCCGGTGTACGGCGTCACTCAGCAACCGAGTACGGTTAGCGCCGCCCAGAGTGACCAGACCGATCACTTGCGCACCCACGCGTTCTTCGTTCAGGACGCCATGCACCTGGGCGAGAAATGGATTCTGCAGACCGGCCTGCGTTACGACGCATTCGACGAGCTGACCGGCAAGGGCCGGCCGTTCGTGGTCGGCGCCGACGTGAAGGACAGCAAAGTGGTGCCCCGCGTCGGGCTGGTGTACCTGATCCAGCCGGAATGGTCGGTGTACGGCAGCTACACCGAGTCATTCCGCCCGAATACCTCGATTGCCTCACCGATCGGCGACCTGCCGCCGGAGGAGGGCAAGGCCTACGAAATCGGCACCAAGTTCCAGAATGACGCGATCACCGCGACGGTGGCGCTGTTCAACATCAACAAGCAGAACGTGCAGACCAGCGAAGCGTGCGGTACCGAGACCTGCACGCGGGTGTCCGGCGAGGTGCGCTCGCGCGGGCTGGAAGCGGACATCACCGGGCAATTGAGCGAGTTCTGGAGTGTGACCGGCAGCTACGCCTACACCGACACGAAAGTGCTGGAGGACCCGATTCTTAAGGGCGAGCCGCTTGACGGTGTGTCGAAGCACACCGGCGCGGTGTACCTGACCCGGGACTTCGGCCACGTTGGCGTGGGTGATCTGCGCGCGGGTGCCGGTGCGCGGTTTGCCAGCCGTTGGGGTGTCAACGATGGTGCGGGGAAGGAGTATTACCTGCCGTCGTCGAAGGTCGCCGATGCGTTTGTGGCTTACAAGGTGAAGCTGGATGAGCGGGATGTGACGTTGCAGTTGAATCTGAAGAATGTGTTCGACGAGAAGTACTACACGTCGGCGAGTGGGTTGGGGTCGCCGGCGATTTCCATCGGCGAGCCGCGACAGTTGGTGGCGCGGGTGAAGCTGGATTTTTGATTTTTGATTTTTGATTTTTCAGGTTTAAGGTCAAGATCAAGGGCGTCTGCCTGGGGGCAGACTGTTTCGCCTTCGGCGAGTTACTTGATAAAGCCCCAAGTAACCAAGGGCTTATGCTCTCGGTTGGGCTCCTCCTGCGTCGGAGTACCTTCACTCCGGTCCCGCTCCGTGGGCCCGCGCCGAACGGACATCCATGTCCTGACGGCGCTCTCGCCGCATCCATGCGGCTCGGCCCACTGCGCGAGACCTGCGTTCAGCCTGCACCCAAGTCGCGATTGGCGGTGTCTGGGATGGTTGTGTACGAAGATCAAAAGCGTGGAGCAGATCAAAGGCTTCCCGGCTGAAGCCGGTCCCACTGACGGAACGCGGTGTTTTGTAGGACCGGCTTTAGCCGGGAAGGGGCCCGTTCAGACGCTGACATTCGATCGTTCCCACGCCCCGCGTGGTAACGCCGCCGAAGATCCTGATCGCTGCCGAGATCCACTGTAGGAGCCGGCTTGCTGGCGAACGCGGTAGGTCAGAACCGAAGGCGTCGACTGACGAAACCGGTTCGCCAGCAAGCCGGCTCCTACAGATCCGTGATCTGCACCGCCCCCGTCGTTATCCGCGCAGGCAGTTTCAGCTCAGCACACAGCCCGCCCCCTTCGCGGTTGGTCAGGGTCAATGTGCCGCCCAGTGCAATCGTCAATTGCTGCGCGATCGCCAGGCCCAGCCCGGTACCGCCGGTGTCGCGGTTGCGCGAGCTCTCTACGCGGTAGAACGGTTTCAGCACTTCCGACAATTCCCCTTCGGCAATCCCCGGCCCGCGGTCCAGCACTTGTAGCGAGAGGCTCTGGTCGGGGTGGGCAATGACCTGAATCTCCGCCGCGCCACCGAACTTCAACGCGTTGTCAGTCAGGTTGACCAGCACCCGGCGCAGGGCGTGGGGGCGGGTGTCGATGACTGCGCCGGTCTTGCCGTTCAACTGCACGTCGCGGCTGACGTCCTGGTAGTCGAACACCAGGCTGTCGAGGAATGAATCCATGTCCACGCGCCGCGCTGTCTCGGTCGAGGTGTCCATGCTGCGCGCGTACGCCACGCCTTCCTGCACCAGGTGCTGCATCTCGCTCAGGTCGCTCCACAGCTTGTCTTTCTCGACGCCATCGTCCATGAACTCGGCGCGCAGTTTCATGCGGGTGATCGGGGTTTGCAGGTCGTGGGAGATCGCCGCCAGCAGTTGCATGCGCTCCTTCACGTAGGTCGAAATCCGTTGCTGCATGGTGTTGAACGCCACGGCGGCGAAGGCCACTTCGGTCGGGCCGCTTTCATCCAGGCGAATGCCTTCGCCGTTCGGGTCGAGATTGTCGACGGCGTGGGAAAGGCGCGTCAGCGGACGAATCGCCGTGCGCACGGCCAGCCAGGTGCAGGCGAACAGCAGCACCAGTTGGCCGATCAACAGCAGCGGCAGCCAGGGTGACAGCGGCGTGACCCGCGGGTGCATGTCGATCGTCAACGGACTCCCGTCCCGTAGCGTCAGGTGCGCTTGATAATGCAGTCGGGTATCGGGAATGTCCGTGAAGGTCAGCGCGTAATCACGGCCAAGGCTGCGCTGCATGGAATGCACGGACATCGGCGCGTTGCTCATGTTCATCGGCGCGCCGTTCTCTCCGGCACCCAGAATGTAGCGACAATTGGCGCTTTCGAAACGCGGCAGCCAGGATTCGCGCTCGTCGGCCGGCAAGCGTTCGAGCACGGCGACGGCGTTGCTCAGGTCCCGTTCCAGATTGCCCAGCATCAGCGTCATTGCGCTCTGGTAGCGCTCATAAAATTGCAGCCCGAACGACAGCCCGTGGGCCAGCACCAGGCTGATCAGGAAAATCAGCGAAAGCCGTGACGCCAGGGTGCGCGGCCATCCCAAGCTCAGCTTCACGGGCTTTCCCCGAGGATTTCAACGGCGTAAGTGAAGACATAGCCTTCGTTGCGCACCGTCTTGATGTAGGCCGGGTCGCGGGCGTCGTCGGCCAGGCGCTGACGCAGGCGGCTGACCAGCAGGTCGATGGAACGGTCGAACAGATCGGCGTCGCGGCCCTGGGTCAGGTTCAGCAGTTGATCGCGGCTCAAGACCCGCTGCGGGTGATCGAGGAAGGTGCGCAGCAGGCGGTACTCCGCGCCGCTGAGGGTGACCACCGTGCCCTGGGCGTCGAGCAAATGGCGGGCGGTGGTGTCCAGCTTCCATTTGCCGAAGGCCAGCAAACGACCGGCTTCGGTGACGATCAGGTTCGGCGGCAGCATGCGGGTGCGGCGCAGCACGGCGTTGATCCGCGCCAGCAGTTCGCGGGCGGCGAAGGGTTTCACCAGATAATCGTCGGCGCCCATTTCCAGGCCAATGATGCGATCGGTTTCGTCGCTGCGGGCGGTGAGCATCAGCACGGGCGTGGCCTTGTGCTTGCCGGTGCGCAACTCGCGGCACAGCAGCAGGCCGTCGTCGCCGGGCATCATGATGTCGAGCACGATCAGGTCGACGGGGGTCGACTCCAGAAACGACCGCATCTGCCTGCCGTCCGCCACCACGGTGGTGCGCAGCCCGTTCTTTTTCAGGTAGTTGCCGACCAGCTCTCGAATCTCGCGATCGTCATCGACAATCAGAATGTGATCGACGTGCTCCATTGCAGCAGCTCCCGTATTCATGTGTGTGGCGCATCTTAACCAGTCGAGCGTGACTTGCCTGCGGGCGTTTGTATTCCACTGTATCTGGCGCTGCCGGGCATACATGCGCATGCAAAAGACGGGTTTTTCGGCGCGAATGTATTGCTGTGTATCTGCAGCGGGTTCTGACACGTAAGGATGATTTTCCGGCCGTTCGCGACACAAGCGAGATACCTGCGGGGCGTTCAATGGGACCCATCGAGACGACAGACACACACCGCCTCGAACCCATGACCGAATGACCCATTGAATACCGGAGAACACCATGAACTGGAAGAACCTCAGCATCGCCACCCTGTTTGCCGCCATGAGCCTCGGCGCGCTGACCGCCCAGGCCCAACCCGTTGCTCAAGGGCACACTTACATGTACGGCGATCACCTGGACATCGCCAAGGCCCTGTCCACCGAAGTCGACTCAACCCCGACCTGCGGCGTGGTCAATGCCCACCTTCGCTACCTCGATTCTCAAGGCCAGCAACAGACCCTGAACTACAAAACCGTCGCCCAGAACTGCCCGCAGGACAACTGAAGCTGGCAGGTACGGTGACACGCCAGTGGGCGGTGGTCGGGCGGCAGGAGTAAGCTGTGCTCCTTTTTCAACGCCTGCGCCCCCGCGCCGACCAGGACCCAGCCCCCGCAATGAGATCCCCCGCTGCCTTCGCGCCACCGCCGTCGCTGTTTCTCCCCCTGACCGAAGAGGTGTGCAAAGGCCTGGCCGCTGGCGAACCGCTGGACGATTTCCTGAATCAGGCGGGCCGACCGCAACTCGCTGCGCTGATGCTGCTGCTTAATCTCAGCGCGCTGGTCGCGCAAAACACGGCCGTCGAACAGCTCGAACGCATGCTCGATGATGTCCTGCGGGCGGCCGCTTCCGTCGAAGAAGCGGGCGGGCGTTTTGCCGATCTGGTGCGCGGCAGGTTCACCGCCGACCATCTGGCCGCCGGGTTCTCGGTGCTTGAAGTTGCCGGCGTCAGTCTGCTCGAAGACGCTGACATCGAGCAGCAGGATTACCTCGACGGGGAAGGGCAGTGGGACTTCGGCTTTGGCCTGCGCCATCGTGAAAAGCTGGAACCATTGACCCGTGAGGTCGTGATGCCGTCGGGCGACGTCCTGCGTCTGAGTGATCAGCAGAGCCGGATCTTCGACGAGTTCAAGGTCTGCAACGAAGAGTCGTTCCATCTGCAGGCCTATGCCGGGGTGGGCAAGACGTACCTGCTGGCGAAATTCTTCGAGGTTCTTGTGCCGGAAAAGACCTTGCTCATGGCAACGTTTCCGGGGCAAGTGGCTGCGCTTCAGGCTCGGGTGCGTCAGGCCAATCCCGACGCGCGGATCAATGCGTGCACCTTCGGTCACATGGCCAACCTGCTGCTCAACCGCGATCTCACGGCGCGCGGCTGGCGCAACACCGACATACAGCGCACCGGCGCCAGCTCGCTGGTTGATGACCGCCAAGTGGCGCAGTGGCTGAACCTGCAAGCGGTGGGCAAGTTGCAGCCGCGGGATGTGGCGAGGGTCTGCCGCAGCACCGTGCACAGTTTCAGCCTGTCGCCGCTGGCCAATATCGAGGCGCGGCACTTGCCGTCGCTGGGCCATGCGGCGAGTCAGGCGGACATTGTCCTGCTGCTGGAGTACAGCCGCCTGCTCTGGCGCGAAACCGTCAGGCCGTCGGCGCCGCACATTCGTCTGCCGATCCGCAACAGCCACCGCATCAAGTTTCTGGCGCTGACCAGCGAAGTGATCCCCGAGAATTACAGCCACATCATCATCGACGAAAGCCATGAATTGACGGCGCCGATGGTGCAGATCCTCGACCGCAGTCCTCAAGCGGTCATTACCTTGGGCGACGAATTCCAGCAGCTCAGCGGCAAGACCCCGCGCCATGGCGGCTTCATCCGCCAGCGCTTCATGACCCAGTCGATTCGCGCCGGCAAGCAAATGGCCGACGTGCTCAATCCGATGATTCAGTTGCACCCCAGCGATATCAAAGAAGGTTTCGTCGGCCGCGCGCCTCACCCGACGCGGATCATCGGCCACGGCGTCATGCCGATTCCGGAAAAACCCACGACGATTCTGGTGGCCAACGAATGGGGTTTGTTTGCCTGGTTCAAGCGCCTGACCGAAGCAGGCGCGCGCTTTCAAATGCCGCTGCGCACCCTTGAAAACCTCACGCTGTTCGTCAAAGGCCTGGACCTGCTCTACCGCGAAGACCTGCGCCCGCAACACCGGCTGATCTTCCGCTTCGCTTACTGGGACGCCCTGGCCTCGGCCATGGGCGGCAGTCACGAATTCAAGGCGATGCACGAGTGGCTCGGCCAGGGCAACCGCCTGCAGGACTTCATCGACACCACCCAGCGATTCTGCAACGACCCGGCCGCCATCCTCAAACTCGCGAAAGTCGAAGACGTGAAGAACCAGGAATTCGACTCCGTGCTGCTCTCCCGCGACCTCATGCGCCCACCGCGCGCGGGCTCGACCCATTCACTGGCCAGCGTGTGCTCGCTGCTCTACACCGCCAGCTCCCGCGCCCGGCACGAACTGCTATTGCCGGGGAACATGAATGACTGGTTGCAGGATTTGGGGCGTAAGTAGAGGGCGGACAACTCTCTCGGTAACGATCCGGGTTAAACGGGATTACCTTCGCGTATTTCCGGCGGTTCCTACATACAGGGACGATCCACGCTGACTTCATAACCGCTCATTCATCGGTAAATTTCTGATCGACCTTTTAGCGATCCAGGGACGAACCGTGAACAAGAGCGCCGCCTATGATGTACGGCCTGCCATCCTTAATTCCGAGACCGCGCTGGGAAGAGCATTGGTCGCGATGTTCAAGTCGGTCGAGAGCGAACTAACGTGTGAAAATGCCCCGCCTGCGGCGCTCACCGTCGTTATCTTTGGTGGATGCGCAGTGCACTTGTACACAAGTCACCGGGTATCCAGCGATGTCGACGCAGAGTTCTTTGCATCGGAGTTGCCTTCGAGCCTGGATTTGCAGGCCATGCTGGCGGCTGTTCCCCAGACATTTTTGGATGAGCGAAGCGGTCGTGTCGTTGAATTGTCTTATGACCTCAACTTCACCTCGGGGCTGGGCCCCCTGCATGAGGACTATCTGGAACGGGCAGTGCCGCTTGATGCATTCGGGCCGCTGTCGCCATTGAGCGTTCTGATAGCGTCGCCGGTCGATCTCGCAATTTCCAAGCTCGGACGCGGGACTGAGCAAGACATCAGCGATATCTTCGCCTTGCTGCGTACCGGTTTCATCCTTGCTGCCGAGTTTGAAAGTTTGGCCTTGCAGGCCATTGATTGCTATGTTGGCAATCACGAACCTCCCACATCCATCCTGACCAATATTTTGCAGGACTACCTGGAGACCGCCGATGGACAGCCCGGTTGAGCGCTACTTACTTTCCGAAGCGATGGCCAGACTCGCTGAACAACCGCTAAGTCAGGCCGATGATGGCACTTTGGTGAGTCTTGCCCAGGAAGTCTGGTACGAGCACTCAAGCATGGAGTCAGAACTGCGCAGATTTCTCGCCAGCAATCCTGGCGAGCTGGCGGCGCGTCGGGTGGGGTACCTTCTGGAAAAGCTGACCCGGTTCCCCTGTGCGACTGACGAACGGGTGCGCGAGACCTTGCACGCGCTGAGTGTGCTGATGCAGCGTTTCCCGCGTCAGGGCGACGGCCCGCAAATTGCGGAGACTCGTCTGCGTGACCGTCGGGACGAGCTTGCGGTGTCATGGGGACTTAGCGAGGGTTTAGGGTTGAAAGTGCAGACCCTGCTCCCCTATCAGACGCGGCATTACGCGGCCGGACGCAACTCGGCTTTCGAATAGCCTGCATCCCGTTCATCGACGCTGAGTCCAATTCTTGGTGGGGAAGTCCAAGAAATCGGACCATCAAACGCGACAGTCACCCCCACGCCACTGCTTCGGACTCACCCCAAACCATCGCTTGAACGCCCGCGAGAACGCGCTGGTTTCCGAGTAGCCGAGCAGCGAGGCGAGCTGGGTGATGCTGAGGTTCTGCTGTTTGAGGTGGCTCAGGGCCGAGTCCTGGCGAATCTGGTCGACCAGTTGCGTGAAGCTGATGCCGTGTTCGCGCAGTTTGCGCTGCAGGGTCCATTCGGACAGGCCGAGGGTGTGGGCGATGTCGTCCAGCGCCGGTTCGCCCAGGTGCAGCGTGGCGAGGATGGTCTCGCGGGCGCGGTCGAGGAGGGTGGCCTCGTGGCCGTTGCCCGTACCGCTGCCGTTATCGCCCAGCTGGCGGATCGCGTCCTTGATCAGCATCAGCAGGACCGGGTCGCTGCCGGGCATGGCTTTACCGACGACATCGCACTTGGGAATCAGCAGCGAATTGCAGCCCTGCCCGAAACACACGTCCGCGCGGAACACGTCGCGGTGTTCGTGCCAGCCTTGGGGTTGGGCGTGTTCGAAAGCCACCTGCCGAGGCGCCCAGTCCGGGCCGAGCACGTGGCGCACCAGATTCAGCGCCATGCCCATGGTCAATTCGGCATCCTGGCGGCGTTCGTTGATCGCGCCGTGGCGAACCTGATAGTCGAAGCGGTAGCACTCGCCTTGATCCACCAGTTCGATCAGCGTGCTGTGCTGGTGGAACGGGAACGCGGCGGAAAAGTTGATCAGCGCGTCTTCCAGCGTCGCCGAGCACAGGCCTATGTAGCCCAGCAGGCCCAGCGCCTGGGGCCGGAATTGCTGGCCGTAACGCAGGCCGAAATTGTCGCAGCCGGTCTGGCTTGCGGCTTCTTCCAGCACCTTGCAGTAGTTGGTCAGCGGCAGGCTCAGGGTCGGGTGCAGCAGCTGATCGGGGTCGATGCCGGAGCGGCCGAACACCCGGTCCAGATCACCGCCGTGCTGCACGATGAAGCCATCGAGCCCGTTGGCTGCAGCCGACAGCACGCCGCGATTGCTGGCGGCGGGCGTATTCGATGCGGCGGCGGGGACGAGGGTCTGGAGCATTGGGGATGAGGGCTCTGACGGTGTGTAGGCAAGTGTGCAAGCAAATGTCATACCTTGTGCCCACAGTCAGCATCTTGCAGGCGCGCGCTTGCCCGCGATTTCCGGGTCATCTGGCAAAAATGTGTTGAACGTACCGAGGTCTTCGCGGGCAAGCGCGCGCTTACAGGGGGGGTGTTGCTACCCCGCGACTCATCTGCCGCCGCGGAATCTGGGAACTCCGGTGCCACGTCGGCCAACAGGGGCATTGCGTGACCCTCAATAAAGCACCGGGCCGTTTTCACGCGCCACGGTGGCGCACCCCCGGCAGATACCCGGAAAACTTGACCGCAGACGACAGACCGCGCGCCGTACGGTCAAGCCTTGGCCTGTCAGCTGTGACTATGCTCGACGTCAGACAAATACCGTCGCCTGGCTACCGGGGTACACGCTCATGACTGCTTCACAACTCAAACCAACGTTGGGAACCCTGCATTTGTGGGGACTGGCCGTGGGCCTGGTGATTTCCGGCGAATACTTCGGCTGGAGCTACGGCTGGGGCACTGCCGGGACGCTGGGTTTTCTGGTGACCACGCTGATGGTCGCGGTGATGTACACCTGTTTCATCTTCAGTTTCACCGAGCTGACCACCGCGATTCCCAACGCGGGCGGACCGTTTGCCTACAGCTTGCGCGCCTTCGGCGTGACCGGCGGGATGATCGCGGGGCTGGCGACGCTGATCGAATTCGTCTTCGCCCCGCCGGCCATCGCCATGGCCATTGGTGCTTACCTCAACGTGCAGTTCCCGTCCCTTGATCCAAGGGTGGCGGCCATTGGCGCGTATTTCGTGTTCATGACCCTCAACATCCTGGGTGTGAGCATTGCTGCGACCTTCGAACTGGTGGTCACCATTCTGGCGGTCGCCGAACTGCTGGTGTTCATGGGCGTTGTCGCGCCGGGCTTCAGCTTCAGCAACTTCGTGCTGGGCGGCTGGGCCGGTTCCGACACCTTCAGCCTGCCGGCCATCAGCGGCATGTTCGCGGCGATCCCGTTCGCCATCTGGTTCTTCCTGGCCATCGAAGGCGCGGCCATGGCGGCAGAAGAAGCCAAGGACCCGAAACGCACCATTCCGCGCGCTTATGTGGGCGGCATTCTGACGTTGGTGGTGCTGGCGATCGGCGTGATGATCTTCGCCGGCGGCGTGGGCGACTGGCGCACACTGGCAAACATCAATGACCCGCTGCCACAGGCGATGAAGGCCGTGGTCGGCGGCAACTCCAACTGGATGCACATGCTGGTGTGGATCGGCCTGTTCGGTCTGGTGGCGAGCTTCCACGGCATCATTCTCGGTTACTCGCGGCAGTTCTTCGCTCTGGCGCGGGCGGGCTTTTTGCCTCCGAGCCTGGCGAAACTGTCGCGCTTCCAGACGCCGCACCGTGCGATCCTCGCGGGGGGTGTGATCGGCATCATCGCGATCCTCAGCGACGGCGTGATCAACCTGCAGGGCATGACGCTGACCGCCGCGATGATCACCATGTCGGTGTTTGGCGCTATCGTGATGTACATCATCAGCATGCTCAGCCTGTTCAAGTTGCGCCGCAGCGAACCGAACCTCGAGCGCAGCTTCCGCGCGCCGGGCTATCCGATCGTGCCGGGCATCGCCCTGGTGCTGGCGGTGGTATGCCTCGTCGCCATGGTGTGGTTCAACCTGCTGATCTGCGCCATATTCATCTGCCTGATGGCCGTGGGTGCACTGTTCTGCAAAATGGTCCGCGGGCGCCATCCGGCGGTTGTTGTGGCCAGTTAATCACGCGGTTCGAAAAAAGAGGTGTGCATGAGCTTTTCCCACAGCATCGGTGGCATGGTCTGGCGCTTCGACAGCCTGCGGGAACTCATGGCCAAGGCCAGCCCCGCACGCTCGGGCGACTTCCTCGCAGAAGTTGCCGCCAGCAGCGATGCCGAACGTGCGGCGGCGCAAATGGCCCTGGCCGACGTGCCGCTCAAGCAGTTCCTCACCGAAGCGTTGATTCCCTACGAAGAGGATGAAGTGACCCGCCTGATCGTCGACAGCCATGACCGCGCGGCCTTTACCGTGGTCAGCCACCTGACGGTCGGCGGCTTTCGCGACTGGCTGCTGGGGGACGACGCCACCGAGGCCAGCCTCAAAGCCCTGGCGCCGGGGCTGACGCCGGAAATGGCGGCGGCGGTGTCGAAGATCATGCGCGTGCAGGATCTGGTGCTTGTGTCGCAGAAGATCCGTGTCGTCACCCGCTTTCGTAATACCGTCGGCCTGCGCGGGCGCATGTCCACCCGGCTGCAGCCCAATCATCCCACCGATGACCCGGCCGGCATCGCCGCCAGCGTGCTCGACGGTCTGCTGTACGGCAACGGCGACGCCATGATCGGCATCAACCCGGCCACCGACAGCGTCAGCGCCATCAGCGAACTGCTGAAGATGCTCGACGGCGTCATCCGTCATTACGAGATCCCCACCCAGTCCTGCGTGCTGACCCACGTCACCTCCTCGGTGGCGGCCATTGAAAAGGGTGTGCCGCTGGACTTGGTCTTTCAATCCATCGCCGGCACCGAAGCGGCCAACAGCGGGTTCGGCATCAGTCTGGAAATCCTCCGCGAAGGCTATGAAGCGGGGCTGAGCCTGAAGCGCGGTCCGCTGGGCGACAACCTGATGTATTTCGAAACCGGGCAGGGCAGCGCCTTGTCGGCCAACGCTCACCACGGCGTCGATCAACAGACCTGCGAGGCCCGCGCCTACGCGGTCGCGCGGCACTTCAATCCGTTTCTGGTCAACACTGTGGTGGGCTTCATCGGCCCGGAATACCTGTACAACGGCAAGCAGATCATTCGCGCGGGGCTCGAAGATCACTTCTGCGGCAAACTGCTCGGCGTGCCCATGGGCTGCGACATCTGCTACACCAACCATGCCGAAGCCGATCAGGACGACATGGACGTGCTGCTGACGTTGCTCGGCGTCGCGGGCATCAATTTCATCATGGGCATTCCGGGGTCCGACGACGTGATGCTCAACTACCAGACCACCTCGTTTCACGACGCTTTGTATGCCCGCAAGACCCTCGGTCTGCGCCCGGCGCCGGAGTTCGAGGAATGGCTGACGCGCATGGACATCCTGCGTCAGGATGACGGCGGCGTGCGGCTGGGACAGGGCGTGCCGCCGTTGTTTCGCAAGGCGCTGGCGCAACTTGATTAGCCGCTGATCAGCAGTTCAGACAAGGGCTTGAGCCATGAGCGATGACAAGAAATCACCCGCACACGCCGATGCCTGGCAGCAGTTGCGCTCGCTGACCTCGGCGCGGATCGCCCTCGGGCACGCGGGCACCAGCCTGCCGACGGCGGCGCAGCTGGATTTCCAGTTTGCCCACGCCCAAGCCCGCGACGCGGTGCATCTGGCGTTCGATCACGCGGCGCTGGCCGAGCAACTGGCGGGCCGGTCCCGCGAAACGCTGACCCTGCAAAGTTCGGCAACCGATCGCCATATGTACCTGCAACGGCCTGATCTGGGGCGGCGCTTGTCCGAGGCGTCGGCTGCGCAGTTGAAGGATTACGCGGCTGCGTATCCTGACGGATTTGATCTGGCGCTGGTGGTCGCAGACGGGTTGTCTGCGCTGGCGGTGCAGCGCCACAGCCCGGCGATGCTGCAACGCATTGATGAAATGGCGGCGGCGGAAGGCTGGAGCCTGGCGCCAGTGGTGCTGGTGGAGCAGGGCCGCGTTGCCGTCGCCGATGAAATCGGTGCACTGCTCAAGGCGCGCATGGTGGTGATCCTGATCGGCGAACGGCCGGGGCTCAGCTCGCCGGACAGCCTGGGCCTGTACTTCACCTACGCACCGCGCGTGGGCCTGAACGACGCTGCGCGCAACTGCATTTCCAACGTGCGCCTTGAAGGCATGAGCTACGCCATGGCGGCGCACAAGTTGCTGTACCTGATGCGCGAAGCCTGGCGCCGGCAATTGTCCGGCGTGAGCCTGAAGGACGACGCGCAAGTGCCGGTGCTGGAAGCGGGCGGGGGCAGTCGGCCGGGGAATTTTTTGCTGGGTGGGTGAATGTCTCAGACACAACGGGGTTTTGTGGGACCGGCTTCAGCCGGGAAGAGGCTGGTCCATGCGCTGAATCTCCAGCGCCAGACACACCGCTTTCGCGGGCAAGCGCGCTCCTACAGTGGATCTCGGTAACGCACGCCATGTTCGGCGTACCTAGAATCCGTAGGAGCCGGCTTGCTGGCGAAGGCGGCGTGTCAGGCGATTGATGGGTCACAGAGACACCGCTTTCGCGGGCAAGCGCGCTCCTACAGTGGATCTCGGTAACGCACGCCATGTTCGGCGTACCTAGAATCCGTAGGAGCCGGCTTGCTGG
>NZ_SOCR01000009.1:39954-66602 GCF_004364335.1 Pseudomonas graminis | reverse complement strand
AGACACCGCTTTCGCGGGCAAGCGCGCTCCTACAGTGGATCTCGGTAACGCACGCCATGTTCGGCGTACCTAGAATCCGTAGGAGCCGGCTTGCTGGCGAAGGCGGCGTGTCAGGCGATTGATGGGTCACAGAGACGCCGATTTCGCGGGCAAGCGCGCGCCTACAGTGGATCTCGGTAACGCACGCCATGTTCGGCGTACCTAGAATCTGTAGGAGCCCACTTGCTGGCGAAGGCGGCGTGTCAGGCGATTGATTCGTTACAGACACACCGCTTTCGCGGGCAAGCGCGCTCCTACACTGGTTTTCGGCAAGGCATACAATGTTCGGCGTACTCAGAATCTGTAGGAGCCGGCTTGCTGGCGAAAGCGGTGTGTCAGTTATCAGTGATAGGTCTGACCGATCGGGTTCGCCAGCAAGCCGGCTCCTACGGACTGCAATCATTCCCCGGAGCGCCAGCCTATGCCCACTGCCCAATCCGACACCGCCTTTACGCATTTCCTGCGCGAATTCTGGCTGGCCCTCGGCGGCCAAACCCGCTATCTCGATCATCTTCAGATCACTGGCGAAGGCGCGCTGGCGTCGGCATTCCCGGTCACCGACTTCGCCACGGCGGCCATCGCGGTGGCGCAACTGGCGGTAGGCGAATTGATTGATCAGGCCCACAGCATCTCGCCTGCGATCACCGTCGATCGGCGCCTGGCCTCATTCTGGTTCGCCACATCCCTTCAACCCCAAGGCTGGTCGCTGCCGGCGCAGTGGGATGCGGTGGCGGGGGATTACCGCGCAGCGGATGGCTGGATTCGTTTGCACACCAACGCGCCGCATCATCGTCAGGCCGCGCTCGCCGTCGTGAAAACCGCCCCCGAGCGCGATGCGGTCAGTCAGGCCGTGCTGCGCTGGCGGGCGAGTGAGCTGGAAAGCGCGGTGGTCGCTCATCAAGGCTGTGCCGCCGAGATGCGCAGCGCCACGGCCTGGCGCGAACATCCCCAAGGTCGCGCCGTTGAGCTAGAACCGTTGCTGCATCGCACCGATGCGCCAGTGGGACCGGCTTCAGCCGGGAAGGGCTCACCTGCGTCAAGCCGTACACGACCCGAATGGATCGTCCCCCGCGAACGCCCCCTGCACGGCATCCGCGTGCTCGACCTCACGCGCATCCTGGCCGGCCCGGTGGCGACGCGATTTCTCGCCGGTTTCGGCGCCGATGTGCTGCGCATCGATCCCCCTGGCTGGGACGAGCCCGGCACCGTGCCCGAGGTCGTGCTCGGTAAACGCTGTGCGCGGCTGGATTTGCGCAAGCCGGCCGATCGCGCGGTGCTGGAGGGCCTGATCAGCGAGGCGGACGTGATGATCCACGGTTACCGCGCCGATGCCCTGGCGCGCCTGGGCCTCGGTGCAGAACGCCGCCGCGCGCTCAATCCCGGTCTGGTGGATGTGTCCTTGAGTGCCTACGGCTGGAGCGGCCCGTGGCGGGAGCGACGGGGTTTCGACAGTCTGGTGCAGATGAGTTGCGGCATCGCCGACGCCGGCAGGGTCGCAGCGGGAAGTGATCGGCCCGTGCCGCTGCCCGTGCAGGCGCTGGATCACGCCACCGGGTATTTGATGGCGGCGGCAGCGGTGCGCGGCCTGACCGAGCGACGGATCAACGGGCAGGGCGTTCAGATTCAAGCATCCCTCGCGCGCACCGCGTTATCGCTGATGTCGTTTACCCCAATCGAGACGCAGCCTGCAGCGCTGCTACCGCTGAATTCGAGCGATTATTCCGACGTCATCGAGCGCACCGTCTGGGGCCCGGCGCTGCGCCTCAAACCCGCCGGGCAGATCGACGGCACGCCAATGCACTGGGATTTACCGGCGAGCGCACTGGGCAGCGTCGACGCGAAATGGCTGTAACGCGAATCAGCCTCCCGCAATCATCAAATCCAGGTTCTGCACCGCCGCCCCGGCCGCGCCCTTGCCCAGGTTGTCGAACACGGCCGCCAGCAACACGTGGCCATCGTTCTCGAACACCATCAGCCGCAGGTTATCGGTGCCGTTCAACTGACGCGGGTCGATGCCGGTCAGCGCGCGCGACTGATCCATCGGCATCACTTCAACAAACCCGCTCCCCTGATAATGCTCCGCCAGCGCCCCATGCAGCGCCGCTCCGGTGACGCCGTGGGGCAGCAAGCGCGTTTGCAGCGCGATGGTCAGCACGATGCCCTGACGAAACGCGCCATAGGCCGGAATGAACACCGGCCGCTCGCTCAGCCCGCTGAATTGCTGGATCTCCGGGACGTGCTTGTGCGCAAGGCTCAGGCCGTAGACCTGAAAAGGCACCGCCTGCGCGACATCCGGCCCCTCGAACTCATCGACGCCGGCGCGGCCTTTGCCCGAATAGCCCGACACCGCATTGATGCTGATCGGGTAATCGCGGGGCAGCAGACCCGCGTCCAGCAACGGCCGCAACAGACCGATCGCCCCGGTGGGGTAGCAGCCCGGATTGCTGACGCGTCGGGCTGTGGCGATGCTTTGTTTCTGCGCGCCGTTCATCTGCGCGAAACCGTAGACCCAGTCGGGGTGGGTGCGGTGCGCGGAGCTGGCATCGATGACCCGTACATCCGGGTTAGTGATGCTCACGGCTGCATCCCGGGCGGCGTCGTCCGGCAAGCACAGCACGGCGATGTCGCAGGCGTTGATCGCGGCGGCGCGGCTTTGCGGGTTCTTGCGATGCTCGGCCGGCAGCGTCACCACGTGCAGGTCCGTGCGGCCTTGCAGGCGCTGATGAATTTGCAGGCCGGTGGTGCCTTGGTCACCGTCGATGAAGATGATGGGCTGTGACATGGGTTTAGGTTCCGCAGAAGGTCGTCAATGACCGCCATCTTCAAGGGCACTCGTTGATAGAGAAAGTTGAATTTGTTGACGGTACACTTCAGTTTTTCTGAAGGAAGGGCCGAGCGATGCGGGAAATCAGTCTGGATCGTTTGCGCACGTTAGTGGCCATCGCTGATCACGGCTCATTCGCTGAAGCGGCGCGGGTGCTCAATCTCGCCCCGCCGACCGTCAGCCTGCACATTGCCGACCTGGAGCAACGGGTCGGCGGCGTGTTGCTCTCGCGCACCCGCGGGCGGGTTCTGCCTTCGGCCATCGGTGACACCTTGATCGAGCGCGCGCGGCGCCTGTTGGCCGATGCCGAACAGGCGCTGGAGGACGTCGAGCGTCAGGTCAAAGGGCTGGCCGGGCGGGTGCGGCTGGGGGCGTCAACCGGCGTCATCGCACAATTGCTGCCCCAGGCGCTGGAAACCCTGGAGCAATTTCACCCCGGCATCGACGTGCAGGTCGCGGTGCTGACGTCGCAACAGACCCTGCAAAAGCTCGCGGACGGCAGCCTCGACATCGGCGTGATTGCGCTGCCCCAGGCGCCGGTCAAGGGCCTGTCAATTCAGCCCTGGCGGCGTGACCCGGTGATGGCGTTTCTGCCGGCGCGCTGGGACTGTCCGCCGGTGATCACGCCGTCATGGCTTGCCGGTCAGCCGCTGATTCTCAATGACGCCACCACCCGGCTGTCCCGCCAGGTAGCGGAGTGGTTTGCCAGCGAGGGGCCGCAGCCGACGCCGCGCATTCAGCTCAATTACAACGACGCCATCAAGAGTCTGGTGGGGGCAGGCTATGGCGCGACGTTGCTGCCCCACGAGGCGTCCACGCCCGCGCCGGAAAGCCGCATTGTCATGCGTCCGTTGCAGCCGGCGTTGTGGCGGGAGTTGGGCATTGCGCACCGGGCCGGAAGCGTCGAACGCTCGACCGGGTATGTGCTGGAGGTGCTGCAGGAGCTGGAAGCGTTGTAGCGTGACGGGAGGTCAAAATAGACCGGTAGCCGACCGGCGCCTGACCCTTTCGGGCGCCCGGTCGGCTAAGACGCTGAAGTCATGCCATCAGAATTTGAACGCCTGGCGGCCGATCAGCAGCCATTGGCCTTTCTGCTTCTGCCAGACCTGAAAGTTTTCGATCTCGGTCGGCACAACCTTGCCGCTGTTTACCGCTTCGGCCGAGAAGTGATTGCGCACCAGGGCAACGTCGCCGTTCATGTTGATTTTCTGGTTTTTCATTTCGAGGGTGTTGAAGCCGCTGCGCCCGGTTTCGATGTCGGCGATGAACTCTTCCTTGTTCTGCACCTTGCCGCTGGAGTGTCCGTAAGTGACGTTGTCGGACGTCAGCGCGCCCAGGGCCTTGACGTCTTTGTGCAGCATCGCCTGGGTCATTTTGTCGACGGCCTTGGCGACGTCTTGCTCATCGGCAGAGGGTGCAGCGGCGACGAATCCTGAAAACAGGCACAGGAAGCCGAGGGTCAGTTTGAGTCTGGTCATGGTACGTCCTTTTTTATTGTTGATTGAGGCGTCATGCAGGGGCCGGTTTCGTTCAAAAACGGCTTTGTACGTCGTCGTACAACTGCGAAGCTCAGGCTAGCCCACAACGGGCGTGTTGGAAAGGGAGCGTTTAAAAGAGGGGTGTCGTCACGGCGCGGCTTGATACAGGCGGACAAAATGCTGCTTTACTGAGGGCTCGGCGCGGCACGTTCAGGCGCTCGCTTTCGCGCCTGTGGCCGCTGAAATATCGATGAGGATGCGCACAGATGACCCGTCTCACCGCCAAAGACTTCGACCCGCAACTGCTTGAGCTCTACGACTACTACGTTCACGGCAAGATCAATCGACGGGAGTTTCTCGATCGCGCGGCGGTGTTCGCCGTGGGCGGGCTGGCCGCGACGACGATTCTGGCCTCGCTGAGCCCCGATTACGCCCTGGCCGAGCAGGTCAAGTTCACGGATCCGGACATCATCGCCGAGTACATCACTTATCCATCGCCCAAGGGCCATGGCCAGGTGCGCGGTTATCTGGTGCGGCCGGCGAAGGCCGATGTCAAAGTCGCGTCGGTGCTGGTGGTGCATGAGAATCGCGGTCTGAATCCTTACATCGAGGACGTCGCCCGGCGTGTGGCCAAGGCCGGTTTTATCGCGTTGGCGCCGGACGGTCTGACGTCGGTCGGTGGCTATCCGGGCAACGACGATCAGGGACGTGAGCTGCAGCAGAAGGTTGATCCCGAGAAGCTGATGAACGATTTCTTTGCCGGCATCGAATGGCTGATGGCTCATCACGCGTCCACTGGCAAAGTCGGGATTACCGGGTTTTGTTACGGCGGGGGTGTTTCCAATGCGGCCGCTGTGGCCTACCCGGAGCTGGCGGCGGCGGTGCCGTTTTATGGCCGGCAGCCCAGGGCCGAGGACGTCAGCCGGATCAAGGCGCCGCTGTTGTTGCATTACGCTGAGCTGGACAAGCCGATTACCGATGGCTGGCCGGCGTATGAGGCGGCCTTGAAGGCGGCGGGGAAGACTTATGAAGCGCATGTTTATAAGGGCGCCAACCACGGGTTTCATAACGATTCGACGCCGCGGTATGACGATGCTGCTGCTACGTTGGCGTGGGACCGGACGTTGGATTGGTTCAAGAAATACCTGGTTTGAGGTGAGGCTGGGAGAAGATCAAGAGCGTCTGCCTGGGGGCAGATTGTTTCGCCTTCGGCGACTTACTTTTGAAAAGCACCAAAAGTAAGCAAAAGTGCCTGCTCTCGGTTTGGCCCTTCCTTCGTCAGGGTTCCTTCACTCCGGTCTCGCTCCGTGGGCCCGCCGCCATCCGCCATCCATGGCGGGGGGCGGCTCTCGCGGCATCCATGCCGCTTGGCCCACTCCGCGAGACCTGCGTTCAGCCTGCACCCAAGTCGCGATTGGCGGTGTCTGGAATTCTTGTGCTCGAAAATCAAAAGCAAAAGCTTCCCGGCTGAAGCCGGTCCTACGGTCGAGGTCACTGCGACTCTTATGTGATGCACGCGATGCTTTTTGTGGGACCGGCTTTAGCCGGGAAGAGGCCGGTGTGTTCGCCATCACTTTTGTGGTGTGCCGCCGAATGCCTTCCCGGCTGAAGCCGGTCCTACAGTCGAGGTCAGCGCGATTCTTAATGACTGCACGCGATGCTTTTGATCGTTCCTCACGCTCTGCGTGGGAATGCATCCCCTGACGCTCCGCGTCAACGGTCTTGCTGGAGGAACGCGCTCTCATTGTAGGACTGGCTTTAGCCGGGAAGAAGCCGGTGTGCTCGCCATTAATTTTGTGGTGTGACGCCGAATGTCTTCCCGGCTAAAGCCGGTCCCACTTCGTGATCGCGGTGTGTCAGTCGGCACCAAAACCCTGCACGGTGTGCTTTTTTGAGGCGAGCGCTGGCGCTTCCGACGGTAGGAAAATACCTTCAACTCCAGCCAGCAGGGCCTTCCCATCAGTGGCCCGGCTTTTGCTTTTGTTGAATCCAAACTTGGATACAAGATGGAAGCCTCCCATGCATGACCTCCAACACCCTCATCTCGGCTGGACGATCAACGAGTGGCTGACGGCCTATCAGACCGGGCAGTTGTCCCCTGACGTGCTGCTGTCGGTCGCCAGCGCTTACCCTGAAACCGACACTGCGTGGATCGCCCGTGCCAGTCAAACGCAGATCGGCGAGCAGCTCGATGCGCTCGGCGAGCGTCTTGCTGCAGTCAACGGCGATATCACCCAACTGCCGTTATACGGCGTGCCGTTCGCGATCAAGGACAATATCGACGCGGCGGGCTGGCCGACGACGGCGGCGTGCCCGGAATTCGCGTACACCGCGAGCAAAGACGCAACTGTGGTGGCCCGACTGCGTGCAGCGGGGGCGATTTTGATGGGCAAGACCAACCTCGATCAGTTCGCCACAGGCTTGGTCGGCACCCGTTCGCCCTACGGCGCCGTGCCCAACAGTTTCAATTCCGATTACGTCAGCGGCGGCTCCAGCTCTGGCTCGGCGTCGGTGGTGGCGCGGGGGCTGGTGGCGTTTTCGTTGGGCACCGACACCGCAGGCTCGGGTCGGGTGCCAGCGGGCTTTAACAACATCGTCGGCCTGAAGCCGACCAAGGGCCGCTTGCCCAACACCGGGCTGGTGCCGGCATGCAAGACCGTGGACTGCGTCTCCATCTTCGCGCTGACCGTAGACGACGCCCAAAAAGTCGCCGGCCTGGCCGAAGGCTTCGATGGCAATGACGCCTATTCCCGCCACAACCCGGGCACGGCGCCGGTGGGTTTCCGTGCCGCGATAAAGCTGGCCGTGCCGGATACCCTGGAGTTCTTCGGCGATGCGCAGAATCAAGCCGTGTTCGAGCAGGCGCTGCACCGTTTGAACGACATGGGCGCCGAGATCACCCGCATCGACTTCGCCCCGTTCAAGGCCTTGGCCGAGCAGCTGTATTACGGCCCCTGGGTCGCCGAACGTACGGTAGCCCTGACCTCGATGCTGGAAACCCACCCCGACGCCATCAACCCGGTGGTGCGCGGGATCGTCGAAAGCGGTTTGGCCTACAGCGCCTGTGACGCCTACCGCGCCGAATACCTGCGCGCCACGCTGAGCCGGCAGATCAACGACGCGCTGGCCGGGTTTGACGCACTGGTCGTGCCCACTTCCGCGACCCTGCGCACCCAGGCGGAAATGGCCGCCGAGCCGGTGCTGTACAACTCGCAGTTCGGCTTCTACACCAACTTCACCAACCTGGCCGACCTCTCGGCCCTGGCATTGCCGGCAGGCATCCGTGCCGATGGCTTGCCGTCGGGGATCACGCTGATTGCGCCGGCCTGGCATGACACCGCTCTCGCTCAATTCGGCCAGCGCTGGCAGGAAAGCGTCGGTTTGCCGATGGGCGCAACCGGCCGCGCGATGCCAGCGTCGCCAGCGCCGACACCTTCGCCAGCGACTGCACCGCGCGGCAGCGTGCGGGTTGCCGTGGTGGGCGCGCACCTGACCGGCATGCCGCTGAATGTCCAGCTCACCCACCGCGATGCCGTGCTCGTTGAACAGACGCTCACTGCGGGCGATTACCGGCTCTACGCCTTGCCCGGCACCGTGCCGCCCAAACCGGGATTGGTGAAATCCGCAGGTGGTGCGTCAATCATCGTGGAGCTGTGGGACATCCCGCTGGCGCGCTTTGGCGAGTTCGCGGCCGAGATCCCCGCGCCGCTGGGCATCGGCAACCTGACGCTGAAGGACGGTCGCAGCGTCAAGGGCTTCATCTGCGAACCCTGGGCGATTGATGGCGCGCTGGACATTACCTCGTTCGGTGGCTGGCGCGCGTACATCGCCAGCCTGAAAAAAGCCTGACCCGACGCCTGACGCGGCCCGCTGACCCCGTCGCGTCAGGCGCACAGATCACCTGCCGGAGCACCCAGGCCATCATCCCTTCACAGACACCCAAACAGCGCCCGGACAACCTGGCCGAGCGCATCTATCAGCAGCTCAAGGAGGACATCTTCGAGTTCCGCCTGCTGCCGGGGGATCGCTTCAGCGAAGGCGAGGTGGCCGAGCGCGCGCAGGCCAGCCGAACGCCGGTGCGGCAGGCGCTGTATCGGCTGGAGCGCGAAGGCTATCTGGAGGTGTATTTTCGCAGCGGCTGGCGGGTGAGGGCGTTTGATTTCCATTATTTCGAAGAGCTTTACGACGTGCGCATCGTGCTGGAGTGCGCGGCACTGGCGCGTCTGCACGTGCTGGATCTGGAGCAACACCCGGTCATCGCCGAGCTGAAACGCACCTGGTTTGTCACGCCCTGCGAACGCCTGCAAGACCCCCAGCAGGTGTCAGCGCTGGACGAGCGTTTCCATTGCGCGCTGCTGGAGGCGGCAGGCAACACCGAGATGGCGCGCCTGCATCTGGAGATCACCGAGAAGATCCGCATCATTCGCCGCCTGGATTTCACCCAGGCGGCACGCATCGAGGCGACCTATGACGAGCACGGACAGATTCTCGACGCCGTGCTCAAGCGCCAGACCGATCAGGCCCGGCAGTTGCTGACCCGGCACATCGAAGTCAGCAAGCAGGAAGTGCGCAAGATTACCCTGCACCGGCTCCACATCGCCCGGCCATGAACGGAGATCTGCACCTCCCGTCAACTGCAAGCCAAACAGCACTCAGCGCGGATTGCGTCGCTCGGCCACTTCAGCCAATACCGCCAGGTCCATCTCGCCCTGACCGTGGTCAATGGCGTCCTGCAAGTGGGCGCGGATCATCTCGGCGCTCGGCATCTGCACTGAAACCTGGCTGGCCGCCGCCAACACCAGATCCACATCCTTCAGGCCGAGCACCGCCTTGAACGCCGCCGGCTCGTAGGTGCGCTCGCCGATCAGCGCGCCATAGCCGGCGTACACCGGGCCAGGGAAGATTGTTCCCGACGCCAGCTCCACCAGATCGGCGGATTTCAGACCGTGGCGTGTGACCAGCACCGCCGCCTCGCTCATGGCTTCGATGGCCGAGACCAGCATGAAATTCATCGCCAGTTTCATGGCATTGGCGCTGGAGGGTTTGTCGCCCATGCGCCAGGTCTTGCTGCCGATCAGGTCGAACAACGGCTGCACCCGGTCGATGGCCTGGGCAGCGCCGGCAGCCATGATGTTCAGCTTCGCAGCGGCGGCCATGTTAGGTCGGCCCATCACCGGCGCGGCGATGTAGTCGATGCCCTGTGCGGCGTGCAGCTCGGCCAGCTCATCGGCGAAGGTCACGGAAATGGTCGCCATGTTGATGTGGATCAGCGGGCCCTTGAGTCGCTTGAGCAGACCGGAATCCAGCAGCACCGCGCGCAAGGCCTGGTCGTCGGCAAGCATGCTGAATACCACGTCGGCGGCGAACGCCTGCGCAGGCTCGGTGACTGCCGTGGCGCCTTGCTCTACCAGTGGCTGCGCGGCTTCGGGGGAACGGTTCCAGACCAGCAGTTCATGACCGCCTTTCAACAGATTGCCAGCCACGGCCTGACCCATATTGCCGAGGCCTAGAAAGCCGATTTTCATGGGGATGCGCTCCAGTCGAGAGAAGGGGATGGGGGCGCACACTCCTATCATCAAACCGTGAGCCATTCACTTAAATTCTGGGCCCGTATGTCGGAATTGATGCGTTGCAACTGGTGAAGGTCAAGGGTTCCCAGCGGATGGTCTCCCGTCTGCTCGGTCACTTGCGCCGCCAGCCTCTGCCTGAACAGCGCGGTCCGGGATGCGTCCAGGTACTGGGCTTTCTCACTTTTCTGGGTCTTCACCCGCACGACCAGATCGGCGGGCAGTTCGACACCTTTGACGGCGCAGCCCAGGCAGACCGTGGCGAAATCATCCAGGGTTCGCACTTCCAGCTCCTTCAACTTGCCGCCGTTTTCCGGGCTTCCCGACAGCGGGTGCTCCTTGTTCTGATAGGAATACTGCTTGGTGTCGGAGGTGTACTGAATCGCGTGGGTGGACAAGTTGTTGATCTTCTCGAAACCGAACACCAGGGGCACTATGCCGCCCTGGTTCAGCACGCTCAGGTACGGGGCTTTGCCATCTTCGAGGGAGCGCAGCAACTCACTCGCGGCCTGGTGATAGAAACGATTGAGGTCTTCACCCCTTAGCTCATTGCCCTGTCCGCCAGACCGCAAGGCAATGGAGCCTGGCAATTTCAGGTCACCCAGATGTTCATCAAGCGGCGCGCCGATGAACTTCCGACCGACCGGCTTGAGGATGTAGTTGGCGTGCAGAAAGCGCTGCAGCCATGCGGCACCTTCGGCAGGCAGTTGCTCGGGATCGGCGACGTCGATTGATGGCGCCATGGCATTGGGCGGCAGGGCTTTGCCGGTGTCGAGGGCATGCAGGATAACCTGCGCCAGGCGGTGTTGCAGCGCCCGCGAGTGGGCGTTGCTGGTATTCACCCCTTTGCCCAATGAATAGGTGCGGGCTTTGCTGCGCAGGTTGGGCCGGGTGGTCGTGTCGTTCGAGCTCTCCCGGGTGCGATCAGAGAAAAACACTTTGCCTTCCAAAGACTGGGTGCCGCCCTTGGCATCATTGACGCCGCCTTTCAGCGCCCCGGATTGCAGGATTTCCAGCCCCCACGGTGTGCCGTGCAACGCCTCCGGCTTGGCATAGGCCAGGGGCGCCGTCGGGTTGAGTGACTGCAGCAAGGCCATGCGCAGACCGGAGCGGCTGCGCTCGTCGATGTCGCGCATTTTGTCGAGCACATCCAGCGGCGAATGGCCTTCGGCGTTCAACGTGTTGGCGCGCTGTCCGTCCTTGCGCAGGCGCGCCAGAGCCTCGGCGTCGCGATTGACCACGGCCGCGTGCAGCGTCGGGCTGGCCTCGGAGGTTTCAGCGCTGGCCGAAGGGCTGTGCGAGGTGACAGCCGGGATGAAAGGCGAAGACGTTCGGATAGGAGTCATAAGGGCGCGCTTATGGTTAAAAACGCCTGAGTGGACCCTACGCGCCTAACGGTTCCACATCACCCGTGCTTTGCCGCGTGCCGTGCCTCGCCGCGGATCACCAGCCCGATGCCGATACCCGAGACCGCCATGCCCAAGGCCATCAGCCACGACAGCGGTTCGTCGAACATGGCCCAGGCCAGCAGCAGGGTCAGCGGCGGGCTGAGGTACAGCACACTGGCGACCCGCGTTGGCGTGGCCCGGCGCAGGCACATCCAGTACAGGCCGTAACCGCCGACCGTCGACACCGACGTCCACAGCACACTCATTGCGAAGCCTGCATTGGGGACGGGCGCGAGACTCCCGTGCAGTCCGGCAACGAGGGCAAACACGAAGGTCGAGACGAAGCACTGCAACCACAGGTTGGGCAGCAGGCCCAGCGCCTTCGGGTCCGGGGAATGTTTTTGCCACAGCGTGGCGACCGCCAGCGACAGCATGCCCAGCACCGGCAGGGCATAGGCCCATGGCGGTGCGTTGCCCCAGGCCAGCGCGTCGTGGGTCGCCAGCATTACGCCGGCCAGGCCGATCAGCAATCCGATCCATACGCCGCGGGTCAGTCGCTGGCGGAGCACCACCGCCGCCAGTACGGCCATGCCGATCGGCAGCAGATCGGCAAACAGCGCCGCCAGCCCGGCGGGCACCCCAAGGGCAATCCCCTCGGTTACGCCGAACAGATAACCGGCCATGGCCAGCAGCCCGATGCCGGCGTTTTTCAGCAGCACCGCGGGCGGCGTCTGGCGCAGTTGCCTCACGAGGAAGGGAAACAGAATCAGCGTGACCAGGAGGCAACGCCAGAACACCACCAGCGAGGCCGGCGCGTAATCGATGGAAAAGCGCGCGCCAATGAAGCCCGAACTCCAGATGATCACCAGCCCGGCTTCCAGCAGCGGCAGGGGGATTGCCCTGCGTCGGGACGGCAGAGAGAGGTTCACGTTGGTCAGTTCGTTTGAAGTGTTCATGGACCCAAAGTACCCAACCGCCGTAATCTAATAAATCAAAATAAACGGCAGCAGTGCTTCGGGATACGTAAACCATGAGCGCCATTCTGGATATCGAACAGGTCCGCACCTTTCATGCTGTAGCGCGTATTGGCAAGTTCAGCGCCGCGGCGCAACAGCTGCACAAGAGCCCGGCGGCCGTCAGCGTGCATGTGCAGCGCCTGGAAGCGCTGGCGGGCGGACGACTGCTCAATCGCGACAATCAGTCGGTGTCGCTGACGCCGCTGGGCAAGCGTTTTCTGACCTCCACTGCGGCGCTGCTGAGCACCCATGATCAGGTGCTGGCCGAGCTGCAGGGCACTCAGCTCGCAGGGCGCATCACCCTTGGCGTGCCGGATGAATACGCCACGCACCTGATTCGTGACGTGCTGCCGATTTTCACCGCCGCGTGGCCAAACATCGTCCTGGAGCTGAAAACCGCGCCCAGCTTCATCCTGCGCGATCAGGTGCGGCGGGGTCGTCTTCAAGTGGCGGTCATCGCCCAGCCGGAAGGCCAGTTGGGCGCGGACGATCAACTGCTGGTGCCGACGACGCCGGTATGGGTTGGCGCTGCGCATCACTCGGGGGATTTGCCGGACCCGTTGCCGCTGGCCGTGCATGCGGCCCAGTGCTCGTACCGGCAAGCGATGATCGAGTCGCTCAAGCGCAGCGGTCACCGCATGCGCATCGTGCTCGAGAGCTCGTCCAATCAGGCCGTCAAGGCCTGCGTCGAGGCAGGCCTGGGAATCAGCGTGATCGATCGCGCCCGGGTCACCGACGGCATGCGCATCCTGGACGGTCTGCCGCTGATCGCCGACCACGACATCATTGTCGTGCGCTCGTCAGCCTCCCACGGGGATGACGCGGTAGACCTGCTGCGGCAGGCGATCGGGCAGTATTTCCGTCTCTGACGGCGGCGCGGCTCAGTCCTCGGAGCGCTCGCAGAAACGCAGGCGATTGCCGAACGGGTCGGCGATTTCCATGACCTTGCCCCAGTCCAGGTCCTGAATGCCGGGCCGTGAATAGCCGTAGTTTTTTGCCAGCAGTTCGCGCTGCAATTCGGCGATGTCGCTGACCGGCACGAAGAGCGTCGAGCCCGGCGTCGCGTCGCCATGGTGCTCGGTCAGGTGGATCACGAGCTGATCACGGCGGGCCTGAGCATACAGCGGCAGACCCTCCTCGAAGCGGTGCTCCCACTCCAGGCTGAAGCCGAGAAAATCGACGTAGAACTCCTTCGCCTTGGCTTCGGAAAAAATACGAATCAGCGGTATCGCCGGGCACATTTGCACAGGGGGTCACTCCTTGAGGGTCTGAGCGGGCGATTCTAGCCCAGCGTGGCCCCGCGTCCAGCCGGCGTCTGCTCTGGTGGCCGGCTGGCGCACGTAAATCGCCAGCAACATCGCGCCGAGGCTCAAGGCGGCGAGGGCCACCGCGCCGACATCGATCGCCAGGTCCAGACCCCATGCGGTGGCGGCGCGGCCCAGCAACAGCGCGACAACGCCCTGCATCAGGTACGCCACCAGAAACAGCGCCGACAGGGTGCCGGCGCGGTGATGCATCGGCGCGTGGGCGTTGATCAGGTTGAGGCCGCCCATGAACAACAAGCTGTACCCGGCGCCGCTGGCCGCGCTGGAGAGCAGGAACACCGGCAGGGCGTGGGTCTTGGTCGCGAGCATGAGCAGCAACAGGCTGGCGATGGAAAAACTGGCGCCGGCGATGATCGACAGCCTTGAGCCGAAGCGTTTGCCGATAATGCCGGTGATGCCGAGCACGATGGCAAACAGCGAAATGGCGCCGCCGTTAACCAGCGCGTTGCTTGAGCCGATCAGGTCGTGGGCGATCTGCGAGCCCAGCGAGAGCATTGTCGCGCCGACGGAGTAGGCGCTGAGCACTGCGCTGACTGACACCAGAAACGTGCGGCGCAGTGGTGGGTGAATGTGCGGCAGCTTGAGGGACCAGGGTTTGTTGCTCTCTGCCGGGGTGTGACGCGGCAGCCGCCAGACGCCGAACAGCGTGGCGCCGAGCACGAGGATCAACACCCAGAAACTCAGGCGCGTGGGGAACGGCGCGTACTGGATCAGCCCGCCCCCCAGGATCAACGCGGCAGCAAGGCCTGAGGCCTGTGCGGCAGTGGTGATGGCGCCGGCGAGTTTCGCCTTGCCCGGCGCGCTGAATTCGACGACCGCTGCGGCGGAAGGGCCTGCTGATAGCCCGACGCCAATGCCCATGAACGCTCGGCCGATCAGCAGCCACGTGACATCGGGGGCGACGGCGAACAACAGCACGCCGATCAGTGAAGCACCGACGCCGAGCAACATCGCCGCACGGCGCCCGATGTAGTCGGAGAGGTCGCCCAGGGCAATCAGCGTCGCCACGACGAACACCGGGAACACCGCGAAAATGAGCGTGGTCACGGTCGGCGTCAGTTGCCATTGGTGGGCGTAAAGCGGGTACATCATGGCGGGCGCGGCGCTGGTCCACAGCGTATGGACCACCACGGCGGCCGCGACCCGGAAACTGGTCTGGCGGCTCCATGTCGTGTGGGAGTGATTCATTCGAAGCGCCTCGCAGGGATCAGATCGTTGACGTTAACGGGGGAAGTTCGGCGTGGGCTTGTATCGATGTGCGTTTGTTGCGTGACCGGGCTTTGACGTAGCACCGGCTTGCATGTACCCAGTGGGACCGGCTTCAGCCGGGAAGACGTCGGATGCAACGCTCGGAGATTGGTGGTGTATACGCGGGCACTTTCCCGTCTAAAGCCAGTCCTACTGGCACAGCGCGTGTACTGAGTAGGATCGGCTTCAGCCGGGAAGGGGCCGGATGCCACGGTACAAAATTGAGGGTGTTCACACAGGCATCTTCCCGGCTAAAGCCGGTCACACCCATGCGCTGCTTAGAGCCCGTCGCCCCTCAGATGGCAAAGCGAACGCGACACCGGTAGGAGCCGGCTTGCTGGCGAAGGCGGCGGATCGGTGACGAAGATGTTGACTGACATGACGCATTCGCCAGCAAGCCGGCTCCTACAGATTTTGCGCCGAGTCGGTCATCCGGAGGGTAAGCGGTACCAGGGGGGGGCGCGCCGTGAGGCAAGGCAAAAACGGCGCCGTGCTGAAGATCAGCAACGGCGCGCGTCCGAGAAGCGGGGGATAAAGCGAGTTAGCTGCGCAGGTCTTTCTTGATTTCGTCTTCGTCTTTGTGAGGCGCCGCTTTTGGCAGCTCGGCGGGGTAGAACTCACCCTTGAGATTCAATGCAGCGATGCGCGCCTTGAGCTTTTCGATGACCAGATCAATGTCCTGTTGATCATCGAGATCGTCCACACGCAGCCACAGGTGCGGAAGATTTTCAAAGTACACGCCGTCGATTTCCACATCACCGGTCATCACGCGGTCCTGGCGCCACAGGCACTTGCGGTGAACCGTCGCCGGATCCTGTGGCCAGGTTTCCGACGTGGTCAACCAGACCTCGTGGTAATCCTGCAGATCAATTTCTTCAACTTTGTCCAGTGGGATAAAAGTATTCACATATCACCTGTCAGCCAAGGGGACCGGGCAAGGTCGTTGCGCTGCTGCCTGCCCCAGATCCAATACCGTTTCAAAAAGCGCACATCACTATGGCCGCCGTTTGGCTGACGAGTTCAACGCCCGCGCGCTATTGCCGCACGGCTCAGCCCGTCAACGCAGTCACGTTAATGCAGCGCCGGCTCGCGACTGAACGCATCGACCGCCCGCACCAACCCCCTGGCCGCCAGTGCCACCAGCTCCCCGCCTTTTTCCGGAGTGGCCAGCGCAGGGTCTGAGCCCATGCGCCCGTCGGGGAAGCGCGCGCGGAAATCCTTCGCCTCGCGGATCGGCCCGGAAGGCGCGATTTGCGGCGAGTAATCCGCTGATTTGATGGAGTCCGGGTAGGCCCACTGGGTCACCGCGATCTCGGATGGCGTGGCGTGGGAACCGTGACCCACCGGAAACTGCCGATGGGCCAGTTCGCCAACGCCTTCCAGGTCCCACCAGTTGGTCAGCTTCAGGGCGAAGCCGGCGGAACGCCCGGCGAAGCTGGCCTCGGCGTACAGCTCGGAAAACGCTGCCTCGATCGACGCGATGTTGCCGCCATGACCATTGAGGAAAAGGATTTTTTCGAAACCATGACCCGCCAGCGAGCGCGTCCAGTCACCGATGGCGGCAATGAACGTCGAGGGGCGCAGCGAGATCGTCCCGGGAAAGCCCAGATGGTGCTGCGCCATGCCGATGTTAAAGGTCGGCGCGATCAGGATATCGGCGCTCTTCTGCGCTTCGTGGGCGATGATCTGCGGGCACATCCAGTCGGTGCCCAGCAGGCCGGTGGGGCCATGTTGTTCGTTCGAGCCGATGGGCACGACGATCGTGCGGCTGCGCTTGAGAAACTGCTCGATCTCGATCCACGTGGACTGGTGCAAAAGCATGTCAGGTCCTCTCTTGAGAAATAGGGTTGGAAATGGCGGTCAGTCAACTGGGCCCGGGCGTGCGTCGGGTCGACGTGCTGGACGTTCGCCGTCGTTTACGCCGCGGGCGCGGCCGGAAAACGCGCGATGAAACAGGTGCCCAGCTCCTCGGATGAACTCACGGTCAGGATGCCGTCATGGCCCTTGGCGATCTGCGAGGCAATGTACAGCCCCAGTCCCAGGCCTTCTCCGCGACCGCCCGCTTCGGACCGGGTGAAGGGTTCGAACAGCAGCGGCATCAGCCGTGGCGAAATGGGCGTACCGTTGTTCATGACGGAAATGATCAGCTGATCGCATTCCTGCCAGACGTGCAGATGGATCGGCGTCGTGGGTGAGCCGTGGGTGACCGCGTTGCCCAGCAGGTTGGACAATAACTGACTGATGCGCAGCGGGTCACAATAGACGGTGCCGCTGAGGTCGATGGCCTCGATGAAGCTCGCCTGCGGGTGCGACGAGCGGATCTCGTCCACCGTCGATCTCAGCACGTCGGTAAGATCGTCGGTGAGGTGGCGTTTAACCGGGATGCCGCCGCCCATTCGGCCCCGGGCGAAATCCAGCACGTTCTCGATCAGCGCCCCCATGCGGATCGAGCTTTGCCGGATGAGGGCCACCAGCCCCAGCGAACGCTTGTCTTCGGTTTTGGTCGCCAGCAAGTCGGCGCTCATGCGGATCGCACTCAGGGGCGTGCGCAGGTCGTGGCCCAGCACCGCCATGAATTGCTCGCGCAGTCGACCGTTTTCGTTGGCGTCGGTCAGCTCGGCGCGTGCGCTGTCCAGGTGACCCTGGGTGTCCAGGCTCATGGCGATCAGTTGCGCGAAGAGGGTCAGTGTCTTGACGATGGCGGGATCGTCCAGGTCGGCTGGCACCGAATCGATCGCACACAGCGTACCGAAGAAGCGGCCGTCGGCCAGAACGATGGGGATCGAGATATAGCTTTCCAGGCCGTAGGTGAGGGGGGTGTGATGGGTGGCGAAGTGCGGGTCGGCGCTGGCGTGGCCGAAAACCACGGGCCGCTGATGCTGCCTGATCTCGTGGCAGATGGTCGACTCCAGCACCAGTTCGCCGCCCGGCTTGAGGCCGAAGTTGATCGAGTCATCGACGGCGCAGGCCACCCAGTGGCTTTCAGTGACCCTGGCGATTGCCGCGAAGCGCATGCCCGTCATGTGCTTGACCATGCTCAAAATGACGGGCACGGCGGGGATCGCATGGATCGCCTCAACATCCAAAGCAAACTCTGGGCGGGTCATCGGATCGGGCTCTGGGGTGGTGGGAGGGCAGCGTAGCTAAAATCGGCCGATATGGCTAACCCCTCGGCCCCGTAAGCGAGGTGTGGGCGCAGATTATTGAACCCTGACGCTCTTGGCGGGGTCGTGTTATTGATGCCCCACAGGCAAATGTCATGTGCGTCCCGATAGCTATTTGCTGACGGTCGACATGGCGATACTGGTCAGCCTTATGTCCTTGGAAGCTTGCGCTTCTCCAGGCGCTCTGTTTCTCAGCGCTCTTTATCCCTTAAAACAATGGGCCCATGGATGGCCGCCGCGAGGTTGAACGATGATTGCGATGCACCGATTTGCACTGCTGATGACCACTGCTGCGATGCTCAGTGCCTGCGGCGAGACCGCCAAGCTGCCGTTCCAGGCGGGTGTAGGTGCGCAGCCGCAACTGCCCGAGCCGAACAGCACGCTGATTCCGACGGTCAAGGTGTCCAAGGCGGTCGGCTGGAAGGGCACTGACGCGCCCAAGGCCGCCGACGGCTTCAAGGTCAGCGCACTGGCCGAGAACCTCGATCACCCGCGGTGGCTGTACAGCCTGCCCAACGGCGACATCCTGGTGGCCGAAAGCAACAAGCCGCCCAAGCCTGAAGGCGCGACGGACGGCGGGCCGGGGGTGATGGCCTGGATCAAGCGTACCGCCACCGGGATCGTCATGAGCCGGGTCGGCGCCGAAGCCGAGAGCGCCAACCGCATCAGCATCCTGCGTGATGCCGACGGTGATGGCCGCGCAGAGATGAAGAAAGTGTTCATCAGCGGCCTGACCTCGCCGTTCGGCATGGTCCTGGTAGGCAACGAGCTGTTCATCGCCAACGCCGATGCCGTGGTCAAAGTTCCGTACAACGATGGCCAGACCGAAAGCACCGCCAAGCCGGTGAAAGTCACCGACCTGCCGGCAGGCATCAATCACCACTGGACCAAGAACATCATCGCCAACCGCGAAGGCACCAAGCTGTACGTCACCGTGGGCTCGAACAGCAACGTGGCCGAAAACGGTCTGGAGGCCGAAGAGGGCCGTGCGGCAGTCTGGGAAGTCGACGTCAAGACCGGGCAGAAACGCCTGTTCGCCAGCGGCCTGCGCAACCCCAACGGGCTGGCCTGGAAGCCGGGCAGCAACGAGCTGTGGACGGTGGTCAACGAACGTGACGAAATCGGCAGCGACCTGGTGCCGGATTACCTGACCTCGGTCAAGGATGGCGCGTTTTACGGCTGGCCATGGAGCTACTACGGCAATCACGTCGACAGCCGCCTGCAGCCGCCGCGCCCGGACATGGTCGCCAAGGCCATCGCCCCCGATTACGCCCTCGGCACCCACGTCGCGCCACTGGGCCTGACCTGGTCCGACCCGCGCGGCATGCCGGCCAAATTTGCCGACGGTGTGTTTGTCGGCGAGCACGGTTCGTGGAACCGCAATCCCCAGGCCGGCTACAAAGTCGTCTTCGTCGGCTTCAAGGATGGCCGCCCGACCGGCCTGCCGGTGGACGTCCTGACCGGCTTCCTCAACGCCGACGGCGACGCACAGGGCCGTCCGGTCGGCGTGATCCTCGACAAGCAGGGCGCATTGCTGGTCGCCGACGATGTGGGCAACAAGGTCTGGCGCGTCAGTCAGGCCAAGTGATGTCTTAGTCATGAACGGGAAATGCCGGTGATGATCACCGGCTTTTTTCATTTGGGCCATTCCTTGGCCGTGCCTGCCGCTAGCGTGAAAACCGCCGCGCGCCGGCCACGCAGAGGATCACTCCGACGGTCACCACCAGCATCCCCAGGCTGACCTTTTCATGCAGCAGCGTCGCTGCCAGGGTCAGGCCGAAAAAAGGCTGCAGCAATTGCAGTTGTCCCACCGCAGCGATCCCGCCCTGGGCGAGACCGCGATACCAGAACACGAAGCCGATCAACATGCTGAACAGCGACACGTAGCCCAGGCTCGCCCAGGCCGGTGCACTGATGGTGGACAGCGATGGCGGCGCGCTGAAAAGGGTCAGGAGCAGCATCAGCGGCAATGCCAGCACCAGCGCCCAGCAGATGACTTGCCAGCCGCCTGGCGTCCGGGACAGCGTGGCGCCTTCGGCGTAGCCCAGGCCGCAGACGACAATCGCCAGCAACATCAGCAAATCCCCCACTGGCGACGCCGACAACCCTTGGGCACAGGCGAACCCCACCACCAGCGCGCTGCCCAGCAACGAGAACACCCAGAACACCGCACGTGGCCGCTCGCCGCCACGCAGCACGGCGAACACTGCGGTCGCCAACGGCAACAGGCCGACAAAAACGATGGAGTGCGCCGACGTGACGTATTGCAGGGCCAGCGCGGTGAGCAGCGGGAAGCCGACCACCACGCCGCTGGCAACGATCAGCAGCGGGATCAGTTGGGTGCGCTGCGGGCGCTTCTCCCGCAACACGAGCAGCAAGCAGACCGCGACCAAACCGGCGATCGACGCTCTGGCGGCGGTCAGAAACAGCGGCGTGAACTCCAGCACGGCGATGCGTGTTGCAGGCAGTGAGCCGCTGAAAATGATCACGCCGATCAGGCCGTTCAGCCATCCGGCGCTGTTGGGTTTTGCCGTCAGGGGCTGGACCTTTGAAGAGATTTCCATAGGGTTCGGACTCTTGAGGCGCAGGCGTAGCGACGCTGGTGCCATTGATGGTATGTGGCCGATTGACCGATTGCCGTCAGGGCAGCGTACGGTCCAGAATCAGCACAATCAAAAAATTGTCATGGATACAGCGCTATGCCCCGCGCCCGCTACAAGACCCTTGTCGACCGATTCGCCGCGCAGATCGCGTCTGGTGAGCTGGCGCCTGGGACGCGCCTGCCGCCCCATCGTCAGTTGGCGGCAGATGAAGGCCTGGCGCTGGTCACGGCGTCTCGGGTTTATGCCGAGCTGGAAGCCATGGGGCTGGTCAGCGGCGAAACCGGGCGCGGCACTTTTGTTCGGGAAATCGCCCTCCCGCTGAGTCATGGCATCGATCAGCAGATCAGTACGCCCGGGGTCCTCGATCTCAATTTCAACTGCCCGACCCTGCCGGGCCAGACCGAACTGCTGCGCAACGGCCTTCGCCAGTTGGCATTGTCGGGTGATCTGGAGGCACTGCTGCGCTATCAGCCCCATGCCGGCCGAAGCCATGAGCGCGCGTGCATGGCGCGGCACCTTGTTGCTCGGGGATTAGCGGTCGAGGCCGAGGAGGTGGTGATCGTCAGCGGCGCGCAGCATGGCCTGGCGGTGACGATGATGGCGTTGCTCAAACCGGGGGATGTGGTGGCGGTGGATGCACTGACCTATTCGGGCTTCAAAGTGCTGGGCGACGCGCACCGGCTGGAACTGATCGCGATCCCCTATGCCGATGATGGTCCCGATCTGACCGCGCTTGAGAAGCTCTGCCAGCGCCGACGGATCAAGGCGGTCTACACCATGCCGACGCTGCACAACCCCATGGGCTGGGTGATGGCCCTGCCGTGGCGCGAACAGTTGGTGCGCATCGCTCGACAGCATGGGTTGCTGTTGATCGAAGACGCCGCGTATGCGTTTCTGGCCGATGAGCCGCCCGCGCCGTTGAAGGCCCTGGCGCCGGAGTTGACCGTCTACGTCTCGGGCTTCTCGAAAAACATCGCGACCGGCCTGCGGGTGGGCTACGTGGTCGCGCCGCTGCAATGGGTTTCGGCCATCGAGCGCGCGATCCGGGCGACGGTCTGGAACACGCCGGGGGTGATGACGTCTCTGGTCTGCGGCTGGATTGAGGACGGCACCGTCGCGCGCCTGGAGGCGGAAAAACGCCTCGACGCACGGGCTCGACAGACCCTCGCCCGGGAGCTGTTAACCGGGTTGAACGTCATCAGTCACCCGGCGTCCTATTTTTTATGGGTGCAGCTGCCGGAAGACGCCAGGGCCGATCAGGTGGCCATGGAGTTACTGGCGAACAAGGTGGCGGTGTCGACTGCTGAACCGTTCGCCACCTCCAGCGCCGTTCCCCATGGAATTCGCCTGGCGTTAGGCTCTCTTGATCTGGATGCCTTGCGGGTTGCGTTGCAGGAAGTACGTCGGGCGGTTGGCCGCTACGTGTATTGAAGGGTGCGAAAAAGGAGAGGGCAGCGAGGTTTGTTGAAGCATCGGTAAAGGTGTTTCTCAAAGCGCCTACCATTCTTGAAATCGATAGTGACCATCACGCCAGGCGAGTTCTCTTTTCCACGGAAGAGAGGAGGATGGCCCCATACCGAACTTGCTTGAGAAGGACGCCACGCGATGAAAATTTCAACCCTGCTGACCCTCGTCGCCGTGCTGTCCAGCGGATTCGTCGCGACGGGTACTGCTGTTGCAGCAGGCCCTGTTTCGGCAGCGGACGCTGAGGCGTGCCATTTGTTGCCGGTGGTTGAAAGCCGTGTGGCATTGCAATCTTCCCAAAGCGTTGGCGTGCTCTACAGCGAAAACACCGTCAGCACCCTCGAATACCTTGAGCGTTATCACGCAGTGGCGCTGAAGGGCGTCAAGAACGGCGGGCTGGATTCGCGCATTCGCGAGGCGTTCGTCAGCAGCTCCGATCCAAAACTGGCGATGGACTGGCTGAAAGGTTCGTTGCAGAAGCAGTTTGCGTCGGTGACCGTGTACGACAATCTCGATGCGCTGATGCAGGCGCGACCTGATGTGGTGGTGATGCTCGACACCTATAGCCGCCTGGTGTCCCAGCGCAACTCTCAGGTCGAAGCGCGCTTCATCGCGAAGTTCTATGATTCGAATCTGCAGTACATCGGCAAGGCTGAAGGCCTCGGCGCCAAAGAGCTGACCTCGGTGTGGGTCCACGACAAAGCTGCTCCGGAGATCGCTGCGCAGATCAATCAGCAACGTGACCTGCAAATCAACGCCTTAAAGCAGTTCGATGCATCGCTTAAAGCGCTGGTGACCACGGGTAATTCGGCGGAAGTGGCGAGTAACTGACCGCTGGGTACAACCATTAGTTTGCGCTGCCTGGCCTTGTGCTTCCCGGCTGAAGCCGGTCCTGCAAGCTCAATGCGGTCACCACTAGGTGAATGCGGCGTGAGCCTTTTCTTCGACCCAATAAAAACCGCTGCGCCCCTCATCAAGGCGTTAGCGGTTTTTTTGTGCGGGCGGTTACTTGCCGTCAGGCAATGCGTAGGCAATCACATAGTCACCGCGATCCGCCGACTGACGGGCGCCGCCGGCGGTGATGACGATGTACTGCTTGCCGGTCTTCGGCGACACGTACGTCATCGGGCCGCCCTGGCTGCCAACGGGCAAACGGGCTTTCCAGGCTTCTTCGCCGTTGGCGCTGTTAAACGCGCGCAGGTAGTAATCCTGGGTGCCGGCGATGAACACCAGTCCGCCCTGGGTCGACAGCGTGCCACCCAGCGTCGGCATGCCGATCGGCAGCGGCAGGTGCATTTTGATACCCATCGGGCCGGTGTCCTGAACGGTGCCGACCGGCACTTGCCAGGCAATTTTTCGGGTCTTCATGTCGATGGCGGTCAGCGTGCCGAACGGCGGCGCCTGGCACGGGATGCCGGCCACGGACAGGAAGCGGTTCTTGTTGACGGCGTAGGGCGTGCCTTTCAGGGGCACCGCGCCCATGCCGGTGTTCAATGCTTCACCGCCGGAGGCTGCAATGGCGTCCTTCAACTGCGGCACCATCTGAATCCACAGGCCCAGGCGCATGTCATTGACGAAGATGAAGCCGTGAACCGGATCGGTCGACAGGCTGCCCCAGTTCATCCCGCCCAGGGAGCCCGGGAAACTCAGGGAAATGTCGGTGCCCGGCGCGGTGAACAGGCCGTCGTAGCGCATCTTCTTGAACGAGATCCGGCATAACAGCTGGTCGAACGGCGTCGCGCCCCACATGTCCGATTCGGTCAGGGTCTGCGCGCCGATCTGCGGCATGCCGACGGATTTTGGCTGGGTCGGCGAGTAGGGTTCGTTGGGGATGTTCGACGGCTTGACCGGGACTTCCTTGACCTCGGTCAGCGGCTGGCCGGTGTGGCGATCAAGCACGAAAATCTGCCCGGCCTTGGTGCCGATGACCAGCGCCGGTACTTTGCTGCCGTCAGGCTTGGCGAAGTCGATCAGGCTCGGCTGCATCGGCAGGTCGAAATCCCAGAGGTCGTTATGAACCGTCTGATACACCCACTTCTGTACGCCGATGGTGGCGTTCAATGCCAGCACCGAGGCGCCGTAGGTGTGGTCCAGCTCGGTGCGCTTGACGCCGTAGATGTCAGTGGACGAACTGCCCATCGGCAGGAACAGCGTGTTCATGGCCGGGTCGTAGGACATCGGCGCCCAGCTGTTCGGCGTGCTGCGCACGTACGTCTTGTCAGCGGATGGCGCCTGCTTGTCTTCGGGATTGCCCGGATCGAACGCCCAGCGCATTTGCCCGGTGACCACGTCAAAGCCACGGATCACCCCGCCCGGCATGTCGGCCTGCACGTTGTCGGCCACGCGTCCACCGACGACCACGGTGGTCCCGGCCATCAGCGGCGCCGATGACAATTGATAGTAAGAGTCGGGCACGTTGCCCAGACCGGCTTTGAGGTCGACCTGGCCGTTGTTGCCGAAGCCCTGGCAGAACTCGCCGGTATCGGCGTCCACGGCAATCAGGCGCGCGTCGATGGTGTTGGTCAACAGACGACGCTGGCAGTGGGCGCCGGCCGGCACGGCGACCGACGCTGCAGGCGTGCTGCCATCGGTGGGTGGCGCGACGGCGGCGCTGGCGTCGAAATAGGCCAGCCCGCGGCAGCGTTGCCACACGGCGGACTTGGCGTTGATTTCATTTTTCCACAGCTGCTTGCCGGTGTCGGCGTCCAGCGCGATGACGTTGTTGTGCGGCGTGCAGATGAACACCTTGTCGCCGACCTGCAGCGGGGTCATCTGGTCTTCGGCGCCATTGCCATCGCTGAGGGCGACGTCGCCGGTGTGGTAGGTCCAGGCCGGCACCAGCTGGCTGACGTTGTCGCGGTTGATCTGGTCCAGCGCGGCGAAGCGGCTGCCGCCTTCGTCGTTGCCGTAATGCGCCCAGTCCTTCTGCGCGTGGGCCGGATCGACTTTGGTCAGCGCCGGGCCATCGCCCGTGGGCGACACCGAGGCGTGGGGCTGAAACATTCCCCAGCATCCCGCCACTATCGCCAGCGCCAGCACACCACCCGCGACGTAACCGCCGCGACCGGTTGCCAGGCCATTGGCCTTGCGCAGGGAAGGGTAGATCAGCGCGACCAGCAGGCTCAGGACACCCAGCGCGAACAGCCGTGAAACCAGAGGCCAGAACACCAGCCCGGCGTCCAAAAGCGCCCAGATCAGCGTCAACAGCATCACCGCTGCGAACAGCCACGCGCCTGCCAGGCGCCGTTGGAACAGCAGGACGGCGCAGACGATGAGGCCCAGTCCGGCCAGCAGGAAGTACGCGCTGCCGCCCAGCGTGACGAGGTAGCCGCCGCCCGCTGCAAAGAGTAATCCGAAAACCAGCACGCCCAGCGCGACGACCCGAATGGGCCAGCGGCTGACGGCTGCCGAAGGTTGTGAGTGATCCATGAGGTATTCCTGCTGACGCGATGAAGGGCTGTGGACGACCGATCAAGTGGGGTGAGGACAAGGGTTCAGAGCGTGATGGCTGCCAGATGCGATTCTTCCGGCATTATCCGTCGCGTAATTAACCGGTTAGTTAATTTTGCGCGAAGATAGCAAAAAACCGCTGGCACTGCGTCAATTTGTCTCTGCTTGAGGAATTGGGGCGAGCGAAGTGCGGGGCTGGACGTGTCAGCTCTGCTGATCCATGAATGCGCGCAACCGGTGTTGCAGGCGGTCCACCGCGTTGTCCATCGCCAGAAACGCCTCGACCGTCATCACCTGCCAGCGCTGGCCTTCATCGCCGAATACCACGCGATCAAACAGACCCTCGGCCACTTCAGCGACAAAGAACCAGGTGTCGAGCCTGTTGACGCCCTGACCCCGGTAGACCTGTTTGTGGATGATGGACGCAGGGTCGAGGGCGATGCCGAATTCTTCCATCGTTTCCCGCACGGCGCATTCTTCTGGCGTCTCGCCGCCCTCGCGGCCGCCGCCGGGCAGGTCCCACAGATTCGGCCAGGGGATCTCCGGCTTGTCGTCGCGTTGGTAAGTGAGCAGCGTGCCTTTGCACAGAATGGCGACCTTCGCGCCGGAGAAAGGAGGGTGTGCGGACATGATTGCGCCTTGATGGAGTCAGTGCGGATAACCTAGCACTTCCTGGCTGGGGCATCGTCTTGCAACCAGTAAGACTGACACACCGCGTGCCCCTTGGTGGGACCGGCTTTAGCCGGGAAAGCTTCAGTCATCACACTGCAAATTTGTGGGTGTTCATACCGACCTCTTCCCGGCTAAAGCCAGTCCCACTAAAAACGTCGCGTGCATCCAGTGGCACTGAGGGTGTTCCGATCACACTGACACACCGCAGTCACCTCGTAGGACCGGCTTCAGCCGGGAAGGCGTCAGCGGTCACACTGCAAATTTGATGGTGTTCATACTGACCTCTTCCCGGCTGAAGCCAGTCCCACTAAAAGCGTCGCGTGCATCCAGTGGCACTGAGGGTGTTCCGATCACACTGACACACCGCAGTCACCTCGTAGGACCGGCTTCAGCCGGGAAGGCGTCAGCGG
>NZ_SOCR01000009.1:0-39947 GCF_004364335.1 Pseudomonas graminis | reverse complement strand
AGCGTCGCGTGCATCCAGTGGCACTGAGGGTGTTCCGATCACACTGACACACCGCAGTCACCTCGTAGGACCGGCTTCAGCCGGGAAGGCGTCAGCGGTCACACTGCAAATTTGATGGTGTTCATACTGACCTCTTCCCGGCTGAAGCCAGTCCCACTAAAAGCGTCGCGTGCATCCAGTGGCACTGAGGGTGTTCCGATGACACTGACACACCGCAGTCCTTCAGTAGGACCGGCTTCAGCCGGAAAGGCGTCAGTCGTCACACTGCAAAATTGATGGTGTTCATGCTGGCCTCTTCCCGGCTGAAGTCGGTCCTACGAAGCGTCGCGTGCATTCAGTTGAATTAACATTCATGTCACTACCCACCACGGGAGAAACGATGAACAACCAGACACTCAAAGACGCCTACACCGGCTACATCGCCTGCCTCAATAGCCAGGATTGGCCTGCACTGGGGGATTTTGTCGGCGAGGAAGTGCGCTACAACGGCGAGCGGGTCGGTCTGGCCGGCTATCGGCAGATGCTGGAGCGGGATTTCCGCGCCATTCCTGACCTGCGTTTTGTCATCGATCTGCTGATCGCCGAGCCACCGCACATCGCCGCGCGGCTGAGGTTCGATTGCACGCCGGTGGGCGAGTTGTTCGAGGTGCCGGTGAACGGGAGAAGGGTGACGTTTACGGAGAACGTGTTCTACACGTTTGAGGCGGGGCGCATCGTCAATGTCGAGTCGGTGATCGACAAGGCAGCGGTGGCGGCGCAGGTGCCGAAGACCTGAACCGCCCAATGGCCTGGCAGCACGGCTGACTCACAGGAGAATCAGCCGCGCCACCGATCCATCAATGCAACGCGCTGGCGCGGTTTTTGGCGACGTCTTCGGCTTTGACCTCGCCGTCGCTCTGACCGAACCGGCGCAGCACGAAGGTGCTCACGGCAGCCAGTTCAGCATCGCTGTAACTGCGCGCGAAGTCCGGCATGCGCTGGTCGACCTGTGCTGCGGTTGGCGTGTGACCTTCCAGCAGGGTCGCCATCACGTTGCGGCCTTTGGGGTCGTTGACGGTTTTCAAGCCGGCCAACCCGCCTGCCGGTGATTGCCGGCCACTGCCGTCGATCTGGTGACAGGCCACGCAGGTGTCGTTGAACAGCTTCTGGCCGAGCCCCTTTTGCAGCGCCGAGTCGTTCACCGCCATGCTCGGCCGAGGAATGCCTTCGCTTCGTGCCGGCGTGCTCTTGAGGTACACCGCAATGGCTTTCAGATCAGCCGGATCAAGGTAGCGCAAGCTGTGCTCGACGGCATCACCCATGGGCCCGCCCGCGCCGCCGAAACCGGCCGCGTAGCCCTTCGACAAGTAGCTGACGATGGCGTCGTCCGGCCAGGCGCCGATGCCGTATTTGGCGTCGGAGCTGATGTTGTAGGCCATCCAGTTGCCCAGTTCGGCACCCGCCAGGGAATTGCCGGTGCTCATCGCCTGGAAGATGTTGCGTGGTGTGTGGCACTCGCCGCAGTGGCCCGGGCCCTGCACCAGATACGCGCCACGGTTCCATTCAGCGGACTGCTTGCTGTCCGGAACGAAGCGTTCGTTAGACGCGAAGATCGCGTTCCAGAACATCATTCCCCAGCGCTGATTGAACGGGAACGAGATCTTGTTTTCGGGTGGCATCTGCTTCACCGGCTCAAGGCTGAACAGGTAGCCCTTGATCGCCAGAATGTCTTCGCGGGACATCTGTGTGTAGGAGGTGTAAGGGAAGGCCGGGTAGTAATGCTTGCCGTCCTTGCCCACGCCTTTTTGCAGGGCGTCGACGAACTCGTCGTCGGTCCAGTTACCGATACCGGTCTCTTTGTCCGGGGTGATGTTGGGCGAATACAGGCTGCCAAATGGCAACTTGAATTCCAGCCCGCCGGCGTACGGCTTGCCGCCCGGCACGACGTGGCAGGCCACGCAATCAGCGGCGCGGGTCAGGTATTCGCCCTTGCTCATGGCCGGGGTGTCGCTCGCGTAAACGGTGCTGGCCAGCAAACCGGCCACAAGTCCGAGCGCAGTGTTGAAAACGTTCATGACGCGCTCCTTAAACAGTGAAATAGCCAAAGCGGCTCAACGGCAAACGACGCTCACGCACACCGGTCGCGGCGTACACCGCATTGACCAGCGCGGCCGCAGCCGGCACGGCACCGGTTTCGCCCACGCCGCCAGGGGTCTCGACGCTGTCGACGATGTGCACTTCCACCGGTGGCGCGTCGCTCATGCGGATCTGCCGGTACTCGTGGAAGTTGGTCTGCTGCACCTGGCCCTTCTCGATCAGGATCTCGTTGAACAGCGCGGCCGACAAACCGAACAGCGTGCCGCCTTCCATCTGCGACGCCACGGACGTCGGGTTGGTGGCAAAGCCGCAGTCGATGACCGTTACCAGCCGTTTGATGCGCAGGCCTTTTTCGCCTTGCTTCTCCAGCTCGACGATGGTCGCGACGAAGCTGCCGAACACCGCCGTCACTGCCACGCCACGGCCGGAACCGGCCGGCAGTGGCTTGTCCCACTCCACCAGTTGCGCGGCTTTGGTCAGCACCGCTTGGGCGCGGGGTTGCGACTGCATCAGTGCCAGGCGGTATTTCACCGGATCGACCTTGGCGTTGTGCGCCAGCTCGTCGATGAAACACTCGATGGCGTAGGTGCTGCGCAGCGGTCCGACGCCACGCCACCACGAAACCGGAATCACTTCCGGGTCGTGACGGATGTAGCGCACCTGCAGGTTGGGCAGGGTGTAGATCGGGTCCTTCGCCACTTCGACGGCATCGCCATCGACGCCATCCGCCGGCAATGCGCCGATGTAGGCGGCGACCACCGAAGCACCGGCGATACGATGCTCCCAGCCCACCGGACGCAGGTCTTTGTCCAGCGCCGCATTGAGGCGGTCAACGTAGTGCGGACGATAACGGTCGTGGGTCATGTCCTCTTCGCGGCTCCAGATCAGCTTGATCGGGTAGCTCAACTGGCGCGCGATGTCCACGGCCTGGAAGATGAAATCGGACTCCAGACGACGGCCAAAACCACCGCCGATCAACTGGTTGTGGATCACCACTTTTTCCACCGGCATGCCGCAGACTTTGGCCGCGCCCGCCTGGGCCATCCCCGGCGCCTGGCAGCCGACCCACAACTCGCACGCGTCGGCGCGCACATGGGCGACGCAGGTCATCGGCTCCAGTGGGGAGTGGGACAGGAAGGGTTGTTCGTAGATGGCTTCGAAGCGGCTGGAGGCATTTTTCAGCGCGCCGGCGATGTCACCGGACTGGTGCGCGAACACGCCATCACCTGCGCTCGCGTCGAACAGCGATTTGTCCAGCTGTGCCGAGTTCAGACCGGCATGGGGGCCGAGGTCCCAGTCGATGTCCAGCGCCTTGAGCGCTTGCTGGCAGGACCAGAAATTGCTCGCCGTCACCGCGACGGCGTTGTTCAGGCGCACGATATCGCGCACGCCAGGGACCTTGCGCGCAGCGTCTTCGTTCTTCACGCCGCGCAGCGTGCCGCCGTGAACCGGGCAGGTGAGGGTGGACGCAATCAGCATCCCCGGCACTTGCAGGTCGATGGTGAATTTTGCCGTGCCGTTGACCTTGTTCGGTGTGTCCAGTCGCTGGACCGGTTTGCCCAGCAGCTTGAATTCGCTGACGGCTTTGAGCGGGATCTCGGTCGGCAGCGGTAATTTCGCGGCGGCGTCGACCAGCTCGCCGTAACCGGCACTTTGACCGTTCGGGCCGATGACCCGGCCGTTCTCGGCGTGGCATTGGCTTGGCGCGACTTTCCAGCGCATGGCCGCGGCCTGGATCAGCACGATGCGCGCACCGGCGCCGGCCTTGCGCAGGGGCTCCCAGCTGTAGCGGGTGGAGGTCGAACCGCCGGTGGCCTGAAAGCTCAGCAGCGCGTCGGTGTACAGCGCTGCATTGGGCGGCGCCTCGGTGATGGTGATCTGGCTCAACGGCACTTCGAGCTCTTCGGCAACCATCATGGCAATGCCGGTCTGCACGCCCTGGCCCATTTCGATCTTCGGCGAAATCAGCGTGACGGCGCCGCTGTGATCAATGCGCACGAACGCGCCATAGCCTTGCTCGGCGTTGTCGCCCAGGCTCGCGCCCTTGACCAGATCGGCGGCGAAGCTACGGGTGACTGACGCCGGCAGGTAGGTGCCGATGACCAGGCCGCCCAGCAGCGCACTGCCTTTGAGCAGCCCGCGACGCGAGAGCATCGCGGCAGGTGTTTGTGATTCGGACATGATGACTTCCTTCAGGCCTGGCTGACGCTTTTGATGGCGGCGCGAATGCGGGTGTAGGTGGCGCAGCGGCAGAGGTTGCCCGACATGGCGTTGACGATTTGTTCGTCGTTGGCTTTGGGGTGTTCCTGCAACAGCGCGACGGCCGACATGATCTGCCCCGACTGGCAGTACCCGCATTGCACGACTTCGTGGTCCAGCCAGGCTTTCTGTACCGCCTGACCCACGGCCTGCTCGCCGACTGCTTCGATGGTCGTGACCTTGCGGCCCGCCACGGCGCTGACCGGCAGCACGCATGAACGCACGGCCTGGCCGTCCAGGTGCACGGTGCACACGCCGCACTGGGCAATGCCGCAGCCATACTTGGTACCGGTGAGGCCCATCACGTCGCGCAGGACCCACAACAATGGCATGTCGTCGGCGACATCCAGGTCGTGCTCCTGGCCGTTAATCATCAATTTCTGCATCACAACCTCAGACGGTCATCACGGTTGATGCACTGCGTCACGAGCGCAGTCGTGAGGCGGCATCAAGGCTTCGGTTTTTTAAAAAAAATAGCGCCGTGCCAGTGGCCAGCGCTTTATAGAGGTCTGCTCGGACATCTTGGGTCGGGACGAGTCAGCGGGATGAATGGTAGTACGTTCATCATTGGAAATGTTTGATTGCGCGGAAAATATTTCCCGAGGTCCGTTAAATGGCCCGCGACAACATGACGCGCTCCGGGAAAGTGCAGTCCCTGGATCTGCCGCTCAGAAAAGGCTATTTGCGCAGGGCCCACCCGTCGCGCACAAAGTTATGGGTTAACAGAATGCGCAAAAGTCTATTACTGAAGTTGATGTAATTAAATCGCGCATCAATGACAGTGATGGGTCTTATCGATTTTAAGTATTTATCATCTGCGCCGATCACGAACAGAATGACCCCACAAGCAAACGACACGCGCTTTGCTTAATCACTCATTAATGAACTTCTGGAGAATCACCATGAAAGTATTAGCCTTCGCTGCCCTGTCCCTTGTGAGTGTTTTCGCTGCTGCCGGCGAACTCCCAGCCACCCAGCAAAAGCCCCTGACCCAGGTTGAACAATACAACCGCCACAAAGGCATCGACGTCGCTGAAGTGATCAGCATCAAAAACGCCCAGGACCCACAGAAAGTTGATGGTCCGGTGCAATCCACCATGGTTTATGTTGACCACGCCGGCGTGACCCACAGCCTTGACTACACCATCATGGGTTACGGTCGTCAAAATGGTTGATTGCCAGTGCCCTGGCGGCTTCAACTACAAACGCTATAAAAGAAACGCTGCATTGAATGCAGCGTTTTTTTTTGCCTGAATATTCGGGCTGATCAACTCGCTGTATATATCGGCATGAACTAGCGCTGGCAGCCGATTTATTTAAATGACTCGTTTATGCCTTGGCGTGGATAAGCATCATGCTCGCCGCTGGATAAAGTCCAGGAAGGCTCTCAACGGTGAGGGCACATAGCGCCGCCCCGGGTAGTAGAGAAAGGGCCCGCTGAAGCTTGGCCACCAGGGTTCGAGCACCGGTTCCAGTGCGCCGCTGTCCAGATGGGGGCGCAACCAGTCTTCGAACAACGAGACGATGCCCAGGCCGTCGATGGCGGTTTGCACGGCGAGGTCAAATGCGCCGCCAATCCGAACAGTCAGTGGGCCGCTCGGGTCGACGCGAACATTTTCCCCGTCACGCTCGTACTCCCACAGCGGAATAGCACCGCTGGGAAATTTGCCGGGCAGGCAACTGTGGTTCAACAGATCCCGTGGATGCTCGGGCCGGCCCCGGCCGTCGAGGTACGCCGGCGATGCAGCGGTCGCGAAACGCTGAACGCGCGGGCCGATGGGCACGGCGATCATGTCCTGCTCCAGGCGGTCGTCGTAGCGGATGCCCGCGTCGCAGCCGGCGGCAAGCATGTCGACGAAGCTTTCTTCGGTGACCACTTCCATGCGGATATCCGGGTGCGCTTGCAGAAACGGGGTAATGATCGCCGGCAATATCAAGCGCGCGGCGCTGACCGGAACGTTGAGCCTGAGCGTGCCGGAAGGGCGGTCGCGGAAATCGTTGACCACGTCCAGCGCCGATTCAACTTCCCCTAGGGCCGGGACAATCCGCTCCATCAGCCGCGCGCCGGCTTCGGTCGGCACGACGCTGCGCGTGGTGCGGTTGAGCAACCGCACGCCCAGGCGCGACTCCATGCGTCGAACGGCATCGCTGAGGCTGGACGCTGACTTACCGCTCAGCCGTGCGCCTTCGCGGAAACCGCCTGCGTTGACCACGGCCACGAAGGCCAGCAAATCCTGAATGTCTGTCGCCATTGTCCGCTCGCTCGTACAACCCGTGCCGATTGCACCTGATTATCGGCGCATCGGTCAACGCCTATAGTCGTGCCACATTCTTGATCACGAGGCGTCACCCATGAGCCAGGCCAGTAAAGCAGGACACTTTTCATTCGGCGGTCGCACCGTCAACCGCATGGGTTACGGCGCCATGCAACTGGCCGGGCCGGGCGTTTACGGACCGCCGAAAGACCACGCTGGCGCCATCGCCGTGTTGCGTGAAGCGCTGGCGGCCGGGGTCAACCATATCGACACCGCCGACTTCTACGGGCCCCATGTCACCAATCGACTGATCCGTGAAGCTCTGCATCCTTATGCCGATGAGCTGCTGATCGTGACCAAGGTTGGCGCGTCGCGAGGCGCCGACGCTTCATGGAATCCTGCCAACAGCCCGGCGGAGTTGGTGAGCGCGGTGCATGACAACCTGCGCAATCTCGGCCTGGAAGCGTTGCATGTGGTGAACTTCAGGGCGTGGGGCACCGGGCATTCACCGGACGAAGCGTCGATTGCCGAGCAGTTCAGTGCGCTGGCCGAGTTGCAGCACCAGGGTTTGATTCAGCATCTGGGCCTGAGCAACGTCAGTGCGAAACAGGTCGCCGAGGCGCAGAGCATTGCCGAGGTGGTCTGCGTGCAGAACCACTACAACCTGGCCCACCGGGCTGACGAGCACCTGATCGCCGCACTCGGCAAACAGGGCATTGCCTACGTGCCGTTCTTCCCGCTGGGTGGTTTTACGCCCTTGCAGTCGCAGACGCTGTCGGACGTGGCCACGCGCCTTGAAACTTCGCCGATGTGCGTGGCGCTGGCGTGGTTGCTGCAGCGTGCGCCCAACCTGCTGCTGATCCCGGGCACCTCGTCGGTGGCGCACTTGCACGAAAACCTCACCGCCGCCGAACTGGTGATCCCGCAAGAGATGCTCGCCGAACTCGACGGGCAGGGCGCCTGACGCCTTCCCGGCTGAAGCCGGTCCTACTCGCGGAATGCGTGCTGTCAGTGGGACTGGCTTTAGCCGGGAAGGCGTCGGGTACAACACCGCAGAAATGATGTCGGGCAATAGCTCTGTAGGAGCGCGCATGCCCGCGAAGACGTCGGCGTGTTCAGCACAGATGGCAGCCGATGCACCGCGTTCGCCAGCAAGCCGGCTCCTACGGTATCGCGTCGTGCCCACAGGAGGAATGCATGCTGACAGTAGGACTGGCTTTAGCCGGGAAGCGGCCAGGCGTAACCCCGCAGAACAAATGCCGGTCGTGGCCACATGAGTGGGACCGGCTTCAGCCGGGAAGCGGCCGGTATGAACGCCCTAAATTCTGCGGCGTGACGACCGACGCTATCCCGGCTGAAGCCGGGCCCACTAAGTCGAGACGCCAGCCGCCGCTGGGGATTGCCTCAATCCAGATCCGACGCATCATGCCGTTCCGGCACTTGGGTGGCTTCATCGCCCCAGGTCCGGTTGACCCGCATGCCGCGAATCACGGCGGGCCGTTGCGCGATGGTTTCGGCCCAGCGCTGGACGTGAGTGTATTCGTGGGCGGCGAGGAATTCGGCGGCGCCGTACACCGTGTTGCGCACCACTTGCCCGTACCACGACCACACGGCGATGTCGGCGATTGTGTAACTGTCGCCGGCCAGATAAGGGCGTTCGCTGAGGCGCCGATTCAACACGTCCAGCTGACGCTTGGCTTCCATGGTAAAGCGGTCGATGGCGTATTCGAACTTCTCCGGCGCGTACACATAAAAGTGCCCGAAGCCGCCGCCCAGATACGGCGCAGCGCCCATCTGCCAGAACAACCAGTTCAGGGTTTCGGTGCGGCCCGCCAGATCCTTCGGCAGCAATTCTCCGAACTTCTCCGCCAGATACAGCAGGATCGAACCGGACTCGAACACGCGAAGGTTGGGCTCGACGCTGCGATCCAGCAGTGCCGGAATTTTCGAATTGGGGTTGATGTCGACGAAGCCGCTGCCGAACTGATCCCCCTCGCCAATGCGGATCAGCCAGGCGTCGTACTCGGCGCCGGTGTGGCCAAGGGCAAGCAGTTCCTCAAGCAGAATCGTCACCTTGACGCCGTTGGGCGTGGCCAGTGAATACAGCTGCAACGGGTGCTTGCCGACCGGCAGGACTTTTTCATGGGTCGGCCCGGCAGTCGGGCGGTTGATGCTGGCGAACTGGCCGCCGGAGGGCGCTTCATGCTTCCACACGGTAGGCGGTACGTAGGGTGCCTTGCTCATTGAACACATCTCCTGAGGGTCAGTTCTGGCGTGACGGAGCGAGGCGGCAAGCCCCGATCCACACGGTGATTAACGGGCGGATGACAGCGGCGGCGTGCGCGGCGGAATCTGGCGCTTGCTGCCGATGGCTTCGAAAGCCGACGCGAAGCGCAGCAGGGCGGAATCGTCGTACGCGCGCCCGGCAAACGTCAGGCCCACGGGCATGCCAATGTCGGCCATCACGCCCATCGGCACGGTCACGGTGGGCACGCCGAGATGGCGGATCGCGAGGTTGCCGTTGGCGACCCAGACCCCGTTGCTCCAGGCGATGTCCGCCGAGGCCGGGTTGACGTCGGCATCGGCCGGGGCCACGTCGGCCACGGTCGGGAACAGCACCGCATCCAGCCCGAGCTTCTGCATCCAGTCTTCGAGGTCAATGCGCCGCGTGTGTTCCAGGCCGCGCAAGCCGTCCGCCAGGGTGTCGATCTGGTCCCACGGCGTGATGCCGCGCTGGGCCATCTTCACGTACTCATCCATGCCGGCGGCGAGATCGCCCTCGCGGTTGGGCAGGGTGCCGGGGTCGTGGGGGAAAATCAGCGGGCCGTTGACGTCGGCCAGGCGGTTCAGTTTCGGGTCGCCGTTGGCCTGCAGAAAATCGTCGAACGCCCAGGCAGTCAAATCCCATAGTTCGTGGTGCAGAAACTCTTTGGAGACGATGCCGCGGTTGTACACCGTCGGCGCGCCGGGACGATCGCCTTCGCAGTTGGAGACCAGCGGGAAATCCACCTCGATGACTTCTGCGCCTTGGGTTTCAAGTGCCTGGCGCGCCTGCTCCCAGAGGTCGATCACCGACGCGCGGGTGATGATGCGCTGGCCGGTGGGGCCGCCAATGCCGGGCGCGTCGGACGTGCCCGCTTCGGGGTCGGCATTGATGTACATACGCGGCACGCCAAAGCGTTTGCCCGCCAGGGCTTGCGGGCTGGAGGCGAGCTCGGCGTAGGACGCCGGGCGTACCGAATCGACGGCGGGAATGGGTACCCACGGCTGCAAGCGCCACAGGTCCCCGCGAGTGTCGGGGTCTTCGGCGACCACCACGTCCAGCACTTCGAGCAAGTCGGCCATGGTCCGGGCGAAGGGCACGACCACGTCCATGGTCGGCGTCAGCGGCCAGTTGCCGCGCACCGAAATCACCCCGCGCGATGGCGTGTAGGCGCACAGGCCGTTGTTCGACGCAGGGCCACGGCCGCTGGACCAGGTTTCTTCGGCCAGCCCGAAGGCGGCGAAACTCGCCGCCGTTGCAGTGCCGGCGCCATTGGACGAACCGGACGCAAACGGCGCCGTCAGGAAGCCTGCGTTGTAGGGGCTTTCGGCGCGGCCATACACGCCACGCTGCATGCCGCCATTGGCCATCGGCGGCATGTTGGTCTTGCCCAGACAGATCGCGCCGGCGGCACGCAGCCGCTCGATGGTGAACGCATCACGGTGAGCGACCAGTTCGGCAAACGCCGGGCTGCCCGATGCAGCCGTGAGGCCTTTGACCAGATAACTGTCTTTGGCGGTATAGGGAATGCCGTCGAGGGGGCTGAGGGTTTCGCCCCGCGCGCGACGCTTATCGGAGGCTTGCGCTTCGTCGAGGGCCTGGGGATTGCGCACGACCACCGCGTTGAGTGCGGTGGCGGTGTCGGCGCCGTCATAGGCGGCGATCCGGGCGAGGTAGGCTTGAACCAGTTCGACGGCGGTGGTCTGGCCGGCTTCAAGGGCAGCGCGCAGTTGCGCGATGGAGACTTCGGTGACTTCGATCATGACTGCGACGACCATGAGCCGGGGAGTAGAGAGCAGGGTGTCTGAACAAGAATGGGCATATCGCTTCCCGTTGCGCGGCAGGGCCGGGCTGGTTTTAAGCCGACTGAGGCGTGGGTGTGCAACGCGGCTCAGATCGGCAGGCGTATTCGTGTGACGCACATTATGCCTTCGCCCTGTCTTTGTCGCGAGGCTTGCACAGGGGTTCACCACCGGGCCACACACTAAACCGGACAGTCACCGGACACCTGCTATGGCGAAAGGCTTACACGACGTCGGGCAATGTCGCCCTGTACAGCTAAGCGCCACAAGCGCAACCTTGGATCCATCAACCGAGGCGCTGGATGTGCTTCGCAGGTCATGGATGATCCACCATTTGCCGGGACAGCTACTGACAGGATGTTGGAATGGTGTTGATAGAAAAGAACCCGCTCAGGCGGGTTTTTTATTGCCCGCGGTTAAGTACGCGGCGCGCTTGGGCAAGGTGCGTGGGCGCCTGATTAACGTGCGTGGAGCGCTGCGGCCGCCTTCTGTGGTTAACTCCTGCGCATCATTTTCGTGGCAGGCTTTGCAATGACTCTCCATCACGGCGCGCACCGGCAAGTCATCGGCATGTGGTTGATGGCAGGCGTGGCGCTGATGTTCGCCAGTCATGATGCGATTTCCAAGACGCTGATCTCTTCCCTGCCGGTGATCTTCGTCGCGTGGGCCCGCTACCTTGTTCATTCGACGCTGGTGACCACCGTGCTGCTGCGCAACGGCGGCACGAACGTCTTCCACACCCGGCGGCCCTGGCTGCACCTGCTGCGCGCAGTGGTCCTGCTCGCCGACAGCCTGTCTTTCCTGTTCGGCCTGACCCATGTGCCGATTGCCGAATCCACGGCCCTGGTTTTCCTCGCGCCTGCATTCGTCACGATCCTGTCGCCACTGCTATTCGGCATCAAGGCGGATCGCTGGCAGTGGTTGTCGGTGGTGCTCGGCTTTGTCGGTGTGCTGGTGATCATCAACCCGGCCAGCGATGCCTTCTCGCTGTGGATGCTGTTTCCCCTGGCGACCGCGCTGTTCTTCGCGCTGTATCAACTGCTCACGCAACTGGCGGGAGAGACCGACAGCCCGTCGGTGTGCAGCTTCTACGTCGGCGTGTTCTGTACCCTGATCCTCAGCGCCATCGTACCGTTTTACTGGGCCGAGCCCGATTGGTTGCAAGTGGGGCTGCTGCTGGTGCTGGGCGGTCTGGGGTTGTGCGCGCACTTTCTCATGGCTAAATCCTATCGCTACGCTTCGTCGTCGGTGCTCGCACCGTTGGGTTATCTGCAAATCATCTTCGCCGTGGCTTACGGGATCCTGCTGTTCGGCAACTACCCGGGCACCGCCTCAATGTTCGGCATAGGGCTCATTTTCCTCAGCGGTTTGATGGTTTACGCCAGACGCCAACCCGTGACGCCTGCGAGCCCGCTTTGATCAGGGTTTAACCGGGCCTCAGGCGTTTTCATTGTCGGGACGCGTGAAGGAAAAGCGGTGGATATCAACCCGCAACTGCCAGCCGTGATTCGCCCAATAGGTCGCCGCGGCCGGATTGTTCTTGAGCACGTCGATGTGGCATTTATGAATGCCTTCCGCTTCAAGCCTGACCAGACAGCGCTCGACCAGTGCCTGCCCGATCCCCTGCCGCCGATACTCAGGCAGCACCAGCAAATGCTGCAAATACCCGCGCCGGCCGTCATGGCCCGACATCACGCAGCCGCAGATAAGTGAGCCGTCCTCCGCGACGAAGCTTAATCCGGGGTTGCGCAGCAGATACCGCTCGGTGGACTCCCGCGAGTCCGCATCGCGCAAGGAAATGCCCGGAGTGTCACGCATCAGTTGGGTGACGGCGTCGTAGTCGTCCGGGGTCATGGGGCGGATGGTGGTCATGGGGCACCTTCATTAGATCAAGAGCGTCTGCCTGACGGCAGACTGTTTCGCCTTCGGCGAGTTACTTGGAAAAGCACCCCAAGTAACCAAGGGTGCTTGCTCCTGGTTGGGCCCGACTTCGTCGGGTTCCTTCACTCCGGTCTCGCTCCGTGGGGCCGCGCCGAACGGACATCCATGTCCTGACGGCGCTCTCGCCGCATCCATGCGGCTCGGCCCACTGCGCGAGACCTGCGTTCAGCCTGCACCCAAGTCGCGATTGGCGGCGTCTGGAATTTTTGCGTAGGAAAATCAGAAGCAGATCACAAGCAGATCAAGGGCTTCCCGGCTAAAGCCGGTCCTACGATGACGCGTTGTGTCAGAGATCCTTGATCGTTTCCCACGCTCTGCGTGGGGATGCATCCTGTGACGCCGTCACCTCTCCCAGCCTGAATGCGCGTCGTCTGCGGGACGCGGAGCGTTCGGGGCGACGTTACCACGCGGAGCGTGAGAACGATCAGAGTGAAAGTGCGGCAACCACGACCGTAGGACCGGCTTTAGCCGGGAAGCTTTTGATCTGCTTTAAACGCGCTTTTAATCTTCTTGCGCAGATAGTTCAGACGCTACAAAGCGCGACTTTGGTGCAGGCTGAACGCAGGTCTCGTGGAGTGGGTCGAGCCGCATGGATGCGGCGAGAGCGCCGTCAGGACATGGATGTCCGTTCGGCGCGGGCCCACGGAGCGAGACCGGAGTGAAGGAACCCTGACGAAGGAAGGGCCAAACCAGGAGCACAAGCCCTTGGTTACTTGGGGCTTTATCAAGTAACTCGCCGAAGGCGAAACGATCTGCCGTTAGGCAGATGCTCTTGATCTTCAAGTATGCGTGGATTCATCTGATCTGTATTTATAAGCCTCACCTGAATCTGTACTGAAACAGCTGCACCCCTCAAAATCACTTCACTCCCGGCAGACCGATAAAGCCCGACCGGTCGCCACCATCCGGCTCGAATCCCTAGTACTTCATCCTTGCATAGGAGAAACCCATGGCCAAGCTCGCAATCTTCCTGTTCGGCTTTCTCGCCCTGACCCTCATGATCGGCGCGCTCGCCACAATTTCCCCGACCTGATCACCCCCGCGCTCCCCGCACCCTGACGGCAGACACAACTCTGCCGTTTCCGCGTTCCCCTGAACAACGTGACCCCAATCTCCCAACCGCCATTCATCCGCCAACCCCCATCCCCACCCTTGACGCTTATTTGTAAGGGGACAATACTCAGCGCAGATTCATATAGATGACTAAATAACTACAAAAGCGAAGCGCCTCCATGAACCGACTTTCCAGCGATGTCCGCTTGCCGCTTTACCAACGCCTGCGCGACCAGCTCGCCGAACAGATCGCCAACAACCGCTGGCGGCCGGGCGAAGCCATTCCCACTGAAGCCGCGCTGTCCAGCGAGTACTGCCTGTCCACCGGCACCGTGCGCAAAGCCATCGACATGCTGGTCAACGAAAACATCCTAGAACGCCAACAGGGCCGCGGCACCTTCATTCGCCGGCCGCAGTTCCAGTCCTCGCTGTTCCGCTTCTTCCGCTTTCAGAGCGTCTCCGGCGAACGCCAGGTGCCCGAAAGCCGCATCCTCTCCATCGAAGCCGTCACCGCGCCCTCGGCCGTTTCCCACGCCCTCGGTCTGCCCCTGGACGCGCCGGTGATTCGCCTGATCCGCCTGCGTCTGCTCGATGCCCAGCCCGTCCTCGCCGAGGAAATCTGGCTGCCCCAAGTGCAGTTTCAGACCCTGCTGGAAATCGACCTCAGCCGCGAGGGCCCGCTGCTCTATCCCATTTATGAAGAGCAGTGCGGTCAGGTTGTGGCCTACGCCGAAGAGACCCTGACCGCCGAAGCCATCAACGAGACCCACGCCCGCTTGCTGCAAGTGACGGTCAACAGCCCGGTGGTGGTGATCGAACGTCTGGCGCGCAACTACGCCGGACAACCGCTGGAATGGCGCCGCTCCCGGGGCCATGCCAGCCACTTCCGCTACAGCGTCGACATCCGCTGATCCGCGCCGTCGGCATCAAGACATCTGCACCCAAGCCCGTCACTCAGAACAGGCTCTACACCACCTGCCGCTTCACCCTTATAAGGACAAAAAACATGTTCAACTGGTATCGCCACGTCACTCCTCGGGAGCGCAAGACGTTCTGGGCCTGCTTCGGTGGATGGTCGCTGGACGCCCTTGAAGTTCAGATGTTCGGCCTGGCGATCCCGGCGCTGATCGCCGCGTTTGCCTTGAGCAAAGGCGACGCCGGCTTGATCAGTGGCGTCACGCTGATTACTTCGGCGCTGGGTGGCTGGGTCGGCGGCACGCTGTCGGACCGCTACGGCCGGGTGCGCACGCTGCAGTGGATGATTCTCTGGTTCTCGTTCTTCACCTTCCTGTCGGCGTTCGTCACCGGTTTCAGTTCGCTGCTGATCGTCAAGGCGCTGCAGGGTTTCGGCATTGGCGGCGAGTGGGCCGCAGGCGCGGTGTTGATGGCGGAGACCATCAACCCGAAATACCGCGGCAAGGTCATGGGCACCGTGCAGAGCGCCTGGGCCGTGGGCTGGGGTCTGGCCGTCGGCGTGTTCACCCTGATCTATTCGTTCGTGCCCCAGGACATGGCCTGGCGGGTGATGTTTCTGGTCGGCCTGCTGCCGTCACTGCTGATCATCTGGGTACGCCGCAACGTCGAGGAGCCGGACAGCTTCCAGCGCCTGCAGAAAGAAAATGCCATCCCGCAGAGTTTCTTCAAATCACTGGCCGGCATCTTCCGCCCGGAACTGATCCGCGTGACGCTGCTCGGCGGCTTGCTCGGCCTCGGCGCCCACGGCGGTTATCACGCGGTGATGACCTGGCTGCCGACCTTCCTGAAAACCGAACGCAACCTGTCGGTGCTCAACTCCGGCGGCTACCTGGCGGTGATCATCGTCGCGTTCTGGTGCGGCTGTATCGCCAGCGGCTTTCTGATCGACCGCATTGGCCGACGCCTGAACATCGTGCTGTTCGCCCTGTGCTGCGTGGTCACCGTGCAGTGCTACGTGTTCCTGCCGCTGACCAACACGCAGATGCTGTTCCTGGGTTTCCCGCTGGGCTTTTTTGCCGCCGGCATTCCGGCCAGCCTCGGCGCGCTGTTCAACGAGCTTTATCCAGCTGACGTGCGCGGTGCAGGGGTGGGCTTCTGCTACAACTTCGGCCGCGTGCTGTCCTCGGTCTTCCCGTTTCTGGTGGGCCACATGAGCGAATCGATGTCGCTGGGTTCGGCCATCGGCATCGACGCCGGGATCGCCTATGGCGTCGCCGTGATTGCCGCGTTGTGCCTGCCGGAAACCCGCGGTCGCAGCCTGGACGCCAGCCCCACGGCCAGCGCCGTGGCAGACACTCGCAGCGACACCGCCCGCGCCTGACTTTCCTTTCGCGCGGCGCCCGTTGCGTCGCGCATCTTTTGACAGATGAGATCCATGTCCGACCTTTTATCCGCCTCTCCTGCGTCGATCCTTGGCATCGACGGTCACGCACACGTCTTCAGCAGGGAGCTGGACCTGACATCGGCACGACGCTATTCACCCGACTACGACGCCACCCTGGCGATGTACCAACATCAACTTCATCAGCATGGCCTGAGCCACGGCGTGCTGGTGCAGCCGAGCTTTCTCGGCACCGATAACCGCTACTTGCTCGACGCCCTTCAGCAGGCGCCGGATCAACTGCGCGGTGTGGTGGTGGTCGAGCGCGATATCAGCCGTGCCGCGCTGGAAGAGATGAACCGGCTGGGCGTCGTCGGCGTGCGTTTGAATCTGATGGGAAGGGCGCTGCCGGACTTTTCCGAACCGCAGTGGCAGGTGTTTTTCGGGCACATCGCCGCGTTCGACTGGCACGTAGAAGTGCACCGCCAGGTCGCCGATATGCCGATGCTGCTGGCCGGGCTGATGCCATTCGGGATCAAGATCGTGATCGATCATTTCGGTCGACCTGACGCCCGCCTGGGCCTCGATCAGCCGGGCTTTCAGCAGATGCTGGAGCTGGGCCGCAGCGGGCAGCTGTGGATGAAGGTGTCGGGCATTTACCGTCTGGAAGGCCGCGCCCAAGAGAACCTCGATTTCGCCCGTGTCGCGCTGCCGGTGCTGGTGGATACGTTCGGCCAGCAGCGGCTGGTCTGGGGCAGCGACTGGCCCCACACCCAGCATGAAAATGCGGTGAGCTACGGCTCGGTGATCGAGCAATTGCAGACGCTGGGCTGCACCGCGCAATTGATGCGGTCCCTGCTGATCGAGGCGCCCCGGGTGCTGTTTGATTTCCCGCTGATCGCCACCTGATCAAGGCCTGATCCGGCTGAAGGCGAGTGTTTCACTGCGTCGATCATGGCCGGCTGATGTGTGGCCGGTCAGGATCGTCCCCGGGGCTGTGAATGCTGATCCGTCTCGCTTTGGCCCCTTGGGGTTCAACCCGCAGCAGGAAGACGATCAGCAAACCATTCTTGAAGGTCGCGCCCTGCACCTCGATGTGGTCGGCCAGATGAAAGACCAGGCGGAACGGGCCGTGGGCGATGCCCTGATGCAGGTACGTCACGCCGCCATCGGTGTGCGCCTCACCCCCGCAAACGGTCAGCACGTTTTTTTCCAGGGTCAGGTCGAGGTCGGCGGCGGCAAGCCCGGCCGTGGCGATCACGATTCGGTAATGGTCAGTGCCGTATCGTTCGACGTTGTGAGGGGGGCCGCTGGCGTTTATCTCGCTGTGAAGGGCAGATTCAAAAAAATCGTTGAAGCGATCAAAGCCCACTGATTGCCGGAACAGCGGGGCCAGTGAAGCGGTGGTGGCCATGCCTGAATCTCCTGGAGATTGCCACGGTGATCAAGACGCCGGTCGACGCCGGCTCTGCACTTGATGCTGTCGTTAGAGTTGAGCTCAAGCGCCAGAAAATACAAGCACTTCCGTTAAATACTCCGCCAACAGAACCACTCTATCGTCGCCCAAACATTTGCCTATTAGACGACTGGCCTGAGTCGGCTAGTCTTGTGCGAGTGCTAGCCTGGGCTGTCTGTCTCGTTGATGGCCGAAAGTAACAAGCAAACAAGAAGGTGAGTAGACCATGTCGACCGAATCGAAATGCCCGATCAACCACGCAGCCGGGGGCGGAACCACAAACCGTGACTGGTGGCCGAACCAGCTGAACGTCAAGATCCTGCACCAGCACTCGCCATTGACTGATCCGATGGGCGAGGGCTTCGACTACGCCAAAGCATTCAAGAGCCTCGACATTGCCGCCGTCAAACGCGACCTGCTCGAGGTCATGACGCAATCCCAGGACTGGTGGCCGGCCGACTTCGGTCACTACGGTCCGCTGTTCATTCGCATGGCCTGGCACAGCGCGGGGACCTACCGCACCGCGGATGGCCGTGGCGGTGCCGGGGCCGGGCAACAGCGTTTCGCGCCGCTCAACAGCTGGCCGGACAACGTCAACCTCGACAAGGCACGCCGGCTGATCTGGCCGGTGAAGCAAAAGTACGGCAGCAAGATTTCCTGGGCCGACCTGATCGTGCTCACCGGCAACGTTGCGCTGGAATCCATGGGCTTCAAAACCTTTGGCTTCTCGGGCGGACGCGCCGATGTATGGGAGCCGGACGAGGCCGTGTACTGGGGCGCTGAAACCACCTGGCTGGGCGGTGAAGACCGCTACGGCGCGCACAAGGACATGCAGCAGCCGGGCGAGGGCACACTGGTTGCCGAGCCGGAGCACCACAGCGAAGAACAGACCCGCACCGCCAACGGCGAGCGCAACCTCGAAAATCCGCTGGCCGCTGTGCAGATGGGCTTGATCTATGTAAACCCGGAAGGTCCGGAAGGCGTGCCAGACCCTGCGGCCTCGGCGCGGGACATCCGCGAGACATTTGGCCGCATGGCCATGAACGATGAGGAAACCGTCGCCCTGATCGCTGGCGGCCACGCCTTCGGCAAGACCCACGGCGCGGGACCCGCTGACAACGTCGGTCCTGAACCGGAAGCAGCCGGCCTTGAAGAGCAGGGCCTGGGCTGGCGCAACAGCTTTGGCTCCGGTAAGGCCGGCGATGCCATCACCAGCGGCCTTGAGGTGACCTGGACCTCGACCCCGACCCGGTGGAGCAACGAATATCTGGAAAACCTGTTTGGCTTCGAATGGGAACTGACCAAGAGCCCGGCAGGCGCCCATCAGTGGAGGCCGAAGAACGGCGAAGGCGCGGGCAAAATCCCCCATGCCCATGACCCGGCCAAGCGCCAGGAACCGCGCATGCTGACGTCCGACCTGGCGCTGCGCGTGGACCCTGCGTACGAGCAGGTCTCCCGTCGCTTCCTGGAAAACCCTGACCAGCTGGCCGATGCCTTTGCCCGCGCCTGGTTCAAGCTGACCCACCGTGACATGGGGCCGCTGGCCCGTTACCTCGGCCCGGAAATGCCCGCTGAAGAACTGCTCTGGCAGGACCCGATTCCCGAGGTCAACCACCCGCTGGTGGACGCCAGCGACGTCGCTGCGCTTAAGGAAAAAATCCTTGAGTCCGGGCTGTCGGTTTCGCAATTGGTCGGTACTGCCTGGGCTGCGGCGTCCACCTTCCGTGGCTCCGACAAGCGCGGCGGTGCCAACGGCGGTCGTCTGCGTCTGGCCCCGCAGAAAGACTGGGCGGTGAACCACCCGGCACAACTGGCTGGCGTGCTACAAACCCTGGAGCGTGTCCGCGGTGAATTTAACGGCGCCCAGTCGGGCGGCAAGCAGATCTCGCTGGCTGACTTGATCGTTCTCGGCGGCAGCGCGGGGATCGAACAGGCGGCGAAAAATGCCGGCCACCACGTCACCGTCCCATTCACGCCTGGGCGCGCGGATGCTTCGCAAGAGCAGACCGACGTTGAGTCCTTTGGTTTTCTGGAGCCCATCGCCGATGGTTTCCGTAACTACCTCAAGGGCCGCTACCGCGTCTCGGCGGAGAAACTGCTGGTCGACAAGGCGCAGTTGCTGAACCTGACGGCGCCGCAGATGACCGTCCTGATTGGCGGCTTGCGCGTGCTGGACATCAATGCCGACCACAGCCAGCACGGCGTCCTGACCGAGAAGCCGGGCACGCTGAGCAACGACTTCTTCAAAAATCTGTTGGACATGGGTGTCGAGTGGAAAGGCGTGTCGGGCGGCGACCAGCTGTTCGAAGCTCGCGACCGCAATACCGGCGCCGTCAAATGGACCGGCACCCGGGTCGACCTGGTGTTCAGTTCACACGCCCAGTTGCGGGCTGTGGCCGAGGTGTACGCCAGTGCGGACGGGCAGGAGAAGTTCGTCCAGGACTTCGTCGCCGCGTGGACCAAAGTGATGGAGCTGGACCGCTTTGATCTTGCCTGAGGTGCGTGCTTCATAGCCCTCAATCTGTAATACCCAACGCCTCCCTTGTGGAGGCGTTGTTTTTTGCGCCGATTTGGGCGCTGCCAGGATCACTGTAGGAAACGGCTTGCTGGCGAACGCGGTGGGTCAGTCACGTTGATGGCGGCGGGCAAATCCGGTTCGCCAGCAAGCCGGCTCCTACAGGTCCTGTTTTTGCTGAAGATCATGCCCGCTGCCGCAATCCACTGTAGGAGCGCGCTTGCCCGCGAATTGCGGTGTGTCGGGCGAATACACTGTTGAACGTTCCGACGCCTTCGCGGGCAAGCGCGCTCCTACACTGCCTGCGGTTCGACGCGGCATCCCGATGGCCACAGGTTCACATTGCGGCTGGCTTGCTGAAGACCCGATCTGGTGTGGCCGCTACTTTGCGTTCTCCACTGATGTCAGGCGCTGCCGAGATCCACTGTAGGAGCCGGCTTGCTGGCGAACGCGGTGGGTCAGAACCGGAAGTGTCGACTGACGAAACCGGTTCGCCAGCAAGCCGGCTCCTACAGGTTCTGTGTTTGCTGAAGATCATGCCCGCTGCCGCGATCCACTGTAGGAGCGCGCTTGCCCGCGAAGACGTCGGTGGCTTCAGCATCGTCTTCACCTGACACACCGCGATTCGCGGGCAAGCGCGCTGCTACACCGCCGGCGGTTCGCCGCCCACTTCACTCGTTTCTCCACCCCCCACCCAACGCCGCCATCAGCCCGACGCTGGCCTGCAACCGATTGGTCTCGACCACCTGCAACCGCCGTTGTGCCTGAAGCGCCGCCGTTTGCGCGGTCACCACGTCCAGGTAACTCACTGCGCCAGCCTGGTAGCTGCTCGTTGCCATCTGTTCGGCGCTTTGCGCGGCGTCGACGGCGGCATGCTGGTCCGCAGATTCACGCCGCAGATCGCGCAGTTGTCCCAGATTGTCTTCCACCTCACGCACGGCCTGGAGCACCTGGCTGTGGTACTGCGCGGCGGCCTCTTCAAACTCGGCCCTGGCCTGCCGTTCGATCGCGCTGCGGCGGCCGCCGTCGAAGATCGGCAGATTGACCAGCGGCCCCAGCGCCCAGTAACGATTGGCGGCCGCCAGCAGATTGCCGCTGCCCTGGGTTTGCCCGCCGACCAGGCCGGTCAGGCTGAAGTCCGGGTACCACGCGGCTTTCGCCACGCCGATGTTGGCATTGGCGGCGAACACCCGACGCTCTGCCGCAGCGACGTCGGGTCGTTGCTGCAACAAGCTGCCGGGCAAGGCGTGGGGGATGTCGGGGAGTTTCAGTGGTTGCGCGTTATGGGCCAGATGGACGTCACCCGGCATCGCGCCCACCAGTTCGGCGATGGCATGTTCACTGAGGTCGCGCTGGGCGTTGACGTCATCCAGTTGCGCCCGGGCCTCGGCGAGCTGGCTTTGCGCGCGGGTCAGGTCAAGGGCCGAGGCGATCTTGCCCTCGTAGCGATCGCGGGTCAGTTGCAGGGCCTGGGTGTAATCCTCCAGCGAGGTTTGCAGGATGCGGCTCTGCGCGTCCAGCCCGCGCACCTGCACATAGAGCGTCGCCACCTGGCGCTGCAGGCTCAGGCGCGCGACGGCCAGATCGTCCGCCGAGGCTTGGGCCTGGGCGTCACCGGCCGCCACTTGGTTGCGGATTTTGCCCCACAGGTCCGGATCGAAATTCAGGCTGAAACCGGCCGTGTCACTGCTGTAGATCGAGGGCTGCGTACTGCCGCGCAGTGGCCGGCGATCCGACTGCCGCTGGCGAACCGGGCTCAGGCTGGCGTTGACCTCGGGCATCAGCCCCGCGTGCAACTGACTCGCATAGGCCAGCGCGGCGTCGTAGTGGGCCAGCGCCGCGGTCAAATCCGGGCTGGCGCTGAGCAGCCGTTGCTGCAGATCATTGAGTTGCGCGTCCTCGAACGCCTCCCACCATTGGGCTTGCACCGTATCGGCAGGCTGCGCCGGGTGCCAGGGGCCGGCGTCCTCGGCGAAATGCGCGGGCAGTTGAACCGGCGGCGCCTGATAAACCGGTGCGAACGAACAGCCTTGCAGCGTCACGGCCATGGCCAGCGCCAGCGCTTCAAGCCTTGTGCGCATGTTCACCTCCGGCGTCCGCCCGTTGCACGGCATCGTTCTCGCGCAGGGCGTCGGGCGGGTTATCGATGACGTGATCGGCCGGTTTGAGGCCTTGATCGATGATCAGCCGATCGCCCAGATCCATCGCGATGTGGATGTCGCGCAGGTGCACATGGCCGGCGCCATCGAGGGTGGCGACCTGGGTGCCTTTGGCGCGGAAGATCAGCGCGCTCGCTGGAATGCTCAGGCCACCGCTGGCGTTGCTCACCGGCAAGGTGGCGTCGGCGTAGTCTCCGGGCATCAGCGCGCCGTCCGGGTTGTCGGCGATGAATTGCGCCAGCAGCGTGCCGGAACGCGGATCCACCGCCGTGGAATCCCCCAGCAACGTGGCCGTATAGGTCTGTCCCGGCTGCTCGGGCACGCTTAACTGAACCTGCATGCCGGGGCGGACCACGCTGGCGTAGTTCTGCGGGATCGGCACGTACAACCGCAAGCGATGGGTGTCGGCGAGGCTGAACAGCGGGCGTGCGCCGCCATCGTCCGCCTTGATCAACTGACCGATGTCGGTGTTGCGCGCGGTGACCGTGCCGCTGAATGGCGCGCGGATGGTCTTGTACGCCTCCAGCGCTTTGATCCGTTGATAGTCGGCGTCTGCCGCTTGCACGTCGGCGTTGGCGGCGATCGCGGTCGAGGTCTTTTCATCCACTTCCTGTTGCGACACCGAGTGGGTGGTCAGCAAGTGCTGCCAGCGTGCGGCGGTGGTCTGGGCGATGCGCGCGCTGGCCCGTTGCTGAGCCAGACGCGCCCGGGCCTGGGCCAATTGCTGATCAAGCTCGGGACTGTCGATGTGGGCCAGTACCTGACCGGCTTGCACGTGGCTGCCGATGTCGGCGTCCCAGTCTTTCAGATAACCGCTGACCCGCGCGTTGATCGCCGCATTGCTCCAGGCCTCGAGGCGCGCGGGCAGGCGCAAGGTGTCGCCCTGTGCATTCTGGGTCGGCACGACGACCGTGACGACGGGCATCGCCTGGCGTTCAGTCCAGGCGTCGACCGCGTGTTCCTCGCGGGTGCGCGCGGCCAGGCCATTGGCGACCAGCAGCGCCGCCAGGGTCAGGCCGCCGATGCCGAGCAACATCAGGCGTTTGCGCGAAGGGGCGTGTTCAGACGACATGGGGTGTTTCTCCATCGATGGCATTCGCAGGCAAAGGTTTTGAGTGGCGGTGGACGAGGCTGAACACCACCGGCACGAACAGCAGGGTGGCAGTGGTGGCGAGGATCAGGCCGCCGATCACCGCCCGTCCCAGCGGCGCGTTCTGTTCCTGGGACATCGCCAGCGGCAGCATGCCGATGATCATCGCCAGCGCGGTCATGCACACCGGGCGGAAGCGCGTGTAGCCGGCCTCCATCGCGGCGAGCAGGGCATCGCCGTGTTCGGCCAGGCGCTCGCGGCAGAAGCTCACCACCAGAATCGAGTTGGCCGTGGCCACGCCCATGCACAGGATCGCGCCGGTCAGCGCGGGCACTGACAGCGACGTCCCGCTGAGAAACAGCATCCAGACGATGCCGGCCAGTGCGGCAGGCAGGGCGGTGATGATCACGAACGGGTCGATCCACGATTGAAAGTTGACCACGATCAACAGGTAGATCAGCACCACGGCACCCAGCAGCCCCAGGCTCAGGCCGCTGAAGGCTTCGTGCAGGGCGTCAATCTGGCCGTGCAGGCTGACCGTCGCGCCTTTGGGCCGCAGCTGCGCGGTGTCGTCGATGACCTTCTGAATGTCTGCCGCCACGCCGCCGAGGTCGCGGCCCTGCACGTTGGCGAACAGGTCCAGGGTCGGCTGAATGTTGTAGTGGGTGACCACCGCCGGGCTGTCGACGCGGCTGATCGTCGCCAGCCCGCCGAGGATCTGCGACTGCCCGTTGCTGCCAGTAATCGGCAGCGCTTCGAGGCTCGGCAGGCTGTCAAGACGGTACTGCGGTGTCGCCGCGACCACCGAATAAGACACGCCGTTTTTCGGGTTCAGCCAGTACGTCGGCGCCACCTGAGACGTGCCGGCCAGGGACGCGCCAAGGCTGGTGGTTACGTCTTTTTCGGTGATCCCCAGTTGCTTGGCCCGCAGCCGATCAACGTTCACCTGCAACGACGGGTAGCCGGTGGATTGCTGAATGCGCAGATCGGCGATGCCCGGCACATGCTGCAAACGTCGCTGCAGTTCCAGGGCGTAGGCGCGGTTGGCGTCGCCGCTGGGGCCGGAGATTTTCAGGTCCAGCGGCGCGGGTGCGCCGAAGTTGAGGATCTGGCTGCTGATGTCGGCGGGCATGAAGGCGAACTGGCTGCCGGGGAAGCTTTGCGGCAGGGCCTCGCGCAGGCGTTTGACGTAATCGGCCGTCGGCGCGTGGTCGGCCTTGAGGGTGACCTGAATGTCGCCATCCTGCGGTCCGATGGTGCCGCTGCTGCTGTAGGCCATGTCGATGCCGCTCAGGGGGATGCCGATGTTGTCGATCACCGTGTCCAGTTCATCCGCCGGAATGATCTCGCGGATGCGCTGCTCGATGCGGTCGAAGGCCGCCGCACTTTCTTCGATGCGCGTGCCCAGTGGCAAGCGCACATGCATCGACAGCGCGCCGGCGTCGGTGGCCGGGAAGAAGTCTTCGCCCAGGCTCGGCAGTAGCGCAAAACTGGCGAGTACGCAGGCGAGAAAGCCCACCAGAAACGCCTTGCGCCGCTCCAGAGCCAAGCCCAGCAGGCCGTGGTAGGTGTCGCGAATCGTTGAGAAACGTGCCTCGAAACCCTGCTGAAACTTCAACGCGCCGCGCAGGATCAGGTTGCGCTGACGGCCATGCTGATCGCCTTCGTGGTGATTGATGAACGGGTCTTCCGGGTGGTGCCCGGGTCCGGTTTCCAGCACGTGGGGTTTGAGCAGAAACATCGCCAGGGTCGGCACCAGGGTGCGCGACAGCAGAAACGAGCTGGCCATGGCGAAGATCACCGCCAGCGCCATGGGCCGGAAGAGGAATCCGGCGATCCCTTGCAGCATGAACATCGGCACGAAGACGATGCAGATGCACAGCAGCGATACGAAGGCGGGGCCGACGATCTGCCGCGCGCCGTCCATGATCGCGTCCTTCACCGCCTTGCCCTGTTCCAGGTGCCAGTTGATGTTCTCGATGGTCACCGTCGCGTCGTCGACCAATATCCCCACGGCCAAAGCGAGGCCGCCGAGGGTCATGACGTTCAGGGTTTGTCCGGTCACGGAAAGCAGCGCGATGGCCGAGAGCACGGCCAGGGGAATGGATGCGGCGATGATCAGTGTCGAGCGCCAGCTGCCGAGAAAGAGCAGGATCATCACGCTGGTCAGCAAGGCGGCGATGATGCCTTCGCGGGCGACACTCCCCACCGACGCTTTGACGAACACCGAGGCGTCGCCCAGCAGCGAAGTTTTCAGCGCCGGCGGCAGGGTCTCGTTGATCAGCGGCAGCATGTTGCGGATGTTGTCGACGATGGACAGGGTGGAGATATTGCCGTTCTTCAGCGCCGGCATGAGCACGGCGCGGCGGCCATCGACGCGCACGATATTGGTCTGCGGTGGCGAGCCGTCGCGCACATGGGCCACTTGGCCGATGGTGATCAGCGCGCCGTCGACGGTCTTGATCGGCAGGTCGTTGAGTTCGTCGATGGCCTTCGGGCTGTTATTGAGCAGCACGGTGTATTCGTCGCGGCCCATCTTCGCCGTGCCCACCGGGATGATCTGGTTGCCGGCGGCCAACGCGTTGCCGACGTCTTGCGCGGACAGGCCTTTGGCGGCCAGCGCCTGGGGGTCGAGGTCCAGGGTGATCTGCCGTTGCTTGCCGCCCATGGGCGTCGGCATCGCCAGCCCCGGCACGGCGCTGAGGGGCAGGCGCACGCTGTTCTGCACCAGATCGCGAATCTTCGCTTCCGACAGCGTCGGGCTGGAAAAGGCCATCTGCAGAATCGGCACGGTCGAGGCGCTGTAGTTGAGGATCAGCGGCGGGGTGATGCCCGCCGGCATCTGCTTGAGCACGGTCTGCGAAACCGCCGTCACCTGCGCGTTGGCGGTGCGGATATCCACGCCCGGCTGAAAGAAGATTTTGACGATGCCCATGCCCGGCAACGACTGCGACTCGATGTGTTCGATGTCGTTGACCGTCGTGCTCAGCGAGCGCTCGTAGGTGTAGATCACCCGACCGGCCATGGCATCCGGCGAAAGCCCGGCGTATTGCCAGACCACCGCGACCACCGGAATGCCGATGTCCGGAAACACATCGGTGGGCGTTTTCAGGGCCGCCATCGGCCCGACAATACAGATGAAAATCGCCAACACGATAAACGTGTACGGCTTAAGCAATGCAGTCCTGACCAGCCCGAGCATGCTGCCAACCTCCCGTTTCGAATGGGCGCAGTCTTGGGGGACGTACCTAACACGCGGCTTTCAGCCAGATGAACAAATCGTTAGTGCGATGAGCAGGTGGCTTTCATGCTGGATTCATTTGTTGTTCATCCACGGCCCACGCACCCTGCGCACCTCGAAATTCCACCCTGCACATCAGGGATTTTTTCAACTGCCGAGGTCGCGTCATGAAAGCCAAATCGTTATTGCTGGTTCCGATGTTCAGCCTGGTTGCGGTGCTGTCCGCCTGCGCCGGCCCCATGCCCAAAGCCGACCCGGGCGAGGCGTGGATCAGCTTGCAGGAACAGCCCGCCGACGTGCTGATGGCCGAGGATCTGGATGGCAAGCGCCTGAATGACGGGCGCTTCTTCGAAGTCAAACCCGGCGCCCACACCCTCGACGTCAACTTGATCGTTGAGCGCAGCGGCGACAACGGCGAAATGAACTGCGAGACCGGCATCCAATACAGCCAGTTCCAGGCAGGCGGCCGTTACAAACTGGTGGAATCCAGTCTGGGCGAGGAATACCGGGTGAAACTGGAAGACGCGCAGGGGAAGGCGCTGGGGCATAGCGTGGACTTCACGTGCATGCCGGGGTGATGGGACGCCTGTTTTATTGAACGGGGCCTCATCGGTTATCTGCCTGGGCTCCACTGCAGGAGCGCGCTTGCCTGCGAAGCGGTCAGCTCCATTTAATGAACCTACCGCCATCTCCGTAGGAGCCGGCCGGCTTGCTGGCGCACGCAGCGTGTCAGTCACGTTGATGGCGGCGGGTAAATCCGGTTCGCCAGCAAGCCGGCTCCTACAGACGCGTGGCGTTACCGATAACCTTTGTTCGCCCAGACATCTCCTTCGCAGATACAGCGTTGTGAATGCTCACCAGCGCATCCTGTTTCGTTTTGTGACGTCGGATAGGCGCAGTCCAAACCCTCGCCAATACTGCGCGACGCTGGATTGTCGTGACTTCATAAAAGGATGGATGTGGCTGTGGATGATCGACGGATCTCAGATGAGGCGGTGGTGTTTGCCAAGGCGAACCGGAAGGAGATTGCGAGGAGGCTGACGGATCCTGCGCTTTATGCGCCCGATGACTGTCCCGTCTCAATCTTCATGGCGGGATCGCCGGGCGCAGGAAAGACGGAGACATCCATCGAATTCATGAACAGATTCGAGTCTTCTACCGTACGGATTGACCCAGATCTCCTGAGGGCAGAAATTCCCTCTTATACCGGGGGAAATGCCTACCTTTTTCAGCATGCCGTTTCAGTGCTGGTCGATAAAATTCACGACCAGGCACTGAAGCAGAAGCAGTCATTCCTCCTGGATGGGACATCAGCGAATTTCGATATTGTTGCGCGAAATATTCGCAGGTCCCTCGGGCGCGGAAGATTTGTGCTCATCATCTACGTTTATCAGGACCCTGCTCTGGCCTGGAAATTTGTCACGGCCAGAGAGCAGGTCGAGGGTCGCAACATCCCGTTGAGTGAATTCGTCAGGCAGTACTTCAGCGCCAGGGATGCAGTAAACCGCCTCAAGAGCGAGTTCGGTCATGCGGTAACCGTTGATGTACTTCTGAAAAAAGACAAGGGCGGGACTCGGTTGTATCAGGAAAACGTTGAGCGTGTTGACGACCACATTCCTGAAAACTACGATCCAGCGTCACTACTAAGGATGCTGAAAGCACACGAGGGATTGAAATGAATTCGTCTGACAAGCCTTTACCAAAACTGAAAAGGACGCTTTCCGACTTCGTCCGCAACGCCACTTTCGAGGAGAAGGAGCGGGTTTACCTGGAGGTCATGGAGAAAGCCTGGGCGCGGCAGGAGAAGATCATCGAACAAGCCCGGAAAATGTAACGTCCCTCGATAAACAAAGCCGCCCTTGGGCGGCTTTGTCGTCCTTGCTTGCAGCTTGCAGCTCAAAACCCTCCTTCACCCCAACGCCAATACCCGCCGACACTCCAGCACCAGACTTGCGCCCCCCGACGGGCTGCTGCCGATGCGCAGTTTGAAGCCGTGCAGGTTGACGATCGCGGCGACGATGGACAATCCCAGGCCGAAGCCGCTTTGCTGATTGCCGTTTTCGCTGCGGTAGAAGCGCTTGAACACGGCCTCGCGTTCGGCGTCGGGGATGCCGGGGCCGGTGTCCTGGACTTCGATGAAGGTGGTGTCACCTTCGGCGCGGGCGATGAGCAGGACCTGTCCGCCCGGCGGGGTGAATTTGATCGAGTTGCTCAGCAGATTCGACAGCGCTTCGAACAGCAGCGCCCGATCACCCACCAGCGGCGGCAGGTGCTCGGCGACTTTCAACTGCAACGAAACGCGGCCTTCTTCGGCCAGCGGCAGGTAGAAATCGTGCAGCTCTTGCAACAGCGGCTGCGCATCGAGCTGGCCAAAGGCCGAACGCCGCTGGTGGTCTTCCAGTTCGGAAATCCGCAGCAGTCCGCGGAAGCGCGCCATCAGCGTGTCGGCGTCGGCGATCACCTGGGCCATCTGTTCGCCCAGCGCCGAGTCTTCCGGCGACTGCTGTTGAATTCGATAAAGCTGCGCGCGCAGCCGGGTCAGCGGGGTGCGCAGGTCGTGGGCGATGTTGTCGCAGACGCCCTTGACCTCGTTCATCAGGCGCTCGATGCGGTCGAGCATGGCGTTGACGATGTCGGCGAGCATGTCCAGCTCGTCGCGGCGGTCCGACACCGGCAGGCGACGGGCCAGGTCGCCGGTGACGATGGCTTCGGCGCTGGCCTGGATCGCCCGGATGCGTTGCAGTGGCCGGCGTCCCAGCAAGTGCCAGCCGGCGATGCCCGGAATGATCGTCAGCGAAATGCCCCACAGCAGCGCGCGCAGAATCAACGTGGTCACGGCGAACAGCGAACCGTTGTCACGCACCAGAATCAGCCAGCGGTCATCCAGCGTATGAATCGCCACGGCATCGCAGCCCGAGCTGGGCAGGTCGGGGTCGTCGGAATCGATGCAGGTGTCCAGCTCCTGGATTTCCCCGGTCAGCTTCAGGCCGTCGGGAATACTCTGGATCGGGCCGCTGATGGGATTTATGTCTTTGTCGAAGAGCCCGTAGGCGTCGACCGAACGCATGTCGAATTTGTCGCTGGTGCGCAGCGCGTCATCCAGCTGCGCGCCTTCAAAGCGCGAGAACAACTGCTGGCGCTGCATCAACGAGTGGCGGGCAAGGGTGTTGAGGTAACTGGTGACTTCCCAGTACAGCACCCCCATGAGGATGCTGCTCCAGGCCACAAACAAAAAACTGTACAGCGCCAGCAGCCGGCTGCTGGAGGAGCGCCAGCCCTTAGACGGGTTCGGCAATGACATAACCTGAGCCTCGAACGGTACGTATCAGCGGCGTCAGGGTAGGGGGATCGATTTTCTTGCGCAAGCGACCGATGTGCACGTCGATCAGGTTAGTGCCGGGGTCGAAGTGGTAGCCCCAGACCTCTTCGAAAATCATCATGCGGGTGATGATCTGCCCGCTGTTGCGCATCAGGAATTCCAGCAGCTTGTATTCGGTCGGCAGCAGGTTCAGCGGCTGCCCGGCGCGGCTGGCTTCACGGGTGATCAGATTGAGTTCGAGGTCGGCGACCTTGAGTATGGTCTCGGCCTGGGTCCCCGGATGGCTGCGGCGCAGCAGGACTTCCACCCGGGCGGCCATTTCATCGGAAGCGAAGGGCTTGGACAGGTAATCGTCCCCACCGGCACGCAACCCGCGCACACGCTCATCGACGTCCGACAGCGCGCTGATCATCAGGATCGGCGTGGCAATGCCCAGGGCGCGCATGGTGGTGACAATCGCCAGCCCGTCGACTTCCGGCAGCATGCGGTCGAGGGTGATCAGGTCGTAATCGCCGCTGACCGCGCGGACCAGGCCCTCGCGACCGTTGTCGACCCAGTCCACCTGCAGGCCGTGGCTGCTCAGTTCGGCAACGATTTCCTTCGCGGTGACGGCATCGTCTTCGATTGTCAGAATTCGCGTCATGAGAGGTCAGGGCCACGTGAGAGGACAGAAGGCTGCATTTTGCCTTTAAACGTAGTCGGGATTTCTTAAAAATAATTTAAGAAGGGCATGAGGCCCTGTTTGGTGCTAGCGGGGCTCGCGCGGGGAAGGTCACGCCGCCGATCTCTGAACCTGTCGCCGATCGATGTAGGAGCGCGCTTGCCCGCGAACGCGTGCTGTCAGGCGACTCTTGCCTGTCAGGCTGTACGCCATCGCGAGCAAGGTGGAGCGCCACGCTGCTCACTCCTACAGGTGCTTCAAACGCCTTTGCGATCGGACTCAGCCTTGGACTGACCCAGCTCTTGCTTCAGCTTTTCGTCCAACGCTTTCTTCTTGCCTTTCTTGTCCGGCGTCTCGCCTTCGCTGCGGATCTGCGCATGGCTGATCAACGCGAAGATGAAGCTGCCGCCGATGATGTTGCCCGCCAGTGTCGGGCCGGCGAAGATCATCCAGAAGTCCTTCCACGGCAGCTCGCCGGCGAACACCAGATAAGAGACCTCGGCCGAGCCAACCACGATGTGGGTGAAATCCCCCAGTGCCATCAAGTAGGTGATCATCACGATGATGCCGATCTTCGCGCTTTCCATGGACGGGATCATCCACACCATGGTGGCGATCATCCAGCCGGAAATGATGCCTTTGGAGAACATTTGCCAGGTGTCGTTCTCCATCACCTTGCGGCCGATTTCGAGGAAGGCCTGATCGGTCTTGGTGTCGAAGATCGGCAGGTGCAGCATGACGTAGGCCACCAGCAACGTGCCGCACAGGTTGCCCACCAGCACCACGGTCCACAGCCGCAACAGACGCACGACATTGTTCAGCGTCGGCTTGCTCATCACCGGCAGCACGGCGGTCAGGGTGTTTTCGGTGAACAATTGCTGGCGCGCGAGGATCACCGCCAGAAAGCCCGCGCTGTAGCCGAGGCTGGCGATGACTTTGAAACCTTCGGCATCGGGCAGCCGCGAGTTCAGCAAACCCATCGCCATCAATGACAGGCCCATGGTCAGCCCGGCCGCGAGGGCGGACCAGAACAGGGCGGCGACGTTACGCTCCAGCTCCTGATCGCCCTGCATGCGGATCGTTTCGTGAAGGACGGCGGCGCGGGGCGGCTGGTTTTCGTCGATGTCGCGTTCTTCTTCCGCCGTGAGGCCGGGGGTCTTGCCGTCTGGTTCGTGTTCCATGGCGATCCTTTGGATAGGTCAATGCACGTCTAAGCGTGTTCTTCGGGTGAATGCTCGGTAGACGAGCGCTCGGGAGGCGGCGGTCGCTTATACATGCTTGCTGCGCGGCGCTGCTGCTTGAGACACAATCCGTTACCCGTCGTTCGCCAACGGCGGCAGCCTTTTCACTGACCTGGGAGAACCTCTTTTGACCCTTCACATCCGCGACGCCACCCGTGCCGACGCCGCCGTCATTCTGGGCTTCATCACCGAGCTTGCGATCTACGAGAAAGCCGAGCACGAGGTCAAGGCCAGTGTCGCCGACATCGAGCGCAGCCTGTTCGACGAGGCCACGCCGGCCAAGGCGCTGATCTGCCTGCTGGACGACCAGCCCATCGGTTTTGCCGTGTACTTCCTGAGCTACTCCACCTGGCTGGGCCGCAAGGGCCTGTACCTCGAGGATTTGTACGTGTCCGCCGCGCAACGGGGCGTCGGCGCCGGCAAGAAGCTGTTGCGCCATCTGGCCAAGATCGCCCACGACAGCGGCTGCGGACGTCTGGAATGGAGCGTGCTGGACTGGAACCAGCCGGCGATCGATTTCTACAAATCCATCGGCGCCGAGCCCCAGGACGAGTGGGTGCGCTACCGGATGGAGGGGGAAGGGTTGAAGCGCTTTGCGTTGGGGGAGGGGTGAGGCGTTTTACGGGTGGCCCAGCGTCGAATGTCGAGGGTCGGTATCGCAACGAGCAACTGTAGGAGCCGGCTTGCTGGCGAACGCGTCCGGACAGATACGAAGAGGGCGGCTGGCACACCGCAATTCGCCAGCAAGCCGGCTCCCACAGAGATTAGCGGTGAGTCAGTCACTTGGGCGGTGACGGGTCTGACATGATCGCGGGACAAGCCACGCTCCTACAGTGGGGCTTTGTGTTCAGTCAATGAGGTCTGCACTGTCGATCCTGCTGACCCCCGCCAGGGCCATCTCTTTCCAGGCCTGGTCCAGCGAGCCGTTCAGGTCGATGGCCTTGCACGCATCGGCGATCACCCAGGTATTGAACCCCGCCGCCCGAGCGTCCAGCGCGGTCCAGGCCACGCAGAAATCCAGGGCCAGGCCGACCACGAACACGCTGTCGATGCCACGCTCGCTCAGATAGCCGGCCAGCCCGGTGCGCGTCATGCGGTCGGCTTCGACGAACGCCGAATAGCTGTCAATGCCGGCGTTGCAGCCCTTGCGCAGGATCAACTGTGCATGGGTGATGTCCAGATCGGCATGTAACTGGGCACCGTGGCTGCCTTGCACGCAGTGATCGGGCCACAGGGTCTGCGCGCCGTAGGGCAGGGTGATGCTGTCAAATGGCGCGCGCCCGGCGTGGCTCGACGCAAACGAGACATGCCCGCGCGGGTGCCAATCCTGGGCCATGACCACGTTGCGAAACTGCGCGCCGAGGCGGTTGATCAACGGCACCAGCGCATCGCCTCCGGCCACGGCCAGCGCGCCGCCGGGCATGAAGTCGTATTGCATGTCGATCACCAGCAACGCGGCGCGGGGGTCGGAGGGCAAGCGGGAAAGGGGCGTGGTCATCATCGGAGTCCTTGATGCAGTGAGTCGTGAACCTGAGTCTTGAGGCAATGGGTACGAATCGTGGTCAGGCCAACACGCGAATCGGCGCGCCGGCGTGCCAGGTCTGAATGTCTTCAATCATCTGGTTGAAGAACATCCGGTAGTTGTTCTCGGTCACGTAGCCCACGTGGGGTGTGGCCAGGACATTGGGCAGCGTGCGGAACGGGTGATCGACCGGTAGCGGCTCGACGCTGTAGACGTCCAGCGCAGCGCCAGCGATTTTCTTCTGGGTGAGCACCTTGATCAGCGCGTCCTCGTCGACGATCGGCCCGCGCGCGGTGTTCACCAGATACGCGGTCGGCTTCATGCGCTTCAGCGATTCGGCGTCCACCAGCCCGCGGCTGCGCTCGCTGAGCACCAGGTTCACCGAGACCACGTCCGCTTGCTCGAACAGTTCCTGTTTGCTGACGTACGTCACGCCATGCTCGGCCGCGCGTTCAGCGGTGAGGTTCTCGCTCCAGGCAATCACCTTCATGTCGAAGGCCTTGCCGTAGCGGGCGATCTTCTGGCCGATGCTGCCCAGCCCGACGATGCCCAGGGTCTTGCCGTACAGGTCGCTGCCGAGGCCGATCTGCCAGTCGCCCGCGCGCAGGGAATTGGCTTCCTCCACCAGGTTGCGGGTGACGCCCATGATCAGCGCCCAGGTTAGTTCAGGCGCCGCGTACTTGTAGCTGTCGGTGCCGACCACGGTGATGCCCAGGCGCGAGGCGGCCTTGAGGTCCAGCGCCGCATTGCGCATGCCGCCGGTGACCAGCAGTTTCAGGTTGGGTAGCTGAGTGAGCAGGGCGTCATCGAAAATCGTGCGTTCGCGCATCACGCAGAGGATCTGGAAATCTTTGAGGCGGGCGACCATGGCGTCTGTATCCGCCGGGTAGTCATGGAGAAAACTGACCTCGCCGATCGGTTGCAAAACGGTCCAGTCCACAACGTGTTCGGCGACCGATTGCCAGTCGTCGAGTACGGCAATCTTCAGCCCGGAATCCTGGGTCATTGAGCGAGGCCTCGTTCAGCAGCGATGTTGGATTTTGTGGCGCTCACAGTACGCCTGAGCGGTTCACTCTGGAACCCCGGCCCCACTCTGAAAACGCGTCTTTGCGAAGTCGACCGCTCCAACGCGATCCGTAGGAGCCGGCTTGCTGGCGAACCGGTTTCGTCAGTCGGCACTTCCGGCTCTGAACCACCGCGTTCGCCAGCAAGCCGGCTCCTACGGTTCTGCGTCTGACCACGATGCATCACCCACCGCAAACCGGTGTAGGCGCGCGCTTGCCCGCGAAGGCTTTGCACAATTGACCGATCCAACTCGATCCGTAGGAGCCGGCTCGCTGGCGAACCGGTTTCGTCAGTCGACACTTCCGGCTCTGAACCACCGCGTTCGCCAGCAAGCCGGCTCCTACGGTTCTGCGTCTGACCACGATGCATCACCCACCGCAAACCGGTGCAGGAGCGCGCTTTCCCGCGAATGCTTTGCACAATTGACCGATCCAACTCGATCCGTAGGAGCCGGCTCGCTGGCGAACCGGTTTCGTCAGTCGGCACTTCCGGCTCTGAACCACCGCGTTCGCCAGCACGCCGGCTCCTACGGTTCTGCGTCTGACCACGATGCATCACCCACCGAAAACCGGTGCAGGAGCGCGCTCGCCCGCGAATGCTTTGCACAATTGATCGATCCAACTCGGTCCGTAGGAGCCAGCTTGCTGGCGAACCAGTTTCGTCAGTCGACACTTCCGGCTCTGAACCACCGCGTTCGCCAGCAAGCCGGCTCCTACGGTTCTGCGTCTGACCACGATGCATCACCCACCGCAAACCGGTGCAGGAGCGCGCTTGCCCGCGAAGGCTTTGCACAATTGACCGATCCAACTCGGTCCGTAGGAGCCGGCTTGCTGGCGAACGCGTCGGGTCAGCGGCGAAAATGTCGGATGTCACGATGGGTCCGCCAGCCATCCGGCCCTGCAAGAACGTCAGTTAAACAACCCCGCCGCGATGTTGATCGAGAACCCCAGAATCGAGGTGTTGAACACAAACCCGATCAGCGACTGCGCCAGTACCACTTTGCGCAGTCCGCGGGTGGCGACGCCGACATCGGAGGTCTGCACGGCGACGCTCAGGGTGAAGGAGAAGTACAGAAAGTCCCAGTAGTCAGGGTTTTCCTCGCCATCGGCAAAGCGCAGCGCCGGCTTGTCGCCGCGCCAGGTGTAGAACACCCGCGCGTAATGCAGGCTGAAGACCACGCCGATCAGCAGCCATGAGCCAAGGATGGTAAAGCCGGTGAAGGCGTAATGCAGCGCCTTGTCGGCGTCCTTCATGTCCTGGATGCCGGCCAGTTCCAGGATGATCGCCGCCAGGCTGGCAATGGCCGCCACACACACGACGAACAGCACAACGCCAGCGTTCTCGTCCTCGATTTCCGCGACCCGGCGCACGTCATCCGCGCTCGATTTGAAGGTGCGGCGCATGATCATCGCCATGTACAGCCAGCCGGCGACGTTCCAGCCGATCAGGCATTTGCTGATCACTGAAATGTCCGGGGCGACAAACGCGCTGGCGATACCGGCGGCGACGCCGATGAGGGTGGCAATGGTCAGGCGAGGGTGGGTCTTGGCAAGGCGGGACATGGAGGACTTCACGGCAGTGAGATGCGCGAACATTAGCACGTGGCCGCTAGAACAGATGATGAAGAAAAACGGCGCGCAAGGGGTTACGCGCCGGTCGCCATTTGGCAGTTTAGGTGAACCTGTTTAACCGGCCTGTGCCGCCGTGGTTTCAACGACGGGCCGACCGGTTCACATCAGTGGATCAGCGCACCAGACACGGCTGCTTGTTGTTGAACGTCCAGTTCGGCACCAGGAACTGCATCGCGACGCTGTCATCCCGCGCGCCCAGCCCCATCCCTTTGTACAGTTCGTGAGCCTTGGCCACCTGATCCATGTCGATCTCGACACCCAGCCCAGGTTTTTTCGGCACCTGCACGCTGCCGCCGATGATCTGCAGCGGTGCCTTGGTCAGCCGCTGGCCGTCCTGCCAGATCCAGTGGGTGTCGATGGCGGTGATGTTGCCCGGCGCAGCGGCGGCCGCGTGGGTGAACATCGCCAGGGAAATATCGAAGTGGTTGTTGGAGTGCGAGCCCCAGGTCAGGCCCCATTCGTGGCACATCTGCGCGACACGGACCGAACCCTGCATGGTCCAGAAGTGCGGGTCGGCCAGGGGGATGTCCACTGATTGAAGCTGGATGGCATGACCCATTTCGCGCCAGTCGGTGGCAATCATGTTAGTGGCGGTGCGCAGCCCGGTGGCGCGACGGAATTCAGCCATGACTTCGCGGCCCGAGTAACCGTTTTCGGCGCCACAGGGGTCTTCGGCATAGGCCAGTACCTTGTGCTGATCGCGGCACAGACGCACCGCTTCTTTCAGTGACCAGGCGCCGTTCGGGTCGAGGGTAATGCGCGCTTTCGGGAAGCGCTCGGCCAGTGCCGTCACCGCTTCGATTTCCGCATCGCCGCTGAGCACGCCGCCCTTGAGCTTGAAGTCTTCAAAACCGTAGTGCGCGTAAGCCGCTTCGGCCAGACGCACCACCGCTTGCGGGGTCAGTGCTTCTTCGTGACGGACGCGAAACCACGCGTTGTCCGCATCGGCTTCGGTGCGATAGGGCAGGTTGGTCTTCGTCTGGTCACCGACATAAAACAGGTAGCCGAGCATCTTCACTTCGTCACGCTGCTGGCCTTCGCCAAGCAGCGCCGCGACCGGCACTTCCAGGTGCTGACCGAGCAGATCCAGCACGGCGGCTTCGATGCCGGTGACCGCATGAATGGTGATGCGCAAGTCGAAGGTCTGCAGGCCGCGACCGCCGGCATCGCGCTCGGCGAAGGTGCGGCGCACGTCGTTGAGGATCTTCTGGTAGTTGCCGATGCTGCTGCCGACCACCAGGGTCCGGGCGTCTTCAAGGGTCTGGCGGATTTTCTCGCCGCCGGGGATTTCACCCACGCCGGTGTGGCCGGCGTTGTCCTTGAGGATGACGATGTTGCGGGTGAAATACGGACCGTGGGCGCCGCTGAGGTTGAGCAGCATGTCGTCGTGGCCGGCCACCGGAATGACCTGCATGTCGGTGATGACGGGGGTGCTGCCGGAAGTCTGTGTGTTCATGGCTAAAATCCTTGGTAATGCCTGGCGCGCCGAGCGCGCTGTCTTGAAAAGGCTCAGGGCTGAAACTGTGCGGATCAGGTGTGACTGGGCGTCACGTCAACCTTGGCGATCGGCACCGCGCCGGGCTTGGGTGTGGTGCGCACGGTGAACACCAGAATCGCGGCGATGATCGAGGTCGCGGTCAAACCGTACAGGCCGCCCTGAATCGAACCGGTCTGCTGTTCGAGGATGCCGAAGGTGGTCGGCGCGACGAAGCCGCCGAGGTTGCCCACCGAGTTGATCAGCGCGATGACGCCGGCGGCGATCCGCGCATCCAGATAACCCTGGGGGATCGGCCAGAACAGTGAAGATGCCGACTTGAACCCCATCGCCGCGAAACAGATCGCCACGAAGGCGAACACCGGACCGCCGGTGGTGGACATGAACATCCCTGCCGCCGCGATCAACAAGGCCACGGCAACCCACGCCTGCTGGTGTTTCCACTTGGCCGACAGCGAGGCAAAACCGTACATGCAGACGATGGCGATGAACCACGGGATCGAGTTGAAAAGGCCGACCTGGAAGTCGGTGAGGTCGCCCATCTTCTTGATGATGCTTGGCAGCCAGAACGTCGCCGCGTAGATCGTCAGCTGGATGAAGAAATACATCAGGCAGAACAGGATGATCTGCGGGTCTTTGAGCAGCTTGCCGATGGACAGCTTGACCGGGTTGGCCGCCTCGCGGGCCTTCTGTTCGGCGTCGATGGTGTTGACCAGCGCGTCTTTCTCGGCCTCGGTCAGCCATTTGGCATCGTGGGGTTTGGAGTCAAGCCAGAACCAGACGAAGAAGCACAGCCCGACGGAAAACATGCCTTCGATGAAATACATCCACTGCCAGCCGTGGAAGCCCAGCGCGTCGATCTGCAGCAGCAGGCCGGAGAGCGGGCCGGAAATCAGCGACGCAAACGCCGAGCCGCTGAGGAAGATGGCGATGGCCTTGCCGCGCTCGACGCCAGGCAGCCAGCGGGTGAAGTAGTAGATCACGCCCGGGAAGAACCCGGCTTCGGCCACGCCCAGCAAGAAGCGCAGAATGTAGAAGTGGGTTTCGGTCTGAATGAAGGCCATGCAGGCGGCGACGATGCCCCAGGTCAGCATGATCCGGGTCAGCCAGATGCGCGCGCCGACTTTCTGCAAAAGGATGTTGGAGGGGACTTCGAACATCGCATACGCGATGAAGAACAGGCCGGCACCGAAGCCGTAAGCGGCCGCGCCGATACCCAGGTCATGTTCCATGTGACTACGCACGAAGCCGATGTTGACCCGGTCGATGTAGTTGACGATGAACATGATGACGAAGAGCGGCAGGATGTGTCGTTTGACTTTCGAGACCGCCGATTGCAGGACGGAATCGCTGGCGTCATCTGCCCGTGATGAGGATGTGTTCACTCTGGTAACTCCCACTGATTATTTTTATGCGGGTGGTTAAGCACGTTGTGTGTGACAAGGTGTGTAGCCCTGTTGCCAGTCATCATACAAGTAATGATCGCCATGGCAACCGTCTTTACGGGGGTTGCGGGAAGTATTTCGTCGGGCTAGGCTCGCCTGTCTGACAAGTTGAATGAGTTGCCGAGGGCGGCTGCGTGGCCCTGTTTTCTGGGGTCCTGGCCGGTTCCTGGTGAGGGTTAGGCAGCTGAACTGATACGTGCTTTGCACGTGTACCGTCAGGAAAATACAAGTGGACAGCACGGCATGGCGGCCGCCATTCCGTTCAGTACTTATAGGATGACTTTTTTTTGGATAGAACCGGACCCATGCGCCCCAAGCGACGCCAGCACAGCCTGGCGACGGACCTGGTCACCGACCTGAGTCAGCGGATTCTCATGGGCACCATTGCGCCGGGTACGAAATTGCCGTCGGAAAGCGAGATCGTCCGCGAGCATGGCGTGAGCCGCACGGTGGTGCGCGAGGCAATTTCAAAACTGCAGGCATCCGGGCTGGTCGAGACCCATCAGGGCAAAGGCACTTACGTGCTGGCGCGTTCGGAGCAGAGCGGGCTGCATCTGAAGGTGGAAACGGCGTTCAGTGTGCGGCACATCATCGAACTGCGCATGGGTCTGGAAACCCAGGCCGTCGCCCTGGCCGCGCAACGCCGGAGTCAGGCCCAGCTGACGGCGATGCGCGCCGCGCTGGATGATTATCAGGACCTGTTGGCCAAAGAGGACAGCTGCGTCGAAGCGGATCGGCGCTTTCATCTGCTGATCGCCGAGGCCACCGGCAATCCTTATTTCGTGGAGATCCTGCAGAACCTCGGCATTGCCGTCATCCCCCGCAGCCGCATCGCCACCAGCGAACGGGCCGGGGCGAGCCTCACCCACAGTGCGTATCTGGCCAACCTTGAACACGAAGCCATCCTCGCCGCCATCCGCCGCCAAGACCCCGACGCCGCCCGCGCTGCGATGTGGACGCATTTGAGCAACAGCCGAGAAAGGCTGGCGCCGGTTGAGTGAAGGTCTTAATCGCTCGAAATGTGTGCCGTTCACACCGGCCTCTTCCCGGCTGAAGCCGGTCCTACTCAGACTGTGTGAAAACCTAGCCAACCTGCCTCAGATCTAAGAAAATGCCCCGCATCGAAAGATGCGGGGCATTTTCTTATGGCGTACATCCAGGG
>NZ_SOCR01000008.1 GCF_004364335.1 Pseudomonas graminis | reverse complement strand
GATCCCATCCCGAACTCAGCAGTGAAACGATGCATCGCCGATGGTAGTGTGGGGTTTCCCCATGTGAGAGTAGGTCATCGTCAAGATTAAATTCCGAAACCCCATCTGCGAAAGCAGGTGGGGTTTTGTTTTAAGTGAAGGTTATATATTTTAGCTGCGACGTTACGTCAGTAACGGATCGGCAACAGAATTTCTTGACGACCATAGAGTGCTGGAACCACCTGATCCCATCCCGAACTCAGCAGTGAAACGGTGCATCGCCGATGGTAGTGTGGGGTTTCCCCATGTGAGAGTAGGTCATCGTCAAGATTGAATTCCGAAACCCCAGTCTGCTTACGCAGACTGGGGTTTTGTCGTTTAAGCCACCGGCATTGAAGCGGCGAAGGCTTCCCTATGAGCGCATCACAGCTCCGGGCACGTTCTTCATTGCACCATCAGCAAAGCCCTGTAAGAACTCTCTGAAGCCCTCAGCGGTCATCGCGCTGTCATCTGTAGGTTCGGCAACGATGGTCCAGGTAGCGACGCAGCCGGCATTGTCCTTGGGGACAACTGTCATCGATGCCCAAAGCCTCCTCACACCTAGATTGTTGTAGATGGTTGTCCAGGTCATAGCCATAGCGTCGTCGTCATGTGAGTTGAGTTGCTCGACAACCACAAGACCACCCTCCTTGAATTTCTTGTAACGGACTGAGCCAGGACCGTTACCAATCACATCAATGCTCGCAAGCTCCGGAATGAATTGTGTGAAACCACCGAAATCGCCTACGACCTTCCAGACCTCGCGCGCTGGTGCGTTTATCGAGATCGCAGAAACCACAGGTTCTCCGCCAGGATTGGTAATCAGCGTATCCGGCGAAAGGGAGCCAAGGGTGTTGAGCGGCTGAATAGCGTTCATGTTGTTCTCCATAACTTAAGGGGATGTTGCGTTGGGGTGTATCAGATGAAGGCAATCTCTTTCAGGTACTCGCAGCCTTTGCGCAACAGCGCTGGAGTTTTTGAGGGGTAGCATTCGCCCATCCGTTGAACACCCGCATGGGCGTTCTGGTACCCGATCATTGATATGTCTCCGATGTCTTCCTCGAACCCGTCGAGATAAAAGCCGAGCACGCCGAATAAAGCGTTCTCGCTGTCCACGCGATTCAACTGGGTTTGCCACTCACTGACGCTGACCATCTCGAACTCATTGCCAGCCTCGCGGAACGCGCTGACGTAGTTAGTCCAGCTCAACGGCTCCGGATTGTGGAGGTTGAAGACTGCATGGGCTGGCTGGTAACGACTGGCGTGAAAGCCGATGAATCGGGCGAGGAAGTCGACAGGCATCAAGTCGAAGGTCATGGAGAAGTCTGGGACCTGGCCCAATTGCATCGACCCCTTGAGCATCAGCATCAGGCGGTTTTTGTGCGGCTGGCAGACGCCCGTCGTGCTGTTGAATGCGATATTGCCGGGCCGGTAGATGTTCACCCATGCGCCTCGCTCACAGGCTTGCTGAAGGACGCGCTCGGCGACCCACTTGGAGAGGTTGTAGCCGTTCTTGATGTAGATCGGCGGTGTCTCGGCGGCAGGAGCTTCGAGGACGCGACCGTCAAGCCCGACGGCGCTTGAAGCGGAAAGCGTAGAAACAAAATTGAGCACCTTCTTGCTGCGACCTTCACACAGCTTCAGGCATTCAAAGATCGGCTCGACGTTATCCTTGGCCAGCGTCTCGTAATCCTGGACATGGTTGACGTTGGCGGCGTTGTGCACCAGCGCGCCAAACTCGCGATCAAGCCGCTCATACACCTCGTTGCTCAACCCAAGCTGTGGCCGTGTGACGTCGGCGGCGTAAACCTGCACCCGCGCCAGATCTAAATGCTCAAGCCGGTTTTCGCGCAGTGCCAGGACAAAGCGGTCTTGCGCGGTCATCCCTGCGCTTTCGCGTACCAGGCAGGCAACCTCCGTTGCCCCCCACGCCAATAGCGCTTCGACGATGTGAACACCGAGAAAACCATTGGCACCAGTGACGATGACTTTATGCACGTCGCCCATGCGCTCCACAGGCAGTATCGGCAGCTCGAAGGGCGCCGAAGCATCCATGAATGCTTTCGGGCTGACGGTCCATGAGGTTGTGCCGTCGCTGTCGAGCAGTGACGCCAGATTGATCAGCGTTGGCGCCTCAATGAAGCGATTGATCGGGATGCTACGGCCGAACCGTTCGCGAATCCCCAGCAGCATCTGCGACAACAGAATCGAGTGGCCACCCAAATTGAAGAAGCTCTCGTCGGTTGAGATTTCGCCGGACGGAAGTTCCAGCAGATCGGCCCACAGCGTAAGGAGCCGCCTCTCGTTTTCGGTGTCGGGCAAACGACGTGGGGCGTGCTCCAGAAGGTTCACTGGCAGCTGCAGCAGCGCCTTGCGATCAACCTTGCCGTTGCTGGCAAACGGCATGCTCGCCAACTCCGTGTAGGCGGTCGGCCGCATGTAGTCGGGCAACAAAGCCGCGACATGCTCCTTGAGCAAACGCCGAGCGGCGTCCGGTTCTACGCCGTGCGGTTGCGCGAGGAAAGCCAGGATGCGTCGCTGGTCATCAATTACCACCGCGACTTGCCGGTACAGCTGGCTGTCGCGCAGGCAATGCTCGATCTCCTCAGGCTCGACCCTGAATCCCCGGATCTTCACCTGGTTGTCACGTCGCCCGGACAACTCGATGCCATCGTTCGTCCATTTGCCGATGTCCCCGGTTCGGTAGGCCCGAACGCTTTGGCCGTCACCCAGGGCGACATGCACATAATGCTCTTCGGTGAGGACAGGGTTGTTGATGTAGCCCAGGCACACGCCGGGACCGACGATAAAGAGCTCGCCGGGGGTCAGGTCCGCGACAGGCTGCCTATCCTCGTCGAGAATCAGGACTTGGCTATTAGCGATCGGACGACCCAAGTTGCGGTTGCTGCCACCGGGTTGAAACCGGCCGGCTGTGATCAACACCGTGGCCTCAGTCGGGCCGTACAGGTTATGGAAATGACATTGCGCTGCCAGGCGTTCAATCACGTAGGGCTCGCAGACATCGCCGCCGGTGCACAAGTGCTTGAGCTTCAGTGGTCGGTCAGTCGGCAGGATGCTCAATAGGGCTGGTGGCAGAAAGGCGTGGCTGAGATTCTGATCCAGCAGCTCGAACAGTTGCAGCGGATCACGACGCTGATCGTCGTTCGCCACGATCAGTTCAGCGCCGCTGAGCAGCGTGGGAAATATGTCGATGACCGATGAATCGAAACTCAGCGTCGAGAACTGCAGCACACGGCTGTGTTCGGAGAGCTCGACATGGTGTGCGTACCAGGCCGTGAAGTGGCTCAGGTTGCGCTGACTGAGCATTACGCCTTTCGGGTGTCCGGTCGTACCCGAGGTGTACAGCGCCATGCATGGCGCGTCGACCTCCGGGCAATAGCGCATGAACGACCGCCCCGTCGGCACGATCTCGATGTGACTGATGTCCAGCCCCGGCACAGCCACGCCCGCCAGCGGGTGACTCCCATCGTGCAGCAACATGGTCGCGCGCGCGTTTTCGAGGATGTACTGCTGACGCTGTAGAGGCTGGCTGGGGTCCAATGGCAGATACACTGCTCCGTTGCCCAGGATGGCGAGAATCCCGGCGAACAGCGCCGCAGATTTCGGCATACAAATGCCTATCACGACAGGTCCAGTCGATACGTGCGGCAGCATGGACTGTATCTGCGTCTGGATCGCGACGCTGTGCGCGCGCAGTTGGCCATAGCTGATGCGCTCGCCGTCGATACTCAGCGCGGTGCGCCCGGCGAATTTGCTGAAGCTATGATCAAGGCGTGCGACCAGCGTCTGCTCGGCAACGCGCAGCAACTCCGGCACCGCGGTGAAGTTGAAGCGGTGCTCGAAGGCCAGTCGGTCCAGCCGCAATAGGCTTTCCTGGCGTTCACTGTGAGGCGGATCGACGCGCTCGGCGCGCGCGAAATACTCGGTATCGCGCGAGAACCGGCTGATCAGCATCGCAACGTTGTCGACCAGTGTTGCGACCGCCGCGTCCCGCAACACGCATCCGTTGCCGGAAAGCTTGGCAGCCACGGCATGGCGCGCGATCAGGCGCTGCGCCGTCGCCGTCCCGAGCCAGCACATTATTTCCAGCTCAGGCAGTGTCTGCTCGCTCACTGGCGTAAGTCCTACCCGGAGGCCGAGATGAACGGCTGTCTGGAACACGCCCAACTCTGCGCGCGGCAGGTCCAGCGTGCCGTCCTCGATGAGGATCGATGCGGCTTGTGGCGCGCTTAGCTCCAGCGTTGCCTCGTCGCGCAGGTGGTGAATCAGATGCCCATGTGCGTTCAGTTCTGCACTCAGCTCACTCATCGCCTGGCTATGACCGATGAGCACAATCTCCAAGCGCTTCATTGCAAGCCTCCGGCCGGCAGATAGTCGGCAAGGGCGTGCTGAACGCAGGGTGAGTCCAGCATCGAGCTGGAGGTAAAGAAGCGCATGATGTTGCCCACCAGCGGATGGTGGCGATTGATCGGGAAGCACATCGCCTGCGTCTCTTCCCTGAGCGCCTGCTTAATCGGTTCTGCGACGGGCAAACTGTCGATCAGCACGAAGTCAAAAGACTTCTGAATGTCATTGGTTAAATACTGAGCAATGAACACGGGCAGGATCTGCGCGATGAGTTGCTTGTCCTGTTCGGGCGCTGTGTGCCAGTAGATCCTGACCAAACGTGCCCAGAAACCGGAGTGCCGCCCTTCATCGAGCAGGTGATCCGCCATGAGGCCTTTGACAGACTGCTTCACCGTGTCGTCTTTGGCGAACGCGGCCACGTCGTTGGTCACGGTGTTCTCGGCAATCGCCACGCAGATGAGTTCGACCGCGCTGCACAAGTGGTCCGGCGCCAAGGCAAGAGCAGCGGGGATGGCTCGGCTGAGTTCGATTTCCTGAGGCAACGGGATTGGCTGGACGCCGGTGAGTGCGATGGTTTGCTGCATGAAGTCCATCGCCACCAGTGCGTGGTAATCCTCATCGACGACCACCGTCATGGCGTCGTAGCGGCAAGCGAAGGGAAAGTGGATCGCGAAATTGTCTTTGGCGATGCTTCGCGCGGTCTTGTCGACAATCTCGGTCTCGAAAATCACCACGTCGTTGATGAACTTGTACAGGCTCTGCACCAGCGCCAGGTCGCGTAGATGGGCGCATTCACCGGTGAACGTCTCGCTCAATACAAGTGGCTGACGGCTGAGTGGGTAGATCAGCTTTTCATCGTTTTCGACGATGCGGCGCGGGCGTGTCCGAATGGTCGCGCGACCTTCCCAGGCATCGACGAATGACATGTAGTCTTCGGCTTTCATGATGGCGTCCTTGTGTGGAGGGCTTCTGGATTGCGTAGGCGAAGAGGGCTCATGCGCTGACTTCCCGCGCCGTTTCACGCAGGGTCAGTTGCAGGGCGTCCCACAGCGCGATGCGGCTGTCGACGGCAGCGATGGCGGCGGCGTACACCTCGCGCTGTTGCTGTTCATTGCCCGCGACTAGCCTGGCAAGCAACGACTCCGCAGCCGGGCCGTGATCTTCGGAGTCCACCTCGATGTGTCGTTCCAGGTAATAGCGAAAGGTCGGTGCCTTGTCGGCAGTGATGCCCCAGTCGTCGAGAATCCGCTGGAACATCTGCGGGATAACACTCTCGCGACCGTGCAGGAACGCGGCAGCGACGCAGTGCGCCGGCGCATTCAAAGCAATATCGAGGGTGTCGCGGACGAAGTGTGTGGCCGCTCGACCTGCGCCGACGCTGTCGAGCGCGGTTTTGTAGTGAATGCCTTCACGCAACAGTTCGACGAAATGCTCGATGCGTGCCGTGCTTGCGCCTATCTCCTGCATAGCGTCCAGGTACAGTTCGAAGTGGCTGTAATGATCGTGGCGTCCTGGCCGATCATCTGACTCCTCACCCAACACGATTTCGTTGATGAGCCGAGCTGCCTTCGCGTCTCGCGGCGGCAGCCAGGGGAGTCGGGTGCACGTCAGCTCCTGCTGCAGCCGTTTGGTCAGTGACATAAAGTCCCAGACCGCGAACACATGCACCTCCATGAATCGCTGCAGGACGTGCAGTGAATCGATCTCGGAAAAAACAGGGTGCGCGCTGAGTGCTGATTTCTTTGCGATAAGTTGCTGTTTAAGACTATCCATTTTTACGTCCTTGATGAGATCGAGTGCGTCACGAACTCTTTAATTGCCGCGAATAGCAGTCGTCTTAAGTTGTCGTATCAACAGCGCACAACATGACTTCCGTAAATGTCGGGTAATAAGGAGCTGCGAACGTTACTTCGTTAATGGTCAATAATCGTCAAGCTGGAATCAGGCATGCTCACTTGGCTGATGCCTGTGCTGACCAGCGTCCGTAGGCATGTAGCCGGTAAACGATGGTGGCCAGAAAACGTTAGAACAGTTTCAAATGGTTTCGCAAATACTTTTTAATATAATTAACAGCGTATATAAACCGGGCGCGAGAGAAGGCGATAAAACTTCTGCATAAAGTTTTATTGGGGCGAGCACAACCCTTCCGGTTTATTAGAGCCAGAATTGAAATTAATGAACGAATACCTCGTTCAGCGTTGCGCTTTATCGGGCTAATACAGTTTTTTGAGATTTTTTGGTTTGGGCGACATTCGGGGTTTCACTTCAATGTCTCCGCCCAGGGCAATGCTCCTTTTGCCGCTCCATGAGAACTGCCTTCCCTGAACCGGCTGCAGACCGATTCGTCGGACGAGTTTGCCTGAACACGGTGGTACACCGCGTCAACGACGGCCAAGTTTCACCATAGGTGCATTAGCAGCGGCCCGAGCATGGGAGGGCCGGCTTTTAGTCGCAGGAGTCTTCAGAAGGGAGGGCGTGAGGAATGCAGAAGGAGAGGGCGGCGGTGTTTGTTTAGCCGCCCAGCAAGCCGAGGTGCGTGTTGATGATGTGCAGCAGGCGGTCGCGTTGCGAGCTGAGGAAATCATGAGTGCCGTGAACTTCGATCAGTTCGAACTCGCGACGTGTGAATTCCCGCCATTTCATCATGCTACCGGCCGTAGCCACCGGATCATCGCTGCCGTACAGACCGGTCAACGGGATGTCCAGGCCCTCGTCAGCGCAGTGTGACCAGATCTCTGACAGCTTTACGTCGCTGCGCACGACAGGCTCCAGCAGCTTCAGGCGTTTCTTGTCGTGCGCGAACGTGCTCGGGATCACGCCCAACGTGATCAGCGCTTGAATGAAATCCTCCTGCGGCAGCGTATGCAAATACGGCCAGGGCTGTCGGCTGTCAGGGCTGCGGCAGCCGGAAACGAACAGATGACGCGTCAGATTTGGGTAATGACGCTGCGCCAGCTTGGCCATTTCATAAGCGACACGACCGCCAAAGCTGTGGCCGTAAAACGCATGGGGTTCGCTCAGATAGGGCTGCAACGCGAGGAAGGTGTCTTGCAGCAAGGGCGCCCACTGATCGTAGGGCGTTTCCCTGAGCCGGCTGCCGTGGCCGGGCAGGCGTAGCGTTACCAGCTCGATATGATCGGCAAGGCCTTCGGACCAGTTACGAAAGTGCTCCGGATCGCCTCCTACGTGAGGAAAGCAAATCAAGCGTGTCCTGACGGGCTGTCCGGAATTGACGACCATCAGCCATTTGTTCTTTTCGGCTTGCACTCAGCTTCCCCGTGCCTTGATAGAGGCGTCATAACCGTGGAGCCGGGTCCTTCGGCGCTTACGCCGTCATGAACGGCGTTCGTAGATACCTTGTGCTTATCGGCCGATTAGCCCGTGGCGAGCAAGGTCACGATTGAAACAGCAGCGAATGTCACTGGGTGACTGTACGATTTCGTGAGATCGCCGCAGGTTTTGCCTCTTCCGCCTTACGGGCGCTCAAGTAGGCATTGATAGCTTCAACACCACGATTCAAGTGGTGAGTCAGCGCCTCGACGGTGGCGTCCACATCTCCGGCGCCGGCCATTTCCAGCAATTCGTAGTGGTCGTTTTGGGACACCTTGCCCAGGTTCATTTGCTTGAGATTGAAACGCAAGAAGCGCTCTTCCTCGTTCAAGCCGTCCTCGACCAGTTTGAGCAGGCGCTTGTTGTGCGCCCTGGAATACAGCGCCATGTGGAACTGGCGGTTGAGCGTGCCCATGATGCTGTAGTCGGTTTCGGCCTCGAGCTGTTCGATGTACCCACGCGCTGTGCTGATGTCTTCGGCAGTCAGCAGCGGTATCGACTGTCGAAGCGCCTCGGACTCCAGCAGGATGCGCAACGCGTAGGCATCCGTAGCGTCCTCGTTGATCAACGGGGCAACGACCGCACCTTTGTGGGTCTCGACGCGCAGCAAGGATTGAGCTTCCAGCTGACGCAGCGCCTCGCGCACGGGCATGCGGCTGACACCAAAAAGCGTCGCCAGCTCTTGCTGGCGCAAGGCAATGCCTGCCGGCAGGCGTCCTTCAAGGATGGCACTGCGCAGTTTTTCTTCGATAACGGCACGCGCCATATGCGCAGGCGGCTGCTCATCGCCCAGGGTTTCCCGCAGAAATTGCTCTTTCTCAGTCCTGCGCATGCTTGATCTTCTTCGGTTGACCAGTTATTGGATCCAACGAAACACTAGAGACCGCTGCTAGCCTTGTCAAACTTTGATACAAGTTTAGCGGGCTGTCTCGGCGCGGCATTCTACAAGGGATTGAGCGTGGAGGTGTTGCCATCAATCGGGGACTGGGAACGGGATGCCCGGCCTCGGTCACGCAAGTCGTTTGCGGCAACCGAGGCGGGCTTCACAGTCGATCGGAGTCAGCTATAACGGCCCGTCACGAAATGCTGCACATCGTTGAAGCCTGGCGTGGACGCATGCCCGGGTGTCACGAGAGAGTCGATGAACGCTTCGTCCTCGGCAGTGATGTTCACGCTGAGCGCCTTGGTGTAGCTGTTCCATTGGTCCTCGGTGCGTGGCCCGACAATGGCAGAGGTCACGGCCTTGTTGTTCAACACCCAGGCGATGGCGAATTCCACCAGCCCTACGCCTTTGGCCTGGGTATACGCCTGCAGTTTCTGGGCGATGTGCAAGGACTCGCTGCGCCATTCGGTTTCCAGAATGCGCTTGTCCTGACGGCCGGCGCGGGTGCTGCTGTCCGGCGTTACATCAGGGGCGTACTTGCCACTCAACACGCCGCGCGCCAGCGGGCTATAGGGCACGACGCCCAAACCATAGAACTTCGCCGCAGTGATCTGCTCCAGCTCGGCCTGACGGTTGACGATGTTGTACAGCGGCTGGCTGATCACCGGTTTGTCGACGCCCAGACGCTGGGCGACGTTGACGACCTCGGCGATACGCCAGCCTCGGAAGTTCGACACGCCCCAGTACCGGATCTTGCCCTCGCGAATTAGATCGCCGATGGCCGACACGGTCACCTCGAGTGGCGTGTTGTGGTCTTCCTTGTGCAGGTAATGAATGTCGATGTAGTCGGTGTCGAGACGACGCAGGCTGGATTCGATTTCATTGAAGATATGCTTGCGATTCAGGCCGCTGGAGTTCGGTGCGGTGTTGCCCGAGCTGCTGCCGACTTTGGTGGCCAGGATCCACTCGCTGCGCCGGCTGGCGATGGCCTCGCCAACGATTTCTTCAGATCGGCCGGCGTTGTAGACGTTGGCCGTGTCAATGAAGTTGACGCCTTCATCCCAGGCCTTGTCGATGATGCGCAGGGACTCTTCGGTGCCGGTCTGCACGCCGAACATCATGGAGCCCAGTGTCAGCGTTGAAACCTGGAGGCCGGATTGGCCAAGGGTGCGGTATTTCATTGCTCGATATCCTTTTCGTCAGGGAAGTGGAAATCAGGACAGTCTGGGACAGGCTTGCAAGGCGTCTCGTGAAGGCCGATCAGACCGAAAGCTCTAGGCCGGACATACTCACCTGTTTGAGCAGGTTTTGAAAAGTGACAAATGACGGAACCGCGTGTGGCTGAGCGCGGGCTCAGAGCGAGATGTCAGCGTGAGTCAGCTTCGCCCGTCGCCCGGCCAGAAAGCACAATGTGCCGCCCATGGCGGTCAGGCACGCCAGGACATAAAACATGGTCGGCGCCGGGCAATTGATCAATAAGTAGCCGCAGATCACCGGGCTCAACGCTCCGCCGAAAGCTGCCAGATTCTGCGCACCCAAGTAACTGCCACGAAGGTGATCGGGTGCGATGGTGTCGACGAACAGGTATTCGGCGGGGTAGATGATCATCTCGCCCAGCGTAAAGACGAACATCGCGACGCACCAGGCCAGTGTCGTGTGGGCGAAACTGAAGCCTGTGAGCCCTATCGCGAACAATGCAGTGCCGAGGCAAATCCAGTACGGCAACTGCTCGCGCTTGAGAAAACGGCCGATCTGGTACTGCATCAAAATGACCGTTACCGCATTGCAGGCCAGTACGGCTGACAGGATGTTCAACGCCTGTTCCGCCGAGTGCGTGACCAACAGAAACTGCGACAGGTACAACGTATACCGGCCATGCACGATGGTGCTGAGCAAGCTGCCGCCCGTGAACAGAATCAGCGTGCGGTCATTTTTCAGCGTGACCAGGGTGTCGAGAAAGCTGCGCGGTGGGTGTTCGGTATCTGCGACTGTGCGCGGTATGCCGAGCATCAGAAAAACACTGCAGAACGCGATGCCGCTGGCGATTAAAAACGGCGCCAGTGGCAAGTGCCCGGCAATGACCACGCCCAGCATCGGGCCTGTGGCGTAGCCGATATTGGTGAGGGTGTAGCGCAGCGAGAAGACCTTCGCACGCTGCCCGATGGGCAGGTTTTCGCTGATGATTGCTTTGGAGCCGATCAGAAACAGCGCCGAGGCCGTCTCAGTGATCACCAGCGTGAGGGTCGTCAGATAGATGTTGTGGGCGAAGGTCAGCAGCGCGAAGCCGACGGCGCTGGACAGCATCGCCAGGATCAGCAATTTGCGCTTTTCCAGCCGGTCGATGACGTAGCCACCGTAAAGCCCCAGCAATGTGGCGATGAACACCGCAAGGCCCATCAACAGCCCGACGTCTTGCTGGTTGAGCCCCAATCTTGTGCTCAGGAACAGTGACAGTAACGGGCTGGTCATCGCCCTGCTCATGACGATGGTCAGCGAGCAGATCATCAAGCGGCGGATGACGAGTGAGTAGGCGGGCACTCTGGGTCTCCTTTATGTCAGCGCTTCCTTGTGTAGGAGGGCGCTTGCCCGCGAATGCGTCATGCCTGATATCGAGTCAGGGGCTGACACACTTCAATCGCGGGCAAACGCGCTCCTACAGAAATCCATGCTTATTGTTCGTCCGTGGTACGTCGCGTAGCCGTTTACTTCCCCTGATTCATTCCGACCTTGGCCACCGCACCCTGCTCCAGCTCCCACTTTTTGAGGATCTTGCCATAGGTACCGTCGTCGACCATGGCCTGCATCGCTTCAGCAACGGCCGCCGCCAGTTCAGGGTTGGACTTGCTGACGCCCAGGCCGGTGAACTGTTTGGAGATTGCCAGGCCGAGGGGCTTGTAGGTGTCTTTCTCCTGGGACATCAGGTATGGGATGGTTTCGCTGCCCTGCATCGCGGCGTCGAGCCGGCCCTGACGTAGCTGCGCGCGAGCGTCGGCCGAGCCTTCCGAGCCGCTGACGATGATCGCCGGCTTGCCTTTCGCTTCGCAGTTTTCCTTGCTCCAGCCAGCAATTTCCGCCGGCCAGGTGGTGCGCCGGCTGGTGCCGACTTTCTTGCCGCACAGATCGGCAGGCTCATTCAGATCAGCGTTTTTGGTCAGCGTGTACAGCTGCGGTCCGCTGGCGAAGTAGTCGATGAACGTCACCGACTTCTGCCGCTCGACCGTGTCAGTCATGCCCGACAGAATGATATCGAAGCGTTTGGTCACCAGGCCGCTGACCATTTGCTCGAAGGCGGTCTCCTGCCATTTGATCTTGACGCCCAGACGCTCGGCCAAGGCGTTGCCGAGATCCACGTCCAGCCCCGTCAGTGTGTTGGTGCTCGTGTCTTTGAAATCCATCGGCGGGTAATTCGGCACAATGGCGGCGGTGATCTCGCCCTTTTCCTTGAGGCTGGCGGGCAGCGCGGCGAACACCGACGCGGACGCCATCAGGCCGGCGAGCACACTGGGGATGAGGATCTTTTTCATGGTCGTTCTCGTTTGTTCTGGTTTAAGTGCGAACGGCAGAAATGAAGCTTTGGGTTCTTGGGTTTTGTGGGCTTATTAGAATGTCTTCCGGGGTGCCGGCCTCCACAATCTGGCCGCCGTCCATGAACACCATCCGGTTGGAAACTTCGCGGGCAAAGCCCAGCTCGTGTGTCACAACGATCATGGTCATGCCGCTGTGCGCCAGGTCACGCATGACCGACAACACTTCGCCCACCAACTCCGGATCGAGGGCGGAAGTGGGTTCGTCGAACAGCATCAGTTTGGGCCGCATCGCTAGCGCGCGAGCGATCGCGACACGCTGTTGCTGGCCGCCGGAGAGCTCGACGGGGTAGGAGTGGCGCTTGTCCGCCAGCCCGACGCGGGCCAGTAACTCGGTGGCTTCTTCGGTGGCTTCTTTGGGCGAGCGTTTGAGCACCTGAATCGGGCCTTCGATCACGTTTTGCAAGGCGGTCATGTGCGGGAAGAGATTGAAGCGCTGAAACACCATGCCGGTGCTCAAACGCTGCCGGGCGATCTGAGCGTCCGTCAGTTCGTGCAATTTAGTACCGACGATGCGGTAGCCCACCAGTTCGCCGTCGACCCACAAACCGCCCTTGTCGATTTTTTCGAGCTGATTGACACACCGCAGCAGCGTGCTCTTGCCCGAGCCCGAGGGCCCGATGATGCACAGGACTTCGCCTTGTTCGACTTCAATGCTCACGTCTTTGAGGGCGTGGAACTGGTCGTAGTATTTGTTCAGGCCGACGGCTTTGACGATGTTTCTCATGCTGATTCTCCTGGGCCTGACTTACGAACGCTTGCCGGCGCCGCGGGCAAAACGCAGCTCCAGCCGGCTTTGGCCGAACGACAGGACCGTCACCACCGCCAGGTACCAGATCCCCGCGACGATCAGCAGCTCCATGACCCGGGCATTGGCGTAGTAGATGTTCTGCGCGTTGTGCAGCAATTCGGAATACTGGATGACGCTGGCAAGGCTGGTCATCTTCACCATGCCGATGAATTCGTTACCGACCGGCGGGATGATCACGCGCATGGCCTGGGGCAGAATCACCCGACGCAGTGCCTGCAGGCGCGGCATGCCGATGGACTTGGCGGCTTCGTACTGACCGGTGTCCACGGACAACAAACCCGCGCGCACGACCTCAGCGGTGTACGCGCCCTGATTGATGCTCAGACCCAGCAACGCGGCGACGAAAGGCGTCATCAGGCTGACCGTGTCGATCTCGAACACGCCGGGAATACCGATGGCCGGAAAGATAAGCGCCAGGTTAAACCACAGCAGCAACTGCAGAATCAGCGGAGTGCCACGAAACAGCCAGGTGTAGGTGATCGCGACGTACCGCAAAATCGGATTTGCCGACATGCGCATGATGGCCGTGACCACACCGATGACTACCCCGAGAACCATCGCCAGAATCGACATGATGATGGTGTTCAGCAGCCCCCACAGAATGGCTTCGGAGGTCAGGAACTGGCCGATGTAACTCCACTCGATCTGCCCGTTGGCAAACGCGCGAGCCAGGCTGCCCAAGGCGACGATGATGAGGGTCGCGAAGAAAATGCGCCCGTAGTAGCGGCGTGGGACGTGTTCGTACTGGGTGATATCGAACGCGTTTTCCGTCTTCCTTCGCTCGGCTTGCAGCTGCTCCGCCTGATTCTGATTCATGTGTCTCTCCGAAGCTGTGTGCAGACCGCGCCTGCCTGATCTGGTCAACCCTATCCAGTCTCCGGGCCACGACGTAGGCCCGTCGTTACAACATGGAATCGTCCTGGATAGAAGGCAGTTACGAATTGAAAGTCCTGATCAAAGTGTCAGGTTAATTGAAGTTGGATCCGCTTTTGGCCTATGTAGCGGACTAGGGCGTGCGCGGTTGCCAATCAGGTTTATCTGTGTTCATTATTATCAACCGGGCACGTTTTTGTTGTGAGTCAGAGCCTGTTGAATCCAATAGGCGAGGTCAATAAACATTATGGAAACTCCACTTTCCAATTCTGGAAACGTGCCGCCTAAACCGGGAGTTCGCCCCCCTCTTACTCTCAGCGGAATGGACTTCAAGCTGTTGCGGGTGTTTCAGGCCGTGGTGGAGGCGGGTGGCTTCAGCGCCGCCCAGAACGAGCTGAATGTGGGCCTTGCCGCCATCAGCAAGCAGATTTCGGACCTTGAAATTCGTATCGGCATGCGCCTTTGCACGCGAGGCCGGGAAGGGTTTCATCTGACCGAAGAAGGCAAGCTGGTCTATCAGGCGGCTATCGAATTATTCGCGTCGGTGGACAGTTTTCGCGACCGGATTAGTTCTGCGCAGAATGAGTTGATTGGCGATTTGAGTATCGGCGTAATTGATAACACCCTGACCGATAAAAGTTCGCCGCTCATTGCCGCACTCAGACTAATGCACGATGAAGCGCCCAAAGTCAGACTGCGCCTGCAAGCGTCCCAATTGGATGAAGTCGAGCGTGCAATGGTCGAAGGCCGCGTAAGCCTTGGCATCGTGCCGGTGTATCAGCGGCGGGAAGAGTTCGATTATTTCGAGTTGTACGAAGAGACCTCTCACGCCTATTGCGCAGTGGGGCATCCGCTGTTCGAGGCGGATGACAGTGCCCTGAGCATCGACAGCCTGCGGGCATTCGACATCGTGAATCATCGGTATGCGATCCATCGTGACAAGGCAAGCTTCGTCAATTCCGACAGCCAGTGCGCCTCGGCCTCACAGGTCGAAGCGGTCGCCATGATGATCCTGACCGGCCGCTTCATTGGCTTTCTCCCCGAACACTACACGCGCCATCTGATCCGCGACGGCCAACTGCGCGCCCTGCGCCCCGATCTGATCTTTTTACGAACCCCCGTCAACCTCATCCTGAGACACAGCGCCCCACGGAGCCCGCTGGTCAAGGCATTCGCTCGGGCGTTGGGGGTGGATTTGAGGGTGGGGCTGTAGGGTAAATTTCACGCGATTGCCGCGAACGTGAGCCCGGTGGCGTGTACCACTTGGCGCATGGTTTTCAACGTGGGATTTCCTTTGGGGGATAGCGCTCGACGAAGGCTCTCATGGGGTATTCCGGCTTTCTCTGCTATGAATGCTATCCCGCCTCGAGCTTCGACAACATGTCTCAACGCCGCAAGAAAGCCAGCATCGCCGCCTTCTTCGTCCAATTCTTCAAATGCAATTCGCAAATACTCTGCTGCGAATGCGGGGTCGTCCCGAATCATCGCAATGACTGTTTCGTCGTGATCACGTGAGCTCGTCATGGCCTTCTCCGCTGATAGTCGTGCCAGCAATCAATGGCTTTAACAATGTCAGATCGCTGGTGGCGCTTATCGCCTCCCAGAAGCAGCAAGATTAGCTGCTTACCTGCCTGGGCGTAGTAAACCCTATAACCCGGTCCGGGATCGACCCGCAATTCCCACACGCCACTTCCAACAGGCTTGCAGTCGCCCAATGCGCCTGCAGCTACCCGGTTGATGCGCGTGGTGATTCTGGCTTTCGCGGATCGGTCTTTGAGCTCATCAAACCATTGCAGATAAAGATCGTCGCCGTTTGCGCTGAGGTAATGTCTGACTTGATTCATGGGGCGAACAATAGCGTTGATGCAATCGATCAATATGCCCGTCTGAACGGATGTGCCCGGTAGGAATTTTCAGCGCGAACGCATGGCCTCGATCTTTCCCCTCCAAGAATCTAGGCCAAGCGCGCCTCCGCATGCGCAGATAATCAGCTGCTAAAGCCCGGCAAACCCCAATCCTCCAGCGGAAACTCGGTCAGCGAACCCAATATCAGGTCGGCATGCGCGTACTGCTCGATCGGCATGTGCGAGTCCGGCACGGCCACGGCATACATCCCCGCGGTCTTGGCAGCAGTGATGCCGAAAGGCGAGTCTTCAAACACCAGACAGTCCTTCGGGTCCACGCCCAGGTGGCGCGCTGCAGCCAGGAAGATATCCGGCGCAGGCTTGGCCGCCGTGACCTCAGCGTGATCCGCTGTCACCACGTCTTTGAACAGTTCAAACCAGGCGCGGTGATTGCTCGTCTTCGCGTGGAAATAGTGAAGGGAAGAACTGGTGCCCACCGCAATCGGGATGTTGTGCTCGGCGAGGTGACGCACCAGTGCCTCGGCGCCACGCATCGGCACGGCGTGGGGGAAGCGCTCGTCCAGCATCGGCTGGCGAACGGTCAGGAACTCCTCGGGAGACATCGGCAGCTCGAGCGCGCTGATCACGTACTCGGCGAAATCCTGCGAGCCGCGGCCAATGGAATGCTGCTTCACAGCCCAGTCGAACGTCTTGCCGTGCCACTTGGCGATGGTGTCGGTCACTTCGGTGTAGATGCCTTCGGTGTCCAGCAGCAGGCCGTCCATGTCGAAGATCACCGCTTTGACCGGACCCTTGGGCTTTTGCACTTCGCTCATCTCATCGATCCCGTTAGCAAATTGGCGTCCAGCCTAACGCTTCGGCGAACGTCGTGGCTAGGCGCAACGGCTGCAAAACGTTCTCGCCAAGTGCTAATCTCGCCGGGCTCTCGGCAGCGCAAGGTGCTGCACGGCCGCTCTGTGTGGCGCCGAAACCCTCCGGGGTCAAGGAAGGCAAGACCTCTCTTCAAGAACGGACATCTTCGAGTCGACACATGAAAAAATCAGTCAACATCGCCGTAGGCGTCATTGTAGTTGCGGGCGTCCTCGTCACCGCTGGCGCCTGGTACACCGGTAAAAGGCTGGAAGGCGCACTCAGCGACGCCATCCAGCAAGGCAATCAGCAGCTTCAAGCCGCGTTCGTCGGGCATGAAGGCAAGGCGAGTGTTGAGCTCCTGTCCCTGGACCGCCACTTATTCACCAGCACCGCGCACTACAAGCTGAATATCCAGGACCCTCAATTCAATGAGGGCAAGCCGGTCGAGCTGCTGTTTGTCGACAACATCGAGCACGGCCCGTTGCCGTGGAGCCGCGTAAAATCGCTGCAATTGCTGCCGGTAATGGCCGCCAGCAACGTGCAGATCGAGAAGAACGCCTTCTCCGAAAAATGGTTTGCCATGACCAACGGCCAGCCGCCGCTGACCGGCCACTTCAGCATGGGCTACGACCGCGCGGCATTGGGCCGGGTGGATTTGCTGCCGTTTGAATTCACCGATCAGACCGGCGCGTTCAAGTTTTCCGGCTTCACCCTGAATGCCTCGGGCTCGGGTGATGGTCAGAAGCTTGAGGCCAACGGTGTGCTGGGCAGCGTCGACGTCACCGCCACCTCCGAAGAAGGCCCGGTGCACCTGACGCTCAAGGATTTCACCTTCAACACGGGTGGCACTAAGGGCAAATCGGGTTTCTACCTGGGCCATACCGACGCGAAAATCGCCACGGCCACGTTCCAGGCGGCGGGCCAGCCGGCCATTCAGCTCAAGGACTTCGTCAACACCAGCCTGATGCAGGAAGTGGAAGGCAACCTAAACGCGCAGGTGAGCTACGACATCGGCAACATCAGCTTCAACGGCAGCGACATTGGCGCCATGCAGATGCTCTGGAAGTTCGGCAATTTCGATATTGCTTCGACCCAGGCGCTGATGAAGATCTATCAGGAGAAAGTGCAGCCTCAAGCCCAGGCCGCCGCCGCGATGGGTGAATCCTACACGCCACATTTGAGCCCGGCTGATCAGGCGCTGGTCCAGGCCGAAGTCAGCAAGCTGCTGAGCGCCAAGCCGCACATCGAGCTGGAAAAGCTTTCGCTCAAAACAGCCAGCGGCGAGAGCCAGTTCAACCTGTCGATGGACTTGGGCAACCCTTCGGCGCTCGATCAGCCGGGCGCGGAATTGCTTAAACAGTTGCTGACTCAGCTGGACGCCAAGCTGGTGCTCTCCAAGCCGATGATCAAGGATCTGGCCGCACTGCGCGCCAAGTCTGCCGGTCTGACTGACCCCGCCGCCATCGCGCAGCAGGCGCAGGGCGCAGCGGATTCGGTGGGCGGCATGGCGGTCATGTTGCAAATGGGCAAGGTCGATGGCGACAACATCGTGTCCAGCCTGCATTACGCCAATGACGTGGTGGACTTCAACGGCGTGAAAATGTCGGGGCAACAATTTGCCGCAGCGATGATGGGCAAGTTTGTGATGCTGAACGGCGGTCAATAAGTCTTGCCGGCCACCCTTTGGGTGGCCAGGCAACTTACTTTTACCTGTCTTCAGACTGGCGGCTGGCGCGCGATTTCCGTGGGTGCTTCATGGCCTTCGCGCTCCGGCTGCACGGTGCGCGAAGACATCTCCGCTCGCAGCTGAGGCAGGCACTGCGGATACTGCCGGGCAACGAAACTGATCAGCCGCTCGCGCATGTGGCATCGCGCGTCCCAACTGCGCGATGAATCCGCCGAGCTCAACAACACCCGCAACTGCATCGCTTTGTCGGTGGTGTCCGTGACCTGCAACACGCAGACGCGGCCATCCCACAGGTGCGGGATTTCCTGGCAGATACGCTCTGCTTCCTCGCGCAGCTCCTCCAGTGGCAACGCGTAATCCACCCAGAGAAACACTGAGCCAATCAGGCTCGACGTGCTGCGCGTCCAGTTCTGGAAGGGCTTCTCGATGAAGTACTGCAACGGAATCACCATCCGCCGCTCATCCCAGATCTTTAGCACCACGTACGTGCCACTGATCTCCTCAATGCGACCCCACTCGCCCTCAACAATTACCACGTCGTCCAGGCGAATCGGCTGAGATATCGCGATTTGCAGGCCTGCAATCAAGTTGCCCAGCACCGGCTTGGCCGCGAAACCGGCGGCCAGTCCTGCGAGCCCTGCCGATGCCAGCAGGCTCGTGCCGATCTGTCGCACTGGCGGGAAGCTCATCAGAATCAGCCCGGTACCGAACAACAGCACCAGCACATTCAGGCAGCGCACCAGCACCCTCACTTGCGTCTGGATGCGGCGGGCTTGCAGGTTGTCTTCGATGTCCAGCGGGTTGCGGATCGCGACCGCTTCGCCAATGGCCTTCACGCAGCTCAGCGCCAGCCAGGTGAACCCGGCCACCACCAGCATGCCGTTCAGATGCCGCACGCCGTTGATCAACATCAGATCATCGGGGGCAGAGGTCCAGACGGTTTGCAGGGCCAGCAGCGGGATCAGCCACAAGGTCGGCGGTTCGGCGCGATGGAGGAGCTGCTGGGCGAAGACGAAGGATTTCGAGACGCGTCGGAGCAAGACCAGCGCAATCCAGCGTCCCAACAGCGCGATGCCAATCGCGACGGCGGCGGCCACGAGGGTATTGAGCCAGGGCAACGGCAGCGCGTTCAGCCAGGCTTGCGGGAGTACGTGTTCCATAGAGGGGGTCACCAACAGGACGGTTCAAAGGCAAGAGGTGTGAGCTCCCTCGGTGCTCAATGTTCCCTGATCAACCCGCCGCCGCTGAAATCGTGACGGGCTGGAATCAGCGAGCCAGAGCATCCGACACGTTTACTACAAGTCGAATGCGCTGACCAGATCAGGCTAGTGGCCGGGCGACGCCTGACTGTCTGGCTCTTGCTGAAGCGGCCATGGCATCGCGTGCGCGCAACACCATGGTAACGGCTTGTCTTTCACACACGCTGAGGCAGTGAAAGTTACCACGCTCTGTGGTCCGTCTTGGCATTAGCAGCCTTTGAACGGATTCCAGCCTTGTTCGCCTTTAATTTCCTTGAGGTAGTAGGCGTAGTTTGTGGTCCTTGCATAAAAGGCGTTTATAGCGATACCTACAGCAAGATCCAACTGTTTGGCGTAGGCAAAGTCGGTCGCGGAATAGAAGATTTCCGACACGACACTAACGGCCAGCAAAATACCGATCATCGTCAGGTTTTTCTTCCACAAGCCCAGGACGAACAGGTAAATCGGGCCAAAGAAAAACGCGATGATGTTCGCGTTGATCTTGATTCTCTGCCGGAGAGGCAGCTTCAGCCACGCGGGCTTGAACGTCGGTGAATTCGGCGCGCCGTGCTCGTCAAAAAATGCGAAACGTTGCTGCCATTTCTCGCTGTAGCCGTTACGGCTTTGTACTTGATCTGTCGTGTTCATTTTGGCTTTCCTTAAGGTCCTTGAGTGGTGTTTTCTTCCCGGATGTCCTGGGTGTTGCTTGTTGTTATGCGTTGCTGACTCCTCGAAGTTCTTGAAGGGCGGCGAAACGCTCCATCGCGCGTCGCTGCAGCCTCATGAGTAGGAATGTTCCTACAGGTGGGAAATTGTTTCTCATTTTTTTTACAGGTTGCAAGAGCGTCCAGATGCCGTCCAGGCGTGACCCCCGCTGAAGCACGCCAAGCCCGCGAAGCCGTTAACGCAGCAGGCGGAATGTCTCACGCACATGCTCGGTGAGCGTTGCCGGGTTTTCCATCGCAGCGAAGTGCCCCCCGTGCTCGGCCTCAGCGAAGAACCGCACGTCCTCGAAACGCGCCTCTGCCCAGCGCCGTGAGAGGCGAAGCAGCTCGCCTGGGAACATACTCACCCCCGTAGGGATGGGGAGAGCGGGAGCAGGGCCTTGATGTTGCATTTCGCGCATCCCTTCCCAGTAGAAACGGACCGAGCTTGGTCCCGCATTAGGCAGCCAGTACAGCATGATGTCGTCGATCAGCGCATCGAGCTCGATGACCCGCTCCGGCTCTCCGCCGCTGTCGGAGGCATCCTGGAACAGCGCGTAAACCCACGCCGCCAGGCCTACGGGCGAATCGGCCAAGGCGAAGCCTATCGACTGCGGCCGGGTGCTTTGCACCTTCATGTAACCGGACAGCTCTCGCTCATAGCGTTGCGCATCAGCCAGCATGCGTTGCTCTTCAGGGGTGGCCTGCGCGATCTCCGCTTCAGTGGGTTGGTACATCACCATATTCAGGTGAATGCCGATCAGGCCAGGCGGGCGCATGTGCCCAAGTGCGGTGGTTACGGCCGCGCCCCAGTCCCCACCTTGGGCGGCCCAGCGCTGGCCATATCCCAAGCGGTCCATCAATTGCGCCCATGCCGCAGCGGTTTTACCCACGCCCCAGCCCGGCGAACGTGGCTTATCACTGAAACCAAAACCCGGAAGCGCCGGGATCACCAAATGAAACGCATCGCTGGCCTCGCCGCCATGGGCGGTCGGGTCGGTGAGGGGGCCAATCATCGCCCTGAACTCCAGAATGGAGCCTGGCCAGCCGTGGGTCATCAGCAAGGGCAGGGCGTCGGGGTGAGGCGAGCGTATGTGAAGAAAGTGAATGCCAAGGCCATCGATCTCGGTCCGGCTACTGTTCCACTGGTTCAGTTGGGTCTCGGTGGCCCGCCAGTCGTAGCCATTACGCCAGCGCTCGACCAGCGCACGTAGACGCTCAAGCCTGGGCCCCTGGCTGTTGTCGGATACCGTCTCGGGGTCAGGCCAGCGGGTTTGCGCCAGGCGCTGTGCCAGGTCGTCGAGTTGCGTCTGTGGGATATGAAGGGGGAAGGACTCGATAGGTTGGCTCATGGGTTGATCCCTTGCACATGGGTACGGGCCAATGTGTCACGGACGGATGCCCACTCACGTTGGCCATAGCGGTCGTTGTCCAGGTTGAGCAGCTTGCCGCGCCCACTCATCATGTCTCGCAGGTATTGCATCCCTTGCCAGGCGGGGAAGGGCTTTTCACTGGCAGGCGTCAGCGCGCGCACCACGGCGATAAGGGCGGACAGCGTGCCGATATTCCCGGGGCGCAGGGTGCGGTATTGCTGCCCGCTCAGCTCGGTCAGGATGTTGGCAATCTGCGCAGGCGACACACTGTTGCCGGCAATGCGCAGAAAACGCGGCGTGTGGGGATCCAGCGCGGCGTCGGCGGTGAAGGCGGCTACGTCGTCCTTGGCAGTGAAGTCCAGTGGTTGTTGTGCGTCGCCGAAATGCAGCACCCGGCGGCCGGGTAGAACAATAGGCGCGTCGCCTTCGAGCAGCTCCAGAAAGCCGCCGTTCAGGACAGAGGTGACGGCGATGTCGGCTGTATCGAGTCGGGTGGCGAAGCGCCGGCGAAGGTCCAGGTTGCGGTTATCGCCAGGACGGGTACGGGTGTAGTCGAGCGAATAATCCGAGGGGATGAACCGGGGCACACCAGCCGCTACCGCGGCCTCCAACAGTCTCCCTTGCTGCTTGATGATTACCTCTTCCAGGCCGTTGAGCGTGGACACCACGCACCCCGCGCCGGCGATGGCACGGCGCAAGCCCTGAGCGTCATCCAATGAAACGGGCGTGATCGCAATACTGCTATCGCGTAGGCCCGCCAGACGGGTTTGTTCAGTGCCTGGCCGAACCAGCGCAATGACATGGGCGCCGCGCTCAACCAGCGCCCGGACTACGCGGTGGCCCAAGTCTCCCGAGGCGCCAGCAACCACAATGGGTGAAGCAGTCGTGTGATCCACAAAGCGCCTTCCTGGTCAGTTTGAAAAGGGTGAAAAGGGTGAAAACGATAACGGCCTGCGTCGATTTAACTGAACCTTACCGTTTAGTTGACGCGCAGCACCACCTCAGAGCGGCGCCGGTAGGAGACCGAGAGCAATTGATCCAAGCCATTCCCGAGCGAGTGGAATGAGGGTCTGAAGCTGGTTCAGGTCGCCGGTTTGTTGAAGTGAGCATTTTGGATTCCAACGGCTTGCCACGTAATGGGTCTGAAGTTTGGAAGCTTTGCGGGCGTTACGGGGTGATCAACTAAAAGCGACACGTGTGAGGACTGATTTGTTCAATGCTGTGGGCGCTGAATATTCAAATTCGAAGTTGCAATGTGCGAGGGTGTGCCCACACTTACGGGAAAGAGTAAGTGTCTTTCGTGTTTGGCTTAAACGCTACCCTCCAGCGACGGGAAAGTTCCCTGAGTGACCAGCTCTGAAAAGCCCAATTCGTCCCCTCTCGAGTTGCGCCAAGGATCTGTGCAAACCGGCAAAGCCCAGTGGATCCAAAGCCTCCGGGCACAGCCGCCGCCCATCGGGCTCACAAAAAATTGACAGAAAAAACTGAACTTTTCATCTGTGATAGTTACGCCGATAAAAATAGATTATTAAGTCGATAGTGCAGGGAAAAAGTGATTTTTCACTAAAGTTTATTTGCGTCGAGCCGACGTTTAAGTCGTTAGGAATGGCATGGAGTGGCCCTCTCCTATGTGAATACCTATAACCTGCTGAGGGCGCCATGCTAAAGAACATATTAATCAACATGACTGTCAGGTCGAAGCTGGTACTCGGCTTCACCTTGGTGATCATTTTTACCGTACTGATCGCTTTCACGGGTTGGACAGGTATCTCCTCACTGAGCGAGCGAAGTGAGCGCGTGTCTGACATCGCGAAGCTCACAACGCTGACGCGAGACATGCGCATAGCCCGGCTGGTCTACGGCCAGAATTCTGACGACGCCAACGCTGCCACCTGGCTAAAAGCCTATGACAACCTGGACGCTCATCTGGCTTATTTGCGGCAGATACTGGACTCCGAGCTCAACATTCCCCATGTAAAAACCGCAACAGCCGCAATGACGGTCTACAAAGGTTTTTACAACGACATCATCAATGCGACCCATACTCGCGAAGCGAGTCGAGCCGTGTCTGGCAGCGCCGCCGATGAGGCATTGGAGGTGCTGCTACGCTTAGACACGCTCTCCAATTCGCCAGAGGGCACGGCCGCACAGCGAGATGCCATCGGACAAGCGCTGACGCTTTTTCAGAAAATGCGTTTTGATGTGCGTGGGTACACGTTCACGCTAAAGCCTGACGCGCAGCAACTGGCGATCGCTTCAATCGCTGCGGCCGTAAACAACGCCCAATCTCTGCAATCCGCTGGATTTCAACCTGATGCCATCAAAGGCTTTCAGGCTTCACTGAATAAATACCAGGCTGCCATTGCTCAGTTTTCGGAAGCGCAGGTCGCCATTAACCAAGGCCAGGCAGGTATCACGAAAAACATCGAAGTCCTGCTGGCTTCCGCCGATCAGTTGGCGCAGAACCAGGTTTCGCTGCGTATTGAGGACGTTGATCAAGCCAACAAGATGTTGATCATATGGCTCAGTATCGCGCTCATCATCAGCGCATTGGCTGCATGGGTCATCACTCGCCTCATCGTCGGGCCGCTTCGCGAGGCGCTGCAATTGGCTGATCGAGTCGCCAACGGCGATCTCACCTACAGCGAAGTGACGGCAAGGCGAGACGAACTGGGCCTGCTGCAAACCAGCATGCAAAAAATGACCACCAACCTGAGGCAGTTGATGGGTGGCCTGCGCGATAGCGTCACTCAGATCGCGAGCGCTGCCGAACAGCTGTCGGCGGTGACCGAGCAGACCAGCGCGGGTGTTAACAGCCAGCGAACCGAAACCGATCAAGTCGCAACGGCCATGAATGAAATGGCCGCCACTGTTCAGGAAGTGGCGAGAAACGCAGAGCAGGCGTCAGATGCGGCGGTCAGCGCCTCGAAAGAAGCTCGCGATGGCGACGCAGTTGTTGCCAAGGCAGTGCTTCAGATTGAAAAACTCGCCACCGAAGTCGGCCATTCGAAAACCGCGATGGATGAGCTCAAACAAGAAAGCAACAAGATCGGTGGCGTGCTTGATGTGATCAAGGCCGTTGCCGAGCAAACCAACTTGCTGGCTCTCAATGCCGCTATCGAAGCTGCGCGCGCTGGCGAAGCCGGACGAGGTTTTGCGGTTGTTGCAGATGAGGTGAGAAGTCTTGCGCAGCGCACCCAGGCTTCGACCGAAGAAATTGCGACATTGATTGGTGGTCTGCACAGCCGGACCGCACAGGTTGCGACCACGCTGGAAAACAGTCGCGTCCTGACTGACAGCAGCGTGGAGCTGGCGCGGGATGCGGGAGCTTCGATCGGCAACATCAGTCGATCCATTTCAACCATCGAATCGATGAACCAGCAAATCGCCGCCTCTGCCGAAGAGCAAAGTGCAGTGGCTGAAGAGATCAATCGCAGTGTTCTCAGCGTAAGGGACATCTCCGAACAGACCGCTTCCGCCAGTGAACAAACAGCAGCGTCAAGCGTTGAGCTGGCGCGTTTGGGTGTGCATTTGCAGGGGTTGGTGAGCAAGTTCGTGGTGTAAACGGCCGGGAAGATGATCTCTCGGTAGGTGGACGGTCCGATGCTTAATCGCTTTCTGAAGCATCGAGCTGTCCAGCCATCCTGCGTCTGGTAGATACCTACGATTTAGAGCCCCACCAGTCGGTATCCGACCTGCAGCTCGGTTATGAAGTATTGCGGTTGCGCAGGGTCCACCTCCAGTTTCTGCCGCAAGTGCGCCATGTGTACCCGCAAATAGTGGGCACGATCCACGTAATCCAGACCCCATACCTCCAGCAACAGCTGCCGATGGGTGAGGACCCGGCTCTGCCCACGAATCATTGCGCACAGCAGGCGGTACTCGATGGGCGTCAGGTGCAATGGCAACCCCTGGCGCCACACCTCGTGGGTCGCCAGGTCCACCTTAATCTCGCCAAACACAACTGTGCTGGTGGCCGGCACGGTGCCGGCGTGCCCGTGCCGACGCAGTTGAGCGCGAATGCGCGCGAGCAGTTCGGGCACGCCAAAGGGTTTAGTCAGGTAGTCATCGGCGCCGGCGTCGAGGGCTGCGACCTTTTCCTCCTCGCGATCCCGAGCCGACAACACCAGGATCGGCACCGTCAGCCAACTCCGCAGTTCGCTGATCAAGTGTTTGCCGTCTCCATCCGGCAAGCCAAGATCGACGATCACCAGGTCCGGCTGGCGGCTGGCGGCGTGGATCAACGCACGTTTGACGCTGTCGGCGTCAAACACCTGGAAGCCCTCATCCTGCAAGGCGATGCCGACAAAACGGCGGATATTGGCCTCGTCTTCAACAATCAGAATGCGTGCAGTGCTCATACGGCGTCCATTGAGGGCGGGGTGCCCGCCGGTAACGTGATGGTGAAGTGCATGCCGCGCTCGCAGCCGGTCTCGACTTCGATACGCCCGCCGTGGGCTTCGACGATGCGTTTGGCCAGGGCCAGCCCAAGGCCGATCCCGGTGACGGAGGATTCCTGCTGGCCTCGGGCGAAGGGCTCGAACAGGTTGGCAGGTGCTTGTCCGGGACCGTTGTCACTGACTTCCAGCAGGATAGTGTCCGGGGCCTTGCGCGCACCGACGGTGATAACGGTGCCCGGCGGCGTGTACTTGGCGGCGTTGTCCAGCAGATTGACCAGCACCCTTTCGATCAACAATGCATCGATATCCACCAGCGGTAGCTGCGGGTCCAGTGCTGTGTGCACGACATGCGTGCCAAGGGGCTCGCGCAATTGGCGCAGGGCGCTGCCGACGATTTCTTCCAGGGAATGCCATTGCCGGTTGAGCCGCACGCCGCGCTCCTGCATGCGCGCCATATCCAGCAGATTCTCGATCAGGCGCTGCATTGACGTCGCCTGTTCATGAATGCCGTGGAGCAACTCGGTCAGCGGCCCCGGTGGCGCGTGAGGGAGAGCGGTATCGGCAGCGCCGATCAGGGTGGTCAAGGGTGTGCGCAAGTCATGGGAAATGGCCGCGAGCAACGTGTTGCGCATCTTCTCGCCTTCCATCTGCACCATCGTGCTCTGGGCCACTTCGACAAAGTGCACGCGCTCCAGGGCAATCGCCAACTGACTCATACAGGCTTCCAGCAGGCGGCGCTCTTCGGGCTCGTTGAGGCGCTCGCTTTGCGCCAGCTCCAGCACCAGCACCCCGCGCACGCGCATCGGTGCCTTGAGTGGCAGGTAGCAACCCTTGGCCGCCGACAGTGTGTCGGTGCCCTGGCCGGCGGACTGGCCGTGGTCGTAGGTCCATTGGGCGATGCTGTCGTCGATCGGCAGCCCGCCTGTGCCGACGCCGTGCACACCATCGGCGGCGTCTGGCAGGGCCAGACCGACCCGCGCCTCGAACACGCCGCTGAATGTACGCAGCGCCACTTCGCTGATTTGCTCCACGGTCAACGCCGCCGACAAGTCGCGGGCCAGACGTGCCAGCGAGGTGGCACGGCGCTCCCGGGCGGCAGCCGTGCGCGCTTCGTGGCGCAGGCGAGCGGTGAGTTGCCCGGTGATCAGGGCGATGCCGAGCATTAGCGCAAAGGTGAAGAAATATTGGGTGTCGTTGACGGTAAATGAGTAGCGCGGTTGTACGAAGAAAAAATCGAAACACAGCACCGCAAGCATCGCGGCCCACACCCCGGGGCCGCGTCCAAAACGCAGAGCCACCAGCACCACCGTGAGCAGAAACAGCATCACCACGTTGGCCAGCTCAAATACCTGCAGCAGCAGCGAGGCGATGCCGCTGGCGGCAAAACAGGCGAGGGTTGCCCAGAGGTAAGCCAGGCTTTTGTCCGGGGCCGGCGTCGGCTTTTCAATGACCGGCGGTGTCCAGGGTGACAGGCCGTGGGCGATCACGATCTGGTCGATCTGCGGATGGTGGCGGCTGATCCGGTCGCCTACCGATTGATGCCAAAACCGCCACATCCGACGCGGATGATGGCCGAGCACCAGTCGGTTGGCATTGTGTTCCCGGGCGCATGCGGCAAGCGCTTCGGCAACGTCCAGGCCTGGCAGTGTTGCAGTGTCGGCACCGAATTCGCTGGCCAGCGCCAGGCTTTTCATCGCGGTCAGGTAGCGTCTGGCGGCGCGACCCTGAGCGGAGGCGACGTGCACCACGATCCAGTCCGCCTCCAGCTTTTGCGCCAGGCGCGCCGCTTCCCGGACAAGGCGTTCATCCCCGGCGTCACCGGCCACGCCCACCAGCAGTCGTTCCCGCGCGGGCCAGAGGGTCTTGATCGACTGCTCGCGACGGTACACTCGCATTTGTGTGTCGACCCGGTCGGCGGTACGCCGCAGTGCCAGTTCCCGCAGGGCTAGCAGGTTGCCCTTGCGGAAAAAGTGCCGCGACGCACGCTCGGCCTGTGGGCCCAGGTAGACCTTGCCGTCCTTCAAGCGTTGCAGCAGATCATCCGGGGGCAGGTCGACCACCACCACTTCGTGGGCGTTATCGAACACATGATCCGGTACGGTTTCCCGCACGCGTATGCCAATGATCCCACTCACCAGATCGTTAAGGCTTTCCAGGTGTTGCACATTGAGGGTGGTCCACACGTCGATACCGGCGCCGAGCAGTTCCTCTACGTCTTGCCAGCGTTTCGGGTGGCGTGAGCCCGGCACGTTGCTATGGGCCAGCTCGTCCACCAGCAGCACGGCGGGCTGGCGCTGCAGGGCGGCGTCGAGGTCGAATTCGGTGAGGGCGAAGTCACGGTGCAGGCGTTGGGCGCGGGGCAGTTGTTCGAAGCCGTCGAGCCGGTGCGCGGTTTCCTGGCGGCCATGGGTTTCCACCACGCCGGCCAGTATGTCGCGGCCCAGGCTGATTTCACGTTGTGCCGCGTCGAGCATTGCGCAGGTCTTGCCCACGCCTGCGTTTGAGCCGAAGTAGATACGCAGTTTGCCGCGCAAGGCGGCCTGTTCCTCCTGCTGGAGCCGGGCGAGCAGGGCGTCGGGGTCGGGGCGTTCTTCGGCAGTTGCTGGCATATAAATCCTGATGAGTGCCGCTGTTTCAAGTGAGGGAGTGGCGTTACATCGCCGCTCCCTCATGGGTGGACGGTGCTACACGAGACCCAACCCGCTCAGCACCATGTCGATCAGCTTGATCCCGGCAAACGGTACGAGCACCCCGCCCAGACCATAGATCAGCAGGTTGCGATTCAGCAGTGCGGCAGCACCAATGGCACGGTAAGTCACACCGCGCAAAGCCAAAGGAATCAACGCAACAATGATCAATGCGTTGAAAATCACCGCACTGAGAATCGCCGAGTTAGGGCTGGCCAAATGCATCACGTTCAACGCGCCGAGCTGTGGATAGGTCGCGACAAACGCCGCCGGGATAATCGCGAAATACTTCGCCACATCGTTCGCCACGCTGAAGGTCGTGAGCGCGCCACGGGTCATCAGCATTTGTTTACCCACCTCGACCACTTCGATCAACTTGGTCGGGTTGCTGTCCAGGTCCACCATGTTGCCGGCCTCTTTCGCCGCCTGAGTGCCGCTGTTCATTGCCACTGCCACGTCGGCCTGGGCCAGTGCCGGTGCGTCGTTGGTGCCGTCGCCGGTCATGGCCACGAGTTTGCCCTGTGCCTGGTAGTCGCGGATCAGTTGCAGCTTGTCTTCCGGGCGCGCTTCGGCGAGGAAGTCGTCCACCCCGGCTTCCACCGCAATTGCCGCGGCAGTCAGACGGTTGTCGCCGGTGATCATCACGGTCTTGATGCCCATGCGGCGCAGTTCGGCAAAGCGCTCCTTGATACCGCCCTTGACCACGTCCTTCAGCTCCACAACCCCCAGAGCCCTGGCGCCGTCGGACACCACCAGCGGTGTGCTGCCACGTCGCGAAACCTCGTCGATCCTGGCCTGCAAGGCGGCCGGAAACCGCTCGCCCTGGGCTTCGATGTGACTGCGGATGGCGTCCGCCGCGCCCTTGCGAATACACCGACCCCCAGGCAGGTCGACGCCGCTCATGCGGGTCTGCGCGGTGAAATGCACAAAGCTGGCACCCAGTGCGTTGATGTCTCGCGCGCGGATATCGAATTTCTGCTTGGTCAATACCACAATACTGCGGCCTTCCGGGGTCTCGTCGGCCAGGGACGCCAGTTGCGCGGCATCGGCCAGTTCGGCTTCCTTGACGCCAGGTGCCGGCAGGAAACTGCTCGCCTGTCGGTTGCCCAAGGTGATGGTGCCGGTCTTGTCCAGCAGCAATACGTCGATATCACCGGCCGCCTCCACCGCACGGCCAGACGTGGCGATTACATTGGCCGACATCATGCGGCTCATCCCCGCCACGCCGATGGCCGACAGCAGGCCGCCAATGGTGGTGGGAATCAGGCACACCAGCAACGCCACCAGAACCGTGGCGCTGACCACACTGCCGCTGCCACTCATGGCCACGGCAAAGATCGAGTAAGGGCTCAGCGTCGCGATGACCAGCAGGAACAACAAAGTCAGGCCCACCAGTAAAATGGTCAGCGCGACTTCGTTGGGCGTTTTCTGGCGCTTTGCGGATTCGACCATGGAGATCATGCGGTCGAGGAACGACTCACCGGGGTTGACGCTGATGCGCACGACCAGCCAATCCGACAGCACCCGCGTGCCACCGGTGACCGACGAAAAGTCGCCGCCGGCTTCACGAATCACGGGGGCGGATTCGCCGGTGATTGCACTTTCATCCACCGAGGCCACGCCTTCGATGACCACGCCATCCAGCGGCACAAGGTCGCCGGCTTCGATCAGTACCACATTGTCCTTGCACAGCAAACTGGCTTCCAGCGGCAACCAGGTGCTGCCGTGCCGGGGTTCTTGCAGCAGCTTGGCCAGTGTCTTGCGCTTCATGCCCCGCAGGCTGGCCGCCTGGGCGCGGCTGCGGCCTTCGGCCAGGGCTTCGGCAAAGTTGGCGAACAACACGGTGAACCACAGCCACAGGCAGATACTGAGAATAAAGCCACTGGGGGCTTCTCCCTTTCCACCGAGGGACTGCAGCCACAGGAGCGTGGTGAGGATGCTGCCCAGGTACACCACGAACATCACCGGGTTTTTCCACTGGGCCTGGGGCATCAGTTTCTTCAACGCATCCCCGCAGGCAGTGAGAACGATGGTGCGATCAAACAGAGGTAAACGAGCATTCTTGATCATGGGGAATCTCTTACTCACTGGCTGCAACGGAGGGCTGACGCGACGCAAGGAGTGCGTCCAGCGCGAGGTTGAGTTGCAGCACATTGACCCGCGGTTCGCCGAGCAAATCGAGGGTACGGGCGGCGGTGTGTTCGTTCACCAGCTGTAGCAGTTCGGCTTCAGGCATCTGTCGCAAGCGGGCCACCCGGGCCAACTGAATGCGCGCGTTGGCCACCGAAATATGCGGGTCCAGGCCCGAGGCGGATGCGGTGACCGCGTCCACCGGCACCTGGGCGTTGGCGGCGAGGCCGTTGTCCTGGCGATACGCTTTAACCCTGGCAGCGACCTGGTCCATCAGTTTCTGGCTGGTCGGGCCCAGGTTGCTGGCGCCGCTGGAGCCTGAGTTGTAGGGCTGCGACACGCTTTTGCCCGGATCCTGCGGGTCGGCGCCGAGGGTCATGCTCGGGCGACCGTGGAAGTATTCGGGCTTGGTGAAGTGCTGGCCGATCAACGTCGAGCCGATCACCCGTCCTTCGCGTTCAATCAGCGAGCCCTGGGCCTGGAACGGGAACAGCAACTGCGCTGCAAAGGTGGTGAAGATCGGGTACGCGAGGCCGGTCAGTGCCATGAAAAACACCGCCGAAACCAACACCGGGCGCAACAGCCCTTTGAATATCGATTGAGTCGTCATCAACGTGTCCTTAGTTGTACGTCTGGCCGGACAGCAACTGCAGTTGCTCCACCAGCGGGCCGAGCGCGAGCGCCGGCAGGAAGGTCAGACCGCCGACCACCAACACCACAAACACCACCAGCACCATGAACAGCGGCGTCGCCGTGGGAATGGTGCCGGCACCGGCTGGAACGGTCTTTTTCATCGCCAGGGATCCGGCCACGGCCAGCATCGGCAGCATGGTGAAGAAGCGCCCGACCAGCATCGCGAGACCAATGGTGGTATTGAAAAACGGCGTGTTGGCGTTCAGCCCGGCAAACGCCGAGCCGTTGTTGGCGGTGCCCGAGGTGTAGGCGTACAGGACCTCGCTGAACCCATGGGGGCCGAGGTTGTTGAGGCTCGCCATGGTGTCGGGCCACAGCGCGGCGAGAGCGGTGAAGCCGAGGATGCTGATGGGGTGCGCGAGCACTGAGAGCATCACCAGTTTGATTTCCCCGGCCTCGACTTTCTTGCCGAGGAATTCCGGGCTGCGGCCGATCATCATGCCGACCAGGAACACCGTCAGCAGCGCGTACTGGATCAAGTTGATAAAGCCCACGCCGTCGCCGCCAAACACACAGTTGAGCATCATCTGCGCCAGGGGCACGAAGCCGCCCATGGGGGTCAACGAGTCGTGCATCGCGTTGACCGATCCGGTGGTCGCCGCGGTAGTGGTGGCGATAAACAGGCTGCTGTCGGCGATGCCGAAACGCAGCTCCTTGCCTTCCATGTTGCCGCCGCTTTGCTCGATGGACAGCGCCTGGTTGGCGCCTGCCTGGGTCAGCAGGGGATTACCGTTTTGCTCCGCGCCATACACCAGCGCGAGGAAACCGATGAACATCACCAGAAAGGTGCCGAAAAACACCCAGCCCTGACGGCGTTGCAGCAGCATGCTGCCGAAGGTGTAAGTCAGAGCCGAAGGGATCAGCAGCATGCTGAGGATATGCAGCGCGTTGGTCAGCGGTGTGGGGTTTTCGAACGGGTGAGCGGCGTTCATGCTGAAGAATCCGCCGCCGTTCGTGCCGATATGCTTGATCGACTCAAAGCTCGCCACCGCACCGACAATCAACTGTTGTTGCGCGCCTTCAAGCGTTGTCGCCAGTGCCTGGGACGCAAAAGTCTGCGGCATGCCTTGCCACACGTATACCAGGGCCATAGTCACGCACAGTGGCAGCATCACGCGGTACAAAATGCGTGTGAAGTCGACCCAGAAGTTGCCGATATCCGCGGAGCTTGAGCGGCTCAAGCCTCGGATGAAACCGGCAGCGGCGACCACGCCGGAAGTCGCGCCGACAAACATCAGAAACGTGATCACCGCCATCTGGCTAAAGTTCGACAGGCTGGTTTCGCCCGAGTACGCCTGCCAGTTGGTGTTGGTAATGAAAGAAGCGGCGGTGTTGAACGCCAAATCCGGGGTTTGAGCGACCAACCCCAAGGGGTTGATCGGCATGACGGCCTGCATCCGCAGGATGATGTAGCCAAGCAGCATCATCGCCGCGTTCGATAACAGCAGCGCCGAGCCATAGCGCGCCCAGCCCATGGTTTCCAGCGGGTCGATGCCCAGCAGGCGATAGGTACAACGTTCCGGCAACGCATGGCGCGTCCCGGTGAACACCCGGGTCAGCCATTTGCCCATCAATACGGCGAGCCCCGTCATCAACCCCAGGATCAGCGCAAATTCCAGCACAGTGCTTAACATGTCGTGGCTCCGTTCAAATCTTGCCCATGGCGACAATGGCCATGGCAGTCGCAACAAAAAACACCAGGGAGATGCCAATGAACATCACGTCGTACATGGCGAACTCCCTAGAATTTTTCTGCGCGAATAAGGGCATAGCCCAAATAAACGAACAGCCCCACGGCACATAAGCCGCTGGCGATATAGATGAACGTGAGTGTGAGCACGGTGTAGAACCCCTGAATGAGTACGCCGAAATTGCGGACGCAAAGAGGTTAATCTCAGGGGTATCAAGCTCGGGCACTGATTACGGCGGGCGGTATTAAGACGGTATAAAGATGAGGTTGGGCCGGGCGTAAAAAAGGGATAGCCGGCCGCCCGGCTATCCCTTGAAAAACGGGGGTCCAATTGATGCCGCCTATTTGGACTTCTTTCCCTTCTCGTTGCAGGTAGCGAGATGCTCGAAGCAGAAGGCAGCGGTGCCAAAAAGCGCAGTCATTGACAGGACGATCATGCCTAAAGTTGAACTTTCCACGAGAGCTTCCTACGAATTTGAAGGGCATGACGCCACAGTAGTGCGGGACAGTGAGTTGCTAAATAGCAAAGACGTAATCGTTATGCCCAACAGCCAATTCATACGGAGTCTTTACGGAAAAATGCTAACTGGCCCGATCACTCGTTCGAGTGCCGGACGTGCTTTGTCCGCGGGCGCTGCGGGATTGGGTGTAAGACCGCATCGCACACAACCGCTAACGTTTGTTTGGCAAGCACGAGGTTTGTCTGGTGCAAAGCTCACGGCGCGGGAACGCGCGGCATAGGTCGGAGATGTAGCGATCAATGAGCTGATGAAAGGCGGTACGTTCAGCCTCGAAGCTAATAAATGCCCGGTCGATTTCGCTTTCGATCATGCGTGCCCATTCTAGGACGGCGAATTTGGTTTCGAAGGTTTTTCGTTGGGCTGGATAGCCATTACGGCAGATCTGCGCTTTTCACGGCCTTTTGCCAAAAACTGGTCCATGCTTCCTGATTGGTACCGTTTTGACCAGTCTTAGCACACCTCAGTGTGTAAAACCTCGGGGGAACGACATTCAGGACTGAAACAGGTGTGGGGGGAGTAGCGCTGACCCCTTGCGACGCAATGGGTAGAAGAGGGTGGTGCACCTGACGGGATTCGAACCCATGACCCCTGCCTTCGGAGGGCAGTACTCTATCCAGCTGAGCTACAGGTGCAACGCGGGCGCCATAATACTCATCTGGCCTGCACGCGTCCATGCCGATGACCGGCCGTTAACAATTTAGTGAGACCAGGCCAAGCCGCAAAGGCACCCCCACACGACAACCGCATCCGCACACTCCCCGCTACGCTGATCCGAATTCATCCCCACCCCCAGCCCCAGCCGTTCTTTTTTTCGAACGCACTATTGTCCTTTACCCCTGTTGTCCCTAGGATTCGTTTGAGATTTCAAACGCCCCGCCCGGCCTTTCTTCTATTCTCCAATCAGGGCCGGCGACAGTATTATCCGGCGGCGGCCTCGGTCGAGGCGCCCGCACACAACCATTCGCTCCGCCGCGCGCGGTGCTGTTCAGGAGGCCGCAATGCAGCTCAAAGACTCGAAGTTGTTCCGCCAGCAGGCGTACATCAATGGCGCCTGGGCGGATGCCGACAGTGGCCAGACCATCAAGGTCAACAACCCGTCGACCAACGAGATTCTCGGCACCGTGCCGAAGATGGGCGCTGCTGAAACCCGCCGCGCCATCGAGGCCGCTGACAAGGCGCTGCCGGCCTGGCGTGCGCTGACCGCCAAAGAGCGTGGCGCCAAGCTGCGTCGCTGGTTCGAACTGATGATTGAAAACCAGGACGACCTCGGTCGCCTGATGACCCTGGAGCAGGGCAAGCCGCTGGCCGAGGCCAAAGGTGAGATCACTTACGCTGCTTCCTTTATCGAGTGGTTCTCTGAAGAGGCCAAGCGCGTTTATGGCGACGTGATTCCGGGCCATCAACCGGACAAGCGCCTGATTGTCCTCAAGCAGCCAATCGGCGTCACTGCGGCTATCACGCCGTGGAACTTCCCCGCTGCGATGATCACCCGCAAGGCCGGCCCGGCGCTGGCGGCAGGCTGCACCATGGTGCTCAAGCCCGCGTCGCAAACCCCTTACTCCGCACTGGCACTGGCTGAACTGGCCGAGCGCGCTGGCATCCCGGCTGGCGTGTTCAGCGTGGTGACCGGCAGCGCCGGCGATATCGGCAGCGAGCTGACCAGCAACCCGATCGTGCGCAAGCTGTCGTTCACCGGCTCCACCGAAATCGGTCGCCAGTTGATGGCTGAATGCGCCCACGACATCAAGAAGGTCTCGCTGGAGCTGGGTGGCAACGCGCCGTTCATCGTGTTCGACGACGCTGACCTGGATAAGGCCGTTGAAGGCGCGATCATTTCCAAGTACCGCAACAACGGCCAGACGTGCGTTTGCGCCAACCGCATCTACGTGCAGGACGCTGTCTACGACGCCTTCGCCGAGAAGCTGCAGGTTGCCGTCGCCAAGCTGAAAGTGGGTGATGGCTTGGCCGACGGCGTGACCACGGGTCCGTTGATCGACGAAAAAGCCGTGGCCAAGGTAAAAGAACACATCGCTGACGCCTTGAGCAAAGGCGCGAAAGTGCTGAGCGGCGGCAACAGCCTGGAAGGCAACTTCTTCGAACCGACTATCCTCGTCAACGTGCCGAAAAACGCAGCCGTGGCCAAGGAAGAAACCTTCGGTCCGCTGGCACCGCTGTTCCGCTTCAAAGATGAAGCCGAAGTGATCGCCATGGCCAACGACACCGAGTTCGGGCTGGCGTCGTATTTCTATGCGCAGAACCTGAGCCGCGTGTTCCGTGTGGCTGAAGCGCTGGAGTACGGCATGGTGGGCATCAACACCGGCCTGATCTCCAACGAAGTGGCGCCGTTCGGTGGCGTCAAAGCATCCGGTCTTGGCCGTGAAGGCTCCAAGTACGGCATCGAAGATTATCTGGAAATCAAATACCTCTGCCTCAGCATCTAAACCCGTTGAGTGGCAGAGTGAAGTAACTGTTCGACAACCTGCGGGACGCGAGAGCGCCGTTTCGCAGGTTTCAGTGGCACCAACCTATTGGTGGCCGGGAGGCCGCGACAGTCGATCATCGTATGCTGTCGCTGTTGACCCCCGCTGCTTGATCCTTGAACCGCGCCGCCCGATGAGCGGCGAATGAGGAAATGATGAGCAAAACTAACGCATCCCTGATGAAACGCCGCGAAGCTGCTGTCCCACGCGGCGTTGGTCAAATTCACCCGATCTTTGCTGAATCCGCGAAGAACGCCACCGTCACCGACGTCGAAGGCAACGAGTTCATCGACTTCGCGGGCGGCATTGCGGTACTGAACACCGGTCACCTGCACCCGAAAATCATCGCGGCCGTGCAAGAGCAACTGACCAAGCTGACCCACACTTGCTTCCAGGTGCTGGCGTACGAGCCTTACGTCGAGCTGTGCGAGAAGGTCAACGCCAAGGTGCCGGGCGATTTCGCCAAGAAAACCCTGCTGGTCACCACCGGTTCCGAAGCGGTTGAAAACGCCGTCAAGATCGCCCGCGCCGCGACAGGCCGTGCGGGCGTCATCGCCTTCACCGGTGCTTACCACGGCCGCACCATGATGACCCTGGGTCTGACCGGTAAAGTCGTGCCTTACTCGGCCGGCATGGGCCTGATGCCGGGCGGTATCTTCCGCGCCATCTACCCGAACGAGCTGCACGGTGTCAGCGTTGACGATTCGATCGCCAGCATCGAGCGCATCTTCAAGAACGACGCTGAGCCGAAAGACATCGCCGCGATCATCATCGAGCCGGTGCAGGGCGAGGGCGGTTTCTACGTCGCGCCGAAGGCGTTCATGGCGCGTCTGCGTGAGCTGTGTGACAAGCACGGCATTCTGCTGATCGCTGACGAAGTGCAGACCGGCGCTGGCCGTACTGGCACCTTCTTCGCCATGGAACAGATGGGCGTAAGCGCCGACCTGACCACCTTCGCCAAATCCATCGCCGGTGGTTTCCCGCTGGCCGGTGTGTGCGGCAAGGCTGAATACATGGACGCTATCGCGCCGGGCGGCCTGGGCGGCACGTATGCCGGCAGCCCGATCGCGTGTGCGGCGGCGTTGGCGGTCATGGAAGTGTTCGAAGAAGAGCACCTGCTGGATCGTTGCAAAGCCGTTGGCGAGCGTCTGGTCACTGGCCTGCGCGCCATCCAGGCCAAGTACCCGGTCATCGGCGAAGTCCGCGCGCTGGGCGCCATGATCGCCGTCGAGTGCTTCGAGAATGGCGACACCCACAAGCCGAACGCCGCTGCCGTCGCGCAAGTGATCGCAAAGGCCCGGGACAAGGGGCTGATCCTGCTGTCCTGCGGCACCTACGGCAACGTGTTGCGCGTGCTGGTCCCGCTGACCTCGCCGGACGAGCAGTTGGACAAAGGCCTGAAGATCATCGAAGAATGCTTCGCTGAAATCGCCTGACTTCATGCCGATGAGCCGCGGGCACGCTTGATCAACGTGTGACCGCTTCATCAGAAAAAACCTGCTTCGGCAGGTTTTTTCGTTTATTGGCGTCAGAAAACTCTCTTTCGGCCTGTCTCCCTGACCAGTCTTTGACTAAGGTAAAGGCACTGATGCCGGAGAGTCATGATGACCGATGTAGAGGCGCTAGCCGTTCCCCGCGTGTTGATCGCAGAAGCTGACCCTTGGGCTCGCGAGATGCTCAATGAATTGGTCCTGGATGTCCGTTGCGACGCTCAACTGGACATCTGTTCGAACGGCCGGGAGGCCATCGAACTGATGAGCGGGTTCATCCCGGACCTGGTGATCGCGTCACGCGAGTTACCCGGCGTCGATGGCCTGAGCCTGCTGCGCGGGCTACGGCAGTTGCGTCGCCAGCCACCGGTTCGTTTCATTCTGCTGAGCAGTCGCAGCGACAGCGTCAGTGTCCGCGAGGCTGTGCAACTGGCGCCCACCGCCTACCTCACCAAACCCCTGAACATGGAAGGCCTGCGCCATCGGCTGGAAACGCTGCTGTTGCAGGACGGTGCGCAGGTCGCCTGTGCGGTCCCCGCGTTGGCGCCGGGTGTCGGGCTGGATGCGTTTCTGGAAAATCGTCGCGAAGTGGCCGACGGCGGGCCGCTGTTCGTTGACGTAAGGGCGGCGGTGGCCAGCAGTCGCGGGGCGTCGGGTGTGGATCTGACGTTGCTGGAACAGGCGCTGATCCATGACCCCCATGTCACCGCACTGTTGATTGCCGCCGCTAACAGCGCGTCGAATCATCAGGGCAAGCCCGTGCAGACGCTGAGGCAGGCGCTCGCCATATTGGGCGCCACCCAGAGCGTCAATCTGGTGCAAGGTCTGGCCCTCAAGCGCGGGGCGGTGCTGACGGATGCAACGTTGTTGCTGCACGCCACGGAAATCTGGGAGGTCTCGCAACGCACCGCTGAATGTGCGCGGACGCTAGCGCGCAAGCTGGATCTCGATCACGAGCGCTGTTACTGCGCCGGGTTGCTCAGGGGCCTGGGCGAATTGACGGTGTTACGCTGTTTGCAGGACTGGCTGATCGCCGGCGGCGCGCTGGATGAGGCAACCATCCGCCGCGCGTTGGCGCAGTATTCGGCCTCGTTTGGCTCGGCATTGCGCACACGCTGGCGGCTGCCGCTGGAGCTGCGTGAATTGATTGCAGCGGTGTACCAATACAACACTGGCGTTTTCACGCGTGAGGTATTGGCGATGAATGTGGCAGGACAGATGGGCTCGCTCGGACTTGAAGACCCGCTGGAGGCCCTGGCGAAAAGCAAGTCGGCGCGGCTGTTGAAGGTCAGCGAGTCAGATCTGGAAGGGGTGCGCAGCAAGACGGTGGCTTAGCCAGGATGTTGATCTCAGAACAGCAGGCTCACACCAGCACAATCTGATTCTTGCCCTGGCGCTTGGCCTGATACATCGCGGCATCCGAGCGTGCGTAAAGCGCTTCGAGGCTCTGGTCCTGCTCGCCGAGGTTGGTCAGCCCCTGGCTGGCGGTGATGCCGAAGGTTTTGTCATTGCACTGGAAGCTCAGGCGCTGAATCTCACGCTGCAACCGCTCGGCAATCTGCTGGGCCATTTCCGGCGCACAGCCCGGGAACACCGCGGCAAACTCTTCCCCGCCGATTCGCCCGAACAGATCGCCACGACGCAGCGTCTTGCGCCCGCATTCGGCGATGCGTTGCAGCACCAGATCGCCTTCCTGGTGGCCGTAGGTATCGTTGACCAGCTTGAAATCATCCACGTCCAGCAACAGGAACGCCATCGGCGTGCCCTGCAGACGCGCCTGCTCGAATTCGCGTTGAGCGCATTCGAAGAAGTGCCGGCGGTTGCTGCTCTGGGTGAGCACGTCGGTGGTGGCCAGACGCTGCAATTCGTCTTCGAGGTGCTTCTTCTCGGTGATGTCTTCGGCGATGCCGACCACGATCAGGCGCTGGCTGTGCTCGGCCTGATGACTGACAAAGCATTTATCACTCAGCCAGCGGACCTGGCCGTCAGCACGAATGATGCGGTACTCGCGGTCTTCGATGGAGCCTTTTTCGAGCACTTCGCTGAGGCTGCGCTCGGCGTAGTCCAGATCGTCGGGATAAATGCTGTCGCGCCACTCGCTGTAGTCCGCGAGCAACAATCCGGCAGAACGGCCGAAAATGCGCTCGTAGGCGGGGCTGACATAGATCATGCGTTGCGTCTGCCAGTCGAACGCCCACAACACGGCGTTTACGCTGACCAGCAGAGAACTGAACAGCTGCTCACGCTCGCTGAGGCGCGCCACTTCCGCCTGGGCATGCATCAGCGCCAGAAGGGTTTCTGCGGCGGCGGGGGTCTCAACGTGGGGAGTCTGGTTGTCCATGAGCACTGCATCTCGGAATAAGGTGCGGCGCATGCCACAACATGTCACACAGCATAGTGCGAAGGTGTTAATGAGATAGGAGTAATGGCACTAAGTTCCGATCGGTGCCACCCGGACGAATGGTCACCGATCAACGGCATCAAGCGTGGTGAGGTCGCAACGAGTAGGTTTTCAGCTGATCGGCGAAGTCACGCAGCGACTGAATCCCGCTGGCTTCGGCCTCGTGGACCCAGTCCTTGATGGCCGCGAGCATGTCGTGACCATTGCTGCTGGTCTTCGCCCAGATCTGCTGCAGCGCCAGGCGTTTTTCGTAGATCACTTTCAGTGCCTGACTGTGTTCCAGCATGGTCTGGATGCGCGCTTGATGCTTGTCTTCAAGCAGGCTGGGCTCGCGGGAAAGCAGGCGTTTGGCGCGGCGGAACTGATGGCGTACGGAGGCATCGGCTTTCGCCAGCTCCTGTGCCACCAAAGGCGCGATCACCAGCTTGCGGTACTGAGCCATGATCTGAAAACGGTTGTTGAGGATGGCCATCGCCGTGTCCATGTCCAGGTGGCCCTTGCCCTCAACGCGGTGCGCGATTGGCGCGACACGTTGCACCTTCGCCAGGCGCAACCAGCTGAACACTTTGATCCACGCCCAGCCCATGTCGAATTCCCAGCGCTTGACCGACAGCTTGGCCGAGTTCGGATAAGTATGGTGGTTGTTATGCAGCTCTTCGCCGCCGATCAAAATGCCCCAGGGCACCAGATTGGTGGCAGCGTCACGGCATTCGAAGTTGCGATAGCCGACTGCATGGCCCAGGCCATTGACCACGCCTGCCGCCCACACCGGAATCCACATCATCTGGATCGCCCAGACGGTGATGCCGATAACGCCGAACAGCGCCAGATCAATCACACCCATGAGCGCGACGCCCAGCAGGGGATAGCGCGAATACAGGTTGCGCTCGATCCAGTCTTCGGGGCAGTTTTTGCCGTAGATACGTAGTGTTTCAGGATTTTCCGCTTCGGCGCGGTACAGCTCGGCGCCTTTGCGCAATACCGTCGAAAGGCCTTTGATGACCGGGCTGTGCGGATCATCGACGGTTTCGCATTTGGCATGGTGCTTGCGGTGGATAGCGGTCCACTCGCGGGTGTTCTGCGCCGTGGTGAGCCACAGCCAGAAACGGAAAAAGTGCTTGAGCCCGGCGTTGAGTTCCAGGGAGCGATGCGCTGAATAGCGATGGAGATAGACCGTGACGCCGACGATGGTGACATGCGTCATCGCCAGGGTGACTGCGACCAATTGCCAGACGGAAAGGTCGAGCAGACCGTTGTTCCACATAGGCTGATTTGCCCTCGGTTGTAACGCGTGCGATGTACGGATCCGCCTGAGCAGACCCTGAGACAGAAGCGCGCATTATCACTTAGCTCACAGATAAAACCACCCGCTGTTTTAGATAAGCGTCGCAAGATGTTTCTTGCTCTATAATTTCGACTTTCGCAAGGTTGTTTCTATCTATGTCGAGCATTACCCGGGATGCGCTACGCACCGCAACGTTGTACGGGGTTGTATCGATTGGGTGGTCCGCGGCCATGGACTATGTGCTGCCGCGGCTGATCGAAGACCCGACCCAGCTGGGGCGGGCGCAGCAGGCCGGCGGTTATGTCTGGCTGGCCCTCAGCGCGGTGCTGATCTATCTGGCTCGCTCGCGATTGCTCCGATTCATGGGCGTCACCGAGCTGGCGCGCCGGGATGAGGACATGCAGCGTCTGCGATTGGCAGCGGCCGTGTTCGATACCACGCTGGAAGGCGTGCTGGTCACCGATGCCACGGGCGTGATCGTGCACGTGAACCGCGCCTTCAGCGAGATCACCGGCTATCAGCAGGATGAAGTGCTGGGTCTGCGGCCGAGCAAGTTCAAATCAGGGCGCCATGGCCCCGAGTTCTACGAGCGCATGTTCAAGACCATCCACAGCGCAGGGCAGTGGAGTGGCGAGATCTGGAACCGTCGCAAAAGCGGCGAAATCTACCCGCAGTGGCAAAGCATTCGTCCGATCCGGGACGAGCACGGCGAAATCACCCAATTCGTCGCGGTGTTTTCCGACATCTCATCGATCAAGCATTCCGAGCGCGAGCTGGCGCATCTGGCCCATTACGACCCTTTGACCGGTCTGCCCAATCGCCTGCTGTTCACTGACCGCGCTGAACAGGCCCACACCCACGCCCGTCGCAACAAGCGCAGCCTGGCGCTGTTGCTGGTCGACCTGGACCACTTCAAGCACATTAACGAAAGCCTCGGTCACAGCGCCGGGGACGAGGTGTTGAAAGCGGCCGCCGAGCGCCTTGAAACTCATTTGGAAAAGGGCGTCACGCTGGCGCGGCTGGGCGGCGATGAATTCGCGATTCTGCTCGAAAACGCCCAGCAGATCGCGCAGTCCGCCGAACTGGCGCAAAGCATTCTGGAAGGGCTGCGGGAGCCTTTTCTGGTCAGCGGGCAATCGCTGTTTCTCACCGCCAGCGTCGGCATCAGCATCTTCCCCCACGATGCACTGACCGCCGAGCAGCTGCTGCGCAATGCCGACGCCGCACTGTCACAGGCCAAGTATCAGGGCCGTGAAAGCTACGCGATGTACACCGCCGAACTGACCGCCCACGCCCAGCGTCGTGTCGAGTTGGCGGCCGAGTTGCGACAGGCCGTCGAGGGGAACGAGCTGCGGGTGTTTTATCAGCCGATTCACAACCTTCACAGCCGCGGCATCGAGGGCGTCGAAGCGCTGGTGCGCTGGCAGCATCCGGTGCGGGGCATGGTTTCGCCGGGTGAATTCATCCCCATCGCCGAGCAAAGCGGGCTGATCGCTGACATCGACAACTGGGTGCTGACCCAGGCCTGCCGGCAGATGGGCGAGTGGCTGGCAGAGGGTGTGGATATCGCGTTCGTCGCGGTCAACGTGTCCAGCCGGCTGTTCGGTCGCGGCGATCTGGATCGTCGGGTGGCCAAGGTCCTGGCCGAAACCGGACTGGCGCCCCGGTTTCTGGAGTTGGAGGTCACCGAAAGCGCGATCATGGACGACCCCGATCAAGCCATCGAGCAGATGCACCGGCTGCGTGATCTGGGCTTGAAACTGTCCATCGACGATTTCGGCACAGGGTATTCGTCGCTGCTGCGGCTCAAGCGCATGCCGGTGCAGAAGCTGAAAATCGACCAGGGGTTCGTTGCCGGTCTGCCGGACGACGATGACGACATCGCGATCGTCAATGCCATCATCGCCCTGGCACGGGCCATGGGCATGCGCGTGTTGGCAGAAGGCATCGAGCAGGCCAATCAGGCCGGTTTTCTGCTGAAGCACAACTGCGAACTGGGCCAGGGCTACTGGTTCGCGCGGCCCATGCCGGCGGAGCAGATCAACTGGCAGCATGCGCCGGTGTTTGTTTCTGCGTGAGACGCCGGTGGTGCAAGTGATGCTTTTGTAGGCGCGGCGTCACACCTAAAATCCGGGTTGGACACCCATCCGTAGGAGCCGGCTTGCTGGCGAACGCGATGGGTCAGGCACATCATTGGCGGCTGACACACCTGGTTCGCCAGCAAGCCGGCTCCTACAGATGCCTAACTGCATGCGAACCCATTTCCCAAATGCCTTTTGGTTATATCTGCATTCTTAAATAGTATTTTTAAGAATATCTCTGCATCTCTACTATCGCGCTCACGCCACAAGCAGCGGCCGCCCCCCACGCTGCGGCAAATCTTTCAAGGAGCACGAACATGAGCGCATCTCTACGTAGCGTTGACGGTCAGGACGAAGCAAGCATTTTGCGTGAAATTCAAAGCGCGCTGCGGGACCTGCGCTTTGGCGCGGTTGAAATCACGGTGCACAACGCGCAGGTGGTGCAGATCGAGCGCAAGGAAAAATTCCGTCTGCAGAACCCGAGCAACAAGCAGGGCTGAGCCACGCTCCCGCATAACGAACACTGCATGACCTAAAACTAGAAAAAGCCAACAACACAGAATTTGTCCAGGAGCTTGATTCATGTCCATTCGTCGTTATGCGCTGGCCGCGCTCGCCAGTGCGGTGTTTGCCGGCTCTGCTGTCGCCAAGGATTTCACCCTGCTGAACGTGTCGTATGACCCTACGCGCGAGCTGTATCAGGACTACAACGCCGAATTCATCAACTACTGGAAAAAATCCCACCCGGGCGACACCGTGAAGATCAACCAGTCCCATGGTGGCTCGGGCAAGCAGGGCCGCTCGGTGATCGACGGCTCGCCTGCCGACGTGGTGACCCTGGCCCTGGCCGGCGACATCGACGAAATCGCCAAACTGGGCAAGACCATTCCTGCGGATTGGCAGACCAAGCTGCCGGACGCCAGCACCCCGTACACCTCGACCATCGTGTTCCTGGTGCGCAAGGGCAATCCGAAAGGCATCCATGACTGGGCCGACCTGATCAAGGACGGTGTATCGGTGATCACGCCCAACCCGAAAACCTCGGGCGGCGCGCGCTGGAATTTCCTGGCGGCTTACGGCTACGGTCTTAAGTCCAATGGCGGCGATGAGGCCAAGGCCAAGGATTACATCGGCAAGCTGTTCAAGCATGTGCCTGTGCTGGACACCGGTGCCCGGGGTTCGACCATTACTTTCGTCAACAATGGTCAGGGTGATGTGCTGCTGGCGTGGGAAAACGAAGCGTTCCTGGCGCTGAAAGAAGACGGCGGCGCCGACAAGTTCGACATCGTCGTCCCTTCACTGTCGATTCTGGCCGAGCCTCCCGTGGCCGTTGTCGAGAAGAACGCCGAGAAGCACGGCACCACCGAAATCGCCACTGAATACCTCAAGCACCTGTACAGCAAGGAAGGTCAGGAAATCGCGGCGAAAAACTTCTATCGTCCCCGTGACGCTGAAGTGGCCGCTAAGTATGAGAAGCAGTTTCCTAAACTGAATCTGCTGACCATCGACAAAGACTTCGGCGGCTGGAAATCGGCGCAGCCCAAGTTCTTCGATGACGGCGGTGTGTTCGATCAGATCTACATCCCGCAGTAGTCGCTGAACTGTGTAGGAGCGCGCTTGCCCGCGAATGCGTTGTGTCAGTCAATGCATTTGGCACAGGCAGATGGCTATCGCGGGCAAGCGCGCTCCTACAGGTGGATCACTGGTATCGGGTGCGGTTTCTGATAGATATTTCCGCGCAGCGCCAGCGGAATAAATGGACCCGGACTCGTTCCGGGTAACGTGTGTAAACCAAGGACTTTTATGTCTCGACGCATATCCCCCGTCATACCCGGCTTCGGGCTGACGCTGGGTTACACATTGGTGTACCTCAGCCTGATTGTGCTGATACCGCTTGCGGTCATGTTCATCCACGCTTCCCAACTGAGCGCCGTTCAGTTCTGGAACGTCGTCACGGCGCCTCGCGTGCTTGCAGCACTCAAGCTCAGTTTCGGCACAGCGTTCTTCGCGGCGATCATCAACGGCATCATCGGCACGCTGCTGGCCTGGGTGCTGGTGCGTTACACCTTCCCCGGTCGCAAGATCATCGACGCGATGATCGATCTGCCCTTCGCACTGCCCACCGCCGTTGCCGGTATCGCGCTGACCGCGCTGTACACGCCAACGGGCTTCATCGGCCAGTTCGCCGCCGAAATGGGCATCAAGATCGCCTACACCCCGTTCGGCATCACCCTGGCGTTAACCTTCGTCACCATGCCCTTTGTGGTGCGCACGGTTCAGCCGGTGCTGGCGGACATCCCCCGTGAAGTCGAAGAAGCCGCGGCGTGCCTTGGCGCCAAACCGCTGCAAGTGTTCCGTCACATCCTCGTGCCGGCGTTGTTGCCTGCCTGGCTGACCGGCTTCGCGCTGGCATTCGCCCGAGGCGTGGGTGAGTACGGCTCGGTGATTTTCATCGCCGGCAATATGCCGATGAAGACCGAGATTCTGCCGCTGCTGATCATGGTCAAGCTCGACCAGTACGACTACACCGGCGCCACGGCGATTGGCGTGATGATGCTGCTGGTGTCGTTCGTGCTGTTGCTGCTGATCAATCTGTTGCAGCGACGCATCGAGACCCCTAACTGAGGAGGCGCACGTATGTCTGGTTCATCGCTCATTGCTGCGTCCTCCGCCAATGCTGCCCGTCGTGGCAGCGCGGTGTCGCGGCGCATTCTGATCGGCCTTGGCTGGCTGGTCTTCGCGTTCTTCCTGTTGCTGCCGTTGGTGGTGGTGATCGGCCAGGGCCTGAGTAACGGCCTCGGCGGTTTCTTCGCGGCCATCCTGGAGCCCGATGCGCTGTCGGCGCTGAAGCTCACCGTGTTCGCGGTGCTGATTTCGGTGCCGCTCAACGTCGTCTTCGGCGTCGCGGCGGCCTGGTGCGTGAGTAAATACTCCTTCCGTGGCAAGGCGATTCTGGTCACCCTGATCGACCTGCCGTTCTCGGTCTCGCCGGTCATCGCCGGTCTGATTTACGTGCTGATGTTCGGCGCCCGTGGCGTGTTCGGTCCCTGGCTGCAGGACCACGACATCCAGATCGTCTTCGCCCTGCCGGGCATCGTATTGGCGACCATCTTCGTGACGGTGCCCTTCGTGGCCCGCGAGCTGATCCCGCTCATGCAGGAGCAGGGCACGCAGGAAGAAGAAGCCGCGCGCCTGCTCGGTGCCAATGGCTGGCAGATGTTCTGGCACGTGACCGTCCCCAACATCAAATGGGGCCTGATCTACGGCGTGGTGCTGTGTACCGCGCGGGCCATGGGCGAGTTCGGCGCGGTGTCGGTGGTGTCCGGCCACATTCGCGGCGTAACCAACACCCTGCCGCTGCATGTCGAGATTCTCTACAACGAGTACAACCACGTGGCTGCATTTGCCGTGGCGAGCCTGTTATTGATCCTTGCGCTGTTCATCCTGCTGCTCAAGCAGTGGAGCGAAGCGCGCATTAGCCGTCTGCGCAAAAACGCGGCGGAGGAATAATTCATGTCGATCGAAGTCCGTAACGTCAGCAAGAATTTCAACGCCTTCAAGGCCCTCGACGGCATCAGTCTGGATATCCAGAGTGGCGAGCTCGTGGCGCTGTTGGGCCCGTCCGGCTGTGGCAAGACCACGCTGCTGCGCATCATTGCCGGGCTGGAAACGCCGGATAAAGGCAGCATTGTGTTCCACGGCGAGGATGTCTCCGGCCACGATGTACGCGATCGCAACGTAGGGTTCGTGTTCCAGCATTACGCGCTGTTTCGCCACATGACCGTGTTCGACAACGTCGCCTTCGGCCTGCGCATGAAGCCGAAAAACCAGCGCCCCAACGAGAGCCAGATTGCCGTCAAAGTGCATGAGCTGCTGAACATGGTGCAGCTGGACTGGCTGTCGGATCGCTATCCGGAACAACTGTCGGGCGGTCAGCGCCAGCGGATCGCCCTGGCCCGCGCCCTGGCGGTAGAGCCTAAAGTTTTGCTGCTGGACGAGCCGTTCGGCGCGCTGGATGCCAAGGTGCGCAAGGAACTGCGGCGCTGGCTGGCGCGGTTGCACGAAGACATCAACCTGACCTCGGTATTCGTGACCCACGACCAGGAAGAGGCGATGGAAGTCGCTGACCGCATCGTGGTGATGAACAAGGGTGTGATCGAGCAGATCGGCTCGCCGGGCGATGTCTATGAGAACCCGGCCAGCGATTTCGTGTATCACTTTCTGGGTGACTCGAACCGCCTGCACTTGGGCGAAGACAACCACGTGCTGTTCCGCCCGCACGAGGTGTCGTTGTCACGGCACGAAGTGGAAGGGCACCACGCGGCGGAAGTGCGGGACATCCGCCCGTTGGGCGCCACAACACGGGTGACGCTGAAGGTCGAAGGGCAACCCGAGCTGATCGAAGCGGAAGTGGTAAAGGACCATGACAGCCTGACCGGACTGGCGCGGGGCGAGACGTTGTTCTTCAAGCCGAAGGTCTGGCAGAAAGTCGACAACCTCTAAGCGTACCCCTGTAGGAGCGTGGCTTGTCCCGCGATCTGCCGGGGACCGGCAGCAATCCTGATAATGCGGTCTGTCTGATGCACCGCATTATCCGGTTTGCGACGGCTGCGTCGCCGATCGCGGGACAAGCCACGCTCCTACAGATTCGTGCGGTGTCTCACAATCCGGGCCGGACGCAAATCCACTGTAGGAGCCATCGGAGGTTACGACGGTAGCGAAGGCGGTGGGTCAGTGACATCCACGTCGGCTGACCCCATGCATTCGCGGGCAAGCGCGCTCCTACAGTTGTGCGAGAGTGAGGCGAGTTCTAAACGGCAGCCTTTTTCAAATCCCGCCGGTGCGTCTTGCCCACTCGCGCCTCGATGGCGTGCTGTAACTTCTTTCTCATTCCCAGCAAAAAAGCCGCTTCGGCCACGACGAGCAGCGGGCCGATGATCAGGCCTGTGAGGTCGTCGACAAACGCCGGCTTGCGGCCTTCGTAATAATGGCCCACAAACTGAATCGCCCAACCGAGCACGAACAACCCGACGCCGGCGCTGAGCCAGACCATGGTGGTCTGTTGCGCCAGGTTCGCGCCGAGCCACAGGCACAGCGCGAGCAGGACACCCATCAGCACGCCGAAAAAGGCATCCAGTCGCAGGTAGAAAAACGTCGCGGCCAGACTCACCAGCAAGGCCGGCGATACCCAGATCCCGCCGAGGGACCAGCTGGTCCAGCCGGGGCGTGACAACAGCACGGCCACCGCGATCACGATCAGGGGAATGCCGACGAAGTGGGTGACGATATTGCGGGTGTCGCGGTGGTAGGCCGCGTATTGGCTAAGGTGATCGACGAGGTTTTTCATTGTTATTCCTCTCTGGATACGTGGATCATGCCGCTGATTTTTTTTGGCTGAACCCGCTGGACGGCTCAGCCTGCAACAAAACGCCGGCTATCAAAAGGAGATTCACATGACGAATGGAACCCAATGGCGCTCATGGTTTATCAACGACCGATGGTTCCGCGATTTGCCTGCGCTGTTGCAGGATAGCTTGCTGATCGGCATGCGGCAGCGCCGGGTGACGCCCGGCAAATCGATCTTCCAGCGCGACGATCCGGCGCCCGGCCTGTACGCGTTGCTCACGGGCTCGTTACGGATCAATCCCCTGAAGCCGCAGCAAGCGGACATGCCTACCGCCGAGGAGTATCGGCCGTTCTGGTTTGGCGAAGCCTCTTTGTTCGACGACCTGCCCGCGACCCACGATGTCTTCGCACAAGGCGCGGTCATTCTCCTGCACATGCCCCACGCGCCACTCAAGCAACTGCTGGCCGAACACCCGGCGTTGTGGCGGCATTTCCGCGAGTTGCTGGGGCGCAAACTTGGGCTCGCCGTGCCTGCCGTTGAAGACATCACCCTGATGCCCACCGAAGAACGGGTGGCGTTTCGGCTGCTGATGCTGGCCGAAGCCTATGGCGAGATGGATCGCTCCGTGCGCAGCGTGCCCCTTGCCGACATGGCGTCGAATCGCTGCCTTGGGCTGAGCGCTGAGGTGGTCGAGCGGGTGTTGGGGCAGTTCGCCGAACGGCAGATCGTGCGCCGCGATCGCGATCTTATCTACGTGCAGGACACCGAATGGTTGCGCGAGGCCGCCCTTCATCGCCTGACCGGCGCCTGCGCGTGATGGCGTCACCCATCAATGATTCATTCCTTCGCGATACTGGCTGGGCGTCATGCCGGTCCAGCGCTTGAACGCCCGGCTGAAGCTGCTGGTGTCGGCGAAACCGAGCAGGTAGGCGACTTCGCTGAGCGAGCAAGCCGGGTCGCGCATGTGTTGCAGCGCCAGATTCTGTCGGCACTGATTGAGCAGCAAGTCGTAGCGGCAGCCCTCGTCGGCCAGATGGCGCTGAAGGCTGCGCAGACTCAGGTGCAGCGTGTGGGCGATGTGCTCGGCGGACGGCTCGCCTTCCGGCAATTGAGCTTCGATGGCGCCACGCACTTTGCGCTCCCAGGTCAGCGCACTGAGCTGCTCAAGGGTGCGGTTGAGCACAGCCTCGTTGTGCACGGCCAACTCCGGATTGCCATCTTCCAGATGCCTGTCGAAATCCTCGCAGGCAAAACTCAGCAGATTCTCCGCCGCGCCGAAGAACAGCGGCGCGCGGAAGACGTCATGCCACGGCTGCGGGTCTGCCGGTTGCGGGCGCATCAGGTGCACGGCCAGCGGCGCGTAATGACGGCCCAAGCGGTTGCGGCAGGTGCGCACATAGATTGCGGCGAAGGCGTCCATCGCCTCATTGGCCGGCATCGGACTGCCGTCGGGCACGCGGAAACGAAACTCGTAACGCTCGTCCACACGTTCGAAGCTCATGACCAGCGCGTCGCTCACCACCGGGTGATAACGCACGATGCGCTCGAACACCTCACGCAACGAGCCGCTGGCGACCAGCGCATAACCGAGCGCATGAAAGGTCGTCGGGCTGACGAACCGCGACACCCGCAAGCCCAGCGCCGGATCGCCGCTGGCCTGCACGGCCAGCTCCCAGAAACGGGTGGTCACCGCCACCGGATATCGAGCGTTGGGGTCATCCATCAGCTGCGGATCCAGGCCCGCAGCCTGGCTCAGCGCGAGGCTGTCGAGGCCGAGGGCATCGAGTTGCTTGCGCAGGGCGCGGGTCCAGCTGGCGAGGATGCTCGGCTCAGGCATACAGGTTGGCGCTTCCGGTCTACAGATTGGCGTTCACGGTCAGGCAGCATCCCGGCTTAAGCGGCACAGTGGTGCCACGTTTTTTCATCCTGAAACCGGAGAATGGAATCATGCACGACACTTCTGCAAGTGCTGCCGGACTGAATGCACAACAACGATCAGCGCATATTCGTGCGGTGGTTTCCGCCCACGGCGCCGCGCTGCGTGAGCGCTACCCGCTGCTGCGGCATCAGGACGCCATTGGTGCCGGCATCCTGTTCTTCGCACTGGCCGGCATGATCGGCAGCGCGGCGCTCTATATGGGGGGTTACCTGGCGTGGTGGGCGTGCCTGCTGCTGAATGCGTTCTTTGCGTCGCTGACCCACGAGCTTGAGCACGACCTGATCCACAGCATGTATTTCCGCAAGCAGCGCGTGCCCCATAACTTGATGCTGGCATTGGTCTGGCTGGCGCGGCCGAGCACGATCAATCCGTGGATTCGTCGGCACTTGCACCTTAATCATCACAAGGTCTCCGGCACCGAGGCGGATATGGAGGAGCGTGCCATCACCAATGGCGAACCATGGGGCGTGGCGCGGTTACTGATGGTGGGCGATAACGTCATGTCGTCGCTGATCCGCATGCTGCGGGCGAAAACCCGGGCGCATAAATTCAGCATTCTCAAGCGCACCCTTCGCGTTTACGCGCCGCTGGCGCTGCTCAACTGGGGCGCGTGGTACGTGTTCCTCGGTTTCCACGCCGCCAACGGCATTGCCGGTCTGATGGGCAGCCCGATTGACTGGTCGGCGAACACGCTGGCGGTCATGCACGTCATCGACATCGCTGTTGTGGTATTGGTCGGTCCGAACGTGCTGCGTACCTTCTGCCTGCATTTCGTCAGTTCGAACATGCATTACTACGGCGACGTCGAGATGGGCAATGTCATGCAGCAGACCCAAGTGCTCAATCCGTGGTGGATGTGGCCGCTGCAGGCGTTCTGTTTCAACTTCGGCAGTACCCACGGCATACATCACTTCGTGGTGAAGGAGCCGTTTTACATACGCCAGATGACGGCGCCCGTTGCGCACAAGGTGATGGCCGAGATGGGGGTGCGGTTCAATGATTTCGGTACTTTCGGGCGGGCTAACCGGTTTGACCGGGTGACTGAAAACGAAACGGTGCTCAAGCCTGCGCGCGGTTGACACCTACCTGCCTGTTGCGCCAATGACGCCGCCTTTCAGAAATTTCTCTGGATAAAGATTTCTGTAACAACCGCCCCTTAATCTCTGCTCATCCCCGGCGAGCTGGGGGCAGACAGCGTGATTCTCAGGGTCACCCCTTTAAGGCAGGGGGTGGCCCTCTTTTTTTGCGCCATCCCCTGAAGTTGCGGCATATATTTTCGAGCTATTAATAAATAGCTTCTTATTCTTTTTCGAATATATGCCCGATCCCTATACTCGCCCCCATGAACGCACCATGCAGGAGGCGAAGGCCATGCATAACGAATCGATCCGTTATTTGATCGTGCCAGGCTGGCAAGGATCTGCCGACGACCATTGGCAAACTCACTGGCAGAACAGCCTGCCCAACAGCGTGCGTGTTGAGCAGGCCGACTGGCTCAAGCCGCGCCGGGAAGATTGGGTGGGTGAGCTGCAACGCGCCATCGCCTCTGACAGCACACCGGTGATTCTCATCGCCCACAGCCTGGGTTGCGTCACTGTCGCCCATTGGGCGCAGCTGGCGCCACTGGCGAGTCTGCGTCAGGTGCGAGGGGCATTGCTGGTCGCTCCCGCCGACGTCGAGCGTCCCAATTGCCCGCCGGCGATCCGCAATTTCGCGCCCATTCCCGAGCACCTGCTGCCGTTCCCGACCCAAGTGGTCAGCTCGGACAACGATTCCGCCGTCAGCGCGTTGCGCGCGATGGAAATGGCCCGCAATTGGGGCGCCGAGATCGGCATCCTCAGCGGCGCTGGGCATATCAACGTGAAGTCCGGGCATCAGCGTTGGGAACAGGGTTTCGCTTATCTGTACCGGCTGCAAGGGCGCATCGAGCATTTCAACCGCCGTCGCGCATGACCAGAGCATTCGCAACGGTCGTTGCGCTTGAGCCCACTTTTCTCACGACCATTTTCGCCGCAGTGAACCGACAGGTGCTGCGGCTTTTTTTTCAACGCCCGGGTCCATGAATGGCCGGGGCGGGAGCCTGCCATGAGCCTTTCCGACATTTCGAGCCACCCGCTGTTGACCTTCCCTGATGCTGAAAAAAGCCCGCTGAGCATTCGCGCCAAGGCGTTGGTATTCATCGATCCGCGATCGCGGCAGTTGCGCGAAGAAATGGAGCTGCTGGCGCCGCTGGACCTGCCAGTGCTGATCCGCGGCGAGTCCGGTACGGGCAAGGAATTGCTGGCGCGTCATATTCACCGTGGCAGCGACCGGGCCGGGTTGTTCGTATCGGTCAACTGCGGCGCCATCAGCTCGACCTACGCCGACGCCGAGCTGTTCGGTTACGCCGCCGGCGCCCATAGCGGTTCTGTCAGCAGTCGGGCGGGCTGGTTCGGCTCGGCAACGGGCGGCACGTTGTACCTGGATGAGATCGCCGACCTGCCGATGGCGATCCAGATCAAATTGCTGGCGGCGCTGGAAAACCACGAAGTCACCCGCGTCGGTGCCACGCAGCCCAGCCAGGTCGACGTCAGGCTGGTCGCAGCGACCAGCATCGATCTGCGCCTGTCAGTCGCCGCCGGCAAATTCCACGAGCGGCTTTATCGCTACTTGAACGAAGGACGCCTCGACCTGCCGGCGTTGCGCGAGCAGCCCGGCAACATCCTGCCGTTGGCGGAATATTTCCTGGGGATTTACAGCCAGCGCTTCGATTTCGAGATGCCGCTGATCAGCGAGGACGCGCAGCGTGTACTCGAAGCCCATTACTGGCCGGGCAATACGCGGGAGCTGGAGAACGTCATTCACTTCGCTTTGCTGGTCAGCAGTGGCGCGGAGATCCTGCCCGAGCATCTGAACCTGCCGGTTCGCTGACAGCTCTGGGGCTCGTGCATCGAACAGACGGGTGGCGAAATGCCCATTGAGAACCAAAAAGCATAACCATCCGACTAAAAAGTATTGTCTCGGAATAAAAAATCTCGGTACTGTCCGCATCAGCCGCCACCCCGCCAAGGGTCGATCCCGCGGCAGACCGAAGGCAAAGTCGCCCACGAGGCGACCCGATTTCTATTAAGGACATCGCATGAAGAAGACGTTTTTGTTCACCGCACTGGCGGCTGCTCTCTCCCTGGGCATCAGCGCTGCACAAGCTGCCGAGAAGCTCGTCGTGGGCGCCACCGCTGTTCCGCACGCCGAGATCCTTGAGCTGATCAAGCCTGAACTGGCCAAAGAAGGCGTGGACCTGCAGATCAAGGTCTTCACTGACTACGTGCAGCCCAACGTGCAACTGAACGAGAAGCGTCTGGACGCCAACTACTTCCAGACCAAGCCTTACCTGGACGGCTTCAACAAAGGCAAGGGCGCTACCCTGGTGACCGGCGTCGGCGTACACGTCGAACCGTTCGGCGGCTACTCGAAGAAGTGGAAGTCCATCGACCAGTTGCCTGAAGGCGCAACCGTTGCCATTCCGAACGAAGGCAGCAACGCCGGTCGCGCCCTGCTGCTGTTGCAGAAGAACGGCCTGATCACCCTGAAAGACCCGACCAACGCCTTGTCGACGCCGAAAGACATCGCCACCAACCCGAAGAAACTGAAATTCCGCGAGCTGGAATCGGCGCTGTTGCCGCGCGCGCTGGATCAGGTTGACCTGGATCTGATCAACACCAACTACGCGCTGGATGCCAAGCTCAACCCTAAAAAGGATGCGCTGATTCTGGAAGGTGCCGACTCGCCGTACGTGAACTACCTGGTGACCCGTACCGACAACGCTCACACCGACGCGATCGAGAAGCTGTCCAAAGCGCTGACCAGCCAGCAAGTCAAAGACTTCATCAACAAGAAGTACGACGGCGCGGTATTGCCGGCGTTCTGATGAAGGCCTGAATGCGCGATTGCAGCGCATTCATCTGTACAAAACGCGCTTGCCCGCCGTTGCTCCCTGTCCGCTGACGCACTGTCGTCGGGTGCAGGGAAGTGGCGGCGGGCAAGCGCGTTTTGCGTTTTAAGCTCAGCGCCTGTGCATAAGTCTGCTTTCAACCGACCTACACATAACCGTGATTGCCGAAGGCCGTCGCTAGGTCGTTCAGCGCTATGCATATGCTCTTTCGATATTTAAACTTCGCTTCTTATAGCTTTAAAGTCCTCCCTCCTCAGCCACACCTTTTGGAGTCGGAGTTCTCATGCCAGCAGCCTCCCACGCTTCGTCCGCGCAAGCGCCCGGTCAGCAGTTCGATGTGCGTCCATTCGCCGAAAAGGTGGGCGCGGAAATCGTCGGTCTGGATCTGTCCCGTCCGCTCAACGACACCGATTTTGCCCGCGTGCATCAAGCGCATCTCGACTATCACGTTGTCGTTTTCCGCGATCAGCACATTACCCCGCAACAGCAGATCGATTTCAGCCGCCGTTTTGGCGTCCTGCAGATTCACGTGCTCAAGCAGTTCCTGCTCGCCAATCATCCCGAGATTTTGATCGTCTCCAATATCGTCGAGGACGGCCAGCCGGTCGGGCTGGGCGATGCTGGCAAATACTGGCACTCGGACCTTTCCTACAAAGAACTGCCGAGCCTGGGCTCAATGCTCTATGCCCAAGAGCTGCCGAGCGAAGGCGGCGACACCCTGTTCGCTGACATGCACCTGGCCTGGGACACGCTCCCCGAGCATTTGCGCAAGGTCGTTGAAGGGCGCCATGCCGTGCACAGCTACACCTCACGCTACAGCCATGGCCGGAATGCCGATAACTGGCGCCCGACCCTCAGTGCTGAACAGCTGGCGCAGGTCGCGGTGGTCAGCCACCCGATCGTGCGTACCCACCCGGAAAACGGGCGCAAGGCGCTGTTCGTCAGCGAAGGCTTCACCACCCACATCGTCGGCCTGCCGGAAGACGAGAGTCAGGCAATTCTGACCGAGCTGTACGCCCACAGCGTTCGTCCGGAAGGCGTTTACCGCCACAAGTGGCAGGAGAACGACATGGTGTTCTGGGACAACCGCTCGCTGATTCACCTGGCCGGCGGCACGCCCGATCACCTGCGCCGTCGCTTGCACCGCACCACCATTCAGGGCGATGCGCCGTTCTGATTCAGGAGAGCTCCATGAATGCTGTTCTGCAAAGCCACACGGCTAGCGATCGCTTGAACGCGCACCAGGCCAATCAGCCCACCGCTGAGGCGCTGCTGCAAGTACAAGGCGTCAGCCTTGAATACCGCACGCCGGAGCGCGTGGTGCGGGCCACCAATCAAGTCAGTTTTGAAATCGACCCTGCCGACCGTTTTGTCCTGCTCGGCCCGTCGGGCTGCGGCAAGTCCACGCTCCTTAAAGCCGTGGCCGGATTCATCCAGCCCAGCGAAGGGCAGATTCGTCTGGCCGGCCAGGAAGTAAAGGAGCCGGGGCCGGACCGGATTGTGGTGTTTCAGGAATTCGACCAGTTGCCGCCGTGGAAGACGGTGATTCAGAACGTCATGTTTCCGCTGCTGGCCTCGCGCACCCTCAAGCGTCGCGAAGCCGAGGAGCGTGCGCGGTATTACCTGGAGAAAGTCGGCTTGAGCGCCTTCGCCGATGCCTATCCGCACACTTTGTCCGGTGGCATGAAGGCGCGTGTGGCGATTGCCCGGGCGCTGGCGATGCAGCCCAAGATCCTGCTGATGGACGAACCCTTCGCCGCGCTCGACGCGTTGACCCGCCGCAAGATGCAGGAAGAGCTGCTGGAGCTGTGGGAAGAGGTGCGCTTCACGCTGCTGTTCGTCACCCACTCCATCGAGGAAGCGCTGGTGGTGGGCAACCGGATTCTGCTGCTGTCGCCCCATCCGGGCCGCGTGCGTGCCGAGATCAACAGCCATCAGTACACCCTGAAAAGCCTCGGCGGCATTGAGTTTCAGGCGTCTGCGCAGCGCATTCACCGGCTGCTGTTCGACGAGGGCGAAGCGCCTGCGGTCGAGCCGGATCTGCGGTTTCAGGATGTTCGTATTGCCTATTAACAGCGATCCCGGCGGCACCCACCACCGGCGGCCTGAATTGAATGTATCTCTGTAGGAGCCGGCTTGCTGGCGAACGCGTTGGGTCTGACACCGTTTTGGTGAATGACGGATGGGTTCGCCAGCAAGCCGGCTCCTACAGGGTGCGTCGACTTGAGAGATATACTCATGAGCCTTTCACCCCCTCTGCGGGAAGAATACGAAGTCGTGCTGGAGCCTTTCACTCAGGAAGACCTGGCCCGCGACATTCCCCTTGCGCAACGCATCTGGCAGGTCAGCTGGGTGCGTAAAGCCGTCATCCTCGTGGCGCTGGCGATCATCTGGGAAATTGCCGCGCGCATTCAGGGCAACGACCTGCTGCTGCCGAGCTTCCTGCAAACCGCTTCGGCGTTCATTGACGGCATCGCCAGCGGCGAATTGCTGACCAAGGTCTGGATTTCCCTGACGGTCCTGGTCAAGGGCTACCTGATCGGCATCGTCCTGGCGTTCGGCCTGACGACGCTGGCGGTGTCGACCCAACTGGGTCGCGACCTGCTGGGTACGCTGACGGCGATGTTCAACCCGTTGCCGGCCATCGCGCTGTTGCCGCTGTCGCTGCTGTGGTTCGGCCTGGGTGAAAACAGCCTGATCTTCGTGCTGGTGCACTCGGTGCTCTGGGCATTGGCCTTGAACACGTACGCAGGATTTCTCGGCGTCTCTGAAACCCAGCGCATGGCCGGGCGCAATTACGGCCTTAAAGGGCTGCGGTTCGTCTGGTACATCCTGATTCCTGCCGCGCTGCCGTCGATTCTCGCGGGCCTGAAGATCGGCTGGGCATTTGCCTGGCGAACCCTCATCGCCGCTGAACTGGTGTTTGGCGCGTCTTCGGGCAAGGGCGGCCTGGGTTGGTACATCTTCCAGAATCGCAACGAGCTGTACACCGACAAAGTGTTCGCGGGTCTGGCGGCGGTGATCATCATCGGTCTGCTGGTAGAAAACCTGCTGTTCAGCAACGTCGAGCGCCTGACCGTGAAGCGGTGGGGTATGCAGCGCTGATCTGTTTTATCAATGAACGCTCTGCTTCGTGGCCGCTGGATGGGCAACGAGGCTGCAATCCCTTTCGCCTTCATCGTGAGAAATGTATGGATTTTTCAAAGACAGCTGCACCGTTCAAGCGCCCGACACTGACCGCGCTCGCCGCCGCACTGGGCCTGGCTGGGGCGTTGTTGAGCAGCAGCGCCCAAGCGGAAGGCAAGATCAGCATCGCCCAGCAGTTCGGCATCGGTTATCTAATTCTGGACGTCGTTCAGCAGCAGAAGCTGATCGAGAAGCACGGCAAGGAGCAGGGCCTGGACATCAAGGTCGACTGGAACAGCATCTCCGGCGCCACCGCGATGAACGAGGCCCTACTGGCTGGCGCGCTGGATGTGGTGTCGGCGGGCGTACCGCCGATGCTGACCATCTGGGATCGGACCAAGGGCAAGCAGAACGTCAAGGCGATCGCCTCGCTGGGCTCGATGCCCAATTACCTGCTCAGCAACAATCCAAACGTGAAAACACTCAACGACTTCACCGACAAGGACCGCATCGCAGTGCCGGCGGCGGGCGTGGGCTTCCAGTCGCGCACCTTGCAGATCGAAACCGCCAAGCTGTTCGGGAACGACAATTTCAAGAAATTCGACAACATCTCGGTCAGCCTGCCGCACCCGGACGCCACGTCGGCGCTGATTGCCGGCGGATCGGAGATCAGCGCGCACTTCTCCAGTCCGCCATTTCAGTACCAGGAGCTGGAAAATCCCAACGTGCATAAAGTGCTGAGTTCGTACGACGTGCTGGGCGGCCAGGCGACGTTCAACGTCCTCTACACCACTCAGAAATTCCACGATGAAAACCCGAAGACCTACAAGGCGTTCTACGACGCCCTGGCCGAGGCTGAGAAGATCATCAAGGCCGACAAACCTGCGGCGGCCAAGACCTACATCGACGTCGAGAAATCGAAACTGCCGTTGCCGCTGGTGGAGAAGATCGTCTCCGACCCTGAAATCGATTTCACCGTCGTACCTCAACTCACGTTTATCTATGCCGAGAAACTGCACGAGCTGGGTGTGCTGAAAAACAAGGCCGACAGCTGGAAGGACTTCTTTTTCGAAGAAGCCCACGGCGGCGCGGGGAGTTGATCCTCGATGTTTGATCGGGCTGCTGAAAGCGGTGTGTCAGTCACGCCGCCTTCGCGACCGTCGTAACCTCCGATTGCTCCTACAGGAGATTAGCGTCCGTCGAAGATATTCGCCGCGGGCACCAAACCGATCTTCGTCAGACGCAGATGCTGGACCCGGCGCATGACTGTAGGAGCGCGCTTGCCCGCGAACGCGTTGTGTCCGCCAACATCAATGTCACAGACCCACCGCCATCGTCCGGATGCGGCTCAGACCATGCGTGCTCCTACACCGATCTATGTCCGGCGCTGGACGTCCGGCGTATGAAATATCGGTAGGAGCGTGGCTTGTCCCGCGATCTGGCGCGCAGCGGCAGCAGGTCTGCCACCGGTTTCTGCCTGATTCACCGCGTGAACCGATTCACGACCGGTTCCCGGCCGATCGCGGGACAAGCCACGCGCCTACGGGGGGATTTGTGTCAGACGCACACATCGGGCACGGCACGAAACCTGTAGGAGCGCGCTTGCCCGCGAACGCGGTGTGTCCGCCAACATCGATGTCGCAGACCCAACTCCATCGCGAACAGGCGCGCTCTAGCGTAGATTAGCCTGCGCTGTAGATTCCGGCAGAGTTCAGTACCGCCAAGGAACCCTGATCTACGCTCACAGTCGCATTAGCACATCGCAACGGCGTCCGGCAGCGCGGTGTCGCAACGGCATTGGCACAAGGAGCTTGCATGCCCGCCCAACCCCTCTTTTTTCGTGGTCGTCTGACCGTTCTCTCCATCGGTCTGTGCATGGCTGTTCTTGCTGGCTGTGAGAAAGAAGAACCTCAGGAACCGTTGCGCCCGCGCGTACAGGCGCAGCAGGTCAAGACGGCTGATTACGCCGCAGACGTGGCGCTGACCGGGGACGTGCAGGCGCGCGTGCAGACGCAGCTTTCGTTTCGCGTGGGCGGCAAGATCATTCAGCGGACGGTCGATGTCGGCGATCGGGTGTCCGCCAAGCAAGTGCTCGCCAAGCTCGACCCCAAAGACCTGCAGACCAACGTCGATTCTGCCCTCGCTGCCGTTGCCGCCGAGCAGGCGCGGGTGAAACAGACCTCCGCTGCCTTCGTGCGCCAGGAAAAGCTCCTGCCAAAGGGCTACACCAGCCGCAGTGAATATGACTCGGCGCAGGCGCAGTTGCGCGGCAGTCAGAGCGCGCTCAAAGCCGCGCAGGCGCAACTGGCCAACGCCCGTGAGCAACTGAGTTACACCGCATTGATCGCCGATGCGCCCGGCATCATTACCGCTCGGCAGGCTGAAGTAGGCCAGGTCGTGCAGCCAACAGCGCCGATCTTCAGCCTGGCCCGCGATGGCGAGCGCGATGCCGTGTTCAACGTTTACGAGTCGCTGTTCGTTAACCCGCCTACCGACCAGCCGGTCGAAGTCACGCTGCTGGACAACCCGACGGTCAAAGCGACGGGCAAGGTGCGCGAAGTCACGCCAGCCGTGTCCGCGCAGACCGGCACGCTGCAAGTGAAAATCGCACTCACCTCGCTGCCGTCGGGCATGGATCTGGGTTCGGTGGTCAGTGCCGCCCTGAGCGTACCGGCCAGGACCAGCGTCGAAGTGCCATGGTCTGCACTGACGAAAGGCTTGGGCGATCAGCTCGGCAAGCCGGCGGTGTGGGTGGTCGACGGCGACAACAAGGTCAGCCTGCGCGGCGTGACGGTCGGGCGCTACCTGACGGGCAAAGTAATCATTGTCGACGGTCTAAAGAATGGTGAAAAAGTGGTCGTTGCCGGTAACCAGTTATTGCACCCCGATATGCAGGTCGAACTCGCCGACGTGCACCCCGAGACTGCGAAGCAACCGACAGGAGCCCAGCAATGAAGCGCCTGTCGGGAATCGTGTTGGCCGGTCTGCTGTTGAGCGCCTGCAGCAAGGAAGAGCCGCCGCCGGAGCCGGTTCGGCCGGTGCTGTTCATCGAGGTGAAGCCCCAGGCGCAAGAAAGCCTGGGTCGTTTCGCCGGCAACATTGCCGCGCGCTATGAAAGCACCCTGGGCTTTCGCGTCTCGGGCCGCATCGCCCAGCGCAGTGTCGATGTGGGCGCACAGGTGAAGAAGGGCGACATGCTCGCCGTGCTCGACCCGACGGACCAACAGAACCAGGTGCGCTCGACCCAAGGCGATCTGGCCCGGGTCGAAGCGCAGTTGATCAACGCCCAGGCAAACGCCCGTCGGCAGCAAGAGCTGTTTGATCGCGGCGTTGGCGCCCAGGCCGCGCTGGATGTCGCGGTCACCGACCTGAAAACCACCCAGTCTTCCTACGATCAGGCCAAGGCCGCGATGCAACAGGCCAAGGATCAGCTGAGCTACAGCGAGCTGCGTGCCGATCACGATGCCGTCGTCACAGAATGGAAAGTCGAAGCCGGCCAGGTGGTCAGCGCAGGTGAGCAGGTGGTGACGCTGGCGCGCCCGGACATCAAAGAGGCGGTCATCGATTTGCCGGCGCAACTGAGTGATCAACTGCCCAGCGACGTGGTGTTCAAAGTTGCCAGCCAGCTGGAGCCGGAGATCAACACCACCGCGACCGTGCGAGAGCTCGAGCCCCAGGCTGAAAGCTCCACGCGCACCCGTCGCGCACGGTTGACCCTGGCGGATACGCCGGCGGCCTTCCGTTTGGGCACGGCGATCAGCGTGACCCTCAGCTCGGCGATCAAACCGCGCATCGAGCTGCCCGCCACCTCCCTGCAAGACGTCGATGGCAAGACCCAGATCTGGGTCATCGACATGCAGAACCAGACGGTTTCCCCACGCGTCGTCACGGTCGTCAGCCGCAGTGATGATTCAGTGGTACTGGCCGGTGGCGTCAGCAACGGCGATCGTGTTGTGACAGCCGGGGTCAACAGCCTCAAACCGGGGCAGAAAATCAAAGTCGATAAGGAAAGCCCGCGATGAAAGGGACGTTCAACCTCTCCGATTGGGCGATCAAGCATCAGTCTTTCGTTTGGTACCTGATGTTCGTCGGCCTGCTGATGGGCGTGTTTTCCTACATGAACCTGGGCCGCGAAGAAGACCCTTCGTTCACCATCAAGACCATGGTCATACAAACCCGCTGGCCGGGCGCGACCGTGGATGAAACCCTGGAGCAGGTCACCGACCGCATCGAGAAAAAGCTCGAAGAACTCGACTCCCTCGACTATGTGAAGAGCTACACCCGGCCGGGCGAGTCCACTGTTATGGTTTACCTGCGGGATACCACTAGCGCTGAGGCCATTCCTGAGATCTGGTACCAGGTGCGCAAGAAGATCGACGACATTCGCGGGCAGTTCCCCCAAGGTATTCAAGGCCCGGCATTCAATGACGAGTTCGGCGACGTTTACGGTTCGATCTACGCGTTCACCTCCGACGGCCTGACCCTGCGTCAGTTGCGCGACTACGTGGAGCAAGTGCGCGTCCAGATCCGCGACGTGCCAGGTCTGGGCAAAGTCGAAATGATCGGCGAGCAGGACGAAGTGCTGTACCTGAACTTCTCCACCCGCAAGCTGGCGGCCCTGGGGCTGGATCAGCGTCAAGTCGTGCAGAGTCTTCAATCGCAAAATACCGTCACGCCCGCCGGGGTCATCGAGGCCGGTCCGGAGCGCATTTCCGTGCGCACTTCCGGCCAGTTCGCGTCGGAGAAAGACCTCGAAAACGTCAACCTGCGCCTCAACGATCGCTTCTATCGCTTGAGCGACATCGCCGAAATCACCCGCGGCTACGTCGATCCGCCCAAACCTCTGTTCCGCTTCGACGGCAAGCCTGCCATCGGCCTGGCCATCGCCATGAAGAAAGGCGGTAACGTTCAGGCGTTCGGCAAGCAGTTGCACGAGCGTATGACCGCCGCGACCGCCGAGCTACCGATCGGCGTCGGCGTGAATGTGGTTTCCGATCAGGCGCAGGTGGTCGAGAAAGCCGTCGGTGGCTTCACCAGCGCGCTGTTCGAGGCGGTGGTGATCGTGTTGATCGTCAGCTTTATCAGCCTCGGCATGCGTGCAGGTCTTGTGGTCGCCTGCTCGATCCCGCTGGTGCTGGCGATGGTCTTTGTGTTCATGGAATACAGCGGCATCACCATGCAGCGTATTTCCCTGGGCGCCCTGATCATCGCCCTCGGCTTACTGGTGGACGACGCAATGATTACGGTGGAGATGATGGTGTCTCGCCTCGAAAAAGGCGATACCAAAGCCCAGGCCGCGACCTACGCCTACACCTCGACGGCCTTCCCGATGCTCACCGGTACGCTGGTGACCGTCGCGGGTTTCGTGCCGATCGGCCTTAACGCCAGCTCGGCAGGGGAATACACTTTTACGCTGTTTGCGGTGATTGCCGTCGCCATGCTGGTGTCGTGGGTTGTTGCCGTGCTGTTCGCGCCGGTGATCGGCGTGCACATCCTCAGCGAAAACGTGAAAAAGCACGACGAGAACGCCAAGCCCGGACGCATCGCGCGGGCTTTCAACGGCTCGATGTTCTGGGCCATGCGTCATCGCTGGCTGACCATCATCATCACGATCCTGCTGTTCGCCACTTCGCTGTTCTGCATGCGTTTCGTGCAGAACCAGTTCTTCCCGTCATCGGACCGTCCCGAGATTCTGGTCGACCTCAACCTGCCGCAGAACGCGTCGATCAACGAGACCCGCCGCGCGGTGGACAAGCTCGAGGCGACCCTCAAGGACGATCCGGATATCGTCAGCTGGAGCACCTACATCGGCGAAGGTGCGGTGCGGTTCTATCTGCCGCTGGATCAGCAGCTGGAGAACCCGTACTACGCGCAGTTGGTGATCGTCAGCAAAGGGCTGGAAGAGCGCGGCGCGTTGACCGAGCGCTTGCAAAAACGCCTGCGTGATGACTTCGTCGGCATCGGCACCTACGTTCAGGCGCTGGAAATGGGGCCACCGGTGGGGCGTCCGATTCAGTACAGGGTCAGTGGCGAGAACATTGACGAAGTACGCCAGCACGCCATCGAGCTCGCCACGCTGCTCGACAAGAATCAGCACATTGGCGAGATGATTTACGACTGGAACGAGCCCGGCAAAGTCCTGCGCATCGACATCAATCAGGACAAGGCGCGGCAATTAGGGCTGTCGTCCGAGGACGTTGCACAGCTGATGAACAGCATCGTCACGGGCTCTGCGGTGACCCAGGTGCGTGATGACATCTACCTGATCAACGTCGTCGGTCGCGCAGTGGATTCCGAACGCGGATCGCCGGAAACCCTGCAGAACCTGCAGATCGTCACGCCGCAAGGTACGTCGATTCCGCTGCTGGCATTCGCCAACGTGCGCTATGAACTGGAACAGCCGCTGGTGTGGCGTCGCGATCGTAAACCGACGATCACGCTCAAGGCCGCCGTCAGCGATGACATGCAGCCGACTGACCTGGTCAAGGAGCTCAAGCCCGAAATCGACAAGTTCGCCGCCGGTTTGCCGGTGGGTTACAAGGTCGCCACGGGCGGTACGGTGGAAGAGAGCGGCAAGGCCCAAGGGCCTATCGCCAAGGTCGTGCCGTTGATGATCTTCCTCATGGCGACCTTCCTGATGATCCAGCTGCACAGCGTGCAGAAGATGTTCATCGTCGCCAGTGTCGCGCCGTTGGGATTGATCGGCGTGGTCCTGGCGCTGGTGCCGACCGGAACGCCGATGGGCTTTGTGGCGATCCTCGGCATTCTGGCGCTGATCGGCATTATCATCCGCAACTCGGTGATTCTGGTGACGCAGATTCATGAGTATGAAGTGGCCGGCTATCTGCCGTGGGACGCAGTGGCGGAAGCGACCGAGCACCGTCGTCGTCCTATCCTGCTGACGGCTGCGGCGGCGAGCCTGGGCATGATTCCCATTGCGCGCGAAGTGTTCTGGGGGCCGATGGCTTACGCGATGATCGGCGGGATTATTATCGCGACCTTGCTGACGTTGCTGTTTCTGCCGGCGCTGTACGTGGCTTGGTACAAGATCAAGGAGCCAAGCGACGAGGAGCGGCGCAACCATCAGGAACGCCAACAGCAAGAGCAACATCGCCGTGATGACGAGACGGATGACGGAGCGCCCTCTTCCGCGCATTGATGCATTGACTTAAAGCGCAAGCGACCTGGTCCCATTGAGGCAATGCACGCACCAGATGGGACCGCCTTTAGCCGGGAGGGCGTTAAACGTCACACCTCAACACTTCGGGCTTTTATGGATGTTGATGCCAGCACGCGTGCTACTCGATGAGTTGGAAATTCCTGAAATGCACTGTCCCTGCCTGAACTTTTAATCTTTCCGGGTCGGAGGCGGTAAAGAACTGAACGGTCACCATAGTGGCAGGGGTCGGTTTGCGGTTGATCGGGAACGTGACTGTCCGCCACTCATTGGTCGCTCCCCAAATGTCGCCGAACCCTTGGGCTTCTCCGGCCGCATAGACCACTATTCCAAAACCGAATACCACGAGATCGTCGGGTTTTACGACTTCGCCAGCCCGGACCTCGAACGTCAGCGTTGTGGGTTTATAAGTGCCTTGCGGGGTGGTCTGGGACAGGTCTGCTGCCTTGATCAGCTGGATGTAGGGTCCCTCGTCGTCTGTCTTGATCGTCCAGCTTGCCTCGCCGGTCGTACTGGTCCAGGGCGCAAGTTCGCCGGTCTGGAAGTCGCCATTTTCCAAAATGTTTTTCATCGTCATTCCCTTGCTTGCTTGAGGTTAGCGGCAGGTGCTGACGCAGCACTTGAACCGTCATTCACGCCGATGGCGCGGGCTCAGTGTGGGCTTGAGGAATGGGGCGGGCTACTGTCAGAAGTGACAGTCCAGTCAGCCATTCGAACGTGGACGATGGCGAGTCGTCAGATTTTGCGCCAGACACTCGCCAGCCAGGGTTGCTGGTCCCTCGGCAATCCCGGCGGCCGGTAGTAATGCTCGACTTCGCTGAACCCGGCTTCGGTCAGCAGTACGGCCCATGACGCCAGGTCATGAAAGGCGCCGTAGCGCTCGCCCTTCCAACCTTCCTGATTGTCGCCTCGGGGATTGGAACTGAACAACACGCCGCCGAGCTTCAACGCGGCGTGCAGTTCACGCAGCACCCTCGGCAATTCCTGACGCGGCACGTGAAACAGCGAGGCATTGGCGAAGATGCCGTCGAAACGTTCTGCGGGCAGATCAAGTTCAAGGAAATTCTGATGAAGCACGACGCAGCCGCTGTCGGCACGGGCCATCTCGGCGAAGCGTTCGGAGCCATCCAGGCCGGTGGCAATGTGACCCATGGCGGTGAACGTCTGCAGGTCACGGCCTGGCCCGCAGCCGAAATCGAGAATCTGAAACGGCGCCGGGCCAGCGATATTGCGCAGCAGCGCATCAATGTTCTGGCTCACATCATGGTCGCGGGTCCCTTCGCGAAAGCCCTCGGCGACCTCGTTGTAATTGCCGAGGGTAGTGGCCGTGATCTGGGCGAGGTCTTCTGAGTCGAGTTTCATGGGGCGAGTGTCTGGTCGAATAAGGCCGCCAATATACCCCGCTCACGAGTTGGGATCTCCTGGCGGGACTGCATGCGGTTGGTAGGACCGGCTTCAGCCGGGAAGAGGCCTGTGTAGATACCCTCAATTCGGCGGCATGATGCCTGACGCGATCGGTCAGTAGGACCGGCTTCAGCCGGGAAAAGGCCCGTGTCAGCACCATCAATTTTGCAGTGTGACACCTGACGCCTTCCCGGCTAAAGCCAGTCCTATGGGTGGCTTCCTCTGATCACCGCTTGTTCAGCCGCAACGCCAATCGGTCACCGCCCAGCTGAATCGCCGCCACCAATATCACCAGCAACACGATCACGGTGAGCATCACTTGCGTGTCAAACCGCTGATAGCCATACCGGTAAGCAATGTCTCCCAACCCGCCAGCACCAATCGCGCCGGCCATGGCCGATGAATTGATCATCGTCACGATGGTGATGGTAAATCCGCCGACGATGCCCGGCAGCGCTTCGGGCAACAGCACGTGCCAGACGATGTGCCAGCGTCGGCAACCCATCGCTTGTGCTGCTTCAATCAAGCCATGGTCGACTTCACGCAGGCTCACTTCCGCAATGCGCGCGAAGAATGGCGTCGACGCAATGGTCAGCGGCACCACCGCCGCCCACACGCCATAGGTCGTGCCGACGATCAGCCGCGTGAACGGGATCAGCGCGACCATCAGAATCAGGAACGGCACCGAACGGAAAATATTCACGAACGCGCCCAGCACCCGGTTCACGTTGGGTGCTTCAAAGATGCCGCCCTTTCCGCTGGTGACCAGAATCACCGCCAGCGGGATGCCCAGTATCAATGCGATCAGCGACGACACGCCCACCATCAGAAAGGTGTCGATGACGCCCTGCCAGAGACGATCAAGCCACATAACCCAGTACCTCCGCTTGCTGCGCGTGTTTGCGGGCGCGATTGAGCAGTTCTTCCGCCGACAACGGCGAATGACTCACCGCCAGCAGCAGGTGTCCGAGCGCATGCCCTTGAATGCGTTCGACGCCGCCATGCAGCAGGCTCACTCGCCCGCCAAAGGCATTGAACAACGCTGAAAGGTCAGGCTCTTTGCCGTCGCTACCGGTGAATTGCAGATCCAGCACCACGCTGGCGTGAAGCTCGGAAGCGTGCGGCTGTAGACGCGCCTGCACATCCTCCGGCAGGGCATGTTGCAGCGGCGCCAGCAGCGTCTTGCTCACCTCATGCTGTGGGTTGCCGAACACCTGCCAGACCGGGCCTTGCTCGACGACTTCACCTTTTTCCAACACCACCACGCGGTCACAGATTTCCCGGATCACGGCCATCTCGTGGGTGATCAAAATGATCGTCAGGCCCAGACGCTGGTTGATCTCGCGCAGCAGGCCGAGAATCGATTGCGTGGTCTCCGGATCGAGGGCGGAAGTCGCCTCATCGCACAGCAGAATCGCCGGATCATGCACCAACGCCCGGGCAATGCCGACACGCTGCTTCTGCCCGCCCGATAACTGCGCCGGATACGCCTCGTGCTTGCCTTCCAGCCCCACCAACGCCAGCAACTCGGCGACTTTGCGCTGACGCTGCGCCTTCGGCACGCCCGCGACCTTGAGCGGCAACTCGACGTTCTGCCACACGGTTTTGGCCGACATCAGATTGAAGTGCTGGAAGATCATGCCGATGCGTCGACGCAGCGCCACCAGCGTGTCTTCGTTGAAGTCGCCGATGTCCACCTGATCGATCAGCACGCGCCCGCTGCTGGGTTTTTCCAGACGATTGATGGTGCGGATCAGCGACGACTTGCCGGCGCCGCTGCGGCCGATGATGCCGAACACCTCACCGCGCTGGATATCCAGATCGATGCCCTGAAGTGCCGGCACCGGCCCTTGCGGACCTTCATAGACCTTACCCAGGTTGAGGAAGCGCACATGGGCGCGCTGCTTTTCCGGGTGCAGTTCTGCTTGTTCGGCGGCATCTGGGGCAGCAGCCTCAAGTCCTAAAGCGCGTTGCGCGGATGCAGTCATGATCAGTTCTTCCAGCCGACCTGATACAGCGAGCCGTTGACCTTATCCAGCGAGGCGCGCACGACCGGCGAGTGTTGGTAGATGTCGATGAACCTGGCCAGACGCGGGTCATCCTTGTGATCCGGTTTGATGACGAACTGAATGACGTATTCCGGATGGTCGAGCCCGTCGAACAGGATCGCCGAGCTGGCATCGAAGGTCTTCGACAAACGAATGTAGGCCGGGTAGCCCTGCACCAGATCGGCATCGTCATAGGCGCGCACCAGTTGCACGGCTTCGACCTGGATCAATTTGATCTTCTTCGGGTTGGCGGTGATGTCGTCTTCGGTAGCCTTGTAACCCACGCCCGGTTTCAACGTAATCAGGCCGGCCTTGGCCAACAGTTGCAGGCCGCGACCGCTGTTGATCGGGTCGTTGGCGATTGCGACGGTGGCGCCGGTTGGCAGCTCATCGAAGCTTTTGTACTTCTTCGAATACAACCCGACGTTGTTGATGATGCCCGGCGCGTAGGGCTCCAGATCAAAGCCCGACGCGGCTTTGGCGTTTTCCAGAAACGGGATGTGCTGGAAATAATTCACGTCGATATCGCCAGCGTTGAGGCTGACGTTGGGCGCGATCCAGTCGGTGAATTCCACCAGCTCGACCTTCAGGCCTTGTTTCTCGGCTTCGGCGACGGCGGCTTCCAGCGGGATGGCGAAGGCGGCGGTGGTGCCGACTTTGAGCGGTTGATCAGCGGCGTGGGTGACGCCGGCAAACAGACCCAGGGACAGCGCGAGGGTGAGGAGGGTTTTGGTCATGGCGGGTAATCCGGGTCAGTGGTCTGGTTTGAATGGGTGAGCGATGGGGAAATCTTTGTAGGAGCGCGCTTGCCCGCGATTGCAGTGTGTCAGTGGCTGCATTCGGTTCTGGCCCACCGCGTTCGCGGGCAAGCGCGCTCCTACAGGTTGGTCTGTGTTCTATAGCTCGCCCCCGCGTGCCGTTCCGGCAATCGCGCGTCACCTTCAAACAGCTTCTCGCGCAAGGTGCCGTGCTCGTAGGCGGTTTTGTATGAGCCGCGCCGTTGCAGTTCCGGGATGACCAGATCGATGAAATCCTCGTAGCTTTCCGGAGTCACGATGCGAGTGAGGTTGAAGCCGTCCAGACCGGTTTCGGCGATCCACGATTCCAGCGCGTCGGCGACCTGCTCGGGCGAGCCGATCAGCGTGATGTAACGGCCACCCAGGGCGTGTTGATCGAGCAGCCTTTGGCGGGTCCAGTCGTTGTTCTTGAGGATCTTCGTCGCTGACTGAATGGCGTTGCCTTTCACATGCTGGATGGGCTCGTCGAGCGCGTAGTCGGCGAAGTCAATGCCGGTGGACGCGGCAAAATGTGCAAGCCCTGCCTCGGCGCTGGCATAGTTGAGGTACTCCGCATGCTTGGCCCGCGCCGCTTCTTCGGTGGCGCCGACGATGACGTTGAGGCCCATGAACACCTTGATGTCATCGAGGTTGCGCCCGGCGGCCACGGCACTGGCGCGAACCTTGTCGACCTGCTCGCGGGTCGCGGGCTTGTTCTGCGCGCTGATGAACACGCACTCGGCGTTGCTGCCGGCAAACTGCAAACCGCGCTCGGAACTGCCCGCCTGAAACAACACCGGCGTGCGCTGCGGCGACGGCTCGCACAGGTGATAACCCTCCACCTGATAGAACTCGCCGCTGTGTCGTACGTAGTGGACTTTTTCCGGCTGGGCATAGATGCGCGCCTGACGGTCCTCGATCACTGCGTCGTCCTCCCAGCTGCCTTCCCACAGCTTGTACAAAACCTCCAGGTACTCATCGGCCTGGTCGTAGCGGCGGTCGTGTTCGATCTGCTCGGTCAGGCCCATCGCCCGCGCGGCGCTGTCCAGATACCCGGTGACGATGTTCCAGCCCACGCGTCCGCGGGTCAGGTGATCCAGCGTCGACATGCGCCGGGCGAACAGATAAGGCGCCTCGTACGTGAGGTTGGCAGTCAGGCCGAAGCCGAGGTTTTTGGTGACGGCGGCCATGGCCGATACCAGCAGCAACGGATCATTCACCGGCAACTGGATCGATTCCTTCAACGTGACGTCCACCGACTTCTGATAGACGTCATAGACCCCGACGATGTCCGCGATGAACAAGCCGTCGAACAGCCCGCGCTCCAGCAACTGCGCCAGATCGGTCCAGTATTCGAGGGTCTTGTACTGGGTGGACGTGTCCCGGGGGTGCGTCCAGAAACCGTGATTGATGTGGCCGATGCAGTTCATGTTGAACGCATTGAGCAGGATCTTTTTCTTGCTCATCAGATCGTCCCCCGGCGTGGCGGGTTGACGTCATTGAGGTAGTAATTGCCGATGGCGTGGTATTTCCAGCGCACCGGGTCGTGCAGCGTGTGCACCCGTGCGTTGCGCCAGTGGCGGTCAAGGCCGTGCTCCGCCAGCGTGGCTTGGGAACCGGCGAGCTCGAACAAGGTGCTGCCGGCTTCCAATGAAATTTCTGTGCTGATCGCCCGCGCTTCCGCGACCGCAATCGATGCCTGGGCCAGACTTTCGGGCGTGATCTCGGCCTGCGCCCGATCAAGGAACTCGCCCGAACGTTCGAGCAATGCTTCGGCGGCGTGCAGACGAATGCCGAGTTTGCCAAAGCTGTGCAGTGTCAGCGGGTCATCGACAGCTTTTTCGATGCCGGAGTCGATCCACGGCCGCGTCCGGGTGCGCACGAAATGCAGCGCGTCTTCAAAGGCCGCGCGGGCGATCCCGGTGTCGATGGCCGCATGGAGGATCTGCGCCAGCGGGCCGACGGTGGTCGGCCGCTCGAACGCCGTCTGGAACGGCACCACGTCATCGGCCTCGACATACACGTTATCGAACACCACCGAGCCGCTGCCGGTGGTGCGCTGACCGAAGCCGCTCCAGTCGTCGATTACGCTCAGCCCCGCTGCGTTGGCTGGTACAAACGCCAGCTGCTGCACGCCGTTGTCATCAACCACCGAGGTCGGTATGCGTTGGGCGTAAAGGGCGCCGGTGGCGTAGAACTTGCGGCCGTTGATGCGCCAGCCTTTGCCGTCGCGGCTCAGGCGGCTGGTGCGGTCGTGGGCGGTTTTGGTGCCCAGTTCGGCCAGCGCGTTACCGAAGCGCTGGCCGGCGAGGACCTCGGCGTACAGTCGTGCCTGCTGCGCCGGGCTGCCGTTTACCCGCAGGACCTCCAGGGCGTAAAAGTGGTTTTGCGGAATCTGCCCCAACGAGGCGTCGGCGGCAGAGATGATCCGAATGACGTCGGCCAGGGTGACGTTGGACACGCCAGCGCCGCCAAAGGCCTTGGGTATGCTGATGCCCCACAGTCCCGAGCGGGAAAACGTTTCCAGTTCCTGATGCGGCAGGCGCCGTTCGCGATCACGTGTGGCGCTCTGTTGTTTGAAATCTTCCGCCAGCGTGCGGGCGATGCGCAGCGCTTCGGCGTCGTCACGAATGATCGCGGTCACGGCGGTCGCCTGCGTGCCACGCGGCAAGGTTTGAAGGCTCATAGGTGTGCTTCCAGTGGTCTGGTTATATCCAGGAATGACGGGCAGGCAGGGCGCCGTTCAGGTGCCAGGCGCCGACGGCGTGGACCTTCCAGCGCACCGGATCGTGGAGGGTGTGAACCCGCGCGTTGCGCCAGTGACGATCCAGATTGAATTCGGCCAGCGTCGCGCGACTGCCCGAGAGCTCGAACAGTTTTTCACTGGCGAGGAGGGCGATCTGTGTGGTCAGCACCTTGGCTTCGGCGACCACGATGGACGCCCGCGCCGCTGATTGTTCGTCGACGGGCACGGCGGCAATTTCATCCAGCACGCGCCCGGCCTTTCGCAACAGCGCTTCGGCGGCGTGCAGCTCGAGTTTCAGCTTGCCGATGTCGGCTATCACATACGGATCGTCACCTGCACGCTCGACATTGGCGTCGATCCACGGCCGTGAACGTTCGCGCACGAAGCGAATGCTTTCGTCGATGGCTTCCCGTGCAATGCCCGCATCGATGGCCGCCTGAATCAGCTGCGACACCGCGCCCTGAATGTTTGGCGCCAGGCCCAGCTTCCAGTTATCGACGACGAGTTCGCCACTCATACGCACGTTTTCCAGCAGCACGCTGCCGCTGGCGGTGGTGCGCTGACCGAAGCCGGACCAATCGTCGATGATGTGCAGCCCCGGCGTCCCGCGTGGCACGAACACCAGCACCTGTTTGCCGTCGTCATTGATGGCCTTGACCGCCACCCAGTGGGCAAACAACGCGCCTGTCGAGTAGAACTTGCGGCCGTTGAGCAAAAACTGATCACCGTCTGCGGTTATCCGCGTTCTCACGTCGAGGGTGTTTTTGGTCCCGCGCTCGGGGCCGCCGTTGCCGATGCGTGCGCCGCCGAGAACGCTGGCGAACAGGGTTTCTTTCTGCGCCTCGGTGGCGCTGCCGATCAGCGAATTGAGAATCCCGAAGTGGTTTTGCGGAATCTGGCCCACGGCAGGATCAGCTGCCGACAGGATGGCGAAAACCTCTGCCACGGTGACGAATGACACCTGCGGTCCGCCGTATGCGCGCGGTACCGAGATGCTGCCCAGGCCGCTGCGGCTAAACAGCTCGATTTCCGACCAGGGCAGTTGCCGCTCGCGGTCTCGCGTGGCGGCATGGGTGCGTACGACGGCGGCCAGCTCATGGGCCGCTGCAATGGCTTCGGCGTCATTGCGCAATATGGCTGCACGGAGCAGGGGAGGAGCCACGTCCAGGGTGTGCTGGACAGAAGGGGCGCTCAGATCAGTCATGGTGGTGACCTTCACGAGCGCGAGCACTGGGATCATTGTGCTGAACCATTCGAACCTCGAATCAATACCGCGGTGGCGGCGAGCAAATTGACGGTGGTCCGGTGGTCCGGTGCATATACCCTAAGCGTGTATAAAAATTAAATAAACTCACATTTAGGAATAAGCATAGAAGGCGAAATGGCGGCTGCTGTCGCCAGCGCCGTGGCTTGCGTGTAGGTCAGGCATGAACCGAAGGCCAGCGCCAGAATCATGTACTTGACGATATGTCTGCAGGGCATGGCGAACACCTCGTGAAGGCTTTCACCGCAGGCTAGCAGCCTGTTTCCGCGCGGGTAGGGGGAAAGCTGTAGGACGCAGTTGCAGATGATGTGGGAGGTTTCTTCTCCGTTGCCGATCTGTGGAATTGTTCACGTTTGCAGGATGCCAGATGGCGAGGCGTAGACGTGTCGCAGCGCGAAGGGGGTACGCCGCGACAGCATCCTGGACAGGTCCGATATCAAGCTTCGGTTCCATCGGTCATGTCGGCCGATACCTTGATCAGCCGCGCCGGAGCCCAGCGGGAGTTGTTGCCGACCCGGTCAATGATGCAGTAGCTCACCTCCAGATGGGGATCATCGCCGGCCTCGCGCACCAACTCCGCCGGTACGTCGACAACGATGGGCTGGCCGACGTCGTCCTGGGTCAGCGCTGGCAAATCCAGACGCATGTCGCCCCAGCGCAAGGTGATTTCATCGTAGGCATCCATGTTGGGATAAGCGTCGAGGGTGAGTTGAACGCCCTCTTCGAAGTGGCGCTCGGTCAAACCGTCCTGCATGACCGACTCGGCGAACGTCACCGGCGCCAGTCCCTGATTCTCATCACCGTCGCCGCTGACCAATTGACCGCCTGGAGTCTCCAGTTTGACCCACAGCTTGGCGCCAGGAGACTTGACGGGTTCGCTGCCAATTTTCGTGACGCGATAGTAGGTTTTAACTTTTCCGCTACGAAGAAAACTTTCGGGTACGTGTAGGACGGATGTATGCCCGATGTCGGACTCCGATAAAAGTTTTGACGCGGCATAACAGCCTCCCCAAAACAATTCGATCAAGTCACCGCAATCCATCTCTGGCCAGGGATCAATGTGGACCTGCAGATCAGCCGCCGCCAGGGCGCCAATCCCGTGCTTGTTGGACTGCGGAATATACGGGGCCATCAACTTGAAAGACTGAGTCATTACAGGGGTATGGATCATCTTTTAATACTCTTCGAATGTGTGCCTGGGTCAAGGCAAGTCAGGTGGTTGATTCATCGCGACTGCAACGTGGAAACGACTGGCACTAGTACACGTCGAGATGCGCAGGCATGGCAAACATTACAAATGGTGGCAATTAGTGAATTGCTGTTTTGGAAAGGAAGTAAACAGCTGAGCGATTTCAGCTAATTGTGTTGCGGTGTTTGTGTCAACGGCATTTAAGTGTTTAAAGTCTGTGTGAAGCAAATGCAGAACATTCCTACACTCGGGCGTTGCTTATGAGGAGGGGGTTGCGACTGTGGTCCTACTTGGGCCGGCGGGCGCACCACCTTCCACGGTCAGCACGCGGATGAAAAGTGTCAACGGCAGTTATTTACGGGCGCAGAAATGGTCAATCAACGTTGCGGGGAAGCGGGGAGAGTGAGCGTTGTTCGTATAGAAAAAATAGATAGATGGATGACGGTTAGCCGGCGTCGAAACAGTGGGACTTTTAGTGGATCAACACTTATCTAAATATGAACGACAAAGAAAACGGCGCCTGTTGGCGCCGTTTTGAACACATATCGTGTCGGACTAATTTCTGCTGCGCTCAAGAAACTGTCTTGTGCGCTCTTCTTTGGGGTGGGCAAACAGCTCTTTCGCTTCACCCTGCTCAACGATGACGCCCTTGTCGATGAAGATCACCCGGTTGGCGACGTCCCGCGCGAAGCTCATCTCGTGGGTCACGATCACCATCGTGCGTTTCTCCAGCGCCAGAGCGTGGATCGTATTGAGCACCTCGCCCACCAGCTCGGGATCGAGCGCCGACGTCGGTTCATCGAACAGAATGACTTCAGGTTCCATGGCCAGGGCACGGGCAATCGCCACGCGCTGTTGTTGGCCGCCGGACAGACGACGCGGATAAGCGTCCTCTTTACCCGCAAGGCCGACTTTCGCCAACAGCGCACGGCCCAGCTCGATGGCCTGCTCGCGGGGCATCTTCTTGACCACGGTCGGGCCTTCGATGACGTTTTCCAGCGCGGTGCGATGGGGGAACAGATTGAAGTTCTGGAAGACAAACCCGACATGCTGGCGCAGCTGCCGGATCAGACCCTGCTGCTGGCTCAGCGGACGGCTCAAATCGACTTTGATGTCGCCCACGACAATGCTGCCGCTCGTAGGCACTTCCAGCAGGTTCAGGCAGCGCAACAGCGTGGTTTTACCCGATCCGCTGGGGCCAATGATTGCCACCACTTCGCCAGGCTCGACCTTAAGGTCAATGCCTTTGAGTACTTCGTTGCCTTTGAATTGCTTGGTCAGTTTTTCAACCGTGATCATGCCTCAGGACTCCACATCGTGGCGGTTGGCCCGTGCTTCCAGGCGATTCTGAAAATGCGCCAGAATGCTGCACAGCACCCAGTAGATCACCGCAACGGTGAAATACATGGTGAAAATCTCCAGCGTCCGCGAGGAGATCAGCTGCGCCTGGCGGAACACTTCCGGTACCTGAATGGTGGCCGCCATCGCCGTGTCCTTGACCAGCGAAATAAAGCTGTTGCCCAAGGGCGGCAACGCGGTGCGTGCAGCTTGCGGGAGAATGGCGCGGCGCATGGTCTGAGCGCGCGTCATGCCAATGCTCGCAGCGGCTTCCCATTGCCCTCGGTCCACCGAACCGATCGCGGCCCGAAGGATTTCGCAGGCATATGCGGCCATGTTCAGCGACAGGCCGATCAGTGCTGCGGTGATCGCATCCAGTTCAATCCCCAGGTCCGGCAGCCCGTAATAGATCATGAACAGCTGGACGAGAAGCGGCGTGCCACGGAAAAACGACACGTAAACCCTGGCGACGGCACTGATGACCCAGATCTTCGACAGACGCATCAGTGCCAGGCCGAAGCCCAGCACCAACCCGAAAAACATCGACCCCAGGCTCAAGCCCACCGTGTAATACGCGCCCTTGAGCAGAAAGGGCGCGGAGTCCAGCGCGAGCTGAAGGCTCTCCGGGATCATTTGGTCACGTCAGCCTTGAAGTACTTGTCCGACAGCTTGGCGAGGGTGCCGTCGGCGCGCAGCTTGTCGATGGCCTTGTTGATCGCGTCCAGCAACTCAGGCTCGCCCTTGCGCAGTGCGACACCGGATTCCTGACGGGAGAACGGTTCGCCGGAAACGGCCAGTTTGTCCTTGGTCTTGGCAACCAGCTCCAGTGCAGCAAGGCGGTCGACGAGGATGGCGTCGATACGGCCGACACGCAGGTCCTGATATTTGGTCGGATCATCGTCGTAGGTTTTGACGATCGCATCAGGCACGTTGGCTTTCAGCCACTCTTCGTAGTTGGTGCCCAGGCCGACACCGACTTTCTTGCCTTTCAGATCGGCAGCCGTTTTGATCACGCCCACGTCTTTGGTCTGCACCAGCGCTTGAATGCCCGACACGGTGTAGGGTTCGGAGAAGTCGTACTTTTTCTTGCGCTCGTCAGAGATGGTCACCTGGTTGATCACGACATCCAGACGCTTGGACTCCAGCGCTGCAAGAATGCCAGCCCACGGCGTGGCTTGCAGTTTGACCTTGACGCCCAGTTCCTTGGCCAGCGCCTCGGAGAATTCCACTTCAAAGCCAGTCAATTTGCCGTCTTCACCCACGAAGCTGAACGGGGGATAAGTGCCTTCCAGGCCGACATTAAGGGTTCCGTTCTTTTTGATCGTTGCCAGTTGTTCGCCAGCGACAGCCTGGCTGACCAGACCGGTGCCCAGCACCAGGCTGAAGGCCGACAACAGAAAGGTGCGGCGGATTGCAGACATGTTCATGAAAGTCCCCTGTTTTAATTGGAATGTCAGGCAAGTATCAGACCCGACGAAGCTACGTTGGCATCACGCGTTTATCCAGCTTTTTCAGTTGCCTGCGAAGCGCTGCGCGCCGGCTGGCGGCGATCATAGAACCCGAATCGCGAGATGAAAAATAATAAAAAGCGGATTGCTTATCAGTTTTTAGAATATGGCGTCCGCGCATACCTGTGAGCGGGAGCGTGACGAAGGTCCTACCCCGCCGAAAAGACGCCCTGATACGCAAACAAGGCAGGCGCGCCGCCGGTGTGGAGAAAGACGATCGGGCCGTCTTCGAAGCGCTGCCGGCCAATACCGTCGAGCAGTCCGGCCATGGCTTTGCCTGTGTACACCGGGTCCAGCAACAGCCCTTCGTGACTGGCCACCAGCCGAATCGCCGCCAACGTGCCGGCATTCGGCTCGCCGTAGCGTGGGCCGAAGTATTCATCCCACAGCTGCACCTTGAACGCGGCGGGCAGTGATTCGCCCAGCAGCTCGACAGTTTGCTCGGCCAGGCGCTGAACCTTGGGCGCCTGGGTTTCTTCCGGTCGCGACACGGTTACGCCAATCACCGGCAACTCGGGCAGTTCTTCAGCGAGCGCAACTGCGAGGCCACTGTGAGTGCCGGCACTGCCCGACGCGAGCACGACGGCTGCGAATGACAGGCCGCTTTGCTTGATCTGCTCGGCCAATTCAAAACCGGCCTGCACATAACCCAGTGCGCCGAGGGCGTTCGATCCGCCGATCGGGACCAGGTAGGGCTTCTTGCCGCTGAGGCGCAGTCGGCTGGCCAGGGCTTGCAGTTGCTCATCGGCATTGTCGAGGTTCTCGACCAGCTCGACCTTGGCATCGAACAAGTCCAGCAGCAGGCGATTGCCGTTGCCCAGGTAATTGCTGTCGTCAGTGGCAATCGGGTTTTCCAGCAGGGCGACACAGCCCAGGCCGAGGCGGGCGGCGAGGGCAGCGGTTTGGCGCACATGGTTGGACTGAATGGCGCCCGCGGTGATCAGCGTGTCGCACCCTTGAGCCAGGGCGTCAGCCGCGAGGTATTCCAGCTTGCGCAGCTTGTTGCCGCCCATCGCCAGCGGCGTGATGTCGTCGCGCTTCACGTAAATGTCCCGGCCGGCCCAGGCTGATAGGCGTTCGAGCTTTTCAAAGGGCGTTGGACCGCCGAGCAATTCCAGACGATTAAAACGGGCGAGCTGTTGTTTGATCATGGTGGCGTCGACAGGTCTGCAATTGAGTCGCAGGACTATAGGCAGACGTTTCCCACAGGGCAACCGCCCGCTATCCTTCATCCCCTGCGCAGAAGCCCCACAAAAATAGTTATTTTTTTGCCGCGAATGGATGTCGTAGAGTGATTCCACTTCGGCCTTCATAGCCTGACTCGCCGTCGAATTGAGGAGAAATCTGCGTGAGCACTATTCCCGACCTGTCCCCGGAATCCTGCGCCGAAGGCGTGACCGGCCATTGGCAATTGCAGAGGATTGTGGGCGAACTACGCGCCGCGCGTGATGACTGGCGTACCAGCAACGGCCGAATCAGCGGCGAGAAGGGCGGCCGCGAGCTGCCTTCCCGCGAGGCCATGCGCGACATTCTCGATGCGCTCTGCGGCGCGCTGTTTCCGATGCGGCTGGGGCCGGTGGACCTGCGCGAAGAGAGCGAGGACTTCTACGTCGGCTACACCCTCGACGTGGCGCTGAACTCGCTGCTCGATCAGGCGCGGCTTGAACTGCGCTACGCCGCCCGGCAGAAAGGCCAGGATGCCAGCTGCGCGGATGTGCATGCGGAACGGCTGATTCAGGATTTCGTCAGCGCGCTGCCGACGATTCGCCGCATGCTCGACACCGACGTGCTGGCTGCGTATCACGGCGACCCCGCCGCGCGCAGTGTTGATGAGGTGTTGCTGTGCTACCCGGGCATTCTAGCGGTGATTCACCACCGTCTGGCTCATCACCTGTATCACAACGGTTTGCCCTTGCTGGCGCGCATCAGCGCCGAACTTGCCCATTCCGCGACCGGCATCGATATCCACCCCGGTGCGCAGATCGGCCCGAGCTTCTTCATCGATCACGGGACAGGTGTGGTGATTGGCGAGACGGCGATCATCGGCGAGCGCGTGCGCATTTATCAGGCCGTCACGCTGGGCGCCAAACGCTTCCCTTCCGATGAAGATGGTCAGTTGCTGAAAGGCCATGCGCGCCACCCGATCGTCGAAGACGACGTGGTGATCTATGCCGGTGCAACGATTCTGGGGCGCATCACCATCGGCAAGGGCTCGACCATCGGCGGCAACGTGTGGCTGACGCGCGGCGTCCCGGCGGGCAGCAACGTCAATCAGGCGAGTCTGCAGCACGAGGATGGTTGTCCGAAGTAGACAGTGAGTCGCTAGCACTGACTCTTACGGGTTTTCAATCCGTAGGAGCCGGCTTGCTGGCGAATGTGGTGCGTCATTTATGAAGAATTTGCCTGGCCCGATGGGTTCGCCAGCAAGCCGGCTCCTACAATTTGTTCCAGTGCTTTGAAAACCCTCCCGAGCCCACGGAACGAAAGGCTTTCCTCGTCCGTCCTACCCTCGCCTGAGAGAGCGTCACGCCACTGTGCATTAGTCTCTGGCGGTCTTTTCGTGCTTTAATTGAACGTTCAATCAAGTTAAACCGGTGGTTCGCTGCCCGCTGATCTCAGGAGGCCTACCTTTGCCGCATACACGTTGCATGATCGATCCCCTCGCCCGCGCGGCGGTATTCATATGAATAATTCAAGCGCTCCAGGCAGCTCGCCCGTTCGCATGAACGGCCCTGTTTTCTACTTTGCCGCCAGCTTCATTCTGATCTTCGGACTGGTGGTCGTCGCCTTCCCGGAAGCATCGGGCGCCTGGTTGCTCGCCGCGCAGAACTGGGCCGCCAACACCGTTGGCTGGTACTACATGCTGGCCATGACCCTGTATCTGCTGTTCGTGGTGGTCACTGCGATTTCAGGCTACGGCAAGATCAAGCTTGGCGCTGACCACGACGAACCCGAGTTCAGCTACCTGTCCTGGGCCGGCATGCTGTTCGCAGCCGGGATCAGCATCACGCTGTTCTTCTTCTGTGTGTCCGAACCGTTGACCCACATGTTGGCGCCGCCGCAAGGCGAAGGCGGGACCACCCAATCGGCGCGTCAGGCCATGCAGCTGCTGTTTCTGCACTGGGGCCTGCACGGCTGGGGCGTGTTCGCCTTCGTCGGCATGGCACTGGCCTACTTCGCGTATCGCCATAACTTGCCGCTGGCATTGCGTTCAGCGCTGTATCCGCTGATTGGCAAGCGCATCAACGGCCCGATCGGCTATGCGGTCGACGGCTTCGGCATCATCGCCACCATCTTCGGCCTCGGCGCTGACATGGGCTTTGGCGTACTGCACCTGAACTCCGGGCTGGACTACCTGTTCAACGTGCCGCACACCCAATGGATTCAGGTGGGTTTGATCACCCTGATGATGGGCGCGGCAATCCTTGTAGCGATTGCGGGTGTCGACAAAGGCGTGCGCGTCATGTCCGACATCAACATGCTGCTGGCCTGCGCGCTGCTGCTGTTCGTGTTATTTGCCGGACCCACGCAGCACCTGCTCAATACGCTGGTGCAGAACATCGGCGATTACCTCGGCGCGTTGCCGGTCAAGAGCTTCGACGTCTATGCGTACGACGGCCCAAGTGACTGGCTGGGCGGCTGGACCGTGTTCTATTGGGCGTGGTGGATTGCCTGGTCGCCGTTCGTGGGCCTGTTCATTGCGCGTATCTCCCGTGGCCGCACCATTCGCGAATTCGTCTGTGGCGTGCTGCTGATCCCGCTGGGTTTCACCCTGGCCTGGATGTCGATCTTCGGTAACAGCGCAATCGACCTGGTGCTGAACCACGGCATGGCGGCGTTGGGCCAGTCGGCTATCGAAGATCCTTCGATGACCCTGTACCTGATGCTGCAGACATACCCGTGGAGCCGGACGGTCATTGCCGTGACGGTGTTCATCAGCTTCGTGTTTTTCGTGACCTCGGCCGACTCCGGTACCGTGGTGCTGTCGACGCTGTCCGCCAAAGGCGGCAGCCCGGACGAAGACGGCCCGAAATGGCTGCGCGTGTTCTGGGGCGTGATGACCGCGCTCATCACCAGCGGCCTGTTGTTCTCGGGCAGCATCGATGCGCTGAAGTCTGCGGTGGTACTGACCTCGTTGCCGTTCTCACTGATTCTGCTGCTGATGATGTGGGGGCTGCATAAGGCCTTCTACATGGAATCCCAGCGCAAGATCGCGCAGCTGTATTCGCTGGCACCGGTCTCCGGCGCCAGGCGCGGCGGGTGGCGTCAGCGTCTGACCCAGGCTGTGGCATTCCCGTCCCGTGATGAGGTTTACCGCTTCCTTGATCAGACCGTGCGCCCGGCCATTGAAGAAGTGACGGCCGTGTTCGTCGAGAAGGGCCTGACCGTCGTGACTCAGCCGGATCCGGCCAATGACACGGTGGGCCTGGAGATCGGCCACGGTGAAGAGCGTCCGTTCGTGTACCAGGTGACCATGCGTGGCTACTTCACGCCTTCATTCGCACGGGGCGGCATGGGCTCCAAACAGCTGAACAACCGCCGCTATTACCGCGCTGAAGTGCACTTGAGCGAGGGCAGTCAGGACTACGACCTGGTGGGCTACACCAAGGAGCAGGTCATCAACGACATCCTCGACCAGTACGAGCGCCACATGCAGTTCCTGCACCTGGTGCGTTGAGGCTGATTGTTTTGCAGGAACACGCGTGCCCGCGACGGCGTCGTGTCGGTCCCCTAACCGGGGCTCACACGAAATCTTCGCGGGCACGCGCGCTTTTAGAGCCTGGTTTTTAGGCCAAGCCACCATTGGCCCGCAGCACCTGACCGTTCACCCAGCCTGAATCCGGGCCGGCAAGGAAGGACACGACGCTGGCGATATCTTGCGGCTGCCCAAGGCGTTGCAGCGGCGGCATGTTGGCGAAGTGCTGGATTTGCTCCTCGCTCTTGCCATGCAGGAACAGCTCGGTGGCCACCGGTCCCGGCGCAACCGCATTCACGGTAATATTCCGCCCGCGCAGCTCCTTGGCGAATACATGGGTGAAGGCCTCGACCGCCGCCTTGGTCGCGTTATAAATCGCGTAGCCCGGCAGGTTCAACGCCAGCGCAGTGGTGGAGAAGTTGATGATGCGGCCGCCGTCGTTCATCCGCGCGCCGGCTTCGCGCAACGTGTTGAAGGTGCCTCGGGTATTGATGTTGAACGCCTGATCGAACTGCTCATCGCTGGTGTCTGCCAACGGCAACGCCTTCATGACGCCGGCGTTGTTAACCAACACGTTGATCCTGCCCAACTGCGTTTCCGTTTGCTCGAACAGCGCACGGACTTCATCGGCCTTGGCAATGTCGGCTTTGATCGCGATGGCCTGGCCGCCATCGGCATTGAGCTGCGCAACCAGGGCGTCCGCCTCTGCCGCGCTGCTGGCGTAGTTCACGACCACTGCGAAACCGTCACGGCTCAGTCGCCTGGCGATTTCCGCGCCGATACCACGGGAGGCGCCGGTGACGATGGCGACAGGGCGGGAGATGTGTGGAGTTGACTGCATCATGGTGAGTCTCCGATTCATGTGAAAGTGAATGCAGCTTCACACGCCTGCGCACGCTGATAAACGCTCCAAAAATGCCTTCGTTGTTCGATCGAAGCGAACAATAGGATGCGTATTGCTGCGTATCAGCGCTGAAGGTCGGTATCCGTCAACTCGTTTGAACCCCCTCGTCACAGGGAAATCCGAGTAATCTCGCAGGTTCGTTTTGTGACCTGACTTCCAAACAAGAAAGAGAGGATCGGATGACTTACATCGCTGCCGAAAACCGTTATGAACGCGTTCCCTATCGTCGCGTAGGTCGCAGCGGCCTCGTGTTGCCAGCGCTCTCCATGGGGCTGTGGCACAACTTCGGCGACAGCACGCCGATCGACACTCAGCGCGCCATGCTGCGCACGGCCTTCGATCTGGGTATCAACCACTTCGACCTTGCCAACAACTATGGCCCGCCCTACGGCAGTGCCGAGATCAACTTCGGCCGCCTGCTCAAAGAAGACTTCAAGCAGTACCGCGACGAGCTGATCATTTCCAGCAAGGCCGGCTGGGACATGTGGCCGGGGCCTTACGGTCAGGGCGGCGGATCACGCAAGTACGTGCTCGCCAGCCTCGATCAGAGCCTGCAGCGCATGGGTCTGGATTACGTCGATATTTTCTATTCGCACCGCTTCGATCCGGACACCCCGCTGGAAGAAACCGCGAGCGCACTGGCCACCGCTGTGCAGCAGGGCAAAGCGCTGTATATCGGGATCTCGTCGTATTCGGGTGCCAAAACCCGGGAAATCGCAGGTCTGCTGAAAGAGTGGAAAGTGCCGCTGCTGATTCATCAACCGGCCTATAACCTGCTCAATCGCTGGGTGGAAAAAGACCTGCTGGACACCACCGAGGAACTCGGCTCGGGCGTCATCGCGTTCACCGCACTGGCCCAGGGGCTGCTCTCGGACAAATACCTGAACGGCATTCCTAAAGACGCACGGGTCAACCGTCCCGGTGGCGGCTCGTTACAGGCGGCGCATTTGTCGGAGCAGAACATCGAGCACGTGCGTGCGCTGAACGAGATCGCCAAGCGACGCGGTCAGAGCCTGGCGCAGATGGCACTGGCCTGGACGCTGCGCGATCCACGCGTCACCTCTGCGCTGATCGGTGCAAGCCGTCCGGAGCAGATCATCGAGAACGTTGGCGCCCTCGACAATCTTGAGTTCAGTCAGGAAGAGCTGGCCGAGATCGACCGCTTTGCGGTGGAAGGCGGGATCAATCTGTGGGAGAAGCCGTCGTCGGCTGAGTGACGCTGGGGCTGTGGGAGCCGGCTTGCTGGCGAACTCAACGTGTCAGGCGACGTTTCTATCGTTGACACCGTTCCGTTCGCCAGCAAGCCGGCGCCTACGATTTTTGGTCTAGCCCATCAACACACGAGGGCTGAATCCGTTCACCCCTCATCACCCTCGTCATCATCCCCGCCATCGATCTTCATGCCCAATTCCTTGATCTTGCGAGTCAAGGTGTTGCGGCCCCAGCCCAGCAGCACGGCGGCGTCGCGACGACGGCCGGCGGTATGCTTGAGCGCGGTCTCGATCATGATGCGTTCGAACGTCGGCACGGCGCTGTCCAGCAGGCTGGATTGGCCGCGTGCCAGCGCCTGATCGGCCCATTGGCGCAGCGCTTGTTCCCAGTTGGTCACCGGGGCAGCGTCCTGCGGCAGGCTCAAAAGCTCTGGCGGGAGATCGCTGACATGCACTTCGCGACCTGAAGCCATCACCGTGATCCAGCGGCAGGTATTTTCCAGCTGACGGACGTTGCCCGGCCACGGCAGGTGCTTGAGGTATTCCTCGGTTTCCGCCTTCAGCAGCTTCGGCTCAACCGCCAGTTCCTGGGCGGCGCGGCTGAGGAAGTGGCGCGCCAGCGTCGGGATGTCTTCGCGACGGTCAGACATGCGCGGGATGTGGATGCGGATCACGTTCAGGCGGTGAAACAAGTCTTCGCGGAACTTGCCGGCCTGGACCAGCGTTTCCAGATTCTGGTGGGTCGCCGCAATGATGCGCACGTCGACTTTGACCGGCACGTGACCGCCCACCCGGTAGAACTCACCGTCGGCCAGTACGCGCAGCAGTCGGGTCTGGGTGTCGGCCGGCATGTCGCCGATTTCATCGAGAAACAGCGTGCCCCCGTCCGCCTGCTCGAAACGCCCGCGCCGCAGGTTTGCCGCGCCGGTGAACGCGCCTTTTTCATGGCCGAACAGCTCGGATTCCATCAAGTCTTTCGGAATCGCCGCCATGTTCAGCGCAATGAACGGCGACGCCGAACGCGGGCTGTGGCGGTGCAGGGCGTGGGCAACCAGCTCTTTACCGGTCCCGGATTCGCCATTGATCAGCACGGTGATATTGGAGTGACTCAAGCGGCCGATGGCGCGAAACACCTCCTGCATCGCCGGCGCTTCGCCGATGATTTCCGGGGTGCGGGTCAGGGCTGGCGGAACGGCCAGGCCTTGTTGTTCCTGAGCGTGCTGATTGGCGCGTTTGACCAGCGAAACGGCTTCGTCAACGTCGAACGGCTTGGGCAGGTACTCGAAGGCACCGCCCTGATAGGAGGCCACGGCGCTGTCGAGGTCCGAATGGGCAGTCATGATGATGACCGGCAGGCGCGGGTGCTGTTCGCGAATGCGCGCCAGCAGGTCCAGGCCGCTCGCGCCGGGCATGCGGATATCGGAAATGATCACGTCCGGTTGCTGGCGGGCCAGTCTGCTCATCACGCCATCGGCGCTGTCGAAACTTTGCGTGGTCATGCCCTCTTGCTGCAGGGCTTTCTCCAGTACCCAGCGGATGGAACGGTCGTCATCGACGATCCAGACAGTTTCACTACGGCTCATGTCGACGCTGCTCCTTGTTCCAGCGGCAGGAAGATCGAGAATGTTGTATGGCCAGGATGGCTATCACACTCGATCAGCCCCTGGTGCTGACTGATGATGTTCTGGGTGATGGCAAGGCCCAGCCCGGTGCCATCCGGGCGGCCGCTGACCATGGGATAAAAAATGGTTTCTTGCAGCTCCGGCGGAATGCCGGGGCCGTTGTCGATGATTTCAATCTTGCTGACCAGACGATGGCGCACGTGGCCGATGGTGAACTGGCGCATGGCGCGAGTGCGCAGGCTGATACGGCCCAGACGCAGCTCGTTCTGGCTGCTGATGGCCTGCATGGCATTGCGCACGATATTGAGCACCGCCTGAATCATCTGCTCGCGGTCGATCAGCACATCGGGAATGCTCGGATCGTAGTCGCGCACGATGGTGATGCATCCCTGGCTTTCGGCTTCGACCAGGCTGCACACACGCTCGAGCACTTCATGCACGTTGGTCATCGCCAGCATCGGCAGCTTGTTCGAGCCCAGCATGCGGTCGACCAGATTACGCAGACGGTCGGCCTCTTCGATGATGACGTTGGTGTAGTCCTTGAGGCTCTCCTCCGGCAGCTCGCGTGCCAGCAACTGTGCGGCGCCGCGAATCCCGCCGAGGGGGTTCTTGATTTCATGGGCCAGGCCACGCACCAGCATCTTGGTGGTTTCCTGCTTGGACAGCTGAGCCTCTTCCTTGGTGATCCGCAGCAAGCGATCACGGGGATGGACCTCCAGCAGCAGCATGGTCTCGGCCTGGGAAAGAATCGGCGTCACCGCGTAATCGACCGTTAGGGTCTGGCCGGTGAGGGCGGTCAACATGGCCTCACGTTTGGTAAACGGATGCGCCTGTTCGACGGCCTGACGAAGCGAGCTGAGCGCTTCGGCAGATTCGGTGAACAGCTCGCTGATGAATTGTCCGTGGCTGCGCTGACCGCTGATAGCCAGCAGCATTTCGGCGGCAGGATTCATGTACTCGAGGCGCAGATCCGAGTTGAGCAGAATCGTGGCAGTGGTCAGGTTGTCGAGTAACAACCGATGCAACGCATCGCTGATAGTCATGAATCCCGGTGACCTCTTTTGGCTCTATGCACAGGGCTGGGCCGTAAGTGCAGGCTCTGATTGGTCTTTGCCAGCGTATGGAACCCGCTGAAACGTGTGATGTGCTCGCGCATTCATTACAAAATGCAAAAACCAAACCAAGGCTCCGAAAAGAAGCGCGGATTGATGAATTGCGAGCGTTTTTTGGACGGCAGGCCCGGCGACAGTGCATGCAATCCTGAATGCCGAACCAAAATGGGCTTTTGGGGCGAAACTTTGTTCAGGTTACGCACCATAATGAAGCATAGCCTTTCAGGCGCGGTTTAGCGGAAAAAGGGAAAGAAGCTGGATTCTTCTTCCGGCTTGTCCTTGATGGGGCATTCGGGGCGCACGCCGTAATCATCGGTTTTGCAGGGCTGAGCGAGCCGCTTCTGGGCCAGAGAGATGCGTATCAGGTGAAAGGGCTGATTGGGGGTTCGCTCCAGCACTCGACCGTATTGATCGATGATCTCCACGGACAGTTGGTGAGTGCCGCGGTCGATGTTCGTCAGCGGAAAAACCGGGCTGCGGGTCGGCTCGCCATAGGGTTTGCTGTCGAGCAGCAACCGGTACAGGTGGTCTGGCTGCAACTCGGGCTCATTGCTGACAGTGACGTTCAGGTTGCCTTCAATGTCGCGGATCGTGCTGTCAGGCTCCGGCGCCAGAATGCGCAGCAACTGATAATGAAAGATGGGGCTGGCCGCTGGCTTTGGTTTGGATGCCCTTGTGGGTGCTTGGGTCGGCTGGTCGACCCGGTTGGTCGGCGCAATGTCGACCTTCTTCGCATTGCGGTGAGGTTGATCGGTAAAGACCCGATTCCCGTTCGCGTCGATGTAGGTATACACCTCGGCCAAAACGGTCTGGCTCACGCTGAGCAGCAGGCACAGAGCAACGGCCAACTGGCAGAAGTATTTAAGGCCGGCCGACATGGACTCGCTGCACTGTCAGGTTGACCGTCTCGCTTTGCTGGATTGAACGCTGGTTTTCCAGCACTTGGACCGAAAAGCTGTGCTCGCCCCGTTCAAGCTCCATGACCTGCAGACGCGGAATGTTGGTGGGCTGCCCGTAGGGCGCGCCGTCCACAATCAACTGCAGCAAATGCGCGGGCTGTAAACGGGGTTCGATGGCAACGCCAACGGTGAACGAGCCGTTATTGGCACGAAGGGCTTCGTCTTGGGGCAGGTCTTTCAGCGAGAGCACCTGATAGGCAGCGGCGCTTTGCTGGTTCTGGTTCTGGTTCTGGTTCTGCGTCGCGGGGAGTGGCGGCGGTGCGGCAGGCACAACGGTCTCGACACTGTTGAGTGGCGGCAGCTCGACGGTTTCGGCTTTGGTGCCGTTCGGCGGCTGGTTGCTGTATGCCGTGTTCCCGGAGGCATCGGTGTATTTGTAGATCTGCGCGGCAGCGGGCAGTGCAAACACCAGCAACAGAAGGGCGAGACATTGACGCATGAACACTCCAGTGCAGCGATCAGGACAACCAGCAATGGTGCCGCGCTCAATGCATGGCGCGGCACAGGGTCAGCATAGAGGAATACTGATCGACGGTGTCAGTTGAGAAACGGATCTGCGGCGCCTGCTCACTGGCCTGCCGTGAGCAGGCAAAGGTCGCCTGCCGCCCGTTGCAGCGCGGTCACGATGACAGGATCACTTGCCTGTCGCTGGATTTCCGATTGCACCCACCCTGGGCATTTGGCATCGCTGCGGTAGGGCTGAAACGCCGAGTAACTTTGCATCAACACCGGCAGCAGCGTATCCAGCCGACTCCGAATGCCGTCAGTGAGGCTGGATTCCGGCTTCTCCGGGGAGTGGCCGGTTTCACGCCACTGCTCGATGCGCGCGTATTGCACCATCTTGTTGGCTTCCATCTGGGCAGTCGTGAACTCGCGAACGTCGTCGGCGGCCAGCTTGAATTCGCCCGCCCGTGATTCGGCGTTCTGGATCACCTGGCGCTCGCGCTCACTGTCCTGCACCGGCTTGCCGCTGTGCCATTTGCTACGGGCCACGTCATTGGCAATTTCCAGCCTTTGCTCCATGGCCGCGATGAGCGGTTGAAGCTGCACAGGAGGCTGCTGAGCAGGAGCCGCCTGAAGGCCGGACGACACCAGTCCGCAGGCCAAGGCAGCGAGTTGGAGCTGTTTGAGCATTGTTATGTCCTCACGTATGACCGAGCGATCACTGTTTAACACTTTGGCTGGTAGAGAGTGGCATTCCCGGGGTCCCCGCGTAAAAAACGACAAGTTCCACTGCGGTGTCCCCCGTCAGGCCTCGATGCTCCCTGTTGACCATTTCAGGCAGTACATCACCTGGCATGAGAAGAATCGATTTGCCGCCTTCGCGGGTTTCCACCGTGAGATTGCCGGACACGACATAGGCCGCATTGGGCATCGGGTGCTCGTGCCATTTGAGAGCGGTGTTGGCGGGGATCTTGATGTTGAGCACAGTCAGCTCAGGCTTGCCGACGGGGTAGGCGTCATAGGCTGTTCCGTCCCAGGAACTTGAGCTTTTAAGCAGAACGGTGGATTCGACCGTTGATACCGGAAGGGAGCTGGGCAGCTGGGCGGTGGCGCATCCGCCAAGGGCAATCGTTGCCAGCAGCAGGCAAGCGGGGGTGATATTGAACATGAACGAAATCCTTGTGCTTTTTGAACAGCAGAAAACACAAGGTTGCCGGAAGCATCATTCCGATCTGCGGTACATATTTATAGCGACCGAGCAATGCTCGCTCAGTAACAAAAAAGGCCTCCCGAAGGAGGCCTCTCGCTCACGCGGCTTTCGCCGGCGCGACTGGATCAGCAGCTGTAGTACAGCTCGTATTCCAGTGGGTGTACGAAGGTGCGCACTTTGATTTCTTCTTCAGATTTCAAAGCGATGTAAGCGTCGATGAAGTCGTCGCTGAACACGCCGCCTTTGGTCAGGAACGCGCGACCCTTATCCAGCTCTTCCAGGGCTTCTTTCAGGCTGCCGCAAACTTGTGGAATCTCTTTCGCCTCTTCAGGCGGCAGGTCATACAGGTTCTTGTCAGCAGCATCGCCAGGGTGGATCTTGTTCTGGATGCCGTCCAGGCCAGCCATCAACAATGCAGCGAACGCCAGGTATGGGTTGGCTGCCGGGTCCGGGAAACGTGCTTCGATACGACGGCCTTTAGGGCTGTTGACGTAAGGAATACGGATCGAAGCCGAACGGTTACGGGCCGAGTAGGCCAGCATGACCGGTGCTTCGAAGCCTGGAACCAGACGCTTGTACGAGTTGGTTGCCGGGTTGGTGAAGCCGTTCAGTGCCTTGCCGTGCTTGATGATGCCGCCGATGAAGTACAGAGCGGTGTCGGACAGGCCGGCATAACCTTCGCCTGCGAAGGTGTTCTTGCCATCTTTGGAGATGGACATGTGAACGTGCATACCCGAACCGTTATCGCCGTACAGAGGCTTGGGCATGAAGGTAGCGGTGCGGCCATAAGCGTCGGCAACGTTGTGCACGACGTATTTCAGGGTCTGAACTTCGTCAGCCTTTTTAACCAGCGTGTTGAATTTCACGCCGATTTCGTTCTGGCCAGCGGTTGCCACTTCGTGGTGGTGAACTTCGACGACCTGGCCCATTTCTTCCAGGGCGTTGCACATTGCGGTGCGGATTTCGTGGTCGTGGTCGAACGGTGGAACCGGGAAGTAGCCGCCTTTAATGCCTGGACGGTGGCCCTTGTTGCCGCCCTCGATGTCAGCGTCGGACATCCACGAACCTTGTTCGGAGTAGATCTTGAACATGGAACCGGAGATGTCGGACTTGAATTTCACTTCGTCGAAGATGAAGAATTCTGGCTCAGGGCCGGCGAATACTGTGTCACCGATGCCGGTCGACTTCAGGTATTCCTCGGCGCGGTGAGCGATGGCACGTGGGTCGCGATCGTAACCTTGCATGGTCGAAGGTTCGATGATGTCGCACACCAGGATCAGGGTAGGCTCCTCGGTGAACGGATCCAGGACGGCGGTTTCGTCGTCCGGCAGCAGGATCATGTCGGAGGCTTCGATGCCTTTCCAGCCCGAGATGGAGGAACCGTCGAACATTTTGCCGACTTCGAAGAAGTCGTCTTCCAGCGCATCGCGGGCCGGCATGGTCACGTGGTGCTGAGTGCCTTTGGTGTCCGTGAAGCGCAGATCAATCCACTTAACGTCATGATCTTTGATGAGTTGAACCGACTTCGACATGTTGTCCTCCGGGGTGGATTAGGGCCTGAGTAGTGGTTGGCCCTTCAATTTGGGTGATGCCGGGCGCGATACTCGACCAAGGCAACCTGCCTCACAAGGGAGCAATTTGCATGCCAGTGCCCTGTGTTGGGTTTCCCAAGGGAATACTTGCCTTTAAGCGCGTTAAACGTCGCATATTTGAAAAACGACGCACACTTATGGTGCTAAGTAATTGTATACAGGGCCGTTTTGGTGCGCAGGCGATTGACCGTACGATAACTGGTTAAACCTTGAGCAATTTCCGCTATAATCCGCGCCCCCCTTTTTCGACCGGGACCTAGCGCGCTGTTTTCATGAAATTAATCGTCAAAGTCTTCCCAGAAATCACTATCAAAAGCCGGCCTGTGCGCAAGCGCTTCATCAAACAGCTGGCCAAGAACATCCGCACGGTGCTCCGCGATCTGGACCCGGCGTTGGTGGTGGATGGCGTGTGGGACAACCTTGAGGTCGAAACCAGGGTCGAGGATGTCAAAGTCTTGCGCGAGATGACCGAGCGTCTGAGCTGCATGCCCGGCATCACGCACTTTCTGCAGGTTGACCAGTACCCGCTGGGCGACATGGAAGATATCTACGAGAAGTGCAAGTTGCACTTCGGCGATGCAATTCCCGGCAAGATATTCGGCGTGCGCTGCAAGCGGGCCGGTCATCATGACTTTAGCTCCATGGACGTCGAGAAGTACGTCGGCAGCAGGTTGCGCCGTGAATGCAACGCCGCCGGCATCTCGCTGAAGGCGCCGGAGGTCGAAGTCAGAATCGAAATTCGGGACCAGCGTCTGTTCGTGATCCACAGCCAGCACGACGGCATGGGCGGTTATCCGCTGGGTTCGCTTGAACAGACCCTGATCCTGATGTCCGGTGGCTTTGACTCCACCGTGGCGGCGTACCAGATCATGCGTCGTGGCCTGATGAGCCACTTCTGCTTCTTCAATCTGGGCGGACGTGCTCACGAGCTGGGCGTGATGGAAGTCGCGCACTTCATCTGGAAGAAGTACGGCAGCTCCCAGCGGGTGCTGTTCGTCAGCGTACCGTTCGAGGAAGTTCTGGGAGAAATTCTCGGAAAAGTCGATAACAGTCATATGGGCGTAGTATTGAAGCGTATGATGTTGCGCGCCGCGACAAACATTGCCGACCGGCTGGAAATCGACGCGCTGGTCACCGGCGAGGCGATTTCCCAGGTGTCCAGTCAGACGCTGCCCAACCTGTCGGTCATCGACTGCGTGACAGAGAAGCTCGTCCTGCGACCGCTGATCGCCAGTCACAAGCAGGACATCATCGACCTGGCCGATCAGATCGGCACCGGCGATTTTGCCCGGCACATGCCCGAATACTGCGGTGTGATTTCGGTAAATCCGAAGACCGCCGCCAAGCGCAACCGGGTCGAGCATGAAGAAAAGTCGTTCGACATGGCCGTGCTCGAGCGTGCGCTTGAAAACGCTCGTCTGGTTCCGATCGATCGCGTGATCGAAGAGTTGGGGCAGGACGTTCAGATTGAAGAAGTCAGTCAGGCACTGGCCGGGCAAGTCGTCATCGACATCCGTCACCCGGATGACGCTGAAGATCGCCCGCTGGACCTTGCTGGCATTGAAGTACAAACGCTGCCGTTCTTTGCATTGAACAGCCGTTTCAAGGAACTGGATGACACGCGCCAGTACCTGCTCTATTGCGACAAAGGCGTCATGAGTCGCCTGCATGCTCATCATTTGCTCAGTGAGGGGCATGCCAATGTGCGCGTTTATCGACCGAGCTAAGTGCCCGGGGCTGTTTGCCTGTGGCTTGCGTCACCGGCCCCCCGACACCAGTCGTCAGCCGTAACGGCTTTCGCCGGCTCTACCGTTCATAGCTGCCTACAATCAGGCAGCTGACCGAATCCTCTGATCGAGATACACAAGTGATCGAAAATCTACGCAACATCGCCATCATTGCTCACGTTGACCACGGTAAAACTACCCTCGTTGACAAGCTCCTGCGTCAATCCGGCACCCTGGAACGCGGCGAGCTCAACGATGAGCGCGTGATGGACTCCAACGACCAGGAAAAAGAGCGTGGTATTACCATTCTCGCGAAGAACACCGCGATCAACTGGAATGGCTACCACATCAACATCGTTGACACCCCGGGCCACGCCGACTTCGGTGGTGAAGTAGAGCGCGTGATGTCGATGGTTGATTCCGTTCTGCTGCTGGTCGACGCTCAAGACGGCCCTATGCCGCAAACCCGTTTCGTGACCAAGAAGGCGTTCGAAGCCGGCCTGCGTCCAATCGTGGTCATCAACAAGGTCGACCGTCCAGGCGCGCGTCCGGACTGGGTTCTGGACCAGATCTTCGATCTGTTCGACAACCTGGGTGCCACCGAAGAACAGCTGGACTTCAAAGTCGTTTACGCCTCTGCGCTGAACGGTATTGCCGGTCTGGAACACACCGCCATGGCCGAAGACATGACCCCGCTGTACCAGTCGATCGTCGACAACGTACCTGCGCCGAAAGTCGATCGTGATGGTCCGTTCCAGATGCAAATCTCGGCACTGGACTACAACAGCTTCCTGGGCATCATCGGCGTTGGCCGTATTGCCCGTGGCAAGGTCAAGCCGAACACTCAGGTTGTGGCAATCGACGCCAACGGCAAGCGCCGTAACGGCCGTATCCTCAAGCTGATGGGTCACCACGGTCTGCACCGTGTAGACGTAGAAGAAGCTGCTGCCGGCGACATCGTCTGCATCAGCGGCTTCGAAGAGCTGTTCATCTCCGACACCCTGTGCGACCCACAGAATGTTGAAGCGATGAAGCCGCTGACCGTCGACGAACCTACCGTATCCATGACCTTCCAGGTCAACGATTCGCCTTTCTGCGGTCGAGAAGGCAAGTTCGTCACCAGCCGTAACATCAAAGAGCGTCTGGACAAAGAGCTGCTGTACAACGTTGCTCTGCGCGTTGAAGAAGGCGACACCGCTGACAAGTTCAAGGTTTCGGGCCGTGGTGAGCTGCACCTTTCGGTACTGATCGAAACCATGCGTCGCGAAGGCTTCGAAATGGGTGTTGGTCGTCCTGAAGTGATCATCCGCATGGTTGATGGCGTCAAGCACGAACCGTTTGAAAACGTCACCATCGACCTGCCGGAAGAATCGCAGGGCTCAATCATGGAACAGATCGGTATCCGTAAGGGCGATCTGACCAACATGGTTCCGGATGGCAAGGGCCGTGTTCGCCTTGAGTACAACATCCCGGCACGTGGCCTGATCGGCTTCCGTAACGAGTTCCTGACCCTCACTTCCGGTGCAGGCATCCTGACCTCGATCTTCGACCGTTACGACGTGATGAAGTCGGGCGACATGTCCGGCCGTCAGAACGGCGTGCTGGTTTCGGTTGCGACCGGTAAGGCTCTGACTTACTCGCTGGAAACCCTGCAAGCTCGCGGCAAACTGTTCCTGGGCCACGGCGAAGACGTGTACGAAGGTCAGATCGTCGGTATCAACAGCCGCGACAACGACCTGGGCGTCAACCCAACCAAAGGTAAGAAGCTCGACAACATGCGTGCTTCCGGTAAAGACGAAACCATCGCTCTGGTTCCGCCTATCCGCTTCACGCTGGAACAAGCGCTTGAGTTCGTTCAAGAAGACGAACTGTGCGAAGTGACGCCGAAGTCGATCCGCCTGCGTAAGAAAATTCTTGGCGAAAGCGAGCGTACCCGCGCTGCCAAGAAAAGCGGCAACTGATTAGCTTTTAGTCAGCCGTAAAAAAACGCCCCCGACCGCAAGGTCGGGGGCGTTTTTGTTTGTGTGGGTTTGGTTTAGCCGATGTCGGTGCCGCAAGCCTAAGGCGCTCAAAACGGCCTCTTCCCGGCTAAAGCCGGTCCCACTGAAGCCCGCGCGCCTTTGGTAGGACCGGCTTTAGCCGGCAAGGCGTACGCGAACCCTATAGAGGCTTTAGAACTTCAACGGCACCCGGCCGGAGTTCGAATTCAGCGTACCGGTGCTTTCGCGCACAACTTCCTTTGGCTTGTAAGCGCAATAACCCGGGCGCGGGCCGATCTTCGGATGGTTGCGGCAGGTGTCGGGGCGCTTGTCGTAGATCGTGCACAGACGGCTCTTGCGATCCAGGTACAGGCAATCGTTGTTGCTCATGCGCTGTAGCGTGAAGATCCCGGACTTTTGATTGAAGCGCTCGACGATCCCGTCCTTCTGCAGCCGCTTGGCGATGTTCTTCGGGTTATCGCCCTGTTCGAACTCGTCAACGATGCCGATACGGATCAGGTCCTTGATCTTCACTTCCACAGGCAGCGTGCAGCAGCTGGAAACGCAGCCTCCGCACATATAGCTGGAGTATTTCTGCCAGGTCTCGATGCGGTCGAGTTCTGCAGCGGCGATCAAGGTGGGTTTCATGCGCGTGTGCTTCCGGGTGTATCGGGCGCGCGATCATACCGGTCCGCGCGCAATTCCCCTACCGCAAAATCATTGAAGCGACTGTCGGCTGCCGCCCGGCAGATCATTCCTGCGGCCCAATTCAGACCAGCACGGTCTTCGCCAGCGCCTCGACTTGCTCCTGGCGCTCGCTCTGATTCAGCTTTGCCCCCGGATTCAGCGACGACCATTGCGGATGCGCTCGCGCCTTATTCAGCGCTTCCGGCAGCTTGCCTTCGCGCCAGGTCTTGTCGAGGGGCGCGGTGAGTTTGATGCTCTCCATTGCGGCATGGCCGCGCACCTCCAGCGCTTGCAGCAGTTGCCTTTGGCGCAGCGCCAGCAGTCGCAGCACGGCATCGTCGACAGTCAGTTCGCGCTGACCCTTGAACTTGTCCATCAGCCGGCCGCCGTAACTGCGCGCGGTTTGCAGAGCGCCGCCGGCAATCGCGCCGACCAGTGCCGCCGCACCCAGTGTGATGCCGCCGACCAGCAAGTCCACCCCGGCACCTGCCGCCGCACCCGCAGCGATACCGCCGCCCACGCGCACGCCAAGCAACTTCAGGGTTTCGGGATTGAACAGATCATCCCCCCAGCGGCCATCCATCAGCGGCAAATCGCTGGCCGAGGCGTCTTCACGACGAAACGCGTAGAGCTTGAGCAGCGACTCGACGCAACGCTGTTCGCGCTGGCGCACGGCTTTGCGCAGATCATCGATGGCGACCTGCACCTGACCGGAATCCGTCGCAACACTTCGGCGGCAGGCCGCGCAGTCCAGCAACAGTTCGGAGATCAGCCTGGCTGCGCTTTGCTTGCGGGCGTCACGCTGGGCCTGTTGATCTGCGATGAGACGCTCAAGTCTTCCCCGTGAGGTTTCCAGCAACAGGGCCAGGCTTTCATAGAGACGGCGTTCGCCATCTTCGGGCGGGGCGACGCTGTCAAAACGCACCAGCGCATGCAGGCCAAGACGCGCCAGCGCTTCACGCCAGTCGGGTTCACGCTGCTGCGCACTGCTGACAAAATTGAGCACGGGCAGCAACGGTTTGCCGCAACTGGCGAGCACGGCAAGCTCGTCGCGGTACTTGGCAAGCACCGGCTCTCGCGCGTCGATTACGTAAAGACCGGCGTCGGAGGCGAGTAGCTGGCGCAGCACTTTGGCCTCCTGCTCGAAACGCTGGCGCGCCTCGCTGCCTTCAAGAAAGCGTCCGAGCCGCGCCGGCCCATCAAGGCGTTCGCCGGGTCGGTCCAGTCGCTCGAGATAATCAAGCAGGGCGATGGCGTCTTCCAGGCCGGGCGTGTCGTACAGCTCCAGGAGTGCCTCGCCGTCCACCGACAATCGCGCGCCTTCGACGTGTCGGGTGGTGCTCGGTCGGTGGGAGACTTCGCCGAAGCCGACATCGCGGGTGAGCGTGCGCAACAGCGACGTTTTACCGACGTTGGTGTGCCCAACCACGGCCAGTTTCAGTGGTCGAATCGCGTCCTTGTCAGTCATGTCCGCTCTCCAGCCAGGTCATTGGCGCACTGTCGGTCCAGTGCAGTTCAAGCTGCTGCAACGCCGTGTGCCAATCTTCCAGTCGGTCGGCGTCCAGCGCCTGTCCGGCGGGGGCAGGCAATAGCCAGATGCGCGTCGCGGTGGCGCACCGCGCGAGTTCGGCAATCAACGCCAGGCTGCCGCGGTCCGGCGAGCGACGTGGGTCACAGGCGATGGCAAGTCGCGCAGGCGGATAGCGGGTCAATTGGTCGAGCAGCGTACGCCGTGATTCCCGGGAGTCGAGAATGCCGGCGTTCACCACGCTGTCGGGAAGCTCGGGCGGCCACGGCTGCTGATTGTCCAACTCGATGGCGACCAGCAGCGCGCCCTGACTTTCGTTCGCCGACGGACCGGAGGTGACCGCGTGAAGCTCAGGGGGCGCTCCATCGTTGATGCCCAGCCGTTCACTGCTGGGCATCAAGCGCTCGCGCAGCTCGACGAAACCGGGATGGCTCAGATCCAGTGCCAACCTTTGTCGACCCACGCGCCATCGCAGGTAACACAGCGCCGTTAGCAACAGGCGCGGGAGAATGCCGAACACCACCAGCACGCCGACCAGCCATCCGGCCCAGGCCTGACGGGCGTTTTCGATGGCGAGCGCAGTGTCTCCGCTGGCGCGGATCATCGATTCGGTCGGCACGCTGAAACCGAGAAGCGAGGGTATCGCTCCCAGGCCTCGGGTCAGGCTGACAAAAGTGTCGCTGCCTAGAATGGTGGTTTCCCAGACGAAGCCGTAGCGCCGCGTCGCCATCAGCAACAGCAGCAGCGTCAAGGCGCTGAGCAGGGTGAGCAGCCACAGGCCATTGACGCAGATTCCCAGCACCCAGCGATTCAGACGTCTGCGTTGCAGGAGCAAAATCAGCGCGGGGGCCAGTTGCGCGGCTTGGGCGTCGCGCGCCAGTTTCTCGCTCAGCCACATCCAGAGGCGACCGAGGCCGGCGGTGCTTTCTCCGGCAAAGAGCAGGCCCATGGCCCAGCTTGCCAGCAGAATCAGGTTAAGCCCGAGCAGGCTGCCCAGCGCCCAGAACACATTTACGGGCGTCTGTCCGTCGCCTAGCGCAGCGAACGCCAGTCCGGCGCCGCTGACCACCGCGAACACCGCCAGCACGATCAGCGCAAGGCGTGCGCCTTGTTTCCAGTGGTGCAGGGCCTTGAGCATGCCGTCACGTTCGGCAAGCCACAGGGCGCGGTGTTTGATCCGGGTTTGCAGGTCGCCCCCGCTGGCGCGTGCGCGGCGGGTGGCTTCCTCATCTTCAAGCGCGCCCGCGTGTTCTTCACGCAGCCGCACGGCTTCGGTCAGCCAGAGTTCATCAAGGGGAGTCAGTGCAGTCACGCGGCGTCTCGTCGGTAAAGTCGTGGGTGAGCATAACCGGTGTGGCTGCGATCGCGCAGCGAACGGGTATCGGTGCTTGGACCGCGTGGCGAGCGAATGTGCTGGGGCAGGGCGCTCTGATATCCTCGCGCCATGAAAAAACATCTCCCCCTGAGCTTGATCGCCGCACTCGCTGAAAACCGGGTCATCGGCGTCGACAATTCCATGCCCTGGCACCTGCCGGGGGATTTCAAATATTTCAAGGCGACCACGCTGGGCAAGCCGATCATCATGGGTCGCAAGACCTGGGATTCGCTGGGCCGTCCGCTGCCAGGCCGGTTGAATCTGGTGGTCACGCGCCAGCAGGATTTGCAGCTTGAGGGCGCCGAGGTTTTCACTTCTCTGGAAGCGGCGGTGGATCGCGCTGAAGAGTGGGCCGCCGAGCAGGGTGTCAGCGAAGTGATGCTGATCGGCGGCGCCCAGCTTTACGGCCAGGCCCTTGAGCACGCTGACCGCCTGTACCTCACTCGCGTGGCGTTGAGTCCTGAAGGTGATGCGTTGTTTCCGGAGTTTGACGAGGGCCAGTGGACGCTGGTTTCGAATACAGAAAACCCGGCGCTGGATGACAAGCCTGCGTACAGTTTCGAGGTTTGGGAGCGGGCCTGATATCGCTATCGCGAGCAAGCTCACTCCTACAGGGCAAACGCGGTCAACTGTAGGAGCGCGCTTGCCCGCGAATGCGTTGTGTCTGCCATCCATCAATCGCCTGACACGGCGCGCTCACCAGCAAGCCGGCTCAGGTTTGAGAAGGGTCAGCCCTGTCACAAATCCGTCGTTTTCATGTCATCTGTCGCGAATGATGACCAAGGTGACGCCATCAGAACAGACGCTGTCGCTGACGCATCCAAACAGTCATGGCTTTTTGTTACGGTCCTCCTCGAACCAAAAAAGGGGGAGGAGATCACCATGAAATTCGTACCAACATTATTGGCCACCGCACTGTGTGTCGGGCTTGCCGGACAGGCATTGGCCACCGAGCTGACCCACTGGCCCGCGCCCGCCGCCAAACAGCTCAACGCCATGATTGCGGCCAATGCCAACAAAGGTAATTTTGCCGTTTTCGACATGGACAACACCAGCTACCGCTACGACCTGGAAGAGTCGTTGCTGCCGTTCATGGAAAACAAGGGGCTGATCACCCGCGACACGCTCGATCCTTCCCTCAAGCTCATCCCGTTCAAGGACACCGCCGACCACAAGGAAAGCCTGTTCAGCTATTACTACCGGCTTTGCGAAATCGACGACATGGTCTGCTACCCGTGGGTCGCGCAGGTGTTTTCCGGCTTCACCCTCAAAGAACTCAAAGGCTATGTCGACGAACTGATGGCCTCGGGCAAACCGGTGCCGAGTACGTATTACGAAGGCGACGTGGTCAAGACCATCGAAGTGCAGCCGCCCAAGGTCTTCACCGGGCAGGCCGAGCTGTACAACAAGCTGATGGAAAACGGCATCGAGGTCTATGTCATGACCGCGGCCTCCGAAGAGCTGGTGCGCATGGTCGCCGCAGATCCCAAGTACGGCTACAACGTAAAGCCGCAGAACGTCATCGGTGTGACCACGCTGCTGAAGAACCGCGAGACAGGCGAACTGACCACTGCGCGCAAGCAGATCACCGCCGGCAAATATGACGAGAAAGCCAACCTCGGCCTGGAGCTGACGCCTTACCTGTGGACCCCGGCGACGTGGATGGCCGGCAAGCAGGCGGCAATTCTGACCTACATCGATCAGTGGAAAAAACCGGTACTGGTGGGCGGCGACACCCCTACCAGCGACGGTTACATGCTGTTCCACAGCGTCGACGTCAGCAAAGGCGGCGTTCATCTGTGGATCAATCGCAAGGACAAATACATGACTCAGCTCAACGGCATGATGAAGACCAACGCCGAGGCTCAGGCCAAAGAGGGCTTGCCCGTCACGGCGGACAAGAACTGGGTGATCGTCAAGCCGGAAGACATTCAGTAAGCCGTCTCATCGCGTGGCACGGTGATTTGCCGTGCCGCGCTCTGTCAGGCCCATAACCTGCGGTACGCGCCGTCGGCATCGTGTTCGTCAGCCTGCTTCGTGGTGTTGAAGCGCCGACCGCCCCTCGGGTCCGTTCCGTAGCCGGCGATATAAAGCCAATTGCCCTGATTGCTGTAGACGTCGTAATCCACCAGCTGCGCCTCGAACCACGCAGCCCCGGCGCGCCAGTCGCCCTTGAGATCGAAGATCAGGTAACTGGCGACGATCTGGCGCATTCGGTTGGACAAATACCCCGTCGCCGCCAATTCCCGCATACCCGCGTCAATCAATGCCTCTCCGGTTTCACCCCGACACCAGCGCGCAAACCCCTGCGGGTTGTGGCCCGGTTCGCTGCCACCTTTCAGGCCGCTGGCGCGGTACAGCAGACGACCATATTTCAGGTGCAGCAAGCGGAAGTAATCGCGCCACAGCAACTCGAAATAAATCCAGTACGTGCTGTCGTTGGCACCGTATTCGGCCTCGAAAGCCTTCAGTGCCTGGTCAATCTGCGGTGCTGACAGCGAACCCCGCGCAAGCCAGGGCGAAAACTTGGTCGAGTCGTCTACTGCGCTCAGGTTGTTGCGCGTGGCTTTGTAGCTGTTCGCCAGACCCCGGCGGAAATACTGCTGCAGATGTTCGATAGCCGTCTGCTCGCCGCCGTGGTAAGCCTGATTTTGATACGGAAATGCCGAGCGGGAATCCAGAAGTGCAGGCGCGTGCAGCGTGACCGGTTCGAGGCTCAAGCCTTGGGGCAGCGCAGGGAATTGTCATTGGCGTCGGTACGACGACACGTGGTGCAGAGTGGGCTTTTTCCACAAGACGCCGAAAGCTGCTGAACACATCAGGCAGTTCCTCGACCGCCATCGGCAACTCATCCGGCGAAAACAGCGTCGACTGCCAGTGATCTTCCACGGTCAATCCTGCGGCTCGAAGGGCGTGAACTTCAGCCTCCTCTTCCGGCGCCGCGATGCGTTCGCAGACGATCGTATCGATACCCAGATCGTGGGCCAAGGCGACAAGTCGCTCAACCGGATCACCTCCAATCTGCATCAACCCACTGCCGCGAACGCGCAACTGCTCGGCCAGTGCGCTGACCGCTGATTGCTCGAAATACTGGTGATGGGCGCCAATGCGCTCGAATCCCCACTGCGTTGGACCCGCTGTCGGCGCGCAATACACCGGCAGCAACAGGCGAGCCTGCTCGCAGGCCTGAGTGAACGCGGGGTTGTCGGCAAGTCGAAGGTCCTGACGAAACCAATAGATCAACGTATTCATGTGAAAGTCTCAGCGTCTATGGATCAAGGCCTTGATCAGTGGGTACAGGACGCGGTCCTTTTTCCGGTCGAGCGAAGAGAAGCTAAACAGGATTGCACTTTTGAGCCATAGTCTTGCAAGTAAAAGACTGGAAGGGACTTAAATGAAAGCGTTGTCGCTGTCTTCGTCGCCAAGGTACGTCGCCCTGCTGGGCTATGGTGGTCTGCTGCCGTTCGTTGGGCTGCTGTTGCTGATCCTGTTTTCAGTCCAGTACCGCCCTTTCCTGACGCAAGCGCTGGTCGCTTACGGAGCCGTGATCCTGAGCTTTGTGGGCGCGCTGCATTGGGGGTTTGCCATGACCCTGCAAGGCTTGGATGCCGATCAGTGTCGCGGGCGGTTCATCTGGAGTGTCATCCCGGCGCTGATCGCCTGGCCTGCTCTGTTATTGCCGGCACCACTGGGGCTTTTGCTGTTGATTTTCGGTTTCGTCGCGCACTACTGGCAGGACCGACGTCTGGTGAAAGCCGCAACACTGCCCGACTGGTATTTGCCGATGCGTCTGCGTTTAACGTTGGTCGCCAGTCTTTGCCTGCTGCTGGGGGCGATCACTGTGGCCATTGGCGCATGAAACCGCCCGTGTCCGGTTCTGTTGGCGGCGAAACTGAAGGCCCGGGTTGGAGGTTGAACGCATGTTCGAGCCTTACCTCCTCTAAGCGGCTGGCAGACAAAAAAACACCCCGACATGCGGGGTGTTTTTCAGTGCGGGGTGATGCTTACGGCACCAGCTTGTCCAGCATCGCCTTGTCACGCACGGCACCTTTGTCGGCGCTGGTTGCCAGCAGGGCGTAGGCCTTGAGGGCGGTGGTCACTTTGCGCGGGCGCGACTCAACAGGTTTCCAGCCTTTCTTGTCCTGCTCGGCGCGACGTTCTGCCATTTCTGCGTCGTCGATCATCAGATTGATCGAGCGATTCGGAATGTCGATCAGTACCTTGTCGCCGTCACGCACCAGACCAATTGCGCCGCCGGCTGCGGCTTCAGGAGAAGCGTGGCCGATGGACAGGCCGGAGGTCCCGCCCGAGAAACGCCCGTCGGTCAGCAGCGCACAGTCTTTGCCCAGGCCTTTGGATTTCAGGTACGACGTCGGGTACAGCATTTCCTGCATGCCCGGGCCGCCTTTCGGGCCTTCGTAACGGATGATCACGATGTCGCCGGCCTTCACCTCGTCGGCCAGAATGCCGCGCACGGCGCTGTCCTGGCTTTCGAAAATCTTGGCGTTGCCTTCGAACACATGAATCGACTCGTCCACACCGGCGGTTTTCACCACGCAGCCGTCCACTGCGATGTTGCCGTACAGCACGGCCAGGCCGCCTTCCTGGGAGTAGGCGTGCTCGACGCTGCGGATGCAGCCGTTCTCGCGGTCGTCGTCCAGGGTTTCCCAACGGGTCGACTGGCTGAAGGCCGTCTGGGTCGGGATACCGGCAGGGCCCGCTTTGAAGAAGTGATGCACCGCTTCGTCGTCAGTCTGGGTGATGTCCCACTTGGCGATGGCTGCTTCCATGGATTTGCTGTGCACGGTCGGCAAGTCGGTGTGCAGCAGGCCGCCACGGGCCAGCGAGCCCAGAATGCTGAAGATGCCGCCGGCGCGGTGGACGTCTTCCATGTGGTACTTCTGGATGTTCGGTGCCACTTTGCACAGCTGAGGCACGCGGCGCGACAGGCGATCGATGTCACGCAGGTCGAATGCAATCTCGGCTTCCTGAGCAGCGGCCAGCAAATGCAGGATGGTGTTGGTCGAACCGCCCATGGCGATGTCCAGAGTCATCGCGTTTTCAAAAGCCTTGAAGTTGGCGATGTTGCGCGGAAGCACCGAGTCGTCGTTATCTTTGTAGTAGGTTTTGCACAGGTCGACGATGGTGCGGCCGGCCTGCAGGAACAGCTCTTCGCGATCGGAGTGAGTCGCCAGCGTCGAGCCGTTGCCCGGCAGCGCAAGGCCAAGGGCTTCAACCAGGCAGTTCATCGAGTTGGCGGTGAACATCCCGGAGCACGAACCACACGTCGGGCAAGCGCTGCGCTCGTACTCGGCGACTTTCTCGTCGGAGGCGGTAGGGTCGGCGGCAATGACCATGGCGTCGACCAAATCCAGGCCGTGGCTCGCGAGCTTGGTCTTGCCGGCTTCCATCGGACCGCCGGATACGAAGATCACCGGAATGTTCAGGCGCAATGCAGCCATGAGCATGCCGGGGGTGATCTTGTCGCAGTTTGAGATGCAGACGATGGCATCGGCGCAGTGGGCGTTGACCATGTACTCGACCGAGTCGGCGATGATCTCGCGGCTTGGCAGCGAATACAGCATGCCGTCATGGCCCATGGCGATGCCGTCATCCACCGCGATGGTGTTGAATTCCTTGGCGACGCCGCCTGCTCTTTCGATCTCGCGCGCCACCAGCTGACCCAGATCCTTCAAGTGGACGTGGCCCGGCACGAACTGGGTGAACGAGTTGGCGATGGCGATGATCGGCTTTTTGAAATCGTCGTCCTTCATGCCCGTGGCACGCCACAAAGCGCGCGCGCCGGCCATATTGCGGCCGTGGGTGGACGTTTTCGAACGGTAATCAGGCATTGGAACACTCCGGCTAATCGGCTGAATGAGGAAGGGAGTGAGCTTCTAGTGACGTCGTGTGCAAAAGGCAGTGACCGGATGCAGCGAAGAAACCGAACGATACGGGATCACCGTACGCCCAGCCTGAGCTCATAAACCCGCCGGGGATGACTGGCGATGAATAGCGGTGATTCTACACCTGTGGGGGCGGGAGGGAATGGTGGGAAGTGGCGGCTGTCAGGTCTCAGGGCTGATTCGGGTGCTCTGGTGACTTTCAGGGCTTTTCGCGGGCAAGCGCGCTCCTACAGTTGACCGCGTCTTCTGCTGGCCACATCGTCTAGCGGACAACGCGGACAACGCGGACAACGCGGACAACGCGGACAACGCGGACAACGCGGACAACGGAAACGTCGCGGGCCTGCGCGGTCGGTGTAGGAGCGCGCTTGCCCGCGAAGGCGTCAGTCCAGGCGCCACATCAGCTGTTGGGTAACAACCGGCAGGTGATGCTTTTGATGTAGCGTGTTTCGGGGATTGCGGGGTGGACCGGGTGGTCCGGGCCCTGGCCGCCGCGCTCGAGCAACTGGATGTTGCGGTCCAGGTGGCGGGCGCTGGTGAGGAGGATGTTTTGCAGGTCGTCCTCCGGCAGGTGCATCGAGCAGGAAGCGCTGACCAGAATGCCGTCCTTGCTGAGCAGACGCATGGCTTGCTCGTTCAGGCGGCGGTAGGCGCCTTCGCCGTTTTTCATATCTTTCTTGCGTTTGATGAACGCGGGCGGATCGGCGATGATCACGTCGAAACGCTCCTCAGCCGCTTTCAGCTCCTTCAGCGCCTCAAACACGTCGCCTTCGATGCAGGTGACCTTCTCTGCGAAACCGTTCAGTGCCGCATTGCGCTCCACACCGTCCAGCGCAAAGGCAGAAGCATCGACGCAGAACACTTCGCTGGCGCCGAACGCACCGGCCTGGATGCCCCAGCCGCCGATGTAGCTGAACAGATCCAGCACGCGCTTGCCCTTGGCGTACGGCGCCAGGCGCGCGCGGTTCATGCGGTGATCGTAGAACCAGCCGGTCTTCTGGCCTTCCATCACCGGCGCTTCGAACTTCACGCCGTTTTCTTCCAGCGCGACCCACTCCGGCACCAGACCGAACGCGGTTTCAACGTAGCGGTTCAGCCCTTCGGCGTCGCGAGCAGCGGAGTCGTTCTTGAGCAGAATGCCACTTGGCTTGATCACTTGAATCAGCGCTGCGAGCACGTCGTCCTTGAGCTGCTCCATGGCCGCTGACGCCAGCTGCACCACCAGAATGTCGCCAAATCGATCCACCACCAGACCCGGCAGCAGGTCCGAGTCGCCGTAGACCAGGCGGTAGAACGGCTTGTCGAACAGACGCTCGCGCAGCGACAGGCAGACATTCAAACGATGAACGAGCAGCGATTTATCGAGGGGCAGCTTGACGTCGCGGGACAGCAAACGTGCGCAGATCAGGTTTTGCGGGCTCATTGCCACGATGCCCAGCGGCTTGCCGCCCGCAGCTTCCAGAATGGCTTGAGCGCCCGGAGCAAAGCCGTTGAGCGGGGTGGCAGCGACGTCGATTTCGTTGCTGTAGACCCACAAATGACCGTTGCGCAAACGGCGATCGGCGTTGGGCTTGAGGCGCAAGCTAGGCAGGGACATGACGTCGCTCCGGAAAAAAGAGCGGGAGTATAGCGCGTCAACCGGCTGGCGGGCGCGCCGTGCTCGATTACCGTCTGGCTGTCCGTCGGATCCGTTGAATCGTCATCCAGTTGTCGACGCATGGCCGCGAGGGGTTAGAATCGTGGCCTGACCCCGAGTGTGAAGTTATGTCCCAAGAGCTTACGTCCGAGCAGATCCAGCAGGCGTTACAAGGCATCAGCGTTCCGCCCCAGCCGCAAATCATGGTTGATTTGCAGATGGAGCAGTACATGCCCGACCCTGACCTGGGTGCCATCGCCCGGTTGATCGCCCAGGATCCGGGGCTCTCCGGCGCGCTGCTGAAAATCGTCAATTCCAGCCATTACGGCCTGAGCAATAAAATCGCCTCGATTCAGCGGGCGGTGAATCTGCTCGGCAGTCGCTCGGTCATCAACCTGATCAACGCGCAGTCGATCAAGGGCGAGATGAGCGACGAAACCATCGTCGTGCTCAACCGTTTCTGGGACACCGCCCAGGACGTGGCGATGACCAGTCTGACGATCGCCAAGCGCATCGGCTCGCAAACAGTCGACGAATCCTACGCGCTGGGTCTGTTTCATGACTGCGGCGTGCCGCTGATGATCAAGCGGTTCCCTGATTACATGAGCGTGCTCGAAGAAGCCTATTCCAACGCCACCGCTGAGTGCCGTGTGGTCGACACCGAGAACAGGCTGCTGAATACCAACCACGCCGTTGTCGGTTATTTCACCGCCAAGTCCTGGCGTTTGCCTGAACATGTCAGCAACGCCATTGCCAATCACCACAATGCGCTGGCGATTTTTCAGGACGACTCGGGTCGCAATGCGCCGCTGAAAAACATGCTGGCCATCTTGAAAATGGCCGAGCATGTCTGCGAATCCCACCGCGTTCTGGGCAACGAGCCTGTCGACCACGAGTGGAACAGCATTGGTCATCTGGTCCTCGACTACGTCGGTTTGTCCGGCTACGACTTCGAAAACCTCAAAGAAAGTATTCGTGAGCTGAGTGCGCACTGACCCTGCGCGCCTGACCTCACCCTTCATCGAGCGGCCCCATGCCTGAATTACCTGAAGTCGAAACCACCCGTCGGGGCATCGCACCGCATTTGGTGGGCCAGCGCGTGAGCCGCGTGATCGTTCGTGATCGGCGCCTGCGCTGGCCGATCCCCGAAGACCTTGACGTGCGCCTGTCGGGGCAGAAAATCGTGGCCGTCGAGCGACGTGCCAAGTATTTGCTGATCCAGGCGGAGGTTGGCACCTTGATCAGCCATCTTGGCATGTCGGGCAATCTGCGCCTGGTGGATGCCGGTCTGCCGCCGCTCAAGCACGAGCACGTCGACATCGAGCTCGAGTCAGGCCTGGCCTTGCGCTACACCGACCCTCGGCGTTTCGGCGCCATGCTCTGGAGCCTCGATCCGCTCAACCACGAATTGCTCGCGCGCCTCGGGCCGGAACCGCTGACGGACGTGTTCGACGGACTGCGGCTGTTCGAGCTGTCCCGCAGCCGGGCGATGGCGGTCAAGCCGTTCATCATGGACAACGCGATCGTCGTGGGCGTCGGCAATATCTATGCGACCGAAGCACTGTTCGCCGCCGGCATTGATCCGCGCCGCGCCGCCGGGAGTGTTTCCAAGGCGCGCTATATAAAGCTGGCGATTGAAATCAAACGCATCCTGGCTGCAGCCATCGAGCGGGGCGGCACGACGCTGCGTGATTTCATCGGCGGGGACGGCCAGCCCGGCTACTTCCAGCAGGAATTGTTTGCATACGGCCGCGGCGAGCAGCCGTGCAAGGTGTGCGGGACCACGTTGCGAGATGTGAAGTTGGGTCAGCGAGCCAGCGCTTACTGCCCCAAGTGCCAGAAGTAGTTGCCGATAGAAGCAGCTTTGTCCGCCGCAATTACACACCGCCCTGCGATCCCCATGGTTTATCCGAACCCTCCTACAGGGCGTGTGTCGTCAGTGAGACACGCCGCCCCTTGCGTAAGCCCTCGCCCTGTTTATAGTGAACAGCTTCATATCTGCCTTAGCCTGAAGGACCATGCCATGAGCCCGTTTCGCATGCTTGCTGCCACCCTGGCCGTGTTCTTCGGCTTGCAATTCACGCCTGCGCTGGCTCAGGACGCGACCGGCAGCGGTGATCCCGTCTACGAAATCGAAAGCCCTCCCGCCTACGCGATGATCGGCGACCTGCTGATTGCGCGGCCGATTCTCATCGCTGCCACCATCATTGGCGCCGGGTTGTTTGTGGTTGCACTGCCGTTCACCGCTGCAGGCGGCGGCATTGGCCGCACCGGCAAGGCGCTGGTGGTAGATCCGGGCAAGGCGGCATTCGTTCGCTGCCTGGGCTGCACCGGCGACGGTTACGGCAAACAGGACTGATCCGCGCAGGTACGCATCAGCTTCAGCGCGCCATCGGGTTTGAAGGTCGTTGAAACACCAATGCCACGCGGGTCACTGGCCGCTTCGACCCGGGCACTGTTCTTGTGCCACAACAGCACCTGCTGATTGCCGAAATCCTTCGCTGTCTCCTTCAGCGCGTAACCGCGCTCGCGCAGGTCGGCCAGTTCCTGCTCCGTGAATGTCCCCGGCTCGTACTCGACCACATCCGGCGTGTACTGGTGGTGATAGCGCGGCGTCGCTGCCCAGCTGGCAACGGGCTGATCGTCCAGGTACTGCAGCATCGACAGCAGCACCATGCTCGGGATGCGGCTGCCGCCCGGCGTGCCGAACGCGGCGAGCGATTGCGGGCCTTCGATGAAACTCGGGCTCATGCTCGACAGGGGCCTCTTGCCCGGCTCGATGGTTTTGGCGTGACCGCCGGCTGAGGCCGAATTGCCCTGACCTTTGGGGTCGATAGCAAAGTCGTCCATCTCATCGTTGAGGAGGATCCCGGTGCCGGGCACGGTAAACGCTGAGCCGAACGGCAGGTTTAGCGACAGTGTCGCCGTCACGGCGTTGCCTTGGTTATCCAGTACGGCGAAATGGCTGGTGTTGTCGCCCTCACGCCAACGCGGCGCGGGGGGCAGGGTGTTATTGGGCGTGGCGCGGTGGGGATCGATGCTGGTGGTCAGCTGCAGCAAGTAGTCAGTGGAAAGCAGTTGAGCCACCGGGTTGGGCACGAAATCCGGATCGCCCAGCAACACGCGATCACGGTAAGCGCGGCGCAGCACCTCGATCACAAAGTGCGCCCGCTGGATTTTCTCTGACTCCCGCCACGGCAGCTGTTGCAACATGAACAGGCTCTGCGCCAGAGCGATGCCGCCTGCCGAGGGCGGCGGTGCGCTGATCAGCTCCCGTTGATCGGCCATCTGGACGCGCAGAGGCGTGCGCGTGATGACCTCATATTCTTCAAAGTCGTGGTAATTCCAGACGCCCCCGGCGCGACGCACGCCACTGACCATCGCCTGCGCCACCAGGCCGCTGTAGAACCCTGAGCGGCCATTGTCGGCAAGGCGTTCGAGCGTCTGCGCCAGCTCCGGCTGGGTAATGACGTCACCCAGGTTCGGCACGTCGTTGTTGCGCAGGAACAGGCGCGCGCTCTCCTTGTTGTTGCGCAACGCGAACAGCCGCCAACTGGCGCGCTCGCGATAAACGCTGTCCACCTTGAAGCCGCGGTAGGCGACCCGGATCGCCGGCGCCAGCGAGATCGAAAGCGGCAATCGGCCATAGCGTTCGGCCAGTTCGACCAACGCAGCAGGAAGCCCCGGAATGGCGGCCGCGAGAGGTCCGTTCAGGGACAGGTCCGGCTGGAGGATGCCGTTGCGGTGGAACATCTTGGGTTTGGATTTGAGTGGCGCTTTTTCGCGTGCGTCCAGAAACTGATACTGAACGGGGTCGCCGGATTGGCGCAGCAGGAAGAACCCGCCGCCGCCGAGGCCCGACCCGTAAGGTTCAACGACGGCGAGGGTTGCGCTGATGGCAATAGCGGCATCGAATGCGTTGCCGCCGTCGACCAGGATTTCCCGGCCGGCGGCGGTGGCAATGGGGTGCGGGCTGGCAATGGCGGCCTGATCAGGGTGATCGGGGCTGGCCTTGGCCGAAAAAGCGCACAGCAGAAATACTGCGCCTGAAAAAACAGGTATCCGTTCCAGCATAGAGATCATGCGTATCTCGCTCAATTCAACAGGCGTTATAAGCCAGTGTCTTCGGCGAAAGCACGTATGCCGACAGGATAGTCGTTTGGTTATGCCCTGCTGGTGATCAAGTTGTACTTTGTCATGAGCTCGTCCTTGCTCTCCACGTGGTTTTCATCCAGCGGGATGCAATCCACGGGGCAGACTTGCTGGCACTGCGGCTCGTCATAGTGGCCGACGCATTCAGTGCACAGGTTGGGATTGATCACGTAGATCTCTTCACCCTGGGAAATGGCTTCGTTCGGGCACTCGGGTTCGCAGACGTCGCAGTTGATGCAATCGTCGGTGATGATCAGGGACATGGATACTCCTGCCACGGTCGACACCGGGGCATATCAAAACGAATGCGGCGAATTGTGCCGCATTAGCGCTCGGTATGCACCTTACCTCGACGCAAGGGCTCAGGCTTTGAAGCGTTCGCTCAGCGCCTGGGCCACGGCGGGGTGTACGAACTTGGTGATATCGCCGCCCAGCGCTGCGATTTCCCTGACCAGCGTAGATGAAATGAACGAATAGCGTTCGGACGGCGTAAGAAAAAGACTTTCTATGTCGGGAGCCAGTTGCTTGTTCATATTGGCGAGTTGAAATTCGTACTCGAAATCCGACACCGCGCGCAGGCCTCGCAGCAGGATGTTGGCGTTCTGCTCTTGGGCGAAGTGCGCCAGCAGCGTCGAAAATCCTACGACTTCCACGTTGTGCAGGTGTTTGGTCGCTTCACGGGCAAGGGCGACACGTTGTTCCAGCGGGAACAGCGGGTTCTTCTTCGGGCTGGCGGCGACAGCGATGACCACTTGATCGAACAGGCGCGAGGCGCGCTCGACCAGATCGCCATGACCCTTGGTGATTGGGTCAAAGGTGCCGGGGTACAACACTCGGTTCATCGCGTCGTCCTGGTCGGAGTTCGTTGGGGACTGGATGTTAGCGCAGCACGCTGACCCGGCCAAGCTGCCGAAGCGTGCAGTGGTGCTTTGCGGTGTGCCGCTCGACGCCTTCCCGGCTAAAGCCAGTCCTACAGGATGACCGCGTTCAGATAGTGGGACCGGCTTCAGCCGGGAAGAGGCCGGTGTGGCCACCCTCAATTCTGCGGTATGACGCTTGACGCCTTCCCGGCTAAAGCCGGTCCCACAACGGTCCACAGACAGCCCCGCAGGCCAAGCGCGTTGTGTCAGTGAGCATTCGCATACGTGTCAGCGCACGAACAGTCTCTGAATCAGCTTTTGGATTACCTTTCCATAGGGCGGGTAGATCAGGCGTGCGGCGTTGAAACGTTGCTTGATCAATACGCCTTTGGCGTGGCTGAACGTCAGAAAACCCTCGTGCCCGTGGTAATGGCCCATGCCCGATGCGCCGATGCCGCCGAAAGGCAAGTCGTCCTGGGCGACATGCATCAGGGTGTCATTCAGGCAGACGCCGCCCGAATGCGTCTGCTCCAGCACGCGGTTCTGTTCATGCCGGTCGTAGCCGAAGTAGTACAGCGCCAGTGGTCTGGGGCGCTGATTGATGTAGGCGAACGCCTGCTCGATCTGTCCGTAAGGCACGACCGGCAGCAGCGGTCCGAAGATCTCGTCCTGCATGATCACCATGTCGTCGCTGACATCAAGGATCAGGCTGAACGGCATCCTGCGGCCGTGCCCCTCGGCGAACAGCTGAATTACCCGGGCACCTTTGGCTTGCGCATCGGCGAGGTATGAATTCAGCCGCGCGACATGCCGCTGATTGATGATCGCGGTGTAATCCGGGTTATCCGTCAGTGTCGGATAAAAGCGTGTAACCGCTTCCTTGTAGGATTCGACGAAATCGTCAACGCGATCCTTGGGCACCAGCACGTAGTCGGGCGCCACGCAGGTTTGTCCGGCGTTGAGGGTTTTGCCGAAAGCGATGCGTTCGGCGGCGTCCTTGATCGGCACGTCGCGGGACACAATGGCGGGGGATTTGCCACCCAGTTCCAGCGTCACCGGCGTCAGGTTTTCCGCCGCCGCGCGCATGACATGCCGCCCGACGCTGGTGGCGCCCGTGAACAATAAATGATCAAACGGCAGCCTGGAGAAGGCCACGCCGACGTCCGCATCACCCAGCACAACGGCGACGTGATCATCCGTGAACACCCGCGCCAGCAGGGTTTTCAACAGAGCACCGGTGGAGGGAGTGGATTCGCTGAGCTTGAGCATCACACGGTTACCCGCCGCCAACGCGCCCACCAGCGGCCCGATGGCCAGGAACAGCGGGTAATTCCACGGCACCACCACGCCAATCACGCCCAGTGGCTGGTAAATGACTTTCGCGCTGGCGGGCTGGAACGCCATGCCTACACTTCGGCGTGAAGGCCGCATCCACTTCCTCAGATGACGCTGGGCGTGGCGGATATTGTGCAGGCAAGGCATCAGTTCGGCGAGGAGGGTTTCATCGGCGCTGCGGTGGCTGAAATCAGCGCTGATCGCGTCGATGATCGCCTGGCGCTCCGTGCTGAGCAGCGCGTGTAAACGGTCAAGCCATTGCTTGCGCTCTAGCAACGCCGGCATCGGATTGGCGGCGAACGCGCGGCGTTGTTCGTCGAATACCCGCTCCAGATGGATGTACAGGGAGGGAGCGTCGTCTGCACAGGGCAGAAGATTGGATTCGACGGGCATCGCAGCGGTCCTTATTGAAGTTATGCAGTGCTTTTAGAGTCATTGCTCTACGAAGTCAACGGGCCTTGCATTTGCTCGCAGGCGCACGCCAGACTGTCCTGGCAAAAACTGAACTGCCGCCCCGCACCACCTGACACGGAGTCTCAATGCGCACGGACTATCTGGCGTTTTTTCTATCCCTTTTTCTCTCGCGGCTCGCCGATCAGGTTCTGCTGTTTCTGGTACCGCTGATTGTTTTCCAGACCACCCATAGTGCGTCCCTCGCGGGGCTGGCGTTCTTTGCCGAAACGTTGCCTCGCTTTCTGGCATTCCCGATTTGCGGCGCGCTCTGCGACAAGTACTCGCCCATCCGGCTGCTGCACATCAGTCAGGTTTACCGCGCTTTGATCTGTCTGGTCGCGATGGGGCTTTACGGGCTGTTTGGCGGCATCGGCTGGCTGATCGGGCTGTCGGCGATCTGCGGCGTCCTGACCACCCAAGGGATCATGGCCCGGGAAGTGGTGATGCCGCATATTTTCCCGGATTACCGCTACGGCAAGACGCTGTCCTACTCTCAGATTGCCGACCAGACCGGCCTGGTGCTCGGCCCTTTGCTGGCCGCGCTGGCGCTGGAAATCTGCCCGTGGTGGGGCGTCGTCGTCGGTGTGGCACTGGTTTTCGTTGCGGCGGATCTCGCCATGGGGGTCTGGCAACGCAGGAGCGATGTCACGCTGGAGCGCTTCGATCAGCACGCAGGCCGCTGGACGCAGCCGTTGAAAATCGCCTTCGGACACATTTTCCGATTGGCCGAGCTGAAAAAGATCATTTTGCTGGCGGTCGGCGTCAACCTGATCGTCGGTGTCACCCTGGCCAGCTCCGCCGCCATGGTGATCGGCTCGTTTGGCGAGAGCAAAGACTTCTACGCCGGGCTGCAGGCCGTGGGTGCCTTGCTGACCATCGCGATTCTGTTTGTTTTGGCCCGGGTCAGCCTGCCGCTGAAACTGCTCGGTGCGATGTCATATACCGCCTTGCTGCTGGGGGCATTCATTACCGCCACGAGTGCGTCATCCGAGGTCTACCTTGTCGGCTTTCTGCTGATCGTCGGCTTCGACAAAATGTTCAACGTCTACATGCGCAGTATTCGTCAGCGGGTCATTCCGGCCCGAGACTTTGGTAAAACCGTGGGCGTTATTACGCTGCTGAACAACCTGTCGCAACCGCTGGCCGGTCTGCTGGTCGGGGTGCTGACGGCGCCGATCGGGCTGCGCGGCGTCATTTTAATCAACGCGCTGGCGGCAGCCGTGCTCGGCGTTGGCGTTGCGGCCGTGGCTCGGCTCCGGGTGGCGACCGCCCTGGAGTGATGAAGTCTGCAACGGGGCCGACGCTTGCGTTAAGATCCGGCACATCCCTGTTACGTTTCGACGTTCGAGTTGAACATGGCGCCGCGCATCAAAACCGTACGCATCAACACCCGTGAACGCATCGTGCACAGCAGCCTGGAGCTGTTCAATCAGCAGGGCGAGCGCAGCGTCAGCACCAACCACATCGCAGCGCACATGGAAATGTCGCCCGGCAATCTGTACTACCACTTCCCCAACAAGCAGGCGATCATCGCCGAGTTGTTCACTGAATACGAAACGCTGGTGGACAGCTTTCTGCACCCGCCCAAGGGCCGTCTGCCGGGGGTTGAAGACAAGCGCCATTACTTGATGGCAATTATCGACGGCATGTGGCGCTACCGTTTTCTGCACCGGGACCTGGAGCATCTGCTTGAAACCGATCCGGAGCTGGCAGTGCGTTACCGACGCTTTTCCCAACACTGCCTGATCAAGGCGATGTCCATTTACAGCGGCTTCGTCGACGCGCAGATTCTGAGCATGGACGACGTCCAGATCGAATCGCTGACGCTCAATGCGTGGATCATCCTCACGTCATGGGTACGTTTTCTGTGCACCACGCGTGAAAACGCCGCCCACCTGAATGAAGACGCGATTCGTCGCGGGGTCTATCAGGTGCTGATGCTGGAACTGGCCTACGTCACGCCACAGGCGCGGGAAGCGGTGAACGCGCTGTGCGCGGAGTTTTATGTGCCATTGGCCAAGGCGCTGGAAGACGCTGGGTGAATCGGCCCGGTTGTCTCAATCGATTGTCTTATCGCCCTTTTACTGCCTGCAGGAGCCTGTCATGTCCATCGCGCAATTGATCAGCCCGCAACAATTGTCAGAACGCCTGACCCGGCCCGGGCTTGTGATACTGGATTGTCGTTCGTCGCTGGACGATTTGGACTACGGCCAGCGCAGCTACGCAGAGGGCCATATCGAAGGCGCTTCCTACGCTGACTTGCTCAATGATCTCAGTGGGGCGATCACCAAAGGTGTCACCGGTCGCCACCCGCTGCCGGACCCGCAGACGCTGATCGAGCGCTTGCGGTTCTGGGGTGTGAATAATCAGAGCGATATCGTGCTGTATGACGATGGCCCGGGTGCTTATGCCGCTCGAGCCTGGTGGTTGCTGGCGTGGCTGGGCAAGCGCGACGGCGTGTATGTCCTCGATGGCGGGCTCAAGGCCTGGCATGCGGCGGGTCTGCCACTGAGCCTTGATCCGTCGCACCGACCTGAGGGTTCGTTCGATGGCGTGCCGGATGACTCAATGGTGATAACGGCCGAGCAACTGCAGGCCCGCATCGGCGATGCCGGCATGACGCTGATCGACGCGCGCGCGCCCGCGCGGTTCCGGGGTGAGGTCGAGCCCATCGACCCTATTGCGGGGCACATCCCCGGCGCGCAGTGCGCGGCGTTCACTGACAACCTCGGGCCGGATGGCCGCTTTCTCCCGGCGGAGCAACTGAAGCAGCGGTTTGCGGAGGCCTTGCAAGGCCGTCCTGCCCATGAGCTCGTCGCCTATTGCGGTTCCGGGGTGACGGCCTGTCACAACCTGTTCGCCTTAGCCCTCGCCGGGTATCCGTTGGGCGCGCTGTACGCGGGGTCGTGGAGCGAGTGGATCAATGATCCGCAGCGGGGCCTCGCGACCGGCGACTGAGGTGGCGGCGTGTGTGCCTCACATCTGGCCCATCGCCCAGCGCAGCAAGAAGAACACCAGCAATCCGCCGCCGATGGTCGCCAGAAGACTTCGGCTGATGGCCGCAATGCCAATTGACATGACCCCGGCCAGCAAATAGACGTTGTCCAGCGACAGCCGCCAGTGCGCGCCGTCGGGCAGCAACATGCCAGGGACGACGATCGCCGTCAGCACGGCGGTGGGTACGTAATGCAGGCCTTGGCGCACCACTGGCGGGAAACGCAGGTTTGGCCAGGCGAACAGGCTGTAGCGCATCAGAAAAGTGATCGCGGCCATGCCCAGAATCAGCCACCAGTAGGTCATGGGCGTACCTCGTTCGGATTCATGTCGTCCTGCTTTTCTGGATGCCGTCTTTCCAGAAACACGCCGGCGGCGATACCACTGAAGGCTGCGGCCATGAGCCCCAGTTTGTAGGGCCACGACCACGTCAGCAGGGCAACCGCGCCCGCGACCAACGCGGCGGCGATCTGCGGCTGGTTGCGCAGCAGGGGCACGACGATACCGATGAAAGTTGCCAGCATCGCGAACTCAAGTCCCCAACTCGCCATGTCGGGAAACGCCTGACCAAACAGCACGCCACCAGTGAGCTGCTCACCCAGCAGGCATACAGGGAACTCGCCACGCCCAGCCAATACCAGTGCGCCAGCGGCGTCCGGCCGTGAACCAGGTAGTGGCGTTGAACGATGGCGAAGGTTTCGTCCGTCAGCCAGAACGCAAGCAACAAACGCCAGCGCTGTGGCATACCCTGAACCTGCGGTTGCAAGGTGGCGCTGTACAGCACGTGGCGCAGATTGACGATGAACGTCGTCAACAGAATCACCAACGCCCCGGCCCCGGCGCTCATCAGGCTGATGACGATAAATTGTGCCGATCCTGCGTAAACAAACATCGACATGCCCACCGCCTGCCAGAGCGTGAGGCCGCCCACACCGGCGAGGGTGCCGAAGATAATGCCGAACGGTGCAATGCCGACCAGCATCGGCACGCTGTCGCGAAGGCCGCGGACGAAGAACTGATTACGGGACATGGTTTTTCTCCTTATGTCCCGATGGTAAGCGGGTGACGCATACGTGTCTTGAACGATCGTGCAGGCGCTAGCGGTTTATCTGCGCACCATGGACGTCCGTCAGCCACGCCGGAATCCGTTGCTCCAGATAATACGTCGGCGTTCTGATGGTCCCGCCGACAAAACCCACATGCCCGCCTTTTTTCTGCAGGTCGAACTCAGTGCTGGACGATAGCTCGGAGGCTTCGGGGAGACTGTGCTTGAACACGAACGGGTCATCAAGGGATTGAATCAACAGGGCTGGCGTGCGAATGGCGCCGAGGAAGTACCGACTGGAGGCGCGCCGGTAGTAATCATGGGCGTCCACGAATCCATTGAGCGGCGCTGTCACGCGCCCGTCGAAATCCCAGAAAGTGCGCATGTCTTTCAGCGAACCCAGCGCCGCCAGTTCTGCCAGTCCATCGCTAAGGCCCTCATGCTGAAAGCGTCTCTGCTTGTCTTTGATATAGCCGACCATCTCGCGCATGAAGTGGCGTTGGTAAAGCTTCGAAAACCCCAGCCCGATCCGGTCGGCGCATTCGTCCAGACGAAACGGCACCGACACCGCCACAGCGCCTTGCAGGTAGCTGTCCAGCCCGGTTTCGCCGAGGTGCTTGAGCAAGATGTTGCCGCCGAGGGAATACCCGACAGCGTAAAGCGGCGCCAACGGTCGGGCCTTGCGCAGGTGATCGATCACCGCGGCAAGGTCTTCGCTGGCGCCGGAGTGATAGCTGCGGGGCAACAGGTTTGGCTCTCCTGAACAACCTCGCCAGTTGAGGGCGACACTCGCCCAGCCGCGTTTTTCCATGGCGTGCTGCAGCCCGGCGACGTAGGGGGAGTTGGACGAGCCGGTCAGACCGTGCAGCACGAGCACGACCGGCACAGTGGCGTCGTGGGGGCCGTGCCAGTCCATGTCGAGGAAATCGCCGTCTTCCAGCCAGATGCGCTCGCGCCGGCGCTCGAGGTGAGTGGTCGGACGCCAGAGCGGTCCCCACAGCGTCTGCAAGTGCGGGTTGCCCAGGCCGAACGCCGGGACGAACCCGGGACGGTCAGCTCGCGACGGCACTGCGTTCCCACACCGCGTAGTGAACCTGACCGGCTTTCTTTTCACGGTGCAGGCGCCAGTTGGCGGGCATGCCCAGCGTCGACGGCGCGGTTTCGCTTTCGGTGTAGATCCACGCGCTATCCGCCAGCCAGTTGCGCTCTTCCAGCAGCGTGCAGGCAGGCATCAGTAAGTCCTGGTGAAACGGCGGGTCGAGGAACACCACGTCGAATTGTTCGGCCGGCTGGGTTTCCAGATGGCGGAGCGCGTCGCCGGTGGCGGTTTTGCCGACGGTGCAGCGCAGTGTGCCGAGGTGTTCGCGCAGGCTGGAGATCGCCATCGAGTTGGTGTCCAGCGCCAGGCCCATACTGGCGCCGCGGGACAGCGCTTCGAGGTACAGCGCGCCACTGCCGGCGAACGGATCGAGGACGCGCGCGCCCTCGATGTACGGGGCCAACCAGTTGAACAGGGTTTCACGCACACGATCCGGCGTTGGGCGCAGACCGGGGGCGTCAGGGAAACTCAGACGCCGACTGCGCCATTCGCCGCCGATGATCCGCAGTTGGCCGAGGCCCGTGTGGATTTTGTGCCCTTTGTGGATACGCGGCGGCTTGGAAGTCGAGGTCATCAGTGCTCCGGAACGCCGAGCGGTTGCTCGGCGGGTTTGTCAGTAGGGGGCGGCAGTGGCTTCTGCGGGACGGTCGGACCTGCAGTCACGATCACCAGCTTGTCAGCGTCCAGATGTTTGTTCATTACGGCCTTGATCTGCTCGACCGTGACGCTCTGGGACTGCGTCATGAAATCTTCAAGGTAGGTCAGCGGCAGATTATAAAAGCCGACCGCGCCCAGTTGGCCAACGATGGCCGCATTGCTGGCAGTCGCCAGAGGAAAGCTGCCGGCCAGTTCGCGCTTGGCATCGTCGAGTTCCTTCTGGGTCGGGCCGTTGGCCAGGAAGTCACGGGTGATGTCCTTGACCAGCTTGAGGGTGTTTTCGCTCAGTTCGGCCCGGGTCTGCAGGCTGATCATGAACGGACCCTGAGCCTGCATCGGCGTGAAGCCTGAAGACACACCGTAGGTCAGGCCGCGCTTTTCCCGCACTTCGGTCATCAGGCGGCTGCCAAATCCGCCGCCACCGAGGATCGAGTTGCCCAGTGACAGGGCTGCATAGTCAGGATCGCCTCGAGTGATGCCCAGTTCAGCCAGCATCAGGTGCGTCTGCTTGGACGGAAACTCGATGTGGGTTTCACTCGGCTTTGGTTCGGTCGGTGCGACGGTTTGTGCCAGCGCCGGGCCTTTAGGCAGCGCGGCTGAAACCTGGGACGCAACCGCTTCGGCTTCAGCGCGTGTCAGGTCGCCAACCAGCGCAATCACCGCGTTGCCGGCGGCGTAGGCCTTGGCATGAAAGGCCTTCAGTTGAGCCAAGGTCAGAGGCGCGATGCTTTTGGCCGTGCCCATGCTCGGGTGCGCGTAGGGATGATCGCCGTACAACCGCTTGAACAGCTCGTCGCCTGCCAGCTTGCCCGGGTTCTGCTTTTGATATTCAAAGCCCGCCAGCAGCTGGTTTTTGATTCGTGCCAGTGAGTCTGTCGGGAACGTCGGTTTGCCCACCACTTCGGCAAACAGTTTCAAGGCCGGCTCACGTTTGTCGGCGGCGCTCAGACTACGCAACGAAGCGATTGCCATGTCGCGATAGGAGCCGTTGCCGAAATCAGCGCCAAGCCCTTCGAAACCTTCGGCGATGGCGCTGACGTTCTTGCCTTTGACGCCCTCGTTGAGCATCGCGTTGGTGACCAGCGCGATGCCGGGGGTGGCGCCATCCTGACTGCTGCCGGCCGCGAACAGCAGGCGCATGTCGAACATCGGCAGCTCATGGGCTTCGACAAACAGCACGCGAGCGCCTTTTGCGGTATTCCACGACTGGATGTTCAGCGAGCGGCGAGCCGGCGCTTTACCGTCCAGCTCCTTCAGGGATTCCAGTGTACTCGCGGCCTTGTCGATGGCTTTCGGGGCATCGGCGGCGGTGTCCGCCATTGCCGATGCTGCACCCAACAGACCAAACGTCACGGCGAGTGCGAAGGAGCAGGCCCGCGTTCGCGCAAAGCGGGATTCGTTGCGCTGGCTCATTGGGCTTTCTCCTCAGGCAAAACATGCGCAACGGCAAGGCGCTCGCGGGTGAAGTACGTGCGTGCAGCTTTCTGGATGTCTTCCGGCGTCACGCTTTGCAGTGCGGCGAGTTCCTGATCAATGAGCTTCCAGGACAGCCCTACCGTTTCCAGTTCGCCAATGGTGCTGGCCTGGCTGGTAATGGAATCGCGCTCGTAGACCAATCCGGCGATCACCTGGGCCCGGACCCGTTCCAGCTCTTCCTTGGCGGGCGGCTTGGTTTTCAGCTCGTCAAGCAGGCGCCAGATGCCGGCTTCCGCGTCGGCGAGGGTTTTCTTCCTTTGCTGATTGGGCGTGGCGCTGATGGTGAACAGGCTGTCGCCGCGGGTATAGGCGTCGTAGTCGGATGAAGCGCCGGTGACCAGCTCTTCGCCGCGCTCAAGACGGGTCGGGATGCGCGCGCTGTAGCCGCCGTCGAGCAAGGCCGAGATCAGGCGCAGTGCGTTGACGGCCTGCGGATCGGTGGCGGTGGCCAGGCTGGGCACGTTGAAGCCATACATCAGGCTCGGCATCTGCGTGGCGACATGCACGGTGATCTGGCGCAGGCCAGGTTCGGCGAGCTCCAGCGGTTTTTTCGACGGCGGTACATCGCGGCGTGGTACCGGGCCGAAGAAGCGCTCAGCCAGGGCTTTCACCTCATCGGGCTTCACGTCACCGACCACCACCAGCGTGGCGTTGTTGGGCACGTACCAGGATTCATACCAGTGGCGCAGCTCCTCAACCGTCATGCGGTCAAGGTCAGCCATCCAGCCAATGGTCGGCGTGTGGTAGCCGCTGGCGGGGTAGGCGATGGCCTTGAAGCGCTCATAGGCCTTGGCGTTCGGCTTGTCATCGGTGCGCAGGCGGCGCTCTTCCTTGATGACTTCGATTTCCCGCGCGAACTCTTCTGGAGGCAGGCGCAGAGTGGCCATGCGGTCGGCTTCCAGTTCGAAGGCAACGGCCAGTCGATCACGGGCCAGCACCTGGTAATAAGCGGTGTAGTCGTCGCTGGTGAAAGCGTTCTCCTCCGCGCCCAGGTCGCGCAGGATCAGCGACGCTTCGCCGGGACCCGCCTTGGAGCTACCCTTGAACATCATGTGTTCCAGGGCATGGGACAGGCCCGTCTGGCCAGGCGTCTCGTAACTGGAACCCACCTTGTACCAGACCTGCGAGACCACGACCGGTGCGCGGTGATCTTCACGCACGACGACCTTCAGGCCGTTGTCCAGCGTGAATTCGGTGGTGGGTTGTGGGTCGGCAGCCGATGCGGCGAAGGGCAAACAGATTGTGCTGAGCAGCAGGCCTGCGGCACAGCGGGCTAGAGCATTCATTCGTGATTTGAACCTTGGAGACGGCCTGCTTAGCGTCAGCGGGCGCGGGGGTGTTAGGATAGCGGCCAGTTTGTTCGGCGACTATGTCTAAGATGTCTGAGTTGTAAACACGCTTCGTAAGAAATGGCCTGAGCGATGTAGTCATTATGGCTGCGCTGCCACTGTGGCGGGCAACCTATGAACAAGCAGACATAAAAGCAGTCTGTTTCCCATACAGAATTTTTCAGAGGCGCCGCTCTGGCGCGTCGTTACCGTGAGATAGCCGTCCTCCATGTTTGGTTCCAACGACGACAAGAAGACCCCAGCCCCGGCTGGCGAGAAGAAAGGCCTGTTCGGATGGCTGCGCAAAAAGCCGCAGGAAGCCACTCCCGAGCCGCCTCAGAATACCCCCGCACCCGCGCCAGAATCCGTGCCCGATCAGGCCCCGGCTGTTGCTGAGCAGCACAACGCCCCTGTTATCCCTGCCCAGCATGCGTCGCAACCCGCGCTGCAGCCCCTGCCACAAACCGCTACGACTGAAGCGCTTTCGGCCCCGGTTGAAGATCCCTGGCTTCACCTGCCCGTCGCTGAAGAGCCCGTCGCTTTCACCGATGAGCGCGAGCCTCACGTCACCCCGTCCATACCGGTTCACACCGAGTCCAACGTGGAGTCCGCAGCCGCTCTATTGGCTGAAGTGCCCGCTCAACCGGCGGTCATCGACACGACGTCGTTCGAAGTGGCTCCGTCCGTCGAGCCGACCCCGGTCGCGCTGCCTGATCCGGTTTCCGGCAATGACCTCCCGTCGCTGACGCCGCCGTTGACGACAGCGCCGATGGTTCCAGCCGCAGCTGCCGTACCCGTTCTTGAAACCAGCGTGCCGCCTGTCCCGTCCGAAGGATCGGCCGCACCCAAGCAGCCTGGTTTCTTCGCCCGCCTGAAGCAGGGCCTGTCGAAAACCAGCGCCAGCCTGGGCGAAGGGATGGCCAGCCTTTTCCTGGGCAAGAAAGCCATCGACGACGAGATGCTCGACGAGCTGGAGACTCGGCTGTTGACCGCAGACGTCGGCGTAGAAGCAACGTCGGCGATTGTGCGCAACTTGACCCAGAAAGTGGCGCGCAAGCAGCTCACCGACAGCGATGCGCTGTACAAGTCGCTCCAGAACGAGCTGACCGAAATGCTCAAACCAGTGGAAGCCCCGCTGGTCATCACTGCACAGCACAAGCCATTCGTGATTCTGGTCGTGGGCGTCAACGGCGCGGGTAAAACCACCACCATCGGCAAGCTTGCCAAGAAGCTTCAGCTGGAAGGCAAAAAGGTCATGCTGGCGGCAGGCGACACTTTCCGCGCTGCAGCGGTTGAGCAGTTGCAGGTATGGGGCGAGCGCAACAAGATCCCGGTGATCGCCCAGCACACTGGGGCTGATTCGGCTTCGGTGATTTTTGATGCCGTTCAGGCTGCAAAAGCGCGCGGCGTCGATGTGCTGATCGCCGACACGGCGGGGCGTCTGCACACCAAAGATAACCTGATGGAAGAGCTGAAGAAGGTTCGCCGCGTAATCGGCAAGCTGGACGCCGACGCTCCCCATGAGGTTCTGCTGGTGCTGGATGCCGGCACGGGCCAGAACGCCATCAATCAGGCCAAGCAGTTCAACCAGACCGTCCAGCTCACCGGCCTTGCGCTGACCAAGCTCGACGGCACGGCCAAGGGCGGCGTGATCTTCGCCCTGGCCAAGCAGTTCGGCTTGCCGATTCGCTACATCGGTGTCGGTGAAGGCATCGACGATCTGCGAACCTTCGAAGCCGAGCCGTTCGTCCAAGCCCTATTCGCCGAGCGGGAGCGCCCATGATTCGTTTCGAACAGGTCGGTAAACGCTATCCGAACGGACACGTCGGCTTGCATGAGCTGAGCTTTCGAGTACGTCGTGGCGAATTTCTGTTTGTGACCGGCCACTCCGGCGCGGGCAAGAGCACCTTGCTGCGCCTGCTGCTGGCGATGGAGCGTCCGACCACCGGCAAGCTTTTGCTGGCAGGTCAGGACCTGGGTCAGATCAGCACCGCGCAGATTCCGTTTTTGCGTCGGCAGATCGGCGTCGTGTTCCAGAACCACCAGCTGCTGTTCGATCGCACGGTGTTCAACAACGTCGCGCTGCCGCTGCAGATCCTCGGCTTGTCCAAGACCGAAGTGGTCAAGCGCGTCGACTCGGCCCTTGAGCGCGTGGCATTGTCGGATAAAGCCGAGCTGTATCCGGGCGACTTGTCCACCGGTCAGCAACAGCGCGTCGGCATTGCCCGCGCCATCGTTCACCGCCCGGCCTTGCTGCTGGCGGACGAACCCACCGGTAACCTCGACCCGCGACTGGCGGCCGAAATCATGGGCGTGTTCGAAGACATCAATCGGCTGGGCACCAGCGTGCTGATTGCCAGCCACGACCTGGCACTGATCGCGCGCATGCGTCATCGCATGCTGACGTTGCAGCGCGGCCGATTGATCGGCGACGGGGAGGCTGGCGTATGAGTGCCACCCGCAGCCCCAAGGTTTCCGAACGCGTAGCTCCCAAGGCTTCAGACCCGGCGCCGCACAAGCAAAAGAAGCGCGATGACGATGACGGCCCGAGTTTCGGCGAGCTGTTCAACGCCTGGATCGAAGCCCACCGTTCAAGCCTGCTGGACAGCCTGCGCCGTCTCGGCAAGCAGCCCATCGGCAGCTTTTTTACCTGTCTGGTGATGGCGATTGCCTTGAGCTTGCCGATGGGCTTGTCGTTGTTGTTAAGCAACGTCGAGCGCTTGGGCGGGTCGTGGCAGCGTGCGGCGCAGATATCCCTGTATCTGCAACTGGAAGCGTCGCCGAGCGAAGGCGAAGGTCTGGTCCGCCAGATCAAGGAAATGCCGGGCGTCGCTGATGCCGAGTACATCAGTCGCGATGAGGCGCTGAACGAATTCCAGAAACAGTCCGGCTTGGGCGAGGCGCTCAAGGAGCTGCCTGAAAACCCACTGCCCGGCGTTGTGCTGGTAACGCCACTGGAAGTTGACAAAGCCGCGCTGGAGGCGTTACGTACGCGTCTGGCCGAGCTGCCTAAAGTGCAGCAGGCCCAACTTGACCTGGTCTGGGTCGAGCGCCTGGCAGCTATCCTCAAGCTGGGAGACCGGTTCGTTTTCGGCCTCACCGTATTGCTGGTTGCGGCGCTGCTGTTGGTCATCGGCAACACCATTCGTCTGCACATCGAGAACCGTCGTACGGAAATCGAGGTCATCAAGTTGGTAGGCGGTACGGACAGCTACGTGCGCCGGCCCTTCCTTTATATGGGGGCGTTGTACGGGTTGGGCGCCGGCGTTCTTTCCTGGGGTGTTCTGGCTTTCGGGCTAGACTGGTTGAACGAAGCGGTGGTCCGGCTGGCCGGGCTCTACGGCAGCAATTTCGCCCTTGCCGGCGTGCCAGTGTCAGACGGCTTGTCGCTCTTGCTTGGAGCGGTGCTGTTGGGGTATATCGGTGCGTGGATTGCGGTAGCGCGCCATTTAAGAGAGTTGGCACCTCGTTAGTGTTGAGTAGCAACGTCGTTAGTAAATTTTGTTTCACCTATTGACTTTTCAGCTCAGGGAACTTGTCTAGCGGTTCCCGGTCAATTTCGCAGTGCTGAACTGCACGAGTTATGTGTCGGAGGTTTTTTCGTATGACCACTTCTTTGCAACCTGCTTATGCCTTGGTTCCGGGTGCAAACCTGGAAGCCTATGTGCATACGGTAAACAGCATTCCACTGCTGACGCCTGAGCAGGAGCGTGAACTGGCCGAGAGTCTCTATTACGAGCAGGATCTAGGGGCGGCTCGGCAGATGGTGCTCGCCCACCTGCGATTTGTCGTGCATATCGCACGCAGTTATTCCGGTTATGGACTGGCTCAGGCTGACCTGATTCAGGAAGGTAACGTTGGCCTGATGAAGGCCGTGAAGCGCTTCAACCCCGAGATGGGCGTGCGTCTGGTGTCCTTTGCAGTGCACTGGATCAAGGCTGAAATTCACGAGTTCATCCTGCGCAACTGGCGCATCGTGAAGGTCGCGACCACCAAGGCTCAGCGCAAACTGTTCTTCAACCTGCGCAGCCAGAAGAAGCGTCTGGCCTGGCTGAACAACGAAGAAGTGCATCGTGTGGCGGAAAGCCTGGGTGTCGAGCCCCGCGAAGTGCGCGAAATGGAAAGCCGTCTGACTGGACATGACATGGCGTTCGACCCGGCGGCAGAAGCCGACGATGACAGCGCGTTCCAGTCGCCGGCCAATTACCTGGAAGACCATCGCTACGATCCGGCGCGTCAGCTGGAAGATTCCGACTGGACTGACAGCTCGACGGCCAATCTGCATGAAGCGCTGAACGTGCTCGATGACCGCAGCCGCGACATTCTGTATCAGCGCTGGCTGGCGGAAGAAAAGGCGACGCTGCACGATCTGGCCGAGAAGTACAACGTCTCTGCCGAGCGGATTCGTCAGCTTGAGAAGAGCGCGATGAACAAGCTGAAGCTGTCGATCGCTGCCTGATCGCCGCGCCGAAACGCAAAACGCCCCGAGATAATCGGGGCGTTTTTGTTTGTGGGGCCGACGCTAGTCGGGTTACACCGAGCGATACTCCGTCGGAGCCGGCTGGCGAACCCGATCTGGCATTCACCAGCGAGGTGTATGAACGGACGTGTTCGCCAGCAAGCCGGCTCCTACAAGGATTGTGGGCTTACCACTTCCGACTGTGATTCAGCCCCATCAGATACTCATCCCCACCCAACTGCCTCATCTGCTGGCGGATCCAGCCTGCGCGGCGTGAAACGTAGCTGCTCGGGTGACTGGCGCTCCATTCCCGCGGGTTGGGGAGGACTGCGGCCAGATAACTCGCCTGTTGCGTGGAAAGCTGGCTCGCATTCACATGAAAGTGATGCTGCGCAGCGGCCTGGGCGCCGAAGACACCGTCGTCCCATTCCACGCTGTTCAGGTAGACCTCGAGAATGCGCTGCTTGGACCAGAACACCTCGATCAGCGCGGTGAACCAGGCTTCAAGGCCTTTGCGAAAGTAACTGCGGCCCGACCAGAGGAACAGGTTCTTCGACACCTGCTGGCTCAGCGTACTGGCCCCGCGCAGGGAGCCGCCGCGTTCGTTGTGAACCAGTGCCGCCTGAATGGCGTCGATATCGAAACCCCAGTGCTCGGCAAACTTCTGGTCCTCGCCAGCGATGACGGCGATTTTCAGGTCATCGGAGATGTTGTCCCATGATTCCCAGTCGCGCTGCAGGTCAATGGGCTGCCCGTCGAACCAGGATTCGATCTTGCGTTCGACCATCAATGCAGTGAAGGGAGGAGGGACCCAGCGAAAAATCAGTACCAGCACGACACTTGTCGCTGCGAACCAGAGCAGGCCTTTTGCGACACGACGGAGAAGTAATTGCAGCATAGAGATGGCTTGGCCGAACCGGTTGAGCGGGCCATTATACAGACCACGCGTCATTGAACTTGCCTGGAGTTGTACATGTTACGAACCTTTCTAATGCTGGCCTCCTTCTTCGGATTCACCGGCGTTGCCCTCGGCGCGTTCGCGGCCCATGGGTTGAAAAACCGCCTGACGCCCGAGTACCTGGCGGTCTTCCACACCGGCGTGCTCTATCAGTTGATTCATGCGCTGGCGATTTTCGGCGTCGCGCTGCTGGCGATGCAGATCCAGGGCCGGCTCGTCACCTATGCAGGGATCTCTTTCACACTGGGCATCATCCTGTTTTCCGGCAGCCTCTACCTGATGACGCTGACCGGCGCGACCAAGCTGGGCATCATCACTCCCTTCGGCGGCCTGTTTTTCCTGATCGGTTGGGCGATTCTTGGCTGGACGGCCTGGCGCCTGGGCCTCGACACACTCTAACCACGCCTGCCAACCCCGACTGCGCGCGCTTATGTCGAGCGCGCAGCAACCCTCGGCCACGCCTGAGACGAATGGCGTGGCTTTGCCTTGGTCATACTGGCCGATCGGGCTAGAATGCTCGCCCCCTAGAATGATGGCTGCCCCCTCGCATGCGCATTCAGTTGAACGGTGAATCCTTTGAGCTGCCCGACGGCGAGACCGTCGCGGGATTGCTGACACGTCTGGATCTGACCGGGCGCCGAGTCGCCGTCGAGCTCAATCTGGACATCGTCCCGCGCAGCCAGCATGCCGCTACGATGCTGACCGAGGGCGATCAGGTCGAAGTGGTGCACGCCATCGGTGGCGGCTAGCACTTCAACGTGCCGCCGGCTTGATCCGCAAGCACTGCAAGAACCTCAACCGTAAAGAGGATTTCAGATGAGCAACGTTCGCAGCGACAAGCCGTTTACCGTGGCCGGTCGTACTTTTCAGTCGCGCCTGCTGGTCGGCACTGGCAAGTACACGGACATGGAACAGACCCGACTGGCCATCGAAGCGTCGGGCGCCGAGATCGTTACCGTTGCGGTGCGCCGGACCAACCTGGGGCAGAACCCGGGCGAACCGAACCTGCTCGACGTGCTGCCGCCGGACCGCTACACCATCCTGCCGAACACCGCCGGTTGCTACGACGCCATCGAAGCAGTGCGCACCTGCCGCCTGGCCCGTGAGCTGCTCGATGGCCACAATCTGGTCAAGCTGGAAGTCCTCGCTGACCAGAAGACCCTGTTCCCTAATGTCATCGAGACCCTCAAGGCGGCCGAAACGCTGGTCCGGGACGGCTTCGACGTCATGGTCTACACCAGCGACGACCCGATCATTGCCCGCCAGCTCGCCGAAATCGGTTGCTGCGCAGTGATGCCCCTCGCGGGCCTGATCGGCACTGGCCTGGGGATCTGCAACCCATACAACCTGCAGATCATCCTCGAAGAATCGAAAGTCCCGGTGCTGGTGGATGCCGGTGTCGGCACTGCGTCCGATGCCACCATCGCCATGGAACTGGGTTGCGAAGCGGTGCTGATGAACTCGGCCATCGCTCACGCGCAGCACCCGGTGCTGATGGCCGAAGCCATGAAACACGCCATTCTGGCGGGCCGCATGGCTTACCTTGCCGGTCGTATGCCCAAGAAACTCTATGCCAGCGCGTCCTCGCCGCTGGATGGTCTGATCAAGTAAGAGCCTGTTGATGATTGATTCGCAAACGCCCGACCCACTTCCGGACGATGAAGTGATGAATGACGAAAATGCCAAAGCGCCAGGCGATGACAGTCATCACCGTCGCATCAAGAGCTTCGTGATGCGCGCCGGTCGCATGACCGAAGGCCAGCAACGCGGTCTGGATCAGGGCAAGGAGCTGTTCGTGCTGCCGCTGGCCGACGCCCCGGTGGATTTCGATCAGGTGTTTGGCCGCTCGGCCCCGCGCACCCTTGAGATCGGTTTTGGCATGGGCCACTCGCTGCTGGAAATGGCCGCCGCCGCACCAGAGCAGGATTTCATCGGCGTGGAAGTCCACCGTCCGGGCGTCGGCGCCTTGCTCAACGGCGTGCTGACCCAGGGGCTTACCAACCTGCGGGTTTACGATTGCGATGCGATCGAAGTGCTGAACCGCTGCGTGGCCGACAACAGCCTGGATCGGCTGATGCTGTTCTTCCCCGATCCTTGGCACAAGTCGCGTCATCACAAGCGCCGTATCGTCCAGGCCGAGTTTGCCGAGTTGGTACGCACCAAGTTGAAGCCGGGCGGCGTGCTGCACATGGCGACCGACTGGGAACCGTATGCCGAATACATGCTGGAAGTGATGAACGTGGCCCCGGGTTACCGCAACCTGGCCGAAGACGGTAAATGCGTTCCGCGCCCTGCGGAACGTCCGATCACCAAGTTCGAGCGCCGTGGCGAACGCCTCGGTCACGGGGTCTGGGATCTGAAGTTCGAGAAGCTGGCCTGATCACTTCTTGACCAGGAGCGGCCCAATAGCGGCCGCTTTTGAGTTTTTACAGACCATTTCAGCCGCTAATTGCCTCGTATGAGGAACCCTTCGATTTCTTCCTAAGAAGGCTACAAGGTCTTCGGAAACGTCCGACATCCATTTTCAGTTCTTATCTTCATAGTCCCCGCCGTTGCATATATCACTATCGATGACGAGGAATGAAGATGAACAAATTTTGGCAAATGGCTGCGATCGCCACGCTGATCGCGACCACCAGCGGCTGTGTCAGCTACAACGTCAGCCAGCCAAGCGCTTCGCTGTCCGGCGATGTGAAGACTGATCTGAAGGCTGACGTCAAAGTCGGTGAAGCCATCAGCGGCGAATCCTCCACCAATGTACTGTTTGGCTGGTTGAACATCGGCGGCGACACTCAGTTCGCTGACGGCGTGACCTACGGCGGCGCGAGCGGTGGCGGCGGTATCGGCCTGCCTCTGCCGGACCCGATTTCCTCCACCAAGGCAGCCGCTGCGTTCAAGGCCGTCAAATCGTCCGGTTCCGACCTGATCGTCGCGCCGCGCTACGAAGTGACCGTCAACGATTACTTCATCTTCAAGCAAGTGAACGTGAAAGTGACCGGCAACAAAGGCAGCATCCAGAGCATTCGCTGATGGGCTGATCGCACTCGGCAGCAGCGGAGTGTGATGTCTTGAGAGCGCCCTTGCCGCATCGCGGGCAAGGGCGTTTTTGCGTTTCTGGAGGGCTTATTTCCGATCGGCCACAACCCCGATCAACACCAGGACCACCACCAACACCGGCGCAAGGCTGTAGTTGTTGAACTGGCTCAGGCCGCGCACGACCCATGGAGTGGCATAAATCAGCGCAGCGCCACTGCCCACGGTGCAGAGCAGCGCCATGATCGGAATGCGCAGGGCGCCGGCAAAGCTGCCGATGCGGCCTTCGATCCAGCCCTTGATGTCAGTCCCGAACAGAATCAGCAGACAGCCCACCAATGCCAGGGCGATTTCCGACAAATTGCTGCGACTCCAGCGCGAGACAGTGGCCAGCAAGTCGAGTACGAATTCCATTCAGTGTCCTTAGTGTTGAGCCTTACAGAAGAAAGTGCTGCAGCAGGTCGTTGAGGAATAACTGGCCGCGAGGGGTCGCCACCAGCCGTGACGGATCGGTCTCCAGCAAGCCGCGTTGTTCCGCCTCAAGACGGGCGCTGGCAAGCGAATCGACGCTTAGACCGGTGCGGCGCTGAAATAATGCAGCGTCCACGCCTTTTGTCAGGCGCAGAGCGTTCATCAGAAATTCAAAGGGCATCTCATCCAGTGGCAGCAGCTTTTCGCCAGCCTGATAGGCCTTGGCCGGGTTAAGGTAATCCTTGGGCAGCCGGGTCTTCCAAGTGCGGATGATGCGCCCGTCCGGATGGCTGAGCTTGCCATGGGCGCCGGCGCCGATCCCGATGAAATCCCCGAAGCTCCAGTAATTCAGGTTATGTCGCGCTTCGCGTCCCGGCTGGGCGTAGGCCGACACTTCGTATTGTGCGTAGCCGTTTTCCCGAAGCAGCGTCTGACCGGCCTCCTGAATGTCCCAGAGGATGTCGTCTTCCGGCAGCGTGGGCGGCTGATTCCAGAAGACTGTGTTCGGCTCAAGGGTCAGCTGATACCACGACAGGTGCGTTGGCGCGAGAGCGATCGCCTGACGCAGATCGCCGAGAGCGTCTTCTTGGGACTGGTCCGGCAGGCCGTGCATCAGGTCCAGATTGAAGTTATCAAAACCCGCCTGTCGGGCCATGTCCGTCGCGCGCACGGCCTCATCGCCGCTGTGGATACGTCCGAGCGCCTTGAGCTTGGCTTCCTGAAAACTCTGGATGCCGATGGACAGCCGATTGATACCCAAGCCCCGATACGCGCTGAATTTTACCTGCTCGAAGGTGCCTGGGTTGGCTTCCAGCGTGATTTCGATGTCGGGCGCGAAGCGGATGCGTTGTTCAACACCGCGCAGTAAACGGCCCAGCGCATCGGCGCTGAACAGGCTGGGTGTGCCGCCGCCGAAGAAGATGGTGCTCAACTCGCGGCCGTAGACGTGGGGCAAGTCCTGATCGAGATCGGTCAGCAGCGCGTCGACGTATTCCTGCTCCGGCAATACCGGGCTCGCGGTGTGTGAGTTGAAATCGCAGTACGGGCATTTGCGCACGCACCACGGGATATGAATGTACAACGACAGCGGCGGCAGCTCGGCAAGGGGCGTCCGTGGCTGCTCAGAGGAGAAGCCGGCCGCGCCCAGTATCAACGGCCGGGTCGTAGAATCCTGAGTCATTGCTGATCAGGGCTCAGCCCCAGACGCTGACGCAGGATGACCATGGCGCGGGCGCGGTGGCTGATCTGGTTCTTGTCGGCCGGGGTGAGTTCGGCGCTTGAACAGTTGCGCTCCGGCACCCAGAACAACGGGTCATAACCGAAGCCGTGCTCGCCGCTGGCAGCCGTGAGGATGCGCCCGTGCCACAGACCTTCGCAGAGGATCGGCAGCGGGTCGTCGGCGTGGCGCACCAGTGCCAGAACGCAGACGAACTGGGCGCCGCGTTGTTCGGCGGAGACGTCCTTGAGGGCGTCCAGCAATTTGGCGTTGTTCGCCGCATCGCCATGGCCGTCGGCGTAACGCGCGGAGTAGATGCCCGGCGCACCGCCCAGGTAATCCACCGCCAGCCCCGAATCATCGGCCAGGGCTGGCAGACCGGAAATACGCGCGGCATTGCGCGCCTTGAGGATCGCGTTCTCGACGAATGACAACCCGGTTTCTTCGGGCTCCACGGTGCTGAACTCGCCGATCGAACGCAGCTGAACGCTGGCGCCGAGCATGGCCTGAAGTTCTTTGAGTTTGCCGGCGTTGTGGCTGGCCAGTACAAGCTGGGAGAGGTTCATGATGAGTCCGTGAAAATCGGCTGACTGAAGCTGAGCGTGAGTGCGTCGCTCTCGCCCCTCAGGTCTGGACCCGAGGCGCTGACGCTGGGCGAGCGATGATCATTCACCTCGCGGCATGGGGTTAGACGGCAATCTGGTGGTCTTGCAAGCCAGGGCTACTGACGCGATAAATGCCGATTTCCCCCAATAGATTAGGCCAACGCTTGCTGGCCCAGCCGTGCCGATGCTGTTGATCGACCGCCAGCCGATCAATGACCTTCGCCGAGCGGCCCCGGCACAGTTCTTCGAAATCCTCGAAGGTGCAGAAGTGGATGTTCGGCGTGTTGTACCACGTGTACGGCAGGAACTCGGAAACCGGCATCCGCCCCTTGCTCGCCAGGTACCAGCGACAACGCCAGTGCCCGAAGTTAGGGAAGGTGATGATGCACTGGCGGCCGACGCGCAGCATTTCGTCGAGAATGCGGTCCGGGTAGTGCACGGCCTGAAGTGCCTGGGTCATGACCACGACATCGAAACTGTTGCTGGCAAAGTTGCCCAGCCCCTTGTCCAGATCCTGCTCGATGACGTTAACCCCACGCGCCACGCAGCGGGCGATGTTATCGGCGTCGTTTTCCAGGCCATAGCCCGTCACTTGCTTGTGCTCCTGCAGCCAGGCCAGCAATTCGCCGTCGCCGCAGCCGAGGTCGAGCACACGGCTGCCAGCCGGTATCCAGTCTTGGATGATGTCCAGGTCGGCTCTCATGGTGTCCTCAGAGTGCAATTCGGTTCATGTAGCTGGAGAAGGCCTGCAAGTAGCGCGGGATCGGGATCAGGAAGGCGTCGTGGCCTTGAGGCGCATCGATCTCCAGATAACAGACGTCCTTTTTCGCCGCCATCAGCGCGTCGACCAGCTCCCGCGAGCGGGCCGGGGAGAAGCGCCAGTCAGTGGTAAACGACATCACACAGAACTTGGCACTGGCGTTGGCGAAGGTGGCGGCGAGGTTGTCGTTGAAGTTGGCCGCAGGATCGAAGTAGTCCAGCGCTTTGGTCATCAGCAGGTAGGTGTTGGCGTCGAAACGCCCGGAAAACTCCTCGCCCTGATACCGCAGGTAGCTTTCGACCTGGAATTCCACGCTGTGGAAGTCGTAGTTGAGGTTTTCGTTCTTCAGGCCGCGGCCGAATTTCTCACCCATCGAGTCATCGGACAGGTACGTGATGTGCCCGACCATACGCGCCAGCATCAGGCCGCGCTTGGGAATCACGCCGTGTTCCTGAAACGAGCCGCCGTGGAATTCCGGGTCGGTCAGGATTGCCTGCCGCGCGACTTCGTTGAACGCGATGTTCTGCGCCGACAGCTTGGGCGCGGAAGCAATCGCCAGACAGTGCCGCACGCGCTCGGGGTAGGTGATCGTCCATTGCAGCGCCTGCATACCGCCCAGGCTGCCGCCGACGATGGCCGCCCATTGATCGACGCCCAGCCGGTCGGCCAGACGCGCCTGGCTATGCACCCAGTCTTCGACCGTCAACACCGGGAAGTCGGCGCCAAAAGGCCTGCCGGTTTCCGGGTTGATGCTGCTGGGGCCGGTGGAGCCGTTGCAGCCGCCGAGGTTGTTCAGGCTGACCACGAAGAACGTGTCGGTATCGATAGGCTTGCCGGGGCCGATGCAGCTGTCCCACCAGCCCGGCTTGCGGTCTTCGGCGCTGTGATAACCCGCTGCGTGATGATGCCCCGACAGCGCGTGGCAAATCAGCACCGCGTTGCTTTTGGCGGCGTTGAGCTGGCCGTAGGTTTCGTAGATGAGGTCGTAGGCAGGCAACGAACGTCCGCAGGCCAATGCCAGCGGCTCATTGAAATGCGCCGTTTGCGGCGTGACTAGACCGACAGAATCTTTGGGAAAGACCGTGGGCATCGACCTGCTCTCGCTGAAATGAGGCGTAAGTCTAAAGATCGCGCCGGGGTGCGGCAACAAAGTCCCGCAACAACCGGCAATCTGACTTCTGCCCAAGGCCCTGTAGGAGCGCGCTTGCCCGCGATTACGGCAGACCGGACACGATCAGGTTGGATGTTCCGACGCCTTCGCGGGCAAGCGCGCTCCTACACCTGGTTCGCGCCAGGCTATTAACCTGGCGGTAACATCAACGAGGGCTAGGGTGCAGCGTTTAAATCAACCGCCACAGCTCTTGGGGCATGCCGGCGTAGGCCGCCAGCGCGGGCATCACGTAGGACTGCAGCACCTGAATCGCCAGGAAGGCGAAGATCGGCGAGATGTCCATGCCGCCCAGGTTAGGGATGATGCGACGGAACGGCGCCAGGATCGGTTCACTGATCTGGTAGGCCAGCTCGGCGGCCGGGTTGTGGCTGCCCGGAGCAATCCACGAAACGATGACCATGATGATCATCGCGACCCAGAAGATTTTCAGCAGCAGCGACGTAATGCCGATGATCGACCACATCAACAAGTGGGGGATATCGCCAATGGTGCCGTAGGTCATCATCAGTACGAAGGCCATCAACAGCGCCTGGATGACAATTGCCAGCAGCAGTGAAGACGTGTCGAGCCCGAAAACGCTCGGCACGATGCGCCGGATAGGCTTCAACAACGGCTGGGTCGCACGGACGGCGAACTGGCAGAGCGGGTTATAGAAATTGGCTTTGACCAGTTGCAGCACGAAGCGCAGCAGAACGATGGTCAGGTACAGGCTGATGAGCGTCTGGATGACGAAAATCGTGGCGCCGGTGAGTGCATTCATGAGTAGTTCCTTATTTGCCCAGCTGTTCGGCGAGTTCGGCGGAGCGATGTGCGGCGGCGCCCAGCGCCTTCTCCACCATTGCTTCGAAGCCATCGGCCTGGAACGATTTGATGGCGGCTTCGGTGGTGCCCGCAGGCGATGTCACACGGCGACGCAGTTCGGCCGCATCGACGTCGCTGCCGGTGGCCATCAATGCGGCACCCAGCGCGGTTTGCAGGGTGAGCTTGCTGGCAACATCAGCCGGCAGGCCGAGCTTGACGCCTGCGGCCGTCATCGCCTCGATCAGCAGGAAGAAATACGCCGGGCCGCTGCCCGACACCGCTGTCACGGCATCGATGTGCGCTTCTTCATCTACCCACAGTGCGATTCCGACCGCCGACAGCAGAGTCTCCGCCTGCTCGCGCTGGGCCGGGGTGACATCCGCAGTAGCGTACAAGCCGCTGACACCCTGGCGCAGCAGAGCAGGCGTATTCGGCATGCAGCGCACGACAGGCTGTTCGCCCAGCCAGGCGCGCATGCTGGCGCAGGTTATCCCGGCGGCAATGGACACGATCAGTTGATGAGGCTTGAGTGCCGGTTTCAGCGCTTCGCACACGGTTTTCATCATTTGCGGCTTGACTGCCAACAGCACCACATCGGCGCCTTCAATCGCTTCGGCGTTGTCGGCGACGACTTTGATGCCGTGTTCTTTTGCCACGCGCTCGCGGGTTTCTGCGCCCGGGTCACTGGCACGAATCAGCTCAGCGTCGACGCCTTGGGCGCGCATGCCGCCAATCAGGCTGGCAGCCATGTTGCCGGCGCCGATGAACGCGATACGGGTTTTGCTCATGAACGGTTTCCTGTGGGGCAAAGGTTAAGGCTGCCCATAATTGCGGGCGCCAAAGAGGGCAGTGCCAATCCGCACCCAGGTCGCACCTTGTGCGATGGCGGCTTCGAGGTCGTGGCTCATGCCCATGGAAAGCGTGTCCAGCGGCAGGCCCAGTTGCGCCTGCAACGTGCTGACGGCGGCGAACGAAGCGTTCTGTTCGTCGGGGTTATCGGTGGGTTCGGGAATGGCCATCAGACCGCGCAGTTTCAGGTGGGGCAGCGCGCAGATGGCCTGGGCCAGTGCGGGCAGGTCTTCAGGGCTGCAGCCTGACTTGCTGGCCTCGCCGCTGACGTTGACCTGAATGCAGATGTTCAGCGGCGGCAGTGCTGGCGGACGCTGTTCGGACAGCCGTTGCGCGATTTTCAGACGATCCACGGAATGCACCCAGGCAAAGTTCTCGGCGATGGCGCGAGTCTTGTTGGACTGGATGGGGCCGATGAAATGCCAGATCAAGGGCAGGTCGCTCAATTCGGCCTGTTTGCCGAGGGCTTCCTGAAGGTAGTTCTCGCCGAAATCGCGAAGACCGGCGTCGTAGGCTTCCCGCAGGTCGCTCGCCGGCTTGGTCTTGCTGACGGCCAGCAGGCCGACAGAGGCCGGGTCGCGCTGCACCGCTTGCGCCGCGCTACGAATTCGCTCGGCGAGCGTTGAAATGTTCTCTGCTATCGTGGACATTGATTTGCGCCAGCAGGGCTAAAGTCTGCGGCATTCTATGTGATGAGGAGCTGTATGGATATTACCGAGCTGCTGGCCTTCAGTGCCAAGCAAGGCGCGTCGGACTTGCATCTCTCTGCCGGCCTGCCACCGATGATTCGCGTCGATGGCGATGTGCGGCGGATCAACCTGCCCGCACTGGACCAGAAAGAGGTTCAGGCGCTGATCTACGACATCATGAACGACAAGCAGCGCAAGGACTTCGAGGAGGATCTGGAGACAGACTTCTCCTTCGAGGTGCCGGGCGTGGCGCGCTTCCGGGTCAACGCTTTCAACCAGAATCGCGGCGCCGGCGCGGTGTTCCGGACCATTCCCTCCAAGGTCCTGAGCATGGAAGAGCTGGGCATGGGCGAAGTGTTTCGCAAGATTACCGACGTGCCGCGCGGCCTGGTTCTGGTCACCGGTCCGACCGGCTCGGGCAAGTCGACCACGCTGGCGGCCATGGTCGATTACCTGAACAGCAACAAACACCACCACATCCTCACCATCGAAGACCCGATCGAATTCGTTCACGAGTCCAAGAAAAGCCTGATCAACCAGCGCGAAGTCCACCGCGACACCCACGGCTTCGCCGAAGCGCTGCGTTCGGCGCTGCGTGAAGACCCTGACGTCATTCTGGTGGGCGAGCTGCGCGACCTGGAGACCATCCGCCTGGCGCTGACGGCAGCCGAAACCGGCCACCTGGTGTTCGGCACGCTGCACACCACGTCCGCGGCCAAGAGCATCGACCGTATCGTCGACGTGTTCCCGGCGCAGGAGAAGTCGATGATCCGCTCGATGCTCTCCGAGTCGCTCCACGCCATCGTGTCTCAGGCGCTGCTGAAGAAAGTCGGCGGAGGCCGTGTCGCGGCCCACGAGATCATGATCGGCACGTCAGCGATTCGTAACCTGATCCGCGAGGACAAGGTGGCGCAGATGTACTCATCGATTCAGACGGGGGGATCGCTGGGGATGCAGACGCTGGATATGTGCCTGAAGGATCTGATCAGCAAGGGGCTGATCACGCGCGAGAGTGCGCGGGAGAAGGCGAAGACGCCGGACAATTTTTAACTGGCGATGAAGTAACGCGCATTACGGCATCCGCAATCCATTGTAGGAGCGCGCGTGCCTGCGATTGCGGTGTATCAGCCAAAGATGTTCAGCTGACAGATTGCAATCGCGGGCAAGCGCGCTCCTACATTGAGTTGCGTGGAGATTTTAACGCTGGGCGATGCGCACGGTGCCCTTCTGGCTCGGCGGCTGCTTTGGCAGCACACGCTTGGCGACGACGTAATGGCTGTCCCAGTACGGCTTCTTCAGCGTGTCTATCGTCACGGACTTGCCACGGCGTGGCGCGTGAACGAATCGGTCGTTGCCGAGGTAGATCGCAACGTGGTTGACCGTGCGGCTCTTGATGTTGAAGAACAGCAAGTCGCCAGGCTTCAAATCCTTGCGGTCTACCTTTTGCCCGTGACCTTCGGCCATGGCGTTGGACGTGCGCGGCAAATCGACTTCGCTCACGTCGTTGAAGGCATATTTAACCAGTCCGCTGCAGTCGAACCCTTTTGTTGGGCTGGTGCCGCCCCAACGATAAGGTGTACCGATGGCGTTAACGGCACGGTTGACCACGGTGCTGCTCTGTTTGGTACCCATCTGCGCCGTGTTGGCCAGGGCGACAGTGTTCTGCGAAATCTTGCGAGTGCTGCGGGACGGTTTGCCTTTAACAGCTTTGGCTCGCTTGCCAGAGGTCTCGAGTGGAGTAGCCGTCTGTTCCAGTGCAGCCATTGCAGCCCGTTGAGCGGCGATGTTGCGTGAAACGGATTCCGGCGACTCGGACCTGGCGGTGAAACCGGTGAAGCTCGGTGGAAGCGTTTGCTCACGATTGGTGGCGTGGGCGGCCAGTGGCATAAATAGACAAATAGTCAGCCATGTCTTGAAAAATGGACGCATTAGGCAGGGCTCTTGTTGGTCAGCGCGCAACTTTATAACAGCTTTTTGCGAAATTCTGAGCCCCCTTGTCGAACAATTTACTGCCCTTAAAGTCAGTTTTGGCTGCAGAATCGTCATCTCAGTGTGCTGATCACGTTGCAGAACAAGGGTTTGCACGATTGAAAAGAGGTTCAAGCCATACGTCGGACGGCGTCACGAAAGTCACAAAACTTACGCATATTTTTTTCTATTGCAGCAGGCGAGGTCAACAATGAACACCTATCAACCCGACGTTCAGCGTCCGGACACCCACAGCAAGGTCATGGGCTATCTGCTCTGGATTGTGGGGTTTACCGGCGCCCACCGGTTTTATTACGGCAAGCCGGTCACCGGTACGATCTGGTTTTTCACGCTGGGTCTGTTCGGCATTGGCTGGCTGATCGACCTGTTCCTGATCCCGGCGATGGACCGGGAAGCGGACCTGCGATTCAACGCAGGCTCGACCGATTACAGTCTCGCCTGGATTCTGCTGACCTTTTTGGGCGTGTTCGGCGTGCACCGGATGTATCAGGGCAAATGGATCACCGGGATCATTTACCTGTTCACGGGAGGTTTGGCGCTGCTGGGCGTGCTGTACGACTTCTGGACGCTGAATGATCAGATCTCGGTGAAGAACGCCCGCCGATAACTGACCGTGCCGACCGCGTAACCCGCGTTGCAGGCAGCACCCTGTGAATCCGTCTGCAGGTGTCAGTTTCGTCTTCGTGGGGGGCGTGAATCCATTCGCGGGCAAGCGCGCTCCTACACGAGAGGTGCGTAGCCTGCGTCGATCGCAACACCCTGTAGGAGCCGGCTTGCTGGCGAACAAGATGGATCAGTCACAGATGATGTGCATGACCGATCGCGTTCGCCAGCAAGCCGGCTCCTACGTATTTGGGTGTGTCAGTTGCAGTTCCGTGAGGCAGGAATCCACTGCGATGTGGATCAGTTGTAATGAATCACCCGTTATAGCTAATCCGCCCATCCACAAACGTGTACCTCACCGCGCTCGGCAGGCAATGGCCGAGGAACGGGCAGTTCTCGCCTTTCGACAGCCACTTCTCGCCTGCCACCGTCGAGGCAGCAGGATCGAACAGCACAAGATCCGCAGGCGAGCCGGCGGTCAGGGTTCCGGCGGGCAGGCGCAGCGCAGCGGCGGGTCCTGAGCTGAGGCGTGCCAGCAGCGTCGGCAGGTCCAGCAGGCCGTCTTCGACCAGCGTCATTGCCAGTGGCAGCAACAACTCCACGCTGCTGATGCCCGGCTCGGTCGCGCCGAACGGGGCCAGCTTCGCATCACGCTCATGGGGCTGGTGATGACTGGAGATCGCCTGCACCACACCTGACTTCACCGCTTCACGCAGCGCGTCGCGGTCGGCACGTGTGCGCAACGGCGGCTGCACGTGATAGAGGCTGGAGAAGCCCGTCAGCGCCTCGTCGGTCAGGATCAACTGATACAGCGCCGCATCCGCCGTCACCGGCAGGCCGCGTGCCTGCGCCTGGGCAATCAACGCCACACCGCGCGCACTGGTCAGCTGCGTGAAGTGCGCGCGCACACCGCTTTGCTCGACCAGCAACAAGTCCCGCGCCAGCGCCACCGTTTCAGCCGTTTCCGGAATGCCCGGCAAGCCAAGGAACGCAGCCGTCGGGCCGTCGTGGGCCAGACCGCCTTCAGCAAGGTCGTGATCCTGGGAGTTGAAAATCACGGTCAGGTCAAACGTCGCCGCGTATTCGAGGGCACGGCACAGCGTGCGATTGCTTCGGAAATTGACCATACCGTTGGTGAACCCAACGCAACCAGCGTCGCGCAGGGCAATCAGCTCCGCCAATTGCTCGCCTTCCAGACCCTTGCTCAGCGCGCCGATCGGGAACACCTTGCTGTGGCCGGCTTCGCGTGCGCGGTCGAGGATAAGCTCGGCGACGGCGGAGGTGTCGAGCACCGGTTTGGTACGCGGCGGACAACACAGGCTGGTGACGCCGCCGGCTGCTGCGGCGCGGGTTTCGCTGGCAATGTTGCCCTTGCGGCTGTAACCCGGCTCGCGCAACGACACGTTCAGGTCGACCAGGCCGGGTGCGGCGATCAGGCCAGCAGCGTCGATGGTTTCCGTCGGGCTGAAGCCGGCAGGGGCCGCGCCGAGGGCGAGAACCTTGCCCGCTTCAAGATGGATGTCGGTGACTTGATCCAGACCGCTGACAGGGTCGATGACGCGAGCGCCGAGGATGCTGAACTTCACTGGGCGATCTCCTGCTCGAACTGACGTTGTGCGGTTTGGCCACTCATGGCCATGGACAACACGGCCATGCGCACCGCAATGCCGTAGGTCACTTGGTTGAGAATCACCGAATGAGGGCCGTCGGCCACCGCCGATTCGATCTCCACGCCCCGATTAATCGGGCCCGGGTGCATCACGATGGCGTCGGGCTTGGCGCCGGCCAGGCGCGCAGTGGTCAGGCCGAACAATCGGTAGAACTCACCCTCGCTCGGCAGCAGGCCGCCCGACATGCGCTCGCGTTGCAGACGCAACATGATCACCACATCGACATCCTTCAGGCCTTCGGTCAGGTCGGTGTACACCTTCACCCCGTACTGCTCGACGCCCACCGGCAGCAGGGTTTTCGGCGCGACCACGCGGATGTCCGGGCAGCCCAGCGCTTTGAGCGCGATCATGTTCGAGCGCGCCACGCGGGAATGCAGGATATCGCCGACGATCGCCACCGAGAGGTTTTCGAAATTGCCCTTGTGACGACGGATGGTCAGCATGTCGAGCATGCCCTGGGTCGGGTGCGCATGACGGCCGTCGCCGCCGTTGATGATTGCCACCTGCGGGCTGACATGTTCAGCGATGAAGTGGGCTGCACCGGAGTCGCCGTGGCGCACGACGAACATATCGGCGGCCATGGCCTCAAGGTTGCGCAGCGTATCGAACAGCGTCTCGCCCTTGCTGGTCGAGGATGTCGATACGTTCAGGGTGATGACGTCCGCCGACAACCTTTGCGCCGCCAGCTCGAACGTGGTGCGGGTGCGGGTCGAGTTTTCGAAGAACACGTTGCACACGGTCTTGCCGCGCAGCAACGGGACCTTCTTCACCGCCCGCGCGCCGACTTCCAGGAAAGAATCGGCGGTGTCGAGGATTTCGGTGAGCAGTTCGCGGGGCAAACCGTCGAGGGAGAGAAAATGTTGCAGCTGGCCCTGATGGTTCAGTTGCAGCGGGCGCTTGGCGTCGAGAGGCGTCATCGCAAAGGACTCTTAGAGGGCGGCGGAATCGGTTGAAAGGTCTTGCAGTTCGAGCGTCAGCGGCGTGGGTCCGGACAGCTTGACCCGCTCGTTCGGCCCCAGTGACAGCGTCGCACCCGTCACATTCGGCCGGATCGGCAGGTCGGCGGCGTCCAGATCCAGCAGCGACACCAGGGTCACGCTGGCCGGGCGACCGTAATCGAACAGTTCGTTGAGCGCCGCACGAATGGTGCGCCCGCTCATGAGCACGTCATCGATCAGCACCAGGTGCTGGCCTTCGATTTCGAACGGAAGCTCCGAAGGGCGCACTTGCGGGTGCAGGCCGTTCTGGCTGAAGTCGTCGCGATAAAAGGAGACGTCCAGCGTGCCGAGCGGCGACTGAATGTTGAGGGCCTCAAGCAGCGCCTGCGCGACCCACACGCCACCGGTGCGAATGCCGATGAAACGAGGCTCCTGGATGCCGCGTTTGTTCAGATGCGCGTCGAGATCAATCGCCATCTGGCTGATCAGTTCGGCGGGATTTGGCAGGCTCATGGTTGCTCCTTCAGGTGCCCCGGCGTGCGCTGCACGAACGTCCGGGGTAAATCGAATTCGGTTCAGCGTAGATGGATCAGGTTTCAAACAGCGCGGTGTTGGCTTCCAGCCAGCTTTGCAGCAGAAGCGCTGCGGCGATGGCGTCCACGGGATTGTCCCGGTAGCTGCCGTGCTGGCCGCGAGAGGCGCGTTCGCCCTTGGCTTCAAAGGTGGTCAGGCGTTCGTCGTGGGTGTAGACCGGCAGGTTGAAGCGGCCATTGAGCTTGCGCGAGAACTTCTCGGCCCGTGCGCTCATCTCGCTCGCCGTGCCGTCCATGTTCAGCGGCAGGCCGACCACAATGGCGTCCGGTTTCCACTCGGTGATCAGCGCCTGCACCTTGTCCCAGTCCGGCACGCCATTCTGCGCTTTCAATGTGCAGAGCTCGCGGGCGTGGCCGGTGATCACTTGGCCGACCGCCACACCGATCTGTTTGGTGCCATAGTCGAACCCCAGCAACAGGCGCAGTCCGGCCATCAGGCGTGGCCCGCCTGGCTGGTCAACAGACTCAGGTTAACGCCCAGTTTGGCGGCAGCGGCGTCGAGGCGGTCTTCGCTTTCCACCTCGAACAGGATCGCCGGGTCAAACGCGCAGTTGAGCCACGCGTTGGCTGCAAACTCGGCGTCAAGCTGGCCGGCGTCCCAACCGGCATAGCCGAGGGTGATCAGATTTTGATCAGGGCCGTAACCGTCTGCGATGGAGAAGAGGACGTCTTGTGAGGTCGAGAGCGAAATGCCGCCCAGGTCCACGGTCGCCTGAAACACCTGGCCGGAAGGGTGCAGGACAAAGCCGCGATCGGTCTGCACCGGGCCGCCGAGATGAATGGGCATGTGCTTGCACCGCTCGGGTGGTGGCAACTCGGGGCGCAGTTGTTCAAGAATGTCTGCCAGCGACAGGCTTTGCGGTCGGTTGATGATCAGGCCCATGGCGCCATTGGCATTGTGCTCGACGATGTAGGTCAAGGTCTGAGCGAAGTTCTCATCGTGCATGTGGGGCATGGCGATCAGAAACTGGTGTTTGAGGTACGACGGAGAGACGTTTTTCATGAGCCCTAGTGTGGCGTCGCGGGGCTGTTGTGACAACTGGCAGAATCAACTCGCGGGCGGATAAATCGCGACGCAGGTCAGGTTTCATATTGCGCGGGATCGGCTGATCAATTACTCGACAGCTTGTCCCCGCGCGCGAATTTCCAGGTGCGGATGATCTCCAGCCGGTCGATATCGGCCAGATCGCCACTGAACGGCGCAAATGGTGCGGCCAGCCGGACAATCTTCTGCGCCGCCTGATCCAGCAGTGGCTGGCCTGATGATTCAAGAATCAGCACTTCGTACAGGGAGCCGTCGCGATTGATCGACACCATCATCCGCAGGCTGCCGTAGATCTGCTTGCGCCGCGCTTCGTCCGGATAGTTCAGGTTGCCGATGCGCTCGATTTTCTTGCGCCAGTCTTCCTTGTACCAGGCGCCCTTGTCGCGCATGGTCGACGCCGCACTGAGGCGGTGGATCTTCGGACGCTTGGCGTAGGCCTGCTGTTCGTCCGCCAGCTCGGCTTCGAGGCTGGCGATTTCGCTGTTCAGCTGTGTGCTGTCGATGGTCGGCGCGACTTTCTTCTGTTCTTCCGGCTTGACCTCGTCGCGCTTGGCGACGGTCTTTTGCGGGGACTGGGCCTTTGTGGCGACGGCAGTCTTCGGCGCGTCCTGCTTGATCACCGGTTTGGCGGCAGGCGGTGGCGTCACCTTGTTGATCTGGTTGTCTTGATACGGAGCGATTTCGGTGGTCTTGGGCACCGCTTTCTTGTCGAGGGTGCCGCTGCCCTGCTGGTTTTCCTGGGCGAGGAAGTCAGCGTCCTTGGGCTTGGTGTCGCTTCTGAAGGGGGCGAGGGTGATCTCGAGGGTCTGGCTGATCTTTTCCGGTTTGACGTAGGTGAAACCGACGCCAAGGATGACCGCCAGATGCACCAGTGCGGCGATCATCAGGGTAAACCCGAGGCGATCGGCAGGGCGCACGCCAGTGCGGGTCAGGGACAGGGGAAGATCATCGTCGACCGCAGCGTTCATCCACGCTCCGGCAGCACATGTGCCAGCATTACTACTCACCTAGCGCAAAAATTCAGGCCGCGCATGATAACGCAATGTCAGGACTTGCCTGGCGTTTGATACAGCTGGGCCGATTAGCGGGAGGTGCCGTCCCCTGTAGGAGCGTGGCTTGTCCCGCGAACGGCGGGGAACCCGTCGCAAAACCGGCAACTGCGGTACACCCGATATGCCGTATTCGCCAGATTTGCTGCCGGTTTCCGGCAGATCGCGGGACAAGCCACGCTCCTACAACGTCGCGGCTAGACCTTCTGCAGCTTCTTCTCGATCACATCCATCAACATGCCACCGATGTCCGTCCCGAACGCGTTGTCGATCTCGCGGATGCAGGTCGGGCTGGTAACGTTGATCTCGGTCAGGTACTCGCCAATCACGTCCAGGCCTACGAACAGCAGGCCTTTTTCCCGCAGTGTCGGGCCGATCTCTGCAGCGATCCAGCGGTCGCGGTCCGTCAGGGGACGGGCTTCGCCACGCCCGCCCGCGGCCAGATTGCCTCGGGTTTCGCCGGCGGCCGGGATGCGCGCCAGGCAATACGGCACAGGTTCGCCGTCAACCATCAGGATGCGCTTGTCACCGTCTTTGATCGCGGGAAGATACGCCTGCGCCATGATCTGCTCATGGCCGTGCTTGGTCAGGGTTTCCAGAATCACCGACAGGTTCGGATCACCGACGCGGTGGCGGAAGATCGACGCGCCGCCCATGCCGTCCAGCGGCTTGAGAATGACGTCACCGTGCTTGGCTGCGAATCCGCGAATGATGTCCGCGCGGCGGCTGACCAGCGTCGGCGGCGTGCACTGCGGAAACAGCGTGGCGAACAACTTCTCGTTGCAGTCACGCAGGCTTTGCGGCTTGTTGACCACCAGTACGCCAGCCCGCTCGGCTTGTTCGAGCAGATAGGTGGAGTAAACGAACTCCATGTCGAACGGCGGATCCTTGCGCATCAGGATCACGTCGAGGTCGTCCAGACCGCTGTCGACTTCGGCGTCCAGCTCGAACCAGTGGGCCGGGTCGGCGAAGACTTTCAGCGGTTTCATGCGGGCGCGGGCCTGACCGGCGTCCTGGTACAGGTCGTGCTGCTCCATGTAGAACAACGACCAGCCGCGGGCTTGCGCTGCCAGGAGCATGGCCAGCGAGCTGTCCTTTTTATAGGAGATGCGCTCGATGGGGTCCATGACGATTCCCAGGCGAATGCTCATGGGTAATATCCTCTGATCGGTAATGGCCAAGACAGGCCGAAAATAGGCGTCAGGGTGGCGCCGCGCCGGCTTTGGGTCAAGGGGCAAGGCTTTATGGATTGACCGTGGAGAGTGTGCTAAAAAGGCTCGGCATCCGGTGTCGCGCCAGCTGTCTCTGGCGCCTCCCGATGACCCCGACCCACAACCAGATGCCCGGCAGAAGGCACCCCATCTGATTCGCCGCGGCGATGGTAGAGCAGATATGGAACAGCATTCAGCCCCATTGAAAGTGATGGTCATCGACGACTCCCGGACGATTCGTCGCACCGCCGAGACGCTGCTGAAAAACGTCGGCTGTGAAGTGATCACCGCCATCGACGGCTTCGACGCACTGGCCAAGATTGCCGACAATCATCCCAGAATCATCTTCGTCGACATCATGATGCCCAGGCTCGACGGGTACCAGACGTGCGCGCTGATCAAGAACAACCGGGCGTTCAAGTCCACGCCGGTGATCATGCTGTCCTCAAGGGACGGGCTGTTCGACAAGGCCAAGGGGCGCATCGTCGGTTCCGATCAGTTTTTGACCAAACCGTTCAGCAAGGAAGAACTGCTCAGTGCGATCAAGGCCCATGTGCCGGGGTTCGTTGCAGTCGAACAACAACTATCTTGATGCCGGCCCCCTCGTGCGGGACGGCTGTTTCTATGGGGAAGCACCATGGCTCGAATTCTGATCGTCGATGACTCGCCGACCGAAATGTACAAGCTGACCGGCATGCTGGAGAAGCACGGCCATCAGGTCCTCAAGGCCGAGAACGGTGCCGACGGCGTGGCCCTGGCCCGTCAGGAAAAGCCCGATGCCGTGTTGATGGATATCGTCATGCCGGGCCTCAACGGTTTTCAGGCGACCCGTCAGCTGACCAAAGACGCTGACACCAGCATGATCCCCGTGATCATGATCACCACCAAGGATCAGGAAACCGACAAGGTCTGGGGCAAACGCCAGGGTGCGCGGGATTACCTGACCAAGCCGGTGGACGAAGAAACCCTCATAAAAACCCTGAACGCGGTGCTCGCGGGCTGACCCCCGGCTGACGCTCATGGCTCAGTCACAAACCGCCTTCCAGCTGCTGCTCGATATCGACCAGCGCTGCCGCTCCCTTGCTGCCGGCCTGCCGCTGCAGGAAACCCGCCAGCAGGGTTGGGGTGGCATTGGCTTTCGCATGGGCGAGCGCCATTACGTGGCACCCATGGGCGAGATCGACGAAATCCTCCACGAGCCGCGCTGCGCGGTGTTGCCGGGCGCCAAGGCGTGGGTCCGGGGCATCGCCAATCTGCGCGGGCGCTTGTTGCCGATCATTGACCTGTGCGCATTCCTCGGCCACGAGCTCTCGCCCTTGCGCAAACAGCGTCGCGTGCTGGTGATCGATTTTCAGGGTGTGTTTGTCGGCTTGCTCATCGACGAGGTGCTCGGCATGCAGCATTTCAGCGAGCGCAGCCTTATGCCGGAACCGGGGCACGACAGCGAACCCCGCGTCGCGCCTTACATACAGGGGCGTTTCGTGCGCGAGCAGGCCTGGCAGGTGTTCAGCCCGCGCGCGCTGGTGCAGTCGCCGGATTTCATGGACATAGCGCTTTGATGCCCACTTCTGTAAGAGCCGGCTTGCTGGCGAATGCGGTGGCTCAATTGCAGATGCGTTGCCTGACACGGCGGGTTCGCCAGCAAGCCGGCTCCCACAGTGGAGGGTGCGTGTTCCAATCATCATGTTCCCGGCGACCCTCCCTCAATCGAACATCAGGCGGAGCCCTGAGCAATGAGTAATACCGGCAAGTCACTGGAAGGCGCACGCAGTCGATCGCAGATCGTCGTGCTGTTCATCTGCCTCATCGTTTTCATCATGCTGCTGTTCGTCAACTTCGCGTACCTCAGCACGCAGTCCAACTACGACAAACAATACATCGGCCACGCCGGCGAGCTGCGCGTGCTGTCCCAGCGCATCGCCAAGAACGCCACGGAAGCAGCGGCGGGCAAGGCGGCGGCGTTCAAGTTGCTGGCCGACGCGCGCAACGACTTCGACACGCGCTGGCAGTATTTGAAGAAAGGCGACAAGAACACCGGCCTGCCTGCTGCGCCCGCCGCAGTGAGCGATGAGCTGAAAGCGGTGCAGAACGACTGGGAAAACCTGCGCAAAAGTACCGACGTGATTCTTGCCCGTGAGCAGACCGTGCTCTCGCTGCACCAGGTCGCGGCGACGCTGGCCGAGACCATTCCGCAATTGCAGATCGAATCGGAGAAGGTCGTCGACATTCTGCTGCAAACCCGGGCGCCGGCGGCTCAGGTGGCGCTCGCGCAACGGCAGTCGCTGCTGGCCGAGCGGATATTGGGCGCAGTCAACACGGTGTTATCGGGTGACGAAACGGCGGTTCAGGCAGCGGATGCTTTCGGTCGCGATGCAAGCCAGTTCGGGCGCGTGCTCAACGGCATGCTGGAAGGCAACGCCACCCTGAAGATCGCCCAGGTCGAAGACCGCGATGCGCGGGCGCGGCTGGCCGAGATTGCCGAGCTGTTCCAGTTCGTCTCCGGGTCGGTCGACGAAATTCTCGAAACCTCGCCGGAACTGCTGGAAGTTCGTGAAGCGGCAGGCAGCATCTTCAACCTGTCGCAGACGCTTCTCGACGAAGCCTCAGTGCTGGCCAACAGTTTCGAGCACATGGCCGGTGGCCGCGCGGTGTACAGCTATGCCGGCTACATGCTGGGCCTGCTGGCCCTGGCGTCGATTATCCTGATTGGCCTGGTGATGGTGCGCGAAACCAATCGGCAACTGCGTGAAACCGCCGAGAAGAACGAGCGTAACCAGAACGCGATCATGCGCCTGCTCGACGAAATCGAAGACCTGGCGGACGGTAATCTGACCGTGGCCGCTTCGGTCACCGAGGATTTCACCGGCGCGATTGCCGATTCGATCAACTACTCCATCGATCAGCTGCGCGAATTGGTGTCGACCATCAACCTCACCGCCGAGCAGGTGTTCGGCGCCGTGAAAGACACGCAGACAACCGCCACGCAACTGGCCGCCGCGTCCGAGCATCAGGCGTTGCAGATCGCCGCGGCGTCCAACGCCATCAATGACATGGCGACCTCCATCGATCAGGTGTCGGCCAATGCGTCCGAGTCTGTCACGGTGGCCGAGCGGTCCGTGACCATTGCCAACAAGGGCAACGAGGTGGTGCACAACACCATCACCGGCATGGACAACATTCGCGAGCAGATTCAGGACACGTCAAAACGCATCAAACGTCTGGGCGAGTCTTCCCAAGAGATTGGCGACATCGTCAGCCTGATTGATGACATCGCCGACCAGACCAACATTCTTGCGCTCAATGCCGCGATCCAGGCCTCTATGGCCGGCGATGCCGGGCGCGGCTTTGCGGTGGTGGCCGATGAAGTTCAGCGGCTTGCGGAGCGCTCCTCGTCGGCGACCAAGCAGATCGAAACTTTGGTGCGTGCCATTCAGAACGACACTAACGAAGCGGTGATCTCCATGGAGCAAACCACAGCCGAAGTGGTGCGCGGTGCACGGCTGGCGCAGGATGCCGGTGTTGCGCTGGAAGAAATCGAAGGCGTATCGAAGATCCTCGCCGCGCTGGTTGAAAGCATCACCAATGCAGCGCAGCAGCAGGCTGCATTGGGTCAGCAGATTTCCTCGACCATGCTGGTCATTCAACAGACCACCACACAGACCACCTCCGGCACGGCGGCCACCGCCCGGAGCATGGGCAATCTGGCGAAGATGGCCAGCGAGATGCGCCGCTCGGTGTCCGGCTTCACGCTGCCGGCCTCGCGGCACTGATGGCCGGTTTGATGGCTGTTTCGAAAGCCCGTTTGATAGCGCCGTTAATGCACCCGTTAATGCAAATAAAGCAGGGTCAAAGCATAGGCAACCGGAGTCACCATGGCTGACCGTCACGATTACGTGGCCCTGGAGTGGGTCAAAGGCGAAATAGCCGAAACCCTTACACACGCCCGCCAGGCACTGGACACCTTTGTCGCCCAGCCCCACGACGCTGCGGCAATGGACGAGTGCCTCGAGCTCATTCATCAGGTTCATGGCAGCCTGCAGATGATCGAGTTCTACGGCGCCGCGCTGTTCGCCGAGGAAATCGAACAGCTCGCTTTGGCGCTCAAAGAGGGCCATGTCGCCCAGGAAAGCGAAGCCATTCAGCTGCTGAATCTGGCGATGACGCAACTGCCGGTCTATCTGGAGCGTGTGCATTCCGCCCGCCGTGATCTGCCGCTGGTGGTGCTGCCGCTGCTCAACGATTTACGCAGCGCCCGGGGCGAAAGTCTGCTGTCCGAGACCAGTCTTTTCTCGCCGCAATTGCTGTCCATCCCCGCCCTTGATCCCGACGCATTGGCCGAGCGGGACAGCTCCGAACTGCCCGCGAAGCTGCGCAAGCTGCGGCAGACGCTGCAAACCGCGCTGGTCGGGCTGCTTCGCGATCAGGACGTGCAGACCCAACTCGGTTACATGGGCAAAGTGTTCGCGCGGCTTGAAGTGTTGTGCGAGGACGCGCCGCTTGAACCGCTTTGGCGCATCGCGTCCGCGCTGGTCGAAACCATGCTCAGCGGCAACTTCACCAACAGCCCGGCGCTGCGCAGCCTGTTCAAGGACGCCGACAAAGAACTCAAACGTCTGCTGGATCAAGGCATCGAAGGCATCAACCAGCCTGCGCCCGACGAACTCCTGAAAAGCCTGTTGTTTTACATCGCCAAGTCCGACAGCGAGGCGCAGAAGATGACGGACTTGAAGGACCAGTACGCGCTGGCTGATGCCCTGCCGCACAGCGCGTTGGTCGCCGAAGAACGCGCGCGCATGGCCGGACCGGATCGCGATGCCATGCGCTCGGTGATCATCGCCCTGTGCGATGAGCTGGTACGGACCAAGGAGCGGCTGGACGTCTTTGTGCGCGGAGACCGTCAGCACGTCAGTGAGCTGAGTGCGCTGCTGCCGCCACTGCGCCAGATTGCCGATACCCTGGCGGTGCTGGGTTTCGGGCAGCCGCGCAAAGTCATCATTGACCAGATGACCGTGGTGCAGGGCATGGCCCAGGGCCAACGCGCGCCCGACGATGCCACGTTGATGGACGTCGCTGGAGCGCTGCTCTACGTCGAATCGACCTTGGCGGGCATGGCCGGAACCGTCAATCAGAGCAGTCCGGAAGAGAGCCGTCTGCCTACAACGGACCTCAGCCAGATCCACCAATTGGTCATCAAGGAAGCGCGCATCGTCCTGCAGCAGGCCAAGGACGTGATCGACGACTACGTCGACGGCGAGCTGGATCGGGCCCGTCTGCTGCCGCTGTCGGAGCAATTGGTTCAGGTGCGCGGCGCACTGGCGATGATTCCGCTGGCGCGGGCATCCGGCCTGCTGGCGGCCTGTAACGACTACATCACCGAGCACTTGCTGGTCGACACCGAAAGCCCGGCGGTTTCGCAACTCGATCATTTGGCCGACGTGATCATCGGCGTCGAGTATTACCTCGAACGCATGGCCGAAGACCCGGAAGCGCCGGGTGAGCATGTGCTGGATCTGGCTCAGGAAAGCCTCGCCCGGCTCGGTTACTCGCCGGTGCCCGACGCGCTGGACGTGCCGGTGCTCGAAGAAGTCATCAGCGAAGAAGAGCTGCAAGACCTGCACGACCGTCAGGCGCTGGTCAGCCCAACTCAGACCATCGCCGAGGTGTTGGCGAGCCCGCTGTCGGCGGTCAACCCGCCGGCGCGCAATATGCCGGCCAGTCTGTTGCCGCCGCCGAAGGGCGAGCAGGGGATAGATGACGAGCTGCGTGAAGTCTTCCTTGAAGAAACCGACGAGATGCTCGAAGCACTGCGCGAGTACGTGCCGCGCTGGCGTGCCGATCCCGGCAATCTCTCAGCGCTGGGCGAGATTCGTCGTGCGTTTCACACGCTCAAGGGCAGCGGCCGGATGGTACGCGCGCTGATTCTGGGCGAGCTGGCGTGGTCGGTGGAAAACCTGCTGAATCGCGTGCTGGAACACAGCGTCGAGCCAGACACGCGGGTGCAACAGTTGCTCTCGGACGTGCAAGCCTTGCTGCCGGAGGTGATTCGCGATTTCGCCGAGGACGTTCAGCGCCAGCGTGACGATGTCGATCAACTGGCGGCCCAGGCCCACGCACTTGCCCAGGGTGAGGCGGGTGACGTCGAGCCAACGCAGCGTCTGGAGGACGAAGAGGGTTTCGATCCGCAGTTGCTGGAGATTTTTCGTCAGGAAGCCCACACCCACTTGAACACGATGGGCCGTTACCTCGATGCTGCTCAGGGTGCCGATGCGCCGGTCTTCAGCAACGATTTGCTGCGCGCGCTGCACACCCTCAAAGGCAGCGCATACATGGCCGGCGTCTTGCCGATCGCCGAGCTGGCGAGCCCGCTGGATCAACTGGTCCGCGAACTCAAGACCAACCTGATCGCGGTCGGCCAGAATGAAATCGACCTGCTGCGTGCGGCCGAGCCCTTGTTTCATCAGGGCCTGGCCCAGCTGAATGCCGACCCGCTGATGCCCATCGAAGGCGCCGCCGCACTGATTCAACAGGCTCAGGAACTGCTCGACGCCCGGCTGGCCGATGCCTTGAGCGACGATAGCAATGGCCTGCGCACGCGGCGCAATCCGCAACTGATCGCCAGCTTTCTGGCTGAAGGCATGGACATCCTGCTCGACGCCGACAACTTGCTCAAAGACTGGCGCCAGCACCCCGGCCACCGCCAGGAATTGAATGCGCTGCTCGACGAACTGACCCAACTCGGCCACGGCGCGCACGTCGCCGACCTGCCTCAGGTCGATGAGCTTTGCGAAGCGCTGCTCGACCTGTACGGCGCGGTGGAGGAAAGCAGCCTCGCCGTCAGCGAACGGTTTTTCGATGAAGCCGAAAAGGCCCACGAAGCGCTGATCAACATGCTCGATCAGGTCGCCGCCGGACAGGAAGTTCAGCCGTGCCCCGAGCGCGTAAGCGCCTTGCGCGATCTGCTGGCCGAAGCGCTGGACCCCGGCGCGATGGGCGTTATCAAACGTGATGGCGATGGGGCGACCAGCATCACGAACATGGAGGAGATTACCGAGCATCTCGCTCAACCCGCCCAGCCTTCGCGCGATGATTTCGATCAGGAAATCGTCGAGATTTTCCTCGAAGAGGCGGTGGATATTCTCGACATCGCCGGCCCTGCATTGCAGCGCTGGCTCGACAACCCTGAAAACCCGCTGCCGCTGTCATCGTTGCAACGTGACCTGCACACCCTCAAAGGGGGCGCGCGCATGGCCGAAATCGGCCCGGTGGGCGACCTGGGTCACGAGCTGGAATCGCTCTACGAAGGCCTGCTCGACCGACGTTGCGGTTACTCGCCACAACTGGCGGAGCTGCTCGTGCACAGCCACGATCACCTCTCGCTGATGCTTGAACAGCTGCAGCACCGTTCGGCGTTGACCAGTCCCGCGCCGCTGATCGAGAAAATTCGCGCGTTTCGCCAACGCAATTGCTACCTGCTGCCCCATGACGGTCAGACGCGCAACGTCAGTTCGATGATTCACTCGCTGGACGAGCGCGACCCGGAACTGCTGGAAATCTTCCTCGAAGAAGCCGACGACATCATCGAGAGCAGCAGCGCGGCATTGGTGCGCTGGCAGGCCGATCCCCACACTATGCTGGAGGTGGAAAACCTCTTGCGCGATCTGCACACGCTCAAGGGCGGCGCGCGCATGGTGGAGATCGCGCCGATTGGCGATCTGGCCCATGAGCTGGAGTCGCTGTACGAAGGGGTGTCGACGGGTGCGCTGAAAAACAGCGCGCTGCTCAACGGCCTGCTGCAGAGCGGTCACGACATGCTCGCTGACATGGTTGATGCTGTTCGGGGTTACGAGCCGTTACCCAACCCGGCGCTGTTGATCGAGAGCATCGGTCACTACACCGCGTCCGGGGCCGCCCGCGAACCTGTCGAAACACCTGAGGAAGTGCCGGCTCCTCTGCCCGCTCCTGTTGTTGATTCGGCCGCCGCTCAGACCGAGGCCGACGGCGAGCGTACCGGCCCGGAGATGATCAAGGTCCCGGCCGAGCAGCTGGAAGACCTGGCGAATCTGGCGGGGGAGACCTCGATATTCCGGGGCCGGGTCGAGCAGCAGGTCAGCGACGCTCAGGTCACCCTGATCGAAATGGAAACCACCATCGAGCGGATGCGCGATCAACTGCGCCGACTCGACATCGAAACCCAGGGCCGCATTCTCAGCCGCGACCATCACGTCGATCGGCGCGGTTATGAAGCATTCGACCCGCTGGAAATGGACCGTCATTCGCAGCTGCAGCAGTTGTCCCGTGCGCTGTTCGAGTCCGCGTCCGACCTGATGGACCTAAAGGAAACCCTCGACACCCGCGCCCACGAGGCCGAAACCCTGCTGCTGCAACAGGCGCGGGTGAACACCGAGCTTCAGGAAAGCCTGATGCGCACGCGTATGGTGCCGTTCGAGCGCATGGTGCCGCGCCTGCGCCGGATCGTCCGTCAGGTGTCGGGCGAGCTGAACAAGAAGGTCAAGTTTGACGTCATCAACGCCGAAGGCGAGATGGACCGCAACGTGCTTGAACGCATGGTTGCGCCGCTGGAGCACATGCTGCGCAATGCCGTCGATCATGGCCTGGAGAGCGTCGAGGAACGTCTGGCCGCCGGCAAATCCGAGTGGGGGCATATCACGCTGAGTCTGGCACACGAAGGCGGCGACATCGTCATCGAGATGCGCGACGACGGCGCCGGTGTCGACTTCGAGGCCGTACGGCGCAAGGCGATCAAGCGCGGGATGATCAGCCCCGACGCCGAGTTGAGCGAACACGACATTCTGCAGTTCATTCTGCGCGCAGGCTTTTCCACCGCCGAGACCATCACTCAGATTTCCGGGCGCGGCGTCGGCATGGACGTGGTGTACGCCGAGGTCAAGGACCTGGGCGGCTCGATGGTCATTGATTCCAAGGCGGGTGAGGGCGCGCGTTTCCGTGTCCGCTTGCCGTTCTCGGTGTCGGTCAACCGCGCGCTGATGGTGCAGTGTGGCGAAGAGCAATACGCCGTGCCGCTGAACAGCATCGAGGGCATCGTGCGCGTGATGCCGAGCGAGCTGGAAACCTGTTATCAGTCCGTGCCGCCGCGCTATGAGTACAGCGGGCGGACGTACGAATTGCGATATCTGGGCGAGCTGCTCAATAACGCTCATCCGCCGAAACTGAGCGGCCAGACACAAACCCAGCCGCTACCCGTGCTTCTCGTGCACGTACACGATCAATGGGTTGCGGTGCAGGTGGATGCGTTGGCCGGCTCGCGGGAGATCGTGGTGAAAAACCTGGGTCCGCAGTTTTCGTCGATACCCGGCATTGCCGGCGCCACCATTCTGGGGGACGGCCGCGTGGTGCTGATTCTCGACCTGTTTGCGCACATCCGGCGCTTTCACGCCAAGTTGCTCGCGTTGCAGGTCGCCGGTCACGCGCCGGTGCGCCATGTCGAACCCGAACAGGCGCGGCCGTTGCTGGTGATGGTGGTGGATGACTCGGTGACCGTGCGCAAGGTCACCGGACGTTTGCTGGAGCGCAACGGTATGAACGTGCTGACGGCCAAAGATGGCGTCGATGCCATGGCGTTGCTGCAGGAGCACACTCCGGACATCATGCTGCTCGACATCGAAATGCCGCGCATGGACGGATTTGAAGTCGTCAGCAAGATTCGCGGAGACGACGCCTTGAAGCACCTGCCGATCATCATGATCACGTCGCGATCAGGGCAGAAGCACCGCGACCACGCCATGGCGCTGGGGGTGAACGAATACATGAGCAAGCCGTATCAGGAAGCCGCATTACTGGAAAGCATCGCCCACTGGAGTCACGTCCATGTCTGACACCACGACCCAAACGGCGCGACTGACCAGCCTGACCGGATTGCTCATCCCCCTGAGTGACCGGCACCTGTTGTTGCCCAACGTCGCCGTCGCCGAGCTGATCGACTATCAGGACAGCGTCGCCGACCCCGCCGCACCGCAGTGGTACCTCGGCCCGATCAACTGGCGCAACCGCAGCCTGCCGCTGCTCAGCTTCGAAGCCGCCTGCGGCAGCCGCGCCCGTGTCGGAGGCCGTGCCCGCATCGTCGTGCTCAACGCCCTCGGCGGCCGGCCTGACCTGAAATTCATCGCCCTGCTGACCCAAGGCATTCCGCGCTCCTGCAAACTCGACAGCCAACTCAGCTACGTCGACGTGCCGCTGGCCGAGCTTGAACTGGCCGCGGTGCAAGTGGGCGAGACCGTGGCGAAGATCCCGGACCTTGTGGCGCTGGAAGAGTGGTTGGTGGAGGCGGGGTTGGTGCAGATAAGCGGCGCGGGGATTTAAAGCTATACCAGAGCATCTTCAGTCATTGTTTAGGTTCACCGCGCAATTACCGCCTACTGGACGATCTGTAGGAGCCGGCTTGCTGGCGAACGCGGAGGATCAGCGCCATCAATATCGACTGATCTGCTGCCTTCGTCCGGATGCGGCCCAGACCAAGCGCGCTCCTACAATTTGATCTACGGCACATGCTCAACTGTGGCAGGCCAAAGAGATGCCGGAGTTGCCGGAATCGCTCTTCTCGCAAATCCCTCCTAGACGATGAGCCGAATAAACCGCATATTCGGCTCACCCCGTGAGCCGAATAATGTTGCTAATCGGCTCACACTCCTCCGAGGCGTCCGGTGAAACAGTCAGCAAAGTGGATTTGGCAACACCCCAAATGGCCTTCCTTTTCCTGGGATGTGGAAACACTAGCGCCGCTGCTGCGCGCGTGCACCCAGGCGCAGGGGCAGTTATTGGGGATGATTGGCGCGTCAGGCACTGGCGCGAATGTCGAGCGCGAACTGGACGCCTTGCTGCAGAACGTCATCACCTCATCGGCCATTGAAGGCGAGCAACTGAATGTGGAGTCGGTGCGTTCTTCTCTGGCAAAGCGGCTCGGGCTCGCCAGCGATGAACGCGTGACGGCACGTAGTGAGGGGCTGGCGGAACTGATGCTGGATGCTACTCAACAACACGCCGCGCCGCTGACTTCTGAACGGCTGATGCACTGGCATCGGTTGTTGTTTCCCGAGCCGAGCGCGCTGACGGCATACCCCATTCAGGTCGGGACGCTCAGAGGGCCTGAGCCCATGCAGGTCGTGTCCGGTCGTATCGACCAACCCGTGGTGCATTTCGAGGCGCCTGGACGCGAAGGCCTGGAGCAAAAGCTCGATGACTTCTTCTACTGGTTCAACAGCAGCTGCGCCGATCCAACCCTCGACCCGCTGATCCGCGCGGGCATCGCGCATTTCTGGTTCGTGACGCTGCACCCGTTCGACGATGGCAACGGACGTTTGACCCGCGCGATCGCTGACCTGGCCATGGCCCAGGGCGAACATCAGGCCATACGCTTTTACGCGATGTCCGCGAGCATCCTCGCCCGCCGTCAGGACTACTGCCGGATTCTGGAAGCGACCCAACGTGGTGGCCTGAACATTACCGAGTGGCTCCTCTGGTTTTTACAGACCTTGCTCCACACGCTTGAGCAGGCCATGCAGCGTATCGAGCGAGTGTTGGCGAAGGCGAGATTCTGGCAAGTCCATCGGGATGACGGCCTCTCTGTGGAGCAGACCAAGGTGCTCAATCGGTTGTTGAATGGCAATCTGCTGTCCGAGAAGCCGGACGCGGGTTTCGCCGCCGGCATCAGCGCGGCTCAATACCAGGCGGTCGCCAAAGTCAGTAAAGCCACCGCAACCCGGCATCTTCAGGACCTGTTGGAAAAAGGCTGCCTGGTAAAGCTGCCTGGCGGCGGGCGCAGTACCCGCTATCAGATCAACTGGGCGGACTGATCATTACTCTCAGCGTAACGATCCCGCCAGTTACTTGATTGATGCCGCACCTGAACCCCTCCTAATCTGCCCCACGACAGCGAACTCGTGGAGTCAGCATGACCACAACAACGAAACTTGACCCGCGCTGGTCGCGTCGCCGCACTGAAAAGCTGCGGCGACTCGACCTGGTGCGTTCCTTCGCCGATGGCGTTGTACTGCCGACCGACAAGATTGTTGCGGCGCTTGAGGCGCTGATTGCGCCGGGCGATCGCGTGGTGCTGGAAGGCAATAACCAGAAGCAGGCGGATTTTCTTTCCCGCTCACTGGTGAAGGCCGATCCCGGAAAGCTTCACGATCTGCACATGATCATGCCCAGCGTTGGGCGGGCCGAGCATCTGGACCTGTTCGAACGCGGCATCGCCCGCAAGCTGGACTTCTCTTTCGCCGGCACCCAGAGCCTGCGCATCAGCCAGTTGCTGGAAGATGGCCTGCTGGAAATCGGCGCCATTCATACGTACATCGAGCTGTATTCCCGCCTGTTGGTCGACCTGATTCCCAACGTCGTGCTCTCGGCCGGTTTCATGGCTGACCGCGCTGGCAACATCTACACCGGCGCCAGCACCGAAGACACCCCCGCCCTGATCGAACCGGCCGCCTTCAGCGATGGCATCGTCATCGTGCAGGTCAACCAGTTGGTGGATGACGTCAGCGACCTGCCGCGCGTGGACATCCCGGCGTCATGGGTCGACTTCGTGGTCGTCGCCGACAAGCCGTTCTACATCGAGCCGCTGTTCACCCGCGACCCGCGCCATATCAAGCCGGTCCATGTGCTGATGGCGATGATGGCGATTCGCGGGATCTACGAGAAACACAACGTCCAGTCTCTTAACCATGGCATCGGTTTCAACACCGCCGCGATCGAACTGATCCTGCCAACCTACGGCGAATCCCTGGGCCTGAAGGGCAAGATCTGCCGCAACTGGACGCTCAATCCGCACCCAACGCTGATCCCCGCCATCGAAAGCGGCTGGGTCGAAAGCGTGCATTGCTTCGGCACCGAGCTGGGCATGGAAAACTACATTGCGGCGCGGCCCGACGTGTTCTTCACCGGCCACGATGGTTCCATGCGCTCCAACCGAATGATGTGCCAACTGGCCGGGCAGTACGCGGTGGATCTGTTCATCGGCGCCACGCTGCAAGTGGACGGCGACGGCCATTCCTCCACCGTCACCCGCGGACGCCTCGCCGGTTTTGGCGGCGCTCCCAACATGGGCCATGACCCGCGCGGCCGGCGTCACGCCACGCCAGCCTGGCTGGACATGCGCCAGCACAGTGGCGACGGCCCCGATGCCTATCTTGAACGCGGCAAAAAGCTCGTCGTGCAAATGGTCGAGACCTTCCAGGAAGGTGGCAAACCGACCTTCGTCGAGACGCTGGACGCCGTGGAAGTCGCGAAGAAAAGCGGTATGCCCCTTGCGCCGATCATGATCTACGGCGACGACGTGACCCATTTGCTGACCGAAGAAGGCATCGCCTATCTGTACAAGGCGCGAACGCTGGAAGAGCGTCAGGCCATGATTGCCGCTGTGGCGGGTGTGACTTCCATCGGCCTGCGTCACAACCCGAAAGATACCGCCCGCATGCGCCGCGAAGGGCTGATCGCGCTGCCTGAAGATTTGGGCATTCGTCGTACCGACGCCAGCCGTGAACTGCTTGCCGCCAAGAGCGTCGCCGAGCTGGTGGAATGGTCCGGCGGTTTGTACAACCCGCCTGCGAAATTCAGGAGCTGGTGATGCGCGCATTCAACGTAGCTTTCGATGCCATCAATGCAACGCCAAACCCTGCATCGCTGGCAGAGCGTCTGGCTGATCTGGCGGTGGATGCGCTGATCGACGAAGCCGACCTGTCGCCAAAGCCGGCGCTGGTCGATCGTCGCAGCAGTGGCGCCCATACGGACCTGCACTTGGGTCTGATGCACGCGTCCGCGCTGTCGCTGTGGCCCGCGTTCAAGCAGATGGCCGACGCCGCCATTGCCATCGGTGAGATCAACCCGGCGCTGCGAGAATCCATAGGCCGCCTCGGTCGTGAGGGCGAAGCCGCGATGATGCGCACCACCAATGGGGTCAACACCCACCGTGGCGCGATTTGGGTACTGGGCTTATTGGTGACCGCTGCAGCGCTGAATCCAATGGATCTTTCCTCAGAAAGGCTGTGCCAACGCGCGGGCCATCTGGCCTCAATCGAGGATCGTCATCAGCCCGCAAACCAGAGCCAGAGCCAGAGCCATGGCCAAGCCGTTGCGCAGAAGTACGGCGCAACGGGCGCCCGGGAACAAGCGCAAGCGGGTTTCCCTGCCGTGACTCAAACCGGCTTGCCGCAACTCATCCGCAGCCGCGCCGCCGGGCATGGCGAGCAGAACGCGCGGCTCGATGCGCTGCTGGCGATCATGACCACGCTGTCCGATACCTGCGTTCTGTATCGCGCGGGTGAAGACGGCTTGCACGCCATGCAACACGGTGCGCAGCGGGTGCTGGACGCCGGTGGCAGCGCGACCCTCAGCGGCCGTCGCGCGCTGAATCAGCTGGATCAACAACTGCTGAGCCTGAACGCCTCTCCCGGCGGCGCTGCCGATCTGCTCGCCGCTTGCTTGTTTATTGATCGCCTGGAGCCTGCGCTCGGCGATGAAATGAGGAACGTCTGATCATGGAAACCCTGTCTTTTGAATTCCCCGCCGGGCAGCCGCCACGGGGTCGCGCGCTGGTGGGATGCGTTGGTTCGGGTGATCTGGAAGTGCTGCTTGAACCGGGCCAGCCGGGCAAGCTGACGATTCAGGTGCTGACGTCGGTCAACGGCAGCTCGGCGCGCTGGGAAAACCTCTTTCAGCGCATGTTCGACGGCCAGACGCCGCCGGCCATGAGCATCGACATTCACGATTTCGGCGCGACACCGGGCGTGGTTCGGCTGCGCCTGGAACAAGGTTTCGAGGAGGTCGGTCATGACTGACAGCACGCGGCTTCTGCGACAGCACAGCTTCGTCGAACTCGGCGCCCGGCAACGCGCCCGCGCACTGCTGGATGACGGCAGTTTTCGTGAGCTGATCGATCCTTTCGAGCGTCTTGTTTCCCCTTGGTTGGCTAAGCAAGGCGTCGTGCCACAAGCCGATGACGGCGTGGTGATCGCCAAGGGCACGATCGAGGGCAAACCGGTGGTGATCTGCGCCATCGAAGGCGGTTTTCAAGGCGGCAGCATGGGCGAAGTCGGCGGCGCCAAAATGGCCGGCGCGCTGGAGCTGGCCGCCGAGGACAATCGCAAGGGCATTCCCACGGCAGCCGTTCTGTTGCTGGAAACCGGGGGCGTGCGCTTGCAGGAAGCCAATCTCGGGCTGGCCGCCATCGCCGACATCCACGCGGCCATCGTTGATCTGCGTCGTTATCAGCCAGTGATTGGTGTGGTGGCGGGCAGCGTCGGCTGCTTCGGCGGCATGTCCATCGCAGCGGCGCTGTGCAGTTATCTGGTCGTCACCCAGGAAGCGCGTCTGGGCCTGAACGGCCCGCAAGTCATCGAGCAGGAGGCCGGCATCGAAGAATACGATTCCCGCGACCGGCCCTTCATCTGGAGCCTGACCGGGGGCGAGCAACGTTTTGCCAGCGGTCTGGTAGACGCCTTTGTCGCCGACGACATCAACGCCATTCAGCAGCAGGTGCACGCGTTGTTGCACAAGGGCAAGCCCGCGCAGGAGCGCAGCAGCCGGTACGCCTGGTTCCTCGAGCGTTTGTCGCAAGTGGACACGGCCCGGCAGATAGAGCCCGCTGCCGTGCGCAGCGCGTATGAAGGAGACCGGACATGAGTGCCTATTCGCTTCGTGGTTTGAACTGGTTCAACGCGCTGGCCGCGAACGCCGCTGAAGTGTCGGGGCTGCCGGCGTCAGTGAAAGCAGCGGACGGCACGCTGGGTGATCGTCCGGCGCGATTCCTGGCGGTGGTTGCCGATCCAGATAACCGCTTTCCCCGCGCACAGAATGGCGAGGTCGGTTTGCTCGAAGGATGGGGACTGGCCCAGGCGGTGGACGGCGCCATCGAGCTGGATCAGGACAGCGACCACAAGCGCGCGCTGATTGCGATCATCGACGTGCCGAGTCAGGCCTATGGCCGCCGGGAAGAAGCGCTGGGCATTCACCAAGCGCTGGCCGGTGCGGTTGACGCTTACGCCCGGGCGCGTCTGGCCGGGCATCCCGTGATCGGGCTGCTGGTGGGCAAGGCAATGTCTGGCGCGTTTCTCGCCCACGGCTATCAGGCCAATCGGCTGATTGCCCTGCGCGACCCGGGTGTGATGGTTCACGCCATGGGCAAGGCCTCTGCGGCGCGGGTCACACTGCGCAGCGTCGAAGAGCTGGAAAAGCTCGCCGCCAGCGTGCCGCCGATGGCCTACGACATCGATAGCTATGCCAGCCTCGGCCTGCTCTGGGAAACCCTGTCGGTCAGTCAGATCGAGCAGCCCACCGCCTCGGATCTCACCTTGGTTCAGGACTGCCTGATTGCCGCGATCAAAGACACCCTCGCCGGCGGCAATGACCTGAGTTCTCGCCTGGGCGCGCCGAACCGTGCGGCGTCGTCGAAAGTTCGCGAGCTGTTGCGGGCGCAGTGGTGATGAGCACTTTTCAGCCGGTGCTGCCCCATGATCTGTTGTGGGGTTTGCCGGCGGCTGCGTTGCCGATCGACGCACCGGCATGGGCGTTTGAAGCCGTCGGCCTCGGTCATCCGGTGGTTGTGCGCCGCGCCGGTGTCCCGGCTGGCCTGGTGGCGGTGGGCGTGAGGGGCCGCTCGCGGGATCAGCGCTACGCCACCCACATGAAGCTCGACGATGTGCAACGGCGCGTGCGGCCCGAAGAGTTGATTGCCATGACGCCTGACGCTGATTGGCCGGCGTTGCGCGCCTTGCAGCAGATCCGTCCCGTGATGAATGCGCTCGGCCTGCCATGGGGCGTGGCGGGTGGCGCCGGTTTCGAGCTGGCCAGTGGCGTGCCGGTGCTGCACGCGGACAGCGACCTCGATCTCATTCTGCGCACCCCGGATTTCTTTGATCGCGAGCACGCCGCTCGTTTGGTCGAGCAGCTTGCCAGCGCCGTGTGCCGCATCGATCTTCAGTTGCAAACACCTTTTGGCGCCGTGGCCCTGCGCGAATGGGCCGGATCGTCACGACAGGTGCTGCTCAAAGCCGAAGACGGCGCGCGGCTTGTGGATAACCCTTGGCTGGCGCAGGCGGTCGCGGCATGAGCAGTTTCTGGGCATTTCCCGGCCAGGGCGCGCAACAGCCGGGCATGCTCCACGGGCTGCCGGAGCATCCCTTGGTTGAACAGACCCTGGCGGAAGCGAGCGCTGCGCTGAACGAGGACGTCCTGACGCTGGACACCGCCGCCGCCCTGCAATCGACGCGAGCCGTTCAGCTGTGTTTGTTGATCGCCGGCGTTGCCTGTGCGCGTGTGTTGATGGCGGATGAAAACATGCCCGACATGGTCGCGGGTTTGTCCATCGGTGCTTATCCCGCAGCGGTCATCGCCAGGGCTCTGGATTTCGCCGATGCCGTGCGGCTGGTGGCGCTGCGGGGCGAGTTGATGCAAAGCGCTTATCCACAGGGCTATGGCATGACTGCGCTGATCGGCCTCGACCAACCCACGGTAGAAAGCCTGATCGCACGCATTCACAGCGTTGAGACGCCGGTCTATCTGGCCAACATCAACGCCGATAACCAGTTCGTCATCGCCGGGCGAGACGAAGCCATGGCGTCCGTCGCGACGCTTGCAAAAGAACAGGGCGCTGCGGCGGCCAAGCGGCTGGCGGTCAGCGTGCCGTCCCATTGTGAATTGCTGGCTGAACCTGCGCGGGCGCTCGCCGACGCGTTTGCCAACGTTTCCTTGAAGGTGCCGACACTGAAATACCTCAGTGGCAGCACCGCGCGGCCGATGCTCAGCGCCGACAAGGTGCGCGACGATCTGGCGCTCAACATGTGCCGGGTCATCGACTGGCGCAGCACGGTGCAAACGGCCTACGAGCGCGGCGCGCGGCTGCACATCGAACTGCCGCCGGGCACGGTGTTGACGGGCCTGGCGCGACGCGTCTTCGATCAAGGATCGGCCGTCGCTTTCCAGGGCGCCCGGCTGGACACGCTCAGCGCGCTGTCGCGAGAGGAGGAACGCCGCCACTCATAAACCGACTGCTGCTTTCGAAGGAACACAAAAACAACAACTTCGACGATGCAATTTGAGGAAAGAACAATGGTGATTTATGGCGTGGCGTTACTCGCAATCTGCACCCTCGCGGGGGTGATTCTCGGTGATCTGCTTGGCGTGCTGCTGGGCGTCAAATCTAACGTGGGCGGCGTCGGGATCGCGATGATCCTGCTGATCTGCGCGCGGCTGTTCATGCAAAAACGCGGCGGCATGAGCGAAGGCTGCGAACTGGGCGTCGGCTTCTGGGGTGCCATGTACATCCCGGTCGTCGTGGCCATGGCCGCTCAGCAAAACGTCGTTACGGCGCTCAAGGGCGGGCCGATCGCGGTCATCGCGGCGGTGGTGTCAGTGGTGGTCTGCGGCTGCACGATTGCGGTGATCAGCCGCATCAACAAGGGCGAGCCACTGCCCAAAGAGGACGAACTCGCGAACCCGCTTCCGGTAATCGCGCCGACTGTTTCCCCAGCAGGAGGCCGCTGAGATGTGGGAGCTCATTCAGAAAGACCTGATCAGTCAGGGCCTGGTCACCGCGTTCGCCGTGGTGGGCGTGGTGATGTGGATTTCGGTGGTGCTGTCCAAGCGCCTCACGTTAGGGCGCATTCATGGCTCGGCCATTGCGATCGTCATCGGCCTGGTGCTGGCGTGGGTGGGCGGCACGATGACCGGCGGGCAGAAAGGCCTGGCGGATCTGGCGTTGTTTTCCGGGATCGGCTTGATGGGCGGGTCGATGCTGCGTGATTTCGCCATCGTCGCCACGGCTTTCGAAGTGCAGGCCACCGAAGCGAAAAAGGCCGGCTGGATTGGCGCGTTCTCGCTGCTGCTGGGCACATTGCTGCCATTCATCGTTGGTTGCTGCGTGGCGTACGCATTCGGTTATCGCGACGCCGTCAGCATCACCACCATTGGCGCGGGCGCAGTGACCTACATCGTCGGGCCGGTGACCGGTGCTGCGTTGGGCGCGACTTCGGATGTGATGGCGCTGTCGATCGCGACCGGTCTGATTAAAGCCATTCTGGTGATGGTCGGCACCCCGATGGCCGCGCGCTGGATGGGTCTGGATAACCCGCGTTCGGCGATGGTGTTCGGCGGTCTGGCCGGCACCGTGAGCGGCGTGACGGCCGGGCTGGCGGCAACGGATCGGCGGCTGGTGCCTTACGGCGCGCTGACGGCAACCTTCCACACCGGCCTCGGCTGTTTGCTGGGCCCGTCGCTGCTGTACTTCATCGTGCGCGGGATTTTGGGCTGAGGGTTCGAGGTGCGCGGTGTGTTTTCGCCGCAATTCCTAAGGCCGAGCCCGGACGATTGTCCGCCGCAAAACCTGTAGGAGCGCGCTTGCCCGCGAAGGCTTAATTTCGAACGATAGAGATGTGTCGGCTGGACCGGCCTCTTCGCGGGCAAGCGCGCTCCTACGCCTTCGGCAGAAGCACGTTCGGCGAGCAGATCTCGTTGCGACGTTATTCTCGCGGGCAGATGTGGATTTGGCGTTTGCCGCGAACCTGTAGGAGCGCGCTTGCCCGCGAAAAATCTCACAGCCACACAGCATCCCACAGCGGATAATCCCCCACGCGTTTCACCAGCCCGGCCCGCAATGGATTGGCAACGATGTAACGCGCGACGGCCTGCAAATCTTCCTCCCGCCGGACCGCCCGGTCGTGATAACCCTTCTGCCATACCCGAAGCGGTGTGTGACCCGCCCGCATGATGGCCAGCGCACTACCGGATTTAACCCGACGCACCAGCATCCCCAAAGTCCCCTCTCTCAACACCACGAGCCAGTGAAAATGGTCCGGCATCACGACCCACGCCAGGGACTCTGCAATCCCGGCCTGCTGGGCTCGTCTAAATTCCTCGACTACCAGCCGACCTGTGCGCCAGTTGGAGAAAAGAGGTTGTCGGCCATTCACCACGGAGGTCAGAAGATAAATCTGTCCTGCTCCCGAATAACGACCCAACCGCAGATCAGCGCTTCTTTGTGACATTCGCATCCCTTTGCGCGATGAAGTGTGCGGAATCAGGCTAGTGCACGGACGATCATCCCTGCGGCAAACAGGTATTCCGGATGTGTCCGTGATGACGCATTCGCGGGCAAGCGCGCTCCTACGCCTTCGGCAGAAGCGGGTTTGGCGCAGCCTTGGCGAGCAAGTCTCGGCGCGGGGTTATTCTCGCGGGCAGATGTGGATTTGGCGTCCGCCGCGAACCTGTAGGAGCGCGCTTGCCCGCGAAGACTCAAGTTCGGACGATAGAGATATTTGGGCTGTACCGGCCTCTTCGCGGGCAAGCGTGCTCCCACAGGGCGTCGGCTCAGGCCTGGGCCAGCCGGTTCGAGTACATCCGGCATTCCGCAAGCAACGCCAGCAGGTTCGGGTCGCGTTCGCGGGATTTGAGGAAGACCAGTCCGATGTGCTGCTGCATGCGATAGCGCTGTTGCAATGGGATCAGCCGCACACGGTTTTCATACACTGCCGCAATCCTCCCCGGCAGCAGCGCGTAACCCACACCCGAGCTGACCATGCTCAGCAGCGTGAAGATGTCGTTCACTTGCATGGCGATCTTCGGTTCAAACCCGGCCTGTTGAAACACCCGCGCGCCGTCGCGGTGGGTGGCAAAGCCCTGGGTTAGCGTAATAAACGTCGCTTCGCGCAGATCGCCCAGGTTCACTTCGCTTTGCTGGGCGAAGGGGGAATCCACCGGGGCCGCGAGGAAGATGTCGTCTGAGAACAGCGGCAAATGCTCGCAATCCGGATCACTCACGGATTCGTTCAGCGACACCAGAATCGCATCCACTTCCATGTTCTTCAGTTTGTAGAAAAGGTCGATGTTCGAGCCCAGAATCAGGTCGATGTTGAGTTCGCTGCGGCGGATCTTCAGGCCCATGATCAGCTGCGGCACGGTTTTGACCGTCAGTGAATACAGCGCCCCCAGCTTGAACCGCGCCGCCGAAAACCCCGCCGCCTGCCGCGTCTGCTCGATAGTGCTGAGCACGTCCTGCACCAGCTTCTGCGCGCGCTCCTCCAGCACATAAGCGCCTTCGAGGGGCGTGAGGTTGCGACCTTCATGCTTGAACAGCGGGCAACGCAAAGCGCTTTCCAGAGAGTGGATCGCCCGGTGCACACTGACCGTGCTGGTCTGCAACTCCGCGGCGGCGCGGGCCAGATTGCCGGTGCGCATGAATGCCAGAAAGATTTCCAGCTTCTTGAGGGTGAGCTCTTCGTCGATCTGCATCGTGTGGGCCCGCGCCGGGTTCTTGTTTTGAGAGCGCCCGATTGTGCCGAAGAGATCGGCGCGTGACTGCATTAAATTCTCGATAACACGACACAATGCGTTGTCATTGCGGTTCAGAAGCAGGACGCTTGGCGCGTGTCATGCAATTCAGAGAGGTAGTGTGCGGATGTATTACGGAGAAAAATTCAACGCCTGGACCCATTTGGTGGGCGCGATTCTGGCGACGATCGGCGCGGTGTGGATGCTGGTTGTCGCGACGATGACCGGTGATATCTGGAAAATCATCAGCGTCGCGGTCTACGGTGTAGCGCTGGTGATGCTGTACAGCGCGTCGACGGTGTATCACAGCGTTCGCGGCCGGGCGAAGGTGATCATGCAAAAGGTCGATCACTTTTCGATCTATCTGCTCATCGCCGGCAGCTACACGCCGTTTTGTCTGGTGACGCTGCACGGGGCGTGGGGCTGGACATTATTCGGCATTGTCTGGGCGCTGGCGATCATCGGCATCCTGCAGGAAATCAAGCCACGCTCCGAGGCGAGGGTGATGTCCATCGTCATCTACGCGGTCATGGGCTGGATTGTGCTGGTAGCGGTCAATCCGCTGATCGCTGCGCTGGGCATGACTGGATTCGTCTGGCTGGCGCTGGGTGGCGTGTTCTACACCGTGGGGATCATTTTCTTCGCGTTCGACACCAAGGTCCGACACTTTCATGGAGTCTGGCACCTGTTCGTCATCGCCGGCAGCCTGCTGCACTTTGTTGCGATTTCGCGTTATGTGCTTTGAATACCGGCACGATCTGACACATACGCACCGTCCGTAGGAGCCGGCTTGCTGGCGAACGCGTTAGGCCAGCCACCCTAATGTTGAATGCCAAAGCCGGTTCGCCAGCAAGCCGGCTCCTACGGATTCAGGTCCGACCCGCATAGCGCATTTGAAGCAAGCCGACTCCTGCAAGCCCAACTTGTCCATGCGCTGCTTCGGTGCATGGCACCTTTCGAATCACTGATCATTTTCTGTACACCCCAGAGCCTTGCGCGCTTTCCCATCTGCACCATTGCGGATAACTTTCGCACCCGATTGAAGCATTTAATTCATTTATTTTATTTGTTGAATTATTTGATTCGTCATCCTAGTCTGATCCTCGAAACGCCCCCTCTTGTGGTAAGGCGGCCTTCTTGAACTGACTGATCAATCGGGGAGCAAGACATGAATGTGAAAGTACTCTTGAGCATGGCCGTGGCGACCGCCTTTTCCGCATCCACCTGGGCCGCTGACTGGACCGTCGGCGCCAACGTGGGCAACGTGCCGTGGGAGTTTCAGGACGCCAAAGGCGAGATCGTCGGCTTCGAGGTCGACGTGGTGAAAGAAGTCGCCAAGCGCGCCGGCAAGACCGTGGAATTCGTCAACGTCCCCTTCAACGGCCTGTTCAGCGCCGTGCAGTCCAAGCGCGCTGACATCGCCATCTCCTCGATCACCATCACGCCCAAACGCCTTGAATCGGTCGGCTTCGCCCAGCCGTATTACGACAGCGACCAATCCCTGTCCGTGCTCGCCAAATCCGGCATCAACGGCCTGAAAGACATGGACGGCAAGGTGGTCGGCGTCGACACCGGCTCCACCGGCGACATGTGGGTCAATGCCCATCAGGCCGAATATAAATTCAAGGAAGTCTCACGCTACGAAGGGCTGTCGCCTGCGATGCTCGATCTCGCGTCCGGCCGTATGGACGGCTACATCAGCGATATCCCGGCGGTCCTGTACTACATCAAGGACAAGCCGCAGTACAAAGTCGTCGCGAAAATTCCCACCGGTGAGAAGTACTCGTTGATGCACGCCAAGGGCTGGGCATCGGCCGGCCAGGTCAACGACATCATCAGCACGATGAAGAAAGAAGGCGTGATTGCCGAGCTGCACAAGAAGTGGTTCGGTGCCGACGCTGATCCGGAGTCCAGCACCGTCAAAGTAGTCGACGTACTCAAGTAATCCCTGACCGCTCACGCTCGCGCCCGTTACTGCTCGCCACCAAGGAATCGCAATGGAGTTGTTAGAAACGTTCTTCAACTGGAGCGTGTTCGTCGATGCGCTGCCACTGATGCTCCGCGGCCTGGGCGTGACGGTTATGCTTGGCGTGGTCAGCATCATTCTCGGCCTGGTGGGCGGGCTGGTGCTGGCGATGCTGCGGTTGTACGGGTACGCGCCGGTGCGGTTTCTGGCGCGGGTGTACATCGACGTGCTGCGCTCGATTCCATTGCTGGTGCTGTTGGTGCTGATCTATTACGCGCTGCCGTTCGTGGGCATTCGCCTGTCGTCGTTCGCGGCGGCCACTGCGGCGCTGTCGCTGGTGTCCTGCGCGTACTCGGCGGAGATTTTCCGCTCCGGCATCGAAGCCATTCCCCGCGGGCAATTCGAAGCCTCTGCGTCCCAGGGCATGAGCTTTTTCAACACCATGCGCGACATCATCCTGCCCCAGGCCATGCGCATCGTCATGCCACCGATGACCAGCAACTGCATCAACGTCATGAAAGACACCGCGCTGGCGTCGGTCGTGGCGATGCCCGATTTGCTCAAGCAAGCCACTCAGGCGCAGGCGCTGTCAGCCAACCCGACACCGTTGGTGGGCGCGGCAGTCATGTACCTGTTGCTGCTTCTGCCGCTGGTACAGCTGGTGAGCTGGATCGAGCGACGTAACGGCGCAGGGAGGAAAAGCGCATGAGCACCGTCATCGAAATGGAAGGCGTGGCCAAATTCTACGGGCCATTCCAGGCCCTGACCGACATCAACCTGACCGTCGATCAAGGCGAAGTGGTGGTCATTCTCGGGCCGTCGGGCTCCGGGAAATCAACGCTGATCCGCTGCATCAATCTGCTGGAGGAATATCAGCAGGGCGACATCCGCGTCGGCAGCCAACGCGTTGAAACGGGCCCGAAACTGGCCGGCATTCGTTGTGAAGTCGGCATGGTCTTTCAGAATTTCAATCTGTACCCGCACCTCACCGTACTTGCCAATGTGGCGCTGGCGCCGGTCCGGGTGCGCGGCATGTCTCGCCGTGACGCCAACGAACGCGCAAGCCTGCTGCTGGAGAAAGTCGGCATGGGCGCCCACGCGGCGAAATACCCCAGCCAGTTGTCCGGCGGCCAGCAGCAGCGCGTAGCCATTGCCCGGACCATGGCGATGGAGCCGCGGGTGATTCTGTTTGACGAGCCCACATCGGCACTCGACCCGGAGATGGTCGGCGAAGTGCTGGACGTCATGCAGAACCTCGCACGCTCCGGCGTGACCATGGTCGTGGTGACCCATGAGATGGGCTTTGCGCGCAAGGTCGCCGACCGGGTGATCTTCATGGAAAACGGCCGAATCATCGAACAGAACAACCCGCACGATTTCTTCACGGCCCCGCAAGAGCCGAGAACCCGTGCGTTTTTGCAGGCCATCCTGCATCACTGATCAGACGCTGGAGCTCATCCCTTGAATGCCTTGGACATCGATTACGTACGCAGCCAGTTTCCCGCGCTCAAAAGCGGCTACGCCTACCTGGACAACGCCGGCGGCTCGGCCGTGCTCAAACCGGTCGCCGAGCGCATCACCGATTACTTGCTCAACAGCGCCGTGCAACTGGGCGCGTCCTACAGCGAGTCGGTGGATGCAGGCGCGCGGGTGATGCAGGCGCGGGAATCGGTCGCGCAACTGATCAACGCGCGCTTCCCGGAAGAGTGCGTGATGGGCGGCTCGACCACCCATTTGCTGCAAATCCTCTGCCGCGCCATCGCGCCGTCGATCAATCCCGGCGACGAAATCATCGTCACCAACTGCGACCACGAAGCCAACATCGGGCCGTGGGTGCGGCTGTGCGAAGACCGCGGCGCGACGTTGCGCGTCTGGGCCGTCAACGCGCAGAGCATGGACCTGGAACTGGCTGATCTGGATGCGCTGCTCAGCGACAAGACCCGCTACGTGGCCATGACCCACGCGTCGAACATCCTCGGCAGCGTCAACCCGGTCGCCGAAGTGGCGCGCCGGGTGCACGCGGTGGGCGGCAAGGTGTGCGTCGATGCCGTGGCCTACGCGCCCCATCGGCTGGTCGATGTGCAGGCCAGCGGCGCCGATTATTACGTGTTCAGTTTCTACAAGACCTTCGGCCCGCACTTCGCCGTGATGTGGGGCAAGCGGGAGGCCTTGCTGGAGCTGCCGAGCCTGAACCACTTTTTCATCGGTCAGGAAGTCATTCCCTACAAGCTGCAGCCTGGCAACTTGAACTACGAACTGTCCTACGGTTGCATCGGTATCAGCGATTACCTGATCGACATGGGGCAGCGCCTCGGTGCCAACGGCAGCGAACGCCAGTTGATGCAGGCTGCGTTCGATGCCTTTGAAGTGCAGGAAGACCTGCTGGCCGAAACGCTGCTGGCGTTTCTGCGGGAGACGCCGGGCGTACGAATCATCGGAAAATCCCGTGTGACTGACGGTGATCGCGTGCCGACCATCAGTTTTGTGGTGGAGGGTATTCACTCGGAAGCCATCGTGCGCCGCGTGGACAATCACCGCATGGGCATCCGTTTTGGTGACTTCTATGCGCGCCGCCTGATCGAACAGTTGGGCCTGACCCCTTACGGCGGCGTGGTCCGTGTGTCGATCGCGCACTACAACAGCGTCGATGAGTTGAATCGTCTGGTGGAGCATCTGGCCCAGGCGATCACAGAACTGCGTCCATCCTGACTTCTATCGAGCCTTTTTATGCCTGTACCCCAAACCCTGGCCGAGCTGCGTGCCGCCATCGTCGAACATCAGGAACGCCTGACCGCGCGGCAGCGTGATGCCGCGCATTACCTGAACGAGCACCCCCACGACGTGGCGCTGAACACGGTCGCGGCGCTGGCGAAGATCTCCGGCATCCCGTCGTCTGCGTTCATTCGACTGGCCCAGGCGCTGGGCTTCGGCGGCTTCAGCGATCTGCAGCGCTTGTTCAAGCAACCGTTGCAGCAGGCCGGACAGGGCAGTTTCAAAGAACGCATTCGGCACTATCGCGGCGAGCAATTGCTCGATGATCCCACCGACGTGGGCGCCATGCTTTCGGCGTTCAGCCGCGCGAATATCGTTTCGCTGGAGCACCTGGCCGAAGGCGAGCAAGTCGAGGCCATCGAACGCGCCATCGAGCTGTTGGAGCAGGCGCGCACCACCTTCGTGGTCGGCATGCGGCGCTCTTTTCCTATGGCGTCCTACCTGAGTTACGCGCTTAGCCGCGTAGGACGTCGTGCGGTACACATCAGCGGTCTGGGCGGAAGCCTGAGGGAACAAGTCGGCGCACTGCACGGCGATGACGTGCTGGTGGCGGTGAGTTTTCCGCCCTACGCGCAGGAAACCATCGACGCCTGTGAGCAAGCCGTCGCGGCTGGGACGCCCATCGTGGCGATCACTGACAGCATTCTCAGCCCCATCGGACAAACCGCGTCGGTGATGATCGAGGTCAACGACGCCGAACTGCTGGGCTTTCGCTCGTTGACCGCTGCGTTCTGCATTGCGCAGACCCTGGCCATGGGCCTGGCGTTTCGCACCGGGCAGAACCTCGATGGTCCTGACTACGATGCACTGAAAACCATCGACTGCTGAGCCCCGGCTTGGCGGTCTGACGACTGTTCGAACGTTGCAGGAGTAGGCATCTATGGCATCACCCATTCGAGATCTGGTCGGCTACGGCCGGCAGCGTCCCCAAGGCACCTGGCCTAACGGCGCGCGTCTGGCCGTCAACTTTGTCATCAATTACGAAGAAGGCTCCGAGCGTTCCCTGGCCATGGGCGATCCCGACCAGGAGAGCATGACCGAGTGGGGCAGCTATCAGTTTCCCGACGGTGTGCGAAATCTGGCGATGGAATCGATGTACGAATACGGCGCCCGCGTCGGCATCTGGCGGATCCTCGACATCCTGCAACAGGCCAACGTCCCGGCGACCTTTCATGCCTGCGCAGTGGCCTTCGAGCAGAACCCGGATGTCGCTAAGGCAGCGGTCGAGCTGGGCCATGAAATCTGCAGCCACGGTTATCGTTGGGAGGAAGTGTTCCGCCTGACCGAGGCCGAGGAGCGCGAGCACATTCGCCTGGCGATCGAGTCGTTCGAGCGCACCTGCGGAAAGCGTCCAGTGGGCTGGTATTGCCGCTACGGCGCCAGCGTCCATACGCGACGGCTGGTGGCGGAAGAGGGCGGGTTTCTCTACGACTCAGATGCCTACAACGACGACGTGCCGTATTTCGTCGACGTCGAGGGCAAGCAGCATCTGGTGGTGCCGTACACCAGCGACGTCAACGACTTCCGCTACTGGAACTCCCCGGGCCTTTCGCAAGCGTCCGATTTCCTCGAGTACATGAAGGAAAGCTTCGATGTGCTGTACGAAGAGTCCGCCGAAGGCCTGCGAATGATGTCCATCGGGCTGCACCCGCGCATGGTCGGGCGTCCTGGGCGGGTCCGCGCGATCAGGCACTTCATCGAGTACGCCCAGGCCCGCGAAGGCGTCTGGTTCACCACCCGCGAAGAGATCGCCAAGGCCTGGCTGACCCGCGCCTGAGGGAGTGAACGACATGCAGGCTTTTGATCTGATCATCCGCAACGCCAATGTGGTGACGGCGGCGGACGGCTTCCTGTGCGACATCGGCGTGCGCGACGGCCGAATTGTCGCGCTGGGGCTTGGTCTGCAAGGTGCCGCGCAGGAAGTCGATGCGCGGGGGCGAACCGTGACGCCCGGCGGGATCGACAGCCATGTGCACCTGGATCAGCCGACCGGCGACGGTTCGGTCATGGCCGATGACTTCGAAAGCGGCACCCGCTCGGCGGCGTGTGGCGGGACGACAACGGTGATTCCCTTTGCCTGCCAGCAGAAGGGCCAGACCCTGCGGGCGGCGGTGGAGGATTACCACCGCCGCGCGGACGGTCGGGCGCTGATCGATTACGCGTTTCACCTCATCGTCACCGACCCCACCGAAGACGTGCTGCGCCGCGAGCTGCCCGAGCTGATTGCCGAGGGCTACACCTCTTTCAAGATCTACATGACCTACGACGCCCTGAAGCTCAACGACCGCGAGATCCTGGAAACCCTGTCGGTGGCCCGGGCAGATGGCGCAATGGTGATGCTCCACGCCGAAAACAGCGACTGCATCGCTTGGTTGACCGAGCGCCTGCTCGCCGCCGGCCACAGCGCGCCGCGTTATCACGCCACGTCCCGGCCGATGCTGGTCGAGCGCGAGGCCACGCACCGGGCCATTGCGCTGGCCGAGCTGGTGGATGTGCCGATTCTCATCGTCCATGTGTCGGGGCGCGAGGCCATCGAGCAGATCCGCTGGGCGCAGAGCCACGGCTTGAAGGTCTACGGTGAAACCTGCCCGCAGTATCTGTTTCTGACCGCGGATTCGCTGGGCTGCGATGACAGCTTCGAAGGCGCCAAATGCATCTGCAGCCCGCCGCCCAGAGACGCCGGCAATCAGCAGGTGGTCTGGGACGGCCTGCAGAATGGCTCGTTTGAAGTGTTCTCATCGGATCACGCGCCGTTTCGCTACGGCGGCCCGGACGGCAAACGTGCCCACGGCGAAACGGCGCCGTTTTCCGAAGTGGCCAATGGCATTCCGGGCGTCGAGACGCGCATGGCGCTGCTCTGGTCGGAAGGCGTGCGCAAGGGGCGAATCACGCCGCAGGCCTTTGTCGCGCTGACCGCCACCAATGCGGCGCGGCTGTACGGTTTGTATCCGCGCAAGGGCAGCATCGCGATTGGGTCGGACGCGGACCTGGTGATCTGGGATGAAGATCTGAACATCGAGCTGACCAACGAAATGCTGCACCACAACGTCGATTACACCCCGTACGAGGGGATGCGTTTGACGGCATGGCCGGCGATCACCTTCGCCAGAGGGGAACGGGTGTGGGATGGCGGCCCGTTGGGTGAACCGGGGCGTGGAGAGTTTTTGCCTTGCGCCCGGCCAGAACCCGCCAAGGCACGGCGACGGGCGTCGGAATTGCCGGAGTGATTTCCCAGTGCGCGTCAATAACACAGACTTGATTGGGCTCCCCGTGGATTACGGGCGAGACAAAAACCGTAGGAGCCGGCTTGCTGGCGAACCCGGCAGGTGGGCGGATCATTTATTGGATGACACCCCGCATTCGCCAGCAAGCCGGCTCCTACAGTGTGATCTGCGCTTTCCCGTACTAAAAATCCCCCCACAACTGTTGCGCGATGCTCAGCGCCACCACTGGCGCGGTTTCGGTGCGCAGCACGCGGGGGCCGAGGCGGGCGGCGTGGAAACCGGCGTCCTGCGCCTGAGCCACTTCGGCGTCATTCAACCCGCCTTCAGGACCGATCAGAAACGCCAGACTGCCGGGCTTTTCATGACTGGTCAGCGGCGCCGCGACCGGGTGCAGCACCAGCTTCAGGTCCGCTTCGGTCTGCTTGAGCCACTCGGCCAGGGTCACCGGCCCATGGATCACCGGCACCACCGATCGCCCGCACTGTTCGCACGCGCTGATCGCGATCTGCTGCCAGTGCGCCTGACGCTTTTCTGCTCGCTCGTCTTTCAAGCGCACTTCGCAGCGCTCGCTGATGATCGGGGTAATCTGCGTCACGCCCAGCTCGGTGGCTTTCTGGATCGCCCAGTCCATCCGTTCGCCCCTTGAGAGGCCCTGGCCGAGATGGATGTGCAGCGGAGACCCCGGCTGGCCGGCGAAGCTTTCGGTCACCTGCACCCGCAGATGCTTTTTGCCGACTTCCGCCAGCGTGGCGCGGAACTCGTTGCCCGAACCATCGAACAGCTGCACCGCGTCGCCTTCGGACATGCGCAACACGCGGCTGATGTAGTGGGCCTGGGCCTCTGGCAGTTCGTGCTCACCGAGGCTCAGGGTGGCATCGACGAAAAAGCGGGACAGTCTCATGGTTGTTTCTCTTTGAAGAGGTATCGCGAACGCACTTTGTAGGAGCCGGCTTGCTGGCGAACGCGTTGGGTCATGTTCATTTGTGTTGAATGACACACCGCATTCGCCAGCAAGCCGGCTCCCACAGTGCGATCGCCATCATCGGGCGGAAGTCACGGCAGCCCGTACAGGGCTACCCCGGATCACGAAAATCCGGATGGAAGTTCTCTCTCACCGCCACACTCACGCTGCTGCGCGTCGCGATGTCGATTCCTTCGGTCGCCACCTCGGCCAGAAAGTCGATCTGCTCTGGCGTGATCACGTAAGGCGGCAGGAAGTACACCACGCTGCCCAGCGGACGCAGCAATGCACCTCGGGTCAGCGCGTGCTCGAACACCTTCAGCCCGCGCCGTTCCTGCCACGGATACGGCGTTTTAGTGGCCTTGTCCTGCACCATCTCGATAGCGATCGCCATCCCGGTCTGCCGAACTTCAGCGACGTTCGGGTGATCGACCAGATGGGCCGTCGCGGTCTTCATGCGCTGGGCCAGCGCCTTGTTGTTTTCGATAACATTGTCTTGCTCGAAAATATCCAGCGTCGCCAACGCCGCCGCGCACGCCAGCGGGTTGCCGGTGTAACTGTGGGAGTGCAGAAAGGCGCGCAGGGTCGGGTAGTCGTCGTAAAAGGCGTCGTACACATCGTCGGTGGTGATGCACGCCGCCAACGGCAGATAGCCGCCGGTCAGCGCCTTGGACAGGCACAGGAAATCCGGACGGATGCCGGCTTGCTCGCAGGCAAACATGGTCCCGGTCCGACCGAAGCCCACGGCGATTTCGTCATGAATCAGGTGCACGCCATACCGGTCGCAGGCCTCGCGCAGCAGCTTGAGGTAGATCGGGTCGTACATGCGCATGCCGCCCGCGCCTTGAATCAGCGGCTCGATGATCACCGCCGCGACGCTGTCGTGATGCTCGGCCAGGGTCTGCTCCATTACCGCGAACATCGTGCGGGTATGATCCTCCCAGCTCACGCCTTCAGGCCGGTGGTAGCAGTCCGGGCTCGGCACCTTGATGGTGTCCATCAGCAGCGCTTTGTAGGTTTCGGTGAACAGCGGCACGTCGCCGACCGCCATCGCCGCCATGGTCTCGCCGTGGTAGCTGTTGGTCAGGGTCACGAAGCGTTTCTTGTCCGGCTTGCCGCGATTGAGCCAGTAATGAAAGCTCATCTTCAGCGCGACTTCGATGCAGGACGAACCGTTGTCGGCGTAGAAGCAGCGCGTCAGGCCTTCGGGCGTCATCGCCACCAGACGCTCGGACAGCTCGATGACCGGCTGATGGCTGAAACCCGCCAGGATCACGTGCTCCAGCTGATCGACCTGATCCTTGATGCGTTGATTGATGCGCGGGTTGGCGTGGCCGAATACGTTGACCCACCACGAGCTGACCGCGTCGAGGTAGCGCTTGCCTTCGAAGTCCTCCAGCCAGACCCCTTCACCGCGCTTGATCGGAATCAGCGGCAATTTTTCGTGGTCTTTCATCTGGGTGCAGGGGTGCCAAAGGACCTTCAGGTCCCGCTGCATCCACTGGTCGTTAAGGCCCATTACTCTTCTCCACATAGCGGCTCGCATGGCGCGAGGGCAAACAATCGCGCAAGCCTATGCAATGCATGCCAGCGGGACAACCTTTAGCGCGTTCTTTCAATCGCCGCGAACGCGGTTTTCAAGCCTGACGGACATTGCTGGCGGGCGTTTCGCGGCTCGCGTATCCTTCGCGCTCTTCGAAAAATCGGACAACAAAATCCGACAATTCCCCCCGTTTTTCTCCGGAGTTCGCTGAATGCTTTCTGGTTGGCTGCGCGCCTGTGCGCTGGTGATGGTTGGGCTGGTCAGCGCTTCAGCGCTTGCCGTGGATAAACCGCATACGGTGATTGTCGTCGGCGGCGGTCTGGCGGGACTCACGACGGCCTACGAGCTGCAGAGCAAAGGCTGGCAAGTGACCTTGCTGGAAGCCAAACCCACCGTCGGCGGCCGCTCCGGTCTGGCCGGCAGCGAGTGGATCGGCAACGCCAAGGCCCAGCCGGTGCTGAATCAATACCTCGATCGCTTCAAGATCAAAGCGGTGCCCGCGCCGGAATTCGTGCGGACCCCGGGCTACCTGATCGAAGGCGAGTACTTCACTGGCGCCGACCTGGCGACTAAACAACCGGCGACCGCCGAAGCCATCAAGCGCTACGAAGCGGCGGTTGATGATCTGGCCCGCTCGATCACCGACCCGGACAACCCGGCTGCCAACAGCACGCTGTTTGCCCTGGACCAGATCACGGTTGCCAACTGGCTAGACCGTCTGAGCCTGCCACCGACTGCGCGCCAACTGATCAATCAGGAGATTCGTACGCGCTACGACGAGCCTTCGCGTCTGTCGCTGCTGTACCTCGCGCAGCAAACGCGGGTTAACCGTAACGTTGACGACCGCGACCGTCGCGCCGCTCGCCTGCCGGGTGGCAGCGCCGTGTTGGCCGAGGAATTCGTCAAACAGCTGAAAGTCATCAAGACCAATTCGCCGGTGTCGGCCATCAATCAGGACAAGGACGGCGTGACCGTCAAGGTCGGTTCGCTGGGCTACGAAGCCGAATATGTCGTGTTGGCCGTGCCGTTGCGCGCGCTGAGCAAGATTCAGATGACCCCGGCCCTGGACGCCCAGCGTCTGGGCGCGATCAAGAGCACCAACTACGGCTGGCACGACCAGATCATGCTCAAGTTCAAGACCCCGGTCTGGGACAGCAAGGCGCGCATGTCTGGCGAGATTTACAGCAACACTGGCCTGGGCATGTTGTGGGTCGAGCCTGCGTTGAAGGGCGGCGCCAACGTCGTGATCAACCTCTCGGGCGACAACGCCCGCATCATGCAAGCGTTCGGCGACAAGCAACTGGTGGATCAAGTGCTGATCCGCATGCAGGCGTTCTATCCACAGGCGCGCGGCGCGTTCACCGGTTATGAACTGCGTCGCTCCAGCATCGACCCGTCCAGCGGCGGCGCCTACCTGGCGTTCGGCCCGGGCCAGATCAGCAAATACTGGCGCTTGTGGGAACGACCGCTGCAGCGCGTAGCGTTTGCCGGCGAACACACCGACACCTTGTACCCGGGCACCCTGGAGGGCGCATTGCGTTCCGGCCAGCGCGCGGCGATCCAGGTGCAGGGTCTGTCTGAAGGCAAATCGTACGAACCGGTCAAAGCGCCGCCACCGAAGGCCCCTGAACCGGCCAAAGAAAGCAGCGGCGGCATTGGCGGTTTCTTCTCGAACATGTTCGGCGGTTCCAAGCCTGAACCGAAACCGGCCGAGAAAGCGCCAGCTCCAGCTCCGGCCCCGGCTCCAGTGCCTGCACCGGTAACGCCGCCGCCAGCACCGGCGGTCGAGCCGGCCAAGCCTGCGGTCGTGGAGCCTGCGAAAAAGGCACCGGCCAAGAAAGAACCGGCGAAAAAGGAGCCCGTCAAAAAGGCACCGGTTAAACCGGCAACCACCCACAAAGCCCCTGCCAAGACCGACGCTGCGAAAAAAGCGCCGGCCAAGGCTAAGGATGACAAGGGGGCACCGGCTACTCCGGCCGCGACTCCGGCAGCCCCCGCGACCGACAGTAAAAACTGATCGGTAACGGCTGAAAACGAAGGCGCGGCTTGATACCGCGCCTTTTTTTCGTCTGGATGAACCGTAACGCTGGCTTAATCTCATCCGGACGAAAATATGTCAGGAGATTTCAATCGGATTTCCTGATTCCTCAGAGCAACATTTTGCGCTTTCTTTCGATAGATAAACCGCTAGTCTCTCCCTCGGCCCTTACAGGATATTCAGCATGCAGCTACGCAACTCTTCTTCTCGCTATGGCTGGGTCAGCATCGTTTTGCATTGGGGTGTCGCGCTGACGGTGTTTGGCATGTTTGCGCTAGGGTTGTGGATGGTAGGCCTGGGCTATTACGACACGTGGCGCAAGGCCGGCCCGGACCTGCACAAGAGCATCGGCATCACGCTGTTCCTGTTCATGCTGATCCGGGTGATCTGGCGCTTCGTCAGTCCGCCGCCACCAGCGCCTGCCACGCACAGCCGGTTTGTGAAAACGGCTGCGAAACTGGGGCACGCGTTTCTGTACCTGGACCTGTTTTTGGTGATGTTCGCCGGCTACCTGATTTCCACCGCAGACGGTGTCGGGATTCCGGTGTTTGGATTGTTCGAAGTGCCTGCACTGATCAGCGGACTGCCAGACCAGGCAGACGTGGCGGGCACCGTGCACTTGTACCTGGCCTGGACCCTGGTGATATTCGCAGGACTCCACGGGCTGGCCGCTTTGAAGCATCACTTCGTTGATCGTGATGCCACGCTTGTACGTATGCTTGGCCGCAAGGCCTGATACTCAATTCAACTGGAAAGGAAGATGACGTATGTTGAAAAAAACACTTGCTGCACTGGCCCTCGGTACCGCTTTGCTGACTGCCGGTCAGGCGATGGCTGCTGACTACACGATCGACAAGGAAGGCCAGCACGCCTTCATCAACTTCAAGATCAGCCACCTGGGCTACAGCTTCATCTACGGCACGTTCAAGGACTGGACCGGCACATTCAGCTTCGACGCCGCCAAGCCTGAAGACAGCAAGATCAGCATCGACCTGAAGACCGCCAGCGTCTTCACCAACCACGCTGAACGTGACAAGCACATCAGCAGCAAGGACTTCCTGGACGTCGCGACCTATCCTGACGCCAAGTTCGTTTCCACCAAGGTCACTAACGTCGGCAAGAATGCTGACGGCAAGACCACGGCTGACGTGATCGGCGACCTGACCCTGCACGGCGTGACCAAGCCGGTCACCGTCAAGACCACCTTCCTGGGTGAAGGCAAGGATCCATGGGGCGGCTACCGCGCTGGCTTCGAGGGCACCACCTCGATCAAGCGTTCTGATTTCGGCAAGATGATGGACCTGGGTCCACAGTCCGACACCATGGACCTGATCATCTCGTTCGAAGGCGTCAAAGCCAAGTAAGACGAGTTGTTGTGGTGATAAAGCGCCGACCTTTGGGTCGGCGTTTTTGTGTCAGTGGGACCGGCTTCAGCCGGGAAGAGGCCGGTGCATCCGGCATGACTTTTACAGTGAGACGATTGACGTCTTCCCGGCTAAAGCCAGTCCTACTGGTGCAGGCGATCCAGGCAAAAAAAAACGCCCCGAACCAGTCGGGGCGTTTTATTGGCTGCGAACAACCGGCGCTGCTTAACCTTCGCGGTTGCGGGTCAGCAGGGCGGGTTTTTCACCGCGTGGGCGGCTTGGCAGTTGATCAAGTTGTTCAGCCGAAGGAAAACGATCGCCCTTGGACTCTTTGTGCATGATCTTCGGCGCGGGCTGACCGTCGCGAGGCCCGCGAACCGCTGGCTCCTGACGCGCTGGCTGGTCTTCGCGTGCCGGACGACGAGCACGAGGCTGGTCATCGCGACGAGCCTGACCGTCACGGCCGGAACCGTTGCGGGGGCCGCTGCGTTTGGCCGGGGCACCGGCGCTGTCGGTGCTGGCGGGAGCGCCAGTGGCCGAGCCGCTGCCTGAACCACCGCGTGGACCGCTACGGCCTGGCGCCTGACCACGCGGTGCCGGTGCGGCACCTGTGGCAGGAGTGCCTGGACGACGGCCGCGGCTCTGGGTCTTGTTCGGATAAGGGCTGACGTAGTCGGCGCGGTTGCCGAAATTGTCCACTTCATCATCCAGGAACTCGTCGGGTGCGCGATTCGCGCCCGCGCCCGCGCCCGCGGCCGCTGGCTGCGACTGGCGTGACTCGCTCGACGCGGTGCCCTGACGCGGCTTTTGCGGGCGTGCCGGACGGGCCGGGCGCTCGCCCGAGGGTGCGGCCGCTGCCGATGCCGGCTTTTCCTTGCCCTTGTCTTTGCCTTTGTCCTTGCGACCGCCACCACCACCGCCGCCATTCGGACCGTCGCCACGCGGGCCACGGGCATTGCGCGGGTTACGCACGTCCGGACGCTCGCGGACTTCCGGCTTCTCGGCTTCAACGGCCGTGATGTCAAAGCCCATCAGATCGCCGTCGGCAATCTTCTGCTTGGTCATGCGCTCGATGCTTTTCAGCAGCTTCTCTTCGTCCGGTGCAACCAGCGAGATCGCCTCGCCGCTACGGCCAGCGCGACCGGTACGACCGATGCGGTGCACGTAGTCTTCGTCGACGTTAGGCAGCTCGAAGTTGACCACGTGGGGCAACTGGTCGATGTCCAGGCCGCGGGCAGCGATGTCGGTGGCGACCATGATGCGAACGGTCCCGGCCTTGAAGTCAGCCAGCGCTTTGGTGCGCGCGTTCTGGCTCTTGTTGCCGTGGATCGCCACAGCGCTCAGGCCGTGCTTATCCAGATACTCGGCCAGGCGGTTGGCGCCATGCTTGGTGCGGGTAAACACCAGCACCTGTTCCCACGCACCTTGAGTGATCAAGTGCGCCAGGAGCGAACGTTTATGGTTGGCCGGCAGGCGGAACACGCGTTGTTCGATGCGCTCGACCGTGGTGTTCGGCGGCGTGACTTCGATGCGTTCCGGGTTGTGCAGCAGTTTGCCAGCCAGCGCGGTGATGTCCTGCGAGAACGTTGCCGAGAACAGCAGGTTCTGACGCTTGGACGGCAGGCGCGCGAGGACTTTCTTCACGTCGTGAACAAAGCCCATGTCGAGCATGCGGTCGGCTTCGTCCAGCACGAGGATTTCAACGTGGGACAGATCGACGCTGCCCTGACCGGCCAGATCGAGCAAACGACCCGGACAGGCGACCAGTACGTCAACGCCGCGCGCCATGGCCTGAACCTGCGGGTTCATGCCGACACCGCCGAAGATGCAGGTACTGACGAACTTGAGGTTCTTGGCGTAGATCTTGAAGCTGTCGTGGACTTGAGCGGCCAGTTCACGAGTCGGAGTCAGGACCAGAACGCGCGGTTGGCGCGGGCCGTGACGCTGGGATTTGTCCGGATGACCGTTGGGAAACAACCGCTCCAGAATAGGGAGGGCGAAACCACCGGTTTTACCAGTACCTGTCTGGGCGGCGACCATCAGATCGCGGCCTTGCAACACGGCGGGAATGGCCCGCTGTTGCACTGGGGTAGGCTGGGTGTAGCCAGCAGCCTCGATGGCGCTGACTAAAGCCTCGGAGAGACCGAGGGAAGCAAAGGACATGAGTAATCCTGTCTTGAGTTGGGGCCATAGAGGCCCAAATAGGGATGATCTTCCAGGCGCAGACTAAAGGTTCTGCACGTAACGTGAATGCGCTCGACCCTGCTGCGGTCATCGCACAGTCCTTGGAAGGTGCAATGGCGTCCGGTCCTGTGGAGGTCTGTAAGTTCAACTCGGGGCAGGGGCGCAAAAAGTGCGCTGCTGACGTGTTCGAGAAGTCTTCTGTGAGACCGTGCACCCGGGCGCAAGCCTGGCGGGGACGCCGGAGTATAACAGAGCAATCACAACGCGCCGCTTTCCTGCTGCTCAACGGTTTTATCGACACTTTCCGCCGATTCTCCAGGAAGTGTCGTCGGCATTTCCCCGGTGTACCGCTCCACCAGTTTCGCGTACGCGGGTTCGCGCTTGAAACGCTTCAGTTCTGCGCTGAACCGCCGGGCCAGCAGGTCCATGCCGGCGTTGCGGCGCAGCGCCAGGTACTGCCCCCGATGATTGAGCACGTTTGGCAACTGACTGACCTGGTCTTCCAGCTTGAGCCGCTCGATCATCTGCCGCCCCAGCAGGCGATCGGTGATCATCAGATCGATGCGGCCGCGAATCAGTTTGCCGAAGTTCGCTTCATGGCTCGGCGCAGGCTCATGGATGAACGCCGTTGAGCTGTCGAACTCCGGGCTGTATCGATAACCCGGAGAGACGCCGACGGTCAGCCCGTGTAGATCTTCCATGCCATTAAAAGCATGGGGCCTGGCATTGGCTTGAAACAGCACCCAGTCGATGCTCGACAACGGTTCGTCCGGATACAACAGCTCCGCGCGCGCCTCGTCCTTGTTTATATCGAGAACGCCGTCTGCCTCGCCTTCACTGAGCATCATCAGGCAGCGTTTCCAGGGGAGAAACTGCCACTCGACGTCGATGCCCAGGCGTTCGAAGACAATCGCCGTGGCGTCGTAATCCAGCCCTGAGGCGTGGTTGTCGTCCACGATGACGTAGGGGGACCAGGGTTCGGTGACGATCCGCAGTTTTTCGCCCAGCGCGCTGAAGCTCAGGCAGGTGAGAAGGGCAGCAGCGGATATGGAGAGGATGGGCGGCATGCGCGCGAGATTACGACGCGAGCTAACTAAATAGAAGCAGTGATTCTCAACAAAAACAGAAGGCAGGGCTCAACGGCGGGCCTGGCAGGCCTCGTTGTGACGAAGCCTGCCGTTGACGCCGTTGCGCGGTTCAATCCGTTCGAATTGAAACCGTTATGACGCAGAGAGATTCAGATTGTTCCAGACCGCCAGGCTCGGTTCAGCCTGATTCAGCGTGTAGAAATGCAGACCGGGGGCGCCGCCGTGCAGCAGTCGCTCGCACATTTCGGTGATGACCTGCTCGCCAAACGCCTGAATGCTTGCCGTGTCATCGCCATACGCTTCCAGCTGCTTGCGAACCCAGCGCGGGATCTCCGCACCGCACGCGTCGGAAAAGCGCGCCAGTTTGCTGTAGTTGGTGATCGGCATGATGCCTGGCACGATCGGGATATCAACGCCCATCCTCTGTACGCGCTCGACGAAGTGGAAGTAGCTGTCGGCGTTGAAGAAGTACTGGGTGATCGCACTGTTGGCGCCGGCGTTGGCCTTGCGCACGAAGTTTTTCAGATCGTCTTCGAAGTTGCGCGCCTGCGGGTGCATCTCGGGGTAGGCGGCGACTTCGATGTGGAAATGATCGCCGGTTTCTTCACGGATGAAGCTCACCAGGTCGTTGGCATAACGCAGCTCACCGCTGGCCATGCCCATGCCGGAGGGCAGGTCACCGCGCAGGGCAACGATACGTTTGATACCGGCTTGCCGGTACTGCGTCAGCAAGCTGCGCAGGTCGGCCTTGCTGTCACCGACACACGACAGGTGCGGTGCAGCGGGGACGTGCACTTCTTTTTCCAGCTGCAGCACGGTATTGATCGTGCGGTCGCGCGTGGAACCTCCGGCACCGTAAGTGCAGGAGAAAAAACCGGGGTTGTAGCTGGCCAGCGTACGCGCCGTGGCAAGCAGTTTTTCATGACCAGCGTCGGTCTTCGTCGGGAAGAATTCGAAACTGTAGCTACGGTCTTGGGACATGGTCATAACCTTGGAAGCTCAAAAGCCTGACGCGAACCCTGTAGGAGCCGGCTTGCTGGCGAAAACGACAGTTGGGTCGACATCGAGGTGTCTGACCTGACGCTTTCGCCAGCAAGCCGGCTCCTACAAGTTGCGGCCGTTCATGCGGGGTCAGCGTGCCCGAAATGACGAGCACGCCCCGCAGACGTATCAGTAGCGGTAAGCGTGCGGCTTGAACGGACCTTCGACGGTCACGCCGATGTAGTCGGCCTGGGTCTTGGTCAGCTTGGTCACGACGCCGCCGAAGCCACGTACCATTTCCAGGGCCACTTCTTCGTCCAGCTTCTTCGGCAATACTTCAACGGTCAGACGCTCGGCTTTCTGGGCAGGGCTCAGGTCAGCGTACTTCTGGTTGAACAGGAAAATCTGCGCCAGCACCTGGTTGGCAAACGAGCCGTCCATGATGCGGCTCGGGTGACCGGTGGCGTTGCCCAGGTTCACCAGACGGCCTTCGGCCAACAGGATCAGGTAGTCGTCGTTCTGAGGATCGAACGCGCCAGCGCCGGTGCGGTGGATCTTGTGCACCTGCGGCTTCACTTCTTCCCATGCCCAGTTCTTGCGCATGAAAGCGGTGTCGATTTCGTTGTCGAAGTGACCGATGTTGCAGACCACTGCGCGCTTTTTCAGCGCTTTGAGCATGTTGGCGTCGCAGACGTTGACGTTACCGGTGGTGGTGACGATCAGGTCGATCTTGCCCAGCAGTGCTTTGTCGATGCTCGCTTCGGTGCCGTCGTTCTCGCCGTCGATGAAAGGCGAAACCAGTTCGAAACCGTCCATGCACGCTTGCATGGCGCAGATCGGGTCGACTTCGGTAACCTTGACGATCATGCCTTCCTGACGCAGCGACTGAGCCGAACCCTTGCCCACGTCACCGTAGCCGATGACCAGCGCTTGCTTGCCGGATAACAGGTGGTCGGTGCCGCGCTTGATGGCGTCGTTCAGGCTGTGACGGCAACCGTACTTGTTGTCGTTCTTGCTCTTGGTGACCGAGTCGTTGACGTTGATCGCAGGGATCTTCAGTTCGCCCTTGGCCAGCATGTCCAGCAGGCGGTGAACGCCCGTGGTGGTCTCTTCGGTCACGCCGTGAACGCGGTCGAGGATGGCCGGGTATTTCTTGTGCAGCAGCTCGGTCAGGTCGCCGCCGTCGTCGAGGATCATGTTGGCGTCCCATGGCTGACCGTCCTTGAGGATGGTCTGCTCCAGGCACCACTCGTACTCGGCTTCTGTTTCGCCTTTCCAGGCGAAAACAGGAATGCCAGCAGCAGCAATGGCAGCAGCGGCCTGATCTTGAGTCGAGAAGATGTTGCAGGAGGACCAGCGTACTTCGGCACCCAGGGCAACCAGGGTTTCGATCAGCACGGCAGTCTGAATGGTCATGTGGATGCAGCCGAGAATCTTCGCGCCCTTGAGCGGTTGTTCGCCAGCGTACTTGCGACGCAGGCCCATCAGGGCTGGCATTTCGGATTCGGCGATGATGGTTTCGCGACGGCCCCAGGCAGCCAGGGACATGTCGGCGACTTTGTAGTCGTTGAAATCGTTGGGCGTCAGTACAGCACTCATAAAGAGTCTCCATTCGTAGGGTGCGAATGGGCGCCGTTGTGCGTTTAAAGCTTGACCGGCGCAAAGCCTGATCAAACAACGCCCTCTCCGAGCCTGACAGGTCTGACCTGCTGCAGCGCCCCTCGGACAGGTGGCGGGAAAACGGTAACAAGGTGTGATGACCGTTTTTTGAAGCGGTGGCGATTATCTTTCTTTGAGCTGCAAGTGGCAAGCTGCAAGCGGCAAGCGGTAAACAACAGCGGACCTGCTTTTAACTTGCAGCTTCAGGCTTGAAGCTTGAAGCTGGGGCACATCCACCACCGCCTCCCAAACACCCCGGAGCCCCCATGAACTTCCACACACGCAAATGGGTAAAACCCGAAGACCTCAACCCCAACGGCACGTTGTTCGGCGGCAGCCTGTTGCGCTGGATCGACGAAGAGGCGGCGATCTACGCCATTGTTCAGTTAGGCAATCAGCGCGTCGTGACCAAGTACATTTCCGAAATCAACTTTGTCAGCGCCTCGCGTCAGGGCGACATCATCGAACTGGGGATTACCGCCACCGAGTTTGGCCGCACGTCCATCACCCTGACCTGCCAGGTGCGCAACAAGATCACCCGCAAAAGCATCCTGACCGTCGAGAAAATGGTCTTCGTGAATCTCGGCGAAGACGGCCTGCCGGCGCCACATGGCAAAACCGAAATCACCTACGTGAAGGATCAATTCAAGGAAGACGTGATCAACGAGTGATGGGGCAGAGGGAAACGCAGCCCGCTCCTACAATGATCTGCGCATGCCGGCCCCCAGGAGACCAGACCCTGCAACACGTTACACGGGATTAAGTACCTGCCAATCCCGCAGCCATTGCAGTCCTTCGCTGGTATCACCTTTCGGGCGGTATTCGCAGCCGACCCAGCCGGTGTAGCCCAGGCGGTCGATCTCTTCGAATAGCCACGGGTAATTCACTTCCCCCACGCTCGGCTCATGCCGGTCCGGCACGCCAGCGATCTGGATGTGGCCGATGCCGGCGAAGTCGCGGCGCAGTTTGCTGGTGACGTCGCCCTCGACGATCTGACAGTGATAGCAGTCGAACTGCACCCGCAGATTGTCGGCGCCGACTTCTTTGAGCACAGCCTGGCCCTGATCCTGACGATTGAGGAAAAAGCCCGGAATGTCGCGGGTGTTGATCGGCTCTATCAACACGGTCAGGCCAACCTTGGCCGCCTGTTGCGCCGCGAAGCTCAGGTTTTCCAGGTACACCGCGTGATGCTTCTGGCGCAGGTCTTCACTGGGCAGCAAACCGGCCATGACGTGAATGCGGTCGTTGCCCAGCACCGCTGCGTAGTCCAGCGCCTTCTGGAAGCCGTCGCGGAATTCACTCTCCCGGCCCGGCAATGAAGCAATGCCGCGCTCGCCCTTGGTGAAGTCGCCGGGCGGTGCGTTGAACAGCGCCTGGGTCAGACCGAAGTCGTCCAGACGCGACTTGATCTCCTCGGCCTTGAAGTCGTACGGAAACAGGTATTCAACGCCCTTGAAGCCGTCACTCGCCGCAGCCGAGAAACGCGCCAGAAAGTCGTGTTGCGGATACATCATGCTGAGGTTGGCAGCGAAGCGAGGCATGGTTATCTCCTATTGAAGCCGTTAGACGAAAGGCCAGAGCAGCAGCGTCATCAAGAACCCGAGCGTGCCCAGAATGGTCACCAGAAAGGTCCAGGTGCGCAGGCCGTCGGCAACATTCAGGCCCGCCAGTTTGGTGAACATCCAGTAACCGGCGTCGTTGATGTGCGACATGGCCAAACCGCCACCACCCATGGCCAGACAGAGCAGGGCCATGTGGTTGGCACTCAGGTTCAGCGTCGCGATCAGCGGGCTGAGAATGCCGGCCGTGGTTACCAGCGCCACTGTGGTCGAGCCCTGCACGGCGCGCAACAACAGCGTCAGCAGAAAGCCCAGGGCGAGAACCGGCAGCCCGGTGTTGCGCAGCGCTTCGGACACGACCGCGCCGATACCGGTATCCACCAGCACCTTGCCGAACACGCCGCCAGCGCCTGCAATCAGGATCACCATCGCCACGCCGGGCAATGCCGAGCCGACGACATCGGACACCTGACTGCGACTCCAGCCACGGCGGGAACCCAGCAGCCAGGCGCACAACAGCGTGTCGATCAGCAGGGCCACCAGCGGTGCGCCGAGAACGGTCAGTACGCTGCGCACCGTTGAGTCGGCAGGCAGCATGGTGGTCGCCAGCGTGCCCAGCAGAATCAGAATGATCGGCAGCAGAATCAGCGCGATGATGATCCCTGCACCCGGCGCCGGAGCCTTCGGCAAACGTGCCGCGAGACTGCTGGTGTTTTCTTCCAGGCCAAGCTCTTTGGTATGGGTCGCTTCAGACACCCGCGAGTAATCGTTGTTGGCCCAGGCCACCAGGTCCTCGTTGGTGACGTGGGAGCCGTACACTTCGCTGCGGATATCGTCGGTCATCGGGTAGGTCTTGCGGGTCATGCGCCCGGCAATCAGGTAACCGATCAGGCACAGAATGCCCACCATCGGCAGCCCGAACATCAACACGCGACCCAGGTCCGCACCCAGTTGACCGGCGGCTGCAACAGCGCCCGGATGCGGCGGCAGGAAGGCGTGCACCGACAGCAGCGCGGCGCACATCGGCAGCGCGAAAATCAGCAGCGGTTTACGTGCGGCACGAGCGACGCCGTAGGCCAGTGGCATAAGAATGATCACGCCCACTTCGAAGAACACCGGAATGCCAACCATGAAACCTGCGACGGTCAGGGCCAGCGGTGTGCGCCGGTTGCCGAAGCGGTTGATCAGCGTCTTGGCCAGCGCCTCGGCGCCACCGGACAGTTCGATGATGCGGCCGATCATGGCGCCAAGGGCAATGATGATCGCGATGTGGCCAAGGGTTTTGCCCATGCCGCCTTCGATGGTCGCCACCAGATCGCTTGGCTTAACCCCGGCCACCAACGCCACGATAATACTGACGAGCATCAGCGCCACGAACGGTTGGAATTTGTATTTCAGGACCAGAAGCAGCAACAGCGCAATGCCGGCTCCGGCGATGATCATGAGCAATAGAGGAGTCATGTTGTGTCCCGTTGTTATTGTTTTCCGGCGAAGCCGGTCCGCCGAAAACCGGAAGGCCGGTTTTCGATCTAAACGCCGTTGGGGTTACCAGTTCACGCCGAACGTCTGGCGCAGTTCTTCCAGCGCCGCTGCGTCCAGCGGTTCAGGTTTGGGGTTGCTCATCAACCAGAGGCGAGCCGTCTCCTCCAGCTCTTCCAGCGCATAAGAAGCCTTGGCGACCGAGCTTTCCCAGATCACCGGGCCGAGACGCTCAAGCATCACGCCGCGCACGCTGTTCGCCAGTTTCGCCACTTGTTCAGCGACGTTCGGCGAGCCGGGGCGCTCGTAGGCAATCAAGGGAATGTGCCCGACCTTCATCACCTGATACGGCGTGATGGGCGGGAGGATGTCGTCCGGTGTCCAGACGCCGGCCAGGGTCAGCGCAACCAGATGCGTCGAGTGGGTGTGCACTACGCCGCCGACGCCGGCATTGCGGTCGTAGACCTGACGATGCAGGGCCAACGTTTTCGAAGGCTTGTCCCCGGAAACCCATTCGCCGGCCAGATTGACCTTGGCGATGGCATCAGGATCGAGACGCCCCAGGCATGCGTCGGTGGGCGTGATCAGCCAGCCATCGTCGAGGCGCGCGCTAATGTTGCCCGCGCTGCCGACGGTATAGCCGCGTCCGAACAGCAGACGGCCGATGGCGCAGATTTCTTCACGCTGCTTGTTTTCAGCGCTCACTGAACTGCTGGTTACGTTGCTCATTGGGCACTCCCTGCCAGCTGCTTGAGGGCTTTATCGAAAAAGTCACGGCCGCCGAAATTCCCCGACTTCAGCGCCAGAGCCAGAGGCATCGCGCCGCTGCTGATGGTCGCCGGAACCCCCGGGTCGATCTGCGCGCCGATCTTCAGCAGGCTTACGCCCAGCGCCTGAACCACGGCGCCGGAGGTTTCGCCGCCAGCGACGACAAAGCGTTTCACGCCCGAGTCCAGCAGGCCTCGGGCGATCTGCCCCAAGGCGCCCTCGACCAGCGCGCCGGCACGTTCAACACCCAGTTTTTGCTGCACGGCTTTGACTTCTTCCGGGCTGCTGGTCGCGTAGATCAACACGGTTTGCCCGGCATCGCGAGCGAACGCCAAGGCGTCTGCCACGACAGGTTTGCCGTCAGCCAACGCCAATGGATCGATGCGCAGGGCCGGTCGGTTAGCCTCAAGCCAGGCGGCAACCTGGCCATTGGTGGCGACCGACGCGCTGCCCGCCAGCACCACTTCGCCGCCGTCGACGTGTTCAAGCTTCGCCGCGTCGATGTCACGCAACTTGCCCGCTTTGCGGAAATTACCCGGCAGACCGACCGCCAGACCCGAGCCACCGGTGAGCAGCGGCAGGTCGGCGCAGGCTTCGCCCAGCGTGTACAAATCAGCGTCCGACAGGGCGTCGGCAATCGCCATTACCACTCCGTCCGCGCGTAGCTCTTCAATGCGCGAACGCACGCCGTCGACGCCCTTGGCGATGCTGTCGTAACGCAGCAAGCCGACTTTCTGCGTGGTCTGTGATTGCAGCACGCGCACCAGATTGGCATCGGTCATCGGCGTCAGCGGGTGGTTTTGCATGCCGCATTCGCTGAGCAGTTGGTCCTGAACGAACAAGTGACCGCGGAAAATCGTGCGACCGTTTTCCGGGAACGCCGGGCAGGCCAGGGTGAAGTCGCTGTTCAGCGCCTTGAGCAGCGCTTCGCTGACTTGGCCGATGTTGCCTTTGGCGGTGGAATCGAACGTCGAGCAGTATTTGAAAAAGATCTGCTCACAGCCGCGATCACGCAGCCATTGCAGCGCGGCGAGGGATTCCTCAACGGCTTCTGCAGCCGGTGTGGTGCGGGATTTCAGCGCGATGACGATGGCGTCGGCGTCCAGTTCAGCCAGGCTGTCGGCGCTCGGGATGCCAATGCTCTGCACGGTGCGCATGCCGCCCCGCACCAGCATGTTGGCCAAATCAGTGGCGCCGGTGAAGTCATCGGCGATGCAGCCCAACAGAGGGCGCGGAGTCGTGGTGCTCATCTGCGTCATCTCAGTTGTTTTCAGGCTTGGCGGTCGGCAGTTCGATGCCCGGGAAAATCTTGATCACGGCAGAGTCATCCTCGCGGCCAAAGCCTGCGGTGGAGGCCTGCATGAACATCTGGTGGGCGGTGGACGACAGCGGCAGCGGGAATTTGCTGGCGCGGGCGGTATCGAGTACCAGGCCCAGGTCTTTGACAAAGATGTCCACGGCCGACAGCGGGGTGTAGTCCGCTTTGAGGATGTGAGGCACGCGGTTCTCGAACATCCACGAGTTGCCGGCGCTGTTGGTGATCACTTCGTACAGCGCATCGGCATCGACGCCTTCGCGCAGGCCCAGCGCCATGGCTTCGGCGCTCGCAGCGATGTGTACGCCGGCCAGCAGCTGATTGATGATTTTGACTTTCGAGCCCAGGCCGTGGACGTCGCCGAGGCGGTACACCTTGCCCGCCATGCCGTTGAGGATCGCGTCGGCCTTGGCGTAGGAATCAGCCGGGCCGGAGGTCATCATCGTCATCTCGCCAGCGGCCGCTTTAGCCGCGCCACCGGAGATCGGCGCATCGAGGTAAAGCAGGCCTTTTTCGGTAAGGCGCTGACCCAGTTCGATGGCGAAGGTCGGTGCGACCGTGGCGCAACCGATGATCAGGCTGCCCGGGCGCAGGGCGGCAACTGCGCCGTTGTCACCGAACAATACGGTTTCGGTCTGCTCGGCGTTGACCACGACGGTGATGATCACGTCACAGGCCGCGGCCATGCTCGCAGGAGATTCACAGGCAACACCGCCTTCGCTGGCGAATTGCTCGGTGACCGCCGCGCGCACGTCACAGGCATGAACGTTGAAGCCGCTGCGCAGCAAGGAGCGCGCAATGCCCAGTCCCATCGCACCCAGACCAATGACGCCGACATTCTTGTTATTCATGAATCTCTCCTCGGGTGAGCGCCGAAGTTCATCAGCACTCGAACGGTGTTTGTTCTGATCTGTTAAAGATAGTGAACCTGTGATCGGATAATGTGAAGTGCTTTTTTGGATTAACAAAAATTAACATTGCCGCGAGCAGGCGAAAAAAAAGCCCCGGTGGGCTGCCGGGGCTTTAATAGGCCTGCTTATCTAGGATGGGTACGATTTGAATCTGTAGGAGCCGGCTTGCTGGCGAACCCAGTTGATCCGTCACCAGTGCATCGCCTGATTCAACACCTTCGCCAGCAAGCCGGCTCCTACGGACTCAGGGCAATTCCAGTCAGCGAGGCATGTCCACTGACGCCAACATCAATTCCACCCCCAGCCCGCGGATGCTGTCCGCAGCCCCATGGGCGAGGCGGTCGTCGCTGATGATCGTGTCGAACTGCTCAAGACCGGCGACCTTGTACATCCCGAACGTGCCGTATTTCGTGCTGGTCGTCAGCAACACCGTGCGCGACGCCGACTGCATCGCCGCTTGCTTGACTTCAACCTTCAGCGCGGAAGGCGTGGTCGTGCCTCGCTGCAGATCCCATGAGCTGGTCGACATGAACGCCACGTCGGTTGCCAGCTGCCGCAACGTCGCCGCTGCCAGACCGCCGACACAGGACCGGTTCGGGTGGTCCAGCAGTCCGCCGGTGTGAATCACATCCACATGGGTCGCATCGGCGAGGGCATTGACCACGCCGAAATCGTTGGTGACCACGGTCATGCCCGCCAGCGCGACGATGTGCGGGACGATTTCCAGTGTGCTGGTGCCGGCGTCCAGGTACACGGTCATCTCGGGGTGCAGCAGGCTGGCGGCCAGTTTCGCCATCGCCTGTTTGTGCGGCAACTCGACCACCGCCTTGGACTGATGGCTCGGCTCGCTGTGAACCTGGCTGGCGATGCGCACCCCGCCAGTCACCGAATAGGCACGGCCACTTTGCTCAAGCAGCGCGATGTCGCGGCGAACGGTCATGTGCGAGCAGTCGAACATTTCCATGAGCTGATGCACGCTGAGCACCTGATGCTTGCGCAACTGACGCAGCATCAACTCCCGACGCTGATCGGGAATCATCGGCGCTGCGCCACTGAGGGTGGCGTCTTCTTCGCTGGACATGCAGGCTCCTGGGCTACGAAATACAGCCGAGGTCGGCCGCGTGGCTGGCATCTTAGCCAATCGAGATGGCGGTGGCAGTAACGACGAGCAATCAGCGCACGGGTTGCCTCCGTGTGATGACGACGCCTTACCGGTCCTACGATTGCATGCGTTACCTGTAAGAACCTTTCAGCGGGCCGTGGCTCTTAGCCTTTAGTTAAGTATTACTCGGGATGCTTCTGATGAAGCTCAAATTCTAAAAAAAGGATGTGGTTATGACCGTTGCTTTTTGGTGCGTGTTGATCGTGATTTTGTTGCCGATAGGGTGCGCTGGCATTGCCAAGTTCAGCAGCGGCAAATTCAGTGCACGGCACAATCATGATCCCCGGGACTTTCTCGACCGCCTCGAAGGTCTCCCGCGGCGCGCCCACAACGCGCAGCTCAATAGTTTTGAAGCGATTCCCGGGTTTGCCGCTGGCGTAATCATCGCCCACGTCGCCGGTGTCGCGCAGTTGGTCACGATCGACGTACTCGCCGTGCTGTTCGTGACCAGTCGCCTGCTCTACATCATCTTTTATCTGGCGGATCTCGCGGCGTTGCGTTCGCTGGCCTGGATCGTCGGGATGGGGCTGGTGATTGCGCTGTTTGGCGTTTCAGTCTGATCGCTCAACGGTCGGTCTGACACCCTGAGATCTTGCCAAGAAAAAGACCGTGTGGGAGTGAGCTTGCTGACGAAGAGGTCGTGACAATCTGCTAAACATTCAGCGGTTGAAACGCCGTCTTCGCGGGCAAGGTCGAGCGCCACCCCGGTCGCTCCTACAGAAAAAAACAGAGGCCCGCAGACGACCTTACTCGTCATCCTCGTCAGGCTGAACCTTCTCCAGCTTTTCCTGCTCGTCCTGCAGCTCTTTGCGGGACTCGGCCAGCTTGTCTTTACGCTTGTCGATTTTCTCCGGATCGCCCTTGCTCATCGCCTTGTTCAGATCTGCCTGGCGACGGCTGACTTCGCGCTTGGCATCCAGCACCTTCTGCTCCTGCTGCTTGACCAGATCGACGTCGTTGCAGTTGGCGTTCAACTCGCTCAAGGCTTTTTGCAACCCGGCCTGTTGATTGGTATTGCCTGCGGCCTTGGCGTTTTCGATCTGAGTGGCGATGTCCTGGCGCTTGGCGGCGCAGCCGGAAGGGTCCGGTGCCTGTTCAGCGGCGAATACCGGCGCGGCCAGAAACCCGCACGCGGTGAATGCAAAAAGGGAAGACAGGAATTTCATGAATACTCCTTGAACACAAATAGCCGCACGCTCGACACAATCATGCGGCCCTAAAAACTAAAAACCGTTGATACCTTCCTCCCGCAACTGCCTGCTCAATGCCTGCACCTGCGGGTCTTTAAAAAATGCCTGTAACTGCTTCGCTCGTCCCGAGCCAATGCCGGGTTCTGCCTGCCATTCCTCAACGCTTCGGGAGGCCAGGGCGGCCCAGGACTCACCCAGATCAATCCCCGTCGCCGGGGGCAAACCGATGGCCTTGAGCCAGGCAACAAACGGCTTTTCGCGTGAGGCGTGGAAACTTGCCAGCAGTTTAGCGCTGCTGCGCTCGCCCAGGCCGGCAATGTTAGCAAGCTGTGCACCATCGAGGGTCATCCAGTCCAGCAAACCGTTCAATTGTCCTGCCTGAATCAACTTGTCCCACGTGCCCGGTCCTACGCCGCTTAGCGCCAATCCCTTCTTCCCGCTCAGCCATTTCAGTCGTTCGCGGAACTGGCTTTCGCAGCCCTCGACCGGCTGCCAGCAACTCAGGGAATGAAAATCCTCCGCTCGCGGCACAGCTAACGGTGCGCGCTCTACGCTGCGAGATACCACCTCATCCAGACGCGGAATCGTCAGCCCGGCCAAGCTGATTGCCACCTGATCCCCAGGCCGAATGTCCATTTCCTGCCAGCGCTTCAACGAGCCCACGCTGATGCGGGCGATCATCCGGTCATCCAGTCGCACCGGTTCTATGTCAAGCACGGGCGTGATCTTGCCGCTGCGCCCGACATTGAAATGAACCTTGCGCACCTCTGCCAACGCCTGCGCAAACGGGTACTTCCAGGCCGCAATCCAGTAAGGCGCTTTCGCCTGCCAGCGCTCGGCCGACGGGCGCTCGCCCTGCCGAATAACCACGCCATCGGTGGCAAATGGCAGCGCTGAGCGATACCAATGCTCTCGCCAGTTCTTTGCCTGGGTGAAGCCCTTCAGCGGCTCACTGAAGCGTGCACTGTCCTCGAAACCCATGGCTCTAAGTCCGGCCAGTCGCTCGGTCATGTCCGATGGACCTTCCGGCCAGTCCCAGACGAACACGCCAACCTGCGCACCTTCCTCTTCACTGATGGCGTGACGCGCCAGCAAGCCCGCCACTTTGCTTCGAGCGTTCAGACTGCCGGCGTCGGCCTGAACATGATCTGTCAGCTTCCAATACAGCTCGCCTTGAAGGATCACCGTCTTTTCCCACGAGAGATGCCGAGGAACCGCCTCGATCTGGTGAGCATGCCCGGTCCAGTCCTGGCCGAAGATCCCGTCGCCCCGGCTGATGACGCTCACCAGTTTGCCGTCGACATACACCAGCGTGACCGCCACGCCATCTACTTTCGGTTGAATCCACAGATCACTTCGACCTTCAAGCCACGCCTGCACGGCGGCCTCGCCCGGCAATTTCGTCAGGCCCGTGTGGGGGATGGGATGCGCGACAGGACCGCGCGCGGTTTTCAGCGGATTGGAGGGCGACGCCGGAGTGGCGGCGAAACAGCTGCGCAGATCGGCAAGTCGCTGAACGGATTGGTCGTAGAGCTCATCGGCGACCAGAGAGACGCCTTGGCGGTGATAACTGCCGTCCCACTCCTCGATTTGCGCTTGTTGGCGGTTGAGTTCGATATGAGCCTTGGCAGGGGGCCAATCAGGGCAGCTCTGGGCAAAAGTAGAACCGGCCACCGCAAGCGCAGCAAAAAAAGTCATTATGAAAGAGGAGGGCATGGGGACGTCCTTGTCTGCGGTATAGCCCCCAAGGCTAGGCGCTGGAAGATTAAGTTTCTTGCCCGCCGTCGTTACCGAATTTTTCGATCATTTGCTAGCTTAGGTGCTCTCTTCGCAATATCCCAGCGTCGCCTAGCGTAAAGCAGGGTAACCGGCACGATCTGCAAAGCCAGTGAATGAGCTTGGCGTTGTTGATGACGTCAAGGGAAGGCCAAACAAGTCCACTGGTGCTACGCGCGAGTAGGACGGGCGTAGAGTTCGAGGATAGTTAATACCGGTTTCGCATCTTCGTGGTCTCGGCTCCTCCAAGGGCTGGGTGTTATAGGGTGCACGAAAAAACCCTTGACGACTTACATCGCCAAGGGCTGAGGCATTTCATATGCCATGGGCTGAGACGCTTGAACAAGCTGCCCCAGCGCATGCACAGCTAAACTAAGTAATGAATACCGAGGTGTCAAAAATCGCAGTTGGCTGAATCCCACCAATTCTTCCCTTTCGCCGGTCTGAGGGGCTCGAGAAGCCAGATAGGTGCTTTGCGCATCATCCACATATTACATTTTGCTTGCACCACCATCCCCTCGTCACTGCCCTGCTTCCACTGTGGATCGCCCTTGCTTAGCCGCAGCAATTCAGCCGGAATCATGTCTAAAAGCTTATTTCCCACAATAGTGTTCATGCTCAAAACCAGCTTCCGCGCGCATACCGTTGGGGTTACATACAGTGCATCCTTCTGCAAGTCATCTGCGTCTGTATACGTGTTCCATTCTGTCTTCTCAATGTATTGGTGGCAGATGTTGGGCGACTGATCGCTTGCGACGTAGCTGAAGCGCTCTGCTGCTGACGCTTTGAAATCCAGCCTTAATATGGGCAGTGTTTTTCCCGACGCGACTTTCATGCGAATTTGCAGCTCGCGGGCAGTGTACAGGCCTGATTCATTAGCGGGCCGGCGGATATCATAGAAAAAAGCGTCAATATGCGGGATAAGTTTACTGCCGTCTCCGGTGCTCGAGAGGTTCTTGAGAAGAAGTTCGTTCCAACTAAAGTATGGCCACGAAGCCCGATTAAATTTGCGTAGTTCAATCATACTGTCCCAGTATTTAGGGTATTCGGGGTCCCACGAACACTGTGCCCCATAGTGCTTGCGGGCCATAAAACCGTTCCAGTCGGCTTCTGTGCGCACATTGATTTCGGCGCAAGATCCATAAACATCCGCACGATTTCGATTGTTGAGGGTGAGCTGCTTCGAAGGGTCTTTTACGTTATCGTATTGAAAGTCGCAACCATGCCCTCCGTGTAAAACGGTGCCAGCGTCGTAAGCGTACAAACACCGCCACCCTACATCCAGAGGCTCTTTGCCGGCTGCAACAGCATCTGATGGGGCGCGGAGAATATACCCAGCAGGACCAGGAAGGCGAGGGTTTTTAACATCATCATTGTCTTGTCTTAGCCAACTGGATGAAGTTGAATCTAACGTTTGGGCGCTTGGGCTAATACTCCAGGGATCATATCGATAATCAACGGTCCTTACTAATACGCCGCTACAGTAGTAATGTCCCCGCGGGTTACCTGTCTTGTCTTCCAGGCACGGGCTGTCGGCGGTACGGATGTTTTCATAATTCGCAATGATCCTGTGCAAGATGTCTTCGGGATTTTCGCTAGCGGCCAATGCAGCGGCACTATCCGGCGCCTGTACGGCCTGCTCAGGTTCCTCATCTGGTACTCCGTAGGGATTGCACCGGACTTTGCTCATTTGTTGCGCATTTACATAGGGGCGGAAGGGTTCAATGTTCCATGAGGAATTATTTGGGTAATTGGCTCTTAGGCATTGGAGCTGAGCTTGCACGCTCTTGTCACGTGAGAGGGGCCAGTCGTCGGTCCTGTAAGCAGTGAGTTCCGCCATAGCTTTGGTTATTTCAGTGTCGCTCATCTGTTTTGCACATTCGGTCTGGGTAATAGAGAGCTGGGGCCTGTTGGCACCTATCTCCTTAACGTAAACATTCTTCACTTCGACTTTTTCAAAGTACTTGTTACAGGCTGACGAGCGTGATGGATCGATCATCTGATCCTGAGGTAGGTATTCGAATTTAGCGTCCGCGGAGCTTTTAGACGGAAGCGTCACCTTGATTACCGGTATCCATCTGTAATTGGTGCTCTTGGTATACATGTCGTTTTGGTCAAGACGAGCGCTGGCTAAGCCAACTGGCTTTGTGTATATGAACGCGAAGATAGGCAGTTTGTCCTGCTGGTTTTGGTCCCATGTGGACACTCTAATCTCGCTTTGTCTGTGAAAACTTATATCGCCGAGGAGTCCCATGGCTTCAAGCGATGTGTTGAAATTCTTGATAGCGACGCTGCCTAGTGTCGTTTTTACATCGTAGCCGCAAGAACGCTCTCGCGCCTTCTTATAGTCTTTACTCAAGGGGAATGCTTTGAATTGATTCACCCACTTCTGAGCAGTATCGACACCCGATAAGTTGCAGAGCTGTTCGGTTTCTGCAGTGTCCTTGTTATCGCCGCAACCGCTCGAATCCCGGTTGTCAGTCCAAGCATCCAGAGGGAACATGCACAGGACTTGAAGTTTTATATCGTTTGCAGCACTGGGCGCATCGCTGGGTTTAACAGCGTAGCCGTTGTACTTCAAGAGCCCTAGCCGGTCATACTTAGCGTCTTTTCGAATGTATGAAAACGACACCCCCTTATTTTTGATTGACGTTGGGCTCGGGTTCCATACATAAAAGTTTGACGAGTGTTCCGTACCTCGGAGCATTAAGCCGCTACATAAATAAGCTGGACGGTTAGGGCCGCAGTCTTGAACGGTAGAAGAATAATACTCAGCCATCTGTCGCGCAGTGTCTTCGCCAATTCCTGCGTGAGCGGTTAATATTGCTCCTACAGAGGAATACGTTACAACTGAAAGAATAGTTAGATATTTAGACATGATCATCCCTATTGCATGAATGGAGCGTCCCTGTTTTGCCTTTTCTGGTCGGCGACGGTAGTTGCAGCTTTAGGCTAGGTGTTGAGTTAGAAGAAATCCAGTGGCTTGTTTTCGATTTCTAGCTAACTTCCTGGATTTCGCGGAGTGTTTAGATTTTTTCGAGATAATTTTTGGCTTCTTACCTCCGTTTGGAATAGCTTACGAGCAATCAAGGCGTTGTAGTTGGGTAGCCGTTGAGTGCCTGACGTTGTTTTCTATGCTTATTTCTATTGGTGATAGCATTTATTTCGAAACGCGCTAATAAAAGCAATATTTTTAGGTTTGCAATAGCGTCTGCCCACCTCTAGTGTCATTGGACTGTACGAAAATTCATTCTAGGGAGAGGACAAATGAAGTTATTTTTAGGAGTGCTGGCGATGTTCCTAACAGGAGCAGGAGTGTGTAGCGCGCAGCAAGGTTTCCCCAATGCCTTGCAAAATAACGGGGCGACAACTGCCCCTGTGCTCAGCCCCGATCCGGGCGGAGCTGACGTTCAGTCAGATCTCAGTGGGGGCACCCCCCCGGAACCAATGGATGTCTGCATGCTCCAGAAAGATGAGTTTTTCAAATACGCTTTTGAAGACCTTGTCGATTTAGAGTCTCCGGGGGCTGGTTTTGATGGCAGTGAAACCATTTATTGCGACGTCGATGACGGGGAATATGACCCCAGCCTAATGTCGGCTTTTCAGGCCGCTGACACCAACGAAGACGGAGACTTGGAATTGGTCGAGTTTGATAGCTGGAAAGAGAATAACGGCTGACCGTTTTTGATGAGTGTTGCAGCGGCGCCATTGATAGAGGTGGTGCAGAAACTAAAAAGCCCCAGCGGTGTAAACCGCCAAGGGCTTTTTAAGGCGCCTGAAACTTAGGGTGGATTAGAAACCGTCAGCAGAATGCAAGCCATCGCTGCGGTCGCTTCGTACTCAGGTGAACCTGTTGAAGGTGTCGTCGCCCACAGTCTTTGTTTGCGGCGTGCGGCCGAAATGCTCGTGGACCAATTGGACGGTCGGGGGAGGGACGGCAAGACTAGGTTTTCCCGATGCGCGTTTCATCGCGCCTTGGTTACCGCGTTTGTCTCGCACCGGTACAGCCGGGCCTTTTTTCCACGCCCGGCTGTGTCTTGAGCTGGCTCATCACGAGTGCAAAATGATATTTCATCCCAGCACCAGGAGAATCGCCGCCATGGACCTGTCGACACTCGCCGTTTTCATCCCCGCCTGTTTCGCTCTGAACATGGCGCCCGGCCCGAACAATCTGCTGTCGATCAGCAATGCCTCGCGTTACGGATTTATCAGTGCCTGCTCGGGCGGCATTGGTCGTTTGCTGGCATTCGCAATCATGATTGCGTTGGCGGCGGTGGGGCTGACAGCGGTGTTGCACACGTCGGAGCTGCTGTTTCATGGGATCAAGCTCGTTGGCGCGGCGTACCTGTTTTATCTGGCGGTGCAGTTGTGGCGGGCAGCAGCTGAGGCTGAAGGCGAGACGGTGGTTGCTTCGAAGGGATTGGGGGCTTTGGCACGACAGGAGTTTCTGGTGGCTATCGGTAATCCCAAGGCGATTTTGCTGTTCACCGCATTTCTGCCGCAGTTCGTTGATCAATCTGGCGTAGTCAGCACCCAATTCGCACAACTGGGCGCGATGTTTCTGGCGCTGGAATGTATCGCCATCGCGCTCTATTGCTGGATGGGCGTGCATGCGCGTCGTCTGTTTGCCAAGCCCAGTGGCAAGCGTCTGTTCAACCGACTGTGTGCGGGGCTATTAGCCAGTGCGGCGTCGTTTTTGCTGGTGGCGCGCCGGGGCTGATCATTCCGTCAGCCGAATGCAAAAAAGCCCCTGACGACTTACATCGCCAGGGGCTTTCTTTTACCGGGAGCTGCTAAGTGCGATGCGCCCAGCGCTTTTTACAAACCTGCCGCGGCGCGCAAGGCGTCGGCGCGGTCGGTTTTTTCCCAGGTGAACGTGGTGAACGTGTCTTCGCCCACGGTCTTGGTTTGCGGCGTGCGGCCGAAGTGGCCGTAGGCTGCGGTTTCCTGGTACATCGGGTGCAGCAGGTCGAGCATGGTGGTGATCGCGTACGGGCGCAGGTCGAAGTGCTCGCGAACCAGCTGGACGATCTTGTCGTCGCTGATCTTGCCGGTGCCGAAGGTGTTCAGCGAGATCGACGTCGGCTGTGCAACGCCGATGGCGTAGGAAACCTGAATCTCGCAGCGCTCGGCCAGGCCGGCGGCGACGATGTTCTTGGCAACGTAACGACCAGCGTACGCAGCCGAGCGGTCAACCTTGGATGGATCTTTACCGGAGAACGCGCCGCCGCCGTGACGGGCCATGCCGCCGTAGCTGTCGACGATGATCTTGCGCCCGGTCAGACCGCAGTCGCCCACCGGGCCGCCGATGATGAACTGGCCCGTCGGGTTGATGTGGAACTGAGTGTCCTTGTGCAGCAGTTCGGCCGGCAACACGTGCTTGACGATCAGCTCCATCACGCCTTCGCGCAGATCTTTGTAGGACACTTCCGGGTTGTGCTGAGTCGATAGAACAACCGCGTCGATGCCGACCACGATGCCGTTTTCATAGCGGCAAGTAACCTGGGATTTCGCGTCCGGGCGCAACCACGGCAGCAGGCCGGATTTACGGGCTTCGGCCTGGCGGTGCACCAACTGGTGCGAGAACGCGATCGGCGCGGGCATCAGTTCGGCGGTTTCGTTGCTGGCGTAGCCGAACATCAGGCCTTGGTCGCCAGCGCCCTGATCTTCAGGTTTTGCGCGGTCGACACCCTGGTTGATGTCAGGGGACTGCTTGCCGATGATGTTCATCACGCTGCAGGTCGCACCGTCGAAACCGACGTCGGAGCTGGTGTAGCCGATCTCGCAGATCACGTCACGAACGATCTGCTCCAGGTCGACCCAAGCGCTGGTGGTGACTTCGCCGGCAACAATGGCCACACCGGTCTTGACCAGGGTTTCCACGGCGACTCGCGCCTGCTTGTCCTGGGCAATGATGGCGTCCAGCACCGCATCGGAGATCTGGTCGGCGATTTTGTCCGGATGTCCTTCAGACACGGACTCGGAGGTGAAAAGGGAGTATTCGCTCATCTCGACGGTTTTCCTGATTAGTACCGATGGTGAGTGTTGCCAGCCGGTCGCTGAAAGTGGCGGACCTGGATCTGGAAACCATTACGTAAGCCTATGTACAGGCTTTCCCCGGGGACCAGCCCCGCAGCGATGGCCCAACGGGCCAGATCTTCCTGTTCGAAGCCTAACCAGAGATCGCCACAGGCCTCCTTGGCCCAGCTCTGGTCATGGTTGCACAACTCTGTCACCAGCAGGCTACCGCCCGGTTGCAACAGGTTGGCCAATTGTTTGAGCGCTTCGGCGGGCGCGGCGAAATGGTGCAACACCATATTCAAGACCACGCAGTTGCCGGAGATATTAGCGTTGGTCAGTGCATCGGCCAGTTTCAGCTCGACGTTAACCAGCGCCTTTTGCGTGCAGATCTTGCGCGCCAGATCGAGCATCTCCGGGCTGTTGTCCAGCCCTGTAACGTGGCGAAAACGCCGCGCCAGATCCGGCAGAAAACCGCCATCCCCGGGCCCGACTTCTATCGCCGTGGCGTTGGCGGGAAAGCTCAGTTTGTCCAGCAACGACAGCAGGCTGTCGCGGTATTGCGGCAGTCCTGCGATCAGGTCCTGCTGGGCCCGAAACTTTTCAGCAGTGCGTGCGAAGAAATCCTGACTGGCGTTGGCCCGCTGGCGATGCACCATCCCGATCCGGGTCTGTACATCATCGGGCAGGCGCAGATTATCGGCTTCTTCCAGCATCGCCGCGTGCAGCTTGCCGCCGGTGTGTTCGGGGTGGGGCAGGGCGCGTCGATAAAAGATCGCGTTGCCTTCACGCCGCGTCGCCACCAGATCGGCCTGGGCCAGGACCTTGAGGTGATGGCTCATGCCGGACTGGCCCATGGCGAAAATCTGCGCCAGCTCCAGCACGCCGAAGGAATCATTCGAAAGCGCGCGCAAGACATTCAGCCGCAGGGGATCGCCGCCGGCTTTGCACAGGGCAGCCAGCTCGTCGCATTCATCATGGCTAATGGCAGGCACGCGAAGATTCATAAGGCAGGCAGTCTAGTTATCGACCGGACGTGTCGCAAGGGCAATATCAAAAAGTTTTGATATTGGTCGATCGGTGGCGGCACCCCGGCGCCGTGATTCTGCCGTTTGCCGTCGCCCGTTGGGTGTGGCGTACGAAAACACGTCAGCGGCAGAGGAAAACAACGATGGTGTGTGATCTGTCATTGCCCCCGGAGGGTGCCTGAGGGAAAATGGCCGCCTTTTTCCGGTCCCACTTTTATCTGCCCCAGGAGATCAGCGATGCCAAGCCGTCGTGAGCGAGCCAATGCCATTCGTGCCCTCAGCATGGATGCCGTGCAAAAGGCCAATAGCGGCCATCCGGGTGCCCCGATGGGCATGGCGGATATCGCTGAAGTCCTTTGGCGCGATTATCTGAAGCACAACCCGGCCAATCCCATGTTTGCTGACCGCGACCGGTTCATCCTGTCCAACGGCCACGGCTCGATGCTGATCTACTCGCTGCTGCACCTGACCGGTTACGACCTGTCCATCGAAGACCTGAAAAACTTCCGTCAGCTGCACAGCCGCACGCCGGGCCACCCGGAATACGGCTACACCCCGGGCGTTGAAACCACCACCGGCCCACTGGGTCAGGGTTTCGCCAATGCCGTCGGTTTCGCGGTTGCCGAGAAGACACTCGCTGCCCAGTTCAACCGCCCAGGCCACAACATCGTCGACCACCACACCTACGTGTTCATGGGTGATGGCTGCATGATGGAAGGCATCTCCCACGAAGTGGCTTCTCTGGCCGGTACCCTGCGCCTGAACAAGCTGGTCGCGTTCTACGATGACAACGGGATTTCCATCGACGGCGAAGTCGAAGGCTGGTTCACCGACGACACCCCGAAACGTTTTGAATCCTACGGCTGGCTGGTCATCCGCAACGTCGACGGCCATGACGCCGACGAGATCAAAACCGCCATCGACACCGCTCACAAGAGCGACATGCCGACGCTGATCTGCTGCAAGACCACCATCGGTTTCGGTTCGCCGAACAAGCAGGGCAAGGAAGACTGCCACGGCGCTCCGCTGGGCACTGATGAAATCGCCCTGACACGCGCCGCGCTGAAGTGGACCCACGGCCCGTTCGAAATCCCGGCCGACATCTACAGCGAGTGGGATGGCAAGGAAAAAGGCCTGGCTGTCGAAGCCGAATGGGATCAGCGTTTTGCTGCCTACTCCGCTGCTTTCCCGACTGAAGCCAACGAGCTGATCCGCCGCATGAGTGGTGAACTGCCTGCTGACTTCGCCGAGAAATCCGCCGCATACGTGGCTGAAGTCAACGCCAAGGGCGAAACCATCGCCAGCCGCAAGGCCAGCCAGAACGCCTTGAGCGCTTTCGGTCCGCTGCTGCCTGAATTCCTCGGCGGTTCCGCTGACCTGGCAGGTTCCAACCTGACCATCTGGAAAGGCTGCCGCAGCATCACCGGCGAAGACGCCACCGGCAATTACCTGCACTACGGTGTTCGTGAGTTCGGTATGGGCGCGATCATGAACGGTATCGCTCTGCACGGCGGTTTCGTGCCCTACGGTGCGACCTTCCTGATCTTCATGGAATACGCCCGCAACGCCGTGCGCATGTCCTCGCTGATGAAGAAACGCATCATCTATGTGTTCACCCACGATTCCATCGGTCTGGGTGAAGACGGACCGACTCACCAGCCGATCGAGCAACTGACCAGTCTGCGCACCACGCCGAACCTGGACTGCTGGCGCCCGGCGGATGCCGTTGAATCCGCCATCGCCTGGAAACACGCCATCGAACGTGATGACGGCCCGTCAGCGCTGATCTTCTCCCGTCAGAACCTGCAACATCAGGCCCGTGATGCCGAGCAGCTGGAGAACATCAACCGCGGCGGTTACGTGCTGCGCGACTGCAGCGGTGAGCCGGACCTGATCCTGATCGCCACCGGGTCCGAAGTCGGCCTGGCGGTTCAGGCATACGACAAGCTGACCGCAGACGGCAAGAATGTGCGTGTGGTTTCCATGCCGTGCACCAGCGTTTTCGAAACTCAGAGCGCCGAGTACAAGCAGTCGGTTCTGCCGCTGGAAGTCAGCGCGCGCATTGCCATCGAAGCGGCTCACGCCGACTACTGGTACAAATACGTGGGCCTGGAAGGTCGCGTGATCGGCATGACCACCTTCGGCGAGTCGGCACCTGCCAACCTGCTGTTCGAAGAGTTCGGCTTCACGCTGGAGAACGTTCTTTCCACGGCTGAAGAGCTGCTGGAAGACTAAGCACCACCGCGTTGCCGTGTAGGAGCGCGCTTGCCCGCGAATGCATTCTGTCAGTTGCCTGAAGTAGGGGCTGACAGGTCGCAATCGCGGGCGAGCGCGCTCCTACAGGTTCTGATGAATGCCTGCGAGAACCCCATGCCTCAGCCACGCCCTTATAAAGTCGCCCTCAATGGTTACGGTCGCATCGGCCGCTGCGTGCTGCGCGCGCTGTGCGAGCGAGGGTCGAAGGCTGGCTTTGACGTAGTGGCAATCAACGATCTGGCCGACATGGCCAGTCTCGAATACCTCACGCGCTTTGACTCCACCCATGGCCGGTTTCCCGGCGACGTGCGGGTCGAAGGCGATTTTCTGCACATCAACGATCACGTCATCAAAGTGTTTCGCAGCGCGACGCCGGAGGGCATCGACTGGGGCTCCCTCGACGTGGATCTGGTGCTCGAATGCTCCGGCGTCTACAACACGCGTGGAGATGGCGAGCGCTTTCTTGCGGCCCGCGCGCCGCGGGTGCTGTTCTCCCAGCCCATGGCCAGCGAAGCCGATGTGGACGCCACCATCGTCTACGGCATCAATCAGGGAACCCTGACGGGCGACGAGCGGCTGCTATCTGCCGCGTCGTGCACCACCAATTGCAGCGTACCGTTGCTCGACCTGCTGAACCGCGAGTTGGGTCTCGAGTACGTGACCATCACCACGATTCACTCGGCGATGAACGATCAACCGGTGATCGACGCCTATCACCATGAAGACCTGCGCCGTACCCGCTCGGCCTTTCAGTCGATCATCCCGGTGTCCACTGGTCTGGCGCGGGGCATCGAACGGCTGCTTCCGGAACTTGCCGGCCGAATTCAGGCCAAAGCAGTTCGTGTGCCGACGGTGAACGTCTCGTGCCTGGACATCACGCTGCAGGTCGCTCGTGATACCGATGCCGTCGAGGTCAACCGTCTCCTGCGCGAGGCCGCTACCTGCGGCCCCCTGAAGGGACTGCTGGCGTATACCGAATTGCCGCATGCCAGTTGCGATTTCAACCACGATCCGCACTCGGCCATCATTGATGCCAGCCAGACGCGGGTCTCGGGCCCTCGGCTGGTGAACATCCTGGCCTGGTTCGACAACGAGTGGGGTTTTGCCAATCGCATGCTGGACGTCGCCGATCACTACCTGCACACCATCCATAAACAATAGTAAAAACAGGGAATGCCTCATGACCGTGTTGAAGATGACCGACCTCGATCTGCAAGGTAAGCGCGTACTGATCCGCGAAGACCTCAACGTTCCGGTCAAAGACGGCGTGGTGACCAGCGATGCACGCATTCTCGCGTCGCTGCCAACCATCAAACTGGCGCTGGAGAAAGGCGCAGCGGTCATGGTCTGCTCGCACCTGGGGCGTCCCACCGAGGGTGAGTTTTCCGCCGAAAACAGCCTCAAGCCAGTCGCTGACTACCTGAGCAAGGCGCTCGGGCGTGAAGTGCCGCTGGTTGCGGAATACCTGGACGGTGTCGACGTGAAAGCCGGCGACATCGTGTTGTTCGAGAACGTGCGCTTCAACAAGGGCGAAAAGAAGAACGCTGACGAGCTGGCGCAAAAGTACGCCGCTTTGTGTGATGTGTTCGTGATGGACGCTTTCGGCACGGCCCACCGTGCCGAAGGCTCGACCCACGGCGTGGCCAAGTTCGCCAAAGTCGCTGCCGCTGGTCCTTTGCTGGCGGCAGAGCTGGACGCGTTGGGCAAGGCCCTCGGCAATCCGGCCCAGCCAATGGCGGCCATTGTTGCCGGCTCCAAGGTTTCCACCAAGCTGGACGTGCTTAACAGCCTCAGCGAGAAGTGCAATCAGCTGATTGTTGGCGGTGGTATTGCCAATACCTTCCTCGCTGCGGCAGGTCATCCGGTAGGCAAATCCTTGTACGAGCCGGACCTGCTTGAGACCGCCAAAGCCATCGCCGCCAAGGTCAGCGTGCCGTTGCCGGTGGACGTGGTGGTTGCCAAGCAATTCGCCGCCGATGCCGAAGCCACCGTCAAGCTGATCGCCGATGTGGCCGAGGACGACATGATCCTCGACATCGGTCCGCAGACCGCTGCGCACTTCGCCGAACTGCTGAAATCTTCCAAGACTATTCTCTGGAACGGCCCGGTCGGCGTATTTGAGTTCGATCAGTTCGGCGAAGGCACCAAGACGCTGGCTCACGCAATCGCGGAGAGTTCTGCGTTTTCCATCGCTGGCGGGGGCGACACCTTGGCCGCCATCGACAAATATGGTGTAGGCGACAAGATCTCCTACATCTCTACAGGCGGTGGTGCGTTCCTCGAGTTTGTCGAGGGCAAGGTTCTGCCTGCCGTGGAAGTTCTGGAACAACGCGCCAAGGCCTGACCGGCCAAGGTGAAGGGGAGTGAAATGGTCAAGCCATTACCGCTGTTGATCATGGCGGGTTTGCTGGTCGGCTGCGCGAGCAAGCCTGAAGCGGAAACGGCGTCCAGCGCGGCGCCGGGATTGCTTCAGGTCAGCTGCTATCAGGCGGGCTGGCAGGCGGAAACCTTACCGATCGTTTACAAGCGTGGCGGGCCTGAAGTCTGGGAAAAATACGAATTCATGCCTGCCGTGGGACCAGTCCCCTGTCACTGATTTTCAGTTGACCACTGAGTTTCAGTTGACGGTGCGCCGGAATACAGGAACAGCATTGCCCCTGCCATGATCGACATCCGTCACGCGATGCAGGGGATTCAGGAGTAGTAATGAAAGGCTTGTTAGCCCTTGCGACACTGATGCTGCTGAGCGGTTGCGCCAGCATGAAGGCTTCGGAACCGGCAGCCCCGTGGACCCACTGGGTCTGTGACAGCAAAGCCGAGATTTTCTGGAAGTACGCCGACGCCGCAAAGAAGGAGGTTGATGTACGCCTCAATCAGAGCGAGCAAGTATTCCGTCTGCAAGCATCGCCCGGAGCTTCCGGCGCGCTCTACAGTAACGGCGTGCTGGCGTTCGACAACAAAGGCAGCGAAGGCCTGGTCTACTGGGACGCTACCAACGATTTGATCGGTCGTGGCTGCAAGGCGCCGTAAAGGGCCGAGCAGTTCGAGCGAGGCAGCACCGGGCGGCGTTCGAGCAATCCGCCCCTATAATTTGAATAGCCGCCAATACGGCACGCACGATTAACGACCCCACCGGGAGAGAGACAGACAATGGCACTTATCAGCATGCGCCAGATGTTGGACCACGCAGCCGAATTCGGTTACGGCGTCCCTGCATTCAACGTGAACAACCTGGAACAAATGCGCGCCATTATGGAAGCGGCCGACAAGACCGATTCTCCGGTGATCGTTCAGGCTTCGGCCGGTGCGCGCAAATACGCGGGCGCCCCGTTCCTGCGCCACCTGATCCTGGCGGCAATCGAAGAATTCCCGCACATCCCGGTGGTCATGCACCAGGACCACGGCACCAGCCCGGCGATCTGCCAACGTTCCATCCAGCTGGGCTTCAGCTCGGTGATGATGGACGGTTCGCTGCGCGAAGACGGCAAAAGCCCTGCGGACTACGACTACAACGTGCGTGTCACTCAGGAAACCGTTGCCATGGCTCACGCCTGCGGCGTTTCGGTTGAAGGTGAGCTGGGTGTTCTGGGCTCGCTGGAAACCGGCATGGCCGGCGAAGAAGACGGCGTCGGCGCAGAAGGCATGCTGGATCACAGTCAGATGCTGACTGATCCGGAAGAAGCCGCCGATTTCGTTAAAAGAACCCAGGTCGACGCACTGGCCATCGCCATCGGCACCAGCCACGGCGCGTACAAGTTCACCAAGCCGCCTACTGGCGACATTCTGGCGATCGAGCGGATCAAAGAGATCCACAAGCGCATCCCGAACACCCACCTGGTGATGCACGGTTCTTCTTCCGTTCCGCAGGAATGGCTGAAAATCATCAACCAGTACGGCGGCGACATCAAAGAAACGTACGGCGTGCCGGTCGAAGAAATCGTTGAAGGCATCAAGCACGGCGTGCGCAAGGTCAACATCGACACCGACCTGCGTCTGGCCTCGACGGGTGCTATCCGCGAGTTCATGGCGAAAAACCCGAGCGAGTTCGACCCGCGTAAATACCTGGCGAAAACCGTATCGGCCATGCGCGACGTGTGTATCGCTCGTTACGAAGCATTCGGCACCGCTGGCAACGCCTCCAAGATCAAGCCGATCTCCCTGGAGAAGATGTTCGAGCGTTATGCCAAAGGCGAGCTGAACGCCAAAGTGAACTGATCGTTTTCTGATCAATTTGCTGAAATGAAGAAGCCCGCAGCGATGCGGGCTTTTTTGTGGCTGTGATTCTCGGTTCTACAGGGGGTTGTGCCGGCGGGGTATGGCGATGATCCGCCCGACATACCCCGGAACAGGCTGGTCATGTTGGGCGTCGCTCAGCAATCGCAACGCCTGCAGTGACGCTTCGCTGAACGGCGCCGACTTCGGCCCGGCGGCCAGATCCACATGCAGCAGCATCTGCTCGCTCGCTGCCAACTCGATATCCCCGTCTGCCTTATACAGCCCGTGATAAAGCTGCACCCGCTTGCCATCGTGTCCGATGATTTGCGTACGCACTTCCACAGGCTCACCGAGCTTTACCTCGTGCAGGAAGTTGATGTGCGCTTCGAGGGTGAACAGTGAATGGCCGCTGGCATCCCGATCGTCACTGGCGAGGCCGATGTGGTTCATGAAGGTGTCTGTGGCGAAGCTGAAAATCAGTAAATAAAAGGCATCGCGCAGGTGGCCGTTGTAATCGACCCAGTCGGCGAGGACCGGGGTTTTGTAAGTAATGAGTGCGGGCATAGGATTCTCAAGGCTGAAATCTTCATGAACTGAACGGCCTCATCGCGGGCGAGCGCGCTCCTACAGGCGATCGCATGCTCCTGTAGGAGCGAGCTTGCCCACGAATAGGCCGGTTTGGGCGATGAAAATTCTGGCTCAATCCTCAAACGCCATTCCATGTTTGGCCTTGGTGGTTTTCACCGCTTCAAGCACCGCCAGCAGGCAGTCGTCACGATATCGCTCCAGCGCCGCAATGCTATGGGTACCCAACTGATCCGACGTGCCATCGACCACATCGTCGATCAGCTTGTCGGTCAGCTCCGGCGCGGGTAGATAAGTCCACGGCAACTGCAGCGCCGGGCCGAATTGCGCCATGAAGTGACGCATGCCCGCATCGCCGCCGGCCAGGGTGTAGGTCAGAAAGGTGCCCATGAACGACCAGCGCAAGCCGGCGCCGAAACGTATGGCATCGTCGATTTCGCCGGTGGTCGCCACCCCGTCGTTCACCAGATGCAGCGCCTCACGCCATAGTGCTTCGAGCAAGCGATCGGCAATAAAACCGGGGACCTCTTTGCGCACATGCAGCGGGCGCATGCCCAGTGATTCGTAGACCTGAATCGCTGCCTGCACCGCTTCCGGCGCGGTGTTTTTGCCGCCGACCACTTCAACCAGCGGCAGCAGATAAACCGGATTGAATGGATGGCCCACCACGCAGCGTTCCGGGTGCGTGGCGCTCTCGTAAAACTCCGACGGCAGCAGGCCGGAGGTGCTGGAACCAATGATCGCGTCAGGCTTGGCCGCCGCGCTGATCTTGCTGTGCAGATCCAGTTTGAGGTCAAGGCGCTCCGGGGCGCTTTCCTGGATGAAGTCGGCGTCGCAAACACACTCTTCAATGGTGTCGACGAAGCGCAGACGTTCCTGAGAGGCGCCCGCCGTCAGCCCTTTTTGCTCAAGCGCTGGCCAGGCGTTGGCGACGCGTTTGCGCAGCGCTGCCTCTGCCGCCGGCGCCGGGTCCCAGGCCACAACATCCAGGCCATGAGCCAGCGCGCGCGCCACCCAGCCGCTGCCGATAACACCGCTGCCCAGGGCTGCGAAGGTTTTGATCTGTGTGATGAAGGTCATGAGAGGTCCTGAAAAACGTGAGTGCCTGTAGGCGCGAGAGGGGTAGCGATTCACCTTGCCCGCGATAGCGTTGTGTCATTGATGAAAAGGTTGACTGAATTGACGTATTCGCGGGCAAGCGCGCTCCTACAAAGGAGATCGGATTGGATCAAAAGCGCTTTTTCAGCCCCATCTTCACGCGGCCCTCGGCCGGGGTCAGAACCCGGGCGCCCAGGCGGCTGAGGATCTCGGTGGCGCGCTCGACCAGCGCGCCGTTGCTGGCGAGCACGCCTTTGTCGAGCCAGATGTTGTCCTCCAGACCGACCCGCACGTTGCCGCCGAGCAATACCGCCTGCGCGGCCATCGGCATCTGCATGCGTCCGATGCCGAAGGCCGCCCAGACCGCGTCGGCGGGCAAGTTGTCGACCATGGCTTTCATCGTGGTGGTGTCCGCCGGCGCTCCCCACGGAATGCCCATGCACAGCTGAAACAGCGGGTTGTCGAGCAGGCCTTCTTTCATCATCTGCTTGGCAAACCACAGGTGGCCGGTGTCAAAAATCTCCAGCTCGGCCTTCACCCCCAGCTCTTGAATTCGCTTGGCCCCGGCCCGCAGTTGCGCGGGCGTGGACACATAAATAGTGTTACCGTCGCCGAAATTGAGGGTGCCGCAATCCAGCGTGCAGATTTCCGGCAGCAGCGCTTCGACGTGTGCGAGCCGGGTCAGCGGACCGACCAGATCGGTACCCGGGCCGAAATCGGTCGGACGCTCGCCCGGACCGATTTCCAGATCGCCGCCCATGCCTGCCGTGAGGTTGACGATGATGTCGATGTCGGCTTCACGGATACGGTCCATGGTTTCGCGGTACAACTCGACGTCACGGCTGAACTTGCCGGTCTCGGGATCGCGCACATGGCAGTGCACGACTGTCGCCCCGGCCCTGGCGGCCTCGACCGCGGCAGCGGCAATCTGCGTGGGCGTGATCGGGACCAAGTGGCTTTTCCCGGTCGTGTCGCCAGCACCGGTCAGTGCGCAGGTGATGATGACGTCGTGATTCATGGGTGAGGTTCCTTGCAGGGCAGACGGAAAAAGCGGACGTTTGCAGCCCGCGTTTGAGGTGCAACGCTACGCAGCGGCGAGCCCGTCAAAACGCACAGCGGCGACAAGGTCTTGCACAGCAGCGACCTGTGCTGTTGCTGCCAATCGGCAAGAGGTGTATTGGATGATCGGGCCCGGGAAGCAGGTTCGTTTCCGATCGCTTCCGATCACGTCCAGCCCAAATCGCCCAAGCCGCTCAAATCCCAAGGAACGCGCCAACGATGTCCCAGGATTTCTACTTTCTGCTCATGCCCGGCTTTTCGATGATGGGCTTCGTGTCGGCGCTGGAGCCGTTGCGCGTCGCCAATCGTTTTGGCGGCGAGTTGTTTCGCTGGCACATCCTGAGCGTCGACGGTGGTCCCGTGATTGCCAGCAACGGGATGTCGGTAAACGCCGACGCCGCGCTGGAGCCGCTTAAAAAAGGCGCGACGTTATGGGTGATGGGAAGCGTCGATCCACTGAAATTTTATACGGGGACGCTGGAGCACTGGCTGCGCCGCCTGGACCTGGAAGGTGTGGTTCTTGGGGCGATCGACACCGGCAGTTTCGTCCTCGCCCAGGCCGGTCTGTTGGAGGGTTATCGCCTGACCCTGCACTGGGAAGCCCTGGCCGCCTTCAAGGAAACCTACCCCAGGCTGCAAGCGACGCAGGAATTGTTCGAGATCGACCGGCGCCGCATCACTTCAGCCGGCGGCACCGCCTCCATTGACATGATGCTCGACCTGATCGGGCAGGCCCACGGAGCTGACATGGCGATCAAGGTCTCCGAGCAGTTCGTCCTCGGGCGCATACGTCAGCGCAAAGACCACCAGCGCATGCAGATCGCCACGCGCTACGGCATCAATAACAAGAAACTGGTGCAGGTCATCGGCGTGATGGAGCAGCACACCGAGCCGCCGCTGAGCACGCTGGAATTGGCGGAAGGGATTCAAGTGACGCGGCGTCAGCTGGAGCGACTCTTTCGTCTGCACCTGAACGACACACCGAGCAACTTCTACCTCGGTCTGCGTTTGGAAAAAGCCAGGCAGTTGCTGCGTCAGAGTGACATGAGCGTGCTGGAGGTCAGTATTGCGTGCGGGTTTGAATCGCCTTCGTATTTCACCCGCAGTTACAGAGCGAGATTTGTGGTGTGTCCGAGGGAGGATCGAGGGCGGGCGCGCGAGGTGAAGGCCGTTTGACTCCTGATTATTGTCAATTATACTCACGACTATAAATTATGGTCCGAGCAATAATTGGGTATAAATCATGACCAAACGCACTGGTTTTGTGTTCAAGCGCACTGGCCTCGCGTCTACCGTCGCCGAAGGTTTGACCGGCGAAGGACTGCACGATTATTCATCAGGTCTGTTCCTCGCGGCGCCACGTCGCACTGGCAAGAGCACCTTCCTGCGCGAGGATCTGGTTCCGCAGTGTCTCGGCCAGGGTTGGCTGCCGGTTTACGTTGACCTGTGGGCTGATCGGGAACAGGACCCCGCCGACCTGATCAGCTCGGCGATCGCGGTCGCCCTTGTGCCGTACGAAAAAGGGATTCGCAAGCTCGCCAAATCAGCCGGGATAGACAAGCTCAATTTCCTGCGCACGCTGTCGTGGGACTTCACCACACCGCAATTGCCAGTGGGCTCGACGTTAACCCAGGCCTTGCAGCTGTTGCACAGTGCGTCGCAAAAGATGATCGTGTTGATCATCGATGAAGCTCAGCACGCCTTGACCAGTGAAGCTGGGGTCAACGCGATGTTTGCGTTGAAGGCCGCACGGGACGAGCTCAATCAAGGTCATGAGCAAGGCAACGGCGCCTTGCGGCTAGTGTTGACGGGCTCGAACCGAGACAAGCTGGCCCATCTGGTATTGAACAAAAATCAACCATTTTATGGCTCAAGCATTACGCCGTTTCCGCTATTAGGCAAAGACTTCACCAAAGCCTACACGGCCCACCTCAACAGCCATCTGGCCCTCACCAACCAGTTTTCCGCAGCCGATATCGATTCAGCGTTCGAGCTCGTGGGGCGCCGTCCCGAAATGCTGCGTGCAATCATCGGCGATGTCGCACTTGAACTGGGAGACGCCGAGAATCTTGGCCAATTGCTGCATGACAGCGCCCGGTTGCTGCGGGCGGGCGTGTGGGAAGAGTTTGAAAGCGCCTACAACGCCCTGACGTTGCCGCAGCGCGCGGTGCTGGAAGTGATGGCTGATCGCGCCCGCGATAACGAGCCGTTCGCACCCTTCGCCGATGCGACCTTACTTGCCGTGAGCAAGGCGTTAGAGGCGCTGAATAGCGAAGTGGTGCCTGGCACTCAGACCATTCAGGCGGCGATCGATGCGCTCCGCGACAAAGAGTTGGTGTGGAAATCCAGTCGCGGCGCGTACGCCCTGGAAGACAAGGCGCTCGGCGAATGGCTGCTGCAACGAAGAGAACCCAAGTAAGCGTAATTGCTTACTTAGTCTTCATCAACGCCGAGCACGCCGCCTTGTAAGCCTCGTGCTGATATTTGTTCAGCGCCGTCGGCAGTTCAAAGCTGTGCTTTTTCATCTGTGCATTGATCGTTTGAGGCGACAGCAGGATGACGTCACAGTCTTCCAGCAGCTGGAAGACTGTTTCGATCTTGAACGTCGTCGGGCCGCCGGCGAACTCGCCTTTCTTGCTGCGTTTTTTGATCGCGATATGGCCGATGCCGTTGTCACGCACGAACGCTTCGATCTGGCGGGCGAACGCCTTCACGTTGACGGCTTCATCGTCGTCTTCGAGTGCGATTTTCTTGATCGGTAACGGAATGTGTTCGAGCGCGCCAGATGCGCGAGTGGCGACAGCGAAGATGGCCTCGCTGCCTTTGATTTCTACGCCGCAGATGTTCATGTGCCTACCTTGAGCTCGGGAAGGGCGTCAGGGTAGCGCATTCAGCTGTCATTCTGGCTGTAGGAGGCTTTCCAGATACTCTGACCGCTCATCGCTGGCACGAGCAAGGCAGTCGTTCTGATCGATATCGAATTGCTGGGAGCCTTTCTTGGCCGGGAAAACCTCAACCTCGCAATCGGCGTCGCGCAGCTTTTTCCAGGCTTCTTCCGCAGTTTTAAGTCTGACGATGAATTCGTTGGCTTCCGACTTGTTGGCCCCATACTGAGCGTTTACGCGCTCCACCAGGTTCTGGAAGTTCTCGCTCATCAGCTTCACCGCTGTATCGCGGCCATATTCCGAGCATTTGAGGGTCTGTTTGTCCTCATCGACACCGTCGCATGGGGTGGCATCGGGATTGGCTGCTGCGTGTGCGCCCGTCGCGAATAAAGCCAAAGCCAGAAACATGGTTTTCATTGGGACTTCCCGAGTCAGAGATGGAATGGATTCTCGCCCAAGCGCGAGGCAAAGAACAGGTATCAAATGCGGGCATCGACGGTACGCCGTGAGCCAGCGTCGCTTGTTGACGGTTTCGACCATTTTGCAGTCGTTTTTGCTCGCGACGCTTGCACTTCTGATGCGTCAGATAGGGAGTTTTCTCGAATATTCGCGAAGTGAAAGAACCGTCCTACGGAAAAGTCTGAAATTTTCCATCAGGGTTTTGTAGCGAGTTTCTTTGGGTAGGATCCAATCCGCGCCGTTAACCGGCACTCGCAAATAACCAAGCAACTCAGGGAGAGAACTCATGGCGCTCGACGCATTTATCCAATTCGACGGCATCCCGGGTGAGAGCCTCGACGACCAGCACAAGAACTGGATCGAAATCCTCGGCTATAACTTCGGTACCCATCAGAGCGCATCGGCGACCGCAACCTCGGCGGGTGGCGCCTCGTCGGGCCGGACCACTGTCACCACATTTAACTTTTCCAAGTTCCTTGATTCGGCAAGCGCCAAACTGATGCAAGCGAGCTGCGCAGGCCAGCATTTCAAAAAAGTAACCATCGCGGTGCACCGCGCTGGCGGCGAAAAGCTCAAGTACTTTGAGATCGTGCTCGAGGAAGTGATCATTTCTGACTACAGCCACAGTGCCACCGACGGCGTGCCCCGCGAAGTGGTGCAGCTCGATTACGGACGTATCAAAACCAACTACGTTCAGCAGCGTCGCAGCGATGGTGGTGGGGGCGGCAACGTGACGGGTGGCTGGGACCGTATCAAAAACACGATTTACGCGTGAGGGTCGTCTATGTCGCGGCCTTACAGCTTCATCAATGATCAGATGCAGACCTATTTTTCTATCAAGGCAAAACTGCCCTTGGGGCGCCGCGCGGCCGATAAATTCGATGTGCTTAATGCCCACATCCGCAATTCCACCGTAGCGGCGGGAGAAATCGTCATCGTCCCCGATGATTCAACCTCCGCGTGCACGTCTGAAGAAGCCGAACTCATGAGGCTTGCTACGATGACCCATCAGGGCCTCATCGATAACGACGCAGGAGGCGACGACTTCATCGTGGCCAACCACGAACTCATCACGCGGCTACTTGGCAATACCTCAATCGGTATCGGAATGGCTGCTGACGCTTGGGAAAAGCATCTGGAGCAGATCAAGACCACGCTCGACAGCATCGATGCCCTGCATAAGCAACACATGGCCTCGGGAACCCTGATCGAACGAAATCTGTTCTATACCAAACGCCGCCAGCTTTTCGACAAACTCGAAAAGCTGCTGAAAGGCTTTCTTAGTCTGGGAGCAGGACTGCGGAACACAGGCTCAATCCGGCGAATGCTGGGGATCTCAACTAAAAGCTACCTGCACACTGGCGAGATCAGACACTACGCCGAAAAAACGAGCGGCGTTGCCAAAGCGGCGAAGCTAATAAAAAGAGGAGCTTATGTGGGGATAGTTCTCGATACAGCTTCGACGGCGGTTGATATCAAGACGGCTTGCTCGACGGGCCGGGAGGATGAGTGTACGAAGGCGAAGTATGTTGAGGGGAGTAAGCTGGTTGGTAATTTGGGGGGCGCTGCGGCCGGCGCGGGAGTGGCTACTGTGATTTGCGTTACCGGGTTGGGGCTTACAACAGGTCCGGGTGCACTCGCCTGCGGTGTCATCACTGCTGGGATATTGGGTTGGTTGGGGGGCGAGATAGGAGGTAAGGGAGGCGAGATGACGGGCGAGTTACTCTATGAGGTCTCTCAATGAAAGATATCGTACCTGGCCTAGTTGCAACTTCGATAATGATCCCTGGAATCCTGAACTTATTGGTGCTGCTATTCATCACCTGGTGGGTAAGGGACGAGGTGGACAGCCGTCTTTCTCGATGTTCCATAATTGTAGATATCAAGGCCACTTTTGGTGGCTTGGGATTTATCGGAGATGTCTATAGGGTAGGCACTGTGGCGTGTATCTTAATTTTCCCTAAGCTGTTCCTCAAGCGAGGAGTCATTGATGTTCGGCAGGTGGTGGACTTTCCAAAAAAATGGAAACTATTGATCGTGGTGCCGTTTTTTCTAAATATCATTTTTTTTACGGCCATGTTGGTGTTTCGTGCCTGGCTCTACTTTTATGATTTCTAATGACTTCATATGCTTTGAAGAATATCTCCATTGGTACCGGGATAGCAGCCGACGCTGATGAGAGCTATTTTCAAAGGGTGGCATCATCAATGTAAGCATGTAAGTATTTTGGTTGTATTTGCAGGGTGCGTGAAGCTATTAGTAGCTGACAGCTTTTTGTGATCGCCCCGGGGTTTATTATGGCAATCAGAAGCGGCCACTATCGTCATGGTGGCGCCATTCATTCTGCGGATCATGGCTTTATCGTTTTGACGATGTGTATCCTTTTCGTAGTCACTCTGTTGTATACGGTGTTGATAACGTTGTATCTGCGAAACAAGATCAATAAATCACTGGATAACTGTTTAGCGGTCACGGACTCTAGTTTGTTCCAGATCGGGACCGGGTTTCTAGGAGATATCAGAAAATTAGCCATCGTAAGCGCGATGTTCCGTCGGCCCCAAATGTTCCTGAAACTGGGCGCCATCGACTTGGAGCAGGTCGATACATTCCCAAAAAAATTCAAATACATGATGTTGGCTCAGGTGGCTCTAGTCACATTGACGACGTTAGTCACCCTCGTTTTTTTTGTTTGGGCGTATCTTCCCGACTTCTGAAGTCCGCCCCAGAGCGCCCCCCCCTGCCTGCATGGCTGCATCATCGTGAGGACCTGCTGCGTCGTCATGCCTATGCCCTTTGTCGTTTCTTGACGCTTTCGGCAATTCCCCTGTCGTTTTTGCACCCGGCTCCTCCGACCCTCAGGCATATGCTGACCCCAAAGCGCCGGCAGACCTTCCGGCCATTAAAGAACCCGAGGGGACCGCCTGATGAGCCCAGCCGAATTACACGCCGACAGCATCGTCATTGACGGGTTGATCATTGCCAAATGGAACCGTGAGCTGTTCGAAGACATGCGCAAGGGCGGTCTGACCATGGCCAATTGCACAGTTTCGGTGTGGGAAGGTTTTCAGCAGACCGTTAACAGCATTGCTTCCAGCCAGAAACTGATCCGTGAAAACAGCGACCTGGTCATCCAGGTGCGCAACACGGCCGACATCCGCAAAGCCAAGGAGCTGGGCAAGACCGGCATCCTGTTCGGCTTCCAGAATGCCCATGCTTACGAGGACCAGATCGGCTACGTCGAGATCTTCAAACAGCTGGGCGTGGGCATCGTGCAGATGTGCTACAACACCCAGAATCTGGTGGGCACCGGCTGCTACGAGCGCGACGGCGGCCTGTCGGGCTTCGGTCGTGAAATCGTCGCGGAAATGAACCGCGTCGGTGTCATGTGCGACCTCTCCCATGTCGGCTCGAAGACCTCCGAGGAAGTGATCCTCGAATCGACGAAGCCAGTGACCTACTCCCACTGCCTGCCGTCGGGCCTCAAAGAACATCCCCGCAACAAATCCGACGCCGAGCTCAAGTTCATTGCCGATCACGGCGGCTTTGTCGGCGTGACCATGTTCGCGCCGTTCTTGGCCAAGGGCATCGACTCGACCATCGACGATTACGCCGAAGCCATCGAGTACGTGATGAACATCGTCGGCGAGGACGCCATCGGCATCGGCACTGACTTCACCCAGGGTCACGGCCAGGAATTTTTCGAATACCTGACCCACGACAAAGGCTACGCCCGCCGCCTGACCAACTTCGGCAAGATCATCAACCCGCTGGGCATCCGCACCGTCGGCGAATTCCCGAACCTCACCGAAACCCTGCTTAAACGCGGCCACTCCGAGCGTGTCGTGCGCAAGATCATGGGCGAAAACTGGGTTCGCATCCTGGGCGACGTCTGGGGCGAATAAGCCTCCGGATTCACTCGCCGAGCACAGAATTTTCCCTCTCCCGTCGCGGAGAGGGCATCCACTCGAATTTTCCGGAGTTAAGTTTCCATGGCCAAGATCGCCCCGCAATTGCCAATCGAAGTCGACAGCGAGACCGGTGTCTGGACCTCCGACGCCCTGCCGATGCTGTACGTGCCGCGCCATTTCTTCGTTAACAACCACATGGGCATCGAAGAAGTGCTGGGCGCCGACGCCTACGCCGAGATCCTCTACAAGGCCGGCTACAAGTCCGCCTGGCACTGGTGCGAGAAAGAAGCCGAATGCCACGGCATCGAAGGCGTCGCGGTGTTCGAACACTACATGAATCGTTTGTCCCAGCGCGGTTGGGGGCTGTTCAAGATTCAGGACATCGATCTGGAAAAAGGCACCGCCAGCGTCAAGCTCGAGCACTCGGCCTTCGTTTACGTCTACGGCAAAGTGGGCCGCAAGGTCGATTACATGTTCACCGGCTGGTTTGCCGGCGCCATGGACCAAGTCCTGGAAGCCAGCGGCAGCAAAATCCGCACCGTGGCCGAGCAGGTTTACGGCGGATCGGAAGAAGGCCACGACGACGGCCTGTTTGTCGTCAAGCCGTTGTAAGTCGAGGTTTCCGTCATGGCTTTCGAAGCGATGTTTCAACCGGTCCAGATCGGTAAATTGACCATACGCAACCGCGTATTGAGTACCGCGCACGCCGAGGTCTACGCCACCGACGGCGGCATGACCACCGACCGTTACGTGAAGTACTACGAGGAGAAAGCCAAGGGCGGCATCGGTCTGGCCATTTGCGGCGGCTCGTCCAGCGTGGCGATCGACAGCCCGCAAGGCTGGTGGAAGTCGGTCAACCTGGCGACTGACAAGATCATTCCGCACTTCCAGAACCTCGCCGACGCCATGCACAAGCACGGCGCCAAGATCATGATCCAGATTACTCACATGGGCCGTCGCTCCCGGTGGGACGGTGACCACTGGCCGACACTGCTGTCGCCTTCGGGCATCCGCGAGCCGGTACACCGCGCGACCTGCAAAACCATCGAGCCGGAAGAAATCTGGCGGGTGATCGGCAACTACGCCAGCGCAGCGGCGCGTGCCAAGGCCGGTGGCCTGGACGGCGTGGAGCTGTCGGCGGTGCACCAGCACATGATCGATCAGTTCTGGAGCCCGCGGGTCAACAAGCGCACCGATGAATGGGGTGGCAGCTTCGAAAACCGCATGCGCTTCGGCCTGGAAGTGATCAAGGCCGTGCGCAAGGAGGTCGGCCCTGACTTCTGTGTCGGCCTTCGTATCTGCGGTGACGAATTTCATCCGGACGGCCTCAGCCACGAGGACATGAAGGAGATCGCCAAGTACTACGACCAGACCGGCATGATCGACTTCCTCGGCGTTGTCGGATCAGGGTGCGACACCCACAACACCCTCGCCAACGTCATCCCGAACATGAGTTATCCACCGGAGCCTTTTCTGCACCTGGCGGCCGGGATCAAGGAAGTGGTCAAGGCGCCTGTGCTGCACGCGCAGAACATCAAAGACCCGAATCAGGCGACGCGCATTCTCGAAGGCGGTTATGTCGACATGGTCGGCATGACCCGCGCGCACATCGCCGACCCCCACCTGATCACCAAGATTAAAATGGGCCAGGTCGATCAGATCCGTCAGTGCGTCGGTGCCAACTACTGCATCGACCGCCAGTACCAGGGCCTGGACGTGCTCTGCATCCAGAACGCCGCGACGTCCCGGGAATACATGGGCGTGCCGCACATCATTGAAAAGACCACCGGCGTGAAACGCAAAGTGGTGATCGTGGGTGCAGGGCCTGCGGGGATGGAAGCCGCGCGCGTCTCGGCTGAGCGTGGTCACGACGTCACGTTGTTCGAGAAAAAAGACGCCATCGGTGGGCAGATCACCACGGCCTCGAAAGCACCGCAGCGCGATCAGATCGCCGGTATCACGCGTTGGTTTCAGCTGGAGCTGGCGCGCTTGAAAGTCGATCTGCGTCTGGGCACGGCGGCAGACATCGCGACCATCATGGACCTGCGCCCTGACGTGGTGGTGCTGGCGGTGGGCGGTCATCCGTTCATTGAGCAGAACGAGCATTGGGGCGCCGCTGAAGGCTTGGTTGTCAGCAGCTGGGACATCCTCGACGGCAAAGTCGCGCCGGGCAAGAACGTGCTGGTCTACGACACCATTTGCGAGTTCACCGGCATGTCCACGGCCGACTTCCTGGCGGACAAAGGCTGCCAGGTCGAGATCGTTACCGACGACATCAAGCCCGGCGTTGCCATCGGTGGTACGTCGTTCCCGACCTACTACCGCAGCATGTACCCCAAAGAAGTGATCATGACCGGCGACATGATGCTGGAGAAGGTCTACCGCGAGGGCGACAAGCTGGTCGCGGTGCTGGAGAACGAATACACCGGCGCCAAAGAGGAGCGGGTGGTCGATCAAGTGGTGGTCGAGAACGGCGTTCGTCCTGACGAAGCGCTTTATTACGGCATGAAGGAAGGTTCGCGCAACAAAGGCCAGATCGACATCGACGCCCTGTTCGCGATTCAGCCGCAGCCGTCGTTGAGTCAGCCGGGTGACGGGTATCTGCTGTTCCGCATCGGTGACTGCGTGGCACAGCGCAATACCCATGCGGCGATCTATGACGCACTCAGGCTCTGCAAGGATTTTTGATGGTGCGCCCCGCAGAGGACGGCGAGCTTCTGTAGGAGCCGGCTTGCTGGCGAAGAACGATGACGCGGAACTTCAGAGACACCGCATCGCCCGGTTCGCCAGCAAGCCGGCTCCTGCAAGGCCCTTGTGACACCCGAGGTTTTTTGGGAGCTCCACATGTTAAACACCCTTCTTCCCATCCTGCTCTTCGCTGCCCTGGGCCTGGCGGTCCTTGGTGCGCTGCGGCGGGTGAGCCTGTGGCGCAACGGGCGTGCCGCCAAGGTCGATCTGCTCGGCGGGTTGCTGGCGATGCCCAAGCGCTACATGGTGGATCTGCACCACGTCGTCGCGCGGGACAAATACATCGCCAACACCCACGTGGCCACGGCGGGCGGTGCGGTCGCGTCGATCATCCTGGCGATTCTGGTGCACGGCTTCGGCTTGCATAACCGGGTCCTCGGCTACGCCCTGCTGCTGATGTCGGCAGTAATGTTCGTCGGTGCAATCTTCATGTACCTGCGTCGTCGTCATCCGCCGAGCCGGTTGTCGAAAGGCCCGTGGATGCGCCTGCCGAAAAGCCTGCTGGCGTTCTCTGGCTCGTTCTTTATCGTCACATTGCCCGTTGCGGGCGTGCTGCCGGCCAACTTCGGTGGCTGGTTGCTGGCGATCATTCTGGGGATTGGCGTGCTGTGGGGCGTCTGTGAATTGTTCCTCGGGATGACCTGGGGCGGCCCGATGAAACACGCCTTCGCCGGCGCGTTGCACCTGGCGTGGCACCGTCGCCCCGAGCGCTTCGGCGGTGGCCGCTCTACAGGGCTGAAACCGCTCGATCTGACAGACAGGACCGCGCCACTGGGTGTAGAGAAGCCCAAGGATTTCACTTGGAATCAACTGCTCGGTTTCGATGCGTGCGTGCAGTGCGGCAAGTGCGAAGCCGCGTGCCCCGCCTTCGCTGCGGGGCAGCCGCTGAACCCGAAGAAGCTGATTCAAGACATGGTCGTCGGGCTGGCGGGCGGCACCGATGCCCACTTTGCCGGCAGCCCCTATCCGTCCCTCGACGGCCAGGGCAAGCCCGTCGGCGAGCATGGCGGCAACCCCCATCAACCCATCGTCAACGGGCTGGTCGATGCCGACACCCTGTGGTCCTGCACGACCTGCCGAGCGTGCGTGGAAGAGTGCCCGATGATGATCGAGCACGTGGACGCAATCGTCGACATGCGCCGGCATCTGACGCTTGAAAAAGGCGCAACACCCAACAAGGGCGCCGAGGTACTGGAAAACCTTATCGCCACGGACAACCCGGGCGGCTTCGCTCCGGGCGGACGCATGAACTGGGCGGCGGACCTGAACCTCGACATCATGAGCCATAAGAAGACTGTGGACGTGCTGTTCTGGGTGGGCGATGGCGCGTTCGACATGCGCAATCAACGCACCTTGCGCGCCTTCGTCAAAGTGCTGAAAGCTGCCAAGGTCGACTTCGCCGTGCTGGGCCTTGAGGAGCGCGACAGCGGGGATGTCGCGAGACGTCTGGGCGATGAAGCGACGTTCCAGATGCTTGCCAGACGCAACATTCAGACGCTGGCGCAGTACGACTTCAAACGCATCGTCACCTGCGACCCGCACAGCTTTCATGTGCTGAAAAACGAATACGGTGCGTTCGAGGGTCGCTATGTCGTACAGCACCACAGCACTTATCTGGCAGAGCTGATAGTCAACGGCGCATTGAACCTGGGCCAGCACAAAGGTGCCAGCGTCACCTATCACGATCCTTGCTACTTGGGGCGTTACAACGGCGAGTACCAGGCGCCGCGGGATGTGCTGCGAGCACTGGGGATCGAGGTCAAGGAAATGGAGCGGTCCGGATTTCGCTCACGTTGCTGCGGTGGCGGTGGCGGCGCGCCGATCACCGACATTCCCGGCAGGCAACGGATTCCGGACATGCGCATGGATGACATCCGTGAGACCGGCGCCGAATTGGTGGCTGTAGGTTGTCCACAGTGCACCGCGATGCTTGAAGGCGTGGTCGAGCCCCGGCCCATGATCAAGGACATCGCCGAACTGGTGGCTGACGCACTGCTTGAAGACACCGCGCCTGCAAAACCGGCAGCGGCCCGACGTGAACCTGCGGAGGCGCATTGATGAGCGACATTATCCGCCGTGACCCACGCACTGAGTGGATCGCCCGAAACCGCCTGCACCCCTTGCACGCCGCGATGCAACCGGCTCAAACCAGCTGGATGGGCCCCAACGGTGTGCTGCGTAAAAACGTGCATGGCATCGGTTTTATCGGACCGAACGGCATCAAACGCATCGATCGAAGCGGGGCGCAGCAGGGCGGCGCGATCAAACGCTCCGTAGCTGTGGACGTGCAATTGCCGTTGCATCGGATTGCAACGCCGGCTTTTTATATCGCTGTGGTTCCCGACATGGTCGGCGGCCGTCTGAGCCGCCATGACCGCGACCTGCTGGGCTTGGCCCATGGGCTGGCTGGCAACGAGGGCGCTGTACTGGCGGTGATTTTTGGCGAGCACAAAGAGACGGCGTTCGATACCGCTGGCGTCGATCGCCTGTTGATACTGGAAGGCAGTGGGTTCAGCGGTTATTCGCCCGAGCAACGTGTGCAGGGTTTGCGGGCTGTGGATAACCAGTTCGACCCCCATCACTGGCTGTTGCCTGACAGCCGAAACGGCGGGGGAGAATTGGGGCGCCGTTTTGCGGCCAGCCTGGGTGAGCGGCCGTCAACACGCGTCTGGCAAGTGGCTGGCGAACAGTGCATCGGTCGTGCAGGTGCTGGCGCGGAGGATCTGTCGCGTCCCGTGTCACGCCTGATTCTCGCTCAAGCGGAATGCGCCGAACCCGTCAGTGAGACGCGCCACGAGGCGCAGGCCGTTGAGTTATCCACAGCTGTCCCGCGCAGCTTGTCGCGCATCGAGGACCTTGGCGCCGTGGCCGTCGATCCTGCACTTATCCCAATGTCCGAAGCGGAATTCATATTTTCAGGCGGCAACGGGGTCAAGGACTGGTCGCTGTTTCACCGTACCGCCGTTGCGCTGGGCGCTACTGAAGGCGCATCCCGTGTGGCCGTCGATGATGGCTTCATGACCCGTGATCGCCAGGTGGGCGCGTCCGGCACCTGGGTCACTGCCCGGGTATACGTCGCGGTCGGAATTTCCGGTGCGATCCAGCATTTACAGGGCATTGGCGCCTGCGACAAGGTGGTGGCCATCAACCTTGACCCGACCTGCGACATGATCAAACGCGCGGACTTGTCGGTGATCGGCGAGAGCTCTGCCATTCTCGAAGCGCTGGTCGAAGCGGTCGAGACTTACCGGAATGGGGCAAAACGCGATGCGGCCTGAACTGGGTGTCTCTGTGGATAAGGGTGCGCTGCACGTGATCAGCCTCGTCTCCGTCGGCGCGCACCCGACGTCAGGACGTCCCCGTCGTGCCGAACAGGATGCCCGGGCGGTGGAACTGGGTTTGCACTTGGCTGGGGATAACTTGCACGTATTGCATGCCGGTGATGCCGAAGAGCCGGCATTACGTGGCTACCTGGGTATGGGCGTGGACGAACTTCACGTGCTGGCTCAACCGCCAGGCGCGGACGCTTTGCCTGGGTTGGCGGACTACATTCGCGAGTCGGGGGTGCAGCTGGTGTTGACCGGCAGTCAGGCCGAGACGGGCGAAGGGTCCGGCATGCTCCCGTATTTACTGGCTGAGAAGCTCGGCTGGCCGCTGGTGGTCGGGCTGGCCGAGGTTGAGTCCATGAGCAATGGCAGCGTTCAGGTGCTGCAGGCGTTGCCCCGAGGGCAGCGCCGCCGACTCAAGGTCCGGTTGCCGTTCCTGGCGACTGTGGATAACGCTGCGCCAAAACCCCGGCAAAGCGCTTACGGTCCGGCGCAACGGGGTCTGCTGGATGTGGAAGAGATCGAGGTGGTCATCGACGACGTGTTCATCGGCGCAGCGCTGACGCCCGCGAAGCCAAGGCCGAAGCGCTTGAAGGTCATCAAAGCCAAGAGCGGCGCTGATCGTATGAAGGCCGCAACGGCGAAAGCGAGCGGAGGCGGTGGGCAGGTGCTCAAGGGCGTAACCCCTGAAGAAGGGGCTGCGGCGATTTTGAAGTTGCTGGTGGAGGAGGGGGTGGTTCGTTGAACACCGAAGGCGCCGCGATGGCGCCTTTTCTCTGTTCACGACTGGGGCGTATCTGGCTGCATTTTTCGACTCCTGGAATCTGCATCAACAATTACAACGTCGAAAACCTGCTCAATGACCTGACGCGGCCCCTGTTTCAAACTCCATGCGAAGAAAACGAGACACCCAACCAGTAAAGTGAACAAGCCCGAACCAACGAGGCTCTGCGCAGCCCCCTTCCAAAACCCTGGCCGCGCCATTCGGATGTCGTTGGCGGCTCTTGAAGAGTAAAACGCTGCCAACTCGTCCGTTTCGGTACTCAGTGAGGACTCCAGAAAGCTTGTCGCCAGCCGCGTCGCCTGGGTTCGATAGGCTTCAAGTTGCGAACTGCTGTTGCTGATGTCGTGAAACGCCACGAGATCGCAATCTAGCGGATCAGTACCGTTTCTCTCTTTGAACGCGTGGATATACTCGATTTTTTGCCGCTTATACACCGAGTAAGCCAGTTGGCCGAGTATGTCGTCCTCATCGTTCACTAACTCGCTGAAGATGTAGTTGTAGCGCACTTCGGTCATGTGCAATCACTCCTGCCGGAGCCTGCGGGAGGCCGATCGGAATGCTTCCCTGATTTCTTCCGTGGTCTTGGGTTTAAAGCTGATAATGCCCAATAATTCGTTGGGCAGAGCAAACGAGGCCCCTTGCTTACGTTTGGATAGCCTGCTGTTAGCCTCAATTACGACTTTGCGTGAGAACGGTGTCCAATGATGCATGAGCGTGCTCCTTGCCGCCGGTTGATTTGCGGTGAGTGTACCGAGCCGTCCGGGGCTTGGATGTCAGACGCTTCCTAAACGTACCGCCCCAACCGTCCGTATGCACATACCCACAATCGCTGTTGATCCGCCTGTGGATAAACTGTTCGGTCATTGCTACAGGCCTTGGCTAGTAAGGCGCTCAGGTGAGTGATCAATTTTTGATCAGTCTATCTCGCGGATTCTTATAGGTTTTTTCCACAGGCGGCATTTTGCAGCGCGCATTCTTACCCACATTCTCTGTGAGCGGGCGTGTGGATAAGATGTTCGTGATCCTCTGTAGCCCTTGTTATCCGTGACTTGTAGGGTGCTGGTCAAAGTTTAACCAATAACAGCTTTCGTGCGCCCATTTGCGTCTCTGCCATCCTGATTGAGCGCATTCCGCTCTTTTCCACGGCGCCGGTCAGACTTACACACATATGCTGTTGGCGGTTCTGTGGATAACATGTTCGCCATCAAGCTTGAGTCCCTGAATCCGGCCGGTTGAGCGAGGTGTTCAAAAAATGATCAGTTATCTTCATTGGTAGTGATCAAAGCGGGACCAGATAGCGTGCAGATTCTGAGAGCCCCACACAGATTTCCCCTCACTCCCCAAAACGCATCGCGGGCAAGCGCGCTCCTACAGCTCCAATGTCTGTAGAAGCGCGGTTGCCCGCGAAGGTGTCAGTTCAAATCCGACAGGTAAAACCCTACTCGTGGTTAACCGCCACCCCTTTCAAATACGAAGCAGGCTCAGCGCCCATGTTTTCCAGCAGTTTGGCGCTGTACCAGTCGATGAAATTCACCACGCCAAACTCGTACGTCTTCGAATACGGTCCCGGCTGGTAAGCGATGGAGTTGATGCCGCGCTGGTTTTCTTCGGCCAGACGACGGTCCTGGTCGTTGGTGGCGTCCCACACTTCACGCAGGCGCGCGACGTCGTAGTCCACGCCCTCGACAGCGTCCTTGTGGACCAGCCATTTGGTAGTCACGAGGGTTTCCTGCGCGCTTACGGGCCACACGGTGAACACGATCACGTGGTCGCCCATGCAGTGGTTCCACGAATGGGGCAGGTGCAGGATGCGCATCGAGCCCAGGTCGGGGTTCTGGATGCGCCCCATCAGTTTCTTGCTGCCTTGCTTGCCATCCATCGTCATCGAGACGGTGCCTTTGAGCAGCGGCATGCGCACGATGCGGTTGCGCAGGCCAAAGCTGGCGTGGGCGAACGGGATTTTTTCGGCTTCCCAGGCGGCAGCGGATGCCGCGACGTGGTCCTTGAAAGCCTGGTCGGCACGCGGGTCGGTGACGTCGTCCCATTCCAGCAAAGTGTTCAGCAGTTCGGGGTGCGACGCGTTGCAGTGGTAGCACTCGCGGTTGTTTTCCAGCACCAGCTTCCAGTTGGCTTTTTCGATCAAGGTGGTTTGCACTGCCACCTTGGTGTTCTCCATGTCGTACGGTTCCATGTAGTGGTTCAGCGTCTGCAGGAACGCGTCGATGGCGGGCGGATTGCTGGCCATGCTGATGAAAATGTACCCACCCGCGACCTTGCAATGCACCGGCTTGAGGCCGAACTGCTTCATGTCGAAGTCCGCACCCATCTCGGTGCCCGCGTACAGCAGGCGACCGTCGAGTTCGTACGTCCACTGGTGGTAAGGGCAGACCAGCTTGGCGACCTTGCCTTTTTCCTTGGTGCACAGGCGAGAACCGCGGTGCCGGCAGACGTTGTGGAACGCATTGATCGAGCCGTCCGGCGCGCGCACCACCAGAATCGGGTTCTTGCCGATCTGAAGGGTGAGGAAATTGCCCTTGGCCGGCACTTCGCAGCTCATGCCCGCGATCAGCCACTCTTTCTGAAAGATTTCCTGCATGTCGATTTCAAACAGCCGCTCATCGCTGTAGAAAGGCTGCGGCAGCGAGTAAGTGCGCTCGCGGGTGTGCAGCATCTCGGCAGTCGCCTTGCGCGCAGGTTCCAGCGGATCGCCCAAGCTCAGAGTTGCGGTGACGTCCATCTTTCAAGTCCTCAGGCCGCGCTTTGCGCAGTCTACGAATGTGGCTGATACGGTGGGTGTGGAGCGAAGCGCGCGAGGCGGCAGTGATTTCTGACGCTCAAGCCAATGGATAAAGAATCTGTAACGAATTGATGGCGAGTGTGGAGCCGGACGCGACCTGAACCTTATCCATGGGCGACATGGCCGAATCCGTTTCCGACGGCCCGGCCCCTATAGACCGGGGCTGGTCGCCATAAGTATGTGAATGTCGCTGATAGGTAAATAGGCGGCTCGCGCGTTACGCAGAATCGCCACCATAAGAGGCCGACCGTCGGCCGTGGAGAGTGAGTATGTCCCAGAGTTTCCTCAGCCCGGTCAACACCCAGACGTGGGCCAACGGCCGTCACCTGGTACGGGTCGTCAAAGTGATCCAGGAAACCTGGGACGTGCGTACGTTCTGCTTCATGGCCGACCAGCCGATTCTGTTCTTCTTCAAGCCCGGGCAGTTTGTCACCCTGGAGCTGGAAATCGACGGTGTATCGATCATGCGCTCGTACACCATCTCCAGCTCGCCTTCGGTCCCTTACAGCTTCTCGATCACCATCAAGCGTGTGCCCGGCGGCAAGGTGTCGAACTGGCTGCACGATACGTTGCACGAAGGTCAGGAGCTGGCGGTGCACGGGCCAGTGGGGCTGTTCAACGCCATCGACTTCCCGAACCCGAAAATTCTCTACCTGAGTGGCGGCGTCGGCATCACCCCGGTCATGTCCATGGCGCGCTGGTATTACGACACCAACGCCAACGTCGACATGGTTTTCGTGCACAGTTCGCGCTCACCCAAAGACATCATCTACCACCGCGAGCTGGAACAGATGGCGTCGCGAATCAACAACTTCGCCTTGCACATCGTGTGTGAAAAGCATGGGTTGGGTGAGCCGTGGGCGGGCTATCGCGGTTATCTGAACCAAAAGATGCTCGAACTGATGGCGCCGGATTTCATGGAGCGGGAAGTGTTCTGCTGCGGACCGACGCCGTACATGAGTGCGGTCAAACGGTTGCTTGAAGCCAACGGTTTCAACATGGCCCAGTACCACGAAGAGTCGTTTGGTGCGACGCCGCCGGAAGCCCGCGCCGACGCAGTGGAGCATGCCGAACAGGCTGCCGATGCGCCGGACCTGGATGTCGCTGAATTGAATCAGGTGGAATTCACCGACACCGGCAAGAGCATCCGCGTCGCGCCTGGGGAAACCGTCCACGCCGCCGCTGCCAAGCTCGGCCTGATGATCCCCAAAGCGTGTGGCATGGGCATCTGCGGCACGTGCAAAGTGATGAAGCTGAGCGGGGAGGTCGAGATGGAGCACAACGGCGGCATCACCGATGACGACGTAGACGAAGGCTACATCCTGGCGTGCTGCAGCGTGCCGAAGGGTGACGTGCGGATCGAATATTGATCGACCTGTGTAGGAGCGCGCTTGCCCGCGATGGGCGATGACGCGGTCTACCTGAGAGACCGCGTTGTCTTTTTCGCGGGCAAGCGCGCTCCTACACTGTGATCGACGGGCGCTTACACCTTGAAGCGTGCAACCATGCCGTTCAGATCCACGGCCAGACGCGACAGCTCGTTGCTCGCGGCGCTGGTCTGATTGGCGCCGGTCGCCGACTGAGTCGACAGGTCGCGGATATTGACCAGATTGCGGTCCACTTCCCGAGCGACTTGGGCCTGCTCTTCCGCTGCGCTGGCGATGACCAGATTGCGTTCGTTGATCTCCACGACTGCGCTGTTAATGGTGTCCAGCGCAAGGCCGGCGCCCTTGGCGATGTTCAGGGTGGATTCGGCGCGTTCGGTGCTGCTGCGCATGGAATTCACCGCCTGCTCGGTGCCGCCCTGGATACTGCCGATCATGCGTTCGATTTCGCTGGTCGACTGCTGGGTGCGGTGGGCGAGGGCGCGTACTTCGTCGGCCACTACAGCAAACCCGCGACCGGCTTCACCCGCACGGGCTGCTTCGATGGCAGCGTTGAGCGCCAGCAGGTTGGTCTGGTCCGCCAGACCGCGGATCACATCCAGCACCTTGCCGATATCACGGGACTCGTCCGCCAGATTGCCGATCAAGGTGGACGTGCTCTGCACATCAGTGCTCATGCGTTCGATGGCGCTGACGGTCTCCTGCACCAGATCACGGCCATCGCTGGCGGACGTGGTGGCGTTCTTCGACGCTTCCGAGGTGCTCACAGCGTTGCGTGCGACTTCTTCCACGGCGCTGGTCATCTGGTTGACCGCGGTGGCGGCCTGTTCGATTTCGTTGTTCTGCTGGGACAGGCCGCGCGCGCTTTCGTCGGTAACAGCGTTCAGCTCTTCGGCTGCCGAAGCGAGCTGGGTCGCCGAACCGGAAATGCGCTGCAAGGTGTCGCGCAGCTTGGCCTGCATCTTCAGCATTGCGGCCAGCAAGCGGCCCGCTTCGTCAGTACCGTCCACCGTGATGGTGCGCGTCAGGTCGCCTTCGGCAATGTCTTCAGCGGCGTTCAGCGCCGAAGCGATAGGCCGGGTGATGCTATTGGTGAGCAACCAGGCGAACAGCAAGGTCAGCACAGTGGCAATGATCAGCAGCGTGACGACCATCGTGAAAGCGCTTGAATACTGTTGAGTGGCCGTCGCGTTGGCTTCATTGAGCTGTTGGGTGTTCATCTCAATCAGCTTGGCGAGCACCACGTTCATCTGGTCCGAGTTGGTCTGCAGATCGGCGCTCAGCAGGCGAGTCAGCTCGTTCATGTCGTTGGCCTGACTCAGCGACTTCATACGGCTTTCCAGCTGGCGATAGTCGTTGAGCAACTTGACGTACTGGTCGTAGGCTGACTGCTCCGCCGGGTCGGAAATCAGCTTGACGTAGATGGCTCGGGCATCGTCGATCTGCTTGTTGCGCATGGCAAACAATTCAGTGGTTTTCTGCAGTGTGTCCGGGTCGCGGTTGAGCATCAGGCGATAGGACAGAACACGCAGACGAATGCTGCCTTCGGTTAATTTATCCAGCGCCTTGATGCTCGGCATGCTGTTGGTGGCCATGGCCACGTTGGCGGTGTTGATCTTTTTCATTTGCGACAGGGCAAAGACGCCCAGAATCAGCATCAGCAAGCCGATGACCGAAAAGCCAAGAAAGGCGCGGGGCGCGATATTCAAATTACGTAGGGACATTACGGTTCCAGGGCGGCCGCGATCCATGCGAGGCGAAAGATAGAAGGGTCAGAGATGCACGGGTTATCGGTCGGCCTCATGGGGACTTGATGCCGCTGGTCCGCGCTGCGCGTTTATGTCGCAGCCGTCTGATCTGACGAACAGCAGGAACAAGATCGCAAAAACGTAGTCAATCAGGGCCGTTATGCGTTTGCGGAATAGAGTGGTAGAGATGCTTGTTGGTCGGTGTAGTGGCGTGAATGCCCTGATTTCACTGGTAGCTAAAGTGACTTTTCTTTATCGTACGCGCCCTTTGAAATTTGCCTGAGATATCAAAATGTTGGAAGCATCCCTAAGCCAGTTGGAAAAGCTCGTCAGTGACCTGGTACAGCACAATCAGGAGCTGCAGAACACGAACGCACAACTCGCCGAAGAGTTGAAACAAGCCAGGGATGACAACGACAGTCTGCAGTTGAGCCTGATGGAGCAGGAAGAAAAACAGGGTGCGACGGCTGCGCGTATTCAGGCGTTGGTCGATCGCGCCACCAGCGTCAGCGCGGTTGACGCATGATCACCGATCAGGACGGCGCCAAGGTTATTTCCATCCTTGGCAACGACTACACGATCAAGGCACCTGCCGGGCAAGAGCAGACCTTGATGGACGCTGTGTCGATGCTGAAATCGGCGCTGTTTGAAACCAAGCGCAGCTACCCGACGCTGATCGGCGACCGCTTGCTGGTGCTGGCGGCACTGAATCTGTGCTCAAAGCAGATCGAACTCAAGCAGCAACACGCCCAAGCGCTGAGCCGTTATGAAGATAAGGTCAGCGCGACGGTCGAGGTGATTGAGAAGGTGATTGCTCAGGGGTGAAGGACTCCTGAGACTGGCGTTAGGTTGCGCGGCTGCCGCCGCATCCGATCGGCGTCATCGGTGATCGCGGGCAAGCGCGCTCCTACACGCCATGCACTGCCTGATCAGGCGCTCATCACCAACCGAATGTCCGCTGCCAGTTCCCGCACGCGGGCTTCTTCGGTGTCCCACGAGCACATGAAGCGCGCGCCGCCGACGCCGATGAAGGTGTAGAAGCGCCAGCCTCGCGCAGTCAGCGCGGCAATGGCCGCTTCCGATAATTGCAGGAAAACGCCGTTGGCCTGCACCGGGAACATCAATTCAACGCCGGGAATATCCTTCACCAGATCCGCCAGCAACTGCGCGCAGCTATTCGCGTGGCGTGCGTGCTTGAGCCAGGCATCGTTTTCCAGCAAACCCACCCACGGCGCTGACAGGAAACGCATCTTCGAGGCAAGTTGACCCGCCTGTTTGCAGCGGTAGTCGAAGTCTTCGGCGAGCTTGTGGTTGAAGAACAGGATCGCCTCGCCCACGGCCATGCCGTTTTTGGTGCCGCCGAAGCACAGCACATCGACGCCTGCTTTCCAGGTCAGCTCGGCAGGCGAGCAACCGAGGAAGGCGCAGGCATTGGCGAAGCGGGCGCCGTCCATGTGCAGGTTGAGCCCTAGTTCTTTGCAGGTTTCGCTGATGGCTTTGAGCTCTTGCGGCTGATAGACACTGCCCACTTCCGTGGCCTGGGTCAGCGTGACGACGCGGGGTTTTGGATAGTGGATATCGGCGCGTTTGAGCGCGACTTCACGGATGGAATCAGGTGTCAGCTTGCCGTTCTCGCTGCGTGCGGTGAGCAGTTTGGAGCCGTTGGAGAAGAATTCCGGCGCGCCGCATTCGTCCGTTTCAACGTGGGCGGTTTCCGAGCAGATGACGCTGTGGTAGCTCTGGCAGAGCGATGACAGCGCCAGAGAGTTGGCCGCGGTGCCGTTGAAGGCGAAGAACACCTCGCAGTCTGTTTCGAACAGCTGACGGAATTGATCGGCCGCGCGCGCTGTCCACTGGTCGTCGCCGTAGGCACGCTGATGCCCGTGGTTGGCTTGCTCCATGGCCGCCCAGGCTTCGGGGCAGATTCCCGAATAGTTGTCGCTGGCAAACTGCTGGCTTTGGTCTGACATGGCCGGTTCCCTGTAATCGAAGGCTGCGACTGTAACCAAAGTTGATCGGTTTGGTCATGCATTCTTGCGTCAGAAAATTCAGCCAGACAGCGAAGCAATATGACCGAAACGAAATCAACGACCACCCCCGTGCGGGATCGCGCGCTGGACCTGCTCAAGTGGCTGGCGATGCTGAGCATGGTGATGGATCACCTGCGCTATGTCGGCTGGCACGCCAATTGGCTGTACGTACCGGGGCGTCTGGCGTTCCCTTGGTTCTGCCTGGCAATCGCGGTGAATCTCGTGCGCAATGGCCGGCGAGATGTTGATTCGTCGATCAAGTGGAAATATCTGGCCTGGCTGGCGGTGTTTTCTGTGATCGCTGAGCTGCCCTACCGGATTTACATGGCCGGGGAGGTCACTACGCTCAACGTGCTACCGACCCTGGCGCTGGGTTTGCTGGTTGCGCAGGGCGGATTGAGTCGCTCATGGCCGGCGAGGCTTCTGGGTATCACCGCCTTGGCTATCGGTGTTCTGTTTGGAACGCAGTTGATGTTCGGGATGTATGGGGTTTTGCTGCCTCTGGCGTTCGTGCTCGTGCTGCGCACCTCGTTATGGCTGGCGATTGTGCCGGGGATCGTCTGTTTATTGAGCAACGAGTGGCCGAAAATCGTCGACGGCATGTTGTGGGGTGATCCTATTTCCATCGGCGCGCTCGTGGCTTGTCTGCTGGCGCCGTTGTTGGGGTTGACGATTCTGCGCGGGCGCCCGGCATTTGCTGTGTGGCCGATGCGGCGGTGGGCGTACCTGATTTATCCGGTGCATTTTTTGGTGCTGTTGGGGCTGCGGCAGGTCTTGACCTGACGCAGTCCACTGTAGGAGCGTGCTTGCCCGCGAAGGCGTCTCGTCAGAAACATCGATGGCGACTGACACACCGCAATCGCGGGCAAGCGCGCTCCTACAGCACTGGTGGGGTATCCGGATTCTTAGCGCACCGCTTGATCCATGTAGACAAACCGCCATCCCCGCCCGTATCTTCCGCCTCAGGCCACCGCAGTGGCCAGCGTCGCTCGGACGGTTCCGGGCGCTTACGTCTTCAGAGGTTTCCATGGCAGACCAAGGTTCGCCGCGCCGTTTTGCGCGCATCGATCGACTCCCCCCTTACGTGTTCAACATCACCGCCGAGCTGAAAATGGCTGCTCGTCGTCGTGGTGAGGACATCATCGACCTGAGCATGGGCAACCCCGACGGGGCAACGCCGCCGCACATCGTCGAGAAACTGGTCACCGTCGCCCAACGTGAAGACACTCACGGCTACTCGACTTCGCGTGGCATCCCGCGTCTGCGTCGGGCGATTTCCAGCTGGTACAAAAAACGCTACGACGTCGACATCGATCCCGAAGACGAAGCCATTGTCACCATCGGCTCCAAGGAAGGCCTGGCGCACCTGATGCTTGCCACGCTGGATCAGGGTGACACCGTGCTGGTGCCGAACCCCAGTTACCCGATTCACATCTACGGCGCGGTGATCGCCGGCGCCCAGGTGCGCTCCGTGCCGCTGGTGCCCGGCGTGGACTTCTTCGCCGAGCTGGAGAAAGCCATTCGTGGCTCGATCCCCAAGCCGAAGATGATGATCCTCGGCTTCCCGTCCAACCCGACCGCCCAGTGTGTGGAACTGGACTTCTTCGAGCGCGTCGTCGCCCTCGCCAAACAGTACGACGTGCTGGTGGTTCACGATCTGGCCTACGCCGACATCGTTTACGACGGCTGGAAAGCCCCGTCGATCATGCAGGTCCCCGGCGCCAAGGACATTGCGGTGGAGTTTTTCACCCTGTCCAAGAGCTACAACATGGCGGGCTGGCGAATCGGCTTCATGGTCGGCAACCCCGAGCTGGTCAACGCCTTGGCGCGGATCAAGAGCTACCACGACTACGGCACGTTCACGCCGCTGCAAGTAGCGGCCATCGCGGCGCTGGAAGGTGATCAACAGTGTGTGCTCGACATCGCCGAGCAGTATCGCCAGCGCCGTAATGTCCTGGTCAAAGGTCTGCATGAACTGGGCTGGATGGTCGAAAACCCGAAAGCCTCGATGTACGTCTGGGCCAAGATTCCCGAGGCTTACGCGCACCTGGGGTCGCTGGAGTTCGCGAAAAAACTGCTGGCCGAAGCCAAGGTCTGCGTCTCCCCTGGTGTCGGTTTTGGCGAGTACGGCGACGACCACGTTCGCTTTGCGCTGATCGAGAATCAGGACCGGATTCGTCAGGCCGTTCGGGGTATCCGCAGCATGTTCCGGGCTGACGGGTTGATTACGCAAAAAACCTGAATGTCGTTACTCATTTGCCGAGGTCATGACGGGACCTCGGCACATCCGGCAGGGGCATATGCTTGAGGATCGGTGATGACGGCAATTCGGGATGAGTGGTGATGCCATATACGACCGACAGCTCGTTGGAACCGCTCGCCACATAGTAATCACCGGGCGCGGCACATCGAATGGCCTCGGCTTCCGTGACCGTTTTTGAGTAGCTGCGCCCTTCAACCGTGCGGATGTTGACCGAGACTTGGCTGTCTTCAGACACTCTGAAAGTCCTGTCCATCACGATGTCTTCCTCAGACGGGCTTACGTAAAAAGTCGAGCCTTTGGGGAGATACAGCGCAAGGTCGGATTCGACGGCCTGCGGTGCCGCGATGGGTGGTATTTCCCACAGATAGATATCGGCCACCACCTCTGCGTCCGGATAGGAAATGATCTTGAGAATGACCGAATAGAAACTGCCGTCCTGGTGAACAATGTCTTGGGGAGTGGCATAAAGCCTTGCATCGCTCACTGCAACGGTGGTCGAAAGAACGGCGTCCGAATCCTCGACGTATACCGCAACCAGCGCCTCAAGCGTGTTCAGCTCTCGAATAATCCTCAGCTTGACCGAGCCTTCAATATCCACCGTGTGAAACACGCCCTGAGTCAGAAAGAGCAGCGGTTCAGTCGCGGGTCCCTGCCGACTGACTGACTTCGCCCTTAGCGATTTCCATAACTGGGGAGTTAGCGTATGCGACCTTGCGATGGTGCCCATGATCATTCCCTTGAGTGAGTGGCTGCCCGCCGTTCCGTTGCCTCAAAAGTAGCCCCGCCATCGCTATTTGAATACTGTCATTGTTGACAGTATTCATGCCCGCTGGTCTGAGGTGTTGTGGAGTGCCGATGATTCGCGGCAGGCTCAGGGCCGACGTTCTGCTGCCCGCAGAATCGCGCAAATCCCGCTCCCCATCACCCCATGTCGTAAACGCGCCTTTGTGTGGCGTGCGTAGGCATCTGGGCTGTCAGCGTCAGCCATACCATCGTGGCCAAAGGGCAGCTCTAGGCCCTGTCGATCATTCAGGCGCCGCGCCGCCGCTGGGAGAACCGCGATGTTCAGCAAGCAAGACCAGATCCAGGGTTATGACGATGCACTGTTGGCGGCGATCGGTGCCGAGGAGCAGCGTCAGGAAGACCACATCGAGCTGATCGCCTCTGAGAACTACACCAGCAAGCGCGTGATGCAGGCCCAGGGCAGCGGCCTGACCAACAAATACGCCGAGGGTTATCCCGGCAAGCGTTATTACGGTGGTTGTGAGCACGTCGACAAGGTTGAACAACTGGCGATCGATCGCGCCAAGCTGCTGTTTGGTGCCGACTACGCCAACGTCCAGCCGCACTCCGGCTCTTCAGCCAACAGCGCGGTTTATCTGGCGCTGCTGCAAGCGGGCGATACGCTTTTGGGCATGAGCCTGGCCCATGGCGGTCACCTGACCCACGGCGCCAAAGTGTCGTCCTCGGGCAAGCTGTACAACGCCGTTCAATACGGCATCGATGTCGCCACCGGCCTGATCGATTACGACGAAGTCGAGCGACTGGCCGTCGAGCACAAACCGAAGATGATCGTGGCCGGTTTCTCGGCCTACTCCAAAACCCTGGATTTCCCGCGCTTTCGCGAAATCGCCGACAAGGTGGGCGCGCTGCTGTTCGTCGACATGGCCCACGTCGCCGGTCTGGTTGCTGCCGGTCTGTACCCGAACCCGCTGCCGTACGCCGATGTGGTCACCACCACTACCCACAAAACCCTGCGCGGCCCCCGAGGCGGCTTGATCCTGGCCAAGGCCAACGAAGAGATCGAGAAAAAGCTCAATTCTGCCGTGTTCCCGGGTGCCCAGGGCGGCCCGTTGATGCACGTGATTGCCGGCAAGGCGGTGTGCTTCAAAGAAGCCATGGAGCCCGGTTTCAAAGCCTATCAACAGCAAGTGATCGATAACGCTCAGGCCATGGCGCAAGTGTTCATCGACCGCGGCTACGACGTAGTGTCGGGCGGCACCGATAACCATCTGTTCCTCGTCAGCCTGATTCGTCAGGGCCTGACCGGGAAGGACGCCGATGCTGCTCTCGGGCGAGCGCACATCACCGTCAACAAGAACGCCGTGCCGAACGATCCGCAGTCGCCGTTCGTGACGTCGGGCCTGCGCATCGGCACCCCCGCCGTGACCACGCGCGGTTTCAAAGTTACCCAGTGCATCACGCTGGCAGGCTGGATCTGCGACATCCTCGACAATCTCGGCGACGCCGACGTCGAAGCCAATGTTGCCGAGCAGGTCTCCGCGCTGTGCGCCGATTTCCCGGTTTACCGCTGAGTCAGGAGTCGCACCATGCAGCATTACTCGGGCTTCGGCCTCTTCAAACACTCCCTCAGCCACCACGAAAACTGGCAGCGCATGTGGCGCACGCCGACCCCGAAAAAGGTCTACGACGTAGTCATCGTCGGCGGCGGCGGCCACGGTCTGGCGACGGCCTATTACCTGGCCAAAGAGCACGGCATCACCAACGTGGCCGTGGTCGAAAAAGGCTGGCTGGGCGGCGGCAATACCGCGCGCAATACCACCATCGTGCGTTCCAACTACCTATGGGACGAATCCGCGCACTTGTACGAACACGCGATGAAGCTGTGGGAAGGTCTGTCTCAGGACATCAACTACAACGTCATGTTTTCCCAGCGTGGCGTTTACAACCTGTGCCACACCCTTCAGGACATGCGTGATTCCGAACGCCGCGTCAGCGCCAACCGCTTGAACGGCGTCGACGGCGAGCTGCTCAACGGCAAGCAAGTGGCTGAAGAAATTCCGTACCTGGACTGCTCGAAAAACACCCGTTACCCGATCATCGGCGCAACGGTACAACGTCGCGGCGGTGTCGCGCGTCACGACGCCGTGGCCTGGGGCTACGCCCGCGCCGCCGATGCGTTGGGCGTGGACCTGATTCAACAGACCGAAGTGACCGGCTTTCGCAAGGAAAACGGCGTGTGCATCGGCGTTGAAACCAACAAGGGCTTCATCGGCGCCAAACGCGTCGGCGTGGTGACGGCCGGCAACTCCGGCCACATGGCCAAGCTCGCCGGGTTCCGTCTGCCGGTCGAGTCCCATCCGCTGCAAGCGCTCGTATCGGAGCCGATCAAGCCCATCATCGACAGCGTGATCATGTCCAACGCGGTGCACGGTTACATCAGCCAGTCCGACAAGGGCGACCTGGTGATTGGTGCCGGTATCGACAGCTGGATCGGCTATGGCCAGCGCGGCTCGTACCCGGTAATCGAGCACACCATTCAGGCCATCGTCGAGATGTTCCCGGTGCTTTCGCGGGTGCGCATGAACCGCCAGTGGGGCGGCATCGTCGACACCACACCGGACGCTTGCCCGATCATCTCCAAAACGCCTGTGCCGAACATGTTCTTCAACTGCGGTTGGGGCACCGGTGGCTTCAAGGCCACGCCGGGCTCGGGCAACGTGTTTGCCGCCAGTTTGGCGAAAGGCGAAATGCACCCGCTGGCCAAGCCCTTCTCAATTGACCGGTTCCACAACGGCGCGCTCATCGACGAGCACGGCGCCGCTGCGGTTGCGCACTGACCCACTCACAGGAGAAATCCCATGCTGCACATCTTCTGTCCTCACTGTGGCGAACTGCGCTCCGAAGAGGAATTCCACGTCTCCGGTCAGGCCCACATCCCGCGTCCGCTGGATCCGGCTGCCTGCACCGACGAGGAGTGGGGCGACTACATGTTCTTCCGCGACAACCCGCGCGGTCTGCATCACGAGTTGTGGATTCACGCAGCGGGTTGCCGTCAGTACTTCAACACCACGCGTGACACCGTGACCTACGAAATTCTCGAAACCTATCCGATCGGCACGCAGCCTCAGTTCGTCAATCCTGCGCCTGCGATCAGAAAGGGAGATCAGGTATGAGCCAGTCCAATCGCCTGCCCAACGGCGGCCGCATCGATCGCAGCAAGGTCCTGAATTTCAACTTCAATGGCCAGACCTATCAGGGTTTTGAAGGCGACACCCTGGCCGCCGCCTTGCTCGCCAATGGCGTCGACATTATTGGCCGCAGCTTCAAGTATTCCCGACCTCGCGGCATCTTTGCGGCAGGTTCCGAAGAGCCGAACGCGGTACTGCAGATCGGCGCGACCGAAGCCACGCAGATCCCCAACGTGCGTGCCACGCAACAGGCGCTCTATTCGGGCCTCGTCGCCACCAGCACCAACGGCTGGCCGAGCGTGAACACCGACATGATGGGCATTCTCGGCAAGGTCGGCGGCAAGCTGATGCCGCCGGGCTTCTACTACAAAACCTTCATGTACCCGCAATCGTTCTGGATGACCTACGAGAAGTACATCCGCAAAGCGGCGGGGCTCGGGCGTTCGCCGACCGAGCTCGATCCGGACACCTACGACAACATGAACCAGCACTGCGACGTGCTGGTCGTCGGCGCCGGGCCTGCAGGTCTGGCCGCTGCACTGGCTGCTGCGCGCAGCGGTGCTCGGGTCATACTCGCGGACGAGCAGGAAGAATTCGGCGGCAGCCTGCTGGACAGCCGCGAAAGTCTGGACGGCAAACCGGCAGCGGACTGGGTGGCGACGGTGGTGGCCGAACTCAAAGGCTTGCCTAACGTCACCCTGCTGCCGCGCGCCACGGTGAACGGCTACCACGACCACAATTTCCTGACCATTCACGAGCGGCTGACCGATCATCTCGGCGACCGCGCACCGATTGGTCAGGTGCGTCAGCGCATGCACCGGGTTCGCGCCAAGCGCGTGGTGTTGGCGAGCGGCACCCATGAGCGTCCGCTGGTTTACGGCAACAATGATGTGCCAGGCAACATGCTGGCGGGCGCCGTTTCCACTTACGTGCGCCGTTATGGCGTGGCGCCGGGCAAGAAACTGGTGCTGTCGACCAATAACGATTACGCCTATCGCGTGGCGCTGGACTGGCTTGATGCTGGCCTGCACGTGGTGGCTGTCGCCGATGCGCGTCACAACCCGCGCGGTGCGTTGGTGGAAGAAGCCCGCGCCAAAGGCATTCGTATCCTGACCGGCAGCGCCGTAGTTGAAGCCCGTGGCAGCAAGCGCGTCAGTGCCGCCCGCGTGGCGGCCATCGACGTCAAGGCCCACAAAGTCGCCAGCCCCGGCGAATGGCTCGACTGCGATCTGGTCGCCAGCTCCGGCGGTTACAGCCCGATCGTTCACCTGGCTTCGCACCTCGGTGGCAAGCCGGTCTGGCGCGAAGACATCCTCGGCTTCGTGCCGGGCGAAGCGCCGCAGAAACGCGTCTGCGTCGGCGGCGTGAACGGCGTTTACGCCCTCGGCGACTCGTTGGCCGACGGTTTTGAAGGTGGTGTTCGTGCTGCCAGCGAAGCCGGGTTTAAACCAGTCGAAGGTGTGCTGCCCAAAGCCCTGAGCCGCGTGGAAGAACCGACCCTGGCGCTGTTTCAGGTGCCGCACGAGAAGGGCACCGCCCGTGCGCCGAAGCAATTCGTTGACCTTCAGAATGACGTCACCGCAGCGGCCATCGAGCTGGCGACCCGTGAGGGTTTCGAGTCCGTCGAGCACGTCAAACGCTACACGGCGCTGGGTTTCGGTACCGACCAGGGCAAGCTCGGCAACGTCAACGGCCTGGCCATTGCGGCCCGCTCGCTGAACGTGTCGATCCCGGAAATGGGCACCACCATGTTCCGCCCGAACTACACGCCGGTGACCTTCGGCGCCATTGCCGGGCGTCACTGCGGTCACGTCTTCGAGCCTGTGCGCTTCACCGCGCTGCACGCCTGGCACGTGAAGAACGGCGCCGAGTTCGAGGACGTAGGGCAGTGGAAACGTCCGTGGTATTTCCCGAAAGCTGGTGAAGACATCCATGCCGCCGTGCGCCGCGAATGCAAGGCCGTGCGCGACAGCGTCGGTCTGCTGGACGCATCGACATTGGGCAAGATCGACATTCAAGGCCCGGATGCCCGTGAGTTTCTGAACCGCATCTACACCAACGCCTGGACCAAGCTCGATGTGGGCAAGGCCCGTTACGGCCTGATGTGCAAGGAAGACGGCATGGTCTTCGACGACGGTGTCACCGCCTGCATCGCCGACAACCACTTCATCATGACCACCACGACCGGTGGCGCTGCCCGCGTGCTGCAGTGGCTGGAAATCTATCAACAGACCGAATGGCCGGACCTGAAGGTGTACTTCACGTCCGTCACCGATCACTACGCGACCCTGACGCTGTCGGGCCCGAACAGCCGCAAGCTGCTCAGCGAAGTGACTGACATCGACCTGGGCCGTGAAGCGTTTCCGTTCATGACCTGGAAAGAAGGTCTGGTCGGCGGTGTGCCGGCGCGGGTGTTCCGGATTTCGTTCACAGGTGAGCTTTCCTACGAAGTGAACATCCAGGCCGACTACGCCATGGGCGTTCTGGAAAAAATCGCCGAAGCCGGCAAGCAGTACAACCTGACCCCGTACGGCACTGAAACCATGCACGTTTTGCGGGCCGAGAAGGGCTTCATCATCGTCGGCCAGGACACCGACGGCTCGATGACCCCGGACGATTTGAACATGGGCTGGTGTGTCGGTCGCACCAAGCCGTTCTCGTGGATCGGCCAGCGCGGCATGAACCGTGAGGATTGCGTGCGGGAAGATCGCAAGCAACTCGTCGGCCTGAAACCGATTGATCCGAACCAGTGGCTGCCGGAGGGCGCGCAACTGGTGTTCGATCCGAAGCAGTCGATCCCGATGAAGATGGTGGGCCACGTGACGTCGAGTTACGCAGCGAACTCGCTGGGCTATTCGTTCGCCATGGGTGTGGTGAAGGGCGGGCTGAAGCGCATGGGTGAGCGGGTGTTTGCGCCATTGGCGGATGGGTCGGTGATCGAGGCGGAAATCGTGTCCTCGGTGTTCTTCGATCCGAAGGGTGATCAGCAGAACGTGGAGTGATCGGGTGGGCGAGCGCGGTGTGTCTTACACGTCGCGTTGCCGGATCGGTTCGCCAGCAAGCCGGCTCCTACAGAGGAACGCGATCAATTGTAGGAGCGCGCTTGCCCGCGAAAATAGGTACATCCGATAAAGCTCTGTCGCCAGCAATACCCTTCGCGGGCAAGCGCGCTCCTACAAGGTCTGCGCTCACTGAAACAATAGAATTCAACACAGGTGCTCTATGACCACAGCCAACGTTTACCAACAGCGGCCAGCGACCGACGCCAAAGCCGAGTCGCCGCTGTTTCATGCTGACCTTCAAAGCCTGATCGGCAAGGGCCGCAGCAATCCGGGCGTCGTGCTGCGGGAGAAAAAACTGCTTGGTCACCTGACCATCCGTGGCAATGGTCACGATCCGGCGTTCACCGCCGGCGTGCACAAGGCGCTGGGTATGGAACTGCCGGGTGCGCTGGCGCTGGTGTCCAGCGGTGACAGTTCGATCCAGTGGCTTGGCCCGGATGAGTGGCTGCTGATCGTGCCGACCGGTGAAGAATTCGCCGTCGAGCAGAAGCTGCGAGAGGCGCTCTCGGGTCTGCACATCGCGATCGTCAACGTCAGCGGCGGGCAATCGCTGCTGGAGCTGACCGGCCCGAAGGTCCGCGAAGTGCTGATGAAATCAACCAGCTACGACGTGCACCCGAGCAGTTTTCCGGTGGGTAAAGCCATCGGTACGGTGTTCGCCAAATCGCAGCTGGTGATCCGCCGTACCGGCGAAGAGACTTGGGAACTGGTCATCCGCCGCAGCTTCGCCGATTACTGGTGGATGTGGCTGCAGGACGCAAGCGCGGAGTATGGCTTGGGCGTTGCTGCCTGATAACGGATTGACCACACGATCAAGGAATACCTATGAGCCGCGCCCCCGATACCTGGATTCTGACCGCCGACTGCCCCAGCGTGCTGGGCACGGTGGATGCGGTGACGCGTTACCTCTTCGAGCAGGGCTGTTACGTCACCGAGCACCATTCGTTCGATGACCGGCTGTCCAGCCGTTTTTTCATTCGTGTCGAGTTTCGCCAGCCGGAGGGGTTTGACGAGTCGTCGTTCCGTGCAGGTCTCGCCCAGCGCGGCGAATCCTTCGGCATGATTTTCGAGCTCACCTCCCCGAACTACCGCCCGAAAGTGGTGATCATGGTGTCCAAGGCCGACCACTGCCTCAACGATCTGCTTTACCGCCAGCGCATCAATCAGCTGTCCATGGACGTGGTCGCCGTCGTCTCCAATCACCCGGACCTCGAACCGCTGGCGCGCTGGCACGATATTCCGTACTACCATTTCCCCCTCGACCCCCACGACAAACCGGCGCAGGAAGCCAGGGTAATGAAGGTGATTGAAGACACCGGCGCCGAGCTGGTGGTGCTTGCCCGCTACATGCAAGTGCTGTCGCCGGAGCTGTGCCGCAAGCTCGATGGCAAGGCGATCAACATTCATCACTCGCTGCTGCCGGGTTTCAAGGGCGCCAAGCCCTATCACCAGGCTTACAACAAAGGCGTGAAACTGGTCGGCGCGACAGCCCATTACATCAACAACGACCTCGACGAAGGGCCGATCATCGCCCAAGGCGTGGAAGTGGTAGACCACAGTCACTACCCTGAAGACCTGATCGCCAAGGGCCGCGACATCGAAGGCCTGACCCTGGCGCGTGCAGTGGGTTATCACATCGAGCGACGGGTTTTTCTCAATGCCAACAGGACGGTGGTGCTGTAGGGGGTAGTTGCAAGCTTCAAGCTTCAAGCCGCAAGAGGAAAAGCGGCGTCACTCGCAACACGTTTCGGGCCCATGTAGTGGCAGCAGCGCTTTTGCTTGCTGCGTGAAGCGTGCGGCTTGAAGCTCACTGACTCACCCAATCAATAACAAATAGAGAGGTGACATGTATGTCCGGTAATCGTGGTGTGGTGTATCTCGGCGCAGGCAAGGTCGACGTACGGAAAATCGACTATCCCAAAATGCAGGACCCGCGCGGCAAGAAGATCGAGCACGGGGTGATCTTGCGCGTGGTTTCCACCAACATTTGTGGTTCCGATCAACACATGGTGCGTGGCCGAACGACGGCTCAGGTCGGCCTCGTACTGGGGCACGAAATCACCGGTGAAGTGATCGAGAAGGGCAGCGACGTCGAAAACCTCAAGATCGGTGATCTGGTGTCCGTGCCGTTCAACGTCGCCTGCGGCCGTTGCCGCTCCTGCAAAGAGCAACACACCGGCGTTTGCCTGACCGTTAACCCGGCCCGCGCCGGCGGTGCCTACGGTTATGTCGACATGGGCGACTGGACCGGCGGCCAGGCCGAATACGTGCTCGTGCCCTACGCCGACTTCAACCTGCTCAAACTTCCTGATCGCGACAAAGCCATGTCGAAGATCCGCGACCTGACCTGCCTTTCCGACATCCTGCCAACCGGTTATCACGGAGCGGTCACTGCCGGTGTCGGCCCGGGCAGCTCGGTGTACATCGCCGGTGCCGGTCCCGTGGGGCTTGCCGCTGCCGCATCAGCGCGCCTGCTCGGCGCGGCAGTCGTCATTGTCGGCGACGTCAACCCGGTTCGTTTGGCGCACGCCAAGGCCCAGGGTTTCGAGATCGCCGACCTGTCCAAGGACACCCCGCTCCACGAGCAAATCGCCGACCTGCTGGGCGAGCCTGAGGTGGACTGCGCCGTCGATGCCGTGGGCTTCGAAGCGCGCGGCCATGGACATGCGGGCGCCAAGGCCGAAGCCCCGGCCACCGTACTCAACTCGCTGATGGGGGTGGTGCGCGTCGCCGGCAAGATCGGCATTCCCGGCCTTTACGTGACGGAAGACCCGGGCGCCGTGGACGCTGCGGCCAAGGTCGGCGCGCTGAGCATTCGTTTCGGCCTGGGCTGGGCGAAATCCCACAGCTTCCACACCGGCCAGACGCCGGTCATGAAGTACAACCGTCAACTGATGCAGGCCATCATGTGGGACCGCATCAACATTGCCGACGTGGTGGGTGTGGAAGTGATCAGCCTCGACGACGCCCCGCGCGGTTACGGCGAATTCGATGCCGGTGTGCCGAAGAAATTCGTCATCGACCCACACAAACTGTTCAGCGCCGCATGATCTTCTGACCCTCACAAAAGGCGACCTTCGGGTCGCTTTTTTTATGCCTGACGTAGGCCTCTAGCCCCGCATTTGTAGGGCGTTTCTGAAAATAGTCGAGGAGCGTTTGAATTCCATTCCCGCTTGTTTCAGCGGCGTTTTCTCCGTGCTATTTGTCCTGCCCGTTTTTCAGCTGGTGAGTCATGCATGTTTGTCTGGTGGGTCAGAACCTCGATTCACTTCCTCGTCGCAACGCCGCTCATTGTCTTGCCTGCCACGCTGACCAGCGCTCACCTGGTGCCTGTTACATCGGGCTGGGTATCGTCGGAAATGTTCTTTGAAAATCCGAACGCGTGTATCTGGGGCGGGGTTGCGCCGCCGCTGTGCGAGGCCGGATACCGCGCGGCTTACCGTCAACATGTGCGCGTCGCACCGACCTACCGCGAGCTGGCGGACTGCGAGGCTGACTTTACCCCCGATGAGTGTTTCGCTGCCGACGTCTCCCGGCTGTGGTCGCCCTGGCTGTCCGGTTTCGCGATCATCACCCAGGTCCAGGTGAAATCCATCGGAGGTAGCGCCGACCCTCAGGTGCGCCTCTTCAGTGAGCCGCTCTATCGCGGTGCCGATCACCAGGGCGGCACGCGCTTGATCAGCCTGCGCGAGAAGCTTCACAACGGTGAGCATTTCGATAAGGCGTTCATTCGCCACCGGCTCCTGCAGGCAGGCTCGACGGCGGCGGATCAACGGCTGGCGCGGACCTTCGAGCCGCAGCGCTTGTTTTATGTCAGCAAACCCTGAGGCCCTGCGTGGAACTTCCCTCCGAGGGGCGGTCCAACGCGTGTTTACCCGGCCACGGCCGGTCTCCCGGAAAACGAGGTTGGTGCGATGAAAGTTCCACTGAAAAACGTACGCGGTGCTGCGCTGGCGAGCCTGATGGCGCTGGCAGCCACGCCGGTCTTCGCTTTCAATCTGAATGACGCGGCCAATGCCGTTTCCAACGCCACCGGCGGTCAGCAGAAGGCAACTGCCGCGCCTGAGGCCGCCGGGCTGTTGAACACGCTGGGTACGCAATTGAACGTCACGCCGGAGCAAGCGGTGGGCGGGACGGGCGCCTTGTTGGGGCTGGCCAAAAACAAGCTCGCCGGCAACGACTATTCGCAACTGAGCAAATCAGTGCCAGGCCTCGATCAACTGGCCGGCAATTCGGCCCTTGGCAGCCTGAGTGGTCTGGGTGGACTGTTGGGTAATTCCGGGAGCAGCAACTCTGCCCTGGATAGCGCGCTGGGTAACGTGCAGAGCATGGGCGACGTGAACAAGGCGTTCAGCGCGCTGGGCATGAACAGCAGCATGGTCAGCCAGTTCGTGCCGGTGATTCTGCAATACCTCGGTCAGCAAGGCGCCGGTAGTTCTGCGTTGCAGGCGTTGAGTGGCGTCTGGGGCGCCAAGTAAGCCTCAGGTATTTGTAGGAGCGCGCTTGCCCGCGAATGCATTCTGCCTATGACGGATCGGCTGCCTGAGACGCCGCCTTCGCGGGCAAGCGCGCTCCTACAGCGCTAATGAATCGCGCCCCGCAACTCGGCAATCCGCGCATCCTTCTCTTCCCACAGCCGGTTGACCCAGTCCTGCACATACACGCGAAACGCCGGGTCATTCTCGTAATCGCCTCGCCACAGCGCGGGGTCGAGTTCGCGGGTCCTGATGTCGACGATCACCCGTGGCACTCGTCCTGATAGCAAGTCCCAGAACCCCGGGATGCGCTCGCTCGGATACACGACCGTCACATCGAGCACTGCGTCCAGTTGCTCACCCATCGCCGCCAGCACGAAGGCGACGCCGCCCGCCTTGGGCTTGAGCAAGTAACGGTAGGGCGAAGTCTGCTCGGCTTTTTTGGCCGGGGTGAACCGTGTGCCTTCCAGATAATTCACCACCGTCACCGGCTGACGTTTGAACAGCTCGCATGCCTCGCGGGTGATCTCCAGATCCTTGCCCTTGAGCTCGGGATGTCTGGCCAGAAATGCCTTGGTGTAGCGCTTCATGAACGGGTAATCGAGAGCCCACCACGCCAGCCCAAGGAACGGCACCCAGATCAGCTCTTTCTTGAGGAAGAATTTGAAGAAGGGCGTACGTCGATTCAGCGCCTGCACCAGCGCCGGGATGTCTACCCACGACTGATGGTTACCGATGACCAGATAGGAAGTGTCACCACGCAGGCCTTCGTCGCCGCGGATTTCCCACTGGGTCGGCAGGCAGATTTTGAAAATCAGCTTGTTGATTTCACACCAGGTTTCGGCGATCCACATCACGGCTGCCGAGCAGTTGTCGCGCATTTCGCTCTGGAACACCAACTTGAGCAGTGCAAAGACCATCAGCGGGCCGATCAGCACCAGGGTATTGAGCAGAAGCAGCAGCGTGACAGCAATTCCGGTGAGCAGGTGACGCATAAGGCACTCGCGATCGACAGGGTGGCGCGCAATGATAAGCAGGCCGGGCGCCGGGCGCAAAATCCTGGTGATACCGACGAATGTTTCACGCCTTTGTCGGTACGCTCCGTATGCTTGGCTCGCTTGCCGCTGAGCGCGAAGCCTGGCGCGAACCATCGGCAAAGTGACGGTCTAAACCGGGCACACGCCCCCGCCCATTCATCACGAGGAATCAGATCCGTGAAATCCCTTCTGGCGCTTATGTCTTTGCTGGCGTTGCCTGTCATGGCTGCCGAACCGACGTTGTACGGCCGTTACGAATACATTCAGGTCTCGGAGATCGGCGAGACGTTCAAGGCCAAGATGGACACCGGCGCGTTGACCGCATCGTTGTCGGCCAAGGACATCGAACTGTTCAAGCGCGATGGCGATGACTGGGTGCGCTTCCGTCTGGCGACCAAGGACGCTGACAGCAAAGTGTACGAACACAAGGTTTCGCGCATCAGCCGGATCAAGGGCCGCTCCGAAGGCGACGATGAAGAAGAACCGGCTGACCCGACCAAGCGCCCGGTTGTGGACCTCGAGCTATGCCTGGGCAACGTGAAACGCACCGTGGAGGTCAACCTCGTCGACCGCAGCCACTTCAACTACCCGTTGCTGATCGGCGCCAAGGCCCTGCGTGAATTCGGCGCAGCGGTTAACCCGGCCCGTCGTTATACGGCGGACAAGCCTGAGTGCTGATGAGTGTTGTGATGATTTCGATGAGCCGGCGAAGGCGATCAGCCTGCGCCCTCAACATCGCTTGACCCACCGCCTTCGCGGGCAAGCGCGCTCCTACAATGGATCTGCGCAGCTCCCGAAATCTCAGGCGTAGGCGAAATCCGTAGGAGCCGGCTTGCTGGCGAACGCGGTGGGTCAGCGCTGAGAATATCGACTGACTCAACGCCTTCGCATACTTGCCAGCGTTCGCTACGCAGGCGGCTGGGTTTCCAGCATCGACGGCCGCTGGCTGACTTCGCAATACCAACTCGCCAATCGCGGGTAGCTGCTACGCCATCCCAGATTGGGCTGGCGGAAATCCAGATAGCCCACTGCACATGCCACGCTGATCGATGCGACGTCGAAGTGCGTACTCAATTCGGTGACGGCTTCGGCTTCGAAGTAGGCCAGCGTGCGAGCGATTTTTTCCTGCTGGGCATCGAGCCATTCCGACCAGTGTTTCTCCTCGGGACGCAAAAAGGTCTCGTAACGGATGAGCAGCGCAGCGTCCATAAGGGCATCGGCCAGTGACGCAAGCGTCAACCGTCGCCAGCGCGCCGAGCCTTCCTTGGGAATTAGGGGGTTGCCGACGTGCTGTTGATCCAGGTATTCGAGAATCACCCGACTGTCATGGATCACGTTGTCGTCGGCCAGACACAACGCCGGAATTTTCCCGCACGGGTTATCGCGACAGACTTCAACGTCGGGGCTGACGGGGGTGAGGGCAACCGCCTTGAGACTGACCCGGTTTGCCTGTCCGGTTTCATGAAGCAAGATCATCACCTTGCGCGCGAATGGCGAAGCGGCGTTGTAGTACAGCGTCATGCTGGGCGCAGACATGGACATTCCTCTGATCGGCCTGGTCCTCCAGACTAGTGAGGGCCAGGACGCTGTGCAATATCCGGATGGTATGCCGGGCCGGTTTACGACGGCCCGGACAGAGATGTCAGACCGTCGGGACCCCATCTGCCGGTTCAGCCGATGCACTGCCGGATTGCGCCGAAGGTGTGCCGGTCAACAGCGGCTTGGCGACAAACCAGATGATCGTGGCAGCGATGAGATCGAAAGCGGCCAGCGCCACGAACAGCGGGCTATAGCCGACTTTGGTGACCATGATCCCGAGCACCAGCGTGAACAACGCCGCGCCGAGAAACCCGAACATACCGCCCAGGCCAGTCGCGGTGCCCACTTCGTTCTTGCCGAAGGAGTCCGAGGTGATCGCATACAACGCGCCCGACAGCGTCTGGTGCGCAAAGCCGCCGGCGCACAACAGCGCGATTGCGACATAAGGGCTGTCCACCAGACCGATGCAGCCAGGGCCGATCATGCACAGCGAGCCGAACACCATTACCATCTTGCGCGACGTCAGCAGCGACACGTTGAAGTGCTTGTAGAAAAAAGGGCTCAGGTAGCCGCCCAACACGCAGCCGATGTCGGCAGCGAGAAAAGGCAGCCAGGCAAACATCGCGATTTCCTTGATGTTCATGTGGCGTTCGGTCATCAGGTACAGCGGAATCCAGGCGTTGAACGTCTGCCAGGCCGGCTCCGAGAGCATGCGTGCCGAAGCGATTGCGTAGAAATTGCGGGTGCCGACGATCTTCTTCCAGCTGGCGTGCTTGGTCGGCGCGTCCTTCAGGTGGGATTCCTGACCCGCAAGAATGTAATCGCGCTCTTCATCGCCCAGCAGACGCTGATTACGGGGGTGCTTGTAGAAAAATAGCCAGCCCGCGCTCCACAGCAGGCCCAGCCCGCCGACGATGACGAACGCGATCTGCCAGCCGCTGTGCAGGATCGCCCAGACCACGAGGGGAGGGGCCAGCAACGCGCCGATCGATGAGCCGATGTTGAACCAGCCGATGGCGACCGAGCGCTCTTTGGCCGGAAACCACTCCGTGGTTGCTTTGATCGCCGCAGGAAAACCCGCCGCTTCAGTGATGCCCAGCAAGCTGCGCAGGAACGCCAGACTCTGCCAGCCCGTGGCCATGGCCGCTGATGCGCAGGCGACTGACCAGGCGATGGCAAACACTGCAAAGCCGATCTTCGTGCCGATGGCGTCGATCACATAGCCGGCAACCGGCTGCATGAATGCATAGCCCATCTGCCACGCGATGACGACGTGCGAGTACTGTTCGGTGGAAATGTTCAGCTCGCTCATCATGGTGGGAGCGGCGACGGAGAGGGTGTTACGCGCGAGATAGTTGACGATCAGACCGCCGGTTATCAGCGCGACCATCCACCAACGGATGCCTTTGATTTTCATCGAATCCACTCTGGGTATTGTTTTTATTTGGCGGCGATCGTTATACGTCGTCGTATGACTGGATTTAGTCAAACGCACGATTTCTTGTCAATTGAAATACCGCAAAGCGCTCATTATATTTCTTAATGTAACGGGCTTGTCACTGGCGCTGCGGGGTTTTGGATGATCGCGTGCCTATGGAGTCGGGAATTTCGGGGGCAGAACGCAGGCCTGCCGGATTTGTAAATTGCGTGAGGTCATGTGATGACTGGAATGGCGGGAGGTGCTTGCCCCGCGCCAAGAGGAGCGTGGGACAAGCCTGTTGATGGGTGAAGCAATGCGATTCGCTACTTTGGCTCGTCGTCACGCCACCAGCTGTATATCACCAGGTCTACTCCGAGATAGAAAATGCCAAATAACAGTGTTTCGTAATCCAGGAAGTAAGCATCTTGCACTTCTTCGATTGCAACAATCCATGAGATGACGTACTTGAAGTAGAAGACTATCAGCGCCAAGCCAGTCAAGCATTGATAGAGTCTTGGTACGGGAATTCGCCGTATACCCCAGATTACAAAACACATAATTGCCACGGACAGGCCAGTTCCCATCAGCGGCCGCCGTTCACTTTCAGGATTAAGGATGCTGACGAGCGTTGAGGACCGATGCCACCTGACACTTGGGCATCAATACTGACGATGACGTCTCCTGAATGAAAGATCGGCAATCTGTTTTTGGTCGCCGAGGCGGATGTTGTTCCAGCGACCTTTTGCGCGATGCTCCCTAACGGTGACGCAAGTTTTCCTCCGATGGAGCCAACTAGGGTTCCTATCGTAGCCCTCTGATCATTAAGCAGGTCTGCTGAGTTTCGGCTCACTGGTTGTGACACCGCAAGCACCATCCGGCAAGGCCGCCCCTGTGCAAGCATTCGCTCGTAGGTTTCCTCAATCAACCGGGAGACCTCAAAATGATTCTTGGTTATTTCCGGCAGGTTGATCGTTCTCAACGATGGGGCATCGTCCGGCTGCACGGTGAAGTGGATAAGCGTAAACACGACACCGTAATGGCCGACATGTTGGGTACGTTCGAAGTCCATGACCTGTCCCTCGCTCAGCAATATTGCTTATTGCCGATCCTGTCCCATCCGCCCGTTACGCTGCCGGCCGCGCTCCCGTCGTTTCTTTTTTGCAGGGTGTAGGTCGAGCGGATACGGCCGTAGTTGAGCTGGATGAGTTCGGTGGGAATGCCGTCGTTGGCCAGTTGGTTGTATTCGGCAATGATCACTTCTTCGAGAATGATTTCGTAGAACTTCATTTTGTCGCCCCCTGCACGGTGGACGGAAAGCTTCACTTCCTTGAAGTGCGCTCCGGCGCAGTTGGCTGCCATCAGTTTGCAGCTCGACTTGTCGAGCATCTTGGTCAGCGTCAGGTTGCTGAGTGTGGTACGCCCGGAAGTTGCGCCGCCTGCCGTGCTGGCTGTAACGGACGCGGACTGGTAGGTGCCGAACGAATACCCGGTGATTTCAATCCAGTCTTTGCACTGCTCATCCAGTGCTTCGCCAGGTATGCCGTCAATCTTCAAAAATGCGTCGAGCGCCATGGTGGGTCTTCCCGATGGATAGTGTGGATGCCCTGCCAGGGCGGAATATCGATTATCGGGAGGGTGACTCGCAGGGGAGGCCAGTTTGGGTGTCGGAGCGTGCAGGACGCTTACTGTTGTTTTGAGGGAGTCTTCTTACAGACTTGTTCGACTTATAACCAAGGGATGCCAGGCAGGATGTGATGCTTTACTGCGGATGCGCGCGCCCCTGCCATCGTCAAGGCAAACCGGGTCATTGGGTACGGTTCGATGTAAATCATGTAGAAGCAGGGTTCGGTGAATCAAACCCGCTTGCGTGCCATCAATCCTTTGCAGCTGTACCAGGTCGGAATGGCCATGCCCACCCAGGCGAGTACATCCCACGCACCGTCGCCGAGCAGCGCGGCGAACAGGCCGACTGCGGTCAGCAGGGCGATCCAGCCGGGCGTGCCGAAGGTCTTCCAGAACGCCGAATGCTTTTTGTGTCGGGTCATGCCACTTCTGCCTCGACTGCGACGGTCTTAGCCGCGGCGACTGTGGCGCGACGGCGGACCCACCACAGGTACAAACCACTGCCGAGGACGATGATCGTCAGCACATCCAGCGCAGCCCAGAGGATTTTCATCGGCATGCCGCCGTAGTCGCCGAAGTGCAGCGGTTGCGACAGCAGCAGCGCGTCCATGTACCACGGGCGTCCCAGTGTTGCCGTGACGTGCAGGTCCTGGGCGTCGATCAGGACAGGGGTCAGTAGGTGGGACGTCAGGTGTGTGTCGCCCTTCATGAATACGGCGTAATGATGCTCGCTGGAAAAGCGTGAGCCGGGAAAGGCAATGAAGCTTGGCTCGGCGCCGGGGACAGTGGCTTTGGAAATGTCGATCAATCGGGTCGCCGGCGCGCGTTCGGTCAGGGGCGGGGCGTCCTTGTACGGCGCGATCATGGTCATCAGCGCGTCGGTGCGCCATTGCGCGATCACCAGATCGGCGCAGGCATTGAGGACTCCGGTCAGGCCGACGACCATGGCCCAGGTCAGCGTCACGACGCCGATCAGGTTGTGCAGGTCGAGCCAACGCACCCGCGTGGATTTATTCGGCCGCACTGTGGCGAAATCCAGTCGGCGCATGAAGGGCGCGTACAACACGACGCCGGACACGATCGCCATGACAAACAGCAGTCCCATGAACGCCAGCAACAGCTTGCCCGGCAGCCCCGCGTACATGTCCACGTGCAGGCGCAGCATGATCATCATGAAACCGCCGTTGGCGTTCGGCGTTTCCATCGCCTCGCCGGTGCGCGCGTCGAGCATGAAACTGTGGGATTCGTTGGGGTCGCCGCCGGCGGTCTTGCCCATGATGGCGTAGACGCCGTTAGGGTCATCGTCGTCCCAGCCAAAATACTGCATCACGTCGCCGGGGCGATGGGCTTCGGCTGAGCGGACCAGCTGCTCAAGGTCCAGATGCGGGGTGCCGGCCGGCATCTCCTTGAATTCCGGCGCATCGCCCGTCAAGTGAGCGATCTCGTGACTGAAGATCAACGGCAAGCCAGTGATCGCCAGCATCAGCAGGAATGCCGTGCAGATCAGGCTGGTCCACGTGTGGATGAAAGACCAGCGGCGGATGGTTTGGCTTTTCATGTGGAAATCCGGAGTCAGCGAAAGCGACAAAGGCCGCTGTATGGGAGCGGCCCTTGTTTCAGGTAATGAGAGTTTAAAGCATTACCATTTGTAGTCTACGCTCGCGAGCACCGTGCGACGGTCGCCGTAGTAGCAATAGAAGCCGTCGCAGGTGGATACGTATTCCTTGTCGAATACGTTGTTGGCGTTGACCGACACGCTCACGCCCTTCAACGATTTGTTCATGCGCCCGAGGTCGTAATGCACGGCGGCGTCGTAGACGGTGTAGGCATTGCTGTGACCGTAGTTGGAATCGGCGACAAAACCGTAACTGCCGATTGCAATGTTGTCGGTCTCGCCAATGTACCGTGCGCCAAAGCCCAGGCCGAAACCGTCGAGTACGCCGGTGTGCCAGGTGTAATCGCCCCAGATCGCCGCCTGGTTTTCAGGCGTCAGTGGCAGCGGACGATTCTTGTCCAGTGGGTCGGTGACTTTGGTCATCTTGCTGTTGGCGTAGGTGTAGGACGCCGTCACTTTCAGGTTGTCGGTGACATCGCCCACCGCTTCCAGCTCGAAGCCGCGCACCTTCGCCTCACCCAGAGGACGCTGCACGCCAAGGATGTCGCTGAGCACGATATCGCGACGGGTCAGGTCGTAAGCGGCCGCAGTGAAGATGATGTTGGTGCCCGGAGGCTGGTATTTGAGGCCTACTTCGTACTGCTTGCCCGTCCCCGGCTGGAACGCCACGCCATTGGCGCCGCCTTGCTCGGCCTGGAAGGACTCGGCGTAGGAAATGTAGGGCGTGAAACCGGAATCGAAGACGTAGCTGAGCGCGGCATTGCCGGTGAACGCGCTGTCGGTGCGGTCGTCGGACTGATCGCTGTTGTAGAACTTCGATTCGGTCTTGAGCAGATCCTGCCGCCCGCCCAGGGTCAGACGCCAGTTATCCAGGGCCAGTTGGTCCTGAAGGTAGATGCCGACGTCCTGGGTTTTCTGGTTGTAGTCCTGAAACGCGGTATAGGCGACGTTGCTGAAGTCCTGCCCGTAAATCGGTTTGGCGATGTTGCTGGTCGGCGCGTTGCCGTACTGCCACTTGTAGTTGTGGTTCACGCGCTGATAGTCGAGCCCCAGCAACACGGTGTGCTTGAGCGCGCCGGTGTCGAAGTCGGCTTGCAGATTGTTGTCCAGCGCAAACTGGGAAATGTCCTCGTTCACGACATTGGCGCCGCGAGCAACGGTGCCATCGTCGGACACCGAGCCGAAATAACCGCCTGCCGTGATCCCCTGAAAGGAAAGGTCGCTTTTGGTGTAGCGGACGTTCTGCTTGAACTGCCAGACGTCGTTGAGACGATGCTCAAAGGCATAGCCCAACGCGTAATAGGTTTTGTCGTAGAACTCCCAGTCCGGATCACCCAGGTTTTCGTGGTACTTCACGCGGCCCACGGCTGACGGGTATTTGGTGCCCTGAATCGGCAGGAACTGGCTGGTGATGCCGGTATCGTCCCGATTGAACTGGCTGAGGAAGGTCAGCTTGGTGTCCGGGTCGATGTTCCAGGTCAGGCTCGGCGCGATGTTGTAACGCTTGTCATCGATGTGATCCACCGAGGTGCCGCTGTCACGCACGACGCCACTGACGCGGTACTCGAAATTATCGGCGTCGTCGATCTTGCCGGTGCTGTCGAAGCTGATCTGCTTGCGGTTGTAAGTGCCGACCTGAACCTGCACTTCGTGGCTGGCTTCGGCTTCGGGGCGACGACTGACCATGTCGAGCATGCCGCCCGGCGGGGTCTGGCCGTACACCGAGGATGCCGGGCCACGCAGGAGGGCGATGCGCTCCAGGTCCCAGGTTTCCATCTTCGGCATCACGTAGGCGCCTTTTGGCAGCGGCAGGCCGTCGAGGAACTGAGTGGGTTCGAAGCCTCGGACCTTCAGCCATTCGGCCCGGCTGTCACTGCCGTAACTGCTGGCAACCACGCCTGGCATGTAACGAACGGCGTCGTCGATGTTCTGTACCGCGCGATCCTGCATCTGCTGCCGGGTCGCGACCGAGATCGAGCGAGGTGCTTCGACCAGTGCGGTGTCGGTCTTGGTGCCGGCTGCGGTGCGACTCGCGGCGTATCCCTGCGCCGGGCCCCACGCGCTTTCGAAACTTTCCTGACTGCCTTGAATGCTGGTGGCCGGCAATGCCATCGCACCTTCAGGCGCAGCCACCAGTGTGTAGGTGCCCGCTGTCGTCAGATTCAGTTGCAAGCCTGTGCCGCGCAGCGCTTGGCCCATCGCGCCTGGCGCGTCGAACTGGCCCTGAACCGGTGCCGACGTGCGGCCTGCCGCCAGTGCCGGATCCAGCGATAAGGCCAGGCCTGCCTGACTGGCAATCTGCGTCAGCGTCGCGGACAACGGCGCGGCGGGCAGATTGTAGGCGCCTACGCTGGACGCCTGGGCAGCGGCCATCAGCGGCGCACTGAGCATCGGCGCGGCAATGGCGACGGCAATAGCCAGCAGGCTCGGTCGAAGAAGGGTGTGAATCGTGCGGGACATGAACGGCACCTCGATGGAAATGGTTCTCAATGCCTATGTGCCGAACGAGATCTGAAAAGTGATAGGGCGTGGCGAAAATTAATCTGGATTAGCGAGCCCAACGATCATATTGGCCAATCACAGCCCTGCACTGACTTGGCTGAGCGAGCCGACGCATTCACCAGCAAGCTGGCTACAGCTTGAGATCTCCGGCGCCAGGCGCAAAACACTGTAGGAGCGCGCTTGCCCGCGATTGCGGTGGGCCAGCCAACTTATCCAGTGGCTGATAATCCCCGTTCGCGGGCAAGCGCGCTCCTGCAAGTGAGCTGCGTTGAATCCGTAGGCTACGACAGTCCATTACCTGAGCCGGCTTGCTGGCGAACCCCGATTCACAGCGCCGTGGCAGGCCTCTTCTCGCTGCCCACCACCGTCACCCACCATTGCGTACGCGCTTCGATCTGCACGGGGAGTGTGGGCGTCAGTGCCTTGAGCGCCAGGTCGGTGTTGGTCAACGGAAAGCTGCCGGTGATGCGAAGGTCCGCCACGTCTTTCGCGACGCCGAGATGGCCCTGACGATAACGGGCAAGCTCAGCGACCATGTCTGCCAGACGGGCGTTATCGACCACCAGCATGCCGCGCATCCAGGCGCCGGTGCCGGGCGCAAGGGCGAGCATGGGGCCGAGGCTGTTGCGATGAATCAACATCTGCTGCCCTTCGTTCAGCACCTTTTCATGATTCGACGCTTGCGGGTGCACGGCGACGGCTGATTGCAGCACGCTCAGCAGCGTGCCGTCGGCCTGCCGCTTGACCAGAAACTGCGTGCCCAGGGCGCGCATTTGCCCTTCGGGGGTTTCAACGATGAACGGACGCGCGTCGTTGTGGCTACCGGTTTCCACGAAGATCTCGCCTTCCTGAAGCACGATCCGTCGCTGTGTGGCGTCGAATCGCACGTCCAGCGCGCTGTGGGTGTTGAGCCGAATCAGGGTGTTATCCGACAGGCGAATGATGCGTTGCTCCCCGGTGGCGGTGCGCAGGTCTGCGAGCCAGTAATCCACCGGCAGCAGGCGATCACCCAGAAACAGCGTCAATCCCAGCGCCAGCGCGACCCCTGCAACCCCGCGGCCGAGCTTGCGCAGACGCAAGCCCATGCCATCTCGGGAACGCAAAAGCGCCGAGCGTGCCGGCCCGGTGGTACCGGCGAAGCGCTGATCGACCATGCCCAACTGCATCCAGGCGCGCGCATGCTCGTCGCTGGCGGCGTACCACTTGGCGAATTCTTCACGCTCGGCTTCGCTGCCCCGGCCGCAGTCCAGGCACAGTTGCCAGGCGATGGCGGCGTCCAACACGTGGGATGAAACAGGTCGGGTGGAAATACGGCTCATGTCGGCTCGCCATACAGCGCGATGTAGCACTGGCGCAAACCCTGCGCCAGGTACTGACGCACGCGGGGCACCGAGACGCCGAGGGTTGTGGCGATCTCTGCGTGGGGCATGCCGTCCAGGCGGTTGTACAAAAAGGCGGCGCGCGCCTTGCTGGAGAGCTTGCCCAGCAGACGGTCGATGGCCTTGAGGTCTTCGAGAATCAGTTGCTGCTCTTCCAGGGAAGGTTGTTCGCCCTCGGGAACCAGCATCAGTTCGTCCAGATACGCCTGTTCCAGCGCGGCCCGGCGGAAGTGGTCGAACAACAAGCCCTTCGCGATCGAGACCAGAAAGGCCCGGGGTTCGCGGGGTTCAAGCAATTGCTCGCGGCCCAGCAGACGAATGAACGTGTCCTGGCTCAGGTCTTCGGCGCGGTCCGGGCAAGCGACGTTGCGTCTGAGCCAGCCCAGCAGCCAGCCGCGATGGTCGCGGTAGAGCATGCCGACGAGCTGCTGCTGGGGACTTTGAAGTGACGACACAAGCGCACCGAGGAGAACAAAGGGGCTAACGAGAATTGTTCGCGATTGTGTCAGAGCTGCCCAATGCTGGCAATTGGTCCTTGTAGGAACAAGCCGAACGGTTGATGTACGAATCGACCATTCATTCTGTAAGGCGAAAAGGGATCCAGGGGCAGGTGTAGAGGATGAACGCTAAAACGAAGGCGACTGCTGCTGCCGTCGCCATTTCGCCACGCCTTGCTCAAGCTGTGCAGGGGTTTCGATCCCCTGTCGCCTGGCGTGGCTGAACAGGATCATCGCGAGCTCGGCGGTCACCAACGCATCGGCGCTGGCGTGATGGCGCTCCTCGGCGTGAAGCCCGAAGAATCGCGTCCAGTCGTCCAGGCCTGCCTGACGCAGATTCGCGTTCGGGCAAAGGAAGGGTGCGATGTGAGCGACATCGATGAAAGGGTGCAGCAGGCGATAGCCCAAGCTCTCCTTTAATGCACGCCCCAGCATGTGCTCGTCGAATGCCGCGTGGAACGCCAGCAGTGGGCTGTCACCCACGAATGCCATGAAATCCAGCAGCGCTTCCACCGGCTCGCTGCCTGCCGCAATCGCGGTGGGGCCCAGCCCGTGAATCAATACGCTCGGGCTGAGTTTGTGATCGGCGCGCATCAGCGTGCGCTCAAACTGCTGACCCAGATCGATTGCGCCATCTTCGATGACCACTGCGCCGATCGACAGCACTTCGTCCCGCTGCAGATTCAGCCCGCTGGTTTCAAGATCAACCACGACCCACCGTTGCTGGCGCAACGTCTTCTGATCCAGCGCACCGGGGCCGGGCAAGGCGCGCAGACGCTGTTGCTGTTCAGGCGTGAGCTCAGGGGCGGCGGCGCGTTTGGGTGGCTTGAGCCAGCGGAACAAATTCATGAGCAGTCGCTTACAGTTGGTAGCGCACAGTGAGGCTGGTCTGCAGCCGCTGCGCCTGACGGAACGACTCACGCAGAATGCGCCGGTCCAGATGATTGAGCACATCCGGGTCGATGCGATTGGAGTACGGCAGGTTTTGCCGGTTCTGCTGCTGATGCTGTTGCATACGGGTTTGCTGGATGAAGTGATAAGCCTCTTCGTACGCCGCACCGTCCAGCGGGTCGATAACCTCTTTGGCCACCAGCTGACGCAGCCTGTCCAGCGTGTTGCTCGCCTCGACGCCGTTGGCCAGCGCCAGTAACCGCGCCCCATCGACAAATGGCGTCAGGCCTTGGGTCTTCAGATCCAGCGTGTCCTTTTCACTGCCTTTGCGCGCGACCACGAAATCCTTGAAACGGCCCACCGGTGGGCGTTGACGCAGGGCGTTGTCGGCCATCATGCGCTGGAACAAGGCGTTGTCTGCGACCTGCGCAAGAATGCTCTGACGCAATTGATCGCCGCCGCTTTCATCGCCCCACACCACGCGCAGATCGAAATAGATGGAAGATGACAGCAGGTTCTCCGGCGTGGCTTCGCGAATGAACGAGCCGAATCGCCGCGCCCACTCGATGCGCGACAGGCACAGCTGCGGATTGCTCGCCATGATCCCGCCCTTGCACAGCGCGAATCCGCACACCGCCAGGCTTTGATTGATCCGCTCGGCGATGGGCAACAGCCGGCCGCGAATTTCAGCGGCCTCGGCGGCGTCGCTGGCTTCGAAGAGAATGCCGTTGTCCTGATCGGTGTACAGCGTCTGCTCGCGCCGACCCTCGCTGCCGAAACACAGCCAACTGAAAGCGATGCCGGGATCACCTTTCTCTTCCAGCGTGAGTTCGATGACGCGACAGACCATGTGGTCGTTGAGCAGCGTGATGATCTGGGTGATCTGCGTGGACGAGGCGCCGTGGGCGAGCATTCGGTCCACCAGCTGGACAATGTCACCGCGCAGGTTGGCCAGCGAATCGATGCGCGGCGCGCTGCGGATGGTGCGCGCCAGATGCACCAGATCCACGCGCTGCAGCGAGAACAGGTCGCGCTCGGAGACCACGCCACACAGACGCTGATCCTTGACCAGGCAGACGTGGGCGATATGGCGCTGGGTCATGGCAATGGCGGCATCGAAGGCGCTGGCGTCCGGACTCAGGTAGAACGGCGCTTGAATCATGCTGCGTTCGATGGGTTCGCCGAAGTCGGCGTCGATGTTGGCGACGACCTGACGCAGATCGCGCAGCGTGAAAATACCCAGCGGCGCTTTGGCCTCGTCCACGATCACGATACTGCCGACTTGCTGCTCGTCCATCTGGCGCACGGCTTCACGCAGCGGCGTGTCGGGGGAGCACGTCACCGGGTGACGCATCGCCAGTTCACCCAGTCGCGTGTTCAGGGAATATTGCGTGCCGAGTGTTTCCACCGCCTTCTGCTTTACTTGCTGATTCACCTGATCAAGCAGGCTGCTGACGCCGCGCAGGGCGAAGTCGCGGAACTCATTGGAGAGTGCGAACAACTTGATGAAGGCTTGCTTGTTCAACTGCAGGCAGAAGGTGTCTTCGGCCGCCAGATGTTCGGTTCGCGTGGCGCGTTCGCCGAGCAGCGCGGCGAGGGGAAAACACTCGCCCGTGGTGATTTCGAACGTGGTCTCGGTGCCGCCTTTTGCCGAATGAGGACGCTCACCCACCACGCGGCCTTGTTTGACGATGTAAAAATGTTCTACTGGCCCATCGCTAGGCTTGATGATGCTCTCGTCTGTAGCGTAGAAACGCAGGTGACACTGTTCGACAAGGTACGCCAGATGGGCGTTTTCCATCTGGTTGAACGGCGGGAATTTTTGCAGGAATTGCATCGTGCCGTGGATGTTCTGCAGAACGGCTGTTTTGCCTGCCTGGGTAAAAGCGTCCGCTTTGCTCATGACCGTTACCGCTTGTTTTTATTGACCCCATGGTCGACCGCTTATCGGGCAGTGCCCATTGGACGTAAGTCTTAGGTGACTGCGAAGGCGTTGAATCGCATCGAACCAAGGTGTAATACCGCAGCGATGCAGTTAGCGCGAGGCCTCAGGGCCCGGCATGAAGCCGACAGGATGTGCAGCGTATCTATCGCTTGCGCTGTCAGAATTGGAGTCGACAGGAAGATGAGACGGGTATGTTCGATCACAGTATTTTGAGTGATGAAGAGCGCGAAGCCCTCAATGAGGTGATGCTCGCGCCTGCGTCCCAATCGCCACAACGGGTACTGATCGTCGATGACGACAAGGATGCTCGGGAAGTTCTGGCCGAAATTCTCAGTCTCAATGACATCAGCTGCATCACAGCCGCCGGCGGCACCAGCGCCATGCATCTGCTGCAGACCCGACCGTCCATTGCGCTGCTGATCACCGATCTGCGCATGGCGCCGTGCGACGGGCTGGATCTGATCCGCAGAGTGCGCGAATCGGACCGTGCAGAGTTGCCGATCATTATCGTGTCCGGCGACGCCAACGTCCGCGACGCCATCGATGCGATGCATTTGAGCGTGGTGGATTTTCTGCTCAAGCCGATCAACACCAAGCAGCTGTTGCGGCTGGTGAAGCGGGAACTGGAAATGGCATAAGAGCGTCGCCTGTGGATAGGGGCGCCGACGGGTTGAGAACGTTTTACCTGTATGACCGCATCAAGTGTAGGAGCGCGCTTGCCCGCGAAAGCAGTCTGGCAGGCAATATCTCCACAACAGCTATACCGCAATCGCGGGCAAGCGCGCTCCTACAATGAACAGAGTGGTGAAACAGAAAAGGCGGTGTCCATTTGCGTGGACACCGCCTTTTTGTTTGGGCGCTGGTTACGCCCCGTGTTTCGCCTTGAACTCCCGACGGCGGCGGTGCAGCACCGGCTCGGTATAGCCATTGGGCTGCCGCGTGCCCTCGATCACCAGTTCAACCGCTGCCTGAAACGCGATGTTGCTGTCGAAATCCGGTGCCAGCGGGCGATACAGCGAATCACCTGCGTTCTGACGGTCCACCACCGGTGCCATCCGCTTGAGGCTTTCCATCACCTGCTGCTCGCTGACTACGCCATGGCGTAGCCAGTTGGCAATGTGCTGGCTGGAGATCCTCAGCGTGGCACGGTCCTCCATCAGGCCGACGTCGTTGATGTCCGGCACCTTCGAGCAGCCAACGCCCTGATCAATCCAGCGCACCACATAGCCGAGGATGCCTTGGGAGTTGTTGTCCAGCTCGTTCTGAATCTCTTCCGCCGTCCAGTCGGTGTTCGGCGCCAGCGGGATGGTCAGGATATCGTCGACGGAGGCCGGCGCGCGCTGGGCAAGCTCGGCCTGACGCGCGAACACATCGACCTTGTGGTAATGCAGCGCGTGCAGCGCAGCAGCGGTCGGTGAAGGAACCCAGGCGGTATTGGCGCCGGCCAGCGGATGGGCGATTTTCTGTTCAAGCATCGCGGCCATCAGATCAGGCATCGCCCACATGCCTTTGCCGATCTGCGCGCGCCCTTGCAGGCCGCATTTCAAACCGATATCGACGTTGGAATTTTCATACGCGGCAATCCACTTTTCCGCCTTCATCTGCGCCTTGCGTACGACAGGCCCCGCTTCCATTGACGTGTGGATCTCGTCGCCGGTGCGGTCCAGGAAGCCCGTGTTGATGAACACCACACGCTCGCTCGCCGCCTGAATGCAGGCCTTGAGGTTGATCGTGGTGCGGCGCTCCTCGTCCATGATCCCGACTTTCAGCGTGTTGCGCTGCAGGTTCAGCACCCCTTCGATACGCCCGAACAACTCATTGGTGAACGCCACCTCCTCCGGGCCGTGCATCTTCGGTTTGACGATGTATACCGAGCCGGTGCGGCTGTTGGCGCGGGAGGTATTGCCCTTGAGGTTGTGGATCGCCGCAAGGCTGGTCAGCAGGCCGTCGAGAATGCCTTCCGGCACTTCGTTGCCCTGATTGTCGAGAATCGCATCGATGGTCATCAGGTGGCCGACGTTGCGCACGAACAACAGCGAGCGGCCATGCAGCGTGACGGGTTCGCCGGTGGGCGAGGTGTAGACGCGGTCGGCATTCATCGTACGGGTAAAGCTAGTGCCACCTTTGGAGACTTCTTCGGACAGATCGCCCTTCATCAGTCCCAGCCAGTTGCGGTACACGACGACCTTGTCGTCGGCGTCGACGGCAGCGATGGAGTCTTCGCAATCCATGATGGTGGTCAGCGCCGCTTCCATCAGCACGTCTTTGACGCCAGCCGGATCGGTCTGGCCGACCGGGCTCGTGGCGTCGATCTGGAGTTCGAAGTGCAGGCCGTTGTGCTTGAACAGCAACGCAGTCGGCGCCGATGCGTCGCCCTGGAAGCCGATCAATTGGGCATCGTCGCGCAGGCCGGTGTTGCTGCCGCCCTTGAGGCTGACAATCAACATGCCATCGACCAGCTTGTAGCCTGTGGAGTCAACGTGGGAGCCCGCCGCAAGAGGGGCGGCTTCGTCCAGAAAGGCGCGAGCGAAGGCGATGACTTTGTCGCCGCGGACCCGGTTGTAACCTTTGCCTTTTTCTGCGCCGCCGGCTTCGCTGATGGCGTCAGTGCCGTACAGCGCGTCATACAACGAGCCCCAGCGGGCATTCGATGCATTGAGCGCGAAACGTGCGTTCATTACCGGCACCACCAATTGCGGGCCGGCCATGCGCGCGATTTCTTCGTCGACGTTTTGTGTGGTGATCTGGAAGTCTGCCGCTTCTGGCAGCAGATAGCCGATTTCCAGCAGAAACGCCTTGTAGGCGACTGCATCGTGGGCGTTGCCGGCATTGGACTGATGCCAGGCGTCGATACGCGCCTGGAATTCGTCTCGTTTGGCGAGCAGGGCTTTGTTCTTCGGTGCGAGCTCGTGGATGAGCGCATCGGCACCGGCCCAGAATGCAGCGGCGTCGAGGCCGGTTCCGGGAATGGCTTCGTTGTTCACAAAATCCAGCAGGACGTTGGCGACCCGCAGGCCACCGACTTGAACGTGTTCAGTCATTGCTTGCCTCACTCTGCTCAGCTATCTGCGCTTCAATCACGAGCGCTTTCTTGTTAAAGCCATCGACGTCGCTGCGTGCCCTTCCAGAACATGCCGTTGCGGGCGGCTGGGCGGGGCGGCGGGCACCTGAGGTGAAGCGCTTGAAACAGGTTCTGGCCTTGCAGGAACATCGGATCAGGCCTGGATTCGACATCTATGTAGTGAACGCGAAGCGATACTATATGATGAGTTGCGGCATGAAAATCGGGCTGAATGTGCACTGAGCGACCGGAAATGGGTGTTCGGTCACACGGCGGCATCGGATGTTCTCAAAGAACGTGCAGATTGTTCCAGATAATTATCAGGATCGTACACAAAAATACGAGCGTGCCGACGCCGCTGCGACCGGGGCAGACGTGCCTATACTCCCCACAACCACCCCGCGACCCATGAGGCGTGGTATTAAACAGGCCTCAGTCGCTGCACATAAAAGGAGTCGTTTGTGGATCATCTTATCGTCACGGTGTCTGCGCTGGACAAGCCAGGCGTGGTCGAGCAGCTCGCGGGATGCATTGCCGATCACGGCGGCAATTGGCTGGAAAGCCGTATGTCACATATGGCCGGGCAGTTCGCCGGGATCCTGCGGGTCAGCGCGCCGGTCGACGCCCATCAGCCCCTGCGCAGTGCGTTGGAAGGGCTCTCGGCAAAAGGCATCCGCGTCCTGTTCGCCGAAGTCCTTCCGGAAGCCTTGCCGGAGTGGAGACCCATCACCATGGATCTGGTGGGCAATGATCGATCCGGGATCGTGCGTGACGTCACTCGCGTGCTGACCGAGCAAGGCGTCAACCTGGAGCACCTGGTGACCAGCGTCGAACCTGCGCCCATGAGCAGCGAAACGCTGTTTCGCGCCCATGCCGAGTTGGGATTGCCGATGGATCTTTCACTGGATGTGCTGCAGCAGCGGCTGGAAACCCTGGCAGATGACCTGATGGTGGAGCTGCATCTGCCGACCGACGAGTGATCGATGTAACCGCTGCAGGCCTGATTGTTTAAAAGGCCTACAGCGGCGTACCCGATTCGGTCAGGCCTGGGCGCGTTTGCGCAGCGAGCGCCAAGCGTCGAAGCTGTAGATGATCAACCCGGACCAGATAAAGGCAAAGGTCACCAAAGTGGCCGAGGGCATGTGTTCGTCGTACAGCACAACCGCCAGGGCCAGCACGAGCGTCGGCGCGATGTACTGCAGGAAGCCCAGGGTCGCGTAGGGCAGATGCCTCGCTGCGGCGTTGAAACACACCAGCGGCACGAGGGTCACCGGACCCGCCGCCGCCAGCCAGAGCGCCTCGGATGTTGTCCAGAATTCCGGCTGCGCGCTGTGGGCAAGCGGGTTGAAAATCAACCAGCCCACGGCCAGCGGCACCAGAATCCAGGTCTCCACCACCAGCCCGGGCAGTGCGGCCACCGGCGCTTTTTTACGAATCAGGCCGTAGAAGCCGAAGGTGAACGCCAGCGCGAGCGACACCCACGGCAGGCTGCCCACTTGCCAGACCTGCTGAAGCACGCCGATCAACGCCAGCATCACTGCGACCCATTGCAACGGCCGCAGCCTTTCACGCAGCAGCACCATGCCGAGCATCACGTTGATCAGCGGGTTGATGAAGTAACCCAGGCTGGCTTCGACCATGTGGTTGTTGTTCACGGCCCAGACGTAAAATAGCCAGTTAGCGGCGATCAGCGTGCCGCTGCAGGCGAGAATGGCGAGGCGTTTGGGGTTATCCCGCAGTTCTTGCCACCAGCCGGGATGCTTCCAGACCAGCAGAAGAAGCGAGCCGAAGATGGCCGACCAGATCGCCCGATTGACGATGATCTCCAGCGAAGGGACGCTGGCAAGCACCTTGAAGTAGATCGGAAACAGTCCCCAGATGATGTAGGCGCTCAGGCCCAGAATGTACCCGCGACGCGGGTTGGCAGCTTGCATGAATGGTCCTTCGGCAAGTTTTTTGTTGTGGTGTCAGGCTAATGGGCAGGTGTAGGAGCGCGCTTGCCCGCGATCGCGGTGGATCAGTGGCACGGCGGGTGCTGGAGAAATCCATTCGCGGGCAAGCGCGCTCCTACAGGGGATCATGGTTGTTAAAACAGCTTCAGCGGTTCTTCGTTCAGCGCGGACAGCTGCTCACGCAGCGCCAGCACCTGGTCGCCCCAATAGCGTTCGGTACCAAACCAGGAAAAGCTGTGGGGGAACGCCGGATCGTCCCAGCGACGCGCCAGCCAGGCGCTGTAATGCAACAGGCGCAACGCACGCAGAGGTTCGATAAGCGCCAGTTCACGCGGGTCGAAGTCGTGAAACTCGTTGTAGCCGTCCATCAATTCTGACAACTGACTCAGACAATCCTGACGATCGCCTGCGAGCATCATCCAGACATCCTGCACCGCCGGGCCCATGCGGCAGTCGTCGAGGTCGACGATGTGGAAGATGTCGTCGCGGGTCATCATGTTGCCTGGGTGGCAATCGCCGTGCATGCGGATGTTCTGATGAGGCGTGGCGGCGTAGACGTCCTCCACGCGCTTGAGCAGGTCTTTGGCAACGGACTCATACGCCGGCAGCAGGCTGCGCGGAATGACGTTGTTGTCCAGCAGGTAGTTCAGCGAGTCGTGGCCGAAATTCTGCACGCCGAGGGCCTCGCGGTGCTGGAACGGGCGCGTGGCGCCGACCGCATGGATGCGACCCAGCAACTGGCCGAGACGGTAGAGCTGTTCGAGATTGCCGGGCTCTGGCGCGCGGCCGCCACGACGGGGAAAGAGGGTGAAACGAAAGCCGGCATGCTCGAACAGAGTCTGGCCGTTGTGCACGAGAGGCGCGACGACCGGGATTTCGACGTCGGCCAGTTCTGCCGTAAAACTGTGTTCTTCGAGAATGGCTTCGTTGGTCCAGCGATCAGGCCGGTAGAACTTGGCAATCAGCGGCTGCTGTTCATCGATGCCGACCTGATAGACGCGGTTCTCGTAGCTGTTGAGCGCGAGAATACGGGCGTCGGTGACAAAGCCGATGCTCTCGACGGCGTCCAGCACCAGGTCAGGTGTAAGTGTTGCGAACGGGTGGGCCATGCTAACTCCTGCGCGCAGCAGGCTGCCGCGTCGGGCCAGTCATGGTAACTCAGGCGTGTTACACCTGACACAGCGCGTTACACCCGTTGCCTTTGATTCAGTGGAATGCCCATCCCGCCGATGGCGTCCTTTACGGGACAGGCATGCCCTCTCGTTATGCGCCGATCACCCCGCCATCCTCCCGCGTAATCACCATCACCGAGGACCGCGGCTTGCCATTCGGCAAGTGCTCGGGGAAGGTCGAACCGCCGTTTTCGCCGGGGTGTTGAATGCCGACGAACAGCGCTTTCTGATCGGGCGCGAAGCTGATGCCGGTGACTTCACAGCCCACCGGCCCGACCATGAACCGGCGGATCTCGCCGCTGGCCGGGTCGGCGCACAGCATCTGGTTATTGCCCATGCCAGCGAAGTCGCCCGCATTGGTGGCGTCGCCATCCGTCAGAATCCACAGCCGCCCGGCCGTGTCGAAACCCAGACCGTCCGGGCTGTTGAACATGTTCTGCGGAGTGATGTTGCTTGATCCACCCTGGGGCGTTCCTGCATGCACACCCGGATTGCCCGCGACCACAAACAAGTCCCACGCAAAATCCATGGCGGCTGCATCCGAGCCGGTTTCCTGCCAGCGCAGAATCTGCCCAAACTGGTTTTTCGCACGGGGATTCGGCCCGCCCACTGGCTGCCCTTCATCGCCACGCTTGATGTTGTTGGTCAGTGTGCAATAGACCTGACCGTCCTTTGGGCTGACGACGATCCATTCAGGCCGGTCCATGCGCGTGGCCTTGACCTGACTGGCCGCCAGCCGCGCATGGATCAGCACTTCAGCCTGACTGGCAAAACCGCTGGCCGCGTCGATGCCGTTCTTGCCGTGGCTCAGCTCAATCCACTTGCCCTGGCCTTTCGGGTGATCGGGGTTGCTGTCGCCAGCGTCGAACTGCGCCACGTACAGCGTGCCGTGGTCGAGGATGTCGCGGTTGGCCTTGGGGTTCTTATGATCGACCTTGTCGCGGCTGATGAATTTGTAAATGAACTCCCCGCGCTCGTCGTCGCCCATGTACACCACGACGCGGCCGTCTTTGGTCTCGGTCAGCGCGGCGTTTTCATGCTTGAAGCGGCCCAGGGCGGTGCGTTTGACCGGTGTGGACTTCGGGTCGAACGGGTCGATCTCCACCACCCAGCCATGGCGATTGGGTTCGTTGGGGTTTTTGGCGACGTCGAAGCGCGGGTCGTGCAGGTGCCAGTTCACTTCCTTGCTGGCGGCTGTCACGCCATAGCGCTTGGTCGCGGCGTCGAAGGTCTGTGCCGGATCGCTGCTGCCGAAGCAGTCAGTGAAGTTCTCTTCGCAGGTCAGGTACGTGCCCCAAGGTGTCTTGCCGTTGGCGCAGTTCTGGAACGTCCCGAGCACGTTCTTGCCGGTCTTGTCGGCGGCGGTTTTCAACCACTCATGCCCGGCGGCAGGGCCACTGAGTTGAATCGGCGTGTTGCCGTGGATGCGCCGGTTGTATTGGGAGCCTTGGACGAACACCCACTGCTGACCTTCGCGTTTTACCTCAATCACCGAAACGCCTTCGCTGGCCTGAGCCTTGTGTACGTCTTCGGCGGACTGCGGGTCTTTGCCGTGATCGAAGAGGTAGCGGTAATTGGTGTATTCGTTGTTGATCGCCATCAGCGCGCGGCTGGCGGTCTCCGGCTTGTCGTCGGGGAAGGTGAACAGGCTCATGCCGTCATTGTTGTCGCCGAATTGCAGCTCCTGCATCTTCGCCGTGCCTTTGCCGCTGGGGTCAAACGCCGGGCCGTTGGTGTGCAGCGGCTGGCCCCAACTGATCAGGACCGAGGAACGATAACCGGGCGGCAGACTGATGCTGTCAGCGGTGGAGGAGGGAATACTGTCGAAGCCGAGTAGCGTGCCCTTGGCGGCGCTGACACTGGCGGCCATTACGCTGCGGCTGAGCAGGTTGCCGCCCAGAAACATCGCCGCGCCGCACAGAGCGCTCGCGCTGATGAACCCGCGTCGGGTCAGGCCAACCATGTTTTCGAGGTCGGTGGATTGGTTATCTTTTAATAGCGTCATCACGGGCTCCCTGCGGTTTAGGGCAAAACCCTATGCAGTTCGGATGACGTTATTGTGTCGGTCAGATGACGAGTCGGGCTTCGGTGTCTCGTGCAAGCGACGCTTAAAGCGGTGTGCCGAGCAAAATATTGGAGGGCGCAAACTGAACCTTCACAGCGCTGCCGGCCTTGAGTTGCAAGGCGTGCAGCCGGTCTGCTTCGACCACTGCACAAAGGATCTGGTGACTGGGCAGGACGATTCTGACCTCGCTCGGGCCATCCTCGGCGTCGAGGATGTCCTCGACTTCGCCGGCGAGGCAATTGTGTCCGGTTGTTTCGGATTGCTCGGGCGCCAGTAACTCCAGCCAGCCGGCCTTGATCAAGGCGAACACATCCGTGCCGATCTCAAGCCCCAGTCGCAAGGTGCTGTCGTGGGTGATCTGCGCCTCGATCGACAAACCGCCCGCGAGCTGCAACATGATCATGTCGTTGCGGCCTTGGGAGCGGACGCCGCTGACCTGACCATGCAGCTGATTGCGCGCGCTGGTGCGCAGCATCAGCCGGCTGAGAAGGGCGAGGTCATCGGATTCCTCCGAGGTTTCCAGCAGTTGGGTCTGCAACGCTTGCAAGCGCTGATAAAGCCGCAGCACCCGCTCGCCTTCGGCTGACAATTTGGCGCCGCCGCCCCCTCGACCGCCGACACTGCGCTCGACCAGCGGTTGTTGCGCCAGATTGTTCAGCTCATCAATGGCGTCCCATGTCGCCTTGTAACTCAGCCCGGCGCTCTTCGCCGCACGGGTGATCGAACCCTGTTCGGCAATGTGCTGCAACAGCGCGATGCGATGCGGGCGACGAACCATGTGCTGGGTGAGGGAAGGCGGTAGTGACATAAGGGTCGGGTGCGCTGGAAGTGATGAGGCCGGAGTGTAAGGCAAAACGCCTTGCTCCCCCATGCTGCGGTTTTCTTAAACTGTCGGTCGCTTAGTCCCCAGGCTTCGGCGTTCTTGCCAGGCAATACACATCCACCGATTGGGCGCCGGCCTTGAGCAACAGGGCTGCCAGCGCATTCGCCGTGGAGCCTGTGGTCAGTACGTCATCAATCAGGGCGAGGTGCTTGCCGATGATCGGCGTGGCGTCCCTCAGTGCAAAGGCGGACGCCAGATTGCGATTTCTGGCTTTTGCATCCAGGCCCTGCTGCGAAGGTGTTTCTTTCACGCGGCGGATCACGCGCTCATCGACAGGCAGTCCCAGTCGAGCGCCGAGCCAGTTCGCCAACATCGCGGCCTGATTGAAGCCGCGCTGGCGCAACCGCTTTTTGGCAAGCGGCACCGGAATGAGAAAGTCGGGTCGGCGCAAGCCTTCATCTAGGCGATGCCGCAAGGTCTCGCCCAGCAGCTCTGCCAGCAGCCGGCCGAGCGGCCATTTGCCCTGATGTTTGAAGCGTGTGACCAGCGCGTCGATCGGGAAGTCGTAAAGCCACGGAGCGACGACGTCATTGAAAGCGGGAGGGTGGCGATTGCAGGCCCCGCAGGTGAGGCCGGACATCGGCATGGGCAATGCACAACGGTCGCACTGATCAATGAGCCATGGGAGTTCGCGTTCGCAGGGCACACAGATAGGGGGGCTTGAATCCGTTGATTCATCGCACAACAAACACGTCTGTACGTTTTTTAACCAGATGTAAACCTCATGCCCGTTATATGGTTGACAGCGCATGTCGCTTCCTTAAATATGCCGAACATCCGTGTTGCGCCTGTGGGCTTTCCGGTTTTGCCGCTGGGCGAAGCCGCCCGGGTCATCGTCCAGAAAACATCAAGGAGCCGCCCATGAGCGCCAGCATCAATGCCAACCTGCGTCACGACTGGAATCTAGCCGAGGTCAAGGCGCTGTTCACACAGCCATTCAATGACCTGCTGTTTCAGGCGCAAACCGTGCACCGCGCTCACTTCGACGCCAACCGCGTGCAGGTCTCGACCCTGCTGTCGATCAAAACCGGCGCCTGCCCGGAAGACTGCAAGTACTGCCCGCAATCGGGTCACTACAACACCGGCCTGGAAAAAGAAAAGCTGATGCAGGTCCAGCAAGTGCTGGAAGAAGCCGCACGCGCCAAGGCCATTGGTTCGACCCGTTTCTGCATGGGCGCGGCGTGGAAACACCCGTCGGCCAAAGATATGCCCTACGTGCTGGAGATGGTCAAAGGCGTTAAGGCCATGGGCCTGGAAACCTGCATGACCCTGGGCAAGCTGGATCAGGACCAGACCCAGGCGCTGGCCGACGCGGGCCTCGATTACTACAACCACAACCTCGACACGTCGCCGGATTTCTACACCAGCATCATCACCACCCGCACCTACAGCGATCGCCTGCAAACCCTGGCGTACGTGCGTGATTCGGGGATGAAGATCTGCTCCGGTGGCATCCTGGGCATGGGTGAATCCCTGGACGACCGCGCCAATCTGCTGATTCAGCTGGCCAACCTGCCAGAGCATCCGGAATCCGTGCCGATCAACATGCTGGTCAAAGTCGCCGGCACGCCGCTGGAAAACGCCGAGGATATCGACCCGTTCGATTTCATCCGCATGCTGGCGGTCGCGCGCATCCTGATGCCGCAATCCCACGTGCGCCTGTCCGCCGGCCGGGAAGCCATGAATGACCAGATGCAGGCCCTGGCGTTCTTCGCCGGCGCCAACTCGATCTTCTACGGCGACAAACTGCTGACTACCGCCAACCCGCAGTCCGACAAGGATATGCTGCTGTTCTCCCGTCTGGGCATTCAGCCTGAAGCGCGCGAAGAGCACTCGGACGAGGTGCATCAGGCAGCCATCGAACAAGCGCTGATCGAGCAGAAAAGCAGCGAGCTGTTTTACGACGCGGCTGTTTGATTCTTCATCAGTGGCTTGACCCGAGGCCTGCATGTCTTTTGATCTGAACGCACGTCTCGCTGCCCGGCGTGCCGAGCACCTTTACCGTCATCGGCCCTTGCTGCAAAGCCCGCAGGGCCCTGAAGTCATTGTCGACGGCAAGTCGCTGCTGGCGTTCTGCAACAACGATTACATGGGCCTGGCGAATCACCCCGAGGTCATCGCTGCGTGGCAAACCGGCGCCGAGCGTTGGGGTGTCGGCGGTGGTGCCTCGCATTTGGTGATCGGCCACAGCACGCCCCATCATGCCCTCGAAGAAGCCCTCGCCGAGTTAACCGGGCGGCCCCGAGCGCTGTTGTTTTCCAACGGCTACATGGCCAACCTCGGCACGGTTACCGCGTTGGTGGGGCAGGGCGACACCGTGCTGGAAGACCGCCTCAATCACGCCTCGCTGCTCGACGCCGGTTTGCTCAGCGGCGCGCGTTTTTCCCGGTACTTGCACAACGACTGCAACAGCCTCGCCAGCCGGTTGGACAAAGCGGTCGGTGACACCCTGGTGGTGACCGACGGTGTGTTCAGCATGGACGGCGACGTCGCTGATCTCCCCGCGCTGGCCAAGGCTGCGAAAGCCAAAAACGCGTGGCTGATGGTCGACGACGCCCATGGCTTCGGCCCGCTGGGTGCAAACGGTGCAGGCATCGTCGAACACTTCGGCCTGGGCATCGATGATGTCCCTGTGCTGATCGGCACGCTGGGTAAGTCCTTCGGCACGGCCGGCGCGTTCGTTGCGGGCAGCGAAGAGTTGATCGAAACCCTGATCCAGTTCGCCCGCCCCTACATCTACACCACCAGTCAGCCGCCGGCGCTGGCGTGTGCGACCCTGAAAAGCCTCGAACTGCTGCGCAGCGAACACTGGCGGCGTGAGCACCTGGCGGCACTCATCAAGCAGTTTCGCGCTGGCGCTCAAGCCCTCGGCCTTAAGCTGATGGACAGTTTCACGCCCATCCAGCCGATCCTGATCGGCGATAGCGGGCGCGCGTTGCGACTGTCGCAGTTGCTGCGAGCGCGCGGCGTGATGGTCACCGCTATCAGGCCGCCGACAGTGCCTGCGGGCAGCGCGCGTTTACGCGTGACATTGTCTGCCGCCCACAGCGAGGCGCAGGTGCAGCTATTGTTGCAGGCACTGGAGCAGTGTTATCCGCTGCTGGGCGTAGACGACTCATCGGAGCTGGACCATGCGTGATCAGTTGATTCTGTTGCCGGGCTGGGGCCTTGGCGTCTCGCCACTTGAACCGCTGGCTGCAGCGCTGCGAGGGCTCGACGAACATTTGCGGGTCGTAATCGAGCCGTTGCCTGACATGGACACCGACAACCTCGACGAATGGCTCGATGAGCTGGATTCGACGTTGCCAGACAACGTCTGGCTGGGCGGTTGGTCGCTGGGCGGCATGCTGGCCGCCGAACTGGCCGCGCGCAGGGGCGAGCGCTGCTGCGGACTGGCAACGTTCGCCAGCAACGTCTGCTTCGTGGCCCGCAGCGAATGGCCCAACGCGATGCCGCAAACGGATTTCGACGCGTTCATTGCCGGTTGCAAAGCCGATCTGGACGCAACGGTCAAGCGCTTCACTCTGTTATGCGTGCAAGGCGCCGAAGAACCACGGGCGCTGTCGAGACAACTCAAAGCCTGCGCGCCACACGTCACCAGTGCCGGTCTGATCGAAGGCCTGAAGCTGCTCGAGCAAATGGACACGCGCAAAGCGCTGCAGGGGTTTCGCGGCCCTCAATTGCACTTGTTCGGCGGTCTCGACGCGCTGGTGCCGGCAGAAGCATCGGCGGATCTTCTGACCCTCCAGCCTGACATCGAAGTGGGCGTGATCGAGCAGGCCAGTCACGCCTTCATTCTGGAAAACCCGCACGGCGTCGCCGCTGCAGTTCATGCGTTTTTACACGAGTCCGGTGATGACTGATCTTTCCCACTGCGCGGTGCTGAAGGCCGTGAAACAGCAACAGGCATCAGGGCAACACATGCTGCCGGACAAGCGTCAGGTGGCGGCGTCCTTTTCCAGGGCGGCGGTCAGCTACGACAGCGTGGCCGACTTGCAGCGCGCCGTCGGCACCGAATTGATGGCGCGACTGCCAGCTCAGATGCCGAAGACGGCGCCATCCCGCTGGCTGGACCTGGGCAGCGGCACCGGTTGCTTCAGTCGCGCGTTGGCGCAGACGTTTCCGCAAAGCGAAGGCGTCGCGCTTGACCTTGCCGAAGGCATGCTGCGTTATGCACGGCCACTGGGCGGTGCCACTCATTACGTGGCAGGGGACGCCGAGAACCTGCCGCTGCGCGACGCGAGCGTTGATCTGATGTTCTCCAGCCTGGCCGTGCAATGGTGCCCGGATTTTTCTGCGGTGCTGAGCGAGGCGGGTCGTGTGCTGAAACCGGGCGGCGTGTTCGCCTTCGCCAGCCTGTGCGTCGGGACCCTGTTCGAACTGCGCGACAGCTGGCAGGCAGTGGACGGCATGGTCCACGTCAACCGCTTCCGCGAGCGCGAGGCCTACCAACGCCTCTGCGCCAGCAGCGGTTTGGACGTGTGCAGCCTCGAAGTCCTGCCCCACGTATTGCACTATCCCGACGTACGCAGTCTGACCCACGAACTCAAGGCGCTGGGCGCGCACAACATCAACCCGGGTCGCCCGGGCGGCCTGACTGGTCGCGCCAGGATTCAGGCCTTGATGGATGCATACGAAAGGTTTCGTCAGGAAAAAGGCCTGCCCGCCACCTATCAGGTGGTGTACGCCGTTCTGTCGAAACCCGGCATTGATTAAAGAATGATCTATTGAGTCAGTCCGTTCCACGGGCGCTATAGTAAGCAGGCAATAGTTTGAAATATCTGAACGGATGGTCGCCACGATGAGCGCTGCGTATTTCATCACGGGAACCGACACCGACGTTGGCAAGACCACCATCGCCACGGGGCTTCTGTATGCGGCGCGGCAGTCGGGGTTAAGCACGGCGGCGGGCAAGCCGGTAGCCTCCGGCTGCGACGTCAAACCCAAGGGGCTGCGCAACTCGGACGCCGTCGCCTTGCGCGCCGAATGTTCGATCCAGCTGACCTACAACGAGGTCAATCCGGTGGCCTTCGAGCCGGCGATCGCGCCCCATCTGGCTGCGCGGGAAGCCGGCGTCGCCCTGACCGTGCAGTCCTTGCTCGGCCCGATGCTGCATATCCTCGACAAGCAGGCTGACTTCACGCTGATTGAAGGCGCCGGCGGCTGGCGCGTTCCGCTGGCCGATCAGGCCAATCTTTCCGATCTGGCCATCGCGCTGAAGTTGCCGGTGATCCTTGTGGTGGGGGTGCGCCTGGGCTGCATCAGCCATGCGTTGCTGTCCGCCGAAGCCATTGCCAATGACGGTCTGCAGCTGGCGGGCTGGGTGGCGAATATCATCGATCCCAAAACGTCACGGCTTGAAGAAAACCTCGCCACGCTGGCGGAGCGTCTGCCGGCGCCGTGCCTGGGTCGAGTGCCGTTCGTGAAGAAGGCGACGGCGGAAATGATTGCCGAGCATCTGCATCTGGAGTTGCTGGATTAACCCTTAACCTTGCGCCGAGTGTGAGGCGCGTCACAAGGCGCAATGCCACTAGTCGCATCGCAGAGTAATCCGCGGGCTTTGCTGCTTTAATCACGCTGTTCGCTATGAACAGAGGATCGTGCTCATGCAAATCTCACTGAACAACACACTTTATCCAGGCCTTGGCGCAATGCAGGTCGGGCAGAACCGTGTCGATCAGGCTGCGACGCAACTGGCCAGCCCCTCGACTGAAGTGTCCGGACGCAGTCAGTCTTCGGATTTCCAGCTCGAGCGCCTTCGTTCCGTCGATCGCCCGCAACGTTCTGACATGGCCACCAATGTGGTTGAACTGACCCAAGGCCGGATTCAAGTCCAGGCGGGCGTCAAAGTTGAAAAGGCCAGCGATGAAATGCTCGGCACGCTGATCGACACCTTCGCCTGATCCTCCTCCTCCCTTCGTGCGCAGCGGCGCACGTCGCCGGATGCTACACCTCTCCTGAATAACCCCTCATTCACGTGCCCGTTCTTCGGGCCCGCGACGTGCTTCGTCCCGACACTTTCTAGACTCAACGCACCGGTCTGAGCCGCCTGGCGCCGGACAAGCACGCCCGCGCGCTGCCCGCATCAGGTGATGAAAGGTGCAGGGCGTCGCTTGACAAGGTATAGGCGTAAACGTATGTTTCAAACACCTGTTTGATCGCCGCGTGATCCCAAACGTCGGCGCCGGGGCAACGCCCCACAGTGACCACACGGTCATCCAATTCCAGGATTCACCAGCAGAGGTTTATCGCTATGCCTGACTACAAGGCCCCCTTGCGTGATATTCGCTTCGTCCGTGACGAGCTGCTCGGCTACGAAGCGCACTATCAGAGTCTGCCAGCATGCCAGGACGCCACGCCTGACATGGTTGACGCCATTCTCGAGGAAGGCGCCAAGTTTTGTGAGCAGGTCCTGGCCCCGCTGAACCGTGTGGGTGACATCGAAGGCTGCACCTGGAGCGAGTCGGGCGTCAAAACGCCGACCGGTTTCAAGGAAGCCTACAAGCAGTTCGTCGAAGGCGGCTGGCCGAGCCTGGCCCATGACGTCGCCCATGGCGGTCAGGGTCTGCCCGAGTCGCTGGGTCTGGCGGTCAGTGAAATGGTCGGCGAAGCCAACTGGTCGTGGGGCATGTACCCTGGCCTGTCCCATGGCGCGATGAACACCATCTCCGAGCACGGCACCCCAGAACAGCAGGACGCTTACCTGACCAAGCTGGTCTCGGGTGAGTGGACCGGCACCATGTGCCTGACCGAACCGCACTGCGGCACCGACCTGGGCATGCTGCGCACCAAGGCCGAGCCTCAGGCTGACGGTTCGTACAAAGTGTCCGGCACCAAGATATTCATTTCCGCTGGCGAACACGACATGGCCGATAACATCGTCCACATCGTGCTGGCCCGCCTGCCTGACGCACCTGCCGGCACCAAAGGCATTTCCCTGTTCATCGTGCCGAAGTTCGTGCCGGCCGCTGATGGCAGCGTTGGCGAGCGCAATGCGGTGAATTGCGGCTCGCTGGAACACAAAATGGGCATCCACGGCAACGCCACCTGCGTGATGAACTTCGACGGCGCCACCGGTTTCCTGATCGGCCCGCCGAACAAGGGCCTGAACTGCATGTTCACATTCATGAACACCGCACGTCTGGGCACGGCGCTGCAAGGTCTGGCCCACGCCGAGATCGGTTTCCAGGGCGGTCTGAAATACGCCCGTGAACGTCTGCAGATGCGTTCGCTGACGGGGCCGAAGGCGCCTGAAAAAGCCGCTGACCCGATCATCGTTCACCCGGACGTACGTCGGATGCTGCTGACCATGAAGGCTTTCGCCGAGGGTACTCGCGCGATGGTCTACTTCACCGCCAAGCAGGTCGACATCGCCAAGTACAGCGACGACGCCGAAGCCAAGAAGCAAGCCGACGGCCTGCTGGCGTTCATGACGCCGATCGCCAAGGCGTTCATGACCGAAGTCGGTTTCGAAGCCGCTAACCACGGCGTGCAGGTCTACGGCGGTCACGGCTTCATCGCCGAGTGGGGCATGGAGCAGAACGTTCGCGACGCCCGTATTGCCATGCTGTACGAAGGCACCACGGGTATTCAGGCGCTCGACCTGCTGGGTCGTAAAGTGCTGATGACTCAGGGCGAAGCGCTCAAGGGCTTCACCAAGATCGTCCACAAGTTCTGCCAGTCCCAGGAAGGCAACGAAGCGATCAACGAATTCGTGGCGCCGCTCGCTGCGCTGAACAAAGAGTGGGGCGAACTGACCATGAAGGTCGGCATGGCCGCCATGAAAGACCGTGAAGAAGTCGGTGCCGCTTCGGTGGATTACCTGATGTATTCCGGTTATGCCTGCCTGGCGTACTTCTGGGCTGACATGGCCCGTGTCGCAGCCGAGAAACTGGCGGCTGGCACCAGCGAAGAAGCCTTCTATACCGCCAAGCTGCAGACAGCGCGCTTTTACTTCCAGCGCATCCTGCCGCGCACCCGCACTCACGTGGCAACCATGCTCTCGGGCGCCAGCAACCTGATGGACATGCACGAAGAACACTTCGGCCTGGCTTACTGAGTCACCGGAAGGGTTTAACGCCAAGCCGCTTGTCCTTCAGGACAAGCGGCTTTTTCGTGTCTGGCCTATTGTCGCCTCAAGGCGCGCACATTCTTCCTCATCCTATGCATGACGCGGCCGATACAGGCACAATGCCATTTCATCAGCGCTCGCATCATTCGGTCAGGAGATAGTTCTTTTGTTGCGCCCCTCCGCCGCACGCATCAGTCATTTCTTACCCTCTCTGGCTTTGCTGATTGCCGGACTGGCGGCCGCGTACGTGAAAGACCTCAACGTCTTCTTCACCTCACTCTTCAACGTACTGCCCACGCTGGTGCTTTTGCTGGGTGGCGCGTATTGCGGCGTGTACAAGCGACAGCGTGAGCTGTTCCTGATGATCACCGTGTACATCGCCTATTTCCTGCTCGATACACAGACCGACTACTACCGCGATAACGGAAAAGTCCGAGAGGACGCCGCCGTGGTGTTTCATCTGTGTTGCCTCTTGCTCCCGGTCATGTTTGGCCTGTTTGCCGCCTGGGAAGAGCGGACCCATCTGTTTCAGGACCTTGTCGCCCGGTTGGCCGTCCTGGTCGCGGTAGGCAGCGTCGCCCTGGGTCTCGAACAGAGTTTCCCCGCCGGGCTGCTGGCCTGGCTCGCCGACATCCGCTGGCCGGCGCTGCATGGCGAGTGGATGAGCCTGATCCAGCTGTCCTACGTAACGTTTTTCATCGCGTTTGCCGTATTGATCACCCAGTACCTCTATAAGCCTCGGCCCCTGCATGCGGCCCAGCTGGTGGGGTTGCTCGGGATGTTCTGGGCGTTACCGAAAACCTTTATCCTGCCGTTCACCCTCAACATCATGTGCAGTCAGGTGATGTTGATGATTGCGGCGGCGGTCGCGCACGAGGCCTATCAAATGGCCTTCCGCGACGAACTGACCGGGCTGCCAGGCCGACGCGCGCTCAATGAGCGGATGCAGCGACTGGGCCGCAATTACGTGCTGGCAATGAGCGATGTGGATCATTTCAAGAAATTCAACGACACCCACGGCCACGATGTTGGCGACCAGGTGCTGCGTCTGGTGGCGAGCAAACTGTCGAAGATCACCAATGGCGGCGGGCGCGCCTATCGCTACGGCGGTGAAGAGTTCGCCATCGTGTTTGCTGGCAAGACCCTGGAAGAGTGCATGCCGCATCTTGAGGTCATTCGCGAAACCATCGCCAGCTATCAGATTCACCTGCGCAATCAGGACAATCGTCCAAACGATGACCTGCAAGGGCGTCAGCGTCGGGCGGGGTCTCAGGCATCAACGGTTTCGGTCACGGTAAGCATCGGCGTGGCCGAGCGTCTGCCGGAGCACCGCAATCCGGAAGAGGTCCTGAAATCCGCCGATCAGGCGCTGTATGCTGCTAAAGGCGCTGGCCGTAACTGCGTCATCAGTCATGCGCAGACCAGCAAGCGCGGCGCCGTCCGAATGGCCGCTGCCGGCTAAAACTCTACTCATTTCACTCTGTAGGCAAGCGCACTCGCGGTCGTGGGAGGGCATTGGTCTGACTGTCGCTCGGTCGTGACCAATTAACTGTTGATAGTCACGTGTTGACCCTATGTGTCGCAAATGGTGTTGCTGTACACTCGTTTCACTGACACCCCAGCGCCGCATCGTCACTGCAGCGTTGCTCTCCCCTTGAGTTCTCTGCCGCTGAAACGAGGTTTGCCATGGCTGACTACAAAGCGCCCCTGCGCGATATGCGCTTCGTCCTCAATGAAGTGTTCGAAGTCTCCCGACTGTGGGCCACGCTGCCCGAATTGTCCGAAACCGTGGACGCCGAGACCGTCGAGGCGATTCTCGAAGAGGCGGGCAAAGTCACTGGCAGATCCGTCGCACCGCTGAGCCGTGCGGCCGATGAAGAAGGGTGTCACTGGAAAGACACCGTCGTCACCACACCGGCGGGTTTCGTTCAGGCTTACAAAACGTACGCTGAAGGTGGCTGGGTCGGCGTCGGCGGCAACCCCGAGTTCGGCGGCATGGGCATGCCCAAGGCGGTTTCGGCTCAAGTCGAGGAGATGGTCAATTCCGCAAGTCTGGCATTCGGGCTGTACCCGATGCTGACGTCCGGCGCCTGCGTTTCGATCAACAATCACGCCAGCGAGGCGTTGAAGGCCAAGTACCTGCCGAACATGTACGCCGGGGTATGGGCTGGCTCGATGTGCCTGACCGAAGCCCACGCCGGCACCGATCTCGGGATTATCCGCACGAAAGCGGAGCCCCAGGCCGACGGGTCCTACAAGGTCAGCGGCACGAAAATCTTCATCACCGGCGGCGAGCATGACCTCACCGAGAACATCATCCACCTGGTGCTGGCCAAGCTGCCTGACGCACCGGCAGGGCCGAAGGGCATTTCGCTGTTCCTCGTGCCGAAGATCATGGTCAATGACGACGGCAGCCTGGGTGAGCGCAACACGGTCTTCTGCGGGTCCATCGAACACAAGATGGGCATTCAGGCGTCGGCGACCTGCGTGATGAATTTCGATCAGGCCAAGGGCTATTTGATCGGCGAGCCCAACAAGGGCCTCGCGGCGATGTTCACCATGATGAACTACGAGCGTCTGGGCGTTGGCATTCAGGGCCTGGCGTCCGGGGAGCGCTCGTATCAGAACGCAATCGAGTACGCCCGCGACCGTTTGCAGAGCCGGGCGCCGACGGGCGCGCAGTCCAAAGACACCATTGCTGACCCGATCATCGTGCACCCCGATGTGCGCCGCATGCTGCTGACCATGAAGGCGCTGAATGAAGGCGGTCGCGCGTTCTCCACGTATGTCGCCCTGCAACTGGATACCGCCAAGTACAGCGAAGACGCCGACGTGCGTCAGCGCGCCGATGCGTTGGTTGCGCTGCTGACGCCTGTTGCCAAGGCCTTCCTCACTGACATGGGTCTGGACACCACCGTGCACGGCCAGCAGGTGTTCGGCGGTCACGGCTATATTCGCGAATGGGGTCAGGAGCAACTGGTGCGTGACGTGCGCATCACCCAGATCTACGAAGGCACTAACGGCATTCAGGCACTGGACCTGATGGGTCGTAAGGTCGTCGCCAGTGGCGGTGCGTATTACAAGCTGTTCTCTGACGAAGTTCGTCAATTCATCGCTTCTTCCGACAGCGCGCAAGCCGAGTTCACCAAGCCCTTGGCCGCCGCCCTGACCACACTGGACGAGATGACCGACTGGGTATTGGACCGGGCCCGTAGCAACCCGAATGAGATCGGTGCCGCGTCTGTCGAGTATCTGCATGCATTCGGATACACGGCCTACGCCTACATGTGGGCGATGATGGCGAAAGCCGCATGGGGCAAAGAAGCTCAGGAAGATTTCTACGCAGGAAAGCTCGGTACTGCGCGCTTCTATTTCGCGCGTCTGTTGCCGCGGATTCAGTCCCTTTCGGTTTCCGTAAAGGCGGGCAGTGAGTCGCTGTACCTATTGGAGGCGTCACAGTTCTGACACTCAAGAAGCCGTGTAAGCATTTGCTTACATGACGTGGTGGCATTCGGCTCTATCGCTCCAGTGGATCCAAGTTTAATCTACTCACATGGACGTAGCGCAGGACGCGCAACAGATAACAGGGACACGTAAGGGATTGCCTGCCAGGATGGCGGGAAGAAATGGAAGTCATGGGAAACAGTCTGGAAAACCTCGCTTAGGCGGGGTTTTCTTTTTTCTGCATTCCGCAAAAGTGCAATGCCGCCGGCCACTTCGCTTTATGCGGCTGCGGAAGGTAATAGCTTGATGACATGAGCTGTGGGAACCCCTGTAACGGCCCAAGGTCGATTAGCAGTGAGGCCCCCGTTGGGCCATTAATCAGGAGCTCCACCCATGGACATCATTCGCATCATCATCGCCATCCTGCTGCCACCCCTGGGCGTGTTCCTGCAAGTCGGCTTCGCCGGCGCCTTCTGGCTGAACATCCTGCTGACCCTGCTGGGCTACATCCCGGGGATCATCCACGCGATCTACATCATTGTCAGTCGCAAGTAACCTGATCCGTTAAACACTGCGCTTCCTGTCTCAGGTCAGCTGACATAGAGTCCGACGTCGGACTTTATGATCGGGAAGGTCAGGGATGGACGTTGTTTTGGGATTACTCGCCGCTCTGTTCTGGGGCGGCACAGATTTTCTGGTTGGGCTCAATGCCCGTGCGGTAGGGGTCAAGCGAGCGGTTTATTTTGGTCAGGCGCTTGGCTTTCTGATCATGTGCACGCTCTTGCTGTGCTATCCGGTTTTCATTTCCAAAGCATTCTCTGCCCCTTGGCCTGTATGGCTCCTAGGTGTGCTGGCCTCAATTTTCACGGTCAGCGGCGCGCTCGCGTTATCCAAAGCGTTCTCCCTCGGCAAAGCTTCAATTGTGGCTCCACTGGTGACGTCGTATGGCGTATTCACCACGCTGCTTTCGTGGGTGAGCGGCGAGCAGATCTCGATGACTCAGGTGCTGTTGATCGCGTTGTGCGTGCTGGGAGTCGTGCTGTCGAGCAGCACGAAAGGCGAAGATTCCACGGCGAAAAAGCACAACCGGGAAGCGATTGTCTACGCACTGGTCGCCGCCTTGCTGTATGGATCGAGCTTCTGGATGCAGGGCCGTTACACGTTGCCAGCACTGGGCCCCGTCACGATGCTCTGGCTCGGGTATCTTGTGGGCCTCGCCGTATTGTCGCCAATGATCTCGCGGATGAAAGACGCCTTGAAGCTGCCGCCTGCGCGCGCCGGGGTAACCCTTGTGGCGGCAAGCCTGCTCAACCTGGGTGGGTTTTCTGCGTTCTCCTATGGCGCGATGGTGGGGTCGATTTCCGTGGTCACCGTCATCAGCACCCTGTCAGGCGGGATAGCCGCCGTGCTTGGCTTCCTGTTTTTCAAAGAGCGGCTCGGCGCCGTTCAGGTCTGCGGGGTGGGGCTGGTATTGATCGGCGCCGTGGCGCTGCACGTGCATGGCTGAGTGAGTGTTTTCGTTGTTTCAGTGGGCTCGCAGGTTCAAATCAAACAGGGCAGCATATTTGGTCGCTGGTAATTCCAGGGCCAGATGCAATATGTAGGAGCCGGCTTGCTGGCGAAGGCGTCATGTAAGACGCCGCAGTGTCACCTGGACACGCGGTTCGCCAGCAAGCCGGCTCCTACGGATTTCGGGCCGCCATCAACACTTGGGACAGCAAATGCCTGACACATCACCCATCAATCACCTTCCGGTAAAACGCCCACTCGGTTTCCAGTGCATGGGCCAGGTTGGCGGCTTTGCGGAAGCCGTGGCGTTCGTCGGGGTAGAAATGCCCTTCAGCCGGGATGCCGTTCTCCAGTAACGCATTGAGCATGTCGCGGGTCTGGGCGGGGACGACCACGGCATCGAGTTCGCCCTGGAAGAAGATCACCGGCACTTTGATCTGGTCGGCATGCAGCAACGGCGTGCGCTCCCGGTAGCGCGCCATGTCGACGTCGGGGTCGCCGATCAGCCAGTCCAGATAATCCGCTTCGAACTTGTGCGTGGCTTGCGCCAGCGCGAGCGGGTCGCTCACCCCATACAGGCTTGCCCCTGCGCGGAACACATCCTTGAACGCCAGTGCGCACAGCGTCGTATAACCGCCTGCACTGCCGCCTCGGATGAACGCATTTGCCGGGTCGATCAGGTCCTGATTGCCCAGGTATTCAACCACTGCGCAGGCGTCCTCGACATCGACAACGCCCCATTCCAGAAACAGTGCCTGGCGATAGGCGCGGCCATAACCGGTGCTGCCGCGATAGTTGAGGTCAGCGACGGCGAAGCCCCGTTGGGTCCAGAACTGAATGCGCGGGTCCAGCGCGGGGTAACAGGCGGACGTTGGGCCGCCGTGGATAAACACCACCAGCGGGGGCTTTTCGTCGCCATTCATGGCCGGATAAAAATAGCCGTGTGCCTCGCCGGCCTCACTTGGATAACGCAAGGTCTGCGGCTGGCTGATGCGCTCGACGGGGAGCGGGCTCACGCCGCCGACCAGCACCTGAGCGCGCTTGTCAGCACGACCGATGGCAATGACAGCAGAAGGGCTGACCGGCGACGCCGCGATGCAATAGAGGTAGTCCGCGTCCACTGCGAGGCTTCTGAAACGGCTGTAGCCGCCGCTGAAATCTTCAACTGAACCCTGCGCCGAGCGCACGCCGAGCAGGCCTTTACCGTCTTCGAACCAGGCGGCGAGGTACGCGCCGTCGCCGAGCGGCGCCCAAGTCGACGCGCCCAGTTGCCACGGCGCGGACGCATGATCAGCAGGGGCGGCGGGTAGCGCTTCAAAGCCATCCAGCGTCTCAACCCACGGCTGCCAGAATCCGGCGCGATCGGTCAGGCAATACAAGCGGCCCGCTTCATCAAAACGGGGTTGCTGCAGCGACTCCAGACCCAATCCGCCCGCGAGGCAGTGCGGCCGGCCCCATGCGAGGTCCGCCTGGCGTTCGACGCTCATCAGTCGCGTGGACGTCCATGGCTGGTGGGGCCGCCACCACTCTATCCACACCAGGCGATTGCCATCCGGACTCACCGTGGGCGAAGCATAAAAATCAGCACCTTCGGCCAGCACATGGCGGCGGCCGTCGGCGACGTCGATCGCGATCAGCCGATGAGTATCTTTATCCTCCTCAACCGCCAGAATCTGCCCACGCGCATAGCGGACATCTCCGAAGAGTTTGTCGCCCTGGGTCAGGGGGTGAGGGGTTTGAGCGTCGAAGGGCTGGAGGTAAATCTGCTGGTCCGCTTCGTTGACGAACACCACGGCATCGTCGGTCAGGCAGAACGACCCGCCGCCATACTCATACACCCGGCTGCGCACGCTGAAACCTTCGGGGGTCAGGCAAGCAGTTGCGCCGTCGTGCCAGCGCCAGATGCGTGTGGCGGCATCTTGCGGACGGAATTCACTCCAGAAAAGCCCCGCAGGGCTGACGGCGAGTTCGGCGAAATCGGTGCCTGCCGCCACAGCCTGGGCGGCAGAAAGGAGGTCAGGACTTGGCGATGAGGCGTGAGTTTCGTTCATTGCGGAAGGCCAGTTGCTCGATGGTCTGGCTAGCATACTCGGCTTCATCACGGGCCTGGGTGATCAAGTGATGCTGCGGCGACTTGCTGCACACCGGGTCAGTGTTGCTCGCATCGCCGGTGAGCATGAACGCCTGACAGCGGCAGCCGCCGAAGTCCTTTTCCTTCTCATCGCAGGAGCGGCAAGGCTCTGGCATCCAGTCGTAACCGCGAAAGCGATTGAAACCGAATGACTCATACCAGATGTGCTGCATCGTGTGATCGCGCACGTTGGGAAACTGGATCGGCATCTGCCGCGCGCCATGGCACGGCAGCGCAGTGCCATCCGGCGTCACGGTCAGGAACAGATTGCCCCAGCCATTCATGCACGCTTTTGGGCGCTCTTCGTAGTAATCGGGGGTGACGAAGATCAGCTTCACCGGGTGGTTTTCAGCGGCGAGCTTGGCCCGGTACTCGTTGGTGATCCGCTCGGCGCGCACGAGTTGGTCTTTGGTTGGAAGCAGGCCCACTCGATTCAGATGCGCCCAGCCGTAGAACTGACAGGTTGCCAGCTCCACGAAGTCCGCTTCCAGCGCTACACAGAGCTCGATGATCTTGTCGATCTTGTCGATGTTGTGCCGGTGGGTCACGAAGTTGAGGACCATCGGATAGCCATGCTTTTTCACGGCGCGGGCCATTTCCAGCTTCTGCGCAAAGGCCTTTTTCGAGCCGGCGAGCATGTTGTTCACTTGCTCGTCGCTGGCCTGGAAACTGATCTGGATATGGTCCAGCCCGGCTTCCTGGAAGTCGATGATCTTCTGCTCCGTCAGGCCGATGCCGGAGGTGATCAGGTTGGTGTAGAAACCCAGCCGCCGCGCTTCGGCAATCAGCTCGGCCAGGTCCTGACGCACCAGTGGCTCGCCACCCGAAAAGCCGATCTGCGCCGCGCCCATTTGCCGGGCTTCGGCCATGACTTTGAACCACTGCTCGGTGGTCAACTCCTGGCCCTGCTTGGCAAAATCCAGCGGGTTGGAGCAATACGGGCACTGCAGCGGGCAGCGATAAGTCAGCTCGGCGAGCAGCCACAACGGCAGCCCGACCGGGGGCGTGGGCGGAATGTAGACATCGGACTGGGTGTTCACTGAGTCAGGCAAATTCGATCCAGAGTTCTGCACGGGCGACCTCCATGAATTGCTCGACGTCAGTGCCGAGCTCGGGAACGCCGGGGAATTTCTCGTCAAGCAGCGCAATGATGGCGCCGACGCTGCGCTGACCATCGATCAGGCCGCCGATTGCGCTCGCGCTGTCATTGAGCTTGATCATGCCCTCGGGGTAGAGCAGCACGTGACCGTTTTGTGCGGGCTCGAACTGAAAACGATAACCGCGGCGCCAGTTGGGCACCTGTTCGCGATCGAAGCTCATAGGGCGATTCCTTTGTGCCAGACGCGTTGGTCGGTCACGCTGTGATAGGGCGGGCGATTCAGCTCGTACGCCATGCTCATGGCATCGAGCATGCTCCACAAAATGTCGAGTTTGAACTGCAGAATTTCCAGCATGCGCTGCTGGCCTTCCCGCGTGGTGTAGTGCTGCAGCGTGATCGCCAGACCATGCTCGACGTCGCGGCGGGCCTGACCCAGGCGGGTGCGGAAGTATTCGTAGCCGGTCGGATCGATCCACGGATAGTGCTGTGGCCAGCTGTCGAGCCGCGACTGATGGATCTGCGGCGCAAACAGCTCGGTCAGCGAACTGCTCGCTGCTTCCTGCCAGTTGGCGCGGCGGGCGAAGTTGACGTAGGCGTCGACGGCAAATCGTACACCGGGCAGGACGAGTTCCTGGGAGCGCAGCTGGTCAGGATCCAGGCCCACGGCCTGACCCAGACGCAGCCAGGCTTCGATGCCGCCGTCTTCACCGGGTGCGCCGTCATGGTCGAGCAAACGCTGAATCCACTCGCGACGGATCTCCCGGTCCGGGCAGTTGGCCAGAATCGCGGCGTCTTTCAGCGGGATATTCACCTGATAGTAGAACCGGTTGGCGACCCAGCCCTGAATCTGCTCGCGGGTCGCGCGCCCTTCGTACATTGCCACATGGAACGGGTGATAGATGTGGTAATACGCGCCCTTGGCGCGCAGGGCCTGTTCGAATTCAGCGGGGGACAGCGGCGTTGCATCGCTCATGTCGGCACTCTTCCTAACGAATGTGGGGCGCGGTTTACTGAAAGCGCTTTCCTACAGCTCGATGCTCATCCCATCGAACGCCACTTCGACGTTACGCCGCGCCAGTTCAGCGCGCTCGGGCGAGTCTTCGTCGAGTATCGGATTGGTGTTGTTGATGTGGATAAGCACCTTGCGCTGTTGCGGCAGCTTTTCCAGCACTTCGAGCATGCCGCCGGGCCCGTTTTGCGCCAGATGACCCATTTCAGTCCCGGTGCGGGTGCCGACGCCACGGCGCTGCATTTCATCGTCGTCCCACATTGTGCCGTCGACCAGCAGGCAGTCGGCGCCGCTCATTTTCTCCATGAGGGCATCGTCGACTTTGCCCAGGCCCGGCGCGTAGAACAGTTTGCCGCCCGTGCTCATGTCCTCGACCATCAAGCCGATGTTGTCGCCCGGGTGCGGGTCGAATCGGTGTGGCGAGTAGGGCGGTGCCGCGCTGCGCAGTGGAAACGGCGTAAAGCGCAGATTCGGGCAGGCCGGAATGATAAAGCTGCCTTCCAGCTCGATGCGATTCCAGGCCAGGCCACCATTCCAGTGTTTGAGCATGTTGAACAGCGGGAAACCCGTGCTCAGGTCCTCGTGAACCATGTCCGTGCACCACACCTGATGCGGGCAGCCTTCACGCAGGCTCAGTAGCCCGGTGGTGTGGTCGATCTGGCTGTCCATCAGAATGATCGCGCTGATTCCGGTATCGCGCAGGCCACGATTGGGCTGCATCGGGGCGAAACCCTGAAGCTGTGCGCGGATGTCGGGAGAGGCGTTGCACAAGATCCAGTTCACACCGTCGTCCGACAGCGCGATGGACGACTGGGTGCGCGCGTGCGCCCGCAAGCTGCCGTCGCGAAAGCCTGCGCAATTGGCGCAGTTGCAGTTCCACTGAGGGAAACCACCGCCGGCGGCGGAACCGAGAATCTGGATGTGCATGTAAACCCCGTGGCGACAGGCCAGTCCGGCCCTTGAATCAGAATCGCGTCAATAAAAAAAGCCCCGGCGAACCGAGGCTTCTCACCGCGCAACAATCAACGGCTTGCGAAGTACATGGTGACTTCAAAGCCGATACGCAGATCAGTGTAAGCAGGTTTAGTCCACATAGTTGACTCCTTCTGGGTTAGTGCAGCGGTGGGTGACTACATTCGTTAGTGCTCCTGCGAGCGGAGACGTTCAAATGCTTAGGTGGCTATGTTACTAAAATTATCGGAAGGCCAATGATGAAATATCCGATAAAGATCCTTGCACAGCGGGCAATGATCACCTGTATGCGGGCCGCGACCGAAGCGGGTTAGAGCGGGCTGGAACGGTTCGACAGGCAGAGTCTGGGGCTGTCGGCCCGGACCAGCCGATGAGCGGCTTCCAGCAAAGGGGCTTGCTGAAGATATGCAAGGGAATGTTGCAGGCGGGCGCTGTAGTCGCTGCCATGGCCAGCCATATGCGCGTGCCAGAGCAGCTCAGAGGCTTGCGGATGTTCCATGTCAGCCGTATCGAGTTGGTCCTGCAGGATTTTTACCCGCGCGGGTAGGTCTGCGGCGGTGATCAATGTAGGCAGACCTTTGATGAACGCCTCGATGTGCGCGACGAGTTGTTCCGCGCTCGCATGGGGCGATTGCACGCCAAACAACAGGCCGCCATGGCCTGCGATCTGTCGGAAACCGCTGAAAACGGCGTAACCCAACTGCAACTCGCCCCGTAGGCGCTGGTAGAACGGCGCTTGCATCAGCTGTGCGAAGAGTCGCCACGTGGCTTCATCGTGGAGAGAATCGGAGGGTGTCGGGTAGAACATCAGCAGCGCAACTTCTGCAGATTCTGACGGTTCGATTTCCCAATGCGTTCCGGAGGCCCGGAGTGTCGCGTGTGTTGGATGCTCAGGGAAACCGGGGATAAGCCGAGCGGCGTGACTCAACACGTTTCGCGCTGAGGGTGTGAAGCCCGTGGCAAACCCGGTCCAGAACGCTTCGGCCCAGACGCGCTGCAGATTGTCAGTCTGATGGGTGACTGGGCTGTTCAAGTAATGATCAGGCAAGGTCTTCAATAGCTGACGTATCGGGATGAGTGCCGGTTCATTATTCGGCGCACTGTAGCGCGCCAGGGTTTGCGCAGCCGGCTGGCCGAGCAATAGCAGCGCCTGTTCCAGTACGGCGGGCAACGGTTCGGCCAAGCCTGAGACTTTCAGTTGCCAGAATTTGCCGTAAGAACTGAATGCCAGCGTGATCCCCGCTTGGTTGGCTTGAGCCGTCAGTGGTTTCAAGCTTTCTTCCAGTACTCGTGCAAGCTTTGGTTGCGCCGTGGAAAGGGCCCATCGCAGGTAAAGCGCGGCCTCACCGTTTGCTGGCAGCGCATCGCTGAATGTCAGCTTGGGCAGCGGCAAGGTCGGCGCAGTGACTGGCGTTGCCTGCTTGAGAAATGGATTGGGTGCGGGCACACGCCAATCGACGCTTGAAGCCTCGTAAGCCGGACACTCGCCTTCGGCCTGCAACAGCGTCTGTGGTGTGAGCTGGCTGAGCAGTGCGTCGACCGCGTCTACCGACAGCCCCGCCGTATCAGGTTCCGCGCTGAAATACCGCGCCAGCGACAGCGCACCACTGAAGGCGAGACGCCGCTGTTCCAGCCGCGCGTATTCATCGAACAACCGGCGGTAATGGGATTTGAAGAAGGCGAGCCAGCTGAACACCAACGCTGATACCTGCGATGACGCATCGGGTGTCTTCGCGGCCAATGCGACCTCAATGTCGATGACTGCCTGGCCGGCAAACTCATACATGGCCTCGGCCTTCAGCGATTCAATCAACCCTCGTTCACGCAGCTCCGTCACCAGCCCGCCCCCTTGCGCGTCATTCATCCAGGTGCAGAGAAACGCCGCGGCCTGTTCCTGCCCTGCCGGTAAGCCTTCGCACGCGAAAGTCAGATGCATCCGACGCTGGTCAGGTTTGGGGATTGGCTTCGTCGCATCAGTGAGCAGCGCAGGCGGTCGCCGCTGCTCCGCGCGAATGCCCTGAACGAAATACCCGCCAAACTGCGCTGCCAGCTCCTCGAGTTCATTCAGCGACTGAGGCCCCGCCAGACTCAACGTCATCTGCCCGGCCTGATAAAACCGTCGATAGAAATCCTGCAGCGCATGCTGAAACGCCTGACGCGGCACTGGAAGGCTGAAGCGATTCCCTGCATGAAACCCGCGTAGCGGATGCAGGGCTGACAAAGGCTGCAGGCGTTTGAGCAGGTCACGGGAGGCATCGTCCCGCGACCAGGCGATGAATTCCGCGTGCAGCACCTCCCGTTCTCGCAGCTGATCCGGAATCTTCATGCGCGGATGGGCGAGCATTTCGCACAGCCGCTCAAGGCCGTCAGCAAACACGGCGCGCGGCAGTTCGAAGAAAAAGTCGGTCGTGCGCTCACGTGTGCTGGCGTTCACCTGCCCGCCATGACGCTGCACGAACGCCATCAGCTTTTCGTCGCCCGCAAAGCGCTCGGTACCGAGAAAAAACAGATGCTCAAGGAAATGCGCCAGCCCCGGCCAGCGGGCAGAAACATCATGACTGCCTGCCGCCACCCGCAATGCCGCCGCGCAACGCTTCAAACGTGGGGCGGAAACAAGCACCACGTTCAAGCCATTGGGCAGGGTGAGTGATCGTCGGCTGATGTCGTTGGGCATGGCGCTTGTGATGTTTGATGACTGAGCGGCCATGCTAGCGGATAACAGACGTGCAAGTGTGGGACGTGCGCAGTGGCGACGCAGGATGATGACCCTACGGTTTGCCCAGGCCGGAATAAAACACCGGCCGGCGATCCTTGAAATACGTATTGATCGCCTGAGATTCACTCATTGATTCACGATCCAGATCCGCAATCACCAGTGCCTCATCCAGACCGGCAAGCCCGATTTGCCGACCGTCTGGCGCACAGATGCTGCTCAAGCCGCAATAATGGATCTCGCCCTCACTGCCGCAGTAATTGGCATAAACCAGGTAGCACTGGTTCTCGAAGGCGCGGGCTCGCACGGTAACTTCCGCGACGAAATCGTAGGGCGCCATGTTGGCAGTCGGTACGAGAATCAGGTCTGCGCCCGCCAGGGCCAGACGCCGCGTATTCTCAGGAAACTCGACGTCGTAGCAGATCAAAAAGCCGAGCTTCCAGTCTCCGAACTCCACCACCGGAAAGTGCTCATCGCCCGCGCTGAACATCGCGTTGTCCAGGTCGCCATACAGATGGGTCTTACGGTAATTGCAGAGCCGCACACCTTGCGCGTCGATCAACTGCACGGCGTTGTAAACCTGATCGTCGCTGCTCAACTCCGGGTAGCCGTACAGAATCGCGATACCCGCAGCTTGCGCAATCTCGGCGATCTTCAGCGCAGCCGGGCCATCGCATGCTTGCGCCAACTCCCGCGCCGCCTGAGCACCGATGTTGTAGCCGCTGAGAAACATCTCCGGGAAGACCAGCAGCTTCGCCCCTTGCGCCGATGCCTCGATCGCCTGAGCTTCCAGGCGCATAAGATTGGCGCTGACATCGAGCGGCAGCGGTGGGCATTGGTAGAGGGCGACGCGCATAAGAGGCTTCCTTATTCCGGCAAAACGATCGGGCCGATCTCGTGAAACACGTCGCCAGGCCCCGGATTCTCGGCGTGAGTCTTGCCGCCGAAGTGGGTCATGATGCCCCATACCGCGTTCAGCGAGGTCTGTACTGCGCCTTCAACCCAAGCGGGTGTCCAGGAGACATCGTCACCGGCGATGAAAATGCCGCGTTGCTCGTCAGGCATTTCCTTCTGCATGAAGTGCGCGTACATGCGCTGGTTGTAGCGGTAGTGGCCCGGCAGCGCGCCTTTGAAGGCGCCGAGGAAGTGTGGGTCGGATTCCCACGACACGGTGATCGGATCTCCGATGACGCGTGCGGCGATATCGACCTTCGGGTAGATCTTCTTCAGCGCCCCGAGCGCCAGGCTGACGCGTTTTTCCACCGGGTGAGGCAGCATTTTCAGCGCGTCGCTCATCCACGAGTACGACAGGCAAATCACCCCCGGCTTCTCGACGCCGTTGGAATAGGTGCCGTTGTCGAACAGGTAAGTGCCACGGGTCAGGCGGTCGGTCAGGGTCATGCTCATCAGGTCGCGACCGGTCTCCGGGTCTTTGTCCTTCCAGAACGGCCGGTCGACCATGACGAAGGTCTTCGATGACTGCATGTAGCGGGTGCGGTCCAGCGCCATCCACATCTTCTGCGAGAACAGCGACTCTTCGCACTCGATCTGCGTGGTCAGCAACCAGCTCTGGCATGTCGCCAGAACCGCATCGTAATGGCGAACATCGCCCAGGTTGTCGGTGACCGCGAACTGACCGTTGGCGGCGCGGCTGATGCCTTTGACGCCCGTGCGCGGTGCGCCTCGGTGCAGCGTAGAAAGACTGGTGCCCTCTGGCCAGTGCGCGCAGCGCTCGGGTGCGTGGCGCCAGATGCCGATCGGGACTTGCGCGACGCCACCGACGATCAGGTGCTGGTGATCGTCGCAGTTGGTCATGACCACGCGGAAGATCTCCAGCATCGAGTTCGGGAAGTCCGAGTCCCAGCCACCGGTGCCGAAACCGACCTGACCAAACACTTCGCGGTGATAGAAGGACAGTTTGGCGAAGGCTTTGGACGTGGCGACAAAGTCATAGAACGTGCGGTCGTCCCACAGCGGCACCAGCTTGTTCCACAGCTCCTTGAGCCGAGGCACATCGCGGTCGCGGATGGCTTGCTGGATGTCGGCGAACCGCGAGCCGTCCTCCAGCGCGTCGGCCCAGGCGTCAGCGACTTCCTGAAACAGCGCAGGCAAATCCGACAGTTTCTGTGCGTAGTGAGTGCTGCCTTCCAGGTCAATCACGGTGCTGCCCGACGCTGCCGTCAGCGGGTTGGGGAAAGGTTTGGATTCCAGGCCGAGCTTGTCGACGTAGTGATAAAAGGCGGTGGAGGACACCGGAAAGCGCATGCCGCCCAGCTCGGCGATGATGCCTTCAGCGCCTTCAAACTGCTGCGAGCGCAGGCGGCCGCCCATTTTGGAGGCTTCATAAACGACCGGTTTGAGGCCCAGCTTCATCAGCTCGTAAGCCGCCACCAGCCCGGCGATGCCTGCGCCGACAATGGCCACCTCTTTGCCGAGGTTTTCTGTAGGAATGCTGCCGAGGCCCGCCGGGTGTTCAATCCAGTCATCGAAGGCAAACGGGAAGTCCGGGCCGAAAATGGTGATCGGTTTCTTTCCATTGGCGGGGTGGCGATTGTTCTTCATGACTGACCTTGTTCGAGTGGGGCGCGAAAGTGGACAAGTCTAGATAACAGTTGGAACGTTAATAAGACGCAGAGTGTCGTCGTTGTGTAGAGAATGCCGGCAAAGTGACGAAATATTTCGTCATATTGTCAGAATGAGGCTGATCAGGACGGCTGGCCGCGATCAATCTTGCTGCTCAGGATGATCGACGTGGTGGTCTTCTCGACGCCGTCGACACTGCCGATCAGATCGAGCATCTGATCCAACTGCTCCGGCGAATCGGTGCGCAGCCAGGCGACGTAATCGAACTCGCCACTCACGGCGCACAGTTGTTGCACCTGCGCCAGCGCACTCAGCCGCCGCAACACTTCCTTGCCCGAGCGAGGCTGCACGGTGATCCCGACATAAGCCTGCAGCCCGCCATCCACCAACCGCTGACCCAGTCGCACGCCATAGCCGGTAATGACTTTGGCTTTTTCCAGGCGCGCCAGCCGCGAGGTCACAGTTGTGCGGGCGATACCCAATTGTCGAGCCAGATTGGCAACCGGTTCCCGGGCATTGATTTGCAGCGCGGCGATCAGTTTGCGGTCGATGTCGTCGAGCGCTGGGGGATGAGTGTCAGGCAAGGGCGGATCTCCTTCGGCAAGCGGGGCATGTTAGGAGATTCTGCTGACAGGCGGGCGATATTCAAAACACCCGGCGCGACTTCATTGAATACGGCGTTGCCAGTAGCTGACTGGAAATCCCGCCGGATGATCATATCGAAAGCTGAAATGATTGGTTTGCGCATTATTTGATGTTTGGGTAAGCTGAATTGAGCGAATCAGTCAAAATAATGATCATTTCGCGCAATCAGGCTTGTTGCAGCCTCACCCTATAAAAATAAGGAGTGCTCCCTGTGGCCCAATTTCCGATTAAACGTACTATCGAGCGGGTGCCGGGCGGGATGATGATCGTGCCACTGCTCATCGGCTCGCTTGTAGCGACGTTTTTGCCCGACATGCCCAAGTTTTTCGGGTCGTTCACCAATGCGCTGTTCACCGGCTCGTTGCCCATACTGGCGGTGTTTTACGTCTGCATGGGCGCGAGCATTGACATCAAGGCAACGCCCTATCTGCTGAAAAAGGGTGGAGTGCTGTTCGCCACCAAGGTCGGCACCGCCATTGTCATCGGCGTGATCATGGGCCACTTCCTGGGGGAGCAGCCCATCACCTCTGGCGTCTTCGCCGGATTATCGACGTTGGCCGTGGTTGCCGCGATGAACGACACCAACGGTGGGTTGTACATGGCGTTGATGGGCCAATACGGGCGCTCCGAAGACGTAGGCGCGTATTCGGTCATGTCGCTGGAGTCCGGTCCCTTTCTGACCATGGTGACGTTGGGCGTTGCGGGCCTGGCAGCCTTCCCTTGGCCCACGCTGGTCGGGGCCATTCTTCCGCTCCTGCTGGGAATGCTGTTGGGAAATCTGGACCGCGAGATGCGTGACTTTCTGGCCAAGGCTGTGCCGGTGATGATTCCGTTCTTCGCCTTGGCATTGGGCGCCAGTCTCGATTTACACAAGGTCTGGCAGGCCGGGTTGTTGGGTATCGGTCTTGGGCTGGCAGTCGTCGTAATCACCGGTATTCCGCTGTACTTCGCCGACAGGTTATCGGGCGGTACCGGCGTAGCGGGGGTGGCGGCTGCCAACACAGCCGGTAACGCGGCGGCGGTTCCAGCGCTCGTGGCCGCCGCGAATCCGATTTACACCGAAGCGGCGAACTCCGCGACGCTCCTGGTTGCAGCCTGTGTGGTAGTGACGGCTGTCTTGTCGCCCGTTCTCACGGCGGCCATTGCCAAGCGCTACTGCACTCGTCATCCCCAGTCCCAGACAGAAGCAACAGCGCAGCGGGAGGTTGTTCGATGACGTTGCTGATCATCGCCGATGACCTTTCAGGGGCGGCGGATTGCGCCATCGCTTTCGCCAGTGCCGGGCATGACACTGTGGTCACGCTCGATGCGGCCCATGACACCGGCGACGCCAGTGTGGTTGCGATTGATACCGACACGCGGCGCCTGACGGGTGCTCAGGCAGGTCAACGGACATTGGCGGCTTACCGGTCGCTGCTTGCGCCTGGACAAAAACTGTACAAAAAGATCGACTCGACGCTGCGGGGTAACTGGGCTGCCGAGGTCGCTGCGCTCCAGGCAGAGGCGGGATTGGCGATTGTTGCTCCGGCATTTCCAACCACAGGCCGTACCACCGTTGACGGCCAGGTTCTGGTCAACGGCCACCCGCTGGAAACCACCGAAACGTGGAAGCTTGAGCACGCAGACCGCTCTGCGGACATCTCCTCGATGCTGGAAGCTGCCGGGCTGCAGGTAGCGCGGCTGGCCCTGCCATTGTTGCGGGGTGATGCGGCTGCGCTCGCCCGACACATTGGAGAGGTTGCGAAGAGTGGCACGCAGGCGCTGATCGTTGATGCGGTGACCACTGAGGACCTGAAAACACTGTCCGTCGTGACCTCGCAGTTGGAGGAGGCGATGTTCTGGGTGGGCTCGGGTGGCCTGGCTCGGGAAATCGCCTTGCTGCCAGGCTTCATCTCAGGCGCAAGCCTGCATGCTCCCGACCAACACGAAAAATATGCACCCACACTGGTGCTGGTCGGCAGCCTGTCCGGGGTTTCCGAGCGCCAGTGCGCAATGCTCAAGGAGCGCACTGGAATAAAGGACCTTGTTGTCCCGCCTCCGGTGCTGCGCCAAGGCAAGAAACATGTCGATTGGGACAGTTGGGAGGCACGTATAGGCCAATGCTTAAACCAGGGCGATGACTTATTGCTGCGTATCGGGCGTGATGAAGCGTTCGATCCGGCGGAAGGTGCGCATCTGTCGACCGGACTTGCAGCACTGGTTCGGTCGAATTTCGCACAGGTGGGTGGCGTCATTGCCACTGGCGGCGAAACGGCCCGCGCCATGCTCAGCGCCGTGGGCATCGTCAGTCTGCAGCTTATTTGTGAGGTCGAAGCGGGCGTTGCGTTCGGGCTCCCCATCACTCCGCTGGCGGGGCGCCGTCCCGGCGTGGTAACAAAAGCCGGCGCATTTGGGACGGAGCACGCCCTGTACGCGGCCTGGCTGCATTTGAATAACGCAATCGAGCCTGCGCAGTACGGCGCAGGCACTGCCAAGAATCCTGCGCTATTAGGTAAAACATCATGAGTCACTATCTGCCGATCATCGGCATCACCATGGGCGACGCCAGCGGCGTAGGCCCGGAAGTCATCGTCAAAAGCCTGAACCACGACGTGGTTTATCAGCAATGCAGGCCGCTGGTCATCGGCGATGCCCGGCGTTTGGAGCTGGCCAACACCATTGTCAATGGCACCGCGAAGGTTCGCCGCATCAGCGAGGCTTCAGAGGCTCAATACGAGCCGGGCACGATTGATTGCATCGATTTGAACCTGATCCCGGCCGATCTGCCGTTCGGTCAGCTGTCGCCCATTGCCGGTGACGGCGCCTACCGTTTCATTGCACGTGCGGTCGAGCTGGCCGAAGCCCGGCAGATCGACGCCATTTGCACGGCGCCGCTCAACAAAGAGGCGCTGCACGCAGGTGGTCACAAATACCCGGGCCATACCGAAATGCTGGCGCACCTCACCCATGTCGACGAAGTGTCAATGATGCTGGTGGCGCCGCAGCTGCGCGTTATCCATGTCACGACGCACATGGGCATCATCGATGCCATTCGCAAAATCGAACCGGGCCTGGTACAGCGAACGATTGAGCGGGGCAACGCGACTCTGGTCAAGGCGGGTATCGAACGGCCCCGCATAGGGGTCTGCGGCATCAACCCCCATGCAGGGGAAAATGGCCTGTTCGGTTATGGCGAAGAAGAGGAAAAGATCATTCCCGCCGTCAAGGTGCTGCAGGACAAAGGCTTGGACGTTACCGGTCCTCTGCCTGCGGACACACTGTTTTTCCGGGCGGGGCGCGGCGATTTTGATCTGGTGGTTGCGATGTACCACGATCAAGGCCATGGCCCGGTCAAAGTGCTTGGCCTTGAAGCAGGCGTTAACGTCACCGTCGGCCTTGAAGTCATCCGCACCTCGGTCGACCACGGCACGGCGTTCGATATTGCCGGCAAGGGCATCGCGGATGAGCGCAGCATGCTCGAGGCGCTGCGCCAGGGCGCGGAGCTGGCCACCCGGCGAGGGTGAGGCGACCCGGTCGGGTCGTGTAAGATCAGCGGCCTTTATGCAACGAGGCCGCCCATGAAAGCCAACGACCGTCACCGCGCCATTCTCGAACTGGTTCGCGCCCGTGACACCAATGTCGAGCAATTGAGCGCCGCCCTCGGTGTGTCGGAAGCGACTGTCCGTCGCGATCTGACCATGCTGGCCAAGCAGCGACATTTGGTGCGGACCCATGGCGGAGCCACTGCGCTGATCGGGGTGCATGAACCCGAGGCCTCTCTTGAGGAGCGCAAAGCGACTCAGCGCGACCAGAAAAACGCTATTGCGCAGGCGGCCGCGTTACACATTGAGGACGGCGACACGGTACTCCTTGATGGCGGAACGACGTGTGCTGCGCTGGCGCTCCATCTTTCGTCTCGACAGAACGTGCATGTTGTGACCAACAATTTGATGGCCGTCATGACGCTGGCGAACGCGCCGGGAATCCGCCTGACGCTGATCGGTGGCGATCTCAGGGGTTCGAGCATGAGCACGCTGGGCCCGCTGGCGGAATTGACGCTCAGTCGTTTGAGCGTCGACAAGGCGTTTCTGGGCGCTGACGGTGTGGTCGCCGAATTCGGCCTGTGCGAGGCCAGCGACCAACAGGCTTATCTGAAGGAGTGCATCATCAAGCGCGCGGCGCAGGTGTTTGTCCTTGCAGATGCCGACAAGCTTGGCCGCGCACGACAACAGCACTGGACGCCGATCGAGCGCGAGTGGACGTTGATTACTGCCGCGCAAGCCGATGAAGCGCTGGTAGCGCCATTCCAGGCTCACCGGCAAATCACCGTCGAAACGGTCAGCGTCTGATCCCTGCCCGAACGTCCTGCCCGGCTGATGTTACCCACGCCGCTTTGTCCCTGCCTGCCATTCAAAATCAGCCATCGATGAGGACGATGCAGCAGCAGGACTTTTCCGCGCTGTAAGGCTTTTGTCATTCTTCTGTCACCGCCGGCGTGCCTAAATTCTCTCCCCACCCCCTCTGAATCCACGCCGGGAGCCTCGTCATGACTCTGGATTTCTCCGAAACCGCCCGCTACATCCAGGCCGACATCCTCGACAGCTTCGACGAAGAACTGGAAATGGAGTACGACGACGCGCGCCTGGATGGCTTGTTGGCTGACTTGGGTGAGGAGGTGCCCAAGGGGATTGATCGCCGCCTGTATTTCCGTGAGCTGCTGCGCCTGCAAGGCGAACTGGTGAAACTGCAGGACTGGGTGGTGAGCCAGAAGCTCAAGGTGGTCGTGCTGTTCGAAGGCCGGGACGCGGCAGGCAAGGGCGGTGCGATCAAGCGCATCACTCAGCGTCTCAACCCGCGGGTTTGCCGGGTAGCTGCACTGACCGCGCCGAGTGAACGCGAGCGCACGCAGTGGTACTTCCAGCGCTACGTCGCGCACCTGCCTGCAGCCGGCGAAATGGTGCTGTTCGACCGCAGTTGGTACAACCGGGCCGGGGTCGAGCGGGTCATGGGCTTCTGCAATGACGAGGAGTACGAAGAGTTCTTTCGCACCGTCCCCGAGTTCGAAAAAATGCTGGTGCGCTCGGGCATCATCCTGATCAAGTACTGGTTCTCCATCACCGATGATGAGCAATACCGGCGCTTTCTGATGCGCATTCATGACCCGCTGAAACAGTGGAAGCTTTCGCCGATGGACCTGGAGTCACGTCGTCGCTGGGAGGATTACACCAACGCGAAAGAGGAAATGCTTACCCGTTCCCACACCGACGTCGCGCCGTGGTGGATCGTCGAGGCCGACGACAAGAAGCGGGCGCGCCTGAACTGCATTCATCACCTGCTGGAGCAGATCCCGCGTGGCGATACCGAGACGCCGCAAGTGGTGCTGCCGGAGCGCGAGTACAACGCCAATTACCTGCGCGCGCCGGTACCGCGTGAAATGGTTGTTCCGTCGGTGTATTGACCCCCGCCCGTTTATTGATCACACGCTGGCGTGGTTCAGATCTTCCACGCCGGCGCTGTTTTCGCCAGACGCTGTTGCAGGCTTTCGAGATTCTGCGTGAACTGGCGGGTCATCAGCTGATAACCGAGCACCTCGGTCGAGGCGGTCGGAACGTCAGGCCCGACGGTCAAGCTCTCCGTCGGCCGCTGCAAACGCTCAGTCGCGCCGGTCTGCAGTGCGCGGGCCATGCCGATCAACATGCGTCGAATGCGGCGTTGCTCCGCCGTCACCCCTGTACTGCCAGTGTCCGCCGGGCGCAGGTTCGAAAGAATCTCAAGGATGCTCAGGCACATGCGGTAGTGGCTCTGGATGGCGTCCAGCTCAACGATCGAAATCTTCACTTCCTTGGACACCGACGGCATCAGTGAGCGCAGCTGCAGCAGCGTTGCGCCCATTCGCGCGGTCAGCTTCACGTGCTCATCCGCAGTCATGGATTGCCCGCTGGCGATACGGTCGTAAGCCAGGGCACAGTCACGCAAGCCACTCGCCAGGTTGTACCGCCACGAATACACGGCGTACAGCGGCAGCGCGAACGAAAACGCCAAAGCGAGGGCGATACCGATCAGGATGTCGACCGTCCGCCACAACCCGTCCGTGATCGGGTTGTCACCATGACCCGCCACGATAAACAGCGTGATCGCCGACAATAGCGCGGTGTAACCCCCTTTGCCGATGGCGTGATACGCAAAGAAGCCGCAGATCAGCGACATGATTACGTACGTCAGCAGCGGCATGCCCAGATAGCTTTCCTGCGCCACGATCGCCAGGCCCAGCGCCGCGCCTATCAGTGTCCCGTACGCCCGCTCCACCGACTTTTTGCCGATATTGCCGTGGTGCTGCAACCCTCCAATCACGATCAGCATCGTCACCGACGCCCACTCACCGTGAGGCAAATTAATCCCTGTCGTCAGGAGAATCGACACCAGCAACCCGACCACGATGCGGCCGGCATGGATGTAGCGGGCATGGCGATAGCGGCGGTATGGGTCCAGAAGAGGACGCAGGGCGCGGCGAAGCCAGGAGGGGAGAGAGGCTGAGTTCATGGGGTTACTGACCATGGGGAAGACGAATATATCCGAAGCCCGGCAAATGCGGCGCGTCACCACCGTCGTGGTTCTATTCACAAAATCATCACATGTGAGACGTTGCGCATCGGCTTACATGCGCGTAGGGTGCATCGCTATCACATGTGATGTTCGGGAAAAACTTCAATGGCTCGGAAAACTTCAACCGATTACATGCGCGAGATGCGCGCTCGGCTGACGGCTGCCGGGTACGTGAAACGAGAGCTGTACGTACTTCCAGAAAACGCGGAAGTGTTGAGAGACATCGAAAAAGTGCTACGCCAGCCCTACTTGGGTAACCGGATCAAACTGGAGGGATTCATGACTGAGAATACCAATTGGACGATCGACACACTTCACTCGGCGTTCGCCGAACTGGATGTGGTGAAGAACAACGACATCAAGCTGACCCTCATTCAAGGCGCCGAGCCAAGTCTGAGCCTGGTGATGAACCAGTTCGGCGGCTTGCCCATCATCATTGCCATCGCGGGCGACCAGATCCTGGTTGATTCCGTCCTGGTCTACGCCTCTCAGGTCAAAGACCCAAAGTCTTTCAACGAGACGGTGCTGCGCAGTCGGGACCTCTTCCCGCTGTCGTCGATCGGCATCGAGACCATGCCAAACGGCGAAACCGTCTACAGCATGTTCGGCGCCCTGAGCGCTGCCTCTTCGCTGACGGTCATCGTCCACGAAGTGCTCACGCTGGCAGACAACGTGATTCGTGCGGCTGATGCCTACGAAGATCTTCTAAACATTGATTCACAGTAATCGGGAGACACATCAATGAGCCTTTGGAAAAAAATGGTCACAGCGCTGCGTGGTGGGGCTTCCGAGGTGGGTGAAGCCATCGTCGATGCTCAGGCACTGCGAATCCTCGATCAGGAAATCCGTGACGCCGATGCTTCCATGCTGGCGGCGCGCAACCAGCTGATTCAAATCAAAGCCAAGCACAAGCTCTCGCTCCAGCGCGTCGAAGAGCACGACAAGAACATCGCCAACTGGGAGCAGAAAGCGCTCGCCGCGATGAACAAAGGCGAAGAAGCCCTTGCCCTCGAGTGTGCCGAGAAAGTAGCCGAGCTGACGGCCCTGCGCGATCAAGAGAAACTTGCTGCAGATCAGTTTGGTGTTCACGTGGCCAAATTGACCGCACAGGTCATCAAGGCTGAGAGCCAGATCAAAGGCCTGCGTCAGCAGACCGATATGGCCAAGGCCCGCGACAGCGTGCAAAAGGCGCAGATCAACGCCGCAGCTGCAACGGGCGGTGCCAATGGCCGACTCGAAACCGCAGTGGGTTCGCTGGCACGTATCAAGCAGCGTCAGGATGAGCAGGACGCCAGGCTTGAAGCGGCCGATGAGCTGACCGAGGTTGCCAATGGCGGCGATCTGGAGCGTCGTCTCCAAGACGCCGGGATCGGCGCAAAATCAGGCGGCGCGGCCGATGTGCTGGCCCGATTGAAAGCGCAAAACCAGAGCGGTAACGCTGGGCAATAAGCACCGTTAAACAGAGGCAGCCGGATTTCCGTCTGCCTTTTTTCGGTTTCAGTTTTTTGGGCTTCAGCGGTGTACAGATGAATATCGGAAATGGACTACGAACGATACTCTGCCTTGCCGCTGTGATGATCGTTGTGCAGATGGTTAACTCCCTGACCGCCAACAGCCTGCTGTTCCACGGCCTGGTACCCAGAACGTTATCCGGACTTCAAGGCATCGTTTTCTCCCCGTTTCTGCATGGCTCTGTCCGTCACCTGCTGAGCAATCTGCTCCCTTTTGTGGTGCTGAGCTGGCTGGTCGCGACCGAGGGGCTTCAACGTTACGTCCGTGTGGTTCTGCTCATCATTTTGCTGGGCGGGCTGATGGTCTGGGTGGTTGGCCGGCCGGTCATCCATGTGGGCGCCAGCGGTCTGGTCTTTGGCTTGTGGGCGTATCTGCTGGCGCGCGCGTGGTATCAACGCAGCCTGGCGAGTTTCGCGATTGCGCTGGTGACCCTGCTGGGCTACAGCGGACTGATTTTTGGCTTCATTCCGGTGCCCGGCGTATCGATTGAGTCACACCTGTGTGGCGCGCTTGCCGGTATTGTGACGGCCTGGCTGATGCACTCATGGCGGCTTGTCGAACGAGGTCCGGCGCAGTGATTGGCAGAATTTTTTACATCGCCTCGGCGCGAATTCAAGGAGATGAAACATGAGCTGGATCAAACGCGCGTTAGGCCTGGAGTCGCCCAATCCACCGGCCGGTCTCGGCAATCCGGGCCTGGCTAATCCATTCGGGCTGGCTACCGGTCGTATGCTCGACCTCGACGACTCACTCAAACTGATGCTCGACGGCCATTCGGAACTGGTGGTCCCCAACGAAGAAGTGGTCTGGTCAGTGGGTCAGGTCGACCTCGGCCAATCGGTACGTCTGGTGCGCTTCTACTTCGAGGACGAGGACTACTGGCTGCAGGTCATGATGAACGGGCCTGCCGCTGAAGACGTTCAGGACGTCATCCTGTTCGGCTACAGCAGCGTCGTAACAATCAACAGCGAGGCGGAGCTCAAGCGTCTGGTGGGGCCTTCGTCGAAAGTCGGTCTGCCGGTGTTCGAACATGACGGCTGGGAGTACGGCCGTCAGTGGGGCACTGAACAAGGCCAGACCGAACTCACGCCCATGGACGAGCACGTCGTCAGTCCCGACGGTGCCTACCGCATCAAGCACCTGAGCATGTTGTACGCGCGGGACACCGGGCTGGTCGACCGCCGCGAGTTTCTGTTGCTGTCGGTCGAGGAAGACGAGGAGGGCGTTGTCTCCTTCACCACCTCGGTCGGCGTGACCCTGCAGTCCACTGATTTCACCGTCATTTAAAAGGAAGTAAAAAATGCTTGAAGCGCTTCGTATGTCCGTTAGCTTCCAGTCGTTGCTGAGTTTTGTGGTCTACATCATTGTGGCCGGCGGATTGTTCTCGTTGTTTCAGATGGCCTACACGCGTCTGACGCCGCACAAGGAATTCGCCCAGATTCGTGAGGGCAATGTGGCCGCCGCCGTCGCCCTCGGCGGTGCGCTGATCGGTTTTGCCCTGCCTGCCAGCAACGTGATCACCTACAGCATCAGCGTACTGGATGTGGTGATCTGGGCAGTCATCGCAGCAGTCGTACAGCTGCTGGCCTTCACCGCCACCAGCATGGTGCTCAAGGATCTGTCCGCACGCATCACCCGAGGCGAGCTTGCGGCGGCCATCTACGCCGCCAGCGTCTCGATCAGTGTCGGTTTCCTCAACTCGGCCTGCATGACGCCGTCGACCTGATCGCCCGTTATCGAAAGGAGTTATCGATGAGACGTAGTTCCCTCAAGCTGGTCCTGGCCAGCACCCTGCCGCTGGCGATCAGTGCGTGCAGCAAGTCCGATACCGTCGAGGTTTCCGCGCAGCAGACCTACCCGTCGGTTCAGTCCTGTGTGGATCAGAAAGTCCCGGTCGACATCTGCTCGGACGCCTACATGAGCGCGCTGGCGGAACACCGCCGCATTGCCCCGACCTACGACGACAAGACCGCTTGCGAAGCAGATTTCGTCCCTGATTACTGCCAGCAGAATGCCGATGGCAAGTTCACGCCCAAGCTCGGCGGTTTCCAGCTGGAGGTTTCCGGCGAGCTTCCCAAGTCCCAGGTCGACGCAGCGAAGGCACAGGCTAACCAGTCCGGTGGCGGGGGTGGTGGCTTCGGTTCCGGGGTGAACGGGTTCCTGATGGGCATGCTCGTCAGCAACATGGTCAACGGATTCACCGGCGGTGGCGGTCGTTACTACGCCCAACCCATTTATCAGGAGCGTGACTCGCGGGGTGGATACGGGTATTCCACACTGTCGCGCCAGATCGAGCAGGGCAAAACCTTCGGCAACTCCACCCAGGCGCGAAGCAGTTCGACCGGGACTTACAGCAAAAGCACCCTTGGTCGTAACTCCTCCGTCTCGTCGTCTGTCTCCCGTGGCGGTTTTGGTAGCCAGGCTACCGCTCGCAGCGGTTGGGGCGGCAAAAGCAGCGGCTCAAGCTTCGGCGGATAACAGGGACGTTACCCATGAAAAGGATCAGCATCCAGGAACGTCCTGATTGGCGGCAGACGGCCGAGCGTGAAGGGTTCAACTTTCACACCATCGACGGCGAGCGCTACTGGGATGAGCGGGCTTACTACCAGTTCACCGAAGCGCAGATCACGCGCGACATCGAAGCGCCGACCCAGGAGCTTCATGCCATGTGCCTGGACGTCGTGGAAAAGGTTGTCGAGAGTGAAGAACTGCTGACCCGGCTGGCCATTCCGCCGGCGTTCTTCGATCTGGTCCGCACCTCGTGGAAGGAAGGCCACCCGCATCTATATGGCCGCTTTGACTTCAGCTATGACGGCATCAACCCGGCCAAGCTGTTGGAAGCCAACATGGACACGCCTACGTCGGCGTATGAAGCGGGCGCGTTTCAGCTCATCTGGCTTGAAGAGCAGATCCAGCGCGGCGTATTGCCGGCCCGCGCTTCGCAGTTCAACTCGATGGCGGAGGATCTGGTGCGGGCGTTTGCGGCGATCAGGGAAGGCGGGCCTTTCTACTTCTCGTGCATGTCAGGCTCGATCGAAGACCGAGGAACGACCGAATTCCTGCGCAAAATGGCTGAACATGTCGGCATCGAAACCCGCCACATCGACATTGAGGACATCGGCCTGAACGGCCAAGGCAGATTCGTCGACCTCGAAGGCCGCTGGATAGAACGCATCTTCAAGCTGCACGCCTGGGAGCATGTCTTCCATGAGCCCCACGGCCAGGCCATCCCGCAGTGCGACACTCAGTTCATCGAACCGGCCTGGAAGGCGATCATTTCGAACAAAGGCATCCTGCCGTTGCTTTGGGAATTCAACGAAGGCCATCCCAATCTGCTGCCGTCCTTTGTCGATAAGCACCCTCAATCTGCGGTGCCGAAGGGCTGGGTGCGCAAGCCGTACTTTTCCCGCGAAGGCGCCAACATCGAAATCCGCACCCCGACCGACCAGGTCATTTTCGAAGACGGCTCCTACAACGATGCGCCCTACATCCTGCAGGCGTTCGCGCCGTTGCCTCGTTTTGGCGACAGCTACACGCTGATCGGATCGTGGGTGGTGGGGGATACGGCTTCGGGGATTGGGATTCGTGAAGACGATAGCTTGATCACCAAGGACAGCAGCCGGTTTTTGCCGCATGTGGTGATTGATTGAGGGTGTGATGAGGCCGGCGGTGGGTACAGCGCCAGAACGAAAAAAGCCGCGCAATGCGCGGCTTTATTATTTGGTGGGCCCACACGGACTCGAACCGTGGACCAAGGGATTATGAGTCCCCTGCTCTAACCAACTGAGCTATAGGCCCTCAGTAGGCCGCGGATTATAACGACGGTTTACGCGCTGTGCTATCCGAAACGTCTGAAACGGTTGTACGAAGGAATGTCGCACAGAATTCCTCCGCGCGCAGGGGCAGGCTGACGAGGTAGCCCTGGATCTGTTCACAGCCTTCGTCGGCCAGGAATTGCTGTTGCTCAAGCGTCTCGACGCCTTCTGCGATGACCGTCAGTTGCATGCTGCGTCCAAGCGCAATGATCGCGCGGACAATGGCAGCATCATGGGGATCGTCAGGCAAACCGCGCACAAATGATTGGTCGATCTTGAGGATGTCCAGCGGCAGGCGCTTGAGGTAACTGAGCGAGGAGTAGCCGGTGCCGAAGTCGTCGATCGCCAGTTGCACGCCGAGTTTCTTAAGGCGGTGCAGCACTGAAAGCGCTTCCTCGGTCTGCGACATGATGAAGTTCTCGGTGATCTCCAGTTGCAGGCACCCGGGCTGTAACTGGTGCTGGAGCAGCAGGCGCTCGATCCTGTTGAGCAGGTTGGGCTGACGCAGCTGCGCACCGGCAAGGTTTACCGACAAAGGGCCGAACACCTCGTAGCGCTGGTTCCACTCGTGCAACTGCTGGCAGGCCGTGCCGAGCACCCATTCGCCGATTTGCAGGATCATGCCGTTTTCTTCTGCCAGCGGGATGAATCGCTCGGGTGGGACATCGCCAAACGTGGGATGGAACCAGCGTATCAGTGCTTCGGCGCCGACCAGCCTGTGTGTCAGCAAGCTGATCTTGGGCTGGTAAGACAGGGTGAACTCATTACGCTCAATGGCGCGCCGCAGCGCGTGCTCCAGGGCAATCCGCTCGCTGGCCTGAGCGGTCAGATCGCGCGTGTAGTGCTCGACGCGGTTGCGCCCCTTGGCCTTGGAGCGATACATCGCCGCGTCAGCATTTTTGATCAGCGTGGCGACGTCCGCGCCGTCTGTGGGAAACAGCGCGCTGCCGATGCTGGTGCTCATGAAGAACTCGTGTTCGCCCGCCTGAAACGGCGCTGAAAAACTGTTGAGTAGCTTGGTCGCAACGGCTTCGGCGTCGCTGGGGTTTTGCAGGCCAGGCAACAGGATGATGAATTCGTCCCCGCCGAGCCGTGCGACGGTGTCGATGTCGCGCAGATTCTCCTTCAGGCGCACCGCAATGCTTTTCAGCAGCAGATCGCCAACCGGGTGGCCGAGGCTGTCGTTAATGTGCTTGAAGCGGTCCAAATCCAGAAACAACACCGCGCCGAGGCTGCAAGCCGCTCTTGAGTGAATCAGCGCGGCGTGCAGTCGGCTTTCGAACAGCGTCCTGTTTGGCAGGCCGGTCAGCGGGTCGTGATGCGCTTGATAATCCAGCCGAGCCTGGGCCTGCTTCAGGCTGGAAATATCAGCGAACACCGCGACGAAATGGGTGATGGATTTATCGCGATTGCGCACGGCACTGATGGTCAGCCAGCTTGGGTAGATCTCGCCATTTTTGCGCCGGTTGCTGATCTCGCCCTGCCAGTGACCCTCGGCCGTCAGTTGGTACCACATGGCGGCGTAGAACGCGCTGTCGTGGAGTCCGGACGCCAACAAGCTCGGCGTGTTACCGAGCGCTTCCAGTTCGCTGTAGCCAGTGATCTCGCTGAAGGCGCGGTTGACTGCATTGATCCGCTGTCGGGTGTCGGTGATTAATACGCCTTCCGCAGTGCTCTCAAATACTGTCGCCGCCAGTTGCAGCTTTTCCTGCATCTGGTGGCGGTCGGTGATGTCGCGCGCGATGGTGAGCATGCAGTCCTCACCGGCAATCGGGAGCGGTCGCGCAGAAATCTCGCACAGGCGGATCTGACCATCCCTGCGACGAATGTGGCTGGTGAAGTCTTTCACGAAGCCGTCGCGGCTCAATTGCTCAAGCAACTGCTGTCGCTCGTTCAGGTCTACCCAGATGCCCAGGTCAAGGGTGGTGCGATCCAGCGACAGCGAACTGTGATAGCCGGTGATACGACTGAAACCGTCATTCACCTCCACCAGCAGCCCGTCGTTTTGTCGTGTGATCAACAGGCCGTCGGGGGAGGAGTGGAACGCTTTGGCAAATTTCTCTTCGGACATTTGCAGTTGTTGCTGGGCCTCCTTGAGCGGCGTGATATCCCTCACCACCAGAACCACCGCAGCAGTAGAGTCCAGATCAAAGGGCTCGGCTGACAGAAGCCCGGTGAACAGGCGGCCATCACTGCGTCGAAACGGCATTTCCAGATTGCGGATGCTGCCCTTCTGAAGGCGTTGCAGCAGGCTGTGGCCAATGTCGGGAATACCCCAGATGTTCAGCTCGGAAGGCACGCGTCCGACAACGTCGGCCGGGCTGATGCCGATCTGCTCCGCGAATGCCGGATTGGCCTCCAGGAAACAGCCGTCGGAAAGACGCGCGATGACCAGCATGTCAGGGCATTGCGCGAACACCGACGCGAACTTCCCTTCCGAGAGGCGCAAGGCCTCTTCGGTTTGCTTGGCTTCGCTGATGTCGATCATCAGCCCGCGCATCACCCGCTCTCGGCCATAGCCGATCATGCTCACGATGTCTCGGATCCAGACCACCCTCCCGTCGGCGGTCAGGACTCGATAATCGACGCTGTGATCATTGCCTTCCGCCATCTCACGGTCGCAGTAGGCCTGTGTGTAGTCGATGTCTTCCGGATGAACGATGCTCTGCCAGAACCCGGGCCTTCGCCACTGGTGCAGCGGATACCCCAACAAATCTTGCGCGTGGGGCGAGACGTAGTTGTAGGAGTAATCGTGGGTGTTGGCTTCCCACGCGATGGCCGAAAGGCTCTCTATCATCCCGCGATAGTGATACTCGCTGCTGCGCAGCTCCTGTTCCAGGGCGATTCGGCGGGAGATTTCCGAACTGAGACGACGGTTGATCCTCACCACGATGGCCAACACCGTCGTCAGGAACAGCAATCCGGGAACACCGATGAGCAGAAACTCGTGCCAGAGCTTGCTGCGTTCACTGGAGTGAGTGGCGGCCTGCAATGAGGAGGGCGGATCGTCCAGTCCATCGAATTGTTCGGATTGGCGACTTTGATCGACGCCAGCGAATCGGTCGCTGATCAAGTCAGTGGGAAGATGGCGGCTTATCCCGGCTGCATTCCCGGATTCGGTCTCCTCGCCGAGCAGCCACTCCTGATGCATCACTTGCCCATTACCACCCTCGCCAGGCAATGTTTGTGCGGTGAGGGCAGCGGGGGCGAGCACGCACAGGAGAGCAATGGCCGGCATCCACATCATGGCAGCCTCGGTGATTCATTGATGAGAATCAGTCGAGTGTAGTAGGGATGGACAACAGTGGCACTCTGCCGGAAATTTATTCCTTAAACGCAAAACCCCCAGCAATGCCGGGGGTTTTGTTATAACGCGTTGCTTACTCGTCGAGGAACGAACGCAGGTGTTCGCTTCGCGTCGGGTGACGCAGCTTGCGCAGCGCCTTGGCTTCGATCTGGCGGATACGTTCACGTGTGACATCGAACTGCTTACCGACTTCCTCAAGGGTGTGGTCGGTGTTCATGTCGATACCGAAACGCATACGCAGGACCTTGGCTTCACGGGCAGTAAGGCCCGACAGCACTTCGCGCGTCGCTTCTTTCAAGCTCTCTACCGTGGCGACATCGATTGGCGACTGCATGGTCGAGTCTTCGATGAAGTCACCCAGGTGCGAGTCTTCGTCATCACCGATCGGGGTTTCCATGGAGATCGGCTCTTTAGCGATCTTCAATACCTTGCGGATCTTGTCCTCAGGCATTTCCATGCGTTCGCCCAGCTCTTCCGGCGTCGGTTCGCGACCCATTTCCTGCAACATCTGCCTGGAAATGCGGTTGAGCTTGTTGATCGTCTCGATCATGTGCACCGGAATACGGATGGTGCGTGCCTGGTCAGCGATCGAGCGAGTGATCGCCTGACGAATCCACCAGGTGGCATACGTCGAGAACTTGTAACCACGACGGTATTCGAACTTGTCCACCGCCTTCATCAGACCGATGTTGCCTTCCTGGATCAGATCGAGGAATTGCAGGCCACGGTTGGTGTACTTCTTGGCGATCGAAATCACCAGACGCAGGTTGGCTTCAACCATTTCTTTCTTCGCGCGGCGGGCCTTGGCCTCACCGATCGACATCCGACGGTTGATGTCCTTGATTTCCAGGATGGTCAAACCGGTTTCTTCTTCCAGCGCGGTCAGCTTCTGCTGGCAACGTTGAATGTCGGCTTGAAGACGACCAATGGCTTCAGCGTATTTGCTTTTGCCTTTTGCCAGGCCATCGGTCCAGCTCTGGTCAACTTCATTGCCCGGGAACTGGCGCAGGAAATCGGCACGAGGCATGCGTGCATCACGAACGCACAGCTGCATGATGGCGCGCTCTTGTGCACGCAGACGCTCAAGAGCACCGCGAACACGCTCGACCAGACCTTCAAACTGCTTCGGAACCAGCTTGATCGGCATGAACAGCTCGGCCAGGGCCAGCAGTTCAGCGTTGGCCTGCTTGCTGCCGCGGCCGTGCTTTTTCAGCGCCTTGAGGGCAATTGCCATCTGGTCTGAAACGGCACCGAAGCGCTGGGCGGCGATGACTGGGTCCGGGCCACTTTCGACCTCGTCCTCTTCGTCATCGGAAGCGTCGTCTTCCTCGTCGTCAGCCCCTTCGACCTTCTCGGCCTTGGGGTCAACGGGCGGCGGGACTTCGGCGGGCGGCGCAATGCCGTCGTCCGGATCGATATATCCGCTCAACACGTCGGACAGGCGACCGCCTTCGGTAGTAACGCGGGTGTACTCGGAGAGAATGTGCTCAACCGTGCCAGGGAAGTGCGCGATGGCGCCCATCACTTCACGGATGCCTTCTTCGATACGCTTGGCGATTTCGATTTCGCCTTCGCGTGTCAGAAGCTCGACGGTACCCATTTCACGCATGTACATGCGCACGGGGTCAGTCGTGCGACCGATGTCGGTCTCAACCGCAGCCAACGCAGCAGCGGCTTCTTCAGCGGCTGCCTCGTCGGTATCGGCGTCGGCCAACATAAGGGCGTCCGCATCCGGAGCACTCTCGTGTACGGGGATCCCCATGTCGTTGATCATGCGGATGATGTCTTCCACCTGCTCTGGATCTGAAATATCCTCAGGCAGGTGGTCGTTGACCTCTGCGTAAGTCAGATACTTCTGCTCACGACCCAGGGTGATCAACTCTTTGATACGAGACTGCTGTTGCGCTTTTCCGGACATAACACCCTATCCACTGAAGGTCTTGGCGGGCAAAAAACAAGCCGGGGATTATACCCGAGCTATGACCTCACACGCCAGTTGAGGTCGGGGTTTGTGCAGGAACTTTGCGATTTAACAGGTTGAGCAGCTGAACTTTTTCTTCTGCGCTCAGACCTGACTGCCGTTCCTTCCTGATCAATTGCTCCAGATGTCGCTCGCGTTGGCGGGCAGACAAGCTAGTTATAGTGTCGAAAAACTGTTGTTCAAGGTTATCGGCCGAGATCAGCCATTCCTTTTCCGCCAGTTGACGCAGCAATCGTCCTTGATCGGTGCCATGCCAGCGGGCAATCAACTGCATCGTGCGCAGCTTCGGGTTTTTCTGTGTGGCGTCGATCAGGGCCACCAGAAGCTGTGAATAAACATTCTCTTCATCGGCGAACGTACTGGCATTGGCGACCTGTGCTGACAGTTCAGGGTGATGCAACAACGTTCTGAGTGCTGTCAGTGCCGGTGGCTCGACCGTCGCCGGTGTGCGTGGCCCGCGAGGTTCGAAATCGGGACGCTTGCCGTTCTTGTCCCATTTCTTGCCCTTGTCCCACGGCTTCTTGTCCCATTTCTTCTGCTGACCGCCCGGCGCGCTCGGTGTCCATTCCTGCTGCGCCTGGTAATCGTGCTGCTGGTAATCGCCGTAATCCGGCACGGCCTCGTAATCAAAGCCCGGATCGTAGCTGGGCTGAGCCTCCGTCGGAGCGGACTGCATCAGTTGGTTGACCGCCGCTGTGTCCAGCCCGGTGATCTCTTTCAGGCGTCGACGCATCAGCTCACGCAAATTTGCGCCCGGCACTTTTTCGATCAGTGGCGCGGCCAGCGTCACCATGTGTGCCTTGCCTTCCAGGGAGCGCGGATCGGCCTCCTTGGTCAGTTGCTCGAAAAAGTAGTCAGCCAACGGTTGTGCGTGCTGGTTGATTCTCGCCTTGAACGCGTCTGTGCCTTCTGCCCGCACCAGGGTGTCGGGATCTTCCCCTTCGGGCAGAAACAGAAACCTCGCGCGCCGGCCGTCCTGCAAGCCGGGAATCGTGGCTTCCAGTGCGCGCCAGGCGGCGTTTCGGCCAGCCTGGTCACCGTCGAAGCAGAACAACACGTTCGGTACCACACGAAACAGACGCTTCAAATGCTCTTCACTGGTCGCCGTACCCAGCGTCGCAACGGCATTGCGCAAGCCTTGCTGGGCCAGCGCAATAACGTCCATGTAGCCTTCGACGACGATAATCTCGTCCAGGTTACGGTTAAATTTGCGAGCTTCGAATAAACCGTACAACTCCTGACCCTTATGAAACACCGGGGTTTCAGGAGAGTTCAGGTATTTGGGCTTGTCGTCGCCCAATACGCGCCCGCCAAATGCGATCACACGGCCGCGACTGTCGCGAATGGGGAACATCACCCGATCGCGAAAGCGGTCGTAGCGTTTGCCCGTTTCGGCGTTTTCGATCAGCAGGCCAGCATCGATCATCGCCTTCTGTTGAAGGGTGTCGCTGCTTAAGTGCCTGTAGAGGTTGTCCCAGCCAGGAGGGGCGAAGCCCAGTCCGAAGTCGCGGGCAATCTCGCCTGACAGGCCTCGGCCTTTCAGGTATTCCACCGCAGATTTTCGCGTTGGATGGCTCTTCAGCGCAGCCCGGTAAAAATCGGCGGCGGCTGATAATAGGGGGTAGAGCGGCGAATCGGTAGGCTGCCGGGGCTTTTGCCCTTTTACACCTTGTTCGCGGGGGACTTCCATCCCGGCCGCTTTGGCCAGGTCTTCGACGGCCTGGGGGAAATCCAGGTTGTCGTGGTCCATGATGAAGCCGAGGGCATTGCCACCCGCGCCACAGCCGAAGCAGTAATAGAACTGTTTGTCCGGGCTGACGCTGAACGACGGTGTCTTCTCTTTATGGAAAGGACAGCAGGCGCTGAAGTTCTTGCCGGTCTTTTTTAATTGAACGCGTGAGCTGACAACATCGACGATGTCGGTGCGGTTCAGAAGGTCGTCAATAAAACCTTGGGGAATCAGTCCGGCCATGGCGTTCTCATCATCAGGCGCCCCGCCAGAAAGATTGTGGCGAATCCAAACCGTAACGACGGTTGCTTGGTCAGTGTAGACGGGTCAACGCGGCCTGAATCAGGCTGGAAGAAATCGACGGGGTTTGTCTCGGTCGCATCTGCGGCGTCAACAGCCTCTGTCTTGTGTTGCTTGATCGGTGTTGCTTGAGGCTATAACTGCAACTGCCGACAGCCCGGCTTTGAAGGCCGGGCAAGGCAGAAGCTTGCGTCAGACGTCTGTATTAATACAGACGAACGGCGCGGCGCTGTTCGCGCTGTACTTTCTTGGCGTGACGCTTAACAGCAGCAGCTGCTTTACGCTTACGCTCAGAAGTCGGCTTCTCGTAAAATTCGCGGCTACGAACTTCAGCCAGAACACCGGCTTTTTCGCAGGAGCGCTTGAAACGACGCAGAGCTACGTCGAAGGGTTCGTTCTCTTTAACTTTGACGGCTGGCATCCAGAGCTACCTTCATTCATTACCGGGGTCAACGCTTACTGCAACGCTTGCACTAAGTACGTCGGTTTTTAAGGGTTGCGGATGTTAACCCCTTGCTTCGCGGAATGCAAAGCCTCTGATCGAAAAGCACTGGTCGCAGGCATGAGCGGCGACTATTATGCGCGCCTTCGAATTCAGCCTCCACAAGGCGTACCCCATGCTAGTACTGGGAATGGAAACTTCCTGCGATGAGACCGGTGTCGCGCTGTACGACAGCGAACGCGGGCTGCTTGCCGATGCATTATTCAGCCAGATCGACCTGCACCGGGTCTATGGTGGTGTGGTCCCGGAGCTTGCCTCGCGCGACCACGTAAAACGCATGCTGCCCTTGATTCGTCAGGTGTTGGCCGAGGCCGACTGCGCCGTGACCGAGATCGATGCTATCGCTTATACCGCTGGCCCGGGACTTGTCGGGGCCCTGCTGGTGGGGGCTTCGTGCGCACAGGCTCTGGCGTTTGCGTGGGACATCCCGGCACTGGGTGTTCACCATATGGAAGGGCATTTGCTGGCACCGATGCTGGAGGAAAATCCGCCTGAGTTTCCGTTCGTCGCTTTGTTGGTTTCCGGCGGCCATACGCAGTTGGTTCGCGTCGATGGCATTGGTCTCTACGAGCTGCTGGGCGAGACCCTGGACGACGCTGCGGGCGAAGCATTCGACAAAACCGCGAAGATGATGGGCCTGAATTACCCTGGCGGTCCGGAGATTTCCCGTCTGGCGCAATCCGGTGTGGCCGGGCGTTTCGTCTTTCCGCGTCCGATGACGGACCGCCCCGGGCTGGATTTCAGCTTCAGCGGCTTGAAAACCTTCTCGCTGAACACGTGGCAGCAGTGCCAAAGCGCCGGGGACGACAGCGAGCAAACCCGTTGCGACATCTCGCTGGCCTTCCAGCAGGCGGTGGTGGACACTTTGACCATCAAGTGCAAACGCGCGCTGAAGCAGACCGGGCTCAAACGGCTGGTCATCGCCGGCGGCGTGAGCGCGAACAAGGCGCTGCGCCTGTCGCTGGAGCAGATGCTCGATGGCCTGGGTGGGAATGTTTACTACGCGCGGCCTGAGTTCTGCACCGACAACGGCGCGATGATTGCGTTTGCCGGCTGTCAGCGTTTGCAGGCAGGGCAGAGGGAAAGTCTGAGCATTACAGTCCAGGCGCGGTGGCCGATGGAGCAGTTGCCCGGTCTTTGATGGCAAAGCGGTGCAAGCGCTCGGTTGCGGATTTGAAAGGGTGTCGCGTTAGAAATGCCGTTCACGTCCGGCAAACAGGTCGCGTAGATTGCCCCGATGGCGCCAGACGATGAGCAGCGTCAACACGCTCATCGGCAGTAACGCGTGGGGCTCCTGCCATGCGAGCAGCGGCAGCGTCAGCGGCGTGGCGATCAACGACGCCAATGAGCTGGTGCGAGTGAGGTAGAACGTCAGCAGCCACGCGCCGATCGCGAGCAAGGCGGCTGGCGGATACAAGGCCAGCAACATACCGGCGGCGGTGGCCACGCCTTTGCCGCCACGAAAACGGAAGTACAGCGGGAACAGATGCCCCAGCACTGCGCACAGGCCGATCCAGGCTTGCAGGCGTGGGTCGAGGTCCAGACCTCTGGCGATCAGCACCGGGATCATGCCTTTACAGACGTCGCCAATCAGGGTCAGCACGGCGAGTTTCTTGCCGGCGAGACGCAGCATGTTGGTGGCGCCGGCGTTGCCCGATCCACTGGCGCGCGGGTCCGGGCGACCCGTTATGCGGCTGATCAGGATGGCGAAGGACAGTGAGCCGAGCAGGTAGGCGAGGACCGCCAGTAACCAAAACATGCTAACCATTCCGGGCGAGGATGCCTTGATTCTAACGGCGCATCGCGCCCTTGTCGTGCAGCGGAGAGATAGGCTTGGACAGAGTTTTCATTGAAGGTCTGGAGGTCGATACCGTCATCGGCGCCTACGACTGGGAGCGTGGCATTCGCCAGTGCCTGCGTCTGGACCTGAGTTTTGCCTGGGACAATCGGCCTGCAGCCGCAGGGGACGACCTGAGCAAGGCGCTCGATTACGCCAGTGTGTCCGCGCGGGTTCAGGCATTCGCCGAAGCCTCTCAATTTCAGCTGGTCGAAACCTTCGCCGAGCGCCTGGCCGAAGTGCTCATGGGCGAGTTCCATATTCCCTGGCTGCACCTCAAATTGACCAAGCCGGGAGCCGTGCCAGCGGCGAAGGGCGTTGGGGTGGAGATCGAGCGCGGATGTCGCTGACACGGATTTTTCTGGGACTGGGCAGCAATATCGAGCGGGAGCGCCACCTGTGCGCCGGCCTCGACGCCCTTGCCGGCTTTCTCACTGACATGACCTGCTCGCCGGTGTTCGAAAGTCATCCAGTGGGGATCAAGAGCGGGCCGTTTTTCAATCTGGTGGTTTCCGCGCTGACGGATCTGGCGCTGACTGAGCTGGACCGTCGGCTCAAATTCATCGAGGCTGATAACGGACGTTATGCGCCGGATCGCAAGGGTCTCCCGCTGGACATCGACGTCCTGCTGTATGACGAGCAGGTCGGCAATTTCGACGGTCTGATTCTGCCCCGGGCCGAAATCCTCAAAAACGCGTTCGTGCTATGGCCGTTGTCGCTGATCGCGCCGCAGCGCCTGCATCCCGAGGCTGGCCTGTCGTTTGCCCAACTGTGGGCTGAAGCGGACATCGATCAGAAGCTCTGGCCGGTTGCCTTCGAATGGCGCGGCGAGCCACTCACCCCGGCCATCCTGCTGGCTGCGGTGTAACAGGCGTCCGACTGGCAGCCCTGCCTCAGCCGCAGCTACCCGGCGGCTTAAAGCTGATACGACGCCTTGTATACCTTCAGCGTATCCAGTCGCTCTCGCTTGAGTGCTTCGCCTAATTGCTGGCCCTGAAAACCTTTCTCCAGCAGCGGCTGTACCGCCACTTGCCGCGCCGCTTCGGCAGCGCCGCGCAGATATTCGGCTTGCGGATACGTGCGCTCCTCAAACCCCTTGCGGCCTCGGGCGTCCATTTCGCAGGCGGCAATGAATTCCTCGAAGCGTTGCGGTCGGCGATACACGTCAAAGCTCTGCAGCAGGTCCAGCAATGTCGACGGCTTCAATTCCAGCGCGCGATGACCGTGGGTGTGATATTCGCCCACCAGCAGTGCCAGTTCCTGGCAATCCCTTGGCACCTTGAAGCGCTGGTTCACCGCCTTGATCGCTTTGAGTCCTTTGTGCTCATGGGCGATATGGCGCGGCCATTCCTCTTGCGGCGTGAGTCCCTTGCCCAGGTCATGCAGCAGGCACGCCCAACGCACGCTTAGCGGCTGGCGGTGCATGGCAGCCTGATGCAACACGCTGAGGACGTGCACACCGGTGTCGATTTCCGGGTGATGGGCTTCCGGTTGAGGCACGCCAAACAGCGCGTCGACCTCTGGCATCAGCACTTTCAGGGCGCCACATTCGCGCAGGACCTCAATGAACACCTGAGGCTCTTTTTCCATCAGTGCACGGGAAATTTCCTTCCAGCTGCGTTCCGCTGTCAGCGCTTCCAGTTCACCCAAATCGCTCAGTTGGCGCATCAGTTCGAGGGTTTCCGGGGCGATGGTGAAACCGTCGGGGGCATAGCGCGCGGCGAAGCGTGCCACGCGCAGGACACGCAGGGGATCTTCGGCGAACGCGGGGGAAACGTGACGCAATACTCGGGCTTCGAGGTCTTGCTGGCCATGATAGGGATCAGTCAGCTGGCCGTTCTTGTCTTCGGCAATAGCATTGATGGTCAGGTCACGGCGGATCAGATCTTGCTCCAGCGTGACGTCCGGGTGCGCGTGAAAAACAAAGCCGCCGTAGCCTTTGCCGGTCTTGCGCTCGGTGCGGGCCAACGCGTATTCCTCACCGGTCAGCGGATGCAAGAAGACCGGAAAATCCGTTCCCACCGGGCGGTAGCCCTTGACCAGCATCTCCTCTGTCGACGCACCCACTACTACCCAGTCGATGTCAGTGACCGGTTTGCCAAGCAGGCGATCGCGTACTGCGCCGCCGACTTTATAAATCTGCATAAAAAAGCCTCCGTGAGGGCGACAGGATAAACCTTAAGTCGCGATCGCGGAGGCTGGAAACGCTCATGGTTTATAAGTGGACGACCGCCAGGTCCAGCCGGGGATATTCACTGTCAGCGTGTTCGCTTCTCGGCGGCACGTGGTGGACTTTCATAACTTGGTCGCCCTGCAGCGTTTCCAGATGGATGTCAAAACCCCACAGCCGATGCAGGTGTTTCAGCACTTCGTCCGTGGAGTCGCCGAGAGGTTTGCGGTCGTGCTGTTGATGGCGCAGGGTCAGAGAGCGGTCGCCGCGCCGGTCAATGCTGTAGATCTGCACGTTGGGTTCGCGGTTGCCGAGGTTGTATTGCGCGGCGAGGGTTTCACGAATCACCTTGTAGCCGGTTTCATCGTGGATGGCGGGCACGAGGAGATCGTCCTTCTGATCATCGTCGAGGATGCTGAACAGCTTCAGGTCACGGATCACCTTGGGCGACAGGTACTGCAGGATGAAGCTCTCGTCCTTGAAGCTGCTCATCGCAAACTTCACCGCCGTGAGCCAGTCGGTGCCCGCCAGATCAGGAAACCAGTGGCGGTCCTCTTCAGTCGGGTGCTCGCACATCCGCCGGATGTCCTGGTACATGGCAAACCCCAGCGTGTAGGGATTGATACCGCTGTAGTACGGACTGTCGAAGCCTGGCTGGTAGACAACGCTGGTGTGGGAGGTCAGGAATTCCAGCATGAAGCCGTCGGTCACCAGCCCCTCGTCGTACAGATCATTCATCAGCGTGTAGTGCCAGAACGTGGCCCAGCCCTCGTTCATCACCTGGGTCTGACGCTGCGGGTAGAAATACTGAGCGATCTTGCGCACGATGCGCACCACCTCACGCTGCCAGGGCTCCAGCAACGGCGCGTGTTTCTCGATGAAGTAGAGGATGTTTTCCTGAGGTTCAGCGGGGAAGCGTGAGAAATCCTCCTTGTCGTTCTTGCTCGCACTTTTTGGAATCGTGCGCCACAGGTCGTTGATCTGCTTCTGCAGGTGCTCCTCCCTATCCTTCATGCGGCGGCGTTCTTCTTCCGCCGAAATCGGGTACGGCCGTTTGTAGCGATCAACGCCGTAGTTCATCAGCGCATGGCAGGAATCGAGCAGGTCCTCGACCGCATCGATTCCGTGGCGCTCTTCGCACTGCATGATGTACTGCTTGGCGAACACGAGGTAATCGATGATCGAGCTGGCGTCGGTCCAGGTCCGGAACAGGTAGTTGCCTTTGAAAAAACTGTTATGCCCGTAGCAGGCGTGGGCTACGACCAGCGCCTGCATGCAGATGGTGTTCTCTTCCATCAGATAGGCGATGCACGGGTCGGAGTTGATGACGATTTCGTACGCCAGACCCATTTGTCCGCGCGAGTAGGATTTCTCCGTGCTGAGGAAGTGCTTGCCGTAGGACCAATGGTGATAACCCAGCGGCATGCCAACAGACGCGTAGGCGTCCATCATTTGCTCAGCGGTGATCACCTCGATCTGGTTGGGGTAAGTGTCCAGCGCATAACGTTCGGCAATACGGCTGATTTCCCGGTCGTAGGCCTGGATCAGTTCGAACGTCCACTCTGAACCCGTGGAGAGGGGTTGGCGCTTCTGCTCTCTAGCGGTCATGTCAATAACCTGCGCTGGAAGAGTTCACGGAACACCGGATAGATATCACCGGCAGAGACCAGCTGCTGCTGGGCGAACGTATCGGCGAAGGCTTCGCCGATACGCTCGTATTCGAACCACAGCGCCTGATGTTCGCGCGGGGTGATTTCGACGTAGGTGTAGTACTGCACGAACGGCATGATCTGTTTGATCAGGATGTCGCGGCAGATAGGCGAGTCATCGTTCCAGTTGTCGCCGTCCGAGGCTTGTGCTGCGTAGATATTCCATTCGTTGGTGGGGTAGCGCTCGGCCATGATTTCCTGCATCAGCTTCAATGCGCTGGAAACGATGGTGCCGCCGGTTTCCCGTGAATAGAAAAACTCCTCTTCGTCGACTTCCCGCGCGCTGGTGTGGTGGCGGATGAAGACGACTTCGATCTTGTCGTAGTTACGCTTGAGGAACAGGTACAGCAGGATGAAGAAGCGCTTGGCGATGTCCTTGGTCGCTTGGGTCATAGACCCGGAAACGTCCATCAGACAGAACATCACGGCTTTGGAGCTGGGGTTTGGCTGTTTGACCAGCAGGTTGTATTTGAGGTCGAAGGTGTCCAGGTACGGGACGCGACGAATCCTCGCCTGAAGTTTCGCGGCCTCGATTTCCAGCTCCTGAATATCACCGAAGTTATCCGGCTCCTCGATCCTCAGGCGTTCGAGTTCAGCCTGCACCTGCCGCAGCTTGGCCCGGCTGCTTCCGGACAGGGCGATACGCCGCGCATGTGCCGAGCGCAAGGTACGGATGATGTTGAGGCGTGACGGATTGCCTTCGTTGCTGATGCCCGCGCGGACGGTCTTGAACGTGTCAGTGCCGCTCAGGTTGCGCTTGACCAGGTTGGGTAGCTCCAGGTCCTCGAACATGAATTCGAGAAACTCTTCCTGGGTGATCTGGAACACGAACTCATCCATGCCTTCGCCGGAATTGCCCGCTTTGCCAGGCCCTTTGCCACCGCCGCCTCCCTGGGGCCGTGCGATGTGCTCACCGGTGGTGAACTCTTTGTTACCCGGATGAACCACCGTTTGTTTGCCGCCGCGACCATGGTGCAGGACCGGTTCGTCGATATCCCGCCCCGGAATACTGATCTGTTCGCCGTGCTCCATGTCAGTAATGGAGCGCCGGCTTACGGCTTCTTCAACTGCCTTCTTGATATGGTCACGGTAACGGCGAAGAAAGCGCTGCCGATTTACCGTGCTCTTGTTCTTGCCATTGAGACGTCGGTCGATCACATAGCTCATAGGCTCCTCCGGGGAGCTTCAAGTGGTGAGCCGCAAGCTGCAAGTAGAAGCGGTTATCCGGGTAGCAGATTTGACGCGCTTTCTTCCTGCAGCTCGTAGCTTGACGCTTGCAGCTGCCTTACTGCGATTTCCGGACCCGTAGGTACCATTCGGAAAGAAGCCTTACCTGTTTATCGGTGTAGCCCCGCTCGACCATTCGTGTGACAAAGTCGTTGTGCTTCTGCTGATCCTCTTTGCTGGCCTTCGCGTTGAAGCTGATGACCGGCAGCAGGTCTTCGGTGTTCGAGAACATTTTCTTCTCGATCACCACCCGCAGCTTCTCGTAGCTCAGCCAGGTCGGGTTCTTGCCGTTGTTGTTGGCGCGGGCGCGCAGCACGAAGTTGACGATCTCGTTGCGGAAGTCTTTCGGATTGCTGATACCCGCCGGTTTTTCGATCTTCTCCAGTTCTTCATTCAACGCCACGCGATTGAGGATCTCGCCGGTCTCCGGGTCGCGATATTCCTGATCCTGAATCCAGAAGTCCGCATACAGCACGTAGCGGTCAAAAATGTTCTGGCCGTATTCGCTGTAAGACTCGAGGTACGCAGTCTGGATTTCCTTGCCAATGAATTCGATGTAGCGCGGTGCCAGGTACTCCTTGATGAAGCGCAGATACCGCTCGCGGGTTTCGGCCTGGAACTGCTCCTGCTCGATCTGCTGTTCCAGCACGTAGAGCAAGTGAACCGGGTTGGCGGCGATTTCGTGAGGATCGAAGTTGAAGACCTTCGACAGGATCTTGAACGCAAACCGCGTAGAAAGGCCGTTCATACCTTCGTCAACACCCGCGCTGTCGCGGTATTCCTGAATCGACTTGGCTTTCGGGTCGGTGTCCTTGAGGTTCTCGCCGTCGTAGACCCTCATCTTCGAATAGATGTTGGAGTTGTCCGGCTCTTTGAGCCGCGACAACACGGTGAACTGCGCGAGCATTTTCAGGGTGTCCGGCGCGCAATGGGCTTTGGCCAGCGAGCTGTTGAACAGCAATTTGTCGTAAATCTTGATCTCGTCACTGACCCGCAGGCAGTACGGCACCTTCACGATGTAAATCCGGTCGATGAAGGCTTCGTTGTTCTTGTTGTTGCGGAAGCTGTGCCATTCCGATTCGTTGGAGTGGGCCAGCAAAATACCGGTGAACGGAATCGCGCCGAGGCCTTCGGTACTGTTGTAGTTACCTTCCTGTGTGGCGGTCAGCAGCGGGTGGAGCACCTTGATCGGCGCCTTGAACATCTCCACAAATTCCATCAGGCCCTGGTTGGCCCGGCACAGCGCGCCCGAATAGCTGTAAGCGTCGGCATCGTTCTGTGGGTATTCCTCGAGCTTGCGGATATCGACCTTACCCACCAGCGCCGAAATGTCCTGGTTGTTCTCGTCACCGGGCTCGGTTTTGGCAACGGCAATCTGGTTGAGGATGGAAGGGTAGAGCTTCACCACTTTGAACTGACTGATGTCGCCGCCAAACTCGGCCAGTCGTTTGGTCGCCCATGGCGACATGATGGTGTTCAGGTACCGCCGCGGGATGCCGTAGTCCTCTTCGAGGATCGTCCCGTCTTCGGTGGGTTTGAAAAGGCCCAAAGGGGATTCGAAAACCGGCGACCCTTTGATGGCGTAGAACGGTACTTTTTCAACCAGCGATTTGAGTTTTTCAGCCAGGGACGACTTGCCGCCGCCAACCGGGCCGAGCAGGTAGAGGATCTGTTTCTTCTCTTCGAGGCCCTGGGCGGCGTGGCGGAAGTACGAGACGATTTGCTCGATGCAGTCTTCCATGCCGTGGAATTCTTCGAACGCGGGATAGCGCCGAATGACCTTGTTGGAGAAGATTCTGGACAGCCTGGAGTTGGTCGACGTGTCGAACAACTCAGGCTCACCGATGGCCATCAGCAGACGTTCTGCGGCGGAAGCGTATGCGCTGCGGTCGGTTTTGCAGAGCTCGAGATACTCCTGTAGCGAGAGCTCTTCCTGCCGTGTCGATTCAAAGCGTTGTTGGAAGTGGCTAAAAATACTCATGACGTCACCTCGCTCGATACGTGGAGCCGGCGGCGGATCGTCAGTCGATGCTGGATGGAAGCCGATCACGCGGCTGCCATTACCCCCCAAACACCATAAAAGTAGCTACCGATGACCCACGCGCCGGTGTACCGGCTCTCCCCTGATTCGGATGGCCTGAGGCTAAGAGTAGTTCGGATTCGGGCACAGAAAGAAGCAATGGGGATGAAGAGGGCATACCCGTTCGTCAGATGAGGGCGCGAGCCCGCGTAGGACGCGGGATAGCGGCCAGCAAAAATATTTTTTGATCAGCCTTGTGCGGTTTCTTCAGGGAATTTGGTTTTCCACAATTCGAAACCGCCATCCATGCTGTAGACCTCGGAGAAGCCCTGACCTACAAGATAGGCTGCTGCGCTCTGGCTGGAGTTGCCGTGATAGCAGAGGACGACCAGCGGTTTGTCCAGATCGGCCTGACGGATGAAGTCGGCAATGGAGTGGTTGTCGAGATGATGGGAATCCGGGATGTGGTGGGTCGCGTAGGTCTGCGCGTCACGCACGTCCACCAGCACGGCGCCTTGTTCGCGCAGGGCATGGACTTGTTCGGGTGAAATGCGTTTGAAGTCAGTCATGGCTCGGGCTCCTGGGCCGTCGGGTCCTCGAACGGTCGAGAACGTAGTGAGATCTTACTGCTGCAGCGGAATTGGCTCGCTGACGGGGAATGCCGCAGGGGCGGGTGCCTTCGCGTTGCCACGCTCGTCGCATTCGCAGCGAATCAGCGCACGAGTGTCGACATTAAGCAGCGTCATCGCGCCGCCCCAGACACAGCCTGTGTCCAGCGCATACACGCCCGGTTCGTCACAGCGGCCCTCAAGCGCGGCCCAGTGGCCGAAAATGATACCCACGCCTTTGGTTTTGCGCTCTTTGTGCTTGAACCACGGCGCGTATCCCGCCGGCGCGCTGTCGAGGCCTTCCTTGCTCTTGAGATCGAGCTTGCCGTCGCTGGTGCAGAAGCGCATGCGCGTGAAGTAGTTAGTGATGACCCGCAGCCGAGTGACGCCGTGCAGATCCTTGTCCCATTTGGCAGGCTCGTTGCCGTACATGCCGTCGAGAAAGGGTTCGAACCGATTGTCGTCGCGCAACGCTTCTTGCACTTCCTCTGCGCAGCGCAGGGCCTTTTTCAGCGTCCATTGCGGCGGGATTCCGGCATGCACCAGTGCGAGGTCGCGTTCGGCGTCGTAATGCATCAGCTTTTGTTGGCGCAGCCAGTCGAGCAGCACGACGGCGTCCGGCGCTTCGAGAATTTCCCGCAGCGTATCGCCTTTCTTCAGGCGCTCGATATTGCGGCCGGCCGCCAGCAGGTGCAGGTCATGATTGCCCAGCACGCAGACGACAGAGTCGCGCATGGCGTAGAGATAGCGCAGGGTTTCCAGTGACTGCGGTCCTCGGTTGACGAGGTCGCCGACCAGCCACAGCGTGTCTTTGCCGGGCTCGAATGCAACGCGTTCGAGCAGGCACTTCAGCGGTTCAAGGCAGCCTTGCAGGTCACCGACTGCGTAGACCGCCATCAGTGAAGCGCCCCCGGGACCGCCAGACGGAACGGTGCGATGACAGCGTCGAAGCGCTTGCCGTCTTCTGCGAGCATTTGATAAGTGCCCTGCATGTTGCCCACCTTGGTGGTCATCACGGTGCCGCTGGTGTAGGTGTGACTTTGCCCCGGCTGGATCAGCGGTTGCTGGCCTACGACACCGTCGCCGCGAACCTCTTCAACCTGACCGTCGCCGTCGGTGATCACCCAATGGCGTGACAGCAACTTGGCTGGCAATTGGCCGTTGTTCTGCACGGTGATGGTGTAGGCGAAGGCGAAACGGTTGTGCTCAGGCTGAGACTGTTCGGCTAGGAATCGGGTCTCGACGCTGACGTCGACCTGGTAACGAGAATCAGACATGCAAGAGGCCTTAGAAGCGAGAGCGGAAATAGCCGGAAGTCGTCCGGTTGGAAATCAGTCTAGGACATGTCACGGATAAGCAAGTACAGAGGCTTTGACCGGACATGTCCCGAGAAGGTCAGGCGGCGACAGGCTTTTCGCTGAGCGTGTCGGCCAGACGCACAAACGCCGCCAGGTCCAGCTGCTCCGGACGCAGGCTGCCATCGACACCGGCTTCGGTGATCTCTTCGCTGGTCAGCAGGGCTTTCAATGTATTGCGCAGAGTCTTGCGGCGCTGGTTGAACGCCTCGCGGACGACGCGCTCAAGTACGCGGTGATCCTTGGCCGGGTGCGGCAGGGTTTCGTGAGGCACCAGACGAACGATGGCCGAATCCACTTTCGGCGGCGGATTGAACGCTCCCGGACCAACGTTGAACAGATGCTCCACGCGGCAGTGGTACTGAACCATGATCGACAGGCGGCCCCAATCCCCGCCACCCGGACCTGCTGCTAGACGCTCGACCACTTCTTTCTGCAGCATGAAGTGCATGTCGCGGATCAGGTAAGCGTTCTGCAGCAAGTGGAAGATCAGCGGCGTGGAGATGTTGTACGGCAGGTTGCCGACGACACGCAGGCTGTTGGGTGCGGCATTCAGGCTGGTGAAGTCGAACTTCAGCGCGTCACCCTGATGCAGACTGAAATTCGGCTTGCTGCCGAACTGATGCATGAGGATCGGCACAAGGTCTTTGTCGAGCTCGACGACGTCCAATTGCGCGCCGCTGCTCAGCAGGCCTGCGGTCAGAGCACCTTGCCCCGGGCCGATTTCCAGCATGCGGTCTTCGGCCTTGGCACGAATGGAGCGCAGGATCTTGTCGATCACGCCCGCGTCATGCAGGAAGTTCTGGCCAAAGCGCTTGCGCGCCTTGTGGTGGTATTGCTCGTTCATGAATGGGTCTCGGCCATCTGATAGGCGGTTTCCAGAGCGACCCTGAGGCTGCCGGTGTCGATCTTGCCGGTGCCCGCGAGATCCAGCGCCGTGCCGTGATCCACGGAGGTGCGAATGATCGGCAGGCCCAGCGTGATGTTGACGGCGGCGCCGAAGCCTTTGTACTTCAGCACGGGCAGGCCCTGGTCGTGGTACATCGCCAGCACTGCGTCGCAGTGCTCCAGATATTTGGGGGTAAAGAGCGTGTCGGCAGGCAGCGGGCCATGTAAGTCCAGGCCCTCGCTGCGCAGACGCGCCAGAGTAGGTTCGATAATGTCGATTTCTTCGCGGCCCAGGTGGCCGCTCTCGCCGGCATGCGGATTCAGGCCACAGACCAGAATCCGCGGGCGGGCGATGCCGAATTTGTTGACCAGATCAGCGTGCAGGATGCGCGTCACGCGCTCCAGCCGATCAGCAGTGATTGCGTCGGCAACGTCCCGCAGGGGCAGGTGAGTGGTCACCAGCGCTACGCGCAAATCACCGGTCGCCAGCATCATCACCACCTGCTCGGTGTGAGTCAGCTCGGCAAGGAATTCGGTGTGGCCAGAGAACGCGATGCCACTGTCGTTGATCACGCCTTTGTGCACCGGGGCTGTGATCATGCCGGCGAAGTGGCCGTCCATGCAGCCCTGGCCCGCTCGGGTCAGGGTTTCGAGCACGAAACCGCCGTTGGCTTTGTCGAGTTGGCCGGCAATCACTGGCGCCTGAACCGGCGTGTCCCATACATAGAGACTGCCAGCGGGTGCGGGGACATCGGGCCAAGCGGCGGGCGTGACCGGAATCAGGCTGACAGCCACGCCCAACTGGGCGGCCCGCTCGGTGAGCAGGTCGCAGCTGGTAATGGCAATCAGAGGATGGGGCTGGGACTGCGCGGCAAGCAGCAGGCAAAGGTCAGGACCGATGCCGGCCGGCTCGCCGGGTGTCAGGGCGAAACGCTGGGGTTTCACTTGGCCGCCTGGTCAGCTCCGGGGAGCTTGATCTCGACGTAGGCTTCATCACGGATCTGACGCAGCCAGGTTTGCAGCTCTTCGTCGTACTTGCGGTTACGCAGTACGGTCATCGCCTGTTGCTCACGGGCCTGACTGGTGCTGTCAGTCGAGCGACGGCCCATGACTTCCAGAACGTGCCAGCCGAATTGAGTCTCGAACGGCTTGGACACGACACCCTGAGGTGTCTCGTTCATGACGTCGCGGAACTCCGGGACCAGCGAGCGCGGGTCAACCCAGTTCATGTCGCCGCCGTTGAGCGCCGAACCCGGGTCTTCGGAAAAGCTCTTCGCCAGCTCGCCGAAGTCTTCGCCATTCTGGATGCGATCATAAATACGTTGCGCCAACAGCTTGGTCTCGGCTGGGCTGCGGATTTCGCTTGGCTTGATCAGGATGTGACGAACGTGAACCTCGTCGCGCATCTGGGTCTGAGTCTCGCCGCCGCGTTTCTCGACCAGCTTAAGAATGATGAAACCGCCCGGTGTGCGCGCAGGAGGGGTGACCTCGCCCGGACGCATTGACGACAGCATGTCGCCGAATGGAGGCGGCAGCTGAGCGGCTTTACGCCAGCCCATGTCACCACCGTCCAATGCGCTTTCGCTGGCCGACGACGCGATCGCCATCTGCTCGAAGTTCGCACCCTGTTGCAGCTTGCCGTAGAGGTCCTTGGCTTTGGCTGCGGCGGCCTGAATCTGATCCGACGTCGCACTGTCCGGCGTCGGGATCAAAATATTGGCCAAGTGAAACTCTTCGGAGAACTGAGCTTTGCCCATGTCAGAAGCGAGGAAGTTTTTTACTTCCTGCTCCGAAACCTGAATGCGTTCGGCAACGCGGCGCTGGCGCACACGGCTGATGATCATTTCCCGGCGGATCTGCTCACGTGCGCTGGTGTAGGACAGCCCGTCGTGGGTCAGTGCAGCCTTGAACTGGTCGACACTCATGTTGTTGCGTTGAGCAATGGTGGCAACCGCCTGGTTCAGCTCTTCATCGCTGATGCGAATGCCGGAACGTTCGCCGATCTGGATCTGCAGGTTTTCCAGGATCAGACGGTCCAGGACCTGAGACTCCAGTGCGCTGGCGGGCGGAACACCCTGCCCGCGCTTGGCGATGGTTTGCTGAACCTCACGGGTGCGCTGGTCGAGCTGGCTTTGCATGACCACGTCGTTGTCGACGATGGCAACTACCTTGTCGATGGTGCGCACTTCAGCGTGCGCAACAGTACCGATAAGCAGCGCGCCCAGCATCAGCGGGCGCAGACAATCAGAAAGCTTGGTCTTCACGTTCACGATAACCTTGGATGCCTTTGTCGAGGAAGCTTTCAACTTTTTGGCCAACGACGCCGCCAAGTCCCTTCAACACGATTTGTAGGAAGACGCCGCGGTCGCCTTTTTCGTTCTGCGGTATCTCTTGGGTGGACTCGTCATAGTCGACCCAGTACCGGTTGATCAGACGCAGCTTCCAGCAGCAGTTGTCATATTCAAAACCACCAAAGGCTTCGAGGGTGCGGTCACGGTTGTAGTCGTACTGCCAGCGGGCGATTGCGCTCCACTGCGGAACCACAGGCCAGATGACCGAGAAGTCATGTTGCTGAATCTTGTAGTAATCCTTGATGACGGTGCCATCAGGGTAGGTGTAATCACCCCCGCCTACGCTCCAGCGACCTGTTGTCTGGTCGTAACGGACCTGGTCGTTGCGATAGCGATAGCCGGCGTTGATGACCTTGCCCGGCTCGTCTTCAGGCTGGTAGTGAAACATTGCGCTGCCGGAACGAGTGCTGCGGCTGTCCGGGTCCCAGTTAAAGTCCGAATTTACACGCCAGTCGCGGTTGAAGCGGTATTCGTACTCAAGCGCATAGGGAGACACGTCGGACTGAGCGTCCTTGCGGTCTTCGAAAGCGATGCCTGGCAGTTGCACCTTGCGATCGGCGAAGTACACGGCCTGGCCGACGCTGACGCGCTGCCGTTCGAAGCCGTTGTCTTCAATCCAGCGGTTGGTCACGCCCAGGGACAGTTTGTTTTCGTCGCCGATGCGGTCGGAGCCGACGAAACGGTTGTCGCGGAACAGCGAGCTGTAGTTGAACGTGGTTTCGCCGCTGTCAAAGATCGGGATGTCAGACTGGTCTTTATACGGAACGTAGAGGTAGTACGCACGAGGCTCCAGGGTCTGGCGGTAGTCCTTGCCGAACCAGTTGGTGTTGCGATCGAAGTACAGACCGCTGTCGACGCTGAATATTGGAATGGAGCGATCCACGCCACTGTCGAAGTTCTCTCGCGTAGTGGAGTTCAGATTGGCATCCGAGGCCAGGAAAGCCTTGCCTTGGCCGTCCAGATCCAGGTCGTACTTGGTGTAAACGTACTTCAGCTTAGGCGTAACAAAGCCATAACTGGCTGTGAGCGGGAGGCTGATCGAAGGTGCAAGGTTGAGGCGATCACCATTGGCGCGTGCCAGGCCGGATACGTTCTGATCCAGTCGGCGGCTCAGGATTCCGTCTTCATCGCTGTAATTGCCGGTACGCAAATCACGATCAAACCGAACCAGCTCAGTTTCGTAATCGAACTTGAAGCCTTCAGGGTGATACGGCAGCGTCCCGTTCAGCGTGAGCTGAGGCAAGCGACCGTAGGGCGTGATCTGAGTGACAGTGGTCAACTGATACTGCTGAGCGTTCAGCGTGGCGGTGTAGTTGTCACCACGGTAGTAAACAGCGCCCTGCTGATTCAGGTAGTCGTGAGTGCTGACGCCTTCCTGACCGCTTTTCAGGTCTTTGAAGTAATAAGGGTCACTGACTTTTGTGTAGTCGATCTTGCTGGTCAGACGCGAATCCAGGCCACTGCGGTCCTGCCAGTTGATCAACCAGCGGGTGTCTTTGTAATCCGACTGCAGCTTGCGATCGTCGTTGTCGTCGTTCAGGTAAGCCGCACCGAACTGACCTTCGCTGGTCTTGGTCAGGTAGCGGAACTCGCCTTCCAGCAACATGCCGCGCTTGGCCATGTAGGTCGGGTACAACGTGGCGTCGTAGTTCGGCGCCAGGTTGAAGTAGTACGGGGTGAGCAACGAGAAGCCGGTATCGCTGCCAGTACCGATGGTCGGTGGCAGGAAGCCGGACTGGCGACGGTCGTCGATCGGGAAGTAGATGTATGGCGTGTACAGGATCGGAATGTCGTGAACGCGCAGTGTGGCGTTGGTGGCAGTACCGAAACCTGTGGCCGGGTTCAGGGTGATGTTGTTGCCCTTAACGGTCCACGCGTTGCTGTTCGGCTCGCACGTGGTGTACGTGCCGTCCTTCAAGCGGATGATCGCGTTCTCGGCACGGCGAGCGTACAGGGCGTTACCGCGAACGTTGTTTTTGTGCAGCACGTACTCGGCGTTGTCGACTTTGGCTTCGCCGGTGTCGAGCTGGACTTCAGCATGGTCGCCGACGATCAGGGCGCCGTTGTCGCGCAGACGGACATCGCCGTTCAGCTCGCCACGGTTCTCGGCCTGATGCAGGCTGGCTTCGTCAGCCTCGACCTGCATGCTGCCCTGACGCAGGACGACGTCGCCCGCCAGGGTCGCAACCTGCTCTTCCTGCTGATAACGCGAAGCCTTGGCGCCGATGAAAGTCGGTGCGTCGCTCTTCGGCGTCTTGTCGTCCATGCCCGGACGGATCGGTTCGATGTAGGCGCCCGAGCAGTACGGACCGGTTTCAGCCAGTTGGGCTGCGGTCAGCTTCTCGCGCGGAACCCAGTCAAGGTGACTGTAATCGGCGCTGCGCGATTTCAGGCCACGGCCCTTGGCCTCGGTGACCAGCATCGTTTTGGGCACGACTTCGCCATCGGAGGTGGTGGTCGTCTGAGCGCCATCTGCCGTGCTGCTGTTGGACGAAACACTGTTGGCGTCGTGCACGGGGCGCGGAGGCAACTGGGCTGCGTTGGTTTTCGGAGAGCAATCCCATGCACCTGTTGCAGACACCGAGCAGTCATACTGTTCGGCGGCTACCACGTACGGGACGGCCAGGGGTTGCATCGCCAGCAAACTGCCAGTTACGAGCAACGGAAATTTTTTACGAAACGCGGGGGATTTCAATGCCATCTTATTAGTCCGGGCTTCCTGCGCGCCATCTGCCCGCGGGGGGGCCGCACGCCTCTCGATGGGCTGAAAAAGATGTCGGATAATAAAGCATGACCCGCTTGACGGCTAGCGCCGTCGGAGACCCTTGCAATGCCAGATCAAGATGTACGCCTGCAACACCTGAAAGTTTGGCTCGATGAGCAGCTCCCGCGTTTATTTGAGGCTCAAGGCTGGGGCCCAATACCCCCGGCCACGTTGACTGCCGCCAGTAGCGATGCCAGTTTCCGGCGCTACTTTCGCTGGGAGGGGGAGGACCGCACTTTTATTGTCATGGACGCGCCACCCCCACAGGAAAACTGCAAACCCTTCGTGGATATCGCTCATTTATTGAGCGGCTCGGGCATTAATGTTCCGAAAATTTATGCCGAAGACCTGAATCAGGGCTTCCTTTTGTTGAATGACCTGGGTCGTCAGACTTACCTGGATGTCATCGACGAGCAAAACGCCGATCAGCTGTTCATGGACGCAATCGACGCACTGCTCGCCTACCAGCAACTGCCGATGGACGCGCTGTTGCCCAGTTATGACGTGGCACTCCTGCGCCGCGAACTGGAGCTGTTTCCCGAGTGGTACGTGAAGCGTCATCTGGGCGTCGAGTTCGACCAGGCGCAGCAGGCCAGTTGGCAGTCAGTCAGCGATTTGCTGATCGAAAGCGCGCTGGCCCAACCGAAGGTGCTGGTGCACCGCGATTACATGCCGCGCAACCTGATGCTCAGCGAACCGAACCCTGGCGTCCTGGATTTTCAGGACGCGGTGTATGGCCCGGTCACCTACGACATCACATGCCTGTTCAAGGATGCCTTCCTGAGTTGGCCGGAGGCGCGCGTAGCGGACTGGCTCAAGCTGTATTGGAACAAGGCCGCTGCGGCGGGCATTCCGGTGCAGGACGAATTCGATGAATTCCGTCGTGCCAGTGATTTGATGGGCGTGCAGCGGCATTTGAAGGTGATCGGTATTTTCGCCCGCATCTGCCACCGTGACGGCAAGCCACGCTACGTCGCCGACGTGCCGCGCTTCTTCTCTTATATAGAAGCGGTGTTGGCGCGACGCCCGGAGCTCGTTGAGTTGAGTAATCTGTTGACCAGCCTTGGCCATACAACACCGACACAGGCAAAACCAGCCTCTTTTGTGTAATGGACTGCAATTGAAGAGGGAAAGCACTTGAAGATTGTCTTGATGAGGGCCGCATGAAAGCGATGATTCTGGCGGCGGGTAAAGGCGAGCGCCTGCGCCCGTTGACCCTGCACACGCCCAAACCGCTGGTGCGTGCCGGCGGTGTTCCACTGATTGAATATCACCTGCGCGCGATCAGATCGGCTGGCGTTGAAGACGTTGTGATCAACCATGCGTGGCTGGGTCAGCAGATCGAAGATCATCTGGGCGACGGTCGCCCGTGGGGCCTGAATATCCGCTATTCGCCTGAGGGCGAGCCGCTGGAGACGGGCGGCGGGATCTTCCGTGCGCTGCCGCTGCTGGGCGACGAGCCCTTTCTGGTGGTCAACGGTGACATCTGGGTCGACTTCGATTTCAGCTCGTTGATGAAACCTCTCAAGGGGCTTGCCCATTTGGTGCTGGTGGATAACCCGCCACATCACCCCGGCGGCGATTTCGCGCTGGTCGACGGGCTCGTGCACGACGATGCCGTTCAGCCGCGCCTGACCTACAGCGGCATCGCGGTACTGCATCCGCAACTCTTCGCGGGCTGCACCGAAGGCGCGTTCAAGCTGGCGCCCCTGTTGCGTGAAGCCATGGCGAAAGGCCTGGTAACCGGTGAACGTTTTGCTGGCCGCTGGGTGGATGTCGGTACCCATGAGCGCCTTGCAGAAGTCGAGCAGCTGCTTGTGGTGAAACCCTAGATGCTGTGGCCATTCACAGTGGTCGGCGGTGGCGTCGGGTATCTGATTGCCAGCATTCCCGGCGCCATGCTCGGCGCGCTTCTGGGGCAGGCGCTTGATCGGCGGCTGAATTTCCGCAGCTGGGCGGAGATGCGCGAGCGTGCCAATGGCCGCACCGTGCCGCGCGACGACGAGCTTATTTTCATGCTGCTGGGGCGTCTGGCGAAGAGCGATGGCCGGGTGGTGGACGGGCATATTCAGCAGGCGCGTGTGGAAATGCGCCGATTGGACCTCAGCGAGGCGGCGCAACGGCGGGCAATCCAGGCGTTCAATCGGGGCAAGGACGGGCGCGACAATTTCCGCGTTCACCTCACGCGCCTGAAAAACCAACCCCATGCGGCAGAAGGTTTGCTGCGTGCCTGTTGGCGCATGGCGTGGGCGGATGGCAGGGCGTCGCGTACCGAGCGCGAATTGATTGTGCTGTGGGGCAAATGGCTGGGCTGGCCTGCGGGCAAAGTCGAAGGGTTGTCATCGACCGAAGACGAGCAGCGTTCCCGGGGTGCTCCGGCCAGCAGTGGCGGCGAGTTTCAGGACGCACTGCGTTTGCTGGGTGTGAAAGCGGATGCGGAACCTGCGCAGATCAAGCGCGCCTACCGTCGATTGCTGAGTCGTCACCACCCGGACAAAATCGCCGGCAGTGGCGCCAATCAGCTACAGGTTCGTGATGCCACCGAGAAAACCCGCGAGCTGCACCACGCCTACGCGGTGATTCGCGAACGGCGGGGTTTTCGCTGACGTCTGCTTTGGATGCTGCCCGAAGCACGGGCAGCCTTGCAGGCGATCAGGGTTACTTCGCGGCGTCCCCCTCCAACCAACCCCGAACGCGGCGAAACAGTTGATCCTGTTCCATCGTCGGATTGCCCGGAATTGCACTCAGTGCCACTTGGGTAAACCGAGCGTTTTTGTTTCGTTTGCTGGCGTCCAGACGGTCTTGTGCCTGCTGGCGCGGCACCGGCCGGTCCTTGTTGACGAAGTCTGCCGTCGGGACCTTCAGCGTCGGCAGCAAATCCATCAGAGGCGGCGTTTCCTTGCCGGTATCCACCGCCGTGACCATCACCAGGCGTTGGACGGCCGGCGAGGGCCGCTCGCTCATGTAACGCGCCGCCCAATAAGCCCCGCTGCCGTGGCCGAGGAGGACGATGCTGCGGGCCTTGTTCTGCTGGGCGAACGCCACAGCACTGTCGATCCGGGCGAAGATTTTCTCGGCGTTGGCCTTGGCCAGCGCGGCCTGGGCAGCGGCCTGTTCGGCGGCGGCCGCAGCCTCCGCCTCAGCAGTGGCTGCAGGATCCGGCGCCTTCACCGGCGCGTCCTTGGGTTTATCACCAGTACTCGCCGCAGCCGGGGCCTCCGCCGCGCGGGCGAAAACACCATCGTTGTGAGCGTCCGGCATGCTCAGACTGAGGCTGGACCATCCGACGTCCGGCAACTTGCGGCGCAACGGTGCTACCACAGTCGGCCAGTCCGCTGACTCATCGGCGCCCGGGACGATGATCACCGCGCCTTTGGGCGCGTCGACGTTCGCCGGTTTCCACAACGCTAGAAATGTCTCGTCGCCGGCCTGCAACTGCTGTTGCTCGGCTTGCGGCACCTGACGCTCGAGCGCCAGGGTGTCTTCTTCAGTGCGCGACGGCAGTGCTGCACGCTCGACCGGCGCTTCAGCAGGCTTGGCGTCTTTATCGGACGCCGGGTCCGCGGCCATGACGGGCTGCGAGCAAGGTAGTATCAGCGTCAGGCACAGCGCAGGAAATAGTGCGCGAAGGGTGTAGGACATCGAATATTCCAAAGGCCGGAAACAATTCCGGCAGACTAATGGGTTGACGGCGGTTTGTCAGGCCAGGCAATCGCCGCGCCTCAGCGAACGAGAGACACAGAGCATGATCGGCATGGGATTCAGGAAAATGGAAACGACAGTTTGAGAAACCGTGCGCTGTGCCTACGGGTTATCGGCGATACCCGCGCGCTCTTGATCAGCCTGCTGCTGATCGCGTTGCCGATGTCGCTGTATGCAGCTGTCTCGCCCACCCAGGCCGACCCGTTGAGCCGCGAGCAGCGGGACTGGCTGACCCAGCGCGGGCAATTGCGCGTCGGGCTCGTCCTTCAAACGCCTTACGCCCAGCTCGATCGACGCGCTCAGCAGTTGTCCGGCGCGAACGTCGACCTCATCAATCTCATGGCAAAGACCCTTCAGGTGGAGCTGCTGTGGCGCAGTTATGCCGATCAGAGCGAGCTCGAAAAAGCCCTCGCCGATGGCCAGATCGACTTCGCGCCCGGCCTGACCCAGACCCCCGCCGGCTTGCGCCTGTGGCTGTATTCCGATCCATACATGCGCGTTCCGCAATTGATCATCGGCGAACGTGACGGCGCCGGCGCGGTGGATCTGGAAAAACTCGACAGCCAGGTGCGTGTCGCCGTGCGCATGCCCAGTGCCACGGCTGACTACCTGCGCAGCAACTACACCCACCTCAATCTGCAAGGCGTGCCGCTCGAGCGTCAGGCTTTGCAGCTGCTGCTCAGTCAGCAGGCACGTTACGCCGTCATCGATGAGGCGCAGCTCAGCCGTCTGTCCCGTGAGGCGGAGTTTGCCGGGCTCGCCGTGGTGGGCGACATCGGCTTTCCGCAATTGCTGCGCGTGGCTTCCCGACGTGACACGCCGCAGCTCGCCGAGATTATCAGCCAGGCATTAAACGTCATTCCGGCCCGGGATCTCGAACAGTTGCATACGCAGTGGCTGCAGCCCAAATACCCGCAGATCAGTGAATCGCCAGGGCTGTGGAAGAACATTGCGCTGCTGCTATTGGTCCTGCTCCTCGCCAGCGCGGCGATTGTTTACTGGCAGCGCAAACAACAGCAGCAACTGGAGAAACAGCTGCTTGGCGCGCGGGATGACATCGCCAGGCGCCTGGCGGGAGAAGAGGCATTGAGGCTGGCGCAATTCTCCATTGATCAGAGCACCGTCGGCATTCTCTGGGTCAATTGGGACAGCCATGTGCGCTACGCCAATCAGGCGGCCGAGACCATGCTGGGTTATGCGCCCGGTGGAGTGGTGGACCGGCCGCTGATTGATTTCGAGCCGGGGCTGAACATGGATCGCTGGCTCAATCTGTGGAAAACCGCGCGCTCCAGCGAGGAAGGGCCGCAAAACTACGAAAGCAACTGCGTGCGCGCCGATGGCAGCATCCTCCCGGCCGATGTGTCGCTGAGCTTCCTGCGCTTTCGCGACGCCGAGTATCTGGTGGTGTTCATCACCGATGTGACCGAACGGCGTCGATCCCTCGCCGCGCTGCAAGAAAGTGAAGCGCGCTTGCAGGTGCTGGCCGAGCAGTTGCGCGAGCTTTCGGCGCACCTGGAAACCGTGCGCGAAGAAGAAAAGGCCCGAATCGCCCGGGAAGTCCACGACGAGCTGGGTCAGATGCTGACCGTGCTCAAGCTGGAAACGTCCATGTGTGAACTGGCCTACGCCGATCTCGACCCTGGCCTGCGTGATCGGTTGAACAGCATGAAGCGCCTGATTGCGCAGTTGTTCCAGTTGGTGCGGGACGTGGCGACCGCGCTGCGGCCACCGATTCTCGATGCAGGCATCGCCTCGGCCATTGAGTGGCAGGCCCGGCGCTTCGAAGCACGCACCCAGATTCCGTGCCTGGTGCAGGTGCCGGACAACCTGCCCAGCCTGCCGGACGCCACGGCCATCGGGCTGTTTCGCATCCTTCAGGAGTCGCTGACCAACGTCATGCGCCATGCCGAAGCGCACACGGTCGAGCTGAGCCTGACGCTGAGCGATGACGTGCTGTGCATGCGCATCGCCGATGACGGCAAGGGCTTCGATCTGCGCGCCGAGCGTCCGGCGTCGTTCGGGCTGGTGGGCATGCGTGAGCGGGTTCTGATCATGGGCGGGCAATTGCATCTGGACACCTTGCCCGGAGAAGGCACAACCTTGCGCATCCACATTCCGCTGGACCCGGTCGCTGAGGAGCACGTGCATTGATTCGCGTATTGGTTGCCGAAGATCACACGATTGTCCGCGAGGGCATCAAACAGCTGATCGGCCTGGCGAAGGATCTGCAGGTGGTCGGGGAGGCCAGCAATGGCGAGCAGTTGCTGGAGGCGTTGCGCCACATCCCGTGCGAGGTCGTGCTGCTGGATATTTCCATGCCGGGGGTCAACGGTCTGGAGGCGATCCCGCGGATTCGCGCGCTGAACAATCCGCCTGCCATTCTGGTGCTGTCGATGCACGACGAAGCGCAAATGGCCGCGCGGGCCTTGAAGGTCGGCGCCGCTGGTTACGCCACCAAAGACAGCGACCCCGCCTTGTTGCTGACAGCGATTCGGCGCGTGGCCGCGGGCGGACGTTACATCGACCCGGACCTGGCCGATCGCATGGTGTTCGAAGTCGGACTGACGGATCACCGGCCCTTGCACTCGCTGTTGTCCGAGCGCGAGTTTTCCGTGTTCGAGCGCCTCGCTCAGGGCGCGAACGTCAACGACATCGCCCAGCAACTGGCGCTGAGCAGCAAGACCATCAGCACCCACAAGGCGCGGCTGATGCAGAAGCTGAAAATCAATTCGCTCGCCGAGCTGGTGAAGTATGCGATGGAGCATAAGTTGGTCTGAGGCGCCGGGTCTAAAAACGACCTTCCCTGCGCCTATGCTGACGTGTTCGCGGGCAAGCGCGCTCCTGCAGAATGACCGCAATCCCTTGTAGGAGTGAGCTTGCTCGCGAAAGCGTCGATGAAAGCAACAAATCCCTCGGATAAGTCATGCCTATCCCCGCCATCCCTGTAGGGCAATCCCTACACCAAACCTTCCACCCCGCCTAGGCCATTCTCTCTCACGCCCCGATTTGCGCGGCCTTCAGGCTCATCTAGGCTTGATCCCTACGGTGGATCAAACAAAGGTGTGGGCAATGAGCAACGTCGATTCAAGCGCTGGGGCGAATGATGTTCTGGTCAGCTTTCGCGGTGTGCAAAAGAGCTACGACGGCGAAGCCCTGATCGTCAAAGACCTCAACCTGGATATTTGCAAAGGCGAATTCCTCACCCTGCTCGGGCCGTCCGGCTCCGGCAAAACCACCAGCCTGATGATGCTCGCCGGTTTCGAGACACCCACCGCCGGGGAGATCCTGCTGGCGGGCCGTTCGATCAACAACGTGCCGCCGCACAAACGCGACATCGGCATGGTGTTCCAGAACTACGCGCTGTTCCCGCACATGACCGTCGCTGAAAACCTCGCGTTTCCGCTGTCGGTGCGCGGCATGAGCAAGACCGACGTCGCCGAAAAGGTCAAACGCGCCCTCGACATGGTGCAGCTCGGCACCTTCGCCCACCGTTATCCCGCGCAGTTGTCGGGTGGTCAGCAACAACGTGTCGCGCTGGCCCGGGCGTTGGTGTTCGAGCCGCAGCTGGTGCTGATGGACGAGCCCCTCGGTGCGCTCGACAAACAACTGCGCGAACACATGCAGATGGAAATCAAGCATCTGCACCAGCGACTGGGCGTGACCGTTGTTTACGTCACCCACGATCAGGGCGAAGCGCTGACCATGTCCGACCGCGTCGCGGTATTTCATCAGGGCGAAATCCAGCAGATCGCCCCACCGCGCACCCTTTATGAAGAGCCGAAAAACACCTTCGTCGCCAACTTCATCGGCGAGAACAACCGCATCAACGGCACCTTGCTCAGCCAGAGCGGCGACCGCTGCGTGGTGGGCCTGGCGCGCGGCGAAAAGGTCGAAGCGCTGGCGATCAACGTCGGTGCCACCGGCAGCCCGGTCACGCTTTCTATTCGTCCCGAGCGCGTGAACCTCAACGGCCGCAGCGAGAGTTGTGTCAACCGCTTCTCCGGCCGCGTCGCCGAATTCATCTATTTGGGCGACCACGTGCGCGTGCGTCTGGAAGTGGCCGGTAAAACCGATTTTTTCGTCAAACAGCCCATCGCCGAGCTTGATCCGGCGCTGAGCGTTGGCGATGTCGTGCCCATTGGATGGCAGGTCGAGCACGCGCGCGCGCTGGACCCGTTGCTGGATGCACATTGATACACCCGCGTGACGCGTCAACCGAAGAACCCAGAGGCGAGCCAATCGCCCCATCGCTTAACCAACATTGTTCGTGGAGAGAAAAACTGATGCTCAAGACATTGAAGCTCACCGCCTTATCGGTCGGCATGATGTGCGCGGCGCAAGCCATGGCAGCGGACCTGACGGTCATTTCCTTCGGTGGCGCGAACAAGGCGGCCCAGGAAAAGGCCTTCTACGCACCGTGGGAAAAAGCCGGCAACGGCAAGATCATCGCCGGCGAATACAACGGTGAGATGGCCAAGGTTAAAGCCATGGTCGACACCAAGAGCGTGACCTGGGACCTGGTGGAAGTGGAATCGCCAGAGCTGTCCCGCGGCTGTGACGAGGACATGTTCGAGTCGCTGGCGTCGGTGGATCTCGGCAACAAAGACAGCTACGTCAAGGGCGCAATCTCTGAATGCGGCGTGGGCTTTTTCGTCTGGTCCACCGTGCTGGCCTACAACGCCGACAAGCTGAAATCCGCACCGACCGGTTGGGCTGATTTCTGGGACACCGAGAAATTCCCAGGCAAGCGTGGCCTGCGCAAGGGCGCCAAATACACCTTGGAATTCGCGTTGATGGCCGACGGCGTTGCGCCGAAAGACGTCTACAAAGTGCTGGCGACCAAGGAAGGCCAGGACCGGGCTTTCAAGATGCTCGACAAGCTCAAGCCAAGCATTCAGTGGTGGGAAGCGGGCGCTCAGCCGCCGCAGTATCTGCAGTCGGGCGACGTTGTGATGAGCTCGGCCTACAACGGTCGCATCGCTGCTGTGCAGAAGGAGAGCAACCTGAAAGTGGTCTGGACCGGCGGCGTGTATGACTTCGACGCGTGGGCCATTCCGAAGGGCGCGAAAAACGCCGAAGAAGCGAAGAAGTTCATCGCGTACTCCCTCAAGCCAGAGCAGCAGAAGACCTATTCCGAAAACATCGCTTACGGCCCGGCCAACACAGGCGCGGTCCCGTTGCTCAGCGCTGAAACCCTGAAAAACATGCCGACCACCCCTGAGAACATCAAGGATCAGGTGCAGATCGACGTGAAATTCTGGGCCGACTTCGGTGAGTCGCTGGAACAGCGCTTCAACTCGTGGGCCGCCAAATAAGCGCGCTGCCCAGTAAGCGCCTGGTTGTGAGTTAGATCCGGGTGCGTCGTCTGAACTGTCCGAAAGCAGGGCAGGCGACGCGCTCTTTGTTAAAGATTTCGGAGTTCACTATGGCCATCGCCGTGCCCCTGACTGAAGGCGCCAGCCCGACCCTGAAGCAACGCCTGGCCCGTGCCGAGCGCGTCAATCGCTGGAAGGCTCAGGCGTTGATCGCGCCATTGGTGATCTTCCTGCTGCTGGTGTTTCTCGTGCCGATTGCGGCGCTGCTCTACAAAAGCGTCAGTAACCCGGAAGTGGTGGGTGGCATGCCGCTTACTGTGGTTGAAGTGGCGAAATGGGACGGCAAGGGGCTGCCGCCTGACGCGGTGTACAAGGCCGCGAGCCAGGATCTGGCCGAAGCGCGCAAGAATCAGACGCTGGGCGATCTGTCCAAACGCTTGAACCAAGAGTTGGCGGGCTACCGCAGCCTGTTGGCGAAGACGGCCCGCGCCATGCCATTCAAGGATGAGCCGGCTTCTTACAAGGAAGCGCTGGAAGCCATTGATGAGCGCTGGGGCGATCCCGCGTATTGGCAGGCGATCCGCCGCAACACCTCAAGCTTCACCCCTTATTACCTGCTGGCCGCTGTCGACCACCGCATCGACGACCTCGGTGAACTGGCGCCGGCCACACCCGATCAGGCGATTTACATCGACATCTTCGCCCGCACCTTCTGGATGGGCCTGGTGATCACCGTGATCTGCCTGCTGCTGGCCTATCCGCTGGCGTACCTGTTGGCGAATCTGCCCGCCCGGCAGAGCAACTTGCTGATGATCTTGGTCTTGCTGCCGTTCTGGACGTCGATCCTGGTGCGCGTCGCCGCCTGGATCGTGTTGCTGCAATCGAGCGGCCTGATCAATGGCGCGCTGATGGCCATGGGCATCATCGATAAACCGCTGGAGCTGGTGTTCAACCGGGTCGGCGTCTACATCTCGATGGTGCACATCATGTTGCCGTTCATGATTCTGCCCATCTACAGCGTGATGAAAGGCATCTCCCCGACCTACCTGCGCGCGGCGATTTCCCTGGGCTGCAACCCGTTCGCCAGTTTCTGGCGCGTGTACTTCCCGCAGACCTACGCCGGTGTGGGCGCGGGCTGTCTGTTGGTGTTCATCCTTGCCATCGGCTACTACATCACCCCGGCGCTGCTGGGCAGCCCGAACGATCAGATGGTCAGTTATTTCGTGGCGTTCTACACCAACACCAGCATCAACTGGGGCATGGCGACGGCGCTGGGCGGTCTGTTGCTGCTGGCGACCGTCGTGCTGTACCTGATCTATAACTGGCTGGTCGGCGCCAGCCGCCTGCGTCTGAGCTGAGGAGAACAACGATGTTGAGCCCTTATTCCTCGCCCATCGAGCGGGTCTGGCATTACACCCTGCGCACGCTGTGCGGGTTGATTCTGTTGTTTCTGGTGCTGCCGGTGCTGGTGATCGTGCCGCTTTCGTTCAACTCCGGCAGCTTTCTGGTCTACCCGCTGCAGGGCTTTTCGCTGCACTGGTATCAGGACTTTTTCGGTTCGGCCGAGTGGATGCGCGCGCTGAAGAACAGCCTGATCGTCGCGCCTGCTGCCACGGTGCTGGCGATGGGGTTCGGGACGTTGGCGGCGATCGGGCTGACCCGCAGCAACTTCCCCGGCAAAGCACTGGTGATGGCGCTGGTGATTTCGCCCATGGTGGTGCCGGTGGTGATCGTCGGTGTGGCGAGCTATCTGTTTTTCGCGCCACTGGGTCTGGGCAACAGCTACATCTCGCTGATCCTGGTGCACGCCGTGTTGGGTGTGCCGTTCGTGATCATCACCGTGTCGGCCACGCTGCAGGGTTTCAATTACAACCTAGTGCGTGCAGCGGCCAGCCTGGGTGCTTCGCCGACGACCGCGTTTCGGCGTGTGACCTTGCCGCTGATTGCGCCGGGGGTGATCTCCGGGGCACTTTTTGCCTTCGCGACCTCGTTCGATGAAGTAGTGGTTACGCTGTTCCTCGCAGGCCCAGGCCAGGCGACCTTGCCCCGGCAGATGTTCAGCGGCATCCGCGAAAACCTCAGCCCGACCATCGCCGCCGCCGCGACCTTGCTCATCGGTTTCTCGGTGGTACTGTTGCTGGTGCTGGAGTGGCTGCGCGGCCGCAGCGAGAAACTGCGCACGGCGGTGGAGTGATCAACACCCACAATGGATATGGGTAAAGCGGGTAAAGATCGGCGAATGCAAAATCCGTAGGAGCCGGCTTGCTGGCGAACACACCGGGTCAGGCGACTTCTTCGTCACGGGTGCACCGCGTTCGCCAGCAAGCCGGCTCCTACAAGGGGCTCTCGATACGGTCCGTAATCGTCGGTGAACCCCACATTCTTCTTCCGCTACACCCCAAAACTGACGCATCCCACGATCCGGTCTATGTTTGACTCAGCGCATGCCAACCTGCCTTGTAAAAGAGCCACGTCTCCAAAAACAACGTAAAGGACGAGCCCGATGAGTGTTTCCGCTTTCAAGATCGCCAACAAACTGATCACCGGCCCCGCCGCGATCGAGCAGTTGTCCGCCGAACTGACCCGGCTCAACGTTCAAAACCCGCTGATTGTCACCGACGCGATACTGGTCAAATCCGGAACGGTTGATCTTGCGCTGGCGCAACTGGGCGGCCGTCGTTATGGCGTGTTTGATCAGGTCAAGCCCGAGCCAGAAATCGCTATCGTCGAGGACTGTACCCGGGCCTACCGGGAGGGCGGTCACGATGGTCTGATCGGTGTTGGCGGCGGCAGCGCCATCGACATCGCAAAAGGCGTCGCTGCGTTCGCGAACCATGAAGGGCCGCTGGTCGAGTTGTTCGGCGTAGATCTGGTCAAGCGCAAAGGCCCTCCGCTGATTGCCATCCCGACCACTGCAGGCACGGGGTCGGAAGTCACCAACGTGGCGATCTTTTCGGACAAACAGGCTCAGCTGAAAAAAGGCATCGTCAGCGATTACCTGTTGCCCGACGTCGCGCTGGTCAGCCCCTTGATGACCCTGACCTGTCCGCGCAGTGTCACGGCGGCCAGCGGCGTCGATGCGCTGGTGCATGCCATTGAGGCCTACCTTTCAGTCAATGCCTCGCCGATCACCGACGCCATCGCGTTGGGCGCCATCAAGCTGATCGTCAAGGCGCTGCCCAAGGCGTACGCCAATCCGTCCAGCCTGCAAGCGCGAGAAGACATGGCCACCGCCAGCCTCATGGCCGGCATGGCGTTCGGCAATGCCGGCGTCGGCGCGGTGCATGCACTGGCGTATCCGCTGGGAGGGCGTTTCAACATTGCCCACGGCGTCAGCAACGCGCTGCTGCTGCCCTACGTGATGGAATGGAACAAGCTGGCCTGTGTTGAGCGGATGTGCGACATCGCCGACGCGATGGGCGTCCGCGTCGCCCATTTGAGCGACAAGGACGCCGCCGATTTGGCGGTGAAAGCCATGGCCGACTTGTGCGCAGCAGTGGAAATCCCGTCCGGCCTGCGCAGCTTCAATGTGCCCGAAGACGCCATTCCCGCGATGGCCGAGGAGGCCAGCAAGATCGAGCGCCTGATGCGCAACAACCCACGGAAACTGACCGCTGCCGACATCGAGAAAATCTACCGCGCGGCGTATTGATGAGACTGACGCAATGACGTGCCGCCTGGGCGGCGCGTATGTTTATGGCCACAGCTCACGTCCCTTGACTGACTCGCGTACGACCCAACGCACGTTTCAAACTCTTGGAGTACAATGCGCGCCACCGTGATTTCGCTCATAAAAGGTGCGTCATGCAGCCCTTCGCTATTGCTCCTTCGATTCTGTCCGCCGATTTCGCCCGTCTGGGAGAGGAAGTCGACAACGTCCTGGCCGCTGGCGCCGACATCGTCCACTTCGACGTCATGGACAACCACTACGTCCCCAACCTGACGATCGGACCGATGGTCTGCGCGGCATTGCGCAAATACGGCATCACTGCGCCCATTGACGTTCATTTGATGGTCAGCCCGGTGGATCGCATCATTGGCGACTTCATCGAAGCCGGTGCCACCTTCATCACCTTCCACCCGGAGGCGACCCAGCACATCGACCGCTCCCTGCAACTGATCCGCGAAGGCGGCTGCAAGGCAGGTCTGGTGTTCAACCCGGCAACCCCGCTGAATCTGCTCGAATACGTCATGGACAAGGTCGACATGATCCTGCTCATGAGCGTCAACCCGGGCTTCGGCGGTCAGAAATTCATCCCCGGTACGATCAACAAGCTGCGCGAGGCTCGTGCGCTCATTGACGCGTCCGGTCGCGACATCCGTCTGGAGATCGACGGCGGCGTCAACGTCAATAACATCCGCGAGATCGCCGCCGCCGGTGCCGATACCTTCGTTGCAGGTTCGGCCATTTTCAATGCGCCTGATTACCGCGAAGTCATTGCGAAGATGCACGAAGAACTGGCGTTGGCCCGTTGACCAGCGGCTTCGAGCAGCTGTTTCCGGGCCGCCTGCCCAAGCTGATCATGTTCGACCTCGACGGCACGCTGGTCGACTCGGTGCCGGATCTGGCAGCAGCGGTGGACAAGACCCTGATCCAGCTCGGCCGGCCACCTGCAGGCATCGAACGGGTACGTGACTGGATCGGCAACGGCGTGCGCGTGTTGGTGCGCCGCGCCTTGGCGAACGGCATGGATCACACCGCCGTGGATGAAGAGTCTACGGAGGCCGCGCTGGCGATTTTCATGGAGGCCTACAGCGGTAGCCACGCGCTGACCAAGGTCTACCCCGGCGTGCGCGAAACCCTGAAATGGCTGCAGAAGATGGGCGTCGAAATGGCGCTGATCACCAACAAGCCGGAGCGCTTTGTTGCGCCCTTGCTGGATGACCTCAAGCTTGGCCGGTTCTTTCGCTGGATCGTGGGTGGCGACACGCTGCCGCAGCAGAAGCCCGACCCGGCCGCGCTGTTCTTTGTCATGAAGATGGCTGGCATACCAGGGTCGCAGTCGCTGTTCGTGGGTGACTCGCGCAACGACGTGCTGGCGGCGAAAGCGGCGGGTGTCGCCTGTGTGGCATTGAGTTACGGCTACAACCATGGCCGCCCGATCGCGGAAGAGTCACCGGCACTGGTCATCGACGATTTGCGCATGCTGATCCCGGGCAGTTCTGCCGGTTGCTTAGCGCAGGGCGCTGAGATAACGTTGCCCGACATCAAGTCCCCCTCCTTTAGAGAATCCATCGTGGTGGTCACTCGCAAACTCTGGATGAAAGTCATCAAGGCCCTGGCCCGCTGGCGTTGGCGCGCCTGACTTGAATCTGGCCGGAGCCCCGGCGCGTTTGCATCCCTGACCGTTTTCCCTCACACCACGAGGCTGATATGACCCGCGAAGAATTTCTGCGTTTGGCCGCTGAAGGCTACAACCGCATTCCCCTGGCCTACGAAACCCTGGCCGACTTCGACACCCCGCTGTCGATCTATCTGAAGCTCGCTGACAAGCCCAACTCTTACCTGCTCGAGTCGGTACAGGGCGGGGAGAAGTGGGGGCGGTATTCGATCATCGGGCTGCCGTGCCGCACGGTCATGCGCGTGCATGACCACACTGTCAGCGTGACCCACGACGGCGTCGAGATCGAGCGCCTGGAAGTCGAAGACCCGCTGGACTTCGTCGAAACCTTCAAGGCTCGCTACAACGTCCCGACCATCGCCGGTCTGCCACGCTTCAACGGCGGTCTGGTGGGCTATTTCGGTTATGACTGCGTGCGTTATGTCGAGCCGCGTCTGGGCGCATGCCCGAATCCTGACCCGCTGGGCGTGCCGGACATTCTGCTGATGGTGTCCGATGCCGTTGTGGTGTTCGATAACCTGGCTGGCAAGATGCACGCGATCGTGCTGGTCGATCCGGCTGAGCCTGATGCCTATGAAGGTGGCCTGGCGCGACTCGAAGCGTTGATGGAGAAACTGCGTCAGCCGATCACGCCCCGTCGTGGTCTGGACCTGACCCGTCCGCAGGCGGCCGACCCGGTGTTTCGTTCCAGCTTCACCCAGTCGGATTATGAAAAAGCCGTCGACACGATCAAGGAATACATCCTGGCGGGCGACTGCATGCAGGTCGTGCCGTCCCAGCGCATGTCCATCGACTTCAAGGCCGCGCCAATCGACCTGTATCGCGCGCTGCGGTGTTTCAATCCGACGCCTTATATGTACTTCTTCAACTTCGGCGACTTCCACGTTGTCGGCAGTTCCCCGGAAGTGCTGGTGCGGGTCGAGGACAATCTGATTACCGTGCGCCCGATTGCCGGTACACGTCCCCGTGGCGCTACCGAGGAAGAGGATCACGCGCTGGAAGTCGACTTGCTGTCCGACGACAAAGAGATTGCAGAGCACCTGATGCTTATCGATCTGGGGCGCAACGATACCGGGCGCGTTTCGGAAGTCGGTTCGGTGAAACTCACCGAGAAGATGGTCATCGAGCGTTATTCGAACGTCATGCACATCGTGTCCAACGTCACCGGTCAACTGAAAAGCGGTCTGACGGCGATGGATGCGCTGCGGGCCATCTTGCCAGCGGGCACGCTGTCGGGCGCGCCGAAGATTCGTGCGATGGAAATCATCGACGAGCTGGAGCCGGTCAAGCGGGGTGTGTACGGCGGCGCAGTGGGCTACTTTGCCTGGAACGGCAACATGGACACCGCGATTGCCATCCGCACTGCTGTGATCAAAAACGGCGAGCTGCACGTGCAGGCCGGTGGCGGGATTGTTGCGGATTCTGTGCCGGCGCTGGAGTGGGAAGAAACCCTCAACAAGCGCCGCGCGATGTTCCGCGCCGTGGCACTGGCGCAGCAGACGCCCGAGGCCTGAAGCTTGGTCTGCACATGGAAACGGCGCCAGGGGCGCCGTTTTTTTGTGGCCGACACAGATCCTTTGTAGGAGCGCGCTTGCCCGCGATGAGGTCGGTACAACCGGTACATTTTCTTTGGCTGTACATCCGCTTTTCGCGGGAAAGGTGGAGCGCCACTCCGGCGCTCTTACAGGACCATGGCGTCAGAAATCCAGACTCACCGCCAGATTCACCCCTTGCTGCGTCACGTCATCATTCTTGCGCCAGTTATAGCCGGCACGCAGCGTCAGGTCGGGCGCCAGCTTCTGGCTCAGGCCCACACTGGCGCGATTCAAACTGCGCTGGGGGTCATAGCCTTTCAGATCAAAGTCCACGCCCGGCACGCTGTTCAGCGCGATGGTCACGTCCTGCTGATCGGTATCGAACTCACGCTCATGGGCCACTTCGCCAAACACCTGGGTCTGCGGGGTGACGTCGAACTTGCCTTGAAGCCCTGCGCCTAGCCGCTTCGACTTGCGCGTCTGGTCGTCGTAATTGAGTGCAGTCGGGCGTGCACTGTTCTCCGAATAGCCATCGACGTTGACGTGGGAATAGTCGGCGCTGATGAACGGCGAGAAATGCCAGCGACTGCTTGGCTCGGCCAGATCGAAGCCCACGCGACCACTGATCGCCCACAGATCGCCGTCGGTGTCGCCTTTCTCTGCGCCTTCGCTGATGCCCAGCGCAAACTTGCGCTTGAGGTTGTCGTAGTCGAGTTTTCCGCCCGAGGCCGCCAGGTCTGCCCACCAGTGTTGCGCCTGATACTGCACGAATGCGGTCGCGATATAGCTGTTGAGTTTGTAGTCCGAATCTTTGGCCCCGGCTTCGAGGGTTTGCCGGTAGGCGCCCGCAACCAGACCGGCTCTCCAGTCTTCAGCAAATCGATAGCTGCCGCCCACCGTGAGGTTGTAGCCATGACCGTCGCCGCTGGCTGAATTGCTTTGCGCGTCGAAATCCATTTTCTGACCGCCGCCGGCGACGATGGCGCGCCATTCGCCGACGTTCTGCCAGTTGCCCCAGTCCGCCAGCCATTGACTGCGCAGTTCATCCTGCTGCGCGCGCAACGTACCGTTGGCCATTTCCGGCAGCAGCGTAATTTCCCACGGGGCGGACAGAATCGAATACCCGTAGTCGGCGATCAGGCGCTGACCCGCGACGGTCGGGTGCACGCCGTCATTGAACAGCAGTTTGGTCGGATCAGGGGTCAGGCCGCCAATCCCGTAAACGCTATTGGCGGTGCAGTTGTTGCCGTTGAAACAGGTGCCGACCAGGTTTTGATCGGCCGCCAACCCGTAGCGCGCCGGATCGGTCAGGACATCGCGTATAAGCCCCGGCACATTGAGCGGGATGACCTCGGCATCGATTTGCCCCAGGCGATTGACCAGTTGCTGGTTAAACACCCCGCTCAGCAATGTCGACGGCCCCTGCAATGGCGTGCCGAATACGACGGGTGTGCGGCCGATGTCAGGCAGCAGCCAGACCATGATGTAACGCGCCCCGGCCTGGGACAGGATTTGTGCGCCGTTGGCCAGGTTGTTCGCCGCGTTGACGGCCTGTCCCGCGCTCAGCACCCGGCCCTGAAGGAAGTCATTGCCGCCCCCGGTCAGGTAGTAAAGAGCGTTCGGGTCAGCCCGCGAGCTGTTTTCAACCAGATAACCGGGTCGCGTCCGGAACACCGTCGTCACGCCGGTGGCGGCGTCGGTGTTGGCAATCCGGGATTGGGTGGTGATCGCCGCGAGGATCTGATCCGTCCGGTCGCCGCCCACGGCCCAGTTGTTGCCATCCGCCAACCCTTGCGCGGCGCGAACGGGGGAGGTCGATGCCTGCAAATCCCCGGGCGCTACGCCAAGCATTCCGCCCAGCAACGTCGATGAGTTCAGACCGAATGCCTCCCCGCTGCCGTTCAGGTAAGTCGGGCCGGTGCGGTTGGTGAAGCGCAAAGTGGCCCCCGGTGGTCCGCCCGCATCGGGGAACTGCCCGGCGTCGGCGAGGCTGTCGCCAAACACGATCATCGTTGAATAGGGGGAAGAGGCGGCCAGGGCCGAGGAACAGGCGAGCGAGAGCAGGCAAGCCGCGAACGGCCAGCGCAGTGTGGCTTTGAGCATGGGGGCATCCCTTATTGTTTTCAGTGCTGTACGAGAAGGTAGCAGCCGCGACACAAATCACCCACGATGCCGTGGCATTCACGGCAAATATTCTGTACCGGTCTTCACTGTGGGATCTGCCTCTTGCCGAAGCGCGAATCCTGCTGATCGGCCGCTGGCGCGCGCCGTCCGGGCACTGCGATATTGCACGCCCTGCGGCGGTACGCTACTGTGCGGCAACGTATGAACGAGACCTTTCCTGTGTCGATTGTCAGCAGCTTCTTGATGCGCGTTATCAAGGGCCACGCCCGTTGGCGTTGGCGCGCCTGACTATTTCCCCCGCCGGCCCCGCCGGATCTGTATTGATATGCCTTCTGATGCCTCGGTTTTGCAGTGCCTCGCCGGAAATCCTCCTGCGACCCCTCTGCGTGCCACTGAGGTCAGAAAACAGAAGGCCACGTTAAAAGTCAGTCATTCAAAAGGTTAAGCACCATGCTGCTGATGATCGATAACTACGACTCCTTCACCTACAACGTCGTGCAGTACCTGGGCGAGCTGGGCGCCGACGTCAAAGTGATTCGCAACGACGAAATGACCGTCGCCGAGATCGAAGCCCTGAACCCCGAGCGCATCGTCGTTTCCCCCGGGCCGTGCACGCCGAACGAAGCGGGCGTGTCCATTGACGTAATCAAGCACTTCGCCGGCAAGCTGCCCGTGCTCGGCGTCTGCCTGGGCCATCAGTCGATTGGCCAGGCGTTTGGCGGCGACGTGGTGCGTGCACGCCAGGTCATGCACGGCAAGACCAGCGACCTGATTCATGAAGATAAAGGCGTGTTCGAAGGCCTGAAGCATCCGTTGACCGTGACCCGCTACCACTCGCTGGTGGTCAAGCGCGAGACACTTCCGGACTGCCTGGAATTGACCGCCTGGACCCAACGCGAAGACGGCTCCGTTGATGAAATCATGGGCCTGCGCCACAAGACTCTGAACGTCGAGGGCGTGCAGTTTCACCCTGAATCGATTCTTTCCGAGCAGGGCCACGAGCTGTTCGCCAACTTCCTCAAGCAGACCGGCGGCACCCGTCAGGGTTAAGGGCACTTCGACATGGCAATGGATATCAAAACGGCGCTGGGCCGGGTTGTGAATCAACTGGACCTGAGCACCGACGAAATGCGCGACGTCATGCGCGAGATCATGACCGGCCAGTGCACCCAGGCGCAGATCGGCGCGTTTTTGATGGGCATGCGCATGAAGAGCGAGAGCATCGACGAGATTGTCGGTGCGGTGTCGGTCATGCGCGAGCTGGCGGACCAGGTCCATCTCAAAACCCTCGACGGGGTGGTCGACATCGTCGGCACCGGTGGCGATGGCGCCAACATCTTCAACGTCTCGACCGCCGCCTCGTTCGTGATCGCGGCGGCCGGTTGTACGGTCGCCAAGCACGGCAATCGCGCGGTCTCCGGCAAGAGTGGCAGTGCCGATTTGCTGGAAGCCGCAGGCGTTTACCTGAGCCTGACCCCGGTGCAAGTGGCGCGCTGCATCGACAGCGTCGGCATCGGTTTCATGTTCGCGCAAACCCATCATGGCGCTATGAAACACGCCGCCGGGCCGCGCAAGGAACTGGGCCTGCGGACCCTGTTCAACATGCTTGGCCCATTGACCAACCCGGCCGGCGTCAAGCATCAGGTGGTCGGCGTGTTCAGCCAAGCACTTTGTCGCCCTCTGGCTGAAGTGCTGCTGCGCATGGGCAGTAAACATGTGCTGGTGGTGCACTCCCAGGATGGCCTGGACGAATTCAGCATTGCCGCGCCGACCTTTGTCGCGGAACTGAAGAACGGCGAAGTGACCGAATACTGGGTGCAGCCCGAAGATCTGGGCATGAAAAGCCAGAGCCTGTTCGGTCTGGTGGTCGACAGTCCTGCGCAGTCGCTGGAGTTGATTCGCGACGCGCTGGGTCGACGCAAATCCGAGCACGGCCAGAAGGCCGCTGAAATGATCGTGCTCAATGCCGGTGCAGCGCTTTACGCGGCTGACCATGCTTCGTCACTGAAAGAAGGTGTGGCCTTGGCTCACGACGCATTGCACACCGGCCTTGCCCGCGAAAAGCTGGAAGAACTGGGTGCCTTTACCGCGGTATTCAAGCAGGAGAATGAAGAATGAGCGTGCCGACGGTATTGGAAAAGATTCTGGCCCGAAAGGTCGAGGAAGTCGCTGCGCGCCGTGCCAGTATCAGCCTCGCCGAATTGGAGACTCTGGCGGCGGCAGCCGATGTTCCGCGTGGGTTCGCTCAAGCGATGATTGCCCAGGCCAAGCGCAAGCAGCCGGCCGTGATTGCAGAAATCAAGAAGGCTTCGCCGAGCAAAGGCGTGATCCGCGAAAACTTTCAGCCGGCGGAAATCGCCAAAAGTTACGAAGCGGGCGGGGCCACGTGTCTTTCCGTGCTGACCGACATCGATTTCTTCCAGGGCGCTGACGAGTATCTGAAGCAAGCCCGGGCGGCGTGCTCGCTGCCAGTGATCCGCAAGGACTTCATGATCGATCCGTACCAGATTGTCGAAGCGCGGGCATTGGGTGCTGATTGCATTCTGTTGATCGTTTCGGCGCTCGACGATGTGAAGATGGCCGAGCTGGCCTCGGTCGCTAAAGGTGTCGGCCTCGACGTGCTGGTTGAAGTCCACGATGGCGACGAGCTGGAGCGGGCACTTAAAACCCTCGATACACCGCTGGTGGGCGTCAACAACCGCAACCTGCACACATTTGACGTCAGCCTGGAAACCACCCTCGACCTGCTGCCACGTATTCCCCGTGATCGTCTGGTCATCACCGAAAGCGGCATTTTCCACCGCGCCGACGTTGAGCTCATGGAAATCAGCGACGTCTATTCCTTCCTGGTGGGCGAGGCATTCATGCGCGCCGAGAAGCCGGGCGTGGAATTGCAGCGACTGTTCTTCCCGGAGAAGGGGACTGCGATCAAATCCGGCGGTTTGGACTGATCCAACGTCGTAGGTCACAAAGCCATTGCCAGTCGCGTCAGGAGGCAGCATGACCCTTCAGCTCTTGGAAACCTGCGTTGAAGCCGGCCTCAAGGCCGAACAAGACCTGTTGGCGTCGGTGTGTGATGGCCACGCTGACAGTGGCTTGCTGTTCTGGCGGCCTACCGACCGCGCGCTGGTCATGCCACGGCGGTTGAGCCGCCTTCCCGGCTTTACTGAAGCCAGCGAAACCCTTGCAGACAGTGGCTGGCCTGTGCTGTTGCGTGAAAGTGGCGGCGAGCCCGTGCCGCAATCGCACTCGACGGTGAACGTGGCGCTTGTGTATGTGCAGCCGGACACCGATCTGGATCGCGACCGTATCGAAAGCGCCTACATGCGCCTGTGTCAGCCGATCCTCGATACGCTGGGTGAACTGGGCGGCGCTGCATCGTTGGGCGAAGTCGAAGGTGCTTTCTGCGATGGCCGCTTCAACGTCAACCTCAATGCTCGCAAAATGGTCGGTACTGCGCAGCGCTGGCGTCAGAGTCAGGGTGGCAAGCGGCCGGTGGTATTGGCCCATGCAGCGATGCTGCTGGATGACGAGCGCATTGAGATGGTCAACGCAGTCAATCGCTTCAATGAGACGTGCGAACTCGATCCACGGTGCAAAGCAGAAAGCCATATCGCCTTGCATGAGCTGTTCGAAGCGCCGGATTTTCTCAACCGCTTGAGCGAACGCTACATACGTCTGCTGGCCGGGATCTGACTCCCTGCAGATAGCGGTCCGCCCGTCAGCGGGTGCCGAAAACCACCATGGTTTTGCCCCGGACATGCACCAGGTTCTGCTCTTCCAGTGCCTTTAGCACGCGCCCGACCATCTCCCGAGAACACCCCACGATTCGGCCAATCTCCTGGCGGGTGATCTTGATCTGCATGCCATCGGGGTGGGTCATCGCATCAGGCTGCTTGCACAGATCGAGCAGGCTGCGAGCCACGCGCCCGGTGACGTCCAGAAACGCCAGGTCGCCGACCTTGCGCGTGGTGTCGCGCAGCCGCTCGGCAATCTGCGCCCCGATGGCGTACATCAATTCAGGATCGTGCTGACTGAGCTCGCGAAATTTGGCGTAGCTGATTTCGGCCACTTCGCATTCGGTCTTGGCGCGTACCCAGGCGCTGCGCTGGGCACCGGCGGCCGTCTGCTGAAAAAGCCCCAGCTCGCCAAAGAAGTCACCGGCGTTGAGGTAGGCCACGATCATCTCGCGGCCTTCGTTGTCTTCGATCAGGATCGTCACCGAACCCTTGATGATCAGGTACAGCGAGTCCGACTCTTCACCTGCGCAGAGGATGTTGCTCTTCGCCGGGCATCTTCGTCGCTGGGCGTGGGGCAGCAGTTTGTCGGCGATTTTCATCTTGTTCGGAGGCGGCACGGCGAGCATGGTTATATCCCGTAAAAAACTGCGCCCTGAGGCATTCCTAGAGGTATCGGCAGTATTTCCGATTTGACGCAGTTCAACAGCGACAATTAGCCATTTTTTCAGACGCTTCCTACATTTCGGTCGGTTTCGGGCATGTCCAGTCCACTGAGCGACGATTGGGCCCTGTGCTAAGCTGGCCGCCATTTTTCAAGCATTGGGAGTCCGGTGATGAAGGCGCGTATTCAATGGGCGGGTGAGGCGATGTTCCTCGGTGAGTCCGGCAGCGGCCATGTGGTTGTGATGGATGGCCCGCCAGAAAGCGGCGGTCGCAACCTGGGTGTTCGCCCGATGGAAATGGTGCTGATCGGCCTGGGTGGCTGCAGCAACTACGACGTGGTCAGTATCCTGAAGAAGGCCCGTCAGCCCATCGAAAGCTGCGAGGCATTTCTGGAAGCCGAGCGCGCAAACGAAGATCCCAAAGTGTTCACCAAGATCCATTTGCACTTCGTGGTTAAGGGGCGCGGCCTGAAAGAGACGCAGGTCAAGCGTGCGATCGAGCTGTCCGCCGAGAAATACTGCTCGGCGTCGATCATGCTGGGTAATGCGGGTGTCGAAATCACCCACGATTACGAGATCATCGAACTGGGCTGAGCAACGCTCAATTTTCACAAAAGCGGTGCAGGCTATGGCATGCGACTTCTGACGTCTGCATAATGCGCCCCTTTTTCAGGGCGCGACCGCCGGATAGCCGGCTCGCCTCCGACCAGACAACCAAAATCGCCAACGCGAAGAGGTGTTAACCGTCCTACGCAGCTGAGCCGGGCTCAGTTGACGGGCATGCTTGATCACGCGGCCAGCGCCGCACCCATATAGAGAGTTTTTAACGGTGAAAAGCAAACTCAAGCTCCACGGGTTCAATAACCTGACCAAGACCTTGAGCTTCAACATCTATGACATCTGCTATGCGGAAACCCCGCAGGACCAGCAGGCCTACGTCGAGTACATCAACAGTGTGTACGACGCCGAACGCCTGACGCGGATTCTCACCGATGTCGTCGATATCATTGGCGCGAACATCCTGAACATCGCGCGTCAGGACTACGATCCACAAGGCGCCAGTGTGACTATTCTGATCTCCGAGCAGCCGGTCACGCCGACCGACAGCCAGATCGAAGAATCGCCGGGTCCGCTGCCGGAAACCATCCTCGCGCACTTGGACAAGAGCCACATCACGGTTCACACCTATCCTGAAATTCACCCCGTTGACGGCATCGCTACCTTCCGTGTGGACATCGACGTGTCGACCTGCGGCGTGATCTCCCCGTTGAAAGCGCTGAATTACCTGATCCACAAGTTTGAGTCCGACATCGTGACCGTCGACTACCGCGTGCGCGGTTTCACCCGTGACGTCGAAGGCAAAAAGCACTTCATAGACCACGAGATCAACTCGATCCAGAATTACCTTTCCGATGACACACGCGACAGCTATCAGATGACTGACGTGAACGTGTACCAGGAAAACCTGTTCCACACCAAAATGCTGCTCAAGCAGTTCGAGCTGGACAACTACCTGTTCGGTGACGCCACCAGCAATCTCTCGGCTGAACAGCGCGAGCAGGTCACTGGCCGCGTGAAGCACGAGATGCTCGAAATCTTCTACGGCCGCAACATGCCGGTCTAAGGTTTCGGCGGTACAAAAAAGGCGCCTCTTCAGGCGCCTTCTTTGTTTGCAGTGTTTAGTGCCGGCCTTGCTTCTGGGTAGAAGCCGGCCGCCCGCAGATCCGATTAGATCCTGTAAGTGGTCTTGGTCATGATTTTGGCCATCAGACTCATGCCGAATTTCACCGGCGCCGGGAAACGGAAACCGCCTGCCTCGAGCGCGCTTTCTGCGTGATGCTCCTCGTCGGCGCGCATCTGCTCAAGAATCGCCCGGGACTTCTCGTCCTCGACCGGCAATTGCTCCAGATGCTCATTCAAGTGTTTGCACACCTGATCTTCCGTCGCGGCAACAAAGCCCAGGCTGATTCGATCGCTGATCAAACCAGCCACTGCGCCGATGCCGAACGAAGCGCCGTAGAACAGCGGGTTGAGCACGCTGGTGTGACTGCCCAGTTGATGAATGCGTTGCTCGCACCACACCAGATGGTCAATTTCTTCCTCGGCGGCGTGCTCCATGGCCTTGCGCACTTGAGGCAGCTTCGCGGTGAGCGCCTGCCCCTGGTACAACGCCTGAGCGCAGACTTCGCCGGTGTGGTTGATGCGCATAAGCCCGGCGACATGCCGAGTGTCGGACTCATTCATCTTGATGTCGGGTTGAACGATGGCAGGCGAGGGACGGTGTGCGTGCGCGCTGACGGGCAGCAGCGTCTTCATCGCAGCGTCGGCCTGAAGCAGAAAACGGTCGATAGGGGAGTAGTGACGTTCGGTAGCCATGGGCGCCTCCGGGTAAATCCACGGCGGCCAGTCTACCTCAAACGGTGCAACCGGGCTTGTCCGGCGTCAGCCCGCCGAGGCACGCGCAGGCACTCGGCAGGCCGACAAAAAAGCCTGGGACTATGACTCAGCCCGGCGGCCAGTTCATCTGGCGCTGACCCAGTACGTGCATGTGGATGTGATAGACGGTCTGTCCGCCTTTCTCGTTGGTGTTCATCACCACGCGGAAGCCGTCCTCGCAACCCAGTTCTTTCGCCAGGCGCTGGGCCGTAAACAGGATATGGCCCAGCAGGCCCTTATCGTCTTCAGTCACGTCATTGAGGGTGGCGATCGACTTCTTCGGGATAACCAGAAAATGCACAGGCGCCTGGGGGGCGATGTCGTGAAAGGCCAGCACTTGATCATCTTCGTAGATGATCTTCGCCGGGATTTCCCGATTGATGATCTTGGTGAACAAAGTATCCACAGCCTTCTTGCTCCGTTTCGAGGGGGATGAAGGCAGTGTACTGAGCGTGCCAAGTCACGCCCAGCCGTTTGTTGCGATGGGCCGCGTCAGACTGACGTACGAGATTTGAGAATCGAGCCCCAGAGCTTTCGCGTTATCCAGCGACCCGCAAACCGCGGAACCCGCGTCAGCAGCCTGTTGCGCCAACCGGGAATGATCACCGCACGATTTTTGTCCAGCGCGCGAACCGTGTACAGCGCGACCTCTTCGGCGGTCATGTGGTTGTCGTGGGTGAACTTGCCGGCGTCCAGCTGTGCGGTGCGGAAGAACGCTGTGCGCGTCGGCCCCGGGCACAGCACCGAAATCTTCACGCCGGTTTTGTGCAGCTCCTCACGCAGCCCTTCGGAAAAATGCAGCACGTACGCTTTGCTTGCGGCGTAAGTGCTCATCCACGGCCCGGGTTGAAAGCCCATGACCGACGCGACGTTGAGGATCTGGCCCCCACCTTGCACCGCCATCAGATTGCCAACCGTATGACACAGTCGCGTTAGCGCGAGCACGTTAAGGTCGAGCAGGTCCTGCTCCTGGGCCCATTCTTGAGCGAGAAACGGTCCGCTGTTGCCGATGCCGGCGCAGTTGACCAGTAAATCGATGCTTCGCGAGCCCTCTTCGAGTTCAAGCAGAAAGCCCGAGAGTCGCAGCGGTTCACCCAGGTCGCAGGCGCGGAACAGCACCTCGACACCAAAGCGTTGGGTGAACTCGATGGCGATGCTTTCGAGCATCTCCCGGTGCCTGGCCACCAGAATAAGGTTGCGACCCCGGCGGGCGAGGGCTTCGGCCATCGCCAGGCCAATACCGCTGGATGCACCTGTGACCATGGCGTAACGGGTCATGCAATTCTCCGGTGTTTGCAGCTCGTATTGAGACAGCGTCCTTGCTGCCAGATAGTTATTGGTCGTCGTTGCTGTCGGACGAGTCACCAATATCTACAGGATCAACGGGGACGGTAGGTTGTTCCGTGTCACTGGAGTCATCGTCGTAAGGCAGCGCTTGTTCGTACGCGCTGGTGGTGGATTCAACTTCTTCCTGAATGGTCTTCAGTCCGCCCATCACCCCAGCCACGATTGCCAGCGCCAGTACCACAAGCCAGAGCACTGCGAGGGCTTTGACGCGTGGCGTATCGGCGGGCGGCGGCGGACCATACTGATTAGGGCCCGTGCTGCCAGGTACGGCCATCAACACGATCGGAAAGAAGCTGCCCACCACCGGCACCAGATTCAGCAGCAGCAACCAGGCAGACATACCGGCGTCATGCAGGCGCTGGGCGCCGATCTGGACACTGATAACGACAAACGCGACGAACGCGACGGTGCCCAACAGTCCTCCCGCCACGAGCGAAACGCTGAGAACGCCGAGACACAGCACGGCGACCAGCATCGCTACTCCCACCAGCGCCAAGCTCCACGCCAGATAGCGCAGACGGCCAATTCGGCCGTGGATGGAAAACACCTTCAATTCGCCAACGGCGGGCCATTCTTGTGCAACCGGTGTGCGCGGCGGAGCGTAGGGCGATGCCGCGGGTTCGAAGTACGGACGCTGGGGCGCGTGTTCAACGACTTCCTCAAGGCTCAGTGACACCGGCTCCTCCGGCTCGATACGGCCTTCGACACCCGCATCGTTCAGCGCCGCGAGATAACGCTGCGCGTCGTCCCGCGTCAGGCTGCGCCTGATAGTCACTGGGTTGCCGGTGAATAGGCTATCAACGCCGGAAACGTCCGTCTTGAACAGCTGCGCCAGGTTCAGGCGCGCTGTTTCCAGCTCAACGCCTGTTCGCAACTGTCCCTCGAAAACGATCTTGAAATGCTCCGCCATGCTGGCTTCCTTGTCTTGAGTTCATACGATGTGAGCAATGTGCGTCAGAACGGTTTGACGACTACCAGTATGACCACGGCCAGCAAGATCAACACGGGTATCTCATTGAACCAGCGATAGAACACATGGCTACGGCCCGGTTCTCCGCGCGCGAAGCGTTTGACCTGAGCGCCGCACACGTGGTGATAGCCAATCAGCAGGACGACGAGGGTGAGCTTGGCATGCAACCAGCCTTGCTGCAGAAAACCCGGGGCCAGGACGATCAGCCAGATACCGAACACCAGAGTGGCGATCATCGCGGGCATCATGATGCCCCGGTACAACTTGCGCTCCATGGTGCAGAAGCGCTCGCGGCTTACGGAGTCTTCACTCATGGCGTGATAGACGAACAATCGCGGCAGATAGAACAGGGCGGCGAACCAGCACACCATCGCAACGATATGCAGCGCTTTAATCCAGAGATAGAGCATTTTGGTTTTTTTCCAGGAACACGGTGCCAAATAGTAGTGGCTTCGGCGCCCGTACGTCACGTTCGCGGTTGTCCCATTGGCAATCGACCCATATGATCAGCGGCTTTCCACTGGTTTGGTTGAGGGGCAGGTTATGGTCAAGGTCGGTATCGTCGGCGGTACGGGTTACACCGGCGTCGAGTTGCTGCGTCTTCTGGCGCAACACCCGGAGGCTGAAGTGGTTGCAATCACCTCGCGCTCCGAGGCAGGTCTGCCTGTCGCTGACATGTATCCAAACCTTCGTGGTCACTACGACGGCCTGGCGTTCAGCGTGCCGGACGTCAAAGTGCTCGGCGCGTGCGACGTGGTGTTCTTCGCCACGCCTCACGGTGTCGCACATGCGCTGGCGGGCGAATTGCTCGCTGCTGGCACCAAGGTCATCGACCTCTCCGCCGACTTCCGTCTGCAAGATCCGGTCGAGTGGGCCAAGTGGTACAACCAGCCCCACGGCGCGCCTGAATTGCTCGACGAAGCGGTGTACGGCCTGCCGGAAGTCAATCGCGAGCATATCAAGGGCGCACGCCTGATTGCGGTGCCGGGTTGCTATCCGACAGCAACTCAGCTGGGTTTCCTGCCACTGCTAGAAGCGGGTCTTGCGGATCCATCGCGCCTGATCGCCGACTGCAAATCAGGTGTTAGTGGTGCAGGTCGCGGGGCCAGTGTGGGCTCGCTGTATTCCGAAACCAGCGAGAGCTTCAAGGCCTATGCCGTTAAAGGGCATCGCCATCTTCCCGAAATTACCCAGGGGCTGCGTCGTGCTGCCGGCGGCGATATCGGGCTGACGTTTGTGCCGCACCTGACGCCGATGATCCGTGGCATTCACGCCACCTTGTACGCAACCGTTGTCGACAAGTCGGTCGATCTGCAGGCGTTGTTCGAAAAGCGCTACGCCAATGAGCCGTTCGTCGACGTGATGCCCGCTGGAAGCCATCCTGAAACCCGAAGCGTACGCGGCGCAAACGTGTGTCGCATGGCCGTGCATCGTCCGCAGGATGGTGATCTGGTGGTGGTGCTGTCGGTCATCGACAACCTGGTCAAAGGCGCTTCGGGGCAGGCCGTGCAGAACATGAACATCATGTTTGGCCTTGATGAACGGCTGGGCCTGTCCCACGCAGGGATGTTGCCGTAACAGCAGCTCCAAGCTTGAACTCGATTGTTGATAGCGGGCTGTTTCTTGCAGCTTGTCGCTTGCGACTTGTGCCTGCCGTCACAATAGTTGACCGATTTTCTAGGAGAAGCGGATAATGCGCGTCATTACGCATTATGACGGCTTAGCGCCGGGAGATTTTGAGCATGAGCGTTGAATCCTTCACCCCTGTGGCTTTGGAATTCACCCACGGTGCCGCGCACAAGGTGAAAACCCTGGTCGACGAAGAGGGCAATGACCGCCTGAAGCTCCGCGTCTTCGTGACCGGTGGCGGTTGTTCCGGTTTCCAGTACGGCTTTACCTTTGATGAAGACGTCGCCGACGATGACACCATCGTCGAGCGCGAGGGCGTCAGTCTGGTGGTCGACCCCATGAGCTTTCAGTACCTGGCAGGTGCGGAGGTGGATTATCAGGAGGGTCTGGAAGGCTCTCGCTTCGTGATCAAGAACCCTAACGCCGCGACTACTTGTGGCTGTGGCTCTTCGTTCTCGATCTGATCCAACCGTGACACACAAAAACGCCGCGCATTTGCGCGGCGTTTTTGCATGGCGGGCGTAGCGCTCAGGCCGGGTAGATTGCGCCCAGAACACGCAAGCCTTTGGCTCCGGTCACGCTCGGACGGTTGGCAGGTACGCTTTCCAGTGCGCAGTGCGCAAGCCAGGCGAACGCCATTGCTTCGACCCAATCAGGATCAACTCCGAATTCTGCAGTGCTCGTGACCTTTGTTGCCGGCAGCAGCGCCGCCAGTCGATCCATCAACGCTTTGTTGTGAGCGCCGCCGCCGCAGACCAGCAGTTCTTTGGTCTGCGCCTGTGCCGATTGCAGCGACTCGGTAATGCTCAATGCGGTGACCTCCAGGAGTGTCGCCTGCACGTCTTCGGGTCTCAGCGTTGGCATCTGGAACAGATGGTGATGAACCCAGCCAAGGTTGAACACTTCACGGCCAGTGCTCTTCGGCCCCTTCGTTTGAAAGAACTGATCACTGAGCATGGACTTGAGCAGCGCATCATTGACTGTCCCGCTTGCGCCCCAAGCGCCATCGCGGTCATAGCTCACGCCACGCTGTGCTTGAATCCAGGCGTCGAGCAACACATTGCCCGGGCCCGAATCGAAGCCGGAAACCGGTTTGTCGATCTCTATCAGGCTGAGGTTGCTGAAACCACCGACGTTGAGTACTGCGCGGTAGTCCTTGTTGTCGTCGAACAACGCTTCGTGAAATGCCGGAACCAGCGGCGCGCCCTGGCCACCCGCGGCAATATCGCGCTTGCGGAAGTCGCTGACCACGGTAATGCCTGTCAGCTCGGCGAGCAGGGCAGGGTTGCCAATCTGAATGGTGAAGCCGCGGGCCGGCTCGTGACGAATCGTTTGGCCGTGACTGCCGATCGCGCGGATTTCACCGGCTGACACCTTCTGCTGGTCCAGTAGCGCCAGTACGCCTTGAGCCGCTAGATGAACCCACTTTTGCTCGGCGATGCCAGCACGGGCCAACTCGTCCGGGCCGCTGGCGCAGAGTCCCAACAGTTCTGCGCGAAGATCGTCGGGCATGGGTATGTAATAGGTGCCGAGCAAACGTGGTCGGTCATCCTGTTCTACCAGCGCGAAGTCGAGTCCATCCAGACTGCTTCCGGACATTACACCTACATATAAAGTCATGGGTCAGCGCTTACTCGAGGCCAGCATGGTGGCCTTTTCCTGGTCCATGCGAGCCATCAAAGGTTGGCTCTCCTGCATGAACCGCTGTTTTTCGGACTTGGCGATCGGATCAGCCATCGGCAGCTTCTGCCCCAATGGGTCGACATGAACGCCATTTACCTGGAACTCGTAATGAACATGAGGACCCGTGGACAGGCCGGTGGTTCCAATATAGCCAATGACTTGACCCTGCTTGACGCTGGATCCGGACTGAATGCCCTTGGCAAAACCTTGCATGTGGCCGTACAGCGTCCGGTAGGTTTCGCCGTGCTGAATAATCACAGTGTTGCCGTAACCGCCGCGACGACCGGCAAGAATGACTTTGCCATCGCCTGTCGCTTTAATTGGTGTGCCACGAGGTGCAGCGTAGTCGATGCCTTGGTGGGCGCGAATCTTGTTCAGGATCGGATGTTTGCGACCGGATGAGAACAGCGAGCTGATGCGGGCGAATTCGACCGGCGTACGGATGAATGCCTTACGCATGCTGTTGCCGTCTGCGGTGTAATAGTTGGTATTGCCCTGCTTGTTCGTATAACGCACAGCCGTGTAGGTCTTGCCGCGGTTTACAAAGCGCGCCGAAAGAATATTGCCTGTACTGACCGTCTTGCCGTTGACGACCTTCTGCTCGTAAATGACATCGAATTCGTCGCCCTTGCGGATATCCTGGGTGAAGTCGACGTCATAGCCGAAGATGTTTGCCATCTCCATGGTCATGGTATGGCTGAGGCCTGCACGCTGGGCGGATTGCGATAGCGAGTTGTTGATCATGCCGTGTACATAGGCAGTGCGAACATTGGGTTTACTCACGTCTCGGGTAAACGTGTAGCCCTTGTCTGTTCTGGACAAGCTGATGCTTTCCGTCTCGCTCAGCTTGCTGTGCAACTGCTTGAGATTGCCTTCAGGCGAGAGCTCGAACTGCAGTATCTGGCCGTTTTTCAGCTGGCTGAACTGCTTGGCTTGTTTGTCGCTGGCAATAACGTCGTGCACTGCCGTCGCAGGCAGGCCGACTTTGCCGAACAACGTCGACAGCGTATCCCCCTTCGATACCACAACTTCCCGGTGCGTGGTGCCTTTGGCAGTAGCAAGCTCTTTCTGCACGACCTTGGTGTCGTTGGAGGTTTTAGCCGTTTCGGCCGGCTCAATCGCATCACCTTCGATCTGGGCGAAAGGTGAATCTACAGGCGCCTCTGTGGCCTGAGGCTGTTCTTGAGCGTCTTGTTCTTGCTCGATCTGATCAGCAGGTGTGTCTAGTTCGAGAGCAAGATTTGTTCGTTTGGCTTCGACGTCGCTGGATGGGAAGACGAGGAGAGCCAGGCTAAGCAGTGCGGCGATGCCGCTGGCTGCGAGCAGGTGGCTCTTCGGATAAAGCGGTGGCGCTTTAGGCGGAGTGTCGGTCATAGGTAATTTTGACTTTGAAAAAAGATGAAATGGAAAAGATGAATGACATGATGAAGATGAAATAACTGTATAAAATATAACCAAATCTCCCCTGAGGCAAGCTTGCGATCGGCTCGCTCCGCGATTCGTCGCGCACTCATTGTGAGAACTTGTATTTAGGCGCTGATCTTGTATGGTTGTTTCCCTTTGAAATAAGGCATTACGGGGCGGTTATGAAGTCGGTTGAAGAGCAGCTAGCGCTGATCAAGCGTGGTGCAGATGAACTCCTGGTCGAGGCCGAGCTGATCACAAAGCTCAAGCGTGGGCAGCCACTTCGCATCAAGGCCGGTTTCGATCCAACTGCGCCGGACCTGCACCTCGGGCACACGGTCCTTATTAATAAGCTGCGTCAATTCCAGGATCTCGGGCATCAGGTGATTTTCCTGATTGGCGATTTTACCGGGATGATTGGCGATCCGAGCGGCAAGAGTGCCACCCGTCCCCCGCTTACGCGCGAGCAGGTGCTCGACTACGCCGAGACCTATAAGGCTCAGGTGTTCAAAATTCTGGATCCTGCCAAGACCGAGGTGGCATTCAATTCCACCTGGATGGATCAACTGAGTCCTGCGGACTTCATCCGACTCTCTTCCCAGTACACCGTGGCCCGCATGCTGGAGCGTGATGACTTCGACAAACGTTACAAGTCGAATCAGTCGATCGCCATCCACGAATTCCTTTATCCGCTGGTACAGGGTTACGACTCGGTTGCTTTGCGCGCCGACGTCGAGCTGGGCGGTACCGATCAGAAATTCAACTTGCTGATGGGGCGTGAGCTGCAGCGTGCGTATGGTCAGGAAGCTCAGTGTGTTCTGACGATGCCGTTGCTTGAAGGATTGGACGGCGTCAAGAAGATGTCCAAATCGCTGGGTAACTATGTAGGTATCCAGGAAGCGCCCGGCATTATGTACGGCAAGCTCGTCTCCATCCCCGATGCGCTGATGTGGCGTTACTTTGAGTTGCTGAGCTTCCGCACCATGGAAGAGATCGCTGCCTTTAAAGCGGATTGCGAAGCTGGGGCGAATCCGCGCGACATCAAGATCAAGCTGGCCGAAGAGATTGTCGCTCGCTTCCATGGTGAAGAGGCTGCGGCTTCTGCCCATCGTTCTGCTGGTAATCGTATGAAGGATGGCGAGCTTCCGGAAGATCTTCCAGAGATCGAACTGGCCGCAGCCGAAGACATGCCGATTGCCGCCGTCCTTAATAAAGCAGGGCTGGTAAAGAACTCTGCGGTCGCTCGCGACCTGCTGGCATCCGGCGGCGTGCGTATAGATGGTGAAGTTGTGGATCGCGGGTTTGTATTCAAGCTGGGTGCGACCCATGTATGCCAAGCCGGCAAGAAGGCGTTTGGGCGGATTACACTGCGTATGGAATAAAGTTCAAATAAGTGCTTGACGCCTCTCCGGATCTGTCTATAATTCGCCCCACTTCCGGCGCAGACGAAACGGAAAACTCCTTGATAATCAAAGAGTTGGACGAAGTAGCAGCGAGGAATGCTTCGGTTCAGATGCTTGAATCGACAGCGGTGA
>NZ_SOCR01000007.1 GCF_004364335.1 Pseudomonas graminis | reverse complement strand
ACGGAGATCGATTTATCAGGCCGACCTGGTAAGAGCACGGCCTGCCTAACGGCAGGCCGTAACCGGCCCGCACACAAAAAATCTGACAGTCCCGCTAAAGCAGGTCCTACAAGGGCACCGCAATTCCCCCGTAGGACCGGCTTCAACCGAGAAGCGTTTGCGCTGCTTTTGATCTTGATCCAAAGCGTCAGCTGACAAGCGGCACCGCCTCGTCCTCATGCAAATGACACTCCCACCGCCAGGCATCGGCCAGCATCCGCTCCAGCGAACGCCTCGCACTCCAGCCCAGCTCGCTCAATGCCTTTCAGGATCCGCCCAACACCGCGCAATATCCCCGGCCCGCCGTCCCTCGAACACCAGTGGCACGACCACCCCCGACACCTTCTCGAATGCCCGCACCACTTCCAGCACCGAATAACCCAGACCCGTCCCCAGATTCCAGATACTCACACCGTGCTGACCGCGCAACGCATCCAGCGCCTTCACATGCCCCTCGGCCAGATCCACCACATGAATATAATCACGACGCCAGATAGATTTAAAACGACTTCCCGTCGCCAGTCGGGTCAGACATAAATCCACACGTTCCAAATCCCAGCACTGTCGGAGCCCCCCATGAACACATCTCCACCTCAGCCAGGCCGAGCACTCAAACGCGCGGTCACCGGTCCCATGCTCTTGCTGTTCATCCTCGGCGATGTACTCGGCGCCGGGGTTTACGCCCTGGCCGGGACCATTGCCGGTGAAGTGGGTGGGGCGATCTGGGTGCCGCTGCTCATCGCCCTGTGCTTCGCCATGCTTACTGCTGGCTCCTACGCCGAACTGGTCACCAAGTACCCCCACGCCGGCGCCTCTGCCGTGTTTGCCGGCAAGGCGTTCAAGTCACCGTTGATCTCGTTTCTGGTGGGCTTTTGCATGCTGGCAGCCGGCGTGACCAGCGCGGCGGGGCTGTCCCTGGCGTTTGCCGGCGATTACATGGCGCCCTTTATCGACTTGCCACCTCACGTCGTGGCGTTGATCTTTCTGGTGGTCATCGCCTTGCTCAACGCGCGCGGCATCAAGGAATCGCTGTCCGCCAATCTGGTGATGACGGTGATTGAAGTCTCGGGCCTGTTGTTGGTGATCGTTGCCGCTGCCTGGTTTTTCCGCTCCGGCGATGCGGACCTGTCCCGCGCCGTGCAATTCAAGGAAGGCGTCAACCCTGCATTCGCCGTGCTCGGCGCTGCGTTGCTGGCGTTTTATTCGTTCGTGGGCTTCGAGACCTCGGCCAATCTGGCGGAGGAAGTGCGCAACGTGCGCACGGTCTACCCCCGCGCGCTGTTCGGTGCACTGCTGATCGCCGGGGCCATCTACATGGGCGTCGGCATTGCAGCCGCCACCGTCATGCCCATTGAGCAACTTGTGCACTCCTCGGCGCCGCTGCTGGAAGTGGTCAAAGCGTCCCATCTGGGCATCCCGCCGAAGCTGTTCGCTTTCATTGCGCTGGTGGCCGTAGCCAACGGCGCGCTGCTGACCATGATCATGTCCAGCCGTCTGGCCTACGGCATGTCGCGCCAGGGTCTGCTGCCACAGGCGCTGTCGAAAGTGCTGCCGGAGCGGCGGACGCCGTGGGTGGCTATCGTCGCCACCTCGCTGGTCGCGATTATCCTGACCCTGACCGGCTCGCTGGCAACCCTGGCGGAAACAGTGGTCCTGCTGCTGTTGTTCGTGTTCATCAGCACCAATCTGGCAGTGCTTGTCCTGCGCAAGGACATCGTCGACGCCGATCACTTCCGCGTGCCGACATGGGTGCCGGTGCTGGCGATCATTTCGTGCCTGATTCTGCTGACGCAACAGAGCGCCGAAACCTGGCTGCGTGCCGGTGCGCTGATGCTGGTGGGGGTGGCGCTGTATTTCCTTGCGCGAGTGGGCGGGACGCGGCCTGCGTTCAATACCCATCTGGCGGACCCAGACGCCGAGTACTGATCCGGCGCCATGAGTATGGGCGGCGCGACGTCGCCGATACTCGCTGGAACAACCGTCCATACCTCGCCCTTCATGTGTGATTCTCCATTGCCATCATGCGCAAGAAATTGCGCACTCGATCGTCCCCCATTGCCTGTCTGGTGCCCTGCAAGCCACGTCACTTGCCGCCTGCCGAGGAGTGCGCAAGAAGTTGCGCAGGGGTGCGCAACTTCTTGCGCACGTTCACCGTGATGGGTGACCAAACTTCACCCTTTCCCCGCAAGAAATCCCCGCAAATCCTTGTGCCATAAGGGCCGCACGCCTTCTGGCACAACCCTTGATATCTCCGTCGTCCTCTGGATTCGCGATCAACCCTGACCGGTCGCGGTGTTCAGACCGCGGAGAGCACCACCGACGCCTGGTGGTTCGCTGTCCTTCCACGCATTTGCAGCCGCCGATCGCCCCCTTTGCATCGACGTCGGCCGCCACAGCGCATAAGGAACAAGGGATGTTCGCACCGGCCAACCAAGCCCCATTCAGCCTGACCCTCAATGGGCAGGACACGCTGTTTCAAGTGCTGTCTTTCACTGGCCGCGAGCGCCTCAACCAACCGTTCGAGTTCGAGCTGGAGCTGGTCAGCGAACAGGCCGCCCTCGACCTTGAAACCCTGCTTCACGGGCAGACATTTCTGCAGCTGGCCGAGGACGGCACCGGGGTTCACGGGCTGGCTTACAGCATCGCCCAGGGGGATGCCGGCAAGCGTCTGACCCGCTACCGGATTTCCCTGCGACCGCAGCTGGCTTACCTGGCGCACCGGATCAACCAGCGCATCTTCCAGCAGATGACGGTGCAGCAGATCATCAGTCAGGTCCTTGAAGAGCACGGCATCCTTTCCATCGATTACCGCTTCCAGCTCGGGGCGACCTACCCCGAGCGCGTCTACTGCGTGCAGTACGACGAGTCTGATCTGCATTTCATCCAGCGCCTGTGCGAAGAGGAAGGTATCCACTTTCATTTTCAGCACAGCGCCAAGGGCCATCTGCTGGTGTTCGGCGATGACCAGACGGTGTTCCCGAAACTGGCGCCGGTGCTCTATCAGCAGGACACCGGGCTGGTCGCCGACACCCGGGTGATCAAGCGCTTCGGCCTGCGCATGAACACCCGCACCAGCCGCACCACTCGGCGCGATTACGATTTCACCAAGCCGAATTTCCAGCTGGAAAGCAGCGCCGGAAGCGCAGTCATCCCGGAGCTGGAAGATTACGATTATCCCGGCCGTTTCGCCGATCGCGAACGTGGCCGGCACCTGGCCAATCGTGCCCTTGAGCGCCATCGCAGTGACTATCGTCTGGCCGAAGGCAGCAGCGATCAGCCACGGCTGGTCAGCGGTCATTTCCTCGCCCTGACCGGGCATGCCAACCCCGTGTGGAATGACCTGTGGCTGCTGACCGAGGTCTTCCACGAGGGCAAGCAGCCACAGGTGCTGGAAGAAGTCATCACGAGCGACGTCACTGACCTGAAAAGCGATTTCCATCAGGGCTATCGCAACCGTTTCACCGCGACGCCGTGGGACGTGCACTACCGGCCACCGCTGGAGCATCCGAAAGCCAAGGTGCCGGGCACACAAAGCGCCGTGGTCACCGGGCCCGAAGGCGAAGAGATCTACTGCGATCAGTACGGCCGGGTGAAGGTGCAGTTTTTCTGGGATCGCGAAGGCCAGCACAACGACAAAACCAGCTGCTGGATGCGTGTGGCCTCGAACTGGGCCAGCCAGAACTTCGGTGCAATCAACCTGCCGCGGGTGGGCATGGAAGTCCTGATCACCTTCCTCGAAGGCGACCCTGACCAGCCCCTTATCACCGGTTGCCTGTACCACGGCGCCCATCTACCGCCGTACAAACTGCCCGATTTCAAGACCGTGGCGACGGTCAAGAGCAAGGAATACAAGGGCGGCCGTGCCAACGAGTTGCGCATCGACGACACCACCAGCGAGATCAGCATTGCGCTGCGCAGCGATCATGGCGCCAGTGCCATCAACCTCGGCTATCTGACCCATCCGCGGCCTGCCGGCGGTCAGCCCAGGGGCGAAGGTTTCGAGCTGCGCACCGACCGTCACGGCGCCGTGCGCGCCGGGGCAGGTTTGTTGATCACCACCGAGCCGCGTCCCAACGAGTCGAAGCATCACAAGGACCTGCCGGAAACCGCCGAACGCCTGGCCACTGCCGCCGATCAGCAGGACGGCTTCGCGTTGCAGGCCAAGGAACTGCAAGCCCAGGAGCCCGGCGATCAGGATGACGTCGCCAAAGCCCTGCACGCGCAGCATCAGGGCGTGCTTGGCAGCGGCCCGGCGAACAAGAGCGCCAACGAGTTTCCCGAGTTCACCGAACCGCATCTGGTGCTCGCCAGCCCGGCCGGCATCGCTCTCACCACGCCGCGCTCCAGTCACATCGCCACCGGCGAACACCTGGCGTTGAGCAGCACGGGGCACACCAGCTTCTCCGTCGGTAAACGCCTGCTGGCCAGCGCCAGCCAGGGCATGCGCTTGTTCGTGCAGAGCCTGGGCTGGCGTCTGGTCGCGGCCTCCGGCGACATCGACGTGCGCGCCCTCAAGGACAGCATCAACCTGCTGGCCAAACTCAACATCACCGCCAATGCCGAGCGCATCACCCTCACCGCGAAAACCGAGCTGGTGATCCAGGGCGGGGGCAGCGCCACCACCTACAACGCCGCCGGCATCACCCACGTCACCACCGGCCCGTACACCGCCCACGCGGCCAACTTTGCCTACACGTCGGCGAAAAACCTCGCGGGCGTGTTCCCCGAGCCACCGAAACCGGGGCAGGGCGACCTTGAGTTGTTCAACCAGTACGCGGGGCAGCAAGGGATTCAGGGCGGCGGCTTCGAGGTGATCGATGCTCTGGGCCAGCGGCTCAAAGGGTCCCTTGACGCCAAAGGGTTCGCGACCGTTCCCGGCGCTGCACCCGGGCCTGGCAGGGTGGCCTTCGGCAAGGACCCGGCGGACACCTGGACGGAGGGCAGCTTTATCGGCAAGCCCGAATGGCCGGTCATGCCGCCGAGTGCGAGGGCGTTAGCGGCGCCGTTAGAGGCGGCGGTGACCGAAGGGCTGCCGAGCAAGATCTGGGATGTTGCGCAGGTGATGACGGCCGCGGTTGACGTTGGGGCGGCGGGTTTGGGTTCGCCGGCGCTGGCGACTGCGGCTCTGCCGATGGCTTCACGCCTGCTCACCGGGATCATCAAAAGCGGGAAGCTTCCGAGCCTGCCAGCGCCGACGGTCGACGAGGGCTTGCTTGAGATGGCGGGCCTGTTGGACGGCAGGACGCCTTCATGAGCGCGGTAATTGGGGCGCGCGAAGCTCAGGTTGCGATCGTTCCGCTTGATCTGATTCAGCTTGAGGACGTCGGGGCCGGTGCGGCCAATGTCGATGCCTGGCTGCGCGACATCAGCGGCGGTGTTGTTTCCCTTGAGCGGATCAAGAGCGCTGCCGGTTTTTTGCCGGTGGTGGGCAACGTCATGGCGCTGATGGACGCGCTGAATGACATCGTTCGGCTGGCGACGAGCGAAAAGCGCGATCCGCTGGACTGGGTGAGTCTGGGCATCAATCTGATTGGCGTATTGCCGACGCCGCCGTCCATGGCGGCAGCGCGGATGAGCCTGCGGCCGACGTTGTTTCTGGTACGCCAAGAGATGCGTCAGGCGGGCAAGATGGTGTTGGGGGATTCGCTGATCGAGGTGCTGATCGGGCACCTCAACGCGGACATCGTCGGGACGCTTGATGACTTCGTGACCCAGGCGCAGGCCAAGCTTCCCGGGATTCTTGAGGATGCCGGGAAGCTGGGGGAGGGCGTGCTTTTTGAGATCGCTGCCGGTCTTGAAAAGCTGGTCAACCCGGACCTGAACGCCAGGGCCGATGTGCTTGAGGCCGAGCAGTTGGTTCAGGCCGCAGGCGATCTCTGGGCCTACGATCCTAAAGCGGCGATCAGCAATATCTTTGCGGCGGCGGCGGATGTTTGCGCTGCAGCGGGCAAGGGTGCGGTTAATGGAGCCGTCGCGCATTTGGTGCCAGACGCGGTGAAGACGGAGGTGGTCAGACAGGCGGCTTCGTTGCGATCACTGGGCCCGAAGCTTCGGGATCAGATCAATCGTCTGGCGGATCCTGGGGTTCAGAATTCCATTGGTTCGCTCCTGCTCACGCTGGGTGATGCGGTGGTCACCTGGCGGTCGCGCAACGGGCATGGCCAGTCGTTCAACATCAAACCGGGGATGGTTAATCAGGCCAAGCGCAAGGCCGGCGAAGGGAAGCTTGAGGTTGTTCAGTTCGAGAAGCCTGCCAAGGGGCGGCCCAATGAGCAGAAAAACTGCGCCTGTGCTTCTACGGTCAGGAGCATCAGTTTTGCGATGGGCTCGGAGTCGGTCAGTCATACCGATTTCAGTTTGCCCGGGCCGTTTCCAATCGAATGGACGCGGACCTATTGTTCGAGTCTGGATGCTTACGATCATGACGTCATCGGCGCGCGTTGGATCACGCCGTTTACCACCCGATTTGACTGTGTCGATGACGGCTTGGTGTTTCATGACTTCGACGGTCGCAGCCATGAGTTCCCTCTTCCCAAGGTCAAACTGTTTCACTTCAACGCCATTGAAAATCTGACCGTCGTTCGCCTCAGCAAAGATCGGCTATCGCTGATGCGTGGGCTTGATCACCGCGAGACATATCTTCGGCGGGGTGATCGTTTTGTTCTGATCAACAAGGTTTTGCCCAACGGCGCCGGGGTGATGCTGCATTACGAGCATCGCCACGGTGGGCGTTTGGTGCTCTCTGAGTTGGTCACTTATCGGGAAAAGGACGCCCGTAAAGTCCACTTGCGCCTTGGCACGTTGATCGATGATCAGGGGCGTCTGACGGGTGTTTGGGAAATCCGTGATGGCGACGTCAAACGCCAACTGTGCGCGTATCAATACGAGGGTTCTGGCGATCTCACTTTAGCTCAGGACGAAAACGGTTCGGCCTGGCGCTACCAGTATCAGCACCACCTGATTACTCGTTACACCGACCGCACCAATCGTGGTTTGAACCTGCAATGGCTAGGCACTGGAGCCGACGCCAAGGCCGTGCGCGAATGGGCCGACGACGGCAGTTTTGATACACGACTGGCGTGGGATGAAAACATTCGTCTCACCTATGTCACTGACGCGCTCGGCTACGAAACTCATCACTACTACGACAGCCTGGGTTACACCTATCGCATCTGCCATGCCGATGGCCGTTCCGAGTGGTTCTTCCGCGATGCCGCGAAAAACATCATTCGTCACGTCCACACCGACGGCAGCACCGACCGCTATCGCTACGACAAGCTCAGCAATCTGACTGAACACACTCGTGCTGATCACAGCGTCGTCAATTACGCCTACGACGATAAAAGCCATCTGATCAAGATCAGCGATGGCGAGGGCGGGCTGTGGAAACGGAACTACGACCATCGCGGGAATCTGGTTGAAGCGATCGATCCGCTAGAGAACGTTACCGAATACACCTACAACACGTTTGGCCTTCCTACAGCGATCAAGGACGCCAACGGCAACACCAAGGCCCTGGCCTACAACGACGCCGGACAACTCGTTAAGTACACCGACTGCTCGGGCAAGGTCAGCGCTTGGGAGTTCGACGATCGCGGCCAGATGATCCGCTTCATTGATCCGGCAGGCCACAGCACCACGTACGAATACAAAGCCGGTCAACTGGTCCTTATCAAGCACCCGGACAAAACCGAAGAACGCTTCAGCCGCGACGCCGAAGGTCGGTTGCTGGCCCATTCCGATGGCCTGGAACGCTGCACCAACTGGCGCTACAGCGCTGCGGGTTTTATTGCCGAACTCGTTGATGCCGCCGAACAGACCTTGCGCTACCGGTGGGACAAACTCGGGCGCCTCGTTTCGCTGGAAAACGAAAACCAGCGGCGCGCGCACTTTCATTACGACCCTGTGGGCAGGCTGCTGGAAGAAAGCGGCTTCGACGGGCGCAGCACTCGTTACCAGTACGACCCGGAAACCGGGCGCCTTGCCGAGACTATTAACGGCCAGCGCACCATCGCACTGACCTTCGACCCGATGGGCCGCCTGACCGAACGCCGCGCCACGCTTGGAGAGAAATCCCAAAGCGAAACCTTTGCCTATGACGGCAACGGCAATCTGGTCATGGCGACCAACGCCGCCAGCAAGCTGCAATGGTTTCACGACCCAGCGGGCAACCTGCTGCGCGAGCACCAGCATTACTCGAATCTGGATAAACCACTGGTTGCGGTCTGGCAGCACGAGTACGACGCGCTCAATCACCGCGTCGCGACCATCCGCCCGGACGGCCACCGGGTCAGCTGGCTCACCTATGGCAGCGGCCATCTGCTGGGCCTGAAGCTGGACGAGCACGAACTGCTCAGTTACGAACGCGATGACCTGCATCGCGAAGTCGCCCGCCATCAGGGCAACAACCTGCTCCAAACCCAGCAATGGGACCCGGCGGGACGCCTCCACGAACAGCTACTCGGACGCAGCGACGACAAATCCGTCCTGATCAAACGCGCTTACCAGTACGACGCCGCAGGCCAACTCACCGATATCAATGACAGCCGTCGCGGTCCGCTCTCGTATCGCTACGATCCGGTCAGCCGCCTGCTCAGCGCCACGAGCCGGCTGGGCACCGAAACCTTCGCCTTCGACCCTGCCAGCAACCTGCTCGACGACAGCGCCGCGCCCATCCGCCGCCCACTCGACCCCGAACCTGTCCGCCATAAACTCGTGGACAACCTGCTGCGCGACTACGCCGGCAACCACTACGAATACGACGAACGCGGCAACCAGACAGAGCGCTGGACCAACGGCCTGCGCAGTGAACTGCACTGGGACCTTTTCGATCGTCTGGTGCACTTCCGCGATCCACGCCTCACCGTCGACTTTGGCTACGACCCACTCGGACGTCGCCTCTACAAACTCTCCAAAGCCCACTACCGGCCGCGCCCGGAAGCTGGCACCGGCTGGAACGAAAACGAACACACCCGCAAGGAGCGCGAGCTCGGCTGCGGCTTCACCCTGTACGGATGGGATGGCGACAACCTCGCCTGGGAAAGCAGCCCCCCGCCATACGCCGGAGCTCTCGGCCGCACGGTGCATTACATCCACGAGCCCGGCACATTCGTCCCGGTGGCCCAGGCCATCCGCCACGAAACAATCCGCCTCGTCAGCCAGCCGACTTATGAGGGCCGCTACAACTTCAAAGAAGACCCGCTCTGGAACTACAAGCCGGTCGCACTGCCCATCGACGCCCTCGCCTGGTACCAATGCGACCACCTCGGCACCCCGCAGGAAATCACCGACCAAAACGGCCACACCGCCTGGAGCGCGCAATACAAAGCCTGGGGAGAAGCGCAAGAACAGCGCTCGGAGTTCGCGCAACAAATCGGCCTGACCAACCCCATCCGATTCCAGGGCCAATACCACGACCCCGAAACCGGCCTGCACTACAACCGGCATCGGTACTATGATCCAAGGGTCGGCCGGTTTATCAGCAAGGATCCGATTGGCTACAGTGGTGGGCTAAACCTCTATCACTACGTGCCGAATCCCACAGGTTGGATCGACCCGCTGGGACTTTCAGCTTCCTCAGATCTACCAAGAATGAAAGGTCGGAGCGTTGCCAGAGCAGGAGTAATGCTGGAAAGCGCCGGATTCTCAAAAACAAAGGATAACGGTGTGAATGAAATGTGGACTCATAAGGACGGATCCGAGGTGCGAGTTCACAAATACGGGAACCAGAACCCTTGCCGCTACAAGTCAGGTAACAATGCGCACATACACAAAGAGGACCCATCGGAAAACCAGCTTGACGATAAAGGGGAAATAACAACCGATCCAGATAAGTACCATATTGGTATTCGTAACCCTAAAGATTTACCTATTGTCCGGGGGAGACCACACGGATTATGAGCTATGAATTCAAATTAGTATTCGAGGACTCGCTTTCAGCTCGCCATGTCCTTGACTCGGTGAAAACCAGTACTGCATACATTGGTGAAAATGGCGAATGTATTTACTTAAAAGAACTGAGTGTGAAAAGCGAGGCAGCTTATGATGTGAGACTAACGCTAGAGGACTCTAATTCACTCTGGCTCGAAGTGGGCTTTCGATCCCCGAATTTATACGAGTTGCTGAAGGCTGCAATTGACACCAAACAATACAGGTGCTTAGAGGGCGGGGAGCAAGATGATGAAGTTCCATTACATAAGGCCTTTCGTCTTAAGCATCCTCCAACAGTACAGAGTTGAAGGGGACGGACCCCTTTAACTCTCTGAATTCGCCGAAGAAGTCGGCCTGACTAATCCGATCCGATTCCAGCGGGTTCGAATGGGGCAGACTCGTTTATTTTTTCTTTATATCCCCCACTAGCAGCTTGGTAAAATCGTGACCGACACACTGAACGTACCCCCGCTGATCGAACTCCCTGAAAGCCTGAGCCCACTGTTTCTTGCCGCAGGCTGGCCCAGCACTTCCACCGTACCACTACCGCGTTACGTTCCACACAACCATCCTGCCGCTGCTCTACTTAAACAGCTTGCCGGGGTGCAAGTGGGCATCTGCGGCTCAGGAGAGGAGTGTGCTACCAGTGATGTCGTCTTTGGCACATTTGAACACCTGCATGGAAGCGAAGATTTCCTTGAGTGGGAGCAACGCCTGGGCACTACCTTGGTGAGCATCGCCGAAGTCCATCACGGCCACGGCGCGCTGTTGGTGGACGAAAAGGGTTGTTGCTACCTCATGAGCCTCATCCACGACGGGCTTTGGATACAGGGACTGGGCTTTGTTCAAGCCATGGAGAACTTGATATTTGGGCGTAAGACCGGTGAGCGGGCGCAACTCGCAACGCCAGGCGCGATACCGATCTTTTGCACCGGCACCCTATGAAAGACCTGCCCTGCGTTGGGGGCAGAAAATATCGATGGGTTAAAGGGGACGGACCCCTTTAACTCTTACATTGAAAAATGCCGCCAATGATTATTGATCCTTATAAAAGAGAATTGCTGTACAAGAAGGCTCAAGGCAACAGCCTCCATGAAAGATATAAACAAAAGCTAAAATTCCTTCTCGGCGCCGCCCCAGAAGAAAGACTCTTTCTGAGTCTGGCTGAGACAGATAATATAATTAACACGCTAGGAAAAAATGAAAAGATATCTTCGGAATATGCTGAATTCTCCGTTCTGGATGAATGCCTGAAGCATTGCTTATCAAAAGCGGTGGGTGGCGATTATTATCTGCTGATGGACGAGGACTGGCGATATTGTGGCGCATATATTGTCCGCAATTTCAATTTAAATATGGAGTTCGATTTCAACAAGCATCAAAGCGATGAGGTGAGACTCATAAGCACTGACCTTGGTACAGACATCACTATTGACTACACCGAAAGCTATAATGAAGATCTTTTTGAGTTTCGGGTAGGTAAATACGCGCTAACGTAAATAAAAGGGTTAAAGGGGATGGACCCCTTTAACCTCGCCGCGCATCCTCGATGCGTAGCATCAGGAACGCAGGAATCGACGGCCCCTTGGCCGTCAATGCAGCAAGTTAATAGCCTTACACCACAAACCCAGTCCCGCGCGTATTCACAAACAGCGAGTAAATCGAGTGGCTGCTTGCCATAAACAGCCGATTGCCTTCGCGTCCGCCGAAGCACAGGTTCGGGCAGCGCTCTGGCAGCGAGATGTGCCCAATGGCCTTGCCCTGTGGGTTGAACACGCGCACGCCATCGAGTTTTTCCAGGTCGGCCTTGGGGTCGCCGTTGCCGCCCCAGCCGCACCAGAGATTGCCCGCTTCGTCGCACTTCATGCCGTCGATGGCGGCGTAGTCCAGGCCTTCGATGTGTTTGCGGCGTTCGCCCAGTGTGCCGTCGTCCTTGACCGCGATGGCCCAGATCAGACGATTGGGTTTGGCGCGCCCTTCGACGACGTACAAGGTCTTTTCGTCAGGGGAGAAGCACAGGCCGTTGGGACCGGCGAGGTCATCAATCACCCGGGTGACTTTCCGGGTTTCGCCGTCGATGCGATAAACCGCGTGGGGCTGGGTCGGGGTGATTTTGTGGCCTTCGTAGTTGTTGCTGGTCTGGAAGGGCGGGTCGCTGAACCAGATCGAGCCGTCGCTTTTGCAGGCGATGTCGTTGGGGGAGTTGAAGGGTTTGCCGTCGAAGCTGTCCGCCAGCACGGTAATCGTGCCGTTGTATTCGGTGCGGGTGATGCGCCGTCCTTCGCTGGTGGTGGTCGAACCCTCGCAGACGATGAGGCGGCCCTGGCGGTCGCGACACATGCCGTTGGAGAAGTTGGAATGCTCGCGGTACACCGTGAAAGTGTCGGTGATCTCGTCCCAACGCATGATGCGGTTGTTGGGGATGTCACTGACCAGCAAGTAACGCCCATCGCCGACCCAGACAGGCCCTTCGGCCCAGCGCATACCGGTGGCGAGTTTTTCGACGCTGGCGTTGAAGACGCGCAGTTCGAGAAAGCTGTCGTCGAGAATGTGAATGAGCGGATCCGGGTAACGCTGGCTCAGGGGTTCTGCGGCAGACGCAAGGCGGGGCAGGGCGACGCTGCCGACAGTGGCCAGCGTGGCGGAAACAGCGAGGGACTTTTTCAGGAAGCTGCGGCGGGTGTTGCCGCCTGAGCGTTCTAGGGTTTCAGCGTGCTCGGGCAAGGCGGACAGGGATGAGTCCATGTAGCGATCTCCGTTCTATTATTTTTTTACGGGCCGCTAGTAATACCTCGTGATAAGACATCGTACAAGTGAATGATGGATTGGGTATCCAGCTCACCCTCCGAGGATATCGGTGCACAAATGGGCCTCTTCCCGGCTGAAGCCGGTCCCACTAAAAGCAATGCGTGCAGCCAGTGGCACTGGCTTCAGCCGGGAATGGACGTAGAGCGTCATGGGATGCATGCCCACGCGGAGCGTGGGAACGATCATCAAAGCGTTGAGCAGCAAAATTGATGGTGCCCAGGAGGGCCTCTTCCCGGCTAAAGCCGGTCCCACTAAAAGCAATGCGTGCAGCCAATGGGACCGGCTTTAGCCGGGAAGCTTTTGATTCGCTTTTGATCTTCAAACACAAAAAACCCAGACACCACAAAACGCGACTTGGGTGCAGGCTGAACGCAGGTTTCGCGGAGTGGGCCGAGCCGCATGGATGCGGCGAGAGCTGCCCCCCGCCATGGATGGCGGCTGGCAGCGGGCCCACGGAGCGAGACCGGAGTGAAGGAACCCGACGAAGTCGGGCCCAACCAGGAGCACAAGCCCTTGGTTACTTGGGGCTTTATCAAGTAACTCGCCGAAGGCGAAACGTCTGCCCTTAGGCAGACGCTCTTGATCTTCCACAAGGTCGGGCACGCTTTCATGCCGAGCGAAGAGCAAAAACCTACTTCGCCCTCAACCCCTCACGCACATCCTTCACATCCGATCCAGACACTGCCGGCGCCGCATTGCCCCACGTATTACGCACATACGTCAGCACATCCGCGACATTCTCATCCGACAGATTCCAGCCAAACGCCGGCATCGCCGGAGCCGTTGGCGCAGCATCCGTCGCACCCGCACGACTGCCCGCCAGCACCACACGAATCAGCGACGACGGATCATTGCTGTTCACCAGCGGCGCCATCGCCAGTTTCGGGAACAGGTTGGCCGCGCCTTCACCCGTCGGCGTATGACACGCCGAACAGCGATCCGCATAAATCGCCTTGCCCGCCACCATCGCCGCATCATCTGCAGCCACTGGCTTCGCGGCCTCGACCGGCTTGGCGCCATCCTTCAAATACACCGCCACCGCCAGCAAATCCTCATCCTTCCAGTGCTGCGAAGAATGCTCGACTTCCTCAGCCATGGGCCCCGACGCGATGTCGAAACGGTTCGCGCCCGTCTTCAGGTACTTGACGATGTCCGCCTCGCTCCACGCACCAATGCCATCGTGGCCAGTGGAGGTGATGTTTGGCGCGACCCAGTTCTGCAGATTGGCGCCGGTGAGGAACTGATCGTTCTTGTCACCGCCAATCAGGTTCTTCGGCGTATGGCAGGTGCCGCAGTGGCCCAGGCCTTCCACCAGATACGCGCCGCGGTTCCACTGCTCGGACTTCTGCGGATCGGCCTTGAACTCGCCTTCCTTGAAGTTGATCAGGTTCCAGCCGATCAGACTGGTGCGCACGTTGAAGGGGAAGGGCAGCTGGTTGGTTTCCACCTTGTTCTCTACCGGGTCCACTGTCTTCAGGTACGCGAAGATCGCCAGATTGTCCTCACGCAGCACCTTGGTGTAGGCGGTGAACGGCATGGCGCCATACAAACGCTTGCCATCCAGGCCGTGGCCTTTGGACATGGCGTTCTGGAAATCCTCGAAGCTCCAGCGGCCGATGCCGGTCGCCGGGTCCGGGGTGATGTTCGCGCCGGCCAGCTTGCCGAACGGCGTATCGAGGATCACGCCGCCGGAAAACAGCGGTTTGCCCGGGATCGTATGGCACGCGGTGCAGTCGCCGAGGGTGGTCAGGTAGCGGCCCTTTTCCACGATGTTGTAGGAATCGGCGCCAGTTGCCCCATGAGCCAGTGAAACAGACAGGCCGATTACGCCTGCGCAGACGGTCAGAAGAGTCTTCATACGCTGATCATCTCCCCTGGACGCTTGAGGTAGCGGGTGCGGATGGCATCCGCCGCTTTGAAGGCCAGTGCCGCGACGGTACCGGTCGGGTTGTAGCCAGGGTTCTGCGGGAAGGCGGATGAGCCGACCACGAACAGGTTGGGCACGCCCCACACTTGCAGGTGCTTGTTCACCGAGCTGTTCTTCGGGTCGGCGCCCATGATGAAGCCGCCGACGATGTGCGACGACTGATACGGCGCGCTGTTCCAGTGCCCTTGCTGGGAACTGGGCACCATTTGCCGCGGGTTCATGCTCTTGGCGATCTCGCCGACCTTGCCGGTGACGTAGGCGGCCATTTTGCGGTCGTTCTCCGGGAAGTCGAAGGTGATGCGCAGCAGCGGGCGACCCAGGGGATCTTTGTAGGTCGGGTCCAGCGACAGGTAGTTGGTACGCGTCGCGTAGCTGCTTGCCTCACAGCCGATGGACATGGTCGCGGCGTAGTTCTTCACCGTGGCTTTCTTCCACTCCGAACCCCAGGCCGGGGTGCCGGGCGGGAGAGGGCGGGAGTCGATGGGCGCAGCGCCGATCGGGGTCACGCGGGTGCTGCCGCCCCCGACGAAACCCAGACCCGAATGGTCGAAGTTGTCGTTGTTGAACTCGTCGATGCCCATGCCGATGGCGCCGCCGCCGATAAACGGGTTGAAGTTCTTGTCATCGAAGAACATGCGCACGCTGTTGGCGGTCTGGTAGGCGTAGTTGCGGCCCGTGGTGCCGGTGTTGGTCACCGGGTCATACGGCTGGCCGACGCCGGACAGCAGCATCAGGCGCACGTTTTCAAAGATGAACGCGCTGATCACCACCAGTTCGGCGGGCTGTTCCCACTCTTCGCCGTTGGAATCCATGTAGACGATGCCGGTGGCGCGTTTGCCGCTGCTGTCCATGGTCACGCGCAGGACTTCGCAGTTGGTCATCGCGGTGAAGTTCGGCTTGCGCACCAGCACCGGCAACACCGTGGTGATGGCGCTGGCCTTGGAGTAGTTGGCGCAGCCGTAGTTGGTGCAGAAACCGCAGAAGGTGCAGGCGCCCATGGCCACGCCAAGGGAGTTCACGTACGGACGCGAGAGCAAGGCCGACGGCACCGGGAACGGCTTGTAGCCCAGGTTCTTCGCGGCTTCGGCGAACAGCGTCGGCGCGTAGGTCTGTTGCGTCGGCGGGTTCGGGTATTCCTCGGAGCGCGCGCCTTCAAAGGTGTTGCCGCCTTCCTGGATCACACCCTTGATGTTGCCGGCCTTGCCGGAGATGCCCGCCAGGCGATCGAACTTGGTGTAGAACGGCTCCATTTCCTCCCAATCGGTGCCCCAGTCCTGCAGGGTCAGTTCGGGGGACAGCTCTTTGCCGTAACGCTCGGTGAGGTGGCTGTGCAGCCGGAATTCGTGGGGCTGGAAACGAAAGGTGATGCCGGCCCAGTGATTACCCGCGCCGCCGGTACCATTGCCCGGGTGAAACGAGCCCCAACTGCGCATGGGTAGCGCTGTCTCGGTCAGGCTGTTGCGCATTGTCGTGGTGTTTTGCCGGGTCCTCGCCATCAAGTCCTGGCGGCGGTTATAGCGCAGTTCGTCCGCCGCCGAGGCGACGTTGAAGTCAGCCGCCGTATCGCGCCATGGGCCGCGCTCGAAACCGATGATCTTCAGGTTTTCATCGGCCAGTTCATTGGCGATGATGGATCCGGCCCAGCCGAGCCCGACAACCACGACGTCCGTGGAAGGTAGTTTTTTGGCCATGTCGAATTAACCCTTCTTGGTCCAGGCGGAGCTGCCGATGATGGAGAGCGGCACCAGATTGAGCTTCTGGTTGTGCAGACCGATGTACTCGCGGTAGTCGTAGCGGGCACCGGGGAAGCCGATCATTTTCCACGACACCATGTCGCGGTTGCCGCCGTACACCGGGTCGGCGAAGAAGCCTTCCATGGTGTTGCCGAGCACTTGCTGGAAGAACAGCTTTGAGTCAATGCCGTCCAGCGCGATTTCGCCTTTGTCCAGACCGGTCAGGACCTTGTCCTGTTGTTCTGCGGTCAGGGCGCTGAAGCTTTTCTGGAACTGCTTCTGGCAATAGCCTTCAAGGCCTGCGAGGCCGAGACGGTAGCGCTGGCGCGGCACCAGTTCCGACTGGTCACCCTGCATCGGCGTGCCCTGAACGAAGGGGCCCTGCATATACAAACGGCTGAACGTGCCGTACTCGCCGGCCAGCTGACGGTCGATAAACACCGCACAACCAGCGTCCTTGCCGCTGACGCTGAGGTCATCGGCGGGGATCAACCGGGCGACGATGGCTTCCACCGCAGTGGCCTCGGCGTCGGTGAAGAATTGCCAGCCGGGGGTGTCGTAGTGCATCGGACCGTTGTGGTCGAAGGGCACCCACTGCGGAACGCCGACGACGGTGGCGGCCTGGGCCGTAGCGGCGGCGCCCACGGCCAGCGTCGTGGCTGAACCTTTCAGCAACTGGCGGCGGGTGAGGCCTTTGGGTTTGTCTGTCATTCAGGGCTCCTGCAAAACCACGCCCCCACAGGCCATTGGGAATGGTCCGTGCCGGGGCTGTGCTCTGCGTTCTTTATCACGGGTATTGCCGCGCATACGATGTGCACGGCAAGTGGCTCTTGGCGGGGTGTGACATTGGGTCTCTGGCAGCTCAGCGGGCGAATAGCGCACGCTAAGCGGGGAGTTGCCGTAACTGATCCCTGTTTTCTCACGCCAACTGACATGATAAATGTGTTACGACGTGTTGCGGCGGGTGAATTCGTTAAATGACTCTTACCGATTGCGTAACAGTCGCGGTCCATTCCAGCAACAATTGAGCGAACAACGAGGCGCATCTTCGTCCTGCAACAGCCAGGCGGGCTGCGCGACGGGGCGAGCAGGGGGGCGTGAACCTGACAGAATCTTCATAAAGCCGAGCCCGTCGCCACGACCACTTCTTGGTATCGTGCACGCCATTTGCGTCCCGTCTGTTAAGCCGGGGTGCTGACTGTACCGTCTATCTGTTCACCGAGTAGCTGCAGAAATGCCCGATCCAATACCTTTAAAAGACCACGAGAAGGAAACCCGGCTGGTCAACAAACGCTTGATCGCCTGCGCCGTTTTCGTGGCCATGCTCAGCGTCGCGCTGGTGTGCCGCATGTATTTCCTGCAAGTCACCGAATTCGCCTACCACTCGACCATCTCCGAAAACAACCGCGTGCACGTGCTGCCGATTCCCCCGGAGCGCGGGCTGATCTTCGACCGTAACGGCGTGATCCTTGCCGACAACCGTCCCAGCTTCAACCTGACCATGACCCGCGAGCGTGCCGGGGACTGGAAGGCGGTGATCGACGAATTGATGCAGATCCTCAACCTGCCGGACGAAGACCGCATCATCTTCGACAAGGCGATGAAAAACTCGCCCCACCGCTTCGTGCCGGTGACGCTGTTATATGAACTCACCGAAGAGCAGATCGCCCTGCTGGCGGTCAATCAGTTCCGCCTGCCGGGACTGGACGTCGAGGCGCAGTTCGTTCGCCACTACCCGCTGGCGGAGCATTTCGCCCACTCCATCGGTTACGTCGGGCGGATCAACGAGAAGGAAGCGACCCAGCTCGATCAGGTGGAATACCGTGGCACCCAGTCCATCGGCAAGACCGGCGTCGAGCGCTTCTACGAGAGCGAGCTGCACGGCCACGTCGGTTATGAAGAAGTGGAAACCAACGCCCAGGGCCGTGTGCTGCGGGTGCTCAAGCACACCGACCCGGTGGCTGGAAAAAACATCACCCTGAGCCTGGACATCAAGCTGCAAGAGGCGGCGGAACACGCGCTGGGCGATCGTCGCGGCTCGGTGGTGGCGATCGACCCGGCCACCGGCGAAGTGCTGGCGATGGTCAGCAAGCCGAGTTTCGACCCGAACCTGTTCGTTACCGGCATCAGCTTCAAGGAGTATTCGGCGCTGCGTGATTCGGTCGACCGGCCGCTGTTCAACCGCGTGCTGCGCGGGCTGTACGCCCCGGGTTCGACGATCAAGCCCGAAGTGGCCATTGCCGGTCTGGACAGCGGCGTGATTACGCCGTCGACGCGGGTGTTCGACCCGGGTTATTTCCAGCTGCCGGACTTCGACCACAAATACCGCAACTGGAACCACAGCGGCGATGGCTGGGTGGACCTGAACGCGGCGATCATGCGCTCCAACGACACCTATTTTTATGACCTGGCGCACAAGCTGGGCATCGACCGCCTGCACGACTACCTGACCATGTTCGGCATTGGCCAGAAGGTCTCCCTGGACATGTTCGAAGAATCGGCGGGCCTCATGCCGTCCAAGGAATGGAAGCGCATCACTCGGCGTCAGGCGTGGTTCCCCGGCGAAACAGTGATCCTTGGCATTGGCCAGGGCTACATGCAGGTGACGCCGCTGCAACTGGCCCAGGCGACAACACTGATCGCCAGCAAAGGCGTGTGGCACCGTCCGCACCTGGCCAAGGAAATCGGCGGTTCGGCGCCGGTGGACGAGCACCCGATGCCCAACATCGTGCTGCGTGATTCCCACGAATGGGACCAGGTCAACAACGGCATGCAGGCGGTGATGCACGACCCGCGCGGCATCGCCCGTGCGGCCGCGCAAGGTGCGCAATACCGCATTGCCGGCAAGAGCGGCACTGCGCAGGTGGTGGCAATCAAGCAGGGCGAACGCTACAACCGTGACAAAACCCTTGAACGCCACCGCGACAACGCCTTGTTCGTCGGTTTCGCGCCGGCCGCCAATCCGAAGATTGTCGTGGCAGTGATGATCGAGAACGGCGAAGCGGGCGGGCGCGTGGCCGGTCCCGTGGTGCGGGAAATTCTGGATGCCTGGCTGCTGGATCCGGACGGCCACCTGAAACAGCAATACGCCACGCCCAGCGCCACGCCGGTCAATCCGAAAGTGCAGATCGCCGCGCCGAACAAGGCAGTGGGCCAACCGCCGGTGTGAGGGTGGGAGGCCCAATGCTCGCTCCCCGGGCGGCCTTGGACTCGCACCTGGCGCAGTCCCCTTAGCGGCGGATGCGGGCCCGGCGCACGACGGATTCCCTTCGCGGGCGATGCGGGCCTGACGCATGACGCATTGCCCTGTAGGAGCCGGCTTGCTGGCGAACCCGATCTCTCCGATACGCAACCGGTGACTGACACCACGCATTCGCCAGCAAGCCGGCTCCTACGGTCTCCGGCCCTCTCAAAAATGGCGCCCACCCACACGCACTGAACTGTGCCCGGCGTGACAGGTCGATTTGAGACCACGCGTGATGTCTGTTCCGGCCTCCCGCGCTCATTCGACTCGACAAGGAACTTGCCCCATGTCCAGCAGAACCATCGCCGACTACCTCGCCCAAACCCTCGCCGCAGCCGGCGTCTCGAAGATCTGGGGCGTCAGCGGCGACAGCCTGAACGGTCTGACCGACAGCCTCCAGCGTTTGGGCAAGATCAAGTGGATGCACACCCGTCACGAAGAAGTCGCGGCGTTCGCGGCAGGGGCGGAGGCAGCGTCCACCGGCAAGCTGGCGGTCTGCGCGGGCAGTTGCGGTCCGGGCAACCTGCACTTGATCAACGGCCTGTATGACTGCCACCGCAGCGGGGTGCCGGTCCTCGCCATCGCCGCGCAGATTCCGTCCTCCGAGATCGGCCTGAACTACTTTCAGGAAACCCACCCCACCGATCTGTTCAAGGAATGCAGCCACTTCGTCGAAACCGTCAGCACCCCGGAGCAATTCCCCCGGGTGCTGGAGCGGGCCATGCGCGCGGCCATCAGCCAGCGCGGCGTGGCGGTGATCGTGATTTCCGGCGACGTCGCCCTGAGCGCGGCACCGGACATCAAACCCGAGTGGGTCGATCACGCTCCTGCGCGGGTCATCCCGGCAGAGGCCGACCTGCAACGCCTGGTCGACCTGCTGGACACATCGAAAGCGGTGACCATCCTCGCCGGCGCCGGCTGTGCCGAGGCCCACGATCAGGTGGTTGCGCTGGCCGAGAAGTTGTCTGCGCCGGTGGTTCACGCCTTGCGCGGCAAGCAGTACATCGAATACGCCAACCCCTTCGACGTGGGCATGACCGGCCTCATCGGCTTCAGCTCCGGCTACCACGCGATGATGGCCTGCGACACCCTGGTGATCCTCGGCAGCAGCTTCCCGTACCGCAATTTCTACCCGGAAAAAGCCAAGGTCATCCAGATCGATATCGACCCGACCGCCATCGGCCGTCGCGTGCCGGTTGCTCTCGGTCTGGCGGGCGGCATCGCTGAAACCCTCGACGCCGTATTGCCGCGCCTCAAGCCTCACACCGACCGCAAATTCCTCGACAAGGCGCTGGATCACTACGCCAAGTCCCGCGAAGAACTCGACGAACTGGCCACGCCGTCGGGCCACGGTGAGCCGATTCACCCGCAATACCTCACGCGACTGGTTGACGCCTACGCCGACCCGGACGCGATTTTCACCGTGGATGTCGGCACGCCGACGCTGTGGGCTGCGCGATACCTGACCATGAACGGCAAGCGCTCGCTGCTCGGCTCCTTCAACCACGGCTCCATGGCCAATGCGATGCCTCAGGCGCTGGGTGCGAAAGCGGCATTTCCGCAACGGCAAGTGGTCGCGCTCTGCGGCGATGGCGGCTTGTCCATGCTGATGGGCGACTTGCTGTCGATCCGCCAGCTGAACCTGCCAGTCAAGCTGGTGGTGTTCAACAACAGCTCGCTGGGTTTTGTCGCGATGGAGATGCAGGCGGGCGGGTATGTGCCCCATGACACCGATTTCAACAGCACAAATTTTGCCAACATCGCCATCGGTGCAGGGATTCTGGGGATTCGCGTGGAAGACTCGGCTGACCTGCCCAATGCCCTGAAGAAAGCCTTCGAGCATCCAGGGCCGGTGGTGGTGGATGTGGTGACCGCGAAACAGGAACTGGGCATGCCGCCAAAGATCAAGCTCGCCCAGGCGAAAGGCTTCAGCTTGTTCATGCTCAAAGCCGTGATGAACGGCAAAGCAGACATGGTGCTGGAATTGGCGAAGACCAACCTGCGCTGATTTGGTTAGGCAATGGGTCCGCGGATACACCGCGACCCTTTGCAGGATTGCGCACTCATTGTAGGACCGGCTTCAGCCGGGAAAGCGTCAGTGGATACGCCGCAAGAGCGAGGGTGTTCACACAGGCCTCTTCCCGGCTAAAGCCGGTCCTACTGATTATTTTTTGCCCCGCAATCGCGCATTTCTTCTCACCCTCGCACCACCCTGAATCACCAAAATCCCCCCTCTAAAATCTCTTTAAAAAAGCATTGTAAGCGCGCGAAATGCGATGTTATGTTGCTAACATCTTGTAGCAAAATGACCGCCGAGTAACATTGTCGCGATCTTTACAACCCGGTTCTACCTGCGGAAATCCCATGGAAAAAAGCCCTTTCCTCGATGCTCTTGAACAGCGGTTCAGCGACCTGACGCCGACCGGCAAGCGCATCGCTGGCTACCTGCTGGCCAATCCGCAGAAGCTGCCGTTCGAGACCGCCGACAGCATCGCTCAGCAGACCGGCACCACCGGCATCTCGGTCGGGCGGTTCCTGCGGTCGCTGGGCTATCGCAACATCGACGACGTCAAACAGAGCCTGCGCGGTGACAGCGCCAGCCCGTGGGTGATCACTGATCGGCTCGGCGCTTTTCGCGAAGAGAACACCCAGGGCGATGCGCTGGAACGTTCGATGAACCGCGAGGTGGAAGCCATTCAGCGGGTCTATGCCCTGGCACGCAGCGAAACCTTCGCCCGCATCGTCGAGCGGCTGCACAGCGCAGACGCCGTGTTCATCGTTGGCATCCAGACCACCCGGGGCATCCTCAACGCGTTTTTCAGCCACCTGGAGTACATCCGGCCCAAGGTCTATTACGTCGACGGCTTGTCCGGCACCTACGCCGAATCACTCAACTCGCAATTCGAAAATCCCTACGCCGTGATTGCGGACTTTCGCACCTATTCCGCCGTCACCCGGACCTTCTGCGAAGTCGCCCATCAGCAGAACGTCGGCCTGGCCTTCATCACTGACTTTCACTGCCCGTGGGCCCGGGATTACCCGAGCGATCTGCTGCAGCTCAATTCCGATGTCGGCCAGTTCTGGGATTCCCTGGCGCCGCTGACCTGCCTGTTCAATTTGATGGTGTCGGCGGTGGCCGATAAATACGGCGACCGCCTCGACCAGAGGCTGGCAAAGAACCGTGAGCTGCAACAACTGTTCGGCCAGTTTGAATAAACCGGATTGTCCGGTTGAAACCGGCTTTACATAAGCAACAGCTTCCCGGCTAAAGCCGGTCCTACGGGAGTAAGCGGGGCCTGCTGAATGACTCGCGCTTTTAGTAGGGCCGGCTTCAGCCGGGAAGCTCCACCCCCTCAACACATGATGAATGAACACGCTGATCTGGAGTGCCGTTACGTGAATAGCCCCCTCGTCGAAGTCGACGCCCACGCGCTGCAGGTCGAGGTCGACCTGATCTACGCCGGCGTCGACAACCTCGCCGGCAAGCAGATTTACCAGGACCCGCGCTGCCTGCTGCACCGCGACGCCGAGCGCTGTCTGCGCAAGGCCAGCACCCTGGCGCGTCAGGCCGGGTTGCGGTTGCGCATCTTCGACGCCTATCGCCCGGGTTACGCGCAGTACCTGCTCTGGCAGGCGCTGCCCAACCCGGAATACGTGCGTGACCCCGCTTTGGGTTCGCACCACACCCGGGGCGTGGCCGTGGACCTGACCCTGATCGATGCCAGCGGCAACGCCCTGGACATGGGCACCGGCTTCGATGACATGCGCGAGCAGTCCCATCAGTTCTTCCCCGACCTGTCCGCCGACATCCAGCGCAACCGTCTGCTGTTGCTGGGGATCATGCTGGCGGCAGGGTTCACGTACATCGACAGCGAGTGGTGGCACTACGAATTGCCCGACGCCGAGGACTACCCGCTGCTCGACGACGGCTCGATCCAGCCCGCTGACTGAACACGCAGCACGCAGCACGCAGCGCGCAACCCAAAACAAGACACACGAACACACGACCGGGACGACCACGAATCCCGGCTGAATCTGGCGTCACCCGACCTCGCGAGAGCAGGGCGCGCCATTTCGCAGGCCAGACGCCTGTGAGCTTTAACTGCCCGGTATAGCTTCAATAACAAACCTGACGAACTTTCAGACATCGAACGATCAAGGAACCGGCATGAAATCAATCGTTACCCCTCGCACGCTGGCGATGGCAGTTCTCTGCACCGCCATGGGCCTTGGCGCCTGGCAATCAGCCAGCGCAGCCGTGCCCCAGGACACCCTGATGATCGGCAAGCCGTCCGACCCGCAGACCCTTGACCCGGCCGTGACCATCGACAACAACGACTGGACCGTGACCTACCCGGCGTACCAGCGGCTGGTCACCTACAAGGTCGAAAACGGCAAGGGCAGCACCGAAGTGGCGGGGGAGCTGGCCAGCGGCTGGACCACTTCGGCCGACAACCTGACCTGGGAGTTTAAGCTCGAACCCGGCAACAAATTCGATGACGGCGCCGAGGTCAATGCCGAGGCGGTGAAGTTCTCCTTCGACCGGGTGATGAAGCTCAAGCAAGGGCCTTCCGGTGCGTTCCCCGATGACATGGCGGTGTCGGTGGTTGATCCGCTGACCGTGCGCTTCACCCTGAAAGCGCCGTACGCGCCGTTCCTCTCAACCCTGGCCCACAACGGCGCGGCGATCATCAACCCGGACGTGGCGAAGAAAGCCGAAGGCGCCGACGCGTACCTGTCAAACCACACCGCAGGTTCGGGTGCGTTCAAGCTGGTCAACTGGCAGAAAGGCCAGGCCCTGACCATGGAGCAGAACAGCTACTACGCCGGCCCCAAACCGACCCTGAAAAAAGTCGTGGTGAAGATCATCAGCGAGGCCTCCGTGCGCCGTTTGCAATTGGAGCACGGCGACCTGGACATCATCGAAGACATGCCCGAAGACCAGCTCGAAGCGCTGGCGAAGAAGTCCGGCATCGTCGTGGGTGACTACCCGTCGCTGCGGGTGACGCTGCTGTACCTCAACACCCAGAAAGCGCCGATGAACAACCCCGATGCGCGGCGTGCCATCGTCGAATCCCTGGACTACGACGGCATCATCAACGGCATCCTGAAAGGCAAGGCCAAGCCGCTCAATGGCCCGATCCCCCAGGGCATGTGGGCGTATGACGAGAAGCTGCCGGCGTTCAAGCAGGACATGGAAAAGGCCAAGGCCGATCTCGCGAAAGTGTCGCCGAAGGTCAGCAACCTGACGTTCATGTACTCCGACAAAGACCCGAACTGGGAACCCATCGGCCTGACCCTGCAAGCCGGTCTGCAACCCTTGGGCGTGAACCTCAAATTGGAGAAGCTGGCCAACGCGAGCATGCGTGAGCGCCTGGGCACCGGTGACTTCGACATCGCCATCGGCTCGTGGAGCCCGGACTTCGCCGACCCCTACATGTTCATGAACTTCTTCTTCGACTCGAAGCTGAAAGGCCTGGCCGGCAACCGTTCGTTCTATGACAACCCGGCGGTGGACAAACTGATCCGTGAATCGGCGACCACCAACGACATGACCAAACGCACCGAGCTGTATCAGCAGGCGCAGAAGATTGTGCTCAACGACAGCGTCTACGCCTACCTCTATCAGAAGGCCTACACCTTGCCGATGAGCGAGAAGGTCAAGGGCTACGTGTTCAACCCGATGCTGGAACAGGTGTTCAACGTCGGCACGATCACCAAGTAAGCGCTGCATCCCGTAAATCGCTGTGACTCACTGGGCCCTGGAAGGGAGGCGGGGTCCTGTGAAGCAGCGCTGTGTCCGCGAGCTGTTTCGCGTTTCTGATTGACTGCGTGACCGAGGTGCCCCATGGCCTTCCTGAATATGCTGCGCAAACGCCTGGGCGGCCTGCTGCTGGTGGTGTTCGGCGTTTCCCTGATTACCTTTTCCATCTCGCACCTGATTCCGGGCGACCCCGCGCGGCTGATCGCCGGCGACCGCGCCACCGACGCCATCGTTGAAAACATTCGCCATCAGTTGGGGCTGGATCTGCCGCTGTATCAACAATACGGCCGCTATATGTTCGACCTGTTCCACGGCGACCTGGGCACGTCGATTCGCACCCATCGTCCGGTGCTCGAAGACTTGCAGGCGTTCTTCCCGGCAACGCTGGAACTGGCGCTGGCGGCGCTGACCTTGTCGATCCTGGTGGGCGTGCCGTTGGGCGTGCTCTCGGCGGTGTACCACAACCGCTTCATCGACCAGGTCGCGCGCACCCTGGCGGTGACCGGGATTTCGACCCCGGCGTTCTGGCTCGGCCTGGGACTGATCGTGTTGTTCTACGGCCATTTGAACTGGCTGCCCGGCAGCGGGCGCCTGGATGAAGGGCTGGACCCGCCCCGCACCGTTACCGGTTTTTACCTGATCGACACGCTGCTGGCGGGCGACACCGGGCTGTTCTTCAACGCCGTGCAGCACCTGATTCTGCCGGCCATCACCCTGGGCTTCGTCAACTTGGGCGTGGTCGCGCGGCAGATCCGCTCGGCGATGCTCGACCAGCTCGGCGAAGACTACATCCGTACCGCCCGGGCCTACGGGCTGTCGAAGTGGGCGGTGATTCTGCGCCACGCCTTGCCCAACGCGTTGATTCCCTCGGTCACCGTTCTGGGCCTGACCCTGGGCGATCTGCTCTACGGCGCGGTGCTCACCGAAACCGTGTTCGCCTGGCCGGGCATGGGTGCTTACGTGGTCAAGTCGATCCAGTCGCTGGATTTCCCGGCGGTCATGGGCTTCGCGATCATGGTTTCTTTCATTTATGTGCTGCTGAACATGGCGATCGATCTGCTGTACCGCCTGATCGATCCGCGCATTGGCGAGGTCAACTGACATGACGACTCCGATCACCGCGCCCGCCGTGGCGCCACTGCCGGCCGCCTCACGCTGGCAAGATAAATGGGCCTACCTCGCCCACCAGATTCGCCGCAGCCCGCTGACCATGGCCGGGCTGCTGATCACCGTGATGGTGCTGCTGGTCATGGCCTTCGCGCCCTGGCTCGCGTCCCATGATCCGAATGCGCTGAACCTGACCCAGCGCCTGGCCGCGCCGTCCGCCGCCCATTGGTTCGGCACCGACGAAGTGGGCCGCGACCTGTTCAGCCGCGTGCTCTACGGCAGCCGGCAATCCGTCGGTGTCGGGCTGTTCGTGGCGTTCGCTTCGTGTTTTGCCGGCGGCTTGCTGGGCTGCCTGTCCGGGATCATCGGCGGGCGTTTCGACGGGCTGATCATGCGCCTGATGGACATCATGCTGTCGGTGCCCTCGCTGGTGCTGATCATGGCCCTGGCCGCGGCGCTGGGGCCGAGCCTGTTCAACGCCATGCTGGCGATCACACTGGTGCGGATTCCGTTCTACGTGCGCCTGGCCCGGGGTCAGGCCCTGAGCATTCGCCAGATGGGTTACGTCAAGGCTGCCGAGACCTTCGGCGCCGGGCGCTGGCACATGGTCATCTGGCACGTGGCGCGCAACGCCATGCCGCCGTTGCTGGTGCAGCTGAGCCTGGACATCGGCAGCGCCATCCTCATGGCCTCGGCGCTGGGCTTCATCGGCCTGGGCGCGCAACAGCCGACGGCGGAGTGGGGCGCCATGGTCGCGACCGGGCGCAACTACATCCTCGACCAATGGTGGTACTCGACCTTTCCCGGCGTGGCGATTCTGATCACGGCGACCGGTTTCAACCTTTTGGGCGACGGCGTACGTGACTTGCTCGACCCACGGCAGCAGGGGAAATGACCATGCAGGCTTCCGTTCAAACACCCCTTGCCGAGCAAGCCCCGGTGCTGGTCATCGACGACCTGCGCATCGAATTCCCGGCGTACAAGAGTACGGTCAAGGCGCTTAACGGCGTCTCGCTGCACGTCAATCCCGGGGAGATCGTCGGGGTCATCGGCGAGTCCGGCTCGGGCAAGTCGGTCACCGCGATGCTCAGCCTGCGCCTGCTGCCGGAGCGCTCCTACGACGTGAAAAGCGGCAGCCTGAGCATTTTGGGCCGCGACATGCTCACCGCCAAAGAGAAGGACCTGCTGAGTGTCCGTGGCCGCGACGCCGCGATGATCTTTCAGGAACCCATGACCGCCCTCAATCCGACCCGCCGCATTGGTCGGCAGATGCTCGACGTGATCATTCATCACCAGCGCTTGAGCAAGGCCGACGCCAAGGCCAAAGCCATCGCCTTGCTGCGGGACATGCACATCGCTGACCCCGAGCAGGTGATGAACAGCTACCCCTTCGAGCTCTCCGGCGGTATGCGTCAGCGGGTGATGATCGCTCTTGCGTTTTCCTGCGACCCGCAATTGCTGATCGCCGACGAACCGACCACCGCGCTGGACGTCACGGTGCAGCGGCAGGTGCTGTTGCTGCTGCGGGAGAAAGCCCGGGCGCGGGGCACGGCGATTTTGCTGATCACCCACGACATGGCGCTGGTGTCGCAGTTCTGCGACCGAGTGTACGTGATGTACACCGGCGCAGTGGTGGAGCAGGGCGTCACCGCGCAGGTGATGGCCGACCCCCGGCATCCGTACACCCAAGGCTTGCTCAGCGGGTTGCCGGAGCAAGTCGAGCCGGGCCAGGACCTGATGACCATTCGCGGGCAGGTGCCCAACCTCTCGGCATTGCCGGAAGGCTGCACGTTCCTGGATCGCTGCGCCTTCGCCACGGCCCAATGCCTGCAGCGCCCGCCGATGCAGATCATTAACGCCGCCGCTGATCGAAAAAGCGCCTGCTGGTTGAGCGCGCCCTCACACGCCACCGCACAGGAGTCGCGGCCATGAACCGTTCAGCCCTGCAGACCTTACCCGATGAAAGCCCGACCATCCTCGGCCTGCAAGACGTGCGCGTGCATTACCCGATGGGCAAGGACTGGCTCGGGCGACCGAAGGCCGTGGCCCATGCCCTGAACGGCATCGATCTGCAGGTGCGCGCCGGTGAAACCCTCGGCGTGGTCGGAGAATCCGGCTGCGGCAAAAGTACTTTGGCGCAGTTGCTGATGGGCTTGATCAAGCCAACATCCGGGCGACTCGACTGGATTTACAACAGCGACAAGGAGCGCAGCAGCAACGTGCAGATCGTCTTTCAGGACCCGCAGTCGTCCCTCGACCCGCGGCTGCCGGTGTGGAAAATCATCACCGAGCCGTTGTTCGTCCAGCGTTCGGCGCCGCGCCACGAAATGCGCGACATCGCGGCGAAGGTGGCGGCCCAGGTGGGGATTCGTACGGAATACCTGGACCGCTTTCCCCACCAGTTTTCCGGCGGGCAGCGTCAGCGCATCGCGATTGCCCGGGCGCTGTCCTCCAACCCGGACATCATCGTCCTCGACGAACCGACCTCGGCGCTGGACATCTCGGTGCAGGCGCAGATTCTTAATTTGCTGGCCGAGCTGCAACGCAGTCGCGACCTGACCTACATCCTGATCTCCCACAATGTCTCGGTGGTGCGGCACATGGCCGACCGGGTGGCGGTGATGTACCTGGGGCAGATTGTGGAGTTGGGTACGGCGGCGGAGGTGCTGGAGCGGCCCCGTCATCCGTACACGCAATTGCTGCTGGAAGCGGTGCCGCGCCTGGGCGTGGCGGTGGACGACGCGCAGGTCTCGGCGCCGACCGAGCTGCCGGGCAATCGGACGTTGCCGACGGGGTGTTACTTTCGTGACCGCTGTCCTAAAGCCACCCACGGCTGCGAAAAGCCGCAAGCGTTATTACCGGCACAAGACGGTGGGGCATCCGTGCGCTGTCATCTGGCCTCCCGTCACTGATACGCGGCCACGGCCCCTTTACTGCCCCCTTTGCCTGACGTGAAGGGGCCGGTTGACCCCATGAGTCGATCAATGGCTGATCATCCACGGTCGGCCCGCGGGCTTGCCTTTCAGGGCGTGGGGATTGGCTTTCGTGGGTTCGAGTCTTTTCGTCGGGCCGCAGCAACTGCAACCGCTGGGGTGCCCCCGGCTTTCCTTGTACTGGTCCATGGTTTTTGGCGCGTGGGCGCTTTGCTCGTTGCGGGCGATGGCGGTGCGGGTGTTGCCGGCCATGGTGCTCAGCCCCGGCGCGGACAGAATCACCCGCAGACTCGATGCGCCACATGCCGGGCACTCGCACGGCAGCGCGCTCTCGGCCATGGGCCGCAGCGAAGTGAAATCCCCACAGTCAGGGCAGTCGTATTCGTACAGGGGCATGGCTCAAATCCTTTAGTCGGCGTGCGTTCTGCAGGCGCGGATTCATTCGCGCCTGCAGGTCGGGCGTCAGCCCGGCGTTACTTATCCTGCGCGATCGGCAAGTTCACGCTGCCGTCGATGAATTTCGTCGGGCCGTTGGCGTTGGGGTTGATGTCGAATTTGAATATCTCGGTCGGCAGCCACAAGGTGGCGCACGCGTTTGGGATGTCGACCACGCCGCTGATGTGACCCTGCACCGGTGCCGAGCCCAGCAGCGAATAACCCTGGGCCGGGGAGTAACCGAACTTGGTCATGTAGTTGATCGCGTTCAGGCACGCCTGGCGGTAGGCGACGTTGACGTCCAGGTAGTGCTGCTGGCCGGCTTCGTCGACCGAGATGCCTTCGAAGATCAGGTAGTTGTTGTAGTTCGGCACGATAGGGCTTGGCTTGAACACCGGGTTTTTGATCCCGTACTTGGCCATGCCGTCCTTGATCAGCTCGACGCGCATGTGCACCCAGCCGGCCATTTCGATGGCGCCGCAGAAGGTGATTTCGCCGTCGCCCTGGCTGAAGTGCAAGTCGCCCACGGACAGACCCGCGCCGTCGACGTAGACCGGGAAGAACACTTTCGAGCCCCGGGACAGATCCTTGATGTCGCAGTTGCCGCCGTGCTCACGGGGCGGCACGGTGCGTGCGCCAGTGGCGGCGGCGAGGTCGCGGGCCGGGCCTTTGAGTTTGCCCAGGTGCGCCGTGCTGGCGCAGGGTGGACAGGCCAGTGCCGGGACGCGGTCCGGGTCGGTGTCGATCAGTTCCTGTTCGCGGCGGTTCCACTCGGCGAGCATCTTGTGGTCCGGCAGACAGCCGATCAGGCCGGGGTGAATCAAGCCTGCAAACTCGACGCCGGGAATGTGCCGGGAGCTGGTCATCATGCCTTTGAAATCCCAGATGGATTTCTGTGCCAGGGGGAAATGCTCGGTGAGGAAGCCGCCGCCGTTCTGCCTGGAAAAGAAGCCGTTGAAGCCCCATTGCGAATCGGCCCGGGCGCCGATGTCCAGCAGCTCCACCACCAGCAGGTCGCCGGGCTGGGCGCCGTGCACACCCACCGGCCCGGACAGGTAATGCACGGTGGTCAGGTCGACGTCGCGCACGTCGCTGGCGTCGTCGTTGTTCTTGATCGCGCCAGCGGTCCAGTCGTAGGTTTCGAGGATGAAATCATCCCCCGGCCTGACCCAGCAGGCCATCGGGATGTCCGGGTGCCAGCGGTTGTGGATCTGCTCGTTTTCGGTGACGGGCTGGTTGAGGTCGACTTTGATCAAGGTATCGGTCATGGGGGGTTCTCCTTGGGTTTCGGGTCAATCAAATAGGGCGTGGAGGTACACGCTGACGCCATCGCGAGCAAGCTCACTCCTACAAGAGCGCACCCCAACTGTAGGAGTGAGCTTGCTCGCGATTACGTCCGATCTGACGCTGCATATCTCCGGGCCTTGTTACACCGACAAATACCGACTGATCGTCGCTTCATCGACATTGGCCCGGGTTTCTTCGATGACGAAGCGGCCTTTCTCGATCACCAGCAACCGGTCGGCGATTTCCAGGGTGAAGGACAGCACCTGCTCCGAGACGATGATCGTCAGGTTGCGCAGGGTGCGGATCTCTTTGAGGGTGCGGGCGATGTCCTTGATGATCGACGGCTGGATGCCTTCGGTGGGCTCGTCGAGCAACAACACCTTGGGATTGGTCGCCAGGGCCCGGGCGATGGCCAGCTGCTGTTGCTGGCCGCCGGACAGGTTGCCGCCGCGTCGGCCGCGCATGTCGAACAGCACCGGGAACAGCGCGTACAGGTCTTCCGGAACCTTGCCGCCCGCCGAGGCGGGGAGGCCGGTCTGGATGTTTTCCAGCACGCTCATGGACGGGAAAATCATCCGGCCCTGGGGCACGTAGGCCATGCCTTGGGCGACACGGTTGTGGGTTTCCAGGCCGGACACGTCCACGCCGTCCAGCTGCACCTGGCCGCCCCATTGCGGCAGGATGCCCATCAGGCTTTTGAACAAGGTGGTCTTGCCCATGCCGTTGCGGCCCATCACGGCGACGATTTCCTGTTTCTGCACCGAGAGGTTCAGGTCGTGGAGGACCTGGCTCTGGCCATAACCACACGCCAGCTGCTGAATGTTGAACATGCTGCGCTCCTTAATGGCCCAGATAGACTTCGATGACTTTCGGGTTGTTCTGCACCGACTCCATGCTGCCTTCGGCCAACACCTTGCCCTGATGCAGCACCGTGACCTTGTGCGCGATGCTCTTGACGAATTCCATGTCGTGCTCGATCACCAGTACCGAGCGGCCCTGGCTGATGCGATTCAACAGGTCGGCGGTTTGCGCACGCTCGCTGACACTCATGCCCGCCACCGGCTCGTCGAGCATCAGCAGTTCCGGGTCCTGCATCAGCAACATGCCGATCTCCAGCCACTGCTTCTGGCCGTGGGATAACAGGCCCGCCTGCTGCTGCAGCAAGTCAGCGAGGAAGATGTCGGCGGCCACCTGATTGACCCGGTCCAGCACCGCTTGGGTGCGCTTGAAAAACAGCGCGCCGAACACCGACCGGCCCGCCGGAAACGACATTTCCAGGTTCTCGAACACGCTCAGGTTGTCGTAGATCGATGGCGTCTGGAATTTGCGCCCGACCCCGGCGCGGACGATGTCGTACTCGTTCATCTTGGTCAGTTCGCGGTCGTTGAACTGGATGCTGCCGCCCGTGGCCCGGGTCTTGCCGCAGATCAAATCCAGCACCGTGGTCTTGCCCGCGCCGTTGGGGCCGATGACCACCCGCACTTCGTTGCGATCGATGTACAGGTTGAGGTCGTCCACCGCCTTGAAGCCGTCGAAGGATACCGTCAGCCCTTCAATGGCCAGGACCGGCTTGTTCATCTGAAAGCCTGTGGGGCTGGTCATGGCTGAATCTCCAACGGGCTGGCGGCTTTCTTTTCAGCTGGGGCGGGTGTTGGCGTGATGACCGGGGCAGGGGAGGCCACTAACGGGGCAGGTTTGCGCTTGAGGCCCGACAACCATTGGCGCCCGTGGCTCTCCCACAAACCGGCCAGGCCGTTGGGGAAATACATGACCACGGTGATGAACAGCCCGCCCATGAGGTACAGCCACAATTCGGGGAACGACTCGGAGAAGTAGGTCTTGCCGTAGTTAACCAGCAGCGAGCCGTACACCGCGCCCAGCAGCGACATGCGCCCGCCGACGGCGGCGAAAATCACCATCTCGATGGACGGCACGATGCCCACGAACGAGGGCGACATGAAGCCCACCTGCAAGGCGAACATCGCCCCGCCGATGGCCGAGAAACACGCCGCGACGCAGTACACGAAGACTTTGAACGCGGCCACGTCGTAACCGGAAAACCGCACCCGCTCTTCCTTGTCGCGCATGGCCATCAGCAGCCGGCCGAGCTTGGAATGGAGGATGAATTTGCCAAACAGGATGCAGCCGAACAGCAGGCCTGCATTGATGAAGTACAACAGCAGCTTGGCGCTGTCGCTGCGGATGTCCCATCCCAGCAGCGTCTTCAGATCGGTGATGCCGTTGATCCCGCCGGTCAGGCCTTGCTGGCCGATGATCAGCACCGTGAGAATCAACGCGATGGCCTGAGTAACGATGGAAAAATACACATCGCCCACCCGGCGTCTGAACAGCGCGACGCCAATGATCAACGCCAGCAGCACCGGCAACACGATGACCGCCATCACCGTGAACGTGAAGCTGTGAAACGGCGCCCACAGCCACGGCAGTTCGGTGATCTGGTTCCAGTCCATGAAGTCCGGAATGCCCGGGGTCGACTGGATCTTGGTGCTCTCCGGATCCGACGCTTCCAGCTTGAGAAACATCGCCATGCAGTACCCGCCCAGGCCGAAGAACACGCCTTGCCCCAGGCTCAGAATGCCGCCGTACCCCCAGCACAACACCAAGCCCACGGCGACGAATGCGTAGGTCAGGTATTTGCCGACCATGTTCAGGCGAAAGGCGTCCAGGGTCAGGGGGAAGACCACCAGAATCAGGGTCGCGAGGATCAGCAGGCCGACCACGCCCTGGCGTCCGCCAAGCATTTTGTTTAGCGCGTTCATGGGGCTACCTCTCTGGCGCACACTTATTTACGTACCTTGCTGGAGAACAACCCTTGGGGGCGCATCAACAGGATCAGGATCACGATGGACAGGGTCAGGACCTTGGCCATCGAGCCACTCATGAAAAATTCCGACAGCGACTGGGTCTGGGCAATGGCAAACGCCGAGGCAATGGTGCCGAACAGGCTGGCCGCGCCGCCGAAAACCACCACCAGAAAGGTGTCGACGATGTACAGGGAGCCGGCGGTGGGGCCGGTGGAACCGATGGTGGTGAACGCCGCGCCCGCGACCCCGGCAACGCCGCAGCCCAGGGCGAAGGTCATGCGGTCCACCTTGCGGGTGTTGATCCCCACGGCGCGGCTCATGATCCGGTTCTGCACCGTGGCGCGGACATGCAAGCCCCAGCGGGTGCGGTACAGCATCAGGAAAATCCCGCCGGTCATCAGCACTGTCAGGCCCATCACAAACAGGCCGTTGCGCGGGATTTCGATGGCATCGGTGAGGTTGACCGCGCCCATCAGCCATTCGGGCGGGTTGGCGCTGACTTCACGGGCGCCGAAGATGGAACGGAAGGCTTGCTGCATGACCAGGGACAGGCCCCATGTCGCCAGCAGGGTGTCGAGCGGTCGGTGGTAGAGGCGACTGATCATCACCCACTCCACCACCCAACCCACTGCACCGGCCACCACGAACGACAACGCGATGGCGAAGAAGAAATAGTACGGCTGCATCCACGGGCACCAGGTCTGCACCAGGGACGACAGCAGGTACGTGGTGTAGGCGCCGATGGTGAGGAATTCACCGTGGGCCATGTTGATCACGCCCATCTGACCAAAGATGATCGCCAGCCCCAGGGCCATCAACAACAGCACGCAGAACACGGAAAGCCCGTTGAACCCCTGCATGGCCGCGATGGCACCAAATTCCGATAGCCATTCCATGGTAGTCCCTCCGTCATATTTTGGTGGGTTGAAGGATTCGTGTCGGGACCAGCTGCAAGCTGCAAGCTTCAAGCTTCAAGTAAAAGCAAGAGCAACGCACACCCGCTTTCACTTGCAGCTTGTAGCTAACCACTTGCAGCTACCGCGCAGAGGCCAAGCCGCAAGCAGGAGCAACACATATCCGCTGTTACTTGCAGCTTGCAGCTAACCGCTTGCAGCTACCGCACAGCGGCCTACTGGTAACCTTTAGGAAACGGATTCGGCTCGATCAGATCCGACTCGTAAACCACCTTGAACTGGCCGTCAGCCTGGACTTCACCGATGCGGGTCTTGCTCCACAGGTGATGGTTTTCGTGGATCTTCACGTAGCCTTCAGGCGCGGTTTTCAGCTCGATGCCCGGGGACGCCGCGACCACTTTGTCCACATCGAAGCTGCCGGCTTTCTCCACTGCCGCTTTCCACAGCCACGGTCCGAGGTAGGCGGCCTGGGTCACGTCGCCCATTACCGAATCCTTGCCGTACTTGGCCTTGAACGCCTCAACGAACGCTTTGTTGTTGGGGTTATCCAGGCTCTGGAAGTACTTCATGGAGGCGTAGAAGCCCTTCATGTTTTCGCCGCCAATGCCCAGCAGTTCGTCTTCGGTGACCGACAGGGTCAACAGCGTCTGCTTGGTGGAATCGACGCCGGCGGCTTTGAGCTGCTTGTAGAACGCCACGTTGGAACCGCCCACGACTGCAGCGAAGACCACGTCAGGTTTCTTCAATTTGACTTTGTTGATCAGCGAGCCGAACTGGGTGTTGCCCAGCGGGTAGTAGTCTTCCCCGACCACGGTGCCGTGGAGCACGTTTTCGATGTGCTTGCGGGCGATCTTCATCGAGGTGCGCGGCCAGATGTAATCCGAACCGATTAGGTAAAAGGTCTTGGCGCCCTTGGTCTTGGCGATCCAGTCCAGGCTGGCAAGGATCTGCTGGGTGGCTTCCTGCCCGGTGTAGATCACGTTTTTCGACTGTTCCAGCCCTTCGTAGAAGGTCGGGTAGTACAACAGGCCGTTTTCTTTCTCGAACACCGGCAGCACCGCTTTACGCGACGCCGAGGTCCAGCAGCCAAACACCGTGGCCACCTTGTCGTTGACCAGCAGCTTGCGGGCTTTCTCGGCGAAGGTCGGCCAGTCGGACGCGCCGTCTTCCTGAATGATTTTGATCTGGCGACCGAGGATGCCGCCCGACGCATTGATCTGGTCGATGGCCAGGCGTTCGGCCTGGATCGAACCGGTTTCGGAGATCGCCATGGTGCCGGTGGCCGAGTGCAGCTGGCCGACGGTCACTTCGGTCGGCGTGACGGCGAGGCCGGTGGTGTTGGCGTCATCGGCCAGGGTCATCTGGCTGAACACGCTGGCGGCGATCAGCGAAAGGGCTGCCGCCCCCAATGCCAGCCGTCGGGGGAAAAAGCGCGTGGGGCCTGTCAGTCGTGAATCCATGTTCCCGCTCCTGTGCTGGTGATTCGCGGCAGCCGGGTGAGGGTCCGTCGCGAGCTGCGAGCAAGCATGAGGCGGGCGCGGGAATCGAGGTATACGCAGCGTGACGTATGCGCGTACGTCATTTGACGTAGGGCCGGGAACGTCGGAGCCGGGCATGATTGCGCCCGCGGCACCGAACCTGCGGCACAGAAGTTGCTGCTTGAATATCCGAGGTCTCAGTTTCGCGCCAGCAAGGAAGGTGAGTGGCGAATTCGCTCTCTCTCATCAGGAACCACTCTGTGCGACCCTCCGGCTCTCAACGCATCATCAAGGTGCGCCGCGATTACAACCGTCTGGTCGCCGACGAGACCATGGAAGACTACGCGTTGCGTTTCACGCCCAAGTCCTTTCGCAAATGGTCGGAATTCCGCATCGCCAACACCGCTGTCGGGGCCGTGTCGTTCCTGGCACTGGAAGCCATCGGCGGCGCGCTGGTGATGAGCTACGGCTTCACCAACACCTTATGGGCCATCATCGCCATGACGGTGGTGATCTTTTTCACCGGACTGCCCATCAGCTACTACGCCGCGCGCTATGGCGTGGACATGGACCTGCTGACCCGTGGCGCCGGCTTCGGCTACATCGGCTCGACCATCACCTCGTTGATCTACGCCAGTTTCACCTTTCTGTTCTTCGCCCTCGAGGCGGCGATCATGGCGCTGGCGCTGGAGCTGTACACCCACATTCCGTTGGCGCTGGCGTACGTGATCTGCTCGATCATCGTCATCCCGCTGGTGGCCTACGGCATCACCCTGATCAGTCGCCTGCAAATGTGGTCGCAACCGTTGTGGCTGACGTTGTTGATCGTGCCGTACGTGTTCGTGATCTGGAAAAACCCCGACGCGCTGGCCGACCTCACCAGCTTTGCCGGGCGCGAAGGCGAGGGCGGCACCTTCAATCTGCTGCTGTTTGGCGCCGCGTTCAGCGTGGCGTTGTCCCTGGTGACGCAGATCGGCGAGCAGGTGGACTACCTGCGCTTTCTGCCGGAAAAAACCCGCCGCAACCGCAAGCGCTGGTGGGCCGCGCTGCTGATGGCCGGGCCCGGCTGGGTCATCCCCGGCGGCCTGAAAATCATGGCCGGCGCCTTTCTTGCTTTCCTTGCCCTGCAACATCAAGTGCCCATCGAACGCGCGGCTGAGCCGACGCAGATGTACCTGGTGGCGTTCAACTACGTGTTTGCCTCCCCGGAATGGGCGCTGGCGGCCATGGTGCTGTTCGTGATCATTTCCCAGATCAAGATCAACATGACCAACGCCTACGCCGGGTCACTGGCCTGGTCGAACTTCTTTGCCCGGGTCACCCACAGCCATCCCGGCCGGGTGGTCTGGCTGGTGTTCAACGTCGCTATCGCGCTGATTCTCATGGAACTGGGCGTCTTCGACGCCATTGAGGAAGTGCTCGGCCTGTACGCCAATGTCGCCATCGCCTGGATCGGCGCGCTGGTGGCCGATCTGGTGATCAACAAGCCCCTCGGTCTCTCGCCCACGTACATTGAGTTCAAGCGCGCGCACCTGTACGACATCAACCCGGTGGGCGTCGGCGCGATGTTTATTGCGTCACTGCTGTCCATGTGTGCCCATTTCGGTGCGTTGGGGGAGGTGGCCCGCGCCGCGCCGCCGCTGATTTCCCTGACCACGGCGCTGATCGCGGCGCCGTTGATCGCCTGGCTGACCAAAGGCCGTTACTACATCGCCCGGGAAAGCGACCCCGGCCTGCTGTTCCCCCTCGGGCGCCAGACCAGCCTGCGCTGTGGCGTGTGCAGCAATCGTTTCGAAACCCCGGACATGGCCTGGTGCCCGGCCTACGGTTCGCCCATCTGCTCGTTGTGCTGTTCGCTGGACGCCCGCTGCGGCGATCAATGCAAACCCCGCTCGCGGCTGTCGATGCAGTTCGAGGACCTGATCGGCCGCCTGCTGCCCCGCTTGCCACGCCAATACCTGCACACCCGGCTGGCGCAATACCTGGGCCTGCTCACCGTGTTGGTGCTGACCCTGACCGGGGCGCTGACGATGATTTACAGCCAGGTCTCACACGGGCTGATCGATCAGTCGCCTCAGGTGCATCACACCCTGATGCTGGCGTTTCTCAAGGCGTTCCTGACCTTTTGCGTGTTCGCGGGGGTACTGGCCTGGTGGGTGGTGCTGACCCGGGAGAGCCGGCGCGTGGCCCTGGAAGAATCCGAGCGGCAGACGGCGTTGTTGATGCAGGAAATCGAGGCCCACGACAAAACCGATCAGGCGTTGCAGGAAGCCAAGGAAGCCTCGGAGGCTGCCAACGCCGCCAAGAGCCGCTATGTCACCGGGCTTTCCCACGAGCTGCGCACGCCGCTCAACAGCATTCTTGGTTTCACCCAGATCCTGCAGCGGGACGTCGCCACCCCGAGCAAACATCTGGATTCCCTGGCGACCATCATGCGCAGCAGTTCGCATTTGTTGTCGCTGATCGACGGCCTGCTGGACGTGGCCAAGATCGAAGCCGGCAAACTGCGGCTGGAGCCGACCGAAATCCTGTTCCAGGAGTTTCTCGACGACCTGAAGAAAATGTTCGCCAGCACGGCCCGGGAGAAAGGCCTGCACTTTCGCCTGGAGCTGATCGGGCGCATGCCGGAAGTGGTGCGCGGCGACGAGAAGCGGGTACGGCAGATTCTGATCAACCTGCTCGGCAACGCGATCAACTTCACCGACAGCGGGGAAGTCTGCCTGCGGGTCAGTTACCGGCGCGAAACAGCGACCTTCGACATCATCGACACCGGTATCGGCATCGCGCCGGAACAGATCGAGCGCATCTTTCAACCGTTCGAACGGGGCGGGCTGGTACGGCAAGACAACGGCGTGGGCCTGGGGCTGACCATCACGCGGATGCTCACCGCGTTGATGGGGGGCGCCCTGTCCGTCAGCAGCCAGCCTGATGAAGGCACGCGGTTTCAGGTGCGGCTGTTCTTGTCTGAAGTGCGGGTGCCCAAGGCGATCATCGACGTCAACCACGACGTCATCGGTTATGACGGTCAGCGGCGGCTGATTCTGGTGGTGGACGATCACATCGAGCACCGCAAGGTCATCAGCGGCATGCTCATGCCGCTGGGGTTTGACGTGGCGCAGGCGGCCAACGGGCAAGAGGCGGTCCGGCAGGTGTCGCTGCTGCACCCGGACCTGATCCTGATGGACCTGTCCATGCCGGACATGGACGGTTGGGCGACCAGTCGGATGATCCGCCGCAACGCGCTGTCCCTGGCGCCGATCATCGTGCTGTCGGCCAACGCCAATGCCTTCGCCGATGACAAGGAACGTAGCCTGCAGGTGTGCAATGACTACCTGGCCAAACCCCTGCATTTGCCGCAACTGCTGGACCGGATTCAGCACCATCTGCAACTCACCTGGCAGCGGCGTTTGCGCAGCGCCCCGGTGCTCGTGCAAACGCCGGGGGGGTTGCCGTCGCGCGAAGATCTGGAAGAGCTGTATGAACTGTGCGGCCTGGGCTATATCCGTGGCATTCAACAAAAACTCGACGCCATCGAGCGCGAGGACACCCACAGCGGCGGTTTTGTCTCCCGCCTGCGAACCCTGGCGTCAGGTTTTCGCCTGGATGAACTCAGTCTTCAATTGAAGGAGGCCCTTAATGGACGCCATGACCCGAGCCGCTGAAAACGGCGTCATCCTGATCGTCGATGACGTACCCGATAACCTGGCGCTGCTGTCCGATGCCCTGGACGAGGCGGGGTACATGGTGCTGGTGGCGCTGGACGGGCACAGCGCGTTGACCCGCATCCAGCGTCGGCGTCCGGACCTGATTCTGCTGGACGCGATGATGCCCGGCCTGAACGGCTTCGACACTTGCCGCCTGATCAAGGCGCAACCGGACACCGCCAACATCCCCGTGCTGTTCATGACTGCGCTGACCGACAGCGAGCACGTGGTCCAGGGGTTCGAGGCCGGCGCCATCGACTACGTCACCAAGCCGATCGAGTGCGCCGAAGTGCTCGCCCGGGTCGCTTCGCATTTGCGCACCGCGCGCATCCTGCAAACCGCCCGCACGGCGTCGCAGCCGGTGACGTTCGAAGACAAATCCGCCTACGGCAAACTGTCCCGCCGCTTCCAGCTCACCGACCGGGAAATCGAAGTGTTGCGCTGGGTGTCCTGCGGCAAAACCAACAAAGACATCGGCGACATCCTGCAACTGAGCCCGCGCACGGTGAACAAACACCTGGAACACATCTACATCAAACTCGGCGTCGAAACCCGCACCGCCGCCACCTCCGTGGCCATGGCGGCGATGACCGATCGGGTGTGATGGCCGGGATACGAAGATCAAAAGCAGATCAAGAGCTTCCCGGCTGAAGCCGGTCCTACAGTCGGAGTCGGTCGCAATGAATGCACGCGCTGCTGTTAGTGGGACCGGCTTTAGCCGGGAAGAGGCCGGTTTAAGCGCTGCCAATTTTGCAGTTTGACATTGATCGTTCCCATGCTCCGCGTGGAAATGCATCGCCTGATGCTCCGCGTCGCAGGTCTCACTGACGGGATGCGGTACTTTTGTAGGACCGGCTTCAGCCGGGAAGGGGCCAGTCTGCACACCCTCACTCTTTGGATCCAGTCACCACGTAAACGCCACGCATTTGGATAGAGCCTCAACCTCTTAACCCCTCAAATAACCACCCTGAATCTTCATTAACACCCGACCCTAAACTCCCCGCGTTCGCGGCCGAAACATCTGTCAGGCCGTGCCTTCTCTTTCCTGCCGCACCCCGTGCAAAGCGCAGCGCACCTATCGGCATCGCACTTTCGTCGCTGTCATCTCTGGTTATGGACACACGCATATGATTAAACGTCTGGGTTTCAGCAAAAAGATCCTGCTGGCCGCTGCACTCATCGTGGTAGTTGCTTTCTCGTGTTTCATTCTGGTGAACGATTATCGCCAGCGCGAAACCCTGAAGAACAGCGTCGCCTCCGAACTTCAACAGATGGGAAGCCTGACCACTCAAAACATTCAAACCTGGCTCGACAGCCGCACGCAGTTGCTCAACTCCATGGCCCAGCAGATCGCGGTTGACGGTCCGGCGGCAGGCAGCCTGCAGCGGGCGATCGGTTTGCCGGTGTATCCGGACAATTTCCAGCTCAGCTATTTCGGCAGCAAGGACGGCGTGATGTTCTCCGTGCCGACGGGCAATCGCCCGGCCGACTATGACCCGCGGGCCCGTGGCTGGTACAAGGCCGCCGATGCGGCCCAGGGCATTATCGTGACCGAGCCGTACATCGCCGCCTCATCGGGCAAACTGGTGGTGACCCTGGCCACGCCGGTGCGTCAGCAAGGGCAGATGATCGGCGTCGCGGGCGCGGACATTTCCCTGGACGCGATCAGCAAGACCATCAACTCGCTGAACTTCGGCGGCCACGGTTATGCGTATATCGTCAGCGCCGACGGCAAGATTCTGATTCACCCGGACAGCAAGCTGATCCTCAAGAACGTCAGCGAAGCCTACCCGAGCGGCGCGCCGACCATCGCGCCGGGCGTGGCGGAAATCGAGTCCGGCGGCAAGGCGCAGATCATCTCGTTCACCAAGGTGGAAGGGCTGTCCTCGGCGAACTGGTACGTGGCGCTGGTCCTCGATCGCGATGCCGCCTACTCGATGCTCAGCGAATTCCGCTCTTCGGCGATCTTGGCGATGGTCATCGCGGTGGCGATCATCATGCTCCTGCTGGGCCTGCTGATCCGTACCCTGATGCAGCCGTTGCACCAGATGGGCCGGGCGATGCAGGACATGGCCGACGGAGAGGGCGACCTGACCAAGCGTCTGGCCATCGTGTCTCAGGATGAATTCGGCGCGCTGGCGCAGTCGTTCAACCGTTTTGTGGAACGTATTCACGGCTCGATCCGTGAAGTGGCGTCCACCGCCGGGCAACTGGGAGAGGTCGCGGCCCGCGTTGTCGGTGCCTCGAACTCGTCGATGGGCAATTCCGATCAGCAAACCAGTCGCACCAGCAGCGTGGCTGCGGCGATCAACCAGCTCGGTGCCGCCGCCCAGGAAATCGCTCAGAACGCTGCGCTGGCGTCGCAGCATTCCAGCGAAGCCACGCAACTGGCCAGCGAAGGCCAGGGCGTCGTCAGCCAGACCATCAAGGCGATGAACCAGCTGTCAGAGAAGATCAGCGAGTCGTGCGCCAACATTGAAACCCTGAACAACAAGACCGCCAACATCGGGCAGATTCTGGAGGTGATCACCGGTATTTCCCAGCAGACCAACTTGCTGGCGCTCAACGCTGCCATTGAAGCGGCGCGGGCAGGGGAAGCGGGGCGTGGTTTTGCGGTGGTGGCGGACGAGGTGAGAAACCTGGCCCACCGCACCCAGGATTCGGCGCAGCAGGTGCAGGGCATGATCGAGGAATTGCAGGTCGGCGCGCGCGACGCGGTGATCAACATGACCGAGAGCCAGCGCCAGAGCGAGAACAGCGTGATCATTGCCAATCAGGCCGGTGAGCGCCTCAACAGCGTGACCCGCCGGATCAGCGAAATTGACGGGATGAACCAGTCGGTGGCGACCGCTACCGAGGAGCAGACGGCGGTGGTGGAGTCGATCAATGTCGACATTACCGAGATCAATACGCTGAACCAGGAGGGTGTCGATAACCTGAAGTCTACGCTCGATGCTTGTACGCACCTGGAGCATCAGACGGCGCGGTTGCAGCATTTGGTGGGGACGTTCAGGATCTAGATCAAAGGCGTCCGCCTGGGGGCAGACCGTTTCGCCTTCGGCGACTTACTTTTGAAAAGCACCAAAAGTAAGCAAAAGTGCCTGCTCCTGGTTTGGCCCGACTTCGTCGGGTACCTTCACTCCGGTCCCGCTCCGTGGGCCCGCCGCCATCCGCCATCCATGGCGGGGGGCGGCTCTCGCGGCATCCATGCCGCTCGGCCCACGGAGCGAGACCTGCGTTCAGCCTGCACCCAAGTCGCGATTGGCGTCGTCTGGACTATTTGCGTACGAAGATCAAAAGCAGATCAAAAGCGGATCAAGAGCGGATGTAATCCCCTGTAGGAGCGCGCTTGCCCGCGATGGCGTCCTGTCAGTCATATTAATGCGTCTGATCCACCGCAATTCGCGGGCAAGCGCGCTCCTACAGTTGATCTTCATCAAACCGGTTGATTTCTGATCGTGCCCACGCTCCGCGTGGGTATGCATCCCCTGACGCTCCGCGTCCATCCCAGGCTGAAGCCGGTCCTGATGGACGAATGCATTCCCATAGTAGGACCGGCTTCAGCCGGGAAGAGGCCAGTCTGAACACCCTCAGTTCTGCGGCGTGACGCCTTACGCTTTCCCGGCTAAAGCCAGTCCTACCGACGCAGGCACGACGCGAAACTGTAGGAGCCGGCTTGCTGGCGAACCGGTTTCGTCAGCCAACACTCTCGGTTCTGGCCCACCGCATTCGCCAGCAAGCCGGCTCCTACAGAACCGCTGCCAGGCATCAGTACTGCGGCGTAACGCCTGACGCTTTCCCGTCTAAATCCAGTCCCACCCACTGCATCGCGTTGTGCCAACGGACCAACGGCACGAATTATTTGTTTCAACCCCGCCTTTAACCCCGCCATCCAGCCTTCAACATCCGCGCAACTTGTCTAGCCCGCACAGCGCCTAAACCGCCCTTCGACGTCCTGATGTCCACAAAACCCACGAAAAACCCCGCATCAAATGGTCTCCGAACTGCCACTCCACAGTCATCGTCGATTCATGGAACTGCCACAGGCTGCCCCTAATGTCACTCGCACCGAACGCGGCCATGGACGGTCGTGCGGCTGATCATTCACCCCGGCAGGACGCTGGAATCACAAGACCAGAGAAGCCCATGAACGCAGCCATCCACGTCGACCGCCTGAACAAGACATTCGCTGGAAAGACCGCTTTGGTTGACCTTGCATTGTCTATACAACACGGAGAAATGGTGGCGCTGATCGGCGCTTCCGGTTCCGGCAAATCCACGCTGTTGCGGCATCTGGCCGGGCTGGCCTGCTGTGATCGCAGCAACGGCGGCAGCGTCCAGGTGCTGGGCCGCGAAGTGCAGGCTTCGGGCCGCCTCAACGGCAAAGTGCGGCGCCTGCGCGCCGACATCGGCTACATCTTCCAGCAATTCAACCTGGTCAATCGCCTCAGCGTCCTCGACAACGTCCTGCTCGGCTGCCTCGGTCGCATGCCGCGCTGGCGTGGCAGCCTGGGGCTGTTCAACGCCGAGGAGAAAGCCCGCGCCATGGCCAACCTCGACCGCGTCGGCCTCGCCGATCTCGCGCCGCAACGGGCCTCGACCCTGTCCGGCGGCCAGCAGCAGCGGGTGGCCATTGCCCGCGCGCTGACCCAGCAGGCCGAAGTGATTCTTGCCGACGAACCCATTGCGTCCCTCGACCCCGAATCGGCGCGCAAGGTCATGGAAATTCTCGCCGACATCAATCGCCGGGACGGCAAGACTGTCGTCGTCACCCTGCATCAGGTGGATTACGCCGTGCGCTATTGCCCGCGTGCCGTGGCCCTCAAAGGCGGGCGCATTCACTTCGACGGCAACGGCTGCGAGCTTAACAGCCAGTTCCTCAACGACCTGTATGGCGCCGACGCCGACACCAGCCTGATGTTCGACGGCAGCGCGCGGAACACCGAACGACCGCCCCAATTGCTGATGGCCCGCGCCTGACTCAGTGGCGGCACCGGTAACAGACAACACCCAACCCCACACGAAAACCAGCTCCGGGAGTTCCCCATGTTGAACCGTATCGGGCGCGTATTCGCGTCTGCCGCTGTCGTCGCCGGTTGCCTGATGGGCACTGCGCAGGCCGACGACAACGTCATCAACTTCGGCATCATGTCCACCGAGTCGTCGCAGAACCTGAAAAGCGTCTGGCAGCCGTTCATCGACGACATGACGAAAAAGACCGGGCTGAAAGTCAACGCCACCTTCGCCTCCGACTACGCCGGCCTGATCCAGGGCATGCGCTTCAACAAGGTCGACGTGGCCTGGCTGGGCAACAAGGCGGCGATGGAAGCGGTGGACCGTTCCGGCGGCGAGATCTTCGCCCAGACCGCCGCCGCCAACGGTGCGCCCGGCTACTGGAGCGTGATCATTGCGCGCAAGGACAGCCCGATCAATTCGGTCGAGGACATGCTCAAGCACGCCAAGGAACTGACCTTCGGCAACGGTGACCCGAACTCAACGTCGGGCTATCTGGTGCCGGGCTACTACGTGTTCGCGCAGAACCACGTCGACGCCGCCACCGCCTTCAAACGCACGCTGAACTCCAGCCATGAAGTCAACGCCCTCAGCGTGGCCAAAGGGCAACTGGACGTCGCCACCTTCAACACCGAAAGCTGGGACCGTCTGGAAGTCACCCAGCCGGACAAGGCCGCGATGCTCAAGGTGATCTGGAAATCGCCGCTGATCCCGGCTGACCCGATGGTCTGGCGCAAGGGCTTGTCGGACGTGGACAAGAACAAGATCCGCGATTTCTTCGCCAACTACGGTGACACCGACGAAGAAAAGGCCGTGCTGAAGAACATGCAGATGGGCAAGTTCCTCAAGTCCTCGGACGACCAGTTGCTGACCATCCGCCAGCTCGAGCTGTTCAAGCAGAAGACCGAAACCACGGCCAGCACCACCCTCAGCGCCGACGAGAAGGCCACCCGCCTGAAAGACATCGACGCCGGGCTGACCAGGCTGCAGGACCGTATTTCCGAGCTGGAAAAACAAGGCACCGCCAAGGCGGGTTGATGCACGGGGCGTGCTTGCCTGTGTGGGTAAATCACCTGCAGGCACAGCGCGCCAGTCATGACGCTTCACCCGATCGCAACCGGACTTTTTATGACCACTCACGCTGCTTACCTCGAAGCCGCTGGCAAGCGCAGCTGGCCGCAATACCTGGGCTGGGGCCTGTTCCTGGCGATGATGGCCTGGGCCTGGCACGGCGCGGAAATGAACCCGCTGGCGCTGTACCGCGATTCCGGCAACATGGCGACCTTCGCCGCCGACTTCTTCCCGCCTGACTTCCACGAATGGCGCGCCTACCTCAAGGAAATGATCGTCACCGTGCAGATCGCCCTGTGGGGCACGCTGCTGGCGATCGTCTGCTCGGTGCCGCTGGGCATTCTCTGCGCCGACAACATCACCCCGTGGTGGATTCACCAGCCATTGCGCCGGGTCATGGATTCGTTCCGCTCGATCAACGAAATGGTCTTCGCCATGCTCTTCGTGGTGGCTGTCGGCCTGGGCCCGTTTGCCGGTGTCCTCGCGTTGTGGATCAGCACCACCGGCGTGCTCGCCAAGCTGTTTGCCGAAGCGGTGGAAGCGATTGATCCGGGCCCGGTCGAGGGCGTGCGTGCCACCGGCGCCAGTGCGTTGCAGGAAGTGATCTTCGGGGTCATTCCGCAGGTCATGCCGCTGTGGATTTCCTACGCGCTGTACCGCTTCGAATCCAACGTGCGCTCGGCCACGGTGGTGGGAATGGTCGGTGCCGGCGGGATCGGCGTGATCCTCTGGGAAAACATCCGCGCCTTCCAGTTCACCCAGACCTGCTCAGTGCTGCTGGTGATCATCGTGGTGGTGAGCGTCATCGACATCTTCTCCCAGCGCCTGCGCAAGCAGTTCATCTAATGACCACGACAGGAGAGGGTGCGAACCCTTTTTTAGCCATGCAGTTGTCTAGACAATCCGAAGCACTGATTCGAGAACCGATGAGCCGCGAAACGCTTCATCGCGAGCCCATGCATCGCGAATCGCCTCATCGTGAACCCATGTACCTCGAACTCGCGCAGACCCTGCGCAGTGAACTCGACCGCTACACCGCCGGGGAATACCTGCCCGCCGAAACCCAGCTGGCGGCGCGCTTCGAGGTCAACCGCCATACGGTGCGCCGGGCCATCGACGAGCTGGTCCGCGAAGGCAGCCTGCTGCGCCGACAGGGCAAAGGCACTCAGGTGCTGGGCCGTCCGCTGGTGTACCCGGTCGCCGCCGGCAGTGCCTACAGCGAATCCCTCGCGGCGCTGGGCCACGGCGTCGAAGCGGTGCTGCTGCAACGCAGGCTCTGCACGGCAACGGCGGAGGAGGCCGGGCACCTGGGCCTTGAACCCTACGCGCCGCTGATCGAACTGCAAACCCTGCGCCGCCTCGACGGCCAGCCGGTCTGCCTGATTCGCCACCGTTACTGCGCCACCCGCGCGTCGTTGATCGCCGACTACGTCAGCGGCTCGGTGCGCCAGTTCCTTGCCGAACGCCAGTTGCCGTTGACCCGCACCTTCAGCCTGATCGGCGCGCGCCTGCCCAGTCGCGAAGAAGCCAGCGTGCTGCTGATGCCGCGCCACTTGCCGGCGCTGACGGTGCTCACCCTGTCCCACGATGCGCACGGAAACCCGGTGGAGATTGCCCATTCCACCAGCCGCTCCGACCGCTTCCAGTATCAGATCGTCACCTGACGGAGATGCCCTCGATGACTGCCACACCCGCTTGCTCCACCGCATCCGACGCCCAAGTACCGGACCACGCCGCGCGCCAGCACTGGATTGGTGTGCTCTCGCGCAGCCGCCGCAGCGAACTCCTGGCCCACGAAGCCGCGTTGCGTGACGCCGACTACCAACTGATCCGCGCGCCGGAAATAGGCATGACCCTGGTGCGGGGCCGCATGGGCGGCAGCGGTGCGCCGTTCAACGTCGGCGAGATGACCGTAACCCGCTGTGTGGTGCGCCTGGCCGACGGCCGCACCGGCTTCAGCTACCTGGCGGGGCGCGACAAGGCCCACGCCGAACTCGCCGCCCTGGCCGACGCGCATTTGCAGGGCGCCCAACAGGCGCACTGGATCAGCGACCTGATCGACCCGCTGGCCCGTGCGCAAGACATGCGCCGGACCCAACAACAAGCCGAAACCGCCGCGACCAAAGTGGACTTCTTCACCCTGGTCAGAGGAGAGAACTGATGAGCACCTCTCTCGCAACTGAATCCTTGCCCGCCTCGCTGCTGCAGCCAGCATTCGCCGACCCGGTGCTGGATGCCCAGCGCAGTTTTCGCGCCGCCCTCAAGGCGCTGGCCGGCCCCGGTGTCGCGCAAAGCCTGCTCGCCACGCAAACCCCGCCGCACCTCGAAGGCCTCGCCGCCGCCAGCCACGCCCTGTGCCTGGCCTTGCTGGACATCGACACGCCACTGTGGCTCGCGCCGACGTTCGACACCCAGGCCATTCGCGCCAACCTGACCTTCCATTGCGGCTGCCCGATCGTCAGCGACCGGCAGAACGCCCGCTTCGCGCTGCTCGACGACAGCCAGTTGCACGACCTCAGCGGTTTCGACCTGGGTAACGACCGCTATCCGGATCAGTCCTGCACGCTATTGGTCCAGTTGCCGAGCCTGCAGGGCGGCACGCAACTGGCCTGGCATGGGCCGGGCATCGAAAGCAAAAACCACGTCAGCCTGCCGTTGCAGGAGGCGTTCTGGCAGGAGCGCGAAGCGCGCAATGATTTCCCGCGCGGCATCGACGTGTTCTTCGTCGCCGGCAGCGAATTGCTCGGCCTGCCGCGCAGCACCCAAGTGATGTTCAAGCCCCAGCAGTCCAGGCCTCAACAGTCGAAAGGAGCCGCCTGATGTACGTTGCCGTCAAGGGTGGCGAACAGGCCATCGACAATGCCCACAAACTGCTGGCGAAACAGCGCCGGGGCGACACGTCCGTCGCGGAACTGGGCGTGGAACAGATCCGTCAGCAACTGCCCCTGGCCGTCGCCCGGGTGATGACAGAAGGCTCGCTTTACGACGCCGAACTGGCGGCGCTGGCGATCAAGCAGTCGGCCGGCGATCTGGTTGAAGCGATCTTCCTGCTGCGCGCCTACCGCACCACGCTGACCCGCTTCAGCGCCAGTCTGCCCATCGACACCTCGGCCATGCAGCTCAACCGGCGTTTGTCGGCCACGTTCAAGGACGTCCCCGGCGGGCAATTGCTGGGCCCGACCTTCGATTACACCCACCGTCTGCTGGATTTCACCTTGCTGGCCGAAGGCGAATTTCCCGGCCCTGAAGCCCAGGCCGACGCCGCCGTTCAGGACTGTCCGCGGGTGCTGGGGCTGCTCGCAAAAGAAGGCCTGATCAAGGAAGAACAGGACACCGGCGCGCCGGTCGCCGACATCACCCGCGAGCCGCTGGAGTACCCGGCCAGCCGCGCCGAACGCCTGCAAGCGCTGGCCCGGGGCGATGAAGGGTTCCTGTTGGCGCTGGGCTATTCGACCCAGCGCGGCTATGGCCGCAATCACCCGTTTGCCGGCGAAATTCGGGTGGGTGAAGTGGAGGTGTGGATCGAGCCGGAAGAGCTGGGCTTTCCGATTTCCATTGGCGCCATCGAGCTGACCGAGTGCGAAATGGTCAACCAGTTCGTCGGTTCCGCCACCGAGCTGCCGCAATTCACGCGCGGCTATGGCCTGGCCTTCGGGCATGCCGAGCGCAAAGCCATGGGCATGGCGCTGGTGGACCGCTCCCTGCGCGCCGGTGAATACAGCGAAGAAATCGTCTCGCCGGCCCAGCAGGAAGAGTTCGTGCTCGCCCACTGCGACAACGTCGAGGCCGCCGGTTTCGTCTCGCACCTGAAACTGCCGCACTACGTGGACTTCCAGGCCGAACTGGAACTGATCCGCAAACTGCGCAAGCCCTCCAAGGAGCCGGCTCAATGAACGCCGCCACGCAGCCACGTCCCCAGCCACAGACGCCGCGAGACGAGGCCTACAACTTCGCGTATCTGGATGAACAGACCAAACGCATGATCCGTCGCGGCCTGCTCAAGGCCGTGGCGATTCCCGGTTATCAAGTGCCCTTCGGTGGCCGTGAAATGCCGCTGCCCTACGGCTGGGGCACCGGCGGCATGCAACTGACCGCCGCGATCCTCGGCGCCGAAGACGTGCTGAAAGTCATCGATCAGGGCGCCGACGACACCACCAACGCCGTGTCGATCCGCCGTTTCTTTGCCCGCACCGCCGGCGTCGCCACCACTGAGCGCACGCCCGAAGCGACGATCATCCAGACCCGCCACCGCATCCCGGAAACGCCGCTGCACGCCGATCAGATCATGGTCTATCAGGTGCCGATCCCCGAGCCGCTGCGCTTCATCGAACCGTCGGAAACCGAGACCCGCACCATGCACGCGCTGAATGACTATGGCGTCATGCACGTCAAGCTCTACGAAGACATCGCCACCTTCGGCCACATCGCCACGGCCTACGCCTACCCGGTGACCGTCGACGAGCGCTACGTCATGGACCCGTCGCCGATCCCCAAATTCGACAACCCGAAACTCGACATGAGCTCGGCGCTGATGCTGTTCGGCGCCGGTCGCGAGAAGCGTCTGTACGCGGTGCCGCCGTTCACCCGCGTCACCAGCCTGGACTTCGAGGATCACCCTTTTGAAGTGCAGAAGTGGGAACACAGCTGTGCGATCTGCGGCAGCCACGACTCGTTCCTCGACGAGCTGATCCTCGACGATCAGGGCACCCAGAGTTTCGTCTGCTCGGACACCGACTACTGCGCGCAACGGGTCAGTCAGGGGAGGGCCGGGCAATGAACGCTGCTCAACAGATCGACCGGGATGCCGTCAGCGATCGCACCCAGCCGCTGCTGAAAGTACGCGGACTGACCAAGTTGTACGGGCCGGAGAAAGGATGCCAGGACGTCAGTTTCGAGCTGTACCCGGGCGAGGTGCTGGGCATTGTCGGTGAATCCGGCTCCGGCAAGTCGACGCTGCTGTCGTTGCTCAGCGGCCGTTGCCCGCCCGACAGCGGCGTCATCGATTACCGCCTCGCCGACACCCATAAAAGCGCCGGCCAATGGCTCGACCTTTACAGCGCCAGCGAGGCCGAACGGCGCACCTTGCTGCGCACGGAGTGGGGCTTCGTCGAGCAGAACCCCCGCGACGGCCTGCGCATGGCGGTGTCAGCCGGCGCCAATATCGGCGAGCGGCTGATGGCCCAGGGCGTGCGCAATTATCAGGCGCTGCGGGCGGCGGGGCTGGACTGGCTCAATCAAGTGGAGATCGATCCGGCGCGCATCGACGACCTGCCACGGACTTTTTCCGGCGGCATGCAGCAACGTTTGCAGATCGCCCGAAATCTGGTGTCCGGCCCACGGCTGGTGTTCATGGACGAGCCCACCGGCGGCCTCGACGTGTCGGTGCAGGCGCGTTTGCTCGACCTGATGCGCGGGCTGGTGCGCGAGCTGGACCTGGCGGTGGTGATCGTCACCCACGACCTGGCCGTGGCCCGCTTGCTCGCCGATCGGCTGATGGTCATGCGCCGTTCCCATGTGGTGGAAACCGGCCTGACCGATCAGATCCTCGACGACCCGCAACATCCGTATTCGCAGCTGCTGGTGTCTTCGGTGCTGCAGCCATGATCCGCCTTTCGGGATGCCTTCAATGAACACGCTGATCGAGGTCCGTGACCTTTCGAAAACCTTCACCCTGCACCAGCAGAACGGCGTCGTGCTCAACGTGCTGCGCGGCCTGAATTTCTCCGTCAGCGGCGGCGAATGCCTGGTGCTCCACGGCCATTCCGGCGCGGGCAAAAGTACGCTGCTGCGCACCCTTTACGGCAACTACCTGCCGGCCGGCGGCAGCATTCGCGTGCAGCATCAGGGCGAGTGGCTGGAGCTGGTGGGCGCCGCGCCCCGGGACGTGCTGCAAGTGCGCCAGCAGACCCTCGGGTATGTCAGCCAGTTTCTGCGCGTCATCCCGCGCGTCGCCACGGTCGATGTGGTCATGGAACCGGCGCTGGCCCGTGGCTGGAAGCGCGAGGATGCCCGGACCCGCGCCGAGGATCTGCTCGCTCGGCTGAACATTCCCCAGCGCCTGTGGCAATTGGCACCGGGGACGTTTTCCGGCGGCGAACAGCAGCGCGTCAACATCGCCCGCGGCTTCATGGTGCCGTGGCCGGTGATGCTGCTGGACGAGCCCACCGCATCGCTGGACGACGGCAATCGCCAGGTGGTCCTCGAATTGATCAATGAAGCGAAGAGCGCTGGCGCCGCAGTGATAGGCATTTTCCACGACCGACTGGCCCGGGAAGCGGTGTCCGACCGCCACCTGGACATGACCCCGCCCGACCTTGACCCGCAGGCTTCGATGGCGTCGAGCTTGAAGGAGACCGAACAATGCTGAACGAACAGATCCTGACCAACGCCAAGATCGTCACTGCCGAGCGCGTCTTCACCGGCACCGTGGTGCTGCGCGACGGGTTGATCAGCGAGGTCGATGACAGCATCAGTCAACTGTCCCAGGCGCAGAACCTGAATGGTGATTACCTGCTGCCGGGGCTGGTCGAGCTGCACACCGACAACCTGGAAAAGCACCTCAGCCCGCGCCCCGGTGTGGACTGGCCGTCGGCCTCGGCGGTGATGAGCCACGATGCGCAAATCATTGCGGCGGGCATCACCACGGTGTTCGACGCGCTGTCCATCGGCGACGTCAATCCCAAGGGCAAACGCATGCAGCAACTGCCGGGCATGATCGAGGCGATCGCTTCGGCAAACGCTGCCGACCTGACCCGCGCCGAGCACCGCCTGCACCTGCGCTGCGAAGTCTGCCACCCCGACACCCTCAGCGTGTTCCGCGACCTGGTCGAGCAGCCGCTGGTGCAACTGGTGTCGGTGATGGACCATTCGCCGGGCCAGCGCCAGTTCGCCCTGGAATCCAAGTACCGTGAGTACTACATGGGCAAATACCACCTGAGCAGCGAACAGATGGACGCCTTCATCGTTGAGCAGGTCGCCAATTCCAAGACCTACAGCGACCGTTATCGCCGGGCCATCGTTGACATCTGCCTGGCGCGGGGGTTGTCGGTGGCCAGCCACGATGACGCGACACTGGCCCACGTCGAAGAGTCGGCGGCCTACGGCATGAGCATCGCTGAGTTCCCGACCACCCTTGAAGCCGCGCAGGGCTGCCGGCGCCTGGGCATGAGCGTGTTGATGGGCGCGCCGAACATCGTTCGCGGCGGCTCGCACTCGGGCAATATTGCGGCGGCGACATTGGCCGAAGAAGGGCTACTGGATATTCTCTCCAGCGATTACTATCCGGCCAGCCTATTGCAGGCGGCGTTCACCCTGGGGGCCCAGCTGGATGCAGCAGATGACTCGACGGGCGCCGGACTGGCGCAGGCGGTGACCACGGTCAGCCTGGCACCGGCCCGTTCGGCGGGCTTGCAGGATCGCGGCGAGATCCGTGTCGGCCTGCGCGCCGACCTGATCCACGCCCGGGCTCTGGGCACACTGCCCATCATTCAACAAGTCTGGCGACAAGCGAAGAGGGTGTTCTGATGGCAGGCAGGTTGATCTATCTCATCGGGCCGTCGGGTTCGGGCAAGGACAGCCTGCTGGATGCGGCCCGCGAGGCGCTGGCCGCGCGGGACTGCCGGATCGTGCGGCGGGTCATCACCCGATCGGCGGAAGCCAAGGGCGAAGCGGCCCAGGCCGTCAGTGTCGAGCGCTTCGACGAACTGCAGTCTCAGGGTGCGTTTGCCTTGAGCTGGTTCGCCAACGGCCTGCATTACGGCATCCCCAAAGAGATCGATCAATGGCTGGCCGACGGGCACGACGTGCTGGTCAACGGCTCGCGCGGACATCTGCCTCAAGCGCGGTCGCGTTATCCGTCGCTGTGGGTGGTGCTGTTGACCGTGGATCAATCCGTCTTGCGGGAGCGCTTGCTCAGTCGCGCGCGGGAATCGGCCCAAGACATCGAAACCCGACTGGCGCGCAACGCGCAATTCGCCGACGACGTGCAGGCGAGCGACCCGTCGTTGATCGTGCTCGACAACTCCGGCGCGCTGGAGCAAACGGTCGCCCGATTGTTGCAGCGACTGGAGCGCGCCCACGCATGCGCCTGACGCTTCTTGGCACGGGGGATGCGCGGCAAGTGCCGGTCTACGGCTGTGAATGCGCAGCTTGTCACGCCGCCCATGCCGACCAACGCCTGCGCCGACGCCCGTGCTGCGCGCTGGTTGAAGTGGGCGAACAGCGCTGGCTCATCGACAGCGGCTTGCCCGACCTCACCGACCGCTTCCCGCCGCGCAGCCTCAGCGGCATCCTGCAAACCCACTACCACGCCGACCACGCCCAGGGCCTGCTGCACCTGCGCTGGGGCCAGGGGCTGGTGATCCCGGTGCACGGCCCGGTGGACGCGGAAGGGCTGTCGGACCTGTACAAACACCCCGGTATCCTCGATTTCAGCCAGCCCTTCATGCCCTTTGAAAGCCGTGCGCTGGGCGAACTGCACGTCACCGCGCTGCCGCTGCTGCACTCGAAACCGACGCTCGGTTATCTGCTCGAAGGCGGGGGACGCCGCATCGCCTACCTTACCGACACCGTCGGCTTGCCCCACGACACCCAGGCTTTTTTGCAGCTCCAGGCGCTCGACGTGCTGGTCATCGACTGCTCCATGCCGCCGCAACCGCAGACGCCGCGTAACCACAATGATGTGAATCTGGCGCTGCAGATCATTGAAGCGCTCGAGCCCGATCAGGCCGTGCTGACCCATGTCGGGCATACGCTGGATGCGTGGTTGATGGAGCATGCCGCGGAACTGCCCGGGCATGTTCGGGTGGCGCGGGACGCCATGCTGGTCTGAACGGGGGCGGGCGGGGAGAGGTCTGGCGAGTCGTCCTATAACCACCTGTCGCCGATGTCGTTTAAACGTCTGTCCGGCTTCAACTTTTGCCTGTCACGGCCGTTGCAAATGTAGCCCTACATTTCCTTCGGAGCTTGACCATGTCGTTGATTCCCCGCCGTATCGCTGGACGAATGACCCTGGGGATCCTGACATTGCTGATTCTCACGGCGGTGGCGATTTTCGCGGTCATGACCCTGGGGGGCAAACCCCAACTGGTGGCCGCCGGCACCGAGTCGGCGGAGCAGTCAGCCAGCGCCATCACCCGTCAGCTGGCGTTGCCCTTGAGTCGCATCGAGGGGACCGCTGCTGCCATGGCGCTGCTCGCGGAGACGCTGCCCCACGAAGAAGCCCTGTACCTGAGCAACTTCCCCGGCTTGATCGACAGTCAGGGGGATTCCGCCATTGCCGGTGGCGGCGTGTGGCCGGAACCCAACGCATTTGCGGCGGGCACCGAGCGTCGCAGTTTTTTCTGGGCACGGGACGCAGGCAATCGACTGGACTTTTCGGACGAATACAACCAGGCCAAAACGCCGCCTTATCAGGCTGAAACCTGGTACACCGGGGCCAAGTCCGCACCGGCAGGGCGTTGCGTCTGGTCCGATGCTTACCAGGACCCGGTCAGCGGCGTGGCCATGACCACCTGCAGCGTCCCTTTTCGGGCGCAGGGCGCGTTCGCCGGGGTCGCGACCATCGACCTGAAGCTTGACGGTCTGGCGGCCTTCCTCAAAGAGAAAGGCGGCGTCACCGACGGCTACGCATTCGCGGTGGATCCTTCAGGCAACGTGCTGTATTTCCCCGATGCGAAAGGCACCAAGGGCCTGCTGACCATTACCGGGTTGAGCCAGGAGCAACCCTGGTTGAAGCCGGTGGCTGATCAGCTCGCGAGCAACACCTCGGCCCTCTCGACGCTGAGGATTGAGCAGGATGGCCGGCTCAACGGCCCGGCCTACGTCACGCTGGCGACCATGGCCGGCACCGGCTGGCGGATTGGCCTGGTGACCCCGGAAGCCCGGGTGGTCGGCCTGGCCAACCGCCTCACCGGACAGATTCTGTTGTTCCTGTTGCCGCTGTTGGGCGTGCTGCTGGGTCTGGCCTGGCTGGCAGGCAAGCGGCTGTTGGCGCAACTGGAGGAAACCACCGCGCAAATCGACAGCCTGGGGCAGGGCGGGTGTACCGATACTCAACTGGCCATTTTGCGTGCCGACGAGATCGGCGCGCTGCGTGAGTCGGTCAACCGATACGCAGGTTCCCTGCGCAACATGCTGCACCGCATCGCCGAGGAGTCGGTGTCCCTGGAGCGCCAGGCCAACGAGCTGGCGCAGCTGTCCCAAGGCGTCGCCGAGCGGGCCGAATCCCAGCGTCAGGACAACACCTTGCTGGCGACCGCAATCACCGAGATGTCGGCCAGTGCCAACGAAGTCGCCCAGAACACCACGGACTGCTCCGACACCGCCCGCCGTTCCCTGGGCGAGGCGCAGAAAAGCCAGGATCAGGTCAACAGCAACAGCCAGTCCATCGAAGTGCTTGCAACCGACATTGCCGGGGCGGCGGGCGCCATCACCCAGCTGGGCGATGACATCGAGCGCGTGGGCAGCGTGCTGGAGGTGATCAAATCGATCTCGCAACAGACCAATCTGCTGGCCCTGAACGCCGCCATCGAAGCGGCACGCGCAGGCGAACAGGGCCGTGGCTTTGCGGTCGTGGCCGATGAGGTCCGCACCCTGGCAGGGCGCACCCAGGCGTCGGCGAACGAAATTCAGGAGATGATCTCGCAGTTGCGTCAGGCCTCCAGTGCGGCGGTCTCGACCATGCAGAACGGCGCTCATCGCACCCGTGAGTCGGTGCAACAGGCCGTCAACGTCGCCGCCACACTGGGCACCACCGTCTTCAGCTTCGACGATATCGTCCAGCGCGCCCATCAGATCGCGGTGGCGGCTCAGGAGCAAAGCCATGTCACCCACGAAATCAACGAGCTGGCGGTGCGCATTCACGCCTCCAGCGAACAAGGCGCGCGGGACGCCGGCACCCTGCGCGAACTGGGCAAAGGCATGCAATCGATCTCCGGTCGTCTGGGTGCATTGAGTCGCGGTGGCAACCAGGCCTGAGGCACCTGTGTCAGGCCGCGACATCGCCGGTCGTCACACCGGCGTCTTCCCGGCTAAAGCCGGTCCCACTAACAGCAGCGCGTGCATCCAGTGGGACCGCCTTCCGCCGGGAAGTCATTGATCCGAATTTACTCGGTCCGTAGGAGCCGGCTTGCAGGCGAACGCAGTGGGTCAGTCGACATCTCCATTTCAGCGCCACCGCGTTCGCCAGCAAGCCGGCTCCTACCGTGAGTGTGCGTGCATTCAGTGGAAATGGTGGTGCTCACACCGACGTCTTCCCGGCTGAAGCCGGTCCCACTAACAGCAGCACGTGCAGCCCGTGGTAGCAGCGGCAACTCGGACTGTAGGACCGGCTTTAGCCGGGAAGCTATTGATCCGGATTTATTCGGTCCGTAGGCGCCGGCTTGCTGGCGAATGCAGTGGGTCAGTTGACATCTTCATTCCTGTGCCACCGCGTTCGCCAGCAAGCCGGCTCCTACCGTGAGTGTGCGTGTATTCAGTGGAAATGGTGGTGCTCACACCGACGTCTTCCCGGCTGAAGCCGGTCCCACTAAAGGCACCGCGTACACCCTGTGGGACCGGCTTTAGCCGGGAAGCTTTTGATGTGTTTTTGATCTTCATACGCAAAAAGTCCAGACACCGCCAATCGCGACTTGGGTGCAGGCTGAACGCAGGTCTCGCTCCGTGGGCCGAGCGGCATGGATGCCGCGAGAGCCGCCCCCCGCCATGGATGGCGGATGGCGGCGGGCCCACGGAGCGAGACCGGAGTGAAGGAACCCCGACGAAGGAGGGGCCTAACCAGGAGCATAAGCCCTTGGTTACTTGGGGCTTTATCAAGTAACTCGCCGGAGGCGAAACAGTCTGCCCCCAGGCAGACGCTCTTGATCTTGATCTTGATCTCGCGAAGCGCAAACCAGCACATATGGACAAGGCACATCCGCGATCCGGGACTACGCTCAACCTTCCCCTGCACCCTATCCCGAGGACCGCATCCGATGACCACCCTGACCCTGAAAGACGGCACCGAATTCTTCTACAAAGACTGGGGCACCGGCCAGCCGATCGTCTTCTCCCATGGCTGGCCCCTCGACGGCGACGCCTGGGATGCGCAAATGCTCTTCCTCGGCCAGCACGGCTTCCGCGTCATCGCCCACGACCGCCGCGGCCACGGGCGCTCAGGCCAGACCTGGGAAGGCAACGACATGGACACCTACGCCGACGACCTCGCCCAACTGTTCGAAGCCCTCGACCTCAAAGACGCCATCATGATCGGCCACTCCACCGGCGGTGGCGAAGTCGCCCGCTACATCGGCCGCCATGGCACCGCACGGGTCGCCAAAGCCGTCCTCATCGGCGCGGTCCCACCCATCATGCTCAAAACCGACGCCAATCCCGAAGGCCTGCCCATGGAGGTGTTTGACGGCATCCGCGCCGGCTTCACCGCCGACCGCTCACAGTTCTTCAAGGATCTCGCCGTGCCGTTCTTTGGCTTCAACCGCGACGGCGTGAAAACCTCCCAGGGCGCGATCGACTCGTTCTGGTCCATCGGCATGCTGGGCAGCATCAAAGGCGAGTTCGACTGCATCAAGGCGTTCTCGGAAACCGACTTCACCGAAGACCTCAAAAAGATCGACGTGCCAACCCTGATCCTGCACGGCGATGACGACCAGATCGTCCCGATCGTCGCGTCCGGCTACAAGAGTCACGAGTTGGTGAAAGGCTCGACGCTGCACGTCGTCAAGGGCGGCGCCCACGGCATGTGCACGGTTCAGCCGGAAGAGATCAATGCGATTCTGCTGGGCTTCATCAAGGGCTGATCAGCCTGTTCAGCAAGGACTGGCGGTCTCAAGCGTGGAGGCTGCCAGGCTTCTCATAATGCGCTAACAGCTCAGCAACAAGGGCCTATTCAGCCGCCGGTCATGTTCATGAACCGCACCACCTGCACGTCATCGTTGAGCTCGAAGTTGTGCTTCCACGGCTTCAATTGCATGGCGTTGACGATGGCTTTCTCAAGCTTGTCCGGCTGACCCGGATTGGCCCGCAGCACAGCTTTCAGATCGGCCGAATGCTCGTTACCCAGGCACAACAGCAAACGACCTTCCACCGTCACGCGAACGCGGTTGCAGGTTGCGCAGAAGTTGTGGCTGTGGGGCGAGATGAAGCCGATGCGGATGTGCGGCGCTTCAGCCACGCGCCAGTAGCGGGAAGGCCCGGACGTGGACTCGGTGGAATGCACCAGGGTGTAGCGCTCGGCGATACGTTCGCGCACCTGCTCGCTGGAGTAGAACGACTCGGCGCGGCTGTGCTCGCTGATCGTCCCGAGGGGCATCTCTTCGATAAACGTGATATCCACGCCACGATCAATGGCGAAGGCCACCAGATCATTGATCTCGTGGTCGTTGCGGCCCTGCATCACCACGCAGTTGAGCTTGGTGCGCTCGAAACCGGCCGCGTTGGCGGCGTCGATTCCGGCAATCACCTTGCTCAGATCACCGGTGCGGGTCAGTTCCTTGAAGCGCGCGGGATCGAGGCTGTCGAGGCTGATATTGAGGCGCTTGAGACCGGCTTCGAACAGCGGCACGGCGAGTTTGTCGAGCTGCGAGCCGTTGGTGGTCATGCACAGTTCGCGCAGGCCGGGCAGGGCGGCGATGCTGCGAACCAGCCCGACGATGCCGGAGCGCACCAATGGCTCACCGCCGGTCAGACGGATCTTCTTGGTGCCCAGCGCCACAAAACGCTCGGCCAGTTGATGGATTTCTTCGAGGGAGAGAATCTGCTGACGGGGGAGGAAGGTCATGTCCTCGGCCATGCAATACACGCAGCGGAAATCGCAGCGATCCGTCACCGACATGCGGACGTAATCGACTTTGCGTGAATAGCTGTCCATCAGGACTCGATCTGACATTGATTACTCTCAACAACGTGACACGTGGCAGAAACAGGGTGCGCGCCCCAATAAGAAAGGCGCGCGGCTGCAGCGTTAAATCTGGCTTCCGGTCTGCTGCTCGATGGCCGCATCAGTGACGCCGGTTGCCGAAGCCTGAATGGCTTTCGAATAGGACACGTAATACGCGAGCCCGACGAAAATTGCACCCCCCACGGCGTTGCCAAGGAACACCGCGACGAAGTTTTCAACGAAATCGGTCCAGCTCAGGGCATCGGCAAAGATCGCCGCCGGGATCACGAACATGTTGGCGACCACGTGCTGGAAGCCGATGGCGACGAAGGCCATGATCGGGAACCACATGGCTACCACTTTCCCGGTCACGTCTTTGCTGGCGTATGACAACCAGACCGCCAGGCACACCAACCAGTTGCAACCAATGCCGGAAATAAACGCCTGACCGAAATCAGCGCTGACTTTGGCCTTGGCGATGGCCAGGGTCTTGGCCAGGTACGCACCTTCAGTCAGGCCCAGCACATGGCCGAAGAAGTAGGCCACGAACAGCGCGCCCAGCAGGTTCGCGAACGTGACCAGCGCCCAGTTGCGCGCCACCGCCGACAGGGGCACCCGACCCGCGAACATCGCGGTCGGCAGGCTCATCATGTTGCCCGTGAGCAGCTCGCCGCCGGCGAGGATCACCAGAATCAGACCCAGCGGAAACACCGCCGCGCCCATCAGGTTACCCAGTGATGCCCAGGCCGCCGGGATCATCGTGCTGACATGGATGTCCAGCAAAAAGCCAAGGGCGATGAACGCTCCGGCGAGAAAGCCCAGCACCAGAATCGCCGGGGTCGGCAGATGGGACTTTTTCACGCCGGCTTCAATGGTGATCTCGGCAATCTGCTGGGGTGTATTGATGGACATAGGCTTTCAAGCTCGCAAGCAATGGACCGCACCGCGACGGAACGAGCCGGCGGTGCGAAAACGAAGGAGGGGTTCAAGCATCCAGGCTTGGTGCGCGGAGGTGTCAGGGACACGGCGCCGATCTCTGATGGAGACGCTGCTGCGACGTTAAACCGCATTGCAGAGAGCGCTCAAAAGACCTGATCAATTAGTGAGCACGCTACCGATAGGGCCCCTGAGCGTCCAATCGCTTGTTCCGATAGGGTCATCGACGCTGTCTATCACGAGGCGTTTGTCAGACGGCCGCCGCCAGGTACGCATGCGGCCAGACCATGGCGCTAGTCGTTGCTGTCGCGGCTGATGCTGCACTCATAGCGCTCCAGCAGCGGCTGAATGCTGATGCCGTGCAGCAGAATGCTCAACGCTACTACCGACAACGTCAGGCTGATGGTGGTGTCCACCGCCTCGGCCGGCAGCCCGTGGGTCAGGGCATAACACAGGTAATACAGCGTGCCGATGCCGCGAATGCCGAACCAGCCCACCAGCGCTTTTTGCGGCCGGGTCAGTAATCTGCCACTGATCAGCAGCCACACGCTCAGCGGCCGGATCACGCAGAACAACGCCAGGCCCAGTCCCACGGCGCGCCAGTCCCAGTAACTGGCCAGGGCCGCGCCGAGGAGGGTAATCAGCAGCACTTCCATGGCGCGTTCCACCAGGCTGCCGAAGACCATCATGTCGCCCATCATCACGCCGGCAGCGAGCTGGCTGTCGGACAGCGAATCGCGATCACCCATGATCGCCGACTCCGGATCGCTGTGGGTGTGCCCCACCACCGGGATGGCCACGTGTTCCGACGGCACCTCCGATTGGGTGGCGTTGGATTCGGCGTGACGCAGTCCGATGCCCGCCGCGAACACCGCCAGGAAGCCATAGGCGCCGAGGCCTTCGGCGCTGACGTAGGCAATGGCGATCAGGGCCAGAGCGAGGAAGTCGTTGGGCGACAGGGTGCTGTCGGCGTTCTTGATGCGCAGGTAAATCATCAGATGGCCGACGCCGCGGCCCAGGCCGTAACCCAGCATCAGACCGACCGGCACGCCCCAGACGATGTTTCTCAGGAGCCAGCCCTGGGTCCAGTCGAAATCCGAGAAACCGTGGGTGATGAACAACAGGGCGAAAATCACGAAGGGGAACGCGGTGCCGTCGTTGAGCCCGGCCTCACCCGACAGGCCGAAGCGCACCCGGTCCAGGTCCTGGGCGCTGTTGACCTGCACCAGGCCGGCCAGGACCGGGTCGGTGGGTGAGAGCATGGCGCCGAGCAGCAAAGAGATCGGCCATGACAGGCCGAACAGGTAATGCGCGGTCAGGCTGACGCCGGCGATGGTTGCCAGCATCACCGGCCCGGCCAACAGGTACGCTGAATACCAGCCGCTGCGGTGCAGGGGCAGGCGCAACTTGATGCCGGTGTTGAACAGGGAAAACAGCACGGCGATTTCAGTCAGCCGTTCAAGCCAGTGGCGTGCGTCGCGAATGTCGAGCTGCGCGATGTCCAGGCCCCAGGGCCCGATCGCCGCGCCAAACGCCAGACACACCGCCGACGTCGTGACCGGCAGCCAGCGCAGATAGGAAGAAGTCAGTGCCAGCAGCATCAGCAGGACACCGAAGACGGTCATGCAAAGAATGAAACTCATGCGAAAACATCATCAGTCAATGGGCGGGAGTGACTGTGTGACTGTGAGAGGGTGGGATAGTTGAAACAAATATGGAATGGATCCCGCCACCGGTGCGACAGCCCGCGTTTGCCGACTAGACTGTGCGCGACCCCCTCACCTGGACTCAGCCCCATGGCCTTTGACTGGCACAGCGAATCGCTTTCCCGAGACACCCCTGTCACCCAGGATTACCGCAATACCCAGAGCGTACGCCGGTTTATGACCGCGCAGTGCGGGCCGGCCTTTAAGTTCGACCGCGACTTCATGGCCTGGATACGCAACGACAGCCCCAAGACCCTGGGCGATGTGGTCGATGAATGGCAGCGGCGTCATGGCAATAGAGCCTGACCAGAGCGGGAGAACGTATGTTCAGATTATTTGGGGCCGACAGATCCGGCTCGGCCGCCATTGAGATGGCCCTCACGCTGTGCGGCGCCGAATACCGCCTGGTCACCGCCAGTTCATGGGAAACGGGCGCAGGGCAGGACGAGCTGAAGCGCCTGAACCCGTTGATGCAGGTGCCGACCCTGGTTCTCTCCGACGGCGGCGTGCTGACGGAGAGCGCCGCCATCCTCACCCACCTGGGCCTGGCCTTTCCGCTGTCCGGCCTGTTGTCTCAAGACGCCCTTGAACGTGCCCAGCAACTCCGGGCCCTGGTGTACCTGGCCAGCAACTGCTACGCGTCGATCGGCCTGATCGATTACCCCGAACGGTGGCTGCCCGACGCCGGTCCTGATCAATTAGACCGCTTGGTCGCAGGCGCCCGGCACAAACTCCACCGTCAGTGGGAGGTGTTCAGCGATGTGTTTTACAACCCGATCGCGTGGCATCCCGATGCGCCCGGCGCGGTCGAAATCCTCGCCTGCGTGGTCAGCCAGTGGAGCGGGGCGCGGGAGCATCTGGGAAGGTCGCGCCCCGAGTTCTACGCATCCCTCGAGATAGTCGATCAACATCCCGCTGTCGAGTCGGTGCTGCAGCGACACGGTTGGTGAGCGGTTGATCAGCTAAAGCGACCACTGACTGCGCAGCTTCGCCGGGCTGATGCCCATGCGCAGCCGAAAGGCAGTCGCCATATGCGCCTGGGAGCTGAAGCCACAGTCATGGGCGATCTCGGCCAGTCCTGCGTGTGAATCGCGCATCAGGCTCCGGACCTTGGCCAGACGTCGGTCGATCAGGTAACTGTGGGGGCTTTTCCCGGTGGTGTTCTTGAAGGCCCGCATGAAATACCCCTCGGACAATCCCAACATCTGCGCCATCGCCTGTACCCCCAGCGGGCCGTCGATACCGGCGTCGATGAACTCATCGAGTCTGCGCATCCGGCGGGCGTTGATCGAGCCTTGCAGCGGTGCGTCGAAAGCGCTTTTGTCGTCGATCCGGTCAGTCAGGGCCAGCGCCCAGCCCTCCCAATCATCCGCCGCCGAAGCCTGCAACAGCGCTGCGCGCATCTTCGTTGCGAGGGCGATTGCCTGGGCATCAATGCGGTTATTGAAGGGATGATCGCCCGCCAGAGCCAACCCGTCCGTGCGCAGCAGCCGCAGGTATTCACCGCCCGTGGGCGACTCCGATAGCACGTCGCAACCGGCGGGCACGAATGCCAGGCCATTGGGCACCGCATCAAAGGGCTGCACCCGGTCGCTGCCGATGGCGTGCAGGCCACGCTGGCTTTCGAACGCAAAGCCGATCGCCGCCTGGGTCGCCACGTACCGCGTGGCGTAAGCGGCGGCGGGGAGCAATTCGATCATCCACGGCCCAGCATGGACACGGCGAACCGGTTCAGACGGGAGCGGGTGAGGCGGGCGTTTTGTCGGGCTCATGGCCTGCATAGTAATGAAGTGATCGGGCATAAGTCAGGTCAGTTTTCTGAAAGCCGGCGCGGCGAGCGTCTGACTAGACTGAGCCACCTTTAGGAGGACACGATTTTGAGGAGTAGTCGCCCCATGCACGGACTGACCCGCGACGATATCGAACAGGCCGCTCGCCAGGTGTACGAGGTCATGCCGCCTACCGCCCAATACCCGTGGCCGTTACTGGCTGAGCGGCTGAACAGCACGGTGTGGGTCAAGCACGAAAACCACACGCCCACCGGCGCGTTCAAGGTGCGTGGCGGGATCACCTTCATGCACTGGCTCAAGCGCACTTACCCGACGGTCAAAGGCATCGTGACGGCCACGCGCGGCAATCACGGTCAGAGCCTGGCGCTGGCCGCCACTGCACTGGGCCTGAGTGCGTTGATTGTGGTGCCGGAAGGCAACTCGCCGGAAAAGAACAACGCCATGCGGGCCCTTGGCGGCACCGTGATCGAATGCGGCTGGGATTTCGACGAAGCCCGGGAAGAGGCGGCGCGGCTGGCGGACCTGCATGGGCACTATCTGGTGCCGCCATTCCACATCGAGTTGCTCAAGGGCGTGGCGACGTATGGGCTGGAGTTGTTCCTCGCTGTACCGGATCTGGACACGGTTTACGTGCCCATCGGCTGTGGGTCCGGGATTTGTGGCGTCATTGCTGCCCGCGACGTGCTGGGCCTGCCGACAAAGGTAGTGGGCGTGGTGTCCACCGAGGCGGCGGCCGCCAAGTGGTCGTTCGAGGAAGGGACCATTTTGCAGACCCCGTCGGCGAACACCTTTGCCGATGGCCTCGCCGTGCGCCGGCCCATTCCTGCGGCCTTCGCGATCTATCGAACCGGGGCGCAGCGCATCGTGGCCGTCAGCGAGGCAGAAATCGCCGAGGCCATGCGCGTCTATTACACCGACACCCACAACCTCGCGGAAGGCGCAGGGGCCGCTGCACTGGCGGCGCTCATTCAGGAGCGCCGGGCCATGGCAGGGAAAAAAGTCGGGGTGATTCTGTCCGGCGGGAATGTGGACCGGTCGGTGTATGCGCGGGTTATTGGCTGAAGCTTCAAGCTTCAAGCTGCAAGCTGCAAGCTTCAAGCGGTGCAGCGGGGACGGGTCAGCGGGGCAGTGGGTGGAAGATGTAATCGTCGGTGGGTGAGTCAGCCAGGGGCACGGATTGAGCGTGCAGATACGCCCTCAACGCCGGGTCTTCTGCCTTGATCTGCCAGGCTTGAGCCGTGGGACTGGCATTGACCTCAGCGCTTTCGCAGGCGGCAAGCAGCGTTTCGACCGAGGGCTGGTGAATGACCAGACCGTTGCCTTTCCAGCCGGCTACGGTCAGGCCCAGGCTTTCGCACAACCTGACTTTGCCTCGAGCATCCTCGCGATCGGTCGCGCGCGATTGCTGGACCAGCATCGCCAACCCTTGATCCGACGCCAGCAGGCTGCCCTGTTGCCAGCTTTCCGGCGGGCAGTCCTTATTTTGGGGTTTTAGTTCAATGAAAGGACTGATCTCCATCGGGTAAATCCGGCACACCAGCGGCCGCTCCAGATACACCGAACAGAGCCCGTCCTTTTGCAGGTTAGGGCATTCAGGGATCGCGTTGGCTGCCAGAATCACCGTCACCCGCAGGGTGGCTGAACCGCCGGTGACGGGCGCGGATCGGCCTGCGTTGTAGGCATATTCGGGGGAGCCGACGGGCCAGAGTGAATCGTCGAAGGCCTCCAGCAATATCCCGACAGAATGGCCGCGTCTGAGCCAGGTTACCGCTTCGGCGAGGGTCAAGGGCACGAAGCGGCCACGGCAGCACGCGCCACACCCAACGCACTCGAAACGGACGTTGGGATCTACCGCGAGGCCATTGGCTGTGGAGGTGGCTCCTGATTCTCTGATGTCCATGCGACCTGCGTCCCTGTTGGTTGAGCAGTGAATCATAACTGGATGTACGCGATCAGTCAGTGGGACCGGCTTCAGCCAGGAAGAGGCCCGTTTTGGCACCTCCAATGCCACTGCGTCGCGTAACGCCCGATGCACAACAACGCCCCGTGTCCTGCAGGTCACCCCTTGGCTTCAACTCATCCAGTTGCCGCCGTCAACATTGTAGGTCTGGGCGACGACATAATCGCTCTCCGCGGAGGCGAGAAAGATCGCCATGCCGGTCAGGTCTTCGGCGGTGCCCATGCGGCCGTAGGGCACTGCCTCGCCCACGAGCCGTTTCGTCTCGCCCAGCGGCCGGCCCTCGTGTTTGGCGAACAACGCGTCCACGCCATCCCAGTGCTCGCCGTCGACGACCCCTGGGGCGATCGCATTGACGTTGATCCGGTGCTTGATCAGGTTCAGTCCCGCTGACTGGGTCAGGCTGATGACGGCGGCCTTGGTCGCGCAGTAGACGCCCACCAGTGCCTCGCCGCGACGCCCGGCCTGACTCGCCATGTTGATGATCTTGCCGCCATGACCCTGGGCGATCATCTGTTTCGCTGCCGCCTGAAGGGTGAACAACGTGCCGGCCACATTGATGGAGAACAGCCGCTCGTAACTCTCGCGGGTGATGTCGGTGATGGGCGCCAGATCGAACAAGGCGGCGTTGTTGATCAGGATATCCAGCTTGCCGGTGGTGGCGACGACCGCCGCAATGGCCGCGTCGATGGACGCTTGATCGGTGACGTCCATCTTCACCGGGTAGGCACTGGCACCCAGCTCGGTCGCCGTCTGGGTCGCGCGCTCCAGATTGATGTCGGCGATGGCCACCGTCGCGCCTTCGCGAATATAGGCTTCGGCGTACGCCCGCCCGATGCCCCGGGCAGAGCCGGTGATCAGTGCGCTTTTACCTTCGAGTCGTTTCATTGAAAGGGTCATCCGTCATGCAGAAAGAGGCGGCGGATCGCTGCCGGCAGGGCGTTTATTGTTTCGGGTAACCGGCGCGTTTCATTTCCCGCACCGTCGTCGACTGCGCGGCCGCCAGTGCCTGCTCGACGGAGGTCTGACCGGTAAGTGCGGCCGAGAAGAGTTTGCCCACGGACGTGCCGATGGCCTGGAATTCCGGGATGGTCACGTACTGGATGCCGACATAGGGCACAGGCTTGGCCGACGGGTGCGTCGGGTCGGCGTGCTTCATCATTTCCAGTGTCACCTTCGCGAACGGCGCGGCCTTGAGATAGGCGTCGCTGTAGGTAGAGGTGCGGGTGCCAGGCGGTACGTTGGTGATGCCATCCTTCTGCGCAACCAGTTGGATGTATTCCCTGGAGGTGGCCCACAGGGTGAAGGCCTTGGCGGCGTCTTTGTGTCTGGAGGTGGCCGGGATCGCCAGGGACCAGGCGTACAGCCAGGATGAACCCTTGTCGGTGACTTCAACGGGCGCCGGCGCGAAACCCACGCTGTCCACGACCCGGCTCTGTTCCTTGTCGGTGGTGAACGACCCTGCCACGCTGGCATCGACCCAGATTGCACACTTGCCGCTGTTGAACAACGCCAGGGTTTCATTGAAGCCGTTGCTGGAGACGCCGGGCGGGCCGTAGTTTTTCAGCGTATTGACGTAGAAGTTGGCAGCGGCTGTCCACTCGGGGCTGGTCAGCTGGGGTTGCCATTTTTCGTCGAACCAGCGGGCGCCAAACGCGTTGGCCATCGTGGTCAGCAAGGCCATGTTCTCCCCCCAGCCGGCTTTGCCCCTCAGGCACATGCCGTACTGACCCTGGTCCGGGTGATGCAGTTTGGCGGCGAACTCGCCGAGCTGGGTCCAGGTCGGGTGCTCAGGCATGCTCAGCCCGGCTTGTTTGAACAGGTCGGTCCGGTAATAGGTCACCGTGCTCTCGCCGTAGAAGGGCAACGCATACAAGGTGTCGTTGACTGACAGGCCTTGGCGCACGGACGGGATGATGTCGTCCAGGTCGTAGCTGGCCGGTAAATCCTTCATCGCTTCGAGCCAGCCTTTTGCGCCCCACAACGGCGTCTCGTAGGTGCCGATGGTCAGCACATCGAACTGACCGCCCTGGGTGGCAATGTCGGTGGTCAGCCGTTGACGCAAGACGTTTTCTTCGAGCACCACCCAGTTGAGCTGAATGTCCGGGTGCTGCTCTTCAAAAACCTTTGAAAGCCGCTGCATGCGGATCATGTCGTTGTTGTTGACGGTGGCGATGGTGATCGTCTCGGCGGCGTGACTGATGCCCGCCAGGGACAGACCGGCAGACAGCAGCAGCGCGTGATGGGTGATCTTCATGGTGATCTCCACTCCACGCCGGTGGCGCGGAATCGTTATTGTTGTTTTTGAGCACTGCCGGGCGATCTGAAGTAACACTTCGGGGCAGTAGCGTGTCGATTACAGCAGCTTGCACGCCCTGCAAACAAACACACCGAGGACGTGCCACTGATGCTTTTTTAACCGTGCACACCTGTCGTGGGGCCGGCTAAAAAAGTATCAGCCCGCAGTGACAGGCGAGGTGGAGCAGGGGAATGCAATGCGCGTATGGTGCGGTGATGCATGCGCCAAAAATGACAAAAAAGGGCCAGACCATGCCTGCAAGCCGAACCGCCTTATTCGAGCAATTGCCTGCCGAGCTGGAAATCATCCTGCCGGCGCCCCAGCAGAGTTTTCGCTGGTACGAGCACGACTATCCCTATCCGCTCGCGCGCTGGAATCATCATCCCGAATACGAAATTCATCTGATCCGCAAAGGCAGCGGCAAACTGGTGGCGGGCGATTACATCGGCGCCTTCGGCCCGGGCCATGTCGCGCTGATCGGCCCCGATCTGCCCCATGACTGGATGGGCGATCTGACGCCGGGGGAGCACGTGCAAGGCCGGGACGTTGTGCTGCAATTCGACGGCGCTACGTTGCTGGGGTTGCGCGAGACGATGCCTGAGCTGGGTGAATTGCAGGGGTTGTTTGATCGTGCCCGCCGCGGCCTGGAATTTACCGGCGCAACCGCCGTGCAGGCGGCCGAGCTGCTTGAACGCATAGGTACGGCAAACGGGTTGCCGCGCCTGCTGCTGTTTCTCGAGCTGCTCAATACCCTGAGCACGGCGCCGACCCGTGAAGCCCGCACACTGGCGAGTTCGTGTTATGCGCCGACACTGGATGCCAAAAGCGCCGAGCGCGTTCACCGGGCGTTCGACTACCTGCAGCGGGAGCTCACCGGTGATATCAGACTGTCGGTGATCGCCGAGCGACTGCACATGAGCGAGCCGGGGTTCTCGCGGTTTTTCAAGCGCGCCACAGGCCACGGGTTTATCGACCTGATGCGCAAGCTGCGCATTCAGAAAGCCTGTCGGTTGTTGCTGCAGACGCAGATGTCCATCGCCGATGTGTGCTTTGAAGTGGGTTACATCAACCTGTCGAACTTCAATCGACACTTCCGTTACGAGATGAAGCAGACGCCGACGGATTATCGAAGAGGCACGGCGGCGACGTTGTTCAACTTGAATACCTCGAAGGCGTTTTAGTCGTTGACGCAATAGCCGCAGGGTCGGTACTGATCAGACTCAACTGATGCAAGCTCAGGTATCGCGTGGCAGTGGCCCACCATCTGCCGTGGCCCTCGGACACGACCCGCTCGAACCAGTGCATTTGTTCGGCCGTCGCTTCCAGGCTGGCATAGGAGACCCCGTAATGGGCAATGACCTGCGGATGCGAGAGCCCGGCAAACACTGCATGGATGTCGCGAGGCTCGACTTTTCGAAGCGTGTATTCGCCCGGCGAAAACCAAGGAGAACTGAAGGCAGTCGTGTTCACATCGATACTCTTTTAACGTGCGTCTCTAATCCTGCACGGACAGGTCGCGTTTGCCCAGCAACCAACAGACTACGCCGAGCACCAGGGTCGCGAAACCCAGCGCGGCAATGGTCAACGCCGGCGTGGTCAGGGTGTCGAGAATGACGAACTTGCGGCTCAGCGCCAGGAGCGCGATCAACAGCACGGTCCGCACCTGGACGACGCTGTCGCGCCGCAGCGCCGGGCGGATGATGGAGTGCTTGAATTCCAGTGCGATGAGCACGGTGAAAATCGAGCCGAAGACCGACTGGAAGACGCCGTGGTCCAAGGGATCGATGGCGCCGGTGATCAGCAGAGGCAAAAGGCTGCGGCACAGCTGAAGCAACGCCATGAGAATCACTGCGGCGATGATCAGGCTGAGGGCGATGACCACCAGTTGCTCGAATCGCTCATAGGCGCTCATCAGCCGCCACTGAGCGCTCGGGTGCCTGGCGGAAGAGGTGTCGGATTTCGGGGAGTTGACGGCATTGCCACGCATGATCAGGCCTCCTTCTCTTTAACTCACTGGCAGCAGGAGACTGGCTCCTGTCCGGTTCAAACCGGAGACAGAAGCCCAAAGTAGGGCTGACAGTAAAACTTTCAAGGGGAGATGGCGCTTTGTCACGCCCTCAGACAGCTGAGAACTCGGCGACCGCGCTGCAATAGAGAAGGGAAAAATAGTTGGACCAAGGACGGCCGGAGTACCGGTATAGCGGCTGCTGACGTCAGTCAGCGCCGCCAAAGGCTGATCTCAGCTCAGTGCAACGGCTGATTCACGCCTGTTCGTCTTGCTCAGTGGCATCATCGTCATGCTTGAGTGCCGGCTTCATGCCCGGCTGTGGCGCATGCACGGCATCCGGCGCGACTTCTTCGCCGTGGTTCTTCTTCTCTTGCTGCACTTTCTTGTCGTGGGCGACGTTACGTGGATCGGTCATGGGAATTCCTTGATCTGGCAGATAATTCGAATGCCCGCCGACGGAGCACGTTGGCCGTGAGCGTCGGGGCAAGATTTGGAGTCGGTGCCGGCTTCAGCGTTCAGTGCATTTCAAGCCGCGATGACTGAACCGCGCTAACTGGCCCGGAAGACCAGCAAGCGAGGACACACGATACCCCCAGGAAGGATCAGCCCGCCTGCTGCGCAAACGACGAATGGGTGTAGCAGAACAGGCTGGAAGCCGGCTTCGGACGGCCGTACAGGTAGCCCTGAGCGTAATGGCAGCCGCTGTTGGCCAGCCACGACGGCAGATGGGGCAGGTGGAATTCCTCGACGCCTTCAGCCGTGACTTGCATTTTCAGGCTGCGCGCCATGCCCAGAATCGCTTCGACCATGGGCAGGTGATCGGTCTGGCCGAGTTCAAAAAACGATCGGTCTATTTTGATCTTGTCGATGGACAGGCGGGTCAGGTGATACAGGCTTGAATAACCGATGCCGAAATCATCCAGCGCAACCGTAATACCGTGCTCGTGCAATTTGCTCAGGTTCTGCCGCGCCACGTCCAGATTCCCAACCAGGGCCTCCTCGGTGATTTCGACCTCGAAGCGATGAAACGCAAATTGCTCCTGGCGCAGTTGCTCCAGCAGTTGATCGGGAAACTGCGCGTCGGTCACCATGGCAGCGCTGACGTTCATGGACAAGCGCAAGCGGTCGTCCCAGCGATTGGCGGCGCGACAGGCTTGCCTGATCAGCGAGCGGGTCATGGCCGGGATCAATCCCAGGCGCTCCAGCACTGGAATGAAGTCGGCTGGTGTGGCGGTGCTGCCGTCGGCTTTGAGCCAGCGCGCGAGGACTTCAAAACCCACCACCTCCTGAGAAGGGAGCGCCACGATCGGTTGAAAGTAGGGAACGATTTCGTCGGCTTCAACCGCGCGCTTGAGCGCCAGTTCAAGGTCGGCCTGGTTCCGGCGCTGCTTTTCGTATTCGCTGTCATAAAAGTTGTAGGTCGAACGCCCGTCTTTCTTGCCCCGGTACATGGCCGTATCCGCACAGTGCAGCAATGCCGAGGCATCCTGCGCGTCGGTCCACGACCGCGAAACACCAATGGTGGCGCCCAGGGCCGAAGGCTCAACGGCACCGGACAACGGCGCGCTGAGCTCGAGCACTGCCGCTTCGGCGATCTGGCAGAGCTCGGTCTGGTGTTTGAAGTTGAGAAACAGCAGGCAAAACTCATCACCGCCCAGACGCGCCGCAATGCCGCCGTTATCGTCGGCGATGGCTTCGAGCCTGCGCGCAATCTCAACCAGCACAACGTCGCCGGCGGCGTGGCCGTGCTGATCGTTGACCGCCTTGAAGTGGTCCAGGTCGATGAGCATGATCGCCGCAGGCCGCCTCAAGCCCAACTGGTTTCGAACCATGTCCATGAAAATGCGCCGGTTGATCAACCCACTGAGCGAGTCATAGGTGGCCAGGGTTTCTGTTTGTGCCTGTGCCTGCTTCAATCGATGGTAGCTCGACCGGGTGTTGGTGATCAGGCGTTTGAGCAGAACGGTCGGGATGATCAGCGAGATCAGGGAAAACCCCGTGGCGGTCAGGACGAATCGCCACCTTTCGGCATCTTCGAAGTCAGCGTCATAGGGCAGGGCGAGCCAGTGCATGACCCAGGCCTCCAGCTTGAATTCCCAAAGGGTGGACAGGCCAACCACGGTGGACAGAGCGATCATTATGAGTACGGGCAGGCGACAGGCATTGCGGCGGTGCAGGTCAGTCATGGCAGGCCTCGCTGGGCCAGAAAGGTAATATGCGGTGTCAGACTGCCATCATGGCATATAGGTTCGTACCGTTGATCGAAGAATTGTGCCTGCACGCCGAACGGTGTCTGCGGGTGATCCTAAGCGGGAAGGGGATCCGCCTGGTTAGCTGTTGTGTGGTATTCCCTTGAATGCAGAAAAGGCGACAGCGTGCACTGTCGCCTGATCCTGATGATGTGGGGTTAGCAAGGCGCACCACTGAAGTGCGCGCTGTCGTCTTAAAACAACGAGATCGGGTAGTCGATGATGACCCGGTACTCGTCGGTGTCGCGCTGCATGTCGGTGCGGAACACACCTTGGCGAACGGCCGTACTCAAGCCTTTGGCCGGCCCGGATTGCACCACGTAGGCCAGCGTCGTATCGCGGGTCCATTCTTTACCGTCGGCGGCGGCGGTCTTGATGTGATCGCCATTGGTATAGACCGTCTTCAGCGACCAGCCCGGGAAGCCCATGCCGGCGAAGTCATAGGCGTAGCGCAGCTGCCAGGCGCGCTCGCCCGCACGCTGGAATTTTCCGGACATGGTTTCCGTCATGAAGTAGCTGGTCGTGCCTGCGCCTTCGTTAAGCCAGACCGCATCGCTGCTGCCGTTGACCTGTTGGTAACCGGCTGAAACAGCGTGGGCGCCCAGGGTGTAAGTGAACAACCCGCTGGTCAAACGGCTGTCGACTTTGCCGCGGGTCACGCCGTTGCCGTAATAGCCGGTACTGAAGTAGTCAGGGTCGTTGCCGTTACGGCCATCGGAACTGTTGTCCCAATGACGAATATCCGACGTTAAACGTCCTGGCCCCAACTGCAGACCATATAAGGCACCTAAAAAGTGCTGTTTGTAAAAGTTGGTCAAGTTGGCGTAATAGTATTGCAGGGTCAAATCAGGGGTGGCCTTGTATGAACCGCCGCCATACCAGAACTCATGGGAATAAGTGCTGCGCGTGGTATTAAGGCCTGGGTTGGTCGGGTCAAGCTTGGCATTCGAGCCCGCGATGGAAAGACCTTCTTCATCGGTTGAACCGCGTTCTTTGACCTTGTCGATACGGCCGGCGGTGAGTGTCAGGTTATCGATCTCCCGCGACTCTATCTGGGCACCCTGAAACGTCTGCAACACCAGGCGGTCACTGGCGACCAGGATAGGCAGCTTGGGTTGCAGCGTGCCGTAACGGAACTCGGTTTTCGACACCAGGGCCTTGAGGGTCATGCCGACACTGCTGAAATCGTCAACGGCACGGCCGTCGCCATCGGTAGGGAAGATGTTGCCCTGGCGAGCACTGCCGGTGGGGTTGTAGTGCACGCCCTTGCCCGAGTCCAGCTTGATCCCCAGCATGCCCACGGCGTCGACGCCAAAACCGACGGGGCCCTGGGTGAAACCGGAGGCGAAGTTCAGGATAAAGCCCTGGCCCCATTCTTGAGTGTAATTGGGCGCTGCGGCGCCATCGCGGTTATCGGCGTTACTGTAGAAGTTACGAGCCAATAACGTCGCGTGACTGTCCTCGATTAAACCTGCTGCCATACCGTTCTGAATGGCCAACAAGCCCAGAATCCCCGTTGAGTATTTGATCAAGGTCATGATGCATACCTAATGCCGTTGCATGAAGTGTGGAATACCGTGTGCTTGGGCAGTGTCGAAAGTGCGCAGTCGTGCGAGTGCCCAGGAATAACCGGTGGCGGCGTTCAGTCAGCCCCTGTTATTAATTGCCTGCCGTTGCAGGCAGCGTTTCCTTTGCGTGATCTGTGTCACGTCTCGCTGTTCTCGGCACAGCGCAAAACTACGCAATAGTTTCATCGGCGGGTTAAGACAACTTCGCTCTGGCTGGATAGCAAACACTTATGGATGGGCGTTTTGCATTTAATAAGTGCAAAGCCGTGTTTGTCGGTGCAAAAGCGGTCATAAGTCGGGCTTATCGCTCCAGTTATAAAGGCTCTTGGCGCGCCGCCCGGCAGCCTCGGTACATTGGCGGCAGACCCGAGTCATGACCGCTCGGCCGAGCGAGCAAAAGGCAGAAAAAAGAGATGGATCAACAGCGCATCAAACACCTGATCGACCTGCTGGCCGAGTCCGATCTGAGCGCACTGACGCTTAGCGAGGGCGGCACGACGGTCACGCTGAGCCGCCATGGCGGTGTGCCCGCCGCAACGCTGCCCGCCGAAACAACCGCTGCTCAGGCCATCGTCGAGCCTGCCGCTGCTGCGGTAAAAGCCCCGCCAGGTCCAAACCAGCCAGGTCCCAGCCAGTCAGAGGCCAGCCAGCCAGAGCCGACCCGCCGCCAAGTGTGCTCGCCGCTTTACGGCGTCCTGCACCTGACCCCATCGCCCGATGAGCCGCCCTTCGTGGCAGTCGGTGATGCCGTGACCGCAGGGCAGACCCTGTGCATCGTCGAGGCCATGAAGATGTTCCACCAGGTACAGGCTACCCGCGCCGGGCAGGTCAAGGCGATCCTGGCAGCGGGCGGCACCGAAGTGGAATCCGGTCAACCGCTGTTCGACCTCATTTAGCCCTCAGACAGGTTTCCCATGTTCGACACAGTACTGATCGCCAACCGCGGTGAAATTGCCCTGCGCATTCAGCGCGCGTGCCACGGCCTCGGCTTGAAAACCGTCATGGTCTATTCCCAGGCCGATGCCCAGGCTTCTTATCTGCAGTATGCCGACGAAGCGTTGTGCATCGGTCCGGCCGCGCCCGGGCAGAGCTACCTGAATCAGCAAGCGATCATCTATGCGGCACAGGCCTCCGGCGCCCAGGCCATCCACCCCGGCTATGGCTTTCTGTCCGAGAACGCCGACTTCAGCGAGCGTGTCGAAGCCGCCGGTATGACCTTTATCGGGCCGACCGCCGCGTGCATTCGGCAAATGGGCGACAAGGTGGCGGCCAAGCGTGCCATGCGCAAGGCTGGCGTGCCCTGCGTGCCCGGGCCTGAAGGTGCGTTGCCGGACGACCCGCTGCTGATCCAGCGCATCGGCGACGAAATCGGTTATCCGGTAATCGTCAAGGCCGCAGGCGGGGGCGGCGGGCGCGGCATGCGCAAGGTCGAGCGCAGTGAAGACCTGCTGCCAGCCGTCAGCGTCACCCGTGAAGAAGCCCGACGGGCCTTCGGCAATCCGGAGCTGTATATCGAGAAATTCCTGGGTCATCCGCGCCATGTCGAAATCCAGGTGCTGTGCGATAACCACGGCCGGGGCGTGTGGCTGGGCAGCCGCGATTGTTCGCAACAGCGCCGGCATCAGAAGGTGCTCGAGGAGGCGCCGGCGCCGGGTATCGATGCGGCGCTGCTGGCGGCCGTCGGCGAGCGTTGTGTGCGGGCCTGCCAACAGATCGGCTACCGCGGGGTCGGCACCTTCGAGTTCCTGTTCGAAGACGACGAGTTCTATTTCATCGAGATGAACACCCGCTTGCAGGTCGAGCACCCGGTGACCGAATTGACCACGGGTATCGACATCGTTCAACAGCAGTTGCGCATGGCGATGGGTGAGCCGCTGACCTACGAACAGCGCGACATCCGCACCCAGGGCCATGCGCTGGAGTGCCGCATCAACGCCGAAGACCCGCAGACCTTCATCCCCACACCAGGGCGCGTGACCCGTTGGGAAGTCCCCGGCGGCATGGGCGTGCGCGTCGATTCCCACGTGACCGCGGGTTATCAGGTGCCGCCGTACTACGACTCCATGATTGCCAAGGTCATCACCCACGGCGCCACCCGCGAGGAAGCGCTGGCGCGTATGCGCACGGCGCTCTCGCAACTGCGCATCGAAGGCATCAGCAGTAACGTCGCGCTCCATCGCGACATCCTCCAGGACCCGGATTTCTGCGCGGGTTCGGTGGACATTCATCATCTGGAACGTTGGCTCAAGGGCCGACGGCAAGCGGAGTAAGCGCGATGCACATCAGCAAGATTCGACAAATCGTGGAATGGATCAGCAGCGCCAACCTGGCCCAGTTCGAGTTGCACAGCGGCGACTTCAGCCTGCGCCTGACCCGTCCGCTCAATAGTGTCGCGTCCGGGGCTGCGGTGACGGCCCAGGCAGTGGAAAGCGCTGCACCTGCGCCACGAATCGGCGCCATGGCCACGGTCTGCGGACGCTTCCTGTCCCGCCACCCCGGACGCGACACGCCTGAAGTGCAGCCCGGCGATGTGATCGCTGTGGGTGCGCTGATCGGCTTGATCCAGGTCGGCGACGTCTTGCTGCCGGTCACTGCCACAGCAGCTGGCACCGTGGAAGCCTTCATGGTCGAAGAACAGCAACGGGTCGATTACGGCACTGCGCTGCTGTCGCTGGTCCACACATGACAAGCAGGGCATAAGGAGCAGGGCATGAAAATCGATTTGAACGCCGACCTCGGTGAGGGCTTCGCGGCCTACCGGATGGGCGAGGACGAAGCGCTGATGCAGATCATTTCGTCGGCCAACGTCGCCTGCGGCTTCCATGCCGGGGATCCGCTGATCATGGACACCACGGTGCGTCTGGCGCTGGCCGGCGGCATTGATCTGGGCGCCCACGTGGGTTTTCCTGACCTGCTCGGCTTCGGTCGCCGGCCGATGCAGATCGAGCCGCGCGAGCTGGCCACCTACGTGATCTACCAGCTCGGCGCACTGGCCGGGTTTGCCGCTGTTGCGGGCCATCGGCTGACCCACATGAGTTTCCACGGGGCGCTGGGCAACATGGCCGCAGCCGATGCCGAGCTGGCCGCGCCGCTGATCGCCGCCGTGGCCGCCTTCGATCCGGACATCATTGTCAGTTCATCCACCAGCCGCGCCATCGAAGGCGCTGCCGAACGTCATGGCTTACGCGTGGCGACGACCTTTCTGGCCGACCGCGCTTACGACAAAAGCGGTCTGCTGGTACCTCGCAAACTGCCCGACTCGGTCATCAAAGAGCCGGGCAAGGTCCGCGAGCGCGTCCGGCAGTTTCTCGATGACGGTACGGTGACCTGCTACAGCGGCGAACGCATCAAAATGGACGCCTGTTCGATTCTGCTGCACGGCGATACCGCCGGGGCGGTGCAACTGGCGCGGGAGATCCGGGCGGAAATCCAGCAGGGCGGTGGTGAAATCGTCCCGATCTCGCGCTTGATGGCCTGAATTCATTGGGCCGCACCGAGCCATAAGCCGCGCTTATCGCCACACAGGGATTACGTCTTGGCGCCCGCAATCGTCGCCCAGTAGAGTCGTGACACAGGCCCGGCCCCCATTTTCCGACACCTGCAACACGGGGTCGCTGAACGATTTGATGAGGAATGAAAGATGCCATTTTCAGACTACAAGACCGCACTGGTGACCGGCGCTTCTTCGGGTATCGGTGCCGCCACGGTCGAGCGCCTTTGCCGCGAAGGCATCACCGTGCACGCGGTCGCCCGCAATGCCGAGAACCTCGCTGCGCTGGCCGCCCGTACGGGCTGCATTCCCCATGCGGTGGACGTGGCTGACCTGGCGGGCATTACGGCGCTGACCGAGGGGCTGGACATTGACATTCTGGTCAACAACGCCGGCGTAGACCGTCCTGGCTCGATTCTCAATGCCGACGCCGAGGGCATCGACGCCCTGATCGACGTCAACCTGCGGGCGGTGCTGCACCTGACCCGGTTGCTGGTGCCCGGCATGGTCAGCCGCGACTGCGGCCATGTGATCAACATCAGCTCGATCGCAGCCGCCTACAACTTCGGCGGCAACTCGACCTATCACGCCACCAAGGCGGCCGTCAGCATGCTTTCGCGCAACCTGCGCATCGACGTATTCGGCAAGCGCGTGCGGGTGACTGAAATCTGTCCCGGCCGCGTGGCCACGGACATCTTTGCCCATGTCCACGGCAATCCGGAAGAAAGCCACAAGAAGTACATCGAAGGTTTCGAGCTGCCGGTGGCGGCCGACATCGCCGACGCCATCGCCTTTGCCATTGCGGCGCCGGTGTCGATGAACGTCGGCCATATGGAAATCACCCCGACGCTGCAGGTCCCCGGAGGTCTGCAGACGACGCGCCCCCAGGGGAGTTGAAGCGGCTGCCGGACAAGAACGGATGCATCCGTCACGCCCCTGGGGGCTCCGGCTTTCGATTGACGCTGCCGCTACAGACTTCCAAAGGTGACTCCCATGATTAAAGGTTTCGATCTGGGGCCGATTCTGACCGGCGAATATGCCGCACTGATGCTTCAGGGTGCGCTGTTGACCCTCAAGTTGATGCTCTTCGCCTGGCTGCTGGCCATGAGTCTGGCGTTTTTGCTGGTGGTGGTGCGCCTGACTCACAACAAACTGGCCGAACACCTGGTCGCCGCTTATGTGGCGTATCACCGTAATGTCCCGACGCTGGTGCAACTGATGCTCTGGTACTTCGGTGTGCCGACGCTCCTGCCTGAAAGCACACAGCTGTGGCTGGCCGATTTCAGCACTGAATTCATCTTTGCGGTGATCGCCCTGGGTCTGTGCCAGGCGGCGTATTTTGCCGAGGACCTGCGCGCCGGCCTGCGGGCGATTCCCGACGGCCAGACCGAAGCCTCGCGGGCGCTGGGCATGGGCTATGTGCGTTCGATGCGTTACGTGATCCTGCCCCAGGGCGTGCGCAACTCGCTGCCGTCGTTGATCAACCACACCGTGTTGCTGTTCAAGAACACCAGCCTGGCAATGGCCATTGGCGTGGTCGAGTTGACCTACGCCACGCGCGAAGTCGAGAACTACACCTTTCGCACGTTCGAGTCGTACCTGGTTGCCACGGTCGGCTACCTGGCGGTCTCGCTGGTGCTGATGGGTATCGGGGCGCTGATCGCCCGTCGTTTCGATCTGGCGCGGGCGAGGTAATCCCACATGTTCGACGTCTTTACTATTCTGCGCGGCAACTGGGAACTGCTGTTGATCGGCCAGTACCCGAGCGGGCCGATGGGCGGCCTGGTCAACACCCTGATGCTGTCGGCGCTGGCGCTGGTCATCGCTTTTCCGCTGAGCATTCTGCTGGCCATGGCGCGCATCTCGCCGTTCCGCGCGCTGCGCTACCCGGCGTTCGTCTGGGTGTATGTGCTGCGCGGTATCCCGCTGTTGCTGGTGATCTTCTGGACCTACTTTCTGGTGCCAGTGCTGATCGGCCATAACATCAGCGCCTTCACCACCATGCTGTGCACGCTGGTGATTTACCAGAGCGCCTACCTCAGCGAAATCGTGCGGGGCGGGATTCAGGCGCTGCCCGGTGGGCAATACGAGGCCGCAAGAGCGCTGGGCATGGGCTACTGGCGGGCGATGAGTTACGTGATCCTGCCGCAAGCGCTTTACAACGCCTTGCCGAGCCTGATCAGCCAGTTCGTGTCGATCATCAAGGAAACCACGCTGGGCTACATCATCAACCTGCAGGAACTGACCTTCTCGGCCAATCAGGTGAACAACCAGCTGCTGACCAAACCGTTCCAGGTCTATTTCATTCTGGCGATCAGCTACTTCTGCATCTGCTACAGCCTGACCCGGCTGGCCGGCGCTGTGGAACATCGCATCGAGCGCAAGCGCAAGGGCGATAACGGCAGCGCGTCTGCCGCCAAGGCCATTCCCGAACTCGTTTCCACCGATCTGCCCAGGTAATCGCCATGAAACCCATGATCACCTTTTCCAACATCGACAAGTGGTACGGCGAGTACCGTGCCTTGACCACCATCAACGCGGAGATATCCAAGGGTGAAGTGGTGGTGGTCTGCGGCCCCTCGGGCTCGGGCAAATCAACCCTGATCCGCACCGTCAATCGCCTCGAGGCCATCCAGGGCGGACAGATTCTGTTCGAGGGCCATGACATTCACGGCACGGATGCCAACGTCAATCGCCTGCGCAGCCGCATCGGCTTTGTGTTCCAGAGCTTCAATCTCTTCCCGCACCTGTCGGTACTCGATAACGTCGTGCTGTCGCCGACCAAGGTCAAGGGCATCAAGGGCTCGGCAGCGAAGAAGCAGGCGATGGAGCTGCTGGACCGTGTCGGCATGGCGCACAAGGCCGGTGCCTATCCCGGCCAGTTGTCGGGCGGTCAGCAGCAGCGGGTGGCGATAGCCCGGGCGCTGGCCATGGAGCCGCCGGTGATGCTGTTCGACGAGCCCACCAGTGCGCTTGATCCGGAAATGGTCGGTGAAGTGCTCAGCGTGATGCGCGGGCTGGCGAAGGAGGGCATGACCATGATGTGCGTGACCCACGAAATGAATTTCGCTCGCGAGGTGGCGGACACCATCTGGTTCATGGACGCCGGACAGATTCTCGAGAAAGCCACGCCCGAGGTGTTTTTCAGCGAGCCCTCGCACCCTCGCGCGCAACGTTTCATCAGCGATCTACGTTCTCATTGAGGCGCCGTCAGAGCCGCCCACGACCCTTGCGCGGTATACCCGCGCGCTCAGGCTGCCGCCCACACCACACACTTTTGAGGATGGATGCATGCGAATCAAATCGGCCTGTCTGGCCCTGATCGTCACCCCGGTAATCGCCATGGCGGCTCACGCCGATCAATGGGCGGATATCCAGGCGAAACAAACCCTCAGCTGCGGGGTGTACTCCGATGTGCCGCCGTTCTCGTCGCCCAACCCACAGACCCGCGTGCTCGAAGGCATGGACGTCGACTTGTGCACCACGCTGGCGAAGCACCTGGGCGTGAAGGTGGAACTCAAGCCGCTGTCGGGCGAAGCACGGGTGCCGGAAGTGAAGATGGGCCGCGTCGATGTGGTCATCGCCAACCTGGCGTACACCAAGACCCGCGCTCAGCAGATCCAGTTCAGCGACCCTTACTACGTGGCCAAGGAAATGCTCGTGGTCAAGAAGCCGCTGGCGGACCAACCGCGTTCTTACTTCGAAGGCAAGCGCATCAGCGCCACCAAGGGCTCGATCTCCGAGCAGTCAATTCGCATGGCCAAGGCCACCCCGGTGACGTTCCAGGACACCGGTTCGGCGTACCTTGCGGTGCAGCAGAACAAAGTACTGGGCGTGGTCACCAATGCCATGTCGGCGGCCAAACTGGTGGCTCAGGCCGGGGCCGGCGGTGTCGAGCTGGGCATCGTCAAAGAACCAATGGCGCTTGAACCGGTGAGCGTCGGCATGCGCCTGGACGAGCCCGTCCTGCTGACGAAGGTCAACGACGCGCTGATGGCCATGGAAACCGCTGGCGAGATCGACCAGATCTGGGCCAAGTGGATCGGGCCGAACACCGAATACAAGATGGTGCGCGAAGAGAAGGTGCAGAAGCTCAGCGCACTGAAATTTGAGCCCCTTGAATGACCACCCGATGGCGGGCCGGTTTTATCCATGAATCCACGGAGACTGCGCAATGAAACGATTGATCGCTGTTGCTGCGCTGATGGCTACAGGCAGTGTGATGGCCGCCGAGGACGTGTGCTCTCTGCAATTGCAGAAACTCGCTGATCAAGCGGCGATCACCAAACCTTCGTCCGTCACCGGCCCATCGTCGGAGGTCGACACGTTGATCGCCGAAGCCAAGGCCTACAAGGCCAAGGGAGACCTGGACAACTGCGCACGCAGCGGTCAGAAGGCCTTGTCGCTGATCAAGCAGACCTCGGGCGGCTCGGCCACGCAATAGCTGCCCCGGCTGACTCGCGTCACCAAGGCCCGGCATTCATGCCGGGCCTTGGTGCATCTGGGGCAGGGCGATCCGGGCCATCCATTTAGGTTATGTCCCCACAGTAAAGCGATATTGGAGCCTGTCGTCCGTTTGCTTCTATGCTTCTTTTGCCCCCCCGATCCCGCAACCACGAAGACTGATGACAATGCCTGCTATCGCTGATCGCTTGAAAAACGTTTCCGTTTCCGCGTCCGTGGCCATGACCCAGAAAGCCCGTGACCTGGCCGCCCAAGGCATCAAGGTCATTGGCTTGTCGACCGGCGAGCCCGACTTCCCCACGCCCGAGCACGCCATCGAGGCCGCCTATGCGGCGGCCCGTGCCGGCGACACCAAATACCCGCCCACCGACGGTACGCCGGCGCTGCGAGCGGCGATTCAGCGCAAGTTCAAGCGCGACAACAATCTCGACTACGAGGTCGCCCAGATTCTCACCGCCGGCGGCGGCAAGCAGATCATTTTCAATGCCATGCTGGCGACTATCAACCCGGGCGATGAGGTGTTGATTCCCACGCCGGCGTGGATCAGCTACGCCGACATCGTCAAGTTTGCCGGCGGTGTGCCGGTGCCGGTCAATTGCACACAAGCCAATCACTTCAAACTGCGTCCCGAAGACCTCGAAGCGGCTATCACGCCGAGGACCAAGTGGCTGCTGCTCAACTACCCGAGCAATCCGACGGGTTCGGCGTGCTCACGGGCCGAGATGGCCGCAATCGCTGCGGTGATGTTGCGTCATGAGCACGTGTGGATCATGACCGACGACATGTACGAGCACCTGATCTACGACGATTTCGAGTTCTGCACCATCGGCGACGTCGAGCCGCGTCTGCTCGATCGTGTGTTGACCGTCAACGGCGTGTCCAAGGCGTATGCCATGACCGGTTGGCGGATGGGCTTCTGCGGTGGCCCGGCGGATCTGGTCAAGGCGATGAGTAACGTCAACACCCAGAACAGCGGGGGGATCTGCACCCTGACCCAGGCGGCGGCGATTGCCGTGCTCGATGGCCCTCAGGACTTGCTCAAGGAGCGCGCGGCGATCTACCAGCAGCGCCGGGATTTCGTGCTGGGGGGGCTGGCGGATATTCCCGGCCTGCAGTGCCACAAGCCTGAGGGTGCTTTCTACCTGTTTCCGAACATGTCCGAGCTGATCGGGCGGACCTCGCGTGGCGGGCGCCGGATCGGCAGCGATACCGATTTCGTCATGGCCTTGATGGAAGAGCACCACGTGACCACGGTGCAGGGCGCTGCCTACGGCATGAGTCCGTACTTTCGCCTGTCCTACGCCACCAGCCTCGACGTGCTCGGCGAAGGCTGTGATCGCATCGCCGAGTTCTGTGCAGGTCTTAAGTGATTTGATTTGATCTGTCTTGCCGGCGATGGGGCCCTTGAAGGCCCTGTTGCCGGCAAGCCCGCCTTCGATCAGCGCAAGGCCAGCGCCTGCAGCATCCGGCCCACCGCCTGCAAATACCCTTCAAGGGCCTCTTCGGCCGCGATTGCATCCCGAGTGTCTGCCTGGACCAGACGAATCCTGCTGCCGATGGGTGCCTGCCCCAACCGCCACAGGTCCACCTCGATAATCCCGGCGATCTTCGGATAACCGCCGGCGGTGTTGGCGTCGCTCATCTGAATGATCGGCTCGCCCGCAGGTGGGACCTGGACGATACCGGGGACCAGTCCATAGGAGCGCATCTCGACCACGGTTTCCGGCTGGATAGCCAGCCCTGACAGGCGATAGCCGGTGCGGTTGCTTTGCGCCGAGATCTTCCAGCTCTGCGCCCAGAAGCGCTCGGCATCGGCCTTGAACAACGCGTATTCACCGGCCGGAATCGCCCGCAGCAGCAGCGTCCCGTCGGCATCCACCGGGAAGTGTTCTCGCACCGCCTCGCTCGGCGGCGTGACCCCAAAGCCTCCGGCTGGCAGCGCGGGCAGAGGTCCGTCAAGCACGGCCAACGTGTCACTTGGGGCCAGGGTCCGGCCTTCGTGACCGCCGAAATTGCCGCGCAGCGAGGTGCTGCGCGAGCCCATCAGCTCGGGCACATCGATACCGCCGCTGACACACAGGTAGCCACGGGCGGCACCCTTGGGGAAACGCAGCTCCAGTTCCTGGCCGGCCTCCACGGTACAGGCCCACCAGGGCAGCAAGGGTTGACCATCCAGACGCGCCTTGCAGTCGGCACCGGTCAACGCGATTGCCAGGGTGCGGGTAAAACGCACCTTGAAGGGAAAGGTCTGGATTTCGATGGCGGCACAGTTCTCGTCGTTACCGAGCATCAGGTTGCCGACGCGCAGGGCGACCGGGTCCATGGCACCGGCGGTTGCGACGCCGATATTGCGATAACCGCGGCGCCCGAGGTCCTGCACACTGTTGAGGGGGCCGCTGGCGATAATCTCGATCACAGTTCGATCCTTTCAGGCAGAAAACGCACGGTGTCACCCGGTGCGAGGGTGGCGGGAACGCTGGCATAGGGGTCGAACATCGGCAGCTCGGCGCTGCCCAACGCGTTCCAGCCATTAGGCCCGTCGAGTACTGAAAGCCCCGATTGCATGCCACCGATAGTGACCATGCCCTTGCGCATGTTCAGCGAAGGGACCTTCTTGCGTGGCATGTAGATCGCCGGATCGAGGCCTGCCAGATAGCCGAAGCCCGGCGCGCTGGCCACTGCAAAAACGGTATAGGTCGCCTGATGATGACGACGGATCACCTCGGCGGCCGGCAGCCCGGAAAAGTCGCAGATGGCTGGCAGGTCGATGGCGTACTCGCCCCCGTAGCAGGTGGGAATCTCGATCAGCCGGCCCGGGCGGTCGAGCTCTCGCGCCAGGCTCCAGGCGTCGTGGAGTCGTTCGATGATTCGGTCCGGCGCGGCAGGCGTCTGCTTGAGCACCACCAGCAGATTGGTCATCCCCGGTACCAGCTCTTCGATATCGTCTTCATGCTGCAGCGCGTCGCTCAAGGCCCAGATGCGCCGTTGCGCGGCCAGATCGAAATCCCCCGGGGCATCGATAAGAAAGGCGCGGCTGCCGATCATCGAGACCTTGGCGGGCAGGTGGGTCAAAAGCAGCGCGGGGGCAGGGGATGCACCGAGCGGCTGCGGACTGCTGTTCATGATGAAATTCCTGTAGCGCAGGGAGATAAGAAAAGGGTCGGGTTCATGACTTGTGGCCTGCCGCCTGACCTGGAGCGGGCATCAGTTGCACCGTGGGCAGACGCCTCAGCACCCACAGCGCCATGAGAGTCAGCACGGCGCAGGTGGCCAAACCCATGGACATGGCCTCGACCAACGCCGAGCGTCCGAGCGTCAGCAGTGCCGGGCTCAGCGTGGCACCCTGGGACAGCACTTGCGGATCACTCAACAGCGCCAGTGCCTGAGTCTGGCCGGCCTCTGTCAGCAATCGGCCGAGGTGCCAGGCATAAAGCACGTTCACCAGGGCACCCATGCACGCCGTGCCCAGCAGGCCGCCGACCAGTCGCAGTGATTGCTGCAGTGCGGTGGCGATGCCCAGGTACTGACGCTGCACCAGTGTCTGGGTGAACACCGACAGGTTGAGAAAGATAAAACCCAGGCCCAGGCCCGCCAGCAGAATCAACCCCAGCAGAGTGTTGAACCCGGCGCACGGGCCGACCAGCGCCAGGCCAAGGCAGGCGCAACCCAGGGTGGCGAAACCGGCCTGGGGCAGGCGGTTGGGATTGCGCAGGCGCGTCATGATTCGGCTGTTGACGATGGCCCCCAGGGTGATGCTTAACGCCAGTGGCGTAATCAGCACGCCGGCCTGTTGCGGTGAATAGCCATAGCCCCCCTGTAGCAGCAGCGGCAGATAGAACAGCAGCGTGAACATCACCGCGCCGGCCAGCAGTGCGAGGATGAACAGCACCCGCATGCTCTGATCGGCAAACAGCGGACCGGGCAGCAGGGGCGCCGCACTCCGCCGTTCCTGAAACCACAGCGCTGTAAAGGCCGCCAGACTGATAACGCCCAGCGCCGTGCACACCGCCACGCTGGAATGCCCCAGCCATTCGACGAACAGTTGCAGCGCACCCAGGCCCAGCGCGATCAGTGCCGCCCCGGTCCAGTCCATGCGAATCGCCCCGGTGGCGGCCGGCCGGTACCACGGCAAATGGCGCCAGGCGAAATACAGCGCCAGCGCCCCTAGCGGCAGGTTCAGCCAGAACACCGAGCGCCAGCCAAAATGCGCGGTCATGAAGCCACCCAGCCCTGGCCCGATGGCGTTGACCACGCTGAACAGCGCGCTGAGCATGATCTGCCAGCGCAGGCGTTGGCGGGTGTCGGGAAACAGCTCGGGGACGCAGGCGAACGCCGTGCCGACCAGCATGCCGCCGCCGATGCCTTGCAGTGCGCGTCCGACCACCAGCGCGACCATCCCGTTGGCCAGCGCGCACAGCACGGAGGCGAAGATAAAGATCAGCGTGGCGGCAATGACGAAAGGCTTGCGCCCGTAGTAATCACCCAGGCGGCCAAAGATCGGAATGGTCACGATCGAGGTCAGCAGGTAGCCGGTCGCCACCCAGGCGTACAGGTCGAAGCCGTTGAGTTCGCTGACGATGGTGGGCAGCGCGTTGCCGATCACGGTCTGGTCGAGGGCCGACAACATCAGCACCAATGACACACCGAGCATGGCCAGCAGCGCCTGGCGAAACGTCAACGGTCGGGTTTCGGCGCGGGTCATGGGTGGGTGCTGCGATGCGAATGACAGGCAGACATGCGGCCGCTCCTCGGGTGTCGGTAGGCTAATTTAAGAGCTGAGGCGCGCAGGCAGAAAGACATCTTTGTTCTGGACGGATAAGGCCTCCTTATGACGCACCCCGGGTGCACGGCTGCACCAATTTGGTGGGAAGGATGAGGGTGCAGCGCACAGGTTCGGTGAGCTGAGAGGTCGGCGTCTGCCATAGGTAAAGGCGATGACCTGCGCCAGAGCGTGCACTTGGCCGGCTGGCGCGGCTCTTGCTCTGGCAAGGCCATGATCTTATTCAAGGGTGTGACCGCGTGAATTTTCGCCGTTTGAAGTACTTCGTCAAGATTGTCGACATCGGCAGCATGACCCAGGCGGCCAACGTCCTGCACATCGCGCAACCGGCGCTTAGCCAGCAACTGGTGACGCTCGAGACCGAGGTGCAGCAGCAGCTGCTGATCCGCACCAAGCGCGGCGTGACCCCGACCGAAGCCGGCAAGGTCCTGTACGGGCATGCCCAGTTGATCCTGCGTCAATGCGAACAGGCGCAAAGCGATGTCAACGCCACCGGCCATGCCTTGTCAGGCCAGGTGTCGGTGGGGCTGGCGCCCGGCACTGCGGCCTCGGCGCTGTCGGTGCCACTGCTGCGTCGCGTGCGCGAGCTACATCCCGGGATTCTGCTGTACCTCAACGAAAACTTCGGCACCACGCTCAGTGAGCTGATCATGAACGGGCGCATGGACATGGCGGTGCTGTACGGCGGTCGCGAAATCCACGGCCTGAGCTTCACGCCCCTGCTGCGCGAGCAGTTATACCTGGTCAGCGCCGATCCGCAGTTCGCCGCGCAGCCGAGCATTCCGTTGACCGAACTGGCAGCGCTCGACCTGCTGCTGCCACGCACCTACAACATCATGCGGCGGCTGGTGGACGATGCGCTGATGAAGCTCAACCTCAGCGCCAAGGTGATCGCCGAAGTCGAATCGGCCTCGACGCTGGCGACCGCCGTTGCCGAACGCTTCGGTTCGACCGTGCTGCCCGAGTCCGCCGCGCGGGCGATGCAGCAGCATCAGGACGTGCACCTGACCCGCATCGTCGAACCCGAGATCGAGGCGCCTCTGGCGCTGTGCCTGTCCGGGCATCTGCCGCTGTCGGTACCGGGCCAGGCGGTGAAAATCATCTTGCTGGACATGATCGCCGAAATGCGCGAAAGCCTGGGCGCCTCCCGTTGACAGTGGCCTGACCGGTTGACGCGCGGATGGCGCGCATTGAGGGTGATGCCATGCAAATGATGAGTAAATCATCGGCTGCATGCTTTAAGGTGTCCCTGAAGGCCGACCGGCGATGCCCGGCCCCATACGACTCAACCGCCAACAGGAGCCACCCATGACCGATTCTCTGTACGACATTCCCCTCAAGCAAATCGATGGCACGCCAGCCAGCCTGGGCCAGTACAAGGGCAAAGTGCTGCTGGTGGTGAACGTGGCCTCTAAATGCGGGCTGACGCCGCAATACGAAGGGCTTGAAAGCCTTTACCAGGGCAAGAAGGAAGCCGGACTTGAAGTGCTGGGCTTTCCGGCCAACAACTTCAAGGAGCAAGAGCCGGGCAGCGACAGCGACATCCAATCGTTCTGCTCGACCACCTACGACGTGCATTTCCCGCTGTTCTCGAAAATCTCGGTCGCCGGCGACGACACCCACCCGCTCTACCGCGAACTGACCGCCGCCCAGCCCGCTGCCACCGGCGACGGACCGTTCCGTGAACGCCTCAAGGGCTATGGCATCGAAAGCGGCGCAGGCACCGACGTGCTGTGGAATTTCGAGAAATTCCTGATCGGGCGAGACGGCAAGGTGATTGGCCGCTTTGCGCCGGATGTGACCGCAGATGACCCACGCCTGACCGCCGCCATTGATGAAGCCCTTGCTGTCTGACCCATGAATCGTCCGCTGTTCGTTTCTCTGGATGGGCCCAAAGGGGTAGGCAAAACCACCCTGCTGGAGGCGGTGACCCAGTCACTCAGGGCTGACAACAAAAAAGTGATCCGGCTGAGCGAGAGCAAAAGTGACCCCCACCGGGGAGAAACAATGGCCCTCGTCAATCAACTGGTCAGACAACCCGACCGGGATCTGGAGTGGGAGGTGTGTAAGCGCCTGGCCGCCAGCCGTAGCTGGATTTCCCGGTATGTCCTGCCCCGACAGCCACCTGACAGCATCATCCTGATCGACCGCTGGTATCCCTCCGATGCCGCGTTTCGCCGCCTCGTCCCGTTTGCAGAGATTCTGCAGTTGAACCTTGACCAGGCCGTGCGTGTGCCGGACCTGCATGTCGGGGTTGTCACCGCCGCTGCTATTTCATGGGCGAGGGCAACCTCGCGACGGCGTGGGTTGAGCAGTACGGTGATTCACGAGCTGGAGGAGCATGCTGTTTGCACTGATGCCTTTGAGCGGGCGGTGTTAGATAACGGCTGGGTGTTGTGCCGGAATGAAGGGCTGCTCGCGGACGCGACGCTGCAAGTGGTTTCGGCAATATACAAAGTCCTCTGAAAATTCCGCCCGACACGCCGCTGGCCGATCTCACGAGACGTTTAGTGAACGCTCGAATTTCGGTATCGGCTGACAGCCAGGTCATATTCAAGTGACTAAGGCATCAGGGAAGTGCCAGGGGTCTGCTGGCAACCAGCAATGCCAGAAGATCCTCGGCCAGCACCGGTGGGCTCAGCAGAAAACCTTGAGCATAGGGGCAGTCCAGCTCCCGGAGCTGGTCGAGTTGGCCGAGCGTTTCGACGCCCTCGGCAACAATCGCCAGGTCCAGTGCTTCGCCCAGAGACAGAATACTTTTGACGATGGCGACGCTGCGTTCGTGTTTCATCATGCGGGTGACAAAGGACCGATCAATCTTGATGGCGTCGATGGGGTAACGGTCGATGTAGCCGAGGGAGCTGTAGCCGGTACCGAAGTCGTCCAGCGCAATCCGGATGCCCTGAGCGCGAAGGTCTTCGAGGGTCTTGGCAACCATCTCCGGTTCATGCAGGAACACGGATTCGGTGATCTCGATCTGCAAGGCGCGGGCATCGAACCCGGTCTCTGCAATGATCTCGGCGACCTGCAGGGCGAAGTCTTTGCGGTTGAGCTCTACCCCTGACACGTTCACGTTCAGCTTGATACTGCCCGGACCGGTAGCGTCCCCCCATTTCTTGACTTCGCGACAGGCATTGCGCATCACCCATTGGCCAAGATCGCAAATGACCCCAATGTCCTCGGCCACGCTGATGAACACATCGGGGGCGATAATACCCAGGGTCGAGTGGCGCCACCTCACCAGCGCTTCCACGCCGATGATTGTTTCAGTGGTGATGGAAAATATCGGCTGGTACACCAGGTAGAACTCATCGCGGGTGATCGCGTGCTTGAGCGCGTTCTGCATCACCAGCATGTCGATCGATGCCTGGCGCATCGAGAGGTCGAAGACTGCCCAACTGCCACGGCCTTTCTTTTTTGCCGCGTACATGGCCACGTCCGCATCCCGGATCAGGTCTTCGGCGGTGGTGTGCTGGACGTCCAGCGTCGCGATACCAATGCTGCAGGAGATAAAGAGTTGTTGCCCGTCGATGGCGGTCGGCAAACTGAGTGCGTGGGTCACTCGCCTGGCGGTCTCGATCGCCTGTTCCTGATGGCCTTGCTCAGTCAGCAATATCGCGAACTCGTCTCCACCGATGCGGGCGATCACCGCTGTGGGATCAATGCACTCGCTCAAGCGTTCTGCAACGCTTTTGAGCAAGATGTCGCCCGCATGGTGGCCCATGCCGTCGTTGACGTACTTGAATCGATCCAGATCCAGATACAACACCGTGGCCGCGCCGGGATTACCGGCGTTCCCCCTGCTCAGGGCCGAATGGATGCGGGCCATGAAGTAACCGCGATTCTTGAGCCTCGTCAGCTCGTCATGGAACGCCGCGTAGGAGAGTTCGTCCTGAATGCGCTCCCGCTCGATCAGCCGCGACTCGAGCGCCACGCGCTCTTCACGATCAAGCTGGGCCTGGCGGAAGTGCTGTTCCGCGTCTTTACGCTCTGTGATGTCGCGCTGTACGGAAACCCAGTGGGTGAACCAGCCTTTCTCGTTGGCGACCGGCACGATACTGAGCTGCACCCAGAACCGGGTTCCGTCGCGACGCGTGTTGATCAGCTCGACCTCGACGGGATCCCAGCGCTGCAGCGCCTCCCTGATCTGCTGGAGCGTGGCACGGTCAGTCTCGGGGCATTGCAGAATCCGCGGCGTCTTTCCCATGACTTCTTCGAGGCTGAAACCGGTGGTGGTGAGGAACGCCGGATTGCAATACACGATGCGCGGTCCGGGCAAATCGATGGGTTCTGCTTCGGTGATCAGGATGGCGTCCTTCGCGTTGACAACCACCGACTCCAGCAAGCGCAGGCGCTCGATGACCGCAGATCCGCCGACCGCAGGTGCGGGGTTCGTCTTGAGGGAGTCGTAGAGATCGGCGGCATGGGTTTGCACGCCATAGATGTGCGCGGCGCTGAGTCGCTTATGGGGAAGCGGGATCGTCATCAAGACCGCACCGTTCAGAGCACCGGCGCCATCTCGAATGGCAACGCAGACCAGCGACTCATCGACCACTCGATCCAGCCCGGCAGGTAGCGCAGCGTCAGCGGGCATGGCCTCGCCAACGTCGACGACGCCGCCGTAGGACAACACCATCTTTAACCAGCCACCGGTGATTTCATCTGCGCGCACTTCCGGCGCAGTGCCGTAGGTCGCCACCGTGCGCCACTGCTCTTCGTCTCGCAATATCAGAATGGCGCCCGTCGCCCCGGTCAGGTGGGAAGCAGCATCGAGAAAATGACCCAAAACTTCATGATTCTTCAAACCGAGGTGAGCCTTGGCGGCCATGTGCATTACCTGAAAAAAAAGGACGAAGTGCCAGGCGGTCATTCGACACGCGCAGAGATCGGCAACCTGGAGCGGCTGGGTGGCAGAACGGCTGCACCAGCAAGCCGGTAGCACTTTCGGTATCGGCGTGTCGACGAAGTTCAATAGGGCAACGCGACTCACGATCTGCACGACAGGAGAGGCCGATTGAGGGCTGGCCTTCCGGTGATTTCAATGTGGCATCATACTACTTTCGAGTGGTGGCAAATGTCGCCTAATAACGTGATTTGCACCCGAACACAGTTTCACGCGCTGGAAGGGTCAACCGACGGTGTATCAGGGGCAGAAGCCTGGGCGAATTCGGGAAGGATTTTTCGAATCAGCGTATCGATTTGAAAATCGTCTCGATTGGCCATCACTCCGTTCGACGCAATCTTCGTGTTCTCCAGGATCAGGCGGACCATCCCCGACGCACCCGCCCGCGTATGGCCGATCTGCTCGGCCCGTTGCACGTCCCCTGGCGATTGCTTCGGTATCGCCGCTTCCCGACAATTTTGACGTCCATGCGCACAGCGTTCGCTCATGTCGCCGGCCGTCATGCAGGTCATTAACGGGCAACTCAGATCGAAGGGGCTGAGCGCTGCGGCTATTTGAGGGGGCAGTCCCAAAACCTGCGGTTAGGCGTAAGTTCAAGGGTGATATCGGTCAATGGCTGACCGGGGAGGGCATCGAAACCGTATTTTGCGTCAGCACTCGCGCGCAACTTGCCAGGCGTCTCAGGAGTCTGTCGCGCTTGCGGCGATTGCACCCCTTGCGGTGCAGCATCCAGATCAGTTTTCAATGGCATGCACCGCCCAATCAGGTGATGAGCAGATGGTTTTCTACGTTCTTCACGCCAGGTACGGCCCAGGCAGCATGTTCGACCGCTTTGCGTTCAAGCCATCGGTGAACAGTGCCCTCAAGCTTGACTTGATTGCCGTCGGCGGAGACACGGATTTTGGTCAAATCCAGGTCCGAGCTTCTTCCCAGCGCTTCTTCGATCAGCCGCTTGATGTCTTGTGCGTCGGCTTTGGGTGTTATGACCAGCAGGTTGTTGAGACCCACGACGCCGTCCAGTTTCTGTATCGCGTTTTGCGCAGCCTCTTTCTGATATTGCCACTCCACGTTGCCCTCAAGCGTCACCCAGCCTTGCTGCACCTTGACCTGTATTTGTTCGTCCGGAACCACGGTATTCCAGCGCAGCAGGTCCAGGCACCGCGAGGCCGTCACTTCGTCACCGAAACCCACGGCCGTGGTCGCCCGCACTTTCAGTTCTTCGGCGACAGCCCGCACCCCCTTGACGCGCTTGACGGCCCGCTCTGTGGCGATCTTTTCAGCGTAGGTCCCGACATGACCCGTCAGGATGACGACGCCGTTTTCGATGGCGACGCCAATGGCGGCGGCATCGATGTGGGGCAAAAACTCAAGTTCGTCCAGAATGCTTCGGCGTAACGTCAAGTCGCTCATGGTCAATCCTCTTGGCTGAAGGCACTGGCGCGCAGCCCGATCACCGGAAGCCACGCTGTAGTCATTGAACGCTCGCCGGGAAATCAAACATTGAGGTTTGTCAGTGAAAGACGCTTTAGCCGCCAGGCGACACGATTTTCCTGATGAACAATGACGGCTGGGGAAATAATCAGGATCTTGATCAACCTCTGATCTACATCAGATGCCGGGCGCGCTACACGCCCACACTCCGCTCAAGGCGCAACGCCCTGACAGGTTGTCCATCGCCGATGAGCCACCGCCGCTGTCCAGCCCCCCAGAGATGATGAGTGAGGTCTATGTGAAAGACTCGCCGTGCCTTTTATTGATTGCCTCGTCAAAGCAGGAGCGTACGCCGGCCTTCGAACGCGCCGTTGCGTTGGCCAGGACCAGCGGCGCTCGATTGCTGATCGCGGCCCTGGACCACGTGAAACTGTTGGAAATAATGGGGCTTTTCAATCCTGAGGCACTGGCGAAACTGCGTGACGCCCACTTGCAGGTCCATCAGCACTGGCTCGAGTCGCAAGTGCAAGAAGAGCGCAGCAAGGGCCTCGATGTCGATCTGCAACGGTGGGGGACGGGGGATGTGTTCGAGGACATACAGCACTGCGTCAGAAGTGTCCGGCCCGTTATGTTGATCAAGGACGTTCACCATGAAGCCTCACTGCAACGGCTCTTCTCGACGCCCCTGGATTGGGAACTGTTGCGCCACTGCGCGTGCCCGGTTCAGCTTGTTATCCGCTCCACGCATCCCCTGCCGGTCAAGATGCTGGCTGCGGTCAACCTTTATCGGTCCAATGACGCCGACCTGCGCCTGAATCACCAGATACTCAACGTCGCGACACAACTGGCCCTCCAGTGCCATGCCGTGCTGCACGTGCTGTATGTGTACGACTGGGCGGCAATTTATGCGTCGGGGATGACCATGATGGGCGCCATGCCGGTCGAGCCCGGGTTCCAGGAAGCCCTGAGTGACGCACACGAAGAATCCTTTGCGTCGTTATGCGCGCAGCATGGAATCATGGAACGGCGTCGCCATTTCATGACCGGCACCCCACAGCCCACGATTGAAGCGTTCGCTCGACTGAACGACTTCGATCTGCTGGTGATGGGAACGATGCCGCGCCATGGTCTGGAGCAGGTCATGGGTAACACGGCAGAAGTGGTGCTGACCCATGCGCCTTGCAGCGTGCTGGTCGTCAGGGCCGGCTCGCTGTAAATGGCAGGCTGATTCAGAGCGTTTTCGGTCCGCAGCCGCAGCCGTTTATCAAAGCGTGCAGGCGTTTGAGGTCAAGGATCTCAACAGCCCGTCCGGAAATCCTGACGATGCTGTGGTCACGCAGGTTGGCGATGGCACGACAGATCGTTTCAAGGCGCAGCCCAAGGTATGAACCGATGTCTTCCCGGGTCATGCGCAGCACGAAAGCGGTAGGAGAGTAACCTCGATTGGCCATGCGGTTGGAGAGGTTGAGCAGAAACGCTGCCATGCGCTCCTCCGCATTGAGATTGCCCATCAGCAGCAGCATCTCGTGGTCCCGAACGATCTCTCTGCTCAGGACGCGATTGAGGTTGTGCTGCAGCGAAGGCAGTTCACGTGACAACCGCTCCAGCTGGGTGAAACGAATGGGGCACACTTCACTGTCTTCCAGCGCGATGGCATCGCACACGTGGCGATTCTCGCTGATCGCATCGCAGCCGAGCAGCTCTCCCGACATCTGAAACCCGGTCAGTTGATCGCGCCCGTCCTGGGAGGAAATCGTCGTCTTGAAAAAACCGTAGCGCACCGCGTAAAGCGATCGCAGCGGATCACCTGCGTGATAAAGCGCCTCGCCTTTCTTGATCTTCAGAGGCTGGGGAATGATGGCGGACAAACGATCGGTATCAATGACACTCATGCCCATCGACAGGCACAGCTCTCGAACACCGCAACTTGCGCACTCAGCCTTGAGGAACAGATCGGGGACAGCGGCCAGATGGGCGCTCATAGGAATCTCCTTATTCAATGCAGCATAGGCGCGGCGCGATAGCCGTAACAGCGGGCATTTCAAATGTGGATGAGCGGGGGGGATTGGAGAGAGAAAGTCATCCGAATCACGTGAGTTCAATGCGAACAGATAGATGTGTTTCACCCGTGAGCTGGGCATTTCCCGGCTCTGCGATGTCTGCACCATCCTTGATAAATATCAAGTCGGCTTTCGACCGGCCGCCGAGAATCGACCGTTATCGCCCGCGCCACAGTTGTGCAGTCCTGTGGTCGTCGTTCTTGCTGACTGGAGGTGCGCCATGTTCGAACCTGAACGTTTGATGCTCATCGCTTCGCCGCTGATGAAAAAAACGCCCGCCTTTGATCGTGCGGGCGCGCTGGCGCAGGCCAAGGATGCGGCGCTGCATATCGTCGCCTTCGATTACGTGGATGGCCTTGCCAGTGCAGGCCTGGTAAACGAGAGGGCGCTCAGAGAGATGCGCGATGGTTACTTGGCACGCCACCGCGAATGGCTCGAAGAGCAGGCTCAGCCAATACGGAATCTGGGGGTGCTGGTCACTACGGAAGTAATCTGGGTCATGCAGCCGCTTGACGAAATCATGGTGCATATCCGAGAGATCAATCCGGCGCTGGTGATCAAGGACGTAGAGCACGAATCGTGGGTATCGCGCATGCTGTTCACCTCGCTGGATCTGCGCCTGCTGCACGACTGCCCGGCTCCATTGCATCTGGTGTCGAAAGTGGCGCATGCGCGGCCACGCCAGGTGTTGGCCGCGGTGGACCCTTTCGGTCCCTCTGATCAGTTCGCGGGGATCAATGAAGCAATTATCACCCACGCTGAAAAACTGGCCGCGCAGTGTGATGCGCAGTTGCACCTGATTTATGCCTATGACCTGACCGCTGTATTCGCCTCCCAGGATGCCACGGGATTCAGCTCGAACTTGGCCCAGACCCTTTACGAGGCAGAAGAGGACGGGTTCAACAAGCTGGCCGAGCAGTTCGGGGTGCCCGATGAACGCAAGCACCTGGTGATGGGCTACCCGGCCAAGGTGATTCGCGCCTTTGCCGAGGCGCAAAACATTGATGTCATCGTGATGGGAACGGTTCATCGCAATCGCTTGAGCGCCTTGCTGGGCAGTACCACAGAGCAGGTGGCCCATCACATGCCCAGCAGCCTGCTGGCGGTCAATCCTCGCAGTACCGGGCACTGAGCACGGGTCGCCTCCAATCAAGCGTAGTGATTAATGTCAGCCAAACCTGAAGGGGCCAAGCATGAATGTGCAAGCACTGAAAGAAACCGCCAAGGCGTTGGTCAAGGACGGCAAGGGATTGCTGGCAATGGATGAAAGCAATCCGACCTGTGAACGGCGTTTCGCCGCCTTGGACATTCCCCGCACGGCAGAGGCCCGGCACGCCTATCGGGCGCTTATCGTGACCACCCCGACGCTGAATGAGTACATCAACGGGGCCATTCTCTACGATGAAACCCTCCGTCAATTCACACAGGATGGGGTGCCTTTCACGCAGTTCCTGATCGAAGCGGGCGTCATGCCGGGCATCAAGGTGGACATGGGCACAACAGCGTTGGCGGGGCACCCTGGGGAGAAAATCACCGAGGGTCTGGACGGACTGCGCGATCGGCTGCAGACGTACGCAAAACTGGGGGCGCGTTTTGCCAAGTGGCGTGCCGTGATTACGCCGGGAGCCGGCATTCCCAGCCACGGCTGCATCCAGGCCAATGCCCACGCATTGGCCAGATACGCAGCGTTGTGTCAGGAGGCGAGGCTGGTGCCCATCATCGAACCGGAAGTCTTGATGGACGGTGACCAGACACTCCAGCAATGCGCCGCTGTCACGGAGCAGGTGCTGCGCACAGTCTTCGAACAGCTGCATATCCAGCGCGTGCTACTGGAGGGGATGCTGCTCAAACCTAATATGGTACTTCCCGGCCTTGCGTGCACCACCCCTGCAACCGTGGCCGAGGTGAGTGAAGCGACGGTCAGTTGTTTGCTGCGAACCGTACCCGCCGCAGTGCCCGGGATCGTGTTCCTGTCAGGCGGGCAGACGGCAAAGTTGGCGTCCGCCCGCTTGAATGAGATGAACGCGACCTTCAAGTCGCGGTTGCCTTGGCCGCTGGCGTTTTCGTTTGCCCGGGCTGTTCAACAGCCGGCGCTGGAAATATGGAAAGGCGAATCGAGCCATGTGCACGCGGCCCAGCAGGCATTGCTGCACCGGCTCAGATGCAACCACGCCGCGTGTCGCGGTGAGTACGACCCCTCAATGGAAGGGCTGAGCCCATGAACGCGCCCCCCGCCCGCGTTCTTCACCCCGAAGTCCCCGACCATCGCGCTGTGAAACCTGATCGAGCCATTGGCCTTTCTGAAGAACTGATGCCCGGCCGGGTGAGGGGTGCGGCAGCGAACAGACACAGCCCGGTTCGGCGCACAGCGTGCTTGAACAGCGCCGGCGCAGCACGCACAGAACCTTTGTCGGTGCCGGACCAAACCCATAGGTGCTTTGAAGAGGACACTCCCATGTTGCTAAGCCTGAAAGACCTCAAGGGCTTCACCCTCAGTGCCACCGACGGTGATATCGGTGAAGTCAAAGACTTCTATTTTGATGATGAAGCCTGGGTGATCCGCTACTTCATCGTCGACACCGGCACCTGGCTTTCCCGCCGAAGGGTGCTGATTTCACCGCACGCCATCGACAGCCTCGATTGGCCCGGGCGTCGCCTGTCCCTTGCGATTACTCAGGACCAAGTCAAGAACAGTCCCGAGATTGACACAGACCAGCCGGTCTCTCGCCAGCATGAGATGCAGCATTTGGGCTATTACGGCTATCCGTATTATTGGGGAGGTGCAGGCCTGTGGCCCACCGGCGCGTATGCCGGGGCTGGCGGGTTTGGATTGCCCGGAGGGGAGTCCGGCAGTCGGCATGTTGAAGAAGAAAGTGCGAGGGCTGAGCGCGCCCTCCATGAGGACGACGATCCTCATTTGCGCAGCTGCGAGGCCGTTGTGGGCTATCACATCAAGGCCACTGATGGTGGTGTCGGACACGTCGAAAGCCTCTTGATCAATCAGGACACCTGGGCAATTCAGTACCTTGTGATCAACACCAGTAACTGGTGGGTGGGGCACCACGTGCTTATCGCGCCGGAGTGGGTGGACGCGGTGAGCTGGCTCCACAAGACGCTTTCAGTGGACCTGGATTGCGCCTCCATCAAATCCTCCCCCGCTTACGAGTCGACGGCGCAGTTGAACCGGGAGCGAGAACAGCATCTTTACGATCACCATGGTCGCAGCGGTTACTGGGTCAATGAAACGTTCATCGAGCGAGTGGAAACGTGAGCGCCGGGGTTGTTACGGCGGTGCGTGGCAGCGTTGTGGATGCCCGGTTCGAGTCTCTGCTGCCGCCGATCAACACCCTCCTGCGCGCCGGCCCGGGCGGCGCGGTGGCGATTGAGGTACTGGCCCAACGTGACGAGCGGCATGTGCGTGGCATCGCCCTCACACCGACCCAAGGCCTGGCCCGGGGAATGCCCATTCATGACACCGGTGGTCCCCTGCAGGCCCCCGTAGGTACCGGCATTCTGTCGCGGATGTTCGACGTCTTTGGTAATACCATTGACCGGCAGCCCGCCCTGGAAGGAGTGAAATGGCGCTCTGTGCATCAGCCGCCACCCCCCTTGGTCCGCAGGTCTACGAAGTCCGAGGTGTTCGAAACCGGGATCAAGATCATTGATGTGCTCACGCCGCTGGAGCGCGGTGGCAAGGCAGGACTCTTCGGCGGCGCCGGGGTTGGCAAGACGGTATTGCTGACTGAATTGATCCATAACATGATCGGCCACCAGTCCGGCGTGAGCATTTTTTGCGGCATTGGCGAGCGTTCCCGTGAGGGCGAGGAGCTGTACCGCGAGATGAAGTCGGCCGGGGTGCTGACGGACATGGTGATGATCTTTGCCCAGATGAACGAGCCTCCCGGCGCACGGTTTCGGGTGGGCCATGCGGCGTTGACAATGGCGGAGTATTTTCGCGATGACGAGCACCGCGATGTGCTGCTGCTGATCGACAACATTTTCCGCTTCATTCAGGCCGGCCCCGAGGTGTCCGGGCTCATGGGGCAGATGCCCTCCCGCTTGGGTTATCAGCCGACAATGGGCACGGAGCTCGCGGCCCTGGAGGAGCGCATCGCCAATACCGACAGCGGCGCGATCACCTCGATCCAGGCCGTGTACGTACCGGCCGATGACTTCACCGACCCCGCCGCCGTGCACACGTTCTCTCACCTTTCGGCGTCCATCGTGCTCTCCCGAAAACGTGCGAGTGAGGGCCTGTTTCCGGCCATCGACGCCTTGCAGTCCAGCTCGAAGATGATCACCCCAGGCATTGTCGGCGAGCGGCACTACAGGCTGGCGCAGGCGATTCGGCGAACGCTTGCCCAGTACGAAGCACTCAAGGACATCATTGCCATGCTCGGCCTTGATCAGTTGTCGCCCGACGACCGCAAGGTGGTGGCACGAGCCCGTCGGCTTGAGCGCTTTCTGACCCAGCCGTTTTTCACGACTGAACAGTTCACCAGCCTGAGCGGCAAACTTGTCAGCCTGCAAGACGCGCTGGACGGTTGCGAACGCATACTGGCTGACGAATTCAAGGATCTGCCCGAGAGCGCGTTGTACATGATCGGCGCCGTCGACGAAGCCAGCGTCAAGGCCAAGGCCAGGCGGGATACCCACGCTACGCAACCGGGCAGGGAGGACACCCATGCTGTCGATGAGACTTAAGGTGTTGTTGCCCTCCGAGGTCTTCACGGACGAGCTGGATGTGTCTCACATCGTGGTCGAAACCACACAAGGCTCCTTTGGGTTGCTCCCCAGACGGCTGGACTGTATCGCAGCGCTGGTGCCCGGCATCCTGATTTACGAGAGCCCATCCTGGGGCGAAGTGTTTGTAGCGCTGGATGAAGGTGTGCTCGTCAAGACCGGACAGACTGTCGTGATCTCGGCGCGGCGGGCACTGCGTGGCAACGACTTGTCCCGTCTGCGCGGTTTGATTGAAGCGCAGTTCATGACGCGCGATGCGCAAGAAGAAGCGATGCGTGCGGCGATGAACCGTCTGGAGGCAGGCTTTATGCGTCGGTTCGTCTCGCTGCATGAGCAAGCCTCATGACCGGGCGCACCACAAACAAGCCATCCGGGCGTGCCTCTGGCAAACCGACCTTGGCAGAACAGATTGGCAACAAAGCGGCGCGCAAACTCAGGGCGCGCCGTAACGATACGTCAGTGTGGTTTGGTCTGGGCATGATGGGCCTGATCGGTTGGTCCGTGGTCGTGCCCACTCTGCTCGGCGCGGCACTGGGCCTTTGGCTTGATCAGCGCTTTACCGGCGGCCGTTCCTGGACACTGGCGCTGTTGATGGCAGGGTTAACGACAGGGTGCCTGAACGCCTGGCACTGGGTCAGCAGGGAAGATCAGGCCATGCACGACACACCCGATGACGAGGAGGAGGGCAATCATGAATGACGGCCAGGGATTATTCCTGATCATCACGACCGTGCTGGCGGGGGCGGCACTGGGTGTGTTCTTTTTCGGCGGCCTTTGGTGGACGGTACGCAGAGGCGCTGTGTCAAGCAAACCCGCGCACTGGTTCGTCGGCAGCCTCATCGTGCGAACCGCCCTGGTGCTGACTGGATTCTATCTGGCGGGCGCAGGTCAGCCATTACGGTTGGGGGCTTGCATGCTGGGCTTCCTGCTGGCGCGCGTCGTCGTCCTGCGCGTCACTCGCTTGAAGGGCTGCGAGCAGGTGCCGGCGACGTGCGGACCACCACCATGCGCCTGACACCCGACGCCTGGATCTTCTGGGAGCATGGCTTTTTCAAGCTCAACGCCACCCTTGTGTTTACGTGGGCGCTGATGGCGGTAATGGTACTGGGCGCTGCTTTGATCACCCGTCGTCTGGTCACGGGGCATCAACGCTCACGCTGGCAGAATTTGCTGGAAATGGTGGTCACGACCATCGTGGGCCAGATTAAAGACGTGGGCCTGAAAGAGCCGCGCCGCTACCTCGGATTTCTCGGCACGCTGTTCCTGTTCATTGGCGCCGCGACACTGGCGACGGTGATTCCAGGGTACGAGCCTCCCACTGCATCGTTGTCGACCACCGTGGCGTTGGCCCTGTGTGTGCTGGTGGCGGTGCCGCTGTTTGGCATATCGGGTCAGGGGCTGGCGGGGTATCTCGCGTCATACATGCGCCCGACGCCCATCATGCTGCCCTTCAATCTCATCAGTGAAATGTCCCGAACGCTGGCGCTGGCCGTTCGCTTGTTTGGCAACATGATGAGTGGCGCCATGATCATCGCCATCTTGTTATCGATCACGCCCCTGGTGTTCCCCATCGTCATGACGGCGCTGGGCTTGCTCACGGGCATGGTGCAGGCCTACATCTTTACGATTCTTGCCGCCGTCTACATCGCGGCGGCCACACGTAACGGCGAAGCGGCGCCAGGCCCGTAAAGGCTCGCGCCACCCGAACCGCTGCACAATTGCTGTCACTTTTGAAAAGGCACGTTATGGACTCTCTCACCTGGATCGCGGTTGCCTCCATCGTCATGGCCGGCCTGACCACTGGCTTCGGCACGATGGGGCCCGCCCTGTCCGAGGGCAAGGCAGTGTCCGTGGCCCTCAGTTCGCTGGCTCAGCAGCCGGACGCGTCGGCCACCATCACCCGCACATTGTTCGTCGGGCTGGCGATGATCGAGTCAACGGCCATCTATTGCTTTGTGGTGTCGATGATTCTGATCTTCGCCAATCCGTTCTGGAATGCGGCCGTCTTGGCGGCGACCCAGGCAGCAGGCCATTAGACCGTGCTCATTGACTGGTTCACCGTCGGCGCTCAGGTGGTTAACTTCCTCATTCTGGTTTGGTTGATGAAGCGTTTTCTCTACCAACCGGTGCTGAGCGCTATCGCAGCGCGCGAGCAGAACATCTCTGACGAACTCGCAGATGCCGCCCGGACCAAGGCCCAGGCACATCAGCAGCAAGACGCGTTCGAGAAGAAGAACCAGGCCTTCGACGAGCAGCGGGCCGCACTACTGAGCAAAGCGATTGATGAGGCCAATGCCGAGCGTTCACGGTTGTTGGTCGAAGCGCGAAAAAACGCTGCCCAGGCGAGTTCCGACCAGGCGAAAGCGTTGATCGACGAGACGCAGCGCTTGCACGATGACCTCGTGCGGCTGACGCAGGAGCAGGTGTACGACATTTCGCGCAGGGTGCTCGCCGACCTCGCTTCGGTGAGCCTGGAGCAGCGTGCGTGCGAGGTGTTCATTCAGCGCCTTCGAAGTCTTGATGACAGGGCGCGTGAGGCGCTAAGTACGGCGCTCAAGGTTGCGTCGCCACAAGCACCGGCTCTGTTGCGCAGCGCGTTCGAGTTGCCGGTCGCTCAACAGAACGCCATTCAGACGGCCATTGACGAATGCTTCGGTCAGACGATCGCACTGGAGTTCCAGATCCTCCCTGAACTGGTCAGCGGTGTGGCGCTAAGCGTTAATGGCTTGAAGGTAGCGTGGAGCATTGCTGACTATCTCGAGGCGATCTCAACCACTCTGCAAGCACGGCTGAGCAAGACGGAGCCTGTATGACCGCTCCTTTGCCTGCGCCTCTGCCCCTGCCATCGTCGGCTCAGGCAACGCTGAAAAATGTCTTGCTTGACGCGTTTGCGAGCATGGGTGTGTGCCTGACTGCCTTCACGCCTCAGATGGCAGTGCAGGAGGTGGGCACGATCGTCAGCGTTTCCACCGGTATCGCACGCGTCAATGGCCTGTGGGGCCTTGGTTTTGAGGAGCGCGTGGTGTTTCCCGGCGGTTTGTCAGGAATTGCATTCAACCTGGATGAGGACGGCGTGGATGTCGTGCTGCTGGGCGATGGCGCGCACCTTCAGGCAGGTCAGGAAGTTCTGCGCACAGGTCGCGTGATGGACGTGGCCGTGGGCGACGAATTACTGGGTCGGGTGATTGACCCATTGGGGCGCCCGCTCGATGGCGGGGAGCCTATCGCCACCGAGCAGCGATTGCCGATCGAACGGCCTGCGGCGGCGATCATGGACCGCGCCCCGGTCACCGAGCCGCTGCAGAGCGGACTGAAGGTGATCGACGCGATGATCCCGATTGGCCGCGGTCAGCGCGAGCTGATTCTGGGGGACCGTCAGACCGGAAAAACGGCCATCGCTCTGGACACGATTTTCAATCAGCGCGGCAAGGACGTGCTCTGCGTCTACTGCACCATCGGCCAGCGAGCGTCGTCTGTGGCCAAGGCGGTGGCCAATCTGCGTGAGATGGGTGCGTTGGCGTTTACCGTGGTGGTGGTCGCAGAAGGCAACGAAGCCCCCGGTCTGTCCTACATCGCGCCTTATGCCGCCACCAGCATCGCCGAGCATTTCATGGAGAAAGGCCGTGACGTACTGATTGTGTATGACGACCTGACCCATCATGCACGGGCCTATCGCGAACTGTCGCTGCTGCTGCGTCGCCCGCCTGGGCGAGAGGCATTTCCAGGGGATATCTTCTACATCCATTCGCGCATGCTCGAGCGCGCCACCCATTTGAATGAGGCGCGCGGCGGGGGTTCGATGACGGCGTTGCCCATCATCGAGACCGAAGCTCAGGATATTTCCGCCTACATTCCGACCAATCTCATTTCCATCACCGACGGGCAGATTGTCTTGTCGCCCTCGCTGTTCGAACTGGGCGTCTTGCCGGCTGTCGATGTGGGTCAGTCTGTCTCGCGGGTTGGCGGCAAGGCGCAGCGCGCGGCCTACCGCGCGGTGGCCGGCGACCTCAAGCTGGCTTACGCGCAATTCGAAGAACTGGAAACGTTTGCGCGATTCGGCGCCCGACTCGATAAAGGCACTCACCAGGCAATCGATCATGGCAAACGCATCCGTGCCTGTCTGGCGCAGGCAGAGTTTTCGCCGGTGTCGGTGCCGGCTCAGATCGCGATATTACTGGCGTTGAACGCTGCACTGTTCGACACGATTGCGCTCGAACACATGAGCGCTGCGCAGAAAGCCGTTCAAGAGGTGGCAGGCGGGCTACCCGATGATGTGCAAGCCCGGCTGGCGGGTACGGGGCAGTTGCTCGACGCTGATCGCCAACAGGTCACCGAGGCCGCGCGGCAGGCACTGACTACCTTTCAAACCGCACAGGGGCAGGGTCCTGACTTTGAAGGGGCCGAGCCGACCATTGAGGAACGCCATGAATAGCGTGGTCCTTACCGATGACACATGCACCGTCAACGGCGGAACGTCCCGGCTGGCAACGACAGCATTCGCGCGAGTGCATCGCTGATGGCCAACACCATGAGTGCGCTGCGACGTCAGATCGCCAGTGCAGGTGACTTGAGGGCCGTTGTCCGGACCATGAAGGCTTCTGCCGCCGCCGCCATCGGTCAGTACGAACAGTCGGTCGCGGCGTTGGCCGATTACGCGTGCACAGTGGAACGCGGACTGAGCGTCTGTCTGCGTACGGTCGCTGTAAAAAGCGCCCTGACCGAGGGGGATGTCACCCCCGGCACCGGCGGTGTGGTGAATGTCATCGTATTCGGTTCCGATCAAGGCCTGGTGGGGCGGTTCAATGAGGTGCTGATCGAATTCGCCCTGTCACAGGTGACACCCGCGCAGGTAAAGGTCTGGGCTGTTGGTGAACGCCTGCATGAGCGACTGCTCGATGCCGGCATCGAGCCCCAGGATCTGTTTGCCGTTCCGGGGTCGGTTGCGCACATCACCCGGCTGGTCGGCCAGATTCTTCAGGACCTCTACACCTCGGCTACTGGCGCGCAACGCGACACGCTGATTCTGTTCTATAACCGCCCCTCGGCTGCGCAGTATGAGCCCGTCCGACAGCAGCTGCTGCCGCTGGATGAGCGCTGGCAGCGGCAGTTGGCAAGTGAAGCCTGGCCCACGCCCCTGAGTCCGGAAATACTCGGCACAGGCGTAGATGTACTGGGCGCCTTCATCCGCGAGCATCTGTTTGTCTCGCTGTTTCGTGCCAGCGCGGAGTCGTTGGCCAGCGAAAATGCCAGCCGGCTCGCTGCGATGCAGCGTGCCGACCGCAACATCGGCGCGCTGCAGAAAACGCTCAATGCACGTTTCCATCGACTGCGCCAGGGCGGAATCGATGAGGAGCTGTTTGATGTCATCGCGGGTTTCGATGCGTTGCTGCCAGTTTCCGATGCAGGTCCATGATCCTGAATCAACGCTACGTCCTTTCGAAATGATCGGTGCGCGCTGTGCCAGATAGGCCATCCACTGACCTCGCACCGATTCACTCTCGACATCTGAACGGTTCAAACCTGTACACGAAAAAATAAATGTACAACCTTGGCTAAAGTTCACGGCACCCTCTGCCGATCGAATACCTGATACGACAAATCGTAGATGAGCTCCCGTGAGTCTGGCCCGATCGCGCCCCTGTCTGAGGCGTCTCACGGACAGAAAACAGCCGTTGCTTATCGCTACAGGGAAGGAGCCCCGCCCACTCAATACCATTTAGCGGACCTGCCCCATGAACAATAAATCGAACCCAACCGCCGAACTTGCCCAGGCCGGCGCTGACCTGAACTCCCTCCTCACCGCTATCGACCGCTCCCAGGCCGTGATTGAATTCGATCTGCAGGGAAACGTGCTCTACGCCAACCAGAACTTTCTCGACTGCATGGGTTACGACCTCGAAGAAATTCGCGGGCGCCATCACCGGCTGTTCTGCATGCCCGACTATGCGACCAGCAAGGAATACCTGATGTTCTGGGAGAAACTGGGTACCGGCAAGTTTGACGCCGGCCAGTACCAGCGTCAGGCCAAGGACGGGCGGCAGATCTGGCTGCAAGCGACCTACAACCCGGTGATGGACAACAACGGCAAGCCATTCAAAATCGTTAAATTTGCCAGCGATGTCACGCAAGTGCGCAATCGCAACGCCGAGTGGGAAAGCAAAATCGAGGCGATCGAGCGCTCCCAGGCGTTAATCGAGTTCACGCCTGAAGGCTATGTGTTGACCGCCAACAGCAAATTCCTTTCGGCCATGGGCTACACGCTGGACGAAGTCGTGGGCCAGCATCACCGGATGTTCTGTGCACCGGAATACGCCGCGTCCCTGATGTACCGCGAGTTTTGGGAGAAGCTCGGCAAGGGCGAGTACGACTCCAACGAATACAAGCGCCTGAGCAAGGACGGTCGGGATGTCTGGATTCAGGCGTCCTATAATCCGATCCTTGATGCCCAGGGGCAGACCTACAAGATCGTGAAGTTCGCCACTGACGTCACCGAGACCAAACTTCGGACGATGGAGCACGAAGGCAAGGTCAACGCGATCAACCGCGCCCAGGGCGTGATCGACTTCGACCTGAGCGGCAATATTCTCTCGGCCAACGCCAACTTCCTGGAGCTGGTGGGTTACCGGATGGAGGAATTGACGGGCCGGCATCATTCGCTGTTCTGCGAACCGGATTACGTCAAGACCACGCCTTATCGCGAATTCTGGGGCGCGCTGAGCAGCGGCAAGTTCTTCACCGGACGCTTCATGCGGATCAGCAAATACGGTCAGAAAATCTGGATTCAGGCCACGTATAACCCGGTGTTCAATGCCGTGGGGGAACCGTACAAGGTGGTCAAGTTCGCCACCGACATCACCGCGCAGGTTGAACTGGAAGAAGCCATCGAAGCCAAGACCCAGGCGATGGATGAGTCCGTCACGCGTCTGATGCAGGCCATCGCCGAAGTGGTCAAAACCACTGGCGACGCCAACGATCAGGCACGCGTTACCCAGGATGAAGCCCAGCGCGGTTCCCAGACCCTCAACGAGGCGTCGGCGGCGATGGACACCATTGGCAAATCGGCAGAAGACATCCAGGAAATCATCGAGGTGATCAGCACGATCGCCGGCCAGACCAACATGCTCGCCTTCAACGCCGCCATTGAAGCGGCGCGCGCGGGTGAACATGGTCTGGGCTTTTCAGTGGTGGCCGATGAGGTGCGCAAGCTGGCGGAGAAGTCCTCCCAGGCCACCACCAAAATCAACAAATTGATTCAGGAAACGGTGCGCCGCATCAACTCCGGCAGCGAGATCTCCCGCAGCGCAGGCAGTGCGTTCGAGCGGATCGTTGCCGGGGTTGAAAAGACCAACGGCGCGATGACGACCATCGGCGCGGCGACGCAGGAACAGCATCATCTGGCTGAACGGGTAGCGGAACTGATCGGCGAGCTCAACCGCATCAAGCTGGCGACCGGTCTGGGCAAGGGCTTGAGCGCCCCAGGCCAGGTTGAAACGCTATGAGCGACGCCCTGGCTTTTGGGGTAGTCAAGCTGGGCGGGCTGGAAGTTGCGATTGACGCCCAGGCACTGGAGCAGGTCATCAACTGGCCAACCCGGCTGCAGCCTCATCCGCTGCAAGGCGGCGCCTTGCTCGGCATGTTCAGCCTGCGCGGGAAGGCGCTGCCACTGATCGAGCTGAGGTCGTTGCTGGGTGAGCATGATGTCTCCCGGCACGACCCGCTGGAGATGGTGGCCATCGTCAATCATCAAGGGCGGCGCCTGGGTATTGCGGTCAGCGGCGTCAGTGACGTGATGAAAGTCGAGGCGCGAAACCTGTGCCGTCTCGGCGGAGAGGGCACCGCGGTTGCGCTGCTGCCAGAACTCGTGATGCTGGAAAATGAGCGAATGATTTACCGGCTCGATCTGGATGCGCTGTGTGGCTTGCCTCAGGTGCTGACGGCGCACGGTGGGGACGTGGGCCAGTCGGTGCAGACTCAGGATCAATCCCGGGCGCTGCATCACTTGCTGTTGTTTGAGTGCGAAGGAAAGCGCTATGCGGTAGACGCGAAAGCGATTACCGAGTTGGTGGATCGGCCGGACATGCTGCCCAGCAAACTGGGGGGCGACTATTGCCTGGGCGTCGTCAACCGACGTGGCGTTGATGTGCCTGCGTTGAGCCTGAACCGGGTACTGGGCATTGATTGCCCGGCGACGGCGACGGCGCAGGCTCAGAACCAGTTGCTGGTTTTGACCTCGCGAGAAGGCTATCGCATCGGTCTGGTCTATGACCGAATGATCTCGATCGTGCGCAAGCGTACTCATGAAATCCTGCCGTTGCCCCGCTATGGATTGCGAGAGCCTGCGCTGTTTGCCGGTGTTGTCGGGCTGGAGAACGGAGAACAGGCGTTATTGCTTGAACACAGCGCCTTGCTGGAGCGCAAGGAGACCCTGAGTTTCGCCAGGATTTACCAGACCAGCCCGCCCAACCAGGACACGTTGGGCTCTCGGCTGACGCAGATGAGCCAGACGTGCCTGATGTTCCAGGCCGCCCAGCCTTTCGTGGTGCCGCTCGATCAAGTGCTGGAAATCCTTGATATGCCCGAGCACTTTGTCCGGTTCGCACAGCAGGAGACCCATTTGCTGGGCAGTTTCAATCTGCGTGGTGAGCAGATTCCGCTAGTCTGCCTGAGCAGTCTGGTAGCCGGCACAACGCCTCCCGGCAATACGCTGGAGCGGGTACTGCTGGTCAAGGGCGACCTGAACAGCTTCGGGCTGGTGGTCAACCGTACCGACTCCATAGAGACCTTCACCCACCCGGCTTCCGAGCATCCCGAGGGTTGGGAGCACGGAGCGAGGGGCAGGGGGTCGGTCAATGACCGCATGCGCAGCCTGGTGAGTATCGGCAAGGGTGATCAGGTGCGCTGGATGACGCTGATCAATCTGAGCAACGTCGTCAGGGCGCTGGAGATGACCGGCACGCCGGGAGAAAGCCAACGCCGCGTCGGCTGAGCAAGCTACGTTCGGGGTCTTTAGTCGGGTCGTCGATTTACTGCGGCCTGGCCTTTGGCTCTCCCTGCCCGATTTGCCAGACATAGGGTGGTTCGGTGCCATTGATACTCCAGTCACCAACGATCCTGGCCTTGTAAATAAGCGGATTATGGGACGCAACGGTACGCGCGTTACGCCAGTGTCTATCCAGTGCTTTATTGACGCTGATGCCTGAGGCGCCGAGCGCATTGAACAGGTCGGTCGCTGCCCGCAGAATAAGCTCAGAAACAACGACCTGTGCTTTCGCCGTTTCGATTTCCGCTGCAATGTTCGCCGTTCGCTCTGCCTCGGGATTCCCCGCAAAGCGCGCTTCATAGGCGTGCTGCAACGGCCTTGCAGAGCGAAGGGTGGTGGCCTGTGCAGCGTAGACCTGAGCGGAAATTTGACCGACCACTTGCTGGATCTGAACATCGGCGCTCACGCGGGTGGCATTGCCGTGGCTGTAAACACGTGTGCGCTCGCGGATCTGCTGGGTAATGTCGCGTTCTATCGCCCGACCTGTGCCTGCCAATACCGCGAGCAATACCAGTTGATAGAACGCAGTTTGATATTTAAAACGGTTTTCAAAAGGGATGATGTGTGTCGCGGGAACCGGAACGTTATTGAACACCGATGTCCCGCTGCCCGTAGTGCGTTGCCCAAAGCCGTCCCAATCATCACTTTGCTGTACACCGGCGTGACGGGCATCCACCACAGCAATAATGTCTGCACCGTTGTCTGAGCGCTGCGCGTACACATCGATCCAGTCTGAAAATAGACTGCCAGTGCTGTAGTATTTTTTCCCGCTCAATAGAAACTGAGTGCCGTCCGGAGTCGCTTTGGTGATGACTTCACCGAGCTTTACATCGCCTGTTTCTGTCCAGGCGTTACCCACTAAATCGCCTTCGACGAAGCGCCGGAACCATGTGTCGCGTTCAGGCGTTGCAGGCGAATTGAGTTGATCTTCCACGAAGGCGAAATGGCCGCGCAGGGACTGCGGAATATTGGAGTCGGCTTCGGCCAGTTCGATCAGCAACTCGAACAGTTGCTCAACAGAGGCGCCGGCGCCGCCATATTCTTTGGGCACGCGAATCGCACCGAACCCGGCCTGTTTGAGCCACTTGATGGGTTCGTAGGGGAGAGTACGAGCGTTTTCCCGCTCAACGGTGCCCGCTGCAATGTGCTGGAACAGCGGCCGAAAACGATGAGCCAGTGCTTCGTAGTCGGTACCCAGAGAAAGCGGATTGTTTGGCGTGTCAGGCATGGGGAAATCCCGTGATGATGAAAGCTGTCCGGTGCTGGCGGCTTTGATACACCCGCTTTGCATGCTCCGTGCCGACATATAACTGGCCGATTATTCAAGGTGAATCCGTTGAATGCACGGGCACAACTGTTGATACATCAACAGTTGTGCTGATTAGTTGAATCCCTTGTGACACCGATTCTGGGTGTGTGGGCAATCCAACTGTTTCCCTGGAAACACCTGTTCCGCAAAACGTTGTTTGCCAAGCGTTGGATAGACTTCTGTTCCGGTCGTTAACTCATTGAAAACGCTGTAAATAATAAGCTGGCATAATTGCTGCTATTCCACATCAGGCAGGTGGGCACCTTACTTGGCGACCACGCCGGGCGGCTCCCTTGCTCTATTTGGAGATCGGTAGATGAGTCAGAACGCAATTAAATTCGCATACTGGGTACCTAACGTCAGCGGCGGTTTGATCGTCAGTAAAATCGAGCAGCGCACCGATTGGGGCATCGAGTACAACCGTAAGCTGGCGCAAATCGCCGAGAAGTCGGGTTTTGAGTACGGCCTCACTCAAATCCGTTTCACGGCCGGATACGGCGCCGATAATCAACACGAGTCTGTAGCGTTCAGCCATGCATTGCTGGCGGCGACCGAGAAACTCAAAGTGATCGCGGCTATCCTTCCCGGGCCCTGGACGCCCGCCGTCGTTGCCAAGCAACTGGCGACGATCGATCAACTGACGGCCGGCCGTGTGGCGATCAACATTGTCAGTGGCTGGTTCAAGGGTGAATTCCAGGCCATCGGCGAGCCCTGGCTGGAGCATGACGAGCGCTACCGTCGTTCGGAAGAGTTTATCCAGGCGTTGAAAGGCATCTGGACAACCGACAATTTCACCTTCAAAGGCGATTTCTATCGCTTCCACAATTACACACTGCGCCCGAAACCCATTCAGCAACCCCATCCTGAAATCTTTCAGGGCGGCAGCTCCCGCGCCGCCCGCGATATGGCTGCGCGCGTGTCTGACTGGTACTTCACCAATGGCAACACGGTAGAAGGCATCAAGGCGCAGGTGAGTGATATTCGCGCCAAGGCAGCGGCCAACGGGCATTCAGTGAAGATCGGGGTCAACGCGTTCATCATCGCTCGCGAAACCGAAGAGCAAGCGCGCGCGGTGCTTCAGGACATCATCGATCAGGCAGACCCTGAAGCCGTGAATGCATTCGGCGATGCAGCAAAACAGGCCGGCAAGGCCAGTCCTGAGGGTGAGGGCAATTGGGCCAAGTCCACGTTTGAGGACCTGGTTCAATACAACGACGGGTTTAAAACCAATCTGATTGGAACGCCGAAGCAAATTGCGGAGCGCATTGTGGCGTTGAAAGCCGTGGGCGTGGATCTGGTGCTCTCGGCCTTTTTGCACTTTCAGGAGGAAGTCGCGTATTTCGGTGAACACGTACTGCCGCTGGTACGCGAACTGGAAGCCTCACATCAGGCTGTTCCAACTGCTCAAAGCGCGTGAGGTTTTTGATGAGCGACTCCCGGACATCAGTGTTCTCTCTGCCCCATGACGTGCTCAATCCTGCTTCGCAACCATCGCTCAGCCGGGTCACTGTCCATGACACTCAACCATGTCATGGACAACTCCAGTGTCGGCGTGACAAAGGGCAGGGGTTCGGCCTGTAACGCGCCGGTCTGGCTCAAGGCCAGCGCCAGGTAGTCCGGCAGATTGCACAGCATGTTGCTGCCAGCCATGAGGGCAGGGAGCGTTGTGTACTGAGGAATGGAAAGCACGGCTTTGCGCGTGCGTCCCACGGCTTCCAGCCACTCATCGGCGAAGCTGGAAATGTTGGCCACATGGGAGACCACCACGTGAGGACGCGTGCAGTATTCATCCAGGGTGAGCGGCGTAGCGGACAGATCGGTACGCAGTACCATGGGGACTACTTTTCGGAGCAGTTTGCGCTTGGCATTGGCCGGGAGATCTTTGGTGATGCAAACCCCTGCGGTGATCTCGCCAGAGGCCAATAGCTCGGAAATGCTCCAGTAATTTGCCTGTTTAATCACAATCACGACATGGGGAGCTTCCTCACGCAGCGCCTGTAGCAACGCTGGCATCAGGCTGTATTCGACATCGTCAGACAGTCCGATTCGAAACGTCATGTCGCTGCTGGCGGGGTCGAAATCGTGGGTCAAACTCAGTGCCACCGACATGGCATCCAGCGCCGGGGACAGATGATGGATGATCTCGTTGGCCCGCGCGGTAGGCTCCATTCTGTTGCCCACACGAATGAACAGCGGGTCATTGAAGAGGGCGCGCAGGCGGTTCAGTGCCGAGCTGATGGTGGGCTGACCGAGGAAAAGCTTTTCAGCTGCTCGCGTGACATTGCGCTCCAGCATCAAGGTCTCGAACACCACCATCAGGTTAATGTCGGCCTTGCGTAGCTCATTTCGATTCATCAGCCGCTTCCCTCTCAACCGCCATTGTCTGTGCTCTGGATTATTGAGCGATGCCCATTCTAGGGAGGCTGAGGAGCTTGCACCAGCGCGTCTGCCAGCACGCAGAGTGGACTGGCGGATGGCCGTCCCCGTCAAGGTTCAATAACGGCTTTTTCCCCCAACCTTCATTACGCGGTAGCGGGCTTTAATGTTCAAAAACGGACCGGTCAACAATCAATAACCGTTATCACTATTTGCCATGCCGAGGTTCAAACAGTCATTGCTAAGGTAGCTCCGGCCGCTCTGGCTCTTGCTTGGTGTTGGCCTGTCACCGGTCGCGCACCTTGAAGCACGACCTTCCGATCTTCAAAAAAAGGAGCGGTCGTGAACCTTCTCGACCACATGCGGATTTTTGTATTCGTCGCTAAATTCCGCAGTTTCACGGGTGCCGCGAAAGCGTTGAACCTGACGTTGCCTGCCGTTTCCCGAAGTATCTCGAGACTGGAAAGCCACCTCAATGCAACATTGTTGTCGCGAACAACTCGACGTCTGGTGTTGACCGACGTGGGTCAGGAATTCTTTCAAAAGTGCACGAAAATCATTGTCGGCGTGGACGAGGCCGTACAAACGGCGTCGGACAGTAATGTGCAGCCAGAGGGCCATTTGCGGGTGCATTCCACCCACGAAATCGGCAGATACCAACTCATGCCCCTGATTGCCGAATACCGGCGAACCCACCCCCTGGTCACCTTCGATCTTGTGCTTGATGACTGTCCTGCCGATCAGGTGCAGGAGAGTGTGGATGTCTCGGTTTCAGCCCTGCCCATGGGCGATGAACAGTGGGCTTCGAGGAATATCGGTGCGACCTACAGCGTGATGTGTGCTTCGCGATCCTATCTTGCTTACAACCCCGCCCCCAAAGTGCCGGAGGACCTGAGCCTGCACGAGTGTCTCAATCCGCTGGAGGCGCCTTCGAACGCACAGGACACCTGGGCCTTCGAAGGACCTTATGGCCCGGTCAACATCTACCTTCCGCCCTCGTCCTTTCAGTTGAACGCCCGCGATGCGATTGTCGATGCGGTGCGCGCGGGCCTTGGGATTGGCTGCATTCCAGCCTTCATGGCCGCTGAGTTGTTGCGCGATGGGGAGGTGGTCCGCGTGTTGCCTGACTACCATCTCGCGTCTTGCGGGATACATGCCATTTGCGCGGCGCATCGGGTGAATGACGTGTGCGTGAGAAGTTGGATCAATTACTTGAGTGCCCATTTTCCCAGGCGCCTGGTGGCAGGCGTGCACGCGCTGCCGGCCCATGACTGACCAGCATCAACCCATTGGGAACGGGCATAACGGTTATCGACCCTGGCAATTAGTACCAAAAAAAAACACTGATAGGATCGACAGCCAACGCCTGGCCAATGGCTGATCTCCACTCAATCAACCCTGTTGTCAACGCAGTCGTCAGAACATCGCTGGCGTCGATGCAGTGTCCAACTTTCAGACCATGATGAGTCCCTCAATGATGACCCCAACGTGCGCCGATATTTACTGTTCGGTGGGCAAAATTCATCGCGTGCTGGAACACACAATCAAATCGGCAATAGCCCGCTTCGACCTGACCGTGGCGCAGTTTCAGTTGTTGGAGACCGTTGCGTCAGGCCGAGCCACTTCACCGGCCAAATGCGGACGTGAGATCAATCTCACGTCTTCGGGCATGACCCATGTGCTGGACAATCTGGAACTTCGCGGATTGGTGAGCAGAGGGCGGGGATATGCTGATAGACGATTTATCACCATCCACCTGTTGCCGGACGGCCTTTCGCTGTATCAGCGGGCAGCACAGGCTGTTTCAGCGTCCTGGGATGAAGCCATTAAGGCTGGGTCCGCTGAACAGTCCTTGCTGTTTTCGATGGTCTCCCATCAGGGACCCGTCGTCGCTGTTTAGTGTGAATTGAGCTGCACATCTCATCGACTTTTTACTGCCATTGCCTGAAGGCAACTTTTCAGCAACATGTTTGCGGAGACACACGATTGACCATCGAACATCCCAACCGATTTATTCTGACCGCTCTGGTTGCCGTACTGCTCGGTGGATGTTCCTACAGCGATTTGAAGCCGCAGTCTTCGTTATGGGGTGGGCTGCAGACCAGCAGCAAAGAGACCCTGAATGAGACGCCGGTATCTGACGCCCATTGGCCCGAGCAGGAGTGGTGGAAGGCGTTCGGCGACCACCAGCTCGACGACTTGATTGGCGAAGCCTTGAAGGGAAATCCCGGCGTCGCCAGCGCTGCGGCCCGAGTCCGGCAAGCCCAGGCCATAACCGGTCTCAACGACGCGTCGCTGTTGCCAAGGGTCGACGCCAGTTTTTCCGATACTCGACAACGCTACAGCGCCAACGGCACAGCGGGTGGGGTTTCAGGCACTTGGCAGACGCTCTATCAGACCTCGCTGGGCGTGGGTTACGAGCTGGACTTCTGGGGGAAAAATCGGTCCGCGCTGGACGCTGCCATTGGCCGCCAACATGCCGCCGACGTAGACCGTTATGCGACCACGCTGATGATTTCATCGGCGATGGTGCAGGCCTATATCGAGCTGCAAAAGAACTACGAGCAGATCGACCTGGCCGAGAAGGTGCTGGCCCAGCAGCAGTCGATCCTCGATCTCACCCAACGCCGCTTCGCCGCCGAGCTGGATTCACAGGTCGATATCAAACAGGCGCAAGCGAGTGTCCCGGCCAGCAAAGCCACAATCTCCTCACTCAAGGAAGCCGTCGAACTGGATCAGAACCGGTTGGCGGCGTTGATGGGCGATGGCCCGGACCGTGGTCGTTCCATCCGCAGGCCCGCCATCGGCCAGGTTCAGCCCTTTTCGATACCCAGCCGCCTCCCGGCCGAACTCCTGGGCCGACGCCCCGACGTGGTGGCCCAGCGCTGGCGAGTCGAAGCGGCCGGGCATGACATCGCTGTGGCCGAGGCCAACTTTTACCCCAACGTCAACCTGGCGGCGTCCCTGGGCTTGCAGAGCTTTGGCTTCGGGGACTTCAAGGACAGCAGCAGCCGGATGCTGGGCATCGGGCCTGCCATCAGTCTGCCGATCTTCGACGGCGGACGGTTGCGCGCCAATCTCGCGAGTCAGGATGCGGCCTACGACATCGCGGTTGGAGGCTATAATCAGACGTTGGTCGACGCGATCCACGATATTGCCGATCAGTTGACTTCACTGCGCTGGCTGAAAGAACGCGTGGATCAGCAGCAACAAGCCGTGCAGACCGCCAACGATGCCTACGATCTGATCAACAACCGCTACGGCGCGGGCCTTGCGACCTACATCCAGGTGCTGATCGCGCAAAACGCTGCACTGGCCGAACAGCGCCAGCTCGTTGACTTGCGCGCCAGAGGTCTTTCACTCCAGGCCAGTCTGAGCAGGGCGTTGGGGGGCGGCTTCAGCCCCGATGCCATTGCGTCCGACGCTAACCCGATCACTCATCTTTCGAGCACACAATGAGCACTCAATCCCCGGCGCCGAGCGTCCCGGACACGGCACCGCGCACGTCAGGCCCCCTTGTCTTTATCGGCGCAGGCCTGATCCTTATTGCGCTATTGGCCGGCTGGTACCTGTATCAGGATGGCACCGAGCGCACTGAAGACGCGTACGTAGACGGCAACGCCGTTCAGGTGACCTCGCAGATCAGCGGCACGGTCACCGGCATCGGCGCGGACAACACCGACTCTGTGCGCGCCGGCAATCCGGTGGTGCGGCTCAATCCCGTGGACGCCGAAATCCAGTTCGAGCGCAGCAAGGCGGCGCTGGCCAGGGCCACACGCATGGCGCGCACCCAGTACTCCCAGGTGGAGCAACTGCAGGCAGAAGTCGATCAGCGCAGTAACGATGTCAGCAAGGCGCGGGCGGATGTGCAGCGGCGCGCGCAATTGGCGTCCAGCGGGGCGGTGTCCCGTGAAGAGATCAGCCACGCCGAAGATATCCTGAAAAACGCCCGCGCCGGGTTGGCCTCGACCCGCCAGTCCCTCGCTCAGCGCAAGGCGATGGTAGACGGCACCACGTTGCGCTCGCACCCGGACGTGCTGACGGCCGCCGCCAATCTGCGTGATGCCTTCGTCGCCCGTGACCGCACGGTGATCCTGGCGCCGGTGACCGGCATCGTCACCAAGCGCAGCGTCCAGGTGGGTCAGCGCATCAGTCCGGGCGTGGCCATGATGACGGTGGTGCCGCTGGATCACTTGTGGGTCAACGCCAACTTCAAGGAGTCGCAGTTGGAGCATATCCGTATCGGCCAACCGGTCACGCTGACCGCTGACTCTTACGGCACCGACATCGTGTTCCACGGCACCGTCGCGGGACTGGATGCGGGGACCGGCAGTGCGTTCGCGTTGCTTCCGGCGCAGAACGCGACCGGCAACTGGATCAAGGTCACTCAGCGCGTGCCCGTGAAGATCGCACTCGATGCGCAGGAAATCGCCCGCAACCCGTTGCGCCTCGGCATCTCCATGCGCGTGAAAGTCGACACCAGCGCCCGTACCGGCGACGTGTTGCGCGAGGACGTACCGCGTGACGACATTTACAGCACCGCGGTGTTCGAGGACGAACTGAAGAACGCTGACGCATTGGTCGACAGCGTCATCAGCGAAAACGAGGGAACACAACGGGCTCCAGCGCTCAGCAGTGCAACGCGCTAGGGGAACAGCATGTTCAGGAAATACGGACTACTGCTGACCACTATCACGCTGTTGTGCAGCCTGGAGTTTTTGCAGACCGGCATGATCGCGTTCGCCTCTGCGCCGATTCGCGGGGAGATCGAAGCCAGTCCTGAAGAATTCAGCCTGGTGGCCGCGCTTTACGCTTGCCTGGCGGTGATCTCCATCTCCAAGCAACGCTGGATGACCGAGCGTTTTGGCTGGCGCAATTACCTGCTGACGTCCATCGGCATCTATATCGTCGGCGCGGTGATCTGCAGTGTCAGCGCCGATCTGGTCACGTTCACCGCCGGCCGGGTGGTGATGGCGCTGGGTGGCGGCGCTTTCATGACCTCGGCCCGGGTCATGGTGCAGATGATTGCACCGGGACCGGGGCGGTTTACCGGCATCAAGGCCTTCGCCATTGGCCTGGCGTGCGGCACCTCGGCGGCCCCGGTGCTTTCTTCCCTGGCGGTGGCGTATTCCACGTGGCAGGCGATTTTCTGGATGCTGATTGTTGTCGCCGTACTGGTCGCGATCCTGGCGCTGAGGTTTCTTCCCACAGACCGCCACCCGGTAGAGCTGCGCAGCCAGAGCCGTCTCGGCCAGGTGTTGCTGCTGGCCGTCAGTTCGTTCTCGATCCTGTACGTGCTTCAGCGCTCTTATTATGACTTTTATAACGAGACCACGATTATTCTGGTGTTCGCCGTATTAGCGGCATTTGCACTGTTCGCCTATCTGCGCAATGAGAAGAAACACCCAAGGCCGCTGCTGAAAGTGCACCACATGATCAGTCGCCGCTACGCCTACGGTATCGGGTTGTTCTGCTTCAGTTACCTGATGCTGGGCGCGAACAACTATGTGTTGCCTTCCTTCCTTCAATCAGCGCTGGGCTACTCGTGGGAAACGGTGGGTCACTTCCAGTCGCTGGGGCTACTGGGCACACTGGCGGCCTGGCTGCTGATGTCGTGGCTGTTGCCAAAATCCCCGGCACCGAAGAAGTTTTTTACCCTGGGCTTTTTATCCTTGATCGCGTTCAGTTACCTGCTCGCGCGCATCACGCCGGGTGCTGAAATGTGGGGCAATATCTTGCCTGCCCTGTTCCTCAACGGCTGCTTCGTCATGTTTCTGCTGGCCACGGCGGCCACTCAGACCTTCAAGGACGTCGGTCACGACGATGCGCTGTTTACCAACGCCCAGCAGCTGAAAAACATGGCCGGGCAGATCGCGACAGCCTCGGGGACGGCGCTGGCGACGATCTTCATGCAGTGGCGCAGCACCGTGCAGTACGACGCGCTGAGCGTGCGCTTGCACCCGGATAATCCGATCTACGCGCAGTACGTTCAGCAGCTCTCGCACTTCTTCGCTCAGTCTTATGAGGCGTCTGTCGCCGCACGTATGGCGGTTGCGGAAATCGGCCAGAGCATCAGCCAGCAATCCACCCTGGTGGCGAGCCTCGACTATTTTTCCGTGGTCACCGTCATCGGTGTCGTCGGGCTGATTTTCTCCCTGGTCCAAAGGGTGTTTCGTACCTGAGTGCCTGCGGCTGTCGACGTATGATCAGTTGGGTTGCGCATTGAGCTGCGGCACCGGGTCGATGGGCACCGATGACCTGAAAACAACCGCCGGCGATGACCTGGGGCAGGTGACCCGCAAATAGAAAACCGGCAACAGAAAAGGGGCGGGGAGCGTCACGTCAGTGATCGGCTCCCAGCCCCTTCTTGCTGTCCCGAGTGTCAGCCTGAGGGCTTGCACGAGGTGCTGTCAGGATAGACCGTGCGGTCGGGTTTACTCTTCCAGGGCGCGGGCTCTCTCCAGACGCTGCTCGGCCTTGGGTTCTGCCGTGCGCTGCAGGGTGAAGTCAAACTCCAATTCGGCGTATCGCCCTGTCGTGCCATGGGCGCGGGCCTTTTCTTCGTCGTCGATGAAATGGATGTCGGCGATCAGTTCATCGCGCGTGGCATAGGCAAAGTCATCGTGCAGGTACTGGTCGCCCGCCAGGTTGATCTGGGTGGTCAGGTGGCGATGATTCGACGCTGAGATAAAGAAGTGGATATGCGCCGGGCGCTGGCCGTGGCGGCCTAATTGGTCGAGCAAGTGCTGCGTCGGACCGTCTGGCGGGCAGCCATAGCCTGACGGCACGATGCTGCGAAAGCGGAAGCGTCCCTCGGCGTCGGTTTCGATGCGTCGGCGCAGGTTGAACGCTGATTGTGACGCGTCGAAATAGGAGTAGGTCCCGCCGGTGTTGGCATGCCAGACATCGACGATTGCACCGGCGAGCGGCTCGCCAGCGGTGTCCAGAACCCGACCCTGCATGAACAGCACCGTGCCGTTGTCCTGCCCGTCATCCAGGCGCGCTTCGTGTTGGCTCAATGGAGCGCCGGCTACATAGAGCGGGCCTTCGATGGTCCGTGGCGTGCCGCCGGTCAACCCGGCCACCTGGTCTTCGGCATCCAACAGCAGGTCGAGGTAGTGTTCCAGGCCGAGGCCGGCCACCAGCAGTCCGGCTTCCTGACGGCTGCCCAGTTCATTGACGTAATTGACCGCTTTCCAGAACTCCTCGGGGCTGATGTGCAGGTCCTCGATGATCTTGATCGAGTCGGTCAATACTCGATGGACCACCGTCTTCAGCCGTTGGCTGCCTTGATCGTTGTCAAAGCCGCTGGCTTGCTCGAAAAACTGTTGCACGTCGGCTGTCTGGGATATCCGCACAGTCATGGCTTATTCCTCATCTTGTTTTTATAAACGTCGCTCAGCATCAGGTCGGGCTGGCGGTGGATCAGCGGTCGTCGTCATGCACCGAAGAGGGATGACGACACAGCGCCATGACTTCGATGTCCATGAAGGGGTAGAGCGGTAATTGCATCAGGGTGTCGTGCAGCGCCTGAGTATCAGCCACGTCGAAAATGCTGACGTTGGCGTACAACCCGGCGATGCGCCACAGGTGGCGCCAGGTGCCTTCGTCCTGCAGGCGCTGGGCCAGGGCCTTTTCATCGGCTTTCAGCCGCGCTGCCTGTTCGGCGGGCATGTCGTGGGGCAGTTTGACGGTCATGCGAACGTGAAACAGCATTGATCTAGTCTCCCTTTGAAGCGTGGTTCGGTCAGGTGGTTCGCGGTTCAGCGGCGCTGGAAGTGCTTCAGACGCTCTTCATCGAGCGCGACACCGAGCCCGGGCAGGTCGGGAATCATCAGTTGAAAATCTCGATAGACCAGAGGCTCGGTCAAGATGTCGTTCGTCAGCAGCAGCGGGCCGAACAGCTCCGTATGCCATTCGATGCGTCCCAGTGTGGCAAAGGCATGGGCCGAGGCCAGGGTACCGATCCCGCCTTCGAGCATGGTGCCGCCATACAGACCCAGCCCCGCTGCTTCGGCGATGGCCGCCGTACGGAGCACGGCCCTGGGTCCGCCATTTTTGGCGATTTTCAGCGCGAACACCGGAGCGGCACCGGCGCGGGCCAGGGCGAAACTGTCTTCGACGCTTTCGATGGCTTCGTCAGCCATGATCGGCACCGGACTGCGGGCACTGACCCGGGCCTGGGCTTCGCGATCCTGCCGGGGAATCGGCTGTTCGATCAAATCCACGCCCGCATCGCCCAGCAACTGGCAGCCGCGCATGGCAGTGGCTTCACTCCAGGCCTGATTGAGATCGACCCGCACACTGGCGCGGTCACCCAGGGCCCGTTTAATCGCCGCCACATGGGCGATGTCTTTGGCGGGCTCGCCAGCGCCGATCTTGAGTTTGAAAACACGATGACGGCGGATGTCGAGCATCCGCTCTGCCTCTTCGATGTCTTTCTCGGTATTGCCACTGGCCAGCGTCCAGGCGACTTCCAGACCGTCCCGTACGCGTCCACCGAGCAGTTCGGCAACGGGCAGCCCCAGGCGTTTGCCTTGAGCATCCAGCAAGGCCGTCTCGACGGCGGATTTGGCGAAGGTATTCCCCCGCACCACTTTCTCGATGCGCAGCATCGCGGCATTGATGTTGGTGGCATCCTGGCCCGTCAGCAGTGGCGCGAAATAGGCGTCGAGATTGGTCTTGATGCTTTCGGGGCTTTCGTTCCCGTAGGACAGGCCGCCAATGGTCGTGGCTTCGCCCAGGCCTTCGATGCCATCGCTGCACTGCAGACGCAGGATCACCAGTGTCTGGCTTTGCATGGTATGCATGGCCAGCTTATGGGGACGGATGGTGGGCAAATCGACGATGAAGGTTTCAAGGCGGGTAATGCTGATCATAGGAAGATCCTGTTCGAGGATGGATGGAGCGCGTCCATATCCCTGAGGTTTGTTTTTATCTGAGGCCAAGGTTGCATCGCAGCGGGAGCGAGGTCCAATATCAAGTGGGTCTGATTTGATACCTGGGAGGTATCGTGGAGCTGCGTCATTTGCGTTATTTTCGAGTGGTTGCGCAAACCCTCAACTTCACCCGGGCGGCCGAGCGTCTGCATCTGGCGCAGCCGCCTTTGAGCCGACAGATCCAGCAACTGGAAGAGGAGTTGGGCGTGGTGCTGCTGGAACGAAGCCGCCCTTTGCGTCTGACCGAAGCGGGGCGGTTTTTCTACGAACAGTCCGCGCAGCTGCTGGAACGGCTCGACCGGATCTGTCATGACACGCAGCGAATCGACCAGGGTCAGCGCCGCTGGCTGGGCATCGGGTTTGCCCCTTCGACGCTGTACGGGGCACTGCCGGAACTGATCCGACGGTTACGCGGTGACGGAGGGGTCGAGCTGGGGCTGTCGGAGATGATCACCTTGCAACAGGTCGACGCCTTGAAGAGCGGACGCATCGACATCGGCTTCGGGCGCATTCACATCGACGACGCCGCGGTCGTGCAAAAGGTGATTCACCAGGACCCGCTGGTGGCCGTGCTGCCCGCCGGGCATCACTTGCTGGGCACGGCGGTGAGCCTGGAACAACTGGCCCGGGAACCCTTTGTGCTTTACCCGGGTAATGTCCGGCCCAGCTACGCTGATCACGTACTCAAGCTGTTCGCGCGTAATGGGCTGGACATCCATGTGGCACAAATGACCAACGAATTACAGACAGCCATCGGACTGGTGGCGGCCGGCATGGGTATCACGCTCGTGCCGGCGTCCGTTCAGCGTCTGCATCGCGACGATATTGGCTATGCGCCGCTTCTGGATCCGCTGGCCACTTCGCCCATCATCGTCAGCTACAGGGCGGCCGATACGTCGGCGCTTGTTCGTCAATGCCTGAACTGGATCGAAGAGCAATCGGCGGACACGCTGAGGGGCGACTGAATAGCCAGAGCGACAGACGCGCGTCACCCGTCGACAAAATTTGAGATCAGTAGCTCTACCATTCGCGGAAGGGGGACCAGGTCTATTTCGGTCTGGCTGAGCAGCCAGCCCATGACGGTCCCGACAAGCAACGCCTTTACCGCCGTCGCAGCAGCAGGAATGTTGTCATGGGGGCTTCCGTCAGGGTTGTGGTAGCGCCAACTCAACGCTGCGACGAGGTAGCGTTTGATGCGCTCGTGGATGGCGGTGAGTCGGTCCTGGACGGGATGGTTGTCACTCACCAGTTCTGTGCGAAGCAGCAAGATGAGAGTGACCCGCTGCAAGCTGGGATCACCAACGATGGTGGCCAGGCCTTTGGCAAAGGTTTGTCCGAGGTCGCTCAGCGAAGGGCATTGTTCCAGCGAGGAAAACTGCTGCGGCAGACCGTCCCATGGCAATCGGGCACGACGCAGCACGGCATCGAGCAACTGATGTTTGTCGCTGAAGTGCCAATAGATCGCGCCACGGGACAGCCCGGCCTGTTCAGCGATTTCATGGAAGGTTGCTCTGGCGTACCCCTTCTGGCTGAACACCTGTTCCGCCGCGTCCAGCAGCATCGGGTAGGTTCTGTCTGAATCTTCCTTGCATTTTCTGGCCATGCAAATGGTTCTCCAGCGCCCAAGGCGCGCTTGTATCAGGTATCGCCTGCCGCCATGGCGATGGCTGTCTTGCAGTCCTCAAGCGCCTTTTTGAATTCAAGCGAGTGGGTCTGGAAGCGTGGGGTGGGTGCGATGACGGTAACCGCGTGGGGCCCCATGAACGTCGGGATAAGCATCGAGCAGGCACTGATACCTACCGTGTGTTCCTGATGATCAATGGCCAGGCCACTGGCACGGATCTGTTTGAGTTCCACCAGCAATGATTCGAGGCTGTGGGTCGCGTCGGTCAGCGGCTCCAGGGTGTCTCCCAACCACTCGCGAACCTGCTCGTCGGTCAGCGTCGACAGCAGCGCCTTGCCATCTGCCGTGGCATACATCGGCAGCGATTGCCCCATGGGGAAGACCACGCGCAGTTCGCGCTCGGCGATGACCCGATCAATGACGATGGTCTGTCTGCCACTGATGCAGGACAGCGTGACGCTTTCCTTTAACAGATCGCACAGCCCTTCGAGGGAACGACGGGCGATGGAAATAATGTCGGTATGGGTTTGGTGAATCAGCTGGGCCAGCGCAGGCCCCAGGCGAAATCCATTGCCCGGACGCAGCGCCTCTACCAGCTTCTCGGTCTCCAGCGCGGCAATGATTCGCTGCACGGTAGAGCGGGGCAGGCCGACCTCGTTGGCAATGGCCGCGAGGCTCAAACCCTGGGGATTGCGGCCCAGCGCACGCATGATCGCGCTGGCGCGGGCAATGACCTGGATCCCGCCTGAACGCACGTCGTCGTGGTCCTCTTTCAGATTACTCATGTGCTTCCTCGATATTGGCCGCCGGCCCCGCGCTGATCGGTGGCGTGCAGCGTGACCCGAACTGGCCGCAAGTCTACAGGCCAGAGCCCCCCTGAGCGATTCGCAGGTGAGATGGCCGGTTGCTTCCTTGTCGCTAACCGCATTACGATACAGCGCATCGCATTGCGGTTAATTTAATTCCTCAGTCTAGAAATCGTCCCCCTTCACGCCTTGGCGGTAGAAGGTCGGCAGGCTGTTTTCCAGGAGAATGAAATGAGTATCCGATCCACCCGGGGCCTGTATTGCGCGCTGCCGTTCACGCTCCTGCTGCTCACGGGGTGCAAGGAGCCGGAGCAGGCGGCTGCGTCACAACCCCCTGAAGTCGGTGTTGTTACACTGAAGGCGCAAAGCGTGCTGTTGAGCAGTGACCTCCCCGGACGCACCTCGGCTTTCCGTGTGGCGGAAGTAAGGCCTCAGGTCAGCGGGATTATTCAGAAGCGCCTGTTCAGCGAGGGCGCAGTGGTCAAGAAAGGGCAGCAGCTCTATCAGATCGACCCTTCGACCTATCAGGCGTCCTACGACAAGGCCCGGGCGAACCTGGACGCGACGCGCAATCTGGCAGAGCGCTACAAGCGCCTGGTGGAAACCCGAGCCATCAGCCGCCAGCAGTTCGATGACGCCGACGCAGATTACCGTCAGGCCCGCGCCGACCTGAAAATGGCGCAGATCAATCTGGAATACACCAAGGTCATGGCACCCATTGATGGCCGGATCAGCCGTTCGAGCGTGACCGAAGGCGCGCTGGTCAGTACCAATCAAACGGAGCCGCTGGCCTCGATCAATCAACTCGATCCGATCTACGTCGATGTCACTCAGGCGTCCACTGACATGCTGCGACTGCGTCGGGAAGTGGCCTCCGGACAATTGACCATGGCGGGACACGATCAGGTGAAAGTTCAACTGACGCTGGAAGACGGCACCGCCTACGGTCAGACGGGCGCGCTTAAATTCACCGAAGTGACGGTGGACCCGACCACCGGTGCGGTGACCATGCGTGCCGCGTTTGCCAACCCCGACAACATCTTGCTGCCGGGCATGTTCGTTCATGCCAGGTTGGCCGAAGGCGTGCGCGAACAGGCCGTCCTGGTGCCACAGCAAGGTGTGACCCGTGACCTCAAAGGCCAGGCGACGGCGCTGGTGGTCAGTGCTGACAGCAAGGCTGAACAGCGGGAGGTAAAGGTGATACGCACCATCGGTAATCAATGGCTGGTCGAGTCGGGCTTGAAGGTCGGCGATCAGGTAATCACCGAAGGGGTGCAGCGGGTCCGTCCGGGCATGGCGCTGATTGCGGTGCCTGCGCGCAACGTCGCAGCCAATCCGGCGATGGCGAGTTCAGCGCCGTAAGACTCGGCGCTTCACGCAACGACGCTGCGGCGTTCCACGCTTTTCAGGTAGATTTTCAATGGCTAACTTTTTTATCAGCAGGCCGATATTCGCCTGGGTGATCGCAATGGTGATCATGCTGGCGGGTGCACTGGCCATCCTCAAATTGCCGATTAACCAGTACCCCAATATCGCCGCCCCGGCGGTGAATATCACGGTTACTTACCCCGGTGCCTCGGCGCAGACGGTGCAGGACACGGTGGTGCAGGTGATCGAGCAACAACTGAACAACCTGGATGGCTTGCGTTACATGTCGTCCGAAAGCAACAGCGACGGCAGCACCAACATCACAGTGACCTTCGATCAGGGCACCAATCCCGATATCGCTCAGGTTCAGGTGCAGAACAAGCTGCAACTGGCCACGCCACTGTTGCCTGAAGAAGTGCAGAAACAAGGCCTGCGAGTGGCCAAGTATCAGATCAACTTCATGCTGATCGTGGGGCTGTACTCCGAAGACGGCTCCATGGACGGCTTCGACATCGGCAACTACATCGCCTCCAACATGAAAGACCCGATTACCCGTACCAAGGGCGTTGGCGATTTTCTGTTGCTCGGTGCTCAGTACGCCATGCGTATCTGGGTCGATCCGGCCAAGCTGGAAAGCTTTCAACTGACCCCGCAAGACGTGATCGACGCGATACAGGCCGAGAACGTGCAGGTGTCCTCTGGCTCGTTGGGCGGTCTGCCCACGCGCAAGGAAGTCCAGCTCAACGCCACCGTGCTGGGCAGCTCGCGGATGAAAACCGCTGAAGAGTTCAGGGAGATTCTGGTCAAGGTAAACCCTGATGGCTCGCAGGTGCGGGTCAAGGATGTGGCCAGCGTAGGGCTGGGCTCGGAGAACTTCTCGATTTCGGGTGCCTACAACGGCAAACCGGCATCGGCGATTGCGCTTCGCCTGGCCACCGGCGCCAACCTGCTGGACACCATCAAGAATGTGCGGGCCACGGTGGCCGATCTGGAGCCCTACTTTCCCAAGGGTCTGAAGGTGGTATTCCCGTACGACACCTCCCCGGTGGTCAGCGCGTCGATCCATGAGGTCGTCAAAACCCTGATCGAAGGCATCGCGCTGGTGTTCCTGGTCATGTATCTGTTCATGCAGAACATCCGCGCCACGCTGATCCCGACGCTGGCTGTCCCGGTGGTATTGCTCGGTACGTTCGGCATCCTTTCGGCATTCGGTTTCACCATCAACACCCTGACCATGTTCGGCATGGTGCTGGCCATCGGGCTATTGGTGGACGATGCCATTGTGGTGGTGGAAAACGTCGAGCGGGTGATGGTCGAGGACGGCTTGTCGCCCAAGGAAGCGACCCGCAAATCCATGGCTCAGATTCAGGGCGCACTGGTCGGTATTGCGTTGGTGTTGTCAGCGGTGTTCGTGCCAATGGCTTTTTTCGGCGGTGCCACCGGGATTATCTACCGGCAGTTCTCGGTGACGATTGTCTCGGCCATGGGCCTGTCGGTGCTGGTGGCGCTGATCTTCACCCCGGCGTTGTGCGCGACGATTCTCAAAGCGCCCAGCCACGACCATCACGACAAGAAAGGCTTTTTCGGCTGGTTCAACCGCACCTTTGATCGCGGCGCCGACCAATACAAAGTCGGTGTGGCGGGGATCGTCAAGCGCAAGGGCCTGTTTCTGGTTATTTACCTGGGCATCGTGGTAGCGATGGGCTTTCTGTTCACCAAAGTTCCGGCGGCGTTTTTGCCGGACGAAGACCAGGGCACGATGATCGTGCAGGTGCAGATGCCACCCGACAGCTCGGCCCAGCGCACTCAGGTTGTCCTCGATGACGTGCGCGACTACGTGTTGCAAAAAGAAGGTGACGTGGTGGACTCGGCCTACACGGTCAACGGTTTCAACTTCGCGGGACGCGGGCAAAGCTCGGGCATGCTGTTCCTGGCGCTCAAACCGTGGGAAGAACGCAAGGGCGATGACACCACGATCTTCTCGCTGGCCAGGCGGATTCAGGTGCACGCCAACGGCATCAAGGACGGTACGGCCATCGCCATCGTGCCCCCGGCGATTCTGGAAATGGGTAACGCCACCGGTTTCGACATGTACCTGCAGGACAACGTTGGCCTGGGCCATGCCCGGTTGATGGAAGTACGCGATCAGTTCCTCAAATTGGCGGCGCAGGACCCGGTACTGACGCGGGTGCGACCGAACGGCTTGAATGACGAGCCGCAGTATCAAGTGACCATCGACAAGGAAAAGGCGCGCGCGATGCAGGTCAGCATCAGCGACATCAACAACACCATGAGCACCGCGTGGGGATCGAGTTACGTCAACGACTTCATCGACCATGGCCGCGTGAAGAAGGTGTACGTGCAGGGTGATGTCGACGGCCGCATCTCGCCGGAAGACTTCAACAAGTGGTACGTGCGCAACGCTCAAGGCCAGATGGTGAAATTCTCCGCCTTTGCCTCGGGTTACTGGACCTACGGCTCGCCAAAACTGGAGCGCTACAACGGCGTGCCGGGGGTTGAAATTCAGGGCGAACCCGCCGCTGGCTACAGCTCAGGTGATGCCATGGCGGCCGTGGATCGTATTGCCACGCAACTGCCAGATGGCGTGGGTGTTCGCTATACCGGGATTTCTTATGAGGAGCGCATGGCGGGGTCGCAGGCGCCGGCGCTGTACGGCATTTCCATCCTGATCGTGTTCCTCTGCCTGGCGGCGTTGTATGAAAGCTGGTCAGTACCGGTCGCGGTCATCATGGTTGTTCCGTTGGGTGTCATCGGTGCCGTCGTGGCGACATTGGCGCGCGGGCTGTCCAATGACGTGTTTTTCCAGGTCGGCCTGCTGACCACCGTCGGGCTGTCGGCCAAGAACGCGATCCTCATCGTCGAGTTCGCCAAGGCACTGCACGAAGAACAAGGCAAACCCTTGATCGAGGCGGCCATCGAGGCCGCACGTCTGCGTCTGCGTCCGATCATCATGACCTCTCTGGCCTTCATGCTCGGCGTGTTGCCGCTGGCGATATCCAATGGTGCGGGCTCCGGCAGCCAACACTCCATCGGGACCGGCGTGATCGGCGGGATGGTCACGGCGACCTTTCTGGCCGTGTTATTCGTGCCCATGTTCTTCGTGGTCATCTACAAACTGTTTGGCACAAAAACACCGGACGCACGTGAGAACCAAGCCATCGTCCATGGAGAGCAACCATGAAAACCAGTCGTTTGAGCGTTGCCGTGGTGGTAGCGCTGATGGGCCTGAGCGGTTGCTCGCTCATTCCAGATTACCAACGCCCTGACGCACCGGTGGATCAGACCTGGAACCTGCCGGTCGCTGCGCAGGTGAATGCACCCCGCGTGAACTGGCAGGCGTTTTTCCAGAGCGCTGCGCTCAAGGACCTGATCAGTCAAGCGCTGGCGAACAACCGTGACCTGCGGGTCGCTGCGTTGAACATCGAAAAGGCCCAGGCTCAATACCGGATATCTCGGGCTGACCTGCTGCCTTCAATCGACGCCTCAGGGTCCGGTGATAGCCAGCGGGTGCCGAGCGACCTGAGCACCACCGATCACAGCCGGGTGACCCATCAATACATCGCCGGTGTCGGCTTCACCTCCTACGAACTGGATTTCTTCGGTCGTGTGCGAAGTCTCAATCAGCAGGCGCTGGAAAGCTATTTTTCCACCGTCGAGGCGCAGCGCAGTGTCAGGGTGGCGCTCATTGCCGAGGTCGCCAGCGCCTATTACCAGATGCAGGCCGACCAGCAATTGCTGGAGATCGCCCGTCAGACACTGACCAGCCAGCAGGACAGCTATGCCCTGGTGCAAAGCAGTTACGACCAGGAAGTGGCCACTGAACTGGACTTGAGTCAGGCCGAAAGTACGGTGCGTACCGCCGAGTCGGCTCAGGCGCAATACGAGCGGCAGGTGGCGCAGGATAAAAACGCGTTGACGCTACTGGTTGGCAAGCCGGTGGCAGCGCAGTATTTCTCCGCGATAAATCTGGATGCGTTAAAGGTGGATGAACAGCTGCCTGTCGGCTTGCCGTCGGACCTGCTGATGTACCGCCCCGACATTCTCGCCGCCGAGCATGATCTGAAGGCCGCGAACGCCAACATCGGAGCGGCGCGCGCAGCCTTTTTCCCCAGCATCACCCTGACCGCTTCAGCGGGCTCGGCCAGCGCGGACCTTGGGCAGTTGTTCGCGGGGGGGCAGGGGACCTGGAGTTTTATGCCGTCAATCAACATTCCGATCTTCAACGCAGGCCGCAACAAGGCCTACCTCGACACGGCCAGGGTGCAACGCTCAATCGAGGTGGCCAATTACCAGAAGGCAATTCAAGTTGCGTTTCGCGAAGTAGCGGACGGCCTGGTGGCACGCGACTCACTCAGCACGCAGGTGCTGGCCGAGACGCGACTGGTACAGCCCAATCGACGTAACTACGAGCTGGCGGACAGCCGCTACAAGGAAGGGGTCGATACCTACCTGAACTCGCTGGATGCTCAGCGAAATCTGTTCAGTTCCCAGCAAAGGCTGGTGACCACCAAACTCTCGCGGATCAACAACCTGGTGTCGTTGTACAAGGCACTGGGCGGAGGCGAGGGCGCCAGCGAGGTGGCGCTGCAGTAGGTTTCATCCGGCGTCAGGCTGACGCCTTCCTTAGGCCCACTGCCCACTGGCGTGGGCCTTTTCTATGGCGATGACACAGCGGCGCTGTTGAGACCCCGGGGATATTCGCTGACCGGCAGATCATTAGGTTCGGTATCCCATTGATAACCTGTGGCAGCATCGCGGGTATGATTAAGTCACTGTCGGCAGTCGCCACGTTAACCTTCATGAGTAATTTCAATGTTGATCGGCACAAAAGACCTGGCACTTTACGGATTGCTTGCTGCGGGGCTTTCGACAGGACCGGCCGTGCAAGCCTCCGCACCGACGCAACCGAATCTGACGCCGCAGGCCTGTGAAGCGCTTGTGGCCAAAGCGTTGACGGGCGCGCGCATTCTGGCGGTTGAGCCCGTCGCTGCAGGGGCATTCAAAGTCGCGCGAGCACCTTCGGGTTCGCCGCTCGCGCAACGCATGAGTTCGCTGCCGTCCTTCTGCCGGGTGCAGGTGCTGGCGACGCCGACACCGGACAGCCGAATCGGCGTTGAAGTCTGGTTGCCGCTTCAGAGTTGGAACGGACGGCTACTGGGGACAGGCAATGGCGGCGGCGCCGGCACGATCGCATATGAAATGGGCATGATCGAGGGATTGAACCGTGGCTTTGCCGTGGCCAACACCGACATGGGCACGGCGCCTGATATCAATCTCACGATTGACCACCCTGAGCGCTGGACCGACTTCGGTTACCGGGCAACCCACGAAATGACCCGAATCGCCAAGTCGCTGGTCACCTCGTTTTATAACGAACACTCGTTTCGTGCCTATTTCGAAGGCTGCTCGACCGGTGGCCAGCAGGCACTGAGCAATGCACAGCGCTACCCTGATGATTACGACGGCATTCTGGCCGGCGATCCGGGCAACAATCGAACCCACGTCGCCAGTTACTTTTTGTGGAATTACGCGGCACTGAATGCCTCCCCTGAGGCAAAGCTCTCACCAGGGCAATGGTCGACGGTCTCCAGGGCCGTCATCGCCAGCTGCGCCGGAAAAGATGGCGGCGCTCCGGGCGATCAGTTTCTGACCGATCCTCGGCAGTGTCACTTCGACCCTGCGAAGCTTCCGACCTGCGACGCAGGTTCCGCGACGGATCAATGCCTGACCTCGAAGCAGATCGATACGGTACGCAGGCTCTACGCCGGGCCGGTGAATCCGCGCACGGGCGAGCGCATCTACGCAGGGCTCGCCGTCGGCAGTGAAGATCAGCCCCTAGGTCCTGCCGCCCAGGGTGATCCTGCCGCGTGGCCCAAGGAGCAGTTTTATCTGTTCAACTGGATTCTGGGCACAGGCTTTGAACCGCTGCGCTTTGGTTTTGACCGTGACCTCGACCGCCTGGATGCGCAGCTTTCGAGCACGCTGAATGCCAATGCTGCCGACCTTTCTACATTTGCCAGGGGAGGGGGCAAGTTGCTGATGTACACCGGCCTTGCTGATCCGGCGGTGCCGTTTGCTGAGGTCGTTCATTACTACGATCGCGTGGTCGCCAGCACTGGAAAAGCGAAAGGAGAAGTAGAAGGAGAGGGAGAAGAGGATTTTGCGCGACTGTTTCTTGTGCCAGGCATGGGCCACTGCGTGGGTGGGCCGGGCGTGACCGACATAGGTCAGCCGTTTTCGTCGGCGGTGCCTCCCACCGTCCGTAACGATGCGCTGATGACGCTCGTGGCATGGACCGAAGGAGGTAAAGCCCCTTCGGTCCTTATCGCCCGTCAACCGGCTGAGGACGGCTCGCCTGTTAAAGAGCGCCCCGTGTGTGCCTACCCCGCGCTACCTGAATTTCGTGGCGGTGATCCGGCTAAAAGCGACAGCTTCGTCTGCACGGATCACCCACCAGGCGTCGATCAGGTGCCAGCGTCAAGGTACCTCAACTGATCGTGCGCGACTCATGCCGAAGGCTTGAGCACGACTTTGGTCCAGCCGTCGTCTCGCTGATCGAAGTGCTTGTAGGCGTCCGGACCTTCGGACAACTTCAGGCTGTGGGAAATGATCTGCGACGGCTTGGCACGGTCATGGTGAATCAGCTCGGCAAGGCGACGGTTGTACGCCTTGACGTTGGCCTGACCCGTGCGGATCTGCTGACCCTTGAACCAGAAGGAGCCGAAGTCGAACGCCATCTTGCCTTCCTTCGCCAGATCGCTTGCAGCATTCGGGTCCTGTGGCACGAAGACACCCACCACACCGATACCGCCGGTTGGCTTGGTGGAGGCCACCAGGTTGTTCATGGTTTCGTGATTGGCTTCATGGCCATGCTTGTCGCAGCACTGATAACCCACGCATTCGCAGCCACGGTCCGTGCCTTTGCCATTGGTCAGGTTCAGAATCTGTTCCACGGCCTGGGTTTGTGCCGTGTTGATCGGCGTTGCGCCCAGCTTGGCAGCCAGGGCCAGACGGTCCGGATGGTTGTCGACGACAAAGACCTGTGACGCGCCTTTGATCATCGCCGCATGGGCGGCCATCAGCCCGACCGGGCCTGCGCCGTAGATGGCGATGCTTTCACCCGGCAGCAAGCCGGACAATTCAGTCGCGTGCCAGCCGGTCGGCAAAATGTCCGACAGCATGACATAGTCGTCTTCTTTCTCTTTGGCATCTTCAGGCAGCACCAGGCAGTTGAAGTCGCCATACGGCACGCGCAGCAGTTCGGCCTGGCCGCCCTCATAAGGGCCCATCTCGGCAAAACCGTAGGCGCCACCGGCACTGCCAGGGTTAACAGTCAGGCAGTAACCGGTCAGGCCGCGCTCGCAGTTTTCGCAGAAGCCACAACCGATGTTGAACGGCAGGCAGACCATATCGCCCACTTTCACGCGATCAACGGCTGCGCCCACTTCGATCACTTCACCCAGGTTCTCGTGGCCGAGAATCCGGCCCGTCTCGAAGCTGGTGCGGCCTTCATACATGTGCAAGTCAGAGCCGCAGATATTGGTCGTGGTAATGCGGACCAGGACATCAGTTGCTTTTTCGATTTTGGCATCGGGAACGTTCTGAACGCTGACGTCGTAAGGACCGTTGTAAATAATGGCTTTCATGGGTTCTCCAGAATAATGAGGTGCAGATACGGATATATCTATGCGCCAGTTTTAGTACGGCCGTGCCCGCCTGTCGTTCAAAGAGATTGGCCGTGAGTGACGAACGGTAAATTCCGAGGAAGGCTCTGGAACAAGGCTTTAGGCCAAAACCGGCTGCTTAGAGCACGCCGTTTTGCTTGGCGGTATGAGTCGCCAGAGCGTCCATCAGGGCGGGAGACAGACAGTCGTAAGTAGGCAGGCCTATCTCGTTGAAGCGCGCACGGATGCCATCCATTTCGGCGGGTGGTGTGCCCGTTTCGATGACCGACGAGACAAAGGCAGCAAAGCCTGGAGCAGCCCAGCCGGTCTGTGGCGACAGTTCGGTGTGCACGAAGTCCAGACCGTGGAACGCGTGGCCGGTGTTTTCGATACGACCGTACAGGTGCGCGCCGCATGCTTTGCAGGCGTGACGCTGGATGGTCGCGCTGTCATCGACGATTGCCAATTTTTCGGCGTTAGCGGTGACAGTCACCTTGTCACGGGGAACGACAGCGATCACCGCGAATTTCGCGCCCTCAGGCTTCCAGCATTTGCTGCAACCGCACGCGTGATTGTGCAGGGTCTGGGCGTCAATCTTGACTTCGACCTTGTCGCTCGCGCACAGGCATTGCAGGGTGCCGCCAGCAAAGCCGGCGCCGGCCGGTTGGATGCCATGATCGAGCGAAGGGTGCAGTTTTACGTTGCTCATTTTGTATCTCCAGAGTTGCGGGGGGAATACGGAACGCGCCCCGGGGCTTGCACCCCGAGGCCATCTGTCAGTACTTGATGACCGTCCGGATCGACTTACCTTCGTGCATCAGGTCGAACGCTTCGTTGATGCGTTCCAGCGGCATGGTGTGGGTCACGAAGGGGGCGAGTTCGATTTCGCCTTTCATCGAGTCTTCGACCATCTTGGGCAGCTGGCTACGGCCTTTCACGCCGCCGAATGCCGAGCCTTTCCAGGTGCGGCCGGTGACCAGCTGGAAGGGACGGGTGGAGATTTCCTGACCGGCACCGGCAACGCCGATGACGATCGACTGGCCCCAGCCGCGATGGGCGCACTCAAGGGCTGCGCGCATCACGTGAACGTTACCGATGCACTCGAAAGAGTGATCGACGCCCCAGCCGGTCATCTCGATGATCACTTGCTGGATAGGCTGCTCGTGATCCTTTGGGTTGACGCAGTCGGTGGCGCCGAATGAACGGGCCAGTTCGAACTTCGACGGGTTGGTGTCGATGGCGATGATGCGACCGGCTTTGGCCTGACGCGCGCCCTGGATAGCGGCCAGGCCAATGCCGCCCAGACCGAAAATAGCGACGGTGTCACCCGGCTGGACCTTGGCGGTGTTGTGCACCGCGCCAATACCGGTGGTCACACCGCAGCCCAGCAGGCAGACGTGTTCAGGGTTGGCGTCCGGGTGGATCTTGGCGACTGACACTTCAGCAACCACGGTGTATTCGCTGAACGTCGAGCAACCCATGTAGTGATACAGCGGCTGACCGTTGTAAGAGAAGCGCGAGGTACCGTCCGGCATCACGCCTTTACCCTGGGTCGCGCGCACGGCGGTACACAGGTTGGTTTTGCCGGACTTGCAGAACAGGCATTCGCCACATTCGGCGGTGTACAGCGGGATGACGTGGTCGCCCGGCTTGAGGCTGGTGACGCCTTCGCCGACTTCAACGACGATGCCTGCGCCTTCATGGCCCAGGACTACGGGGAACAGACCTTCCGGATCATCACCGGACAGTGTGAACGCGTCGGTGTGGCAAACGCCGGTGTCGGTGATTTTGATCAGCACCTCACCTTTGCGGGGCGGAGCAACATCAATCTCGACGATTTGAAGCGGTTTACCCGCTTCGAACGCAACTGCAGCACGAGACTTCATAAGGCTTTCTCCTAGGGATAATGTTTGTTGAACAGGGGAGTCAACCCCGTCGAAATTGAATCGCAGCTATTTCAGGTACGTGCGCACCAGAGAAACCACTTCATCAATCGACGAGCGCTGCGCCTCGGTCGTTTCTACTAAATGAGTGAATTCTTCTCTGAGGTGGCTTTCCAGCACGCCAGCCATCAGACCGTTGACGGCGCCGCGTATGGCGGCGATCTGTTGCAGGACCGGCCCGCAATCAGCGCCTTTTTCAAGGGCTGCTTCCAAGGCATCCAATTGACCCCTGACACGTCTCACCCTTCCCAGTACGCGTTTCTTCTCAGCAGGTGAATGTGGCATCTATGTTCTCCAGGTGTGGACTCGGACAGCATTTTTACACAGGTACTGGCAGGGGGTATGTCTGGGTACTGGTGGGGAGTATATGAAGATACTGGCAGGGAGTATATAGGCATGTCTGTGTCGAGATGCCGCAGGCGCTGATTTGCGCCTGTTTCATTCAGACTGCAGTTGGCTAGCCACGAGGATTGCCAAGCTGCGAATGCAGGCTTCATTGCGCCGGAGAAAGTGCACAGTCCCGGATTTGCGCTGTTCCACCAGACCGGCAGCCTTGAGGAGTGCCAGGTGACTGGAAACAGTTGATTGGGGGAGATCGCATCGCAGCACTATCTGGCCGATGCAAACCCCAAGATGCTGGCCGTACTCCTGGTCCGGGAAATACCGCAACGGCTCCTTGAGCCACTGCAGGATTTCACGCCTGACGGGGTGAGCGATGGCGCGGATTGAAACCTGGAAATCCGGGGGCACCAGTGGCAGGTCTTCTTCTGAATGCGATGACACGGTTTGTCCTTTTGTCGAATCAGTCCAGCAGGTCTGCGATGGATTCAGCGGCAAGCTGATAGGAACGGCACCGTGCCTCGGGATCATGAATCCTCGCATCGATGATCACTTCGTCAGCCTGGGTCGTCGCGATGAACTGCCGCAGCCAACTGCCAACATCGTCTTTGTCGCCAACAGCGGTACACGACAGGGTCTGCGTCAGGGTCTGTCGATCCAACGCTGAAAGCCGCTCGATGTAACCTTCTTCGGGGAGTGGCAGCAGCCCTGGCTTGCCGGCATACAGCCTGCTCACCCATTGCTGATGAGAGCTGGCGTGGTACTGCGCTTCTGCACGGGTCGTTGCTGCGAAGACATTGGCGCCGGCAATCACGTAGGGTTGCTTGAGCGTGGCCGAGGGTTTGAAGGTGGCGCGGTAGTGGGCAATTGAATCCATCAAAAAACGCGGCGCGAAATGCGAGGCGAACGCGTAGGGAAGCCCCAGTTTTGCCGCCAGATCTGCGCTATTGGGGCTGGAGCCCAGCAGCCAGATCGGCACGCTGTGATTGCCCGGAATCGCACGCACAGGCTGGCGGCTGTCGTCCGCCAGGTAGTCGGTCAACTGACGTATGTCCTGAGTGAAATCCCGTTCCGACGAATCACCACGCAGGGCGCGAATAGCCGGCCCCGCCGAGCCCGGCGCTCTCCCTACGCCCAGATCAATACGCCCTGGAAACAAGGTGTCCAGCGTACCAAACTGTTCCGCGACGCTTAGTATCGAATGGTTGGGCAACATGATGCCGCCTGAGCCGACACGCAGGTTTTGGGTAGCGCCAGCCAGGTGTTGAATAAGCAGCGCAGTCGCTGCCGAGGCAATACCGGGCAGGTCGTGGTGCTCCGCGACCCAGTATCGTGTGTAACCGTTGCGCTCGACACTACGTGCCAACGTGGCGGCATCGGCGAGGGTGTGGGCGAAGGTCTTGCCTTCGCCGATCATCATCAGGTCAAGGACCGAAAGCGCTGTCATTGCAGATTCCTGGTTGTGGGTTCAAGGGGAGGGCAGAGAGCGTGATTACTTCAACGGAAAGTCTGCCCAGCTCACATGCTTCTCCAGCCTGCGGTCCATGTCTCGAAGCGTGACCAGACAGCGCTGCAGTTTGAGGTAGATATCGCCACCGTAGTCCCAGCCGAGCACACCGATACTGCCGGTGTAACCGATGCGGTCCAACGCCGCGAGCAAGGCGAAATTGTCCATCTCGCCGCGGTCTACCGGCTCCATGGTCGCGACGCCGCCCCAGCCCAGTTGCGACAGTGCGCTTCCGGAGGTCACGACCTGCATCAGCCAGGGTTTCATTGCATCAAGGCGCTGCTGGAGTTTGCCTTCCTGGCTGGCATACCAGTGGTAAGCATTGAAAGAGGCGCCCAGGCGTGGATGGTTGAAATGCTCGCAGATCTCCACGACCTGGGTGGTGGTCTGAGTGACATGGTGAAGATGCGGATAAAGCGCGATGCGCAACCCGCGCCGCTCGGCGATCGGCAGCAAGGACTCGATAAACCGGAGGATCGCCGGGCTGCCATTGACTGAGGTCTGGACCGCCAGTTCGATCAGCTGCACGCCTTCGACTGACTCGATGATCCGCCTCAAGACGTGGTCATTGCGGCCTTCGTGCAGCACCAGGTAGAGCGCCTCGACCTTCAGGCCATGTTGTTCCCTGACGCGGGGGAGCAGCGTCAGATCAGTCAGCGGGCTCCCGCTCCAGGCAGAGACGGTGATCCCGTCATAGCCCAGGTCTGCGAGCATCTCGCACTGGGTCTGGAACGCGTAAACGCCCATGGACGAGTAGAAGAACGAGTCCAGGGCATGAATGGAATGAGTCATGAATCGCTCCTGCGCCTAGTAAGGCAGCTCGTTCAGCACGGCCCATTCGGGGTGGGCCGCCAGCCTTTGCTCCATGGAGCGGAAAGCCTTCTCGGATCGATGCAGATTGCCGTACACATCGCCTCCCATGCTTTCCCAACCCAGGACACCTACCCGGCCGTTGAAGCCGCGGCGCAGCAGCGCACCCATGAGCACGAAGTTGTCCATCTCGCCCTCATCCAGCGGCTCGATGGTTGCCAGGCCGCCCCATCCCAGGGGGGAGCGTCTGGTTCCGGCGATAATGACCTGGTGGAGCCATGGCCACACCGCGTCAAGCCGTTGCTCCAGCAATTTCTCCTGAGTGGCGTACCAGTGGTAACCGTTGAACACGATGCTTAGAAGCGGGTGGTCGAACTCCTCGCAGAGCGCCACGGCTTGCGACGTGGTTTGCATGCCATACCGTGCATGGGGATAGAGCGCGATTTTCAGGCCGCGGCGTTCGCAGATGGGAAGCAGATGCTCAAGCATCCGTCGGTCCAGGTCGGTGACGGTTTCGCCGGAATGCAAAGCCAGTTCGATGGTTGAGCAGCCTTCGACCGATTCGAAAATCTGGGTAACGAACGACTCCAACCCCTGGCGGTAGATCAGATAGATCGCGCCAACATCCAGGCCCCATGTCGGCTTGATGAGCGGGATCGATTTGAGATCGCTGCTCCAGGCCGACATCGTGAGGCCCTGGTAGCCGTTCTCGGCGAGCATCTCGCACTGCGCAGCCAACGGGTAAGTCCCCAGCGCGGTCTGAAAGATGAAATCCATATGGTGAAGATCGAGTTTCATCAAGAAGCACTCCCGTGAGGCGGGTGAAGGGGTGATATACGCGTCGGGAAGTGCGGCAGCACATATTCCCCCAACTCGTCCATGACCTCGGCGGCATGGCGGCGTTGCGGCTTGAAATGCAAGGCAACGTGGCCCACCCCCAATTCCTCCTGGCGCTTCCAGAGTTCGATCAACGCATTGCGGCCCGCACGCAAAACGCGGCCTGGCTGCACCGGACAGTCGGGGTCTCGGTCCAGATCAAACAGCGTGCCGTAGCCGTAAGGCTTGTAGCCATTTACGCCGCAAGCGATACGCCAGCGCTCAGTGACCTGGGCGACCAGCGCAGGATTGGAAATGTAGGAAAGAATCCCGTCGGCGTTTTCCCCAATCCACTCCAGCGACTGGCCTGACTGGCCAATGACAAGGGTGGGGATGCGTGGACCCACGGGTTTGGGAACCAGATCGATCGCACCGTCCAGTTGCCCATAGAACTCGGTCGAGCGCCGCGGCCACGACTGTTCCGTTACCGTGCGGATCAACGCAAACGCATCGCGAAAGCGTGCGGCACGGCTGTCGAAATCGATGCCGAAGGCCGGGTATTCGGTAGGGCGATCACCGGTGGCGACGCCCAGGATGAATCGACCGCCCAGCAGTTGGTCGACGCTGGTGGCTTGCTTGGCGACGATCAGTGGATCGCGTAACGGGAGCACGATGCCGGCTGTGCCAATGGTGATCTGGCGGGTGACGGCAGCCAGATAGCCGGCATAGATCATCGGGTCAAGAATCTGGCCGACGTCTCCGAAATTCGGGTCCCAGAACGGCACGTCCCTCAGCCAGATGGCGGCAAAGCCCGCTTCGTCAGCCTTTTGCGCCATCGCGACATGATCCTGCAAGGTCGGTCCGGGGCTGTCGGGGTAGCTTTCCAGCGGCGCAATGAAGCCGAAGGTTAAATGGCCCGGTTCAAACACGCGCGAATAACCGGGGTGAAGCTGGAGTTGCGATGAAAGCCCCTCGGTAGGGGATATAGAAGACATGGACGGCTTCCCGAATGGATGGATGGCCGTTAGGCGGCACCCGGATTTGAGCGATAAATGCTGATGACGACGACTATATGCGCAATTCCTCTGGCGAAAAATAGGCTAGAATTCCGATCATTACGGAATAGAAAGCTTAAATAGGAAGACGCGCAATGGATCACTTTGGGGCGCTGGGCGCGTTTGTGCGAACGGCGGAAACCCGCAGTTTTACCGAGGCAGGGCGTCGTGTTGGCGTGTCCTCATCGGCAGTGGGAAAGGCTGTGGCCCGGCTTGAGGCGGAGCTCGGTGTCAGGCTTTTCCACCGGTCGACACGGGCGGTCACCTTGACCGCAGAGGGCGAGCTGTTTCTGGAACGCTGCCGGCGGATTTTCTCCGAGCTTGAAGTCGCCAAGCGCGAGCTTTCCCAGGCTGCCGGCAAGCCTCAAGGCAAACTCAGGATCGGTTTGCCACAGTTGGGCATGAGCCTGATGCCGCACCTGATCGCGTTTCAGCAAGCCTACGGCGAAGTCGAACTGGAGCTTGAATTCAGCGACCGGCTGGTCAACGTTATCGAAGACGGTTTTGATGCGGTCATACGCATCGGTGAGGTCGAAGATTCGCGGCTGACCATGCGCAGGCTCAAGGGCTACAGCCATCGGCTCGTGGCGTCGCCGTTGTACCTTGATGAAAAAGGCACTCCGACGCATCCCTCCGAACTCGGCGCTCATGCCTGCCTGCGCTATCGCTACCCCACCAGTGGCAAACTCGATCCCTGGCCGTTGGTTGTAAAGGAGGATGACCGCGGCATTGACGTGCCGGCCACGGCGACGGCAAACGCTATTGAGCCTTTACTGGCCATGGCGCTGGCAGCCCGGGGCATCGCCTGCCTTCCGGATTTCTTTGTTGAAAGCGCGGTGGCTGAGGGACGGCTCGTCCCTGTCCTGGAAGGGTATATGCGTGATCACCGAACGGTCAGCATTCTCTGGCCCTCAAGCCGTCAATCACTGCCCAAGATCAGCGCCTTCGTGGAATTCATGGTCGCCCGACTGGCCTGAATACCCGGCAGGCAAGGCGGCTTGAAACGCCAGGCGTGTCACGTGAATAAATCCGGGTGGCGCCACGCTCTTTCGCGGCTTCACTCAGGCGCCTGAGCAAAAAAAGCGCCCGTCAGGGCGCTAAAACTTCACCTTGGCCAAAAGAGCACGGAGCTTCCAGGGTGAAGGGGGAGTGAAGCAGAAACCCGCGGCATCATAAGTGCGGTCGTTCAGACGTTGCGATGCAGCTGCAGCACTCCGGTGCGCAACTGCATCGGGTTGGTCAGGCCCTGGACGGCTTTGCAGCGAAGGCACCTTCGCCGAGCAGCGCTACGACCAGCGCCGTGACAGCCAGATAGATCGGGTATTCCCAGCCGCCATTCGGGTTGGTGAAGCTCCAGCCGTTGGCGAAATGCACGGTCGCTGCGACAAACAACTGAACAACAGCCAGTGCTGCCACCAGGCGGGTATACACGCCGATTATCAACATCAAGCCGCCGATCACTTCAAACGCCATGACGGGGTAAGCCAGGAAGCCGGGGAAGCCGATGGACTCGAAAAAGCCTACGGTGCCCGCCGGCGTGAAGACCAATACTTTGGTCAGGCCATGGGCGAGAAACATGATGCCCAAGGCCAGGCGCATAATCAGTGCTGCGTAAGGGGCAGTGCGTGAATCAATCATGATGAAGTCCTTTTTTGATGGGTCGTTGTCAGTTGGAAAGCGAGAGTGTCTGGGTCAGCCACCGGGAAAAATCAGCCAGTTCTTGCGGGACGATTTCGTGAGCCATGTCGTAGAAATGCGTCTGGTGTGCCACGCCAATCCGGCTTAGCCATGCATCGGCTTCGTGGGCCCAATCAACCGGCAGGACGTTGTCCTGCTGCCCGTGCGCGATGAAGGCAGAGACCGTTTTCAGCCGCTCTGGCGCAGCGATCAGCGGTTCGATTTCCCGCAGCATCCTTCCGCTCAGCAGGGCAAAACCCGCCACCAGTTCCGGCTGCGTGACGCCAACGCTGGAACTCATGATTCCGCCCTGACTGAAACCTGCAATCACGGTGGGCAGCGGTGGCAGCGCCTCGATGAACCGGATCAACAGCTGTCGGCTCGCTTCGGCCTGCTGCTGGTTGAACGAGGGGCCATTGCTGGTGAAATTGACCTGGTACCAGGCAAACCCCTGGGGGCCAAGCTGCAAAGGGCCGCGCAGCAACAGGATTTCGATGTCGTCAGGAAGGGAAGTCGCAAGACTTGCCAGATTGGCTTCGTTCGAGCCCACGCCATGCAGCAGCAACAAACGTCCTTTCGGGTTTGAGCTGGCGCACGTCTTGCGGAAAAAAATACCCGATTCAGGCTCGCGTGCCGGGTCTGAAAAATTGATGGTCTGCATAGGGTTATGCCACGCCTTCTAAAGGTTGAACGGATTTCGACGCCTCGTTACCGCGTGAGGTGAACAGGTAGCTGTCCATGGCCAATACCCCGTGGGTAATGCCCCCCTCCAGAACCTGCGTCTGATAACTTTCGCCGGCGGCACCCAGCGCTATGAACAGCGGCAGAAAGTGCTCGTCGGTCGGATGCGCGCGCTCGGCGAAAGGCGCGTACTGCTTGAAATCAAGCAGCTGGTCGATGTTTCGCGCTTGCAGGGTCTGGGCCGTCCAGGCTGCAAACTGTTTGACGTAATCGGCCCCATGGGGTGTTGCCCCACGGAATTCGTACAAGTTATGGGTCAGGCTGCCCGACGCGACGATCAATACATTCATCTCGCGCAGCGGCTTGAGGGCTTCGCCCAGTTTCCAGGCGCTACGTGTGTCGAGTGCTGCGGGCATCGAGACCTGAACCACCGGTATATCGGCGCCTGGCGCCAGGTAGCGCAGCGGTACCCAGGCGCCATGATCGAGCCCACGGTTCGCGTCCAGCCGCGAGTCCCAGCCGGCGGTCTGCAACAGTTGCACGATCTGGCTAGCCAATTCCGGCGCGCCCGGTGCCGGGTAGGACAACTCATATAGCGCGTCGGGAAAGCCCCCGAAGTCGTGAATGGTCTTTGGAAAAGTACTTGCGGTGACACTGACGTGATCGCGGGTCATCCAGTGCGGAGAAAGGATCACGATGGCGTCAGGTCGCGGCATTGCTTGACCGAGCGCAGTGAGGTTCTTGCCTGCCAGGCCAGGTTCCATGGCGAACGAGGGAGCGCCATGAGACACAAAGAGCAGTGGAAATAAGGTGTTCATGACGACTCCTGTTTGGTGACGTGGGTATTACTTGCTCAGCCAGACCGGGGCGACGGTGGTGCCCAGACCTGCGCCATAGCCCAGATAAATGTTCAGCCCTGCCAAAGGCTCCAGGTAGCGAGCGTTGACCAGACCACCGGCATCCACCGTGTTCCAGCCCAGGCTGCGGGCCAATGCGATGGCCGTCTGCTTGGCCCGCTCGCTGTCACTGGCGACGAACACGCTGCCGGTCTGGTCGTTGGCGAACGTGGGGCCGTCGGCCAGCACTTGGGCGAACAGGGTGTTGAACGCTTTCACGACATGGGCCTGTGGCACGGACTTGGCGATCTCTTCCGAGGCGCTGGTCACGTGGCCAACCGTCAGCGACATGAAGTCGGCGCTCAGGGGGTTGGTGATGTCGATGATGACTTTGCCGGTCAGATCGCCCAGGCTTTGCAGCGCTGCAGCGGCATCCGGGTAAGCGGTTGCGAGGACAACCACGTCGCTGTCGTTCAGTGCTTCAGATGCGGTGTGGGCGCTGACATTGGCGAACTGATCAGCCAGGGCCTGTGCCTTGCCAATGTCACGTCCAGTGACCCGAACGGTGTGGCCTGCAGCGGAAAGCTGTTTCGCAAAGGCCGAACCCATGTTGCCGGTACCAATCAATGTAATTTTCATAAGTGCCTCGTCTTGAGTTGAGTTGCGTTTCGATGGGCTCAGTTTATAGGTTGCCTGGCTGGGATAAATCGGGCCAAATGCGATGAATAGTTCCACTGAGTGAGACAATCATGGATCGGGCGCTGGAAATGCAGGTCTTCTGCACGGTTGTCGATAAAGGCAGTTTTGTCGGGGCCGCCGAGCCGCTGGGCATGTCCAAGGCGGCTATCTCGCGTTACGTGAGCGGGCTCGAAGAACGGCTGGGCGCAAGGCTGTTGCACCGCACGACCCGGCGGCTTTCGTTGACGGACGAGGGCCGTCAGTTCTATCTCCAGGCGCGAGAAGTCCTGTTGATGATGGACGAGGCTGAGGACGCGGTTTCGTCTGCTTCGCCAGAAGCCAGCGGCGTGCTACGGGTGAATGCCCCCGTCAGTTTTGGCGTCTTGCACCTGGCGCCGGTCTGGGCCGACTTCATGAAGGCCTACCCGAGGGTCGAATTGGAGATCAGTTTGAGCGATCGTCTGGTGGACCTTGTCGATGAAGGCATTGATCTCGCGGTGCGTATCGCACGCCTGGAAAACTCCTCACTGGTCGGCAGACGGCTGGCCGGCACCCGGATGTGTCTGTGCGCGTCGCCGGCCTACTTGAGCAGCCATGCGCCCATCCGCGAATTGTCAGATGTGGCGGAGCACGGGACCGTCGCCTACAGCAACTTTGCCAGCGGCAATGAATGGCAATTCGAGGGGCCCCACGGCCTGGAAACCGTCATCACCCGTTCAGTGGTGCGGTGCAATAACGGGGATACCTGTCGGGCCATTACCTTGGCCGGCGGAGGCGTGTCCCTGCAGCCGAGCTTTATGGTGGCGGAGGATTTGCGTCGAGGCGATCTGATCGAAATCCTGCCTCGGTTTCGCTCGGTCGAGTTGGGTATCTATGCGGTCTACCCGACGCGTAAACATCTACCCGCCAAGGTGCGTGCGCTGATTGCGTTTCTGGCGCAGCGATTCGCTAAGCCATCGTGGGAGTGACACGGCAATGCGCGCCCTCATGACCTTTACTGGCCGGTAACCGTTGACCCTGACGCCCAGGGTCAAGTGGTCTTGGGGAGCGGCCTATCGCTCGATAAAGCTGCGCAGATCCGCCGCAAATTTTTGCGGATTTTTGAAAGCCAGGAAGTGATCTCCGTGCTCTTCCTTTGTGTACACCTGCAGCACCGAATCCGGGATCACCGAACTCATCCAGCGTTGGCTCTCCAGCCAGTCGCTGTACGCGCCGGTAAAGACAGCCGTCGGCACGTTGATCTTGGTGCGGATCACATCCCTCCAGTCATTGGTGGCGTGATCGAACAGCACCTGCCCGGTGAAGGCCATGTCATCGTTCACCGCCGCCTGCACCAGACTGATGACGTTATGAAAGTAGGGCGATTCCATGGCCATGGCACGTTCCAGCACCCGGCTTCCGGAGACGAGCATGTTGGTGGCGGTGCCCTGTGTATAGGAGGCGATCATGCGCTCGGGCGAGGTGGTGAACGCGCCAGCCTGGACACGTTCCTCCTCGCTCCAGTCGGCATGGCAATACACCGAAGGCGCCTGATCGATGATGCTCAGCGTCCGGATCCCTTGAGTCCCGAACAGGTCGATGTAAGCCCACATGACCGAGGCGCCCATCGACCAGCCGCAATAGTGAGCCTCGGAAAGCCCCAGGTGATCCGCAAACTCTTTCACGTCCATCGCAAACCGGGAAATTCGATTGCCCGAGTTGACCCTTTCTGAAAGGCCCTGATTCCTCACGTCCAGCACGTAAACCCGATAATGCTTGCTCAGGATATGCATCAGGTGAAAGTACATGGCGCCATTGGCAGACCAGCCCGGGATGAAAATCAGCGGCTGTCCTTGCCCTGCTTCCCAATACGCGAGATTGACCCCATCGCGGGTGATAAAGCTGCTGACGGTCAGGTCGTCGAAGTCTGAGGTGCGGAAGGGCTGACCAATGATTTCGTGGGGAAAGAAAAAGTCCTCGCCCAGGAGGGTGTTAAGCGGTACGGCGTTCAATGGGTATTTCAAGAAGAAGTGCCTGCAGTCGTTTGAAGATGAATACCGACGTATCACACCAATCTGTGGGGTTGATGATCATGTACTGCCTGGTTTCATCCTTGGGAAGAATAGGTGCGGCCAGAATAGGGCTTGTGGTGCAGGGTGATAAATACTGAAAATGGCGTCACATTCGAAACGGATCATTTTCAATGGATCGGCTAAGCAGTATGGCGACGTTCGTCAAGGCAGTTGAGATGGGCTCGTTCAGCGCTGCCGGAGATTCGCTGCAGATGTCTGCGCAGATGGTCGGCAAACATGTCCTGCACCTGGAGCACCATCTGGGGATGCGGTTGCTCCATCGCACGACCAGACGCCAGAGCCTGACCGACTTTGGTCGCACGTTTTACGAACGCTGCAAGATCATTCTTGCGGAGGTAGAGAGCGCCGAAAATATGGCCGCCGAGATGCAGGCCACGCCTAGCGGCCAGCTGCGGGTCAACGCGCCGGTCAGTTTCGGCATGCAGTCTCTGGCACCTCGACTGCCTGATTTCATGAGGGCCAATCCCATGATCAGCGTCGAATTGACGCTGGCCAATCGTGCCGTTGATGTGATCGACGAGGGCTTTGACGTTGTGTTCAGGGTCGGCCAGTTGTCCGACAGTGGCCTGATTGCGCGTCCCCTGGCCCCTTATCAACTGATGCTGTGCGCGGCGCCATCGTACCTGCGCGGCAAACCCGCCATACATACGCCATGGGACCTGCAGGACCACGAGTGCCTGGGGTTTTCCCACACCGAGTTACGCACCCATTGGACGTTCGACGGGCCGGAGGGCAAAGTGATCGTGCCGGTGAACAGTCGTTTGATGGCCGATCATGGCGAGCCGCTTCTGTGTGCTGCGCTGGCAGGTCTGGGCGTGTTGTTGCAACCGGTGGAACTGGTACGGGCATCGTTACTGCGAGGCGACCTTGTGCCACTGCTGCCGACTTACCCTATTCCCTCTCGCCCCCTGCATATTCTCTACGCGCCCGATCGACGGCTCACGCCCAAGCTGCGCAGTTTTCTGGATTTCGCGCTGAACACATTCGGCAAGGAAGCGGTGAACCCGGAGGTATTTTGAAACCTGTGGTTGTTAATCCCTCTCCCGAATCGACATTTATCCCGCTGGCTTAACGCTCTACAGTGATCGATTGCTTCTACAGTCTGTAGAAGTCCCAATCGGGGCTATGCCCGCCCACCATCGATGGAGACATGATGAAAATCGAATTGAATACCAAGCGCGCGCTGGTGACTGCCTCCACCAGTGGGATCGGTTTCGCGATTGCCAAAGGGCTCGCCGAGGCCGGTGCAGAAGTGGTGATCAATGGCCGCAGCGAGGGCTCGGTCAATGATGCCGTCGCCAGACTGTCAAACGCTGTTCCGGGGGCCACCATCTCCGGTGTGGCTGCAGATCTCGGCTCGCCGGGCGGCGTTCAGACACTGGTGCAGGGTGCGGGGCAGATCGACGTTCTGGTTAACAATGCCGGCATCTACGGCACTCAGGATTTTTTCGAAACCGACGACGATGTCTGGGACAACTACTGGCAGACCAACGTCATGTCCGGTGTGCGTCTGAGCCGCGCATTGTTGCCGGCGATGGTGGACAAGCACTGGGGCAGGGTGGTGTTCGTGTCCTCTGAGTCTGCACGCAACATCCCGGCGGACATGATTCACTACGGCGTCTCCAAAACCGCACAGCTGGCGTTGGCGCGCGGCCTGGCAAAGCGGGTCGCGGGCAGCGGTGTGACCGTCAACAGTGTGCTGCCGGGCCCGACCTTGTCCGACGGGGTTGCAGGCATGATGCAAAGCGAAGTGGAGCGGACTGGCAAATCCCTTGACGAGGTTGCCAAGGCGTTCATCCAGGAGCACCGGCCAAGCTCGATCATCCAACGGGCGGCAACGGTTGAAGAAGTCGCCAACATGATCGTCTACGTCTGTTCACCTCAGGCGTCCGCCACGACAGGCGCAGCGCTGCGGGTTGACGGTGGTGTGGTTGACGACATTGTTTGATATGAACGGCTGACGCCGACTGGCGAAAGGGCCTTGCAGGGTCGATGGCACTGCCATCGACCCCTGGGCCAGCCAGCAAGCAGGCGGGCATCAGTCTCAACCCTTGATCCAGCTGCCATCCTGCTGCGCATCAATCTCGATGTTGAAGGTCTGGAGATAGCCAGACACCATCCGGTAGTAACCGATGACGATGACTGCGTCGCTCAATTCCTGAAGCGAGAAGTGCTGCTGTGCATGCTTGAACAGCACACCGGGTGCCTTGCCCTTGTCAATAATGGCTTGTCCGAACCGAAGCAGAACGCGCTCGTCTTCTTTGAACGCGACGGTATCATCGAGGCGGCCTTCTGCAATGGCGACGAACTGCTCCGGGCGAACACCCGCCACCTGAGCGATGGAAATATGCTGCTCCCATTCATAAGCAACGTTTTCGTGGGCAGCCAGCAGCAACACCAGCAACTCTTTATGGTAATCGGAGATCGTCAGGTCCCTGAATATCGCGTTGGTCAAATCAATGACGGGAATAAACGCCCCGGCGCTGTAACCCAGCATCCGAAAGAAATTAACTTTCGTTGGCAGGTTTTCAAACTTTTCTCTGACCGGATCGGGCAGTTTTGAAAAATCCGGATACTCGATCTCAATCTTGGAACTGATGGTGTTATTGGAGAGGGTGGGCTTGCTCATAGGGGACTCCTGTAGAGGCAAATAGATTGTCGTTTGGTTGTTTATTCACGTGGCGACCGGCAGTCGGGACGAGCGAGTGACCCAGTGGCTCACGCCGAGACAGAGCAGCAGCGCCAGCGCACAGACGACCATCGCCCCGGACAAACCGTGAGAAAAAGCGGCAGGTTCGGTGCTGGTGATCATCGCCCCGAAGACCGCGACGCCGACGACCCCTCCCAACTGCCGTGCCGATGCCATCAAGCCTGATGCCATGCCCGCATCCTCCTTGGAGACAGCTGACAACATGGAGTTGGTGATGGAGGGCACCGAGGCTGCGCTGCCAATACCCACCACCATCAGGGCGATGTTCAGGTACCAGAGCGAAGAGTCTGGGGTGACCCTGGACAGCGCCAGAAACCCCACGACCTGAACCAGAAAACCGGTGGTGATGATGCGCGTCGCACTGACCCGTTTGGCAATGTGTGACGAGACCATGGTGGAGACGGTCAGCACTGCCGTCAGCGGTATGAATGCAAGGCCCGTTCTGAACGCGTCATAGTGCAGAAACGATTGGAAGTAGATGCTGAAGACGAACACCGTCCCATAGAACGTGAGGTTGATGGCCGATCCTGCCAGTGCGGTTGTCGCCAATACCCTGTTGCTGGCCAGGCGGCTTGGCAACAGAGGGTGTTTTATCCGGCGCTCGATCGCCACGAATGCAATGGCGCACGCCACGGCGATGCCCATGACCGAGACCGTTTCGGTACCCCAGCCCTTGGCGCTCAGCTCGGTCAGTGCGTAGGTCAATGACGCCAGACAAAGGGCGATGGTGATCTGTCCCGGCACATCGACTTTCTGTTCAATGCGCGGGGATGTCGGGGCATAGCGCATGACAAGCCCGATCGCCAGCACGCCGATGGGTACGTTGACCCAAAAAACGCTGCGCCAGCCCAGATACTCGATCAACAGCCCACCCATCACCGGCCCGGCCGCCAAGGCAATACCGCCACAGGCACCCCAGATCGCCACAGCAGACCTGCGTTTATCAGGGTCTTCGAACGCTAGCCGTATCAGTGTCAGGGACGTCGGGACCAACAGAGCCGCGCCGACGCCCTGAACGATCCGCATGCCGATGAGCATGCTCATGCTGTTGGACAGGCCGCAGCCAATCGAGGCGAGTGTGAAAATCGCGAACCCCGACGCGAAGACGGTCTTGGCGCCGAACTTGTCGCCCCAGGCGCCGCCGAGAATCAGCAGGGCGGAGAACGCCAGCGCGTAGCTGTTGATGACCCATTGCAAGCCAGTGAGGTTGGTGTCGAAAGCCGTTTTCAGTGCGCCTAAACCGACGTTCACCACGCTGACGTCCAGCTGGACCACAAGAAATCCGAGGCAGGCTGCGATTTGAATCGCCGCCAGAGAGGTGGTTTTTGACATAGGTGTATCGTCCCAATGCTGAGGCGGTGGCTGGAAAGTAGCGTTTGACAGCCCATGCGTAAATACTAGAATCCGCAGACATTCAATGCATATGTGCATGGCTCATGAACTGGGAAGACCTTCAATTCTTTTTAACCATCGCACGGTCGGGCAGCTTGTCGGGGGCGGCACGGGTACTGGGCGTCAATCAGGCCACCGTCAGTCGACGTCTGGCCTCGCTGGAAGCGCAACTCAATGTTCGGCTGGTGGACAGGCTGCCCCGCGAGTCCCGCCTGACAGCGATGGGGCAACAGATACTGCAGGATGCCTTGGACATAGAAGCGAAGTCCTTTGCCATCGAGCGCAAGTGTCTGGCATCCAGCACAGCCGTGAGGACAAAGGTCTCCATTACGGCCCCGCCGATACTGGCCCGCCACTTCCTGGCCCCCCATCTCGCCGCGCTGGCACGTCTGCACCCGCTTGTGCAGTTGAGCATTCTCAGCGAGTCCCATGTGGCGTCGCTATCGCGCCTTGAGGCGGACCTGGCGTTGCGGTTGGCGCTACCGATCGAAGACACGGATATCATCAAGAAGGTAGGCCAGATGCGGTTCGCGCTGTACGCCGGACGCGATTATCCCTGCGTAGACGATCCACAGCAGTGGGCGTTCGTTGGCTATACCGAACGTCAAACCGACTTCGCCCACAAACGCTGGCTGTACGACGTCATAGGCGCAAAGCGCGTGGCCTGCGAACTGTCGGATTTGAGCCATCAATATGAGGCCGCTTGCACGGGTATCGGCGTGGCAGGATTACCGTGTTTTCTCGCGGATCCCGATCCACGCCTTGTCAGGCTTCAGAGCAGCTTCCCCATGCTTGATCTCGACATCTGGGTCGCCATGCACCCGGACAGTCGCGGCGACCCGGTGGTCCGTCATATCTCGCAGACCATCGCGCAGTTACTTGAATCCATCGGCCTGGGTTTACCGTTGGTTAGCCGGTGAGGCCCTCGAGGTTTTGTGATTTACCGCACAGCGGTCGCCCCGCTGGTCGTGTTGCCCCATCCACCGCCGAGCGCTCGAATCAACCGAACCGTGGCTATGGACTGTTCGCCGTACAGGCTGGCGAGATTGCGTTGGGCTTGTAAGGTGCTGCGGTTGGCATCCAGTACGCTCAGGTAGTCCCGCGCGCCTTCGTGAAACTGCGCCTGGGTGATGCTGCTCGCCCCCCGGGACGCATCGACGGCTTGGGTCTCTGCCTGTGCCTGCTGCTCTAAAAGACGAACACCGGCCAGGTTGTCCTCAACCTCAAGCAGTGCGTCGAGCACGGTCTGCCGATAATGAGCGACCTGCTCCTGATACGCGGCGCGGGCATTTTTCAGATCGGCGTTGCGTTTGCCGCCATCGAACAACGGCAGGTGCAGCATGGTGCCGGTCAGTGGGCCAAGCAGGAACGCTTTGCTCGATCCCTGAAACAGCTCGCTCAGGGTATTGCCCTCGAACCCGGCGGTTCCTGTCAACGACAGCGACGGGAAGTAGGCAGCCTTGGCTACGCCGATCCGTGCATTCGCGGCCGCCATGGCGCGCTCCGCTGCGGCAATGTCCGGCCGACGCTCCAGCAGGGCAGAGGGAACTCCGGTCGGAATCTGCAAGGCGAGGGCCTGGATAGGTTGAGGCGCGAAGTGGAAGCTGGACGGAGGCAGACCCAGCAGAACAGCAAGACTGTGTTCACTCACCGCACGTGCACGGGCCAGCGCCAGTGACTCAGCCTGCGTGGACGCCAGCTCCGCTTGCGCACGCATCATGTCCAGCGGGCTGTCCTGCCCGCTTTCGGAACGGCTGCGAGCGAACGCCAACGCATCTTTACGCTGCTTGAGGGTGTCGTCGTATACCTTGATCTGCGCGTCCAGGCTCCTCAATTGATAGTAATTGACGGCGACGTCGGCCTGAAGCGCCAGCAGCACGGACTGGTAAAGAGCAGCGCTTTGCTGCGCCTCGGCGCCGGACGCCTTGATGGCGTCACTGACTCGGCCGAACAGGTCGGCCTCATAGGCCACGTTCGTTTGTGCTCTCCAGTACGTCGTCGCTGGCTGGGCGTCGTCGGTGGAACTGTGTGAGTCGCGCTCGCGTGAGGGGCCGAAGCCGGCATCCACACTTGGCAGTGCCCGGGATTCGACGCCTTGATGGTACGCGCGTGCTTCCTGAACCCTGGCGGCTGCCTGTTTAAGGTTCTGGTTGGCGCCCCCGGCCTGGGTTTCAAGATCATTGAGCACGGGGTCGCCGAACACCTGCCACCATTGCCCGCGCGGCAGCTGGTCAGCCGGACTTGCGGTTTTCCAGCCCGCCACGGGCGTCAGGTTCTGTTCTTTGTAAGCCGTCGGTGTCTGGTCGTCGGGCACGCTGTAATCGGGTGCCAGCGAAAAGCATGCCGACAACGAGAGCAGAGCGGATGTGGCCAGCGAGACGCCAGCCCAGTGTTTGATTGAAGCGAAGTTCATGATGGATCAGGCCTCGATATCGGCGAAGCGGTGATGCTCGGCAACCAGCGGCTTGCTGCCGGACAACTTGCGTGAAAGTACGTAGAACAGCGGGGTAAGCATCAGCGCGAAGACGGTCACCCCCAGCATGCCGAAGAACACGCTGACCCCGATGGCATGGCGCATTTCCGAACCTGGCCCGGTGGCAACCACCATGGGGACGACACCCATGATGAAGGCCATTGACGTCATCAGGATCGGCCGCAACCGCAGACGGGCAGCCTCGATGGCCGCGTCAGCGATACTTCGCCCTTGCATTTCCAGCTCGCGGGCAAACTCGACGATAAGGATCGCGTTTTTGGCTGAGAGTCCCACCAGCACCACCAGACCGATCTGAGTGAAAATGTTGTTGTCGCCGCCAGTCAGCCACACACCCAGCAAGGCCGACAGGATGCTCATGGGCACGATCATGATCACGGCCAGCGGCAACGACAGACTTTCGTACTGGGCCGCCAGGACCAGGAACACAAGCAGTACGCAGATCGGGAACACCATCATCGCGGCGTTGCCGGCCAGTTGTTGCTGATAGGCAAGGTCAGTCCATTCGAACTTGATGCCCGCCGGCAGGGTGTCCCTGGCGATGCGCTCGATGGCCGCCTGCGCCTGGTTGTTGGAATAACCAGGCGCGGGTCCACCATTGAGATCCGCCGCGGTGAATCCGTTATAGCGCACAACCATTTCCGGGCCGTAAGTGGTTTTGACGTGCAGCAGGGCGTCCAGCGGAACCATCTCTCCCGTGCGGCTGCGTGCCTTCAGCTTTCCGATGTCCTGGGCGAAGGCGCGGTAGCGGGCATCGGCCTGAACGCGAACCTGATACACACGGCCGAAACGGTTGATGTCATTGACGTACAGCGAACCCAGGTAAATCTGCAGGGTGTCGAATACCTCATTCACTGGCACGCCCAGCTGTTGTGCCTTGACTCTATCGACGTCCACATCCAGCTGCGGGATATTGATGTCGTAGCTGCTGAACAGCGGCCCGAGTTCCGGCGCCTTGGCGGCGGCCGCGATGAAGGCTTCGGTCGCGTCGTGCAACGCCTGATAGCCCAGTGCACCGCGGTCTTCAAGCTGCAGTTTGAAACCACCCAGGGTACCCAGACCGAGCACGGGTGGCGGCGAGAATACCGAGATTTTCGCGTTTTTGATATGCGTGAATTTCCGGTTCAAAGAACTCGCAATGGCGTCCGCACTCAGGGTTGCACCGTGCCCGTAGCGCAGGTCGAAAGTGGTCAGGGGGAGGAACATGACCACCGAGCTGGACGAGGAGGTGAAACCGTTGATCGACAGGCCTGCGTGAGCGACGGTAAATCCGACGCCAGGTTCCTTGAGCGCCATGCGGCCCATTTCCTGGGAGACTTCATCCGAGCGTTCAAGGGTGGCGCCATTGGGCAATTGGGCGACGGCAATCAAATATTGCTTGTCCTGAGCCGGCACAAATCCGCCGGGCACGACATCGCCCATGATCACCGCCAGCCCGAGCAACAAGGCGTAGACAACCAGCATGGCCCCCTTGTGTTTGAGGGTGCCGCCGACGCCTCTGCCGTAGGCATCCGAGCCCCGTTGAAAAAGCCGGTTAAACACACCGAAAAAAGGCCCCAGAATCCGGTCCATTCCCCGCGTCAGACGGTCCTTGGGCGCATGGGGGCTGCGCAGCAATAACGCAGAAAGGGCAGGCGATAACGTCAGGGAGTTGAATGCCGAGATGATGGTCGAGATCGCGATGGTCATCGCAAACTGCTGGTAGAACTGACCGGTAAGGCCGGACATGAACCCCAGAGGCACGAACACCGCCACCAGTGTCAGGCAGATGGCGATAATGGGCCCACTGACCTCGTCCATCGCTTTATAAGTGGCCTCCGTGGGGCTCAGCCCATGCTCCAGATTGCGCTCCACGTTCTCCACCACGACGATGGCGTCATCGACCACGATGCCGATGGCCAGCACCATGCCGAAGAGCGACAGCGCGTTGATCGAGAAACCGAAGGCCAGCATCAGCGAAAAGGTCCCGACGATGGCGACCGGTACGGCCAGCAGGGGGATCAACGCAGCTCGCCAGTTCTGCAGGAACACAATGACGACCAGCACCACCAGGGCGATGGCTTCCAGCAACGTATGAACCACCGCTTCAATACTGGAGGCGACAAACCGGGTGGGGTCGTAATTGATGCCGTAACTCACGCCCTTGGGCATGTCCTTGCCGATATCCACCATTTCACGGCGCACATCGTCGGCAATCTGCAGCGCATTGGCACCTGGCTGCTGAAACACCCAAATGCTCATCGATACTTTGGTGTTGAGATGGGTGCTCTGGGTGTAATCCGATGCACCCAGTGCAACCCGTGCCACGTCTCTCAGGTAAGTCACGCCACCGTCGGCGTTGGTCTTCAGCACAATGGCTTCGAACTCTTCCGGCGACTGCAGCCGACCCTTGACGTTGATGTCCAGCTGCATCTTCACGTCCGGGGCACTCGGGGTTGCGCCCACCATCCCTGCCGATACTTGCGCGTTTTGGGCCTGGATCGCACTGACCACATCTGAGGCCGCCAGCTGGCGCTCTGCCAGCTTGCGCGGATCAAGCCACACCCGCATGGAATAGTCGCCACCGCCTTTGAGTTGCACATCGCCCACGCCTTGAATCCGCGCCAGTCGATCCCGGATATGAATCAGTCCGTAGTTGTGCAGGTAATCCACGTCGTACTGATCGTTGGGTGAGAACAACGTCACGGCGAGCGTCATGGTGCTGGACGCCTTGATCGTGGTCACGCCCAGCTTCTGCACAGCCTCCGGCAGGCGCGGCAACGCCTGGGATACGCGGTTTTGTACCAACTGTTGAGCAAGATTGGGGTCCATGCCCAACTGGAAGGTGACCGTGGTGGTCATCTGCCCGTCGCTGTTGGCCTGGGACTGCATGTACAACATCTTTTCCACGCCATTGATTTTTTCCTCAATGGGGGCGGCAACCGTTTCGGCAATCACCTTGGGGTTGGCGCCCGGGAACTCGGCGTGGACCAGCACTTGCGGTGGCACGACTTCCGGATATTCGGAAATGGGTAACTTGAATGCAGCGATCACGCCCAACAGCAAGATCACGACCGAAAGCACGGCCGCGAAGATGGGGCGATCGATGAAAAATCTGGAGAACTTCATCGAAAGGTTTCTTCTGGTAATAGAGATGCGGCGGCGCGGGCTGACGACCGCGTCGGGTTTTAGCAAATCAAGGGTTCAGGGCGCGTGGCTTATCGGCGGGCCGACAGGTTTTCTGGCTGGACATCCATCGTCACCACGCGCGCGGTGACGTCTTCGTCGGCGTGGACGCGCTGCATGCCACTGACGATGATCTGGTCTTTGGCGTCCAGGCCGCTGTCGACAATCCTCAGCCCTTCATACAAATCACCCAGAGCGACCTCGCGGTGGTGCACGCGGCCTTGAGCATCGACGACCATCACGTATTTGCGGTCCTGATCGGTGCCGACCGCCGCGTCGTTGATCAGCAGCGCCTGGCGCTGTTGTCCGGCGCTGACCTTCACGTGGGCGTACATGCCCGGTACCAGCAAACCCTGGGGATTGTCGAAACGCGCACGCACACGGATCGTGCCGGAGTTGCCGTTGAGCTGATTGTCAATCGAGTCCACCGCCCCCTGACGCGCGAAAGCTGTTTCATTGGCCAGTCCCAGCGCCACGTTCACCGGCTTCTCATGGGGTTGGCCAAGAAAACGCACGTAGGTCTGCTCGTCGACCTCAAAGGCGGCATAGATCGGCGAGATGGACACTATCCGCGTCAACATTGGCGCGTTCGCACCTGCGGCGACGACGTTGCCCAGGGTGAGTTCGGCACGCGAGACCTTGCCGCTCACCGGTGCGACGACATGGCAGTAATCCAGGTTGACGCGCGCGGTTTGCAGACGTGCCTGAGCGGCCTTGAGGTCGGCGGACGCAGTCAGCTCTTGCTGCAAGGCCGCGTCCAGGTCGCGCTGGGCCATCGCGTTCTGGGAGAGCAATCGCCTGGCCCGTGCCGCATCGGTGCGGGCATATGCACTGCGAGCGCCGGCGCCGGCAACGTCGGCCTGCGCCTGATCCACGGCCGCCTGGTACAACCGGGTATCGATGGTAAAGAGCGGATCGCCGCGCTTGACCTGCGCACCATCCTTGAAGTGGACGGCAGTAATGATGCCGGACACCAGTGGACGCACATCAACGACATCGACCGCCTCGAGTTTGCCGGAGTAAGTCTGGTACTCGTTGATCTGCGCCGACACGGGTGTCGCGATATCGACGGCTGGACCGGCAGGGGCCGCGATGGGTTCGGCAGCCTGCGCCTGATTGCGCGCATTCGTTGCCAGCACGCAGTACCCGGTAGCGAGGGACGCGGTTAACGCGATAGCGATGGCAATGGGCAGTTTCTTTGCGATGGGTTTCATGAGTTCTACAAATCTGGGGTGTCGGTGAGGAAGGCTGACAATGCTAAAGTAGAACCCGCAGTCGATAAACAAGCTACAAATCCCAAGACTTACGCCTTTAATTCCTCAATGAGCGTTATCGATGTCCCTCAATGACAGCTTCTCCGGCATCCCTACGTTTGTCATCACAGCCCGTTCGGCAAGTTTTACAGACGCCGGAGAACGACTGGGTATTTCCAAATCCGCGGTGGGGAAAGCCATTGCTCGCCTGGAGCGACGCCTGGGGGTGATGCTGTTTCACCGCACGACGCGGCGGCTGTCACTGACCGCCGATGGCGAAGCCTACCTGGCGGCGTGCAGCGGCGCGCTTGACGAAATCCGCGACGTGGAAAACTGCCTGACGTCAAAGGCCCATGAACCGTCCGGTCAGTTGCGGGTAGATATGCCGGTCGCGCTGGGGCGGCGTTTGATCCTGCCGGTGATGCTCGACATCGGTCAGCGTTTTCCGGGCTTGTCGTTCATGCTCACCTTCAACGATCACCTGATCGATCCCGTGGAAGAGGGTGTTGACCTGGTGATCCGCTTTGGTGACCCAGGCAACCACCAGGGCCTGATCGCGCGGCCGTTGACGCAGCAGCGTTTGATCATCTGTGCGGCGCCCGCCTACCTAAGGCGCAACGGGACACCGCAGACCCTGACTGATGTGCACGATCATGCCTGCATCGTCTCCCACCGACGTGGCCAACCCTTGGGCTGGCGAGTGGCCGAGCTGGGTGACGCACTGCGTATTGTGCCGCCGGGCACGCATCAGGTGGGCGATGGGCTGGCGATGATCGACTTTGCACTCGCCGGGCTGGGGTTGTGCCAGATGCCGCTTTGCGTGGTACGCGAGCACCTTGAATCCGGTGCGTTGGTGAGCGTGCTGAGCGCCTACGAGCCCGAGCCTTTGATCGTGTACGCGCTATGGCCCAAGACGGCACATCTGCGGCCCAAGGTCAGGTGCCTGATTGACACCTTGATCGAGTTGGGGGAAGTCGGAAAGCTGGAGTGAATCGCCAGGCACGGCGTGCATCTTGATGATGCAAGTAGTCCCGGTCATGAAGGGTTCTGAGGAGGGAAAGAGGGAGCGGCGCCACCCCGGCCTTGGCAGTCGGGGCGGTGCAGATCACTATGATCAGCGGCTGAAGCCGTCAAACGGTGTCATGTACACCGCACCGAACGGATCGAGGCGTTTGCGGATCTCTGCATCGGGGGTGCCATACACGATCAGGCTGGTGATGGTGCACAACTCCAGAAAGCGCTCACCGAAAGGGGCGAAGGTCGTGTCTACGTGGCTGACCACGGAATCCACCTTGTAGCGTTCGAGGATATGGGCAACGCTTTGGTCTTCGTTGACGCTGTACTCGTAAACCAGCGTGTCCGGCTCTTTTTTGGTCGCTTCAACGATACGGGCAATCAGGGCCTTGAACTCCGGAAAGTCGCCGGGCTTGATGGCAAGGGAAAACTGGCAGGAAATATAGGGATGCATGGGGATGTCTTCCATCGAGGGCGTAAAACACGCCTTGGGAGGATGCATCGCTCGCTTGGCCGATGCATTGAATGCGCTGTATCAGATCAGGGCTTTGCCGGCTCTTCACCAAACAACTTGCCTGCACCGGCCCAGTCGGAAGGCGCTACGTCTTCAAAAATAACGTAGATGTACTCGGCCGGGGTACCGGTGTTTTTTACGATACTTTCAGTGATCTCAGCGGCGACGGTTGCTTTCTGAGCGTGCTCTTTTCCTTCGAACCAGCTAACACGTACGACGGGCATGATGTATTCCTCTTGGGGGATCGAAAACCGGGCCTGAGCTTCCAGGCCACCAGATAACACCCATCCTAGTGTAGATAACTCTCGTGATAAACGGCCTGAAACTATAAAGTGGGTAGACATAATCTCTACAGTTGACGGGTTTCATGGTTCCGATCGATTCGCTTCAAGGTGTTATCACCTTCATCACGGCCGCGCGGTCGATCAGCTTCACCGAGGCGGCTGCGCGACTGGGCGTATCGAAATCGGCCGTCGGCAAGTCCATCGCTCGCCTTGAAGAAAGACTGGGGGTGCAGCTCTTCCACCGAACCACGCGGCGAATTTCGCTCACCGCTGATGGCGATGCCTATTTCATCGCCTGCTCAAACGCACTCGAAGAAATCGGCGCGGCAGAAAGTGGCTTGGGGCCCGGCACTCGCGAACCTTCCGGCCGACTGCGGGTGGATATTCCCGTGGCATTCGGGCGGCGGGTGATTGCGCCCCTGCTGTTTGAGATTGCCAAAAAATACCCGTCGTTGCGCCTGAACATGACGTTTTCGGATCATCTGGTCGATCCGATTGAAGAAGGCATCGACTTGCTCGTGCGCTTTGGCGATATCAAGGATACCAGCGGCCTGGTGGCCCGCCGGCTCGCGCGCCAACGCTGGGCGATCTGTGCGGCCCCGGATTACCTGGCTCGCTTTGGCGTCCCCGCCAGCCTCGAGGATCTGGACCGCCACCATTGCATCGTTGGGCATCGACGGGGGCAGCCGCTCTCCTGGCGGGTCACGCAGAATCAGGAAACCGTTCGCTTCTCGCCGCCGTTCACCCATCAAATCGGTGACGGGGAAGCGATGATTCTCGCTGCCTTGGCGGGCGTGGGTCTGTGTCAGATGCCACGCTGCCTTTTCAGGGATGATATTGAAGCCGGAAGGTTGGTCGAGGTGTTGGGAGGCTATGAGCCGGAGCCAGTCGAGGTCCATGCGGTATGGCCGAAGGTGTCGCACTTGCGGCCAAAGGTGAGGTATGTCGTGGATGAATTGGTCCGGCTATTCGAGGACTGGCAGTAAGCTTTCGGGACACTCCCTGCCACTTCGGTAGAGCTGACGTGTCACCTGCGCTTCAGCGCCTGTCTGTTCCGAAGCCCCATCCACATCAGTCGCTGAACAGATCAAACATCAACTGTCGAAACCAGCGATTGGCGGGATCTCGTACGCATCGGGCGTGCCAGAACAGGTTGATGGCGATTTCCGGCAACGGCATGGGCAACGGCAAAATGGTCAGTCCGAATGGCTCAATGCAGCTCATTGCAAACCGCTCCGGTACGGTGGCGATGAGGTCGGTGTTTTGCAGGATGTGGCCGACAGCGACGAAGTGCGGTACTTCAAGTTTGATGTCTCGATGCAGGCCGGCGCGCTGCATGATTCCATCTATTTCGCCGTGGCCCGTGCTGGTCGCACTGACCCTTATATGGCCGTATTCACAGTAGCGCTCGCGCGTCATGGCGTGCTGTGTAACCGGATGCCCCTTTCTGCACAGGCCGACATAGCGATGATGGAACAGTCGTCGCTGATAAAAGCCCGCTTGCAGATCCGGTAGCAGGCCGACTGCCAGATCCACCTCGCCGTTCGCCATGCCTTCGGAAAGGCCGGCATGGCTGCGCAGCGTACTCACTGTCACGCCCGGCGCCAATGCCAGCAGCGTCTCAATCAACTTGGGCATGAAGTAGATCTCACCGATGTCCGTCATCGCAATAACGAAGCGCTTGTGCGTCGTCGCCGGATTGAAATCGTCAAGACGGTTCAATGCGCCGTGCAGCGTGCCAATGGCGTTTGCCACCGGTTCAGCGAGTTGCAATGCGTAAGGCGTCGGCTGCATCCCGCGATGGGTCCGCACGAACAGATCATCCTTGAGCGCTGTGCGTAAACGTTTAAGGGCATTACTCAGAGCCGGTTGCGTGAGTCCAAGACTCTGGGCAGCGCCGGAGACACTTCGGTCAATCAGCAACTGATGGAAGATCACCAGCAAATTTAAATCCAGATCGCGTAGCTGCATTGTGCTGCCTTCAAGCCCCAAGCCAGAGCCGTTATTCATACTGGTGATAGATTTTATGCATGTTACGCCATTTATCAATAACTCTGACTATGGGCATGATCGGGACATTCCAAAAACAAAACGCAGGTCCGTCCCATGAGCAGTACTCAATCAAAACTACAGATCGCCATCGTCGGTGGTGGCATTGCAGGCATCGCGCTTGCGCTGGATTTGTGCCGCCACACTCATCTCGACATCCAGCTGTTTGAAGCCGCCCCTGCATTCGGTGAGGTCGGGGCAGGGGTGTCGTTCGGTGCCAACGCCGTACGTGCCATCGAAGGGTTGGGCATTGGCAAGCCGTATCAGCGCATCGCTGACCGCACCCCCGAACCCTGGCAGGACATCTGGTTTGAATGGCGTCGTGGCACAGACGCCGGCTATCTGGGAGCAAGCGTTGCGCCGGGGGTAGGCCAGTCGTCGGTGCACAGAGCCGACTTTCTGGACGCTCTGGCCCACGAGTTACCCCCTGGCATCGCTCGGTTTGACAAACGTGCGGTCACCCTCGAAGAGGTCGCCGACCGGGTTCGAATTGGTTTCCTGGACGGCACCGAACACACCTGTGATCTGCTGATCGCGGCCGACGGCATCAAGTCCTCGATTCGTGATTATGTCTTGCGAGGCCTGGGGCAGCCTGCTGTGGCACCCCGGTTCAGTGGCACCTGCGCTTACCGTGGAATGGTTGACAGCGAGACCCTCCGGGCGGCTTATCGCGCTGCCGGCATCGATGAGCATTTAATCAATGTCCCGCAGATGTACCTGGGCCTGGATGGCCACATCCTCACCTTCCCGATCAAACAAGGCCGGCTGATCAACGTCGTGGCCTTTGTCTCCGATCGTAGCGTTCCTGACCCGCAATGGCCCCAGGACAAACCCTGGGTAAAAAATGCGACCCAGGCCGAAATGCTCGATGCGTTTTCGGAATGGGGAGACGCGGTTGGGGTGCTACTCGAGTGCATTCCTGCGCCCACTCTCTGGGCACTTCATGATTTGGCCGAGCTGCCCGGCTACGTCCACGGTCGTGTGGCCCTGATCGGTGACGCTGCGCACGCCATGCTTCCCCATCAAGGCGCGGGAGCCGGTCAAGGCCTCGAAGATGCCTGGTTGCTGGCGCGGTTACTGGCTGATCCTCAGCTGGGCCACGAAAACATAAAGCGCGTACTGGAGGTTTACGACGCAGTACGCAGACCGCGTGCGTGCAGGGTGCAGCGGACTTCATGGGAAGCCGGTGAACTGTACGAATGGCGTGATCGTCAGGCCGGCGATGACCCCGCCGTGCTGTCAACGACTCTCGCCAACCGGTTCGACTGGCTGTGGAACCACGACATGGAAAACGACCTGGCAAGCGCTCGCGTTCAGCTCGGGTGGCAAACGGCAGCCGTGCGCTGATGTCCCCGGACTTTTAGTCCAGTGCACACACTTCAATAATAAAAAAGGAGCCTTACCATGGCGGTCAGCATTGCAGACACACCGCAGGTTCTCGCGTTTGTCGAGGACGCTGCGGGGTTGAAAAATACAGATGGAAATCCGCGAAACAAGCAAATCGTCTTTCGGCTGCTACAGCAAACCTTTCGCTTGATCGAGGAGTTGGACGTCAGCGATGACGAGTTTTGGTCGGCGGTGGAATACCTCAACCGACTGGGCGCAAGCCATGAGGCCGGCCTGCTGGTGGCGGGGCTTGGCATCGAGCATTTCCTCGACCTGCGCCACGATGCCAAACAGGCACACGCCGGCCAGGCGGGGGGGACGCCGCGGACCATCGAAGGCCCGCTGTATGTCGCCGGTGCCCCTTTATGTCAAGGCTACGCACGGCTGGATGACGGGGGCGAGGGCGATGCCGCAACGGTCCTGTTCGTCGAAGGCAAGGTTGTCGACCTGCAAGGCCAGCCGATCGCCGCCGCGTTGGTCGATGTCTGGCAAGCGGACACCAAGGGCAATTATTCGCACTTCGATAAAAGCCAATCGGCATACAACCTGCGCCGCCGAATAGTGACGGATGAGCAGGGACGTTACCGTTTTCAAAGCATTGTGCCGTCTGGCTACGGCTGCAATCCATCAGGTCCGACCCAGGACTGCCTGAACCAGCTTGGGCGCCATGGTCAACGTCCGGCGCACATTCATTTTTTCGTGTCTGCGCCAGGTTTCGAGCATCTGACCACGCAGATCAACCTCTCGAACGACGCCTACCTCTGGGATGACTTCGCTTACGCCACCCGTGATGGATTGATCGGTGAGGTTCGCTTTGTCGAAGCCGCTGAGGAGGGCAAGCAGCAGGGGGTTCAAGGGCGGTTTGCAGAGATGACTTTCGACTTCCAGCTGCGCCTCGCGCTGGATAACACAGCCGAGCAACGCAGCAATCGTCTGCGGGCACTTCAGGCCTCGTAACCCCCGGACTCCGTACGTTCGATCAACAATAATAAAGAGGATCACCGCATGTCCCCGAGTCATTTGAAACCCATTGAAGTCACCGTCGCCGTCTTGCGTGAGGCCGGTGCATCGCTGCGCATGGAGCAGGCTGAGCTGGGCGTCCCGCGTAACGACGAGGTGCGTGTGCGCGTTGTGGCGACCGGTGTGTGTCATACGGACATGGTCGTTCGGGATCAACTGTTTCCCACACCGCTGCCGATCGTTCTGGGGCATGAAGGCGCCGGCGTGGTCGAGTCCGTGGGCTCGGCCGTGACCACCATTGCGCCCGGCGACCATGTGGTGATGACGTACATGTCGTGCGGACTGTGCCTGCCGTGCGAAACCGGACACCCGGCCCATTGCTCCCATATGCACCCGCTGAACTTCGGCGGTGGTCGTCTGGATGGCAGCACAGCGACGTGCAGTTGCGAGGGAAATACGCCCATCCATGACCATTTTTTCGGTCAATCCTCCTTTTCGACCTACGTCATCGCCAACGAACGCAACGTGGTCAAGGTGTCCAAAGAGGCGCCGCTCGAACTCCTGGGCCCATTGGGTTGCGGCATCCAGACCGGCGCCGGCTCTGTGCTCAAGGCCATGAAAGTGGAGGCGGGCGCAAGTTTCGCCGCATTCGGTGCGGGCGCAGTAGGCCTGGCGGCCGTGATGGCGGCGAAGGTCGCAGGCGCGACCATCATCATCGCGGTGGACGTGACCCCCAGTCGTCTTGAAATGGCACTTGAACTGGGCGCGACTCATGTCATCAACAGCCGAGACGAGGACCCGGTGCAGCGCATCCGTGACATTACCGGGGGTGGCGTCAACTACAGCCTGGAATGTTCCGGGCGCGCGCAAGTGTTGCGACAAGCCATTGATGCGGTGACCACGCTGGGGACCTGCGGCATCGTCGGCGCGACAAAAATGGGCACTGAGGTGGCCTTCAACATCAACGACGTGATGATTCCCGGCAAGCGAATCATGGGCATCGTGCAGGGCGATGTCGTCGCCAATGCGTTCATCCCTACCTTGGTCGATCTGTACCTGCAGGGCCGTTTTCCCTTCGACAAGCTGTGCCGTTTCTACACGTTCGACCAGATCAACGAAGCCATGGCTGACAGCGAAAGCGGTATCACGATCAAGCCAATCCTGCGCATGCCGACAGCGACTGACGCGGCTTGAACCCCTGACTGATAAAGGTAGCGAAAGATGAATGTGCAACTGGTTATCGACAACGAAAAGCAGGACGCCGCCAGCGGCAAAACCTATTGCCGGATGGACCCTGTCAGCGCTCAACCGGTCACCGAAGGGGCTGCATGCGGGGTTGAAGACGCTCTGCGTGCAGCGGCGTCATCGCAGGCAGCGTTCAAGAGCTGGTCCAGAGTTGGGCCTACCGACCGCCGTCGTCTGCTATTGGCGGCAGCCGACGTGCTGGAAAGCAAGATGGCGACATTCTGCAGCGTCATGGCGGAAGAAATCGGCGCCTCGCAGCTCTGGGCGCAATTCAATGTAGGGGCCTCTGCGAATCTCTTGCGTGAGGCTGCGGCACTCACCACTCAGATCAAGGGTGAAACCCTCCCGACCGACAAAGCCGGCACCCTGTCCATGACCCTTCGCCAACCGGTGGGCACCGTGCTGAGCATTGTGCCGTGGAATGGGCCGGTGATATTGGGCGCGCGGGCCATTGCCTACCCACTGGCGTGCGGCAACACCGTCATTCTCAAAGGGTCGGAGAATAGCCCGCGTACCCACGAACTGTTGGCCGAGTGTTTCTACGAAGCAGGCTTTCCCCCGGGTGTCTTGAACTTCATTATTTCGGCGCCCGAGGATGCATCGGCCGTCACCGAAGCCTTGATCGCTCACGACACTGTGCGTCGGATCAACTTCACCGGCTCAACCAAGGTCGGGCGGATGATCGCGCAGACCAGCGCCAAATACCTCAAGCGATGCTTGCTGGAGCTGGGCGGTAAAGCGCCGTTTATTGTTCTTGAGGACGCTGATCTCCAGGGCGCGGTGAATGCTGCAGTGTTTGGCGCCTTCCTTTATCAGGGGCAGATCTGCATGTCGACCGAGCGCTTCGTCGTTGACGAAACGATCGCGGACCGATTCGTTGAGATGTTTGCCGCGCGTATCAGCCGCCTGGAGACGGGTGACCCGGTCTCGTCCCCTGGCTGCGTGATCGGGCCGATGATTTCCCAAGGCTCGGCTCCACGCATCAATCAACTGCTGGACGACGCCATCAGCAAAGGCGCAAAAATCGTCGCGGGCGGTTTGGCAGAGCGGGCATTGATGGGCGCGACACTGGTCGACCACGTCAGCGCGGCGATGGACATTTACGATGAAGAAACCTTCGGACCCGTGACAACGGTCGTGCGGGTCAAGGGAGCGGATCAGGCGTTGGCGGTTGCCAATGACACCGCCTATGGACTGTCTTCATCGATTTTCAGCCGGGATGTCAGCCTTGCGCTTGAGCTCGCCAGTCGTCTGGACGCCGGCTGTGTACACATCAACGGGGCAACGGTGCAGAACGAACCTCAAGCGCCTTATGGCGGTATGAAAAACAGCGGTTACGGTCGGTTCGATGGCAGCGCCGTCATCGACGAGTTTACCGAAGTGAAATGGGTCACCGTGGAGCCGTCGGATCAGCCTTATCCATTCTAGGGGGCACCTGGCGTCACGTTTTCACTGCGTCAGGCAGCCTTGGAGGCAACTGACTCCAGGGCTCGCGCGTCATCACCCATTTATGGTCGCGAACAATGAATAACAATAAATCGTACGAACCAACCCGCGTTTTCAAGCCCGTTCATTATTTGATGGTCGGATCAGTGCTGGTCATGGCGCTGCCGAGCGCACAGGCCACCGAAGGAGGGGGGTCGTCCTACCCGATGGGGGCGGAAAACTACATGACCGGGGCCATGCCGCCTCCCGGTTTCTACGGCCAGATATTCGCCGAAAGTTACCGGGCCGACTCGCTGCGTGACAATCGAGGTGGAAAGGCTGTTGACGATTTTCATCTGAGCGCAGATGTCATCGCGCCGAGGCTGATCTGGGTGACGGAGCAAAAGGTGCTCGACGGCGCCTTGGCCTTTCACGTGAACGTTCCATTGGTTGACCTGAAGGTCGATGTCAATGGCCAGCATCAAAGCAAGAAGGGCATGGGTGATGTGATCTTCGGCCCTGGCCTGGGCTATCACTACAGTGAAAGATTCCATGCGATCTACGCCCTGGACATCTTCGCGCCGACAGGCCGCTACGATCGAGGCGATCTGGCCAACATCGGCCGCAATTACTGGGCATTTGAACCCATTGCGGCCTTCTCTTACGTCGACCCCGTGGGGCTTAATGCCGACCTCAAGGTGATGTACGACTTTAACCTGCGTAACTCGGACACCGACTATCGCTCGGGCCAGGAACTGCACGCAGACTATTCCCTGGGCTGGGGCGTCGGCCATGGCTGGGTCCTGGGCGTCGGGGGTTATATTTACCGCCAGACCACCGATGACCGCCAAAACGGTAACCGCCTGGAAGACAACAAAGGGCGCGCATTTGCCATAGGGCCGTCGATCAAGTACAGCGGTGCGTCGGGATGGTTTCTCACCGCAAAGTGGCAAAGGGAAAGCGACGTTCGCAACCGGCCGGAAGGCGAAGCGTACTGGCTCAAGCTTACCGTGCCACTTTAAGGCCAGGGCGACCCGGCGGTGATCATGATCGCCGTCGGGCCGACACTAGACCGCGATGTGGTCGTGAAGATCGATGCCGGTGCGTTCCGACATGCGCAGCCGGTAAGCCTGTACAGCGGGGGGGTACACGATGCCCCGTACAATCGACATGCTGCGCAAGGTCGCAAAGAGGTGGATGTCATCCTCCGACAGCTCGCCATTCACCGCGTCCGGTGACTGGATCATGGGCTCCAGAGCCCACAGATGATGATTGAGCGTGGCGATGTAGTCCGCGCTGGCTGCCCTATGATCTTTGAAGCTGCCGAGCATGGCTTCTTTGTTGCGCGTGAAGTAGGCGCGCGCAGCCGGGGTGGAGAACTCTTCGAAGTCTGCGGCCGCCCATCTCGGGATCGCCAGCGAGTAAAGAGGGCCGGTCACCTCGTTGTTCCACTGGGCCAGGAACGGGTTGCTAACGCCGGACAACACTCTGGCGCCGGACAGGCCGTCGACATACGCAACGATGTCCATACTTTCGGCGAGGTAGCGCCCGTCGTGCTCCAGAATGGGGGCCATTTTCTTGCCAATCATCCGCGTTGGTGTGGCCTCATCGTCATTCAAAAGAATAACGAGATCGAATGCGGTGTCCTTCAACCCGAAAATCGTCCGCGCTTTCACGCAGAACGGGCAGTGATCGTAGACGTAGAGCTTCATGAGTTTTGAATTCCAGAGCAGGGCTGGGTGGCGCAAGCGCGACAGGACGTTGGGGGTCTACAACTTCAGCGCATGTTGAAGGCGATAACCGTCCTGAAAGGCAGTCATCCGCCGGTTGTAATACTTCAACTTGAATAAGCACCGAAGAAAGAAATCTCGGGTTTTCCGACCATCAAATGTTCGGCATCACGCTCGAAGGTGTGAAAGTGAGGCTGGGTAAGATGTAAATCAAAAGCCGCCCGGTCTTTATAAATTTCATGAAAGACCACATAGCGCTCATCATCTTCAGGCACCAGAATATTGAAAGCTAAACATCCAGTTTCTTTGGTCAAAGAGTCCTGGGCGTCTGCGGCTGCCACTGGAAGAAACTCGGCACGCGCCCCAGGCTGCAATGCAATTTTGGCGATGACGACAAAGGTAGATAACGGCACTTCCGTATTCCTTTTATAAAGCAGTCAAACGATCGAAAGGATGTCGCTTGTGGCCTTGCGTGGCTTTTGCGGCCAATTCGTTTTGCCCGCACGCCCCACCGTCACCAGCATCACCGGAATCTCGCGATCGTCCAGGTTGAACGCGTCCGCGACGCCTGCCTGGTCGAAGCCAATCATCGGTGTCGACGCCATGCCACGTTCGGTTGCGACCATCATCAGCGTCATTGCAGCCAGGGACGCGGATCTCACCGCTTCATCACGTTGCATCGCTGGATTGTCCGCATACATGCCTTCAACCGCACCCACCCAGCCCTTGAAGGTCGCTTCGTCCAGAATTCCGGCGTCTACGGAAGGGCGCAATGAACCGGCGATGGTTTTGTGAGGGTCAAGCGTCCCGCAGACGATAAAGGTGACGGCGGCATCTACGACCTTTTCCTGGCCGTACGCCAGAGGCAGCAACTTTGCTTTCGCCTCTTTGGTATGCACGGCAATGAAGCGCCAGTTTTGCAAATTAAATGCAGACGGTGCATGGCGAGCAAGGTCGATCAAGCCAGTAACGTCCTGCTCCGATAAAACATGAGTCGGGTCATAACTGTGAGCGGAAAAGCGTGACTGGATGGCTTCGGTAACGGTTGGCATAGGGTTCCCCTTAAGGTGTAGAGACGCGAGGCAGCACTTTATGGGGTGGATGATTGAAAGAGAATGCCTGCCAGTGAGACCATGCGTTTCATAAATGAGAGGGGGGGCAACGATGGATCTCAACGCGGTACAGATGCTGGTGACCATCGTCCAGGCGGGAAGCATGACGGCGGGAGCTGAGCGTTTGGGCGTACCACTGCCCACTGCGAGCCGGAGGATTCGCGCGCTTGAGCAGGCGCTGAAGGTTGAGTTGCTGGAACGCTCAGCCAGGGGCGTGAAGTTGACTGAAGCCGGCACACGCCTCTTTGAGCATGCGAGCCGTGGCCTGGAGCTGCTGCAGGAAGGACACGATGCAGTGGTGAGCGATCAAGCCCACGTTCAGGGCAAGCTGCGTCTTTCAGTGCCGCCATCGTTCTCGCCCTGGTGGCAGCTGATTACTGACTTTCAGAACGATCATCCCGATATCCGCGTTCATCTGCTGTCGACGGAGCGTCGTGTTCACCCGGTCGAGGACGGCATCGACGTCGCACTGCGCGTCGGTGAGGTGGAGCATGAAGCGTTGATCGGCAGGCATTTGCTCGACTATCGACATGTGCTGGTCGCCAGCCCCCGGTTTATCTCGACCCACGGCCGGCCGAGTGCGCCACATGATCTAGTCAGGTTGCCCTGTGCTACGTGGAGCCTTGGCACCAATACGAACGCTACGTGGCGATTCGCGGGCACATCAGTGACGCCGAACACCGTGCTGTCGACAAACGACAGCATGCATCTGCTGCACAGTGTGTTGGCTGGCGAGGTGATAACCGAACTGCCACCGTTCATCGTCAAGGACGCTATAGAACAGGGCTTACTGGCGCCGCTGTTAGAGGAATGTCCATTGCCGTCAGTGGCTTTGAATCTTCTCTATCCTGCGCATCGTCATCCTTCTGCCGTTGTGCGCACTTACCTTGAATACTGTCGACGAAAAATCCCATGGCTGGTGGATGCGTGTACGGCTGAGGCGCCCGCCACCTAGTGCTACACAGATCATGAACTGTGCGTCTACGCTTGGCATATTGCCGCCCGGTTCGGTTGATCTCAGGATTGAGCCAGCACCTATGGAGTCAAATCATGTTCGCCGGTTTCCAGAAACAACAACGCCAGGTCAACGGCCTCACCATCAGCTATCGCATCGGCGGTACCGGCCCCGCGTTGTTGCTGTTGCACGGCCACCCTCAGACCCACGTTATCTGGCACAAGATCGCCGAGCAACTGGCCGCCGAATTCACCGTGGTCGCCGCTGACCTGCGTGGCTACGGCGATAGCGACAGGCCGGCTGCCGATGCTGAACACTCTCATTATTCAAAGCGTGAAATGGCGCTCGATGCTGTCGAGTTGATGCAGTCGCTAGGCTTTGAGCAGTTCAGGGTGCTTGCCCATGACCGGGGCGCGAGGGCGGCCCATCGGCTGGCCCTCGACCATCCACAGGCGGTCAAGCAGATGGTGCTGCTCGACATCGCGCCCACCCTGGCGATGTATACGCAAACGAACGAAGCCTTTGCCCGGGCCTACTGGCACTGGTTCTTCCTCATCCGTGCGGCGCCGTTGCCGGAGAGCCTGATCGAGGCCAACCCCGAACTCTATTTGCGCAGTGTGATGGGCAGCCGCAGCGCTGGCCTCGATCCCTTCACCCCAGAGGCGTTCGCCGAGTACCTGCGCTGCCTGCACATTCCCGGCAGTGCGCGGGGCATTTGCGAAGATTACCGCGCCTCGGCCGGTATCGACCTTGACCACGATCGCGCAGATCTCGCCGCGGGTCATCACCTGACGCTGCCATTGTTGGTCCTTTGGGGCGCCGAAGGCACCGTGGGGCGTTGTTTCGATCCGCTCAAGGAATGGCAGCAAGTAGCAACCGATGTGCGCGGAAAGGCGCTGCCTTCAGGCCATTACATCGCCGAGGAAGTGCCCGGGTTACTGCTTGAAGAGGTGCTGGGATTTTTCGCTGAGCCGCTCTAGCCAGGCCGCGTACCTGGCGCAGTAATTGCTCGTTCATGCGATGTTATCCTCATCAAAGCAAACCCCTGGCTTTTGGATCTAAAGTGACGAATCTCCTGTTCATCTGTAGTCGTAACCAGTGGCGAAGCCCTACAGCGGAAGCGATGTGGCGCCGTCGACCCGGCTTCAATGTGCGTTCGGCGGGCACCAGTTCCAGCGCACGCAAGCAAGTCGGGCCTGCGGACATTCGCTGGGCAGACGTGATCTTCGTCATGGAGCGTAAACACCTGCAGCGGCTGCGAGCAGAGTACGCTCGGCTTCTTGAACACAAGCTCATCCACGTTCTGGAGATCCCTGACGATTTTCAATACATGGATGCCGAGCTTGTGGACCTGCTGGAGAGTGGGGTGGGTGAGTGCCTTGGGCGGTAGGCACTTCGCCGGCGAGTTGCGATTAACGGATGATAAAAACCGCCCAGATCGGGCGGTTTTTCATGGATCCCTGGACTTGGCCGTCAAAGCGCCCCATTCGACTGTTGCCCATCCACCAGCCGCTGAATCCCCAGCGGGTTAGCGTCTTGCAGAGCAGGTGGCAGCAGGGCGTCCGGGTAATTCTGGAAGCATACCGGGCGCAGGAAGCGGTCGATGGCCAATGTCCCTACCGACGTCCCGCGCGCGTCTGACGTCGCCGGGTACGGCCCGCCATGTACCATGGTCTCAGTGACTTCCACCCCCGTCGGATAGCCATTCAACAGAATCCGGCCGACCTTCTCCTGCAAACACTCAGTCAGCCAGCGGTATTCCATCAGCTCATCCGCTTCGCCGAGGACGGTGGCCGTCAGCTGCCCGCGCAGGCCATGGAGCGCTGCAGCCAGTTGCTCCTGGTCGGCGACTTCAATAACGACCGTGGCCGGCCCGAATACTTCTTCCTGGAGCAGCTCGTCACCGTTGAGCAGCAAGCTGACGTCGGCTTTAAATAATTGCGGTTGAGCCTGTTTACCCTGTTGCGGGCTTCCCGCCAGGTGCTTCACGCCCGGGTGAGCGAGCAAGTGCTGCAGCCCCTTGCTGTAGCTGGCCAGGGTTCCGGCGTTGAGCATGGTCTGCGCCGGTTGTTCGTTCATTCGCGCGATTAAGCGCTCTATAAACGCCGTGAAATTGGCCGACTGCACGCCGATGATCAACCCAGGGTTCGTGCAAAACTGCCCGCAACCCAGGGTTACCGAGGCGGCGAGCTCGTTGGCGATGGTGTCGCCCCGCACCGTGAGTGCCTCGGGCAGGATGATCACCGGGTTGATGCTCGACATCTCGGCGAATACCGGAATCGGCTGGGGACGTTCCGCCGCCATCTTGCACAAGGCGTTGCCGCCTTTGAGAGAGCCGGTAAAACCCACCGCCTGGATCGATGGATGCTTGACCAGCCATTCACCGACGCCGCCGCCATAGATCATGTTGAACACACCAGCGGGCATACCGGTGCGCGCCACCGCACGCATGATCGCGTCCGCCACCCATTCGGCGGTGGCCATGTGGCCACTGTGCGCCTTGAACACCACCGGGCAGCCCGCCGCCAGGGCAGACGCGGTGTCCCCACCGGCAGTGGAAAACGCGAGAGGAAAGTTGCTCGCACCGAACACGGCGACCGGGCCCACGGCGATTCTGAACTGACGCAGATCGGGGCGGGGCAGGGGTTTACGATCCGGCAGGCTGCGGTCGATGCGCGCCCCGTAAAAATCACCACGACGCAGCACCGTTGCAAACAGGCGCATCTGTCCGCTGGTGCGACCACGCTCGCCCTGGATACGCCCGGCAGGCAACGCCGTCTCGCGGCAGACGGTGCTGACGAAGTCGTCGCCCAGGGCAGCCAGCTCGTCAGCGATGGTGTCCAGAAATTCGGCGCGGCAGGAGGCTGGCAGATGGCGGTAAATCGGGTACGCAGCAGCGGCCGCTTTGGCTGCCGCGTCGACTTCATCCTGCGTCGCCTGGGTGAAATGACCTGGAAGGGCCTCGTTTGTGGTCGCATCAAAACTTTGCAACTGCACACTGCCGGCGCCGAGTCGCTGTCCACCGATGTAGTTCAGACCGAGAATCTGGGTCATGTCAGGGTTCCTGATGGGATGAGTGAATAAACGTCGAGGCTCGACACCCGCTAAATGAAGCGGCTCCGCATCGTGCGGGACGACGGGAGCCGGCGTGTCGAATTGAATGAAAGGTATTAAGTGATCGCACCGATCTGCCACGGCACGAACTCGTTCTGGCCATAGCCATGCTGTTCGCTTTTGCTTTTGTCGCCCGAGGCGATGCGCAGCATCATGCGGAAGATATGTTCGCCGCGTTCCTCAATGGTCATGGTGCCGTCGGCGATCCCGCCGCAGTTGACGTCCATGTCCTCTTCCTGGGTTTCCCACAGGCGGTTATTGGTGGCGAGCTTGATGGACGGCGAGGGCGCACAGCCATACGCCGAACCGCGCCCTGTAGTGAAGGCAATCAGGTTGGCCCCGCCAGCGACCTGGCCGGTGGCAGAGATCGGGTCGTAGCCGGGGGTGTCCATGAACACCAGGCCATGTGCCCTGACGGTTTCAGCGTATTCATAGACATCCACCAGATCGGTAGAGCCCGCCTTGGCGACGGCACCCAGTGATTTTTCCAGAATGGTGGTCAAGCCTCCGGCTTTGTTGCCCGCTGAAGGATTGTTGTTCAGCTCGGCGTCCATGCGCTTGCAATAGGCTTCCCACCAGTGGATACGGGCGATGAGCTTTTCACCGACTGTCTGGCTGACGGCGCGGCGGGTCAGCAAGTGTTCGGCGCCGTAGACCTCTGGCGTTTCCGACAGAATCGCGGTACCACCTGCCGCCACCAGGCGATCGACGGCATTGCCCAAGGCAGGGTTGGCCGTGATGCCCGAATAACCGTCCGACCCACCGCATTGCAGGCCGATGATCAGGTGCCTGGCGCTGACGGGTTCGCGTTTGACGTGGTTGGCTTCTGCCAGTAGTGATTTGACTTGGGCGATGCCACTGGCAATGGTTTTCGACGTGCCGCCCGTGCCCTGAATGGTGAAGGTGCGCAGCGAATGGCTGCTGGTCAGTCCCTGGGCCGCCAGCAGATCGGGAATCTGGTTGGTTTCGCAACCCAGGCCGATCATCAGGACCGAGGCAAAGTTCGGGTGAACGGCATAGCCCCCCAACGTCCTGCGCAACATGGCCAGTGCCTCGCCACCCGGATCGACTGCGCAGCCCACGCCATGGGTGAGCGCGACGACGCCGTCGACGTTGGGGTATTCAATCAATGCTTCAGGATGAATGTCCCGGCGAAAATAGTCGGCGATCGCCCGCGCCACCGTGGCCGAGCAATTGACCGACGTCAGAATGCCGATGTAATTGCGAGTCGCCACACGGCCATCGGCGCGCACGATGCCCATGAACGTCTCTGCGGTGGGGGCGGGGCTGCCTTTGGCGTCGACACCGAACGCGTAGTCCCGAGAGAAATCGCCCATGGCGACGTTGTGGACATGCACGTGTTGTCCCGCTTCGATGGCCTGGCTGGCAAAGCCGATGATCTGACCGTAGCGGCGCACGGGTTGGCCCACGTCGATATGACGGGCCGCGACTTTGTGACCCGAAGGCACAGGCTCAAGTACCTCGATGCCTTCGGCTTTAAGCACCAGACCTTTGACCAGCGGTTGCCGCGCGATCAACACATCGTCCAGCGGGTTGAGTCTGATCACGGCATTGGCCGCGGTGTCGCTGCCGGTTGTGGTTATAAGCTGCATGACGATTGCCTCGGTTATTCAGTGAGCGCAATGGGAATGGGCAGAGCAGGGCAGGTCACGCCAATCCACGCTCGCGGTAATCAATCAGGCTGGAGAACAGCATCAACCCCAAGGCCATGGCGACGAAGAAAATCAGCGCCAGGAAGTACGAGCCGGTGTACTGCACGATCAAGCCAATCAGGATGGGCACAATCACGCCGACCATGTTGCCGCAGAAGTTCATGCTGCCGCCCAACACACCTGCTTTGGACTGGCCGCCGAGGATGGCGGGCAGGCACCAGTACATGCCGCACCAGCGAATGAAAAACAGCGCGACACACAGCAGCGAGATGACCACGACGGCGTCACTGCTATACGCCACGGCGAGAATGCACAGGGCGGCAATCGCCGCGGAGCCTGCGAACATGCTGCGCATGACGGTGTTGGGTTGACCGCCGGCCGCTTTCCATTTGTCGGCCACCCAACCGCCAAACAGTTCGCCGATGAACCCGCACATGAAGATCAGAAAGGTCGCGCCGCCCATGGCCTTGATGTCCAGGTTATGGGCCTGGTGCAAGTAGCTCGGCATCCAGGTCAGCAGGCCGTAAAACACACTGTTGTAGCAAGCGAAGCCCGCGAACATGGCCAGCACTGAACGGCTCTTGAGCAATTCTTTGAGGACGGCCTTGCGCCCGCCCGTGGCTTTTCGGGCCGCTTCATTGGCGTCGGTGATGTACGCGAGCTCGGCAGCATTGACCTTGGGGTGTTCACTGGGGTGGTTTCTGATGTACCACCATGCCCATACACCCACGACCATGGTGCCTACGCCGGCGATGACGAAGGCGATGCGCCAAGAATCAAACCAAGTGATCAATCCCGCAATCAGGATCGCCCCCAACGCAGTGCCCAACGGTGCGCCGCCATCGACGAGGGTAGCGCCGCGTCCGCGCTCATTGGGCGTCAGCCAAGCACCGTTGAGCTTGGCCCCGGCCGGCATGATCGGCGACTCTGCGACACCCAGCCCGATGCGGGTGATGAGCAGCGTGATCCAGTTGTGTGCACCGCCCGCCAAGGCCTGGAAGAGACCCCAGCCGATGGTGGCAATGCCGACAATGTTGCGGGTCTGAAAGCGGTCAAGCAGCATGCCGCCAGGGATCTGCATCAGCGCATACGACCAGAAGAACGCGCTGAGCATCAAACCTTCCAGCGCCGGTGTCATGTTGAAATCAGCGGAGATCAACGGCAGCGCAACGGACAGCGAAGCCCGGTCGATGTAGTTGATGGCCGAGAGGAGCAGCAGGAGCAGGAATATCCTCCACCGCACCGTGGTGGGACGGGCGCTCGCGGCACTCGTCGAGGCAGTCGCGGTGACGACCTGTACATTGCCAGTGGTCATGTTCATCTCACTCTTATGTTTATTATGAAATGCATTCCTTGCTAAAAGCCCGGTGGAGGGCCTGACCCGTCACAGCGATCTTGTTTCGCCGATGTTGAACGCTGAGGCGACGACTTCGAAGGAGTTGCACAGGGGGCTTCCGAACTCGTCCATGCTGATCTCGAACCGATCACCCGGCTGAGTTTTGACGTTGTCTGCCACCGAAAGGGTGGCTGTGCCAAAGAAGTGCACATGCACATCGCCCGGCCGCAGGAACTGGGTGTACTTGAAGTGGTGATACTCCAGGTTTTCCAGGCTGTGGCACATGTTGTCCTCGCCGCTGAGAAACTCTTTCTCCCAGAGCACCTTGCCGTCGCGCCAGATCCGGCTGGTGCCCGCCAGGTGTCGGGGCAAGTCACCGACGCGCAGCTCTGGCCCGTAGGCGCAGTTGCGCAGCTTGGAGTGGGCCAGATACAGGTAATTGCGACGCTCCATGACATGGTCGGAGAACTCGTTGCCCAAGGCGAAGCCCAGGCGGTAGGGCGCGCCGTCATGGCCGATCACATAGAGGCCGGTCAGCTCGGGTTCTTCGCCGGCATCTTCGGCGAACTCAGGGGACTGAAACGCCTGGTTCGGGCGTACCACAATCGAACCGTCGCCCTTGTAGAACCATTCTGGCTGAACGCCCACGGTACCGGCCGCCGGACGGCCGCCGTCGATCCCCCACTGGAACATCCGCGCGGTGTCCGTCAGCGCAGCTTGGTCGTCGGCTTTTTCCTGGTGCATCTTGTCCCGGGTCGAAGCGCTTCCCAGGTGCGTCAGGCCAGTGCCGCTGATCAGGCAGTGAGCCGGGTCTTCATGGTCCAGTGGCGGCAGGACGCGGCCGGCTTCCAGCAGTTGGGTATAACTTTCGGCACTCAGTGCCGTGCCCATGCGCTGAACTTCCTGCTGCAGGCTGTGGCCATTGGCAATGGCGGCGAGGGCAAGGGTGCGGGTGCTGGATGTACCGTTGACCACCTGAATCGAGTCGCCCTCGACCACGCCGACACGGCGCTGGTCTTCAGAATCTTCAAACTGGATTAAACGCATGGTGAGGCCTCGGCTTGTTATTAGGGTTGAGGCCACTTTAAATTTCCAGCCTGCTGCTGCCTAATGAGAGTTACGACCCAAGCGATAACCTTAAGGTATACCCATGCTGCCGTCCTTCTCATCCATGGTGTCTCGCCTGCGCCTCAAGCAGCTGCGGCTGTTGATTGCCCTCGACGAGCATGGCTCGGTGCGCAAGGCATCCGAGGTCATGGCGTTGTCGCAGCCGGGCGCGACCAAGGCATTGCAGGAAATCGAGACTGTCTTCGGCTCAAGCCTCTTCGAGCGCACGAGCAAGGGTCTGGAGGCCAACGATCTTGGCCGCTGCGTGATTCGTTATGCCCGCTTGATTCATACCGACCTTGAGCACCTTCGCGAAGAAATGGTCGGCATTCTCAAAGGGCAAGGCGGGCGCCTGGCCATCGGCACCATCATGGGCGCCGTGCCGACGCTGGTGGACAGCCTGGCGCGACTGCGCGACAAACAGCCGGAGTTGTCGATTTCCATCGTCGAAGACACCAGTTCGCGGTTATTGAGTTTGCTGGATCAGGGGAGGCTGGATGTCGCGATCTGCCGAACCAGTGTGAGCCCGCGTCCGGGGGCTTATCAAACACGCTTCCGCGCACAGGAACCGCTGGTGGTAGTGGCCAACCCGGCGCATCGCCTGGCACAGGCGCCGAAGCTGCAGCTGGACGACTTGATGGACAGCCGCTGGGTAGTGTTCCCGGTCAACATGCCCATGCGCTTGACGCTGGAGCGCGAGTTTCGCCAGGTGGGGCTGAGCTTTCCGCTGTACGCGATCGAAACGTCTTCGACCTTCACCACGTTGTCGCTGTTGCTCAAGGATCCGAATCTGGTGGCGGTGATGCCGAACGACGTCGCTCAGATGGCGCTGGATCACGGCATGTTGGTCAAACTGGCGCTGACTATTCAGTCCACCAGTGAGCCTTATGAGATTGTGACTCGATCAAATGTGGAGTACACGGCGTCGATGGTGCTGCTGATTGAGGAGATGACAGGGGTGGGGTTGGGTTTGTCAAAGGATGAGCATGCTCGCCATCCATAAACCATAACCCTGGAAGGATGGGGCGGGTTGGGCAGCAACAGCTTGCGAGCTGAGCGGTGTCATCTGTGCGGTGCAGGGTAGGCCTAAAGCCTGTGCTGCATTAGCGAATGCTCTTTGCCCCAAGCCCGAAACGACTCTAGATACTCCCATCCTCGCTTTGCGTAATAGTCACGTCGGTCCTGTGTGTGCAAATACAGTTTCTGATGTCCGATTTCTTTTGCGATAGAACAGACCTCTGTAATGAGTTGTTCGGCCAAGCCGCGCTTCCTTGCCGACGGTGCAACAAGGACACACGCAAGCCACGGCCCGAGTTCTGAGTAATCGGGCGAGTCGTGTTTGGCCAGGGCGGCCCCTCCGAGGAGCTGACCATTGTCCAGAGCGATCATGGTTCGCCAGTTCCCGTCATTCTGGCCATCTCTGAATTCTTGCTGCCAATCATGGAGCGCCTGAGTAGCGAACTCATACGCGAACTGTTCATGCAGCCACGATGCGAATGTATCGCTATAGTCCATGTGATCACACAGCAATACCGTCTGGAACATGTGATAAATCCTTGAGATGAGCAGGTTTGCGGAGCCTGATTCAGGTGCGCGCGCTGCGTCGATACCCACGGCTCCCACAACCTTAATTGTTGGAATTCAGGCCATCGCTCAGCGGTTTAGCGAAAACCTAGTGAGTCTATGATGAAAAACCTCTTTATCAGGATGATGACTGCCTTAATGAGTACGCGTAAAAGAAAGAAACTCCCGAAGGATTTCGACCAACTGCTGGAGCACGCTCCGTTTGCCGAGTTGATCGCAGTGTTCGATGTGTGCGACCTCGAAGCCACCGGTGGCTACAGCAAAAGCACCGCGCTTGGTTTTTATAATTGTCCCGATGATCTGGTTCGCTGGCTGGTGGAGCAGGGCGCAGACGTTGATGCCCGTGACCAGTATCAGCGAACAGCCTTGCACCATCGTAGTTCGAGCTGGAAAGGAGGTGTCGATCTGCTGCTGGATCTAGGGGCCGATATCGAGGCTCAGGATTATCAGAGCGAGACACCGCTGCAAGCGGCGATCAAGAGTCACAAGGCCGACGCAATCGCTGCCCTGATCCGCCGAGGCGCCAATAAAGAGGCTAGAAGCCGCCAGGGATACAGCCTGTTGCACCTCGCACTGCTGACCACGTCCAACACCGACATTACTGCCACTGCGAAAATCGCTCAGATCTTGTTGGAGGCAGGTTCGCAAGTCGAGGCCGCTATGCGGTCGGAGGTGGAGCGTATCGGCCGTGGATTCGAATTTCACCGAGCCGGCTTCAATCCTGATTACCTGCGGGCAACCGATGCAGCCCTTACCACTCTCTATCGCCTTTTCAATGTAACTCCAGTTGCCGCGCGCAACATCCCTGACGGTCAGGCTACGATAGTCGTGACACCAGCTGACTGGCATCCCCAGCATCAGCAATTGTGGCAACTGCTGGTGCCATCCTCTGGTGCAGCAACAACGGTGCAAGGTGAAGTGATCCGCGTCAGTGGCCGTATCTCGATGGAGATCAACGGCAATGGCTCGGCCAACTGGGACGCGGATTTCAAAAAAATGCTAAAAGCGCTTGTGGAGCATTTAGGCAGTGCCGTGCCCTTAAGTGACCTGGAGCTGTCCGAAGCCCGCACGCTCGCTGCTGCACTAAAAAACGGTACCGACCCTGCCGAGTACAGCGATCGCCTCTGTGAACTGGCCGTGTGCTGGGTCATCGCCAATCCGCAGCCAATGCCGATGAATACGCCTTCCTATAATCGCTAACGTAGCTCTTGGAGTTCTCGGCATCGGGTTATTGAACCGCGCCAGCCGTTCGGCGGAGTGTTTAGGCAAACTAGGCGAATGACTGATTACCGGCCTTCGGCTAACATCGGTCCTATCAAAACGACCTTGGAGATTTAAATGTCCCGCCTCGCAGAATTCCGCAAACTTGAGCAACAACTCGCCGCCCAGCTCGCCGAACTTGAAACCCTGAAAAATGACAGCGGCTTGAAGAAAGAAATCGAATTTGAAACCAAACTGCGTGGCCTGCTCGGTGAGTACGGCTTCAGCTTGAAAGAGATAGTCGGCATTCTTGATCCTCAGGGAACCAGCGGTCGGCAGTCTGCTCCAGTGATTGCCGAGAAAAAGACACGTAAGGCCCGAGAGATGAAGGTGTATAAAAACCCGCTGACAGGTGAGGTCGTAGAAACCAAGGGCGGCAATCACAAGCTCCTGAAAGCCTGGAAAGGTCAGTTCGGCGATGAGGTTGAGAATTGGTTGGTTAAATGACCCGTAGAAGATGAAACAGCCGTCGTGAGACGGCTTTTTTATGGCTGCAACTGCGCCCTGGCGTGAGCTGTGGAACACTTGGCGCCGCTTTCCAGGACAGGATCTACCCAGCCTGCGAGTTTGGTATTCACCCCGCGAACTTGTAATCACCGCCTTTTTCTATCGCCCTGAGATAGGCCGGCCGCGCCTGGAACCGGTCGATCCACGCGGCGAGGCTAGGGTAGTGGTGCAGCATGCCTTGGGACTTTGCAAACTCGCCAATGAAGCTCATCTGGATATCCGCGCCGCTGATTTCTTCACCCAGCAAGTACGGAGTAAGTTTCAAAGCGGTCTCCAGGTAACCTAGATAGTTGGCCAGTTCAGATTCGATCCGCGGCTGCAGCGGCTTGCCAGCTTCACCAAGACGGCCGACATAAAGGCTGAGCATCAGCGGCAACATGGCCGATCCTTCTGCGAAATGCAGCCATTGCACATATTCGTCGTAGGTCGCGGTGGCCGGGTCAGGTTGCAAGCGGCCATCGCCGTGGCGGCGGATCAGATAATCGACGATAGCCCCGGACTCGATCAGCACATGAGGACCATCCTGAATCACCGGTGATTTGCCCAGCGGGTTTATGGCTTTCAGCTCAGGGGGCGCCAGGTTGGTCTTGGCGTCTCTTTGGTAATGTTTGATCTCGTAGGGCAGGGCGAGCTCTTCGAGTAGCCAGAGGATGCGCTGCGAACGGGAGTTATTGAGATGGTGAACGATGATCATGAAGTTCCCTATAAGATGGAAAGGTGTACAGGGACAGACTGTTCCGTCGCACTGTGGTTCTAAATGGTTGCAAAATCAGCAGTCGGTAGCATCCTCTCGATGGCGGCGCCTCGGTCATGGTGCAAAGCCTGACTCGCGATACGTTCGGCGGCCATTGGCATTGACGTGATCACCTGCAGTGACGCGCAGGATAGGGGTGGTGGGTGCCATGCGGAGACGTCCAGAGGTTCATCCTCGCTGAACTAATCCCTGCGCCCGTCCCCTAATTCTGCGCACGTTGCGCCAATCCCAGGATTGTTCTGGGTCACTCACACACGAAGGTTTGGTGAATCATGAAGAGCGAACAGGTAGAAGGCGTTGTAGAGCAGGTTGCCGGCAAAGCACAGAGCGCGGTAGGGAAGCTGTTTGGTGATTCGAAGCTGGAGGCGGAAGGTACCGGTCGCCAGGCTTCTGGCCAATTGACCCAAGCCTATGGCGATGCCATGGACAGCATCTCTGCGTTTGTTAAAGAGAAACCAGTCGCTGCAGTTGCGATTGGTGGTATTGCGTTGCTGATTCTGGACCGTCTCTTCCGCCGCTGAGTGAGGAGAAAGGGATGTTCCGATAGGGGCGTTCCCGTTAAAGTTTAGATCTGCCTGCCCCCCTGGGACTGCCCGTTAGCAGCTTCGAGGGGGCGGAATGCGTGGGCAGGAATATCGAGCGCCCACCGTTTGTTTGCTTGCAATTCGAGTCTGCCGGAAGCAATGAGCACCTCATTCAGTTCATCTTCACGTAACCGCTTGGCTGGTTTGCATGGCTCGTGCCGTATTCATTTAAAGGACTCAAAACTGATCATGAATGAACAGCAGAAAAAATTCTTCCGCTCAGCTTGGTTGGGTGGGACAGTGGTTTTTGCACTCATTGCCGCTACATTTGTTTTCGAGGACGGCGTTGTGGACGCGCCCAAGGGTGTCGTTTATTGCCTTGTGGTGTTGATCGTCAGCTTCTGCCTGCGAGCTTTTAGCAAGCAGGAGGCGCTCAAACGGGATCTGTAAGTACCCGCTGAAATTCCCGGCGCTATTTACGCGTAGAGGGAACATGCCTTACTCAGACCAGGCAGCCGGCCATCCACTGATGCGGCAGTAGATGCTCAATTTTGAGCTCAAAGAAACATTGGATGCCGGCCTCACTCACTTGGAACGGCTTCGCCAATGGCGCGCGACCATAGTAGACCAACACCTTGAGGCTGCGCGGTTCGCCTCAAGCAATTTTCGCGAGCGTATTCTTAGCGACATCACCGCTTTACCCTTGACTCGTCTTATGACTCATTTGACCAACGCCCACGAGATTGCGATCGATAGTTACAACCATAGGCAGACCGCGATGGACGGGGACTCGTATTTTGATTCTGTCCTCGATATTGCTTCCAGCTCGCATGCAGCAGACGAGATACGTCGTCTTACCCACTAACTTGTGAGCTGAGGCTGTAGGCAAATCTGGGAGTGTTAAGCCATTGAATGGCGCGGGAACTCAAATCCCGCGCAGGTAATTTCTCCACAGCCCCAGTCCAGTCCGCCCATCTGCTCCGAAAGCGACGATCAATCCCTCCCGGCAAATCGCCCATCATAAAGCTAGGGGTACCGTATCGGCGTCGCAGAAGGACGGCGGCAACCGATGTGGTTGTCTAATGGACACGATTGATTAGTGGTGCGCCAATCGCGAAATGACTGGAAAGCCCGAAACCCCAGTAGTTCCTAGCCCTACCGAAGGTTGACGAAAAACGAGTGGAATCGTCTACGGCTTTTCCACCGAAGAAACAAAATAAATAGTGATTTTCCAGCCATTATTTTCAAGCCATTTCGTGATTGTCCACCAATTTATTCGAGCGTTTCGAGCAACCCTGTGAAGCGAGTCAACTCGCAACCTCATCCTCAACGATAAACTGGTAGAGCCCTTACTGAGCGATCTGTGATTGATGCCGCAGTCCGATTTCGGTAGCTCCTGTCTGAATGTGGCTGGAGACGCCTGCAACCATATGGTGCCGATATCAGACATTGCGAATCCGAAAGCTTCAAGATGCCAGACGAAGTGGGCATGCTGTACTCTTGCTCACCCTTTTTGTCAGACTAGATTGAGGATAGCCAGTTGACTAGCGCTGACCCAGCCCTGCGGGACATCGAGCAAAATGTCATTCTCCGTTTCTCCAAGGCATTTGAGTCGAGATTTCCCTCACTTGATCCAAGTGAAGCGTCGTCGGCATGGGTAAACTCCAGTTTCGGGGCTCAGGATGAGTTTTTTGCTGACCATCTCTTGGCGGCCAATGCCCGCTTTGCACTCATTGAGTTCAAAGCGAGCTTTTTGGCCATCCGAAAGGAAGCGGGGAAACCACTGCGAAAAGTTCTCTTCACTCAACTAGCCCTCCGTGGTGATTTTTTACGGCGTTGCTTAGATTTCCATTATGTGTGCTGGGGAACGATCCGCAGACACCATCCGGCCGGGCTTCCTTTCCCGATTAACGAAGAGATAGATCTGCTCAACCAATATGCATTTCATGTTGCTCCATTCATGAAAACAACCTTGCAAGTGGATCAGTCCCCCGACATAAGCACGAACACCTTCCTGGATGGTTTCATCAATAGCCGGCTGATAGGCGGCACCTACAGCCGCTTTAAGCGCTATCTGGATGAGCTAGGACAGTTGGTTGACGGCGCGAAGGTTGGCGCGTCCTCTATCTCAGGGATGGTTTGTATTTATGTTCCCGCTAGCGGCGATGAACCGGCCAGACACGCTTATAAGCGCTTCAACGGCCTAGACAGTCTGCAACTACTGCTTCAACCAAAGGCTAGAGAGCCGTCCCATGAGCATGAGCATGAGATGGAGATTTCTAGTCAGAAGCACTCCTTTTCTGGCCCGACCATGGACTAGCGGGTTTTGTCAGCTTTTACTCTCGGAGCCTGCAAAAGCTCATTAAGCCTGCGTCGATCGTCAGTATTGGCATTGTTGAAGATACGCTCATAGCCGGCTGCATTGAGCCTGATCTGGTCATCGATGGCGGAAGGTCGGCTACTCGCAAAGTATGATGCGGCGAAGACTGCAAAGAAGCTGGCTGCCATGCATCCGAAAGCCGACCAGTAGATGAATTTCTGCGATTTTTTTATCCGGACTGCTGCTTCATCGTTGGCCCGTACGGATCGGGCTAGCTCCTGTGTAACGGTATGGAGCGAAGATCTCACACCCTCGAATGCCGATTTATAGGCGAGTTGGGCCGCTTGCGCAGCTGTTTGATCGGCCTGAGTCCACGCCTTTAGCACCTCTTGAACCTGGGCCTTGATTTGAATGCTCGTGCTGTCAACGTGCTCTGTGTATTGGCCGACCTGATCAAGCACGGATTTGTTGGCGCGCATCAAGTCTGTGAATCTGTCAAGCTCGGTAGTGAGACGGTCAGATAACTGCAGAAAATTCTCATACGTAGCAATTGGGGCATCCGCTCTATTCATGATTTTACTCTGTAATGATCGTTCACCCATGTCCACTGAAACCAGGGCGCCTCGGTGTACTGTGGACAGTCGAGTTACTATTTTTTGCTGATGTTAATCGACATTCACGCGGCGATGCGCGCTTCATTACCATTACCAGTCAAGAACTCTCAGCGCTTAGATGCCTGGACTCCCGAAACGGGTCTGGCACCACGCCGTAAGATGGCGTGCCGAAGGCGAGGGTGCTTTAGGCACGAGATTTTTGGCAACTGCTCGCCGATATGACTTGACCCAGACAAGGTGTATCGTATCGCCACTATCCGGGCGCACTTTAAGCTGCAGCCATTGTGCTAAGCACCGGAGGGGCAACCAGAGGCATAGGCCCCTAGGAAGACAACTAACGAGAAGGGATGCTCATGTATCTGCGTGCTTTAGACGTTGATGGTTTCAAGTGTTTTGGCGAGCCGTTTACCATCGAATTCCACGACGGTCTCAACGTTCTCGTTGGGGAAAACGGAGCGGGCAAAACCGGCGTGATCAGCGCAATACGCCAGCTTTTCAATGACTCCGAGTCGGGTAAGCGGATCATCAGTGAGCGCGATTTCTATAAAGGCTTTGGGGTTGGAGCCGTCCCCGCGGAATCGATCTGGATTCAAGCTACGTTTTCCGATTTGGACAAAGACGATGTCATTGCCTTTGAAGATTGGTGTGGAAATCACGACGAAGCAAAACTGACGTTCACCGCGCTTAATCAGGAGGCGCGCGGCCGGTTCAGACACCACACATACGGTGGCCATGAATACACCAAGGCCTTAGACACGGAAACGCTCGACTACATTCATTGCGTTTACCTACCGCCGCTACGTGACGCCGAGACCAAACTTCGTGAGGGGCGCCAGTCTCGCCTAGCTCGCCTGTTGAAAGCCCTATGCCGCAAAGATCTTGAAACCGCGAGAAAAGCCGGCGAGCTGCACCCGCTGGAGCAATACGTGGGCGACTTCAACCGTGAGCTCTCCGAAAGCGACAAGTTTGCTATCAAATTGGCCAATCAGAGAATCGGTGAAAATCTAAAGGCCGCTCTGGGGATGCACCTTTCCCAGGGCACAATGATCCAGTTTTCAGAGGTCAGCTTCTCCCGAATCGTGGAAGGCCTGCGGCTCTTGTATTTCCCTAATCTCTCCCAGGCTGACGCTACCCAGTTTCGGTCGTTGGAGGAAAATAGCCTGGGGTACAACAACCTTCTGTACATCGCATCGATCCTGGCAGAGCTCATCCTTGAAGCAGAGGAAGATCGAGGTGAAGAAACCTATCTGCGGTTGTTACTGATTGAGGAGCCGGAGGCTCACCTTCATCCCCAACTCCAGTTACGGCTGCTTCGCCACCTCAAGACAGTTGCCGAAGCACGCGGGATACAGGTGATCATCACCACGCATTCAACGGTGATTTCTGCTGCTGTGTCGGTCGATCACATCATTCATATCTCCAATGACGACAAGCCCGTAGCAGTACCTCTCAGGAACACGGGGCTTACCGACCAGAGCCGGCGCTTTGTTGATCGCTGGCTGGATGTCACGAAGTCAAATCTGTTGTTCTCCAAGGGCGCAATCTTGGTCGAGGGCATCGCAGAAGCCATCGTGGTGCCGGAGCTGGCTCGGATTGTCCTGCGGCCCTACGGCAAAGGGAGAGACTGCCTGGATGATTATGGCGTGTCGGTGATAAACCTCGGAGGTATTTACTTCAAACACTTCATGCAGCTGTTCTGTGACGTCAATGGCGAGCAGCCGGGGGCTGATATGCCAGTCAGGTGCGCCGGTCTAACCGACAACGATCCACCGAAGTCTTTGAAGTCTATTGACGATGGGAAAGGCGGAACCAAAGCAATACCTTTTTTACCCCACGCTGATGAGCATCCTGTTGGTAACAACCCAGCATTATCGCTGCAAGGCCCCATTAACCGATCTCAGTTCGGTCGACTGTTCGCAGGCATGTACAAGACATTCGAATACGACATCGCGATGGAGGGCGACAATCTCAGGACGATGATGATGGTTGCGGCTGGACTCTGGCCAGTGCCGGACGGTTCGGTAGTGAAGGGGCTGGAAAAGAACGCGAAACTGGATTTCGCCGCCATGACATCTGCCGAAAGAGCCGATTACGCGGGAGCCTTACTTGATCGGCTCGATTCGGATGAGATCGGCAAAGGGCTCTATGCCCAGTCGTTTGCGGACGCGCTAGAGGTCTTGGAAACTGACTTCGTGGTGCCAGAGTACATCCGGCTGGCGATTCTTTGGGCCTGCGGCCTGGAAGAAAGACCAGCATGATGGTTCGAGCCGCCGCAGAAGTCCTACGCAGGGCCGGCCCATGATGAAGTTCACCCAAGAGCAGTTGGACTACCTCGCCTCACCGCTTGACCAGCATGTTTACCTCAAGGCCTGCCCGGGCAGCGGAAAGACAGAGGTGGTTGCCGCTATGGTGGCCAGAATCGTTCAGGGATGGTCTCGCTCACCCTCAGGCATTGCAGTGCTGACCTTCTCCAACAGCGCGACGGACGAACTCAGAAACAGGATTCATAAGTACTTGGGGGAGCCAATCGGTATGCCCCATATGATCGCTACGTTCGACAGCTTCGTTCTGAACCGGCTGGTGGCGAGCATCGCCAGTGAGATCACTGGATATACGGGCAAGGAGGGTGACTTTCGCATTCGTATTCTAGACAAGACAGCGGACATCTATCGGACGCGAAAGAGTATTTGCGACCGCTGGATCTCCGCGTGCAAATACGACTATGACCTTGGAGCCGCCAGATTCGTATTTTCAACCGGCGAACGCAGCCTCGATAACCAGTTGAATGCTGCCATTGATCAGGAAACCTTCAAAGATCTCATCGCCACCAAAAAACGGCTGTGGAAGGGAGGGTTCGCCACCTTTGGCGACATCGACATGCTCGCCCTGAAGGCATTCAAGGATAAGAAATTCGACGCCTACTATTCACGGATCGCGCGCCGATTTCCTTTGGTCATCGTGGACGAATGCCAGGATCTCTCGGCCGAGCAGCTGCGAATCGTCGAACATCTCACAGAGTTCGGCATCAAATTCCACTTCATCGGCGATCTGAACCAGTCAATCTATGGCTTTCGCAGGTCGAACCCCGATAAGGTCACCGAGCTAATGGGCAAGCTCAAGTTCGAACCCTATGAGCTTAAGACGAATTGGCGGAGCGGACAGGACATAGTCGATCTATGCACCAAAATCCTCGGCGGCGAACGGATCAGCGGCAACCCAGATATTGCGTCCGAACAACCGCGGATTCTCGAATACAAGGCCTGCCCCTCTGAGCTGTTGCCTACGATCCGCGCCATGACACAGGCGTACACCAACGTGGTACTGGTGGCGCGCGGTCATACCACCCTGCAGCGCTTACGTAATGGTGAGACCTTTGAAGGCATCGAGCTGCTGGCAGTCGCGTGCATCGGCGCCAGTACAGGCAACCTCAAGGACATCAAGGATAGCCTGAGGACGTTTGCAAAGTGGCTGGCGAACAAACTTGAGCTGGAGGTCACCAAGGTCGGCCCGTATTGCCCGATTGTCATGGAGTCCAGGCTTGCCTGGCGGAAGTTCATCCATGAGAGTCTGAAGTTCATGGTCGCCAATGGTGCTGGAAACTCCGATCAGACCTGGTCGGCCTGGGTGCGCACCGCGAAGCTGGCGATCCGACAACTCCCGGATCAGCCCTTTGTACCTATGGAGCTGCGGGATGTGCTGGACGGCCTGAGAGGCTTGAATCTTGTGGCTCGCAAAGGGCAGGGTGGCAAGCCCGTAACCGTGCGAGTAGTAAGCCAAGAGATGTTGGAAGGGCTACCAGACACATTGCGCTACGAAACGATTCACCAAGTGAAGGGCGAAACTCATGATGTCACTGTGGTGGTTTCTTCCCAACAGCCCGGAGTGCATCAGTCTCATTGGCAAGACTGGCTGCGGGATCGCGGATCAGAAGCAGCGCGGTTTGCCTATGTAGCGAGTTCCAGGCCACAGCACATGTTGATTTGGGCAGTGAAAAAGCTCAAAGCCGAGGATCGACCTGTGCTGGCGCAGTTGGGGTTCGAGGTGCCGTAACCAGCTTTGGAACGCCCTGTCTGATCTAGCGCCTCTCCAAGCCAAGGTTCAGCAGGAAGAAATAGGGCTACTCGCTCACAGAGGCGCGATCCACTCCGAAAGGGTAGCCCATGGTGACTTGGCCTTGCGCCGGCGTATAGACAAGCGTCTTTTGAACAGACAAGGAGCCCGTAATGAGCCAGCTCGTGTGTACCCATTGTCTCACCGAAGCCTATTTGCGCGATCAGGCCGCGGATAATGATGTCAGTGAATGCGACTACTGTGACCGAGAGCTTCCAGTCATGGACATGGACGAACTCGTGGATATGTGTGAGACGGCAATCCACGCTTGCTTTCGTCCAATCCCGCAACCGAGCTCAGTAATACACCACGGTTATCCTCCCGTCGGTGAAAGTCTGTATTTCGTCCTGGAGCGTATGCTGGGTGCTGGTCAGAGCCTGCTGTCTGATGTTCATGATCGGTTGATTGAAGCCTGGAGCGGCCTGGACGATGACGACGATCCCTATTTTATTGAAGAGACTGAGGCGTCGTCAGAGCTGACGGTCGGCTGGCGGAAAATGGAGCACAGCCTGCAATTTGAATCTCGGCTGGCGAACCCTTTAGTGGGGTCGATCCTGTCCATGGTTTTCGATGGCATTGAAGATTTGCGTTCAAAGGACGATCGATCAGCCATTGTCATCGCCGGCGTTGGCCAACCGATCTCATCATTCCAGCGGGGGCGGGTGTTCCAAGACGAAGACACAATGGCAGCAGCGCTGAAGCACCCTGAAAAGCATCTGGGGCCCCTACCCAGGGGTAAGGGCTCCCCGGGGCGAATGAATGCCAAAGGCATCTCGGTTTTTTACGGTGCAACAGACGACCATACCGCAATTGCGGAGGTTCGCCCTCCCGTAGGTAGCACGGTGGTGACCGCACGGTTCGACGTTATCAGGCCTCTGCGACTTCTCAACCTGAACGACCTGAACGCGATGCGTCCGCATCGTGACCTAAGCTACTTCAATCCCGTTCGCAGGAGCCTTGCCGAACGCTGCGCCTTCCTCAAAGCCTTACAAAGCCAACTGACCATGCCGGTCATGCCTGACTCAGCGGAAAGCGGTTATCTAATCACGCAGGCGATTGCCGACTTTCTGGCTACACACCAAAGTCTCAACCTCGACGGGATCTTGTTCCCGTCTGCACAGGTGCCGAAGGATGCCTCACCGGGCCAGAACGTGATTCTTTTTCACAAGGCAAGCGGGGTTGAAAGGTTGGAGGACACACAGGAGGCGGAGTACGTGAGCCTGTGGGAGTCGGATGAGGATCGGTGGGTGTACTACCCTGAATTCTGGGAAGCCGGGCCGAAAAGCAGAGATGAACGCTCCCAATATGTGCCACTCGTACCGCATCCCGAGCCAAGCCTGCGTCTAGCCAGAGATTGCATCGTGATTCACCAGATCCAGGGTGTTCGATTTAGCAGCGCGGTTGATCCCGTTCGCTATGTTCCTTGGTCGAAAGACAGGAAATTTACAGGATTCAGGTAGACCCTCTTCCATGCAAAGGTTCTCAGCTGCCCGGCACTTCCCGCATGAGAAGCACTTGAGCTACCGTTCATCGGAAAACCCCACATCTAGGGGTTTTGGCATGCTGACATCACTACATATTGGGTTAATTTATGTCTGAGAGCCTAAATCTGGTGTGTGGCCATGAACGAATCCTATATCGAGAAAGCAGCGACTGATCTGCTCATGCAAATCTACCGAGATCGCCGCTACCTCTGGCCAGATCAAGATACCCAGCCAATGATGATGCGCAGCCCTCAAATCGCTGCTTTGGTCTATGGCTATGATTACCATGTCTATCCCACGCTGGGGGATACCAAGTTCAACCGGCATAACACCGGTACCCGAATCGCAGGCTTGATTGATCGTCAGGCTAACAAGATTGCCGTTGCGACCGAGTTTGGTGACAAAGTCCAGCTCTTCACTGGCGCCCATGAAATAGGCCATCTCGTACTGCACGAAGACACCGTCATGCATCGCGACCGCGCGTTCGACGGCGGCCCATTGCAAGCGCCTCGGCCTCTCGCTGAGAGGCAAGCCGACCGCTTCGCAGCGTGCTTCCTGATGCCTCAAAAGCTATTGACAGAACGGTTCGAATTCATGTTCTGCTGCAAAGGACAATTGCGCTTCAGCGACGTGATCGCCTTTCACCTCGACCCTAATCACCCGGATCGCCTGCTCTATGCCTCAAAGGACTCAGATGAGCGCGAGCTAGCGCTGGCGCGGTGCATCCAATTCAACAATCGGAACCTGGTGTCATTGGCCCAGCAATTCGGGGTTTCGGATTCAGCTATGGCTATTCGAATCAAAGAGCTAGACTTGGTGCGCTGGCCCTAAAGCGGCCTATTGCAAACACCTAAGCTCGGATGAAGCTGTGTGGGGGGTTATTTGTGAAGGTTTTTATCAGCTCCGTTGTACGTGGCTTCGAGGCATATCGAGCCTCTGCCCGAAAAGCCGTAGGGCTGCTCCAGCATCAGACCATCATGTGCGAGGATTTCGGTGCTCGACCCGACTCGTCAGAAGTCGCATGCATGACCGAGGTCGACCAGGCTGACGTGGTCATTGTGATTCTGGGGGCCGATTTTGGCTTCAAAACTCCAAGCGGGGAGTCGGTGACCCAGCAGGAATTTCGTCGTGCGAGGGCAGGTGGGAAGAGGGTGCTTGCCTTCCTTCAGGACGTTCCGGTCGAGGGGCCGCAGGAAGCGTTCAGATGGGAGGTATCGGACTATGTCGATGGGCTGTTCCGGGCGACCTTTTGCAACGAACACGAGCTGTCAGACGCTATCGTTCAGGCGCTGCATCAGCTCAACGTGACGCGTGCCGCGATTTCAGAGCACGAGTTTGTTGAGCGCCTTCAGCAGCACCAAGGTCATGGCCAGAGGCACTGGAATAATTGGAGTCGCGATACCCGCATCGAGATAGCCTTCCTGCCTCAGCCAGAACTTTCCGGTACTCTGCGCCAGGTGCACTCCGAACACGAAACGTTCTTCCTCAAGCTCTGCCAGGCGGGCTTGAGCTCAGTGAAGGACGGGTACAAGGATTTCGATCAGGGCGATTTAACCGGCATAGATGCGGGCACTGTGGCATGGCGTCACCATGATTCCGGAATGGCCTGGTTCACGGCTGCCCTCACAGCCCCCACATCCAACCATGACCCTTTTGCCGGCCATTACATTTCTCCTAGCCGAGTGCGAAAACTGGCCGAGGCTGCATTCGGATTGATCACGCATGGCCGAGGAGGGTGGTTCCAGCTTTCCCTGACTGACATCTCCTACAAGCTTTTCCAAGAGCCGCCGACCGTCGTATCGAGCAGTCTCTCGATGCCGCATCGACAAGAGGAACACATTGTTGAACGGCAGCTGCTCATCCCAGCCTCACAAGCGGCCTATAACCGCTGGCTTGATGAAGTGTTTTTCAGGATGGGACGCAAGCTTACTGGGTAACCGCTGGGTGTACTCTTGGGCACCTGTGCCAGCTGCAACTTAATCCTATTGTGCGAACTGAAGGGGATCCCTAGCGGGTTGCCCGAAAAAGCTGCCAAATTTGAATTCAATATGACCAGGCTGAAGCGTGGACAAGCTGGGAAATCTTGGTTGGACTTGGGCTTCCCAGTCGAGCTCACAGAAGCGCTTGTCGGGCCAAAAATTATGCAGATCTTCAGCGACCAGCGTCTTTGCAAGTTCTCGTTCAGTCGAGTCAATTAGACACCAGGCCACAAACAGCCTTTCATCCCAATTCGCAGAGCATAAGAGGTGCACGGGTGCAAAATATCCAAGGGAGAGCTGATCGATTTCGCGATCAAAACAAAACATCCCATTTATCAGATTCAAGATTGATCCTTTGGCCGTTAGGTCGACCGCATTGAAAAACCAACCAATCGCCTGGAACTTGCTAAGCTTTATTGACTTCTTCTGCGCTGCAGAGAGGTTACTCCTGCCGAACCAGTGCTTGGCCAACTTCTGAGGGGGTGTAAGTTTTGCTTTAGACACTTTGACTTCCGCGTGCTTTCTTATTTGTTACATGTTGCGCTTGGAGCGATAGCTGGCGCAAGAAGCGCTAGAAGCACTATGTCTTCAAACGCCCCTGTAATGAGCACCGTCAGCGGAAACGAGGCGCGGGTGGCGATTAGGTGGGTGGGGTTGGTTTTGGTGTCTGTCTTTTTGAGAATGCTGCACCAGAATGCCGGAAGCGGAGAAACTGGCATCCGCATCAGTAGGCCCTGAGAACCACCGGCGGAATCAATCCGGGCTGTCCAGGAACACCATCCGAAGTGGATCAGAGCACCCGAAGCTAAACAGCCGGTGTACCGGCGGCATGCCGCGTTCAATAAGCTCAGTCCTTTCCACGAAACGCTGAAGCAGGCACTCAAAGCCGATTCGCTTCGGGCAAAACACAACCGCAGAACCGCAAAGGCTCTCTTGGACCAGATACAAAGGCTGGCGTATACCTGGCAGCAGTGACCGCGCTGATACCCGTACTGGTGTCGTTGCTACCAAGCCTTTGGAGTGACAAGGCGAGTAAAGTCCTGGGAGCCATCTCGCTAACTGTATTTGCACTTGCAGTGAGCTATGTTCTGCGAGCCGGCTACAGTGCGTTCTGCGTTCTGCGTTCTGCGTTCTGCGTTCTGCGCGTAGCGCCGCGAATAGTGCCGCCGATTAATTTTCAACGCCGACAAATTCAAGTTAACTGGGCAAGTATAAAAGCGATTCAGACACATAATTTAACATAATATACATTATGCGTAACATCATGTTACGCATTTGGGCCGTGTGTCCCGGACAATTGAACGTGGCGCCTCTGCATTTCATAATCCTCTGTCCCTGGCATCAAGCTTCTCGCCGATACCAACGCTTATCTTCGATGCTCGCGGCTCACACCGTTCACCCAAGCTCGACGAACCTACAACAACGATCACCGCTCACCTGCAGTGCATCGCCGAGTCCAGCGCAACCTTCGAATCCACAGCGAACATCTCTTAAGCCATGCCAGCACTCAGTCTCCAGAATCCACAACTGTTCCTCAGTCACGTCGACGCCGATACCTGATCGGCGCCAGTGAAATACACCACAGATGACACTCCACAAGCGCAGATCCCGAGACCTACGACCATGCAGCTCAGCGATATTCAGCTGACCGCCAGCGCTTGGCCGCCGGGACCATGAACAGCGACTCCCTGACTTGCAGGACGCAAACTCGACCCTGGATTCAGCCGTTCCAAGGCTATGCCAGGACCAACCCCAAGCACTGTCACTAAAACCACGTAAACCAGCAGCTCTCTAGCGCGGATTCACCAGGGTCAGCAGCGCCTGAACTCCTGAAAGCCGCGTAAAACAAGGCCTGCAGGGCGCTGACGCAGCCAGGAGAATCGCCACATTTACGTGGCAGACCCCGCTCAAACCCCCGAAACCACACGCAGACACTCGAAGCCATGACCTGAATTGCTCTGAAAAGCCTCAACCCACTTACAAACACCGAATAGCTTCAAGCGACCTCGCTAGCACACCCCAACCCAAAAATGCAATATCCGATAACTGTCAGACCCGGATATTGCATATGCACGTCACCTGCACGATCATGCCGGCATCTTCCGCGTCCCCAAGCCAGCGAATTCCAATGTCCGCACCGTCGTCACCTCATCCGCTGTTCGAAACCTACGCGAAGTTCGGCGAGCTCAACTTCAGCTCCTTAAAGGAAGAGCTTCCGGCGATCCGCGATTATCTCGAGCAGTTCCCTGCCGAAATCCAGGCCATCGAAGGCTACCGCGCCGTGCGCAGCTTTCTCAAGTCCTACGCCGGCAACGAATCCACGTTCAATTCCTACCGCACCCACATCGAACGACTGCTGCTGTGGACAATGCTCAAATCCAGAACTCCCCTCCTCGCCATGCGCCGCACCCAAGCCGAGAGCTTCATGGAATTCTGTCTGGCACCTGACGCGGGCTGGGTCGGTCCGGTGGTCAAATCCCGCTTCACCCGGCTCGGTGCACGCAAGAAAACCGCCACGGACACCTACGTGCTCAACCCCGACTGGCGGCCGTTCAGTCAGACCGTCGCCAAGGAAGAACGCAAGCGCGCCCAGGAAGAAAACCGGCCCGCCCTTCAGGACACCTACCGGCTGGCCCAAGGCTCTATCGCGCAGATCTTCGCGGTGTGTGGCAGCTTTTTCCAGCACGCGATCGATGAGGGTTTTTGTGAGCAGAACCCGTTTCGGGCCGTGAAGCAAAAGAGCAAATACAAGGAGCGCAATACCGATAATCAGGACACGCGCATCCTGACCTCGCTGCAGTGGGATTTCGTGCTGGAGACCGCTGAGCTGCTGGCGGCCGAAGACGCCAAGTACGAGCGCACGCTGTTTATCGTGGCGACCATTTTTGCCATGTACCTGCGGGTTTCCGATCTGGTGGGCCGTGACAACTGGAAACCGACCATGGGCGATCTGCGCAAGGACAGCGCCGGCAACTGGTGGTATCACGTGGTGGGCAAAGGCAATAAAGCCGGCAAAATCAGCGTGCGTGACGACTATGTCGATAACTACCTCAAGCGCTGGCGTCTTCATCAGGGTCTGTCCCCCCTGCCCGGCTTCCGTGAAAGCACACCGCTGATTGCCACCCAGCGCGGCCGCGCCGGGTTGTCCGACCGGCATATCCGCGTGTTGCTGCAGGAAGTGTTTGATCGGGCGCTGCAGCGCATGCAGGCCGAGCACTGGCCAGATGAAGACGTCGGCCGCCTGCGCGCGGCGTCATTGCACTGGCTGCGGCACACCTCGGCCACCTTCGATGCGCCGCACCGCGACATGAAAGACCTGCAGGTCGATCTGCGCCACAACAGCCTCAGCACGACGCAGAACGTTTACTACAACTCCGAGGACGAGAAACGGGCTTATTCGGTCAAGCGTCTGCCCATGAAAGAGCGATCGTGATCGGTCATTTCCTGCCGGATTCTGAAGGTCAGCGGCTGGGTTAAACGTTGAGGATTGCCTGATGAATATGCTCCAGCGGCATGACCCGCTGGGCAGCGTTGAGCTTGATGGCCTCCTTGGGCATGCCGAACACCACGCAACTCGCCTCATCCTGGGCAACCGTGGCGGCGCCGGCGTCGAGCATCTCCTTGAGCCCGCGCGCGCCGTCGTCGCCCATGCCGGTCATGATGATCCCGGTGGCATTCTTGCCAGCGAACTTGGCCACCGAACGAAACAGCACATCCACTGAAGGCCGATGCCGGTTGACCTGCGGCCCGTCGATCACCTGGGCGTGATAATAAGCGCCACTGCGGGTCACCAGCAGGTGCTTGCCACCGGGAGCGATCAAGGCCAGGCCCGGGAGAATGCGGTCGTTGTTGCGTGCTTCGCGCACCTCGATCGCACAGATGCTGTTGAGGCGTTCGGCAAAGGAGGCGGTGAACTTCTCGGGCATGTGCTGGACGATCACAATGCCCGGGCACACCCTCGGCAACGCCTTGAGCACCGCTTCCAGTGCCTGCGTTCCGCCCGTGGAGGTGCCGATGGCGACGATGCGCTCGGTGGTCTGCGCCATGGCATGGCCATTGGCGGCCGGCAGGATGGCGTCGGCGGTGAGCTTCCCGGCCGGGGCCAGCGGAGCCGGACTGGCGCTGCGCTTTCCCAGGTTCCGGACGTTGGAGTTGGCGGCAGCGCGTATCGCGGCCACCAGCTCGGCTGCCGATTCGATCAGGAAATTCTTTAATCCGGTCGTGGGTTTGGTGATGATTTCAACAGCGCCTGCCGACAACGCCTGCAGCGAGGTTTCCGCGCCTTTCTGGGTCAGCGAGGAACAGATGACCACCGGCGTCGGCCGCTCGCTCATGATCTTTTTGAGAAAGGTGATGCCGTCCATCCGTGGCATTTCCACGTCCAGTACGATCACGTCGGGCCATTCCCGGGCGAGCTTGTCCATGGCGAAAATCGGGTCGGACGCCGCGCCCATGACGTGGATATCCGGCGTGTCGCTGAGAATGGCCATCAGCACCTGACGCACCACGGCCGAGTCATCGACCAGCAGTACGCTGATTTTTTTGGTAGGCATCTTGTTGAAGTGTTCCCATTGGTTGGTGCCGAACCCAGACGTTGCCGTTCCACACATCGAACATGATCGTGCGGTGACCGGTGCTGCCCATGTCCTGGGCCGTCAGGTTCAGGTGGTAACGCTCGGCCAGGGCCAGGGCTGCGCGAATATTCATGCTGGCCACGTCTTGCGCCCGCAGGTCGCGCGGGTGATCGGGAAACATCCTGCCGCCGCCGAACAGCTTGATCTGGTAATCCTCGACCTGCGTACCGTTGATGAGGACGTGCCGGAATAACAACTCCAGCGCCTCGTCGCCGTATCGGCCGTCCAGCGGCTGATCGTGACGCAGGCGCCCTGGCAGCATGAAGTGACACATGCCGCCGATCAGCCGTTGCGGGTGCCAGAACGTGATCGCCACGCAGGAGCCGAGCAAGGTGCGCAAGCGCGTAGGCCGCGTCGCGAAACTGACCTGGCCAGGAGCCAATACCACTTCGGCCGCGCCGACGGGCATTTTCATGGTTTGCGGTAAATCGAGGGCGCCACCAGCTTCAAGGTGTCATTCACACCGTTGAGGCTTTCCGAATGGCTGATGATCAAGTAGCCGCCTGGCTTAAGGAGCGGCAGCATGCGTGCAACGACCTGGGTCTTGGTCGGCTGGTCGAAATAAATCATCACGTTGCGCAGAAAGATCACCTCGAATTCACCCAGGGCCGGCAGCGCTTCGTTGAGGTTGACCTGGACAAAGTTGACGCGGTTGCGCAAAGCCTTGTCGACCAGGAAGGTGCCCTCCTGGCGCCCGATGCCTTTCAGGCAATACTTGACCAGCAGCGGCTGAGGCAACGTCTCGGCACGGCCCATGGCGTAATGGCCGCTGCGCGCCTTGGCCAGCACTTGGGTACTGATGTCCGAGCCGACCACTTCCCAAGGCGTGGTCCCCAGGCCCTCGGCCAGGGTCATCGCCAGGCTGTAGGGCTCTTCACCCGAAGAACTGGCCGCGCTCCATACCCGAAACACCTTGCCCGGGGCGGCTTTGGGCAGCACCTGCTGACGCAGGAAGTCGAAGTGCTTGGGCTCGCGAAAGAAATAGGTCTCGTTGGTGGTCAGCAAATCCAGGGCAACCTGCAACTCGCCCTTGCGCTCGTCCTTCATGATCAGCTTGAAGTATTCGCCATAGCTCTGCAGCTCGTAATGCTTGAGGCGCTTGAACAGGCGCCCTGCCACCAGTGCTTTCTTGGCGGGTGACAGGTTGATGCCGGCCGCACGATACAGCCAGCTCTGGAACTGACCGAACTCACGGTCATCGATGGTAGCGGTGTCTGCCATGTTCGGGCCTCAACGCGGGTCGAGATCAAGGGCCGGCGCCTGTCCGGCTTCGGCAAGGCTGGACATCTCATCGATGGACAGTACGTTGTCCACGTCCAGCACAATCACGAACTTGCCATCGACCTTGGCCATGCCGCTGATGAAATCAGACCGAATCCGCGCGCCGAAGCTGGGCGGCGGTTCGATCTGTGTGGACGGAATCTCTTGCACCGCAGACACGGTGTCGACCAGCAAACCGATGTCCTGCGGCTGACCCTCGTCGGTGCTCGCCTCAATGATGATGACGCATGAGCGCCGGGTGATCGCCGAGTTGGCCCGGCCGAAGCGCGCCGACAGATCGACCACCGGCACCACCGCGCCGCGCAGATTGATCACCCCGCGCACAAACGCGGGCATCATGGGCACCACGGTCAGGCTGCCGTATTCGATAATTTCCTTGATTCCCAGAATGCCGATGGCGAACATTTCGCCGCCAAGCATGAAAGTCAGGTACTGCGCGTCCTCATCCACCGCAACTGCGGTTTGCCGCGTGGTCGTCACTGCGCCCATGTCGTTCTCCCTGTAGGCCCGCATCGATGCTTGTGATCAGAAGCGGGTGAATTCCGATTCGTCCGGGGCGCTGGCCATGCTGTATGCAAACGCCTTGCGCGGCGGCTGCGGTTTTACCCGAGGCGGCTGATGGCTTGGCTTGCTGCCGGAGTTGTCTGCGCTGCTGCTTTGAGTGGCGGGCCGTGGCGCTGAATCCAGCACAAAGAAACTCATGGCCTGTTGCAGCTGTTCGGCCTGGCTGCTCATTTCTTCGGCGGTGGCGGCCAGCTCCTCGCTGCTCGAGGCATTCTGCTGGGTCACTTGGTTGAGCTGGGTCATGGCCGTGTTGATCTGCGCGACACCGGCGGCCTGCTCCTCGGATGCTGCGCTGATTTCCTGCACCAGGTCGCTGGTCTTGTTGATGGATGGCACCATTTCGCCGAGCAACTTGCCGGCCTTCTCGGCCATGTCCACGCTGCTGGAAGACAGCTCGCCGATTTCCTGAGCGGCGACCTGGCTGCGTTCGGCCAGCTTGCGCACTTCGGCCGCTACCACCGCGAAACCCTTGCCGTGCTCACCGGCCCGAGCGGCCTCGATGGCGGCGTTGAGGGCCAGCAGGTTGGTCTGGTAGGCGATGTCATCGATGATGCTGATGCGCTGGGCGATTTTCTTCATCGCCACGACGGTCTGCTGTACCGAATCGCCGCCCTCGGTGGCTTCCTTGGCGGCTTTGCTGGCCATGCCATCGGTGACTTTGGCGTTTTCGGTGTTCTGGTTGATGCTGGCGCTCATCTGCTCGATCGATGCACTGGTTTCCTCAACGCTGGCCGCCTGCTCACTGGTGGCCTGGCTCATGGATTGTGCGGTGGCGCTGACCTGCTCGGAGGCGCTGGCCAGGTTATCGGCGGCGTTGCGCACTTCGCCGATGATGTGCCCCAGCTTGCCAACCATGTTGCGCATGGCGTTAAGCACCATGCCGGTTTCGTCTTTGGTCCCCGGTGCGATCGGCGCGCTGAGGTTGCCTTCGGCCAATTGCTCGGCGGCAGTGGCGGCTTGTCTCAGCGGACGCGAAATGATTCGCGCAATGAACACGGCCAGGCCCAGGCCGATCACTAACGCAGCGACCAGCGCCGCAATGATCGCCAGGCGGGCGCTTTCGTACAGCGCCGAGCCCTTGTCGCCGGCAGCCGTCGCGCCGCCGTCATTGAGCTCGACCATCTTTTGCAGGCGGTTGGTCACATCATCAAAGCGCGTTTTGGACTCGCCCCTCAGCAAGACGCGTGCCTGGTCCGCCTGATTCTGCCGTGAAAGCTCAAGCACCTGATTGCTGGTTGCCAGGTAGGCGGCCCATGCGCTTTTCGCAGCCGCGAGAAGCTGACGATCTTCGTCGTTCGACAGCAGCTGTTCATAGGTGCCCACGCGGGTTTCGAACTGCTGGCGGGACTCGGCGGCTTCCCGCTCAGCCTGGGCCTTCTCTTCAGCGACGTCGGTGGTTATGGCGCGGTACTCTTTCAAGCGATAGTTGGCGGCAAAAAAACGCATGCCTGCCGCTGCACGCATGGAAGGCATCCAGTTACCCCGGATGTCCTGGGCAGCCTGGTTCACGGCCCCTAGCTGATTAATGGCAAAGACGCCCATCGCTGCTGTGAGTGCCAGGACCACCAGGAATGAGCTGATCAACTTGGTGGAAATTTTAAGATCGTAGAACCATTTCATCGTGGAGCCTCCAGGGTGTTGCAAATACGTCAGCGGGCGACGACGGTTGGCGAATAAGGCGCCTGGGCCGTGCGGGCTTCCAGTTGTACGATTTGGTTGAGCAATGCCGGTATGTCGAGGATCAGCGCCACCGCGCCACTGCCCAGGATGGTCGAGCCGCTGATGCCGCGCAGTGCGCCAAACAACTTGCCCAACGGTTTGATCACGGTCTGGAACTCACCCAGCAGGTCATCCACGACCAGCCCGGCCTTGTGCTCGGCGTAGCGCACCACCACCACATTCTGGCGGCGGCCGGCACTGCCTTCGTGGCTGAAGTGCTCGCGCAGGTCCACCAGCGGCAACACCTCGCCCCGCAAATCCAGGTAACCCTGGTCGCGGCTCGACTGGCGCTGGTGTACGTCCAGCTCGATGCATTCCTGAACCATGTCCAGCGGAATCACGTAGGTGGATGTATCGATGCCGACCAGAAAGCCGTTGATGATCGCCAGGGTCAGCGGCAAGCGGATGCGCACCACGGTGCCCTGGCCGGGGCGACTGTCCAGATCGACGGTGCCGCGCAGCAGCGTGATGTTGCGCTTGACCACGTCCATGCCGACGCCACGGCCAGACAGATTGGTGACCGCCTCGGCGGTAGAGAAACCCGGTTCGAAGATCAGGTTGTAGATCTCCTGATCGGAGAGCACCGCACCGCTGGCGACCAGGCCGCGCTCCTGAGCCTTTTCCAGGATCCGTTCGCGGTTGAGTCCGTTGCCGTCGTCGGCGATTTCGATGACGATGCTGCCCGAGTCGTGGTAGGCATTGAGGCTCAGATGGCCCTTCCCCGCCTTGCCGGCAGCGCGCCGGGCATCGGCGCTTTCGATCCCGTGGTCCATGGCGTTGCGCAGCAGGTGCATCAGTGGGTCGCCGATTTTTTCGACGACGGTCTTGTCCATTTCGGTTTCTGCGCCGCTGATGGTCAGCTCGATGTCCTTGCCCAGCTCCTGGCTAATGTCCCGCACCACGCGGCGGAAGCGATTGAACGTGTCGCCGATGGGGACCATGCGCAGGTGCAGTGCGCCATCCAGGATCTCCTCCACCAGTCCCGACACTGTCGACGTCGCCTCTTGCAGCGGGTCGTTGTGACAGGAGCGGGCCAAGAGGCTGGCACCGGCGCTCGCTATCACCAGTTCGCCGACCAGGTTAATCAGCTCGTCAAGCTTGTCCGCATTGACGCGCACGTAGTTGCCGTCCCGGGTTTTCGGCTCACTGGCCGCCGGTAGCCGCTGCACTGACGCCGTCAATGGGCCCTGCTCTGCCTGGGCATCCCACTCGCTTGCGACGGACACAGCACGGTCGGACGCTTCGTGGATAGCTTCGATGCTCACTTCACAGTCGTCACGCACGAAGTCGAATACTTCGTTGAGGGTGGCGTGGCCCGCCGTCGAGCGAAGGTCGATCTCGAAACCCAGGTAGCAGCTTTCCGGGTCCCAGCTGTCCAGTGCCGGAATAGTCTCGGTGAGGGTCGTGACTTGCGTTATCTGCCCCAAGGTCTCCAGGTAGCGCAGGAACGACAGCGGGTCCATGCCATTGCGAAACACCTCCACACCGAAGCGCAGGGAGATATGCCAGAGCAACTCGGCGGACGTGCCTGCACCGGCGTCAACGGTTTGTATGCTTTGAGGGACAGTTTCCGGCAGGTGAGTCGGCGCCTGATAGCGACTGAGCGCCTCGCGCAACGCCGCTTCACGTTCCAGGGCCGCAGGCGGGAGCGTCTCGCCACGACTGGCGACGACGTTGATCAACTCCAGCATATGATCGCCGCACTTGAGCAGCACTGCGATCAGTGTGGCATCGACTGCCACACTGCCGTCGCGCAGCCGGTCGAGTACGTCCTCGACAATGTGCGTGAAGCCGACGACGGGGGTCAGGCCAAACAGGCCGGCAGAACCCTTGATGGTGTGCGCGGCACGAAAAATCGCGCCGATGGCACCCTGGTCGGCGGGCTCGGTTTCCAGTTGCAGCAGGGATTGCTCCATGACCTGCAACAGTTCGTGGGCTTCGACGATGAATGTCTGTAGTGCCTGGTCGAGATTGATGCTCACCCGGACCTTCCTTGTCTATCAATGAACGTGCAATGAACGTGGCTGGGGCTGGGGCTTGGGCTGGCGTGGCTGGCTATGAGCCCGCTTTGCGACATAACTCAAGCGCCTGCGTGACCGCCACGCTCTGGCCGGTGACGCTTAAGGCTGTGCCGCCGCTGTCGGCCTCACGCTGGATGACCGCGAGCAACTGCAGCCCTGCGCCGTCCATTTCCGTGACCTGCGAGAGGTCCAGCAACAGGCGTGGCGCCCCACCCATCTGCGGCAACAGCGCGCCCGCCAGTTCGGCGACGGTGTAGATCGTGAGCTCTCCGTCAATGCTGACGCAGGTGCTGTCGTCGCGTGTTTCGATAGTGATCGGCATCGCAGCCTCCCTCGCAAAAGGTTTCATGGCAGGATCAGTTTCGACACCGCTGCCAGCATCTGCGCGGGCTGGAACGGCTTGACCACCCACGCCTTGGCGCCCGCCGCCTGGCCCTCGGCCTTTTTCGATTCCTGTGACTCGGTGGTCAGCATGATGATCGGGGTGAACTTGTAGCTGGCCAGCTTCTTGACCTCCTTGACGAAGGTGATGCCGTCCATGTTGGGCATGTTCACGTCACTGATGATCAGGTGCACTTTCTGCCCGGTGAGCTTGCCCAGCGCATCCCTGCCATCGCATGCCTCGATCACGTCGTAACCGGCGCTTTTCAAGGCAATGCCTACCACTTGCCGCACGCTGCTGGAGTCGTCGACCACTAATACATTCTTCGCCATGATGAGCTCCTAAAAGAAGGTGATGTCTTGAGAGTTCTGCTGCACAGGCGTCTCGCCACGATGGGTGCGCCGCTGCTCGTCGGTGGCGTAGGTGGCGTCCATGCGCGCCAGCCACTGGCGGGCATCGATGGACGTCGCCTGGTCCGGGGCTTCGCTCGCCTGGAGCAGGTGACCATGCAGGTCTTCCATGTTGTCTCGCACGTGGCTGAGGATCTGGCTCACACGGTCCTGGAATTGCAGGTCGACCAGCACCTCCGTCATCTCGTCACCAATGCCACGGCTTTCCTGCTTGAGCAGGTCCGCGGATTCGGCCAGGCGGCCAGTGATGTTATGAAAGCGCTCGAGCACGACTTGAATGCTGTTTTCTGACGCGGCGACCGATTGGCTGTCCTGGTCGGCGCTGCTCGATGCGGCCTGCACCAACTGCGTGATGCCGTTATTGATGATGTCGACCTTGGCCGACATCTGCTGACCGGTCTCGCTGGATTTGCTCGACAGGCTGCGCACCGCGTCGGCCACCACGGCAAAGCCGCGACCGGCCTCGCCTGCACGGGCCGCTTCGATGGCCGCGTTGAGCGCCAGCAGGTTGGTCTGCGCGGCAATCGCCGCGACGTCGGCGGCCATGGTGCGCAGTTCGCCGGTGTACGCCGTAAGGCCGCGCACTTGGGCCAAAGTCTGGTCACGGCTGGTTTGAGCGGCTTTGAGCGAGTTGATCACCCGGCTTAGATCGCTTTCGCTGAGGGACAGTACTTCGAGCGCCCCATCCGCGGTTTGCCCGTCGAGTTCGCCGGCAGCGCGCTGGGAAGTCTGAACCGTTTCCTGCAAGCGCGCGGCGATCCCGATAAAGCGATTGGTCAGATTCACGATCGCTTCTTCGGTCTGATACCGAGAGCTTTCCACTTGCCGCGCCCAGATCGGCATGGCGCCCAGCAACACCTCATCGAGTTGTACCCGCGAGGTCACGCTGTGGCTCGCCGCGTCCGCTTCTGACTGCTCCGCTTGCGCCCGGGCAGTGGCGCGCAGCACCACGTCACGCTGGGAAACAGCACTCCACACCCCGGCACCGAGGCCGATCAGCACCAGTGCCGCGCACGCGATCAGATTGGGGGTTGAGGTTGACTGACTGAGTACCCATGCAACGGCGGGCACGACCGGAATGAAAGGGAACCAGAGAATACGCGGCTGAGCGGAAAGGGGAATGCGGATGGATTGACGCTGGGTCATGGGTTCGATCCTTGAACAATGCTGCGTATGTAACTGACATCACCGTTATCTGCCCAGTGCGTCGCAACTTGAGTCACCCCCTCTGCCTTCCGTCTGGTTTATGACTGTCGCGTGACCGGCGAGGATGTCTGCCCTCCTCTTGCCGCCGGCCACGACCTCGCGATTCCCTGTGATGCCGGACTGCAACACCGGGGACTTTTTTGTTGCGGTGCGAAAGGATCAATCCAGGCTGATCACCACTTTCCCGAAATGCCGCCCACTGCGCAGGTGCGCAAACGCGGCCCGCGCCTCGGCATAAGGGAAGACGCGGTCAATGACCGGTTTGATCCGGCCACTTACGGTCGCTTTTACCGTGTCTGCGAGCATCGCGCGATCGCCGACATTGGTGGACCGCAAGCTCGCACCAGCACCCATCAGGTCGAAATAGTCGAGCGCCGCGCCGCTCTCACCCAGAAAGCCCACCAGCACCACCTCGCCGTGGAAGGCAACGGCTTTCAGAGACTGTTTGATGGTGGCCGGGCCTCCCACCTCAACCACCCGATCGACGCCGATCTCAGCAGTAAGCGACCTGACCGTGGCGCCCCATTCCGCGACTTCGCGGTAATTGATCACCTCATCGGCGCCCAACGCTTTTAACCGCTCGGCCTTGGCAGTGGACGATGTGGTGGCGATCACCCGCGCGCCGGCCGCCTTGGCATATTGCAAAGCGAACACTGACACCCCGCCGCTGCCCAGCGTCAATACGCTTTGCCCCACCCGGATCGGCGTGGCGCTGCTGAGGGCATTCCAGGCGGTAACCGCTGCGCACGGCAGCGTAGCGCCCTCCTCAAAGGTCAACTCATCCGGCAAGGCGGCGACGGCCTCGCGCGAGACCACTTTGTACTCCGTCAGCCAGCCGTCTTGATCGTAGCCGTAGCTGCCAATGGCCCGGGCCGCCACCTTGGGCCCGCCGAACCAACGGGGGTGGAACAGGCTGATCACTCGGTCGCCGACCTGGAAATCCTCGACGCCTTCGCCCAGTTCAACGACTTCGGCAGCGGCGTCGCTGACCGGAATCCCGCCTGCTATGTAAGGTTTCAAAATGCCACCGTCCAGGAGTGCCAGATCGCGGTAATTCAGCGATACAGCATGGACGCGCAATAGCAACTCACCCCGCTGAGGTTTTGGAATGGCCTCCTGGTGTTGACGCAATCCATCCAATGAAGGTGTGTCGAAGCGATAACTTCGCATGGCAAATGACTCTGTTATGTGTGTGCCCATACTGTGAATTGACAAGGAGAAATGATAAATGGAGGAACACTTAACTGACTGCCAAGGAAACCTTGCCAATGAACGTGCTCAAGGCCATGCACCTGTTCGTGCAGATCGTCGATAAAGGCAGCCTCACCGCTGCATCGGACGACGCTGAGCTAACCCCAACTATGGTGGGCAACCATTTGCGCGCGCTGGAAGAGCACCTGGGCATGAAGCTGCTCAACCGCACCACGCGCCAGCAACACTTGACCGAGTTCGGACGACGCTATTACGACCGATGCGTCGAAATTCTGAGTCTGGTCGAGAGTGCGCATGTCGATGCACTGTCCGCCCGCAGCGAGCCCCAGGGTCGTCTGCGGGTTACGCTGCCCCACGCCTTCGGACTTCAGCGATTGATGCCCGTCATCGCCGAGTATTTACGCCGTTACCCCAAGGTCGATCTCGACGTGATCTTCACCGATCGGCAGGTTGAGTTACTGGAGGAAGGTTTCGAAGCGGCGGTACGGATCGGCGACCCGCCGGACGCGTTCCTGATGGCGCAACCGCTGAAACCCCATGCCCTTGCCCTTTGCGCCTCGCCGTCTTACCTGCAGACGCGCGGCCTGCCTGCGCATCCCGATGAACTGCAAGGGCACGACTGCCTGACCTATCTTTACTCAACCCGATCCTCTGCGACCAACGCGGCGGGGCTGTGGACGTTCAAAGGCGTTGATGGTGTGCACGAGGTGAAGGTCAACGGCCGGGTGCAGATGGACAACGGCCCGGCCTTGCGCCAGGCGGCGCTGGACGGGATGGGCATCGCGCTGCTGCCTGCGGTGGTTGTCGAGCAGGACTTCGCCAGCGGCGAGTTATGCCAGGTGCTCGCGGACTACCAGCTTCCCGTACGGCCGTTGAACCTGCTGTATCTGCCCGACCGCCAGGCCTCACCCAAGCTCCGCAGCTTTATCGAGTTCATGGTTGAGCGGTTTGGCTGAGGCCTTTTTCAATTCAGATCCCGTTGGATTCAAATACTGAAATGTGCTCGGCAATCGCTGCCAATGCCTGTGCCGGGGAATTGAGCGCGGTGTCTACGGTGAAGGGATCTGTGTCCCAAGGCTCATAGTCATGGTTCATAACGGATTGCCAGTCAGGAGGCGTCAGCCCCGGGATATCGACCTGCCGGGTCTCCACCCTGCGTCGATGCTCCGTCGTGTCGGAACAGATGACCTGAATATTCACCAATGGAGCACCGGATCGAGAGGATATGGCACTCCACGCTCTGCGGCTTTCCATCACGGCATTCACACAGTCGACAACCACCGTGCCGCCCAGACCAAGGTTGCTGGCCGCCAACTCGTAGGCGATCAGATACCCCGTGCGCCCCACATCCCCCGCAAAATCCGCCGAATCACGAAGGGCTTGTTCAATCGTATCGATGCGCACATAAACGGCACCCAGCGTTGCGGCCAGACCCTTGGCGAGGGTCGTCTTACCGGTACCGGGCAGACCACTGAAGACGATGAGCATTTAAGACTCCCCATAGGAGGTGCTGTTAAAGCAGGCTAATTTACTCCTATGAGGGATGCCAACGCCGCCGGTGGTGGTGTTCAAGATCCAATAAATCAGACCCTTTAAATACAACATGCTGAGTTGAGCTCGCTGCCAAAGCTGCCCCACCCCAGGAAGTCCACATGACACTGACCGCCTCCGCCCTCATCGATATGGCCTTGTCCAACCCGGTTAACGCTCAACTGGTCGAGCGACTGCCATCCTTGGGACTCAACCAAACCATGCTCACCGCAGGCTGCCTGTTTCAGGCGGTGTGGAATCGGCTATCCGATCGTCCGGCGGGCTGGGGCGTGAATGTTTACGACGTGTTCTATTACGACGAAGACATCTCATGGGAGGCAGAAGACCGGGTCATTCTTGCCGCGCAGACGCTTTTTCAGGATCTGGACGTCAAGGTCGAGCTGCGCAACCAGGCGCGCGTGCATGTGTGGTTCGCCGATCGGTTTGGCAGTGACTACCCCGCGCTTCACTCCGCTAAAGACGGCATCGACCGCTTTCTCATCTGCTCGACCTGCATCGGGTTGCACCTCGACACTGGCGAGCTCTACGCACCTCACGGGCTGAATGAGCTTGAACATGGGCTTTTGCGCATGAACCCAAACTTCCCGCAGCCCGAGTTGTTTCGCAAAAAGGCGCAGAGCTATCAGGCACGCTGGGATTGGTTGCGCGTTGTTGAGCCCGAGCCCGATTGCGGTCTCTAAGGAGGTTTCAAAAACCCCATGCCAGCTCGCTTAAGTGACGCCAGACTTAAGTAAATTGACCCGATTTAAAAATCGTGGCGTCAATTTACCGACTATAGATTTACCCTCTAATCTATCAAAAACCCAAAAGCGTCATATTCCCGACGAAAAGCACTTTCACCGCATTGCCTTCTGCCAGCACCTGCCCTCAAAATCGCCTCACACCCGCTGTCCCGCGCCGTGATTTGCCTAAAAGGAATGTGAGCAATGAAGAGCATCTTCGTGGTTGTAATGACTATGTGTTCCGGTGCGGAAGGATGTCTGGACGAGAGCCAGCCGACGGCGTATTCGACCAAGGCGGAATGCATGGAAAGCGTCGCCCTCATGCCTACCCGACGGGGCATCAAATACCGCTGCTCCTCGGTGCCGCAAGTGCTGATCACCCAGCAGCGACGCACGACCCAAAACCACTTGGTGACCAACTCCGCCGAAGCGGCTGTCCGCCCTTGAGCGACAACGCCGGGACGGGAATAAACCCGGTCCGGCGCAGCATCTACAGCGCCAGCTGATCAGCCTGCGGCTACCACGGTGATCTCCACCAGCAAATCCGGCGCGGCCAGACGTGATTCCACGGTGGCGCGTGCGGGTGCGTGCCCTTCCGGTGCCCAGGCGTCCCAGACTTCGTTCATGCCCGCGAAATTCGCCGCGATGTCCGACAGCCAGACCTGTGCGGTGAGAATCCGCGTTTTGTCGAGGCCGGCCTTGGCCAGGTAGTTGTCGATCTTCTCCAGCACTTGCGCGGTCTGGCCCTTGATATCGAGGGTGCGATCCGTTGCAGTCTGGCCGCCGAGGAAGGTAAAGCCGTTGCACTGCACGACACGGCTCATGCGTTGGTTGGTTTCGATACGGTTGATTTCCAGCATGTGAACTCCTGATGGGTTGGATGGTGCGGAGGTTTATCGAACGACGCGAGATGCGCCGTTCGGAATGTCGAACTGTGGCGTTTTAACAAGGGCGTCATCAAAACGTCCTATGTCGAATGCCTCCAGCGAAATGTCCGAATGCTCGCCGAGGATCTGCTGCGCCAGGCGCTTGCCGGTGCCGGGGCCCATCTGGAAACCGCTGCCGCAGAAGCCGAACGAATAGCTGAGATGACTGGCCTTGCGACTGGCACCGATCACCGGCAAGTCGTCAGCGGTAAACGCTTCGACACCGGCCCAGACCCGATTGACGCCCAGGTGCTTGAGGTGCGGAAACAGGTCGGTGACGGTCCTCGCGCTGATGCCCAGACGCGCCAGATCCACTTCGCCGTGGCGCGCCGGGAAATCCACGCTGCCAATGAGCTTGCCGCCAATCACCACGGTGCCGTTGGCGAACTGCTTGAATGACAGCGAGCGACCGGTCGCCCCCAGCACCGGCGCGCAAAACGGCGCAGCGCGGTGGGTCACCATCAGCATCAGGCCCTCGGGGTGAGCCGGCACCGATTCGCCGACTTGTTGTGCTAGCTCCCGCGCCCAGGCACCGGCGGTGATCACCAGATGCCCGGCGCTGAACACCCCGGCGGGCGTGGTGACCTGCCACTCACTGCCGCGTTGCTCGATGCGCTGCGCCGGTGTCGTTTCGCGCACTTTCACGCCGAGCTTTTCGGCCGCCAGCCGAAAGCTCGTGACGGTTCTGTAGGGAATGGCATAGCCGTCATCCTTGACCCAGATGCCGCCCACCACATGCCGGGCGACGGTAGGAATAATCTCGAACACCTGTTGATCGTCGATCAGCACTTCATGGGTGAAACCCAGTCGCTGCAGATGTTCGACGCGCTGTCGACACTCATCGAGTTCGGCGGCGGTTTCCGCGAGTTTGAGCTGGCCGCTCGGCACGAAGCCGCCGTCATCGCCCAGCGTCTGCGCAAGGTCGTGCCAAAGGGCGCGCGATGACAACGCCAAAGGGATTTCCGCATCGTGCCGGCCGAGGGTCCGCACCCCGCCGGCGTTGACCCCGGACGCATGACGACCGCAGTAATCAGCCTCCAGCACCGTGACTTCGACACCGCGCTGGGCCAGATGCAACGCGGTGCTCAAGCCATGGATGCCGCCGCCTATCACCAGCACGTCGCTGTGCCTTGAGCGCGCCTCACTCACCGGCCAGTTCTCCCAGCGTGATGGGCTTGATCGGCGGGCGAATGCGGTAGTAGCCGACTTCCGCCGCCGATACGCCGCGCGCCTTGGCGATCACTTCCGTCACCGTCAGGCCGCACATCCGCCCCTGACACGGTCCCATGCCGCAGCGGCCGAAGGATTTGGCCTGATTGGGGCCGGCGCAGCCCAGGGCGACGAACTTGCGCAGGTCCCCCGCCGTGACTTCCTCGCAGCGGCACACGATGACTTCATCGGCGGGGATGCGGTTCGCTTCCTTCGGCTGATAAAGCGCATCGAGAAACGGCCGAATGCGCAGGTTCAACGCCAGCTTTTCACGCAGCGGCCCTGCCCCTTCATCTCGCTGACCGGTATCGAACCGGCCCAGCCGCTGCGCAATGCCCAGCGCCGCCAACTCGCCCTGCAGCGCGGCGGCCTGGGCACCGCCAATACCGGCGCCGTCACCGGCGACGAACATACCCGGTACGTCCAGCTCACCCCACGGGTCGACCACCGGGCTGAAGCACAACTGATCGACGTCCCAGACATGACGTGCGCGCAGCGACTGACTGAATTGGATGTTGGGCACCACGCCCTGATGCAGCAGCACGCAACGCGCGTCGATCCGCTGCGCCTTGCCGGCCACCGTGAAGGTCAACGCGGTGGCGGCGGCGTCCCCCTCGATCGCCAGGTGCTCGGCGCCGGTGTAATGCGGGATACGGGCGCTGCGCAGGCTGCGCATCAACTCCAGGCCCTTGCGCAAATACGGCCAGGCACGCAACGCCGCGAACAGATGACGCCGCGCCCGCCAGTAATCTTCCGGCCGCGTGGTGTCGACCAAGGCCTTGATCGGCACGCCGGCGCGCAGGTATTGCCAGCCCAGCAGGTACAACAGCGGGCCGCAGCCGGCCAGTACCACCGGCTCGGTGGGCGCGAGACCTGCACTTTTCAGGAGAATCTGCGCGGCACCCGCGCTCATCACGCCGGGCAAGGTCCAGCCCGGGATCGGAAACGGCCGTTCCATGGCGCCGGTGGCGAGCAATACGGCCTTGGCCTGCAGGGTGCGCAAACGCCCGTCGCGCAGGTAGCTGACCTGATGATCCCGGGTTACTTGCCAGACCGCCGCGCCCTTTTCATAGCGCACCGATGAGGACGCCAGGGCCTGGGCCAGCGCGTTGCCGTGGGCGTAATCCGCGCCGAGCAGATCCCTTCGCGAAAGCGGCGCGAGGGTGACGCCGCGATAGATCTGTCCGCCCGGACTGCCCTGCTCGTCCAGCAACACCACCTGCAAACCGAACCCGGCCAACGCCACCGCGCCTGCCATGCCGGCGGCACCGGCGCCCACGACCACCACGTCCACAGCGTCCACTGCACCGCCAAAAAGATCATTCATGACTGCACCTCGACGGTCTGCTCATTGGCGGTTTGCACATTGCCAGCCTGAAAAATCAGGTCGCGCGCGCCCTCCTGGGAGCGGATGCGCATGCCCTCCGCCACTTCGATCAGGCAGCTCTGGCGATTGGGTACGCCGTCGATCTCCACCAGGCACTCGAAGCACACGCCCATCATGCAATACGGCGCCCGGGGCGATTCGCTCACCGGCGTCGCGCGAAAGCGGTTGATGCCCGACATCAGCAGGGCCGCTGCGACGCTGATGCCCGCTGGAACATCGAGAGATTGACCGTTGAAGCTGAGGCTGACAGTCCGCGTCGACCTCACTTCGCTCGTGACCGGTTGGAACAGCGGATCAGTGCGCATGGGAAAACACCTTGTCAGTCAGGAAACGCTCACCGGCGAATGCGCCGAGCTCGTCGGGCATGGCGCCACCCATCACCCACGGCGCGATGCGCAGGGCGTGGGCGGCGGCCAGGGTCACGCCACTGTGGCAAGTCACCACGAAGGCGCCTGGGTGGCTGGCCGATTGCTGATAGATGGGGTAGCCATCGGGACTCAGAACCCGCAGCGCCGCCCAGGCACGAATCAGCCGCACTTCCCGCAGCAATGGAAAGGTCGCGACGCCACGCCGGGCGATCGCTTCGAGCACGTGGGTGGAGGTGTTGTCGTCGTAGCCCACCTCCTCCATGGAATCGCCGAGTTGCACGGTGCCTTCGTCGGTCTGCCGAACATGGACTGTCGGGTGATCGAGAAACGGCCGCACCCGCTCGCTCACCAGGACCTGGCCGCGATTCGGCGCCACCGGCGCATGCAGGCCCACTTGCCGGGCCAGTCCCGGATTGCCCAGCCCGGCAGCTAATACGATGCGCGGCGCGACGAAGCGTTGTGAGCCGGCGGTCACGCAAAATTCGCCTGCTGCGCCGTCGATGCGATCCACCTGCATCCCGCCGTAAAATCGCGCCCCCTTGGCCTGGGCCGAGGTGTGCAGCGCGCGCAGCAGTTTCAGCGGATTGACATGACCGTCCTGGGGCGTGTAGCTGGCGCCCACCACGGACGGGCCGATCAGCGGCAGGCGTGCCTTGACGTCGGCGGCGTCGAGCATCTGAAAGGGATAGTCGCCGAGGGCGTCCTGCAGGGTTTGCAGGCGCGATTGCCGCTCGATGAGCTCTTCGTCGCTGAAACACATATGGAAGCCACCGGGCTGACGGAGCTGCACGTCCACCCCGCTGTCGGCCATCAGCGCCCGGGCGAAGTCCGGCCAGCGGGTCGCTGACGACTGCGTCCAGCGTGAATAGTCCGGGAGGTCGTGGCCCTTGCCCTGGACCCAGACCAGCCCGAAATTGCCCCGTGAGGCGCGAAACGCATCGTCGCCCTGGTCCAGTACCACGGTGTCGGCACCGCTGCGGGCCAGGCCGTAAGCAACCGCCGTCCCCACCAGCCCGCCGCCGATGACGATCACCTCCGCCTGAATGACGCTCTGTGTGCCTTGGCTCATTTGCCTTCTCCAATCAACACCCGGTCCAGTCCGACCATTCGGTCCAATATCAGCATCAGCAGCAACGTGCCGACGATCAGCACCGTCGACACCGCCGTGATCAGGGGATCGATGGTCTGGGAAATCTGGTTGTACATCGCCACCGGCAGCGTTGTGGTGCCCGGCGTTGCGACGAATACGGTCATGGTCAGCTCGTCGAAGCTCTGGATGAACGCGAGCATCCAGCCGCCGACCACGCCGGTGCGAATCCGCGGCAGCACGACCCGGTAGAACGCTGTCCAGCGACTGGCGCCCAGGGACAGTGCGGCGTGCTCTATGTCTCGCTCAAGGCCGATGGTCGAGGCCAGGGTCAGGCGCAATGCGTAGGGCAATACGACGATCACGTGGGTCAGGGTCAGCGCCCAGAACGAGCCGCCGATCTGCGCCAGGGAAAAGAAACGCAGGAAGGCGATGCCGAGCACCACCGACGGAATCATCAGCGGGGACAGCAGAAACCCGGTCACCGCGCCCCGGCCGGGAAAGTCATAGCGACTGATGGCCAGTGCCGCCGGTATCGCCAGCAGCGCGGCGATGGTCGCCGACGCCAGTCCGAGCTTGATCGACAATGTGAAGGCATCGAGCATTTCCTGGTTGTCCGCCAGTGCCCGGAACCAGCGCAGTGACAGGCCTTCGGTGGGCAGCGACAGGTAGCCCTTGCTGGTGAACGCCATGGCCATCACCACCACCAGCGGCGCGACGATGAACGTGACAAACAGGGCATGGAACAGCATCGAGAAAAATCCGTTCTTGTGCATGGTCGGCTACTCGAAGACTTGCTTGAACCGGCGCTCGGCCAGTTTGCTGCAACCCAGAATGATGATCAGATTGGCCAGCAGCAGAAGCATCGCGATGGCCGCGCCGAGGGGCCAGTTGAGGGTGCCCAGGAACTCGTCGTACGCCGCCGTCGCCACCACTTTCAGGCGTCGGCCGCCGATGATCGCCGGGGTGGCGAAGGCCGACGCGGCCAGGGCGAAGACGATGATCGAGCCGGACAGCACGCCGGGCATGATCTGCGGCAGGATGATCCGGCGGAACACCGTCAGGCGGGACGCGCCCAGGGACAGGCCCGCCCACTCGACCTGCAGGTCCAGCCGTTGCAGGGTCGCCCAGACCGCAATGACCATGAACGGCACCAGCACATGGGTCAGCGCAATGACCACGCCGAGCTGGGTAAACAGCATTTTTACCGGTTGATCGGTGATGCCCAGCGCTTGCAGGGCATCGTTGATCAGGCCGTTGTTGCCCAGCAGAATCGCCCAGCCCAGGGTCCGCACCACCACGGAAATCAGCAGCGGCCCCAACACCACCAGCAGGAACAGCGAACGCCAGCGTGGTGCCATGCGCGCAATGATGATGGTTTCCGGAATGCCCAGCAGCACGCACAACACCGTGACCGCGAGGGCCATGCCGCCGGTGCGCAGGAAAATCTCGTGGAAGTAATCGTCCTTGAACACCTCCAGGTAGTTGCCAAGGCTGTAGCTCGGCACCACGCCGTCAGTGTCGCTGAACAGGTTCAATGACAGCACGGCGGTCAACAGCAAGGGCGCCAGCAACAGCGCGATGAACACCAGCAACGCCGGCCCGCTCAGCAGCCACGGCGCCACGCCTACCCGCTCGGCGTCATACCTGGCCATGGGTGACCTCCCGATCCAGCAAGCGCAGGTCGTCATCCGACCAGTCCAGCCCGACTTCACTGCCCTCCTCCGGCGGCGGCGTGCCGAGATTGGGCAAGGTCATGTGCACCAGCCCCAGGCGGCTTTCCACCGCCATCAACCACAGATTGCCGAGGAACACCCGCAGCCTGACGCGCCCGGGAAACCGCCCGCTGCCCAGGGCCACCAGACGGATTTTTTCCGGGCGGATGTAGACGTTGACGTCATTGCCCAGCGCGCGGTCTTCGTGGGGCACATGCATCAGCGTGTCGTGGACCTGCACGTGGCAGCAGCGATCGTTGCGCAATTGCACGGCGCCGGCGAAAGCATTGGTCTTGCCGAGGAATGCCGAAGCGAACGGTGAATGCGGCCGCTCGTAGGCTTCGAAGGGCGTGTCGATCTGTACGATGCGGCCCTTCTGCATCACCGCAATGCGGTCGCTCATGGTCATCGCTTCGACCTGATCGTGGGTCACCAGAATGGTGGTGATGCCCAGCTCGCGCTGAATGGCCCGCAATTCGATGTGCATCTCTTCGCGCAGCTTGGCGTCAAGGTTGGACATCGGCTCGTCGAGGAGCAGCAGGTTCGGACGGATCGCCAGGGCGCGGGCAATCGCCACCCGCTGGCGCTGACCGCCCGACAGGGCTTTCGGGTAACGCTCACCGAGGCCGGCGAGGCGCACCAGATCCAGCGCTTCATCGACGCGCTTGCCGCGCTCGGCTTTGGGCACGCCGCGCATTTCCAGGCCGAAACTGATGTTCTGCGCCACGGTCATGTGTGGAAACAGCGCATAGCTCTGAAAGACGATGCCCAGCCCGCGCTGCTCGGGTCGCACGTGGGTGATGTCGCGGCCGTCGAGGACGATGCGGCCTTCGGTGGGCTGCACGAAGCCTGCGATGGATTGCAGTGTGGTGGTCTTGCCGCACCCGGACGGGCCGAGCAAGGCGATGAACTCGCCGTGCCTGACCTCCAGGTTCAAACCGTCAATGGCCCTGAACGTGCCGTAAGTCTTGACGATGCCTTCGAGGGTGAGAAATGCCATGGGCGTGCCACGCAGGCGGACCTGCGTCTCCAGAAGGGTGCTCGGGAAGATCGGCGCGTGCGTCGATCAGCGACTGTCGATCAGCGAAAAGAATCGGTGACGCTAGCGCTCGACGGTGCGGTTCCAGCGCGTGGTCCACTCGCTGCGCTGCTGGTTGATGGTTTCCCAATCGACCTTGATCAGCGCGTTGACCTTCTCCGGCCCGTACGGCATGCGCGCGGCGACGTCGTCCGGCAGCTTGACGGTCTGGTTCACCGGCGCGAAGCCGTTCTCCCGCGCCTGGATTTCCTGCACTTCAGGTGACAGCACGTACTGAATGAACGCCTGGGCCAGTTCGGATTGCGCGTTCGGGGTCACGCTGCACGCGGCGACCTGCAAGGCTATGCCGCCTTCCTTCGGGTAGATGAACTTGAGCGGAAAGCCGGTGCCCTGCAACGCCACGGCCCGACCGCTGCCGTACACCGCCATGACGATGTCGCCGTTCTGCATCATGCCGTCCATCTCGCCCGGCGCCGAGACCCACGCCAGCACGTTGGGGCCGATTTCGTCCTTCAGCGCCTTGAAGCCGGGGTCGATGTTTTTCTCGCCGCCGCCCCTCAGTCGGGCCATTTCCACCAGCGTGTGCAGCCCGTAGGTATTGGTGACCGGCGGCATGCCGAGCAATTGCTTGAAGCGAGGGTCAGTGAGGTTTTCCCAGGAATCCGGCGCCGCCCAGCCGCGCTTCTTGAAGGCCTCTTCGTTGTAGCCGATGCCGGTGGCCACCACGCCGATCCCCGTGGCTTCAGGGCTCAGTCGCGCCAGCGGATAGAGGTCCTTGTAGATCGGCGCGTCGCTGAGCTTTTCGCACAAACCCATCTGCAGCGCCTGATACATCGGGCCGTCGTCCATCATCGCCACGTTGATCTGCTGACGGCCCTTCTGCGCCTGCAGCTTGGCCAGGGTCTCGGTGGAGTTGCCGGCGACGTAGACGACTTTGACGTTGTGTTGTTTTTCGAAGGCGGGAATGACGCGGTTCTTGTACATCTGCTCGGTGGAGCCGCCGACGCCGGCGACGTACAGCGTGGTCTCGGCGAAGACGGGTGTGCTGCCAACGGCGGCAAGCGTCAGGGCCATGGCCACAGCGCTGCGATGGAGGGGACGAAACGGTCGTGCGGCTGAGGGAAGGTCAAGGCTATTCACAGACTATCTCCGAAGTGCGTGGGGCAGATCGAACAATGCGTCAGTTGCTTCGGGCTGAACCGAAGCCGTGCATGCAGCGTGCATGCTCCCGGCGACTCCAGCGCGGGGTGGCGCATCTTCATGTGCGCTATGGGTGGCTGGTTCGAGTATTGCGACGGGGTGTCCATATGGTCAAATACGGATATACGCCTTAGTTATTCATATTTGATATGGAGTGCGCCATGAATTTGAGACAGATCGAAGCCTTCAGAAGCGTCATGCGTCTGGGTTCCATGACGGCGGCGGCAGAGGTGCTGTTTACCTCGCAGCCGAACATCAGCCGGTTGATTGCCCAACTGGAACTCAGCACCGGGCTGACCCTGTTCAAGCGCGCTGGCGTCAGGTTGATTCCGACTCAGGAGGGTCAGGCGTTTTTCCAGGAGGTCGAGCGCGCCTACGTCGGGCTGGACAGCCTCAAACTGTCGGCCAAGAACATCCGCAATCTGGGCACGGGCCGCTTGCGGGTGGCGGCAGTGCCTTCCACTGGGCTGAGCATGATTCCCCGGGTGCTGAAGGCGTTCACCGAGACGCGACCGGAGCTGACCGTGTCCCTGCACGTGAACTCCTCGCCCACCGTTGAGCAGTGGGTGAAGTCGCAGTTCTGTGATGTCGGCATTGTGGTGCACCCTGGCGATGTCGACAGTCAGCAGATCGAGCTGCTCAGTGAAGTGGCGGCGGTGTGCGTGCTGCCGGCGGCCCATCCCCTGACAAGCCGTCCGGAGATCACCTTCACTGACCTGGAAGGCGAAACCTTTGTTTCCCTGTGCCACGGCGACGGCACCCGGGCGTTGGTGGACGGCCTGTTCGAGCAGGCGGGCGTGGAACGGGTCATGACCGTGGAGGCGCAGTACAGCGCGATCAATTGCGAGATGGTTGCACTGGGCATGGGCATCACCCTCGCCCACCCGCTGGTGGCCCGGGATTATCGCCACCGGGACATCGTCATCCGCCCGTTTGTGCCGCAGATCCTCTTCCCCACCTACGTCATGTGGGCACCGGCCCAGGTGCGAACGAAATTGTCCGAAGAGTTCGTTGAAACGCTGAAAGCGTTCTACCGGAGCATCGTTTTTTAGGAGCGCGCCGCGGCAGCGCCCCCCTTCAGACACCGATCGACTGCAGGAGCGTGGCTTGTCCCGCGATCTGGCGCGCAGCGACAGCATTCCAGGCGCCGCATTCCGTCAGGCGAAGCGGGTGCAAAGGTTTCACGACCGGTCCCCGGCCGATCGCCGGACAAGCCACGCTCCTACAATGGTTTGGGGTGTGTCAGATAGCCATTCAGGTTTGAGACATCGCGTTCGTCGGCAAGCCAGCGCCTGCACGTATGGGTACGCTGATCGCTCCAGGTAGTGCGACGATCCCCTGTAGGAGCGCGCTTGCCCGCGAACGCGGTGTGTCAGGCGACATCTTCATAGCTGGTCCACCGCATTCGCGGGCAAGCGCGCTCCTACAGTGTTTGGCGGTGTGTCAGATAGCCATTCAGGTTTGAGACATCGCGTTCGTCGGCAAGCCAGCGGCTACAGAGTTTGGCGGTGTGCCAGTTAACAAATCCATCGTCGGTCCAGTGGATTCCCGCGCAATCGCGCCCCTGCATCCGTACAAAAAAGGCCGTGACGCACGACGGCGTCACGGCCTTTTTCACACGTCAGCCCATCAATCCAGACGGAACGCGATCACGCTGTCACCCAATGTGGTGCCGAGCGAGCCATGCCCGCCAGCGGAGATGACGACGTACTGCTTGCCGTCGCTGCCCAGGTAGGTCGAAGGCGTCGCCTGGCCGCCCGCCGGCAGTTCCTTCTCCCAGAGCACGTCACCGGTGTTGATGTCGTACGCGCGGATGAAGTTGTCTGCCGTGGCGCCATGGAACACCACGCCGCCCGCCGTCACCAATGGACCGCCGTGGGCAACCATGCCCATCGGGAAGCCGATCGGAAAGCGTCCCGGCAGGAAGCTGGTCTTGAGGTTTTGGGTGGTGCCGGTGCGGCGCATCCACTCGGTCTTGCCCGTGGTCAGGTCGACGCCGACCATGCGGCCCCACGGTGGCGCAATGCACGGCACGCCCAGCGCCGAGGCGAACTGCTTGATGCGAATCGCGTAGTCGCCCTTGAAGTTCTCGTTCCAGTACGGCGTGCCGTCCTGGGTGAACAGCCGCTTCTCGGCGGTTTCCGGGGTGCGCTTGATCAGGTGGTAGGTGTAAGCGAGACGTACCGGCGCGGCGATAAGGATCTGTCGGTCCGGATCAACCGCCACCGAGCCCCAGTTGAACGCCCCGATGTTGCCCGGGAAGATCAACGAGCCCTGCTCGGTGCTCGGCGTCCACGGATTACCGTCGTAGCGCAGCGTGTTGTAGGTCGTGCGGCAGGACATCTGGTCGAACGGCGTCAGGCCCCACATCGACTTTTCGCTCAGGGGTTCCGGGATGAAGTTGATCTTCGACACCGGTTGAGTCGGCGCGAAATGCTCGCCCGGCACGCCACCCTGGGTCGACACCTTGACCTGATCGGCCGGGACAATCGGCTCGCCGGTCAGCCGGTTCAGCACAAAAATGTTGCCCACTTTGGTCGGCAGGATCAGCGCCGGTTGCGTGTTGCCCTCTTTGCCCACCTCCATCAGGGTCGGCTGCGACGGGTTATCCCGATCCCAGAGGTCGTTGTTCGAGGACTGGAACTTCCATTTGAACGCGCCAGTGTTCAGGTCCAGCGCCACCAGCGTGTCACGGAATTTTTCCGTGTTGCTGTTCGGGTCGCGGTTGATGCCGAGCTCGTCTGGCGAGGCGTTGCCGAACGGCACAAACACCAGGCCGTTCTTCATGTCGGCGCTCAGGGTGCCCCACGCCACGGGTGTGTCCTGCGGATAGGTCTGATCGGGCGCGATGGGCTGGGTCATGTCCGGGTTGGCGGGGTCGAAATTCCACACCAGCGTGCCGGTCACGACGTTGTAGGCGCGGATCACACCCGATGGGTTGCCGTCGTTGTAGCCGTTGTCCATCACCGAACCGCCCACGATGACCAGATCACCGGCAATCAGCGGTGCGGCCGTCTGCATCAACGCGTGGGGACGGATCTCACCCATGTTGGGGCTGAGATCGACCACCCCGTTGTTGCCGAAATCGCTGCACAGCTTGCCGGTGTCGGCGTCCAGGGCCACCAGCTTTGCGTCCGTCGTGGCGGTGATGATGCGCTTGGCGCACTGGATCGGCGATGCAGCGGCGGCAGCGGTGGCGGCGGTGGCGGCGGTGGCGGCCGGCGCGTAGTAGCTGACGCCACGGCAGGTCTGATGCTGCTGCAGGTAAGAGCGGTTTTTCTCCGGTTCCCACTTCCAGTCCAGCTTGCCGGTTTCAGGGTTCAGCGCATGCACTTCGTTGTGCGCGGTGCAGACATACACCCGGTTGTTGACCTTCAGCGGCGTCGCTTCGAAGGTGTATTCGCCGGCGTCTTTTGCGGCATCGCGCAGATCGCCGGTGTGGTATTCCCACGCCACGGTCAGCTTCTTCACGTTACCGGCGTTGATCTGGTCGAGGCTGGAGAAACGCTGACCGTTGTTCGTGCCGCCGTAGGCCACCCAGTCATTGCCGGCTTCACCTGTGCTGCGCGTCGCAACCGGGTTGTCGATCTTGCCCGCCACCGGGTACGGGTCGTAGAACATCACCGCCAGCACGATCAGGATCATCACGCCCACGGTGCCACCCAGAAACGGGTGGAAGCGGCGCGTGTCGCTCGGGTTCTGCGCCTTGTAAAGCGGACGCACCACCCACGGCAGCGCCAGCCAGAGACCCAGCAGCGCGAACAGGTCGCCGCGCGGGATCCACTGCCATTTGTCGAAGCCGACCTCGTAGACGATCCAGATCAGAATCCCCCACATCAGCAGCGCATACAGCGTCAGCGCCGACTGCTTTTTCAGGATCAGCAGCACCGCCGAGGCCAATACCCCGAGGGCGACAATCGAGTACGCCGCCGAGCCGCCGACGGCCACCAGTTGCGCACCCATATACAACAGGGCAATGGCAAAAATCGCCATCACCGCCCCAGTCACTCTCAAGATCATCGTTGGTTTTCCGTGTTGGGGCCGGTGATGGCTCCGTGTGGGAAGTGGGCGAAAGCGGGAGGTCCGAGCCGCCCGTTCGCAAGCGTCCCCGCCATATTAGCGCCCACACCCCGCGCCCCGGAAAACTTTGTTACCGCTGCGCAGGGGTCTAGCGCAGGGCTTGTGGCGTGCTGGCGCCGTTCAACAACTGCATCTGTTGACGATAATCGTCGGTGACCTGGCGTGCCTGACTGCTGCTGTTGATGACCCGCGGCGTGATCAGCACCAGCAACTCGGTGCGATCCTTTGACTTGCTGCGATTGCCGAACAGCCAGCCCAGTCCGGGCACCCGGCCCAGATACGGGACGGCGCTGACGCTCTCGCTGTTGTCCTGCTTGATCAGCCCGCCGAGCAACACGGTCTGCCCGCTTTGCGCAGCCACCTGGGTCGACACCGAGCGCGTCGAGATGCGCGGGTTGCCGTTCACCGTCACGGTGTCGTCGGCATCGCTGACCTGCTGCTGAATGTCCATGTACACCAGACCGCCCGGGTTGATGCGCGGCACGACGTTGAGGATCACACCGGTCTGCAAGTACTCGACGCTGCTGAGGGTGGTGTCCGAGGTGCCGGTGTTGACCGTGGTCTGGCTGATGGGGATGTTGTCGCCGACCTGAATCTGCGCGTTTTCGTTGTTCATCACCACCAGCGACGGCGCCGACAGCACCTGGGTGCGGCCGTTGGTTTCCAGCGCGTGAATCGCCACTTGCAGGTTGGTGCTGACGAAGGAATAGAACAGCGAATCGGTCGCGCCCAGCCCGGCACCGCCTCCCCCCAGCGCACCCTGACTGCCGGCGGTGTTGGCAACGGTGGTGCTGGTGGAATTGCCGGCCAGGCGTCCGAGGTACCACTGGACCCCCTGATCCAGCTCGCCGGTCAGCTTGACCTCGAGAATCCGCGTCTCGATCTGCACTTGCAGCGGCGCGTTGTCCAGACGTTTGATCGCCGCCTCGATCTCTTTCCACTGCGCAGGACGGGTGCGCACCAGCAACTGGTTGCTGCTTTTCTGCGCCGAGATGCGGGTGGTCGAGTCCAGGCCCTTCTGCCCACTGCCCGAGGCGGCAGTGCCCGAGGTCGAGCTGTCGTCGGAACCGCTGTCGCTGCCGGTGTCCGCGTCTTGCTCCTGTTCGTCGTCCGAGGTCGCCGTGTTCTGAGTACCGCTTTGGGACATGCCGCCTTGGCCGCTACTGTTCAGACCCGTAGCGGAACTCATCCCCGTGCCCGAGCCGAGACCGCTCGATGTGCCGCCAGACGTGCCCCCGGTCAACGACGACATCGAGCGCGTGCGCAAACCCGGCGCCACCTTCGCAGCGCTTTCTTCCTTTACCGCGCCCGTGCCGTAGATCTGCTTGAGGTATTTCGCCAGGTCAGTGGCCTTCATGTTGCGCACGTCGTACACGTACAGCTGCGGCTCGTTGCCGCCGCCCTCGTCGATGGTGCGAATCCAGGTGCCCACTTCGTTGAGGTACTCGGGCTGGGACGAGAACGCCACCACTGAGTTGGTCCGCTCGATCGGCAGAAAACGCACCATCCCGGCCAACGGCATGCCGCTGTCCGGCCCGAACAGCTTTTGCAGCTCCGGCATCAACTCGCTCACCGAGGCCCGCTGCAGGCCGAACACGCCCACCGACATGCCCTTGAGCCAGTCGACATCGAAAGTGTCGATGGTCTGCTGATAGTTCGCCAGCTCTTCAGTGGTCCCCGCCAGGCTCAACACGTTGCGCGCCGGGTCCACCAGCAGGAACGCGTTCTCCCGGGCAAACGGCTTGAGCAGCTTCTGCATCTCGGTGGCCGAGATATAGCGCAGCGGGAACAAACGCGCGGACAGCCCGGCAGACGGCTGGGCCACGGCCATTTCCGGCACCAGCTTGCCGGCAATGGCCTGGCTGGCCGGGAGGATGACGTAGCGATTGCCCTGACGGATCATCGCGTTGTCGGTCCACGACAGCAGGGTCTCCAGAATCGACAGCGCCTGCTGCGGGTTGACCGGCCGGGACGTGGAGAAACTGACTTCGCCCTTCACCCCTTGGGCGATGGTGTAGCTCTCGTGAAGCATGTCGCCGAGGATGCTGTTGACCACCGCTTCGATGGGCTGGTTGGCAAAGTTGAAGACGATGTCGCCTTCCGCCGCCCGGGGCGTGGCGGCGCCTGAGGGCTGTGGATTCACAAAACGCTGGGTGCCCCTGATGATCTGCCGGGTACCGGTAGTCACCGTCGAGCTTTCCGCAGGATTGGCTTGAGCCTGAACCGGCATCTGCTCGCTGCGTGGGTCGATCGGCCGACGTTGGCTTCCGGTTCCGTCCAGTGCCTCCCGCAACATGCCATTGTCCGGTTCAAGGGTCGTCGGCGCGGTCGCGCAGCCACTCAAGGCCACGGCGGCGGCCAGACACAGCAAAGGCGAGCGCAGCGTCGCGACTGGTTTGGTGCTGCGGGCACGGCGCAGGGAAGGATTACGGGGCAGGTTCATGAAGGTCTTCACGGGAAAGAGAAAGCGGTGGTGGGGTCGACGGCGCAGGCAGTCGCAGGCGCCGGACAGTCAGTATTTCGTTGCGCTCGCCGAGGCCAAACGTGGCACTGGTCGGGCTGATCGCGCGCAGGTTCCAGCCATTGGGCAACTGCCCGTTGAGGCGAACTTTCAGCGCCGGGCCGGTGGCGGGTTTGATCAATGCCAGCTGCACCGTGCCGTCGAGCAGCACCCCGGTCAGGGTCAGCCCGCTCAGGCTGGACGCTGCCTGAGTGGCGGACGGTTGCAGATCCGGGCGGCGGTCGACGCTGAACAGCGGGGTCTGCCAGGCGTTGGCGAGGCTAGGCAATTCCACGCGCGACAACGCCGGCGTTTTTGCCGCGACGGCCGGGCGATGATTCGGTGCGGCAGGCAGCCAGTCCGGCGACTGCCAAGTGCCGTTGAGCACCAGAGCAATCAGCACCAGCAGGACAAGGGCGACGGCCATCAGCGCGCGCTCGACCGTGATCGGGGAACGCATCATGGGGCGGCCTGGGCTGAGTCGGGTTGATCGGCAGCTGCCTTGGCCGCAACCGGCTGCAAATAGCCGCGAATCAGCAGTTGCACCGCCAGCCGCCCTGCCCCGCCTTTAGCCGGCGCACTGCTGACGCGGCGCACGCTCAAGTGGTCGATGAACAGCAAGGGACGCTGATATTCCAGCCCCTGCAACACCGCCATCAGTGGCTCGACGGCGCATTCCAGGGTGACGCTGACCTTGACCTGCCGGAACGGCTCGCTGCCCTCCTGCTCCGGGGTGATCGGCATGCGTTGGGTCAGCGTGCAGCCGGCGCCATTCGCGCCTTGGGCAGTGATGACGTCAGCGACGTGCTGCATGAGATCGGCAGCCACTGCGCTCGGGTCTTCGCCGGTCAACAGGCTGCCGCTGCTGGCCGGGTCCTGCCCGGCGGTTTCCAGCGCTGCGTTCAGGCTGTCACGCTGTTGCAGCAGGCCGGCGTAGCGCTGCTGTCGGGACCTGAGCTGCTCGGTCTCTTCGCCCATCTCCCGCAGCGGGCCGGCGAACCAGCTGTCGATAAACAGCCAGTAGCCCGCGCCCATCAGCAACGCGAGGACGATCAATGCAGCGCCGCGACGTTCACGGGGTGTCAGCGCTCGGGTCGTCCGCTCACCGGCCTTCAGCTCACGGGCCCTCCGTTCACAGGGCATGGGCATCCGGCTCATCGGCGGTCTCCTGATGCAGGCGGGCGTGCAGGGAAAATCGCTCTTTGCCGCTGCCGGCGTCGGGCTGGATGACGCCCTGAAACTGCGGGTTTTCCAGGCTGCGGCAGTCTTTCAAACGGTTGATCAGGGCACTGGCGCGCACGCTCTGCCCGGAGAACGACACCTCGCCAGCGTCGATTTCCAGCTGCTCCAGCCAGGTGTCGTCGGGCAAACAAGCGGTCAACTCACTCATCAGCGCAGCCATGGTCAGATGCGCGGCCTTGTGCCGGGTCAGGTAATCGGCGGCGCCCAAAGTGTTGGTCAATTGCTGACGCAGCTGTTGAACCTGCGCAACCTCACCTTTCTGCGACTGCACCGTGGCGCGCATGTCTTCGAGCCGCTGCCGGCGATCGTGCAGCCACAGGCCCATCAGCGTGACGAGCAGCACGACGCATGACCCGACAAGCACCCGACGTCGGTCAACGCCCGCGCGCGACTTCAATGGACGCGCGGGTTCGGGCAGCAGATCGATCCCCAACGGCGTGCCGTCCTCCGCGCAGACGTCCACGGATTGCGGCGTCAGGCCATGGGCGGCGCACTCCCCCAGAATCGCATTTATGCGCTCGCGGAGTATGGCGATCAGGGTGATCTGCAATCCGCCCGCGCTGCGTCCGTCCTGGCGCACGACATAGAGCAATTGATCGCGGGGATACGGCGTGTACTTGTCCAGCTCATAGCCGACCACGGCGGTGAGGTCCCGGGCTGCCGCTGTCGGCAATTGCAGTCGATGGATCATCACCACAGGGGTCGGCAGCATCAGCACATGGCGGGCGCCGGCCTGCACGTCGGGGCCGGGCATCGCGATCGGCCAACGATGGGTCTGCTGCGGTACCTGGGCCCTGAAGCGATGACGCAAACGCGCCGGCACGCAACCGCACAATTCCGCCCGCCAGAGCTGCCAGAACCCTTGCGCCGTGCTGCCCCGCCAGCGCCGTTGCACGGTCCCCAGATACGCCTGAAGCGGCGCAAGGACTGAAAGGAGTGACTTCATTCTTGCCAACGCAGCACCCGATACGGTTGAGCGTTACCCTCCGACGGAGACAGTAGAACGGTGGTCTGAAGCCGGGCGACAACGCCATCCGGCAGTTGCGCCTGACTGTCGATGCTCAGCACGGAGCCAGGGTCGGTGCCCGTGGCTGTCTGTTGCGGCAGGTTCAAGGCGCTGCGCAGCAACGGCGAGGCGAATGCCGCGTCCGGCCGCGACAGCCCGCTCCACAGCGTCACTTCCGGCGCCATGTGCTGGTAAAGGCGTTGCGTCATGCCTGACACCTGGCGCAGTTCTTCGATGACCCGCAACGGCGCCGCGCTGCCGTCTCGGCGCGCCTGCAAGGCCTGCCCCAGACGCGTCGCCTCGTCACGATCGGCGCCACAGGCCTGGGCCACGCGGGTGATGTCCTCGTGGCTGGCCGCATTCAAATCCAGCTTGCCGCGCTCGCTGCTGACGCTGACCACCATTCGTGCGTCGTCGAAGGCCAGCGGCACGGCGCGACCGTCGGCGACCCAGCGCGGGCGGTGATTCACGTCCAGCAATGCCTGCAACGCCAGGTTCATCCCGGCCTGGGCCGCCAGCAGCGCCTGGGTGTGCTGCCGCTGCCATAACGCCTGGCGGGTTTCCAACTGCACCCAGCCGGCCAGGCCGCCCAGTAACAGGCTCAGCGTCGCCACTGCCCAGAGCACCAGCAACAAGGCCACGCCGCGCTGCCGATTCATTGCGTGCCTCCCGACGACGCAGCACCGGCAGACCCGCCCGACAGATCAAGGCGCAAGGCGATGATTTCGCTCGGCCAGGTCACCGGGCCTTCCATCTGCACTTCGACGCGCACGGCGCGGGGCAAACGGTTGGGCCACGGCCACTCAGCCAGCCAGCCGGTCGCCTCACCTGTTGGCGTCACGCCGCGATAGCTCAAGGACACGCCCTTCACGTCGTGAAGCAAGACCTGCGGCTCACCCCACGCGCGCAATACGTTGTCTTGGACCTGGGCGAAAGCGATCTGCAAGCGACGGTCCGCTGCCGGGCCGGAGACTTCCAGGGTGTGCAACTGAATGCCGCCACCCAGGTTGCCCGGCAAGGTCGCCGCAAACTGCACGCGCTGCGCCGAGCCGACGAACAGCCCGGCGCCGGAATGGTCGTTTTCCGCCATATCCAGCGGCAGCGCCTGGCTGATGGCCTGGTGCAAAAATCCCTGGGCCGCCCGCCGTTCGTCCAGGCGCGAGGTGTAGCGATCGGCCTTGACCACCGCGCGGTTGGCACCGACCAGTGCGCCGCCGACCAAGGTCAGCAGTACGGCCAGCAGGCTCAGCACAATCATGATTTCCAGCAGGGTGAAGCCACGTTGGGGTCTGTTCACTGGGCGCCCGCCTTCGCCGGACTGACCAGTCGCAGCGTGCTGAAACGTGCCTGACGCCGCCCTTCGCTGACGGTCAGGTCCACCCGCAACAGGCGCGGCTGTCCGGCGCGGGTGGGCAATGCCGAGACGCCCATCGCCCACTGAATGCCGTCGTCCATGACGCCGCTGCTTTGGCCCGGCTGCAACACGCCAACAGCCTGATCGTCGAAAACCGAACGCGCCGCCTGGCTGAGCCGGTCCGCGCGATCGACCTGCTGCAACGACCGCGCGCTCTGTCCGAACGCCATCAGCAATACGCCACTGCACAGGGCCATGACCACCAGCGCGGCGAGCATTTCCAGCAGCGTGAAACCGGCTTGAACGTTGCGGGCCTTCATGGCAAAGCACGGCTCTTGACGCTGCCGGTCAGCCAGCCAACGTCAATGCGCCAACGCCGATCGCCCTGGAACACCAGCAGATTGCCGCCGCTGGAACTGCCATCCGGGTAGAACGCGAACGCTGCGCCCCCGCCCTCCCCTAGATCCGCGGCCGTGTTCAGCTGCACGCCGACCTCGGCGGGCCATTGTTGCGGCCGTTTGCCGGGGGCCTTGAAGGTGCGGCGGTCGAGAGTAAATGAAGTCTCGCGGGTCTGGCCGCTGATGATCGCCGCGCTGCGGGTCGTTCGAAGGGCCTGAACCATTTGCCCAAGCAACTGGCGATCCGCGGCCTGCTGCAAACCCTTGTGCAAGCCGAAGCCGACCATGCCGATGCCGATGCTCATCAAGACGATGACCACCAGCATCTCCAGCAGGGTAAAACCACGGCTTGGCCCAGGCGCGTTCATGCTCGCCGGTTACTCCCAGTTGCCCAGGTCAGCGTTGTAGCCTTCGCCGCCGGGCTGGCCGTCCTGGCCGTAAAAAATCAGGTCGAACGCGCCGTGCTGACCCGGGAAGCGATAGCCGAAGGCGTGACCGAACGGGTCCTTGAGGTCCGACGGCTTGGCGTACGGCCCGGCCCAACCTGAAGCGTTGGCCGGCCTTTCGACCAGTTGCTGCAGGGTCTTGGGCGGCGAACCCAGGTCCAGGCCGTAGCTTTCGATCTTCATGCTCAGGCTCGCCAACTGCGCCTTGCCAGCGCCGTACTTGCCCTTGTCGACGTTGCCGCCGACCTGGCGCACGACAATGGTCGCAACGATGCCCAGCAGCACGATGACCGCAAGCATCTCCAGCAGGGTGAAGCCGCGCTGGCGGCGGGTTGCAGCGGTGAACGGCGTGCGGCGCATCGGTCTGGTTCTCTGATTGAAAGGATTCGGGTTTCAAATATTGCTGGTCAGGCTCATCAGCGGCAGCATGATGGCCAGCATGATCACCGCCACCAGCACCGCCATGACCACGGTCAGGGTCGGCACCAGCGCCGCGAGCATGCGGTCGATGCCGCGTTTGGCCTCGACGTCGAACACGTCGGCCACCTTCAGCAACATGGTGTCCAGTTCGCCGGCCTGTTCGCCGACTTCGATCATTTGCAGGGCCAGGTCCGGCAGCAACGGTTGCTCGCCGAAGGCGCTGGCCAGCGTGCCGCCGCCTTTTACGGATTCACTGGCCTGCTCGACCTGCTGCTGCAACGCCCGGTTGCTGCACACTTGCCGGGCGATCACCAGCGCCTGCAACAGCGCCACACCGTTGCTCAGCAATGTGCCGAGGGTGCGCGCCAGCCGTGCGGCTTCGATGCGCTGAAGCAAGGGGCCAATCACCCCCATGCGCAACAGGCGCCGGTCACGTCGCAAGCGCCGTTGTGGGTCGCGGGAGCGCAGGGCGATGACCCAGACCAGCGCAATGCTGCCGGCCAGTAGCATCAGCCCGTCGTCACTGAGGAACTGCCCGAGCCAGAGAATCGCCTGGGTGATAAAAGGAATCGGCACGCCGAGGTCGCGGAAGATCGGCACGAATTGCGGCACGACATAAGCCAGCAGCAGCGCCAGTGAACCGAGCACACCGACCACCAGAAACGCCGGGTAGATCAGCGCGTTGATCACCTCGCCGCGCAGCAGCTGGCTGCGTTCCAGGTATTCGCTGAGCTGACGCAGGGTGTTTTCCAGGGCGCCGCCGGCTTCGCCTGCGCGGACCATGCTGATGTACAGCGGCGAAAACTGCCGGCCCTCTTCTTCCAGCGCCACGGACAGCGGCTTGCCGGCCTTGACCTGTTCGCGAATGCGCTCGATCAGCGCGCGGGTCTGAATCTGGTTCCGGGACCGGCCGGGTTGGCGCAGCAGAATGGTCAACGCGCGTTCGAGGGGCTGGCCGGCACCGAGCAGCGTCGCTAGTTGCTGGGTAAAGCTCATCAACGCGGCGCCGCTCAAGGTCCCGCGACCCAGAGCCTGACGCAGGCCACCCAGGCTCGACGGGTCGACCTGCAAGACCATCAAGCCGCGCTTGTGCAACAGAGCGATGGCCGTGTCGCGGTCGGCGGCGTCCAGCAGGCCATTGTGCTCAGCGCCCTGGGCGTCCAGCGCGCGGTATTTGAACGGGCTCATGTCATTCGCCTCGGGTCACGCGCAGGACTTCTTCCAGCGAAGTAATCCCCGCCACCGCCTGTCGCAGGCCTTCTTCATGCAGGGTGCGCAATCCGGCGCGCCGCGCGGCGTGCTCCAGCGTCGAGGCATCGGCGCGGCTCATCAGCAGGCTGCGCAGTTCTTCGTTCATCACCAGCAGTTCAGTGATTGCACTGCGACCGCGATAACCGCCGCCTGGCGCATCGCTGCGCGGCCTGTAAAGAAGAATCGGACGCTCGTCGGTGAAGCGCTCCAGCTCATGTTCGTCGATCAGCGCCTGGGGTGCTTCAAAGGCTTCGCGTGTGAGCGGATCCAGGCGGCGCACCAGGCGCTGGGCGAGAATGCCGTTGACCGTCGAGGCGATGAGGTAGCTCTCGACCCCCATGTCCAGCAAGCGCGTGATACTCGCCGCCGCGCTGTTGGTGTGCAGCGTCGACAGCACGAGGTGCCCGGTGAGCGAAGACTGAATGGCGATGCGGCAGGTTTCCAGATCGCGCATTTCACCGATCATGATCACGTCCGGGTCCTGTCGCACGATCGACCGCAGCGCCCCGGCGAAATCCAGGCCGATGGCCGGCTTGACCTGAATCTGGTTGATCCCTTCGAGCTGATATTCCACCGGGTCTTCGACGGTGATTATCTTGCGCTCGGCCGTGTTGAGCCGCGACAGCGCGGTGTACAGCGTGGTGGTTTTGCCGGAGCCGGTCGGCCCGGTCACCAGCAGAATGCCGTGGGGCCGCTCGAGCACCGCCAAAAAGGCATCGAGGCGTTCGCCGTCGAAACCCAGGCTGGGGAAATCGAAGTTGATGGTCTGTCGGTCGAGCAGGCGCATCACCACCGATTCGCCAAAACTCGTGGGGACGGTGCTCACCCGCAGGTCCAGCTCCTTGCCCTGAATACGCAGCATGATCCGGCCATCCTGGGGCAGGCGCCGTTCAGCGATGTCGAGGCGCGCCATGATTTTCAGCCGGGAGATCACCGCGGCTGACGAGCTGGACGGCGGCGCTTCGGCTTCGTGCAGCACGCCGTCGATGCGATAACGCACTTTCAACTGGCTCTCGAAGGGCTCGATGTGAATGTCCGAGGCCCGTTGCTCGACGGCGCGCTGCAGGATCAGGTTGACCAGCCGAATCACTGGCGCTTCCGAAGCCAGGTCCTTCAAATGCTCAATGTCTTCGGGCGAGCCGTTGTTGTCGTCAAGAGATTCGATCAGCGTGCCGATGGCGCTGCGGCCCTGGCCGTAATAGCGCTCGATCAGGGTGTCGACGTCATTGCGCGAACCGATCGACAGCCACACCGGCGCCTGACAGCAATAGGCAATGGCTTCGAAGGCGTAGCGCTCGCAGGGGTTGGCCGAGGCCACGTGTAAACCGTCCTCGCGCCACGCCAGCGGTACGACCTGGAAATGCCGCATGAAGCGCTCGGTCAGTGCCGGCAAGGGATCAAGCATGTCGGCCGCCGCGTCGAGCGTCAGGAGTGGCGTCTGCAGCAGCGCCGCCCAGGCCCGGGCCATCTCGGTTTCCGAGACCAGCCCCAGCCGGGTCAGTAACCCCAGCAACCCGGCGCCCTCGGATTCGGCCATCAAGCGCCGTGCCCGCTCCAGATCAGCAGCCTTCAACCCGGCGTTCGCGGACAGCCATGCGCAGACCTGCTCGGCGTCCGGAATGTGCAACTGTCTGGCGTCAAGCGGGTTCAAGGGCATGGTGATCAAAGGTCTGGTTGGATAACAGCGTGTGGCGTGCTGATTAACTGACAAATAACCAGGACTGCTTATTTGCGGCCACGCGTTATAAGCCGCGGACCATTTATCCAGCGGCTGTCATTGAGTGAAGATTTGCTGTGGGTGCTATCAGGGAGTTATCAACTCCCCCGTCGAATGCTATTAACCGCCAAAGTTGCCGAATAGAGAGATCGACAACTAAGGCGGCTATGCAGTCGTCTGATTGTTCGAGGATTACTCAGCGCGGACAGAGCTTACCAGCAAGCTAAACCTAATAGCAATTAGGTTTTCGACATCGCAATAATAGAGTCGTATAACAGCCTTTACGAGCAATAGTTGATCGTATAAGTCATATTTACTGGTCATAAATTGCGATTAAGACTGATTTTTCGTTTGGCTTCTAGCGGTGCTCTGTCTTTCAGAACCCTGACGAAGGGGCCTTTCTCAGCACCGCTCGTCTAATTAAAAAATAGTCTTGCAAACGCTGAACTAATCAGTAGATTCCCCGGACTTAACGTTCGTCCTGTTCCCATCCGGACGGGTTTGCGCGTTCACTTATTTTCCACACCCCATCAATCGAGAAACAATCGATGAATAGACCCATGCTGTCTGTTTGCAGCGTCGTGCTTTTCGGCGCCTGCAGTTTTGCTGCTGTTGCGGCGGACTCTACGAACAATCAAACAACGAACTCGGCAGAAACACTTCGCGTGCAGGTTGAAAAACAGCGCGACCAGTTGTCCGGTGTCGACAAGATTGCCGTGCCGACCGCCCAGACCTCTTCCGCCATGCTCGACGCGCCGGTCGATACCGGTGATGCGCCTGTTCTGGTGCAGAAGCCATGACCGACCCACGCACCCCGCCGTCCGGCCACCGTCAGCGACCAGTGAGCGCATTCCCGATGTCAGCCTTCAAACACACCCTGGCCTTGAGCCTGTTGTCCCTTGGCGTGCTGCAAGCCAACCTGGCACTGGCGGCGGTCACGCCTGCCACCGGCGACGCCGTCGAAGCCCGTGTCAGTTCGATCCTCGACAACATGAATCAGTCCGAGAAGATCAACTTCACCCGCGTCAACGACGGCCACATGATCCCCTCGCTGCTCAAGTGGGGCATCAAGGGCACCACCGCTTATGACTCGTCCATGGGCGTGCACGTCAACAACGCCACATTCGGTGCGCAGTACCCATCCCAATCGGCACTCGCCGCGACCTGGAGCATCAACCGCGCCAAGGAATTCGGCCTGGCGATCGCCTACGAGACGCGGATTTCGGGCGGCCAGCAAATGCTCTCGCCTGGCGTCAACCTGTACCGCACGCCGTACAACGGGCGCTCGGCGGAATACGCCAGCGGCGAAGATCCGTTCATCGGCGCCGTGCTGGCTCCGGCTGTGGTCAACGCCATTCAGGCCCAAGGCATTCAGGCGAGCGGCAAGCACTACCTGGCCAATGAACAGGAAGCCAACCGTCAGGCAGTCAACGTGGTGGTCGACGAGCGCACCCTGCGCGAGCTGTACCTGCCGGGCTTCGAGTCGATGGTGAAGAACGCCAACGTCGCGTCGATCATGTGCGGCTTCAACAAAGTCAACGGCGATTACGCCTGTGAAAACCATCACTTGATCACTGACGTGCTCAAGGGTGAATGGGGCTATCAGGGCATCGTGATCAGTGACTTCAACGCGATCCACAACGCGTTCAAAGGGGCGTGGGCCGGCACCGACATCGACATGCCGTCGGGCCTGCAATTTACCGAAGCCAACCTGATGCCGTATGTGTGGAGCGGCCAATTGAGCCAGAACGTCATTGACGACAAGGTCAAGCGTAACCTGCGCGCGATCGTCAGCTATGACTTCCAGGAAAACCTCAACACCGCCAAAACCCTGGACCACCCCGAGTACGGCCAGCGTGCTTCGCTGAACACGGCGCGTGAGTCGATCGTGCTTCTGCGCAACGAAAACACGGCAGCCGGCAAACCGCTGCTGCCTCTGGCACGCGACGCGAAGATCGCGGTCATCGGTGACTGGGCCTATCAGGCACCGGGTTCGCCGTTCGGCACCGCGAACTCGCCGCCCAACAGCTACGTCACCGAGCTGAGCGGTCTGCAGCAACTGGCGTCCAGCAGCACCAACGTCACGTACCTGCCCGAACTGAGCCTGAACCCAAAGGCCTCGGCCTGGTATCAGCCTGCCGTCGGCAGCAATAACGTGAACAACGCCGGCGTGAAGGCAGAGTACTTCTCCAACACCAGCTTCTCCGGAAGCCCGGTCGTGACCCGCGTTGAACCCGGCGTGAACCTCAACTGGACCACCGGCACCAACGAAACCAATGCCGGCACCACCTCGGTCTCCGGCTTCAGCCCGACCGTCGGCGCGTTCTCGGCGCGGTACACGGCGACCATCAAACCAACCGTCTCCGGCGCGCAGGTGTTCAAGGTCCGTGCGGATGGCCCTTACAAACTCTGGGTCAACGACGAACTGGTCCTGCAGAGCGACGGCAAGCCGTATGCCGCAGACGTGGTCAACGCGTTGACCACGTCGGGCAAAACCGCGGCACTGGTGGCCGGCAAGTCCTACAGCGTCAAGCTTGAGTATCAGCGCGTTCAGGGCAACTTCATCCCGGCACTGGGTGGCATCACCGGCGTGCAGATGAGCTGGGCAGCCTTGCGTCCACCGAAGGACCTGTCCAAATACGATGCGGTCGTCATCGCGACAGGCTCCAACTATGAGCACGAAGGTGAAGGTGCGGACCACGGCTTCGAGCTGCCTGACCAACAAGCGGAGTTGATCAGCTACGTCACCAAAGCCAACCCCAACACCATCGTGGTCATGCACGGCGGCGGTTCGGCGGACATGCAGCCGTGGGCGAACAAGGTCGGCGCATCGCTGCAAGCCTGGTTCCCGGGTCAGCAAGGCGGCCAGGCCCTGGCCGAGATTCTGTTCGGCAAGGTCAACCCGTCGGGCAAGCTGCCGATCACCATCGACAAGAAGATCGAGGACAACCCGAGCTACGTGTCGTACCCGGATCCGGCTGCCTACCGTGGCGACAACGCGCTGACCGAAATGACCTACAGCGAAGGCCTGTACATGGGTTATCGCGGTTATGACAAGAAGCACGCCAAGCCGCTGTATCCGTTCGGTTACGGCCTGTCGTACACCACGTTCGATTACAGCGACCTGAAGCTGTCGACCAACGTCATGGCGCCGGGCAGCACCGTCGATGTCACCTTCAAAGTGACCAACACCGGTGACAAGGCCGGTTTCGAAGTGGCTCAGCTGTACGTTCACCCGAACAACCCGGCGGTTGATCGTCCCGAGAAAGAGCTGAAGGGCTTCACCAAGGTTTACCTGCAACCGGGTGAAAGCAAGACGGTGAGCATCCCGATCGACTCGCGCTCCCTGGCGTACTACGTCGAGAAGACCGACAGCTGGGACGTGGACGCCGGCAAGTTCAAGATCCTCGTAGGGCCTGATTCCGAAGACCTGCCGCTGGATCGCACCTTGATCACGCTGTTCCCGGAACACCTGACCACCCGCGACAGCAACCCGCTGCCGCTGCCACTGCGCAAGGCAGTGCAGGTCAGCGCTTCGCAAACCTACTGAGTGGGTAACCCGGTCGGGTTCTGATCGGGGTTTACACAGTCACTTCAAGCTCAGGGACGAGCTTGAAGGTCGGCTTTCAAACGGCGCAAATAGCCCTCGAACACGGCCATCACGTCCACATCTTCCGGGGCCCTGAGCCACTGAATCTGCAGACCATCCATGACCGAAAAGATCTCCTGAGCGAGTGCCTTCACGTCGATGTCCGGCCGCACCTCCCCCGCTTCGATCAATGCCTGCAGATGCCCCCGTGCATGTTCGTGGGTGATATGAAAGCGCGTCTTGTACCAGTCGAAGGCCGGATGGGCCTCGGACAGACTTTCCGTATTGAGGACCATTGCCGCCTGGCACTCGGCAGCGTCCTGCACGCTGAAGCTCATGCTCATCCGCACGAACTTGATGAACCCCTCCAGCGTCATCTCCATGGTCAGTTCACTGAACCGCGACACCACCCGCTGATCGCGCCGCTCCAGCAGCGCATTGAGCAGCGCTTCCTTGTTCGGAAAGTGATGCAGCAGGCCAACCGTGGTGATGCCGGCCAGTTGCGCGACATCCTTCATCGACGCACTGGAGTAACCGTTGCGGGCAAAGATCAGCGTCGCTGCATCAAGCAAGGCAGCACGACGCATTTCTCCCTTGGGCGCACGGCGCCTTTTTGGCGGGGCCACCTCGGGCGAGTCATTCCCTGATTCGTCGTCTGTCATAACACCTTGTCTCGTTGATTCGCATAAAGCCTGACCGTGCGCGGCAGTGGCCTGCTCATGCCACAGCCTGGACGTCGCCCCGGCGCCGGAAAAACCGCCTCGCCGTCAGGGACGCGATTGTAATCGATGTCACGGCAATCAATGCGTTACCGGTGAGCATGGCCGGGAACGCACCGGCCGCACCGAACAGATGAATTCCGCCGAGCACGAACGGCACGGTCCCCAGCGTTGCCCGTAGCCAGGCGAACAGCGCCACCAGCCAGGGCCGGCCCAGGGTGACGAACATCGAGATGGCCACGAAATCCAGCCCGATCAGCGCCCACAGCCCGCCGCCGACATGGCAGAACGCAAGAAAGATCGCGCGCCCGGTGCCTTCAAGCTCATAAGTGTCGGCCAGCGGAGTGGCCACCAACAGCAGCACCGCCCAGACCAGCAGGCCATAGACGATTACCAGCTTGCGGCTGAAAACGATGGCCGATGCGACGCGGGCGTGGCGATGGGCGCCGATGTTTTGCCCCAGCACCGGCGCGAGGGCGCTGGGCAGGGAGAAGAACACGCAGTAAGCGAACTGCATGACGCGATCCATCACGGACATGGCCGCCAGCGCCGACGTGCCGTAGGCGCCGATCGACGAGACCAGATAGGTCAGGCCCACCGGCGTCGCCAGATTGCCGACCATGGCGGGCAAGCCGACCTGCATGACCTTGCGTGTGTGCAGGCGCAGCAATCGCCAGCGGACGGAAAACGGCATCGCCAGCCGCGCCCGCAGCCAGTAAATGCCCAGGCCCAGGGACACCAGCGCCGACAGCGCATAGGAAATCCCCGCACCCTCAAGGCCCAGGCCAAAGCCGAAAATGAACAGCGGATCGGCCAGCGCCAGGGTGGCCGCGCCCGACAGTACGACCCACAGGGCGCGGCGACTGTCGCCGGCGGTTCGCAGGATCTGCGCCGACATCTGCATGGCCGACTGCAGCACGCTGAATGGCAACGTTAGCCAGATGAATATCCGCGCGGCTTCGTAGGTGCTGGCGTCCGCGCCGAGCCAACGGGTCAGCGGCACCAGCAGCCCCAGTTGCAACGCCGCCGCAGCGCCTGACGCGATCACCACCATTAACATCAAGTGCGTGACCAGCCGCGAAGATGCCTTCGAGGCGCGATGGCCGATCCGCTCGGACAGCACCGTTGCGGCGGCAATGATCAGCCCGCTGGAGACGGCACTGTTGAGGAAGATCAGCACTTTCGCCACCCCCGTCGCAGCGAGCAGCAACGGATCGTGAAGCATCGAGACGTAGAGCAGCGTGAAGATGTCCACCAGAAACACCGCCAGCAGGCTCAACGCACTGGTGCTCGACATCACCAACACGTGCCGGGCCACCGAGCCTTCGGTGAAAACAGCGCGCGGGTGAGTCATGATCACTCCAGAAATAAACAGTGGCCGGGTGCGGCAGCGGGTGTGATGGATGGAAGCGGCGCTGCCGTGACAGCGCGCGCACTTTATACGGTTGTGTCCGCCGCCGCCGTCTTTCTCGCGGCCAGTAGCGCGTGGAAGTCCGAGGTGGTCAGCGGGTGACTGAGGAAATAGCCCTGCCCCTCCTCGCACTGCACTGATTTGAGCAACTGCAGATGCTCGGCGGTTTCGATGCCCTCGGCCGTGACCGTGAGTGACAGCGCCCGCCCCAGCCCGACGATGGCCTGCACGATGGAGCGATCGCCTTCGCTTTCGCTGAGGCGTGTCAGGAAGCTGCGGTCGATCTTCAATCCGTCGAAAGGGAAGGTGCGCAGGTAACTCAACGACGAATACCCGGTGCCGAAGTCGTCCATAGCGATGCGCACCCCCAGTTGTTTCAGCGTCAGCATGATATCCAGCGCGCCTACGGCATCTTCGATCACCACGCCTTCGGTGATCTCCAGTTCCACCCGCGACGGCTCGATCCCGGTGGCCTTGAGGGCGGACTGAATGCGCGCCGGCAGGTTGCCGCGCTTGAATTCGGCAGGCGACAGGTTGATGGAAATGAACAGCTGTTTCGGCCAGCGTGCGGCTTCACTGCACGCCTGGTTCATGACCCAGTCGCTGAGGGGGATGATCAGCCCGCTTTCTTCGGCGATGGGAATGAAGGTGTCCGGGGGAATCAGGCCGCGCTGGGGATGCTGCCAACGCACCAGCGCCTCGGCGCCGACCATTTGGCCGTCGGACAAACGAAAGCGCGGCTGGAAATGCAGGCGCAGTTCGTTGTGTTTGATCGCATAGCGCAGGTCGCTCTCCAGCCGCCGGCGCTCGATGATTTTGGCGTTCATGTCGCCTGCGTAAAACCGCCAGGTGCCGCGGCCGCTGGCCTTGGCCTCGTACAGCGCAATGTCCGCGTAGCGCAGCAGTTCGGCGGCCTCGCGCGCATCGGTGGGCGCCATGGCGATGCCGATGCTGGCGCTGACGAATATTTCCTGATCGTCAATCTGCACCGGGCGCTCGATGGACTCGATCAGGCGCCGGCACAACGCCTCGACTTCGTCCTGGTTGCGGGTGTCGCTGAGGATCAGCACGAATTCGTCGCCGCCGACCCGCGCGACCAGGTCGCCATGGCGCACGCAATCGGACAGACGACTGGATACGTCATTGAGTACGCGGTCGCCGGCGGCGTGGCCCAGCAGGTCATTCACCGGCTTGAAGCGGTCCAGATCGATGCTCAGCATCACCAGCGGCTGGTCGAGGGTGGGCAGCGCTTTCAGTTTGCCATCCAGAAACTCCTGCAACCGCACCCGGTTGGGCAGCCCGGTCAGGGCGTCGTGCTGGGAGAGAAACTCGATGCGCCGACGGGCTTCCACTTCTTCGGTGACATCGGTGGCCGTGCCACGGAATCCGCCCGCCGCCATCGACCGCGCCGAGAGGCGACTGATGCGCTCGCGACCGCAGGTTTCCAGGTAACGGCACTGAATGGTGATGTCGGGGCGACGGTTGGGGATCGCCAGCCACTGGGACACCTGGCCGAGCTCGGTCTGCAGCAGATCGTCCATCAAGGCGCCGATCCACTGCCCGCGGTCCAGACCGGTGACGATTTCGAAGCGGTCAGAGAGGTAGGTAAAACGCCCTTCGCTGTCGATTTCCCAGACCCAGTCCGAACTGGCTTCCACCACATCACGAAAGCGCGCCTCGCTGATGGCCAATGCACTTTCGCTGTTCTGCAGGGACGCGTAACTGTCATCGAGTGAGCGCGCGGCGGCGGTGGCGCGACGCAGGATGGCCCAGGTCATCAGGCACACCAGCACGGCGGCCAGACCAATCAGCGGCAGGCCGAGGGTCAGCAAGCGCAGGCCGGGTTTGGGTGGCGTCCAGTGCAAGGCCCCGGCAGCACCGCCTTCGCCCAACGGAAAGATCGATACCTGATGGCGCTCGTCGGGCGTGGCGACGTGCAGACCATCGACGCCGTACTCCTTGCCCAGCAAGGCCAGTTTGGCGTCGTCGAGCACGTCGACGAAGATCAGCACCGAGGGCACGCGGCCATCCGGGGTGACACTTGGATCGGTGCCTGGGGTGATGGCGGCGGCGGCAACCAACGCGGGTGTGCCGTTCAAGTCAATGAATGCGGTGACCGGGGTTTCGGTCTCGGCGCCGTCCCGAGCCTTGGCCAGCAGCAGGTCCCTGGCCTGTCCTAGCCAAGGTGTGGCATCGACCTTTTCCAGTTGCCCTTCGATGACGGCGTACACCGTGCGGCCGGTGTCATCGATGACAAACACGCCTTGAAACCCGAAATCGGTGAACAACGTCGATCCGATGTTCTGGCGGACGAACGCCCAGTCCGGGTCGACTTCCAAATGGAGGTAGCGGTAGGCATCGCCCCAGAACGCGTAGTCCCTGGCCGTGACGGTCAGGGTTTTCTGCAAGGAGGTCAGCGCTTTCTCGGTGTAGAACGCGCTTTCGATCTCTTCGTTGCGGTCCAGGTCATGGGCGAGGAACGCCAGCAAGTAAGCGGCCAGGAGAAACACGCCTGCCAGCAGGAACACGAACTTGAACAGCGAGCCCCGGGCCAGGGCGACCGTCGAGGAGCTGGCGGGTGTGATGACGTCGGGGATGGGCTGATTTGACATGGCTTTCCGCAAGCTGAAGACCGGTGGGTCGCTTACGTCTCTATCGGCGGCGCTGTTGCAATGTTGAGCTGCACCTGAGCACGCAGGCTGTCGTTGTCTTCGTTCAACACAGCCACGCGCTGATTGGCTTGCGTCAGTTGCTCATGGGCCAGTGCCACCGCTTTCGCCAGGGACTTGCTTTCCGCTTTTACAGCCGCCAGCTGCTCTTGCAGTTGCTCGCGGGCGCCATCGGCTTTCGCGGTGTACATCTGGGCGGTGCGAAGTTCCGAGGCGAGGCGCTGCGCCTGGTCTTGCTGATCTGCCAACGCCCGGGCCTGTTGACGCATCTCGCCGAGCAGGCGCTCGTTGTCGCGGTTTAGCCGTGTTGATTCATCCTGCTTGATCACCAGCGTCTCTTGAAGTTTTCGCTGCTCGAGCTGGATCTGCTGAAGCTGGGCTTCGTGGCGACGCTGATCCTGCTCGCGCTGCTCCTTGATGGCCTCACGGTAATGCTCCAGTGCCGCGCGGGCGTGCACATGCTTTTCTTCGAGGGACTGGATTTGCAGGTCTTTGTCCTGCACGCGCCGCTCAAGGTCCTGGCACTGCTGGCTCAGACCGGCATTGCGCGTCAGTTCCGACTGCCAGGAGGAGTGGGTGGTTTGCAGTCGGGCGCTCTGTTCGGTGAGCGCGGCGTGCTGGGATTCGCACTGATGCCGGGCTGATTTCAGCTCCGACTCAAGGGCTTCCAGCCGGGCTTCTGCCGCTTCTCGCTGGCGATCGAAGTCAGCTTGCGCCTGGGCGACGACCGCTGCGCCCTCCTCCGTCAGTCGATCAAGCAAACCCTCAACCAATGCTTTGAGCTCTTCACCCATGCGCGCCCGAGACGACGTTTCGGCCGGCGCCTGGGCGTCCAGCTCTTTCAGATAGCGGGCGATGGTGGTTTTCGAGCCCGTATTGCCCAGTTCCACGCGCACGGCGTCGATGCTCGGGTAAGCGCCCTTGCTCAACAACGCTTTTCGGGCGCGCTCTACCACCGCCTTATTGATGCCTCCGCGTGCCATGCCGTCTCCTACGATTTCGTACCGTGTTACGTAACACGTTATTACAGGGTACGATACCAGCTAAAATGTTATGTGGAAATGTTTCTACCAGCAGCCGATAATAGTGCTTTATCGCTTTTCAGCCGGCTGAGCGGCGATCAAAGCCCACAAATCGCCCGTGTCACGCCGATTGAGGTATGTATGGAGAAGGCAGATCGGTACCTGTCAGCAGGCACCCGCGCCAACACGCGCCGCAGCTATCGGGCGGCGATCGAGCATTTCGAAGTGGTCTGGGGCGGTTACTTGCCCACGACGGGCGACGGTATCGTGCGCTACCTCGCCGAGTACGCTGACAAGCACGCCATCAGTACACTGAAGCAGCGTCTGGCAGCTCTGGCCCAGTGGCATGTCACCCAGGGGTTCCCGGACCCGACCAAAACGCCCACCGTGCGGCAACTGCTCAAGGGCATTCGCGTCGTCCACCCGGCGCAGGCTAAACAGGCGGCGCCGTTGCTCCTGCGTCATCTGGAGCAAGCGGTGGCATGGCTGGAGAACGAAGCCAATGCCGCCTGGCAGCGCGGCGACCACAAGACACTGATGCGTCACCGACGCTCGATCGCTCTGGTGCTGATCGGCTTCTGGCGCGGGTTCCGGGGCGACGAGCTGGCCAGACTGGACATCGGCAACACCCAGGCCCAGGCCGGCGAAGGCATCAGCTTTTATCTGCCGTACACCAAAGGCGATCGCCAGCATGAGGGCACCACGTTTCGCACGCCGGCGCTGAAGACGCTCTGCCCCGTTAATGCCTACATCAACTGGATCACCGTGGCCGGCCTGACCCACGGACCGGTGTTTCGCCGGATAGACCGCTGGGGCAACCTGTCCATGGAGGCCATCAACGCCCACAGCCTGGTGCCGATGTTGCGACGCATCTTTAAAGACGCCGGGTTGCCTGATGACCTGTACAGCAGCCACTCGATGCGCCGGGGATTTGCAACGTGGGCGTCCGGCAACGGTTGGGATATTAAAAGTCTGATGAATTACGTCGGCTGGAAAGACATTAAATCGGCGCTGCGTTATGTAGACCCGACCACCTCGTTTGGTGGCCTGGCATTGAAACCTGCGTTGAACCCGGCCATACAGCCTGCAGCGCTGACCGACACCTGACCGCCGCGCAAGTTTTAAAGCGGCCGGCGTCGTATGCACGGATCGCCTTGCACGCAAGGCAGAAAAGTTTGCTGTTAGTACTGGCATCCATGCACCCACTCGCACTACAGTGTCCGCGGTTACACCAGTAATCACCGTGCGCTCCAATGTTCGCCAGTGCTAACGCCGCACGTCAGTATCAACAAACCGAAACATGGAGTTCCAATGTCTAAACTTGCCGAATACCGCCAACTCGAACGTCACCTTGCCGATCAGCTCGCTGCCCTTGAGGCTATGAAAGGCGATAAAGGCCTGGAACAGGAAATCGAATTCGAAGGCAAATTGCGTACGCTGCTGGGCGAATACAATAAGAGCCTTAAAGATATTATTTCGATTCTGGATCACCCTACCGGATCCAAACAGGGCAAGAACGCCAGCGCCCCCGAGAAGACCACTCGCAAAGCCCGCGCCGTCAAAGTCTACAAAAACCCGCACACCGGTGAAGTCGTTGAAACCAAAGGCGGCAATCACAAAACCTTGAAAGAATGGAAAGCCGAACACGGTTCCGACACTGTCGAATCCTGGGTTTCCTGATCGGCCAGGCAATGGGGACAGGGCATTAAGTGCCGCCCCATTGTTATCACCCGATGCATGCGCCCTTTGCGCTGCATCGGTGATTCGATCGATACCTCCGAGCAGGGTTGCAACGGCCCGCCCCACATTTCAGTCTCTTAAAAGCCCTACCGCCATACGTCAGCCCGGCATTTTTTCAGGGCTTCGCTTCTACTTGTCTGTCGGAGTCATCCCATGAAGAACATCGTTGCCGGCGTGCTGAATGTTTCATACCGCGACGTCGGCCCGGACGACGGCCCTGTTGTTCTATTACTTCACGGATTTCCCTATGACATCCACGCCTATGACGACGTGGCGGCGCGACTTGTTCAGGCTGGCTGCAGATGCATCGTGCCTTACCTGAGGGGATACGGCCCTACCCGCTTTATAGATTCAGCCACGCCCCGCTCGGGCGAACAGGCAGCACTGGGCGCGGATCTGCTGGCACTGCTGGACGCCTTGAATATTCCTCACGCCATTCTCGCCGGTTACGACTGGGGCGGACGCGCCGCGTGTGTGGTGGCTGCGCTTTGGCCGGAGCGAGTGACCGGGCTGGTCAGTTGCGACCCTGGCTACAACATTCAGGACATCGCTGCTGCCAATACGCCGGCTTCGCCGGAAACAGAGCGACGCCTGTGGTATCAGTATTACCTTCACGGGGAGCGCGGGCGCGCGGGCCTTGCGGCCAATCGGGGTGAGTTTTGCCGTTTGCTCTGGAAGCTCTGGTCGCCGACATGGCCATTTGCCGAGTCCACGTTCGCTGACACGGCCCAGGCGTTCGAGAATCCTGACTTCGTCGACGTGGTCACGCACTCGTACCGCCATCGCTACGGGCTGGTGGCGGGCGACCCCGACTATGCGGTTATCCAGGAGCGGCTTGCGCAGAAGCCGTCGATTACAGTACCGACGGTCATTCTGGCGGGAGCAGACGATGGCGTCTCATCAAAACGCGATGGCAGCACGGCAGTGCGCGGCTTTGCAGGGAAGGTACGGCGGCAGGTGATAGAGGGCGTGGGTCACAACGTGCCGCAAGAAGCTCCGGCAGAGTTTGCCGACGCGATAATAAGCCTCCTCTACAACCACTAAATACAACTCACCCCGCTCCTGATAATCCAGGTTATTCAGGATTGCTCGGCGTTGCTCAGTTCAACGGCCGACTTCGCCGCTTCAACTTCATCTTCAAAGTACAGTACAGCGCCCTCATCGTTTTTGACGCGAAAGAGGACGGTGGTACCCGACTGCCGATGTTCGAGGGGGATGTCTTCACCTTCCAGTCTGACGACGGCCACGGCCATTATGATTCTCCTGCGGACAGTACTGACAAAGAGCGGAGCCACCGAGGTTGAAATCTGCTTAATCTGTTGTCAGCTGCAATATTCAAGGGGATGGTTCATTACGCACGGTATTCAGCGTAGAAACCGGGTGGCGTGTGGCGACGTGGAGCGCTGAATATTTGCGCACTTTGCAAAGTGACAGGCAGAGGGCGGTATTCAAGATCGATGAGGCGAACTCCGTTGACCTGGGGTTGCCCGCAAGGCAAGGCGCCAAAGGCGCTGGCCAGCACAACCTGCTCGGGGTCGAACAGCACAATGGTTTCCGCGCTGACGGCGTCCATGTACAGCGAATAGGGGCATGACACGTCGGGACACACTTGATGACGAAGTTCGTTCAATGCCCGCAGGCGGCGATAGACAACGGTGCCTTCGCCCAACGATTTGCTGTACCAGGTATTCATTGCACTGCCCATCTCGTAAGCGTTATCAGTATCGACCCGAGGCTGAATCGATTCGTTCAACAGTAATGAACGATGGATCGGGATAACCTTACCGGCGGGCTTATTGGCGGGCTTGAAACAGAGCGCGAATTTTGTCGATGACGTTGTCGATATCAAAGGGCTTCTCGATCACTTCATCAAAAAGATCCGGCCGCTCCTCCCCCATATAGGCTTGCGCGCCACTCATGAGCATGATGGGCGTCGACATGTGCACCTCCCGAGACTTGACCGTCTCGGCGAGCTCCAGACCGGTCATGCCGGGCATCATGAAGTCGGTGATGATCAGGTCGGGGCGCTCGCGGTCCAGAATCTCAAGCGCCTTGCGTCCACTCCCGGCCACGACCGTCTGGAATCCCTCATCCTCCAGTGCGAAGCTGAGGATATCGGCAATCAGGTATTCATCATCGATGATCAGAATGGTCGGCATCAGTGGGTCACTTCCCACGATGTCGCGAAGGTCGGCCGGCTGATCAGGCAACTCACTGGCTCTGGCCACCTCCACGTTGCGAATCGCATATCTCAGACCTTCTTCATGGTGATTCCAGCGTTGCTCATCACGACTTCAAGTGGCGAGGGATCATAGGCGTTGTCTCTGATCTTCAGAATCGAAACCTGCCGTTGAAGTTCAGTCCGATGCTGTACGAACTGGACGAGCAGCAGGTTATCCACCACGCCGGAGACTTCCGGTGCCGGAATGCTCTCGCGCTCGTCGAATAACCGATGCGCCTCCCATGCCGCCATCACCGTAACGCCCCGGGCGCGAAGTTCGCCGAGCAAGGTGTCGAAGACGTCCAGGACCCGGCTCTGATCAGCGGCCGCGCGGCTCAGCGCGTTGAGGCTGTCGATGAACACACGCTTGATCTGCAGCCGCTCGACCCTGTCGAGCAAGTCGTAACAGACCCGGTCAATCAGACCTGCCGAGGCCGGTGTCCAGGCGATGTGCAACGCGCCCGACGCCTGCAGCCCCGCGAAGTCTTTTCCGAGAGAGCGCGCTTTGGCCGTGGCCCGTTGCGGTGACTCATGAAAGCCGAAGTACAGCCCGGGCTCCTGCGCCGTGCAGCCGCTCAGAAACTGAATGCCCAGCGAGGTCTTCCCGGCGCCTGAAGGGCCCATGATCAAGGTCACCGACGACCGGACAAGACCGCCACCGATGTGCGCGTCCAGCCCGTCAATGCCACTGCTCAACATGGCGTCGGGTTGTTCGGGCATGGCACCGGTGCGGGTCAGCATGCATTCCAGTCGCGGGTAGATGGAAATGCCCTGGTCGTTGATCTCGAACTCGTGGGCGCCCGGGATTGCGCCGCTGCCCCGGGTCTTGCGCATCTTGATCCGGCGCACCGTGCGCGAGCCAACCATGTCTTCGCCCATCTCGATAACGCCATCGACCATGGTGTGCTCGGGACTGCCGTCGTCGAGTTGCGAACTGGTGAGGAACAGCACCGTGCAGCCAGCGAAGGCGGCATGACCCTGCAGCTCGGAGATGAACTGTTTGGTGTCCAGAGGGGATTCTGCCCTGGAGCGGGCATTCAGCAGCCCATCCAGTATCAGCAGGCTGGAATGCTGGCGGCTGATCTCGCGGCGCAGCAACTTCACGACTTCGTCCAGACCGTCGTTCTCAAGGGTGTCGAACGCACTGACAAACTGGATGCTCTTGCCCACCGCCCCGCGATCAAAGAAGCTCAGGGTCGAGAGGAAATGAAACAGACGGTCGTGAGGTTCGGCGAGCAATGTTGCGAACAGCACGCGACCGTTTTGGCGGACGTGGTTGAACCCCAGCTGGTTGGCGAGGATCGTCTTGCCCGACCCTGGCCGTCCTTGAATGATGTATGACGCTCCCGCAACAAGGCCTCCTTTGAGCAGTGCGTCGAAGCCCTTGATCCCGCTTTCAAGGCGTTTTAGCTGATTCAAATCTGCTCCCTCTCCTGATGTGCATCAGGCCTGAAAATACGCATTGCTCACGCGCGAAGGCCAATACATTGGCGGGTAATCGCGGATCAGTCCAGCGCCTCGCAACGTTGCGGATTTCGGGCCGTGTCACCGCTGTACAGGGATCCAATTCCGCCCCCTGCGCAGAGGCAAAAAAAAGCCCGCTTTCGCGGGCAAAATCGATGAGGCAGTAGCGTGGTGAAACGATCCGGCGCCGCTGGAGCGTGCGTGAGCCCGCCTGCTGGTCCCGCAAATCTTAATGAAGTCTATCGACTCCTTTTACCGATTTGGGCAAGAGTCCGGCTTTGAATTGCTGAACAAACAACGCTGTTCTAAAACCACGCCCCAGCGTAGCCGCTTCTGCTTCGAAGCGCGTCAGACATGAAGTGAAGTCAAGCGGAGCGTCGTGGTTGAACAACTCGCTGGCTTCATCAAGGGTCGAATCTTCCAATAACCTGCTCATTAAAAATCTCCATGCCGTACGGGGTATCGGTCACACGGTCGGCAGAGCCAGCCACATACCGGCCCTGCCCGTATGGGCTTACTCAGCTTTGCCCTGAGCCAGACCTGACCCAAGGTCGGCACCGGTCATAGGGTCGGCTTCCAGATCAGACTTTAGCCGCTCTTTCATCATGGTCAACGTCACCGAATCGTCTTCGCTCAACGTGACCGAAGCGGTACCGTCACCGCCATCCACCGCCGGCTTTGGATTTTCGACGTAGTCGAAATCAGCGTCGCTGTTCCACGGCCCGCGCACATTCGGCTCGCCGTTGGACATGCTGAAGTAAGTCCGGGAGAACTCGGGCATGCCTGGCAACTTGCCTTGGGGGAAGTTCGGCTGAATCGAATGCAGCGCTTTCTCGAAGGAAATCTGATGCGCGATTTCACGGGTCATCAGGAAGCCCAGCGCGTCCTTGATGCCCGGATCGGTGGTCACGTTCATCAGCCGCTCATAGACGATCTTGGCCCGTGCTTCGGCTGCGATGTTTGAGCGGAAGTCCGCCGTCGGCTCACCGATGGTGTCGATGTAGGCTGCAGTCCATGGCACGCCAGCAGAGTTGACCAGCGGTGCACCACCGCCGTACAGCAGGCTGGTGATGTGCGAATCGTTGCCGGCACCGTTGATGTCACGGTACAGCTCGCCTTCGGCTTGCACGCCTTCGGCCAGTTTGCCTTTGGCGCCCTTGTTGAGCATCACGATGATCGAGCCGATGATCTCGAGGTGGCTCAATTCCTCGGTAGCGATGTCCAGCAACAGATCCTTGCGACCTGGATCTTCTTCAGCCAACGCTTGAGTGAAATACCGAGTGGCCGCAGCCAGCTCGCCCTGGGCGCCACCGAACTGCTCAAGGAGCAGATTGGCCAGACCCGGATTAGGCTCTGCGACGCGAACCGTGTATTGAAGACGTTTATTGTGCAGGAACATAGTGTTACTCCCTTCTCAGGCTAATTTGATATCAGGATTGTTAACAACAAGTTCAGCTTTCTTAGTGCGGCGATCGGTCAACTAAGCAGAACGCACAGAGATAAAGAGAGATCGATGAACCTGTAATTCAGGAAAGCGAACCTGGACCCGACCAATGGTTTAGCGCTGGAAGTTTAATAAGGGTGAAGCGTGTCCCGACAGGCGGTCTGGTGTGTCATCCGAAGTCGAACGAAGTCAGCTTCTCGACCGTAAGCTATCTGAATGGAGAGTTCTCAGGACTTGGATCGACGGCATTGCGCCGTCGATTGTCACGACGAGATTCCGCGGGCCATTAGCGGGCCGGCGCAGGTGTCATCAACGTATGACGGCGCCCTTCGGCCCGCTGGCGATAAGGGCCGCACCACACGCGGTCTTCATACCGTCCAGGGCAACCGGGATGCCGTCCACGCTGTAGGTGCCGCTGCCCTCGGCGATGGGGAAAACACCTTTGCATAGAGGGCAACTGACGTTGTGCCCTACTCCGGCGATGGGCTTGCCGTTGAGGTCGGTGTGCGGGAAGGCCTGAAGTACGACGCCGCCGTGGGTGGTGAGGTCGCCTAGGCGGATGATGTCTTTCATAGTTGTAGAAGCTCTCGGTTAATTTGATTGAGTAATTATCTGTCTACGTTGATTGGTTATAAGCTGCTCGGCACTGCCCACTGTTTCGAAGTGCCCCTGACTGTAGGAGCCGGCTTGCTGGCGAATACGTTGTATTAGCCAACGCGATCGTGGCGGCGTTTGACGGTGTGGACGATTTAACTCGCAAGCGGCGCCCTTGGAACGTTGACAATCGAATTACCAACTTCCATGAGGAATGCCGTGTTGGTCTATCCAGGTTTGCGCTTCTGGATTTGGAGCTCTTTAGTAAAGCCCTTTATCGTTCAGATAAGGGCCGCGAGGTTCGATGTCGCCCTGAAAGCGGCCGATTTCCTGGAAGTCTAAACACGCTTCTCCCACCCAAACGATCAGGACCCCGCCGGGCGCCTGTTTCCCGTAAACCTCTTCATTTCTTTGCTTCCGCGAGATTGTCGGCCCCATTGCGGTGTAGCGAGACTTCGAAGGCGTAGTACCCTTCAATTGTTTCGGGACGGCCGTCTCCGTCGTGAGTAATGCGTGGGCATTTAGCTGACCGATACATCACACGCATGACCTCTGGCTCTAGCTCATCAGGCGGTTTGATAGTGATCGTGACTTTTTCCCCATCTCGCTGAGGGGAGATGCTGAAGTCCTTCGCGCAGCCGCTGAGGAATGTGAGCAATACAAAGCATGAAACCGAAGTCTTTAAAAATGACTTAACATAATTCATGGAGTATTTCTCACTACAGACGGTCGGGCAGCTGGCGGCTTCACTTCTTCGCCTCCTCTTCCAAGCGAATTTTCTGCATCTTTTCAAAACTAGGCTTATTTCGCCGCTCGGATTCCACCGTGCCGTCCGGGTAATAGAATTTTGGGAATTCACCAGCAATGGGTTTTTTAGGCGCTAAAGATTTAACCACGTAGCTTCGATGAAGCACTGGCTCGAAATAAATATCTCGCGCCTCCACCGCATTATAGGTGAGGTAGCTTCCACCCCTGCCGGAGAGGCGCACTCTCTGGACATAACCGCCTATAAAGCTCTCGCTCACCCAGGGATAATAGTTTTCAACAATACGCAAATCGGCCCCCGTCACGTTTATCGTGCTAGACACTCGCCGCTGCGGATTGTTGTGATCGAAAACGATCACTACTCCACCGCCCGAACCTGGTATTACTTTCTCCCCAAAAGGGGTAGGCATCCGGTATTTGACGCCGAAATCGGCGTTACTTAGACGCCACTGGCACGGACCGCCTCCGTCGACAAATAACTCTGTTCCGTACAGATCCCCCTCGCGCTTCTGTAGTGGGACTTCAAAACCATTATGTCCGTCCACTCTCTCCGGCCGACCGTCCCCATCATATGTAACACGCTGACAAACGGCAGATCTGTACATGACACGCATGGATCTCAATTCAAGATCTTCGGGCAACTTAATAGTCAGTGAAACTTTCTCACCATATGGCGCCGGCGACAGTCGATAGTCCTGAGCACAGCCACCTAATAATGTCACCGTTGCCAAAAGCAGTAGCGGACTTCTCGAGCCGGACATCGTAATCTTCATTTCCATACCACATCTTTTTCTAATGCGTCCAGACGCAACAACGCTTCAACGCCACCCTCGGCTTTCTGCGTCTCCGTTAAAGCCGATTCAGATTTCTGATGCATCGAAAGAAGCCAGGTATTGCGCCTGTGTTCGTGTTCGGGTGAGGAATTGTTGTACTTATCCATCTGTTGCTCGAAACGCTTGATCCCTTTCTGCGCGGCAAGCGGTGGCACACGATTAGGGTTGATCGCCGCTATCAGGCGATGAGTGATATGCGTCATGTACTCACCCATCATGTGGTTACCGATACCCAGCAGCCCCCCGGGTTTCAGGTTTTTATGAGGTTGGAAGAAGCGCGCTCGGTCCCCAGGCGTTAGGTAACGCATTAGATCTCGCTGCGATTGTTCGGCCTGATCATTTTCTGCGCTGCTTAAACTGGGCACCACGTAAAGGTTTGGCCGCTCCGGGAGTCGGGTTTTTATGGTGTTGTAGTAAGGCGCGCCGAGCCCATCCTTGCTGCGGTATGCAGGGTAAGAAGAGCCTCGGTTCTGCGTGTGCTGCTCTACGCGGTAAAACATGGCAAGTTCGCCGTGATGGCCGTATGGATCGCCGAACTTGATCACATTGGTCGCGAGGGTCTGGCCCATCGACCATGCGAAACCCAACGTAGTGCCTAACGGGCCGTATAGGTTGTAGAGGTGGTTATCGAGGTCAGCCTCAGGTGGCACACTGGGAATGGTGTCAGTGTCATTAACGTGACGGAAATGACGAATTTCGCTCAACCCCTTTAAAGCACTGAGCGTAAAAGTTCGAGGCATTCCGTACGTGTATAGAAGCGGGTTGTGTGCCTTGAGCGAAGCTGCGTGAATCAATCCCAGCGCACCCCCGAGGCTATGCCCACAGATATAGAGTTTTCTGTCCCCAATGTTTTCAGGAAGATCCTCCGTCAAGTGCTCGGAATAACAGCTTGTCGCAGCCTTGAAGGCTGTTTGAAATCCCAAATGCACCCGACCTTCAAGCGCCATCTCTAAGCAGGGTACCGATGGCGCACAGCTAGCTTTCAGCTCAGGCAGGACAGGACGGAAGGTAAGATCTGTAGCAAGGTCAGGGGCATGAATGCGGTCAAAGTCCGTTCCCCGCCAAGCTATCAGCATCTGAGTAGAGTTCCTGACGTAGAAAAGCTGAGTATCACCTTTCGGAATGTCAACTTTGGCAGTGTCCAAAACGTCGCAGCGCTCATACCTATTATCGAACGGTACGTCAGTCACCAGACAGGGCCAATTTTTCCCCCCGTCCCAAACTCTGGGAGTTCTCGACAGATCAAGACACTGCTCGGCAAAAAAATACTCAGGCGAGCCGAATAAAGCCTTCGGACGGTTGCTGTACGACAAGATACTCATCAGCCCCAGGTTGTAGGCATTCGCCAAGCTGTACGCCTGCTCATGGTGCAAAACCAACGACCAGGCACGCAGCGGGCAAACTTCCAATACATGCCGACAGTTCAGCGCTTCGTAAGGTGCGGTAAACCCTGAAAACTCAGCGTCCGGAAAATGATAAGCCGGTGGTGGATCCAGCTCTGGCCATGGCGGATTGAACGCCGGCAGCTCATCACACAATTGCCCTATTCGCAGGTAGTGATAGGCATGCCCCTGCTCAATCGCCTGTTTTTCCACCGGCGAAAATCCGGGACGCTGCTTTCCGTACAGAGGTTTGCTGTCACTGGCACCTGGCCGCTCGGGCTCCGGGCGCACCGCCCGCAACCGCCGCTGTTGCAGGACTTCAGCCAACGGCGCCGCCGGCATCAGCAGTGTTACGTCGAGCGGGTGAAGGTCTTCAAGTCGAATGACACCCTGGGCATCGGTGCTCCCCGAGTACTCAGCAACGCAGCCATCCCGCACTGCCTGATTCGTCGCCCGCCATGGCAGATTAGCCAGCGGCTCGCCGCGCTCGTCCACCAGTTGAAATTCAACCCAATGGTTTTTTTGCGGGCCGATAGCCACAGGCTTGTAGGTGCAAAAAATGTCCGTCTGGTGCTGTCTGTCTTTCATGCCGGGTCCTTCCTGATTGAAGATTTGATGCGGTGATAAATTGTCGCGGCCCATTGCGTGGCGGCAGGCGCAGTGTCGTTAGCCGTTGCGATGCAGATCGCAAATCATCCGGGCGATGGGGCCCCTGAGCGGTGGTCACTGCTCATCGGGCTTGTCATTGGGAAGCTCGATCACCACGTTCCCCGGCAATAACGTGTGAACCGGGATGGTCCTGCCGTCCTTGTCTGTCACGCCGGGGAACCGCTCGCCCTCCTGCGTGGTAATCAGGTAAGGGGCGAAGGGGGCGTAAAGCTTGTGGCGGCTGTGATCGAAGAAAGGCGGCAATACGGTGAGCATGAATGAGCGTCCCTGGCAGGAGAAAGCGCCCCTGACCGGTCTGCCGAAAACCGGATCAATTCGTCCATGAGAGAGGGCTGAAGCGGGCGAAGATGAGGCATTTCAAAGTGTGACTCCAGAGGGGGAGACACGAAGGAGACGGTTCCAGCGGCATTTACGGACTAATCCTACAAGCTCAAAATCGGCATCAAACTCAACCCGCCAATCTCTGGCACAATCCCCCTTTTTTTCGACCAGGACAGGCCAGACCATGGATCTGAACAACGTTTTTCAGCGCTTGAACACCGGCAGCAAAAAGTGGAGCCAGTACCCGGAGGACGTGCTGCCGATGTGGGTGGCGGACATGGATTTCCCGGTGGCCGCGCCCATTGTGCAGGCGCTGAAGAACCGTCTGGAGCATCCGCTGTTGGGCTATTCCGTGCCCCAGCAGGCGTTGCGTGAGACCTTGGTCAAGCATCTCGCCGAGCGCTACGACTGGCAGATCGAAGCGCAGGATCTGGTGTTTCTCCCCGGGGTCGAGCCTGGCGTGAACATGGCGCTCCACGCGCTGGTGTCGCCGTCCAGTGCGGTGCTGGTGCAGACGCCCAACTACTCGCCGCTCCTGCATGCGCCGGCCAACTGGAAGCTGCCGCGCATCGATCTGCCCTTCCACGCCAACGCCCAGGGCGAATACCCCACCGACGTCGCGGCGCTGGAACGGGCGCTGCCCGACCACGGCGCGCTATTGCTGAGCAACCCCCACAACCCGCTGGGCAAGGTCTTCGAACGGGGCGAACTGCTCGCCATCGGTGAGGCCTGTGTGCGGCGCAATGCGCTGATCATTTCCGATGAAATCCACGCCGACCTGCTGTTCGACGGTCGCCAGCACACGCCGATCGCTTCTCTGAGCCCGGAGATCGCGGCGCGCAGCGTGACGCTGATGTCGGCGAGCAAGGCCTGGAACATCGCCGGGCTGAAAACAGCCTTCGCCGTGGTGCAGAACACCGAGCTGCGCCAGCGTTTCAATGCCGGGCGACTGGGGTTGGTGGACAGTGTCAACGCGCTTGGGCTGGAGGCCACCGAAGTGGCCTATCGCGAGGGCGCCCCTTGGCTGGAACAGGTCGTCGCGTATCTGCAGGACAACCGCGATTACTTGGCCAAGGCCCTCAAAATCCGCTTCCCGGGGATCACGATGCACCTGCCACAGAGCACGTATCTGGCGTGGCTGGATTGCTCGGGTCTGGGACTCAAAAATCCGCAGCAGTTCTTCCTCGAACACGCCAAGATCGCGCTCAGCGACGGAATGGAATTCGGCGACGACTGCGGCCAGTTCGTGCGCCTGAACTTCGGCTGCCCGCGGCCGATGCTGGAAGAAGGCCTGGCGCGTATGGAACGCAGCCTGCGCGACGCCTGACGCCTTCCCGGCTAAAGCCGGTCCTACATGGCCGTGCTCAGAAGTACTTCAGCCAGGCGATGTCCCGGCGGCGCGCCTTCAGCGCCGCGAACCAGCTCACCGCCGGCAACAGCACCACAGTGAGTACCGCGGCGCAGCCCCACAGGCCCAGTACCGAGGTGAAGCCGAAGTACTGGCCCTGGGTGGTGCCCCAGATCGCGACCGCGCCAACGTACAGCAACTTCAGCACGTACAGATGCAGCAGATAGAAAAACATCGGCGCTGCACCAAACGTCACCAGCGGTCGCAACCATGCCCTTCCCTGCTGTCGCTCAAGCCATGCCAGTACCAGCAGGCCGACGCCCAGGGTCAGGCTGATGAACAGCAACGACGGCGGGTATTTGGTCACGTTCAAGACGCTCATCAGCGTCTGCGCCGTGGTGTCACCCTCCATCCACGGCTTCTCGCCATAACCGTTAATGCCGCGCAGCGCGAGAAACAACGTCAGTGCGCCAAACCCCCAGGCAAGCAGGTTGATCTCGCGCTTTTCTGCGTTTGTGTCGCGGCCAAACCACGGCCCGGCGGCGTAACCCACAGCAATCACGCCGATCCACGGCAGCAGCGGGTACGAGGTGCGCAAGCGCAAACTGTCGCCGACCTCGATCCAGCCCCGGTCATGGAGAATCGCCCACGGAATGTGCATCGCCGAGCCCACGGCAAAGTGCACGTCATCCAGCAGGTTATGCCCGGCAATGATCGCCATCCCCAGCGCCGCCAGCATACCGCGCGGCAATACCACCATGGCCGACAGCGCAATCATGCTCAGCCCGATCGCCCAGATGACCTGCAGGTAAATCACCGTCGGCGGAAGCTGCAACGTCCAGGCGAAATTCACCAGCGTCAGCTCCAGCGCGATCAACACCAGCCCGCGCTTGAACAGAAACCCCGCCACCGCGCCCTTGCCCGCATGCCGTTCGCCGTACAGCCAGGCCGAAAGCCCGGTGAGAAACACGAACAACGGCGCGCAGAAATGCGCCAGGGTGCGGCTGATGAACAGGTCTACACTGGTGTGAGCGACGTCCATCGGGTCGCTGACCTGATGGTGCAGAAAGAAGGTCTCGCGCACGTGATCCAGCAGCATGAAGATGATGATCAGCCCACGCAGGGCATCGATCGATTGCAGGCGGCCGGGATGGGCGATGGCCGTAGCGGGAGATTGCAGAGGGATAGACAGGGTTTGCATACGCGGTGGACTCTCGAAGCGCGATAACCGACAGGCCCTTCAGCGGCCTGCAAAACGGGTTATAACATAACACTTCAGCGCACCCGGCGCGCAACCAAAATCACGCGCAGGCCTTGCCTTGGGCGAAGGACAGCCCCCGGTCACCGAACAAAGGCACCCTGCCCCGTCCGGCGAATCAGATGCCGATTAGATCAATAGCCCAGCGACAACCCGGTGCTGCGCCGTGGGTCGTTGGCGCCGTAGAAACGGTTGTTACCCACGGGTTTGCCGCCCAGCGACGGCGCGCCGACGAGGATGGCGGCCAAGTGGTTGGCGTCCTGGGGACCGGCAAACTCATGGCCCCAGCTTTCGAGGATCTTCTGGGTGTCCGGGCTGACCGCGAAGGCCTCCAGGTTGGTGGTTTCCGGCATCCACTGTTGGTGGAAGCGTGGCGCATCGACCGCCTCCTGAATGTTCATGCCGTAGTCGATGACGTTGAGCATGGTCAGCAAGGTCGCGGTGATGATGCGGCTGCCGCCCGGGGTGCCAACCACCATCACGGTCTTGCCGTCTCTGGTAACGATGGTCGGGCTCATCGATGACAACGGCGACTTGCCCGGCGCGATGGCGTTGGCTTCGCCCTGAATCAGGCCGTACATGTTCGGCACGCCGACCTTGGAGGTGAAGTCGTCCATCTCGTCGTTGAGGATCACGCCGGTGCTGCTCGCCATCACGCCTGCGCCGAACCAGTCGTTAAGCGTGTAGGTGACGGACACCGCGTTGCCCCATTTGTCGACGATGGAATAGTGCGTGGTGTTGTTGCCTTCGTGGGGCGCGACGCCGGGTTTGATGTTCTGGGAGATCCCGGCTTTTTGCGGTTCGATGGCGGCGCGCAGCTTGGCGGCGTAGTCGCGGTCGAGCAGATGGCTGATGGGGTTTTTGACGAAATCCGGGTCGCCGAGGTAGCTGTTGCGGTCGACGTAGGCGTGACGCATGGCCTCTATCTGATAATGCAGCCCCTGGGCGGAGTGATAACCCAGTTCCTGCATCGGGTAGCCTTCGAGGATGTTCATGATCTCGCAGATGACCACGCCGCCGGAGCTCGGTGGCGGCGCCGACACCACGTGGTAGCCGCGGTAATCACACTCGATCGGCGCCAGTTCGCGGGTCGCGTATTTGTCCAGATCCGCCTGGGTGATGATGCCCTTCCCCGCCTGGCTGGAATCGACGATGGCCTTGGCCACCCAGCCCTTGTAGAAACCGTCGCTGCCTTTGGCGGAGATCTCCTTGAGGGTTTTGGCGAGGTCTTTCTGCACGAGGGTGTCGCCGACTTGCAGCGGTTGGCCCTTGTTCAGAAAGATCGTGCCCAGGTCCTTGGCGTCGGCTTTGAATTCGTCGGTGGCGGTGCCGAGCAGGTCGACATCCCCTTGCTCCAGCGCGAAGCCGTTTTCAGCGAGTTTGATCGCTGGCGCAATGACGTCGGCGCGCTTTTTGGTGCCGTATTTGCTGAGCGCCATTTCCATCCCGGACACCGTGCCGGGCACGCCGACGGCCAGGTGACCCTTGGAACTCAGGTCCGGCACGACGTTGCCGTCCTTGTCCAAGTACATGTTGGCGCTGGCCGCCAGCGGGGCTTTCTCGCGGAAGTCGAGGAAGGTCTTGCGCCCGTCCGCCAGTTGAATGGTCATGAAACCGCCTCCGCCGAGGTTGCCGGCGGCGGGATAGACCACCGCCAGCGCGTAGCCCACGGCAACGGCCGCATCCACCGCGTTGCCGCCGGATTTGAGCACGTCGACACCCACGTGGGTGGCCAGATGCTGCGCGGTGACGACCATGCCGTTTTCGGCGGCGGCCGGGGCCACGGAAGCGGCGTGAGCACAGGACAGGCCAAGGATAAGCGCCGTCGCAACGAGCGACTGGGCAAAGGGTTCGAACTTCATGGGCGGTTTCTCTTTTTCTTGTGACGGAAGACAGCGTGGGCAGAGGGTGCCCCGCACAAAACTAGCGCATGGGGGGAAAGTTGCCAGTAATTGCCGAGGAATCCAGGCCTGAGGAATGGCACGCTCGGTGTGTTCGCCCTTCATCCGTCAGGAGCTCCGTTGCTGGCGAATACGGTGTGTCAATTAACGCATGAGCAACTGACTCACCACGTTCGCCAGCAAGCCGGCGCCTGGAGAAGGCGCGGTGTGTCAGGCGGAAACAGATCGAATGTGAGACCGTCTTCGCGGGCAAGCGCGCTCCTACAGTCATAGCCGATTCAGCAGTGGGAGCCGATTCAGCCTCCAACTGGCTCAGCCGGGGCTACTCAGAACCACCGATCGTTACGCTTGCGGCCCTTGGTCAGGGACGGGAGGATCAGGCCCAGCAGCAGGCCAGCGCCGGCGATGCTCCCGCCGTAGACCATGTAACGCATCAACACCTGATTGTTCTCGTCACCCAGTTTCGCCTGGGTGGTGCGCAAGTCCGACTGGGCGCTGGCCAACTGCGCGTTCAGATCCTTGGTTCGGGCTTCGAGCTCGTCGACCAGTTTCTTGCGCGACTCCAGGGTTTCCTGCATGCCCTGAACCTTGGTTTTCCAGTCATCGTCGATGGTCTTCAGTTGCGCGCTGAGGTCGGCAGCTTTTTGCGTCAGTTGCGGCAAGCGCTCGGCCTGACCCGGCACTTCCTGCAGGTCAGCGGTGGGAATCCACACGTTGTCGCCGGCGCTGCCGCGCACTTGGCTGTAGTCGCCCTGGGTGTTGATCAGCTCGACTTTCTGCCCGGATTTCAGCGTGCCCACGATGCGATAGCCGTCGGTGGGGCCGCTGCGTACGTAGGTGCTGAGGGTGTCACTGACCCAGCGGTCTTTGCTCTGTGTTTCGGCGAGCGCCAATGGGCTGGCAACGGCAGCGGTCAATAACGTGGTCAGCAGGCCGGCGTTGAGCAAGCGGCGTCGAACGCCCGGCACAGGGGTAAAGCGAAGGGAGGCATTGGAGGGAGAGATAGGCATGGATAATCTTCGACAAATTGAAAAGAAGGCCGATGGACGGGCCGCATGCAAGGGAATAACGCCTGATCGGGACAGCGACGAACAACGGGCTGTAACGGCTGGAAAAGGCATCTGGCGCGGGCGGAATTCAGCCGCACGCCCATGGTTGTGCCCCGGGCGTACTGCGCGCGCAGTGGTCAACAGACCATTCAAAAGGTGTCAGGTTCAGTGGCGAGGGATGACATTCGTCCGGGAAGCGTCCCACAGCGCTTGTAGGAAGGCCTGAAATGAATGTGGGAGCGAGTCTGCCAGCGAATGCCCCTATCCGCTGACAGAGCCGGCGGATAAAGACGATTCGCGAGCAAGCTCGCTCCCACAAGGTTCACAACAGTCTGGCGGGGGGAATCACCCCTCCTGTTGCAATTGCTCCACCGTCGGCTTGAGGATCACCACGCCCAACGGCGGCAGGTTCAAGGACAGCGAGAACGCCTGGCCATGACTCTTGAGGTCGTCAGTGCGCACACCGCCGCCATTACCAAAGTTGGAACCGGCGTAGATATCGGCGTCGCTGTTGAACAGCTCGGCCCACTTGCCACTGAACGGCACGCCGACACGATAGGCTTCACGGGGCACTGGCGTGAGGTTGGCGACCACCAGCAACGGCTCGCCCTCTTTGCTCCAGCGCAGGTACGCATAAACGCTGTTGCCGGCGTCGTCGCCGATGACCCACTGGAAACCCTGTGGCTGGCAGTCCTGCTCGTGCAGCGCCTTTTCCGTGCGATACAGCCGGTTGAGATCGCTGACCAGCGTGTGCACGCCCTTGTGGTCGGCGTACTGGAGGAAATGCCAGTCCAGTTCGGTGTCGTGGTTCCATTCGCGCCACTGGCCGAACTCGCAGCCCATGAACAGCAGCTTCTTGCCCGGGTGCGTCCACATGAACGACAAGTACGCGCGCAGGTTGGCAAATTTCTGCCAGCGGTCGCCGGGCATCTTGTCGATCAAAGAATGTTTGCCGTGCACCACTTCATCGTGGGAAATCGGCAGCACGAATCGTTCGGACCACGCGTAGACCAAACCAAAACTCAGCTGAGAATGGTGGTGCTGGCGATGGACCGGGTCCTGCTCAATGTACTTGAGCGTGTCGTGCATCCAGCCCATGTTCCATTTGTAGGAGAAGCCCAGACCGCCCTGTTGGGTCGGCTGGGAAACGCCCGGCCACGAGGTCGATTCCTCGGCGATGACCAGCGCGCCCGGCGCTTCGATCGCCACCACGTCATTGAGGTGACGCAGGAAGTCGATGGCCTCCAGGTTTTCGCGGCCGCCGTAACGGTTCGGCACCCATTCGCCGGCGTTGCGGGAATAGTCGCGATACAACATGGAAGCCACCGCGTCCACGCGCAACGCATCGACGTGGAAGTGCTTCAGCCAATGCAACCCGGACGCGATCATGAAGCCATGAACTTCGGTGCGGCCCAGGTTGTAGATCAGCGTGTTCCAGTCTTGATGGAAACCTTCATGGGGGTTGGCGTATTCGTACAGTGCAGTCCCGTCGAACTGGGCCAGACCGTGTGCATCGGTCGGGAAGTGCGCAGGCACCCAGTCAAGAATCACGCCGATGTCGTTGCGGTGGCAGGCATCGACAAAAGCGGCGAAGTCCTCGGGTTTGCCGTAACGCGCACTCGGCGCGAACTGCGACAGTACCTGATACCCCCACGACCCGCCGAATGGGTGTTCCATGATCGGCATCAGTTCGATGTGGGTGAAGCCCGTTTCCTTGATGTAAGGGATCAGATGATCGGCCAACTCGCGCCAGTTGTACGGACGGTCGGGCTCGTCATCGCCACCGTGATGCCACTTCCACGAGCCGGCGTGCAGTTCGTAGATCGACAGCGGCTGGTGGATGTCGTGCTTGTCGCCCCGGGACTGCATCCAGTCATTGTCCTGCCAGTCAAAGGCAAGCGGCGCAGCGACTTTGGACGCCGTAGCAGGCGGCAGTTGGGTCGCCAAGGCCATCGGGTCGGCTTTCAGCGGCAGCACACCGTGCTGACCGAGGATCTCGTACTTGTAAGCCTCGCCCGGGCCGATGCGCGGGATGAAGATTTCCCACACACCCGTCGGGTGACGCAGGCGCATCGGGTGACGACGGCCGTCCCAGCTGTTGAAGTCGCCGACGACCGAGACGCGGCGGGCGTTGGGTGCCCACACCGAGAAGCGCACGCCGTCGACGCCGTCGACGTTTTTCACCTGTGCGCCCAACGCGCTGCTCAGGTCGCGGTGGTTGCCCTCGGCGAACAGGTACAAGTCCATCTCGCCCAGCTGCTCGCCGAAGCTATACGGGTCTTCGGTGATTTGCTCACCCGTGGCCCAGGAGATTTTCAGCAGATAGGGTTCGCGCACCGCAAAGTGCCCGGCAAAGAACCCCGGCTTATCGGTCATGCTCAGCTCGCCGAGGTCACGCTCGCCGTCGCGGGAGAGCACGCGCACCGCCAGCGCATTGGGCAGATAGGCACGGATCACCTGGCCTTCAGCGCCATCGCTGTGGGGACCGAGCATCGAGAACGGGTCGCGGTGCTCCGCACGGATCAACGCGTCCAGATCGACAGCGCTGGGCAATATTGCGTGATTGCCGTTACCGAATGGGTCAGAGGCACTCATTTTGATTCTCCATCAGACAGGTCTAGAAGCCCGCGCAAGCCTTGAAGCGGAACCGACAACCATGTCGGCCGATTCTCGGCCTCGTAGGCCACTTCATAAGCGGCTTTTTCCAGGGTAAACAGCGCCAGCGCGGCCGCTTCACCTTTGGCATCTTTCCAGTCGTGACCCACTTCGACGGTGGCCTTGCGATAGCCGTCGAGGAAGGCTTCCCGCGCCTGCAGCAAATACGTCTCGGCCACTTGCTGGCGCGCCGTTTCGGCCTGCACCGAGGTGTCAGCACTTTGCGCGTTGCGCATGGCCATCGCCGCAGCGTAGTCGAATGAGCGCAGCACGCCGCTGACATCCTTGAACGGGCTGTATTTGGCGCGACGTTCCTGCAGCGGACGCGCCGGCTCGCCCTCGAAGTCGATCAGGTAGGCATCGCCCTTCACCACCAGCATCTGGCCAAGGTGCAAGTCGCCGTGCACGCGCATTCTCAGGCCGCCGACCGATTGCCTGGCCAGGGTTTTGACCTGGGCCAGCAGCGCCTTGCGTTTGCCCAGCAGTTCAGTGATGAGCTGCTGATCCTGGGCTTCCAGGGAGTCGCGATGCTGTTCAAGCAGCTGCAACGCGCGCTCGATCTGCGCCGAGACGCTCTTGGCCGAGGCCTCGCTGTCCTTAACGCTGGTCACTTCGGTCTTGAAGTCCGGGTTGTCCGTCGGCGCACCGAGGATCACGTGCATCTCGCCCAGACGCTGGCCGAGCAGGCCGGCAAAGTCTTTCAGTTCGATTAGCGCATTGGCTTGCTGCTCCAGCGCCGACTGACCGTGGGCCATGTGGTCCCGCACGGCGCGTTCGAGGTTGTTCTGGGTCCATTCCCACGCATCGCCCTGATTGCTCAGGTAACCCTGGGCGATCATCAGCAGGTTCTTCTCGCCCTGCCCGTCGACGCGCACCACCGAGCCAAGCAACGGCGAAATGTGCGGGTAGCCGGCTTCGGTCAGGTACGCGCCCATTTCCAGCTCGGGGTGAGTACCTGCCGCGACACGACGAATCATTTTCAGCACCAGCTTCTTGCCGACCACCACCGAGCTGTTGGACTGTTCCGCCGAGAGGTAACGCACCTCTGCATCTTCGTTCAGGCCCAGCGGCGCCAGTTGCGAGGTGCTCTGGAATTGCAGCTCGCCGTCCGGCGTCGCCAGCACGGTGTTGTCCTGCATGCCTTTGATGACGTTGCGAATGAACGGCTCGAGGGTAAACGCATCGGTAATCAAGCCGACCTGACGGCCGCGACGCACGCGGGACAGGGCGAGCTGTTGCGGCAAGGCGCTGCTGATGTCGTCTTCCGGCAACAGGCCAAACGGCAACTGGTAGCGCACCGTTTCGCCACCAGAGGTGACTTCGATTTCGCTCAGCAACGCCGGCCGCACCGTGGAGCCGAAGCGCACGGCGTAGGCAATGTGAATGCTGTCGATGGCCGTGCCCTTGCCGGCGAACCAGCGGCGTTTCGGCAAATAGACCGACAGCGACTGCTGCTCCATGGTCTGGCGCAGGGGTTCTTCGAGCAATTCTTCCAGGCGCTGCTTGAGCACCAGGGTCGGGAAGTCCGGCATGCTTTGGGCCGGTTCAACGTGCCAGCTGGGCATTTGATTCTCCGCGGCCAGCAAGAACCAGTAGAAGCCATACGGCGGCAACGTCAGCAGGTAATTGAGCTGGCCAATAGGTGGAAAGGCGCTGCCACCGAGCATCTCGACCGGAACGGTCCCGGCGTACGGCGCCAGTTCAAGCTCGGCGGCCTGGGAGGCAGCCGAGACGTTGGCGACGCAGAGGATGATTTCGGTCTTGCCGTCCGGGCCGGTGTACTCGCGGGTATAGGCCAGGATGCGGCGGTTGCTCGGCGAGAGCATTTTCAGGGTGCCGCGGCCAAAGGCTTTCTGCTGTCTGCGCACGGCGAGCATGCGCCGGGTCCAGTTCAGCAGCGAATGCGGGTCGTGATCCTGCGCTTCGACGTTGACCGATTGATACCCGTACAGCGGGTCCATGATCGGCGGCAGCACCAGGCTCGCCGGGTTGGCGCGGGAAAAGCCGCCGTTACGGTCGATCGACCACTGCATCGGCGTGCGCACACCGTCGCGGTCGCCGAGGTAGATGTTGTCGCCCATGCCGATTTCGTCGCCGTAATACAGGGTCGGCGTGCCGGGCATGGACAGCAGCATGCTGTTCAACAATTCAACGCGGCGGCGGTCACGCTCCAGCAGCGGCGCCAGGCGACGACGAATGCCGAGGTTGATCCGCGCGCGACGGTCCGAGGCGTAGTAATTCCACAGGTAATCGCGCTCGCGGTCGGTGACCATTTCCAGCGTCAGTTCATCGTGGTTGCGCAGGAAAATCGCCCACTGGCAGTTCTCCGGGATTTCCGGGGTCTGGCGCAGGATGTCGGTGATCGGGAAACGGTCTTCCTGGGCCACTGCCATGTACATGCGCGGCATCAGCGGAAAGTGGAACGCCATGTGGCATTCGTCGCCGTCCTTGCCCTTGCGATCGCCGAAGTACAACTGGGTGTCTTCCGGCCACTGGTTAGCTTCAGCCAGCAGCATGCGGTCGGGGTAGTTGGCGTCGATCTCGGCGCGAATCTGCTTAAGAACCTGATGGGTCTCTGGCAGGTTTTCGTTGTTCGTGCCGTCGCGCTCGATCAGGTAAGGAATCGCGTCCAGACGCAGGCCGTCGATGCCCATGTCCAGCCAATAGCGCATCACCTCGATCACCGCTTTCATGACCTGCGGATTGTCAAAGTTCAGGTCCGGCTGGTGGGAATAGAAACGGTGCCAGAAGTACTGCTCGGCCACCGGATCCCAGGTCCAGTTGGACTTCTCGGTGTCGAGAAAGATGATCCGGGTGCCGTCGTATTTCTGCGGGTCATCCGACCAGACGTAGAAATCCCGGGCCTTGGAGCCTTTCTTGGCATGCCGCGCGCGCTGGAACCACGCGTGCTGGTCCGAAGTGTGGTTGATGACCAGCTCGGTGATCACCCGCAAGCCGCGGTTGTGCGCCTCGGCAATGAACTTCTTGGCATCGGCCATGGTGCCGTAGTCGCTGTGCACGCCACGGTACTCGGAAATGTCATAACCATCGTCGCGGCGTGGCGACGGGTAGAACGGCAGCAACCAGATGGTGTTGACGCCCAGTTGGGCAATGTAATCAAGCTTGGCGATCAGGCCGGGAAAATCACCGATGCCATCGTCGTTGGAATCAAAAAACGACTTCACGTGGACCTGGTAAATCACCGCATCCTTGTACCAGAGCGGGTCTTCGATAAAGGCAGCGTTGCGGGGTTTCTTTGCCATGACCACATCCTTTGAATTATTGGTTTGTGGCTTTGATGCGCCAGATGCCGAAAGGCTGATAGGCCGGGTCCAGACGCATGAACTGGTACTTGCCGTACCAGGTCCATGAATGCCCGGTCATCAAATCTTCGCCCAGGGTGGCGGCGTCGTCCGACAGGCCCATTTCCCACAGCGGCAGTTCGAACGTCGCTTCCTGCGCGTTGCGCGGATCAAGGTTCACGGCAACCAGAATGAAGTTGCTGCCATCTGCCGTACGCTTGCCGAAGTACAGGATGTTGTCGTTGTACGCGGTGTAAATTTTCAGGCCCAGGTGGGTCTGCAGCGCCGGGTTCTGACGACGGATGCGGTTGAGCTGGGCGATCTCGGCAATGATGTTACCGGGCGCCGTGAAGTCGCGAGGACGGATCTCGTACTTCTCCGAATCCAGGTATTCCTCTTTGCCCGGCACTGGCGCCGCTTCGCACAGTTCGAAGCCCGAGTACATGCCCCACAAGCCCGAACCCATGGTCGCCAGCGCGGCGCGGATCAGGAAGCCCGGACGACCCGAGTCATGCAGGAACGGCGGGTTGATGTCCGGCGTGTTGACGAAGAAGTTCGGCCGGTAACATTCACGCCACGGCGACTCGTTGAGCTGGGTGAAATACTCGCTCAGCTCGGCCTTGGTGTTGCGCCAGGTGAAGTAGGTGTAGCTCTGGGAATAACCGACCTTGCCCAGACGCGCCATCATCGCCGGCTTAGTGAATGCCTCGGCCAGGAACATGACTTCCGGATGCTGGCTGCGCACATCCGCGATCATCCACTGCCAGAACGGCAGCGGCTTGGTGTGCGGGTTGTCGACGCGGAAGATCTTCACGCCCTCCTTCACCCAGCCGAGGATCACGTCACGCAGCTCGGTCCACAGGCTCGGAATGGCATCCGGCGCATAAAAATCGACGTTGACGATGTCCTGGTATTTCTTCGGTGGATTTTCCGCGTAACGGATGGTGCCGTCCGGACGCCACGAGAACCAGCCCGGGTGTTCCTTGAGCCACAGGTGGTCCTGGGAGCACTGGATGGCGAAGTCCAGCGCGATTTCCAGACCATGCTCAGCCGCAGCGGTAACCAGTTCACGGAAGTCTTCGCGGGTGCCGAGCTGAGGGTGAATGGCGTCATGGCCCCCTTCGGCGCTGCCGATGGCGTAGGGGCTGCCCACGTCATCCGGCCCAGCGGTGAGGGAATTGTTCGGGCCTTTGCGATGGGCGCGACCAATCGGGTGGATCGGCGGGAAGTACAGCACGTCGAAGCCCATGTCGCGGATCATCGGCAGGCGCGTGTGAACGTCCTTAAACGTGCCGTGGCGCTTTTTGTCGTCGGTGATCGAGCGTGGAAACAGCTCGTACCAGCTGGCGAACTGAGCGAGCTCACGCTCGACGTCCAGCGGGAACTCAAGGCTGCGGCTAAGGAACGCGTGATTGTCGGCCTTGGCCATGATGGCGGCGGTTTCGCTGTTCAGCAGCAATGCGACTTTGTCCTCGTTGTCCCCGGCCTCGCCGAAGCGCTTGATCAGGCTGTCGAGCTGGCCGCGCACTTCCAGTTTGCTGCGCTCGGCGGCGTGCACCAGGTGCAGGCGCCCTTCTTCCAGCTCCAGATCGATGGTCACACCGGCGGCGTATTTCTTTTCCAGCTCGTAGCGGTAGCTGCCGAACTGATCGATCCAGGCTTCAAGACGGTAGATGTAGCGGGTGAAGGTCGGCGGGGTGAACTCGCCGATCCAGCTGTCGTTGCCCAACTCGCGCATGGGCACGGACTGCCATTGGTCTTCATCAACGGCACGGTAGACAATGCGCACCGCCATCTTGTCGTGGCCGTCTGCGTAGATTTTGCTGGTGACCGTAACCGGCTGACCCACAATGGCCTTGGCGGCCAGCTGACCGTTATCGATCACCGGCAGGGTGTCCTCGATCACGATCCGCGGCAGCTGCAAGGCTTGGGTCAGGGGGATAGGGTGGATAGAGTGGAGAACATCGTTGGCCAGGGAATCCGGGCCGTACGGCTGATCAGCAGTATCATTCATCGAGCATCACTCCTCACGCCCAGGGACGCCCACCGTGGGGCGCCCATTGCTTCAGCGTCTTTGTCCATAACATAAGAGAGAGCCACGGGATCAACGCATCCGGACGTGGCAGCATAGGTTCCGAACGCCAGCCTCAGGCAAAAGTTCAAACAGCTTGCATGACGTTTGATCAAGTCACCGCGCGGATAATGGCAGGCCATGGCCTGCGGCGTAACGCGGTGTCCAGGCGGATTGAGTGAATCATTGTCACGGCGCTGCGGTCGAAACAGTCGCGTGATGGCGAGTGTGATGCAACGTCACCTGACACGCCCCTCTCGACGAACCCAAGGAAGCGAAAACCATGAGCATTCCCGTTCCCGCAGAAACGCCCGATCCGAACATAGACGATCCCGAATTGCCGGTGCCCAGGCCCGAGGAGCCACCTTCCCCGCTCATGCCGCCTGTGATCGAGCCGCCAGTGGGGGATCCGCCGAGCAGTGAGCCGCCAGCGATACTGGATGATAAGTTTCCAGAGTGATTGATCCACTCTTCCCGGCTGAAGCCGGTCCCACTGACCCGACGCGTATTGTAGGACCGGCTTCAGCCGGGAAGCTTTTGGACGGCATGCCGCGAGGTTGAGGGTGAGCTTATAGGCCTCTTCCCGGCTAAATCCGGTCCTACAATTTAACCGTATGCGTCCAGCGAGAGCGGGACCAATCCCAATGACGCAACGCGGTTTTGTGGGACCGGCTTCAGCCGGGAAGGCGTCAGCAGCGGCACCCTCAATACCCCTGAATAACCGCCGGTTTACGGCTCCTGCGCATCGCCACCCGTGCTGCGGGCCGGGTCCTTGGCACGTTCTTCCGCCGATTCAAAGCGCCTCACAATCCGCGGCATCAGACTGAAAATGCCCAGCGCCAGCAAGGTACTCAGCACCGCCGTCATCTCCCTGCCCATCCCCGCAGCGATACCAATGGCCGCCGTCATCCACAAACCCGCGGCCGTGGTCAGGCCTTTCACCTGAGTGGCATTGAGCGCGTCACCCTTGAGGATGGTCCCGGCGCCGAGAAAGCCGATCCCCGCCACAATGCCCTGCACCACCCGACTCAATGCAGCGTCGTCGGCACCGGCCATGCGCGGTACCAGCACAAACAGCGCAGCGCCCATGCACACCAGCATGTGCGTTCGAACCCCGGCCGCTTTGCCCTTGTGTTCCCGCTCGAACCCCAGAATGCCGCCCAGCAGCGCCGCGATGACCAGGCGTATGGTCACGCGGGTGATCTGCCCGGCATCCGTGATATCGGAGAACTCGGCCTGCAGTGTGTCCACGACTTCTTCCCACCAGGCATTCATCAGTGCATTCCCCTCAATGTGCGTCAGTGCGGTATGGACCGCACCGGGGGCCGAGAGTGCGAGAGACCCGCATCGACAATCAGCGGCTGATCCGGTTGTTCGCTGCCAATCTGCATCTGTACTAATCCCCAGGCTGCGGGCATATTCCGACCCTGCAGCCGGACCCTTCTGCCTTTCTTACCGCCGGCCGGCACCCCATGGCTGCTGTACCCCGCAAGCCATTCACCGCGAGTCCACCATGAAGCGTTATGAAAAGTTTGCCGATGACATTGCCGAACTGATTCGCACCGGGGTGCTGGCTGCGGGCCAGCGTGTGCCGTCCGTGCGCTATGCCAGCCAGACCCACGGCATCAGCCCCTCCACCGTATTCCAGGCGTACTACTTGCTGGAACGTCGAGGCCTGATCCGCGCGCGCCCGCGTTCCGGCTACTTCGTCAACGACAGCATCCGCCTGCAAGGCCTGAGTGACGACGGAACAGCCCGGGATGCGGGTCCCGCCCCCCAACTGAGCGAATCCACCGAAGTCGACGTCAGCGACCTGGTGTTCTCGGTGCTGGAATCGATCAAGGACCCGAACATCGTGTCATTCGGCTCCGCGTTCCCCAGCGCCGGGCTGTTCCCCTTGCAGCGCCTGGCCCGCTCCCTCGCCAGTGCCACCCGCGACATGGACCCGCGTATGGTGGTCAGCGACCTGTCGCCTGGCAATCCGGCCCTGCGCCGGCAAATTGCGCTGCGCTACATGGTCGCCGGGCAGATGTTGCCCATGGACGAACTGCTGATCACCAACGGTGCCCTTGAAGCCTTGAATCTGTGCCTGCAAGCGGTGACCGAGCCCGGCGATCTGGTGGCCATTGAGGCGCCGGCGTTTTACGCCTGCCTGCAGGTGCTTGAACGGCTCAAGCTCAAGGCGGTGGAAATCCCGGTGCACCCGCAACAGGGCATTGACCTGGCGGTGCTTGAACAGGCGCTTGAGCGATACCCGATCAAGGCCTGCTGGAGCATGACCAGTTTCCAGAACCCCACCGGCGCAACGGTGCCTGAGGCGCGCAAACGGGAACTGGTGGAGTTGCTGCGCAAGCATGAGGTGCCGCTGATCGAGGATGACGTGTACGCCGAGCTGTATTACGGCCAGCACGCGCCGAAACCGGCGAAGGCGTTCGACACCGAGGGCCTGGTCCTGCACTGCGGCTCGTTCGCCAAAAGCCTCGCGCCGGGTTATCGGGTGGGCTGGGTCGCTGCCGGGCGCTATGCGCAGAAGGTTGAGCGGCTGAAAATCATGACCTCGCTGTGCGCCTCGATGCCCGCCCAGGCCGCCATCGCCGATTACCTGCAACACGGCGGTTATGACCGACACCTGCGCAAGCTGCGCCACAGCCTGGAAGATCAGCAGCGCGCCATGCTCGGCGCCATCGCTCGGTATTTCCCCGCGCAGACCCGCGTCAGCCAGCCTACCGGCGGGTACTTTCTCTGGGTTGAACTGCCGGAACAGATCGACTCGCTGAAAGTGTTCCATGCGGCCCTCGCCCAGGGCATCAGCATCGCGCCCGGGCCGATGTTCTCACCGACGCGACGCTTCAAGCCCTTCATCCGCCTGAACTACGGCAGCCCCTGGGGTGAAACGTCTGAACGGGCGATGGAGACGCTGGGGAAGATCATTCGGTCGATGATGGCTGGTTAGGACATCGACATAAGGATCGCGACAGGATCAGGGCAGGAACGTGGTGGCGCCGCGGTGATGGTTTTTGATTCTGGCCGAAGGCCGTAGGAGCGCGCTTGCCCGCGAAGGCGTCAGTACGGACCCGAGAAAAGTGGCGGATGTACCTGCTCTTTCGCGGGCAAGCGCGCTCCTACAGGGGATTGCGTTTCAGCAGGGAGGTCGCGTGCAGTCAGCAAGGTCCCGCGACAATCGCAAGACCTCCCCACCTCGCAGCATCAGCGGTATCGCTATCGCCCGCCGCCCAGATCAATGAACGAACCCGTCGAATACGACGCCTTGTCGGACAGCAGCCAAAGAATCGCTTCCGCCACCTCATCGGCCAGTCCGCCACGGCCCATGGGAATGGTCGGTTCCAGCTTGCTGACGCGATGGGGGTCGCCGCTCAGGGCGTGGAATTCGGTGAAGATGTAACCGGGGCGCACGGCGTTGACCCGCACGCCCTCACCCGCCACTTCCTTGGCCAGTCCGACCGTGAAGGTGTCCAGTGCGCCCTTGGACGCCGCATAGTCGACGTACTCGCCGGGTGATCCGAGCCGGGCGGCGACCGACGACACATTGACGATGCTGCCGCCGCGCCCACCGTGGCGGGGCAACATGCGCAGCAGTGCGTGCTTGCTGCACAGCATCGGCCCGACGACGTTACTCATCATGATTTTCAGCAGCCGAAACTCGGACATCGTGTCCAGCCGCGAGGCCTCGCCCACCGTGCCGGCGTTGTTGACCAGCGCGGTGATCCGTCCCATCTCGGCATCGATCCGGGCAAAAAGCCGAATGATTTCGTCTTCGTTGCTGACGTCAGCCTGCACCGCAATGGCATGCCCGCCCGTTTCGCGAATCTGCCCGCACAGCCGCTCCGCCGAAGCGTGATCGGAGAGATAGTTGATGCACACGCGATAACCCTGCGCTGCGGCCAGAACCGCCGTGGCGGCCCCGATACCCCGGGAGCCGCCGGTGATGAGGAGATTTTTATCCATAAATGTTCCCGGTCGATCAATGCGTGAAGGTGGAGTGGGCATACCTGTTCAATCCGTGATCTCGCTGACACGACGCCGCGCGGCTTCGATGTCAGCCATGAACCGCTCGGCCGGCAGCGGATAACCCAGCAGGTAACCCTGCAACGAGTCGCAGCCCAGTCGTGTCAGGAAACTTCGCTGGCTGGCGGTCTCGACACCTTCGGCGACAATGCGCAGGTTCAGCGCCTGGCCCAGCGCCACGATGGCCGAGACAATGGCCGCGTCGTCGCTGTCGTGCTCCAGGTCGCGGACAAAACCGCGGTCGATCTTCAATTCGTTGGCTGGGAGACGCTTGAGGTACATGAGGCTGGAGTAGCCGGTACCGAAGTCATCGATGGACAGGTCGACGTGCATGTCCGAGAGCTTCTGCAGCACGGTCATGCTCGCGTCGGCGTCGCTCATGGCAGTGGTTTCGGTGATTTCCAGGGTCAGGCAGTTGGCCGGCAAACCGTGGGTCGCCAGCGCGTGCGCGACCGTCTCGACCAGCCCGACATGGCTGAACTGCAACGCCGAGAGGTTCACCGCGATGCGCCAGTCGGTAAAGCCGCTGTCGTACCAGCGCTTCATCTGCCGGCAGGCCTCGTTCAGCACCCACTCCCCGATGGGGATGATCAGGCCGGTTTTTTCCGCCAGGGCAATGAACTTGTCCGGCATCAGCAGCCCGTGCTGCGGGTGATTCCAGCGCACCAGCGCTTCGGCGCCGACCGGCAGATGGGTGCCCGCGGAGAATTTCGGCTGGTAATGCAGGCAGAACTGCCCTTCCCGCAGCGCAAGGCGCAGGTCCTGCAGCAGTTGCAACTGATTGCGCGCATTGGTGTTCATCGAGGCATCGAAGAAGCTGTAGCCGTTCTTGCCGGCGTTCTTGGCGTGGTACATCGCGGCGTCGGCGTTCATCAGCAATTCCTGCTGGGTGCGGCCGTTGCCGGGGTACAGGCTGATGCCAATGCTCACCGTCACCTGCAGATCATGTTCCTGCACGCTGAACGGCTGGCTCACCAGCGACACCTGGCGCGAGGCGACGCTGACCGCCTCTTCGGCGTCCTCCAGCTCGACCAGGAGGACGAACTCATCACCGCCGATGCGCGCCAGGGTGTCATGGCGATGGAAGTTCTCTCGCATACGCACGGCGACTGCACGCAGGAGCTGGTCACCGACGTGGTGGCCGAACGCGTCGTTGACCGGTTTGAAACCGTCCAGATCCAGAAACATCAGGGCGAACGCGCCACCCTGGGCGTCGGCCTTGCGCATGGCCTGATCGATGCGATCCGCCAGCAGAATGCGGTTCGGCAGCCCTGTGAGGTTGTCGTGCAGGGCCAGTTGGGTCAGCTCGCGATTGGCCTCCTTCAGCGACAGCGACAACTGAGCGGTGCGCGCCTCCAGGCGAGCGTCGAGCACGGAGGTCAGCAGTGTGATGCCTAGCACCGCCATGCTGGTGACCAGCACCAGCTTGTCCAGACCGTTGGTGTGCAGGCCGTTGAGCGTGGCGCCGCAAAAGCTGCCATCAGCGAAGTTTGCCGCGCTCATGCCGGTGAAATGCATGCCGAGAATGGCGAACCCCATGATCACCGCCGCACCCGCGCGGGCCAGCCGAACGTAAGGCGTCTGCCGGCGCAACCGCACCGCAATGGCCAGCGCTACGGCCGACGCACTGACGGCGATCAACAGCGAGAGGCCAAACAGTGCGGGGTCGTAATCGATCCCGGGCTGCATGCGCATTGCCGCCATGCCGGTGTAGTGCATGGCGCTGGTGCCGAGGCCCATGACCACGGCACCCAACAGCAGGTGCAGCAGCGGCACGCGCTCGTGACTGACCAGCCACAGGGCGAAGCCCGAGGAAAAGATGGCGATGACCAGCGAGAGCGCCGTCAGCGGGATGTCGTACGCCAACTGGATCGGCAGGTTGAACGCCAACATGCCGATAAAGTGCATGGACCAGATGCCCACGCCCATGGACAACGCGCCACCGCCCATCCACAGGCCACGGGCACGCCCGCTGGCCGAAGCAATGCGCCCGGCCAGATCAAGGGTTGTATAGGACGCGAGTATCGCGACCAGGAACGAAATCAAAACCAGCGAATAGGTGTAATGGCCGATCAACATGGGCTGGCTCTAAGCTCAACGGATTACGGCCTTTCAGCCCTGATCAATTCGGCGGCGATTGTACCGAAATTCCCGCGAAAGTCCCGTCACTCCGTCGCAAAGATGGCACATCGCTAGCCAGGAGAATCAACGGTCGGTGACTTCGGCGCCCGCTGTCAGTCCGGTGGCGGCGTCCCAACCGCCGCCCAACGCGGCAATCAACTGGGCGCTGGCGACCAATCGGCTCTCCAGCACGTTCAGCACGCTGCGTTCGTTGCTCAATGCCGTGGTCTGCACGTTGACCACGTCCAGGTAGCCGATCAGACCGGCTTTGTACTGGTTGTTGGTGAGGCGCAGGGAATCACGGGCCGATTGCAGCGCTTCGTCGCGCACCCCGGCCTCCTGCTCATACACGCGCAACTGGGCCATGTAGTCCTCGACTTCCTTGAAGCCGTCGAGGACGGTCTGGCGGTACTGCGCAACGGTCTGGTCGTACACCGCTTCGGTGCGGTCCACTTCGGCCGAGCGCTGGCCGCCATCGAACAGGGTCATCGCCAGTTGCGGGCCGACCGACCAGAAGCGATTGGGCAGCGAAATCCAGTTGCTGACGGTGCTGCTGCTGTAACCGCCGCTCATGCTCAGGGTCAGGTCCGGGTAATAGGCGGCCTTGGCCACGCCGATATTGGCGTTGGCGGTCATCACCGATCGCTCGGCGGCGGCGATGTCCGGGCGGCGCTCAAGCAATTGCGAGGGCAGCTGCGCCGGGATCTGCGGTACCGCCGGAATCGAGGTGGTCGCCGCGAGGCTGAAATCCGCCGGCGCCTGGCCCATCAGCACGGCAATCGCGTTTTCGAACTGGGCGCGCTGCCATTGCAGGTCGATCAGGTCAGCCTGAGTGCTTTTGAGTTGCGTCTGCGCCTGGGCAGTGGCATCGCGACCGGAAATCCCGGCGCGGTACTGGTTCCGGGTCATGGTCAGCGAGCGCTGATAGGCATCGACGGTCGCCTCGAGCAGGCGCTTCTGCTCGTCGATCACCCGCAGTTGCAGGTAGTTCTGTACCAGCTGCGATTGCAGGCTCAGGCGCATCGACGCCAGATCGGCAAGGCTCGCCTGGGCGCTGGCCTTGTCGGCTTCCAGTCCGCGGCGCAACTTGCCCCACACATCGGCTTCCCAGCTGACGCCCAATTGCGCGTTGTAGGTGTCACGAATGCCGCTGCTGGAACTGCTCAGGCTCGAACTGCTGCTGCCGGTGCCCTGGCTCGAACGGTTCTTGCTGGTGGTCAGGTCCAGCGTCGGGAAGAACGCGCCCCGGGCACTGCGCACCAACGCGGCGGCCTGGCGGTACTGCGCCTCGTACTGCGCCACAGTCTGATTGGACGTGTTGAGCTTTTCCACCAGCGCGTTGAGCTGAGCATCGCCATAGATCTCCCACCACGCGCCGCGCGCCATCGCGTCACTCGGGTTGGCCTGGGTCCAGCCTTCGGCCTGCTTGAAGTGCGCCGGGGTCGGCATGTCCGGGGTCTTGTAATCCGGGCCGACGGCACAGGCACTGAGCAGCAGCGCACCCAAGGCCACGGCAAAGGTCCTGTGAAACGGCAACGTCCGCTGTGGGCCAGGCGCTTTCATCGAGTCGTTCATAGCGGAGTGTCCAGGGCAGCATCCGTCTGCACACCGCGCCATTGGTTGAAACGGTGGCGCAGACGGTCGAGATAAAGGTAAACCACGGGCGTGGTGTACAGCGTGAGGATCTGACTGAGGATCAGGCCGCCGATGATGGTCAGGCCCAGCGGCCGACGCATTTCCGCCCCTTCGGCGCTGCTCAGCAGCAAGGGCACGGCGCCGAGAATCGCCGCCAGCGTGGTCATCAGAATCGGCCGCAGCCGTTGCAGGCAGGCATTGCGAATGGATTCCACCGGGGTCATGCCGCCCTGACGCTCGAGCTGCAAGGCGAGGTCGATCATCAGGATCGCGTTCTTTTTCACCACGCCGATCAGCAGGAACAGCCCCAGCAACGAGATCAGGCTGAACTGCCCGCCCGTGAGGTAGATGCTCAACAGCGCGCCGACCCCCGCCGACGGCAGCGTCGAGAGGATGGTCAGCGGGTGAATGTAGCTTTCGTAGAGAATGCCCAGCACCAGGTACACCGCCACCAGCGCGCCGAGAATCATCCACGGCTGGCTCTTCTGGGTGGCGGCGAAGGCGTCGGAGGTCCCGGCCATCTTGGCGATCACGTCCTCGGGCAGGCCCACTGCCGCAACCGCTCGTTCGATGGCGGCGTTGGCCTGGTCGAGGGTGACGCCATCGGCCAGGTCGAAGGAGATGTTTTCCGAGGCGAACTGGCCGTCGTGGCTGACCCGGTCGTCTTCCAGGCTGCGCTCGTAACGGGCGATGGTCGACAGCGGCACCCGCGCGCCATCGGCAGTGATCACCTGGACCTGCTCCAGGGTGGTCGGGTCGAGGGCGTATTTCGGGTTGACCTCCATGACCACCTGATACTGGTTCAGCGGGTCATAGATGGTCGACACCTGCCGCTGACTGTAGGCGTTGTTCAGCACGGTGGTGACCATGTTCATGTCGATGCCCAGGCGCTTGGCCGCATCGCGGTCGACGATCAGCGTCACCTGTTGGGTGCCGCCGCCGTCGTTGGCGTCGATGGCGGTCAATTCCTTGAGCGACTTCAGTGCCGCGACGATCTTCGGGTACCACAGGCGCAGGGTTTCCAGGTCGCCGCTTTGCAGGATGTACTGGTATTGCGAGGTGGTCTGCTCGCGGCCGCCGCCCAGTTGCAGGTCCTGGTCGGGTTGCAGGAACAGGCGCCCGCCCGGCACCAGGGGCATTTCCTTGCGCAGCCGCTCGACCACCTCCATGGCGCCGATGTTGCGTTCCTTGATCGGTTTCAGGCGCACGATGATGAACGCGTTGCCGGTGCCGCCGTTGCCGCCAATGAAGCCGGCGACGCTTTCCACGGCCGGGTCCTTGAGAATCGCCGAGCGGAACGTGTCCATCTTCGGCTGCATCACCGAGAACGACAGACCGTCATCGCCGCGCATAAAACCCATCAACTGGCCCGTGTCCTGCTGCGGCAGGAAGGTCTTTGGCACCACAACATACAACGCGACGTTGCCGACGATGGTCAACAGCAGCGTCAGCAGGGTCAGGCGCCGATGACGCAGCACCCAGCGCAGGCTGCGGTCGTAGCCTGCGACCATGCGGTCGTTGACCCGCTGGCTCCAGCGCTGCAGGCGGTTTTCCGAGCCCGGCACGTGGGGCTTGAGCCACCGCGCGCAGAGCATCGGTGTCAGGGTCAGCGACACCACCAGGGAAACGACGATGGACACCGACAAGGTGATGGAAAACTCGCGGAACAGGCTCTCCACCAACCCGCCCATAAACAGGATCGAGACAAACACCGCCACCAGCGAGACGTTCATCGACAGCAGGGTGAAGCCAACTTCTTTGGCGCCGAGATAAGCCGCTTCCATGGGCGGCACGCCTTGGTCGATGTGCCGAGAGATGTTTTCCAGCACCACAATGGCATCGTCAACCACCAGGCCGGTGGCAAGAATCAGCGCCATCAGCGACAGGTTGTTCAGGGAGAAGCCGTACAGGTACATGATCGCGAAGGTGCCCACCAGCGACACCGGCACCGCCAGGGTCGGGATCAGCGAGGCGCGGGAATTCCCCAGAAACAGGAACACCACCAGAATCACCAGAACCACGGCAATCAGCAGCGTCATTTCGGCTTCGTGCAGCGTGGCCTTGATCACCGGCGAGCGGTCCATGGCCAGGTCGAGCTTGACGCTGGCCGGCAGCACGGCCTGCAACGCCGGCAACTGCGCCTTGATCGCCGCCACGGTTTCGATGATGTTGGCGCCGGCCTGACGGTTGATCACCAGCAGCACGGCGGCCTTGTCATTAAAGAAGCCGCTGTTGTAACGGTCCTCCACAGAATCCTTGACCTTGGCCACATCCTTGAGCCGCAGCGCCGCGCCGTTGGCGTAATGGATGATTAGCGATTCGTAATCCTTGGCCTTCTCCAGCTGGTCGTTGGCCTGCACCTGCCAGTTGTGCTCGCTGTTCTCCACCGAGCCTTTCGGCCGGCGCACGTTGGCATTGGAAATGGTGGTGCGGACTTCGTCCAGTGACACGCCGTACTGCGACAGCAGCTTGGGCTCCAGCTCCACGCGCACGGCAGGCAGCGAACTGCCGCCGATCTGCACCTCGCCGACGCCGTTCACCTGGGACAGGCTCTGGGACAGGATCGTCGAGGCCATGTCGTACAGCTCGCCCTTGGCCAGCACGTCGGAGGTCAGCGACAACACCATGATCGGCGCCTGTGACGGGTTGACCTTCTTGTAGGTCGGCATGCTGCGCATCCCGCTGGGCAGCAGGTTGCGCGCGGCATTGATAGCCGCCTGCACTTCCCGCGCAGCACCGTTGATGTCGCGGTCCATGTCGAACTGCAGAATGATCCGCGTCGAGCCCTGACTGGAGCGACTGCTCATGGTGTTGACCCCGGCGATCACTCCGAGAGAGCGCTCCAGCGGCGTCGCAACACTGGATGCCATGATTTCCGGGCTGGCGCCGGGCAACGAGGCGCTGACCACGATCACCGGAAAATCCATGTTCGGCAGCGGCGACACCGGCAGCAGACCGAAACTCATCCCGCCCAGTAGCATGATCGCCAGGCTCAGGAGCATGGTCGCCACGGGGCGTTTGATGAAGGGGCCGGAGAGGTTCATGGGTGGGAGCTCCAGGCGGCAAGCTTCAAGCTGCAAGTGAACGCACCAGCCCCGGCCTGCGCAGTGCTGCTTCTAGCTTGCAGCTTGAAGTTTGAGGCTTGCCGCTGGCCGGTCATAGCGCCGCCTCGGTCTTGGGCTGCCGCGCAAACCGACGCCCCAACCGATCAAAATACAGATAGATGACCGGCGTGGTGAACAGCGTCAGAACCTGGCTGACCAGCAAGCCGCCGACCATCACGAGACCCAGGGGCTGGCGCAGTTCGGCGCCGGAACCTGAGGCAAACATCAGCGGGATCGCGCCGAACAGTGCCGCCAGCGTAGTCATGAGGATGGGGCGGAAACGCAGCAGTGCCGCTTCGTAGATGGCGGTCTGCGGGTCGATGCCGCGGTTGCGTTCGGCGTCGAGGGCGAAGTCGATCATCATGATCGCGTTTTTCTTGACGATGCCGATCAGCAGGATGATGCCGATGATGGCGATCATGCCCAGATCATTGCCACTGATGAGCAGCGCCAACAGCGCACCAATGGCCGCCGACGGCAGGGTCGAGAGAATGGTGATCGGGTGGATGTAGCTCTCATAGAGCACGCCCAGCACGATGTACATGGTGATCACCGCCGCCAGCACCAGCAGCAGTGTGCTGGACAGCGACGCCTGGAAGGCCTCCGCCGCGCCCTGAAATTCCGTCTGCACGCCGATCGGCATGCCGATGTCTTTCTGCACCTGCTCGATGACTTCCACGGCCTTGCCCAGCGCGACGCCGGGCGCCAGGTTGAACGACATCATCACCGCCGGAAACTGGCCGATATGGGCAATCGCCAACTGCGCCTGACGCTGTTCGACCCGGGCCAGACTCGACAGTTTGACTTGCCCGCCGTCGGTGGTCTTGACGTGAATCTGCTCCAGCGCCTCGGGGCCCAGCTCACTGCGCGAGTCGGCCTGCAGCACCACGCGGTACTGACTGGCCTGGGTGTAGATGGTGGAAATCTGCCGCTGCCCGAAAGCGTCATACAGCGCGTCGGTGATGTTGGCGACGGTCACGCCCAGACGGCTGGCAGCATCGCGGTCGATATTGAGGAACACCTGCAAACCCTTGTCCTGCAGGTCGCTGGCGACATCGGTGAGTTCCGGTCGCTGAACCAGCGCCTCCACCAGCTTGCCGCTCCACAGATTGAGCAGCTCGGCGTCCGGCGAGGACATGCTGAACTGGTACTGGGTGCGACTGACCCGGTCTTCAATGGTCAGGTCCTGCACCGGCTGCATGAACAGGCGGATGTCCGACAGCTGATCGACCTCGGGCTGCAAGCGCTGGATCACTTCGGAGGCTGTGACATCCCGCTCGCCATGGGGCTTGAGGTTGATCAGCATGCGGCCGCTGTTGAGTGTCGCGTTGTCGCCGTCGACGCCAATGTACGACGACAGACTGGCGACCGCCGGGTCCTTGAGGATGATTTTCGCCAGCGCTTGCTGACGCTGGCCCATGGAGGCGAACGACACTGACTGTGGCGCTTCGGAAATCCCCTGAATCACGCCAGTGTCCTGCACCGGAAAGAAGCCCTTGGGCACGGCCAGATACAGCAGCACCGTAATCCCGAGGGTGGCGACGGCGACCAGCAGGGTCAGCGGCTGATGCTTGAGCACCCACTGCAACTTGCGCCCGTAGGCGGCCACCAGCCAGTCGATCCACGCGCCGCTGGCCCGGTAAAAACGACCCTGTTCTTCTTCTTTTGGCTCACGCTTGAGCAAACGCGCGCACATCATCGGCGTCAGGGTCAGGGACACGACGAGGGAGATCAGGATCGCCACGGCCAGGGTGATGGCGAACTCGCGGAACAGCCGCCCGACCACATCGGCCATGAACAGCAGCGGAATGAGCACGGCAATCAGCGAAATGGTCAGCGAGATCAGCGTGAAACCAATCTGCCGCGCGCCTTTCAAGGCCGCCTGCAACGGCGTCTCGCCCTCCTCCAGGTGCCGGGAAATGTTCTCCAGCATCACGATGGCATCGTCGACCACGAAACCGGTGGCAATGGTCATCGCCATCAAGGTCAGGTTGTTGACCGAAAAGCCGGCCAGGTACATCACGCCGAAGGTGCCGATCAGCGACAGCGGCACGGCCACCGAGGGAATGATCGTCGCGCTGAAGCGCCGCAGGAACAGGAAAGTGACGAGCACCACCAGCGCGATGGAAATCATCAGCTCGTGCTGCACGTCGCTGACCGAGGCACGAATGGTCTGCGTGCGGTCGGTGAGCACGGTGACGTCGAGCCCGGCGGGCAGGTTCTGGGTGATGCTGGGCAGCAGCGCCTTGATCCGGTCGACCACGTCGATGACGTTGGCGCCCGGCTGACGCTGGATGTTCAGCAGCACGGCCTGATTTTCATTGGCCCAGGCGGCGAGGCGATCGTTCTCGGCACCGTCGACGATTTCGGCGACGTCCTTAAGCCGCAGCGGGCCGCCGTTTTTGTACGCCAGGATCAGGTTGGCGTACTCCTCGGGGGATTTGAGCTGGTCATTGGCGTCGAGCATCGACACCCGCGTCGGGCCGTCGAAATTACCCTTGGGGGTGTTGACGTTGGAGGCGCTGACCAGCGTGCGCACGTCCGCCAGATTCAGGCCGTTGGCCGCCAGTGCTTCGGCGTTGACCTTGATCCGCACCGCCTGACGCTGGCCGCCGGCGATGGTGACCATGCCCACTCCGCTGATCTGCGCGATCTTCTGCGCCATGCGCGTGTCGACCAGATCATTGAGCTTGGGCAGCAGCATGGTTTTCGAGGTAATCGCCAGGGTCAGCACCGGCGTGTCGGCCGGGTTGACCTTGTTATACGTCGGTGGTGCCGGCAAGTCGTTCGGCAGCAGGTTGGTCGCGCCGTTGATCGCCGCCTGCACTTCCTGCTCGGCGACGTCCATGTTGATCTCGAGGCTGAAACGCAGGGTGATGACCGAGGCACCTCCCGAGCTGGTCGAAGCCATCTGGGTCAGGCCCGGCATCTGCCCGAACTGGCGTTCCAGGGGCGCGGTCACGGCACTGGTCATCACTTGGGGACTCGCGCCCGGGTACAGCGTCATCACCCGAATGGTCGGGTAATCCACTTGCGGCAATGCCGACACCGGCAGCAGCGTGTACGCGATCAGGCCCGACAGCACGATGGCAAGCATGCTCAGCGTGGTGGCGACCGGCCTGAGGATGAACAGGCGCGACAGGTTCATACGTTGCCTTTCTTCGCCGTTTCGGCATCTGCCGACTCACCGGGCTCCTTGGCTGGCTTGCCCTGCAACTGCTGCCCCGGTGTGGCCGGAACGTCCTTGCTGTCATTGACCACGTCCACGGCGCTGCCGTCCTTCAGGCGGTCGGTGCCTTCGAGCACCACACGGTCACCGTCCACGAGACCTTCGGTAATCACCGTGGAGTTCTCGTCGCTCGGCCCGGTTTTAAGCGGGCGGATGCGCACGGTCTTGTCGCCGTCCATCACGTACACGAAGGTGCCGTTGACGCCGAACTGCACCGCCGCCGACGGCACCAGCACCACGTTTTTCAGGGTGTTGGCGAGCAGGCGCGCGTTGACGAACTGATTGGGAAACAGCGCTTCGTTGTCGTTATCGAAACGCGCCTTGAATTTCAGCGTGCCGGTGGTGATGTCGATCTGGTTGTCGATGCTGGCAAGCACTCCGGTGGCCTGCAGCTTCAGGTCTGCGCGATCCCACGCCTCCACCGGCAGCTTGCCGCCACTGCGATAGCGGCTGAGCACCTCGGCGAGGTCCTTTTCCGGCAGCGTGAAGTTGACGGTGATCGGCTTGGTCTGGGTGATGACGACCAACGGGTTGGTGTCATTGGCGGCCACCAGGTTGCCGACGTCCAGCTGGCGCAGACCGATGCGGCCCGAGATCGGCGCACGGATCTGCGAGAACTCCAGGTTAAGCTTCGCATCGCCCACGGCCGCCTGATTGGTCTTGATCGTGCCCTGGTACTGGCCGACCAGGGATTCCGCGGTGTCCAGGGTTTGCTTGGCGATGCTGTCTTCTTTGTACAGGCCCCGATAACGCTGTACATCGAGTTGAGCATTCTTGAGCAACGCCTGATTCTGCATCAGCGTGCCTTCGGCCTGCTGCAGGGCAATCTGGTAGCTGCGCGGGTCGATCACCGCCAGCAGATCACCGGCCTTGACCTGTTGGCCTTCCTGGAAATTGATCTTCATCAATTCGCCCGCCACACGGCTGCGCACGTTGATCGTGTTCAGCGCCGTCACGGTGCCGAGGGCTTTGTAGTAGATGGGAAAGTCGCCGGTGGTCGCGGCTGCCACCCGCACCGGCACCGGAACGGTCGAGCCACCGAACCCGGGACGTTTCGCCACCGCCTTGCCGCCGCTGCGGCTGCGGCTGGCGCTAGTCTGGGCCTGATCGCCTTTCTGCGCCGTGGCATTCGGTTGCGACGCAGAACCCGGCCAGAAGCGCCAGCACAGGCCGGCGACGATCAACAGAACCAGCAGGCTTATCAGCCAGCGACGGGAATTACGGGGGCCAGACGATTGCATGAATAAATCAACCAGTGTGCGCGTGAGCGTCTTCGGGAGGCTGAACAATAAGCATAGATAACGGCTAGGCAAAGGGCCTTTACCGGCAATTTACCTCGTGCTTACTTTGGATAAGGTGCTGACGTATCAATAAAAAACGGCCTGAAAGAGTCAGGCCGCCTTAGTGTTGCAGGGTATTGCCGTGCGATGATGGCAATAGGCCCTTTTCGAGCTTACTTCAATACGGCCAAAGCCGCTTCGTAGTTCGGCTCTTGACCGATCTCCGGTACCAGTTCGCTGTGCAGGACCGTGTCGTTTTCGTCCAGCACGACCACCGCACGGGTGGTCAGGCCCTTCATGGGACCGTCGGCGATGGCGACGCCGTAATCCTGCATGAACTGCGCGCCGCGCATGGTTGACAGGTTCTTCACGTTCTCCAGGCCTTCGGCGCCACAGAAGCGTGCCTGGGCGAACGGCAGGTCGGCGGAGATGCACAGCACAACGGCGTTGTTCAGCTCGTTGGCCTGGGCGTTGAATTTGCGCACGGAGGTGGCGCAGGTCGGTGTGTCGACGCTCGGGAAGATGTTCAGCACCTTGCGCTTGCCGGCGAAGGTTTCAAGGGTAGCGTCGGACAGATCGCCCGCCACCAGCGTGAAGGCGGGCGCCTTGCTGCCGACGGTTGGGAGTTCGCCGCTGATCTGTACCGGGGAGCCTCTACGAGTCACTTGTGGCATGAGCTGAGTCCTTGTTTGAGTAGCATGCAAAGGCGGAAGTTAACCATGAAAAAGCGCAGCAACCTACCGCCGGAAATGATTTTATTCCTGGGAAACGCGGTGCATTACCGGTTTGTCCATCAGTCCCGGACGCGAGCACACATCCACCACCCAGTCGACGAACACCCTCACACGCCGTGACGTCTGCCGGTGTGCCGGGTACAGCGCAGTGAGGGGCAAGAGCGGTTGTTCGAGGTCGCCCAACACTTCGATCAGCTCGCCACGACGCAACAAGTCGGCGACGTGGTAGTACGGCGTCTGCACCAGACCGTAACCTGCACTGCACGCGGCGAGGTAACCATCGGCGCTGTTGGTCGCCAGGGCCTTCGGCAGGTCCGACGCCTGGGTCCGGCCATCGATGACGAACTCGATCCCGTAGCGCTTATTCGTGGTCGAAGAAAAGTATTCAATGATCTGGTGGTGCTGGAGATCGGCCAGACACTGCGGCGTGCCCCTGCGTTGCAGGTAGCCTGGACTGGCGCACACCACTTGCCGCATGTGCGCGAGGGGTCGGGCCACCAGCGAATGATCGAGGGGCTGCCCGCCACGGATCACGCAGTCGTAGCCCTCCCGGATCAAGTCAACCGGCCGATCGTTCATGCCGACTTCCATTTCCAGTCGGGGGTAGCGTTCGGTGAACTCCGGCAACAGCGGCATGATGATCAGCCGGCCGATGCCCGACGGCATGTCGACGCGCAGCACCCCTTCCGGGTCCCTGGCGACCGAAGAGAACACCGATTCGGCCGCCTCCAGTTCATTCAGCACAGTGACGCAGCGGTGGCAATAGGCCTGACCGTCCGGCGTGGGCGTCACCTGCCGGGTGGTGCGCATCAACAATTGCACACCCAGCTGCGCCTCCAGCTGTTTGATCAAGATGGTCACCGACGCGCGCGGCATGTGCAGGCTGTCGGCGGCCCTGGCGAAACCGCCCAGTTCGACGATGCGGGTGAACGCCCGCATCGCATTGAATTTATCCATGGTTCTTCACGCGTCCGCTGAGGGATTGTTTAGAAATCACCAATAGTGAAAGCACTTTTAGCCGGTTTATCCCGACGCTGTCGAGGCGTAAGAATGGTGGTCCTCTTGATCGACAAGGCATCCATCATGCAAACGCGTCAACTTGGCAAAAACGGACCGCAGGTCTCGGCACTTGGCCTGGGCTGCATGGGCATGACTGATTTCTACACAACCGGCGGCAATCCCGATGAAGCCATCGCCACCCTTCACCGGGCGCTGGAGCTGGGCATCACCCTGCTCGACACCGCCGACATGTACGGCCCGCACACCAACGAGGAGCTGTTGGGCAAGGCGCTGGCCGGCAAGCGTGACCAAGCGTTCATCGCCAGCAAGTTCGGCATCGTACGTACGCCGGGCGACGCCGGTGCGCGTGGGGTCAATGGCAGTCCCGAGTACATCCGCGCCGCGATCGATGGCACGTTGCAGCGTCTGAAGATCGACACGCTGGATCTGTATTACCAGCACCGCATCGATCCAGGCGTGGCGATCGAAGAGTCGGTTGGCGCCATGGCCGAGCTGGTCAAGGCCGGCAAGGTGCGCTTCCTCGGCTTGAGCGAAGCGTCGGCCAGCACCCTTGAACGCGCTCACAAGGTTCACCCCATTGCCGCCTTGCAGACCGAATACTCCCTGTGGAGCCGAGACCCGGAAGAGAACGGCGTGCTCGACACCTGCCGCCGTCTGGGTATCGCGTTTGTTCCTTACAGCCCGCTGGGACGAGGCTTTCTGACGGGCGCCCTGAAAAGCCCGGACGACTTTGCCGCCGATGACTACCGCCGCAGCAGCCCGCGGTTTCAGGGCGAGAACTTCGCCAAGAACCTGCTGCTGGTGCAGAAGGTCGAGCAATTGGCGGCGGAAAAAGGCATCACTGCCGGCCAACTGGCGTTGGCCTGGGTGCTTGCCCAAGGCAGTGACGTGATTCCAATTCCTGGCACCAAGCAGCGCAAATATCTGGAGCAGAACGTCGCAGCACTGGATGTAGCCCTCAGCGCAGCGGATTTGCAGGCGTTGAAAGACCTGTTTCCTGTGAATGCCGTCGCGGGCGGCCGTTACCCCGATGCAGCGATGAAGCTGGTCAACGGCTGAAGCGGTTTGCTCGACAGCTGCTCAAATGGCGGCTGTTGAGCCACTTCCTGGAACCGGCTCGCTCGCGTAAAGGCGGTCCCGCGAGCAAGCCGTCTTCCCTGGAAGCCGGTTGACCTCATCTGCTCAAAAATCCCGCTTGTAGAAGATGTCCAGCGAACTCGCCACACCGCCCGCGACCTCCAGGTACACCTTCTTGCTCAGCAGATAGCGCAAGGTCAGCGTATTGGCCGGTTCAAACACCCCCACGCCATAACGCAGGCTGAGCTTGTCGGTGATCTTGCCGCTGGCGACCACGGCGGTCTTGTCGCCGCTGCCCGAGGTGTCCAGATCGAAATCCTGAATCCCCAGCCCGGACGCCAGCTTGCCCGCCGTCGAAGAACCGCCGGCCAGGCCCAATGCCAGCGCCGCCTGGGCGACCATGTTGCTGTCTTCGCCGTTAGTGCTCAGCGGACGGCCCAGCACCAGATACGACAGCGCCTGTTCCTGACTCATGGCCGGTTCGGAGAACACGGTGGTGGTCGGTTGCTCGGCGCTGCCGCTCAGGCGAATGCCGGCAATCACGTCGTCGGTCTGGCGAATGGCTTCGATGTCCAGATACGGCTGGTCAACCGGCCCTGCGAATAACAGGCGCGCCTTGCGAATGGTCAGGCGCTGGCCGTAAGCGCGGTAGCGTCCGTCGTTGAGGTTCAGCTCGCCGCGGGTGTCCATGTTGTCGCCGATGTGCACGTGACCGACGAGATTGGCAGTCAGGCCGAAGCCGGTAAAACTCAGGGTGTCCTGGCCCACTTCGACGTTCACGTCCATGGCGATGGCCAGCGGGGTTTTGCCCTGTTTGGTATGCTGACCGACGATCACCGTGTCATCGGAGACTTTCACGGTCGAAGGCGGCAGCTGACGCACAGTGATCTCGCCTTTCGGGATCAAGACCTTGCCCGACACCGCGAGCCTGTCGCCCTGCAGGGTGATCTTGAGGTCCGGCGCCGCTTCCAGCTTGGCGTACGGCTCAACGGTGATCGGCAGGTGGGTGCCCTTCAGGGCAACGTCGACATCCAGCGCATCGGCCCATGCCACATGCCCGCCAATGCTGCCCTGACCGGTCGGGCCGCTGCGCCAGTTGCCGGTCAGATCAAAGCGCTCGCCCGCAATCAATGCCTGCACGTTGAGTTTCTGCAGACTGACCGGCAATTCGGGGCCGGACACTTCGCCGTCATTCAGGGTCACGTTGCCGTTGACCTGGGGCGCCAGCAGGCTGCCGGAGATCCGCCCGCTGCCGTTGAGTTTGCCATTGAGCTTTTCCACCATCGGCACGAAGGGGCGCGCGACCGACACATCCAGGCCGCTGAGGGTGAAGTCACCGGTCACGGGTTTGTTCCTGGCGATCGGGTCGATGCTCAATCGGGCCAGCAACTCACCGAGCTTGCCGCCACGAAAATCCACGCTGGTGTCGACCTTCTTCGGGGTCAGGCTGCTGGTCAGCTTCAGCGTGTCGTAGGGGAAATCCAGCCACTGATTCTTGTCCTTGACCCGCAGCGTCCCGCCACTGGCGTCGATAACTACTTGGCCGTTTGGGCCAGCTGCCGGGACATCCAGCTGAATGTCGGCATTCAACGCGCCCTTCCAGGCGAAATCCTTGGGCAGCCACTGTGCCAGGCTTTCCAGCGGGAAGCGCTTGAGGTGATAGCGCAGGCGCGGTTCAGGCATCAGACGCTGATCCTCGCCGCACAGACTGGCAGGTCCCGACACCCAGCAATGGGCACCGAAGTTGACCTTGCCGTCGGCCAGACGCTCCAGTCTGGCCGGCTGTTGCAGCTTCCAGTCCTGCCCGCCGCTCTGGATATCACCGCTGGCCAGACGCCCGCGCCAGTTGCCTTTGTCCAGATTGCCATCCAGTGCGAGGGCCAGTTTGAGCAGCGGCCCCTGAAGGTCGAGTTTCACTTGCTGACGTTTGATGTCGCCCTGCCCGTTTACGGTCAGCGCGCCCAGTGCGGTGTCGCCGGCTTGAATGCCGGTGGTCTTCAGATCAACCGTCGCGCGCTGGGCGTGGTCGAGCCTGGCCGCCAGTGTGAGGGTTTGCAGCGTATTGGCCTGAAACGCCAGTTGAGTGCCCTGCAAGGCGAGTTGGCCCTGGGGCGCCTGCACCGTGCCAGCAGCGTCGAGACGCCCTTTCATCTGCCCTTGCAAACCAGGCCATAGCTGACCCAGTCGCGGGAGGTTGATGTCCAGCTGTGCGGTCATTTTCTGCTGCAGGCTGCCCGTGCCTTGAATCCGGTTGTCGCCCAGGCGGATATCCAGGGCGTTGAGATTCCATGTGTCGTCGGCGCCATCAGCCTTGGCTTGCAGCACAGCAGGCTGGCCGCGCAGACGCCCTTTCAGATCCAGGTCGGCATTCAGGTTCAATTGCTCGTTGCGCAGCGAGCCTTTGCTGCGCAGCGGACCGGCCAGGGAGCCCGGCAATTCCGCGACCCAATAAGCGGGATCGATGGCGCTGAGGTCCAGCGCTGTATCCCAGGCAATGCCGTCGGCAAATTGCAGGTTCAGGTGGCCACTGGCCTTGCCCTGCCCGGCTACCAGTTCAAGCTGGGGCAGGAAGATCTCCTGCAGATCCCCGCTGAACGGGCTCTGCAACGTGAATGGACCGGCCGGGCCTTTGAAGTCGCCGGCGAAATGGCCGAGGTATTTGCCATCGGTGTAGGACACCTCCCCGGTGAACGTATGAACGCTGACCTGGGGCTCGTCGATCAACGGGTACAGGCGATGCCAGGGAAAATCCAGCCAGTCGATTTTCGCGTCGGCGCGCAGGCCTTGCTGCCAGTCCAGTTTGCCGCTCGCCTTGAGGCGCTGGTTGTCACTGGCCGTCAGGTCAAGCGCCGCAATGTCCGCGCCCTTGGCGTCGACCCGGCCTTGTAATGCCAGCGCCACCGGGCCTTTTTCAGCGGGAAGGCTGGCGCTGCCGGTGATGGCATAGCCCTGGGCAAGGTCGCCCTTCGCGTTGAGAATCAGCTGATTGAGCTGCAACGTGTCTGGCAAATCGGCACTGGGTTTGAACGCGTCGCTGGTAATGGCGATGTTCGCCGGCAGGTTCTCCACCAACGGCTGCAGCTCACCGACCAGATGAGCGACGATATAGCCTTTGCTCTGCGCGCTCAGCGTCAGCGTCCTCAGCAAGTCCCCTTTAATGTTCAGCGCCAGTGACAACGGCTGACCGCTCACGTCCGGCAGTTTCAACTGCCCTTCGGCGGTCAGCGGCCAGTCGCCCTCAGGTTTCAGCAGGCCCGCCAGGTCCAGCGCGATGCCATCACGGCCGGCGTGCAGCGAGTCGATCTTCAACCCTTCAGCGGTCCAGTGCGCTGCCAGTTGTACGTCGCGAACCTGCTCCGTGCCGTCCAGGTGAAGGCTGCCGATCTGCACGCGCCCCAGCTGCAAGGCCAGCGGCAGCTTGAGATTCGGCAGCGTGATCGGGCCGCTGTTCGCCTCATTGCCGGAGGGCGGGAATTGCAGCCTGATGTCGCCCGTTTGCAGGGTGTCGAGGCACAGCGTCATGCGCGCCAGGCACGCCGGGGACCATTCAAACACCGGCGCATCCACTTCAACCTTGCTCAGGCCTTGCTGCCACACCAGCTGATCCGCCTGCCATGCGCCGCCCAGACGACCGGAAAAGCCCTCGACCGAAAGGCCCGGTACAAGACCGAGTGTCCATCGGCTGCCACTTTGTGTGCCGAGGAGAAGCGTCAATGTCAGCACCACAAGGATGATCAGCGACAGAAGCGTAATGGCCGTTATCGCCGCTGTGCGTTTCAACAAAGCCATCTTCGTCACAGTTCAGGTCCCATCGAGAAGTGCAGACGGATACCGCCGTCTTCATCCAGCGCGTGGGCGAGGTCAAGGCGCAGCGGCCCGACCGGAGACACCCAGCGCACACCAATGCCGACGCCCGTCTTCAAGCTCGGCAGGTTCAGGGAATTGAACGAGTTGCCCTGATCGACGAACGCGGCGACGCGCCATTTCTCGGCGATCGAGTATTGGTACTCGGCGCTGCCGGCGATCATGTAGCGGCCGCCGATCTTGTCGCCGTCGGAGTTTTCCGGGGACAGCGATTGATAGTCATAGCCGCGCACACTCTGGTCGCCACCGGCAAAAAAGCGCAGGGACGGCGGGATCGAGGTGTAGCCGTTGGTGGCACTGCCACCGACCTGCACCCGCCCGAGGAAGCGGTGGTTCTGCGCGACAGTAGTCAGCCCTTTGAGCATGACCGTGCCGTGCACGAGGTTGGCGTCAGAGCCGAGACCTTCCTTGGCGACCTGGGTGTCGAACTGCAGCCGGTAGCCGTGGTGCGGATCGATGCGGTTGTCGCTGCGCAGGTACGAATAGCTGACGCCGGGCATGAGCAAGGTGCTGAGGCCCTCGTCGTTGCCCAGTCGGTATTCTTCACGCTGCCATTTCAGCGAGATCACCCGCTCCCAGCCACTGGGCAGTTTGCTGTGCCATTCGGGGCCGACGGTCAGCAGCTTGCTGAGGCTGTCGGTGTCGGCGATTTCTTCATATTGATAGCCGCCGGCGAAACGCAGCTTGTCGGTCAGGGGCGGGTCGAGCGGAATGTCATAGAACAGGCCGACGTTCTGTCGAGGGGCGGAGATTTCGGCTTCGGCGCCATAACTGTGGCCCTGGGGATTGACCCAGTGGCGCGTCCAGTTGGCCTTCACCCGTGGGCCGACGTCGGTGGAATAGCCGACGCCCAGCCCCATGGTCCGCGGCTTGCGGGTCTGCAACTGCACGTCCACGGGAATCACCTGCGCCTGGGCGTCGGTGGGCGATGCGTTGACCCGCACGCCTTCGAAATAGCCGCTCGACTGCATGGCCTGGTTGAGCTCGGCAATCAGTTCGGAGTCGTAGGGCGTGTCTTGTTTGAACGGCACCATGCGCCGCAGCAGGTCTTCGTCGAACGGCGCGTCGCCGCTGAAGGTCACTTTGCCAAGGGAGAAACGAGGCCCGCTGTCGTAGACCAGTTCGATGTCGGCAACCCCGGCGCGCGGGTCAACGGAAAGGCGCTGGGTCACGAACCGGCCATTGAAGAAGCCGTAGCGTGCCGCCTGGGTTTCGATCAGGTGTTTGGCGTCCTCGTAGACGCCGTGATTGAGCACCGCGCCGGGTTTGAGGGCATCGCCTTTTGGCACCCGGAAGCGTTTGAGCCGGGTCGCCTGCCCGGTTACGCGGATAGACACATTGCGCAGGTGGACGGGCTCGCCCGCCTGGACTTTCAGCAGCAGTTGCAGGGTGTTGTCGACATGACGGACTTCGCTGTCAATCTGCGCCTGATAATACCCAAGGGCCTGAGCGGCCTTTTGCGCCTGCTCGACGGCCCCCACACTGAAGCGTTCGAGCGCCGGCTCGTCGCGCTCGCCGAGGCTGCCCACATACCCTTCGATGTTGGATTTGAGCGCGGCATTGGACGGCTTGATCCGGACTTCCAGCTGCGCATCGGCGAATGCCGCACAGCTGGACAACATCAAGAGAAAGCCGCTGGTGTATCGATGGGGAAACTTCATAGGCGCGAATGCTACACGAGCGACGCGGGCTGCTGGAACCCGCTGGAATTGACAAGCTGGTGCAGCTCAAGCCACCGAACCCAATGAAACCTGGGGGTTTGGGTGGAAAAATATGCGTTCTCGGACGGGTCCTACTTCCACTTCGCCGATTTCCTGGTAACCGTGTCGGTTATAGAAATCCAGATAATGGCCATTTCCCGTGTCAAGGACGATGCCTTCCGAGTTCTTGTCCTGCGCACACCAGTCATGCAACGCCAAGAGCAACTGCTCAGCATAGTGCTGGCCCTGAAAATCTGGATGGACGCCAAACAACGGCAGCACGTGAACCGCTTCCGACGGCGCACAGGCCAGCACGTCGTAGTAATACTCCAGATAGCGCTGGGTCCCGCGCAGGCCAGTGCTCATCAACATGCGAATGCGCCAGGCCCAGCTTTCGGTGATGCCCAGCCGCCGCTGCGGTGGCGCAATCAGGGCAACGCCGGCCAGACGGTCCGCGACGAACAGCCCCAACGCCGGCATGTCCTGAAGAAAATGCTGCTTGACGAGCGCACGGATGGTCGCCTTGACCCGGTGCTCATAGCCGGAGCGGCCGGATTCGAACAGGTAGGCGAAGCTCGGTTCCTGACGGTAAGCGAGGTAGAGAAGCGCGCGGGTTTCGCGGGAGTAGCCGCTGTCGAGCTGACGGATCTGCGCCGTTTCGCTGGGCAGTACAGGCATGGTGTTCGTCCTTTTGATGAGCCCCGGGGCGGCCGCTCGGGTGCGCTCTGGGTGGTGGTCTTCAAGGCTTCGAGTCGCCGCGCGCAAGCGCAGTTCCCACGACTTGGGCCGCCTTTCGGAAATGCGCCCCCGCCGCTAGCCATTCCGGCAAGCGAACCGGGTGCTGGCCGTCGTCGGGCAGGTCGGCTAGCATCCCCGTTTGTTTTTGCCAGGACCGCCGCCCATGAAACTTGTGTCTTTTAATATCAACGGCCTTCGCGCCCGACCGCATCAGCTGGCGGCGTTGATCGAGAAGCATCAGCCCGACGTGATTGGTTTGCAGGAAACCAAGGTCTCCGACGAGCAATTCCCCCAGGCCGATATCGAGGCGCTGGGCTATCACGTGCATTTCCACGGGCAGAAAGGCCATTACGGCGTCGCCCTGCTCTCGCGTCAGCCGCCATTGTCGATTCACAAGGGCTTCGACAACGACGACGAAGACGCCCAGCGCCGCTTCATCTGGGGCACATTCGCCGATCGCAATGGCAATCCGGTGACGGTCATGAACGGCTATTTCCCCCAGGGCGAGAGCCGTGATCACCCGACCAAGTTCCCGGCCAAGCTGCGCTTCTACGCGGACCTGCAGAACCTGCTGGAGACGCGCTTTAGCAATGACCAGCCGCTGGTGGTGATGGGCGACGTCAACATTTCCCCGGAAGACAGCGACATCGGCATCGGCGCTGACAACGCCAAGCGCTGGTTGAAAACCGGCAAGTGCAGCTTCCTACCGGAAGAGCGCGAGTGGCTCGGCAAGCTCAAGAACTGGGGCCTGGTGGACAGCTTCCGCCACCTGTACCCGGAAGTGGTCGATCAATTCAGCTGGTTCGACTATCGCAGTCGCGGCTTTGAAGACGAGCCCAAGCGCGGGCTGCGCATCGACTTGATCCTCGCGTCCCACGGCCTGCAGCCGCGCATCAAGGCGGCGGGCGTGGATTACCACTTGCGATCGATGGACAAACCATCCGACCACGCGCCGATCTGGCTTGAGCTGGAGTAATAAGGACAGCCATTCGCGGTGTGGGCCGGCGGTAACGACGGCGCTGACAGTTGTCTTGGCCGGCCCACACGTCCGTCAATGACACGATGCTGTAGGAGCCGGCTTGCTGGCGAACCCCTGACGTCACTCGACACCGCCCCGCCAGACTGACCGCGTTCGCCAGCAAGCCGGCTCCTACGAAGTTCGTGGCATGCGGGCTGTCATCTGGCCGTCATTCGCCTGTCTTACTCTCCGGCCACCTCACCTCATATAAAGATGCCGCACATGCTGCGCACCCGTGTTTTGGTTTTGCTCACTTCACTCCTCGCCTTTTCAATAGACACGAACGCGGCTGCTCTGCCCGCGCCGACTGACGGCTCTCCCGCCCTGCGCATTCAGGGCTCGAACACGATTGACGCGCAGCTGGGGCCGGCGCTGGTCAAAGGCTTGCTGGCGCAGCAAGGCGCATTGTCCATTCAGGAACAACCCGGTGCGCACCCCAACGAGAAGCACCTAACCGCTCAGTTGCCTTCGGGCCAGAACGTAAGCATCGACATCGCGGCCCACGGATCGAGCACAGGGTTCGTGGCGCTGAGGGACGGTTTGGCGGATGTAGCAGCCTCCTCCCGCCCCATCAGAAACACCGAGGCCATGGAGCTGGCCGCCTTGGGTGATCTGCGCAGTCATGGCGCCGAGCAGGTCATCGCCATTGACGGCGTGGTGGTCATTATTCACCCCGGCAACCCGCTGCGGGAACTGAGCACGGCGCAACTGGCGAACATCTTTTCAGGAGAAATCCGCGACTGGGAGCAACTGGGCGGCACTGCCGGGGCCATTCATTTATATGCGCGGGATCAGCAGTCCGGCACGTTCGACACCTTCAACGAGCTGGTGCTGGCCAAGTCCGCCAAGACGCTGTCGAAGGATGCCAGGCGCTTCGAGTCCAGCGAGGAATTGTCCGATCAGGTCAGCCAGGACCGCCAGGGCATCGGCTTCATCGGCCTGCCCTACGTCCGGCAGGCCAAGGCCGTGGCGATCATCGATGGCGAGTCAAAACCGATGCTGCCCACGGTCAGCCTGATCGCCACCGAAGATTATCCGCTGTCACGCCGCCTGTATTTCTACCTGCCGCCTGATGCGAAGCAGCGCTGGGCCAAGGCGCTGGTGCGCTTCGCCCAGAGTCCTGAGGGACAGTCCATCGTGGCGCAGAACGGTTTTGTCGCGCAGACGGTTCAGGCCGTAAAAGTGCGCGCGACGCCACAGATGCCGCTGGAATATCAGAATCTGGCGCGTGAGGCCGAGCGGCTGTCGGTGAATTTCCGCTTCGCCCAGGGCAGCGCGACCCTGGACACCAAGGCGATGCTCGATCTCAAGCGCGTGGTCGAGTACCTGAAGGCCCATGACAAGCTGGAGCAGAAGGTCACGCTGGTGGGGTTTGGCGACGCCAAGAGCGATCCGGCCCGGGCGCAGTTACTGTCCAAACTGCGCGCCATGGCGGTGCGCCGGGAGCTGCTGAAACATCAGGTGGTGTTGCGTGACGTGCGCGGCTTCGGCGACGAAATGCCCGTGGCGACCAATGATGGCGATGAAGGCCGGATCAAGAATCGCCGGGTTGAAGTCTGGGTGGAGTGAGGCAGTTCAAGCCGCTGTGTCCTGGTCACTGAACGCACACTCTGAGCCGGCTTGCTGGCGAACGCATTGGGTCAGTCGACATGCTCATCCCTGATTGACCGGGTTCGCCAGCAAGCCGGCTCCTACAGATTTGCGTACTTGCCGACTTCGAACTTCCCGATCGCCGCGCGGTGCACTTCGTCCGGGCCGTCGGCCAGGCGCAGGGTGCGCTGCATGGCGTACATGTACGCCAGCGGGAAATCGCCGGACACCCCCGCGCCGCCGTGGATCTGGATCGCCCGATCGATCACCCGCAAGGCGACGTTCGGGGCAACCACTTTGATCTGCGCGATCTCGCTTTTCGCCACCTTGTTGCCCACCGTGTCCATCATGTAAGCGGCTTTCAGGGTCAACAGGCGGGCCATGTCGATTTCCATCCGCGAGTCGGCGATCTTGTCGATGTTGCCGCCCAGTCGGGCCAGCGGGCGACCAAACGCCGTGCGCTGCACCGAGCGTTTGCACATCAGTTCCAGCGCCCGTTCCGCCATGCCGACCGAACGCATGCAGTGGTGGATCCTGCCCGGGCCAAGGCGACCCTGGGCAATTTCGAACCCGCGTCCTTCACCCAGCAGGACGTTTTCGTACGGCACGCGCACGTTTTCAAACAGCACTTCGGCGTGGCCATGGGGCGCATCGTCGTAGCCGAACACTGGCAGCGGTCGTACGATTTTTACCCCGGCCGTGTCAGTCGGCACCAGAATCATTGAATGCTGCTGGTGACGAGGGCCGTCCGGGTTACTCAGGCCCATGAAAACCATGATCTTGCAGCGCGGGTCGCAGGCCCCGGACGTCCACCACTTGCGTCCATTAATGACCCACTCATCGCCATCGCGCATCGCCGTAGCGGCCATGTTGGTGGCATCCGAGGATGCCACGTCGGGCTCGGTCATGGCGAAGGCCGAGCGAATCTCGCCCCGCAGCAAGGGCTCCAGCCACCGCTCCTTCTGCGCGTCATTGGCGTAGCGCACCAGCACTTCCATGTTGCCGGTGTCCGGCGCGGAACAGTTGAAGGGCTCCGGGCCCAGCAGCGAGCGGCCCATGATCTCCGCCAGGGGCGCGTATTCGAGGTTCGACAGCCCTGCCCCGAGTTCGGATTCCGGCAAAAACAGGTTCCATAACCCCTCGGCCTTTGCCTTCGCCTTGAGCGCCTCCATGATCGCCGTCGGTTGCCAGCGTTCGCCTTCGGCCACTTGACGCTCGAACACCGGTTCGGCCGGGTACACGTAAGCGTCCATGAAGGCGGTCACGCGCTCGCGCAGTGCCTGAACCTTGGGGGAGTAAGCGAAATCCATGGGGCAGCTGCCTTCTGTGAGGTGGTGTCAGGTCGTGATCCGATGCTAGAACAGCGCCCCCCATTTATCTAACCTATTCTCGGCGTGTATAAACATTCATAACCGATATATGATTCGGCGCATTCCAAACAACAAGAACTGCACGAGGCGCACAGCAATGAACCTGAGCAAGGTCGATCTCAATCTCTTTATTGTGTTTGACGCCATTTACACCGAAGCCAACCTGACCCGCGCCGGTCAGATCGTCGGCATCACCCAGCCTGCCGTGTCCAATGCCCTGTCACGTCTGCGCGAAACCTTCAACGACCCGCTGTTCGTGCGCACTGCCCAGGGCATGGTGCCCACGCCGATGGCGCAGAACATCATCGGCCCCGTCCGCAACGCCCTGTCATTGCTGAGAGTTTCAGTTCAGGAGAGCCGGATTTTCAATCCGCTGCAGGCCAACAAGAATTACCGCATCAGCATGACCGACCTCACCGAGGCGGTGATATTGCCGGCGCTGTTCCAGCGGCTACGGCGTCTGGCGCCGGCCGTGACCATTGAAAGCTTTCTGTCCAAACGCCGGGAGACGACCAAGGAACTGGCGGCGGGCCGACTGGATTTCGCCGTGGATGCGCCGCTGAACACTGACCCGCAGGTGCGCCACGTCAAGCTGATGGAAGACCACTATGTGTGCGCCATGCGCCGCGGTCACCCACTGGCTAACAAGGATGCCATCAGTCTTGATGACTACCTCGGCGTCGCGCACATTCATATTTCCAGTCGGCGTAGCGGCTTGGGTTACGTGGATCTGGCCCTGGGGAAAATGGGTATCCAGCGCAAGGTGGCGTTGCGTTCGCAGCATTACCTGATGGCCTCTCAAGTGCTGCAGCAGACCGACATGGTGATGACGGTTCCCGAGCGTTTCGCCCGACGCAATGACCTGCATTTCGTGTACCTGCCGGTGAACGACGTGCCGACCGTGGAAACTCACCTCTACTGGCACGAAAGCACCGATCAGGACCCGGCGAACCGCTGGATGCGCGAGCAGATCATCGAGCTGTGCCAGTTGGTGACGGCGCAGGAACGCAAGCTGGGCAAGACCCTTGAGGCGGCGGTGAAATAAGCGTTCAGCGGCGCATGCGGTCTTTGTAGGACTGGCTTTAGCCGGGAAGAGGCCGGTGTGAACACCATCAGTTTTGAGGTGCTGCCATCTGACCCCTTCCCGGCTGAAGCCGGTCCTACAATTAGAATGCGATCATCCAGTGAGAACGCGGTGATCAAGTAGGACCGGCTTTAGCCGGGAAGAAGGCGAAGGTATTGATACGCCGCTTGACGTTAACGTAAAGCCCAACTTACGTTACGCCCATGCCTTCCGTATCGAGCACTGCAATGACTGCCACCACCTACAGCATTTCCGACCTTGCCCGCGAGCTGGACATCACCACCCGCACCATCCGCTTCTACGAAGAACAAGGCATGCTCAGCCCGGAACGGCGTGGGCAGGAGCGTGTTTATTCGGCCCGAGACAAGGTCACCCTCAAGCTGATTCTGCGCGGCAAGCGCATCGGCTTCTCGCTCGCCGAGTGCCGCGACCTCATCGGTCTGTACGACCCCGCCGGCGGCAATCACAAACAATTGAGCACTATGCTGGAGAAAATCGCCGAGCGTCGCGCCCAGCTGGATCAGCAGCTTCTGGATATTCAGCAGATGCAACTGGAACTCGACACGGCGGAGGAACGCTGCAAGGCCGCGCTTGAAATAACCCGCTGAATCAAGTCTTTATAAAAACAACCTAAAGCAACACCTTTCAGGAACGATGCCGATATGTCTCTCCCTCAGCGTGTGCGTCTGGTCGAAGTCGGCCCCCGGGACGGCCTGCAGAACGAATCCCGGCCGGTCAGTGTCGCCGACAAACTGCAACTGGTGCATGACCTCGCCGACGCGGGCGTCAGCTATATCGAGGCGGGCAGTTTCGTTTCGCCAAAATGGGTGCCGCAGATGGCGGGCTCCGCTGAGCTGTTCGCCGGCATCCAGCGCAAGGACGGCGTGACCTACGCCGCGCTGGCGCCCAACCTGCGGGGGTTCGAAGACGCGCTGGCGGCCGGCGTTAAGGAAATCGCCGTGTTCGCCGCCGCATCGGAGTCGTTCTCCCAGCGCAACATCAATTGCTCGATCAGCGAAAGCCTGGACCGGTTTCTGCCGATCATGGAGGCCGCGCGCCTGCACGGCATCAGCGTTCGCGGCTACGTGTCCTGCGTGCTGGGTTGCCCCTATGAAGGTGAGATCGCGCCGAAGCAAGTGGCGGCGGTCGCCAACGAGCTGTACGCCATGGGCTGCTACGAGGTTTCTCTGGGCGACACCATCGGCACCGGCACGCCGGGCGCTACCCGCACGCTGTTCGACGTGGTGGCCGGGCAGATCCCCCGCGGCAAGCTGGCCGGGCATTTCCACGACACTTACGGCCAGGCGCTGGCCAACATCTACGCCAGCCTGCTGGAAGGCATTCAGGTATTCGACAGTTCCGTGGCCGGCCTCGGCGGCTGCCCCTACGCCAAAGGCGCGACCGGCAACGTGGCCAGCGAGGACGTGGTTTACCTGCTGAACGGCCTCGGCATCGAGACCGGTATCGATCTGGACAAGCTGATCGCAGCCGGCCAACGCATCAGCGACACGCTGGGTCGGGCAAACGGCTCGCGGGTGGCGAAGGCACGTCTGTCGGCCTGATGTGCGACAAGTTGTCACACAGTGTTACCCTGCCCGCCATCGCGTTCAGGGAAACGGGTAACACGGAAACACCTGGCCACAGATTCAGCACTGAATCCAGGCCGGTGTAGCCCGCAAAGCCCCGTAAACCGGGACCTTCTGGAAGTTGGCATGGCTTCTGCTATCTCTTACGTACAACAAAAATAACAAATGCGATAACCCAATAAAAACAAGACGTATCGGCTCTGACATAACAAGAACAACACGGACAGAGACGCAGCTAACTGATTTTTTTGGAGTGGATTGCGCTACTTGAGGCCTTGGCCTCACGACCGGACTGAGAACAACAAGACTGCGTTCAGGCAGCTACCAGACGAGTCGGATCGAAAGATCGAAGCGGATCAGCGCTCAAAAAAATACGTTTGCTCTTGGCCCCGTTTGGGGGTCGCTCAAAAAAGCAAAAAAAGGCTGGTCGCCAAAAACAACAACAGGCCACCTAACAATAAAAACGAGCATGCAATCGAACTTGAAGGGGAGCCCAGGCTCCCCTTCGTGCTATCTGGCATTTGTAGACCTCTCCCCCTTCCGTTATTCCCGCGGCAGCCATTCATCCCCGTTGACATCAACACGACCGCAGGCTTACGTTAACGTAAAGGTGACACATTCTCCTTCCTCCCTGACAGCCCTCCAATAACAACTCGGGATGCAGTCCATGAATTACCCCACGCTCAATTTCGGCCTCGGCGAAACCCTCGACATGCTCCGCGATCAGGTGCGCGCCTTCGTTGCTGCCGAGCTGGCGCCACGCGCTGCACAGATCGACAAAGACAACCTCTTCCCCGCCGACATGTGGCGCAAGTTCGGCGACATGGGTCTGCTGGGCATAACCGTCGATGAAGAGTACGGCGGCGCGGGACTGGGCTACCTGGCCCATGTCATCGCCATGGAAGAAATCAGTCGGGGTTCGGCCTCCGCGGCATTGTCTTACGGCGCCCACTCCAATCTCTGTGTCAACCAGATCAACCGCAACGGCACGCCCGAACAGAAAGCCCGCTACCTGCCCAGGCTGATCAGCGGGGAGCACGTTGGCGCCCTGGCCATGAGCGAACCCAACGCCGGTTCCGACGTGGTCTCAATGAAGCTGCGCGCCGACCGACGCGGCGACCGCTTCGTGCTCAACGGCAGCAAGACCTGGATCACCAACGGCCCTGATGCCAATACCTACGTGATCTACGCCAAGACCGACCTGGAAAAAGGCGCCCACGGCATCAGCGCGTTCATCGTCGAGCGCGACTGGCGCGGTTTCTCGCGGGGCAACAAGTTCGACAAGCTCGGCATGCGTGGCTCCAACACCTGCGAGCTGTTCTTCGATGACGTGGAGGTGCCGGAAGAAAACCTGCTCGGTGCGCTCAACGGTGGCGTGAAGGTGTTGATGAGCGGCCTGGATTACGAGCGCGTCGTGCTCTCGGGCGGCCCGGTCGGGATCATGCAGGCGTGCATGGACGTCGTCCTGCCGTACATTCACGACCGCAAACAGTTCGGCCAGAGCATCGGCGAGTTCCAGCTGATCCAGGGCAAGGTTGCCGACATGTACACCCAGCTCAACGCCAGCCGCGCCTATCTGTATGCCGTGGCCCAGGCCTGCGAGCGCGGCGAGACCACGCGCAAGGACGCTGCCGGGGTGATCCTCTATGCCGCCGAACGGGCGACGCAATTTGCCCTGGAGACCATTCAGATTCTCGGCGGCAACGGCTACATCAACGAATTCCCGGCCGGACGACTGCTGCGCGACGCCAAGCTCTACGAGATCGGCGCCGGCACCAGCGAGATCCGCCGCATGCTGATCGGGCGTGAGCTGTTCAACGAAACCCGCTGACCGCGCCGGAGGCCCCATGACCACTCTGCATACCCAGATCAACCCGCGTTCGCCGGAATTCGCCGCCAACAGCGACGCCATGCGCAAGCAACTCGACGCGCTGCACAGCCTGCTCGACCACGTCCAGCGCGGCGGCGGTGCCAAGGCGCAGGAGCGCCACACTTCCCGGGGCAAATTGCTGCCCCGCGAGCGAATCAATCGCCTGCTCGACCTCGGTTCGCCCTTCCTCGAACTCAGCCAGCTCGCCGCCCATGACGTGTACGGCGAAGACGTCCCGGCCGCAGGGCTCATCGCCGGGATCGGTCGGGTTGAAGGCGTCGAATGCATGATCATCGCCAACGACGCGACGGTGAAAGGCGGCACGTATTACCCGCTGACCGTGAAGAAACACCTGCGCGCCCAGACCATCGCCCAGCAAAACCGCCTGCCGTGCATTTACCTGGTGGACTCCGGTGGCGCCAACCTGCCCCGCCAGGACGAAGTGTTCCCGGACCGCGAACATTTCGGCAGGATCTTCTTCAATCAGGCCAACATGAGCGCCGAGGGCATCGCCCAGATTGCGGTGGTCATGGGCTCGTGCACCGCCGGCGGCGCCTATGTGCCGGCCATGGCCGACGAAACCATCATGGTCCGCGAACAAGCGACGATCTTCCTTGCCGGGCCGCCGTTGGTGAAAGCCGCCACCGGCGAAGTGGTCAGCGCTGAAGACCTTGGCGGGGCTGACGTGCACTGCAAGGTCTCCGGGGTCGCCGACCACTATGCCGACAGCGATGATCACGCCTTGGCGCTGGCACGGCGCTGCGTGGCCAACCTGAACTGGCGCAAGCTCGGCCAGTTACAGACCCGCCCGCCCCAGCCGCCGCTGTACGCGGATGACGAGTTGTACGGCGTGGTTCCCGCAGACGCCAAGCAGCCATTCGACGTGCGTGAAGTCATCGCGCGACTGGTCGACGGATCGATCTTCGATGAATTCAAGGCGCTGTTCGGCACCACGCTGGTCTGCGGCTTCTCCCACCTGCACGGTTACCCGATCGCCATCCTCGCCAACAACGGTATCCTCTTCGCCGAGGCAGCGCAGAAAGGCGCGCACCTTATCGAACTGGCCTGCCAGCGCGGCATTCCGCTGTTGTTCCTGCAAAACATCACCGGTTTCATGGTCGGCCAGAAGTACGAGGCCGGCGGCATCGCCAAACACGGCGCCAAGCTGGTCACCGCCGTGGCCTGTGCGAACGTGCCGAAGTTCACCGTGATCATCGGCGGCAGCTTTGGCGCGGGCAACTACGGCATGTGCGGCCGTGCCTACGACCCGCGCTTTCTGTGGATGTGGCCCAACGCGCGGATCGGCGTCATGGGCGGCGAACAGGCCGCCGGGGTGCTGGTGCAGGTCAAGCGCGAACAGGCCGAACGCAGCGGCCAGACCTTCAGCGCCGAGGAAGAAGCCGCGTTGCGCCAGCCGATCCTCGATCAGTACGAGCATCAGGGCCATCCCTGGTATTCCAGCGCCCGGCTGTGGGATGACGGCGTCATCGACCCCGCCCAGACCCGCGACATTCTCGGCCTGGCCATCAGCGCCTCGCTCAACGCCGCCATCGAACCGACCCGCTTCGGCGTGTTCCGGATGTGACCCGAGAGAATCGCCCCATGAATGATTTCGCCACCCTCGACATCGCCCTCGACCCACGCGGGTTCGCCACGCTGTGGCTGAACCGGCCGGAGAAAAACAACGCCTTCAATGCGCAAATGATTCGCGAGCTGATCATCGGCCTGGATCAGCTACAGAAGGACGACAGCTTGCGCTTCCTGCTGTTGCGCGGACGCGGCCGGCACTTCAGCGCCGGTGCCGATCTCGCGTGGATGCAGGAGTCGGCCAACCTCGACTACAACACCAACCTGGGCGACGCTCGCGAGTTGGGCGAGTTGATGTACAACCTCGCCAAATTCAAAGCGCCGACCCTCGCCGTCGTGCAAGGCGCGGCCTATGGCGGCGCGCTGGGCCTGATCAGTTGCTGCGACATGGCCATCGGCGCCGACGATGCGCAGTTCTGCCTCTCGGAAGTGAAGATTGGCCTGGCGCCTGCGGTGATCAGCCCGTTCGTGGTGCAAGCGATTGGCGAACGTCACGCGCGGCGCTATGCGCTGACCGCCGAACGTTTCGACGGCACCCGGGCGCGGGAAATCGGCCTGCTGGCCGAGTGTTACCCCGCCGCCGAGCTGGAACAGCAACTGGAACACTGGATCGCCAACCTGCTGCTCAACAGCCCCCAGGCCATGCGCGTCAGCAAAGACCTGCTGCGTGAAGTCGCCGACGGTGAGCTGACCCCTGCCCTGCGCCGCTATTGCGAGAACGCCATTGCACGCATTCGCGTCAGCGCCGAAGGTCAGGAAGGTCTGCGCGCGTTTCTGCAGAAGCGCGAACCGGCCTGGCGCGGCGATCCCCGCATTCCACAAGGAGAGTCGCACTGATGAGCGTCCCGCACACACCACCGCTGAATTCGGTGCTGATCGCCAACCGTGGCGAAATCGCCTGCCGGGTCATGCGCACGGCCAAAGCCATGGGCCTGACCACCGTCGCCGTGCACAGCGCCGCTGACAGCCACGCGCGGCACGTCCGTGAGGCTGACATTGCGGTGAATCTGGGTGGCAGCAAGGCCAGCGAGAGTTACCTGCAAATCGACAAGCTGATTGCGGCCGCCAAGGCCAGTGGCGCCCATGCCATCCACCCCGGCTATGGCTTTCTCTCGGAAAACGCAGGCTTTGCCCGCGCCGTGGAACAGGCCGGCCTGATTTTCCTCGGCCCGCCCGCCTCGGCCATTGACGCCATGGGCAGCAAATCGGCGGCCAAGTCGCTGATGGAAACCGCTGGCGTGCCGTTGGTGCCCGGCTATCACGGCGACGCCCAGGACGCCGCGACTTTTCGCGAAGCGTCCGCCCGCATCGGTTACCCGGTGCTGCTCAAGGCCACGGCCGGCGGTGGCGGCAAGGGCATGAAAGTGGTCGAGCGCGACGAGGACCTGGCCGAAGCGCTGGCGTCGGCGCAACGTGAGGCGCAGTCGTCGTTTGGCGATTCCCGCATGCTCGTCGAAAAGTACGTGCTCAAGCCGCGCCACGTGGAGATTCAGGTGTTTGCCGACCAGCACGGCCACTGCCTGTACCTCAACGAGCGCGACTGTTCGATTCAGCGCCGCCACCAGAAGGTCGTCGAAGAAGCGCCGGCGCCGGGCCTGACCCCACAAATGCGTCAGGCCATGGGCGAGGCGGCAGTGCGTGCGGCCCAGGCCATCGGCTACGTTGGCGCCGGCACGGTGGAGTTTCTGCTGGATGCGCGGGGCGATTTCTTCTTCATGGAAATGAACACGCGCTTGCAGGTCGAGCACCCGGTGACCGAGGCGATTACCGGGCTGGACCTGGTGGCCTGGCAGATTCGCGTGGCCCAGGGCGAGCCGCTGCCGCTCACCCAGGCCGAGGTCCCGCTGAACGGGCACGCGATTGAAGTGCGGCTGTATGCGGAAGATCCGGCCAACGATTTTCTGCCCGCCACGGGGACGCTGGCGCTGTATCGGGAATCGTCGCCGGGGCCGGGACGTCGCGTCGATAGCGGCGTGGCGGAAGGTGACGAGGTTTCGCCGTTCTACGACCCGATGCTGGGCAAACTGATTGCCTGGGGCGAAACCCGTGAGGAGGCGCGCTTGCGGCTGCTGTCGATGCTCGATGAGTTCGCCATCGGCGGGCTGCGCACCAATCTCGCGTTTCTGCGCCGCATCATTGCGCATCCTGCCTTCGCCGAAGCGGAGCTGGACACCGGATTCATCCCTCGCTATCAGGACGAGCTGCTCCCGCCGGCCGAGGGATTGACGGAAGCATTCTGGCAGCTGGCGGCGCAGGCTTACCTGAGCACTGCGCCAATGACGGCCAGAACGGACGATGCCCATTCGCCCTGGTCCACCACCAACGGCCTGCGCCTCGGCGGCCCTGGCGAAGTGACGTTGCACCTGGCGTGTGGCACGCAGAGCCGAAGCATTGTGATGCGCGGTGATCCGCCGCACGGCGTTCGGCTGAACGGCGAACGCTTGTTGATCGAGCAGGACGGCGTGCGTCACCAGACAATTGCGATCCGTCGGGCCGACACCCTGTACCTGCGCTGGCAGGGCGACCTGCACGCGATCCGCCCGGTTGACCCGATTGCGGAAGTGGATTCGAGCCACGCGCATCAAGGCGGTCTCACCGCGCCCATGAACGGCAGCATCGTTCAGGTATTGGTCAGCGTGGGCGAACAGGTGCAAGTCGGCACACCGCTGGTGGTGCTGGAAGCGATGAAAATGGAACACAGCATCCGCGCGAACACAGCAGGCACCGTTGCAGCGCTGTATTGCGCCGAAGGCGAAATGGTCCAGGAAGGGACGGTATTGGTGGAGCTGGCCGCTGTGCCGGACGGCGAATGATCTGCCGCTGGCTGGCTGCAATCTAATGTAGGACTGGCTTTAGCCGGGAAAGCGGCAGTCATCACACCGCGACATTGAGGGTGTACAAACTGGCCTATTCCCGGCTGAAGCCGGTCCCACTAAAAGCATCGCGTGCAGCCAGTGAGATTGGGCGTGAACTCCAATTGTGGGACCGGCTTTAGCCGGGAAAGCGTCAGTCGTCACGCCGCGAAATTGATGGTGTTCACATTGGCCCTTTCCCGGCTGAAGCCGGTCCCACTAAAAGCATCGCGTGCAGCCAGTGAGATTGGGCGTGAACTCCAATTGTGGGACCGGCTTTAGCCGGGAAAGCGTCAGTCGTCACGCCGCGAAATTGATGGTGTTCACATTGGCCCTTTCCCGGCTGAAGCCGGTCCCACTAAAAGCATTGCGTGCAGTCAGTGAGATCGGGCGTGAACGCGAATGTAGGACCGGCTTTAGCCGGGAAGACGTCGGTCGCGACACCACGAAATTGAGGGTGGCAATACCGGCCTCTTCCCGGCTAAAGCCAGTCCTACAATTGCACCGCGTGCAGCCAGTGAGATTGGGTGTGGTTTCACCCACGCATCGCGGGCATGCAATGAGATCGAGCGTGAACGCGAACTGTGGGACCGGCTTCAGCCGGGAAGGCGTCGGTCGCGACACCACGAAATCGAGGGTGGCAATACCGGCCTCTTCCCGGCTAAAGCCGGTCCTACTAAACGATGCATCCGGTGATATGGAGGCCTGAACGACCTCCTCCTTGTCTTTACGCTGCTACTTCATACAACTTCAGCACTTCAACCTCGCCACTGACCAGGCTCTGGCGCATGCGCGCCGCCTGCAGTGCCGCTGCCTTCATGGCGCTTTCCTTGATGTGACCGTAACCACGAATGCGCTCCGGAAGTCGCGCAAGACTCAGCGCGGTGTGCCGGTTGCCTGCGCTCAGGTGGCCAAGGATCAGCTCGATGTCGCCCACGTATGCATCGATCAACTCGCGTTCCTGCCGACGCTCGACGCTACGGCCGAACGGATCGAGCACTGTGCCGCGCAGGAATTTGAAACGCGCCAGCACGTCAAACGCTTTCAGCATCCACGGCCCGAAACTGCGTTTGCGCGGGGTGCCGTTGTTCGGGTCGCGCTTGGCCAGCCAGGACGGCGCCAGATGAAACTCGATGCGGTAATCGCCTTCGAACTGCGCTTCCAACTGACGGGTGAAATCCCCGTTGCTGTAGAGCCGCGCCACTTCGTACTCGTCCTTGTAGGCCAAGAGCTTGAAGTAGTTGAACGCCACCGCCTCGGTCAACGCAGGCGGCTGGCCCGGGAACAGCCGCGCTTCGGCATCCCGCACCCGATTGACCAGCGTCAGGTAGCGCTCGCTCAACGCGCCATTCTGATAGGCGATCAAGCCGTGGACGTTGCGCGTGACGCGCTCTTCCAGAGTCAGGTGCTCAGGGTCCGGCGTTGGCTGAGTTTGCGGATTGGCCGCCGCTTGCACCGCAGGGAGGTCAAACGCTGCTCGACGCCCCCACAGAAACGCTTGCTGATTCAGATTGACCGCCACGCCGTTGAGCTCGATGGCTTTCTCGATGGCCGCAGAGGTCAACGGAATCAACCCCAACTGGAAGGCATAACCCAGCATGAAGAGGTTGCTGGCAATGCTGTCGCCCATCAGCTTGGTCGCCAGGTCCGTCGCCTGCACAAAGTGCGTTTTCTCGGCGCCGACGGCTTCGCGGATGGTCTGCATCATCGCTTGGGCCGGGAACTCGGCGTCGGGGTTGCGGGTGAACTCAGCGGTCGGCGTCTGCTGACTGTTGATCACCGCGTGGGTCTTCGCGCTGTTGAGCTTGGCGATGGCATCGGGACCCGACGCCACCAACAGGTCGCAACCGAGCAGCAGATGCGCTTCACCGGCCGCGATGCGCACGGCGAACAGATCTTCCTGCCGCGCGGCGATGCGGATGTGGCTGACCACCGGGCCGAACTTCTGTGCCAGACCGGCCTGGTCCAGCACGCTGCAGCCCTTGCCTTCCAGATTGGCCGCGTATCCGAGCATCGCGCCGACGGTGGTCACGCCCGTACCGCCCACGCCGGGCAACAGAATGTTGTAGGGCTGAGCGAGGCTCGGCAGTGTCGGCTGCGGCAATTCAGCGAACGCCTGTGCCTGCTTGGGCAATTGCGGCTTGCGCAGCTTGCCGCCATGCACGGTGACAAAGCTCGGGCAGAAGCCCTCGACGCAACTGAAGTCTTTGTTGCACGCGCTCTGGTCGATTTCGCGCTTGCGCCCTTCCGGAGTTTCCTTCGGCAGGACCGACAGGCAACCCGACTTGACGCCGCAATCGCCGCAGCCTTCGCACACGGCCGGGTTGATGATCGCGCGCTTGTCCAGATCGACCATCGTCCCGCGTTTGCGACGACGGCGTTTTTCCGTGGCGCAGGTCTGGTCGTAGATGATCACCGACACGCCCTTGAACTCACGCAGCTCGCGCTGCACGGCGTCAAGGTCGCTGCGATGGTGGAAGGTAGTAATTGGCGCGAACTGCTCGCGGCTCGGGTATTTCTCCGGCTCGTCCGAGACCAGCGCGATGCGCTGCACGCCTTCGTTGAACACCTGCCGGCTGAGCTGATCGACGCGCAGCACGCCGTCGATAGGCTGGCCGCCGGTCATGGCGACGGCGTCGTTGTAGAGAATCTTGTAGGTGATGTTGACCTTGGACGCGACCGCCGCTCTCAACGCCAGATGACCGGAATGAAAGTAAGTGCCGTCGCCGAGGTTCTGGAACACGTGGGGCGTTTCGGTAAACGGCGCCTGGCCGATCCAGGTCACGCCCTCGCCGCCCATCTGGGTGAACGTCTCGGTTTCCCGGTCCATCCAGATGGTCATGTAATGGCAGCCGATACCGGCCAGGGCGCGACTGCCCTCGGGCACGCGGGTCGAGGTGTTGTGCGGGCAGCCTGAACAGAAATGCGGGGTGCGCTGGGTATTGAACAGCGGCGCGGCGAGGGCTTTTTCCTTGTCGGCCAGAAACTGCAGGCGCGCCTCGATTTTCGGGCTGCTGTAGATCGGCGCGAGGCGTTTGGCGATGACGCGGGCGATCATCGCCGGCGTCAGTTCGGCCAGGTTGGGCAGCAGCGAGCGGCCTTCTTCATCGAATTCACCGACGACACGAGGGCGCTGATCCACCGGCCAGTTGTACAGCTGACCGGTAAGTTGGTCCTCGATCACGCTGCGTTTTTCCTCCACCACCAGGATTTCGTCCAGCCCCTCAGCAAAGCCGTGCACCGACACCGGTTCCAGCGGCCAGCTCATGCCGACCTTGAGCACGCGAATGCCCACCGAAGCGCACAGGTCCTCGTCGATGCCCAGCTCTTCCAGAGCCTGACGCACGTCGAGGTACGACTTGCCGGTGGTAATGATGCCCAGACGCGGCTGCGGCGAATCGATGACCACTTTGTTGAGGTTGTTGGCCCGGGCAAACGCACGGGCGGCGTAGATTTTGTAGGTGTTGAGCCGCGCCTCTTGGGCGAGGGGCGGGTCGGGCCAGCGAATGTGCAGGCCGCCTTCGGGAATCTGGAAGTCTTCGGGGATGTGCGTCTGGATGCGCAGCGGATCGACTTCGACCACGGCCGAGGAATCGACGTTTTCGGCGATGGTTTTCATTGCCACCCAGCACCCGCTGTAGCGCGAAAGCTCCCAGCCGATGATGCCGTAATCGAGGATTTCCTGGACGTTGCTCGGATTAAGTACCGGGATCATCGAAGCGATGAAGGCGTGCTCGCTCTGGTGCGCGATGGTCGAAGATTTGCAGCCATGGTCGTCGCCAGCGAGGATCAGTACGCCCCCATTTTCGGCGACGCCGGCGGAGTTGCCGTGCTTGAACACGTCGCCGCAGCGGTCAACGCCCGGGCCCTTGCCGTACCAGAGGGCGAAGACGCCATCGTACTTGCCGTGGGGGAACAGATTGACTTGCTGACTGCCCCAGACCGCCGTCGCGGCGAGCTCTTCGTTGACGCCGGGCTGGAAATGAATGGCGTTCTGCTGGAGATACTCCTTGGCGTCCCAAAGGCTCTTGTCGAGATTGCCCAACGGCGAGCCGCGATAGCCAGAGATAAACCCGGCGGTGTTGAGCCCGCGGGCTTCGTCGCGCTGCTTCTGCAGCATCGGCAGGCGGGTCAGCGCCTGGGTTCCGGTCAGGTACAGATTGCCGGTTGCGAGGCGGTACTTATCGTCCAGACGAATATCAGCCAGGGACATTCAGGCACTCCTTTATTTTTATTAGTGCGTTTTGAATGCGGCGCCAGCGGCGTTTGCAGCCTTGCCAGCGCCTCGCCGTCAGGACGGTTCAGCCCGACGGTCACAGACAAAATACTGCCTGCGTGGCGCAGGCTTTTTCTTCCTAAATCGGCGTGAATCTGCTCATATCGTGCATGCCCGTTCCCGTTCAAGAATAAAAAAGGGTCAATTCATGCAGGTCAAGCTCAGCCCCATCGATCGCAAGATCCTCCGTCTGTTGCAGCACGATGCCAATCTCTCCGCCGCCGAGATCGCCGAGCGCGTCGAGCTCTCGCAGTCGCCGTGCTGGCGCCGCATCAATCGTCTGGAAGAAGAAGGCGTCATCGAGCGCAAGGTCGCCCTGCTCAACCCGGCCAAGCTCGGGCTGACCATGACCGTGTTCGTCGACGTCAAGCTGTCCGGCCACGGGCGCAAGTACCTGACGGAGTTCGAGGAGGCGATCACCGGATTTCGCGAAGTGCTGGAGTGCTACACCATGGCCGGCGACATGGATTTTCTGCTCAAGGTGGTGGTGCAGGACATCGCCTGCTACGAGCGTTTTCTGCGCGATCACCTGCTGCAAAGCCCCCATGTGCAGGAAGCGCATTCGAACATTGCGATGAGTGTGGTGAAGCGCACGACAGAATTGCCGATCGACTAGGCTGCCGATCGACTGGGAAGCAAAGGCAAAAACCGCCCACAGGAAAAACTCTTTTCACTGGGGCGCGAAAAAAGCATTGACTCTCAAATGGGAATGATTATTATTGAGCGCAACCGGTCGCGAGACTGGTTGGTAACCCAGAAGCCTTAGGTCGGCTTCCGGATTATCTCCTCATCAGGCTAATCACGGTTTTTGACCCGGCTTATAGCCGGGTCTTTTTTTTATGCCCTTTTCGGGTCTGGGTTCGGTCGGGTGTTGCGTCTTCAGGCTAATGAAGAGGGTTTGACAGTGATCTGTCTTTTCGATGGCGCGCATCATAGCAAATGGATCGAGCGATGGGCCGTTACTGCTGTCAAAAACTGACACATTCAGTAAAAAGCTCCCATAAAAACTGTGAAACCACGACGTTGTTTTCCGCGACCGCCGCTATTCAAACAGTGAGCAAGACGCCATGACTCAGCTCCTCGACTCGTTGATCACCGCCTCCCCCGTACAGCCTGCCCCGGGCGCGAGCGCCGAAACCGATCTGTACCGACGCCGCCTCCAGCGACTGCCGCGCAGGGTTCTGCAAGTGTTTCTGCTCAGCCGCCTCGACAACCTTTCCTATACTGATATCGCCCATCTGCTTGACGTGGACGCCAGCACCGTCGAACGCTGCATGACGGTTGCGCTTGAGCATTGCGTCAGCGAATCCGCCGAACATGATCCGGCGCGGGCGATTCTGCTGCAGGCCCTGCGCTGGTATGTGCACCTGCAAAGCCCTCAGGCTACCGCCAGCCAGCGTATCGAGTTCCGTCACTGGCTCGACGCCGATCCGCGACACCTGGCGGCGTTTCAGCACAGCGAGCAGTTTTGGCGCACGCTGCAGCCTCCGGCCGCGATTCTGGGGGCCAGCGGGTGGCATCGGCGCAAACCCCGCGTCTATTTCGGCTGGTTGCTGGTAACGATGCTGCTGTGCGGCCTGCTGGTCACCGCCGAGGCGTACAGCTGAGGCCGCAGCTGACCCTTTGGCGAACTATTCTGTCGCCGTCCTTCAACCTGTTGCGTGTAAAGTAATTGTCATAACAGCCCAGCGCGGCAGTCGGGCGTTGTCTCGATTGCCTCCCGACGGCATCGCGTTGGCAATCACGTACTCAGGACGCTCCCGTGACTCAAACCGCCCTTACCCTCTCCGCCGATTTCGACAGCGGCAACATCGTCGTGCTGGACGCCAGCAATCCGAAAGCCGTTCAGCTGGCGATACGCCCCGACACCCGCAGCGCGCATTTCCAGTGGTTTCACTTCAAGGCTGACGGTCTGCAGATCGGCGAGCCCCATGGCTTCAGCCTGACCAACGCCGGCGAGTCGAGCTACAACCGCGCCTGGACCGGCTACAACGCGGTCGCCTCCTACGATCAGAAAACCTGGTTCCGCGTGCCGAGCCAGTTCGACGGCAAGGCGTTGAACTTCGAGCTGACGCCGAGCGAATCCCAGGTGTGGTTCGCCTACTTCGAACCTTACAGCCGCGAGCGCCACGACTGGCTGGTCGATCAGGCGCTGAACAAGGCCGGCACGGAGCTGCTGGCCACCGGCAAAAGTGTCGAGGGCCGTGACATTCCGTTGCTGCGCAAGGGCGACGGCGCTGCGGGCAAGCGCAACCTCTGGATCATCGCGCAACAGCATCCCGGCGAGCACATGGCCGAGTGGTTCATGGAAGGCATCATCGAACGGCTGCAGGAAAACGACCCTGAATTGCAGGCTTTACTGGCCTCGGCGGACCTGTATCTGGTGCCACACATGAACCCGGACGGCGCGTTCCACGGCCATCTGCGCACCAACGCCCAGGGCAAGGACCTCAACCGCGCATGGCAGGACGCGACCCCCGAGCTCAGCCCGGAAGTGTTCTTCGTCAAAGAACAGATGGAAAAATACGGCGTGGACATGTTCCTCGACGTGCACGGCGATGAAGAAATCCCCTACGTCTTCACTGCCGCCTGCGAAGGCAACCCGGGGTACACCGACAAGCAGGCCCAACTGGAAGCGGATTTCCGCGCGCGGTTGAGCGGCTTGACCCGGGATTTCCAGACCCGATATGGCTATCCGAAATCGGCGCCGGGCAAGGCCAACATGAACCTGGCGTGCAACAGCGTCGGCGAGCGCTACAGGTGCTTGTCGCTGACCCTGGAGATGCCGTTCAAGGATAACGATGACGCCCCCGATGTCGTCACCGGCTGGTCGGGCCAGCGCTCGAAACAGCTGGCCCGCAATGTGCTGACCACGCTGGGGCAGATGGTTTCCGTCTTGCGCTGAATCGCAGCCTGATTCGGATAAGCTGACCGGAGCCCGGAAACAACATCGCCAGCGGGGTTAAGCCCACTGGCGATGTCGTCTGCCTTATTCACAGCAGACAATCACTGCAAGATCAACCCCGCGATTTACCCCGCAGCATGCTGTCCAGCACCTCATCCCTCCTCACCCAGCCGTGAAACAGCGCGGCGGCCAGATGCGCCAGGATCGTCAGGAAGAACAGGTACGCCAGGTAGGCGTGGGCCTTGCGCAGAAACGCAAAGGTTTCCGGGTTGGCGGCAACGATGGACGGCAGGCGCACCGAACTGCCGAGCATGACCGGATCCCCGGCGGCGGAGATCATTGCCCAGCCAATCAGCGGCATCGCCAGCATCAGCGCATACAGCAGGTAATGGGACAACTTCGCCGCCAGCGCCTGCACGGCCGGCAAGTCGGCCGGTAACGGCGGCGTTTGAGTGGTCACACGAACAATGATCCTGACGATGACCAACAGCAGAATCGCGATGCCCAGGGGCTTGTGCAGGTTCAGCAGCCACTCGTGCCGCTCGGACACCGACGCGACCATGCCGGCGCCGATGAACAGCATGGCGATGACCATCAGCGCCATCAGCCAGTGCAGCAGACGCGCCAATGGGGCGAAATGCTTGACGGGCGTACTCATGGCTGTTTCTCCTGGGCGGGCTCGGCTTTGAGCTGATCGACTTCACTCGTGCGACGCATGTACGACGCGGCGTAGGCAGCCGAACGCGCGGCGAGCAGCGGGTCATCCGAGCCCTCGATGCCACTGGGCAGGATAAGCGGATCGTAATTGATGTCGCGGCAGTCGCCATTCAGCTGCGGGCTGTCGGAATTGACCACCAGGGTCCCGGCGTCCACGGTCTTGTGCTCACCGGACCAGGCTTTGGATGCGTCGTTGGTCGGGTCCTGAGGGTTGGCCAGGGTCAGGATCAGTTTCCAGCGTTGGGGGCCGCTGGCGAGTCTTTCGCTGAGGTCCTTGTCCAGATAGTCCTTGGCGTCCGGCGCCGGTGCCGCATCGGTCGCTTCCGGCACCAGACTCCAGCGCACGGGCTGGCGCTTGCCGTTGGCATCCACCAGAACGAAGGCGTTGACGCTGTTGTAGGTCTCTGTGACGAAACTGGCCGAAGGCTTGGCGGTTTTGACCCAGGCCAGAAACGGCTGGGCTTCCGGGTGCGCGGCAAAGAACACCGGGGGTTTCGCCGGGTCGGGTTTGCCGGTCTTGGGGTCAGGCCCGGTGGCGACTTGCAGATCGATGAAGGCCTCGGGCGTGCCGACGGGAAACACCGGCATGCTGTTCATGCCGGTGCGCCATTGCTGGCCGTTGGGCTGGGTGAACTGCACGGCGAAACTGCGCAGGGGCGCGCCGCTGTCGGGGGAATACGGATTGCCGGTGGGCACGGCCAGACGACCGATCACGGGCGTGCGCCCGCTGGCGAAGACTTCGGCTTTGGACAGGCTGGCAGCAGCACCGTTGCTCTCGAACACGCCGGCGACGCAGATGCCTTTGGGGTGGTTGCGACGGTAACCGGGGTGCACACCGTTGTTGCGTTCGAACACATCAACCACCCGCGCAGGCGTCAGTCGGTGTGGGTCGAGGCTGCCATTGACGTAGGCGAACGCGCCAGCGGCGACCAGTACGATCAGGCCGATGCCGGCCAGACGCGCCAGTTTTGCGGAATTACTGAGCGGGGGTTTGCGGGGGTACGGTGGCTCACGGTCAATCATCGATAACACTCCGGGCGTCTAGCCTCTGGGAACAGCAAGGTGCTTGGCACGCTTTGTTTATAGCCGGATGCTTGCGGTTTGTCAGGTCGAGGACTGTGAGCGCCTGGCTGCCGGAGCACGGCCAGAATCTGCGGCTGATCACACTGGCCCCTTCCCGGCTGAAGCCGGTCCTGCTAACCGACTGCGTACGACTGTAGGATCGGCTTTAGCCGGGAAGGCGTCATGCGTCACGCTGCAAAACCGGGGGTGTTCATGCTGGCCCCTTCCCGGCTGAAGCCGGTCCTGCTAACCGACTGCGTACGACTGTAGGACCGGCTTTAGCCGGGAAGGCGTCATGCGTCACGCTGCAAAACTGGGGGTGTTCATGCTGGCCTCTTCCCGGCTGAAGCCGGTCCTGCTAGAACATCGCGTGCGGTCAGTGAGCTTGCGTGTGAACTCGACTGTAGGACCGGCTTCAGCCGGGAAGACGTCGGGCGTCGCACCGCAAAACCGAGGGTGTACCGCTATCAGCCATTCAGCATCGACGGATCGCTCTGCAGCAGCACCTTGGCGTGAATCCCGGCCAGGGTGCCTTGCAGCGTCGACGCGCCACGGCCCTGCTTCGCCTCTTTGTCCTGTTGCAAGGCCTGCTGCAGCACGCTGAGGAAGCTCTGCGTCCTGGAGGTGGAGATCGGCGTATGGGTTTCTTTCTCCAGACGGCCCATCACGTACTTGGCGATGCGCGTCGACTGACTGGCAGACTGGCTGAGCGTCGCATCCACCAGTTCGCCCTTCTTGTAGCCGATGCTGATTTTGCTGCTCGCCTGATCGCTGACCTGGTAATACAGGTAATTCTGCGTTGTGGGATCGGTGCTCAACGCCAGGTTTTGCCCGCCTGGCAGGGGCTTGTGATAACTGGCGATCAGCTGGGATTGCTGGTCCTGAACGATGGTCCGGTTCAACTGATCGCGGCCTTTGGACTGGGTGGTCTGCGACAAAGTGTAGGCAAAGGAATCGAGCTCGCCGGGGCGGCCCGGGTTGCCTTCGACGCTCTTCTCGCTGACCGAGGCGCTGAAGTCGCCGAGGCCGGTCAACAGGCCGTGATCGGTGTCCGTCAGTTCGATCGAGCTCACCGTCTGCGCCGCCGTGGAGACGCGGGTGTCCGGGTAGTTGGAGTGCAGGGTTTTGAACGCGTCCTCGAACATCGACAGCAACTGTGCGTCGCCGTCCCCACGCTTGCGCGCCGCCTCGATCTGGCTGACATAGCCGTCCAGCGCTTTCGCCTGCTGAGCACTGTCACCCCGAATGGCGGCGTTTTTCAGGTCCACCGAAAGGTCGAGATTACCGAGCGCGCCACTCATGCGCACCGAACGCTGGTCGGCGTCGGCGTGCAGTTCAAGGGTCTGGGCGCTGCCGTCTTCGAGTTTAAAACTGCTTTTCAAATCAACGGAAGCAAAGGCCTTGGCGTCGAAATGGGTCAGGGCGTCGAGTTTCAGGGTCGGCGGTTTGGAGGTCAGGCCGTCGATGGCTGACTGAAAACCGTCCGCCATGGCATTCAGCGCGTTCAGCTCGTCGTCGCTGAGCTTGCCGCCGCTCACCTGAGCCTGCACCGCCAGACCGTCGTCCTGACTGGAAAGGCTCAGCTCGATGGTTTTGCCGCTGGCGGTTTTCAGCGTCAGGCTGATGCTGTTGGCCGGGTTACTGTGCAGGCGGTCCTGGGCGGCAGCGAGCTCTGCAGGCTCCAGTGCTTTGCCGGTGGTGGAACGCAGCACCGATTGGGAAATATTCTGGCCGGTCTGGGCCAACTGACTGAGCAGCGTCGCGCCCAGGCCCTGGAAGCGACCCGAGGTGGCAGAAGTGCTGAAATTGCCCATCATCGCCAGCGAGACCTTGTCCTGCCGGGTGTACTCCCAGGCGGGCGGTACGTTGGCGTCAGGCATCAGGCCGCGGACGTTGTAGACCAACGAGGCGCTGACCTTGTCGTCCTGGCCGAGCATGACGACGGACGATGGCGTAGCGCTGGTGGTGTTGCCAGCGGCGGCGTTGTCATTCAGCGCCACGGTGGCCGCCGGTTTGACCACCGGCATTAACTGGGCGGACGAGGTGACTGAAGCAATCGCTGACATGGCACTTCCCTGTTCAAGTGAGTAATAGACTTCCTGAACAGGGTGTCGGCGGGCGCCTTTGTAACTTGAGCGATACAAAGCTGGTGCCAGATCGACACAGTGAAAACCTGAAAACACTGATGCCGCCCAGGGCAAGGGCGAGAGCAAGGCTGTGATTTCACTATTTTGTTTCTCTGGTGGGATCTGCGCCGTAACTCGGCCACAATACGCACCGATCCCAGGCTCCAGGGCTTCACGCCTCTCGGTTCGCCGCCAAACCCGACACCCCCAGGACTGAGCAATGCCCCAAGAGCGAATCGCTGCACTTCGGCTACCCAAACCCATCCAGGGTCCTATCGATGATCTGGTGCGCGCGTTGAACGCCGCCACCACCAAGGAAGACCTCGAACGCGAGGCCGCCATGGAGATCAGCTTCATCCTTAGCCTGGAGACCAGTAAACGGCTGCGCCCGGCGGATGTCGAAACGCTGTACATGATCTTCGACGACGCCGTGCAGGAACGCCTTGGCCAACTGGGTCACGACTGATCTGCACACGCGCAGGATTTTTCCGGCGCAGACGTATCCAATGCCGAGACGGCCCCACGGCCTGCACTTCGAATGGTTTCAGCAAAGGACTCCACATGACGTTCTACATTTACCTCATTGCCTGCTGCGCGGCGGCCAGCACCGGCATCATTTTCAAACCCGGCAGCTGGTACGAGTCACTGCAAAAGCCACGCTTCACCCCGCCCAACTGGCTGTTTCCGGTGGCCTGGACGACGATCTACCTGCTGCTGGCCTGGGCCGGTTATCGCCTGACCCTGATCCCCGGCAGCGAAACCGTGCTGGCGTTGTGGGCTGCGCAGATTGCCTTGAATACGCTGTGGACGCCGGTGTTCTTCGGCGCCCATCGCATCCTGGCGGGCATGATCATCATCTTGCTGCTGTGGCTGGTGGTTGCCGCGATGGTCGTGCTGGGCATCCAGCTGGACCTCATCACCGGGCTGATCCTGTTCCCCTATCTGGTCTGGCTGACCGTCGCTTCGGCGTTGAATTTTTCGATTCTGCGTCATAACCGGTAACGCGGATCAAGCCGCTCTGGCGCGGCCGGCTTGCTGAATCAGCAGACCGGCCAGCGCCGACACCGCCAGCAAGACCACGACCCCACCGTAGACATTGGTGGTGGTCACCAGCCCCGCCGTTTTGATCGACACACCGGCCAGCAGCGCCGGAATGCAGAACGCCAGATAACTCAAGGCCAGGAACGCCGCCATCAACGCACCCCGCTCGTGGGCGTGGGCCAGCGGCAGCAACAGCCGCAGGGCGCCGAGAAAGCTTGCACCAAAGCCGATGCCCGCCAGCACGGCACCGGTAAAGAACAGCCATAACCAGCCCAGGTTCACCGCCGCCAGAATCACCGAAACCCCGATCGCCAGAAAGCTGCAGCCCACCAATAAGGCCAGCCGGGGGGCGCGCAAACGCAGGTGATGGATCGAAATCGCACCACTGAGGGTCAGCGCCGCCACGGCAAAGCCGCCGTTGAGCACCGAAGTCGAGCCGGTCGCGGCAGTCAGCAGCGACGGCGCCAGCGACAGAAAGAATCCGCCCAGCGCCCAGGCGGCGATGTCGGCCGGCAGCACCAGCAACAACGTCCCCCTCGCCTGCCCAGGTACGGCGAGCCGCGGCCGCAGGGTTTTCAGCACGCCCGGCTGCGGCGTCACCGTTTCAGCGACCCGCAGCAGATACACCGACTGACCCACAAACGCCGCGAGGAGCAAGCCATAGGCGAGGCCCATGGGCAGCGGCGCATACTCCACCAGCGCACTGGTGCCAAGCGCGCCCAGCGCCATGCCGAACATGGGTGTGATGCTGTTGAGCAGCGGACCTTGCTGCGCATCGCTGTCGAGCATCGCGGCACCCAGCGCGCTGGTCGCAATGCCCGTCGCCACGCCCTGCAGTACTCGCGCGACGATCAGCCAGCTGACGTCGGTGGCGGCGATGAACAGCAGCATCGAGACAATCTCCAGCAGCAGCCCGATAAAGATGACCGGGCGGCGGCCGAGGTAATCCGACAGCGAGCCGAACACCAGCAGCGTGGCCAACAGGCTCAGGGCGTACACGGCAAAAATCACCGTCAACAGTGCCGAGGAAAAGCCCCACGCCTGTTGATAGAGATGGTAAAGCGGCGTCGGCGCACTGGACGCGGCGAAGAAACACAGCAGCACGAAAGCCAGAAAACCCAAGTGGCTCCGCCCCCGACCATCGACTTGCGGGTTCTGCAAAGAATCAGACACGAGTACACTCTCCCGAAAAAGCACGTCACAAAAGCTATGAATTAGCGTTAAGAGTGTGCGAGCAACGTCTGCTTAAAGCAAATATTTTGTGTTAGGGTCCGCAGCATGGCTATCAAAGAAGGCATTCGCACCGGCGGCCGCAGTGCCCGGGTGCAGACATCGATTCACGCGGCGGTTCGCGATCTGCTCCAGGAGCAGGAACGTTCGGCCCTCAGCGTGCCCATGATTGCGGCCCGTGCCGGTGTCACGCCGTCGACCATCTACCGGCGCTGGGGCGACCTGACCTCGCTGCTGGCGGATGCCGCTGTCGAGCGCCTGCGTCCCGACGAGCCGGTGGATTGCGGCAACCTGCGCGACGACCTGCGCACTTGGGTCGAGGTCTACCTCGAAGAAACCAACTCGGCGCCCGGCCGCGAGATGATGCGCGATGTGGTCGCCAGCAGCGCGACGCTGTGCTCGGGCAAGTGCCTGAACATGGTCCGCGATCAACTGCAGATCATCATCGACCGGGCGCGGGAGCGCGGTGAGCAGAGTCCTTCAGCGGACGAGCTGGTCGATGCCGTCGTCGCGCCCATGGTCTACCGCATTCTGTACGCCGAGTCGGCGCCATCCCTTGAGCGCATGCATCAATTGCTGGACCGCTGCCTGAGTTGATCCCTCGCCTGTCATGCTCGTACCAAACGAGCAACGGCCGGGTTGACTGGGTATCATGGCCGTCCATTGATCACAGGCGCCCTTCCCCCCATGCACACCCTTGCAGACCTGCGTGCCGGCAAACTGGCAGGCATCACGCGGCTTAATCTCAGCGCCGACCTCGGCGAATTCCCCGAGGAGATTTTCAGCCTCGCCGATTCCCTGGAAGTGCTGGACCTCAGCGGCAACCGGCTGACGGAATTGCCCGCCGACCTGCACCGTCTTAAGCGCCTGAAAATCCTCTTCTGCTCCAACAATCCGTTTACCCGGCTGCCGGAATGCCTGGGTCAATGCGAGCAGCTGTTCTTCGTTGGCTTCAAGGCCTGCGAGATCATTGATGTTCCCGCCAGTGCGTTGCCGCCTTCGCTGCGCTCGCTGGTGCTGACCGACAACCGCATAGAGACCCTGCCTGAAGCCATCGGCGACTGTGCGCACCTGCAGAAGCTGATGCTGGCGGGCAACCGGCTGCGGCAATTGCCCGAATCCCTGGCCCGCTGCGGGCGCCTGGAATTGATGCGGATCGCGGTCAACGATCTTCACGAACTGCCGCGCTGGCTGCTGGAGATGCCAGCGCTGGCGTGGCTGGCGTTTGCCGGCAATCCGTTGAACGACATCCACACCGAAGAGCCCATCCGGCAGATTCCGTGGCATGAGCTGACGCTGCAACAGGTGCTGGGCGAAGGCGCTTCGGGGGTCATTCAGCAGGCACGGTGGCGCGTGGATGACGATGCTTCGGCGCTGGACGTTGCGGTGAAGCTGTACAAAGGCGCTGTCACCAGCGACGGCTCGCCGTTGAACGAGATGCAGGCCTGCATCGCGGCGGGGCGTCATGGGCATCTGATTCCAGTGCTCGGCCAGATTCAGGGCCACCCCCGGGGCGCTCGCGGTCTGGTGATGGAGCTGATATCTCCCTCTTTCCTCACCCTCGCCCGCCCGCCGACCCTGGAATCCTGCACCCGTGACACTTACGCAGGCACACGGCTGAGCGTTTCGACCGTGAAGCGCCTGGCCGCCGGTATCGCCGCAGCGTGCGCCCATTTACACGCCCACGGCATTAACCACGGTGACCTGTACGGGCACAACATCCTCTGGAACGAGGCTGGGGATAGCCTGCTGGGGGATTTCGGCGCGGCGGCGTTTTACCCGGATGAAGACACGGGACGCAGGCTGGAGCGCATTGAAGTGCGAGCGTTCGGGGTATTGCTCGGGGAATTGCTGGACTGTTGCGAGGCAGACGATGGAGAGACTGCCGGCCTGCGGGCGTTGGAGAAGCGCTGCGTGCAAGGGGATGTGATGCAGCGGCCCGGGTTCGCGGAGGTCGATCAGCAGTTTAGAGGCCTCAACTCGGGTGTCAGGTCTGCCCCGTCACCTTGGTAGGACCGGCTTCAGCCGGGAAGAGGCCAGCACGGACACCCTTGATTTCGCAGCGTGCCCACCGACGCCTTCCCGGCTAAAGCCGGTCCCACTAAAAGCACGCGATTCTCCAGTGGGACCGGGGCCGCCAGCCTTATCCCGCCAACCCTACGTACACGTTTTGCACGTCATCGTGGCTGTCGATCGCTTCGAGGAAGGCTTCCACTTCGGCCATCTGCTCTTCGCTCAGGCCTTCAACCGGGTTCTTCGGGCGGTAGCCGATCTTGGCGGATTCAACGGTGAAGCCAAACTCTGGCAGCGCCTTGCATACGGCGTCGAGGTCAGTGGTGTCGGTGTAAAACGTCGCAACCCCTTCTTCGCCTTGTTCAACGTCTTGGGCGCCGGCTTCGATGGCAGCTTCCTCGGCGTCTGCATCGTCTTTAGCAGCGACGGCGTCGATCATGCCCAGATGGTCGAAATCCCAGGTGATCGAACCTTCGGCACCTAGCTGGCCCTTGCGGAACAACACGCGGATCTCGGACACGGTGCGATTGATGTTGTCCGTCAGGCACTCGACGATGACCGGCACCTTGTGCGGCGCGAAGCCTTCGTAGGTGAGTTTCTCGAAGTGCACGTGCTCACCGAGCAAACCGGCGCCTTTCTTGATGGCTCGCTCTAGCGTTTCGCGCGGCATCGACGCTTTCTTGGCCTGCTCGACCACCAGACGCAGGCGCGCGTTCATGTCGGGGTCAGCGCCGGAGCGCGCGGCAATCATGATTTCCTTGGACAGCTTGCCGAAAATACGCCCCTTGGCGTTGGCTGCCGCTTCTTTGTGTTTGACCTTCCACTGTGCGCCCATGATTGCTCTCTTGTTCCGGTGGCGATAAATCGCGCGGATCCGACGCGTCTTGCGCGTAGGGCCGATGGCGATAAATGCTGAAAATAGGGTGATCGATAATGACAGGCCGGGGGTGAACCACGGCGACCGGCGCATTTTATACACGCTGGCGCCAGAAGACACCCCTGAGACGCACCACCGTCCAGACCCGAATCAGCGATGCTTGAACGCCGGCTCGCGCTTCTCGATGAACGCCGCCATGCCTTCCTTCTGGTCCTCGCTGGCAAACGCCGCATGGAACACCCGGCGCTCGAAACGAATCCCCTCGGCCAGGCTGACTTCAAAGGCGCGATTGACGCTTTCCTTGACCATCATGGTCGCCGGCAACGACTTCGCCGCAATGCCAGCCGCCACCTTGAGCGCCTCATCCAGCAACTGCTCCTGCGGCACGATGCGCGCCACCAGCCCGGCACGCTCCGCTTCGATGGCATCGATCATGCGCCCGGTCAGGCACATTTCCATGGCCTTGGCCTTGCCCACCGCGCGGGTCAGACGCTGGGTCCCGCCCATGCCCGGCAGCACGCCCAGCTTGATTTCCGGCTGACCGAAGCGCGCGTTGTCCGCCGCCAGAATGAAGTCGCACATCAGCGCCAGCTCGCAGCCACCGCCCAGGGCAAAGCCCGAGACGGCAGCAATGATCGGCTTGCGGCGGTTGGCCACCCGATCGCTGTCGCTGAACAGATCGTCCAGATAGATCTGCGGGTATTTCAGCTCGGCCATTTCCTTGATGTCGGCCCCGGCGGCGAACGCTTTGGCCGAGCCGGTCAGGACGATGCAGCCGATACCATGATCGCGCTCCAGCTCGTCGAGGGCGTGATTGAGTTCGCTGATGAGCTGGGCATTCAGCGCGTTGAGCGCCTCTGGACGGTTCAGGGTCAGGAGCCCAACGCGACCTCTGACTTCCTTGAGGATTGTTGTGTAATTCATTGTTTTATTGACCTTTTCTTATTTCTCTAGCCAGACAGTGATCACTACAGATTCAACCTGAGAATCACGACGCAAGCCATTGATATCAAACGACAAGCTCGACAGCCATCGCCGTCGCTTCGCCGCCGCCGATGCAAATGGCCGCCACCCCCCGCTTGAGTCCACGCTGCTTCAACGCCGACAGCAACGTCACCAGGATCCTTGCCCCGGAGGCGCCAATGGGATGCCCCAGCGCGCAGGCGCCGCCATGCACGTTGACCTTGTGATGGGGCAGCTGCAGGCGAGCCATGGTGACCAGCGCGACGACGGCGAACGCTTCGTTGATCTCGAACAGATCGACCTCGGCCAGTGACCAGCCGGTCTTGCCCATCAGCTTGTCGATGGCGCCTACCGGTGCGGTCGGAAACAACCCGGGTTCATTGGCATAAGCGGCGTGGCCATGGATGACTGCCAGTGGCTTGAGCCCGCGTCGATGCGCTTCGGACTGACGCATCAGGGTCAAAGCGGCAGCGCCGTCGGAGATCGAGCTGGAGTTGGCCGCCGTCACCGTGCCGCCCTCGCGGAACGCCGGTTTAAGGTGCGGGATCTTGTCCAGCTTCGCCTTGGGCGGCTGTTCGTCCTGGCGAATGGTCTTGCGCTCTTTGCCGATCATGACTTCCACCGGGACGATTTCAGCGGCGAACCAGCCGCGCGTCATGGCCTCCTGCGCCCGGGTCAGCGAAGCGACTGCAAAACCGTCCTGGGCTTCCCGACTGAAATTTTCAAGCCCGGCGCACTCCTCGGCGAAGGTGCCCATCAAGCGGCCCCGGTCGTAGGCGTCTTCAAGGCCGTCGAGAAACATATGATCAATGATCTGGCCGTGGCCCATGCGGTAACCGCTGCGGGCTTTCTCCAGCAGATAGGGCGCGTTGGACATGCTTTCCATGCCGCCGGCGATGACCACGTCGGCGCTGCCGGCCATCAGCATGTCGTGGCCGAGGATCGCCGCCTGCATGCCCGACCCGCACATCTTGTTCAGGGTGGTGCAGGTCGTGGCGTTGCTGAGCCCGGCGCCCAATGCCGCCTGACGCGCCGGCGCCTGACCCAGTCCGGCGGGCAAGACACAACCGAACAGGACTTCATCGACCTGCGCCGCATCGATGCCCGCGCGTTCGACCGCGGCGCGGATGGCGGCGGCGCCCAGTTGCGGCGCGGTCAGGCTTTTGAGATCGCCCTGAAAGGCGCCCATGGGTGTGCGCGCAGCGCTCACGATCACCACGGGGTCGTCGTTCAACGTCTGGCGTTTGTTCAAAGACATGATGGGGTTTCCTCGATTAGCGAGCGGCCATGCGCAAGGCGCCATCCAGACGGATCACTTCGCCGTTGAGCATGCTGTTTTCGATGATGTGGCGGGCCAGCGCAGCGTATTCCTCGGGCTTGCCCAGGCGCGGCGGGAACGGCACGCCGGCGGACAGGCTCTCGCGCACCTGGGGTGTCATGCCGGCCATCATCGGGGTTTCGAAGATGCCCGGGGCGATGGTCATGACGCGAATGCCGTAACGCGCCAGTTCACGGGCGGCGGGCAAGGTCAGGCTGACAATCGCGCCCTTGGACGCCGCGTACGCCGCCTGACCGATCTGGCCGTCATAGGCGGCAACCGATGCCGTGTTGATGATGACCCCGCGCTCACCCCCGGCGTCGGCCGTGCTTTCGGCGATGGCCACGGCGGCGAGGCGCAGCAGGTTAAAGCTGCCGACGAGGTTGACGTTGATCACCCGGCTGAAACTGTCGAGGCCGTGGGGCCCTTCCTTGCCAAGGATTTTCTCGGCGCCGACGATGCCCGCGCAGTTGATCACGCCGTTGATCTGGCTGAATGCACTCAGCGCGGCATCCACCGCAGCCTGAACGGCGCTCGCCTGGGTGATGTCGCTGACGCTGGCGCGGGCATTGCTGCCCAGCTTGGCCACTTGGGCCGCGAGCGCCTCGGCGTTGACGTCCACCAGCATCACCCTGGCCCCTGCGTCGATGAGCATCTGTGCGGTGGCCGCCCCCAGCCCGGACGCGCCGCCACTGACCAGAAATGCCTTGCCTTCGATCTGCATGATTGTGTCGTCCTTACACTTTTATTGTTGGAGTGGCGAAATACTCCGCTCTGCCGCGCCGATGGGCAATAGTCAAAGCGCGCAGAACGCCTGGTGGTTTTGGCCAGTGGCGCTTCGCGGCAGGTAGAGGATCACGCCTTGGGTTGCAGCAGCGCCGCGCCGGCCTGGGCCGACACCCGGCGGTTGTCCAGCAACGCCAACGCCGCGATCACCGCGACGCCCATAAACGTCAGCTGGAAATCAGCGGTCACCGCGGACCCGTCGTTGCCATGCACGACCATTGCGCCACGCAGCAGCAACGCGGCAATCGCGACACCCAGGCCCATGCTCAACTGAAAGCACATGCTGAACATCGTCGACGCATCGCTTATCTGCGCCTTGGGGACGTCGGCGAAACCCAGCGTGTTGAACGCGGTGAACTGCATCGAGCGCGACAGCCCGCCAATGAACAGGATCAGCAGGATCATCGGCCAGCCCATCGTCTGATCAAGCAGCGCGCAGGCCGCAATCGCCGCCACGCCGATGCAACCATTGACCAGCAGCACCTGACGAAAGCCCCAGCGCTGCATGATCACGCTGGTAAAGGGCTTCATCGCCAGATTGCCGGCAAACACCCCCAGCACCAGCAGCCCGGCGTCGAACGCGGACAGGCCGAAGCCCAGCTGGAACATCAGCGGCAAGAGGAACGGCAGCGTGCTGATGGCGATCCGAAACACCGAGCCGCCCAGCAGGCTGACGCTGAAGGTGCGGATGTGCACCACCTCAACGTTCATCAGTGGCTGCGGATGCCGGCGCATGTGTCGCCAGGCCAGCGCGCCGCAGACCACGCCGAGCGCTGTTACCGCAAGGCCCGGCCACTGACTGCCATGGCCCTGCCCCAGCCGTTCCATCCCGAACAACAGCGCCGTGCAGGCCACGCCGAGCAGCAGGAACCCCTTCAGGTCGAACGGCCGGGTGCTGACTTCATTGCGTTTGGGAATGAGGATGAGCGTGGCAATCAGCGCCATGACGCCAAGGGGCAGGTTGAGGTAGAAAATCCACGGCCACGACGCGTGGATCACGATGAACCCGCCCAGGGGCGGCCCGAGAATGGGCGCCACCAGTCCCGGCCAGGTGATCAGCGAAATGGCCCGCACCAGGTCCTTCTTTTCGGTGGCGCGCATCACCGCGAGGCGCCCCACCGGGACCATCATCGCGCCGCTCATGCCCTGCAGGACGCGGGCGGCGACGAAGGTCTCCAGGCTGTCGCTGATACCGCAGAGCATCGACGCCACCGTGAACAGCACGATGGCGCCGCCGAACACCCGTCGTGAACCGAGTCGGTCGGCGAGCCAGCCGCTGAGGGGAATGAACGCGGCGATCGCCAGCATGTAGGCGCTCATGCCGATATTCAGGTCCACCGCCGCGACGCCAAAGGTCCGCGCCATTTCCGGCATGGCCGTGGCAATCACCGTGGCATCGAGGTTTTCCATGAAAAAGGTGACGGCCACCAGCAAGGCGATCAGCGTGGATTGGCGTTGCGACATCGTTGGCTCCTCAGGCAAGCGTGGCGTGGAACTCGCCCGGTCACGGCAGCAGGTAACGCATCACCGCTTCGCAGATCATCACCTTCTGCCGGGACTTGACTGCTTCGTCATCCAGGTCGATCTGGAAAATCTCGGAAAAGGTATGGCGGTTCGACACGCGATAGAAACAGAACGAACTCATCAGCATGTGCAGGTCAACGGCCTGTACGCCCGGACGGAACACGCCGTCCTGCTCGCCACGCCGCAGAGTTTGGTCCAGCGCCTGCAAGACATTCCGGCTCAGCTCGCGGATCGTCGCGGACTGTTTGACGTTGGCGCCGTTGTGGATGTTTTCGATGCAGACGATGCGCACGAAGTCGACATTGCGGTCGTGGTGGTCGAAGGTGAACTCCACCAGCCGCCTGATCGCTTCTTCAGGCGCGAGCACATCGAGGTCAAGGCTGCTTTCCGTGGTGCGGATGTCGCCGTATAGCTTCTCCAGCACTTCGGTGTACAGCTGCTCCTTGCTGTTGAAGTAGTAATAGATCATCCGCTTGGACGTTTGCGTGCGCTCGGCAATCGCATCGACGCGGGCGCCGGAGAGCCCTTGGGCGACGAACTCGGCGACCGCCGCCTGAAGGATGCCTTCGCGGGTTTTTTCCGGATTGTTCTTGCGGGACTTGCGTGCCGGCTCGGGAATGCCACCTGCGGGCGCCTCGGCGAGGCTGTCGTCAACGGTTTTCATGCGGGGCTCACGACCACGGGGAATCGCGGGATTATGGGCTGCACCCGCGGGTTACGGAAGCGGCACGTGTCGACGCGCCCGGCGCCATCAGCCCCCTGCCGACCCGCTGCGCGCCCTGGCCATCGCTGCCAGGCGCACCGCAGCATTCGCCTCGCCATCACCGGCGTAGCCATTCCTGCGCTCGAGCATTTCAAAAAAGAACCGCTCCTCGAACGCCTCGGTGCAGGCGTGAAACAGCTCGCCACCGTTGGCGTCGCGGTCGTACAGCACGTTGTGGCGCGCCAGTTCGCTGAGCACTGCATCGCCGAAGCCGAAGCGCGCCCCCAGGTCGTCGTAGTAGTTCTGCGGGATAGCCAGCCACTGCACGCCTGCCGCCTCGCCCCGAGCGATCTGCGCGAAGATGTCGTCGCAGGCAAAGGCGACGTGATCAACACCTGCGCCGCCGTCGCTCGCCAACGCGTGAGCGATTGCCGTATTGCCACGATCCGGCGTGTTCAGCGACAGGCGCACGCTGCTGCAACGGCTGCGCAACGCCCGGCGCCTCACCAGACCGTAAGGGTCAGGCAGCAGCACGTCGGCATCCGCTTCGAAACCCAGCACGCTCTTGTAGAACAGCACCGCGCTGTCGAACCTGTCGGCGGGCAACCCGATGGCCACGTGATCGATGCGCTGCAAACCGCTTTGCATCAGGGGCTGCGAGCTCAGGCTGAAATCACTGTCCCAGCTCGATTGCCCCGGCGCGGCGGGCTCGACCAGATACATCAGGCTGCCGTCCGGCGCACGCACTGCCGGTATCTCTCTTGGCCCGGCGCCGGACGGTCCGCCATAGGTTTCGGCATTGAACTGACGTGCCCGCTCCAGCGCAGCAGCGCTGTCGTCCACCCGCAACGCCATCGCACACAGCGACGGGCCGGGGGCTTCTGAAACAGACTCAGCAGAGGATGGAGCAACCAAAGAACCGCGCTCGGCGTTCAACACGATCTTGATATCGCCCTGCCCCAGCAACGTCACGGCTTTGCTGCGGCGCTGACCCAAGGTGCCGAAGCCCAGCCCGTGCAGCCAGTTGCCCAGCCGCGCGCCCTGGGCCTCATCCACGGCGAACTCGAGAAACTCGACGCCATTGCAGGCACTGGGCGCCGGCGGATGGAACAACAATGACGGCGCATCGGGTCGAGACGGCTGGTTCAGCAGCGTGCGGGTTTGCGCCTCCAGGTACAGCAACGAACGCAGGCCTTCGGCGGCATTGGCCCGGGTAGGCGCGGCGCGGAACACGTCGTTGAAAATCTCCAGCGACAGCGGCCCGGTGTAACCGCTGCGCAGGATCGCTGCGAGAAAGCCGGGGCAATCGAACGCGCCCTGCCCCGGAAAACACCGGAAGTGCCGGCTCCACTCCAGCACACCCATGTTCAGCAGCGGCGCATCGGCCATCTGCACGAAGAAGATTTTGTCGCCGGGAATCTGCGCAATCCCGCTCGGATCGCCCTTGAGCGACAACGTATGGAAACTGTCGAGCAACACGCCGAGGGCCGGATGGTCGACCTGCCGGACGAGATCCCAGACCTGCTGCCAGGTGTTCACATGGCGCCCCCAGGCCAGCCCTTCATACCCCACACGCAGTTGACGCGCGCCAGCCCGTTCGGCGAGCGACCCAAGGTCATCGAGTAGTATGTTTCGCTCGCCCAGGGAATCCTTGGCGGTATTGCTGCACACCAGTATCAGGTCGGTGCCAAGCGCTTGCATCAGGTCGAACTTGCTCTCGGCGCGGTCGAGGTTGCGCTGCAGATGCTCGCGGCGACAGCCTTCGAAGTCGCTGAAAGGCTGAAACAGGGTGATGGCGATGCCCAGGTCTGCGCACAACTGGCGCACCTGGCGCGGGCTGCCGTCGTAACAGAGCAGGTCGTTTTCGAAGATTTCAACCCCGTCAAACCCTCCGGCGGCAATGGCTTCCAGCTTTTCCGGCAGGGTGCCGCTCAAGGAAACGGTGGCGATCGAGCGCTGCATGCGGGTGGGAACTCCTGACAAACACATGGGCACCCGGCACGTCGATGAAGCTCGAACCTGGCGGGTGTTCGTGGGATTATTCGCGCCGTTGGACACGACATCAAATGAAATGAACCGTACGGTTCATTTCATGACGCTTTTCCGGGTCAAGCACGGCACTGGCCGCGCGGACACCACCCTAACAATTTCGAAACAGGCTTGATGCTTATGCGTTCCCCTTCTGCTTCGCCTGCCCCGGTCGCCTCCAGCCCGGCGCATCCTCATGCCGGCATGAAGGAGAAGATCCGCAGCGCCCTGGCCGTCGGCAAAACCCGTTGGGGCATGCTGACACTGGTGTTCTTCGCCACCACCCTGAACTACATCGACCGCGCCGCACTGGGCGTCATGCAGCCAATCCTCGCGGCGCAGATGAGCTGGACAGCGATGGATTACGCCAACATCAACTTCTGGTTTCAGGTCGGTTACGCCATCGGCTTTCTGCTGCAGGGGCGTTTCATCGATCGGGTCGGGGTCAAGCGCGCGTTCTTTCTCGCGGTGCTGTTGTGGAGTGTCGCCACCGGCGCCCACGGTCTGGCGACATCAGCGGCGGGCTTCATGGTCTGCCGGTTCATTCTCGGCCTGACCGAAGCCGCCAATTACCCGGCCTGCGTCAAGGTCACCCGGCTGTGGTTCCCGGCCGGAGAGCGCGCCGTGGCCACCGGGATTTTTAACGCCGGCACCAACGTCGGTGCGATGGTCACGCCTGCCTTGTTGCCGCTGATCCTGACCGTGTGGGGCTGGCAGGCGGCGTTCCTCTGCATGGGCTCGCTGGGGCTGGTCTGGGTCATCACCTGGGGGCTGACGTATTTCAATCCGCAGGAGCATCCGAGGGTGCGCGCCAGCGAGCGGGCCTACATCAACAGCGATGCCGAACCGGAAACAGAGCCTGAAGGGGAAAAAGTACCGTTCTCGCGCATCCTGAAAATGCGCGGCACCTGGGCCTTTGCCGTCGCCTACGCCCTCACCGCACCGGTGTTCTGGTTCTACCTGTACTGGCTGCCGCCGTTTCTGAATCAGCAATACCACCTGGGCATCAGCGTGACGCAGATGGGCATCCCGCTGATGCTGATCTGGCTGACCGCCGATTTCGGCAGTGTCGGCGGCGGGATACTGTCTTCGTGGCTGATCGGCCGGGGCATGCCCCCGATGACTGCGCGCCTGCTGTCGATGCTGGCGTTTGCGCTGACGATCATCGGCGTGGTGTTCGCCGCCAATGCCAGCGGTCTGTGGGTGGCCGTGGCGGCCATCGCCCTGGCGGTAGGCGCGCATCAGGCCTGGACGGCGAACATCTGGAGCCTGGTCATGGATTACACGCCCCGGCACATGATCAGCACGGTGTTTGGCTTCGGCGGCATGTGCGCGGCCATCGGCGGCATGTTCATGACCCAGATTGTCGGCGCCGTGCTGACCGCGACGCACAACAACTACAGCGTGCTGTTCACCCTGATCCCGGTGATGTACTTCATTGCGCTGATCTGGATTTACTTCATGGCGCCGCGCGAGGTGGCGCCGTGAAGCCGCAGAATGTCCTCGATTTTGTAGGAGCCGGCTTGCTGGCGAACCGGTTTCTACATCACCCGTCAGGCGCCTGACCGGCCCTGTATCGCGAGCACGCTCACGCCCACAGGGGCATGGCGCGGGGGCAATCCTTCCTCAGCCGCCCTTCTTGCGCTGTTGCCACGCCGCCGCCAGGCCACTGAGACAGATGATCGCGATGCCGGCCTGTGCGACGAGGGACGGCGAATGGTTGAACACGATATAGCCCCACAGCCCGGCGAAAACGATCTGGCAGTAACCGAACGGCGCCAGCATGGCCGGCGCGGCGAAACGGAAGGCCTGGGTCAGCATCAGGTGCGCGACCATGCCACAGGTGCCCAACGCCAGCATGAACGGAATGTGCTTCCACTCCGGCGACTGCCAGAAGAACGGCACGATGGCGCTCATCAAAAGAGTATTAAACAGCCCGGCGAAAAAGTTGCTGGTGGTTGGGCTGTCGTGGGCCGCGACCAGACGGGTCAGCAACTGATAGCAGGCGAAACAGAATGCCGAGCCCAGCGGCAATAACACCGCCGGCCGGAACAGTTCGCCGCCGGGGTGCACGATCACCAGCACGCCACTGAAACCCACCAGCACGGCGATCCATTGACCGCGGCTGACCGTCTCCTTGAGCAGCGGCACCGACAACGCCGTCACCAGCAACGGGGCAAGAAAGTTGACCGCCGTCGCTTCGGCGATGGGGATGAACATCAGCCCACTGGTAAACAACAAACTCGTACCCAGCAGGCACACCGCGCGCAACGCCTGCAGCCCCGGGCGTTTGGTGCGCAGCACGCGCAGGCCCGACGACGGCATGAAAATGCACGCCATCAGCCCGGTGTGCACCACATAGCGCACCCAGACCACCATCATGATCGGGTAGATGCCGGAGAGGTATTTGGACAGCGTGTCATGACTGGAGAACAGAAAGGTCGCAAACAGGATCAGTGCGATGCCCTTCAATGGCTGGTTGACGCCGGAGAGCGGCGTGCTGGTGGTGCTCATCTGCGTTCCTTTGGCCGTGCGTGAATGCGGGTCTGTCCCTTGCCGTGTCGAGCGCCGGCTTTCGTTGGAGGCGTCCAGCGTCAGCAAGAATATAGAAGGCGTCGCCGGAGCACCAAGCAAACATGACCGAGCAGGCGTTTTTCTGACTGCCTGGATGAGACCTTTCCGCTCACCCGGATTTGCCTCAGACTGCCGCTCTCGCTGGCTCGAAAACGGACGCTCTGTGGACCGCATTCAGGAAATGACCCTTTTTGCTGCTGTTGCCGAAGGCCCCAGCTTCGCCGCGGTGTCACGCAACCTGAACGTGTCCACGGCCACCGTCACCCGGGCCGTCGCGCAGCTGGAAGCGCGGCTTGGCACCTTGCTGATCGTGCGCACCACCCGGCAGCTGCGCCTGACCGAAGCCGGTATGCGCTTCGCCGACGACTGCCGGCGCTTGCTGGCCGATCTGCACGAGGCCGAAAGCGCCGCCGCCGGCATTCATGCCACGCCGCGCGGGTTGCTGACCATAACCGCGCCACAGGTGTTCGGCGACCTGCACGTTACGCCGGTCATGACTGACTACCTCAGTCAGCATCCCGAGGTTCAGATCCGTGGCCTGTTGATGGACCGGATAGCCGGGCAGCTGGAAGAAGGCATCGACGTCTCGGTGCGCATCGGCGAGTTGCCCGACTCATCGATGACCGCCATCCAGGTCGGCAGCGTTCGGCGCATGGTCTGCGCCTCCCCCGCCTACCTCGCCGCCCATGGCACCCCCCGTCATCCCCACGAACTCATCGAGCGCGAAACCGTGTCAGTGATCATCACCGGCCGCCAGCCGCCGTGGACCTTCCGCATCGAAGGCCAGCCTCAGGAAGTAAAGGTGCAATCGCGCCTGTCGCTGACGTCGTTCACGGCCTCCATTCATGCCGCCATTGATGGCTGGGGCCTGACCCAGGTGCCGTCCTATCAGATTCGCCGTCACCTGCAGGCGGGCACATTGCACGCCGTGCTCGAAGACTTCGAGATCACCCCGATGCCGGTATACGTGGTCTACGTCGAAGGGCGAAGAGGCTCATCCAAGGTGCGCTCGTTCGTTGATTTCTGCGTTCAGCGTTTGCGCGCGGACCTGGCGTACAGCGCCGGGCGCGTTTGAGCGCGGGCTCGGGTCCGCAGCCCAGCCTCTGCCGACCGGTTGAAATAGGGTTAGAGTAGTCACGCTGGCTCCGCCGTCCCTCGCCTGATCGGCAACGGAACCGGGGCGCTTTCCATCAATTGCCTGAAGGAAGACCCGCGTGAATCCATCGTCTCACCCAGCGAACATTGCCGAATTGATCGTCGAGGCCATGCATCATGGTCAGAAAATCACCGACATCCGCCCTGAATACGTGCCCGCCGATGCGGCCAGTGCCTATGCACTGCAACGGGAGATTCTGCGCCTGCGCGACACGTCCGTGGGCGGCTGGAAGGTCGGCGCCAAGTCACCGACCGGGCCGATCAACGGCGCGCTGCTGCCCGACGACGGTATTTTCGCCAGTGGCAGCCAGGTGGAGTGCGTCGATTACCCGTCGCCGATTCTGGAACTGGAGATCGCCTTCCGTCTGGGCCGCGAATTCACCCCTCGCGATGAGGCGTATTCGGATGAAGAAGTGCTGGGCAGCATCAAGACGATGGGCGCGACCATTGAAGTGGTGTCGAGCCGGTTTGCCGAGTGGCCGAAGATCGAGCCACTGCTGGCCCTGGGCGACCTGCTCAACCATGGGGCGCTGATCATCGGGGAATTTATCGATTACGACGCCGGTTTTCCGTTTGACGAGCCTGCCCTGAGCTTCACCTACGGTGACGAGGATATCGTGCCGGGGGATGGGGCGAACCCGGCGGGCGACCCTCGACGTCTACTGCCATGGCTGGTCAATCACCACACCCAGAACGGGTTGAGCATGACGCCGGAAATGGTGGTTACCACCGGCTCCTATACCGGGATGTACAAGACCCGCGCGCCGGGTCTGGCGGTAGGCGAGATTCGCGGGCTGCCGGTGGTGACGGTCGAGTTGATTTAACCGCCTCCGGCTCGGGGATCTGCACGGCAGCGCGCACTTGCCCCACACACAGTCCGTAGGAGCCGGCTTGCTGGCGAACCCGATCACTCCGACACTGCGAGGGTGACTGACCCAACGCATTCGCCAGCAAGCCGGCTCCTACGAAGTTACATCTGCGGCAAGTGCAATTTTTGCGTCTGACGCCAGGCCTTGTAGGAGGTGCCGGGGTGGCGTTCCACCTTGTTCCGCGATCGGCTGCGCAGCAGGGGTAAAGACTGGCGACGTTGTTCGTGCCGGCCTGCCGCACTCACCGAGTTTACTGCCGCTGCGCGCCAGATCGCGGGCAAGCGCGCTCCTACGCCCTTCGGGCAGAGGCAGACCGCGATCATTGATAGACGACGCAAATCAACTGTAGGAGCGCGCTTGCCCGCGAATTCGTAGGATCAGTCGCCACGTCCATTCCTGAATGACCGGGTTCGCCAGCAAGCCGGCTCCTATGGAGTTGCATCTGCGGCAAGTGCCATTTTTGGGTCTGACGCCAGGCCTTGTAGGAGGTGCCGGGGTGGCGTTCCACCTTGTTCCGCGATCGGCTGCGCAGCAGGGGTAAAGACTGGCGACGTTGTTCGTGCCGGCCTGCCGCACTCACCGAGTTTACTGCCGCTGCGCGCCAGATCGCGGGCAAGCGCGCTCCTACGCCCTTCGGGCAGAGGCAGACCGCGATCATTGATAGACGACGCAAATCAACTGTAGGAGCGCGCTTGCCCGCGAATTCGTAGGATCAGTCGCCACGTCCATTCCTGAATGACCGGGTTCGCCAGCAAGCCGGCTCCTAAGTTGAGTTGCATCTGCGGCAAGTGCAATTTTTGCGTCTGACGCCAGGCCTTGTAGGAGGTATCGGGGTGGCGTTCCACCATGTTCCGCGATCGGCTGCGCAGCAGGGGTAAAGACTGGCGACGTTGTTCGTGCCGGCCTGCCGCACTCACCGGGTTTACTGCCGCTGCGCGCCAGATCGCGGGCAAGCGCGCTCTTACGCCCTTCGGGCAGAGGCAGACCGCGATCATTGATGGATGACGCAAATCAACTGTAGGAGCGCGCTTGCCCGCGAATTCGGAGGATCAGTCGCCACTGCCATTCCTGAATGACCAGGTTCGCCAGCAAGCCGGCTCCTATGGAGTTGCATCTGCGGCAAGTGCCATTTTTGGGTCTGACGCCAGGCCTTGTAGGAGGTGCCGGGGTGGCGCTCCACCTTGTTCCGCGATCGGCTGCGCAGCAGGCGTAAAAACTGGCGACGTTGTTCGTGCCGGCCTGCCGCACTCACCGAGTTTACTGCCGCTGCGCGCCAGATCGCGGGCAAGCGCGCTCCTACGCCCTTCGGGCAGAGGCAGACCGCAATCATTGATGGACACCGCAAATCAACTGTAGGAGCGCGCTTGCCCGCGAATTCGGAGGATCAGTCGCCACTCCCATTCCTGAATGACCGGGTTCGCCAGCAAGCCGGCTCCTACAGGGTGATGGCACGCGCCGCGGGGATCACGGCTCACCCCTGCCGCCAATACCCCGGGCGGTTGTAGACCTCCTTCAGAAACGCGATGAAGAACCGCACTTTCGCCGGCAGATAGTGCTGTTGCGGGTACACGCCCTGGATGTCGTAGCTGGGCAAGGCAAATTCGTCCAGCACGGTGACCAGCGCCCCGCTTTCCACTTCGTTCTGAATCTCCCACGTCGAGCGCCAGCTCAGGCCCAGTCCGCGCTTGGCCCAGTCATACAACAGCTCGCCATCGTTGCAATACAGATTGCCTGCGACCTTGATCGCCACCGGCTTGCCCTCGCGCTGAAACGTCCAGCCGCGGTGCTGGCCGCCCTGGAGGTTGAACGACAGGCAATTGTGCTGCGCCAGATCTTCAAGCGCCTGGGGAAATCCATGCTCGGCGAAATACGCCGGGGCGCCACAGACCACGCGTTTGTTGGCGTACAGCTTGATCGCGACGTAGTTCGGGTCCAGCACCTCGCCGATGCGGATGCTCATGTCATAACCCTCACGCACTAGATCCACCACGTTGTCCGTCAGGTTGAAGGACAGCTGCAAATCCGGGAACCGCGCCTGGAATTCCGGCGCATGGGGAGCGACGTGCTGACGGCCAAATCCTGCCGGCGCCGACACCACCAGGTGCCCGCGCACGCTGCTTTCGTTCTCGCTGATGCTGGCGTCCAGTTCCTCGAACGACTGCAGCACCAGCTTGGCGTTCTCCAGGTACGACTCGCCGGCATCGGTCAGGGTCAGGCCCCGCGTGGAGCGATGAATCAGCTTGACGCCCAGACGATCCTCCAGCGCGCTCAGTCGCCTGCCCATGATCACCGGCGTCACCCCTTCCACCAGCGCCGCCGCGGCAAAACTGCCACGGGTGGCCACCAGGACGTAACTGCGCAATTCCGTATAGCGATCCATTCGATACTCCAGATACCGATAGAACGGATAAAAACAGGCATTCACAAAACATCTGATTCAAATCAGGCTGTTTACGTACAAAAACTATCGAGTTCAGGAGACTAACAAATGACCGTCATGAGAGCCATCGAAGCCGCCGTTCTGGTGATGCGTCGCGAAGGTGTCGACACCGCCTTCGGTATTCCGGGCGCCGCGATCAACCCGCTGTACGCCGCCTTCAAGAAACTCGGCGGCATTGATCACGTGCTGGCGCGCCACGTCGAAGGCGCCTCGCACATGGCCGAGGGGTATACCCGCGCCATCGCCGGCAACATTGGCGTGTGCATCGGCACCTCGGGCCCGGCCGGCACCGACATGATCACCGGTCTGTATTCAGCCTCCGCCGACTCGATTCCGATTCTGTGCATCACCGGCCAGGCACCGCGGGCACGGATGCACAAGGAAGACTTCCAGGCCGTGGACATCGCCAGCATCGCCGCGCCGGTCGCCAAGTGGGCGACCACAGTCATGGAACCCGGCCAGGTGCCGTACGTGTTCCAGAAAGCTTTTCAGTTGATGCGCAGCGGCCGGCCCGGCCCCGTATTGATCGACCTGCCCTTCGACGTGCAGATGGCCGAGATCGAGTTCGACATCGACGCCTACGAACCGCTGCCGGTGGTCAAACCCCAGGCCAGCCGCAAGCAGGTCGAAAAAGCCCTGGCAATGCTCAACGCGTCGGAGCGTCCGCTAATCGTTGCCGGTGGCGGCATCATCAACGCCGATGCATCGGACGCGCTGGTGGAGTTCGCCGAGCTGACCGGCATTCCGGTGATCCCGACGTTGATGGGCTGGGGCACGATCCCCGACGATCACCCGCAGATGGCCGGCATGGTCGGGCTGCAGACCTCCCACCGCTACGGCAACGCAACGATGCTGGAGGCCGATCTGGTCCTTGGCATCGGCAACCGCTGGGCCAACCGCCACACCGGCACCGTGTCGGTGTACAGCGAAGGCCGCACGTTCATCCACGTCGACATCGAGCCCACGCAGATCGGCCGCGTGCTGACGCCCGATCTGGGCATCGTATCCGACGCCGGTGCAGCGCTGGCGATGTTCATCGAAGTGGCGCGGGAGTGGCACACCGCCGGCAAGCTAAAGAACCGCAGCCAATGGCTTGCGAGTTGCCAGGAACGCAAGCGCACGCTGCAGCGCAAGACCCATTACGAGAACATCCCGGTCAAGCCGCAGCGGGTGTACGAGGAGATGAATCAGTACTTCGGCAAGGACACCTGCTACATCAGCACCATCGGCCTGTCGCAGATTGCCGGCGCGCAATTCCTCCACGTCTACAAGCCGCGTCACTGGATCAATTGCGGACAGGCCGGGCCGCTGGGCTGGACCATTCCGGCGGCGCTGGGCGTGGTCAAGGCCGATCCGAGCCGTCATGTTGTCGCGCTATCCGGGGATTACGATTTCCAGTTCATGATCGAAGAGCTGGCCGTCGGTGCGCAGTTCAAGCTGCCGTACATCCACGTGGTGGTGAACAACTCGTACCTGGGGCTTATCCGTCAGGCCCAGCGCAACTTCGACATCGATTACTGCGTGCAGCTGGCGTTCGACAACATCAACGCGCCTGAGCTGGAAGGCTATGGCGTCGATCACGTCGCGGTGGCTGAAGGCCTCGGCTGCAACGCGATCCGCGTGCTGGATCCGGCGCACCTGCAGGCCGCCTTCGCCGAAGCCACGAGCCTGATGCAGCAGCACCGCGTGCCGGTGGTGGTGGAGATCATCCTCGAGCGCGTCACCAATATTGCGATGGGCACCGAGATCAACGCGATCAACGAATTCGAGTCATTGGCCGAGAGCCGCGCCGACGCTCCCACCGCCGTCAGCCCGCTGGATTGATCGCGCCGGGTTATTGCCAGGAAGCATTCCGAAAAAGAGCTCAGAACACGAACAAGGAGTACGTCATGCCACGTTTATGCGCCAACCTGTCGATGCTGTTCACCGAAGTGGAGTTTCTGCAACGCTTCGAAGCCGCCGCCGACGCCGGTTTCAGCGGCGTCGAGTACCTGTTTCCCTATGACTTCAGCGCTGCACAGATCAAGGCCGAACTGGACTGCAACCGGCTGACTCAAGTGCTGTTCAACCTGCCGGCAGGTGACTGGGCCAAGGGCGAACGCGGCATCGCCTGTCACCCCGATCGGATCGAGGAGTTCTATGCCGGCGTCGACCTGGCCATTGCTTACGCCAAGGTCCTTGACAACACCCAGATCAACTGCCTGGCGGGGATCAAGCCCCAGGGGTTCGACGACGGGCTGATCGAGAAGACCTTCGTCGACAACCTCAAATATGCCGCAGACCGCCTGCAAGCCCAAGGCATCGATCTGGTCATGGAAATGATCAACACCCTGGACATTCCGGGGTTCTACCTGAACACCACCGCCCAGGCCCTGGCGATTCGCGAAAAGGTCGGCAGCCCCAACCTGTCGCTGCAATACGACATCTACCACATGCAAATCATGGAAGGCGACCTGGCCCGCACCCTCGAAAACCACCTGCCGGCGATACGTCACGTGCAACTGGCGGACAACCCTGGCCGGCATGAACCCGGCACCGGCGAGATCAACTACGGCTTTCTGTTCAAGCACCTGGACCGGTTGGGTTATCGCGGCTGGATCGGCTGTGAATACAAGCCGCTGACCACCACCGAAGCGGGGCTAGGGTGGTTGAAAAAGCACAACCTGATCTGACACGCGATACCTGATCCAAAACTCAACCTGGCGTTGCCCGGAATGCAGTCCTGTAGGAGCGTGGCTTGTCCCGCGATCGGCCGGGAACCGGTCGTGAATCAACCCGCGATGTACGTCTGGCACACCGCGCTAACAGATTTTACTGCTGCTACGCAGCAGATCGCGGGACAAGCCACGCTCCTACAGGGAGACCACACAAGACATCACTAAGAGGTCACCTCTCATGGCTAACATCGGATTCATCGGCACCGGCATCATGGGCCTGCCCATGGCAGAAAACCTGCAGAAAGCAGGTCATCAATTGATTCTCTCCCGGCATTTCGTTGCCCCGCCCGCCTCACTGATGGACGGCGGGGCGACGGTGCTGGCCAACCCTCGGGAAGTGGCGCAGGAAGCTGAATTCATCATCGTCATGCTGCCGGACACCCCGCAAGTCAACGACGTACTGTTCGGCGAAAACGGTCTGAGCGAGGGCGTCGATGTCCGCAACGTGGTCATCGACATGAGCTCGATTTCCCCCTCGGCGACGAAAGCCTTCGCCGAGAAAATCAACGCCACCGGCGCGCAGTACCTCGACGCACCGGTGTCGGGGGGCGAAGTCGGCGCCAGGGCGGCCACGCTGAGCATCATGGTCGGCGGCGAGCAGGCGACCTTCGTACGCGCCCTGCCCCTGTTCCAGACCATGGGCAAGAACATCACCCTGGTCGGTGGCAACGGTGACGGCCAGACCGCCAAGGTGGCCAACCAGATCATTGTCGCGCTGAACATCCAGGCGGTGGCTGAGGCCCTGCTGTTTGCGTCGAAAAACGGCGCTGACCCGGCCAAGGTGCGCGAAGCGCTGATGGGTGGCTTTGCCTCGTCGAAGATTCTGGAAGTGCATGGCGAGCGAATGATCAAAGGGACGTTCAACCCGGGCTTCCGGATCGCGCTGCATCAGAAAGATCTGAACCTGGCCCTCGAAGGCGCGAGGGAGTTGGGGCTAAACCTGCCCAATACCGCCAATGCCCAGCAAGTGTTCAGCACCTGTGCGGCACTGGGTGGGAGCGGCTGGGACCACTCGGGGCTGATCAAAGGCCTGGAGCACATGGCGAATTTTTCGATTCGCGGGGATCACCGGCCTGAGTGACTGGCATTGAGAGGTATGTTGTACGAACCGGCCCCTTCCCGGCTAAAGCCGGTCCTACGAAAGCAATGTGTGCAGTCAGCAGGGACGCAGCGGCATGCACTTTGTGGGACCGGCTTTAGCCGGGAAGAGGCCCGCGCTGCTGACACTTCTCTCGGCGAATGACAAAACCAAAAAAGCCAGGCCTCCTCTCGGAGGGCCTGGCTTTCTTCTACAGCAGAGCTTCTAAATCACCCAGCCACCCGATCAGAAAATATTGATCGGATAATCCGCAATCAAACGAAACTCCTTCACGTCGCCATCAGGCTGATCGCCGTTGGCGGTGTGCCAGGCCTGACGCATGCGCAGGGACAAGTCCTTGGCCGGACCGGACTGCACGACATACTTCGCTTCGAGGTTGGTTTCGTGGTGATCGCCATCATCGCCATAACCGGTGTAGGTGCTGTTCGACGGAATGTGCGACCCATCGATGTCATCACCGTGGATATAACGAACCATGAAACTCAGCCCCGGCGCGCCGTAACTCGCCATGTTCAGGTCGTACCGCGCCTGCCAGGACTTTTCGCCCGGGCCGTTGAAGTCGGAGTACTGAACCGAGTTGGCCAACAGTATCGAATCCCCGGTGTCGCCCGCGCCGTTATTACCGAAGGCCACATAGTCGAACGGCGTGTCGCCGTGCACTTTCTGATACGCCAGCGTCAACGTATGGGCGGTCATAAATGAATAAGCAGCCGCCAGCGACCAGGTCGTGTTGCTGATATCGCCCGCCTTCGCGGCGCCGCTGTCATTGGTGCGGTAAATATTGAAGTCGAAGTTCAGCGACTGTTGATCAGAGATCGGCAACGTGTAATTGGCATTGCCGTAGTACTGATGCCAGACGTCCTTGAGATCCGAGCCATACAGGCTGACCGAAAGATTATCGGAGAGCGCGTATTTACCGCCAGCGTAATCAATGCTGCTGGCTTCGACGTTGGCATACGCCGCCCAGATACCGTGATCATTGTTGGTCGTGACCGGGCCGTTGCTGCCGGTGAAGTGGCCGCCGTCGAGTTCCAGATTGGCGATGTCGCTGCTCAGCACGTTGAAGCCAGTGGCGGTTTGCGGAAACAGTCGCGAGCCGCCCGCAGCAAACACCGGCGCCTGGGGTTGCAGATTGCCGTAGCGCAATTCGGTCTTCGAAATGCGCATCTTCAGCGCGCCGCCGGCCGTGCCGTATTCATCCTGGGGATTGCCATGGCTGTCCACGGGCAGATTGCCGGTGCCGGTGGTCCCGCCGCCGCCATCAAGCTTCAGGCCCCAGTACCCATAGGCATCAACGCCAAAACCCACGGTGCCCTGGGTGAACCCGGAACTGAAATTACCCAGCACGCCCTGGGTCCAGTCCTTGCTGTCGTCCTTGCCGTGTATGTTTTCCCGGTTGAAATAATAATTCTTCAGGTGAACGGTCAGACTGCTGTCGTCGACGAAGCCCTTGGCCTCCGATTGATCACTGACAACCGCTGCCGTTGCCAATTGACTGACGCCCAGCGAAACCGCCAGCGTCATCAGATTCCATTTCACGAAAGTCATTGCTATCCCCTGTCTCGATTAAGCCCCAGCGCGTGCGCCCCCCTTGATGCGGGGCAGAGTTTAAAGTTCACACGACGTTTCAGCGCTGGAGCGGGCGTTGCGGCAGATGGAAAGAAACACACATGCCAGTGACTGGACGGCTGTTCCAGCCAAAGGAGCACATTGATTATTGTGGTGACCGCTCTGGTCAGGGTATACCACGCACTTGAGGGCCGAAAATCTTGTAGCACTCTCCGACCGACGGGATTCCCAACGAGCTTTGATAGTCACTATCAACCTTCGTAATAGTTGAAAACTTTCGGCCGGTGTTACCGTCGTCGGCGATGAAGAACACGAATCAATTGCCGGATGACTCCGCAGCATCAGGCAGTCGAATCATGCTCCGCTTCATCATTCCTTTGGTAAGACTTTTAGCCACCTCACGCCAGTGCGGTGGCTTTTTTTTATGCGCGCTTTTCTACAGGGCATTTGCGATCACGCAATGACGGAAAAATTCCTTTCAAAAGGACCAACGGACTCTATCGCCTTGATAGCGAAAATACCTCAGCAGCCCTCTGGAAACTCCGATATAAAGCGCACCAAGTAATAGCGTTCTAATATCACGGACGCCTTCATTTCTGGTGCACTCCATGTTTAAAAATCCTTCAATTGCCAAGCGCCTGGGATTGGGCTTCGGGCTGGTCCTCGCGCTGATGATTCTCGTCACCCTGGTGGGCGTTAACCGGGTCCACCTGATGGAATCCGCCCTGACCGACGTCAGCGAGGACGCCACCATTAAACAGCGTTACGCGATCAACTTCCGCGGCAGCGTGCACGACCGCGCCATTGCCCTGCGCGATGCCGTGCTGGTGCGCAACGACACAGGCCTCGCCACCCACTTGCGTGATATCGAGCGCCTTGACGGCCTTTATCAAGCCTCAGCCGCGCCCATGGACCGCATCTACCAGACCAAGGGCGCGTCGCCCCGTGAGCAAGAGCTGCTGGCCAACATCAAGACCGCCGAACGCACTGCACTGAGCGCCACCGAAAAACTGCTCAAACTGCGTCAGCAAGGCGAGATCGACCAGGCCCAGACGCTGCTGATGGAGCAAGTGTCCGGCGCCTACAAAGACTGGCTCGCCCGCATCAACGCACTGATCGATCTCGAGGAAGCGTCCATTAGTGGGCACATCACTTCGGTACGGGCCACGGCCTCGCAATTCGCGTCGCTGATGTTGCTGGCCACCGGCGTCGCCGTGGTGCTGGGCATCATTGCCTCGTTGCTGATCATTCGCAGCCTGAAGTCGACCCTCGGCGCTGAACCCCACCAGGTGGCGGCCTCGATCCGTCGTCTAGCGGCCGGTGAGCTGACCGACAAGATTGAAACGTCCTACCCCGACAGCGTGATGGGGGCGCTCAAGGCGACCAACCTGCACCTGTCGGCTACCATCACCGAAGTGCGCTCGGCTGCAGCGGCGTTGACCCACTCCTCTGCACAGTTGCTGTCCAGTTCGGACAACAACAGCGAGCAGATGCGCCTGCAGGCCAGCGAAACCCAGCAAATGGCTACGGCGATCAACCAGATGGCCACCACCGTAAAAGAGGTCGCGGGTTACGCGGACCAGGCTGCCTACGCCACCCAGACGGCTGACCATGAAGTCGAAAACGGCAAGCGCGTGGTCGAAGGGACTGCGCAGGCAATGGATCAACTGGCGCGCAAGCTGGAAAGCGCTGCCAATTCGGTGGGTCAGGTATCCAGCGACAGCCGCGCCATCGAGAATGTGGTAGCGGTGATCAACTCCATCGCCGAACGCACCAACCTGCTGGCGCTCAACGCCGCCATCGAGGCCGCCCGCGCCGGTGAGGCAGGCCGCGGCTTCGCCGTGGTCGCCGACGAGGTTCGCTCCCTGGCCAACCGCACTCAGGAGTCGACCCAAGAAATCCGCGACATGGTCGGTCAATTGCAAACCGGGGCGGTGAAGACCGCCGACCTGATGCGAGAGAGCCGCGAAATGGCCCAGCGCACCGTCGAGCAGACCCACGAAGCGCAAACCGCGCTGGTGAAGATCCGCCACGAAGTCGGCGCGCTCAACGACATGAACGCACAGATCGCCAGCGCCGCCGCGCAGCAGCGGGCGGTGGCCGATGACGTCAGCGTCAACATCAACCGCATCCACGATTCGGCACTGGAAACCGCCGTCGGCTCCAACCAGGTGGCACGCTCCAGCCGCGAGCTGTCGACCCTGGCCGACGTGCTCACCGACCGCGTGAGCTTCTTCAAGGTCTGACTGCCCGGGGCTGCGTCGCACACGCGGCGCAGCCTTTCATCGCATCATCACTGCATCACCCGCCCCTTGCCTGTCCCTCTGACAGCGTCTCGATCCTGACGGCGCACATCGACCGCGTGCACCCATTGGGATTGGCAAACCTCGACTGTGGGACCGGTTTTAGCCGGGAAGGCGTGGCAGTCACGCTGCAGAATTGATGGTGTTCACACTGGCCTCTTCCCGGCTGAAGCCGGTCCCACTACGAGACCGCGTACACCCTGTGGGATTGGCAAACCTCGACTGTGGGACCGGCTTTAGCCGGGAAGGCGTCGGCAGTCACACTGCAGAATTGATGGTGTACATACTGGCCTATTCCGGGCTGAAGACGGTCCCACTAAAAACCAGTCAGTCTCTGGGCCTAAGCGCCGCCACCGCTTCGATCTCGATCAGCATGCCGTCCAGCGCCAGGCGTGGGACGGGGATGAGTGTGCATACCGGCTTCATAGGGCCGGCCCATGCGAGATCCGCCTGCTGCACCCATAGACGCAACCGCTCTTCCGAGTGATCAACCATCAGCAGCGTTAGTTTGAAGATATGGTGCCGGGCTAATCGCTGGAGTCCCTCTGCACTTTCTGGTCTAGTAGCGATCCGATCCTCCCGAGTCGACCGTGGTCGATTCCGTCATCCATTCGCTGCAACTGCCGCCCAAGCAAAGGTCCCGCCGATGTCTGTCCAACGTTTCAAACACGCCCTCTCCTGTCTGTCCCTGCTGGCCTGTCTGACCTCTACTGCTGCCTTCGCCCACGCCCATCTGGACAGTCAGCAACCCGCTGCCGACAGCGAAGTGAGCGCGCCCAAAGAGCTGCGCCTGATCTTCTCCGAAGGTGTCGAAGCCACATTCACCAAAGTGGTGATCAGCCTGGACGCGCCCGATACACCCACTGAAATCATCCAGACGCGCAACGTCGAAACCGATCCCAACGATCAGAAAGTCCTGATCGTGACCCCGGCCGTGCCGATGGTCCCGGGCAAATACAAGGTGGAATGGCACGCCGTGTCGGTGGACACCCACAAGAGTGAAGGCACCTACCGCTTTCAGGTGACGCCATAACCCCATGCACGAAGGACTGATCCTGTGCCGCTTCATCCACGTCGGCGCAGTGCTGTTGATGTTCGGGGTCGGCGCGTTCCGCAGCCTGTTGTTTGTCCGGCACCTGCTGGCTTTTGAGGCCAGCCCTGCGGGGCCTCGCCTGGGCCGACTGCTTGGTTGGGTCGCCGCCATCGCCCTGGCGAGCGCGGTGGCCTGGCTGATGCTGACGGCGGCTTACCTGAGCAGTGACTGGAGCAGCGCAATCGACCCGTCCAACGTCGGGCGGGTGCTGGGCAAGACCTGGTTCGGTCATGTGTGGGTGGTTCATCTGCTGCTGAACGCGCTGGTTGTCATCCTCAATCGCCGGGTGAGACCGGGCGCGCTGCTGGCCCTCAACGCCCTTTTGCTGCTGACCCTGGCGCCGGTGGGTCACGGCGCAATGTTCGATGGGCTGAAAGGCCAACTGTTGATCGTCAATCAGATGCTGCACCTGCTCGGCGTCGGTACCTGGCTCGGCGGGTTGGGGATGCTGGCCCTGCTGCTGAGGGCTGATCATGGCGTCGATCTCGCGGTCGTGCTGCGGCGTTTCAGCGGCATCGGCTACGGGCTCGTGGCGGTGATCATCGCCACGGGCTTGATCAACGTTCGTGCACTCAGCGGCGGGTTCTGGCCTGAGCCGGCGTTTGCCGGGTTCGGCCGGGTGCTGGCCGTTAAGATAACGATGGTGGTGGGCATGCTGTTGCTCGCCGCGCTGAACCGGCAATTGGCCCGGTCTGCTGATCTGCCCATGGCACGCCTGAGGTTGAGCGTGTTTCTGGAATGCCTGTTTGGCGCCGGCGCGCTTGCGGCAGTTTCATTGCTGGGCACCTTGCCGCCGATGTCGGGCTGATGTGAATGCGAGGTCCCCAGCACGGGCGTCCGGGCACAAGAGTTTGAACGCAAGACTCGGGGTGTCGCCTTCCATTGCGGCGGCTAACGTACAGGCCAGTGAACAGTCCGAGAGCCGCCGACAATGAGCCGTCAACCGAACAATCAGTCCTCCGAAAGCATCGAGCTCGACCCGCGCTGGAGCGCAGTGGTGTCCCGAGATGCCAGCGCTGACGGACTGTTCGTCTACGGCGTGCGCACCACCGGCGTGTATTGCCGTCCGAGCAGCAGCGCGCGCTTGCCACGGCCGGAAAACGTGGTGTTCTTCGACAGTGCCGCCGAGGCCGAAGCCGCCGGGTTTCGCCCGAGCAAACGTGCCGCCGCCGACCGCACCGGTCTGGCCGAGCAGCATGCTGCCGTGGTCGCCGGGGCCTGCCGGATGATCGCCGAAGCGGAAGGGCTGCCGACCCTCGCCGAGCTGGCCGCCCACGCGTCCATGAGCCCCTGGCATTTCCACCGCGTCTTCAAAGCCGTCACCGGCCTCACGCCCAAGGGCTACGCCAACGCCCACCGCGCCGGCAAGGTACGCAGCAAACTGACGGACAACGGGCGCATCACCGACGCCCTGTACGACGCCGGTTTCAACTCCAACAGCCGTTTTTACGAAGCCAGCGCCGGCCTGCTGGGCATGAGCCCCACCGACTACCGCACGGGCGGCGCCAACCTGGAGATTCGGTTTGCCGTCGGCGAGTGCTTTCTCGGTGCGATTCTGGTGGCCCAGAGTGCGCGAGGCGTGTGCGCCATTCTGCTCGGCGACGACCCCGACCGACTGGTGCAAGACCTGCAGAATCAGTTTCACAGCGCCACGCTGATCGGCGGCGACGCCGACTTCGAGCGGCTGATGGCTGAGGTGGTGGGGTTTATCGAGGCGCCGAAGCTGGGCTTGAACCTGCCGCTGGACTTGCAGGGCACGGCGTTTCAGCAGCGGGTCTGGCAGGCCCTGGCGCAGATCCCGCCGGGCACTACCGCAAGCTACGCGCAGATTGCCCAACGGATCGGCGCGCCGACCGCCAGCCGCGCCGTCGCTCTGGCCTGCGGGGCAAACCGTATCGCCGTGGCGATTCCCTGTCATCGGGTGGTGCGCAGCGATGGCGCGTTGTCGGGTTATCGTTGGGGTGTCGAGCGCAAACGCGCGTTGCTCACTCGTGAAGGTCAAGAAACGGAACCACAGCATTCACACTGAGCTATTTTTGATCGGTTTCAGCCCAGCTCAAACTTCAGTTCCGCTGCTTTCACGATCCTATCGATCCTCGCGGGTGTGCCACAGACGCAGCAGATAGATTGTGGAATTGGCTATCTCGTAGCGCATCTCGTAATGGCCGATCTGGATTCTGCGCACATCCCTCGGTTCAAATTCTTCAAGGCGTTCGCCGATGCGTGGATTGACGAGCAGCGTAGTCGGTGCCGCCGTGAGTTGCTGCACGGTTCGTGCGGCGGCAGGCTGATTGGCCGCTGCCAGAAACTCATAGAGCCGGGCAATGTCGGAAAGCGCCTTGCTCGTCCACTTCAGTTCCATCAGCGTGGAACCGGCAACGGCGTGTCGGTGCTAAGGCTATCAGCCCAGGCCTGAACGGTCTGGTGGTCAATTACGTGACCAGCATCAACATCAGCCAATGCCTCCCGAGTCAGGCGACTGCGCTCTTCTTCCTGATCTATCCAGGCGGACAGGGCCTGCCTCACTATCCAGTTTTTGGAGCGTTCCAGCCGCTCCGCCATCAAATCGACTTTTTGTGCCAACGCCTCAGGAACGTGAGCCGTCACCGATCGGGTCTTTGCGGAAGTTGCCATGATAGGACGGTCCTGATTGGAGAGTGATTTAAAGTTAATCATAGTGAGTCATTAAAAATCGTCAAGAATAGGGTCAGCTGTCGGATTGCGCTGTACGCCATCCGTTAGTCGTTTCCGGCTAAAGCCGGCCCACTAGGGAAGCAAAGCATGCAAACGCCGGTAACAGCTTCTCGCTTGAGAAACCCTGACAGCGGCGTAAGGTCGCTGCACCGGATCTCACAAGGAGCATGGACGTGCCTTCGACTCTTCAAGCAGCGATAACCGACACCGCCCCCTCATTCTGGTTGATCGCCGACCAGCTCAATGCACGCAACGAAACCGAACGGCTGGACTACATCCGCTCGGGCTTCCCGCCCGGCTGGGTGAAGGTGCTGCGCAATGCATTCCGCCTGAGCAACAGCCAGCTCGAAGCCTTGCTGGCAACCTCGGTCTCCACCCTGGAACGCCGCCAGCGTCAGCAACGTCCGCTGGACATCGTCGGCTCCGAGCGCCTCGACCGGGTGGCCGCCCTCGCTACCCACGCCGCCGAACTCTTTGAAGATCAGAACACCGCCCGCCGCTGGATGGTTGCCCCCAACCGCGCACTCAACGGTCAAACGCCCATCGCCTTGTGCGAAACCGAAATCGGCGCACGTCAGGCACGTCGGGTGCTCAGCGCGTTGCAGCATGGCGGGGTCGTCTGATGCAGGCCTGGAAGATCAGCAAGAACAGTGCCGCGACCGATCTGTCCGGCATGGGCGCCGCGCAGTTCGGCGGCCGCTGGAATCATGCCGACCAGCCGGCGGTCTACCTGGCGCTGAGCGCGTCAGGCGGCGCGCTGGACACACTCGTCCAATGCGCGAGCCTGCCGCAGCCGGGTTTCCAGCTCGTTCACCTGCAGTTGCCGGATGATCCGGCGCTGTCTTGGCAGCCTGCCCTCGCCCAACTGCCGCCTGGATGGGACGTGACGCCAGCCGACCGGCCGAGCATGGATTTCGGCAGCGCTTGGCTCGAGCGCCGGGAACACCTCGGACTGATCGTGCCATCCGCAATCATCACCCACACGCGCAACCTGCTGCTCAATCCCCGTCACCCCGCCATGGCGCAGGTCAGGGTGCTCAACGTGAGCCCCTTCACCTGCGGCTGATCAGCGTTGGGTGTCGACCACGATGCGCCCGCGTACCTGCCCGTCCATCAACAGGTGCGCGGTTTTAACCACTTCACTCAAGCCAATCTCGCGACTGATCAACGGCAGCAGCGACACATCGAGATCCCGGGCCAGACGCGCCCAGGCGTCGATACGGTCCTGGCGCGGACGCATGACACTGTCGATACCGGCAAGGGTCACGCCGCGCAGAATGAACGGCGCCACTGATGCCGGAAAGTCCATGCCCTGGGCCAGACCGCAGGTTGCGACCGTGCCCCAATAGCGCGTGCTGGCGCAGATGTTGGCGAGGGTGTGACTGCCCACCGAGTCGATCGCCCCGGCCCAGCGCTCTTTGGCCAACGGCCGGCCCGGTTCGGCAAGGGTGGCGCGGTCGATGATTTCCGCCGCGCCCAGGGACTTCAGGTATTCGCTTTCGCTCAAGCGGCCGGTAGAGGCCACGACGCGATAGCCCAGTTTCGCCAACAGCGCGATGGCGAAACTGCCGACACCGCCATTGGCCCCGGTCACCAGCACATCGCCCTTGTCCGGCGTCACGCCGTTTTTCTCCAGCGCCATGATCGCCAGCATCGCGGTGTACCCGGCCGTACCGATGGCCATCGCCTGCGCGGATGTAACCGCGCTCGGCAGCGGGATCAGCCATTTGCCTTGCAGCCGCGCCTTCTGTGCCAAGCCACCCCAATGGCCTTCCCCCACGCCCCAGCCGTTCAGCAACACCTGATCGCCGGGTTTGAAGTCCGGGTCGCTGCTGTCCTCGACGGTGCCGGCCAGATCCACGCCGGGCACCATCGGGAACTGCCGCACGATCGGCCCTTTGCCGGTGATCGCCAAACCGTCCTTGTAATTTAGCGTGCTGTGGCTGACGCGCACGGTGACGTCGCCCTCGGGCAATTGAGTGTCGTCGATGTCCGTCAGCTCGGCGCGGTAGCCATTGTCGTCTTTGTTGATCAGGATGCCTTTGAACATTGCCCCTCTCCTATTTAGACCGATCGCCTATAACCAAACCTGAAAACATCAGCGCGGCAATCCGCGCAGAAATCCGATAATGAAAGTGTTGAGCGGCTGCTCGTTCTGCACCAGTCGAGCCCTTAGCACAGCGCCCTCCCAGCCGATCCAGAAATACGCCGCCAGCTCTGAGCAGTCAGTGCGTGCCGGCAGTTCGCCTGCCGCAATTGCTGCGTTGAAGCACACCGTCAGCCGCGCCTGCCAGTCGAGGAAAACCTTTTCCAGCGCCTCGCGGAAGCCCGCTGGCAGAACGCTCACCTCCTGGCCCATGTTGCCGACGAGGCAGCCGCGCCGAAAGTCATGGCGGGCGATGTTGACCTTTGATTCCTGAACGAACCCGGCCAACCGCTCGAGCGGCGAGAGCGATTCATCCAGCAGCCAGCGATCCAGGCGGCGGGCGAAGTAGCCGGCGTAGCTGTCCAGCACCGCGAGGCCGAACACTTCTTTGCTGGCGAAGTAATGATAGAAAGAGCCTTTGGGCACGCCGACGCGCTTGAGGATGCCGTCGATGCCGGTGGCCATGAAGCCCTGTTCGGTCAGTATTTCAACGCCGCAGCGGATCAGCGCCTCGCGGGTGTCGAAGTCATCGGGGCGTGCCACTTTGGGCGGGCGGCCGGGGCGTCTGGGTTTTGCAATGATGTCGTTCATGGGGTTGCATATTAGACCGAGCGTCTATTAAATCAACCGCTACTTTTCACGTGCTGCTTCCTATCTGCCTTTTCGCTGTGGAGACTCTGCCGATGATCGCCTGGCCCGATACCCGACTGCTCAAGCTGCTGGACATCGAACTGCCCATCCTGCAAGCGCCCATGGCCGGTGCGTCCGGGTCGGCCATGGCCGTCGCGGTGGGCAAGGCCGGCGGCCTGCCCTCGCTGCCCTGCGCCATGCTGACCCGGGCGCAGATTCGAGAAGAAGTGGCGCGAATACGCGCCGGCACCCACGCGCCGCTCAACCTGAATTTCTTCTGTCACTCGACTCCGCCCGCCGACCTGCAGGCGGATGCAGACTGGAAAAAACTGCTCAAGCCCTACTACGACGAACTGGGCGCCGACTTCGACGCGCCGACGCCCACGTCTAACCGCGCACCGTTTGACGAGGCCGCTTGCGCGCTGGTGGAGGAATTGAAGCCTGAAGTGGTCAGCTTCCATTTCGGCCTTCCCGATCCAACATTGCTGGCGCGGGTAAAGGCCACCGGTGCGAAGGTGCTCTCCTCAGCGACCACCGTAGAAGAGGCCGTGTGGCTCGAAGCACGGGGTTGCGATGCGATCATCGCCATGGGCTACGAAGCCGGCGGCCATCGCGGGATGTTCCTCAGCGATCAGCTGCACACCCAGGTCGGCACGATGGCGCTGGTGCCTCAAATCGTCGATGCCGTGACGGTGCCGGTCATCGCCGCCGGCGGCATTGGCGACAGTCGCGGGATTGCCGCCGCGTTCATGCTCGGCGCTTCGGCGGCTCAGATCGGCACCGCCTACCTGTTCACTCCGGAAGCCAAGACCTCGACGCTGCATCAGGCGGCACTGAGCCGCGCGCAAGATAGCCAGACCGCCATCACCAACATTTTCACCGGTCGTCCGGCCCGGGGTATCGTCAACCGCATCATGGGTGAGATTGGGCCCATGGCCGATGCCGCGCCGGCCTTTCCCACGGCGGGCGGCGCACTGATGCCGCTGCGCAGCAAGGCCGAAGCCCGGGGTGACGACGGTTTCATGAATCTCTGGGCGGGTCAGGCCGTGGGCATCAAGCACTCGCTGTCAGCAGAAGAACTCACCCGGACCCTGGCCATCGGGGCCCTCGAGCGGCTGGCCGGGCGTTAAGCCGAGGAGATAAAAGCCGAGCGCGGCAAGATCCGGCTTCCGCGCGGACAAGAGTCGCTATATATTTCGCTGCATAGCGTTTGACCGGCGTCCGGTTGGCGTTCATCCCCCATTCCGTTCGCTACCCCGGAGCCGTTCCATGCGCGCAGTTTCAAATCGCTTCACCCTCACCTCACTGGCCATTGCCTTTGTCGCGCTGTCGTCGGGCACTGCGTTTGCCGATGAAGTACAGGTGGCCGTCGCCGCCAACTTCACCGCGCCGATTCAGGCCATCGCCACGGATTTCGAAAAGGATACGGGTCACACACTCGTGGCCTCATTCGGCGCCACCGGCCAGTTCTACACCCAGATCAAAAATGGCGCGCCGTTCGAAGTCTTCCTCGCCGCCGATGACACCACCCCGGCGAAACTGGAAAGCGAAAACGAGACTGTCAAAGGCTCGCGCTTCACCTACGCGGTGGGCACCCTGGCGCTGTGGTCGGCCAAAGACGGCTACGTGGACGACAAAGGCCAAGTGCTGAAAGACGGCAAATTCGAACACCTGTCGATTGCCAACCCGAAAGCCGCCCCCTACGGCCTCGCTGCCACCCAGACCCTGGACAAACTGGGCCTGACCGAGGCGACCAAAAGCAAGATCGTCGAAGGCCAGAGCATCGCCCAGGCCTATCAGTTCGTACAGACCGGCAACGCCGAGCTGGGCTTCGTCGCCCTCTCCCAGGTGTTCAAGGACGGCAAGCTGACCGGTGGCTCGGCATGGATCGTGCCGGCCAACCTGCATGAGCCGATCAAGCAGGACGCCGTGATCCTCAACAAGGGCAAAGACAACGCCGCGGCCAAGGCGCTGATGGATTACCTCAAAGGCCCGAAAGCCGCCGCGATCATAAAGTCCTACGGGTACCAGCTGTAAATGCTGCCGGGCAGTGCCGACCTCGCGGCGATCTGGCTGACGCTGAAACTGGCGTCCCTGACCACCGTGATTCTGCTGATCGTCGGCACGCCCATCGCGCTGTGGTTGTCGCGGACCCGCTCCTGGTTGAAAGGCCCGATCGGCGCGGTGGTGGCCCTGCCCTTGGTGCTGCCCCCCACGGTGATCGGCTTTTATCTGCTGCTGTTGCTCGGGCCGAACGGCGCGATGGGGCAGCTGACCCAGAGCCTGGGGCTCGGCACGCTGACGTTCAGTTTCACCGGGCTGGTGATTGGCTCGGTGCTGTATTCCCTGCCGTTCGTGGTGCAGCCCCTGCAGAACGCCTTCGCCGCCATCGGCCCTCGCCCCCTTGAAGTGGCAGCCACCTTGCGCGCAGGTCCCTGGGACACGTTCTTCTCTGTGATCCTGCCGCTGGCGCGCCCTGGTTTTATCACCGGGGCGATTCTGGGTTTCGCCCACACCGTGGGTGAATTTGGCGTGGTCCTGATGATCGGCGGCAACATCCCGGAGAAAACCCGGGTTGTCTCCACGCAAATCTACAACCACGTCGAATCCATGGAATACGCCCAGGCCCATTGGCTGGCCGGGGCGATGTTGGTGTTTTCCTTTGTGGTGCTGCTGGCGCTGTACTCCAGCGGCAAGGCGCGATCCGCCTGGAGCGGCGCATGAGTGTGAGGATCGAAGCGCGGCTGAAGGTGAATTACGCCGAGTTCGCCCTGGACGTCGACCTCGATCTGCCCGGCCGCGGCGTGACGGCGCTGTATGGCCATTCCGGTTCTGGCAAGACCACCTGCCTGCGCTGCATCGCCGGGCTGGAAAAAGCGGCCGACGGCTATATCCGCGTCAACGGCGAAGTCTGGCAGGACAGCGCCAACCACGTCTTTCTGCCCCCCCACAAGCGCCCTCTGGGATACGTGTTCCAGGAAGCGAGCCTGTTTCCACACCTCGACGTCGAGGGCAATTTGCGCTTCGGCCTCAAGCGCATTGCCGAGGGCGACAGACGCATTACGTTGCAGCAGGCGACCTCGCTGTTGGGCATCGATCATCTGCTCAGCCGCGCGCCCGATAAGCTGTCCGGCGGCGAGCGTCAGCGGGTCGGCATCGCCCGGGCGCTGCTGACCAGCCCGCGCCTGCTGCTGATGGACGAACCCCTGGCGGCGCTGGATGCGCAACGCAAAAGCGAAATCCTGCCGTACCTCGAGCGCCTCCACGACGAGCTGGATATTCCGCTGATTTACGTGAGTCACGCCCAGGATGAAGTGGCCCGACTGGCCGACCATCTGGTGCTGCTCAGCGACGGCAAAGCCCTGGCCAGCGGCCCCATCGGCGAAACCCTGGCGCGGCTGGATCTGCCGCTGGCGATGGGCGACGACGCGGGCGTGGTGATCGAAGGCAGCGTGCTGGCCTACGACGCCGCCTATCAGCTCATCACCGTTCAACTGCCACGCAGCCAACTGAGTATCCGCGTCTCCCACTCGGCATTGGCGCCCGGCAAACCGCTGCGCTTTAAAGTGCAAGCGCGGGACGTGAGCCTGAGCCTGCAACCCGACGCTCAAAGCAGCATCCTCAATCGCCTGCCGGTGACCGTCATCGAAGAGATCGCCGCCGACAACACCGCCCATGTGCTGGTCCGCCTGGATGCCGACGGCTCGCCGCTGCTGGCGCGGATCACCCGGTATTCCAGGGATCAGCTGCAATTGGCGGCTGGGCAGCGGCTGTGGGCACAGATCAAGTCGGTGGCGTTGCTGGCCTAGGCCCGGTCGATCACGCATCCCATCTCTGAGGAACGCATTTATTCGGCACGACTGCGAAGCGCAACGGTCAATGCAAAAAGACCCGCATTCAGGACTGCCTTTCATGACGGACACAATCCACAGCGAAGACCTGCCCAAAGATCTGCATTACGTCGACGACAGCCAGCCCGGATTTACCCGCAAGATCCTGCGCGGCAAGTTCGCCTATTTCGACACCGACGGCCAACGCATGCGCGACGAGGATGAGATCAAGCGCATCAACGCGCTGGTGATCCCGCCGGCGTACACCGACGTGTGGATCTGCGCCGACCGCCAGGGCCATCTGCAAGCCACTGGCCGAGACGCCCGTGGTCGTAAACAGTATCGCTACCACCCGCGCTGGCGGGAGATTCGCGACGAGAACAAATACTCGCGGATGATCGCCTTCGGCCAGGCGCTGCCCAAGGTGCGCAAACAGCTGGAAACCCAGCTGGCCAAACCCGGCATGGGCCGCGAGAAAGTCATGGCGGCGGTGCTGTCGCTGCTGGACCAGACGCTGATCCGGATCGGCAACAGTCAGTACGCCCGGGATAACCGCTCCTACGGCCTGACCACGCTGCGCAACAAGCACGTCGACGTGAAAGGCAGCAAAATCTACTTCGAGTTTCGCGGCAAGAGCGGCGTCGAGCATAGGCTCAGCGTGACCGATCGACGCCTGGCGACCATCATCAAGCGTTGCATGGAATTGCCCGGCCAGAACCTCTTCCAGTACCTGGACGACGACGGCCAGCGGCATACCGTTTCCTCCCATGACATCAACCAGTACCTGCACACACTGACCGGCGCTGACTTCACCGCCAAGGACTACCGCACCTGGGCCGGCAGCGCGATGGCCCTGGCGACCCTGCGCAAATTGCACTGGGAACCGGAAGCAGACGCCAAGAAACACGTCGTGTCCATGGTCAAGGAGGTCGCGCGGTTGCTGGGCAACACGCCGGCCGTCTGCCGCAAATGCTACATCCACCCGGCCGTGCTGGAAGCCTTCGCGATGGGCGAACTGGCCAAGCTGCCACGCATCCGCCAGCGCAAAGGCCTGCGTATTGAAGAAGTAGCGCTGGCCGGTTTCCTCCAGGGCCTGCAGGCCGCCGAGGTCATTCGTGAAGCATCCGAAGAACTGACAGGAGAAACAGCATGACAAGCCACGACGCCCACATTCCCGGGGAAAAACTCAACGACCCGGATGCACGCCCTGCCGACGTGGCTGATGACCGCGATCGCACCCACGATGTGCGTGAAGACGAGCCGCTGACCGGCGGCGATCACGATGACGCCGGACACACGCCCAAAGTGCCCCTCTCCGAGTAAACCGCCCCCGCTTTCCAGGATTCAAAGGCCCACCCATGACCACACCGCCGCACCTGCCAGACGACGCCCGCCCTTCTTCCTTCACCGTAGATGCCAACCGCCCCGGATTCGTCCGGGTTCGCGGTGCCCGTGAGCACAACCTCAAAAACGTGGACGTCGACATTCCCCGCGACGCGCTGGTGGTGTTCACCGGCGTCTCGGGGTCGGGCAAATCCTCGCTGGCGTTCTCCACCTTGTACGCCGAAGCCCAGCGCCGCTATTTTGAGTCCGTCGCGCCCTACGCCCGCCGCCTGATTGATCAAGTGGGCGTGCCCGACGTTGACTCCATCGAAGGACTGCCGCCAGCCGTTGCGCTGCAGCAGCAACGAGGGACGCCGAGCACGCGCTCCTCGGTCGGCAGCGTGACCACCCTGTCCAGCCTGATCCGCATGCTCTACTCCCGCGCCGGTACTTATCCGCCGGGCCAGCCGATGCTCTACGCCGAAGACTTCTCGCCGAACCTGCCCCAGGGTGCCTGCCCCGAGTGCCACGGCTTGGGCCGGGTCTATGAGATTCCGGAAGAACTGATGGTGCCGGACGATTCGCTGACCATCCGCCAGCGTGCTATCGCCGCATGGCCCTTGGCCTGGGGCGGTCAGAACCAGCGCGACATCCTCGTGACCCTGGGGTACGACGTCGACACCCCGTGGCGCGACCTGCCGAAAAAGGACCGCGACTGGATTCTCTTCACTGATGAGCAGCCTAACGTGCCGGTCTACGGGGGCCTGACCCCGGAAGAAACCCGTCTGGCACTCAAGCGCAAACTCGAACCCAGTTATCACGGCACCTTCACCGGCGCCCGCCGTTACGTGCAGCATACGTTTGCGACCACGCAGAGCGCGCTGATGAAAAAGCGCGTCTCGCGGTTCATGCGCGGCAGTCCGTGCCCGTTGTGCGACGGCAAGCGCCTGAAGCGCGAAGCCCTGTCGGTGACCTTCGCCTGCCTCGACATCGGCGAGCTGTCGCAGATGCCTCTGCTGCGGCTGGCTGAAGTCTTGCGGCCCGTGGCAGCGGGCATCTTTGCTGATGAAGATCGCGACAGCGCCGTGCTGGATCGAGATCAAATGGCCAAGGCGAAAAAGAAGCGGGTCACTGCAGGCGGCGCGGCCCACGATGCCGCGCCCGATGTACGCGCTACGCCGAACCTGTCTGTCGAGAAACGCCTCGCCGCTCAACGTATCGCTCAGGATTTGCTGGCGCGGGTCAGCACACTCACCGAGCTGGGTCTGGGTTACCTGGCGCTGGATCGCAGCACGCCGTCGCTGTCGTCCGGTGAACTGCAGCGCCTGCGCCTGGCGACACAATTAGGCTCGCAACTGTTCGGCGTGATCTACGTGCTGGACGAGCCTTCTGCGGGCCTGCACCCGGCGGACAGCGAAGCGCTGTTCACGGCATTGCAGCAGCTGAAGGCGTCCGGCAACTCGCTGTTCGTCGTCGAGCACGATCTGGAAACCATGCGCCGCGCCGACTGGCTGATCGACGTCGGCCCCGCCGCCGGTGAGCATGGCGGCCACGTGCTGTACAGCGGCCCTCCCGAAGGCCTGGCCAAGATCGAGGCGTCGCAAACACGCCAGCATCTGTTCGCCGAGCACACGGAACTGCGCGCCGCGAGAAGGCGGCCCACTGACTGGCTGCGCCTGGAAGGCATCACCCGCAACAACCTCAATGAACTGAGCGCAGAATTCCCGTTGGGCTGCTTCACCTCGGTGACCGGCATCTCCGGCTCGGGCAAATCCAGCTTGGTCAGCCAGGCATTGCTGGAGTTGGTGGGCGCCGAATTGGGACGGCCGGTCGCGGAGGTTGAGGCGGAAGAATCCAGCCTGGAGGACGACGCGCCACAGCCCACCGGTGGGCACATCGCTGGCGGACTGAGCGCGATCAAGCGTCTGGTGCAGGTTGATCAGAAACCCATCGGCCGCACCCCGCGCTCCAACCTCGCAACCTACACCGGGCTATTCGACAACGTGCGCAAACTGTTCGCCGCGACGCCAGACGCGCAGAAAGCCGGCTACGACGCCGGGCAGTTCTCGTTCAACGTCGCCAAGGGCCGTTGCCCGGTGTGCGAAGGCGAAGGGTTTGTCAGCGTCGAATTGCTGTTCATGCCCAGCGTCTACGCGCCCTGCCCGACTTGCCATGGCGCGCGCTATAACCCGGACACCCTGGCCATCAAGTGGGACGGGTTGAGCATCGCCGATGTGCTGCAGCTGACGGTGGAGCAAGCGGTTGACGTCTTCGCCGAACAACCCGGCGTGCTTCGCTCGCTCACCGTCCTGCGTGATATCGGGCTGGGCTATCTTCGACTCGGCCAACCCGCCACCGAACTGTCTGGCGGCGAGGCCCAGCGCATCAAACTGGCGACAGAGCTGCAGCGCAGTCAGCGCGGCGCCACTCTATACGTGCTCGACGAACCAACCACGGGCCTGCACCCCACCGATGTGGATCGGCTGCTGACGCAGTTGAATGCGCTGGTGGATGCAGGGCACAGCGTGGTGGTGGTGGAGCATGAAATGCGCGTGGTGGCCCAGAGTGACTGGGTGATTGACATCGGCCCGGGCGCTGGGGACAAGGGCGGGAATGTTGTGGCGTGTGGCACGCCTGAGGAGGTTGCCGACGTGGAAGAGAGCCGGACGGCGCCGTTTTTGCGCAAGGTTTTGAGGGGGTAAGACGAAAAAGGCACTAGAGGTTGCCCTCAAGTGCCTTTTTTCTGATTGGTGCCCCGAGCCGGAGTCGAACCGGCACATCCTTTCGGACGACGGATTTTAAGTCCGGTGTGTCTACCAATTTCACCATCAGGGCGGTAGTGCAGATCAGCCGTTGAACCCGCGAGCGATGTCGCGAGGGGAAGCTGACAAGAGCGGGGAATATATACATCCCCAGCCGGCGAGGCAAGTTCAAAGGGCACGGATTTCAATCAGTTAGGTCAGGTCAGTGCGCTTTTCCTGCCAGTGCGCGCAAAATTCCAAGTCTAGCCAAGATACAATTTTGGCTTCGCATTATGCACCCGCCCCCTTTCGAGAGGTCCTTACCCGCATTCATAATCCTTCGCCACTTGGGCCACGACATTCGCCACCGCTAAGGAAGCGACAATGCTGCAAGATGATCGAGAGCATCTGGAGCTTGAAAAACTACAGATCGAAACACGAAAATTCGTAGCGGAGACCCGAAAGCTTCTAGCCGAGGAGACGAAGCTCAAGCGTGAAGCGTTCTGGTATCCGTTCCTGGTGGGGGCGGGCCTGATTACCGCAGCAAGTGCCATCATAAATTTGCTGTCAAGGACCGGTGCTTGATCTGCATAAACCCTGGACTTCGAATCCAAATGTTGAACTTTCGAGCCCGCAGGTTCACATTATCTGCAGAGCATACTGCTAGAAGCTCACTTATTTGAAAGGATCCAGTAATGAAAACCAGTCCTGATAACCAGTCAGCATCAACGATCTTGCGCCGAGAGATAGCCGAATTGGATGCTCAAATGAGTGCCAAGGAATCATTTTCATCCCGCGTAGGCTTGCTGCCTTTCGTTGCGGGTGCGGGAGTAGCCATGGCTGCTCTCATGGTTTTTCAGTACGTTCTCAATTTCTAACGACTGCCCACCCTCACCGCCATCGGTCAAACCCGATGGCTCATCTTTCCTCCAGGATTTGGCATTCGGGTTGCGGAAGTGATTCACTAAACGCAACCCACAAAAAAGCCCGTAAGACGTTGATCTTACGGGCTTTAAATGTGGAGGCCGAGGTCGGAATCGAACCGGCGTAAGCGGATTTGCAATCCGCGGCATAACCATTTTGCTACTCGGCCTCAAACGCTCAACGATCCAACCACTACCGCTAAACGCATACAAACTGGAGCGGGAAACGAGACTCGAACTCGCGACCCCGACCTTGGCAAGGTCGTGCTCTACCAACTGAGCTATTCCCGCTTTGTGTGGGCGCCATTCTATACACTCAAATGACCCCGTCAACCCCTTGATTTAAAAATACTTATTTTTCATCGGTGGTCGTACGCAGATGCGGCCATGCTGCCCGCAGGTATTGCACCATCGACCACAGCGTAAGGCCCGCCGCGATCATCAGCAGTACATAACCCAACACCACCCAGAAGGTAAACGCCGGCGGGTTGGCCAGCAGAATGACCAGCGCGAGCATCTGCGCAGCGGTTTTCCATTTACCCAGGTTCGACACCGCCACTTGTGCCCGCGCCCCCAGTTCGGCCATCCACTCGCGCAGGGCGGAGATAACGATCTCGCGGCCAATGATGACGGCGGCTGGTAGCGTCAGCCAAAGGTTCGCGTGGGCCTGCACCAGCAACACCAGCGCAACGGCCACCATCAGCTTGTCAGCCACTGGATCGAGAAACGCCCCGAACGGGGTGCTTTGCTCCAGGCGTCTTGCCAGGTATCCGTCCAGCCAGTCGGTCGCGGCTGCCAGGGCGAACACCGAACTGGCGGCCATATAGCTCCAGTGGTACGGCAGATAGAACAACAGAATGAAGATCGGAATCAGCAGGACACGTAATACGGTGATCAGATTAGGGATATTCATCGGCACAACTGGCTACGAGGTGAGCGAGCATTCTACTCGCTGTGCAGGTTTGCATAAATCGACTCTGCGAGCTTTTTGCTGATTCCCGGCGCCTTGGCAATTTCTTCGATGCTGGCCCGGGACAATTCCTGAAGGCCGCCGAAGTGCTTGAGCAAATCGCGACGCCGGGTCGGGCCCACCCCTGCCACCCCTTCCAGGGTTGACGTTCGACGGGTTTTACCCCGTCGCGCGCGGTGCCCGGTGATAGCAAACCGGTGAGCTTCGTCGCGGATCTGCTGGATCAAGTGCAGCGCGGGGGAATCGCCCTTGAGGGTGAACTCATGGGCCGCATCGTTCAAGTACAGCGTCTCGAAGCCTGCCTTGCGCGTGGCGCCCTTGGCGACACCCAACAGAATCAGGTCGGGGATGGCCAGTTCGTTCATCACATCACGGGCCATACTCAACTGGCCCTTGCCGCCGTCCACCAGCAAGATGTCCGGCAATTTGCCCTCGCCGTCCTTGATGCGGCTGAAGCGACGCGTCAGTGCCTGGTGCATCGCAGCATAATCGTCCCCTGCCGTGATGCCTTCGATGTTGTAGCGACGGTAATCGGACTTGATCGGGCCCTCGGGACCGAACACCACGCACGACGCCACCGTCGCTTCGCCGCTGGAATGGCTGATGTCGTAGCATTCCAGACGCTGCGGCGGCTCCTCGAGTTTGAGCACCTGGGCCAGCGCTTCAAAGCGCGCGGTGACGTGTTGGCGATTGGCGAGACGCGCCATCAGTGCCTGCTCGGCATTGGTCACGGCCAGTTGCTGCCAGCGCGCACGGGTGCCACGCACCCGGTGGCTGATGATGATTTCGCGGCCCCGTGAGGCATCGATCGCGTCGATCAGCGCGGGAAAATCCTCGCTGACCACGTTAACAATGACCTCCCCCGGCAATTCGCGCTCGCCGCCGCCCAGGAAATACTGGGCCAGGAACGCGGACATGACTTCGCCCACCTCCTCCTCGATCCCGACCTGGGGGAAGAAATTCTTGCTGCCCAGCACCCGCCCGCCACGCACGCTGATCAGGTGTACACAGGCGCCGCCCGGGTTGACGAACGCCGCCACGACATCGACGTCGCCGGTGCCGCCGTCCATGCTCTGCTGATCCTGAACGCGACGCAGCAGGCCGATCTGGTCACGCAGCTCGGCAGCGTGCTCGAAATCGAGGTTCATCGCCGACTTTTCCATCAGCGCATTGAGTTCGTCGGTGAGGGCATTGCTGCGGCCTTCGAGGAACATCACCGAGTGACGCACGTCCTCGTTGTAGATCTGCGGTTCGACAAGGTTCACGCACGGCGCCTTGCAGCGCTTGATCTGGTACTGCAGGCAAGGCCGCGTGCGGTTCTTGTAGAAGCTGTCTTCGCACTGACGAACGTGGAAGGTCTTCTGCAGAATGCTCAGGCTTTCGCGAATCGCGCCCGCGCTGGGATACGGCCCGAAGTAGCGGCCCTTGGCCTTTTTGGCACCACGATGAATGCTCAGCCGAGGAAATTCGCCGTCGGACAAGTGCACATAGGGATAGGACTTATCGTCGCGCAACAGGATGTTGTACGGCGGGCGCGATTCCTTGATCAGGGTTTGTTCCAGCAGCAGCGCCTCGGTTTCATTGGCGGTGATGGTGGTTTCAACCTGAGCGATCCGCGCGACCAATGCACCGGTTTTCGGGGCGTGGCCGGTCTTGCGGAAATAGCTGGCGAGGCGCTTCTTTAAATTCTTGGCCTTGCCGACGTACAGCAGCTTGCCGTCGATATCGAACATCCGATATACGCCGGGGCGACCACTGCAGGTGGACAGAAAAGCACTGGGATCAAACGGTTGGGTCATTTATGCGCTGGCGTCGACCATGCCGTGACGAACGGCCAGCAGGGCCAGCTCAACGTCACTGCTAATCGACAGCTTCTCGAATATGCGGTACCGGTAGGTATTCACGGTTTTGGGGGACAGGCAAAGCTTGTCGGAAATCGTCTGCACTTTCTGGCAGCCGACAATCATAAGGGCAATCTGGATTTCCCGCTCGGACAAGAGATCGAACGGCGAATTGCTGGTTTGCGGCTGGAATGACTTGAGCGCCAGTTGCTGGGCGATCTGTGGGCTGATGTAACGCTGCCCTGCGAACACCAGGCGAATGGCCTGAACCATCTCCGTCAGACCGGCGCCTTTGGTCATGTATCCCGCCGCGCCGGCTTGCAGCAGGCGTGTAGGGAACGGGTCCTCTTCGCACACTGTCACCGCCACCACCTTCATGTCGGGGTGGCTGCGGATGAGCTTGCGCGTGGCTTCCAGTCCGCCAATGCCGGGCATCTTGACGTCCATCAGCACGACGTCCGGTTTCAGCTCGCGGGCCTTCTGCAACGACTCTTCGCCGGACTCGGCCTGCCCCACCACCTGCAAGCCTTCGATGTCGGCCAACATGCGCGTGATACCTGTCCGAACCAGATCGTGGTCATCGACAACCAGCACCCTAATCAAGCAGACACCTCACCGAACAATTCGTGACGACTGCTCGCCACGTTAGCAAAAAGAAAGTAACCGACCTGCTCTGGAGCACTGCCAGTGCATGTGTACCAGATGATCTACAACGATGCCCACAAGCTATCATCATCGACCGCAACACTTGATAAAAATCTTCAAACGCGCGACTGCTGCACCCCTCGGATTGCCTTATAACTTCTTGTCCGGGGCATAAGTGCTCTGGTATTCCGCCAGGGTAGTGGTTAACCGGCAGATGGCCTCCTGTTCCTCCTTTCCCAGGGTGCGGTAACTGCCCACCATCCACTCCTCGTTTTCGCTCAGGCCGACGATCGGCACCGGGGTGCGGGAACCCGTCAGCACGTACAGCACGTCTACACCGCGGTGGGCGACGCGGGCCAGATAATCGGCCTTGGGGGTGCGTTCACCGTTTTCGTACTTGCCCTGCGCGTTGGCTTCCACGCCACCGATTTCACCGAATGCGCGTTGTGAAAGCCCCAAGCGCTCGCGCTCTTCCCTAATTCGGGCACTTATTCCACTCATTTGGATGCATAGCCTTGTTGACATCACTCTTTTGAGTGATAGAATCGAAATAATTTGAACGAACTTGAACGGTTTTGAACTATGCCCGGAATCCGTACCGCCGCACAAGCCAGGGCTTGGCTGGAACAGCAGGGCAAATCGGTTCAAGAGTTTGCCAGAGAGCACAACGTGGACCCGGCGACGACCTATCAAGTGTTGTCCGGCCGAAAAAAGGGGCGCCGAGGCGAATCCCACAAAGTCGCGGTGTTGTTGGGCATGAAGATCGGCGTGATCCCCCCTGCCATCGCCTCCCCGAAAATGCCTGAGGACTGAATCGGCCTGTCGCAGTTTAGGCGTTGCTTATAAGCAGGCTCACGTCAATCACTCCCATTGCAATTTCCAATTGAACAACCCGGCGGGACTGAAGTAAGCTCGGCGGCATTCCATGGAGACAGATCATGTTGCCTTTCCTTGCCACCCAGTTGTTCAACGCTGCAGACGGTTCACGTCTGGTTGAGCGTGCGGCTGCCTGGAATGCGACGGCATCTACCGCTCCTGCATCTTATTTTTATGGGTATTGGTTTAGCCACTGGCGCGCTTGATACCCCAACGGCGCCCTGAAGTTCGGGACGCCCACCAGAGATAACTCTCACCCCCGGTCGGCTTCCCGACCGGGGGTTTTGTTTTTTTTGGCCACACATTTCTGACTGATTGATTCCAGGAGCGACACATGAACCGCAACCACTATTACCGCCACGACACCGACTTCGCCTGGCGATTTAGCAACCTCCGTTCGGGACAGCCTGCCGCCTCCGACCGGTCACTGACAGGTGGCATCGCCCTGCTCACAGCCAATCCGGCCAATTGTCGAACACCCCAGTAGGTCCGCGCGGGAATACCCGCCGACCAGGAAGCCAGCACATGAATTCGCCCGTCGTCAGCAACACCCTCATCGATCTGCCGTCCGGCGCCGTCACACTGAGTGACAGCCGCCCTGCCCCGAAACGCCTGCCCACACCGTTCGCGCTGAAACATCAGCTGCCGCTGGATGCTGGCTTGACCACACAGGTCGCTGCCCATCGTCAGTCAATCCGCGCCATTCTCAATGGAGACGATTCGCGCCTGCTGGTCGTTGTCGGCCCGTGCTCGATCCACGATTCCCACGCCGCCCTCGACTACGCCGAGCGCCTGGCGCGTCTGGCTGCCGAAGTCAGTGACCAGATGCTGCTGGTGATGCGCGCCTACGTCGAGAAGCCGCGCACCACGGTTGGCTGGAAAGGCCTCGCGTACGATCCTGCGCTGGACGGCAGTGACGACATGGCCGAGGGCCTCGCCCTGTCGCGGCAGTTGATGCGTGACATGGTCCGCCTCGGCTTGCCGGTCGCCACGGAGTTGTTGCAACCGATGGCGGCAGGCTACTTCGATGACCTGTTGAGCTGGGTGGCGATTGGCGCAAGAACCACCGAATCGCAGATCCACCGGGAAATGGCCAGCGGCCTCGGCGTGCCCACCGGCTTCAAGAACGGCACCGATGGTGGTATCTCCGTGGCCTGCGACGCCATTCGCTCGGCGGCCCACGCCCACCGCCATTTCGGCATGGACTCCCACGGCCATCCGGCGATTATCGAGACGCAGGGCAATCCCGACACCCACATCGTGCTGCGCGGCGGTCACGGCGGCCCCAACTACGACGCCGCCAGCATTGCAGCGGTGAATGCCAGTCTGGCGAAGCACCGCATGGCCGCGCGCATCATGGTCGATTGCAGTCACGCCAACAGCGGCAAGGATCCACTGCGCCAGCCGGCCGTCTTCAACGACGTGCTGCAGCAACGACTGGCCGGTGACCGGACGCTGATCGGCATGATGCTGGAGAGCCACCTGTTCGAAGGCTGCCAGCCGCTGAGTGCTTCCCTCAAATATGGTGTGTCCGTGACCGATGCCTGCCTGGGCTGGGAATCCACCGAGCGCCTGCTGCGCAACGCCGTGGACAAACTGCGCTACAGGTAAGTTGTGCCGTTACGTTTGCAGTAACGCTTGCAGTAACGTCTGCAAACAGGAAGCCGGTGGCAGTCATGTCTCCGGCTTGCCTCGGAATCGTCGTCGTTGTCAGCAATGGTCCGTCTCAATAAAGACGCCCCTCGTGGGAAATCGTCTCGAGCACCCGACGCATTGGCAGCAAACCGCCAACGCCTTTTCCAGCCTCCCCGGCACACACGGTCTGGAGCGGTGCAACGCTCTCCACACCCTTTACCAACCGGCCCTTCGCCATACCCCGCCGGGCCCTCCGCCCATGACTTGCGCTGGTTAAGCTCGATCCTTCTTTTATATCGAAGGAATGATCGGCATGTACCAGGAAGTCACCACCAAGTATCCGATGTTGCTGGTCCACGGCCTGTTCGGTTTTGACCGGATCGGCAAGGTGGACATGTTCCACGGCATCCCCCAGGCACTGGAGAAAGCCGGCTGCAGGGTTCACGTGCCAGCGCTGTCCGGCGTCCACGACAACGAAACCCGCGGCGAGCAATTGATCGATCAGATCGAACGCTTCCTGCGCCGCACCGGTTACCTGAAAGTCAACCTGATCGGACACAGCCAGGGCGCGCTGACCTCACGCTATGCTGCAGCATTGCGTCCGGACATCGTGGCATCTGTCACCTCCGTGAGCGGGCCCAACCACGGCTCGGAGGTGGCCGACCGGGTACGTCGGTCGCTGACGCCGGGGGAGATGCCTGAAGCGGTGGCATCGCGAATGACCGCAGGTTTTGCCCACTTCCTGGCGCTGCTGAGTGGTAACTCGGCGCTGCCCCAGGACCCGATTCAGGCGCTGGATGCGCTGACCACCGACGGCGTTGCGGCATTCAACCGCAAGTATTCCCAGGGACTGCCCTCAACCTGGGGCGGCGAAGGTGCTGAACGGGTCAACGGCGTTCACTATTACTCGTGGAGCGGCTGCATCGACGGCTCGTTGTTGTCCGAAGGACGCAATGCCATGGATCCGTTGCACCTGGCGCTGCGCAGCTACGCGCTGCTGTTCGAGAAAGAAGCGGCGTCCAATGACGGCCTGGTCGGCCGCTTCAGCTCCCATCTGGGCAAGGTGATCCGCTCCGACTACCCGATGGACCACGTGGACTCCATCAATCAGAGTGCCGGCCTGGTGCGCAAGAAGGTGGATCCGGTCAAGCTGTACGTGGACCACGCTGCCCTTCTTTTCAGCAAAGGTCTTTAACCGACGATGTCATCGGTCACGACCAGACAAAGGCGCCTGAACTTTCTCGGGAAACGCGGCCCTTATTCGAGTACGCTCGTTTCTTTTTTTCACAGGAGTCACTCAAATGGCCAAAGCCACTGCCCGCCACATCCTCGTATCCAGCGAAGAGAAGTGCAACGAACTCAAAGCGCAGATCGAAGGCGGCGCTGATTTTGCCGAAGTCGCAAAATCCAATTCCAGCTGCCCGTCCAGCCGTCAGGGCGGCGACCTCGGCTCCTTCGGCCCGGGTCAAATGGTCAAGGAATTCGACACCGTGGTGTTCAGCGCCCCGGTGAACGTTGTCCAGGGCCCGGTGAAAACCCAGTTCGGTTATCACCTGCTGGAAGTGACCAGCCGCCAGGACTAATCCCCCGCGCTGCTGCACGAACGGCCCGCCCTTGAAAGCGGGCCGTTTGTTTAATGAATCCTTGTTTTAGCGCAGTATTGTCCGGTTACAAAGACCCCGGCTTTGCGGTACCTTGCCTGCAAGGTAATCAATAAAAAACCGGACCGGCCGCCCGCGCCGTCATGACCTTCAACCCTGATATTGGTCGCCAATGTCAGTCAGGATTCGTGCAATGCGTTTTGTTTTGTCATCGCTGATGGTCGCAACATTCGTCTTCGTTTCAGGTTTTCAGGTTTTGTCCGCCGCCCCTCAACACGCATTGACCGTCTACGGTGAGGCGCCGCGCTATCTGGCTAATTTCGAGCACTTCGATTATGTGAACGCCGATGCCCCGAAAGGCGGCAGTATGCGCCGTTCCGCGCAGGAAATCGGTCAGTTCGATCACATCATGCCGTACCTCGACAAGGGCACCGGCGTCGCCCAGGTCAACGGCTTGCTGTACTCGCCCCTGGCGGTGAAGTCGCTGGATGAGCCGTACACCGTGTATGGCCTGATCGCAGAGAAAATGGAACATGCTCCCGACGGCATGTCGTTGCGTTTCTACTTGAGCCCCAAGGCCAGATTTTCCGACGGCTCGGCCATCACCGCCGAAGACGTGCGCTACACCTACAACCTGCTGATGACCCAGGGCAGCCTGTCGTACCGCACCGAGTTTCAGGACGTCAAAAGCGTCGAAGTCGAGTCGCCGACGCAAATCCGCTTTGATTTCAAAAGCAGTGAAAGCCGCACCCTGCCGCTGGATCTCGCCTCGCTGCCGGTGTTCCCCGAGCATTGGTGGAAGGACCGCGACTTCGCCAACGGCGGCGGCTTCGAGATTCCGGTGGGCAGCGGGCCATATCGCATCGGCAAGGTCGACCCGGGCCGCAGCGTCACCTTCGAGCGCAACCCGGACTGGTGGGGCAAGGACCTGCCAGTCAATCGTGGCCAGTACAACTTCGATCACTTCAGCGTCGAGTACTTCGGCGATACCGACGTCGCCCGCCAGGTGCTGCGCGGTGGCGGTTACGACTACAACCGCGAATATTCCGCCACCGGCTATTCCATCGGCTATGACAGCCCGGCATTGACCGAAGGTCGTCTGCAGCGGGCGCACCTGGCCAAGGGTGCGGTGCAGAGCTCTCAGGGTTTTATCTTCAACCTTGATCGCCCGAAGTTTCAGGACCGGCGCGTGCGGCAGGCGCTGGCGATGCTGTGGGACTTCGAGTGGACCAACAAACAGATGATGCGCAACGTCTATGTGCGTCAGAACAGCTACTTCTCCAACAGTGACCTGGCGGCGACAGCGTTGCCCACCGAGTCTGAGCTGAAGATCCTCGAGCCGCTGCGCGGTCAGGTGCCGCCGGAAGTGTTCACCACGGTGTTCCAGACCCCGAAAACCGATGGCAGCGGCTTCATTCGCGACAAACAGCTGCAAGCCCTCGCGCTACTCGAAGAAGCAGGCTGGATGCCCCAGGGCGACAAGCTGGTCAACGCCCAGGGCGAACCGTTGAGCTTTACCTTTCTCAACGGCCAGAGCGGCTTTGAGAAAATCCTGCTGCCGTACAAGCGCAATCTGGCGCAGATCGGCATCGATTTCGAAATCCGCCGCATCGACTCGGCGCAGTACCTGAACCGGGTCATGGCCCGGGATTACGACATGATCGTCACCGGCTATGGCGTTTCGACCTCCCCCGGCATGGAGCTGTACAACAACTTCGGCTCGAAAGTCGCCACCGATTCCGGCTCCAGCAACTACATGGTCCTGCGCGACCCCGCCGTTGACACCCTGATCGAGGGCCTGGCCAAAGCCGACAGCAAACCTGCGATGATCGATTACGCCCATGCCCTGGACCGGGTGCTGCAATGGGGCTTCTACTGGATTCCCAACTATTACCCGCCCGGCTCTTCCACGGTGTGGTGGAACCGCTTCGGCATTCCCAGGGTGCAGGCCAGCAACAGTGAGGCCATCGACACCTGGTGGGAAGTCAGCCCCCAGGCACTGACCAACGAAGAGTTCGCCCGACAACGGGGCGCTTCGGCCATTCCCTCGGAGGTCAAGTAATGCTCGGCTACCTGATGAGGCGCCTGCTGCTGATCATTCCGACGCTGCTGTGCATTCTGCTGGTCAACTTCTTCATCGTGCAGGCCGCACCGGGCGGCCCGGTTGAGCAAGCCATCGCCAAACTGCAAGGCGTGGCCGGCGGCACCATCGGCGCCGGCCACACCGAAACCATGAATGCCGGACAGTCGCGGGCCAGTCGCGGCCTCGATCCCAAGCTGATCAAGGAAATCGAGCGTCAATACGGTTTCGACAAGCCCTTGCATGAGCGCTTGTGGCTGATGCTGAAGAACTATGCCCAACTGGATTTCGGCAACAGCTTCTTTCGCGGCGCCAAGGTCACGGACCTGATCCTGCAAAAGATGCCCGTCTCTATCTCCCTGGGATTGTGGGCGACGCTGATCACCTACCTGGTGTCGATCCCCCTGGGCATCCGCAAGGCGGTCAAGCACGGCAGCCACTTCGACATCTGGAGCAGCACGGCAATCATCATCGGTTACGCGATGCCGGCCTTTCTGTTCGCCATGCTGCTGGTGGTGCTGTTCGCCGGCGGCACCTCGTTGAGCTGGTTCCCGGTGCGCGGGCTGGTGTCCGAGAACTTTGATGAGTTGAGTACCCTGGGCAAGATCGCCGATTACTTCTGGCACCTGGTCTTGCCGGTGACGTCACTGGTGATCGGCGGTTTCGCGACGCTGACCATTCTGACCAAAAACTCCTTCCTGAACGAAGTCACCCGCCAGTACGTGGTGACCGCCCGCGCTAAAGGCCTGAGTGAGCGACGCGTCCTCTACGGCCACGTGTTCCGCAATGCCATGTTGCTGATCGTGGCGGGTATTCCCCAGGCGTTCATCAGTGTGTTCTTCGCCGGTTCGTTGATGATCGAAGTGATCTTCTCCCTCGATGGCCTTGGCCGCATGAGTTACGAAGCCGCGGTATCGCGGGACTACCCGGTGGTGTTCGGTTCGCTGTTCATCTTCACGCTGTTCGGGCTGCTGATAAAGCTGGTCGGTGACATCTGCTACACCCTGGTCGACCCGCGAATCGACTTCAGCGCGAGGAATGCGTGATGCGCAGATTGTCTCCGGTGGCCCGCCGTCGCTTCGAGCGCTTCCGCAACAACCGGCGAGGCTGGTGGTCGCTGTGGCTGTTCTGCGGGCTGTTCGTGATCAGCCTGTGCGGCGAACTTATTGCCAACGACAAACCCCTGGTGCTGAGTTATCAGCATGAGCTGTATTTCCCCGCCTTCAAGCGCTACACCGAGCAGGAATTCTGCGGCCAGCTGCCGTTTCAGCCGGATTACCGCAGCGATTACGTGCGCCAGCTGATCAGCAAGGGCGATGGCTGGATGCTGTTTCCGCCGATCCCGTTCAGTGATGACACACCCAACTATGACCTGAACAAGCCCGCGCCGAGCCCGCCCTCCTCGATCAACTGGCTGGGCACGGACGATCAGGCACGGGACGTGCTGGCCCGGGTGATTTTCGGCGCGCGGGTGTCGATTCTGTTTGCGCTGGCGCTGACCTTCATCAGTGCGCTGATCGGCATCGCCGCCGGCGCATTGCAAGGCTACTACGGCGGCTGGGTGGATCTGATCGGCCAGCGCCTGCTGGAAGTCTGGTCCGGTCTGCCGGTGCTGTACCTGCTGATCATTCTATCGGGCTTCGTCGAGCCGAACTTCTGGTGGCTGCTGGGGATCATGGCGCTGTTTTCATGGCTGGCGCTGGTGGACGTGGTGCGCGCCGAGTTCCTGCGCGGGCGCAATCTGGAGTACGTCAAAGCGGCGCGGGCGCTGGGACTGAGTGATCGCAAGGTGATCCTGCGGCACATTCTGCCCAACGCGATGAACGCGACCCTGAGCTACCTGCCTTTCATTCTCACCGGGGCGATCTCCACGCTGACTGCGCTGGACTTCCTCGGCTTCGGCATGCCCGCCGGAAGCGCGTCACTGGGCGAACTGATCGCCCAGGGCAAACAGAACCTGCAGGCGCCATGGCTGGGCTTCACGGCATTTTTCACACTGGCGCTGATACTGTCGCTGCTGGTGTTTATTGGCGAGGCCCTGCGGGATGCCTTCGACCCGAGGTCCTGAGATGTCCGAGAACCTGATTGAAATCCGCGACCTTTCGGTGTCGTTCAACGGCCACACCGTGGTCAAGCACCTCAGCCTGGACATCCCGGCCGGCGAGTGCCTGGCGCTGGTCGGCGAGTCGGGCTCGGGCAAATCGGTGACCGCGCACTCGATCCTCCAGTTGCTGCCCCAGGCCGGCACACTGAGCACCGGCAGCATTCGCTATCGCGGCAAAGAGTTGCTCGGGGCCGATGGCAACGTCATGCGCGAGCTGCGGGGCAATCAGATCGCGATGATCTTTCAGGAGCCGATGACCTCGCTGAACCCGCTGCACACGGTGTCCCGGCAGATCGGCGAGACCTTGTTGCTGCACAAGGGCCTGGCGGGCAAGGCGGCCCAGGCGCGGATTATCGAATTGCTGGAGCTGGTCGGCATTCAGCACCCGAAAAAGCGCCTGAAGGCCTATCCCCACGAATTGTCCGGCGGCCAGCGCCAGCGGGTAATGATCGCCATGGCGCTGGCCTGCGAGCCGGAACTGCTGATTGCCGATGAGCCCACTACGGCGCTGGATGTGACGGTGCAGCGCAAAATCCTGCTGCTGCTCAAACAGCTGCAGCAACGCCTGAACATGTCGCTGTTGCTGATCAGTCACGACCTCAATCTGGTGCACAGCATCGCCCAGCGGGTGTGTGTCATGCGGGCCGGGGAAATCGTCGAGCAGTCCAATTGCCAGTCGTTGTTCAAGAACCCGCAACACCCGTACAGCCGCTTGCTCCTGGACGCCGAACCGGCCGGCGAGCCACTGCCCCGCGACACCCGCGAAAAAGTGCTGGAGGTCGATAACCTGCGCGTCTGGTTCTCCCTCGGCGGCGGGATTTTCAACCGGCACCATGAATACCTGAAAGCCGTCGACGACATCAGCCTGAGCATCGAGCGCGGCAAGACGTTGGGGATCGTCGGCGAATCCGGCTCGGGCAAGTCGACGCTTGGTCAGGCCATCCTGCGCTTGCTGGAATCCCGTGGCAGTATCCGCTTCAAGGGTCATGGGCTGGACAGCCTGAATCAGAAGCAGATGCGCCCATGGCGCAAGCAGATGCAGGTGGTTTTCCAAGACCCGTATGGCAGCCTCAGCCCGCGCATGTCGGTGGCACAGATCATCAGCGAGGGCCTGGAAGTTCACAGCGACCTGGACAAGGCCAGCTGTGAGGCCGAAGTGATTCGCGCGCTGGAGGAAGTCGGCATCGACCCGTCGAGCCGACACCGCTACCCCCATGAGTTTTCCGGCGGGCAGCGTCAACGCATCGCCATTGCCCGCGCCCTTGTGCTCAAACCTGCCTTGATATTGCTCGACGAGCCGACCTCTGCGCTGGACCGCACCGTGCAGAAACAGGTCGTGGCGTTGCTGCGTCAATTGCAGGAGCGGCATGGCCTGACTTACCTGTTCATCAGCCACGACCTCGCCGTGGTCAAGGCGCTGGCCCATGACCTGATCGTGGTCAAGGACGGCAAGGTGGTCGAGCGCGGCGCGAGCCACGACGTCTTCGATGCGCCGCAACATCCCTATACCCGGGAATTGCTGGCGGCGGCGCACCCCGGTTTCAATTGAAGCGCGTCCCCAACAGTAGTCTGTGCGGCCAGATGCCGAGGAACAGGATGGATGGAACCGCACATGAACGACAATGAAAGCCTGAAGGATTACCGGCGCGTTCGGCGGCTGGCGATCCGTTCGCTGTTCGAGATCATCGAGCAGTCCAGTGAAGGCACGGTCATCGTCGACCGCGATGCGCGCATCGTGTGGATCAACGAGCGCTACGCCCGTCGTTTCGGCCTGGAAGACCCGAGCCGCGCGGTGGGTCAGCCGTGCGAGCAGGTGATTCCCGGTAGCCTGCTGCGGCAGGTGGCAAGCAACGGCCAGCCGATTCTGCTGGACATGATGGACACGGCGAAGGACCCGCTGGTGGTCATGCGCCTGCCGATCCATGACGACGGCGGCGCGGTGATCGGCGCCATCGGCTTTGCCCTGTTCGACGAGCTACAGGCGCTGTCGCCGCTGCTCAAGCGCTATTCGAGCATGCAGCAGGAACTGGCTTCGACCCGCTCGCTGCTGCGCGCACGCCAGGCCAAATACAGCTTTGCGCACTTCATCGGCACCAGCGCGGCCAGCCTGGAAGTCAAACGCCGCGCGCGGCGTAGCGCCAGCACCGATTCCCCAGTGTTGCTGCTGGGTGAGACCGGCACCGGCAAGGAGCTGCTCGCCCACGCCGTGCACAACAGCTCGCCACGGGCGCACAAACCCTTCGTCAGCATCAACAGCGCGGCGATTCCCGAGGCGTTGCTGGAGGCGGAGTTCTTCGGCACCGCTCCTGGCGCGTTTACCGGCGCCGACCGCAAGGGGCGCCACGGCAAACTGCACCTGGCCGAGGGCGGCACGCTGTTTCTCGACGAGATCGGCGACATGCCGCTGCCGCTGCAGAGCAAGCTGCTGCGTGTGCTGCAGGAAAAAGAGTACGAGCCGGTGGGCTCCAACGAGATGATCAGAAGCGATGTGCGGGTGATTGCCGCGACCTCCACCGACCTTGAAGCGGCGATCAAGCGTGGCGAGTTTCGCGCCGACCTGTATTACCGGCTGAGTGTATTGCCCATAAAAGTGCCGCCTTTGCGCGAGCGTCTGGATGACATTCCAGCGCTGGCCGAGGCGATTCTCGAGGAGCTTCACAGCCATCATGAACTGGCGCCCGCGGCCTTGGTGGCCCTCGCTCAGCACGCCTGGCCGGGCAATATCCGCGAGCTGCGCAACGTGCTGGAGCGTGCCGCGCTGCTCAGCGACGATCTGCAACTCAGCCCCGGCGACATCCGCGCCGCCATCGGCACGCTGGTGCCGGTCGCCAGCCCGCCGGTTCCGCCTTGGTCAGCGTCCAATGACAAGACTTACAGCGAGGCGCGGCAGCATTTCGACCGGGAGCTGATTCAGGCGAAGCTGGCGCAATGCGCGGGTAACGTGATTCTGGCGGCCCGGCAGCTGGGGCTGGGACGGTCGACGCTGTACAAGAAGATGGCGGCGCTGGGGATTGCCGAGTCTCAATAACGAGACTGGTCGTCTACTGATATGGACTGATCGCCAGGGATCTCGATCCAGAGCTGTCGCAACTTTTGAAAATTGGTTGGTCACGCTCTCGATGCCACAGTAGCGGTCTCGATTTCTGGACAGATCAGACGCAGCGCCTTATCGCCATCGGCTAAATCGATTCAAAATCAGCCACTTAGCGCAATGGCATGAAACTGGCTATACCTCCTGTTGCGCGGCCTCGCCGCACCCAAAACAAAAACAACAGGAGACACTCGATGAGTGTGATCATCGCTTTAGCGGCGCTGACGCTGCTGATGCTGGCTGCCTACCGGGGTTACAGCGTCATCCTCTTTGCCCCCATCGCGGCCCTCGGCGCCGTACTGCTCACCGATCCCTCTGCCGTAGCGCCCGCCTTCACCGGCGTGTTCATGGACAAGATGGTCGGCTTCGTCAAACTCTACTTCCCGGTCTTTCTGCTCGGCGCCGTGTTCGGCAAGCTGATCGAGCTGTCCGGTTTCTCGCGCTCCATCGTGGCGGCTGCCATTCGCCTGCTCGGCACCCGCCAGGCGATGCTGGTGATCGTGCTGGTCTGCGCGCTGCTGACCTACGGCGGCGTTTCGCTGTTCGTGGTGGTGTTTGCGGTCTACCCGTTCGCCGCCGAGATGTTCCGTCAGAGCAACATTCCCAAACGGCTGATTCCGGCGACCATCGCCCTGGGTGCGTTTTCGTTCACCATGGACGCCCTGCCCGGCACCCCGCAGATCCAGAACATCATCCCGTCGACTTTCTTCAACACCACGGCGTGGGCTGCGCCGTGGCTGGGTCTGATCGGCACGGCGTTTGTGTTCAGCGCCGGCATGCTGTTTCTGCAGCGCCAGCGCAACCGGGCCCAGCGCGCCGGCGAAGGCTATGGCACCGAGCTGCGCAACGAGCCGGACACCCCGGACGACATCGCCCTGCCCAATCCGTGGATCGCGTTGGCGCCGCTGTTGCTGGTGGGCGTCATGAACCTGCTGTTCACCCAATGGATTCCCCAGTGGTACGGCAAGACCCACACCCTCGCGCTGCCGGGGATGGCGACGCCGGTGCAGACCGATATCGCCAAGATCACCGCGATCTGGGCCGTGGAAGCGGCGTTGCTGGTGGGGATTGTCTTTGTGCTGTTGTTCGCGTTCAGGACGGTGAAATCGAAGCTGGCCGAGGGCAGCAAGGGTGCTGTGAGCGGCGCGTTGTTGGCGGCGATGAACACGGCGTCGGAGTACGGTTTTGGTGCCGTGATTGCCTCGTTGCCCGGATTCCTCGTGCTGGCCAACGGGCTGAAGAGCATTCCCGATCCGCTGGTCAACGAAGCGATTACCGTGACGCTGCTCGCCGGGATCACCGGGTCGGCGTCAGGCGGCATGAGCATCGCCCTGGCGGCGATGTCCGACAGCTTCATCGCGGCGGCCCACGCGGCGAACATTCCGCTGGAGGTGCTGCACCGCGTCGCGGCGATGGCCAGTGGCGGCATGGACACGCTGCCGCACAACGGCGCGGTCATCACCCTGCTGGCGGTCACTGGCCTGACCCACCGCGAGGCCTACAAGGACATCTTCGGCATCACGATCATCAAGACACTGGCGGTGTTCGTGGTGATTGGCGTTTTTTATGCAACCGGCATCGTATGAGGAATTGAACATGAGTCTGCAAGGCAAAACCGCACTGGTCACCGGCTCCACCAGCGGCATCGGCCTGGGCATCGCGCTGACGCTGGCCAAGGCCGGCGCCAATCTGGTGCTCAACGGTTTCGGCGATGCGTCGGCCGTGATCGAGCAGGTCAAGCAGTACGGCGGCAAAGTCGGCCACCACCCGGCGGACGTCAGTGATGTCGTGCAGATCGCCGACATGATTGCCTACGCTGAGCGAGAGTTTGGCGGCGTCGACATCCTGGTCAACAACGCAGGGATTCAGCACGTCGACGCGGTGGAGGATTTCCCTGTGGAAAGTTGGGACAAGATCATTGCCATCAACCTGTCGTCGGTGTTCCACACCACGCGGTTATGCCTGCCGGGCATGCGGGCCAAGGGCTGGGGGCGAATCGTGAACATTGCGTCGGTGCATGGCCTGGTGGGTTCGACGGGCAAGGCGGCGTATGTGGCGGCCAAGCACGGCGTCATCGGCTTGACCAGGGTGGTCGGGCTGGAGACGGCGGCCAGTCACGTCACCTGCAACGCCATCTGCCCGGGCTGGGTGCTGACACCGCTGGTGCAGAAACAGATCGATGATCGCGCCGCCGTGACCGGCGACCTGGAGCAAGCGAAGCATGATTTGCTGGCGGAGAAGCAGCCGTCGCTGGAGTTTGTGACGCCATCGCAGTTGGGGGAATTAGCCCTGTTTCTGTGCAGCGAGGCGGGCGCGCAGGTGCGCGGTGCGGCGTGGAATATCGATGGGGGATGGCTGGCGCGGTAGGTGCCAGGCTCCCTCGAATGTCTTGCGGTCACAGGCGCATGTTGGCTGAATGCGCGTTCCGTAGGAGCCGGCTTGCTGGCGAAGGCAGTGTGTCATGTACGAACATGTCAATGACCCACCGCGTTCGCCAGCAAGCCGGCTCCTACGGATCGTGTGGGCTATTCCACTAGCCCCGCAGCATGCAGCGGGGCTTATCGTTCAACTTCCCGGCTCGTCCCGCTCATCCACCAGGCCCCAATCCTTGATGTTCACCTGCGCTGCGGGCTGGGGCGCACGCGGCGCGGTGGCGATGGTCGATGGCCCGTCCTCGCTGTGCAGTTTCAACCGCAGGCGCACGTTGTTGGCCGAATCGGCGTTCTTCAGGGCTTCTTCTTCGGTGATCGCGCCTTCCACCGCCAGGTCATACAGCGCATTGTCGAAAGTCTGCATACCCAGATTGGTGGACTTCTCCATGATGCCTTTGAGCTCGGTCAGTTCGTTGCGGTGGATCAAATCGCGAATCGTCGGCGAACCCAGCATCACCTCCACCGCCGCGCGGCGCTTGCCGTCGGTGGTCTTGACCAGTCGCTGGGAGACGAACGCCTTGAGGTTGTTGCCCAGGTCATGCAGTAGCTGAGGACGGCGCTCTTCGGGGAAGAAATTGATGATGCGGTCCAGCGCCTGGTTGGCGTTGTTGGCATGCAGTGTCGAGATCGCCAGGTGGCCGGTGTCGGCAAATGCCAGCGCGTGCTCCATGGTCTCGCGGTCGCGGATTTCGCCGATCAGAATCACGTCCGGCGCCTGACGCAGGGTGTTCTTCAGCGCCGCGTGGAAGCTCCGTGTATCGACGCCCACTTCGCGCTGATTGATGATCGAGCGCTTGTGTTTGTGGATGAACTCCACCGGGTCTTCGATGGTGATGATGTGGCCGCTGGCGTGGCGATTGCGGTGGTCGATCAGCGCAGCCAGCGACGTCGATTTACCCGAACCGGTGGCGCCGACGAACAGCACCAGGCCGTGCTTTTCCATGATCACATCGAGCAGCACCGGCGGCAGGTGCAGGTCTTCGAATTTGGGGATGTCGAGCTTGATGTTGCGCGCCACGATCGACACTTCGTTGCGCTGCTTGAAGATGTTGATGCGGAATCGCCCGACACCAGAGAGGGAAAGCGCCAGGTTCATTTCCAGATCGCGTTCGAAATCCACGCGCTGCTCGGCGTCCATGATCCCGTTGGCGATCGCGCCCACGTCGCCGGGCTTGAAGGCTTCCGTGCCCAGCGGCTTGAGTACGCCGTTGAACTTGGCGCAGGGGGGCGCGCCGGTGGACAGGTAAAGGTCTGATCCATCCTGGGTGGCAAGCACTTTCAACAACGCCGGGAAATCCATAAGGCAACACCACACAAGAGAGTTGAGGAGACTGCAGGCCTACAGTGTGTCGACCTTCGGCCGGTTCCAATGTTCGGGCTATTTAACGGGACGGGGCAGGGCCTTTGACTCGCCGGGTCTGGCCTGTCTCAGCCGAGACACACGTTCGTCCGGTCAAGGTGTGGGAAATTACCCGAAATCGCGCAGCAAAGGCATAATGCGCGGCTTTTTTATCGAGACGTCCGGTACATCATGAAAGCTCAAGCCCGCCACATTCTGGTCAAGACCGCTGAAGAAGCCGAGCAACTGAAGCAGCGCATTGCCAAGGGCGAGGCGTTTGACGTGCTGGCGAAGAAGTATTCGACCTGCCCGAGCGGTAAGCGCGGCGGCGATCTGGGTGAGGTACGGCCGGGTCAGATGGTCGGCGCAATTGACCAGGTGATCTTCAAAAAGCCGTTGCGGACCGTGCATGGTCCGGTCAAGAGCAAATTCGGGTATCACCTGGTGCAGGTGTTTTATCGCGATTGATGGTACGAACGCCAACGTGTAGGAGCGCGCTTGCCCGCGAAAGTACTGTGTCAGGGACGATGATGCTCCTGACACACCGCAATCGCGGGCAAGCGCGCTCCTACACGTTGGCAAGAATCGATAAGCCGGTCAGGCCGGCATCACACTGCGCGGGATCAACGCCCCCGGGTGCTGAATCACCAGGCTCGCCAACCGATGCCCGGCATCGGCCGCATCTTTGGGACTGCCACCCCTTAAACGCCGAGCCAGATAAGCAGCACTGAATGAATCCCCCGCCGCTGTGGTGTCGATGACTTTCTGCACGGTATGCGCAGGCACTTCATAACGGCGGTCGTCGACACTGACCAGACAGCTCTGGGCACCGCGCTTGACCACCACCTCGCTGACGCCCAGGTCCCGATAGGTCTGCAGAATCTGATCGCCGTCGGCGTAATCGAACAGTGCCTGCTCGTCCTCCTCGGTCAACAGCGCCATATCCACTTCGTGCATGACCGCGCGATACGCCTGGCGTGCCTGCTCGACACTGCGCCACAGGCGCGGCCGGTAGTTGTTGTCAAACACCACCCGGGCGCCACGGTCCCGGGCATCGCCGAGGGTCGACAACAGCCTCGCCCTGCCCACCTCACCCAGCACCGCTAACGTAATGCCGCTGAAATACAGCACGTCGTAATCCGGCAACGCGGCCAGCACCGGCTCGGCCGCCGGGGTGGTGAAGCACTCGCGCACCGCCGCCTCATTGCGCCAGTACAGGAAGCGCCGCTCGCCATTGGCATCGGTCTGAATGCAATACAGACCCGGCAGTCGCCCCGGCAAGCGCTGCACCCGACTCAGACCAATGCCCTCTTCCGTCCAGACCTGGCACATGGCATCGCTGAAACTGTCGTCGCCCAGCGCCGTGACGTAATCCACCTGCGCCGCCGAACCCAGCAGGCGCGACAGGTACACCGCCGTATTCAGCGTGTCGCCGCCGAAGCTCTGCTTGAGCGTGCCGTTGGCGTGCTGTTGCAGCTCGATCATGCATTCGCCGATCAGCGCGACGCGCGGGTAGCTGTGACTGACCATCTCACTCATCGCAGACTCCTGTCAGAAGCAGGTATCGAAGGATTCGATCACGCGCAGGTCATCGCCGACCAGGCAACCCGTGCGCCATTTGTCGAAGGTCAGGCACGGGTGCGAGGTGCCGAACGAAATGATATCGCCGACCTTCAACTCGCACCCCGGCGCCACGGTCATGAACGCGTGCTGGTCCATAACCGCTGTGACGGTGCAAGCGCTGACGTCCTCGCCAATCGCCGGCACCGCCCCCGGCGCATACCGTTTGATCGGGTTGGGCATGCCGGCATCGAAGGCCACGTCGCGCTTGCCCATGGCGATCACCGCAAAACCCGGCTCCGGCATCGATTGCACGTGGGCCCAGACCTCCATCGCCGGGCGCAAACCCTCGCTCAGGTCGTGGCGTCGGTCCAGCACGCAGCATTGCGCGTCTTTGTAGATGCCGTGGTCGTGGACCACGTAACTGCCGGGCCGCAACACGCTCAAGAAACGCTCGCGCACCTGCTGTTTGTCGAACTCTTCGGCGATCAGGTCGTACCAGGCCGAACCCGACGCTGTGACGATCGGGCGCTCCAGGGCAAACGCGCCCTTGTCTTGCAGCGTCACGGCCAGGCGCACCAGCGACGTGGCGAACGCGCGAATGCCGCTCACGGCCTGGTCGCCATGGATCACGCCTTCGTAGCCCTCGATGCCGGTCAGCTTCAGCGCCGGTTGCGCGGCGATGGCGTCGGCCAGGGCCATGACTTCGGCTTCACTGCGGCAGCCGCAGCGTCCACCGACCACGCCGTATTCGATCATCACATTGAGGGTCAGGCCCTTGGCGGCGAAGAACTCGCCCAGCGCCTTGACGTTGTCCGGATGGTCGACCATGCAGTGAAAGTCGAACATGCCGTCAGTGAGCATCTCGGCGATGATCGCCATGTTCGGCGCGCCAACCAGCTGGTTGGCCATCAGCACCCGACGCACGCCATGGGCGTAGGCCGCGCGGGTCTGCACCGCCGTGGCGAGGGTCATGCCCCACGCGCCATGCTGCAACTGCCGCAGAAACAGCGCCGGCACCATGCTGGTCTTGCCATGGGGTGCCAGTTCGGCGCCGCTGTCGCTGACGAACTTCTGCATCCAGCGCAGGTTGTGCTCCAGCGCCGTGTCGTGGATCACCAGTGCGGGCAGGCTGACGTCACGCACCAGGTGGTCGCCGGGTTGCGTGGCGCCTTTTTCAATCGCGGCAATGCTCATGTGTGTTCTCCTGAATTTTTTGTTCGTGTACGTACGCCGGACGCTACTCGATGACGCGCCGGGCCAGGCCGTTGGCGACGTCGATCAACACGCGCCGGTAATGGTCGTAGTGCGCGGTGGCGTCGGCGCGTGGGGCGACGATGCACAGGGTCGCGATGCAGATGCCCTGTTTGTCCCGCACGGGCGCGGCGAAGCAATGGGTGAAGGTGTCGGCGATGCTGTCGAAGGAAAAGAAGCCGTCGTCATGGGCCTTGCGGATCTCGGCGAGAAACGTCTCGATCGGCAGGCGCTTGCCGTCCGGCAGAATGAAGTCCTCGTCGTCGATCAGGTCGATGATCGCCTGATCGGTGAGGTGCCCCAGCAGCAGACGCCCCGAGGCTGTCCACGGAATCGGCGCGTCCTCGCCGATGTCCGACGAAATTCGAAAATGCCGCGCGCCTTCTTTCATCAGCGCGACGGTGTATTTGCGCCCGTTGAGCAGGCACATCTGCGCGGTTTCCCGGGTCTGATCGACGATTTCACCCAGGCTGACTTCGGCCTCCCGGGTGAAATCGAAATGGCGCAGATGCGCCTGCCCAAGGAAGTACAACTGCCGGCCCAGGTACACATGGCCGTCCTTGCCGACGGTCTCGAGGATGCGCCGTTCCAGCAGCGAACTGACCAACTCATACACCGTCGATTTCGGGCTGCCGATACCGCTGGCGATCTCGTTGGGCCGCAACGGCGTGCCCGTTTCCTTGAGAAAATCGAGAATATCGAACGCTCGGTCCAAACCACGGGCCCGGCGTTTGATGGTGTCTTCGGTCATGGTGACGTTGTCCATTGAGGCGGCTGTTTCCTGAAGTAAGGCACGCAATTTACTAGCAAGACACTGACGGTAGGAGCGTGCTTGGTATGGGCCGCATCCGGACGATTGCCGTGGGTCAGGCAATAATTCGTTTGCAGACACACCCCAATCGCGGGCAAGCGCGCTCCTACAAGGATGCGTGCCTGACCTTACTTAAGCCTTCTTCTTGTAGGCAATGCAATCGATCTCGACCTTGCAGTCGACCATCATGTTGGCCTGTACACAGGCGCGGGCCGGTGCGTGTTCCGGGGAGAAGTACTCGCCGAACACCTTGTTGAAGCTCCAGAAATCACGCGGGTCTTCCAGCCACACGCCGACGCGTACCACGTCTTCCAGGCCGTAACCGGCTTCGGTCAGGATCGCCACCAGGTTCTGCAGGGTCTTGTGGGTCTGCTCGACGATCCCGCCGTTGATGATCTCACCGTTTTCGGCCGGCACTTGCCCCGACACATGCAGCCAGCCATCGGCTTCGACGGCGCGGGCGAATGGACGTGGCTGGCCGCCACCTGCGGTACTGCCGGCACCGTAACGAGTAATGCTCATGAAAATCTCCTTTGATTGAGCGTCTTAAAAACGAATGTTCTTGAGGAATTCAGCCAGACGCGCTGACTTGGGTTGTTCGAATAATGCCTTGGGCGGGCCCTGCTCTTCGATGCGGCCCTGGTTCATGAACACGATCTGATCGGACACCTCATAAGCGAAGCGCATCTCATGGGTCACCAGCAACATGGTCATGCCCTCTTCCGCCAGGCCCTTGATCACGCTGAGCACCTCGCCGACCAGCTCCGGGTCCAGCGCCGAGGTCACTTCGTCGAACAGCATCAGGCTCGGGTTCATGGCAATGGCCCGGGCAATCGCCACGCGCTGCTGCTGACCGCCGGACAACTGGCCGGGAAAGTGATTGCGCCGCTCCAGCAGACCGACGCGCTCCAGCCACTTTTCGGCCAGCGCGATAGCTTGATCCTTCGGCAGCTTCTTCACTTTGAGCAGGCCGAGGGTGACGTTCTGCAGGGCGGTCAGGTGCGGGAACAGGTTGAACTGCTGAAACGCCATCCCGGTCATCGCCCGATGCTGGGCGATGAGTTTCTCCGGATGGCGCACACGCTTGCCGCTGACGTCGCTGTAGCCGATGTCCTGCCCCTCAAGACGAATGTGCCCGCCCTGAAACTCTTCCAGCAGATTGACGCAACGCAGCAGCGTAGTTTTGCCCGAGCCACTGGAGCCGATCAGCGTGACCACGTTGCCCTTGTTCATTGTCAGGTCGACGCCCTTGAGCACTTCGACCGGGCCATAGGATTTGTGCAGCCCTTCAATGCTCAACAGAGCCGGGGCGGCAGGTGCGGTTTGAGGCTGTGTCATGGCAAGGCCACCCGTTTTTCGATTTGCCGCCCAAGAAGCTCGATGGCGTAGTTGATGACGAAGAAGAGAAAGCCGGCGAACAGGTAAAACTCAAGGGTCATGAAGTTGCGCGCGATGACCTGCTGGGTGCTGAGCAGCAGCTCGGCCACCCCGATCACCGAGAGCAGGGTCGAGGCCTTGACGATCTCCGTCGATGAGTTGACCCAGGTCGGCAATATCTGCCGCAACGCTTGAGGCAACAGCACGTAATTGAGGGACTGGCCGAACGTCAGGCCGATGGCTTTGCCGGCTTCCAGTTGCCCGCGCGGGATGGCCTGCAAGGCGCCGCGCACGATCTCGGCGACATGGGAACCGCAAAACAGCGTCAGTCCCAGCGCACCGGCCTGGAACGCGCCAATCTGCCAGCCCAGCGCCGGCGCCATATAGAAGCAGGCCAGCACCAGGACAAACACGGGGGTGCCGCGAATCAGATCGACATAGGCGCGAAACGGCAGGCGCGCCCACCATTTGCCATAGGTCAGGATCAGCCCGGCAAACACGCCGATCACCGTCCCGAACACGATCGCCAGACCGGCGCACTGCACGCTGGTCAGAAACCCCGCCCACAGCGCCTCCCGGGCGATCCACACTTCATGCAACCAACTGGGTTGTTCGTACATGGTCCGGGCCTCCTAGCGGCGAATCGCCAGACGCTGCTCGAGGTAACGCAGCAGCATGGCAATGAGGTAACAGGCCGCGACATACAGCGCCGTGGTCACCAGCCAGGTTTCAATCACCCGGTAGCTCTCGACGTTGATCTTGCGCGCGTAATAGGTCAGTTCCGGCACCGCGATGGCGGCGGCCAGGGACGTATCCTTGAACAGCGAAATGAAATTGTTCGACAACGCCGGCAGCACGTTGCGCAGCATCACCGGCACCACGATGTACGCGCGCACCTGCCATTCGCCGAGGCCGATCGCCAGCCCCGCTTCGCGCTGGCCCTTGTGAATGCTCAGCAGCCCTGCGCGGAACACTTCGGTCAGGTACGCCCCGGCATACAGCGACAGGGTCACAATGAACGACGGGATCTTGTCCAGCCGAATGCCAAGCCCTGGCAAGGCGAAATAGATCAACAGAATCAGCACCAGAATCGGCGTGTTGCGCACCACGGTGACGTAAATCGACGCCACGATGCGCAGGGCCCTGTACCGCGACAGCATCGCGAACGCGGCCATCATGCCGATCACGCAACCGATGGCGATGGAGATCAGGGCGAGCTCAAGGCCAAGCCCGAGCCCGGCCAGCAGACTGGGGAAATCCCGCCAGACCGCTGCAAAATTCAGCTGATAATTCATGGTCAGCAGTACCTGGGGCGGGACGGCACCACGGCCGTCCCCGCCCCCTTCAATGAGCGACGCAAGCGCCGCGGGTTATTTGTATTCCATCGGGAAACCGATCGCGGGGGTCGGCAGGTCCACGCCAAACCACTTCTTGAACGACTCGGCATACATCGGGAATTCAACCCCGGTCATGGCTTCATGCAGGGCGGTGTTGACGAAGTTCAGCCAGTCCTGGTCGCCACGCTTGACGGCACACGCGTAGGTCTGCGGGCTCCAGGCAAACGCGGGCGAGCGATAGCGACCGGGGTTCTGCACCATCAGGTATTTCACCGACGACTGATCGGTGGCGGCCGCATCGGCACGACCGGAGTTGATGGCCTGGTACATCAGATCGACGCTGTCGTACTGGTCGACCTTCGCCTTGGGCAGCGCCTGATGCACCAGCTCTTCGGCGTAGACGTTCTGCAGCACGGCAACGGTGAGGCCATCGCCGGCGCCCTTGAGGTCGTCGATTTCCTTGTACTTGCTGTTGGTGGGCAGCAGCAGCGCGACGCCTTCGCGGTAGTAAGGCAGGGTGAACGCCACCTGCTGGGCGCGGCTGGCGGTGACGGTGATGAACTGACAGCTCATGTCGACTTTATCCGTCAGCAGGTTCGGGATCCGGGCGTCGGAGGACTGCACGACGAACTCGACCTTGCTCGGGTCATTGAACAGGCCCTTGGCAACGATGCGCGCGATGTCGATATCAAAACCCTGCAACTTGCCGTCTGCGCCCTGAAAGTGCCAAGGGGCATTGGTGCTGCCCGTGCCCACGATCAAATGGCCGCGCTGCAGGACGCTGTCAAGCTTGCTGTCGGCGGCGTACGCCGTTGTTACAAACGTTGCTGCCGTTATCAGGGCCAATGCACAAGCTTTCAAAGAAAGGGATCCGCGCCGCATGAGAGAAACTCCGCCGGTTGTATTTATTCCGCTATAGCGGAACGCTGTGTGTCACAACGGAATAGACAGCAGAAAGTGTGCCACAGAGTCGGGCGGTAAAAGAAGCCGCGAAAATCGCCGGAGTTTTCAATCACATGGAATCAAAGGCAGGTGCGTGCAGGGTGAAACCCCGTGCAGGCCGACAGGCCCGAACGCTACGGATCACCCCACGCAATCACCAGCGGGCCCCATCGGTGGGCATCTCGCTCCAATAACGCGCATCACGGTTGGACCGGCCGACCGTTCATCGCGACAAGGGCACGATCCGTTTGGGACATAACCCAATCAGCGCGTCCGTTAGGTAGTGGCATTTTGGATCTCCGCACGCCTGACCGAAACGGAATTGCACGCCGTTGGGCCGGTTGTCCCGAGACTCCCTTCAATCGAGCTATGGTTTTTTAAATACCGGCCGATTTATGTGGGTCAAGGGAACATTGGCACTGTTACTGCTTCAAACGTCTTTATGAAAGTTTTGTGACAACCGTATGAACATGCACGGACGGCAGGCGCTTTTACGGGTTTCACGGTGGAGGAACGCCAATGAAAGAACGAGCCACAGTCATTTGCCGCAGGGACAACCAGATTCTCTATGTGCGTAAATCCAAAGCCCGCTGGAACCTGCCGGGCGGCAAGGTCGAGGCCGATGAATCGCCAGCGCAGGCCGCTGCCCGCGAATTGCGTGAAGAGACCGGATTGATCCTGGAAGACCTGGCGTACATCACCCGGTTTGAAGGCGGCACCGTGTTGCATCACGTGTTCGAAGTGTCGGTGACGATGATCGCCACCCCTGCCCCCCACAATGAAATTGCCGACTGCAAGTGGTTTACCACTGAAGAGCTGGGCAGCGAGAAAGTCAGGCCTTCAGCGAAGTCCATCGTGAAGGCTTTTCTGACCAACGCTATTTATTAAGTGTTGTTGAGAGGCGTTCACAGGTTTTTCACATCGGGGGCGGTAATCTTCACTTGCTCCTCCAAGACTGACTTTAAGCCCGCACCCCCCATCGCGGGCTTTTTCTTGTCCAAAATTCCTCGTCAGCGCCTTTCTTCTGCCCACCCATGATCTATAAACATTCTGACGACCGGACTTAATTTCGGCATTCGAACGCCGACATTTAAGTGAGCATATCCAAGGAGCGGCAGATGTTTAATTCCAAAATCAAAAAGCAAGTGTCCGTACTGAGCTCGGAGCTGGTCACACTCAAAAATTTTCACGACGCCCTCATGCAGGAAATGCTGTCGCTGACAGTGGATTCCGACCTGCGCATCACGGACGCGAACGGCAAGTTCTGCGCAGCAATCGGTTACTCCCCCGATGAACTGATTGGCAAGCCCATGGCCGAGTTCGTGCCCTCCTACGTGGCGACCATGCCGTGCTTCCGTAACTTCAAGGCGGCAGCCACCAGCGGCACGACAGTGACCGACGACTACCGGTTCATCAGCAAGAATGGCTCTCTGATCTGGATTCACGCCACCTGGTCGCCCTTGAAGGATGAGCAGGGTCGTCTCGTCGCGCTCAAATGCCTGGCGACCAACGTCACCAGCGAAATCAACAAGGCCCGGGAAAACGAGTCGTTCATCAACGCTCTGCTGCGCTCGACAGCGGTCATCGAATTCGACCTCGGCGGCCATGTGCTGAAAGCCAACCAGTCCTTCCTCAAGGAAATGGGTTACAGCCAGGATCAGATTCTTGGCAAGCACCACAGCCTGTTCTGTGACCCGAAGTATGCCGCCACTGAAGACTACAAGACTTTCTGGAAGCGCCTGAACAACGGCGAATTCGTGGCCGACCGGTTCAAGCGCATCAACAGCCGGGGCGAAGAGGTCTGGCTCGAAGCGACCTACAACCCGGTGCACGACACCCAGGGCGAGCTTTATAAGGTGGTGAAATTTGCCACCGTGATCACTGATCAGGTCCGCCGCGAGGCGGATATCAGCGTCGCCGCGGGCACGGCATTCGAGATCTCCCAGCGGACCGATGTATCGGCGCAGCGCGGCGCGGCGGTGATCAACAACACCGTGGAAACCATGAACGGCATCGCCGACCAGATGCTTTCCGCCTCCCATGGCATGGAAGCGCTGGGCAAGCAGTCGCTGCTGATCAGCACCATCGTGCAAACCATCGGCGGCATCGCCCAACAAACCAATTTGCTGGCCCTCAACGCCGCCATCGAGGCCGCGCGCGCCGGTGAACAAGGCCGTGGCTTTGCCGTGGTGGCCGATGAAGTGCGTCAACTGGCCGGGCGCACCAGCACCGCGACCGAAGAAATCGTCGCCGTGGTGCAACAGAACCAGAAGCTGGTGGATGACGTGGTCAAGGACATGGGCAGCACGCGGGTTCAGGCTGAACAGGGACTGTCGCTGGCCAGCCAGGCCGGCAGCGTAATCGTGGAAATTCAGGAAGGCGCGCGGCAGGTTGTCGGGGCGGTGCAGCGGTTCACCCACCAGCTTTGACAGGGGCGGCCTCTGCTTTTTGATCAGTTGCCCCATGGCAAATGGTCGCAGCGCGCCGAGCGGGAGATACGCTTGCCCTACAAAATGCTAATCTGCGCCACATATGTGGCCCCATCCGGGATGCCACCCCACGCTTACATGGAGCCGACAATGGCTTTGAATTCCCTGCTCTGCCCGGATTTGCTGACCATTGCAGAGCGTTCGGCGATTGCCGAGGTTGAAGCGACGACGAATATTCTCAGGCTCGTGACCCGGCTGACCGGCATGCGCTTCGCCGGCATTGCCAAGTTCACCGACGCCGAATGGATCGCCTGTGCGGTCTACGACGAGATTCACATCGGTATCCAGGAAGGCGAAGTGCTGGAGCTGGAAACCACCCTGTGCAACGAGCTGATCGAAAACCCGAAGGCGCTGATCATCCCCAGCATCAGCCAAAGCCAGCGGTATGCGGGTCGCCCGGTGGTCAAGAAATATGCCATCGAAAGCTACATCGGCGTACCGATCAGCCTGCCCGACGGCCAGCTGTTCGGCGCGTTGTGCCTGCTTGACTCCAAAGCCAGCTCCTTCGAAAACCCCGACCTGGTCGAAACCCTGGGCCTGTTCTCCCGGCTGATCGGCTGCATCGTGTTCTCCCATTACAGCACGGTGAACAAGGTCAGGACGCAGGTCGAGCACGCTTGATCGTGTGATGCAGCTCGGCAGCAGGGTCATTGCCGCTCTCGATTATCCATCCTCATCAGGCCACGTCACCTCATCGGTGACGTGGCGTCCTAGCTCGTGAGCGCCAGCGATGGCCTTTACTCACTCCCCGGTAACAGTTTTCACAAGTGCAGCGTGGCCTTTGGGGTTGTCCGCGTTGGTGATCACTGTGACGACTGCGGACTGTGTGCCAGAAGCAGCGGCCACGGTAGTCGCGAGCATCGGCTTGCCGCCCGCAATGAATGAGGCATCGAGCTGACGCAAGCCCAACCCACTGGCTTTAACGATGCTTTTTTCCCCAAGTTTTTTATAGTCCTGGTAATCGGTACGTTGTTGCAGCGCCGTGCCGGTCAGCAGACCGTTCAAGGCGGTTTCGTCGTTGTCGGAGTCGACGGCTGTCGCAAGGGGAACCTGCCCGGTGATCAGCACGCTTTTTTCTGCTTTGTTGAGGTAGTTGGCGCCCGTCATGCCCAGGGCAGTCGCTCTAGGGTCGATCGGCGTGGGATCTTTGACAAACCCGGCCGGTACGTTGACTGAAAGCTTGCCCCCTAGCATCGAGACTTGCTGGGCGGTGTAACTGCTCTGCGCCTCCGCAGGCGGCGAGGCTGCCAGGGCGGCCGTGACGCCAGCGGTCATTGATACGGCCAGGCTCAGGGTGAGATTGAGCGCGGCTTTTTTTAGCGATCGGTTCGTTGCGACTGGCAAATTCCATTTATTCAACATAGTCAATTCCAAAAATGATCACAGGTCGATTAAAGCGACTCCAGCCAGCACAGACCCCAGCGTAGAGCCACCTTTACGCATTTAGCTGACAGGTCCTTCAGACATTTGTTCCAGAGTCCGCCGTACAACTGTCGTCATACTTATGCGACACTACGCGCAATGTCTGGAACGAATCCCTCCTTTGTCGCCCAACAGCTCGGACACTCAGTCCAGATGCTGCTCTCGACATATGCGCGCTGGCTCAGCTCCAGCGGCGATTGGGGGGAAATGGAAAAACTCAGAAATGCCCCAGGATTGGCCCAAGGTCACATCCAGCAACCCGCAACCCATTGATAGGTAAGGTAATTGATTTCCACAGCTAACATCACCATGCAGTTTGGCGCCAAGCCGCTGTTCGAGAACGTTTCGGTCAAATTCGGCGGTGGCAATCGCTATGGCCTCATCGGCGCCAATGGCTGTGGCAAGTCCACCTTCATGAAGATCCTGGGCGGCGATCTGGAGCCGTCCGGCGGCCAGGTGATGCTTGAGCCGAACGTGCGTCTGGGTAAATTGCGCCAGGACCAGTTCGCCTACGAAGACTTCACCGTCATCGACACCGTGATCATGGGTCACGAAGAGCTGTGGAAGGTCAAGGCCGAGCGCGATCGCATCTACTCGCTGCCGGAAATGACCGAAGAAGACGGCATGGCCGTCGCCGAGCTGGAAACCGAATTCGCCGAAATGGACGGCTACACCGCCGAATCCCGTGCCGGCGAGTTGTTGCTCGGTCTGGGCATCGGCATCGAGCAGCACAACGGTCCGATGAGCGAGGTGTCGCCGGGCTGGAAACTGCGCGTGTTGCTGGCCCAGGCGCTGTTCTCCGATCCTGAAGTGCTGTTGCTCGACGAACCGACCAACCACCTGGACATCAATACCATTCGCTGGCTGGAAAACATCCTGACCCAGCGCTCCAGCCTGATGATCATCATTTCTCACGACCGTCACTTCCTCAACAGCGTGTGCACCCACATGGCTGACCTGGATTACGGCGAGCTGCGTCTGTTCCCGGGCAACTACGATGAGTACATGACCGTGGCCACCCAGTCCCGCGAGCAGTTGCTGTCGGACAACGCCAAGAAGAAAGCCCAGATATCCGAGCTGCAATCGTTCGTCAGCCGCTTCTCTGCGAACGCCTCGAAAGCCAAGCAGGCCACGTCCCGCGCCAAAGCGATCGACAAGATCCAGCTGGCCGAGGTCAAGCCGTCGAGCCGGGTCAGCCCGTTCATCCGCTTTGATCAGAACAAGAAGCTGCACCGTCAGGCGGTCATCATTGACCAAATGGCCAAAGGCTTCGACGGCAAGCCGCTGTTCAAGAACTTCAGCTTCCAGGTTGAAGCGGGGGAGCGCGTTGCGATCATCGGCCCGAACGGTATCGGCAAAACCACCCTGCTGCGCACGTTGGTCAATGAACTGACCCCGGATGCCGGCACGATCAAGTGGACCGATGCAGCAGAACTGGGTTATTACGCCCAGGACCACGCCCACGACTTCGAAGACGATGTCACCCTGTTCGACTGGATGGGCCAATGGACTCAAGGCGAACAAGTCATTCGTGGCACCCTGGGCCGGATGCTGTTCTCCAACGACGAGATCCTCAAATCGGTCAAAGTCATTTCCGGTGGTGAGCAAGGCCGCATGCTGTTCGGCAAGCTGATCCTGCAGAAGCCGAACGTGCTGATCATGGACGAACCGACCAACCACCTGGACATGGAGTCGATCGAGGCGCTGAACCTGGCGCTGGAGAACTACCCGGGCACGCTGATCTTCGTCAGCCACGACCGCGAGTTCGTATCGTCCCTGGCCACCCGCATCATCGAGCTGAGCCCAAGTGGCGTGACCGACTTCAGCGGCACCTACGACGATTACCTGCGCAGCCAGGGCGTCGCCTTCTGATCAAGGTCATCCACTGATCGATTGATGCTGAAAACAAGGAGCCCCGTCCATCGTGACGGGGCTTTTTTGTGACAGTGGGACCTGCTTTAGCCGGGAAGACGCCAGGCCAAGTGCCCCAATCCTGCGGTGTGACATCCGACGCTTTCCCGGCTAAAGACGGTCCCACTGGAATCACGCGGTCAGTCAGTAGGACCGGCTTTAGCCGGGAAGAGGCCAGCGCGGACGCCATCTGAGCCCGGATAAAAACCGTTAGCCAGCTTTCATTTCCCGATCCCACGGGCGATGATGCGGCACTCCCACCGCTCCAGCGAAGAGTCCCCATGTCTGCCGCCCTGCCGCCCGATACGCCCGCCCATACGCCTGTCAGCGACGCCAGTTCGATGGCGATCACGCTGCAAATCGTGTCCATCGTCGTCTACACCTTCATCGCGTTCCTGTGCATCGGTTTGCCCATCGCAGTGATGCCCGGCTACGTGCATAACCAACTGGGCTTCAGCGCGGTGGTCGCGGGGCTGGTGATCGGCGCGCAATACCTGGCGACGCTGTTGAGCCGCCCCGTGGCCGGACGCATCTGCGACACCATCGGCACCAAGCGCGCCATCGTTTACGGGCTGTCCGGCATCGCGTTGAGCGGCGTGCTGACCCTGGCGGGGATCCTGCTGGAGCGGTTCGCCGGAGTCAGCCTGACCATCCTGATCGTCGCTCGCCTGTTCCTGGGTGCGTCCCAAGGCTTGATCGGCGTCGGCACCATCAGTTGGTGCATCGGCCAGGTCGGTTCGGAGCACACGGCCCGTTCGATTTCCTGGAACGGCATCGCTTCCTACGGCGCCATTGCGATAGGCGCGCCGCTGGGGGTGGTGATGGTCGGCGCGCTGGGCTTTGCCAGCCTGGGGTTGGTGTTGTTCGTACTGGCGGTCGGGGCGTTGCTGTTGATTCGCAAGAAACCGGCGATCCCGGTGGTACGCGGCGAGCGCCTGCCGTTCTTCTCGGTCTTCGGCCGGGTGGCGCCGTTTGGCCTGAGCCTGACCCTGTCCTCCATCGGCTACGGCACGCTGACGACGTTCATCACGCTGTTTTACGTGGCCCGGGGCTGGGAAGGCGCTGCCTGGTGCCTGACGGTGTTCGGCATCTGCTTCATCGTCGCGCGTTTGCTGTTCATCAATGCGATCAACCGCTTCGGCGGCTTTCGCTCGGCGATCGTCTGCATCTCGGTGGAAACCCTGGGTCTGCTGATGCTATGGCTGGCCCCCGACACCACCTTCGCCCTGATCGGCGCGGGGCTGACCGGCTTTGGTTTGTCGCTGGTTTATCCTGCGCTGGGCGTTGAAGCCATCAAACAGGTGCCCAATAGCAGTCGCGGTGCCGGGCTCAGCGCTTATGCGGTGTTTTTCGACCTGGCGCTGGCCATTGCCGGCCCCCTGATGGGCGCGGTGGCTTTGGGCATGGGCTACGGCTGGATTTTCTTTTTCGCGGCAGTGTTGTCGGTGGCGGCATTGACACTGGCGGTGGTGCTGTCACGCAAGAGGCCGGTCGATACGCGGGTCTAGAGGACGCGAGGTATAAAGGCTTCCCGGCTAAAGCCGGTCCTACAGAGGGAAGCGGCCGGCGTCGTGCAACAGGTCTCACTGGCTGTTGAAATCCCCCGGCCAGAGCCCGTCCCACCTAAAAGCTGAACTGCCGGCTTGCGGCCCGGTCGGAATAGCACATCCACCGAACAGGAGTGAGGGCGTGACCCCCGATCCCGCTGGCTCGAACGCTACCCCTCCGGATCCGGCCACGTTGCGCGAAGTCCATAAACTGCGCGTACTGACCGTGAACACCCACAAGGGCTTCACCGCATTGAACCGGCGTTTCATCCTGCCGGAGTTGCGTGAAGCCGTGCGCAGCACCGGCGCCGACCTGGTGTTTCTCCAGGAAGTCCTCGGCGGCCATGACCGCCACGCGGCCAAGTACGAAGACTGGCCCGACACGCCGCACTATGAATTCCTCGCCGACAGCATGTGGACGGACTTCGCCTACGGCCGCAACGCGGTCTACCCCGACGGCCACCACGGCAACGCGCTGCTGTCCAAATACCCGATCCTGCATCACCGCAACCTGGACATCTCGATCACCGGGCCGGAGCGGCGCGGCCTGCTGCATTGCGTGCTGCAAGTGCCGGGGCATGCGGAAGTCCATGCGATATGCGTGCATCTGAGCCTGCTGGAAAGCCACCGTCAGTTGCAGCTGAACCTGCTCTGCGACCTGCTCGACTCGCTGCCCGAAGACGCCCCGGTGGTGATCGCCGGCGATTTCAACGATTGGCAATTGCAAGGCAACAAGCGCCTGCAGCGCTGCGGCTACCTGCACGAAGCCTTCGAGCGCAGTCAGGGGCGGCTGGCGAAGACGTACCCGGCGCGCTTCCCGATGCTGCGCCTGGACCGCATCTACCTGCGCAACGCCACCAGCCATCACCCGAAAATCCTTGGCACGCGGCCATGGACGCATCTGTCCGATCACCTGCCGCTGGCGGTTGAAGTGCATATGTAGCAGCGGGCATTTATTCCCACAGCCGTTGGTCTGCAAGCGCAGCGACGGTTTAAACCATTGCGTGAACGACCCCTCACAACTAAGGCGAGGCACCTGTCTCGCCTTATCAATAACAAGAGGTCTGCGATCATGGCTAACACCGGAAAGTCGAACCCTGGCAATTTTGCGAACGATAAAGAGAAAGCGTCCGAGGCGGGCAAGAAAGGCGGCCAGGCTTCGGGCAGCGGCAATGCCGCAAGCGATATGAAGAAAGAGTCGGGTGCAGGCGCCAGTGGCACCGGCAAGAAAGGCGGCTCAGGCGGCAAGTCGTAACGACGTGCGGGTGAGTGAAGCGAGCGAGGGCCAAGGCTCTCGCCCTTTTGTTTGCATAGCCGTCAACCCGGCCTCCTACGCGTCATACAAGCGCACGTTGTCAGCGGCACCCTCCCCTCATTTGTCCGGATCGATGAGCGGCACCGTTGCGTCTCGATCAAGCTGGGAGCCTGGGTCTTCATTGCCCGGATCCATGTCGGCATCAAATCCTGACTCTTCGTCGCCCGGCTGAGGAGCAGGACGCGGCGGAACGGGTGCAGCATCGGGTGTATGGGATTGCATGGCAGTTACCTCTCGTTTCAATGTGGCCAACAATAGAGTCAGAGGGTTCAATCGCGACCCGGTTCAATGGGTTGAGCTTAGCTGGCGCTGACAGTCCAGTGCACGGCGTCTTCGGCAAACTGCAGCTGCTCGACACGATGGGCAATGCCGCACGCCAGCGAATCTTCGGCGCGGATGACCTTCTCCTCCGCCGACAGGCAGCGCCCGATGTCCAGCGGGTGCACGGCGCTTACGGTTTCGCTCTGGTAGATATTCACGTAGCGCTGGAGGTCGTTGTCCAGGCTGCGCAGGTATTCGCGCATGCGCGAGTGGTCCACCGAGCTCTGGTTGAAGTACCAGCTCATGGGATGGATCAGAAAACGCGAATGGGGGCAGACGATCCGCTCCTGAGCCGCCAGGTAGATGACGATGCCCATGGATTCGATGTTGCCGCTGTTGAGTGCGCGGATTGGCACTGTCAGGGACTTCAGGAAGTTGTAGAGAGTGAACCCCAGCGCGGTGCTGCCGCCGGCGGTCGACAGATTCAGCAGCAACCCGGTCGCGCCTTTGCCAACGGCTTCCAGGCAGCGATCGCGAAAATGCTCGGTGCTGGCCTGATCGACCCCGCAATGGAAATGAATGATGTGCTCGCTCATCGGCGGCCTCTCTGGGCAGTCACCTTAACCCGGCTCCTCTGGACATGGACGGCGTGCATGAGGGCCTCTTCCCGGCTGAAGCCGGTCCTACCGGGGGGACCGTGCACCCTGGGCCCGCCACGTATCTGTCCTCAGGTCGCAACTCGCCCGCACGGAGAACATTGCATGGGCTGAGGATAGTCGCTCGCCGAGCATGTGAAAGTAAGACGCGGCGCATTCCGAAGAACCCCTGCAGCAATCCACAGTCAGTAAAGAAGCTTCGCCGGTTTCATTGTGCTCGATCAGGGCCATGAACCCCGCGCCATCCGACACGCCTCACCGCACAGGACACCCCCATGAGTCTGCACGACAAGATCATCGGCCGCCTTGGCTTCGGCTCCGCGCCGCTGGGCAACATGTTCCGTACCATCGACGAAGAAGAAGCCGCGGCCACTGTTCAGTCTGCCTGGGATCAGGGCATTCGCTATTTCGACACTGCGCCTGTCTACGGCGCCGGCCTGTCCGAGCAGCGTCTGGGCAAGGCCCTCGCCGGCGTCCCGCGCGATCAGTACACCCTGAGCACCAAAGTCGGCCGGCTGATCTCCGATGAGATCGACACCGAAACCCGCACCGGCCCCTTCGCCGAAGGCCTGAAAAACAAGATCATCACCGACTACTCCGCCGACGCCACCCTGCGTTCCATTGAAGCGAGCCTGAAGCGGCTGAACACCCATCGGCTGGACATCGTGTTTGTCCATGACGTCGCGCAGGACGCCCACGGCGATGCCTGGATCGAGCATTTCAACATCGCCCGCACCGGCGCTTTCCGCGCCCTCACCCGTCTGCGCGAGGAAGGCGTGATCAAGGCCTGGGGCCTTGGCGTCAACCGCGTCGAGCCGTGCGAACTGACGCTGGACCTTGAAGAAGCCCGGCCCGACGGTTTCCTGCTCGCCGGTCGGTATTCGCTGCTCGACCACGACCAGCCGCTGCAACGGCTGTTCGACAAGGCCCGTCAGCACAACGCCGAGTTCGTTGTCGGCGGGCCTTATAGCTCCGGCGTGTTGGTGGGCGGCAAGCATTTCGAGTACCAGCCAGCGTCACAGGCGATGCTCGACAAGGTCACGCACATCCAGGAGATCGCTCGGCAGTATCAGGTCGATATCAAGTCGGCGGCGCTGCAGTTCGTCCTCGCCCACCCGCTGGTGGCGGCGGTGATTCCGGGCGCCAGCCGGCCCTCGCGAATCATCGAAGACGTCACCGCGCTCAACGCACAGGTGCCGGATGGTTTCTGGCAAGCCATGCGCGATCAGGGCTTCATTGCCCTGCAGGCGCCAGTCCCCGGCAAAGACTGATATCGTGCCCAACGACGCCGGGCCAGACGCCCGGCCTTGTTCCCCGCGCGAGATCCGTCCATGCGAATTCTGATCGTCAACGTCAACACCACCGAATCCATGACCGATACCATCGCCCTGCAGGCCCGCAGCGTGGCCTCCCCCGGCACCGAGATCATCGGCCTGACCCCGCGTTTCGGCGCCGAGTCGGTGGAAGGCAATTTTGAAAGTTATCTGGCGGCCATCGCGGTGATGGACCGGGTCATGTCCTACGACGGGCCTTATGACGCGGTGATTCAAGCCGGCTACGGCGAGCATGGCCGCGAGGGCTTGCAGGAACTGCTCGACGTGCCGGTGGTGGACATCACCGAAGCGGCCGCCAGCCTGGCAATGTTGCTGGGTCATAAGTACGCGGTGGTCACGACGTTGGACCGCACCGTCCCGTTGATCGAAGACCGCCTGAAGCTGGCCGGCGTGTACGAGCGCTGCGCGTCGGTGCGCGCCAGTGGCATGAGCGTGCTGGAGCTGGAGGAATTCCCGGAGCGTGCCCTCGAGGCCATCGTTGAGCAGGCCATTGAAGCGGTGACCCGGGACAAGGCCGAAGTGATCTGCCTGGGCTGCGGCGGCATGGCCGGGCTGGATCAACTCATCCGCGAACGCGCCGGCGTGCCGGTGGTGGATGGTGTCACCGCTGCGGTGGCACTGGCGGAATCGTTAGTGCGTCTGGGATTGAAGACCTCGAAAGTGCGGACCTACGCGACGCCACGGTCAAAGAAGATCGTGGGCTGGCCGTTTAAGTTGTAGGTCATGGTTTCGAGGACCGGGACGCGAGGCAATGCCTGAAGACACCCTGTAGGAGTCGGCTTGCTGGCGAACGCGGTGTATCAGCTACCCTTCTGTCGCCTGACACCACGCATTCGCCAGCAAGCCGGCTCCTACGGATTTTGTGTGCGCCGAAGAATGCATGCGTTGCCGAGATCCATTGTAGGAGCGCGCTTGCCCGCGATTGCGATCTGTCACCGCCAGCCATTTAGCCTGACCCACCGCGTTCGTCCGATCGCGGCCCGCAGCAAGCCGGCTCCTACGGATTTTGTGTGCGCCGAAGAATGCCTGCGTTGCCGAGATCCATTGTAGGAGCGCGCTTGCCCGCGATTGCGATCTGTCACCGCCAGCCATCTAGCCTGACCCACCGCGTTCGTCCGATCGCGGCCCGCGCAACGTCTCTTCCCGCCACTGCATTCGCCTCCATCCGCCGAATCGTTTAGTATCCCCGCCGCCGGTTTCCACTCGGAATTAATAGGGAATCCCCCCGCGCGTGCTGCGCGCTGAAAGGGAACTGTCCCCGCAACTGTAGGCGCTGAGCCCTGCTTCCTGTTTGCCACTGGGTTAACCCCGGGAAGGCCGAAGCACGGCGATGAGGCGCCAGTCAGGAGACCTGCCGGCCAGCATATTCATTCACCGGCGGGGTGTCCGGGGAAGGACTCCCGTTCGTGCGTCCTACGCGCGCGCCGTGCTCGCCCTTATCTGTGGGGTGCCTGTCGGGATGGACTTTCCAGCGCCTGCTTCGCCACGCATCAGGCTTTCTGGAGATCGCTGTTCATGCCGCTGCGCCGCCTCGCTGCCCTGCTCGTCACCCTGACCTTGCCCACCGCCGCGCTCGCGGCGTCGACGGTTTACCCCTTGACCGTGGACAACTGCGGCGAAGCACTGACCTTCACCCACGCGCCGCAGAAAACCGTGACCATCGGCCAGGCCGCCACCGAGATGTTGTATGCCCTTGGCCTGGGCCCGAACGTGGTGGGCACCTCGTTGTGGTTCAACCCCGTCCTGCCTCAGTACCAGACCCTCAACGACCGCATCGAGCGCCTGGCCGACAATGCGCCAAGCTTCGAATCGGTGATCGGCAAACGCCCGGATTTCGTGCCGGTGCAGTTTGAATGGATGGTCGGGCCTCAGGGCGCCGTCGGCACCCGCGAGCAGTTCCGCGACCTGGGCATCCCCACCTACATTCTGCCGTCCGACTGCGAGGGCAAGAACAACCGGGTCGGCGCCGACGGTACGCGGCTCGAAGCCTTCCGCATCGACACGCTGTACAAAAGCCTGCGTCAGCTGGCGCAGATTTTCGACGTGCAGGACCGTGGCGAGCAACTGATCGCGGATTACCAGACGCGGTTGGTCCGAGCTGTAGCCCAGGCGAAAACCCATGCCAACCCGCCCGTGTCGGCGGTGTTCTGGTTCTCCAGCCCGGACCTCAACGTCGACCCCTACGTCGCCGGGCGCAAGGGCATTCCCAACTTCATGCTCGACACCCTCGGCATGCGCAATGTCATCGACTCCGACGAGGAATGGCCGACCGTGGGCTGGGAAACCATCGCCAAGGCCAACCCGACCGTGCTGGTCATCGCGCGGATGGACCGCCGCCGCTTCCCGGCCGACGACCATGAAAAGAAACTGGCCTTCCTCCGCTCTGACCCGGTCACACAGAACATGGACGCGGTGAAAAACAATCGCATCGTGATCATGGACGCCAGCGCCATGGAGTCCAGCGTGCGTCTATTTGACGGCATCGAACAGTTGGCCCAGGCGATTCACCCGCAATGACGTCGCTGCGTATTCCTCGCTCAAGCATCGCCCGAATCTTCGGCCACGGTGCCTGGGCCATTGCATTGCTGGCGTTGGCGGTGCTGGCGGGCGTGGCGATCGGCGAGACATCAATCAGCCTGCCGGTGATCGTTCAGGTGCTGGCGAACAAGCTGTGGGCCGCAGGCTACCCCCTCGACCCGATCGACGAGGGCATCGTCTGGAATTACCGCCTGACTCGAGCCATCGTTGCCGCTACCTGCGGCGCAGGGCTCGCCGTGTCGGGCGTGGTCTTGCAGTCGCTGCTGCGCAACCCGCTGGCCGATCCGTACTTGCTGGGTATTTCTGCCGGTGCTTCGACCGGCGCGGTCCTGGTGGCAATCATCGGTATCGGTGCCGGGACGATTTCCCTGTCCACCGGCGCGTTTGCCGGCGCCATCGCCGCCTTCGCACTGGTTGCCCTGCTCGCCCGCTCCTCTCGGGGCCAGACCGCTGCCGGCCAGATCATCCTGGCGGGCATCGCCGGGTCCCAGCTGTTCAACGCCCTGACATCCTTCCTGATCACCAAGTCGGCGAATGCCGAGCAGGCCCGCGGGATCATGTTCTGGTTGCTCGGCAATCTCAGCGGCGTGCGCTGGTCGTCGGTGGCCCTGTCAGTGCCGGTGGTGGTACTCGGTCTGCTGGTGTGCCTGTGGCATCGGCGCGCGCTGGATGCCTTCACGTTCGGCAGCGATTCGGCCGCGTCGCTGGGCATTCCGGTGCGCCGGGTGCAGGCCGTGCTGATCCTCACCGCCGCGCTGATGACCGCGGTGATGGTGTCGATCGTCGGCTCCATCGGCTTCGTCGGTCTGGTGATTCCCCATGGGGTGCGTTTGATGGCGGGCGTGCGCCACGCACGGTTGTTGCCCTTGAGCGCCCTGATCGGCGCGCTGTTCATGATCGCCGCCGATGTGCTGTCGCGCACCTTGATCAAGGGCCAGGTGTTGCCGATCGGGGTGATCACTGCGCTGGTGGGCGCGCCGGTTTTTGCGATGATTCTGGTCCGTGGGAATCGTCCTCGATGAATGCCCGTCAGGAGGTGCCCGGCGCCATGCTCGAAGGCAGTGACCTGAGTTATTCGGTCAAGGGTACGGCGTTGCTCAGTGGCGTGAGCCTGGCGATTCGGACTGGGGAAAACCTGGGGATCGTCGGGCCCAATGGCTCGGGGAAGTCGACGCTGTTGAAGTTGCTGGCGGGGATTCAAACGCCGTCCCAGGGCGACGTTCGTTTGGGCGGGAAGCACTTGTCGACGCTGAGCCGGCGGGACATTGCGCGGCAGATGGCGGTGGTGGAGCAGCATGCGCAGACCGGCGATTCGATCAGTCTGTTGCAGGCGGTTGAGCTGGGGCGTACGCCGTGGCTGTCGGCGCTGGCGCCGTGGGGCGAGGAGGATGACCGGATTGTGGCGCAGGCGCTTGCGGATGTGAGTTTGCAGCACTTGGCGCATCGGGCGTGGCATACGTTGTCGGGTGGGGAGCAGCAACGCGGGCATATTGCGCGGGCGTTGGCGCAGCGGCCGCAGGTGTTGTTGCTGGATGAGCCGACGAATCATCTGGATATTCAGCAGCAGTTGTCGATTTTGCGGTTGGTGCAGGATTTGCCGGTGACGACGGTGGTGGCGTTGCATGATTTGAATCAGGCGTTGGGCTGTGACCGTCTGGCGGTGATGGACGGTGGGCGGTTGGTGGCGTTGGGTTCGCCCTTTGATGTGTTGTCGCCGGAGCTATTGAGTGACGTTTTTGGTGTGCGGGGGCATTGGTTGGTCGATCCGTTTGATGGGGCTCGTGTGTTGCGGTTGCGGGCGGGTCCCCCTTAAAGATCAAGATCAAGATCCTTAAGATCAAGAGCGTCTGCCTGGGGGCAGACTGTTTCGCCTTCGGCGAGTTACTTGGAAAAGCACCCCAAGTAACCAAAGGTGCTTGCTCTCGGTTGGGCCCGACTTCGTCGGGTTCCTTCACTCCGGTCTCGCTCCGTGGGCCCGCCGCCATCCGCCATCCATGGCGGGGGGCGGCTCTCGCGGCATCCATGCCGCTCGGCCCACTGCGCGAGACCTGCGTTCAGCCTGCACCCAAGTCGCGTTTTGCGGTGTTTGAGCTTTTTGCGTATGAAGATCAAGAGCAGATCAAGAGCAGATCAAGAGCTTCCCGGCTAAAGCCGGTCCCACTGACTGCACGCGTCGCTTTTTAGTGGGACCGGCTTTAGCCGGGAAGAGGCCGGTATGGGCAACGGGAATTTCGCTGCCCAACGCTGATCGTACCCACGCTCCGCGTGGGCATGCATCCCGTGACGCTCCGCGTCATCCCGCGTTTCGGCCTGTGGCAAGCTCATAACTCCCTCCCCACCTCAATACCTCGGCTTCACCGCCTTCCACTCCGGTTTGTATTTCTGCATTTGCCGCACATCGTCACGCTGACGAATCCCGCACGTCAGAAATTGGTCATTGAGTTTGCCCAACTGGTCGTAGTCGAGCTCAAGCCCCAGCCCGGGCTCGCGGGTGAGGTGGACGCAGCCGTCGATGATGGGCAGTTTGCCGCCTTTGATGACTTCTTCGTCCGGTTCTTGCCACGGGTAGTGGGTGTCGCAGGCGAAGTCGAGGTTGGGGACGGCGGCGGCGACGTGGGTCATGGCCATGAGGCTGATGCCCAGGTGGGAGTTGGAGTGCATGGAGACGCCGAGGCCGAAGGTGTCGCACATTTTTGCCAGCGCCTGGGTGTCGCGCAGGCCGCCCCAGTAATGGTGGTCGGCGAGGACGATCTGCACGCTGTTGAGCGCGACGCTGCGGCGGAATTCGTCGAAGTCGGTGACGACCATGTTGGTTGCCAGCGGCAGGCCAGTGCGTTTGTGCAGTTCGGCCATACCTTCCAGCCCGGGCGTCGGGTCTTCGTAGTATTGCAGGTCGTCGCCAAGCAGTTCGGCCATGCGGATCGAGGTGTCCAGCGACCAGTTGCCGTTGGGGTCGATGCGCAGCGGATAGCCCGGAAAGGCCTTTTTCAGCGCCTTGATGCACGACACTTCGTGTTCCGGGTCCAGCGCGCCAGCTTTCAGTTTGATGCTCTTGAACCCGTACGCGTCGATCATCCGCCGCGCCTGGGCGACGATCTGTACTTCGCTCAGCGCTTCTCCCCAGCTGTCGGGCGCGTAGGGCGAGTCGGCGTGTTGGGCGTATTTGAAGAACAGGTACGCACTGAACGGCACGCGGTCGCGAACGGCCCCGCCGAGCAGGTCAACCAGCGGCAGGTTCATCGAGCGTGCCTGCACATCCAGAAAGGCGACTTCGAACGCTGAATAAGCATTGCTCACCGCCTTGCTGGCGTGGGAGCCCGGCGCCAGTTCGGCCCCCGCGACAGACGCAGGCTTGCTGGCCGCCACGGTCGCTTTGACCACCGTCCGCAGGTGGTTGAGGTTGAACGGGTCCATGCCGATCAACTGGCTCTGCAACTGCTGCTGGATCGCCAGCGCGGGGGCATCGCCGTAGCTTTCGCCGAGGCCGAGGTAGCCGTTGTCGGTTTCCACTTCGATGATCGAGCGCAGGGCAAAGGGTTCGTGGATGCCGCTGGCGTTGAGCAACGGCGGATCGCGGAAGGCAATCGGGGTGACGGTGACGCGTGTGATTTTCAAATGACTTCTCCCGGTCAATCAGGATGTGAGGCTAAGGTTCGAGGCCTAGGGTTTAAGGCTTGAAGGTGAGCTGAGCGAGGTGGCTGCGTGCAGCGGCGCAGCGTCTTCAGGCTTTGGGCGGCGCGCGTCGCCTTTGGGCGTGGTGCGGGCGAAGAAGATCACCACGGCTGCCACCAGCGAGGTCAGTGCCAGGCCGTACATGCCGCCCTGGATGGAGCCGGTTTTTTGCTCCAGAAAACCGAACGCGGTGGGCGCCACGAAGCCGCCGAGGTTGCCGATGGAATTGATCAGCGCGATCACCGCCGCTGCGATCCGCGCGTCCAGATAGCCCTGGGGAATCGGCCAGAACAGCGCGGACGCCGCCTTGAAGCCGATGGCTGCAAAGCAGATAGCAACGAAGGCGAAAATCGGCCCGCCGACGGTGGACATGAACATCCCGCAGGCGGCAATCACCAGGGTGACCGCGACCCACGCCTGTTGATGCTTGAAGCGGGCCGCCAGCGCCGCGAAGCCATACATGGCGATGATCGAGATGATCCACGGGATCGAGTTGAACAGGCCGACTTCGAAATCGGTGAGGCTGCCCATCTTCTTGATCATGCTCGGCAGCCAGAACGTCGCGCCGTAGATGGTCAGAGCCACGGAAAAGTAGATGAAGCAAAACAGCATGATCTGCCGGTCGGCGAGCAGCTTGAAGATCGACGGCTTGATCACTTGCGCCGCTTCCCGGGCGCGCTGTTCAGCGTCGATGGCGCTGATCAGTGCGCCCTTTTCTTCTTCGCTCAGCCATTTGGCCTCGCGGGGATGGGACTGCAGCCAGAACCAGACGAAGCCGCACAGGGCGATGGAGGCGAAGCCTTCGATGATGAACATCCATTGCCAGCCGTGCAGGTTCATGCCGCTGACGCCGAGCAGCGCGCCGGACACCGGGCCGGAAATCACCGACGCAATGGCCGAGCCACTGAGAAAGATGGCCATGGCTTTGCCGCGTTCGCTGGAAGGCAGCCATTGGGTGAAGTAATAGATGATGCCCGGGAAGAACCCCGCTTCCGCCGCGCCGAGGACGAAGCGCAGCACATAGAAACTGGTTTCGCCGCGCACGAAGGCCATGGCCATCGCCGCTGCGCCCCAGGTGAACATGATGCGCGTCAGCCAGGCGCGGGCGCCGAAGCGTTGCAGGAGCATGTTCGACGGGACTTCGAACAGCGCGTAGCCGACGAAAAACAGTCCGGCGCCGAGCCCGTAAGCGGCGGCGCCGATGCCCAGGTCGGTCTCCATGTGGCTGCGGACGAAGCCGATGTTGACCCGGTCGATGTAGTTGACAATGAACATGATCACGAACAACGGCAACACATGACGCTTCACTTTCGCGGCCGCGCGGGCCAGTACGGTGGGATCGGCGTTATGAGTGGGTTCACTGATGGGAACGGTGCGGTTCAAGGTGCGACTCCCGGTCTTTGTATTTTTTGTGGGATTGGCATGGGAAGAGCGTGGAATGAACCGATCATGGACCGCGGCATTGTTCCCGTCTAATCTAGATTGACTGTTGATTGATACCTGGAATAGATCAATGTTCGAGCTTGCCCAACTGCGCTGCTTCACCACCGTCGCCACCGAACTCAACTTCCGCCGGGCCGCCGAACGCCTGAACATGACCCAACCGCCGCTCAGCCGGCAGATCCAGTTGCTTGAGCATTCGCTGGGGGTTCAGCTGTTCAACCGCAACACCCGCAGCGTCGCGTTGACCGCGGCGGGCCGGGCGTTTTTCATCGAAGCGCAGACGCTGCTGGAACGTGCGCATCAGGCGGCCATCGCGGCGCGGCGCTTTGCCGAAGGCGACATCGGCTCTGTGACCATCAGTTTCGTCGGCAGCGCGGTCTATGAGTTTCTGCCACGGGTCATCGCCGAAGCGCGGCAGAACCAGCCCCACGTGAAAATTTCCCTGACCGAGCTCAACACCTACCAGCAGCACGAAGCCCTGCGTGCCCGGCGCATTGATATGGGCATCGTGCGGGCGCCGCTGCTGCAACCCGGTTATGAAACCGAATGCCTGGTGCGCGAGCCTTTCGTATTGGCGGTGCCCAGCAGCCATCCGCTGGCGAACGCCCGGAGCATCAGCGTGCAGGACCTCGACGCCCAGCCCTTCCTGATGTACTCGCACTCGGCCTACCCGCCGTTCAACGAACTGCTCACCGGCATGTTTCGCTCGGCGCAAGTGGCGCCCGAGTATGTGCAGTGGCTGGGTTCGTCGTTGACCATTCTGGCGCTGGTGAATGCCGGCATGGGCCTGGCGCTGGTGCCGCGCTGCGCCGCCAATGTGGTGTTCAAGGGCGTGACGTTCCGCGACATCGATCTGGGTGAAGGGGTGCAGAGCGAGCTGCATCTGGTCTGGCGCTCGGACAACGACAACCCGGCGTGCCAGATGCTGCTGGAGGCGATTCGCGCGGCGGTGAAAGCCGAAGGGGTGTGAAGAGGATGCGGCCGGGAACCCATCAAACACACCGCGAACGTGAGGGTGCCTGCGCTGGCCTCTTCCCGGCTAAAGCCAGTCCTACACGTCGTGCGCAAACCGTAGGACCGGCTTTAGCCGGGAAAGCGGCAGTGGGCACACCACAGAAGTGATGCCCGCATCCGATTCAACACTCAGGTGCGCTGGGCGACCGCCGACGCATCCAGAGGCGCGGCATCCTCCGGCGTGGTCGAAAACGGCTCGATCTTGCCGACGATGAACAGGTAACTGAACGCCCCCAGCAGGGCGAACGCCCCGGCAGTCAGCAGCGGCGCAGTGAACGAGCCGTTGCCGATCACCAGCATGAATCCAGTGAAGGTGGTGATGAAGATGCCGGCAGTGTTCGACGCGAAGTTCTGGATGCCGCCAATCGACGCGACGTGGGCAGGCGATGGCGCCACGTCGGCCGGCAGGCACCAGATGCTCGCGCCGGCAAACGCCAGGCTCGCATAGGCCAGACTGAAAAAGCCGAGCATCGCCCAGGTACTGTCAACGAACACCGACAGGGAAATGCTCGACGACATCAGCATGCCGCCGACGATGCAGGTCTTGCGCGCCGCAGTGAGGCTCCAGCCCCGGCGATACAGCGCGTCGGAAGTCAGCCCGCCGATCCAGCCGCCGACGATGGACGCCACTGCGGGAATGGTGCCCAGCGTGCCCAGTGATTTCAGCGAGAAACCACGTTCGGTGACCAGGTAGGTCGGGAACCAGGTGATGAAGAAATAGATCACGAAGTTCAGGCAGAAGAAGCCCAGCATCATCCCCCACAGGGTGCGGTGACGAAACAGCGATGCCCATTTCACTTTCGGCCGTGCGGCGAGGGTCGCCGCCTTGCCCGCTTCGTGCTGCTCGATGGCCGCAACGGCCTGAGGCTCTTTGTAGATCAGGAACCAGCCCACCACCCAGATCACGCCGACAGCGCCGGTGATGATGAACGACGCGCGCCAGCCCCACAGCTCGATGATCAGCGCCACCAGCGGGATGGACAGCGCCGAGCCGACCCGCGAACCGCTGTCGAAGATGCTGGTGGCAAAGCCGCGTTCCTTGACGTCGAACCACTGGCTGACGATTTTCGCGCAGGACGGATACGCCCCCGCCTCGCCCACGCCGAGCATCAGCCGGCATCCGAACATCGACGCCAGGCTGCCGGCCGCCGCTGTGGCTGCCGTGAACAGCGACCACCAGGCCACCGCGAGGGGCAGCGCGATGCGCGCGCCGACCTTGTCGACGAACCAGCCAAACGGCATTTGCATGAGTGCGTAGGTCCAGAAGAAACCGCTGAGCAGCAGGCCCATTTGCCCCGACCCCAAGGCGAGTTCTTTCTGGATGTAGGGGGCGGCAACCGCGAGGTTGGCCCTGTCGATATAGTTGATGGCCACCGCGAGGAAGCACAGAAAAATTACCAACCAGCGCCCTTTCTGCATGGCGAGTCCTCCTAATTATTTTTATGAGTAGAACGTCGTTAGAGCTTCGTATAGCGCCCGGGCCCTGATTCATACACTGTTCAGCGAGAGATAACGCATCCTTCGAGAACGGCATAATTGGCCTGACCAAATATCCGAATGCAGCCGATACTAGACCGGCAAACAGGGTTAGGGAAATCGGAAAGGGGTTTTATTTGAGGTTTTATCGCTCGACGGTCGGGGTTTGCATAATTTGGCCTGACCAATCTATGCTGCTGCGCACGCCGCACTCGGGCCGCTTGCGGTGAAGCACTGGCGGTCTTGAGCGGCCGGCCTCCCATAACAACAAGGAATGCGCAATGAAGATGACCTTCCGTTGGTACGGCGACAGCGATCCCGTCACCCTGCCCTACATCCGCCAGATTCCCGGCATGACCGGGATAGTCTCCGCCATCTATGACATCCCGGTAGGCGAGGTCTGGCCGCTGGACAAGATCGCCGCCCTCAAGGCCACGGTGAATGCCCACGGACTTGAGCTGGAGGTCATCGAGAGCGTGCCGGTCCATGAAGACATCAAGCGTGGCCTGCCTTCCCGCGATCAACTGATCGACAACTACGGCCAGACCCTGCGCAACCTGGCAGCCTGCGGGATCAAGGTGGTCTGCTACAACTTCATGCCGGTGTTCGACTGGACCCGCTCGACCCTGGCCATGGAGCTGCCCGACGGTTCGACCACCCTGGCGTTCGACGTCGCGGTGATCGAGCAGGCGAACCTGGACGACGGCATCAGCCTGCCCGGCTGGGACGTCAGCTATGAGCCTGAAGTCCTGCGCGCGCTGATCAACGAATACGCTCAGGTCGACGAGGCGACCCTGCGTGAACGGCTGGCGTACTTTCTCGAGCGCGTCATCCCGGTCGCAAAAGACGCCGGCATCAAGATGGCCCTGCACCCGGACGACCCGCCGCGCTCGATGTTCGGCATGCCACGGGTGGTGAAGAATCGCGAGGACCTGGCGCACATTCTGGCGATGGTCGACGATCCGGCCAACGGCTTGACCCTGTGTTCAGGCTCACTCGGCGCGGATCTGGGCAACGACATTCCCTCGCTCGTGCGGGAATTCGGTGGCCAGGGGCGCATTCACTTCGCCCATCTGCGCAATGTGAAGGTCAACGAAGCCGGTGATTTTTTTGAGACCGCCCACCGCTCGGAAGACGGCTCGCTGGACATGGCCGAGATCGTCAAGGCTTACGTCGAGACGGGATTCGAGGGTTATTACCGCCCCGACCACGGGCGCATGATCTGGGGCGAAACCGGCAAGCCGGGCTACGGCCTGTACGACCGGGCGCTGGGCGCGGTGTATTTAAACGGCTTGTGGGAAGGGATTCGCAAAACGATGGCGAGAGTCTCGTAGCTCATGGCTCAGGACTCATGGCTCATGGCTCATGGCTCATGGCTCATGGCTCATGATCCCGGATTGGAAACCGTCCTCAGAATCCCCACGAACTGTAGGAGCGCGCTTGCCCGCGAAATCGTAGGTACATCCGACGCATCTCCAGGGTCTGTACCCACGCGTTCGCGGGCAAGCGCGCTCCTACAGTTTCATCCGGTTGATCGGACGTTCGGCGCCAGGCCAGAGAACGGAGGAGTCTGGTGTCACGAAAACCCGCAGTAGGACTCGCCCAAGCCACGCGCTCTAACGCAGCTCCGCATCCATCCCGTCCAGCCAGCGCGCTTCGGAGCGGCGCAGGTGTTCGCGCATGGCGGTCTGGGCGCCGATCAGGTCGCGGGTTTGCACCGCGCGCAGAATCGCTTCGTGCTCGGCAACGGCCATGGCCCAGGTTTCGGTGGTTTCGGAGTGTTCGCTGACGTGGGCGGTGAGCGGGCTGTAACGCTCTTCGAACAACGAGGTGATGATGCGCACGAGGGTCGAGTTGCCGCTCATTTTCGCCAGACGCTGGTGGAATTTGCGGTCGTCGTCCAGCGCCGGCACGCCTTTGAGCGCACCCTCGCGCATCTTGTCGATGCACCCCTGCAGGTAGCGAAAATCAGCCTTGCTGCCGTGCAGACAGGCCAGCATCACGCTCTCGCCCTCGATCAACGCCCGGGCCTGCATCAGCTCGGACGGGCTCTCGCCCAGCGTGCGGGTTTTGCCTTTGACGCCCAGCAGGTGCTCACAGACGTAAATGCCGGAACCCATGCGGATTTCGACGCTGCCTTCGATTTCCAGGGCGATCAGGGCTTCGCGCAGGGACGGACGAGAGACGCCGAGCAACTGCGCCAGATCCCGCTCCGGCGGCAGCCGCGCGCCGGGGGCGATGCCATGCTTGCGAATGTGTTCGCGCAATCGGTCGGCAGTGATCTGGTAAAGGCGGCGTTCGGGTGCAGGGCTTGGCGCAGTCATCAATCATGTTCCATCAAGATGCGCCGGAGGATATCACAGGCGTTGGTGCGCCCTGTGGCGTGGCCATGGACGCGGATCAACGCTGGATGCACGCGGTGGAAGAGTGGGACCGGCTTTAGCCGGGAAGACGCCAGCGCGTGCACCCTGAGTTTTGCGGTGTGACTACCGGCGCCTTCCCGGCTGAAGCCGGTCCTACTATGGAATCGCGGTGTGTCAGCCGGGAATCAATCAGCCAACGCACCCTCGAGCTTCGGCTGTTCCAGATCTGCAACCGAGCGCCCCATCTCCACCACCGGCAAAAATCGGCGGCGTTTCTTCTCCTCGTGGTTCTGCGCGATGTCGGCAATCCGGTGCTGCAGAAACGGGTTGAGAAAACGGTCGCGGACGCTGGCCAGGTAATCCCGTGCCTGATCCCCTTGATCCTTTGCCGCAAACACCGGCAGCACCTCCCGTCCCCACAGATCCTCCAGGCTCCCGCGCAACAGCGGATCGTTCATCGCCTGAAACACCGTTTCGCCCTCAGGCCGGCCATCTTTCAACCAGCGCTCGGCCAGCCAGGTGTGCCCCAGATTGAGCATGAACAACTTGAACTGTTCGTACTGCTCCAACTGATCCGTCACCACCACACAAGGGTGCGTACACGGCAGCACCAGCCCCGGCTGACGCTCAATCGCCCAGATCGCGTAGGGCTCGGCGATGGCACCGACGGGTTGAATCGGCTGCGAGACGATGCGATCGACCAGGGAGTTCGCCCAGCGGCAGGTGTCACGCAGATAGCGCGCAAACCCGGTATCGATGCCCCACGCCGCCGACAGCTGAATGATCAGGTCGCACAGCACGTCGCCGTTGCGCGACACCAGTTCACAGGGGAACAGCGACAATGGCGCATCAGGATTCGCCTGCCAGCGGTCGTGAAGCAGCACCAGCAGTTTGGCCGGAAAACTCCTGGGCGTCGGCGCCTCGGCGGCCAGGCAAGACGCCGAGTCCGCCGCGTCCAGCACGTAGCCTTTGTCGCCGGTGTTGGAAATCACCACCTGCACGTCGTGCCGGATCGCCTGACGAATCAGCGCCCAGTCGGGGCCGGCTTGTAGCGCGCCGGCAATCGATGTCGACCAATGCTCTTCATCCACTGTGCGGCCGTTTTCCGTGCCCTGAATGCGCACCGGATAACCCGTGCCACCGGCCAGCGCCGCAACCCGCTGCGCGCTGTCGGCGCTGCCGGTGGTTTGCACGACGGTGATTCTGCCCAGCGCTTCGCCCTTCTCCAGGGCCTGGGAAATGAACAGATCGGCATGGGCCTGAAGAAAGCGGCTGGTGCCGAACTGCAGGATCGGGGTGAACGGGGTTGCATGCATGCCCGCGCCTCCTAGCATTCGACGATGGCTTTGACGACCCGTTGCGCCGGGTCGAGCAGCGTGGTGAAGCGCTCGGTCACTTCGCTCAGGGCCATGCGGTGGGTATTGAGCGCGGCGTCAGGGATCAGGCCGTCGCGCAGGCATTGCTCGACGTAGCGGAAGTCTTCGACGGTGGCGTTGCGGCTGCCCATGAGCGTCGCTTCGCGCTTGTGAAATTCAGGGTCGGAGAAGCTGATGGTGTCGCGAACGATGGACACCAGCACGTATTTACCGCCGTGGGCGATGAACTCGAACCCGCGCTCCATGGCCTTGGCGTTGCCGGTGGCGTCGTACACCACGTCGAAGAATTCGCCCTGGGTCAGTTGCTCCAGTTGCTGTTTGTCGTCTTCGCCTATCAGCACGGCCGAGTCAATCTGCAGGTGCTGCTTGCAGAACGTCAGGCGGTCCTCGCGGGTGTCGAGCACGCTGACAATGGCCCCGCGCAGGCGGGAGAAAATCGCCACCGCCATGCCGATCGGGCCGGTGCCGACCACCAGCGCCCGCTGGCCGGATTGCACGTCCGAGCGACGCACCGCGTGGGCGCCGATGGACAGAAATTCGATCATGGCTGCCTGATCCAGCGAGACCCCGTCGGCCTTGAGCACGAAGCCGTGGGGCAGGCTCAGGTATTCGGTGAACGCGCCATCGCGGTGGACGCCGAGCACTTGAATGCGCACGCAGCAGTTGGTCTTGCCCTGACGGCAGGCAATGCAGTCGCCGCAGGACAGGTACGGCATCACATACACCACGTCGCCGGGCTCAAGTCCGCTGCCCGCCTCGCTTTGCTCAACGATGCCAGAAAACTCATGGCCCATGACCCGGGGATATTCAAGGAACGGCTGGTTGCCATTGAAGATGTGCAGATCAGTGCCACAGACCCCGACCCGTTTGATGCGGACCAGCGTTTCGCCGGGTGCGCGTTCGGGTTTCGGACGGTCGAGGGCCAGCAGGGAACCGGGTTTTTCGCAGACGACGGTGAGCATCTTCTCTCTCCAGACCAGGCACGCCGGCGCCGCTGAAACGGGCAGAACCGCAGGTTACCGGGCGATGATCTTGTTGTTGTGAAGTGGCGGATGGATTCTGGAAGCGCGGGAAGCAGCTGCAATGGCGTGAGCAATCACACTGCGGCCCTGCAGGAAAAAGCTACACAGCCGTCCGACCATTGGCAAGACCAATTAAGGAATTAAGATATTGGCCTTACCAAATCAGTCATCTGAGTTTTCTACGCGATCGCACCCGGGATGGCTATAAATCCCCACAGCCCATGGTTATGATCGGAGCCCATGACTTCCTCATTGCCCATCCGCTCGCCCTGCCCGCCCGGCGCCTGTCAATGCGACCGCGACCGGCTGTTGGAGCTGGACGGGGCGGACGTGCGCATCCTTCGCCTGACCCGTCAGGAAGAGAAACGTCTGCTTGAGCGTCTGGAAAATATCGCCAGCCTGGAAGATCTGCAGCGCCTGCAAACGCGGATGTTCGATCAGCTCGGCATCCGCGTGGAGATCGCCCCCGGCATCAATGAAGTGCGCAGCATGCGCGGCATGGTCATCGACATCGCCCAGTTGCCCGGCATGTGCCGCAAGACCCGCGCCGCCATCCCCGCCGCCATACGCCGGGGCCTTGAAAAGAACCCCGAGATCGCCTGGCGCCTGCTCAACGCCCACGACTTGTTTCGGGATGCGTGAAGGCGTTGAGATGGCCAGGCGACGTCTCGCTGAAACACCCCGAAAACTCGGGCCTTACTTCTCCCAGTCCGCCTTGTCGATCTTCAACCCGTGCAAACCGTTGTAGGCCGCGCGTTTGGGCGGCTCCCAGCCTTGCAGCAACGCCGGATCAATGTCGTAGATTTCAACACCCAATGGCCGGCACACGGTCAGCGGGTCCTGGGCATCCGGGCCCCACATCGGCAGGGAAAGGTCGCCGCCAGGGCACGTCGACAAGGCACAGAGCAGGTCGATCTCGGCGAAGAACTCCAGGTAATCCCCCTGTCTGGCCGGACAGGCTTTCATGAAATACAGGTCGTCGTGATTCAAGCCGGTGCACTGGAAGATGTTCAGCACGTCGTGCACGTCAAATTCGGTCAGGCCATGGGGCAACACGGCGCGGGTCAGATTCGAATGGCAGTGGTGGTGAAAGTCTTCGCCGGTGAGCATCTTGTTCACGTAGGGATCACAACGGGTGCCGAGCAGGTCATGCAGCCGTCCGCCGTGTTCATCGATGCCGTAGCTGGCGAGGCTGTCGTCGGTGATGGTGACCATGGGCCGCAGAAACGGCAGGTTTGACCACAAGCGGTCATGGGTCGTGACGTGGGCGCCCTGCAGTTGCCGGGTGCGCGCGGCCCACATGCGTTCGCGCGGGTCATCGGCACTCCAGACATTGAAGTCGCCCACTTGCGGGCCTACCGGTGTGGTCACGCGGAACACCTGTCCGGCCTTGACCTTCCAGGCCCGCCCGGTGCGGATGGGCACTTCGAACTGCTCAACCAGGGTGCGGCGGTCCTGCGCCTCGCGAATGCGCTGATAAAACGCCGTGTCGACCTGCAGAGCCGAGCCTTTGCTGACCTGATACGCAGCGGGATAGTCTTTGTACATGGGTGCTCCTGGCGAGTGATTTTCATCTGACGCATTGGGCACAGCACAGCCCGTGCCAAGCGGTTTGAGGCGTTCAAGACGCATAACCGCGCCCCCTATTTAGAATTTAATTTCCATCTGTACAAGCAGTAGAACAGCGATTAGCATTGCGACAGCCTCACCGAGGCCCCGAATCGACCTCAACAAGACCTCATCCAGAGGCGCCAGGGGATTCACATGCTCGACCGCGCCAGACGTTTTTCAATCAAGCAGATCGCGACTCAGGCCGGCGTGAGCAAGGCGACGGTCGATCGCGTGCTGCATCAGCGCGGCAGCGTGCATTACCAGACCCACCGCCGCATTCATCAAGCCCTCGAAGAACTCGAAGCCCAGGAAAAGTCCGGGCCTGCGGTGGGCCGCACTTTTCATATCGACGTCATCCTGCACACGCCCAAACGCTTCAGCGATGCGGTGCAGGAGGCGATTCTCGCGCAGCTCGGCAGTCTGGCGCCGTTTCGTATCTTTCCGCGCTTTCACCTGTATCAGGCCATCGGCCCACAGCAGATGCACGACCTGATTCTGCGATGCGTCGAAAAAGGCAGTCAGGGCCTGATCATCAAAGCCGCGGATGAGTTGCCGATCAACGAAGCGGTGAACGAGGCAACGGCAGCGGGTGTGCCGGTGGTGACGTTTGTTTCCGACCTGCCCCAGAGTGAGCGCATCGGTTACATCGGCATGGACAATCGCACCGCCGGGCAAACAGCGGCGTACCTGATGTCGCGCTGGCTCGAAGATGAGCCGCAAGACGTGGCCGTGGTCATCAGCAGTGAGCTGTTTCGTGGCGAGGAAGAGCGGGAGATGGGTTTCCGCACCTGGCTGCGCAGCCGTGCGGCACACCTGCGCGTCGTCGACGTCACCGGCGGGTTTGGCGTGCATGAGCCGACTTTCGAAAAGGTGACCCGAGCGTTGCAGGACAATCCGTCGATCAAGGCCATTTACAGCGTTGGCGGCGGCAACCGCGCGATCGTCGATGCCTTCGCCGCACTGGATCGCCCCCTCGAGGTATTTATCGGGCACGACCTCGATCAGGAAAACCGGCAACTGCTGGCGGAAGAAAAGATGGCCGCGATCATCGATCACAACTTGCAGACCGACGCGCGCAACGCGTTTCTGCACATCCTGCAGTTTCATCGCCTGTGGAAGGCGGTGCCGATTCCCGTTTCCCACGTGCAGGTGGTCACACCGTTCAACCTGACGCACTGATGTGCAGCCGCACCCGTTACGCCGATCACCCCATAACAACAATCCCGGAGATCCACCCATGCTACGCATTGCTGTCCTCGGCGCAGGCCGTATCGCCAACATTCACGCGGCCAACGTGGCTGCCAACCCCAACGTGCAACTCACGGTGATCGCTGACCCATGGCGCGAAGGCGTCGACACCCTGGCCGGCAGGCTGGGTTGCGCCGCGGCCTACGATTGCGCCGAGGCCATTGCCCGTGACGATGTGGATGCGATTGTCATCGGCACCCCGACCGACACCCACATCGACCTGATGCTGCGGGCGGTAAAGCTGGGCAAACCAGTGCTGTGCGAAAAACCCATTGATCTTGACTTCGCCAAAGCCGCCCGGGCAGTGGAAGAGATTGAGCACCTGAATGGCAAGGTGATGCTGGGTTTCAATCGCCGTTTTGACCCGGACACCCTGCAGATGCGCAAGGTCATTGCCCGGGGGGACATCGGCGAGGTGCGGCAGGTGGTGATCACCAGCCGTGATCCGGGGCTGGCACCGGTGGAGTACCTGACCCACTCCGGCGGCATCTTCCGCGACATGACCATCCATGATTTCGACACCGCGCGCACCTTGCTCGGCGAAGAACCCGTCGAAGTGATCGCCATCGCCAGCCGCCTCGTGGAGCCCGCACTGGCGCAGATCGATGACTACGACAGCGTGATGGTGCTGCTGCGCACCGCGTCGGGCAAGCAGTGCCACATCAATTGCTGCCGCGAAGCCGTGTATGGCTACGACCAGCGTCTGGAAGTGTTCGGCTCCAAGGGCATGATCCTCAACGACAACCATCGCGCGAGCACCGTGCGCAGCTACAGCGCCACGCAAACCGAAGTGCGCGAGCCGCTGGAAAATTTCTTCCTTGAGCGCTATGCGGCGTCCTACCGCATCGAGCTGAACCAGTTCATCGACGCGGTGCGCGGCAGCCAGACCTTGCCGACCAACGCCCGCGACGGGTTGAGAGCCTTGCATCTGGCCAACTGCGCCATCGAGTCGATCAAGACCGGGCGGGCTGTGAAGGTGGAGATCTGATGGACGGAGGTATTTATCCTGTTTTCGGGTCAGGGCAGGATGAACAGTCAGTAGATTCCAGCCCAGGCCCCGACTTCAACCGAGATGCATAACCTGTAGGAGCCGGCTTGCTGGCGAATGCGATTGGCCAGTGACATGTCCGGCGGCTGACACGCCGCATCCGGAAGATTGCGGTGTGTCAGACGCCCTCAATGTTTCTGATACGACACCTTTCGCGGGCAAGCGCGCTCCTACACTGGACTTGCGTCAAACGGGCAATTGACGTCGTACGCAAAACCTGCAGGAGGATCGCGGTCAATCAGGCGTTTATCAGCCCCCTGCGGCTCACTTGAAATCCCGACTGCGCACGTCGAGCCCGGTGAGCATCGGCGTGAGGTCGAACAATCGCTGGGCGATGACGTGGCGCACGCCCTTCTGGAATTCGAACTTGCCGAACACCTGCATCAACTGCGACCCCACCAACACCTTGCGCTGACGCTCGGCCAGATCACGCCAGACCACCACGTTGATCATGCCGTGTTCGTCTTCCAGGGTGACAAAGGTCACGCCACTGGCGGTGCCGGGCCGTTGTCGACCGACGACAAGCCCGGCGACGCTGAAGCTTCGTCCATGCTCTTCATCCAGCAAATCCTTTGAACTGCGAAAACGTTTCGCGGCGAGTTTATGGCGCAGCAAAGCCAGCGGGTGCGGCCCGAGTGTCGTGCCGAGGCTATCGTAATCGGCTGCAAGGTCCTGGGCGACACTCGGCAGCGGCAGCGCGACCTGGGCCTCTTCGCCAAAAAAGTCATCGCCGAACAACGGCCGTTGCATCTCAACGCCGGCGATCTCCCAGCGCGCCCGATGACGGTGCCCCACCAGCCCCCGCAGCGCGCCGGAATCCGCCAGCGCAGCACGCACGCGATTGTCCAGTTCGGCGCGAATGCACAGGTCAGCCACGTCCTTGAAATCACGTACGCCGCGGGCCTGCTCGATGCGCATGGCATCCTCCTCGCGGAAGCCGCGAATCATGCGCAGGCCCATGCGGATCGCCAGGTTCTGGTTGTATTCCCGGCCGGCGACCGGCTCCAGTGAACAGTCCCAGTCGCTGTAACGCACGTCCACCGGGTGCACGTCGATCTGGTGGCGGCGGGCGTCCTGCAGCAGTTGATCCGGGCTGTAAAAGCCCATCGGCCAGCTGTTGATCAGCGCGCAGGTAAAGGCCGCAGGCTCGTCGCATTTCAGCCAGCAGCTGGCGTAGGTCAGCAAGGCGAAGCTGGCGGCGTGGGATTCCGGGAAGCCGTAACTGCCGAAGCCCTTGATCTGCTCGAAAATGCGCTGGATAAACTCGTCCGGGTAGCCCTTTTCCTTCATGCGCTCACTGAGGCGGATGCGGTGGGGCTCAAGACCGCCGTGGCGTTTCCAGGCCGCCATGGAACGGCGCAACTGGTCCGCCTCGCCGGGGGAATAATCGGCGGCGACGATCGCCAGTTGCATGACCTGTTCCTGGAACAGCGGCACGCCCAGGGTGCGCTCGAACACCACTTTCAGTTCATCGGATGGGTACGTCACTGCCTCTTCGCCGTTCTTGCGGCGCAGGTAGGGATGCACCATGCCGCCCTGAATCGGCCCGGGGCGCACGATGGCGACCTCGATCACCAGATCGTAGAAGGTGTTGGGTTTCAAGCGCGGGAGCATGGACATCTGCGCACGCGACTCGATCTGGAACACGCCGATGGTGTCGGCGCGGGTGATCATGTCGTAGGTCGGCTTGTCCTCGGCGGGGATGGTCGCGAGGGTCAGGTCGTAACCGCGATACCCCCTGACCAGATCGAAGGTCCGGCGCAGCGCACTGAGCATACCCAACGCCAGAATATCGACCTTGAGCAGGCCCACCAGATCAAGGTCGTCCTTGTCCCACTGAATGATGGTGCGGTCCGCCATGGCAGCGTTTTCCACGGGCACCAGGGTTTCCAGCGGGTGCTCGGAAATCACAAAGCCGCCAGGGTGCTGGGACAGATGCCGGGGGAAGCCAATCAGTTCGCCGGTCAACGTCAGCACCCGGCGCAGAATCGGGCTCTCGGGCTCAAACCCACATTCGCGCAGGCGTTCGGCGGGCGGCATGCTGTCGCTCCAGCGGCTGAAGCAGTCGGCCAGGGCGTTGATCTGGTCGGGTGGCAAACCGAGGACGCGCGCCACATCCCGGACGGCTCCCGCACCGTGGTAGGTGCTGGCAACCGCGGTGAGCGCCGCCCTGCCCCGGCCGTATCGACGGAAGACGTATTGCAGGACTTCCTCGCGCCGTTCGTGCTCGAAATCGACGTCGATGTCCGGGGGCTCGTCGCGCTCTTCGGAGATGAAACGCTCGAACAGCAGATTGCTTTTTGACGGGTCGAGCTCGGTGATGCCCAAAGCGAAACACACCGTGGAGTTGGCCGCAGAACCACGCCCCTGGCAGAGAATGTGCTGCTCGCGGGCGAAGCTGACGATGTCGTGCACCGTGAGGAAGTAACTCTCGTAACGCTTGGCGGCGATGACCCTCAGCTCTTTTTCGATGTTGCTGCGGGCGACCTCCGGCACGCCCTGAGGCCAGCGCCGACTGGCGCCCTGCTCGGTCAGGTGCCGCAGCCAGCTGCTGGGGGACTGGTCAGGCGGCACGAGTTCGTGGGGGTATTCGTAGCGCAACTCACTGAGGTCGAAGGTGCAGCGCCGGGCGATGTTCAGGGTTTCAATCAGCAGGCTCGCCGGATATAGCTCGCCCAGCACCGACAGTGGGCGCAAATGCCGCTCGCCGTTGGCAAACAGCCGATGCCCTGCCTCCGCCACGGTGGTGTGATGGCGGACCGCGCTCATGGTGTCCTGCAACGCCCGACGGCCGCGGGCGTGCATGTGCACGTCGCCACTGGCGACGGCAGGAATCGCCATGGCCCGCGCCATGCCGAGCAAGGTGTTGAGGCGCTTTCGATCATCGGGACCGCAATGCAGTTCGACGCTCAGCCACAGATTTTGCTGAAAGACCCCGCGCAGCCAGTCGCCTTGTTCCCGCCGGGTCGGCACGTTCTGATCAAGATCCGGCAGCCACAGCGCCAAAAGCCCCGTGACCGGCGGCTGAAAGTCCTCGCGCAGCAAGCGGTATTCGCCTTTCTTGCTGCGGCGCCGCCCTTGGGTGATCAAGCGACACAAGGCCTGGTAGCCGGCGAGATTCTCTACCAGCAAGACAATTTTCGGCCCGTTCTCGATGGCAATTTCGCTGCCGATGATCAGTGGCAGCTCACATTCCTTCGCCGCCTGCCACGCACGTACGATGCCCGCCAGGGTGCATTCATCGGTAATCGCCAGCGCTTGATAGCCGTGAAGCTTTGCCCGTTCGAACAACTCTTTTGCACTCGACGCCCCCCGCTGAAAGCTGAAGTTCGACAGGCAATGCAGCTCGGCGTATCCCGCGCTCATGCGAACCAGCCATGCAGTAACAGGCTGCTCTCGCCGACGCTCCGGTAAGCCCAGCCGCGCTGGCCGTTGCGGGTTTCGACAAGGTAATAGTCGCGGCGCACGTCGCCGCCGTCCCACCAGCCCGACTCGATGCGCTCCGGCCCGGCCAGCACACGCAGGCCGGGCTCGGTCAGTAATTCCGGCTCGGGCAATAGCCAGCCGGGGCGCGGGACTTTATGGGTCAGCGCCAGCGGTTTGCTCGGGGAAGCGGGCAGCGAGGCGTGTTCCGGGCGATGGTCGGCATTGAAGCCCAGGCCAGCCACGGCTTCATCCCCAAGCCGTGCGCGCAGGCGCTCGCGCAGTTGCTCCCAGGGCATGGTCTGCTGCGGACGGTCATCAAAAAGCTCGCGGTGGGTGGGCACGAACGCCGGCAGATCCTTGGCCTGCAATCTCAACGCGCGTACCGGCGACGGCACCTCGAGTTGCTCCAGACGGCCCCGCGCCAGCTCGAACAGCATGTTGGCTTCGCGCTCGGCGCTGAGCAGGCCCACGGGAATCTGCGTGTCCGGGGCAACGCTGCCCACGCTCGGAACGTGCTCCAGATGAATCACGAAACGTTGCACGCCGCTGTCGCGCCCGGCCAGAAACACCGCCAGGTCGGCGATCATGCGCTTGAGCGGGAACAGCAGCGCCTGATGGGATTCGACGTCGAAATTCAGCTCGATGCGGGTATCAAAACGGTCTGGAGGCACATAACACTCCAGCCCCATAGGCCTGCGCCCGAACAAGGTGTCGAGGTGTTGCAGCACCGCTGCCGGGAAACGCCGGGCCAGGGTGTCACGGGGCAACCCATGAACCTGTCGTACGCGGTGCAGGCCCATGCGCGCCAGTGCGGTGGCCACCTCGGTTGGCAGGCCGATGCGGTTGACCGGCATCTGTGCCAGCACCTCATGCAGTGCGTCGCCGTCGGTCACGGCCAGACCGTCATGGGCGTTGGCAAGCATGCGGGCTGCCAGCGGATTGGGCGCCGCGACGATGCGGTGGGTAAAGCCCAGCTCGGTCAGCTCCTGACGCAGTCGCGCTTCGAACACCGGCCACGGCCCGAACAGGCCGAAGCTGGATTCAACCTCCATCAACAGCACCCGCGGGTACTTGAGGCTGACATGGGAACTGAACCGGTAGGCCCAGGCAGCCAGCAAACGGTGCCAGCGCTCGGTTTCGTCCGGGTCGTATTCGACGGTGGCGAATTCCCGGGTCATGGCATGGGCTGCGGTCAACGACTGGCCGGCACGCAGGCCCATCGCGCGGGCGGCCGGGTTGACCGTCTGCAGCACCCGACGCTGCGCCGTGCCACTGATCAGCGCCAGCGGTTCTTCAGGGTTTTCGCGACGACGCATGACGCCGTCCAGCGCCAGCTGCGGCAGGAGGACACAGGCCCAGAGCATGGCAACCTCAAGCGTCAGCGGTGAACGGGACGGGGGAAGCAGGCGCCAGCCCGCCGCGACACTTGAGCACCCGCAACTGACTGGGCCGCGCGTCGATGGCAATGCGCAGCGCGGCCGGAGACGGATTGGCCGCTGCTTCATGCCCGCGGCAGGCAAAGGCCAGGGTTTCACCGGTTTCGGCGGCCACCTGCAACCGACGCAAGGCGCGGTCGTCGACCTTGGTCGGCCAGCACAACACTGCGCCGCAACTGCCCGAACGCAGGCATTGCTCGACCGCCCACAGGGCATCGCGCTCGTTGGCATGGATGATCGACAACTGCCTCAGGTCAATGCCCGCCATCTGCCAGGCCTGGGCATAAGGAAGATAGGGAGGCGCGACCAGCACGATACGCTCGCCGGCGTCAGCGAGGCGCGCCAGGGTCGGCCACATCAGGCGCAATTCACCACTGCCGTTGGCCGCCACCAGCACTTCGGTCATCGCCGCAGGGGGCCAGCCTCCCAGGGGTAACGCGGCGTCGAGGGCTGCATGGCCGGTGGGCTGCGTGGCCACCGAAGCAACCTGCTGACGGCCCTTCCAGACGCGCCGCTCGTCCAGCAGCGCGTCGAGGCTGACCACCGCGCCCATCATTCCCGGCGCACCAGGCCACAGAACACGCCTTCGATGGCGAAGTCCTGGTCCGGCCGCACAATGATGGGTTGATACGCAGGGTTGCGCGGCAGCAAGCGCAGCTGATCATTGCCGCGCTCAAGGCGCTTGATGGTCACTTCGCCGTCCAGCCGGGCCACGATGATCTGCCCGTCGCGGGCTTCGGCGCTTTGCAGGATGCCGACCAGATCGCCATCGAAGATGCCGTCGTCGGTCATCGAATCCCCGCTCACCCGCAGCAGGTAATCCGGGACGCGCATGAAGGTGCGGCTGTCCAGCGTGAAGATATCGTGATTGTCGAGGTCGGGGCCGATGGGTGCACCGGCGGCCACGCGACCGAGCACGGGAATGTCGAGCATCTGCGGCCGTGGACGGGTGTCCACCAGCCGGATACCGCGGGCCTGATTGGCGACGACTTCGATCAGGCCGGCGTCGGTCAGCGCCACGATGTGCTTGCGCGCGACGCTGCGGGAAGCAAAACCAAAGGCTTCGGAAATTTCCGCCAGGCTGGGAGGCTGGCCATTCTGGGCGATGCGATCTCGAATGAACGTGAGGATGGCAGCGCGTTTGGGGGATAGGGTCGTCATGGAGCACATTTGTACTCTTATCGTCTAAACCTGGCTAGCGCCTCTCGTCGATCCCGCCGCAAATTTTGTAACAGAGCGGCGAATCCAGAGGATCGCCGCCCCTTGTTTCATTGCTTCCGATGAGTTGTGTCTAGCGTTCAAACAGCGCCTGGATCTGCGGATAGGTCAGGCTGCCTTCAGTGACTGCTTCCGATCGGCCTTCCTGCAGAAAGCCGCGCGCCAGTTGCTCGGCCTGTCCCCACAAGGTCTGCGTGATGGTGGATCCGGCGCTCAACCGGCGTACGCCCAACTGCGCCAGTGCTTCGGCGTCTGGCAGTCCTTGTCGCGCCAGCACATTGATGGGCAGATCGATGCCGGCAACGACGGCTTTTATCTGCTCGACATCCACCAGGGCTGCCACAAACAGCCCGTCCGCACCGGCTTCCCGGTACATATGACCGCGTTTAAGGCTTTCTTCGACGCGCGCATGTTCAGGAACCAGACTCGCCAGATATACGTCGGTGCGGGCATTGATAAAAACGTCAAACCCGTTATTGGCGGCCATGCTTTTGATAGCCTCGATCTTGCGGGCGAGCAGCTGCGGCGCGTCGGAACCGTCTTCCAGATTGATGCCCACCGCGCCCACCTCCAGCACCCGCCTGACGTTTTCCGCCACGGTCTGCGGGTCGTCCGAATAGCCGTTCTCTATATCGACCGACAGCGGGACGCTGATCAGCCGCGCGATGCTGGCCGCGACGCTTACCGCGGTGTCGACCGGAAACACCCGGCCATCGGCATAGCCCTGGGCCCAGGCGACACCGGCGCTGGTGGTCGCGATGGCCGTGGCGCCGAGGCTTTCGAACAGTCGAGCGCTCCCAGCGTCCCAGGCATTGGGCAGGCGCAAAACGATGGACTGATGGTGCAGTGAGCGAAACGTCTGAGCGGAACCGGGCATGATCATCTCCATTGATTCGGTTTCTGGGCGGGTGGTGACTTTCAGGGTGGGCGTGTGGGTGCCTGTGGGCGCCAGTCTAGAACAGTGAAGCCTGGGTCGAAGCCGCGGCCATGACGCGCTTGCCCCGCCGTGCGGGCTGATAACCCTCAAGGGTCAGCAGCAGGTGCTTGGCGTCCAGGCCTCCGGCAAAACCGGTCAGCGCGCCGGAGCTACCGATCACCCGGTGGCACGGGGCGATGATGGAAATCGGGTTCCTGCCATTGGCCGCACCGACTGCGCGCACGGCGGCGGGGTTGCCGATCTGCAGGGCAATGTCGAGATAACTGCGGGTTTCGCCGAAGGGAATAGTCAGCAAGGCCTGCCAGACTTTCTGCTGAAATGCGGTGCCATGGAATTCGAGTTCAAGCTCGAAGCGCTGACGCTGTCCGGCGAAGTATTCGGCGAGCTGACACTCGGCCTGATCAAGAATATCGCTGCCGGCATCTTCGCTCATCGCCCAGAGCAGCACGCGGTTCGGACGGTCGTTCTCCCACAGCACGGCGGCCAGACGCGGGCCCTTGGCGATCAGCTTCAACTGACCGACCGGAGAATCGATGAAACGGTAAGTGAAGGTCATCGTCTGGCTCCTGCTCTGGCTTGTGTGCTGACGCTTGTTGTCCTAACCGCTAGCCGGGATCGTCCGGGCGCGGGTCGGATGCCGACATACTACGCGCGCGACCTGCCCGAACCACCCGCTTCTTGCGCTCAAACTCGCGGTTTAACCGCCCTTCTGCTTGCCCGCCGCGTCCGCTGCGGAATTCCAGACGTGCATCGCGGCGTAGGCGCGCCAGGGTTTCCAGGCTTCCGCCCGCGCCTTGTGCTGCGGCAGGCGAAGCAGCGATGGCTCCTGCTGGGTCATCAGATTCATCAGCACCAGATCGGCGGCGGGCCAGGCGTCCGGGTCACGCCAGGCGCGCATGGCGATGTATTCCACGGTCCAGGGGCCGATGCCGGGCATGGCCAGCAGTTGTCGCCGTAAATCGCCAATGTCGCCATGGCGAACGTCGAGGGACAGCTCGCCACTGGCCACCGCCGCGGCGAGACGCTGCAGGGTCTCGACGCGCTTGCCGGGCATGCCGATCTTGTCCAGGTTCGCCTGCGCCAGGGCGTCTGGCGTCGGGAATCGCCAAGCCAGTTGTTCATGCAGACCTTCGCTGACCTGAACCCCGGCGCGCTGGACGAGGCGACCGACAATCGTGGTCGCACCCTTGACGCTGACCTGCTGCCCGACAATCGTGCGCACCGCCAGCTCAAACCCGGAGAACGCCCCCGGCACGCGCAGCCCCGGACGACGCTGCACCAGCGACGCCAGCCACGGGTCTTGCGAGAGGGTCTGGTCGATGATTTGCGGTTCGGCGTACAGATCGAACATGTGTGAAACCGGCACGATCAGCTCATCAATGTGCCGGCTCACCTCGCCGTGGGCGGTCACCAGCAAATGCTGCCCGTCCGGCGCCAGCTCTACCGTCAAGGCACCGTGGCTGCCCTTGAAGTCGATGTTGCGCCTATACACCCCATCGACCACCGCTTCCACGCCCGCCGTCATCCGCGCCTTGAAGAAATCCAGCATGCGCTGCCAGTCGAACGGCGGATTGAAAGGGATCAGGCGCGAGGCGTGGGGCTGAAGAGGTTGAAGCATGGGGAACCGCCGGCAGTCAGGGTCGGCTGACGCTAGCGTAATCGATGGAGAGGCACAAACTTTTCGGGCTGGCAGGCATGATTGAGGGTGATCTGACGGGCCTCTTCCCGGCTGAAGCCGGCCCTACATGGGATCGCGTTCTGACTGTAGGACTGGCTTTAGCCGGTCCTACATGGAATCGCGTTCTAACTGTAGGACTGGCTTTAGCCGGGAAAGCGTCAGGTGTCACAACGCAAAACTCGCTAGATTCAATCAGCTCGGGCAGCCCACTGCCCCGCCATCCAGGTTCTGCTTGTAGTTCTCATACTGCAGCGTGGCTTTGCCGTCGTTCCACTTGAGCGTCAGCACCAGCACGGAATCGAAATCCTCGGCGACCCAGTCGTTGACGAGTTTGATCTTCTCGCCCGACGCCTCCTCGGCGACTTTGTTGATCAGCTCCGGCAGGTAGCCGTGGGACCAGGCGGTGTAGATGGTGGCGTCGTGGTATTTGTCGCGCATCAGCTCATCGGCCAGATCACCGGTGTCATTGGCGGCGAAATCGATATTGACCGGCAGGCCCAGTTTGATCGCGCTGGGGCCTACGGTCATGAGCGGGCGAAGGTAGCTGTAGGAATGATCGTGTTCGCCCTCTTCCACATGGCGGCTGGGGTTGGCCGCGAAGATAAAGTCGGCTTTGCCGAAAGTGTTGGGCAGTACCGTGGACAGGTCGATGGCGCGGTTCAGGCCCTGGCAGTTCAGTTGGCCCAGGCCGCTTTCGGGCTTCTCGGCGTGGCGCAGAAACACCAGGGTCTGGGTGCCGTTCTTGGACTCCGCGTGCACACCTTTCCCCGCCGCGAACCAGAAAATGGCGGAGGCGATCAGCAGGGTCGGCAACACAAAGTAAGTCATGCGCTGCATTGCGCGGGACAACAGAGGCGGTGTTGAAAGGCTCATATCGGCATGGAATTCTGATGGTTCGTGATGGGCGTGACGCCCGATGCAACGTCCTTGTCAGCGTGCGGCTTGATGCAGTATGCCGAGCGAATATTTCCGTATAACGAAAGCCGATCAGATCAGAAAACGCTCAAGAGGTTGCACGCAACCGCCTGATTTACCGATTTAATCGCCGAACGGTCAGATACGCGGGTGTCGGAACAGCGACGTGTGAAGAGATTACCTGACCCGGTCCGACTGCCGGTGCGACTGTTTGTCCAGCGACATCCGATCAACAGACTGCCGTGTCATGGACACCGTCAACGGCCTAGGACTCCCGGAAATTCGCGTCTACACGGGCGCGAGAGCCAATGGCACAAAGCCTGCAATATTCCAATTAAGCAGACTGGCTCGCTCCGACTGCTGATTTCGTCATAAGCAGCCGCGCGCAGCTTTCGCCCCTTGATTGGACATTGACCCATGACAGCATTTTCCCGTCTGCCGACCTCATTCAAAATACTCGCCGGCGCACTCGCACTGACGCTTCAACCGCTGGCCCAGGCTGCAGAGGCCCCACCGGCCGAGGTGCACCTGGATTACGCCTATTACTCGCCAGTCAGTCTGGTGCTCAAGCACTTCGGCTGGCTGGAAAAAGCGCTGCCAGAAAGCAACGTCAGCTGGGTGTTCAGCCAGGGCAGCAACCGCTCGCTGGAATACCTCAACAGCGGCGGCATCGACTTCGCCTCCTCCGCCAGTCTCTCGGCAGTGCTGGCGCGAGCCAACGGCAGCCCGATCAAATCGGTCTATGTCTACAGCCGCGCCGAATGGACAGCGCTGGTGGTGCGCAAGGACTCGACCCTACAGAACGTTGCCGACCTCAAGGGCAAGAAAATCGCCGCCACCAAAGGCACCGACCCTTACCTCTTTACCCTGCGCGCCCTGCAGCAGGCGAAGCTGACCAAAGACGACGTCGAGCTCTTGCATCTGCAGCACCCGGACGGCCGCATTGCGCTGGAGAAAGGCGATGTCGACGCCTGGGCCGGGCTGGACCCGCACATGGCGGCGAGCGAAATCCAGGCCGGCTCGCGCTTGCTGTATCGCAACAAGGACTTCAACAGCTTTGGCGTCGTCAGCGTGACCGAGCGTTATGCGAAGGAGCACCCGGAAGCGATCAAAACCGTCCTGGGCGCGTACGAAAAAGCCCGGGAATGGTCGCTGAAACATCCGGACGAGCTGGCGCAACTGCTCGCCACCGAGTCAGGCCTGCCGCTGGATGTCGCCAAATTGCAATTGACGCGCACTGACCTCGGCAGCCCTCTGCTGACCGACAAGGACGTCAGCGCGTCGAAGGCCGCCGCGCCGATTCTGGTTTCGGAAGAGCTGGTGCGCAAAGGGACGAACGTCGACCAGGTCATCGATCAATTGATCGACCCGAGCTTCGGCAACGCGGTCGTCGCCAAGCCATGAGCAATGCCCGGGTCAGCGAGGCCGGTGGCGGTGGTATCAGTGGCGGCGCCAGCGCCAGGGCGCAGGTGTTCAAGGATGAGGCGCCTGACGCGCAACCGTCTGTACCTCAGGCACGTGGGAAGTGGCCGACCCGCTTGAAGGGTCTTGCCGTGCCAGTGGCGATTTTGTTGATGCTGGAAATCGCGGTCCGCATCGGCTGGGTACAGTCCTACCAGATGCCGGCACCCAGCGAGATCGCCACGACGCTGACGGACCTGGCAGGCGGCGCCCTGTGGAAACACATCGGCGCCAGTCTGACACGGGTGCTGTCGGGGTTCGTGATCGGCGCGGGGCTCGCCCTGGTGTTTGCGGCCTGGGTCGGGCTCAGCCGCGAGGCGGAAGCGTATCTGGAGCCGACCTTCGCCGGCCTGCGTTCAATCCCGAGCCTGGCCTGGGTGCCGCTGTTGTTGCTGTGGCTGGGGATTGGTGAGACTTCCAAGATTGTGTTGATTGCCATTGGCGCGTTTTTCCCGGTGTACCTGAACGGCGTCGCGGCCATTCGCAATATCGATCGCAAGTTGGTGGAGGTGGGGACGATGTATCGCTTCAGTCAGCGGCAGATGATCGTGCATGTGTTTTTGCCCGCCGCCCTGCCCGGTCTGTTCACCGGCTTGCGCTCGGGGTTGAGTCTGGCGTGGATGTTTCTGGTGGCGGCGGAGTTGATCGCGGCGACGAAGGGGTTGGGCTATTTGCTCAGTGATGGTCGCGAGACGTCCAGGCCCGACATTGTGCTGGCGGCGATTATTGTGCTGGCGGTGTTGGGCAAGTTGACCGATGGGGTGCTGGCGATGCTGGAACGGCGGTTTTTGGCCTGGCGGGATAGTTTTAAGGGCTGAGGTCAAGGTCAAGGGCGTCGGCCTAACGGCCTCGGGTTTCGCCTTCGGCGAGTTACTTTTGAAAAGCACCAAAAGTAAGCAAAAGTGCCTGCTCTCGGTTGGGCCCGACTTCGTCGGGTTCCCTCACTCCGACGACGCTCCGTGGGCCCGCGCCGAACGGACATCCCTGTCCTGACGGCGCTCTCGCGGCATCCATGCCGCTCGGCCCACTGCGCGTCGTCTGCGTTCGGCCTGCACCCAAGTCGCGTTTAGCGGTGACTGGACTTGTTGTGTACGAAGATCAAACGCAGATCAAAAGCAGATCAAACGCTTCCCGGCTGAAGCCGGTCCTACTCCGAGAATTCGGTCTGTGTGAGCCGGCTTGCTGGCGAATGCATTCTGTCAGTCACTCTATTCATACCTGACCCACCGCTTTCGCCAGCAAGCCGGCTCCTACGGTGAAATCGCGTTCCCCCAGTGGGATCGGCTTCAGCCGGGAAGCAGCCCTGGCGCAGCGCCGATGCGGGCGCTGGCGCTTTTGCTTTTGATCTTCATGCGGAAAAGGGTCAGTCACCGCCCATCGCGACTTGGGTGCAGGCTGAACGCAGGTTTCGCGGAGTGGGCCGAGCCGCATGGATGCGGCGAGAGCGCCGTCAGGACATGGATGTCCGTTCGGCGCGGGCCCACGGAGCGAGACCTGCGTGAAGGAACCCTGAGGAACGAAGGGACCAACCGAGAGCAAGCACCCTTGGTTACTTGGGGTGCTTTTCCAAGTAACTCGCCGAAGGCGAAATATCTGCCGTCAGGCAGATGCCTTTAACAGCGTATTGACGCCCACAAAGATCTGGTGTCTCCTGAAACCGGTTTCAGAGCCAAATAGCTCTCCCCATTAAGCCTGCTGATAAATCCAATAAGGTCCAGGCCGTGAACAGCATTTCCATACCAACGCGCACCCGCGTCACCATGAACGACGTCGCCGACCTCGCCGGCGTCTCCAAGGCCAGCGTCTCGCGCTTCATCGGCGATGACCGCCAACTGCTGTCCGAAGCCATCGCCAAACGCATCGAACAGGCCATCGACACCCTCGGCTATCGCCCCAATCAAATGGCCCGCGGCCTTAAACGCGGCCGCACCCGCCTGATCGGCATGCTCGTCGCCGACATCCGCAACCCCTACTCCATTGCCGTCATGCACGGCGTCGAAACGGCCTGCCGCAAGCACGGCTACAGCCTCGTCGTGTGCAACACCGACCGCGACGACGAACAGGAACGCCTGCACCTCGCCGCCCTGCGCTCGTACAACATCGAAGGCCTGATCGTGAACACCCTCGGCCATCACCTCGACGAACTGCGCGAATTGCACAGCGAACTGCCGATGGTCCTGGTGGACCGCAAGGTTGATGAACTGCACAGCGACCTCGTCGGCCTCGACAACGTCGCAGCGGTCCGGCAGGCGCTGGATCATCTGCAGGACGCCGGTTATCGCGACGTGCTCATGGTCACCGAACCCCAGGACGGCACCAGTTCACGGATCGAGCGGGTGGAGGCCTTCAAACAACAGATCGCCGAGCGAACCGACATGGGTGGCCAGGTCTGCGAAACCGGCGACTCGTTGCGCGGCCGGTTGCACGACTTCCTTGCTCAACAAGGTCCCGGCCCCAAAGCGCTGTTCACCGCCAACGGCGTCGCTACCCTGATCACCACCCGCAAGCTGCATGAACTGGGCTGCCACCTGTTCAACGACATCGGGCTGATCGCCCTCGACGAACTGGACTGGTACCCGCTGGTCGGCAGCGGCATCACCTCCCTCGCCCAACCCACCCATGAAATGGGCATCACCGCGTTCGAATGCCTGCTCAATCGACTGCGCGGCGATCAGGAGCCGGTGCGTCTGTACGACTTCCCCGCGCAGTTGATCGCGCGGGGATCGACCCGACGACAGACCTGACAGACGCGAACATGTACCGCAGGTCAGACCCTGCACGCCGACGCGAACTTTTACCCGGTTCGCTCGTTCGAACAAAAATGTAACCGGTTTCAGAGGACAATAATAATGACCCTACCATCCGTTGCCATCAGCCTCGGCGCCTTCGGTGCCGATCTAGTGCGAGCCCAAGGCCAGGCCAGTTTTATCCCCCTGCTGGTCGGTGCCGGCGTCAGGCGCATCGAGCTGCGGGAAGAGCTGTTCAGCCCCGGCGTCGATCATCAGGACTTCCCTGCACTCGCCCGCGCCATTCAGGCCCAAGGCCTGGAATGCCTGTACTCGGCGCCCCTTGAGCTGTGGCTCGAAGGCGACCGTCAACCGAACCCCGAACTTAAACCAACCCTTGAACGCGCCAGCGCCTGCGGGGCGTTCTGGCTCAAAGTGTCGCTGGGGCATTTTGGCGAGCACTGCGACGTCGCTGCGTTGGCCGATCGTCTTGCGCCCTACGACGTTCACCTGCTGGTGGAAAACGACCAGACCGAGCAAGGCGGCCGCATCGAGCCCTTCGTGCAGTTCTTCGCGCAGATCACGGCGCTGCAAATGCCCATCGGCATGACCTTCGACATCGGCAACTGGCGCTGGCAGGAACAGTCCGCCCGCGACGCCGCCCAGCAGCTGGGCCGTTACGTCGAATACCTGCACTGCAAAGCAATCACTCGGAACGCGGCTGGCAAGCTCATCGCCGTGCCGCCAGCGTCAATCGACCTGCAAGAGTGGGAATTGCTCATCCAGCACATGCCGCTAAACCTGCCCCGCGCCGTTGAATACCCGCTGCAAGGCGACGACTTGCTTCAGGTGACCCGCGAGCAGGTTGCGCTGCTCGCCCGCCTCGGCCAGTCGCAATCAGCGCAGACCAGCCACAAGGAAACGGAGGCGCTGAGCCATGTCTGAGATCGATATTCTGTCCTTCGGCGAAACCATGACCATGCTGGTGGCCGAACAAACCGGCGACCTGGCCCAGGTGCGTCACTTCGAGAAACGCATTGCCGGCGCCGACAGCAACGTGGCCATCGGTCTGTCGCGGCTGGGCTTCAAAGTGGCGTGGCTGAGCCGGGTCGGCAACGACTCCATGGGCCGCTTCGTCACCGACAGCCTGCAACAGGAAGGCGTCGATTGTGCCCACGTCACCGTGGACGCCGCGCACCCCACCGGCTTTCAGTTCAAATCCCTGGAGCTGGAAGGCGCCGACCCGGTGGTCGAGTATTTCCGTCGGGGTTCGGCGGCCAGTCACCTGTCGGTCAACGACATCGTCCCCGAGCTGCTAAAGGCAAGGCACCTGCACGCCACCGGCATTCCTGCGGCACTGTCCGACACCTGCCGGGAGCTTTCCCACGTGTTAATGACGCAAATGCGCGACGCCGGTCGCAGCGTGTCGTTCGACCCGAATCTGCGGCCTTCGCTGTGGTCGAGCCAGGCGACGATGATCCGTGAAGTAAACCACCTCGCCAGCCACGCCCATTGGGTCATGCCGGGGCTGGCCGAGGGTGAATTGCTCACCGGTTTTGACACCCCGGCTGACATCGCCCGCTTCTACCTGGACATGGGCGTCGAGGCAGTGATCATCAAACTCGGCGCCAAGGGTGCGTATTACCGCACCCAGCTCAATGAGGCGTTCTTGCCCGGCGTGCCGGTGGCCAACGTGGTCGACACCGTGGGCGCAGGCGATGGATTCGCCGTCGGTGTGATCAGCGCACTGCTGGAAAACCTCGGGTTCGAACAGGCCACTGCCCGTGGCAACTGGGTGGGCAGCCAGGCCGTACAAAGCCGTGGCGACATGGAAGGCCTGCCCACCCGCGCCGCCCTCGATACCGCCAACGTCTCGGCAGGCGCGCGACGACAGAGCGCCTGAAGCTCGCTTTTACACACACCGAACCTCCATCACCTGCTGCGACAAAAACAACATGCTCAGGGAGCCTGAAATGGAAAAGCTGCTCGAATCCGTGAAACACGCCGGCCTCAAACGTCGCTGGCTATTGATCATGCCCATCGTCTTCATCACCTACAGCCTGGCATATCTGGACCGCGCCAACTACGGCTTCGCCGCCGCCTCGGGGATGGCCGAAGACCTGCACATCACGCCCGGCATGTCGTCCTTGCTGGGTGCGTTGTTCTTCCTCGGTTACTTCTTCTTTCAGGTGCCCGGCGCGATCTACGCGCAGAAGAAGAGCGTCAAAAAACTCATCTTCGTCAGCCTGATTCTGTGGGGCGGCCTGGCCACCCTGACCGGCATCGTGTCCAACGCCTACATGCTGATCGGCATCCGCTTCATGCTCGGAGTGGTCGAAGCGGCGGTGATGCCAGCGATGCTGGTGTACCTGTGCTACTGGTTCACCAAAGCCGAACGCTCCCGCGCCAACACCGTGCTGATTCTCGGCAACCCGGTGACGATGCTGTGGATGTCGGTGGTGTCCGGTTATCTGGTCGCACACTTCAGCTGGCGCTGGATGTTCATCGTCGAAGGCCTGCCGGCAGTGATCTGGGCCTTCATCTGGTGGCGTCTGGTGGACGAGCGTCCGGCCCAGGCCAAGTGGCTGACCGCAGAAGAAAAGACCGAACTGCAAGCACGCCTCGACGCCGAACAGGTCGGCATCAAGCCGGTGAAAAACTACGCCGAAGCCTTCCGTTCGCCACGGGTACTGCTACTGGCCGCGCAGTATTTCTGCTGGAGCATCGGCGTTTACGGCTTCGTGCTGTGGCTGCCGACCATCATCAAGAAAGGCATGCAGATGGACATGGTCGAAGCCGGCTGGCTCTCGGCCCTGCCGTATCTGGCGGCCGTGATCGGTATGGTGCTGGTGTCGTGGGCATCGGACAAAACCCAGAAGCGCAAAGCGTTTGTCTGGCCGCCGCTGCTGCTGGCGGCTGTTGCGTTTTATGGTTCCTACGCGCTGGGCACCGAGCACTTCTGGTGGTCGTACTCGCTGCTGGTGATTGCCGGCGCCTGCATGTACGCACCTTACGGTCCGTTCTTCGCCATCGTCCCGGAAATCCTTCCGGCCAACGTCGCGGGCGGCGCCATGGCATTGATCAACAGCCTCGGTGCGCTGGGTTCGTTCGCCGGCTCCTACCTCGTCGGTTACCTCAACGGCGTCACCGGCACCCTGAGCGCTTCGTACCTGTTCATGAGCGGCGCGCTGCTGGTGTCGGTGGTGCTGACGCTGCTGCTCAAGCCGGACAGCAAGGCCCAGCCCCTGAGCGACAAGCCCGGCGTTGGTCCTGCGCCTGCCCATTCCTGATCGGGAACCCTTTTGATGACGAACCATGTTGTGCTCTACAAGAAACTCTCGGCGCCGTTGATGCAGCGCCTGCAGGCCCACGCCGAGGTCACGCTGATCGATGATCCGAAATCCAGCGCCGGCCTGGCCCGCCTGCGCGACGCCCTGCCCCACGCCGATGCGCTGCTGGGCGCGAGCGTGAAGCTGGACGCCGGATTGCTGGACCTGGCGCCGACGCTCAAAGCGGTGTCCAGCGTCTCGGTGGGCGTCGATAACTACGACATTGACTACCTGACGCGGCGCGGCATTCTGCTCACCAACACACCGGATGTGCTCACCGAAACCACCGCCGACACCGGTTTTGCGCTGATCATGGCTACTGCGCGGCGCGTGGTGGAGCTGGCGAACATGGTTCGCGACGGGCAGTGGAAGCAGAACATCGGGCCGCAGCATTTTGGTTCCGACGTGCATGGCAAGACGCTGGGCATCATCGGCATGGGCCGGATTGGCGAGGCGGTGGCGCAACGGGGCCATTTCGGTTTCGGGATGCCGGTGCTCTATCACAGCCACTCACCGAAGCCGGCGGTGGAAGCGCGGTTTGATGCACGCTATCGCAGCCTGGAAGACCTGTTGCGCGAGGCTGATTTCGTCTGCCTGACCGTGCCGCTGACCGCTGAAACCCAGGGGCTTATTGGCACGGAACAATTTGCGCTGATGCGCCCGGAGACCATCTTCATCAACATTGCCCGGGGCAAGGTGGTGGACGAGCAGGCGCTGATTGCCGCGCTGCAGAACGGCCAGATTCGCGCGGCGGGTCTGGATGTCTTTGAGCAGGAGCCCGTGAACCCGGACTCGCCGCTGTTGAAGATGGACAACGTGGTGGCGACGCCGCACATGGGCTCGGCGACTCACGAGACCCGCGAGGCCATGGCCCGCTGTGCCGTGGACAATCTGCTGGCGGCCCTGGCGGGCGAGCGACCGAAGGATCTGGTCAACCCAGCTGCCTGGCGCGGTTGAAGATCCAGACGGTAGGAGCCAGCTCGAGCACGGACACAAAACTGTAGGAGCGCGCTTGCCCGCGAAAGCATTGGGTCAAACCACGCCGTTGTCACAGACCCGCCGCCTTCGCGACCGTCGTAACCTCCGATGGCTCCTACAGGATAATGTGCGTTCGACGCCGTGAAATGATGAGCCGAAGAATCAACCCGGAGCAGGCTTGCGGCGGGCCGCGATCGGACGAATCCGCTGGGCCAGGCTAAATGGCTGGCGCTGGGAGATCGCATTCGCGGGCAAGCGCGCTCCTACAGTGGACCTGCGCAACGCAAGCAATCGCCGGCGCACACAAAATCCGCAGGAGCAGGCTTGCGGCGGGCCGCGATCGGACGAATCCGCTGGGCCAGGCTAAATGGCTGGCGCTGGCAGATCGCATTCGCGGGCAAGCGCGCTCCTACAATGGACCTGCGCAACGCAAGCAATCGCCGGCGCACACAAAATCCCGGCGTGCGCCGTCTGCGTCAAATCACAAACCGCCCCACCATGGCTTTCAGATCCACCGCCAGCCGCGACAGCTCATGGCTGGCGGCGCTGGTCTGGTTCGCGCCCGCCGCTGTTTGCGCGGCGAGGTCGCGGATATTGACCAGATTGCGGTCCACCTCCCTCGACACCTGCGCCTGCTCTTCAGATGCACTGGCGATGACCAGGTTGCGTTCGTTGATCTGCGCAATGGCTTCAGTGATCAGCTCCAGTGCATCACCCGCCGAACTGGCCAGGCTCAGCGTCGTACGGGTGCTATCGGTGTTGCGCGACATGGATTGCACGGCGTCGCCGGTGCGGGTCTGAATGCCGGCAACCATCTGTTCGATTTCCGTGGTCGATTGCGCGGTGCGGTGGGCCAGCGCGCGAACTTCGTCGGCAACCACGGCAAACCCGCGACCCGCCTCCCCCGCACGGGCGGCTTCGATGGCGGCGTTGAGCGCCAACAGGTTGGTCTGCTCGGCAATCGAGCCGATCACGTCCAGCACCTTGCCGATGTCACGGCCCTGAGCCGCCAGACCTTCGACCAACCCGGAAGTGGCCTGGATTTGCTGGGTCATGTCCTGAATCGACTTCACCGTCTCGACCACCCGATCACGGCCCTGACGCGCGGCCTGATTGGACTGCTTTGAAGCTTCGGACGTCGACACCGCGTTGCGCGCAACCTCCTCGACGGCGGCGGTCATCTCGTTGACGGCCGTTGCCGCCTGCTCGATCTCATTGTTCTGCTGCTGTAAACCGCGCGAGGACTCTTCCGTCACCGCGCTCAGTTCCTCGGCCGCCGACGCCAATTGCGTGGACGAGCCGGAAATCAGCTCGATGGTCTGACGCAGATTGCGCTGCATCGTTGCCAGGGCGCGCAACAGCTGGGTCGCTTCGTCCTTGCCGTCGACCTCGATGGGGCGGGTCAGATCGCCCGATGAAATCTCTTCTGCGGCGCGAACCGCTCGGGTCATAGGGTTGACGATACTTCGGGTGAGCAACCACGCGAGCAGTATCGTCAGCAGCACGGAGGCAACCGAAACAGCGATGATGCTCACGTTGGCGCTGTCGTATTCCTGCCTGGAAACCGCCGCTGCATTGCTGGCGCCTTTCTTGTTGATAACAATCAATTGATTGATCTGAACACCCATGAGGTCGGTGGCCTCTTTCATACGGGTGTTTATCATTGCACGCATTTCTTCGGTCTTGTCCTGACGCGACAAGTCCAGCACCTTGGCCTGAACATCAAGGAACGTTGCAAGTGTTGCTTCAAACTGGTTGTACACCGCTAGCTCTTCGCCATCCGCCGGCAGCGCTGCGTAGTTTTTCTTGGCGTTCTGCAACTTGCCGATCAGTTCGGCAATGCGCGCCTCGGTTTCACGCAGCGACGCAGGCTCACGGTTGACCAGGGTGCGGAAGGAGGTGATGCGTAACCGCAAACTGTTCTCCAGCATCTCGCTCAGGCTGGCGATACTGGGCAGTTGGTTGGACTCCATGTCGATGGTGGCCTGGCGAATCGCCGCCATCCGGTTGACCGAGAAAACGCTCAAGCCAATGAGCAGTGCGGCAATGAACGCGAATCCCAGAAATGCGCGAGGCGCAATGTTCATGTTTCTTATCGACATGGATGATCTCTCTTAAAGGCTGATGCTGCGTCGAGTCTTTTTATTGACGCTCGTCCTGCTATCGGCCGTTACCTAATATTCATGCGGGCACTTTAAGCATTTAGGGACCTATGTTTCCGCCCACTTACTTCGTACCAAATCTTTTAGATAGCTATAACGATTCAGCTCGAGTTAAAACATGCACCTGGATATAAGCGCTCAATGACAAAGATCAATGAAACATGAAATTCTCAGTTATGCAGGATTTATTTCCCGACACTGTCAGAACTCGGTGCTACCTTTACCTGACTCGTGGTCTGCGGGCCAGGCTTGCTCAAGCGACGTGTCGATCGCTGCCGAAGCCTGGACAGACCTGCCGTTTTCCTACCCTGCGGAGCTTGTGAAGTGCTTGATTGAACGAGGTGGGTCCATGAACAAAGTCACGTTTCCGAACGCCTGCCAGCTGATGCGCTGGCATTTTCATCCGGTGGGCTTCGAAGCCAACATGGATGCGCCCGGCAGCATGGTGGCCCGTCTTTTTGACCGGGCCAGCGGCGAGACCATCATTGCCATCGCCGCCATCCCATGCGCCACCGTGATGAACGCGACGGACGTGGAGCGCATCATCGAGGCCATCGAACTGGAGGTCGAGACCTTCATTCCGAGGCGCTCGCTTTACCTCAACCGGGCCTGAGGGCCTGGGCGTCCTGCCCTATTCCACTGACGTGCCGAGTGAAGTGCTCAACGAAGTACTGAGTGACCCCGCGCCTCGGCGATCATCGAAGAACGGTTTTTCCCCTGCAACCCTCGCCGAGGCACGCGGTATATTCCCATCGTCAGTGCCTGCAGCGTCGATGAACCAGTAGCAGTGGCGAACGGCGCGGGTGATTGCCACATAGGCCAGACGCAACACTTCATCTTTCTGCGCATTGTCGAACGCTTCCAGATCCCCTTCCCGCCCCAGACCGGCCAGCTGATAGACCTGATTCTTGTACGGCGATTGCGTCAGATGCTGACAATCACCGAGCAGAAACACGGCGTCGGCCTGTAGGCCCTTGGCACTGTGGTAGGTCAGTTGTTTCAGGCGTCGTTCATGGGGCGGCAGCCGGTAATCGGCATCGGCAAGGGCCTGCAAGGCTTCCGGCAAGCGGCTGCGTTCGCTGCCTTTGCGGTACAGCAGCAGCACCGAGTCGCCGGCGTGGTAGTGCTCGGTCAGGCTCGCCAGCAAACGGTCATCGTCGCGATCCAGCACGGTCACTGGCAGCAGCTCCTGCTCCGGGCCGCTGGCGCGGGCCTTCTTCCCGCTGATCCCCGGCGCGGCGCGCACGATGTGCTCGGCGGCGTCGATGATGTGCTGATGACTGCGAAAGTTATCGCTGAGCATGACCTTGGTGGTCGCGGGCGAGGAAAACTCCTTGGCAAACTCCATGAAGAATTTCGGCGAACTGCCGCGCCAGCCGTAGATCGACTGCCAGTCATCGCCCACGCACAGCAGCGATGAACGCTGGGCACCGCGCCCGACATGCAGCGCCGGGCCGCGACTGCGGATCTCGCGCAGACTGGCGCGGATCCACGAGACAATCTGCGGCGAGACGTCTTGAAACTCATCGATCATCAGGTGCGACAGCGGCCGCAGCCCGGCATCGCTGACCAGCTTGAGGTTTTCGGGCGAGTTTTCACCGAACAGCGAGAACATACGGTTATAGGTCATCACCGGCGGCGACTGATCCAGCAAGTGATTCTCGAAGGCCTTCCAGAACAGGCTCAGCGCTTCGAAGAAAAACCGGTCGGGGTCCTGATCGGAAAAGCGCATCTGCGCCACAGCGTCCGGCACGTCCAGCCCGAGGTTTTCGATGAAGCTGGCAGCGGCGACAAAACAGTCCAGCAGCGGCGCGGCGCTCAGCTCGCCTTTGACTTTGTAATCGAAGCCCGGCCCGGCCACCGCCGCGCCGGACAACGACTGCATCATCCCGCGCGAGGCCTGGTAGTTTTCCAGCCAGATGACCGGCTTGCGGCAGAACGCCTGGAACAGCGTGCGCTTGATCACCCACTCGGCCCACACCGGCAGCTTGGCGTCCGGGCGGCGCAGGTGCTGGTCTTCGCCGGGGTCGAAACCAAGGACGATCCAGGCATCCAGCTCGGCGGCATAACCGTGGACGTGAAAGGTCAGGCCGCTGACTTCGACGGTCTGGCGCATCGGCTCGACGCCCTGGATCGGCCAGGCGCCAGCGCGAATCCACAGGTCCTCGATGACGTCGCACAACTCCTCGTCGCGCTTGGACGACAGGCCCATCACGGTGATGCGTTTCTGCACGTCCGGGTGATCGCGGTCCAGTTCCTTGAGTTGCAGGGACTGGCGGTACAAGGGCGCCATGACCTCGCGAAAACGCGGACTGGCGGCGTACAAATCCCGGTAGCACAGGTTCAACTGTTGGCGCTGGGCGTCATTGATGCGCAAGTCGAAGGGGTTGCTGTCGGCGCTGTCGTCGAACAACTGGCCGGACTGGCTGCTGAGGTTCTCGAACGCCTGCAACTGCTCAAAACCCGGCAGACTGCGCACCAGCGGCAGGATGCGTGAGTGAAAGGTACGCACCACTTCGCGGGCCTGACGCAGGGTCAGGTCGTGGCCCCACAGCGCCATGATCTCGATGAGCTTGTTGATGAAATCCTTGCGCGACTCGCGGGTGAAGGTCACCACGGTCATCGAGTCCAGCTCGAAGCTCAGGTAGTGGTTCAGCAGCAGTACGCGCAACACCAGCGAGGTCGACTTGCCGGCCCCGGCGCCGGCAATCACGTAGGTCGACGGGGTGTCGCTGAAAATCATCTTCCACTGCGCGGCGGTGGGTTGCGCGTGAGCGGGCAGTTTCTCGGCGACGTCGGCCTTGATGCGCTTTTTCAGCTCGTTGGTCAGGGGCAGGCGCCAATCGTCGAACAGGTGGTCGTCAACCCTCGGGCCACGGTGCTCAAGGAGCCGCGTGTCACGAATCACCAGCACCTGACGGCCTTCTTCGATGCCATCCAGATGACCTTCGGCGTAACCCTCGTTCATGCCCTCGGCATGGCCGTTGAGGTAGCCATCGGCGTGGCCCTGATGCCACGACGGCACGTGCTGCGCCTGGATGCGCGACAAGCCCCCGCCCATCAGCCGGGCCATCAGCCGTTTGAACAACGGCAGGCGTTCGGGGGGATTCAGGTCAGGCGGCAGTGGGTTTGGCTCGGTGGGTAGCTCGGCGGAAAAATCGTGCGGCACGCGGGCTCCAGGTATCAGCGTTTTCGACAGGGCGCCTATGGTCGCCCCATTCGTCTTTCAGCTCCAGTGAAATGCTTTGCCGTCAGGGAGTTAGCCGATAAAGGGCAGCGTGTTTATAACTTGCATGAACAGCTACACATCGAATTATCCGATTGCATTCATGCAGAACTTACGCTTTTTATCGATACTTGGTTAATAGATCATTGCCCCATCGACTGAGAAGTCATCACCAGCGGCGCCCTGCCACAGGCCCGGCCCTGCTACGGAGGAACTGATCATGCTGCAACTTCGACCTTTCAAATCCCTTGGCGGCGCAGACCACGGCTGGCTGAACGCCCATCACCATTTCTCGTTCGCCAGTTACTACGACGAGAGCCGGATGAACTGGGGCCAACTTCGGGTGTGGAACGATGACGTGATCGAAGCCGGCACGGGCTTCCCGCGTCACCCGCACCGGGACATGGAGATCATTACCTATGTGCGTGAAGGCGCCATCACTCACGAGGACAGCCTGGGCAACCGTGGCCGTACCGAAGCGGGCGATGTGCAGGTGATGAGTGCCGGCACAGGCGTGGCGCACAGTGAATACAATCTGGAGTCGAAAGAGACGCGGATTTTCCAGATCTGGATCATGCCGGACGAGGTCGGTGCTCCGCCGTCCTGGGGCGCCAAGCCATTCCCGAAAGGCGACCGCGAAGGCTTCGTGACGCTGGCCAGTGGCAAGGCGGACGATGATATCGAGCTGCGGATTCGGGCGAACGCCCGGTTGGTGGCGGCGAATCTGAAGGCGGGTGAGACGGCTGAATATGTGCTGGATGCGGGCCGTCGGGCCTATATGGTGCCTGCGACAGGTGTTATCGAGGTCAACGGTTTGCGTGCCGAAGCGCGGGACGGTGTAGCGGTTGAGGATGAGCGTGTGTTGCGGGTGACGGCCATTGAAGACAGCGAAATCGTCCTCGTGGATGTGGCTTAAAAAGCCGTAAATCAAGATCTAGATCAAGAGCGTCTGCCTGGGGGCAGACGTTTCGCCTGCGGCGAGTTACTTGGAAAAGCACCCCAAGTAACCAAGGGTGTTTGCTTCTGGCTTGGTTCCTCCTTCGTCGGAATTTCCTCACTCCGGTCCCGCTCCGTGGGCACGCGCCGAACGGACATCCCTGTCCTGACGGCGCTCTCGCCGCATCCATGCGGCTCGACCCACTCCGCGAAACCTGCGTTCAGCCTGCACTCAAGTCGCGATTGGCGGTGTTTGGGATTTTTGTGTTCAAAGATCAAGAGCAGATCAAGGGCTTCCCGGCTAAAGCCGGTCCTACAGTGGAGATCGTCGCCGCTCTTTCTGATCGTTCCCACGCTCCGCGTAGTGACGCCGCCCCGGACGCTCTGCGTCCTGCAGACGACGCGCGTCCAGTTTGGAGAAGTGACGCGGAGCGTCACGGGATGCATCCCCACGCGGAGCGAGGGAACGATCAAACCATAAGCTGACACGCCGCGCCCTTGTAGGACCGGCTTCAGCCGGGAAGCCTTTGATCTTGATCTTCGTACGCGATGGCTCAAACACCACAAATCGCGACTTGAGTGCAGGCTGAACGCAGGTTTCGCGGAGTGGGCCGAGCGACATGGATGCCGCGAGAGCCGCCCCCCGCCATGGATGGCGGATGGCGGCGGGCCCACGGAGCGAGACCGGAGTGAAGGAACCCTGACGAAGGAAGGGCCAAACCAGGAGCAAGCACCCTTGGTTACTTGGGGTGCTTTTCCAAGTAACTCGCCGAAGGCGAAATGTCTGCCCTTAGGCAGACGCTCTTGATCTACGTACCTTCAAGGCGCTATCGCACCGTCCACCAGCACCTGCGCCTCAGCCACCAGACGCTTCAGGTGATCCTCACCCTTGAAGCTCTCGGCATAGATCTTGTAAATATCCTCAGTCCCCGACGGCCGCGCGGCAAACCAGCCGTTCTCGGTAATGACCTTCAGGCCACCGATCGCCTGATCATTGCCCGGCGCCTTGCTCAGGATGCTTTCGATCTTCTCCCCCGCCAGCTCCGTCGACGTCACCTGCTCCGGCGACAGCTTGCTCAACAGCGCCTTCTGCTCGAAGTTGGCCTTCGCCTCGACGCGGGTCGACACCGGCTCGCCCAACTCATCGGTCAACGACTTGTACATCTCGCTCGGGTCACGGCCTTTACGCGCGCGGATTTCCGCGGCCAGCAATGCCGGGATCAAACCATCCTTGTCCGTCGTCCAGACCGTCCCGTCACGACGCAGGAACGACGCACCGGCACTCTCTTCACCGCCAAAGCCCAGCGAACCCTCGAACAACCCTTCGGCGAAAAACTTGAAGCCCACCGGCACTTCGTACAGACGGCGGCCCAGACGCCGGGTCACCCGATCAATCATCCCGCTGCTGACCACGGTCTTGCCTACAGCGGCATCCGAACGCCATTCAGGACGGTTCTGAAACAGATAATCAATGGACACCGCCAGATAATTGTTCGGCGCGAGCAAGCCACCGGTCGGCGTCACGATGCCGTGGCGGTCGTGGTCCGGGTCGCAGGCGAAGGCCACCTGGAAACGATCCTTCAGACCGATCAGGCTCTGCATCGCGAAATTGGACGACGGGTCCATGCGGATCTTGCCGTCCCAGTCCACGCTCATGAAGCGGAAAGTCGGATCGACGAACTTGTTCACCACTTCCAGATTCAGGCCGTAGTGCTCACCGATGGCCGACCAGTAATTCACGCCCGCCCCGCCCAACGGATCGACGCCCAGGTGCAGGTTGGCGCCACGGATGGCATCCATGTCGATGACGTTTTTCAGGTCCGCCACGTAGGTGTTGATGTAATCGTGGCGATGGGTGGTGTCGGCGCGCAGGGCTTTTTCGTAAGGGACGCGCTGGACGTTGACGAGGCGCTCGGCGAGCAATTCGTTGGCTTTGTTCTCGATCCACTTGGTGATGTGCGAATCAGCCGGGCCGCCGTTGGTGGGGTTGTACTTGAAGCCGCCACTTTCCGGCGGATTGTGCGAAGGCGTGATGACGATGCCGTCGGCCAGACCGGTGGTGCGCCCGCGGTTGTAGCAGATGATGGCGTGGGAGATCGCCGGCGTCGGGGTGTATTCGGCACCCTCGGAAATCATCACGTTGACGCCGTTGGCCGCCAGCACTTCCAGCGCCGAAGCGGCCGCCGGGGTCGACAGCGCATGGGTGTCGGCGCCGAGGAACAACGGGCCGTCGATGCCGTTGGCCTGGCGGTACAGGCAGATCGCCTGACTGATGGCCAGCACGTGCCACTCGTTGAAGCTCAATTCGAAAGAGCTGCCACGGTGCCCGGAGGTACCGAAGGCAACACGCTGGGTCGCCACCGACGCGTCGGGCTGGCCGGTGTAATAGGCCGTCACCAGACGAGGAAGATCGACCAGCAATTCTGCAGGCGCCAGTTTGCCCGCGAATGGACTGATACTCATGCGAAACCTCCGTGGATGAAAAATAGAAAAAGACAAAAAAGAAAAGGTCCCGACCCAGCGGGAAACCACCTGAAACGCCGCCTGAAATACCATTGGCGCGGCAGTTTACTGGCAGTTGGACCGTGGCGCTCGGCTATTGATCCGTAACGTCCTGAGACAATTAACAGACGCTGATCAGAGTTGCCACCACGCTGGCAACAGTTGCTGAATCTTGCGCTCGGCGAAACGATCGTCGATCAGCACGACTACCCCGCGATCCTCCACACCACGAATCACCCGGCCGGCGGCCTGCACCACTTTCTGCATGCCGGGATAGAGATAGGTGTAATCGTAACCGGCGCCGAATAACAGGCTCATGCGCTGTTTAAGTTGCTCGTTGACCGGGTTGATTTGCGCCAGCCCCAAGGTGGCAATGAACGCCCCGATCAACCGCGCGCCCGGCAAGTCGATGCCCTCGCCGAACGCGCCGCCGAGCACCGCAAAGCCGATGCCTTGGCTGGCCGGCGTAAAGCGCTCGAGAAAGGCCTGTCGTTCGGCCTCGGCCATGCCCCGGGATTGCTTCCACACCGGCACGGCCGGGTGGCTGCGCTCCATCAACTCGGCCACCTGCTGCAGGTAATCGAAGCTGCTGAAAAACGCCAGATAATTGCCCGGCCGCGCCTCGAACTGCCGCGCCATCAGCTCGACGATGGGCGCCAGCGACGCCTGCCGATGGGTGTAGCGGGTGGAAATCCGGCTGACAATTTCGACGTCCAGTTGAGAGCGTTGAAACGGCGACTCGACGTCGACCCACGCCGTGGTCTCAGGCAGGCCCAGCAAGTCACGATAGAAGTGCCGTGGATTGAGCGTCGCGGAGAACAGCACCGCACTGATCGCAGCGGTCAGGCGCGGACGCACGAAACCCGCCGGTACGACATTGCGCAGGCACAGGCGGGACAGCGACTTGCTGCCGAGCTCGCGCTTGCTGATGTCGAACAGGAAGTGCTCGTCGAACAGCTCGGCAATACGACCGAACTGGATCGCCTCGAAATAGAAGCTTTGCAGCTCGCCGTTGGCGGCGTGGGGGTGCTCGTTGAAATAGTCGCCGAACGCCGTGATGCACAGATTGAGGCTGTTGAGAAACTTGGCCGGTGTGGCGGCGTAGGCCTGGTAAGGCGCGACTTGCTCCTTGTGCAGGGCATTCCAGTCGCGGTTCAGCCGCTGCAAGGCTTTTTTCACCGGTTCCGGCGCGCTCTGCCGCACCTGGTTCATGCTGTGCTGATCGAGGGTCGCGCTGTACATCGACCGCGTCCGCTCAACCATGTTGTGGGCCTCGTCCACCAGCACCGCGACGCGCCACTGATTGAACTGACTGAGGCCGAACAGCATGCCGCTGAGGTCGAAATAGTAGTTGTAGTCGGCGATCACCACGTCCGACCAGCGCGCCAGTTCCTGACTGAGGTAATAGGGGCATACCTGATGATTCAGCGCGACCTCACGCACCCCCGCCTGATCGAGCCACGGCTTGATCATTGCCTCGCTCCGCGCTGCCGGTAGCCGGTCGTAAAAACCCTTGGCGAGCGGGCATGAATCGCCGTTGCAGGCTTTGTCCGGGTGTTCGCAGGCCTTGTCGCGCGCGACCATTTCCAGCACGCGCAGGCTCAGCTCCGGGGCACTGCGCCCAATCACGCTCAGCGCATCCAGCGCCAGCTTGCGTCCCGGGGTCTTGGCGGTCAGAAAAAACACCTTGTCCAGCTTGCGCGTCGGCGCGGCCTTGAGCATCGGGAACACCGTGCCGATGGTCTTGCCGATCCCCGTGGGCGCCTGGGCCATCAAACAGCGCCCGGTGCTGACCGCCTTGTACACCGACTCGGCCAACGCCCGCTGCCCGGTACGAAAATCGGCGTGGGGAAACTTCAAAGCGCTCAGCCCATGGTCACGGGCATCGCGGTGGGCCAGTTCCTGCCGCGCCCACTGCAGAAAGATCCCCGCCTGAGTTTCGAAAAACCCCTGCAACTCGGCTGCCGTGAAACGCTGCTGAATGAGCGTTTCCTGCTCACTGATGATGTTGAAATACACCAGCGCCAGATTGACCTCGGCCAGTTGCAACTGCTGGCAAAGCAGCCAGCCATAGACTTTCGCCTGGGCCCAGTGCAGGTGCCGGTGGTTGGCGGGCAGGCTGCTCAGGTCGCCGCGGTAGGTCTTGATCTCCTCAAGCTGGTTCAGCGCAGCGTCGTAGCCATCCGCCCTGCCCCGAATCCTCAGCTCATGAAACATCCCGCTCAACGCCACTTCGGACTGATACTGCGGCCCCCGCCGCGCCGCCACCGTCCGATGCCCGGCAATCCCCTCCTGCGCCGTGGGCGACGGCGTAAACCGCAAATCCAGATCCCCCGCCTTCGCCGTAAACTCACACAACTCCCGCACCGCGACCCGATAACCCGATTCCGGATCGACAGCCGCCACCGCCGCAGGCTCGACAGGAGCTGCGCGGGTATCGGGGGAAATGCTGGAAATGGAAGTCACTAAAAGGGCTGGCCGTCGATCGGAACACTGGACGGACGTACAGATAACAGCTCAACGCAGTCGAGGCAATCGGAAATGGATTGGCGGACAGATTTCGGCGCAGAGCGCCATGGGATGCGTTCCCACGCGGAGCGTGGGAACGATCAAGAGCCGGTCCTACTGTAGGAACTCAGTCTGTGGGAGCCGGCTTGCTGGCGAATGCATTAAGTCAGTCACTTTATTCATACCTGACCCTCCGCTTTCGCCAGCAAGCCGGCTCCTACAGTAAAATCGCGTTCACCCTGTGGGACCGGCTTCAGCCGGGAAGCTGTTGATTCGCTTTAGATCTTGATCTTCATACGCAAAAAACACAGACACCGCCAAACGCGACTTGGGTGCAGGCTGAACACAGGTCTCGCTGCGTGGGCCGAGCGGCATGGATGCCGCGAGAGCCGCCCCCCGCCATGGATGGCGGATGGCGGCGGGCCCACGGAGCGAGACCGGAGTGAAGGAACCC
>NZ_SOCR01000006.1:95872-452813 GCF_004364335.1 Pseudomonas graminis | reverse complement strand
CTGGCAAAGCTGCACCTGCGGCACATGGTCGGCGGGCATTCGGAGCGGGTGAGCGACGAAGTGGTGCTGCGTTTCGAATTCCCGGAGCGGCCGGGTGCGCTGTTCAACTTCCTGAACAAGCTGGGCGGGAAGTGGAATATTTCGATGTTCCACTACCGCAACCATGGCGCCGCAGATGGCCGGGTGGTGGCGGGGTTGGTGGTGCCGGAGGATGAGCGGCATCTGGTGCCGCAGGCGCTGGCGGAAATTGGTTATCCCTATTGGGACGAGACCAAGAACCCGGCGTACAAGCTGTTTCTCGGGTGATGCTCTGAGCGGTTGCCAGCACATCGTGCCATCTGACTGACGCCGGCTGACTGTAGGAGCCGGCTTGCTGGCGAACGCGATTGATCATCCGCCGCATAAATTGATTGACCGACGGATTCGCCAGCAAGCCGGCTCCTACAAGGTAGGTTGAGCCCTAGATCTGCATCAAGTCGTTGATATGCAACCGGCTGCTAATCTTCAAATACCGCCAGACACAGGGACACGAACACAATGGAACACTTCGCTGCACTGAAAATCCTGCATGTCGTCAGCACGGTGCTGCTGTTCATCTGCGCGCTGGGGCTGATCGTGTGGATCGTTCGCGGCCGCCGGGCGGGCGATGCGACGGTGCAGAACCGCGCGATGCAACGGCCGTGGGCATTCGTCTGGGGGCTGATGGGCGTGTGCCTGCTGACCTTGCCGATCAGCGGTTGGTGGCTGGTCCACTACGCAGGCTGGCCGCTGGGGCAGACTTGGCTGCTGGCGGCGAGTGTGCTGTATCTCTTCGGCGCCTTGAGCTGGGCCTGGCTGGCGGTGCGGGTCAACCGTCTGCGCCGGCCGGTGATCGTCGGCAACTCCCGCTTCACTTTGGCGCTGGCCATCTTCAGCGTCGTCTGCTTCGTGGCGATTGCCGGTCTGATGGGTGCCAAACCGGTTTAAACCGCCTATCGCCGTGACAGCGGGCTAGCCTGCTCGATTTTTTGCGGGCAAGCGCGCCCCTACAATGAGGTGCTTTCAGTTACAGAGGGCACTCGCCCGTGAAGGCTTTTCAATCGCGCAGTGAAATCACTGGCCAGCCGCGACGGGTGGCTTCGGCACGCAGCTTTTCATCAGGATCGACTGCGACCGGATTAGCCACCTGCTCCAGCAGTGGCAAATCGTTCATCGAATCACTGTAGAACCAACTGTCGTCCAGGTTGAAGCCGTTCTCTTCGATCCAGCGATTCAGGCGGGTCACCTTTCCCTCGCGGAAGCACGGCACGTCAGCGGTGCGGCCGGTGTAGCGGCCGTCGACGATCTCGCACTCGGTCGCCAACAACGTGTCGATGCCCAGCCGGGCGACGATTGGCGCGGTGACAAAACGGTTGGTCGCCGTGATCACCACCAGCTTGTCGCCAGCGTCGCGGTGTTTGGCGATGAGGGCCATGGCCTTCGGCAGGATCAACGGCTCGATGCAATCGCGCATGAATTCCCGGTGCCATTCGTCGAGCTGTGCCATGTCAGTACGGCCCAGAATCTCCAGGCTGAAATTCAGGTAGTCGGTCAGGTTCAGCGTGCCGGCCAGATAGTCCTGATAGAAAGCATCGTTGCGTGCCTTGTAGGCAGCGCCGTCCAGGATGCCGCGTTCGCACAGGTAATCGCCCCAGGCGTGGTCGCTGTCGCCGCCGAGAAGGGTGTTGTCGAGGTCGAACAGGGCCAGGCGCATGGGCTTTACTCGCTGAAATATCAGAAAAAAGAGCACAAGAATACGAGGTTTGCCTAAGAGATCGCATCTATTAATGCAGTTGTCACGATAAGCTGTCCCAGCCTCGTTGCTGCCTTCACGATCTTTGTGGAACAATGCGGCGACATGCGTTTGCGAGGTTGTGGCCGTGATCGACCCCGATGGTTTTCGCCCTAATGTCGGGATAATTCTGACAAATGATGCTGGCCAGGTCTTATGGGCTCGGCGCATCAATCAAGACGCCTGGCAGTTTCCGCAGGGGGGTATCAACCCTCAGGAGACACCGGAAGACGCGCTTTACCGTGAATTGAATGAAGAAGTCGGGCTGGAACGGCATGATGTTGAAATTCTTGCCTGCACCCGGGGCTGGTTGCGCTATCGTCTGCCGCAACGACTGGTCCGTACCCACAGTCAGCCGCTGTGCATCGGTCAGAAGCAAAAATGGTTTCTCCTGCGCCTGATCTCCAACGAGCAGCGGGTGCGGATGGATTTGACCGGCAAACCGGAGTTCGATGGCTGGCGTTGGGTCAGTTATTGGTACCCGTTGGGCCAGGTGGTGACATTCAAGCGCGAGGTATATCGCCGCGCACTCAAAGAGCTTGCCCCGCGCCTGTTGGCGCGCGACTGACACGGAGTTCGACCCCGAGCCATGCTCAATACGCTGCGCAAGATCGTCCAGGAAGTTAACTCCGCCAAGGATCTCAAGGCGGCGTTGGGCATTATTGTATTGCGCGTAAAAGAGGCCATGAGCAGCCAGGTCTGCTCGGTCTATCTGCTCGATCCTGAAGCGAACCGCTTCGTGCTGATGGCCACCGAAGGCTTGAACAAGCGCTCGATCGGCAAGGTGAGCATGGCCCCGAACGAGGGTCTTGTGGGTCTGGTCGGTACGCGTGAAGAACCGCTCAACCTTGAAAACGCCGCCGATCACCCTCGCTATCGCTACTTTGCTGAAACCGGCGAAGAACGCTACGCCTCTTTCCTCGGTGCGCCGATCATCCACCACCGCAGGGTAGTGGGCGTTCTCGTCATCCAGCAAAAGGAGCGCCGTCAGTTCGACGAGGGCGAAGAAGCCTTCCTTGTGACGATGAGCGCGCAGCTCGCAGGCGTTATCGCTCACGCGGAGGCTACCGGCTCCATCCGCGGCCTGGGCCGGCAGGGCAAGGGCATTCAGGAAGCCCGATTTGTCGGCGTGCCGGGCTCGCCGGGTGCTGCCGTCGGCACCGCGCTGGTCATGCTGCCGCCGGCCGACCTCGAAGTCGTGCCGGACAAAACCGTCACTGACATCACCGCGGAACTCAAACTGTTCCAGACCGCTCTTGAAGGCGTGCGCAACGACATGCGTACCCTTTCGGCGAAGTTGGCAACTCAATTGCGTCCTGAAGAGCGCGCATTGTTCGATGTGTACCTGATGATGCTCGACGATGCGTCGCTCGGCAGTGAAGTGACCAATGTCATCAAGACTGGCCAGTGGGCTCAGGGCGCGTTGCGCTCGGTGGTCAACGAGCACGTCAAACGCTTCGAGCTGATGGACGACGCCTACCTGCGTGAGCGCGCATCGGACGTCAAAGACCTGGGTCGCCGCCTGCTCGCGTACCTTCAGGAAGCGCGCCAGCAAACACTGGTCTATCCCGACAACACCATTCTGGTCAGCGAAGAGCTGTCGCCCGCCATGCTCGGCGAGGTGCCGGAAGGCAAGTTGGTGGGCCTGATTTCGGTACTCGGATCGGGTAACTCCCACGTCGCCATCCTGGCCCGGGCCATGGGCATTCCCACGGTCATGGGTGTGGTGGACCTGCCGTACTCGAAAGTCGACGGCATCCAGCTGATCGTCGACGGTTACCACGGCGAAGTCTTCACCAACCCCTCCGAAATTCTGATCAAGCAATACTCCGTCGTCGTTGAAGAAGAGCGTCAGCTCTCTCAAGGCCTGGACGCCCTGCGTGAATTGCCCTGCGTGACCCTCGACGGCCACCGCATGCCGCTGTGGGTCAACACGGGTCTGCTGGCAGACGTGGCCCGCGCGCAACAGCGTGGCGCGGAAGGCGTTGGCCTGTACCGCACCGAAGTCCCGTTCATGATCCAGCAGCGGTTCCCGAGCGAAAAGGAACAGCTCGCCATCTACCGTGAGCAATTGGCGGCGTTCCACCCGCTGCCGGTGACGATGCGAACCCTGGACATCGGTGGCGACAAGTCGCTGTCGTACTTCCCGATCAAGGAAGACAACCCGTTCCTCGGCTGGCGCGGCATTCGCGTGACGCTGGATCACCCGGAAATCTTCCTGGTGCAGACCCGCGCGATGCTCAAGGCCAGCGAAGGCTTGAACAACCTGCGGATTCTGCTGCCGATGATTTCCGGCACCCACGAGACCGAAGAGGCGCTGCACCTGATCCACCGGGCGTGGGGCGAAGTGCGCGATGAAGGCACCGATGTGCCCATGCCGCCGGTGGGCGTGATGATTGAGGTGCCGGCGGCGGTCTACCAGACCCGTGAACTGGCGCGTCAGGTGGATTTCCTGTCTGTCGGCTCAAACGACTTGACCCAGTACTTGCTGGCGGTCGACCGTAACAACCCGCGCGTGGCGGATTTGTACGACTACCTGCACCCGGCAGTGCTCCAGGCCCTGCAGAGCGTAGTGCGCGACGCCCACGCCGAAGGCAAGCCGGTGAGTATCTGCGGCGAAATGGCCGGTGATCCTGCGGCGGCGGTGCTGCTGATGGCGATGGGCTTCGACAGCCTGTCGATGAACGCCACCAACCTGCCGAAAGTGAAGTGGATGCTGCGCCAGATCAACCTGAGCATGGCCAAGGACCTGTTGGCCCAGCTGATGAAGAACGACAATCCGCAAGTCATCAGCAGCTCGTTGCAACTGGCGCTTAGGAATCTGGGCCTGTCGCGGATGATCAATCCGGGGTCTGTGAAGGGGCATTGAGGGCTGGCTGGCGCAGTGCCGATCTTGATGGCCGCCAATGGTCTGTAGGAGCCGGCTTGCTGGCGAATGCGATTATTCAGCGACACTGATGGTGCCTGACACACACGGTTCGCCAGCAAGCCGGCTCCTACAGAGAAATCGTGGTATGTCGGTTACATCTCTGTCTGTGCGGTGTAACGCCTGACGCCTTCCCGGCTAAAGCCGGTCCTACAAAGGTAAGCCCGCCGCACCAGCAGGCGCGCAGCAAATTTATTGTAGGACCGGCTTTAGCCGGGAAGAGGTGGAGTCAAATCACCAGGTCCACCTCACCCAATCTCCCGCCATACGGCCCGAAGCTGCGCTCGATCAGGCGCCGGCTGCCGTCCCCATTAACCAGCAACACCGTGCTCGCCCGGGTGCCGTAATTGGGACTGGCAATGAACACGCTCGACAGCAACTTTTCCGTCGCAAGTCCGACGCCGGTGTTCGGCAATTCAGCATCAGGCGCAGGCGCGTGATCGGCAAGAAAACCAAACAGCGCTTCGGGATCAGGCGTGTGCAGGTGTTCGGACAGGGCGGCTTTGGCTTTCACCAGCTTGGGCCACGGCGTGTCGAGCCCGGCATTGGACACGCCGTAAACGCCTGCTTGCAGGCGGCGGGGTGTCGGGTTGTTCGCATTGAGGAAGTGCAACTGCTGACGATCACCCAGCAGCACATTAAACCCGCCGTACTCCGTCGATCGCGCTGCGACCTCACGCAAATACTCGTCAATCGCCACTTCATCGTTTAAAAAACCAGAAACCAATTCCCCCCGCGAACGACGGCCAGGTGGCTTGCCCGGCTCGCGGATGTTGGTGAGCGCTGCGAATCGTCCGTCAGCATTGATCCCCAGCCACGTCCCGCCCGCTTCAAGATCGCGCCCGGCGTAAATCTGTGGCGCGTCTTCCCACTGCGCCAGCGGCAGCGTAGGACGCGCGTAAAATTCGTCACGATTGGACGCCAGAATCAGCGGCTGAGGGTGCGTCGGCCGCCAGGCGAAGACGATAAGGCACATAGGGGACTCCTTTTTGCGCCACTTTACCCACCCCGCACGCCGACATCCATCGCACGCTGCTAGAGCGGATCGGCTCGGTCCGGTAACATGCCGCACTGTTTTTGAGAGATGTCCGCGCCAGGTGCGGCGACATCGTCGGCGTGCGGGGCTTTTCATCGCGGTCGCTCTTGCACCAGATTTCATCATTATTGGGTGGCACACCTGCTACCGCCGCCACATAGTTCTGCTTCGTCGCTCAATGAGCGCTTCTATTTCAAGGAGTCGCAATGCTGCCTTACCCGCAGATTGACCCGGTAGCCGTGGCCATCGGTCCGCTGCAAATTCACTGGTACGGCCTGATGTATCTGGTCGGTATCGGCAGTGCCTGGTACCTGGCATCCCGTCGCCTGAATCGCTTCGACCCGACGTGGACCAAGGAAAAGCTCTCGGACATGATTTTCTGGGTCGCCATGGGCGTCATCGTCGGTGGACGTCTCGGTTACGTCCTGTTCTACGATCTGCCCAACTACATCGCCAACCCGCTGCTGATCTTTGAAGTGTGGAAGGGCGGTATGGCGTTCCACGGCGGCTTCATCGGCGTGATGATCGCGACGTACTGGTTCGGCAAGCGCAACGGCAAGTCGTTCTTCCAGCTCATGGACTTCATCGCACCCATGGTGCCGATTGGTCTGGGCGCCGGGCGCATCGGCAACTTCATCAACGCCGAACTGTGGGGCAAGCCGACCGATCTGCCTTGGGCCATGGTGTTCCCCACCGACCCTGCGCAGCTGCCGCGCCACCCGTCACAGCTCTACCAGTTCGCGCTGGAAGGCGTGGCCTTGTTCGTCATTCTCTATTTCTTCTCCCGCAAGCCGCGTCCGACCATGGCCGTGTCCGGCATGTTCGCGCTGTTCTACGGCATTTTCCGCTTCGTGGTGGAGTTCGTTCGCGTGCCGGACGCCCAGCTGGGTTATCTGGCCTGGGGCTGGGTCACCATGGGGCAGATCCTCAGTCTGCCGATGATCATCGGCGGCCTGGTGCTGATCTGGCTTGCTTACCACCGCGCGCCCGCTGCCAACAACGCTGCGGCGTGACGCGCCGGGTACATCTGCTGAACGCCCGGCCTGAAGGGTTCGGCGGATTCACCGAAACAGAGGGCCTCTGGTCATGAAGCAATACCTTGAACTGCTGCAGGACGTCATCAACAACGGAACCCGCAAGGGCGACCGCACCGGGACCGGCACCACTGCCGTGTTCGGTCGGCAGATTCGCCACAACCTGGCCGATGGCTTCCCGCTGCTGACCACCAAGAAGCTGCACTTCAAGAGCATCGCCAACGAGCTGATCTGGATGCTCAGCGGCAACACCAACACCAAATGGCTGAACGAGAACGGCGTGACCATCTGGGATGAGTGGGCCACCGAAGACGGCGACCTGGGCCCTGTGTACGGCGCGCAGTGGACCGGATGGCCAACCAAGGATGGCGGCAAGATCAACCAGATTGACTACATGGTCGACTGCCTGAAGAACAACCCCAACAGCCGGCGCATCCTGTTCCACGGCTGGAACACCGAATACCTGCCGGACGAGAAGCTGTCGCCGCAGGAGAACGTCAAGGCCGGGCGTCAGGCCCTCGCGGTGTGCCATCTGCTGTATCAGGCCTTCGTCGCCGACGGCAAGCTGTCGATGCAGTTGTACATTCGCAGTTCTGATGTCTTCCTCGGTCTGCCGTACAACATTGCTGCGCTGGCGCTGCTGACCCACATGCTGGCTCAGCAATGCGACCTGATCCCCCACGAGATCATCGTCAGCCTGGGCGACACCCACGCTTACTCCAATCATGAAGAGCAGATAGCGACGCAGCTAACCCGCACGCCGCGACAGCTGCCGCAGCTGAACATCAAGCGCCGCCCGGAGAGCATCTACGACTACCGATTCGAAGATTTCGAGATCGTGGGTTATGACGCCGATCCGAGCATCAAGGCGCCAGTAGCGGTTTAACCGCGGAGCAGAGCCGTTCGCTGGACCTGTGGGAGCGCGCTTGCCCGCGAATGCGATCTGTCAGTGCTGTGACGTTGCCTGATACACCGCATTCGCGGGCTAGCGCGCTTCTACGCCCATACGGGCAGAATCTGGTTCCAGGTTGGCGTAGTCATCCGTTCATGAGCGGAGACTATTGACCAAACTATAAGCGATTGAAATCCTCTATCCGCTTAGTGCGCAGTGACAATGAGCTTAAACGCGTCAATTTCCCTATCTTTCTCCCCATCGAACAGACACAGGGCGGCCTCAACAGAGGTGGCCCGCCAGTATTCTTGGTGGAGAAACACGCATGAACAACAAACTCACGACCGCTTTCGGCGCTCCTGTAGTCGACAACCAGAATATCCAGACCGCCGGCCCCCACGGCCCCGCGCTGCTGCAGGATGTCTGGTTCCTCGAGAAGCTCGCCCATTTCGATCGTGAAGTTATCCCGGAGCGTCGCATGCACGCCAAGGGTTCTGGCGCATTTGGCACCTTCACCGTCACCCACGACATCACTCGCTACACCCGCGCGAAAATCTTCTCCGAAATCGGCAAGACCACTGAAATGTTTGCCCGCTTCTCCACCGTTGCCGGTGAGCGTGGCGCAGCAGATGCCGAGCGGGATATTCGCGGTTTCGCGTTCAAGTTCTACACCGAGGAAGGCAACTGGGACATGGTCGGCAACAACACCCCGGTGTTCTTCCTGCGCGACCCGATGAAGTTTCCCGACCTGAACCACGCCGTCAAACGCGACCCACGCACCGGCATGCGCAGTGCCGAAAACAACTGGGATTTCTGGACTCAACTGCCGGAAGCGCTGCACCAAGTGACGGTGGTCATGAGCGAGCGCGGCATCCCCCGCAGCTACCGCGAGATGCACGGTTTCGGCAGCCACACCTATAGCTTCCTGAACGCGCAGCACGAGCGGTTCTGGGTCAAATTCCACTTCGTATCGCAGCAAGGCATCGCCAACCTGACCGACGCCGAAGCGCAGGAACTGGTCGGCCGTGACCGTGAGTCCCATCACCGCGATCTGTACGAGAACATCGAGCAGGGCAACTTCCCGCGCTGGAAGCTGTTCGTGCAGATCATGCCGGAGAAGGAGGCGGGCTCGTACCCCATCAACCCGTTCGACCTGACCAAGGTGTGGCCGAAGAGCGACTACCCGCTGATCGAAGTGGGCGTTGTCGAGCTGAACCGCAATCCGGAAAACAATTTTGCCGACGTTGAACAGGCGGCATTTGCGCCTTCCAATGTGGTGCCTGGCATCAGCTTCTCGCCGGACAAAATGCTGCAAGGTCGGCTGTTTTCCTACGGCGATGCCCAACGCTACCGTTTGAGCGTCAACCATCATCAGATCCCGGTGAACTCGCCGCGAGCGGCGTTGCACGTGAACAGCTACCACCGCGACGGCTTGATGCGTATTGACGGCAACCGTGGCGGCATGACCTCTTACGAGCCGAACACCAAGGGCGCGTTTCAGGAACAGCCGGATTTCAGAGAGCCGCGGTTGTCGATCGAAGGCGCAGCCGCGCACTGGAACCACCGCGTGGATGGCGACTACTACTCGCAGCCAGGCAATCTGTTCCGCCTGATGAACGCCCGGGAGAAACAGTCGCTGTTCGACAACACCGCCCGCTCATTGCGCGGCGTGTCGGCGCCGATCATCCAGCTGCACATCGAGCACTGCTCGATGGCCGATCCTGAATACGGGATTGGTGTGGCGGCGGCGGTTGAGCGTATTCACAACGCCTGATGATCGCTGAACGCAAAGCCCCCGGCTGATGAGGCCGAGGGCTTTTTTATGGGTGCGGTTTGATGCGGTTGCACGCTGGGTTAGGGCGATTGCACGGATCTGTGTCGTACACAAATCCCTAGGAGCCGGCTTGCTGGCGAACGCAATTGGCCTGAAGCGGGGATGTCGACTGACACAATGGGTTCGCCAGCAAGCCGGCTCCTACAGATCCGCTTTAGCCGTAGCATCCAAAAGCGATAGGGATGGCTATAGAGGCGTCTGGCCGTCCTTCGCACCTCATCAATGCCCGTGGCTGCGCCCGACGTGGGAGTGTTCGACATCCGCAGCCACGACACTTCCGCTGATTTCCAGTCGATCCAGAATCCCACAGTGATCCGGTGCGCCTTCGCTGCAGCGTTGGCGTAGGTCGAGCAGTTGCTCCTGCAGCGCTTGCAGGCTCGCAACGCGGGCGTTCACGTGCTGGATGTGTTCGTCGATCAGCGCGTTGACGTTCTCGCACTGGTCCCGCGGACTGTCGCGCAAGGCCAGCAGGCTGCGGATTTCGTCCAGCGTCATGTCCAGGCTGCGGCAATTGCGGATGAAGGTCAGGCGCTCGACGTGCTCCTGAGTGTACAAACGATAGTTGCCTTCGCTGCGCGCGGGTTCGCTGAGCAGGCCCTCGCGCTCGTAGTACCTAATGGTTTCCACCGGACATTCAGTGAGTTTTGCCAGTTCGCCGATTTTAAATGAAGGGTTCATGCGCAAGATTTCGATAGGACGCTTGACCCTATAGTGGCTACAGGGTGTTCACTTGGCAACACGCACATTTAGAGACTCAATCCATGAGTGACTCTGTACACAAATCTTCATCGCACAAGCCTGCCCACGACTCGCACAACCATGCCGAGCAGGAGCACGCTGGGCATGACCATGCCGCCCATGACCAAGCTGATCACGATCACGCCGGTCACGACCACGGCCAAGCCAAACTCACGCCCGTGCACAAGCACGACCACGCTGCCCACGCGTGCTGCTCCCACGACAGCGCGCCGGCCGTCGTGACCATCGATGGCGCGTCAAACGCCGACGGTCAGCTCAGCAGCTTCCGTATCGAAGCCATGGATTGCCCCACCGAGCAGACGCTGATCCAGAACAAGCTCGGCAAAATGAAGGGTATTCAGAAGCTAGAGTTCAACCTGATCAATCGCGTGCTGGGCGTGTGGCATGAGCTGCCATCCACCGATCCCATCCGCGAAGCCATTGGCGCGCTGGGCATGCAGGCGGACCTGATCGAAGAGGGCGCCGACAAGGAAACCGCGTCGCTGCCGCCCGCCAACAAACCGTGGTGGCCGCTGGCGTTGTCGGGTGTTGCTGCGTTGACTGCGGAGGTCATTCACTTCACCAACGCTGCGCCGACGTGGGTCGTTGCCATCGTCGCGCTGATTGCCATTTTCAGCGGCGGCCTGACCACGTACAAAAAGGGCTGGATCGCCCTGAAAAACTTCAACCTGAATATCAATGCGCTGATGAGCATCGCTGTGACCGGCGCGGTGCTGATCGGGCAATGGCCTGAAGCGGCGATGGTGATGTTTCTGTTCACCGTCGCCGAGCTGATTGAAGCCAAATCCCTGGACCGTGCCCGCAATGCCATTGGCGGCCTGATGCAGCTGACACCGGAAACCGCCACCGTGCAGCAGAACGGCGAGTGGCTTGAGCTTGAGGTCAAAGATATTGCGTTGGGCAGCGTCGTCCGGGTCAAGCCGGGCGAGCGCATCGGGCTGGACGGTGAAGTGGTTGCTGGCCAGTCGAGCATCGATCAGGCGCCAATCACCGGCGAAAGCCTGCCGGTCGAGAAAACCGTGGGCGACAAGGTCTTTGCCGGCACGATCAATCAGGCCGGTTCTCTGGAATATAAAGTGACCGCCGCCGCCAACAATTCGACGCTGGCGCGGATCATCCATGCCGTCGAGGCGGCCCAGGGTGCGCGCGCGCCGACCCAGCGTTTCGTTGACAGCTTTTCAAAAATCTACACGCCCGCCGTGTTCGCGCTGGCACTGGCGATCGCGATCATCCCGCCGCTGTTCATGGGTGCGGTGTGGTTCGACTGGATCTACCGCGCGCTGGTGCTGCTGGTGGTCGCGTGCCCGTGTGCGCTGGTGATTTCCACGCCGGTGACGATCGTCAGCGGTCTGGCGGCGGCAGCGCGCAAAGGCATCCTGGTCAAGGGCGGCGTGTACCTGGAGATGGGGCACAAGCTCGATTACCTGGCGCTCGACAAGACTGGCACCATCACCCACGGCAAGCCGGTGCAGACCGATTACGTGTTGCTCGATGCTTCATTGGGCGAGCAGGCTGTGGCGATCTCGGCAAGTCTGGCGGGTCGCTCGGATCACCCGGTGTCCCAAGCCATTGCCAAGGCTGCGCAGGACGGCACCCGGCTGCCGGTTGAGGCGTTCGAAGCCCTTGCCGGGCTTGGCGTGAAAGGCGAGGTGCAAGGGCGTTTGTATCACCTGGGCAATCACCGCTTGGTGCATGACGCCGGGTATTGCTCGCCGGAACTGGAAGCGCAACTTGAAGCGCTGGAAAGCCAAGGCAAAACCGTGGTGCTGCTGTTCGACGCCTCCGGCCCGTTGGCGTTGTTTGCGGTGGCTGATACCGTCAAGGACAGCAGCCGCGAGGCCATCGAGCAACTGCATGCGCTGGGCGTGAAGACGATGATGCTGACGGGCGACAACCCGCACACCGCCAAGGCCATTGCCGCGCAGGTGGGCATCGATCAGGCCCAGGGCAATCTGATGCCGACCGACAAGCTGCAAGCCATCGAAGCCCTGTACGCGAAGAACCACCGGGTGGGCATGGTCGGCGACGGCATCAACGACGCGCCAGCGCTGGCCCGGGCGGAGATCGGCTTTGCCATGGCGGCGGCGGGTACGGACACCGCCATCGAAACCGCCGACGTGGCGCTGATGGACGATGACCTGCGCAAGATCCCGACTTTCATTCGCCTGTCGCGGGACACGGCTGCGGTGCTCAAGCAGAATATTGCGCTGGCACTGGTGATCAAGCTGATCTTTCTGGCGGTGACCTTCGCCGGGATGGCGACCATGTGGATGGCCGTGTTCGCCGACATGGGCGTGAGTTTGCTGGTGGTGTTCAACGGGTTGCGGTTGTTGAAGAAGTAATACTCACCCTCAGGACACTGATGGTGCTCAGACAGGCCTCTTCCCGGTTAAAGCCGGTCCCACTAAAGGCACCTGCGCAGCCAGTTCTGTAGGAGCCGGCTTGCTGGCGAACGCGTCAGGCCAGTCACTTGTTTAGTCGACTGACCCAATGCGTTCGCCAGCAAGCCGGCTCCTACAAATTCAGGCCGCTGTCCGGGCATCGAATATCCATTCCGCCGCGTACGTCGTTGGCAGAGGCAAGGCTACTTCCCGTATTTCTCCCGCCCCCAGGCGATCATTTCTGTCAGCAAACTCTTCAACACCACCTGCGTCGGCTCCGCCAGATCCGGGCGGTAGTGGAAGGGCACAAACTCATCCATGTACGTGCTCTGCGCCAGTTCCAGTTGCACGGCGTGGATGTGGTTGGCCGGGTCGCCGTAGTGGCGAGTGATGTGGCCGCCCTTGAAGCGGCCGTTGAGCACATGGCTGTAAAGCTTCGCGGCAGCGCACGCGGTATCCACACGCTCGGCCAGCGCTTCATTACAGCTCGCGCCATTGAAGGTGCCGAGGTTGAAGTCCGGCAGCCTACCGTCGAACAGATGCGGAATGTGCCCACGAATGGAATGCGCGTCGAACAGCAGCGCATAACCGAACTCGGCGCGCAGGCGTTCGAGCTCGCTGCGCAGGGTGTCGTGGTAAGGCGTCCAGATCTTCTCCAGATAAGTGGCGCGTTCTTCCTTGCTCGGCGCCAAACCTTCCTTGAACAACGGGTCGCCCTCGAACAGCGTCGAGGGGAACAGTCCGGTGGTCGCGCCGGCGTACAGCGGCGTGTCGTCGGAGGGGCGGTTGAGGTCGATGACGAAGCGCGAATATTCCGCCGAAAGTACGCTTGCCCCCAGATCAGACGCAAAGTCATACAGACGCGGAATGTGCCAGTCGGTGTCCGGCAGGCTTACAGCCTCATCCACCAGGCCGTCACGCACGGTAGGCGTCAGGTGCAGTCCCGGATGCGGCATGCTGATCAGCAGCGGTACGCGACCGCGAGTGAAATTCAGAACCTTGTCCACAATATTCCCCTGATTAGAGAGTGCGTTCCACGCCATGACGCACGACGCGTTTGTCCAGATCGCCGCCCAGCCAGTAGGCGAGGTCGGCGGGCCGTTCGATGTGCCAGGCGACGAAATCCGCCGTTTTGCCAACTTCCAGTGAACCATGGGTCTCGGCCATGCCCAGCGCCTGTGCTGCGTGGACAGTTGCGCCGGCCAGGGCTTCTTCCGGGGTCATGCGGAACAGCGTGCAGGCCATGTTCAGCATCAGCCGCAGCGACAGGCCCGGCGATGTGCCCGGATTGAGGTCGGTGGAAATGGCGATCTTCACCCCGTGTTTGCGCAGGGTATCCATCGGCGGCAATTGAGTCTCACGCAGGAAGTAGAACGCCCCTGGCAGCAGTACGGCGACCGTGCCTGAGGCCGCCATCGCGATGGCGTCTTCTTCGGTCATGAACTCCAGATGGTCAGCCGAAAGCGCCTGATAACGCGCCGCCAGACTCGAACCGTGCAGCGAAGACAGTTGCTCGGCGTGCAGCTTCACCGGCAGACCCAGCTGGCCGGCGGTGATGAACACCTGCTCGACCTGGGCCGGCGAGAACGCCAGGTATTCGCAGAACGCATCAACGGCATCCACCAGATTTTCCGCCGCGAGCGCCGGCAGCATCTCGCTGCAGATGTGGGCGATGTAGTCGTCGGCGCGGTCTTTGTACTCCGGCGGCAAGGCGTGGGCGGCCAGGCAAGTGCTGCGCACGGTGACCGGCAGGTTTTCCCCCAGCTGACGGATGACGCGCAGGATTTTGCGTTCGCTGGCGAGGTCCAGGCCGTAGCCGGATTTCATCTCGATCGTGGTCACGCCGTCCCTGAGCAGGTGCAGCAGGCGGCGTTCGGCGCTGGCGTAGAGTTCTTCTTCACTGGCGGCGCGGGTGGCGCGCACGGTGCTGGCGATGCCGCCGCCTGCTGCGGCGATCTCCGCGTAGCTGACGCCCTGCAAGCGCTGCTCGAATTCACCGCTGCGGTTACCGCCGAACACCGTGTGGGTGTGGCAGTCGATCAGTCCGGGCGTCACCCATGCGCCGTTGAGGTCGACCCGCTTGACGTCGCCCTGGTCCGGCAACGCGTGGAGTGGACCGATCCAGACGATCTGCGCTGCATCGGTCACGATGGCGGCGTCCTCAATGATCGAGTACGTGCCGTTCGCCATGGTTGCTGCGTGACAGTGGTGCCAGAGCGTTTTCATCAGTACCTCCAGAGAAAAAATCGATCTTGCCTCAGACACGCACCGCAGGAGCCGGCTTGCGTCAGCTATTCGATGTGGCCTTGATCAGGTTCTGCTTGGGCTTGACCCAGATCCAGTAGGCAACCACCAGCAAACCAATCCACACCGCTCCCACCACCAGCGCAGCCTGGCTGTCCGGGAAATAGCCCAGCACGCCGAACACAAACACCATGAACAAGGTGGCGACGATTGGCGCGACCGGCCAGAACGGCACCGGGAATTTCAGCTGGGCGACTTCTTCTGCGCTCATCGAGCGGCGCATGGCGATCTGCGTGACCAGAATCATCAACCACACCCAGACCGTCGCGAAGGTCGCGATCGAGGCGATCAGCAGGAACACGTTCTCAGGAATCAGGTAATTCAGCACGACGCCACAGAGCAGCGCGACGCCCATCACCAGCACGGTCATCCATGGCACGCCCTGGGCGGACAACTGAGCAAAACCTTTGGGCGCCTGACCCTGAATCGCCAGGCCATACATCATGCGTCCGGCACCGAAGATGTCGCTGTTGATTGCCGAGACGGCCGCGGTGATCACCACGATGTTAAGGACGGTGGCCGCGGAGGAAATCCCCAGGTGATCGAAGATCTGGACAAACGGGCTGCCCTGACTGCCGATCTGCTGCCACGGGTACAGCGACATCAGGACGAACAGCGTGAGCACGTAGAACAGCAGAATCCGCAGCGGCACCGCGTTGATCGCGCGGGGAATCACGCGCTCCGGGTTGCGTGCTTCACCGGCGGTGATGCCGATGATTTCGATGCCGCCGAAGGCAAACATGACGACCGCCAGCGATGCCACGAGGCCGCCGATGCCGTTGGGCATGAAGCCGCCGTAGGCCCATAGATTGCTCACGCTGCTGACGCCGCCGCCCGAGACCGTGCCGATGCCGAACAGCATGATGCCGAAGCCTGCGAGGATCATCGCGATGATCGCACCAACCTTGAGCAGCGACAGCCAGAACTCCGTTTCACCGAACACCTTCACGCTGCACAGGTTGAGCGCGCCGATCAGAAAGACGATGCCGAGCACCCAGATCCAGCGTGGCACCTCCGGAAACCAGAAGCCCATGTAGATGCCGAACGCGGTGACGTCGGCCAGGCAGACGATGACCATCTCGAATGCATAGGTCCAGCCGAGCACAAACCCTGCGAGCGGACCCAGATACGTGGTGGCGTACTCGCCGAACGAGCCGGACACCGGATTGCGCACGGCCATCTCGCCGAGGGCGCGCATGACCATGTAAACCGCAGCGCCGGCGATGATGTACACCAGCAGCACGGCGGGCCCGGCCAGTTGGATGGCCGACGCGGAACCGTAGAACAACCCGGTGCCAATGGCCGAGCCCAGCGCCATGAAGCGAATGTGACGCGCGCTGAGCCCGCGTTTCAGATCTGTAGCGTTTTGCGATGTCATTTCACACGTTCCTAGTCTTACTTTTTGCTGCGAAATGAGAGCTGCGCACATCCCTGTAGGAGCGCGCTTGCCCGCGAATTCGGTGTATCAGTAGGCATATCCATGGCTGACACACCGCAATCGCGGGCAAGCGCGCTCCTGCAAAAGCGTCGCGCATACATCATCATTCCAACGACAGGCCATCCCTGCCTGTCCCGATCAGAAGCTCGGCAGCAGGTCAGCAGAAACCAGGTCGCTCAGGCAGTTGGAAGCCAGCAGCTCGATGGCGGCCTCGATATCAGGGGCGAAGAAGCGGTCTTTCTCGTAGAACGGGACTTTTCCGCGCAGCGTGGTGCGGGCAATTTCCAGTTTTTCCGAGGTCTTCAGACCGTTGCGCAAGTCCAGACCCTGACACGCAGCCAGCCATTCTACAGCCAGCACGCCGCGAGTGTTCTCCGCCATTTCCCACAGACGCTTGCCGGCGGCTGGCGCCATCGACACGTGGTCTTCCTGGTTGGCGGACGTCGGCAGGCTGTCGACGCTGTGCGGGTGGGACAGGGCCTTGTTTTCACTGGCCAGCGCTGCGGCCGTGACCTGGGCAATCATGAAACCGGAGTTCACGCCGCCGTTGGCCACCAGAAATGGCGGCAGCTGCGACATGTGCTTGTCCATCATCAGCGAGATGCGGCGTTCGCTCAGCGAGCCGATCTCAGCGATGGCCAGGGCGATGTTGTCGGCCGCCATGGCAACGGGTTCGGCGTGGAAGTTACCGCCGGAAATGACTTCGCCTTCGGCCGCGAACACCAGCGGGTTGTCCGACACCGCGTTGGATTCAATGGCCAGCACTTCGGCGGCCTGACGCAGTTGGGTCAGGCAGGCGCCCATGACTTGCGGCTGGCAGCGCAGGGAGTAGGGGTCCTGAACCTTGTCGCAGTCGCGGTGGGAATCGGAAACCTGACTGCCCTCGCCGAGCAGGTCGCGATAGGCCGCAGCCGAATCAATCTGACCGCGTTGACCGCGTGCCGCATGAATGCGCGCGTCGAACGGCGCGCGGGAGCCGAGCACGGCTTCGACGGTCAGCGCGCCACAGCTCAGGGCACCGGCGAAGAGGTCCTCCGCTTCAAACAGGCCGCGCAACGCATAGGCTGTCGATACTTGCGTGCCGTTGAGCAGCGCCAGGCCTTCTTTGGCCGCCAGCGTCAATGGCGTGAGCCCGGCGATGGCCAACGCTTCCACGGCATTCAGCCATTCGCCCTTGTAGCGCGCCTTGCCTTCGCCCAGCAGCACCAGCGACATGTGTGCCAATGGCGCGAGGTCGCCGGATGCGCCGACTGAACCTTTGAGCGGGATGTGCGGGTAAACCTCCGCGTTAATCAGGGCGATCAGCGCGTCGATGACCTGACGGCGAATCCCGGAGAAGCCCCGGCTGAGGCTGTTGACCTTGAGTACCATGATCAACCGGACCAGCTCGTCGCTGATCGGCCCGCCAACGCCCGCGGCGTGGGACAGCACCAGCGAGCGCTGCAGGTTTTCCAGGTCGGCGCTGGCGATGCGCGTCGAGGCCAGCAGGCCGAAACCGGTGTTGATGCCGTACGCGGTGCGGTTTTCGGCGAGGATCTGCTCGACGCACGCCACGCTGTCTTCAATCTGCCGATTGGCGCTGGCGTCGAGGGTCAACGACACGGGTTGCTGATAGATCGCGCGCAGTTGGGCGAGGCTCAACTGCCCAGGGATCAGATTCAGCGGGGTCGCCTGATGGGTGTCGGTCACGATGCTGCTACTCCTGAATGGGTATCGGTCGTCTGCACTGAACCGGCTCCTGCCTGTCCTGCGCGGGGGGCGCTTGCGCTGCGACCGTTGTTGTCGGTGTCGGGGTTAGCGTCTGCCGCGTAGTCGCGGCAACGCTGGAATACGGTTTCCAATGACTCTTCGTTCTTCAGCAGGGTCACGCTGCTGGCGATGTCCGGGGCCAGCCAGCGGTCTTCGTCGTAGGCTGGCACGCGCTCGCGCAACAGTCGCCACGCCGCTTCGGTGCCGACGCCAAAGCGCGGGCCTTTGAAAAATTCGAACGCCTGGGCGGCCAGCAAATACTCGATGGCGAGGATCTGTGTCACGTTTTCCAGCACCTTGTGCAGCTTCAGGGCGGCGCTGGTGCCCATGCTCAGATGATCCTCCTGCAGGCCGGAGGTCACGTAGTTATCGATGACCGCCGGTTGTGCCAGCTGGCGGTTTTCCGCGCACAGCGAGGCGGCGACGTATTGGGTGATCATCATCCCGGAGTTGACGCCCGGCTGACTGACCAGAAACGCCGGAAGGCCGCTGACCGTCGGGTTGATCAGCCGGTCCAGCCGTCGCTCGGCAATCGAGCCCAGCTCGGCCATGGCGATCGCCAGCAGATCAGCGGCCATCGCCACGGACTGGCCGTGGGGATTGGCCTGGGAGACAACGCGATACGCGTCGGGCGTGCCGAGCAGCAGCGGGTTGTCGGTGGCGGAATTGAGTTCGATCTCGATCTGCCGCGTTGCATGGGCGAGCTGGTCGCGCGTGGCGCCGTGGACCTGCGGGATCGAGCGGATGCTCAAGGCGTCCTGGGTGCGGATGCCCTGACTGTTGGCGAGCACTTCGCTGCCAGCGAGCAGGCCGCGCAGGTTTTTGCCGACTTGCTGCATGCCGGGGTGCGGCTTGAGGGCGATGATGGTTTCGTCGAAGGCGTCGAGCTGGCCGCGCAGGCCCTCGAAGGTCATGGCGCTGATGACGTCCGCCCACTGCATCAGGCGATTGACGTCGGCAATCGCCAGGCAGCTGAGGCCAGTCATGCACGGCGTGCCGTTGACCAGACACAGACCGTCCTTGGCTCCCAGCTCCACCGGCGACAGGCCTTCTTCGCTGAGTGCCTGCAACGCCGACATCACTTGCCCGCGATAACTGACTTGGCCCACGCCGAGCAGCGCGACACCGATGTGCGCCATGTGGGTGAGGTAACCCACAGAGCCCTGGGACGGCACTTGCGGGGTGATGTGTCGATTGAGCAGGGCGAGCAAGGCCTCGACCACCTGACGGTGAATCCCGGATTTGCCCTGGCTGTAGTTGATGATCGCGGCACAGGTGATTGCGCGGGTTTGCTCATCCGGTAACGCCGGGCCAACGCCGCAGGCATGGCTGAGCAATGTGTTGCGCGACAGTCGACCCAGTTGCTCGCCCGCCAGCGACACATTGCACAGCGCGCCGAGGCCGGTGTTCACGCCATAGGCGCGCTCCCCGCTGGCAACGATGCGCTGCACGATCGCCTGGGCATTGTCGATGCGCGCCCACGCGCCTTCGGATAACGACAGCGTCGCGCCATGACGGGCCACGGCGGTCACATCCCGCCAGCTGAGCGGGCCTTCGCCGATGATGATCTGTTCTGCTCGCGACATGACCACAGCGTCCTTAAAGAGTCGCCACGCGCCGCTGCACGAAACGATCAACGTAATCGTCGGCAGGCGAGTAGAGGATTTCTTTCGGTGTCCCGACCTGAATCAGCCGACCGTCCTTCAGAATGGCAATGCGATTGCCGATGCGCACGGCTTCGTCGAGGTCGTGGGTGATGAACACGATGGTTTTCTTCAGGCTCGACTGCAGCTCCAGCAACTGGTCCTGCATCTCGGCACGGATCAGCGGATCGAGCGCGCTGAACGCTTCGTCCATCAGGATGATGTCGGTGTCAGCCGCCAGCGCCCGTGCCAGGCCGACACGCTGACGCATGCCGCCGGAGAGCTGATGGGGGTACTTTTTCTCGTAGCCTTTCAGGCCCACCGTGGTGATCCAGTGCTGCGCGCGCTCGGCGCATTGCGCTTTGCTCTCGCCACGAATGGTCAGGCCGTAGGCGACGTTGTCGATCACGGTCTTGTGGGGCAGCAGGCCGAAGCTCTGGAACACCATGCTGATCTTGTGTCGGCGGAAGTTGCGCAGCGCTTCCATGTCGTAGGTCAGGATGTTCTCGCCATCGACCAGGATCTCGCCGCTGGTGGGGTCGATCAGGCGATTGAAATGCCGCACCAGGGTCGATTTGCCGGAACCCGACAGGCCCATGATCACAAATATCTCGCCGCTGGAGATTGACAGCGACAGGTCGTTCACGCCGACCACGCAGCCGGTCTGCGCCAGCACCTGATCCTTGCTCTGATTCTGCTGGACCATCGCCAGTGCATCCTTGGCGCGGTTGCCGAAGATCTTGTACACGTTCTTGACGACGATCTTGCCGCCCGGGCTCACCGCACTGTCTGGGCTGCCCGGGTTCGCTGGATTAATTATCTCGACGCTCATTTGTTCGCCTCATGCCGTGGACGGCCGTAGGCCTGCGTAATGCGATCGATCACGACCGCCAGAATGACGATGGCCAGGCCCGCTTCCAGACCGCGTCCGACGTTGAGGGTCTGAATGCCGACCAACACGTCTTCGCCCAGACCGCGGGCACCGATCATCGAGGCGATCACCACCATCGACAGCGCCATCATCGTGGTCTGGTTGATTCCCGCCATGATGCTTGGCAGGGCCAGCGGCAGTTGCACGCCGAACAGTTGTTGCCAGCGGTTGGCGCCGAACGCGTTGATCGCTTCCATGACCTCGCCATCAACTTGACGAATGCCCAGATCGGTCAGGCGAATCAGCGGCGGCGCGGCGTAGATGACGGTGGCGAAGATCGCCGGGACCTTGCCCAGACCGAACAGCATCAGCACCGGAATCAGGTACACGAAGCTGGGCATGGTCTGCATGATGTCCAGCAGCGGCATCAGCACCGAACGCAGGCGATTGCTGCGCGCCGACAAAATGCCGAGCGGTATGCCGATGACCACCGAGATGAGCGTGGCGACCAGCATCAGCGCCAGGGTCTGCATCAGCTTGTCCCACAGTCCCACGGCACCGACCAGAAACAGCAGGCCGACGATGACCACCGTGGTGGTGACCTTGCGGGTCGCGTGCCAGGCGATCAGGCCGACGATGGCCAGCAACAGCCACCACGGCGCAACGCGCAGCAGGCCTTCGAGCTTGACGATGGCCCACAGCAGCGTGTCGGAAATGTGCCGGAACACGTCGCCGTAGTTGGTGACCAGCTTGTCGACCCAGTCATTGACCCAGTCGGCGATGGAGAACGTGAAGCTTTCGGGGAACATATCGTTATCTCGATGTTTAGAGTGGCGGCCTGGTTCCTGTAGGAGCGTGGCTTGTCCCGCGATATGTCGCGAAGCGGCAGCAAAATCAAACGCTGCGGTGTGTCTGACATACCGCGTTCGGCTTATCTACGACCGGTTCCCGGCCGCTCGCGGGACAAGCCACGCTCCTACAGACAGCGGTGCCTGTCAGAGAGAGGCATCCACCTTCTTCGCCGCATCCTCGCTCACCCACTGATGCCACACTTCCGGGTGTTCCTTGAGGAAGATCTTCGCCAGCTTCGGCGACTCGATGCGCTCCTTGGTCATGCGCGCCAGATTCTGGTTGAGCAGATCGATCGGGATGTTGACCTTCTCCATCACCGACACCAGTTCAGGCGCCTGTTCGTGGAATGCCTTGGACAGGCCGACCTTGATCTCGATGGTCTTGTTCACGCCGGCTTTCTCTTCCAGACGCACCATGTCCACCTGGCCCATCAGCGGCGTTGGGGACCAGTAATAAGCCAGGATCGGCTCGCCACGCTTGTAGCTGGACAGAATCGCCGCATCCAGGGCCGGGCCGGTGCCCGGGCGGAAGTTGGTGTACTTGCTTTCCAGGCCGTAGCTTTTCAGCATTTCGCTGTTTTCCAGCTCACAGGTCCAGCCGGCCGGGCAGTTATAGAAACGGCCTTTCTCCGGCTCTTCGGCGTCCTTGAACAGGGCTGCGTATTTACCCAGATCGGCGATGGACTTCAGGTCCGGCGCCTTGGCTTCCAGCTTGCGCTTGGCATCGCCTTCGATCACGTAACGCGGCACGTACCAGCCTTCCACCGCGCCCTTGACCGGCGAACCGACGCCGACGACTTTGCCGGCGGCCTCGGCCTTGTTCCAGACTTCGCTGCGGCCGACCCACTCTTCGGCAAACACTTGAATATCATTGGTGCTCAGGGCGTTTTCCATGGTGATGGAGTTGCCCGGCAGGCTGTCCACTTCGCAGCCATAGCCCTTGTTCAGCACAACTTGCAGCACGTCGGTCAGCAGCATTGCGCTTTCCCAGTTCAGGCCGGCAAATTTCACCGGCTTGCCGGACTCACACCATCCCGCAGCCTGACTGGCGCCACTGGCGAGCACGCCCGCAGTGAGCAACGTGGATAGCAGGGCCTTTTTCGTGTTCATTGAGTGACGCTCCGGTCTTTTAGTGGATGACGGCAGTAACGAAAACAGACGGCTTCCAGCCAAGGGGAGAGGCACTTGTCGGCCTCGTCCCGCTTCTCTCTCCAGCATGCCCCCTGCAACAGACGTGCATGACGAACGGTCAGTTCACCGCGACGTGCGCAGGGGCAACGGTGCGACTTGCCTCAGGCGCCCCAGAATCCGTCGGCAGGATCAGGCGATCGGCCACGTTACCCGGCCACATCTTCGCCGCCACGTAGTACAGCACAGCAGGCACGATGAGGCCGATGATCCACGAGATGTCGGTGTCATCGAGGCTCGCCACCAGTGGGCCTGTGTAGAAATGCGTGGAGATGAACGGCATCTGAATCAGCACGCCCAGCACGTAGATCGCGATGCCCATTGCGTTCCATCGGCCATAGCGACCGTTCGGGTCCGACAGCGCCGGGATGTCGTAGCGCTCTTTGGTGATGCAGTAGAAGTCCACCAGATTGATCGCGCTCCACGGCGTGAAGAACGCCAGCAGAAACAGGATGAAGGCCGAGAAGTCCTTGAGGAACGAGTCCTTGCCCAGCAGCGCCAGGGCTGTGGCGATGCCGACCATGGCGAAGATGTACGTCAGCCGCAGCGCGCTGGAGATGTGCCGGTTGCCGCGAAAGCCGCTGACGATGGTAGCGATGGACATGAAGCTGCCGTAGGCGTTGAGCGTGGTGATGGTCACCTTGCCGAACGCGATACTGAAATACAGTGCTGCCGCCACTGCGCCGGTCCCGCCAAGGCCGACGATGAACGAGACCTCATGATGGGCAAAGTTCTTGCCGGCCAGCGCCGCCGCGAACACGCCGAAGACCATCGACGCCTGCGCGCCGATCACCGACCCCAGGCCCACCGCCCAGAAGGTTTTGCCAGCCGGGGTGCTGCGCGGCAGATAGCGTGAGTAGTCCGCAACATAAGGGCCGAAAGCGATCTGCCAGGACGCAGAGAGGGAGATCGCCAACAGGAAACTGCTTAGCGAGAAGTGCTTGTTGCCCAGCAGCGCGCCGACGTCATTGCCTGCCAGCAGCGCGGCGAACAGGTAGACGAAGGCGATCACACCGATGAGGCTGGCGACCCGGCCGATCATGTGGATGACCCGGTAGCCCAGGATCGTCAGCACCACAATGGCGGCGGCGAAGATCACCACGCCTTGCCAGTCCGGCACGTTAATCAGTTGCGCCACCGCTTGCCCTGCGAGCAGCGAGCCGCTGGCGGAAAAGCCGATGTACATCAGGCACACCAGCACCAGCGGAATCACCGCGCCATAGACGCCGAACTGCACCCGGCTGGAGATCATCTGCGGCAGACCGAGCTTCGGCCCTTGCGCCGCATGCAGCGCCATGACGCCGCCGCCGATGAGCTGACCGATGAAAAGCCCGATCAGCGACCAGAACACATCGCCGCCCAGCACCACCGCCAGCGCCCCGGTGACGATCGCGGTGATCTGCAGGTTGGCGCCCAGCCAGAGGGTGAATTGACTGAACAGACGCCCGTGTCGTTCGGCATCAGGAATGTAATCGATCGAACGCCGCTCGATCACGGAAGCAGGTGCAGCACGATTATCTGGAACAGCCATCTCAAACATCTCCCCTCAAGCGAGTGTCGGCACGCGTACTTGTGCTGCCGAACTTCTGTAGGAGCGCGCTTGCCCGCGAAGAGGCCGGTACATCCGCAGCATCAACTGCGTCTGACATCAGTCTTCACGAGCAAGCTGGCTCCCACAGGTGCCTTGTGCACCCCTGGCATTGATCAGTTATTGATCATCGGCAGGTTCAGGCCCTGCTCTTTGGCGCAGTCGATCGCGATCTGATACCCGGCATCGGCATGACGCATCACGCCGGTGGCCGGGTCGTTGTGCAGGACGCGGGCGATGCGTTCGGCGGCTTCATCGGTGCCGTCGCAGACGATGACCATGCCCGAGTGTTGCGAGAAGCCCATGCCGACGCCGCCGCCGTGGTGCAACGAGACCCAGGTCGCGCCGCTCGCGGTATTGAGCAAGGCGTTGAGCAGCGGCCAGTCGGACACGGCGTCGGAGCCGTCCTGCATCGATTCGGTCTCGCGGTTCGGGCTGGCAACGGAGCCGGAGTCCAGGTGATCGCGACCGATCACCACCGGCGCCGACAGCTCGCCGCTGCGGACCATTTCGTTGAAGGCCAGGCCCAGCTTGGCGCGCTGACCCAGGCCGACCCAGCAGATGCGTGCCGGCAGACCCTGGAAGCTGATGCGCTCACGGGCCATGTCCAGCCAGTTGTGCAGGTGCGCGTCGTCCGGGATCAGTTCTTTGACTTTGGCGTCGGTCTTGTAGATGTCTTCAGGATTGCCCGACAGTGCGGCCCAGCGGAACGGACCCACGCCACGGCAGAACAGCGGGCGAATGTAAGCGGGCACGAAACCGGGGAAGTCGAAAGCATGGGCGACGCCCACTTCCTTGGCCATCTGACGGATGTTGTTGCCGTAATCGAACGTCGGCACGCCCATTTTCTGGAACGCCAGCATGGCTTCGACGTGCTCGGCCATGGATTGCTTGGCAGCCTTGACCACCGCAGCAGGCTCGGTGGCGGCGCGCTCGCGGTACTGCTCCCAGGTCCAGCCTTTTGGCAGGTAGCCGTTGAGCGGGTCGTGGGCGCTGGTCTGGTCGGTGACCATGTCCGGGCGCACGCCACGGCGGACCATTTCCGGAAGGATCTCGGCGGCGTTGCCGCACAGCGCGATGGAGATCGCCTTGCCTTCAGCGGTGTATTTGGCGATGCGGGCGAGGGCGTCGTCCAGGTCAGTGGCTTGCTCGTCGACGTAACGGGTCTTCAGGCGGAAATCGATGCGGCTCTGCTGGCATTCGATGTTCAGCGAGCAGGCGCCCGCCATGCCGGCAGCCAGTGGCTGCGCGCCGCCCATGCCGCCGAGGCCTGCGGTCAGCACCCAACGGCCTTTCAGGTTGCCGTCGTAATGCTGGCGACCGGCTTCGACGAAGGTTTCGTAGGTGCCTTGAACGATGCCCTGGCTGCCGATGTAGATCCAGCTGCCGGCGGTCATCTGGCCGTACATTGCCAGACCTTTGGCGTCCAGTTCGTTGAAGTGTTCCCAGCTCGCCCAGTGAGGGACTAGGTTGGAGTTGGCGATCAGCACGCGGGGCGCATTGCTGTGGGTCTTGAACACGCCGACCGGTTTGCCGGACTGCACCAGCAGGGTTTCGTCATCGTTCAGGTTGGTCAGGCTCTCGACGATCTTGTCGTAGCACTCCCAGTTACGCGCCGCACGACCGATACCGCCATAGACCACCAGCTCGTTCGGGTTCTCGGCGACTTCCGGGTCGAGGTTGTTCATCAACATCCGCAACGGCGCCTCGGTCATCCAGCTCTTGGCGGTCAGTTGCGTGCCACGGGCTGCGCGGATTTCCACATCGCGGCGTTTGGTCCATTGCTGAGCAGGGGTGTTGTGGTCAGTAGTCACTTAACAATCCTCGATGATCAATCCGGCCTGGACGCGGGGGTCCGTGACGAACGTGGGAATAAGGTTCTGCATGAGTGCCGCCGTTGTCATCCGAACTGGCGAGCGCGCCTTTTAACGACTCATGCTTACTTGTACATACAAGCATATGCAACCAAGGGGCCAATGTTAGCTTTGAATGCGGATAAAACGCGTTTGGAGGCTCTGGCGCAGGCTTTTCAACGATCAACAGGACGGGGGCGGGGAAAGGCTCGAGAGCGGTTGCAGGAAGGAAATTGTTACTTTTCGGTGCGAACGCCCCAGCACAGTGCGTGGTTGGGGGTAACAAAGGGGTGGTGAGCGACCAGGATTCTCCGTAGGAGCCGGCTTGCTGGCGAACGCAGTAGATCTGGAATAAAGATGTCGACTGAGACGTCGCATTCGCCAGCAAGCCGGCTCCTACAGGCTGCGTGTGATTTCGACCATCATCCACTGCAACCGGTGTAGGAGCGCGCTTGCCCGCGATTAGGGTGTTTCAGGTAACGGTGAAGTTGGCAGGCCTGACGCATTCGCGGGCAAGGTGGATCGCCACCCCGGTCGCTCCTGCATTGAAATCGGCGATTGAGATCAGTGCCGAGCCAGCTTGCTGCGCAACAGCCACACCCCGGCAAGGGCTGACGCGATTGAGCCGAGCAACACGCCCACTTTCACTTCATCGATCAGATGCGCGGCGCCCGGGAAGGCCAGGTTGCCGATGAACAGGCTCATGGTGAACCCGATCCCGCAGAGCAGGGCCACGCCATACAGCTGGGGCCAGTTGCTGCCTTCCGGCAGTGTCGCCAGGCCGGACCGGATTGCCAGCACCGCCGCGAGAAACACACCAATCTGCTTGCCGACAAACAACCCCAGCGCCACACCAAGCGGCACCGGATCGACCAGATTGCCGAGGGTAATCCCCGACAGGGACACGCCCGCGTTGGCGAAGCCGAAAATCGGCACCACCGCAAACGCTACCCAGTAGTGCATTTTCTCTTCAAGAAACAGCAGCGGCGAGCGGGCTTCCTCCTTGCGCGTGCCCAGCGGAATGCACAGCGCCAGCGCCACACCGGCCAACGTTGCGTGGACGCCTGATTGCAGCACGAAGAACCATAACAGCAGGCCGAGCAGCAGGTACGGCAGCAGTCGTTGCACGCCCATGCGGTTCATGATCACCAGCACGGCCAGCGTCGCGAACGAGGCGCCGAGCATCGGCATGTTCAGGCCGCTGCTGTAGAACAGCGCGATGATGGTGACGGCGCCCAGGTCATCGAGAATCGCCAGCGCGGCCAGAAACACCTTCAACGACGTCGGCACTCGCTTGCCCAGCAACGAGAGCACGCCGAGCGCGAAGGCAATGTCGGTGGCCGCAGGAATCGCCCAGCCGCTCAATGTTTCGGCGTTGCCCATGTTGATGCCGATGTAGATCAGCGCCGGCACCAGCATGCCGCCCGCTGCCGCGAAGCCGGGAAGTGCGCGCTGGCCCCAAGTGGCAAGGCCGCCGGCCAGGACTTCGCGTTTGATTTCCAGGCCGACCATCAGAAAGAAGATCGCCATCAGGCCGTCGTTGATCCACAACTCGATCGACAGCCCGCCCCAGACGCTGTGCAGCGCGGCGAAATAAGAAGGAGCGAGGGGGGAGTTGGCGACGATAATTGCTGCGAGGGCGGCGCCCATCAGCACGAGGCCGCCTGCTGATTCCGATGCGAGAAAACTGGCAAGGATGGCGAGGGCTCGTGGGCTTTCTTTGTTGTTGAGCGTCGTCATGTTCGTCCCTGTGCTGGCGAAAAAAAGACGCAATCTAACACAGGGGCGGCGGGACTCAGACGCGGGACAGTTCGATCACGCACACGCGGCTGGCGCGAGGGGCGTAGAGCACCGTCTCCAGCAGCGTCCCCGGTGAATTGTCCAATTGTAAGCAGTCATGTTTTTCGAGTAATTGCGGCGGGTGCTCGCCGATGTTGGCGGCCATCTCCTCGGCTGCACTGAACACGACGAACACGTCAGCCGAACTGAAAAACCGCTGAGGCTGCATCACGTCGATCCATTGCAGCCGCGCACGGTAACGGGCTGGCGAGTAGATCAGGTTGAAGTCGCGGATCGGGCCGTCGAGCAGCGTGCATGCCACAACGCTGTCGCCGCTGAACGCGAACGGATCGGACGGCAGCAGTGCCTCGCTGTCCTTGCCATCGATATTCAGCGTCATGCCTGCGCCTTGCAGCACCGTGATGATGCGCTGATAACCGGGGAACACCGAAAAGCCGCCCGACTCGCCGATGTCGGCAATCGACAACCGCCAGCCGAAGCCTTCCAGGCCCTCGCCGGCATCGCGGGTGATTTCCTCAGTGCTGCCGCCACCGTTTTTCCAGGGCATGCGCGGGTAGTCAGCGGCGCGCAGAACAGTCAGTTGAGTCATTTGCTGAAGCGTCCTTCAAGGCGGTGGCGTGAACCAGGGTGGATCAGGCGTGCGGCAGTCACCGGTTGGCGGCCGGACCAGGTTCGCCGACGCACCAGCAGGCACGGCTCGCCCTTCTCGATCTGCAGCAACTTGCACTCGTCGGGCTCGGCAAGAATCGCCTCAACCACGTGTTCGCCTTCGGTCAGCGGCGCGACCTGGGAAAGGTAGGCGTAGGGCGTTTGTTGGGTGAAATCCTGCTGCAGGTAGTCCGGCGCGACGAGGGCGTTGACGAAACGGTCTTCGATTTGCACGGGAATATCGTTTTCGAAATGCACGATCAGCGAGTGAAAGACCCGCTGGCCTTCACGCATGTCCAGCGCCAGCGCGCGTTCGGAACCGGCGGCTTCTTCGGTGAGAATGATCACCTGGCAGGTGTGGGCGTGTCCGCGGGCGGCGATTTCATCGGCGATGTTATGCACTTCGAACAGCGCGGATTGAGTCTTGGGCTCGGCGACGAATGTACCGACGCCTTGCATGCGCACCAACATCCCTTCGGCGGTCATCTCGCGCAAGGCACGGTTAATGGTCATGCGGCTGAAGCCCAGTTGCGTCACCAGTTCGCTCTCGGACGGCACGCGGTGGTGTGGCGGCCAGGTGCCGTTTTGAATCTGTTGGGTGATCATGTGCTTCACCCTGGCGTACAGCGGCGCCGGACTGTCACCCATCTGGGAAGCCAGCGGCAAATTGGCAGGTGGAGTCGGCACAGAGAAATCCTTGTTATGGCGTTATTCAGGCGAAAGAGGTTACAGCCTCCACGCTAACCATTAACACGTGTGCCGACAAGCGCGGCGCAGTTTACCGGCCGTATAAACGTCTGTATATGTATAGACAATTTCAAGCAAGCGGTGCCGAGTCATGTCCGTTTTCTTTGCCGAACGCGCGTTATTGCCCACCGGATGGGCCAGCAACGTACGTTTCGAGGTCAGCGTTGATGGCCTGCTGAGCCAGGTTCAGGCCGACGCCGAACGCGGTGATGCCGAGTTGCTCAACGGACCGGTCGTGCCGGGCATGCCCAATCTGCACTCCCACGCTTTTCAGCGCGCCATGGCGGGCCTGGCGGAAGTGGCCGGCAATCCCAACGACAGTTTCTGGACCTGGCGCGACCTGATGTATCGCCTCGTCGGGCAGATCAGTCCGCAGCAGCTCGGCGTTATCGCGCGGCAGCTGTACATCGAAATGCTCAAGGGCGGCTTCACCTCGGTTGCGGAATTTCATTACGTCCATCAGGACACCACCGGCAAGCCCTATGCCGACCCTGCCGAGCTGGCACTGCAGGCCAGTCAGGCGGCGAGTTCAGTCGGCATCGGCATGACACTGTTGCCTGTGCTCTACAGCCACTCCGGTTTTGGCGGCTTGACGCCGAACGAGGGGCAGCGCCGGTTCATTAACAGCACCGACAGTTATCTGGATTTGCAGTCTCGCCTGAAATCAGTCATCGCCGCGCAACCCGCCCAGGCGCTGGGGCTGTGCTTCCACTCGCTGCGCGCCGTGACCCCGCAGCAGATCAGCGAGGTGACGGCCGCCAGCGATCCCCATTGCCCGATCCACATTCATATCGCCGAGCAGCAAAAGGAAGTCGACGATTGCCTGAGCTGGAGCGGTCGCCGGCCATTGCAGTGGCTGTACGAAAACGTCGACGTGGATGCGCGCTGGTGCCTGGTTCATGCGACCCATGCGGAGGCGGACGAAGTGGCATTGATGGCGAAAAGTCGTGCGATCGCGGGGCTCTGTCTGACCACCGAAGCGAACCTGGGCGACGGGATTTTCCCGGCAGTGGATTACATCGCCCAGGGCGGGCGTTGGGGCATTGGTTCCGACAGCCATGTGTCGCTGAGCGTGGTCGAAGAGTTGCGCTGGCTGGAATACGGCCAGCGTCTGCGCGATCAGCGCCGTAATCGGCTGTACCGGCCTGATCAGCCCATGGTTGGGCGCACGCTGTACGACGCGGCCGTGGTGGGCGGTGCCCAAGCGATGGGGCAACCGGTAGGCGCTTTGGAAGTGGGCAAACGTGCGGACTGGCTGGTGCTCGATGGCAACGACCCGTATCTGGCGACCGCATCCGGCGATGCCATTCTCAATCGTTGGTTGTTTGCTGGCAGTGATCGTCAGATCAAGGATGTGATGGTCAATGGTCGCTGGGTGATCCGCGACGGGCACCATGCCGATGAAGAACAGAGCAGCCGTGCGTTCGCTCAGGTATTGCGGGAGTTGCTGGGCTGATGCATCGGCGGTGAATGGCCCGACAGCTTCGCGAGCAGGGTGGCGCTCCGCCCTGCTCGCAAATGGTTAATCCGCCTTGCCTACTTTCGAGTTCGCTACCCGCCAGATCAGCTTGGTGGTGTCGTAACCCTGTTGCTGGGCTTTCATCAGCAAATCGTTGCGCACTGCATCCGGCACATGAGGCGTGCGCGACAGCAGCCACAGGAACTTGCGGTTCGGGCTGCCAACCAGTGCCACCTTGTAGTCGGGGCTCACGTACAGCACCCAGTAATCACCCTTCGCCACACCCGGGAAGAGGTTCGAGAACCAGTTGTCGAACACGACCCACAGCTTGTCGGTCTTGCCCTGAATCTGCGGTGAAGCCGTTCCGGTTGCTTCCTCCCACTTGCCCTCGATCGTGCGGCAGCGGTTGGTGACAGCGATGTTGCCATCATCCTTCAGCGTGTAGTGCGCTTCGGACTGCGCGCAGTTGCGCTGGAAGAACATCGGCAGCCGCGCTACTTCGTACCATGTGCCCTGATAACGCTTCAGATCGACGTGATCAACCGTCTTCGGCGCCATGGCGTCAGCTTCAGGCTTAACCGCACAGGCACTGATCCACATGGCTACCAGCGCCACAGCGCCGATTTTCATGGCCTGACGAATACTCATTCAAGGCCCTGCCCGGTAAACAGCACGACCTTGTCGGCGGCATATTGGACGCTGATGAACGTTTTCGCATCGCCCCACGTACAGCTCGACATCCCCAACGCGCCGGAGCATTCGGTCGGGCTGCCGAGCAATTGCTCGACCTGCGCCTTGGACATGCCGGCCGAAATTTTCGAGTAATTTTCCTGAGTGACCTTGCTGCAGGCCGCCAGCAAAACGCACAACGACAACACCGCGAGAGTGCGCAAAGACATGAGATGAAGCTCCTGAATCGAAGGAGGGGCGGCGTCGCAGCGCCTAATGCCAGCAAATGATGATAACGGCGAATTCAGCATTCGATACATTTCTGTAGGAGCCGGCTTGCTGGCGAACCCGTCGGGACAGGCAACCAGGCGGCGACCGGCCCATTGCATTCGCCAGCAAGCCGGCTCCTACAGACACGCGCTGCTGCTCAATGCGTCAGTCAGCGCTGACATTGAAAAAAATGGCCGCTAAAAGCGGCCATTCAGAACGTTATTCCTTGTGATAAGCCGTGGCGCGTTCCACTTCTTCCTTCGAACCCAGGAAGACAGCAACACGCTGGTGCAGACCTTCTGGCTGGATGTCGAGGATGCGCTGATGGCCGTCGGTCGACGCGCCGCCGGCTTGTTCCACCAGGAACGACATCGGGTTGGCTTCGTACATCAGACGCAGCTTGCCCGGCTTGGAAGGCTCGCGGGAGTCGCGCGGGTACATGAACAGACCGCCACGGGTCAGGATGCGGTGGACGTCGCCCACCATTGCCGCGACCCAGCGCATGTTGTAGTTCTTCTTCAGCGGGCCGTCTTCGCCGGCCAGCAGCTCTTCGACGTAGCGCTTGACCGGGGCTTCCCAGTGACGCTGGTTGGACATGTTGACCGCGAATTCCTGAGTGGACTCCGGAATCCGGATGTCTTCGTGGCTGAGGACGAAGCTGCCCATTTCGCGGTCCAGCGTGAAGCCTTTGACGCCGTCACCCAGGGTCAGCACCAGCATGGTCTGCGGGCCGTAAATGGCGTAACCGGCGGCCACTTGCTGGGTGCCTGGCTGCAGAAATGCCTTCTCGTTCAGCGCTTCGTTCTGGCTCAGGTACTCGTTCGGGCAACGCAGCACCGAGAAGATCGTGCCGACCGGCGCGTTGATGTCGATGTTGGACGAACCGTCCAGTGGGTCGAATACCAGCAGGTAGGCGCCTTTGGGGTATTTACCGGGGATCTGATAGGCGTTGTCCATTTCTTCGGACGCCATGCCGGCCAGGTGACCGCCCCATTCGTTGGCTTCGAGCAGGATCTCGTTGGACATCACGTCCAGTTTCTTCTGCACTTCACCCTGCACGTTTTCGGTGCCCATGCTGCCGAGCACGCCGCCCAGAGCACCTTTGGATACCGCGTGGCTGATCTCCTTGCACGCACGCGCCACGACTTCAATCAGAAAGCGCAGATCGGCAGGGGTGTTGTTGGTGCGGGTCTGCTCGATCAGATAACGACTCAAGGTAACGCGGGACATGGAGAGCTCCGAAATGGGGGATAAAAACGCGCACAGTCTAGCGTGAGCGGAGATTTAATACTGCCTGTCAGACCGGTTAGGTAGTGATTCGGTTCACGGGCTACATCCTGGTGGGACCGGCTTTAGCCGGGAAGAGGCCAGTGTGAACACCGCAAATCTTGCAGCGTGACGACCGACGCCTCCCGGCTGAAGCCGGTCCCACAAGGGACCGCCGTACCCAGTCGCATCGGTTGTACGTTAAGCGTAACGCGATCAGGGTGATGAATTGGCGGGCATCGTCTGCAATTTTTTCGATGCCGGATCGATTCAGCGTCATCACCCCGACACTTATAATTTGGCGCGTTATTTGGGACGAGACCCGCGCAGTGTGCCGAGCGCCATCCATGCCAGAAACATCACGCCGAGTATCAGCACGGCCCACAAACCAAGGCGCTTGATGTCGGGGCCACTGGCTTCCACGGGCGCGGCCGCAGCAACCGGCGCAACCGGTGTGGAGGCCATGGACGCGCTGCCCAGCGCCGCCAGTTTCTCGGGGCTGACACCGGGAATCAGCGTCGCCAATGGCAACGCAGCGCTTTTCACCATGGCGTTGCCAACGGCCAGACTGTAAGGCGGCGCACCGCGACCGAGGAACACCAGTTGCGTGGCGCGCACGGCAAAACTCAGCGTCGGCGCGTCGTTGCCCAAGCCGCCGCCACGGTCATCGACCTCAAGTTTCAGCTGCTGTACGACATTGCCGGGCAGCTCCATTTCGTCCTGCACAACGTCCTGACCGTTCTGGCTGAGCCGATAAAGCAGCCCGTTGTCGATCAGGTGCCATGGCGCGTTACTGTCACGGCGCCCATACAGCGTGGCGGGCGCGAGGCTGTTGGGTTGTGTGATGTCGATCCGCATGCGTTCCAGCGGCAGGGCCACTGGCAATTGCCACACATACACGCCGGGCTTTTCGACGCGACCATTGATGGCAGGCGACCAGCTCAACGGCAGCACGCCGGGCTGCGTGCCGATCAGTTGCACGCCGCTCAGCGTCGGCGCGGACAGGGGCGATTGCCACAGCAGACGCAGATAGCGGGCGCTGCGCCCCGGCAGATTCACGACGCGCTGCTCAACCAGTTCTTCCGCGAATGACAGCCTCGCTATCTGACCGTCACCCCAGCGCTGCCAGTGCTGGAGGTCGTCGCTGGCCTCGATGCTGAACCGCTGAAAGCCGTCGCGCTCGCTGCTCCAGTCCAGAATCAGTTGATCCAGCGGCGCGTTGATCGCGCTGGTGTCGAGCAGCCAGCCGCGCAGAATCTCTTCGCCCGCTTCAATTTCGCCCTGGGGCTGAACCTCCACCAGCGTGCCGTTTGGCGTGCGCTCGACGCGGATTTTCGGCTCGGCGTCTTTCGCGGCGTCGCTGTTGTATAGCGGGAACCACTTCACGGAGACCGGGCTTGCGTCGGCTGCCCGCTGGGGCGGGCTTTGGGTGATAGCGTAGGGTTGGGCCTGGCCGTCTGCGTTGAAAACGCGCACGTCGTTGAGATTGCTCTGGCGAGCGTTCAACTGCACGCCGAGGGGCAACTCCAGCCGATACCAAGGCCCCTCACCGCTGACGGTCAGGGGCGCATGGGTGGTGAAATCATCCGGCAGATCCTCCGCCTGACTGAGCGGGGTCGCGCAAAGCAGCCAGCCCAGCAACGGGGCAAGCAGGGCGGCCTTGATGACGAACTGACGACTCAACTGAACACTCCTTACGCACTTCATTTCGATGCCCGGTCCGCAATATCCGCCTCGGTCATTCCCCCGCTTCGGGCCGGATGCCGGGGCGGCAGGGGGGCGAAATATCCCACCACCAGCAACAGAACGCCAACGCCGATAAAGGAAATGATTCGCTCCAGACCGCCACGATTGCTCAGCTCGACGAAGAACAGTTTGGCCACGACGACCCCGATCAATGCGGCGCCGGCAATCCACAGGTCCCGACGCGCACGCAGATGACCGCCGATCATCAGCGCCAGCGCGGTCAGCGTCCAGACGATGGAAAGCCCGGCCTGCACACGCATGGATTCAAACAGCGCGTCGGGGTACCAGGCCACGCCGGCCCAGTGATGCGCTGTGCGCAGAACCATGGCGGTGATCAGCGCGAACAGCGATGCGCCGGCCATGACCAGCGCCGCTTTCTGAGCACGCTCCTCGCCGACGCCCAATTGCGGCAGTTGCTGGCGAGTCCAGCTGTAGATGCCGGTCAGGGTGATCAGCAAGCCCAGCTCCAGCGGGTTCAGCAATGGCAGATAGGGCAGGGGATCGGCAGCGCCTTCGCTGAACCCGTTCGCCAGCCAGAACCAGGCGAGCATCAATGCAGCCAGCGGCGCGGCAGCCCAGACACGGTACTCACGCGGATAGGCGCTGACGGGCCAGGGCCACGTGCGGGAAGCCGTCATCGCCAGCAGATACAGGCTCGGCAGCAACGCCCAGCCCAGCCAGCGCCAGGCGTTATACGATTCCGACAACACCAGCAATCCGTAACGAAGCTGCAACGAGAGCACGCCGATGATCAGCCAGCAGCCGATCACATGGGCCCCACTGCGCAAGCGCGGGAGCAGCAGTTTATCGAGCTGCTTCAGTGACCACAGATGAACTGCAAACACCGCGAGCCAGCCTAGCCAGCCCCAATCGGCGGCAGGGTTGTAGTAGGATTTGAAGCTCATCAGCGCGAGCAACACAGCGCTCATCGGCGTCAGCAGCGTGGTCAGCTGTGCGATTCCGGCCCAGTTCAGGCGCAGGGCCGCCATTGTCCACAGCGCGACACTGACCGCCCCCAATAGCAACAGCGTCGAAAACTCGGCTTCTTCCGGCACGTAATGGTTACTGACGCACACTGCTGCCGCCCACCACAGCGCGCTCCAGATCAACAGCAACGGCTGCAAGAAACGATTGCTCAACGACAAACGCAGGGTACCGATGCGCTCGACCGTGAATGCACTGACCAGGCCGGCCAGGGCGATGATCAGCGGTGTCCAGAAGTCGCCGTGGTTGAAGTTCGGCACATACCAGCGACCGACCGCGCCGAGAAACGCGGTCCCTGCGCCCAGTTGCAGCATCAAGCCGAAAGCCCGCGCCAGCAATCGGTTCTGGCGCATGCCGAGCCAGAACACTGCAGCCCCTTCGACGGCCCAGGCGACCGTCGTCCATTGCGCGCTGAGGCCGAGGGGAATCGCCAGGGTGCCGAATACCACGCCCAGGGACAGGCACGTTTCGACCAGCAGCAACGCCCGACCCGGTGCGCGCCCGGCCAGGAACCGAGCGATGCCCATGTACAGCAAGCCCAGCGCCAGTGCGCTCAACGCAGCGCCGAATTCCAGATGTTTGACGAGCGCGTATTGCAGGCCGAAACCGACGATGGGCGTGCCGAACAGCAGGCTGCCATCGACGTAGTGGGTCTGGCGCGCGGACCAGCGCAGAGTGGCTTCCCGGCTGTCGTCGTCGGGCCCGGCCGAGTGTTCTTGCAGCTTGCGCCGGGCGAACAGCAGACCGATGGCCAGATACATCAGGAAGAAGAGAATCAGGAAGGGTTCGGTACTCCAAAACAGCTCGGGCGTGTACGCATCCATGCCCCAGGCGAAGCCGATGCCGAATGTGCCGATGAAACCGATCAGGTTCAGCGGGCGCCAGGCCTTGAACCACGCGATGGCGAAAATGCCGGCGTTGAGTAGGGCGAAATAACTGAACAGTGCGACATGACTCCCCTCGCCGGAGGACGTCAGCAGTGGCGCGGCAAATCCACCCAGCGCGGCGACGCAGGCGAGGGCCAGAGAGTTCTGCGTGACGGCGAGAATGGCCGAAAAGACGGTGACCGCAACCAGCAGGCTGAACGCCATCCCCGGCGCCAGCAGGGTATGGACTTTCATGGCGGCGAATACGGTCAGGTACAGCACCGCGACGCCCGTCCCCTGCAGCATGAGTGCAAAGGACTCATTGCGTTGACGTAGCCACCAACCCAAGCCCAGCAATGCCAGCGCTGCCACTGCGACGCCGGCATACCGGGCTTCGATCGGGACCACCATGCCTTCGGTGGCGTAGCGCAGCAGAAACGCCAGACCGAGAAACAGCAGCACCACGCCGACCCGCAGCACGGTGTTGCCCCCGAGCAGCCAGTTTTTCGCGCGCAGCAAGGCGCTGTCGAACAGGCTGTGCTGGGCAGGAACGGGCTGGGTTGAAGCGGGCTGAGAGGCGGATGCCGCAGCGGGCGGGTAGCTCGGGGCTGTGGGTGATGGCGCCGGTGCAGGGCGACTCCATTCTGAATCGCCGACATCCGAGGCGGCCGACTCAAGGTCCGGAAGGTCCCACAGCAGTTCCGGGCCGTCGTTTGCGATGGGCTGAACATTCAGCGGCGCCGACACGGGCGCATCCGGCAATCGCGCGGCGGCGGAATCCAGCTGGCTGAGGCGTTGTTGTACGGCGTTAAGGTCCAGCCGGGTCTTGGCAAGTTCGGCTTTCTGCGCGGCGGTTTCCCGCGTCAATGCACCAAGCCGGAAGCTCAAACCCGCAGCCAGGCCAATGACCGCGCCGACAGCGCCGCCCAACAGCGACTCATCAAGAAGCGCCCCGACCACCAGACCGGCCAGCAGAAGAATCCATTGCACGCGACGACATCCCTTTTCGGCCGATTACCGGCGATGCCGAAAAGTATATCGGGCGTCAGGAAAGGGGAAACATTTTGTGTCGGGCAGGAGACCCGGTTCGCTCATGCGTCTGGCAGCAGAAAGGTCCGGCGGTTGGAAACTGATTCCACGGTCGAACCTGGTCTGTAGGAGCCGGCTTGCTGGCGAACGCGTGCCGCCAGCCACCTCGCAGGCAGCTGACCCAACGCCTTCGCGGGCAAGCGCGCTCCTACATTGGTTTTTGCGGCGTTTCGAAATTCGCGGTTATCCACAGAACCCGTAGGAGCCGGCTTGCTGGCGAACGCGTGCCGCCAGCCACCTCCCAGGCAGCTGACCCAACGCCTTCGCGGGCAAGCGCGCTCCTACATTGGTTTTTGCGGCGTTTCGAAATTCACGATTATCCACAGAGCCCCGTAGGAGCCGGCTTGCTGGCGAACGCGTCCTGCCAGTTGTCTCTCAGGCAGCTGACCCAACGCCTTCGCGGGCAAGCGCGCTCCTACCTTGGTTTTTGCGGCGTTTCGAAGTTCACGGTTATGCACAGAACCCCGTAGGAGCGGGCTTGCTGGCGAACGCGTGCCGCCAGCCACCTCGCAGGCAGCTGACCCAACGCCTTCGCGGGCAAGCGCGCTCCTACATTGGTTTTTGTGGCGTTTCGAAATTCACGGTTATCCACAGACCCCCGTAGGAGCCGGCTTGCTGGCGAACGCGTCCTGCCAGTCACCTTCCAGGCAGCTAATCCAACGCCTTCGCGGGCAAGCGCGCACCTACATTGGTTTTGGTGGCGTTTCGAAATTCGCGGTTATCCACAGAACCCGTAGGAGCCGGCTTGCTGGCGAAGGCGTCCTGCCATTCACCTTCCAGGCAGCTGATCCAACGCCTTCGCGGGCAAGCGCGCACCTACATTGGTTTTTGCGGCGTTTCGAAGTTCACGGTTATGCACAGAACCCGTAGGAGCCGGCTTGCTGGCGAACGCGTGCCGCCAGCCACCTCGCATGCAGCTGACCCAACGCCTTCGCGGGCAAGCGCGCTCCTACATTGGTTTTTGCGGCGTTTCGAAGTTCACGGTTATGCACAGAACCCCGTAGGAGCCGGCTTGCTGGCGAACGCGTCCTGCCAGTCACCTTCCAGGCAGCTGATCCAACGCCTTCGCGGGCAAGCGCGCTCCTACATTAGTTTTTCCGGCGTTTCGAAGTTCACGGTTATCCACAGAACCCGTAGGAGCCGGCTTGCTGGCGAACGCGCCCTGCCAGTTGCCTTCCAGGCAGCTGATCCAACGCCTTCGCGGGCAAGCGCGCTCCTACATTGGTTTTTGCGGCATTTCGATATTCACGGTTATCCACAGAACCCCGTAGGAGCCGGCTTGCTGGCGAACGCGTGCTGCCAGTCACCTTCCAGGCAGCTGACACAACGCCTTCGCGGGCAAGCGCTCCTACATTGGTTTTTGCGGCGTTTCGAAATTCGCGGTTATTCCACAGAACCCGTAGGAGCCGGCTTGCTGGCCAACGCGTGCCGCCAGCCACCTCCCAGGCAGCTGACCCAACGCCTTCGCGGGCAAGCGCGCACCTACATTGGTTTTTGCGGCGTTTCGAAGTTCACGGTTATGCACAGAACCCCGTAGGAGCCGGCTTGCTGGCGAACGCGTCCCGCCAGTTGCCTCTCAGGCAGCTGACCCAAAGCGTTCGCCAGCAAGCCGACTCCTACAGGGGGGGCATAGAACCCGTCATTTCAGTGGGCTGCCTATGCAAAGCAGCGGTGATCGTTTCGGGGAGAAACGATCACCTCAACGCTTTTAATCCAGCGCGTTCCAGATTTCGGTCGCGTACTCGCGAATGGTCCGGTCCGAAGAGAACCAGCCCATGCGCGCGGTGTTGAGCACCGCCGAGCGCCACCATTGTTTCGAATCGTGCCAGTGCGCTTCCACCTTGGCCTGGGCGTGCCAGTACGACTCGAAGTCAGCGCAGACGAAGAAGCGGTCGTAGTTGATCAACTGATCGATCAGCCCGGCATAGCGATACGGATCATCCGGCGAGAACACCCCGCCACGGATCGCTTGCAGCACGTCATTCAAACGCCCGGACGCGGCGATGTCCTGATGCGCGTTGAACTCGCCGGCATGCTTGCGCGCTTCGACTTCCTGCGCGGTCATGCCGAAGATGAACATGTGCTCCAGGCCGACCTGCTCGCTCATTTCGACGTTGGCGCCGTCGAGGGTGCCGATGGTCAGTGCGCCGTTGAGGCCGAACTTCATGTTGCTGGTACCGGACGCTTCCAGACCTGCCGTGGAAATCTGCTCCGACAAATCCGCCGCCGGAATGATGCTTTCCGCCAGGCTGACGTTGTAGTTGGGCATGAACACCACTTTCAAACGACCGCGCAGCGTAGGGTCGTTGTTGACCGTGCGTGCGATGTCGTTGGTCAGCTTGATGATCAGCTTGGCCGAGTGATAACTGGCCGCCGCCTTGCCGCCGAAGATCTTCACCCGCGGCACCCAGTCGGTGCTCGGGTCGGCACGCATGGCCTGATACAGCGCCACCGTGTGGAACAGGTTCAACAGTTGACGCTTGTACTCGTGGATGCGTTTGACCTGCACGTCAAACATCGCCTCAGGGTTAACCGCGATGCCCATGCGATCCTGAATGATCGTGGCCAGCGCTTGCTTGCTTTGCAGGCGCTGAGCGGCGAATTCCTTCTGGAAACGTGCGTCGTCGGCCAGCGGCTCCAGTTTCAGCAGCGCGGTCTCGTGGTTGTCGAGCACTTGTTCGCCCAACTCGTTGACCAACATCGAAGTCAGTTGCGGGTTGGACTGGAACAACCAGCGGCGGAAGGTGATGCCGTTGGTTTTGTTGTTGATGCGGTCCGGGTGCAGCTTGTGCAGATGGGCGAAAACGGTCTTGCGCATCAACTGCGTGTGCAACGCAGACACACCGTTCACGCTGTGCGAGCCGAGGAACGCCAGGTTACCCATGCGCACGCGACGGCCGTTGTCTTCCTCGATCAGCGAGACGGCGCGCAGCAGGTCGAACAGGCCAGGGTCGTCTTTGAAGTCCTGGCGAACCTTGTCGATGTGCTGGGCGTTGATCATATAAATGATCTGCATGTGGCGCGGCAACATGCGCTCCATCAGGCCAACCGACCAGGTTTCCAGTGCTTCAGGCAACAGCGTGTGGTTGGTATACGCCAAGGTTCCGACGGTGATGCGCCAGGCCTCGTCCCATTCCACGTCATGCAGGTCGATCAGAACGCGCATCAGCTCCGCCACGGCGATCGACGGGTGCGTGTCGTTCATCTGGATGGCCACGTGTTCCGGCAGGCTGCTGATGCTGTAGCCCATGTTCTTGTGGCGGCGCAGCAAGTCCTGCAGCGACGCCGAGACAAAGAAGAATTCCTGACGCAGGCGCAGTTCCTGGCCCGCTTCGGTGCTGTCGTTCGGGTAAAGCACTCGGGAAATACTTTCTGCCCGCACCACTTCCGCCACCGCCCCGACGTGGTCGCCGGCGTTGAAGCGTTCCAGGTGCAGGTCTTCCACGGCGCGCGCACGCCACAAGCGCAGCGTGTTCACCGCCTTGCCGCGCCAGCCCACAACCGGGGTGTCGTAAGCAATCGCGCGGACGGTTTCGCCGGCGGTCCAGACCTGACGGGTTTCGCCTGAGGCATCGAGAACAGGCGCGCCGGCTGCATCAAGCTGGGGCTGCACGCTGCCGCCGAAACCGATCTGGTAAATCACTTCAGGGCGTTCGAATTCCCACGGGTTACCGAAGTCCAGCCAGTTCTCGGTCTGCTCCTGCTGCCAGCCATCGACGATGGCCTGACGGAAGAGGCCGTGCTCGTAACGAATGCCGTAGCCATGACCGGCAATGCCGAGGGTCGACATGCTTTCCATGAAGCACGCGGCCAGACGGCCGAGGCCGCCGTTGCCCAACGCAGCGTCAGGCTCCAGCGAGCGAATCTGCTCAAGGTCGACGTTCAGGCCTTTCAACGCTTCGCGCGCGGTTTCGAGAATGCCCAGGTTGCTCAGGCTGTCGAACATCAGACGGCCGATCAGGAACTCGAGGGAGAGGTAATAGACGCGCTTTTTTTCCTGCCTGTAGACGTAGCGCGTGTGGTTCATCCAGCGCTCGGCCATTTTGTCGCGAGTCGCCAGGGCGATTGCCATAAACCAGTCATGGTCGAAGGCATGGTCGGGGTCTTTACCGACGGCAAACTCGAGTTTGTTCAGCACAGCTTCTCGGAAGGCTGCCACTTCAGCGTCACGAACGTTGGGTTCCGGAGACATCGGGTACGACCTCAAGTTGTTTTGACGATTAAATGGGTGGGTTGACTGTAGGGCGTGTCATTGGTTATTTCCTCCTGGTCGGATGAAAAATACGCGGTTGCACGACCCTCGGTTCGACTCGAACAAGCTACCTCGGTTCGCCGTCATTGCACACCGGCGGCGAATCTCTGGCGCTTTCCCATGATCGGGAGACGGCTTGCATTGATCGTTCCACTCTGGCGTTGATTATGCTCATGCTTGCTTTCAGCGGGCATATGCCGCGTGAAACAGGGGATCACAGTTGGCCAGAATCAGGCAGGCATGTTCATTCGCCGATTCGGGTTTATGATGCCCCACGGCAGATAGACCGCAGCCCTGAACTGGACTTTTGGAGCACCTATGCAGACTTTGTACCCGCAGATCAAACCTTACGCCCGGCACGATCTGGCAGTGGAAGAGCCGCATGTGCTGTATGTCGATGAAAGCGGCTCGCCGGACGGCCTGCCGGTCATCTTCATCCACGGCGGGCCGGGTTCGGGATGCGATGCACAGAGCCGCCGCTACTTCGACCCGAACCTCTACCGCATCATCACCTTCGATCAGCGCGGCTGCGGCCGGTCAATTCCTCACGCCAGTCTGGAAAACAACACCACCTGGCATCTGGTCGATGACCTCGAACGCATTCGCACTCACCTTGGCATCGACAAATGGGTGGTGTTCGGTGGCTCGTGGGGTTCCACGCTTTCCCTGGCTTACGCGCAAAAGCACCCTGATCGGGTTCATGCACTGATTTTGCGCGGCATCTTTCTAAGCCGGCCCCAGGACATCAAGTGGTTCTATCAGGAAGGCGCGAGCCGCCTTTTCCCGGATTACTGGCAGGACTACATGGCGCCGATTCCGCCGGACGAACGCCACGACGTGCTCGCCGCATTCCACAAGCGCCTCACCGGCACCGACCAGATCGCCCAGATGCACGCCGCCAAGGCGTGGTCGACCTGGGAAGGGCGCACTGCCACGTTGCGTCCGAACCCGCAGGTGGTCGATCGTTTCACCGAGCCCCATCGCGCCTTGTCCATCGCGCGCATCGAGTGTCATTACTTCACCAACGGCGCATTCCTCGAAGAAAACCAGCTGATTCGCGACATGCCGAAGATCGCCCATCTGCCGGGCATCATTGTGCATGGCCGCTACGACATGATCTGTACGCTGGACAACGCCTGGGAGCTGCATCAGGCGTGGCCGAACAGTGAGCTGCAGGTCATCCGCGACGCCGGGCACTCGGCGTCCGAACCGGGAATCACCGACGCATTGGTGCGCGCAGCGTCAGAAGTGGCGCGACGTTTGCTGGATTTGCCGCCGGAAGAGGCCTGAATGAAAGCCTTGCTTCAGCGCGTTTCCCAGGCGCGCGTCGACGTCGCCGGCCAGACCATTGGCGCGATTGATCAAGGATTAATGGTCCTGATTGGCATCGAGCCTCAAGACACGCCCGTCAGCGCCGACAAGATGGTGCACAAGCTGCTTAACTACCGGGTGTTCAGTGACGCCGACGGGAAGATGAATCTTTCGTTAAACGACGTTAACGGCGGGTTACTGCTGGTCTCTCAGTTCACACTGGCGGCGGATACTAAAAGCGGGATGCGGCCGAGCTTTTCAAAAGCTGCACCCCCGGCCCTCGGCGCCGAGCTGTTTGGCTATCTGGTGACAAAGGCCAAAACCTCTCACGCCACGGTGGAAACGGGCCAGTTTGGTGCAGATATGCAGGTGCATCTGATCAATGATGGCCCCGTGACATTTTTGCTTGAGACCTGAACAGCCCGGCCTGTTTGATGGCCCCGGATTTACGCGCTTTAAACGCAATAAATAGTTTGCGTCACCTGATGCGTTGTAACGCGAGCTACTGGATAATCGCGCGCTACAAAGACGGGCCAAGGCCCGTCAAATCGGTAAAACGCAGACTGGTCCGACACCGCTTGGGGAATCATTGGCCCCTTTTGGAGTCGGAACAATGCTCGCCAACCCGGCATTTGATAGCTGGCCGTTGGTTTCTTCATCTGTTTTCGGCGAGGGTTGCTCGTGATTGTTAGTCCATGTAATGCACCAAAGAACCCGGGCGGCCGCTTGCGCAGCGCGCTGCTGGCAGGGTCGGCTTTGTTTTGTCTGTTCGGCGCCAGTCAGCTCTGGGCGTTCGACCTCGACGACGTGGCGACAAAGGCCAAAGATCTGGCCGGACAGAAATTCACCGCGCCGAAGAGCAATCTTCCGGCCGAATTCCGCGACATGAAGTTCGCGGATTATCAAAAGATCCGCTTCCTGCAAGACAAAGCTGAATGGGCCAATGACAAGACCCCGTTCAAGGTCTCGTTCTACCACCAGGGCATGCACTTCGACACCCCGGTCAAAATCAACGAAGTCACTGCCAACTCCGTCAACGAGATCAAGTACGACCCAAGTCGCTTCGATTTCGGCGACGTGAAGTTCGATCCCAAGTCGACCGAGAACCTGGGCTACGCCGGTTTCCGCGTCACCTACCCGATCAACAAAGACGACAAGCAAGACGAAATCATGACCATGCTGGGCGCGAGCTACTTCCGCGTCATCGGCAAAGGTCAGGTTTACGGTCTTTCTGCGCGCGGGATGGCGATCGACACGGCCATGCCATCGGGTGAGGAATTCCCTCGCTTCACCGAATTCTGGATCGAGAAGCCGAACCCGGATGACAACCATCTGGTCATCTTCGCCCTGCTCGACTCCCCTCGTGCCACTGGTGCGTACAAGCTGACTCTGCGTCCGGGCACCAACTCACTGGTTGATGTCCAGTCGCGCATGTACCTGCGTGACAAGGTCGGCAAACTGGGCGTAGCCCCGCTGACCAGCATGTTCCTGTTCGGTGCCAATCAGCCGTCGAAAGTCCTCAACTACCGTCGCGAGCTGCACGACTCCAGCGGTCTGTCGATCCAGGCCGCCAATGGCGAGTGGATCTGGCGTCCGCTGAACAACCCTAAACACCTCTCGGTCAGCAGCTTCTCGGTCGAGAACCCGCGCGGTTTCGGTCTGCTGCAACGTGGCCGCAATTTCAGCCATTACGAAGACCTGGACGACCGCTACGACAAGCGTCCAAGCGCCTGGATCGAGCCGAAGGGCGACTGGGGCAAGGGCACTGTTGATCTGGTCGAAATCCCGACTGCCGACGAAACCAACGACAACATCGTTGCGTTCTGGAAGCCGGAAACCCAGCCAGAGCCGGGTCAGCCGATCGACTTCAACTACCGTCTGCACTGGACCATGGATGAGGATGCCATTCACTCGCCTGATCTGGGCTGGGTCAAGCAGACCCTGCGCTCCACCGGTGACGTGAAGCAATCGAACCTGATTCGTCAGCCTGACGGCAGCGTTGCCTACCTGGTCGACTTCGTTGGCCCGACCCTCGCGAAACTGGGCGAAGATCCGTCGATCCGCAGTCAGGTCATCACCGACGACAACACCGATCTGGTCGAGAACAACCTGCGCTACAACCCGGTGACCAAAGGCTGGCGCCTGACGCTGCGCCTGAAGGTCAAGGATCCGGGCAAGTCGGTTGAAATGCGTGCTTACCTGCTGCGCGAAACCCCTGCCGAGCCAGGCAAGGAGCCAGCGGTGATCACTGCTGACAAGTCGGACAAGAAGCCGGCCACCAAGGCTGATGCCAAAGCGGCTGTTGCTGCGGCGCCAGTGGTTGCTGCACCGAAGGACGAGAAAGCCGAAATCGTCAAAACCGACGCTTTGAAGGCCGGTGATGCGAAGGAAGCGAACGCCAAAGGCCCTAAAGCGGACAGCAAAGATGCTGCCAAGTCAGCCGATGCCACCAAGGTTGCCGAAGCCAAGTCGGACGAGGCGTACAAGCCTGAAGCCGCCCTGGGCGACGCTGCCAAGGCCAACAAAGGCATGAAAGATACCCCGCAGCCAGCGGTAGAGGCTGCATCCACCCAACAGGGGCCGGCCATGATTCAACAAGTCCTGACCGAAACCTGGAGCTACCAGTTGCCAGCCGATGAGTAATTCACACGCGGTGCCAGAGCCTTTGAATGAGTCTCTCAGCGAGTACCTGGCGCATTTGCCGATGACCGACGCGCAGCGGGCAGAACTTGCCAGCTGCACCTCGTTCGCTGAGCTGCACGAGCGCCTTTCGGCGCAAACCGTCGCTGACCCTGCCGAGGCCTCCCAGGCTTCGGTGGGTCGTCGCCTGACCCTGACGACCGCTGATGAACTGCACGAAGCCGAGATGCTGAGTGTCGACGCCAGCGGCCGCGTTGTCCTGAAAGCCACGCCGCCGATCCGTCGGACCAAGGTCGTGCCGGAGCCGTGGCGGACCAACATCCTTCACCGCGGCTGGCGTCGACTGACCGGGAAGACCAATCCGCCGCCGCCCAAGGACGATCTGCCTCGCGATCTGCCGAAGGCGCGCTGGCGCACCGTGGGTTCGATCCGTCGCTACATTTTGTTGATCCTCATGCTGGGCCAGACCATCGTCGCCGGCTTCTACATGAAAGGCATCCTGCCGTACCAGGGCTGGTCGCTGGTTTCGTTCGACGAAATCAGTCACCAGACCCTTTGGCAGACCGCTGTTCAGGTCATGCCGTATGCGCTGCAAACCAGCATCCTCTTGTTGTTCGGGATTCTGTTCTGCTGGGTATCGGCAGGTTTCTGGACCGCGCTGATGGGCTTCCTCGAACTGCTGACTGGCCACGACAAGTACCGTATTTCCGGTGCCAGCGCGGGCCACGAGCCGATCGAAGCCGGTGCGCGCACTGCGCTGGTGATGCCGATCTGCAACGAAGACGTGCCGCGCGTATTCGCGGGTCTGCGGGCTACGTTCGAATCGGTGAAAGCCACGGGCGATCTGGATCGTTTCGACTTCTTCATTCTCAGCGACTCCAACGAAACCGACATCTGTGTGGCCGAGCAACAAGCCTGGCTGGACGTGTGCCGTGAAACCGGTGGTTTCGGCAAGATCTTCTACCGTCGTCGCCGTCGTCGCGTTAAGCGCAAGAGCGGTAACCTCGATGACTTCTGCCGTCGCTGGGGCGGTGAATACCGCTACATGGTCGTGCTTGACGCTGACTCGGTCATGAGCGGCGAATGCCTGACCAGCCTCGTGCGTTTGATGGAAGCGACGCCGGACGCCGGCATCATCCAGACCGCGCCACGTGCCTCGGGCATGGACACGCTGTATGCCCGCATGCAGCAATTCGCGACTCGCGTATACGGCCCGCTGTTCACAGCCGGCCTGCACTTCTGGCAGTTGGGTGAATCCCACTATTGGGGTCACAACGCGATTATTCGCATGAAGCCGTTCATCGAGCACTGCGCCCTCGCGCCGCTGCCCGGGAAGGGTGCGTTTGCGGGCGCGATTCTGTCCCACGACTTCGTCGAAGCCGCGCTCATGCGCCGTGCCGGCTGGGGCGTGTGGATTGCTTACGATCTGCCGGGCAGTTACGAAGAGTTGCCCCCGAACCTGCTGGACGAACTCAAGCGTGACCGTCGCTGGTGCCACGGTAACCTGATGAACTTCCGGCTGTTCCTGGTCAAAGGCATGCACCCGGTGCACCGCGCGGTGTTCCTGACCGGGGTGATGTCGTATCTGTCGGCGCCGCTGTGGTTCTTCTTCCTGGTGTTGTCCACCGCGCTGCTGGCGGTGAACACGCTGATGGAGCCGACCTACTTCATGGAGCCGCGTCAGCTGTATCCGTTGTGGCCGCAGTGGCACCCGGAAAAAGCCGTCGCCTTGTTCTCCACGACGGTCGTGCTGTTGTTCCTGCCGAAGCTGCTCAGCGTGATTCTGATCTGGGCCAAGGGCGCGACCGGCTTTGGTGGTCGTATCAAGGTCACTATGTCGATGCTGCTGGAAATGCTGTTCTCCATGCTGCTGGCGCCAGTGCGCATGATCTTCCACACCCGCTTTGTACTGGCTGCTTTCCTGGGCTGGGCAGCGACGTGGAACTCGCCGCAGCGTGATGATGACTCCACGCCGTGGAGCGAAGCGGTCAAGCGTCACGGCCCGCAGACGCTGCTGGGTTTCTGCTGGGCGCTGCTGGTGGCCTGGCTGAACCCGAGCTTCCTGTGGTGGCTGGTGCCGATCGTAGGTTCGTTGATGCTGTCGATCCCGGTGTCGGTGATTTCCAGCCGTACAAACCTGGGCTTGAAGGCGCGTGACACCAAGCTGTTCCTGATTCCGGAAGAGCACACGCCGCCTCAAGAGCTGGTGTCCACTGACAAGTACACCCACGAGAATCGCTGGCACGCGCTGAACGACGGCTTTGTTCGCGCCGTGGTTGATCCACAGCAGAACGCTTTGGCCTGCGCGCTGGCGACCTCTCGCCATCGTGATGCCGAGCCGATCGAGTGGATGCGTGTCGAGCGTGTGCGTCATGCGATCAAGGGCGGTCCTGAGCTCCTGAACAACCATGAGCGCCTGCAATTGCTGAGCGATCCGGTAGCGCTGGCTCGGTTGCACGAGCTGGTCTGGAGCGAAGGGAATTCTGCCTGGCTCAATGCCTGGCGCGCGTCGGTGGAAGCCGATCCCCATGCGCCGCTGCTGCCTCTGCAGCCAGCGACCCATGTGAATGACGCGACCCCCGTCCACGCCTGATTCATGCGCTGAGCAAAACGCCGCCGAAGAGTGATCTTCGGCGGCGTTTTTGTGTCCAGCCTGCGGACGTCTGCGCAGGGCTCATGGCCATGCGCAAATCAATTGTAGGAGCGCGCTTGCCCGCGAAAGCATTCCGTCAGCAAATCACAAGTCGTCTGCCCCACCGCAATCGCGGGCAGGCGCGCTCCTACACGTGAGGAGGTGCTATCTCCGCAATCAACTCACCCGAAACTTCCCGACCATCTCCTGCAACTGCACGCCCAACCGCGCCAGTTCGATGCTTGAAGCGGCGGTTTCTTCGCTGGATGCTGCGGTTTGCTCGGACACATCCCGAACGTTGAGCACGCTGCGGTTGATCTGCTCCGCCACGCTGCTCTGTTCCTCGCCCGCCGCAGCGATCTGCTGGTTCATCGCCTGAATCGTCGACACTGTGCGTGTGATGTGTCCCAGCGCGCTGCCGGCCTGGCGACTCAACTCGACGCTGTTGTAGGTCAGGGCTCGGCTGGCATCAAGGGTCATGACCACTTGCTGGGTGCCGGTTTGCAGCGCTGCGATGAGCACTTCGATTTCCTCGGTGGATTCCTGAGTGCGTTGCGCCAGGCCGCGAACTTCATCGGCCACCACCGCAAATCCGCGTCCCGCTTCGCCTGCCCGGGCGGCCTCGATAGCGGCGTTCAGTGCGAGTAGATTGGTCTGCTGTGACACCGACTTGATCACGTCGAGCACCCCGCCGATCTTGTCGCTCTCCAGCTTTAGCTTGCCCATGGCTTCAGTCGAATTATTCACCTCCAGTGCCAGACGCTCGATCTGCGCGATGGCGTCGTTGACCACCTTGTCGCCGTCCCGCGCCTGCTGATCAGCGTGCCGCGCCGCCTCGCTGGCTTCTTCCGCATTGCGGGCCACTTCCATCACGGTCGAGGTCATCTGGTTCATCGCCGTGGCGACGCAGTCCGTTTCGTCTTTCTGGCTGGTGACGCCCACGCTGGTTTGAGCAGTGACGGCGGACAATTGCTCGGCCGCGCTGGCGATCTGGGTCACGCCGTCGCTGATGCCACTGATGAGCTGGCGCAGGCTCAGGGTCATGTCCTGCATGCTGCGCTGGAGCATACCCATCTCGTCGCGACGGCCGACTTCCAGGTCCTGACTCAGATCACCCTTGGCGATGCGCGCAGCGGCACTCAAGGTCAGCCGTAGCGGCGTGATGATCTGCTGGGTGATCAGCCACGCCGCGAGCAGGCCGAGGAGCATTGCCAGCCCTGCGACACCGCTGAGTGTCTGCCGCGACTGAGTGGCTTCGGCATCACGGCGCTGACCTTGCAGTGCCGTGATCTCGCCGGTGGAGGTGAGCAGGCTCTCGCTCAGCGCCTCCATGGACTCCTGAGCCGCTTCAACCTTGACCTGCAGGTCCTTGAACTGACCCATGTGCTCTCGGTACTTGAGCAGCGTCTTACGGGCGTCGAGCAATTCGCTGACATTGCCATCGGCCTGATCGCTGGCGATCTGCTCGACTTCCTTGAGCGCTTCGTCGATGGCGGTAATGGCGGCGATCTCGTAGGACTCTTTGCCGCTGAACACGTACGCCTGGACTTCGTAACGGGCGTTTTGCACCTGGCCGCGCAATTGCTGGATGTTGGTGAACTCCCCAAGACGCTCGCTGCTGTCCTGCTCCTGACTGACGGCTTTCAAGACCTCGCTTTCCACCTGACCGATCGACTTGATCGCCTCCTCAGACAGAGCGGCCAGTTGCGCACGTGCATCTGCTCGCGCACTTAACAGCTTGGCCAGATCGGCAAAGGTGGCTTCGAGCGCCCTGACAGTGTCGCTCTGCCCATTGAGCAGCTTGAGGATGTCGGCAGGCGGGGCGTCGTCACGCAGTACCGCCAGATGCGCCTCGATCTCGTTGATGCGGTCAACGACCCGAGAGGCGCTGTCAGCGGTGTTTTCTACCCGAAAGACAATGCGCTCGGCGCGCAGGTCTTTGGTCATCGCGTTGAGTTGGGCGATGGAGGTCAATGACTCCGAGCGCTCGATCATGGTGTCGAGCCCATGCCAGCCGGTCAGCGTTATGGCCAGGGTCAGAAGCAGAACCAGGCCAAAGCCCAGCGAGAGTTTGAGTTTGACGCTGGTATTGGCCAGCGCCCGGTTGATGCCTTGCAGCATGATGCGTCTCCTGCGGATGAGCGATAAACGCGCATCGGCAGGGAAAGCGGAGGCGTGACCTGATCAGGTCGTAGGAGATTTCCGAGGGGCGGGAAGGGGTGACGCGTGTCACACATTCCGCCCGCCGGGGAGGCTGTTTCGGTAGTGGTATGGCTAGTTTCAGTCCGCTAAACCGTAGGAGCCGGCTTGCTGGCGAACGTGGTGGTTCAGTCAACATCTCTGCTACTGATGCACCGCATTCGCCAGCAAGCCGGCTCCTACAGGAGAATTGCATACGGTCAGCAGGCCGGCCCTACAGGAGAATTGCATACCTCCAGCACGCCGGCTTCTACAGGGGAATTGCATACGGTCAGCAAGATTGTGCGAACCGCTCCGGGCGATTAGTCAGACCCGGAAGCGGCCCACCAGTGCTTGCAGATGGCTGCCCAGTCGCGCGAGCTCGACGCTCGATGCGGCAGTTTCCTCGCTGGCCGCCGAGGTCTGTTCCGACACGTCGCGCACGTTGAGCACGCTGCGATTGATCTCCTCGGCGGTGGCGCTTTGCTCCTCGGCCGCTGCGGCGATCTGCTGGTTCATGGATTGAATCGCAGACACGGTGCGGGTGATGCTTTCCAGGGAGGTGCCGGCGCGGCGGGTCAGCTCAACACTGCTGACCGTGAGTTCGCGGCTGTTGTCCATGATCGTCGCCACTTGCCGGGTGCCGTTCTGCAGGCCGGAAATCAGCTCTTCGATCTCTTCCGTGGACTTTTGCGTGCGCTGCGCCAGGCTGCGCACTTCGTCCGCGACCACGGCAAATCCGCGCCCGGCCTCGCCAGCCCGCGCGGCTTCGATAGCAGCGTTCAGGGCGAGGAGGTTGGTTTGCTGTGCGACGGACTTGATCACATCAAGGACGCTGCCGATCTTGTCGCTCTCGCGCTTGAGTTCAGCCATCGCCTCGGTGGAGTGACCCACTTCGGTCGCCAGACGCTCGATTTGCGCAATGGCCTCGTTGACCACTTTGTCGCCTTCGCGCGCCTGGAGGTCGGCGGCTACGGCAGCCTCGGACGCTTCTTCGGCGTTACGCGCCACTTCCTGCACCGTGGCGGTCATTTCGTGCATCGCGGTCGCCACCTGGTCGGTCTCGATCTTCTGGCTGTTGACCCCGGCACTGGTCTGTTCGGTAACCGCCGACAGCTCTTCGGCGGCGCTGGCGATCTGGGTCACACCTTCGCCGATCCCGCCGATCAATTGGCGCAGCTCCACCGTCATGCGCTGGATGCTGCCCTGCAACTGACCAAGCTCGTCGCGCCGGTCAACGCTTAAGTTGTGGGTCAGATCACCGGACGCCACGCGCTCGACGGCAACGAGCGTCTCGCCCAGCGGCACGGTGATTTGCCGGGTGATGACCCAGGCGGCGATAACACCGAGGATCAGGGCCACTATCGTAACGATGACCAGGGTTGATAGAGCCTGACGGGTGTCTGCATCGCGCTTGGCGTTTTGCGAAATGTTCAATTTGCCGCTGACGTCGAGCAGTTGCTGGCCCAGCTCGGTCATCTTCGCCAGCGCCTGAACGCTGACCAGTTGTGCGTCACGGTATTGACCGACAGCGTCGCGGTAGCCTTTGAGCGCCAGGTTGGCCTTTTGCAGCTGCGGTATGTATTGGGAGGAAACATCGCCCGCCAGCGTGTTGACTCCGACGATGGCTTCGTCGATGGCGGCGGTGGCGTTCTTTTCGAATTCCGGTTTGCCGCTGAAGGTATAGCCGCGCACCTGAAAGCGTGCCTGCTGAATCTGTTTGCTCACATCCACTGCGCTGTTGAATTGCAGGATGTTGTCGTGCTGGATCAATGCTTCTTCGATCTTTTTGACGACATCCACAGCGGCATCGGCGGTAGTCCCCAGGTTGGCTCGGCTGGCTTCGCGGGTCTGGATGGCTTGGGTCATGTCGGCAAAGGCGCGGCGGTATTCGCCGGCGTCCTGAGCTTGAGCGTCCATCAGTTTAAGATCGTCAGGGCTTTTGACCATGCTCTGGCCGGTTTTCAGGTCGGCATCGAGCTTGTCCAGCGCGGTCATGACAGCCGTTGCGGCTTCAGCGCTGTATTGGGTTTCATACACCATGCGTGCCGTGCGCAGATCCATCGTCCGCTCACTGATCTGCGAGATCATCCCCAGCTTGTCGCCGCGCTCGATCACTGCCTTCACGCTTGACCAGCCCGTCGCCGTGATGAGCAGCGTGAGCAACAGCACCACGCCGAAACCGATGCCGAGTTTGAGACGGACGCTCATATTTCCAAGGCGTTGGGTAAACCAGCCAGACATGATGATTCCTTGCGAATTTTTATAGACGCCTGTGCATCGGCCGGTGGGCGAGGAACTGAAGCGGGGTGTGAGGGAGGGTGGGCAGGTTTCACGACTGCTGCGCAGCCGATCGCGGGCAAGCGCGCTCCTACGCCTTCGGCAGAAGCGGGTCAGGCATTGATCGGCAGAGATGGGTTCGGTATTGATCGTCATGTGGAGTATCGCTGATGCGGATGCGGATGCGGGTGCGAATGCGGGTACGGATGCTGATGCTGATGCTGATGCTGATGCTGATGCTGATGCTGATGCGGATGCGGATGCTCATTGCGAGTCCCGCGCGTCCGTATGTCGGCGCTTTGCCTTGGATTCTGCCCGAAGGGCGTAGGAGCGCGCTTGCCCGCGAACTGGCGCGAAGCGGCAGCAAACCAGGCGCCTCGCTAGAGGCAGATCCAACGCAGCATTAAAACAGTCGGGCGAGCAGCGCGGTCACGGCGGTTTCGACGCGCAGGATCCGCGTGCCCAGTTGGACGGGATTCAGGCCCGAGGCCTGCAAAAGGTCGACTTCGTAGGGAATCCAGCCGCCTTCAGGACCGATGGCCAGGGTGACAGGCTGCTCGACCGCGCGCGGGCAGGCCGGGAAATCACCCGGATGGCCGACCAATCCCAGCGTGCCTTCAACAACAGCGGGAAGGCGGTCTTCAACGAACGGCTTGAAGCGCTTTTCGATGACAATCTCCGGCAGCACGCTGTCCCGGGCCTGCTCCAGCCCGAGAATCAACTGCTCGCGAATCGCCGCAGGCTCCAGAAAGGGGGTCTGCCAGAAGCTTTTTTCAACGCGGTAGCTGTTGACCAGGATGACCTTGGGCACCCCCATCGTCGCCACGGTCTGAAACACCCGACGCAGCATTTTCGGGCGTGGCAAAGCGAGGATCAGCGTCAGAGGGAGCTTTGCCGGCGGGGCGTGCTCGAAGCTTACCGAAAGCTCGGCTTCCCGAGCTTCCAGACGCAGCAACTGTGCGCTGCCTAGAAGCCCGTTAACCCGGCCGACCCGCAGGCTGTCGCCTACCTCGCTCCGATGCACTTCCTGCATGTGCTTGAGGCGCCGGTCACGCAGCACAACCCGGTCCGCCGCGATGAAGTCGGCTTCCTCAAGCAACAGCAGGTTCACGGCTGGGTCGCTGGCGGTTGGCTCTGTTCGTCTTCGGCTTTTTCGTCGTCTTCATGATCGCCACGCTTGGTGATCATCGAACTGCACAACACACCAATTTCAAACAGCAGCCACATCGGCACGGCCAGGAGGGTCTGCGAGAAGATGTCCGGCGGGGTGAGGATCATGCCGACCACGAAGCAGCCGATCACCACGTACGGGCGAATCTTCTTCAGGTATTTGACGTCGACGATGCCGATCCACACCAGCAGCACAACCGCCACCGGGATCTCGAACGCAACGCCAAAGGCCAGGAACAGCGTCATGACGAAGTCCAGATAACTGGCGATGTCCGTCATCATCGACACCCCTTCCGGGGTAACGCTGGCGAAGAAGTGGAAGATCAGCGGGAAGACCAGGAAGTAGGCAAACGCCATCCCGGCATAAAAAAGAATGATGCTAGACACCAGCAGCGGCACTGCCACGCGCTTTTCATGCTTGTACAGGCCTGGCGCAATGAAGCCCCAGATCTGATACAGGATGACCGGCATCGCCAGGAACAGCGCCACCATCATCGTCAGCTTGAACGGCGTGATGAACGGCGAGGCCACATCGGTCGCGATCATCGTGGCGCCGTCAGGCAGAAACTTGCGCAGCGGAGCAGAAACGAAGGTGTAGATCTTCTGGGTGAAGTAGAACAGCGCGCCGAAGATCACGAAGATCGCCAGCACGCAGCGCAGCAGGCGCGAGCGCAGTTCTGTCAGGTGCGAGACCAGCGGCATTTGCTGGTCGTTTTCCGGAATTTCGCTCATGGGGCTCGTGGTGGCAGTGACGAATCGTTGGCAGAAGGCGCGCTTTGCACCGCTGTTGCGGGGGTGATCACGGGCGCGGGTGCAGATCCTGGCCCGGCAGGCGAGTCCGCAGAGGCCTTAGGCTCTCCATGGACGGGCGGCGGCGTGACCGACGCGCTTTCGGCCGGGGCGGCCGGGCCAATGTCGGCGCTCTGTACGGGAGCAGCCGCACCGATAACCGGTGCCGTGGAGGCCGGAGCCGGTGAAGCCGGCGTCTCGGCAGCAGGTTCGGCCGGCGCCGGCGCAACAGTTACCGGGGCCACCGGGGCGACAGGCGCAGCAGGCGGTTGCTGAGGCTGCATGATCTTGCGAGCCTCTTCTTCCAGCGAAAGAATGTGCTCGTTGTGCAACTGACGCCGAATCTCGTCAGCGCCGATTTCGCGCTCAACTTCCTGTTTGATCGCATTGAAGCTGCGTTTCAGGCGGCCGATCCAGAGCCCGGCCGTCCGTGCTGCGCCCGGCAGACGCTCGGGGCCCAGCACCAGCAGGGCAACGAGGCCGACCAGCAGCAGTTCAGAAAAGCTGATACCAAACATGCGTCACGACCTAGTCTTTGCGGAGGGGGTCTTCGACTCGTTGTGCCTGAGCGTCGATGGTGTGCGGCTGGTGCAGCGGCTGAGTCGGAGGCACAGGCTGCGCAGTCGGCTGTGGCTGAACCGGCGGTTGAACCGTTGGCTCTTCCGGATGCTTGTCGTCGTCATTCATGGCCTTGCGAAAGCCCTTGATCGACTCACCCACGTCAGTGCCCAGGTTCTTGAGTTTCTTGGTGCCGAACACCAGCACGACAACCACAAGAATGACGATCCAGTGTTTCCAGTCAAAAATGCCCATGACGCGTTCCTCACAAGAAATTTCGGGCTGCAGCCCAGGTGTTTATTCCGCCGGGCGGGATGCTTTCTCGGCGTGGCCGGACAGGCCGAAACGGCGGTCCAGCTCATCGAGCACGGCGTGCGGGTGTTGGCCCAGTTGGGCAAGCATCACCATGCTGTGGAACCACAAATCGGCGGTTTCGTAGATGACATCACTGCAGTCACCGCTGATGGCAGCGTCCTTGGCAGCGATTATGGTTTCGACCGACTCTTCGCCGACCTTCTCCAGAATCTTGTTCAGTCCCTTGTGATAAAGGCTGGCGACGTAAGAGGAGTCGGCAGCCGCGCCTTTGCGTGATTCAAGCACCTCGGCAAGGCGTGACAAGGTATCAGTCATGTTCAGTGTCCTGCTTGGTAAATGGCGTCCGGGTCTTTGAGCACCGGGTCCACAGTCTTCCAGCCAGCGGCGTCATAGACGCGGTAGAAGCAGCTCTCGCGGCCGGTATGGCAAGCGATGCCGCCGATTTGCTCGACCATCAGGATAATGACGTCGGCATCACAGTCCAGGCGCAGTTCATGAACCTTCTGCACGTGGCCCGATTCTTCGCCTTTACGCCACAACTTGCCACGCGAACGTGACCAATAGATAGCGCGCTGTTCGCTGGCAGTCAGGCTCAAGGCTTCGCGGTTCATCCAGGCCATCATCAGCACGCGACCGGTCTTGTGGTCCTGCGCGATGGCGGGCACCAGACCGTCCTTGTCCCACTTAATCTCGTCCAGCCAGTCTTTCATCATCGGCTCCGGCCGCTCCAGGGGAGGGTTAGTGTGCCAGCGGCTCGCGCCGATGGCTATCGGCGAACGACCAGATAGACGCCTGCCGCCAGCATCAGCAAGGCAGGCCAGGCACTCAGCGTGTTCAGCGCTGCGCCGGTCTGGGTATGGGTGATCGCCAACAATACGCCGCCGGCCAGCAGGCCAGCGCCGAGCAAGCGAAGGGCCCAATGATCGCCATCACGCCGATAGGGCGGGGGTGGATCGTGACGATGGGGCTGCGACAGACGCTCGAGCAGATCCCGGGTCATGTTGGCCAGATGCGGAATCTGTTCGACCTGGGATTGCAGGTTGCCCAGCAGGGTTTTCGGGCTGACGCGTTCACGCATCCAGCGTTCGAGGAACGGCTGCGCGGTCGCCCAGAGATCCAGCTCCGGGTACAGCTGACGGCCGAGGCCCTCGATGTTGAGCAGCGTTTTTTGCAGCAGCACCAGTTGCGGCTGCACTTCCATGTTGAAGCGGCGAGCGGTCTGGAATAGGCGCATCAGCACCTGTCCGAAAGAAATGTCCTTCAGCGGCTTCTCGAAAATCGGTTCGCACACGGTACGAATGGCCGCTTCGAATTCATTCAACTTGGTCTCGGCCGGCACCCAGCCCGAGTCGATGTGTAGCTGTGCAACACGGCGGTAGTCGCGTTTGAAGAAAGCAAACAGGTTGCGCGCCAGATAGTCCTGATCCTCAGGGGTCAGGCTGCCGACGATGCCGCAGTCGATAGCGATGTACTGCGGATCCCACGGCGTGACCGTGCTCACGAAAATGTTGCCCGGGTGCATGTCGGCGTGGAAAAAACTGTCACGGAAGACCTGGGTGAAGAACAGCTCGACGCCGCGCTCGGCCAGCTTCTTCATGTCGGTGCGCTGATCGGCGAGGGTCGCCAGATCGGTCACTTGCACGCCGTAGATGCGCTCCATGACCAACACCTTTGGCCGGCACCAGTCCCAATAGACCTGCGGCACGTAAAGCATGGTCGAGCCCTCGAAGTTGCGGCGCAGCTGGCTGGAGTTGGCCGCCTCGCGCAACAGGTCGAGTTCGTCGTAAATGGTTTTTTCGTAATCGGCGACCACGTCCACCGGATGCAGCAGTCGCGCGTCTGCGGAAACCCGCTCGGCAATCTTCGCCAGAATGAACAGCCACGCAAGATCAGAACCAATGATCGGCTTCAAGCCCGGCCGCACGACCTTCACCACCACTTCTTCGCCAGTCTTCAGGCGCGCGGCGTGAACTTGAGCGACAGACGCGGAGGCGAGCGGGGTGACGTCGAAACGGCTGAAGACTTCGCTGATCTTCGCGCCCAACTGCGATTCGATCAGCGCAACGGCCTTGGCGGAGTCGAACGGCGGCACGCGGTCCTGCAGCATCATCAGCTCGTCGGCGACGTCCTCAGGCAGCAGGTCGCGGCGGGTGGACAGCAACTGCCCGAACTTGATGAAAATCGGCCCCAGGTCCTGCAACGCCAGACGCAGGCGCGCGCCACGGCTCAATTCGTTCTTGCGCCGCGGCAGCCAGCGCCATGGCAGCACGAAGCGCACGGCCAGCAGCCACCACGGCAGGGGCAGGGCGAACAACAGATCATCGAGGCGGTAACGGATTACGACACGCTGGATGCGAAACAGGCGGCGGACGGCAAGCAGGCTCATGCGTTATCGCTGGATTTGAGGGAGTGGGCCAGACGCTCGAAGCGGGCTTCGAGGCGTTCCAGGTCTTGTTTGGTCTGATCCAGTTCGGCGAAGCGGGCTTCGGCCTCGCGTTTGCCGACCAGCGAGCGGGATTCTTCGGCCAGGTATTCGGCCATGTTGTGGCTGAGGCTGGCCGCGCTGTCGCGGGTCCAGCGCGCGCTATTGCGCAGGTGCCCACCGATCAGGGGCGCGGCGACGGGACCGAGCCAGCGTTGCAGCTCGTATTCCCAATCGAGGTCGAGATCCTGCAGCACGCCCACCAGCTCAAGCAGCACGGCGCTTTCGCCGTCCAGCTCGACTTCCCGGCTGTGCAGCACGGCGTTTTTGTCTTTGCTCATCGCCAGGCGCATCAGGCTCGCAGTGGGTGCGCGCAAGGTCACGTCAGCGCCGCCTTCCCAGTTCGCCGCCAGCATCAGGCCGTCGTCACTGGGCAGTACGTGCAGATGAAATGCCGGGCGGGTGCATTCAATCGCAATAACCTTGCCGCTCAGCCGGTCAAGGCGCGGCAAGGCGGTGCTGTCCATGCGCAGCACGCGGTTGATGCCGTGTTCGGCACTGGCGAGCAAGCCGTTGATCAGCATCAGGGTTTGATGCCCCGATGCAGCGCAACGATACCGGAGGTCATGTTGTGGTAGGTCACGCGGTCAAAACCGGCCTGGACCATCATTGACTTCAGGGTTTCCTGATCGGGGTGCATGCGGATCGACTCCGCCAGATAGCGGTAGCTTTCCGAATCGTTGGTGATCAGCTTGCCGGCCAGCGGCATGAAGGCGAACGAGTAGGCGTCGTAGATCTTGGACATGACTTTGCTGGTGGGCTTGGAGAATTCCAGTACCAGCAAACGACCACCCGGCTTGAGCACGCGCAGCATGGAGCGGATCGCGTCTTCCTTGTGCGTCACGTTGCGCAGGCCGAAGGCGATGGTCACGCAGTCAAAGTAGTTGTCAGGGAACGGCAGCTTTTCAGCGTCGGCCTGGACGAACTTGATGTTGCCGGCCACGCCGCGATCGAGCAGGCGGTCACGGCCGACCTTGAGCATCGACGCGTTGATGTCGGCCAGTACGACTTCGCCGGTCGGGCCGACAAGATGGGAAAACTTCTTCGCCAGATCACCGGTGCCACCCGCAATGTCGAGCACGCGGTTGCCGCTGCGAACGCCGGACAGTTCGATGGTGAAGCGCTTCCAGAGGCGATGCATGCCGCCGGACAGGACGTCGTTCATCAGGTCATATTTGGCCGCGACGGAGTGAAACACCTCGGCGACTTTCTCGGCCTTCTGGCTTTCCGGTACGTTTTTGTAACCGAAGTGGGTGATGGGTTCGGCATCGCTGCCTTTGCGCGGATCATTCATATCGCTGTCACCGGAATAAAGTGGCGCCATTCTAATCGTCGGGGCTGGCTTTGTCTTGACAAGGCGCACGGCCAACAGTTTCTTCGGTCCGGGCCGCTGGTATAGTGCGCCGACGATTTAAGCCGAAGCAGGAGCCCGTCAGTGGCCAGAATCACCGTGGAACGCCAGCACACGCTGGGAAAGGAAAAGGCCCGCGAGAAGGCTGAGATCATGCTGCAGAAGCTGTCCGACAAATACGGCATCGAGCACGAGTGGACAGGCGACACCGTGGCCCTGGAAGGCAAGGGCGCAAAAGGCACGGTCGCAGTCGAAGATGAATGGGTGCGGGTCAACATCGACCTTAACTTCTTCCTCTCGGCCATGAGCGGTTCGATTCAATCGGAAGTTGAGCGGCAGCTGGACAAAGTGCTGACCGCCTGAGGGGCCGCAAGCATAGATCCCCTAACTTCACGGCGCATCTGCCGCCGCAATGACGTCTGGCGGTGCGCAAATATGTAGGAGCCGGCTTGCTGGCGAATGCGCTTTGTCAGTCAGCTTCGCTTCGTCAGGTATACCGGTTCGCCAGAAAGCCGGCTCCTACGGATTGGAAGTGGCGGTCGGGGGCATCCGTGGGTATCAGAGCATCAGCTTGATGACCTGCTCGGAAGGGTCGCGGGATTTGCCGGCGGCCTTGAGCTCGGCCAGATACTCATCCCACAGTTGCGCCTGGCGTTGCGCCAGTTGCTCCAGGTATTCCCAGGTAAATAACCCGCTGTCATGACCGTCGTCGAAGGTCAGCTTCAACGCGTACTGGCCGGCGGGCTCCACCTTGGTGAGCCCGACGCCCAGCTTGCCGAATTGCAGAATCGGATTGCCATGGCCCTGCACCTCCGCCGAAGGCGAGTGCACCCGCAGAAATTCCGCCGGCAGGCGGTATTCCTCATCCGCGCCGTATTTCAGGCTCAGGACTTTGGACGCTTTGTGCAGCTGGACAGCAGTGGGGATTCTCGACATTGGGGTAAGGCCTTGGACCGGTGGTTGCAGGAAGGTCTGTAGCGAGCCGCGATGTTGCAGCAAGGCAGACAGCCTGTCGCCGCAACGGATATCCATACGCCGAAAGACCTGTAGGAGCCGGATTGCTGGCGAATGCGGTGTATCAGACGCAGATGATCGCCTGACAGGTTGCCTTCGCCAGCAAGCCGGCTCCTACAAATCGTGGTGCAGCGCGTTAGAGGATATAACGCGACAGATCTTCGTCTTCCGCCAGCTCACCCAGGTGACTGTTCACGTATTCAGCGTCGATCTGAATCGTCCCGCCGTCCTGCGCACCCGCCAGGTCACCGGCACTGAAAGACACCTCTTCCAGCAACCGCTCAAGCAGCGTGTGCAGGCGACGCGCACCGATGTTCTCGGTCTTCTCGTTGACCTGCCAGGCGATCTCGGCCAGACGCTTGATGCCGTCCGGCAGAAACGCGATGTTCAGGCCTTCGGTCTTCAACAGCTCGCGGTATTGCTCGGTCAGCGACGCATGGGGCTCGGTCAGGATGCGTTCGAAATCCTGCGGGCTCAGCGCTTTCAGCTCGACGCGAATCGGCAGACGACCCTGCAGCTCCGGCACCAGATCGCTCGGCTTGCTCAAGTGGAACGCACCTGACGCGATGAACAGAATGTGATCGGTCTTGACCATGCCCAGCTTGGTGTTAACCGTGCAGCCTTCGATCAGTGGCAGCAGGTCGCGCTGCACGCCTTCGCGGGACACATCGGCGCCGCCAACGTTACCGCGCTTGGCCACTTTATCGATCTCGTCGATGAACACGATGCCGTGCTGCTCAACCGCTTCCAGCGCCTTGGCTTTCAGTTCTTCGTCGTTCACCAGACGGCCCGCTTCTTCATCGCGAACCATCTTCAGCGCGTCTTTGACTTTCAGCTTGCGGCTCTTCTTCTTGCCCTTGCCCATGTTGGCAAACAGGCTCTGCAGCTGGTTGGTCATCTCTTCCATGCCCGGCGGCGCGGAAATATCGACGCCGCCCATTTCAGCGACTTCGATCTCGATTTCCTTGTCGTCCAGCTGACCTTCGCGCAGGCGCTTGCGGAACAGCTGACGGGTGTTGGAATCGCTGCCCGACGTCGCGTCTTCGTTGAAGCCCGCCCGTGCCGGTGGCAGCAGGGCGTCGAGAATGCGGTCTTCGGCGGCGTCTTCGGCGCGGTGGCGAACCTTGGTGATTTCCTGTTCGCGCAGCAGCTTCATTGCCGCGTCGGCCAGATCACGGATAATCGACTCGACGTCGCGGCCCACATAGCCGACTTCGGTGAACTTGGTCGCTTCAACCTTGATGAACGGCGCGTTGGCGAGCTTGGCCAGACGACGGGCGATTTCGGTCTTGCCGACGCCGGTCGGGCCGATCATCAGAATGTTCTTGGGGGTGACTTCGACGCGCAGCTCTTCAGGCAGCTGCATCCGGCGCCAGCGGTTACGCAGCGCGATAGCGACGGCGCGTTTGGCATCGTCCTGGCCGATGATATGGCGATTGAGTTCGTGGACGATTTCACGGGGAGTCATGGACATGGTTTTCAACGGTCCTCGGCAGAATGCAGGTCGGGCAGGCCGCGATGAACGGCGGCCAGCGCCCGAGGCTTACTCGGCGAGGTCCTGCTCCTCAATGGTGATGTTGTGGTTGGTGAAGACGCAGATGTCGCCGGCGATGTGCAGGGCGGTTTCGGCGATTTCACGGGCAGAGAGTTCGGTCTTCAGCAGCAGTGCGCGGGCCGCAGCCTGGGCAAAGGCGCCGCCGGAACCCATGGCGATGAGGCCGTCTTCAGGCTCAACGACGTCGCCGTTACCGGTAATGATCAGCGAAGCGTCTTTGTTGGCAACGGCCAGCATGGCTTCAAGGCGGCTCAAAGAGCGGTCGGTACGCCATTCTTTTGCCAGCTCTACGGCGGCGCGAATGAGGTGACCCTGGTGTTTTTCCAGCTGGGCTTCGAAGCGCTCGAACAGGGTGAAGGCGTCAGCGGTGGCGCCTGCGAAGCCGGCGATGACCTGGCCGTGGTAAAGGCGCCGGACTTTCTTGGCGTTGCCTTTCATGACGGTATTGCCCAGGGAAACCTGGCCGTCACCGGCCATGACGACTTTGCCTTGGCGGCGCACTGAAACGATGGTGGTCAAGGGGAGAGTCTCCACGCTGCGGGGCGAAAATGCCCTGATGGAAACTCATATGGGGGTGGGGGCGGGTTTTTCAACCGTTGAGCGGGTTGAGAGATGAATGGTGACTTTGGTGGGTATCTTCCCTGAAGTTGCGGTTGTCTCGCCCCTTGTAGGAGCGGGCTTGCCCGCGATGGCGGTGTGTCAGGCAATGGATCGGTTGCTGATCCACCGCATTCGCGGGCAAGCGCGCTCCTACAGTTGATCGTACCCGCGTGAAGCGGGAACGATCAGTTGGCTGTGCGGATGCCGATCAGCATTGGGTTGCGGTGCCCTAGCGAGCCTGGCGCTGTTGCAGCAGCAGGTTGCTGAAGCCACCGCCCGCCAGTTGCTTCTGCGCCGTTGTCAGCTGTTCGCGGTTGCTGAACGGGCCTACCAGTACGCGATACCAGGTTTCGTCCTTCACCGTGCCCGACTCCACCGTCGACGTTTGCCCCAGCAGAATGATCTGCGCGCGCACTTTCTCGGCGTCGGCCTGTTTGCGGAACGAGCCCGCTTGCAGGAAGAACGTCGTCACCGCCGCCGGCTTGGTTACCGGAGGCGCTGGCGGTGGCGTCAGGCCGCTGAGTGCCGCCTGGGCGCGAGCAGTGTCGATCTTCGCGGCCACTTCAGGCGTAACCGGCGTGCTTGGGGCAACGACCGGAGGCGTCTTCTCCGGCACCGCTTCGTTGGGCACGATGACTTCCGACTCAGGCAACAGCGTGTAGAAGTCGTACTTCGGCTTCACCGGTGCGGTCGGGCTTGGCGGCGTCTTGTTCGCTTCGGCAATCTTCGCGGCCTTGGCGTCGGCCTTCACGCGCTTGATGTCGTCGCCACTGCCGGGTTCTAGCTTCATCAGGAAAACAACGAACGCGCCGACGGTCAGGCCGATCGCCATCCACACCCAGCCCGGAATCGGCGTCTTTGCGGGAGCCTGATACCGGCTGGCGCCGCGCTTGGGAGCAGGTTTCTTTTTAACGGCCAACTTACATACGCTCCAGTGTGTCCAGACCCAGCAACTGCAGGCCTTGCTTGAGGGTGCGACCGGTCAGGGCGGCGAGGCGCAGACGGCTTTGTTGTTGTTCAGGGTTTTCTGCCGCGAGGATCGGGCAGTTCTCGTAGAAACTGGAGAACAGGCCGGCGAGGTCGTACACATAGGCGCAGAGCACATGGGGCGTGCCCTTGTCGGCGACGGTGTTGACGGTCTCGCCAAACTGCGCCAGACGCGCGGCCAGGTCTTGCTCCTGGGGTGCGTCAAGCATGATCCGGCCCTCGTTCGCGTCGAAGGTTTCGCCCTTTTCTTCGAGCTTGCGGAACACGCCGGCCACACGGGTATAGGCGTACAGCAGATAAGGTGCAGTGTTGCCTTCGAAACTGAGCATCTGATCGAAGTTGAAGCTGTAATCGCTGGCGCGATGCTTGGACAGGTCCGCGTATTTCACGGCGCTGATGCCCACGACCTTGGCGATCGAGCGCAACTCGTCTTCGGCGACGTCCGGGTTTTTCTCTTTGACCAGTGTGTAGGCGCGCTCTTCGGCTTCGTCGAGCAGGTCGACCAGCTTGACCGTGCCGCCATCGCGGGTCTTGAACGGACGGCCATCGGCGCCATTCATGGTGCCGAAGCCCATGTGCTCCATCTGCATGCCGTTGGTGACGAAGCCTGCGCGGCGCGCCACTTCGAAGACCTGCTGGAAGTGCAGGGCCTGACGCTGATCGACGAAATACAGCGAGCGGTCGGCTTTCAGTACGTTGCTGCGGTAGCGAATGGCGGCGAGGTCGGTGGTGGCATACAGATAACCGCCACCGGCCTTTTGCACGATCACCGGCAGGGGCGTGCCTTCAGCGGTTTTGAATTCTTCAAGGAACACGCACTGCGCGCCGTTGCTCTCGACCAACAGGCCGGCTTTTTTCAGGTCGGCGACAACATTGGCGAGGTCGTCGTTGTAGGCGCTTTCGCCCATGACGTCCTTCGGCGTGAGTTTGACGTTCAGGCGTTCGTACACTTCCTGGCAGTGAGACAGGGAGATGTCTTTAAAGCGCGTCCACAGGCTCAGACACTCGGCGTCGCCCGCTTGCAGCTTGACCACCAGCCCACGTGCGCGCTCGGCGAACTCTTCGGACTCGTCGAAACGGCCCTTGGCGGCGCGGTAGAAGTTTTCGAGGTCAGCCAGCTCGTCGCTGGTCGCCGGGGTTTCCTGCAGATAGGCCAGCAGCATGCCGAACTGAGTGCCCCAGTCACCGACGTGGTTCTGGCGAATCACGGTGTCGCCCAGGAACTCGAGGACGCTGGCCACGCCGTCGCCAATGATGGTCGAACGCAAATGACCGACGTGCATCTCTTTGGCCAGATTCGGTGCGGACAGGTCGACCACAACCCGTTGAGCGGGGCCGTTCTTGCGCACGGACAGGGTCGCGTCGGCGAGGGCTTCGTCAAGGCGCGAAGCCAGAGCCTGGGTATTCTGGAAGAAATTGAGGAAGCCGGGGCCGGCGATGTCGACCTGGGTGATCTGCTCGTCAGCGGGCAACGCGGCGACGATTTTCTCGGCCAGATCGCGCGGTTTCAGACCGGCGGGCTTGGCCAGCATCATGGCGATATTGCTGGCGAAGTCGCCGTTTTTCTTGTCCTTGGCGTTCTCCACCTGAATCGCCGGCGTCAGCCCTTCTGGCAAGACGCCATCGGTGACGAGTTGGCTCAGAGCTTGTTGAATCAGCTGGCGAATGGTGTCTTTCATGGTGCTCTCTTTCGACCGCAAGCGCGGCCGCGCCTGGATGCGCGGGTGGAAAAACTGGGCATTATCCGTGGCCGGAGCCACCTTGCCAACCGCGCTGGATGCGCGGTCAACCGATGAGAATCAATAAAGGTCCACCGGGTCCACGTCCAGCGACCATCTGACCTGGCGCCCGCTCGGCATGTTTTCCAGTGCCAGCAGCCAGGTGGCGAGCAGCTTGTGCAGGGGTGCGCGGGCGTTGGCCTGGACCAGTAACTGAGCGCGGTAGCGTCCGGCGCGTCGTTCCATCGGTGCTGGAACCGGGCCCAACAGCTCGATGCCGCCCAGTGCCATGTCCTTCAGCAATCGCTCGGCTTCGGTGCAGGCTTCGTCGAGAAACCCCTCGGCCTGACCCGGCTTGTGCGCTTCGGCGCGCAACAACGCCAAGTGTGAAAACGGCGGCAGCCCGGCGGCGCGACGTTCACTCAGCGCCTGCTCGGCAAAGGCGAAGTAGCCCTGCTCGGTGAGTTGGATCAGCAAAGGATGGTCCGCCAGGTGAGTCTGAATGATCACCTTGCCCGGCTCTTCGGCACGCCCGGCTCTGCCTGCGACCTGCACAATCAATTGCGCCATGCGCTCGCTGGCGCGGAAGTCACCGGAGAACAACCCGCCATCGGCGTCGAGAATCGACACCAGCGTCACGCGAGGAAAGTGATGCCCTTTGGCGAGCATCTGTGTGCCCACCAGAATGCACGGCTGGCCTTTCTGGATGGTCGCGAACAGCTGATTCATCGCGTCCTTGCGCGAGGTACTGTCGCGATCGACGCGCAGGACCGGGTAGTCGGGAAACAGAATCGCCAGCCGCTCCTCGGCACGCTCGGTCCCTGCACCCACCGGGCGCAGATCAACCTTGCCGCATGCCGGGCAATTGCGTGGGACGCGCTCGACATGGCCGCAATGGTGGCAACGCAGCTCGCCCGACCGCTGGTGAACGGTCATGCGCGCGTCACAGCGAGGGCATTCCGACAGCCAGCCACAGTCGTGACACAGCAGCGTTGGGGCAAATCCACGTCGGTTGAGGAACACCAACACTTGCTGGCCCGCGGCCAGGGTCTGGCCAATGGCTTGCTGCATGGGGCCTGAAATGCCGCTGTCGAGGGGGCGGCTTTTTACATCCAGCCGCAGGAAGCGAGGTTGTTGCGCACCGCCCGCGCGCTGATTCAGACGCAGGAGCGCGTACCGACCGGTGTGGGCGTTGTGCAGGCTCTCCAGCGAAGGCGTCGCCGAGCCGAGCACGATCGGGATGTCCTCCTGATGCGCCCTCACCAGCGCCAGATCCCGGGCGTGATAGCGCAGGCCTTCCTGCTGTTTATAGGAGCCGTCGTGCTCCTCGTCGATGATGATCAGCCCCGGGTTTTTCATCGGGGTGAACAGCGCCGAGCGCGTGCCGATGATGATGTCGGCTTCGCCATCGCGTGCCGCCAGCCAGGCGTCCAGCCGATCGCGGTCGTTGACCGCCGAATGCAGCAGCGCGATGCGCGCGTTGAAACGCTGCTCGAAGCGCGCAAGGGTCTGCGGGCCGAGGTTGATCTCCGGAATCAGCACCAGCGCCTGCTTGCCCGCTTCCAGCGTCTCGCGGATGAGCTGCAGGTACACCTCGGTCTTGCCGCTGCCGGTGACGCCCGCCAGCAGTGACGCGTGAAAACTGCCAAAACCCGAACGGATGGCCTCATAGGCGGCCCGTTGTTCGGTGTTGAGCGGCAGTTCCGGCTGCGCCAGCCAGTGCTCATGCCGTTCGACCGGCCCGTGACCGCGCACTTCGACGGTCACCAGTCCCTTGGCGAGCAGCAGATTCAGGCTGTCCCGGTTGAGCATCAGCTTGCTCAGCAGTTGATGAGCCACACCGTGGGGATGCTGGGCCAGGGTGCGCAGCGCTTCCTTTTGTTTGGGCGCCCGGGCGATGCGCGGGTCATCGACGCTGGCCTCTGGCGCCGCGTGCCAGAACCGCTCTTGCCGCGCTTCCGCAGGTTCCCCCTGGCGCAGCAATACCGGCAACGCCCAACTGAGCGTGTCACCGAGGCTGTGCTGGTAATACTGGGCAGTCCACAGACACAGTTTGAACAACGCAGGCGGCAGCGGCGCTTCGGCGTCCAGTACGGCAATGGCCGGCTTGAGCTTGTCGGCTGGCACGTCGCTGTGATCGACGACTTCCACCAACACACCGATCATTTCCCGACGGCCGAACGGCACGCGCAGGCGCATCCCCGGCTGCAAGGCACTGCGGGCCACACCTGCGGGGGCAAGGTAGTCGAACAGGCGGCGCAGCGGCGAGGGCAGGGCGAGGCGCAAGATGGCGTCGGGCACGCGGGGGATATCCTGTTACGGAGTATGACGAAGGGCGCGATCTTAGCAGACGACCGGCGTGAACGTTCCCTTGCGTGATTGGCGTTGTCTGTTAATATGCTCGGCCTAATTCCGTGCGGTATTCAACAATAGTGTTGGGTGGCGGCACGATAGCCTGAGGAAATACCCATGAAAGCTGATATCCATCCAGTTTACGAAGCCATTGACGCAACCTGCAGCTGCGGCAATGTCATCAAAACCCGTTCCACATTGGCCAAGCCTCTGAGCCTGGACGTGTGCAACGAGTGCCACCCGTTCTACACCGGCAAGCAAAAAACTCTGGACGTCGGCGGTCGTGTCGACAAGTTCAAGTCGCGTTTCGGTGCGTTCGGTCCTACCAAAGCTCCTGCTGCTGCAGAGTAAGGTTGGCCGTTCTGGAGTCGCCGATGCGTTTCTCCAGGCTGCTTAAAAAGGCGTCCCTCGCGGGCGCCTTTTTTATGTCCGCGATTTGGCTTTCGGCGGCCCAGGCCTTGTGCCCGGCGCCGCCCTCGCTGCCTGTGGCCCAGGTACAGCGAGTGGTCGATGGCGACACGGTGCGCCTGAGCGATGGTCGCAGCGTTCGCATGATTGGCCTGAATACGCCCGAAACCGGCAAAAAGGGTCGGTCCGCCCAGCCGTTTGCCGAAGCGGCCAAACGTCGTTTGCAGGCGTTGGTGGAGGCCAGCGACGGGCAGGTCATGCTGCGCGTTGGTGAAGAGCCGGCCGATCACTACGGGCGCATCCTCGCCAACGTGTATGGCCGCGATGGCGCCAACCTTGAGGCTCAACTGCTGGCGGAAGGCCTTGGCTATCTCGTCGCAGTCTCTCCGAACGTTGCGCTGGTCAGCTGCCAGCAGGCCGCAGAGAAGTCAGCTCGCCAGGCTGGCCTGGGCCTGTGGCGCAACTCGCCGGTTCAGCCGGCGGAGCAGATCAACACCGGCGGGTTCGCGCTGGTCAGCGGGCGCGTGACCCGCGTGCAGCGCAATGGCGGCGGCCTGTGGATCGAATTCGGCGATGCGCTAGTGCTGCGCATTGCCCCCGGGCTGCTCGGCCAGTTCGACGCTGCCGCGCTGCAGCGATTGAAAGGTCAGCGAATCGAAGCCCGTGGCTGGGTGGTTGATCGTTCGCGTCGGGGCGGTCTTAAACCAGGTCAGCCACGCTGGATGATGCCGATCACTCATCCAGCGATGTTGGATACAGTTAACAAATAAATTGTAGACATTATTTTTCCAGATTGTCGCCGCTGGAGGCCTTGTGTCCTGTGGCTCTACGCTGAAAGTCGTAGATGCGGCCTCTTGACACAGGTGACCCGCCAGTCTTGTTAGGACTTTATGACTTGCGTATGCTCGGCGGTCCGTCTGTCCAACAGCAAAAAAGCGGAATGCCCCCATGTCAGATTTGAAAACTGCCGCTCTCGAATATCACGCTCATCCCCGTCCAGGGAAACTCAGTGTCGAGATCACCAAAGCCACTGCAACCGCTCGCGATCTGTCGCTGGCCTACAGCCCGGGTGTGGCTGAGCCGGTCCGCGAAATCGGTCGCGATCCGGAGCTTGCCTACAAGTACACCGGCAAAGGCAACCTGGTAGCGGTCATCTCTGATGGCACCGCGATCCTGGGGCTGGGTAACCTCGGGCCTCTCGCGTCCAAGCCGGTGATGGAAGGCAAGGGCGTGCTGTTCAAGCGCTTTGCCGGTATCGACGTGTTCGATATCGAAGTCGATTCGGAAAGCCCGCAGGCCTTCATCGACACCGTGCGACGCATCTCCATCACCTTCGGCGGCATCAACCTGGAAGACATCAAGGCGCCTGAGTGCTTTGAGATCGAAAAGGCGCTGATCGAGCAGTGCGATATTCCTGTTTTCCACGATGACCAGCACGGCACCGCGATCGTTACCGCTGCCGGCATGATCAACGCATTGGAAATCGCAGGCAAAACCCTGGAAGCGGCGAAGATCGTCTGCCTGGGCGCTGGCGCTGCGGCCATCTCCTGCATGAAGTTGCTGGTGAGCATGGGCGCGAAGATCGACAACATCTTCATGATCGACCGTAACGGCGTGGTTCACGACGGGCGTACCGATCTGAACCAGTACAAGGCCCAGTTCGCTCACTCCACCGATAAGCGCACGCTGGCCGATGCTCTGGAAGGCGCTGACGTGTTCGTCGGTCTGTCCGGTCCGAACCTGCTGAGCGCCGAAGGCCTGAAATCGATGGCGGCCAACCCGATCGTGTTCGCCTGCTCGAACCCGGATCCGGAGATCTCGCCAGAACTGGCTCACGCCACCCGCAACGACGTGATCATGGCGACCGGCCGTTCGGACTACCCGAACCAGGTCAACAATGTGCTCGGCTTCCCGTTCATCTTCCGTGGTGCACTGGACGTTCGCGCCAAGCGTATCAACGAAGAGATGAAGATCGCCGCGGCCAACGCCCTGCGCGAACTGGCCAAGCTGCCGGTACCTCAGGAAGTCTGCGACGCCTACGGCGGCATCGCCCTGGAATTCGGTCGTGAGTACATCATCCCGAAACCACTGGACGTGCGCCTGCTGACTGTCGTTTCCGATGCCGTGGCGAAAGCCGCCATCGAAAGCGGTGTCGCGACCCTGCCGTATCCCAAGCACTACCCGCTGAAAAGCGTGGATGAAGTGTTTAACGGCTGATAGCTGAACGCTGCAAAAAAAAAGCCCTGCAGAGATGCAGGGCTTTTTTGTGGGTGCTTGCTTTGCAGCTTGGCGGGGTGCTTAGACCTTGCCTTGAATGACCGTAGGCGCCGGCTTGCTGGCGAACCGGCCTTGTCAGTCGACACCCTTTATCGCTGATTTACCGGGTTCGCCAGCAAGCCGGCGCCTACAGACGGCGCGTCCCCTGAAATCAGAGAAGTTGCCGAGGGCAGGCTTTACGCCTTCATCAGAACAAATCGATCGGCGCTGATTCATCCGCCGGCAGCGGGCTGCCTGGAGGAGGGCTGCCGCCGAGTTCGTTCACGCTAGGCGGCGTGTCTTCGCTTTTGAACAGCTCGAAGAACGCACCCGGCGTGCTCGGCGTGGCGGAGCGGCCGCTGACCGGGTCGATGCGCAGGCTGAGGATGCCCTCAGGTTCCGCCTGAACGTGCGGCGGTTTGTCCTTCAGCGCAGCACTCATGTACTTCATCCAGATCGGCAGCGCGACTGTGCCGCCAAACTCGTGGCGACCCAGGCTTTCAGGCTGATCGAAACCGGTCCAGACCGTCGTCACGTAATCGGCGTTATAGCCGGTGAACCATGCGTCCTTCGAGTCGTTGGTGGTCCCCGTTTTGCCCGCGATGTCCGGGCGGTTCATCGCCAGGGCGCGGCGACCGGTGCCGCGTTTGATCACGTCCTGCAGCATGCTGTTGAGGATGTAAACCGTGCGACCGTCAACAATCCGTTCCGCCACCACAGGTGCTGGCGCCGCGCCGGATGCATCCAGCGCATTCGGCACGACGTTGGCAGTCAGCGGCGGGGCTTCTGGCGCTGCATAGGTCGATGCGCTGCTGATGGCCGCTTCACTGACCGCCTTCGGGTTCGGGTCGTTGGCCGGCACTGTCGGCGGGTTGGCGACGAACAGGGTTTTGCCTTCACGGTCTTCGATCTTCTGGATGAGGTACGAGCTGACCTTATAGCCGCCGTTGGCAAACGCGCTCCAGCCGCTGACGATTTCCATCGGCGTGAGGGTGGCGGTGCCCAGGGCCAGGGACAGGTTCGGCGGCAGGTCCTGCTTGTTGAAGCCAAAGCGGGTGATGTAGTTGATCGCGGTGTTGACGCCCAGGCTTTGCAGCAGGCGGATCGACACCAGGTTACGTGACTTGTACAGCGCCTCGCGCAGCCGGATCGGGCCCAGGAAGGTGCCCGTGTCGTTCTTCGGGCGCCAGACCTTGTCGATGGCTTCGTCGACGAACACGATCGGCGCATCGTTGACCAGGCTGGCGGCGGTGTAGCCGTTATCCAGCGCTGCCGAGTACAGGAACGGCTTGAAGCTGGAGCCCGGCTGACGCTTGGCCTGCATCGCTCGGTTGTAGTTGCTCTGCTCGAACGCAAAACCGCCGACCAGCGCACGAATCGCGCCGTTCTGCGGGTCCAGGGACACCAGCGCGCTCTGCGCCACGGGAAGCTGGCTGAACTTGAGCGAGTTGTCCGGCTGACGCTGCAGGCGCACCAGATCGCCGACATGAGCGACATCGCCAGGCTGCTTGGGATTGGCGCCGACGCTGTTGGTGTTCAGGAACGCCTTGGCCCACTTCATGCTGTCCCAGGCGACGGTTTCTTCGTTCTCGCCATTGCGGGTCAGTACGCGGATGCCGGTCTTGTCGACCTGAGTGACGATGGCCGGCTCCAGACCGCTGATCGGACGCTGTTTGCTCAGTTCCTGCACCCAGCCCTCGCGGGTCTGGCCGGGGAATCGGCTCTCAGGCCCGCGATAGCCATGGCGCTGGTCATATTCGATCAAGCCGTCCTGCACCGCCTTGTTGGCGTCTTCCTGCAAGCCGCTCGGCACGGTAGTGGTGACGCGGAAGCCTTCTGTGTAGGCTGCGCTGCCATAACGACCCACCATTTCGGCGCGTGCCATTTCAGCGATATACGGCGCGTTCACTTCAGGGCTCTGAACGTGATAACTGGCGTTGATCGGCTCGACAAGGGCGGTCTGGTAAGTGTTCTGGTCGATTTTCCCCAGCTTGAACATGCGGCCCAGAATCCAGTCGCGGCGCTCTTTTGCGCGCACCGGGTTGGCCAGTGGGTTGAATCGTGACGGCGCCTTGGGCAGGCCGGCGATCATTGCCATCTGCGCGACGCTCAGGTCGCGGATGGATTTGCCGTAGTAAACCTGCGCTGCCGCCTCGATGCCGTAAGCCCGGTTACCCAGATAGATCTTGTTGACGTACAGCTCGAGAATCTCGTCCTTGGTAAGTTGGCGCTCGATTTGCAAGGCCAAGAGAATCTCGGTGGTTTTGCGCGAAAAACTGCGCTCGCTGGTCAGGAAGTAGTTTTTCGCGACCTGCATGGTGATGGTCGAGCCGCCGGACTGAATGTGACCGCTTTTGATCAGTTGGCTGGCTGCGCGCATCAGGCTGCTCGGGTCCACGCCGTAGTGGTTCTCGAAGTTATCGTCTTCGGCAGACAACAGGGCGTGAATGAAATTGGGGGGAATGTCGGCGAAACGGATGGGAGAACGGCGCATTTCGCCAAACTCTGCGATCAGTTTGCCGTCGCTGCTGAATACTCGCAGCGGGATCTGCAGCTGGATATTGCGCAGCGCATCGACCGAGGGCAGGTTCGGGGCCAGGTAGAGAAAGGCGCCGCTCAGGCCGAGCAGCAGCCCGCAGACGACCGCGACGATGGACCACCAGACAAACTTCAGCAGGCGTATCAAGGCTTTTGGATTTCCAGAAAAAAGAATGAGTTAGACGCAGGCATTTACAAATGAACACGCCTTGAAGCTTTGGTACACGAAAAAAACGCTGGGCATTATAAGCATTTTTCGTCGTCGAGCGTTATTTGCGCTACTGTCAAGTCAGCCGACAGTGGCACTGGACTAGAAATCATCCGTAAGTGACGGAAACGCATAGGGAATCGGTTGTGTTCGAACTCTTCAGTAAGAAGGCCAACACCCTTCTAGGGATCGATATTAGCTCTACCTCGGTCAAGCTCCTGGAGCTAAGTCGGTCCGGCAACCGTTACAAGGTCGAGTCTTATGCGGTCGAGCCACTGCCCGCCAACGCCGTGGTCGAAAAGAACATCGCGGAGCTCGAAGGTGTCGGCAGTGCTTTGACGCGTCTGCTGGTAAAAGCCAAGAGTAACGTCAAAATCGCGGCGGTTGCCGTCGCCGGTTCAGCTGTTATTACCAAGACCATCGAGATGGATGCAGGCCTTTCCGACGACGAGATGGAAAACCAGCTCAAGATCGAGGCCGATCAGTACATTCCCTATCCGCTGGAAGAAGTCGCCATCGATTTCGAAGTGCAGGGCTATTCAGCGCGCAATCCCGAGCGCGTCGAAGTGTTGCTGGCCGCCTGCCGCAAGGAAAACGTCGAAGTGCGCGAAGCCGCGCTGGCACTGGCCGGGCTGACGGCTCGTGTGGTCGATGTCGAAGCCTACGCGCTGGAGCGCTCGTTCGGTCTGTTGTCTGCGCAACTGGGTCAGGACCACGAGCAGTTGACGGTCGCCGTCATCGATATCGGCGCGACCATGACTACCCTCAGCGTGCTGCACAACGGCCGCATCATTTATACCCGCGAACAATTATTTGGCGGTCGCCAGTTAACCGAAGAAATTCAGCGCCGGTATGGTTTGTCCGTTAGCGAGGCCGGGCTTGCGAAAAAGCAGGGCGGGCTCCCCGACGACTACGTCATGGAAGTCCTGCAGCCGTTCAAGGACGCCGTGGTGCAGCAGGTGTCCCGTTCGCTGCAGTTCTTTTTCGCGGCCGGGCAGTACAACCGCGTCGACTACATCATGCTGGCCGGCGGCACGGCTTCGATCTCGGGCCTTGATCGCCTGATCCAGGAACGTCTCGGCACGCCGACGCTGGTGGCTAATCCCTTTGCTGATATGGCGCTGAGCGTCAAGGTCAACGCCGGCGCGCTTGCAAGCGATGCGCCTGCACTGATGATCGCTTGCGGTCTGGCCCTGAGGAGCTTCGACTAATGGCACGGATCAACTTACTCCCCTGGCGTGAGCAGCAGCGCGAGGAGCGCAAGAAGCGCTTCATCCTGGCGCTGGCCGGTGTGCTGGTGCTGGGCATCGGCGCCATTCTTTTGGCTGATCAATATTTAAGCAGTGCCATTGCTCATCAAAACGCCCGCAATCAATTTGTCAGGACCGAAATCGTCCAGCTCGACGCGCGCATCAAAGAGATCAGCGAGCTTAAGGCACGTCGCAAACAGTTGCTGGAGCGGATGAAGATCATTCAGGACCTGCAGGGCAACCGGCCGATCATCGGGCGCATCTTCGATCAAATGGCTCGTACCCTTCCCGATGGCGTCTATTTCAACGACGTCAAGATGACCGGGCAGATGATCAGCATTTCCGGCGCTGCCGAATCCAATAACCGGGTATCGGATCTGCTGCGCAATCTTGATGCCTCTGACTGGCTGGAGTCGCCGAGCCTGACCGAGGTCAAGGCAAACACTGCGGCGGGCGGCGTGGATCAGACCAACACCTTCCAGTTGACGGTGCGTCAGACGCAGCCAGCGGTTGAGGGGGTCCGGCCATGAACATGAATGATTGGCTCGATAGCCTGAAAAAGATCGACATCAACGACCTGGACATCAATAACCTGGGTTCGTGGCCCGCCGCGGTAAAGACCATCGCCGGCGCCCTGTTGCTGGCGCTGGTGTTGGCCGGTGGGTACTTCTTCTATATCCAGGACATGCAGGCTCAGCTGGATCAAGCTCATGGTGAAGAGACGGCGCTGAAAGAGCAGTTCGCGACCAAGGCCTATCAGGCTGCCAACCTTGCGGCTTACAAGAGCCAGATGGTGGAAATGGAAAACACCTTCGGCGCCTTGCTACGGCAGTTGCCAAGCGACACCGAAGTCCCCGGCCTGCTGGAAGACATTACCCGCACCGGTCTGGGCAGCGGCCTGGAGTTCGAGGAGATCAAGCTGCTCCCTGAAGAGGCTCAGCAGTTTTATATTGAATTGCCGATCCAGATTACCGTGACAGGCAGTTATCACGACCTCGCGACCTTCGCCAGTGGCGTCGCCAGCCTGCCACGAATCGTGACGCTGCATGATTTCGAGATCAAACCGCTGGACGCCAAGTCCCCCGGAAAGCTGCGCATGAGCATCCTTGCCAAGACCTACCGCTATAACGACAAAGGTCTTCAGAACGTCGACACGAAAGGGCCAGCGAAATGAGGGCGATGCGGTGGTTGTGCGTCGGCGTCACGCTGATGGGGCTCGCGGGTTGCGACAGCTCGAACGAATTTGATGATCTCAAGCAGTTCATGGCCGAGGTGCGCGCCCGGCCAGTGGGAACCATTGAGCCGATGCCCAAGTTCCGGCCGTACGAGGCCTTTACCTATGCGGCGGCCAGTTTGCGAAGTCCGTTTCAGCCGCCGATCAAGATCGATCTGGTCAACCGCCCGAAGGGCTCGCACCTGGTGCAGCCTGATCCGACGCGGGTGAAGCAGTTCCTCGAAGGCTTCAACATCGACTCCTTTGAAATGGTTGGCACGTTGAGCAATGAAACCGGCACGTTCGCACTGCTTCGCGGGGCGGGTGGCGTGCATCGGGTGAAAGTGGGCGATTACCTGGGACGTAATGATGGCCGGATCACGGCGATCACCGACTCGGCGGTGCAAGTGATGGAAATCGTTCCGGATGGAGAGGGGGCGTGGCTTGAGCGTCCGCTCAGTATTTCCCTCAAGGAGCGCTCATGAAGACGGCAAGCAAGCGAAGCACCTTCGGATCTGCACAGTGGTGGAATGTGAACATGAACAGGATTCTTTCGATTATCGGCCTGTCGCTAGGGATGGCGATGCTTTCACCGGTTGTTCAGGCGGCTAACCTCAAGACGCTGGATGTCGCCGCATTGCCGGGGGATCGAGTCGAATTGAAACTGTCCTTCGACGGTCCGGTGGCAGCGCCGCGCGGCTACACCACCGAGCAGCCGGCGCGCATTGCGCTGGACCTGCCGGGGGTGACCAGCCAACTGGCGATCAAGAGCCGTGACCTGGGTTCAGGCAATGCCCACAGCGTTGTGGTCGTCGAAGCCAAGGACCGCACGCGGGTGATCATCAACCTCACCACGCTCGCGCCCTACAGCTCGCGCGTCGACGGCAACAACCTGTTCGTGGTGGTGGGCCAGGGCGCTGCGGCCGCCCAGGGTTCACAGCCGAGCACCGCCATGGGCGCGGCGCGAGTGAGTGTGCCGGCCGCGCAATCGTCAAAACCTGTTGCGCGATCCTATGCACCTGGCCCGCGGTCGGTGAAAAACGTCGACTTCCAGCGTGGCGAGTTGGGTGAAGGCAACGTCATTATCGAGCTGAGCGACACCGGCATTGCCCCGGACATTCAGGAGCAGGGCGGCAAGATCCGCGTCGACTTCGCCAAGACGCAATTGCCTGAACCGCTGCGCGTGCGTCTGGACGTGAAGGATTTCGCCACCCCGGTGCAGTTCGTCAATTCCAGCGCCACGGGTGACAAGGCCAGCATTTCCATCGAACCGTCCGGTGCGTTCGACTACTCGGCCTATCAAACTGATAACAAGCTGACCATCAGCGTGCGTCCCCTGACCAACGAAGATCAGGAACGCCGCAACTCGGAAAAACTGGTCTACACCGGCGAGAAGCTGTCGCTGAATTTTCAGGACATTGATGTGCGTTCGGTGCTGCAACTGATCGCTGATTTCACCAACCTCAATCTGGTGGCCAGCGACACCGTCCAAGGCGGCATCACCCTGCGCCTGCAGAACGTGCCGTGGGATCAGGCGCTGGATCTGGTGCTCAAGACCAAGGGCCTGGACAAGCGCAAGATCGGTAACGTTTTGCTGGTCGGTCCGGCTGACGAGATCGCCGCGCGCGAGCGCCAGGAGCTGGAATCTCTCAAGCAGATTGCCGAGTTGGCCCCACTGCGCCGCGAGTTGCTGCAAGTGAACTACGCCAAGGCCGCCGACATCGCCAAGCTGTTCCAGTCGGTGACCAGCGCTGAATCGAAGACCGACGAGCGTGGTTCGATCACCGTGGATGAGCGCACTAACAACATCATTGCCTACCAGACCCAGGATCGTCTGGACGAGCTGCGCCGCATCGTGTCGCAGCTGGATATACCGGTGCGCCAGGTGATGATCGAGGCGCGTATCGTCGAAGCCAACGTCGATTACGACAAGGCCCTGGGCGTGCGCTGGGGTGGTTCGAGCAACAAGGGCAATTTCACTACTGGCGGTAGCGGCACCGTTACGGGTGCATCAGCGACCAATGGTCCCTACGTGGACATGGGCGTGACCGATGCCACCTCGTCGATCGGCCTGGGCTTCCTGACCAACAATACAATTCTTGATCTTGAGCTCACGGCGATGGAGAAGAGTGGCAACGGTGAAGTGGTCTCGCAGCCCAAGGTCGTTACCTCGGACAAGGAAACCGCGAAAATCCTGAAAGGTACGGAAGTGCCTTATCAGGAAGCCAGCTCCAGCGGCGCGACCTCGGTATCGTTTAAAGAGGCCTCGCTGTCTTTGGAAGTGACTCCGCAGATCACGCCAGATAACCGCATCATCATGGAGGTCAAGGTCACGAAGGATGAGCCGGACTACGTGAACACGGTACTGGGTGTGCCGCCGATCAAGAAAAACGAAGTCAACGCCAAGGTGCTGGTGGCCGACGGCGAGACCATTGTAATTGGTGGCGTGTTCTCGAATACGCAGAGTAAAGTCGTCGACAAGGTGCCATTTTTAGGCGATGTGCCGTATGTTGGCCGCCTTTTCCGGCGCGATGTGGTTTCGGAGTCAAAATCCGAGCTGTTGGTGTTTCTCACTCCGCGTATCATGAACAACCAGGCGATTGCTGTGAGTCGTTGATTCTGTGCGAAATTTAATTCTTGTGGGGCCGATGGGGGCTGGTAAAAGCACCATCGGTCGCTTGCTGGCCAAAGAGCTTCGACTGCCGTTCAAGGATTCCGACAAGGAAATCGAGCTGCGAACGGGTGCCAATATTCCCTGGATCTTCGACAAGGAAGGTGAAGCAGGCTTTCGCGATCGTGAGCAAGCGATGATCGCCGAGCTCTCCGCACTGGATGGGGTGGTCGTGGCCACCGGCGGTGGCGCAGTCATGCGCGAAGAAAACCGTCGCGCCCTGCATGCCGGTGGTCGGGTGGTGTATTTGCATGCGTCGGTCGAGCAGCAAGTGGGCCGAACCTCGCGCGATCGCAATCGACCGTTGCTGCGCACCGCTGACCCGGCGCGCGTGCTGCGCGAACTGTTGGCCATCCGCGATCCGCTGTACCGCGAGATCGCCGATGTCATCATCGAAACCGATGAGCGGCCGCCACGAATGGTGGTTATTGACATCCTCGCCCTGCTGGCCGAGCTTCCTCCCCGTTAAAGCGCAGACGGAAATGCGCTATCCTCGGCGACCATAAAAAGTGGGGTCGCTACATGGCCTTGCGCCATAGCCGGTGTCGGCGTTTTTCAAGACGCGCACCGGCAACCAATTGTTAACAGCGTGGGGACACATGCAGACACTCAAGGTCGAGCTTGGCGAACGCAGCTACCCGATCCACATCGGCGAAGGCTTGCTGGATCAGCCCGAGTTGCTCAAGCCGTATATAGCCGGAAAACAGGTGGCGATCGTCTCCAACGCCACCGTTGCGCCGCTCTACATGGACCGTCTCACCCGATCCCTCTCCGGTTACAGCGTCTTGCCGATCGTGCTTCCCGACGGTGAAGCCTTCAAGAACTGGGAAACCCTGCAAACCATCTTCGACGCGTTGCTCACCGCTCGCCACGATCGCCGCACCACTGTGATTGCATTGGGCGGAGGCGTTATCGGTGACATGGCCGGCTTTGCCGCTGCCTGCTACCAGCGCGGTGTCGAGTTCATTCAGGTGCCGACCACGCTGCTCTCCCAGGTCGACTCCTCGGTGGGTGGCAAAACCGGCATCAATCACCCGCTGGGCAAAAATATGGTGGGCGCGTTCTATCAGCCCAATGCGGTGCTGATCGACACGTTGTCGCTGAACACCCTGCCCGAGCGCGAGCTGTCCGCCGGGCTTGCCGAGGTCATCAAATACGGTTTGATCTGTGACGAACCGTTCCTGACGTGGCTCGAAGAGAATGTGGACAAGCTGCGCGGGCTGGATCAGGTCGCGCTGACCACGGCGATCGAGCGCTCCTGTGCCGCCAAGGCTGCGGTTGTTGGCGCTGATGAGCGAGAGTCCGGCGTGCGTGCCACGCTGAACCTAGGCCACACCTTCGGCCACGCCATCGAAACCCACATGGGTTACGGCGTCTGGCTGCACGGCGAGGCGGTGGCAGCAGGCACGGTGATGGCGCTGGAAATGTCGGCGCGTCTGGGCTGGATCAGCGAGCAGGAACGTGACCGGGGCATCCGTATTTTTCAGCGCGCCGGCTTGCCGGTAGTTCCGCCGGAAGACATGACGCCCGAGCACTTCCTCGAGCATATGGCGGTGGACAAAAAGGTCATTGACGGTCGTCTGCGCCTGGTGCTGTTGCGTCGCATCGGTGAAGCAGTGGTGACTGACGAATATCCACAAGAAGTACTACAGGCCACACTGGTCGCGGACTACCGCGCCTTGGTGGATCAGCTTAGAGGTTAATGAGAAATCCATGACTAGTTTGCACGCCGATGAGGCCTTCCTCGGTCATTACCAGTTGAGTCATGACCCCTTTGCAACGCGGGTTCCCGGCTTCAAGTTCTTTCCCGCACAGCGCAAGCCCGTGCTGGGCCAGCTGCATCATCTCGCGCGCTACAGCCAGCTGCTGCTGGTCGTGACGGGGCCGCACGGCAGTGGCAAGACGCTGTTGCGTCAGGCACTGGTGGCGAGCACCAACAAGCAGTCGGTGCAGAGCGTTGTGGTGTCTGCCCGTGGCGCAGGTGATGCGACGGGCGTGTTGCGCCAGGTTGCCCAGGCGCTGAACGTCGCTCAAGCGGAAATGCGCCCGATCCTGGCGCAGGTCGTGCAGTTGGCGCTGACCGGTCAGGAAGTCTACATCCTGGTGGACGATGCCGAACAACTGGGCGAATCTGCACTCGAAGCGTTGTTGGGATTGGCAGCAGGCACCCCGGAGGGGCGTCCGCATGTCTTCCTGTTCGGCGAGGCTTCGATCATTGATCGCCTGGATCAGCTGTGCGCCGAGAGCGGTACCGAGGAAGAACGCTTCCACGTTATCGAGCTGGCGCCCTATACCGAAGAAGAAACCCGTGAGTATCTGGCTCAGCGTCTCGATGGCGCAGGGCAGGGCGTTGAGTTGTTCAGCGCCGCACAGATCACTGATATCCACGAGCAGTCCGGTGGATGGCCAGGCGCGATCAACCAGGTCGCGCGCGATTCGATGATCGAAGCCATGATTGCCAGCCGCTCTGCGGTCAAGCGTCCAAGTATGGGGTTCAAAATGCCTAAGAAACACGTGTTGGCTTTGGGTGGGGTTGTTGTCGCGGCCGTGCTCGCGGCGTGGCTGATTCCAGGCCGCAGCAACGCACCTGCCACTGCGCCAGCCAACTCTCAGGCCCAACTGCCTCTGGGTCAGGGCCAGGCGCCGGCGCAACAATCGAACAACGGAGGCCCGGCCATCGAGTTTGCGGGTAACTCGCAGCCGATGCCGCTGCCAATGAACGGCTCGCAACCGGCGACCCGCGCGCCGTTGGCTGAAGCGGCGGGTTCGGGCGAGGGTGACGGCGAAGATGGCGGCCCTGCGGCTAATCAATCGCTGCAGCCGCCGACCGTGACCACCACTGCGCCACCGGTGGGCGCGACGGCAAGTCCTGCGCCGACCGTGGCGCAGCAGCCGGTCCCGGCAACGCGTCCGGCCCCGGCCGCCAAGCCAACGCCTGCTCCGGCCCCTGCCGCGAAACCTGCGCCAGCGCCGACTCAAGTGGCCACCGCCAAACCTGCTCCGGCACCGGCGGCCAAACCAGCCGCGGCCGCTGCAGCCTCTGGCGCGGCTGGCAGCGGTTGGTACGCAGGTCAGGCACCGACGCATTACGTGGTGCAGATCCTCGGCACCAGCTCTGAAGCTACCGCTCAGAGCTACGTGAAAGAGCAGGGCGCCGAGTATCGTTACTTCAAGAAAACCCTGCAGGGCAAGCCTCTGTTCGTGGTGACTTACGGCAGCTTCGCTGACCGCAATGCGGCACTGACCGCTATCAAGGCCTTGCCAGAGAAGGTTCAGGCTGGTAAACCTTGGCCTCGTACCGTCGGCAGTATCCAACAGGAACTCGCCGCCGCCCGCTGATGACGCAGGGGCCTTATCCAGGTCCCTCGCTTGGCCCTCCCGATATCACGCATGAGCGTGCTGCCAATGAGCAGCGCGCCTTGCGGTGTCTGCGTCTCAGACACGCATTGATCTTCGGGCTCTCATTGGTCAGACTCGCAAAAAAGCTCTGACTAGCACGAGAATCGATATAAAACCTTTCATGAATGCGACATAAATTTGCGACACTTCGTCGTCAAATTTGTGAGGACTTGTGTCGCTGTGTACAATGACCTCCCTTTTGCTCCCGCAAAGCCGGCATACGTTCGGCGTGGATGGTAAATGGTTGAATTGAAAAGAAATTTGCCTCGTTAAGGGGCAGCCTGGTGAGAATGTGTCTATGAAAGCAGGTCTGTACCATCCAGAAGAATTCAAGGATAACTGTGGTTTCGGCCTGATCGCCCATATGCAAGGCGAGCCCAGTCATCACCTGTTGCAGACGGCTATCGAAGCCCTGACGTGCATGACCCACCGTGGTGGTATCAACGCCGACGGCAAGACCGGTGACGGTTGCGGGCTGTTGATGCAAAAACCTGACACCTTCCTGCGTGCGGTGGCCACCGAGCACTTCGGCGTCGAGCTTCCGCGCCAGTATTGTGTTGGCATGGTCTTCCTCAATCAGGACGACGCCAGGGCCGAAGCGGCCCGCGAAAACATGAACCGTGAAATCCTGGCGGCCGGCCTGACCCTGATCGGCTGGCGCCAGGTGCCGATCGACACAAGCGTACTGGGTCGTCTGGCCCTTGAGCGTCTGCCGAAGATCGAGCAGGTGTTCATCGGCGGCGAAGGCCTGACCGATCAGGAATTCGCGATCAAGCTGTTCTGCGCACGTCGTCGCTCCTCGGTGGCCAATGCCGCCGACACCGACCACTACATCTGCAGCTTTTCCCACAAGACCATCATCTACAAAGGCCTGATGATGCCGCGTGATCTCACGGCATTCTTCCCGGACCTCAACGACGAGCGCCTGCAAACCGCGATCTGCGTGTTCCACCAGCGCTTCTCGACCAACACCCTGCCGAAATGGCCGCTGGCTCAGCCGTTCCGTTTCCTCGCCCACAACGGCGAGATCAACACCATCACCGGTAACCGCAACTGGGCCCAGGCCCGTCGCACCAAGTTCACCAACGACCTGATGGACCTCGACGAGCTGGGCCCGCTGGTCAACCGCGTGGGCTCCGACTCATCGAGCATGGACAACATGCTCGAGCTGATGGTAACCGGCGGCATCGACCTGTTCCGTGGCGTGCGCATGCTCGTGCCGCCGGCTTGGCAGAACGTCGAAACCATGGACCCGGATCTGCGCGCGTTCTACGAATTCAACTCCATGCACATGGAGCCGTGGGACGGCCCGGCCGGCATCGTCATGACCGAAGGTCGTCACGCCGTCTGCCTGCTCGACCGCAACGGCCTGCGCCCTGCGCGCTGGGTGACCACGAAAAACGGCTACATCACCCTCGCGTCGGAAATCGGCGTGTGGAACTACAAGCCCGAAGATGTGATTGCCAAGGGCCGTGTCGGCCCGGGCCAGATCTTCGCCGTGGACACCGAAACCGGGCAGATCCTCGACACCGACGCCATCGACAGCCGCTTGAAGTCCCGCCATCCTTACAAGCAGTGGCTGCGCAAAAACGCTCTGCGTATTCAGGCGACGCTGGAAGACCACGACCACGGTTCGGCGTTCTACAACCCGGATCAGCTCAAGCAGTACATGAAGATGTTCCAGGTCACGTTCGAAGAGCGTGATCAGATCCTGCGCCCGCTGGGTGAGCAGGGTCAGGAAGCGGTGGGCTCCATGGGCGATGACACGCCGATGGCGGTGCTGTCCCGTCGCGTCCGCACGCCGTACGACTATTTCCGCCAGCAGTTCGCGCAGGTCACCAACCCGCCGATCGACCCGCTGCGTGAAGCCATCGTCATGTCACTGGAAGTCTGCCTCGGTGCCGAGCGCAACATTTTCCAGGAGTCGCCAGAGCACGCTTCCCGCGTAATCCTCAGCTCGCCGGTCATTTCCCCGGCCAAGTGGCGCTCGCTGATGAGCCTGGATCGTCCGGGCTTTGATCGTCAGATTATCGACCTGAACTACGACGAAGCCATGGGTCTGGAAGCGGCCGTGTGCAACATCGCCGATCAGGCTGAAGAAGCCGTGCGTTCGGGCAAGACCCAGATCGTCTTGAGTGACCGCCATATCGCGCCGGGCAAACTGCCGATTCACGCATCACTGGCCACCGGCGCGGTGCACCACCGTCTGACCGAAAAAGGCCTGCGCTGCGACAGCAACATCCTCGTCGAGACCGCGACAGCACGCGACCCGCACCATTTCGCCGTGCTGATCGGCTTCGGCGCGTCGGCGGTGTATCCGTTCCTGGCGTACGAAGTGCTGGGCGACTTGATCCGTACTGGCGAAGTGCTGGGCGATCTGTACGAAGTCTTCAAGAACTACCGCAAGGGCATCACCAAAGGCCTGCTCAAGATCCTGTCGAAAATGGGTATCTCGACCGTCGCTTCGTACCGAGGCGCGCAGCTTTTCGAAGCCATCGGCCTGTCGGAAGAAGTCTGCGATCTGAGCTTCCGTGGCGTGCCGAGCCGCATCAAGGGCGCGCGTTTCGTCGACATTGAAGCCGAGCAGAAAGCCCTGGCCTTCGAAGCCTGGAGCGCGCGTAAGCCGATCCAGCAGGGCGGGCTGCTGAAGTTCGTCTACGGCGGCGAATACCACGCCTACAACCCCGATGTGGTGGCGACGCTGCAAGCCGCCGTGCAGCAGGGCGATTACAGCAAGTTCAAGGAATACACAGCGCTGGTGGACAACCGTCCCGTGTCGATGATCCGTGACTTGCTCAAGGTCAAAGAGCTCGACACGCCGCTGGGCATCGACGAGATCGAGCCGCTGGAAGGCATTCTCAAGCGCTTCGACTCGGCGGGTATCTCGCTGGGCGCGCTGTCACCGGAAGCCCACGAAGCGCTGGCCGAGGCGATGAACCGCCTGGGCGCCCGCTCCAACTCCGGTGAGGGCGGCGAAGACCCGGCCCGCTACGGCACCATCCGCAGCTCCAAGATCAAACAGATCGCGACCGGCCGTTTTGGCGTAACGCCTGAATACCTGGTCAACGCCGACGTGCTGCAGATCAAGGTCGCCCAGGGCGCCAAACCGGGCGAGGGCGGGCAACTGCCGGGCGGCAAGGTCAACGGCCTGATCGCCAAGCTGCGTTACGCAGTGCCCGGCGTGACGCTGATTTCGCCGCCGCCGCACCACGACATCTACTCGATCGAAGACCTGTCGCAGCTGATCTTTGACCTCAAGCAGGTCAACCCGGCCGCGCTGGTCTCGGTCAAGCTGGTGGCCGAAGCGGGCGTGGGCACGATTGCGGCCGGTGTGGCCAAGGCCTATGCCGACCTGATCACCATTTCCGGTTATGACGGCGGCACCGGCGCGTCGCCGCTGTCGTCGATCAAATACGCCGGCTCGCCGTGGGAAATCGGCCTGGCCGAGACCCACCAGACCCTGCGCGGCAACGACCTGCGCGGCAAGGTTCGGGTGCAGACTGACGGCGGCCTGAAAACCGGCCTGGACGTGATCAAGGCGGCCATCCTCGGCGCCGAAAGCTTCGGCTTCGGCACCGCGCCGATGATCGCACTGGGCTGCAAATACCTGCGCATCTGCCACCTGAACAACTGCGCTACCGGCGTGGCGACCCAGAACGACAAGCTGCGCAAGGACCACTACATCGGCACTGTCGACATGGTGATCAACTTCTTCACCTACGTGGCGGAAGAAACCCGTGAGTGGCTGGCCAAGCTCGGCGTGCGTTCGCTGGAAGAACTGATCGGGCGTACCGATCTGCTGGAAATCCTGCCGGGTGAAACCGCCAAGCAGCAGCACCTGGACCTGACGCCGCTGCTGGGCAGCGACCACATTCCGGCCGACAAACCGCAGTTCAGCCAAGTCGAGCGCAACCCGCCGTTCGACAAAGGCCTGCTGGCCGAGAAGATGGTCGAACTGGCGATCTCCGCCATTCAGGCCAAGACCGGCGGCGACTACGAACTGGACATCTGCAACTGTGACCGCTCCATCGGCGCGCGGATTTCCGGCGAAATCGCCAAGCTGCACGGCAACCAGGGCATGAACGATGCGCCGGTGACCTTCCGCTTCAAGGGCACGGCCGGGCAGAGTTTTGGCGTGTGGAACGCCGGCGGCCTGAACATGTATCTGGAAGGCGACGCCAACGATTACGTCGGCAAGGGCATGACCGCCGGCAAACTGGTGATCGTGCCGCCAAAAGGCAGCCCGTTCAAAACCCAGGACAGCGCCATCATCGGCAACACCTGCCTGTACGGCGCGACCGGCGGCAAGCTGTTCGCGGCGGGCACGGCGGGCGAGCGTTTCGCGGTGCGTAACTCCGGCGCCCACACCGTCGTGGAAGGCACGGGCGACCACTGCTGCGAATACATGACCGGCGGCTTCGTCTGCGTACTGGGCAAGACCGGCTACAACTTCGGCTCAGGTATGACGGGCGGCTTTGCCTACGTGCTCGATCAGGACAACACCTTCGTTGACCGGGTCAACCACGAGCTGGTCGAGATTCAGCGCATCAGCGGTGAAGCGATGGAAGCCTATCGCAGCCACCTGGAGCGCGTGCTGGCCGAATACGTGACGGAAACCGACAGCGAATGGGGCCGCAACCTTTGGGAAAACCTGGACGACTACCTGCGCCGCTTCTGGCTGGTGAAGCCGAAGGCCGCGAGCTTGAAGTCGCTGTTGTCCAGCACCCGCGCGAATCCGCAATAACAGCAGCTGCGAGCGGCAAGCTTCGAGCCGCAAGCTAACGGCAGCGCGCGAGTGCCTGCGAACATGATTTTCTTGCAGCTTCAAGCGTGGCGCTTGAGGCTGTAGTCAGGAGTTTTACCACCATGGCTGAACGTCTCAGTAACGACTTCCAGTTCATCGAAGTCGGGCGTAAAGACCCGAAAAAGAAACTGCTGCGTCAACGCAAGAAAGAGTTCGTGGAAATCTACGAACCTTTCAAGCCGCAGCAGTCGGCCGATCAGGCGCACCGTTGCCTGGGTTGCGGCAACCCGTACTGTGAATGGAAATGCCCTGTGCATAACTTCATTCCCAACTGGCTCAAGCTGGTGGCCGAGGGCAACATCCTTGCGGCCGCCGAGTTGTCGCACCAGACCAACACCCTGCCGGAAGTCTGTGGCCGCGTTTGCCCGCAGGATCGCCTGTGTGAGGGCGCGTGTACCCTCAACGATGGCTTCGGCGCGGTGACCATTGGTTCGGTCGAGAAGTACATCACCGACACGGCCTTCGCCATGGGCTGGCGCCCGGACATGTCCCGCATCGTGCCAAACGGCAAGCGCGTGGCAATCATCGGGGCTGGCCCGGCGGGCCTGGGCTGCGCTGACGTTCTGGTGCGTGGCGGCGTGAAGCCGGTGGTGTTCGACAAGAACCCGGAAATCGGCGGTCTGCTGACCTTCGGTATCCCTGAGTTCAAGCTTGAAAAGAGTGTGCTGAGCAATCGCCGCGAAGTGTTCACCGGCATGGGCATCGAGTTCCGCCTCAATACCGAGATCGGCAAGGACATCACCGTCGAGCAGTTGCTGGAAGAGTACGACGCGGTATTCATGGGCATGGGCACGTACACGTACATGAAGGGCGGCTTCCCCGGTGAAGACTTGCCGGGCGTGCACGATGCGCTGGATTTCCTGATTGCCAACGTCAACCGCAACATGGGCTTTGAAAAGTCGCCGGAAGATTTCGTCGACATGAAGGGCAAGAAGGTTGTGGTGCTGGGCGGTGGTGACACGGCGATGGACTGCAACCGCACGTCGATCCGCCAGGGCGCTAAATCAGTGACCTGCGCCTATCGCCGCGACGAAGAAAACATGCCGGGCTCGCGCAAGGAAGTGAAGAACGCCAAGGAAGAGGGCGTGAAGTTCCTCTACAACCGTCAGCCCATCGCCATCGTGGGCGAGGATCGGGTCGAAGGCGTGAAGGTCGTCGAAACGCGTCTGGGCGAACCGGATGCACGAGGCCGTCGCAGCCCCGAGCCGATCCCGGGTTCCGAAGAGATCATCCCGGCGGATGCCGTGGTCATCGCCTTCGGTTTCCGTCCAAGCCCGGCGTCTTGGTTCGATCTGCAGAATATCCAGGTCGACAGCCAGGGCCGTGTCGTGGCGCCGGAGCAGGGCCAGTTCAAGCACCAGACCAGCAACCCGAAGATCTTCGCCGGCGGCGATATGGTGCGCGGCTCCGATCTGGTGGTGACGGCGATCTTTGAAGGCCGCAACGCAGCTGAAGGGATTCTGGATTACCTGGGCGTTTAAAACCTGTTAGCTGCAAGGGGTAAACCAGAGCCGCAAGTAAGGCGTGAACCGCTCTGCTTGTGGCTTGGCGCTTGCCGTTCGCAGCTGCTCCATCCTGCTAAATTGTTCGTATCTGTTTCGCTTCCTTTCTCGGCTCCTCTTTTTGTGAAAACGCCAGGCACTCCTTGCGCGTCATTTCTGACAGTTCCCAATCCGACTCGATACGTTTCTAATTCGGCAAGGTTTCGAACGCTAGCGAGCCTTTCTTAAATTGAGTGGAAGCACGGGCCGATCTTTGGCGGCCTGTTGGATCAGGGAACGATAATGAACAAATTAGTTTGCTGTGTGGGTCTCGCGGCTTTTTTGACCGGTTGCGGTCAATCGGACCATGCGGATGAAGGCAAAAAGATCGTCGGAGGAGAGCCAGCGGCAAGAGGGCAGTACCCGTTTTATGCGGCGATCGTAAAAGAGGATGGGTCGCATCTCTGTGGCGCTGCGTTGATTGCGCCGCAGTGGGTGCTGACTGCCGAACACTGCATCGACGGCCAGGCTCCTCACTCCGTCAGCATTGGCCTGGAGCAATACCGGCCAACTGTCATCGAGAAGGACCGGGTCAGAATCCAGGCCACCTACGGGCATCCAGAGTTCGATCACACCGGGCAATACGATATTGCATTGATCAAGCTTGAGCGCGCGGCGAACAGTGACGCTTTCCTCAAGCTCGACGGGGCAGAGTTCCAGCTGGAGCCGGGCGTGGGCTACCCCGTGACACTGATCGGATTCGGTAAAACCGAGACGGGATACGGGCCAGACGTTTTGTACGAAGGCCACGGCCAGACCCTAGAGGACAAGGCGTGTATCGAAGTGCCCCCTGGCTACCCGGACACACACTTCAATCCATTGGTCAGCCTCTGCGCCGGATACAATCAGGCGCCGGGGGATTCCGGAGGGCCGCTGCTCTATAAATCAGGTAGCGATTACCTTGAGATTGGACTGGTGAGCCGTTCGTTGTGGATGAATGCCGGTCAGTACACCAGAGTCGCCTACTTTGCAGACTGGATCAAAGAGACGATGGAGGCCCACCCATAGGGCGGCGACGTCAGGAAAACCGGTATTGCGTTGATGCGACAAATCGCCCCGATAAATAAAAGGCACGGCACCGACCGTGCCTTTTATGTTGGTGTCTGAGAAAATGCCCGCACTTTTTTTCCGGATGCCGACATGACTGCCCTGAAGAACGACCGTTTCCTTCGCGCCCTGCTCAAGCAGCCTGTTGACGTCACGCCTGTATGGATGATGCGCCAGGCCGGCCGCTATCTCCCGGAGTACCGCGCCAGTCGCGCCAAGGCCGGAGACTTCATGAGCTTGTGCATGAACCCGGCGTTTGCCTGCGAAGTCACCCTGCAGCCGCTTGAGCGCTATCCGCTCGACGCCGCCATTCTGTTCTCCGACATCCTCACCGTTCCCGACGCCATGGGCCTGGGCCTGTACTTCGAAACCGGCGAAGGCCCGCGCTTTCGCAAAACCGTCACCACCCTGGCTGACATCGAAGCGTTGCCGATCCCCGACGCGCAGAAAGATCTCGGCTACGTCATGGATGCGGTCAGTACCATCCGCCGCGAGCTCAATGGTCGCGTGCCGCTGATCGGCTTCGCTGGCAGCCCGTGGACCCTGGCGACTTACATGGTCGAAGGCGGCTCGTCCAAGGATTTCCGCAAATCCAAGGCCATGCTTTACGACAGCCCGCAGGCCATGCACTTGCTGCTCGACAAGCTCGCACAATCGGTCACGGCGTACCTGAACGGCCAGATTCTCGCAGGCGCGCAAGCGGTGCAAATCTTCGACAGCTGGGGCGGCAGCCTTTCGGCCGCGGCGTACCAGGAGTTCTCACTGGCTTACATGCGCAAGATCGTCAACGGCCTGATCCGTGAGCACGACGGGCGCAAAGTGCCGGTCATTCTGTTCACCAAAGGCGGCGGCATGTGGCTGGAAAGCATCGCCGACGCCGGCGCCGATGCGCTGGGCCTGGACTGGACCTGCGACATCGGCGAAGCCCGCCGCCGCGTCGGCAGCAAAGTCGCGCTGCAAGGCAACATGGACCCGACCGTGCTCTACGCCAACCCAAACGCCATCCGCCAGGAAGTCTCGAACATCCTTGCCAGCTACGGCAGCGGCACCGGCCACGTCTTCAACCTTGGCCACGGCATCACCCCCGAAGTCGACCCGGCCAACGCCGGCGCCTTCATCGAAGCGGTGCACGAAATGTCGGCGAAGTATCACCAGTAAGCGGTTCGCAGAGATGAAAACGCCCGGCTAATGCCGGGCGTTTTTGTGTGGGGGGTTAGGCACGCAAAGGGCACAGATCTATCGACACTGAGCATCGGGCGCAGGATCGCTTCTGCCGAAGGCGTAGGAGCGCGCTTGCCCGCGATCTGGCGCGAAGCGGCAGTGGCTGTACCTCTGTGGTAGATCAGCAAGTCCGTGCTCTAAGGTCTTGCGGCCGGTTCCCGCCCGATCGCGGGCAAGCGCGCTCCTACAATTTGCATGTGCGGCTGTTGGTTTAAACCTGCACATTCACCGCCAGCGGTTTTACTTTCGCGAGTTTTAGCGCCACGGCGAGGGCGATCAGCAGGAGGGTGCCGATGAAAGCGCCGATGCCGTTCCAGCCGGCGTAGTGCCAGAACACGCCGCCGCCGGTGCCGGCAATGCTGGAGCCGACGTAATAGCTGAACAAGTACAGCGACGACGCCTGGCCTTTGGCTTTGATGGCCCGGCGACCGATCCAGCTGCTGGCAACGGAGTGGGCGCCGAAGAAGCCGAAGGTGAACATCAGCACGCCAACGATGACCACCACCAGCGGGGTGAACATGGTCAGCGTCACGCCGACGAGCATCAGCATTATCACGGCCCACAACACGTTGCGTCGGCCCAGTTGATCGGCCAGTGCGCCGATCTTCGCCGAGCTGTAGATGCCCGACAGGTACACCACCGAAAACAGGCCGACCACGGCCTGGCTCAAGTTGTACGGGTCTGCAAGTAAGCGGTAGCCGATGTAGTTGAACAGCGTCACGAACGCGCCCATCAGCAGGAAGCCCTCGAGAAACAGCCACGGCAGACCGGCATCACGGAACTGCAGAACGAAGCCCTCCAACAGGCTGCGGCCATTGAGCGGGCGAGCGCGGAAATTGCGCGACGGCGGCAGGATTTTCCAGAACACGCCAGCCGCGCCCAGCGCGATGATGCCCATGATCAACAGTGCCGTGTGCCAGCTGACGTAGTCGCTCAACACCCCGGTGATCACCCGGCCGCTCATGCCGCCGATGGCGTTGCCGCCAATGTACAGGCCCATCGCCAGGCCGATGTGCTGAGGGTGAATTTCTTCGCTGAGATAGGTCATGGCCACAGCGGCGAGTCCGCTCAGCGACAAGCCGACGAACGCCCGCGTGATGAGCACGCCTTCCCAGGTCGGCATCAGTGCGCTGGCGATGGTGAATAGGGCGGCCGAAAACAGCGAGAACACCATCACCGACTTGCGCCCGAGACGGTCGGAAATAGGGCCGGTGATGAGCAATCCGATCGCCAGCATCGCGGTGGACACCGACAGAATCATGCTGCTCTGGGCAGCGTTGATGGAGAAGTCCCGCGACAGCACCGGCATCATCGGTTGCACGCAGTACAACAGCGCAAACGTCGCGAAACCGCCAGAGAACAGCGCCAGCACGGTACGAATGAAAGCGGGCGTGTCCTTCTCGATGTACGTGTCGCCCAACGGGATGGCCGCACTGGTGAACTCGGCGGACGCGGAAGGAGATGCAGCAGTATTCACGGGTGACCTCAGACGGAGAGCGGGGAGCAGTGGCAAAAGAATATAGCCGCCTAACGATTGCTTCCAATATATTGTTCGACCTGTTTGATAGGTTTGACGACCTACTGGAATAACCATGGAATTACGTCACCTGCGTTACTTCATCGCTGTCGCTGAGGAGCTGCACTTCGGACGCGCTGCTCAGGCGCTCGGCATCTCGCAACCGCCGTTGAGCCAGCAGATACAGGCGCTGGAGCAAGAGCTCGGCGCGCGTTTGTTTGAACGCACCAATCGACGGGTGGAACTGAGCGAGGCGGGCCGGTTGTTCCTCGATGAAGCGCGCCTGGTGCTGGCGCAGGTCGAGAAGGCTTCGGACGTGGCCCGGCGTGCGCAGCTGGGGGAGCTGGGGGAGTTGAAGATCGGCTTTACGGCGTCTGCGCCTTTCACCTCAAGCATCCCCCAGGCCATCTTCGCGTTTCGCCAGCGTTATCCGGCCGTGCATCTGGCGCTTCAGGAAATGAGCAGCCGGGATGTGGCCGAGCGGCTCGAAAACGAGTCGATGCAAGTGGGCATCATGCGTCCCCTGCCGTTGTCGGATTCGTTAGTGGCCGTGGAACTGCTGCACGAACCGTTGGTGGCGATTCTGCGCTCGGACCACCCACTTGCAGAAGGCTCGGAACGCGGCATTCACCTGCGCGAGCTGGCCAGTGAGCCGTTTGTATTCTTCCCGCGCAGCTACGGCAGCGGGCTCTACGCGCAGTTGCTGGATCTGGCGCGCGAGGCGGGTTTCAGCCCGCTGTTCACCCAGGAGGCGGGCGAGGCGATGACCATCATTGGTCTGGTGGCGGCGGGACTGGGCGTGACGGTGCTGCCTGCGTCCTATCAACGTATGCGCATCGATGGAGTGGTGTACCGGACCCTGCTGGATGCGCAGGCCACTTCAGCCGTGTGGCTGGTGCAACGCAAAGATCAGAAATCGCCCATGGCCAAGGCGTTTGTCGAGCTGGTGACGCGCAAGGCGGGGTAACGCAGAGCCACAGCGCAGAAATGCGGGAGTTGTTGCACGTGGCCCAATGTGTAGAGCAATGCCAAGGTAGCTGAGCTACCCCGTCATTTGCTCGCTTTGCCCTGGAGAGGGCTGACCACGTATTTCAGTTCGCCGCTTTCCATGCTGATCCGGAAGAAACCTTCGGAGGCGTAATCAATGAACCAGCGATCGTCCAGGCTGCGACCGTAGGGACGCAACTGCACGCCAGGATAGTCAAAGCGCACTTCTTCGAGGGACGTCAGGGCAAACAGCACGGCGGCGAACAGCTCACGGGCCTCGTAGTTGGGCGGCAGCAGCTTGTCTGCCTTCCAGCGCTCTTCGCGAAGCTGCTGACCCGCCACCGGAGTGCCGAGGGTGTCCATCAACGAGAAGCGCAGACCGTGGCGTTCTTTCTGGATCGTCATCAGCCACTCTTCGCGCTGACCGGCTTGCTCGCGCTGGACGTGCAACTGCACGGGAAATTTGATGTGAGGTATTTGCGCAGGCAACGGCGCATGGCTGGCGCAGCCACTCACCAACAGCACGCATAACAGCAACAAAGCGCGAATCATGAAGCTTTACCTTCCAGGTGTGCCGACAATGTGTATTCCCGGGCTTCGAGTCGCCGAAATGACGCCGGCTATGGCGCGGCGCCATCACCGAGTGACGGGCATTATCTCGATGCCAGCGCACTGAGGCAAACGTTGAAACAAATAGTGTGTTTACTGATGATCTTTCTTGCGGGTGCGGCAGCAGCTTCTGTCACTGTGTTGGAGGCGTGATCGGTCTTTCGATGACGTGGCCCTTATCCTTACAGTCAGATTTTTCCGAGAGGCTCGCCCTACTCATCGCGATTGCCTAGACTCGGGACCCTTCATCGGGTCGCTGGCGATCCTTCACGGCTAGACAGCAACAGGGAGTCTTACATGCGGCGTGTGGTGTTCAATCAGAAGGGCGGCGTGGGCAAGTCCAGCATCGCCTGCAATCTGGCGGCAGTCAGTGCTCATGAAGGTTACCGGACGCTGTTGATCGATCTGGATGCTCAGGCCAACTCGACCCAGTACCTCACCGGTCTGACCGGTGACGAGATTCCCATGGGCATCGCTGATTTCTTCAAGCAGACCTTGTCGTCCGGGCCTGGCGCTAAAAAGAACCAGGTCGACATCTACGAGACGCCCTTCGACAACCTTCATGTCGTGACCGCTACGGCGGAGCTGGCGGATCTGCAGCCCAAACTGGAAGCCAAGCACAAGATCAACAAGCTCCGAAAATTGCTGGATGAGCTGAGCGAAGACTACGAGCGCATCTACCTGGACACGCCCCCAGCGCTAAATTTCTATGCGGTATCTGCGTTGATCGCGGCGGATCACGTGCTGATTCCGTTTGATTGCGACAGCTTCTCCCGTCAGGCGCTGTACGGGCTGCTCAAGGAAATCGAAGAGCTCAAGGAAGATCACAACGAGGATCTGGAGGTGGAAGGCATTATCGTGAACCAGTTCCAGGCGCGAGCGAGCCTGCCCCAGCAGATCCTTGATGAGCTGATCGCTGAAGGGTTGCCGGTGCTGCCGGTCTACCTCACCAGTTCGATCAAGATGCGTGAATCACATCAGGCCAATATGCCGCTGATCCATCTGGAGCCGCGGCATAAACTGACTCAGCAATTTGTCGAGCTGCATCATTTACTGGAAACGGGGGCGGGTAATCGCTGACGCCTAGGCGAGCGGCGCGTGGCTTTCCCGTCGGGCTCGGGTCATGTGTTTGGCTCGCTTGCGCGCCTTTTCGGCCATGTCCTTGGGAATGTCGATGGTCGCGTCCATGTCGGCTTCAAGCTCAGTCTGGCTGGCGATCAAACGATGGGTGCCTTCCTCGCAGCCGCAGCGTACCGCCTGGCCGTGCGTCGCCACGGCCACGAGTTCGTCGATGAAGGTCGGATTGCCTTGGGCAATGAAGCCGATCTGCGCACATCGCTCGCACCAGACCGGATCCCCCATGCGCGCCAGGCGCCGGTCCTCCCACGTGTGCGAGCCTGTAGCACTCAAAACCATGCCGCCGGTTGTTGTTGAATCGCCCTCTCTGACCACGTATGTCATTGCTAACCACTCCAGGGTGCCGATAGGAATGGCGAAGCCTAGACGCAGAATTCCACGAATTCGGTCGAAAGAGCGCTTTCAGAACATACCTACAGCGCTGGCTGTCACGCACTTCCATCGCCGAAGAAACGCCTTTCAGATTCCCTGACTGGTCAGCCAGGCCGTCAGCTGTTGCAACGGCATCGCGCCACTCTGCCGGGCGATCTCACGGCCGTCCTTGAACAGAATCAGGCTCGGGATCGAGCGAATCCCCAATTGCGCGGAAAGCTGCTGATTGGCCTCGCTGTCCAGCTTTGCCAGACGGACCCGACCGCTCAGCTGAGTGGCCGCTTGCTCGAACGTCGGTGCGAAGGATTTGCACGGCCCGCACCACTCCGCCCACACGTCCACCAGCAGCGGCAGATCGCCCTTGATCTGGCTGGCATAGTCGCCCTGCGTCAGGTTGAACGGCTTGCTCAGCAACACCGGCTGCTTGCAGCGCCCGCATTTCGGCTGGTCGGTCAGCCGCCCGGCGGGAATACGATTGAGCCCGTTGCAGTGCGGGCAGGGGATCAGCAGGGAATCGGACATGACAGAGGCCTGAGTAGGGTTGATGACTACTAGGTGGAGCCGGCGGGGTGAGTTATCAAGCTTTACAGGGCTCCACTCTATCGCGGTAGCTATGTTTTATATGGATTGGTTAAGGCGACGGGGGGTTCAGCGAATTCCTACGACCTTGGTCGTGGCTTCTCATTGGTGACGAATCGGCTCCTGAGTATGCTTCGCCCCTGCCTCCATCGCTCGCATCGAGATGTAGCGAGTGCTACGTTCGTAGCACTTCTGGTGAGGCCCTGTTATGAACCGAAAGAGAAATAAGATGACGATGAGCTCTACAATCCGGCGCCACGGTGGCGCAGCAGTTATGACCATTCCGCCCGCGTTCCTCAAGCTGCTTGACCTGGATATCGGATCCCAAGTCGAGCTGAGCGTGGAGGCAGGAGGCTTGGTCGCAAAGCCTCTCACGCACATTGCACGCAGACGATATACGGCCACCGAGCTGCTCAAAGGCGCGGAGCATGTGGCTGAACTCAACAGCGAAACGGCATGGGCCAGAGAGGGTGATTCGGTAGGACGGGAAATAACCTGATGGTTCGTCGCAAGGCACCTCGTCAAGGCGACGTGTACTGGATAGATCCAAATCCGGTTTCAGGTCGTGAAATGAAAGGGCGGCACCGCTTCATCATTATTACCTCCCAACGTATAAATCAGTTGGGTTTGTGTATGACCGTTCCGGTAACCAGTGCTGGCGTGCATGCGCGAGAGTCAGGGTTGGCAGTCGTCATCGGCGGTCACGAAACAAATGGCGTCGCGGTGTGTAATCAGGTGCGCAGCTTTGACATAGAGAGCCGAGTGCAAACGGGGTCCGCAAGGTTCATCGAAAGTCTGGACAAGATCACGACTAACGACATTGTCTCGAAAGTGCTGAGTGTCATCGACTTACAAGACTGATTGCGGCGAGCTGAGGTGTGATCTGTCTCAAATTTAGACGCTCGTCTAAGCGTCTACGGGTAAAAAACTCAAGCCTGAAGACGCAACGGATTCCTTTTTAATCCATCGTCCCAGCCGCCAACTCCGCGCGTTACGCCAAATTCCCAAACGCTGACTCTCCGAAAGCATCCCCTTTTCGCCCAACTGTTCGCCCTGCCTACCTGTTGCTAGTGTCGATGCGAGGGGCTGACTGACGACGATGCGTGTTGGCTCCCGCCATCTCAAAGCCAGGGAGTCGCCCATGATCAGCCAGATCCAGGCCGCCGTTGCAGCGGTTGTCTCGAACAAAACACAAGCCCTCGGCACTGTCGCGACCAGCGATCCAAAAGCTGTCGACAAGGCCGCACCGGCGACTGCCGACAAGGCGACGTTTTCGACGCTGGCGGCTCAGTTGAACGAGAGCGCAGCGCGAGCCCAGAAGAGGGACGCGGTGATGACCCACGCCGAGCTGGGGCAATACGGGCGCAATCGCATCAATGAGTTTTTGATCGAAGGCCGCACAGTCAACAGCGGCACCCGGGCCATGGAAGTGCCCAAGACAAACGACCCCGAACTGCTGGACCGCGCGCGCGAAGCCAGTGCGTTCGTGACCCGGACACTGGCAGGTGACAAGAACGCCAAAAGCCCGTTTGAGAACCTCTCCCGTGAACAACTGAACCTGATTGCCTTTGACGACAGCGCAAGCTTCACCCTCAACGAGCGGCGCGCGGCCTGGCAGGGCGTGCAGAAGATGGACGAGGACTGGCGCAAGGTGGCGATAAACGAGGGGGTGATCGAACAAGCTCAAACGGGCAAGGCATCCCGGTTCTACAACGACGCCCTGAGCTATCTCAAGTCGCTGCCGGCGATTGAGAGGGCGGTGAGCTATCCCAAAGGAGCAGAAGCGATCGTGGAAGCACGGCTTAAAAGCGACCTCACGCTGCCCGGTCTGCCGGGCGCTTTTGGACGCCAGGCGCCAGACCGCAAGCTGACCCTTTACGACATCCTCGCCGGCATCGTCGACACCACCAAAGACAAGAAAACCGACCCGAACAATATCGTTCACACGAATAAATTCTCGCCTCGTACGTCGCCGGTGCCGGCTACGGCGGCTCAGGACGCAGAAAAACCAGCGGCTGCGAATGCCGGTATGCAAGTTTCTGCTTCACCGAAGCCTGCAGCTGAAGCCTGATCCTTGAGGGCGCATGCTCGATGCGCTCCAAAGAGCCTATCCGTTCGGGTAGTAGGCATTTAACACGATGCCTGATTAGCTTTTTTTAGATCTATAAAAAGGAGGATCTAAAAATGAAAGTTAAAAATAAAGTTAATGCAGTGTTGCTGTTTTCTACTTTGGCCACGGTTGGGATGGCGAGTGCAGGACCTCAGGTGACCGTAAACTTTAAAAATGAAACCGATGAAAATGCAGTTTATGTGCGTGGAAGTAGCAGTAATGAACTGACCACATATTCGAACGCGTCACCCAAACCTGGCGCCGTGGCAGCGGGGGCTTCGACCAGCTTCAACGTTCGTCCAAGCGGCGCGTCTCCAATAAGCTACGCCACTGTGCGATATCAAGCGGGGTTCAAAACCTGCCAATTTACAACCAGCTATTTGATGACCTCTACACCGGGAGGTGTCCGCACGCCCAAGTGGAACAGAAGTGCGGTGTCGGGGGGCGGTGCCAGATGCGACGTTACTGTCACCTCCGTCAATTACTCCAACCACAATTGGGTGGTGGACTTCATCATGCGCTGATGACGCAAACATGAACCTGAGCTGCCCATGAGTGGCAGCTTCGGCTGCGCGTGGTATCAGAAAAGGAATTTCTATGCTTTCCACTATAAGTTCGCTCACACGAGGTCCTTTGAATGCAGGCGAAGTTGAAAAAACGCCGTTTGCCGGGTCACCAGTCGTAGACACTGAGCGGGCGCCGCCTACCCCACTAATGTCTCAATCGGAGGTCGCGAGCGTGTCAGTTCTGGGGCGGCAGCTAAGCGACAGTGCGGAGCGGGCGGTTCAGCGAGAGCTGACGATGTCCCGCGATGAGCTGGCGGCCTATGCGGCCAGGCAAAAAAGCAGGTTTTTGTTCGATGGGTATCAAGCCGGAAAAGCCCGGCATGATCTGGAGACGCCGCAAACCGATGATCCCGAGCTTCTGAATCGCGCCCAGCAAGCTACTGAATACGTGAACCGTTCCAGAGCTGGCGACTTGAATGCGAAAAGTCCCTTCGCGGGCCTTTCACGGGATCAGTTGATCCTGATTGCCTATGACGACCAAGGCGGTTACACCATCAATGAGAGGCAAGCCGCTTGGCGCGGCAGTGCGCAAATGGAATATAAGTGGACGCAAGGCGCCATTGCCCGTGCTCAACTCGAAAGCAGTATGACCGGCAAGGTGCCAGTCTTTCTGAGGGAGGTCCTGGAATATTACAAAGGCCTCCCGATGATCGAAAGGGTTCAGGACCGTTATCCCTGGAATTACGAGGCCGAAATGGAAGCGAAAATCGCAGAGGAGCTAGCGCTACCGGGGGGAGGCGAGCGCGAGCCCCAAACGCACGTACTCAACCTTTACGACATCCTCGCTGCCATGACTGATCCGGAAGAAAAGCGCTCAGAGCGCGAGGATCCGGCATTGCCCGAAACGGTGGAGGTTTCACCTGACCTCAACTTGCCCCCACTCACGACGAACAACTGATCTCCAGATGCTTGCCCCAATCCGGCGGCCGCTGTGCGTAACTCTCCATCCCGGGCTGTTCATCAAACGGTGTGCACAGCACCTGATGCAGGCGGCGGACTTCGCTGTCGTCGCCCTGTTCGGCCGCTTCGATGGCTCGTTGGGCCAGGTAGTTGCGCAGGATGTACAGCGGATTGACCGCGTGCATGCGCGTGCGACGATCCTGTTGGCTGGACTCGGGCTCGCGGCCGATACGGGCTTTGTAGGCATCGGCCCAGGCGTCGAAGCCGAGCATGTCGACGAAGTCGTCGCGCAGCTTCCCCACCGCGACGTCGGCTGACTCCTTGCCCAGATGGCGGAAAAACAGTGTGTAATCGACGCCGCTGTTCTGCATCAGCTGGAGCAAGCGCGCGATCAGGTCAGCGTCATCTTCTTCGGCCGTCGTCAGGCCCAGACGTCGACGCATCAGGTCCAGGTAATGCGCCTGATACAGCGGCAGAAACAGCTCCAGCGTCTCACGCAGTGCCTCGACGGTGACGAAGGGTGTCAGCGCCTGGGCCAGCGCGCTGAGGTTCCACTGGCCAATCGGCACTTGGTTGCTGAAGGAGTAGCGGCCTTCGTGATCAGAATGGTTGCAGACGAAATGCTGGTCGAAGTCATCCAGAAACGCGAACGGGCCGAAGTCAAAGGTGATGCCGAGAATCGACATGTTGTCGGTGTTCATCACGCCATGACAGAAGCCATAGGCCTGCCATTTGGCAATCAGCTCGGCCTGACGCTCGACGATCACGCGAAACATCGCCAGGTGCGGTTCGGGCTGTTCCAGGCACTCGGGGTAGTGCAGGGACAGTACGTGATCGGCCAGTTGCTTCAGCTGTTCCGGCTGCTTGGTGTAGAAGAAATATTCGAGGCTGCCGAAGCGCACGTGGCTTTGCGCCAGTCGCAGCACCATCGCCGCACGCTCCTGGGTTTCACGCCACACCGGGGTGCTGGAGCCGATCACGCAGGCCGCGCGACTGGTCGGGATGCCCAAGGCATGCAGGGCTTCTGAGGCCAGAAACTCGCGGATTGAGGAGCGCAATACCGCACGACCATCGCCCATGCGCGAATACGGCGTCTGGCCGGCGCCCTTCAGGTGCAGGTCCCAGTGTTCGCCGGCGTCGTTGTACACCTCGCCGAGCAGCAAACCGCGGCCATCACCCAGGCGAGGGTTGTACGAACCGAATTGATGACCCGAATAAACCATCGCCCGCGGATCGGCTTCGGCCCACAGTTTGTGGCCGCTGAAAATTTCAGCAAACAGCGGTTGTTCTGCCTGAGCGAGGTCCAGATCGAGCAACGCGAGGGCCGCTTCGCTGGCCACCACCAGCCGCGGGTCGGCGATGGGTTCGGGCAGCACGGTGGTGGAAAACACATCGCCCAGACGGGCAAAGCGATTATCGAAGGTCAGCTCGTCGAGGGCTTTCAAGGGATGCCTCCAGCAGAATGTCCGACCATTCTGCTGGGTTTTTCCAGGTCAGTCGAGCCTGACTTCCGGTGGCTCTGGCGCATCTTTTGGCGCCGGGGGCACTGCCGCAGGCGGCGTGATGGTTTTCTGCTCGGGCTCGATGGGCACCATCTTGTACTCCTGTCCCTGCATGTTCTTGAGGTAAACCTCCATCTGCCGGAACGAGATATTGATGTGCTGCTTCTTGAATTCCTTGTTGATGAACCGGTTGATCTCGTCGAGCACCGGGTTGCGGTCGCCCAGGTCACGCACGTGCATGCGCAGCTCGTGGTCGAGGGTGCTTTCACCAAAATTGAGGAAGTAAACGATCGGCTCGGGCTCTTTCAAGACCCGCGGATTGTCACGGGCGGCCTTGAGCAGCAGGTTGCGCACCAGGTCCAGATCCGAGCCGTAATCCACGCCCAGCTTCAGCGTCACGCGGGTAATCGTATCGGTCAGCGACCAGTTGATCAGTTGCCCGGTGATGAACGTTTTGTTCGGGACGATGATGTCCTTGCGGTCGAAGTCGGTGATGGTGGTCGCGCGGATGCGTATCTTGCTGACCGTACCTGAGAGCGCGCCGATGGTGATCGTGTCGCCGATCCGCACCGGGCGTTCGAACAGGATCATGATCCCGGAAATGAAGTTCGCGAAGATCTCCTGCATGCCGAACCCCAGGCCCACCGACAGCGCCGCCACCAACCATTGCAGCTTGTCCCAGCTCACGCCGAGGGCCGAGAGCGTCGAGACAAAACCGACGCCGGCGATGGTGTATGAAAGCAGCGTGGTGGTGGCGTACGAACTGCCCTGCTTGAGGTTGAGCTTCGACAGCACCAGCACTTCCAGCAGGCCCGGCAAGTTGCCGGCCAGCACGAAGGTAATGCCGATGATCACCAGCGCGCCGATGAGGTCGCCGAGGCTGATCGGCACCATGCTGATGTTGGCGCCGGTGCCGCTGGTGTATTCGTACAGCGTGATGTTGTCGAGGTACGAGAACACCGAAATCAGGTCGGCCCAGACGAAATAGAGCGCGCCGATGAAGCCCGCGATAAGTGCCAGACGAATCAGTCGCAGCGACTGCTGGTTGACCTGCTCGATGTCCAGCGTCGGCTCCTCGATCAGGGTCTCGCCTTCGCCGGCTTCTTTCGCGGCCTGACGTTTGCTCAGGGCGCGCTGGTACGCCAGACGGCGCGCGGCCACGCTCAGCCCGCGCACGAATGCGGCTTCGATCACCAGCCACAGCATCAGCAGATACAGCGTGTCGATCAGGCGATCACTGAGCTTCAGCGCCGTGTAGTAATAGCCAAAGCACACGGCGACGAACAGCGCGACGGGAAGGGCGGTGAAGGCCAGGCCCACGGCGCGGCGAAACAGCGATGCGCTGTGGTGGGTCGGGCTGGTGAGCAGCAGGCGCGCGAGCAGCCATGTCATGAGGGCGTAGCAGGTCAGCACCACGGCGATGCCGATCACATCATCGGCCAGTGCCGAGGGTTCGTGCTCGGCTACCGCAACCACTGTCACCAGCGCCAGCACCACAAGACCCAGACGACGGATCCAGCCGCGCAGGAATTCCACTTGCGGTTTTTCCCAGCGGAAGTGCAATTGCGCCACGCCGCCCGGCGCAAGAATCCGGTACGCGGTGTAGAAGACCAGCCAGGCCAGCGCCACTTGCAGCAGTGCCGAACCCAGGTTGACGTTCTGCCCACGGGCGTCGATCTGCAATGCAAACGCACACACCGCGAGGGTCAGCGACAACGGCATCGCCAGCAGCACGTTGATGAAGATCGCCAGCGGCGTCTGCCACTGTCGGTCCCGTTTAAAGTGGCCGATGTCGGCGTGCAGTCGATTGAGCTTGTCGTACAGCGCCTTGCGCTTCCACATCAGCGCGCCGATCACCAGAAACAGCGGCAGGAAGATCAGCGGACGCTGGGTCAGCCCGTCATACAGCTCGCTGACACTGGACGTCCAGGGCAGGGTAGTGACCTGTTTGACGAGTCGCGGCTGGATTCGCTCGAACCACTCCAGGTCCAGCGGCTTGTTGCTCGGAATCCAGAACATCTGCTCATCGAGGGTTGCCCGCAGGCTATTGGCCGTGCTGACCAGCTGTTTCTGATTGAGCTGCAGGGTGATGGATTCGTTGAGCAGCGCACTGAGCTCGCGATTCAGCCGCTCCAGCAGGTCGCTGCGGGTGGTGGCCAGATCGAGCAGTGTCTTGCGCAACGCGGGCGTGACGTCTTCCGGCTTCTGCGTCGCCAGCAGCGTGTCGACGTATGCGCTTGGGCTGCTCATCTGCTCGCGCTGCTGATTGACCTCGAACTGGTACAGGCGGATGTCGGCGATTTCGTCGGCCAGACCGCTGTCGAGCTTGAGCTTGGGTAAGGATTGCTTCTGTTTGTAGAGGATTTTCGACAACAGCAGACTGCCGCTCAGCACGTTGATTTGCTCGTCGAGCGCCTGATCGGTTTGCGTGATGGCATCCAGCTGGGTCTTGGTCTTGAGGTTCTGCTGGGTCAGCTCGTTGAGGCGGTCGGTGCCACGCAGCAGGTAGTCGGAGAGCTTGAGGTTGGCGGCGCTTTCGGTCGCCAGCAGGCTGCTGCCCCCAGCTTTTTGCGCTTCAAGGGACAACTGCGTCACGGTTTCCTGGGACTGGGCGCGACGCTTCTCGTTGATCAGCGTTTGCAGGTCCTGGATTTCCTGATCCTGCCGATTGACCTTTTCCGTCAGCAGGTCGCGCTGGCTGCCGCCCAGGTCCTGCAACTGGCTGTTCCCGGCAAGCTCCTGACGACGCAGTGCGATCAATGCGTTCAATGAGGCCTGTTCCGCGTTCAACGCGTTGCGCTGGTCGGCGTTGATGGCTTTGCCACCGTCTTTGCCGGACTTGAGGATGCCATTGATGGCCTGAATGCGCGTCTGGCTGCTGCTGATCTCGGCCTGGGCGCGCTCGGGCCGGGTCTGCGCGTTGATGGTCAGGCTGTTGGCGTCATTGAGGGCTTTTTGCAGATCAGCCTGCTGGGCGCTGCGCTGACTCAGCACTTGCTCAAGCTGCGGTACGTCCAGATTGGCGTAACGCTGCGCGACCGGAATGACTTTACTGGCCTTGAGCTTGGTCAGGTCGCGCTGGTTCTCGGTGGTCTGCCGAGGTGCATCGGCGAGCTGCTTTTTCAGGTCTTCCAGCTTCTGCTGGTTGTCTTTCTGGCTGGACAGGAACGTCAGCGTCTGTTCCAGCACCTGCTGCAGCGCTTTCTGGTCGTCAGCGGTCAGTTTGCGGTCGGCGATCTTGTCCAGGCTGCGCTGGACGGCCTCGCTGGACAGGGGGGGCGTATCGGCGGCATGCGCCGGTACGGACGACAGGCAAAGCCCAAGCAGGGCCGAGGCAAAAAGGTTACGCAGCGTAGACATAGACACCGGGTCGAGCGAGCAGAAATGGGGGGCAGTTTAAAGGAAGAGCGCGGGGCCCGGGCTGCTTCCTTCGGGGAATCTGACGCCCACTTTGAGGATCTTGTTCCCGTCCATAACCGCAACTGTCCAAATAGTTCCATTCCATTCGATCTGGTCGCCCACGATCGGCGCGCCGCGGTTCTTCTGGATGATGAACTGACTCAGCGGCATGCCCGGATCCAGCCCGTCGAGTTTCAGGCCGTAGAGTGCCGCGACAGCCCCCAGTTCAGCGTCTCCCTCCAGTACGAAGTCACCGAAGAAGCGCAGATCCAGACCGCGTTGCGGCGCCTGACTGAACAACTTGCCGAGGGCAGGAAGGTCATGTTCGTGGCCGATGACGCACAGCAGATCGCCGACTTCCAGCACCGTACTACCCGACGGGTGGAGCAATTGCTGACCACGGAAGAGGGCCGCGATCCGCGTACCTTCCGGCATTTTCAGCTCACGCAACGCGGCGCCGATGCACCACTTCTCCGCGCCAAGGCGATAGACGAACAGCTCCCACTCGCTGGTGACATGCACTTCGAGCGCTGCGCGGGAAATCGGCGCCGGATCAGGCGGCACCGTCACTTTCAGCCATTTCGCCACCCACGGCAGGCTTGTGCCTTGAACGAGCAACGACACCAGCACGATGAAGAACGCGAGATTGAAATACAGCTGCGCATGGGGCAGACCGGCCATCAGCGGGAACACCGCCAGAATGATCGGTACCGCGCCTCGCAAGCCAACCCAGGCGATAAAGGCTTTTTCGCGGTTATGGAACACCCGGAAGGGCAGCAGGCCGGCCAATACCGACAGCGGCCGTGCCACCAGAATCATCCACAGCGCCAGGCCCAGGGCCGGCAGCGCAATCGGCAGCAAATCATGGGGCGTGACCAGCAGGCCCAGTACCAGGAACATGCCGATCTGCGCCAGCCAGGCCATGCCGTCGAGCATGTGCAGAATGCCGTGGCGGCTGCGAATAGGCTTGTTGCCCAGCACCAGACCGCACAGGTAAACCGCGAGGAAGCCACTGCCGTGAATAGCGTTGGTCAGTGCGAAGACGACCAGACCGCCGGCCACCACCAGAATCGGGTACAGGCCGTTGGCCAGGTTAATCCGGTTGACCAGTTGCAGCATGATCCAGCCGCCGCCCAGCCCGATGATGCCGCCGATACCGAATTCCTGAACCAGATGGCCCAGCAGGCTCCAGTGCAGGCCGGTCTGGCCGCTGGACAGCATGTCGATCAACGTGACCGTGAGGAACACCGCCATCGGGTCGTTGCTGCCGGATTCGATTTCAAGGCTGGCGGTCACCCGTTCATTCAGGCCTTTGCCGCCCAGCAGCGAGAACACGGCGGCGGCGTCCGTGGAACCGACAATGGCGCCGATCAGCAGGCCCTGAATGATGTTCAGGTCAAACAGCCAGGCGGCGACCATGCCGGTCAGCCCCGTGGTGATCAACACCCCGACCGTCGCCAGCGACAAGGCAGGCCAGAGTGCGACCCGGAAACTCGCCACCCGCGTGCGCAGGCCGCCGTCGAGAAGAATGACCGCCAGCGCGAGGTTGCCGACCAGATAGGCCGTTGGGTAATTATCGAAGATGATGCCGCCGCCATCGACGCCGGCGACCATGCCGACCGCCAGGATGATCACCAGAATGGGAATGCCAAGGCGGGAGGACAGCGAGCTGACCAGAATACTTGCACCCACCAGCAACGCGCCGATCAGGAACAGGCTGTTGATGGTCGTGGCATCCAAGGGCGGTACTCCAGAAACGAATTCGAACAAACGAGGGCGCGAACTGACCATGCAGTCCGCGTGCCAAGGGATTTAACCTGTTGAATTGCATGGCTGTCAAAGCGTAATTCTTGACGGCCAAGCACTGGGAGCCGCGAGGTGGACGTATATCCAGAGGCCGCTGCGCCACGGTTGGTCGAGCGTTCAGCGCCGGCATGCGGGGGTGAAGGCGCCGTGGCAACGATAAATATGTATGGCAGATAGCGCTGGTAAATCTGATCACGTCTGGCGTTCATTTCAGCAAGAAGCGATCCACGCCATGCAGGTTTCAAACACAGCAGTAGCCGCCTCATCAGACGAGCGACAGCTCAAGCAAATAGCCAAGCGCTACGTTGCCGATTATCCCGATCTCCATGAGCTCGCCCGGTCTGCCGCGCAGAGCATCATCTTTCGGCACACGGGTAAGCACCTTGATCCCGCTCATGTGTATTGGCACCGTTTTTCGGCGGCCAGTAGCAGCCACCTGTCCTTTACGGGCTGGAAACACACCGGCCCACCGGTGCAATCGATGACCATGATCGAGCTGTTGATCCATCGGTTTGAAGTAAGCGACCAGTCATCTGCAGACGAGCTGGCCCTCTACGGCGGCTTTTACACGGACGGGCCCGGTCACGCGTTTTTCGACGAGCGCAATGAGGTTCGCCTGTTGCCCGAGGAAGTACTTCGGGATTTCTGGGCGCTGGATTTCAGTGCGGGCTATCGCCGCAAGATGGACCGGTTCTGGGCGCGGCACAGTGAGAATTGTTGCTTGCTTGCCAAGGCCAGTTACCTGGCACGTGCCGGGGAAAGCGTTGCCAGGCGCCATCTTTCTCTTGCCGACTTCCAGACGGTGCGAAGCGTCGTCAGCCCTGACCCCGTGCCCGCGTTGGCACAACTGCGTACGGCAGCGCCCGCATCGCCGGGTGTTTCGGTGTTTCCTCTGGAGCTCGGTGCATTCAAAGCTCGGGACATATTGCGCGTCGTCGGGCCTGGAGGAAGGCAGATTCTCTACCTTGGTGGGGATGCGCGGCCCTTTCGCAGCTTCGACACGCATCAGCATCTTTACCAGTGGCTCAAGGGGCAGTTTCTTTCCTTGAGGACCCGCGCATCCATCTGCACCCGTTTTTTGCGGTCATCGAGCGACTGGCTAACGCATCGCGATGCCTTTCAGCGCGACGTGGCGCAGCTCTTGAGCCGAGCTCAAGATCTTGACGGCACGGATCGACTCGTCAATCGAACCGGCGAGCACATTCCGGGTGATCCATTCGTTTATCTGCGCGACGTCGCGCGCCGCGACATGATCGATGACGCAACCACCTTGTTGACCAGCAACGCCGACCTGCGCAAACAGATTTGGCTGGGTTATCTGAACGCCTTCCTTTCGGTATTTGGCAACCTTGCGCCACTGGGCTGGCCGATGGCGCTGGCGGTTGTGGGTGCCGGTGCCGCCAGTATCGGCCTGAGCATCGATCAGGCCGTGAGCGCAAGAACCTACGCCCAGCGTCGCCTCGGTGTCCAGAGCGCGATCAGCAGCGCGATCTACCTTTTATTCAATTTACCTTTGTTGATGCGCATGGGAGCGGGTGTCAACACGGCTTGGCCACCGATGAGCCCGCCCCCGGTTGAGTTGCCCGCCAACCCGCTGTCAGGCATGCCGGGCGACTTCGTGCTTGAGTCGCAACTGCCTGCAGCCCAGGAAGGGCGTTTTCAAGGCACTTATCCGTTAGGGGATGGCGAGACGTGGGTGACGATCGGACGCGAGGCCCATCGCGTAAGTTTCGATGAGCGTCTCGGAAGCTGGGTGATTGTCGATTCAGACAATCCATTCGCTTTCAACGGTCGCTGTCCGGTGGTGCTCAGCGCAGACGGTTACTGGCAACGACTGCCTGCGCCGGGGTTGGCGGGCGGCATGCCGATGGACAGCGTCGCAGCCGGCGCTTCCGGTCCGCCACGGTTTATCCCCGTTCAGTCTGCCTTCTGGGATCGTTTCATGCAGTTGAACCTGTTCGACGAAAAGCTCTATTCCGAAGCCGCGCTTGCACGTCAGGAAGCCATAGTCGAGGTGTACCGGATGGACCCGCAGGAGGTCGTCGCTTCCGACTCGGAAGGTGAAGACGTCCACTTTGATGAGTGGGGGGCCAGGCATCGGGTATATCGCACCGCGGAGGGGGAGTACTTCGCGTCGAACATCACGGCCTACACCCACGATGATGAAGCGTATAACCAGTTTTTGCGCACCGGGGTGCCGAAATATCCTGATCAGGTGGCAATGCTCAGCCGGCTTGTAGAAGACGTCACCGTCGTGGGCATCAACAATGACGTGGCGCTTTATAGGGGTGGCAGCGGCGCCCGAGGGACGTCCGGGGCTTTTTTTCGTACCGGCGACGTTCAGGCGGGGGATGTACTCGTTAATACCGACATCACCTCCTTCAGCGAGAACCCCTACGTGGCACGGACGTTCGCCAGTAACCAGGCTGGGTTGCACGCCAGCGCGACGAATGAGCCGATCCGCTTCGACGACACAAGCGTGGTCTTTGTGTTACCCGAAAAAAGCTACATCGGTGCCGCACCCATTGCTCCGTTTTCGGCAAACCCGGAGGAGGCTGAAGCTATTTTTCTGCCAGGCCATTACTTTCAGATCGACAGCATCGAGCACGTCCTGGGGACGTTTTATCAATTCATGAAAGTGCAGTTGCGCGAGATCGGAGGGCCTGTAGAGGGGCGCAAGCTGCTCGACCTGCGTACCGGGGAGGCTTTCAGTCGCGAACAGTATGCCGCCCGACTGGGCAGTGACGCGAAGGCGTTGACGGACTTCTTCTTCCCCCTCTCAACCTTGTAACAACCCAGGAATTCTATCGCTCAAAACCAGTTTTCCCGCATGGAGAGGCAAGCGTCATCCCGCCGTTCGAGAATGGCCAGTTCGTGATGGCAGCCCGGGACTTCCCACGTCAGGAAGTACCGGGCTGCCTGCAACTTGCCCTTGTAGAAGTCAGTGTCGGCATCGTTGTTCTTCTCCAATCCCTCTTGGGCGCGGATCGCCTGTTCCAGCCAGCGCCAGCCAATCACCGCGTGCCCGAACGCCTTCATGTACAGCGCGGAATTGGCCAGTGTCGCGTTGACCTTGCCCTGGCTCAGGTCGGTGAGCAGGCCGAGGGTGACCGCTTGCAGCCGGGCGACCAATTGCTCCAGCGGCTGTCGCAGAGCGGTCAGCGATTCATGGGCCTGCGCGCGCTCACAGGTGTCAGCGATCAGGCGAATCAGTTGTTTGAGACCGGCGCCGCCGTTCTGGGCCAGTTTGCGGCCCAGAAGATCCAGCGACTGAATGCCGTGGGTGCCCTCATGAATCGGGTTCAGGCGGTTGTCGCGGTAGTACTGCTCGACCGGGTAATCGCGCGTATAGCCATGGCCGCCGAGAACCTGGATGGCCAGTTCGTTGGCCTTCAGGCAAAACTCCGAGGGCCAGGATTTGACGATGGGCGTCAGCAGATCAAGCAGCTCGTGGGCGTGTTTTCGCGCCTCCTCGCTTTCGCCCGTTTGTGTGTCGTCGAACAGGCGAGCAGCGTACAGGCCCAGGTCGAACGAGCCCTCGACGTAGGCTTTTTGGGTCAACAGCATGCGTTTGACGTCGGCGTGCTGAATGATCGAAACCGGCGAGCCGTCCGGTGATTTGCTGTCGGGAAGCCGGCCTTGGGGTCGCTCGCGGGCGTATTCCAGTGAGTACAGGTAACCGGCGTAACCCAGCATGACTGCGCCCATGCCGACACCGATACGTGCCTCGTTCATCATCTGGAACATGCAGCTCAGGCCCTGATGGGGCTTGCCCACGAGGTAGCCGACGCAGTTGCCGTTGTCGCCGAAGTTCAGCGCAGTAGAGGTGGTGCCGCGCCAGCCCATCTTGTGAAACAGCCCGGCCAGGATGACATCGTTGCGCTCGCCGAGGCTGCCGTCGTCGTTGACCAGAAACTTGGGGACGATGAACAGTGAAATGCCTTTCACCCCCGCCGGTGCGTCGGGCAGTTTGGCCAGCACCAGATGAACGATGTTTTCAGAAAGCGGGTGATCGCCGCCCGAGATAAAAATCTTGTTGCCGCGCAGGTGATAGCTGCCATCTTCGGCGGGCTCGGCGCGTGTGCGAATGTCTGACAGCGAAGAGCCGGCGTGGGGTTCGGTCAAGGCCATGGTGCCGAAGAAACGACCCTCGATCATCGGTTGCAGAAAGCGCCGCTTTTGCTCGTCGGTGCCGAAGTTTTCAATGAGATTCGCCGCGCCCATGGTGAGGAAGGGGTAGGACGACGTCGCGGTGTTTGCTGACTGGAAATGGGCAAAGCAGGCCTGGGACAGTAACGTCGGCAGCTGCATGCCGCCCGCTTCGAAGTCCCGGGCGGCGTTGAGAAAACCGGCTTCCAGAAAGGCATCCACGGCGGGTTTCACTTCCGGGATCAGCACCGCTGCGCCGTTCTCATAGCGCGGCTCGTTCTCGTCATTTTTGCGGTTGTGAGGTGCGAAGTACTTTTCCGCGATGCTGCGCGCCGTGCTGATCGCAGCATCGAAGGTTTCCCGACTGTGCTCGGAAAAACGCTCGCGCCGGGTCAGCGCCTCGGCGTCCAGCACTTCATACAGCTCGAAAGCCAGATTGCGGGAACTGAGCAGCGTCTCGGACATGGCAGCGTACCTTTCTTGGGGATGCCGTCGAGTCTAGAGGCGAGGGGGAGGGGTGAACAGGATGATTGATACGGGTGATGGAGGTATCAAACGATCAAGGCAGGCATACCGAATTCACTGTGGGACCGCTTGCCCGCGAACGCTTCAGGTCAAACACTGCTGGGGTGTCTGACCGAATGCATTCGCGGGCAAGCGTGCTCCTGCAATGATGCTGAGTTACCCGATTGTCATGAGGCTCGCGTTACCGCCCGCTGCGGCAGTGTTGACGCTCAGCGCACGTTCGATCACCAGACGCTCCAGCGCAATGTTGGTTTCGCCTTTGGACAAACCGTGAACGCCGACAATAGCGCCGCCGCGTTGAGCGACCTGTTCGCAGATGGCGCGCAGCTGATCGGAATCACCATGGTGCAATACCGCATCGATGGCGACCTCATCCTTGTTCCAGTCAGCGACCAGCTTGATGCGCGACTGCACGTCCTTCGGCAGGCGGTTACGCAGCGACTTACCCGGCTCAACGTCCGGCACGATCGCTGTACTGCCCACTGCCATCACGGCGGCCAGTTGCGCCAGCAGATCCGTCTCGTCCTCGGCCAGGCACAACACGTGCTCACGCGGCAGGATGCTGTAGCTGTTGCGCTCACCGGTCGGGCCCATGAGCGTGCGGGTCACGCCGCTTTGGGATTGCTCGGCGAACTGGCTGCACAGCGCTTCCAGGTCGCTGAGTTGCTGACTACCTGCCCAGGCCTTGAGCGCATTCAGCGGCTTTAGCATCGCCTCTTGCATGCGGGTGTCCGGCGCCTGTTGGGCATCGCGGGCGGCGAAGGATTTCTGCACGGCATCGGCGGGACGCGTCGACAGCAAACGGTACAGGTAGAGCGGGCCGCCGGCTTTCGGACCGGTGCCCGACAAACCTTCGCCACCGAACGGTTGCACACCCACCACAGCGCCAACGATGTTGCGGTTGACGTACATGTTGCCGGCGTTGACGTTGTCGATGACCTTGGCAATGGTCTCGTCGATGCGTGTGTGGACGCCCAGTGTCAGGCCGTACCCGGAAGCGTTGATCTGTGCGATCAGTTGATCCAGCTCACGGCGCTTGTAACGCACGACGTGCAGCACCGGGCCGAAGATTTCCCGTTGCAGCTCGTCGAAGCTGTCCAGTTCAATCAGCGTCGGCATCACGTAGGTGCCGCGCTTGATCTCGTCGCTGTCGGCAATGGCGACCTGATACACGCTGCGGCCCTTGTCACGCATCGCCTGAATGTGTTTCTCGATACCGGCCTTGGCGTCCTGATCGATCACCGGGCCAATGTCCACGGACAGGCGCTCCGGGTTACCGAGGCGGCTCTCGGCCATTGCACCTTTGAGCATCTCGATGACGCGGTCCGCGGAATCTTCCTGCAAGCACAGCACACGAAGCGCGGAGCAGCGTTGGCCGGCGCTGTCGAACGCCGAAGACACTACATCGATGACCACTTGTTCGGTCAGGGCCGAGGAATCGACGATCATCGCGTTCTGGCCGCCGGTTTCAGCGATCAGCGGAATCGGCCGGCCCTGGGCATCGAGACGGCCGGCGACGTTGCGTTGCAGCAAACGCGCAACTTCGGTGGAGCCGGTGAACATGACGCCCTTGACGCGATCATCGCCGACCAGCCGCGCGCCGACCGTTTCACCGCGGCCCGGCAGCAGTTGCACCACGCCTTCGGGAATACCGGCTTCGAGCAGAATGCGGACGGCCTGTGCGGCAATCAACGGTGTCTGTTCGGCGGGTTTGGCGAGTACCGGGTTGCCGGCCGCCAGCGCTGCCGCGACCTGACCGCTGAAGATCGCCAGCGGGAAGTTCCACGGGCTGATGCACACCACTGGCCCCAGAGGGCGGTGAGCATCGTTGCTGAAATCGTTGCGCGCCTGTACCGCGTAGTAACGCAGGAAATCCACCGCCTCGCGCACTTCGGCGATGGCGTTGGCGAACGTCTTGCCGGCTTCGCGAGCCAGCAGGCCCATCAACGGTTGTATTTCGGCTTCCATCAGGTCGGCGGCACGCTCAAGGATCGCGGCACGTTCGGCGGGCGGTGTTGCTTGCCAGATCGGTCCGGCGCTGAGGGCGCTGAGCAGGGCATTATCGACGTCCTCCAGATTCGCTTCCTGCACGTGACCGACCACGTCACGCCGATCGGACGGGTTCAGGACCGGCGTTTCAGTCCCAGCGCTGACCGGGCTGCCCAGCATGGGGCCGGCCTTCCAGTCGTTGTGCGCCGTGGCGAGCAGGGCCGAAGACAGCGAGGCGAGGCGATGTTCGTTGGCCATGTCGATGCCGGCCGAGTTGGCGCGCTCACTGCCGTACAGGTCGCGCGGCAACGGAATGCGTGGATGCGGCAGGCCGAAGCCGCCTTCCTGGGTGGCCATGCGCTCGATGCTGGACACTGGGTCGGCCACCAATTCCTGTATCGAAATCGACTGGTCGGCAATGCGGTTGACGAAGGACGTGTTGGCGCCGTTTTCCAGCAGTCGACGCACCAGATACGCCAGCAGCGTTTCGTGGGTGCCGACCGGTGCGTACACGCGGCACGGTCGGTTCAGCTTGCCGTCGGCAACTTTGCCCACGACCTGTTCATACAAGGGCTCGCCCATGCCGTGCAGGCACTGGAACTCGTACTGACCGGGGTAATAGTTCTGACCGGCGATGTGGTAAATGGCCGACAACGTGTGGGCGTTGTGGGTCGCGAACTGCGGATAGATGACTTCCGGCACCGACAGCAGTTTGCGTGCGCAGGCAATGTAGGAAACGTCGGTGTAAACCTTGCGCGTGTAGACCGGATAGCCTTCCAGGCCTTCGACCTGAGCGCGCTTGATTTCACTGTCCCAGTACGCGCCTTTGACCAGACGAATCATCAGGCGATGGCGGCTGCGGCGGGCCAGGTCAATGACGTAGTCGATCACATAAGGGCAGCGTTTCTGATACGCCTGAATCACAAAACCGATGCCGTTCCAGCCGGTCAGTTGCGGCTCGAAACACAGGCGTTCGAGCAGATCCAGCGACAGCTCCAGACGATCGGCTTCTTCGGCGTCGATGTTCAGGCCGATATCGTATTGCTTGGCCAGCAAGGTCAGCGACAGCAGGCGCGGGTACAACTCATCCATCACGCGCTCGTATTGCGCCCGGCTGTAACGCGGGTGCAGGGCGGACAACTTGATGGAAATGCCCGGGCCTTCATAGATGCCACGGCCGTGGGACGCTTTTCCGATCGAGTGAATGGCTTGCTCGTAGGACGCCAGGTATTTCTGCGCGTCGTGCTCGGTCAGCGCCGCTTCGCCGAGCATGTCGTAGGAGTACCGGAAACCTTTCGCCTCGAACTTGCTGGCGTTGGCCAAAGCCTCAGCGATGGTTTCGCCGGTGACGAATTGCTCGCCCATCAGACGCATGGCCATGTCCACGCCCTTGCGGATCATCGGCTCGCCGGACTTGCCGATGATGCGGCTGAGCGAGGAGGTCAGGCCGGCCTCGTTATGGGTGCTGACCAGTTTGCCGGTCAGCAACAGGCCCCACGTGGCGGCGTTGACGAACAGCGACGGGCTGTTGCCCAGATGCGGGTGCCAGTTGCCGGTGCTGATCTTGTCGCGGATCAGCGCGTCACGGGTGCCTTTGTCGGGGATGCGCAGCAGGGCTTCGGCCAGGCACATCAGCGCCACGCCTTCCTGGGATGACAGCGAGAATTCCTGCAGCAGGCCCTGAACGATGCCGGCGCGGCCACCCGCGCTCTTCTGGTTGCGCAGCTTTTCAGCGATTGACGCCGCGAGCTTGTGGGTGGCATCGGCCATCGGCGCAGGGAGGCGCGCCTGCTCAATGAGCATGGGCACCACTTCAGGCTCGGGACGGCGGTAGGCGGAGGTGATCGCGGCACGCAGGACGGACTGGGGGAGGATGCTTTCGGCGAATTCAAGAAATGCCTGATGGCCGTTGTCGGTCGGCAGGTCACCCTGATCATCGGCGTCTTTGCCACCCTGACCACTGAGATCATTCAGGGTCGCACCGCCCTCGAGCTTCTCCAGATAATTGAAGATCGCCTGCTTGATCAGCCAGTGGGGCGTCCGGTCAATGGAATGCGCCGCCGCTTTCAAGCGCTCACGTGTGGGGTCGTCGAGTTTGACACCGAGGGTGGTGGTGGCCATTTCTTATCCTCATGACAGCCACGGTCATGTGGCTTAGCTGCGGCAAGATTAGCTGTGGGACCGAAAGGGTGCAACCGGGTGCAACCGCTTTTTTCAAAGTGTTTCCAGAGTGCCCTGTAATGAGCCAATGTGGCCGTGGCTCGCCCGGTCAGGGTGCCCGTTGAATCTCGGGTCTATTGGGCGGATCTCCCGCAAATACTGCGCCGATGGCACTTTGATCTAAATTGTAAAAAAGCCCGGGAATGCCGGCTTTCGGGTTGCACCTGCTCCGGAATGTCCTCTAGGATGCGCCGCCTTGGTGCATTCAAGCGGTGTGCAGCGGCAAACTCTTGCCAACCCGCAACATACGCGAGCGACCTTGCGCGAACCTGATGCCTCAGGAGAACTTCGCTTTGCTCGCGCCTATAAAAACAACGCCGGAACCTAACCGATGAGCGTCAGCAACCCTACCTTGATCACCTTTGTGATCTACATTGCCGCAATGGTCCTCATAGGACTCATGGCCTACCGCTCCACCAACAATCTTTCGGACTACATTCTCGGCGGGCGCAGCCTCGGCAGTGTGGTCACGGCGCTTTCGGCCGGTGCATCGGACATGAGCGGCTGGTTGCTCATGGGTCTGCCGGGTGCGATCTACATGTCCGGTCTCTCTGAAAGCTGGATCGCCATCGGGCTCATTATCGGCGCCTACCTGAACTGGCTGTTCGTTGCCGGTCGCCTGCGGGTCCAGACCGAGCACAACGGCGATGCGCTGACCCTCCCGGATTACTTCTCCAGTCGCTTTGAAGACAACAGCGGCCTGCTGCGAGTGATTTCGGCCATCGTGATTCTGGTGTTCTTCACGATCTACTGCGCTTCCGGCATCGTCGCCGGCGCGCGGCTGTTCGAGAGCACCTTCGGCATGTCCTACGAAACCGCCTTGTGGGCGGGCGCCGCGGCGACGATTGCCTACACCTTCATCGGCGGCTTCCTGGCCGTCAGCTGGACGGACACCGTGCAGGCGACCCTGATGATCTTCGCGCTGATCCTCACGCCCATCATCGTGCTGCTGGCGACCGGAGGCATCGACACCACGTTCATGGCCATCGAAGCTCAGGACCCGAGCAACTTCGACATGCTCAAGAACACCACCTTCATCGGCGTCATTTCGCTCATGGGCTGGGGCCTGGGCTACTTTGGTCAGCCGCACATCCTGGCGCGCTTCATGGCCGCGGACTCGGTCGGGTCGATCGCCAAGGCTCGTCGCATTTCCATGACCTGGATGATCCTCTGCCTGGGCGGCACCGTTGCCGTCGGCTTCTTCGGCATCGCGTACTTTTCGGCGCACCCTGAGGTCGCGGGTCCGGTGACCGAAAACCACGAGCGCGTCTTCATAGAGCTGGCCAAGATCCTGTTCAACCCGTGGATTGCCGGCGTTCTGCTTTCGGCCATTCTTGCGGCGGTCATGAGCACACTGAGCTGCCAGTTGCTGGTGTGTTCGAGTGCGCTGACCGAAGACTTTTACAAAGCCTTTCTGCGCAAAAGTGCGTCGCAGACAGAGCTGGTGTGGGTCGGCCGAGCCATGGTCCTGCTGGTGGCGCTGATCGCGATCGCCCTGGCGGCGAATCCGGAAAACCGCGTGCTGGGTCTGGTCAGCTACGCGTGGGCCGGATTCGGCGCAGCATTCGGGCCGGTGGTGCTGATCTCGGTGATCTGGAAAGGCATGACCCGCAACGGCGCGCTGGCGGGGATTCTGGTCGGCGCGATCACGGTCGTGGTATGGAAGCATTTCGAACTGCTGGGGCTGTACGAAATCATTCCCGGCTTCATCTTCGCCAGTATCGCCATCGTAGTGTTCAGCACGATCGGCAAAGGCCCGACGCCGGGCATGCTGACGCGCTTTGAAGCGGCGGAGAAAGAGTACAGGGCGGCGTAGGGGCTGCCTGCTCAAGAGCCCGAGCGACACAAACGCTCGGGCTCCCCTGCGAGCGCATCAGCTCTTGTTGTGGTCGGCGTCCAGGTTGAAGAACATGGTCTTGCCGCCTTCGCTGGTGTAGCCCGTGTTGTCCTGGGTGTAGACCCCGGCCTTGAAGTACAGCTGCTGCTTGCTCCAGGTGGCGCTGATACGGTCGTTCCAGGCCATGCCATGGGCGGTCACGCTGAGCAGCCCGGCTTTATTAAGGTGGATGACGTAGTTGAACGTCTCGTTCAGGCTGACGTTTTCCGCCACCGTGATCACGCGCGCTTTTTTGTCGGTGGGGTGGTAGCGGACTTTGGCGACGATGTTGCCCATGTGCGTCGCTTCCAGATACTGATATTCGAGCTTCAACAGCGGCTGGGTGCTGTCGTAGACATGGATCTGACCGATGACGACCCTGCCGGAAGACGGCACCTGAAGAACCTTGAGCTTGGCGTTCAGGTAATTGTCGGCGTCCTGGTAGTACCAGTTGTGCAGCGTGCCGTTGGACCAGGTCTCGCGCAATTCGGTACGTGGGTAGATCGCGTTGGCGGTCTTGCTTCCGGTGACGGGTGCCCAGAATGTGATGTTCGACGAGCCAGACTTGAAGTACTTGCCGTCGTAACCTTGAATCAGTTGTTGTGTCTCGATAGTGGCGGGGGGCGAGCCCACTGGAATGCTCAGATTCCACGTTCCCAAATCAATCATGTCTAGTCGTCCGGTATGTCTCAATGCCAGCAAAGTCGCGGGCGCAAGGGGTTGTGGGGCGTTTTTTATACGGTTCACCGCCGCGTTTGTTAATGCGATTCCGTCGAACGGCTGACGTCAAAGTGCCGCTACTTTTGCTGCAGCTCAGGGCGGTGCTGACATTGAGCGCCATTACCGTTAGTCGGTTGGATGGCACTTTTTGAATGGCGCTGCTATGGCCGCCTTCTTTTTTCGCCAATCGAAGCTAGAGTAATGGCCAATCAGTCCATCAGCGGGGCCGTTCCCCGGGCAGTCAAGTGAATGATAAGTAGCAGCATGGAATGCGTGCAGTCCCTGCCACCCAGTGGCAAATCAGTCTTGTTGGTTGTTGATGATTACCCGGAAAATCTGGTGACCATGTGCGCGGTCTTGCAGCGACAGGACCGGGAAATCATCACTGCGGCCTCAGGCATGGAAGCGTTGGGTATTTTGCTGGACCGAGATGTCGATCTGGTGCTTCTCGATGTGCAGATGCCCGACATGGATGGCTTCGAAGTCGCCCGCCTCATGCGTGGCAGCCTGCGAACGCGGTTGACGCCGATCATCTTCCTCACGGCCAACGAACAATCCCGCGATTCGGTGCACAAGGGCTACGCCAGCGGCGCAGTCGATTACCTGTTCAAACCGTTCGACCCCAATATTCTCAGGCCCAAGGTACAGGCGCTTCTGGAGCAGCAGCACAATCGGCGTGCCCTGCAGAAGCTGAGTCGCGAGCTGGAATCGGCCCGGGCCTTCAATGCATCGGTGCTGGCGAACGTGGCCGAAGGCATCCTTGTCGTCACCGAAGACGGCGTCATCAGCTTCGCCAATCCGGCGATCTGCCGTTTGCTGGGCATGACCGACGGCGAGCTGCGCGGCACCGGGTTGTGCGCTTATCTGCACGAGCCCAGCGTCGGCGAATGGGCCGACTCCGGCTTTTATCATCACTATCGCCGTGCCGACACCTACCGCGTCCACGACGCCGTGCTGCGAACGCCCGAGGGCCGTCAGGTCCCGGTCGCGTTGTCGTGCGCGCCGCTGCCCGCCGAACAGCGCGCCATGGTGCTCAGCGTGCTCGACATGTCGGTGGTGCGTGACCTCTATCGTCAGCTCGAACATCAGGCCGTGACGGATTCCCTCACCGGCCTGCTCAACCGCCGTGGTTTCTATCAGACGGTCGAAGGGATGCTGCTGCGCAACGAGCACGCGGGCAAATACCTGGTCGTGTTGTACCTGGACCTCGACGGCTTCAAGGATGTGAACGACTCCCTGGGCCATGACGCCGGCGATCAGGTGTTGCAATGGGTCGGCGCGCAGTTGAAAGACTGCCTGCGGCCTTACGATGTGCTGGCGCGCATGGGCGGCGACGAGTTTGTGGTGGTCATCGACGGGCTGGACTTCCCCGAGCACGCGGCCAAGGTCGCCGAAAAACTCATCGAGCGGGTTTCCGCGCGGCGCATGATTGACGGGGTCGAAGCCACCTTGGGGGCGAGCATCGGCATCGCGGTCTACCCGGATTGCGGCACCAATCTGGATGGCCTGCTGCGCGCGGCGGACATCGCGATGTACGAAGCCAAACGGGCAGGGCGCCAGCAATACCGCTTCTTCGATCAGTACATGAATGGCCGCGCACGCTCCCGGCTGATGCTCGAAGAGAGCGTGCGCACAGCGATCGATGGCAAAGACTTTTCCATGGTCTACCAGCCGCAGGTCAACGTGGTCACCGGCAAGACGCGGGGTTTCGAGGCGCTGCTGCGCTGGCATCATCCGGACGCGGGCGACGTGCCGTCGGGTGTGTTTATTCCGCTGCTCGAAGAGACGCGGCTGATCAACAAGCTCGGCAGCTGGATTTTCGAACAGGGTGCGGCGCAGCGCCAACGCTGGAGCGGTGTATTCCCGGATGATCTGGTCATGAGCGTCAGCGTAAGCCCTGCGCAATTCAGCCTGCCGAACCTGGCGGCCGAGCTGCAGCGCGCGATGCAGATACATGGCCTGAAACCTCGGCAGCTGGAAGTCGAGATCACCGAGCCGTCGCTGGTCCACAACCTGGTGCACAGCCGCAAGCAACTGCAGGACCTGCATGACATCGGCGTGCGTGTGTCGTTGGACGATTTCGGCGCAGGCGACAGCTCCCTTGCCCATCTGCGCAACCTTGATCTGGACACCCTCAAGCTTGATCGACACTTCATTGGCGGCATGCTGGGATCGTCCCGCGATCTGGCCGTCGCGCGCAGCATCATTGACCTGTGTCACATGCTCGATATCGAGGTGATTGCCGAGGGCGTCGAAACCTACGAACAGTATGAGTGGCTGGTCGACAACGGCTGTCAGATCATTCAGGGCTTCCTGATTGCTCATCCGATGCCGCCATTGGAGGCAGAGCGTTTTGTCGAGCCGGTCGATCTGCCGGTCGCGTTACAGCTGCTCGGGCAGGGCTGACGCGGTAGACTCGCGCTTTTGCCTCGACCCGATCCGACCATGACTGTCACCACGCCCATGCCGCTCAAATACCTGCAGGCCTATCCCGAAGGCCTGCAGGATCAGGTTCGGCAGCTGATCGCGCAGAACCGGCTCACGGATTATCTGCAGCAGCGCTACCCGGATCGACACGAAATCCAGAGCGACAAGGCGCTGTATGCCTACGCGCTGTCGCTCAAGCAGGAATACCTGCGCAACGCGCCGAATATCGACAAAGTGCTGTTCGATAACCGCCTGGACCTGACCCACCGTGCGCTGGGCCTGCACACCACCGTGTCGCGGGTGCAGGGCGGCAAGCTCAAGTCCAAGAAGGAAATCCGCGTGGCGGCGTTGTTCAAGGAAGCGGCGCCGCAGTTTCTGAAGATGATCGTGGTACACGAACTGGCGCATTTCAAAGAGTCGGACCACAACAAGGCCTTCTATCAGTTGTGCGAACACATGCAGCCGGGCTATCACCAGCTGGAATTCGACCTGCGCATCTACCTGACCTGGCGGGACATGCAGACGGCCGTGCGCTGATCAGCCGCTAACGCTTTTCAAGGAAGTTTTGATGGAAGTCAGCAAGACCAAAAGCAGTTTTTACCGCCGCCTGTATGTGGCGTACCTGATCGACAGCGGCATCGCCAGCAGCGTACCGGCGCTGACCGACGTCACCGGTATGCCCCGTCGCACCGCCCAGGACACCATCGCGGCGTTGGCTGATCTGGATATTGTCTGCGAGTTCGAACAACTCGATGGCGCCCGCAATCATGCCGGCGGTTACCGGATTCATGACTGGGGCGCGATTGACCGCCGCTGGATCGAGGGCAATCTGCAGGCCATCAAGGCGGTGCTGGGGTATCCCTGACGTCGTGTCAGGGGCGTGGATTCAAGAGCTTCCCGGCTAAAGCCGGTCCTACGAAGGACGCCAAGGGCTCCGCGCCGGATCAGTCCAGATCGCGACGCATGCTGATATGGGGAATGCCGTCCTCGACGTACACCTCGCCCACCGGATTGAAGCCGTAGCGGCTGTAGTAGCCCTGCAAGTGCGCCTGGGCCGAGAGGAATATTGGCTGGTCCGGCCATTGGCGTTCCGCGTGCACCAGCGCCTGAACCATCAGTTCATGGCCCATACCCTTGTTGCGCATTGACGGTGCAGTCACCACGCGGCCGATGGTAACGTCGCCGTTCTGCTGAATCGGGTCCAGCAGGCGCAGGTAAGCGACCAGCTGATCATCCTGCCAGGCCATCAGATGGCAAGTATCGCCCAGCAAATCCTGGCCATCGACGTCCAGATACCAGCATTTCTGCTCCACCACGAACACCTGCGCTCTCAGTTGCAGAATGGCGTACAGCTGCTCTTTTCCAAGGTCGGTATGGTGTTTGCAAATCCAGTTGATAGACATGACGCCGGCCTGCGAGAAGAAGTTGATGCCGGATACTAAACGCATATCGGCGCAAGCCCAAATTCGCGGCAAGCCGGGCGAGACGATGGTTCAGTGAACGGTGTTTCATTTTGTTGAACTGCTGCACACACATCACAGTGTTACGAGTTGTGCAAAGCTCAAAATGAGTCTTCACTGAAGGCCAGTTGCCACAAGGAAGCTGAGCATGACGCGTTTGCTGTGCGCCGCAGGGCTGTTGGGAATGATGCTGATAGCCCAAGGCGTGGTCGCGCAGACATTGCGTCTTGCCGGCGATGCATGGGCGCCGTATGCCGATGTGTCATTGCTCCACGACGGGCTTTCCACCGACCTGATTCGCACGGCGCTGGGCCGCGCCGGTTACGACACCGAATACGAGCAGGTCCCCTGGGCGCGGGCGATACACGGGCTGAGCGAAGGGCGATACGACATCGTTATCAACGCCTGGTACAGCGAAGACCGCACGCGCATCGGGGTTTTCTCCGCGCCGTACCTGATCAACCGCCTGCGTTTCCTGAAGCGCAAAGACGCGTCCATCGACTTTCAGAACCTGCCGCAGCTGCACGGCTATTCCATCGCCGTCGTGCGCGGATACGCCTATTCGCCGGAATTCGACGCCGATGCCGACCTGAAAAAGGTGCCCGTGGCGGGTTTCTCGACCGCCGTCAGAATGCTTGCAGCGGGCAGGGTCGACTTGACGGTGGAAGACGAGTACGCGGCGCGGTTCGCCCTCAATCGCGAGCCGGCCGACGTGCAGGCCAACGTTGAATTCCTGCCTAAATCACTGAGCGAAAACAGTCTGCACATGCTGGTCAGCATCAAGCGGGCGGATCATCAGCAGATCGTTCTGGATTTCGACAAGGCTATCGCCGACATGAAAGCCGACGGCACGTACGACAGGCTCATCAAGCTGCACGGTCTGTGATGTCGGGTTCTTTGACCGGTTCTTTGATCAAGTGCGCTGCCAGGGTGCGCAGTGGCCCCAGTTGGCGGCAGATCAGCGCTAGTTGGGTTTGCACCAGCCGTTGCCCCTCGTCGATTTCTTCCGGCATCTGTTCCAGGCTCGTCGCCAGCGCCTCCTCTGCGTCGCTTTGCACCGCCACCGGCTCACGCATCGCCAGGCTTTGGGCGATTTCGTCGATGCTCGCGGCAAGGCTGGCTGCAGCGCCCTCGATCAGTTGCTCGCGCACTTCGGGCGGCAGCGGTGCGTCCCGGTGCGCGCCCAGTCCCGACAGGTAACTGAGCAGGGTGTGTGACAGCACCAGGAAGCGGAAACCCACGTCGGCCTCTTTGCGGAAATGCCCCGGCTCCATCAGCATGTTGGCCAGCGTGGTGGACAGCGCCGCGTCGGCGTTATGGGCGTTGCGGCGGGCCAGTCGATAGGCCAGATCGTCGCTCTTGCCGTTTGCGTATTGCTGCATGATCTGGCGCAGGTAAATGCTGTTGCACGACAGCGTGTTGGCCAGCACCTTGTTCAACCGACGACCTTGCCAGTCGGGCAGGAACAGGAACACCGCCAGGCCGGCGATCAGGCTGCCCAGCAGCGTGTCCAGCAGGCGCGGCAGGAACACGCCGTAGCCGTCGCCGACCTGATTGAAGCAGAACAGAATCATCACCGTAATCGCTGCGGTAGACAGCGTGTAGCGCGTGGTGCGGTTGACGAAGAACACCACGCCGGCCAGCACCGCGCACATCGATTGCAGGACCGGTGTGGTGATCAGGTCAAACAGAATCCAGCCCGCCGTCAGGCCAATCGCGGTGCCGATGATCCGCTGCCCGAGTTTACGCCGCGTTGCGCCATAACTGGGCTGACAGACAAACACCGTGGTGAGGATGATCCAGTAACCCTGGGACGGGTGAATCAGGTGAACCATGATGTAGCCGATAACCAGCGCCAGCGGCAGGCGCAGGGCGTGACGGAACAACAGCGAGGTCGGCGTCAGCTGCAGGCGCAGGCGGGTCCAGACGTCCTTGAGGTTGCGCGGCGAGCGGTCGAGCAGACTGCTGTCGGTGGCGTCGGCCAGGGCGTCGGGGTTGCTCGCATCACTGAGCAGCCGGTCGAGGGTACCGAGGTTATTGGCCAGCGCCCGTAACGAACGCAGCAGCCCGCGCCACGCCGGGTTGCTCTGAATGCGCAGGTGTTCCAGAGACGCGCGCAGATCATTCAGCGCGTGGGCGAAGCTGTCGTCATAGATGAACGGCTGGCGCAGCTGGATCGACGCCGACAGGTCACGGCAGGCGCGACCTTGCTGGCGCAGCAGGCGCTGGCAGCGAAACAGCACATCGCTGTGGAAGAACGCCTCGGCCAGGGAGTTGTAGGGATAGTGCGACGAACTGGCGCGCTCGTGGATGTCCTGCGCCAGGAAGTACAGCTTCAGGTAGCGACTGACCTTCGAGCCGGGGCGACCGCTGCCGACGCGGTTGAGGATGATTTCCTTGGTCACGTTGAGCGCGCCGACGACCTTGCCGTTCTGCTTGGCAAGCTCCAGCCGCTTGGCTTCGATATCCAGGGTGCGAATAGGCTCGAACAACTCGGATTTGAGTTTCAGGTACAGGCCCAGCTCGCGAAACAGCCGGGCCAGCGCCTGCTGCACCGGCTGATTGGAAAACAGCATCTGCCACAGCACCGACAGCAGGCCGTACCACGCCGCGCCTGCGACCAGCAGCATGGGCTCGTGCCAGAAATCGGTGACTTCGCCGCCGCGCTGATCGACGCCGATCATGGTGTAGACCGAGAGAATCAGCGTCGCGTAGGCGATGGCGCCGTAGCGCTCGCCCAGCGCGCCGAGCATCGTCAGGCAGAACGCCGCGAAGGCAAAGGCGCAAATGAATATCACGGGGTAGGGGAACAGCAGCTCCACGGACAACGCCGCGATGCTGAAACACACCAGCGTCACGGCCAGCGCATTGAGGCGGCCTTGCCAGCTGTCGTCGGTTTCCGACAGGGCACTGGCGATAATCCCGAGGAACAGCGGGATCAACTGAGACATCTCGTTCTGGTACCAGCACAGCGCCATGCTGCCGGTCAGCGCGATGAAAACCCGCACGCTGTAGGAAAACTTGTCCAGCGCCCAGAGACGGCGAAATGTATTACGCAACGATGTCGATGCCATGAACGCTGACGGCCTTGTTCGCGATTGATTTTGCTGAGGGATATGTACAGCGCCGGATGCGCGCTGTACATCCGGTTAGCAAAATTTATTCCGTGATGCTCACCGTGGCGTCTCTGAAACAGGGTTCTGAGTGCTGGTCTCGGTCGTTGTAGGAGCGCGCTTGCCCGCGAAGACGTAAGTGGCTTCAGCACAGGTGTTGGCTGACCCACCTCAATCGCGGGCAAGCGCGCTCCTACAGTGTTTGATGTCGTTGCACGCTAAACGAACTGCGCCGCCGCATACGCCGAGGCCCACGCCCACTGGAAGTTGAAGCCGCCCAGATGCCCGCTGACATCCAGCACCTCGCCGATAAAGTACAGGCCCGGCGATTTAAGGGATTCCATGGTCTTCGACGACACTTCACGGGTGTCGATGCCGCCCAGTGTCACTTCCGCTGTGCGGTACCCTTCGGTGCCCGCCGGTACCACTTGCCAGCTCGCCAGTCTGGTGGCGATGTCGGCCAGTTCGGCGTGGGTGTACTGCTTCATCGGCTTGGACACAAACCATTGCTCGGCAATCAGGTTGGCCATTTTCTTGGTGAAAATCTCGCCGAGCAGCGTTTTCAGTTCGCTGTTCGGGCGTTCGGCCTGTTGCTCGGTCAGCCAGCTGTGGGCGTCATGGTCGGGCATCAGGTTGATTTCTACCGTGTCGCCCGGCTGCCAGAAAGACGAGATCTGCAGAATCGCTGGCCCGCTCAAGCCACGGTGAGTGAACAGGATGTTTTCGCGAAAGCTGCTGTCGTTGCAGCTCACCAGGCAATCGACCGACGTGCCGGTCAGCTCGGTGCACAGCTCTTTCAACTGATCGGTGATGGTGAACGGCACCAGGCCCGCCCGGGTAGGCAACAGCGTGTGGCCGAACTGCTTGCCGACCTGATAGCCGAAACCGGTAGCGCCCAGCGTCGGGATCGACAGGCCGCCCGTGGCAATCACCAGCGACTCGCAACGGAGTTCACCCAGGGTGGTTTTCAGCAGGTAACCGTTTTCGGCTTTCTCGATGCTCTGCACCGACGTGTCCATGTGCAAGCTCACGCCAGCGGTGTCGCATTCCGCGAGCAGCAGACCGAGGATGTCGCTGGACTTGTTGTCGCAGAACAGTTGGCCGAGTTTCTTCTCGTGGTACGGCACGCCGTGCTTGCCCACCAGTTCGATGAAATCCCACTGGGTGTAGCGGGCCAGCGCCGATTTGCAGAAATGCGGGTTCTGCGAGAGGAAGTTGGCGGGCTCGGTGTACAGGTTGGTGAAGTTGCAGCGGCCGCCGCCTGACATGAGGATTTTCTTGCCCGGCTTGTTGGCGTGATCGATCAACATGACCTTGCGCCCGCGCTGGGCCGCCGTGAATGCACACATCAAACCTGCGGCGCCGGCGCCGATGATCACAACGTCAGTAACGGGCAAAGCGGTGTCCTCGGGTGTAAATAATCCAGGGGGTAGCGGTGAACCTGTAGGAGCGCGCTTGCCCGCGATTGCGGTGGTTCAGTGAGACATTTATGCCCTGACACACCGCAATCGCGGGCAAGCGCGCTCCTACAAAGAGGAGCTGCGGACCTTACAAAATCCGCACGCGCAACGATTTGCCCTTGATCTTGCCGTTGTTCAAACGCTCCAGCGCCTGCTTGGCCATGCTGCGTTCCACGGCGACGTAGGCCTGGAAATCAAAGATCGCGATCTTGCCCACCTGAGTGCCGGGAATGCCTGCTTCGCCGGTCAGTGCACCAAGGATGTCGCCAGGGCGCAGCTTGTCTTTGCGGCCGGAGCCAATGCACAGGGTGGTCATCGGTGGCAGCAGCTTGCCGCCTTCCTTGCGTTCCAGTTGGTCGTACTGCTGCCAGTTGAGCGGCGCTTTCTGCAGTTCTTCAACCGCGCGGGCGCGCTGGCTTTCACCAGGGGCCACGAGGCTGACGGCGATGCCGGTCTCACCCGCACGACCAGTACGGCCGACACGGTGGATGTGGATTTCCGAGTCCCGCGCCAGCTCGACGTTGAGGACCATGTCCAGACCATCGATGTCCAAGCCACGCGCGGCAACGTCGGTCGCCACCAGCACCGAGGTGCTGCGGTTGGCGAACATCGCCAGCACCTGATCGCGGTCGCGCTGTTCCAGATCGCCGTGCAGGCCGACGGCGGACATGCCCTTGGCGGTCAGGTGATCGACCACTTCCTGAACCTGCTGTTTGGTGAAGCAGAACGCCACGCAGGACTGCGGACGGAAATGATCAAGCACGCGGACCACCGCTTCGAGGCGTTCCTCTGGGGCGATTTCGTAGAAGATCTGCTCGATCTGGCTGTCGGCGTGGAGCGCCTCGACCTTGACGGTCTGCGGATCACGCATGAACTTCGATGACAGCTGCTTGATGCCGACCGGGTACGTGGCCGAGAACAGCAGGGTCTGGCGACGCTTGGGCGTCTGCTCGATGATGTCGGCGATGGCGTCGTAGAAACCCATGTCGAGCATGCGGTCGGCTTCGTCCAGCACCAGCGTGTTCAAGCCGTCCAGCACCAGCGAGCCCTTGCGCAGATGCTGCTGGATGCGACCCGGCGTGCCGACGATGATGTGCGCGCCGTGCTCCAGCGAGCCGATTTGCGGGCCGAAAGACACGCCGCCGCAGAGGGTCAGCACCTTGATGTTGTCTTCGGAGCGCGCCAGACGACGGATTTCCTTGGCCACCTGATCGGCCAGCTCACGGGTGGGGCAGAGCACCAGCGCCTGACAGCCGAAGTAACGCGGATTGATCGGATTGAGTAGGCCGATGCCGAATGCAGCGGTCTTGCCGGAGCCCGTCTTGGCCTGGGCAATCAGGTCCATCCCCTTGACGATCACCGGCAGGCTCTGCGCCTGAATCGGCGTCATCTCGGCATAACCAAGGGACTCCAGGTTAGCCAGCATGGCGGCGGAAAGGGGCAGTGAGTTAAAAGCGGTGTTAGTCACGGGACGGGCCTGCAAAACAAAATGTCGCGCAGTGTATCAGGTCGCGGCCCCTGCCTTGGGGCCGCGCGCGATAAATGGTGAGTGATTCACGCCTCGATCTCGGGCTCCGGTTGTGGCTTGCGCGCCGGTGCTTCGGGGGCCATGCGTGGCGAAAGCTGGAGAAAGATCGACGCCGCGAACATCGCCAGCACGCCGACACACAGGAAGGTCAGCTGAAACGCGCCGAGCACGTCGCTGACTTCACCCGTCGCCACGTCGTCGCTGAATCCGCCCAGCAACGCGGCCCCGCAGGCGACGCCGAGACTCAGGGACAACTGCGCGACCACCGACAGCAGACTGTTGCCGCTGGCGGCACTGGCGTCGTCGAGATCGATCAGCGTCACCGCGTTCATCGCCGAGAACTGCAGCGAGTTCACTCCGCCCAGAAACGCCAGATGGATCAGCAGCAGCCAGTACGGCGTGTCGGCACTGACCAGCGCCATGCTCGCCAGCAAGATACCCAGCAGCAGGGTGTTACCGGTCAGCACGATGCGATAACCCAGCCGTTCGATGGCTTTGGTCGCTAGAGGCTTGGCGAACATCGCCGCGAGCGCCAGGGGAATCATGCTCATGCCGGCATGTGATGGTGAGTAACCCAGGGCGACTTGCAGCATCAGCGGCAGCAGAAAAGGGAGGGCTCCGCTGCCCAGGCGGGCAAACAGGTTGCCCATGATGCCCACCGCGAAACTTCGGGTTTTGAACAGCTGAGCCGAGAACAGCGGCGCGTCCACGTGACTGGCGCGTAACCAGTACGCCGCCAGACAGGCCATGCCGCCGAACAGCAGCATCACCACCCGCAAGTGCGGCAAGTGCAGTTCGCCCAGGCCTTCCAGCGCAATGGTAATGAGCACCATCGACGCGCCAAACAACCCGAACCCCACCAGATCAAAACGTGTACGACCGCCGCCCTGAAGATCGGGTATGAATTTGCGCACCGCAAAACACCCGAGAATCCCCACCGGCAGGTTGATCAGGAAAATCCAGTGCCAGCTCAGGTATTCCACCAGCCAGCCACCAACGGTCGGGCCCATCAGCGGGCCCAGCAGGGCGGGCATGGTGATGAAACTCAACGTGCGCACCAGCTCGGTCCGTGGGTAGGCCCGCAGAACAATGAGCCGGCCGACCGGCATCATCAGGGCGCCGCCTAGCCCCTGAATCACCCGCGCCCCGACCAGCATGCCGACGGAGTTGGACACTGCGCACAGCAGCGAGCCGAAGCTGAACAAAAGGATGGCGCTGAAGAAGATGCGCTTGATCCCGAAGCGGTCGGAAATCCAGCCCGACGCGGGGATCAGCAGGGCGATGGTCAGCATGTAGGCGATGATCACCGACTGCATGCGCAGCGGGTCTTCTGACAACGAGCGAGCCATGGATGGCAGCGCAGTGTTAAGGATCGTGCCGTCCAGGCTTTGCATGAAAAAGGCGATGGCGATGACCCATGGCATCCAGCGCAGGGTGCGGGCGTCCAGCTGCGGTGTTGAGGTCGGCATGTGGATCGAGGGTCCTTGTGGTGGCTCGTGCTTGATCGGTTTGTTGCTATCGCGGGCTGCCTGTCACGCGGCATGTCCCGCTCATGGTCGCATTCCGTAGGAGCCGGCTTGCTGGCGAACGCATTACATCAGACACGCTTGAGGTGACTGACCCACCGCTTTCGCCAGCAAGCCGGCCCCCACAGATAGATTACAGCGTCAGCGTCAACCCACTCAGCAGCGCACCCGGCAGCAGATTCGAGGCGGTCTGGCGCTGACTGTAGGTGCTCGTCGACAGCAGGAGTTCCCTTTCTGTGGTCAGTTGTTCCAGCGCCGTGCCCAGCAGCGCGAAGAGACTGTCGTCGAAGCGCATGGTGTTGACCGGTGCCTTGATCTGCCCGTCTTCGACCCAGAACGTGGCGAAGCGCGTCATCCCGGTGATGCGCCCGGCGGTGCGGTCCGAGAAATTCAGGTACCACAGGTTGCTGATGTACAGGCCGGTGCCCAACGCTTTCAACACCTCGTCCAGTGCCAGCGAACCGCCCTCCATGCTCAGCGCGCTCGGCGACTCGCCCCAGCCTGCGCCGTTAGCGACGAGGCCGTATTCGGCGGCGCTGCGCGAGTCGATCATGCGATCCCGGGCCACGCCTTCGGCCACCAGCGACAAATCCATGCGCGGATAGCCCTCGCCGGAAAACGCAGGGGACAACGAGCCTGTGACCTGCTCGTTCAAACTCACCAGCGGACTCAGCGTGGCGTGGCCGTCGTACAGCCGCTGTAGGGGGCTGGTCTTGTCGGCCAGCGACTGCGCCGAGAATCCACCCCAGCACAGCATGCCTATGACTTCTTCCAGCGCGGCAGGCGCCAGATAGGCGCGGTATTGCCCGGGCGTGAGGGCATGTGCCGGGCGTCCGAGGAACGCCAATTGCTCACGGGCCAGGGCGAAGCGCCGTGCGAAGCTTTCGTCAGTCCAGGTGTGGCCGGCGTAGTTGGCTTTCACCGCCTGACCGTTCTCGTGGAACAGGCTCCAGTCGAAATTGAAACTGTTGGCCTGATGCCAGCCCAGCGCACCGCTTGAACTGGCGAAGCCGCGATAGATCGGCCCGGCCGCGTAGATGCCGACCAGGTCCAGCCCCTCGCCCAATCGCGCGATCTGCTCGACGACATGGGCGCTGTCCGGCAGCGGCGTTTCCTGCACGTTGCTGCTCTGCCAGGCCTCGTCGTTCAGTTGCAGATAAGGATCTTCCGGCAACAGCGTCAGCGTCTCGCGCAACTGAAGCAGCGCTTCGCTCAGGCGCTGTCGATCGACCTCGCCATCGCCCGACAGCGTGAGATTCAGGTTGGCGTGACGGCCTGCGGCGATCAGCTTGAAGGTCACGCTGGCCTGCTGCACGTGGCCGGCCTGGCGCACTTTGGCGTGATTAAAGCGAATGAAATCCGACGCTTCGGCGTCGTAGCTGAAGGTGTAACGCTCCTCCGCCGTGACTGCACTGTGCAGCCACTCGGCCAGGGCCTTGAATTGCGCTTGATGGGACATCATGCGTCACCTCCGAAAACATCAACGCTCGCGAACACGCAAGCGGGCGAGGCATGCCCCACGCGGATCACTTGATTGGGCTCGCCTTTGCCGCAGTTGGGTGTGCCGAGGACCTTGAAGGTGCTGGCGTCGCCGACCGCGCTGAGGTTGCGCCAGAACTGGGCGGAGATGGCGCGGTAGTTCGGGTTTTTCACCACGCCCTTGAGCTCGCCGTTCTCGATCAACTGACCCCACTCGCAGCCGAACTGGAATTTGTTGCGCGCATCGTCGATCGACCACGAGCGGTTGGTGCTCATCAAGATGCCGTGCTCGATGCCGCCAATGAGCTGCGCCATCGATTTGTCGCCCGGCTCGATATTGAGGTTGGCCATGCGGTCGATGGGGGCGCGGTTCCAGTTGGATGCGCGGCTGTTGGCGACGCCTTCCATGCCGCTGCGGTATTGCGACAGCGTGCCGCCCAGCGGCCTCACCAGTACGCCGTCCTTGATCAGAAATTGCTTGCTCGCCGGCGTGCCGTCGTCATCAAAGCCGTAGCTCGCCAGTTGCTCGGGGATTTCAGGATCGAAGGTCACGTTGAGCAGGCTTGAGCCGTATTGCAGGCTGCCGAAGTCGCTGGCTTTGACGAAACTGGTCCCGGCGTAATTGCGCTCATCGCCGAGAATGCGGTCCAGCTCCAGCGGGTGGCCGATGGATTCGTGGATTTGCAGGGTCATCTGGTCGGGCGTCAGCAGCAGGTCGCGCGGGCCGGTGGGTGTGTTCGGCGCCATGACCAGTTGCAGCGCCTGATCGGCGACGTTGACCGCCGCACCGATGATCCCGCAGGACGCGATGACTTCCGCGCCGCCTTGCTGGCCGAAGTTCTCGCGGCCGAGGCTGCGCGTCTGGCTGTCCTGTCCGTCGTAGGCTGTGACGGTCAAGCCTGGGAAGACGAAGCGCTGGGCCTGACGAATCTCGGCGCCGGCGTTGTTGAGGTAGATCTGCTCGACGTTCTCCAGCCCCAGGCTCACCTGCCAGTTGACCAGACGCTCGTCCATGGGCACGGACGCCGATTCGGCATTGAGCAGGGCGTAGCAATCGCTGAGCGAGGGAAAAGCGCTTTGCAGGTTGGGGGAAAGGTAATCGGCACGAGCGGTGGCGACAGCATGGTCGCGCAGGTCGAGGAGGGAATGCGGGGCCAGTTGCCGCGCTTGAATCTCAGCCTGTTCCAGCGCCGATTGAAGCCCGCGCTGGGAGAGGTCGTTAGTGGCCGCATAGGCTTCGACGCCATTGATACGCACGGTGAGCATCGCGCCCTCGTCGATGCTCAATTGCGGCGGCTCGGCGACGTTCTTGCGCACCGACAAATGCTGGCTGGTCTGTTTGACGTAACGCAGGGAGAAAAACGGGGCGCTGCTCTGCAGGGCGGCGAACCGCTGTTTGAGCTGAGCGGAGAAGTCGAACATGCAGGAAGGCTCCTTGGCGATTCGGAGAGGCAATGGCCCGAATCATAGCGCGGATGATCACTGCAGCGGGGGAGGGAAGGACAACGCGCACGCAGCGCGCCATTGTGGGATCGGCTTTAGCCGGGAAAGCGTCAGGTGTGACACCGCAAAATCGAGGGTGTACCCGCTGGCCTCTTCCCGGCTGAAGCCGGTCCCACTTACAAATGCGCGCCGTTAGTAGGACCGGTCCCGTGATTGGCGGTGGTTACTGCGCCAACGGGCCCACCTCTCGCATCGGCTTACCACGCACCGGCGCGTCGCCTGCCACGTAGTAATCAGCGGTGCTGCGCGGCAGCGGAGCACGACCGCGGATCTTGTCGGCGATTTTCTCGGCCATCATGATCGTCGGCGCGTTGAGGTTGCCGGTGGTGATCAGCGGCATGATCGACGCATCCACCACACGCAGCCCTTCCATCCCGTGCACACGGCCCTGGCCGTCAACGACCGCCATCTCATCGGTGCCCATCTTGCACGAGCAGGACGGGTGATACGCCGTCTCGGCATGCTCACGGATAAACGTGTCCAGTTGCTCGTCGCTCTGCACATCAATGCCGGGGCTTATTTCGCGGCCACGGTATTTGTCCAGTGCTGGCTGCTGCATGATCTCGCGGGTCAGGCGAATGCCGTCGCGGAATTCCTGCCAGTCCTGGTCGGACGCCATGTAGTTGAAAAGAATGCTCGGATATTCGCGCGGATTCTTCGACTTCAACTGCACGCGACCACGGCTTGGCGAACGCATCGAGCCCACGTGCGCCTGGAAACCATGTTCTTGCACGCCCTTGCTGCCGTTGTAGTTAATCGCAACTGGCAGGAAGTGGTACTGAATGTTCGGCCACTCGAATTCCTTGCGCGAACGAATGAAACCGCCCGCTTCGAACTGGTTGCTGGCGCCGATGCCTTTGCCGAGGAACATCCACTCGGCACCGATGGCCGGCTGGTTCCACCACAGCAGCGACGGGTACAGGGAGACAGGCTCTGTGCACGCGTACTGCAGATACATTTCCAGGTGGTCTTGCAGGTTCTCGCCAACGCCCGGCAGGTCGTGAACGACCGGAATATCGAGCTTCTTCAGCAACGGCGCAGGGCCGACGCCGGAACGCTGCAGAATTTGCGGCGAAGCAATTGCGCCGCCACACAGCAGGACTTCCTTGCGAGCGCGCGCTTCGATGCGGGTGTCGCTGTCGCCCACCATGTAAGCCACGCCGACGGCGCGCTTGTTGTCGAACAGAATGCGGTCAGTCAGCGCGTGAGTGACGATGGTCAGGGTCGAACGCTTCTTGGCTTCGTCCAGATAACCACGGGCGGTGCTGGCGCGACGGCCGAATGGCGTGACGGTGCGGTCCATCGGGCCGAAACCTTCCTGCTGATAACCGTTGAGGTCGTCGGTGCGCGGATAACCGGCTTGCACGCCTGCTTCAACCATCGCGGCGAACAGCGGATTGTTGCCGGCTTTCGGCGTGGTCACGCTGACCGGGCCTTCGCCACCGTGGTAGTCGTTAGGGCCGATGTCGCGGGTTTCGGCCTTGCGGAAGTACGGCAGGCAATCGAGGTAAGACCAGTCTTCAAGGCCCGGGTTTTTTGCCCAGCCGTCGTAGTCCATGGCGTTGCCGCGGATGTAGCACATGCCGTTGATCAGCGATGAGCCACCCAGGCCCTTGCCGCGACCGCATTCCATACGGCGGTTGTTCATGTGCGGCTCTGGCTCGGTCTCGTAGGCCCAGTTGTAGCGACGGCCTTGCAGCGGGAACGCGAGCGCGGCCGGCATTTGCGTACGGAAGTCAGCGCGATAGTCCGGGCCGCCTGCTTCAAGCAACAGCACGGTGACGCCTGCGTCCTCGGTGAGACGGGCTGCCAGGGTGTTACCGGCCGAGCCGGCGCCGATGATGATGTAGTCGAATTCCTGGGACATTGAAATGTTCCCTCTTTGAGATGTGTCTGAAATGGAGCGAATGTACGCGGTTGAAATCTGTAGGAGCCGGCTTGCTGGCGAATGCGATGCGTCAGGTTCTGCAACGTTGAATGACCTGACGCGTTCGCGGGCAAGCGCGCTCCTACAAGGGTCGGTGCGGGATCAGAACACCGACGCGTAATCGCCCAGCTCGACCTGCACGGACTTGATCCGGGTGTACTGCGCCAGCGAGCTGATGCCGTTCTCGCGACCCACGCCCGACTGCTTGTAGCCACCGACCGGCATCTTGGCGTCGGACTCGCCCCAGGCGTTGATCCAGCAGATACCGGCTTCCAGTTGATGAATCACGCGGTGCGCGCGGTTCAGGTCCTTGGTCACGATGCCCGCCGCCAGACCCATTTCGGTGTCGTTGGCGCGGCGGATCACTTCTTCTTCGGTGTCGTAGCTGAGGATGCTCATGACCGGGCCGAAGATTTCCTCTTTGACGATGGTCATCTCATCGGTGCAGTCGGTGAACACGGTTGGCGCGACGAAGGCGCCGTTGCCCAGCTCACCCTCGGTCAGACGGTCGCCGCCGATCAGCAGGCGGGCGCCTTCTTCCTTGCCCTTGGTGATGTAGCCGAGCACGTTTTCCATGTGCGCGAAGCTCACCAGTGGGCCGAAATTGATGTTGTCGTCCTGCGGATTGCCGACGCGGATGCGTTTGACGCGCTCAAGGATTTTCGCTTCGAAGGCTGCCTTCAGGGCGCTCGGTACGAACACGCGAGTGCCGTTGGTGCAGACCTGACCCGAGCTGTAGAAGTTGGCCATCATCGCGATGTCGGCGGCACGGTCCAGATCGGCGTCGTCGAAAATGATCAGCGGTGATTTGCCGCCCAGCTCCATGGTCACTTCTTTGAGCGATGAGCTCGAAGCACTGGCCATGACTTTCTTGCCGGTCTGCACGCCGCCGGTGAACGAGATTTTCTCGATACGCGGGTGCTCGGTCAGCCAGCTGCCGACGTCACTACCGGCGCCCGTCAGCACGTTGAACACGCCGTCCGGTACGCCGGCTTCGGTGTAGATCTCTGCCAGCTTCAGTGTGGTCAGCGAGGTGACTTCGCTTGGCTTGAAGATCATCGCGTTGCCGGCTGCCAGCGCAGGGGCGGACTTCCACAGGGCGATCTGGATCGGGTAGTTCCACGCGCCGATGCCGACGGTGACGCCCAGCGGCTCGCGGCGGGTGTAGACGAACGAGGTGTCGCGCAGCGGAATCTGCTCGCCTTCGATCGCAGGCACCAGGCCGGCGTAATACTCCAGCACGTCAGCGCCGGTGACGATGTCGACGTATTTGGTTTCGGAGATCGCTTTGCCGGTGTCCAGGGTTTCCAGTTCGGCCAGCTCATCGTTGCGTTCACGCAGGATGTCGACGGCACGACGCAGGATGCGCGAGCGCTCCATGGCGGTCATGGCAGCCCAGATTTTCTGGCCCTTTTCAGCGCTGACGACAGCGCGTTCAACGTCTTCTTGGGTCGCGCGCTGCACCTGGGCCAGGACTTCGCCATTGGCCGGGTTGATAGCTTCAAAGGTTGCGTTGCTGCTGGCGTCCACGTAGCCGCCGTCAATGTAGAGTTTTTGCAGTTCGAAACGGGCCATAAAATCCTCGCAGTAATCTGGGTGGGTGACGACCGAGTGCGCCGTGCGCTGCCTTGGTCGTGGTGCCGGCTGCTTCAGCTCGGCGCTTTTGCCAGTTGAAAGTCCATGTACTCGTAGGCGATCCGTTGCGCTTGTTGGGTGTCGAAGGCGTCGCCCGAAAGCGCGCCGCGCAGCCATAGGCCGTCGATCAATGCCGCCAGCCCCCGGGCTGCGCTGCGTGCTTCGTCCAACGGCAATGCGCGACGGAACTGGCAGCAGAGGTTGGAATACAGGCGGTGATCGTTGATCCGCTGGAGCCTGTGCAATGAGGGCGAATGCATGCTGGTTGCCCAGAAGGCGAGCCAGGTTTTCATCGCCGGACCGTTGACCTGGCTGGAATCGAAGTTGCCTTCGATGATCACTTTCAGGTGAGCCCGCGGGCTGTCGTCGTTCAATGCCCGGCGCCGCTCGGCGACGCTGGCGATCAGCGCATTCATCAGATGGCGCATCGTCGCTGCGATCAGGCCGTTCTTGTCCTGAAAGTAGTGGCTGATGATGCCGTTGGAGACCCCCGCCAGTTTGGCGATCAGCGCAATGCTCGCATCGCCCATCCCGACCTGATCGACCGCCGTCAGGGTGGCCTGGATCAACTGCTGACGCCGAATGGGTTGCATACCGACCTTGGGCATCTGTGGGACTCCTTGATGTAGCGGATGATCGTGAGTGGCTGTAAACGACGTTCACTGTAAAGCTTTTTAATTGAACGTTCAATCAACAAAAAGTTGCAGGCGCGCGGAGAAGGCGTGCAATGCCCCCGTATAAACGCGCGAAATCGAAGACATGTAGGAGTGAGCTTGCTCGCGATTGCGGCGCATCAAACGACGCAGATGATGAAGCTGCCGAAGCCATCGCGAGCAAGCTCACTCCTACAGTGGGTTGTTCGTTCGCGCGATGTAGGGTCGACGCGAATCCGTAGGAGCCGGCTTGCTGGCGAACGCGTATATCGGGCGCTGTCTCAGCCGTGATTCTTGCCCAGCAATGCGTGATACAGCTCGCTGTCACCGAGGATGCCGACCAGTTGGTTGTTCTCCTGCAGCACCAGCTTGTTGCCGGTGTGATAACGGATCTGCAGGGCGTCGCGCATGCCGATGTCGGAGTGGACGACTGTCGGTTTACGCCCGAGGGTTTCGACCGACTGGCCAGGCTCCCAGCTTTGCAGGTCAAGCGCTGCGCCATGCTGGTGGGCGCCGGTGATGGCGTTGCCTTCAGAGAGATCAATCCACGTGTCGTCGCTCGGGTCCAGGCAGACCTGAGAACCGTTGATGCGCGTGCATTGGGTGATCGGGCGCATCAGGCTACGGCCGCACAGCACGTTGAGCGGATTGGTGTGGGCGACGAATGTACGCACGTATTCGTCGGCGGGATTGAGCACGATCTCTTCCGGCACGCTGTACTGAATGATCCGGCCGTCCTTCATGATCGCGATGCGGGTGCCGAGCTTGAGCGCTTCGTCCAGGTCGTGACTCACGAAGACGATCGTCTTGTTCAGCTTCTTCTGCAGCGCCAGCAACTCATCCTGCAGGCCCTGACGAATCAGCGGATCGAGGGCCGAAAACGGCTCGTCCATCAGCAGAATGTCAGCATCCATCGCCAGCGCCCGGGCCAGGCCGACACGCTGCTGCATGCCGCCCGAAAGCTCGTCGGGCTTCTTGTTGCGCCATTGGGTCAGGCCGACCAGCTCCAGCTTTTCGTCCACCAGTGCGCGCCGCTCTTTCTCGGGACGGCCCTGCATTTCCAGACCAAAGCTGATGTTCTCGCGCACCGTCAGCCAGGGCATCAGCGCAAACTTCTGGAACACCATGGCGATGCGCTTGGTGCGCATCATCTTCAGCTCGGCAGGCGTGCAGGCAGCGATGTTGATCTGCTGGCCTTCGTGCTCGACGAACAGCGAGCCGCGGCTGACCGTGTTCAGGCCGTTGATGCAGCGCAGCAGGCTGGATTTACCCGAGCCGGACAGCCCCATCAGTACGCAGATCTCGCCTTTGTTGATCTCCAGCGTGGCTTTTTCGACGCCGACGATCTGGCCGGTTTTCTTGAGGATTTCTGCCCGCGTAAGGCCTTGGTCCAAGAGCTTGAGTGCCTCACGCGGGTCTTTGGAGAAGACGACGTCAACCTGATCGAATTTGATGATGCTCATGCGTCGGTCCTCACTTTGGCGTCCGGTTGTTTGCAGATCCGGTCGAGCATGATCGCCAGCAATACGATCGCCAGGCCCGCTTCGAAGCCCAGAGCGATATCAGCAGTGTTCAGTGCGTTGACCACAGGTTTGCCCAAGCCATCCGCGCCCACCAGCGCGGCGATCACCACCATCGACAGCGACAGCATGATGCACTGGGTGATGCCGGCCGCGATGCTCGGCATGGCATGGGGCAGTTCGATGCGGGAGAGCAGTTGCCGGCGCGAGCAGCCGAAGGCTTTGCCGGCGTCGAGGAGTTCTTGCGGGACATCACAGATGCCCAGATACGTCAGGCGGATCGGCGCAGCGATCGCAAACACCACCGTTGAAATCAGGCCCGGTACCACGCCGAGACCGAACAGGGTCAGGGTCGGGATCAGGTAAACGAAAGTAGGCACCGTCTGCATCAGGTCGAGAACAGGTCGCATGCAGGTGTAAAACATCGGTTTGTGCGCGGCAATGATGCCCAGCGGCACGCCGATCACGACACAGACCGCCGTGGCGAACAGCACCTGGGCCAGGGTCTCCATGGTTTCCTGCCAGTACCCCAGATTGAGAATCAGCAGAAAGGAAATGATCACAAAGGCGGTCAGGCCCCATTTGCGCTGAATGAAGTGGGCGAGCAGGGCAACCAGGCCGATCAGCACAAAGGGATTGAACCAGGTCAGCCCGCCGGTCAGGCCGTGAATCATGGTTTCCAGTGACGAAGCGATGGCGTCGAAGGTGCTGGCGCCGTGCTGCGTCAGCCATTCGACGAAGCCGGCGATGTACTCGCCCAGGGGGATTTTATGATCAGTCAGCATGATGTCGGTTGTCCGCGTGCGGGATGAAAAGAGGACAACAGGCGGGCGTACCCGCCTGCCTGTCGAGTTACTTCGTCAGCTCGGCTTTTGCGGCTTCCAGGCCAGGTTTTCCGTCCACGGTGGTGACACCCGCCAGCCAGGTATCGAGCACTTGAGGGTTGGTTTTCAGCCACGCCTTGGCGGCGACTTCAGGCTTCATCTTGTCGTCGAGGATGTTGCCCATCAGCGCGCTTTCCATCGGCAGGGTGAAGGACAGATTCTTCAGCAACTGGCCGACGTTGCTGCACTCGGTGGTGTAGCCCTTGCGCACGTTGGTGTAGACGGTGGCTTTGCCGAAGTCAGGGCCGAAGAAGTCGTCGCCGCCGGTGAGGTATTTGATTTTGAACCGGGTGTTCATCGGGTGCGGTTCCCAGCCCAGAAACACCACGTCGGTGTTGCGTCGCGAGGCGCGGTCGACCTGGGACAGCATGCCCGCTTCGCTCGATTCGACGACTTTGAAGCCTGCGTCTTTCAAGCCGAAAGCGTTCTTGTCGATCATGCTCTGGATCAGGCGGTTGCCGTCGTTGCCCGGCTCGATGCCGTAGATTTTGCCGTCGAGTTCTTTCTTGAATTTGACGATGTCGGCGAAATCGTGAAGCCCCTTGTCGTAGAGGGCCTGGGGAACGGCGAGGGTGTACTTGGCGTTCTCAAGGTTGGCGCGGACGGTTTCGACGGTGCCGGCGTCGCGGTAGGCCTTGATGTCGTTTTCCATGGTCGGCATCCAGTTGCCGAGGAAGATGTCCATGTTCTTGCCATCGGCCAGCGACTTGTAGGTCACCGGCACGGAAATCATCGTGGTCTTGGTTTTATAGCCCAACGACTGCAGCACGACGCTGGTGACGGCGGTGGTCGCCGTGATGTCGGTCCAGCCCACATCGGAAAAATTGACCATCTGGCAAGCGGCAGGCTCTGCGGCCTGGGCCAGGACAGGGAGACTCAGCGCAACGCCCAGTAACAGCCTTTGTGAACCTTTCATGTTGGACTCCTTTGGTGTTTTCTTCTCGGCATCAACCGCAGCTGATGCGTTTTCTGGTGTCGGCGAGTCAAGTTGGGAAAACAGCTCCATCACTACGTCTGGCGATTGAGTCGACAACGATCATGTAACAGGGAAAAACAAACGCCTACAGGGGGCGTCGTATCCAGTACACAGGGCGTCGTATCCAGTATCAGTGACGTCGCTTACAGGTTTTTTCCCTGCTCGCCGAATGATTCCCGGGACAAAAGCAGAGTGACGATACGGCAAAAAGTGCCGGAATCGGCAGCCGATCGTGCTCAGGCACCGGTTAAGGCAGATGCGACGTTGGTGGGCATGGGTGAGTCGGTGTGAGACGCCGCCCTGCAAAACAAAAGGCTGATGATGCCGCCATCTCGATGGATCGCTGCTTGAGCGTAGCAGCTCCATCGCCGGCCGCGCGGCGCGCCGGGAGCCCTGTTTTAGGAGGTTTGCGGTCAATGGCTATCAGCGTGTTCGACCTGTTCAAGATCGGTATCGGCCCCTCCAGCTCACACACCGTCGGCCCCATGCGCGCGGCAGCATTGTTCGTTCAGGGGCTGCGTGAACGCGATCAAGTGACTCAGGTGCAACGCCTCGAAGTACGGCTCTACGGCTCGCTGTCGGCAACCGGCGTCGGCCATGGCAGCGACAGCGCGGTGATCATGGGCCTGATGGGCGAATGGCCCGATGCAATTGATCCTGCACTGATCGGCCAGCGCATCGCCGAACTGCGTGAGACCGACACCTTGAAGCTCAACGGTGATCACCCGATCCCTTTCGTCTGGCAGCGCGACATGTTGCTCATCGACGAAAACCTGCCGTTCCATCCCAATGCCATGACGCTGGTCGCGTTCAATGAGCACGGCGAATTTCATCGCGACACTTACTACTCGGTGGGCGGCGGTTTTGTCGTCGATGAAGCCCAGGCCGCCAGTGGCGTGCTGGATCGCGACGAGACCGTGCTGCCCTATGATTTCTCCAGCGCCGATGAACTGCTGAGGCTCTGTGAAACCCATGGCCTGCGGGTGTCGCAACTGATGATGGAAAACGAGAAGGTCTGGCGCAGCGAAGACGAAATCCGTGCCGGGCTCATGCACCTGTGGCGTGCCATGCAGGAATGCGTCGAGCTGGGCCTGAAGCATGAGGGTATTTTGCCGGGCGGCCTGAACGTGCGTCGTCGTGCAGCGCGGTTGCATCGCAGCCTTCTGGAATTGAACAAGCCGAACGTGATTGGCTCGACGTTGAGCGCAATGGAGTGGGTCAACCTGTTCGCGCTGGCGGTCAACGAAGAAAACGCCGCAGGAGGTCGCATGGTCACGGCGCCTACCAACGGCGCGGCGGGGATCATTCCGGCGGTGCTGCATTACTTCGTCAAATTCAGCGACGAGGTCAGCGAAGCCAACGTGGTCGATTACCTCTTGGGCGCCGCGGCCATCGGCATTCTGTGCAAAAAGAATGCATCGATATCCGGCGCCGAAGTCGGCTGTCAGGGCGAAGTCGGTTCGGCGTGCGCCATGGCGGCGGCCGGGCTGGCGGACATTCTGGGTGCCACGCCCGAGCAGCTGTGCAACGCGGCTGAAATCGGTCTGGAACATAACCTGGGCCTGACCTGCGATCCGGTGGGCGGACTGGTTCAGGTGCCATGCATCGAGCGCAATGCCATCGCTGCGGTGAAAGCCATCAATGCCGCGCAAATGGCGCTGCGCGGCGACGGCCAGCACTTCATCTCGCTGGACCGCGTCATCCGCACCATGCGCGACACCGGCGCCGACATGCACGACAAATACAAAGAGACGTCCCGCGGCGGGCTGGCGGTCAGCGCCGTCGAATGTTGAGTCGGTAAACGCCCGTCCCGGAATAGAGCAGGTACGCACGCAGCCGCCTGCTCGCTTTTCGCCCACGGCCCAATGAGGCCGCTACGTTTTGGCGCGTGCTCTCTCTTGAGCTGGCGCGATGCCATCTGAATCAGCAGCCTAACGCCAGCCACCGATCATCCCGTGCGTCGGGTGACACTCCCCGCCCGCCCGCCTATCCGATGGTTCACACAAGTGCTACGGAATTGCTCATCCCGCCCGCCGCATCTGCGGCTAAGCGTTCCTCGGAGTCGCGATTTGAATCGTTATGTCGCTCCCGAATAGACGCTTCGCGACGTCGCAATCGGGAGTAGTTGAATGCTCATTCAACTTTAGGCATGGCAATTGCGTTGCAATGAATAAGCCCTCCACAGATGAGGGCGATACAACGAAAGCCTCCGCCGAGGCCTTCAACCGTTTTACGCGTGAGGAGAAAGTGTGATGACTACGTTCAACTCCGGGGCTCAACCCCAGAACCGTGCGCCCCAATCCATCGGCTTCCTGCTGCTGGACAACTTCACACTGATCTCCCTCGCGTCAGCGGTCGAGCCCCTGCGTATGGCAAACCAGCTGTCAGGCCGCGAACTGTATCGCTGGACCACACTGACGGCGGATGGCGGCCAGGTCTGGGCCAGCGACGGTCTGCAGATCACCCCGGACGCGGCCATGCACAAAGCGCCGGTACTCGACACGGTGATCGTCTGCGGTGGCGTTGGCATTCAGCGCACCGTGACCCGTGAACACGTCAGCTGGCTGCAGAGCCAGGCGCGCCAGTCCCGTCGTCTGGGCGCGGTGTGCACCGGCAGCTGGGCACTGGCCTGCGCGGGTTTGCTGGACGGGTTTGATTGCAGCGTGCACTGGGAATGTCTGGCCGCGATGCAGGAAGCTTTCCCGCGCGTTGCCATGAGCACGCGCCTGTTCACCCTCGACCGCAACCGCTTCACCAGCTCCGGCGGCACCGCGCCGCTGGACATGATGCTGCACCTGATCAGCCGCGATCATGGCCGCGAACTGTCCGCCGCGATCTCGGAAATGTTCGTCTACGAACGCATCCGCAACGAGCAGGACCATCAGCGCGTTCCGCTCAAGCACATGCTCGGCACCAATCAGCCGAAGCTGCAGGAAATCGTCGCGCTGATGGAAGCCAATCTGGAGGAGCCGATCGATCTGGACGAACTTGCGGTGTATGTCGCCGTGTCCCGCCGTCAGCTGGAAAGGCTGTTTCAGAAATACCTGCACTGCTCGCCATCGCGCTACTACCTCAAGCTGCGCCTGATCCGCGCCCGCCAGTTGCTCAAGCAAACCCCGATGTCGATCATCGAAGTGGCCTCGGTCTGCGGCTTCGTGTCCACGCCGCACTTCTCCAAGTGCTACCGCGAATACTTCGGCATCCCGCCACGGGACGAGCGCGTCGGCTCCAACACCGCACAGCAGGTAGCGATGCTGCCGATCCCGCCGTCGCTTGTTCTCGCGCCGTTGTCCGGACCGCTGTCGGCGCTGAGCCAGGCGCGTAATGAGTCGACGTTTGCGAGTGTGCGGTTGTAGGGCGACTTGCCCTAGCGTATTACCGCGTAAGGTTAGCTCAGGCCTGCGCCTGGCCTTGCTTGTAAGTGGCCAGCGCCGGCAACAACTGCTGATCAATCGCTTGGCGCACGGCCGGCAGAATCGTCGCGCTACCGCTTAGCAGTTTCTCCACCAGCTTGCGCAGTTCGCGGGCGCGATCGTCATTCAGTCCGCGCACCGCCTGGGCGCACGCCTGTTCAGCGCTGAGACCGGAAGGCACGTCGAGACCGATCGCCCTGAGTTGGCTGATCAGGTCGTCCTGGTCGATGAGGTCTGCGTGCATCATGACGTGCGCTCCGTTTATTGAGATTGATCCGATTCTGGTGCTGTGCGTGTCGGCTCGGCAAGGGCTGTCTCGGTGGATGTCTGGCATGCGTATAACCGTGTCGTTTTCGGCTATGTAACCGGTTAGTCCATTTGGCATAATCGCTCCACTTACATTGCGCAGACTACGGTTTGGTCACCCTCTGGCCCGCGCACATGCCTCACCCCGGTTTTGTAACGGCTTAACCGGGGATTTTTTTGCCTGTCGTCTGGGCTCCCTCCGTCGGCAGGGCATGAGCGGTCTGCGCAACTTCGGCTGTTTTGATAAACTCCGCAGCCTTCCAGGAGCCGCCATGAATTACCGTCACGCCTTTCACGCCGGCAACCACGCCGACGTTTTCAAACACATTGTTCTGACTCGCTTGATCGCGCTCATGTCGCGCAAGGAGCAGCCACTCGCTTACCTCGACACCCACGCGGGCATCGGCCTGTATGACTTGCAGGGCGATCAGGCCACGCGCACCGGCGAATGGATCGAAGGCATAGGCCGCCTCTGGGATGCCGACGATGTGCCTGACATGGCGGCTGGTTACCTTGATGCAATCCGTCAGATGAACCGCAAGACCGGCGAACTGCGTTACTACCCGGGCTCTCCTGAACTGGCCCGCCGCCTGACCCGCGAACAGGACCGTGTGCTGCTCAACGAAAAGCACCCCGAAGACGGCGCGCTGCTCAAAGACAACATGAAATACGACCGCCGTGTCGCCGTGCACCTGGGCGAAGGCTGGCACGTGCCCCGCGCCTTGTTGCCGGTTCACGAGAAGCGCGCGGTGATGCTGATCGATCCGCCGTTCGAGCAGCTCGACGAGATGAAGCGCTGCTCCGTCGCCCTCAAGGAAACCATCGCGCGGATGCGCCAGACCGTCGCCGCCATCTGGTACCCGATCAAGGACCCGCGCGCGCTCAAGCGTTTCTATCAGGACCTGGCCGAAACCGGCGCGCCGAAGCTGCTGCGGGTCGAGTTGTTCGTGCATCCGCTGGACACGCCAAACAGCCTTAACGGCTCCGGTCTGGCAATCGCCAATCCGCCATGGGGGCTGGAAGAAGAACTGCGCGAATTGATGCCATGGCTGGCGAAGAAGCTCGGCCAGACCCAGGGTGACTGGAAGATGGATTGGTTGATTGCGGAATAACTACGCCGGGTTTCTGCAGCGTGACGGCTCACGTCTTCCCGGCTAAATCCAGTCCTACAAGGGAAACGCGATCGATCAGTAGGACCGGCTTCAGCCGGGAAGGGGCCAGGTGCAACACCCTCAATTCTGCGGCGTGACACACGACGTCTTCCGGCTAAAGCCAGTCCTGCGAAGAGCGCCCGGTGGGTCCGTGGGGCTGCTTAGTTACCGGCCAGACTCGGCGGCATGCAGACGCCCGTCCCGCCAATGCCGCAGTAGCCTTGGGGATTCTTCGCCAGGTATTGCTGGTGATACGCCTCGGCGAAGTACACGGTGGGCGCCTGGTCGATCTCGGTGGTGATTTCCCCAAGACCCGCTTTGCCCAGTTCGGCTTGATACACCTCGGCGCTGGCCTTGGCTGCCTGCAGTTGCTCAGGCGTTGTCGCGTAGATCACCGAGCGGTATTGCGTGCCGATGTCGTTGCCCTGACGCATGCCCTGTGTCGGGTTGTGCAATTCCCAGAACATCGCCAGCAGGGCTTCATAGCTGACCTTCGCAGGCTCATACACCACAAGGACGACTTCGGAGTGGCCGGTCAGGCCCGAGCAGACTTCTTCGTACGTCGGGTTCGGCGTGAATCCACCCGCGTAACCCACGACGGTGCTGACCACACCCTCTTGCTGCCAGAAGCGACGTTCCGCCCCCCAGAAGCAACCCAGGCCAAAAATGGCGAACTCGACGTCATTGAAGAACGGCCCGAGCAGAGGACTGCCGTTGACGAAATGGGTTTCTGGCAGAGTCATGGGTGTTTCGCGCCCAGGCAGTGCCTGCTGGGCGGTAGGGAGAGCGTTTTTATTCACAAGTATTTCCGAGCGCAAGACCATGAGGCACATCCTCTCTGGGGCAGGACAACCAACATGCGTTGTCAGTGAAAACCGTATATGGGGTCAGAATCGGCTGATGCAAATGCAGGGCGACAAGTGTGCCGCACTGATGTAATGCGGGGAAGGGGGGCTCAGGCGAGCGGACCGCGCGGGTAGCGGCGCAATTTCTCGATCAGCTCTTCGCCCGGAATCGGCTTGTCGAACAGATAGCCCTGACCGACATCGCAGCGGTGGCGACGCAGGAAGGCCAGCTGCGCCGCCGTCTCGATGCCTTCGGCGACCACGGTCAGCTTGAGGTTGTGGGCCATGGCGATGACCGCCGAGGTGATTTCCATGTCGTCCTGATCATCGGGAATGTCCCGAATGAAGCTGCGGTCGATCTTGATCACGTCGATGGGGAATTTCTTCAGGTAACTGAACGACGAATAGCCCGTACCGAAGTCATCCATCGCCAGGGTCAGGCCGAGGGTCTTCAGCGACTCGAGTTGCAGGCGCGTGTCTTCGGTCGCTTCCAGAAGCAGACCTTCAGTCAGTTCCAGCTCCAGCAGCGATGGGTCCAGCTGTTCGTCGCGCAGAATACCGGCCAGCGACGAGACCAGCTCCGGATCGGAAAACTGCTTCGGCGACACGTTGATGGCCACATGCAGCTTGCCGTAGCCCGCAGCGGTCAGTTGCTTGCTCATGCGGCAGGACTGGCGCGCGACCCATTTGCCGATCGGGATGATCAGGCCGGTTTCTTCGGCAACGCTGATGAACTGGTCCGGGCGGATCATGCCTTTTTCCGGATGATTCCAGCGCAGCAGCGCTTCCATGCCCAGCAGACGTCCACTGCGCAGGCACAGTTTGGGCTGGTAGAACACTTCAAGTTCGTTCTGCGTCAGCGCGCGGCGAAGGTTGTTCTCGACGAACAGCTTGTAGCTCGCCTCGGCGTTCAGCGCTTCGGTGAACACCTGCACCTGATGCTTGCCGTTGGCCTTGGCCTTGTGCAGCGCCAGGCCTGCGTTCTTCATCAGCGTCTGCGGATCGCGGCCATGGATCGGCGCGCAGGCCAAACCCACCGAGCCTGTCACGCTGATCAACTGATTGTCGACGAACATGGGCTTGTCCAGTGTGCTTAGCACCTGGCTGGCCACCCGTTGGCCTTCCTCGGGACTGGTGTCGTCGAGCAGTACAGCGAATTCGTTACTGGCAAAGCGCGCCAGAATGCCGGTCGGGCTCAGGCTATTGCGCAGGCGGCGGGCGAGGCTGATCAGCAGCTTGTCGCCGGTCTGGTGACCCAGGCTGTCGTTGATGCGCTTGAAGTTGTCGATGTCCACCAGCAAAAGACTGATCGGCGTCGCGACGTCGCGGGCAAAGTGCTCGTCCAGGGTTCGGATGAACGCCGGACGGTTGCCCAGACTGGTCAGATTATCGGTGTACGCCAGGCGCTCGATCCGCTGCTGGGAGAGCTTGGCCTGGGTGATGTCTTCGTAGATGCCGATGTAATGGGTCAGTTCGCGGTTGTCGCCGTAGACCTTGGAAATCGACAGCTGGCCCCAGTACGGTTCCAGATTTTTGCGTCGGCTTTTGAACTCGCCCTGCCAGCTGTTTCCGCTGACCAGGCTCGAATTCGCGTCGAGCAGCAATGCGCTGAGATTTTCCAGCGCCGGCAGCTCTGAAAGGCGATGCCCATGAACCTCATCGGCAGGGTACTGCGTGATCTCGGTGAAGCTCGGGTTGACGTACTCGACCACGCCGTCGCGATTGACCAGCAAAAACGCATTGGCGCTCTGCTCCACCGCACGCTGAAACAGATGCAGGGCGCTGGTGGCGGTGCGGCGGTTGTGGTTGTTGATGGCGTGGGCAAACTGATCGGCCAGCTCACCGGCAAAGGCAATCTCATCGGACTGCCATTCCCGTGCCGTCCCGGTCTGCTCGAGGCACAGCACGCCGACGACTTGGCCATCAATGCGCACGGCGGCGTCAAGAATGGCGGTGATGTCCTGGGTGCGCAGTCGCTGAACCAGCTCGCGCGTACGCGGATCCTGCTCGACATCGTTGACGTCGATGGCGCGGCTGGTGTGCAGGACGTCCAGGTAGCTGGGGAATTCGCTGATGTCGATCGGGCCGGCCTTGGGGAACGTGCTGGTGTCGCGGCGATACTCGGCAATCGGCTCAAGGGTCTTGCCGTTGAGGTTCCACAGGCTGGCGCAGGAAATGTCGTAGATCTCGCAGGCGCTTTTGGTGATCAGCTCAGCGGCTTCCTGCAGCGAATTGTTCGAACTGTAGCGATGGCGCGCCAGGCGCAGAATCAGGCTTTGCTGCCCGCGGACCCGCTCCAGGTGCAGCAACTGTTCGTGCTGGGCGCGTTGATTGAGTTCCAGCGCTATTTGCAGGCGCGAGTTCTGTACTTCCAGATCGGGGCTGATGATCAGTTCACCGGGTTCGACCTGCTCACCGACTACCATCAGGTAGCCGCGCAGCAGGTGCCGATTGTGTTGCTTGTACCCTTCACCGATCTCCACCAGACCCAACGGGCCGCGCGTCGTGTGCAGGGTGTAGCGAATCAGGTAATGAGTGCCGCCCGCCAGTTGCATCTGCACGGCGTCGTGCAGTTGATAGCGCGCTTCGGGCTCCATGAGGCTGGCGTAAGGCGTGCCCACCAGCGCGCAGAGTTCGACGGCGGGCATGCTGAATTGCTTTTCGCAATTCGGATCCAGATAGAGCATGGCCCAGCTGGGTTCATTCAGCCGCTCGAAACGCAGCATGCCGAGCCGCGAGGGCACCGGTAATTGCGTCACGACCTCGGCCGCCGGTCTACCGGCAGCATCAGGTTGGCTTTTCATGAAGGAACTCGCTTTCAGGGTGCTGTCGCGCACGGGCAAGGAGCCCGTCTTTAAGTCGCGTGCCGCAAGGTTGCATCATGGCGAACGGGCTGACAAGTCAGCGCGATGGCTTAGTGCTATAAATCTGTCGGCAGACGGTTGATTTACTGGAGGTAATTGATCGGATTGTCGGGGTGAGGGTGAAGCGGCTGTTTTTTGTGCATGATCAGGTATCGGCAGCTCGACCGAATACTGTAGGCGCGCGCTTGGTCTGGGTCGCATCTGGACGAACGCATTGGGTCAGCCGATATGTTCGATTCCGTTTCATCGCATTCGCCAGCAAGCCGGCTCCTACAGTTTGTGCGGAGCCTCGCGCTTCTCACCTGGCAAAAAAAGCCCCGCCAGTGAGCGGGGTTGAGGTACGAGCGTGGCTGCTCGAGAAAGCGAAGGCCCGTTTCGCGTGAAACGGGCCTTGTACGGCTTACAACAGAATTGTGCGGATATCCGCCAGCAATTCGCTCAGACGCTTGGTGAAACGTGCTGCTGCGGCGCCATTGATCACGCGGTGATCGTAGGACAGCGACAGCGGCAGCATCAGGCGTGGCTGGAAAGCCTTGCCATCCCAGACCGGTTGCATGGTGGCCTTGGACACACCCAGGATCGCCACTTCCGGCGCGTTGACGATCGGCGTGAAGCCGGTCCCGCCAATGTGGCCCAGGCTGGAGATGGTGAAGCAGGCGCCTTGCATGTCGTTGGCCGACAGCTTTTTGGAGCGTGCTTTTTCCGCCAGCTCGGCTGCTTCGGCCGCCAGTTGCAGCAGGCTCTTCTGGTCGACGTTCTTGATCACCGGGACCAGCAGGCCTTCTGGCGTATCCACCGCGAAGCCGATGTTGAAGTATTTCTTGCGAATGATCGCTTTGCCGCTTGGCGCCAGCGAACTGTTGAAGTCCGGCAGCTCCTTGAGCATGTGCGCGCTGGCCTTGAGCAGCAGCGGCAGCACGGTCAGCTTCACGCCGGCTTTTTCAGCCACGGCTTTCTGCGCGATACGGAAAGCTTCCAGGTCGGTGATGTCGGCCTGGTCGAATTGCGTCACGTGCGGAATGTTCAGCCAGCTGCGATGCAGACCGGTTGCGCCCAGCTGCATCAGACGCGTCATCGGCACTTCTTCGGTTTCGCCGAAACGGCTGAAATCGACTTCGGGAATCGGCGGGATGCCCATGCCGCCGGCAGCGCCGCCAGCAGCAGGCGCGTCCTTGGACTTGGTCATGATCGATTTGACGTACGCCTGCACGTCTTCTTTCAGCACGCGACCGTGTGGGCCGGTTGCCGAAACAGCGTTCAGCTCGACGCCAAACTCGCGCGCCAACTGACGAACAGCCGGGCCAGCGTGAACCTTGGCGCCATTGTTCGCAGGTGCAGCGGCTGGCGCAGCTGCAGGAGCAGGCGCGCTTTCAGCTTTCGCCGCCGGAGCAGCAGCGGCCGCCGGAGCAGCCGCTTCAGCCTTGGCCGGAGCCGGGGCAGCCGCCTGAGCAGGCGCGGCAGCAGGTGCGGCACCCGCCACTTTCAATTTCAGGATCAGGTCGCCGGTGCCGACTTCGTCTTCGACCTTGACGCTGATGCTTTCGACAACGCCTGCGGCGGGAGACGGGATCTCCATCGAGGCTTTGTCGGATTCCAGGGTGATCAAGGATTGATCAGCTTCGATGCTGTCGCCCACTTTGACCATCAGCTCGATGATGCGAGCCTTGCCCGACGAGCCGATGTCCGGAACGTGAATGTCCTGAACGGTATCGGAAGCAGCAGGAGCCGCCGCTGCGGCAGGCGCAGGTTCGGCTTCGGCTGGCTTCTCGGCAGGCTTTTCAGCGGCAGGGGCTGGCGCGGCAGCAGCAGGTGCAGCAGCAGGCTCGGCCGCCGCTTCGCCTTCCACTTCGAGCTCAAACAATTCGTCGCCTTCTTTCAGGCGGTCGCCCAGCTTCACTTTCATCGCCTTGATGACACCGGCTTTAGGCGCAGGGATTTCCATGCTTGCCTTGTCCGACTCCAGCGTCAGCACGCTCTGGTCAGCCTCGATGCGATCACCGACCTTGACCATCAACTCAATGACTTCACCTTCACCGTTGCCGATGTCGGGTACTCGAATTAACTCACTCACAATGTCTCTCCTTAGGAGAACCTGTTCCTCGACTGCGCCGATTCATTTGCGACGAAACAGCCTGGATGCTCATTTACCGAAGTAAATTCCGCATCGGCGGCTGTTTCGCGCACATTTTCAGCGCTCTATTCGATCGTTACGCAGACCTTAGCAGTCCAGCGGGTTGCGCTTTTCAGGATCGATGCCGAACTTGGCAATGGCTTCCGCCACGACTTTAGGTTCGATATCGCCGCGATCGGCCAAGGCTTCCAGGGCGGCCAGCACCACGAAGTGACGGTCAACTTCGAAGAAGTTGCGCAGCTTCTTGCGGCTGTCGCTACGGCCGAAACCGTCGGTGCCCAGAACTTTGTATTCCTTGGTCGGAACCCACTGACGGATCTGGTCAGCGAACAGTTTCATGTAGTCGGTCGAAGCGATCACCGGACCTTTACGGCCGTTGAGGCATTCTTCAACGTAGCTCAGCTGTGGCTTCTGCCCCGGCTTCAGACGGTTGCTGCGCTCTACGGCCAGGCCGTCGCGACGCAATTCGTTGAAGCTGGTGACGCTCCAGACGTCCGCACCAATGTTGAACTGCTCGCGCAGGATCTTCGCCGCCTCGCGCACTTCACGCAGGATGGTGCCCGAACCCAGCAGCTGCACGTGGTGCGCGGCTTCTTTGGTGTCTTCTTCGAGCAGGTACATGCCCTTGATAATGCCTTCCTCGGAACCGGCCGGCATGGCAGGTTGCGTGTAGGACTCGTTCATCACGGTCAGGTAGTAGAAGACGTCCTGTTGTTCTTCGAACATCTTCTTCATGCCGTCCTGAATGATCACCGCCAGCTCGTAGCCGTAGGTTGGATCGAAGGTGCGGCAGTTCGGGATGGTCGAGGCCAGAATGTGGCTGTGACCGTCTTCGTGCTGCAGACCTTCACCGTTCAGGGTGGTACGACCGGCGGTGCCGCCGATCAGGAAGCCACGGGTGCGGCTGTCGCCTGCAGCCCATGCCAGGTCGCCGATACGCTGGAAACCGAACATCGAGTAGAAGATGTAGAACGGAATCATCGGCTGGTTGTGGCTGCTGTACGACGTACCTGCTGCGATGAACGACGACATCGCACCCGCTTCGTTGATGCCTTCCTCGAGGATCTGACCTTTCTTGTCCTCGCGATAGAACATCACTTGTTCTTTGTCGACCGGCTCGTACAGCTGGCCTACGGACGAATAGATACCCAGCTGGCGGAACATGCCTTCCATACCGAAGGTACGGGCTTCGTCCGGGATGATCGGAACGATGCGCTGACCCACTTCCTTGTCCTTGACCAGTTGAGTCAGGATGCGGACGAAGGCCATGGTGGTGGAGATTTCGCGGTCGCCGGAGCCGTCAAGGATCGCCTTGAGGGTTTCCAGTGGCGGGGTCGGCAGGCTGAAGCTCTGCGCGCGACGCTGTGGCACGAAGCCGCCCAGTGCAGCACGACGCTCGGCCAGGTAACGCGCTTCGGCGCTGCCTTCTTCCGGCTTGAAGAACGGCAGGGCTTCGAGCTGATCGTCTTTGATCGGGATGTCGAAGCGGTCACGGAAGTGACGCAGGCTGTCGACGTCGACCTTCTTGGTGTTGTGCGCAGTGTTTTTCGCTTCACCGGCACCGGTGCCATAACCCTTGATGGTCTTGGCCAGAACCACGGTAGGCTGACCCTTGTGGTTCACCGCGCTGTGGTACGCCGCGTAGACCTTGTACGGGTCGTGGCCGCCACGGTTGAGTTTCCAGATTTCGTCGTCGGACATATCCGCAACCATCGCCTTGAGTTCTGGCGAGTTGAAGAAGTGTTCGCGCACGAAAGCGCCGTCTTTGGCTTTGTAGTTCTGGTATTCGCCGTCGATGACTTCGTCCATGCGACGTTGCAGGATGCCGTCGACGTCCTTGGCCAGCAGTGGGTCCCAGAAACGGCCCCAGATGACTTTGGTCACGTTCCACTGAGCACCGCGGAACACGCCTTCCAGTTCCTGGATGATCTTGGCGTTGCCGCGAACCGGACCGTCCAGACGCTGCAGGTTGCAGTTCACGACGAAGATCAGGTTGTCGAGCTTCTCGCGACCGGCCAGGGCGATGGCGCCCAGGGATTCCGGCTCGTCAGTCTCGCCGTCGCCCAGGAAACACCAGACTTTCTGCTTGCCTTCCGGGATGTAGCCGCGGTGTTCCAGGTACTTCATGAAGCGCGCCTGGTAGATCGCCTGAATCGGACCCAGACCCATGGAAACGGTCGGGAACTGCCAGAAATCTTTCATCAGCCACGGGTGCGGGTAAGACGACAGACCGTTGCCATCGACTTCCTGACGGAAGTTATTCATCTGGTCTTCGGTGATGCGGCCTTCCATGAACGCACGGGCGTAGACGCCTGGCGATGCGTGACCCTGGAAGTAGATCAGGTCGCCGCCGTGTTCGTCGGTCGGGGCCTGGAAGAAGTAGTTGAAGCCGATGTCGTACAAGGTTGCACTGGAAGCGAAGCTGGAGATGTGGCCGCCCAGATCCGGGTCGCCGATGTTGGTCTTGACCACCATCGCCAAAGCGTTCCAACGTACCAGCGAGCGAATGCGGCGTTCCATGAACAGGTCGCCGGGCATGCGTGCTTCGTGGGTAACGGGGATGGTGTTGCGATAAGGTGTGGTGATGGCGTAAGGCAGTTGCGAACCACTTCGTGTGGCCAGCTCACCCATGCGGGTCATCAGGTAATGAGCACGGTCTTCGCCTTCTTTGTCGAGAACCGATTCCAGGGCGTCCAGCCATTCCTGGGTTTCGACGGGATCGAGGTCTTGCATGGCTTGCTCCAGGGCGGAAAGGCTTCCAGAATCGGTTGCCTGAGTTTGTTACGACTGGCCTTGTGGGCAGACGATGTAAATTCTTGGATGGCCGGATCGGTTCCCGGCGTTGTGTAGTTTTACTACAAATCTCGGGCTAATTCAGCTTTTTGACTTGTATATACAGTAGTAAAACTACAGCGGAGCGCTGTTTTCGCTCGTGGTGCAGTGTCCGGTAAAGCAGTGTTGTCGGTGCAAAAATCAGACGAGTCGCCTGATAGATCATGCTGGCAGCCAAGAATCGCTAGCCATCAGCAATTTTTAACCTTTGTTCGACAGTCCGTCCGGTCCGTGTGTACAACCGACGGGGTGGACTGGCATTTGAACGCCGATCAAGGATAGACCATGAGCCTTCCCCTGCTGGCCGAGCTGCCGGCTGTCCTTCTGCCGTTGCCCACTCGCGCCCGCCAATCCTGGCGCACCGCGCTCGATTCCCTGACCGATAAAGCCAGGCAGTCTTTTCAGACCTGGCCTGAGGCGCGGCTGCAGGCGTTCGAACGCGTATGTGCCGCCAGCGATTTTGTCGCCGATCAGGTTTCGCGCGATCCGCTGATGCTGCTCGACCTTGCTGAATCCGGTGAGCTGGAGCGCAGTTTTGCGCCCGGCGAGCTGCTGGGGCACCTCGCCAATTCAGTCATTCAGGCTGCCAGCGACGATGAACTGGGGCGTAATCTACGTCGTCAACGCACGCGCCAGCAAGTGCGAATTATCTGGCGGGATCTGACCCGGCAGGCCGATCTGGTGGAAACCTGCCGCGATCTCTCGGACATGGCAGATGGCTGTATCGATCTGGCTTACAAGTGGCTGTACGAGCGGCATTGCCAGCAATTCGGCACGCCGACCGGCCGTCGGACTGGCGAGCCGCAGCAAATGGTCATCCTCGGCATGGGCAAGCTGGGCGCTGTCGAGCTGAACCTGTCCTCCGACATCGATCTCATTTTTGCCTACCCCGAAGGCGGCGAAACCCAGGGCGTGAAGCGCCCGCTGGATAACCAGGAGTTTTTCATCCGCCTGGGTCAGCGATTGATCAAGGCGCTGGACCCGGTCACTGTCGATGGCTTCGTCTTCCGCGTCGACATGCGTCTGCGCCCGTATGGGTCTTCCGGTGCGTTGGTCCTCAGCTTCAACGCGCTGGAGCAGTACTACCAGGACCAGGGCCGCGACTGGGAACGCTACGCCATGATCAAGGCGCGGGTGGTCGGCGGTGATCAGGAGAAGGGCAGCGAGTTGCTCGACATGCTGCGGCCGTTTGTCTACCGCCGCTATCTGGACTTCTCCGCTATCGAAGCGCTGCGCACCATGAAGCAGCTGATCCAGCAGGAAGTCCGGCGCAAGGGCATGGCCGAGAACATCAAGCTCGGGTCCGGCGGCATTCGTGAAGTGGAGTTCATCGCCCAGGCGTTCCAGCTGATTCACGGTGGTCGCGACCTTAGCCTGCAACAGCGGCCGTTGCTCAAGGTGCTGAAAATCCTTGAAGGCCAGGGCTATTTGCCCGCTGCCGTCATTGATGAACTGCGTGAGGGCTATCAGTTTCTGCGCTACACCGAGCACGCCATTCAGGCGATCGCCGATCGGCAAACCCAAATGCTCCCCGACGACCCGCAGGATCAGGCGCGCATTGCGTTCATGATGGGCTTTGCCGATTGGGCGAGCTTTCATGTGCAGTTGATGTACTGGCGTGGGCGCGTCGCATGGCACTTTCGTCAGGTCATCGCCGACCCGGATGAGGAAGAAGGCCAGGAGGATCAAGGCGAAGAAATCGTCGGGGGCGAGTGGCTGCCGCTGTGGGAAGAGTCGCAAAACGAAGAAAGCGCCTGCCTCCAATTGCAGGAGGGCGGATTCGCCGATGCGCCCAAAGCGCTGAAGAATCTAAGCAATCTGCGCAACAGTTCGCAGCTGCGTTCGATGCAGCGTCTGGGGCGCGAGCGGCTCGATGCCTTTATTCCGCGGCTGCTCGCCCAAGCGGTCGAGCACGACAATCCTGACTTGGTGCTGGAGCGGGTGCTGCCGCTGGTGGAAGCGGTGGCGCGTCGCTCGGCGTATCTGGTGTTGCTCACCGAAAACCCCGGCGCGCTGCGTCGATTGCTGACCCTGTGCGCGGCCAGCCCGTGGATTGCCGAGCAGATCGCCCGTTTCCCGTTACTGCTCGATGAGCTGCTTAACGAAGGTCGCCTGTTCAGCCCGCCCCAGGCCCTCGAACTGGCCGCCGAGTTGCGCGAACGTCTGACGCGAATTCCCGAGGACGACCTGGAACAGCAAATGGAAGCCCTGCGCCATTTCAAACTGGCGCACCGTCTGCGGGTGGCCGCCTCGGAAATCACTGGCAGCCTGCCGCTCATGAAAGTCAGCGATTACCTGACCTGGCTGGCCGAGGCCATTCTCGAACAAGTGCTGGCGCTCGCCTGGCGCCACACCGTCGCCCGCCATGGTGCGCCGCGCCGACCGGACGGCACGTTGTGCGACCCCGGCTTTGTCATCGTCGGCTACGGCAAGGTCGGCGGCATTGAGCTGGGGCACGGCTCGGATCTGGACCTGGTGTTCATTCACGATGGCGATCCCCAGGCTGAAACCGACGGCGCCAAGCCGATCGATGGCGCGCAGTTTTTCACCCGGCTCGGTCAGCGGATCATTCACCTGATCACCACCCAGACCAACTCCGGCCAGTTGTACGAAGTCGACATGCGCCTTCGCCCGTCTGGCGCGGCGGGCTTGCTGGTGAGCTCCCTCGGGGCGTTTTCCCGCTATCAGGAGAACGAGGCCTGGACGTGGGAGCATCAGGCCTTGGTGCGCGCGCGGGTGCTGGTGGGCAGCACCGATGTCGGTCGGCAGTTCGAGGCCGTGCGTGCGTTGGTGCTGGGGCGTGAGCGGGATCTGCCGAAGCTGCGTCAGGAGGTCAGCGAGATGCGCGCCAAGATGCGCGACAACCTCGGCACCCGTGTAACGGCGGCAGGCAAAGGGGCGAATGCGTTTGATCCGACGGCCCGGTTCGACCTCAAGCAGGACGCCGGAGGTATCGTCGATATTGAATTTATGGTGCAATACGCGGCCCTGGCGTGGTCCAGAGAGCATCCCGCGCTGCTTCGTTACACCGATAACATCCGTATTCTCGAAGGCCTTGAAGAGGCGGGGCTGATGGCCGCCGCCGATGCCGGTCTGCTGCGTGAGGCCTACAAGGCCTACCGCTCGGCCGCTCACCGACAGGCGTTGCAGAACGATCCGGGTGTTGTGGCCGGCGACCAGTTCGCCACCGAACGGCGTGAAGTGATGCAGATCTGGGGGCAGTTGGGGCTGAGTTAATAAATGAAGGATTCTTCATTGAACTCGCTGGCCTCATCGCGGGCAAACGCGCTCCCACAGTTGAGCGCGGTCTCCTGCAGGAGCGCGCTTGCCCGCGATGACGTCAGAGGGTGCGCCACCGGATTCGGCGTGTGATACAGCCATCCGGTTCTATAAAGCTATGACAGGGAGGCGTCAGGCTGTGTGTGCAAGCATCACGCAGTCTGATGGGCCTCCCTGCTCGTTTCTGGTCGTTTTTGGATGAGCATGAGAATTCTGATCGTAGGGCCCAGCTGGGTCGGTGACATGGTGATGGCGCAGACGCTGTTCCAGTGCCTGAAGCAGCGTCACCCGCAGTGCGACATCGATGTGCTGGCGCCCGAGTGGAGCCGGCCGATTCTTGAACGCATGCCCGAAGTGCGCACGGCCTTGAGCTTCCCCCTCGGCCATGGCGCGCTGGAGCTGGCCACGCGCCGGCGCATCGGCAAATCCCTCAAGGGCCAGTACGATCAGGCGATTCTGCTGCCCAACTCGCTGAAGTCGGCGCTGGTGCCGTTCTTCGCCGGCATTCCCAAGCGCACCGGCTGGCGTGGCGAGTTTCGCTACGGCCTGCTCAACGACGTGCGCACCCTCGACAAACAGCGTTACCCGCTGATGATCGAACGCTTCATGGCGTTGGCTTATGAAAAAGGCGCCGAACTGCCGCGTCCGTATCCCAAACCCAGCCTGCAAATTGAAACCTCGAGCCGCGACGCGGCGTTGACCAAGTTCGGCCTGAGCCTTGATCGGCCGGTGCTCGCGCTGTGCCCGGGCGCTGAATTCGGCGAATCCAAGCGCTGGCCTTCCGAGCACTACGCCAAGGTCGCCGAAGCGAAGATTCGTGAAGGCTGGCAAGTCTGGCTGTTCGGCTCGAAGAACGACCATGCCGTGGGCGAAAGCATCCGCGAGCGGCTGATTCCGGGGCTGCGCGAAGAATCCATGAACCTCAGCGGCGGCACCTCACTGGCCGAAGCCATTGACCTGCTGTCCTGCGCGGACGCGGTGGTCTCCAACGATTCCGGGCTGATGCACGTGGCCGCCGCGCTGAATCGCCCGCTGGTGGCGGTGTACGGCTCGACCTCGCCGGGTTTCACGCCACCGTTGGCCGATGAAGTCGAGATCGTCCGCCTCGGCATCGAGTGCAGCCCTTGTTTCGAGCGCACCTGCCGCTTCGGCCATTACAACTGCCTGCGCCTGCTGGAGCCGGATTCGGTGATCCAGGCCCTCGGCCGTATTGGCGCCGCCCCGGTCGAGGTCGCCTGACTTGCGGGTACTGCTGATCAAAACTTCGTCACTGGGTGATGTGATCCACACCTTACCCGCGCTGACCGACGCCATGGGCGCGCTGCCGGGCATCCAGTTCGACTGGGTGGTGGAAGAGGGCTTTGCCGAGATTCCGACCTGGCATCCGGCGGTCGCCAACGTGATTCCGGTGGCGATCCGTCGCTGGCGCAAGAACCTCTGGCAGACCCTCAAAAATGGTGAATGGCGCCAGTTCAAGCAGCGCCTGCGGGACACCCGCTACGATCTGGTGATCGACGCCCAGGGCCTGCTGAAAAGTGCCTGGCTGACCCGCTACGTCAAAGCGCCCATCGCCGGGCTGGACAAGACCTCGGCGCGCGAGCCCATGGCCGCTCGTTTCTACGATCGCCCCTACGCCGTTGCCCGCGGCCAGCATGCGGTTGAGCGTTTGCGTCAGCTGTTCGGTCAAGCGCTGGGCTATCAGGTGCCTGCGGGATTGGGCGATTACGGCCTTGATCGCAGCCGCCTGCTCACTGCCACAAGCGACGCGCCCTTCGTGCTCTTTCTGCACGGCACCACGTGGGACACCAAACACTGGCCCGAGCTGTATTGGCGACAACTGGCTGAACGCATTATTGGTCAGGGGCTTGAAGTGCGTCTGCCGTGGGGCAACCCGGCCGAGAAGGCGCGGGCAGAGCGCATTGCCGATGGCCTTGATAATGCCGTCGTGTTGCCCAAACTCAATCTGGCAGGCGTTGCTCGCGTGCTGGCAAGCGCCCAGGGCTGCGTCGCCGTTGATACCGGCCTCGGCCACCTGGCCGCAGCGCTGGACGTACCAACCCTGTCGCTGTTCGGCCCGACCAATCCGGGCCTGACCGGCGCCTACGGCCGGTCGCAGGTTCATCTGGCGGCGGAATATCCCGCCTGCGCGCCGTGCCTGCAAAAGAAATGCACCTATCGACCGACCCCTGAAGATCAGCGTCAGGTCGATACCGAACGCGAGTGGCCCATGTGCTTTACTCGCCTGAATCCCGAGCGGGTAGCGAACCAGTTGGGCGCGCTATTGCTGGCAAAGGAACATCCCTGATGCAACTGGCATTCGTGCTTTATAAATACTTCCCCTTCGGTGGCCTGCAACGCGACTTCATGCGCATCGCCCTGGAGTGTCAGCAGCGCGGCCATCAAATCCGCGTCTACACGCTGATCTGGGAAGGCGACGTACCGCCTGGCTTCGAAGTGCTGGTGGCGCCGGTCAAGGCGATCTTCAATCACCGCCGCAACGAAAAGCTCACCGACTGGATGAATGCCGACCTGGCCAAGCGTCCCGTGGACCGGCTGATCGGCTTCAACAAGATGCCCGGCCTGGACGTGTATTACGCCGCCGACGGCTGTTACGAAGACAAAGCTCAGAACCTGCGCCACGGCCTGTACAAATACTGGGGCCGCTACCGTCACTTCGCCGACTACGAGCGCGCGGTGTTCGGCAAAGACGCGAAGACCGAAGTGCTGATGATCTCCGAAGTGCAGCAGCCTCTGTTCATCAAGCATTACGACACGCCGCTTGCGCGCTTTCATCTGTTGCCGCCAGGAATCTCTCAGGACCGCCGCGCGCCGCCGAATGCCGCCGAAATCCGTGCTGAATTCCGTCGCGAGTTCAAGCTGGCTGACGATGACCTGCTGCTCGTGCAGATTGGCTCCGGCTTCAAGACCAAGGGCGTCGATCGCAGCCTCAAGGCATTGGCAGCGCTGCCTGCTGAACTGAAGAAACGCACGCGGCTGTTTGTAATCGGCCAGGACGACCCCAAGGTATTCCAGCTGCAGAGCACAACGCTGGGCCTGGGCGATCACGTCACCTTCATGAAAGGGCGCAGCGACATTCCGCGTTTTCTGTTGGGCGCCGACCTGTTGATTCATCCCGCGTACAACGAAAACACCGGCACCGTGCTACTTGAAGCGCTGGTGGCAGGACTGCCGGTGCTGGTCAGCGCGGTGTGCGGGTACGCCCATTACATCGCCGAAGCCGACAGCGGTCTGGTGCTCGATGAGCCGTTCGAACAGAACCAGCTCAATCAGTATCTTGCCCGCATCCTCAAGGACGACGCCGCGCGCAGCACCTGGAGCCGCAACGGGCTGACATTCGCCGACACGGCTGATCTTTACAGCATGCCGCAGCACGCTGCGGATGTGATTCTGGCGGAGCACCACGGATGAAACTGATCCTTGCTGAACCCTTCAAGAGCCTCTGGGCCGGGCGCGATGCGTTCGAGGCCGTTGAGGCGCTGGAAGGCCAGGTCTATCGCGAACTCGAGAACCGGCGCACGTTGCGCACCGAGGTCGACGGGCGCGGTTATTTCGTCAAGATCCATCGCGGCATCGGTTGGGGTGAAGTGGCGAAAAACCTGCTGACCGCCAAGTTGCCGGTGCTCGGCGCGGGTCAGGAGTGGGACGCGGTCAATCGTCTGCATGAGGTTGGCGTTCCGACCATGACCGCCGTGGCGTACGGCGAGCGCGGCAACAATCCGGCCATGCAGCATTCGTTCATCATCACCGAAGAGCTGGCGCCGACCGAGAGCCTGGAAGATGTCAGCCTCAACTGGCGCACCGAACCGCCCGAGCCACGCATGAAGCGCGCGTACATCGCCGAAGTGGCGCGGCTGGTCGGGATGATGCACCGCGCCGGGGTCAATCACCGCGACTGCTACATCTGCCATTTCTTACTGCACACCGACACGCCGGTCACGCCCGATGACTTCCGGCTTTCAGTGATCGACCTGCACCGCGCCCAGACGCGTCCGGCGATCACCCAGCGCTGGCGCAACAAGGACCTGGCCGCGCTGTATTTCTCGGCGATGGACATTGGCCTGACCCGGCGCGACAAACTGCGCTTTCTCAAGGGCTATTTCCAGCAGCCGCTGCGGCAGATCCAGGCCCAGGAATCGGCGCTTTTGAGCTGGCTTGAAAGCAAGGCCGAAAAGCTCTATCAGCGCAAGTTGCGCTACGGGGACGCGCTCTGATGGCGGGCTGGAAGCTGGAGCCTGGCTACGCCGCGCTGACGGACGACTTCGGCACCCTCGACGCCGTGTTCGCCCTCAAAGGCGAGCGGCTGACCCGGGATCCGCTGTCCGAAGTCATCCGCGTCGAGCGCGGTGGCGTGAATTACTACGTCAAGCGCTACGTCGCTGCCGGCAAGGGTTTGCGCCGATACCTGGGACGGCCACGGGTGAAGTCCGAATGGCAGAACCTCAAGCGCTTCGCCAAGTGGGGCATCCCGACGGCGGAAGTCGTCGCCTGGGGCCTGGAGCGCAATGGCGCTGCGTACGATCGCGGCGCGCTAATCACCCGCGAACTGCCGCGCACCGAAGACCTGTCCGAACTGGCGCGGGTCAACGACACCCGGCTGGACAGCCGTTCATGGGTCAATGGCGTCAGCCAGCAGGTCGCGCGCTACACACGAACCATGCACGACCATCACTTCACCCATAACGATCTGAAGTGGCGCAACCTGCTGGTAGATGATCAATCGACGGTGTTCCTGATCGACTGCCCCAACGGCGCGTTCTGGGTCAGCTTCATGCTGCGCTACCGCATCACCAAAGACCTCGCCTGCCTGGACAAGGTGGCGAAATATCACCTGTCGGCCACTCAGCGCCTGAGGTTCTATCTGCAATACCGTGGTCGTGAACGCTTGAATGATTCTGACAAGAAGCGCATCCGCCACATCGTCAGTTTTTTTGAGGGCCGCGAATGAGTGTTTTCATTGCTGACGCCGACCGGGGGCTGCTGGAGCGGCACGGTCTGGCGGACTTCGATGCGTTGTGGAACGTCGAACTCGACGCGGTGGATGAGCCCAACACCGGTCGCGGCGGCTGGAGCAGTGTGTTTCGCCTGGAGCTGGAAGGCTCCGGTTATTACCTCAAGCGCCAGAGCAACTACCTGACTTACACCCTGCATCACCCGTTTGGCGAGCCTTCGTTTTCCCGAGAGTTTCGCAACATCAGCCTGTATCAGAAGCTGGGCATCCCGGCGCTGCATGCGGTGTTTTACGCAGACAGAAAAATCGACGGCGAGCGTCGCGCGATTCTGATGACCCGCGCGCTGGATGGCTGGACCGATCTGGACACGCTATTGCAAGACTGGCCCGAGCGGCCGGCCGCCGAGCGTCTGGCGATTCTGCAGGCGTGCGGGCAACTGGCGCGCACGCTGCACAAGGCCGGTCAGGTACACGGCTGTTTCTACCCCAAGCATATTTTCATGCGGGCGCGGGGTGGCGAGTACAGGGCGCAGCTGATCGACCTGGAGAAGACGCGCAAGTCGATCTTCGGCCAGCGCGACCGGGTCAAGGACATCGAGCCTTTGCTGCGTCGCGCGCCGGTCTGGAACGAATCGGAAATCCGCGAGCTTCTGGCGGCGTACCTGCACGCCCCGACCGACAGCGGGCTGGTTGACGCCTGGTGGCAGCGTGTTGCCAAACGGGGCAGCCACAAGCGCCGTGACCGGTAGACAAATTGTTTTGCCGCGCTTGATTAATCACCGTCCTGCTCAAAATGTAGGACCCGGCTTGCTGGCGAATGCGGCCTGTCTGGCGACGAGTGTGGGACCGGTGAGTTGCGTTAGCCAGCAAGTCGGCTCCTACAGCACATTTAATGCCTGTCAGGTCTGCGATCTGGACCTGGGCTTGATCAAAGAGGGCGCCGATGCGTTTGTCTGAACTGAAAAACGCCGGTCGCACCCCGGCGCTGCCGATGAACATCGCGCTGGAGGATGCGGCCGGTCCTGCCGAGTTGCAGTTGCTCAGCCTGTTGCGCGTCCTGCCCGGTCAACGGTACGTGGGCGCCGGCATCTGGCGTGGGCGCACGGTGCTGGCGAAGTTGCTGGTCGGTCCGAAAGCCCCTCGGCATTTCCAGCGTGAACGCGACGGTGTACAGGCGCTGGCAAAGCAAGGACTGCCGACCCCATTGCTGCTGGCCGACGGGCTGCAAGAGGGTGAGGGCGGCTGGCTGCTGTTCGAGTTTCTGGATCAGGCCGAAAGCCTGGGCGACGCCTGGAAATCGGTGGAAGCGCTGCCGCCACTGGACGATGAGCAGCAGTCAGTGCTCGGTGATGCGCTGGCCGCCGTGGGTCAGATGCACGCCAAAGGCCTGTGGCAGGAAGACCTGCACTTGGACAACCTGCTGCGTCAGGGTTCGACCTTGTACTTGATCGACGGCGCGGGCATTCGCGTCGAGGAAGCCGGCAAACCGTTGTCCCGGCAAAAGGTGCTGGAGAACCTTGGTGTATTCTTCGCCCAGTTGCCGAAGTCGCTGGAGCCGTTCACCGAAGAACTGCTCGTCTATTACCTGCTGAGCAATGGCGAGCACGGCCTGCCGGTCGAAGCGCTGCAAAAGCAGATCGATAAGGTGCGCAGTTGGCGCCTGCGGGATTACCTGATCAAGATCGGCCGTGAGTGCAGCCTGTTCAGTGTCGAAGACGGGCCGTTTGCCCTGCGCGCGATTCGTCGCGAGGAAGTGACGTCGATGCTGCCGGTGCTGGAGCAGGCCGACGCGCTGGTCGATGGCGGCCATCTGTACAAGACCGGGGGTGCGGCCAGTGTCGCCAAAGCTGACGTCGCTGGCCGCGAACTGGTGATCAAGCGTTACAACATCAAGAGCCTGGCGCACTGGCTCAAGCGTTTCTGGCGACCGTCCCGCGCCTGGCACTCCTGGCGGGAAGGCAATCGGTTGCGGTTCCTCGGCATCGCAACGCCCACACCGCTGGCGCTGCTGGAAAAACGCTTTTTATGGCTGCGCCGCGAGGCGTATCTGGTCACCGAGTTTCTGCCGGGGCCCGACATCATCGAGCGTTTTGCGCCCTACGTGGCGTCGGGCGATGCGCCAGAGGCCGAGTTGCAGGCGCTGGATCTTCTGTTCGCGCAGTTGATCCGCGAGCGCATCAGCCACGGCGATCTCAAGGGCCACAACGTGTTCTGGCACAACGATCGCTGGTCGCTCATCGATCTGGATGCCATGTGTCAGCACGGTTCCCAGACCTCGTTCGCGACGGCGTTCGCCAAAGACCGCGCGCGTTTCATGCGCAACTGGCCGGCGGACAGTGCGCTGCACCAAGTGCTGGAGCAGCGCATTCCGACGGTTTCAAAAACGCCAGACTGACCCGTCAGCTCACATGGTTGAGGTTCATCTCCACCAGGGCGTCGATCAGCGCCTGCACGTTGTCGAACGGCTGGCGATGAACCTGCGGCCATGACTCGCGCTCGACGTAGGCTTTGCCTGCGGTGTTGAACCGTATCGGCGTGTGCTTGAGGGTGCGGTCCCTTGAGCGATGCACGATCGTCGGTCGCAAGGGTTCGGACTCGTCGAGCAGGAACATGCCCGGACTGTGCAATCTAGCGCCAGCCGATACGGCAAGTTGAGGGCGCTTGGGCAGTTCGATCTCCACGAGGAAGTCATTCTTCACCAGCACCGACTCGTGATTGACCCCCGCAGGAACCTGCTCGCCCGGATCGATCATGATGCCGCGGCCTTTGCCATGGGCCACGTCCATCACCCGTACACCAATCCCCTGTTCCAGCTCGGCAATGCCAGGCACGCTGTTTTTGAAGGTGTTGGCATGGGTTTCACCCGCCAGCGCCATCCATTTGTGCGCTCCCATCACCTCCTGGTGCTTGCGTATCGTGCGAGACGCAAAATAGCTGAACACCTGCTGGCGCGTGGTGCTGGAGTGGGTCGGCAGATGGCGGATGAAGTAACTGGCGGCGCAATCGACAGCGCGGACTTCAATGCCATGCCGCCTGGCCTGGACCACCAACCTTTCGAATGAGTAAGCGCCTGTCGGGTCGGTCCGAAACGTTTTGTCCATGCGTTTGAGGTCATGCAGCAGACGTTTGCTCATCAGCCCGGTTTCGGCGAAGCGGTCCAAGTCGGCCTGATGCAGATCGGTCAACAAGTGCTCCATGTACAGCGTCTTTACGTTCTGGCGCGCCAGATGCTCCATGTTGTCGAGAATGAAGCGCTTGCTGGCGAGGGCTGAATGGGATTCGCCAATCACCACGCCCGAGGTGTTTTCATACAACTCTTCGATGAACATGCTCAACGGCGTATCGGCCTTCACTTCAGGCAAGATAACGCGCTCCGGCAAGGCGAGCGTGAGCACCGAGCGAGCGTCTTTCTGCAGCGTACTCGCCAGTTCAAAGAATCTCTCACGCACCTCCACCAGATGACTCTCCACGAAGAAGTAGTCGGGGTTCAGGCCTCTGTGACGGAAGTGGGCAAGGTCATGAAAGGTGCTCTGCATGCCGGCAGGCATTTGATAGCGGTTGTCGACCAGTGACTGGTGAATGGCGCCCAGCGGGTAGTCGTTGCTCCAGGTGGCGACATCGGCGCGGGTCCAGTAGCCAGCCGGATTCCATTCAAAACCGTGGTCACCGGTGTAAGGGTTCACCTCGCTCCTGCGGTGGGAAACGATGGCGCGGCGGTTAGGGTCAAGGCCCCATGCCATGGGCGAGCGTCGTTCAAGCAAACCATACAGCGCATCGTCCAGCGAGGTATCGGATGGACTGACAGGTGAAGAGGCGCCGGCCACATTGTCGATGTTCGGGTTGCCGATCCGTGCCTTGAAGTCTGCACGCGATGCAGCGCTGCTGATGACGGCATCACTGTCCACGGATATCTGGATCGGCGTGCCCAACGGCACGTCTTCGACCCGCAAACTGAGTACGCCTTGCAGTTCGCTGATGCCGGGCTGTTGCTGCCAGGTGTTGGCGGTCCGGTGGTCGAGCAGGGCGATCCAGCGTCGGCCAGGGTGCGTCTGAACATCGCCACTGATGACCTTGTTGCCGAAGAAAACCGCCATCTTTTGCGGCGCGAGGGCGTCACCTGCAGCGGATGCCACATCATTGCCAGCATAGTCATAACTGACCGAGGAACTGAATGGCCGAACCTCGATGCCGTGTCGGTGGGCCGTTTTGATCAGGTGGTAATAGTCGTATTTGTCGCTGCCGTTCTTGAGCGCGCCCTCGTTCACCGTATCCAGATAGTGCTTGATCATGTGGGAGCCGCTGCGCGTCTTGCTGCCGAGGGCCTTGTATTTCTGCAGCTTGTGCGTGTGCTGGTCGGTTTGCAGATGCTCGATGTACAGGACCTCGACCTTGCGTTCTGCCAGCAACGGCATGTTGTCGATCAGCAGTTGCTTGCTGGCGATGGACGTCGGTGCTTCGCCAATCACCAGACCACCGGATTTCTCCAGTGCCGCCTCGAAGAACGCCTGGGGCGTCACGCCATCTTCCAGCAACGGCAAGTCGGGTTTGCCCGGAAGGGGCGGCTGTTCGAAAAATGCCTTGGCGTCGCGGTAGAGATTCTGGCGCAGGGTCTGGTAGGTCGAACGACCGCCCTGGAAAATGTCATCAAAAAATTCATGCAGACCGAATGGGCCTCCTTCAAAGTTCTCAGCCTGCCTTGGGCTGACGATGCCGAAGACATAGGGTTGTAGCGATTCCGGCATTTCGTAATCGCTCACGTCACCCACCGCTGTGGCGGGGCCTGCCGGGGTTTCATCCAGACGGCTGAACGACGGGAAAACGCCGCCGCGCAACCCGGCAGTCTCAAGCAGTTGCCACTGGCCCTGGCTGTCGAGGCGCACTGTTTGCCGGCCGAAGAAGGCAAACGGGTTGTTTGGGTCAACAATCTGCCAGGCGGCCAGCCGTACGTCGTACTGGACCTGATAGGTCTGCCCTTGCATGGCGATGTAACAGTTGCCACGAACAACGCTGACCCCTTGCCCATGCGGGCGGTTCAAGGGGATGGCGTCCGCCAGAGACACATCCACCGCGTGCAGCGCAGGTGCGACGGTATTTGCTGCGACCCCCACCGGCGGGTTGTCCTGCTGCAATGCTCTCCATACGCCAGTCACATCGGTTTGCGCGTAGCGGCCGGTGGACTGAAGCGTTTCCGGGATCAGCGCTCGGGTCCGGTACAGCGGAACGTGACGGTTGGCAGATTGAGGCGCAGCCCAGAACAGTTCGTTCTCAACTGCCACTGGCTGCAGCGTCTCGTCGGTGGCATGGGCAACCGAGCGGGCGTACCTGCCGGCGGCTTTTGGTCCGCGCAGGTCCCTCAACACGCCGCCCAGCCCCTTGATTCCAGAATGCAGATCGCCTGCAGCGCCCGCGGTGTTGAGCCAGGCGCTGAGTACGTAAAAGCTGGCGGTGGCGTGATCCCGCTCGTCGAGGGCTTTTAACGCGCGATAACCATCTGCGCTTGCGATGAGCATGCCGACGGCAAAACTGGTGGGCGGGAAGGGCAGGGTCACTGCAGTGGCGATCAGCTCAAGGCTGTTCCAGACCTGGCGCAAGAGCATGTCTGCGCGCCCGGTCCGGGTGTCCGCGACATCCTGGATCTTGCGCTCGATCACTTGGTTGAAGCACACGTCATACAGATTGCTGAACGGCTGGTTCGGCAGCGCGGGTTTGCGACCACGGCCTTTTTTCAGTTCTGCCAGGGCAAATGCCAGCGGCATCCCGGCCTTCAAGCGGGCGCGGCTGAGGTAGTAATCGCCCATGCCTGCACTCAGCAGCGTGTTACTGAACGCGCTTAGCGGTCGGAAGGCGCGACCGTCCGGAGCCTGGGGCGTATACAGCAGCACCTGCTCCAGCGTGCTCGCCTCAGGCGGCGCGAGCAGGAAGCAGCCGTGAATGACCTCTGCACGGGAGGCGATGACCATCACATCCACGTTCAATTGCAGGGGATAAACCGGATAGCGCAGGCGCTCCGCCGGGCTGCTGTGATGCATGTTGAGGATGGAAATGTTGAGCCAGCTCAGTTGCGAGGCGTCGATGTGGCCTTCGAGGAAGCTGCGCAAGGCATCGGCGCGCATTTGCAGTTGCATCAGCAGCAGGCTCTGTAGACGGCGCCAGTCGTAGCCCTCGCTTGCAGGCGCCAGCAGTTGCCCACGAATCATCGCGATGTACTGATCGGCCAGCCACTGACCGCGAACCGAGCCGGCCACTTTTTCCGGGCTCAGTGGCGTGAGGTCAACGCCCTCGGGGCCGCTGAAGGTGGCGGTGGTGTCGGCAGCCGGGTTGAGCAGGCCCAGTGTGTCGTCGTAACCGTCGCGCAGCATCTGGGTGTAGGAAAGAGTCTCGCGGGGTGTATGAATGATGATGTGGTCAGGGTCCACTGTGTCGGGCGGCAGGCCCAGCAGCGCATTGATCTTGCGGCGTGCAGCCTGATGAACGTAGGTGTTGAAGTCGGTCACCTGGGTGTGTGGGGCGGCTTGGTAGGCGTCACCCGCCGCAACGATCGCATCCTCCAGTGCCACCATTTTCTGACGCTGCTCCGCGGATGCCCGCAGGAACCAGTCCGGTGTGTGCAGACGTTGCTCGGAGAGCATCACCTCGATGCGTGCCGACACCAGCGCGCGCAAGCCGCTGTTGTAATCGGGCAGGGTTGCATAGCTGATCCATTCCTCGGCCGGCGCGGGCTTTTCGCTCAAATCATGCAGTTGGTCTTTCAGGGCATCCCTTCTGTCCGCAGTGATCTGTTCCAGCAGGAACTGATGCATGTCGGCGGATCGGCTCCAGCTGACAAGCTCGCCGAGCAGCTGACGTTCGTTGTCGAAACGTTGGAAATGCCGGGCGCGCGGGTTGTCCGGGGTGAACATCAGCAACCCGTCCGACTGCCCCGACGCATCGAGCTTGCGCAACAGCAGCATGCTGCTCAGGGTGTCACGCCCATTGAGCTTGATCTGCTGCACGGTAACGGCCGGGTTTCTCGGGGCGACAGTGTCCGGATCCAGTGACTCGATGAGGGCCAGGTCAGAGGGCTGAATGTGCCCCTGTAACTCAGCCCCACGGGCCTGCGCGATGAGTTGATGATGCATCGCTTCGCTCATTAGGCGCTGGGTGGTAGGCGAACCGAGCGCCTGGCGCTGGGCGGGTCCGAAACGGCTTCGCAGGTCTTGCTCGTTGATGACCTCGGCGAGGTAGGTCGGGGTCAGGTCGCTGTACTCAGGCTCAAGGGGCAGGCGGTTGCAGGTGATTCGGCTGTGGGTCTGGAAGGCTGAACCTGACGCTGCGTCGCCAAGGTGCAGGCCGTAAAGCGCCAGATGCGTCAGGGTTCGGCTGACGGTGAAGACTTCACCGGTGATGGGCTGCGTGCGTTCGGTGCTGATCAGGACCTCATCCGGATCAAGGTCAATGCCCAGATCATTGGCCAATCGTGCCCGCAGACGACTTCGCGCGAACTGTTGCGGGGACGCGGCGCCGTCCATGACGCTCATCAATGTGCTGCGCGCGCGCTCGTAATTCAGCAGGCCAGAAGCGTAACGCTCGCGCTGCTCGACACTCGCCATTTCCAGCCAGTCGGGGCATGCGCGGCGCGCTTCACGTTGGGCGAGGCGATCCTCTGCAGCCGCAATGGCGCCCTCGGGGCCCCAGGATTTCGGCTGGCGGAGCAGGTCTTCAAGTCTGGCCATCAGGGTCTGAGCCGACAGGCTGGGGCCGGTCTTGAACAGCGCGTCGATGTCTACACGCTGGCTGCCCAGCAGGCGATCAAAGGCGTGATCGTAAGGTGATCCCTTGACGGGCTTTAGGTGAAAGTCCGAAGGGTGAGTGGTTTCCAGAAACACATCGCCCCCGGATGAGATCTCGAGCCATGCATCGCGTGTGCTGTCGTGCATCAGGCGCAGAAGAGGCAGGCGCAGGAGCGGGTGATTGATGCGACGGGCGAGTTCTTGCTGCAATGCCTCGTTCGACACAAAGCCTTCAACACCTTGTCCTGGCAACCAGAGCAGGGTCTGCCCCGGCTGGGCGGTCGCAACGATCGCGCCGGCGAATTCGATGCAACGCTGAGCATCAAGTTGGAGTTCGAGGGCGCTGAACACCACGTGCTCCTGCGCATCCATTCCCGGCAGGCAGCGGGAATAGTCGCGGTGCAGTTCGCCTTCTTCGATGTTCAGCAGCAGGTCGTCGCGCAGGGTCAATTCGATGCAGGTCACGAACAGCTCGCGCCGCGAAATATCACGCGCACTGGCCTGCGCCCAAAAGCGCTCAATGGCCGAGTGCAGAGGCGTTGCCTGGTCCAGGGGCGTGAGGCCGGGTGAAGCGTTAATGAAATTCTTTGCGTCCGGTAGCTGCTGGCATTCGGCGTCGAGAACAGCGGCGAGCGTTGTCAGCCGATCCAGTGCGGGCGGGTTGGGGGAAAATGTTTCCATGGTGCAGCATTCCTGATTGATCTCCGCGCGATAAGGTTGCGCAAGAGCCGGGCGAGAACCCGATGATTCGTCGAGCGATCAATCAATCAGAACGCCGGGGTGCGTGGTGCTAAATAGTTAACGCACGAGGTGAGGGGCGAGCGTGTAGGACCGGCTTCAGCCGGGAAGGTGCCATGTCACAACATCGACGGCGTACACACAGGTCTCTTACCGGCTAAAGCCTGTCGCACACGAGCATCGCGCGGCACTTCATTCCCTGCGACCACTTCCAGAGCCATTACGCTATAATCCCGCCCTTTAGCTGTCTGCCGCCGTGGCGCCAGACACACCTTATTTGTCAGGCGCGTGATGCCTGCATGCAGACTTAAGAGGCTAGACCCTAGTGGCATTGACGATCCTTGGCCTGTCCGGCGCCCTTAGCCATGATCCTTCCGCAGCCCTGTACATCGACGGCAAGCTGGTTGCTGCCGCCGAAGAAGAGCGTTTCGTTCGCGACAAGCATGCCAAGAACCGCATGCCCTATGAATCAGCGAAATTCTGCCTCGAGCAAGCGGGCATCAAGCCTTCCGATGTCGACGTCGTCGCCATTCCCTTCGCGCCCATCAGCCTGTTCGGCGAAGCGCGCTGGCACTACGCCAAACGCTACTGGTATGCACCGGACCGCGCACTCGACGCGATCCTGATGGGCAACCGCCGCTACAAGCGCTATCGCAACAAAATCGTCTGGTGCCTGGAACAACTGGGTTTCGATCCGAAAAAGATCAAGATCGAACCCGTCGAGCACCACCTGGCCCACGCCTCCAGCGCTTACCACTGCTCCGGCTTCCAGGAGAAAACCGCGATCCTCGGCATCGACGGCAAGGGCGAGTACGCCACCACCTTCTTCGGGTACGGCGAAAACGGCAAGATTCACAAGATCAAGGAATTCTTCGATCCGGACTCTCTCGGTGGCCTGTATGGCGCGATTACCGAGTTCCTCGGTTTCGAGATGCTCGACGGCGAATTCAAAGTCATGGGCATGGCGCCTTACGGCGACGCGACCAAATACGATTTCTCGCGCCTGGCTACGTTTGAAAACGGCGAATTGGTGATCAACACCGAATACGCCAACGTCATCGGCCTGCGTCGCTACAAAGAGAAGGGCAAGGGCTTCTACTTCTCGCCGAAACTGATCGAATGGCTGGGTCCAAAGCGCGAAGGCGACATTGCCGACGAGCCGTACATCCATTACGCCGCCAGCATGCAGGCGCTGTTCGAGAAGCTGTCGCTGCAGATGATCGACCACTACCTGGGTGACATTCTCAAGGAAACCGGCAAGCTCGCCTTTGCCGGCGGCTGTGCGCTGAACGTCAAACTGAACCAGAAAATCATCGCGCGCCCTGACGTCAAAGAGCTGTTCGTTCAGCCGGCGTCGGGTGATGCCGGCACTGCCGTCGGTGCCGCTGCCTACGTTTCCCACGCGCGTGGCGTGCCGGTCGAGAAGATGGAGCACGTCTACCTCGGCCCGTCCTACAGCAACGAAGACGTTATCGCCGCATGCGCCCGCCACCCGAGCAAGCCGGCCTGGCGCCAGATCGACAAGACCCCCGAGCGCATCGCCAAAATCATGGTCGCGGGCAACCCGGTGGCCTGGTTCCAGGGCCGCATGGAATTTGGTCCTCGCGCCCTCGGTGGTCGTTCGATCATCGGCTGCCCGAGCATTGCCGGCGTGGCCGATCGCATCAACCATCAGATCAAGTTCCGCGAGCGCTGGAGGCCTTTCTGCCCGTCGATGCTGGACACCGTTGCGCCGCAGATGATCAAGATCGATCATCCGGCGCCTTTCATGACCTTCACCTTCGAAGTGGCGGAAGAGTGGAAAACCCGCGTGCCGGAAGTCGTCCACGAAGACGGTACCTCCCGCGCCCAGGTGCTCAAGCGCGAGTACAACCCGCGTTACTACGACATGATGAAGGCGCTCGAAGACCTGACCGGCAACGGCGTCTCGCTCAATACTTCGCTCAATCGTCGTGGCGAGCCGATGATCTGCTCCCCGACCGATGCGTTGAATATGTTCTTCGGCTCCGATCTGGAGTACCTGATCATGGAAGACATTCTGGTGGTCAAAGACGGCGTGGACACCCATGACACGCTCAGCTGAGCGCCATGTTCTCCAGTTCTGCCACGGCTATGACGGGCCGTTCCTCGACTGCGCCCGTCAATACGCCAGCCTGTTCGTGGGCAGGGGATACCGTGTCACCACGGTATTCCTGACCGGCGCCGCCGATGCCGAAGTTGCCGCCAGTTGCGCGTCGGACGAAGTGCTGTTCATGGAGTACAGCTCCAAAGCCATCGGCGGTATGAAGGTGGGAGCGATCCGCGATCTGCGCAAGATCGCGGCGTCGCGCAGCTTTCAGTTTTGCATCACCCACCGTTTCAAGCCGACCTACATTGCGCTGGTCGCGACCCGATTGCCGGTGATCGGTGTCCATCATGCGTTTGGTGATTATCGGCGCCGCAGTCGCAAGGTGCTGGCGAACCTGTTCCGCTCCCGCCTGAGCCTGCTGGGCGTGTCAGATGCCGTGCGTGATGATATTCGTGCCTGCCTGCCGAAATGGCCGGCGGACCGTATTCAGACCCTTTATAACCGCATCGACGTCGATCAGCTGACCGCTACGCTCCTGTCCCGTGAGGAAGCCCGTGACGCTTTGGGGTTGGCGCCGGATGCGTGGGTAGTGGGCAATGTTGGCCGGCTGCACCCCGACAAGGACCAGTCGACGCTGCTGCGCGGATTCGCCCAGGCGTTGCCCGACCTGCCCGCCGATAGCCAACTGGTGATCCTGGGTCAGGGCCGGCTGGAACAGGACCTCAAGCACCTGGCGGCCGAGCTGGGAATCGGCCACGAGGTCATGCTGGCAGGGCAGGTGACTCAGGCCAGTCGCTACTTCAAAGCCTTCGACGTGTTCGCACTGAGTTCCGATCACGAGCCCTTCGGCATGGTGCTGCTGGAAGCCATGGTGGCCGGCGTGCCCCTGCTGGCAACCGCCTGTGGCGGCGCGAAAGAGGTCGTTGAAGGCGTGGGCATTCTGTTCCCGCTGGGCGGTGCCGAGCCTCTGGCTCAGGGGCTGATACATCTATCGCGGATGGACGCCGAGCTGCGTCAGTCCTGTGCGGATGCGATGTTGCAACGGCTGCACGACCGCTTCAGTGACGAGGCGGTAAAAGCGGTTTTCTGGCAGTTGCCGCAAGTCGTCGCGCTCACCTCGGAAACCTGATTTTATTCGAACCGCTGGCAGCCATTGGCCTCTCATAGCAATGAACACCCGGCTGCATAGCACAGGATATGGATTGGAATGGTTGTAAAAAATTTGCCGGCGCGTGCGGGTTACATTGCAGGTTTACTGCTTGCAGTGGTGATGCTGATCATATTTCTGGGGCCGTTCTGGTGGCCCGGTGAGTCAAGTTCCTGGGCGGCGTTCATTCGCGCGGCGCTGGTCATTGCCTTGCTCTGCGCGGCGCCGGCGCTGAGTCGGCGATCATTTTCAGTCAGTCCGTTGACCTACACCGTCCTGCTGCTGTTCGCCTATCTGCTGATGAACAGCCTCATGGCAGGCGACGACATGAAATCCCTGCGTCGGCTTCTGCTCATCCTGGTGTTTTTCATCGGCGTTGGCGTGATACGGGCGAGCGGCACCTTCGACTGGGAAAAAATCCTCAAGATATCGGTAGCAGTGGTCGCGCTGTTCGCCGCATTTTCGATGCTCAACCTGGCCATCCACGGCGCGTTCGTCCTGGGCTATCGGCAGATGTCACTGGCCGGCTCGGGTGTGACCGATGTGGCGGATTTCGGTAACACCATCGTTGCCGGCATGAACTACGGCCTGTTTCTGCTGGCGGGGATCTGGCTGACATTACGTTCCAGACGCCGTGCCGAAATTGTCCTCTGGCTGCTGTGCTGCGCCCTTATTGCCACCTACATCTATTTCACTTTCGCGCGCAGCGCCTGGCTGGCGTCATCGGTCGGCGGGATGGTCCTGCTCGGCACCATGACCAGTGGCAAATTGCGTCGCAACATCTTGATCCCGGCGGCTATCGTCATCGCGCTTGTGCTGATATTCGGCTTCAGCGAGCTGGCTTATGAGGTGCAGACCCGCGGCGTGACGGGGCGCAACGAAGTCTGGCTCGCCGTGTTCGAGCGACTGGCCGGCCATTGGTGGTTCGGGGTTGGCGCGGGTACGCCGCTCGGGGACGTTCACCTCTCCACCGGGCAAGTCGTGCGCAACACCCATGGCTTGTATTTCGAGGTGCTCTACCAGTTCGGCATCGTCGGTCTGGCGCTGCTGCTGGCGACGATGCTGCACGCCGGCGCCTGCCTGGCGCAAGCGCGCCAGACCTCGGAGATCGCCCGGCTCTGGCTGGCTATCCTCTGCTCTGTTGGTGTGGTGATGACGGTTGAGCTGCACACCTTCGTCGGCTCACCCAATCTGGTGTGGGAATGGCTCTGGCTCCCGCTGGCTGGCGCGGTCGCGATCTCCCGGGAGGCGCGGCGTGCTGAGGGTTGAAGCGCGTGGCGAACAACGCTGGCTGGTAGGGCTTGATCTGGAAGTTTGCCTGCAGGACTTCGCGCAGTCCCGGAGTTCTGTCACAGGGCCGGTGTTGCTGCTGGCGTCCGGGCCCTCGGCGAACGATTTTCCGCTTCCCCGTTACCGGAGCGTGCCGGTCGTCGCCATGAACGGCTCGATCGTGCGCTGCGTCGACGAGGGTATTCGGCCTTTCTACTACCTGTGTGACGACCCGAATTTTGTTATCGGCCGGCCCGCACTGGCGCTGATGGGCGTCAGCCACGGCGAGCATCTGGCGATGAGTCTGGATGTGCTTCAGGCGATTCACTCGGCCGACGCCACGGCCCTGATCGGCAAGAAGATCTATCTGCTGGAGCGAGTCAATCGCCAGGAAGGCAAGACCGTCATGTCGGATCGGGCCTATGCGTGGTCAATCCGCAACGACGACGAGTTGATCTCCAACTTTTCCCTGTTGCGCCGCAAGCCCAACCGCATCGGCTTCAGCCTGAACCTCAAACGCGGCTATTTCGGCAGCCGAACCATTCCTTTTGGCGCCTTGCAGCTGGTCGGTCATCTGGGGTTTCGTCAGGTGTTCGTGGTCGGGATGGACCTGCGCCAGAGCGGGGGGCGCTTTTACGAGAAGGGAGAAGCCGCTTTGCCCAGCAGTCTGGATGAGGATTTCGAGCAATACATCCTGCCGAGCTTCGCGCTGATGGCCCGCAAGATCCTGCCCCGAACCGGCATGCAGGTGTTCAATCTATCCAGCGTCAGTCGCATGCCGGAGCGGGTCATTCCCAAAATCACCCTGCAGCGCCTCGACGAGCTGTTGGGCGTTCAGCCCGACGCGTCTACGCAAACAGCGCCGTCAACCGCGCCGTGAAGTGGGCGCTCCGGCCTTTGGTGTAAGCCGAAATAAACGCTACGCCCGCATCGCTTTCCACCAGCCACGCGCGATCTTCCTTGTACCTGAGCAGGTGCTGGAAATTGCGCAGCCGCTTCGAGTCGCTCAACCTTCTACGCTGGCACTTCATGTCGGAGATATCGATCAGCCCCAGTTTCGACTCGGGGGTAAGGATCACGTTGCCCAGATGCAACGAGCGGAAGTAGACGCCGCGATCGTGCAAGTGGGCGATAAACGTACCCAGTTCAGCCCTTAGTGGCGCGCTTTCACCGTGCTTTTTCAGTACCTGGCGGATGGTCAGGCCGGGCAGCGGCGTGTAGCGCACGCCGTCGCGGCTGATGCTGGCAATTCGATAGGTAGCGATGACGTCGGGGCAGGGAATGCCGCGTTTTTTGAGGGCGTCGATGTTGTCGGCGAAGCGTTGCGCGTAGGGAAACAGCAAGGCCGAGCTGATCAGGCGCTTGCGGCGGAACAGTTTGAGAATGGTGCCGTCCTCAAGCAACAGAACCTTGTCCCCGGATCCGTCCGCTTCGAGCACGGTGGCGTTTTCTCGCAAGGCCAGATAGGCGCTGTGTTCCATTGGATGCATCGGCATACTTACCTGAACAAATGCGGCATGTTACCCGAGTCGGCCCCGCTTGGGTCGCGGCAGGGGTCGACAAATATGGGTTGTGCTACCATGCCCGCCTAATTTTTTCGTGCGGATTCCCATGAGCAGTCCTGATCCTCAAGCTAAAACGACCCTGGCGATTTACTTTCGTCTATTGACCTATGTGCGGCCGTACATCGGCCTTTTCTGCTTGAGCATTGTCGGCTTTCTTATCTTTGCGTCCACCCAGCCGATGCTCGCCTACATCCTCAAATACTTCGTCGATGGCCTCGCTAATCCCGAGGCCAGCCTGTTCCCCGGCAACCCCTATATCGGTCACCTGCAATTGCTGCAGGCGGTGCCGCTGATGATCGTGCTGATCGCGGCCTGGCAAGGTGCCGGCTCGTATCTGGGCAACTTCTTCCTGGCCCGAGTCTCCCTCGGACTGGTGCATGACCTGCGTGTCGTGCTGTTCAACAAATTGCTCACCCTGCCCAACCGATTCTTCGACAACAGCAATTCCGGGCACCTGATCTCGCGCATCACCTTCAACGTGACCATGGTCACCGGCGCTGCTACGGATGCGATCAAGGTCGTGATTCGTGAAGGCATGACAGTCATCTTCCTGTTCGGCGCGCTGCTGTGGATGAACTGGAAACTGACCCTGGTGATGCTGGCGATACTGCCGCTGATCGCGGTCATGGTGAACAGCACCAGCAAGAAGTTTCGCAAGCAGAGCAAGAAGATTCAGGTGGCCATGGGCGACGTGACCCACGTGGCGTCCGAGACCATCCACGGCTATCGCGTGGTTCGCAGCTTCGGCGGCGAAGACTACGAAAAGGCCCGCTTCGAAAAGGCCAGCCGCAGCAATACCAAAAAGCAGTTGGCGATGACCAAAACCGGCGCGGTTTACACGCCGATGCTGCAGTTGGTCACCTACAGCGGCATGGCCATCGTGATGTTTCTGGTCCTTTACCTGCGCGGCGACTCCTCGGCGGGCGATCTGGTGGCCTACATCACCATGGCTGGCCTGCTGCCCAAACCGATCCGTCAGCTGTCTGAAGTCAGCTCCACCATCCAGAAAGGCGTCGCCGGTGCAGAAAGCATCTTCGAGCAACTGGATGAGGAGACCGAACAGGACTTGGGCACGGTAGAACGCGACAAGGTTTCTGGCCGTCTGGAGGTCAAAAACCTCACGTTCACCTACCCGGGCACGGAAAAACGCGTGCTGGACGACGTGAGCTTTGTCGCCGAAGCCGGCCAGATGGTCGCGCTCGTGGGCCGTTCCGGCAGCGGGAAATCCACGTTGGCGAGCCTGATTCCGCGTTTCTACGATCACGTGCAGGGCCAGATCCTCCTTGATGGCGTCGAAACCCAGGCATACACCCTGCGCAGCCTGCGCCGGCAGATCGCCCTGGTGAACCAGAACGTCACGCTGTTCAACGACACCATCGCCAACAACATCGCGTATGGCGATCTGGCCGGCGTGCCGCTGGAAGACATCAAGAAAGCCTCGGCTGATGCTTATTCCGATGAGTTCATCGACAAGTTGCCCCAGCAGTACCAGACCCTCGTCGGCGAGAATGGCGTGCTGTTGTCCGGCGGCCAGCGCCAGCGTCTGGCGATTGCTCGCGCACTGCTGAAAAATGCGCCGCTGCTGATTCTCGATGAAGCGACCTCGGCGCTGGATACCGAATCCGAGCGCCATATCCAGAAAGCCCTGGAGAAGGTCATGCAGGGCCGTACCACGCTGGTGATCGCCCACCGCCTGACCACCATCGAGAAAGCCGACGTGATTCTGGTCATGGACGAAGGCCGCATCGTCGAGCGCGGCTCCCACGCCGAGCTGCTGGCGAAGAACGGTTACTACACCCGCCTGCATGCCACACAGTTCGAAGAAGACGAGCCTGTCGAAATCGACCGGGCAGTCGATGCATGCTGAGTCACTTGCGCGCATGGCGTGAGCGAGGCTGGACCCCGATCGATGCATCGACCTACGCCACCGCGTGGCAGCAGTTCGGCGGCAGCGTTGCCACGCACCCGCAGGTGATCGAGCGTCTTGCCGGGCTTGCGGATATTCCGGTGCGTTACCTGGGCTGGCTGCAAGACGGCAACGTCGTCGCTGCAGTTGCCTGCTGGGGCCGGGATCTCGCGCTGGCCAAAAAGGTGCTCAAGCAGCGTGATCGGCGTTTCTTTGATCTGGGGAATGCGGAGATTATTCTGCCGATTGCGCCCGGCGTGACAGTGCCAGTACGCCAGCGCATGAGCTATGTGTCGGAGCTGAACGCTGGCCAGATCGACACCCTCAAGCCGCAACCCGAGAGCCTGGCGATCGCCCGCGCGCCCGAGGATTACTCCAAGAAATTCCGCTACAACCAGCGCCGCGAGCAGCGTTTGCTTGAGGAGGCGGGCGGGGTCGTGCAGCCGATGCTGGATTTCACGTCCGAGGAACAAGCCCGCATCTATTCAAGCCTGTTTCACGCGCGCTGGGGCTTCGATGTGCCGGGCAAGGATCACTTGGCCAAGGTGTTCGAGCTCATGCGCGAGTTCATGACCGGCTCGATGATTCTGCTGGAGGGCAAGCCCATTGCCGCTCAGGTGCTGTACAGGGTCGAGTCGCCACACTGGGTGTCGGTGGAATACATCAACGGCGGCGTCGATCCGGCCCATCAGGCGTTGAGCGCCGGCAGCGTGCTGAGCTTCGTCAACACCCAGAATGCGTGGGCTGACGCGAGGGCGGTGAACAAGCCATTGCGCTATTCCTTTGGCCGCTCCGATCGCGAATATAAAGACCGCTGGTGCCAGACGGTGCCTGTCTACAAGGTTGGATGACATGTCAGGGCGCAAGCAGCAGCTTCTGAAACGACATCGGCGCAACAAGCGCCTGGCGCTGATCATCGGTCTGGTGCTGCTGATCGGCATTGGCATCTGGGTCGCGTGGTGGCTGGTGCCGTTGCTGATCGTCGCCGCGTGGGTGGCCCACGAAGCCTGGTTCTCCGACCATTTGTTTTATTCGCCCAAAAGCGATTACCGCTATCATTTTCCCGACGCTGTTCAGGCGCAGGCTGTCTCGGTCGTCAACGGCATGCTGCAACTGAGCGAGCCATTGGGCGAAGGCGAAACGCTGCTGCTGGAGCTCGACCTGCGCAGCAGCTGGCTCGGTCGCTGGCTGGACCCGTACGTGTTGGCAGGCGACGACCGTCAGGATTTCGAACGAGGTTTTGCCGGGCGTCGCTATGTGAACCTCACCGGGCAGCGAGACGTCGTTGCCGACAGTACGCTGCGTCTTAAAGGTGGTTTCTGTCGCATCTCCAGCGCAGCCCGTTTGTACGTGCTGAGCAACCCGGATTACCGCCAGCAGCGGTTGATGATCCTCGCGCCCCACGCCGACGATGCCGAACTGGCAGCGTTTGGCCTGTACAGCCAGGCCGCCGACTGCAGCATCGTGACGGTGACTCAGGGCGAAATCGAGGCCGAACGCTACGAACAACTGGGGCTGAACCGCGCCGATGCCGCGCGACTCAAGGGGCGCTTGCGCACCTGGGACAGTCTGGCGATTCCGCTGTGGGGCGGTGTGCCCCAGAGTCGGTGCGTGCAACTGGGCTATTACTGCCTGCAACTGCCGGCCATGGCCCAGTCACCGGATCAGCCTTTTGGTTCTCGCGATTCGGCAGAGACCGACATCCGCAGCGCGCGGCAGCACAACCCTGTGCCGTTGCCGGGTGACCAGGATGGCACGCCGACCTGGAACAATCTCGTGGCCGACCTCGCTGCACTGCTGGACGCCTATCGGCCGGACGTCATTGTCATGCCGCACCCGGAACTCGATCCCCACGCTGACCACATCGCCACGACTCAGGCGTTATACGAAGCAGTGAGCAGAAGCGCGCACACGCCGGACGTGGCGCTGTTCTACGCCAATCACCTGCACGACAACGACCGCTGGCCGATGGGGCTGGCCGGTAAAGGCGTCGCGCTGCCGCCGTTTGTTGAAGCGCCGTCGGTTGATCAGTTGTGGAGTACGTCGCTCGGGTCGGACGTGCAGCTGGATAAGGCCATGGCCCTGGCGATGCAGCACGATCTTCAGGGACCACCACCTTTGAAGAAGCGCCTGCGCCGGCAGATTCAACGCTGGCTGGCCGGTCGCGAATGGCCGCTGACGGGAGACGACGAATTCTTCCGCAAGGCCGTACGGCGGCATGAGGTGTTCTGGGTCCGCCGCTTTCCGCGCCCGTAATTGCAAGAGTCGATGCGCCATTCGTTGCACCATTTAAAGCGCCATTCGAAGCGCTGTTTGAAGCACTAAGGGATTCGCGGCCAACCGGCCAGCCAGCGCTGATCGCTGTGCTAAGATTCCGTCCTTGTCCATTTCTGCCACGGGTTGTTCGATGAAGTTGTCCATGCCGCGTTTTGATCAGGCTCAAGTGTTAGTTGTCGGCGACGTCATGCTCGACCGCTACTGGCACGGTGGCACTTCCAGAATCTCCCCTGAAGCACCGGTTCCGGTGGTCAAAGTCGACCAGATCGAAGACCGTCCGGGCGGTGCTGCCAACGTGGCGTTGAACATTGCAGCGCTGGGCGCCAAGGCCTCACTGGTCGGCGTCACCGGCATCGATGAAGCCGCCGACAGCCTGAGCAACAGCCTCAAGGCCGCTGGCGTCACCGCCTGTTTCCAGCGCATCGCCCACCAGCCCACCATCGTCAAATTGCGCGTCATGAGCCGGCACCAGCAGCTCCTGCGAATCGACTTCGAAGAACCCTTTACCACTGACCCCGAAGCCCTGAGCCTTGAGGTCGATGCTTTGCTCGACGGCATCAAAGTGCTGGTCCTGTCCGACTACGGCAAGGGCGCGCTGAAGAATCATCAAGTCCTGATCAAAGCAGCCCGTGACCGTGGTATTCCTGTTCTGGCCGACCCGAAGGGCAAAGACTTCGCGATCTATCGTGGCGCCAGTCTGATCACGCCTAACCTCAGTGAGTTCGAAGCCATCGTCGGCCATTGCGTCGATGAGTCAGAGCTGGTCGCCAAAGGCGCGGCGCTGATGAAGGAGCTCGATCTGGGGGCGTTGCTGGTCACCCGTGGCGAACACGGCATGACCCTGCTGCGCCCCGACCAGCCGACGCTGCATCTTCCGGCCCGCGCGCGAGAAGTCTTCGACGTGACCGGCGCTGGTGACACGGTTATTTCCACGCTGGCAGCAGCCATTGCGGCGGGCGAGGAGTTGCCGCACGCGGTCGCGCTGGCAAACCTGGCGGCGGGCATCGTCGTGGGCAAGCTCGGCACGGCGGCGATCAGCGCGCCCGAGTTGCGTCGCGCCATCCAGCGCGCCGAAGGTTCCGAGCGTGGTGTGCTGACCCTCGATCAGCTACTGCTGGCAATCGACGATGCCCGTGCCCACAACGAAACCATCGTGTTCACCAACGGCTGCTTCGACATTCTGCACGCCGGCCATGTCACCTATCTGGAACAGGCCCGCGCGCAGGGCGACCGGCTGATCGTGGCGGTCAACGACGACGCCTCGGTGAGTCGCCTGAAAGGCCCGGGCCGCCCGATCAACAGCGTTGATCGACGCATGGCCGTGCTGGCAGGTCTGGGCGCGGTGGACTGGGTCATCAGCTTCCCGGAAGGCACCCCGGAGAACCTCCTGGCCCATGTGCGTCCGGACGTGCTGGTGAAGGGCGGGGACTACTCGGTTGATCAGGTCGTCGGCGCTGACATCGTCGGCTCGTATGGCGGCACCGTGAAAGTGCTGGGACTGGTCGCCAACAGCTCGACGACAGCCATCGTCGACAAGATCCGCAGTCAGGACTGATCCGACGCCCGCAGCGCAGAGTGGCATCCCTTGCCGCTGCCATTTTTGTATTCGCAGTTCGGTATATGAACGTATGAAAGTCATGTTACTGGTGATGGATGAACAGCGCGTCATACTGGACGGCTTGTACGACACCGTACGGCAGCATTGTGACGACTGCGTCATCTTTCGCCTGAGCAAGCAACAGCAGCTGAATCTCGGGCCGTTTCTGGCCTCGGTCGACTATCAGCGCTACGACCGGGTGGTGATCTTCTCCCGGGTCAAACGGCTTGCTCGCCAGCGCGCGGTGCTTAAGTGCATTCCGGGGCTGATTTTTCTTGAGCACGATGCATATCAGAACTACATGAGCGCCAGCAAATACCACGGCATGTATTCGCGCCTTTATCGGCAGCTGCCGTGGAGTCGCGCGCTGCTGTCGGGCGCGGTGGTCGCGCGACGCATGCGCGGCGAAGGCATCGATGCGGTGTTCGTTTCCAAGGGCTATGACCAGGAAATGCTGCGCAATCTCGGGCACCATCGGGACATCCCTGTGGGCTTTCTCGGCAGCCTGAAAAGCCGCGAGTATTCCCAGCGCAAGCAACTGGTGGAAAACCTCGCGCAGCGCGCCGGCATGCTGGTGACGCGCACGGCCTCCGGCGCCGAATACCTTGAAACCCTCAATCGCATCAAGATATTCGTCAGTGCCGACATCGGCATGGGCGAGTTCATGATCAAGAATTTCGAAGCCATGGCCTGCGGTTGCGTGCTGCTCGCGTGGAGTCAGGGCGAAGAGGACGAGCTGCTGGGGTTCGAGGAAGGGCGCAACGTCATGTTCTACCGCTCCGAAGACGAAGCCGTGGAGAAAGTCCGTCTGCTGCAGAGCGACCCTGATCTCGCCGCTCGCATTGCCAGCGAAGGGCAAAAATTCGCCGAAGAACGCTATGCCTTTGCCCGCGTGGGCCGTGATCTGGCCGATGAAATTCAGCGGCCAATGCGCCCATGGCGGCGTCCATCCGCGTTGATTCGTACCTGGGTCAGATTGCGCCATGGCATGCAGGTGCCGGCCTGATGACGCTGCCGTCAGGCCACGACAGCGTCGCGGCCAGTAAACCCATCGCGTTGCCTGGCGCCGATCAGGACGCGTTCGGCGCGCTGCCCGCTGCGCTGCGCCAGTGCCTGGCAAACGCTGCTCGGGTCATCCTGATTGCCAACAACCCCGCCATCACCCAGGCGGATTTCGATGCCCTGGGCGTGGGCGCGGACGATGTGGTGGTCAGCTTCAACCTGTGCATCAAGGCCGCGCTGCTCAAGCCTGAAAGCGTCAACCTGTTCGTGCACGGCTTCAATGCGCCGGACTGTTATTTCTTCGGACTCCCCGCATCAGCTGAAGTACAAAAACTCGCCGCCCAACCTGGGGCGCGTTGCTTCACGCTGCTGGTGGGCTGCGCCGTGCCCCTGTGCCCGCTGCCTGACGTCGCGCTGTATTGGGACCGCATTCCGTTGCCGGCACTGGCCGAGCACTACCCGGTCGATCGCCCCAACGGCAAGCGCTTCGTCGGCCCCTCCACGGGTTTCAACGTCCTGGTGCTGCTTGACTGGCTGCGCGTCCATGGCGGTTACCCTTACAGGCTCATGACCCTGGGTTTTTCCAACGAAGCCGGCAAGCTCTGGGGCGGACACGCCTGGGACTATGAGCGCAACTGGCTGCTGGGCGCCGACGTCGAAGTAATCGCCCTCAAGCCCCGGAGCTGGTGGCGCAAGCTGTTATGTCGTAAATGAACGAGCCCGTCCGCCGCATGAGCGCGCGTGTCCAGGCGCATCGCCATTGATCCCGGAGAGTTTGTCAGTGCTGAACATTGCGGTCGCGTTTTTTGGTATCCCGCGAAACTCGGAAATCTGTTTTCCCTCCATTCAGGAAAACGTCCTTGGCCAGTTGCCGAAGGGCAGCAACGTCAGATGCTTTTACCACCTCTACAAGATCGACGAGGTGCACAACCAGCGCTCGGCGGAGAAGGGCGCGCTAAAGGCGCAGAACTACGACGTTTTCCAGCCGATGACAGGGGTTCTCGAATCCACCGACGGCGTGCTGGATCGCTGGGATTTTGAGCGGGTCAAGGCGATGGGCGACACCTGGGGCGACGAGCATGTCTCCCTGCGCAATCTGATCTATCAGCTCAATTCCCTGCACACCGTGACGGGCATGATGGAGTCGTTCGATCCGGACTTCGTGGTGTTCGTGCGTCCGGACAACTTCTTTCATTCGCCGCTGCCGGATTATGTCTTTCACTCGCCGCACGCACGACGGCTTAACGCCTATATTCCGGACTGGCAGTGGTGGGGCGGGTTGAATGATCGCTTCGCGATTTGCGGCCGCGACGTGTACCGAGCCTATGGCAAACGGATCGAGCGTATCTTCGAGTTCTGCGAAGCGACAGGCCGCAAGTTGCACTCGGAGCGCTTGCTCAAGTACGCGCTGCTCAAGGCTGACGCCCGCATTTGCACGCTGCCGACGACCGCTTCGCGTGTGCGCATCACCGGCGCCTTCGCCGAGGAGTCGTTCTCCCCGAAGCGGGGAATGGGCAAGCGTGAGAACCGCTACTTCCACTTTTTCGCCCGGCTGCGGACCTGGCGTGACAAACGCCTCACCGAGAAGAGCTGAGCTGTGCCTTACTTGTGCAGGCCGCTGCGAACCAGTCTGACCAGCCGCCGTGCCTTGATCCGCAGTTTGGTCAGCCCTGACTTGGGCTTCTTCTTCGGTGTGAGGCCCTGCTGCACCAGCCAGTCCTTCCAGCGAATACGCTCATCGCGCACCACCCAGCCTTCCTGCGGAGCGAAGCTCTCGGCCAGATAAAGCCCGCGCGTGCCCGCGGGTGAAAGCTTGTCGTTCTTCAGGGTGTACAGCTCGGGCAGGGGCGAGCCGTTTTCCAGCGGCATCAGGTACAGATCCGGCTTGCTGCGATTGAGGCGCGCCACCAGCTCGTTGTTCTCCAGGCTCTCATCGACGTGGAAAAGGCTCAGCGGACGAGCCTCTTTCGGCACTTCCAGGCGCATGTCGTAGATCAGTTGCAACGAGGCGGTCGGCAAGTGCACATAAGCGCGGGGTCGCTCGATCAGGGTCAGGCTGCCGCAGCGTACAGGGAGCGCCGCGCCGGAGAGAGGGGTAAGGCGGAAGGGCATTGCCTCTCGGTAATGCAGGGCTGCCGCATAGGGCGCTGGCAGCCAGGTGTCATTGAAGCGCCCACCGAGCCAGCCTTGTGGCGTCTCGATCAGGCATTCCTCGGCGACTTCCTGCACCGCCGTGTGCAACGGCAGGTTGAGCTCGTGGGCGGGAACGTAGCCGGAGATCAGCTTGAGCACCACGTCGCCACGGTCCTGACGTCGCTGGCGAACCAGCACCCAGTAATCGCGGTTCTGCCAGCGCAGGGTCAGGCGCACCGAGACGCCGAGGTTGGCCAGTTCGGTGGAAAACCGTTCGCTGTTTTCTACGTCGATCTTGCGGCGCCGCGCCAGGGTCTGGGTGAAATTCAGCGGCATCCCGATGCTCTGGTAGGTCAGGCTTTCCGGGGTGGCTTCAACAAATAACGGCAGGGTCTTGAAGTTGCTGGGGTTCTTTCGAATCAGGGTTCGCGGCATATCGGCTCCTTCTTGCGTTGGGGTCGGCCGTGCGTCTCAGGGCTGACGACGGATCACGGCAGCGGCGGTTGCCACGTTATGGGCCAGATGCAGCGGGTTGATGGTGCCGACGATAGCACCGGTGACGCCGGGATGTTCAAACAGCAATTCGAAACTGGCATGCACAGGATCGACACCGGGGCTCAGGCAAACGTGCCCGCTGGCCAGCGCTTTTTTGACCAACACCCCTTTGCCGTGTGCAGCAGCGTAGTCGAGGACCGGCTTTTCTCCCTGTTCGTTGAGGTTGTACGTGACCATCGCGACGTCGCCGCCCTGTAAGGCCAGCAACCCGCCCTCGACGGTCTTGCCCGAGAAGCCGAACCCGCGAATCTTGCCCTCGCGCTTGAGGTCCGCCAGCGTCTGGTAGACGCCGCATTCATTGAGCACGTGCAGGTCGTTGCCGTCGGAGTGGACCAGCACCAGATCGATGAAGTCGGTTTCCAGACGCTGCAGGCTGCGCTCCACCGACAGCCGCGTGTGTTCGGCGCTGAAATCGTGCCGTGACTGGCCGGCTTCAAATTCCTCGCCGACCTTGCTGACGATCACCCAGTCCTTGCGCTGCCCGCGCAGCAGCGGGCCGAGGCGTTCTTCGCTGCGACCGTATGCCGGGGCGGTGTCGATCAGGTTGATGCCCAGATCGCGCGCCAGCTTCAGCAGCATCCGCGCCTCGACGTCGTCGGGAATCGTGAAACCATTGGGGTACTTCACGTCCTGATCGCGGCCCAGCTTCACCGTGCCCAGGCCCAGGGGGGAAACATTGATGTCGAGGGTGCCGAGCGGCCGATGCAGATCGTGCAGGGTGTTCATGGCAGCAGTTGATCCCAGACAGGAATGGCGAGGGGCGGCTTGGGGAAGTCGGTGTGTGGCGGCTGCGGGGTCGGGTGAATGTCATCCCGGGACAACGAGGCCAGCACGCGATCGGCGAAGTCGGGGGCCAGCGCCAGCTTGGTGGGCCAGCCGACCAACAAGCGGCCCTGCACGTCGAGGAAGGCGTTGTCGGGTCGCACCAGACCGCTTTGCTGCGGCTCGGCGCGGTCTACGCGCAAGGTGGCGAACTGCGCCTGACTGAGGTCAACCCAGGGCAACAGATTCCCGAGTTCTTTCTTCGCGGCGGCGATCTGCTCGGAAGGGTTGCGGGCGACGCCTTCGGCTTCGGCAATGTCGCCACCCAGGTACCAGACCCACTGGCCGTCGGCCGCCGGATGGGTCGTGACAGTGATTCGTGGTTTCGGCCCCCCACCCAGGCAATGGGCGTATAGCGGTTTGAGCGTCGGGCCTTTGACCAGCACCATGTGCAGCGGCCGGCGTTGCATGGCCGGCTGGCTCACGTTCAGCGCCTTGAGCAGATCAGCCATGCCTTCGCCGGCACTGAGCACCACTCGCTGGGCGTAGATGTCGCGGCCGTCGACGCGCAGTCCGGCCAGTTCGCCGTCGTGGCGCAGTGGCTCGATGTTCTGGCCAGCAAGCAGGCTGTCGCCCGCCAGCTCCGCCAGTTTTTTTACCAGACTGGGAATGTCGATGACCAGCTCGGCCAGGCGATACACCTTGCCTTTGAAGCGCGGATCCTGAAGCGCGGGCGGCAGGTCGCTGCCCTTGACCTGATCAACGCGCCCGCGCACGGCCTTGCTGGCGAAAAAACTGGTGAGATTGCCGGCGATGGTGCCGGGCGACCACAGGTAGTGGGCTTCCGAAAGCAGGCGGACGCCCGACAGGTTCAGCTCGCCTTTACCGGCCAGAGCTTCGCGCCAGCGGCGGGGCATGTCGGCGATCGCTTCGGAGGCGCCGGACAGCGCGCCGTGCAGCGCGTATTTGGCGCCGCCGTGGATGATCCCCTGGGATTTGAGTGTCTGGCCGCCACCCAGGCTGGCTTTTTCCACCACCACCGTCGAAAAGCCCTGATGCCGCAACCGCGCGTTGAGCCAGAGACCGGCAACGCCCGCGCCGACAATCAGGACGTCAGTGGAAATAGCAGATGACATGGGCACCTCAAATGGCGAAACGAATGCCGGCATTATAGGGGAAGGCTGTTTTCCGTAACCCCCTTAATGACCCGCCGTCTTGGAGAACAGCTGGATGACCACGACGCCTGCGACGATCAGACCCATGCCGGCGATGGCAGGCAGATCCAGTTTCTGGCCGTAGATAAACAGTGCGGCGATGCTGACCATGACGATGCCCATGCCCGCCCATACGGCGTAGGCCACGCCAACCGGGATGGTGCGCACCACCAGCGTGAGCATCCAGAACGCAATGGCGTAGCCGACGATCACCAGCAGCAGCGGGATCGGCGTGCTCAGGCCTTTGACGGCTTTCATGGACACGGTGCCGATGACCTCGGCACAGATAGCGATGGCCAGCAGGTAGTACGCAGACATGGTGTCACTCCTTTTCGATGGCCGTCATTAAAGCGGCTTACCCGGTACTGAACAACCGGCGCCTTTCGGGCTGGCAGGGTGGGGGCCGGCGCAATGCGTCGGGCAAGATATGTGCGAAGCTCGATGGAAATCTGACAGCAATTGGCTGATAAACTCCGGGCCCATGAATAGAACCCTCTACAGCATCCTGTTCCACCTCGGCCTCCCATTGATCGCCCTGCGGTTGTGGCTGCGTTCACGCAAGGCGCCGGCCTACGCGCAACGGGTCGGCGAGCGCTTCGCTTTCGGCTTGCCCGCGATGCAGCGCGGGGGAATCTGGGTGCATGCCGTGTCGGTGGGCGAGAGCATCGCCGCCGCGCCGATGATTCGTGCGTTGCTGGCCCGCTATCCGCAACTGCCGATCACCATCACCTGCATGACGCCAACCGGCTCGGAGCGCATTCAGTCGCTGTTCGCCCATGAGCCGCGCGTCCAGCATTGCTATCTGCCCTACGACTTTCCGTGGGCGGCCGGGCGTTTTCTCGATCATATCCAGCCAAAGATCGGCGTGATCATGGAAACCGAGCTGTGGCCCAATCACATTCATCAGTGTGCGAAACGCGGCATTGCAACGGTGCTGGCGAATGCGCGGTTGTCAGAGCGTTCCGCCCGTGGCTACGGACGCTTTGCCCGCCTGACTCGGCCGATGCTCGCCGAGATGAGCCTGATTGCCGTGCAGACCGAAACCGAGGCCCAGCGCTTCCGTGACCTGGGTGCTCGGCCCGAGTGCGTCACCGTGACGGGCTCGATCAAGTTCGACCTGACCATTGATCCGCAATTGCTGGAGCGGGCCGCTCAGCAGCGTGCCCAATGGCAGACCTTGCAGCGTCCGGTCTGGATTGCCGCCAGTACCCATGCGGGCGAAGACGAGGTGGTGCTGGCGTCCCATAGGACGCTGATGCAAGCCCATCCCGACGCGCTGTTGATTCTCGTGCCCCGTCACCCCGAGCGGTTCAACAGCGTGTTTGAGCTGAGCCAGCAGAAGGGATTCGCCAGCGTCCGGCGGTCGACGGCCGAACCTGTGACGCCGGAAACTTCGGTTCTGGTGGGCGACACCATGGGCGAGTTGCTCTTTCTGTACGCACTGGCTGACATCGCCTTTGTCGGCGGCAGCCTGGTGCCCAACGGCGGTCACAACCTGCTGGAGCCTGCGGCGCTCGATAAGCCCGTTCTCAGCGGCCCGCACCTGTTCAACTTCCTCGAAATCGCCGCGATGCTGCGCAGTGCCGGCGCCTTGGAGGAGGTAAGCGATTCGGCTGCATTGGCTGCAACGGTACGTGATTTAATCGACCAGCCCGAGAGAGCCAAGGCGATGGCCAATGCCGGATTGGCCGTGATGAGGGCGAATCAGGGGGCATTGCAGAAGTTGCTGGATGGGATTGGAAGGTTGTTGGGCTGATTGCTTGCCCGCATTCGACGAACCAGCACGATTTTTGGGACGTTGCATGCACTGGCGGCTGGCCTGCATTCGATGAACCAACGCGAATCTGTAGGAGCCGGCTTGCTGGCGAACGCTACGTGTCAGCCACTGACGATGTCGAATGTGCCGACTTCTTCGCCAGCAAGCCGGCTCCTACAGGTCTTGCGCAGGACGCCATTTCCCCTACGGCGCCAGATCTTGTGCATGGTGCCAATCATGCGTTTGAAGCGACCCATTCATTGTAGGAGCGCGCTTGCCCGCGAATGCGATGTTTGGGACGACGCTGCATGCACTGGCGGCTGGCCCTCATTCGACGAACCAACGCTAACCTGTAGGAGCCGGCTTGCTGGCGAACGCGGTGTGCCAGCCTTCCAACCTGCTGAATCTGGCGACGTATTCGTGGGCAAGCGCGCTCCTGCACGTTCTCCCTGTTACCGCACCGTCGGCCGCTCAAAGTTCTTCGCCGCTTCTTTCGCCAGATCCGGGGGCAGGAAGTCTTTGTCGGGGTTGTAATCGGCTTTCAGGAAGCGCGACAGATCCTGCAGATCACCCGGGCTCAGCGTGCCGGCGGCTTGTTTCAGGCGCAGGTTGTCGAGGATGTAGTCGTAGCGGGTGTTGTTGTAATCGCGCACCGATGCATACAGCTGGCGCTGTGCATCGAGCACGTCGACGATGTTGCGCGTGCCGACCTGATAGCCGATTTCCGTGGCTTCCAGCGCGCTCTGGTTGGAGATGATTGACTGTTTGCGCGCCTGCACCTGCTCGACATCGGTGTTTACCGCGCGGTGCAGGTTGCGGGTGTTTTCCACCACCTGGCGGCGCATGCCTTCACGTTGTTGTTCGCTCTGACCAAGCCGGGCATAAGCCTCGCGGACCTGCGAACTGGTCAGCCCGCCGCTGTAGATCGGGATGTTCACTTGCAGGCCGATGGTGCGTTGCTCGACGCTGCCGTGAAAACTCTGGCCGGTGTAGTTGGGGTTGGTGAAGCCCAGCGGATCGTTGTCGCCTTTCTCGTACTGCGCCACCGCATCGACGGTCGGCGCGTGGCCCGCCTTGCGCTGACGCAACGTCTCTTCGGCAGCGCTGACGGCGTAGTTGCTGGCCAGCAGATTCAGGTTCTGTTGCGTCGCGGTGTCGACCCAGGCTTTCGCGTCGTTGGGCGTTGGCGCAAGCACCGGCAGGCTGTGCACGATGCCTTCGATAGAGTTGTAATCACGGTTGGTCAGGGTTGTCAGCGCCTGAAACGCATCGTCCACCTGACGCTTGGCGACGATCCGCGCCGCGCGGGCAGTGTCGTGACTGGCTTGTGCCTGAAGCACATCGGTCTTGTCCGACAGGCCGACATCGAAGCGCTCATTGGCCTGGTCGAGCTGGCGTTTGAACGCCGCTTCCTCTGCCTTGGTCGAGGCCAGATTGTCCTGTGCGCGGAGCACGGCAAAATAGTCTTCGGCGCTTTGCAGAATCAGGTTCTGCTCGGTGGCCGAGAGCTGCAGGATCGCTTGCTCGTTGACGTCCTTTGCGGCCTTGAGCTGGAACCAGCGATCAGCACGGAAAATCGGCTGACTCAAGGTCGCTCGATAGACCGTGCCGCTGCGGCTGATGACGGCGGAGGGTTGGTCAATCGACGTGCGAGTGTCATTGATGTCGGCGCCGCCGGAGATGTTCGGCAGCAGGCCGGCGCGTGCCTGAGGCACGATTTCCTTCTGCGCGTCGTAGCTGGCGCGGGCTGCCGCAAGGTCGGCGTTATTATTGACCGCTTCCTGATACACGCTGACCAACCCGGTCCTGGTTGGCAGCGGCATGTCTGCTGCCCCGGCCATCGCACTCGAAGCACACGACACGGCAATGGCCAGTGAAAGTTTGCGCAGCATAGACATTCCCTAGTAATTCAAGCGGTATGAAGACGGTGACGTTGCGTCCGATCCAGATGGCTTTGGCGACGCGTAGCGAGTGTAGTTCCAGCGCGTAGGGACAACAATCGGGCAAATCAGCCATTTAACGCGCGTTTGAATTCCGCGCTTGGCGTTTGGCCTGCGCCGCGACTAGACTGACGCCGTTCTTGTCGGGGTGCCTTGATATGAGGCTGAGATCGGATAATCCGGATCCCGTTGAACCTGATCAGGTTAGCGCCTGCGTAGGGAACAAGATTTCTCGTCTCCCGGCGAGTCCTCTTGAGTGTCGTCCGGGGTCGTCTTTGTTCATTTTCTGAACAGTCCGCGCCTTTCGATTCTCAGCATCCATGCCGTCCCAGGGTGCATCCGTCCGTGTCCATCAGGCTCAAGCTCCGACAATTCATTCCGCTGCTGGATGATGTCTGGAGAGCCCGTGATGAGTACAACACTAAAAAACGCCAATCTGAGTGAATCCGCCCAAGTCGATTCGGGGTCGGTTCAGCCGTTCACCCGCTCGCAGAAAATCTATGTTCAGGGATTACGTCCGGACATCCGTGTGCCCATGCGCGAGATCAGCCTGGACGTCACGCCGACCGCCTTCTTTGAAACCAAGAGCTCAGGGACAAACGGCGGCGGCGAGATCAATGCGCCGGTCTGCGTGTACGACACATCCGGCCCCTACACCGACCCCAACGTCATCATCGACGTGCGCAAAGGCCTGGCCGACGTGCGTTCGCCGTGGATCGAGTCCCGCGCCGACACCGAACGCCTTTCAGGTCTGACATCGAATTTCGGCCAGCAACGCCTGGCCGATGCCGAGCTGACCCGGCTGCGATTCGCCCACGTGCGCAATCCGCGCAGGGCGAAGGCGGGGGCCAACGTCAGCCAGATGCACTACGCGCGTCAGGGCATCATCACCGCCGAGATGGAATACGTCGCCATCCGCGAGAACATGAAGCTGCAGGAGGCCCGCGCCGCCGGCCTGCTCACCCAGCAGCATCCCGGCCATAGCTTCGGTGCGAGCATTCCGAAAGAGATCACCCCCGAGTTCGTGCGCGAAGAAATCGCCCGCGGTCGCGCGATCATTCCCGCCAACATCAACCACGTTGAGCTCGAACCGATGATCATCGGTCGCAACTTCCTGGTGAAGATCAACGGCAACATCGGCAACAGCGCACTCGGTTCGTCCATCGAAGAGGAAGTGGCGAAACTGACCTGGGGCATTCGCTGGGGCTCGGACACGGTCATGGACCTGTCCACCGGTAAACACATTCATGAAACCCGCGAGTGGATCATCCGCAATTCGCCGGTGCCCATCGGCACCGTGCCGATTTATCAAGCGCTGGAAAAGGTCGGTGGCGCGGCTGAAGACCTGACCTGGGAGCTGTTCCGCGACACGCTGATCGAACAGGCGGAGCAGGGCGTCGACTACTTCACCATCCACGCCGGTGTGTTGCTGCGTTACGTTCCGCTGACCGCCAAGCGCGTGACCGGGATCGTCAGCCGTGGCGGTTCGATCATGGCCAAGTGGTGCCTGGCCCATCACCAGGAAAACTTCCTCTACACCCACTTCGACGACATCTGCGAAATCATGAAGGCCTATGACGTCAGCTTTTCCCTGGGCGACGGCCTACGCCCCGGTTCGATTGCCGATGCCAACGACGAAGCGCAGTTCGGTGAGCTCGAAACCCTCGGCGAGCTGACCAAGATCGCCTGGAAACACGACGTGCAATGCATGATCGAAGGCCCGGGCCACGTGCCGATGCAGTTGATCAAGGAGAACATGGACAAGCAGCTTGAGTGCTGCGACGAGGCGCCGTTCTACACCCTTGGCCCACTGACTACCGACATCGCACCGGGTTATGACCACATCACGTCGGGCATTGGCGCCGCCATGATCGGCTGGTTCGGCTGCGCGATGCTCTGCTACGTCACGCCCAAGGAACACTTGGGATTGCCGAACAAGGACGACGTGAAGACCGGGATCATTACCTACAAGATCGCCGCCCACGCAGCGGACCTCGCGAAAGGACATCCCGGTGCGCAGATTCGTGACAACGCCCTGAGCAAGGCACGGTTTGAATTTCGGTGGGAAGATCAGTTCAACCTCGGGCTGGACCCGGACACCGCCCGCGCCTACCACGACGAGACGCTGCCGAAAGACTCTGCCAAGGTTGCGCATTTTTGCTCCATGTGCGGGCCGAAATTCTGCTCGATGAAAATCACCCAGGAAGTGCGCGAGTACGCCGCCAACCAGAAGATCAGCGCGGTGGACGTGTCGGTGGAGGAGGGCATGCGCGAGCAGGCCGAGCGGTTCAGGAAGGAAGGCAGTCAGCTTTATAAAAAGGTCTAAGCGGCAAGCGGCAAGTCACAAGCTGCAAGGAAAGCAGGCCTGCGTTTGATCTTCTCTTGCGGCTTGCAGCTTGCAGCTTGCAGCTCATAACGGCTCCTCAGCGAGATAACAAAAGTGAACACTCCCGGCACCTACTCACCCGACGCCCCCGTACCCGCTGCCAAGCGGGTGTTTGGTGGGCGCGATCTGTTCTCTCTGTGGTTTTCCCTCGGCATCGGCCTCATGGTCCTGCAGACCGGCGCCTTGCTGGCGCCGGGGCTGGGCATGTCTGGCTCGATGCTGGCGATCCTGCTCGGCACATTGGTCGGCGTATTGCTGCTCGCCGCCGTTGGCGTCATTGGCAGCGACACCGGGCTATCGTCGATGGCGGCGCTCAAGCTCAGCTTGGGCAGCAAAGGCGCGGGCGTTCCGGCGATTCTCAATCTGCTGCAACTGGTGGGCTGGGGCTCGTTCGAAATCATCGTCATGCGCGACGCCGCCAGCCTGCTGGGTGCGGGCGCTTTCTCCGAAGGCAGCCTTTGGGCCAGTCCCATGCTCTGGACAATCGTCTTCGGTGCCCTCGCGACCCTGCTGGCGGTGAGTGGCCCTTTGGCCTTCGTCCGACAAATCCTGCGCAAATGGGGCATCTGGCTGCTCTTGGCGGCGTGCGCCTGGCTGACGTTTAACTTGTTCAGCAAGGCTGATTTGACGGCCTTATGGTCACGAGCGGCAGATGGTTCGATGCCATTTGCCGTCGGCTTCGACATTGCCATCGCCATGCCACTGTCGTGGCTGCCGCTAATTGCTGACTACTCACGGTTTGGCAAGCGTGCCGCCGGCGTGTTCGGCGGCACGGCGCTGGGCTTCTTTATCGGCAATTTCTGGCTGATGAGCCTCGGTGTCGCCTACACGCTGGCCTTTGCCCCGAGTGGTGAGGCCAACGCACTGCTTCTGGCGCTGGCTGGCGCGGGGATGGGTATTCCGCTGCTGCTCATCCTGCTGGACGAATCGGAAAACGCGTTCGCTGACATTCACAGTGCAGCCGTGTCGAGCGGCCTTCTGCTGAAGGCCAAAGTCGAACACCTTTCGCTGGCCATTGGCGTGATCTGCACGCTGATCGCCTGCTTCGCGCCGCTGGCGCAGTACCAGAACTTCCTGCTGATGATCGCTTCCGTGTTCGCGCCGCTGTTCGGCGTCGTGCTGGTGGATCACTTCATCCTGCGCCGCCGTCGTCACGGCGTCGCGATGACGGGCCTGCGCTGGATGACGCTACTGGCGTGGATCGGCGGGATCTTCACCTACCATCTGCTGGCGAACCTGTATCCGGACATCGGCGCGACGCTGCCAGCGCTGGTTGTGGCGGGTGTGTTGCAGTGGGTATTGGCCCGCGGACAGGCACCTGCATTCGAGGCCGATGTACGGCATTAACTCAGCGGGCTGAGCCTGAAGCAAAACAATCAGGCTCAATGCCGGCGGGCGACTCAAAGCGAATCGAGGTCCGGGAATCCCCAGTCTGTCAGCGGTGCGAGTTGGGACAGAAAAGTGAGGTGCTCGATTGTTTTGACCTTCTGCAGATGCTTCAGATCGGCCGGGCCGCCGAGTGCGAGAGCAGGGACGAAACCGTACATTTCATCGGGTTGTAGCGGCCCTAATTTTTTCAGCGCTTGCTGAAAAAGGTCGTCAAGATCATTGGCTTCTCGACTCTGTGCCGCAAAAAATACCTCGATCACTGTATCAAATTCATATTTTCCAACGTTTGGCTTGGTCCTATGGAAGCGTGCGTATGGGATCGTTAAGTTCAGCCAATTCCCCTCTTTCTCATGCCAAAGATAAAGATCGCCGAAAGCACTTCTGGCGATCGTGTGATAGCAGCCGGAATCGGGTATTCCCGAATCATCCAGCCATTCAGCAACCAGTTCCTGGTACTCCGCTGGATTAACGGTCCAGAAAAGTCCTTCGGCGTAGCCACTCCAGCCGTGCGCGCGCCACTGATTCAGGAGTTGCTGAGGAAGTTTCTCAGCGTACTTGTCCAGTGTAGATAAAGGCACCTCTCTTCTGCCCAGCGCAGGGCCCATCTCTTCAAGGAAATATGCGTAGTACTCTTCCATTCGATCTCTCTTTTGTTACTCGTCCGCACCTGCTCGGATTTCTGTCTCACCAAGTAATGCTTCCTGAGGTTAGTCAGAGCGAGTCGAGGTCCGGGAATCCCCAGTCTGTCAGCGGTGCGAGCTGGGACAGGAAAGTGAGGTGCTCGATGGTTTTGACCTTTTGCAGATGCTTCAGATCGGCTGGCCCGCCGAGCGCGAGGGCAGGGACGAAGCCATACATTTCATCGGGTTGTAGCGGGCCTAATGTTTTCAGCGCTCCGTGGAAGAGCCCTTCTAAATCATTATTCTCTGGCTTTTTCGAGGCGAAGAAAGACTGCACGCTTATGTCCGGATTGATAGGAGACGAACTGGTTTTTCGAAGCGAGTAACGTGCATATACGGAGCAGATCGTTAAACGACTGCCCGTTTTTTCTTGCCATAAGTACAGATCGCCAAAGGCGCTTTTTGCGATAACGTGAAATTGATCATGCTGATTTATACCGGAGTCAGCTAGCCAATCCAAAATGAAAACATCGTATTCAGCAGGATTGACTGTCCAGAATATTCCGTCCCCATAACCACTCCAGCCGTATTTTTCCCAATGAGAAATCAACAGGGGCGGAAGTTTGTCTTTGTACTTGTCACACGTAGAGACGGGAACCTCTCTTCTGTGAATAGATGGCCCCATTCTTTTTAAAAAATAAGCAAAGTATTCTTCCATTTGACCTCTTATTTGCATCGCTCTAGCTTTGCGTTGATTTTTATCGTGTATCGATCCGCTGCGTTAACTCTCATCACTGCTTGGTCCAAGCTATCTACTCGCCAACGCCACTGAGACCCGATGCTTGAGTTCACTCCCCGGTCTCCAAAATCCGAGATGACATCCTTTCCCCCTACAAACAAATCCGGATTGTAAAGAGCGGCTAACGTGCGCATCTTGTCGTTGGCTAACCTCTCGGCTTCACTACTGGCTTTGTCAAAGGGCATTCCTTGCGTCAGCAGCTCGTTGAGTAGATCGTCTTCTAGCCTGTCGTTCAGTTGCATCCGTGCCTGCTTCGCCACCCCCGGATCCCTAACCTTCTCCCCAGCCTTGAACGCCTCCCGCCCCCGCAAATACTCATCCACGGTCAAATCATTCAGCCCTCTTTCCTGTCCCACCAGTTGCCTGTCGAACTCGGGAATCTTGCTGTGGTGCAGGTTGCTCGCGTTAAAGCATGGCACCTTGTATTCCGGCATGCCCAGCGGTTTCTTTCCGCCCGGTCGATCGGTTTCACGATGGCTGTCGGACCTAGGCTCCGGTGTGGTCGAGCCACCTGCCCGAGCCCCAGGCGGCTGTAAGTCAGGCCGCGCCTTAAGACCCTCTTCATGCTTGACCATCCACTGCGCCAGCCGCGCGCCTTTTCTGCTGGCGCGCATTTGGCCAGCCAGTAGCGCGATGTCGCCGCGGCCTCGGGTCAGGTACTCAACCACCGCGCCGAGCAGCAGGATTACCACTTCCGTGTGCCCGCGGGCGATGTGGTGTGCCGCTTGATCGACAACCCACGGGTCGTCCTGTGAAATCGGGTTTAGCCCATCGTTGCCTCGGGTCCCGTCCCAAGCGACCTGGATACCGCGCACGTAGTGTTCCAGCAGCGCAGGCAGGCCTTTTACGAAAAACTCCGCGACCGACGCCAGCCCAAGCACCCCGAGAATCCAGCTGCTGGCTTGCAACCCCGCCGCCATGCCAGCAATCGCGCCGGGCCCCGCGCCTACGCCACCTGCCAGAGCGCCCACCCCCGCACCCATCGCGGCGCCGGCCAGGACGCTGCCGACAATGATCATGGCCATGTCGCCGACGACGCCCATCAGATCAAACAGCACTTCGGATATGTCGAGGTCTGCGAATCGCTGTCGCAGTAATGCGCTGGCTTCAAATTCGGCGCGGTAAAAAGCAGTTCTGATGTTGTCGACACGACGCAATACAAGTTCGACCGAAAGCGCGTGTTCATTCAGATAACTTCTGAAGTGACCTTGGCCTCTACTGTTGATTTCATCTCTTAGCCGGTCTTCAATCTCAAACCATGACGGCAGGATATTCCATAAGCGCATCCCGTCTCCCTGACAGTTCCAAAAAGTTCAGTGCGGAACTTAATGATTACGTCGGGATAGCGTCAATAAACAAGAGGTTTAATAACGGCGAGGTCGGAAAATGTATCTGTTTAAAGTATTAGTTTGCGGGTGGGAAAGTGTATGTAGGAAGTGGCGAAGTATAAGAGTTATTTAAATGAGGCGTTTGCAAGAAGGGGCGTTACAAGATAAAGCCGGCGCCTTTTCGAGCGCCGGCCCAGGTTCTACCGATCAGCTCCGGCCAGGAAACAGCTCAGGCTTGACGATGCCGTTCAGCTGCGGGTACGGGATCTTCAGCTCGATGTGGCCCATGGCGTAGGGGGCGATGGTTGTCACCGGGTACTTGAGGATCACCGCACCGTACGTCAGAGCAATGTTGGAAGTTTGCTTGAAAGGCCACATGTTCTGGAACTCGGTGTCCTTGTCCAGCTTGCTGCTGATCAGCCAGGCCTGATGAGCCAGGCGGGCCTTGTCCCAGAATGCAGCTTCCTGCCCCGGGATCAGCATGTCGGCCAGCGTCAGAACACGCTGCTGCTGGCGGGAATAATTGATGAACGCGCGACCCGGATTACCCTGGCCGCTGCCGGAATCAACGTAGCTGGACAGCTCAACGACCACGATTCCGTCATGCTGCTCACGTACTTTGGCCTGCAGGTAGCTGCTGTTGCGAGCCGGGGCGCGGCTCAGGTATTGCTCCTGATAGGCCTTCAGCGTTGGCGGCACCGGACCATCGCTGTCGCTGCGGGTCAGTTGCAGCAGCGTGCGCTGAACGATCTCGTCAAGTTTCGGCGCATCGGGGAAATGCACGGTGTCGATGTTTACCAGCGGGCAATCATCGGTGGTGCAGCCGGGCTTGATCAGCTCGGAGGCGTCGCGCTGAACGGTCAGCGGACTGCGCAGATTGGGTTGGAACAGGCTTTGGCAGGCGCCCAAAATCAGGGCCACGCAGGCCAGTGAAATGATCTTCAGAAAAGACATGTTGATCCTTGGCATCGGCATAAGGGGGCGTCACGTGGAGGCAACGGCAACGTCCTTCGACTGTGGGTGGCGCAATCAGTTCGCCATCGGGCGGATTAGAGTGCTTTCCCCGGCGGTCGTCTACCCCGGTGACCGGTTTTGCGAATTCAAAGGGCTGCATCCCGCACCACAGCGCGTTAGGATGGGCCCGGACACAGTGCTCAAGCAGTGAGAAATCTATGACGGATAGCAACAGATCGACGCCGACGAATTACGAAATCAAACACCGTGAGACCTGCTTCAAAGGGTTTTACCAGCTCGACCGTCTTCAGTTGCGCCACGAATTGTTCGCGGGTGGCATGGGCCCGGAAATCAAGCGTGAGCTGTTCGTTCGCCACGACGCAGTGTGCGTGCTGCCCTACGACGCCAAGCGCGATGAAGTTGTGCTCATCGAGCAGTTCCGCGTCGGCGTTATCGGCAAGCATGAAAACCCCTGGCTGATTGAAATGGTCGCCGGCCTGATCGATAAAAAAGAGGAGCCCGAGGAGGTTGCTCACCGCGAGGCACAAGAGGAAGCTGGGCTGACGTTCAACGCCCTTTGGCCGATCACCAAATACTTTCCATCGCCGGGCGGCAGCAACGAATTCGTGCATCTGTACCTGGGCAAGTGCGACAGCGAGGGGGCAGGTGGGCTGCACGGGCTGGTCGAAGAGGCCGAAGACATCCGGGTGTCGGTCTGGTCATTCGACGACGCGATGCAAGCCGTCAAGGACGGGCGCATCGTCAACGCCGCAACTATTATTGCAATGCAATGGCTGGCGCTCAATCGCGCCGAAGTAAGGGGGCTATGGTCGTGAATCTTCTGCGCGAGCGCTATCGTGTCGACCTCGCCGGGCTGCAAGCCGCCTGCGAGGCGAACTACGCGCGCTTGATGCGTTTGCTGCCCGATATGCGCAATCAACAACGCTCACGCCGTGTCGCCGTAACCCAGGGCGACCAGATGCTGGGCGTGCTGGCGGTCGAGGTCATCCTCGATTGCCCTTACACCACCACGCTGCAAGTCCGTCAGGAACACAGCCTGCCGTGGCTGCCGGTGCCCGTGCTGGAAGTGCAGGTCTACCACGACGCGCGCATGGCCGAAGTCATCGGCGCCGAACATGCACGCCGCTTCCAGGGTATCTATCCCTATCCCAATGCCGACATGCACCAACCCGACGAAAAGGCCCAGCTCAACGTATTTCTGGGCGAATGGCTGAGCCATTGCCTGGCGTGCGGGCATGAGTTTGAGGCAGTGCGCTGAGACGGCGCGACTTATCGGCTGGATTTTCTGCACGCAGATGAGAACCAGCCCCTCTTTCCAGGTTTGCCGCCGCACCAATCTCACACCATAATCCGGCCACATCCGCCCAAGGAGATGGCCATTGTCGAGCGCATCCTCTCATCCCTCATCCGTGTTGGTCGTTCAACTGACCGACAGTCATCTGTTCGCCGAGGCGGACGGCGCGCTCTTGGGCATGCCCACGCGCGCCAGTCTCGATGCGGTGGTCGAACTTGTGCTCGGCGAGCAGCCGGCGATTGATGTGGTGCTGGCCACGGGCGACTTGTCTCAGGACGGCACGGTTGAGTCGTATCAGGCGTTTCGCGACGCGAGCAATCGCCTGAATGCGCCCGCGCGCTGGATTCCGGGGAATCACGACGAGTTGAGGGAGATGGCGATTGCCGCGCAAAACAGCGACTTTCTTGAGCCGGTCGTCGACGTCGGCAACTGGCGGATCACGATGCTTGATTCTGCCGTTTCCGGATCTGTCCCCGGTTATCTGCAAGACGGCCAGCTTCAGTTGCTCGCCCAGGCCTTGAGCGAAGCGCCGGAGCGGCATCATCTGGTGTGTCTGCATCATCACCCGGTGCCCATCGGAGCGGCGTGGATGGAACCCATTGGTTTGCGCAATCCCGAAGCGTTGTTCGCCGTGCTGGAGCGTTTTCCCCAAGTGCGCGCGCTGCTCTGGGGGCATGTGCATCAAGCGTTCGATCAATCCCTGAACGGCGTGCGCCTGATGGCTTCGCCCTCAACCTGCATCCAGTTCGCCCCGAACAGCGTGGACTTCGGCCTCGATGACATTGCGCCCGGCTATCGCTGGCTGCGTCTGCACGATGAAGGCCGGATCGAAACCGGTGTTTCGCGCATCGATCCCGGCCTGTTCGACGTCGACATCAACGGCGCGGGCTATTGAAGGAAACTTCCTCAATGTGCAGCGATTCATCAACAGGCAAGTCTTTGCGCAGTTGACCCTGTAAACTGCGTGGCTTTGCCCGGATGAGTGCCGACAGGCCCGCCCGTCCGGGGTGTATCGATTGCCGTTTGGGAGGCAACTGAGTGAACCAGGATCAATCGACGCTTCTTTATATTCACGGCCTGAACAGCTCGGCCAGGTCGCAGAAAGCCACGCAGCTGACGACGCTGATGGCGCGTCTGGGGTTGAGCGAATATCTGCGCGTGCCCGAACTGCATCATCATCCGCGAAAGGCGCTGGCGCAGTTGGAAGGCGCGATCGAGGAGCTCGGCCGGCCGCTGCTGGTCGGCAGCTCGCTCGGCGGCTACTATGCGACTCACCTGGCTGAGCGCCACGGCCTCAAGGCTGTGCTGATCAACCCGGCGGTCAATCCGCACCAGCTCTTCGATGGTTTTCTCGGCACCCAACAAAACCTTTATACCGGCGAGAGCTGGGAGCTGACGCACGACCACGTGACGGCGCTGGCCGAGCTGGAAGTGCCCGCTCCACAGGATCCGCAGCGGATTCAGGTGTGGCTGCAAACGGGCGACGAGACGCTGGATTACCGCCGTGCCCAGAGCTTTTATCGGGCCTGTGCATTGCGCATCGAAGCGGGCGGCGATCACGGGTTTCAGGGTTTTGCTGCAAAGATGCCAGCGCTGTTGAGCTTTGCCGGGTTCGCACCTGCATTGCTCCAGGGCGTCGATCTGACCGGGCTCTGACCTGAGCCATTGCTGCAATACATATGTAGAACATTCTTGTAAAACATTTTTGTAAGAACAGTAGCACTCCGAAATTTCATGAACGACTTGATGACGAGACCCCATGGCCAATCCCAGCGCTAGCTCTTATAACGCAGACGCCATCGAAGTCCTCTCGGGCCTCGACCCGGTCCGCAAACGGCCGGGCATGTACACCGACACCTCACGCCCCAACCACCTGGCGCAGGAAGTCATCGACAACAGCGTCGATGAAGCGCTGGCAGGCCACGCCCGATCTGTGCAGGTCATTCTGCACGCCGACAACTCGCTGGAAGTGTCGGACGACGGTCGCGGCATGCCCGTGGACATTCATCCGGAAGAGGGCGTGTCGGGCGTCGAGTTGATCCTCACCAAGCTTCACGCCGGCGGCAAATTCTCCAACAAGAACTACCAGTTCTCCGGCGGCCTGCACGGCGTCGGGATCTCCGTGGTCAACGCGCTCTCGACCCAGGTACGGGTGCGGGTCAAGCGCGATGGCAACGAATACGAAATGACCTTTGCCGATGGCTACAAAGCCAGCGAACTGGCCGTGATTGGCACCGTCGGCAAGCGCAATACCGGCACCAGCGTGTACTTCGCGCCGGACCCCAAATACTTCGACACCCCGAAATTCTCCGTCAGCCGCCTCAAGCACGTGCTCAAGGCCAAGGCGGTTCTGTGCCCGGGCCTTTTGGTCAGTTTCGAGGACAAAGGCACCGGCGAGAAGGTCGAGTGGCATTACGAGGACGGTCTGCGCTCGTACCTGCAGGACTCAGTGTCTGACTTTCTGCGTCTGCCGGACGAGCCGTTCTGCGGCGTTTTCGCAGGCAACAAAGAAGCCGTCGACTGGGCACTGTTGTGGTTGCCCGAGGGCGGGGACAGCGTTCAGGAAAGTTACGTCAACCTGATTCCGACCGCCCAGGGCGGCACCCACGTCAATGGGCTCCGTCAGGGCCTGCTGGACGCGATGCGTGACTTCTGCGAATTCCGCAATCTGCTTCCCCGCGGCGTGAAACTGGCACCTGAAGACGTCTGGGAGCGCATCGCTTTCGTGCTGTCGATGAAGATGCAGGAGCCACAATTCTCCGGCCAGACCAAAGAGCGGCTGTCGTCCCGTGAGGCAGCAGCGTTCGTCTCCGGTGTGGTCAAGGATGCTTTCAGTCTGTGGCTCAATGCGCACCCGGAGATGGGCATGCAACTGGCCGAGCTGGCGATCAGCAACGCCGGTCGTCGTCTCAAGGCGAGTAAAAAGGTCGAGCGCAAACGCATCACGTCAGGCCCGGCGCTGCCGGGTAAGCTGGCGGATTGCGCGGGTCAGGACCCGATGCGCTCCGAGCTGTTTCTGGTCGAGGGTGACTCTGCGGGCGGCTCCGCCAAACAGGCCCGGGACAAGGAATTTCAAGCCATCCTGCCGTTGCGCGGGAAGATCCTGAATACCTGGGAAGTCGACGGTGGCGAAGTGCTCGCCAGCCAGGAGGTGCACAACATTGCGGTGGCGATCGGGGTTGATCCGGGCGCTGCGGACATGAGCCAGCTGCGTTACGGCAAAATCTGCATCCTCGCCGACGCCGACTCCGACGGTCTGCACATTGCCACCTTGCTGTGCGCGTTGTTCGTCCAGCATTTCCGCCCGCTGGTGGATGCGGGTCACGTCTATGTCGCCATGCCGCCGCTGTACCGCATCGACCTGGGCAAGGACATTTATTACGCCCTGGACGAAGCCGAACGCGACGGCATTCTCGACCGGCTCGTGGCCGAGAAGAAGCGCGGTAAGCCGCAGGTCACCCGATTTAAAGGTCTGGGTGAGATGAACCCGCCGCAGTTGCGCGAAACCACCATGGACCCGAACACCCGCCGACTGGTGCAGTTGACCCTGGATGACTTCGCAGCCACGTCGGAAATGATGGACATGCTGCTGGCCAAGAAGCGCGCAGGCGACCGCAAGAGCTGGCTCGAATCCAAAGGCAATCTGGCCGAGGTGCTGGTCTGATGCGGGGCTGGTTTGCAGCGCTGTTATTGATCGCCGCGCCCGTTTTCGCCGCGCCGTTGCCCGAGCTCAAGCTGCTGTCGGAGCATCCGGTCGACGACATGATCGGCGGCAACCTGTCCGGGCTCGCGTCCTGCAACGGCGTGCTGTGGACCGTTTCGGATCGGGACGACACCCTGCTTTATAGCCTCGATACCTCGGCAACGGTCTGGAAAGCCAAGGCCCAGACGCTGGACATCCCGCCGATTCCGGACAGCGGTCTTTCTGCGACCCTGCGCGGTATGGCCAAGGCCTCGGCGCTGATTCGTGGCGGTGACCTGGACTTCGAAGGCGTGAGCTGCGACGCGGCGGGCAACCGTTACCTCGTCAGCGAAGCCTATGCTGCCGTACTCAAAGTGCCGGTTGACGGTGCGGCGGTCTGGCTGGAGCTGCCTAAGAAGATCGTCGAGGAAGCGCAGTCGGCCGGGATGCTGCAGCATTTCAACGCCATCTTCGAAGGCATCGCGGTCAATCCGGCAGGCGATCAACTCTGGCTCGCCGCCGAGCGCGACAAGCGCGGCCTGCTGACGGCAAAGCTCGGCAAGGATGGCTGGGCCTGTGACGCCAGCTGCATTCTGCGAGTCGAGTCAGGCAATGATATTTTGCCGCCCGAGCTGGGTGGCAAGCCGGTCTCCAAGGACTTTTCCGACATCTCCCTGTACAAGGGCAAGCTGTTCACCCTTGAGCGCGCGGCGTACCGAATCTGCCGCCGGACGCTGGCGACAGGTCAGCTGGAAACCTGCTGGTCGTTCGCCAAAGAGGCGCTTCAGCCGAACCGGCTGTATGACCAGAAATACGGCCTGACCGAGGCCCTGATCATCGACGAAAAAGGCGCTTGGGTCGGCACGGACAACAATTTCGGTGTCCGCGCCGATGGCGAAAAACGTCCCGTCGTCTGGCGCTTTGCCGCGCCCGAGGGTGGCTGGAGCGGCAAGCCTTGACCCAGGCACCTCCCGGCAGACGCGCCGGGCGGCTGATGATGATCATCGCCTGGGCGGCGGCGCTGTTTCTGGCGACGCGGTTTTTTGGCGAGTGGGAGCAACGTCAGGAAAATCCGAATACCATCGTCGCCTCCGAACATCGAGACGGCTATGTCGAGGTGACACTGGCGAGCAATCGTGACGGGCATTTCGTCATGACCGGGCAGATAAATACCCGTCCCGTACAGTTCATGCTCGACACCGGCGCGACCAATGTCGCCGTGCCGGAGAGCGTTGCGCAGGCCCTACGCCTTGAGCGTGGCGAGCGCGTTCAGGTGAGCACGGCCAACGGACGCACCGACGCGTTCCGGACCACGCTGCAACGGTTGCAGATTGGCGACATCGTCCTGAACAACGTGCGCGCCCTGGTGGTGCCCGGTCTGGATGGTGAACAGGTGCTGCTGGGCATGAGCGCCGTGAAACAACTCGAATTCACACAGCGCGGCGGCACATTGCTGCTGCGCCAGACGACAAAATGATGAGGCCCGCATGAGCGACTCCCTTGACCTCAGCCTGGATGGCGTAGAACGCCGATCGCTGGCTGACTTCACCGAACAGGCCTATCTCAACTATTCCATGTACGTGATCATGGACCGGGCGTTGCCGCACATCGGCGACGGCCTGAAGCCTGTGCAGCGCCGCATCGTCTACGCGATGAGCGAGCTGGGCCTGGACGCCGACGCCAAGCACAAGAAATCGGCGCGTACCGTCGGTGACGTGCTCGGCAAGTTTCACCCCCACGGCGACTCGGCCTGCTACGAAGCCATGGTGCTGATGGCGCAACCCTTCAGCTATCGCTACACACTGGTCGACGGCCAGGGCAACTGGGGTGCACCGGACGATCCCAAGTCATTCGCCGCCATGCGCTACACCGAAGCGCGCCTGTCGCGTTACTCCGAAGTGCTGCTTTCCGAACTGGGGCAGGGCACCGCGGACTGGGTGCCGAACTTCGACGGCACCCTGGACGAGCCCGCAGTTTTGCCGGCGCGCCTGCCGAATATCCTGCTCAACGGTACCACCGGCATCGCCGTGGGCATGGCCACCGACGTACCGCCGCACAACCTGCGCGAAGTCGCGACAGCCTGTGTGCGTTTGCTCGATGAGCCCAAAGCAACGGTCGAACAGCTCTGTGAGCACATCCAGGGCCCGGACTATCCAACCGAAGCGGAAATCATCACGCCCCGCGCCGACCTGCTGAAAATGTACGAAACCGGCAAAGGCTCGGTGCGTATGCGCGCCGTGTACCACATCGAAGACGGCGACATCATCGTCACCGCGCTGCCGCATCAGGTGTCCGGTGCCAAGGTGCTGGAGCAGATCGCGGCGATGATGCAGGCCAAGCCGTCCAAGGCTCCTCAGATCGCTGACCTGCGTGACGAATCCGACCACGAGAACCCGTGCCGGATCGTGATCATCCCGGGCGCCCGCAAGAATTTCGACCACGATGCGCTGATGCAGCATCTATTCGCCAGCACTGAGCTGGAGTCGAGCTACAGGGTCAACATCAACATCATTGGCCTGGACGGCAAGCCGCAGCTGAAAAACCTGCGCGCATTGCTGGTCGAGTGGTTGGAGTTCCGGGTACAGACCGTGCGTCGTCGCCTGCAATTCCGCCTCGACAAGGTCGAGCGTCGCTTGCACCTGTTGGATGGTTTGTTGATCGCTTACCTCAACCTGGATGAAGTGATTCACATCATCCGCACCGAGGAGCACCCGAAAGCCGCGCTGATCGCGCGTTTCGCCCTGAGCGAAATCCAGGCTGACTACATTCTCGACACCCGTTTGCGTCAGTTGGCGCGACTGGAAGAAATGAAGTTGCGTGCCGAACAGGATGAATTGCTCAAGGAACAAGCCAAGCTGCAAGCCCTGTTGAGCAGCGAGGCCAAGCTGAAGAAACTGGTACGTACCGAGCTGATCAAGGATGCCGAAACGTATGGCGACGACCGTCGTTCGCCTATCGTCGAGCGTACCGAAGCCAAAGCCCTGACCGAACACGATCTGCTGCCGAACGAGAAAGTGACGGTCGTCCTGTCGGAAAAAGGCTGGGTTCGCTCCGCCAAAGGTCATGAAATCGACGCCACCGGGCTCTCTTATAAGGCCGGGGATGGCTTCAAGGCCCTGGCGCCGGGTCGTTCCAACCAGTTTGCGGTGTTTATCGACTCCACCGGTCGCAGTTATTCGGTGCCGTCGCACACCTTGCCATCGGCCCGTGGCCAAGGCGAACCGCTGACCGGTCGTCTGACGCCGCCGCCCGGTGCGACTTTCGAATGTGTGCTGATGCCGGAAGACGATTCGCTGTACGTGGTCGCCTCCGACGCCGGCTACGGTTTCGTGGTCAAGGGTGAAGACCTGCAGGCCAAGAACAAGGCGGGCAAGGCGCTGCTGAGCTTGCCGGCCGGGGCCAAGGTGATCCTGCCGCGCCCGGTACCGGATCGTGAGCACAACTGGCTCGCCGCCGTCACCACCGAAGGCCGTTTGCTGGTGTTTAAAATCAGCGATCTGCCGCAGCTGGGCAAGGGCAAAGGCAACAAGATCATTGGCATCCCGGGCGAGCGCGTTGCCAGCCGGGAAGAGTACGTGACCGATCTGGCCGTCGTCCCTGATGGCGCCACGCTGGTGCTGCAGGCGGGCAAGCGCAATCTTTCGCTCAAGCCCGACGATCTGGAACACTACAAAGGTGAACGCGGAAGACGGGGCAACAAACTGCCGCGTGGATTCCAGCGCGTCGATGCACTATTGGTGGAAACCGCTGGCTAAAGCGGTGGGTTCGGCAGTCGCTCTTCGTTTCGTCACGAGAGCGACGCAGAATCGCTGGAGTCAATGCGCATATTCACGGATGATATGACGTCCTCTGGCGCCGCCATGGCGGAATGCCTTCATGTTTTCAAAGTATTTAACAGCGTGGACGCATTACACGGCGTTCACTTGGACGGGATGATGAATTTTCTACGTGTTCCCTGTGTTCTGTTGTTGACCGGCGTTCTGGGTTTGGCCGGTTGCAGCGTTCATCAGCCCACCTCGCTCTATCAGCTGGACAGCGGCGATCCTGGGCAACCGAAGCACACCGGCGGGGTCGCAGTTCTGCTGGGCCCTGTGGCGATTGCTGACTACCTGCAACGTGAAACATTATTGCAGCGTCAGCCGGACGGCAGCCTCAAGGCATCCACTGACGGTCGCTGGGCCGGCAGCCTGTCTGCCGATATCGATCAACTGCTTCTGCGCCAACTGGCCTGGAAGCTCGACAGTCAACGCGTGGTCATGGCGCCTGCCGCGGCGAGCTTCACGCCGGATGTCCAGGTGGTCCTGTCCATCACCCGCCTGGATTCAGGCGAGAAGCAGCCTGCGGTGCTCGATGCCCAATGGCGCTTGCTCGACCGTCGCGGCACTGTACGCGACAGCAAGCTGATTCACCTGGAAGAACCGCACGCAGGCTCTTCAGCTGCGCAGGTCAAGGCTCAAGGGATTCTGTTGCAGCGTCTGGCGGACAAGCTGAGCGTCGCGGTCAAACCCATCGCCAGCCAGCCGTACGTGGCAGACGCGCCCAAGAAGGCCGTAGCGCCGGCGAAAACCCGCACGGATCAGGACAAGCCAAAGATCCCTATGGCATCACCGATTCGCACCGATCTGGAAGTGTTCCGCTTCTAGCATCAGCGCCCACAAAAAAGCCCGCAGCGATGCGGGCTTTTTTGTGGGTGGCGCTTAGACCTTGCGCGCCTCGTGCATGCGCGCCAACTGGCGCTCCAGCATCGACGGGTACGGCTCCATCAGACGCTCCACGCAACTGGCACCTTCAGGGCTCGCTATCGGGCGAATGCGCGCGCGCTGGCGGATGGTCGTATCTTCGCTGATCTTGCGCTCAACCAGCAGGAGGTTGCGGCTGTGTTGGGAAAGGGCCAGAGCGTCCTGAGCAGTTTCGGTCAGCAGCAGATCGATCTGGTTCATGCCATGCAAGCCTTCGCCCAGTGTCAGGCCCAGCTGCAGCTGCAGGGTGATACCGCTGTCGGCGACTTCGATCTGCAACGCATGGCTCAATGCACGCAGCAACTCGCCGCAGCAGATCGCGTTGGTCAGGTAGTCATCGCCGCTGTCCTGGGTACTGAACACCATGAGTGAGCTGCCGTCGTTCAGGGTGTGCAGCTCGCTGTCGTAGAGCGAAGCAGCCTGATCGATGCAGTCACGGTAGCGCTCGAGCAACTCGGTCAGGCGCGTGCGCGGCAGCCGACGCAGTTGCTCCTGCGAACCCAGCTGTACCGCCAGCACGGCGCTGTATTGCGGTTGCGATGGCACGACAGGAAGGATCGGACGCGGGACGGCTTTTGGCGCGGCGGCAGAATGATCGCGAAGGTCCGCAAACGGATCCTCCTCGTCTTCTTCATCTTCCTCGGCAGCGATGCGTCGTGCCGGAATCACCGTCGCACGCGGCTTGGGCGCGTCGTCGAAGTCAGGGTCGCTCAGATCGCTGCTGTCGAACTCCGGCGAAGCGTCGTCCTCGTCCTCGACCTGGGCAGGCTCGGGAATGGGAGCCGGTTCCGGCTCTGGCGGCGCGTAGGAAGTCTTCAGCTGACGCGCCAGATCGCCGATCTCGTCCTGACGATCAGTGGCCGGCGTGTACGGATCGATGTAGCGCAGCCACATGCGCAGTTGCAGCATCGGCGTGGAAATATGGCGCCCCAGGCGAAGGCTCAAGGCTAGCGCCAGTGCCAGCAGGATACCGGCCAGAATCGCCATGCTCTGCAGGCTGATGGTCAGCGGCTGCTGGAACTGGGCCATGTCCAGGCTGATCCGCAACGTGCCGGCGACTACATCCTGAAACGTGATCTTGATCTCGTACAGACCTTCAGCCTCGCCCAGCAAGCCGTTTTTCGGACGCTGACCGGCTTCGGCCAGAATGCGGTTGTCGGGGCTATAGATAGCGGCGTGGGCCACCAGCGGGTTTTTCACCAGATTGCCCAGCAGCACGTTGAGGCTGAGGATGTCGTTGGACACCAATAGCTCGGTGGCGGACGTGGCGGTCTGCGTGGTCAGGGCTTGCCCCAGTGCGTCAGCCTGTTCATGCATGGCTTGCTTGAATTGCAAACCCATGACGCAGGCGTAGATCACCAGAGCCAGCGCGACGAGGATCACGTTGTGGCTGGCGATGCGCAAAGCAATCGGTACACGTCGATGACGCAATGCCCGGAAGATCAGCAAGAAGAAATTATCGGTTTTTACTGGCGTGGGCCGGTTCACTGAGCACGGCTCTCTTGGTGAAGTTGGGGCGCAGTATAGCGAGCGACCCTGTGGCGGCAAAGCGCTGGCTGTGCCCGGCGGTCACTGAAAGTGCGTAGAATGCGGTTTTTTTCAACTGCGGGGGTGCGCCTTGCGCGAAATCGTCCTGATAAACATCACCGGTGTAGACCGTCCGGGTCTCACTGCGGCCATCACCGGTGTGCTGGCCCAAGGCGGCGTGAACATTCTCGACATCGGTCAGGCGGTGATTCACGACGCGCTGTCGTTCGGCCTTCTGGTCGAGATCCCCGACACCGAGGCAGGCGCGGCAGTGCGCCGGAACGTGCAAGCGACAGTCGACCAATTGGGCCAGCAAGTGCGCTTTACCCACGTGTCCGAAGCTGATTATCAGCATTGGGTAGACGGTCAGGGCAAGGCGCGGCACATCGTGACGCTGCTGACGCGCAAGGTCACCGCCGAGCAGCTGCAAACGGTCAGCGCGATCACTGCCAAATATGGCTTGAACATCGACCGCATCGATCGCCTTTCCGGACGCATGCCGCTGGACATGCCCACCGAGAAGAGCAAGGGCTGCATCGAGTTTTCCGTGCGCGGCGAGCCGGTCGATCCTCAGCAGATGCAGGCCGAGTTCCTCCACGTTGCCCAGGAGCTGAACGTCGATATCGCGTTTCAGCAGGATTCACTGTTCCGCCGCAACCGTCGTCTGGCGGTGTTCGACATGGATTCGACGCTGATCGAAGCCGAGGTTATCGACGAACTGGCCAAGGCCCACGGCGTCGGTGAGCGCGTGTCGGAGATCACCGAGCGCGCCATGCGGGGCGAACTGGACTTCCGCGCCAGTTTCAAAGAGCGACTGGCGCTGCTTAAAGGCCTGGATGTGAAGGTGCTGGATGAGATCGGCGCTTCGTTGCGTTTGACGGAAGGCGCTGAAACCCTGTTCGCCGAACTCAAGCGGCTGGGTTACAAGACCGCGATCCTGTCGGGGGGCTTCACCTACTTCGCTCGCCAGCTGCAGGCCAAACTGGGTATTGACTACATCTTCGCCAATGAGCTGGAAGTGGTGGACGGCAAGTGCACCGGCAACGCGATCGAGCCGATCGTCGACGCCCAGCGCAAGGCCGATCTGCTGCGCGAACTCGCCAGCAAGGAAGGGTTGAGTCTGGAGCAGACCATCGCAGTGGGCGATGGCGCCAATGACCTGCCGATGCTCGCGATCGCCGGCCTGGGTGTGGCGTTCCGCGCCAAGCCGCTGGTCAGGCAGTCGGCGAAACAGGCCATCTCGACGCTGGGTCTGGACGGCGTGCTGTATTTGCTGGGATTCCGCGATCGGGAAGGGCGCAGCGCTTAACTAGCGTGGGCATTGAGGCATCTGCAACGGATGCCTCGATGGCTCAGAGCACCGTCCACAGCGAATCGAATTCCTGCTCCGGGCCGCCGGCATCTGGCTGCGCCGCCTTTTTCGGGCCTTCAATAATCTGATATTCAAACTGGTTGTAGCTGCCCGTCGTCGCCCGACGGTTGCTCAAGCTCGCGCTTCGCTGTTCGCCACTGGTGTTGATCAGCACCTTGGAGCCGTCCTCGAACGGCAGGCGCGGGGCAATGACCGTCGCGGGGACGTCGATGGCGCGAACCTCCGGCAGCAGCAGGGCGCGGAGGAACTGACTGCTCTGTTCGGCGCGTGTCAGCTGCATGCCGCAGGCCTGGGCGAAGGGCGCAATCAGTTCAACGCCCATCTGCATCCCACCGCCGCGCACTTGCCGCACCCAGCGCACTACCGCAATGCTCCAGCCGTGGCCATGGTCCTGAATGCCGATCATCTCACCGGCCTGCAACTGGTCCGGTACTTCTTTGGGCCAGGCCAGGCAGTAGCCCCCCGGGCTGTGATTGACGATATGCAGGGCGTACGTCGGAAAGCTCTTTTGCCCGTCGGACGCCGCGCTGGCTTCGGCATCGTCGCGCTTGTACTCGATTTCCTCGAACGGCAGCATGCTGTTCGATGTGCCGTTACGTTGCGCGTCCGCCGTCTCCGCCCACGGATCAAGCTTCACCGGCTTCAAGGGCTGCAGCGAGTATTCGGCCACTCTGGACAGGGTCGACATCTGCAGTAGATCGCTGAAGGACTGCTGGCCGCCGACGTAATAATGCAGCGCGCTCATGCCCACGCAGACGGTCAGCGTTCCTTGCCCCGGCGTGCGTTGAAACGCACGCTCCGACACATCACCCCAAGCGGCGGCAAGGTGTTGGAGGACATCGATGGATAACCCCGGCGGCACTTTCAGGGCGGACTTCGAACGTTCTTCAACGGGCGTTTCGGTATAGCGTTCCAGTGCCGCCGACAGAGGGCGGGGGTTGATGCCAAGCAGGTTCGGCCGCTGATCGTCGTCATACAGTGCGGCATAGCGCGGCGCCGTGTCCGTACCTGGCGACACCGCGTACAGGCTGTCGCTGTCCAGCGGCTGCTGCAACGTGACCATCGCGCTCCACGCATCCAGCGCCTCGGCCAGTTTGCCGATATTGTGCTGGCGCATTTGATTGCAGCGCGAACAGCCCATCAGCAGCGCAACGATATACGTTTGTTCAACGCTCATCGCCTGAGTGTTGTGGGCGAGACTGTCGGCAACAGGTACGTTCTGCAATTGATGCTGGCGGGCGATCTGATAGATCTGGTGCAGCTCCAGCCACAGGCCGTCCTGCACCGGGCAGTAAAGTTGATTGGCGCGGATCAGCGGCCCGTTCAGGCAGCTGAGCGCGCGCTGAAGAGCGGTGGTCAGCAGGCCGATACGGTCTTTGCCGAGCTTGACCGCGACCCGCGCGATGATCTGTTTGTAGCCAATGGCAAGGTGGTTCTGCAGGGCCTGGCACAGGTTGGCGACCTTGCGCGGACGCTCTTCGAGAACGACCGACTGGTTCAGGAAGTGACGCTCCAGGTGCTTGCACACGAAAAAGACTTCCGGGCGAAGCAGTTCGAGGAGCTGCATGCGGTTGTCGCTGGGGGTAAGCAACTGGTTCAGCTCGCCAAGCCCTTGATAGAGCTGACGGGCCATTTCACCGAGATTGGCCTTGGGCAGCGTGGCGATCCAGCGCTTCATGTCTTTGGGCGTCGCGTCACAGAACGACAGGCTCGACTGCGTCGGCACAGGTGCGCGCAACAACAGTGGGAGGCTTAAATTACTCATGTGACAGGCAAACTCCAACAACTACAGGCCTGAACGGCGGCGTCGAGCTCCGGGGCCATCACCCTCGCCGAGCGAAAAGAGCACATTTACGTCCACAGAAAGCGAAGTTTCCTACAGCGCTGACCACTGGACTCTAGCAGCATCCTGCAACCGTCGCAGCTTGGGCACATTGTCCTGCACCCAGCCCCGCAATCCCTGATGAAGCGTCATGCTGCGCGACGGCTCAAAGCAGTTCGCGCCAGAAAAACAGCATCACGCCCCATAGGTATTAGTTAAGGCAAGAATCAGGCCTGCATCGGCAGCGCGAGGCCCTGACCCATCTGAACGGGCGAACCGGCCGCCAGCAGCTCGGACCACTTCACCTGATTCGGGCCGAACAGCACGATGGCCGTGGAGCCCAGTTTGAAGCGACCCAGCTCAGCCCCCTTTTCCAGATGAATAGGCGCGCGCGCTGCTTCGTCGTAGCGGAAAGTCTTGAGCTCGCGCTTGGGCGGCGTGACCAGACCTGCCCACACGGTTTCAATCGAGGCAACGATCATGGCGCCGACCAGCACGACGGCCATCGGACCGCGTTCGGTGTCGAACAGGCACACCACGCGCTCGTTACGGGCGAACAGCTCCGGCACGTTTTCCGCGGTGGTCTGGTTTACCGAGAACAGCCGGCCTGGCACGTAGACCATCTCGCGCAGGGTGCCGGCGAGCGGCATGTGAACGCGGTGATAATCCTTCGGTGACAGATAAACGGTTGCGAATTCGCCACCCATGAACGGCGCGGACAGGCGCGCGTCGCCGCCCAGCAGTTCCAGTACGCTGTAGCTGTGGCCTTTGGCCTGAAAAATCCGGCCGTGTTCGATGGGGCCCAGTTGGCTGACCGCACCGTCGGCAGGGGAAAGGATCGCGCCCGGCGTTGGGTCCAATGGGCGCGCGCCAGGCTTTAGAGCGCGGGTGAAGAAATCATTGAAGTGCTGATAACCGGTGATGTCCTCGACCTGAGCCTGGGACATGTCGACCTGATAGCGGCGCGCAAACCACTGCGTGAAAGCGTTCTTGAACCAGCGCACGCGGCATTCGGCCACGCAGCCGGCCAGTTGCGACAGCAGATGATGGGGAAGCAGATACTGGAAAAGGATAAACAGACGCTGTTTCATCAAGATTCCTAAAACGTTCGAAAAGGGGAATACGGAGCTGCGCCATGTCGGGCGCCGGTTTTATTTCTCGACCGGAGTGTCAGGATGGTTGCCCCACTCGCCCCAGGAGCCGGCGTAGCCCTTGACCCTCGGGTAGCCCAGCGCCTTGGCCACCAGATAGGTGAAGCCCGAGCGGTGATGGGTCTGGCAGTGAGTAATGATTTCTTTCTCCGGGGTGATGCCCAGGTCTTTGAGGATCTGCGGCATGTCCTTGCGGATGCGCAGGTGGCGTGCCTGGTCCATGCCGGCGGTCCACTCGAAATTCACGGCGCCGGGAATGTGGCCTCCCTTGGCGGCGACGACTTTTTCGCCGGAATATTCAGTTGGTGCGCGAGCGTCCCAAATCGCCAGGTCAGCGGCGCCGAGGCGGCTTTGCAGGTATTCGCGGGTGGCCGTGGGCTCGTCGTGCAAGGTCAGCGAAACCGGACCGCCGACTGCTTTTGGCACCTCTGTCGACAGTGGCAGGCCTTCGGCTTGCCAGGCGAGCAGGCCACCGTCGATATAGTGATACTTTTTGTGTCCGATGACGTCGAGCAGCCAGATGAACCGACCGGCCCAGCCACCGCCTTCGTCGTCATAAACCACGTACACCGCGTCAGGGTTGTGGCCCAGTTCGCCGAACAGCGCTTCCAGATGTGCGTGCGAGGGCAGCAGCCCCGGCGCAGGTGGCAGGCCCAGTTGCGTGCGTTTCGGATCGACGAATCGGGCACCCGGGATGTGCCCGGCCTCGTAGCGGGCCGGGCTGGTCAGGTCGACCAGAATAAGCTCTGGCGCGCTGAGGCGTGCTTGCAGGTCTGCGGGCTCGATGACCAGCGGCAAGCTTGAAAAGGCAGACATCTAGCGTCTCCGGATCGCGAAAAGGTTGCGAATTGTAGCTCAGCCGTCAGCCATTGCGATGGCTAAAGGTGGTGAGGGCTTTCTCGATGCACTGACCGGTTCTTCCGAAAGCCTGTACAGAGACTTCGGGAAACGGCACGCCGCCCTGGTCGGCCACCACCATCATCACCACACGGCCATTACTGGCCAGTGAGCGAATCAGCAGGTGTTCCCCGCTGAACAGATTGCGCAGTTGCGCTGGCAGCAGCGCCGAAAACTGAGCGTTGTTGGCCGGCGTCAGGCGCAATTGTGTGGGTTGGGCGAGCAGGCGTTGCAGCACGGTGCTGTCTTTGTAAGGGACCAGCAACGCAGCGGCCGACTTGTCCACTCCCGCGATCTGATGCACGCGCAGGCTGTCGGTCTTGCGATCGGTCATCAGCAAAACCACCCGCTGCATCCCCGCTGCCACCAGGGCATCCCGGGCGCAGGTGGTCAGGTGTATCGCGTTGATGAAAATGCCGGGCTCTTTCAGCAGATCCGCGCAGTGCTTGCGCCACAGCTGCAAGGCGTCGGGCGAGGGTGGTGGGGCGGGTAGCAAGCCGTTGTGCACTCGTCGTGCATTCCACGGCCAGAGCAAAGCCTGCGCCGGGTGCCAGACGTCCGGGCCGCCATGCTGACGCGCGCTGGCCGCTGCGTTCTGGTGAACCTGCTGTTGCAGATCATCCAGTGACTGTTGCAGATACAGGCTGGTCAGCAGCTGCCAGCGCAGGTTGTGCGGTGTGTCCCAGGCCTGGTGCGCCGACAGCGCGAGACCGTTGGCCAGCAGAATCGTATTGGCGGGCTGATTGAGCCAGCGTCGCAGCGGCAGGTCAGCGTCGAGTTGCTGTTGCTGTTTGAGCGGGTCGCTGTTGCTGTGGGCGATACGCAGCACTCTCACCAGATTGCGTTGCTGGGAGGTCAGCAGATCGTAGCCCTGGGTCACCCAGATCGGCAGGCGCCAGTGCCGCGCCAGCGCCTGACACAAATGCACCAGCCGCACGCCAAACAGCGCGTTTTCCACAGTCTTCGCGCACTCGCCCTTGTGGATAACCCGCAATTCCCACTCTTCCAGCAGTTTGGGATGCGCCAGTGCCATCGGCCACAGCGGCGAGAGGAACAACAGGCTGCCCAAATGGATGTCCTGCCACAGCCGGGCCAGTTGATTGGCGAACAGGCCGTAAGCCTGTTGCATGGCGTGCTGACTGATCATCTGGATCTGACGCAACGCCACCGGGATATCCCGTGCATCGACACTGGGCAGGCGCGCCAACAGCGCTTCGGTGCGCGCCAGCCCCAATCGGTTGATGGCGACTTCAAGACTCTCCGCAGGCTGGGCTGTGGCGGGGCTGTTCAGGTTGGCTTCGCGCAAAACGTTGAGCACCAGCGCAGGGCTGTCCTGCATGAGATCGGCAATATCGCGCAGCGAGCGTCGACTGTCGGTCAATGCCGCCTGTACGCGCTGATACGCCACCGCAGGCACGGGCAAGGCGATGCCGTCGAGCTGTTTGATCCAGTGATCCAGGGTGCGCGGGACAGGTAGCGAAGAAGCTTTATCTGATTGCATTCACAACACCCGTACGGCTGGGAGGTTAGATCGATGTTAGATACTGGCTTCATGCTGGCCTTGGTGGCGCAACGTCCGGCGCGACACCTCGGTCAGCATTTTCCTGTGATCTGACTATAGTCTGGCGCATTCATGCCGATAAGCAGGACAAGAGTTTCAAGCGCTTCTCGCACAATGACCATGAACCCGACTCAGTAAGTATTTTCTACCTATGGCAAAAATTATCGGCATCATCGTCGTTTTCGCGAGCGTTCTCGGCGGATACGTACTGTCCCACGGTCAGATCGCTGCGTTGATCCAGCCTTTCGAGGTCATGATCATCGGCGGTGCGGCGCTGGGTGCATTCCTGCAAGCCAACCCGGGCTATATGACCATGCTGGTCATCAAGAAGTCCTTGAAGATGTTCAGCACCCGGTTCACCCACGGCTATTACCTCGAAGTGCTGGGCCTGGTCTACGAGATCCTCAACAAGAGTCGTCGCGAAGGCATGATGGCCATCGAAGGCGACATCGAAGAGCCTGAGAACAGCCCGATTTTCGCCAAATACCCTGGCGTGCTCAAAGACACCCGCATGATCGCCTTCATCTGCGATTACCTGCGCATCATGTCCTCCGGCAACATGGCGCCCCACGAGCTGGAAGGCTTGTTCGACATGGAACTGCTGAGCATGAAAGAAGAGCTCGAGCATCCTTCCCACGCAGTGACCGGTGTTGCCGATGCCATGCCAGGCTTCGGTATCGTTGCTGCGGTACTGGGTATCGTGGTGACCATGGCCTCCCTGGGTTCCGGCGACAAAGCGGCGATCGGCATGCACGTCGGTGCGGCCCTGGTCGGTACGTTCTTCGGTATTCTCGCGGCGTACGGTTTCTTCGGCCCGTTGGCCACTTCCCTGGCCCACGATGCCAAGGAAGAAATGAACGTCTATGAATCGATCAAGGCGTCGCTCGTAGCGTCAGCGTCCGGCGTACCGCCTTCGCTGGCCGTGGAGTTCGGTCGCAAGGTTCTGTATCCGGCCCATCGCCCCAGCTTCAGCGAGCTGGAACAAGCTGTTCGCGGTCGTTGATCCATGGAAAATAATCAGCCGATCATCATAAAGCGCGTCAAGCGCTACGGCGGAGGGCATCACGGCGGCGCCTGGAAAATCGCATTTGCCGACTTCGCGACGGCGATGATGGCGTTCTTCCTGGTGCTGTGGCTGATGTCTTCGGCCACGCCCGAACAACTGCTCGCCATCGCCGGTTACTTCAAGGACCCGGTCGGGTTTTCCGACAGCGGCTCGCCTTACGTGATTGACCTGGGCGGTTCGCCCGAAATGTCCCCTAACCAGACGCTCAACCCGGAGGTGCAATCCACTCCGGCCCCGGATCGCGTGCCGGTCGATGCGGACCAGCAGGACGCCGCCGCCGAGCAGGTCGAGCAGGACCGTCTGGAGATGCTGATGCAAGAGCTGCAGACCAAGATCAACGAAAATCCGCAACTGGCGAAGTTCAAGGACCAGATCCTGTTCGAGATCACCCAGGACGGCTTGCGCATCCAGATCACGGATGCCGAAAACCGCCCGATGTTTGACATCGGCAGTGCGAAGCTCAAACCGTATTTCGAAGACATTTTGTTGGCCATGGCCGACACCATCAAAGCGGTGCCGAACAAAGTCAGCATCAGTGGTCACACCGACGCGACGCCTTTTGTCGGCAACAATGGCTTCGGCAACTGGGAGCTGTCGTCCGGTCGAGCGAACGCTGCTCGCCGTGCGCTGCTCGCGGGAGGTTATCCGGATCAGCAGGTGGCGCGCGTAGTGGGTTATGCGTCTTCGGCACTGTATGACAAGGAGCACCCGCAAAATCCGATCAACCGTCGCATCGACATTGTGGTGATGACCAAGAAAGCGCAGCAGCGTATTGAAGGCGCGCAGAATTCTGGTGAAGCACCGCAAACGCCGGATGCCCCAGGCGCCGCTGCGCCACTGCCGGCACCTGGCGCTACCGCACCGGCCAATCAGCCGGGGGCGTCGATTTCCACACCGGCAGTTGATCCGCAGGCTTACGCCCAGCCCCACGAGATTCGGCAGAAGCTGAACATCTTCGATCAGGGCCAGCTGAAGATCGACGAAACCAAGAACTGATACCTGGGTTGCAGACACAAAAACGCCGCGATGATCGCGGCGTTTTTGTTTGCGCTCTTAAACCCTTTCATCCGGAACGGTGAAGTCCGTAGGAGCCGGCTTGCTGGCGAACGCGTCAGGTCAGGCACGGCAGCTTAACGGATCCACCGCATTCGCCAGCAAGCCGGCTCCCACAATTGATCTCGGACACCAGCGCCGCACTGGGCGGCGCCCGTCAGTAACTGCTTTCCGGCAGGCTTGCGATGATCGAGCGATAGCTGTTCATGCGCTGCTGCTGCACGCGGCCGTCTGCAAGCCCCTGCAACAACGCACAACCGGGTTCACGGTCGTGTTTGCAGTCGCGGAAGCGGCATCGGCCGAGCAGGTCGTTGAACTCGATGAAGCCTGCTTCGACGTCTGCACGGCTGACGTGGCCCAGGCCGAATTCACGAATACCCGGTGAGTCGATCAGGTCGCCGCCGCGCGGGAAATGGAACAGGCGCGCGGTGGTCGTGGTGTGCGTGCCCTGGCCCGAATACTCCGACAACGGCCCGACGCGCGTGCCGACTTCCGGCAGCAGGCTGTTGACCAGCGAGGATTTGCCGACGCCGGACTGACCGACGAACACACTGATGTGGCCATCCAGCTGGTCCTGTAACTGCTGCATGCCATCGCCGTGGTGGGCCGACACTTCCAGCACCGGATAACCCAACGTGCGGTACACCGCCAGCAGCGCATTGAGCGCAGGCGCATTCTGATCGTCGATCAAGTCGAATTTGTTCAGCAGCAACAACGGGCGAATCCCCGCATGCTCAGCGGCCACCAGGTAGCGGTCGATCAGATTGGCGTGGGGTTCGGGCATCGGCGCAAAGACGATGACGATCAGGTCAACGTTGGCAGCGACCGGCTTGAGTTGGCCCCGGCTGTCCGGGCGGCTCAATTCTGTATCGCGGGGCAACTGCGCAACGATGACGCCGATGCCCTGATTGCCAGCGCGCCAGACGACTCGGTCGCCGGTCACCAATGCGGGCAGGTTGGCACGCAAGTGGCAGCGGAAAACCTGACCCTGCAGCTCGCCGTCCTGCGCTTCGACTTCTACCTGCACGCCAAAGTGCGCGATGACCAGGCCCGTTTGCTCGGGACCGAGATCGCCGCCTTCCAGCGTTTCGAGAGCGGTTGATTCACGTTTGGCGGCACGCGCTGCGCGCTCGCCCTGAATCTTTTCGATGCGCCAGTTCTGGCGGCGATTGAGTTGGCGTTTGGCCATGGGTGTTCAGTGTTCCGTTTGAAGACGCATAAAGGTGCTGATTTGATAAAGCGCGGGCGAGTCTAGCACGCCCGGGTGGGCTAAACTGCGCGCCAACGCTGAGGAGCCGACATATGCAGAACAAACAGAACCTGATCTGGATCGACCTGGAAATGACCGGTCTGGACCCTGATAACGACGTCATCATCGAGATGGCAACCATCATCACCGACAGCGAACTTAACACCCTCGCCGAGGGCCCGGTCATCGCGGTTCACCAGAGCGACGAGCTTCTGAACGGCATGGACGAATGGAACACTCGCCAGCACGGCGGTTCCGGCCTGACCCAGCGCGTGCGCGACAGCAAAATCTCCAACGACGAAGCCGAGGCCATGACGCTTGAGTTCATCAAGCAATGGGTCCCCGAGCGCAGTTCGCCTATCTGCGGCAACAGCATCTGCCAGGACCGTCGCTTCCTGTACAAGCGCATGCCAACGCTGGAAAACTACTTTCACTACCGCAACCTCGACGTTTCGACCCTCAAGGAACTGGCCGCACGCTGGTCGCCTGACCTCAAGTTCAAGAAGGGCAGCACCCACCTGGCGCTGGACGATATCCGTGAGTCGATCGCCGAGCTGCGCTTCTACCGCGAGCACTTCATCAAGTCCTGATGACAGGGCTCTGGCGGCCAATCGTGGTCGCCGGGAGAGCGCGTAACGCTAACGCTCTCTTTTGGTGCCTTGGTCGAGTGGTTAGACTGCGCCCCCTTTCTCGCAGGGACTGCCGCCATGTTGTTGATGCTCTACCTGATCGCCATTACGGCCGAAGCCATGACCGGCGCGCTGTCCGCAGGCCGTCGCGGAATGGACTGGTTCGGCGTGGTGCTGATCGCGTGCATCACGGCGTTGGGCGGCGGTTCGGTTCGCGACGTGCTGCTGGGGCATTACCCGCTGACGTGGGTCAAGCACCCGGAATACCTGATCCTCACCAGCATTGCGGCGCTGGTGACCATTTTCATCGCACCGTTGATGCGCCATCTGCGCTCGCTGTTTCTGGTGCTCGATGCGCTGGGATTGGTGGCGTTTACACTGATCGGTTGCATGACCGCGCTGGACATGGGCTTGAGCATGACCGTCGCCGCCGTGAGCGGGGTGATCACCGGTGTGTTTGGCGGGATCCTGCGGGACATTTTCTGCAACGACATCCCCCTCATCTTCCGCCGCGAGCTGTATGCCAGCGTATCGTTCGCCGCCGCGTGGTGCTTTTTACTGTGTCAGTACGCCGGGTTGCCGGTGGAACAGGGCACGCTGATCACGCTGTTTGGCGGGCTGTTGCTGCGGCTGCTGGCGATCCGGTTTCGCTGGGAAATGCCCAAGTTTGTCTACAAGGACGGGCATTGAGCAGGGAGTAATGCTTCCATGGTCGCATTGGGCTGCGATTGCAGTGCGCCAGACATTGCGATGATGAATGTTCTAGCGTCTTCGCGGGCAAGCGCGCTCCTACAGGATGCGCGCTGCTGTCCTGCCTTCATGCTGCCGCAACGCCCACTGCACATGCTCGCGCACCATCTCTGACGGATGCTCCCGCCGCGCTTTAAGCGCTTCGATCACAGAGATGGTGGACGGCGCGTTGCCCAGTCCCACCGCCAGATTTCTCAGCCAGCGTTCATACCCGGCGCGCCGCAACGGTGAACCTTCGGTGTTGCTCAGGAAGGTCGTTTCATCCCACAAAAACAGCGTCGTCAATTCAGCGTTATCAAGACCGTGGCGAGGTTTGAAGTCCGTCTGATCGGTCGGCCGGGCGAAGCGATTCCACGGGCAGACGATCTGGCAGTCATCACAGCCGAACACCCGATTGCCGATCAGCGCACGCAAGTCCTCGGGGATCGACGTCTTCAGCTCGATGGTCAGATAGGAAATGCACTTTCGCGCATCCAGTACATAAGGTCCGACGAAAGCGTTGGTCGGGCATACGTCCAGGCACGCCGTGCAGCGCCCGCAATGCTCGGTGACGTGTGGCGCGTCTACCGGCAGCGGCAGGTCGACGAACAGCTCGCTGAGGAAGAAATAACTGCCGGCCTTGCGATTGAGCACCAGGGTGTTCTTGCCGATCCAGCCCAGCCCGGCCTGTTCGGCGATGGCCTTCTCCAGCACCGGTGCGCTGTCAACGAACGCGCGAAACCCGAATGGCCCAATGGCCTGTTGAATGCGCTCCGCCAGTTGCTGCACGCGCTTGCGGATCAGCTTGTGGTAATCACGGCCCAGCGCGTAACGGGAAACATAGGCTTTCTCGGGCTGCCCCAGCAACTGAGCCATCTGCGTGTCACCGGGCAGATAGTCCATGCGCAACGACACCACGCGCAGCGTTCCCGGCACCAACTCGTCCGGATGCGAACGTTTGCTGCCGTGCGCTGCCATATAGTCCATCTCGCCGTGGTAACCCGCTTCGAGCCAGCGTTCGAGATGCTGCTCGTGCTCAGCCAGGTCCAGCCCCGAGATGCCGACTTGCTGAAAGCCGAGCTCGCGCCCCCACGCCTTGATCGATTGGGCAAGGTCAGTCAGCCCGTCTGCCGTTAGGGGCGTTGAGGCTGTGGATGGATCTACAGTTATCGCGGACATGCAAGGAGGACACCGGGGCGCAGGTGCGTATAATTCTGCCAGACATCGGAGTCCAAAGACGCATGTTGCACAGCAAACCCCCATTTCCCGACGCACTGTACAGCGCCGCTCAGGTCCGCGACCTCGACGCGCGCCTGATTGCTGCCGGCACGCCCGGCTTCGAACTGATGCAGCGCGCCGCCCATGCCGCATGGCGGGCAATACGCCGCCGCTGGCCCGAAGGCAGGCAACTGACGGTGATGGCTGGCCGCGGCAACAACGCAGGCGACGGCTATCTCATCGCTGCGCTGGCCCGGCGTGTCGGCTGGCAAGTCAGCGTACTGGCCGTGGGTGATAGCGCCGCACTGACCGGCGACGCCCGATCTGGCTATGAAGAAGCGGTCGCCGCCCATGTCGATATTCAGCCGTGGCAGCACCAGGCGCTGGCCGGCATCGTTGTCGACGCGCTGCTGGGCACCGGACTGACGGGCGAGGTGCGCGCGCCTTATGCTGCGGCCATTCAAGTCATTAACGACAGTTCCCTGCCCATCGTGGCCGTCGATCTCCCTTCGGGACTGTGTGCGGACACGGGGCGAACCCTCGGCTGTGCAGTCCGGGCGGATCTGACCGTCACCTTCATCGGCCTCAAGATTGGGCTGTTCACCGGCGATGCGCCGGAGCTGGTGGGCGAACTGGTGTTCGATGACTTGCAGGCGGACGCAGAGATCATCCGGCAAACCCCCATCAGCGTCAGGCGGCTGGACACCTTCAATCTGCCAACCCTGGCCCCTCGATCACGCATTGCGCACAAAGGCATGTTCGGCCGTGTCCTGGTGGTCGGCGGCGACCGGGGTTTCGGCGGCGCAGCATTGCTCGCCACCGAAAGCACGCTGCGCACCGGCGCCGGCATGGTCACGCTGGCCACGCGGCCGGAGCATGTCAGCGCTGCGCTCACGCGATTCCCTGAAGTCATGAGCGCCGGCATCAGCTCGGCCAACCAGCTTCGCGCCTTGATCGAGCCCGCGTCGGTGCTGGTGGTTGGTCCGGGCCTTGGCCAGCACAGCTGGGGGAAAAGCCTGTTGTCCGCCGCTGCCAATGCGCCGTTGCCGCAGGTCTGGGATGCCGACGCACTGAATGAACTGGCGACCGGCGCGGTGCAACTGCCCGAGGGCTGCGTGATCACCCCGCATCCTGGCGAAGCCGCGCGCCTGCTGGGCACCGACACCAAACAGATTCAGGCCGATCGTCCGGCTGCGGCGCGGGCGCTGGCTAAAAAATTCAATGCCGTGTGTGTTTTGAAAGGCAGCGGCAGCCTGATTGCCAACCCGGCGGGTGACCTCGCACTGGCCGACCATGGTCACCCGGCGATGGCGACCGGTGGACTGGGCGATGTGTTGTCCGGTGTCATTGGCGCGTTGATGGCGCAAAAGATGAGCGCCTATGACGCCGCTTGTCTTGGCGTCTGGCTGCACGCTCTCGCAGGTGAGCAATGCGGCGCCAGTGGGCGAGGGCTGGCTGCCGCTGATCTGATTCCTGTTATTCGCCAGCTTCTGGAGGAGCACCAACCGTGTCTGAGCTAACCCTGGACCTCATCGGTGAAGAGGCCATGACCAATTTCGGCGCACGCATTGCCCAAGTGACTGAAAGCAATGGGATTATTTTTCTGGAGGGCGACCTGGGAGCGGGCAAGACCACGCTGTCCCGAGGGATCATTCGCGGCCTTGGCCATACCGGCGCGGTAAAAAGTCCGACGTTTACGCTGGTAGAACCTTACGAAATTGGGAGAAACCGCGCGTATCACTTTGATCTCTACCGACTTGTTGATCCAGAAGAGCTAGAATTCCTCGGCATCCGGGACTATTTCGAAGGTGATGCCCTTTGTCTCATCGAATGGCCCAATCTGGGTGCAGGCTTTTTGCCAAAGCCTGACCTGATCATTACCATAAGGCCGCTCGACGAAGGTCGGGCGTTGACGCTGAGCCCCAAAAGCTCCCGTGGCGAGATGTGGTGCGCCGCCTTGGCGCCGTCGTTCAAATAGACATTCAATAGATATGGGGTTTGGTATGCGCATGCGCGCGCTGGTTACTGTGATTGGACTGCTGCTGGCGACACTGGCTGTCGACGCGTTGGCCGCTTCACAGGTACGAAGTGTCCGCTTATGGCGTGCTCCGGATAACACTCGGCTGGTCTTCGACCTGTCTGGTCCGGTTCAGCACAGTGTCTTCACGCTACAGTCCCCTGATCGTCTGGTCATCGACATCAACGGCGCCACCTTGGGTGGTCCGTTGAACGTGCCGACGGCCAACACGCCGATCACCAGCATGCGCTCGGCGCAACGCACGCCTGACGACCTGCGTGTGGTGATTGACCTGAAAAAGGCGGTGACGCCAAAGAGCTTCACCCTCGCGCCGAACCAGCAATACGGCAACCGTCTGGTGGTCGATCTGTACGACAACGCCGCCGATGCCAATCCACCGCCGTCGGTTGCCGATACTCCGGCCACCGCTGCCCCGGCGACGCCTGCGGTGCCGGTCAGTCCATCCAAGCCTGAAATCAAACTCACCCCTGTACCGAATGGCAAGCGCGACATCGTCGTGGTCATCGATGCCGGCCACGGCGGTGAAGACCCGGGCGCATCGGGCGGCCGAGGTGAGAAAGAAAAGAACGTCGTGCTCGCAATTGCCAAAGAGCTGCAGCGCCAGATCAACGGCGAAAAGGGCTACCGCGCCGAACTGACCCGCACCGGCGACTACTTCATCCCGCTGCGTAAGCGCACGGAAATCGCTCGCGCCAAAGGTGCTGACCTGTTCGTGTCCATTCACGCCGACGCGGCGCCTTCCTCGGCGGCCTTCGGCGCTTCGGTATTTGCTTTGTCCGAACGCGGTGCGACCTCCGAGACAGCACGCTGGCTGGCGGACAGTGAAAACCGTTCCGACTTGATCGGTGGCGCCGGGGCCGTGAGCCTCGATGACAAAGACCGCATGCTTGCTGGCGTACTGCTCGATTTGTCGATGACCGCATCGCTGACTTCAAGCCTGAACGTCGGCCAGAAGGTTTTGACCAACATCGGCCGCGTGACCTCGCTGCACAAGTCCCGCGTCGAGCAGGCCGGTTTCATGGTGCTGAAGTCACCGGACATTCCGTCGATTCTGGTCGAGACCGGCTTCATCTCCAACTCGGCCGAAGCGAACAAACTGCAAGGCGCAAGCCATCAGCAGGCGTTGGCGCGCTCCATCACGGCGGGTGTGAAACAGTTCTTCCAGCAGAATCCACCCCAAGGCACCTATATCGCCTGGCTGCGTGATAGCGGCAAGCTGGCCATGGGCGCGCGTGAGCACACAGTGCGCCCAGGCGAATCGCTGAGCATGATCGCGGCGCGCTACGACATGACCACGCCAATGCTTCGCACCGCCAATCATCTGAGTTCTGACGAATTAAAAGCCGGTCAGCAACTTAGAATCCCCAGCGCAGAACTGGCAGGTGAGCCGTGACTGACCTGTTGCTCGGTGATCAGGAATTGGATGTCAGCGTAACTCCCGATCTACCTACGGCAGAAGCCGCGCGTATCCAGCTGCTCAGCCCACGGCTTGCCAACCAGATTGCTGCGGGCGAGGTCGTCGAACGACCGGCTTCGGTGATCAAGGAACTGCTCGAAAACAGCCTCGATTCCGGCGCACGGCGCATCGATGTTGACGTTGAGCAGGCCGGCATCAAGCTGCTCCGGGTTCGCGACGACGGCGGCGGCATCTCCTCGGATGACCTGCCCCTGGCGCTGGCCCGACATGCCACCAGCAAGATCCGCGACCTGGAGGACCTTGAGCGAGTCATGAGCCTTGGTTTCCGGGGCGAGGCGTTGGCGTCGATCAGTTCCGTGGCCCGTCTGACCCTTACGTCGCGCACCCGCGATGCCGATCAGGCCTGGCAGGTCGAGACCGAAGGCCGCGACATGGCTTCGCGCGTCCAGCCCGCTGCGCACCCTGTCGGCACCTCCGTGGAAGTGCGCGACCTGTTCTTCAACACGCCTGCGCGGCGCAAGTTTCTCAAGGCTGAGAAGACCGAGTTCGATCATCTCCAGGAAGTGATCAAGCGCATGGCGCTGGCGCGGTTTGACGTGGCCTTTCATTTGCGCCACAACGGCAAGACGGTCCTGAGCCTGCACGAAGCGCGGGATGACGTATCGCGAGCGCGACGGGTGTCTGCAATTTGCGGCCCCGGGTTTCTGGAGCAGGCGCTGCCGATCGAGGTCGAGCGCAACGGTCTGAGATTGTGGGGTTGGGTGGGGCTGCCGACGTTCTCGCGCAGCCAGGCCGATCTGCAATACTTTTTCGTCAATGGCCGTGCAGTGCGCGACAAACTGGTTGCCCACGCGGTGCGTCAGGCTTATCGCGACGTGCTGTTCAACGGCCGGCATCCGACCTTCGTGCTGTTTTTCGAAGTGGATCCGGCGGTCGTCGACGTCAACGTCCATCCGACCAAGCACGAAGTGCGGTTCCGCGACGGGCGCATGGTTCACGATTTCCTCTACGGCACGCTGCATCGGGCGCTCGGTGACGTGCGGCCTGAAGATCAACTGGCTGGCACCACCTCGGTCACCGCGCTGGTGCGACCCACTGGGCCGGATGCCGGCGAGTTCGGGCCCCAGGGTGAAATGCGCCTGGCCAATAACGTGCTTGAGACGCCACAAGGTCAGGCCTGGAATCCGCCGGCCGGATCCGCGCCCGGCTCTGGCAGCGGCGCGGGTTACCAATATCAATACACGCCGCGGCCGTCGTCGGTGCTTCCGGCTGAAGAGGCGCGTGCCGCTTACAGCGAATTCTTTGCCCCGTTGCCCGGCGCGCAGTCTTCGGCGGGCGCAGGCATGGTTTCGTTGCCTGAATCCCAAGGCGACGTGCCGCCGCTGGGTTATGCCCTTGCTCAGCTCAAGGGCATTTATATCCTCGCGGAAAATGCCCACGGCCTGGTTCTGGTGGACATGCACGCGGCCCATGAGCGGATCATGTACGAGCGCCTGAAGATCGCCATGGCCAGCGAAGGCCTGAGCGGTCAGCCGCTGCTGGTGCCGGAGTCCATTGCGGTCAGCCAGCGTGAGGCCGACTGCGCCGAAGAGCACATGACGACCTTCCAGCAACTGGGCTTCGAATTACAACGCCTCGGCCCCGAGACCCTCGCGATTCGGCAAATCCCTGCACTGCTCAAACAGGCTGAGGCGAATCGACTGGTGCACGACGTGCTAGGGGATCTGATGGAGTACGGCACCAGCGATCGTGTTCAGGCGCGCATGAACGAACTGCTCGGCACCATGGCGTGCCACGGCGCGATTCGCGCCAATCGCCGGCTGGCCATTCCGGAAATGAACGGTCTGCTGCGTGACATGGAAAACACCGAGCGCAGCGGTCAATGCAACCACGGACGGCCCACCTGGACCCAGTTGGGCCTGGATGATCTGGACAAACTATTCCTGCGCGGTCGCTGATGAGTGCTCTTCCCCCGGCCATCTTTCTGATGGGGCCGACCGCCGCCGGGAAAACCGATCTGGCCATCGAACTGACCAAAGTGCTGCCATGTGAGCTGATCAGCGTGGATTCCGCGCTGGTGTATCGCGGCATGGACATCGGCACTGCCAAGCCATCAAAGGCGCTGCTGGACGCGTATCCCCACCGGCTCATCGATATCCTCGACCCTGGCCAGAGCTACTCTGCAGCGGATTTTCGAACCGATGCCTTGCAGGCCATGGCGGAAATTACCGCCCGGGGAAAAATTCCCCTGCTGGTGGGCGGCACGATGTTGTATTTCAAGGCTCTACTGGAAGGCCTGGCCGATATGCCTGCGGCGGATGCCGAGGTTCGTGCGCAAATTGAGGCGCAAGCGGCCAGTCAAGGCTGGCAGGCGTTGCATGATGAGCTGGCGACCATCGATCCGGTGTCGGCAGCGAGAATTCACCCCAACGATCCCCAGCGGCTGGTTCGCGCGCTGGAAGTCTTTCGGGTCAGCGGCATGAGCATGACCGCGCACCGTGAACAACAAAGTGCGCAAAGTGCTCAAGCGAGCGCTTCGGGGCGTCATCAATTGCCCTATACTGTCGCAAATCTCGCGATCGCACCGACGGATCGCAAGGTGCTCCACGACCGAATTGCTGTGCGTTTCAGGCAAATGCTTGAGGAAGGATTCGTTGAAGAAGTCGTAGCGCTACGTTCGAGGGGTGATCTGCACTCGGATTTACCGTCTATAAGAGCTGTAGGGTATCGCCAGGTCTGGGATCATCTGGACGGCAAGCTGAATCGGGACGAGATGCAGGAGCGCGGCATCATTGCCACGCGCCAGTTGGCCAAGAGGCAGTTCACCTGGTTACGCAGCTGGCAGGATTTGCACTGGTTGGACAGCCTGGCTTGCGACAATCTGCCACGCGCCTTGAAATACCTGGGGTCGGTCTCCATATTGAGCTGAGTCCTTGCAATAGCCGTCTATCCTTGGGGGATAGCCTTCGGGAGGTAGCGGCCCAAGCCAATGTTTTCGAATTTATTCTATTGATCCTTAAAGGAGTGCGGCACATGTCAAAAGGGCATTCGCTACAAGACCCTTACCTGAACACTTTGCGTAAAGAAAAGGTTGGGGTTTCGATCTACCTGGTAAACGGTATCAAGCTGCAAGGCACTATCGAATCTTTTGACCAGTTCGTTATTTTGCTGAAGAACACTGTCAGCCAAATGGTCTACAAACACGCCATCTCGACTGTCGTTCCCGTCCGCCCGATTCGTCTGCCCAGCGCTACCGAATCCGAGCAGGCTGACGCCGAGCCAGGTAACGCCTGATAGGAGTCTGCTTTGTTCTTTGAGCGCCACAGTGGTGGTGAGCGGGCGATCCTCGTTCACTTGGATGGTCAGGACCCTGAGGCGCGCGAAGATCCGCAGGAGTTCAGGGAACTGGCGCTGTCGGCCGGCGCCGATATTGTCTCGTTCGTCAACGTGCCAAGGCATCGGCCTACGGCCAAGTATCTGGTAGGCAGCGGCAAGGTCGAGGAATTACGCGACCTGGTCAAAACCGAAAAGTCAGATATCGTCATCTTCAATCACGTCCTTACACCCAGTCAGGAACGTAACCTCGAACGTGTTTTCGAGTGTCGCGTGCTTGACCGTACGGGCCTGATTCTCGACATCTTCGCCCAGCGGGCGCGCACCCATGAGGGCAAGCTGCAGGTCGAACTGGCCCAGCTTGAGCACATGAGTACGCGGCTGGTTCGTGGCTGGACTCACCTGGAGCGGCAGGGCGGCGGTATCGGTCTGCGCGGTCCGGGTGAAACCCAGCTCGAAACGGACCGGCGTCTGTTGCGTGTGCGCCTGCGTCAGATCAAGGGCCGGCTTGAAAAAGTCCGCAGTCAGCGTGATCAGGCCCGTCGTGGCCGCACCCGCGCCGACATCCCTACGGTTTCGATCGTCGGCTACACCAACGCCGGCAAGTCAACGCTGTTCAATGCGGTGACCGACTCCGATGTCTACGCGGCCGATCAACTGTTCGCGACCCTTGACCCGACCCTGCGCCGCCTTGAACTCAAAGACCTCGGGCCAATTGTGCTGGCCGATACGGTAGGTTTCATCCGCCATTTGCCGCACAAGCTGGTCGAGGCCTTTCGGGCTACGCTTGAAGAATCAAGCAACTCCGATCTGCTGTTGCATGTGATCGACGCTCACGAGCCCGACCGTCTGGAACAGATCGAGCAGGTCATGGTGGTGCTGGGCGAGATTGGGGCGCAGGACTTGCCGATGCTTGAGGTCTATAACAAACTCGATCTGCTCGAAGGGGTTGAGCCGCAGATTCAACGCGATGCCGATGGCAAGCCGCAGCGGGTCTGGGTTTCTGCCCGTGACGGGCGTGGTCTGGATTTGCTCAAGCAAGCCATCGCCGAAGTGTTGGGCAATGACCTCTTTGTGGGGACGCTGCGCCTGACGCAGGAGTTCGCCCGGTTGCGTGCCCAGTTTTTCAACCTGGGTGCGGTGCAGAGCGAAGAGCACGACGAAGAAGGCCAGAGTCTTTTGGCTGTTCGGTTACCCCGAGTTGAATTCAATCGCCTGGTGAGTCGCGAAGGACTGCAGCCGCTGGAATTCATCGAGCAACACACTTTGCAATAAAAGCCTGACAAAGCGGTTGTACCGCTTTGACGGGCATTCTGTAGCATTGGTCGGCGCGCCGCGGGCGCGTCTTTGCTTTATCAGATGGAGAGCGCTATGGCTTGGAATGAGCCGGGTGGCAACTCGAATAATCAGGATCCTTGGGGTGGTAAGCGCAAGGGCGGCGACCGCAAGGGGCCACCGGATCTCGACGAGGCCTTCCGTAAGCTGCAGGAAAGCCTGAATGGGTTGTTCGGTGGTGGCAAGAAACGCAGTGGCGATGGCGGCGGCAGCGGCGGTGGATCGAGCAAGGGCGGTGGCCTCGGCCTGCTCGGCATCGGTCTGGTCGTGCTGCTCGCCATCTGGCTGTACAACGCAATTTATGTCGTTGACGAGCAGGAGCAGGCCGTTGTGCTTCGCTTCGGCAAGTACTACGAAACCGTTGGGCCGGGTCTGAACATCTATTTCCCGCCGTTCGATCGCAAGTACCTCGAAAACGTGACCCGTGAACGTGCGTACAGCAAACAGGGCCAGATGCTCACCGAAGACGAAAACATCGTCGAAGTGCCACTGACCGTGCAGTACAAGATCACCAACCTGCAGGATTTCGTGCTGAACGTTGATCAGCCTGAAGTGAGCCTGCAGCATGCGACCGAAAGTGCCCTGCGTCATGTGGTCGGTTCGACCGCCATGGATCAGGTACTGACTGAAGGTCGTGAGTTGATGGCCAGCGAAATCAAGGAGCGGTTGCAGCGCTTCCTCGATACCTATCGCACCGGCATCACCGTGACTCAGGTCAACGTGCAGAGCGCTGCGGCGCCGCGCGAAGTCCAGGAAGCGTTCGATGACGTGATCCGTGCCCGTGAAGACGAGCAGCGCTCACGTAACCAGGCTGAAACCTACGCCAACGGTGTGATCCCGGAAGCGCGTGGTCAGGCTCAGCGTATCGTCGAAGACGCCAACGGTTATCGCGATGAAGTGGTTTCTCGGGCCAAGGGTGAGGCGGATCGCTTTACCAAGCTGGTGGCCGAGTACCGTAAAGCGCCGGAAGTCACGCGTGAGCGTCTGTACCTGGACACCATGCAGGAAGTCTTCAGCAACACCAGCAAGGTACTCGTGACCGGTGACAAAGGTCAGAACAACCTGCTTTACCTGCCGTTGGACAAAATGATCGATAGCAGCCGTAACGGTTCCAACCCGTCTACCGCCGGCGGCGCTGCTGCTGCACCGGCAGATCCGGGCTCACGGGCAGCGGACATGCAACAGCAACGCGACACGCGCACTAGGGAGACTCGCTGATGAGCAATAAATCTCTGGTTGCCCTGATTGTCTGCGTCGTGTTGGCCGTGGTCGCATGGAACAGCTTCTACATCGTCGCTCAGACCGAGCGGGCGGTGCTGCTGCAATTCGGTCGCGTGGTTCAGGCGGATGTCTCGCCAGGCCTGCACGTGAAGATTCCTTACGTGAATCAGGTGCGCAAATTCGATGGTCGCTTGATGACCCTCGATGCGCCGACTCAGCGTTTCCTGACGCTGGAAAAGAAAGCCGTAATGGTCGATGCCTACGCTAAATGGCGCGTGAAGGACGCTGAGCGTTTCTACACTGCGACATCCGGCCTGAAGCAGATTGCCGATGAGCGTCTCTCTCGTCGTCTCGAGTCCGGTCTGCGTGACCAGTTCGGTAAGCGCACCCTGCACGAGGTGGTTTCGGGTGAGCGTGATGCGTTGATGGCTGACATCACTGCGTCGCTCAACACCATGGCTGGCAAAGAGCTGGGCATTGAAGTCGTCGATGTTCGGGTCAAGGCCATCGACCTGCCGAAGGAAGTGAACCGCAGCGTGTTTGAACGTATGAGTACCGAGCGTGAGCGTGAAGCGCGCGAGCATCGCGCCAAGGGTAACGAGCTGGCTGAAGGCATCCGTGCCGACGCCGATCGTCAGCGCCGCGTTCTGTTGGCTGAAGCGTATCGTGAGTCTGAAGAGGCGCGCGGTGACGGTGATGCCCAAGCGTCCGCGATCTACTCCAAGGCCTACGGTCAGGATCAGGAGTTCTACGCGTTCTACCGTAGCCTGCGCGCTTACCGTGAAAGCTTCGCGAACAAAAGCGACGTGATGGTGCTGGACCCAGGCAGCGAGTTCTTCCGCTACCTGCAAAAATCCAAGCCGTAATCCCATCAGCACCTGATCACTCCGCCGGGCGGCAAAACTGCCCGTCGGGGTGATCGCACGACAAAACGTGTGTATGATGCGGCAGCCGGGAAATTCCCGGCTTTTTTGCGTCTGCACGATTGATTGGCCGTGGCGTGTTCCGTGCGCGGCAGTTTTTTCGAGGACGGTGTTCACGATAGTGCGGCGCATCAGGCGGGGACATTTCCTTGCCCTGCGTCCGCAGAATGCTGTCTGCTTCACTCAAGGCTTGCCCAAGGGCCGGCCGCCCGGATCATAGGGGAAAGGCGTAATGGCAACGGTTGACCGCTGGCTGCTGCCGGATGGCATCGAAGAAGTACTGCCGCCGGAAGCTGCGCGCATTGAAGTCGCGCGTCGTCAGGTGCTGGATCTGTTTCAGAGCTGGGGCTACGAGTTTGTAGTGACCCCACACATCGAATACCTCGAATCACTGCTCACCGGTGCGGGCCAGGATCTGGATCTGCGCACCTTCAAAGTGGTCGACCCGCAATCAGGTCGGCAGATGGGTTTCCGCGCGGACATCACGCCGCAGGTTGCACGCATCGACGCGCACACCTTGCGTCGCGAAGGCCCAAGCCGCCTCTGCTACGCTGGCAGTGTGCTGCATGCCCAGCCGCGTGCGTTGTCCTCCTCGCGCAGCCCGATCCAACTGGGCGCCGAGCTGTACGGCGACGCGAGCCCGAGCAGTGATGTCGAAGTCATCAGCCTGATGCTGGCGATGCTGCAACTGGCTGATGTGCCGGACGTCCATATGGACCTGGGCCACGTCGGGATTTACCGTGGTCTTGCCCGCGCTGCCGGGTTGTCCGGCGAAGTCGAACAACAGCTGTTTGATGCGCTGCAGCGCAAAGCCATCGACGAGGTCATCGCGTTGACTGAAGGTCTGCCGGCCGATCTGGCCAGCATGCTGCGCGCGCTGGTGGATCTGTGTGGCGACCGTACGGTGTTGGCGCAGGCGCGGGACCGTCTGGCGAATGCGCCGGCGCCGGTCATTGAAGCGCTGGATGATCTGCAGGAAATCGCCGAACGACTGTCGGCCCGGTTTCCTGAGCTACCGTTGTATTTCGACCTCGGCGAATTGCGCGGCTACCACTACCACACCGGCGTGGTGTTTGCGGTGTTCGTCCCGGGCGTTGGCCAGTCGATCGCCCAGGGTGGTCGCTACGATGACATCGGCGCCGACTTCGGTCGTGCGCGCCCGGCAACGGGTTTTTCCACCGATTTGAAAACCCTGGTGACACGCGGCCAGGCTCAGATCGAGCTACCGTCTGGCGGTATCTGGATGCCTGACAGCACTGACTCGGCGTTGTGGCACAAGGTCTGTCAACTGCGGGCTGAAGGTCAACGTGTGGTTCAAGCGTTGCCAGGCCAACCGGTTTCGGCGGCGCAAGACGCCGACTGTGATCGGCAATTGATTCAGCAGGGCGAGCGTTGGCAGGTAATGCCGCTGGCCTCTTGAGTTTCCCCGCCGGCCGCTGCCGGCACCAAGTTTGCGCGAATGAGGACAAGTGTTATGGGTAAGAATGTCGTAGTCCTGGGCACCCAATGGGGTGATGAGGGCAAAGGCAAGATCGTTGATCTGCTGACCGAACATGCAACCGCGGTAGTGCGCTATCAAGGCGGCCACAACGCTGGCCACACGCTGGTGATCGACGGCGAAAAAACCGTCCTGCACCTGATTCCGTCCGGCGTCCTGCGCGAAGGCGTGCAGTGCCTGATCGGCAACGGCGTAGTTGTTGCGCCTGATGCGCTCATGCGCGAAATCACCAAGCTGGAAGAGAAGGGCATTCCGGTGCGCGAGCGTCTGCGCATCAGCCCGTCCTGCCCGCTGATCCTGTCCTACCACGTGGCCCTTGATCAGGCCCGCGAGAAGGCCCGTGGCGAACACAAGATCGGCACGACCGGTCGCGGCATCGGCCCGGCTTACGAAGACAAGGTTGCGCGTCGTGGTCTGCGCATCGGTGATCTGTTCCACCGCGAGCGCTTCGCCGCCAAACTGGGCGAGCTGCTGGATTACCACAACTTCGTTCTGGTCAATTACTACAAAGAGCCGGCGATCGACTTCCAGAAAACACTCGATGAGTGCATGGAATACGCCGAGCTGCTCAAGCCGATGATGCTCGACGTCACCGCAACGCTGCACGAAATGCGTCGCGCCGGCAAAGACATCATGTTTGAAGGTGCCCAGGGCTCCTTGCTGGACATCGACCACGGTACCTACCCGTACGTCACCAGTTCGAATACCACTGCGGGCGGCATCGCCACTGGTTCGGGCATGGGTCCGATGTACCTGGATTACATCCTGGGCATCACCAAGGCCTACACCACTCGCGTGGGTTCGGGTCCGTTCCCGACTGAGCTGTTCGACGACGTTGGTGCGTTCCTGGCCAAGCGCGGCCACGAGTTCGGTGCAACCACCGGCCGTGCGCGTCGCTGTGGCTGGTTCGACGCCGTTATCCTGCGTCGCGCCATCGACGTCAACAGCATCTCGGGCATCTGCCTGACCAAGCTGGACGTGCTTGACGGTCTCGAGACCATCAACATCTGCGTGGGCTACAAGAACGAGAACGGTGCAGTGATCGAAGCGCCGACCGACGCTGACAGCTACATCGGCCTGGAGCCAGTGTACGAAGAAGTGCCGGGCTGGTCCGAGTCGACCTTGGGTGCCAAGACCCTGGAAGAGCTGCCTGCCAACGCTCGCGCTTACATCAAGCGCCTCGAAGAGTTGGTCGGTGCACCGATCGACATTATTTCGACGGGCCCTGACCGCAACGAAACGATCGTTCTGCGTCATCCGTTCGATTGATAAGTCGTTGAAACAAAAACAAAGGGTTGCTTCGGCAGCCCTTTATTTTGCCCGTTGAAAACTACCGGCCACTGCGGCACGACGCTTGCTGTGATTCCACTTATAAGACAATGCCAGCATTTTGCTGTCGTGTGTGGTGAGGGATCTCCTGTGTCGGCCGTTACTTCTCTTCTGCGCAGTCGCTTGCTGCGACCGGTGTTCATTGCTCTTGGTATCGCCCTTCTGGTGCAGGTGCTGGTTGCCGTCGCCCTCACTCGGAGCACCGTTACTGCGCTTGAAGCTGAGTTGGCAGCGCGGCTGAGTGTAGATTCGCAACACTTGACCGGCGAACTGGAACAGGCGAGCCGCGACGTAACATCCAGCCTGGACAGGCTTTCGCAAAATACACGTCAGCGCCTGAGCGCCGGCCTGTCGACGCGTCTCAAAGATGAACAGAAGCAACTGCGTGCGACGCTGGAGAAAGACCTTCAGGATTCAGCGACGGACATGGCCGAGCTATTGGCTGCTGTCGCGCCACGGGCGATGTGGGACGGGGATACGCCGACGCTGTCGGAGTTCGCGCGCCGTGCGCAACGCAATCCGAACGTACTGTTCGTGGTCTACGACGATGCTCAGGGCGAACACCTGACGCGTTACCTGAATCGGGAGAACGAATCGGTCAAGGCGCTGCTGGCGAAAGGCGAAGGCGAGCGCGCCATGGACAAGGTCCTGAGCGCGGCGCGCAAAGACCCTTCGGTGTATTACGTCGAAGCATCGATCAGCCCCAACGGCGTCGAGATCGGCAAAGTCCGCATGGGCGTCTCTACCGCGTCGGTGGAAGAGAATCTGGCTGCGCTGGACAAGCGCTTCGTTGCGTTGATCGGCAGCGGTGATCAACTGGTCTCGGAAAGCCTTGGCGGTGCTGCGGCGGAGAGCTCTGCCGCGTTGCGCTCGCGTCTGCAAACGGCGCAATCGTCAGCCACTGCGATGGCGACCAATACCAGCTCCGCTGTGCAGGAGGCTGCGACCACGCTGCGCTGGAGAATCGGCGTCGGGCTGTCTCTGGTGGGGCTCGGTGTGCTGGTGGTGTTGGCCATCGTGCTGGGGCGCCGCGTCGTGCTGCGCCTGCAGTTGCTCAACCGTGCGCTGGATGACCTGGCGGCAGGCGAAGGCGATCTGACCAAGCGCGTCAAACTCAACAGCAACGATGAGATTGGTGACATGGCTGCAGCCGTGAACCGCTTTGTCGACAAGCTGCAGCCGATCGTTCGAGAGGCGGGGGATGTAGCGCAGCAGACGGGCGTCGAAATTGGCGCCATGAGCAAGCGCAATGCGGGCGCGGGCGCCGCGGCGGAGTTGCAGCGCGATGAGGTGGCTGCCAGCCTTCAAGCGCTGGCGCAAATGGCTGACGAAGCGCAGGCCGAGAGCCAGGCCATGCAGGCCGCATTGCGACAGGTGGTGGATATTCGCCAGGCAACCGATGAAAACACACGCACTTCCAATCAGGTGGGCAGTTTGATCGAAGCGCTGGCCGGGCAGGTAGAGACCGGCGCCCAGGTCATCGAACGGCTGGCGCAGCAAAGCCAGCAGATTGAGGTGGTGCTGGAGGTGATCCATGGCATCGCCGAGCAAACCAACCTGCTTGCCCTCAACGCGGCCATTGAAGCGGCACGCGCGGGCGAAACCGGTCGAGGCTTCGCCGTTGTTGCCGATGAAGTGCGCGCGTTGGCGAGCAAAACGCAAAGCTCAACGGGCGATATCCAGGAGCACATTGCCAAGCTGCAATCCGGGGCGCGCGAAGCAGTGGCAACGATTGGGCTCGCCGGGCGTCAGGCTAAGGAAGGGCTCGCGGTACTGAAGGACAGCGCTCGGCTGCAGCAATCGGTGCAGGTGTCTGTCGAGCAGGTTCATGCGGCGATCGGCCTGGCGACTCGTGCGGCAGAGCATCAGGCTCAAGGCGCGCAAGCGGTGCGGGGGCGTGTAGAGGTTATTCATGCCCAAGCCGAGAAAGCGGCGCAAGCCGTGGTGGAAACGACCGCCAGCGGCAAGACGCTGGACAGACTTGCTGCCCAGCTCAAGGCCAGTCTGGGGCAGTTCCGGGCGTAGTTTTGCGCACTGCTGGGGGTAATTGCATAGCCCCAGAAAGCACAAAACCGAGCACTTGGCTCGGTTTTGTTTGTTTGGTGCCCAGAAGAAGACTCGAACTTCCACGACCTTGCGGTCACCAGCACCTGAAGCTGGCGTGTCTACCAATTTCACCATCTGGGCATGGCGCTGATTTAATTAGATTTTTCGCAGGAGTGCAACTGAATTTTTGAATTTGTTGGAGAAGCGGAGCGGCGATTCATTTGCGGGGAGGACAGGGCAGGGGAGGTGATCTACGCTGAGGTTGTTTTGCGACGCTTGACTTTTCAAACCGCAAAATGCACAAAACCGAGCCTAGGCTCGGTTTCGTTGAATTGGTGCCCAGAAGAAGACTCGAACTTCCACGACCTTGCGGTCACCAGCACCTGAAGCTGGCGTGTCTACCAATTTCACCATCTGGGCAGTTCGTTGATTTCATTCGATATTTCGTTTGATTTCAACTACAACTTGGCAGTGCCGTCGTTGTGGGGCGCATCTTACGGAGGAGATTGAAGGCTGTAAAGCCCCCGTGCAAAAATAATTTGAAATAGCGAAAAGTCCCAGCAAACGCTGTCTTCGCGTTTCAATCTGGTATATGCCAAACTAATTACATACAGATAAGGTGAACTCATTCTAATGGCCGATTGGCAGTCCCTCGATCCCGAGGCCGCTCGTGAAGCGGAAAAATACGAAAACCCCATCCCTAGCCGTGAGCTGATTCTGGCGCACCTCTCCGAGCGCGGTTCGCCCGCTGCCCGCGAGCAGTTGGTGGAAGAATTTGGCCTGACGACTGAAGATCAGATCGAGGCCCTGCGACGTCGGCTCCGTGCCATGGAGCGCGACGCGCAACTGATTTACACCCGGCGCGGCACGTACGCGCCAGTCGACAAGCTGGACCTCATTCTGGGTCGCATCAGCGGTCACCGTGACGGCTTCGGCTTCCTGGTCCCGGATGACGGCTCTGACGACCTGTTCATGAGCCCTGCGCAAATGCGTCTGGTGTTCGACGGTGACCGTGCACTGGCGCGCGTCTCGGGTCTGGACCGTCGCGGTCGCCGCGAAGGTGTGATCGTCGAGGTCATCTCCCGCGCGCACGAAACCGTGGTGGGTCGCTACTTCGAAGAAAGCGGCATCGGTTTCGTCCAGCCGGACAACCCAAAAATCCAGCAAGAGGTGTTAATCACCCCGGGCCGTAACAACGGTGCCAAGGTTGGTCAGTTCGTCGAGGTGAAAATCACTCACTGGCCGACCCCGCGCTTTCAGCCTCAAGGCGACGTGGTTGAAGTGGTGGGTAATTACATGGCGCCCGGCATGGAGATCGATGTCGCGCTGCGTACCTACGACATCCCTCACGTCTGGCCCGAGGCTGTGCTGAAGGAAGCCGCCAAGCTCAAGCCGGAAGTCGAAGAGAAGGACAAGGAAAACCGCGTCGATCTGCGTCATCTGCCATTTGTCACCATCGACGGTGAAGATGCTCGCGACTTCGACGATGCTGTTTTCTGCGAAGCCAAGCCCGGCAAGCTGCGCCTGTTCTCCGGCGGCTGGAAGCTCTACGTGGCCATCGCCGACGTATCAAGCTACGTGAAACTCGGTTCGGCGCTGGACGCTGAGTCTCAGGTGCGCGGCAACTCGGTGTATTTCCCCGAGCGCGTGATCCCGATGCTGCCTGAGCAACTGTCCAACGGCCTGTGCTCGCTGAATCCGCTGGTTGATCGTCTGGCGATGGTCTGCGAGATGACGATTTCCAAAACCGGCGAGATGACCGACTACGTTTTCTACGAAGCCGTGATTCACTCCCATGCGCGTCTGACCTACAACAAAGTCAGCTCGATGCTGGAGCATCCGAAAGCCGCCGAAGCCAAGCAGCTGCGCGAGCAGTATGGCGACGTCGTGCCGCACCTGAAGCAGCTTTATGCGCTGTACAAAGTCCTGCTGGGTGCCCGGCATGTTCGCGGTGCCATCGATTTTGAAACCCAGGAAACCCGGATCATTTTCGGGACCGAGCGCAAGATCGCCGAGATCCGCCCGACCACTCGAAACGATGCGCACAAGCTGATCGAAGAATGCATGCTTGCGGCGAACGTGGCGACTGCGGCGTTCCTCAAGAAGCACGAGATCCCTGCGCTGTACCGCGTCCACGACGGTCCGCCGCCTGAGCGTCTGGAAAAGCTGCGTGCGTTCCTCGGCGAGTTGGGTCTTTCCCTGCACAAGGGCAAAGACGGTCCAACGCCGAAGGATTATCAGGCGCTGCTCGAAACCATCAAGGACCGCCCGGATTACCACCTGATCCAGACTGTGATGCTGCGTTCGTTGAGCCAGGCGGTGTACAGCTCCGATAACCATGGCCACTTCGGCCTGAATTACGAAGCCTATACCCACTTCACCTCGCCGATTCGTCGCTACCCGGACTTGCTGACTCACCGTGCGATCCGCAGTGTGATCCGCTCCAAACAGGAAACTCCGCACGTTCGTCGTGCCGGTGCTCCCGTCATTCCGAAGGCGCGTATTTACCCGTACGACGAAGCGATGCTCGAGCAATTGGGCGAGCAGTGCTCGATGAGCGAGCGCCGTGCCGATGAGGCGACCCGCGATGTCACGAACTGGCTGAAATGCGAGTTCATGAAAGACCGTGTAGGGGAGTCGTTCCCGGGCGTGATCACAGCTGTTACCGGCTTTGGTCTGTTCGTCGAGTTGACCGATATCTACGTCGAAGGCCTGGTTCACGTCACCGCATTGCCGGGTGACTACTACCACTTCGATCCGGTCCACCATCGTCTGGCCGGCGAGCGCACAGGTCGTAGCTTCCGTCTGGGCGACACCGTTGAAGTGCGCGTCATGCGTGTTGATCTTGACGAGCGCAAGATCGATTTCGAAATGTCCGAGAAGACCACCAGCGCGCCGATCGGCCGCAAGCGTCGGACGTCCGAGCCTGCCGCGACAGAGAAGGGCAAGGATTCCAGGGAATCGTCGTCTGCTTCCAAGTCTGGGCGCCGCACTGCGAAAGAGCCTGTTGCCGAGGCCTACCGGCCAAGCGATGCGGCTGCCAAGAATGCGGAAGTACGTAAAAGCCGTGAAATGAAAAAAGCGCTGCTGACTGAAGCCAAGGGTGGTAGCAAGGCATCGTCGGGAAAGTCGACGAGTGATTCTGCCGGCGCTTCCGGTAAGTCGAGCAAACACCGCAAGGGTTCGTCGAAATCGGGCTCGGCCCCTGCTGCAAGCAGCGGTAGCGTGCGCAAACCTAAGGCGAAGTCATGAGTCAGCTTGAAAAAATCTACGGTGTTCATGCCGTAGAGGCGCTGTTGCGTCATCACCCGAAGCGGGTCAAGCAGATCTGGCTGGCTGAAGGGCGCAGTGATCCTCGGGTTCAGGTACTGATCGAGCTTGCTGCGCAGAATCGCGTGTCGGTGGGGCAGGCCGAGCGCCGCGAAATGGATGCCTGGGTAGAAGGTGTTCATCAGGGCGTGGTGGCGGACGTCAGTCCGAGCCAGGTCTGGGGCGAAGCGATGCTTGACGAGCTGCTGGACCGCACCGAAGGTCCGCCGCTGATACTGGTTCTGGATGGCGTCACCGATCCGCACAATCTCGGCGCTTGCTTGCGGACCGCCGACGCAGCCGGTGCTCTGGCGGTGATCGTGCCCAAGGACAAGTCCGCGACATTGACGCCGACCGTTCGGAAAGTGGCGTGCGGCGCGGCGGAGGTCATTCCTCTCGTAGCCGTGACCAACCTGGCGCGCACGCTGGAAAAACTCCAGCAGCGCGGCCTGTGGGTTGTCGGCACCGCAGGTGAGGCCGAGCAGGAGTTGTACCAGCAGGATCTGACCGGCCCGACCATCCTGATCATGGGTGCCGAGGGCAAAGGCATGCGCCGCCTGACCCGTGAGCACTGTGACTATCTGGTGCGCCTGCCGATGGCTGGCAGCGTCAGCAGTCTCAACGTTTCGGTGGCGACGGGCGTCTGCCTGTTCGAAGCCCTGCGCCAGCGCGCCGCTGCGCGGAAGTAATCAGCTTCAAGCTGCAAGCCTCAAGATCGAGCGGTTCACGCTCCAGCTTGTAGCTTGTAGCTTGTAGCTTGTAGCGCATTACCATTGTTCAAATATTCACCAATCTCCTTGCGCCCCTCCCACCCCTTCTCTACAATTGCGCCCCTTGCTGTCATGGCAGGCGCTCATGTGCCTGTCCCTGTGCAAGATAAACCAGTGTTATTCACTCCTTGTCTGACCGCTTTGGCGGCAGGCTACAACCCGTAAGGAGCATTCATGCGTCATTACGAAATCATCTTTCTGGTTCACCCGGACCAGAGCGAGCAAGTCGGCGGCATGGTAGAGCGTTACACCAAGCTGATCGAAGAAGACGGCGGCAAGATCCACCGTCTGGAAGATTGGGGCCGTCGTCAACTGGCCTATGCAATCAACAATGTTCACAAGGCTCACTACGTGATGCTGAACGTTGAGTGCACTGGCAAGGCTCTGGCCGAGCTGGAAGACAACTTCCGTTACAACGATGCCGTGATCCGTAACCTTGTCATCCGTCGCGACGAAGCTGTTACTGGCCAGTCCGAAATGCTCAAGGCTGAAGAAAACCGCAGTGAGCGCCGTGAGCGTCGCGACCGTCCTGAGCACTCCGACGCCGATGGCGCCGATGGTGATGACAGCGACAACAGCGATAACGCTGACGAGTAATCCACGGACCTTTTGAGGAGCCCATTACATGGCACGTTTCTTCCGTCGTCGTAAATTCTGCCGCTTCACAGCTGAAAATGTGAAGGAGATCGATTACAAAGATCTCAACACCCTGAAAGCCTACGTATCTGAAACCGGCAAGATCGTTCCTAGCCGCATTACTGGTACCAAAGCTCGTTATCAGCGTCAGCTGGCTACCGCTATCAAGCGCGCCCGCTTCCTGGCCCTGTTGGCCTACACCGACAGCCACGGCCGCTGAGACCAGGTAGTCGACAAACGCAGTAAGGGATAGATCGCATGCGCGCCATGGCTGAATTCATCATGCGCGGCCGCATGCAGGCCACTCTCGTAGTGGTTGGATGTGCGGCATTGCCGCTGTTGTTCTGGTTGAGTGCTGCCGCAGGTTGCCTTGTGCTCCTGCGACGCGGGTTGAGTGACGCGTTAGGCGTCCTTGCCTGGGCTCTGCTGCCGGCATTGGTCTGGTGGTATTTCGGTGAACCCCGCACCCTGATGGTGTTGCTGGGTTCCTGGGGGTTGGCCGCCGTGTTGCGTGCCAGCGAGTCCTGGGTCCGCGTGCTGCTTGTCAGCGTGGCGGTTGGATTGTTGTATGCAGTGGTTTTGGGCGCGGTGTTTCGCGAGCCCATCGAAGCCATGGCGGGGGAGCTGCAAAAGCTCCTGCCCCAGGTCTTCGGTGATGTCTACCAGCAGATGTCGGTAGAAGAGCGAGCGCGTCTGGGGGCACTGATTACTCCCGTCCTTAATGGCCTGATTGCAGCGTTGTTGCAGATCGTCAGCGTGGTATGCCTGCTCCTTGGGCGTTACTGGCAGGCGTTGTTGTATAACCCGGGCGGTTTCGGGCGAGAATTTCGCAGCCTGAAACTCCCGCGGGCACCGATGCTGGTGCTGCTGGTGTGCATGTTGGTGGGGCCGAACTTTGGTCCTCTACTGGCGATGCTGACACCGTTGTGCAGCGTGCCGCTCATGTTCGCGGGCCTGGCCCTGGTTCACGGTCTGGTGGCTGCAAAGCGCCTGACACGGTTCTGGCTGGTGGGGTTGTACGTCACGCTGTTGGTGTTCATGCAGCTGATCTATCCGTTGCTGGTGGTGTTTGCCATTGTCGACAGCCTGATTGATTTTCGCGGCCGTCTGGCGTCGAAAGATGCCGATAGCGGTTCTGCGAACGGTGAAGGTTAAAGTTAAGAGGTTTTACCAAATGGAACTCATCCTGCTGGAAAAAGTCGCCAACCTGGGCAACCTGGGCGATAAAGTAAACGTTAAGGCTGGCTACGGTCGTAACTTCCTGCTGCCTTTCGGCAAAGCAACCGCTGCAACCGCTGCCAACGTGGCCGCGTTTGAAGAGCGTCGTGCAGAGCTGGAAAAAGCTGCCGCCGAGAAGAAAGCTTCTGCTGAAACTCGTGCTGCTCAACTGGCTGAGCTGGAAGTGACTATCACTGCCACCGCTGGTGACGAAGGCAAGCTGTTCGGTTCGATCGGTACTCACGACATCGCTGACGCACTGACCGCCTCCGGCGTTGAAGTGGCTAAAGCTGAAGTTCGTCTGCCGAACGGCACCATCCGTAACGTTGGCGAATACGACGTAGCCGTGCACCTGCACAGCGATGTTGAAGCCACCGTTCGCGTTGTTGTTGTAGCTGCTTAAGCAGTATGGTTTCTGCGCTTCGGTGCAGAAGTCTGACCGGCTGATGACTCGCTCCTCGGTTGGTTAGCATTGGGCACGTTCCTGTTCGCAGGTCGTGCCCTTTGTCATTTCTGAGTATCCTGATTCAACCCCCTGATTTCCGTGTGGCCATGAACGACATCTCCGCTCCCGAGCAATATGACCTGCAAACCGCTGCCCTGAAGGTGCCGCCGCATTCCATCGAGGCCGAACAGGCTGTGCTCGGTGGTTTGATGCTGGACAACAACGCCTGGGAACGCGTGCTTGATCAGGTGTCGGATGGCGACTTCTATCGTCATGACCACCGTCTGATATTCCGCGCCATCGCCAAACTGGCCGATCAAAACCAGCCGATCGACGTCGTCACCCTGGCCGAGCAGCTCGACAAGGAAGGCCAGACCTCCCAAGTCGGTGGTCTGGGCTACCTGTCGGAACTGGCGAAGAACATTCCGTCCGTGGCGAACATCAAGGCCTATGCCCAGATCGTTCGCCAGCGCGCAACGCTGCGTCAATTGATCGGCATCAGTACCGAGATCGCTGACAGTGCGTTCAACCCGGAAGGGCGTACCGCTGAAGAGATTCTTGACGAGGCCGAACGGCAGATCTTTCAGATTGCAGAGGCGCGGCCCAAAACGGGCGGGCCGGTCAGTGTCAACGACCTGCTGACCCGTGCGATTGACCGTATCGATACGCTGTTCAACATCGGTGACGGCATCACCGGTCTCTCCACGGGCTACGCCGACCTTGATGAAAAGACCAGCGGTCTGCAGCAGTCTGACTTGATCATCGTCGCAGGCCGTCCGTCGATGGGTAAGACCACCTTCGCGATGAACCTCGTGGAAAACGCGGTGCTGCGCAGCGACAAGGTGGTGCTGGTCTACTCGCTTGAGATGCCAGGCGAATCGCTGATCATGCGTATGCTGTCGTCGCTCGGTCGTATCGACCAGACCAAAGTACGTTCCGGTCAGCTGGATGACGATGACTGGCCGCGCCTGACGTCGGCGGTCAACCTGCTCAACGATCGCAAGCTGTTCATCGACGACACGGCCGGCATCAGCCCCTCCGAGATGCGAGCGCGTACGCGGCGTCTGGTCCGTGAACACGGGGATATCGGCCTGATCATGATCGACTACCTGCAGCTGATGCAGATCCCTGGCTCGAGTGGCGATAACCGGACGAACGAGATTTCCGAGATCTCCCGTTCCCTGAAAGCGCTCGCCAAGGAATTCAATTGCCCGGTGGTCGCGCTGTCCCAGCTCAACCGCTCCCTCGAGCAACGTCCCAACAAGCGCCCGGTGAACTCCGACTTGCGGGAATCCGGAGCGATCGAGCAGGACGCCGACGTCATCATGTTCGTGTACCGGGATGAGGTGTATCACCCCGAGACCGAACACAAGGGCATCGCTGAAATCATCATCGGCAAGCAGCGGAACGGCCCGATCGGGTTCATCCGGCTGGCGTTCATCGGCAAGTACACCCGCTTCGAGAACCTTGCGCCGGGCAGTTACAACTTTGATGATGATGAATAAGTAGGGCTCTGGACCGCGACTCTGATGCTGGAAGGGCATCAGAATCGAGAGTCATGCCGATCACTTATCCGACTACTGTCGTCGGACTTGATCAAAATTTGTGCTATTCTCCGCGCCCGCGAATTTCTACGCGAAAATCGCCCCCTGACACGAACACTGGTCATCGATATGCAAGCAGCCAAGCCGTTATTTGACTATCCGAAGTACTGGGCCGAATGTTTCGGACCAGCGCCTTTCCTGCCCATGAGCCGGGAAGAAATGGATCAGCTTGGCTGGGATTCCTGCGACATCATCATTGTCACGGGTGATGCCTACGTCGATCACCCGTCGTTTGGCATGGCAATCATCGGCCGGCTGCTGGAGTCCCAAGGCTTCCGCGTCGGGATCATTGCGCAGCCTGACTGGAAGTCAAAGGACGACTTCATGAAGCTCGGCGAGCCGAACCTGTTCTTCGGCGTCGCGGCCGGCAACATGGATTCGATGATCAACCGTTACACCGCCGACAAAAAGATTCGCTCCGACGATGCGTACACGCCGGGCGGCATGGCGGGCAAGCGTCCGGACCGTGCGAGTCTGGTCTACAGCCAGCGTTGCAAGGAAGCCTACAAGAACGTGCCTATCGTTCTGGGTGGCATCGAAGCATCGCTGCGCCGCATCGCTCACTACGACTACTGGCAGGACAAGGTTCGCAACTCGATCCTGATCGACGCCTGCGCCGACATCCTGCTGTACGGCAATGCCGAGCGGGCCATCGTCGAAGTGGCCACTCGCCTGTCGTACGGCGAGACGATCGAAAGCATCACTGACGTGCGCGGCACCGCGTTCATTCGTCGCGATACGCCGGAAGGCTGGTATGAAGTCGATTCCACGCGCATCGACCGTCCAGGCAAGATCGACAAGATCATCAACCCGTACGTGAACACTCAAGACACTCAGGCCTGTGCCATCGAGCAGGAAAAGGGTGACGTCGAGGATCCGAACGAAGCGAAGGTCGTGCAGATTCTGGCGAGCCCGCGCATGACCCGCGACAAGACGGTCATCCGTCTGCCGTCGATGGAGAAAGTGCGCGGCGACGCGGTTCTTTATGCCCACGCCAACCGCGTGCTGCACCTTGAGACCAACCCGGGCAACGCCCGCGCGCTGGTTCAGAAGCACGGCGAAGTGGACGTCTGGTTCAACCCGCCGCCCATTCCGATGACCACCGAAGAGATGGACTACGTGTTCGGCATGCCGTACGCGCGCATTCCGCACCCGGTGTACGGCAAGGAGAAGATTCCGGCCTACGACATGATCCGTTTCTCGGTGAACATCATGCGCGGCTGCTTTGGCGGCTGTACGTTCTGCTCGATCACCGAGCACGAAGGCCGGATCATCCAGAACCGATCCCACGACTCGATCATTCGCGAGATCGAAGAGATCCGTGACAAGGTTCCTGGTTTCACCGGCGTGATTTCCGACCTCGGCGGGCCGACGGCGAACATGTATCGCATCGCGTGCAAGAGCCCGGAAATCGAATCGGCGTGCCGCAAGCCGTCGTGCGTGTTCCCGGGTATCTGCCCGAACCTGAATACCGATCACTCGGCATTGATTCAGCTGTACCGCAGCGCCCGTGAACTGCCCGGCGTGAAGAAGATTCTGATTGCCTCCGGTCTGCGTTACGACCTGGCTGTTGAATCCCCCGAGTACGTCAAGGAGCTAGTGACCCACCACGTCGGCGGTTACCTGAAGATTGCACCTGAGCACACCGAAGAGGGTCCGCTCAACCAGATGATGAAGCCGGGCATTGGCAGCTATGACAAGTTCAAGCGCATGTTCGAGAAGTACTCCAAGGAAGCAGGCAAAGAGCAGTACCTGATTCCTTACTTCATCGCGGCCCACCCGGGCACGACCGACGAAGACATGATGAACCTCGCGCTGTGGCTTAAGGGTAACGGCTTCCGTGCGGATCAGGTGCAGGCGTTCTATCCGTCGCCGATGGCCAGTGCAACGGCCATGTACCACTCTGGCAAGAACCCACTGCGCAAGGTCACGTACAAGAGCGACTCGGTCACCATCGTCAAGAGCGAAGAGCAGCGCCGTCTGCACAAGGCGTTCCTGCGCTACCACGACCCGAAGGGCTGGCCGATGCTGCGTGAAGCGCTGGAGCGGATGGGCCGTGCCGATCTGATCGGGCCGGGCAAGCACCAGTTGATTCCGCTGCATCAGGTTGAAACCGATAGCTATCAGAGCGCGCGCCGCAAGAACTCGACGCCGGCCGGCAGCCACAAGGTCGCCAAGACCACCAAGATCCTGACGCAGCACACGGGTTTGCCTCAACGCGCGAGCGACGGCAGCAAGCCTTGGGACAAGCGCGAAGAGGCCAAGGCCGCTGCGGCTGCTCGTAACAGGGACGCCGCCAAGGAACGCGCGGACGCCGCCAAGGGTGGCAAAGGCGGCAAGAGCAAGAAGCCTTCGCGCCAGCCGGTTTTTCCACGGTAAGGGCCCTCGCGCCAACGCTTCTTCGCTCCAACAAAACGCCAGCTTTCGAGCTGGCGTTTTGCATTCCGGTGCAAATAACCCCACCCGCCTCATTTCCGTGCGACCCTTGCACCATTCGTTGAAGCGGGCGCGATTTTGGTGCTGTGCTTGGCTGAACAAGCTACCTCCAGGCCGGAGGCGCTTGATTTGCCGGGGTGGCATAAGTCTTGCGCAGCTCCGTTACCGTCCAGGCTCGCAGGAGGCACGCCGTGTCGATTCACATTGCCTTGCACCATGTCACGCATTACCGCTACGAACGCGCGGTTGAGCTGGGTCCGCAGATCGTCCGCTTGCGACCGGCGGCTCACAGCCGCACGCGGGTATTGTCGTATTCGCTGAAAGTCCTCCCCGAAAACCACTTCATCAACTGGCAGCAGGACCCGCAGGGTAATTACCTGGCGCGGTTGGTGTTCCCGGAAAAGACTAACGAGCTGCGCATCGAAGTGGATCTGGTCGCCGAAATGGCGGTGTTCAACCCCTTCGATTTTTTCCTCGAGCCGTATGCAGACAAGATCCCGTTCACCTATGCCCGCGAAGAGCACCACGAGCTGCAGCCCTATCTGGAAAAGCTGCCGCTGACCCCAAGATTCCAGGCGTACCTGGACAGCATCGACCGTACGCCTATTCCGGCGATCGACTTTCTGGTGGGGCTCAACCAGCGTCTGGCCAATGACATCGGCTACCTGATCCGCATGGAACCGGGCATTCAGACGCCGGAATACACCCTCGAAAACGCTTCCGGTTCCTGCCGTGATTCGGCGTGGCTGCTGGTGCAGTTGCTGCGTCACCTGGGCCTGGCCGCGCGGTTTGTGTCCGGGTATTTGATTCAGCTCAAGGCCGATGTCAAAGCGCTGGACGGACCGTCCGGCACTGACGTTGATTTCACTGACCTGCATGCCTGGTGCGAGGTGTATCTGCCAGGCGCTGGCTGGGTCGGCCTTGACGCGACTTCCGGCTTGTTTGCCGGTGAGGGTCACATCCCGTTGGCGTGCAGTCCCGAGCCGTCCTCGGCGGCGCCGATCAGTGGCATGGTCGAGCCCTGCAAAACCGAGTTCACCCACGAGATGTCGGTGCAGCGTATCTGGGAGGCGCCGCGCGTCACCAAGCCCTACACCGAAGAGCAGTGGCAGGACATTCAGGCGCTGGGTCGGCAGATCGACAGCGATCTGGCCGCCAACGACGTGCGCCTGACCATGGGCGGCGAGCCGACCTTTGTGTCCATCGACGACCGTGATGGCGACGAATGGAACACTGCCGCGCTGGGTCCGAAGAAGCGCCTGCTCTCCGCCGAGTTGTATCAGCGCATGCGGGACCACTACGCGCCCCAGGGCATCGTCCATTTTGGTCAGGGCAAGTGGTACCCCGGTGAGCAACTGCCGCGCTGGTCGCTGAACTGCTTCTGGCGTAAGGACGGGCAACCGGTTTGGCACAACAACGCGCTGGTGGCTGACGAAACCCGGGACTATGGCGCCGACAGCGAGATGGCGGGCAGTTTCCTGCGCAGCGTGGCCGAGCGACTCAAGCTGCCGACTCGCTACGTTTTCCCCGCCTACGAAGACCGTTTCTATTACCTGTGGCGTGAGGGCGCGCTGCCCAAAAACGTCAGCGCCGAAGCCTCGCGTCTCGAAGACCCGCTCGAACGCGCGCGCCTGCGCAAAGTGTTCTCCCAAGGGCTGGACACGATCATCGGCCACGTTCTGCCGCTGGCGCGCACCGCGGCCGACGATCACTGGCAGAGTGGTCGCTGGTACCTGCGCGACGAGCATTGCCGTCTGGTACCGGGGGACTCCGCGCTAGGCTATCGCCTGCCACTGGCTTCCCAGCCTTGGGTCAAGGCGGCGGAATACCCGTATATCCATCCGACCGACCACAATCAGGCATTTGCCGAGTTGCCCGACCGCGACGAGGTTCAGTCGCGACTGAACAGCCTGGCAGAGCAGGGTGATCCGGGCGTAGACCGCGAACCTGATATAGACGAGTCCGCCGATTGGCTGACTCGCACTGCATTGAGCGCGGAGGCGCGGGGCGGGCGGTTGTATCTGTTCATGCCGCCGCTGCAGTCCCTTGAGGCCTATCTGGAACTGGTCGCCGCGATTGAAGCGACCGCCGAGGACATGCGCTGCCCAGTGTTGCTGGAAGGGTACGAGCCACCGAGCGATCCGCGTCTGGCGAACTTCCGCATCACCCCGGATCCGGGCGTGATCGAGGTCAACGTGCAGCCTTCGTCCACGTGGGACGAGCTGGTCGAACGCACCGAGTTTCTCTACGAACAGGCGCGCCTGACCCGGCTGACCACGGAGAAATTCATGATCGACGGGCGCCATACAGGCACCGGCGGCGGCAACCATTTTGTCCTCGGTGGCGCGACCCCGGGCGACTCGCCCTTCCTGCGTCGGCCGGATCTGCTGCGCAGCCTGTTGAGCTACTGGCATAACCACCCGTCACTGTCCTATCTGTTCTCCGGGTTGTTCATCGGCCCGACCTCGCAGGCACCGCGGGTCGACGAAGCACGCAACGACTCGCTGTACGAGCTGGAAATCGCTTTTTCGCAAATGCCCGAGCCGGGCGAAGAATGCGTGCCGTGGCTGGTGGACCGGTTGCTGCGCAACCTGCTGATCGACGTGGCCGGCAACACCCATCGCGCCGAATTTTGCATCGACAAGTTGTACTCGCCCGACGGCGCGACCGGCCGGTTGGGCCTGCTGGAACTGCGCGCGTTCGAGATGCCGCCGCACGCGCGCATGAGCCTGGCGCAGCAGCTATTGCTGCGGGCACTGGTTGCGCGTTTCTGGCGCGAACCCTATGCACCGGCGAAACTGGCGCGCTGGGGCACCGAGTTGCACGACCGCTTTATGCTGCCGCACTTCATCGAGCAGGATTTCGCCGACGTCATCGCCGAGCTCAACAGCGCCGGTTATCCCGTGCGCGCCGAGTGGTTCGCGGCGCATCTGGAGTTTCGCTTTCCGAAGGTTGGCGACTACGCCGTCAGCGGCATCGAGCTGGAGTTGCGTCAGGCGCTGGAGCCGTGGCACGTGCTGGGCGAGGAGGGGGCAGCGGGTGGCGCGGTTCGCTACGTGGACTCGTCACTTGAGCGCTTGCAGCTGAAGGTCACCGGCCTGCCGCCGCAGCGTTACATGCTCACCTGCAACGGCGTGCCGGTGCCCCTGCAGCCGACCGGGCGCGTGGGCGAGTTCGTCGCGGGAGTGCGTTACCGCGCCTGGCAGCCGACCAATGCCTTGCAGCCGACGATTCCGGTGCATGCGCCGCTGGTTTTCGACATTCTCGACACCTGGATGCAGCGTTCGCTGGGGGGCTGCGAGTATCATGTCGCCCACCCTGGCGGGCGCAATTACGAAACCCTGCCGGTGAACGCCAATGAAGCGGAAAGCCGACGTCTGGCGCGGTTCTTCCGGGTCGGCCACAGCCCCGGCAAACTGGAGGTTCCAGCGCTGACCCTCAACGATGAACTGCCGATGACCCTGGACCTGCGCCTGCATCGGTAGCCGCGTCGGCGACCTGACGTGGGGTCAGGTCGCCGTGCCGCACGTCCAAACATGGAAAGCGCCCCTGCGTGTCATGTTGTCTGCGCTACTCTGAGCGCAGTTGATTCGAGTCCTTTTGCTGTCTGCCGAGCCTTCCATGCCTGACCTGCTTGACCACTATCCGCTCACCCCGGGTACCTACCACGAGATGCTGGATGCCAGCGGCGCCGTTCGGCCGCATTGGCAGCGTCTGTACGAGCATCTCCAGCGCAGCACACCTGCGCAGCTCATCCAGCGTCAGGCGCTGCTCGCCCGGCAGATTCAGGAAAACGGCGTCACCTATAACGTCTACGCCGACCCCAAGGGTGCCGATCGGCCCTGGGAACTGGACATGCTGCCCCACGTGATTCCACTGGAAGAGTGGCAGCCACTGGCGGCCGGCATCGCCCAGCGCGCGCGTTTGCTCAATGCCGTGCTGGCTGATCTCTACGGCCCGCAGGAACTGATCGCCGAAGGTCTGCTGCCGGCGGAACTGGTGTTCGGCCACAACAATTTTCTCTGGCCATGCCAGGGCGTGAAGCCCCCCGAAGGGACGTTCCTGCATGTGTACGCGGTAGACCTGGCGCGCACGCCCGATGGCCGCTGGTGGGTCACCGCCGACCGGACTCAGGCGCCGTCGGGTGCCGGTTATGCGCTGGAAAACCGTCTGATCGTGTCGCGAGCCTTTCCCGAGTTGTACCGGGATATGCAAGTCCAGCACCTCTCGAACTTCTTCCGGTCGCTGCAGGAAACACTCGCGCGCCAGGCACCGACCAGCCACGAAGCCCCGTTGGTGGTGTTGCTGACGCCCGGACGTTTCAACGAGAGCTATTTCGAGCACCTTTATCTGGCCGGTCAGTTGGGCTATCCGCTGGTGGAAGGCAGCGACCTCACTGTGCGGGATGCCACGGTGTACCTGAAGACCCTCAGCGGTCTGCGTCGTGTTCACGCGATCATGCGCCGGCTTGACGACGACTTCTGCGATCCGCTGGAACTGCGCACGGATTCGGCACTGGGTGTACCGGGCCTGCTGCAGGCGGTGCGACAGGGCCGCGTGCTGGTGGCCAATGCCTTAGGCAGCGGCGTACTGGAATCGCCCGGGCTGCTGGGGTTTCTGCCCAAGATCAATGAACACCTGTTTGGTGAAGAGCTGCTGCTGCCGTCGATCGCCACGTGGTGGTGCGGCGAGCCGCCGGTGCTGGCCCAGGCGCTGGAGAAGATGCCCGAGCTGCTCATCAAGCCTGCGTTCCCGTCCCAGAGCTTCGCTCCGGTGTTCGGCCGCGATCTCAGCGCCGAAGACCGCCAGGCCCTGTCCGCGCGCATGCAGGCCCGGCCCTATGCCTACGTCGCGCAGGAGCTGGCGCAGTTGTCCCACGCGCCGGTCTGGCAGGGCGAGGACAGTCAGCTGCAGCCCCGCGCCATCGGCATGCGCGTGTACGCGGTAGCGACGGCCGATGGCTATCGTGTGCTACCGGGCGGATTGACCCGCGTGGCCGCCGATGCCGACGCCGACGTGGTGTCGATGCAGCGCGGCGGGGCGAGCAAGGACACCTGGATCCTTGGCGAGCGCCCGCTGGGCAGCGAACCGTGGAAGAATCGCCATTCGCCGGGCGTGCACGATTTGGTGCGGCGCGACCCGTATCTGCCGTCGCGGGTGGTGGAAAACCTGTTCTGGTTCGGCCGTTACTGCGAGCGCTGCGACGACAGCGCGCGCCTGCTGCGGATCATGCTCACGCGCTATGTCGATGGCGATGATCCGGTCGCCCTGCAAGCGGCGGTCGAGCTGGCCGAACGGTTGAATCTGCTGCCGCTTCAAGACGAAGACGAACCGAGCGAGCTGCATGAACGTTTGCTCGAAGCGCTATTGGGTGACGACTGGCCGTTCAGCCTGCGCTCCAACTTGCAGCGCTTGCAGTGGGCGGCGTCCCAGGTGCGCGGCAAGTTGTCCCGCGAGAACTGGCAGGCACTGGTGGAGTTGCAGCGAGAAGCCATGAGCCTGGAGACCGAGAGCCCTGATTTCGGCGAGCTGCTGGATTTTCTCAACCGTCTGGTGATGTCGCTGGCGGCGCTGTCCGGTTTCGCCCTGGACGACATGACCCGCGACGAGGGCTGGCGTTTCCTGATGATCGGGCGGCGCATCGAGCGCTTGCAGTTTCTTTGCACGACACTGGCGGCATTCCTGCGCAGCGAGGCCGTGTTTCATCAGGACGCACTGGACGGGCTGCTGGAGCTGGGCAACAGCGGCATCACTTACCGCTCGCGCTATCTGGCCTTGCCGCAGTTGATCCCGGTACTCGATTTGCTGGCGCTGGACGATCAGAACCCCCACGCGGTGATGTTCCAGCTCAAGCTGGTGGCCCGCTCGGTGAAACGCATGAACGAGGATTTCGGTGTGCCCCAGGACAACAGTCTCGCGACGCTCATTCAGCGGCTGTCGGTGTTCGATCTGGGTTGTCTGGAAGAAGGGCTGTTCGGTGAAAGCAGCGTCAAGGCGGCGCTGGATGGGCTCGCGGATTTGCTGCAGACCATCGGCGAGACCAGCGGCCATGTGTCTGACCGGCTTGCGCTGCGTCATTTCGCCCATGTCGACGACGTCAGCCAGCGCACGGTGTCGGTCTGATGAACAGCGCCCATTATCAGGTCCTCCACGACACGCATTACAAATACGACAGCCCGGTTTCCCTGGCGCAGCAGCTCGCCCATCTGTGGCCGCGACGCAGCCCCTGGCAGCGTTGCCTGGAGCAGCATCTGGTCATCAGCCCGACGCCGACCACGCGCCGCGATGAGCTGGACGTTTTCGGCAATCCGCTGACGCGCCTGGCATTCGAACGCCCACACGATGAGCTGCAGGTCAACGCGCGCCTGCGCATTGAAGTGCTGGAACGGCCGCGGCTGGATTTCAATGGGTCCGCCCCATGGGACGAGGCGCAGCATCGGCTGACCTACAGCGCGTCGAGGATGGCGCCGGACATCCTCGATGCCTGCCGCTATCGCTTCGAATCGCCTTACGTGCATCTGAAGCAGACGTTCGTCGAGTTCTCCGCCAGCTGCTTTCCCGCGGGGCGGCCGTTGCTGCTGTGCGCGCAGGCGCTGATGGAGAAGATATTCGAGGAGTTCACCTTTGATGGCGAGGCCACTCAGGTTGCTACGCCGCTGGTGGAAGTGCTGGAAACCCGCCGTGGCGTCTGTCAGGACTTCGCCCATCTGATGCTGGCCTGCGTGCGCTCGCGCGGGCTGGCGGCGCGTTATGTCAGCGGCTATCTACTGACCCAGCCGCCGCCCGGTCAGCCACGGCTGATCGGCGCCGATGCATCCCATGCGTGGGTGTCGGTGTTCTGTCCGGTGTTGGGTTGGGTGGATTTCGATCCGACCAACAACGTTCAGCCTGCGCTTGAGCACATCAGTCTGGCGTGGGGGAGGGATTTTTCTGACGTGTCGCCGTTGCGGGGGGTGATTCTGGGGGGCGGGAGCCACGACCCGGAAGTACGTGTGACGGTGATGCCGATTGCGATGTGAGTAGGGGCGCATTGAAGGAGCGCGCTTGCCCCCGATAGATGAGTGCCAGCCAATGGATGGATCACGGCGAAAATCCTATCGCGAGCAAGCTCACTCCTACAGATTTTCGCGTTCATCCATCCCATTGCGCTGAATCAGATGATTACTCAGCAGGCTTTTCTTCAGCGGAGCCTTTTACGTCGGTGGCGTCATCAGCTTCGGTGGAGCCTTCGGCGTTTTCGCCGTCTGCTACTGCACCTTCTCCAGCCTCTGCTTCAGCCTTCTCGGCCTGCTTGCGCTGTGCTTTTTCCTCTTTCTTTTGCTCTTTTGCCAGATCACGTTGGCGTTTGGCGAAGGAATAGTTGGGTTTGGCCATGGGCAGTCCTCGAGGCAGACGATAAGTCAGCACATTCTGCCTGAGAATGGTGCAAAACCGGCGTGGTATTTTTCCTCACCCGGTCATCAATGCCGGTCAGTTGCCCGCCATTACAGGTGTCAGTCGTTGGAAACGGCGCGTTGATAGACGCCGTAAGCCTGGCTTGCGCGGTCGTAACTACCGGATGCACCGCACGCGTAAGCGGCGAGCAGGCTGCGAAAAATGCTGGAAAGTTGCATGGGATCGTCCTGAAGATGGGTGACAGGGCGATCTTATGCAGCCATCGTAGCGCTGACTGTTTGATTGTCTCGATGGCCCTGATAGTGGCTGCGCAGAGGTACTCAGTAAAACGGTTGATAAATTGTTCTAGTTTCGGGCGGTCGTTGTATACGAAATCGAAGACTGCCCCACCAGGAGACGCACCATGATTCGCAAGCTTGTCGCTGCATCCATTCTGACTTTGGCCAGCGGCCACCTTCTGGCGGCTGAATGCTCGGTCGAGGTCGATTCCACCGACCAGATGACGTTTACCACCAAGGCCATCGAAATCGACAAGAGCTGCAAGCAGTTCACCGTCAACCTGAAACACTCCGGCAGCCTGCCGAAGGCCGTCATGGGCCACAACCTGGTCATCAGCAAATACGATGACATGTCGCAGATCGCCACAGACGGCATGAGCGTCGGCATCGACAAGGATTATCTGAAGGACGGTGACGCGCGTGTTATTGCCCACACCAAAGTCATCGGCGGGGGCGAGTCGGATTCGGTCACCTTCGACGTATCCAGGCTGGATCCGGCCCAGGCATATGGCTTTTTCTGCTCGTTCCCGGGCCACATCGGCATGATGAAAGGCACTGTCACGCTGAAGTGATCACTGGGCCTGCTTCGAGTCGGTCATCTTGAAGATGCCTTGGGCGTTGCTGCTGTCGAAGTTGAGATCGATCCTGCCGTTGTCAGGGTCGATCTTGCGCTGAATGAACTCCACGAATGAACCCGGCACCTGGTGCGCCACCACGACGCCCTCGGCGTTCAACAGCCCCCGGCTCACCGTGCAGGCCTTGTACGCGGTCTGCATGACCCTTCCCGAACCTGACACCTCGATACTGTCCTTCATCGGCCGCTCGCGCCGATTTTGCTCTGCCACCGTCGCTTCCAGATCCTCAACGCGATCGGTCAGGTGATTGAAGCTGTTGCCTTCGGTAGCGATCCACGCCATTTCCGCGCTTTCGCTCAGCAGTTGGCGATAGTCATCTTCCCGAACGACGCCGTGCTGGCGTCCAAACGCACGATACAGCGCCGGTAGCAGGCGCGTGGCCTCGGCGACGCTGCAATGCCGGGTGGTGCGCAGGCGGCTCAGAACGCTCAGGTCTTCAGGGCTCAACGGATCGCGGTTCGAACCGACGACACGGCTGACCGCGTCTTGAAACCCCTGGCTGAGGCGCCCGGGATGGAGTTCGGAAACGAAGAACTGCGCGATGTCCTCCGGCAGGTCCATCTGGCGATAGCCCCAGCCGGTCATGTTCAGTTTGGTCAGCGGGTAGGTGCGCACATCGGTGAAGCCCAGCGGCTCGAGCAGGCGCGAGAAGGCCTGACGCCCGCGTGGCAGTTCGCCGTTGTCCGCCCAATCGACGGTGCGGATGGCGCCGTGGTCGAACACCACCTTGCGGCCGCCCTCGAATTGCTCGTCCACATAGCGAAGCCCGTCGGGCACGGCCTCTACCAGCTTGTGGAACAGGCACAGGTTCAATGCTTCGGCGAGCCAGACCCGATGCACCGCCTCGTCAGACCAGGAAAACCCGCCCAGCGCCTGGGGCACCTCGACGCGGTGTTCGAGCCATGCTGCAGCGGGCTGGCCGACGGTGGACGCAACGAGGGTGAAGAGGCCTTGGAAAGCAGTCATGGATAGCGGCTCTGGGCGGGGAAGTCAGAGCGCTATGTAAGCCGTGATGGCGAGTGCCATCAAGCGAAAAGAAATAACGGGTTCATTCCGTTTTTGAATGCAGCGCCGTTCGACCTGCGCCGCGTATCGCGTGAATCACTGTAGGAGCGCGCTTGCCCGCGAATGAGTTGGGTCAGTTACGCAGATGGCGACTGACGAAACGCTTTCGCGGGCAAGCGCGCTCCTACAGGATTTGCATGCGTCCGAGGGGCTGGAGTGACAACCCAAAGGCGCGCACGCTTCCGTTCCCGGATGGGTTAAGGCGCGTACGGCAGATCCCGTTTGTGCTGGGTCTTGCGGTAGGTGCTGACAATCACCTCGGCGGTTTCCTGCTTCACCGGTTCGCCGTGCAGGAAGGCGTCGATCTCTGCGTAGCTGATGCCGTGGGCCGCTTCGTCCGGTTTGCCGGGGACCAGCTCTTCGAGGTCGGCAGTGGGGACTTTCTCGACCAGGTTCTGCGGGGCGCCGAAGCTGCGGGCGATGGCGCGGACCTGATTCTTCACCAGGCCGCTCAACGGCGCCAGGTCGCAGGCGCCGTCGCCGAACTTGGTGTAGAAGCCCATGACTGCCTCAGCTGCATGGTCGGTGCCGATGACCAGACCGCCTTTGACGCCGGCAATAGCGTACTGCGCGACCATCCGCGCCCGGGCCTTGATGTTGCCCTTGACGAAATCCACGGTATTGGCCGGCTGGCCTTCGAAGGATTTGATCTGATCAACCAGCGCTTTCACCGATGGCGCGATGTCCACCGTGTGACGCTCGTCCGGGTTGATGAAATCCACCGATGCCGTGGCTTCATGTTCGTCGTGCTGAATGTGATACGGCAGGCGCACGGCGATGAATGTGTACGCCTTGTCGGCGGTGCTTTCACGCAGCTCGCGAATGGCGCGTTGGGCCATCAGACCCGCTGTCAGCGAATCCACGCCGCCACTGATGCCCAACACCAGCACCTTCAGGCGGGCGTTATGCAGGCAGTCCTTGATGAATTGCACGCGGCGGCTGACTTCCGCCTGCAGCGCTTCGTCATTGGCGAAAGGCGGCTGGACGTTGAGCTGCCGGGCGATCTCGCGCTGTACGTCTTGCATGATTGACTCCTCGAGCAAAAAAGGAATGGCATAAAAAGGGCGGCGGTCGGTGCTCGACTCAGGCTGGCACCTTGAATACGTGGCGCAGATAGGACACGAATTCCGGGTCCTTGCACTGGGTTTTGCCGGGCTCGTCGGAAATCTTGGCGACAGGCTGGCCGGCGCAGGCGGTCATTTTCAGCACGATGCTCATCGGCTGGATCCCCGGAATGTCGGCGGTCAGGTTGGTGCCGATCCCGAAACTGACGTTGATGCGACCCCGCAGCGCACGGAATATTTCCAGCGCCTTGGGCAAATTCAATCCGTCGGAGAACACCAGCGTCTTGCTCATCGGCTCGATGCCCAGCTTTTGATAATGACGGATGCATTTTTCGGCCCACTGCACAGGGTCGCCCGAATCGTGGCGCAGACCGTCGAAGAGCTTGGCAAAGAACAGGTCGAAATCACCGAGGAAGGCATCGGTGGTGATGCAGTCTGTCAGCGCAATGCCCAGCAGGCCACGGTACTCGCGCACCCAGCAATCCAGGGCAGCAATCTGGCTGTCGATCAGGCGCGGGCCGAGTTGCTGATGGGCCATGATCCATTCGTGGGCCATGGTGCCCAGCGGTTTGAGGTCGAATTTGCGCGCCAGGTGCACGTTGCTGGTGCCAACGAACTGGCCGGGGAAATCCTTTTTCAGCACCGAAACCACGTCCTCCTGCACCGCGTAGGAGAAGCGCCGGCGCGTGCCGAAGTCTGCCACTTTCAGTTCCGCCAGTTCATCAGCGGTTGCGGTTGCGTTCAGCCAGTCGAACTTGCGATACAGCTGATCGCGGGCCTGGCTGAGCAGGGTTTCCGGGTTGCGATGGCGATTGCGGACTTCGCTGACGATGGCCAGGACGGGCACTTCGAAGAGGATCACGTGCAGCCAGGGGCCGGACAGGCGGATGCACAGTTCGTCGTTTTCGATGGTGGTCTGGACGTAGCGCAGGTTGAAGCGGAACAGCCCGAGGAAACGCAGGAAGTCGGGCTTCATGAAATTGATGCGTTCGAGGAAACCGTTCTCCTCGACACTCAGCGACAGGTCGCAGAGCTGCTCGATCTGATGGCGGATCTCGGCCAGATACGGCCTGAGGTCTTCACCGTTGCGGCAGCGAAACTCCCACTCCACTTCGACGTTGGGGTAGTTGTGAAGCACAGCCTGCATCATGCTCAGCTTATAGAGGTCGGTATCGAGCAGGTTCTGCACGATGCGGTCCGCGAAAGCGCTCTCACTCATTGTGTCGCTCCAGCCAGCAGTGGCCGCCAAGGTGCGGCCCGGGATTCAATTGGGTGTCGCATACAACCTTGCGGTAGCGCTGTGGCGGTACGTCCGGTTTGTTATTGACGATGGCCGACATAATGCCAGTCGTCGTGGACGAGGGGCAGAAATGTTTGGGTGGACGGTGATTTCCGGTAGGAGCGTGGCTTGTCCCGCGATCTGGCGCGCAGCGGCAGTCATGCTGGTGAATGCTGTTTGTCTGACGCAACAGGGGGAACGGATTACGACTGCTACGCAGCCGATCGCGGGACAAGCCACGCTCCTACAATGTTGCGGATTTCCAGACTACTGAGGCGTTGGCTCGTTGAGCTGTTCGAGCATCCATTCCACGAACACGCGAATCTTCGGCACTTCGGCCGCGTGCTCGGGGTAAGCCAGGTAATAGGCATCCTCACTGGGCAGTGCGTGTTGCCAGGGGATGATCAACTTGCCGTCCGCCAGCTCCTCTTCCACCAGAAACCGGGGCAGCAGCGCGACGCCGCAGCCCACTTGCGCCGCGCGAATGCACATGTAGATCGTTTCGAAGCGCGGGCCGTGATAGCTGTGCTCGGTCTGGTAACCCTGACTTTCGAACCAGTCATGCCAAGCCTGGGGGCGATGCGCGTTTTGCAGCAGGACCAGATCGGTCAACTGCGTAGGATCGGTGAAGGGTGGGTCAGGCAGGCTGCCCGGGGCGCAGACCGGGATCAGCTCTTCACTGAACAGCCTGACGCTCTCGGCACCGGGTCGGGCGCCACCGCCGAAATAGAACGAGAGGTCGCAGCGGCTCTGCGCCAGGTCATCGCTTTCCTGTTCGTTGACCAGATCCAGATGAATGTGCGGATGACGCAAGCGCCAGCCCTTGAGTCGTGGCACCAGCCAGCGGGCGCCAAAGGTCGAAGGCGTCGACACGCGCAGCACTTCGGTTTCGCCGCCGTAGGAGCGCAGGAAGTGCGTCGACATCTCCATCTGCGTGAGCACTTTGCGCACCTCGCCCAGGTACAGCGCACCGGCTGGCGTCAGTTGCAGGCGCCGACGAACCCTTCGGAACAACAGGTGCTGCACCAACTCTTCCAGCTGCGCGACCTGCTTGCTGACGGCGCTCTGGGTGAGGTTCAGCTCCTCGGCCGCGCGGGTGAAACTCAGGTGACGGGTCACCGCTTCAAAACATTGCAGCGCGGTGACCGACGGGAGATGGCGTTTGCTCAGCATATTCGGCTCGTTCAGCGTCAGCATGAAAAAACGGAATGATATCTCGCTTAATCGTCGTTTGTTGCAGTGTCGCCGGCCAGCTATTACTAGAGGCTGACGAAATCACCCATATTTGGCATTCCGCTTTCGCGCTTACGATCAGTTTCAGGAGAAACCATGCTCAACGACCTGCTTACCCGACTCGGTGTCGATGCCGCGCTTTATCAACAGGGCGACAAGCCTGTTCACACGCCGATCGATGGCAGCCAGGTGGCGTCGGTGAGCTGGGAGAGCGCCGCCGAAGTCGAGCAGCGTATCACCCGCGCCGACCACGCCTTCGACGCATGGCGCAAAGTGCCTGCGCCTCGTCGCGGCGAGCTGATTCGTCTGTTTGGCGAAGCGCTGCGCAAACACAAAACCGACCTCGGTGAACTGGTGTCGTGGGAAGCGGGCAAGATCACTCAGGAAGGACTGGGTGAAGTGCAGGAAATGATCGACATCTGCGACTTCGCCGTCGGCCTGTCGCGGCAGATGTACGGCCTGACCATCGCTTCCGAGCGCCCGGGCCACCACATGCGTGAAACCTGGCATCCGCTGGGCGTCGTCGGCGTCATCAGCGCGTTTAACTTCCCTGTCGCGGTCTGGTCGTGGAACACCGCCCTGGCGCTGGTTTGCGGCAACTCGGTGATCTGGAAACCGTCGGAAAAAACCCCGCTGACGGCGCTGGCCTGCCAGGCGCTGTTCGACAAAGTAGCGGCTGAATTTTCGGACGCTCCTCAGTACCTCACCCAATGCATCGTCGGCGGCCGCGAAGCCGGTGAGGCGTTGGTCGATGACGCCCGCGTCGCGTTGATCAGCGCCACCGGCAGCACGCGCATGGGCCGCGAAGTGGCGCCGAAACTCGCTGCACGTTTCGCCCGCAGCATTCTGGAGCTGGGCGGCAACAACGCGATGATTCTGACCCCGAGTGCCGATCTGGATCTGGCCGTGCGCGCGGTGCTGTTCAGTGCCGTCGGCACGGCGGGTCAACGTTGCACCACCCTGCGTCGCCTGATTGCGCACTCGTCGGTGAAGGCGGAGTTCGTCGAGCGCTTGAAAGCGGCATACGCCAAAGTGCGCATCGGGCATCCGCTGGAAGGCAATCTGGTCGGTCCGCTGATCGACAAGCAAAGCTATGAAAACATGCAGGAAGCGCTGGAGCAGGCGTTGAGCGAAGGCGGCAAGGTGTTTGGCGGCAAGCGTCAGTTAGAGGAAAAATTCCCGAACGGTTATTACGTATCGCCGGCCATTGTCGAGATGCCGGAGCAGAGCGATGTCGTGCGCAGCGAAACCTTTGCGCCGATTCTGTACGTGGTCGGGTACGAGGAATTCAGCGAGGCGGTACGGCTGAACAACGACGTGCCGCAAGGGTTGTCCTCCTGCATCTTCACTACCGACGTGCGTGAAGCCGAGCAATTCATTTCGGCGCTGGGCAGTGACTGCGGCATCGCCAACGTCAACATTGGCCCGAGTGGTGCAGAGATTGGTGGCGCGTTCGGTGGCGAGAAAGAAACCGGCGGTGGCCGCGAATCCGGCTCGGACTCGTGGAAAGGCTACATGCGTCGCCAGACCGCCACCGTGAACTACTCCCGGGAACTGCCGCTGGCCCAAGGCATTACGTTTGATTGATGGTTTGTGTAGGAGCGTGGGAACGATCAGGTCTGGCTGTCTCTCTCCGAGGTTGTGCGATGCCGTTACGCGAAGAATGTCTGTGGGAAACGCTGACGCCGCAAAGGCCTGAAGCGCCCGCGTTGAGCGGGGAAGTGACTGTCGATGTGTGCGTCATCGGCGCAGGCATCACGGGTTTGTCGGCGGCCCTTCATCTGCTTGAGCAAGGCAAGACGGTCGCTGTCGTCGAAGCCCATCGCACCGGGCAGGGCGGGTCCGGGCGGAACGTAGGACTGGTCAACGCCGGCCTGTGGATTCCGCCCGACGAGATTGAAGCCGGCTTCGGCGAAAAAGTCGGCAGCCAGCTCAACGCCATGCTCGGCAATGCGCCGTCGCTGGTCTTCAGCCTCATCGAAAAATATGGCATCGACTGCCAGGCCACGCGCAAAGGCACGCTGCATATGGCGCACAACGCCAAGGGCGAGCTGGACCTGCGCAGCCGTGAACAACAATGGAAACGTCGCGGCGCACCTGTGGAATTGCTCACCGGCAAAGCCTGTCAGGAAGCGACCGGCACCACCGAAATCACTTCTGCATTACTCGACCGCCGCGCTGGCACCATCAACCCGATGGCCTACACCAGCGGGCTGGCAGCGGCCGTCACGCAATTGGGCGGTCAGCGTTTCGATCACTCGCCGGTCAAACGCCTTGAACGTCAGGGCTCGCGCTGGTGCGTGATCACCGAAAACGGCGCGGTGCTTGCCGAGCAAGTCGTTATCGCGTCCAACGCCTACACCGAGGGCGAATGGACGGAGCTTCGGCGCAACTTCTTCCCCGGCTATTACTATCAAGTGGCATCGGCGCCGCTGACCGAAGACGCGGCACAACAGATTTTGCCAGGCGGGCAGGGCTCCTGGGACACGCGGCAAGTGCTCAGCAGCATTCGTCGCGATGCCGATGGCCGGCTGTTGTTGGGCAGTCTGGGCAATGGCAACCAGAAGCCCGGCTGGTTTCTGAAGGCGTGGGCCGATCGCGTTCAATGGCATTATTTCCCGTTCCTCAGACAGGTTGAGTGGGAATGTACCTGGACCGGCTGCATCGATTTCACGCCCGATCATTTACTGCGCATGTTCGAGCCTGCACCAGGACTGGTCGCTGTCACCGGTTACAACGGACGCGGCAATACGACAGGGACGGTGGTCGGCAAAGCATTCGCCGATTATCTGTCCAGCGGCAACGCCAGTGTTTTACCCATCCCCTTCGCGCAGATGCAGCCTCTGGCGGGCGTTAGACTGCGCAGTTCTTTGTATGAGGCTGGCTTTTCGCTATACCATGCCGGCCAGTGCCTCAGAATCGTGATCTGAGAAGAACTCCCTCTCCAAAACAACGCTTTTTCCTACATCCACTACCCTCAAATGGTGCGGCCCGTAGCGGATCCGCACCGACGGTGTGCAGTTCGGTGACGCAGGCTGTAACAACAGGGTTGTACAGGTGAGGGCGGCACGGTTGCGCGCCCGCTTCTCCAGGGTTGCTCTTTTAAAGTCGCAAGGTTGCACCTTGCGCGGTTTAGACGGTTGCACGCCCCGTGAAAAAGGGCAGAAATCAGTCGGATAGCAACAAAACGGCGAGTTTCTCAAGAATAAAAAACCGATGGCACGCCACTTGCTCGCAGCAGCTCTGTGGTCGCAGTGCTAATTAAAAAACCCAGGAGCACCAACTCATGTCGCAGACGTTCTACAGAAAAGGCTTTCTCGCACTCGCAGTGGCTACTGCCATGGGTGCGGCTTCATTTGCGCAGGCAGCCGACCTCAAGATCGGCGTTGCAGGCCCGATGACCGGCGCAAACGCCTCATTCGGCGAGCAATACATGAAGGGCGCTCAAGCAGCTGCCGATGCCATCAACGCTGCGGGCGGCGTCAACGGCGATAAAATCGTCCTGACCGCCTACGACGATGCGTGCGAACCTAAACAGGCTGTTGCTGTTGCCAACAAGGCCGCGTCTGACAAAGTCGCCGGCGTTGTCGGTCATTTCTGCTCCTCCTCGACCATCCCTGCGTCGGAAGTCTATGACGAAGCCGGCATTATCGCGATCACCCCTGGTTCCACCAACCCTACCGTGACCGAGCGCGGCCTGAGCGCCATGTTCCGCATGTGCGGTCGTGACGATCAGCAAGGCATCGTGGCCGGCGACTACATCGTCGACGTGCTCAAGGGCAAGAAAATCGCCGTCATCAACGACAAGGACACCTACGGGAAAGGCCTGGCCGACGCCACCGCCAAGCAGCTGACCAAGCGCGGCGTGAAGCCTGTGCTGGAAGAAGGTCTGACCCGTGGCGAGAAGGACTTCAGCGCCCTGGTCACCAAGATCCGCTCCGTTGGCGCTGACGTCGTTTACTTCGGCGGCCTGCACCCGGAAGCCGGTCCACTGGTTCACCAGCTGCATGAGCAAGGCCTGAAAGACGTCAAGTTCATGTCCGACGACGGCGTTGTCACTGATGAGCTGGTGAAAACTGCTGGCGGCCCGCAATTCGTCGATGGCGTGTACATGACCTTCGGCGCCGACCCGCGCATGCTGCCAGACAGCAAGGCCGTGGTTGAGCAGTTCCGCAAATCCGGCTACGAGCCTGAAGGCTACACCCTCTACGCCTACGCTTCGGTTCAGGCCCTGGCCGCTGGCTTCAACGGCGCCAAGTCGAACAAAGGCGAAGACGCTGCCAAGTTCCTGAAAGCCCACCCTGTCAAAACCGTTATGGGCGAGAAAGCCTGGGACACCAAGGGCGACCTGAAAGTCTCTGACTACGTGGTTTACCAGTGGGACAAGGACGGCAAATACCACCAGCTCGAAAAGCAGAAGTGAGTTAAGCGCTTAGTCGGATCGGCTGTTTCCCGGGGGTGAGCCGGGAAACGACCTGATCCGGTAATCGGCGCTGTCTGACGGCGGCGCCGGATTTCTTCTGTTGCCACTGTCTGCGCCGCTCTATTCCTCACGAGGGAGTGGTCGCCGCGCGCCAGGTTGGCCTTTCAAGTTCGTGAGCGTGCGTGATGGACGGTATTTTCCTGCAGCAAATGGTCAACGGCCTGACACTGGGCTCGGTCTATGGCCTGATCGCCATCGGTTACACGATGGTCTACGGCATCATTGGCATGATCAACTTCGCCCACGGCGACGTGTACATGATCTCCGCTTACCTCGCAGCTATCGGCCTCGCCGTGCTGTCGTTTTTCGGCGTTGAGTCATTCCCCTTTCTGATTCTCGGCACACTGATCTTCACCATTGTGGTGACCGGTGTGTACGGTTTCGTTATCGAGCGAGTGGCGTATAAACCGCTGCGTAACTCGACCCGCCTGGCGCCGCTGATCAGTGCGATCGGCATCTCCCTGATTCTGCAGAACTACGCGCAGATCGCTCAGGGCCCACGCCAGCAAGGCGTACCGACCCTGCTCGAAGGCGCCATGCGCTTCGATGTCGGCAGCGGTTTCGTACAGATCACCTACACCAAAATCTTCATCCTGATCGCTGCCTTCGTCGGCATGGGCGTACTGACCTACATCATCAAGTACACCAAGCTGGGCCGGATGTGCCGCGCCACGCAGCAGGATCGCAAGATGGCCTCGATTCTGGGCATCAACACCGACCGGGTCATTTCCTACGTGTTCGTCATCGGCGCGGCCATGGCGGCACTGGCCGGCGTGCTGATCACCATGAACTACGGCACGTTCGACTTCTTCGCCGGCTTCGTCATCGGCATCAAGGCGTTTACCGCAGCGGTACTCGGCGGCATTGGTTCGTTGCCGGGCGCCATGCTCGGCGGGCTGATCCTGGGGGTTGCCGAGTCGCAGTTCTCCGGTCTGATCAACTCCGACTACAAAGACGTGTTCAGTTTCGGCCTGCTGGTAGTGATCCTGATCTTCCGTCCCCAAGGCTTGCTGGGTCGCCCACTCGTGGCGAAGGTATAACCATGTCTGCACCTACTAAACCCATTGATATCAAACAAAGCCTGATCGACGCGGTGATCGCCGGGCTGCTGGCGCTGATCGTGTTCGGCCCGATCGTCGGCATCGTGCTGGACGGCTACGGCTTCAACCTGCAACCGGGCCGCGTCGCCGTGCTGGTGGGCGTGGTCGTTGTCGGTCGTTTCTTCATGAGCCTGTTCCTGCAGACGCCGAGAGGCGTGGCCATCGCGCAGAGTTTTGAAAGCTCGGGCTCCGGCGTGCACGTGCTGCCGCCGGGCTACAAGACGCGCCTGCGCTTCATCATTCCGCTGATGATCCTGATCGCCGTGATTTTCCCGATCTTTGCCGACAAGTACGTGCTGACCGTGGTCATCCTCGGCCTGATCTACGTGCTGCTGGGCCTGGGCCTTAATATCGTGGTCGGCCTCGCCGGTCTGCTCGACCTGGGTTATGTCGCCTTCTATGCGATTGGCGCGTACGGCCTGGCGCTGGGTTATCAATATCTTGGCCTGGGCTTCTGGTCGGCGTTGCCGCTGGCAGCCATTGCGGCGGCGCTTGCGGGTTGCATCCTCGGCTTCCCGGTGCTGCGCATGCACGGGGATTATCTGGCGATCGTGACCCTGGGCTTCGGCGAGATCATTCGTCTGGTGCTCAATAACTGGCTGTCGTTCACCGGCGGACCTAATGGCGTGCCGGTGCCTTCGCCGACCTTCTTCGGTCTGGAGTTCGGGCGTCGCGCCAAGGACGGCGGCATCCCGATCCACGAGTATTTCGGCTTCGAATACAACCCGGACCTCAAATTCATCTTCATCTACACCGTGCTGTTTCTTGTCGTGCTGGCTGTGCTGTACGTCAAGCATCGCTTGACCCGCATGCCGGTCGGCCGCGCGTGGGAAGCACTGCGTGAAGACGAAATCGCCTGCCGCTCGATGGGCCTGAATCACGTACTGGTCAAGCTGTCGGCCTTCACCATCGGCGCCTCGACGGCCGGTCTGGCCGGTGTGTTCTTCGCCAGCTATCAAGGCTTCGTCAACCCGACCTCGTTCACCTTCTTCGAGTCGGCGCTGATCCTCGCCATCGTCGTGCTCGGCGGCATGGGCTCGACGGTCGGCGTGGTCATCGCGGCCTTTGTGCTGACCGTCGCGCCGGAACTCTTGCGCAGCTTCGCGGAATACCGCGTCTTGCTGTTCGGCATCCTCATGGTGCTGATGATGATCTGGCGTCCGCGTGGCCTGATTCGCATCAGCCGTACCGGCGTGCAGCCACGCAAAGGCGTGCTGGCCAACGTGGAGGGCGCGTGATGAGCGACGAAATCGTTCTGTCCGTCGACAACCTGATGATGCACTTCGGCGGCATCAAGGCCCTCAGCGATGTCAGTCTGCAAGTGCGGCGCAACTCGATCTTTGCATTGATCGGGCCCAACGGCGCCGGCAAGACCACGGTGTTCAACTGCCTGACCGGCTTTTACAAAGCCACCGGCGGGCGCATCGAGCTCAACGCGCGGGGCAAGAAGACCAACGTCATTCAGTTGCTCGGCGAGCAGTTTCGCGCCGCCGACTTCGCTTCGCCCAAGCGCTTCGGTAGCCGGCTGTACTACAAGATGTTTGGCGGCACGCACTTGGTAAACCGTGCAGGGCTTGCGCGTACTTTCCAGAACATTCGCCTGTTCAAGGAAATGTCCGTCGTCGAGAACCTGCTCGTCGCGCAGCACATGTGGGTCAACCGCAACATGCTCGCCGGCATCCTCAACACCAAGGCTTACCGCAAGGCCGAAGACGACGCGATGAACACCGCGTTCTACTGGCTCGAAGTGGTGGATCTGGTGGACTGCGCCAACCGTCTGGCCGGTGAGCTGTCCTACGGCCAGCAACGTCGTCTGGAGATCGCGCGGGCGATGTGCACGCGGCCGCAGGTCATCTGCCTGGACGAGCCGGCAGCTGGTTTGAACCCACAGGAAACCGAGGCGTTGAGCGGCATGATTCGCCACCTGCGCGACGATCACGACATGACCATTGTGCTGATCGAACACGACATGGGCATGGTCATGGGCATTTCCGACGACATCGTCGTGCTCGACCACGGCAACGTGATCGCCAAGGGCAAACCGGAGCAGATCCGCAACGATCCAAAAGTGATCGCCGCGTACCTGGGCGCTGATGAAGAGGAGTTGGTATGAGTAAGCCGATCCTCGAACTGAAAGAGATCGACGTGTATTACGGGCCGATTCAGGCCCTGAAGAAAGTCTCGATGCACATTGACGAGGGCGAGACGGTCAGCCTCATCGGCTCCAACGGCGCGGGTAAATCCACGCTGCTGATGTCGATCTTCGGCCAGCCGCGCGCCGCCAGCGGCCAGATCATCTACCAGGGCACTGACATCACCCACAAGTCGTCGCACTACATCGCGTCCAATGGCATCGCGCAATCGCCGGAAGGCCGCCGCGTGTTCCCGGACATGTCGGTGGAAGAGAACCTGATGATGGGCACCATCCCCATCGGCGACAAACACGCCAGCGAGGACATGCAACGCATGTTCGAGATGTTTCCGCGGCTCAAGGAACGTCGCAACCAGCGGGCAATGACCATGTCCGGCGGCGAGCAGCAAATGCTCGCCATCGCGCGCGCGTTGATGAGCCGTCCCAAGTTGCTGCTGCTGGACGAGCCGAGCCTGGGGCTGGCGCCGATCATCGTTAAGCAGATCTTCGCGACGCTGCGTGAGCTGGCGCAGACCGGCATGACCATCTTTCTGGTCGAGCAGAACGCCAACCATGCGCTGAAGCTGTCGGACCGCGCTTACGTGATGGTTAACGGCGAGATTCGCCTGACGGGCACGGGTAAGGAATTGCTCACCAATGAGGAGGTCAGGAACGCCTATCTCGGCGGTCACTGATTCCTGATCACTGCTGTAAAAACAAGCCCCGGGTGGATAACTTCCGGGGCTTTTTTATCGCGGATCCGAATTGTGGAAAACAATTTTGAGCACCTGCGAAAACGCGACATATAGCCGCTGCAAATCGCTGTTTTGTCACGCTTTTGACTTGTTCAGTTTTACTGTGGAAGTGACTGTGAATAAGTTGGGAGCAGCTGGCTGTAGGCCTTGTTTTACGTGGCTTGCAGCCTGCTGATCAATATTTGACCAGTTGTTCCAGCCGGTATTTCGTTGGGGTTTGTCAACGTTGTTGTGGCTGGTTTTTTATACAGTCTTTATGTGGTGCCAGCCTGTGGATAAGTCTGTGTGCAACCGTTGGAAAGACCGCCGCAGATACCGCAATCTGTGGTCTGGAGCATGCATTCCTGTCCACACACCCAAGTCTTGGAAAAATTCGACGGCAGATGGCCCATGGCCGGTCAAGTAAAAACATCGTGCAAGTTACCCACACGCCCCGTATGCCGGGACTTTCGGCATTTCGAGTTGCCCCCAGAAAATGGTTGCCTGACTGTGGATAAGGTGGGCAAAAGTGTCTGCAGGCCGCATGGCACAAGGCGTTGGAATGATTGGTTGTTTTTTATACAGCGAAGCACGGGTAGGACGATGTTGCGGATGGTGCTTGATCCCAGCCTGCGTGGGCGGGCATTCTCCAGAACCTTCCTACGCGCAACACTGCTTGCGCGACATTCCCGCTTGGCTTGATAAGCCCGCATCGTTAGTCAGGAGAAAGAAATGACCTCTACCGTATTCATTACCGGGGCCACTTCCGGGTTTGGCGAAGCCTGCGCCCGTCGTTTTGCCGAGGCGGGCTGGTCGCTGGTGCTGACCGGTCGCCGTGAAGACCGCTTGCAGGCGCTGAGCACTGAGTTGTCGAAACAGACCAAGGTGCACACCCTGACGCTGGACGTGCGCGATCGCGAGGGCGTGGAGCGCGCCGTGGAAAGCCTGCCGGCTGAATTCGCAAAAATTCGCGGCCTGATCAACAACGCAGGCCTGGCGCTGGGGATCGATCCTGCACCCAAGTGCGATCTGGATGATTGGGACACCATGATCGACACCAACATCAAAGGGCTGGTGTACACGACGCGCACGCTGCTTTCGCGTCTGATCGCCTATGGCCGCGGTGCCAGCATCGTCAACCTGGGTTCGGTGGCAGGGAATTATCCGTACCCGGGCGGCAACGTTTATGGCGGCACCAAGGCGTTCGTCGGGCAGTTCTCGCTGAACCTGCGCAATGACCTGGTCGGCACCGGCGTACGGGTGACCAACCTTGAGCCGGGCTTGTGCGAGAGCGAGTTCTCGCTGGTGCGTTTCGGCGGCGATCAGGCCAAGTACGACGCCACCTACGCAGGCGCAGAGCCGATCCAGCCTCAGGACATCGCCGACACCATCTTCTGGATCATGAACACGCCGGCCCACGTCAACGTCAACAGCCTCGAACTGATGCCCGTCAGCCAGACCTGGGCCGGGTTCGCGATTGATCGCAGTCGTAGTGAGAAGTAAGTCGTTTTACTGATGTGATCGTTCCCACGCTCCGCGTGGGAATGCGCTAACCGACGCTCCGCGTCGCCGGTTGCCGGGACGCGGAGCGTCTTGGGCTGCATCCCCACGCAGAGCGTGGGGACGATCATTACGCCGAACCTGTAGGAGCCGGCTTGCTGGCGAACCGGGTGTGTCAGACGCACAAATGCCACTGATCCACCGCATTCGCCAGCAAGCCGGCTCCTACAGGGGCGAGCGTTAAAACGGTTGGCGTCCCAAGGCCGGGGTGCCTCAGGCGTTGAAGTACTCGGCCAGCCCGATGTAGCAGGTCGCCAGGTGATACGGCGTCGTCGACGGCATGTCGCTGCGGCTGACTTGCCCCTGGCTGTCGAGGCACTCGTTCCAGCCGGTGGGGTGCAGGAACCGGGTTTGCAGCGCTTCCAACTGGCGCGCCAGCAGGTGCTCGCTATCAGGTCGTAACGTCAATGCGCGCAGGTATTCAGCCTGGGCCCAGATGCGCTGCGTGCCGTCTTTCACCGAACCATCCACTTCCAGCATCGCCGCGACCGCGCCAGTCGTTTGATCGACGCCCTGTGCCTCGGCGTGGGCGAACGCAGTCTCCAGCGAACGATACAGCGGCGTGCAACGCAGACGCGCGGAGGACGCCAGCAAATAGAACCATTCGAACTGGTGACCCGGCTCGGACCAGTTATCCACAGCGTCCAGCGGTTTCTCCAGCATCACCCCGTGCTCGACATCGACGAAGCGTCGCTGCATGGCTTCTACCAAGGCGTCCAACGCCGCCAGCGTGTCAGCGTCATCGCGTACGGCTAGTGTGCCGAGAAACGCTTCGGCCAGGTGCATCAGCGGGTTCTGCAGCGGGCCGGCGTTCAGCGAAGACCAATCCTCGGCCAGCACGGATTCGTACAAGCCATCGCCATCGGCAAAGCGTTCGGCGACGACGTTCAGCGCGGCATTGAGCACCGACTCCACCAGCGGCTCACGGACCTTGCCCCAGTAATGCGCGCAGGCGAAGACGATGAAGGCGTGGGTGTAGAGGTCCTTGCGGCGATCCAGCGGCGCGCCCTGTGGATCAATGCTGTAGAACCAGCCGCCGTGCTCGGCATCGTGAAAGTGCTGCTGCAACGAACGAAACAGCGCTGCTGCGCGAGTAGCGGCGTCGGGCACGTCGGGGTGATCGATCAGGCTTGAAAACAGAAACAGCTGACGCGCACAGGCCATGGCCCGGTAGCGCTGTGGCGGCAAAGGCCGATGCTCAGCATCAACCGCCTCGAACGGCAGCGCCATCCCGGCATTCCACCCCGGGCCCTGCCACAACGGCACGACCACGCCCATGAAGTGTTGTTGCACCTCGGCGAATAGGGCGGACAGTGAGGACTTGGCGGTAGAGAGGGAAGCGTCAGGCATTGGATGGCGTCACGGCAGGGGCAGATTGCGCGACATGGTAGCAGGAGGTGGGGATCTTGCGTCAGTTGTGGGTATCAGGAGGAGGGCGCTTGGCTACGCCGATGATTCGTGTTCGACATCGGTCCAGTGTAGGAGCGCGCTTGCCCGCGATATCGGTGTGTCAGACAACCTATTTGTCGCTGACAGATCGCAATCGCGGGCAAGCGCGCTCCTACAATGATGCCGTCATCTAGCCCGCGAACAACCATACGCCTGTCGCGGCCGACAACGCACCAGCAACCCGTACCACCGGTGCCGCCGCCGATGGCAGAAACCGCACCACGGCATAACCCGCCGCGTGCAATGCAGCAGTCGCGCCGACAAACCCGAGCGCATAACCCCACGGGCTGGACATCTCCGGCAGCTCCAGGCCATGGGCCACGCCGTGGAACATCGCAAACAGTGCTGTCGCCGCCATTGCAACGAACAGCGGCGGACGTACGGCCAGTGCCACCGCCAGGCCCAGCGCAAAGACCGACGCCGCGATGCCGCTTTCCAGTGCTGGCAATGCCAGGCCTTCAAATCCGAGCAAGCCGCCGATCAGCATGGTGCCGACGAACGTGCACGGCAGCGCCCAGCGCGCGGCGCCTTTTTGCTGTGCAGCCCAAAGCCCCACAGCAATCATCGCCAGCAGGTGATCGATGCCCCCCAGCGGATGGCTGATGCCGGCCACAAGACCGCTTTCATCGTGACCTGGGTGAGCAAAGGCCAGCGCTGGAGCGAGGAGCAGCGCCAACGCGCCGAATACTTTTTTGCCGTTCATGAATGAATTCCTTGCTTCACTTGGGTATGAGCCACTTGGATGTACGAATCAGGCCGCGGTCAGCAGGCCCTGGCGCTCGATGAAGGCGATGATGTCCTCCAGGCCGTGGCCGGTTTTCTGGTTGCTGAACACGAACGGCTTGTCGCCGCGCATCTTCTTCGTGTCGCGGTCCATCATCTCCAGCGATGCACCCACCAGCGGTGCGAGGTCGATCTTGTTGATCACCAGCAGGTCGGATTTGCAGATGCCGGGGCCACCCTTGCGCGGCAGCTTGTCGCCTGCCGACACGTCGATCACATAAATGGTGAGGTCCGACAGCTCCGGGCTGAACGTCGCCGACAGGTTGTCGCCGCCAGATTCGACGATGATCAGGTCCAGTCCCTCGAAGCGCCGATTGAGCTGGTCGACGGCTTCCAGATTGATCGAAGCGTCTTCGCGGATCGCCGTGTGCGGGCAGCCGCCGGTTTCCACGCCGATGATGCGCTCAGGCGCCAGTGCTTCATTGCGCACCAGAAAGTCAGCGTCTTCACGGGTGTAGATATCGTTGGTGACCACCGCGAGGTTGTAGCGGTCGCGCAGGGCCAGGCACAGCGCGAGGGTCAGCGCGGTCTTGCCGGAACCGACCGGACCGCCGATGCCGACGCGCAAAGGTTGGCTGTTCATTCGTTCTCTCCGTTAAGGGTGTTGTGCGGTGCGAGGTGCTGCGGCGATGGCGGCCACCTCATGATCGGAACAGGCGGCTGTACTGCCGCTCGTGGTTCATGCTCGCCAGCGCCAGGCCTAATGGCGCGCTGCCGATGTGTCCAGGGTTCAGTGCGGTCGCGTGTTGCTGGGCGTTTTGCAGCAGTGGCAATAACTCACTGGTCAGGCGCTGGGCGGCTTGCTGCCCCAGTGGCAGGGTTTTCATTAGCACCGCCAACTGGTTTTCCAGCCAGCTCCAGAGCCAGGCGGCGAGTGCGTCCTGAGGACTGATCTGCCAGGCACGCGCGGCCAGTGCCCAACCCAGCGCCAGATGGGGTTCGCCCACACGTTGTAGGAAATCCCGCGCGGGCTGATCCATTTCCGGCAGGCCGTTGAGCAATTGCTGCAGGGAGTAACCCATTTGCCGGCTCTCCAGATGCAACTCGCGGGTTTCGCGGCTGGCGCGATGTTCTTCGCTCAATTGCAGCAGCGTCGCCCAGTCGTCTTCGCCAGCCGCCGCGCAGTGCGCCAGTAAAAGTGGCGCCTCGAAGCGCGCAAGGTTGAGCAGCAACTGGTCACCAATCCAGCGTGCGGCGCTGGACGAATCGTGAACGGTGGATTGCTCGACCGCCATTTCCAGGCCTTGGGAGTAGCTGTAGCCGCCGATCGGCAGTTGCGGGCTGGCCAGACGCAGCAGCGCCCAGGCCGCGTTCACGTGCGCACGCCGAATTGATGAATGCGCGGCGGGTAGTTGAAATCTTCCTCACCGGCGCGCGAGTGGTGGTGGCCGCCGCCGTACGCGCCATGTTCCGGCTGGAAGGGTGCCTCGATGGATTCGGTGGTGGCGCCCAGCTGATCGAGCATGGCCTTGAGCACGTAGTCGTCCAGCAGTCGCAGCCAACCGTCGCCTACTTGCAGCGCCACATGGCGGTTGCCCAGGTGGTACGCCGCGCGGGTCAGTTCGAAGGCGTTGCCGCAGGTCACGTGCATCAGTTTCTCGGGGCGCGCGCAAACACGGACGATCCGGCCGTCTTCGGCCCTGAGGAAATCGCCGTCATGCAGCGGCGGCTGGCCCCGTTCCAGGAACAGCCCGACGTCTTCACCCTCGGCATTGAAACAGCGCAGCCGGCTCTTGCTCCTTGCCTCGAATATCAAATGCAACTCGGCGGCCCATTCAGCCTGAGGTTCGATCCGTTGATGAATCACCAGCATCAGAAAGCTTCCAGCAATGTGCGATGCAATGGCTAGAGCAAGTGCCTTGCCAACAGGCGACCGGGACAGAAATTGCCTGAATACGGTGCAGAGGGCCGAGATTCCAACGGCTCTATGCTCAATGGTGGGGCGTCGCGAAGGGTTGTGCACCGGTATGGTGCGTTTTAGTGGTGGCGCCACTAACAGATACGGCGCTGGAATCTTCTGCGGTGGACGCTAGGTCTTCGCGGGCAAGCGCGCTCCTACAAGGGGCCGCGTTCCAAACTCAGGTTTTCATCGCCTGCGACAACGACTTCCACATCCTCACCGTGATCCAGGTTTGCTATCGCAACCCATTGTAGGAGCGCGCTTGCCCGCGAATGGCCTTCGCAGGCGCTGAGTCACTCAGTACTGCCCAACCCCTGCCAGCGCTTGGCGCCGATGAAGATGAAGCGCAGCTGCTGGGTGATTTTCGCGCGGGGCGTCAGGTGGGCGGCCAATGCCGGCGGAGGCGGGTCGATCAGCTCGGGGAGCATGGCGAACACGCTCTTGACCACCAGGTCGGCCATGACCGAAAGGTCGTCGGTGTTCAGGTGCTGGAATTTGGGCATCGACGCCAGGTCGGTCGCAAGGTCGGCGATGATGCCTTCGCGCAGGGCGCCGAGCGCCTGACGGACTTTCAGCGAGCCGCCGTACTGCTCACGCGCCAAGAACAGGAACTGCGAGCGATTGGCAGCGACGACATCCAGAAAGATGCGGATGGAGGCATCAATGATGCCGGTATCGATGTTGTGGTTGTGGCGCACGCGGCGGATGGTTTCGCGGAAGGTCTGGCCGACCTCGCTGACCAGCGCCAGCCCCAGGTGGTCCATGTCATCGAAATGCCGGTAGAAACCGGTGGGCACGATGCCGGCGGTTTTCGCCACTTCCCGCAGGCTCAGGCTGCCGAAACCGCGCCCGCTCTCCATCAGGCCCCGGGCTGCATCGAGCAGGGCATGGCGAGTCTGCTGTTTCTGTTCGGCGCGGGGCAGCATGGGGCGTGTATCTGATGGACGCATGGGCCGCAACTCTAGCAAATGCGTTTGCGTGGCGTCGAACCCGGTTTACGTCGGGCAATAAAAAGCCCGGCGATCAGGGCCGGGCGGTTCTCATGTTTTTTGTCGTGCCGATTTTTGGGTGATCTGACCGGCCTCTTCCCGGCTGAAGCCGGTCCTACGGGGTGCGCGTGTCTTCCGTAGGACCGGCTTTAGCCGAGAAGCTGTTGACTGCAGCGGCTATCGATCAGGAAACGCGCTGATACTGCTGAATCAGGCGATCAGGCCCATTGTCGGCGACGCGCTGGTATTGATTGATCAATCGATCCGGACCGTCCTGCGCAACGGTCGGCAAACCGGAATGCTGCGTCGCCTTCGCTTCGCCGAGGATCGCTTGTTCGCTGGCAGGCATCGCGAATGCGCTCGAGGCAAGCAGGGAAAGGGTCAGGGCAATCAATTGGCGTTTCATGGAAGGATGCTCGGGTGTAAAGGGTTGTGTGAACGTGCTGCCGATTTTACTGCTGCCCGGTGGATAAAGAAGTTCAGCGGGCTGATGGTGACCATCGACAGAAATGATTCGAATGCCGACCCCTTGCCCGGCGGGCGTTTCAACGGGTTTCAGGTCGATCGCCACGCCCGTCTGGACGTACGGCATGGGCGTGGGGCGGAACTTTTCTGACCCTGAATACAGATTTCATCAAACCGACGCGGCTTTTCTCAGTCGAACCGTTACGACGTACGAGACGCGCCCTGGACGGCGCGTCGGTTTTTGGGGAGACAACGCAATGACGCGAGGCCGTAAAATCTTCGCCTGGACAGCCGCAATCCTGCTGCTGTTGCTGGTGATTCTGATCATTGTGATCGCCACGTTCGACTGGAACCGGCTCAAGCCGACCATCAACGAAAAGGTGTCTGCAGAACTGCATCGCCCCTTTGCCATCAACGGTAATCTGGCCGTGAGCTGGCACCGGGAGCCTGACGAAGGCGGTTGGCGCGCCTGGGTGCCATGGCCGCACCTGTCGGCGGAAGACATCGCCCTGGGCAACCCGGAATGGTCGAAGACGCCGCAGATGGTCACGCTCAAGCGCGTCGACCTGCGCTTGTCTCCCTTGCCGTTGCTGGCGCAACGCGTGGTCATCCCGCGCATCAACCTGACCGAGCCCAACGCGAAAATCGAGCGTCTGGCCGATGGCCGCGCCAACTGGGTGTTTGATCTGCCCAAGAGCGACCCGAACGCCAAGCCGTCGAGCTGGGTGGTCGACATTGGCTCGATCGGCTTCGATAAAGGCTTCGTGAGCTATAACGACCAGAAGATCAACACGGCGGTCGATGTGGTCATCGATATGCTGGGCAAGCCGATTCCCTACAGCGACATCGTCGGCAGCAGCGAGGCGAAGAAGGTCCGGGACAAGGGCGCTTCGGCTCAGGACTATGCCTTCGGCTTTACCGCCAAAGGCCAGTATCACGGCCAGAAACTCAACGGCAGCGGCAAAGTCGGTGGACTGCTGGCATTGAAAGACGCCACGCAACCATTCCCGGTACAGGCCGACGTTAGCGCGGGCGCTCTGCGCGTCGCAATCGCAGGTACCGTCACCGATCCGCAGAACCTCGGTGAACTGGACCTGCGCCTGAAGCTGTCCGGCGACAGCCTGAGCAACCTGTTCCCGCTGACCGGCGTAACCCTGCCGGATTCTCCTCCATACTCCACCGATGGCCGTCTGATCGCCAAGCTGCATGACCCGGCGGGCGCGTCCTTCCAGTACAAGGGCTTCAACGGCAAGATCGGCGACAGCGATATTCACGGCGATCTGGGGTTTGTTGCCAGCGAGCCCCGTCCCAAGCTGACCGGCGCGCTGGTGTCCAATCAATTACTGATGGCAGACCTCAAGCCGCTGATTGGCGCTGACTCCAATGCCGAGCAGAAAACCCGGGGCGGCGCGAGCAAGCAGCCAACGGACAAAGTGCTGCCGGTCGAGGAGTTCAAGACCGACCGCTGGGCCGCCATGGACGCCGACGTGGAGTTCACGGGCAAGCGCATCGTGCAGAGCGCTGACTTGCCGTTCACCGACCTTTACACCCATGTGGTGCTCAGCGATGGCGTGCTGAGCCTGCAGCCGCTGCGCTTCGGTGTGGCGGGCGGCAAGCTCGACGCCGACATCAAGCTCGACGGCCACACCCAGCCGCTGGAGGGGCGCGCGAAGCTCTCGGCTCGGGGCTTCAAGCTCAAGCAGCTGTTCCCGACCTTCGAACCGATGAAAACCAGCTTTGGTGAGCTCAACGGTGATGCTGACCTCAGTGGCCGTGGCAACAGCGTGGCCGCTTTGCTGGGCACGTCCAACGGTGAGCTGAAAATGTTGATCAACGACGGTGCTGTCAGCCGTGGCCTGATGGAGATTGCCGGGCTGAACGTGGGCAACTACGTGGTCGGCAAGCTGTTTGGCGACAAGGACGTCAAGATCAACTGTGCGGCGACCAATGTAGGCTTCAAGGACGGCCTGGCGAGCACCAAGGTGTTCGTGTTCGATACCGAGAACGCGATCATTTACGTCGATGGCACGGCGAATCTCAAGACCGAGCAACTGGACATGAAGATCACGCCGGAGTCTAAAGGCTTCAGGGTGTTCTCCCTGCGTTCGCCGCTGTATGTGCGCGGGCCGTTCAGCAAGCCCAGCGCGGGTGTCCAGTCAGGTCCGTTGCTGCTGCGTGGCGCGGGCATGGTGCTGTTGGGCGCGGCAGTCGGGCCGGCGGCGGGATTGCTGGCGCTGGTAGCACCGAGCAGCGGCGACGCGCCCAACCAGTGCACCCCGTTGCTGGAGCAGATGCGTTCGGGCAAGGCGCCGAAGACGGTGAAGTGAGTTCGCCGCCACAAAAAAGCCAGGGCATGTGCCCTGGCTTTTTGTATTGCGTAGTACGTATCAGAGACCGTCGAGCAGGTCGGCCATGTCGTCGGCGTGCTCTTCTTCCTGCGCCAGGATCTCTTCGAAGATGCGGCGGGTGGTTGGGTCTTGATCGCCGATGTACTGAATGATCTCGCGATAGCTGTCGATCGCAATGCGCTCGGCCACCAAATCTTCGGTGATCATCTCTTTCAAGGTGTTGCCGGCCACGTACTGGGCGTGGGAATTCTTGCTCAGGAGGTCCGGGTTGAATTCCGGCTCGCCGCCCAGCTGCACGATGCGCTCGGCCAGCTTGTCAGCGTGTTCAAGTTCCTGATTGGCGTGTTCCAGAAACTCATCAGCGGCGGCGTGGGATTTAATCCCCTTGGCCATGAAGTAATGGCGCTTGTAACGCAAGGTGCAGACCAGTTCGGTCGCCAGCGAGGAGTTCAGTAAACGCAGGACCTCTTCACGGTCACCGTTGTAGCCTTCAGTGACGGCGCCGTCTTCAACGTTTTTGCGCGCGCGCTCTCGCAACGTGGCGACATCGGTCATAGGGTGCAGGTTAATCATCAGATTTCTCCAGGGCTGTTCCGGTTTTTTTCCGTCGCGCTCTGTTGCGCCATGCCTAAGCAGGCGCCCGGCAGGATCGGGGTCTTAAGGTGTGAGTGGTGGGCACTGGCAAAAGTTTGATTTTTTGTTCGGGGACTTTTTGACGCGGAGTCAGATTGTCGCAGGGTAGAAGTGATGCGGAGCAAGAGAAATGCGGGATCGAGACAGGGGGTGCGTGCGTCAGGAAAAATAGCCAGCGATCACGGCAGCGACGGGCATCCTGACGATGCCCCGGCGCTCGTGATCGCGAGCAGGCTCATGCAGTCAAGCCCCTATCAAACAAAGGGGCGTCAGATCACATGGCGCGTTCGTTGGCGTCACGCTGTTCGCACGTCATGAAGCCCTTGCTGTTGACGCGGCCATTGTTGTCGAAGGTGACGTAGTAAGCCTGCTGATGGCCTTCACGGTTCAGCACGTAGTTGTTGCAAGTGCCTGGGTGGGCGCGACGCTGAACAGTCGTCGATGGCGTGCCGCCGATGGTCAGGACTTGTTCCTTGGTCATGCCTTCTTCGACTTGCTTGACCAGCGGCTCATTGCGATAGGTCGCGTAATCAACCGGGTTTGGCAGGGTGGTCGATGCGCAACCAGCCAATGCGGCCATGGAAATCACTACTGCCAGGGATTGCTTGAACATTCGAATCGCTCCGCGAAAAGGCCATTGTTGGCCCGTTGCTGTTAGGAGCGTTGAAGACACAAAAGAGTTCGATCAAATTGATGGCGATGGGGCATTACCCTTTTCTGTTGTGTTCATGCGCTTCACGGCCACTTTGGCCTGTTTGTCGTTAAATCTCACCGGCCGAAAATTGCTCGCACGTTCGCGAAACACCGAGGTCAATCTGATGGCATGGTCGGGAGATGCAGTTCTCACCCGCGTAAGTCATGGGTAAAGACTGCTTGCTCGACCATTTCGACATCGTCAACCAGCACTTCGGGCTGGTGGGCAAGGGAGCCGATCCCGTGGGGTTGTTCCTTGAACATGCCGCGCGTCTCAAAGCCGCCGGTCTTTGACTTACTTGGCTGTAGTTCGTGATCAGTCGACCCGAGAGGTCGCGTAGGAAGAGATGCGATGAGCGATAAAGAGCTTTATGAAATCGAGTACACGCTGGCCGGTGAGCACCATGTCGATCTGATTGAAAACCTCGACGTCCCGATCATCGAGGTTGTGCACGAGCTGGCGCTCAAGCACAACGTGGCCGTTGAAGATGACCCCTTCGATACAGGTGAAAGCACCATCGGTCTGCCCCATGTGTTGGGCATTACCGATGTGTCGATTCACGCTGCGCAGGATCACGACAAAGCCTGACTGCCGGGTTCATCCGACGGACAGGTTTAACGGATCGCGGCCTTGCGCAGCGGCGTGGTCCAGCGTTCTGCCAGGATTACCCCGCCCAGCGTCAGGGCACCACCGATGAAGTGATAGGACGCCAGCTGCTCGCCCAGCGCGAGCGCGGCAACCAGCGCCGTCAGGATCGGCACCAGGTTGAAAAACAACGTGGTACGGCTTGGCCCCAGGATGGAGATTGCTTTCATCCACAGCAGTGGTGCGAGCATCGAGGTCGGGATGCACGCATAGAGCACCAACGGAATGTTGCTCGCGTTCAGACCGGTTTTCGGGGAAATGATGAACAGCGGAAACAGCGCAACGATCGCCACCAGAATCTGCAGATAGAGCAGCTGCAACGGCGGCATGCGTAATTGCCACTTCTTCAGCAGCGTGCTGTAGGTGGCGTAGGCCAGTGTCGCGACGAGCATCATGACGTCGCCGACGTTGATGCCGCGGGCAATCAGCAAGCTCCAGCTCCCTTGAGACACCACCCACAACACGCCCGCAAACGACACGAATGCGCCCACCAGCGCGCCTGCGGTCAGCCGGGTGCCAAGACTGGCGATCGACATGCCCAGAGTCATCACCGGCACCAACGACAGAATGATGCCCATGTTGGTGGCCGTCGTGATGTTCGCCGCGTAGTACGCCAGGCTCTGATAAATCGCCATGCCCAGCACGCCCAGCACCACGACTTTGCCGATGATGGGCCTGATCTGCGCCCGATTGCGCAGCACGGGAGCGAGCAGAAACGGCGTGAACAGCAAGCCTGCCAGCAACCAGCGATAGAACCCGATTTCGGCCGGAAAGATACGCCCGGCGGCGGCCTTGGTGATGACGTTGTTGCCCGCCCAGATCATGACGGTCAGCAGTGGATAAAGGTATTGCATGGGCGAACCGGCTTCTGAATGAGGCGCCATTATCGGCTTGCCAGTCGGCACGTCCAGCGCACGCTGCGCATTTGCAGAAATATGCAGCAACATTCTTTGGCTACACTGCTTTCAAAGCCATGCAGATGCGTGGTGCTTCCGGAGAAAACCGATGACGATGCTGCGTATTCCTCTGCTGGTGATGGGCCTGTTGTTGAGCGCCCAGGGTTTTGCCGCCACCGCGCAACAAAACAAGATGACCACCTGCAACGCCGATGCCTCGGCCAAGTCCCTGAAGGGCGACGAGCGCAAGGCGTTCATGAGCACTTGCCTGAAGGCCGCGCCTGCGCCGGCCGCCACTCAGCAGGAGAAGATGAAAACCTGCAACGCCACGGCCAGCACCCAGGCGCTCAAGGGCGATGCGCGCAAGGCCTTTATGAGCGATTGTCTTAAAAAGAAATAATTCTGCGATCCGATTTCGGGCGCTGAAATGCGGCGCCAGCCCCTGCACTTTCTGCGATTGCGGCCGATGACCCGGTTTGCAATCGCAGCCTCCTCACGCTTGAGCCCTCAAGGGCTTCCGCGTCGCTGGTTCTCCACTCAGAACGCTGGCAGACTGCCCATCCTTCACGCCGCTCGTTTTGAGGCTGTATGCCAACGTTTACGCCCCGTCAAGTCTATCTGGCCAGTTGCATTCTCGTGTTCGGCGGGCTGCTGCTGGTGCTGCCGCTCAACCTTCTGCCCAGTCTGCTGGCGGGTTTGCTGGTGTATGAGCTGGTGGACATGCTCACGCCGCAACTGCAGCGACTGATTGCCGGCGAGCGCGCGCGGTGGCTGGCGGTGGCATTGCTGGGGACGCTGGTGGTGACGGTGTTGGCGTTGCTGTTTGCCGGCGCGATCAGTTTCCTGCTGCACGAGGCGGAAAACCCCGGCGCGTCGCTGGATAAATTCATGATTCTGGTGGACCGCGCCCGCGGTCAGCTGCCGCCCTTCATCGACAACTACCTGCCGGCCAGCGCCACCGAGTTTCAGGTGTCGCTCAGCGCCTGGTTGACCAAGCACCTGGGTGAGCTGCAGTTGCTCGGCAAGGGCGCGGCGCACATGTTCGTGACGTTGCTGATCGGCATGGTGCTGGGTGCGATTATCGCCTTGCAGCGCATCCCCGATGTCACCAAGCGCAAGCCCTTGGCGGCGGCGCTGTTCGAGCGTCTGCACCTGCTGACTCAGGCCTTCCGCAATATCGTCTTCGCACAAATCAAGATCTCGCTGCTGAACACGGCATTCACCTCGATCTTCCTGGCGGTGATCCTGCCGCTGTGTGGTGTGCACCTGCCGCTGACCAAAACCCTGATCGTCCTGACCTTCCTGCTGGGCCTGCTTCCGGTGGTGGGCAACCTGATGTCCAACACGCTGATTTTCATCGTCGGCATGTCGTTGTCGATCTGGGTGGCGATGGCGGCGTTGGGGTATCTGATCGTGATCCACAAGGTCGAGTATTTCCTCAACGCGCGGATCGTTGGCGGGCAGATCAGCGCCAAGTCGTGGGAATTGCTGCTGGCGATGCTGATCTTCGAAGCCGCCTTCGGCCTGCCGGGGGTGGTGGCAGGCCCGATTTATTACGCCTACCTGAAGAGCGAGCTGCGCAGGGCGGAGTTGGTTTAGCGCCGGGCGCTTCCACTCATCTTTTACGGTGACGTCGAATTTCAGGCTCGACACCGATCAAATTGTAGGAGCGCGCTTGGTCTGGGCCGCATCCGGACGAAGGCGTCGTGTCAGAAACATCAATGGCGACGGACACACCGCAATCGCGGGCAAGCGCGCTCCTACAGGTTTTGCGGTGGGTTGGCGCTCAAGGTCGGACCCCAATCTACTGTAGGAGCCGGCTTGCTGGCGAACGCGGAGTGTCAGCTCACATTAATGTTTCTGACCTGACCCCTTCGCCAGCAAGCCGGCATCCTACAGATTCACGTCTGGCAAGAGATTGCGGGTCGGAACGGAATCAGCCGTAGCGCTTTTTCGCTTCAATTGCCAGGCCGCTGCCGATGCTGCCGAAGATGTTGCCTTCGACGTGCCGGGCCTTGGGCAGCATGGCGGCGACGCTGTTGCGCAGGGCCGGGATGCCGCTGGAGCCGCCGGTGAAGAACACGGTGTCGACATCGGTGACGCCTACACCTGCCTGATTCAACAGGTTGGTCACGCTGGCGCGCACGCGTTCGAGCAACGCATCAATGGACGATTCGAACAACTGGCGGGTCAGGTCGACGCTCAGGCCGGGCTCTACGCGGTCCATTGGCACCAGACGATTATCCGCCTGGGTCAGCTGGATCTTCGTCTCTTCGACTTCCATCGCCAGCCAGTGGCCGGCGCGTTGGTCGATCAGTTTGAACAGCCGATCGATGCCCTGGGTGTCTTCGATGTCATAGCGCATGCTGCCCAGCGCCAGTTGCGACTTTTGCGAATATACCGAGTTGATCGTGTGCCAGGTCGCCAGGTTCATGTGCGTGCTGGTCGGCATGTAGGCGCCGCTTTTCATCCGGCTGCCATAACCAAACAGCGGCATCACGCCTTGCAGGCTCAGTTGCTTGTCGAAGTCGGTACCGCCGATGTGCACGCCACCGGTAGCGAGAATGTCACTGTGACGGTCATCGATCAGACGGCGCTCCGGCGACAGACGCACCAGCGAGAAGTCCGACGTACCGCCGCCGATGTCGACGATCAGCACCAGCTCTTCTCGATCGAGCGTAGACTCGTAGTCGAACGCCGCCGCGATAGGCTCGAACTGAAAGGAAACGTCCTTGAAACCGATCTTGCGCGCCACGTCGGCCAGTGTGTCTTCGGCCTCTTGATCGGCAGCAGCGTCGTCATCGACGAAATGCACCGGACGGCCCAGCACCACTTGCTCGAAGGAATGACCGGCAGTGGCTTCAGCACGTTTTTTAAGTTCGCCGATGAACAGCCCGAGCAGGTCCTTGAACGGCATCGCTGTACCGAGCACGCTGGTGTCGTGCTTGATCAGCTTGGAACCCAGCAGACTTTTGAGCGAGCGCATCAGGCGGCCTTCATAGCCCTCGAGGTACTCGTGAAGTGCAAGGCGACCATAGACCGGGCGGCGCTCTTCAATGTTGAAAAACACCACCGAAGGGAGCGTGATCTTGCCGTCTTCCAGTGCGATCAGCGTTTCCGCTCCGGGGCGCAGCCAGCCGACCGTGGAGTTGGACGTGCCGAAATCGATACCAAGGGCACGGGCCGGGGATGGAGTGCTCATCTGCTTTGCATACCAGTCGAAAAACGGCCGCGCAGTGTATGCGAGTGCGCGCCGGATGCGTAGCGCGAAACGTCGGTTTCTCGCCCGACCTGCATCTATTTCCCGCGCCTGCCTTGAACTGCGGCCCCGAGCCCCAATCTAGCAGGCAACTCTTAATGCATTTGGCCGGTCTGGACAGCGTTTCATTTCGCGCGACTGTGTGCCGATAACATTGCAACGTTCAACGCAGTCAACGTTCACATGTGAAACGCGCTGCGGACTGGGCTGGATATTCCAGAATTGGGTGACCGTCAGATGGACTTCAAAGACTATTACAAGATCCTTGGCGTAGAGCCGACGGCGGACGAGAAGACAATCAAGACCGCCTATCGCAAACTCGCGCGCAAGTATCACCCCGACGTCAGCAAAGAGCCTGGCGCGGAAGACAAGTTCAAAGAGGCGTCCGAGGCGTATGAAGCGCTAAGCGACCCGGAAAAACGCGCCGAATACGACGAGATCCGCAAATACGGCAGTCAGGGCCGGTTCCAGCCGCCGCCTGGCTGGCAGGGCCGTGGCGGCGCGGGTGCGGGCGCGGGGCAGGGCTATGGTGCCGGTGACTTCGAGAACGGCGACTTCTCCGACTTTTTCAGCTCCATCTTCGGCAATCGTGGTGGTCAGCAAGGCGGCCGGGCGCAAAGCCCGGCGCTTCGAGGTCAGGATGTGGAGATGGAACTGGCGGTGTTTCTGGAGGAGACACTCTCCACCGAGTCCAAGCAGATCAGCTTCAAGGTGCCGCAACACAGCGCCAACGGTCAGCGCATGGCGGACATCACCAAGACGCTGAATGTGAAGATTCCGGCCGGCGTCACCGATGGCGAGCGCATTCGCCTCAAGGGGCAGGGCGCTCCGGGTGTGGCCGGTGGCGAGAAGGGCGATCTGTACCTGATCATCCGCCTGGCGCCGCACCCTATGTTCGACGTCGAAGGACACGACCTTATCATCACGGTGCCGATCGCGCCGTGGGAAGCGGCGCTCGGCACCAAGGTGGCGGTACCGACACTGACCGGCAAGATCAACCTGACCATCCGTCCGGACAGTCAGAACGGGCAGCGGCTACGGGTCAAGGGCAATGGTCTGTTGAACAAGCAGGGCCAGCGCGGCGATCTGTATGCACAACTGAAAATCGTCATGCCCAAATCCACCGATGAGGCGACCAAAGCGCTGTGGGAGAAGCTGGCCGAGCAGGCCGCGTTCGATCCGAGGGCTCAATGGAGTAACTGATCATGAGCAACACCCTGGTCATAGACATGCAGGAGTTCTGTGAGGTGGTCGACATGCCGGCCGCCTTCGTCATCGAGATTGTCGAGCATGGCATTCTCGAGCCCCAGGGAAGGCAGCCGGACGAATGGCTGTTCGACAGTTCAGCGCTGTCGATCGCCAGGCGTGCGGTGAAATTGCATCGCGAGTTACAGCTGGAATGGGACGGCGTCGCTCTGGCGCTCAACCTGCTGGAAGAGCTTGAACGCGTGAGAGCGGAAAACCGCATGCTCAGGCAGCGGCTGGGCCGGTTTGTCGATTGAGGAGCTGTTGAATGTTCCGAGGCCATCGCGAGCAAGCTCACTCCTACAATGGCTTGATCTCGTCCACATCACGTGTGATCGACGCAGATCTGTAGGAGCCGGCTTGCTGGCGAATGCGGTGGGCAGCGGCATCTGAGGTGACTGACAGGGCGGATTCGCCAGCAAGCCGGCTCCTACGGCATGAGGTGTATCAGCTGCGCCAATGCTGACGGACCGGGGTCCGCTTTCTAGCCTTTCTTCGGCAACTCCACGGTAAACGTCGTGCCGTCTCCGACGTTGGAAACCACGGTGATGCCCCCGCCATGGGCGTTTACGACTTCTTTCACGATGAACAGTCCCAGGCCAAGGCTGGTGGACGGGTTGTGAATCCCGGCCTTTTCATTGGCCGAACGCACCAGCGGGTCGAAGATGCTGCCGATGGCTTCCTCCGCAATCGGTTCGCCGTCGTTATGCACCGACAGGCTCACATGGTTTTCGCTGCCGGTGAGCTTCACGGTGACCCGACGCGTCGCCGCGCCATGTTGCAAGGCATTGCCAATCAGGTTTTGCAGCATTTGCGCGATACGTGCCTGATCCCAATCGCCTCGAGTGTCACCGGTGCTGGTGAACACTGCGTTGCAATCGGGCTGCCCTGCTGTGGCGGCGTCGATGGCTTCGCGACAAGCGAGGGTCATTTCCATGGGCTTGCGCTCAACCGGCAGCGTCATGCCCAGACGGCTTCGAACAAACTCCAGCAAATCGCTGATCATCGTCCCCATCAACAAGCTGCTGCTCTTGATGCGCTTGATGTAGGCAACATCGGCGTCCGCCAGCGTGGTCTTGCGCATGAGCACTTCGGAAGACATGCCGATGGCCTGCAGGGGCGCACGCAAGTCGTGGCCGAGAATGGCGAGAAAGATGTCACGGGAACGCGCCACGCGATCGGCGTAGGCGGCCGTCGACTCGGCCAGGGCTTCGTCGATGGCTTCGTTGAAGCGAATCATGTCAGCGAGGTGACTGGTCTGTGGCTCTTTCTGGCTTTCTGCCCAGAAGCGCACGACCGTGGCCCGAAGGTGGCGGAACTCTGAAGTCATCTGCACCAGATCAAACCCGACGATATGCCGCAACTCGCCATGACTGGAGGCGGCCTGATCAAGTGTCGGGGTTTTGCCGATGTCTTCGCCCTGAGCCTTGGCGATGCGCTCGGCTTTGGTCTGGGCGGTGTTCATGTCACGCGCCGCCGCGAGAAGAATCGCCTCAGCGTGGTCGCGCAGCTCGACTGAGCTCATCTGGGCGGCTGCGGGCGTCAGCGTGGCCGCAAACCGTTCCCACTCATCGACGATGCGATCCACATTCTGAACGATGAAGTCCGAAAGACGCATGGGGTACTACCTTGCTGGCGGGGCGCTGAATGAGAGCGCGCATAGTACCGCCATGTTGTTGCAGGACGCATCACGGATTTGCACGCTTTCATTGTAGGAGCGTGGCTTGTCCCGCGATCGGCGACAAAGTCGTCGTGAAAAGCGGAGATCACGGATTAGCGGGATCATCGCATTCATGGATTTCACTGGCGCTGCGCACCAGATCGCGGGACAAGCCACGCTCCTACAAAAACGGACTAATACCCTTAAAACAGAAAATACCGCTGCGCCATCGGCAGCACGTCGGCCGGCTCGCACCACAACAACACGCCGTCGGCCTTGACCTGATAGGTCTGCGGGTCGACGTCGATGTCTGGCAGGTAGTCGTTGTGGATCAGGTCCGCCTTGGTCACGCTGCGGCAGCCCTTGACCACGCCTATCTGTTTCTTCAAGCCCAGTTGTTCCGGGACCCCGGCATCGAAGGCCGCCTGGCTGATGAACGTCAGGCTGCTGGCGTGCAATGAGCTGCCGTAGCTGGCGAACATCGGGCGGTAGTGAACCGGCTGCGGGGTCGGGATCGAGGCGTTGGCGTCGCCCATCAGGCTGGCGGCAATCGAACCGCCCTTGAGGATCAGGGTCGGTTTCACGCCGAAGAAAGCCGGGCGCCAGAGCACAAGGTCCGCCCATTTACCCACTTCCACCGACCCCACTTCATGGCTGATGCCGTGGGTGATCGCCGGGTTGATGGTGTATTTGGCGATGTAGCGCTTGGCGCGGAAGTTGTCGTTGCCTTCGCCGTCACCGGGCAATGGCCCGCGCTGACGTTTCATTTTGTCGGCGGTCTGCCAGGTGCGCATGATCACTTCGCCGACGCGGCCCATGGCCTGGCTGTCGGAGCTGAGCATCGAGAATGCGCCCAGATCGTGAAGAATGTCCTCGGCTGCAATGGTCTCGCGGCGGATGCGGCTTTCGGCGAACGCGACGTCTTCGGCGATGCTCGGGTCCAGGTGATGGCAGACCATCAGCATGTCCAGGTGCTCGTCGATGGTGTTGCGGGTAAACGGCCGGGTCGGGTTGGTCGAGCTCGGCAGCACATTGGCGAAGCCGCAGGCCTTGATGATGTCCGGTGCGTGACCGCCGCCGGCGCCTTCGGTGTGGTACGTGTGAATGGTGCGGTTCTTGAACGCCGCCAGGGTGGTTTCGACGAAGCCGGATTCGTTCAAGGTGTCGGTGTGGATCGCGACCTGCACGTCGTACTGATCGGCGACGCTCAGGCAGTTGTCGATGGCCGCGGGCGTGGTGCCCCAGTCTTCGTGCAGTTTGAGGCCGATGGCACCGGCCTTGACCTGCTCGATCAGCGGCTCGGGCAGGCTGACGTTGCCCTTGCCGGTAAAACCGATGTTCATGGGGAAGGCTTCGGCGGCCTGCAACATGCGCATCATGTGCCACTTACCGGGGGTAACCGTGGTTGCGTTGGTGCCCGTCGCCGGGCCGGTGCCGCCGCCGATCATGGTGGTGACGCCGCTCATCAGCGCTTCTTCGATCTGCTGCGGGCAGATGAAATGGATGTGCGTGTCGACGCCGCCGGCGGTGAGGATCATGCCTTCGCCGGCGATGACTTCGGTCGCGGCACCGATGGCGATGGTCACGCCGGGCTGGATGTCCGGGTTGCCGGCCTTGCCGATGGCCGCGATGCGTCCGTCCTTGAGGCCGACGTCGGCTTTGACGATGCCCCAGTGATCGATGATCAGCGCGTTGGTGATCAGCGTGTCGACCACTTCGGCGGCAACGCCCTGGCCCTGGCCCATGCCGTCACGAATGACCTTGCCGCCACCGAACTTCACTTCCTCGCCATAGACGGTGAAATCCTGCTCGACCTCGATCCACAGCTCGGTGTCGGCCAGACGCACGCGGTCGCCGACAGTGGGGCCGAACATGTCGGCGTAGGCTTGTCTGGAAATTTTCATGGCGATTCCTTGAATTCATGGATCGTTCCCACGCTTTGCGTGGTAACGCCTCGCTGGACGCTCGGCGTCCGATGTGTGACGCGGAGCGTCAGGGGCAGCATTCCCACGCAGAGCATGGGAACGATCAACAGCGCTATACCTGTAGGAGCGCGCTTGCCCGCGAAATGCGTCGTGTCAGACGACATTGATTTCGGCTACGAGACCGATTCGCGGGCAAGCGCGCTCCTACACAAAAACAGCGCTACAAATCCCCCATCACCCGACCGGCAAACCCGAAAACCCGCCTCAACCCGGCCAGGTCCACCAGTTCCACTTCCCGTGCCTGTCCCGGCTCGAAGCGCACGGCGGTGCCGGCCGGGATGTTCAGGCGCATGCCCCGGCTGGCGACGCGGTCGAAGGTCAGGGCGTCATTCGTCTCGAAAAAATGAAAGTGCGAGCCGACCTGAATCGGTCGGTCACCGCTGTTGGCGACGCTGAGGGTGATGGTCCGGCGACCGGCGTTGAGCTCGATGTCGCCCGGCTGGATCTGGTATTCACCAGGAATCATGCGCTCTTCCTCGACAGTAACTTGTAGTAAATGGCCGTGGCCTTGTATTCGCCGTCGGGGTTGCAGGCGTAGTCCGGCAGCAGGCCAGACAGCTCGTAACCCAGCGCGCGATAGAAATCTTCGGCATCGGAACCGGCCAGCGTGTCCAGAAACAACAGCCCGCGCCGATGCTGCTGCGCGGCCTGTTCCACGGCGGTCATCAACTGTGTTGCCAGCCCGCGCCGACGCGCCTGACTGAGCACCAGCAATTTCTGCACCTCGGCGCGGTTCAGGCCATTGGCCTTCTGGCACAGCGCCAGTTGCACCGTTGCCAGCACCTGATCTTCTTCTGCCACCACCCAGAGCAACAGATTGCCCTGCTCAATCTCGGCTTTGACACCGTCCCACCAGTCGGCAGCCTCCTCGGTACCGAGATCCGCCATGAACCCGACCGAGGCCCCGTGGTGGACGGCGTCCAGCAAGAGCGCCACCAAACCGGGGCGGTAGTGGGCGAAGCTTTCTGGCGTGACACGGCGTAAGTGGGCGGCATTCATGGGCGAAATCCTTTCAGAATGAACATTCAGGCGACAGACTTGATGCCGGGCGCTTGCGAGGGTGGGGCAGAGGCGCCGGGCGACAGGTCCAGCTGCATGAACGTCAGGTCCAGCCAGCGGCCGAACTTGGTGCCGACCTGGGGCATCTGCCCGGTGGTGATGAAACCCTCGCGCTCATGCAGGTGAATCGACGCCGCGTTACCGCTCTCGATGGCCGCGACCATCATGTGCTTGTCGCAGGCGCGCGCGCGTTCGATCAGCGCTTTCATCAGCAGCGGACCCAGGCCGTTGCCACGTTGATCGGCACGCACGTAAACCGAGTGCTCGACGGTGTGGCGAAACCCTTCAAACGGCCGCCAGTCGCCGAACGACGAATAGCCCAGCACCTGATCGTCGGCATCGACCGCCACCAGAATCGGGTACGCCTGGGACTGACGCGCAGCGAACCAGGCTTCGCGGTTGGCAAGGTCCACCGGCTGCTCGTTCCAGATCGCCGTGGTGTTGAGCACCGCGTCGTTGTAGATGGCCAGCACGGCCGGCATGTCAGTCAGCAAAGCGTCACGGATCGAATAGGTCATTTTCGTTTCCACGGGTTCCTGTGTGGCTGTTTCGACGGTCATCTCAGGTTCGAAGCTCGGTTCAGGCAATCGGTTGATGCACGGTGACCAGCTTGGTGCCATCCGGAAAGGTGGCCTCGACCTGGATTTCCGGGATCATTTCCGGGATGCCTTCCATCACCTGTTCACGGGTCAGCAAGGTGGTGCCGTAGTGCATGAGGTCGGCTACGGTCTGGCCGTCACGCGCACCTTCCAGCAGAGCGGCGGAGATGAAGGCCATCGCTTCCGGGTAATTAAGCTTCACACCGCGTGCCAGCCGCCGCTCGGCGACCAGGCCTGCGGTGAAGATCAGCATCTTGTCTTTTTCGCGTGGGGTCAGGTCCATGGGTTTTGTCCGTTTTAAATAACTGAATAAGCCAGCGCTGCAATGTACTTGTAGGAGTGAGCTTGCTCGCGATTGCGGTGTGTCAGAGACATATTCCTATCTGACGGATCGCAATCGCGAGCAAGCTCACTCCTACAGGATGTCTATGCGTGCCCCGAGGGAGCGAATTGGGGAACGCGGCCCATCATGTACTCCAAATCCTCGGTGCCACTGCTTCCCGGCCCAACAGGGCAGGGCGCAGCAGCTTCCATAATTCAATCAGCCAGGCCCGCGCATGCAGCGCTTCGTCCGCCAGGCAACGGGCGATGATCAGCCCGGGTAGCTGGCTCAGGTCGCCGCGCACGGGTGAATGTTCGGCCAGCTCGCGGCAGCGCTCCATCAATTCAGCGTCGATTTCCCCGGTCACAATCAGCGTCGCGAACACCGGCTTGCCGCCCAAGCCGATCGGCGAATCCAGCAAGCCGTCATTGCCGACGATGCGCTGGCGCTCGTGCCACAACAACTTGCCGTCGCGCCGGATATCCAGATGCGCCTGAAAGTGGCCCTGATCAAAACGCTCGCCACTGGCCGGCCGACCCAGCGCAACCACGTCCCAGTAGAACAGTCGGGCGTCGCCCTCCAGGTCAATCTGCGTGGTCAGTTCTGCCTTGGCCTCGCTGAAGACGATGCTCTCCTGGGGCAGCCACTCCAGCGTGCCACCTGCATCGACTTTTATGTCCAGTTGCTGATAGGCCGGACCCGCCGCCCGGTACCACTTCGCTGCGCCGGGACTGGTCAGCTGCGCCCAGGCGTTGGCGCCGACGCTGGCGCTGATGTCCAGCCGATCGCCGCCGGCAATGCCGCCCGGCGGGTGAACGATGATGTGCTGGCAGACCTGCGGGCCCTCGGCGTACAGATGCTTTTGCACCCGCAACGGACCTTTGTGGCGCCGTTGCGTCGGGCGCGTGCTGTCGCCGAAACGCCCATAGGCCAGCTCCAGCTCGGCATGCCAGCTGGGGGTGAACAGGGCGGTGTGGGCAGGAAGATTCATAAGTCGACTGTCGTGTTCTCGAAGGACCGTACCTTAGCTGATCGGCGCATTAAATGGTGACCAGACCCCGGACGCCTTCGGCCTCCATGTTGTCGCCACGGCCCTGCTGGACGATCTCGCCGCGGGACATAACGATGTACTGATCCGCCAGTTCGGCGGCGAAGTCGTAGAACTGCTCGACCAGCAGGATCGCCATGTCACCCCGGGCGGCGAGCTTTTTGATCACTGCGCCAATCTCCTTGATCACCGAGGGCTGAATGCCTTCGGTAGGTTCATCGAGAATCAGCAGGCGAGGGCGGCTGGCCAGGGCGCGACCGATCGCCAGCTGCTGTTGCTGCCCGCCGGACAGGTCACCGCCGCGCCGGTGCTTCATCTGCAGCAACACCGGGAACAGCTCGTAAATGAACGGCGGGACTTCCTTGGCTTCGGAGCCGGGGAATCGCGACAGGCCCATCAACAGGTTTTCCTCAACGGTCAGTCGGCCGAAAATCTCCCGGCCCTGGGGCACGTAGGCGATGCCGGAATGCACGCGCTGGTGGGGCTTGAAACCGGTGATCGGCTTGCCTTCCCACTGCACCACGCCTTCTTTGGCGGGCAGCAGCCCCATCAGCACTTTCAACAGTGTGGTCTTGCCCACGCCGTTGCGACCGAGCAGGCACGTGACCTCGCCGATGTTCACGTCAAACGACAGACCGCGAAGGATGTGGCTGCCGCCGTAGTACTGGTGGAGCTTTTCGACTTGGAGCATGGCTGAGTTCTCAAGCAAATATGTATGACCTGTAGGAGCGCGCTTGCCCGCGATTGCGGTGGGTCTGTGACATCAATATCGTTTGACCCACCGATTTCGCGGGCAAGCGCGCTCCTACAGGGTTCGGCGCTACCTTCCGAGATACACCTCAATCACCCGTTCATCCGCCTGCACGTCTTCCAGCGAGCCTTCTGCCAGCACGCTGCCCTGGTGCAGCACGGTGACGTGGTCGGCGATGGTGCCGACGAACCCCATGTCGTGCTCGACCACCATTAGCGAGTGCTTGCCGGCCAGGCTTTTGAACAGCTCGGCGGTGAACTCGGTTTCGGCGTCGGTCATGCCAGCGACGGGCTCGTCGAGCAGCAGAAGCTGCGGGTCCTGAACCAGCAGCATGCCGATCTCCAAAAACTGCTTCTGGCCGTGGGACAACAGCCCGGCGGGGCGCGACATCGACGCCGTCAGGCGAATGGTTTCCAGCACCTCATCGATGCGGTCGCGCTGTTCGCCGTTAAGCTTCGCCCGCAGGCTGGCCCATACCGATTTGTCGGTCTTCTGCGCCAGCTCCAGGTTCTCGAACACGCTGAGCGCTTCGAACACCGTGGGCTTCTGAAACTTGCGGCCGATCCCTGCCTGGGCGATCTGCACTTCGCTCATCTGGGTCAGGTCCAGGGTTTCGCCGAACCAGGCCTTGCCGTGACTGGGGCGGGTCTTGCCGGTGATCACGTCCATCAGCGTGGTTTTGCCCGCGCCATTGGGGCCGATGATGCAGCGCAGCTCGCCGACGCGGATGTACAGATTCAGATCGTTGAGGGCCTTGAAACCGTCGAAACTGACGCTGATGTCTTCCAGCGTCAGGATCGTGCCGTGCAAGGTATTCAGTCCTTTGCCGGCGACCTGGCCAAGGCCGATGGCATCGCGGCTGGTACCGGCGTCGCTGTTCGGGTCGAGCACCGGATCAAACGCGGGCGTCGGAGTGCTTTTCATTGCTCGCCCCTTTTCTTGATCAGGCCGATCACGCCTTTGGGCAGGTACAGCGTCACGACGATGAACAGCGCGCCGAGGAAGAACAGCCAGTATTCAGGGAAGGCCACGGTGAACCAGCTTTTCATGCCGTTGACCACACCGGCGCCGAGCAGCGGGCCAATCAGCGTGCCGCGACCGCCCAGGGCGACCCAGACTGCTGCCTCGATGGAGTTGGTCGGCGACATTTCGCTCGGATTGATGATGCCGACCTGCGGCACATACAGCGCCCCGGCCAGGCCGCACAACACCGCGCTCAATACCCAGACGAACAGTTTGAAACCGCGCGGGTCGTAGCCGCAAAACATCAGGCGGTTCTCCGCATCGCGCACCGCCGTCAGCACGCGCCCAAACTTGCTGCGCGCCAGACGCCACCCGACAAACAGGCTGCCCGCGAGTAAAGCCACCGTGAGCAGAAACAACACCGCGCGGGTGCCTTGGGAGGTGATGCTGAACCCCAGAATGCTGCGGAAGTTGGTGAAGCCGTTGTTGCCGCCAAAGCCGGTTTCGTTGCGGAAAAACAGCAGCATGCCGGCGAAGGTCAGGGCTTGGGTCATGATCGAGAAGTACACGCCCTTAATCCGCGAGCGAAAGGCGAAGAATCCGAACACCAGCGCCAGCAAACCTGGCGCCAGCACCACCAGGCACATGGCCCAGAGGAAGTGCTGCGTGCCGACCCAGTACCACGGCAGTTCGGTCCACGACAGAAAGGTCATGAACGCCGGCAGGCTGTCGCCCGACGCCTCGCGCATCAGGTACATGCCCATCGCGTAGCCGCCCAAGGCGAAGAACAGCCCGTGGCCGAGGGACAGCAGGCCGGCGTAGCCCCAGACCAGGTCCAGCGCCAGAGCGACGATCGCATAGCAGAGGATTTTGCCCACCAGCGTCAGCGTGTAGGCCGAGACCTGCAGGCCGTTGCTTTCAGGCAGCAGGGACAACAACGGCAGGGCGATCAGTAGGGCAAGAATCACCACGCCGACTGTGACCGTGACTTGGGTGCCGGCGCGTTGCGCGGCAGTGACCATCAATGGCTGATTCATCAGTCAATCACCCGTCCTTTGAGTGCGAAGAGGCCTTGCGGACGTTTCTGAATGAACAGAATGATCAGCGCCAGGATCAGGATCTTGCCCAGTACGGCGCCGATCTGAGGTTCGAGGATCTTGTTGGCGATGCCCAATCCGAAGGCCGCTGTGACGCTGCCAGCCAGTTGACCGACGCCGCCGAGCACGACCACGAGGAAGGAGTCGATGATGTAGCTCTGGCCCAGGTCAGGGCCGACATTGCCGATCTGGCTCAGCGCCACGCCACCCAGCCCGGCGATGCCGGAGCCGAGCCCGAAGGCCATCATGTCGATGCGCCCGGTGGGTACGCCGCAGCAGGCCGCCATGTTGCGGTTCTGGGTGACGGCACGCACGTTCAGGCCCAGGCGGGTTTTGTTCAGCAGCAGCCAGGTCAACACCACGACAAACAGCGCGAATGCGATGATGACGATGCGGTTCCAGGGCAGCACGAGGTTGGGCAGCACCTGAATGCCGCCCGACAGCCATTCCGGGTTGGCCACTTCGACGTTCTGCGCGCCGAATACCACGCGAATCAGCTGGATCAGCATCAGGCTGATGCCCCAGGTTGCCAACAGTGTTTCCAGCGGGCGACCGTACAAGTGGCGGATGACCGTGCGTTCCAGCGCCATGCCGATGCACGCGGTGACGAAAAACGCGATCGGCAAAGCCACCAGCGGATAAAACTCAAGGGCGCCGGGGGCGTAACGCTGAAACATCATCTGCACGACGTAGGTCGCGTAGGCGCCGAGCATCAGCATCTCGCCGTGGGCCATGTTGATCACGCCGAGCAGGCCGAAGGTGATCGCCAGTCCCAGCGCCGCCAGCAACAGGATCGACCCCAGCGACAGCCCGGCGAAGGCTTGCCCGAGGATCTCGCCGAACATCAATTTGCGTTTGACCTGAGCCAGGCTGGTTTCCGCCGCCAGACGCACGGTGGGGTCGGTTTCAACGTTGGGTTCGAGCAGGGTTTCCAGCCGGGTGCGGGCCAGCGGGTCGCCGGTTTCACCCAGCAGACGCACGGCGGCGAGTCGCACGGTGGGACTGACGTCGACCAGTTGCAGATTGGCCAGCGCCAGATTCAGGGCCGAGTGAACGCTGTCGTCCTGCTCGCTGGCCACTTGTTGCACCAGCAAGGGCAACTGGGCAGGACGCGCGCTTTTTTGCAGGACCTGCGCGGCGGCCAGACGGACTTTCGGATCGGCGGCCAAAAGCTGATGGCTGGCCAGCGCGGTGTTGATCAAGCCGCGAAGGCGGTTGTTCAGGCTGATGGCCTGTGGTGCATCGGGGTTGGGTGCATCGGCCAGCGCGGGAGCGTTGGGGTCAACGGCGATGAAGCTGTCGCCGCTCTGGATGAAGGCCCGGTTGCTGCTGTCGGCAGCGACGCGACCGTCCTGCAAGGCAACCAGCAATTCGATACGCGCCGGGTCCGGCCTGGCAGCCCAGGTTTCCAGCAATTGGGCGCGCTCGGCGGAGTCGGCCGCGACAAAGTCGCCGGCATCGCTGGCGTGGGCGGCGAAGGGCAGCCACAGGCACAGCGCGAGAATGAGTTGGTGGAAGTATCTGGGCATATCGAGTCCTGAAAGCACCCGCATGACTCACCGTCATGCGAGGAACCTGTAGGAGCGCGCTTGCCCGCGAACGCGATGTGTCTGTGACATAAATGACGACTGACACATCGCTCTCGCGGGCAAGCGCGCTCCTACAAGGGAATTGTGTCGGGCCGGGATCAGTGCCAGCCCGACAACGCGTCGCTTAGTTACTCTTGACCGCGTAGTCAGGCTTCTTGTCGTTGCCCGGAATGAACGGACTCCACGGCTGGGCACGAATCGGCTCTTTGGTCTGCCAGACCACATTGAACTGACCGTCGGCTTTGATCTCCCCGATCATCACCGGCTTGTGCAGGTGGTGGTTGGTTTTGTCCATGGTCAGGGTGAAGCCCGACGGCGCAGCGAAGGTCTGGCCGGCCATGGCTTCGCGGACTTTATCCACATCGGTGGATTTGGCTTTCTCGACCGCTTGCGCCCACATGTGGATACCCACGTAGGTGGCTTCCATCGGGTCGTTGGTCACGGCCTTGTCGGCATTCGGCAGGTTGTGCGCCTTGGCGTAGGCCTTCCAGTCGGCGACGAACTTGGTGTTGACCGGGTTCTTCACCGATTCGAAGTAGTTCCATGCGGCCAGGTTGCCCACCAGCGGTTTGGTGTCGACGCCGCGCAGTTCTTCTTCACCGACCGAGAACGCCACCACTGGTACGTCGGTGGCTTTCAGGCCCTGGTTGCCCAGCTCTTTGTAGAACGGCACGTTGGAGTCGCCGTTGACGGTGGAGATCACAGCTGTTTTGCCGCCTGCGGAGAACTTCTTGATGTTCGACACGATGGTCTGATAATCGCTGTGACCGAACGGGGTGTAGACCTCTTCGATGTCCTTGTCCGCGACACCTTTGGAGTGCAGGAACGAGCGCAGAATCTTGTTGGTGGTGCGTGGGTAGACGTAGTCGGTGCCCAGCAGGAAGAAGCGCTTGGCCGCGCCGCCGTCTTCGCTCATCAGGTATTCAACTGCGGGGATCGCCTGCTGGTTAGGCGCGGCGCCGGTGTAGAACACGTTCCGCGACATCTCTTCACCTTCGTACTGCACCGGGTAAAACAGCAAGCCGTTAAGCTCTTCGAAGACCGGCAACACTGATTTGCGCGACACCGATGTCCAGCAGCCGAACACCACGGCGACCTTGTCCTGGGTCAGCAACTGGCGTCCCTTCTCTGCGAACAGTGGCCAGTTCGACGCCGGGTCGACCACCACCGGCTCAAGCATCTTGCCGTTGACGCCGCCCTTGGCGTTGATTTCATCAATGGTCATCAGTGCCATGTCCTTGAGCGAGGTCTCGGAGATAGCCATGGTGCCGGACAAAGAATGCAGAATGCCGACCTTGATGGTCTCGGCCGCCTGAGCGGTCCAGGTCAAACCCATCGCTGCGATCGATGCAGACAAAGTGAACGCTTTCAGCAAACTACGACGCTTCATTGGCTAGCTCCATTCTTTGATTTTTATAGATGACGGCGGTTGGCGGTGCAGAGTTGAGTCTGCTTAGGCTTTAGCAAACGCTGGGCCAAGGCTGTGCACGTCGCAAAACGGAATGAAGACGTCGCCTGTGCAGGCCGCCACGCACCAATGTGGATCGGCGCGAGGCGGGTGGTGCGTCAGGCGCGCTTAACTGGTGCGAGCGTTTTGGGCGTTCAAAGCGGCGCTGGCCTGAGGCGACTGGAACCTGAGGCTACCGCACGAAAATCTCACGCTCCCCGGTGAACAGGTCGAAGGTTTCGTACACCAGCTTGTCCGGCGCTGTGAAGTAAGCGAACGCCTGTCCATTCATTTCTCGAAATGCACTGAGTTGCAAGCGTGTGCCCGGCGGGATAGCGACGTGATCGGCAAGGAAATCCGAGAACATATTCTTCTTCGGAACCGACGGTGCGAAGACCAAAAACACCGGATGCGTATTGCTCGTCGCCTGGTCCGTCACGAATCTGTCCAGGCTCCAGCGCACGGCATTACCGCGGCTGATTGACGCCGACTGCACCCCCGCGTCGACGAACACCGCACCGAGCTCGCGTCGCAAATGCTGAAGGCTTTCGTCGGTCACGTGAGCGGCGCGGAATGCATCGCCCTTCCATGACCGCAGGCGGTAAAACTGATTGAGAAATGCTTGCGTCCTGGTTGTTCGCGCTCCGCTTCTCAGGAGTCGATTGATGTCCGCTGAACCGCCTTCGATGTAATCGAGCAACTCGGGGTACCGTTCCGCTTTCGCGCCTTCGGCCAAGGAAAGGAATCGGGGTTCATCAAGGGACGGCTCAGCGATGGCAGCGCCCTCAGAAGGCGTAGGCCACTTCTTGAGTAACACATTCAGTTCATTCCGGGCTTGTCGATCGGCTTGCGGGCTCAGACGCACCATCGGTTGCGACACCTTGCGCCAGCTCCCGGTACCTGACCGCACGACGTATTCGTCCTCATGGATAAGCAGCGCCGGATCGTGGGCAGAGGGGCGATACAGGCGACACCGCCCGAACAGGTTGAAGCGTCGACCGACGTAGCCTTTTTCAGAACCTATGCTGATCTCGGTGAATTTGCCCGGTTCCAGCCGCGTGATCATGCCCGACTCGGCAAAGTGGGGCGCCCCGGAGGGTGACAGCAGATAGCCGATCTGTACCTCTCCATGGCGTCCGGTACGACGGACCAGATGCGGACGTTTCAGCACCGCCAGTTGAGGCCCCTTCAATGCCGCAGCGCCTGCGCGACCAAAACCTGCAGTAAACAAATAACCCATCGCGCCCATGAGCTCTTGTGCGGCACCCTCCCAATCGTTCTCATCCACCTTCTGAAAGCCGCTCCAGGCGTGACCCAGGCCCATTCCGAGCGCCAGGGGGATCATCACGGGGGCGGGCAACAGCAACAGCGCAAGGCTCATGGCCATGTCAAAGGTTTGGGTGCGGGCATCGCCGCTAACGGGTTGGATCAACAGCGATTTCGCCTCCTCTTTCAGCTGGCGGATCCGGACCGCGTAATGCTCGTCGAACGGGTCGCCGTTGTGCTCCACGAACACCACTGGATTCATCACGCTGGACGGAAGGGGAACCGGCGTCGGCAGCGACGTCAGCGCATCCGGGAAGCGCCAGTGCTTTAACCACTCCTCGTAATCGAGCATCACCCGGGCCAGTCGCCTGTCGGCCAGTGGCAGCAACCGCGCTATGTAGGATTTGTACACATCGCGCTCCAGAAACGCCCGGGTGAGGTGAAACATACCGTCGAAAGCGCGGAACACAACGTTATCCGGAGCGTTGAGTGTGCAAAGGACCAGAGGCCCCTTTTCGAATTTTCCAACCGGGCCGATCAGCATGATGTCCGGAATCCTGACCCCACCGATGTGCAGGAATCGCACCTCGATCATGGCCGCGTCCACCTCACGACGCTGCTGCGGATCGGGACCGTCCAGTACCGCCTTGATCCAGCGAAGCCGGCTTTCAGGAAACCCGCTCAACTGGCTCTCCATGTAAGCCATCCTCAGTCGCGCCAACAGCAACTCGCGGTGCTGGCGTTTTAACTGGTCAGCGTAATCCGAGTGATCAAGGTGTTCGGCAAGGTAGTCGTCCAGTTGCTTCGGAATATCGATTCGCGCCAACAGCGCCTTCACGAAGTCGCTCGAGAGCCCTGGTATTACCGTGCCGCGCTCGTCTGCAGCAGACAACGCGCTCGCTTCCTGGGTTTGCGTCCGCAGTGCAGCTTCGTGTGCCAGTTCGTGCAACGGATGGGTTTGCGAGCGAATTTCCGTGTCTGTCAGGCTCAGTGGGTAATAGAGCGGCGGGAGGAGGCGGTGGAATGTCGCCGTGACGTGAATCTTTCGAGGCGACAGCTGAATGTTCTTCTCTGCCAGCGCGGCGGTGACCGTCTTATCGACATAGGCCGTGAGGACGTGGGTGCCGTCAGCTTGCGGGGTGTTGAAGTGCTCCACGCTGATGCGCCGGATGGTGCGGATAGCCTGCGCGTAGGCCGTCGCATTGCGGGTCCATTCGACCTGCTGTTCCTCGCTCATTTTCTTCCACCAGTCGGGCATCTGTTCGCGGACCACATCACAATCCAGCTGGCGCTCGATGCGGTGGTGGTCGAACAGTTGATCCGAAGCCATCAAATCGAGAATGAGACGTTGCAAAGACGGCTGATCCAGGTTCAAGGCCTGAGCGATGTTTACCGCGTGGTCAAAGTCGGCCTTTTGTTTGATGATCTGCGACGTCAGCAGCAGGCTCATGAAGTGGTTGCCCAGTTTCCGCAAACCCCAGTGTATGGGTGGCTGCGCGCGTTCAGTGCCGGGGAGCGCCAGTGCGACCATGTCATTGAGCTTGAGGTGGCCCAGTAATCGGCGGCGTTGAGTCTCATCGGCCAGGCGGTGGGTGAGGGTGTCGGTGAGCTGACTCAGTGAATCGAATCGTTCCAGGCTGTCGGCAGGGGTATAGAGAATGACCTCTCCGATGGATTCGTCGTCGGTGGCCGGAATCTGGTCACTGGTTTGCTCGGTGATGACAAACGTCCCTGTCAGCAGAAACTGCGCAGTGGGGCTGGTGCCTAGCCACAGGCTGAACACATCGTGTTTCTGCAAGGGATCGGCTGAGGTATCCACGCCGTAATCCAGTGTGTCGTTAAGCATGCTGTACAGATGCGGACGAAACTCGCCTTTCTCGACACGCATCTGGCCCTCCAGCCTGAGCAATTTGACCCGGTCCGCCAGGAAGTCATCGCGTCGGGATTTGCCGGAAGGCTGAATCACTGCCCAGTAATCCGAGAGCATTTGCTTGTAGCGATCGGCCAGCTCTGGCACGACGGATGCGTACAGGGCGACCAGTGCGTCGCGGTCAAGCGCGCCAATCGGGGGCGTGTCAGCCGATGGGAACTCTGTGGTGTAAAGTCCGGCAGACTCGACGTTCTGCCATTCAAAGAGCCCGGTGAAGCAGGCTGTCAGGCTGGCGAGCAACGGGTAACGGCTGACGGTTTCTGGTGCGCCGGGCTCGATGCTTCGCTCGCGGCAAACGATCCATGTACTGGCGTAGTCAAGCGTGAGTCCGGGATGGCTCAGGCGCAGGCACTCAATGAGCGTCTGCTCTACGGCCTGAGTGAAATCGGGCAGTTCGTAGGGCGTAAGTGCGGAGCTGTCGACAGCGGGTGTGAATGTGGGTGAAGCGGGGACGGGTGTGGAATTCATGGCGCCTGTTCATCTACATGAGGAATGACTCGCAGAACCGACGGGTTCGGCGACTCGTTTCATGGAGTCAGGGCTTGGGGCTTACGTCTGTAGGTGGAACCAGGTCTGCATGTGAAGGAAAAACGACCAGAAAGGTAGGATTTTTCGCGAAGGAAGAGGGCCAATCCGTGAGCAGAAAAACAGGTGCGGAGCCTGAAACCCGAAATGAGGAGGAATTCATCACTAAACCACCCAAAAGAGGTTCCAGGCTCCGCGAGACGCAATCTAAGCTGTTGCCGCCGTTTTGGCAAAGCGCGAACGAACTATTCGATCGAGCAGCCACACCACCAGCATCGAAACGCCTACCAGCGGGAACGCAACCCCCAGGACGATCATCACCGCGGTAGCGATTTTCCAGCGCGGCAGGTCATGGCGCAACGGCGGAACACCGAATCCGTTCTGCGGGCGACGCTTCCACCAGATCACGATGCCGCTCACCGAACTCAGCAGCACCATCAGGCAGATGAACAGAATCAACAACTGGTTTATCCAGCCATACATCTTGCCTTCATGCAGCATCACGCCCAGTTCAGTGGCCTTGGACACCGTGCTGTAATCGCTGTAGCGCACATCCGCCAGCACCTTGCCGGTGTACTGATCGACATGCAGCGTGGCGTCGTTACGCGGGTCATCGGCGAACACGGAAACGGTGAACACGCCATCGGCGTTTTTCGGTGGCGTGATGCTGTAGCCCGGCTCGATATTGCGCGCCCTGGCGATGTCGACCACTTGCTGCAGGGAGATGCCCGGCGCTGCGGGAGCGCTGGACATGTGCGCGTGATTCATGTGCTCGGCATGATCCCCGGACGACACCGGCATCGGCGTGTTTTCCATGGCCCACGGCACGGTTTGCACGCTGGCGCTGTTCAGAGTGCCGGCCTGTTTGTCCGACTTGGGTACGTCATTCCACATGGCCGCCGGAAAGGTGTTCCACACATCGGCGTACATTTTTCCCCACATGCCGGTCCAGGTCATGCCGCTCAGTAACATGAACAGCAGCGCCACCGACCCCCAGAACCCGGTCACCGCGTGCAGGTCGCGCCAGAGAATGCGGCCTCGAGCGCTGATGCGCGGCCAGAGTACGCCGGCCGGCGAACGCCCTCGCGGCCACCACAGATACACACCCGAAACCACCAGCACGATGCCCCAGCCGGCGGCCAGTTCCACCAGCCGATCACCCACGGTGCCGATCATCAGCTCGCCGTGTAGCTCGCGGGCGATGGCTTGCAGGTTTTGCTTCGCGTCCTGGGTGCCGAGCACCGTGCCGCTGTACGGATCGACGAACACGTTCACTTCGCGGCCGTCGTTCTTGATTACGAACTGCGCGCTGCCTTCGGCATTCAGCGGCGGCAGGTATTTGCTCACTTGCGCCTGAGGATAAGCGGTCAGCATGCGCTTTTGCAGGTCATCGGCGCTGAGTGCGTGGTGAGCGGGCGTGACTGTCAGCAAGTCGCTGTACATCAGCGCGTCGAGCTGCGGTTTGAACAGGTAAATGATCCCGGTGACCGCCAGCAGGATCATGAAGGGCGCGACGAACAGGCCGGCATAGAAATGCCATCGCCACGCCAGGTTGTAGAAAGACACATTCGGTTTGGACATGGTGCAACGCTCCCGTCAGGGACAACACGGCGTAACCCGCCGGCGGCCGGAGGAGCCGTCAGCGGGTACGAGTCAAATTGTGGTGTTCAGGCGACTGACGAGAGGGGCGGGGCGCGACTTCGGGCGTTGGGAAAAACGTTGCGCTGGGCGTGGCCGAGTTGCGTGGCCTCGTTGTAGAAGTCGGCGGGTCTGGGCGGGACGGGAGCCAGGACGGCGACAGTTTTGGTCAGCGCCGGGCAACTGAACAGCAGCGTGCAATAGCCGCACTTGGCCCAGATGACGTGATCGACGCCGGCGTTTTGCTCGGCCCTGGCATGGCGGCTGTGCTCGCTCGCGCCCATCTCCATGGCCATGTCCATCGACGCCGACATGTCCATTTCGCCGTGCATCGACATCGACATGGCTGTCGGCGCAGGCATTGCCATGCCGCTGTGATGCTCCATCGGCATCGACTGGGAAATCAACGGACCGATGAAAATCATCAGCATCGCGAACAGGCTCAGCCAGGCGCCCTGCGGGTGACGAGGGGCGTGGGCTGATCGGGTGCGATTCGCGGGCGGACGGTTCAAGGGGGGGGCGTCGGAATTCGGCGGGTCAGTGGGCATGGGCCGGAGCGGCCGGGTCGGGTGGCTGTTTCAATACCATGACCTCGACGGTCAGGTCGCCCGCCTTTTCAAAGTGCAGGGTCAGCGGGAAGCTTTGTCCGTCAACCAATCTGCTGCGGTCTTTCAGGTCCAGCAACATCACGTGATAGGCCATGGGCGCGAAGGTCACGTTGCCGCCAGCCGGGATATCCACCGTCTCGACGTGCTGCATTTTCATCAGGCCGTCCTGATTGATGTGTTCATGCAACTGGGCGGCACCGGCGATGGGGCTGTCGACGGACTGCAGTCGGTCGGCGTCAGGGCCTTTGTTGGTGATCACAAAATAGGCAGCGACGGTGGGCGCGTTGGGCGGTAGCGCCATGGACCATGGCTGCGCAACGCTCAGTTGCCCCTTGGCGTAATCCTGAGCTTCAACGAAACCCGCTGGCAGCGCCAAAGCGATCAGCAGGAGGATTTTATTCAGCATCAACGCAGGTCTCCGGTTCATTCAGGTACGCGACGGCACGATGTGTAAATCAGACCCGGGGTGATGCGCGCGGATTGCGTTCAGGCCAGTGCTGACGGGGAGGCGCGTGCAGCACCAATACCGCGACAGGGAAACGCACCGGTTCGACAAGGGCGAACAAGCCTAAACCGATGCTGGTCGGCACTGCGGCCAATGGCATGGCGTTTGTGCAACAGGCGCAGTGCTGCATGAACGCGATGTCGGGGTGGCGGGGCACTTGTCGGTCGATGACTTCAACGGAAGTCATCGCCAGTCGTGACGCGGCGCCTGTGCAGCCGCTTCCCCACACCAGCCGCTCACCTTCGGGGCGCGGCATGGTCGGTGTCATCGGCATTGCCAACACACCGAACAACAACGCGAAACAGGCCACCCAGGCGAATGCCCGTCGCCGCTTCTGCGTGATGATTTGATCTTGTTGTTTTTTCATGTCGGCCATTTAGCCTGATCGGCCGCCAGATGTAAAAAGCCCGCCCGCGACGTTGTGTCGCGCGGCGGGTTTGGTTCAGTCAGGGTTCAGCGGGGGGTCACGCGGTGGAGGCGTGGAGTTTCAGGCCAAGGGCTTTGATGACTTTCATGATGGTGGCGAATTCGGGGTTGCCGTTTGTGCTTAGCGCTTTGTACAGGCTCTCTCTGCCCAGGCCTGTATCACGTGCGATCTGAGACATGCCATAAGCCCGCGCGATGTTGCCCAGAGCTTTGCGTATGAGCACACCATCGCCATTGTCTTCTTCAAGGCACGCGTCCAGATAGCCTGCCATGTCTTCAGGTGTTTCCAGGTATTCCGCTGCGTCGAACGGTTTGAATTCTTCTTCTACGTGCATATTCATTTCCTCGCACCGAGGTTTTTTGCCATGTACCTGGCTTGATTGATATCCCGCGTCTGGGTCGATTTATCTCCGCCAATCAGAAGCAGGTAAATGACTTCTTCGCGTCGGGTCAAATAGATTCGATAGCCGGGACCATAATGTATGCGCATCTCGAATACGCCGCCGCCTATTGGTTGGCAATCCCCGAGATTGCCTCCTTCGGCGGCATCAATCCGCGCAATGATGCGCTGCTGTCCGGTCTTGTCCTTTAAAGACTTCAACCACTTGCTGAATGAGGTGGATCGTTCGAAAAAAATCATACGGGAAAGGTATCCCGGAGGATACATTTCCGATGTCAGTCGAGTCAGACGGTGGAAGTCGGACCGATCCGCAAACCCAGACGATTTTCACGGTATTTTCGGCCTGCGTCAGCCAATGTCCCGCAACGCATCCAGCACCTCACCCACACTCCAGAGCGCCCGATCTACCTCCGGCAGTTCTGGCCGTTTCAACACCAACACCGGCACCCCGCGCTCACGTGCCACTTCCAGCTTTGGCTCGGTCGCTGGGCCGCCGCTGTTCTTGCTGATAAGGACGTCGATGTTGCGACTCTCGAACAGCTCGCGCTCGTCGTCCAGGCGGAAAGGGCCGCGCGCGCCGATCACTTCACAGCGTTCGTTGCCGGGATAGACATCCAGGGCACGCAGCGTCCAGAACTGATGGACGGGAATCTCGTGCAGATGCTGCAAAGGCTCGCGGCCCAAGGTAAATAGCGGTCGCTGAAAGGGGGCGAGGGCGGCGATCAGTTCGGCCCAGTCCGCGACTTCGCGCCAGTCATCGTTCGGGCCCGCCTGCCACGCGGGTCGCCGCAACGCCCAGCAGGGAACACCGGTCATCTTTGACGCAGCCGCTGCGTTCTGGCTCATCTGCGCAGCGTAAGGGTGCGTCGCGTCCAGGATCAGATCGATGCCATTCTGCTGTACGAAGTTTGCCAACCCTTCAGCGCCGCCGAACCCGCCAACCCGCACTTCACAGCGCAAGTCGGTGGGCACGCGACCCACGCCCGCCAGGCTGTAAATGTGCTGAGGCCCCAGCGTGCGGGCGATCGCCAGTGCGTCGGTGACGCCGCCGAGCAGCAGCACGCGTTTCATGGTGTGTGGTTTCAAACGAAGCCTCCCGCATGACCCACAATCCCGCCTTGGCGGTCGATGGCGAAGACCTCGACCTCAACTTGCGCCGGTACCACACTGCGGGCGAAATTCAGCGCGTGCTGACACACCGCATCACCCAGCGAGATGCCGACGGCCGAGGCCATTGCCAGCGCTTGCTGACTGGTGTTGGCCTCGCGAATATTTTGCTGCAGCGTGGCGTCAGCGCCCACTTCGGCCGACCATCGCGCGAGTTGTTCCAGATCGATACTGGAGTGGCGGCTGTGCAGGTCCATGTGGCCGGCCGCCAGCTTGCTGATCTTGCCGAAGCCGCCGCAGACACTGAGCCGCTCCACCGGGGTTTTGCGCAGATGCTTGAGCACGGCGCCGACAAAATCACCCATCTCGATCAGCGCGATGTCGGGGATCTGATACACCCGACGCATCGTGTCTTCGCTGGCGTTGCCGGTGCAGGCGGCGATGTGCTGATAACCGTTGGTGCGCGCGACATCAATGCCTTGGTGGATCGACGCGATGTACGCCGCGCAGGAGAAGGGCCGGACGATGCCGCTGGTGCCCAGAATCGACAGCCCGCCGAGAATCCCCAATCGCGGGTTCATGGTTTTCAGGGCCAGCTCGCTGCCGTTCTCGACGCAGACCGTCACTTCAAATCCGCCGTCATAGTCGACCTCCTGCGCCAGATGCGTGAGGTGCTCGGCCATCATTCTGCGCGGCACCGGATTGATCGCCGGCTCGCCGACACCCAGCACCAGACCCGGGCGGGTGACGGTGCCGACGCCTTCGCCCGCAACAAAACGCACGCCCGGTTCAGGGATCAGCCTGACCTGGGCAGACACCAGCGCGCCGTGGGTCACGTCGGGATCATCGCCGGCATCCTTGAGCGTGCCGGCCTCGGCGCCGTTTGCAATCAAGCGGCAGAATTCCAGGCGCATCTGCACGCACTTGCCTTTGGGCAGCGTGATGTCGATCGCATCGTTGGTTTCGCCGGCCAGCAGCAGGCGCGCGGCGGCAAGGGACGTCGCCGTGGCGCAGCTGCCCGTGGTCAAGCCGCTGCGCAATGGGGCGGGTTGTTCGGCGGTTTCGTCGCGCATCAGGGTTTGATCGCTTCGAGTAGGGTGATCGGCAGCGCCTGACGCCAGGTGTCGAACTCGCCGAGCGGTTTGGCGTGGGCCAGATGAATGCGGGTCAGTTCGCCGCCGTATCGCTCGCGCCAGTTCACCAGCATCGCTTCGCTTTGCAGCGTGACGGCATTGGCGACCAGTCGCCCTCCGGGCCTCAGGTTCTGCCAGCAAGCGTGCAGCACACCCTCGCGCGTCACGCCGCCGCCGATGAAGATGGCGTCCGGTTGCTCAAGGCCTTCAAGGGCATCGGGCGCACGTCCGCGAATCAGCTGAAGGCCGGGAACGCCCAGCGCATCGCGGTTGAATTCGATCAAGTGTTGCCGGCCCTCATCGGCCTCGACGGCGATGGCGCGGCAGGTCGGGTGTGCGCGCATCCACTCAATGCCGACGGAGCCGCAGCCAGCGCCCACATCCCACAGCAACTCGCCGGGAATGGGCGCGAGACGGGCAAGAGTAATCGCGCGCATGTCGCGCTTGGTGAGCTGGCCGTCATGCCGAAACGCCTCGTCCGGCAGACCGCCCAGCGGCGACAGACGCAACGTACCTGGCTGTGCGCGACAGTCGACGGCCACCAGATTCAGTGCAGCGATTTCAGGATCGGACCATTCATTGGCCGTCGCATCCACTCGTCGCTCCGAGGCACCGCCCAGATGTTCCAGCACGGTCATCTGGCTCGGGCCAAAACCGCGCTCACGCAGCTGCGCCGCGATCGCCGCCGGGCTGTTGCCATCGTTACTCAGCACCAGCAAGCGCAGGCCGTTTTGCAGGTGGGCATTCAATGCAGCGAGCGGACGAGCGACGACCGACAGCGTGACCACGTCCTGCAACGCCCAACCCAGCCGCGCGGCAGCCAGCGAATAAGAAGACGGGGCGGGAATCACCCGCATTTCATCGAAGGGGACGTGTTTCGACAGGCTCACGCCAACGCCGAACAACATGGGGTCGCCGCTGGCCAGCACGCAGACCGGGGCGCCGCGCTGCTCCAGCACCGGACTCAGGGAAAACGGGCTCGGCCACTGACGCTGCTCGGCCTGAATACACGGCGGCAGCAAGGCCAGCTGCCGCGCGCCGCCGATCACCTGCCGCGCCTGCAACAGCGCGTGCCGAGCGTTTCGGCCCAGACCTTTATAGCCGTCCTCACCGATTCCCACGACTGTCAGCCACGGTGACATGAATTGCCCTCAACCCGATTGCGTGCAACAGGCCCGCCTGCTCGGCCTGTGAATTGGCCGGCATGATACCGCGCCGGCGGGCCCGGTTCGTATGGCTTTGTGAATCCGACAGAGCGTCTTTTCATGGCGACGGCCAAAGCAGGCATAATACGGCCCCTGTAACTTTTCGTTTCTCTACGCGTCCGCCCGTTCGCACCAGGTGATCCATTGACCGAGCCGTTGTCCGCTCGCCCATCCGCTACGCCCATTCGCCCCTCGGCTTGCCCGGGGTTGCTGCGTATCGTCCCGGCGCTGGACGGCGGCATCTGCCGGATCAAGCTGCCGGGCGGGGTGCTTTCAGCGGATCAGGCGCGGGCCGTGGCAGACGCCGCCGAGCGGTTCGCCGGTGGCGTGATCGAGGCGACCAATCGCGGCAATCTGCAGATTCGCGGGATTGGCGCTGACCATGACGGGCTGATTGCGAGCCTGCTTGGCGCCGGACTGGGGCCGAGCAATCCGGCCAGCGACGACGTGCGCAACCTGATGCTCAGCCCGACCGCAGGCCTCGATCCGCAGCAACTGCTGGACGTGCGTCCGCTGGCCGCGCAGATCCTGCATTCCCTTGAGCACCACCCGCGCTTCCATGAGCTGTCGCCCAAATTTGCCTTGTCGCTGGACGGCGGCGAGGGCCTGGCGATGCTTGAGCATCCCCACGATCTCTGGCTGTCTGCCCTGCAGATTGATGGCCGGACGCTGCTGGGTTTCGGGCTGGCGGGCTGTCCGGCCAGCGATTCGCCAGTGGCTGCGGTGGCACCGGAAGCCGCTCACGAATTGGTTGTTGCAGTGCTGGAAACCTTTCTGGACCTCGCTCGCCCCGATCAGGCGCGCTTGCGCGATCTGCTGAAAGAAATGCCCGTGCCCCAATTCCTCGAACACGTCGCCGCGCGTTTGCCGCAGCCACTCGTGGTTGATCAAAAAGTCACCGAATGGCGGCGTGAGCCGATTCGGTCTTTCGCGCACATCGGCACCTACCGACAGGCAAAAGCCGGCCTCGTGGCTGTGGGCGCAGGCGTGCCGTTGGGGCGTTTGCGGCCGTCCATGTTGCGTGAAGCCGCCCGATTGGCGACTGCGTCTGGCGACGGCGAGCTGTGCATGACGCCGTGGCAAAGCGTGATGCTGCGCAATGTCTCGGCAGACAAGTCGGCGGTCGTGATGGAGGGCTTGGGACAGGCGGGCTTGCTCGTCGATGCCGCTCAGTCGCTGACAAAAATGGTCGCCTGCACCGGCGCCGCTGCCTGCGCTAAAGGCCTGGCTGACACCAAGGCCGACGGGCTGCGTCTGGCCGCATTGCTGCAAGAAAATGCCGTCAGCCGCGCGGTGCACCTGACCGGCTGCACGCGTTCGTGCGCCGCTGCGCACGTGATGCCGGTGACCTTGCTGGCAGCGTCGCCCGGCCGTTACGACCTTTATTTTCGTCATGCAGACATGTCCGGATTCGGCGATCTGCATGCACGTGACCTCACTATTGAAGCAGTCGGCGCGTTGTTGACCGCCGACTCACGGAGCAACACCGATGATTGATTACATCCGCGACGGCCAGGAGATCTACCGCAACTCCTTCGCGATCATTCGTGCCGAAGCCCGGCTCGATTCCATCCCGGCCGACCTGGAAAAACTCGCCGTGCGGGTGATTCATGCCTGCGGCATGGTCGATGCGGTCGAAGGCCTGCGCTTTTCGCCCGGCGCGGGCACGGCAGGTCGCCGCGCGCTGGCCGCCGGTGCACCGATCCTGTGTGACGCCCACATGGTTGCCGAAGGGGTCACGCGCACGCGCCTGCCGGCTAACAATCAGGTGATCTGCACCCTGAAGAACGAACGTGTGCCCGAGATGGCGCGGGAGCTGGGCAACACCCGCTCGGCGGCGGCGCTGGAGCTGTGGCGGCCGCACCTGGAAGGGGCGGTCGTGGTCATCGGCAACGCGCCTACCGCGCTGTTCTATCTGCTGGAAATGCTCGACGCCGGCGCGCCGAAACCCGCGCTGATCCTGGGGTTTCCGGTGGGCTTCGTTGGCGCCGCTGAATCCAAGGACATGCTCGCTGCCGACAGTCGCGGCGTGCCTTACGTGATCATGCAGGGCCGTCGCGGCGGCAGCGCCATGGCGGCAGCGGCGGTCAACTCACTCGCCACGGAGATCGAATGATGGCACCACGCGGTCGTCTGATTGGCCTGGGCGTGGGGCCGGGTGATCCGGAACTCATTACCGTCAAGGCACTGCGCCTGCTGCGCGAGTCGCCGGTGGTCGCGTACTTCGTCGCCAGGGGCAAGAAGGGCAACGCGTTCGGCATCATTGAAGGCCATTTGCAGCAGGCTCAGACGCTGATGCCGCTGGTGTACCCGGTGACCACCGAGGCGCTGCCCGCTCACATGTCTTATGAGCAAGTGATCAGCGAGTTCTACGACAGATGCAGCGCCGATCTGGCTGAGCATCTGGACGCCGGACGCGATGTGGCGGTGATCTGCGAAGGCGACCCGATGTTCTATGGGTCTTACATGTACCTCCACGATCGTCTGGCCGATCACTACGAAGCCGAAGTGATTCCCGGCGTCTGTTCGATGCTCGGCGGCGCGTCGGTATTGGGTGCGCCGCTGGTATACCGCAATCAGAGCCTCTCTGTGCTGTCTGGCGTGTTGTCCGCCGAGGAACTCAAACGCAAGCTTGAAGACGCCGATGCTGCGGTGATCATGAAGCTGGGGCGTAACCTGCCCAAAGTGCGTCAGGTGCTGGTGGAAACCGGTCTGGCAGAGCGTGCGCTGTATGTCGAGCGCGCGACCATGGCCAATCAGAAGATCGTGCCGCTGGCCGAGGTCGACCCGATGTCGTCGCCGTATTTCTCGCTGATCATTGTCCCCGGCGAACGGTGGCAAGGCTGATGGGCACAACCAACACCAAGGCCCCGGCGATTGTCATTCTGGGCAAAGGCGCGCTGGCGACGGCACGACGTATTCAACAGCTGTACCCGCAAGCGCTGATTCATGGGCTCGCGGGACGGGTAGAGGGCGCCGATCGCAGCTACTCAGAGTTTGGCGCGACCTTGCGCCAGCTTTATCAACAAGACACGCCGATCATTGCGCTATGCGCAGCGGGTATCGTCATCCGCACACTGGCGGCGGTGCTGCTGGAGAAGGGCGTCGAGCCGCCGGTGCTTGCCGTCGCCGAAGATGGCAGCGCAGTGGTGCCGCTGCTGGGGGGACTGGGCGGCGTCAATGTCATGGCCCGGGAAGTCGCGGCTGCGCTGAACGCCGCAGCGGCCATCACCACCAGCGGCGAGCTGCGCTTCGGCACCTGCCTGCTCAATCCGCCCGCCGGCTATGCGTTGGGCGATCTGGAGCTGGGCAAGCGCTTTGTCAGTGATTTGCTGTCGGGTGAAAGCGTGCGCGTTGAGGGCGTAGCGCCGTGGCTCGCTCAGGCACAGTTGCCTGAAGATGATCAGGCGCAGCTGGCGATCCATGTCGGTTATGCCGAGCGCGAGCCCAGCGACCATGAGCTGCTGATCTACCCGCGCAATGTACTGGTAGCGCTAAGCGGAGATCTGGCCACTACCGGCGAGGCAGTGGCCGATGCCGTTGAAACCGCGCTGCATGATTCGCGCATCGCCGTGCAGGCGCTGGGCTGTTTACTGGCCAGCAAAGCCGAGATGGCCAATCCGGCGCTGCACGCGGCTGCCGAAGCGCTGAGCGTACCGTTGCGCTTTACCGCTCCTGGTACGCTCGCCGAAATGACCCGGCAGGTGTTGCCGCAACTGTTGCCACCCTTGACCCCGGCGGCTGGCATCGCCATTGCCATCGCGCCGCAGCCTTTGGATGTTTCACAGATCGGCTGTGCACGAGGCCGGCTGGCGGTCATCGGTTTGGGACCAGGCGCCAGGGATTACATGATCCCTGCCGTCAAAGCCGAGCTTGAGCGTGCCAACGATGTGCTGGGTTACGAAACCTACGTACGCATGGCCGGCCCGTTTCGTCCCGATCAGATTTTGCACAGCACTGACAATCGTGAAGAAATGCAGCGTGCGCGGCATGCGTTCGAACTGGCTGCACAAGGTCGCTCGGTGGTGGTTGTCTCGTCTGGCGATCCCGGCGTATTCGCCATGGCGGCTGCGGTGCTGGAGGCGCTGCACGAGTCTGACAACGCGCAATGGCATGCCGTCGATCTGGAGATTTTGCCAGGGGTTTCAGCGTCGCTGGCCACGGCCGCACAGGCCGGGGCGCCGCTGGGCCACGACTTCTGCGTGATGTCGCTGTCGGACAACCTCAAACCCTGGGACATCATCGAGAAGCGTCTGGACCTCGCCTGTCAGGCAGATCTGGCATTGGCGTTCTACAACCCGATCTCCCGTTCGCGCCCTTGGCAACTGGGTCGCGCGCTGGAGATCGTGCGCCAGCACCGTACACCGGAAACGGTGGTGACCCTGGGGCGCGACATCGGTCGTCCGGGTCAATCCTTGCGCGTCATTACCCTGGGCGAGCTGACACCGGAGCAGGTGGATATGCGCACCATGGTGCTGATTGGCTCATCGCTCACGCGCAGCTTTGCGCGGGCCGGTGGCGGAGTGTGGGCCTACACGCCACGCTGGTACGGAACAAAACCCCAGTCGTAATTCTTGCAACGTCGGTTTTTTGCGCTGCCTTCCTATGGGGCGTGAAAGGCCGATACGGTTCTGTTCTTCCCTCAATCGCTGTAGGACACGTCCGCGAACTCGAAGGTTTTCAGACGCTTCTCTGCGTGATTGCGCACGCGGTCTTACTTGCTGCTGAAGTGCGGAAGATTCTTGAGTCGTAGGAAAACTTCGTTGTCATAGTAAGCGTCTTCGTTTAACCGTTATTTGACGGCGTATGTGTTGAGCGTACGCGAGATTTACCCAGTTACATTTCCCTGCTCTGTAAAATTTTATACAGCGGTTAAAGAATGACTCGCCTGATTTGTGGGGGTGGACGGCATTAAGGACGTTGGTTATGTTTTAAGGGTCCGGATGGACAGCTAACTAATTAAAAGGACTTAGCACATGAATGAATATACAAATTTCGTCATTCCCCGTGACGAGCGCATGGCGCTCGTCGGTGAAATGGGCGACAAAATCAATACTCTGGACACGGTCTCCAGTGGGGTTGGAAGCACTCCTTTGGGGCGCTCCTTTGTACTCGACCCCAAGGACAAGGAAGCTTCGGTCGTTGGCAGGCAGGTCGTGGCGTTTCTTGCGGGTATGGCGCGTGAAAACAAGGCAGCAGTGAAACGTTCCTTGCTGTTTGCCGAGGCAGCGGCCGATGCGTCGGTCAATGCAAAAGCAAATCCTGAGAAGTGGTTCAGCGAATTCAACAAGTGGATGGGCGTGTGTGGCTGGGCACGCTCCGGCGACGGCTTTACCCGATACAGGGCCCAAGAACAGCGTTTCACCATGGATGAACTGGGTGTCAAGTTTCTGAGCACCGCAATTGCTGCTCTGGCTGGGCCAGGTCCGGCCGCTGCCCTGCTAAGCGGCGTTGCAAGCGACGCCGTCACCGCGCTTAAGTCGCAGCAGGGGCCGTTGCGGATATTCGAACGCAACGCCAACGCGCACAACGGATCTGATTTCGGCATCGCTTCGGCGCTGGAGTCCGACGGGGATGTATACATGGCGTTGGGCAGCGTAGCGTTCAATTCCTCCTTTAATAGGACTAATTTTCTGTTCTGGGAATGGCAGGCGCAGGACGTCAATATCTATAAGGCAAGTAACTTTTGGGTGCTGGACCTTGAAGCGTATGACGACATCAAAGACGTCATCAGGCAAAAGCTGGGTGATCGGGCGCGCACGCATATTGCCGAACTGAAGTTTTAATCATCTTGGGAGTTACATTCAGGCTGTAACTCCCGCTCAATACTTTTCAGGTGAATCAATATGAGCAATGGATTGCAAAGGGTTTATCGAAGCGCCGGAAATATAATCGCTTTTGCGCCCAGTCTTGACCCTTTATATATAGATGATGTGCTGGTGTCGGAATTGTGTGCGCAACTTGTCACGCAGCGGGCGATTAACGAAAGTCCCTCGGAATATGACTGGGCCGAACTTTATCTGCAAGCGCTTAAACGATATACCTGGGGTATTTTTTACCGTCGCCAATACAGTATTGGCGGCGGCGCGCTTGAGGGTGTCACGCCTCGGGATGAGGTGTTAAGGCTGTTTGCCCACATGCGGGACATGAACACCGGTTTTCTTACGCAAGCAGTGTCGCAGGCTATGTCAGCGCTGCAACGCTCGGCGCCAGGCTTGTCGGTGCCGACGGCAAGTCATCACGATCCTGCTGGTGAGCATCCCCACGTATTCCATTTCAGCGCTGTGGACGCAGAAGCAATCCTGCACAGTGTGCGGTTATCGTTTCTCAGTCGTGAAGCGCAAACGCCAGCGTCGATCTTGCAACCATTCGACGTCAATCAGGTGTTGGGGAACGTCCAGATTCTAGCCTTCAGCGCAGAACTCTCTGATATCGGGTACGACGACTATCGGGATGGTTTGAAGGAAAAGGTGGCTGAAAAAGCACGAGAGCTTACCGTCCGGTTGCAGGTGAACGATGAACAATGAGATCGCAAACAACGTTGTCGCTGGCAGTAACCTGGTCTCATTCCTTTCGGGCTTCTCGCGTCAGGAGAAAAGCGACGTCCTGAAGGTCCTGCGCTTCGCCGATTATTTCGCCAGCGCCACGTGGCGTCGTCAGGATGCCTGGCTGAGCTGGATGATTTATTACCGTGCCCAGTTGCAAAAATATGGCTGCAAGCCCGGCGCTCAGGTTTTCATGGACCCCATCGTGGTCAGCGAGCCGGCCGAACTGGATCTGATTGTCTATAAGATCAAAGGGCTGTCCGGCGTTGACCGCCTGGTGGAGGGGGTCTCGCAGAGTTTCAGATCGATGCGCATCAATGAATATGCCAGGGGATTTTTTCAGTATGGGCGAGGTGGTGGCACGCTAAGCACCTTTCAGTCTGTACCCTGTGAACGCAACAGCGCAGGGCAGATGCAGATCCTCATGATCGGGGTGCATGCCAACGCCTATGGCTCCAGCGATATTTTCGGACTCACTGAAAACACTAAGCGTGACATGGTGGTAAGGCTGACGGGCGGCGTCTATACATTCGACAGCAAAGCTTTCGCCCCGCACCGCGACTATCTGCGCAGTCGACTCGCGGGTGATGCTCGACTGACCATTCAAAACCTGCGTTTCTGACAGCTCTACCCACGCGCATTATTGAATCAAATAGCCTCTGATCCCGGTAAAAATGATTTGCGCAGCCAGGGCGCAAACGAACAATCCCATCAGCCGGCTGACAATCTGCAGGCCTTGATCGCCGAGAATCCGCTCGATGCTGTTGGAAAGATAGAGAATCACACCCACCGTCAGGCTGGCCAGCGCGATGCTGACGATGGCGGTGAGTTTGTCGTCCCAGTGCGGCTGGCTGATGCCCATGACCAGCAGCGCGCCAATGGTGCCGGGGCCGACGGTAATGGGGATGGTCAGCGGCACGATCGCAACGTCCTGCTGAACGTTGTCGGTCTGCACGCCGGATTTGCCTTGGGCCATGGCCAGGGCAGAGATGAACAGCACGCTGCCGGCGCCAATTCTGAAAGCGTCGGCAGTGATGCCGAAGACCCCGAAAATCACCCGCCCGAACAGGTACAGCAGGACGCTCGAAACCAGCGTCGCCAAGGCGATCTTCCACGCCAGGTGCCGACGTTCCTTGCGCGAATAACCGCGGCTCAGGGAAATGAAACAGGACAGGACGAAGAACGGGCTATAGAGCACCAGCATCTTCAGGTAAACGCTGAACAGCACGTGAAGCATGGTTTGAGCTCATGGCAGCGGACTGGGACGGCGCCAAGTCTATCAGTCCGTCACGGCCATCTGGCGGTCAGTTTTGCTCGTAACGGTCTTCGCCACGGGTGGCGCGGTTTGCGTCGTCCCGGGCGCGTTGCTCCACCCAGTACTCGACCAGCTCGCGTAACTGCGACAGCTCCACCGGCTTGGACATGTGGCCGTCCATGCCGGACTGGCGCGCGCGATCCTTGTGCTCCGCCAGAATGTGCGCGGTCAACGCCACCACAGGGGTACGAATGCGCTGGTTGCCGGTTTCCCAGGCGCGGAACTGCTGCGTCGCCGAGAACCCGTCGAGGATCGGCATTTCGCAGTCCATCAGGACCAGGTCATAGCGCCGGGTCTTCATCGCCAGCAGTGCTTCCTCACCATTGCTGGCGGTGTCCGGCTGCAGGTTGAGCTTGCCGAGCATGCCGCGAATGACTTTGGTGGAAATGCTGTTGTCTTCGGCGACCAGAATGCGGAAGTCACTGGGCACGTCGATGTCGTCGATCAGCCCGGGCAGTGCGGAGAAGGGCGTATGGCCTTTGTTGCGCTGATTGAGCTCGTCCGCCAGCGTGGTCTTCAGCGTGTACCCGGCGACCGGTTTGGCGAGGATGCGTTTGACCCCGGCATTGCGCGCGATGACCTTGCTCGGCGCGTTGCTGATGCCCGTGAGCATGATCAACAGAATGTCATGGTTCAGGCTGGGGTCTTCCTTGATCTTGGCCGCCAGTTGCATGCCGGTCATGCCGGGCATGTTCTGGTCGAGCAAGACGATATCGAAGTAGTCGCGCAGGTGAGCTTTTGTGCGCAGCAGCGCCAGCGCCTCTTTGCCCGATGGCACGGCGCTGACATTGAGCCCCCAGGCACTGCACTGCTGTACCAGCACCTTGCGGCAGGTGTCGTTGTCGTCGACCACCAGAACCCGCGCGCCTTTGAGCGGGCTGTCCAGATCGGCGGGCGGCTGCTCAAGTCGTTCTGCATCAAGGGGGAGACTCAGCCACAGGGTGCTGCCCTGATTGGTGCCGCTCTGAATGCCAAACTCGCCGTTCATCAGCAGGATCAACTGCCGGGCGATGACCAGCCCCAGGTGACCGCCGACTTTGCTGGCAGCCAGGAAATTCTTGCTGTGCAGTTCAGCGTGCAGCAGCGCGTCGCGCTCCTTGGGCGTCAGCGGCGTGCCGCTGTCCTGTACGGCGATGCGCAGTCTTGGTTTGCCGCCGCGGGAGTCGAGGGCGACGACCAACAGGATCTCGCCCTCGTCGGTCTTCTTTAAGGCGTTCTCCAGCAAGCTGAGCAGCGTCTGCCGCAGGCGCGTCGGGTCACCGCTGATCACTCGCGGCACCTGGGGCTGAATGAAGCTGATCAGCTCGACACTCTGCTGCTCGGCCTTGGCGCGGAAGATGCTCAGGCAGTCCTCGATCATCGCGTTGAGATCGAATTGCACATCGTCCAGCTCGATCTGCCCGGACTCCAGCTTGGTGATGTCGAGGATTTCGTTGATCAGGGTCAGCAGTTCGTTGCCGGCGCTGTGAATGGTCTGCACGTAATCGCGCTGCTTGACCGACAGCGGCGTGCCCAGCAGCAGCTCGGTCATCCCCAGAACGCCGTTCATGGGGGTGCGGATCTCGTGGCTGATCTTCGCCAGAAACTCGGCCTTGGCATTGATCTCTGCCGTGCTCGCCGCCAGTTCGCGGCTGATGCTGAAGTTGTCTTCGGTGATGCTGCGATGACGCTCGCTCAGGGCAATGCTCATCAGCAGGCCGCACAGGCAAAACACCGCCAGCACCCCGATGATCAGCGTCTGCGCGGGAATGCTCGTCAGCCAGAGCATGGCCGGCAGCACCACCAGGTTGCCCAGGTTGAAAACGATCATGGCGATCACGAACGGCCGGGCAGGGGAGTAGCCCTTCTGCAGGTGGTAGATCGACACCAGGGTGATGCTGACTGTGGTCAGTGCCACCAGCAGGAACGTCATGATGTTCAGCGGCAGCGTTTCAACGAACAGCGCCAGGAGCGCGCCAAAGCCGACCACCAGCAGCACGCCCATCAGCAGCCGGTTGAGCATCTCGACACCGCGCTGGATGAAGAAACAGTATGTGTACATCAGCCCTGTCGCGGCGGCGAGGAGCAGAGCGAGGTGAGCACTTGGCGTCTGCTCCAGGTGCCAGCGCGGCAGCCACGGTGCCTGAAGGTTGAGCAGCAACAGCGCGCTCAACCCCAGAAACGCCTCGCACGCCGCCAGCCACAAGCTGCTGACAGAGCGGGACTGGGCGAAGCGCGTGAGGTTCTGCACGATCAGCATGGCCAGCGAACCGAAGAACAGGCCGAGCAGCAGCGGTCGGCGCTCGTCGGCGGCACTGGCGACGGCGGACTGCAGCGTGATGTTCGGGCGTAGTTCCTGCTCGGACTTGAGACGCAGATACAGGTCGAGGGGCTTGTCGCTGTGGGGCACCGGCAGCAGGAAGTCCAGTGACGGCAGAGGTTGGGCTTCGCGCGGTACCCGGTTACCGGAGCGCGAATGATCGATCAGGCTGTCGCCGTCGAGCACGTACATGTCGACCGTCGCCAGGTCGGGGGCGAAGATCCGCACCAGCTGTTCATGGGTGGTCGGGGGCAGGCGGTAGTGCAGCCACAGTGCGGCGTCGCGGTTGGTCGCGCGCACCTTGTCGAGTTCGACCGGGCTGAATTGGGATTCGTAGTGGGGGGAGCGAATGTCGCTGAGGTTCAGGTTCGCCTGATCGTCGACAAGGGTTGACCAGCCTGCACTGACCTCGGCGTTGGCCGGGGATATACAGAGCAGGGTCAGCAATGTGACGGTCAAACGAATGGCAATCCTGAGCCAGCGCACGGCGAAATCCCTTCGTGAATGAACCCTGTTTAACTCTGGGGCACCGGATGACCGATCAGCGACTCAACGAGGAATCGCCGATCGGGCCGAGGCTCACGCCAGATCTTCGCCGCGTTCCCGGGCAATGGCGCGATAGCCAATGTCCTTGCGGTAAAAACAACCTTTCCAGTCAATCTTTGCAGCCAGTTCGTACGCTTGCTTCTGCGCATCGCCAACGGTGTCGCCCAGCGCTGTCGCGCACAGCACGCGACCGCCGGAAGTGACGATACGGCCATCCTGCAATGAGGTGCCAGCGTGGAACACTTTACCCGGCAACGCGGCCGCAGTGTCCAGCCCGTGAATCTCGTCGCCCTTGGCGTAGTCGGCCGGGTAGCCACCGGCTGCCAGCACAATGCCCAGGCTCGGACGCGGGTCCCACTGAGCATCCGCCGTATCCAGCGTTTGCGCCAGAGCGGCTTCGACCAGCGACACCAGGCTCGACTGCAAACGCAGCATGACCGGCTGGGTTTCCGGATCACCGAAGCGGCAGTTGAACTCGATGACTTTCGGGTTGCCGGCCTTGTCGATCATCAGACCAGCATAGAGGAAACCGGTGTAAATGTTGCCCTCGGCGGCCATGCCCCTGACGGTCGGCCATATGACCTGATCCATCACGCGCTGGTGAACCTCGGCGGTAACCACCGGGGCCGGGGAATATGCACCCATGCCGCCGGTGTTCGGGCCGCTGTCGCCGTCGCCAACGCGTTTGTGGTCCTGACTTGTGGCCATGGGCAGCACGTTCTTGCCGTCGACCATGACAATGAAGCTGGCTTCCTCACCGTCGAGGAATTCCTCGATCACCACGCGTGAACCTGCGTCGCCGAAGGCATTGCCGGCCAGCATGTCACGCACGGCGTCTTCCGCTTCGGCGAGGGTCATCGCGACGATCACGCCCTTGCCCGCTGCCAGGCCGTCGGCCTTGATGACGATCGGCGCGCCCTTTTCTTGCAGGTACGCCAGTGCCGGCTCGATTTCGGTGAAGTTCTGGTAATCGGCAGAGGGAATAGCGTGGCGCGCCAGGAAATCCTTGGTGAATGCCTTGGAGCCTTCCAGCTGTGCGGCGCCCTTGGTCGGGCCGAAGCACTTCAGACCGCGAGCGCGGAACAGGTCGACGACACCGGCCACCAGCGGCACTTCCGGACCGACGATGGTCAGCGCGACGTTCTTCTCGGCGAAGTCGGCCAGTTGCTCCAGCGCCAGCACGTCGATGGCGACGTTTTCACACTTGGCTTCAGTGGCAGTGCCGGCGTTGCCGGGGGCGACGAAGACCTTCTCGACACGAGCGTCCTGCGCGACCTTCCAGGCCAGAGCGTGTTCACGGCCACCGCTGCCAATGATCAAAACATTCATTTCTAAAACCTCAATAACGACAACGCGTAAAAATCCGAAGGCAAAAAGCGTGGGACGCCGAACGCAGACTGTGGGACCGGCTTTAGCCGGGAAGAGGACAGTACATCCGACACATCTGTCGGGTCAGTCATGCCGCCTTCCCGGCTAAAGCCGGTCCTACAAAAGCCAACAGCGTAAACCGTATTAGTGACGGAAATGGCGCATGCCGGTGAATACCATCGCGATACCCGCTTCGTCCGCTGCCGCAATCACCTCGGCGTCACGCATCGAGCCGCCTGGCTGGATCACTGCCGTGATGCCGACCTTGGCCGCGTTGTCGATGCCGTCGCGGAACGGGAAGAATGCATCTGACGCCATGACAGCACCCTGCACCTGCAAACCGGCATGTTCGGCCTTGATCGCAGCAATGCGCGCCGAGTTCACGCGGCTCATCTGGCCTGCGCCGACGCCGATGGTCTGGCGGTTCTTGGCGTAGACGATGGCATTGGACTTCACGTACTTGGCGACTTTCCAGGCGAAGATCAGGTCGTGGACTTCCTGCTCCGTCGGCGCGCGCCGGGTAACCACCTTCAGGTCGTCGGCGCCGATCATGCCGATGTCGCGGCTCTGCACCAGCAGGCCACCGTTGACCCGCTTGTAATCCCAGGCCGGCGCGCGTTCTGCGTCCCACTGGCCGCTGGTCAACAGGCGCACATTGGCTTTACTGGCGATGATGGCCTGAGCTTCGGCGCTGACGCTCGGGGCGATGATCACTTCGACGAACTGACGCTCGACGATGGCCTTGGCCGTCTCGGCATCCAGTTCACGGTTGAAGGCGATGATGCCGCCGAACGCCGATTCGCTGTCGGTGGCATAGGCCAGTTTGTAGGCCTGACGAATGCCGCCTTCCGTATCCAGGCTTACTGCAACGCCGCACGGGTTGGCGTGCTTGACGATGACGCAGGCGGGTTTGACGAAGCTCTTCACGCACTCAAGCGCCGCGTCGGTATCGGCCACGTTGTTGTAGGAAAGCTCTTTGCCTTGCAGTTGGGTCGCGGTGGCGATGCCCACTTCGGCAGGCTTGGCCTCGACGTAGAACGCCGCGCTCTGGTGCGGGTTCTCGCCGTAGCGCATTTCCTGCGCCTTGATGAACTGAGTGTTGAAGGTACGCGGGAATTCGCTGCGGCCTTCGGTGCTCAGGGTTTCAGCGGACTGGTCAACGCTGCCCAGGTAGTTGGCGATCATGCCGTCGTAGGCAGCGGTGTGCTCGAAGGCCTTGAGCATCAGGTCGAAGCGCTGCGCGTAGGTCAGGCCGCCGGCCTTGAGGCTTTCCAGCACGTGGGTGTAATCGCTGGCGTTGACGACAATGGCGACGTCTTTGTGGTTTTTGGCAGCGGAGCGAACCATGGTCGGGCCGCCGATATCGATGTTCTCGATGGCGGTCGGCAGATCGCAGCCCGGCTTGGAAACCGTCGCTTCGAACGGGTAGAGATTCACGGCGACCAGATCGATCGGCTTGATGCCGTGTTCGTTCATGATGGCGTCGTCGATACCGCGACGGCCCAGAATGCCGCCGTGGATTTTCGGGTGCAGGGTTTTGACGCGGCCATCCATCATTTCCGCGAAGCCGGTGTAGTCGGCGACTTCTACCGCGGCAACGCCGTTGTCCTTGAGCAGCTTGAACGTACCGCCAGTGGAGAGGATCTCGACACCGAGGGCTTGGAGTTCACGCGCGAATTCAAGAATACCGGTCTTGTCGGATACGCTGATCAAGGCGCGGCGGATCGGCAGGCGGGTCGTCTGGTCGGTCATCTCAACTTCCATCAAAAGCAAAAGAATTTTGCAAAAAAAACGACCGCATTGAAGTGAGGTCGCTTGTTTTTCGGATGCTTACAGCAGGTCGTACTGCTTGAGTTTCTTGCGCAGGGTACCGCGATTCAGCCCCAGCATTTCGGAGGCCTTGGTCTGGTTGCCCTTGACGTAGTTCATCACGCACTCGAGCAACGGCGCCTCGACTTCCGAGAGCACCAGGTTGTAGACATCAGTGACGGCCGCACCTTCCAGATGAGCGAAGTAGTTGTGCAACGCCTTCTCGACGCTTCCGCGCAGGGTCTGACCCTCTTCGCTCGGCGTATTGAGGTGTTGTTTCAAATTGACGTTGTCGCTCACGGGTGTTGTTCCACTCACTAAAGTCTCAGTCATCATCGTCATGCGGCCACCTCTTCTTCGTTCCCTGCTGGGCGGGATTTATCGCGCTGGGAAAAGAACTCCCGAACGTTGGCGCACTGTGCTTCTGTATCGTCCAAACGGTTGAAAAGGGCGCGAAACTCCCTGGCGCCCGGCAACGTTGCGAGGTACCAGCCGACGTGTTTGCGGGCGATTCGCACGCCCATCACGTCGCCATAGAACGTGTGAAGCGCAGCCAGATGCTCTAGCAGAATGCGTTCCACTTCACCGACAGGCAGACCCGGAAGTTTTTCCCCGGTCTGCAGGTAGTGTTCTATCTCGCGAAAAATCCATGGGCGCCCTTGGGCAGCCCGGCCTATCAACAGCCCGTCGGCGCCGGTCGCGTCGAGGACGTAGCGGGCCTTTTCCGGTGAATCGATGTCGCCGTTGGCAAATACCGGGATAGACACCGCCTGCTTGATGGCGGCGATGGTGTCGTACTCGGCTTCACCGGTGTAGAGATCGGCACGGGTTCGCCCGTGCACCGCCAGCGCCTGAATGCCGGCTTGTTCGGCAATTCTGGCGACGGTCAGACCATTCTTGTTCGCCCGGTCCCAGCCGGTGCGAATCTTCAGCGTGACCGGTACCTCGACTGCCGCGACCACTGCGTGCAGGATTTCGGTCACTAGCTGTTCATCTTTCAACAGCGCCGACCCGGCGGCCTTGTTGCAGACCTTTTTCGCCGGGCAACCCATGTTGATGTCGATGATCTGCGCGCCGAGTTCGACGTTGGCGCGTGCTGCGTCCGCAAGCATCTGCGGGTCCCCGCCAGCGATCTGTACCGAGCGTGGCTCGGGATCGCCTTCGTGAATCATGCGCAACCGCGACTTGCGGCTGTTCCAGAGGCTCATGTCGCTGGTGACCATTTCCGAGACCACCAGGCCTGCGCCGAGCTGGCGACAGAGTTGTCGGAAGGGCTGGTCGGTGACACCCGCCATCGGGGCGAGAATCAAGCCGTTTTGCAATGTGTAAGGGCCGATGCGTACCGCCGACATAGGGTGACCTGTTGTGGGGCCGAATCACGAGGTCTGGTCCGAAAAGTGCTTCAGCGCCAATTCAGACGGGACCCAGAGTATGAAAAAGGGTGGGCATGATACCCGCTCTCGATGACTGGATAAAGGCTGAATTGGATAAAATCTGAACAGTTCCGTTCTTAACGCGAACGGTTAGGTTTAGGCCGCTATCGTCATAAAAGTGTCGTCGGATTTCGGGCATCCCGTCTCGCGCAGGTGCTGCATTTCGGTGCAGACAAACCCGCAGAGCACAGGGATTTACTCCGGCGAACGGAAGCTCAGGCTGTAGTTCGCCGCTTTGGGTCCCGGGTCGAGGATGTCCAGCGCGATATGGATCGGCGTCTGTGGCGGCATTTCGTCCTTGCCGGCCAGCTCGCCGCTCAGGTACTCGCCCGGTTTGAATCGGCGGCTGGCGATCAACTGACCCGTCGCATCGGCAAAGCGTAGTTCGAGCAGCGGGAACGGCTGGGAAAAGGACGCACGGTTATAGATGATCGCGTCGACGACCAGTGCGCCTTGAAATTCGGGGTGGCTGCGCACGACAAGGTTGCTGCTCTTGAGCAGTTTGATATCGACCTTGGAGGGTACCTTGCAGCCGAGTGTCGGGCACAGATCCTGGAAGAGGGGGCGGTACTGATCCTGTCGCGCCAGCTCCTCGAAATGGTAGGCAATGTACTGGCCGGCCAGCGCGCCCAGCGCAATCAGGATCAACAGCATCCACAGCAGGCGACGCCCCCAGCGCGGTTTGGGTTTCTGCCAGGACAACTGCAGCGGGTCATCCGTCAGGTCGAGCAGCGCTCTGTCCCGCAGGCCCGGTTCGTTGCGCCCGCCACGCTTGCCGTCGGCAGCGGCGTGCGGGGCCTCATCGTCTTCATCATCATCGTGACGGGCGCTGAGGCAATCCTGATTGTCGTGTGTGTCCAGGGCAGAAAAGCGTTCCGACGACGGCTGATCGTCAGCATCGGCTTGAGGCTTCAGCGTATGGGTGTGAGCGGGTTCGTCATCCAGATCGTCCGGGGTCAGCGAGAATGACGGCTCGGTGCGATGACGTTCCTGCTGGTTGATCGGCTCGTCCAGCGGGCCTTCGTCTATCGTGTGGTCGGTGTGCTCTTCGTGTTCCTCGACGACTTCGGCGCGCAGTTCGGGCAGCCGGTCGACATCGTCGTGACTCATGCCGTGGGCCCACGACTCCTGCGCGACGTCGGGCTCGTCGCGTCGGGCGCTAAAGGACTCGACTTCGTCGTGGTCGCGCGCCTTGCTGACCCGCCCGAAGGACTCGGGGAGCTGAATCTCGCGCTGTTCGAGGCGGGCGAGTTCCACGTCGAGATCGTCCAGGTCCAGGCTGTCCAGATCAACTTCACGCTCTTCACGCTTGACCGGCAGCGGCGCAGGCTGGGTCACGACGAGTGACTGCGGGGCGAGGATCTCCGGCTTTTTCTCAACGCTTTCGGCGTTTGGCGCGGAGGGCGACGGCGTTTCCGGGGTTGTCCCGCCGCGTTGTTCCAACAGCTGTTTCGCGGCGTTGAACACCTGCAGGCATGAGCCACAGCGCACCATACCCCGGGCCACGCTCAACTGAGCGTGACTGACGCGGAAACTGGTCTGGCAATGCGGGCACTGAGTGACGAAGCTGTCGGTCATGCGGGTATCCGGGGTTAAAGAGCGCCTGATGGTTGGATCTTAGGGCAACTGGCTGTCAGCGGCGACGACCGGTGATCCGCACCCAGCCTTCGCGGTTGGCGATCGGGTCCAGATCGAAGGTGTCAGCGTAGGCGGCAGCGACTTCATCGCCTTGCTCGGCAAGGATGCCGGACAGCGCCAGACGGCCACCGGGTTTGACCAGACTCGCCAGCTGCGGCGCGAGAGCAACCAATGGGCCCGCCAGGATGTTGGCCACCAGCACGTCGGCCGGCACCTGGGGCAGGTCTTCGGGCAAGTACAACGGGAATTTCTCGGCCGGGACGTTGTTGCGGCCGGCGTTGTCGCGCGAGGCTTCAAGGGCCTGGACGTCGATGTCGGTGCCGACGGCCTGTTCAGCGCCCAGCAGCAGCGCGGCGATGGCGAGAATGCCGGAGCCGCAGCCGAAATCGAGCACGTTGCAGTCGGCGAGGTCCTGGCCGTCGAGCCACTCAAGGCATAACGCGGTGGTCGGATGGGTACCCGTGCCGAATGCCAGGCCCGGGTCGAGCAACAGATTGACCGCATCGGGCTGCGGCGCGGCGTGCCAGCTTGGCACGATCCACAACCGCTGGCCGAAGCGCATCGGATTGAAGTTGTCCATCCAGCTGCGTTCCCAGTCCTGATCTTCGATCACTTCGTGGGTGTGTTCCGGCAGCTCGGCGTCGGTGAGCAATCTCAGGTGAGCGAGCACGTGATCGGCATCGGTGTCGGCTTCGAACAGCGCCAGCAAGTGCGTGTGCGACCACAGCGGCGTGGTGTTCAGCTCTGGCTCGAAGATCGGCTGGTCTTCAGCGTCCATGAACGTCACCGATACGGCGCCGACTTCGAGCAGGGCGTCTTCGTAGATTTCGGCTTGTTCTGGGCTAATGGCGAGACGGACTTGCAGCCAAGGCATGGCGGGTGACCTTCGAGTTGAAAAATTGAAAGGCGGCCGACGGCCACGAAAGACCGGGAAGTTTACGGTGTTCGTGAAGAAACAACAAAGCGGGTGTGGCAGTGAGGCTGGGAAAGTGGGACCGGCTTTAGCCGGGAATGCGTTAAGCGTCACACCGCGAAGGTGATGTCGGTCACCCAGGCCTCTTCCCGGCTAAAGCCGGTCCCACAGGATGGGCGCGTCCCAAAATCCAGAGGCCCGACCGAAAAACAACAAAGCCGCTCGAGAGCGGCTTTGTTGGTCTGCAGCACGTTACTGGTGGATCAATGCTTTTCAGCGGCCAGCTTGTGTTCCAGGTAGTGGATGTTGACGCCGCCTTCGCAGAAGCCTTCATCGCGGGTCAGGTCACGGTGCAGCGGGATGTTGGTCTTGATCCCGTCGACCACGATTTCATCCAGGGCGTTACGCATGCGCGCCATGGCTTCATCGCGGGTTGCGCCCCAGGTGATCAGCTTGGCGATCAACGAGTCGTAGTTGGACGGAACCTTGTAGCCGCTGTACAGGTGCGAATCCACACGCACGCCATTACCGCCCGGCGCGTGGAAATGCTTGACCAGGCCCGGGCTCGGGACGAAGGTCTTCGGATCTTCAGCGTTGATCCGGCACTCCAGCGAATGCCCGTGAATGACGACGTCATCCTGGGTAAACGACAGCTTGTTGCCAGCGGCGATGCTGAGCATCTCCTTGACGATGTCGATACCGGTGACCATCTCCGAAACCGGGTGCTCCACCTGAACACGGGTGTTCATTTCGATGAAGTAGAAACGGCCGTTCTCGTACAGGAACTCGAACGTGCCGGCGCCACGGTAGCCGATGTCGATACACGCTTTCACACAGGCCGCGAACACGTCCTTGCGGGCTTGTTCGTCGATGAAGGGTGCCGGCGCTTCTTCCAGAACCTTCTGGTGGCGGCGCTGCAACGAGCAGTCGCGATCGCCCAGGTGAATCGCCTGGCCCTGACCGTCGGAAATCACCTGCACTTCCACGTGACGCGGATTGGTCAGGTATTTCTCCAGGTAGACCATCGGGTTGCTGAACCAGGCAGCCGCTTCAGCGCGGGTCTGCTTGGCCGCTTCGATCAGGTCTTCTTCCTTGTGCACCACGCGCATGCCGCGACCACCACCGCCGCCAGCGGCCTTGATGATCACCGGATAGCCGACTTCACGGCCGATGCGCAGCGCGGTTTCTTCGTCTTCCGGCAACGGGCCGTCGGAACCGGGAACGGTTGGCACCTTGGCAAGCTTCATGGCGTCTTTGGCGGACACCTTGTCGCCCATCAGGCGAATGGTTTCGGCTTTCGGGCCAATGAACGCGAAGCCGGATTTCTCGACCTGCTCGGCAAAGTCTGCGTTTTCCGCGAGGAAACCGTAGCCCGGGTGAATCGCCGTGGCGCCGGTCAGCTCTGCAGCCGAAATAATGGCCGGAATGTTCAGGTACGACAGATTGGCTGGCGCCGGGCCGATACAGACGGTTTCGTCTGCCAGGCCAAGGTGCATCAGCTCACGGTCTGCCGTGGAATGGACCGCGACGGTCTTGATGCCCAGTTCTTTACAGGCACGCAAGATGCGCAAGGCGATTTCGCCGCGGTTGGCGATCAGGACTTTTTCCAACATCGCAGGCTCTCCCCGGTTCAAACGATGGTGAACAGCGGCTGGTCATACTCAACCGGCTGACCGTTTTCTACCAGGATGGATTCGATCGTGCCGCTGACTTCAGCTTCGATGTGGTTCATCATTTTCATCGCTTCAACGATGCAGATGGTGTCGCCTTTCTTGACGGTCTTGCCGACTTCAACGAACGCTGGCGAGCCAGGCGCTGGAGTGCGGTAGAAGGTACCGACCATCGGCGATTTGATGACGCTGCCGTTGTACTTCGGAGCAGAGGGCGCTTCGGCGGCAGCCGCCACTGGCGCAGCAGCCGGGGCAGGTGCCGGAGCGGCAACCGGGGCAGGCGCGTAGTACTGTTGTGCTGGAGTCTTGCTGTGACGGCTGATCCGTACGGACTCTTCGCCTTCACGGATTTCCAGTTCGTCGATGCCGGACTCTTCCAGCAATTCGATCAGTTTCTTGACTTTACGGATATCCATTAATCATCAACTCCCAAGGGACGGTCAGGGGGATTTGGTAGCCGGTTCCGGCGGTTTGGCTCAGTACGGGACTGTGCCGTTCACGCTTTCGAACTCTTGGCCAATTGTTCCAGGGCGGCCTCCAGGGCCAGTCGGTAACCGCTGGCGCCAAGGCCGCAGATCACGCCTACAGCAACATCTGAAAAGTAGGAGTGATGGCGGAAAGGTTCGCGCTTGTGCACGTTTGACAGGTGCACTTCGATGAATGGGATGCTCACTCCCAGCAGCGCGTCACGTATCGCAACGCTTGTGTGCGTAAAAGCAGCCGGATTGATCAGGATGAAATCCACGCCTTCATCGCGTGCAGCGTGGATGCGATCGATCAACTCGTATTCAGCGTTGCTCTGCAGGTGCATCAGGTGGTGACCGGCTTCGCGCGCGCGCTGTTCCAGATCCTGGTTGATATCGGCCAACGTGATCGAGCCATAGATCCCCGGTTCCCGGGTTCCCAGCAGGTTCAGGTTAGGTCCGTGAAGAACCAGAAAAGTCGCCATCGAGTGTTCCTTGTTGTGCGCGTTTTCGACGCTCACGTACAGAGTGAGCCGCTGATGGGCAGCGACTATGCCGGAAAGGACGATGGACTGTCCAGTTACCCACAATATTCAGCACGATGCCCGATGTTTGCGCGAAGTTTGTGACCATGACGCTAAATTTGGTCATTTGCTCTAGAAAGTCGCTCTGCGAACGCTTCGACGTCGATTTCGCCGACGACACGCACATTTGCCAGCTCGTTGCCGTTTTTTCCGAAAAACAACAGCGCGGGAGGGCCGAACAGTTTGTAGCGATCCAGCAAGGCGCGTTGCTCGGCGCTGCTGTCAGTCATGTCGAAACGGATCAGCCTGAAAGCGCCCAACTGACTGACGATTTTCGGATCCGGCAAAACCTCATGCTCGATGACCTTGCAGCTGATGCACCAGTCGGCGTACCAGTCGACCAGCACCGGTTGGCCCGCGCTTTTGGATTCCGCAAGAATCCGGTCGAGCTCACTCGCCTGGGTCACCGTCTGCCAGCGGCTTTCTGGCGTCGGTTGAGCACGGCCCGAAATGACCTGGGATTGCCCGATTGGACGCAATGGATCGGACTGACCGCTTAACGCGCCGTACCAGCAGGCAAGGGCGTAGACCAGCAAGAACAGGCCCAGCAGGTGGGCGAGGCGACCCCGCGTCGTCTTTTCGCTGAACTCCAGCGCGCCCATGAACAGCGCAATGCCGGCACATAGCAGCCCGATCAGCAGCAACGTGGCTTGCCCCGGAATTACCCGGCTGAGCAAACCGATGGCCAGGGCCAGCAACAGCACGCCGATCGCATTCTTGACCGCGACCAGCCACGGCCCGCTTTTCGGCAGCCACGCCGCGCCGCCCGTTGCCACCAGCACCAGCGGCGCGCCCATGCCCAGGCCCAGAGCGAACAGCTTCAAGGCCCCGCCCAGCGCATCGCCGCTCGCACTTATATAAAGCAATGCGCCGGCCAGTGGTGCCGAGACACAAGGCGAGACCAGCAGGCTTGAGACCACGCCCAGAACGGCCGCGCCCCACAAAGACCCGCCTTGGGTATTGCCGGCGATGCGGTCCAGTCTGTCATTGAGCGCGCGGGGCAGGCGCAGCTCGAACGCGCCGAACATGGCGACGGCAAACAGCGCAAAGAACCCGGCGAACGGCACGAGTACCCACGCCGATTGCAGTCGCGCCTGCAAATTCAGGCTGGCGCCGAACATGCCCATCACTGCGCCAAGGATGGCAAAGCAGATCGCCATCGGCAGAACGTAGGCCAAGGACAACGAGAACCCGCGCAGCCCGCCGATCTGCCCGCGCAGGACGACGCCGGAGAGGATCGGCAGCATCGGCAGCACGCATGGTGTGAAGGTCAGGCCGACGCCGGCGAGGAAAAACAGCGCCAGTTGTTTCCAGCTGAAGGACGGCATCTGTTGCTCGTTGCCAGATGGCGCAGAAGCAGATGCGCTGACTGCTGAGGTCGCGCTGCCGCCGATGCTTAAGCGCTCGGTTTCCGGTGGGTAGCAGAGCCCTTTGTCAGCGCAGCCTTGATAGGTAACGACAAGGGTGAAGGGCCGGGTGTCTCCGGCTTCGCGCGGCAGACTGACGTCGAGAATGCCGTGATAGACCTCAACGTCGCCAAAGTACTCGTCGTGTTTCTTTTCGCCGTCTGGCAGTTGCGCGGCGCCGAGGCCGATGTCGGCGGGCTCGGTGCGGAACTGAAAGCGATGGCGATACAGGTAGTAGCCTTCAGTGGCGACAAACTGCAGCTTGATGGCTTCAGGGGTGGTGTCGCTCAGGTTCAGCTGGAACGCCTGCCGAACAGGCAGGAAGTCTTTGCTGTTGTCGACTGCTGCGCCGCCCAGTGTGGGGCTCGATCTGTTCTCCAGAAAGCTTGCACCGAGAGCGGGCAGGGCACAGATCAGCAGTAACAGACAAAGCAGGCGGCGCATGGCGGTCTCGCATCACAGAAGTCCGCGCATGATAGCGGAGTGGCTGCGGGCGTGCAGGGAGGGCAGTAGTTCTTCGGTCTGAAGTTGGTCTGAAAATGATGCAGGACGCAGCCAGCTAAACGATGTCCGGCTGGGTGTGTTTGCTCAGGGGCGACACTGCTGAATGTACTTCTAGCCCATGCACTTGGTTGCGGCCTGCTTTTTTTGCGCGGTACAGCGCTTCGTCTGCTTGCGAGGTCATCATCAGTGCGTCGTCGTGCTCGGCAATTTCCACTACCCCGGCGCTGAACGTGCAGAACAGATCCACCGGCTGCGCGGGGTAGTGGATTTCGGCGAAGCGCTGGCGGATTTCGTCGAGCACCCCATGGGCGGCCGCGAGGTCAGTGTCCGGCATGACCACGGCAAACTCTTCACCGCCATAGCGACCGATGTAGTCGGTCTTGCGCAGGCGTTGCTTGAGGAACAGCGCCAGGCTCTTGATCACACGGTCGCCCATGGGGTGGCCGTGGCTGTCGTTGACCTTCTTGAAGTGGTCGATATCCAGCATGGCGAAGCTGAGCGGCTTGTTCTCGCGCCGCGAGCGGAAGCTGCAATCTTCCAGCAGTTGCAGGATGTGCGTGTGGTTGTACAGGCCGGTCAGGCTGTCGCGCACCATTCGGGCCTTGAGGTTGCGTGCCCGTGCCGCGCGATTGCGCACAGTGGTGATCAAATGACGAGGCTTGATCGGTTTGGTGAGAAAGTCGTCACCGCCTTCGCTCATCGCATCCAGCTGTTTATCCAGATCGTCCTCAGCCGAAAGGTAAATGATCGGCACGCTGACGTAGCGGTCATTGTGGCGGATCACCTTGGCCAGTTCGGTACCGGTGCAGCCGGGCATGTACATGTCGAGGATGATCAGGTCAGGCTGAAATTCGGCCAGCTCAGGCATGGTCTTGATCGGGTCGAGCAAGGTCCGGGTGACGATGCCGGCGCCGTTGAGCAAGCGCTCGGTGTGCGTCGCCTGGGCACGGGAATCGTCGATGATCAACACTTTGTAGGGTTCGTACTGCGCGACCCGGGTCAGAATTTCGATTTTTTCCAGCAGGCTTGAGGCCTCCAGCGTACCGGTCAGAAATTCTTCGCCACCGGCGCGCACGGCGGCGAGGCGCGTGGGCGTGTCCGTCTCGTGATGGCTGAAAAACAGCAGCGGCAGTTTTTGTTCGAGTCCTTCCTGCATCTGGGTGGCGAGCTTCAGGCCCTCGCCCGCGCCACCAAAGTCGACGTCCATGACGACGGCGGCGGGCAAGCGCTCGGCCATGGTCATGTGGAACGTATCGACGCTGCCGAGGGACTGCGCGCTCAGGCCGAAGAATTCAAGTTGCTTGGCCAGACGCTCGCCGCGTTCGTGATCCTCCAGCACGATGTAAATCGGCTTGCGCAGGGGGGGCAGGGCGGTTTGCTCAAGTCGGTCGCCATGCCTGAGGCCGGTTCGGGAAAGGCGTTGCATCAGCCGATTGAGATCAGTAATGAGGGCGCTGCTCAAGCGGCCACGGTTGGCCCGGACGTCAAGCAACGCCGCGTTAATCGCGGTGGCCAGTTGCACGTGCTCGGTCTGTTCGAAACGTTCAGCGAAGCGCAGCAGCCGCTGGTTGGCCTCGGTGATTTCAGTCAGGTCCGTTGCCGACCATTCACTTTGCTGCAGGCGCTGCCACACCTCAAGAATCTGACGAGCCTGATGAATAACGCGTTGGGCAAAATGGTGTTTGAGCCGGTCGCGGCTCGGATCGTCTGCTTCGGTCATGTCCTGACTTCTTTATAAGGGAATCCCGATACAAATGCTGGCGCTATGCTAGCACTAGTTCTCCCGAGTCAGGACGCCGCAAGTCATTTTCTCGTTGTTTTTTGACGGTTTCATTCGTCAAATTTCTATCTTTAAACGCGTTTGAGTGTTCGAACCCGTGGTTCTATTCAAGGCAGAGCGATCAACCGGTGCGACTACGTGCCGCACGCCCTGGCAGGACCGGCTTCAGCCGGGAGGGCCTCGGAAAAGACAATGCGGCGTTCAGGATCTGCTCGACTCAGCTGCTAAACAATTGCACCTGCCACCACATTCCCTGCCAAACGCACCTTGCTGTAAGGTTGCGGTCAGAAGCACTGAATTCCGTGATTGAAAGGACAAGGCCATGCTGGATTGGAAGAAGCGCGCGGGCAGCGCGGGAACTGAACGCGCTGACGCAAAGCCGATGGGCAAGGCGCCTCGCGGTTATTGGGGCGGCCTGTTGTTCAGTCGCGCCGTCGGGGCCGTGGTGGGTATTTATCTGGTGGTCACCGTGGTGCTCGGCATCTGGTGGAGCAGCGAACCGCCCCTGTTTCCGGTCCAGCAGCAAGCCCAGGCTGCCGCGCAAAGCGAAGGCAAGCAGATGGTGCTGGGCTACACCACCGTCGAAACCCTCAAGACCGTCGCTTCCACTCTGCTGGATAAGCCAGGTGGTTACATCTCCAACGATCGTTCACCGCCCGGCCTGTGGATGGACAACATGCCGAGCTGGGAATACGGCGTGCTGGTCCAGGTGCGCGACTTGAGCCGTGCGCTGCGTAAAGACTTCGCCCGCTCGCAATCCCAGTCCGCCGAAGATGGCGACCTGGCGCGTGCCGAGCCGCTGTTCAACTTCGACAACAAAAGCTGGGTGCTGCCTTCGAGCGAGTCCCAGTACCGCGACGGCATTGCTGCGCTGAGCCGCTACCAGGCGCGCCTGTCTGACCCGAATCAAAAGGGCGCGCTGTTCTACACCCGCGCCGACAACCTGAACAACTGGCTGGGCGACGTCGGTACGCGCCTGGGTTCTCTGTCCCAGCGACTGTCCGCCAGTGTGGGTCGGGTCAAACTGAACAGCACCCTGAAAACCGAGGCGCAGTCCACGGTCACCGTCAAGCCGGGCGAAGTGCCGCAGGTTGACGAAGAAATCGTTGAAACCCCATGGATGCAGATCGACAACGTCTTCTACGAAGCACGCGGTCAGGCCTGGGCTCTGTCGCACTTGCTGCGTGCGATCGAAGTCGATTTCGCCGATGTTCTGGCGAAGAAGAATGCAACCGTCAGCGTGCGTCAGATCATTCGTGAACTGGAAGCCTCGCAAGAGCCGATCTGGAGCCCGATGATCCTCAACGGCAGCCCGTTCGGCATCTTCGCCAACCACTCGCTGGTCATGGCCAACTACTTGTCCCGTGCCAACGCGGCGGTGATTGACCTGCGTCAGCTGCTGTCCCAAGGCTGATCGATGAGCGTTTCCGATCAAGAGGCCGCCCACCGTGCGGCCTCCGACGCCGAGCTGATTGCCTGGGTTGATCGTCACGATCAATCCCTCGGCGCGCTGCCTCGGGCAGAGCTGCGCGAGCGCGGTCTCATCGGACGCGGCACCTACATTTTGCTGTTCAATTCGGCCGGCGAGCTGTGTGTGCATCGACGCACCCTGAGCAAGGCGATTTATCCCGGCTATTGGGATGTAGCGGCCGGCGGTATGGTGCAGGCCGATGAAAGCTACGAGCTCTCGGCGGCGCGCGAACTGGCGGAAGAGCTAGGCGTCTCCGGCGTGCCGCTTACGGCTCACGAGCGGTTCTTCTTCGATCAGCCTGACAACCGACTGTGGTGCGCAGTGTTCTCGGCGGTCTGGGACGGCCCGCTGAAGCTGCAGCCGGAAGAAGTGCTGGAAGCACGCTTTCTCAGCATCGACCAGGTGCTGCGCGAAACCGCTGAAAAGCCTTACTGCCCGGACTCACTGGCCGCCTTTAAGCGCTACTTGGAAGGCGTCGCAAATGTTCCGTAAATTGGCGCATATTTGCACTTAGCATCGGCGCCTTTTGCCGTTACACTGCGCGACTTTTCACGCCGGACCGCCCTTGCGATCCGGTAGCGCCGCCCCTGCCTGAGTGGGGCTTCGCGGTCGGCTCCCGCCGGCCAGACTTCGCTCCTCAACAAGAGGATTGCCGGTGGCCAAAAAAGCCGCATCCTTCGCCGCCCTGGGTGGCCTGGTATTTTCAACCGACGCCGGTCGGCATTGTCCTGACTGCCGTCAGCCCGTCGACGCCTGCACCTGCAAAAGCACACTCATCCCGGAAGGTGATGGCATCTCCCGCGTGCGCCGTGAAAGCAAAGGCCGCGGCGGCAAGACCGTCACGACTGTCACCGGCGTTCCGCTGGCCGAGGACGCGCTCAAGGACCTGGCAAAGACCCTCAAGCAACGTTGCGGAACCGGCGGCGCGCTGAAGGATGGCGTGATCGAAATCCAGGGTGACCACGTCGAAACGCTGTTGGCCGAGCTGATCAAGCAGGGTTTCAAGGCGAAAAAGTCGGGCGGTTGAGCCGTCGGTTTCAAGCCCGTTTATTTTCGTCGTCGGTCTGGCCGCCGTCACCCATGCAAACTCTGCTGCGCAACGCGGGTCTATTACCCCACAGCGAGCAGGCGCCAAACCGTCATTTCCACGCTCTACACTGCGCCCAGCCGGTCAGGCCGGGGCTTTATGACTTTTCTATAGGGGACTTTGATGTCCGTACGACGCACACGCAAAGACGATGGCAGCCAATGGACCGTGGCAGACAGCCGCAGTGTCTACGGGATTCGTCATTGGGGGGCCGGTTATTTCGCAATCAATGAAGCCGGCCGCGTTGAAGTTCGCCCCAACGGGCCGACCAGCTCGCCCATCGATCTTTACGAGCAGGTCGATCAGTTGCGCAAGAGCGGCTTGTCCCTGCCATTGCTGGTGCGTTTCCCTGACATTCTGCAGGACCGCGTGCGTCAACTGACCGGTGCGTTCGACGAGAACATCGCCCGCCTGGAATACCAGAGCAAATACACTGCGCTGTACCCGATCAAGGTCAACCAGCAGGAAGCGGTGGTGGAAAACATCATCGCCACGCAAGACGTTTCCATTGGTCTCGAGGCCGGCTCCAAGCCTGAGCTGATGGCCGTGCTGGCCCTGGCGCCGAAGGGCGGCACCATCGTCTGCAACGGCTACAAAGACCGCGAGTTCATTCGCCTGGCCTTGATGGGGCAGAAGCTGGGCCACAACGTCTTTATCGTCATCGAGAAAGAATCCGAAGTCGAACTGGTCATCGAAGAAGCCGCCGAGCTGAAAGTCGCGCCGCAAGTGGGTCTGCGTGTGCGTCTGTCGTCCCTGGCTTCCAGCAAGTGGGCCGACACCGGTGGCGAGAAGTCCAAGTTCGGGCTGTCCGCCGCGCAGTTGCTGTCGGTCGTCGAGCGCTTCACCAAGGCAGGCCTTGATCAGGGCATTCGTCTGCTGCACTTCCACATGGGCTCGCAGATCGCCAACCTGGCCGACTACCAACACGGTTTCAAGGAAGCGATTCGTTACTACGGTGAGCTGCGCAACCTCGGCCTGCCGGTGGACCACATCGATGTGGGCGGCGGTCTGGGCGTGGACTACGACGGCACGCATTCGCGCAACGCCAGTTCGATCAACTACGACATGGACGATTACGCCGGTGTTGTGGTCGGGATGCTCAAGGAGTTCTGCGACGCGCAGGGTCTGCCGCATCCGCATATCTTCTCGGAAAGCGGCCGCTCGCTGACCGCGCACCACGCCATGCTGGTGATCCAGGTGACGGACGTCGAACGTCACAACGACGAAGTGCCGGAAATCACCGACAAGGAAAACCTGCCGGAAACCCTGCAGTGGCTGATCGACCTGCTCGGCCCGACCGATATCGAGATGGTCACCGAGACCTACTGGCGCGCCACGCACTACATGAGCGACATTGCTTCCCAGTATTCCGACGGCAAGATCACCCTGGCGCAGAAAGCCCTGGGTGAGCAGTGCTACTTCGCCGTCTGCCGTCGTTTGCACAACTCGCTCAAGGCCCGTCAGCGTTCCCATCGTCAGGTGCTCGACGAACTCAACGACAAGCTGGCCGACAAGTACATCTGCAACTTCTCGGTGTTCCAGAGCCTGCCGGACACCTGGGCGATCGATCAGGTGTTGCCGATCATTCCACTGCATCGCCTGGATGAAGAGCCGCTGCGTCGTGCCGTGCTGCAAGACCTGACCTGCGACTCCGACGGCAAGATCAATCAGTACGTCGACGAGCAGAGCATCGAGACCAGCCTGCCGGTTCACTCGTTGAATGAGGGTGAGGATTACTTGCTGGGCGTGTTCCTGGTCGGCGCGTATCAGGAAATTCTGGGCGATATGCACAACCTGTTTGGTGACACCGATTCGGTGAACATCTACCAGAATCAGGATGGCAGTGCGTATTCGGCCGGGATCGAAACCCACGACACCATCGAAGACATGCTGCGTTACGTGCACTTGTCGCCGGAAGAACTGATGACCCATTACCGGGACAAGGTGGCCAGCGCCAAGATCACCCCGCGTGAGCGCACTCAGTTCCTGGATGCGTTGCGTCTGGGCCTGACGCGGTCTTCCTACCTGTCGTCGTGATGATGTAGTGACTCTCGAAAACGGGCCCTTGTGGCCCGTTTTCGTTGGCTGCACAGTAAGGCGTCCTTCACTGTTTCGGGAGCATGAACGATGATCAAGCTGGCGCTCAAAGCTGTGCTCACCGCCTGGCTGATGACCTTGTTAATGGCCTGCTCGCCGTTGAAGGTGCTTGACGCCTTTACACCGGGCAGCACGTTCAGCAGAACGTCCGACCTGGCATACGGCCCGGACCCGCGCAACAAACTCGATATCTACACGCCCAAAGATGCAGCGCCGGACGCGCCGGTCGTGGTGTTCTTCTATGGTGGCAGCTGGACCAGCGGATCGCGGGGTGACTACGCTTTCGTCGGTGAGGCGCTCGCGTCTCGGGGCATTGTTGCCGTGCTCGCCGATTACCGGTTGTACCCGCAAGTGCATTACCAGGAACTGCTGCGGGATAGCGCCCAGGCGGTGGGCTGGACCCGCGCGCACATTCGTCAGTTCGGCGGTGATCCGGCGAAGTTGTATGTGATGGGCCACAGTGCCGGGGCCTACAACGCGGCGATGCTGGCCCTGGATCCGCAATGGCTGGCGGCGGCGGGCACGACGCCTTCCATCATCAAGGGCTGGATCGGTCTGGCCGGGCCCTATGATTTTCTGCCCATTGAAGACGCGGAGGTGAAGCCGGTGTTTTACTTCCCGAATTCGCCACCCGACTCGCAGCCGATCAACCATGTCAGCGCAGCGTCTCCGCCGGCGCTGCTGCTCGCTTCCACCGACGATACGGAGGTCAACCCGCAACGCAACACGGGGGGCATGGCCAGTCAGTTGCGCGCTCAGGGCGTGTCAGTGCGCGAGGTGTATTTCTCTCGCACCAGCCACCGTACGCTGGTAGGTGCATTGGCCAGGCCGTTACGCAGCCTGGCGCCGGTGCTGGAGGAGGTCGCAGCGTTTATCCACGCTCAGGATCAGGCGCAGGTGTCGAGCGCCTCGGTCAGCCGTTGAACCAGCCGCCGCTGCGATTCAAGCGTCTGGCCAGATACCCCAGCGTCAGCGCCCTCAATGCCATGAACAGCAAGAACACCAGCCACAGCCCGTGGTTGCCGAACCCGCTTGCCAGCCAGGCGAACGGTGCGGTGATCAAGGCCGTGACGATCATCGCGTTGCGCATCTCGCGGGCGCGGGTGGCGCCGATGAACAGGCCGTCGAGCAAATAGCTCCAGACCGCGACAAAGGGCAGCACGGCGAGATAGGGCAGATAGACGAAAGCAATGTCGCGCACTGCTGGGATGTCTGTCTGCATCTCGATGAACAGGTGCCCGCCCAGCAGAAACAGCCCTACGAACGCGACGCTACAGATCAGTGACCAGCCTCCGGAGACATTTAACGAGCGTCGCAACGCCTCGCGATCCCGTGCGCCGATGGCGTGTCCGCAGAGGGCTTCAACGGCGTGAGCCAGTCCGTCCAGCGCGTGGGCCATCAGCAACAGCCCGTTGAGCAGCAGCGCATTGGCGGCCACGGTCGCATCGCCCAGTCGAGCGCCTTGCACGGTGATCAGGAAGAACACCGATTGGAGGATCAGGCTGCGAATGAAGATATCGCGATTGACCGTGAGCAGCGGGCGCCAGCTCTGCCAGCGCTTGAGCGCGGACACTGCCAGCTGTCCCGGATACGCGCGCAGACCTTTGTGGGTGAGGGCGAGGCCGAGGAGGGCGCCGGTCCATTCGGCGATGACCGACGCACGCGCGCTGCCGACCACGCCCCAGTCCAGCCCCATAACGAACCACAGATTCAGCGCGATGTTGACCAGGTTAGTGGTCAGCAAAATGGCCAGCGGCGCCCGGGCGTTTTGCAGACCGAGGAACCAGCCCACCAGCGCATAGCTCGCCAACGCCGCGGGCAAACCGAACAAGCGGGTGTGGAAGAAGTCGCGGGTCAGCTCGTTGAGATCGTCCGAGGGCTGCATCATTTCCAGCGCCAGGTGTTGGAACGGCAAGCCGATCAGTCCCAGCAGCACAGAGAACCCCATCGCCAGCAGCAAGCCCTGCAACAGCACCTGACGAAGCGCCGCGCCGTCATTGCGCCCGGCGGCCTGGGCGGCAAACCCCGTCGTGCCCATGCGCAGGAAACCCATGGCCCAGGCGAGAAAGCTGTACAGCGTGCCGCCGACCGCGACAGCGCCCAGTTGGTGAGCGTGGGGCAGATGGCCGATCACCGTGCTGTCGACCAGCGAAACCAGCGGCACGGAGATATTCGACAGGATCATCGGTGCGGCCAGCGCCCACACCTGCCGATGGGTCGCGCGCTGACGCCAGTCGTTGAAGAAGTTGGACATGAAGGCTCCCGGGCAAGCGCGCGAGTGTAGCGATGACGACGCGTGGATGCAGGACTTCTGTCGTCCGTTGTGCTGTTACTGCGCGACCACTGGACGAAGCATCGCCTACGGACTTCGTGCCCGACCAGTATCCATCGCCCGCCGCAAAACCACTGTAGGAGCGACCGGGGTGGCGCTCCACCTTGCCCACGAAGGCGCCAGAACATCCGACGCATCTTCATCTGCAGTGAAGACGCCTTCGCGGGCAAGCGCGCTCCTACAGTTGATCGAGGCAGACCGAAGATGCGCGTTGGATGCAGTATCTGAGGGTGAGCTTGCGCACGAAGAGGCGACCGGGATCCATCGCCCACCGCAAAACCACTGTAGGAGCGCGCTTGCCCGCGAAAGCGCCAGTACATCCGCCGCATCTCTATCTGTTGTGAAAATGCCTTCGCGGGCAAGGTGGAGCGTCACCCCGGTCGCTCCTACAGTTGATCGTGGCAGACAGACGAAGCGCGTTGGCTGCAGCCACCGTTGCGTTTGCCCCCTTGAGAACAAACGCACAAACCCACGGTCTATCTGCGCGCCGCGCTTTACGATTGCAAAAGCGGTGCTATAACTTCTGCTCCCTCATCGCTGTCGTCCAAATGAGTGCCTCATGCTAAACAAAGGATTGTTCCTGGCCTGCGCGCTGGTGCTACTCAGTGCCTGCGATTCCTCTTCGTCCGACAAGCCCGCGCCTGTCCCCGCCCCACCTGCTGCGGCAGTTGCGCAGCCGGGCCCCGCCGATGCCAAGCCCAAGCCTGCGGTGGACATTCCCGCGCTGAGCAAGCGCTACGCCGGCCGCGAGTTGACGGTGGTGGACGTTTCCGAAGTTCAGCTCGATGGCGCCAGCACGCTGTCGTTGAGCTTTTCGGTGCCGCTGAATCCCGATCAGAAATTCGCTGAAAAAGTGCACCTGGTCGACAGCAAGGACGGCAAGGTCGATGGCGCCTGGGAGCTGTCGGACAACCTCATGGAGCTGCGCCTGCGTCACCTTGAGCCCAAGCGCAAGCTGGTGCTGACCATCGATCCAGGCCTGGTGGCGGTGAACAACAACACCCTGGCGGCCGAGTACTCCGCGCGTCTTGAAACCTCTGATCTGCAAGCGACTGTGGGCTTTGCCAGTCGCGGCAGTCTGCTGCCGACGCGGCTCGCTGAGGGCTTGCCGGTGATCGCGCTGAACGTCGACAAAGTGGACGTCGAATTCTTCCGCATCAAGCCCGAGTCACTGCCTGCGTTTCTTGGCTCGTGGGAAGGCTCGTCCAGCCTTGAGAGTTACCAGTCCAAAGAACTGCTGCCCCTGGCTGATCTGGTCTACAGCGGCCGTTTCGACCTGAACCCTGCGCGCAACACTCGCGAGACCGTGCTGCTGCCGATCTCCGGCCTCAAACCGCTGCAACAGCCGGGCGTTTATCTCGCCGTGATGCGCGCCTCCGGGACCTACAACTACACCCAGCCCGCCACGCTGTTCACCCTCAGCGACATTGGTTTGTCTGCGCACCGTTACGCCAATCGGCTGGACGTCTTCACCCAGGCACTGGAAGGCGGCAAAGCCCTGAGCGGCGTCGACGTCGAGCTGTATGACGAGAAGGGTCGCGTGATCGGTAAGGGCAAGACCGACAACGCCGGCCACGCCGAGCTGCCATTGCCGGCCAAGGCCCAAGTGTTGCTGGCCCATCAAGGCGAGCAGACCAGCATGCTGCGTCTGAACAGCGCCGCTTTGGATCTGGCCGAGTTCGACATCACAGGCCCCAAGGCGCACCCGCTGCAATTCTTCATCTTCGGCCCGCGCGATCTCTACCGCCCGGGTGAAGTGGTGCTACTCAATGGCTTGCTGCGTGACAGCGACGGCAAGAGCGTGAAGCCACAGCCGATCACCGTGGAAGTGCGTCGCCCGGATGAGCAGGTCAGTCGCAAGTTCGTGTGGGACGCTGATGCCACCGGGCTGTACCAATATCAATTGCAGCTGTCGGATGAGGCGCCGACGGGTCGCTGGCAATTGGTGTTTGATCTGGGTGACGGCAAGCCGCAATTGTATGAATTCCAGGTCGAAGACTTCCTGCCAGAGCGCATGGCGCTGGAGCTCAAGGGCAGCGACACCCCGCTGGCACCTGATGCGCCGTTCGACGTAGCGATTACCGGTCGATACCTCTACGGCGCGCCGGCGTCGGGCAATCGCCTGAACGGTCAGCTCTATGTGCGTCCGCTGCGTGAAGCCGTGCCCGGGCTGCCGGGTTATCAGTTTGGTTCGGTGACCGAGGAAGACCTCAAGCAAGACCTGGAAATCGAAGACAGCACGCTGGATGCCAACGGCAAGCTCGACCTGAGCATCGACAGCCAATGGGCCAAGGCCCGTTCGCCGCTGGAGCTGGTGTTGCAGGCCAGTTTGCAGGAGTCCGGCGGACGGCCGATCACGCGGCGTCTGACCCAGCCGGTCTGGCCCGCTGACGCAATGCCGGGCCTGCGCGGTTTGTACGACGGCGAAGCCACTGACGGCGACGGCCCTGTCGAATTCGAAGTACTGATGGCTGACGCCCAGGGCCACAAACTGGCCGCCGACAACCTCAAGGTGCGGCTGGTCCGCGAGCGCCGCGATTACTACTGGAACTACTCCGACAGCGATGGCTGGAGCTATCACTTCAACGAGAAGTTTCTCAACCTGTCCGAAGACACCCTCAGCGTGAAGAAGGACTCGACGGCGAAAATCAGCTTCCCGGTCGAGTGGGGCCCGTATCGCGTCGAAGTCGAGGATCCGGCCACCGGTCTGATCAGCAGCGTGCGTTTCTGGGCCGGTTATCGCTGGCAGGACAATGCCGAAGGCGGCGCCGTGCGTCCCGATCAGGTCAAGCTGGCGCTGGACAAACCGGCCTATGCCGATGGCGACACCGCAAAAGTGACGGTCACGCCACCCTCGGCGGGCAAGGGCTATCTGTTGGTAGAGTCCAGCGAAGGGCCGCTGTGGTGGCAAGAGATCGATGTGCCCGCAGAAGGCAAAACCTACGACATCCCGATGGACAAGAAATGGGCGCGGCATGACCTCTATGTCAGCGCGCTGGTGATTCGTCCAGGTGAGCGCAAAGCCAACGTCACGCCGAAACGTGCCGTGGGCGTGTTGCACCTGCCGCTGGACCGCTCGCAGCGCAAGCTGGCGCTGACCGTCACAGCACCCGAAAAGATGCGGCCCAAGCAGCCGCTCAAGCTGAAGGTCAACGCGAAGAACGCCGACGGTACGATCCCGAAAAGTGTGCATGTGCTGGTCGCTGCGGTGGACGTGGGCATTCTCAACATCACCGAATACGCCACGCCGGATCCGTTCGCGGCGATGTTCGGGCGCAAGGAATACGGCGCCGACCAACTGGACATCTACGGGCAGTTGATCGAGGCCGGGCGTAATCGTCTCGCCAGCCTGGCCTTCGGCGGCGACGCGGCCCTGGCCAAAGGCGGCAAGCGACCGGAAACCAGCGTCACCATCGTCGCCCTGCAAAGCGCACCGGTGACCCTGAACGAGCAGGGCGACGCGGAAGTCAGCGTCGACATCCCGGATTTCAACGGTGAGCTGCGGATCATGGCGCAAGCCTGGACTGACGAGCGCTACGGCATGGCCGAAGCCAAAACCGTGGTGGCGGCGCCGTTGATCGCTGAGTTATCGGCACCGCGTTTCCTGGCAGGCGGCGACCAGACCAAGGTGGCGCTGGACCTGTCGAACCTGTCTGGCAAAGCGCAAAAGCTCAACGTGCAAGTCGTGGCTGAAGGGCAGTTGAGTCTGACTGAAGGCGACGGCGCCAAAGCCGTCAGCCTGAATCAGGGGCAACGCACCACGCTGCAGATTCCGGTCAAGGCGCTGGGCGGTTTCGGTCAGGGCGTTATTCGGGTGACGGTCAACGGTCTGGACCTGCCGGGCGAGAACCTGCCGGCTTTCAGTCGCGAGTGGACCATCGGCGTGCGCCCTGCGTACCCGGCGATGCTCAAGCAATACCGCGCGGTGCTCAAGGATCAGGCATGGAGCCTGCCGGACGGCGCCCTTGAGGCCTTCGAGCCAGCGGGGCGCGAGGCGTTGCTGTCGGTGTCGAGCCGTCCGCCGCTGAACCTTGGCGAACAGATCCGCGCGTTGAAAGCCTATCCCTACGGTTGCCTGGAGCAGACCACCAGCGGTTTGTACCCGTCGCTCTACGCCGACGCCGCAACGCTCAAGCGTCTGGGCCTGCAAGGCGAATCCGATGCCGACCGCAAGCGCAAGATCGAACTGGGCATCGAGCGACTGATCGGTATGCAGCGCTACAACGGCAGCTTCGGCCTGTGGGCGGCGGACGGCGAGGAGGAATACTGGCTGACTGCCTACGTCACTGACTTCCTGCTGCGTGCTCGCGATCAAGGCTTCGCGGTACCGCCGGATGCGCTGAAAAAGGCCAACGAGCGATTGTTGCGTTACTTGCAGGAGCGCAATCAGATCGAGGTCAATTACAGCGAAAACGCCGACCACACCCGCTTCGCCGTGCAGGCCTACGCCGGTCTGGTGTTGTCACGCAGTCAGCAGGCACCGTTGGGTGCGCTGCGCAGTCTGTTTGACCGCCGCAGCGATGCGCGGTCAGGTCTGCCGCTGGTGCAGCTGTCCATCGCCCTTGAGAAAATGGGCGACAAACCCCGCGCCGATCAGGCCTTGCTCGCAGGGCTGGCAGCCGGTCGCAAGGCCAACGACTGGCTCGCCGATTACGGCAGCCCGTTGCGTGATCAGGCGTTGATTCTGTCGCTGCTGGAGGAGAACAAACTGGCGCCGGAAAAGGTCGAGGAGCGGCTGTTTGCGCTGTCCGACCAGGTCGTGGCGAACCGCTATCTGTCGACCCAGGAACGCAATTCGCTGTTCCTCGCCGGTCGCGATCTGCTCGGCAAACCTGAAGCGAAATGGGCGGCGACGCTGACCAGCGGCAGCAACAATCGCGAGCTGAGCAACGATCAGCCGGGCGTCAAACTCGACAGTTCAGTGCTGGCCGCGCCGTTGACCGTGCAGAACACCGGTGGCGACACGCTGTATCAGCAGATGACGATTTCCGGGTATCCGTCGCAGCCGCCTGCGGCCGGTGGCGAGAACCTGTCCATAAGCCGTGATTATCTGGGCATGGACGGCGCGGCACTGAACCTCAATGGCTTGAAGAGCGGCGAACTGGTCCTGGTGCATCTTGAGATCAAGGCCAAGGAGCGTGTGCCGGATGCGTTGGTGGTGGACCTGCTGCCGGCCGGTCTGGAGATCGAAAACCAGAATCTGGCGCAGAGCTCGGCCAGTCTGGAGGACGCCAGCGAGTCCGTGAAGCAGTGGCGTGAATCGATGGAGAACGCCGGCGTGAAGCATCAGGAATTCCGCGGCGATCGCTATGTGGCTGCGGTGGATCTGGAGGGCTTCAACACGGTGCACCTGCTGTATCTGGCGCGGGCTGTGACGCCGGGCGTGTACCGCGTGCCGCCGCCCCAAGTGGAGTCGATGTATCGGCCGAACTGGCAGGCCTTGGGCGAAGCGCCGGCGCAGTTGGTGGTGAAAGGCAAGAAGTAGGGGACAGGTGATTCGCTCTTGGGCCTGATTGCTCCCACGCTCTGCGTGGTAGCACCTCGGTCGACGCTCTGCGTCAGATGACGCGGAGCGTCTTGGGCTGCATTCCCACGCGGAGCGTGGGAACGATCAACACAGTGGATGGCGTCTGCCTTGCACGGCAATCAATGAATAATCCAGCTCAACAGCCACAACCCCAGGAACAGCCAGATGATCCCCATGATGATCGAGGCGCGCATGAAAGCGCGGATCGCTGAATACAGCAGCATCAGCCCGACGACCAGGGCCACGATGCTGACGATTGAAGTGTCCATGCCCAGCGTACGCGACAGGCCGTCAACGAAATTACCGCCCGCGTGAGTGAACATGTTGAACAACCAGCTTAAGCCGTCGACGACGAAGCGGATCACGGCGCCAATCACTTGGCCGAGCCATTCGAAAACGCTTTCTACCTGCATATCTGCTTCCTGATGAGGGGCGTGGACCAAAAACGGCGTTGCTCGCTTTGGCTGTCGATTGTCCGGGCGAGTTCCCTGTCGGGTAAAGGCTTTCTGTGAAGATCACACGATTATCGCTGCCCATGAGGGTGTGGGACCGAGCCTGTTCGCGAATGGGGCGACGCGGTGCCCGCGCTGTCGCCTCGCTCATCGGCAGCCTGCTTATCGTGTGCCTGCTGCTCTGGCTCGCCGACCGGATCTGGCCGCTGCCCTTGCCCAAGGACGATCTGGCGCGCGTCGTGCTCGCTGAAGACGGCACGCCGTTGTGGCGATTCGCCGATGCCAATGGCGTCTGGCGCTACCCGGTGACAGTCGAACAGGTGTCGCCCTATTACCTCGAAGCCCTGTTGACCTACGAAGATCGCTGGTTCTATCAGCATCCCGGCGTGAACCCCATGGCGCTGGCGCGCGCGGCCTGGCAAAACCTTGCTGGCGGCCATGTCGTTTCCGGCGGCAGCACGCTGTCGATGCAGGTGGCCCGCTTGCTCGATCCACACTCGCGCACGCTCGCGGGCAAGCTTCGACAGCTGTGGCGGACCGCGCAGCTCGAATGGCACCTGTCCAAGCAGGACATTCTGGTGCTGTACCTGAACCGCGCGCCGTTTGGCGGCACATTACAGGGCGTCGCCGCCGCCAGTTGGGCTTACCTGGGCAAGTCCCCGCAGCAACTGACCCGTGCCGACGCGGCGCTGTTGGCCGTGCTGCCCCAGGCGCCGAGTCGTCTGCGTCCGGATCGCCATGCGCAGCGTGCTCAGGCCGCGCGGGACAAGGTGTTACGGCGTCTGGCCGAGTTTGGCGCCTGGCCGCAGGGTGCGGTTGACGAAGCGCTGGAAGAGCCGCTGCTGCTTGCGCCCCGTCAGGAGCCCAGCCTGGCGCCCTTGCTGGCCCGGCGCCTGAATCGGCCGAACAGCCCGCCGCTGATCCGCACCACGCTGGACGCCGGGCTGCAGCGTCGTCTCGAAGACCTGCTGCTGGGCTGGCGCGCGCGTCTGCCCGAGCGCACGTCCGCCGCGATTCTGGTGGTGGAAGCGCAGAACATGGCCGTGCGCGCCTACGTCGGCTCGGTGGACATCGGCGACGCCAAACGTTTTGGTCACGTCGACATGGTCAGCGCGCTGCGTTCGCCGGGCTCGACCCTCAAACCCTTTCTCTACGGCAAGGCCATCGACGCCGGATTGATCCATTCCGAGTCGTTGCTGCAGGACGTGCCTCGGCGCTATGGCGACTATCGTCCCGGCAATTTCTCGTCGGGTTTCAACGGTGCCGTGGCGGCGAGCTCGGCGCTGTCGATGTCGCTGAATCTGCCAGCGGTACAACTGCTGGAAGCCTACGGACCCAAGCGTTTCGCGGCGGAATTGCGAAATGGCGGCGTGCCGCTGACCTTGCCGCCCCTGGCCGAGCCCAATCTGGCCTTGATCCTGGGTGGTGCCGGCAGTCGGCTGGAAGACCTGGTTGGCGGCTACAGCGCCTTCGCGCGGGGCGGGCGCAGTGCGGATATTCGCTTGCAGCCCGATGATCGCCTGCGTGACCGGCCGATGATGTCACCGGGGGCGGCGTGGATCATCCGGCGCATTCTCAGCGGCCAGTCGCGGCCTGATCTCGATCCTCACGCTGAACTCGTGCAGCGGCCGCAACTGGCCTGGAAAACCGGCACCAGTTATGGCTTTCGTGATGCCTGGTCGATTGGCGTGGGGCCGAGGTTTCTGATTGGCGTGTGGATCGGCCGGCCGGATGGCACGCCGGTGCCCGGGCAGTTCGGGCTGGCCTCGGCAGCGCCGTTGATGCTGCAGGTTCACGACCTGCTGGTGAACCGCGATGCCCAGCGCAACATCCTGCCGCCCGTGTTGCCGGTGCCGCTCAACGTCGGCGTTGCGGCGATTTGCTGGCCGCTGGGCCAGCCGATGAGCAAAAGCGACCCGAACTGCCGGCGCCAACGTTTCGCCTGGACCCTCGACGGCACGACCCCGCCGACCTTGCAGGCCACCGATCAGCCGCTGGGGTTGGGGCTTGTGGAAAAAGTCTGGCTGAACGAAAAAGGCCTGCGCGTCGCGGCAAGTTGTCCACAGGCTCAGCCAAAAGACATCGCCCTCTGGCCGGCGCCGCTTGAGCCTTGGCTGCCGAAAAGCGAGCGGCGCGAGGCGCGTTTGCCGGACATCGACCCGTCATGCCCGCCCCAGGAGTTGAGCCTGGCGCCGCCATTGTCCGTGGTGGGCGTGCGTGAAGGCGATCAGTTGCGCTTGCCGGCCGGCAGTCAGCAACTGTTGCGGCTCACGCTGTCGGCATTGGGCGGAAGTGGCCGGCGCTGGTGGTTCATCGACGGCACACCGGTGGGCGACACCGCCAGTCAGGACAGCTACACCCACACCTTCACACGGCTAGGGCGCTATCAACTGAGCGTGCTGGATGAAAGCGGGCAGACCGCCCGGGTGGAATTCAGTGTGGTGGATTGAAACGCAGGGGCCGTGCGTGAAACCAATGGTCAGAGGTGCCGCCGATCCACCGTAGGAGCCGGCTTGCTGGCGAACCTGATGTGGCATTCACCGTTGTGGTGTCTGGACAAATGCGTTCGCCAGCAAGCCGGCTCCTACGGATTCGCGTCGATCACACATTGTGTGGACGAGATCAGGCCGTTGTAGGAACGCGCTTGCCCGCGATGACGTCCGCACAGTCAACATCGTGCGCGACTGACCCGCCGTATTCGCCAGCAAGCCGGCTCTTACGGATTCGGGGCGGCGGCCTGTCTGATCACCTCAATGGGGCGGATATTGCTGCAGGATTTTCTGCACGGTCTGGCGCAGCGCCTGCTCGCGGGCGGCCGGATCGGCGTTACCGTCGCTGACCATCTGCTCGGTGCTGCCACGCCAGACCAGTTTGCCGTCCTTGCCGTCGAGCATGTCGATCTGCAGCGTCGAGACTTTGTAATCGACGTTGCGCGTTTCGGTGCCGATCGGGCCGCCCCAATAGCCGCCCCACGGATTACCCCAGTAACCGCCACCGCCGTAGTTGGTGGTGACCGTCTGCTGGCGGTTTTCTACGATGAGCCATGCCTGCAGTTGCACGTCTGCTTTCACGCCGGGGGCCGCCATGCGCAGGCCGCGTTGCTCCAGTTGCTCCCCGACCGCCTGACGAATGCGCTGCTCGGTCAGGTCACTTTTGATGCGCGGATCGTTGGGCTGATATTGCAAACCAGGCTCCTTCCACGCCCATGACCGGTAGGCGCCGAAATCGCGCTGAGCGTCGAAGTCGCGGTTGACCCGATCGGTCTGGCAGGCGCCGAGCAGCAGGGCGACACAGAGGACAGCAATGCGGCGGTACATGGGATTTCTCCAGCGTGTAGACAAAACGCCAAGGGGCGCGAAATCAGGACGGCGGGTAAGCCGTCAGGGCTTGTTGTACGGCCTGGCGCAGGGCTTTGGCCCGTGTCGATTGATCGCCGCCGCTGGCGGTTTCGGCGCTGGCGCTCCAGACCGGCTGGCCGCTGCGGGCATCGAACAGACTGATGCGCACCACGACCACCTGTTCTTGATAGGTGCGCACGATCGGCACGCTGGCGTAGCCGCCGTAACCATTGCGATAGCCGTTACCACCGTAATAGCCCCCACCTGAACCGCCGTAGTACGGGTCGTAATAGTCATCGCGCACCTGACGAATCCGGGTCTCGGCATGGGCATCGGCGGCCACGCGCAGGTCCGCCGCCTGCGGGTTCTGCGAAGGCCGCAGACCGCGTTGATCCAGCCCGTTGCTGACGGCTTCGGCCAGTTGAGCCGAGTCGGCCCATAGGGTGCCCGGCGGCAGCTGGCCGTTGAGCCAGGCCCAGTTGCGATAGCGGCCGTAATCGCGCGGCGCCGCAGGGTAAGCGCTCATGTCGATGGCATTGGCGGCATGAGGCGGCGCCGGTGGAATGGCCGCGGACACGGCGCGATAAGGGTTGGGGCTCTGGCAGGCGGCGAGGCCCAGGCAGAGGGAAAGCAAAGCGAGACGGCGTTTCATGAGGGTCTCCGCAGCGTGCGTTAAGCAGCGAGTAAACCAGCGTCTGTTATAGGGGGCGGCACATCCAGTGCAAGTAGCGTCCCAGTCCGGCGAAGGCGGGGTGGCGACGATGGGCGAGCTCCATTTCCAGCAGGTCCGCAAGGTCGGCTCTGGCCTGAAACTCGACCGGCATGTAATCGTGAAAAACCCGAACGCCACTCTGGGTTTCGACTCGCCACAGGGTGCCAAGTTGCGCCGCCAATTCGCGCGGATCAAGAGGCTCCTGCGGGGTCAGGCTCTGTTTTTCGCCGGCGAGGGTGTTCTTGCGCATTTTGCGGAAGTGGCCCTTGAGCAAGTTGCGGTAGATTAGTGCGTCGCGGTTGTAGAACGCCAATGACAGCCAGCCGTCGGGGGCGGTCAACTGATGCAGGACCGGCAGAATCGTGAACGGCTCGTCCAGCCATTCCAGCACGGCATGGCAGATCACCAGATCGTAACGTTCGGTCAGAATGTCGGGCAGTGCTTGCCACGGCGCCTGAATGAAATTCGCGGTCTGCCCCGCGTCGGTAAAGCGCTGACGGGCGCCTTCGAGCATGGGGGCGGCGGGTTCGGCCAGCGTCACATCGTGCCCGCGCTCGGCCAGCCACAACGACATATGCCCAAGCCCGGCGCCGATGTCCAGGACGCGCAACGGACGGTCGGGCAGGCTTTCGATGAGGTCAGCTTGTAGCACCGCCAACCGGATCGCCCCCTTGGCGCCGCCGTAGATTTTTTCAGCGAAGCGCGTCGCCAACTGATCGAAATGGCGATCGCTCATTGGCTGAACCGCCGTTCGCCGTCCGCCAGTTTCGCGCGCACCACTTCATCCATGTCCAGGCCCAACTCGCTGCACAACAACAGCAGATAAAGCACGATGTCCCCGACTTCCTGTCCGGCGTGGGCCAGTTCATCAGCCGGCAGCTGACGCGACTGATCCTCGGTCTTCCACTGGAAGATCTCCACCAGCTCGGCCATTTCCACACTGGCGGCCATGGCCAGGTTTTTCGGGCTGTGAAATTGCCGCCAGTCGTTGTTATCGCGAATGCGATGCAGGCGTTGAGTGAGTTCGTCGAGGTTCATGGGGGTCTCCTGAAGGTGCGTAGCTTCAGGGGGATAGGCGATTGACGCAAGAGGGTGCGATGCGCAGTCGCCGAACTCGGTGGTACGCAGTGTAGGAGCGTGGCTTGTCCCGCGATCGGCTGCGCAGCGGTCGCAAAACAGGCGAATGGATTCTGCCTGACACCACGCGACCGGCAGATTTGCTGCCGCTTCGCGCCAGATCGCGGGACAAGCCACGCTCCCACAGAGTTACTCCGTGGCAGGCCGCCAGCTCCCCAGCATATGCACGATCCCTTCCGCGCCTTCCAGCTTGAACTGCCCATGCGACCCTGCCGCGCTGGCCGACAACGTCACCCCGCTGGGCAGCCGCACCGGCTTGTGAAACTCCACCGAAATCTCCACATTCGACGCTGGCAGATGATCTTCTAGCGCTGCCAAGGCGCGGCTTTTTATCCACAGCCCGTGGGCGATCGCCTTGGGGAAACCGAACAGTTTGGCGCTGCTGTCACTCAGGTGAATCGGGTTGTAATCACCACTGACTTTCGCGTATTGGCGACCTATGTCCGACGGCGCCGACCAGGTTGCCAGCTCCGTCATCGGCAGCGGCGCCGGTTCGTAATCGCCTTCGCTCTCGCCGTCCACGTGGACGTCTCGGCACAGCATCGTGCTCTCTTCTTCCCACAGTAGGCCCAGGGCATCTTCGACCTGCGTGATCACGCTGAACGTCGCGCCCTTTGCATGGGCTTTGAGATGGCCAACATGCACGCTGACCTGCACCTTGATCACGCTGCCAAGGGGCCGACGAATGCTGATCCGGTTATGCAGGTGCACCAGCCCGAGGAGCGGGAAGGTTAAGTCCTTGTCGGTGAGCAGCTTCATCTGCAGCGGGAAGGCCAGCACATGGGGATAGGTCGGCGGCAGCAGACTGCCCGGCACGAAGCCGCACACATGGGCGAACGCTTTGACCTTGTCCGGATCCACTGACATCCAGCACCGCAGCCCTTGATCCGGCAACTGCGTGCCGCTGACCTTGCGCCGCAGCGCCGCCTGCATGAACAGGCCGGGCAGGGCCGGGGGCGTGTCCAGATACCGCCAGTGCGCACTCATCGAGCTTCTCCTGTGGTCATGCTGCCGATCAGCTCGCCCCGGATCGACAAGGCGGGCTATTCAAACCATCCATCCGTGACTCAACTCAGTCTCAGGCGCCGAGCACGCTCTGGCCGCACACCCGCAGCACCTGGCCGCTGATTGCGCCGGAGCCCGGTTGACCCAGCCAGGCCACCGATTCCGCCACGTCTTGCGGCTGGCCGCCCTGGCCCAATGAACTCATGCGTCGGCCGGCTTCGCGCAGGGCGAAGGGCATGTGCGCCGTCATGCTGGTTTCGATGAAGCCCGGTGCCACGGCATTAATATTGATGCCCCGCGCTTTGAGGGTCGGCGCCATCGCCCGTGCATAGCCGATCAGCCCGGCCTTGCTCGTGGTGTAGTTGGTTTGCCCGCGATTGCCCGCCAGCCCGCTGATCGACGCCAACAGAATCACGCTGCCGTTATCGCGCAGCGCGCCGCTGTCGATCAGCGCCTGGGTCAGCACCTGCGGCGCATTGAGGTTGACGTCGAGCACCGAGTCCCAGAAGTCCGCCGGCATATTGGCAAGCGTCTTGTCCCGGGTGATGCCGGCGTTGTGCACGACGATATCCAGGCCGCCGGGGAGGTGTTCGATCAACTGAGCGGCGGCGTCCGGTGCGCAGATGTCCAGGATCAGCGCCTGCCCACCAAGACGCGCCGCCAGCGCATCGAGATCGGATTTGGCCTGCGGCACATCCAGCAACACCACCTCTGCACCGTCGCGGGCGAGGGTTTCCGCGATGGCCGCGCCGATGCCCCGGGCGGCGCCGGTCACTAGCGCTTTACGTCCGGCCAGCGGACGGGTCCAGTCCTGAACCTGTTGCCCGCAGGCACTCAGACGAACGACCTGACCAGAGATGAATGCGCTCTTTGGCGACAGGAAGAAACGCAGTGCGCCTTCGAGCTGGTCTTCGGCGCCATCTTCGATCTGCAACAGCTGAACCGTGCCGCCGTTGCGCATTTCCTTGGCCAGGGAGCGGCTGAAACCTTCGATGGCCTGCTGCGTGCTGGCGGCCAATGGATCGGATTGAGCATCCGGCGCGCGGGCAAGAATGACGACGTGGGCGCTGTTGTCCAGATGACGGAGGATCGGCTGAAAAAACTCGCGCAACTGACTCAACTGGGAGGTGTGCAGCAGCGTGCTGGCGTCGAACACCACGGCTTTGATCTTCGCGCTCTGCTCAGCATTCCAGGGGTGGGCGCCGGTACTCTCGCCAGTCACTGCACCGCCAGCACTGAACAGCACGTCGGTCAGACGCGGCGCAAAGCTGCCCACGCGTTGGGCCAATGGCCCCGTGCTCAGCAACAGCGCTCCCTCCACCGGACGCAGACGCCCCGCCTGCCAGCGTTCCAGGCGCGCGGGCGCTGGCAAACCGACGGCGCCGACCAGCTTGCGGCCGAGGTCGGAGTTGACGAAGTCAATGTAGCGATCGGATGCCATGGAACACTCTCCTTGAGTCGGGGTTCAAATCAGTGGACCGCACGGGTGGGTAATAGGTCCTACGCTGTCAGGCAGCGATTCTCAATCGATAGACGCATTCAGGGCAGGGAGATTTCGATGATTCAGACTCGACGCGTGGCCATTGTCGGCGGCAATCGCATTCCGTTCGCGCGCTCCAATGGCGCGTATGCCACCGCCAGCAATCAGGACATGCTGACCGCTGCACTGGAGGGTCTGATCGAGCGCTTCAACCTGCATGGCCTGCGCATGGGAGAAGTTGCTGCAGGCGCCGTCCTCAAGCACTCCCGTGATTTCAACCTCACCCGTGAATGCGTGCTCGCCTCGCGGCTGTCGCCGCAGACGCCGGCCTATGACATTCAACAAGCCTGCGGCACCGGGCTTGAAGCGGCGCTGCTGGTGGCGAACAAGATCGCCCTCGGCCAGATCGAGTGCGGCATTGCCGGCGGCGTCGACACCACCTCCGACGCGCCCATCGGCGTCAACGAAGACCTGCGGCAGATCCTGTTGCAGGTCAATCGCAGCAAGACCACGGCCGACAAACTCAAGGCGCTGACGCAATTGCGCCTGCACAACCTCAAGCCGGAGCTGCCGCGCAATGGCGAACCGCGCACCGGATTGTCGATGGGCCAGCACTGCGAATTGATGGCGCAGACCTGGGGCATCCCCCGCGAGGCGCAGGACCAACTGACGCTGGAGAGCCATCAGAAAATGGCCGCTGCGTACGCGGAGGGCTGGCAGGACGATCTGCTCACGCCCTTTCTCGGGCTGACCCGCGACAACAACCTGCGCGCCGACGCTAGCCTGGAAAAGCTGGCCTCGCTCAAGCCCGCGTACGAGCGCAGCGCCAAAGGCACGCTGACAGCGGGCAACTCGACGCCACTGACTGACGGGGCGTCGCTGGTCTTACTCGCCAGTGAAGCCTGGGCGCGCGAGCGCGGTTTGCCGGTGCTCGCTTACTGGCGGGACGGCGAAGCGGCGGCAGTGGATTTCGTGCGCGGCCACGAAGGCCTGCTGATGGCGCCGGTTTATGCCGTACCGCGCCTGCTGGCGCGCAACGGTCTCACGCTGCAAGACTTCGACTACTACGAAATCCACGAAGCGTTCGCGGCGCAGGTGCTGTGCACGTTGAAGGCGTGGGAAGATCCTGAATATTGCAAAACGAGGTTGGGGTTGGACGCATCGTTGGGCTCCATTGACCGCAGTAAGCTCAATGTCAAAGGCAGCTCCCTGGCGGCGGGTCATCCCTTCGCCGCAACCGGCGGACGTATCGTCGCCAATCTCGCTAAATTGTTGAGCGTGTCGGGGCAGGGACGAGGGCTGATTTCGATATGCGCAGCGGGCGGGCAGGGGGTTACGGCGATACTTGAGCGTTGAGCACGTGAACAGCTCGCTGCAGATACTGTGAGGGGATCTTGATGTACGTATTTCTAAACAGCCACTGGATAAAACCAGTATTAAAGGAAGGCGTTTTGATCTGCCTTAATCCTTCTGAACCGGGAGTAGGGGGGCTGATGCCCCCCTTTTTTTACCGGCTTGGCGAGCTGGTGCAGCTGTCCGCCGCAAAACTTCCGCCCCGCTACTTCTTCAAACTTACCGATGTAACTGAGCTTGTTCGCGAAGCGGTGCAGTGGTACGTCGTCGTCTAAAAAATAATTTTCTGAAAAATTGTTGGGAGTTTACTCGAATGTGAAGTTGTCAATATATTCGTTTTTACCTAGTTCGCGAATTTTTGACAACTCCAGAAAGTAAATTGGAATGTCGCTATTAATAATCATTATTTCTTCGTCTAGCAAGCGCTCGCCTATAAGGGTGTGCCGCTCATCAAAGTATCTGATTTTAGCTCCATTGTCATGAGGCCATCGTGTGAATGTGACTCTCTTGGGGCTGTTTGGCGGCTTTATCTCAACAGTGCCGTACTCGAAAAACAAGTACTGATAAGTTGTAGGGCCATCATGGTCACCCAGGTCTCCAATTGTTGCGGCCCCGGATTTTAATCCAACGGATGTCCCCGTGTGGGGGTTTATAACGGGTTCGTTGGGTACAAAGTCTCTGCGTGGGAAGGTTTCAAAATCCTCATAGATTGGCACGATCGGTAGTGCATGCACAGTGTATTTGTCTGAGCGTACTACACCAGACGTAGCAGTAAAGCTATGCTCGCCGAGCGCAAGTGAAACCGTGCAACTGAATGAGCCGTCGGCCTGTATCGTCGCTGTGCCCACCACCTGATCTTCGGCATCAACAATCTTAACTTCGGCGGCTTGGGATGCTTGAAAAGTCATATTCAAATCCTTTTGTTGAGAGGTTGCAGTTGTCTTGTAGGTATAGGCCGCCGGGCGGATCGTGACAATTGCTGCTGATATTATTTGGCGATAACCGGTTGGTCCGCTATCGCGTTTGAGCTGCACCCATCTGCAATTCGTGATGGCTTGACTAAATGGTCGGCCAACCGGGCCTAACCCGCTATTGGTCGACAATCCCTATGTCCATAATGAAGT
>NZ_SOCR01000006.1:0-95777 GCF_004364335.1 Pseudomonas graminis | reverse complement strand
CTGCTTAAGTGCTGTGCACCTTAAAGGCCTGGAAAGGCCCGGGTTACTGCAAAACCCGCCTGGGGTTGAATGCGCCGCTGGGATCGATTGATCGCAGCAAGCTGAATGTCAAAGGCAGCTCATTGCCGGCGGGTCATCCTTTTGCGGCGACAGGTGGCTGTATCGTCGCCAACCTGGCCAAGTTGTTGAGCGTGGCGGGGCAGGGCCGCGGACTCATCTCCCTATGAGCAGCGGGCGGGCAGGGGGTTACGGCGATACTTGAGCGGTGAGTGGGTGAGCAGGTGGCTGCTTTGGTTATAGGCTATCTCCCTCCGATCCAGATCGATGTCTGTCGTGGTTAATACGGTTGTCAGGACGCCTGTAGTGGATGAGTCGGTTGAGTTTCGGTTTAGCCAGCACCCACCTCAAGCGTCAGCAGGCATTGGTCAATCCAGAGTGGATCGTATGCACCGCTCAGAAAATCAATAGAAGTAATATTGCCCTGTGTAAAAGTCACTGTCTGCCAATCAGCCAACCTCTTAATCGCCTTGTCCTCAATCTGACCGTTGCCATAATGACAACGCCATGTCCCGTCGTTCTGATACAAAAAAGATAGGGTGATGGCCCGCAAGGCCTCGCTCATTTTTAGAGTCGCCGATAAGGTGATCCCTAAGACGCGAGTATGTTCACCTTGTTCAGATATGAGGAATTCATGGCCTTTAGCAGTTGAAAAAGCGATGTGGTCGGTGCTGAATCTGAATCCATAGGTGCCCAGGGCATAATTCTTGAAGTCTTGCACAACGTCTATATTGCTCGTTTGCGAAATGCTGTAAGGGGGTGAGGTTTCATCTACTTTAGCCCTAAGTTCGTGATTTCCTTTCGCAAGAGTAAGTTGACAAGTCCATGTACCATCGGTGGAGTCAACTGATGTGATGACTTTGTCGTTGTCGCTGATTTCGACAGAAGTGGTGTGAGTGTCTGGAGGTGTCATCTTCGAATCCTGATTTTATTCCGCGTAGGTATTTTTATTAGCAGGGTTAGCGAACAAATTAGCTGAACTCGAAGTCGTCTATCACTTCCCTGAAATGGCCAGACGTAACGTCGATTTCGATCAGGCTGATCGGAGTGGTACTGCTGAACTCAACTTTCCCGATTTTAGGGGAGAGAATCTCGCCTACGAAGAAACCACTGTTGTCATAATAGGTGATGCGGACGTTCTCGCTGTCTTCAAGTCGGAGGAAGGCAACAGACGTTGCCGGGGAAGCTGGAACTATTTCGATCATGGCCCCTGAATGTATAAGAAGGCAGTTTCGGTGCGTTGAATAGATCGAAATTTGTGCATCACCCTGCCGTAATGTGATTGCAGTCAACGTCTTAGGGTTTGTTACGGTTACATCTCGCACAAGCTCGCCAACGGGTATGTCTTCGAAGTCTTCCTTAATGGGTAGCTCCGACGCGCCTCCTACGACAGTATACTTTTCTGATGTGTTACCGCCGGCTCGGGCGGTGAAACTATGAATGCCTTCACTGAAGGGAGACACAGTGTAAGTCCAGGAGCCGTTTGCCTCTGTGGGTGCAGTGCCTATAACTTTTTCTCCGTCGAGAACTTCTACTTCGACGGAGCGGGCCTCATGAGTTGACATTCGCAAGTCCTTTTGATGGTTAGTTTCAGGTGTCCTGTCTCTGTATAGATCCGCGCTTGGTTTCTCGCAAATTCTGCTCAGACCCATTGGCGATAAACCCACTCATGGCTATCGCGGTTAAGAAACCGGCGAGCTCAAGTGCATTCGTGAGCTCACGAGCACGCGGGTAAGTTGCAGGCTGCATTGATGACCCGCGTAAGTATGTGCGAACCCTCCTGGATTTCCTGAACTCCCATGAGGCAAACACATCGATTGATCTGCAGCGAATGCGCGCCCGGTTCTAAGTGAACTCGATCCCCGACTCCACGCTCAATTCGGCTTCCGCCACTGGCAAAAGTCTGGAACAGGCGCGTAGACTTCTGTCTCCCGACACATGGCACGCATATGCCGAGCAACGGACACTGCCCATCGCGCAACGCCGAAACTCGGCGCTTGATTCCAACGCTGACCGACTTGCCTCGCCCGCTATACGCCAGAGCGGAAAGCCTGAGCGCGGGCTCGTGGACCCCGACGCATCGCCACGACTGGGTGCAGTTTTCCTACGCCATCAGTGGTGTGCTTGGGGTCCATACCCCGCACGGCAGTTTCTTTGCGCCGCCGCAGTGGGGCGTGTGGATTCCTGCCGGGCTCGATCATGAAGTCGTCACGTCAACTCGTGCCGAGATGCGCAGCCTCTACGTGCGCAAGGAAGACTGCACCTGGTCGCCGGACCGCTGCCGGGTGCTTGAAGTCACGCCACTCGCCAGGGAGTTGATAAAGACGTTCTGCCAGCTGCCGGCAGATTACCCGGACGTCGATAGCGCCGAGTCTCGTCTCGTTCAGGTACTGCTGGATCAATTGGCGAATTTGCCCGAGGTGGGTTTCTCGCTCCCACTACCTCGTCATCTACGCTTGCTGGGACTGTGTGGTGAACTGATCGAAGCGCCGGACCAAGCGATTACCCTTTATGACTGGGCGGCGCGTTTGAACATGTCGGAAAAAACCCTGACGCGATTGTTTCAGCGCGAAACCGGCATGAGCTTCCGGAGCTGGCGGCAGAGGGCGCGCCTGCTGTCGTCACTCAATGCGTTGGAAGAAGGGGTGAGCGTGACGAGCACAGCGCTTAACTGCGGTTACGATTCGACGTCGGCTTTCATTGCTGCCTTCAAAGGGCTTTTCGGGAGGACCCCTGGCGAGCTGTTTCGCGGACCATGAGCGAAGATTGTCTGGTCGGGTTATTGCCGCTCTTCGATAAACACTGCCATACAGACGACAGAGGGTCGGAATTATGCGTCGGCACGAATGCTGCTTGGCCATGTGGCGGGGATGTCGTGAGACAACTGGCATACGGTCAATCGAGCTGACCCCCTACTCGCTGGCAGAAGATTGCCGTATAACGAGCAACAATCGCGTGTTTGGCAACGAAGGACCCCCAATAAAAGCTGATGAAGACTCCTAAACGCATTGAACCCCTGATCGAAGACGGTCTGGTGGACGAGGTGCTGCGCCCGCTGATGAGCGGTAAAGAGGCAGCTGTTTATGTGGTGCGCTGCGGCAAAGAGCTACGCTGCGCGAAGGTTTACAAGGAGGCAAACAAACGAAGTTTCCGCCAGGCTGCGGAGTATCAGGAGGGCCGCAAGGTCCGCAATAGCCGTGATGCCCGCGCCATGGCGAAGGGGTCTAAGTTTGGTCGCAAAGAAACCGAGGACGCCTGGCAGAACGCCGAGGTCGCGGCGTTGTTCCGACTCGCGAGCGCGGGTGTCAGGGTTCCCAAGCCGTTCGACTTCCTCGAAGGCGTGCTGCTGATGGAGATGATCTGCGACGAATATGGCGACGCGGCGCCGCGCCTGAACGACGTCACGCTGGAGCCGGATCAGGCACGGGAATATCACGCGTTCCTGATCCAGCAAATCGTCCTGATGTTGTGTACCGGTCTGGTGCACGGTGACCTGTCGGAGTTCAACGTGCTGTTGACGCCGACCGGGCCTGTCATCATCGACCTGCCGCAAGCGGTGGACGCGGCGGGCAACAATCACGCATTCAGCATGCTGGAGCGCGACGTCGGCAACATGGCTTCGTACTTCGGTCGTTTCGCACCTGAACTGAAGCAGACGCGCTACGCCCGCGAGATGTGGTCCTATTTCGAGGCGGGTACTTTGTCCCCGGCGACTGTTCTGACCGGGGTGTTCGCTGATCCGGATGAGATTGCCGATGTAGGCAGTGTCTTGCGCGAGATCGAAGCGGCGCGCCTGGATGAAGACCGTCGCCAGGCGGGGCGTGCGGCGGACGATGCCCCACCGGGCAAAACCGAAGAGCCGCCTCCGCCCTGGATGCAATAATCGACAAAGAAAAACCCGGCTCAGGCCGGGTTTTTTCGTTGACGGCTAGTAATTCAAATCCGCTTTCTTCAGATACATCCCGTTGGGCCCGGACGCGAGGCGGTATTTCAAAACGTCACCCGCATTGATGTGCAGGCGCGTGTTGTTCTGCGCCTCAATGCCCGGCGAGCAGCCCGGCGTCTGGCCCGGCAGCACACGCAAGCGCACCGACAGGTCGCCGGCTGGCAAATTGAATGAGCGTGACTCTTCCTGGTACAGGCGGCCGACGAGTTGGTCCTGCATGAATATTCCGATTTCGCAGGAGGTGGAGACCTCCAGGCGCTCGCGGGAAATGATCAGCACGCCGTAGTCCTGATCGGCATGGGCCCAGGATGCGCACGCCAACAGGCCGGCGAAACCTGCAATACGAATGGCTGACCAGCGCATGGCTGATTCTCCTGATATGACGGTTGTAGGCGCACTCTGGCGCAGAGTGCGGATGAATGCCAGCCCGGCAGATGCAACGGAAACTTGACCTTGCCCCGACGGGAAGGTCTTAGATGGCGTTATCACACGTTTTCGATGTAAAGAGGAGTCAGCACATGCAGGTATTCAAGGTTCAAGGCATGACCTGCGCACACTGCGTGCGCGCCGTCACCAGCGCCATTCAGGGGCAGGACCCGACGGCGCAAGTGCAGGTTGATCTGGCGAACGGGGAGGTCAAAGTGCAGAGCCAGCTTGAGGCTGAGCAGATTGTGGAATTGATCGAAGAAGAAGGTTACGCCACGACGCACACATAGCAGGGCTGGCCTCTTCCCGGCTAAAGCCAGTCCTACAGAACCGTCGCGCGCATCGTAGGACCGGCCTCAGCCGGGAAAGCGTCAGGGGTCACACTAAAAAATCACGAGCGTGCCACTCAATAGTGATACCACTTCAGCTCCAGCATCACCTCATTCACCGGCGAGGTCATCTGGCTGAAATCCCGCTGCGCACTGAGCCGAAGCCCGAGGTTGCGCGACAGCTCCCATTGTTGATTGAGGCTGATGTTGCGCCGCACTTCGCCATTGGTGAAGTAATCGCCCTTGGTTTCCAGGCTGAAATTACCCAACGGATTGCGCCACAGCACGCCGGTATTGAAACCCGCCGCTGGCGAAATCAGTGCCGAGAAATCGTTATTGTGCTCAATCCGCACCGTTCCCATGGCGAAGCCCAGCACGTCATCCCCCAATTTCCACGTGCCACCGGCGCCACCGTTGACATGGCTGACCAGATTCTCGTCGCCGTGCTTGCCCAGCACCCGCTCAAGGCCGCCCGCCACTTGCCATGACCACGGTTGCAACAGCTCGTTGCGCGGTGTCAGCGAGCGGATGGTCGCCAGATCGAGCCGCTGCACCTGCCAATGACTGTCTTCATATTGGCGCAGCTTGAGCTGAAGGATCTCGATCTGCGCGCCCAGCGGGAAGCCGTACGCATTGTCGTTCAAATCGTGATACGCCATACGCAAGCCGTATTCGGCGAACGCTTTGTCATCACGCGTGCCGGCTCCCAGTTGCCAGGTCCGTGATTCATGCCCGTCTTCCGGCAGCCCCGGGCGTTCAATTTCCAGCGCAGGTGGCGGATTGGTGCTGATCGCACGCAGCAGGTCATAGCTGCGTTGCGCGCTTGTAGGGTCGCGCTCCTGCCCGTTGGCCCGATATCGCTCCAGCCTGTAGGCCGCGTCCTGAATTAAGGCACGGCGTTCCTTCGGCAGGGCGAGGTAGGTGTCGTTCTGCAGCTGCTTTTGATCGGCGCTCACTTTCAGCACCCACTGTTGCTCGTCGTGATTCAACGGCTCGGCACGGCTCAGCAGCTCGCGCTCCCTGGACGGGCGATACTCGATCTTCTCTACAAGCCCTGCCTCTTTGACCGCACGCACGGTGTCCGTGGGAATGGCCGTCAGACGAAACTGCGGCGTCAGGTCCAGGCTTGGACGAGCTACTTGGAGCAGCTCCAGCAAACGGTAGGAGCAGTTTTCGTCGAAGAAGAAATACCCGAAGCGGATCTGTTTGAGTTCCCACACGTGCTCGACCATGCGCCGGGTTTCTTCCGGCGTCAGATTGAGGCGGTATTCCCACAGATCACGGTTCTCAAGGCTACGGTACTCGGAGAGTTTTTCCTGATAAGGCACCAGCGCGAACAGACCGGGGTAGCCGCCCGCCAGGCCTTTCCACGCGTACAGAATGCTGTTGTCGGAACCCTCGATGTAGGCGCCGAAATTGATCGCGTAGCTGAGCAAGGCGGTCTTGTTGGCCTGCACGTCCGCCTGATCGATGCGCAGCAGCGTGTGGCCGAACATGGACGACGGGCTGTTGAGGTACGCTGCCGGGAAAATCAGCACGGTGCTGTCCGGGGCCACATCGGAAAACCATTTGTTGAATTCTTTGCAGTCGACCGCGGGCAGATCGGCCAGCTTCAATTCGTCGCGCAAAAAGCGCGTGCGAGACGGGTAAACGCATTGCGGGTGGCCGTTTTCCTGACCTTGGGTGACGGGGCGGTAGATCGCCTCAAGGGTCGCGGCCAATTCGGCTTTAGGGTCATGGGCGCCGTTCTGGGCGAGGAAGAACTTCGGGTCATCGACATAGCTGCGCCAGCCACCCAGCTTGCCGGCTTCGTAGTGGCCGATGGAGATCCAGAATCTGGAATTGGCCAGTTGCTGCAAACGATCATTGTCGACGTGAGTCGCGGCGTACAGCGGGGCGCAGACACAGAGCGCCAGCCAGGCAAGGCGTTTGAGCATAGATTGGCAACTAGTCAGAAATGGGCAGGGCGGAGAACCTGCCTTCCGGGGAGGAAGGCAGGCGGCACGACTTTAAGCTTGGGTCGCGTATTTAGCCAGAGTCGGATCGTTCTTCAGAACGTCGATGGTGTTGGTGTGAACATCTTCAGCAGTGGCGTCAGCCTTGGTGAAGATCTGCTGATAGTGCTCGTGGGTGACTGCGGCGAAATGCGCACGGTCTTCCGGTGCAACGCCCAACACGACCGCGTAGGTGGTCAGTGCTTCGCCTTGGCCCATGGCCATGTCTTTGGAGAGCTCATCCATCATGCCGTTCATGGCAATCCAGGATTTGCCGCCGTAGGTCAGCGCGCTGTTGGTGGAGCAGCCGTTGGTGCCCGAGGTCATGCCGAAGGTGGCGTTACCCGAAGTACCGTTGGTGGTGGAAGCGAGAAAGTGAGCGGGAGTACCGCGTTGACCTTCAAACAGCATGTTGCCCCAACCGCAGTCCGGACCGCCAGGCGCTTGAGCCATGGCGTTGATGGACACAGCGGCGAAGAGAGTACCAAGAAGAATCCGTTTCATAGCTTTAGTCTCTGTTGTTTCAACCAAGGGTCGGATTCCTGGCCGATAGGGCGCCAGGGCGGACCGGTTATTTAAATTGTTACCAGTCGCGCAAGTTGGAGTTTAGGCACGATATGAACGTTCCGTCAGCAATTGCAGATTGTTGCGTGTAATCCGCCTCCACCGGGTGTGTAGGACAGTTCCTCACATGGAAAAACGATCAGGTGGTTCATGCCTTGCCAGTGCGGTGCGGCGAGCGCCAGAATGCGCCCATCTGCCCCGCCTGATGTAAGGATGTCCGATGCCCGATTCTGTTGCTGCCAGCTTGCGACTTGCGCCTGAGGCGCTGACCCGTCCCTTTTCCGCTGAACAGTTCAGCTTCACGACAACCAACGATCTGGAACCCTTTCGCGGCGTGCTCGGTCAGGAGCGAGCGGTCGAAGCCCTGCAATTCGGCGTCGCCATGCCGCGCCCCGGCTACAACGTGTTCGTCATGGGCGAGCCCGGCACCGGCCGGTTCTCCTTCGTCAAGCGCTACCTCAAGGCCGAAGCCAAGCGCATGCAGACACCTTCGGACTGGGTGTACGTCAATAATTTCGACGATGCTCGGGAGCCGCGCGCACTGGAATTGCCACCTGGCAGCGCCAGCGATTTCATTGCCGACATCAACGGGCTGATCGACAACCTGCTGTCGACGTTTCCTGCGGTGTTCGAGCATCCGTCCTACCAGCAAAAGAAGAGTTCGATCGACCGCGCCTTCAATCAGCGCTACGACCGCGCCCTTGATGTCATCGAGCGTCTCGCGCTGGAAAAGGACATCGCGCTGTACCGCGACAACACCAACATCGCGTTTACCCCGATGCTCGAAGGCAAGGCGCTGGACGAGGCCGAGTTTTCGCAATTGCCGGAAGCCGATCGCGAGCGTTTTCATACCGATATTTCGACGCTGGAAGAGCGTCTGAATGAAGAACTCGCCAGCCTGCCGCAGTGGAAGCGCGAGTCCAACAACCAGATGCGCGAACTCAATGAAGAGACCATCATCCTCGCGCTTCAGCCGCTGCTCGCACCGTTGTCCGAGCAGTACGCCGAAAACGCTGCGGTGTGCGCCTACCTTCAGGCGGTGCAGGTCAACCTGCTGAAAACCGTGGTCGAGCAACTGGTTGACGACAGCAAAACCGACGCCCAGGCGCGCAAGCTGCTCGAAGAGCAATACTGCCCAAGCCTGATGGTCGGCCATTCCGCCAGCGGTGGTGCGCCGGTGGTGTTCGAGCCGCACCCGACCTACGACAACCTCTTTGGCCGCATCGAATACAGCACCGATCAGGGGGCGCTTTACACCACCTATCGTCAGTTGCGCCCCGGCGCGTTTCACCGCGCCAACGGCGGTTTTCTGGTGCTTGAAGCCGAGAAAATGCTCAGCGAGCCGTTCGTGTGGGACGCCCTCAAGCGCTCCCTGCAGTCGCGCAAGCTGAAGATGGAAGCGCCGCTGGGTGAGCTGGGTCGTCTTGCCACCGTGACCCTGACCCCGCAGACCATTCCACTGCAGGTCAAAGTCATCATCATTGGCGCGCGTTCTCTGTACTACACGCTGCAGGACCTCGATCCCGACTTCCAGGAAATGTTCCGGGTCCTGGTGGACTTCGACGAAGACATCCCGATGGTCGACGAGAGCCTGGAGCAGTTCGCGCAGTTGCTCAAAACCCGCACCTCGGAGGAGGGCATGGCGCCCCTGACGGCGGATGCGGTCGCACGCCTTGCCACGTACAGCGCGCGTCTGGCCGAGCACCAAGGGCGCTTGTCGGCGCGCATCGGCGACTTGTTTCAATTGGTCAGCGAGGCAGACTTCATCCGCAGCGTGGCCGGTGACGAACGCACTGACGCCGGCCACATCGAGCGCGCATTGAAGGCCAAGGCCACCCGCACCGGTCGTGTGTCGGCGCGGATCCTCGACGACATGCTCGCGGGCATCATCCTGATCGACACTCAGGGCGCGGCGGTCGGCAAGTGCAACGGCCTGACGGTGCTGGAAGTGGGTGACTCGGCGTTTGGTGTGCCTGCGCGCATTTCAGCGACGGTCTATCCGGGCGGCAGCGGCATCGTCGACATCGAGCGTGAAGTCAATCTGGGTCAGCCGATTCACTCCAAGGGCGTGATGATCCTTACCGGTTATCTGGGCAGCCGTTACGCTCAGGAATTCCCGCTGGCCATTTCCGCGAGCATTGCGCTGGAACAGTCCTACGGCTACGTCGACGGTGACAGCGCTTCCCTCGGCGAGGTCTGCACGCTGATTTCAGCGCTGTCGAAAACCCCGCTCAAGCAGTGTTTCGCTATCACCGGCTCGATCAACCAGTTCGGCGAAGTCCAGGCGGTTGGCGGTGTCAACGAGAAGATTGAAGGCTTCTTCCGACTCTGCGAAGCCCGGGGTCTTACCGGTGACCAAGGTGCAATCATTCCCCATGCCAACGTTGCCACGCTGATGCTCGACGAGCGCGTGCTGCAAGCCGTGCGCGCCGGGCAGTTCCATGTGTACGCGGTGCGTCAGGTGGATGAGGCGCTGAGTCTGTTGGTGGGCATGCCGGTCGGTGAGGCGGACGAAGACGGTCAGTTCCCCGATGATTCGGTGAACGGCAGGGTGGTGGACCGCCTGCGCGACATTGCTGAAATGCTCAGCGACGACGACCTCAAAGAGCTCGAAAAGGAGGCGCCACAATTACAGCCCGAGCTGAAAAGCTAGGCCTTTGACGTCAATGAAACGGGGCGCTTGATGGCAAAATGACCATTCGGCGCCCTTTTCGTTTTCGCGCTTTTCCAACGGGGTATTTGTTCGATATTGTCGGGTTGCAGCAGTTGTCAAAGGGACTGACGCGTTTCCCTCGTTGTGCGAAGGAGATGAATACTGCAATCAATGAGGAGCTCGCCATGCCGCGCAGCCTCTGTCTTACTCGCCAATGCCTGGGTCTGGTGACCCGAATCGAATGTGTCGTTCGCCCGCTGTCAGGCGATAAAGGAATGTGGACCTTATTGTTCGCTGCCGGAATGTCTGGCGAACAGCCCTCCGCACTCAAGGCTCAGGGACCTTTTCATGGACCGGTTGCTGCCGAATCGGTGCTTGATGCCATTGCTGAAAGCCTTGTGATGCATGGCTATCAAGCAGCAGAGGAAATCCCGATCTGGGGGCTTCACCTGCAGGGGGAACTGCGAAGAATCAACAGCGACGCCGCCCAGGGCCAGCGGACGTCTCCCGTCAACTGATACCTGGCGTTCGACGCGTCTGCATTTGCTTTCTGTTATCTGCGGATGCGGATGCGGATTCGTCGGGCGTCTGCGGCGCCTGATCTGGCGTTATTGTTTCAACTCTTTTCGCGGTGGGTTGTGCTAATCGGCCTTCGCCCTATACTCGCGAGCTTTTAAATTATCTGTGAGTTTCAATGGAACGGTTTATCGAAAATGCGATGTATGCATCGCGCTGGTTGCTGGCGCCGATCTACTTTGGTTTGTCCCTGGGACTGTTGGCGCTGGCGCTGAAGTTTTTCCAGGAAATCTTCCACATCATCCCCAACGTGTTTGCGCTGGCGGAATCGGATCTGATCCTGGTGCTGCTGTCATTGATCGACATGGCGCTGGTCGGCGGTTTGCTGGTCATGGTGATGATTTCCGGCTACGAGAACTTCGTGTCCCAGCTGGATATCGACGAAGGCAAGGAAAAGCTCAACTGGCTGGGCAAGATGGATTCTTCATCGCTGAAGATGAAAGTCGCCGCATCCATTGTTGCGATTTCGTCCATTCACCTGTTGCGGGTGTTCATGGACGCCAAGAACATCGAGCCGCAATACCTGATGTGGTATGTGATCATTCACATGACCTTCGTGGTTTCGGCCTTCGCGATGGGCTATCTGGACAAACTGACCAAGCACTGATCGATTTCCTGCGACTCGCGAGGATTTGCCATGAACCTTCAGGAACTCATTTCCCACTCCAGCACTGGTGGTGTTGAAGAGCTCAATCTGATCTCCATCGAAGGCGGTATTTACTTGCTGGAAGCAAGAATGCAGGGCGTCGCGCATCGTTTGGTCGATGCGCAGAACAAGGCATTGCACCTGCGCTCCGTCGAGCACGCGCGTGAACTCTTACAGCCGGTTGCGCCGATGCCGTTCAATCTGGTCCACGCCGTGGTGCACGATGAAATGTGCGGCGTGCACGACCACCTGAATCAGGACGTCAAAATCCCCTTGGCTTTTCGATCCGCCTGGTAGTGGTTACGGGTATTACGCTTTGTGCTAGGCTGCGCGGCCTTTAAACACGGGCGCCCGAGGGCGCTCTTCAGCGGAGCAGTCTCATGTCCGAAGTCAATCTGTCCACAGACGAAACCCGCGTCAGCTACGGCATTGGCCGTCAACTGGGCGACCAACTGCGTGACAATCCGCCGCCGGGTGTCGACCTGGACGCAATCCTGGCCGGCCTGACCGACGCTTTCGCCGGCAAACCGAGCCGTGTTGGCCAGGAAGAAATGGGCGCGAGCTTCAAAGTCATCCGCGAAATCATGCAAGCCGAAGCAGCTGCCAAGGCTGAAGCAGCGGCGGGCGCCGGCAAGGAATACCTGACCGAAAACGCCAAGCGTGATGGCGTGACCACTCTGGCCTCCGGTCTGCAATATGAAGTGATCACTGCGGGCGAAGGCGCTCAGCCGACCCGCGAAAGCAACGTGCGCACCCATTACCACGGCATGCTGATCGACGGCACTGTGTTTGACAGCTCCTACGATCGTGGCGAGCCGGCTGAATTCCCGGTTGGCGGCGTGATCCCAGGCTGGACCGAAGCCCTCCAACTGATGAAGGCCGGCAGCAAATGGCGTCTGTATGTTCCTAGCGAGCTGGCCTACGGCGCTCAAGGCGTTGGCAGCATTCCGCCGCACAGCGTTCTGGTCTTCGACGTCGAGTTGCTCGACGTCCTGTAAGGTTAAGTAGCGACCGCGTCACGCTTGATAGATGCCGAGTCAGCCCCGCGCTGGCTCGGCATTGTCGTCTTATCTGTTGTCATCAATGCAGTTCACTGGCCGGACGCAATGCCCGCGCATAGCAGAACAGAAACAGACTTCGCACCATCTCCTTCTGAACGCAGGGTTCGCTCGAACTCAGGCTGCTGACGTCCAGATCCCCCTGATCGCGCAATTCGTCGAGCGCCTCTTCTTCCAGCACCGCACACACTTTGCCCGTCTCACGCTCGAGAATGCGCAGGTAAGGCTGTGGCCGGTCAAGCCAGGCATCAATCAGATAAGTCATATGATTCTCCTTGAGTGTTTCAATGAGAATAATTCTTATCTGAGGAATAGCAAGGATCTATTTGAGATTAATTCGCATTGGTTGATTGGGGCGGGCTTTGTGCGGCCTTGAATCGCGCACAACAAAAAGCCCGTCACGTGGACGGGCTTTCAACAGAGCAGGGCAGCGGTCAATCAATGTGTGCGAGCGACCGCAAACTCGCTCAGCTCTACGAGGGCGTCGCGATAGACGCTCGGCGGCAGCACATCCAGACAGGCAATGGCGCGAGCAATGTAGTCGCGTGCCAGTTGGGCGGTGTACTCAAGGGCGCCTGACTTTTCCACAGCATCGCGGATACTTTCGAGATCTTCCAGCCCGCCCTTCTGAATGGCCTGGCGAACCAGTGCGGCTTGTTCAGCCGTGCCTTCGCGCATGGTGTAGATCAGCGGCAGGGTAGGCTTGCCTTCGGCGAGGTCGTCACCGACGTTCTTGCCGAGGGTCTCCGCATCGCCGCGATAGTCCAGCAGGTCGTCGACCAGTTGGAAGGCGACACCCAGATGATCACCGAAGGTGCGCAGTGCTTCGCTCTGCTCCGTGCCGGCATTGGCCAGGGCTGCGGCGCTGTGGGTCGACGCTTCGAAGAGCATCGCGGTTTTGCCGCGGATGACTTCCATGTAGGTTTCTTCGGTGGTGCTGGCGTCGCGCACCTTGGACAGTTGCAGTACTTCACCTTCCGCGATGATGCGCGTGGCCTTCGACAGGATCTGCATCACGGGCATAGAGCCGAGTTCGACCATCATCTCGAACGAGCGCGAATACAGAAAGTCACCCACCAGTACGCTTGGCGCGTTGCCCCACATCGCATTGGCGGTCGAGCGGCCACGGCGCATGCCGGACATGTCGACGACGTCGTCATGCAGTAGGGTAGCGGTGTGCAGGAATTCGATGGTCGCTGCCAGCAGGCGTAAATCATCACCGCCTGAGCCCAGCGCTTTGCCGCACAACAGAACGAGCAGCGGGCGCAGGCGTTTACCGCCAGCAGAGGTGATGTAGTCGCCTATTTTGGAGACCAGCGGCACGCGCGATGTCAGCTGCTTCTTGATAATGTGGTCGACGGCTGTAAAGTCGTCCGCCACAGCGGTGTAGAAGGCTTGGGGTTGCATCAGCGAGACGTGCTCCAGAAGGGTTGCGCGGCATGCTAGGTTGCAGGCCCCACCCTGTCAAGGCGTGACATCGCGCAGCTTGCAAGGCGTTGATCGCTTGCGTACAATCGCGCACCCTAACTTCCTGGGCAGCACCTGCCTTACGCAATTGCATGTCGGCCTTCCAGCCTTGTGCAGCCATGCCAGCCAATACCTCTTCCTATAAAGAGCTGGGTGAGCAGGATTATCGGAGATACACCATGTCTTATGCAGTAATCGTTACTGGCGGCAAGCAATACAAGGTCGCCCCAGGTGAATACCTGAAGATTGAAAAACTGGAAATCGCTACCGGCGAATCCGTTACTTTTGATCGCGTTCTGTTGGTTGCCAATGGCGACGACGTGAACATCGGCGCTCCAGTTGTTGCAGGCGCTACCGTTGTGGCTGAAGTGATCTCCCAAGGTCGTCACGATAAAGTCCGCATCATCAAGTTCCGTCGTCGTAAGCACCACATGAAGCGTATGGGCCACCGCCAGTGGTACACCGAGATCAAAATCACCGGTATTCAGGCTTAATTTCAGCCTAATCCTCACTAGGAGAATTGACTCATGGCACACAAAAAAGCTGGTGGTAGTACCCGTAACGGTCGCGACTCAGAAGCCAAACGCCTTGGCGTGAAGATGTATGGCGGCCAGGTTATCGTTCCGGGCAACATCATCGTGCGTCAGCGCGGCACCCAGTTCCACGCTGGCTACGGCGTTGGTATGGGCAAAGATCACACCCTGTTCGCTAAAGTCGAAGGCGTGATCAAGTTCCAGGTTAAAGGCGCCTTCGGTCGTCGCTATGTAAGCATCGTGCCAAAGACTGAAGTCGCGGCATAATCTTGCGTTCAGGGGGTGTGAGGGCCTGACCTTCGCGCCTCCTGAGCTGAAAAGCCCTGTCGATGACAGGGCTTTTTCGTTTGTAGAAGGTCCTGTTTCTGGTGAGTCTCTTGCAAAGCTGTTTGTGTGGGCCGTTGTGGTGTGAAGTCGCTGGTTTTTGATCGGTATCGCAACGCTCATCTTTGCAAGAGCCTTATGAATCTATGTTGTTTGCTCGTCTTTGTGACGGGAGGCGTGCGCTATGAAATTTGTTGATGAAGTATCCATTCGAGTAAAGGCCGGTGACGGCGGTAACGGTTGCATGAGCTTCCGTCGCGAGAAATTCATCGAGAACGGTGGTCCTAACGGTGGTGATGGCGGTGACGGCGGCTCGATCTACATGATCGCCGACGAAAACCTCAATACCCTGGTCGATTACCGCTACACCCGCCATTTCGACGCCGAGCGCGGTTCGAACGGCGGCAGCACCGATTGCACCGGTCGCAAGGGTGAGGAGCTGGTATTGCGTGTGCCAGTCGGCACCACCGTGATCGACGCCGGTACCCAGGAAGTAATCGGCGACCTGACCAAAGCCGGTCAGCGTCTGCTGGTGGCTCATGGTGGCTGGCACGGTCTGGGCAACACGCGTTTCAAATCCAGTACCAACCGGGCACCGCGTCAGACCACGCCGGGCAAGCCGGGTGAGCAGCGTGACCTCAAGCTTGAGCTGAAAGTACTGGCTGACGTCGGTCTGCTCGGTTTGCCGAACGCTGGCAAGAGCACGTTCATTCGTTCGGTGTCGGCCGCCAAGCCAAAGGTCGCTGATTATCCGTTCACCACACTGGTGCCGAACCTGGGCGTCGTCAGTGTCGATCGCTGGAAAAGCTTTGTCATTGCCGATATTCCCGGCTTGATCGAAGGCGCTTCCCACGGTGCCGGTCTGGGGATTCGTTTCCTCAAGCACCTTGCGCGTACGCGTCTGCTCCTGCACCTCGTCGACATGGCGCCGCTGGATGAAAGCAGTGCGCCAGATGCCGCTGAAGTCATCGTTAACGAGCTGGTCAAGTTCAGCCCTGCGCTGGCCGACCGTGATCGCTGGCTGGTGCTGAACAAGTGCGACCAGATACTCGAAGAAGAGCATGAGGCCCGCAAGCAGGAAATCATTGACCGCCTGGAGTGGACCGGCCCTGTCTACGTGATCTCGGCCATCGCCAAAGAGGGCACCGATCGCCTGACCCACGACATCATGCGCTACCTCGAAGACCGCGCTGATCGTCTGGGCAATGACCCGGCCTACGCCGCCGAACTGGCTGAGCTGGATCAACGCATCGAAGATGAAGCTCGCGCCCAGTTGCAGGCGCTGGATGATCAGCGTGCCTTGCGCCGTAGTGGCGTGAAGAGCGTGCATGACATTGGCGATGACGATTGGGATGAGGAGGATGTGGAAGACGAAGATGGTCCGGAAATCATTTACGTCCGCGACTGATCGACTGAAGTAAACTACGACGCCGCTCTTGAAGCGGCGTTTTAGTATCTAGAATTCGGACTCTCTAGCTTAAGGTTGAAAGATCATGCGGAGCAAGGTGACAGGTGCCCAGCGTTGGGTGGTGAAGATCGGAAGTGCGCTGCTGACGGCGGACGGCAAGGGTCTGGATCGCAACGCGATGGGTGTTTGGGTCGAGCAGATGGTGGCCCTGCATGAGGCGGGTGTCGAACTGGTCCTGGTGTCGTCCGGCGCGGTAGCGGCCGGCATGAGCCGTCTGGGCTGGACTGCGCGACCGAGTGCCATGCATGAGCTTCAGGCCGCTGCAGCAATCGGTCAGATGGGTCTGGTGCAGGCGTGGGAATCCAGCTTCGCCGAGCATCAGCGCCATACCGCGCAGATTCTGCTCACCCACGACGATCTGTCCGACCGCAAGCGCTACCTGAATGCCCGCAGCACGCTGCGCACCTTGGTTGAGCTGGGTGTCATCCCTGTCATCAACGAAAACGACACGGTGGTCACTGACGAGATCCGTTTCGGCGACAACGACACGCTGGCGGCGTTGGTGGCCAACCTGGTTGAAGCTGACCTGTTAGTCATCCTGACCGACCGCGACGGCATGTTCGATGCTGACCCTCGCAATAATCCCGAGGCGCAGCTCATCTATGAAGCGCGCGCTGATGATCCCGCCCTTGATGCGGTGGCCGGCGGCACCGGCGGTGCGCTGGGTCGTGGCGGCATGCAGACCAAATTGCGTGCTGCACGACTGGCCGCTCGCTCGGGTGCGCACACCGTGATCGTGGGTGGTCGCATCGAGCGCGTGCTGGCGCGTCTGAAAGCCGGTGAGCGCTTGGGTACGTTACTGTCCCCGGAGCGTGAAATGCTCGCGGCTCGCAAGCAGTGGCTGGCCGGGCATCTGCAAACCCGGGGCACGCTGGTGCTGGACGAGGGCGCGGTGAAAGCGCTCTCCCAGAGCCACAAGAGTCTGTTGCCGGTCGGCGTCAAGCTGGTGCAGGGCAGCTTTCGTCGTGGCGAGATGGTGGTTTGCGTGGCGGCTGACGGTCGCGAGATCGCCCGTGGCCTTACAAATTACAGCGCGCTCGAAGCGCAGAAGATCATTGGCCTGCCTTCTGACGCCATCGTCAAGGAGCTGGGTTACATGGCTGAGCCTGAGCTCGTGCACCGTGACAACCTGATTCTGGTCTGAAGTGCATCATCAAAAGAAGGAAGCATACATGCGAGTCATGAAAGGGCTGGTAGGCGCGTTACTGATGTTGCCAGTGCTGGCGTCAGCTGAAGAGATCGGCCAGGTATCAACGGTGTTCAAGATGGTGGGTCCGAACGACCGGATCGTGGTCGAGGCATTCGACGATCCCAAGGTCGACGGCGTGACCTGCTATCTTTCCCGCGCGAAAACCGGTGGAGTGAAGGGTGGGTTGGGTCTCGCTGAAGACCGCGCTGAAGCGTCCATCGCTTGCCGGCAGGTCGGGCCCATTCACTTCAAGGAGCAATTGAAGGATGGCGACGAAGTGTTCAAGGAGCGGACCTCGCTGGTGTTCAAGACCATGCAAGTCGTGCGATTCCTCGACAAGAAACGCAATACGCTGGTGTACCTCGTCTACAGCGACAAAGTCATCGAGGGTAGCCCGCAGAACGCCGTGACCGCCATCCCGATTCTGCCGTGGACGCCTGCTCCTGCGCCTTGATGCTAGAGCGTCAAATCGAAGGCAATAAAAAACCGACCCTGGGGTCGGTTTTTTAACAAGCGAATCGCTTAGGCTGCAGCAGCAAGGTTCAGAGCCTTGATGTGGCCATTCAAGCGACCTTTATGGCGAGCAGCTTTGTTCTTGTGGATGATGCCTTTATCGGCCATGCGGTCGATAACTGGCACAGCCAGAACATAAGCAGCTTGCGCTTTTTCAGCGTCTTTAGCGTCGATGGCTTTAACTACATTCTTGATGTAGGTACGAACCATGGAACGCATGCTGGCGTTGTGGCTGCGACGCTTCTCAGCCTGTTTTGCACGTTTTTTGGCGGAAGGTGTGTTGGCCACCGTCGAGCTCCTCGAAAGACTTGGGAAATAGCTAACAAAATAGGCCGCGAATCATGCCGATGAGTTTGACGCTTGTCAAGGGCGGTTGATGCGTTCCGCTGAGTGGTCGCCGTGTGGTGCCGAGGTGATTTCTTTCCGGCGTGCGACCTGTAAACTCGCGGGCTTTGGCTCTGAGCTGTTTTGCGGCGCGGAGTATCGCATATATGGAACGCGCTTTGGCGCTTCCTTTGGTCAGGCGTACAACCTTTCGATGAATCTACTCAAATCGCTTGCCGCCGTTAGCTCTATTACGATGCTTTCGCGGGTGCTGGGCTTTGTCCGCGACACGATCATCGCGCGCGCATTTGGCGCCGGCATGGCCACTGACGCCTTCTTTATTGCCTTCAAACTGCCCAACCTGCTGCGCCGGATCTTTGCCGAAGGCGCCTTCTCCCAGGCGTTCGTGCCGATCCTCGCTGAATACAAAAGCCAGCAGGGCGAAGAGGCAACCCGCACATTTGTCGCGTATGTCACCGGCCTGCTGACCCTCGCTCTGGCAATCGTCACGGTGCTGGGCGTTGTATTCGCCCCGTGGGTCATCTGGGCGACTGCGCCGGGGTTTGCCGACACGCCCGAGAAATTCCAGCTCACCTCGGATCTGCTGCGGGTGACCTTTCCTTATATATTGCTCATCTCGCTGTCGTCGCTGGCCGGCGCGATCCTCAATACGTGGAATCGCTTCTCCGTTCCGGCGTTCGTGCCGACGCTGCTCAATCTGGCGATGATCTTCTTCGCCCTGTTCCTTACGCCGTATTTCCACCCGCCCGTGATGGCGCTGGGCTGGGCGGTGCTCGCGGGGGGGCTGCTGCAGCTTCTTTATCAACTGCCACACCTGAAAAAGATCGGCATGCTGGTGCTGCCGCGCCTCAATCTGCGCGACACCGGTGTCTGGCGAGTGATGAAGCAGATGCTGCCGGCCATGCTCGGCGTTTCCGTCAGTCAGATTTCACTGATCATCAACACCATATTCGCCTCGTTCCTTGTTGCCGGATCGGTGTCCTGGATGTACTACGCCGACCGTCTGATGGAGTTGCCTTCCGGTGTGCTGGGCGTGGCGTTGGGGACGATTCTTCTGCCCATCCTCTCGAAAACCTACGCCAGTCGGGATCGCCACGAATATTCGCGCATCCTCGACTGGGGCTTGCGCTTGTGTTTCCTGCTGGTGCTGCCGTGCACCCTGGCGCTCGGGTTGCTCGCCGAGCCGCTGACCGTTTCGCTCTTCCAGTACGGCAAGTTTGATGGCGTAGATGCTGCGATGACCCAACGTGCGCTGGTCGCGTATTCGGTCGGGCTGCTGGGCATCATCGTGATCAAGGTGCTCGCCCCGGGCTTTTATGCTCAACAAAATATCCGCACGCCGGTGAAAATCGCGATCTTCACCCTCATAGTGACTCAGCTGTTCAATCTGCTCTTCGTCTACGTCATCCACCTGGCCCACGCCGGTCTGGCGCTGGCCATCAGCGTGGGGGCGTGCCTGAACGCCTTGCTGTTGTTCTGGCAGCTGCGCAAGCAGGACCTTTTCCAGCCACAGCCGGGGTGGCCGGTGTTCCTGGGCAAGCTGATTATCGCTGTGGCGGTCATGTCCGCCGTGCTGCTGGGCCTGATGCATGTGATGCCCGCCTGGTCGGACGGGGAAATGCTGCAGCGATTCCTGCGCCTTGGCGCGCTGGTGCTGGCGGGTGTCGTGGCGTATTTCGGCACCTTGCTGGTGCTGGGTTTCCGGGTAAGGCATTTCGCTCGCAAGGCGATCCTGTAGGATCAGTCGTCGTTTTCTGGCGGTTAACGTCGATTGTTGTGGTTTGCCCGGATGTGTCGCCTGTCGTTCACGACAGTGTGTGGTTATAATCGGCCACTTTATGAGCAAGAAGCGCGTTATGCAGCTGGTTCGAGGCCTTCACAATCTGCGCCCGCAGCACCGGGGCTGCGTCGCCACTATTGGCAATTTCGACGGTGTTCACCGGGGTCACCAGGCTATCCTGGCGCGACTGCGTGAGCGTGCCGTCGAGCTGGGCCTGCCCAGTTGTGTGGTGATCTTCGAACCGCAACCGCGCGAGTTTTTCGCTCCCGAGACGGCCCCGGCCCGGCTGGCCCGGCTGCGCGACAAGCTCGATCTGCTGGCTGGCGAGGGTGTTGATCTGGTGCTGTGTCTGGCATTCAACCAGCGCTTCAGCAGGCTCAGTGCATCCGAGTTTGTCGACACCGTGCTGATCGATGGTTTAGGCGTGAAGCACCTGGAGGTCGGCGACGACTTCCGCTTTGGCTGCGACCGGATCGGTGATTTTGATTTCCTGCAGAACGTAGGCGTCGAGAAGGGGTTTACCGTCGAAGCGGCACAGACTGTCGAGATCGACGGCTTCCGCGTCAGCAGCACCAAGGTGCGCACGGCGCTGGCTGCGGCAGACTTCACCTTGGCCGAGCACTTGCTGGGCCGCCCGTTCGAAATCTCCGGCCGGGTGCTGCATGGCCAAAAGCTGGCGCGTCAGTTGGGTACGCCCACGGCCAACGTGCAACTCAAACGTCGTCGCGTGCCATTGACCGGTGTCTATCTGGTCAGCGCGCTGATCGACGGCGAGGTGTGGCCGGGCGTTGCCAACATTGGCGTGCGTCCCAGCGTGGCGGGCGATGGACGTCCCCATCTGGAGATTCACCTTCTGGATTTTACCGGCGATATTTATGGCCGGCGTTTGACGGTGGTATTCCACCAGAAGCTGCGTGATGAGCAGCGCTTTGCCTCCCTTGAGGCGCTCAAGACGGCGATCGATGCGGATGTCGCTGCCGCTCGTGCCCACTGGCACGACCAACCGCTAAACTTTAGAGCCTGAAATGACCGACTACAAAGCCACGCTTAATCTTCCGGACACCGCCTTCCCGATGAAGGCCGGCCTGCCCCAGCGCGAGCCGCAAACTCTGCAGCGCTGGGACAGCATTGGCCTGTACCAGAAGCTGCGCGAAATTGGCAAGGATCGGCCCAAGTTCGTGCTGCACGACGGGCCTCCGTACGCCAACGGCAATATCCACATCGGTCATGCGGTCAACAAGATTCTCAAGGACATGATCGTTCGCTCCAAGACCCTGTCGGGCTTCGACGCGCCGTATGTTCCGGGCTGGGATTGCCACGGCCTGCCGATCGAGCACAAGGTCGAAGTCACCCACGGTAAAAATCTGCCTGCGGACAAGACCCGCGAACTGTGCCGTGCCTACGCGGCCGAGCAGATCGAAGGGCAGAAAGCCGAGTTTATCCGTCTCGGCGTACTGGGCGACTGGGCCAACCCCTACCGCACCATGGACTTCGCCAACGAAGCCGGGGAAATCCGCGCGTTGGCCGAAATGGTCAAGAACGGCTTCGTCTTCAAGGGCCTGAAGCCGGTCAACTGGTGTTTCGATTGCGGCTCGGCACTGGCTGAAGCGGAAGTCGAATACCAGGACAAGAAATCGTCCACCATCGACGTGGCCTTCCCGGTTGCCGACGCCGACAAGCTCGCTGCAGCCTTCGGTTTGCCTACCCTGAGCAAACCTGCTGCCATCGTGATCTGGACCACCACCCCGTGGACCATCCCGGCAAACCAGGCGCTCAACGTTCACCCGGAATTCACCTACGCGCTGGTCGATACCGGCGAGCGCCTGCTGGTGCTGGCTGAAGAGCTGGTTGAGTCCTCCCTCAAGCGCTGGAATCTCGAGGGTTCGGTGCTGGCGACGGCCGAAGGTTCGGCGCTCGAGCTGATCAACTTCCGTCATCCGTTCTACGATCGGCTTTCGCCCATCTATCTGGCGGACTACGTCGAGCTGGGCGCGGGTACCGGCGTCGTTCACTGCTCGCCGGCCTATGGCGTCGATGACTTTGTGATCTGCAAAGCCTACGGCCTGACCAACGACGACATCATCAGTCCGGTGCAAAGCAATGGCGTGTACAGCCCGTCGCTGGAGTTCTTCGGTGGCCAGTTCATCTTCAAGGCCAACCAGCCCATCATCGACAAGCTGACCGAAGTCGGCGCGCTGCTGCACACCGAAACCATTACCCACAGCTACATGCATTGCTGGCGCCACAAGACGCCGCTGATCTACCGCGCCACCGCGCAGTGGTTCGTCGGCATGGACAAGCAGCCGACGTCGGGTGACACCCTGCGCAACCGTGCGGTTAAAGCCATCGAAGAAACCAAGTTCGTCCCGGCATGGGGGCAGGCGCGCCTGCACTCGATGATCGCCAACCGCCCTGACTGGTGCATCTCCCGTCAGCGCAACTGGGGCGTGCCGATCCCGTTTTTCCTGAACAAGGAAAGCGGCGAGCTGCACCCGCGTACTGTCGAGCTGATGGAAGAAGTCGCTCAGCGCGTCGAGCAGGAAGGCATCGAAGCCTGGTTCAAGATGGACGCTGCCGAGCTGCTGGGTGACGAAGCGCCGCACTACGACAAGATCTCCGACACCCTGGACGTCTGGTTCGATTCCGGCACCACGCACTGGCATGTCCTGCGCGGCTCGCACCCGATGGGCCACGAAACCGGTCCACGCGCCGACCTGTATTTGGAAGGTTCCGACCAGCACCGCGGCTGGTTCCACTCGTCGCTGCTGACCGGTTGCGCTATCGACAATCACGCGCCGTACCGTGAGTTGCTCACCCATGGCTTCACCGTGGATGAGAACGGCCGCAAGATGTCCAAGTCGCTGGGCAACGTCATCGCGCCGCAGACCGTCAACGACACGCTGGGCGCCGACATCATGCGCCTGTGGGTTTCGGCGACCGACTATTCCGGCGAAATGGCCGTTTCCAACACCATCCTGCAGCGCAGCGCCGATGCCTACCGCCGCATCCGCAATACCGCGCGCTTCCTGCTCTCGAACCTGACGGGTTTCAACCCGGCCACCGACTTGCTGCCTGCCGAAGACATGCTTGCGCTGGATCGCTGGGCCGTGGATCGCGCGTTGCTGCTGCAAGGTGAGCTGGAGGAGCACTACGGCGAGTATCGTTTCTGGAACGTCTATTCGAAGGTGCACAACTTCTGCGTGCAGGAGTTGGGCGGCTTCTATCTGGACATCATCAAGGATCGCCAGTACACCACCGGCGCCAACAGCAAGGCGCGTCGTTCGTGCCAGACCGCGCTGTTCCACATCTCAGAGGCGCTGGTTCGCTGGATCGCACCGATCCTGGCGTTTACTGCCGATGAGCTGTGGCAGTACCTGCCGGGCGAGCGTAACGAGTCGGTGATGCTCAACACCTGGTACCAGGACCTGAGCGAGCTGCCGGAAGGCTTCGAGCTGGACCGCGCCTACTGGGAGCGGATCATGGCGGTGAAGGTGGCGGTCAACAAGGAGATGGAGAACCTGCGCGCGGCCAAGGCCATCGGCGGCAATTTGCAGGCCGAAGTCACGCTGTACGCCGAAGACGCGCTGGTAGCGGATCTGTCCAAACTGAGCAACGAGCTGCGTTTCGTGCTGATTACCTCAACGGCCAGCGTCGCGCCTTTCATCAGCGCGCATGCCGATGCCGTGGTCACCGAAGTCGCCGGTCTGAAGCTCAAAGTCGTCAAATCCGGCCACGCCAAATGCGCGCGCTGCTGGCATCACCGCGAGGACGTCGGGGTCAATCCCGAGCATCCTGAAATCTGCGGCCGTTGCGTCGACAACATCAGCGGCGCAGGCGAGGTTCGTCACTATGCCTAATGCATCGGCTGGCCGCATGGGCCGACTGGGTTGGTTGTGGCTGAGCGTGCTGGTGGTGGTCATTGACCAGGCCAGCAAGTTCTACTTCGAAAACCGTCTGGAGTTGTACGAGCAAATCGTCATCCTTCCTGACTATTTCAGCTGGATGCTGGCCTACAACACCGGGGCCGCGTTCAGCTTCCTGGCCGACAGCTCCGGCTGGCAGCGCTGGTTGTTTGCATTGATTGCGGTCGTGGTAAGCGGGGTGCTGGTGGTCTGGCTCAAGCGGCTCGGGCGCGACGAGACCTGGCTGGCGATTGCCCTTGCCCTGATATTGGGCGGGGCGCTCGGCAATCTGTATGACCGAATCTTCATCGGCCATGTCATAGACTTCATATTCGTGCATTGGAAAGAACACGGCTTCCCGGCCTTCAATGTCGCGGACAGCGCCATTACCGTTGGCGCGATCATGCTGGCTCTGGACATGTTCAAGAGCAAGAAAACCGGAGAAACCGTCAATGACTGATCAGTTGGTGACCGAACAGGCTACTCAGGAAACACGCATCGGTCAGAACACGGAAGTCACCCTGCATTTCGCGCTGCACCTGGAAAACGGCGACACCGTCGACAGTACGTTCGACAAGGCCCCGGCGACCTTCAAGGTCGGCGATGGCAGCCTGCTTCCTGGCTTTGAAGCGCTGATTTTTGGCTTCAAAGCGGGTGACAAGCGCACGCTTCAGGTGCCGCCTGAAAACGCTTTCGGTCAGCCGAACCCGCAAAACCTGCAGGTCATGCCGCGTTCGCAGTTCCAGAACATGGAGCTGTCCGAAGGGCTGTTGGTGATCTTCAACGATGCGGCGAATACCGAGCTGCCGGGCGTGGTGAAGGCGATTGACGATGACCATGTCACCGTCGATTTCAACCACCCGCTGGCGGGCAAGACGTTGACCTTCGAAGTGGAAATTTTCGAGGTGAAGGCACTCTGAGCATCGCCAGAGCGCCTGGCCCCGGCACTGTTCGGGGCCTTTTCGTTTATATGTTTCATTGCGCGTAGACACGAGGCACATCATGCAAATCAAACTCGCCAACCCACGTGGCTTCTGCGCCGGGGTGGACCGTGCGATCGAAATCGTCAATCGCGCGCTGGAAGTGTTTGGCCCGCCGATCTACGTGCGCCATGAAGTGGTTCATAACAAATTCGTCGTCGAAGACCTGCGCAGCCGTGGCGCGATCTTCGTCGAAGAGCTTGAGCAGGTGCCGGACGACGTCATCGTGATCTTCAGTGCCCACGGCGTATCGCAGGCGGTGCGCACCGAGGCGGCAGGTCGCGGTTTGAAGGTGTTCGACGCCACGTGTCCGCTGGTGACCAAAGTGCATATCGAGGTCGCGCGCTATAGCCGTGACGGCCGCGAGTGCATCCTGATCGGTCACGCCGGCCACCCTGAGGTCGAGGGTACGATGGGTCAGTACGACGCCAGTAACGGCGGCGCGATCTATCTGGTCGAAGACGAAGCAGACGTCGCCAATCTCCAGGTAAGCAACCCCGAGAACCTCGCTTTCGTGACCCAGACGACGCTGTCCATGGACGACACCAGCCGGGTGATCGACGCCCTGCGCGCACGCTTCCCGGCCATTGGCGGCCCGCGCAAGGACGACATCTGCTACGCCACGCAAAACCGTCAGGATGCGGTCAAGGTCCTGGCCGATGAGTGTGACGTGGTGCTGGTGGTGGGCAGCCCGAACAGCTCCAACTCCAATCGCCTGCGTGAACTGGCTGAACGCATGTCGACCCCGGCCTATCTGATCGACGGCGCCGAAGACATGCAGCGCAGCTGGTTCGACGGCGTTGGACGCATCGGCATTACTGCCGGTGCTTCAGCCCCCGAGGTGCTGGTGCGTGGCGTGATTCAGCAGTTGCACGCCTGGGGCGCGACCGGTGAGGACGAACTGGCCGGGCGCGAGGAGAACATCACCTTCTCGATGCCAAAGGAATTGCGCGTCAAGTCGCTGTTGTAATCCGGTCACTCTGTAACCCCATCATGCGCAGGGCTCGCTGCCGAATCCCTCGGATCGCAGCGTGACCCTGCCGGTCACCGCAATCGCCAACTGATAGCGACTGGCGGGTGAGTCTTTCAGGCACACCGCCAGTGTCCCGTTGGCGTTGTTCAGCAGCCGCCCCGTGTTATCAAAGCCAATCCGTGCGGCCACCTTGCTGTTGCCAACGACCCTGACATTCCGGTGGCTGGCGAATTCGGCCAATGAGAGCTCGCCCTCGTCTCTGAGCTGATTTCGGTTGCTGTCCACGAATACGGTCCAGCCTCGGCTCCAATCATCTTCAAGCGCCTGCATCACCACCGGCTGGCTGCGCAGAATCGCCTCCGTGCGAGCCATTCGCAGCCCGCTGGCCAGTTGCTGGGCCGTGTCCTGACGTCGCTGTGAGTCGATCAATTGCCCGAAGGCGGGGATCGCCAGCGTAGCGACGATGCCGACAATCACCAACCCTGCCAGCAGTTCTATCAGCGTCAATCCTTGCTGCTTCACGAGCGTCTTCCGTTGAGTGCGGCGCTCAAGCAAACACCCGCTTAACAGCGCTGACAACCCGGTCGATTGTCAGCCGGTATGTCCGCAAGTCGCCGTTACACATCCTCCGGGCAAACCGCTGCGCATCGTCTTCAATGGCGTCTGCATGGGAATGGTCGAGGTGGACGATGGGTGTGAAGAGGACGCAATCAGGGATGACATTGATCGAAGTGCTGGTCGCGTTGCTGATCTTCAGCGTCGGCATATTGGGCGTGGCGATGCTCCAGCTCAACGCGCTGAAATACACCGACAGCTCCATGCGCAGCCTGCACGTCAGCTTCATCGCCCATGATCTTTTCGAGCGCATTCGCGCCAATCCGGCCACCAGTTATGCGCTGGCTTCGCTGAGTCAGGCGCCGACTTCCGGCAGTCTCGCCGTCCCTCGCCAGCAAGACCTGTACGACTTCGCGACACAATTGAAACGCGCAGTCGGCGATGACGCCGAGGCATCGATTGCGGTGGCAGGATCGAGCGTGACCCTCACGTTGAAGTGGGACGACTCCCGTGCCAGCCAGGAGGCCGCGCAGAAGCAAACGCTCACGCTGACCGCAGATGTATCTGCCGAGCGGGGCGCACGGCCATGAACGCATCGGTGAAAGGTTTTGGCTTAGTGGAAGTGTTGTTGGCGCTGGTGTTGGGACTGGTGATGTCGCTGGCCTTGGTGCAGATATTCATCAGCTCGAAGAGCAGCTATGTCAGTCAGACATCGTCCGCCGGCTTGCAGGAAGACGCGCGTTTCGTGCTCAGCAAAATGGTTCAGGAAGTACGGCTGGTGGGTATGTTCGGCTGCTTGGGGAAGGTCGATGACGCCACTGCCGGCAATAGCTTCTCCAAGGCGTTTGAAGAGCCGATCCACTGGGACGCCAATTCCCAGACACTGACCCTCGCCACGGCCGGGACCGGGGAGGGCGGCGGTTGGTCGACCTGGGTCATTCACACCGACTGCTTATCGTCCGCCACCGCGTACACCAACGGCCGGGCGCCTCGACTTGCCGTGGATGAGACCGCGATGCCCGTTCACCGGCAGGTCTATCGCTTCAACAAGGCGCGCAATGAATTGTCCCTGAACGGCCAGCCGTTGGCCAGCAACGTGCGCACGTTCAGCGTGCTGTTCGGCGTCGCCGGCTCGACTCGCGAGCGCTCCATCGCGCGGTACGCCGCCGCTGCCGCCCCCTCGCTGATCCGCAGCGTGCGATTGACCCTGACCCTGTTCGACCCGGCAGACCGAGCGCAGGAACAAACCATCGACGTGGTCGCTGCCATCCGTAATCGGCTGGGATGAAGGCATGAACATGAATGCACAACGTGGTGCGGTGTTGATCGTCAGCCTGGTGTTCCTCTTGTTGCTGACCCTGTTGGCGACATCGTCGATGCAGAACGCCACGCTCCAGGAGAAAGTGGCCGGCACGCTCAACCGACGTGATGCATCGTTTCAGGCTGGCGAGACAGCGCTGCGCATGGCGGAAGCGAAAATCGTATCACCGGGTTTTTCCCAGCCGCGCTGTTCGTCGTCAGCGAAATGTTTGCCGCCACCTGAGGCGTTGACACTGTCCAGCAGCGGAACGGGCGGGGCCTCCGGCGTGGATTGGGTCGCGACGCGGAGTGGTTTCTACGGCATTCAGCATGTCGGCCAAACCGATCAACCTGCCGGTGGCGCAGACGGTCAACTTCGGACCTTGTACCGCGTGACGGCCATCGGCATTGCGGGCGATTCACGCACTGTGCTCGAAAGCATTCACACCGAGGAGCGTCGCGTGATGTGGCGGCAGCGGCAATGAACAGAACCCGCACAGGTTTCACCCTGATCGAACTGCTGATTGCCATCGCCATCGTCGCCATTCTCGCCGCCGTCGCGTACCCGCAGTACAGCGAATACACCAAGAAAACCCGCCGCTCCGAGATCGCTGGTGTGCTGGTTGAAGAGGCGCAGAAGCTTGAGCGGTTTCACTCGCGGGCAGGACAATACTCGGACGTCAGCGGGCCGCCGGCGTTTAGTCATGAGGTGTCGGTGGGGAATGCGTTTTATCGGATAGGGGCTGAGCGCAAGGAGCGGACGTTCAGGTTGACCGCGTCGCCGATGGGCGGGGGGATGATGGGAGGCGATGCGTGTGGGAGTTTTGTGCTGGAAAACACTGGCAGGCGCGACAATCTCGGGATGTCGGGGGCTGCCAGTGTGTCGGGGTGTTGGGGGCGCTAACGGTTATTTGAAGCAGTCGGTACCGCCAGCTGAGGTCTTGGCTCCGGCCTGGTCGATGGTTAATGCTCCGCATGCATCCTGGGTTTGCTGATCCTTAGGTGTGGCCGTAAACGAATATGCCGTCGCATTCGCCGTCACGCTCAACTGGTATTTGCCGGTTTGTGAGAGCGGCGTCGCGCTGGCAAATCCCAATGCGGTGAGATTGGTAACCGCATACGTATTGTTCTGGGCGTAGTACCGCTCCATCCGCGCCACTGCGTCATTGAGCATGACGATGCCTTCGGAGCGATAACCGCGCTGGACGTACTTGGTGTAAGACGGGTAGGCGATCGCGGCCAGGATGGCGACGATGGCGACGGTAATCATCAGCTCGATCAGCGTGAAGCCGCGTTCAGAGCGGTTTGAACATTGCATTGAGTACAGCCTCATGGAGTGTAGGGAATGACGCGCCAGTTCTGGCGGCCATTGAAAGCGGTTCCGGTGTTGACGGCGGTGGGTTCTCCGCTCGAATCAGTGACGTACTTCTGACCGCCGATGCTCCCAACGTCTACGCCCCCGGCACTGATGCTCATACCGCTGACGACCGTGTCGTTGTAGTTGTCGGCGCTTGAGATGGTGCCGTTGCGGCGAAGGTTGAATACCGTAAAGGTCGTACGGCCTCCCGTGGTCGGGTCTAGGCCGTATAGCCATCCGGTGACCCCTGGGCTGCATACGTCGGTGACGGGCGTCCGCGTCGACGCGAACACTACGCTGCCGCTTATAACCAGCGGATCGACCAGTCGCTCGCCCAGCAGCGTGTTGCCAACCGCAAGATCTAGATACCAGCCCGATTTGGCGGTCCAGTCCACAGTATTATTGCTCACGATACGAACATCGTTACTGGTGCCCGCAAAACTCACGTTGTTGGCTTGGGTAGTGATGGTCTGAGCCTGAAGGTTGCTACGCGCCAGCGTCGGCGTCGACGATGCTGCCGCCCCGACCGTTTGTTTGTCCCAGACCCCATACAAGGTCTGCAGATCAGTGCTGGCCTTGTCCGCCGTCGCAAAGTAGCGACCTGTCCCGAACACCACGATTGTTCCTGCTGCCGTCGGGTGTGCCACGACCGTGGGCGGAGCGGTGATGGACTGCACGGCGGCCCCGGTCGTATCGCTGGCAGTTGCGGTGTAGAGCGGCTTATTGCCAAACGCCACTTTGTAGTTGCTCGCGGTTGCCGTGGCCGTCAGCGAACTTCCGATCAGGTCAAAGCGCCACAGATTGCCCAGCAAGTCTCCGGCGTACACATAGTCCGCATAGCCGTCGGCGTTTGCATCCAGTACCACTGGGGAAGACAGTCCGTTGTTGCCCGTTACCGAGGTGGTCAGCTTGCTGATCGTGGCACCTGTGGCGGCATTGAGAATGAACAGCGACGCGTTGCCGTTGTTGCCGTTGTAGCCATTGCCGACGACGACACCCCATTCCCCTGAGTGCAGTTTGACGATGACAGGAACGGAAAAACTTGAACCAAGATCCACATCGTTCTGTGACGTGAACTCCCAGAGCAGACTGATGCTGTCGGGGTTGGTCACGTCCAGCGCGAAGATTTCCCGTCCGCCTGCACCCAGCGTACCGACCAGAATTGTGTGCCAGGCGCTGCCGAAATAGACGTCTGCAACGACCGGCGTGCTGTCGACGAAGAAACGGTGCAGGGCAGAGTTGGAGTTGTAATCCTTGTTAGTCAGCGCGTTGAGGTTCGAGATCACCGCGGTGGGAATGAAGGCGAACTTCTCGACGCCGGTCAGGGTGTCGAATCCATGCAACATCCCGTCATTGGCGCCGACGTAGATTTGCCCGCGCCGGGTGCTCTGGGTCGTCTGGAACGCTCCGTAGGTGCCGCTCTGTCCATTGAGCGTATCGGCAACGGTTGCATCGTAGAGCGCTGTGTCCACTACCACTGGCGAGGAGTTGACCAGGTCGCCAATGAGCGATGCGCGGCGGCGGTAAGTGGAGGTCGCTTTACTGGTATCACCTTTAACGAAGTCCACTTGATCGGACGTCAGTGTCGTCTGCAAGTTGATGCCGGCGTATGTCCGATTGGCCAGATTGGCGTACGTAAAGCTCTGCAGGCCGTTGGTTGTCGTGCCTGCCATCTGGATATTGCGCGAACTCCAGGTCGGGACCACCTGCGAGGCCGACCAGTTCTGCACGCTGCTGGTGCTGCCATCCGCTTTGTTGATCGTCGTAGTTGTCTTGATCAAGTCGCCACTCCAGGTGGCGACATTGAGGCTGTTCAAATACGTCGCGGCCGCACTGCTGGTGCCGAGCGCAGGGACCACTGCCGGTGTCGCCACCGAGTTATTGGTTTGCAGAATCTGGTTGAAGGCAGCGTCGAGCTGTTGCTTGAGGGTCGAGGCGTTGGTCACCAGAAAGTAGCTGTTAGGCGTGCCCGATTTTGTCGAATCCCATTGCCCGTTCACTGGCAGGCTGCTGCTGGTGTTGGTCGGGCCACCGAAACCACCCCATTTGGCGGCGTACCACAATGGATCCTGCAGGTTGGTGATCGAAGTGGTTGGCGAGGCCACGAACCTGCGGGTGTGGGTATCGCCCCTGGATGAAGGTGATACGGCCTGGTTTTGGTCTTTCCGCCCTGGCAGCAAGTCGGCGATGTTGTTACAGGTCGCAGTGGATGTAGCGCACGCACCGGGAAGTCTTATTCCGGGCGTGTCCAGTGAGTAGTGAAGGTTGCCGGCGGCGCCCCCTGTCACTTCCAGATAAATACCATCGGTAGTGGTGCCGGAAATGGTGTAGCCCATGTGGGACTCGGCGCCCGATACCGAGTAAACGGTCTGTAGCGTGACATCCAGAGAGCCAAGGGCATTGACCGCGACGGTATAGAGCACGATGCCGTCCATGTCGTAGTCGCAACCCTGACCGCAGTCGTCGAATACCACCCTGAAAACAGCCTGCGCTCGGCCGCCGTTAATGTTCGCGTTGGTGGGCTGACCGGTCATGTTGTACAGCGAGTCGATATAAAACCCGGTGATCTGCTCAGTGATGCCGCTGGCGGCCACTTTGCCAAACGGGACGAGCGTGATTGAGCCCGTACCGACGGGCATCTGAATACGCGGCAGTGTCGACGAAAGTGCGATGGAAAAGGTCTGGACCTTTTGATTGCCCAAAGAGGTGATCGGGTTGGTGTTAGCGAAATAAGCCACAGCCGCCGCGTTGTAGGTCCCTTCTTTGGTGGGCTCTTCCGGCAGCCCCCTGATGTTGCCCAGGCTGGACGCAACTTTTGCGGTTGGCGCCTGGTCACTCGCGCTCAGTGTCTGGCCGATGTTTATGTTCTTGCTGCCGCCGACATCAGTGTTCCAGATCGTCTGCCCCAGCTTGCTTACGTCAAGGCTCTTGAGCGTACTGGAGGAATCCGGCGCTGCGCTGATGTCGTACGTGCTGCCTGGCAGGTCCGAGTCGTAACTGGGCGTGACGTCACTGAAAAGCGTCTCGAACGGTTTGGAACAACTCGGGTAAGTCGGCGGACTGGCGGCTGCGTTAGGTGTCGCCGAGTAAGGATTACTCCACGTGGTAACGCTCGTCAGACTCAAACCCCCGCTTGTGTCTGCGTTCCCAGATTTGTAATTGGCAGTTGGGGTGGTTTCGCCGCTGAAGTAACGCATCGTCTCGAACATCATTTCGCCAAGCGGATTCCCCCAGTTCGGGCAGTTGGCGTTCGGCATAGGCGTGACGTAGATATTGCAACCGGTGGTGCTGAGCCTCAACCCGTCAAGCGTGCCGATGATCGCGCCTTTTACATAATTACCGTTTCTGTCCTTGGTGCCGAAAATCCCCGTCGAGGCATCGATCTCAGCCGAGAAGCTTCCCATCGCCTTACGAACGACCCCGCCTTGGATGTTGTTCTGGTAGGTGCCTGTCACAAGCCCGAAGTACATCTGGTTGCCTTCACCGTAGTCGTGAAGGATGCCTGTCGGTTTATAAGTACCATTGGGATAAAGCTTGCAGTTGCTTTCGATAAAGCCTGATTTACAGACCTCCACCCTCACCTGGTAATCGGTGGGAGAAACATCGACATCGCTGAAGTTGGTATTCGTGGCCTTGGAACCGCCCTGAGTCACTTCCCGGGATACCCAGCCAAAGATGCGAATGTTCGACACATTCGACAGCACACGCAGCAACGGCGCGCTGCTTTGCGTGTTGTTGGCAAATAGCGTGTAGTTGCCGACGCTGGGATTCGACAGCGGCGTGTAATCAGAAAGGTCGTAACCGTCGACGGTCCGACTCGAGTATTCCTTGCCCCACGTATGCGCATCGGTGGAGATATAGGCGCGAGTAATGATGGTCTGTGAGGTGGTGTCCACCTCGCGGTAGCCACCGTAGAGCACTTTGCGCAACGCATCCGCGCGCGATGTCGTCAGGTAGTTAAGGTAATCGCCGCTCCAGTTGCCTGGGCATTTTTTCAGGTTTGCTACCGTCGTATTTGACAGCGCCGTAAAGTAACCGTTGTTGTAGCGATAGCACGTCAGCGAATCGAAGTAGCCCAGGTAGGTAATCGAAGGCTTGTATCGAATATCGATAGAACCGTCCCCGTCCAGGTCCGACGCATCGTTATAGGCGGGGAAGAACAACTTGTGGTCGCGGCCTACCACCAGCATATTCAGCGGGGGTACTGAGTTGTTCAAGAACAGTGGCAACTGCGCGGGAACCTGGCTCACGGCAGCGTGCGCCACGCCGAACGGCAGCAGGATCAGACATGCCAGTGCAACGATGAAACTGCTGAGCGTTATGGGCTTATTCATGGTCGTTCGCTGTCTGGCAGGTAATCAGGAATCGGAAACGGCAAACACCGTGCGAAGAATGACGCGTTGCGTGGTCGTGTCGCTGGAGCACCTGACGTTGGATGCGCAGGCGGTAATCTCGTAATAGTGACGGCCGCAATCCCTTGCCAAAAGTGCACAGCCGTTTATCGCTTGACCATCCAGAAACTTCAAATCGATCACATACCACTCGATTTCAACGTTATTGCCGGTGACTGGATTGTATTGATAGGTGGTGACCACATTGATATTAGCGCTGTTGGCCGCGTTGAATACCAGCGGATAATCGCCGTTCACCAACGTAGCCGCGTTAGGGGTCGGTATGCAGGGTTTGTTCGTATTGCCGGCCGCTGTGGTGCATTGCCATTGGCTAATGCTCAATTCACCGATTCGCAGGCCGGCTTCCGCCGCATTGGTCAGGGTTTTCTGAAGCCTGAGGTTGCCGGTGATCCGGGATTCGAGCGACACCCCCCGCATGCTGGAAAGTGCCAGCAATGTGATGATCAGCAGCATCATCAACGCTACCAGGAGTGTGGCGCCGGTCTGGTCACGCATTTGCGCGCGCTGAAGAGTTTTGGTTGAGGGCGTCATGGCATCTGATTCCTGACCATGATGGTCCCCTGCACAATTTGATAAATGCCTTTCGTATCGTTATAGCTGGTGCCATAGCGGCCGTTCCAGTCTGTCAGCGCGGATGAAATAGCGGTGGTGCTGTCACGAATCGTTGAGGTGCCCGGGCTTTGCATCAACGCGCTGTAACGCACCGCCGCGATGGTGCCGGTTGGGGCGGTAGTGCTGAATTTGCTGACTGCTTTCGGGTCCGAGGGGTCCGATCCATATTCGAATCGCAGATCCTGAACGCCGCTCACCAGCTGTTGAGTCGTGGCACCGCTGGTGCAAGTAATAGCCTTGTTGGCGGAATCAAACGCTATTTTTTCGACAATTTTCGGGCGCACAGTGGTCGGCACCGACTTCGCCGAATAGGGCGTGGTTATATTGTCCTGGTCCCCCATTGCCAGGGCGGCGCCTTGGCAACTGACGTCGAGTTTGCTGGTGGCCTGATATTGGACGCATAAGGACGATTCTGACAACGCCACAACGGAGGCGCCCATAGGAAAACTGCAGCCACTCAGGGAATTATCAGCGGGAATCACTGCGCCGAGGCTGCTGCGGTAACCAGCCTTTAGCAGTTCCTGGCTCAGGATGGCCAGGGTGAACCGGCCATTTTCCTGGTTGCCCATCTGCGCCTGCTGGAATAGATAGGTCCGCTGGTTGCTGATGAAGATCTGAGTGACGCCGAGGATCAGGAACAGTCCGATGACCATCGCGACCATCAGCTCGATCAGCGACACGCCTATCTGCCGGTAAGGTAGAACTTCCCCATTCATTTGATGCGTGTCCTCAAGCGATAGGTGCAGGTGCCTGGTGTCGTGATACTGGCGCCGGTCATGCAGTCGGCGGCGTTCTTGACCGTCCAGGCAACCTGAATTTCCAGATCAGCATTCGTTGTGCTTGAGGTCGTGCAGGCGGATACGTCGCCTGGCTTAGGTGTTTTGCAGATGTAAAAGCTGTCCGAGGCAAGCAGGCTGTCGGCGCCTGGCAACATGGTGCTGGCACGTGATGCCCAGCAACCGATTTGCTCGGACAGTGCTGACGGTGAGGGCGTGCAGTCCGAAGCGGGATTCGGAAACGAGGCGCCCGGCGCCTTAAGGCATGAATTGGCGGTGGTGCAGTCCGCCGGTGCGCTGCGAATGATTTCGACGAGATCGTCCACCAGCATGATCGCGGTATTACGCTGAGCAGAATCCTGAGTGTAGGGAATGGCCTTGCTCTGAAGCGCAACCATGCCGAGCACTCCCACCACAGTGATAAGCAGGCTGACCAAGACTTCGATCATGCTGAAACCCGCTGAGCGACCGCGCACGAAGCTATCGTTCATCAGCATCCTCCAGGGCGCGTCGAGGTGGGAGGCGTGACGCGTCCGCTGGACTGCACGGATATAAATTGCGGCGTAACGGAGGCGTCGTTGGCGTAGGAAACCTGGAAGCAGGTGGTGGCAGATGACGTGCCGGTTGGCGAGAAAACAATGCTGCCCACTGCGGTTGTAACCGTGATACCGGATTGCAACCCCGAGGCGCCAATCTGTCTCAATGTCTGCTGAGTCGTCTTGACCGAGAGATCCCCTGCCCAGTTGCTGCTACTGGTTCCAGGCGCTGCAATGGTCACAGCTGTGCTTCGGGTCACCGCTTCGGCCCGAGCATATTGGAGCAGATCATAAAGCTCATCAGCCCCGGCCCTCACGTTACTACGGTGAATCAGGCCGACGAAACTCGGCACCGCAATGGCGGCAAAAATGCCGACGATCACTACGGTCACGATCAGCTCGATCAACGTAAACCCGCCGCTAAGGCCCTTGTCAGGACATTGCCAGCGGCGACGCGGATTCGGGTGCGTGAGACCAGCGCTGAGATCCATCAAGGAAATTCCATTTTTGCGTTGAAATATGGTGATACTACCCAGCTCCAAAGTCGCTATGTAGCAGATGTCCGGGGTTTTTCGGCGGACCGGTGGCGTACTGTATTTCTTCGGCCGCTTGCGCGTCAGGTTGACTGCTATCTGACGGGCGGACTGCGGCGCTTCTTTCCGTGGATGGTTGGGTTCAGCATGTCCAGGCAACACATCATTATCATCGGCGGCGGCGTCATCGGCCTCCTGACCGCCTTCAACCTCGCCTCAAAAGTCCGAAGCGTGACGCTGCTCGACCGCTCCGAAGTCGGCCAGGAATCCTCATGGGCCGGCGGCGGCATCGTGTCGCCGCTCTACCCGTGGCGCTACAGCCCGGCCGTAACGGCTCTCTCGCACTGGTCGCAAGATTTTTACCCACAGCTTGCCGAGCGCTTGCTGGCAATCACCGGCATCGATCCGCAAGTCCACAAGACCGGCCTTTACTGGCTGGACCTGGACGACGAGGCCGAGGCGCTCGAATGGGCGGCGCGTGTAAACCGTCCGCTGACATCGGTGGATATTTCTGCGGTCTACGACGCCGTGCCGGTCATGGGCGTCGGCTATTTGCGAGCGGTGCACATGGCCGACGTCGCCAACGTCCGCAACCCGCGTCTGGTCAAGTCGCTCAAGGCGGCACTGCTGGCGATGCCCAATGTAGTCATTCGTGAGCACTGCCAGGTCATCGACTTCGTGCTTGAAGGTGATCGCATAGTGGGTGTCACGACGGACGAGGGCGATGTGATCGGCGACAGCGTGGTGCTGGCGGCCGGTGCATGGAGCGGCGATCTGCTCGGCAAGCTGGGGCTGACACTGCCCGTTGAACCGGTCAAAGGTCAGATGATCCTCTACAAATGCGCCGCCGACTTTCTGCCGAGCATGATCCTCGCCAAGGGCCGTTACGCCATCCCCCGGCGTGACGGGCATATCCTCATCGGCAGCACGCTCGAGCACGAAGGTTTTGATAAGACACCGACTGAAAATGCCCTGGAAAGCCTGAAAGCCTCGGCGATCGAATTGATCCCCGCATTGGCGGATGCACACGTGGTCGGGCACTGGGCAGGGTTGCGGCCGGGCTCGCCGGACGGCATTCCTTTCATCGGGCCGGTGCCGAATCATCAAGGCTTGTGGCTGAACTGCGGGCACTACCGCAACGGTCTCGTGCTGGCGCCGGCCTCGTGTCAGTTGCTGACAAATCTGCTGGTGGGGGAGACGCCGATTATTGATGAGTCGCCTTATGCGCCGGAGGGAAGGCTGGAGCCCTGAGTTTTCATCTCTATCGACAGTAATGCTCGAAGCGCATCGGTATCAGGGACTAACTCGTTGCCCATTCCCTGGGTTCTCCCTAATCGCTTCCGATGATGTCGATCTTTTCCTGCTCTGCCACTCGAGTCACGAAGCTGTTGCCACTGTCGAGCTTCGCTTTCCAGTCAGACGGCGTGTAGAGCGTCGGGTTGATGGGTCTGCCCAGCAACTCTTCGAGCGGGATCATACGCTCCATCACTTCGCTGTAACTGATGCCCTCACCAATCAGCATCAGATCTATGTCGCTGGATGTGTTGGCGGTCCCTTTCGCAACCGAGCCGTAAATGAACGCTCGCTGAATCTGCTCAGCAAAAGGCGACAACTCCACTCTGAGATGATCGGCGACGCCAAATGTTTTGCGCACGAGGCCAATCAATTCGGGATAGACCGGACTTCCAGGATTAGCCTGATAATGGATTTGGTTGCCCTGCCGGGTTGCAGTCAGCAGGCCTGCAGAATGCAATTTCTCCAGTTCACGAGTCGTGCTGCCCTTACCGACTTGGGCCCAGCGACCGATTTCATTGGTATAAAAGCTCCGCTCCGGATTGCCAAAGAGCAGGCCCAATACCCGTTGCTGAGTCGTGGTGAAGAGCGCGTCGCCGATGTTCATGAGGCTGCTCACGGATAAGTCCCAAAGAGGGAACGATAGGTCCCTTTCTGGGACTTATCAAGCGCGGTTCATCGAATCCCTCACCCCAGCCCAGCTTGTTCCACGGATAACGCATCGGCATCACGGCTATTTGTCAAAACGAAAAGACGCACCGTACGCCGAGTCCGGCAAACGGCTGCCGCCATCGCCCTGTAGCCTCGAGCGCAAGGTCCCCCGCTGCGGTTGCGTGCGATACAGCCCACGTTTCTGCAAGGCGGGCACCACGCACTCGACGAAATCTTCCAGGCTGCCGGGACTGATCAGCGGATTAATCATGTAGCCACTGGTGCCGCTGATCCGGGCGTGCTCCTCAATGCGCTGGGCCACTTGCTCCGGCGTGCCCACCAGAATCAGGTCAGTGCCTCGGGTGACGTTGGCAAACCGCTGTCTGACGTCGCCAGCGGTGAGCGGCTTGCCGCTGCCGTCCGGGCGCATCACATAAGAGGTCATGCCTTCGGTATGGGTAGACAGCGGCTCGTTATCGCTATAACGGCTGAGGTCGATACCGGTGTCGCCGGCATAGCTGACCAACTGAGCCTGGGCGTGGTAGTTACTTTGCAATTTCTCGTATTTTTGTTGGGCCTCTATCTCTGTTTTACCGGTGACGATGCGTAACACTGTCAGGGCTTTGACATCCTCGGCTGCGCGGCCCCGTGCCCGGGCTTGAGCCCAGATATCTTCCAGCCCCTGGCGAATCTCGTGAGGGTTCGACTTGGCGGTGAAAATCATCTCGGCATGCTTGGCGGCAAACTGGCGGCCACGGCCTGACCAACCGGCCTGGATCAGCAGGGGTGTGCGCTGGGGTGACGGCGCCGTCAGGTGCGGACCCGCAACCCGGTAGTGATCGCCCGCATGATTGATCGGACGGATGCGCTCGCCACGGGCATAGAGCGGGACAGATTTGTCGGCCACTACCGCGTCATCAGCCCAGCTGCCCTCCCACAGTTTGTAGACCACGTCGAGAAATTCCTCGGCCCGCTCATAGCGGTCATCGTGCTTGATCATCTCCTCAAGCCCGAAGTTACGCGCGGCGCTGTTCAGGTAGGAGGTGACGATATTCCAGCCGATACGTCCGTCAGTGAGGTGATCCAAGGTGCTGAAGCGCCGGGCATGGCTGAACGGATGTTCGTAGCTGGTGCTTACCGTCACGCCGAACGCGAGGTGCTCGGTCACCGCCGCCAGCGCCGGAATAATCATCAACGGGTCATTGGCGGGCGCTTCAACTGCCCACTTCATGGCGGCATCAGCGTTGCCGCCGTACACGTCGTAAAAACCCAGCACATCACCGAAGAACATCATGTCCAGATGCGCTTGATCGGCAATTCGGGCCTGGTTTGACCAGAAGCGTAACGAGTTCATGGTCAGGCGCTCGTCTGCCGGGTGAGCCCACAGGCTGGGGGCGCCACCGCAGCCCACGCTGGCTTGCTCATACAGGGCGAACAACAGAGGTTTTGGATCGGACATGGGATTTCCTGCCAAAAGTGGTAAAGCGCTGGCGATCAGCGCTGGTTCTTGAAGCCTTTGCCGTAATGGCGTTCCAGGCGCAGTTGAATCAGTTCAAGCCCGATGGACATCAACCAGTAGAGCACCGCTGCGGTGGTCAGCATCTCGATGTAACGATACGAAGATCGGCCATAGGACTGCGCCAGAAACATCACCTCCCAAACGCCCATTACCGATATCAGCGATGAGTCCTTGAGCATGGAAATGAACTGGCTGGTGGCGGGCGGGATGATGGTGCGCATGGCTTGGGGCAACACAATCTGAATGAACGTCGTCACGGGTTTAAGGCCCAGTACGGCGGCAGCTTCCCGTTGACCCGGCGCCACGGAAAGAATCCCGGCGCGAAAGATTTCGCTCAGGTAGGCCCCGTAATTGAGTGACAAGGCGATGATCCCGGCGCTGATAGCGCCAGGCACCACGCCCAGTTGCGGCAGCCCCAGGTAGATCAGCAGTATCTGGATCAGCAGCGGCGTGCCACGAAAGAACGACGCGTAGAAGCTGGCGATACCGAACGCCACGGCGCTGCGCGACAGTCGCGCCAATGCCGTGACGAACCCCAGGATCAACGATAACCAGATCGAACAAAAGCACAGGAACAGCGTCAACGCCGCCCCCTGCAGAAAGCCGTTCGGGCTCAGATGGACGCCGATCAGGTTGGGGAGCTTGTCCAGAATGATCGAGAACTTCAGGTCGAAGCTCAGGAAAAACTGCACGCACGCCGCCAGCAGCACCAGCCAGGTCAAATACACGCGTGTGCGAAAGCCCAGGCGCGCGCGGAGCCGGCCGAGCAGCGTTTCAGGAGCGCCTGCGGTTGGCGCCGGTCGTGGTTCAAAGGCACTCATTGGGTGATGTCAGAGCCGATCCATTTTTGCGAAATCTTGCTCAACGTGCCGTCAGCCCTCAGTTGGGCGATGACCTCGGTCACTTTGGTCCGCCACTCGGGGTCGCCTTTTTCGATCGCGACGACGTTGGGCTCGGCATACAGAGGCTCACCGACCACCTTGAAGCGCGGGTCTTGGGCGATGCGTTGGTTCGCCGTAATCAAATTGGTAACCATGGCGTCCAGACGTACGCCAGTGCCCAGCGCCAAGTCCTGGAAAGCCACCTGCTCATTGTCGTAGGGGGCAACTTGAACGCTGCTGAAAGGGTAGGTGATGGGCCTGTCTTCAGCCCCTTCGATCACAAGGTCTTTGTTCAGGTAGGCCTCATAGGTCGAGGCGCTGATTACGCCGACTTTCTTGCCCGACAAGTCTTTACCAGTGGTGATGCTCTGGTCCTTGGCGTTGACGACCACCACAGCGGGCGACTGGTAGTAGGTGGCCGGGAAGTCAAAGACTTCAGCGCGTGCCTTGCTGGGCGTCATCGAGCAGATGCAGATGTCAAAACGACCGCTCCAATGACCGGCGGCGATTACATCCCATGAGGGCGTCTCAAGCTTGAGTTTGACGCCAAGACGCTCGGCTACAGCCTTCGCGACATCCACGTCGAATCCGTCCAGCTGGTTCTGATCATTCAGAAACGAAAAGGGCGGATAACTCTCCATCAGGACTTCAGTCAATTCGCCTGTTTTCGTCACGCGATCCAAAGTTGAACCGGCAAATGCCGTCGAGCAGGCGATGAGCAAAGCAGCGCCGATGACAAAGTGGGGTTTCTGTTTCAAGGACACGCTCCAACGCGGCAATTTGCGCCGGATTTAACCGCATTGGAGAGGGGCGTGGGTACGAGGTTTTTTGACTAGGAAGCTAACTTTTTGGCATATCAGCCTGTTTTTTTATAGGCGTTTAATAGGCATTTAATAGGTGCTTTTGATTACAGGAATTTCCGAATGGCGGGCCTCGAACCCATCACTCCAGCCCCAGTTTTTTCAACCGATAACGCATCGACCTGAACGTCAAATTCAAACGCTGCGCGGCCGCTGTGCGATTCCAGCGGGTTTCCTCCAGCGCCTGCAGGATGAGCTTGCGCTCGATGCTTTCCAGATAGTCTTCCAGGTTATCGATGTTGGCCAGACTCGGGCCGTCCTCCTCGGCGGTGCGGGACGGCTCGGCCAGGCGCAGGTCTGCGGTATTGATCTGATCGTCTTCGCACAGCGTGTACGCCCTTTCGAGCATGTTCTCCAGCTCGCGCACGTTGCCGGGAAAGCGATAGCCCTTGAGCGCCGCCAGCGCGTGGGGCGGGAGGAGGGTGGCAGGCTCGCCAGCGGATTCAGTCAGGCGACGCAGCACGCTGTTGGCGATCTCTTCGATGTCTTCGCGGCGTTCGCGCAAAGGTGGTACGCGCAGCTCAATGACGTTCAGCCGATAATACAAATCCTGCCGAAAGCGCCCGGCGGCCACTTCCTGATTAAGGTCCTTGTGGGTGGCGCATAGCACGCGAACGTCCACGATTTGCTCCTGCTGGCCGCCGATGGCGCGAACGGACTTTTCCTGTATCGCGCGGAGCAATTTCACCTGCATCGCCAGCGGCAGGTCAGCCACTTCATCGAGAAACAGCGTCCCGCCACTGGCGACCTGAAACAGCCCGGGCTTGTCTTCGTGGGCGCCGGTGAAACTGCCTTTGCGATGGCCGAAGAATTCGCTCTCCATCAGTTCTGACGGGATCGCGCCACAGTTGACTGGCACGAACAGCTGCTGGGCGCGCGGGCCTTGCTCATGAATCAACCGGGCCACCAGTTCCTTGCCGCTGCCCGACTCGCCGCTGATGTAAATCGGTGCCTGGCTGCGCGCCAGTTTGGCGATCTGCTTGCGCAGCGATTGCATCGGTGGAGAGCTGCCAAGCAGGCGATGGTCGATGCGGTTTTGCTCGGCAGGCGCGAGGCGCAGGCGCAAGGCGCTGGCGACCAACTCACGCAAGCGCGTCAGGTCGACCGGCTTGGTCAGGAAGTCGAACGCGCCGGCTTTCAGGGCATGAATCGCCGTGTCGAGGCTGCCATGGGCGGTGATCATCGCCACCGGCACCTGGTTGTGGCGCTTCTGAATGTGTTGCACCAGCTCCAGGCCATTGCCATCGGGCAGGCGCATGTCGGTCAGGCACAGGTCAAACGCCTCGCGCGCCAGCCAATCCTGCGCTTCCTTGACGTTTCTCGCGCTGCGGGTGTCCAGCTTCATCCGTCCGAGCGTGATTTCCAGCAACTCACGAATGTCCGGCTCATCGTCGACGATCAGGATCTTTTGCCGTTGGCTCATGTTCAGCTCAGCTTGAACGGATGGGCGAAGGTAATTCGCATGCAGCTTCCGCCACCTTCCCGTGGTGTGTAATTGAGGCTTGCCTGATTGCTTTCGCACAGCTCGCGCGACAGGTACAGGCCCAGGCCGGTTCCTTTGCTTTCGGTGGTGAAGAAGGGCTCGAAGATTTTTCCAAGATGCTCTTCGGCAACCCCCGGGCCGTCGTCGAGAACCTCCAGCGTCGGCAGTTCGCTGAACGGGGCCTGAAACAACCTTAGCCACACTTGTGCGTGTTCGTGCAGCTGCCCGCTATAGCGCAAAGCGTTTTGCACCAGATTGCTCATCACTTGCTGCAATTGCTCAGCGTCCATCTGTGTGGAGAGCGCGCCCGGAAGGATGTCCAGATGCACGCTTTGACCGGTCTGCAGCTCATCGCCAAGGTCTCGCACGAAATTTTCGAGCCACTGCTTGAGATCGAGCAGCTGGGGTTCGGTCTGACGTCGACGAGACAACTGCAGAACGTTCTCGATCACCAGATTCATCCGCCGCGATTGATCGTGAATGATCTGACTGAGACGCCGGTCCGGCGTGGTCAGTTCCTCGGATTCCAGCAGCAGTTGCGCGGCATGACTGATGGCGCCCAGCGGGTTGCGGATCTCATGGGCAATACCGGCGGTCAGTCTGCCCAGCGCGGCCAGTTTGAGCTGCTGGGCCTGTTGGGAGATCTGAGACAGGTCATCGAGAAACACCAGGGTGTGGCGATGACTGCCCCGCGCCAGTGCGATGAAACCCGGACGCAGTACCGGGCCAATGGCTGATGTGGTGATGCTGCGCGGTGCCATCGACGGGTTGGTCATCCATTGACCCAGGCGCTCGACCAGTTGCGGCGAGTAAGCGTCGACGATCTCGCCCAGCAAGCGCTCGTGGCCCAGCAGATTCAGCGCACTCTGGTTGGCGAGCAGCACCTTGTGATCCTCGTCGAGCACCAATATGCCGGTTCGCATGCGTTGCAGGATCAGCGCGTTGAGCTCTTCAAGGTTGTCGACGTCCGCGGCGCGACGTTCGGCGATGTCTTCGCTGAGCTGGAGGCGGCGCGATAGGGCCTGAACCAACAGTGCTGCCGCGAAGCACAGGGCGCCCAGCGAGCCGGCCTGCACGAAATGATTGGCCGCGGAAGGCTTGTGATAGCTGATGTAGAAGGTCAGATAAATGATGCCGATGGCCGAAAGCGCGGCGATAAGCAGGCCCGTCCGCTTGCGCAGCAGCACATTGCTGATCGCCACAGACGCAATGATCAGATTGCCAATGCCGCTCGGTGCCCCACCTCCGGCGTAGAACAGCGCCGCCAGCATCAGCGTGTCGGCCATGGCCAGGGAGAACAGTTGGCCCTGGCGGCTCGGGCGCTCAAGCAGCACAACGACGAGGATGTTGAACACCAGATACAGCCAGCAGCCGATGCGGAACAGCTCGATATCGGCCAGCTCCAGCAATTCGGCATCCAGGCTGCTGGAGATCAGCAGCACCAGCAGCACGCCGATGCTCAGACGATACAGGTGATACAGCCGCAGGATGCGTTGGGCCTGGGGCGTCGTTAGCGGCAGGCTGTCAGCGGTCACGTGCAGCGGGGCCCTGCAGCCGGTGCGCTTCGGTGCAATACCATTGCTGGTCTTGGCTCAGCGCCCGATCGCGAGGGACATGCACCCCACATTGCGCGCAGCGCACCATGGGCGCTGCATGGAGCTCCGGCGTTGCGGGTTTCGGGCGTGGGGCGGGGCCTTTCACCAGGCGTTTGAAAAACCAGATGGCCGCCACAATCAGGGCGATCCACATAATCAAGCGAATCATGTCTGTCAGCTTATGAAGTGAAGAGCGCGCAGTGTAGCCAAGCGGGTGTCGGGCGCACAGTCATCTCCATCGCCGGATGCTGTCGGAAAACGGTCAGGCATGAAAAAAGGCCCCGAAGGGCCATTTTTTTTAGCTGACGTTTGGCAGGGACTGAATCAGTCGAACAGGCCAAAGGTCATGTAGCTGAAGATCGAGCGGCTTTTTGGCGTGCCGTCATCGTCAGTGTTTTTCTTCTCGTCGTCAGCCGACTGGTTTTCAGGCAACAGGTCGGCAGGGATGGCTTCCTTGGCGTCCTGATACTGCTTGATCACGTCCTGGTTGGCGCGGGTTTGTCCTGGCGGCAGCGGCGGACGGCTTTCGATCAGGCCCAGCGTCGCTTTGGACAGCCACGAGCGGTTGTCGGCTTCTGCCGTGCGCGCTTCGAACTTGCCGTCGACCAGTTGCGGGTGATCCGGGTAGTTGGTTTTCAGGACCTGCAAGCTGGTGTCAGCCAGATCGTCCAGGTGCAGACGCTGATAGGCCTCGACCATGACCGCCAGGCCGTCACCGACCGATGGGGTTTCCTGGAAGTTTTCAACTACGTAACGACCGCGGTTGGCCGCTGCCACGTAGGCCTGACGGGTCAGGTAGTAGTCGGCAACGTGAATCTCGTAGGCCGCCAGCAGGTTGCGCAGGTAGATCATGCGCTGCTTGGCGTCAGGGGCGTAGCGGCTGTTCGGGTAGCGGCTGGTCAGTTGGGCGAACTCGTTGTACGAATCGCGAGCAGCGCCCGGGTCACGCTTGGTCTGATCCAGCGGCAGGAAGCGGGCGATGATACCGACGTCCTGGTCGAACGAAGTCAGGCCCTTGAGGTAATAGGCGTAGTCGACGTTCGGGTGTTGCGGGTGCAGACGAATGAAACGCTCGGCCGCCGACTTGGCAGCTTCCGGCTCGCCATTCTTGTAGTTGGCGTAGATCAGCTCGAGTTGCGCCTGGTCAGCATAGCGACCGAACGGATAACGTGACTCCAGCGCCTTGAGCTTCTCGGTGGCGCTGTTATAGCTGTTGTTGTCCAGATCGGCCTGCGCCTGCTGGTACAGCTCGACTTCACTGAGGTTTTCGTCGATGACTTCTTTCTTCGAAGAACAGGCAACAGTAAGTCCGAGGATGGCTATCAGCAGCAGGTGTTTCACTTGCATGGCGGCTTGCGTCCCTATAACGGCCTGCTGTCTTGCGCAGGACCGTCCTGTTATGATGGGCGCCCCGTGGAACCCCCGGGACAAAAGACGCCGTATTTAACCACAAGCGCACAGCCGAAACCAAAGGCCAGTGCCACCTCCTAGTTTGAGCATGTCTGAGATCATAGAACTCCGCGCAGAGGTGCCGTCCGAATTGGGCGGTCAACGCCTCGACCAAGTCGCCGCCCAACTATTCGCAGAGCACTCGCGCTCGCGCCTTTCCGCCTGGATTAAAGACGGCCGCCTGACTGTGGACGGAGGCGCTTTGCGCCCGCGTGACATCGTGCATGGCGGCGCCGTTCTGCTCCTCAAAGCCGAGCAGGAAGCCCAGGGCGAGTGGATCGCGCAGGACATCGAGCTCGATATCGTCTACGAAGACGACCAGATCCTGGTGATCAACAAGCCGTCCGGTCTGGTTGTGCATCCCGCAGCGGGTCACGCCGACGGCACCCTGCTCAACGCCTTGCTGCACCACGTGCCGGACATCATCAATGTCCCGCGTGCCGGCATCGTGCACCGCCTGGACAAGGACACCACCGGCCTGATGGTAGTCGCCAAGACCATTCAGGCGCAGACGCAGCTGGTCACCCAGTTGCAGAATCGCAGCGTCAGCCGCATCTATGAGTGCATCGTCATCGGCGTGGTGACCTCAGGTGGCAAGATCAACGCACCGATCGGTCGTCATGGTCAGCAGCGTCAGCGCATGGCGGTCATGGAAGGCGGCAAGCCTGCGGTCAGCCATTACCGGGTTCTGGAGCGTTTCCGTTCGCATACCCACGTGCGGGTCAAGCTGGAAACCGGGCGTACCCACCAGATCCGTGTGCACATGGCCCACATCAACTTCCCGCTGGTCGGCGACCCTGCCTACGGCGGTCGTTTCCGGATCCCGCCTGCGGCCAGTGTCACCATGGTCGAATCGCTGAAACATTTCCCGCGTCAGGCGCTGCACGCGCGTTTCCTTGAACTGGATCATCCGACGACCGGTAAGCGCATGAGTTGGGAATCGCCGCTGCCGGACGACTTTGTCTGGTTGCTGACCCTCCTCAAGCAAGACCGCGAAGCGTTCATCGGATGACTGAACGCGTGGCGGACTGGCTGATTCCCGACTGGCCTGCGCCAGTGGGTATCAACGCGTGCGTCACGACACGTTCGGGCGGTGTCAGTGTGGCGCCATTCGACAGCTTCAATCTGGGTGATCACGTTGACGACGATCCGGCAGCCGTCGCCCATAACCGGTCGGCACTGACCTCGCGCCTGGATATCCAGCCTGCATGGTTGAAGCAGGTTCACGGTGTTGAGGTCATTGAGGCCGCGCCGGCAGCAGTGCTTGAGGCTGATGCCAGCTGGAGCAAAACCCCGGGCGTGGCCTGCACCATCATGACGGCCGATTGTTTGCCGGCACTTTTCTGCAATAAAGCAGGCACTCAGGTCGCCGCTGCCCACGCGGGCTGGCGAGGTCTCGCGGCGGGTGTGCTTGAGGCGACGGTGCACAGCTTTGCCGATGCGCCCTCCGACATCCTTGTCTGGCTCGGCCCTGCCATCGGGCCGCAGGCGTTCGAAGTGGGCCCTGAAGTGCGCGATACCTTTATGGCTACGCATCCCGAGGCGGCCGATGCATTCGTGCCAAGCGCCAACCCCGGCAAGTTCATGGCCGACATCTATCAGTTGGCGCGTCTGCGTCTCGCCGCCCACGGTGTCACGGCTGTCTACGGCGGAGGTTTTTCGACCTACAACGATGAGCGATTCTTCTCGTATCGCCGCGGCGCACGTACCGGACGGTTCGCTTCGCTTGTCTGGATCGACGCCCGGTAGTCTTAGCCGCGCTTCTGCACTCATTCCTCCCGAAACCCTTCCTTCACGCTAATGTTGATCCATGTCAACCCGTTAGCGCTTGAATCCTGCCTAATCGACCGCATGTAAAGGACCATCTGGCAGGTTTTCTTTATTAGGTGTGTTCATTACTCCGGCCTGCCCTTATAGGAAGGTAAATCATGCGTATTGACCGTTTAACCAGCAAATTACAACTCGCTCTTTCGGATTCTCAATCACTGGCGGTGGGCCTGGACCATCCGGCCATTGAGCCTGCGCACTTGATGCAGGCCCTGCTTGAGCAGCAGGGCGGCTCGATCAAGCCTTTGCTGCTGCAAGTGGGCTTCGACATCAACAGCCTGCGCACCGCGCTGACCAAAGAACTCGATCAGTTGCCGAAGATCCAGAATCCGACTGGCGACGTGAACATGTCGCAGGATCTGGCGCGCCTGCTGAATCAGGCCGATCGCCTGGCTCAGCAAAAAGGCGATCAGTTCATCTCCAGCGAGTTGGTGTTGCTCGCCGCCATGGACGAGAACAGCAAACTCGGCAAGCTGCTGCTGGGCCAGGGCGTCAGCAAGAAAGCCCTGGAAAACGCCATCAGCAACCTGCGTGGCGGTGATGCCGTCAACGACCCGAACGCGGAAGAATCCCGTCAGGCGCTGGACAAGTACACCGTTGACCTGACCAAGCGCGCTGAGGAAGGCAAGCTCGACCCGGTGATAGGCCGCGACGACGAGATCCGTCGGACCATCCAGGTGCTCCAGCGTCGGACCAAGAACAACCCGGTGTTGATCGGTGAGCCTGGCGTGGGTAAAACCGCCATCGCCGAAGGCCTCGCCCAGCGCATCATCAACGGCGAAGTGCCGGACGGCCTGCGCGGCAAGCGTCTGCTGTCGCTGGACATGGGTGCGCTGATCGCGGGTGCCAAGTTCCGTGGCGAGTTCGAAGAGCGCCTCAAAGGCCTGCTCAATGAGCTGTCGAAGCAGGAAGGGCAGATCATCCTGTTCATCGACGAGCTGCACACCATGGTCGGCGCCGGGAAGGCAGAAGGCTCGATGGATGCCGGCAACATGCTGAAGCCGGCATTGGCCCGTGGTGAGCTGCATTGCGTGGGCGCCACGACGCTCAACGAGTACCGCCAATACATCGAGAAGGACGCCGCTCTCGAACGTCGCTTCCAGAAAGTGCTGGTGGATGAGCCGAGCGAAGAAGACACCATTGCCATCCTGCGCGGTTTGAAAGAACGCTACGAGGTTCACCACAAGGTGGCGATCACCGACGGTGCGATCATCGCGGCAGCCAAGCTCAGTCATCGGTACATCACCGATCGGCAGCTGCCGGATAAAGCGATCGACCTGATCGACGAAGCGGCCAGCCGCATCCGTATGGAGATCGACTCCAAGCCGGAAGTCCTCGACCGTCTTGAGCGTCGCCTGATCCAGCTCAAGGTAGAAGCGCAGGCGTTGAAGAAAGAAGACGATGAGGCCGCGATCAAGCGCCTGGAAAAACTGCAGGAAGAGATTCAGCGTCTTGAGCGGGAATATGCCGATCTCGAAGAAATCTGGACATCCGAAAAGGCGGAAGTGACCGGCTCTGCGCAGATCCAGCAGAAGATTGAGCAGTCCCGTCAAGAGCTTGAAGCGGCGCGGCGTAAGGGCGACCTCAACCGCATGGCTGAATTGCAGTACGGGGTCATCCCCGATCTGGAACGCAGCCTGCAGATGGTCGACCAGCACGGCAAGCCGGAAAACCAGTTGCTGCGCAGCAAGGTGACCGAGGAAGAGATTGCCGAAGTCGTGTCCAAGTGGACAGGCATTCCGGTGTCGAAGATGCTCGAAGGCGAGCGTGACAAGCTGCTGAAAATGGAAGAGTTGCTGCACCAGCGCGTTATCGGACAGAACGAAGCGGTCGTCGCGGTGGCCAACGCGGTGCGCCGGTCGCGTGCCGGGCTATCGGACCCCAACCGTCCGAGCGGGTCGTTCATGTTCCTCGGCCCAACCGGTGTCGGTAAGACCGAGCTGTGCAAGGCGCTGGCGGAGTTCCTGTTCGACACCGAAGAGGCCATGGTGCGGATCGATATGTCCGAGTTCATGGAGAAACATTCCGTGGCTCGACTGATCGGCGCGCCGCCCGGCTATGTCGGTTACGAAGAGGGTGGTTATCTGACCGAAGCGGTCCGCCGCAAGCCTTACTCGGTCATTCTGCTGGACGAAGTCGAGAAAGCGCACCCGGACGTGTTCAACGTCCTGCTGCAAGTACTCGAGGACGGGCGTCTGACCGACAGTCACGGGCGTACGGTTGATTTCCGTAATACCGTGATCGTCATGACCTCCAACCTGGGCTCGGCTCGCATCCAGGAGCTGGTGGGCGATCGGGAAGGGCAGCGCGCGGCGGTCATGGACGCGCTCACCACGCACTTCCGTCCGGAGTTCATTAACCGGGTGGACGAGGTGGTAATCTTCGAACCGCTGGCCCGCGACCAGATCGCAGGCATCACCGAGATCCAGCTGGGCCGCCTGCGCCAGCGTCTGGCGGAGCGCGATTTGGGTCTGGAGCTGTCGAGCGAGGCCATGGACAAGCTGATCGCCGTCGGCTACGACCCGGTGTATGGCGCACGGCCGCTCAAGCGAGCCATCCAGCGCTGGATCGAAAACCCGCTGGCTCAGTTGATTCTGTCGGGTGGCTTCATGCCTGGCACCAGCATCAGAGGTACGGTGCAGGACGACGAGATCGTCTTCGGCTGATCCGCGCTTCTATAGAAGATAGAGGTGCAGAAGGGCTCTCCTGGCGAGAGCCCTTTTTTATGCGCGTTGATTTATTGCCCGAACCGCAGAAATTTCGGGGGCTTGAGGGCGATCCGCAAAAAATTCGCAAATCATTGTCTTGAAAGCAATTTAGAGGGTTGACAGGTGTTTCTGGAAATGTAGAATAGCGCGCCTCAGAGACGTGAACGCAGCGATGCGAACAGGTCGAAGAGGCTGAAAATGCGGTAGGTTCAGTGAGGTAAACGCCAGATTCGTTTGGTGGAGATCTACTGAATTTGTTGTGTTGAAGCGCGTCAAACGCTGCATCTGAAATTGATAGATTTGAAAAGATCGTTCCGTGATAGCTCAGTCGGTAGAGCAAATGACTGTTAATCATTGGGTCCCAGGTTCGAGTCCTGGTCACGGAGCCAATTTCAAGAGGTAGTACCGTCGGGGTATAGCGCAGTCCGGTAGCGCGCCTGCTTTGGGAGCAGGATGTCAGGAGTTCGAATCCCCTTACCCCGACCATTATTTGGGTCGTTAGCTCAGTTGGTAGAGCAGTTGGCTTTTAACCAATTGGTCGTAGGTTCGAATCCCACACGACCCACCATTTTTGACCTGGCTTCATCGGGTTGGATCTTAGGGAGTGACGCCATTCGCGTCACCCGCTCTGGAAACGCCTCAGGGTGTTTTCATGTTTCACCGGGGTATAGCGCAGTCCGGTAGCGCGCCTGCTTTGGGAGCAGGATGTCAGGAGTTCGAATCCCCTTACCCCGACCATTTTCGCCTTGGTTGTATCTGGGCAGAAAATACCGCTTAAGCGCCACTCGCGCTGAAGCTACAAAAAAGCGTCCTTCGGGGCGCTTTTTTCGTTTCTGACATTTATTGAGCCTTGGGTGTGGTCGCCCAGTACGCCTCGATCTGATTCTTCAGGTCATCCGGGATCGGTGCGAAGTCCAGGGAGCGTGCGTGTTCCTGCCCGCTCTCCAGCGTCCAGCGAAAGAAATCCTGAACGGTCTTCTGACGATCAGCGTCCTTTGGCTGCTTATACATCACGATGAACGTTGCGGCGGTTATCGGGTAGGCGTTTTCCCCCGGTGCATCAAGCATCGACAGATCAAAATCCTTCGCGTTTTTCCAGTCTGCCGTGGCGGCTGCCGCCTGAAAGCTTTCAGTACTCGGCGTCACGAACGTGCCGGCAGCATTCTGCAACAGCCCATAATTCAACTTCTGCTGTTTGACGTAGGCGTACTCGACGTAGCCGATCGAGTTCGGCACCTGCTTGACGTACGTCGCCACGCCCTCGCTGCCTTTGCTGCCCATGCCCACCGGCCAGTGGACCGATGCGCCTGCGCCGACCTGGCTCTTCCATTGCGGGCTGACCTTCGCCAGATAACTGACCCAGTTGAACGTGGTGCCGGAATCATCCGAGCGGTACACCACGCTGATTTTCGCATCAGGCAATTTCGCGCCCGGGTTGAGGGCAGCAAGGGCCGGGTCATTCCATTTGCTGATTTTGCCCAGGTAGATGTCGGCCAGCACCGGGCCTGTGAATTTCAGGGTGCCCGTTTGGACCGAAGCGACGTTGATGACCGGGACGATGCCGCCGATCACTGAAGGAAACTGCTGCAGGCCTAGAGCTTGAAGGTCTGCTGAACTCATCGGCCGGTCAGTCGCGCCGAAATCCACGGCGCCTTCCTTGATCATTGCGATGCCCGCGCCAGAGCCGATGTACTGATAATTAACCTTGATCCGGGTCTTCTGGTTGTAGTCGGTGGCCCATTTGTACAGCACCGGATAAATGAACGTGGAGCCCGCGCCGGTGACCTCGGACGCTGCGCCTGCCGTGGCGGCCATGGATAGATTGAGCACGATGCCAAGGCCTGCGGCCAGCATCATTCGGGAGAGCTGCAACATGGATGACTTCCTGTAATCGAGCGACATCGGGGTGAGATGCGTTGATGGGATCACAGCAAACAGCACGTTTTTATGACAGGGCGTGACAGATTTTCTTCATCGGCTGGTTGATCAATCGCAACGGCCAGGCCGTTTATTTACACGGCGCTCCGGTGCGGATTCACAAGGCCCGGTATAGACTTCAGGCAGTCTTTTCAGGATCGGCCGTTATATGAAGTCGCCAACGCCTTCACTCGAGCAACAGCGACTTGAAGCGCTGCACCTTCTCGAAGTACTCGACACGCCCCCCGAGGTCGCGCTGGACCGGATCACCCGTCTGGTGGCACAAGTGCTGAACGTGCCGATCGCCCTGATATCGCTGGTGGATCAGGACCGCCAATGGTTCAAGTCCCGAGTGGGGCTTGAAGCGGTAGAGCTGCCGCGGGAGGTAGCGTTCTGTGCGCACGCCATCCTTGAAGCCACCGAGCTTGTGGTGCCCGACGCCATCGAAGACACTCGGTTCTGCGACAACCAGCTCGTCACTGGTGATCCCCATGTCCGCTTTTATGCTGGCGTACCCATACGCACCAGGCAGGGCTTTGCCGTGGGTACGCTTTGCGCCATTGACGCGCGGCCCAGAATCCTCAGCCCGGACGAGTTGGGCATCCTTCACGATTTGGCCGAAATAGTCAGCCGTGAAATGCAGCTGCGGGAAAACCTGATGTTGGCGCGGATTCAGAAGAATCGCTCCGAAGCGATGTTCCAGGCCAGCGAGGCAGGCTATCGCTCGATGTTCGAGCTGGCCTCGGTGGGCATTGCGCTGGTCGCGCCGGACGGTGGCTGGATCAGCGTCAACGCCGCGCTGTGCGACGTGCTTGGCTACGCGCCCGATGAGCTCAAGCACCTGACGTTTCAGGACATCACTCATCCCGACGATCTGGACAGTGATCTGGAAATGCTGCATCAGCTGAGTGTCGGTCAAATCGACAGCTACCAGATGGAAAAGCGTTACCTGCGCAAAAATGGCAGCGCGGTATGGGTCAACCTGAGCGTCACCAAGAAGCTGTCCGAAGCAGGAGAGCTGGAATATTTCATTTCGATCATCCAGAACATTCAGGCGCGCAAGGAGCTCGAGCAGGAAGCACGGCATGATTCCCTGACCGGCCTGCACAATCGCCGCGCGCTGGACTCGCTGCTGCCCATCGCTCAGGCCCGGGCTGATCGCTCAAAACTCCAGCTGGCGCTGATGTTCATCGATCTGGATGGATTCAAAGTCATCAACGACAGTTATGGGCACGATGCCGGTGATGATCTGCTGCGCGCTATTTCCACACGCTTGCAGAGCTGCATCCGCAGGACTGACAGTCTGGTTCGGCTGGCCGGCGACGAGTTCATCGTGATTCTGGAAGGCATCACGCCCGGCGTGGATGAAGCGCGAGAAGTAGCGCACAAACTCCTCGCCGCGATTGCACAGCCCCTGACGATCAAAGGGGATGTCATTCGCAGCAACGCCAGCATCGGCTTTTCCATGTATGAACCCGGTTCAGGCAAAGCGCCTGACGAACTCATGCGCGAAGCCGACCGCTGGATGTACAAGGCCAAGCATCTGGGCAAAGGGCAGGTGATGCCATAGCGCGCTGTCGCTCGGCGCGGTAACTCAAGCGCAGCGCCTACGCCTTAAAACCAGACCCACATCCCGCAGCAACACCATCGTTGCAGGCGCGCGCTTGCCTGCGAAGACTTACGGACAACCGATAGAGACGCGTCGGATGTACCCACGCTTTCGCGGGCAAGCGCGCTCCTACGCCTGCGGCAGAAGCGGGCCGGTGTATGCGTGAAAGGGGGCGTTGATTCTGGCCTGGGGCCGTAGGACCGTGAATCGCATCCGCCGGACGTCCAGCGCCTGGCACAGATCATTGTAGGAGCGCGCTTGCCCGCGAAGACTTACGGACAACCGATAGAGACGCGTCGGATGTACCCACGCTTTCGCGGGCAAGCGCGCTCCTATGCCTGCGGCAGAAGCGGGCCGGGGTATGCGTGAAAGGGGGCGATGATTCTGGCCTGAGGCCGTAGGACCGTGACTCGCATCTGCCGGACGTCCAGCGCCTGGCACAGATTATTGTAGGCGTGCGCTTGCCCGCGAAGACTTACGGACAACCGATAGAGACGCGTCGGATGTACCCACGCTTTCGCGGGCAAGCGCGCTCCTACGCCTGCGGCAGAAGCAGGGCGGCATATGCGTGAGAGGGGCGTTGATTCTGGCCTGAGGCCGTAGGACCGTGACTCGCATCCGCCGGACGTCCAGCGCCTGGCACAGATCATTGTAGGAGCGCGCTTGCCCGCGAAGACTTACGGACAATCGATAAAGAGGCGTCGGATGTACCCACGCTTTCGCGGGCAAGCGCGCTCCTGCGCCTGCGGCAGAGGCGGGCCGGTGTATGCGTGAAAGGGGGCGATGATTCTGGCCTGAGGCCGTAGGACCGTGACTCGCATCCGCCGGACGTCCAGCGCCTGGCACAGACCAGTGTAGGAGCGCGCTTGCCCGCGAAGACTTACTGACAACCGATAAAGAGGCGTCGGATGTACCCACGCTTTCGCGGGCAAGCGCGCTCCTACGCCTGCAGCAGAAGCGGGCCGGTGTATGCGTGAAAGGGTGGGGCGGTGATTCTGGCCGGAGGCCCTAGGACCGTGACTCGCATCCGCCGGACGTCCAGCGCCTGGCACAGACCAGTGTAGGAGCGCGCTTGCCCGCGAAGACTTACTGACAACCGATAAAGAGGCGTCGGATGTACCCACGCTTTCGCGGGCAAGCGCGCTCCTACGCCTTCGGCAGAAGCGGGGCGAGGTATGCCTGAGAGGGTGGATCTTCAAGCCAGATCCGCCGCACTATTCGCGGCGGACCTGCAGGACTCCGCCTTAGTGCAGCTTCATCCGTGGCTCGGTTCCGCGACCGATTCGGCTGCCCAGCATGAGCATCAACGTGCGGAACATCCCGTACAGCGCCATCTGGTGCATGCGGTACAGCGAGACGTAGAACATCCGCGCCAGCCAGCCTTCGAGCATGACGCTGCCGGTCAGGTTGCCCATCAGATTGCCGACCGCCGAGAACTTCGACAGCGAAATCAGCGAGCCGTAATCCTGATAGCGATACTCCGGCAGCGTGCCACCCTCGATGCGCAGCTTCAGCGATTTCACCAGCAGCGACGCCTGCTGATGCGCCGCTTGGGCGCGGGGCGGGACATTACGGTCAGTGCCTTTTTGCGGGCAGGCCGCGCAGTCACCGAAGGCGAAGATATTGTCGTCGCGGGTGGTCTGCAGCGTCGGACGCACCTGTAGCTGGTTGATGCGATTGCTCTCAAGCCCGGCGATGCCCTCCAGAAACGCCGGAGCGCGGATGCCCGCCGCCCAGACCTTCAGCGTTGCAGGAATCACCTGACCGGTCGCCGTCACCAGGCTGTCAGCCGTTACCTCGCTGACCGCCGAATTGGTCAGCACCGTCACGCCCAGTTTTTCCAGCGTCTTGTGCACCGGGCCGCCAATACGTTCCGGCAGTGCCGGCAGGACGCGCGGCCCGGCCTCGATCACCGTGATGCGCAAGTTTTCCGGCTTGATCTGGCCCAGTCCGTAAGCCGCCAATTCGTGCGCGGCGTTGTGCAGTTCTGCTGCCAGCTCGACACCCGTGGCACCGGCACCGACGATGGCGACGTTGATTTCTTCAGCCGCGTCATTCTGGCTGGCGTGGGCGCGCAGGTAGCGATTGAGCAATTGCTGATGGAAGCGCTCGGCCTGCTTGCGCGTGTCGAGGAACAGGCAGTGCTCGGCCGCGCCTTTGGTGCCGAAATCATTGGTCGTACTGCCAACGGCAATCACCAGCGAGTCGTAGTCCAGACTGCGCGCCGGGACCAGCTCATTGCCGTTTTCGTCGAGGGTCTCGGCCAGGTGGATCTGCTTGTTCTCGCGGTCCAGCCCGGTCATGCGGCCCATCTGGAACTGGAAGTGGTTCCACTTGGCTTGCGCCACGTAGTTCAGCTCATCCTCATAAGAGTTGAGCGAGCCGGCGGCCACTTCGTGCAGCAGCGGTTTCCAGATGTGGGTCAGATTGGCGTCGACCAGCGTGACGCTGGCGGTGCCTTTCTTGCCCAGGGTTTTACCCAGACGGGTAGCCAGCTCCAGACCGCCAGCGCCTCCGCCGACAATCACAATACGATGGGTCATGGGGATATCTCATAAGGCTTAGGGAATTCTGTGTCAGCGCGATCCGCGCGAGCGCAAGGCAGCTCATAGCGTCAGATCGTTCGGTAACCGGCTCAAAGGGCCCGGTCAGAGCACCACCACAAGGAGCAGCCAGAGCCAAAAAGGCCGGCGCTCGACTTGGGCGGGGTGCTTGACGGTACTCTTCGACACGCGCTGTGTCGGCAGGTTTCAGGCGGCTGATCATTTGAGGCTCATTAACATATTGACCCGGATCAGGAAACGGCGCTGTTGGCTGCGTTAAAGTCCTGGACGCTCGGTTCGATCGGCTCGATACACAAAACATCATCCAGACGCACGATGCCGCTTTGTAACACTCGCGCGGTGATTCCGCCATGGCCGCGAACGGCCTGAAAAATACCGTGGCCGAGACGTTGCTCAAGGCGCGCGCAGGGTTGGCACCAGCCGGTGGTTTCGAAGATCGCCTGGCCGATGCGAAAGCGTCGATTCTTCAGGCTGAACAGGTTGATGCCGCTGATCACGATGTTGCGCCGCAGATCCTGTGGCAACACCGGGTTGTCCTCGGCCCGCCCCATCAGTGAGCTGACCACGGCGAAATGCTCCCACTGGATCAGCGTCACCTGTCGGGCGTTGCGCGGCCCCGGGCGGGCGTGATCGCCAGTCAGGCCTGCTTCGCGGCGGGCTTCCACCGCGTCAAGTTCAACCATCTCGCCACGGGATTCCGGGCGCACGCCGATCCAGCGCACACGTCCGCGCTGGGGCACATCGGCGATCAATTCCTGCAACGGACTCATAGACTGATTCCCACATCAAACACCACGCTGCGGCCCAGATTGGTCCGCAGGAAATCCGGGGCATCCGGATGGGCGAACAATACCCGGGCGAAGGTCGGCCCGACCAGCGAGAGTGATCGCCATCCTTGACGCAAATACTCGGTGGGCGGCGGAAAGTGGCTGTTCAGGTCCAGCACCTCGCGCTTGAGGCTGGCGAAGGCAATGATGTCCAGCTCGCCCAAATCCAGCCCGCGTTCTTTGTAGTTGTGAGCCTTTTTGCGCAGCGTAGGTGCCAGGCGGCGGAGCAATTCGGCAGCAGGAATGCGTTTGGGTTTGGCTTCTCGCCGCACCAGCTGACTGAGGGAAAACGCGCTGCGCCGACGTTGCAGTTCTTCGCGCCACTCATCGTTGAGCCGACGGCCTTCATCCAGAACAAAGAACACCTCAAAACACGCATCGCGAAACAGTACGTCCGGCGGCTCTTGCCCGGCAGGCAGGAAGTCGTCGGTGCGATGGGGAATGTTCAGGCCCTGCAGCAACCGTTCGCACACCCAACGTTCGCGCTCCCACTTGCGCGCATTGGACAGAAACGCATTGGCTTGCTCGGCCTGGCTCGTCAAAAGACGCAGATAATCGGAGTCATCCATGGGGCCAAGCTTAATCCATCTTGGAGCCGGCTTGCTGGCGAACGCGATTTATCCCTCACTGCTGCGTCATCTGACCCCATGCCTTCGCCAGCAAGCCGGCTCCTACGTTTGATGCAGCGCAGAGCCCTCGCCACCGCAAGTCAGTTGTGCCGCTCGATGACAAATGCGGTCTGCGCTCTTCATTGGTGGTGCCTGACCCAATGCCTTCGCCAGCAAGCCGGCTCCTACCGTTTGATGTACAACACAGAGCCCGTGCCGTCGCACGTCGAGTGTAGGAGCGCGCTTGCCCGCGATTGCGGTGGGGCGGCACCGATTGTCTTCCAGGTAAATCCGGGCTGCTACAGGCGCAGAGTGCGGCGTGCTACAAATCCCGCTGTTTCCTGAACTGCCCCGGCGGCATGCCGTGGGCGTGGCGGAAGCGCCGCGAGAAGTAGGCCTCGTCGGCAAACCCACACAACCGCGCCACTTCCCCCACCGGTTTGCTGCCGTTGAGCAGCAGCGTGCGCGCCAAGTGCATGCGCCGCTCCAGCACCAGCTCGCTGAAGGTCTTGCCGACTTCCTTGCGCAGCCAGTGGGTCAGGTAGTTGGGCGACAGAAACGCGGCCGAGGCGGCTTTTTTCAGACTCAGGTCCGGGTCGTCGAGATTCTTGCGCACGTACTCCGACATCCGCGCCAGTGCGTCGCGGCGGCTGCGCTCTGCGGCGTTGTCATCGGCCAGCAGCTTGATCGGGTCGGCGTACAACTGGCAGACCGTACCGATCAGTTGCAGCAGACACCCCTTGAGAACTTCCCGCGTACCGAACTGCCGGTTCGCGTCCAGCTCGCGCATGCGCCCCAGCAAATGCTCGATCTCGGAGAAGTTTGCCGCGTTCAGCGTGAAATCCAGATGCTCCTGAAAACGGAACGGCGACAGCTCCGGGGCGAGGGCGATGGCCACGTCTTCAAGGTCCAGCGGGTCGCATTGCAGCTGCGGCAGCAAGAAGGTTTGGGCAAAGTTGATCAGCAGGAAATTGCCTTCCGGCGGATGCGGGATCAAATGCAGTTTGTGCGGCAGGATGAACGCCAGCGTGTTGCGCGGGAAGGGCCGCACCACGCCGCCAATGTGCTGCACGGTATCGCCGCCGAGGTTGATCTGGATCTGAAAATACTCGTGCCGATGGGGTGCGGTTTCCGCCTTGCCCTCGGTCTTGCCGCGAATGTAAAAATCCGTCCGCTCACTGCGCTGTTGCATTCCGTAGGTGGGTACGCGATTGACGGAATCCATCGAGTGCTCCTCGTCTTGTATTTCTTATTGTCGGTCGTCGTATGACTAAATCCAAAACTTTCATCCGGGAGATGGCGAGTCGAATTGTCCAAGAATGCTATTACCGCTCGCCTTCTAAAGACCGCTCTAGCGCAGGCATTTGCGCATGCATTCGCTTGATGATTGCTGTTTTAGCACGCGCACCGTTTTTTGGACAATTCATTACGGGCGCCTTTTGAAATCCGAAAACGTTCTAAGCGTCGTCTTGTTTAAAACCGGTCGTACGATAACTTGGGGGTGCACGTCATCACTCGATACCAATAAAAACAATGAGGAATTCTCATGTCGAGCAACCCTGATATTCAGGCGATGGATGCTGTCGTGGCCGCTCCAGTCACTGCCGCTCCCGCCCGACCTATGACCCACCGTCGCTGGTTCATGCTGTCGCTGTTGTTGATCGCCACCATCATCAACTACGTCGACCGCGTCAACATCTCCATCGCGGCGCCCTTCATGGCCAAAGACCTCGGTCTGGATAAAGTCGAGATGGGCCTGATCTTCTCCGCTTTCGCCTGGACCTACGCCTTCGCCCTGGTGCCCGCCGGCTTCATCGCCGATCGATTCGGTTCACGGTTCACCTATGGCGCCTCACTGATCTCATGGTCGGCGGTCACCGTGTGCCAGGGCATGGTCGGCGGCTTCGCTTCGTTGTTCGGGTTGCGTCTGGCAATCGGCGCGATGGAAGCGCCGGCGTTTCCGGCCAACAGCCGCGCGGTTACGGTCTGGTTCCCGGCGCGGGAGCGGGGCACGGCCAGCAGCATCTACGTGTGCGGGCAGTATCTGGGCACGGCACTGTTCACCGGTTTGTTGCTGTGGCTCGCCACGACCTATGACTGGCGCCACGTGTTTTATAGCACCGGCATTGTCGGCATCGTCTTCGGAATTGCCTGGCTCCACCTGTACCGCGACCCGATGAACTGCAAGAAGGTCAGCAAGGAAGAGCTGGCCTACATCGAAGACGGCGGCGGCCTGGTCAAAAGCAGTCAGGAACGAAACAAATTCAAGTGGGCGCAAATTGCCGAGCTGCTGAAATACCGTCAGGTGTGGGCCATCTGCCTGGGCAAGTTTGCGAGCACGTCGGCGCTGTACTTTTTCCTGACGTGGTTCCCGACCTACCTGATTGAAGAACGGCATCTGACCATGGTCAAGGTCGGCATCTTCGCGGTACTGCCGTTCATTGGCGCCACGGTCGGCGTGCTGCTGGCGGGGTTTATCGCCGACTGGATGATCCGTCGCGGCTACTCGCTGTCTTTCTCCCGCAAGCTGCCGCTGGTGGTGGGTTCGGCGCTCGGCATGTCGATCATGCTTGTCAACTTCACCGACTCCAATGAAGTCTGCATCGCACTTCTCACAATCGCCTTTTTCGCACAAGGCATCGCGTCATCCTCCTGGGCGGCCGTGTCGGAAATCGCACCCAAGGAACTGATCGGCCTGACCGGGGGCATCACCAGTCTGGCGGCCAATATCGGCGGCATTGTCACCCCGATTGTCATCGGGCAGATCCTCCACGTCACCGGCAACTTCGCATGGGCGTTCTGGTTCATCGGCGGGGTCGCGTGCATCGGCACACTGTCTTACTCACTGCTGCTCGGCCGCATTTATCGAATAGAGCTCAAGGCCAGCTAACCGCTCAAGAATGTGTGTGTGAACTTATGCCGTACTGGGCAGAGGCGTATGCAAATACGCCTTTTTTAATCCCGGCGATATTGAGTTTTTTAGTCCAGCGCAAACACGGTTTTATCCAACTTTCCCACGGTTTGATCCCGTAGGCTGAAATGCATCTGACTGAATTGAGCGTCTTTCGGCGATAAGGAATTCCATGAGCAACTTTGTATTCGAACCGCCCCGCGTCAGCAGTTTGCCGGTGCATGGCACTGATGCGCGATTCCCCATTGGCCGGGTGTTTTGCCTGGGCCGGAACTACCAGTGGGGCGATGTCGCAAGTGACGAGCGCGAGGTCCCGGCGTTCTTCATGAAGCCGGCGACGTCGGTGGTGGATGCAGTGGGCGAGGTCGCGTTTCCGACCCAGACTGAACAGTTCTGCCACGAGATCGAGCTGGTCGTCGCCATTGGTAAGGACGGCTATGAGATCGACGCCGAGCAGGCGCTGGACCACGTCTGGGGCTACGCCGCCGGGCTCGACCTGACCCGTCGTGATCTGCAAATGGCCGCCAAGGCGGTGGGCAATCCGTGGGAGCCGGCCAAGGCGTTCGACGGCTCCGCGCCGATCACGCCCATTCGCCCGGCAGGCCGCGATGGGCACCCGCGACAAAGCGCCATCTGGCTGAGTGTCAATGGCGTCGAGCGTCAGCGTTCCGATCTCGACGAGCAGATCTGGTCGGTGAGCGAAGTCATCAGCCAGCTTTCCCATTCCGTTACGTTGCGCGCCGGTGACCTGATCATGACCGGCACGCCGCCCGGTGTTGCTGCGCTCGAAGCGGGTGACGTGATCAATGGCGGCATCGACGGTATCGGCGAATTTGAAGTGAGAGTGGGTGAGCGCCGCTGAGCGATTCATCCAGAACCGCAGCATTTTGATGAGCAACAAGGAGAACAATAATGACTGATCAATCCGTTTCGAAAATTGCCCTGGTCACCGGTGCTGGCAGTGGCATCGGCCGCTCCGTCGCGTTCGGCCTGCTTGAAGATGGCTACAAAGTGGTGGTCACCGGGCGTCGTCTGGAGCCCCTCGAAGAGGTGGTCGCGCAAGCGCGCGAGCAGGGCAGGGAAGCGTTGGCGGTGTCGTGCGACGTGCGCGATCCGGCCAGCGTCGACCAGCTGTTCGCGACCATCGAGGAGGCGTATGGCCGCCTCGATCTGGTGTTCAACAACGCCGGTGTCAACGCCCCCGCTGTGCCGATGGACGAGTTGCCCATTGAGAAGTGGCTGAGCGTGATCGACACCAACGTGACGGGCGTTTTCCTGTGCAGCCGGGGCGCGTTTGGCCTGATGCGCAAGCAGTCGCCGCAGGGTGGCCGGATCATTAACAACGGTTCGATCTCCGCCCATGTGCCACGGCCGTTCACCGGGCCCTACACCGCCAGCAAGCACGCCGTGCTGGGGCTGACCAAAAGCCTGGCGCTGGACGGTCGGGAATTCAACATCGCCTGCAGCCAGATCGACATCGGCAACGCGCTGACCGAGCTGTCGGTGCGCATGACCAAGGGCGTGCGTCAGGCCAATGGTTCGACCGCCGTCGAGCCGATGATCGACGTCAAGCACATTGCCGACGCGGTGCGTTACATCGCCGCGCTGCCGCTGTCCGCCAACGTACTGAACATGACCGTCATGGCCACCAACATGCCTTTCGTGGGCCGTGGTTGATCCGTCCGAAATCGAGATGAGCGAGATACCGATGAAACCTGAAATCCTCCAGTTGAGCCCGATCCTGATCCCTGAAATCAACGCGCGTCTGAACGAGCTTTACACCGTTCGCCCGTACTTCCAGCAGGCTGACAAGGCTGCCTATTTACGCGAGCACGGCGCCAACATCCGCGGCGTAGTCACCGGCGGCCATACCGGCATCACCCGCGAAGTAATGGAACAGTTACCGAAGGTGGAAGTCATCGCGGTCAACGGCGTCGGCACCGATGCGATTGATCTGGCCTACGCGCGGGACCGTGGCATTCGTGTCTCGGCCACCATCGGCGCGCTGACCGAAGACGTCGCCGACCTCGCCATCGGCCTGCTGATTTCGGCCTGTCGCGGGCTGTGCACGGGCGACCGCTATGTGCGCTCCGGCGCCTGGGCCAAGACCGCAACGCCGCTGGTGCCGCTGCCACTGGCGCGTCAATTCAGCGGCATGCGCATCGGCATCGTCGGCATGGGCCGGGTAGGGCGGGCCGTTGCCACACGCGCCGCGGCGTTCGGTTGCCCGATCAGCTACACCGACCTCAACGCCATGGGCGACGTGCCTTACACCTTCGTCAGCGATCTGGTCGAATTGGCGGTGCAGAGTGACGCGCTGATCATCGCTGCAGCCGCCGACAAAGCCAAAGGCATCATCAACGCCAGGGTGCTGGAAGCGCTGGGCGCGCAGGGGTTTTTGATCAACGTGGCGCGCGGCAGTCTGGTCAATGAGCCGGACCTTGTTGCAGCGCTGGAAGCGGGATCAATTGCAGGCGCGGGGCTGGATGTGTTTGCTGACGAACCCCATGTGCCGGATGCCTTGTTCGCTCTGGAAACGGTAGTCCTGCAACCCCACCGCGCCAGCGCCACTGTGCAAACCCGAACGCGAATGGGTGAGATGGTGTTGGCGAGTCTGGCGGATGGTCTGGCGGGGAAATTCCCGGTGGGGAGTGTGGTGTGAAGGACCTGACACCGCCGTAATTGTAGGAACGCGCTTGCTCGCGATGACGTGCGTACCAACGATAGAGATCTGGCGAATGTACGACCGTTTCGCGGGCAAGCGCGCTCCTACACAGTGCCCGTGTCGTTTGCAGAAGTTATGGCGGGTCATGGTGTGTGGGAGCCGGCTTGCTGGCGAATGCGGTGGGTCAGTCCTCTTCGATGGATCTGACAGATTGCCTTCGCCAGCAAGCCGGCTCCTACGGATGGACTGAGCATTCAGGCCATGTTTTTCTCTTAAAACGCCCCGGATTCAACCGACAACTCAGCCACCAGAAAATCGATAAATGCCCGCGTCTTCATCGGCACTCGTCGAGCTGAGGGATACACCGCATTGACCGTAATCGCCGGCGCTTCCCACTCGCACAGCACCGGCACCAGGCGTCCATCCGCCACCGCGCGCTCGATGATGAAATTGGGCAGCAATGCGATGCCCATTCCCGCCACCGCAGCCTGCGCCAGGATGTCACCGTTATTGGCGTGCAACGGCCCGCTCACCGTCACTCGCTGGGTTTCCTTGCCATTGCACAGCTGCAAACTCACGCCGCTCTGCAGATAGCCGTAGCTCAGGCACTTATGGTGTGCCAGATCCTTCGGCGTTTGCGGCGTGCCTTCGCGCGCCAGGTAATCAGGCGAGGCCACCATGATCCTCGGCGCCGGGGCCAGTGAGCGCGCGATCATCGACGAATCCGGCAGGCTGGCAATCCGAATCGTGACGTCGAAGCCACCCTTGACCGGATCCACCTGCTGATCGCTCAGCACGACCTGCAGCTCGACGTTCGGGTGCAGCTCATTGAAACGCGGAATCAGCGGCCCCAGACGACTCAGCCCAAACGACATCGGCGCGTTGACCCGCAACACGCCGCGTATCTCACCCATGCCGGTCCGCGCCCGTTGTTCGGCTTCGTCCAGCGAGGCGATGACATCCCGACACGCGTCGTAGTACTCGGCACCCGCTTCGGTCAGATGCAGGCTGCGGGTGGTGCGCTGCAGCAGTTGCACGCCAATGGCTTCTTCCAGGGCCTGAATTTGCTTGCTGATTTTCGAGCGCGGCACATCCAGTGCGCGGGCCGCTGCGGCGAAGCCATTGGCGCCGACGGTGGCGACAAACGCGCGCATGCATTCGATACGATCCATGACCGTCCCTGAATTGGAAACAATGAGTCCCGATTCTATGGGATTGTTCCTTGAGCAGCCAGTCCGTAAATTCACTCCCAAGCTAGCCAACACGCTTAACGAGCGCAGCGGCTAACCCATATCGAACTCACTGCTGTCCATTAAGGAATCTACCCATGTCCATTCGCGAACTGCTGAACCCAACCAACGCTGCGCTGATCCTGATCGACCACCAGCCGCAAATGGCCTTCGGCGTTCAGTCGATCGACCGCCAGACGCTGAAGAACAACACCGTCGGCCTGGCGAAAGCTGCGAAGATCTTCAACGTGCCGACGATCTACACCTCGGTCGAAACCAAAAGCTTCAGCGGTTTCATCTGGCCTGAACTGCTGGCGGTGTTCCCGGATCAGCAGCCGATCGAGCGCACCTCGATGAACTCGTGGGAAGACAAGAAACTGGTGGAGGCGGTCAAGGCGACCGGCCGCAAGAAGCTGATCATTGCCGCGCTGTGGACCGAGGTTTGCCTGAACTTTCCGACGCTGGACGCGCTGGCTGAAGGCTACGAGGTGTACATCGTCACTGACGCGTCCGGCGGCACGACCAAAGAAGCCCACGACATGTCGGTGCAGCGGATGATTCAGGCAGGCGCCGTGCCGGTGACCTGGCAGCAGGTGTTGCTCGAGTTCCAGCGCGACTGGGCACACAAGGACACCTACGAAGCGGTGATGGAGCTGGTCCTGGAACACAGCGGTGCTTACGGCATGGGCGTCGACTACGCCTACACCATGGTTCACGGCGCGCCGCAGCGTAAGTTGGGCTAAAAGCCTCGGCCACAAAAAAAGCTTCGCGATTTAGGTCGTGAAGCTTTTTTCGTTTCCGGGTTTTATAGCGGCAGAGCAGACTGATGTTGATCACATGCTTATCGAACACCGCAAACCCTTGTAGGAGCGCGCTTGCCCGCGAATGCGTCAGCACAGTCAACCTCGTACTACCTGACCCACCGCCATCGCGGGCAAGCGCGCTCCTACAGTTAGATATTCATCCGGAACGAGGGGAATGTGGCGGCACTTGGGTTGTTCGGCCAGTGTGGCTGCCAAATTCGATCAATGCTGACGCGGGTCGAGATCACCCGAAAACAGTTCGTCTTCAGCATCCGGCGCCACCGGAATCGCATGCTCTTCCGACGCCCAGGCGCCCAGGTCGATCAGCTTGCAACGGTCTGAACAGAACGGCCGGAATTTACTCTCCGGCGTCCATTCCACGGGCGCTCCGCAGGTTGGGCAATCGACGGTCATTGGTTGGCTCATCATTGGCCTCCACGCAAAGTTAAATAAAAGTGATGCAGACGCTCGACCTCGCTTTTCAGCCAGGCCGGGTCACGGTCATTGACGATCACATCATCGGCCCGGCTCAAGCGCTCCTCGCGACTGGCCTGCGCCTTGAGAATCGCCCGGACCTGTTCTTCGTTGGTCTTGTCGCGCAACACCGTGCGCTCGATCTGCACCGATTCCGGCACATCAATGACCAACACCCGCTGCACCATCTGGTGCTGAGAAGTCTCCAGCAACAGCGGCGACACCAGAATCGCGTAAGCCGATTCAGCGCGCGCCAGGTACTGACGGATCTCCTCGCGGATCAGCGGATGAAGCAGGCTTTCGAGCCAGACCCGCTGTTGCGGATCCTTGAAAATCAGCTCGCGCAACGCCGAGCGATTCAGCGTGCCATCGGCCTGTAACACGCTTGGGCCGAAGTGCTCGGCGATCTGCGCCAGGGCAGGGCGCCCGGGTTCGACAACCCAGCGAGCAGCGTGATCGGCGTCCACCAAATGCACGCCGAGATCGACGAAGCACTGAGCCGCCGCACTCTTGCCGCTGCCGATGCCACCGGTGAGGCCCAGAATCCAGGGTTTTGACGCAGGAGAAGTCATCTGAAACCGGCGATCTGCAAATACGAAGTGGTTATTTGATCACCCCAGAGCAAAGCGATCCACCCCGCGAGCGCCAGATAAGGACCGAAGGGGATCGGCGTGCTGGTTTCGACATTACGCAAACGCAACAAAATCAGGCCCAGTACCGCCCCGACAATCGACGACAGCAGAATCGTTAGCGGCAGAATCTGCCACCCGCCCCACGCGCCGAGCATGGCCAGCAACTTGAAATCGCCATAGCCCATACCTTCCTTGCCGGTGACCAGCTTGAACAGCCAGAACACACACCACAACACCAGATACCCAGCGACCGCGCCCCACAGCGCATCGGTCAGCGACGTGAACAGCCCGAACGCATTCACGATCAGCCCGAGCCACAGCAGCGGCAGTACGATTGCGTCCGGCAGAAGCTGGTGGTCGGCGTCGATCAGGCTCATCGACAACAACCCCCACGTCAGCACCAGCATCGCCGCTGCCTGCCAGCCGAAACCGAAATGCCAGGCGATGAAGGCTGAGACTAAGCCACACGCTAATTCAACCAGCGGGTAGCGCTTGCTGATCGGGGCTTTGCACTGGGAACACTTGCCGCCGAGGAACAGGTAGCTCACGACCGGAATGTTCTCCCACGCGCGGATTAGGTGTGAGCAATGCGGGCAGCGGGAGTGGGGGAGGATGAGGTTGAAGGTTTCTGCTTGCGGCTCGGCGGGGAGGTCGAGCATTTCCCGGGACTGGGTTTTCCAGTCGCGGATCATCATTAGCGGTAATCGGTAGATCACGACGTTTAGGAAACTGCCGACGAGTAGGCCGAGGATGAGCGTGCATAGAACGAAGGCCAGCGGGGAGCTGGCCAGGAGGTCGAAGAGGGGCATGGTTAGACGACGTTTCCGAGCTGGAAGATTGGGAGATACATGGCAATGACGAGCCCGCCGACAATGACACCAAGGAACGCCATGATCATCGGTTCCATAAGGCTGGTCAGGCTGTCGACCATGTTATCGACCTCATCCTCGTAGTAGGTCGCGACTTTATCGAGCATCGAGTCCAGCGCACCGGATTCCTCGCCGATGGCGGTCATTTGGACTGCTAGCATGGGGAAGACGCCGGTGCTGCGCATGGAGAAGTTGAGCTGCATGCCGGTAGAGACGTCTTGTTTGACTTTGTTGACGGCGTTTCGGAAGACGACGTTGCCGGTCGCACCTGCCACAGAATCTAACGCTTCTACCAGCGGGACGCCGGCGGCGAAGGTTGTGGAGAGTGTGCGGGCGTAGCGAGCCACAGCGGATTTGTACAAAAGGGGGCCGATAATAGGGATTTTCAGCAGCAGCCTATCGATCCAGTTTCGAAATTTTTCTGATTTCTTATGGGCGTTTTTGAATGCCAGCACTACTGCGACAAGGGCGATAATGAACATGTACCAATAACTCTGCAGTGCCTCGGAAAGGCCAATCACCATCAACGTAAATGCCGGAAGTTTCGCCCCGAAGCCTGCGAAAACGGATTGGAACTGAGGAACCACTTTAATTAACAAGATTGCACTTACAATAAGCGCAACTATCACCACCGCGATCGGATACGTCATCGCTTTTTTGATCTTTGCTTTGAGATATTCAGTTTTTTCTTTATAGGTAGCAACGCGATCTAAAAGTGACTCAAGAGCGCCAGCCTGCTCGCCTGCATCCACTAGATTGCAAAACAGATCGTCGAAGTACTGTGGCTTTTGTCGTAAGGCGGTCGCAAAACTATGACCAGCAGCTACCTCCTGCTTGATGTCATCTACGAGCTTGCGCATATTCGGATTGTCCGAACTCTCGCTGATAATGTCGAAGGACTGTAATAACGGCACGCCTGCTTTCATCATTGTCGCCATTTGACGACTAAAAAAAGCGATATGCAATGGTTTAATTTTTTTTCCTGAACCGAAGATGGATACCGCTTTTTTCCTTACCTTGGTAGGGTTGATGCCCTGCTTGCGCAGCTGAGCCTTCACAAGCGCAGGGTTGTGGCCGTTGACCTCCCCCTTTTGTTTAATGCCTTTTTTATCTACTCCCTCCCAGGTGTAAACGCTGACTTTTACTGATTTGGTCGCCATGTTTAATCCTTGGTCACCCGGTTGATTTCCTCAAGGCTGGTCACGCCTTGCATAGCCTTTATGAGGCCAGACGTACGCAAGTCATTGAATCCATCCTTGCGCATCTGCTCGGAAATCGCGATGGAATTTCCTTCTTCCATAATGATGCGCTCCAAAGCAGGAGTGCTTTTCACAACCTCGTAAATGCCAACGCGGCCTTTATAGCCGGCATTACAGTGTTCGCAGCCTACTGGGGAGTAAAGCTTAAACGAGCCAATTTTCGACTCCGGGAAACCTTCGGCAATTAAAGTCTCGCGTGGGATGTCTACCTCGCCCTTGCAAAGAGCGCAAAGCTTTCGAGCGAGGCGTTGAGCAATAATCAGGTTTATCGCGGTGGCGATGTTGAAGGCTGCAACCCCCATATGGTGTAGACGAGTAAGTGTCTCGGCGGCGCTGTTGGTATGCAACGTCGATAGCACCATGTGACCTGTTTGTGACGCCTTGATAGCAATTTCGGCTGTCTCGAGATCTCGGATCTCGCCGACCATAATTACGTCTGGGTCCTGACGTAGAAACGCGCGAAGCGCTTGGGAAAAGTCCATCCCGTGCCGCGGGTTAACGTTGACCTGATTGATGCCTTCGAGGTTAATTTCCACCGGATCCTCTGCTGTGGAAATATTGATATCGACGGTGTTTAGGATATTCAGACCTGTGTATAGAGAGACCGTTTTCCCGGAGCCAGTAGGGCCCGTTACCAAAATCATCCCCTGTGGCTTACTTAAGGCCTCCAGATAAAGGGCCTTTTGTTCAGGCTCATACCCCAAAGCATCAATGCCCATTTGGGCGCTCGTGGGGTCGAGAATCCGCATTACGATTTTCTCCCCCCATAATGTGGGCAGCGTATTGACCCGAAAGTCGATGGCGCGGTTTTTTGAGATGCGTAGCTTGATTCGACCGTCTTGAGGTCTGCGGCGCTCAGAGATATCCAAGCTTGCCATGACTTTCAAGCGCGCCGCGATACGACCGGCCAGGTGCGTAGGAGGCTTGGCTACCTCGTGAAGAATTCCGTCCGTGCGTAACCGCACTCTAAAAACCTTCTCATATGGCTCGAAGTGCAAATCCGAAGAACCTAGTCGGATTGCATCCATGAGCATCTTGTTGACAAAGCGTACGACTGGCGCGTCGTCTGCATCCTGACCGGCGATGGACGATTCTTTGCTCTCATCAACCGATTCAATTTCGAGGCCAAGATCTACGTCAGCCAAATCCCCCATACCCGAGTGGCTGTCAAAAAACTTCTCAATAGCTACGGTGAGCTTGTCGTCCTCTACGAGGATCGCTTCCGTGGTCAAGCCGGTGCTGAACTGAATATCGGTTATGGCCTGATGGTTTGTTGGGTCGGAAATACCAACAAATAACTTGTTGCCGCGACGCCACAACGGCAGCGCCCAATGCTGGCGAACAAGTTTTTCGCTGACGAGGCCCTTTGGTTGGCCCTCTTTATCCAGGTTACTGAGATCCATAAAGGGGATGCCGAACTGATCGGATGCTACCTCGGCGAGCGTCAGGCTTTTCACCAGCTTGCTCTGCACTAGATAGCTAACCAGCGATACTTTGTTCTGGCGAGCCTGCAGGTAGGCCTGCTGCGCAGATTTCTCATCCAGGAGCTCAGCAACAACGAGTTGTTTTGCCAACCCCGTAAGCACGACATCAGTCATCAAAACCACCACACACAGACAGTCAGTGGTTTATATCGTAGTCGGGCTTGGCTGCCAAATGCGCGAGCGGCCTATGACCATTTTTGTCACTTTATGCTGATGCGTGGCGGCACTTTCATGGCCTACGAGAGTGAATGTCTCCCCAGACATTCGATGAATAGTTGGCACGACATGTGCGTAAACACCTTCGACGCGACACCAAATTGACGATCGGAGATGTACGTTATGCAATCACAAAAAGGTTTTACTCTCATTGAATTGATGATCGTGGTAGCGATCATCGGCATTTTGGCTGCTGTAGCCATTCCCGCGTACCAAAACTACACGCTCCGGGCTCAAGCCTCTGCTCTGCTTGCCGGTCTTGATGCTGCGAAGCTAGGTGTCGCAGAAAACTTTTCAAACGGCTTAGCTCAAACTGCTCTATGTACCAACATGACACTTGGCACTGGACAATCCTGTTCAAACGGAACGCTCACAGCCAGTCGTACCAACCCTACAGTTTCGGTAACTTTGGCCCCTACGCTTCCAGTAGCGACAGCTACAAGCACGGGTCAAAGCATCACTTGGGCATGTACTGTCTCGCCGGCTCCTGCTGCTCCAAGTGCATGTACAGGATCGTAAATTTTTAATAAAAAGGCGCGAAAGCGCCTTTTTATTTTCAAGTATTTTGCTGGATCGGGTGAGCAGTGCTAGTGACGCCGTCTAAATACCATCACACGCTCATCTCCATACTGGTTTTTTTGCCTATCACCTGTGCTCTCTTTTATGGGCACGATCTCCAGCGGTATGACCAGATCCTTATAGGCGCCCTAGCGGTCATACCCTGGTGTGTCTGTGGCGTCGAGCACCGATCGATATTGCTGCCCAGTCGGAACGTGAAAATAGCTAGCTGTCTGATACTTTTGCTTGGCATTGTCTCAAGCGTGCGATCAGAACTCAGTGGTTGGGCGTTCTGCGAATTATCTTTGCTAATCATTTGTTGGAATTTTGCATTTTACACGGCTCGATCAAGACGTATTCGCGGAAAAAGATCAGATGATTTTTTTATCGGTTTCGTGTTGGCTCTTTGCATGGTGAAGGTTTTGCAATTTGTGGTATCAGGCATCGCCGCTTTTGCCAGTCATGCTTCGATAATCGATACCGATCTGCTATTAGAAGGATTCTCGAATAAACGGTTCTATGGCCAGTTTCAAACCTTTACGCTTCCCCTCCTTGCGTTACCGTTGCTCCGTAGTTACAGCAATTGGATCAGACTGGGGGCACTCAGTCTTCTTAGTCTCTGGTGGATGATTGCAATCAGCGGCGGTACTCGTGGAACTTGGTTGGGGCTAGTCGTTGCCACGCTCGTTTTGTTGATATGCGGGGCGTCTGGTCGCCGCTGGGGGGGCTGGCAGATCGGCGCAGCGGTATTGGGAGGGCTTTTGTTTTTAAGCTTCTTCAGTGCACTCCCTTCCTTTCTCGGTATGGAAACGCTTAATTTCGCAGGCGACAGGCTAAGCACATCGCTCTCCGCCCGTGAAATTATTTGGCACCAAGCGTGGGAAATGATTAAGGAGCGGCCGCTCCTAGGGTTCGGCCCTATGCACTTCGCTGACATCCCTAATCCCGTAGCGGCACATCCCCATCAAGCTATCTTGCAGTGGGCCTGCGAATGGGGGATCCCTTCTACACTTTTGGTAATGTGGCTCGTCTCTAAAGGATTATGGGCTACGTTCCGTTTGATTCGCGCGAACCACAGGTCGACTGAGCCTGTGGACTTATTGCGAGTCTGTCTATTCGCGAGCTTGATTGGCGCGTTGACTCAGTCAATGGTCGATGGCGTTATCGTAATGCCCTACTCTCAGTTGTGGCTCGCTATTGTCGTGGGCTGGCTGATTGGTATCCATGAATTTTCGCCTGAGCCCCCAGCGGTACAGCCAATTGCGCAAAAAGGATGGGTTGCAATATTGACATTGGCCGTCTTATATCTGGGCTATGTAGCCTTTCGTGATGCCCCAAATCTTGATCAGCGGGAGCAGGTTTATATCCAGGAACATGGGGGACGATTCCAGCCTCGATTTTGGATGCAAGGAGTCATCGCGCAGCCTGGTGGCCGCTTGTTGGAGCAAACGAATACTGATAATTTCGCACCATTACCAACGCCGAAATAGCTCAGTCGGTAGAGCAGCGCACTCGTAACGCGAAGGTCGTAGGTTCGATTCCTATTTTCGGCACCATTTCTCATCAGCGTTCACATAGAACCCCAAAGCTCAACGAGCATAAGCGTCAACCCGAGCATCACTCCGGTCTCGCGACCTTCCTCCGTAGTTATAAAAAGGTCGGTTCGTGTTACCTCCATCGAATAGCTCCATCTCTCCAATCTGCCCGACTCGCCAGCATCACGGTTCCTGCCAGAAGGTGTATTTGCAATGGAGCTAGCGCCGAGAGCATCACTCATCAAGCAGTTGGCTCCCTTGGCAATGCAGTGGGGCGTGACGGCTTACTCCGCTGCAGTCTCGTTGGGCCTTTCGGTCCTGTTCGCACGCAGTATGGGTTCAAGCTCGTTTGGGCATTACACCTACATCTATGTGCTGGTGAGCGTTCTTGTGCTTATGCAGGATGCAGGTTTCAACACGCTCTTGATGCGGGAGCGTGCGTCGCCATCCGCTGCTCTAAGCACACGTTACTCAGAACTACCAAGCACTGCGCTGATGCACCTGCTGCTAACAACTTCAGTTTTCCTGTTGCTGGCTGGCGCATTGCACCCTTGGGTAGACGGGCCTGCTCTCATGGCCGGCATCTTCTGCTTCGCCATGATCACTCTCACTCAATGGCAGTCCTCTTGGTTTAAGGGCGCCGGAAATTTTGAACGAGATGCCCAGTTTCTTTTCTATGGCAGAACCGTAAGCGCCTTGCTTGTACTTGGATCGGTGCTCATCGCTGGCGCTGCCCCGGTGTCGATTTTTCTTGCTTGGGGGCTTGGCCTCGGGCTGACACTCGCGTGTCACTTCAAGCACTTCCCAGCGCTGCGCCGAATTGAGTGGAAGGTGCCGGTTTGGGCCTACCGCAGTTCGTTGAGTTTCTTCGCGGTCGGCCTTGCTTCCACTCTCTATCACCACATTGACATCATTATTCTCCGGCACCTGTTGGGAGAAGTGCCCGCTATTGGTCAATATGCGGTAGCGACGAGGATTCAAGACGGCCTTATGGCGTTAGCTACGCCGGTGGCTTTGATGCTTTTTCGGAGGATGAGAATTCTGGCAGTGGACGGCGTTGAGGGAAGCCGATTCAGTCGCAATTCGGTCGTCGGAGCGGCGGTTGTCGGCTTGCTTTTGGCAGTGGGCGGGTGGATCTTTGGCCCTTGGGTGGTGGGCGTTTTGTTCGGGAGCGCTTACTCAGAAGGGGCTCACACCATAATTCGGCTACTGTTCACCGGCCTGATTTTTGCGCTTCCGAACTACGTGATGGAGCAGCATGCCATCGCTACGCAGCAGGAGCGATGGTTTGCAAAAAGCTTAATCGCTGCGGTCACTGTGAACGTCGCTCTGAACTTCGCCTTGATTCCGGTGATAGGCGTCGCCGGCGCTGCCCTTGCAACTCTCTTAACAGAGATCTGCCTTTGCGCTGCTCTTTGCTGTCGGCTCCGCCGCACGTTGTTTAACTAGTTATTCCCAATTGGTGAAGTGCTCCGTCGCTGTGTGCGACGCGCGGACTACGTCCCGATCTTGAATGGGGTGGGACAGAGAGAGAGTGAATCGCATACAGATTCATATGGACGTATCCCACCGTAGTTCAACGTAAGCAACTGAGGCGTAACCGGTGTATAGTGCGCCCTGTTTGCTGAATCAAGGACGAGCCAGATGGATGAGTTTTGCGATACGGTGTCCAATAGCAGCCCGACATGGGGGCTTCTTGATGTCTTGATGTGGAAGGTTGTTCCAGAGCCTTTAGGTGGTGGTCGGGCCTATATACAGCGGTTCAAAGATGCCTGGGTAGTCCACAACAAGCTAATCATCAAAGCGGCTGCGCTTAAATACGCACTTCCCGTCGAGCTTGTGGCTGGGGTTTGCTGGATTGAAACCGGTGGTGATCCCAACTTTATTGATAGAGTGGCTTTTGAGGTGCGTGCGTTCGATCACATTGGTAATTTTTCAACTGTGATTACGAATCCGCCGTCAAAAACTAGCTTTGGATGGGTAAGTATTCAACTTAAAACCGCCGCTTTGACAATAGGCTTAGATCCAGAGCAGATGAATGTAAGCCAGTTACGGAGTTTGTCTTACTGTCTTGAGCGCGATGTGTACAACATTGATCTGGCTGCCAAACATCTGCGAATGCTTGCCGATCACGATGGTTTTACTTCCATTGGGTTAGATGAGGTCAGAGTGATTGGTGCTCGCTACAATAGGGGGATGGCCTTGTCGCTAGATAAAATAAAAGAAAATACTAGATACGGAGATTTCATCGTAAGAAACTGGCTTCGTTTTAGTCGGCTTATGATGTGAATATTATGAGTAAAAATAGAAATGTATTGCGCGTAATTTTGTATGTCCTCTTTTTCGTTCTTTTGTTCATGTACGCATTATTTCATGGGTCCAAGTACGACTGGATGGACTCGCTAGACTCTGCGCAAAGCTCCGCAGGTGTCTTGGTGGAAGATGAATCTAGCAATCGGTCAGTTTTTAGGGGCGTGATTCTGGCGCTGGTAATAGGAGTGCAGTTTATAATAGTTTCTAAATGCTCTAGGCTGGAAGCGGCGCTGACAACAGCATTGCTTGCTTTAACAGTCATAGCCTTCTGGTAATGTGTAGGTCCGCCAGCGCCACTGGCGGACCTTTGCGCCGATTTTCTCAGCGACTATCACCCATATGTTTATGCGAAGGGTTTATTCGCTGTCCGGTCCCAGCCACCGGATACGATGCCCGCACTTGCTCCATCAACCCGTCGTTGCTGTGTATATTCGAATTTGATACGTCCATAATTTAGAGTTATGGTTTCTACAGGCAGGCCCGCAAATTCGGCGCCTTGACCACTTACGGTAGATATCAATACTTCTTCTAAAACAATGTCTAGGTACTTGAATTTTTCAGCCCCCGCCCGGTGTATGCGAATAGTCACATGTTCGATGTGCGACCCTCTGCAACACAGTTCGAATAGTTTAGGTGTGGCCCGGTCAATGTATTTGGTAACGCGGAAGTCTCCTAAGCTGACGCCTCCTGCGGATGCGCCGCCATTTGAGCTGGCAGACTGACTGATTGACTGGATAGCATCGTAGTGATACGAGAGTAGCTCGACCCAACCCTTGTGATCAGCATCAAGCGACTCTCCTTCAACACCGTTTACCTGCATGAATGCGTCGAATGACATATTAGCTTCCTGCTCTTGACTGTTGGGGGGGGGAATCCTAACTTATGATCCTCACCATTGCCAGTCATGTGACCGCACCTAGTCCCAAGCTCTCGTAGGAAAGTGAGCGTGCATCTCAGTGTGCGAAATCACCTTGCAGTCTCACAGATATCACTATGAGCCCTATGTTGCGCTATTGGCGGGGAAGTGACGCTCCATTACAAGTCAGCAAACCGAATAGTTAATTTCCCCAGGTTGGGGTAACTGATTCGAGTTTGCAACCAAGCTGGTTATCTGAATTGGCCTCGTGACAGTGAAGTGCTATCTCGCAGTGGGTGAAACTCCATTCGAGACGGTACTGGTCTGTGTTGAGATGCTCGGCTTGATTAAACGACGGGAAAACCCGGTCTTAAGCACCGGGCTTATTGGTATCCAACACCCGCATCATCCCGCCAATCAACAAATCCCCGGCGGAATTCCGTCCTTGTTGAAATCCTTCAGCCGCTCCTTTTCTTCCTCAGTCGAATGAGCCGGCACGTCCTTCTCGGGTTGTTCTTTTTCGTCAGGTTTCTTCTCATCAGCCATCGTCATCTCCTCATCCGTCCTATCAAAATCCCAAACCACAAAGCCTCAAGCCCAAACCGCTGTCTCGCTGTTGATCTGCGCCATAGACGTGGCATTGGACTGCCTCTGCCGATGCAGGTCTTCGCGCATTCTGGAAAAATTAAGCGGCTTCGACGGTAGCTGCCTGATCACGACATCCGAGATCAGGTATTCACCGCAGTCACGGCACACAACAACCTTCCCACCCTGCGTCGACTCACGCTGCTGAGCTTCGATCGCGCACAGATAACAATTCATGCCCGTTCTCCCCATCAAGGTAATAACAAGCAGAGCCCGAGCAACCTTGGCAGTTCAACCTTAATGACGTCGCAACGCTCTCAAACGCTCAACCGCATCGACAAATCCACCGCCTTCACATCCTTAGTCAGCGTGCCAATGGAAATGTAATCAACGCCAGTCTCAGCGATAGTGCGCAAAGTCGCGTCCGTCACACCACCACTGGCTTCCAGCTTGGCGCGACCCGCAGTGAGGCGCACGGCTTCGCGCATGTCCTCCAAGCTCAGCTCATCGAGCATGATGATGTCGGCGCCGCCGTCGAGGGCTTGGTTGAGTTCGTCGAGGCTTTCCACTTCGATTTCCACAGGTTTGCCCGGCGCGATCTTGTGCGCAGCGGTGATGGCTTCGGCAATACCGCCACAGGCTGCGATGTGATTTTCTTTGATCAGAAACGCATCGAACAGCCCGATGCGGTGGTTATGGCAGCCGCCACAGGTGACGGCGTATTTCTGCGCCATTCTCAGGCCGGGGAGGGTTTTGCGTGTGTCGAGCAGTTTGACCTGAGTGTCCGCGACCATGTCCGCGTAGTGCTGCGCGCGGGTGGCAACGCCTGACAGCAGCTGCAGAAAGTTGAGCGCGCTGCGTTCCCCCGTCAGCAAGGAGCGGGCGGGGCCTTCTAGATGGAACAGCGCCTGATTGGGCTGCACGCGATCGCCGTCAACAACCTGCCAATGCACGGCGACGCGTGGGTCAAGTTGACGGAAAACAGCGTCAACCCACGCCGTGCCAGCGATCACCGCTGCGTCGCGGGATATCACAGTGGCCTTGGCCAGTCGCTCCGCCGGAATCAGCTGCGCGGTGATGTCGCCACTGCCCACATCCTCGATCAACGCACGGCGCACGTTGGCTTCGATTTCGGCAGCGAGGGCGTCTAGACGTAGGTTTGGCATATCAGGCTCCGCGGACTAAGTGTGCGGAGTATATGGCAGGCGCGTGTACCAACCCACGTGCGCCAGGTGTCCAGTCGGGTGCAAAACCTGCACTTTGTCGGGTTTTTCATCGGTTATGCGACAGATTGTGATTTTGAGTGTCTATCGCTGCGCACGTCTCTTCGCCGCCTCCTATTATTCCAACTAAGGCGAAGTGTCCGCTGGCGAGCGGGCCTGATTTAACCGATACTTTCGCCTTGTATTTGACGCCATAGTGTTGACGTCAGCCTGCTGCATCCCAAGGGATAAATTTTTAGATCCGTCCGAATGGAGTCGAGTCTTCATTCGCTGCGGGGTGTAGCTGTTGTTAAAGCAGTTGTGTCGACGGTGTAGAGGAGTCCTTGATGCAGAACGACGGTAATAAGGTGGTGCCCTTGAAGGCGGGCCCGGATCATCCGGGGTCCTCGCCTCTTGCTCGGCTGCCCGTCGTCCTGCTTCAGGTCCGTGACCGGGCCGCGCAGCAGTTGAAGGAAAGTCTGCAGACGCTGTTTGATAACGCTGACGATACGCTCTTCGAAATGGCTGACCGTGCTCACAACAACGCTGAGCAGAACCTCTTCTTCGAAGCCATGCGCGACTTGCGCCTGAAGCGCAAAAGCATCGAGCGCAACTTTCTCGACAAGTTTTTCGAAGCATTCCTGCGTCTGGGCCAGTACGAAGTCGCTGAGCCCCCGATGCCCGAGCCCGTTTCCTACGACAAGCTCGCGCTGGTTCACAACGACGACCTTGAGCGCACCGTCGCAGTAGACGCCATGGTGGTCAAGGTCATGAGTCGCGACGGTATCGCCCTCGGTCAATTGACCACGCGTTTGAACGTACTCATCCCCCAGCCGTTGACTGACGAGACCAATCCGTTGGGTCCGACGCTGCTGTGCGACTATTTTCTGCAGGCCGGGCGCAGTCTCGGCGTTGAAATCAAGGTGAAGCTGATCATTCTCAAGCTGTTTGAGAAGTACGCCCTGAGCAACGCTGATCAGCTCTATGAGGAAGCCAACCAGTTGCTAATTTCCGCAGGTGTATTGCCGGAACTGAAGGCATTGCCGTCCCGCCGCTCCACTGATCGTATCGCCAGCGTGCCGCCTTCGAGCGAGGCCGTGCGTGCCGACAACGCCGCCATCCTTCAGGCCACGGAAAGTCTCGATAAAAGCGTGCAGGACGTGTTTTCTGCCCTGCAGGAATTGCTGGTTTATGTGCGTGGCCACCTGACGCCGCGCCCTGAGTCGGTGACCGATGCGCGCCCGATTTCCAGTCAGGACCTGCTGCGTCTGTTGTCCCACTTACAGCAGTACGTGCCGAAAGCCGAAGAGAGCGACGACTTCGACCTGCGCGCCCAGCTTGAGCAGTTGATCAGCCGGGTCAGCGCGAGAAGCGGCAAGTTTCGTGTCGTGGGCACGATGGATGAGGACGTCATCAACCTCATCTCGATGCTGTTTGAATTCATTCTCGATGACCGCAACCTGCCGAGTTCGCTGCGCGCGTTGATCGGCCGTTTGCAGATTCCGATGCTCAAGATCGCCGTCATCGACAAGAGTTTCTTCAGCCGTGGCAGCCACCCTGCGCGCCGGCTGCTGAACGAAATCGCTTCGGCAGCCCTTGGCTGGGGTGGTCGCGACGATACCCAGCGCGACACGCTTTATGCCCGCATCGAGCAGATCGTCCAGCGCCTGCTTCATGATTTTGTCGATGACCCGGCAATCTTTACGGAGTTGCTGGTGGATTTCCTGGCCTTCACCAGCGACGAGCGTCGTCGCAGTGAGCTGCTTGAACAGCGCACCCGTGACGCCGAACAAGGCCGCGCGTTGGCCGAGTTGGCCCGACAGCGGGTGCAGCAGGCGCTGAATGATCGCCTGCTCGGCAAGACCCTGCCTCAGGTGGTTGTTCGCCTGTTGCAAGAGGCGTGGAGCAAAGTGCTGTTGCTCACGTGCCTTAAGCACGGTGATCAGTCGGTCGAGTGGACGTCAGGCCTTCAAGCCATGGACGATCTGATCTGGAGCGTCGAGGCCCATGACGAGCCGGAAGCCCGGCAGCGTTTGCTTGAGCTGGTGCCTGGGCTGCTGAAGTCCCTGCGCGACGGCTTGAGCAGTGCTGCCTTTGACCCGTTTGCCACCAGTGAATTCTTCAGTCAGCTCGAAGTGCTTCACGTCCAGGCATTCAGCCATGTGGCGCGGACGCCAAGAGGCGATGCGGAAGGCGAGCAGCCCCAGTCTACTAACGGCCCCACGATGATGGCGGTGGTTGAGGAGATCGTGTTGGTTGGCCCGGGCGAGCAGATTCAGACTGAACCGTCGATGCAGTTACCTGCCGACGACGAAGGTTTGATACAAGTCGAAAAGCTCCGTCTTGGCAGTTGGGTCGAGATCCACGAGGACGAATCCCACAAGCTGCGCTGCAAGCTGGCGGCCATCGTCGAGCCAAGCGGGCGCTTTGTTTTCGTCAATCGCACCGGCATGAAGGTACTCGAGAAAACCCGCATGGGCCTGGCGGTGGAATTCCGTCGCGGTACCATTCGTGTGCTCGACGACGCCTTGCTGTTCGACCGCGCACTGGAGTCGGTACTGGGCAATCTGCGCAAGCTCAAGGGCCAAGGCTAGATCGGTCCTACGACTTGTAGCTGCGAATCTGTGCGACCCCAGCGTAGATTGGCCATCCACATCCTTTCTCGTCGCGGGCATACTGCGCGCTGTCGTTTCACGCCTTAAGGACTTCCCATGCATCTGGACCCTGCCACCGGCTGGTGCCACGGCGCTCAGCATTGCCCCTCACCCAATTTCAATGCCCGCCCGGAAAACGAAATTTCGTTGCTGGTGATCCACAACATCAGTCTGCCGCCGGCGCAGTTCAAGACCGGCAAGGTCCAGGCTTTTTTCCAGAACCGGCTGGACGTCACAGAACACCCTTACTTTGAAGGCATCGCCGAGCTCCGTGTGTCTGCGCATTTTCTGATCGAGCGAGACGGAGAGGTGATTCAATTCGTGTCCTGCCTCGACCGTGCCTGGCATGCGGGTGTGTCGGTGTTCGAGGGGCGCGAGACATGCAATGACTTTTCTGTTGGCGTCGAGCTTGAAGGCACTGATGATCAGCCTTTCACCGACGCGCAATATGAGGCGTTGATCGAGTTGACTCGCCAGTTGCAGGTGGCGTGGCCGGCCATTACGGTGCAACGCATATGCGGTCACAGCGACATTGCGCCGGGACGCAAGACCGACCCGGGTCCGTGTTTTGACTGGGCGCGGTTTCGTGCCGCCCTGGATGTTTGAAGTGAGGAATAGTCGATGAGTTTTCTGGTTTTGCTGCTGGCGGTCTGGATCGAGAAGTTCTCGGCCCTGCGCCAGCGTATTCAGCGCGACGGGCCATGGCTCAATCAACTGAGCCGGCTGGAATCTAATCCCCGCTCAGCCAAACGGCCGTGGTGGATTTTAATGGTGACGGTGGTGCTGCCTTTGGTGGTGCTGGCCCTGGTGTTGGTGATTGTCGGCTCGGTGGCCTATGGCTGGCTCGCGCTGCCGATCCATTTGCTGGTGCTGATTTACAGCCTGGGCCGCGGTGACGTCAAAGCCACCCTCGGTTCGTTTCGTGACGCCTGCCGTCGGGGTGATCAGGAAGCGGCGGTGCTGGTTGCTGAACGGGACCTGGGTGTCCAGGCCGAGAATGAAGAGCAGCTATTGGGCGGCGCTCAAACGTATTTGCTGTGGCAGATTTATCAGGGCTTTTTCGCGGTGATTTTCTGGTATTTCGTACTCGGCCCGGTTGCTGCACTGGCGTACCGCTTGCTGGCCCTCGCTTCGGAGCACGGCAAAACGCCGGCGCTGGTCGAGCGTGCGACCCAGGCAAGGCACGCATTTGACTGGGTGCCCGTGCGCTTGCTCGCAGCCAGCTTTGCGCTAGTGGGGAATTTCGTCGCGGTCAGCCGCGTGATGCTCAGCGAACTGCTCAACTGGAACATCAGCGCCTCGCGCCTGATCAGTAAGGTCGGCTGCGTCGCCGGCGAGGTCCCCGCGCCAGTGGTGGGCGTCGAGGGCGTCAACAGCCTGGACGTTTTGTGGGAATTGCTCATCCGCTCGGCCATTGTCTGGTACGTCGGCTTTGCATTGATCACGTTATTCGTATGAATCGATAGGAGCCGCTTGCTGGCGAACGCGTGGGATCAGTCGACATCTTTACGTCTGACCTGCCTCGTGTCGCCAGCAAGCCGGCTCCTGTACTTTGAGTGTGTGCCTAGCCTTATTCATGGGCAGTTCTCCGCGAAATAATGCCCGCGGCCACGAGGCTATTCGTCATCCGATTGATATAGGTCAATTGCACGCTGATTTCTGACGCTATCCTCTTTTGTCTCCGGCCAGGCGCCGCCATCCCTCTGAACTAACAGTTCTATTTCGCGTTATCTACCCTCTCAAACACCTAACTAGCCCAAGTAAAGATGGCTGGTCGCCAGCAAATAGCAGTCGGCTATTTCTTGATTAACAAGACGCTGTTTTCTTGATTAACAAGCATCCTTTGCTATAGGTAAACCTCCTTTACTTCTTTCACATAGGGCAACGGAATGGCAGTCGCTAAGAAAATGAGCGTGGGCCAGCTCACGATGTTGACAGCGGTCAACATGCTGGGATCCGGAATCATATTGTTGCCCACCAAACTCGCCGAGGTCGGCGGCATTTCCATCCTTTCCTGGCTGATCACGGCCACCGGCTCGCTGGCTCTGGCCTACGCCTTTGCGCGGTGCGGCATGCTGAGTCGCAAGACGGGCGGCATGGGCGGCTACGCGGAATACACCTTCGGCAAGTCAGGCAACTACATCACCAACTACACCTACGGTTTGTCATTGCTGATTGCAAACGTGGCCATCAGTATCACCGCAGTTGGATATATTCAGACGCTGTTCGATATCAAGTTGGGTTCGCTTGAAGTCGGTCTCGCCACTATCGCGCTGTTATGGATTACCACGTTCGCCAACTTCGGCGGCGCGAGTATTACCGGCAAGATTGGCGCGGTGACCGTATGGGGTGTTATTGCCCCCGTCGTGCTGGTCTCGACCATCGGCTGGTTCTGGTTCGACAGCAGCACCTATGCGGCCGGATGGAATCCTCACGACAAAAGCTGGTACGAAGCCGCAGGCGCTTCAGTGGCGATTACCTTGTGGGCGTTTCTCGGCCTGGAGTCGGCGTGCGCCAACGGCGATGCGGTGGAGAACCCCGAAAAGAACGTGCCTATTGCCGTGCTCGGCGGGACCCTCGGCGCCGCAGTGATCTACATCGTGTCGACCAATGTCATCGCCGGCATTGTCGGCAACGCGGAACTGGTTTCTTCAACCGCGCCGTTCGGGCTGGTGTTCGCCAAGATGTTCAACCCCATGATCGGCGACATCGTCATGGGCCTGATGGTGCTGGCTTGTGTCGGCTCATTGTTGGGCTGGCAGTTCACAGTGGCTCAGGTGTTCAAAAGCTCGGCGGACACCGGATACTTCCTGCCGATCTTCGCCAAGGCCAACAAGCACGGAGTGCCCATCATCAGCATGTTGATCCTGCTGGCGATCCAGACCGCACTGGCGCTGCTGACCATTAGCCCCGACCTGGCCAAGCAGTTCGACACGCTGGTCAATCTTGCGGTGGTCACCAACCTGGTGCCGTACATCCTGTCGATGGCAACGCTGATGACCCTGCAAAAGATCTCCAACGTGCCGCCGCAAAAAGCCCTCATCACCAACATCGTCGCTGGCATCGCGACCGCGTACAGCTATCTGGCACTGTACAGCTCCGGCGCCGAAGCGTTGATGCTTGGCGGGGTGGCGACCATCGTCGGCTACACCTTGTTCGGCTTCGTCAACACTCGCTTGATCAAGCTTGAAGCGCTGAACAACAGCGTGCCGACCCAGACCGTTGCGGCGCAGCACATCGTCGGCGAACCGATCCCCGTCAATAACCTGAACCTGGCCAACCTGGAGACTCGACCATGAGCGACAACAGACACTTGCTCGGCATGCTGGCGCTGCTGGTCAGCAGCCAGCCCGACAAACGCAGCGTGTTCGGCCGGGCCCTGATCCAGCTGATCAGCGACGTGGAAGATCGCTCCATCAGCGTGCTGACCTCCGAAAGCCTGAGCGACGCGAAGTCGATCCTCAGCTCTGATCCCGCTATCCAGTGTGTGCTGCTGAGTTGGGAGATGGACGACAGCCAGGATCACCATGAATGCATCAATTTGCTCACCGCCTTGCGTGAGCGCAACACGCGGGTGCCAGTGTTTCTGATCAGCGATCGCAGCACGGCGTCAAGTGTGCCGCTGATTGTCATGCAGCACGCCGATGACTTTATCTGGCTGCCGGAAGACACCAGCCGCTTCCTCAGCGGACGCATCATGGCGGCCATTGAGCGCTATCGGCAGGCAGTCTTGCCACCGATGTTCGGCGCGCTGCTGAAGTTCGCCCGCAGCTACGAATATTCCTGGCACACTCCGGGCCACGCCGGCGGTACGGCCTTTCTGAAAAGCACCGCAGGCCGTGCGTTCTACGAGTTCTTTGGCGAAAACCTGCTGCGCTCCGACTTGTCGATTTCCGTCGGCGAACTGGGCTCGTTGCTCGACCACAGCGGCCCCATCGGCCAGGGCGAGCGCTATGCGGCGAAGGTGTTTGGCGCCCATCGCACGTACTACGTGACCAACGGCTCCTCGATGTCCAATCGCGTGATCCTGATGGCCAGCGTGACCCGTGATCAGATCGCCCTGTGCGACCGCAATTGCCACAAGTCCGTCGAGCACGCGATGACACTGTCCGGTGCGATCCCCACCTATCTGGTGCCGACCCGGAACCGCTTCGGCATTATCGGCCCGATCCTGCCACGGACCCTGAGCCCCGAGAGCGTCAAAGCCGCCATCGCCAGCAACCCGTTGGTCAAAAGCCACATCGATTTGACGCCGGTGCATGCAATTGTCACCAACTCCACCTACGACGGCCTGACCTACAACGTCACACGCGTCGAAGAGCTATTGGGGCAAAGCGTGGACCGGCTGCATTTTGACGAAGCCTGGTACGGCTACGCGCGCTTCAATCCGCTGTACAAAGACCGCTTCGCCATGCACGGCAGCCCGGACGACCACGATCCGTCCAAGCCCACGGTGTTCTCCACGCAGTCGACCCACAAGCTGCTCGCGGCGCTGTCCCAGGCCTCGATGATTCATGTCCGTAATGGTCGCAACCCGATTCCTCACGGGCGGTTCAACGAGTCCTACATGATGCACGCGTCGACCTCGCCCAATTACGCGATCATGGCGTCCTGCGATGTCAGCTCGGCGATGATGGAAGCGCCGAGTGGACAGATTCTGACCAACGAATCCATCGAAGAAGCGGTGGCGTTCCGTCAGGTCATCTCGCGCATGCAGATCGACATGCTGAGCCGCGACGACTGGTTTTTCTCCTGCTGGCAGCCGCCTACCGTGCAGGTCGGGGCTACGGCGATTGCGTTTCACGAAGTCGATCCCATCCGGCTCAAGACAGATCCAAACTGCTGGGTCTTGCACCCCAACGAGGTGTGGCACGGCTTCGGCGACATCGAAGACGGCTACTGCATGCTCGACCCGATCAAAGTGTCCATCCTCAGCCCGGGCATGGGCGACGACGGCAACCTGCTGGACTTCGGCATTCCGGCCTGTGTGCTCAGTGCCTATCTGGACCACCAGGGGATCATCGTCGAAAAGACCACCGACTTCACCATCCTCTTCCTGTTCTCCATCGGCATCACCAAGGGCAAGTGGGGCACGCTGGTCAACGCGTTGCTCGACTTCAAGCGCGACTACGACACCAACCTGGAACTGGAACTTTGCCTGCCCGAATTGCTGACCGCGAACCAGCAGCGCTATGCCGGCATGGGGCTTAAGGATCTGGCGCAAGCTATCTTTGCCGCGATGAAAGAGACCAAGACCACGGCCGCCATGTCGAAGGCGTTCGGCACCTTGCCCAAGGCGGAATTCAGCCCGGTGGAGGCGTACGAGAAGTTGGTCAAGAACGAGGTGGAGCAGGTCACCCTCGAAGAGGCCGCCGGGCGCACTGCCGCGACCGGCATCGTGCCGTATCCGCCGGGCATCCCGCTGTTGATGCCGGGTGAAAACGCAGGGCCTGCGGACGGGCCGCTGCTGGCCTATCTTCGGGCGCTGGAAAGCTTCGACCGGTCATTCCCCGGCTTCACCCATGACACCCACGGGATTGAAAGCGAAGCGGGGGTTTATCGGATGCTGGTGTTGAAATAGCTTCAGCGCTGGAAGAGACGCGCCGTCTGGCGCACCTCCATCTCAGTTGCTCTGGGCCTTTTGCAGCGCCTGCTGCGTCAGCGCCACACATTCGCGCCCACCGTCATCGTTGTGCCGCGCCAAGGCCGCTTCGGCGCGGTGCACGGTCGTGTCGATATCGCTTTTCACCGCGTCGCTGAGATTGGGGTTGGCGACTTTCGCGTCACGAACCTTGCTCAGGTTCATCTGGCACTGATTGTTGTCGTCGTTGGCAGTTGCCGTGAAGGGCAGGGCACAAGCAGTCAGGAGCAAGCCGGCGAGCAGGGCGTGTTTCATGTTGGTTTCCGCAGAAGTAGGGGTGTGGCTCGTTATCTGTACGAGCTTTCCGCATCAGACCTCAGATTCCGGATTTCCGCCAGTGGGTGCTTAACGCGAGGCTGTCACTTGACCAGCGTAATGATGCCCACCACCTTCTTGTCGCCATCCAGCACCGGCAGGTACTTGCTGTCATTCCTGGCGAGCATGGTCATCGCATCAGCCATCGAGTGCTCCAGCGACAGGCTTTGCGTACCGCGCGCGAGAATCCGCGTGGCGTCGATATCTGAACGGTTGCGCCGCAGCGCGTGCTCTTCGGTCTTGTGCAGAATCTCCTCAAGGTCCTTGCGGGAGACATCAACGAACTCGCCCATTTCCTCCAGCGCCTTGTCGAGATCCTCAGCGTTGAAGCCGTCACTGTTGAGCGGCACCTGTTCGGGCACCGGCAGTTCCCTGGCCTGCGCCTTGGGGTAACGCACGCTCGTCAGGTTGTTGTAGATCAGCGCGCCGGCCAGCAGACACACCGCGTTGAGCATTACCGGACCAAGCACGTGCAGGCCCATGGGCGACAGCTCGTTCTTCGACGTGACGATGCAGATCGCGACTGCCGCAGCGGGCGGATGCAGGCAGCGGAACACGCACATGAGCAGGATGGACGAGCAAACCGCCAGGCTGGCGGCGTTGATTGTGTTGCCAAGTAGCCTGATGGACAACAGCGCCACCAGCGCGGCGATCAGGTAACTGCCAAGGATCGACCACGGCTGAGCGAGCGCGCCGGTCGATACGGCGAACAGCAGCACTGCCGACGCGCCGACCGGACCGAGCAGGTGCAGCGTGATGTCGATGCCATACAGCTCGCGGCAGAACACTGCACTGACGAAGATGCCCAGGCACGCGCCGATTGCGGCGCGCCACCACTCGGCAGGATGAGTGTTAGACGAATGGGGGATAAAACTGCGTAAGAGGTTTTTCACGATCAACACATTTCAAGGGAGGGGGGACAAAGCGCGGGGATTTTCAAGGCATTGGCCGGCCAAGGCAAACGTGAATGGCGCTGGCTTGATTCAACATGCGTGAGACATGGGACAGATGCGCGCAAAAGAAAGCCACCCATGTCGCCAAGGTCGGGGTTACCTGGCTGCAGGGGTGGCAATGTGCAAAAACTCTATTTACAAGCTGCGCGACTGAACTGACTGTCGAGTTCGACGTGCAGGTCGGGCCTCTTCAACTTCCAGCAAGTGCATGGCCAATACGTCAGTCAAAAACCGGAACTGATCGTTGAAGCCCACCACCTCATTACTGAAGTGGTTTTCCGCCGATGGCATCATGAAACCGCCGAAGCGGTTGTCCTCAACGAGACCATGGCTGTTCTTGCGGGCAACGACATGTTGTGAGAAATAGTTTTTCCCAAATGAGGGAAAACCAACGTGCAAAGTGACGTCTCGGGTCATGTCGATTGCTCCGCATCTAACAGGAAGTTGAAAGCGTGAAAGGTGCTGATTAGTGTCAGCTACTTGGCCTTAGTTGGCCGGTGCCACAACACGACTGTCCTCTTCGTCCGCAGTCATCACGACCGATGTCAGATCGAAGAGTTTGAGGGCGACGACGTAGCTGGTGAGAGCTGCAAGCGTCAAGCAAGTAAGGAGATGAACGATCATTTTTCCTGCCCTCGGTTCGTGTTTGGGTGTGAGGGCGATGGTACGCCCATGAGTTTTGAGCGGAAGGCATTCGCGGGAATGTTGGTTATCGATGGGAATGATGGATCGGGACTCCCACCGTAGGAGCGCGCTTGCCCGCGAATGCGTTCAGGCAGGCGCATCAGACTTCCTGACCAACGTGATTCGCGGGTAATCGCGCGCCTACCGCAGGTCGTGCATCTGCCCGCCTGACCGTTGGTTTTGTTGCCTACGCCCGAATGGTTTCGCCATACCGATGCGTCGCCAGGCACGCCAGCAGCAACCCACTGATCGCCACCATTCCGCCGACCAGACCGATGTTGGCCACGCCGAGCTGGCTGATCACCACGCTGCCGAGCAGCGCGCCGCCGCCGATGCCGATGTTGTAGATGCCCGAATGCAGCGCCATCGCCACATCCGTAGCGTCCGGCGCCATCGCCAGCACCTTCGACTGCATCACCAGACCAAAGCACATGATCGCCATGCCCCAGACCACGCTCAGCGTACCCATCGACGAGGCATTGCCGGACAGCGGCAGCAACAGAATCAGACACGCCGCCAGCGCGCCGATCGCGGTGATCAGCAGACCGCGCGGGTAACGGTTGTTGTAGCGGCTGAAGATCACTGACCCTACGATCCCGGCGCCGCCGAACAGCAAGAGGATAACGGTGGTCATGTCGCCATTCATCTTCGCCACGATCTGTGCGAACGGTTCGATGTAGCTGTAGGCTGTGAACTGCGCTGTGACCACCAGAGCGGTCAATAGATAAAGCGACATCAGCGCCGGGCGTTTGAACAGCATAGGCAGGCTCTGCAACGAACCCGAGTTCTGGCTCGGCAACAGCGGCAATGACTTCATCAACACCAGCACGGTCAAGCCCGAGGCAATGGCAATCGCCAGGAACGTTGAGCGCCATCCCAGCGCTTCGCCCAGCACGCGCCCCAGTGGAATGCCGAGCACCATCGCCAGCGCGGTGCCGGTTGCCAGGAGGCCGAGGGCTTGAACCTGCTTGCCCTCGGGCGCCACTCGCACGGCCAGCGATGCGGTGACCGACCAGAACACGGCGTGGGCCACGGCGATACCGACACGACTGACCAGCAGCATGCCGAAGCTCGAGGACAGGCTCGACATCACGTGGGCGGCGATGAACGTCAGAAACACAAACAACAGCAATTTGCGACGCTCGATGTTGCGGGTCAGCAGCATCATCGGCAGGGAGGTCAGCGACACGATCCACGCGTACACCGTCAACATCAGGCCGACCTGGGCAGTGGTCATGTCGAAGCTGTGGCCGATGGCGCTCAACAAACCCACCGGCACAAATTCCGTGGTGTTGAAGATGAAGGCTGCCAGGGCCAGCGCGATGACGCTCAGCCAACTTCCGGTGTGTGCGTTAGTGGTATTCATTAAAACGAATGCCCTCCTGAAAAATTCGGTTGGCCGCGTCCCCAACAAAAACGCCGACAAGCAGGAAGACCGCTCGAGGCGTTTGCCTGGGCGGTGCATGCGGTCAGCTGAATATTATGAGTATGGGGAGATGCGACGAGATGTTGCGGATACTACGCCGTTGTCATCGTTGTCACAACGCAGCGCCCCCATGAAGAGGGGCGTTCTTTTGTCGCAGGCGGGCTGCGGCGCTTGCTTTCAGCAGCGGCGACAGAAGTGAGGCGTGATGAGATCCGCGTTCAACCTGAGGCGCCGCCTACAAAACCGCCCGTCTAATCCGGGGCACTTGGCGGGCTCAGGGGATTCTCATGGTTATGGTGCGGATAACTCGCACGTAAACGAGGAGATTGAATCATGGCTAACGACACTTCGCTTACAGGGACCAGCGCGCAGACGGATCCGGACAAAGAGCTTGGCTTCAATGAAGAGTCGCCCGATGTCTCCGACCCGCAGGTAGACCCGACTGAACCTGCGCGTACCGAGAATGATCCGGTGACTGACGAGCCAACCACTCGCCGCGGTAATGACGAGCCGTTGCCGGGGAAGGGCGGGGTCTGATCGACTCGCGCTGAATCCACAAGCCCTGCTGAGTGAAGCGGGGCTTTTTTATGGCCGACCTTCGGCGAGTCATCGAGGTGTCGCGCTTCCAGGGCTGCCAAGGTTTCGCGGCAACCATCGTGCGTGCTAACGGCGTGCTAATGGCGTGCTAATCAGCGCTGCTTGCGCGTGACGGGGATGACGCCGAGCTCATTCTGCTGATAGATCGTGTAGGGCAAGACGAGGGTGTCTGTGATCCCTGAGAGCAACATGTCAGCCGCAGCGATTGGCGCGGCGTCATGAACGCCATACCGTTCCGGCGCATTCAGGGTGCAATACCCGTAAGCGAAGCCGCTGTAAACTCGGGGGATCTGGGAACAATACGAATGCCAACCCGCCAGATTGTCCGATGCCTTGGGCGGGTTGTAGAGCGTGATGACTGTGCCGCAGCCGGTTAAGGTTGTGATGAGGAATGCTGCAATCCATTGCTTCACGGGGAGTCCTTGTTTTGAGGTTGGTGTTGCATCTTATACCCGGTTAACGGTATGTCGGCTTTCCGCTGGTATAGAGGAATATTGCTGTAGTGAACTTCGTCCAGCAGTGTCGGATCCCAAGTCTTCGTTATGGCGGCCAAGTACAACATGCCTAGCTTGATCGGTATTTTCCCTCGCCTATCCTTGCCCCGTCTGAATGAGAGCAGGTCGTAACCTTCCGGCACGAAATATCTGTAGGCGTCATAGTTTCCGAGGTCCACAGAGAACCGCTGGAAAAACTCAGGCATCAGCTCGTTCGCGTCATCCCCTTCAATGCCCAGCTGACGATTGAGGTCTGTCGATAGACTCAAATCTTTAGACGCATTGGCGCCGAACTCAAATGTTTCTTGGATGCACTCTATTATTTTGCCCAGCAGTTCATAATCAACGTCATCGTTGTCCATTCGATATACCTGATAGTCAGGGCGCGCATCGGCAATGGAGGTCCCCAGTAGCCTAGCCGAGATCAAATTGCTCGGTCAGCTCTAGCTTTTATATCCGCGTATCTTGGCGTACGTATAAGCGCTGCGTCGAAGTCTGCGCTGACGTCAGACTCCCACCTCTTGGTGCCATGCAGACTGAATATGACTCTGACCAGCAAGGTCAGCCCGACGCCTATTACCGCAAAAATGGCCCGTCCATCATCCACGCCTCTACTCCCTGTGATGGTGAAGGTCTGATAAGTACCGGCCACCAGTCACCGCTTCAGCTCAACCGGGGCACACACCCATGTCTCGCAGGAAGCCGATGGCACGTAGATCCCGCTTGATTGAGCCCCTATGCATGGTCTTCTGGGCTCATTACCACTCGACGCCCCACCGCGAAAAACTCAAACCGCACAAAAAGGCACAAAAAGGCACAAAAAAAGCACTTGCGCGAAGCGCTAAGTGCTTGATTTGTATTGCGTGTTTGGTGGAGCCGGGGGGATTTGAACCCCCGTCCCGCCTTTTAAAACCGCGGGCTACGAGCAGAGAGCTGTCATTTTGCTGTCATTACCGCTCAGGTCATCTGATGGATCTGCTCCTAGGTAACCGTTTGCCCGGCTAATTTCTACAATTTCGCCTACCGCGGCAAGTGCGCCGCCGAAAAGCTCCATTGCATCAAACTCCAGATCTTCGACCTTACAGATCATATATTCGGCTACTGATGTTTTTGCACCTTCTACGTGGTCAAAATCCATCGTGAGAGGATCGAAGTTGAAAATTGTCAACTCAGCGTCCGGATCTTCCTCCCGGTTTATCGTAGGATAACCTCCCATTGAGGTGATCGCCCCGTGGATTCCGACGTAAGTCCATATGGTGAATCGTCCTGGTTTGCCAAAGAAAGTCATGCTACAACCGCCGCCGTTAGCTCCATGCGCTTCTACCGAGTAGATTCGGGACTTTTTCTGATCAATCAACTTCCTGTGATGCACCCTCGAAAGCTTACCAATAGTTACGAGCCGGGAATCTATACCGGCAATGGGTTGGGTTGCGCGTAGCCACTCCGTAAAAAGAAATATCTTTGCATCGAGCTTGTCGCTTGTAGTAAGGCCCTTTGTCATTTTCCCCAGAGCTGAGCGAAACATTTGCTCGTCTGCTGCATAGGGGTAATAAACATCCTTGGCAGTTCGTTCATTCTGCTCTTCTATAAATATAGAGCTCCAGACCTTGAATGTTATTTGATCTAAGATATTTTTTATGGACGCTATGAGCTCTAGGGTCTCAATCCTGCTTTCTCGACTGGTTTGTTGGTCTGGCTCGCATTTGGAGAACTCTTCGGCTATGAGCTCAAGCTTTGAGTAGGCCTTTGCTAATTGAGCCTCGAGGTCATCGACAAAATCTGTATCAGGTTGTATGTCAATCATGTGGATACCAAAAGAGTTATGCTTATTGACGAGATCATCGTGGCTCTGCTGAGGCACCATATTCTTAAGTCAACACAGTCGGTCTTATCTCTATAGCGGAGGAAATAGCCGAAAGGCTGGCATATAGCTAACGTTATTGTATGATTACCCGACGTGGGCGCCGGCGTGGTTTTCTCAGGTCGCTAAGCGAATGATCACCTTCCCAGTTGTCGAGCGCTGTTTTGATCTTGCGAATCAGCTCCACAAACTTCCCTGTATCCAAGAAGTAATTAGGGTATGCCTTTCTCAGGGCTGCTAACGACTGTGCCGCGACCAATACCACCTGGATATTACTTTTATCCTTCGCCCATTTCTCACGAGCCAGGTACTCAGTGGTGGCCTCAGGAAGCGCGCCCCTGGCGAAGCCTTGGACACTTACGTTCATTCCCGCCGCATCAAGTTCGAGCAGATAATAGTGGGTTTTCTCTCCGCTGGTATCCTTGAGGTGCTCAACAATACTGTTATACATTTCTAGTTTTTTTATAACCTCGAGCTCTTGCTCAAGGGACATCAAAGTCTCTAGGATTTGTCGCTCATTCATTAGGTCATGAGCGGGTATAACCGAACACTCTTCGATTATTGCGAAACCGGACGAAGCGAAGCGAAAAAAATCGAGCCATTCATCGCTGCCGACACTGGACTTCAGTGCTTGATTCAAAAATACACCTGCAGTTTCTACTGCGGTTGCCCATGCGTGCTGAAGATCGTTGCGAATCTGGAGCTCAATCTGCAAACCCTCATATGCTTTCGCCCCGCCTTTGCGGTTGTTGTATTTGTAAATGAGATGAATGCCGCGATAGCCCGAATCTTTCGGCGACTTTATATAGTCATGCTCAGACACCAATACATGATCAAACTTGCTGTTTATTACGTAAGAGTCTCTGAGGGCGTAGATTTCGTTGGTGGTTTTCACAACTGCACGTAACCCACCAATGTCCTGCATCCGCGACAGACTCATATTTTTGAAGCGTTCCAGCTTTGACATGATAGAGGGGATCCGCTTCAGGCGTTGCCCGACAAGTCCGTCGATGCCAAGCGAGTTCAGCTTTTGTCTAAGCCCGGCCTGAAACGTGTTTACCGGGTAGCTATGACTTGAGCGCCAGTTGTTGAGGATTTGCAGCGCTTCTTCAAACTCATCGTCAGTCGCATCATCATTGAAAAGCATCGCTCCAGCGCGCTTTACCTTCTCTTTGCTGTAGAGGGGGACAACCCATGCCATTTTTCCATTCCTTGGAGGAGACCTATTTGCTGCGAAGAATGGCATTTTGATTGTGCTCAGGCAATTGTTCTTTGTCGCCAGGACTGGCTGCCCACGCCGCTACTGCTTTGGACCCCATCGACTCCTCATCATTGGTCATCCAGCGCCCGTAGACTCTCGCGATCATGGTCCAATCAGAATGCCCCATTTGCTTTGCCACCCACATGGGATGTTCGCCCGCAGAAAGCATCATCGAAGCGTAGGTGTGTCTAGTTTGATAGGGGCGCCGGTATCGTACACCTGCCTTCTTGATCGCATGTGCCCACATAGTCTTCCTGATAGGCCCATCGCCAGCCCAACGTTCGAGCGTTCGCGGGTTTTGGAACACCTCGTTGCCGGCCAAATACGTGTATTCCTTCTGCGTCCTTAGGGCCCCGGACGCAGGACCAAGCAACTTGACTGAACGCCTGCCTGCGGCGGTTTTAGGAATCTCAGCCACTCCCTTTGAAGCCTGAGTCATAGCTTTAGTGATCATTATCTCGCCCCGAATCCAGTCCACGTCGCCCCAGTCTAGCGCCACCAGTTCGCTCGTCCGCAGGCCTGTCCAGAACGCAAACTGCACCAGGTTTGCGGCCTGGCCTTCGAGCGCGCCTATGATGGCGTGCTGCTCTTCCGGACTGAATGGGTCGACGTCATCCTCGTCTGTCGGAGCGGACTTACGCTTGTAAGTCCAGCCCGCCATCGGATTGTTCTCAATCAATTCCTCGTCGACCGCCTCGGTGAGCGCCGAGCGTAGGCAGCTCTGGATATTGCTCAGCGTCTTGTTGCTGGTTTCCAAGGTGTCGAGCCAGTCTTTGATCATCTTCCGTTTCAAATCGACCATCATGTGCGCGCCCAGGGCGGGGACTAGGCGGTGCTCGACGAGCTTGCGATAGCCGTCGAACGTACTGCTGGCCAAATGTTTTTTCTTAGATGCAAGCCACCTGGTAAGGAAGCCTGCCACCTTTTCCCGCGAAGCCTCCGGCGCAAACTTTGCAGCCCTGGCCGAGCCCGGGAACGTGACCGCGTAATCGAACGTGCCGATCGAAATCGCATGCTCGATCGCGGCCTTGTGCTGCTCGGCTTTCTTCAGATTAGTGGCGGTGGGCTTGAGCGTGATGCGCTCGCGGCACCGGACGCCCCGATACATGAACGTGATTTCGATACTCGAATCGGAGACTGCCCGAACTCCCCGCCCATCTCTACCCATGACTCATATCCCTCTGTGTCGATCAGCGTCCGGCCGTCCGGAGCCTTGTACCAAATCTCGCCAAGCCGCCAGATGCCATCACGGATCTTCGAGCGGATAGCGTCCTCGCTGTAGCCAGACTCGCTGGCGAATTTCCTGATGGTCATGTAGCGCATTGGGTTTACTCCTGACTCGTCAGGTTCTTTGTTGTTGGTGACACTGACGCGTCATTGCTGTGGATCGCTGCTGCCCGAGTCAGCTACTGCGCGCAGCTTCAAGTCGATGCCGCAGGAGTTGGCCAAGGTCGTGAGCTGGCCAACGGTGGTAGCTGGTTCTTTTAAAGCCTGGCCGAAGCGGATCAGCCGATCGCCCAAGCTTTCGAACTCAGTACGCAGGTGAAGCTGACTGCCCTGGGACATGATCATTGGCCTGCCTTCACACCAGATCGATATCCCGCGAGGAAAACCACGTAGGCGTCCTGGGCGTACTTGTTCGCGAAGCCAGAGCCTTCCCGCTCCAAATCCTCGGGCGCAAAACCTGCGGGGTTTTCCTTCACGAAGAGGGAGCGCGGATCGACTTCGGCGGCCACCCGCTTGATGCGCTCATCGATATGCACCGGGCCGGTCGCGCCGAGCTCCCGCTGGATGCGCTGGTACACCTCCTCACGATGCACTTCGACGCTGGTAGGTGCCTGGATGCCGACGCGCGCCTGCTGGCCTTGGATGCCAAGGATGGTGACGGCGATCTCGCCATCGATGCGGAGGGCTTCGCCTATACGGCGGGTGAGAATTAGCATTGTCCTTTCTCCTGGCCGAGTGAATCCCGGCCGCGTTCTATGACTGCGCAAAAATGTTGGTTGTGGTTAGTGGTTCAGATCAGCCTGAGCACCGGACTGCGTCCCCGCTGGAGGCACACGCCGCTGCGAAAGCGGTCATGCGAGAAAGATACCGTCGTGGATATCCGATTCATCCTGCTGGGGCGATTGCGCAGGCGCGGAGAAGGCAATTAACCCTTGTATTATCGAAGCCACAACGAGATCTCTAATTGTCCGACAGCCCATTTTGAATCGTGCCGATTCGAGACGCTTTTCGCAGGTCTTCGGCGCGACGCCCATCGAGCGAGCAATCTGCTTCACGGTCATCCCGCCAGCTGCAAGTAACGTCGCCTCCAGCTCACGCTCGGCCAGCCCACGGCCCAGGAAACCCGTCCAATCGCCAACGTTGAGAGTGGAAGTGATCATGATGAAGCTCCTTGCAGGGTTAGTGGCGCAGGTGGTTTACCGCTGTAATGGGCGAACTATACGAATGCTCATATTTCCAGTCAATACGGAAATGCATAATTTTTTGCGTGGCGCATTAGAAAGCCCGCTGATTGGCGGGCTGTCTGCGGGGGGGGGGGGGGGGGGGGGGGGGGGGGGTGGGGGGGGGGGGGGGGGGGGGGTGGGGGGGGGGGGGGGGGGCGGGGGGGGGGGGGGGGGGGGGGGGGGGGGGGGGGTGGGGGGGGGGGGGGGGGGGGAGGGGGGGGGGGGGGGGGGGGGGGGGCGGGGGGGGGGGGTGCTC
>NZ_SOCR01000005.1 GCF_004364335.1 Pseudomonas graminis | reverse complement strand
ATCAAACTCTTCAGTTCAATACTGCAATTAGGTTTTGAGAAAACCTTATAAACTTGGCTCAGCAATCGTTGGTTAAACCATGATTTCTCGTGGAGTAACTTGCGATGCTGATAATCTTGCGACTTCAGTCTTACAGCACAAGCACCCACACGAATTGCTTGATTCAGTTGTTAAAGAGCGGGTGGTTAAGATCTTTCGTCTCAACCGAGGCGCGCATTCTACAGCGTCTCTTGTATCTGTCAAGCGGTTATTTTAAGAAGTTTTCAAAGTTTCCTGATCAACTTCAACCACTTGCGCTTCGTTCGACTTAACGTCTCACGTCAGCGGGAGGCGAATTCTACAGCGTTACAACCTGCTGTCAACTGCCTTTTTCACCGCTGTCGATTCAAGCATCTGAACCGAAGCATTCCTCGCTGCTACTTCGTCCAACTCTTTGATTATCAAGGAGTTTTCCGTTTCGTCTGCGACGGAAGTGGGGCGAATTATAGACAGATCCAGAGGAGCGTCAACACCTAATTTGAACTTTTGGTGAAAAACCTAAAACCTCAGGGAAATCCGACACTTCCTTCTGTTTATATGCAGACTAGCCAGTTACAAACACGGCATATCAGCCTTCAGAGAACACCTGCCTCACGCAGCGCAATAACCTCGGCGTCTGATAACCCCAATACGCCGGTAAGAACCTCCAACGTATGCTCTCCCAACAAAGGCGGCGCACGCCGGTATTCAACAGGGGTCGCTGATAAACGGATCGGGCTGGCAACCTGAGGGACAGTCCCGCCCAATGCATGTGGCATATCCAGCTGCAGACCGCGGAACTGTACCTGCGGATCTGCGAACACTTGGGCGACATCATTGATAGGCCCACACGGAACGCCTGCCCTCTCCAGCGCTGTTACCCATTCAGCCGTGGTCTTGAAGACGGTCGCCTGCCGGATCAACGGGATCAACGCAGCACGATGCGCCACGCGCTGCTTGTTACCCGCGAACCGCGGATCGCTGGCCCACTGCGGTTGCCCAGCCACTTCTGCGAATTTGCGGAACTGACTGTCGTTCCCCACGGTGAGAATGAAATCGCCATCGGCAGTGGGGAAATCCTGGTAGGGGACGATATTCGGGTGAGCATTACCCAGTCGCCTTGGCGATACGCCCGTCGTCAGGTAGTTCATTGCCTGATTCGCCAGGCAGGCGACCTGCACGTCCAGCAACGCCATGTCGATGTGCTGACCAGCCCCTCCCTGATCCCGATGCGCCAGAGCAGCAAGAATCGCAGAAGTCGAATACAGCCCGGTCAAAATATCCGTCAGCGCCACGCCGACCTTTACCGGTCCTGCGCCAGCTTCCCCCTCGGGACGACCAGTGAGGCTCATTAGCCCACCGAGCCCCTGGATCATGAAGTCGTAACCTGCTCGCTTGGAGTACGGACCCGTCTGACCGAACCCGGTAATCGAGCAATAGATGAGCCTGGGGTTTTCCAACTGCAGCGATTCGTAATCCAGACCGTAGGCCTTCAGCCCGCCAACCTTGAAGTTCTCGATCACAATATCGGACTTCGCCGCCAGCGCCCGAACCAGCCTCTGCCCTTCAGGCTGAGTGAAGTCTATGGTGACGGACTGCTTGTTACGGTTGGCTGACAGGTAGTACGCAGCTTCCGACGTGTTTTCTCCGCGCGGATCCTTCAGAAAGGGCGGCCCCCAGGCGCGGGTGTCGTCGCCATTGCCTGGGCGCTCGATCTTGATCACCTCCGCACCCAGGTCAGCCAGAATCTGTCCTGCCCACGGGCCGGCGAGCACACGCGACAAGTCCAGCACACGCAAATGCGATAACGCGCCCATTGCAGGCTCCTTAATAGAAGGCCTGGATGCCGGTCTGCGCGCGCCCCAGGATGAGCGCATGGACGTCATGAGTACCTTCGTAGGTATTGACCACTTCCAGGTTGACCAGATGTCTGGCGATACCGAACTCATCAGAAATGCCGTTACCACCCAGCATGTCACGGGCCATACGCGCGATGTCCAGCGACTTGCCGCAGGAGTTGCGCTTCATGATGGAGGTGATTTCGACCGCTGCGGTGCCCTCGTCTTTCATGCGGCCAAGACGCAGGCAGCCTTGAAGCGCCAACGTGATCTCGGTCTGCATGTCAGCGAGCTTTTTCTGAATCAGCTGATTAGCTGCCAGCGGACGGCCGAACTGTTGACGGTCCAGCGTATATTGACGCGCGGTGTGCCAGCAAAACTCGGCAGCCCCCAACGCGCCCCATGAGATGCCGTAGCGGGCGGAGTTCAGGCACGTGAAAGGCCCTTTGAGACCTCGGACGTCCGGGAAGATGTTCTCTTCCGGCACAAACACGTTGTCCATCACGATCTCGCCGGTGATCGAAGCGCGAAGGCCTACCTTGCCGTGAATCGCCGGGGCCGTCAGGCCTTGCCAGCCTTTTTCCAATACGAAGCCGCGGATGTCCCCAGCGTCATCTTTGCCCCATACAACAAACACGTCGGCGATTGGGCTGTTGGTGATCCACATTTTGCTGCCGGTCAGACGGTAGCCGCCCTCGACGCTCCGCGCACGAGTGATCATCGCGCCCGGATCCGAACCATGATTGGGTTCGGTAAGGCCGAAGCAACCAATCCATTCACCCGACGCAAGTTTTGGCAGGTACTTCTGTTTTTGCGCTTCGGTGCCAAATTCGTTGATAGGCACCATGACCAGAGAGGACTGCACGCTCATCATTGAGCGGTAACCGGAATCGACGCGCTCGACTTCGCGAGCGATCAAGCCGTAACACACATAATTCAGGCCGCTGCCCCCGTACTGCTCCGGGATTGTAGCGCCGAGGAGACCTATCTCACCCATCTCACGGAAGATGGCCGGATCTGTCTTCTCATGCCGGAAGGCCTCCAGCACGCGCGGCGCCAGCTTGTCCCTGGCGAACTGCTCGGCGCTGTCGCGAACCATGCGCTCTTCTTCGGTGAGTTGCTGGTCCAGCAACAGGGGGTCGATCCAACTGAAACTTGCCTTACCGCTCATGTGACTCTCTCCTCACCAAATGCGTTTCCGGATTTGCCGGAAAAGTAATGGGGTGAGCCTAGGCCTGAACCCTTAAGCGAGCAAACGACGATTTCGCATCATGTTGTGCTAATTTCTCACTCCAACGCACATTGGTTACTGGCCCGTCGGCCCTTCTGAGTGAGGCAAAGGTACATGCGTCGCAAAATCCCCAGCACCGCCGCACTCGTCAGCTTCGAGGCAGCCGCGCGGCACGAGAGCTTCACAAAGGCAGCCGAGGAGCTTTCCCTGACCCAGAGCGCAATCTGCCGACAGGTCGCGAGCCTGGAAGAGTTCTTGAACGTCGGCCTGTTCCGACGTTCGCGACGGGGAGTAAAGCTTACCGAGGCAGGCCTGTCCTACAGCCGGCGCATCGCAACGCAACTCGATGCCGTTGAGCGCGACACGCTGTCAGTGATGGGCCATCAGGGCATCAATGTGATCGAACTCGCAGTGGTGCCCACATTCGGCACGCAATGGTTACTTCCGCGCCTGAAAGATTTTCAGAAGAAACATCCTGACGTCACCATCAATTTGACCAACCGAACGCGGCCCTTCTTGTTCGCGGATACCGAATTCGACGCGGCGATCTACTTTGGTGATGCTGATTGGTCCGGTACCGAATCTCACAGACTGATGGGCGAAAACCCGATGCCAGTCTGTAGCCCCGCACTGCTTGGGGCACGGCACAGCATCAGCGCTCAAGAACTGGCCGAGATGCCGCTGCTTCAACAGACCACTCGGCCCTACGCCTGGCGGCAGTGGTTCAACTCGCTGGACATGAGCGTGGCCCGCGACATGACAGGTCCGCGTTACGAGCTATTCTCCATGCTCGCGCAGGCAGCTATGCATGACATGGGTGTGGCGCTGATCCCGCCGTTCCTTATTCAGCATGAATTGACCGAAAAGCGCCTGGTGATTGCCAACTCTCACCAGCTCTCAAGCACAAAGGCGTATTACTTGATGATCCCGGAGCGCAAGACGGAATCAGCGTCACTGAAAGCGTTTCGCGACTGGCTGATTCGGCAGGCGGAGGCCTACTCGCTGCCCTGATCACTCAACCGCAATCCGGACCTTTGTATGTAGTTCTTACCTCTTAAAACCTACAGATATCTTGATATGTCGCATTTGCGACACACATTCCTTTTTTGATTCCAACACTTGAATAGTCATACAAATAGAGCCCTCCAGCTTATTTCCATGACATTTCCGATTTCTTTCGCTCGAGTTCCTCTGGGCGCGTCTAATTTGTTAAAACTCATACAAATCAACTAATTGACTGATTTAGTGCGTCAATCGGTCACAGGGTGACTTGTAGTACATTTTTCGTTCAGTTACAGAAACCCTTGAAGGCCTCTGGCATCCCCTGCAAAATGCCGCGCCCGGCTGTTTTAACGGGCGTAGTGATCGCAATTCCAGCCCTCGGGCCGTAGCGCGCTGGCCTAATTAAAGACAATAAGATCACGCAGGAGATTTGACGTGCACATTGGAGTCCCCCTCGAAACCCAGCTTGGTGAAACCCGGGTCGCCGCCACTCCCGAGACCATCAAAAAGCTCATCGCCCAAGGCCACACGGTGACTGTTCAGAACGGCGCTGGCATTGCAGCGAGCGTGACGGACAGTGCTTATGAGGCAGCAGGCGCATTGATCGGGACCGCCGTTGATACGTTTGGCGCCGAACTCATCCTCAAGGTTTCCGCTCCCAGCGAAGCTGAGCTGCCGCTGATCAGAAACGGCGCAGTGGTTGTAGGGATGCTCAACCCTTTCAATAACGACATGATCGCCAAGCTGGCTGAATGCGGGATCACCGCCTTTGCCCTCGAAGCCGCGCCACGCACCTCTCGCGCGCAAAGCCTCGACGTGCTGTCTTCCCAGGCCAACATCGCCGGCTATAAGGCTGTGCTATTGGCGGCGCATCACTACCCGCGCTTCATGCCCATGCTGATGACAGCGGCCGGTACGGTGAAAGCAGCGCGCGTGCTGATTCTCGGAGCGGGCGTTGCGGGGCTGCAGGCCATCGCCACTGCCAAACGTCTAGGTGCGGTCATTGAGGCCTCGGACGTACGTCCCGCGGTGAAGGAACAGATCGAGTCGTTAGGGGCCAAGTTCGTTGACGTACCTTACGAGACTGACGAGGAGCGCGAGGCTGCCGTCGGCGTCGGCGGTTACGCCCGCCCGATGCCAGCCAGCTGGATGCAGCGTCAGGCAGTGGCCGTTCACGAGCGCGCCAGGCAGGCGGACATCGTGATTACTACGGCGTTGATCCCCGGTCGCAAAGCGCCGGTGCTGTTGAGCGCTGATACGGTCGCGCAAATGAAGCCTGGTTCGGTAGTAATCGATCTAGCCGCGGCGCAGGGCGGCAACTGCCCTCTGACTGTGGCAGATCAAGTCGTGGTCGAGCACGGTGTGACCATCGTCGGTCACACGAATCTGCCCGCCATGGTCGCGGCGGATGCATCTGCTCTTTATGCCCGCAACCTGCTGGACTTCATGAAGCTGCTCTTCACGCCCGAAGGACAGTTCCAGATCAACCTCGAAGACGACATCGTTGCCGCGTGCCTTATGTGCCGCGATGGCCAAGTCATCCGCAAGAACGGCTGAGGATAAAAATAATGGAAGAGTTCATCTCACCCGGTATCTACAACCTGATCATTTTCGTGCTGGCCATTTACGTCGGCTACCACGTGGTCTGGAACGTGACGCCTGCGCTGCACACGCCGTTGATGGCGGTAACCAACGCTATCTCGGCCATCGTCATCGTTGGCGCCATGCTTGCCGCAGCGCTGACAGTGACACCACTGGGCAAAACCATGGGCACCCTGGCCGTCGCGCTGGCCGCGGTTAACGTCTTCGGCGGTTTTCTGGTCACCCGGCGCATGCTGGAGATGTTCAAAAAGAAAGCGCCCAAGGTTAAAGACGAGGTGGCCAAGTAATGAGCATGAACCTCGTCACCTTGCTGTACCTCGTTTCAGCCATCTGCTTCATCCAGGCGCTGAAGGGTTTGTCTCACCCGACCACGTCGCGCCGAGGCAACCTGTTCGGCATGCTCGGCATGGGCCTGGCTGTTCTGACCACGATCGGACTAGTGTTTAAACTGGCCGCGTTGTCCACCGACGGTGCCAGCGCAGGCATTGGTTATATTCTTATTGGCTTGCTGGTCGGCGGCACTGCCGGTGCGATCATGGCCAAGCGCGTCGAAATGACCAAGATGCCGGAACTGGTCGCTTTCATGCACAGCATGATTGGCCTGGCAGCCGTGTTCATCGCCATCGCTGCCGTGGTCGAGCCACAGTCGCTGGGCATCGTTCACCACTTGGGCGATCCGATTCCTGCGGGCAACCGTCTGGAGTTGTTTCTTGGCGCGGCGATCGGGGCGATTACGTTCTCCGGTTCGGTCATCGCCTTCGGCAAGCTGTCGGGCAAATACAAATTCCGTTTGTTCCAGGGCGCACCGGTGCAATTTGCGGGTCAGCACAAGCTCAATCTGATTCTCGGGCTGGCGACGCTGCTTTTCGGCATCATGTTCATGCTGACGGGTAGCCTGTACGCGTTCAGCACCATGCTGATCCTCGCGTTCGTGATCGGCGTGCTGCTGATTATCCCGATTGGTGGCGCAGACATGCCGGTCGTGGTGTCGATGCTCAACAGCTACTCAGGCTGGGCAGCAGCAGGTATTGGCTTCTCGCTGAACAACTCGATGCTGATCATCGCAGGTTCTCTGGTCGGCTCTTCCGGCGCGATTCTGTCGTACATCATGTGCAAAGCGATGAACCGCTCGTTCTTCAACGTGATTGGTGGCGGCTTCGGTGGCGCAACGGATGCCGGTGCTGCGAGCGGCACCCAGGAAGCCCGACCGGTCAAATCGGGCTCAGCTGACGACGCGACCTTCCTGCTGACCAACGCAGATACCGTAATCATTGTTCCGGGCTACGGGCTGGCGGTCGCTCGAGCGCAGCATGCGCTTAAAGAGTTGACCGAAAAACTGACCCACGCGGGCGTCACCGTGAAGTACGCGATCCACCCGGTGGCCGGTCGGATGCCGGGGCACATGAACGTACTGCTGGCGGAGGCCGAGGTGCCTTACGATCAGGTGTTCGAGATGGAGGACATCAACTCCGAGTTCGGTCAGGCGGACGTCGTCCTGGTGCTTGGCGCCAACGATGTGGTCAATCCGGCGGCCAAGAACGATCCCAAGTCGCCGATTGCCGGCATGCCAATCCTTGAGGCGTACAAGGCCAAGACCATCATCGTCAATAAGCGCTCCATGGCCAGCGGCTACGCGGGCCTGGATAACGAGCTGTTCTACCTGGACAAAACCATGATGGTCTTTGGTGATGCCAAAAAGGTCATCGAGGATATGGTCAAAGCGATCGAATAACTGCTGCAACCCGCGATAAAACAACCCTCGGCGCAGCTCATGGCCGAGGGTTTTTTACAGCCCAGGTAAAAGTGTTTCTCGCGCACAGGCGCTAATTAGAGCCTTTATTGCGACCTTGGTAGCGGGACGAACAAACCTCAAATCTCTAGACTTCGCTCACGCATCTTTGTCTGAGATTAAACACATGCACCGTGAACGAATCCGTCTGCCCTCGCTGATGAGCAAGATAATGAGCGCGGCCGACGCCGCTTCCTTGATCAAGGACGGCATGACCGTCGGTATGAGCGGCTTCACCCGCGCCGGCGAAGCCAAAGCCGTGCCCCAGGCGCTGGCTGACCGGGCCAAGACAACACCCTTGAAGATCAGCCTGATGACGGGCGCCAGCCTGGGCAACGATCTGGACAAGCAGCTGACTGAAGCCGGAGTACTCTCCCGCCGCATGCCGTTTCAGGTGGACAGCACCCTGCGCAAGGCCATCAACGACGGCACCGTGATGTTCATAGACCAGCATTTGTCGGACACCGTCGAGCAGCTGCGCAATCGCCAGATCAAGGCCGTGGATATCGCCGTGATTGAATGTGTGGCGATCACCGAAGAAGGGCACCTGGTGCTCAGCACGTCCGTTGGCAACTCGGCGAGCTTCGCCATTCTTGCTGAACACGTGATCATCGAGATCAACCTCGCCCAGCCCCTGGAGCTGGAAGGGCTGCACGACATCTATATACCGACCTACCGGCCGACGCGCCTGCCGATCCCGGTGCTCAAGACGGACACCCGAATCGGCAGCCAGGCCGTGAGGATCGATCCGGCCAAGATCGTCGGCATCGTGATCAGCAATCAACCTGACTCGCCGTCGACGGTATTGCCGGCAGACACCGACACCCAGGCCATCGCGGGCCACCTGGTCGAGTTCTTCAAGAACGAAGTGCGGCTGAGCCGACTGACCAATCAACTGATGCCGCTGCAGGCCGGGGTAGGCACGATCGCCAATGCCGTCATGACTGGGCTGATCGATTCACCCTTTCACGGCATGACCATGTATTCGGAAGTGCTGCAGGATTCGACGTTCGATCTGTTCGAGGCGGGCAAACTGGATTTCGCGTCGGGCTGCTCCATGACGCTGTCAGAGCGCAAGCACGCCGCGGTCTATGACAACCTCGAGCAGTACAGATCCAGACTGTTATTGCGCCCTCAGGAAATCTCGAACCATCCGGAGGTCGTTCGCCGCCTGGGTATCATTGGTATCAACACCGCCCTGGAGTTCGATCTGTACGGAAACGTCAACTCCACTCACGTGGGTGGCACGCGGATGATGAACGGGATAGGCGGGTCAGGCGACTTCGCCCGCAATGCCCACCTCGCCATTTTCGTGACCAAGTCCATTGCCAAAGCCGGCGCAATCTCAAGCGTGGTGCCGATGGTCAGCCATGTGGACCACACCGAACACGACGTGGACATCCTGGTGACAGAGATCGGACTGGCAGACCTGCGGGGCCTGGCGCCCCGCGAACGTGCCCGGGTCATCATCGACAACTGCGTGCACCCGGCCTATCGCGAGGCGCTGAATGATTACTTCCGCCGCGCCTGCGCAATTGGCGGCCACACCCCGCATGTGCTTCGGGATGCACTCAGTTGGCACCTTAACCTGGAAGAAACTGGTCACATGCTGACGATCTGAAAACACAGTTTGAGCGCTGTGATGATCTTTCGTCGTCACAGTTCGCGAGCTGAACGTAAAACCGGCAAAAACTGTACTGCTGTACGGGTGATTTGTTTGAGGTAAAACCGCAAATCATCCGTGTAAGCATCCAAAAAGCACGCTTCTGGTGCAGACCCATACAGTTGCCCCACTTCCGAACAAAACAGTGGTGTTTAACAGTTAACTGGAGCAGCACAATACAAATGAACTGTGTCTAGAGAGAGAAGGGCAATGAGAGGAATATTGTCACCAATCAAGTCACTCTCTAATCCCGCCACAAGCGGAAGGAAGAAGCATCATGGAACGCACCGTCAGTTCCGAACTGTTCTACGAAGACACCGCAAAAACCGCACAAGCCTCGTTGCCGCTGCGCATGTTCGCCAACCTGATGCTCTGGCAGCGTCGTCTGTCCAGCCGCCATCAACTGGCTCGTCTGGATGCACGTTTGCTGGCTGACGCCGGTATCAGCGAATCCCAGCGTTACGAAGAGCTGAGCAAGCCGTTCTGGCGCTAATCTAGCGTCTGCTGGTCCCAGGCCACGAGCCTCTCGCCAGCAACCCGAATTGTTCAAACAAAACCCGTTGGCAGGTCACTGCTGACGGGTTTTGTCGTTTCCGACCGGCGTATAGCTGGGTGAGCAAAACCAGTACAGTTTTGATTCCTTTCACGGCATGCCCCTACAGACCGATGTTTTCATATGATTTCAGCAGTAATGGTTCGCAAGACAGCTGCCTGCGTAAGGCGAGGATGGTTAGCGGACTCGCTTATAAGCTAATCTTGCGCCACCTTGACCACGCACTCGCGAGCCAGCTAAAGCTGAGCCTCCGATTTAAGCGTCAGTGGTTTTCGAATCCCGTTATTTTGGAGTGCCTGTATGTCTCGCGTTCGCCTGTTGAGTGCCGCTTTCCTGATCGTTGCTGCTACCGGGGCCCAGGCTTCCAGTTTCGTCGTTACAACCGACACCATTGTCCGTGCGCTGGATGCATCGTCCAATGCCACGTCGAAAATCTCGTCATCCTTTCATGACGACAAGATCGTCCTGGCCGCCCGCGACGACGCTGCAAGCTTCGTTGCCAGCGAAGGCGAGATCCGTGGCGTGAAGCTCCAGGGCGCCTTGCAACACATCCGCGAAGTAGCACCAGGCCTGCAAGCGTCGGACGCGCAACTTGCGCAAGCGATTCTTGCCATCTGATTCAGTATCGAGACAGGCTAATCCGGCGTGCACGAGGGTCTTTGCACTAGCTCTGGCCCGGGTGTTGCGCTAGCCTTGCGACTCGTTTCGCAGAACCTGAACAGCCCTGAATAGCCATGCATTCGTTGTCTCGCCTCGTGCTTGCCGTCACCGCCACCTTGAGTATTTCAACTCAGGTTCTGGCGTTTGACGTGACCACACAGAGCCTGGTCAAAACCGGATACGCCACCAGCCAGGTGACGACAGGGCCTTTCGATAGCAAGTTGATAATTGCCGCCCAGGATGATGCTGCAGTGTTTGTCGCCAGTGACGGCAAACTGCGAGGAGCACGACTGGAATCGGCGCTGGCGTACCTGCGTCAATCCCGCCCAAAACTTCATGCAAGCGACCTTGAACTGGCGCAGGCAATCCTCGTCCAATAGTCACTTTTTTGTAACTTCCGTATTTTGGAGACGTTCCATGCGTACCCCGTTGATCGCTGCCGCCCTCGGCCTGCTCTTGCTGACTGACATGGCACAGGCACAAACCCTGAAGGCCACCAGTAACATCGTCGTTCGCGCCCTCGGCCGCAGCATCGATTTCACCTCCGACACCACCTCATCCGTGCGCAACTGGAAACTCGTGCTTGAAGCGCGTGACGATGCCGCCAGCTATGTCGCCAGCAACGGCGATATCCACGGCGCACTCCTCGACGCAGCCTTCATCACTCTGCGCGATCGTCTGCCTGAAGCACGCACTGCCAGTGATCAGGACCTCGCCGAGGCCATCCTCGCACTGTGAAACACCTCGCTGTCTGGCTGCTGACGTCGGCGCTGTCGCTGATTTGCACGAGCGCCTTCGCCGACCTTAGCCTGTCGCTGCATACCGACGGGCTCAGTCCTGCCCAACAAAAGGCCAGCCAGACATTGCTCGACGAAGCCATGGCGCACCTGCCTCCGCTGTTCGTCAGCAAGCTTGATCGCAAGGTCGAAGTGCATTGGACAGACGACATGCCGTCCAATGCCTACGGTCGTGCAGACGGTCCTTACCGGCTGGACCTGAATCAGAACCTGCTCGCAGGCCTGACAGACGGCAGCGCTGCAACGACCCGAACCAACCGTCCTCACGGCACCGTGCGCGAGGAAATGCTCGCGACGGTGCTGCATGAGCTGACCCACATTTATGATCACGCGCAACTCTGGTCCCCTGAAGACCGCAAGCTGATCGTTGCCTGTGCCCGGCAGGGCAAGAGCGTGGGCAAGGTTGGCCTGCGTGACAGCTGCCGGGGGCAGACTGACAGGCGCTTCACGCTGAGCGATGATCCGCGCCTTATGGATCTGGCGGGATGGCCGCAGTACGTCGGCCGCCGCGGTGACAGGGAAGAGCGCAATGGGCAGGTTGCGCGCAGCCCGGACATCTACGAAATCAGCAGCCCGCTGGAATTCGTTGCGGTGAACATGGAGTACTTCCTCCTCGATCCGGCTTACGCCTGCCGCCGCCCGGCGCTGTACGACTATTACAAGGCCCGGTTCGACTGGGCGCCAGCGACGAAGGATCAGTGCCCGACATCCTATCCTTATCTCAACGCCGGTAACGACTTTGCGCGGGAGCCACTGGGCAAGCTCGACCCCGAACGGGTTTACGAAGTTGATTACCTGCTGGCCGAGGCCAACCAGAATCTGGCGAGCCGTTGGGGTCACAGCATGCTGCGGCTGGTCATCTGCAAGCCCGGTCGCCCGCGTGGCCCCGATTGCCGGCTGGACCTGGATCAGCACTTGGTGCTGTCGTACCGCGCCTTTGTAAACGATCTGCAGCTGTCCAGCTGGAGCGGTTTGACCGGCAAGTACCCGTCGCGGCTGTTTGTCCTGCCACTGGGTCAGGTGATCGATGAGTACACCAAGACCGAACTGCGCGGCCTGGCCTCGGTCCCGCTGAAACTGTCCCGCGAAGAAATCAACGGTCTGGTTCAGCACGCTGCCGAGATGCACTGGGCATACGACGGGGATTACTGGTTCCTGTCCAATAACTGTGCGGTGGAAAACCTGAAACTGCTGCGCAGTGGCACTAATGATCCGCGGCTTGTCGGGCTGGACAGCATCATGCCCAACGGGCTGCTGGAAGTCCTGAAAGGCAGGGGGCTAGCGGACACCAGCGTGCTGGACGATCCCAAGAAAGCGCTGCGCATGGGCTACCGCTTCGACTCGTACCGCGACCGTTACCAGGCGATGTTCGAGGTGTTGCGCAAGACCACCGATGTCAAGCAGACAACGGTGGAAGACTGGCTGGCATTGACGCCGCAAGAGCGGCGCCCGTATTTCGCTCAGGCGGATCTGCGCACCAGCGCCGCGATGCTGCTGCTGGAACAGGCCGGGCTGCGTCGTCAGTTATTGCTGGCGCAGGATGAGGTCAAGCAGCGATACCTCAGTGCCGTGGAGCAAAAGGACAACGGCGTCTCCAGGGCGACCGGCACATTGCAGGACATTCTGGCCAACAGCGGATTCCTGAGTCGCCCGGCGGAACTGCTCGGCAGCGGCGGCTACGGTCTGCCGCAGGAAGGCGAGTGGCAGCGTCTGGAAAACGAGAGCAGTCAGCGGCAGAAACAACTGCAGCGGCTCAGCGGCGATCTGGATAAAGAGGTGAGGGCGCTGCTGGATCCCGACCGCGCCGCCGAGATCGCCGCGACCGAAGACAATCTCAAGCAAGTCGGCGAACACCTGCGGGCATTGCACAAGGCAGCGGGCGGGCTGGAGCTGCCTTGATCGTTGCGCAGCTACACGCTCAACGATGACTCAGGCAGTTTCACAGGGCTCCCCCGGCAGATGCTCGTCGAGGTGCAGCCAAGGCAGGCGACTGTCGGTCCAGATGTGGCGATCGGCAGGCGTTAGCTCCGGGTGATCAAGGGTGGCGATGGTCACGTCCATGGTCTCCGGGCTGTTGCGGCTGAACAGCGCGACCTGCGCCCCGCAGTTATTGCAGAAATACCTGACGCACGTCGGCCCTGAATCATAGGCGGTCGGACTTCCCGCCAGCCATTTGAAAGTATCGACCGGCACGCTGGTCCACGTCATCACGATGCCGCCTGACGTGCGCCTACAAATCGAACAGTGGCAGTGGGCAACGTCATCCAAGGGCCCATCAAGCTGGTAACGCAGATTGCCGCAATGGCATCCGCCGGTATGCAATTCACTCATGAGCACTCTCCCGGTTATGTAAGGGTCTGACCGCATCCTGAGGTCGATAACTCAAACTCCCGCTCGTCAACTTCAGAAGTGCAACGAAAGCTGGCTGAAAGCTTCCCCGTTTAGCATCACCTCACCGCCGGCGACAGACCGGTCGGCCAGGACGAACGCGCTTGACGTTCTCCGGCCCATCTACAACAACAATTAGGTGATTCCCGATGCTTGCATGTGCCCTGCAGTACCCCTCCGTAATCCCCGACTCCACGCGCCGCTCGTCTTGAGCTGATCGATTCGTCTCGTTCGTTCCCACGCCGCGTAACGCTGGAGTATTGCTATGTTGACCTTCCTCGGCTTCGCCATGGTCGTTGCTTTCATGTACCTGATCATGAGCAAGCGCCTGTCAGCGCTGATTGCCTTGATCATCGTTCCTATCGTTTTTGCCTTGTTCGGAGGCTTTGCCTCGGAAATCGGCCCAATGATGCTGGCCGGCATCACCAAGCTTGCGCCAACAGGCGTGATGCTGATGTTCGCCATTCTTTATTTCGCACTGATGATCGACTCCGGGCTGTTCGACCCGGCCGTGCGCAAGATCCTCAAGCTGGTGAAAGGCGACCCGGTCAAGGTGTCGGTCGGTACGGCGGTGCTGGCGCTGGTTGTCTCGCTGGACGGTGACGGCGCCACGACGTACATGATCTGCGTGGCCGCCATGCTGCCGCTGTACAGCCGTCTGGGCATGAGTCCGCGCATTATGGCCGGCTTGATCATTCTGGCCGGCGGCGTGATGAACATGACGCCATGGGGCGGACCGACCGCAAGGGCGGCGAGCGCCCTGCATGTCGATCCATCCGACATCTTCGTGCCCATGATTCCGGCAATGCTCGCGGGCGTCGTGGCGATTCTGGTGATCGCCTATTTCTACGGCAAACGTGAGCGTGCGCGCCTGGGTGAGCTGCACCTGCCCGGTGACGAAGTCGATCACAGCGATATCAGCGTTTCGCAGTTTCCCGACGCCCGTCGTCCCAAGCTGATCTGGTTCAACGGTGCTCTGACACTGGCGCTGATGGTCGCGTTGATCATGGGCCTGCTGCCGCTGCCGGTGTTGTTCATGATTGCGTTCAGTATCGCGATGATCGTCAACTACCCGTGCCTGCAAGCGCAGAAAGATCGCGTGGCAGCCCATGCCGGTAGCGTGCTGGCAGTGGTCGGACTGATTTTTGCTGCGGGGATCTTTACCGGTATCCTGTCCGGCACCGGAATGGTCGACGCGATGTCGAAGAGCCTGCTGGCCGTGATCCCCGAAGCGATGGGCCCTTATCTGGCCGTGATCACTGCGGTGGTCAGCATGCCGTTCACCTTCTTCATGTCCAACGATGCGTTCTACTACGGTGTGCTGCCGGTACTGGCCGAGGCCGCTGCGCATTACGGCATCAGCCCGGTGGAAATGGCACGTGCCTCGATCGTCGGCCAGCCCGTCCACCTGTTGAGCCCGCTCGTACCGTCGACGTATCTACTGGTGGCACTGGCAGGCATCGAGTTTGGTGATCACCAGCGCTTTACCCTCAAATGGGCCGTGCTGGTGTGCATGTGCATCCTGATCGCCGCGCTGCTGATGGGGATCTTCCCGTTCTTCAGCAGTCTGTAACGCAACTCAACGCTCCCTCTGGCGCAACCGCGCCAGAGGGAAAACGAACGCTCAAAGGAATACGTAATGGAATGGCTGACCAACCCTGAGATCTGGGTTGCTTTCTTCACGCTGACTGCCCTGGAAATTGTGCTGGGCATCGACAACATCATCATGATCTCGATCCTGGTCAGCCGCATGCCCAAGGCGATGCAGCCGCGAACCCGCATTTTCGGTCTGGCACTGGCGATGGTGACGCGGATTCTGCTGCTGCTGTCGATCACCTGGGTCATGCGCCTCACCGACGACCTGTTCGTGGTCTGGGGCCAAGGCATTTCCGGACGCGATCTGATCCTGTTCTTCGGTGGTCTGTTTCTGTTGTGGAAGAGTTCGCAAGAGATCTACCACGGCATGGAGGGCGAGGAAGAGACGCTGGATGAGCCGAAAGGCAAGGGCGGCATGTTTCTGTACACCATCCTTCAGATTGCAATCATCGACATCGTATTCTCGCTGGATTCGGTCATCACCGCCGTCGGCATGGTTTCCCACGTACCGGTGATGGTCGCGGCGATCATCGTGGCTGTGCTGATCATGATGCTGTGCGCGGGCGTCATCAGCGACTTCATCGAGAAACACCCATCGCTGAAGATGCTGGCGCTGTCGTTCCTGATCGTCGTCGGTACCGTGCTGATTGCCGAGTCGTTCGATGTGCATGTGCCAAAGGGCTACGTTTACTTCGCCATGGCGTTCTCGCTGGCAGTCGAGGCGATCAACATCAAGATGCGCACGTCGATGGCTAAAAAGCGTGCGATGCAGGACCCTGTGACACTTCACAAGGACGTGCCGGGGCAATAACGTCCGCCGCATAGACGTCAATACAACGGGGCTGTGAATGCCCCGTTTTTTATTGGCAGGGCGCTAAGGCAGAGCTTTCAAACACCTGATTTGTGACAGATTTGTTTCAAGAAATAATCCGCTGTGCCATGCTGGCATTAAGGCCACAGGCCGACTAAAGCTTAGTTGAGCGCGCTGTCGATACACCTCAAGCGCTTACGCTCGCTACACGCTGGACCTTTTAACTTTGCCCGATGGGCAACCTACAGGGGGCTCTCCGTATGCTGACCCTGCTCGATTTGCTTTCCGCCGTCGCGCTGTTGATCTGGGGCACACACATCGTTCGGACCGGCATTCTGCGTGTCTACGGCTCGCAGCTGCGCCGGGTCATTGGCCAGAACATGTCCAAACGCCCACTGGCATTTGTCGCGGGGATACTGGTCACCGCAGTGGTGCAAAGCAGTAACGCTACGGCGATGCTGGTGACGTCCTTCGTCGGCCAGGGCTTGATGGGGCTGACACCCGCGCTGGCTATCATGCTCGGTGCCGACGTCGGTACTGCGGTGATGTCACGAATCCTGACGTTCGACCTGTCGTGGCTGTCGCCGCTGCTGATCTTTCTGGGCGTGGTCTTCTTTCTGTCGCGCAAACAAACCCGTGTGGGTCAACTGGGTCGTGTCGGCATCGGGCTGGGGCTGATCATTCTCGCCCTGCAGCTGATCGTCACTGCCGCCGCGCCGATCACTCAGGCGGCCGGAGTGAAGGTGTTGTTCGCGTCACTGACCGGCGATCTCCTGCTCGACGCATTGGTCGGCGCCATGTTCGCGCTGATTTCCTACTCAAGCCTGGCGGCCGTGCTGCTGACAGCCACGTTGGCAGGCGCAGAGATCATCAGCCTGCCGGTGGCGATCGGCCTGGTGATCGGCGCCAACATCGGCAGTGGTCTGCTGGCGTTCCTCAGCACCAGCATGCAAAACGTCGCCGGTCGGCAAGTGGCGTTGGGCAGCCTGCTGTACAAGCTGATCGGCCTGTTACTGATCACCCCGGTGCTGACCCCGCTGGTGGCCTGGATGGACATGCTGAATGTCAGCCCATCGAGCCTGGTCATCAGCTTTCATGTGATTTACAACTCGCTGCGCTGCCTGATCATGCTGCCGACGGTGGGGCCGATGGGGCGTCTGTGCGCGTCGATTCTGCCGCAGCAGGCCGAGATCAACGGCCAGACCAAGCCTCGCCATCTGGACCTGACGGCACTCGCCACGCCGAGCCTGGCGCTGGCCAATGCCGTGCGCGAAACACTGCGCATGGGCGACCTGATCGACAGCATGCTCAATGCCATGCAAGAGGTGCTGCGTGGCAATCAGACCGCGGTCACTCAGGAAGTGCGCCGGCTCAACGATGACGTCGAGGTGCTCTATAACGCCATCAAGTTGTACCTGGCGCAGATGCCCCGCGACGACCTCAGCGATCAGGACAACCGCCGCTGGGCCGAGATCATCGAGCTGGCGATCAACCTGGAGCTGGCCAGCGGGCTCATCGAGCGCATGCTGCGCAAGGTCCAGCAGCAGAAGACGTCGCAGCGTCGGTCGTTTTCCGACGTCGGCCTGGAAGAGCTCTCCGGGTTGCACGAGCAACTGATGGCTAATCTGCGTCTTGGCCTGTCGGTCTTCCTCAGCGGTGACCCGGAAAGCGCGCGCCAGTTGTTGCGCGAGAAACGTCGTTTTCGGGCACAGGAGCGGCGCCTGGCCCACGCCCATGTCAGCAGGCTGCAACGTAAGATTGTGCAAAGTATCGAGACCAGCTCCCTGCACCTCGAGTTGATTTCCGACATGAAACGCTTGAATTCGCTGTTCTGCAGCAGCGCCTACGCGGTCCTTGAAACCACTGACACAGGCGCCTTGTCCAGCGAGGGCAACGCGGATTAATCGTGGTGAACGCAGGGGCGGCTGCGAAGTCTGTTACACATACCGGCCCGCAAGGAAGCCCGTTTTTATGCGTTGCCTGCTGTTCGTTTGTCTGGTTCTGACATCCCTTTCTTCCATGGCCCTCGACCGGTTTCAGGTCGAGGGCTACGTGCTGCCCAACGGTTTGCAGTTGCTGCTCAAGCCTGCGGACAAGGGGCACGTCGCTATCCGGCTGGTCGTGGGTATTGGCTTCGATGACTTTAAATGCGACGACAAAGAGCTGCCGCACTTGCTTGAGCACCTGCTCTTCAGTGGGATCGACAACAGCGGCGAGGGCGGCCTTGAGCAGCAGATGCAGGCATTGGGCGGGGAGTGGAACGCGTTCACCAGCAACACCGATACCACCTTCGTCATCGAGGCGCCGGCGCAGAATCAGCGCAAGGTGCTCGACCTGCTGCTCAATCTGCTGACTCACACGCAAATCAATCAGGCCAATCTGGACACTGCCAAGCGCATCGTCGCCCGTGAAGACGGTGGCCATTATTCGCATTTGCAACGCTGGCTGGACAAGCGCGACCTGGGCCACGGCGCCAGCAGCCAGCTTGCCGTGGAGCTTGGCCTCAAATGCCCGGAGCGGGCCGAGGTCGATCACCTGACGCTGGAGCAGATCGAGAATATCCACGACAACTGGTACGCCTCCAACAACATGACGCTGATCATCGTCGGCGACCTCGACAAGTTGCTGCCGGCCTACCTGGAGCGCACCTTCGGCCAGCTCAATGCGGTCGATCCCACAGAACATCCGCCGCTTCGTTCGATGACCGAAAAGGCCGATCCTGAGCGCACGCTGATCCGCGGCGCATTGGGCGACGGCGCGAAGCTGCATCTGCTGTTCCCCGAGCCGGACATGGGCGAGCAGCACGATGAAACCTGGGATCTGGTGAAGGCTTATCTGGACTGGTCGCTGTACAGCGAACTGCGTCTGGACAAGGGTTATTCCTACGGGCCATGGGCCGATCGCGAAGCGTTCGGGGACACCGGCTTTCTCAGCCTGAATGCCGATCTCAACCGCGAAGACGTCGAGTCGGCCACTGTCGCAGTGCGCGCGATGCTGCAGCGGCTGCGCAAGGAAGGCATGGACCCGGCCACCTTTGCGCGGCTGCAGCAGGCGTCGATTGCCAAGCAGGCCTGGGCGGTCCAAGGCAATAGCGCGCTGGCCGACTATTACTGGGGTGCGCTGAATGATTACGACGATGGCCGCTTCCAGGACCCGGCCAAGAGAACCCGGGGTGTGAGCCTGGATCTGGCCAATCAGGCGATGCGTCAATTGCTGGCGCAACCCGGGTATCTTCGAATTGAGGAGCCACTGCTCAGCTACGACGAGCTGTACGCCATCGGATGCCTGCTGACGGCGCTGGTGGCTCTGCTGATTTTCTGGCGGTGGCGGGTTTACAAGAAGCGGCCGCTGTAAGCGAGGCGCTTGGCTCTGTAAGATTTCGTCGAAGTGGGCGCAGTCCGATTTTGGTTATTTTTTATACACCTCGACCTATACCTGAGAGCGACGCCCAAGATGCCGGACATTAACGCAATCATTCAGCACTCGCTGGTCCAGCGCGTGCTGGAGTTCATCAAGCGCTACCCCGGGCTTATTGCGTTCTTCGGGTTCTGCTCAGGCATCGGCAGCTTCATTCTGGTGGATCGCCAAGCCAAGCTGGCAACCTGGATTGCAGTCATTCTACTGGTGAGCTGGATCTGGCTAATGGTGGAAAACAGCGCGGTCGCCCTGTTCGCGAAAATGTTTAAACGCGAGATCCCGCAGCCGCTGTTGCGCTACGGCACTCAGATGATCCATCAGGAAAGCCTTTTTTTCGTCCTGCCGTTCTTCTTCGTCACCACCACGTGGTACAGCGGCCAGCTGGCGTTCACCGGGCTGCTCGGGGCCGCAGGCCTTATTTCGATCATCGACCCGCTTTACTACAAATGGCTGGCGCCGCGCCGCTGGCTGTTCATGGCTCTGCACACGCTGACGCTGTTCGCCGCACTGCTCACGGCGCTGCCGATCATCGTTCACCTGACCACGGCCGAGAGCTACAAGCTGGCGCTGGGCATTGCGATGCTGCTCTCGTTCCCGAGCCTGGCGTCGGGCTATCCGATCAACAACTGGAAACGCGGCCTAGGCGTGGTAGCCATGACACTGGCCATCGGCGGTGCGGGCTGGATGGCGCGATTCTGGGTGCCGCCGGCGACGCTATGGCTGACCGAAGCTGCAATCAGCACGCGCTTCGACAACCAGAATCGGACCCCCGGCGAGAGCGTTCAGGAGATCGGCGTCAACCAGCTGCGCAGCGCAGGGCTCTACGCCTACACGTCGATCAACGCCCCGCGCGGCCTGAATGAGCGGATTTATCACGTGTGGCGCCACAACGGCGAGGAAATCGAGCGTATCGCTCTAGACATTAAGGGCGGTCGTGAGGAAGGCTATCGGGCCTGGACGCACAAGCAGAATTTCCCGCCGGACGTGCTTGGCAAATGGCAGGTGAGGGTGCTCACTGAGGACGGGCAGATGATCGGTGTGCTGCGCTTTGACGTCACTGAGCGCGATCAACCGGCCGTCACTCGCAACAAGATCAAGCCGGCAGGCCTGAAGCCAGGCACCGACGCTGTAGATCCGGATGATTCCGAGGCGAAAAAACCTGCGGACAGTGCGCCCGCCGAGAACCCGTCTGCCCCGGCCAAAACCAACTAAGCTCGTCGCCATGACCCCACTGACCACGCAGGCTTCCTCCGCGCCCAAGACTCCAGGGCGCGTCTTGATGGACACTTCGAGCAATCCCGTTCAGCTGCGGATTGCCGGAGACTGGACGCTCGCCCATTACCGCGAACTCAAGCGCCAGACCGATGCACTGAGCGCCGGATTCGGTCCAGCCATCCTCGTCGACATGGACGAACTCGGCGCGCTCGATACTGCCGGCGCGTCGTTGCTGGTAGAGCTGCTTGGCGTGCAGCGCCTGCGTTTGCTGGCCGTGCAAGCGCCCAACCTGCCGGAGTCCAGCCGCGCGCTGATGCAGACCATCCAGAGCGCATTGGCTGACTATTGCCAACCCGTCCGGGAGCCTGAAGCCGCCGTAGGGATGCAGCTGCTGGCGAGAATTGGCGCGGCGGTGGATGTAATCTTTAAGGACACGTTGCAGCTGCTGGGCTTTATAGGGCTCATCCTGCAGACCTTCGCCTCCACGCTGTTTCGCCCCCGGCGCTGGCGCACCACATCCGTCATCGCTCACATCGAGCAAATCGGCCTGGACGCCGCGCCCATTGTGGCGCTGCTGACATTCATGGTTGGCGCGGTGGTGGCCTTCCTCGGCGCCACGGTGCTAAAGGCCTTTGGCGCGACGATTTTCACCGTGGACCTGATCGGCTTCTCTTTCCTGCGGGAATTCGCCGTGCTGTTGACCGCCATCCTGCTGGCAGGTCGCACGGCCAGCGCCTTCACCGCGCAGATAGGCTCAATGAAAGCCAACGAGGAGCTGGATGCGCTGCAAACCCTGGGGCTGAGTCCTACAGAGCTGCTGGTGTTGCCCCGCGTGATCGCGTTGCTTATCTCACTGCCCATGCTGACCTTTCTCGCGATGATTTGCGGCATTGTCGGTGGCGGCGTGGTCTGCGCTTTGTCACTGGGCATCTCGCCGGCGATGTTTCTGTCGTTGATGCAGGCCGACATCGGCGTGCAGCACTTCCTGGTGGGTATCGCCAAGGCACCAATCTTTGCATTCTTCATCGCCGCCATCGGCTGTCTGGAAGGCTTCAAGGTCGAGGGCAGCGCTGAATCTGTCGGGGCCCACACGACGTCCAGCGTGGTGCAGTCCATTTTTGTGGTCATCGTGCTGGACGCCCTGGTCGCGATGTTCTGCATGGAGATCGGCTGGTGACCCGCCGTTGCGTACAACCCGTCGAAACGGTGATTGAGGTCCGCGGCCTGAGCAATCGCTTTGGCCCGCAAGTGGTGCATGAGGACCTCGATCTGGACCTGTATCGCGGGGAGATACTTGGGGTAGTGGGCGGCTCCGGCGCAGGCAAGTCAGTCTTGCTGCGCAGTATTGTCGGGCTGCAAAGACCTGCATCCGGAAGTGTCCGCGTATTGGGTCAGGACTTGCTCAATCTGTCCGACAGGGCGCGCTCTCAAGTTGAACGGCGTTTCGGTGTGCTGTTTCAGAAAGGCGCGCTGTTCTCGTCGCTGACTATCACGGAGAACGTCGCGCTGCCGCTGATTGAACACGCCGGGCTGAGCCGCGAAGAGGCTGAGCATCTGGCCGGGATAAAAATGGCGTTGGCCGGGCTGCCGCTGTCGGCGGCGCATAAATACCCCGCGTCGCTCTCCGGCGGCATGATCAAGCGCGCGGCACTGGCAAGAGCGCTGGCGCTGGATCCGGACATCCTGTTTCTGGACGAACCCACTGCCGGGCTCGATCCAATTGGCGCCGGCGCGTTTGACCAGTTGATCCTGACCCTGCGCGACGCGTTGGGGCTGAGCGTGTTCATGGTCACCCACGACCTCGACACGCTTTATACAATCACCGACCGCGTCGCCGTGCTGGCGCAGAAGCGCGTGCTGGTTGCGGACACCATCGATAGGGTGTCGGCGACCAAAGACGCCTGGATTCACGAATACTTTCATGGCCCGCGCGGCCGCTCGGCCTATTCGGCGGCCACTCACCCACACGAGGTCTCATGATGGAAACCCGCGCCCATCACGTTCTGATCGGCCTGTTCACGGTCATCGTGGTCGCCGCCGCGCTGCTGTTCGGTCTGTGGCTGGCAAAATCCAGCGTCGACTCGGCGTTCAAGGACTATCAGGTTGTCTTCAACGAGGCGGTGACCGGTTTGTCTCGCGGCAGTCCGGTGCAGTACAGCGGGATCAAGGTGGGTGACGTCGTGCAGTTGCGCCTTGATCCCCAGGATCCGCGCCGTGTGCTGGCGCAGATCCGCGTTGCCGGCGAAACCCCGATCAAGCGCGACACCTTCGCCAAACTGGCACTGGCCGGTATCACCGGTACCTCGCTCATCCAGCTCAGTGGCGGCACACCGCAAAGCGAGGCGCTGAAGGGCGAGGGCGGCAACCTGCCGGTGATCATCGCCTCGCCGTCGCCCATCTCGCGTTTGCTGAACGACAGTGACGACTTGCTGAGCGGCACCAACGCATTGCTGCATAACGCCAACGCGATGTTTTCTTCAAACAACGTGGAGACGTTGTCGCGCACGCTCCAGCATCTGGAGCAAACCACCGGAGCGATCTCCGATCAGCGCGACGACATTCGTCAGGCCTTGAAGCAGATGACGCTGCTGAGCAAGCAAGCCGGCGCGACCCTGGAGCAAACCTCAACGCTGATGCGCAACGCCAACCAGTTGCTGACCAGCGACGGCAGGCAAACCATCGCCAGCGCGCAGCAGGCGATGAAATCCCTCGAGCAGAGCAGCCAGACCATCAATACGCTGCTCAAGAACAACCAGAATTCGGTAAACGACGGCCTGCAAGGGCTGGGCGAACTGGGCCCGGCGATTCGCGAGCTGCGTGAAACCCTCAGCTCATTGAAAACCATCTCGCGCAGCTTGAATGCCAACCCGAGCGGCTACTTGCTGGGCAGCGAAAAGAGTAAGGAGTTCGAGCCATGAGGCCTGTCGGTCAGTCCATCACCCGGCTGTTATTGGCGGCAGCCTTGCTGTCCCTCGGCGCCTGCTCGATCCTCCCCGAGCAGGCGCCTTCAGACGTCTACCGGTTGCCAACGGCATTACCGGCCAGCAAAGGGACCTCGCCCGTGTCGTGGTCGTTGCGGGTGGTACGGCCTAAATCCAGCGAGACACTGGACAGCCCGCGTATCGCCGTCATCCCTCAGGGCAATGTCATCAGCAGCTACAAGGGCGCGCGCTGGAGTGATCCGGCCCCGGTCCTGCTGCGCAATCGACTGACCGATGCTTTCTACCGCGACGGGCGAGTGCAGTCGATCAGCACCGACGACAGTAATCTGCAGGCCGATTTTGAGTTGGGCGGGGAGCTGCAGGCGTTTCAGAGCGAGTATCGCGGGGCTGCCATTGAAGTGGTGATTCGCCTTGATGCGCGGCTCGCTGATGATCGCCAGCGAATTGTGGCGAGCCGGCGCTTCGAAGTGCGTCAGCCGGTGGCCGACAAGCAGGTGTCGGCGGTGGTCTCGGCATTCGGTCGGGCCAGCGATGCGCTGGCCGCCCAAGTGTTGCAATGGACCTTTGAGCAGGGCGAGAAGCGTTACACCGCCGAGCCGAAGAACCAGTAGCAGACGGCAATCGCGGCAACGACACCGGCGAATTCCGCCAGCAGCGCGCAGCCCACGGCGTGTCGCGCGCGCTGAATCCCTACCGCGCCGAAATACACGGCCAGGACATAGAACGTGGTCTCGGTACTGCCTTGAATCGTCGCCGCAACGAGGGCCGGGAAGCTGTCGACGCCTTGGGTTTTCATGGTCTCGATCAGCATTGCCCGTGCCGCGCTGCCGGAGAACGGCTTGACCAGTGCAGTCGGCAGCGCATCGACGAAGCGGGTGTCCAGGCCGACCCACTGAATCACGTGACGAATTCCCTCAAGTATCAGATCCAGCGCGCCCGATGCGCGCAGCACGCCGACGGCGCAGAGCATCGCCACCAGATAGGGCAGCAGGTTCTTGGCGACGTCGAAGCCTTCCTTCGCGCCCTCAACGAAGGTTTCGTACACCTTCACCTTGCGCAGCGCGCCAACCACCAGGAACAGCATGATGATGCCGAACAGCGTCACGTTGCCCAGCACCGATGACAGGTTCGACAGCGCAGCGGCAGACAACCCGGCCAGTACGGCCATGAAGCCGCCCAGCAGCAACGCGCCGGGGATCAGGTAAGCAAGCACTACCGGGTCCCACAACTTGAGGCGCTGCATGAACGCCACTGAGAGCAGACCAACCAGCGTCGAGGCGCTGGTGGCGAGCAGGATTGGCAGGAACACCATGGTGGGGTCAGCCGCGCCTTGCTGGGCGCGGTACATGAAGATGGTCACCGGCAGCAGCGTCAGCGAGGAAGCGTTGAGCACCAGAAAGAGGATCTGCGCGTTGCTGGCGATGGTCTGGCTGGGGTTGAGCTCTTGCAGCGAGCGCATGGCCTTGAGGCCGATGGGTGTGGCGGCGTTGTCCAGACCCAGCGCGTTGGCAGCGAAGTTAAGGGTGATCAGGCCGAACGCCGGGTGGCCGCGTGGCACTTCGGGCATCAGACGATGAAACAGCGGCCCCAGGACTTTACCCAGCCAGTCGACGATGCCGGCCTTTTCGGCAATGTTGAGAAAGCCCAACCACAGGGTCAGAGTGCCGAACAGGAGCACCATGACTTCCACCGACAGCTTGGCCATGGCGAAGATGCTCTCGACCATGGCGGCAAAAACGCCGGCATTGCCCCCGACCAGCCATTGCGCCAGCGCAGATATCGCCGCGACCACGAAAAACCCAAGCCATAGGCCGTTCAGCATACAAATCCCCTCGCAAGATGCGGCGATGATAACGGCGGGGGCAGAAACAACAAACCCCGGCCGGGGCCAGGGTTTGATGATTCACGCCAGACAGTGGTTACTCGACCGTCGATTGACCTGCCGGCAGAGGGTCCTTGCCACGCCAGTGCGGCAGGGAGTTCCAGTAGCGCTCGCCTTTGGCATCGTCGTACATGCCTTCCCAGCGCGAGATCACCAACACCGCGAGCGCGTTGCCGATCACGTTCAGCGCCGTGCGCGCCATGTCCATGATGCGGTCGACGCCGGCAATGAACGCCAGGCCTTCCAGCGGGATGCCCACGCTGCCCAGGGTTGCCAGCAGCACGACAAACGACACCCCCGGTACACCGGCGATGCCTTTGGACGTCACCATCAGAGTGAGGACGAGCATCAACTGCTGGCCGATCGACAGATCAATGCCATAAAGCTGCGCGATGAACAGCGCCGCGATGCTTTGATACAGCGTCGAACCGTCGAGGTTGAACGAGTAACCGGTCGGCACCACGAAGCTGCTGATGGCCTTCGGCGCCCCGTACGCTTCCATCTTCTCGATCACGCGCGGCAGCACGGTTTCGGAACTGGCGGTGGAGTAGGCGAGAACCAGTTCGTCCTTGAAGATACGCATCAGCTTGAGTACCGAGAAGCCAAACAGGCGCGCAATCAGGCCAAGCACTACGAAGGCAAAGAAGGCGATGGCGACGTACACCAGGATCACCAGCTTGGCCAACGGCAGCAGTGAGGCGAAGCCGAAGTTGGCGACGGTCACGGCGATCAGTGCGAACACGCCAATTGGCGCGTAGTTCATGATCATGTGTGTGACCTTGAACATGGTCTCCGACACGCCCTGGAATACCTTCACCAGCGGATCACGCACTTCCGCATTCAGGCTCGACAGGCCCAGCCCGAAGAACACCGAGAAGAAGATGATTGGCAGCATGTCGCCACGGGCAACCGCCGCGAAGATGTTAGACGGAATGAGGTTGAGGATCGTCGCGACAAAGGCATGGTCATGCTGGACTTCGGAGGTGGTCTTCTCATACTGAGAGATGTCCACCGTGCCCAGCGTGCTCATGTCGATGCCAGTGCCGGGATGGAAGACGTTGGCCAGTAGCAGCCCCACAACGATGGCAATTGTGGTGACGATTTCAAAATAGAGGATGGTCTTCAGACCGATACGGCCCAGCTTCTTGGCATCGCCAACGCCGGCGATGCCAACGACCAGGGAGGAGATCACAATCGGGATAACGATCATTTTGATCAGACGGATAAAGATATCGCCCGCTGGCTGCAGGATGTTGCTGATCCACCAGGCTTTCTCGGTGCTGAAATGGTTGAGGACGGCGCCAATGGCGATACCCAGGACCAAGCCGATGAGGATCTGCCAGGCGAGGCTCAGTTTTGCCTTCTTCATGTCATTACCTTGTTGTCATTGCCGGGACATCCCCCAACCACACGTTCATCATTGCGCTTGCCAGCAAGCGTGACGCCGCGGTCGCCGTCAGGGCTGTCTCGTAAGTGGCCGCAGGCGAGCATCCGAGCTCTGAGCAGGCGAAAAAGGCGCAACTATTCCCACGGTGACCGCCATCGTCTAATGCCGTAAACGACTACCCTATGCCGAATCGGCATGATGAAAATCAATCACTTACGTTGCAGTGCGCCAAAAGAGGGCGGATTTGCCTGGCGGGGAAAGCTGAGAAGTGGCTAAAACGTCGCCTGTAGCGAATTCATGCAGGGCGTTATAGCCAAACGACGGACTGGCCACGGATAGCTGGCTGACCGTTCAAAGGGGGGGGATTTCGGCGATATACGGTCGTAGGAAACGTAGAAGGGGCTGTGTAGGACTCTCGAGGACCAGAGACCTTGTAGGAAGTGGAGAATATTTGCGCCTCACAAGTCCACTGCCGGATAAAGGCTAAAACCGTATCGGACGATGGACTTGCGTTGCGACTTGCCTGACCCGGCCCACGTGTGGGAGTACTCCTTGTACACCTAGGACGCTTCAATCACTCCCTTGGTCGAAACGCCCCGGCCCCTTGGTCATACGCGCACCGTCTTCGGGCTGCGCGTCTATCAGGAAGGTCTGTCAGGGACAGGTCTCCCATCATTCAAATCAGTACCAGTTCGGATCTTTCTTGAGCTGCTCTTTCAGAAGGCCTTGCATGCCTTCATCCGGTTTGCCCAAAAACCGGTAATCCGCATGGCGCGTCGGCGACTTGTCCGCGGGCAGTCCCGCCGGCACTTCGACCAACATGGCGTACGCATGGGACTTGTCCAGGCTGAATGCCACGATGAGGCGCTTATTGCGGCAAGTGTCCTGGGTCTCGCAGAGCGGCCCTACCAAATACTTGTCACCGTCTTCGGTCACGGCATTCATCTGTTCGGCGGCGCCGGAGAGATTGATCACCCAATCGGGCAACCGCTCTTCCTTCTTCACCACGCTCGACCACGTCTCGCGGTACTCGGGATTCGAGCTTAATAGCTCGTTTGCCCGAGACTGACCGTCGTTGGCAGCCATAGCTGTAACGCTGGCGCCCCCAAGGAGCGCCAATGTCAGTGCATGGAAATGCTTGAAGCCCATGTTCAGCCTCGGCCGCGACGGCCAAAGAAGAACGACACCACGAACATGACCAGGAAGACCACGAACAGGATCTTGGCGATGCCGGTAGCAGTACCTGCGATGCCACCAAAACCAAGGACGGCTGCAACGATAGCGATGATCAGAAATGTGATTGCCCAACTCAACATGGTGAATCTCCTTACTGTTTATTGATTTTTGCTACGTCGAGGCGTCGGAGTGACCCTCGGGGTAGATCGCGTCTTCGACCCGGAGGATCAGAAAACCCAGCTTTGCTGACGTGGCGCTTCATCAGTAGTAGCGGCCGCATCATCAACTTGCATGCTCAAGGCAACGTCCGAGGCTTTCAGCGCACTTGCCTTGGCAAACGGTGCGGTGTGGGCGTGGGAATAGTGAACCTGAGTCACTTCCTGATTCTGATTCCAGTGATTGAATTGCTGAACCGCAATGAGCGTAATCATCAACGCCAGACTGGCAAACAACACCTGCTGCAAATGCAGAGGAGAGATACGCAGTTTGTTGGCGAGATGTTGAGCGTTCATTCAGCTGACTCCTGGCAATCTTGTCGGCCGTCTGTTCGGGCCTTTGTTACCAAGGATATTGCACGCGGTGTGCCAGCTTTTTTTCAACCAATAAATCCTTTTAAATCAATACGTTATGGCATGTACTCGGAAGGGTCGTACACGCAACCTGCACGATTGAACATTTGCCATCGTGCGGAATGCACGAATGGCCTGACACCACGTAGGCGGCCGAATTCATTCCGAGTGGTAATTCCGATCTGATACCCGTCTTACGACCGCCGTGTAATGCTCTAGCCCGCGCTGCGCGCGGTAACGCGCAACGTGTCGGCATCGACGCCTTTGACCCCGCGAATGTTTCGCGCAATGTCGACCGCCAATTCCTTCTCGGCGTAATTAGCCACCACACCGTCCAGCGTCACTACACCGTCTTTGGTCTCGACCTTGATGTTCAAACCGTCAAGGGTGCGGCTATATATAAGGCTGGATTTCACCTTGCTGGTGATCCATGCGTCGCTGAACTCTTCGCGAACACTGTTGGCCTGCAGCTCACTTTGCTCCTTGATCGCCTGTGTATCCCGGGCGCTGACGCTGATGAGGTTGTTCACCTCCGTCACGCCGTCCGTGTTGGTGGCCAGGCTGCCGGCCAGCAGCTTGGCATCCGCATCTTTCGCCTGGCCCTTGAGGGTGACGACTCCCTGAGCGGCGCTGACATCGATATTCAACGCCTCGGTCACGCTGTTCCACAGCAACTTGGATTTGATGGTCGCTGTGAGCGTCGCGTCATCGAAACGCTGGGCCATGGTCGCTTTGGTGCCCGGATCGGCAGCGACCTGCGGATCGATCTCCAGCTGGTTATCAACTTTGTTGATCCCTTGAATATCGCCCGCGATCTGCGCCGCCAGATCCTTGTCGACCTGGTTCTCGACCTTGCCCTTGAGGATTGCAGTGCCTTGCTCCACGTCCACGCTGATCTTGAAGGGGCTCAAATGCCGGTTCAGGGCGAAGGCGGTCCATATCGAACCCTCCTGGCGCGCCTCGGCCAGTTGGGTCTGCAGATCGGCGGCCGCGGCATGAGCCATGACGGGCGTCAGTCCGAGGAGGCTGGCGGTGGTGATGGCCAAGGCGATCTTCTTCAACGTGGGCATGGGAATCTCCAGACAATTGCAAAAAGGTACCTCTGGACAGACTGGTCTTTCGCCCAGATGTTCGGCGCGGCCTGATTTTGCCCGCATGCGAGTTCGAGCCGACGGTGATTGGACGTGACCTGCCATGGATCAGCGCATGACGGCTATTTTCAGAAGATCACTACCATGCAGCGTAAAGAATCAATCAGAATGAACCATGCAACTTGCCCGATGTTTCCGGGACTAACACAGACTATTCATTGAGGAGCGTAGGAAAAATGGAAGCAGCCGCTGAGAATCAGGGCCGTATTCTGCTCGTGGATGATGAATCCGCCATCCTTCGCACCTTCCGCTATTGCCTGGAAGATGAGGGCTACAGCGTAGCCACCGCCAACAGCGCGGCGCAGGCAGAGGCGCTGCTGCAGCGTCAGGTATTCGACGTGTGCTTCCTCGACCTGAGACTGGGTGAGGACAACGGGCTGGACGTTCTGGCGCAAATGCGCGTGCAGGCGCCGTGGATGCGCGTGGTGATTGTCACTGCGCACTCGGCCGTCGACACCGCCGTCGACGCAATTCAGGCCGGCGCTGCCGATTACCTGGTCAAGCCCTGCAGCCCGGATCAGCTGCGCCTGGCCACCGCCAAGCAGCTCGAAGTCCGCCAGTTGTCGGCGCGACTCGAAGCCCTTGAAGGCGAAGTTCGCAAACCAAAGGACGGTCTGGATTCCCACAGCCCGTCGATGATGGCGATCCTCGAAACCGCCCGGCAGGTCGCCAACACCGACGCTAACATCCTCATCCTCGGCGAATCCGGTACGGGTAAAGGTGAATTGGCGCGGGCGATTCACGGCTGGAGCAAGCGCGCCAAGAAGGCCTGCGTGACCATCAACTGTCCATCGCTCACGGCCGAGTTGATGGAAAGCGAACTGTTCGGCCATAGCCGTGGCGCCTTCACCGGCGCCAGCGAAAGCACACTTGGCCGGGTGAATCAGGCGGACGGCGGTACATTGTTCCTCGATGAAATCGGCGACTTCCCGCTGACGCTGCAGCCAAAACTGCTGCGCTTCATTCAAGACAAGGAATACGAACGCGTCGGTGACCCGGTCACCCGTCGTGCCGACGTGCGCATCCTGGCGGCGACCAATCTGAACCTTGAGGACATGGTCCGCGAAGGCCGTTTTCGCGAGGACCTGCTGTATCGCCTGAACGTGATCACCCTGAACCTGCCCCCCTTGCGCGAGCGAAGCGAAGACATCCTGACGCTGGCGGACCGCTTCCTTGCACGCTTCGTCAAGGAATACAGCCGCCCGGCGCGTGGCTTCAGCGAACAGGCGCGCAGTGCGCTGCTCAACTACCGGTGGCCCGGCAACATTCGCGAGCTGCGAAATGTGATCGAACGGGCGAGCATTATCTGCCCGCAGGAAAAAGTCGAAATCACGCACCTGGGCATGGCCGAACAGCCGGCTAACAACGCCCCTCGGGTTGGCGCAGCATTGAGTCTGGATGAGCTGGAGAAAGCTCACATCGGCGCGGTGCTGGCCACCAGCGATACGCTGGATCAAGCCGCACGCACGTTAGGCATCGACGCCTCGACGCTGTACCGAAAACGCAAGCAGTACAACCTGTGACAGGGCGCCGATGATGTTTGCGATGAAGTTGCGCACCCGACTCTTCCTGAGTATTTCGGCCCTCATCACCGTTGCCCTTCTGGGGTTGGTGCTGGGGCTCGTCAGCGTCATGCAGATGGCCAAATCTCAGGAATCGTCGATTCGGCACAACTTCATCACCCTCGATATCGGCCTGAAGCTGCGACAGAACCTGGGCGACCAATTGGTCATGATGCTCAAGGACAGCCCCGATCAGGCGTCGATCAAGCGCAATCAGGAACAGTTCCAGAATCTGCTCGATCAGGGCATTGAACATGATCAGCAAACCGGCGTTCCCAGCGGGTTCGAAACGGCCCGGGTGAACTACGCCCGCTTCGTCAAAACCATCGAACAATCCAGCGAGCGTGGTGACGCGATCCGCGACAATGAGGCCGTGACCGAGGCGTTCAACACGTTGCGCGATGGCCTGCTCGACGCCCACCGCCAGGCGCTGGTGAACATCAGCCAGGCAGAAAGCGCCTCAAGGTCGCGAGCGCTGTGGGTTTCGGCGCTGCTTGGACTGGTTGGGCTGGCGGTGTTGGTTATCGGCTTCGTCACCGCCCACGGCATTGCCCGGCGTTTCGGCGGCCCCATCGAGCAGTTGGCCAAGGCGGCGGACCGCATTGCCCAGGGGGATTTCGACGTCACGCTGCCGACGTCCTCATCGGACGAGATGAATCTGCTTACCCACCGCTTCGGCATGATGGCCGACGCATTGCGCCAGCATCAGAAAACCAACGTCGATGAGCTGCTCGCCGGGCAACAGCGCTTGCAGGCGGTGCTGGACAGTATCGACGACGGCTTGTTGATGATTGATCGCCAGGGGCGGCTTGAACACTTGAACCCGGTCGCGCAACGGCAGTTGGGCTGGGAAGAAAGTCGCCTGGGCCAGGGTCTCGGCGAGGCGTTGCAACGCCCGGAATTGGACGAGCAGCTGTATCTGGTTTTGCGCGGCGGCACGCTGGAACGGGCACCCGATGACCTGTCCATCGAGATCGACGGCGAAGTCCGCCTGCTTACCTACAGCCTCACGCCGGTCAGCCACACCAAAGGCCACATCGTCGGCGCCGTGATGGTGTTGCACGACGTCACCGAACAGCGGGCGTTCGAACGCGTGCGCAGCGAGTTCGTGCTGCGCGCTTCCCACGAGTTGCGTACCCCCGTCACCGGCATGCACATGGCTTTCGGCCTGCTTCAGGAGCGCGTGCATTTCCCGCCGGACTCGCGCGAGAAGGACCTGCTGGACACCGTCAACGAAGAAATGCAGCGCCTGATGCAGTTGATCAACGACCTGCTCAACTTCTCGCGCTATCAGAACGGCCTGCAGAAGCTGACGCTTGAACCGTGCGATATCAGCGAATTGCTCGAATCGGCGCGTCAGCGCTTTGCCGATACCGCCCACGATCAGGACGTCATGGTGCTGCTGGAAACCCAGGAGCCGCTGCCACGGGTGCAGGCGGACAAGGCGCAGTTGGATCGAGTGCTCGACAACCTGCTCGATAACGCTCTGCGCCATACCCCTAAATCGGGCCTGATCCGCTTGCAGGCGCGGCGTCATGGCGAGCGCCTGATCATCAGCGTGGAAGACAATGGCGAAGGCATTGCCTACGGCCAGCAGGCCCGAATCTTCGAGCCATTCGTGCAAGTGGGACGCAAAAAAGGCGGCGCAGGCCTGGGGCTGGCTTTGTGCAAGGAAATCGTTCAGCTGCACGGCGGACGAATGGGCGTCTATTCACGACCGGGGCAGGGCACACAGTTTTATATGGCACTGCCGCTGTAGAAAGGTCTCGCAGCCCTACGCCACATCATCCGCACGCCGCCCGCCGCTGCGTCTGCCGCCGGTCACCAGCTCACTGAACTTGGTCGCGCTCAGGGGCCGGGCGAAGAGCCAGCCCTGGCCGTAAATCACCCCTTCGCTTTTCAGCAGCGTTGCCTGCGATTCAAACTCGATGCCTTCAGCAATCACCCGCAATTGCAGCGCATGGGCCATGCGAATGATGTGCGGCGCCACACCACTGCTCGCGGCATCGTGCCCGAGGGCGTCGATAAACGCTTTGTCGATTTTCAGGCAGTCCACCGGCAGCGTCTGCAGGTACGCCAGACTGCAATAACCGGTGCCGAAATCGTCGATCAGCACCTGATGGCCGCGATCGCGCAGCGCCTGAAGGTGGTTGCGCGCGACGACTACGTCCACAAGGCCGCGCTCAGTGACTTCAAAGGCAATCTGCCGAGGCGCCACCCTGTGCAACGCCAGCAGCTTCGCCGTCACTCGACCGATGCGTGGGGCCATCACGTCGCACGCCGCCAGATTGACCGAAACATACAGGTGCGGATTGGCGCGTAAGAGCTGGCCCAGCTGTTCAAGCAGCTGCTGAAGCACGAAGTCGGTGATCTGGCGGATCTGCCCGGTGTTTTCCGCAAGCGGGATGAAGAGGTCAGGGCTGGTCAGCGTGCCGTCCGGTCGTCGCCAACGCACCAGGGCCTCAGCGCCCACGCACAGACGCGTGTTGAGATCAAAAATGGGCTGATACAAAACCTTCAGCTCGCCACGGCGCAGCGCCCCGTGCAGCTCACCGCCCAATGACTGCCGCTGACGTACCAGTTGCAGGACGAGAATGCCGATGAACAACGAAATCAACAGGCTGGCCGGTACCAGCAGCCACCACGCACCGGTGATCTTCTGTTGCAAGGCACTGCGCGGCGTAATGAGGACCAGTTGATATTCCGGGCTCTGGGTCGGCATCCGGTAGACAAGTTTGTCCTGGGTGGACATCAGCGTTTCGGTGGAGGTCGGCGACCAGTCCGGCGTGGGCGGCCACGTCTGAGCCGGGCCCAGGACCGGGACTGCTTTGGACCCGCGATCCAGCACCACCACCAGACTGCCGCCCGCCGGCAGGTCAACCACGTCAGTCAAATGGCCGCGGGAGGTGGAAACACGAAACTCCCCGCGCCCAAGCATCAAGGAAGCCAGGTTGTCGTCAGGCTGGGTAGAGGTGTTGAGCCAGTAATCGTAGGTGGGGCCGCGAATGTCCGGCGGCCTGGGCTTGCCAATCAGGCTCTGGCGCGTCCAGCTGGAACAGAACTGGCTTTCGCTGACGTACGCCACTTCGTAGATAAAGCGGTAGCGCGAGTTCACCTGACGCAGCTGCTCGATCATCTCGGGGCTGCAACCGCGCAACGGCTGGGCTTCAAGCTGATCGAGCCCGGCTCTCAACTGGCCGAACAATTGCTCCAGCCGCACCAGAAAGCGCTCGCCCTGTGCATTCATCTGCGCACGTTCGTCCTGCCGTGCCTGATGCATCGCCAGCCCAAAGCTGCCCGCCAGCAAGACGGCCGCGCTTAACAGCGCGGCCAACAATGCCAGAAGCCAGGGACGGTAAAGAAAAGAGCGCAGTCGCGGCGTCGCCGTGAGCATCGACAGTCATCCAGAGGGTGGGATTTCCATAACCACTGAGGTATAGCAACAAGCGCAGAAATAGTCCGAAAAAAAAGACAACCAGCGGAATTTAGTGCCTGAAGTTAAGCACTTGCAGCATAGCTGCACTTTGCAGATCCGGCTCACCGTCAAATTTTTGTGGTCGGTAATGCATCTGGAACGCAGCCAGGGTGTGACGGGTTGCGATGTCCAGCTCTCCGGTCTGCGGGGTTGGGTAACCCAGCAGCGCCAATTGCTGCTGGAACCAGACGATATTCGGCACGATGCCCATTAACTGGGTTTGACGCTGTGCGACCTGCTGTTCATCCGGCCAGATGCCCAGGCCTTCCTGGGCCAGCCGCTTCCATGGGAACAACGGCCCCGGATCAAGCTTGCGCAAGGGGGCAATGTCACTGTGGCCAATGACGTGGCGCGGTTCAATGTGATTGCGTTTGACGATGTCTTTGAGCAGCACGATCAGCACTTGAATCTGCGCCTCGCTGTAGGGATACCAGAGCCGACCCGTAGGCGTGTCGCGATAGCCCGGATTGACGATCTCGATGCCGATACTGCTTGAGTTGAGCCAGGTGCGCCCGTCCCATTCGCTTTCACCGGCGTGCCAGGCGCGCTGGGATTCGTCGACCAACTTGTAGGTAGTGGCTGGCCCGTCGCCGATCAGGTAATGCGCGCTGACCTCACCGTGGGTGAGCAATGCCAATGACCGCTCCAGGGAAGCAGACGTGTAATGAACCACCACGAACTGCACGCGGCTGTCGAAATTGACGGAAGGGTGGCTGGTGTCGATCTTCGGGCCGCTGCTGCAAGCGGTCAGCAGCAACAACAGAAACAGAGCGGAAATAGACTTCATGGCGGCACGACGTGTAGGCAAATAATGCAACAGTGTAACGTAACGTCGGCGGCGCATTCAAAATGCATTGTGCCCGCGCAGCCAACCAGACGAACCCTTCAGCCCTGCTCGATCCGGTTTCGCCCCTCATGCTTGGCGCGGTACAGCGCCTGATCCGCACGCTTGAGCACACCATCGCTGCGCTCACCGGGAGCAAACAGGGTAAAGCCCATCGACACCGTGACCGTCACCCGCTCGCCCTTGAAGTGAAACGGGCACTGTTCGATGCCTTCGCGCAGACGCTCCAACAGCGCCAGCCCTTCATCCATCGGCGTGGCTGGCAGCAGGATCACGAACTCTTCCCCGCCAAAACGCGCAATGAAGTCAGAGGCCCGCAATCGCTTTCTCAACTGACCGGCGATGATCTTCAAGACCTTGTCGCCTGCCAGATGGCCGTAACCGTCGTTGATGCGCTTAAAGTGATCCAGGTCGAGAATGCCGAGCAGCAGGCTTGAACGCTTCCTCTGTAACTGGTCGATCTCATGCTCCAGCCGTTCGTTCCACGCCGCGCGGTTTGGCAAGCCTGTCAGCGTGTCGATCAGCGCCTTCTGCCGTTGTTCTTCCAGGTGAGCCCGAAAGCCCAGTGCTTCCTGCTCCATCGTGGCCACGCGACTGGAGAGGGCTTGCAGGCGGGTGGCGACTTCCTGCTCACGCTGATCACGTTGCTGCTGATGATGATCCATAGTGCCAATCAGTCCTTCGAGCCGGCTCTCCAGCACGTGTTTCAAGCTGTCCAGATCGGCCGCCTGCTGCACGCTGGTTTGCAGGTCATCGACGTGCTCGCGCAATTGATGGTCCAGTTGACGCGACGCCGAATGCTGATCGGCATGGTCTTCGCTGGCAGCCAGCAAGCCGCTCTGAAACGATTCAAGTCGCTCGTTGAGCTGCTTGAGGTAAGCCTCGAATTCGTGCTGGCCGCTGTCGGTGATCGCAAGCATCAGCACGGCGAGATCGTCGAGAATCGGCAGCAATTCGTACCAGTTCAGCCCATGTTCCAACCGTGCGCGCATGGCTTCGGCCTGCGGGCGATGGTATTCGGGCAGCGTCAGTTCATCGAGCAGCCCCAGCAGCGTCTCTTCTATATGGGCGGCGACTGAGCTGTAACTGGGCTCGGGCGAGGAGGGCAGCGCGTAGGGACCGTCTTCTTCGGCGACGATCTCGTCAGGCTCTTCGTCTTCACCGACGATTTCGGTCTCGTCGGCAATAACGCCGGCTTCAGCAGTCTCCTGAGGCTCCGGGGAGGACTCTTCAGGTACCGGCTCGGCTGTTTCATCGCTTGGTGCATCAGCGGCGGAGGGCTGCAGGGCGTCAGCGGCGTGGGGCGATGCTTCAGGCTCTGCGGCTGCCTGGTCAGCCGGATCGGGCTCGGGCTCGGAGGTGACCGGCTCGACAACAACTTCCGGGTGAGGCTTCGGAATGAAACGCTCCGGCTCTTCGGCGACCGGCTGAGGAGCCGACAGGACAGCGCTGCGAAGTTCAGCCTCCAGCTCAGTGTTCTCTGGCGCAGCCTCCGGCATGATGGCTGAATGCTGAGGCGCATCGTCGGAAGCCCGCAGCGTCAGCCCGACCGGCTCGGTAGCTGAATGGGGCAATGGGGCCGACTCATCACTCTCGCCGCCAGCCTCACGGTGACCGCCGAACAATCGCTGCAGAAAACCTGGACGGGACGCTTCATCCGGGTGTTCGATCTGAGACAGCGCCTGCCCTTGAAGTCCGCTCAACTCACTTAATATCAGCGGCAGCTCACGGGCCTGTGTGATGCGATCTTCCAGGCTCTTGGCGAATCGCTTGAGCGGCTTACTGACGTCCTTCGGCAACGGCAGCGCCTGCAACTGCGCCACCAACGACGTCAGCGCCGTACCCATTTGCTCGACGCGCTGCTCGCGACGCTGTTCGGAGTCCAGCACCGCTTTTTCCAGGCGCGGGATCAAGGCGGCCAGGCCTGCGTCCATATCGTCCTTGCGAACGATCTCGCGCATTTCCTTCATGCAGGCATCAACCGCCTTGTCGGCACCTTCCGCCGCCAGGCTGCTGCGCACGAGGCCTCGACGCAGCAAGTCGAGCCGTGCGTTCCAGCGCCGCTCCAGTTTGTCTTGCTGCTCGATGCTCTTGAGGTACTTCTCTTTCCAGCGCTGCGCTTCGTCGGTCATTCCACAGGTCCGCGAGGAGATGTGCTTGTTATCGGCAGCGAGTCACCGATTAATGAGGCCGGCAAGCGAATCTCCACCGCGACGGGCAGATGATCGGAAATGGGCTGCGCCAGCACCTGCACTTTTTCAAGGGTCAGGGTCGGGCTCAGGAGAATGTGGTCCAGGCATCGCTGCGGACGCCAACTGGGGAAAGTCGCCTCGACCTGCGGTGCAAGCAAGCCAAGATCGCGCAATGGCGACGTTTGCAGCAGGTCATTGGCGTGGGTGTTCATGTCGCCCATCAGCACCTGATGGCGATAGCCGCCAATCAGTTCGCGAATGTACGCGAGCTGGCGTGTGCGGGTCCGCGCGCCCAGTGCCAGGTGCATGACCACAACGACCAGCGCATCCGGACCTTCGCCGAAACGAACGAGGATGGCGCCACGCCCGGCAGGGCCTGGCAGCGGATGGTCTTCGATGTCCCACGGACGCAAACGGCTGAGCACGCCATTGCTGTGCTGGGCGAGGCGTCCGAGGTTTCGATTGAGTTGCTGGTGCCAGTACGGAAACGAACCAAGCTGGGCGAGGTGTTCAACCTGATTGATGTAGCCCGAACGCAGACTGCCGCCATCGGCTTCCTGCAACGCAACCAGATCATAGTCACGCAGCAGATCGCCGATCTTCTGCAGGTTCCCGGCTCGACCGTTGTGCGGCAGCAGATGCTGCCAGCCCCGGGTCAGGTAGTGCCGGTAGCGTTCGGTGCTGTTGCCCACCTGGATGTTGAAGCTGAGCAGGCGAAGCCGACCGTCGGCCGGCAGGCCTGTCTCGTGAAGATGATGCTCGTTGACCTTCGGCGTGTGCCGGGCAACGACCCGTTCAGTAGTTCCCCAGCGCGCCATGGTCAGCCCTTACTTGGCGGTCAGCGTCGCACGTTCTTTGGCGATCAGCTGATCGGCCACTTGCAGCGCTTGCTCGGGACCGCCGGCAGTGCCGAGATCAAAGCGGTACTTGCCGTTGACGATCATGGTCGGAACGCCCGTGATCTCGTACTTCTTGGCCAGTTCTTTGTATTGGGCAATCTTGCCCTTCACAGCGAACGAATTGAAGGTTTCGAGGAATTTGGTCTTGTCGACGCCCTGGGTGGCGACGAAGTCGGCCATGTCGTTCGGATCGGTCAGACGCTTGCCGCCTTTCTGGATGGCCTCGAACACGGCAGCGTGGACTTTCTTCTCCACACCCATTGTGTCGAGAGTAATGAATAGCTGGCCGTGAGCGTCCCAAGGGCCGCCGAACATGGCAGGAACGCGGATGAAGTGGACGTCAGCGGGAAGTTTTTCGACCCATGGATTGATGACCGGCTCGAAGGCGTAGCAGTGCGGGCAGCCGTACCAGAACATTTCGACGACTTCGATCTTGCCCGGCTCGGAAACAGGAACAGCGCTTTTCAGCTCGACGTATTGCTTGCCGGCTTCGATGGGCTCTGCTGCTTGAGCGGTCAGACCGAACAGGCTGGTGAAAATCAGAGCGGCGCTGAGAATCAGATTACGCATGCTTAACTCCTGGGCATGGAAGGTCACTTCGGTGGCCGCGGTTCGACCGGCCGAGGTGATACGAGTTCGCAAGTGTAACGCCTGCGGCCACAAAAAAGGGCAGCCGTTCGCTACCCTTTTTGGCCCGTCCGGGCAGGTCTGTCGGCATTTTGTTTTACCAACCATGTCTGTCAGGATCGCGCGCCAGACGCTCAATGCAGTCCTTGAATGTACGCCGCCAGCGCGTCGATATCCTTGTCGCTTAGCTTCGCGGCGATGGTGCGCATGATCAGCGTGTCCCCGTCGTTGGTGCGCTCACCTTCGCGGAACGCGGTGAGCTGTTTCTTGATGTAATCGGCGTGCTGCCCGCTCAGGTACGGGAAGCCTGCCGTTGCAATGCCTGCGCCGTTTGGTGAGTGGCAGCCAATGCAGGCCGGCATGCCCTGATCGGGCTTGCCGCCGCGAAACAATACTTCGCCACCGGCGACCAGATTGGGATCAGCAGCGCCAACACTGCCTTTCTGGCCGGCGTAGTAAGCGGCGATGTCGGCCAGGTCCTGATCGGTGAGCGGGTTGAGCTGGCCAGTCATTTCCAGTACGACACGCTTGCCGTCTTTGATGTCGTGCAGTTGCTTGAGCAGATAGCGCTCACCCTGGCCGGCGAGCTTCGGGAATATGGGCACCAGGCTGTTGCCGTCGGGTCCATGACAGGCGCCGCAGACAGCCGTTTTTGCTTGTCCGGCGACGGGGTCGCCCACAGGCGAGTCAGCGGCCTGCACGAAGCCATTCAGGCTCAAGGTCAACAGCAGGCTCGACAGAAATGCGTTCATGGGTTGATCCGATGCGGCTGAAAGTGCGGCCTTCATGATGGACTGTCTTGAGAGGAGGCGGCCTGGCTCTGGACGTTTCGGTGCACCTGCCAGGCGGGTTCTCGCGTCGGCAACACCGTTGCAGGGGCAGGACAAGGCACACATGAAAATCTGCGGCATTATATACTCGCGCCCATTGAACGGAAAAAGACACCCCGTTGCCGCGCACGCCGCAACGCCCTCACCGGATATCCCATGCAACTCAAGAACCCAATTCTCGGCCTGTGCCAACAAGCCAAGTTCATGCTCAGCGCTGCCAAAGTCGACCAATGCCCGGACGACGAAGGCTTTGAAGTCGCATTTGCCGGCCGCTCCAACGCCGGTAAATCCAGCGCGCTGAACACCTTGACTCACGCCAGTCTGGCGCGCACGTCGAAAACCCCTGGCCGTACTCAGCTGCTGAACTTCTTCAGCCTGGACGACGACCGTCGTCTGGTCGACTTGCCTGGCTACGGTTATGCAAAGGTGCCGATTCCACTGAAGCTGCACTGGCAGCGCCACCTCGAAGCCTATCTGGGCGGTCGTGAAAGTCTGAAGGGATTGATCCTGATGATGGACATCCGCCACCCGATGACTGACTTCGATCTGCTGATGCTCGACTGGGCCATCGCCAGCGGCATGCCGATGCACATTCTGCTGACCAAAGCCGACAAGCTGACTTTCGGCGCGGCAAAAAACACGCTGCTCAAGGTCCAGTCGGAGATACATCGCGGCTGGGGTGACGCGATCACCATCCAGCTGTTCTCAGCGCCCAAGCGCATGGGCCTGGAAGAGGCTTACACCGTGTTGGCCGACTGGATGGAACTGGAAGACAAGGCACCGGCGGCCTGAATCGCAGGCAAAAAAAACCCCGGACTTCATGTGGGGAGGGGAAGTTCGGGGTCCAAGTCCAGACCTCTCGGGAGGGGTCCGGATATCTGCCAACACTTAACACAACATAGGAGCATGAATAGCTACGTCAGCCATTCGCAAACTCAGACCGGAGTTTGTCCGCCGAAGTTCAAAACCGGCGGAAATTTAATGGATAGCGCGGCTCCGATGCCGCGCAGAAGCGGAGCCACAAGGCCGTATTAATGTGCCTCGTCCCAGTTGTTCCCCACACCCACTTCAACCAGCAGCGGAACATCCAGCTCGGCCGCGCCGCTCATGTGCACGCGAATGTCCTTGCTGATCTGCTCGACCAGATCTTCGCGCACTTCCAGCACCAGTTCATCGTGAACCTGCAGGATGACGCGAGCATCCAGACCTGACGCTTCCAGCCAGCCGTTCACCGCCACCATGGCCCGCTTGATGATGTCAGCCGCCGTGCCTTGCATCGGTGCGTTGATCGCCATGCGCTCGGCGCCCTTGCGTAGCGCCTGATTCTTCGCGTTGATGTCCGGCAGGTACAGGCGACGGCCGAAGATGGTCTCGACGTACCCTTGTTCCGCCGCTTGAGCACGGGTGCGCTCCATGTAATCCAGCACGCCGGGATAGCGCGCGAAATAGCGATCCACATAGGCCTGGGACTGCTTGCGATCGACACCGATCTGCTTGGCCAGCCCGAACGCGCTCATGCCGTAGATCAGACCGAAGTTGATCGCCTTGGCGCTGCGACGCATGTCGTTGGTCACGTCCGGCAGTTCGACACCAAACACCTCGCCCGCCGTCGCCCTGTGCACGTCCAGGTCATTGCGGAAGGCGTGCAGCAAACCTTCGTCCTTCGCCAGATGCGCCATGATCCGCAGTTCGATCTGCGAGTAGTCCGCCGCCAGCAGCTTGTAGCCCTGGGGCGCGACAAACGCCTGACGAATGCGACGACCCTCGGCGGTCCGGATGGGGATGTTCTGCAGGTTCGGGTCGCTGGAGGACAGACGCCCGGTCACCGCCACCGCCTGATGATAGGAGGTGTGAATCCGCCCGGTGCGCGGGTTGATCTGCTCCGGCAAGCGATCGGTGTACGTACTTTTCAGCTTGCTCATCGAGCGGTACTGCATCAGCACCTTCGGCAGCGGATATTCCTGCTCCGCCAGCTCCGCGAGCACCGCTTCAGCCGTAGAAGGCTGCCCGGTGGCGGTCTTGCTGATGATCGGCATGCCGAGCTTTTCGTAGAGAATTACCCCGAGCTGCTTGGGCGAGCCGAGATTGAATTCTTCACCGGCGATGGCAAACGCTTCGCGCTCAAGCTCGGTCATTTTATTGCCCAGCTCAACACTCTGATTGCCCAGCAGGTTGGCATCGACCAGCGCGCCTTGACGCTCAATGCGGGCCAGTACAGGCATGAGCGGCATCTCGATGTCGTTCAGCACTGGGGCTAGACTTGGCGTTTTCGCCAGCCTGTCCTGCAGGACTTCGTGCAGTCGCAGCGTCAGGTCGGCCTCTTCGGCCGCATAGGTACCCGCCTGCTCCAGTGCGATCTGGTCGAAACTCAGCTGTTTGGCGCCCTTGCCCGCGATGTCCTGGAAATTCACTGGCGTGTGATCCAGGTATTTGGCGACCAGGCTGTCACGGTCGTGACGCGTCGCGGTGGAGTCGAGCACATAGGATTCGAGCATTGTGTCGAACTTGACGCCCTGCACGTTGATGCCCTGACTCTGGTCGCCATCGATGGCGCAGTTGGCCAGCAAGTTGATTGCAAACTTGGCGTGCTGGCCGACCTTGATTTTGCTCGCGTCCTCCAGCATGGGCTTGAGCGCTTTCAATACCGCGTCGCGATCCAGTTGCTGCTGCACGCCCATATAGGAATGGGTCAGCGGGATGTAACAGGCTTCGTGGGTCTTGATCGCGAACGACAGGCCGACGATCTGCGCGCGCTGGGCGTCGGTGCCGTTGCTCTGCACCACAAAGGCGAACAACCGGGCGTCTTTCAGCTTCTTCAACCAATCATCGAATTGGGTCTGCTCAAGAATGAGTTCGTACGTGGCCTCGATGATCGGCGCCGGCTCGGCAGCAGGAACAACTTCCGCGCCTTCCTGGCGGGCATCACGCTGCAGATCGGTGATCCAGCTCTTGAATTCCAGCTCGGTGTACAGCGCCATCAGCGCCTCACGATCGGGCTCGCCGCAGTGCAGGGCATCGAGCTCGATATCCAGCGGCACGTCGATCTTGATGGTCGCCAGCTCGTAGGACAGAAAGGCCATTTCCTTGTGTTCTTCGAGCTTGGCCGGCAGGGATTTAGCGCCCCGAAGCGGCAGCGCTGCCACTTTGTCGAGGTTCGCATAAAGCTCTTTCAGGCCACCGTTGATGCCCACCAGCAGGCCTGCCGCGGTTTTCTCACCGACACCGGGTACGCCGGGGATGTTGTCGACCTTGTCGCCCATCAGCGCCAGGTAATCAATGATGTGTTCCGGGCCGACGCCAAACTTCTCTTTCACGCCAGCGACGTCCAGCACGCTGCCGGTCATGGTGTTGACCAGCGTAATGTGGCCGTCGACCAGCTGCGCCATGTCCTTGTCGCCGGTGGAGATGACCACCGGACGATCGGCGGCGGCGCTGCTGCGGGCCAGCGTGCCGATCACGTCATCGGCCTCCACGCCTTCGACGCACAACAGCGGGTAGCCGAGGCCTCTCACGCAGTTGTGCAGGAAATCGATCTGCACGCGCATGTCGTCCGGCATGCTGGGGCGGTTGGCCTTGTATTCGCCGTACAGCGCGTCGCGGAACGTTCCGCCCTTGGCATCGAAAACCACGGCAAACGGGCTTTCGGGATATTGCCTGCGCAGGCTTTTGAGCATGTTGAGCACGCCCTTGACCGCACCGGTGGGCAGGCCTTTGGAGGTCATGAGCGGCGGCAGCGCATGGAACGCGCGGTAAAGATAAGAAGAACCGTCCACCAGGACGAGGGGCGCAAGACTCATGTGCAAGATCAACCTTTTCGGCGGGGTCGGCGCTAGAATGCGCGGACCGTTGACGACAAAGGCATAAGGTTATCATGCGCGCGCTGAATCGCCTGTTACTGCTCGGCGGGTTGCTTGCCTGTCCGTGGCTGGCGGTCGCGGCGGACGATGAAGCACCGTCGGCAGAGCCTGATGTGACGATTCGTCAGGACAGTGATGGCTTCATCAAGGAGTATCGTGCGAACGGATTCGTGTACGCCGTGAAGATCACGCCCAAACACGGCAAACCTTATTATCTGGTGCGCGCCGACGGTACAAGTGGTCAATTCATCCGTTCGGATCAACCGGACATGCTGATACCCCAATGGGTACTATTCAGCTGGTAACGCCCTACATTCACTCTTTTGCTGGCAGTCTTCTATGTCCGTTTTTACTCCCCTGGCTCGGCCCGAGCTGGAAGCTTTTCTCGCCCCGTACGGGCTTGGCGCCCTGCGTGATTTTCAGGGCATCGCCGCTGGAAGTGAAAACACCAATTTCTTTATCAGCCTGGAGCAGGGCGAATTCGTGCTGACCCTGGTCGAGCGCGGTCCGGTCCAGGAAATGCCGTTCTTCATCGAGCTGCTGGATGTTCTTCACGACGCCAACCTGCCTGTGCCCTACGCGTTGCGCACCACCGACGGCCAGGCCCTGCGCGAGCTGAAAGGCAAACCGGCCCTGCTGCAACCGCGCCTGTCCGGCAAGCACCCGGCCCAGCCTAACACCCAGCACTGTGTGCAGATTGGCGAGTTCATGGCGCACATGCACATGGCCACGCGCAGCCAGACCATCGAACGCAAAACGGATCGTGGTCTGGACTGGATGCTGGAGGAGGGCGGTAATTTCATCTCTCACCTGGACGAGGCGCAGGGCGCGCTGCTGACCAAGGCTGTCGAGGAAATCCGGCTTCGCAAGGCAAAAATCATGGCGCTGCCGCGGGCCAATCTGCACGCCGACCTGTTCCGCGACAACACGCTGTTCGAAGGCACCCATCTAACGGGCGTGATCGATTTTTACAACGCCTGTTCCGGGCCGATGCTGTACGACGTGGCGATTGCCGTGAATGACTGGTGCTCGTTTGAGAACGGCACCATCGATGCCCCACGCGCCCGGGCGTTTCTGGGTGCCTACGCTGCGCTGAGGCCGTTTACCGCCGCCGAAGCCGAGCTGTGGTCGACGATGCTGCGTGTGGGTTGCGTGCGCTTCTGGCTGTCACGCCTGATCGCCGCTGAAACCTTCGCTGGGCAGGACGTGTTGATCCATGATCCAGACGAATTCCGTAAGCGCCTGGAACAGCGCCAGGAAACGCATATCCCGTTGCCGTTTGCGTTGTAGTCATTCAGCCAGCGGATATCCGCTGTAGGAGCGTGGCTTGTCCCGCGATCGGTTGCGTAGCAGCCGTGAACCGGTAATGCGGACGGTCAGTACAACCGTGTTGTCTGATTTGCTGCCGCTGCGCGGCAGATCGCGGGACAAGCCACGCTCCTACAGGTGTTACGACTGCCTCACAAGCCCTCCAGGCACCCCGCCAGATCATCCGCCAGCTTGCTCAGCAATTGCTCGTAACCCTGGGCGGTGGCGGGTGTGTAGCCGCCCAATCCGTCCAGTTCGGCCAGCTTGACCGGCAAACCCGCACTGAGCGTGTCGGCCAGACGCGGGCGAAGGGGCGGCTCGCTGAACACGCAGGTCTTGCCGAATTCCGTCAACCGCGCGCGCATCGCGGCGACGTGCTGAGCACCCGGCTGAACCTCGCTGCTGACGGCAAAGACGCCGGCATGCTTCAGCCCGTACGCTTCTTCGAAATAATCAAACGCCTCGTGGAACACGAAATACTGCTTGCCTGAAATGTCGGCGACACGCTGTTTGATTTTGACGTCCAGCGCGTCAAGGCGTGCGTCGAAGGCCTTCACGTTGCTCTCATAACGCGCCGCATTGGCGGGATCGGCCTGGCTCAAGTCAGCGGCCATCTTCGCCGCAATCACCCGCGCGTTGACCGAAGACAGCCACAAATGTGCATCGACGCTGCCCGGCCGGTGATCGTGGTCATGCTCGTCTTCGTCATCATCGTGGTGCTCGCTGCTGGCGGTGAAATGGCGCAGGTGCATGCCCGGCAACGACTCGACCGGGACCGACGCCTTGCTGCGCCCGGACAGCACGCGAGGCAGGAAGGTCTCCATGTCGGGGCCGATCCAGTAGAGCAGATCGGCTTCCTGCACGCGCCGTACGTCGGACGGCCGCAGCGCATAGTTATGAGGGGATGCGCCCGGCGGAAGCAGGACTTCCGGCACCGCGATTCCGTCCTGCACAGCGGCGGCGATCAACTGGAGCGGCTTGATGCTGGTCAGAACACGGACGTTGGCTTCAGCAGCGGTAATGGTTGAGAAACCGGTAATAAATACGACAAAAAGTAAAAAAATTCGGGACACGATAACCACTCATGGGGGCAGGAACAGGTAACATAATAACGTCTCTCTCAAAGGCCGTCGCCGCTCATGTCTAAAACACCCCTGGCCAGTCGCCCCCACGACCACTCCCACTGCGTACACAGTGCGCTCGCTGAAGCCGACACGCTGTGCGCGGGCAAAGGCCTGCGGCTGACGGCCTTGCGTCGTCGCGTGCTGGAACTGGTCTGGCAGAGCCACAAGCCGCTGGGCGCCTATGACATCCTCGCCGTGCTCAGCGAAGAAGATGGCCGCCGCGCCGCACCACCTACGGTGTACCGCGCGCTGGACTTCCTGCTGGAAAACGGCCTGGTGCACCGCATCGCGTCGTTGAACGCCTTCGCCGGCTGCAACCACCCGACCCACGCGCATCAGGGTCAATTTCTCATCTGCCGCGAGTGCCACGCCGCCATCGAGCTGCAGCACGGCAGCATCAGCTCGGCCATCGTCGACGCGGCCAATGAGGTCGGCTTTGACGTCGAAGCCCAAACCGTCGAAGTCGTCGGCGTGTGTTCCGGGTGCAAGGCCGCCTGATGAGCGATGCACTGATCCGCCTGAAGGACGTCAGCGTGACCCGCGCCGGCCAGAGCGTGCTGGAACATATCCAGCTGAGCGTCAGCTCGGGCGAAATCGTCACCCTGATCGGCCCCAACGGCGCGGGCAAGACCACCCTGGTGCGCGCCGTTCTCGGGCTGCTCAAGGCTGACTCGGGCGAAATCTGGCGCAAGCCGAAACTGCGCGTCGGCTACATGCCGCAAAAACTGCACATCGATGCCACGCTGCCGCTGTCGGTCCTGCGTTTCCTGCGTCTGGTCCCTGGGGTTGATCGGGAGACCGTGAGGGCGGCGCTGATCGAGGTCGGCGCCGAGAAGGTCATCGACAGTCCGCTGCAAGGGATTTCCGGTGGTGAGATGCAGCGCGTGCTGCTGGCGCGCGCGCTGTTGCGCAAGCCGGAGTTGCTGGTGCTCGACGAGCCGGTACAGGGCGTTGACGTGGCCGGGCAGGCCGAGCTGTACGCGCTGATCACTCAGCTGCGTAACCGCCATCAATGTGGTGTGCTGATGGTGTCCCATGACCTGCATCTGGTCATGAGCACCACCGATCAGGTGGTCTGCCTCAATCGTCACGTGTGCTGTTCCGGGCACCCCGAGCAGGTCAGTAACGATCCCGCCTTTGTAGAGCTGTTCGGCCTGAACGCGCCGAGCCTGGCGATCTATCACCACCATCACGATCATGCCCACGATTTGCATGGCGCAGTCTGCCAACCCGCGCCGGCTCAAGACCACGTCCATACCGACACCCACACTCACGACCACGGGGACAGCTGCAAGCATGGCTGATTTTCTTCTTTACGCCTTGCTCGCAGGCCTCGCGTTAGCGGTAGTGGCAGGCCCTCTGGGGTCCTTCGTGGTCTGGCGGCGCATGGCTTATTTTGGCGACACGCTGTCCCATGCCGCGTTGCTCGGCGTGGCCCTGGGCTTTCTGCTGGACATCAGCCCGGCGATCGCCGTGACCGTGGGCTGCCTCCTGCTGGCGGTCTTGCTGGTGACCCTGCAGCAGCGCCAACCGCTAGCCTCCGACACGTTGCTGGGCATTCTGGCGCCAAGCACCTTGTCCCTCGGGCTGGTGGTGTTGAGCTTCATGCGTGACGTGCGCATTGATCTGATGGGCTATCTTTTCGGGGACCTGCTGGCCATCAGCCCGAACGACCTGGCGTGGATTCTCGCGGGCAGCGCGTTGGTGCTGGTGCTGATCTGTGCGCTGTGGCGGCCGCTGCTGGCCATCACGGTGCATGAAGAGCTGGCGACCGTTGAAGGCCTGCCGGTGGCGACCCTGCGCATGACGTTGATGCTGCTGATCGCCGTGGTCATCGCGGTGGCCATGAAGATCGTTGGCGTGTTGTTGATTACCTCGCTGCTGATCATTCCCGCCGCTGCGGCACAGCGTCACGCCCGTTCGCCAGAGCAAATGGCTCTGGGTGCGAGCATCATTGGCGTCATTGCAGTGTGCGCGGGTCTGGCGCTGTCCTGGTTCAAGGACACCCCGGCAGGCCCGTCTATCGTGGTCTCGGCGGCGGCGCTGTTTCTGCTCAGCTTCCTTTTGCCCAAGCGGTAGAACCTTGGCTGGCGGGTTGAGTCATACTCCGCAATAATCCAATGGCGGCAATGTGCAATGACTCCTTGCGCGCCCACCGATAGTGATCAGTTATTTTCGGTGCAAGTCAGTTGTGTGTAGACTTGCTCGTTTTTTGCGCAAATAGAGAATCGCAGGAATGAAGCCGTTCGCATCCCGTTATCTGCTGCTTGCTGCATTTTCCGTGCTGTTGAGCGCTTGCCAGAGCAAGCCCATCGAGCAACCCGCGGCTGTTGCGCCGCCCGATGCGTATCAGCAGCTGGAACAGAACATCGCCAGCAGCGAGTTGGCCACCGCCGAGGATCAATTGGCCGCGCTGCAAAGCAAATCCCCGGACGATCCCCGACTTGAGCAATACCAGCGTCAACTGGCCGAGGCGTACCTGAGCCGCAGCCAGATCGTGCTGCAGAAAGGCGACATGAATGCCGCCGCCACCGCGCTCAGCCGCGCTCGCGCTTTGATGCCAAAGGCCCCGGCGCTGACCAGTGGTGTCAACGGTGCCATCGCCCACGCCCGTAAAGCCGAGCTGGAAAAGGCCGAAGCCGAACTTCGTGCTGCCGAAGCCAAGCGCAAGGCGAAGGTGATCGACCCGAGCGCCGAGAGCACGACCATCGAGCTGAAGCTAGGGGACATGAAGCAGTTGCGCCGTCAGTTGAGTGACATCGCTGAAGACGTCACAGCCTTCAACTGCGACGTCACTGTGCAGGTACCGCGCACGGACGACTACCCTTGGCTGGCGACCTTGCTGACCAAGCGCGTCACGAGGATCAATCCGGATTTCGAGTTGCAGATGCAGCGTGAAATCGAGCGCACTGAGCCTGCGAAGATTGTGTTGAAACCCGCGCAGTCCTGATCGATTTTTGATCAAAAGAAAAGGCGTTGCCCTCGCGGGCAACGCCTTTTTTGTGACGGCTAGTCCTGCAAATTACGCAGGAATCGCCTTCGCTTTAGGCTCACGAGCCCAGACGCGATGCTGCTGAATCGCATCGAAGAACGCCTTGAAGGAAGCGCTGTCCGAAACGGCCAGCAAACCGGCATCGGCTTCCAGACGCAGCAGGTCGATCAGTTTCTGTGCGTCACCCGCGTAGGCGATGGCTTTGAGGTGCTTGTAAGCCTCAAGCACATAGTGCAGTGCCACGCCATCGCCGCTCAGGGCCTTGATCGAAGCGTCGCCGCCCGGGATGAACACAGCGTCGAACGCGACCGATGGCAAACCTTCCATGGAAGCATCCACTGGCAGGGATGCACCACTTGCGGTTTTAACCGGGGCGGAGGTAGGACCCAGCACCTTGGCGTGTGCGCCTTCGGCTTCCAACGCTGCTTTCATCGCGGCTACAGCTTTGTCGTCAACACCGTTTGCAACCAGGATAGCGACTTTGCGCGAAGCAATGTCAGCAGGCAGCAGGTTCGCCTGGCTCAGCAGTGGCGACTTGTCGACGCTCAATTTGCCATTGCTTTGCGCTTTGACGGTCGCTGCTTTCGGGGCCGGCAAGCCAAGGTTTTCAGCCACACGTTGCGCCAGTGTGAGGTCGATATTCGCGAGAATCTCGTTCACCTGACGGGCGCGAATGTGCTCACGCTCCACTTTGCCCAGCTCGAAGCTGTATGCCGCGATGATGTGCTCTTTCTCGTGCTCGCTCATGCTGTTGAAGAACAGCGTGGCCTGGGAGAAGTGGTCGCCGAACGAAGGGCTGCGTTCACGCACCTTTTCTGCTGAGACGCGCTCATGGTACGTCTCGAAGCCACCATCCTGCGGACCAGCAGGGGTCTCTTTCGGCCAGCCGCCGTCGATGGAGTTCGGCTCATAAGAAGCGCGACCCTTGTCGATAGTGGTGCGATGCTGAGCATCACGCTGGTTGTTGTGGTTCGGCGAGACCGGACGGTTGATCGGGATCTCGTGGAAGTTCGGCCCACCCAGTCGGCTGATCTGCGTATCGGTATACGAAAACAGGCGGCCCTGCAGCAGCGGATCATTGGAGAAGTCGATACCCGGCACGACGTGGCCTGGGCAGAACGCAACCTGCTCGGTCTCGGCGAAGTAGTTGTCCGGGTTACGGTTCAGCACCATCTTGCCCAGCGGCGTTACCGGCACCAACTCTTCCGGGATGATTTTGGTCGGGTCGAGCAGGTCGAAGTCGAACTTGTCCTCATCTTCCTCGGCAACAATCTGAACGCCCAGTTCCCATTCCGGGTAGTCGCCCATCTCGATGGATTCCCACAGGTCGCGGCGATGGAAGTCGGTGTCCTTGCCCGCAAGCTTCTGCGCTTCGTCCCACACCAGAGAGCAAGTACCGTACTTGGGCTTCCAGTGGAATTTGACGAACGAGGATTTGCCCTCGGTGTTGATCATGCGGAACGTGTGAATGCCGAAGCCTTGCATGGAGCGCAGGCTTTTCGGGATTGCACGGTCGGACATGGTCCACAGCACCATGTGAGCGGATTCCGGCACCAGGGAAACGAAGTCCCAGAACGTGTCGTGAGCAGAGCCGCCCGTAGGGATTTCGTTGTGAGGCTCTGGCTTCACCGCGTGTACGAAATCGGGAAACTTGATGGCGTCCTGGATGAAGAATACAGGCATGTTGTTGCCGACCAGGTCGTAGTTGCCTTCGTCGGTGTAGAACTTGACCGCGAAACCGCGTACGTCACGGACGGTATCGCCGGAGCCACGTGGGCCCTGGACCGTGGAAAAGCGTGTGAAGACCGGGGTTTTCTTGCCCGGGTCGCGCAGGAATTCGGCTTTTGACAGCGCCGAATGGTTCTCGTAGGTCTGGAAGTAACCATGAGCGGCGGTACCGCGCGCATGGACGATGCGCTCCGGAATGCGTTCATGGTCAAAGTGGGTAATCTTCTCGCGCATGATGAAGTCTTCGAGCAGCGATGGGCCGCGCGAGCCGACTTTCAGCGTGTTCTGGTTGTCGGAGATCTTTACGCCCTGATTGGTGCGCAAGGCCTCACCGGTGGCGTCGGAGCGGAACGTTTCAAGGCTTTCGACCTTGGCGTTTGTGTTGCCACGGTCCAGCGTGTCGGTGCCCGCCAGTTCGCTCTTGGCGTTGGCGCTCACAGGCGGGTTTGTGTTCTTACTCATCAGGCAAAACTCCTCGGTTCAGACGGCTCCTTGTTCGGCGTTCCATGGTGTGGAGGCAGCAGGAGCTCGTAGGCGGAAATGCCTGACATGAAGCCAGGCAATATTCAGGCGCTAAGTAAATGACTGACGATGAAAACAGCCGTTCCGTTTGTTTTTCCGATTCTTCGATTTCCATCGCCGGACTGACAGTCGGCCATCCATATGACCGTTCGGCAGGTCCAGTGTGAAATAAATGCTAAGAAGGCTGGGCCCAACCTGGATTCGACAGGCTAAAATGCGCGCCCGGTTTACCCAGCCGAAGCCGAAATGGCATCGCTCAGCAGCGTGATGAAGGCATGAGTCTCCACGCTGATTTTTCAACGCGCCCCACAAGGTTCGCTCCGTGATCGAGTTCCAAAACGTCCACAAAACCTATCGGGTTGCCGATCGGGAAATTCCCGCGCTGCACCCCACCAGCCTGCGCATCGAAAACGGCCAGGTGTTTGGTCTGATCGGCCACTCCGGCGCCGGCAAGAGCACCATGCTGCGCCTGATCAACCGTCTTGAAGCGCCGAGCGGCGGCAAGATTCTGGTCGATGACGTCGATGTCACCGCGCTGGACGCCGATGGTCTGCGCGGCTTCCGCCGTCAGGTCGGAATGATTTTCCAGCACTTCAATCTGCTCTCGTCCAAGACCGTGGCCGACAACGTCGCCATGCCGCTGACGCTCGCCGGGGACATGTCTCGCGCACAGATCGATCAGCGTGTGGCCGAGCTGCTCGCCCGCGTGGGTCTCTCCGATCACGCCAAAAAGTACCCGGCGCAATTGTCCGGCGGCCAGAAGCAACGCGTCGGCATCGCCCGGGCGCTGGCGACCAAGCCGAAGATTCTGCTGTGCGACGAAGCCACCAGCGCCCTTGACCCGCAAACCACGGCATCGGTGTTGCAGCTGCTGGCCGAGATCAATCGCGAACTGAAGCTGACCATCGTGCTGATCACCCACGAGATGGACGTGATCCGTCGCGTCTGCGATCAAGTGGCGGTCATGGATGCGGGCGTGATCGTCGAGCAGGGCGCTGTGGCGGATGTGTTTCTCCACCCTAAACACCCAACGACTCGCCGCTTTGTGCAGGAAGACGAAGAGGTCGACGAAAACCAGCTGAACCGCGATTTCGCCCATGTTCAAGGCCGCATCGTACGCCTGACGTTTCAGGGCGAAGCGACCTACGCGCCATTGCTGGGCACGGTCGCGCGGGAAACCGGTGTGGACTACAGCATTCTGGCCGGCCGTATCGACCGCATCAAAGACACGCCTTACGGCCAACTGACGCTGGCCATCACCGGTGGTGACATGGACGCCGCGTTTGCCCGCTTCACCGCAGCCGACGTTCACATGGAGGTCCTGCGCTGATGGACACTTTTCTCAACCTGTTTTCCAACGTCGACTGGTACGAAATCTGGCTGGCGACTGGCGACACCCTGATCATGCTCGGCGTGTCGCTTGCCTTCACCGTCCTGCTGGGCTTGCCGCTTGGCGTGCTGATGTTCCTCACCTCGCCGCGTCAGTTGCTTGAGAACAAGCCGGTTTACACCACCGTGGGCTTGATCGTGAACATGCTGCGGGCGCTGCCGTTCATCATCCTGCTGATCGTGATGATGCCGCTGACGGAAATCATCACCGGTACCTCGCTGGGCATCCTTGGCACGCTGCCGCCGCTGATCGCCGGCGCCACGCCGTTCTTCGCGCGCCTGGTGGAAACCGCGATGCGGGAAGTGGATCGCGGGATCATCGAGGCCACTCAAGCGATGGGGGCCACGACCCGGCAGATCGTGCTCAAGGCGCTGTTGCCTGAAGCGCGTCCTGGCATCCTCGCGGCGATCACCGTGACCGCGATTGCGCTGGTGTCGTTCACGGCCATGGCCGGTGCAGTCGGCGCCGGTGGCTTGGGCGACCTGGCGATTCGCTACGGTTACCAACGCTTCCAGAACGATGTGATGTTTGTAACGGTCGTATTGCTGCTGGTGCTGGTGCAGATCCTGCAAACCGTCGGCGACAGACTGGTCGCGCACTTTTCACACCGTTAACCGAATTCGCCGGTCACTGACCGGCAGATGCACGCCACTGCGCGCGCATTTCAGGAGTAGTAGACATGAAGAAGTTGTTGGCTGTATTCGCTGCCGTGGCGGCGCTGTCTGCCCATGCTGATGAAAGCTTGACCGTTGCGGCTTCTGCCGTGCCACACGCCGAGATTCTCGAGTTCGTGAAGCCGATGCTGGCAAAGGAAGGCGTGACCCTGAACGTGAAGGTGTTCAACGATTACATTCAGCCCAACGTGCAGGTCGACCAGAAGCGCATGGACGCCAACTTCTTCCAGCACCAGCCGTATCTCGATGAGTTCAACAAGGGCAAGGGCACGAATCTGGTTAGTGTGGCCAAGGTTCACATCGAGCCGTTTGGCGCCTATTCGGACAAGCTCAAGAGTCTGGCCGAGTTGCCGGATGGCGCCAACGTTGCCATCCCGAATGACGCCACCAACGAGGGCCGTGCCCTGTTGCTGCTGGTCAAGGCCGGCCTGATTACTCTGAAGGATCCGGCCAGCATCACCGCCAAGCCAAGCGACGTGCAGCAAAACCCGAAAAACCTGAAATTCCGCGAGCTGGAAGCGGCGACCCTGCCACGGGTTCTGACGCAGGTGGACCTGGCGCTGATCAATACCAACTACGCGCTGACTGCCAAGCTTGATCCGACCAAGGATGCGCTGATCATTGAAGGGGCAGAGTCGCCTTACGCGAACATCCTCGTGACCCGCGAAGACAACAAGGATGCCCCGGCCATCCAGAAACTGGTCGCCGCGCTGCACAGCCCGGAAACCAAGGCATTCATCGTTGAGAAGTACAAAGGCGCTGTGGTCCCGGCGTTCTGATCAAGCCGGTTACGCGGGCGACGTCGTGGGACGTCGGCTTGCTGGCGAATGCGGTTTTTCAGAGATGGAAATTGCAGCTGGCAAACCGCGTTCGCCAGCAAGCCGGCTCCTACAGATAGTGCACAAGCTCAGATTGATCATCCACCACGACCCCGTGTAGGAGCGCGCTTGCCCGCGAAATGGTCAGTACACCCGATATATCTCTAGCGTCCGTGCCTCAGCCATCGCGGGCAAGCGCGCTCCTACAAAGGCCGCCGTTAGGCATCAAGCGCTCCTGCAATGATCTCGGCGCAAGGCCGGCATTATCAGTGCTTACTTCCTTTCAACCAGCCCCGGCAACTGCGCCACCAGCTTCTGGCCGTTGAGCGGCGCGCGGATGAAACCGCGCTGGGTGCCGTCGGGGCCGAGGAGGGCGAGGTTGCCGCTGTGGTCGACCGTATAGCCCGGCTTGCGGGTGTCCGCCGGGATGTACGGGATGCTCACGGCATTCGCCAGCTTCTGCAGCGTATCGACCGGCGCCCTCAAGCCGAGGAACTGCTTGTCGAAGTAACCCAGGTATTGCTTGAGCTGTTCCGGGGTGTCGCGATCGGGATCAACGCTGACCAGCACGATGCGCAGTTTGCCGACGGCCTCACTGGGCAGCTCGCTTTTGATCTGGCGCAGCTGGGCGAGGGTGGTCGGGCAGATGTCCGGGCAAAAGGTGTAGCCGAAGAACAGCATCGTCCATTTGCCCTTCAATTGGCTCAATGACACGGATTGGCCGTCCTGATCGGTGAGCGAGAGATCCGGCACGTTGCGGCTCTGCGGGAGAAGGATAATCCCTGCGTCGATAAGCGCTGTCTGGTCGCCCTGATCCGGGCCTGACAGCACACGGTAGACGGTCAGGCCAAGGACCAGCGCCACGATGGCCGCAAGGATGAAAACGGTTTTCTGGGTTCGGGTCATGAGTTCAGCCCATAAGTGGTCAACGAGCGCGCGATTATGCACATAAGCATGAAGCTGTTATGACAATTACGTCTTAGCGGCATTTGTGGGCAAGCTAAGGTATGGACTTCCCTATAATGACCGCCTGGTTTCACTGCCTATGGAGCATCCATGAACACCGCCGCATTGCGCGAGCAGATCACCCGAGCTCAGGAACATGAGAACCAATCCGGCCAGCTATCGCGCCAGTTGGAGTCGCAACTTCCTCATCTGCACCCCTCCATTCACTTGCCTGACGTAGACGCGCGAGGCGTACTGACGCGTTTCGTCATTGCCTACATCGGTCAGGTCCCGGACTTGCTGGACGCCGCCCATGACGTCGCGTTGCAGGCGGGCATTGAAAGCCAGATCAGGCCGGTCCTGAAAATCGCCGAGCAATTCTTCACCGCGCCGCCCGCCATCATGGCAGGCCACGAAGGGCTGGACGGGTTGCTGGATGAGGCTTATCTCGCTCACCGGCTGGTGGAAGAAGTGAATGATCTGTACATCAAGCATTTCGGCCAGCCGCTGATACCGATGAACACCACCGTGGCCAGCGTCATCGCCCACCAGCTGATCGGCGAATCGTTCGCCAATCAGCTCGACGAAGTGGTGCATCACGCTATTGATGAAATGCTGGACGACGAGAGCTTCTCGCTGGAGTCGGTGGAGGCGTATCGCGAGCGCCTCGCCAGCCCGGACACCGACGCGGCGTGGAAGCGCTGGCCCAGCCTGTCACGCCAGTTGGGCGTGGGGCTGGAGCTGGAGTGCGGGAAAGACTGATCCCGCACGTCCCCTGACACTGGCTTCAATGCAGCGCCGTCCCTCCGATCGACGTACGCATACGTCCCTCCACGCGACGCTTGAGCAGCCGCTGCTCCAACAGCAAACGCGAGCCCTGCGCTGCATTGGCCCGACCCCATTCTTCCAGCAGCTCAAGGCAGGAATGGTCGATGTAGGTCAGGTTGCCCAACGGCACATGCAGCGTGGTGCCAGGCGGCACGCTTTCCAGCGTCTGCGTCAGGGCCGGCACCTTGAGGAAAGTGGCCGAACCGTTGAGGCGCAGCTCCATTTCGCCTTCGGCAGGCAGGTCGACCAGATTGATCTTCAAGCGCGATGCATTCAGCGCCAGCTTCACCAGAGTCAGGCCAAAGCCGATCAACACGCCCGTCAGCAGATCGGTCAGGACAATCGCGCTGGCCGTCGCGCCGTAGATGAACATCGGCATGCGGCCATAACGTCCCAGCCCTTTGAGCGCCTGAACATTCACCAGCTTCACGCCGGTATAGACCAGTACGCCGGCCAGGCTCGCCACAGGAATGCTCTGCAGCACACTGGACAGCAGCAGCACGAACGCCAGCAGCCACAGACCGTGGAACATCGCCGACAGCCGCGTCTTCGCACCCGCCTGCACGTTGGCCGAGCTGCGCACGATCACGCCGGTCATCGGCAGAGCGCCGACCAGACCGCACAGCATGTTACCCACGCCTTGAGCGCTGAGCTCTTTGTCGAAATCCGAACGCTGTCCGTCATGCATCCGGTCCACCGCCGCCGCCGACAGCAACGTTTCGGCACTGGCAATGAAGGCCACGGCAATCGCCGCGATCAGGATGGCAGGATCCGCCAGATTCAGCAGGTCTGCGGGGCGCAGCCAGTCAATGGCCTCAGCCAGATTGGCCGGGACTTCCACGCGCTTGACCTGCAAGCTCATCACCAGACTCACCACCGTGGCGATACCGACGCCGAGCAACGCGCCCGGCACGAATCGCAGCGCATGGGGACGACGCTTTTCCCACAGCCACATCACTGCGATGGTGCCTAGCCCGAGGAGACCAGCCTGCATGGCACTGCCCATCCCCATCGCACCCATAACGGTCTGCGGGAATGCCACCAGATTGTCCAGCCCGGAAGGCTTGGGCCCGCTGTCGAACATCACATGGACTTGCGAAAGCACGATCAGCACGCCGATGCCCGCCAGCATGCCGTACACCACCGCCGGCGCTGTCACGCGAAACCAGCAGCCGAGCTTCAATCGTCCAGCCAACAGCTGCAATGCGCCGGCAAGCAGCAAAATCGGCCCGAGCATCGCCATGCCATGTTCACGGACCAGCTCGAACACCAGCACCGCCAGACCTGCCGCCGGGCCGCTGACCTGCAGCGGCGAACCGGCCAGCCAGCCCACCACCAGACCGCCGATGATGCCGGTGATCAGACCTTTGGAGGGCGGCATGCCGGAAGCGATGGCGATCCCCATGCACAGCGGCAGGGCCACCAGAAAAACCACCACGGAAGCCAGCAGCTCCCGTGGTAACAACGCTTTCAGATCAGTAGTAGCCATGACGACTCTCCGGAATTCAGACGTGACAACGCCCGGCGGCGCGCGCTGAACGCGGCCGCTACGAGCTTGTATGAGGGTGGAAGCGTCAGGGCCGACGCCGCTGCGCTCAGGCGCAGCGGGTCAGCCGGCGATCAATATCGCCCGCGGGGAATCGACGCCATGGGGACCGGATGGTCGCCATCCAGAGGCAGGAAGCAGTCCTGCTCGGCATCGTAGGCGCGGATTTCGCTGGTTTCGATGTCGTAAACCCAGCCGTGGATGAACAACTGACCACTGGCCAGCTTGGACGCCACGGAAGGGTGCGTACGCAGGTGTTGCAGCTGCGCGATAACGTTTTCTTCGGTGAGCACGTGCATGGTTTCGTGCTCACTGCTGCAGCTGCAGTTGTCCTGCACAACGGTCTTGGCGACCTCGGCGTGACGCAGCCAGGCTTTGACCGTCGGCATTTTTTCGAGGGTGTCGGGGTTGAGCACGGCGCGCATGGCCCCGCAATCCGAGTGGCCACACACGATGATGTGCTGCACGCCCAAGGCCAGAACGGCGTATTCAATCGCGGTAGAAACGCCGCCATTCATAGGGCCATAAGGCGGAACGACGTTGCCCACGTTACGGGTAACGAACAGGTCGCCTGGTGAGCTTTGGGTGATGAGTTCCGGGACGATGCGCGAGTCGGCGCAGGTAATGAACATGGCCCGGGGATGTTGGGCGGTGGCGAGTTTCTTGAACAGTTCTTCCTGCTGAGGGAAGACGTCATGGCGGAATTGCTTGAAGCCATCAACGATCTGCTTCAGCGCCATTTCGGCGGTTTCCACCTGAGGCGTTACGCCTATGGTTGCAGCCTGAGGCTGCTTATCCTGGTCACTCATGTTTCATCCTCTCTGACGGATTTAAGTGAATTTTCCGGCGAATCCCGTGGATGACCCACTTTTTTTGGTCTTCGTGCGACTCTTCCTACAAGACCAATCGGCCACTTCCGACTCACCTTAACGGCGCAAACTTAATTGAAACTGAATGCGTGGCTCTAGATCGCGGGTCTTGCGTTAGAAAATCTAAATCGCAAGCTGGCGCCGAACGCTGTAGGAGCACACTTGCCCTCGAACGCTTGCTGTCGGTCGCCATTTTTTATACTGAAAGACCGCAATCGCGGGCAAGCGCGCTCCTACAATGACAACGCGTCTTACGCGGCAAGATCAGCAATCTCGCGCTGTAAGACGCCGCCCGAGTCACAACAGCGACATCTGCCCCCCGGGCGGGCAAAACGCGCTGCAGTCCAGCTGGAAACTTTCCCGCCGGTTCAAGCCGTGCTTCTTGATGGCGAGGCTGTAACGCTGGGCCAGCAGTTCGGCAAAGACTCCCTCACCACGCATTCGCGAGCCAAAGCGGCTGTCGTACACCTCGCCGCCGCGGCTCTGTCGTACCAGGCTCATCACATGCTCGGCCCTTTGCGGATAATGCGCCTGGAGCCACTCTTCGAACAACGGGGCAACCTCCAGCGGCAGGCGCAGCATCACATAGCTCGCGCTCAACGCCCCGGCGGCCTTGGCCTCGGCCATCAGCTTCTCCAACTCCATGTCATTGATCATCGGAATCATCGGCGCCAGCAAAACGCCCACCGGCACGCCGGCATCGCGCAACACCCGTATGGCCCGCAGCCTGGCCTTGGGCGCGGCAGCCCGGGGTTCAAGGATGCGCTTGAGCTCGTCGTCCAGCGTCGTGAGGCTGATGAACACCGACACCAGCCGCAACTTCGCCAGCTCGGCCAGCAAATCCAGATCCCGAAGAATCAGTGAGCCTTTGGTGATGATCGTCACCGGATGGCGATAGCGCAGCAGCACTTCCAGCGTCGCCCGGCTCAATGTGTATTCGCGCTCGATGGGTTGATACGGATCAGTGTTCGCGCCGAGGGTGATCGGCGCAACGCTGTAGCCTGGTTTGGACAGCTGCTGCTCCAGAAGAGCTGCGGCGTTGGTTTTAGCAATGAGTTTGGTCTCGAAGTCCAGCCCGGGCGACATGTCCCAATAGGCGTGGCTCGGTCTGGCGTAGCAATAAATACAACCGTGCTCGCATCCCCGGTAAGGATTGATCGAGCGGTCGAAAGGAATGTCGGGCGATGAGTTGCGCGCGATGATGCTCTTGGCCGTTTCCAACGTAACGGTAGTGCCTTGGGTCAGCGGCACTTCCTGATACCAGCCGTCGTCCTCGGCCACGGATCGGTTGGGCGCAAAGCGGTTATGCGGATTGGTCGCGGTACCGCGCCCACGCGGGGGCAACTGAATGGACATGACGGCTCCTCGGTAACTGGTTATGCATACAGTATCGCGAAACGCACATGCCCTTCACGCGCAGATCCGGAAAAACACCCAGGCACCGATCAATGGCTTTCACCAACTTTTGACACGCGCCTCACAGCGCCTTGACCCTGGGCAGCGAAAACTTGCCCCACGATAAATGGCTGATTTTCACGGTACGTCTTCCATGCGCTTTCGCCCGCTCGCTGCTCAACTCATCCTGCTGCTGGCCGTGTCATCTGCTCCTCTCGCTCACGCCGAGGATGTGTCGCCGGCACAATCGTCACGCCCGGCGCAATGGGCGCAGCTCGTCGACCCGCACTACAACCTTTACCAGATCACGCCGACGCTTTACCGCAGTCGCCAGCCTGACGCTGCTGCTCAGCCGCTTTTGCAGCAGCTCGGCGTGCGCACAGTGATCAACTTCCTAAAAGAAAGTGACAGCAAATGGCTGTCCGACGCCTCCGTGCAGCAGGTACAGATTCCGCTGCAGGTGGTGCACATCGACGACGCCGATGTGATCGAAAGCCTCCGTGCCATCCAAACCGCGCAGCAAAACGGGCCGGTGCTGATTCATTGCAAACACGGCCTGGACCGGACCGGTCTGGTGGCAGCGATGTACCGAATCGTCGCCCAGGGCTGGAGCAAACAGGCAGCGCTGGATGAGATGGAGCACGGCGGTTATGGCGACGAAGACAGTCTCAAGCGCGGGATTGCCTACATCAATAATGTCGATGTGGCGGCGCTGAAGTCGGCGATGGACAGCGGTGCGTGCAGCACCAGCGTGTTTGCCCTTTGTGCGATCAAAGGCTGGTCGCACAAAGTAGGCATGATCAATTAAGGGGATCGGTGTCATCGTTGTCTTGCCAATCGATCCAGTCCCCTTGCTCGAAAAATCCCTCGCATTTTGCAACATAGCCTTCTGGCGGTAGGGTGGCGCTGACACAAAATACAACTACTACTAAGCACATGCCGATATTGGCATGGATGCATTTAAAGCCTACCGGAAACACCCTATCGAAAAGGATTTCGACAATGACGTTCAATTACACACGGATTGCCCTGGCGGCACTTTTTGGCATAGCCACACTCAAGGCACACGCGACTACGCTCGACTCTCGGAATAACCCATTCAATGAATACAGTTGGGTCACCACCCACAATTCCTATGAAAAGATCAATCAAAACCTGAAGGAGATGCCGAGCCAACTCAACGATGGCGTCAGGGGTTTCATGCTTGATCTTTATGTAGAAAACACAAATCCTCGCCCCGAAGAACGCATCAAAGTGTGCCATAAGCAAATGGCCTGCTACGGGCCGTTATCCAATCACTTGAAAACAGAATTTCTGCCTTTCCTGCAACGGAATCCAAGTGAGGTCGTCACGCTGTTCCTCGAAACCTACGTCAACCGGGAACACCTGCAGGAGGTATTCAATACTCTGCCGGAACTCGCGAGCGTTTCATTCGACCCGGCAAACTTCGCTGCGGATCGGTGGCCAACGCTCAACCAAATGGCGGCACGTAATAACCGTCTTATCCTGTTGGCGGACAAACGTGAGGTCGCAGGCGACTACTGGGTCCAGGGCAAAAAGATCACGGTTATGTTTGATCAGGATTGGATTGTGCAGAACAAGTGGGACACCCTGGGGAACGTTGCCAGCAGCATTGAAAGTACTCACGACTGGTCTTGCCCCACGCGCTGGGGTGGGTTGCCGCTCAACGCTGAAAAGGTAGCCGCCTCGACGGATAAGCAGTGGAAACGGTTGTTCCTCATGAATCAGTTTCACCCGGGCACATCTACCGTCTTCGACTCGGCCAGCTACGACAACAACCTGACTTACCTCAAGCGCCGCCAGGACAACTGTGGTGTTGTCCCCAACTACGTTGGTATCAACAATTACAAAAGCGGTGAGGCGGAGCGTTATACCGCTGCGCTCAACAACGGCGGCATCTTTCTGCATGAAGGTCGAAATGCAAGCCGGTCACAAGACATTGTCTGCGTGATACCTGTCAGTACCGGGGTGGTCAATCGCAAGGCCAACGGTTGTGAAAACGATGAGGCGAGGTCGATGTCCTTGTCGGGTGTTGCCAGTGGAACCCGCATTCAGTTGTTCGACAGTGGCAGTGGCAATACCCAGGACGACCACATTACTATCGACGTGAAGCGCAACATTGGCATTGGCGAGCGTGTAGTCATTCCGAGTTTCGAGTCCGACGCGAGCAACAGCGATTACCAAGCCGTTTATAACCGCAACAACGGGCTTGATGGCAAGACGTCGCGCATTGTCATCAGCCGGACACCCACCGATTTTTCCGATGCATCGGTGGCGTTCTACGAGGGCACCCATGCCAGTCAGAACCTGGATTGCGTGATTCCTTTCAGCTCCAGTTACAACATGAAGATGAAGAGCAATAGCTTTGGCTGCTCCAATGACGAAATCCAGTCTGCCAGAATCCTCAAGGCCAAAGCGGGCACGTCTTTAACGCTCACGGGCCATCCCCAAGGTAATTTCAGCGAGGGGCGGACGACTGTGGAGGTTCTGCGCGACATTACCCTTCCCGTCGTCATCCCGAGCTTCAACAGCAGCTATTCAAACAGCGACGTTAAGGTGACGAACTACACCAGGGCCATCGGTGGCAAAATCTCTTTCGCCTATATCAACGGCACACGGTAATCCACAAACGCTACAAAAAAGGGATACCCACGGCGGGCATCCCTTTTTTTTATCCGGGATCACGTCAGCTCGGATCAACCGGCTTCTTCAGCTTCGGATTCGGGAAGAACTGCACGCCCTGCACCTTCGGATCGGCCGGCTTCACCACAGGCTTGTTCACCCGTGTGCCCAGTTCTGTCGGGATCGATTGCCCCTGCGCATTGAGGGTGTCGGAATAACCGCAGTGCACGCATTCGCGGTGCGGCACGTCGTCTTCGTTCCACATCATCAACTTGTCAGGCTCGCTGCACGCCGGGCAGACCGCCCCGGCGATGAAGCGCTTCTTGGTAATCACCCGCGGTGACTCGGTCATGCTGCCGCTTCCTCACTCAAGCCCGAATGGCGCAAGAGTGCGTCAATCGACGGCTCGCGTCCGCGGAAGTCGACGAACAGCACCATCGGCGCCTGGGACCCGCCGCGCGCCAGAATGGCCTCACGGAACGCACGGCCAGTCTGCTCGTTAAACACGCCTTCTTCCTCAAACTTCGAGAACGCATCGGCAGAGAGCACTTCGGCCCATTTGTAGCTGTAATAGCCCGCTGCATAACCGCCGGCAAAGATGTGCGCGAAGCTGTTCGGGAAGCGGTTGTAGGCAGGCGGGCGCATCACCGACACCTCGTCACGCACGCCCTCGAGCACTTGCAGCGTGGTGCGGCCGTCGCCGTGTGTGGCGTGCAGCTCGAAGTCGAACAGCGAGAACTCCAGCTGACGGACCATCATCAGCCCGGACTGGAAATTCTTTGCGGCCAGCATTTTCTCCAGCAGGTCCTGGGGCAGCGGCTCGCCGGTTTCGTAATGGCCGGAGATCAGCGCGAGGCCTTCCGGCTCCCAGCACCAGTTTTCCATGAACTGGCTCGGCAGCTCGACCGCATCCCACGCCACGCCATTGATGCCGGACGCGCCCGCGTGTTCGACGCGGGTCAGCAGGTGGTGCAGGCCGTGGCCGAATTCATGGAACAGGGTGGTGACTTCGTCGTGGGTGAGCAGCGCAGGCTTGCCGCTGACCGCCGGGGTAAAGTTACAGACCAGATTGGCCACCGGGCTTTGCAGCGTGCCTTCCGCGGTGCGACGACGATCGCGGGCGCCGTCCATCCACGCACCGCCACGCTTGTTGGCGCGGGCGTAGAGATCAAAGAAGAAGCGGCCGACGTGCTGGCCGTTTTCCTTGATTTCAAACAGGCGAACGTCCGGGTGCCAGGTATCGAAGCCTTTCTGCTCGGCGATTTCGATGCCGTACAGTTTTTGTACGATCGCGAACAGACCGGTCAGCACTTTGTCGACCGGGAAATAGGCGCGCAGGGCTTCCTGGGAAACGCTGTAGCGCTGCTCGCGCAGCTTCTCGCCATAGAAACCGCTGTCCCAGCTTTGCAGGTCCGGGCAGCCTTGCTCGGCGGCATAGGCTTTCAACTGCTGCAAGTCCTGAACGGCAAACGGCTTGCTGCGCTTGGCCAAATCACGCAGGAAGCTGAGAACGTGATCGCTGGACTCGGCCATCTTGGTGGCCAGGCTCAGCTCGGAGAAGCTGGCAAAACCCAGCAGCTTGGCCAGTTCCTGACGCAGATCGAGAATCTGCTCCATGATCGGGCCATTGTCGTTCTTGCCTGCATTCGGGCCCTGGTCAGACGCGCGGGTGCAATACGCCGCGTAGACTTCCTCACGCAGCGCGCGGTCTTCAGCGTAGGTCATGACGGCGTAGTAGCTCGGGAACTCGAGCGTGATCAGGTAGCCTTCCAGGTCTTTCGCCTGGGCAGCGGCGGCCATTTGCGCCTTGGCCGAATCGGTCAGGCCGGCGAGGGCCGCTTCGTCAGTGACGTGCTTGCTCCAGGCCTGGGTCGCATCGAGCAACTGGTTAGAGAACTGGCTGCCCAGCTCGGACAGCTTGCTCTGCACTTCGGCGTAGCGCTTTTGTTGTTCCGGCGGCAGATCAATGCCCGACAGACGGAAGTCGCGCAGTGATTGCTCAAGAATGGTCTTCTGTGCGACGTCGAAATTCGCTGCTTCCGGGCTATTGGCCAGGGCTTCGAAGGCCTGGAACAGCTCGCGGTTCTGACCCATTTCTGTCGAATACGCGCTCAGCGCCGGCAGGCAAGACTCATAGGCCTCGCGCAGTTCCGGACTGTTGCATACGGCGTTCAAATGGCTGACCGGGCTCCAGGCGGCGCCCAGGCGAGCATTGAGTTCGTCCATCGCCAGCACCAGGCCCGCCCATGTAGGCTGCGAACCTTGCTTGGCGAGGATGTCGGCAATCGCGGCGCGGTTGTCGGCGAGAATCTGTTCGATGGCAGGTTTTACATGCTCGGCGCGAATCGCCGAGAAAGGTGGCAGGTCGTAGGATTGCAACAGAGGGTTGTTCGCGCTCACGGTTTGGCACCTTGGCTAAAAGAAACACCCACGCATCTTAATTACAATCGGCGCCGACCGCAGCTATCGGCGCCAGAGAAGGAGCCTATCGTGGCCATTCGCACGTTCCAGAACCACACCCCGACCCTTGGCGAGCGGGCGTTTGTCGATCATTCGGCGGTTGTGATCGGCGATGTCGAAATCGGCGCAGACAGTTCGGTCTGGCCGCTGAGCGTGATCCGTGGCGATATGCACCGCATCCGCATCGGCGCGCGCACCAGCGTGCAGGACGGCAGCGTGCTGCACATCACCCACGCCGGGCCGTTCAACCCGGACGGTTTTCCGCTGCTGATCGGCGATGAAGTGACCATCGGCCACAAGGTCATGCTGCACGGCTGCGCCGTCGGCAATCGCATTCTGATCGGCATGGGTACTACGATCATGGACGGTGCGGTGGTGGAGGACGAGGTGATCATCGGCGCGGGGAGTCTGGTGCCGCCCGGCAAACGCCTCGAGAGCGGGTTTCTCTACGTCGGACGTCCGGTGAAGCAGATGCGCCCGCTGACCGAGAAAGAGATCGCCTTCTTCCCCTACAGCGCGACCAATTACGTGAAGCTGAAGGACCAGCACCTGGCTGAAGGCTTCGACAAACCCTGCTGAGAGCACACATGCATTATCAGAATATTCTGTTCGACCTGGACGGCACCCTGACCGATCCGCGCGAAGGCATCACCCGTTCCATCCAGTTTGCCTTGAGCAAGCTGGGCATCGATGAACCCGACATCACTCAGCTTGAGCACTTCATCGGCCCGCCGCTGTTGCAGCAATTCATGCGTGCCTACGACTTCGACGAAGCGAAGGCCTGGGACGCTGTGGGCTTTTACCGCGAGCGTTTCAAGGTCACGGGCCTTTACGAGAATCTGGTGTTCGACGGCATTTTCGAACTGCTGGACATGCTGTCGGATCAGGGTCGGACGCTGTTCATCGCGACATCCAAGCCTTGGGTGTTCGCCCATGAAATCGCCCGACATTTCGACTTCGCGCGCCATTTCAAGGTGATCTACGGCAGCGAGCTGGACGGCACCCGCACTGACAAGGTCGAGCTGATCCGCCACTTGCTGGAGGAGGAGCAGCTCGACCCGAAACAGACGCTGATGATCGGCGACCGTAAACACGATCTGATTGGCGGCAAGCGCAACGGGTTGGACGTCGCGGCGGTGGGGTATGGGTTTGGCAGTCGCGAGGAGCTGGAAGCCGAGGCGCCGACGTATCTTTTTGATTCGGTGAGCGCGCTGCACCGGGCATTTCTCAAAAGCTAAGGGCATTCAATCTGTAGGAGCGCGCTTGCCCGCGAAAGCACCGGGTCAGCTAAGAATTAATCGACTGACACTCCGTTTTTGCGGGCAAGCGCGCTCCCACACGTCCGACGTCATGCAGATAGCTTAGCAAGCCGCTCCAACGCCGCCTTGCGTTCATCTTTGGGCAATCCGCCCAGCTTTTCCACCGCCGAATAGAACGCAGGCCAATCGCCGTTGACCTGCCTGAACAACGCTTCAAACGCTGGCACCCACTGATCGTACAGACCAATGGGCAGCAGGCGTGCGTTGTTCATCGGTGCATACACCCAGCCGTCGAAACGCTTGTCGCCGCCCCATTGGCTGTCACGCAGCTGCCGATACTCGCTGCGCAGACGGTCGAACTCGGCCGCCTTACGTTCGCGCATCACCTGCGGACTCAGCGGCTCCGCGTACAGCGCTTTCAGCCGATCCCGGGTGTCGAGGGCCAGTTGGGTGAGCTGATCGCGTCGACGCGCCTCCGAAGACCCACCTTGCGCAGGCAGACCGCGCGCCGCGCGCCACTGACGTGTGCCTTCCTGCTCCACGAAGCTGGCGTAGGACTCGTTGAACTCGCTGTCGTCCTTCACGTAAAACCGCTGGTGCGCCAGCTCATGGAAGATCAGCGTGGCCAGTCGCTCATCGCCCCAGTTCATCATCGAGCTGATGATCGGGTCATCGAACCAGCCGAGCGTCGAGTACGCCTCCACGCCGCTCACATACACGTCCTTGCCCTCAAGCTTCTGCACCGCCGCATCCCCGCGCGCCGCGCCCTGGGCGTAATAACCGCGATAGGCCACGCACCCGGCGATCGGGAAACAGTGGGTGACAGGATCAAGGGAGAATTCGCCCGTCGCAAAGACATTCCAGACGACAAACGGGCGATGGATGTCAGCGTAAAGGCGGTAGCTGCGGTTGTCGGGTAGATGCAGATGCTCGGTCGCAAACGTACGCGCCTGCTGTGATTTGCGCAGATGATCGCGCAGCTTGGGGTCGCGATTCGGGTCTGCGATGACGTCGGTAACCGGCTCCCGCGCCCGCAACAGGGCCATTTGGCCCCTGGCCAGTTGCGAGTAATAGGAAAGACTGGAACAGCCGCCGAGGAGTAAAGTCGCCAGCACCGGCAGGCCACGTTGCAGCCAGGCCTTTTTCGATCGAATCATGCAGCAGCCTTAACGTCGATATTCATGAAGTGCAAACATCAGCGTTATGCCGGACAGCTCGCCTCTGACGCAACCATCATAACCATTTGCCTACTGCGGAGTTTGTCATGCGCTTGCCTGTGTCCATCGTTGCCCTGAGTCTTCTGGCCGGATGCGCGGGGCCGTTGCCTGCGGTTGATTCCCAGCAGGCATGGGTCGACCTGCATACGTTCACCGGTAAAACCCTGATGGCCGACAAGCTGGATGGCGTGCGCACCGACGACGGTCGCTTCTTTCAGGTCACGCCCGGCAAGCACACGCTCGAAGTGCGGTATGACTACGACTACGCGCCCGGCGCGATGGGCCTGTCGATGGACATCTACAACGAGCGAACCTGCTACGTGACGATCAACTACGACCGCTTCGAGGCCGGCCACCGCTATCGGCTGGATGTGCGCAATATTACCAACAGCATCGACGCGCAGTTGCGGGACGAGCAACGCAACGTGCTCGCGGAGGAGGGGAACATCTTCTGCATTCCGTGACGCGTGATCTCTGCTTCAGCGCGCACAAGAGATGGCTTAGGCAAGGCCCACGAGATACTTCAGCTCACGCCCGGACTAGCGACCGTTATTCTGGTAGATGATTTTTTTCGTGTCGTTTTCGCAGGTACCGACGACCATAGTCTGGTCGGTGACATCTTTATTGGCCACGATCTCCAACGTATATGAGCTGACGCTCTGAGACTGAATCTTCGTTTCGATTTCGGCTTTAAGCTCTTCACATGGCTTGGGTGCAGCGAAAGCGCTGGTGCTCAGTGCTCCGAGAATCAGGATTGCGGCGATACGTTTCATGTTCGACTCCTTCGACACCGTGCGATACGCATCGGCCTTGCATGTGACCGTGGGGGCGCACGCCGGTTCTGGCGCGTCCATAACGAAGATGGCCCGCAATTGCGGGCCATCGAGTGCAACAGTAACGTGAATCAGCTCACGAGAGTGGCATCGAGCGTGATCTTGGCGTTCAGCACTTTCGAAACCGGGCAGCCTTCCTTCGCATCGTTCGTCAGCTTCTCGAACTGTTCCTGGGTTGCGCCAGGGATCTTGGCTTTCAGTGTCAGGTGCACTGCAGTGATCGCGAAACCGCCATCGACTTGATCCAGGGTGACGTCAGCGGTGGTGTCGATGCTGTCGGCTTTCAGGTTTGCATTGCCGAGGATCATCGACAGTGCCATCGAGAAGCAGCCAGCGTGGGCTGCGCCGATCAGTTCTTCCGGGTTAGTCCCCTTGCCGCCTTCGAAACGGGCCTTGAAGCCGTACGGCGCTTCACGCAGGACGCCGGTTTCAGTAGAGATGCTGCCGATACCCGACTTCAGGTCACCTTCCCAGTGGGCGGATGCTTTCTTGACGATGCTCATGGTGTCTCCTCATGAAAAAGTGCGATTTGGCTCGCACGCGGACCAAAGTTCTGAGGAGTGTAGGCCGGACTTAGTTCAACGCTTATGTCGCCTGTGCTTTTTTACGAGTAGCCGCAACGTTAAATCCGACCAAATTAGTAGGAAATTTCACCTTACCCATTGCAACTCTGAAATCCGCCCTTATCCTATGGCTTAACGCAAATATTTAGTCTTAATGCCGGTTTGCTCGCGTGATGTCCCCCGACGGATGTGCCGATCCAAGCCCAAGAGGATCAACAACGGCCTATGAAACGATTAGCTGATGTGAAGATTTCGACGCTCGATCTGGTGCCCGTCCGCGAAGACAAAGGCCCGGCGGAATCACTGCGTAATGCGCTGGATCTGGCGCAACACGTCGAGAAATGGGGCTACAACCGTTTCTGGGTGGCCGAGCACCACAATATGGATGGCATCGCCAGTTCGGCGACTTCAGTGCTGTTGGCCTATCTGGCCGGTGGTACATCGACCATTCGGGTCGGGTCGGGCGGAATCATGCTGCCCAATCACGCGCCGTTGGTGATCGCCGAGCAGTTCGGCACCCTGGAAAGCCTGTTCCCGGGGCGTATCGATCTGGGCCTCGGCCGCGCGCCGGGTTCCGATCAGATGACCGCTCGTGCCCTGCGTCGCGAGCGCTCCGGCAGTGCCGACGATTTCCCCGATGACGTGACTGAACTGGTCAATTACCTCGGCCCGCGTCAGCCTCATCAGCGGGTCATCGCCGTGCCGGGCGCCAACACCAATGTGCCGATCTGGCTGCTGGGTTCGAGCCTGTTCAGTGCGCAACTGGCCGGTGAGCGAGGCCTGCCGTATGCATTCGCGTCGCACTTCGCCCCACGTTTCATGCACGAAGCCATTCGCGTCTACCGCAGTCATTTCAGGCCTTCTGAAGTGCTCGACAAGCCCTACGTGATGCTCGGCGTACCTCTGGCCGCCGCAGAGACCGACGAACAAGCCGAGTACCTTGTGACATCGGTGTACCAACGCATCCTGAGTCTGATGCGTGGGCAGAGTCTGATGCAGAAGCCGCCCGTCGAGAGTATGAATGGATTGTGGCTGCCCCATGAACGTGATGCGGTGATGGATTTCCTGGGGCTGGCAGTCGTCGGCGGTCCGGAGAAGATTCGCGCGAAGCTGGACGTACTGCTTGAACAAACCGACGCAGACGAGCTGATCTTCACCTGCGACATGTACGAACACGCTGACCGCCTGCGCTCCTACGAGATCCTGGCACAGGCAGCCAGGGGCTGATTCAGGGCCGCGCGCTGAATCCGGTCCGCCATAAACAAAAAAACCGACGCCAGATGCGTCGGTTTTTTTGTATCTGCGCGCCAGTATCAGCCGCGCTTGTAAACAATTTCCTTGCTGCCGCCTTCGCAGGTGCCGACGACTTTACCGTCTGCCGAGCTGCCTTTTTCAACAGCTTCCAGCGTGTAGGAAGAAACGCCTTTGGCTTTGATCTTCGCGTCGATATCGGCTTTGACGTCATCGCACGATTTGCCAGCAGCCATCGTAGTGCCCGCAATGCTCAACAAGCCTATGGCCAACAGAACTTTTTTCATCGGTACATCCCCTCGTCAGGCGCAATTTTAGGATCAACAAGGCCGCTCCAATCGGGCGGCCTGACTACATGAACCTGCGTCATGAACCTTGGTGGGAGTCACGACTGCGCGGTATGTATAGCGAAGGTTGTGGCACTCGGCCACTTCAAAAGTTCAGCGACTCAGCTGTTGTCGATACGGAAACCGACCTTGATGGTCACCTGGAAGTGGCCGACTTTGCCGTCTTCGATGTGGCCGCGGGTTTCCAGCACTTCGAACCATTCCATCAGTTTCACGGACTTGGCAGCCTGTGCAATAGCGTTCTGGATCGCGTCGTCGGTGCCCACGGTCGATGACCCGACCAGCTCCAGCATTTTGTAGGTGTGATGATCAGACATGGCAGTTCTCCTGAAAGGTGGTGCGCGGTGGCAGCGCCGCAATGATTGTGTTCACTATCTCTGTGCCGAAATGCGGCCTAAAAGTTCAGAAGAAACGGTACTTCGCATCACGCACTGCACTTTCTCGAAACCCTGTAGTCGGAAACAACACACGCCACTCATCACAGCAGGAGAGTCAAATCATGGCATTCACGTCATCCCGTAAAGCGTCGTTGCAAAGCATGGAAGCCGAGATCGAGAGTCTGCTCAAGTCGCTGGAAGGCTTGAAGTCCGACGCTTCCGACGAGTCGCGCAAGACCCTGAAAAACTTGAAAGCCAACGCTGAAAGCGCACTGAGCCATTCGCGCAGCCTGTTGAGCGATGTCTATGAAGACGTCAAAGTCAAAACACGCGAAACCAGCGTTGCGACCCGTGATTACGCCCAAGAGCATCCTTGGACCACAGCAGGCGTCGCTGTTGGCGCAATCGGCCTGCTGGCCGCTTACCTGCTGTGCAAGCGCGGCTGATCAAGCCCGCCCCGATCGCTCGAGTTCCTGCTTGAGCCATCGAGCCAGGTGCTGAGCGCGTCCATCTGCGGCGCGTTTTGGTACCCACAACGCCAGCTGCGCCGGGGTTTCACTGAAGCCCCATGGCGCAGCCAGGCGCCCGGCTTTCAGGTCGTCAGCCACCAACGGCTCCGGTGCGATCGCCACTCCAAGTCCCGCAACGGCCGCTTCCAGTAAATAATACAAATGCTCGAAACCCTGTCCGTAGCTCAGTGCGTCGGGCTCGATGCCGTTTTGCATCGCCCAGGCCGGCCAGGCTTGCAGGCGCGATGTGGTCTGCAGCAACGGCTCGCCCACAAGAGCCTGTGCAGGTGCGTGCCGCAGCTCTTGAAACCTCGCGAATCGCGGACTCAACACAGGGCCGATACGCTCGCTGGCGAGCTCGAACACCTGCATGTCTGCCGGCCACGGCGGCTCGGCGAATATCAGCAGCGCGTCCAGCCCGGGCCGTCGCGGATCAAGGTCGCCTTCTCCCGCAGATAAGTGAAGCCGCAGGTCGGGAAGGTCCGCGTTCAACCGCCCCAGCCGCGGGATGAACCAGCGTGCCAGCAAGCTTCCGGAACAACCCAGCACGAACGGCGCATCGGCACTGCCCTTGCTTAGCTCGGCACAGACGCTGCGTAGACGATCAAACGCTTCGCCACTTGCATCGCGCAACCGAATCCCTGCATCTGTGAGTTTCAGGCCACGTCCGTCCTTGATGAACAGGCCAACACCCAAGTGCTCTTCCAGCACTTTCAATTGACGACTCACGGCACCATGGGTTACGTGCAATTGCTCAGCGGCCTGACTGACACTGTTTAGCCGGGCTGTGGCTTCGAAGGCACGCAATGCGTTGAGAGGGGGAAGGTCTCGGCTCATGGGATAGGTGAGTTTTCCTGACAGGTTGCGCCTATCTTATCGGTTTTCATCGTCGCTGGCGCTGGTTAGAGTGTGATCACTGCCTGACGGCTCATCTTATTCGCATCCCCGGAGGTCCACATGACCCAGACTCAGACGCAGAATGCCTACAGCACCGGCCCGGACGACCGCGGCATGTTCGGCGGGTTCGGCGGCCGTTATGTCGCTGAAACGCTGATGCCGCTGATTCTTGATCTGAACCGCGAGTACGAGATCGCGAAGACAGATCCATCCTTCCTGAACGATATCGCCTACTTCCAACGCGATTACGTGGGCCGCCCAAACCCGCTTTATTTTGCCGAGCGCCTGACCGAATACTGTGGCGGCGCGAAGATTTACCTGAAGCGCGAAGAGCTCAACCACACCGGCGCGCACAAGATCAACAACTGCATCGGCCAGATTCTGCTGGCGCGGCGTATGGGCAAAAAACGCATCATCGCCGAGACCGGTGCCGGCATGCACGGCGTTGCCACCGCCACCGTGGCGGCACGCTTTGGCCTGGAATGCGTCATCTACATGGGCACCACTGACATCGAACGTCAGCAAGCCAACGTGTTTCGCATGAAGCTGCTGGGCGCCACGATCATTCCCGTGGTCTCCGGTACCGGCACGCTGAAAGATGCCATGAATGAGGCGCTGCGTGACTGGGTCACCAATGTCGACAGCACCTTCTATCTGATCGGCACCGTCGCCGGCCCGCATCCTTACCCGGCGATGGTCCGCGATTTCCAGGCCGTCATCGGCAAGGAAACCCGTGTGCAGATGCAGGAGCACGAAGGTCGTCTGCCGGACAGCCTGGTGGCGTGCATCGGCGGTGGCTCCAATGCCATGGGCCTGTTTTACCCGTTCCTCGACGATACGAGTGTGCGCATCATCGGGGTGGAAGCTGCGGGTCACGGCATCGAAACCGGCAAACATGCCGCCAGCCTGAACGGCGGTGTTCCGGGCGTGCTGCATGGTAACCGTACCTTCCTGCTGCAGGACGACGATGGCCAGATCACCGACGCCCACTCGATTTCAGCCGGCCTCGATTATCCAGGCATTGGTCCTGAGCACGCTTGGTTGCACGACGTTGGGCGCGTCGAATATACGTCCGTCACCGATGATGAGGCGCTGGCTGCATTCCACCGCTGCTGCCGTCTCGAAGGCATCATCCCGGCGCTGGAAACCGCTCACGCTCTGGCTGAAGTGTTCAAACGTGCGCCAAACCTGCCGAAGGATCACCTGATGGTGGTCAACCTGTCCGGTCGTGGCGACAAGGACATGCAAACCGTGATGCACCACCTGGATATGTCCCAGCAGGAGAAACACTGATGAGCCGCCTGCAAACGCGTTTTGCCGAACTGAAAGAACACAATCGCGCGGCCCTGGTGACCTTCATCACGGCAGGCGATCCGGGCTACGACACTTCGCTGGCGATCCTCAAGGGACTGCCTGAGGCAGGTGCCGATGTCATCGAACTGGGTATGCCGTTCACTGACCCGATGGCCGACGGCCCGGCGATTCAGCTGGCCAACATTCGCGCTCTTAATGCCAAGCAAAACCTGGCAAAAACCCTGCAGATGGTTCGCGAATTCCGTGAAGGAGACAGCACTACACCGCTGGTGCTGATGGGTTATTACAACCCGATCCACAATTACGGCATCGAGCGCTTCATCTCCGAAGCGCATTCATCGGGTGTGGACGGCCTGATCGTGGTGGACCTGCCGCCAGAGCACAACGCCGAACTGTGCGACCCTGCTCAGGACGCCGGTCTGGACTTCATCCGTCTGACGACCCCGACCACCGACGACGTTCGCTTGCCTACGGTGCTCAATGGCAGTTCCGGTTTCGTTTACTACGTGTCGGTAGCAGGCGTGACGGGTGCCGGCTCCGCAACGATTGATCACGTCAAAGATGCCGTGCAACGCCTGCGCCGCCATACCAATCTGCCGATCAGTGTCGGCTTCGGGATTCGTACAGCTGAACAAGCGGCAGCCATTGCGCGCGTGGCCGATGGTGTCGTCGTCGGCTCGGCATTGATTGACCAGATCGCAAGCGCGTCTTCGCCTGAGCAAGCGGTCAGCGGCGTGCTGGGGTTGTGTGCGCAGTTGTCGGAAGGCGTGCGTAAGGCCCGCGTCGCCGAAGGTAAAGTTTCTGATACAGAGGAATCTCGGTCTCTGGCAGCACACTAAGCCGTACAGCGAAGGGGTTCAGGACCACGTCCTGAACCCCTTTTTGCTGCCCGTATTTTGCTCAGGAGCGCGCTACATGAAAGTCTCGAATCGTTTGATCGCCGGGTTGGGCGTGTTGATGCTCAGCGCCAGCGCGCTGGTTCAGGCTGCCCCACCCGATCAACGCGGCGGCGATGACAACGGCCCGGGCCAACATCAGGACCACGGCCAGCCAGGCGGTCCGCAGGGCGATCGCGGCAATGGCAACGGCAATAGCAACGGCAACGGCAACGGCAACGGCAACGACCATCGCAACGAACCGCGTGCCGATAACCGTGGCAATAATCAACGTGGCGGGCGTCCTCCTGCCGACTTCGGCGACGTGCGCCGGACCATCAGCGAACACCGGGAAATCATCGGTCGCGGTCAGCCGCTGCCCCCTGGCGTCCACATCATCAAAGGCCACCCGCTGCCACGCGGTTATGGGCGTCGACTGGACCAACGCTCGCTGCAATACCTGCCTCAATACGATGGCTACGAATGGCGCCGCCTGGGCCCGGACGTCGTGCTGATCGCAATCGGCAGCGGGATCGTCTATGAAATCCTGGATGGCGTGCTGAATTAAGGCCCCTCTGAATCGCGTCCGTCCATGCACGTGAGATGGACGCAAATCTGTAGGAGCGCGCTTGCCCGCGAATGCGTTGTGTCAGCAGTGCAAATCGCGATGACTCACCGCCTTTCGTGATCAAGCGCGCTCAAATAAGGATCAGTAGTTAGTCATATCACTCTAGCCAGAAAACTGGCCCACGCCCCCCTCCACCGGTTTGTTCATATCCACTCCCGGGATGGCCCCTATGGGTCGTCGGCGGGGGAAGGCGTGGCCGCCTGCGAGGCTTACGTACCGGTTGGACTGGTACTCGCGGAGGCGCAGGTATTGGGGGCGGTGGCGTAGTAGCGGCATTTGGCACGGGTAGTGGAGTTGCTGCGGGTGCGGGTGTCCATGTCGGTATAATCGTACCCGCTGGCACGGGTCCTAAAACGGCGTTGGTAATATCCTTGAAAAGATCACCAATTCGATCGGCGATCATACCAGTGGTCCCTCTCGCAACAGCCGCGATTGTTGATGGGGTATCAACTCGCGAGCGCCAGTTATCAGCAACAGCTTTCATATCCGCGTTGCCAATGGTTGAAACAGTTGCCATAAAAGTCTCTGTCCTCATGATAATCAGAGCTTCTGCGACCGGATCACCTGCGGATTCCAAAGTTTCCATCCAATACCGCTCCCTTATCTCATCATTTGCCATGACGTTGAAAACTGAATTCAGCGTCCAAGCGTCGGCGGAATAGCCGAGATATGCTAAAACCTTGTTGTGGATCTCCCATGCCTCCCGATGATTTATATCTCTATTGACCACGCCTTGACTTTTGTACTGTGCGTTGAGCACATCCAAGTAAGCTTGAGCCATTCTGTCATAGACAAAGCGAATCGAATTTTCCGTAAATCGGGCGCCGTCGCGCTGCGCAGTTAGCCGTAGAAAGTTAACCGCCGCCGAGCCCGATGGCGAATGGGGGTCAATAATACCTCCAGCAAGTGCTGCATATTTATAGCCATAGGATTGAAGTGCCTCATACATAAGTTCAGGGGATTCGTGTTTAAGCAATATATTCAGCATATCAATATCATTTTTATTTAGTTGCGCAGGCATTATTAAGTCCAACCCTTTGAATGTGTGACAGTCATATTAACCAGCCAAAGCTGTAGTATCTGAAAAAGAAAAGCAGGAGATAAGCAATCAAAACTGCCCTGCATGCGTTAAGACAGAAAATAATAAGCCTTCTGTTCAAACGCTCGCCAAACCATCGCCAAGTCGCTATCAAGTTCACCCTTGCATTTAACAGCATCTTCGTAAGCCGGATTCGCATGGTGAATTCCTACATGACAATTAGCTTTGACAAAAGTGGATGCAGTGATCCCGATTGCCATACCCCAGTTGCATGTAGGAAATAATCTTAAGTGACTGCAGTTGTAAACCTCACCGAGTCCGACAAGTCTGTAGGAATCTTCTGGAATAAAAATTAATGTTGGGAGGCGAACGGCGCCGCAATGATCCGCGACCAGAGCGGTGTCGGTATGTTTCTGTTAACGCCTTTAAACCGCAATCGACGGCAGCGCCTTGCCCTTCAACAAATCCCCGCTCAACGCCTGCTCACTTCGTAACCAATCTACGAACCTCTGCACGATCTGCACGCGCCGTTTGCGTTGCGGCAAAACGATGTAATAGCCATATCCGGAGACGGCGCTGGCTTCGATAGGGCGGCATAGCAACCCCTGCTCCAGCAAATCATCTACCAGATGTCGCCAGCCGATGGCCACGCCCTGGCCGCCGATCGCCGCCTGAATCATCAGCGTGTAATTATCGAATCGCAGCTGCCCCGGAGCGGGTGCCTGAGGGATATTCAGGGCGCGGAACACGCCACCCCAGTCAAACCAGTTGTTGCCCCCTTCGCCACGAAGGTGCAGGAGCGCGAAGTCTTTCAGCGCATCGGTGGGCAAGGGCAGGTCGCGCCCCTTCAGCAACTGTGGACTGCAGACCGGGAATACTTCCTCGCTGAACAACCAGTGGCTTTCTCCCTGCTTGAAACGGCCGTCGCCAAACAACACGGCCACGTCGATATCTGCACGCAGCATGCTGTGACTGCGCTCGCTGGTAACCAGGCTGACGTCGACGTCGGGGTTGTCCTTGTGGAAACGGTGCAGGCGCGGCATCAGCCAATAGGCAGCGAAGGCGAAGTCCGTCGCCACTTGCAGCACCTCGTGCTGATGCTGCTCGGTGATTGCGGTGAGCCCGGTGTCCATCGACTGGAGCCCGGTCTGTACGTGATTGAACAAGATCAGCCCGGCGTCCGTCAGCTCGATACCGCGATAGATGCGATCAAACAGCCGCATCGCCAGTTGCTCCTCCAGTCGCTTGATTTGCTGGCTGATGGCCGGTTGAGTGGTGCCGAGCTCGATGGCCGCAGCGGTAAAACTGCGCAACCGTGCGGCGGCCTCAAAGCCGCGAAGCAAATCCAGCGACATGGCACCAAGGGCTTCAAACATAAACTGCACTTATCCTAGGCATTGCCTCTCATGGGCTTTACCGCAGACGGCATGGGCACCATCCTCGGTCGGAGCACTTTCGCATAAATAATGACTATGGGATGCCGCGAATACATGAAGCGCAAGAACATTCTTTTCATCATGGCCGATCAGATGGCCGCGCCCATGTTGCCGATGTACGCCACTTCTCCGATCAAAATGCCCCACTTGAGTCGCCTCGCTGCTGAAGGTGTGGTGTTCGACGCCGCCTACTGCAACAGTCCGCTGTGCGCACCGTCGCGTTTCACGCTGGTGAGCGGGCAGTTGCCGAGCAAGATCGGCGCCTACGACAACGCCGCCGACTTCCCGGCTGATGTGCCGACCTACGCCCACTACCTGCGTCGTCTCGGCTATCGCACAGCACTGTCCGGCAAGATGCACTTCTGTGGTCCTGATCAGTTGCACGGCTACGAAGAGCGCCTGACCAGCGACATCTATCCGGCCGACTATGGTTGGGCGGTGAACTGGGACGAACCGGACGTGCGCCCGACCTGGTACCACAACATGTCATCGGTCTTACAAGCCGGACCTTGCGTGCGCACCAATCAGCTCGATTTCGACGAAGAAGTGGTGTTCAAGGCTCAGCAGTATCTGTTCGATCATGTACGCGAAGACGGCGATCAGCCGTTTTGCCTGACGGTGTCGATGACCCATCCCCACGATCCATACACCATTCCCAAGTCTTACTGGAATTTGTACAGCGACGAAGAAATCCCGATGCCCCACGCGCCGTTGGCCCAGTCCGAACAGGATCCGCATTCCCAGCGCCTGCTGAAGGTCTATGACCTGTGGGACAAGCCGCTGCCCGAGCAAAAGATTCGCGATGCACGCCGCGCCTATTTCGGCGCCTGCAGCTACATTGATGACAACGTCGGCAAACTGCTGAAGACCCTTGAAGAAACCGGACTGGCTGACGACACGATCATTGTGTTTTCCGGCGACCATGGCGACATGCTGGGTGAGCGCGGGCTCTGGTACAAAATGCACTGGTTCGAGATGTCGGCGCGGGTGCCATTGCTGGTGTACGCTCCGGGACAGTTCAAGGCCGGTCGTGTGCAGGCCGCAGTGTCGACCGCTGACTTGTTGCCGACCTTTGTGGCGCTGGCTGACGGTCAACTGGACGCCGGCTTACCGCTCGATGGCCGCTCACTATTGCCGCACCTGCAAGGCGAGGGCGGCCACGACGAGGTGTTTGGCGAGTACATGGCCGAGGGCACCAACAGTCCGCTGATGATGATTCGTCGCGGCGCGTACAAATTCATTTATTCGGAACGGGACCCATGTCTGCTGTATGACGTGCACAACGATCCGAAGGAGCAGGAAGAGTTGAGTCGATCCGAGGCTCATCGCGACCTGTTCGCTGCGTTCCTGGCCGAAGCAAAGGCCAAGTGGGACATTCCGGCGATACACCACCAGGTGCTCGCCAGTCAGCGACGCCGGCGGTTCGTCGCCGAGTCGCTGGCCATCGGCAAGCTGAAGAGTTGGGATCACCAGCCGCTGGTCGACGCCAGTCAGCAGTACATGCGCAACCACATTGATCTGGACGATCTGGAGCGCAAGGCCCGTTATCCGCAACCTTGAACCCTGCCAACACTTAGAAAACCAAAAAAGGGGCACACCATGAATAAGCTGTTCACCACGCTGGCGGTTGGGGTCTTGAGCTTGAGCAGCGTCGTGGCCTATGCCGCTGACGCTAGCTGCAGCACCGTACGGATGGCCGATCCAGGCTGGAGCGATATCGCTGCGACCAACGCCACCGCAGGCTTTTTGCTCGACGGTATGGGCTACAAAGCCAAGATCGACACCCTGGCGGTGCCGATCGCCTACGGCGGTCTGAAGGACGGGCAACTGGACGTCTTTCTCGGTAACTGGATGCCGGCCCAGCAGGGCTTCTACGACAAGTTCATCGCCACGGGTGACGTGACGCAATACGCGAAGAACCTGGAAGGCACCGAGTTCACCCTCGCGGTTCCGGATTATGTCTACGATGCGGGCATTCACGACTTCGCCGACCTGAACAAATTTGCCGACAAATTCCACAAGAAGATTTACGGCATCGGTTCGGGGGCTCCGGCCAACGCCTCGATTCAGGAGATCATCAAAAAGAACGAGTTCGAACTGGGTGACTGGAAGTTGGTGGAGTCCAGCGAGCAGGCGATGCTGGCCGAAGTGCAGCGCAACGTGAAGAAAAAGGAATTCGTGGTGTTCCTCGGCTGGACGCCGCACCCGATGAACGTGCAGATCAAAGGCATGCACTACCTCAAAGGCGGCGAGAAGTACTTCGGTGAGACCGGCAGCGTCTACACCGTAACCCGCAAAGGTTACGCCGACGCCTGCCCGAATGTGGCCAAGCTGCTTTCCAACCTGGTGTTCACCCAGGACATGGAAAACTCGATCATGCAGACCGTGGTGGACAAGAAGGTCAGCAACACGGAGGCGGTGAAAGCATGGTTGAAAGCCAATCCGGCGGTGCTGGACAAATGGCTCGACGGCGTGAAAACCGTTGACGACAAGGATGCGCTGCCAGCGGTGAAGGCCAAGTTGTAAGCGCCGACAAGAAGCATCGCGAGCAAGCTCACTCCTACAGGGCCAATATCAGTCTGTAGGAGTGAGCTTGCTCGCGATGAGGTCGGTACATTCGCTAGGTCTGCGCCATCAACCGCCGCAGTTCCGCCAGTACCGGTGCTGATTCCGGTCGCACGCCACGCCACAGGTAAAACGCCTCGGCGGCCTGCTCGACCAACATTCCCAAACCATCCACGGATTGCCCGGCGCTGTGTTCAGACGCCCAGCGACAGAACGCGGTCGGTTCTTTGGCGTACATCATGTCGTAGCAGAAGGTCACGCCCGGCTGAATGAGGCTGGGCGCAATCGGTGGCACCTCGCCTGACAGACTGGCCGACGTGGCGTTGATGATGATGTCCACCGGTTCCTCCAGCCAGTCATAGCCTGCAGGCAGCACCGGGCCAATGTCGGCGAATTCCTGGGCCAGTTGTTCAGCCTTTCCCACCGTGCGATTGGCGACCACCAGCACGTAGGGATCTTCCGCCAGCAAGGGTTCCAGCGCGCCACGCACTGCGCCGCCAGCGCCGAGCACAAGGATGCGTTTGTCCTTGAGGGTGACGCCATGATTGACCTTAAGGTCCCGAACCAGGCCTGCGCCGTCCGTGTTGTCACCCAACAGGCTGCCATCCGCTCGAAGTGCCAGCGTATTGACCGCCCCGGCACGACGACCGCGCTCCGTCAGCTGATCGGCCATCCGGTACGCTTCTTCCTTGAACGGGACGGTGACGTTGGCGCCCCGGCCTGTCTCAAAAAACGCCTTGGCGTAAGCGGTGAAGCCGTCCAGTGGCGCCAGCGAGGTCTGGTAGTCCAGCGCCTGACCGGTTTGCTCGGCGAACAGGCGATGGATCAGCGGGGATTTGCTGTGGCCGATAGGGTTGCCGAAAACAACGTACTGGTCGGTCATCACTGTGCCGCCTCAGCCAGCCAGTCGCGATCCTGCAGAAAATACTCGGTCAGGCGGGCTTCCTCGCTGCCCGGCTCGGCTTTCCAGTCATAGCCCCAGCGCACTTGCGGCGGCAGCGACATGAGGATCGATTCAGTGCGGCCACCCGATTGCAGCCCGAACAAGGTGCCGCGGTCGTACACCAGATTGAATTCCACGTAACGCCCGCGGCGGAATTCCTGAAACTCACGTTGCTGCGGCGTGTACGGCGTGTCTTTGCGGCGCTGAACGATGGGCAGATAAGCCTCGACGAATGCATCGCCGATGGCGCGGATGAACGCGAAGCTGGTGTCGAAATCCCACTCGTTGAGGTCGTCGAAAAACAATCCACCGACGCCGCGGGGCTCATTGCGGTGCTTGATATGGAAGTAGCGATCGCACCACGCCTTGTAGCGGGGATAAACGTCGGCGCCGAAAGGCGCGCAAGCCTGCTCGGCAACGCGGTGCCAATGAACGCAGTCTTCCTCGACGCCGTAATAGGGCGTCAGGTCAAAGCCGCCGCCGAACCACCACACCGGCTCTTCGCCTTCTTTCTCTGCGATAAAGAACCGCACATTGGCGTGGGCAGTTGGCACGTGAGGGTTGTGCGGGTGCATCACCAGCGACACGCCGAGGGCTTCGAAACCACGCCCTGCCAGTTCTGGACGGTGGGCGCTGGCTGAGGGCGGGAGGCCTGCGCCGAACACGTGGGAAAAATTGACCCCGCCCTTTTCGAGGATGTGGCCGTTCTCGATGACCCGGGTGCGTCCGCCACCGCCAGCCGGCCGTTCCCAGGCGTCTTCGACGAAACGGGTGTTGCCATCTTCGGTTTCCAGCGCGGCGCAAATGCGATCCTGAAGGTCGAGCAAGTAGGCTTTGACGGCATCGGTGCGAAAGGACATGGCGGTACCTGCATAAACTGAAACGTGCGTCGGGAGCGGGATTCGACCGGCCTTGGCATTGATAGCACGCCTCGCTGAGCAAATCCCGTCGGCGAAATTCGGCCCGTAGCATATCACCGGCTCGGCGGATGCCGCAGTTGACGAAGCGACGACGAAGGAGTCCGATAGAGCCCTTTCGCATCGACAGTCATCCCCTGCAAGTCCGATCCATGACGGAGAAAGCAAATGGCAAAACGTATCCAGTTCAAGGCTTATGGCGGTCCGGAAGTGCTCGAGTACGTGGACTTCGAACCCCCGGCGCCAGGCCCGAAAGACGTGCTCGTGCGTAACAAGGCGATTGGCGTCAACTTCATCGAGACCTACTTTCGCAGCGGCCTGTACCCGGCGCCGTCGTTACCGTCAGGGTTGGGTAACGAAGGCGCGGGCCTGGTTGAAGCGATTGGCAGTGAAGTCACCCACGTCAAAGTCGGCGATCGGGTGGTATACGGCACAGGCCCATTAGGTGCATACGGGGACGTCCACCTAACGCCGGCCGCGAACATTGCCAAGCTGCCTGACGGCATCAGCTTCGAGCAGGGCGCCGCCGTTATGCTCAAGGGCCTGACCGTGCAGTACCTGTTCCGCCAGACCTACGAAATCCGCCCTGAAGAAACCATTCTGTTCCATGCCGCTGCCGGCGGCGTGGGATCGATCGCCTGCCAGTGGGCCAACGCCTTGGGCGTCAAGCTCATCGGCACGGTCAGCTCGGCGGAGAAGGCTGCGCACGCCAAGGCGCTCGGCGCGTGGGAAGTCATCGATTACAGCAAGGAAGACGTCGTTCAGCGTGTACTGGAATTGACCAACGGCAAGAAGGTCCCGGTGGTCTACGACGGCGTGGGCAAAGACACGTGGGAAACGTCTCTGAATTGTCTGGAATTGCGAGGCCTGCTGGTCAGCTTCGGCAATGCATCAGGCGCGGTGACCGGCGTGAACCTTGGTGTTCTCGCTCAAAAAGGCTCGCTCTACGTCACGCGGCCGACATTGGGCTCCTACGCGAACACCCCGCAAGCCTTGCAGGCAATGGCGGATGAAGTGTTTGAAATGGTTGCCACCGGCAAAGTGAAGGTCGACGACATCCAGAAGTTCGCCCTCAAGGATGCCGCAAAGGCGCACACCGAACTGTCAGGCCGCAGAACAGTCGGGTCGATCATCCTGGTGCCTTGATCCCGCATTTGATGTTGTAGGAGCGCGCTTGCCCGCGAATGCGTTGTGTCAGTCGCTCAATGCGTAACAGGTATATCTGATTCGCGGGCAAGCGCGCTCCTACAGGTTCCACCGCTTAGGCAAGTCGCGGTCAGACCAAAACCATTCAAAAGCAGGCAGGAGAATGCTTAGCCCGCCCTTACCACCTCAGCCGTCACCAGGTCCCGGATCACACTCGGATTGCGGCGCCCACCGAGACTGCCACTCAGCACCATGTCCAGTTGCTCGTGGAAATATTGTTCAACGCGCAACCGCGAGCGGGCGGCAGGGCGACCGGTAGGGTTGGCAGAAGTCGACACCAGCGGGCCGGTCAAGGCGCACAGCTCCCGTACGGTCGGGTGATCGCTGACCCGGAGGGCGACGGTGTCGTGCTTTCCGGTGATCCAGTCCGGCAACAGGCCTTGATGGGGCACCAGCCAGGTATTCGGTCCCGGCCAGGTGCTGGCCATGCGATCAATCCACAGCTCAGGGAAGTCCTCGAAGAGGAAATCAAACTGACGGATGTTGTCTGCGATCAGGATCAAGCCCTTATCAACAGGCCGCGCCTTGATTGCCAGCAAGCGATACACCGCCTCTGCATCCCAAGGGTCACAGCCCAACCCCCACACCGCTTCGGTTGGATAGGCAATTACCGCCCCGGCCCGAATTTCTCGTGCGGCTTGCTGCACTCGCCAACTGCTGACCATCGTCCGTTCTCCCCAATTAAGCAGGCGGGCAGTTTAACCTCAGCGTGCCCGGGCAAACCATCGCCCGGCTTCACAAGCCACGCTGCTGTCGAGTTCGAGCTCAGTCAGCGCCGCAAGAACCTTCGGCAACGGCCAACCGCTGTTATGGGCCAGCGCCTCGCCGGTTTGCGGCGCTGCGTGCAAGAGGGCTAGCAGCGGATGGAGCGGCGTCGACGGCTTGTCAACGACGTCATGGCTCGGCGCGATGTTTTTCCAGCCCTGTAGCGCTTCAAGAATATGGTCGATGGTTTCCACCAGCACCGCCCCTTCCCGGATCAGCTGGTGACAACCCCTGGCTCCCGGATGATGGATCGAGCCGGGAATCGCGTAGACCTCACGGCCCTGCTCGGCAGCAAGCCGTGCCGTAATCAGCGATCCGCTGGCGACGCTGGCCTCGACCACCAGCACGCCCAGGGACAAACCGCTGATGATTCGATTGCGCCGGGGAAAGTTGCTGGCGTGAGGTCCTGCGTCCAGGGGCAGCTCTGAAATCACTGCGCCGCCGTCGCCTATCATGCGCGCTGCAAGTTGGCGATGCCGCTGTGGATAAAGTTTTTCGATGCCGGTGCCCAGCACGCCAATTGTCCCGCCTTTTACGTCCAGCGCACCTTGATGTGCCGCGCCATCGATACCCAGCGCCAACCCGCTGGTGATGACAAAACCGGCACCTGCCAGGCTTCGAGCGAATGCCGCAGCGGTGTCGAGCCCAGGCTTTGAAGCGCGACGACTGCCCACCATTCCCAACTGCGGACGATCGAGCAACGCGCGGTTTCCCGCGATGAAAAGCAGTGGCGGCGGATCAGGAATTTCTGCCAGTAGCGCAGGGTAGTCAGGGTCGTCCCACATCAGCAAATGCTGGCCCGGACGGTCTAACCAAGCCAGTGCAGCACTGGCGCCGTCGCGTACGTCTGTACTGCGACGGGCCTCGGCACTGGCCGCCGGCAGCCGTAGAGATCGCCATGCTGAAGCCGGCGCACTTAGCGCGGCAGAGGCGCTGCCGAACGCATCGATGAGGGTACGAAAACGTTTCGGGCCGACTTCCGGCAGCCGATGCAAACGCAAGCGTGCTTCCAGCTCGGCCGGCGACTGCCCGGCCTTTTCGAACAACGGCATGTGATCTTCCTTGATCCGTGGTCCACCTTAATCAATGAACCAAGCTGTGGATAAGTCTGTTAACAACAATTTGATAAGTGAAGCATGCCGGTGGAGAAAAGTGATTTAGAGCTGATACATAGCATTACGGATTGCGGACTTTGTCCTGCACCGCCAGAGATCGGGTTGCGTGCAGCACCATGCCGTAGCTCAGTCGCTCGTACGTGCGGAAGACCATCAACAGCCCTGAACGCTCGTCGGGAATTTTCACTTGATCACCGTTGACCCGGTCGCGCACTGTCTCACCGGTCTTGTAGATGGCCAGCACGTTGCCTTCGGCCAAGCCATCAAGGCGGCCACGATCGATGGTGACCACGTCGAATTCGCCGATCTGCGTCACGCCCCGCGGTACGTCGATGATGTTGCCGTCAATCGGCTGCTGAGGTTCGCTGGGGACAAAGGTGGAATTGATTCGGCGCTCTTCGCTGACAAACAGACGGTCGCCAAGGCGCACTTCCTGGGTGGAGCGCTGCATTTGCAACGTCGCCACGTCACCTTCCGAGGCGACGATTTCGCCGCTGCCGATGTCATCGGCGTTGATGCCCAGCACCACGCCAGTGACCGGATCGACGTACGTCTTGCCCTTGCGGTAGATGCCGTACGACACATGGCTCGGCTCGAACTGTCCGCGCGCATAGATTCGATCACCCGCCCCACTGAGCACCCGCTCGCCGGGGCCGGCCACGACATGGGGCGCGGCTTCAAACTGGCTGGCGTTATCGATGATTCGGTTATTCAGTAGAAAGGCATTGATTGCGCCCAGCGGAATGGTCGGGATCGCCTCGGCAATCGGCGTGCTGCGCACACGCGGGGACAGTTTGATGGTGCCCCGGGACTCGCCGCGATTGACCACGATGCGTGGCTGACCATCGACGTAAATCAGGTTGAGCGTGTCACCGGGGTAGATCAGATCAGGGTCGTGAACCTGTGGATTGGCGCGCCAGAGCTGCGGCCACTTCCAGGGCTGGTTAAGAAATTTTCCGGAAATGTCCCAGAGTGTGTCACCGGCGACGACGGTGTAACTCTGTGGATGGCCATCCCTGAGCTGTACTTGCGCCTGGACAAGGCCGGTCGCGGCCAACAGCAGCAGGGCGAGTAGTGATTTCCTCATGCGGTGAATCCCTTTATCATGTTGGCTTCGCGTGAAACGCTGAGTCTTGCGAGACTTCCGGTTTTACTAGGGCTGCAGCTTGTGACGTCCCAAGCCTAGCAGCCGATTTTGACTTTACCCTACAGTGCATCCCTTACGTATATGGCCATTCTAAACATCCTCGAATTTCCCGATTCGCGCCTGCGCACCATCGCCAAGCCGGTGGCTGAAGTGGACGACAGCATTCGCCAGTTGGTCGACGACATGTTTGAAACCATGTACGAAGCACCTGGCATCGGTCTGGCCGCGTCGCAGGTTAACGTACACAAGCGCGTGGTGGTGATGGATCTCTCTGAAGATCGCAGCGAGCCGCGGGTGTTCATCAACCCCGAGATCGAGCCGCTGACCGACGAGATGGATCAGTACCAGGAAGGCTGCCTGTCTGTTCCGGGTTTCTACGAGAACGTGGATCGCCCGCAACGGGTCAAGGTCAAGGCGCTGGATCGTGATGGCCAGCCCTACGAATTCATCGCAGAGGGCCTGCTCGCCGTGTGCATCCAGCACGAATGCGACCACCTGAATGGCAAGCTCTTCGTTGATTACCTGTCCAATCTCAAGCGCGACAGGATCAAGAAGAAGCTGGAAAAACTTCACAAGCAAAACGCCTGATCCAGCCATCCTCCTTTCTACCGTAGGAGCCCGCGTGCCCGCGATAGCGACCTGTCCTCTGCCGCATTTGCCGGCTGACACCACGCCATCGCGGGCAAGCGCGTTTCTACAGTCTTACTTCAAGAGAAGCCCATGACTGAGCCACTGCGCATCGTGTTTGCCGGCACCCCGGAATTCGCCGCCGAGCATTTGAAAGCCCTGCTCGACAGTCCCCACGACGTCATTGCGGTGTACACCCAGCCAGATCGCCCGGCCGGTCGTGGTCAGAAGCTGATGCCCAGCCCGGTCAAGCAGCTGGCCCTCCAGCACAACATTCCTGTCATGCAGCCGCCGACCTTGCGCGCACCCGAAGCCCAGGCCGAGCTGGCTGCGTTGCAGCCGGACCTGCTGGTCGTGGTCGCCTATGGCCTGATCCTGCCGCAGACCGTGCTGGATATTCCGCGTCTGGGCTGCATCAACAGTCACGCCTCGTTGCTGCCACGCTGGCGCGGTGCTGCGCCGATTCAGCGCGCCGTGCAAGCGGGCGATGCCGAAAGCGGCGTGACGGTGATGCGCATGGAAGCGGGCCTGGACACCGGCCCGATGCTGCTCAAGGTGACGACCCCGATCACGGCCGACGACACTGGCGGCACGCTGCACGATCGTCTTGCCGAGCTCGGCCCGACTGCGGTGACTCAAGCCATCGCCGGGCTGGCTGACGGCACGCTGGTGGGCGAAGTGCAGAACGACAGCCTCGCCACGTATGCGCACAAACTGAACAAAGATGAGGCGCGCATCGACTGGACCCGCCCGGCGGTTGAGCTGGAGCGGCTGGTACGCGCCTTTAACCCATGGCCGATTTGCCACACCACGCTCAACGGCGAAGCGCTGAAAGTGCTGGCCGCGCAGATCGCCGACGGGGAGGGCACGCCCGGCAGCATCATCGACGCGAGCAAAGAAGGCCTGCTGGTCGCGTGCGGGAGTGGCGCACTGCGTCTGACCCGTCTGCAACTCCCGGGCGGCAAACCTCTGGGCTTCGCTGACCTGTTCAATAGCCGCCGCGAGAAGTTCGCCGTCGGCACCGTTCTCGGCCAAGCGGTGGATACGCAATGAACCCGCGTCTGGCCGCAGCCAAGGCCTTGGCTGCCGTACTGAGTGGCAAGGCGTCGCTGAACAGCTCTTTGCCCACCCAACTGGACAAGGTTGAAGACCGCGACCGCGGCCTGACCCAGGATTTGGCTTTTGGCACTGCGCGCTGGGAGCCGAGGTTGTCCGCACTGGCGACCAAATTGCTCCAGAAACCATTCAAAACCGCCGATAACGACGTGCAGGCTTTATTGCTGGTGGGCCTGTATCAGCTGTTCTATTCACGCATCCCTGCCCACGCCGCTATCGGCGAAACCGTGGGCTGCGCCGACAAGCTGAAAAAGCCGTGGGCAAAGGCGTTGCTCAATGCCGTTCTGCGTCGAGCCCAACGGGAAGGCGAGGCATTGCTGACGGAGCTGGAACACGATCCGGTGGTGCGCACCGCTCATCCACGCTGGCTGCAAAAAGCGCTGAAAGCTGCGTGGCCTGAGCATTGGGAGGCGATTTGTGCGGCGAACAACGCCCACCCGCCGATGATTTTGCGGGTCAATCGTCGGCACAAAACCCGCGAGCAGTACCTCCAACTGTTGCTGGACGCAGGCATCGCCGCAACGTCGAGCACGTTCAGCCAAGACGGCATCGTGCTCACCGAACCGGGCGATGTTCGCTCATTGCCGGGGTTCGCCGAGGGCTGGATCAGCGTTCAGGATGAGGCAGCACAACTGGCCGCCGACTTGCTGGAGTTGGCGCCGGGTCAGCGTGTGCTGGACGCCTGTTGCGCGCCGGGCGGCAAGACCTGCCATCTGCTGGAAGTACAACCGGGCCTGGCGGGCGTGGTTGCAGTGGATCTTGAAGCCAAGCGCATGGTGCGGGTCAAGGAGAACCTGGATCGCCTGGGCCTGAGTGCCGAACTTATCGCCGCCGACGCCCGCGCCACCGATCTATGGTGGGACGGCAAACCGTTCCAGCGCATCCTGCTCGACGCGCCTTGCTCGGCGACTGGCGTGATTCGTCGCCACCCCGACATCAAGCTGACCCGCCAGGCGGATGACATTCCCGCCCTCGCCGCGCTGCAGGGCGAATTGCTCGACGCGCTGTGGCCGACGCTGCAGGTCGGCGGCATCTTGCTGTACGCCACGTGTTCGACCCTGCCGACTGAAAACACCGAAGTCATCGCTGCATTTCTGGCGCGTACGTCGGGCGCACGGGAGCTGGACATCGCCGGGCAGCAAGGCAATCCACCGCCTGGTCTGAAACAGCCCCACGGCCGTCAGTTGCTGGCCCAGGAAGGCGGGCATGACGGCTTTTACTACGCCAAACTGATCAAGATTGCGGCGTCGGTCTGATGCCTGTCTCCTGTGGGAGCCAGCTTGCTGGCGAATGGGTCAGATCAGTCATCTCGCTACTGATTGATCTGGCAGGTTCGCCAGCAAGCCGGCTCCTACGGTCCGAAAACGCCGCAGGTCTTCAGCCCACGCATCTGACCCGATCATCATTTCAAGGAGAGACTGATTGAAGATCATCATTCTCGGCGCAGGGCAGGTCGGCGGTACGCTGGCCGAGCACTTGGCCAGCGAAGCCAATGACATCACCGTCGTGGACACCGATCAGGATCGTTTGCGGGCCCTGGGTGATCGCCTTGATATCCGCACCGTCCATGGTCGCGGTTCATTCCCCACCGTGCTGCGTCAGGCCGGTGCCGACGACGCCGACATGCTGGTCGCGGTGACCAGCAGCGACGAGACCAACATGGTCGCCTGTCAGGTCACGTACACGCTGTTCCAGACCCCGACCAAGATTGCCCGTGTTCGCGAGTCGGCGTACCTGACCCGCTCAGGCCTGTTCGCCAACGGCGCCATTCCCGTGGACGTGCTGATCAGCCCTGAGCAAGTGGTCACGCATTACATCAAGCGGCTCATCGAATACCCCAGCGCGCTGCAAGTCATCGACTTCGCGGGCGGCAAGGTCCAGATGGTGGCGGTCAAGGCGTACTACGGCGGGCCTCTGGTGGGACAGCAACTGCGTCAACTGCGCACGCACATGCCGAATGTGGATACCCGCGTTGCAGCTATCTTCCGTCGCGACCGTCCGATCATTCCTCAGGGCGATACGGTTATCGAGGCGGACGACGAGGTCTTTTTCATCGCTGCCAAGGCGGATATTCGCGCCGTGATGGGCGAGATGCGTCGCCTGGATGAGAGCTACAAGCGCATCGTGATTGCTGGCGGCGGTCAGATTGGCGAGCGGCTGGCGGAAGCCATCGAGAACCGCTATCAGGTCAAGATCATCGAAATGAATCCCGCCCGATGCCGTCACCTCTCTGACACGCTCAACAACACGGTGATCCTGCAAGGCAGCTCTTCCGATCGCGACCTGCTTGTGGAAGAGAACATCGACAACGCCGACCTGTTCCTGGCACTGACCAACGACGACGAGGCGAACATCATGTCGTCGTTGCTGGCCAAGCGTCTCGGCGCGAAGAAGGTGATGACGATCATCAACAACCCGGCGTATGTCGACTTGGTGCAAGGGGGAGAGATTGATGTCGCGGTCAGCCCTCAGCTCGCCACCATCGGTACGTTGCTGGCCCACGTGCGGCGCGGCGATATCGTCAGCGTGCATTCATTGCGTCGGGGCGCGGCGGAAGCCATCGAGATTGTCGCCCATGGCGATGCCAGATCCAGCAAGGTGATTGGCAAAGCCATCATGCACATCAACTTGCCGCCCGGCACGACCATCGGCGCCATCACCCGCGCCGACCAGGTGATCATCGCCCATGACAACACGGTGATCGAATCAGGCGATCACGTGGTCATGTTCCTTGTGGATAAAAAATACATCCGCGACGTGGAGCGACTGTTCCAAGTGGGTTTGAGCTTTTTCTGACTCTGGGCAGACGCCTTTAACGTAGGAGCGCGCTTGCCCGCGAAAAATGCTAGGCCTGACATAGCGCTGTCGGATGTACCGACTTATCGCGGGCAAGCGCGCTCCTACAGTTGATCGCGGGCCTGCGGGGCTCAGCGTTTGATCAATACCAGCGCTTCTCACCTTCGGGGCGTTTCTTGAAGCGCTTCATGGTCCACATGTATTGGCTTGGATAGGCCCGCACGTACTTTTCAACCACCTTGCTCATGGCCGCTGCCGACGTTGCCGTATCAGCGCTGTACATGTCCTCCGGCGCGGCTTCGAGAATCACTTTGTAGCCAGAGCCATCCTCCAGACGCATCGCGTGGAGGAACACGCCTACCGCTTTGCCGCCCGCCAGCATGTTCGGCACGAACTTGCTGGTCAGCGCCATTGTCCCGCAGAAGGGCACGAATATGCCTGCTGATTCTGCCGGCTCCGGGTCTGCGGGAATGCCGACCGAGCCACCTTTGCGCACTTCCTTGATGACGCTGAGAATGCCTTCCTTGGTGGACGCGGCAACGCGGTTACCCAACTGCACGCGCTGCTTGCGCAGCAGATCGTCCACGGCCTTGAGCTTGGGTGGTCGGTAGAAAATGATCGGTTTGCACTGACTGCAATAGAAGTGGTTGAGCACTTCCCAGTTGCCCAGATGGCTGGTGATGCCGACGACGCCCTTGCCCGACGCCAGGGCGTCTTTCAAGACCTGAAGCCCTTCGACCTCGCGAACCAGATTGATCGACTTCTGCGCCGGCCAGATCCACGCGCAGGCGCTTTCGGTCAGGGTCTTGCCGATGTCCATCAGGCTGCGGCCGACCAGTGCTTCGAGTTCTTCAGGGCTCAGTTCGGGGAAGCACTTGGACAGGTTGATGCGCGCGACGTCGCGAGAACGGTTAGGCAATTTCCACATCAGCCAGCCAATGCAGGTGCCGACCCATTGCACTGCGCGCCACGGCAACAGGGCAAACAGGCGCAATGCCCCAACCATCAAGGCGCCTTTGAACTTATCCACAGATCACTCCCGAATACATGAGGCGGCCATTGTAACCATTCATGCGAGCCGTTCACTCACATCACCCACCAGCTCAGCGTATCGATCGCAGTCAATCGTATGGTCCATCACCATTCCGGTGGCCTGCATGTAGGCGTAACAGATAGTAGGGCCGACGAAGGTGAAACCGGATTTCTTCAACGCTTTGCTCATCGCTTCGGCCTCTGGCGTAATGGCCGGGACTTCGCTGCGGTCCTTGAAGTGATTGACCTTCGGCTTGCCGCCGACAAAGGACCAGACAAACGCGACCGGATCCTCAAGCCGCAACCAGGCCAGAGCGTTCCTGCGCGCGGCATTGAGCTTGAGACGGTTGCGCACAATGCCGGGCTCCAGCATCAGCGCTTCGATTTCAGCATCGGTGATCACTGCAATGCGCTGGACGTCGAAGCCGAACATCACTTGACGGTAGCGCTCACGCTTTTTCAGGATGGTGATCCACGACAGTCCGGCCTGGAACCCTTCGAGCAACAGGAACTCGAACAGCATCTGCGCATCGCGCAACGGCATACCCCACTCTTGATCGTGGTAGTCCATGTAAAGCGGATCTTCGTTGCACCAAAAGCAGCGTGGCATAGGGCTCCCAAGGGTGGAGGCGCGGCCGAATCGGGTATACTCCCGCTCTTTAAATCGCAGCCCCCCAGTACAGGTGAATTTCGTGAGCCAGCCTACGCCAGCCGTGCGTACCTTCCAAGACTTGATCCTCGCCCTCCAGCAATACTGGGCTGAGCAAGGTTGTGTGGTACTTCAGCCCTACGATATGGAAGTGGGCGCCGGCACTTTCCACACTGCTACGTTTCTGCGCGCCATCGGCCCGGAAACCTGGAACGCCGCCTACGTGCAACCGAGCCGTCGTCCTACCGATGGCCGTTATGGCGAGAACCCGAATCGCCTGCAGCACTACTATCAATTCCAGGTTGTCCTCAAGCCCAACCCGGACAACTTTCAGGAGCTGTACCTTGGCTCGCTGAAGCACGTGGGTCTTGACCCGCTCGTACACGACGTCCGCTTTGTCGAAGACAACTGGGAGTCACCCACCCTCGGCGCCTGGGGCCTGGGTTGGGAGATCTGGCTGAACGGCATGGAAGTGTCGCAGTTCACCTATTTCCAACAAGTCGGCGGTATCGAATGCTACCCGGTCACGGGCGAAATCACCTACGGCCTCGAGCGTCTGGCGATGTACCTGCAGGGCGTCGAGTCGGTCTACGACCTGGTCTGGACTGACGGCCCGTTTGGCAAAGTCACCTACGGCGACGTGTTCCATCAGAACGAGGTGGAGCAATCGACCTACAACTTCGAGCACGCCAACGTCGACAAACTGTTCGAGCTGTTCGATTTCTATGAAAGCGAAGCCGTGCGCCTGATCGAAGTCGAGCTGCCACTGCCGAGCTATGAAATGGTCCTCAAGGCCTCTCACACCTTTAACTTGCTGGATGCCCGTCGCGCGATTTCCGTGACGGCACGTCAGCAGTACATTCTGCGCGTCCGCACCCTGGCTCGCTCCGTGGCCCAGGCGTACCTGATGGCCCGGGCCAAGCTCGGCTTCCCGATGGCCGCGCCCGATATCCGCGATGAAGTGTTGGCCAAGCTGGAGGCTGCGCAATGAGTGCTCAAGATTTTCTGGTCGAACTGGGCACCGAAGAACTGCCACCCAAAGCATTGAATACTCTGGCCGATGCGTTCATGGCCGGTATCGAAAAAGGCCTGCAGGCTGCCGGTTTGACCTATACCGCCAAACAGGTCTATGCCGCGCCACGTCGCCTGGCCGTGCTCATTACTCAGCTCGCCACCGAGCAGCCGGATCGCAGCGTCAACTTGGATGGCCCGCCACGTCAGGCGGCGTTCGATGCCGAGGGCAATCCGACCCAGGCTGCCTTGGGCTTCGCCAAGAAGTGCGGCGTGGACCTGAGTGAAATCGATCAGAGCGGCCCGAAGCTGCGCTACAGCCAGAGCATCCCTGGCAAGCCAACGTTGAGTCTGCTGCCGACCATCATCGAAGATTCGCTCAACGACCTGCCGATTCCGAAGCGCATGCGCTGGGGCGCGCGCAAGGAAGAGTTCGTGCGTCCGACCCAGTGGCTGGTGATGCTGTTTGGCGATCAAGTCGTCGACTGCACCATTCTCGCCCAGACGTCCGGCCGTGAGTCCCGCGGCCATCGCTTCCATCATCCGGACAGCGTGCGCATCTCGTCGCCGGCCAATTACGCCAGCGACTTGCGCGCGGCCCATGTGCTTGCGGATTTCAACGAGCGTCGTCAGTTGATCAGCAAGCGCGTCGAAGAGCTCGCCACGCAACACGAAGGCACCGCCATCGTACCGCCGGCATTGCTTGATGAAGTGACTGCGCTGGTCGAATGGCCAGTGCCGCTGGTGTGCTCGTTCGAGGAGCGTTTCCTTGAAGTGCCGCAGGAAGCCCTCATCACCACGATGCAGGACAACCAGAAGTACTTCTGCCTGCTGGATGCCGAAGGCAAGTTGCTGCCGCGCTTCATTACTGTCGCGAACATCGACAGCAAGGACCCTTCCCAGATCGTCCACGGCAACGAGAAAGTGGTTCGCCCGCGTCTCACCGACGCCGAGTTCTTCTTCAAGCAGGACAAGAAGCAAAAGCTGGAGACGTTCAACCAGCGTCTGCAGAACGTGGTGTTCCAGGCCCAGTTGGGCACGGTGTTCGACAAGGCCGAGCGCGTTTCCAAGCTCGCTGCGTTCATCGCGCCACGCATTGGCGGCGATGCTCAGCGCGCCGCACGGGCAGGCCTGCTGTCCAAGTGCGACCTGGCGACCGAGATGGTTGGCGAGTTCCCGGAGATGCAGGGCGTTGCAGGCTACTACTACGCCTTGGCCGACGGCGAACCCGAAGACGTCGCACTGGCGTTGAACGAACAATACATGCCGCGCGGCGCTGGGGCTGAATTGCCAGGCACGTTGACCGGCGCCGCTGTCGCCATCGCCGACAAGCTCGACACACTCGTGGGTATCTTCGGTATCGGCATGCTGCCGACCGGGAGCAAAGACCCGTACGCTTTGCGCCGGGCTGCGCTCGGCATCCTGCGCATCCTGATCGAGAAGAAGCTGGACCTGGATCTGGTCAAAACCGTGCAGTTCGCCGTTGCTCAGTTTGGTGTGAAGATCAAACCTGCTGGCCTGCCAGAGCAGGTGCTCGAATTCATCTTCGATCGTCTGCGTGCGCGCTATGAAGACGAAGGCGTAGACGTTTCTGTCTACCTGTCGGTGCGCGCCTTGCAGCCCGCTTCGGCACTGGACTTCGATCAACGTGTTCAGGCGGTCCAGGCCTTCCGCAAATTGCCTGAGGCTGCAGCACTGGCCGCCGTGAACAAGCGGGTTTCCAATCTGCTGAGCAAGGCGGATGGCAGCATCGCCCAGACCGTCGAGCCGAAGTACTTCGACAACGCCAACGAGTTCTCGCTGTACTCGGCAATTCAGCAGGCAGATCAGGCCGTAGCGCCGATGTCCGCCAGCCGTCAGTACAACGAAGCGCTGACGCGTCTCGCGGCACTTCGCGAGCCTGTGGATGCGTTTTTCGAAGCAGTGATGGTCAACGCGGAAGACGCCAGTGTGCGAGCCAACCGTTACGCCTTGCTTGCCCGTCTGCGCAATCTGTTCCTCGGCGTTGCCGACATCTCTTTGTTGAGCTGACAGCGGAGCGCATGCCAGTGAAGTTGCTGATTCTCGATAGGGACGGGGTGATCAACCAGGACTCCGACGCCTACATCAAGTCGGTGGACGAGTGGGTTCCGATTCCAGGCTCCATCGAGGCCATTGCGCAACTGAGTAAAGCCGGCTGGACGGTGGCTGTGGCCACCAATCAGTCCGGCATCGCTCGCGGTTACTACGATCTGGTCACCCTTGATGCCATGCACGCACGCTTGCGTGAACTCGTGGCGGAGGAGGGCGGCGAGGTCGGACTGGTCGTTTATTGTCCCCATGGTCCGGACGCCGGCTGCGATTGCCGCAAGCCAAGACCGGGCATGCTGAAGACAATTGCCAGCCATTACGCCGTCGATTTAGCCGGCGTGTGGTTTGTGGGCGACAGCAAGGGTGACCTGGAGGCGGCGGTGGCCGTCGACTCACAACCTGTTCTGGTCCTGACCGGCAAAGGTCAGAAGACGCGCAGCGGTGCATTACCCGCAAGCACGTTGGTTTTCGATGATCTGGCGGCGGTTGCCGCAGAACTTATTCACAACAGCGCCCCGTTGAATCGCTAACGGCTATTCAACGGCTCGCTCAATTCGGGCAATTGCCCCGTAACGGTAAAAGCAGCTATGTCGATTGTGCAGGCCATCAGGATTTTCTTCTTTTACCTGCTGCTGGGCACTACTGCCCTGCTGTGGTGTTCGCTGAGCTTCTTTATTGCACCTTTCCTGCCGTTCCGTCTTCGCTATCGCTTCATCAATGTCTACTGGTGCCGCTGTGCTTTATGGCTGACCCGCGTGTTCCTCAACATCAAGGTCAACGTCACCGGCGAGGAGAATATTCCGGAGACACCGTGCGTGATCGTCTCCAATCACCAGAGCACGTGGGAAACGTTTTTTCTCTCGGCCCACTTTCAGCCTTTAAGCCAAGTGCTCAAGCGTGAGTTGCTCTACGTGCCGTTCTTTGGGTGGGCCATGGCGATGCTGCGTCCCATCGCCATCGATCGCAACAACCCCAAAGCGGCGCTCAAGGTCGTGGCAAAGAAAGGCGATGAGTTGCTCAAAGACCGGGTCTGGGTGCTGATCTTCCCTGAAGGCACGCGCGTACCCTACGGCCAGATCGGAAAATTCTCGCGCAGCGGTTCGGCGCTGGCCGTTAATGCGGACTTGCCTGTCCTGCCCATTTCCCACAATGCCGGCCGGTATTGGCCTAAAGAGGGATGGGGTAAAAAGCCGGGGACCATCGAAGTCGTGATTGGCAAACCGATGTACGCAGAGGGCACCGGCCCACGCGCAATCGCAGCGCTGAACGATCGCGTCTCGGCCTGGAATGAGCAAACCCAGCGTAATTTGGGATCGCCTGCAATGCCTGCGCCTGCACCCGAGAAATCACCGGCGTGAATTGTGGATAACCTGTGCACGAATAAATCCAAAATCGGAAAATTCGCTGCTAACTCGTTAATTTAAATACTTATTTCTTACGACGCTTACAACATCCAAAGCGTGCATAAGTTTTTCCCCAGCATCTTCCGATCCCCTGCAAAGACCGGTCTTGAGCCTTGGCAGCCAAGACCGATGCGTGGATCAGGCAGTCCTCCCCGGCGCGGTTATCTGTAGATTGCATAGCGCCCCCATACCGACCAGTACAATCCCGCCACACGCTGCTGCGACAAACCCCATGGCGGGGGAAACGCTGTCGATAGCGAATCCCACAATGGGCGCCGACAGCGTCTGACCTATCCGGTAAGCCGAATCGTGCAACCCCATCACCTCACCTCTTACGCTGGAAGGCGCCAGCTTGGCAACCGCTTCCGAACCTGCAGCCAGCGTCGGCGTGCATAGCAGATTGGTCGGCAACAGCGCGAGCATCAGCCACCACCAGACGTCATCGAAGAACACCACAGGTAGCAGCAGCAGGCTCATTGCCAAAGCGAGTTTCATCTGTGACCACGACCTGTGGACAACACCGTGGACATACCCGCCCACGATGGACGCAATGGACATCGCGGCGATGACATACCCGGTGAAGGCAAGTTGATCGCTGGCGCGCAGCACGGCGATCAGTGCCAGCTCGGTGCCGTACAACACGAACAAAGCCCCCGCACTCACACACATGACGGCCAGTAAACGGCCGCTCATCCAGGTACGGATTTTGGGGCGTACGCGATCAGGATTTGCAGCGACTTCGTCGACGTTGCGCGTCGGCCAGTTCAACACATAGAGCACGACATAGGAGAGCGCGCGCCACAGGCCGATGCCCGCCAGCGTGGCCGTCGCCGAATACGTGGTGATGAGCAGAATGCCGCTGGCGGGCCCGATGACGAATGAGAGCTCCATCAGCATCATGTTGAGCGAGTACGCAGGCCGGCGCTGATCCTCCGGCACCAGACTGGCGATGAACTGCCTGGCAAGCGAGCCCGTTGGCACGGTAAAGAGACCGGCAACAAAAGCCAGAAAGACATAGAGCCAGTAGCTCACCATCGGCAGCAACACCCAAGCGAGGGTCGACAGTGTCCCGCACACGGCCACCACTGGGCGCAGGCCGTGACGATCAATCATTCGGCCGAGCAGGGGAGAGCCCACCGCGAAACCAAGGGCGGTCGCTGTCCCCACCACGCCTGCATCAAAATAACTGCCGCCCATTTCATTGAGCACATGCAAGCTCAGCGTGAGGCCCATGATGGTCAGCGGCAGACCCGCAACGAACATGAACAACGTGGCAGGCAGCACTCGAGGGATAGCCAGCACTTTCTGGTATTTGCGAATCGACATATGACTGAGGCTCCTTGGTCTTAAACCTGTCCTGATGCAGCGGTTCCATCGGCGGGTTTGTAGGTTCTGCACGCTGTCATTGCACAGACAAGGCGCAGCGATACAGTCCCCTAACAAAAACTATCGTTCGAGTTTCAGGGCCAAATTATTGGCTGACAGGGCGTGCAGGTAATCCGCGTCGCGATTAGGGATGCCAATTAGACGCGGAGCATCCCCAGTGTATCGTTCAAGCTCAGAACCACTTTCAACCCTCTCGATATCGCGCGTCTCCGACGGCGTGAGCGTCACAGCGGTGAATGGATCGAACCGATATCACCCTGATCTCTCGCGGAGGCAACATGAATACGTTGGGTGACCTGACGTCCAGAACAAGCAATAACTTTAACCTGATCAGAATGCTCGCTGCCACGGCGGTCCTGATTTCCCACAGTTACCCTCTCGCACTTGGCCATGATGCGGTAGAACCACTCTCGAAATGGATTGGCTTGTCACTCGGTGAACTGGCAGTGATCACGTTCTTCTGCGTCTCCGGTTTTTTTATCTCCCTTAGCCGTGATCGCGCAGGCAACACAACCGATTTTTTTACCGCTCGTTTTCTGCGCATTTACCCTGGGTTGACCCTTGTACTGTTGCTCAGCGTGTTTCTGGTCGGGCCCTTTTTTACGACACTGAGTGCGCCGGAATATTTCCGTTCGGATGAGACATACGATTATTTAACCCACAACTTGACCCTGTTCAGCATGAGGTTCCAGTTGCCTGGCGTGTTCGAAAATAACCCTTGGCCCGGCATTAACGGGTCGCTGTGGACGCTCTTTTATGAAGTTTCCCTCTACATCCTGGTGGGCGCGCTTGGAACATTCTGCTTTTTCAGTGAAGGCCGGAAATTCGCCGGCTTTGTCATGTTTTATGCCGCGCTGTACGTCTCGTTCAAAGCCTTGATGCTGAACAGCACTTTGGTCGATGACTTCTACGGCACCGAATCTTTCTTCACGTGGAGCTTGCCGTTTGTTCTGGGCATGTCCTTCTACCGCTATCGTCAGCACATCGAGCATCGATTTATCGGCTTCCTGCCTTTCGCGGTGCTAGCCGCCTGCACATGGCGCACGCCGTATTTCTTTGAGTGTTTTGTTCTGGCCTGGACGTATCTGATTTTCTACCTGGGGTTCGCAACCCACCCGGTAATCGCCCCTTACAACCAGCTGGGCGATTACTCATATGGCGTTTATATCTACGCCTTCCCGATTCAGGAAATCCTGGCCCATCTGTTCAAAGGTATCGGCCCTCTCAGCATGATGCTGATCGCCTTCCCGCTCGTGTTACTGGCAGCCATATTCTCCTGGCATGTTATCGAGAGGCCCGCCATGGCCTGGCGCCGCGGGCTGGCCGGATTATTAAGCAGTCGCCTGGACAACAAGAAGACCCATTGGACCAGAACCGGGAAAGGTGCCGCATGATGACTTGCGCACCGAGGGAGGCTCTAAACGCATCCGGCATGGATTCAACAGGGAGTTCGCGATGAAGAGATTTCAAGTGCTGGACGGCTTCAGGGGTATCTGCGCACTAAGTGTTGCGGTCTATCATGTCCATATTTCCCAGAGCTTCGGCGAATGGGCATTCTTCAGAAACGCTCATTACCTGGTGAGTTTTTTCTTCGTGCTTAGCGGCTTTGTCATGGTCCACACCTACCGCCAGCGCCTGGCCACGACAGACCAGTTCAAGCAGTTCTTCATCACACGCACCTTCCGGCTGTACCCCTTGCACGTCGTTGTGCTCCTGTTCGCTATCGCATTGGAGGTGGTAAAGCTGGCCGCGGAGCGTGCCGGCATAGCGTTCAATCAGCCGAGCTTCACCGGACAGCGAGCGCCCCAGGAAATCCTCCCCAACCTTCTGCTGCTGCAATCCTGGTGGCCGGGATTCAATCCCCAGTCGTTCAACTTTCCGGCATGGAGCATCAGTGTCGAGTACTACGTCTACATGATCTTCGCGGGGATACTTTTGTGTACACCACGCATCTCCACTCCAATATTTTTGATGATTTCGTTGATGGCTACGGCGTGCTTGTCCTTGGGATATGGCTATCTGATGGAGCCCGCATTGCAGGGACTGTCCTGCTTCTTTGCCGGAGTGATCACCTATCACCTCTATCAGGTTATCCACAACAAGAGCATTCCGCGCTGGGTGCACACTGTTTTGGAAACTGTTGGGATCTGTCTCACAGCGAGCTTGCTGGTGAGTGACATCGATCACAAGCAGATCATTCTGATGTTGGTCTTCTGCGCGCTTATGTTGATTTTCTCCTTTGAGGGAGGAGTGATTTCGACCTTGCTCAAGGCTCGCCCGTTCGAGAAGCTGGGCGTGCTGTCCTACTCGATCTACATGACCCATGCGATGGTTCTATTCGCCTCCACCCTTGCCTTGCTTCTTGTAGGAAAAGTCACCGGATACACCATCGTCACCTACGCTACCGCGGCGCCCGGTCCGATGCTGTCCTTCCACAACGGAGTGGCTGACAATGCTCTACTCATCGCTCTGTTAATCATCATTATCGGTATATCTACGGTCAGCCATCGATTCATTGAATTGCGCGGTATCGAATGGGGAAAACAGTTAAGCAGGAGAGGGCGGACCACATCGCCGACCAGCCCGATTAAAACAGTGAGCTGAGTGCCTAAACGAAAACAGCCCCAATCGATTCGCATCGTTGGGGCTGTTTTGTTGGCGGTTGAAACCTTAGAAGTCCAGGTTCGACACTGCCAGTGCGTTGGCTTCGATAAAGTCGCGGCGCGGCTCTACTGCGTCACCCATCAGGGTGTTGAAGATCTGATCAGCGCCGATAGCGTCTTCGATCGTCACCTTGAGCATGCGTCGCACACTTGGGTCCATCGTGGTTTCCCACAGCTGATCCGGGTTCATCTCGCCGAGACCTTTATAGCGCTGGATGGTATGACGCTTGGTGCTCTCTGCCATCAACCAGGCCAATGCTTCTTTGAACTCGGTGACGGCTTTCTTGCGTTCGCCACGTTGAACGTAAGCGCCTTCTTCCAGCAGGGTGCTGATCTGCGCACCCAGTGCAGTGACTGTCTTGTAATCGTTGCTGCCGAAGAAATCGCGGTTGAACGTGACGTAGTTGGACAGACCATGTGAGATCAGCTCGACCTCTGGCAGCCACACGTTACGCTCGCGGTCTTCACGCAGGCTGGCCTTGTAGACCAACCCGGACTTCTCACCCACGCGCAGGCGTTCATCGAACTTCGCCAGCCACTCTTGCATGGCCGCATGATCCGACAGTTGCTCCATTGGCACGGCCGGCAGATAAACGAAGTGCTCGGTCAGCTCTTGTGGGTACAAACGGGACAGACGTTTCAGCGTCTTCATCACCATGCGGAAATCGTGGACCAGTTTCTCCAGCGCTGCACCGGAAATACCAGGCGCCGATTCATTGAGGTGCAGGCTCGCATCTTCAAGGGCCGACTGGGTCATGTACTCTTCCATGGCGTCGTCATCTTTGATGTACTGCTCTTGCTTGCCTTTCTTCACCTTGTACAAGGGCGGTTGAGCAATGTAGATGTAGCCACGCTCAACCAACTCCGGCAACTGGCGGAAGAAGAAGGTGAGCAACAGGGTACGGATGTGCGAACCGTCAACGTCAGCATCAGTCATGATGATGATGTTGTGGTAGCGCAGCTTTTCGATGTTGTATTCGTCGCGGCCAATACCGCAGCCCAGTGCAGTGATCAACGTGCCCACTTCCTGGGACGAAATCATCTTGTCGAAGCGCGCCTTTTCCACGTTCAGGATCTTGCCCTTGAGTGGCAGGATGGCCTGAGTTTTACGGTTACGTCCCTGCTTGGCGGAACCACCAGCAGAGTCACCTTCCACTAGATACAGTTCGGAAAGGGCAGGGTCTTTCTCTTGGCAATCGGCCAGTTTGCCGGGCAGGCCTGCGATATCCAGCGCACCTTTGCGACGAGTCATCTCACGTGCTTTACGCGCAGCTTCACGAGCACGCGCTGCATCGATCATCTTGCCGACAACGGCTTTCGCTTCGTTCGGGTTCTCCAGCAGGAAGTCAGAGAAGTACTTGCCCATCTCCTGCTCAACTGCCGTCTTCACTTCTGAAGACACCAGCTTGTCTTTCGTTTGGGAGCTGAACTTCGGATCAGGTACCTTCACGGAAATAATCGCTGTCAGGCCTTCACGCGCATCATCACCGGTGGTAGCGACCTTGTGCTTCTTCGCCAAACCTTCCTGCTCAATGTAGTTGTTCAGGTTACGGGTCAGGGCAGAACGGAAGCCGACCAGGTGGGTGCCACCGTCGCGCTGTGGAATGTTGTTGGTGAAGCACAACAAGTTCTCGTTGAAGCTGTCATTCCACTGCAGGGCAATTTCGACGCCGATGCCATCTTCACGCTGGATGTTGAAATGGAAGACCTGATTCACCGGCGTCTTGTTGGTGTTGAGGTATTCAACGAATGCGCGCAGACCGCCTTCGTATTTGAACAGCTCTTCCTTGCCGCTGCGCTCGTCCTTGAGAACGATACCCACACCGGAGTTAAGGAACGACAGCTCACGAATACGCTTGGCGAGGATGTCCCAGCTGAAGTGAATGTTCTTGAAGGTTTCGGAGGAGGGCTTGAAGTGGATCTCTGTGCCCGTGGTATCACTTTCACCAACGATTTGCATCGGTTCTTGTGGAACACCATGGACGTAGGTTTGCTCCCAGACTTTTCCACTGCGGCGAACAGTGAGGTTCAGAACCTCGGACAGCGCGTTGACGACTGAAACGCCCACACCGTGCAGCCCGCCGGATACTTTGTAGGAGTTATCGTCAAACTTACCGCCAGCGTGCAACACCGTCATGATGACTTCGGCGGCGGAAACACCTTCTTCTTTATGCACATCGACCGGAATGCCGCGACCGTTGTCACGAACAGTGATCGATTCATCCGGGTGGATGATGATACTGATGTCGTCACAGTGACCAGCCAATGCCTCGTCAATCGAGTTGTCCACAACCTCAAATACCATGTGGTGGAGGCCGCTGCCATCATCTGTGTCGCCGATATACATACCAGGACGCTTGCGTACGGCATCGAGCCCTTTCAGCACTTTGATGCTGGTCGAGTCGTACGTTTGGTTTTCGCTCATGCCTTCACTCCCGGTGGTCGTGGGTCTGGGTGATATTGCCTTGTTCCACGTGGAACAAGGCAACTGGCGTTTCCGTCTGCCAGCCTTCCCTCAACAATTCATGATCTACACAGGTGATAAATACCTGGCAGCGTAATTCTTCCAGCAGGCGACAAAGCGCACCGCGGTGATTCTCATCGAGCTCCGATGGCAGATCGTCGACGAGGTAAATACATTGGCCACGACGGGCCGTGCTGACTAAGTGTCCCTGAGCAATACGGAGGGCGCAGACCACGAGTTTCTGCTGCCCGCGGGAGAGGATATCTGCCGCATTGTGTCCGCCAAGTCGTAGACGTAAATCTGCGCGTTGCGGCCCCGCCTGCGTATGACCCATCTGCTGATCACGGTAGAGCGAAGATGCCAGAACGTCGCTCAGGTTTTTTTCCTTGTCCCATCCTCGATAGTAACTAAGCGTCAACCCATCGATCTGGACAAGCTCACTCAGCGTTTGCTCGAACACAGGTTTCAGCGCTTTGATATAAGCGCGCCGAAACTCGTCAATTTCATCGCTCGCCAGACACAACTCACGGTCCCATGCGGCCTGCGAAGCGGCGTCAAGTGTACCATGCCGAAGCCACGAGTTCCGCTGCCTCAGGGCCTTCTGGAGCCGCTGCCAGGTGGACATAAAACGAGGTTCCACGTGGAACACTCCCCAATCCAGAAATTGACGTCTGATCTTGGGAGCACCTTCGAGGAGCCGAAAGCTATCGGGATTAATCAGCTGCAGCGGCAACGTCTCCGCCAGTTGCGCGGCGCTTTTCGCGTTCTGGCCATCTATACGAATCTGAAAGTCGCCCTGACGGTCACGGGAAACGCCAAGACTGCTATGGCCACCTTCGGCAAGTTCGACTTGGCCAAACACCGTGCACGCAGGTTGCTCGTATTGAATGACAGGCTGCAGCCGGGCGCTGCGGAAAGAGCGCGCCAAGCCGAGGAGGTAGATGGCCTCAAGGACACTGGTTTTCCCACTGCCGTTGGCGCCATAGAGGATGTTAATGCGGGGAGAAGGAGAGAAGGTCACCGGGTGCAGATTGCGCACCCCGGTGACCGAGACACGGCTAAGAGACATTGATCAACTGCTGTTACAGGCGCATCGGCATAACGACATAGGCCGAGTCGTCATTGCCGGATTCCTGCACCAACGCACTGCTGTTGGAATCGGAGAGAATCAGACGGACTTGCTCCGTAGTCATGACACCCAATACGTCGAGCAGGTAGCTCACGTTGAATCCGATCTCGAGTGAACTGCCGTTGTAGTCGACGCTGATTTCCTCTTCGGCTTCCTCTTGCTCCGGGTTATTCGCTTGAATCTTCAACTGGCCGTTGGCCAACTGAAGGCGGATACCTCGATACTTCTCATTCGAGAGAATCGCCGTGCGGCTGAAAGCCTCACGCAGTGCCTGACGATCACCCACGACCAACTTGTCGCCGCCCTTAGGTAGCACTCGCTCATAGTCCGGGAATTTCCCGTCGACCAGTTTGGATGTGAATGTGAACTCACCCGTGGTCGCACGAATGTGATGCTGACCCAACACGACGCTGACCAGACCATCTTGTTCGGTCAGTAGTCGGGCGAGCTCCAGAATGCCCTTACGCGGCACGATCACTTGGTGACGGTCAGCCTGCTCGATCTCTGCAGCCATCGAGCACATCGCAAGACGATGCCCATCGGTTGCGACCGCGCGCAGAATCCCCGACTGAACCTCAAGTAGCATGCCGTTAAGGTAGTAGCGAACGTCCTGTTGGGCCATTGCAAAACTGGTGCGCTCGATCAAGCGGCGCAGCTTGCTTTGTACAAGGCTGAACGTAAGCGAACCCGGGCCCTCTTCGACGGTTGGGAAATCGTTGGCAGGCAGGGTGGAAAGCGTGAAACGGCTACGACCCGCTTTGACGATCAGCTTCTGCTCGTCCAGTTTGATGTCGATGAGCGCATCGTTGGGAATGCTTTTGCAGATGTCCATCAGCTTGCGCGCAGGAACGGTAATTTCGCCCGGCTCTGCGGGCTCTTCCAGCTGCACGCGGCCGACCAGCTCGACTTCCAGGTCTGTACCGGTCAGAGACAACTGCTGGCCCTCAACGACCAGGAGCACGTTCGAGAGAACCGGCAAGGTCTGACGGCGTTCGACAACGCCCGCGACCAGTTGCAGGGGTTTCAACAGGGCTTCGCGTTGAATGGTGAAATGCATGGTCTAGTCCCTTGCCTTGATAAGCTGCGTCGGCATCACGTTGTCAAAGTCCGCAGCAGGTTCTTGTAGTCCTCGCGGATGTCCGCATCGGATTCTTTCAATTCGTTGATCTTCCGGCACGCATGCAACACAGTTGTGTGATCGCGACCGCCAAACACATCACCGATTTCGGGAAGGCTGTGATTGGTCAGTTCCTTGGACAGCGCCATCGCTACTTGCCGCGGACGCGCGACGGACCTGGAACGGCGTTTGGACAGCAGGTCGGAGATTTTTATCTTGTAGTACTCAGCGACGGTCCGCTGGATGTTATCCACACTCACCAGCTTGTCCTGCAACGCTAGCAAGTCCTTCAAGGATTCACGGATCAGCTCGATCGTGATGTCCCGGCCCATGAAGTGCGAGTGAGCGATGACGCGCTTGAGCGCACCCTCAAGCTCACGCACATTGGAACGGATACGTTGCGCGATAAAAAAAGCGGCGTCGTGAGGGAGATCGACTTTCGCCTGATCTGCCTTCTTCATCAAAATCGCCACCCGTGTTTCCAGCTCCGGGGGCTCCACGGCGACGGTCAAGCCCCAACCGAAACGTGACTTCAGGCGCTCTTCGAGGCCTTCAATTTCTTTAGGATAGCGGTCGCTCGTAAGAATAACCTGCTGACCCCCTTCGAGAAGGGCGTTGAAGGTGTGGAAAAACTCTTCCTGAGAACGCTCTTTGCGGGCAAAGAATTGAATGTCATCGATCAGCAGTGCATCAACGGAGCGATAGAAGCGCTTGAACTCGTTGATAGCGTTGAGCTGCAGCGCCTTGACCATGTCCGCCACGAACCGCTCGGAGTGTAAATACACGACCTTGGCGTTCGGGTTCTTCTTGAGCAGGTGGTTACCTACAGCGTGCATGAGGTGAGTTTTACCCAGACCCACACCGCCATAAAGGAAGAGAGGGTTGTAGCCATGCTTGGGATTATCCGCTACCTGCCAGGCGGCCGCGCGCGCCAGTTGGTTGGATTTACCTTCGACAAAGTTTTCGAATGTGAAGGTCCTGTTCAGGTAGCTGGTGTGTTTCAGCGCACCCTCAACCTGAACATTACGCTGCTCGGCACGCGCAGGGGCTTGCTGGGAACTGGCGCCAGCCATTGGGTCAAAGCTCGCCCGGGAAGGCTCGTCCTCGACATTCAATGAATTCTGAATCATGGGGGCTGGCGTCGCTACTGACTGCGGCGCGCGGGCTACGACCGGCGCTTCACTGGAGGCAGCCATCTCTGCAGCCTGAGATGCGGCCGTCGCTGCGGCGAGCGGTGCATTCGGTGCCGCACGTGGGGCAGAGCTACGCTTGCTGCCTATTAATAAGGACAGCGACGGGGCAATTCCCTGACCGTGCTCGCCCAGCAGCTCGAGCAATCGACCCAGGTACTTCTCATTGACCCAGTCCAGCACAAACCGGTTGGGCGCATACACGCGCAATTCGTCGCCTTCGGCTTCAACCTGTAACGGACGGATCCAGGTGTTGAATTGCTGGGCAGGCAGCTCATCGCGCAAAAGCTCAACGCATTGCTGCCAAAGTTCCACTGACACAAATATCCCCTAGATTCTGAAGCCGGCGCGGCAAAAACAAGCGGCCATTGTAACCACCCGAAGCCGACTTATCCACATGAAGGTAGGGCGCCAGCGCATCAAACCGACACTACAGCGCTGAAAAAGACGACAGCCGGTGGATAGTTAAGGTCTGTGGATAACCGCGCTTCAGCCCTTTGCATAACACAGGTCTGAAACCTGTGGATAAGGCGCCTGTTGATAAGTAACGCATTTATACACAGCTTGTCGTCAGCTGCAGCACAGCCGCAGCACCGCTTGTGGACAGACTTTCGTTCGTCTGTACATCATGCAGTGCGTGGCCTACAGCACTTTATCCACAGAAATCTTCTCCTTAAGCTTTTATAAGCTTTACAAAAAAGCTTTAAATACCTTCCTTCTTTATTTCTATATCTACGAGACAAGGATGCACCGACTGATGGAGCGCTGTCGATGAAGTCCACTCAGGAACTAAATGCAAGAAACGTTGGTTGGAAATTGACCTGCGAGCCCGCTTTCTCTAGAATCCCCGGTCTCTTAAAACGGGGGCCATTCCGGCCCGTTGTGGACGAACCAGGTAACACGCCATGAAACGTACTTTCCAACCCAGCACTATCAAGCGCGCTCGCACCCACGGTTTCCGTGCTCGTATGGCCACTAAAAACGGTCGCGCAGTTCTGTCGCGTCGTCGCGCCAAAGGCCGTAAGCGTCTGGCAGTTTGATTAATCGGCACAGGTGGTGAGTCAGGACTTCAGTCGGGAAAAGCGTTTGCTGACACCCCGGCATTTCAAGGCAGTCTTTGACTCCCCCACCGGTAAGGTTCCGGGAAAAAATCTCCTGCTCCTTGTGCGCAACAACGACCTTGATCATCCCCGTCTCGGGTTGGTGATCGGGAAGAAGAGCGTGAAGCTCTCCGTCGAGCGCAACCGCTTGAAACGCCTGATGCGTGAGTCGTTTCGCCTTCACCAGGACAACCTGGTCGGATGGGATATCGTCGTCGTCGCACGCAAAGGCTTGGGTGACATTGAAAACCCCGAATTGATTCAGCATTTCGGCAAGCTCTGGAAACGTCTGGCGCGCAGCCGGCCCGATCCCGAACTTAAAACCGAAACTGCGGGGGTAGACAGTCCTGATGCGTAAACTGGCGCTCGTTCCGATCCAGTTTTACCGCTATGCCATCAGTCCTCTGATGGCCAGTCACTGTCGTTTCTACCCCAGTTGCTCCTGCTACGCGTACGAGGCCATTGAAAATTATGGTCTGGTGCGCGGTGGCTGGCTGACCTTACGTCGCTTAGGTCGGTGTCATCCGTGGAATCCCGGTGGTTATGACCCGGTTCCACCTGCTCCCACCTCCCGTTCCTCTTCGATGGCCGAGTAATCATGGATATTAAACGCACGATCCTGATCGTCGCCCTGGCAATCGTGACCTATGTCGGTGTCCTGAAATGGAACCAGGACTACGGTCAGGCTGCCTTGCCGACTCAGAATGTTGCTGCCAACACCAATACATCCGCTATTCCTGATGCTCCGCAAGGTTCAGCGACTGCCAATGCAGACGTTCCTAGCGCTACCGGCGAAGTAGCTGCGCCGGCGGAAATGCCGGTGGCCACCAGCAAAGACCTGATCCAGGTGAAGACAGACGTCCTCAACCTGGACATTGATCCAGTGGGCGGCGATGTGGTGCAGCTTCGTTTGCCACTTTATCCACGCCGTCAGGATCACCCGGAGATTCCTTTCCAACTGTTCGATAACGGCGGCGAGAGGATTTTCCTTGCTCAGAGCGGTCTGACTGGCGCGAACGGTCCTGATGCCCGTGCAGCGGGTCGGCCGGTTTACTCGGCCACGCAAAAAAGTTATCAGCTGACTGATGGCCAGAACGATCTGGTCGTCGACCTGAAATTCAGCGATGCCGGTGTTAATTACATCAAGCGCTTCACGTTCAAACGCGGTCTGTATGACCTCACCGTTTCTTACGTGATCGACAACCAAAGCGCGCAGCCGTGGAACGGTAACCTGTTCGCCCAGCTGAAACGTGATGCGAGCGCCGATCCATCCTCGACTACCGCTACGGGCACCGCCACTTATCTGGGCGCTGCCATGTGGACACCTTCGGAACCCTACAAAAAGGTTTCCATGAAGGACATCGACAAAGGATCGGTAAAGGATACTGTTCAGGGCGGATGGGTCGCCTGGTTGCAGCATTACTTTGTGACCGCCTGGATCCCGAACAAGGCTGACAGCAATACCGTCACCACCCGTAAAGACAGTGCCGGCAATTACATTATTGGTTTCACTGGCCCGGCATTGACAGTCGCACCTGGCGCGAAAGCCGAGACGACTGCGACGCTTTACGCCGGTCCAAAGAGTCAGGCAGTCCTGAAAGAGTTGTCCCCAGGTCTTGAACTGACGGTGGATTACGGGATTCTGTGGTTCATTGCTCAGCCTATTTTCTGGCTGCTGCAACATATCCACAGCATCGTCGGTAACTGGGGCTGGTCAATCATCTTCCTGACCATGTTGATCAAAGGGCTTTTCTTCCCTCTGTCGGCCGCCAGTTACAAATCCATGGCACGCATGCGTGCAGTCGCTCCGCGCCTCGCCGCGTTGAAAGAACAGCATGGCGACGATCGTCAGAAGCTGTCTCAATCGATGATGGAGCTGTACAAGAAAGAGAAGATCAACCCGTTGGGTGGGTGCTTGCCGATTCTGGTCCAGATGCCGGTGTTCCTGTCGCTGTACTGGGTACTGCTTGAAAGCGTCGAAATGCGTCAGGCACCGTGGCTGCTGTGGATAACTGACCTGTCGATCAAAGATCCGTTCTTTATTCTGCCGATCATCATGGGCGCAACCATGTTTATCCAGCAGCGTTTGAACCCGACACCTCCGGATCCGATGCAGGCCAAGGTCATGAAGCTGATGCCAATCATCTTCACGTTCTTCTTCCTGTGGTTCCCGGCTGGTCTGGTGCTGTACTGGGTTGTGAACAACACCCTGTCCATCACTCAACAGTGGTACATCACCCGCAGCATCGAAGCGAAAGCCAAGAAAGCTGAAGCCTGATCTACCCTGTTAACAAGTCACTCAAAACGCCCCCTCGTGGGGCGTTTTGCTATCCGTCGGTTGCCCAGGAGTCGGCCCATGAACGTGCTTTTTGAAACCATTGCGGCCATTGCTACGGCTCCCGGACGTGGAGGCGTCGGCATCGTTCGTATTTCCGGCCCCCAGGCCGGCAAGTGTGCCGAGGCGATTCTCGGCAAACTGCCACAACCTCGTTATGCGCACTACGGCGCTTTCAAAGAAGAAAACGGCGCAGTGATCGACGAAGGGATCGGGCTCTACTTTTCCGGCCCTCATTCGTTCACCGGGGAAGACGTGCTCGAGCTTCAAGGACATGGTGGGCCTGTGGTTCTGGACATGTTGCTTCAACGTTGTGTGCAACTGGGATGCCGCCTGGCACGGCCGGGTGAATTCAGCGAACGCGCTTTTCTCAATGACAAGCTTGACCTTGCCCAGGCCGAGGCGATCGCCGACCTCATTGAGGCGAGTTCTGCTCAGGCCGCGCGTAACGCCCTGAGGTCGCTGCAGGGTGCATTTTCCCGGCGAGTGCATGAGCTCACGGAGAAACTGATCAGCCTGCGCATTTACGTTGAAGCGGCAATCGACTTTCCTGAGGAAGAAATCGACTTTCTCGCGGATGGCCACGTCCTGACCATGCTGGATAACGTACGCAACCAGTTATCCACAGTGCTACACGAAGCCAATCAGGGCGCGTTGCTCAGGGATGGCATGAATGTGGTGATTGCGGGCAGGCCCAATGCCGGCAAATCCAGCTTGCTGAATGCCCTCGCGGGCAAAGAAGCGGCGATCGTGACTGAGATCGCCGGCACAACCCGGGATGTCCTGCGCGAACATATCCACATTGATGGGATGCCCCTCCATGTAGTGGACACCGCTGGTCTGCGCGACACGGACGATCAAGTGGAAAAAATAGGGGTTCAACGCGCGCTTCAGGCGATAGGCCAGGCAGACCGCATTTTGCTGGTGGTGGATGCGACAGCTCCAGAGGCGGGCGATCCCTTCGCGTTGTGGCCAGAGTTTCTCGATCAAAGACCTGACCCATCCCATGTCACGCTGATTCGTAACAAGGTGGACCTGAGTGAGGAGCCGGTGGAACTGGTGACCAGCGTCGATGGCCACGTGACCATCAGCCTCAGCGCCAAGGCCGGTGGTGAGGGTGTGGAGCTTCTGCGCGAGCATCTGAAAGCGTGCATGGGGTATCAGCAAACAGCTGAAGGAAGCTTCAGTGCACGACGGCGCCACCTTGAAGCGTTGCACAAGGCAAGCACCTCTCTCGAGCATGGACGCTCGCAGCTGACCTTGGCCGGCGCCGGAGAGCTACTTGCAGAAGACCTGCGCCAAGCGCAGCAGTCCTTGGGCGAAATTACCGGAGCATTCAGCTCGGACGATCTGTTAGGACGAATTTTCTCCAGCTTTTGCATCGGCAAATAACACCGCGATCTATCCCCAGGCAGGTCAATCTCTCCGGATCTGCCCCATCTCGATTCACTCATCCGACTTTTTCTGACTTCCGATCAACGTATTGGCGGATAAGTGCGCCTCGAATTTGACCGTTCAGCACCCGAATTTTCGAATAAGCCCTGTGCATAACCGCGACTGAGCTCGGTTGATAAACACGCTTCTTATCTGAGGATAATCACACCTGTGGACAACTGTCCATTTGATCCACAGGCTTAGACAGGTTATCCAAAGGCCTCTTGACCACATGGCCACAGGCTTTTGATTCTCTGTACATCACGTACTGAAAGGCTTTCAGAGATTTATCCACAGAAAGCGGGCTCAGTAAAAATAAACATAAAAACAAAGATCTTATAAATATCTTTCTTTTTAATTTCTATAACCCTCATTCATCCACAGCTGGTTAGATTTTGCGCAACGGGTTTCTTAAGGGGGGGTAAGTCCCTATACTTGCCGCCATTCCTATTCCCCCCAATCAACAGGCACGAGGTGCGTGGTGGATTTCCCTTCCCGTTTTCAAGTGATCGTCATCGGCGGCGGTCATGCCGGTACCGAGGCAGCACTGGCGTCTGCACGTATGGGTGTCACCACCCTGCTGCTTACGCACAACGTGGAAACCCTCGGCCAAATGAGTTGCAACCCGGCCATTGGTGGCATCGGCAAAAGTCATCTGGTCAAAGAGATCGATGCACTTGGCGGTGCGATGGCAACGGCCACTGACAAAAGCGGTATCCAGTTTCGCGTGTTGAACAGCCGCAAAGGCCCGGCCGTCCGGGCGACGCGTGCCCAGGCAGATCGAGTGCTTTACAAGGCGGCTGTCAGAGAGATCATTGAAAACCAGCCCAACCTGTGGGTATTCCAGCAGGCATGCGACGACCTGATCGTCGAGCAGGACCAGGTGCGCGGCGTAGTGACTCAGATGGGCCTGCGTTTTCTGGCCGACTCCGTGGTTCTCACCACAGGTACCTTTCTGGGCGGACTTATCCACATCGGCCTTCAGAACTATTCGGGCGGTCGCGCCGGTGATCCGCCGTCCATTGCGCTCGCACGCAGGCTCCGTGAACTACCGCTGAGAGTGGGTCGCCTGAAAACGGGCACTCCTCCGCGCATCGATGGCCGATCTGTGGATTTCTCGGTGATGACAGAACAGCCGGGCGATACGCCGATCCCGGTGATGTCGTTCATGGGCTCCAAGGCTCAGCACCCGAGCCAGGTCAGTTGCTGGATTACCCACACCAACGCCCGGACCCATGAAATCATTGCAGCGAACCTTGATCGGTCACCGATGTACTCTGCTGCCGGAGAAATCGAAGGGGTAGGCCCGCGTTATTGCCCATCGATCGAGGACAAGATCCATCGTTTTGCCGACAAGGAAAGCCATCAGGTTTTTATCGAACCGGAAGGTTTGACGACCCATGAGCTTTATCCAAACGGTATATCGACCTCGCTGCCGTTCGACGTACAGCTGCAGATCGTTCGGTCCATTCGCGGGATGGAAAATGCCCACATTGTCCGGCCTGGTTATGCCATCGAGTATGACTATTTCGATCCACGCGACCTGAAGTACAGCCTGGAAACCAAGGTCATTGGTGGGTTGTTTTTCGCAGGACAGATCAACGGCACGACCGGTTACGAAGAGGCCGGTGCCCAAGGTTTACTTGCCGGGACCAACGCGGCGCTTCGGGCTCAAGGAAAGGACAGCTGGTGTCCGCGTCGCGATGAGGCATACATCGGCGTGCTGGTGGATGACCTGATTACCCTGGGTACTCAAGAGCCGTACCGGATGTTCACCTCACGCGCCGAGTACCGTTTGATTTTGCGCGAAGACAACGCGGACTTGCGTTTGACCGAACAGGGTCGGGCCCTCGGATTGGTTGACGACGCCCGCTGGGCGGCGTTCTGTGCCAAGCGTGAAGGCATCGAGCTGGAGGAACAGCGCCTGAAATCCACCTGGATTCGTCCGGGTACCGAGCAGGGCGATGCGGTCTCGGCTCACTTCGGCACCCCGTTGACCCACGAATACAATCTGCTGAATCTGCTGAGCCGTCCGGAAGTGGACTATGCCAGTCTGGTTGCGCTGACCGGCCACGGCTCGCCTGACCCGCAGGTTGCTGAACAGGTCGAAATCAAGACCAAGTACGCTGGCTACATCGACCGTCAGCAGGATGAAATCTCTCGTCTGCGTGCCAGCGAAAACACGCGACTCCCTGCTGACATCGATTACACCGGGATCTCCGGTCTGTCCAAAGAAATCCAGAGCAAGCTGGGGATAAGTCGTCCGGAGACGCTGGGCCAGGCCTCACGGATCCCAGGCGTCACACCCGCGGCGATTTCTCTGTTGATGATTCATTTGAAAAAACGCGGCGCGGGCCGTCAGTTGGAGCAAAGCGCTTGAGTTCGATGGTTACCCCGCAGCATGCAGAAGAACTGACCCTTGGCGCTCAAGAGCTAGGCGTCGAGTTGAGCGAGAGCCAACATAGCCAGTTGCTGGCGTACCTGGCTTTGCTGATCAAGTGGAACAGGGCCTACAACCTGACCGCTGTTCGTGATCCGGATGAGATGGTGTCTCGCCATCTCCTGGACAGCTTGAGCGTGGTGCGTTTCATCGAAGGTGAGCGTCAGCTGGATGTCGGCAGCGGCGGCGGCATGCCCGGCATCCCGCTGGCGATACTGTTTCCGGACATGAAAGTCACTGTGCTCGACAGCAACGGCAAGAAGACCCGGTTTCTGACCCAGGTGAAACTGGAGCTCGCACTCGCCAACCTGGAAGTTATCCACAGCCGTGCCGAAGCATTCCAGCCCGCGCTGCCGTTCAACGGCATCATCTCTCGCGCCTTCAGCAGTCTGGAAGACTTTACCCAGTGGACTCGACACTTGGGCGACGGCGAAACGCGCTGGCTGGCAATGAAGGGTCTGCATCCAGCGGATGAACTGGTAGCATTGCCCGCAGATTTTCATCTGGAAAGCGCGCAAGCCTTGGCCGTACCCGGTTGCCAAGGTCAACGGCATCTGCTGATACTGCGCCGCACGGCATGACAGGGAACACACGCAATAATGGCTAAGGTATTCGCGATAGCGAACCAAAAAGGGGGTGTGGGTAAAACCACAACCTGCATCAACCTCGCGGCCTCGCTGGTGGCTACCAAGCGTCGGGTGTTGTTGATCGATCTCGATCCGCAAGGCAATGCCACCATGGGCAGCGGTGTGGATAAGCACGCACTTGAGCATTCGGTCTACGATTTGCTGATTGGCGAGTGCGATCTGAATCAGGCCATGCACTTTTCCGAGCACGGCGGATATCAATTACTGCCGGCAAACCGCGATCTGACGGCTGCCGAGGTGGTCCTGCTGGAAATGCAGATGAAGGAGTCGCGTCTGCGCTCAGCACTGGCGCCCATCCGCGAAAATTACGATTACATCCTCATCGATTGCCCTCCGTCGCTTTCAATGCTGACGCTCAACGCTCTGGTTGCGGCCGATGGCGTGATTATCCCCATGCAGTGCGAGTACTTTGCGCTCGAAGGTCTGAGCGATCTTGTGGATAACATCAAACGTATCGGTGAGTTGCTCAATCCTCAGCTCAAGATCGAGGGTTTACTGCGGACCATGTACGACCCGCGCCTCAGCTTGATCAACGACGTTTCGGCACAGCTCAAAGAGCACTTCGGCGAGCAGCTGTACGACACCGTTATTCCGCGCAATATTCGTCTCGCCGAGGCGCCTAGCTTCGGTATGCCAGCATTGGCCTACGACAAGACGTCTCGCGGCGCGCTGGCTTACCTGGCGCTCGCGGGCGAGATGGTCCGTCGCCAACGTCGCGGCAGTCGCACCGCGGCTCAGCCCACTTAAGGAAATTCCATGGCCGTCAAGAAACGTGGGCTCGGACGTGGGCTGGACGCACTGCTGAGCAGCCCAACCGTCACCGCACTGGAAGAACAGGCAGTGAAGGCCAGCGAGCGCGAGCTTCAGCACATCCCGCTTGACCTGATTCAACGAGGCAAATATCAGCCGCGTCGTGATATGGATCCCTTGGCACTGGAAGAGCTTGCGAACTCGATCAAGGCCCAAGGGGTAATGCAACCGATCGTGGTACGCCCGATTGCCGACAACCGGTTCGAAATCATTGCCGGTGAACGCCGCTGGCGCGCCAGCCAGCAGGCAGGAATCGAAACGATTCCTGCCATGGTGCGTGATGTGCCGGATGAAGCGGCCATTGCCATGGCACTGATCGAGAACATCCAGCGCGAAGATTTGAATCCGATCGAGGAAGCGATTGCCCTGCAGCGTCTGCAGCAGGAATTTCAGCTGACCCAACAGCAAGTGGCTGAAGCGGTCGGCAAATCGCGAGTCAGCGTCGCGAACCTGCTGCGACTGATCGCATTGCCGGAAGTGATCAAGACCATGCTCTCCCATGGAGATCTGGAGATGGGCCATGCCCGTGCGTTGCTGGGACTTCCTGAAGACCAGCAGGTTGAGGGGGCGCGACATGTTGTCGCACGCGGTCTGACCGTGCGCCAGACTGAAGCACTGGTTCGCCAGTGGCTCAGCGGGAAACAGGAGGCTGCAGAGCCAGTTAAGGCCGATCCTGACATCACACGTCTCGAACAGCGCCTGGCCGAGCGGCTGGGCTCCGCAGTGCAAATCCGCCACGGACAGAAGGGCAAAGGTCAGTTGGTTATCCGTTATAACTCGCTGGATGAGCTACAGGGTGTGCTCGCTCACATTCGCTGAAACAAATCATGAGTAGCGCGTAGTCGGAAATCACTACCTGGCAGTTGAATAGGGGCTGAACCGCCCCTATACTCTGCGCGCATTTTGTCGGCACAATTTATGCCAAGTTGTTGATTTTGGCGGCCGGCTCACGAGGAGCCCATGTGATGGAGACACGCACGCCAAACCGCTTGCCATTCCATCGCCTGGCTGTTTTCCCGATCTTGCTGGCTCAGTTGATTGTCCTCCTGGGGGCAGCGCTGGTGCTTTGGCAGTGGCACGGCGTCGTAGCCGGGTATTCGGGGCTTTGCGGTGGCCTGATAGCCTGGCTGCCGAATGTGTATTTTGCTCATAAGGCATTCCGGTACTCCGGGGCCAGAGCAGCGCAGGCCATCGTTCGGTCGTTCTACGCCGGCGAGGCAGGCAAGTTGATTTTTACGGCAGTGCTCTTTGCACTGACGTTTGCAGGAGTAAAGCCGCTGGCTCCGCTGGCGGTTTTTGGCGTGTTCATACTGACCCAGCTGGTCAGTTGGTTTGCGCCCCTGCTATTGAGAACAAGACTTTCGAGACCTTAGGGCGTTTGAGGCAACCATGGCAGAGCAAACAGCTTCGGGCTATATCCAGCACCACTTGCAGAACTTGACCTTCGGTCATTTGCCTGACGGCAGTTGGGGCTTCGCGCATTCCGCAGCAGAAGCAAAAGAAATGGGCTTTTGGGCTTTCCACGTCGATACCCTCGGCTGGTCGGTCGCACTGGGTCTGATTTTCGTCCTCATCTTCCGCATGGCCGCAAAAAAGGCGACTTCCGGTCAGCCGGGCGCGCTGCAGAACTTCGTTGAAGTGCTCGTCGAGTTCGTTGACGGCAGCGTCCGGGACAGCTTCCATGGCCGTAGCGCCGTGATCGCACCTCTGGCACTGACCATTTTCGCCTGGGTGTTCCTCATGAACGCTGTCGACCTGATTCCTGTTGACTGGATCCCGCAGTTGGCGATCATGATCACCGGTGATCACCACATTCCTTTCCGCGCCGTATCGACCACCGATCCGAACGCGACGCTGGGCATGGCACTGTCCGTATTCGCCCTGATCATTTTCTACAGCATCAAGATCAAGGGTATCGGCGGCTTCATCGGCGAATTGACCCTGCACCCGTTCGGCAGCAAGAACATTTTCCTGCAGGCGCTGTTGATTCCGGTGAACTTCCTGCTTGAATTCGTGACTCTGGTGGCCAAGCCGATCTCCCTGGCTCTGCGACTGTTCGGCAACATGTACGCGGGTGAACTCGTGTTCATTCTGATCGCGGTCATGTTCGGCAGCGGTCTGCTGTGGCTCAGCGGTCTGGGCGTGGTCCTGCAATGGGCGTGGGCAGTGTTCCACATCCTGATCATCACCCTGCAAGCGTTCATCTTCATGATGCTGACCATCGTCTACCTGTCGATGGCTCACGAAGATAACCATTGAGACCCGCCTGGCGAGTCTGATGATCCCCTCGCTTCGGTGAGGGGGTGCCCGCGAGGGCTTTGATGTAAGAAACGATTTTGCTTTACCGCTTTAATCTAAGAAAACCTAACCAATACGACGTAAAAGTCGGGAGGAAAGATGGAAACTGTAGTTGGTCTAACTGCTATCGCTGTTGCACTGCTGATCGGCCTGGGCGCACTGGGTACTGCAATCGGTTTCGGCCTGCTGGGCGGTAAATTCCTGGAAGGCGCTGCGCGTCAACCGGAAATGGTTCCAATGCTGCAAGTTAAAATGTTCATCGTGGCTGGTCTGCTCGACGCCGTGACCATGATCGGTGTTGGTATCGCTCTGTTCTTCACTTTTGCGAACCCCTTCGTTGGTCAACTCGCTGGCTGATCACTCGAATTTTCGAGTTGATTGGTGTGATGGACAACGAACGAGCGAGGTGTTGGCGTGAACATTAATGCAACCCTGATTGGCCAGTCCGTTGCGTTCTTCATTTTTGTGCTGTTCTGCATGAAGTTCGTGTGGCCTCCGGTCATCGCGGCTTTGCACGAACGTCAGAAGAAGATTGCGGATGGACTGGACGCTGCTACACGAGCAGCTCGCGACCTGGAGCTGGCCCAAGATAAAGTGGGTCAGCAACTGCGCGAAGCTAAGGCTCAGGCGGCTGAGATCATTGAGCAAGCCAAGAAACGCGGTACCCAGATTGTCGACGAAGCCCGTGAACAGGCTCGCGTTGAAGCTGACCGCATCAAGGCTCAGGCTCAGGCCGAGATCGAACAGGAACTGAATGGCGTCAAAGACGCGCTGCGCGCCCAATTGGGTAGCCTGGCAGTCAACGGCGCAGAGAAGATCCTGGGTGCCACAATCGATCAAAACGCGCACGCGGAGCTGGTAAACAAACTGGCTGCTGAAATTTAAGCGAGGGCGATCATGGCAGAACTGACCACGTTGGCCCGACCTTACGCTAAGGCAGCCTTCGAGCATGCACAGGCGCACCAGCAACTGGCCAATTGGTCAGTCATGCTCGGCCTGGCTGCTGCAGTGTCGCAAGACGACACGATGCAGCGCATGCTCAAGGCCCCGCGACTGACGAGCGCAGACAAGGCCGCCACTTTTATTGAAGTGTGCGGCGACAAGTTCGATGCCAAGGCACAGAATTTCATTCACGTCGTTGCTGAAAACGACCGTCTTCAGCTTCTGCCGGAGATCTCCGAACTGTTCGAGCTGTACAAGGCCGAGCAGGAAAAATCGGTAGATGTGGATGTGACCAGTGCTTTTGCATTGAACCAAGAACAGCAAGACAAACTCGCCAAGGTTCTCAGTGCACGGCTCGGCCGGGAAGTGCGCCTGCACGCTGCGGAGGATGCTGCCCTGATAGGTGGTGTCATCATCCGCGCCGGCGACCTGGTTATCGATGGCTCAGTTCGCGGCAAACTCGCGCAACTAGCCGAAGCATTGAAATCTTGAGTTTGAAGGGGCAGCAGAGCAATGCAGCAACTCAATCCTTCCGAAATAAGTGAAATCATCAAGGGCCGCATCGAGAACCTCGATGTAGCCTCCCAAGCCCGAAACGAAGGCACTGTCGTCAGCGTGTCTGACGGTATCGTGCGGATTCACGGTCTCGCCGACGCTATGTACGGCGAAATGATCGAGTTCCCGGGCGGCGTTTACGGTATGGCACTGAACCTGGAGCAGGACTCCGTGGGTGCTGTCGTACTGGGCGCTTACACCTCCCTGGCTGAAGGCATGAGTGCCAAGTGCACCGGCCGCATCCTGGAAGTTCCGGTTGGTAAGGAACTCCTGGGTCGCGTAGTCGACGCATTGGGCAACCCTGTCGACGGCAAAGGTCCGCTGAACAACACCGAGACCGACGCGGTCGAGAAAGTTGCTCCAGGCGTGATCTGGCGTAAGTCGGTAGACCAGCCTGTACAGACTGGCTACAAGGCTGTCGATGCGATGATCCCTGTCGGCCGTGGCCAGCGTGAGCTGATCATCGGTGACCGTCAGATCGGTAAAACCGCTCTGGCGATCGACGCGATCATCAACCAGAAGAACAGCGGTATTTTCTGCGTCTACGTTGCAATCGGTCAGAAACAATCGACCATCGCCAACGTTGTTCGCAAGCTGGAAGAAAACGGCGCACTGGCCAACACGATCATCGTGGCGGCCAGTGCTTCGGAATCTCCTGCGCTGCAATTCCTGGCTCCGTACGCCGGTTGCACCATGGGCGAATACTTCCGCGACCGTGGTGAAGATGCACTGATCGTTTATGACGATCTGTCCAAGCAGGCTGTGGCTTATCGCCAGATTTCCCTGCTGCTGCGTCGTCCACCAGGCCGTGAAGCTTACCCAGGCGACGTGTTCTATCTCCACTCCCGTCTCCTGGAGCGCGCATCCCGCGTTTCGGAAGAGTACGTAGAGAAGTTCACCAATGGCGCAGTGACCGGCAAAACCGGTTCCCTGACCGCATTGCCGATCATCGAAACCCAGGCTGGCGACGTTTCCGCGTTCGTTCCGACCAACGTGATTTCCATCACTGACGGTCAGATCTTCCTGGAATCGGCCATGTTCAACTCCGGCATCCGCCCGGCAGTGAACGCCGGTGTTTCGGTATCTCGTGTGGGTGGTGCTGCTCAGACCAAGATCATCAAGAAGCTCTCCGGTGGTATCCGTACCGCTCTGGCTCAGTACCGTGAACTGGCAGCATTTGCCCAGTTCGCCTCTGACCTGGACGAAGCGACCCGTAAGCAACTTGAGCATGGTCAGCGCGTTACCGAGCTGATGAAGCAGAAGCAATATGCGCCAATGTCGATTGCTGACATGTCGCTGTCGCTGTATGCCGCTGAGCGTGGGTTCCTGACTGACGTCGAAATCGCCAAGGTTGGCAGCTTTGAACAAGCGCTGATTGCTTACTTCAACCGAGATCACGCCGATTTGATGGCGAAGATCAACGTGAAGGGTGACTTCAATGACGAAATCGATTCTGGCCTGAAAGCCGGCATCGAGAAGTTCAAGGCCACCCAAACCTGGTAAGCCGCAGCGGGAGCCGCGAGGCTCCCGCTTGCTAACCTGATAGGTGTTACATGGCAGGCGCAAAAGAGATTCGCAGCAAGATTGCGAGCATCAAAAGCACGCAAAAGATCACCAGCGCCATGGAAAAAGTGGCGGTCAGTAAAATGCGCAAGGCTCAAATGCGCATGGCTGCTAGCCGTCCTTACGCGGAGCGCATCCGCCAGGTGATTGGTCATCTCGCCAACGCTAACCCGGAATACCGTCATCCCTTCATGATCGAACGCGAAGTAAAGCGCGTCGGTTACGTCGTGGTGAGCAGTGACCGTGGTTTGTGTGGTGGCTTGAATACCAACCTGTTCAAGGCTTTGGTCAAGGACATGGCGAAGAACCGTGAAAACGGCGTAGAGATCGATCTGTGCGTGGTCGGCAGCAAAGGTGCGGCGTTTTTCCGCAACTTCGGCGGTAACGTCGTCGCTGCGATCAGCCACTTGGGCGAAGAGCCGTCGATCAACGATTTGATCGGCAGCGTCAAGGTGATGCTGGATGCCTACCTGGAGGGCCGTATTGATCGCCTGTCCGTGGTGTCCAACAAATTTATCAACACCATGACTCAGCAACCAACGGTCGAGCAGTTAATTCCGTTGGTCGCGACCCAGGATCAAGAACTCAAGCACCACTGGGATTACCTGTACGAACCCGACGCCAAAGAGCTGCTGGACGGCTTGATGGTCCGTTACGTGGAGTCGCAGGTCTATCAGGCGGTGGTCGAGAACAACGCGGCTGAACAGGCTGCGCGGATGATCGCGATGAAGAACGCCACTGACAACGCCGGTGATTTGATCAGCGATTTGCAGCTGATCTACAACAAGGCGCGTCAGGCAGCGATCACCCAAGAGATCTCGGAAATCGTCGGCGGCGCTGCCGCGGTTTAACGGTTCAAATATTCAGAGGATCCAGCTAATGAGTAGCGGACGTATCGTTCAAATCATCGGCGCCGTGATCGACGTGGAATTTCCACGCGACAGCGTACCGAGCATCTACAACGCGCTGAAAGTACAAGGCGCGGAAACTACTCTGGAAGTTCAGCAGCAGCTGGGCGACGGCGTAGTTCGTACCATTGCGATGGGTTCCACCGAAGGCTTGAAGCGCGGTCTGGACGTTATCGACAGCGGCGCAGCCATCTCCGTACCGGTCGGTAAAGCGACACTGGGCCGGATCATGGACGTACTGGGCAACCCGATCGATGAAGCGGGCCCGATCGAAACCGAAGAGCGCTGGGGCATTCACCGTCCTGCGCCTTCGTTCGCTGATCAGGCTGGCGGCAACGACCTCCTGGAAACCGGTATCAAGGTCATCGACCTGGTTTGCCCGTTTGCCAAGGGCGGTAAAGTCGGTCTGTTCGGTGGTGCCGGTGTCGGCAAGACCGTAAACATGATGGAACTGATCCGTAACATCGCCATCGAGCACAGCGGTTATTCCGTGTTCGCCGGTGTGGGCGAGCGTACCCGTGAGGGTAACGACTTCTACCACGAGATGAAGGACTCCAACGTTCTGGACAAAGTAGCGCTGGTCTACGGTCAGATGAACGAGCCGCCGGGTAACCGTCTGCGCGTCGCCTTGACTGGCCTGACCATGGCTGAGAAGTTCCGTGACGAAGGTAACGACGTTCTGTTGTTCGTCGACAACATCTACCGTTACACACTGGCCGGTACTGAAGTTTCCGCACTGCTGGGCCGTATGCCTTCTGCAGTAGGTTACCAGCCGACGCTGGCTGAAGAGATGGGCGTGCTGCAAGAGCGCATCACTTCGACCAAGGAAGGCTCGATCACGTCGATCCAGGCGGTATACGTACCGGCGGATGACTTGACCGACCCATCGCCAGCCACAACGTTTGCTCACCTGGACGCCACCGTCGTTCTGTCCCGTGACATCGCTTCCCTGGGTATCTACCCAGCGGTCGATCCACTGGATTCGACTTCGCGCCAGCTGGACCCGAACGTTATCGGTCAGGACCACTACGACACCGCTCGCGGCGTTCAGTACGTTCTGCAGCGTTACAAAGAGCTGAAAGACATCATCGCGATCCTGGGTATGGACGAGCTGTCGGAAACCGACAAGCAGTTGGTATCCCGCGCTCGTAAGATTCAGCGCTTCCTGTCGCAGCCGTTCTTCGTGGCTGAAGTCTTCACCGGTGCCTCGGGTAAATACGTTTCCCTGAAAGACACTATTGCTGGCTTCAAAGGCATCCTCGCCGGTGACTACGACCATTTGCCTGAACAGGCGTTCTACATGGTCGGCGGCATCGAAGAAGCGATCGAGAAAGCCAAGAAACTGTAATCCAGGCGCCCGGCAACGGGCGCTAATCAGGTTGAGGCAGGCAAATGGCTATGACAGTCCATTGCGATATCGTCAGCGCGGAAGGAGAGATTTTCTCCGGTCTGGTCGAGATGGTGATTGCACACGGTAACCTGGGTGATATCGGTATTGCTCCAGGTCACGCACCGTTGATCACTGATCTGAAGCCGGGTCCGATCCGCCTGATCAAGCAGGGTGGCGAAGCCGAGGTGTTTTACATCTCCGGTGGTTTCCTTGAGGTTCAACCGAACATGGTCAAAGTGCTTGCCGATACCGTGCAACGTGCTGCTGATCTGGACGAAGCCTCAGCTCAGGAAGCCGTTAAGGCTGCCGAGCGTGCTCTGAATGAAAAAGGCGCAGATTTCGATTACGGAGCTGCTGCTGCACGTCTGGCGGAGGCCGCAGCTCAGCTGCGCACCGTCCAGCAAATTCGCAAGAAGTTCGGCGGCTAACCCCGGCGACTCGTTGCGCGATTGAGTAAAAGGGTAGCCTCGGCTACCCTTTTTCTTTTTTCGGCTTTCTCGCCTGAATCATCAGCCTGGCTAATGTGGCTGCTCGTCTGGAATCCCTTCATGTCTCTCGATATCGTCATTCTCGCCGCGGGTCAGGGCACTCGCATGCGTTCCGCTCTGCCCAAGGTGTTGCACCCTGTGGCCGGTAAATCGATGCTCGGCCATGTTATCCACAGCGCACGCCAGCTTTCGCCCCAAGGCATTCATGTGGTTATCGGCCATGGCGCAGAGCGGGTCCGAGAGCAACTGGCGGGCGATGATCTGAATTTCGTGCTTCAAGACAAACAATTGGGCACTGGCCATGCCGTTGCTCAAGCGTTACCTGCGTTGACGGCCGAGACCGTGCTCATTCTTTATGGCGACGTCCCGCTCATACAAGTAGAGACCCTGCACCGACTCCTCGCGCTGGTAAATGATCAGCAGTTGGGTTTGCTGACGGTCACGCTGGAAGACCCGACCGGTTACGGTCGGATCGTTCGTGACACCCAGCACCGCGTCACCGCCATCGTCGAGCACAAGGATGCAACTGAGGCGCAGAAGGCTATCAAGGAAGGTAATACCGGAATCCTCGCCGTACCGGGCAAGTGCCTTGCCGACTGGCTTGGCCGCCTCTCCAATAAAAACGCCCAGGGGGAGTATTACCTGACGGATGTTATCGAGATGGCCGTCAGCGATGGCTTGGTGGTCGCCACTGCCCAGCCTGACGATGCCATGGAAGTGCAGGGCGCCAATGACCGCAAACAGCTTGCCGAACTCGAGCGCCATTACCAGCAGCGCGAAGCCCACCGACTCATGGCGTTGGGCGTCACGCTGCGCGATCCAGCGCGTTTCGACGTTCGTGGCGACGTCACCACGGGCCGCGACGTGATGATTGATGTAAACGTAATCCTTGAGGGGCGAGTGGTCATCGAAGACGACGTCTCGATCGGGCCGAACTGCGTGATCAAGGACAGCACCTTGCGCAAGGGCGCGATCATCAAGGCAAACAGTCACCTTGAAGGCGCGATCGTTGGCGAAGGCGCGGATGCGGGGCCTTTCGCTCGTCTGCGCCCGGGCAGTGTTCTCGAAGCCCGCGCTCATGTGGGTAACTTCGTCGAATTGAAGAACGCCCATCTGGGCGAGGGTGCCAAGGCGGGTCATCTGACGTACCTGGGTGATGCGGTCATCGGCGCGCGCACCAACATTGGCGCAGGCACCATTACGTGCAACTACGATGGCGCGAACAAACACAAGACGGTAATGGGCGAAGACGTATTCATCGGCTCGAACAACTCGCTGGTCGCCCCTGTGCATATCGCGTCGGGCGCTAGCACGGGTGCGGGTTCCACCATCAATCAGGATGTGCCAGCTGAACAGCTTGCGGTCGCTCGCGCCCGTCAACGCAACATCGAAGGCTGGAAGCGTCCGGTGAAGATCAAGAAAGACTAAGTTATCCACAGGCTCAATCGGTTGCTTGCCAGACAAGCAGCCGATGCTTGTCTACGAGTCGGAATTCTTCGGCTTAACCTACTGACCATCCTCTCAATTCCCACTCTCCCTCTTGACGTATATCTTTCGATGAGCTTTCATTGCGATCGTTAACTTTCGAATCGAAACTTAAGATCACCATGTCGAAACGTAATACGCCTCAACGCCGCCACAATATTCTTGCTTTGCTCAATGAGCAGGGCGAGGTAAGCGTGGACGAGTTGGCCAAGCGCTTTGAGACCTCGGAGGTGACGGTCCGTAAGGATCTCGCTGCACTCGAAAGCAATGGGTTGCTGCTTCGTCGTTACGGCGGTGCCATCCCCATGCCTCAGGAATTGATTGGCGAGCCCGGCCAGCCCGTTTCCAGGTTCAAGCAGGCCATCGCCCGCGCTGCTGTTGCCCGCATCCGGGAACATGCACGGATCATCATCGACAGCGGCAGCACAACGGCTGCGATGATTCCGGAGCTGGGCTTGCAGCCGGGCCTTGTGGTGATGACAAATTCCCTGCATGTCGCCAACGCGCTGGGTGAACTGGAGCACGAACCGGTCTTGCTCATGACGGGCGGGACGTGGGACCCGCATTCAGAATCGTTTCAGGGCCAGGTGGCGGAGCAGGTGCTGCGTTCCTACGACTTCGATCAGTTGTTCATCGGCGCCGACGGTATTGATCTGACCCGAGGCACGACCACGTTCAACGAGCTGCTCGGCCTCAGCCGGGTGATGGCCGAGGTCGCCCGGGAAGTGATCGTGATGGTCGAGGCCGATAAGGTCGGTCGCAAGATTCCCAATCTGGAGCTGCCGTGGAGCAGCGTCCATACCCTTATTACCGATGACCGCCTGCCTCAAGAGGCGCGCGAACAAATTCAGGCCCGCGGCGTAACCTTGATTTGCGCTGCTGTTTCCTAGGAGAAGACCATGTGTGGAATTGTCGGTGCTGTTGCTGAACGGAATGTTACTGCCATCCTGCTGGAGGGCCTCAAGCGCCTGGAATACCGGGGCTACGACAGCGCCGGCGTAGCGTTATTCAACAACGCCGGTGTCCTTGAGCGTCGTCGTCGAGTCGGCAAGGTGAACGAACTGGAGCGGGCACTCGCGGGCGAGCCGGTCACAGGCCGCCTTGGTATTGCCCACACCCGTTGGGCAACACATGGTGCACCGTTGGAGCGTAACGCTCATCCACATTTCTCCAACGAGCAATTGGCGGTGGTGCACAACGGCATTATCGAAAACCATGAGCCGCTTCGGGAGCGTTTAAAGGGGCTGGGTTACGTGTTCACGTCTGACACGGACACCGAAGTCATCGTCCATCTGCTGCACCACAAACTGCAGGACACGCCCGATCTGGCCGCTGCCTTGAAGGCTACGGTCAAGGAATTGCACGGCGCTTATGGGCTTGCGGTCATCAGCGCACAACAACCGGATCGCCTGATTGCTGCCCGCAGTGGCAGCCCGTTGGTTGTGGGTCTGGGCCTTGGGGAAAACTTCCTTGCCTCCGATCAACTGGCATTGCGTCAGGTAACGGACCGCTTCATGTACCTGGAAGAGGGTGACATCGCCGAGATCCGTCGCGACAGCGTGCAGATCTGGGACGCATCTGGCCTGCCTGTCGAGCGTGAGATCGTTCAGTACCACGAGGGCGCAGAAGCGGCGGACAAGGGTGAGTATCGCCACTTCATGCTCAAGGAAATCCACGAGCAGCCCAAAGTCGTGCAGCGCACCCTGGAAGGGCGCCTTGGTCAGCAGCAGGTGCTGGTGCAGGCATTCGGGCCGCAAGCGGCGGAGCTGTTCGCGAAAGTACGCAACGTACAGATCGTCGCCTGCGGCACCAGCTATCACGCCGGCATGGTTGCGCGTTACTGGCTTGAAGGCTTGGCTGGCATTCCCTGCCAGGTCGAAGTCGCCAGCGAATTCCGCTACCGCAAAGTCGTGGTCCAGCCGGACACGCTGTTCGTTTCGATCTCCCAGTCCGGCGAGACGGCCGACACCCTGGCCGCGCTGCGCAATGCCAAGGAGCTGGGTTTCCTTGCCAGCCTGGCGATCTGCAACGTTGGCATCAGTTCGCTGGTGCGTGAATCCGATCTGACCCTGCTCACTCAGGCCGGCCCGGAAATAGGTGTCGCGTCGACCAAGGCGTTCACCACGCAGTTGGTCGCGCTGATGTTGCTGACGCTTTCACTGGGTCAGGTCAAAGGCACGCTGGAAGCTGGCGTGGAAGCAGAACTGGTTGAAGAACTGCGCCGCCTGCCGACCCGCTTGGGTGAAGCACTGGCGATGGACACGACGGTGGAGAAAATCGCCGAACTGTTCGCCGAGAAGAATCACACCCTGTTCCTGGGCCGTGGCGCGCAATTCCCGGTGGCGATGGAAGGGGCCTTGAAGCTCAAGGAGATCTCCTACATCCACGCCGAAGCCTATCCGGCCGGCGAACTGAAACACGGCCCGTTGGCACTGGTGGACAGCGACATGCCCGTCGTCACCGTCGCACCTAACAACGAGTTGCTGGAGAAGCTGAAATCCAACCTGCAGGAAGTGCGCGCACGGGGCGGCGAGCTGATCGTCTTCGCCGACGAACAGGCCGGGCTGGTCAACGGGGAGGGCACCCATGTGGTTTCCATGCCCCATATCCTCGACGCCCTGACGCCGATTCTGTACACCATCCCGCTGCAGTTGCTTTCGTACTACGTGGCAGTGCTGAAGGGGACAGACGTGGATCAGCCTCGTAACTTGGCGAAGTCCGTGACCGTGGAATAAGTTATCCACAGTGTACTGCGGCGGCTCTTGGGAATAAGAGCATTCGCAGGTTGTTAATGTGTAGGCAAAGGAGGGCCTACAGATTGGACTCAGTGCCTGACCTGCACCAGCCATCAGACTGCTGACCATGCTTCTCAAGGTTTCCCTCGCCGCGTCGATAGCTTCTCAAGTCAATGCGAGCGGCCCCCCATGTTCAATACCCGGTTAAAAGATAAGATCCAGCAATTGGAAAAACGGCTGGGGGCTCTTGAGCAGGTCAAGGCGACTCTGGATCTCGAAACCGTGTCCGTCACGTTGGATGCGGGAGGCGTCATCCTGGAGGTGAATGCTCTGTTTGAAACAGAGCTGGGATTCACCCAGGCTGAATTGTCCGGTCGTGCCCTGCGTGAATTCAGTCCCGTTGAACTGAGCGGTGACGTACATCAGCGTCGGGCGCTTGATGCAGTTGCCCAAGGCAAGCATTACAGCGGCACGTTGCGCCTGTGCAGCCGTGAAGGTCGACACGTCTGGCTACGGGCAATGGTCATACCCTTCGCAGGTGACAGCGGGCGGGTCGAACGCATCGTTTTATACTCAAGCGTGCTGACGAGGACCATCGAAGCCTCAAGGGAGAATGAAGCGCTGGTGGGGGCTCTGATGCGCTCCACGGCCGTTATCGAGTTTTCTCTGGATGGGTTGGTGTTGACAGCCAATCAGAATTTTCTGGACGCTATGGGCTATACGCTTCCCCAAATCCTGGGCAAGCACCACCGAATCTTTTGCGTGCCATCCGACGCTCAGTCAGAAGAATATGATCAGTTCTGGCACACCCTTAGACAGGCATCCTATGTCGCGGGAAGGTTTTGCCGAGTGGATAAACATGGCAACGAGGTATGGCTGGAGGCATCCTACAATCCAATCGTGGATGCCAATGGCAAGCTGTACAAGATCGCCAAATTAGCCACCGTTATTACTGACCAGGTCACCCGCGAGCGCGCTGTCTCCGAAGCAGCCGGCATGGCCCACGGCACGTCGGTTCGAACCAATGCCAGCGCACAGCAAGGCCGCGAAGTCATTCAGAACACTGTCACGACCCTCAATACGCTATCGGCGTTGATGGAAGATGCTGCCCATGGCATTGAGGCACTGGATGCCCAGAGCCAGGAAATCGGCACCATCGTCAAAACCATCGGCAGCATCGCTGACCAGACCAATCTGTTGGCCTTGAACGCAGCAATCGAAGCCGCCCGAGCCGGGGAACAGGGACGGGGTTTTGCTGTGGTCGCCGACGAGGTCAGAAACCTGGCCCTTCGAACCACTAAAGCGACGGCGGAAATCTTCGAGGTCGTGAAAAACAATCAGGTTTTGGCGTCCAGCGCTGTGACCATGATCGGAAAAAGCAGGCAGCAGGCCGGGGCGGCGCTGGATTTGGCGAGTGAGGCGGATGAGGTGATCAAGGACATTCAACAAGGTGCCAAGAGTGTTGTGGTCGCCGTTGAGCAGTTCTCAGGTCAAGCCGGGCAGTAATGATTGCTGCAATGCTTCACGTCTGAAACTCTCAGTGACACCAAGGTCAAGCGCGATCCAGGTGATCCTTATGCTCGATGCTCTCAAGCAATCCATAAACGATCTGCATAAGGTCGACCGGCCCAGACTCGAAGATGAGTGCGACGCGCTACTCACCCGGATCGAGCAGGCACGAACAGAAGGAACTGTGACTGCCGAGCAGGCCACACAGCTGCTCTATGATGTCCGTAACGAACGTTCAAGGTGCTTTCGCAGCGGAAGCCAGCGCCGCATGGGCAATGCTGTAGCTGACGTCCCATCACAGGACTCGATCGGCATAAGCCCCATAATTGATTGAAAGATGTTTTCTAAGGCTAGCCCGATCTGAATCAAGCCACCTGGCTCGCGCTTTCAATCTCCCGCATATGCCCCTTCGCGGTCTTGCCCGCCTGCTGCACAGCCCACTTCATGAACTCCGCAATCGCCCACTCTTCGCGCCGTTCTTTCGCGCAGTACACGAAATAGTCGAACTTGAGCTCTGCCGTGGCATTGGTGACTTGCACCAGCCTCTTGCTTTGCAGGGCCTCGGACGCGAACACGCTATTCACCAGTGCGATGCCCTGGCCGGCGCAGGCGGCACTTATCAACAGGGACTCGTCGCTATAACTGGAGCCCTGAATCATCTTGCGATTGCTCACGCCGAACGCGTTCATCCAGACCTTCCAGTAATTGCGCTCGGTGTCCTGTAGCAGCGGGAACGTCAGGCAATCCTGCGGGCTCTCGATGTTGCGCTGAGTGCTGAGCAGATGCGGACTGCACACGGGAATCAGATAGGACGACCACAAATGCGTGGCGTGGTTTTCACAACTGGCGGCCATTTCACGCTGGATGCAGATATCCACATGGCCGTGTTTGAGCTCCGAAAGACCGTTACAGATCTGAATCGAGATCTCGACATTGGGGCAGCGCTCCTTGAACCCGCCCAGGGCCGGGATCAGCCAGGAGCTGGCAATCGTGGACGTTGTGCTGATCACCAGCCGCGTCTGACGTGGCGCCTTGAGTGCGGCGCGCGACCAGGCTTTTTCGATGACGTCAAAGGTGCAGGCGAGTTCGTCGAACAGGCTGCGTCCGGAAGGGGTGAGCTGGATGCCCTTGGCATCTCGCTCGAACAGGCGCCTGCCGATCTGGTCCTCCAGCCCTTTAATCTGCTGACTGATGGCGGCCGGTGAGACGCACAGCTGATCCGCCGCACGTTTCATGCTCCCGGCCTTGCACACCTCAACGAACGTGCGGAGGGCTATCAACGGGATCGCTCTGCTCATTCTGCATACCTCGCCGTGAGAGTGCTGCCAGTGCGCCAAGTGTCGGAAAAGCGTCTTGGAGTTGCCATCGGATGAATCCCCCAAGCGTTCTTATCACCCGACGCTGGATATTTCAGGCGCACCCGAGCCTTGCCGGGTGTTTACCCGGCGCCGAACTCAGGTGTGGATAACGTTGCTATCAGGTTGTGGCGGCGCGGTCCTCAGGAACAGGTGCCGGCTTCGGCTTGCTTTGGCTCAACACGAACCAGACCGCCAGACAGATGAGGCCGCCGCCATAAAGGTGCCCGGCGGAAACCTTTTCACCGAGGAACATCACCCCCCAAAGGACGCCAAAGGGCGGAATCAGGAAGGTAACGGTCAGCGAGCGGACCGGACCGATATCAGCGATCAGTCGGAAGTACAGAATGTAAGCACACGCCGTGCACACGAAACCAACCGCTGCCAACGACAGCCACACGGTCGAGTCGCCCCAGGTGGCTGGCGGGTTGACGGTCGCGGAGACGGCGAAGAAGGGCAGCAGAAACAGCGTTGCCCCGATCTGGCTGCCGAACGCCACGAGCTTGGCATCCAGGCCGCCTCGGTCGCCGATCCACTGACGGGTCAGGAAGCCTGCGGCGCCGTAGCAACTGGTCGCGACCAGGCAAGCGAATGCGCCCATGACCACCGATGTGGTGAACGTCACCGGGCCTGTGGTGGTGAGCAAGGTTATCCCCAGCAAGCCGAGAAACACGCCTATGGCTTTCTTGGTCGTCAGTGAATCACTGAAAAACACAGAACCTATTAATACGCCCATCAATGGAGTGGTCGCATTCAAGATGGCGGAATAACCCGCGGGTAATAGCAGGGCCGCCATGCTGTACATCAAAAACGGAATGCCGGAATTGATGATGCCGAGGATCAAGGTGGATTTGAACTTGCCGTTGAACTCATGCCGGGTTCTTAAAATGGCCAGAATCACCATCAAGCCAATGGCGCCGAGCAACACGCGAAAGAAGGCGGTCGGCAACGCGCCCAATATCGGGGCAGCAACCCGCATGAACAGAAAACTGGCTCCCCAGATGGCAGCCAGAACTATCAGTCGAACATAGTCGGAGACTTTCATTGCGCTTCCTTTCGTGATCCGTATCGCCGATCCGCTGACCGAAAAGTTGTTGATTGACGCTCGTCGAGTCAGGGTGTGATGATTTGAGCAGTGTCTGGGGTGGTGCTCAAGCGAGCTTTTCTTAAGCACATTAGATTTTCTTAACCGAGGTCAGGCATGAAATTCCCGCCCCTGCACGCGCTGTTATGTTTTGAAGCGACGGGGCGCCACGCCAGCATGAAAGGCGCGGCCGGTGAGCTGTTCGTAACCCCTGCGGCCATCAGTCAACAGATCGCCAAGCTCGAAAAAGCCGTTGGCGTCACGCTGTTCATCCGCAACACCAAGCGCCTGGAGCTGACTGCCGAGGGCAAGATCTATCTGCGGGCCATTCGTCCCGCGCTCGGGCAGATATCCGACGCCACCCAACGTCTGATGAGCGACAACGGCCCCAATACAATCACTGTCAGCTGCACCAGCGGCTTTGCGATGCAATGGCTGTTGCCCCGCTTGCCTGATTTCCAGGCCATCTGCCCCGGCATCGAGGTGCTGATCAGCACCACCAATCGGCTGGTTGATTTGCTCGGCGACGGTGTCGACTTCGCCGTACGCCATGGCCTGGGGCGTTACCCCGGTCTGGAAGTGGAGATGCTGATCAACGACCGACTGCAGCCTGTCTGCAGCCCTTCATTGCTGCCGGATTCCCGGTATCTGTCGTCGCCCATTGACCTGAAAAGCTACAACCTCTTGCACGACGAACACCGCGAAGACTGGGCGTTATGGCTCCGTGCAGTGGGTATCGAAGACGGCGAGGCTGCGGTGCACAAAGGCTCGGTGTTCGTGGATTCCAACGGGGTCATTGAGGCAGCGCTGGCGGGAATGGGCATTGCGCTGGTGCGTCGTTCGCTGATTCGGGAAGAGCTGGCGTCCGGCCGTCTGGTCGTGCCGTTTCGCGCGACGATCGACACGCCGATTGCCTATTACCTGGTGTATGACGAGACGGCCATCCTTCCCAAATCCAGCAAACAGTTTCGTGACTGGCTGGTGTCCCAGGCCAACGCCAGTCAGCGTGAATTCACCACGCGATAGTTCGCGTTCATCCACCCTCGATTCTGCGTTGTGACCACTGACGTTTTCCCGGGTAAAGCGGGTCTACAGAGAGTAGGCGGCGTGTCAGTAGGGCTGGCTTTAGCCGGGAAGAGGTCGGTGCGTACACCTTCAATTTCTGCGGTGCCATGAAGTGTTGGTTATTTATCAGGGCAGTTAAGTCCTGCTTCAGTGTCCGTAGGTGATACACCCACGCCGGTAAAACCGGTCAACTTACTGATTAGTAAGATAATTAAGCCAAGCACTGTTAAGTCAAACTTAACCGCTGATTGCGGATTTCTAGTTTGCCCCCTCGCGCACTTTTCTTCAGTTTATTCCTTAACAGGCACGTGCCCGTCAGCTCAGTCTGGCGCCGACAAAACAGCGAGCAGGATGCTCTGGCTGAAGGAAAACCTCATGACTGATTTCGATATTTTTCGCCCTATGAAGTGGGACAAACTGGTTCATGAATATGACCTGGATGGCGCGAGGTTACTGCCGTGGAACGGCTATCCGACGCCTATTGGTAGTGGCTGGTGCGTCGTGCGACCCCACACCAAATCCTTGTCGCACACGCAGATAGACCAGGAATTCTTTATCGGCATCAAAGGCACCGCCCAGCTGGTTGTGGGAGATCAGACGTACCCGTTCACAATGGGTGACATCGCCGCCATTCCCAAACACACCGATCACTATGTGTTCAACGACACGGACGAAGACTTCCATTTCTACGTCGTGTGGTGGGATCGCGATTCCGCCAACCGCTTTCTCGATGAAGATGCCCAGCAGGCGATGGCCGCCAATGAGTTTGCTCTGCAGCGGGCGACGGTTCATGACGTGTCCGATCAGAGGGCGTCATGATGGGTAAGTTACTCGTTACGATCACGCCGCCGACGCCTAATGGTGATTTGCACATTGGTCATATGGCAGGCCCTTTTCTCGCCGCAGACATCTACACCCGCGCTCAACGCCAACGCGGCCACGATTGCACCCTCGTCTCATACTCCGATGACTATCAGTCCTACATGCTGCGTCGAGGTATCGAACTGGACCGTGCGCCTCAAACGCTGGCGCTGGAGAACACCGACAAAATCAACGACACGCTGAAGAAGATGGGCATCCAGGTGGATTTCTGGATGCGCCCGTACGGCAACAGCTACTTCAAGAACGCCGTGGAGGAGATGTATGAGTACGCGGTGAAGGCGGGTGCCATTTACAAAAAGGTCAGCCAGGAACCGTATTGCGAACACTGTGACAAGTGGGGCTACGAAGCCTTCGGGCGGGGTAACTGCGATCACTGTGGCTCGGACTCGGATGCCAGCCAGTGCGAAGAATGCGCCCATACCCCCAATGCCTCGAAGATGACCAACTTCCGCTGCAAGTTATGCGCGGCCCCCATGATCTGGCGGCCAATAGAGCGCGAATTTCTGGCCCTGTCGAACTTCCGCAACCACCTCAAAAGCACGTTCGAACATGCGCCGCTGCGGCCTTTCATCCGCCGTTTCCTGGAGGAGGAATTCGAAATCGGTCCGGTGGATTGGGGCATTACCCGACCCCAGGACGGCGGGCTGGATCTCAAGCCGGATGGCAGCCGGCGCATACACACCTGGGTCATGGGGCTGTCCGGTTACCTGGCGGCCTTTCGCGAATACTTGAACGAACACAAGCTTGCGCCATGGGAGTACGACGAATACTGCCGCTCCGGCAAAGGCCGGCTGGTGCATTTCATGGGTTACGACTGCGCCTTCAGTCACATGATGGTTTACCCGTCTCTACTGCAGACCATGCACGGCTATCGCATGCGCCAGACCTTCTACACCAACCAGTTCCTGACCTTGAACGGCAAGAACCTTTCCACCAGCCGCAACTATGCTATCTGGGCGCGGGACTTGGTGGCAGAGGCCTGCACCGACAGCGCGCGCTTCTATCTGGCACTGATCGCGCCGGAGCAGGACACCGATGATTTCGATGTCGAGAAGTTCTCCGCCTGGCGTGAGCAAACCTTCAACGAAGTGCTGGTGAAGCTGGCCGCCCAGGCCGAGCGCGAGCGGGTCGAAGGCGACAGCCTGAAAGTCAGTGCGGCGGACGCAGCGGCCCTCAAGATTTTGGTAGCGCGCTGGTTCGAAGCCACTTCGGTGGATCACTTCAGCATGAAGGGGCTCGCGGTATTGCTGTCGGACATCATCAACGCCGCCCGTGATCGCCAGACCCTCGGCAAGCGGATTCTGCCGTACATGGCGCTCATCGGTGCCATCGGCGCGCCGGTGTTCCCGGACCTGGCGAAACAGATCCTGCGCTACTGCCGCTTCACTGAAAACGAAGTCCTGCAACAGCTGGTGTATGTCAGTGCGGTCGAGTACGAAATCTGACCGAGAGGCGCGCGACGACGATGAAAACTTCATTTGATGTGATCGTGATCGGAGCCGGCATCATGGGCGCTTCGATCGCAGCGGCGCTGGTTGAAAGCGGCCTTGATGTGGCGCTGATGGAGAAAGGCATCGCTGGCGCCCAGGGCGCAACGCGGGACACGGGCGGCATCGTTCGCGGTCTGGAGCTGGATCCCGCGCTGCGTCCCTTGACTCGCCGCGGATCACTTTTCGGCAATCCAGGCATCGTCCACGCCCTCTACGAAAGCGCATTGAATCGCAGTGGCGTCGCTTACATCGCCAGCGCTGAAGTATGTGGGCAATACCTGGAAGCGGTGGACAGCGAAGGGTCCGAGAGCATTGAGCTGCACGCCTCTGTCGATGCGCTGGATAACGGGCGTTTCTCGCCGTTTTGCGCCGGCGAATGCCTGCTCATCGAACGCAGTGGCGGGACGGTTGACGCCCGTGTCGCAGTTTCGAATCTGTGCCGCTACGTCAGTGAAAAAGCGACCTACCTCGATCACCTGGCCGTTGACCGTTGCGTCGAACTGGACGGCTATATTCAGGTTCATGCTGGCAAGCTGTGCCTGGAAGCGACGTGGGTCGTCGATGCCTGTGGCGCCAGCGGCCCGTTACCCAGGCCACACAATGCGGTGCATGCGCGGACGATTCCGTTCACGCGCTTCGGCTGCGACCAGGCTCCGAGCATGCCGATCATTGCTCACCATCTGAATACCTACCTGCTGCCGCTGGGACGCAATCTTGTGCAAGTGGGCGGCCACCGGCGCCAGCGCGCAGAACATGCGGATCAGCTGAACATGGCGCCGCTGGATAACGAGCAAGACGTCATGGACCGTGTCTGTCGTCTCGGCTATGACCAGCACCACAGTTTGCCGGTGGTCACACAGGTTGGCTGGGATGCGTATACCGAAGACGGTCGCCCGCTGATCGGTCGCACCAGCGCCAAAAGCCACGTGTTTCTGGCCTCAGGGTTTTGCGGCATCGGCTTCAAGATGGCCCCCAATGTTGCCGAATTGCTGGCGCTCGAGCTGGGCGGGTTGATGTCCGGCGTGATGATGGATGCGGCGTACAGGTCGGTCATGGACGCGTTCCGCCCTTCGCGGTTTGCCGAGGTGACCCTGTCATGATGCGCCTGGGTATCTGCGCGGCACTCGACGTCGGCACCACACTGCACGCGCGCGGTTTCTTGCGCAGCGTGTACCTGTCCAGTCATCTGTTTCCCCATGTGCGCCGCGCGCGCCACTTCTACTTTGATGACGGCGCGAGCGCGGAGGGTGGCCGTGCGGCGGCAAGACATTTCATCGACGCGAAGGTGGATGCTGTGATTGGGCACTTCGCGTCCGACTCTGCCGCCGCAGCGGTGGAACGTTATGCACAGGCCGGGATTCCGCTGATCCTGCCCGCGTCTACCTGCGCAGCGTTGACCCGAAGTGGTGACACCACGTTCCGGATCTGTGCGTCTGACCGACTCCTGGCCACGCGCCTTATCGAAGTTGCTGAATCTGAAGGCCTGCACCGGCTCGCTGTGTTCGCTGACCCGAGCCTGCACGGGCGCCAGCAGATGCATGAACTGCAAGAAGCCGCGCAGTTATCCACAGTCGAGCTGGTGGACGATGTGAATAACGCCGACGCCGTGGTGTTTTGCGGGCGGTTGAAAGCCAGCCGGCAATTCCTTGTGGATAACCGTGCGGCCGGCTGTGGATTGCCGATCTTATTCACCGACGACGCCGCGTCTCCTGCGCTGGTGGAAGGGATGGCGCAAACCGGCACGGTGTACGTCATCAGCTTTCCCATTGCGGGAGATCTGGCCGAGGCGCAGTCATTTAATGCGATTTATCAACAGATCTACGCCGAACAGGCACCGGTTTATGCCGTCGAGACACTTGCGGCATTTGGATTGGTTGACCGAGCCGCCGCTGATCAGCGCGGACTGATGGACGCGCTGCGTTTTGATCAATTTGCCACCCCGGCCGGTCCTGTCAGTTTCCGCGACGGGGAGAACGATCACGCCCGGGTTTCGCTGTGGGTTTACACCGACGAGCACGCCCATGAACGACGTCTGCTGTGTTGAAGCGGCCTGCCCAAACGCTTGCCACCTCTTTTGCAACTTTCAGGAAGAAAGACCATGACTCAGTATGAAATCGAAAGTGTGCGTGAAATGCTGGACGTCATCTCTGTCGGCTTCGGCCCGGCCGGTATCGCACTGGCCTGTGCGCTGGAGGATGAGGCGGAAGACAACGGCCGCAAGCCTTTCCAGCGCGTTCGCTTCTTCGAAAAAGGGCGTGATTCGACCTGGCATGGCGCGTTTCTCTTGGCGGGCACCGACATCAACCACCATGTCTTTCGAGACTTGGTGACGCCGCGTAATCCGCGCAGTCGCTTCTCCTTCGCCATGTACCTGAAGGAAAAGGGTCGGCTGCACACGTTCGGGTTGCTCGGGCGTCCGGCCAGCCGGGTGGAATGGTCCGACTACATCGCCTGGGTCGCTGCGCAACTCAAGGATTACGTTGCCTACGACGAAGGCGTACTCGACGTGTTGCCGGTGGCGGAAAAGGGCATCCTGAAGGGCGTTGATGTCGTTACTGCGAAGGGCACTTATCGCACCAAACGGTTGGTGCTTTCCCACGGCAGCCTGCCCCGGATCCCGAACGCGTTCAGCCCGCATCTCGGCGGCCGTGTCTTCCACACATCTCAGTACCTGAAAAACATCCACCTTGGCGGTGGTCCTATCGCGCAGCGCTGGCTAGTGCTGGGCTCGGGTCAAAGCGCGGGGGAGGCGGTAACGCACCTGCTCGGCGCCGCGCCCACCACGCAGGTGCATTCGGTGCACCGCGGTGTGGGTTTCAAGGTGGGGCAGTTGGGTCAGTTTCCCAACATGGCCTTCCTGCCAGAGCACATCGACTACTTCCACGACCTTGAGCCCGGCAGACGCAATCGCGTATTCGAAGAGATCCGTTCGACCAATTACGCAGGCATCGACGTCGACGAGAGTCAGGCGCTTTACTCCTTCCTGTACGAAGGCGAGGTCACCGGCCACCGACGTCTGAACCTGCATGCGTGGTCCGAAGTGGCCTCGGTGGAAAAAGTGGGCGATGCCTATTCGGTGGTGCTACGTGACAGCAATACCGGTGTTGAAACCGTGCTCTACGTCGACGGCATTGTCTTGGGCACTGGCTACGAGCAGCTTGCAGTGCCGCCGCTGCTGACCCTGCTGCAGCCCTGGCTGGTGCGCGACGAGGACGGCACGCTTGCGGTCGACCGGCATTACCGCGTCGCCCTGCAGCACAGCGAAGGCGTACAGATTTTGGCTAACGGCACGTCGGAAAAAACCCACGGCATCAGCGACGCCCAGTCGTTTTCCATGGTTGCCGTACGGGCGCAGCACCTGACCCATGCGCTGCTGGCGACCCAGCCCCGGCAGCGTGCGCCGGTGGTGACCCTGCCGAGCCACTCCCGGCCCGCGCCCGTCGAGGCACGGCCATGAATTTTATTTCCCACATCGTCGGCGATTCGAACTTCGTCAGGGTAAAAGGGCTGGGTTTTGAAAACCTGCATCTGAAGCTTGAGTCCTGCAACCCTGCGGGCTCGATCAAGATGAAGACGGCCATCGGCCTGATCGACTCCTGTGCTGAGCGTCGACTTATCCACAAGGACACGGTGCTGATCGAGTCCTCGTCGGGAAATCTCGGGGTGGCGCTGGCGATGATTTGTGCCGAGCGCGGCTATAAGTTCTGCTGTGTTGTTGACCCCAATACCAACCTGCACAACATCAAGATGATGGAGGCATTCGGCGCACAGATCGTCATCGTCACCGAGCGCGATGACAACGACGGTTATCTCGGCACGCGCATCCGTTACATCCGCGATGCCGTGGCCCGTGATCCCCGTCATCTATGGCTCAACCAATACAGCAACCCGGCTAACGCCAAGACCCATGAACACACCACGGCGCGGTCGATTCATATCGCCTTTCCGGCGTTGGACTATCTGGTGGTCGGCGCCGGCACCACCGGCACCTTGATGGGCTGCGTGCAGTATTTCCGCAAGCATTCGCCGCGCACCAAGATCATCGCGGTGGACAGCGCGGGCTCAGTGACTTTCGGTCAGGCCCCCGGCCCGCGGTTCATTCCGGGACTCGGCTCCAGCCAGATGCCGCCGATATTCCGTGCCCATCACTTGCACAAGCAGCAAGTGGTGGATGAGCGCGCCACCGTGGCCATGTGTCGCTGGTTGGCGAAGTCCAATGGCGTGCTGGCCGGCGGTTCCACCGGGACGGTGGTGGCCGGGTTGGCAGCGCCCTCGCTGGGAATACCCAAAGACGCCGTTGTCGTTGCGATCTCGCCGGACGCCGGCGAGCGTTATCTTGAGACCATCTACAACGACGAGTGGGTCATGCAGAAGTTCGGGCGTGCCGAGCTGACGGCGCTCAGCTCGCAGCCGATCACCCGGTATTTGAAGCAGTACGTCCACACCTTTGAAGGAGAAGCGCTGAATGTCTGACTTTCACGTGATCCCCGGCGCTGTGATCAAAGACATTCTCGACAGCCACGCCCGTGACATGGTGCGACGCATCGAGCAGGTGTATCTGCAGCACCATGACGGCCAGACCCTCAATCCGGACAGCTACTTTCTGCGTTTCCCTCAACAGCCCGCCAACCGGATCATCGCGCTGCCGGCGGCCCTGGAGGGAGAGGACGCCGTGGCGGGAATCAAGTGGATCTCCAGTTTTCCCGGCAATGTCGCGCAGCAAAAACCGAGAGCGTCGGCAGTGGTGATCCTCAATGACTGCGAGACCGGCTATCCCTACGCCTGCCTTGAAGGCGCACAGATCAGCGCAGTAAGAACGGCCGCTTCGGCGGTGTCAGGGGCTTACTGGCTCAAGGGTCAGTCACGTAAAGCTGCGTCAGCAGGATTTATCGGCGCAGGTGTGATTGCCCGCAACATCGCGCGAATGCTCAGCGTCGAGGGATGGGACATCGGCCACGCCGTCGTGCACGATTTCGACGATGCGTCTGCGGACGCTTTGACTGTCTTTATCGAAAGCGCTGACTTATGCACAGCACGGACGGGCTCGCTGGAGCAAGCGCTGGCAGCCGAGTTGGTGATCTTCGCCACCACGGCCGGCGAGCCGTACGTCAAACCGCCAATGGGGTTTCGCGCCGGGCAGGTCGTGTTGAACATCTCGTTGCGGGACATCGCCCCACAGCTGCTATTGGAGGCCAACAATCTTTGCGACGATATTGAGCACTGCATGAAAGCCAACACATCGCCGCACCTGGCCGAGCAGTTAACTAGCGGCCGCGCTTTCATGAACGGCACGCTGGCCGGCCTCATCCGTGGCGAGGTCGAGCTAGACCCCGCGAAGCCCTCGATCTTCTCGCCGTTCGGCCTGGGCGTGCTGGACCTGGCGCTTAGCAAATTCATCGTTGATACCGCGCTGGCAGAGTCCCGTGGCATCGCCATTGACTCGTTCTTCGGAGAAACCCTGAGATGGAACTGAGCACAGCACTGCCGGGCGAAAAGTTATCCCCAGGTCTGGAAAAACCCGCTATCAGGATCGGAATTGTCGGTTGTGGCTCACGCGGGCTGACGGTGCTGGAGCGTATCTGTGCGCTAGGGGTCAACACGGCCCGGCGCATTGAAGTAAACGTATTCGACCCCCAATCCCCGGGGCCAGGCTTGCACGCCGTCGACCAGCCTGAATACCTGATGCTCAACACCGTCGCTTCGCAGATTTCGATGTTTCCGGACACGCCCGCCCTCGACGGACACGTGGGACGGCAAGGGCCAAGCTTTTACGAATGGTGCCTGCGTTTTAAATCGGCGGAACGCAGCGTGCAGCCCAATGAGTTCCTACCGCGCCCTTGGCTGGGGGAGTATCTGGCGTGGACTTATGAACAGGTGACGCTCAGTTTGCCGAAAAACGTGAGCGTCATTCATCATTCTCACGCTGTGGATAACATTGAACACACCGACATGGGCCAGTTTATTCTGTCCACAGGTGAGTTGAGTTGTGCAGTGGATTGGCTGGCAATTGCCGTTGGTCACGCGCAGCCGGTGCAGCGTTCGAACGGATGGCTGCACCCAACATCCGTCGCGTATTCACAGCACGAATCGCTCGATACCGAGTTATCCACAGGAGCGGTTGGGATCGAAGGGCTGGGCCTGACTGCGATGGATGTTGTCGCGAGTCTAACGGTCGGGCGCGGAGGCCAGTTTCGCGAAGTGGCGGACGGGTTGCGCTATGTGCCGGGCGGAAGGGAACCGACTATCTATATGTTCTCCCGCAGTGGTCTGCCGTACCGCACCCGGCCGGACATCGCGCCCCATCGGACCTCGAACGCTGCGTTTATTTTCACATTGCCGGCCGTGGCGAGTCTGCGTGCGGAAAACCCTGACGGCCTGGATTTCGAGCAGCAGGTCCTTCCGTTGATCAAAGCTGAAATGCTCGCGGAATACTTCGGGATGATTGCGTCCCAAAAAGGCGAATCGGCACTAAAGATCAAAGCAGAGATTGCGCGCGCCCATTACATGGGCCGGCTTGAGAGCGTGGCGGCGGAAATGGCCGTGCGTTTCCAGGTGTTGGCTTTGGATGAGGGTGTGCATAACCCGCGCAAGTCGACCATGGACGCTAGTGATTATCCTCAGGCCATGCGCGCATTCATCGCCCGCGATATCGAGCAGAGTCTACTGGGGCTTGATTCGAGTCCGATCAAAGCTGCGATCGAAGTGTGGAGAAGTTGTCGTGAACAGCTCCGCCGCGTTGTGGATAACCGGGGACTAACCACTGATTCAAACCGTATCTTCTTCGAAGCATACGCGCCCCACGTCAATCGAATGGTCGCCGGGCCGCAGAAGGAGCGTCATCAGGAACTGTTGGCCCTGGCCGATGCGGGAATCGTCCACTGGGTGCATCACTCTCAAGTTATCCACAGGGCTGACGGCGCGCCGACCAAACTGGTTCTTATGAATCATCATGCGGCGTGTTTGAATCCCCTGCAAAGGGTCATCAAGGCACATGTCAGCAATGCCTGTAACATTTCGTCGCTGCCTGCAATCATCCGCTCGCTCAAGAAAAACGGAATTATCCACAGCCTGAATGACGATGGAGAGGGCGTGCTTGTCGACAGCGAAGGCCGAGCGCAACCCAATCTGTGGATAACCGGCCCTCTTGTCGAAGGCTCCACTTATTACAACCACTACGTCCCGTCCTCGGGCAGCTATTCGCGCGCCTTCGTCGATGCCGACCGGATCGCCCGCGAGATGTTGGGGTTGAATGTTGAGGTCAAGTCGACGGTTTAGAGGTTATTTTCGGCGCTCTGCCGCATTCGCGCATGAGAAACGCCTAGAAAGGTTTGGTGGCGATGACCTCTAGAGCATGCTGCTGCTTCAACATCCACGAGGCGGATGCTCTGCACCGTGCTTCTACCAGCCCGATGATGATGCAGAAGTCGGCTTGGAGATCTCGACTGAAAATAGGTTCGTGGTGGGCAATGCGGTTTCTGAGCAGTCGCACGTTGTTCAAATTTTCAAATATCTTCTTGCGGTTCTCTGCGGTCGTATTGGCGGGCTCCAGGTTGGGAAAAACTTGGGTAAGGCACGAGTTCCATATTCGATCGTCATGTCTGCTAGTAAACATTTTCTCCCAGAATATGAATTTCAGTTCGGCGACAATCTGGCCCGTAGTGTTGCGCTTCGACTTAAGGCGCTGCAGGTCTGTCAGCGGGTCATAGCCGGGTCCTGCGCACCGAGGGAGGCTGCGCTCGAAGCCTGAATTCCAAGGCCAGGAGGGTCCGTGAATTAGCTCTAATGCGTCAGCAACGGCGTTGCGAACAACGACTTCGCATATATGTAGGGGTGTGAGCAGGGCGCCTGATACGCGAGCGTTCCAAGCGTAAAGCGCCAAGGTCTCTTCAGCGCCGAACCCGGCCACAGCAGCCGCACTTCGATAAGTGGCCATCCGGACCGATGACAGGGCGGTCGAAACTGGACAGTTTTTTTGCATTGACTTGATAAACCTATGTCCATATAGTTTTTTCACTAGCCACGGGATACGCGGGTGCATGCACCTCCCCCCGAGGACAGACGAAGTAATAAGAACCCCACCTCTCGGTGGGGTTTTTTTTTAGGTCGGCATTGTACTTCCCAGGTCCGGGATGCGCGCGGCCTCCTGTTCCGCGGTTACAAATTGCTGACTCAATGAACCGCCTGTTGTCACTTCGCCACCTGCGTCCCCGGCAAATACTTGCGTCGAATGCGCTCCAGCTCGCCCGTCTTGGTCAGGCTGTCGATCGCACTGTTGATGCGCGGCAACCACGATGCGTATTGCGGCTGCAGCTTGAACACCAGCGGCGCTTCGCTGAGTCGTGCGCCCTGGACGAACTGGCCGGGGTCAAGGTCATTGCTTGAAATCAGCTCATCAAAGATGTCGTCGACCATGGCAATGGCGTCGACGCGTTTGCTCTGGAGCAGCTTGATCAGCGCTTCGTCCCTGGAGGTTTCCAGTCGGGTCAGGCGGCGCTTCTCGATGGCCGGGTCCAGGGCCCAGTAGTTATAGCCCCGAACCATGCCGATGGTCAGGTGCTCCAATTGTGCGATGGTCTGGCGGCGCGCAGGGTGGTCGGCCAGAAAGTACAGGTGCTCCTTGACCGTGGAATAAGGCTTGGAGAACACGTATCGACGCTGCTCCTCGGGGCTGTTCCAGATCAGCGCGTCAGCGTAGTTGATATCGATCTCGCCCTTGCGCAGCATCGACTGGAGGCGGTTGACGGGGTAGGTGACGAAGGTAACGTCCAGGCTGGCCAGCTTCATCACGCGTCGTGCGATCTCAATGGAGATCCCCGCCAGGTGGCCGTTCTTGTCCTCGTAGGCATAAGGCTTCCACTGAGCCCCGCCTGCGACGTACGGCTCAGCCACTGCTGGCAGCATGAGCAGCCCGAGCAAACAGCCAACGATGAATCTTCCTCGAAGCCCCATACGTTCCCCCGGCAGCGTGTCTGCCCAAGGTCGTAAAGTAGCAGCAAGACATGTCCAGTAAATGTCGTATTGCCAGCATCTGTATCCGCAGCACATAAAAAAACCCGCGCTGACAGAGTCAGGCGGGCTTGCACAGGTGCGGTCGCCAGGCGTCGCGGGTCAGGCGTCAGGACTTAGACGAATGATTTTCGGAAACTCCGTCAGTGTCAGCCGGGCCGAGCAGCGCTGACCATCGCACACCCACTGCTGTGCAGAGTCTGTCATGCCTTTGTCCGGCGTTTGCGTGTCGAGGATGCGCACCGGTTTGTTTTTCATGGCGGGGGCGCTGATGCTGACTTCGTGTTCGCGACCGCTGACCCACGCCACCATAATGCGCTCGCGGCCTTTGCTGAATGCCAGTTGGAAAACACCGTCGGACTGCAAGCTGTTGGTCGGCTCGTAGGTGAACTCAGGCAGGTAAGGGCTGATGGCCTTGAGCACCGAATAGGCCGGTTTAGCGCGAAGGTCGGCATCGAGCAGGCCGAAGTTGTGCTCCTGCTCGGTGCGGTTGGTGCCATCGTTGATCAGGTCATACCACCACATGCCTTTGACGTTCGGCAGCGTACGGATGAGGAAGTACGCACGCGCCAGGTACGCAGACTGGCGCTCGGCGCTGACCCCGCAGTTGCCATTGTGGCTCGGCCAGCTCATCTCGGTCAGATACAAAGGCACCGGCCTCCCGACCTTGGCGCTGATTCGACGGTCTAGATCACGCATCCAGCCGATCCAGCTTTCCGGTGTGTTGCGGTAGCTGCCTTCGCAGTGCACGTATGGATGCAGGGAGATGCCATCGGCGTACTTCATCACCCCTGCAGCCAGGATACGGTCGACGAAACCACTCTTGATGCCCATGGTCGTTACGGCGCCAGCGAGTACCAGCGCCTGGGGATTGTTCTTGCGAACGATCGGTGCTGCGTCACGGACTAGCGCGACGTAGTCATTGCTCAGGCGCGGATCGGTCGGGCCGTCCAGGTCCCACTCGTTCCAGACCTCATAGAACCTGACCGGACTGCCCAACTGGCGGGTGAGGTAGTCCACGTATTTCAGGTACGGAATCTTGACCGCAGGTATGCGCGGCTTCGCGCCGCCCTGATACGAGCTTCCGTAGCCAAGAATAACCATCGGGGCGAGGTTCAGTGCCTTGGCGGTGCTCAGCCATGCGCGCCACGGCGCAATGATCTGCATCTGGCCTCGCACAGGTTCGACAGTAGACCAGAAAGCGTCATCGCGAATGGACGTGACGCCAGCCTCGCTCGCCATCTGAAGGCTGCGCAGCGGTTGCCCGGTGTTATTCATCGAATGGGTGGCAGCGCCGACAATAAAAGGCTCGGCCACGGCGACATTGGCTGCGCACAGGGCGGCCATCAGTGCCAGGCCGCTTAAGCCGATGCTGCGAAAGCTCATGGGATTGCCTCGGTCAACTCAGGCCCGGCAGGCCGTTCCACGTGGGCAACTCATGGGGCTTTGGGTCCCGTAGCTTGCCCCGCGATTTCATGACCAGCGCATGGCCGATTGCCATGCCCAAGAACATGTTCGCGAGGGTAACTTCCAGCGTATCGGTCGTCCAGCTAACAATGCAGATGCAGAAACCTGTCACCAGCAACGCCTGGCCGTAACGGCTGGCACTGTCGGCCAGGATGAAAAACAACGGGATGTGCAGGGCGTAAAGAAACAGCCCGGCCAGACCAAACGTTGCCCACAGGTAAACCACGGTGCTGTCGGACACCATGAAGATGTCAGCGCCGGGAACCGGGAAAGCGGCCACGGCGCTGCCAACCAGGCCGAAGCCCACACCGGTGAACGTTCGATCATCGTCCATCAGCGTCCGAATGACGTTGGGCCAGGTGTTGATGAGCCGGTCGTAGATGGACGCGAGCGAACTGGTGGCCGAGATCTTGTTGGGATCGAAGTCGGTCATCATCGCCACGAAGGGCAGCGACATACCGAGTACGACCGCGACAAGGATGGTCGCCCGGGCCGTCCAGCGAAACCGCATCATCAAGAGCAGACCGGTTCCGCCGATGAACGCCAGTGCAGGCGCTTTACTGGTGGTCAATATCACCCCGGCGAAGCCGATCACGCAGACCGTCAAACCCAGCAATTTCGAGCGCAGAGTCGCCATCAGGTACAGGCTGAGAACCGAGATGATAATGGCCAGTGAGCTGGAAATTCGCGCAAAACCCGCCGGGCGGTCCATGTCTTCGGAGGTCCATGCCGTGTTGGCGCTCAGCTCGGTACCGCCGACGGTATAGCTGTAGCCCTTCCAAGGCAGGCTGACATACCGGTCGAGGGCGATACCGCCCAGCGAAGCCAGCAGGCAGAAGGCAATCGCCCACATGAACAGGCGCTTGTGGCGAATGATCTGGTCGCCGCAGGCAATCCCGAAAAGCAGCGGACTGATCCCGTACAACGCGAATGCGAAATTCCCGGCCTGGGCGCCATTCAGCGCTGCCCATCCTGCCGACAGCAACAGCACCAGCAGGCTCAGCCAGACGCCCGGCCCGGCCCTGAAACTGCGCAGTTCAAGTGCGAAGAACAGCAGACACGCGATCTTCGGTGCGTAGAGCAATACGGAAATCCCTGCCTGATCCAGATAGAAACGCAGCGCCCCGTTGAAGGTCTCGACCAGCATCAGGCTGATCGCAACCAGCGCGATTGCGGTGGATTTATTGAATGAAAGCGAAGAAGGTTTTTCAACGTAAACGGGGGAAGTCGACATCATGTGCAGCCCCTCGGGAGCATTTGTACGTGTGATAAGTGTTAACGCGCGCAGACTGCCATGCAGAAAAAGCTACCGGCCACCCGAGCGGCGATGGCCGCAGATGGCGTGCAATTGCGATGATTCAGGTTGGTCACGGCGAGGGAGGAGAAGGGCGTTTCGGTCCCCTCGCGAGCGGCGCGACAGGGGTATATCAGCCGCAGATGGCAGGGCTGTCAATCAATTAGTCAAATTTACGGACATATTTAGTGATGGCTAAATATCGCAATTCATAAGTCTTTGATTTTAATAGCGGATAGAAAATTGACGCTGGTAAAAAGAGGAGAAATCCGGGTTGCCTGGCGACTTTCTATGGCTCATTTTCGTTACAAGTGCAGCGTATTCGCCGCTGAATAATCAGCGGCGAATACGCCATCCCGCGAGCGAGCTTGAATCCCGCAACGCTGTCAGCTGATCAAGCTCAGGTGTAGCGGCGCTTGTCCGGTGCGGGCGGAAAGTACTGGTACAGCCAGGTCTCACTCAGCGTGCGATCGCCGGTTTTGATGAACATGCGCATTTCTACCGGCTCCACGGAGTCGCTGGTCGGGTACCAATCGAACGTCACGCGGAACCCCTTGATGTCCGGCAGCACCAGCACATTGAAATCCTGCACTTTGCCGTGGGACACGGTGACCACCGGCTCGATGCCCGAGCCTTCCGGCAACCGGTCCAGCCCGCCGCCGTTGAAGTCCACGGCAAAACGCCGCGCCCAGACTTCAGGGTAGTGCTCGCCCGGTGCCCAGCCTTCGATGAAACCGCCCATGCCTGAACGCGTCGCGTGCACTTGCGCCAGCGGCGTGCTGACCGGGGGCAGCGGGCTCCAGTAAAGCTTATAGCCGTAGTTCATCGACATGCCGGCCTTGACTGGCACTTTCGGGTTCCAGAACGCAACGATGTTATCCAGGGTTTCGCCCGTGGTCGGGAGTTCCAGCAGATCGATTGAGCCCTCGCCCCATGCCGTCGTCGGCTCGACCCACAGGCTCGGCCTGCGGTGGTACCAGTCCACGGTGTCCTGGTAGGTCTTGAAGTCGTGGTCGGTCTGCACCAGGCCAAAGCCTTTCGGGTCCTTGTCGGCGAAGGCGTTGAACTGGATCTTGGCCGGGTTGTTGAGCGGACGGCAGATCCATTCGCCGTTGCCGCGCCACATGGCCAGCCGGTCGGAGTCGTGGATTTCCGGATGAAGGGTGTCGCACATGCGACGTTCATGGGTGCCGCAGCTGAACATGCTGGTCATGGTCGCAATGCCCAACTGCTCGATGTCGGCCCGCGCATTGATGTGCGCGTCAATGTCCATCACCACGCGGTCAGCCTGGCAGTCGATGTCAAAGCGGTACGCACCGGTTGCGCTGGGGGAGTCCAGCAACGCATAGACCACAAAGCGCGTGGCGTCTTTGGTTGGCTTTTCGAACCAGAATTGCGTGAAGTCAGGGAATTCCTCTGGGCTATGGGCGTAGGTGTCGATCGCCAGACCCCGGGCGGAAAGCCCGTATTGCTTGTTGCTGTCGATGGCGCGGAAATAGCTGGCGCCGAGGAACGACAGAATGTCGTTGATGGCGATCTCGGGAGCTTTGAACAGCTTGAATCCGGCAAAGCCCAGGTCGCCCTTGAGCTGACTCTGGTCGATGCGACTGGCTTCATAGTTGAACAGCTCAGGGCGGAAATGCACCTCGCGCGCCTGTTGGGTCGCCGGGTCGACGCTGTACATGCGCACCGGCGTTTTGAATCCTGCGCCGACGTGGAAGAAATGCACGTCCAGCTGGCCCTTCACGTCGTTCCACAGTGAGTGACCGGCGTCGTACTTGATCGCGTTGAACTGCTGAGGCGTCATGTTCGCCAGGGTAGGCGGCAGGTTCTGCTTGGTGCTGACGTAAGGCTTGCCGGCCATCTGTTTGGCGTTGTCCTGCAAGGACTTGAAGTCGAAGTGTTCGATGTCGCCATCGGCCGCCGCAGCCAGCGCGCGTGCCGCGTAAAGACCTGAGGCGGGCAGCGCGCTATAGGCTGCCAGCGCCATGGACGCTTTCAAGAGATTCCTGCGATTCATATGGTGAAGCCTCTGAAGATGCTGTGCCTTCCTGCACAAAAAAGTGCGCTTTCCCAATCCTTGCTGAACGCAAATTACCAACAAACAGATAACAATCTCGGCATCTTGTTCGCGCAAAGGGAAAAAAATCGTTTCAGGGCACAACCGATCTTGCTTCAACGTGTTGCTCGGGAGGCCAATTTTGGCCGCACACTTCAGGGCTTCAACGTGCCTATTCCGGCTAAAGCCGGTCTCATGGAGCCCGGGTTCGCAGAACGGACTTCACCCAGGAAGGCGCCGTCCAAATGGTCGGTGGTTTCAGCCCATACCACGGCAGGCGATGTCTACCTGTCTGCTGCCTGTCTGACCCCGCATCCAGTGCTGCGCGAATGAATAATCAGACGAAAATTTCACGATTTCTGTTATATCGTAACGCCCTGTGTCAGCGTGGCTTGAAGCAGTGTCTCGCAACGCCAATGGGCGGGCGGGAAGGGTGATGATTACAGCGTTAAACGGGCTTTGGAGCTGCAATGCGGGTTGATCTGGATGATGAGGGCGTTGCACCGGCGAGCCTGCCGCGATTTCAGCAGGCGGCTGTTCAATCGAGACGTCTTTCACGGCTGACGTACCTGACAGGAGCGATGGGCGTTATCGGCCTGGTGGTGTCGCTTTTCGTTGACCTTTTTTCTCCCGACTCGCTGTGGACGGCGGTGCTGACCAACAGCGCCGCCAGCCTGCTTGTGCTGGCGGCGGCATTGCAGTCGGCGCACGTAGTCAGCCAGTGGCGCGCGGGCGTCATCGCACCACCTGAGTCAATTCGAGCAGACGAAGAAGCGCTGCTTCACGACGAACAGCGGGGCTGGTACGACCGCGTGCTCGGACGCATCAGCGGTGCCGGCACCTCAATGGTCGGCCAGGTAGGATTGCCAGTGTTCTGGCTCGCAGGCTGGGCGTTGCTGTCGCTGATCAGCATCGGCCTGATCTGGAACCTTGCGCTGTCGGGCAGCAATGTCAGCGTGGTCGGCAACATGGTCGGCGGCCTGCTGCTGTTGATCGGCTTTGCGCTGCTGGTGCTGGAGCGGCAATTCAGCAATGAGTCCGAGGCCAGTTGGCCTGAAGCCGAGCAGCTGGCGCAGATCACCAAGGTCGCCATCGGTACGCTACTGGTCACGGCGTTCTGCCTGTTTTTTTCCTCCGTTGATCGTCTGTGGCCCGCCCGGCTCGCGGTGTTGATTGGGCTGTTGCCTGGGCTTGTCGCTGTCGAGTTACTCATCCGCGCATTCTTGTCGGTCTTCAGCCCGGACAACGAACGCCTTGAACCGCGCCTGATCGCCAGCAGCTTCGTCGCTGGTCTGCTGCGCTGGCCGCCGCGTCCGCTGTTGGCGCTGCGAAATGAGCTGCATAACCGCTTCGGCATCGACCTGCGTCAGATCTGGGCGTTTACCTACATGCGCCGCGCCTTTCTGCCGGTGCTGGCAGTCATCGTCGGCTTGGGCTGGTTGCTAAGCGGTGTTCACGAAATCCCCATGCAGGGCCGTGGCATTTACGAACGGTTTGGCAAACCGGTTGAAGTCCTCGAGCCGGGTCTGCACGCCGGCTTGCCTTGGCCCTTTGGGACGGTACTGGCGGTGGAAAATGGTGTGGTCCACGAACTGGCGACCAGCGTCTCGGAAGGAGCGAGTGTCGAGCAGACCCTTGACCCTGCCGAAGGCCCGCCGCCCGCTATCGCCAACCGTCTGTGGGACGCCACGCACATCAATGACAAATCGCAGGTGATTGCCAGCGGCTCCGGTAATAAGCAGAGCTTCCAGATCGTCAACATGGACGTGCGCTTTGTGTATCGCATCGGTTTGACGGACGAAGCCGCACTGGCCGCGACGTACAACAGCGCCGACATCCCCAGTCTTATTCGCAGCACCGCCAGCCGGGTGCTGGTGCACGACTTCGCCTCGCGCACACTCGATGAATTGCTGGGTGAGCAGCGCGATGATCTGGCGGCTGACATCGGCGACGCCGTACAGCGCGATCTGAAAAAACTCGACAGCGGCGTAGAAATCCTCGCGACCGTGGTCGAGTCAATTCATCCGCCCGCAGGGGCGGCGAACGCCTATCACGCTGTCCAGGCCGCACAGATCAGCGCCCAGGCACTGATTGCCCGGGAGCGTGGCGCGGCGGCTGATCAGGCCAATGTGGCGCAGTTACACGCCAGCGTGGCTCTCGATCAGGCAGCGGCCACCTCGCGGGAAGTGATGGCCACTGCGCAAGGTGCGGATTTGCGTTTCAGCGCCGAACAACAGGGCTACGCCAAAGCGGGCCAGGCGTTTCTGCTGGAGCAGTATTTCAGTCAGCTGACCCAAGGGCTGACCCACGCCCAGTTGCTGGTGCTGGATCATCGGCTCGGCGGCACCAGCGCGCCGACCATCGATCTGCGTTCCTTTACCCTCCCGGTCGACCCCGCAGCGTCGACCCCGTCAGCTGAACAGCCCTCGGCTGAATAAGGAGTCGTCTCTTGAGTCTGTTTCATTCCCACGATCATTCCGGTCACGACCACAGCGAGCACGGCCATGGCGGCCACCATCACGGCCATCACCATGGCGAAGCCTCTGGCCCGGCCGTTTTTCCATGGCGTCGTGCTGCACTGGCTGCGGTGCTGATTGCCTTCGCGGTCGCGGCGGCGAGTCTGGTGCAGGTGCGCTCCGGCGAGGCGACAGTCATCACGCGCTTCGGTAACCCTGCCCGGGTGCTACTCGATCCCGGCCTGAGCTGGCGCTGGCCGGCGCCATTCGAAGCAGCAATCCCCGTTGATCTGCGTCTGCGCACCACCTCAAGCGGCTTGCAGGACGTCGGTACCCGTGACGGCCTGCGCATCATTGTTCAGGCGTACGTGGCCTGGCAGGTGCAGGGCGATCCGGACAACGTGAAGCGCTTCATGCGCGCCGTGCAAAACCAGCCGGACGAAGCTGCGCGGCAGATCCGCACCTTTGTCGGCTCGGCACTGGAAACCACTGCCGCAAGCTTCGATCTGTCGAGCCTGATCAACACTGACGCCAATCAGGTGCGCATCGCCGATTTCGAAAACCAGCTGCGTCAGCAGATCGACAAGCAACTGCTGACCACCTATGGCGTCCGCGTCCTGCAAGTGGGGGTCGAACGTCTGACGCTGCCCTCCGTGACCCTCAACGCGACGGTCGACCGCATGCGCGCCGAGCGCGAAACCATTGCCACCGAGCGCACCGCCATCGGCAAGCGCGAGGCGGCGCAGATCCGCTCTGCCGCCGAACGCGACGCGCGGATTGTCGAGGCCGACGCAACCGTGAAAGCCGCTGACATCGAAGCGCAATCCCGCGTCGAGGCGGCGCAGATCTACGGCCGCGCCTATGCCGGTTCGCCGCAGCTGTACAACTTGTTGCGCTCGCTGGACACCCTGGGCACCGTGGTGGGGCCGAGCACCAAACTGATTCTGCGTACCGATGCCGCGCCCTTCCGTGTGCTCGTAGACGGCCCGCCGACCCTGGATGGCAAGGCTGGAACGCAGCCATGAATGAGCAAGACGCGGCGCACATCGAGCGACCGGTGGTGAACAGCCCGTGGTTGCAGGCCAGCCGGCTGGCGTTTCTGGGGCTGTATGTCGTGACCCTGCTGGCGGCGCTCGGCTGGGCTGTCTCCAATGTGCGGGAAATCGATCCACAAAACCGCGCCGTGGTGTTTCGCTTTGGCGAGCTGGACCGCGTGCAGAACGCCGGCTTATTGCTGGCCTGGCCGCAACCGTTCGAGCAGGTGGTGCTGTTGCCTTCTGCTGACCGCGTGATAGAGCGCCATGTCGAAACGCTGTTGCGTTCACCCACTGCGTTGGCAGCCGACAAGATCACCAGTTTTGCGACGCCGATGAGCGACGCGCTGGCAGGCTCGGGCTATCTGCTCACGGGCGACGCCGGTGTCGTACAACTCGACGTGACGGCGTACTACAAAGTGACCGACCCACGAACGTTCGTGCTCCAGGGCGAGCACGTGCTGCCGGCACTGGATCGTCTGGTCAATCGGAGCGCCGTCAGCCTCACGGCGGCGCGGGACCTGGACACCATTCTGGTGGCGCGTCCCGAACTGGTGGGCTCCGACAGCCAGTCTGCCGAGCGTCCCGAACGTCTGCGTGGCGATCTGGTGCAGGGCATCAACACGCGGCTTGGTGAGCTGGCTGCCACCGGCGTCGGCCTGGGCGTTGAAGTCGTGCGGGTCGACGTGCAGTCCAGTCTGCCAGCGGCTGCGGTGAATGCGTTCAACGCGGTGCTTACTGCGAGTCAGCAAGCCGATCAGGCGGTGGCGAACGCGCGCACGGATGCAGAGAAACTCAACCAGACCGCCAATCAGCAGGCTGACCGCACGTTGCAGGTCGCCCATGCCCAAGCGTCCGAACGGCTGGCCAAGGCGCAGACCGACACCGCTGCGGTGACGAGCCTGGCGGTGTCGATCCAGAACAAGAGCGATCCCGGATTGCTGCAGCGGATCTACCGCGAGCGGGTGCCTGTCATCCTGAAACAGGCGGGCTCAGTGACTACGGTCGACCCCCGCGACGATTCCCGCCTGATCATCCAGGGAGCTGACAAATGAGTGGCGAAGCCGTGCATAACCATTCCCACGACTCTTCTCACACGCATACCGCGCCAGTCGCGCCCGGCAGCATGCTCACCGGCCGCGAACAGCGCAGCGCAGCCCGTCAGTTGACCCTGGCGATGCTTGCCCTGGGCTTGCTTGCGTTGGGGCTGGTCTGGCGATTCTTCTCGCCCGAGCAAGTTGGCGTCAGCCAATTGCTGTTGGGCGCCGCCTCGCTGTTGGTCGCGATCCCGGTGGTCAGCGCCGGCTGGCACAGCCTGCGGTACCCCAGCCTGCACGGCATTACCGATCAACTGATCGCACTGGCCATGCTGGGCGCCTGGGCCACGGGCGATCTGATGACCGCCGCGTTGCTGCCCATCATCATGATCTTCGGTCATGTGCTGGAGGAGCGCAGCGTCATTGGCTCCCAGGAAGCCATTCAGGCACTGGGCCGTCTGACCCGCAGCCATGCGCGGTTGATCGACAAGGATGGCGCCATCCGCGAAGTCGACAACGGCACGCTGGTGGCGGGTGACCGCGTGGAGGTGCGCGCTGGCGACCGTGTCCCGGCTGATGGCCTGGTGATTTCCGGCCAGGCCAGCCTCGACACCGCTCCCATCACCGGTGAGTCGGTCCCGATTGAAGCGCGCGCGGGCATGGAAGTGTTTGGTGGCGCGATCAACCTCGACGGCCTGCTGCGTATTGAAGTGACGCGTATTGGCAACGAGTCGACCTTGGGCAAGGTCATCGCGCTTATGCAAAGCGCCGAACGCTCCAAACCGCCCATCACTCGGCTGTTGGAAAAGTACGCCGGCAGCTACATGGTGCTGGTGCTGCTGATCGCCGCCGTGACGTGGTTCATCACCAACAACGCGCAGGCCATGCTGGCGGTGTTGGTCGCCGCCTGTCCCTGCGCGCTGGTGCTGTCAGCGCCGGCGACAGCCATCGCCGGTATTGCCGTCGCCGCGCGCCACGGCATCCTGATCCGCAGTTCGGCTTTTCTTGAAGAACTGGCCGACCTGACTTCGCTGGTCGTCGACAAGACCGGCACGCTGACCTACGGCAGTTTGCGTCTGCAATCGGTCCAGGCCGAGGAGGGCGCGGGCGACGACGTTATCGAGCTGGCGGCAAGCCTGGGTTCGGCGAGCAGTCATCCGGTCAGTCGCGCGCTGGCGACGTTGGTGGACAAGGATCATCTGCTCCCTCTGGACGACATTCGTGAACGCCAGGGGCTGGGCGTCGTCGCACAGACAGCCCGGGGTGAAGCGGCGTTAGGGCGGCCTGAGCTGTTCGCCCAGCTGGGCATTGCGACGTCGCCGGTTCCCGATCACGATGGCCCGATTGCCGGGCTCGCGGTAAATGGGCACTTTCTGGCCTGGCTGCTGCTGGCCGACAGCCTCAAGCCCGAGGCCCGGCAGGCGCTGAGTGAGCTGCGCGAGCTGGGCCTGGGCCGGCAGTTACTGCTGACCGGGGATCGCCAGAGTGTCGCCGACAGCCTGGGCCACGAGGTCGGCATCAGCGATATCCACGCTCAGGCGTTGCCCGAGGACAAGCTCAATCGGGTCATGAGCGAAATCAAAAAAGGCTTTCGTCCGATGGTCGTCGGCGATGGCATCAACGACTCCTTGGCGCTGAAGGCCGGCGTGGTCGGCGTTGCGATGGGGGCGGGCGGGGCGGACATCGCGTTGGCCTCCGCCGACATCGTGTTGATCGGCAGTGACCTGCGCCGTCTGGGCACCTGTGTGCGCCTGAGCCGTCAGTGCCGCCACACCCTACAGGTGAACGTAATCATCGGACTCGGCTGGACGCTTGCCATTGTCGCCATGGCGGCTTTCGGCGTGCTGGGTGCGGCCGGCGCCATGATTGCCGCGGTCTTGCATAACCTCAGCACGCTGCTGGTGCTGGGCAATGCTGGTCGATTGCTGCGTTTTCACGAGCCCATCGCGAAGTTTCACAATCCCTCCTAAGCCCCATTCCCCGGCGCCTAAGCCGAAAGCGCCGGGTTAGAGGGGCTCCACTAAGTATTAAAATTCGCTTGAGCTTTGAAGAACTCTGTTACAAATTAACTTCAGTCTTGTTCGGGGTGCTCCATTTGCAGGCGTCACATTGGCTCGAATTCCGGGGCACAGGGTTGTACCCGTTGTAGATTCGTTGTCGTTAAAACAAGCCGATCGCCTGACGGCTCCTGATCTGGAGTCGGTTATGGACTACCCTTTTCCGTGTAGCTGGATCAGGGGGATTTCATATGCTCGCGCAACTTCCACCGGCGTTACAGAACCTTCATCTGCCGCTGCGTCTCAAGCTCTGGGACGGCAACGAACTCGATTTGGGCAGTGATCCCCGCGTCACGATCGTGGTCAAGGACCCATCCCTCGTTTCCGATTTCACCCACCCAAGTCTGGGCCTTCTTGGCAGCGCCTTCGTTGAGGGCCGGCTTGAGCTGGAAGGCTCGATCAGCGAAGTGGTCCGGGTGTGTGACGAGCTGACCAAAGCGCTGGTGGATGAGGACGACGACAATGTCCCTGTGCGCACCGAGCACGACAAGGCCACCGACGCCGCGTCGATTTCCTACCACTACGACCTCTCCAATGACTTCTACCGGCTGTGGCTGGACCGGGAGATGGTCTACTCCTGCGCGTACTTCAAGACCGGCAACGAGACGCTCGATCAGGCGCAACAGGACAAGTTTCATCATCTGTGCCGCAAGCTGCGTCTCAAACCGGGTGAGTACCTGCTCGACGTCGGCTGTGGCTGGGGAGGGCTGTCCCGCTTTGCCGCCAGTGAGTACGGCGTCAAGGTGTTCGGCATCACGTTAAGCCGCGAGCAACTGGCGCTGGCCCGGGAGCGAGTACGCGCGGACGGTCTGCAGGACCGTGTCGAATTGCAGCTGCTCGACTACCGGGATTTGCCCAAGGACGGCCGTTTCGACAAGGTCGTCAGCGTCGGCATGTTCGAGCATGTCGGCCACGCCAATCTCGAGCTCTACGCGAAATGCCTGTTCGATGCGGTGAAGGAGGGCGGTCTGGTCATGAACCACGGCATCACCGCCAAGCACACCGATGGGCGGCCTGTCGGGCGCGGCGCGGGTGACTTTATTGATCGGTATGTGTTTCCCCACGGTGAGCTGCCGCACCTGTCGATGATCTCCGCATTTATCAGCGAGGCCGGTCTGGAAGTGGTCGATGTGGAAAGTCTGCGCCTGCACTACGCCAAGACCCTCGAGCATTGGAGCGCTCGTCTGGAAGAGAAACTCGACATCGCCGCGGCGATGGTGCCGCAGCAGGCGCTGAGGATCTTTCGATTGTATCTGGCTGGCTGTGCCTACGCGTTTTCCAAGGGCTGGATCAACCTGCACCAGATCCTGGCGGTGAAACCGCGTGCGGACGGCGGCCATAATTTGCCGATGACGCGGGATGATGTGTACAGGTGATTGGCTGAAGCCTGTGGCAGTCAGCTCACTTCCACAGGCCCTGAGTGCGCAATCAAAGGATGGGCGAAATCAATCTGGCGACCCGCATTCCCAGCTGCTGCAAATGGTGGGTCTCTTTGCTCTCTTCGCCTGAGATTTCGTGGGAGAGGGCGAAGTCGTCGATCAACATGGTTTCCACCTCACGCGCGAAGTCCTCATCCACGGTCAGCAGCATGAGTTCGAAGTTGAGCCGGAACGATCGGTTGTCCAGGTTGGCGCTGCCGATCGCCGAGATCGCGTTATCCACCAGCACCACCTTCTGGTGCAGGAAGCCAGGTTTGTAGCGAAAGATGCGAACGCCTGCGCGGACTGCTTCAAACGCAAACAAGCTGGAGGCTGCATACACCGTGTAGTGGTCAGGACGCGACGGCAGCAGCAGGCGCACATCCACGCCGCGCAGTACTGCCAGCCTCAGCGCCGCCGACACTGCTTCATCGGGAATGAAATACGGTGTCGTGATCCACACTCGCTCGCTAGCCGCGTGAATGGCTTCGACGAAGAACAGCGAGCAGGTTTCCTGCGCATCGGCTGGGCCGCTGGCGAGTAACTGGCACAGCACGCCGTCTTCGGGGTAACTGTCTGGCAGGATCAGCGGCGGGATTTCTCGAGTCGCCCAGAACCAGTCCTCGGCGAACGATTCCTGCAGACACGCCACGACAGGTCCGACCACACTAACGTGGGTATCGCGCCACGGCGCCAGCGGCGGCTTCAGGCCCAGGTATTCATCGCCCACGTTGTGCCCGCCGACGAAGCCTTTGACGCCGTCAATTACCACGATCTTGCGATGGTTGCGGAAGTTGATCTGGAAACGCGTCAGCCAGCCGCCTCGGGTGGCGAAGGCTTTGATCTGCACACCACCGGCACGCAGCGTTTCGATATAACGCGCTGGCAGCGCGTGGCTGCCGATGCGGTCGTAAAGCACATGAATAGCGACGCCCTCGGCAGCTTTCTCCAGCAACAGCCCTTGCAGGCGGCGGCCCAGGTCGTCGTCGTGGATGATGAAGAACTGCACGAACACCACTTCTTTGGCGCTTTTTATGGCTTCGAAGATCGCGCCAAACGTTTCATCCCCGTTGATCAACAGCTTCACTTCGTTGTTCGCCAGGCACGGCATACGGCCCAGCTTCGGCATGGCGCGCAGGGATCGATATGCATCCGAGCGCCGCGCTGCTACCGCCTCTTCAATCCATGGCTTCCAGTTGAAGTCGGCGATCGCTGTGCGCATCTCGGTGTTCGCCTGACGTCGCGCCTTGATGTAGGCATCGAACGTACTCCTCCCGAAAACCAGATACGGGAGGAGCGCCACATAAGGGATGAAGATGAGGGGCATCGCCCAGGCAATCGAGCCCTGAGCAGTACGTACAGTAAGTAAGGCGTGGATTGCTGCGACAATGCCCAGCAGGTGAGTGAAACCCAGCAAATAGCCAAAGAAATACGGGCTGTGGTAATCCATGCGCAACCTTGTGCTAGAAGCTTATTGGTGTCTAACAGACCACACCGCACCGGGATTGTCGCTATTTTATTGCGGGTGCAACTGGCCACTCGATCTGCCGTCTAACCGTCATCGTTCAGTGGCTTGCGTGCAGGCCGCATCAAGATGCCCAAGAGTAAAAAAGGAAACCCGATTCATGAAAAAGCGCGTACTGGCGTTGATGGTTTGTCTGACTGCGCCCTTCGCCCAGGCGCAGGTGCTGCAGCCGGGACTGTGGGAGCTGAGCTCAAGCAACATGCAGGTGGACGGCCAGCAAATGCCGGACTTGCAAGTGATGCTTTCGCAATTGCAAATGATGGCGCCGCAGCAGCGCGCGGCCATGGAGCAAATGCTGGAAAAACAAGGCGTTACCCTTGGCGGGAAGGGCGTGCGTATTTGCCTGACCCAAGAGCAGGTCAAAAATGAGCAGATCCCGCTGACCGATCCGAAGTCGGGCTGCACCCAGCAGATCACTGAACGTACCGGTGCTACCTGGAAATTCAAGTTCAGTTGCCCTCGCGCTCAAGGCACTGGCACCGCACAGTTCCTCAGTGACCGTGAGTTCAATACCCATGTCATCGGCTCCTTCAATGCCACGGGCCAGCAGCAGAACGGCAGCATGGACACGCGCGCTGTTTGGCTGGGTCAGCAGTGTGGCACTGTAAAACCGAGAACCTGATTCGCCCTGATTATCAAGCGCCCTGACTTGTCAGGGCGTTTTTGTCTGTTCAGATAGAAGGCCGTGTTCCACGTGGAACATCTTATTGTTTCACATGAGCTTTTCCACCTTAGGGGTTGAACAGGCTCGTTAAAAATACCGCCTACCTTATAAAAAGCTTCATCTTCATCAGATATTCCGGCTGTTATATTGTAACTATCACCCTCTATCTCTGAGCCGGGATGCTCTTCGCCTTCGGAACGTGCCATGCACCGACGTCAAATGCTGCTCAACATGCTTTTGGCCAGCGCCGCCTTTGCGCTTCCATTTTCAGTCAACGCTACGCAGATCCGAAACGCTCGTCTGTGGCGTTCGGATAGCAAGCTGCGTCTCGTGTTCGACCTCAGCGGCCCGGTGCAGTACAAAACCTTCACGCTCAGCGCGCCTGAGCGGATCATCATTGATGTCAGCGGCGCGCGCCTGGAGGGCAACTTCAGTCAGCTGGCGCTGGAAAACACGCCGATCAAGTCCATTCGTTCCGGCCATTTCGGTCAGAGCGATACGCGCATCGTTCTTGATCTGACATCCCCCGTGCAGATCAACAGCTTTCTGCTGAGCCCAGAGGGTGCCCAGGGTAACCGGCTGGTTCTGGATCTGGGGCATGACGTGCTTTCCCGTCCACCGGTGCAGCTGGCCGCAGCCGCACCGTTGGCAAAAGAGCCGCCCGCCCAGTCCACGGGAAGAGACCGTTCCAAGCGCGACATCATGGTGGTCGTCGATGCAGGCCACGGTGGCAAAGACCCTGGCGCTGTCGGCTCGAAGGGTGAGCGCGAGAAAGACGTCGTGCTGTCCATCGCTCAGTTGCTTGCCAAGCGTTTGAAGCGCGAAAAGGGCTTTGATGTGCGCTTGGTCCGCAACGACGACTTTTTCGTTCCGCTGCGCAAGCGCGTAGACGTTGCGCGCAAGTACAACGCTGACATGTTCATCTCGGTCCACGCCGACGCCGCCCCTCGGTTGACGGCCTCCGGCGCGTCTGTGTTTGCCTTGTCGGAGAACGGCGCGACATCGGCGACAGCGCGGTTCATGGCCCAGCGTGAAAACGGTGCCGACCTGATCGGTGCGACCAGCCTGCTGAATCTGAAAGACAAGGACCCGATGCTGGCCGGCGTGATTCTCGACATGTCGATGAACGCCACGATCGCCGCAAGTCTGGATTTGGGTCACACCGTACTGGGTAGCCTGGAAGGGATCACGACGCTGCACCAGAAGCGCGTGGAACAGGCCGGGTTTGCAGTGCTGAAATCACCGGATGTGCCGTCGATTCTGGTCGAGACCGGCTTTATCTCCAACAGCCGTGACAGTCAGCGTCTTGTTACCGCGCGCCATCAGCAGGCCGTGGCCGATGGTTTGTTTGATGGTATGAAGCGCTACTTCGAGCGCAATCCGCCGGCAGGATCGTACGTGGCGTGGCGGCAAGAGCAAAAGGCGAATGAGGCAATGGTCTGAGGATCACGATGCCGAGCCCCGCGGAGAGCAGAGTGCTTGTCTACGGAGACGGGCAAGCCGCGCGGCTCACCGACAACCCATCACTCGGTCGCAGGTGATTTTGGTCCGGCTCCCGCTCGAACTCGACACCCGACTGATCGTCGTCCAGCCCACCTTCCGGGTGTACCCCACCCAGGTCTCGCCGTCCGATGCCAGCCCGGTGAAGAAGGTCAGCGAACCGTATCGGCTGTTGGTCTGCGCCCAGCGGCGCTTGCCCACACTTTCGAAGCCGCGCACAAACATGGTTTTCCCTGCCAGCACCACGCTGTACGTGTTGTCGTCGGCATCGATGCAGGCCAACAGCGTCGCAGTGCGCGTGCACAACGCCTTGTCCAGCCTGGGCGAGGGCGGCAGGGCGAACGCTTGCGTGTTCAGCAACAGCGAGTAGCCTGCCAATAACCAAAACCACCGAGTCATGAAGCTGCCTTAAAAAAAGATTAGCGCCTATGTATCGTTATACTATAACGTAAAAAACGAACACATCCGCACTCTGGTGAAACCTTCATGAACCGCCTTCCCGTTACCGTCCTCTCCGGCTTTCTTGGCGCTGGCAAAAGCACGCTGCTGAACCACATTCTGCGCAATCGCGACAAACTGCGCGTCGCCGTGATCGTCAACGACATGAGCGAGATCAACATCGACGGGAGCGAAGTTCAGCGGGACGTCAGCCTCAATCGGGCGGAAGAAAAACTGGTGGAGATGAGCAACGGCTGCATTTGCTGCACCCTGCGTGAAGACTTGCTGGAAGAGGTAAGTCGGCTGGCCCATGAGGGCCGTTTTGACTATCTGCTGATCGAGTCCACGGGCATTTCCGAACCGCTTCCCGTGGCCGAGACGTTTACCTTTCGCGATGAACAGGGCCGGAGCCTGGCCGATGTTGCCCGACTCGACACCATGGTGACGGTGGTCGATGGCCTGAATTTTCTGCAGGACTTCAACGCCGCAGAGAGCCTGGCTTCACGCGGCGAGACCCTGGGCGAAGAAGACGAGCGGGCGATCACTGATCTGCTGATTGAGCAGGTCGAGTTCGCCGACGTGATACTGATCAGTAAGATCGACCTGATCAGCTCAACTGATCGGCGGGAACTGATGGCGATTTTGCGGCGGCTTAACAGCCAGGCAGAGATTCTGCCGATGGTCATGGGCGCGGTACCCCTCGGCAAGATCCTCGACACCGGTCGTTTCGACTTCGAACGCGCGGCTCAGGCGCCGGGCTGGCTCAAGGAGTTGCGCGGCGAGCACACGCCGGAGACCGAAGACTATGGCATTGCGTCCACGGCCTATCGGGCGCGTCGGCCTTTTCACCCCCAACGCTTTTTCGATTTCCTGAATGCACCGTGGGAAAACGGGCGGCTGCTGCGCTCGAAGGGTTTTTTCTGGCTTGCCAACAAGCACGAGGACGCGGGCAGTTGGTCCCAGGCCGGCGGCTTGATGCGTCATGGTTTCGCCGGTCGTTGGTGGCGCTTCGTGCCCAAGGCGCAGTGGCCGCAGGACGACGAAAGCACGCAGGTGATCATGCGCAGCTGGGAGTCGGAGACCGGCGATTGCCGTCAGGAACTGGTGTTCATCGGGCAGAACATCGACTTCGGCCGGCTGGCTACCGAGTTGGATGAATGTCTGCTGACGGACGCCGAGATGGCGGCCGGCGTTGCAGATTGGCGCTCAATGCCTGATCCGTTTGGCGACTGGTACGGTGATGCGGCGTGAAGCTCCTTGGTCTTACTGCGTTTTCCAGATGCCTTTGCTCTGCTGCTCGCAGAACGGTTTGAGAAACGCTGCGTCGCTGGCCACGCCGTAATAGTGAATGTTCTGCCGATAAGGCATATTGGCCACCTGCGCGTTGCTGCACTGGCCAAATGACCCGACAGGGCATTGGTCCGAGTACGTAACCTCTGTTTTCTGATCCTTGAGCTGAGGTTTGCAGAAACCGTCATGGAACAGGTCTGGCGGGATGTTCAGATTTTCCTGACAGACTTTGACGTCCACTCGCTCGCCTTGGCTGTGCACGACGCACGACTCGGCCCAGACCTGCGTCGACGTCATCGCCGACAGCGCCCACGCCAGCCCCATGGGCAGCCACATTGCTCGCATCAATTACCTCCGTCAGCGCTCATTTCAGGAGCGATCTCAAGAATGGCCGACATGCTGCAGAACATCCCCACTCATGTCATTGCAGGCCCGTTAGGTGCCGGCAAGACGAGCCTGATCAGGCATCTTCTCAAGCAGAAACCTGCGCACGAGCGCTGGGCTGTGCTGATCAATGAGTTCGGCCAGATAGGCCTGGATGCTGCGCTGCTGACGACCGGCGACGATGGTATCGCACTTGGCGAAGTGGCTGGCGGTTGCCTGTGCTGCGTCAATGGCGCGCCTTTTCAGATTGGCCTCGGCCGGCTGATACGCAAGGCCAGACCGGACCGTTTGCTCATAGAGCCCTCCGGGCTGGGGCATCCGGCTCAGTTGATCAAGCAACTAAACGAAGCGCCCTGGACCGGAGTGCTGTCGATTCAGCCCAGTGTCATGGTGCTCGACGCCCAGGCACTCGCCCGAGGTAACGAGCTGCCTGACACCCAGCGAGACGCCCTGGCGCAGGCGGGCCTGTTGGTGCTGAACAAATCTGAAGGACTGGACCCGTCCACGCGAAAGGCGATTGCCGGTGCGCTGCCTGATCGCCCGCTGCGCTGGGCTGACCACGGCGCATTGTCGCTGGACTCGTTGCCCGGCATCGACGTCAGCGCTCACGCGGGCTCCGACAATTCGGCGATCCCGCGGTCGTTGGCGCAACTTCATGCAGCGTGGGCGGAACCGATGGCGCCAGTCTGCCTGAGCCAGCAACAGGCGCAAGGCTGGAGCATCGGCTGGCGCTGGCACCCTGAGCGGGTATTTGATGCGGCGAACGTGCAAACCTGGCTGCGAACCTTGAGCTGGCTGCGCGCCAAGCTGGTAATCCACAGCGAAAGGGGATGGGTCTCGGGCAACGCGCTCAATGGAGGCGCGTTGGACTGGTCGTCAAGTGAATGGCGCAGGGACTCGCGTCTTGAGCTGATCTTCGACGGGCCTCAGGACGAGGCCGCTTTGCAGAGAACGCTGGCGGCCTGTCTGCTCTAAAGCGAGTTATCCACAGCGGATCACTGCTTCCACTTATTGTGCTCCTGACGCCACTGGCTCAGCTGAATGATTTCGGCGGTCGGCTTCGGGTCTTTGATCTCGAACGGGTAGGGCGCCAGCTCGATTTGCGCCGCGTGGGCACCGAACATAGTGATCGTGCCGGGATGCCGATGCTCGCCGGTGACGGTGAACTCGAAGTTATACACGCGCGCCAGGCGCTTGCGGCCTTCATTGTCGCGTTTGAAGGCGAGTCGCTTCAGCGCCACGTTGCCGTCAAGCAACTCGAGATCGAGTTTGGCGCAGTGCTGTTTGACGCGTTCGAGCGCCCGTTCACGCAGGCCATGGGCGTGCCACAGCCAGGCGCCGGCAGTCGCCAGCAGCATGAGGACGAAAATGTTGCCCAGGGTCAGCATGGAAAAGAACTCCAACAGAAGGCTTGCAGCTTAACTGCGTCGGGTGACAGACAGCCATAGCCCGAAAGTTTAATTTCGCTTCACTTCGTCCGGCATCGCCACTACTGTGCCTTCCCGGTCTCAGGAACCTGCCATGAAACGTACGCCCCATCTCCTCGCCATCCAGTCGCATGTCGTGTTTGGTCACGCCGGCAACAGCGCAGCCGTGTTCCCTATGCAGCGTATCGGCATCAATGTCTGGCCGTTGAATACCGTTCAGTTCTCCAACCACACTCAGTATGGACACTGGGCAGGGGAAGTCCTGTCGCCGCAGCAGATTCCGGCGTTGGTCGAGGGGATTGCCGCGATAGGCGAGCTGGGCAATTGCGATGCGGTGCTGTCGGGTTATCTGGGCAGCGCAGCGCAGGGACGGGCGATTCTGAGCGCCGTTGCGCAGATCAAACGCGCCAATCCACGTGCGCTGTATTTGTGTGACCCGGTGATGGGGCACCCGGAAAAGGGCTGCATCGTGCCGCAGGAAGTGAGCGATTTCCTGCTGGACGAAGCCGCTGCAGTCGCTGACTTTCTTTGCCCGAATCAGCTGGAGCTGGACAGCTTCTCCGGCCGCAAACCCGAATCGTTGCTCGACTGCGTGGCCATGGCGCGCGCATTGCTGGCCCGAGGCCCGAAGGCGGTGGTCGTCAAGCACCTTGCCTATCCCGGAAAGCCCGCGGACGGCTTTGAAATGCTGCTGGTGACCGAACACGAAACCTGGCACCTGCGCCGACCGCTGCTGGCATTCCCTCGGCAGCCTGTCGGCGTGGGCGACCTGACTTCCGGGCTGTTCCTGTCACGGATTCTGCTGGGTGACGATCTGCGCAGCGCCTTCGAATTCGCGGCCTCAGCGGTGCATGAAGTGCTCCTGGAAACCCAGGCCTGTGGCAGCTACGAGCTGGAACTGGTACGCGCGCAGGACCGAATCGCTCACCCGCGCGTCAAGTTCGAAGCGGTCCGGCTGTAAGCCGAACCCGGCTCTGGCTTAAACCGGCTCATCCTTGATTTCACGGTAACGCTTCTCCAGTTCCTGACGGATCTGGCGGCGTTGTTGTGCCTGCACGTAACGGCGCTTGTCTTCGCCGTTGGCCGGCGTTAGTGGCGGCACGCTGGCAGGTTTGCGCTGGTCATCCACCGCCACCATGGTGAAGAAGCAGCTGTTGGTGTGACGAACCGATCGCTCGCGGATGTTTTCGGTCACCACCTTGATGCCTACTTCCATCGACGTATTGCCGGTGTAGTTGACCGATGCCAGGAACGTGACCAGCTCGCCGACGTGAATCGGCTCACGGAAAATCACCTGATCCACCGACAGGGTCACCACATAGCGTCCTGCGTAACGGCTTGCACATGCGTAGGCCACTTCGTCGAGGTACTTCAGCAGCGTCCCGCCGTGCACATTGCCAGAAAAGTTGGCCATGTCCGGGGTCATCAATACAGTCATCGACAGCTGGGCGTTTCCGGGTTCCATAGCGGGCTCACGGTCTAAAAGGGTCAGAACGCACCTTGCTCAGGTGCTCGAATGCAGATTGGCTACAAAACCATTGATACCGGGACGCCAACGGCCGCCTCGCCGTCACGCCCTGCACCCATCTGTTTCCATATATTGCACTGGCTTACCACGCTTTTGTGCGGTGTTAACCTGCGGAAGCCCTTGGATGGGGTAAATCCTGCGTCTCAGTCAGAATATTCAGGCTTCGTTGGCGAGTTTTCGTACAGCAGTCGTCTCTCTTTCAGACGGATACGCGCATTTCACCGATTGCCAGCAGGAGCAGCGCCCATGCATGCCATCAGTTTCATTCAAGACCTGGCGGTGCTCATGCTCGTGGCGGGCGTCGTAACGGTGGTGTTTCACCGGCTCAAGCAACCCGTGGTGCTCGGCTATATCGTCGCCGGCTTCATCATCGGCCCGCACACCCCGCCTTTTGGCCTTATTCACGACGAAGACACCATCAAGACCCTCGCCGAACTCGGCGTGATCTTCCTGATGTTTTGCCTTGGCCTGGAATTCAGCCTGCGCAAGCTGTTCAAGGTGGGCGCGACGGCGTTCATTGCCGCGTTTCTCGAAATCATGCTGATGATCTGGATTGGTTACGAAATCGGCCAGTTCTTCGCCTGGAACACCATGGACTCGCTGTTCCTGGGTGCCATTCTGGCGATCTCGTCCACCACCATCATCGTCAAAGCGCTTAACGACCTGAAGATGAAAAATCAGCGCTTCGCCCAGTTGATCTTCGGCGTGCTCATCGTTGAAGACATCCTCGGCATTGGCATCATCGCGCTCTTATCAGGTATCGCCGTGAGCGGCACAGTCAGTTCCGGCGAAGTGTTTTCCACGGTCGGCAAGCTGTCGCTGTTCATGATCGTGGCGCTGGTCATCGGCATTCTCGTCGTGCCGCGAGTGCTGGCCTATGTCGCGAAGTTCGAGAGCAACGAGATGCTGCTGATCACGGTATTGGGGTTGTGCTTCGGGTTTTGCCTGCTGGTGGTCAAACTTGAGTACAGCATGGTGCTTGGGGCATTTCTCATCGGCGCGATCATGGCCGAATCCAGGCAGTTGGCGAAGATCGAGCACCTGGTCGAGCCCATCCGTGACATGTTCAGCGCGATCTTCTTCGTCGCGATCGGCTTGATGATTGATCCGAAGATTCTGCTCGATTACGCCTGGCCCATCGCGGTGATCACGGTCGCTGTGGTGCTGGGCAAGATGATTTCCTGCGGGCTTGGCGCTTTCATCGCCGGCAACGACGGCAAGACCTCGCTGCGTGTGGGGATGGGGCTGTCACAGATCGGCGAATTCTCCTTCATCATCGCAGCGCTGGGGATGACGCTGCGGGTCACCAGCGATTTTCTCTACCCCGTCGCCGTGGCGGTCTCCGCGATCACGACGCTCCTCACCCCTTATCTCATCCGGGCTGCCGACCCGCTGTCCCACACGCTGGGCGCCATTGTGCCTGCACGCATGGCACGTGTGTTCGGACTGTACGGAGAGTGGCTGCGCAGCATTCAGCCGCAGGGACAGGGCGCGGTGCTGGCGGCGATGATCCGGAAGATCCTGCTGCAAGTCGGGATCAATCTGGCGCTGGTCATCGCCATCTTCTTCACCGGGGCATTCTTTGCAGAACGGATTGGCGTTTATTTCAGCGACTGGGTCAGCGATGTCGGGCAGCAAAAAGCCTGGATCTGGGGTGCGTCGTTGCTGCTGTCGCTGCCGTTTCTGATCGCTGCTTATCGCAAGCTCAAGGCGCTGTCGATGCTGCTGGCGGAGATGAGCGTGAAGCCGGAGATGGCGGGCAGGCACACAGCGCGCGTTCGGCGGGTGATCGCCGAAGTGATCCCGTTGCTGTCATTGGTGGTGATTTTTCTGCTCATCGCATTGCTGTCATCCAGCATGCTGCCGACGCGCGAGTGGCTAATGCTGATCGTCGTCGTGGCGGCCGTGGTGGCTGCCGTATTGTGGCGCTGGTTTATCCGGGTCCACACGCGCATGCAGATCGCGTTGCTCGAAACCCTCGGTAACCACCCTGAGCCATGAGCTCTGGGATCTCAGTCAGCCTTGAGGTTGGTGCCTGAAGGCTGACTGAGGACAGCGGTTTTGATTCTCAGCTTTCCAGCCACACGTCACGCGCCCAGTGCCAGACGGATTCCCAGCTTTCTTCGGTGACGAGTTCTTCTTCGCCAGACCACAGCACGACAGTGCCGTCTTCTTCAACGCAGTAGTAATCTTCGCCGTCCTGACAGATCGGGATCAGCTCGCGCGGTACGCCGATGTCCCAGGCAGTCGCCGCCACTTCCGGCAGATACGTATGCGAGCCCGGATCAGTGACGGTGACGGGCTCAAGGCTGCCGTAGACCACGTCGCTGACGGTCAGCAAGAACTCCTTGAAGACGAAGGGGATATTGATGAACAGCTGCTCCTCAACCTCGACCAGCTGATCTTCATCAGGCAGTTCAAGCGGGACAGGGACCGGTTCATTGGCTTCACGGAGTTGTTCGATGACTTCTTCCACGACGTGGATCCTCTAACGATTTGCGCGGGTTATACAGTAGCTCAAAGGCATCGCCAAATTAACTTGGCTTCTATAAAAAGCAGAACCCCGGAACAAGTCCGGGGTTCATTTGCAGCAGCTCAACGGTATTAGCCGTTCTGGCGGATACCTGCCACCAGCCAAGGCTGGTTGTCACCTTGGGCGCGTTCCATGTTCCAGCTTTCGCTGAACACTTCGCCCTGATCAAAGCGCGACGTTTTCGACACACCGTTGAATGTCAGCGTAGCGATGGTCTTGTCGGCGCGATCATCCAGACCGTCCAGTTGCACAGTGAGGTTGTCGATGAACGTGGACTGGAAGCCTTCACCCAGATCCGCGCGTTCTTTTTTCAGGAACTGCAGCATCTGCGGGGTCACGAACTCGGAGATCTTGTCCATCTCGTTCGCGTCCCAGTGCTGTTGCAGCGACTGGAAGTGGCTGCGGGCCGCCTCAAGGAAGCGTTCTTCGTTGAACCACGCCGGCGCATTGATCACCGGACGGGCTGCCGCTGCAGGAGCGGAACCGCCGAAGATCGAATTCTGTGCCGGTTGTGGCTGTTCGAAGGTTTCACGCTGATAAGGAGCACCAGCGGGGGCCATCTGTGGCTGCTGTTTGCGTCGACGGGCCGCGATGAAGCGGAAGATCACGAAGGCGATGATCGCCATGATCAAGATGTCGAAGAACTGCATGCCCTCAAAGCCACCACCCATGAACATGGAAGCCAGAAGACCCCCGGCGGCGAGACCGGCCAATGGGCCCAGCCATTTGGAAGCACCGCCAGCAGCAGGCGCAGGACGGCCAGCGGCGTTAGGTGCTGCGGCAGGAGCAGAAGGAGCTGTTTGACGCGCCTGGTGACTTGGCGCCGAGCCCATGCTCTTGCCACCACCGAAACGCGCAGCATTGACGTCGAGGCTCATGGTGAGCCCGATCATCATTGCCAAAGCGATGCTAAGAAAACGTTGCATAAGGGAATTCCCGTTTGTGGATTGCACGCGCGCCATGTTGCACAGGACAAATGGGGATGACCAGCGGCCATATGTTTCCGGCTTTTGCGTGAATCTTCACCTGCCTGCCCTACTTGGGTTGTAGGCAGGTGAAGAAAGTTCTGTAGGAAAGATGGGGGGCTGGATGTGGGAATACAAGGGGCGCATCAACGCATCGTCAGTTGCCGATCAAACCGGCTCGAGCTTCGCGTACCCTAGCATCAGCCACTTGCTGCCTTCCGAAAAATTCACCTGCACCCGCGCCTGAGCGCCTGAGCCCTCAAAGTTAAGGATCACGCCTTCGCCAAACACCGCGTGCTGTACATGCTGGCCCAAGGAGAACTGGCTCTGCGGAATGGCTTCGCCATCGAACAGACGACTCGGGGCCATGGTTTTGGAACCGCCGAACGGACGGGTCACGCTGTTGGACAGCCGCACTTCCTGAATCAGGTTGGGCGGAACCTCCCGCACGAAGCGCGAAACCTTGTTGTAGGTTTCACTTCCGTAGAGGCGTCGGGTTTCTGCGTAGGTCATCACTAGATGCTGCATGGCGCGGGTGATGCCCACATAAGCCAGACGACGCTCTTCTTCCAGGCGGCCCGGCTCTTCCAGGCTCATCTTGTGCGGAAACAGGCCTTCTTCCATCCCTACCAGGAACACGTACGGGAATTCCAGACCTTTGGCGCTGTGCAGCGTCATCAACTGAATGCTGTCTTCGTGCTCATCCGCCTGCGTATCGCCTGCCTCCAGTGAGGCATGGCCAAGGAATGCAGCCAGCGGCGTCAGGTCTTCCTCTTCGTCGCTGTTCTCGAAGGCGCGTGCGGCGCTGACCAGTTCCTCAAGGTTTTCCACCCGGGCCTGGCCTTTCTCGCCTTTCTCTTCCTTGTGGTACGTGATCAGGCCGGACTGCTCGATGACCGTCTGAGTCATCAGATGCAACGGCATGTCCGCGGCCTTGGCGGCGAGGTTCTCGATCAGTTCGATGAACGCGCCCAACGCCCCAGCTGCACGACCGGTCAGGCCTTTGTTGGCGACCAGCAGGCGCATGGCTTCCCACATGGAAACGTCGGCATGGCGCGCATGCTCGCGAATCGCTTCGACGGTTTTCTCGCCAATGCCGCGGGGCGGGACGTTGATTACCCGCTCCAGCGCCGAATCGTTACCGCGTCCGTCGAGCAGGCGCATATACGCCATGGCGTTCTTGATCTCGGCGCGCTCGAAGAAGCGCTGGCCACCGTAAATACGGTACGGGATGCGCTCGCGCAGCAATGCCTCTTCGAGGACCCGGGACTGGGCGTTGGAACGATACAGAATGGCGATGTCGCTGCGCGCCAGGCCGGTCTTGATCGCGCTCTCAATGGTCTCGACCACATAACGCGCTTCATCGTGTTCGTTGAACGCGGCATACAGATTGATCAGTTCGCCATCGCCGACGTCGGTCCACAGCTCTTTGCCCAGTCGCCCGGTGTTATTGACGATCAAGCCGTTGGCGGCCTTGAGGATGCTCGCGGTGGAGCGATAGTTTTGCTCCAGGCGGATGGTCTCGGTGTCGGGGAAGTCTTCGGAATACTGATGAATATTCTCGATCTTCGCGCCACGCCAGCCGTAGATGGACTGATCGTCGTCGCCGACCACCATCAGGCTGTCGCCGCCCTGGGCAAGCAGGCGCAACCAGGCGTATTGAACGGCGTTGGTGTCCTGGAATTCGTCCACCAGCACGTGACGGAAACGGCGCTGATAGTGCGCAAGCAGGCTCGGGTTGTCGCGCCACAGATCCAGCGCGCGAAGCAGCAGCTCGGAGAAGTCGATGACGCCGGCGCGCTGACAGGCCGCTTCGTACGCCTCGTAGACTGACTTCATGGTCGTCAGAAACAGGTCGCCCGAGGCCTGAATGTGTTTGGGGCGCAGGCCTTCGTCCTTCTGCCCGTTGATGAACCACTGCGCTTGCCGTGCCGGCCAGCGCTGCTCATCCAGATTCAGCTCGCGCATGACGCGCTTGACCAGTCGCTGCTGGTCATCGCTGTCGAGGATCTGGAAGCTCTGGTTCAGACCCGCTTCCTGCCAGTGCGCCCGCAGCAGGCGGTGCGCCAGGCCGTGGAAGGTGCCCACCCACATGCCGGCCGGGTTGATACCCATCAACTGCTCGATGCGATGGCGCATCTCGGCTGCAGCCTTGTTGGTGAACGTCACCGACAGGATCGAGTGCGGCGAGGCGTTCTCGACCTGGATCAACCAGGCGATACGGTGCACCAGCACACGGGTTTTGCCGGAACCAGCGCCGGCCAGGACCAACTGACGACCCACGGAGGCAGCTACGGCCTGGCGTTGGGCATCGTTGAGGGAGTTAAGCAGAAGGGAAAGGTCATCGCGCATCGGGGCATTCTAGGGCGCCGTGAGGGCATGGGCAAACCCTAACGCTGGCCGGTCGTGATGTTGTCACTCCGATTTTTTGCCGTCTGTAGATTTTAATTGATGACTGTTTGGTCTCGACGGACGCTTGTGTATCCTCCGCGAACGTTCAAGGCCACCAATTATAAGAAACGCCATGACCTTCAGCTCCGAAGCCCCGGCAGACTCCGTGGCGACACGTCGTGTCATCTGCAAGCAGTTCGCGACCCAGCTTGCCGCCGAGCGCACCCGCCTTCTTTATCAGGGGTCTCTGCTGCCGACCCTGTTCATGTTCATCAATGGTTTGCTCTGCGCGTGGCTGCTCTGGAGCCCCGAGCGGTACGTGCTGGTTGGCGTCTGGCTGGGATGGCTTTCAGCGCTGGTGTGCCTGCGCGTGCTGCAAGTCGCGGCGTTCAGGTCGGCATCACTCGATCGTCGATCGCAGCCGATCTGGAATCGCATGTTTCTGGCCGGCGCCTGCGTCAGCGGTTTCACCCTGTCCAGCGCCGCGCTGGTGCTGATGCCGGCGCAAAGCCTGGCCCAGCAGGCCTGGGCGTTCGGTCTGATCGGCGCTGCGACGCTGTCTGCCAGTGTGGCCTATGCGGTGAGCATTACGGCGTTCCTCACCTTCACGCTGCCGTGCCTGCTGCCGCCCATCTTCTATCTGTTCTGGACCGGCGACCCGCAATGCCATGGCTGGGGCTGGCTCGGACTGATCCTGCTGCTGGCGCTGATCGTGGTGGCTGCGCAGGTCAACCGTCTGATTGAGCGGGGCCTGATCCGGCGATTTCAGAACGTGGCGCTCATTGAGCATCTTCAACAGGCCCAGGCCGAAAGCGACGAGCTTAACCGCGAGTTGAAGCGCCAGTATGAAGAGCGTACGCGTTATCTGACCCATTACGATGAGCTGACCGGCCTTGCCAATCGGGCGCTGTTCAACGAGCGGCTGCGTGAGGCCAACCAGCGTGCGCGTCATGGCGGGCGCACGCTGGCCTTGCTCCACATCAACCTCGATCGCTTCAAATTGCTCAATGACAGCCTGGGTCACGACATCGCTGACCAACTGCTGCGCCTCGTCGCGCGCAGGCTGAATGCCCACGTCGCAGACGCCGACACTGTCGCGCGGTTGTCGGCGGACGAGTTTGCCGTGCTGTTCGACAGCCACGGCAACCTGACCACGATGGCGCGAATCACGACGCGCCTGCTGGCGAAACTGCGTTCGCCGATATCGGTGTCCGGCCATGAGCTGGTGATCAGTGCCTCGATCGGCATTGCGTTGCTGCCGGGCTCTGCCCGTGACATTCCCGCCCTGGTCAGCCAGGCAAATATGGCCATGCAGCACGCCAAGCACTTGGGCGGCGACAATTTCCAGTTCTACAGCGAGAGTCTAGAGGCAGGTACGCCCGGTCGTTTGCAGCTGGAAATCCAGCTGCGGCGCGCGATCGCAGAAGGGCAGCTGGAGGTTTTTTATCAGCCGAAGCTGGAGCTGGAAAGCGGGCGCCTTAATTCTGCGGAAGCATTGGTGCGCTGGCGTCATCCCGAGCGCGGTCTGATTTCGCCCGGCGAGTTCATCGGGCTGGCGGAGGAGACCGGCCTGATCGCCAACATCGGGGAGTTCGTGCTGCGCAAAGCCTGCCACCAGGCCTGCGAATGGCAGCGGGAGGGTCTCGCTCCGATCAGGGTGTCCGTCAATCTTTCGGTGCACCAGATGCGTCAGGGCAAGCTGGTCAGCCTCGTGCGGCAAGTACTCGAAGAGACCGCGCTCAAGCCGGAATACCTGGAGCTTGAGCTCACCGAGAGTCAGTTGCTGGAGAGCGTCGAGCACATCATCACCACGTTTCAGCAACTGCGCGCACTCGGCGTGAAACTGGCCATCGACGACTTTGGCACCGGCTATTCCTCGTTGAGCTACCTGAAACGATTTCCGGTGCACTGCGTGAAGATCGACCAGGCCTTTATTCGTGGTTTGAATGAAGGGGCGGAAGACGCGGCGATTACCAAGGCGATTATTGCGATGGCCCACAGTCTTGACCTCAGGGTGGTGGCCGAGGGCGTTGAAGATTGCGAGCAACTGGAGTTTCTCAGGTCGCATGGTTGCGATGAGGTGCAGGGCTACCTGATCAGTCGGCCAGTGGAGGCGAGCGTCATGGGCGGCATCCTGCGCAGTCGGCAAGCCGAAGCCTGGAGTCCTGTACGAAAAGCCCTACACTACAAAGCGACCTGACCCTCAACACCGATCGGTTGACCACGGGAAGATCGTTTAACTGTGCGGTTTGCAGGTCATGTAGTATAACTACAAGAAAGCTACAGCCCGGCCCATCCTTCATTTGAGTCCTGCCCTTTGAATCTGTTGCAGCACATCGCCCAGTCACGCCATCTCTTGCGCAAGTCGGAGCTGAAAGTAGCCGATCACGTGCTGCTTGATCCGGCGGCCGTGATGCACAGCTCCATGGCTGATCTCGCTCATGCGGTCGGCATCAGCGAGCCGACCATCGTGCGTTTCTGTCGCGCCATTGGCTGTACCGGTTTTCAGGACCTGAAACTAAAGCTGGCCCAAAGCCTCGCCGCTGGCGCGAGCTTCGGGCAGTTCGCCATCCACGAAGACGATTCCGTCGCCGATTACAGCCTGAAGATTTTCGATACCACCCTGCACACGCTGATAGAAGTGCGCGAAAAGCTCGACCCCCATGCCTTGCAGGCAGCGGTGACGGTCATGGCTGCGGCGCATCGTGTCGAGTTCTACGGTTTCGGCGCCTCGGGTGCGGTCGCGGCTGACGCCCAGCACAAGTTCTTCCGTCTGTTACTGACGGCAGCGTCCTACTCCGATCCGCACATGCAGGCGATGTCGGCTGTGACGCTCAAACCCACGGACGTCGCGGTGTGTATCTCCCAGTCCGGTCGTTCGAAAGACTTGCTGATCACGGCGAATCTGGTGCGCGAAAGCGGCGCCAACCTGATCACCCTGTGCCCGAGTCAGACGCCATTGGCCGAGCTGTCCACGGTCAACCTCGCCATCGATGTGCACGAAGACACCGAGATCTATACGCCGTTGACCTCGCGCATCGCGCACTTGGTGGTCATTGATGTCCTGGCAATGGGCGTCGCAATGGCGCGCGGTCCAAGCCTGGTCAATCACCTGAAAAGCGTGAAGCGTAGTTTGCGCAGCCTGCGGTTGTCGCCGAAGTCGATCAAATCATCCGAAGATTGAGCTAAGCCCCCGCAGTGCTGAAACCTTCACCAACCTGTAACGCTTCCGACGTCTGATCGTCACCGCGTCCCGCCACTCTGTACTCCCGCACACGAATGGGAGACAGGATATGCCTCGGCACTACGATGACTCGCAGCAGCACAGCCCCTCCAGCACCAAGACCCGCCGTCAGCAGGAAGACCAACGCCGCATGGCGTTCCGGCGCGCGATCGAAAGCCATTCCGAAGAACGCCGACTGAACCAGGAGCTCTCGAACTATCTGGATGGCGCCACGGCCCACTTCTGGCAGAGCGCTAGCGCTTCGGAAGGTGGCCATCAAAGCGCGCGACCAGCTCGCTGATCTGTGTACGCTCCGTCCGAATGAATGACAGGAACGCGTGAGCCACCGGCGACAGACGTTTGTCCCGTGCCTGTACGACGCACCAGCTTCGGTACAGCGGCAATTCGGCCACTGGCAGCTCAATCAGCGTGCCAGTGGCAAGTTCCAGGCTCAGCGCATGGCGCGTCAGCAGTGCGACGCCAAGCCCCGCGACCACGCATTCGCGCTGCGCCTCGGCCGATGAGACCTCCAGCGTGTGCTCGAAGTGAATGCGCTTCTCCTTGAAATACTCCTCGCACGCCTTGCGCGTCCCCGAGCCCTGCTCGCGGACCACCAGCGTTGCCGACTCCAGATCCTTCAACATTGGATTGGGCAACAGCGTCAACGGATGATCCGGCTGCGCCACGGCAACGATCGGGTTATTCAGAAAGGGCAAGAACTCCAGGCCCATGTCCTGCGGGACCATCGACATCACCACCAGGTCATCGCGGTTATCCGAGAGTCGCCGAATCACCTGCGCTCGATTGACGACCGTGAGGTTGAGCATGACTTCCGGGTATTTGCGCTTGAAGGCCGCAAACAGGTGCGGCACGAAGTACTTGGCGCTGGATTCGATCGCCAGTTTGAGCTGCCCCTGCAGCGAGCCCTGCATGTCGGAGAGCTGCATGTCGAGGTTCTCCAGCCGACCAAAGATGTCGCGGCTGGCGAGCTGCAGCGCCTCGGCTGCTTCCGTGAGATAGAGCTTTTTACCCACGTATTCAAATAGCGGCTGGCCGACCAGCTCTTCCAGCTGACGAATCTGCAGGCTCACCGCCGGCTGGGTCAGCGACATTTCTTCAGCTGCGCGACTGTAAGAGCGCAAATCACAGACCTCATTAAAGATCCGTAATTGACGCAACGTCATGCGCATCAATGACTTACGCATTTATCTACTCCTGGTCGCTTAGCTGATAGTAACAACTATAAGGTTTTGCTTATGGTTCACCCAATATTTACTCATTTTTGTTAATTGCTGATTCGTCATAGGGTGGCTTCACCTGCGAGCAACATGCAGTAACGGAATGTCGCGCGGTATTGGCCAGCCATCTGGTCCGTCTGCTAATCGGTCGAGGAAATACCAGTGATAAAAAAAATCCTGATCGCTAACCGTGGGGAAATTGCTGTCCGGATCGTGCGCGCCTGCGCCGAAATGGGCATCCGCTCGGTGGCGATCTATTCCGACGCGGACCGTCACGCGCTCCACGTGAAGCGTGCGGACGAAGCGTATGGCATCGGCTCGGAGCCCCTCGAAGGCTATTTGAACCCGCGCAAGCTGGTGAACCTCGCCGTTGAAACCGGCTGCGATGCGTTGCACCCCGGCTATGGGTTTCTTTCGGAGAACGCAGAGCTGGCGGATATCTGCGCCGAGCGAGGGATCAAGTTCATCGGCCCGTCCGCTGAAGTGATCCGCCGCATGGGGGACAAAACCGAAGCTCGCCGCAGCATGATCAAGGCCGGCGTACCGGTGACGCCCGGCACGGAAGGCAATGTTGCCGACATCGCCGAAGCATTGGTGGAAGGCGATCGCATCGGTTACCCCGTCATGCTCAAGGCCACGTCGGGCGGCGGCGGTCGCGGCATTCGTCGCTGCAACAGCCGGGAAGAGCTGGAACAGGCGTTTCCTCGGGTCATTTCCGAAGCCACCAAGGCCTTCGGCAAGGCCGAAGTCTTTCTCGAAAAGTGCATCGTCAACCCAAAGCACATCGAAGCGCAGATCCTTGGCGACAGCTTTGGCAACGTCGTTCACCTGTTCGAGCGTGATTGCTCGATCCAGCGCCGCAACCAGAAGCTCATTGAAATCGCCCCGAGCCCGCAACTGACGCCGGAGCAGCGCGCTTACATCGGCGACCTCTCCGTGCGCGCCGCCAAGGCCGTAGGTTACGAGAACGCCGGTACCGTGGAGTTCTTGCTCGCCGAGGGCGAGGTGTACTTCATGGAGATGAACACTCGCGTACAGGTCGAGCACACGATCACCGAGGAAATCACCGGGATTGACATCGTCCGCGAGCAGATCCGCATCGCCTCGGGGCTGCCGCTGTCGGTCAAGCAGGAAGACATCATCCATCGCGGTTTCGCGTTGCAGTTCCGCATCAACGCGGAAGACCCGAAAAACAACTTCCTGCCGAGCTTTGGCAAGATCACCCGCTATTACGCGCCCGGCGGTCCCGGCGTGCGCACCGATACGGCGATCTACACCGGCTACACCATCCCGCCGTATTACGACTCCATGTGCCTGAAGCTGATCGTCTGGGCGCTGACCTGGGAGGAGGCGATGGACCGCGGCCTGCGTGCGCTGGATGACATGCGTCTGCAAGGGGTGAAGACCACCGCCGCGTATTACCAGGAAATCCTGCGCAACCCGGAATTCCGCAGCGGCCAGTTCAATACCAGCTTCGTTGAGAGCCACCCCGAGCTGACCAATTACTCGATCAAGCGCAAACCCGAAGAGCTGGCCCTGGCCATCGCCGCCGCCATTGCTGCCCATGCGGGCTTATAAAAAAGCCAGCTGCAAGCGCTAAGCCGCAAGCCGCAAGTTGAAGCCGATCCGCTGTTACTTGCCGCTTGTAGCTTGCCGCTTGACGCTAAAAGGAGATCCGAACATGTCCAAGAAAATCTTCGTCACCGACACTATTCTGCGCGACGCCCACCAGTCTCTGCTGGCGACCCGCATGCGCACCGAGGACATGCTGCCGATCTGCGACAGGCTCGACAAAGTCGGCTATTGGTCGCTGGAAGTGTGGGGCGGTGCGACCTTCGACGCCTGCGTACGCTTCCTGAAGGAAGACCCGTGGGAGCGTCTGCGCCAATTGCGCGCGGCGCTGCCCAACACGCGTCTGCAAATGCTGCTTCGCGGTCAGAACCTGCTGGGGTATCGCCACTACAGCGATGACGTGGTCAAAGCCTTCGTCGCCAAGGCCGCGGACAACGGTATCGACGTGTTCCGCATCTTTGACGCCATGAACGACGTGCGCAACCTGCGCGTGGCGGTCGAAGCGGTGAAGGCTTCCGGTAAACATGCCCAGGGCACGATTGCGTACACCACCAGCCCGGTGCACACCATTGGCGCGTTTGTGGCGCAGGCCAAAGAGATGGAAGCGATGGGCTGTGATTCCGTCGCGATCAAGGACATGGCCGGTCTGCTGACCCCGTATGCCACGGGTGAACTGGTCAAGGCGCTGAAGGCCGAGCAGTCGCTGCCGGTGTTTATCCACTCCCATGACACCGCCGGCCTGGCCGCGATGTGCCAGCTCAAGGCCATCGAAAACGGTGCCGACCATATCGACACCGCGATTTCCAGCTTCGCTTGGGGCACCAGCCACCCAGGTACCGAGTCGATGGTCGCGGCCCTCAAAGGCAGCGAATTCGACACCGGCCTGGACCTGGAACTGCTGCAGGAAATCGGCCTGTATTTCTACGCGGTGCGTAAGAAGTATCACCAGTTCGAAAGCGAATTCACGGCGGTCGATACCCGCGTGCAGGTCAACCAAGTGCCGGGCGGCATGATCTCCAACCTCGCCAACCAGCTCAAAGAGCAGGGCGCGTTGAACCGCATGGGCGAAGTGCTGGCCGAGATTCCACGGGTGCGCAAAGACTTGGGCTATCCACCGCTCGTGACTCCGACTTCACAGATCGTTGGCACCCAGGCGTTTTTCAACGTGCTGGCCGGCGAGCGTTACAAAACCATCACCAATGAAGTGAAGCTTTACCTCACTGGCGGCTACGGCAAAGCGCCAGGGCAGGTGGACGAGACCCTGCGCCGGCAGGCCATCGGCAACGAAGAGCTGATCGACGTACGTCCGGCCGACCTGCTCAAGCCGGAAATGACAAAGCTGCGCGGCGAAATCGGCGCGTTGGCGACGACCGAAGAAGACGTGCTCACTTACGCCATGTTCCCGGACATCGGCCGCAAGTTTCTCGAAGAGCGTGCGGCGGGCACGCTGGCGCCAGAGCCGCTGCTGCCGATTCCAGAGCCTGGCGCAGTGGCGAAAGCAGGTGGCGAGGGCGTACCGACCGAATTCGTCATCGATGTTCACGGCGAAAGCTACCGCGTCGATATCACCGGCGTGGGCGTGAAGGCCGAGGGCAAGCGACACTTCTATCTGTCCATCGACGGTATGCCGGAAGAAGTGGTGTTCGAGCCGCTCAATGAGTTCGTCGGCAGTGGCATCGGCAAGCGTGCGCAGGCCAGCAAACCGGGCCATGTCAGCACTTCGATGCCGGGCAATATCGTCGACGTGCTGGTGAAGGAGGGCGATACAGTCCGCGCCGGTCAGGCAGTGCTGATCACCGAAGCGATGAAGATGGAGACCGAAGTTCAGGCTGCGGTGGCCGGCAAGGTAGCGGCCATCCATGTCGCAAAAGGCGATCGCGTGAACCCGGGCGAGATTTTGGTCGAAATCGAGGGCTGACACTGCCGCTGCAAAATTGACCGCCTGCCGCGCACAGACGCGGCAGGCTGAACGGTTACCTCTGGGGGAGCTCTCGTGGCTCCTCTTTTTTTGCCTGTAGCCAGGCGCCGTCGGCTGTTTCGTTTCGACGCACTCAGTGGCCGCGTAGTTGCTCCAGCGTTCTGATTTGCTGATCGTTTTTAAAGTTATCCACAGCCAGCCATGCTTCAAACGCTTGCTGTACAGCCGGCCATTCGCTGTCGATGATCGAATACCAGGCGGTGTCGCGATTCTGCCCCTTGAACACGGAATGCTGTCGGAATGTGCCTTCGAAGCTGAATCCGAAACGCTCTGCCGCACGCTTGGAGCGGGCATTGTTGGCGTTGCATTTCCATTCCAGACGGCGATTGCCCAGCGCAAAGGATTCCCTCGCCAGCAGGTAGACCGCCTCCGTGGCTTTGGGGGTGCGTTGCATCGAGGCGCCGAAGGTCACATGACCAATTTCGATGCGGCCCGCGCTCGGGACGATGGACATCAAGCCCAGAAAGCCGTCGATGGCGCCGGTCTGTTGATCAATGACGGTGTAAAACCATGGGTCGGTCGAGCCCTCCAGTCCTGCGAGATAGTCATCGAATGCGCCGCGCTCGGGAAACGGGCCCACGAACAGGTAATCCCACAGTTTGCGGTCTGCGGCCGGTCCTTCAAGGGCCTCCCACAGGTCATCGCCATGGCGGGCAGCGTCGAGTTTTTCCAGACGAATAAAGCGTCCTTGCAGCGTGCGCGTGTCCGGCAGCTTGGCCGGTTGCCAGTGTGTAAGATCCGACATATCGAGGGTTCCTGGTCTTACAGCGGTTTGCGAAATTGGATATAGCCCGGGCGCTCTGCGATGTGCTCGTAGAGCTGAATGGCGGTGGCGTTGGTTTCGTGGGTGAGCCAATGGACTTTGTCGGCGCCGTCCAGCTTGGCGGTCGCGTAGACGTACTCGATCAACTGGCGGCCAACGCCCGTGCCGCGGTGTTCAGGCACCACCAGCAAGTCCTGCAAGTAGCAGGCATTGTTGATGCTCCAGTTCGAGCGGTGATAAATGAAATGCACCATGCCTACCGCCTTGCCGTCCTGCCAGGCAAGGGCGGCATTGGTCGGCTCGTTCGCATCTAGCAGGCGCTGCCAGGTGCTCTGTGTGACCGCATCGGCCAGCGTGGTTTTGTAGAAGGTCAGATAGGCGTGCCACAACGGCAACCAGGCGTCGTGATCTTGGGCAGTGACGGGGCGGATGTGGAGGTCAGACACGCGATTCTCCCTGGCTCATCAATTGAGCGATTTTCTGATCGGATGGGTCTTGGCTGAGTGCCAGGCCCTTGCTGACGCCAGCGATGTCTTTGGCGCTGCGGTTCTGGTTGAGCTTGCGCTTGCCTTCAAGCCGCTCGATGGGGATCGCGAAGCCGACGATGCCGTTGAGCATCTTCTCGATGTAATCGGCGGGTGCGTCGCTGACAGCCCAAGGCTCGGCGCGGCTGGCTTCGTGCTTGTTGGTCAGGCCGGTGACAACCTGCAGCAGCTGCCCGGGGTCAGTGAACACATCGGCACGGCCATACGCGTGCACCGCCAGATAATTCCACGTCGGCACCACTTTGCCGTGTTCGGCCTTGGCCGCATAAAAAGAGGGGCTGATGTAGGCGTCTGCCCCCAGGAAAATCAGCAGTGCTTCGGCGCCCGTCTCCAGAGCCTTCCACTGCGGATTGGCTTTGGCGAGATGCCCATACAGCGTGCCTTGCGAGCCTTGAGTGGGTTCGAGCAGCAGGGGGATATGACTCGCTTGCAGACCGGTCTCGTCAAACGTAACCAGTGTCGCAAGGCGCGTGGCTTCTATCTGCCCGTGCAGGCTGGCAATGTCTTCATCTTTGAAATAGCTGGGCGTGTACATGAGATTTTCCTTGGCGGCTGAGCCAATCCTAGGCAGCCTATTGGTTCGTTGTAAGAGCCATTAATGGTCTATCTCATAGAGCCAATGCCATGCACGCACCCACGCCTGCGCTCACGTTCGATTTCACCGGCATCGAGTTGAACCGCCGCCATGGTCTTAGCCGCCAGCTCTACCAGACCCTGCGCGAGCGCATCCTCGACGGTCGCGTGTCGGGAGGCACGCGCTTGCCGGCGAGCCGGGATCTGGCGTTGTCCCTCGGCATTTCCCGCAACAGTGTGATGCGCGCTTATGACCAGCTCTACGCGGAAGGCTTTACCGAAAGCCGTGTTGGCGATGGCACTTACGTCGCATTGTTGAGGGAGCAACCGTCCGCTGCAAAAAAACTATCCACACACCTGTCCACAGGGTTATCACCAGGCTTATCAACAGGTTTACCCACAAAACTCCCGTTTCTGAGCGCTGAGCTGTCCAACAATCTTATCCACAGCACAGCGATGCATACGCTTGATCAGCATCATTTGCGGCCGCCGAAAAGCGGCCTACCGAAGGCCTTTCGAAGCGGTGTTCCGGCATTCGATCTGTTCCCTTTCGACACGTGGGGCAAGCTGCACGCGGCTTTCTGGCGTAAACCGGGCCTGCAACATCTGGGCTACGGCGACCCGGCCGGCGAATGGCGACTGCGAGAGCTGATCGCTGCTTATTTGAGGACATCCCGCGACCTGCGCTGCGTACCTGAGCAAATTGTGATCACCAATGGCGCACAGCAGGCGATTACCCTTTGTGCACAGCTGCTGCTTGAGCAGGGCGACGTGGTAGCCATCGAAAATCCGGGGTACCGCGCGGCCGGTCATGCCTTTGGGGTGGCTGGCGCTAAGTTGCAGGGCATGGCAGTTGACGCCGAGGGCATGCGCGCCCCGGCTCTGGATGACTCAGGCTGCAAGTTGGCGTACGTGACGCCCTCTCATCAATACCCGCTGGGCGTGACGATGAGTCTCGCGCGGCGGCTGGAGCTGCTCGCGTGGGCCGAGCGCAATCAAGGCTGGATCGTCGAAGACGATTACGACGGCGAATACCGCTACAGCGGCGCCCCACTGGCGCCGTTGGCGGCGCTGGATCGTAGCGGTCGTGTGCTGTATGTCGGGACCTTCGGCAAGGTCGCATTTCCGGCCCTGCGTCTGGGTTATCTGGTGTTGCCGGGCAACCTGGTGGAGCCGTTCAGCCGGCGCCGGGCTGTAGACATGCGCCATTCCGAGGTAGGCACGCAAATGGTCATGGCCCAGTTCATCGCGGCGGGCCACTTTCAGCGGCACATCCGCCGCATGCGCCGGGCTGCGTTGAGTCGACGCAATGCATTACTGGCCGGCTGGCCCAAGGAGCTTGAGGGTTGCAGCCCGATGATCAAGCCGGCTGCAGGCCTGCATGTCACCGTCGCGGTGGACACCCTGAAGCGCGAAACGGAACTGGTCACCAAAGCGGAAAGTGTTGGCGTCGAGATCGCGCCGTTGAGTGAATATTGGCTGCCGGAGTCAGAGACGCCGGTGGATGATAGGGCAGGGCTGGTACTGGGATTTGCGGCGGTGCCCGAGGCCGACATTGCCTCGGCGCTGGCGCGGTTACGGGGTGCATGGCGGGTTTGATCAAGCCGACAGGGGCGTTGGCGCGTCACCAAGCAGGCACCGGCGTATACTCGCGCCCATCGCAATCCTTCTCCGAGATACGCCCATGAGTCTTCCTCTCTCTGTGGCGCCGCAGCGCAAGCTCGGCGCGCCGTTGATCGCCTTCCTTTTGTTGGTGGTCGGCGCTCTTTTCCTGCAATCCGCCGTTGGCGGCAGGCAAGTGCTGTTACTGATCGTTGGCGCCGCACTGGGCCTCACGCTGTATCACGCCGCTTTCGGCTTCACCTCGGCCTGGCGGGTATTCATCAACGAGCGACGCGGCGCCGGTTTGCGTGCGCAGATGGTGATGCTGGCCGTCGCGGTGGTGCTGTTCTTCCCCGCGCTGGGTGCCGGCACGCTGTTCGGCACGCCGGTGACCGGCCTCGTGGCCCCGGCCGGTGTGTCCGTTGTCTTCGGCGCTTTCATCTTCGGCATCGGCATGCAAATGGGCGGCGGTTGTGCGTCCGGCACGCTGTTCACCGTCGGCGGCGGCAATGCACGGATGCTCGTGACCTTGCTGTTCTTCATCATTGGCTCGCTGATCGCCACCCATCACGTCGATTGGTGGTTCTCGCTGCCGTCGTTCCCCGCCACCTCCATTGTCAAAAGCTTCGGCGTGATCCCTGCGCTGCTCATGAGCCTGGCGCTGTTCGCAGTCATTGCTTTTGTCACCGTCAAACTGGAAAAGCGTCGGCACGGAGAGCTGGAAGCGGCCGTCACCAGTGAGCACGTTGGCTTGCGCCGCTTCCTCCGCGGTCCCTGGCCGCTGGTGTGGGGGGCGGTAGGCCTGGCGCTGCTCAACTACGCCACACTGGCATTGGCAGGTCGCCCTTGGGGCATCACCTCGGCCTTTGCGCTATGGGGGGCGAAAGTCGCCGGTGGCTTGGGTGTGGATGTGGGCAGTTGGCCGTTCTGGCAGATGCCAGCGAATGCCAAGGCGTTGGCCGCGCCGGTGTGGGAAGACATCACCACCGTGATGGACATCGGCATCATGCTGGGTGCCGCAGTGGCGGCGGGCCTGGCAGGACGATTCGCCCCGAGTCTGAAAATCCCGGCACGCTCGCTGATCGCTGCGGTGATTGGCGGACTGTTGTTGGGTTACGGGTCGCGCCTGGCGTACGGCTGCAATATCGGCGCGTACTTTAGCGGCATCGCCTCAGGCAGCCTGCACGGCTGGCTATGGCTGGTCGCTGCCTTTGCGGGCAACGCGGTGGGGGTGCGGATTCGGCCGGTCTTCTTCGAAGGCGAACGTCGGCCCGCTGTTTTGACCGGATGCTGAACGAGTGAGCCAAGGGAAAAGGAGCGCGCTTGCACGCGGTTTGCGAGCAAGCGCGCTGATCCACCGGGTTTAACCGGCGATCTGCTCCTTCGCCAGCTTGGCGATGTTTTCCGCCGTGAATCCGTACTTGGCCTGGAGCTTCTCGATGGGAGCCGACGCACCAAAGGTGTTCATCACGATCTTGGCGCCGGTCTGACCGACGTACCGATCCCAGCCCACCGGCCCGGCCTGTTCCACCACCACACGTGCTTTAACGTCCGGCGGTAGCACGCCGTCGCGATAGGCCTTGTCCTGATCTTCGAACAGCTCCCAGCTCGGCATCGACACCACCCGCGCCGCAACGCCTTGAGCTTTAAGCGTCTCGAACGCCGCAACGGTCATGCCGACCTCGCTGCCGGTGGCGATCAGGATGACGTCTACTTTGCCTTCCACCGCATCGGCCAGCACATAGGCGCCTTTGGTCAGGCCCTCGGCGCTGGCGTATTTCGAGCGATCAAGGGTTGGCAGCGGCTGGCGGGACAGCACCAGGCACGACGGTCTGCTGGTTTGCGCCAGCGCGATTTTCCAGGCTTGGGCCGTTTCGTTGGCATCGCCCGGACGAATCGTCAGCACACCCGGCGTTGCCCGCAGCTGAGTCAATTGCTCAATGGGCTGGTGCGTCGGGCCGTCTTCGCCGACGCCAATGGAGTCGTGGGTGAAGACGAACACCACCGGCAACTCCATGATCGACGCCAGACGAATCGGCGGCTTCATGTAATCGCTGAACACCAGAAAGGTTGAGGTATACGGGCGGATGTAAGACAGCGCCAAACCATTCGCAATCGAGCCCATGGCGTGTTCGCGCACGCCGAAGTGCAGATTTCGGCCGCTGTAATTGCCGGCCTCGAAGCTGCCCGCACCGTCAAAGGTCAGGTTGGTTTTGGTCGACGGCGAAAGGTCTGCCGAGCCGCCGATAAGCCATGGGATCTGCTCGGCAAACGCGTTCAGCACCTTGCCACCAGAAGCGCGGGAAGCAATGCCTTTGGCGTCCGCTTCAAAACTCATCTGCTTGTCTTGCCAGCCTTCGGGCATCTCACCTGCACGCATGCGCTTGAGCTGATCGGCGAGCTCCGGCTGGTCCTTTTCGAACTGGTTGAAGGTTGCGAGCCATGCGTCGTAATCGCTGCCGCTACGTTCCAGCAGAGCATCACGCAGGTAATGGCGAGCATCTTCCGGCACCAGGAAGCTGCTGTTTTCATCCCAGCCGTAGGCTTTTTTGGTCAGCTTGATTTCGTCATCGCCCAACGGTTCGCCGTGTGCGGCAGAGGTGTTGTGTTTGTTGGGCGAGCCGAAGCCGATGATGCTGTCGACCACGATCAGGGTCGGTGCATCGCTGGTTTGCTGAAAAGTTTGAAGCGCCTTTGCCAGCGCGCTGGCGTCGTTGGCGTCTTTGACGTGCAGGGTTTTCCAGCCGTAGCCCTCGAAACGCTTCTGCACATCGTCGCTGTAGGCCAGCTCGGTATGGCCTTCGATACTGATGGTGTTGTTGTCGTAGATCCAGCACAGGTTCGACAGCTTGAGGTGCCCGGCGATTGAAGCCGCCTCGGCCGTCACGCCTTCCATCATGTCGCCGTCGCCGCAGAGTACATAAACGTTGTAATCGAACAGCGTCGCGCCCGGCTTGTTGAAGTGCTCGCCGAGCCAGCGCTCGCCCATCGCCATGCCCACGCTGTTGGCGCAGCCCTGGCCCAGCGGGCCGGTGGTGGTTTCCACGCCAGTGGTCATGCGGTATTCGGGGTGGCCAGGGGTTTTGGAGTCCATCTGGCGAAACTGCTTGATGTCCTCAAGGCTCACCGCGGGTTTGCCCGACGGTTTGCCGTGCTCATCGATCTCGATCACACCGGCCAGATGCAGCAGTGAATAAAGCAGCATCGAGGCGTGGCCGACCGATAGCACAAAGCGGTCGCGGTTTGGCCAGTCAGGATGTTCCGGGTGGTAGCGCAGGAAATCTTTCCACAGCGTGTAGCCGACAGGTGCCAGCGCCATCGGCGTGCCGGGGTGCCCGGAATTGGCCTTCTGCACGGCGTCCATGGCCAGGGTGCGGATGGTATTGATGGTCAATTGGTCGCGGTCGTTGTGCGGCGTAAACGCGCGCACTGCGCCTGATCGTTCGGTGGAGTGAGAGTTGGCAGACGAGCTCATTAACGTTCTCCTCGTGACGGGTAGCGGAAGCATCCAGATAGGTGTTGAGCCCCTGAACGCTCAGATCGTTCCATGAACAATCTGTTAGCCGACTCGGTGGAGAAGCGATTCAGCTTTCCGCTCGTATTTGGTTACATATACCCTCGGGGCGCGACGAACGAAGTTGTTCTCACGTATTCGAAGCCTTGGGTCGAGCCTTTGCCGACTGATTCAACGTATTGCGACGGAGGTGGCTTTTGCAGGAATTTATCGTCAAGAAGTACCGGGCCATGATCCGGACGTTTACCTACATCGGTTGGTCCTTGTTCTGGCTGCTGATATGGGATGTTGTCGTCACCGTCGACTTCATGCTGTTTCTCGATCGCAAGATCACCTTGCCATCGATGCCCCTGACCCTGTTGGGTTCTGCGCTGGTGGTGCTGACCAGTTTCCGCAACACCAGTGCATATAACCGCTGGTGGGAGGCGCGCACGTTATGGGGCGCGCTGGTCAATAACTCCCGCAGCTTCGCCCGGCAGGTGCTGACGTTCATTGATGACGACGAAGGTCTGAATCCGGTCAAGGCCACGCTGTTACGCCGGCACGTCGCTTACGTCGAATGCCTGTCGGCCCATTTGAAAGGCAGCGATTGCGGCGAACACGTAACCGCGATGATTTCACGGGAAGAGTACGAGCGCCGCACGCGCACCAACAACTTCCCCAACGCGATTATCAATGAGTCCGCGGCGATCATCGCCCAGGAATACAAAGCCGGCCGCCTGGACAGCATTCGTCTTGAGCGGCTCGAAGCGACGCTGGTGGAAATCTCCAACAACCAGGGCGGCATGGAACGCATCGCCAATACCCCGTTGCCTTACCCGTACGTGACGTTCCCGCGCCTGTTCATCACGTTGTTTTGCATCATCGTGCCCATCGGTCTGGTGGAAACGCTGGGATGGTTTACGCCGCTGGCGTCCACCGTGGTCGGCTTCATGCTGCTGGCAATCGAGAAAATCGGCACCGACCTGCAAAGCCCGTTCAAAGCCTCCGAGCACGAGATCCAGATGAAAGCGCTGTGCGAAAACATCTCCGGAAATCTGAATTCGATGCTGCAGGATGCGATGGATAAACGGCCGGTTGAGGTGGCTTATCCGCGATAAGGTAATGCCGTTGTTTCAAGGGAGCGTTGACCAACGCTTGGGAGAGTGCCAAACATTGATAGGGTGGGTTGCCCCTAAAACTCCCCCCTTGGTCCCGAAATGCGGCGCGGGTATAGCCTGATTTCGAAAGATCTGTAGGAGCCGGCTTGCTGGCGAAAGCGATGATACAGACACATTGTTGGTGAACGATTAATCCGGTTCGCCAGCAAGCCGGCTCCTACAGCGGAATTGAGTTAGCCATCGCGATCGTGCTGACTGGCACTACACGCCTCAACGCAACTCGCCACACATATCCAGCTCAACCAGCCGCCGCACTTCATCCCCATCCAGTCCAGCCCCCAGCAGCGCATGCAGCTTGCCGAACGCGGCTTCGCGGGTCATGCCGCCGCCGGACAGTACGCCGACGCCTCGCAGCCGGCTGCCGGCCTCATACACATCCAGTTCGACGCCGCCTTCGTGGCATTGGGTAATCGCCACGACGACGACGCCTTTCTGGTGAGCACGCTGCAGGCTGACAAGGAAGTCGGCGTTATCGCTGGGGCCTGTGCCGTTGCCGAAGCATTCCAGCACAAGACCTTGAATGCCGCTGTCGATCAGACCGTCGAGCTGGGCAGCGCCGATGCCGGGAAACAGCGGCAGCACGGCAACATCCGCCAGTTTCCTGGGCTGACGATAATCCAGTGCCGCCGGCAATGCCGATGCGGCCTCACCGCCCCGAGAGCGATTGAGTGCCGCGAAAGGGTTACGGCCGAAGCTGCGAATCTTCGCGCAACGAGTCGGTTCCAGCAGCTCGCCGTGGAAGTACAGATGCACTCCCGCAGCAAGCCCTTGACCCAAGGCCTGCAAGGCGCCGTTTACGTTTTCCCAGGCGTCGCTGTCGGGAACGCCCGCTGGCAACATGGACCCGGTGAACACCACAGGGGCATTCAGGCCCAACAGCTGAAAGCTCATGGCCGCGGCGCTGTAGGCCAGGGTGTCGGTGCCGTGCAGGATCAGCACGGCATCGCAACCCTGCGCTTCAACCGCGTCGACCACTGCTTCACGCAGGCGCTGCCAGTAGGCAGGGGTCATGTTGGCGCTGTCGATCAGGGGAGACATTTCGCGGAACGACCACTGCGGCACCACCCTGTCGGGCAGTGCAGCCAGTTGCTCAGCCATGCGCGCTTCAAACCCGGAAGCAGGTGCCAGCCCGTTCTCGCTGGCCTGCATGCCGATGGTTCCACCGGTATACAGCACCATCACCTGGCGGGCTGCGTGGTTTTCGCGATTCATGCCTGTCTCCCTGGATTGATGTTCAAATGATCAACGCGCGTCCGCGACGGGTTTGCTGCCGGTCGCTTGCGTGTGCGCCGCTGGCTGAGCGGCATCAGGCTTTGGCCATGCTTTCAGGTCCAGGTCCAGATCGGGGAACTGGCTGGAGTCGAAGACTGGCGTCTTGATGCCGGCTTTACGCTGGGCATCGTAGTCGTTCAACACCCGCAGCGCGATTTTGAACAGCATCGCCAGCGCAATCAGGTTGACGAAGGCCAGCAGCGTCATGGTGATGTCGGCGAAGGCGAACACCGTGCCCAGATCCTCAACGGCGCCCCACAGAATCAGCGCCAGAACCAACACGCGATAGAAGAAGATCGCCTTGCGGTTCTCACCCAGCAGGAAGCGCAGGCTGTTTTCGCCCAGGTAGTAGTTGTAGAGGATGGAGGTGAACACGAACAGCGCCAGCGCGACGCTGATGAACAGCCTGCCCCAGTCACCGACGACGGCGGCGAGAGAGTTCTGCGTCAGGGCAATACCATCGCCTTCGAAGCCCGGAGTGTAGAAACCCGACAGCAGGATCAGCAGCGCGGTACAGGTGCAGATGACGAAAGTATCCAGAAACACGCTGAACGCCTGAACCACACCTTGCGCCACCGGGTGCTCGACTTGAGCCACTGCGGCCACGTTGGGTGCACTGCCCAGCCCGGCTTCGTTGGCGAAGACACCACGTTTGACGCCCATGACAATGGCGCTGCCGATCAGGCCACCAAACACTTCATCCATGCCGAACGCGCTTTTGACGATGGTCATCAGCATGTGCGGAACGTGTTCGAACTGCACGCCGATGACATACAGCGTGACCGCGATGTAGACCAGCGTCTTGATCGGCACCAGCAGGTCGGCGACCTTGGCGATGCGCTTGATCCCGCCGACGAACACCAGACCCAGCAGAATCGCCAGACCGACGCCGGCGTAGCCTGGCGAGATCTTGAACGCGTCATTGAGCGAGTGGGTCACGGCGTGGGATTGCAGGCCGTTGAAGGCGAACCCGAAGGTCACCAGCAACAACACCGCCATGATCATGCCCAGCCAGCGTTTGCCCAGGCCATGCTGAATGTAATACGACGGACCGCCGCGGTATTGGCCTTCGGCGTCGCAGCGTTTGTACAGCTGGCCGAGGGAGCATTCGAAAAAGCTGCTCGCCATGCCGACAAGGGCAGTGACCCACATCCAGAACACCGCGCCTGGTCCGCCGAGGGTAACTGCGATGCCGACGCCTGCGATGTTACCGGCGCCGACACGGCCGGCAAGGCTCAGCATCAGGGCCTGGAATGAACTCAACTGGCCCGCGCTGCTGCGCAGGCTGTCGCGAAACACGGCGAACATGTGAAAGAAGTGACGGAACTGAACGAAACGCGAGCGAATCGTGAAATATCCACCGAGCCCAACAATGAGCACGATCAGTACTTTTCCCGAGAGGAAGTCGTTGATGACTTCAAGCATTGGTGTTTCCTCGCTTTCTTAGAGGGTGCGCACTATACCGGCGCGCGTTATTGGAGTCTTTATCCGGTTTGCATCAAGCCCATATGACACTGGGCAAAAAAAAGGGCCTGGAAGCGTTTGCTTCCGGCCCTCAAAAGGGTGAGGGGTGTCTAGACCCTCAGCCTGGTGATCGTGTTGCAAGTGCTGCAGAGCCGGAAAATCAAGCCTTCAAGGGCACGAGTCGCGGCGCAATCATGTTCTCGGGGCGCAGGATGTCCGCCAGCATGACGTCGTCCAGCAAGCCCTCTTCACGCACCAACTCCAGCACGCCACGGCCTGTTTCCAGTGCAACGCGGGCGATACGGGTGGCGTTTTCGTAACCGATGTACGGGTTCAGCGCAGTGACGAGGCCGATCGAGTGCTCGACCAGTTCACGGCAGCGCACTTCGTTGGCGGTGATGCCGACGATGCAGTGCTCGCGCAGCATGTCCATGGCGCGCTGAAGCAGGCGAATCGAGTCGAAGATTTTGTAGGCGATCAACGGCTCCATCACGTTCAGCTGCAATTGACCGCCTTCGGCCGCGATGGTCAGCGCCAGGTCGTTGCCCATGATTTCGAAGGCGCACATGTTCACCGCCTCCGGAATCACCGGATTGACCTTGCCCGGCATGATCGAACTGCCTGGCTGACGCGCCGGAAGATTGATTTCGTTGATGCCGGTGCGCGGGCCGCTGGAGAGCAGGCGCAGGTCGTTGCATATCTTCGACAGCTTGACCGCGGTGCGCTTGAGCATGCCGGAGAACAGCACGAAAGCTCCCATGTCGGAGGTGGCTTCGATCAAGTCTGCAGCCGGCACCAGCGGCTGGCCGCTGATGGTCGCCAGACGCTGAACGGCCAGATGCTGATACCCCGGGTCGGCGTTGATGCCGGTGCCGATAGCGGTGCCGCCCAAATTGACTTCGGTCAGCAGCTCGGGCGCCAGACTGCGCAGGCGATTGAGGTCTTCAGTCAAGGTGGTGGCGAAGGCGCGGAATTCCTGACCCAGGGTCATGGGCACTGCGTCTTGCAGTTGGGTACGGCCCATTTTCAACACGTGGTTGAACTCGTGACCTTTGGCCGCAAACGCCTGGATCAGGCTGTCGAGGCTGGCAAGCAGCGCGTCGTGGCCCAACAGCAAACCCAGGCGAATGGCCGTTGGGTACGCGTCGTTGGTGGACTGCGCCATGTTCACGTCGTTGTTCGGGTGCAGGTGTTTATATTCGCCTTTGGCATGGCCCATCGCTTCGAGCGCGATGTTGGCGATGACTTCGTTGGCGTTCATGTTGGTGGAGGTACCGGCGCCGCCCTGAATCATGTCGACGACAAACTGATCGTGGAAATCACCGCGGATCAGTCGTGCACAGGCTTCGCTGATGCCTGCATGCTTCTCGTTGCTCAAATGGCCCAGCTGATGGTTTGCATCCGCTGCCGCCTGCTTGACCATCGCCAGCGCTACGACCAGCTTCGGGTAGTGCGAAAGCGGAACGCCGGAGAGGCGGAAGTTGTGCACTGCGCGCAGGGTCTGGATGCCGTAATACGCTTCAGCGGGTACTTCGAGAACGCCAAGCAAGTCTTTTTCGATGCGAAATGATGCAGCGGAGGACATGATAGAGAAAGGCTCAAGATGGGCACGGACTAAGCCGGAACGCCCTTGATACTAGGCCTGTGGGCTATTCTGGACCAATGCTGTAAAACGCTGCCCTATGCACAATCGGCATAATGCCGCAGTGACGCGGGGATTGTTACGAACGTGTGAATCAGTGTATGAGGCTCCCGTCCGCACCCGCGAATGCGCAATTTCTGAGGCTGGAGAAAACGATGAACCTGGAAAGCAAATGGCTGGAAGACTTCAGTGCGCTGGCCGCGACCCGCAGTTTTTCCCAGGCAGCGGAGCGTCGGTTCGTCACGCAACCGGCCTTCAGTCGGCGCATTCGCAGCCTTGAAGCGGCGCTTGGGCTGACGCTGGTCAATCGCTCGCGCACGCCGATCGAGCTGACGGCGGCGGGGCAATTATTCCTCGTCACCGCCCGAACGGTGGTCGACCAGCTGGGCGAAGTGCTGCGTCATTTGCACCATCTGGAAAGCGGGCAGGGCGAGGTCATGCAGATCGCCGCTGCGCACTCGTTGGCGCTGAGCTTCTTCCCGCGCTGGATCGCGCAACTGCGCAACGAAGGGCTCAACATCGCCACGCGGCTGGTCGCTACCAACGTTGGAGACGCGGTACACGCGCTGCGTGAAGGCGGCTGCGATCTGATGCTGGCGTTCTACGACCCCGACGCCGCGCTGCAAATGGACGCCGAGATCTTCCCGTCGCTGCATCTGGGCGTGACCGAAATGCTGCCAGTTTGCTCGACTGACGAAGAGGGACGGCCGCTGTTCGACCTGGAAGGGGAGCAGAGCGTGCCATTGCTGGCGTACAGCGCGGGTGCGTTTCTGGGTCGCTCGGTGAACCTGCTGTTGCGCCAGCGCAGCGTGCGCTTCACGACGATTTACGAAACGGCGATGGCTGACAGCCTCAAGGGCATGGCGTTGCAGGGGTTGGGAATCGCATGGGTGCCGAGGCTCAGCGTGACGGCGGAGCTCGAGCGAGGCGAATTGGTCATCTGCGGCGGCACTCAGTGGCACGTCCCGCTGGAGATTCGGCTGTACCGCTGCGCGTTGGTTCGCAAGGCCAATGTCCGGCTATTGTGGCGCAAGCTGGAAGCGGGCGGCACCTCGCCAGCTGCCTGACCTGGAAGTCAGCAAATTCGGGCCTCCATGGGCCGGTTTGGTTGGCTGACGGGAGGTCGCCGGCAGTCTGTCAAACGAGAATCTTTGCGGTATACTCCGCGGCCTTCGGCCGGTTCGACTGGTCATTATTTGTACGACGAGCCACGCCGGTCCTCCCGCGTGGCTTGTTGTTTTTAGCCGCGCCTGCGGGCGCCCGATGAGAGGCACGACGATGAGCGCACTGGTTGGCGTGATCATGGGCTCCAAGTCCGATTGGTCCACCCTTAGCCACACCGCCGACATGCTTGAAAAGCTCGGCATTCCGTACGAAGTCAAAGTGGTTTCGGCGCACCGCACGCCCGATCTGCTGTTCAAGTACGCCGAAGAAGCCGAAGGCCGTGGCATCGAGGTGATCATCGCCGGCGCCGGTGGCGCTGCTCACCTGCCTGGGATGTGCGCTGCCAAGACTCATCTGCCCGTTCTGGGTGTCCCGGTTCAGTCTTCCATGCTGTCGGGCGTCGATTCATTGCTCTCCATTGTGCAGATGCCTGCCGGCATTCCGGTCGCGACCCTGGCCATCGGCAAAGCAGGCGCGATCAACGCCGCGCTGTTGTCGGCCAGTATCCTGGGCGCCAAGCACCCACACTTCCATGCAGTGCTGAAGACATTCCGCGCTGAGCAGACAGACAGCGTTCTGGACAATCCAGACCCACGCGAGGCCTGAGGTTTTCATGAAGATCGGCGTAATCGGTGGCGGCCAGTTGGGTCGCATGTTGGCACTGGCGGGCACCCCGCTGGGCATGAGCTTCGCCTTCCTTGACCCCGCGCCGGACGCCTGCGCCGCTGCGCTTGGCGAGCACCTGCTCGCCGATTACGGCGATCAGGAACAGCTGCGCCAGCTGGCCAATGATGTTGATCTGGTCACCTTCGAATTCGAAAGCGTGCCGGCTGAAACCGTTGCCTTCCTGTCGCAGTTCGTGCCGGTTTACCCGAGTGCCGAAGCACTGCGCATCGCCCGCGATCGCTGGTTTGAAAAAAGCATGTTCAAAGACCTCGGCATTCCGACGCCGGCGTTCGCCGACATCCAGTCCCAGGCGGATCTGGACGCTGCGGTGGCCAGCATTGGTCTGCCGGCCGTGCTGAAAACCCGCACGCTGGGTTACGACGGCAAGGGCCAGAAAGTCCTGCGCACTCCTGAAGATGTGAGCGGCACTTTCGCCGAACTGGGCAGCGTGCCGTGCCTGCTGGAGGGCTTCGTGCCGTTCACTGGCGAAGTCTCGCTGATCGCTGTGCGTGCCCGCGATGGCGAGACCCGCTTCTATCCGTTGGTACACAACACTCACGACAGCGGCATTCTGCGCCTGTCCATCGCCAGCACCGATCACCCGCTGCAGGCGCTGGCTGAGGATTACGCCGGGCGCGTGCTCAAGCAGCTGGATTATGTGGGCGTTCTGGCCTTTGAATTCTTCGAAGTCGATGGCGGCCTGAAAGCCAACGAAATCGCCCCGCGCGTCCACAACTCGGGCCATTGGACTACCGAAGGCGCCGAGTGCAGCCAGTTCGAGAACCATCTGCGCGCCGTTGCCGGGCTGCCGCTGGGGTCGACGGCCAAGGTCGGCGAAAGCGCGATGCTCAACTTCATCGGTGAAGTGCCCGCTGTAAGCGAGGTCATCGCCGTCGAAGACTGCCATTTGCATCACTACGGCAAGGCCTTCAAGGCCGGGCGCAAGGTCGGCCACGCCACCGTGCGCAGCAAAGACCGCGCAACGCTGGATCGTCAGGTAAAACGGGTCGAAGCCTTGATCAAAAACTGATCATAGCGGTGTCCTGCACATCCTGTTGAACCATTCGCCACCGCTGCCCCTCTCATAGCGTGTTGCCGATAGCTAGCTAGGCTATTTGCATATTCATTCAAACAGAGGGACATGGCATGGGAATCATCGGAACCATCTTCATCGGCTTGATCGTAGGTCTGCTGGCGCGCTTTCTGAAGCCAGGCGACGACAGCATGGGCTGGATCATGACCATCCTGCTCGGCATCTGTGGTTCGTTGGCCGCTACTTATGGTGGCCAGGCGCTGGGTATCTACCGCGCAGGCGAGGGTGCAGGTTTCCTTGGTGCGCTCGTCGGCGCGATCATCCTGCTGGTGATCTACGGCATGATTAAAAAGCGTTAAGCAAGCCTGGCCCTCTGCGCTATTGCTGCGCAGAGGGCTAGAATGCCCGGCACTCAATTCCTCCCGCCGAGCATCTCCAATGCGTCATCTCCTCTTCGTTTCACTGCTGCTAGTCTGCGGACTGGTACGCGCCGCGGAATTACCCGAAACCGACTGGCTTGAACTGATGCCGAAGTCGGATCAGAAAGCCCTCGAAGCCATGCCCGAAATCGATCACAACTCGCCGGAAGGCCAGGGCACGTTCGACAGCAAGGGCGGTTTGAAGCAGAGCAAGGGCTTGCCTGCCGTTATGTACTCCACCAAAACCGTCGCGTCGATGAATGACAAAACCATCCGCCTGGGTGGCTATCCAGTGCCGCTGGAAACTGACGCGAAGGGCCACAGCACGCTGTTCTTCCTCGTCCCGTACCCTGGCGCCTGTATCCACGTGCCGCCACCGCCGCCGAATCAGCTGGTGTTGGTGCGTTATCCGAAAGGTTTGAAGATATCCGACATCTACACCCCGTTGTGGGTCATCGGCACGTTGAAGGTGGAGAAGGTCAGCAACGACCTCGCCGACGCCGCCTATGCGCTGGACGCGTCGAATGTGCGTGTGGTGGTTGAGGCGGATTTGTAGTTCGCTGACACAGCGTGCAGATCGATGGATCCGGCTCGATGCATTGTAGGACTGGCTTTAGCCGGGAAGGCGTCGGGTGTCACACCACAAAATCGAAGGTGCGCACGCAGGCCTTTTCCCGGCTGAAGCCGGTCCTACAAAATAGCGCAGTGTTGTCAGGCTTCTGACAGCGGCTCGGCCCAGATGCTGACGCTCAGCGCGTGCATATCACCGGGTTTGAGCGTCACGACGTCAGTCATGACGTTGGCCGTCTCAACGCACACCATGCTCTTCCAGCCATCAGGCTGCATGTCGTCGAATGTTTTGGTCTTGTCGATCCACGGGTTCCAGACGATGGCCGATTGCGAGCCCGTCGTCTGGATCTGGATCCGGCGTTTCCATCCCGGGTCGACCACTGAGATCAGATCAGGCGTGTCCCGGTAAATACGGTCCGTCTCGCCGGTGAACCTGATGTCACCCACCTGGACGTTCTGGGTGTCCCAGCTTTCCAGTGTGTTCAGGTACTCGACGCCATCCAGCCCTTCGATGCTGATCTGACTCACATCACTCACCGCGAAATAACTGTGCAGCGCCTGACTGAGCGTGACGTCTTCAGCGCCAGCGTTGAAGCTCACCAAGCTGACATTCAGCGCGGCATCCAGGCGGATGTGCAGTTTCAGGCCGACGGTATGCGGCCAGCCCGGCAACTGTCCTTCGGCCTGGGGCTGGATGAATTCGACGATTAATGCGTCGCCGTCCTCACCCACACCCATCAACTCCCAGTCAATCGCCCGGACTTCACCGTGGGCCTTTGCCGGCTCGTCGCTCTCGCGCATGGCCTGCACGCTGAACGGGTTTTTCTGGAAATTGCCAAACCACGGCCAGCAGATCGGCATCCCGCCGCGAATAGGCTTGCCCGATTTGAACAGCGCGCCCGGGTTGGACCAGATCAGCGGCTCATCGCCGTCTACCTGATAACTAATGATGTGCGCGCCTTGTTGGGCGATCACCAATTCGGCCTGGCCGTGGCGGATGCGCCAGCAATTAAGCTCACCGAGCTGGAAGGATTCGACATTTGATGTGGGCATGGGGGTTCTCACTCGAAGGACAGTGACTGAATCAGACTGCGCCAAGCTTGATGAGTTTGTTGCGCAAAGCCAAGGGCGGACACATCCGCCCACCCAGGCTTAAGGATCAGCGTCGAGCCGGCACCGAACGGGTACGGCCGCTGCCGTCGATCGCTACGAAAACGAACACGGCTTCGGTCACCTTGCGCCATTCGCTGGACAGCGGATCATCGCTCCATACCTCGACCATCATCTGGATCGAGCTGCGGCCGATTTCCAGGGTCTGGGTATAGAACGACAACTGCGCGCCCACCGCGACGGGCACGAGGAACGCCATGCGGTCGATGGCAACAGTCGCCACACGGCCACCTGCCACCTTGCTTGCCATAGCCGTACCGGCAAGGTCCATCTGGGCAACCAGCCAGCCGCCGAATATATCGCCGAAGCCGTTTGTTTCGCGAGGCAGGGCGGTAATCTGCAAGGCAAGATCGCCCTGCGGTATTGGATCTTCTTGTTCGAGCTCAATCATTTTTGGGTCCCTCTGACCCATGACTCTACTAAGTCTTCATTTCGTTTAAAGGGAAACTCTGCGAAAACGACTTGGGCAAATGGCTTCGCACAACTTCCCTGAAGAGACCGGCTGAGTCGTGGCCGGCGAGTATATCGGGCGCGCCGTCATGAAACGACCGCCGCTTTTTCATAATGCCTTCGCGCCATTGCAATCCATGTGCATTTGTACGCAATTTGCTATCGTGCCGGACCGACCTGGCGCACTACGCCATTTTTGGCACGCAATTTTGATGCCCGATTAACTTTTCGAGTCGAGAAATCGCGTGTGAAGCCGTTACCCACGGTTGAGTCACCGTTGATTTTTCGCCCAAAGAGAGCCTCAAAAGAGAAGCCATTGTCATGTCCTCTGTGCCTTTAAGTGCTACGCAGCCTTCGCGCCCGCTGAACCGCAACGATTACAAAACCCTTTCACTGTCTGCCCTGGGCGGAGCGTTGGAGTTCTACGACTTCATCATTTTCGTGTTCTTCGCGGCCGTGGTAGGCAAGCTGTTTTTCCCCGTAGACATGCCCGAATGGCTGCGTTTGATGCAAACGTTTGGCATTTTTGCCGCCGGTTATCTGGCTCGGCCGCTGGGCGGCATCGTCATGGCGCATTTTGGCGACCTGTTGGGCCGCAAGAAAATGTTCACCCTGAGCATTTTCCTGATGGCCGTGCCAACGCTGATCATGGGCCTGTTGCCCACCTACGCGCAGATCGGCATATGGGCGCCGCTCTTGCTGCTGCTGATGCGCGTCATTCAAGGCGCCGCCATCGGCGGAGAAGTGCCTGGCGCGTGGGTATTCGTTTCCGAACACGTTCCCGCCCGTAACGTCGGTTACGCCTGCGGTACCCTCACGTCCGGTCTGACGGCCGGGATTTTGCTCGGCTCGCTCGTCGCCACCTGGATCAACAGCGTGTACTCGCCCGTTGAAGTATCGGACTACGCCTGGCGAATTCCTTTCCTGCTCGGTGGCGTCTTCGGTCTGATGTCGGTTTACCTGCGCCGCTGGTTGCACGAAACGCCAGTGTTCGCCGAGCTGCAACTGCGCAAGCAGCTGGCTGAAGAGGTCCCTCTCAAGGCCGTCCTGCGTGATCATCGCGGTGCTGTGGTGTTGTCGATGGCGCTGACCTGGCTGCTGTCGGCAGGCGTCGTCGTGGTCATCCTCATGACGCCGACACTGCTGCAGACCAACTTTGGCTTCGCGCCAGCGCTTACCTTGAAAGCCAACAGCCTTGCCATTGTCTTTCTGAGCCTGGGCTGTATAGGCGCGGGAGCACTGGCAGACCGCGTTGGCGCTGGCCTGGTGTTCCTGTTCGGATCGCTGGGATTGTTGGTCAGTTCGTGGACCTTCTATCACACGGTTGGCACGCAGCCCGAGCTTCTTTATCCGCTCTACGCGATCACAGGATTGTTCGTTGGCACCATTGGCGCCGTCCCATTCGTGATGGTCAAAGCGTTTCCGCCGGTGGTTCGGTTTTCAGGGCTGTCCTTTTCCTACAACCTGGCCTACGCAATCTTCGGCGGGCTGACGCCGATGGTGGTGCAGGGGCTGAACAAGGTGAACCCGATGGCGCCCTCATGGTACGTGGCGGTCCTGTGTGCGTTGGGGATGGGGATCGGCGTGTATCTGCTGCGCCGTAAACCTGCCCAATGAGCATCTGATTCACGTCCAAGCCGCTCGCGAGCCGGTTCTGGCCCGCGAGCGAGTAACGCATTAGAGCTTCAGTGCGTGGATCGTCGGGACTTTGCCAGCAGAGTTACCCGCGATCAGGATCTGACCAGGCTTCGGCTGGACGAAGCTGAACCCGTTGTTAGGGTAAAACTTCACGTTGTACAAGGTTCCGAATGTCGCTCCCGCCAAGCTGGAATCGACGCTTCCGTTATCGTTGAAGCGGCCCAGCACAGGGCCGGCAGTGAATCCACCGCTGATCAGGAGTTTACGTTCAGGCTCGCCACTCACCTCATACCGAGCCATGTACCACGCGTCGTTTGCGCCGTCGTAGAACTTATGAATGACCGGAACACCTTTGTTGAAGGTTGTATCAAGGGAGCCGTCTGGCTGCAGCACCGTGACCATACCTTTGAATATCGCTCCGTTAAAGGCAGAGCCGACTAACACTATCTTGTTGTCCTTGATATCGTCCACATAGATACCTTTGAGGTAATAGGCTAGTTCTTCCTGAGTGCTGTTCAACTCTACGACACCCTGCTCTCCAAAATCTTGATCCAAAATACCCAATGGAGACACCTTCATCAAAATTCCGATAGATTTCCCAGTCGGTTGGTCGGCATATCCGCACGCGTAAATGTTGCCAAGTTTATCTTGAGCGATAGACGATAGGGAGATAGGTATCGTGGGACGAACGGGATGCTGGATTTTCAAGACGCCTGCGTCCGCAAACGATGTATCAAGCGTGCCAGTAGGCGTGATTTTAATTAAGTAGCATTCGAGGTTATCTTCTTTCTCAGTGATTACAACGGCGTAAATATTGCTGTCAGCCTGTACAAGGCATGCATTTCCTTTTCCAAGCTGTGAGCGGATCTTGAGGTCGCTGAAGCGGATCTTGAGCAGTTCGCTGATATTGAGCGGCGCGAAAAGAGAGCTAGATTTACCGTCGTGAGTCCATTGGGTAATGTAGGCATCAGATCCTGTTGATCCATAAGAGTACCCCCACAGGGTGATGGGACTTGAATCGTCTGGCGCATGAATCCCGAGAAGTACAGAGGTGCCTGTATCAGCGAATGGCACATCAACGACACCAGTGTTATCAGTGCCGAAGCTTTTGTCGAGTTCCCCTGCACCGTCGAAACGGGCAAGGCAAGCGACTGACCGATGATCCGGATCATTTACACTATGTTTTTCAAAGTAGGTCGCCAGGTACTTGGCGGCATTATTGGTTGAAGGACACTGAATGACACCGCTCGCCCAGCCCTCTTCCGCCTTGAAGGGCAGGTAGAGCCGTCCGCTATTTCCGAAGCTGGCGTCATAATCTAATACCCCAAAAAGACCTGCTGCGGGTTGATTATCAGTGCGAATCAAGTAATCGTCGATTTTTTCATGGGTGTGCAGGTTGTTTGGCGATTTCATGGCTACTTCCTTTTCTTCCGAGAGCTGTAAGGCAATAACGAGTCACTGATTATTAATTTAGCAAGGTGCTTCTGGGTTAGTTAGTTGGATTTGAAATAAGCAGCGCTGTTGATTATCGCGACTTCTCTACTTTCTTGGCGTGATGATCTTTCACACACCTTGGGGTGCGCCCATCATTTTCAGGCTAGCCGCTCCAGGCGTTTGAACCCTGCGCGTAGATTATTTCGACATCATCCATATTAAAGGCTTGTTAAGCTGTAACGCGCCAAACTCCGGCGAGTGTTGAAGTTGAAGTCCTCCAAAAAAAGGTTGCCGGCATTCATCTCGATGTCACAATCCAGTCATAGATTGGTCACATGGCCAGCATCCACCGGTCAGCACTCTTACCTCGCCAGGAGCAAGGCATGACACTCAAGCGTTTGATGACTGCACTGACTTTTGTCGCTGCTGGCTTTACCACCGCGACTGCGGTTGCCGCCGTCGATCCTGCGATCAAGCCCTACGTCAAAACCAGTGGTGTCTCCGGGAATCTGTCCAGCGTGGGCTCGGATACGTTGGCCAACCTGATGACGATGTGGGCCGAGGCCTATAAGAAAGAATACTCAAGCGTGAACATCCAGATTCAGGCCGCCGGCTCCTCAACAGCGCCCCCCGCATTGACCGAGGGCACTGCGACGCTGGGGCCTATGAGCCGAAAGATGAAGGACGGCGAATTGTCTGCATTCGAGCAGAAGCACGGCTACAAACCGACGGCGATTCCCGTCGCCGTCGATGCGCTGGCGGTGTTTGTTCACAAGGACAACCCGATCAAGGGCCTGACGCTGCAGCAGGTTGACGCGATCTTCTCCGCGACCCGGCTGTGCGGCGCCAGGACCGATGCAAAAACCTGGGGCGATGTAGGCGTGACGGGGGATTTGGCCGGCAAGGCCATTCAGCTGTTCGGGCGCAATTCGGTCTCCGGCACTTACGGTTATTTCAAGGAAGAGGCGCTGTGCAAGGGCGACTTCAAACCCAACGTCAACGAACAGCCTGGCTCTGCGTCCGTGGTCAGCTCCATCAGCAATTCGCTGAACGGCATTGGCTATTCGGGCATTGGCTATAAAACGTCCAGCGTGCGCACCGTGCCCCTCGCGAAAAAAGAGGGCGGCGAGTTTGTCGAAGACAACGAAGCCAACGCGCTGAATGGCACCTACCCGCTGGCACGCTTCCTTTATGTGTACGTCAACAAAGCGCCCAACAAACCGTTGAACCCGCTCGAAGCCGAGTTCGTCAGATTGATCCTGTCAAAACAAGGTCAGGAAGTTGTCATGAAAGACGGGTACATTCCGTTACCAGCCAAGGTCGTCAGCAAAGCCTTGGCTGATCTGGGGCTACAAGAACGGTAGCGAGCGCGCTGCCCAGACAACCCTGATGCGGGGTGACAGGTTCGTCCCGCCACAAACGACAAAGGCCTTATGGAACGAGGCTCGCAGAACACTGAACAGTCCGTTGCCCCGATTCAGGGGCGGCGGGCTTTTTTGCGTCACCTCGCTGTAATGTATTTGTCATACACAGCGGCTACGGTGTGCGCATGAATGATTTGGCCAATTCATCAATGACCGAAAACCCCCGCCCCGAGCGCATCGATTTCAATGCGCCCGAGCTGCAACGCAAGCGCAGGATTCGTGCGCTCAAAGACCGCCTTACGCGCTGGTACGTGTTAGTGGGCGGTCTCGCCGTGTTGGCCGCCATCACGCTGATCTTCTTCTACCTGGCCTACGTCGTCGCGCCGTTGTTCCAGGGTGCGAAACTGACGCGCAGCGATACTCAAACACCCGCCTGGCTGCAGGATGCCGGCAAGCCCATGGTGTTGGTCATCGAAGAGCAGAATCAGGTCGCCATGCGCGTGTCCGACAAGGGCGAAGCGCTGTTTTTCCACCTCAAGGACGGCGGCGAAATCTCCCGCGTCGCCTTGCCGATCCCTGCTGGCGCGAAGGTGACGTCGGTGGCGCAGGATCAGCCCGGCAAGCCTTTGATTGCGGTCGGCCTGTCCAACGGCCAGGTGCTGGTGTTCAAGCACGCTTACCCGATCAGCTATCCCGACAATAAAAAAACCATCACCCCCACGATTACCTATCCCTACGGCGAGACGCCGCTGGTACTGGACGACGGAGGGCGGGCGCTTGAACACGTCAATCTGAACGCCAGCGACACGACTCTGATTCTGGCCGGTGCAACCGGTACCCAGCTGCACGTGTTGTCGCTGACCCAATCCGAAAACCTGATGACGGGCGAAACCAGCCGCGAGCAAAGTCGTATCGAATTGCCGCAGCTGTCGGCGGCGGTCAAAGCCATCTACGTCGATCCTCGCCAGCAATGGCTGTACGTGATCAACGGTCGCGCGCTGGTGGATGTGTTCGACCTGCGCGACCGCACCTTGAACGGCCGCTACAAACTACTTGAGGACGCCAACGCCGAAACCACCGCCAGCACGCAGCTGGTCGGTGGCATCTCGCTGGTGATCGGCAGCTCCAGAGGCAATATCGCGCAGTGGTTCATGGCCCGTGACGTCGATGGCGAGATGCGTCTGCAGCACATTCGTGACTTCAAAATGAGTGGCGCGCCGATTTCCCAGATCACCGCCGAGCAACGCCGCAAAGGCTTCATTGCCATGGACACCTCCGGGAAGCTCGGCGTTTTTCACAGCACCGCTCACCGCACGCTGTTGATCGACCCGATTGCCAGCGGCCCGGCCGTGATGGGTCTGTCGCCGCGAGCGGATCGCATCATCGTTGAAGACAACGGCAAGCTGCTGCCTTTGAACCTGAACAATCCGCACCCGGAGATTTCCTGGAGCGCCCTGTGGAACAAGGTCTGGTACGAGAACTACGACGAACCCAGATACGTCTGGCAATCCACCGCGTCCAACAGTGACTTCGAACCCAAGCTGAGCCTTGCGCCACTCACCTACGGCACGCTCAAAGCCGCGTTCTACGCCATGCTGCTGGCTGCGCCGATTGCAGTCGCTGCGGCTATCTACACCGCTTACTTCATGGCGCCGCGCATGCGTCGCAAGGTCAAGCCGATCATCGAGCTGATGGAAGCGATGCCGACGGTCATTCTCGGGTTCTTCGCCGGGCTGTTCCTGGCGCCGTATCTGGAAGGGCACCTGCCGGGCATTTTTAGCCTGCTGATCTTCACCCCCATCGGCATCTTGCTGGCAGGGTTCGGCTGGACGCGCTTGCCCGACTCGATTCGCCTGCGGGTGCCCGACGGTTGGGAAAGCGCGATTCTGATTCCGGTCATTCTGCTGATTGGCTGGGTCTCACTGAGCATGAGCCCGCACCTGGAGAACTGGTTGTTCGGCGGCGACATGCGTGCGTGGATCACCAACGATATGGGCATCACCTACGACCAGCGCAACGCACTGGTGGTCGGGATCGCCATGGGTTTTGCGGTCATTCCCAACATCTATTCGATTGCCGAGGACGCCGTGTTCAGCGTGCCGCGGGGTCTGACGCTCGGCTCACTGGCCCTTGGCGCAACGCCGTGGCAGACGCTGGTTCGGGTGGTGATTCTCACGGCCAGCCCGGGGATTTTCTCGGCGCTGATGATCGGTATGGGGCGCGCCGTCGGCGAGACCATGATCGTGCTCATGGCCACCGGCAACACGCCGATCATGGACATGAACCTGTTCGAAGGCATGCGCACCCTGGCGGCCAACGTGGCGGTGGAGATGCCCGAGTCGGAAGTGGGTGGCAGTCATTATCGCGTGCTGTTCCTCGCCGCCCTGGTGCTGCTGATGTTCACATTTGTCATGAATACCTTGGCAGAGCTGATTCGTCAGCGCCTGCGCAAGCAGTATTCGTCTCTCTAGGGCAGGTTGAAACCGATGAAGCAGACCTCCCTCAAGCGATGGTTCAACAGTGGCGGCCCCGGCGTCTGGCTGAGCGCGGGTGCGGTCTCTATCGCGGTGATCATGACCATCGGCCTGTTGGCGGTGATCGCCGTGCGCGGGCTGGGGCACTTCTGGCCAGCGGATGTCATTTCCGCCCGGTACGACGTTCCGGGGCAGGACAGCCACGTGCTGGTGGGCGAGTTGGTTCAGTCTGAACAAGTGCCGCGCGCCAGGCTCAAGGCCGCCGGGTTACCAGTCCCTGATCAGGGGCCCGAGTTCATGACCCGCGATCTGTTCAAGGTCGGCAACCGGGATATCAGCCCCAGCGATTTCAACTGGGTCATTGGCGAGTGGCTCAAGGACCAGCGCAAGCCCGCGGAGTTGATGACGCTGGAGCGCCGCGAGTGGGGCAACTTCTACGGCTATCTGCTCAGCGTCAAGGAAGACGGCAAAGTCGTCGCCGAAGGCGAAGCCGCATGGCCGCAACTGCAGGCGCGTATCGAGCGAGTGCAGGGTATTTCCGATCAGCTGGACGACCTGGAGAAGGGCGAGATCGGCGCGATCAACCACGGCATCGAGCGGCTGCGGCTGCAGGCGCGCAAGCTTGAGCTCAACGGCGAACTCGACGCCGCCGCACAGGCTGACATGGCCACTGAGCGCGCGGAATACGACGCCCGCTACAAGGAGGTCGAGTCGCAGCTGGGCGCGTTGCACGCCGAATACAATCGCGACAGCCTGACGGCCCGTGACGCCAACGGCAAAGAGATCGAGCTCAGTATCGGCAAGGTGGTTCACGCATACCAACCCAACGCCATGGGCACGATGACCAAGCTGGGGTTCTACTTTCAGAAGCTCTGGGAATTCCTCAGCGACGACCCGCGCGAGGCCAACACGGAGGGCGGGATTTTCCCGGCGATCTTCGGCACCGTGATGATGACCCTGATCATGGCCGTCATCGTGACGCCCTTTGGCGTGCTCGCCGCTGTGTATCTGCGTGAGTACGCACGTCAGGGCGTGATGACGCGCCTGATCCGCATCGCCGTGAACAACCTCGCGGGCGTTCCGGCGATCGTCTACGGCGTGTTCGGGCTGGGCTTTTTCGTTTACGTACTGGGCGGCTCTCTGGATCAGCTGTTCTTTCCCGAAGCCCTGCCGGCGCCGACGTTTGGCACGCCCGGCTTGCTGTGGGCGTCATTGACTCTGGCGCTGCTTGCCGTGCCGGTGGTGATCGTCGCCACCGAAGAAGGTCTCGCGCGTATCCCGCTAACGTTGCGCGAGGGCTCGCTGGCCTTGGGCGCAACCAAAGCCGAAACGCTGTGGAAAATCGTTTTGCCGATGGCCAGCCCGGCCATGATGACCGGTCTGATCCTGGCCGTGGCACGGGCGGCGGGTGAAGTGGCGCCGCTGATGCTGGTGGGTGTGGTCAAGATGGCGCCGTCATTGCCTCTGGACGGCAATTACCCGTACCTGCACCTCGACCAGAAGATCATGCACCTGGGTTTCCATATTTACGACGTCGGCTTTCAAAGCCCCAATGTCGAGGCCGCGCGCCCGCTGGTGTACGCCACGGCGCTGCTGCTTGTGCTGGTAATCGCGCTGCTGAACCTGTCGGCGGTGACCATTCGCAACCGCCTGCGCGACAAGTACAAGGCTTTCGAAGACTGAGTCAGCTTCAAGCGGCTAGCTGTAAGCCGCATACCGTATCAGCACCACATTTGCAGCTTGCAGCTAAAGGCTTGCAGCTACGAACGGAGAGAGATCATGCAACACGAACCCCACGCCCACGGCATCAACATGTCGGCCCTGGGTCGCAAGCGCCAGGTGCTGGATCTGGCGAACGAAGCCGTGGCGCTGGAAGTGCCGGGGCTGGATCTCTTCTATGGCGAGAAGCAGGCGCTGTTCGACATCCGCATGAACATCCCGAAACAACGCGTCACCTCGTTCATCGGGCCGTCCGGGTGCGGCAAGTCCACCTTGCTGCGCACCTTCAACCGCATGAACGATCTGGTGGACGGCTGCCGCGTACAGGGCGAGATCAAGCTCTATGGCCACGACATCTACACTAAAGGCGAGGACGTCGCCGAGTTGCGTCGTCGGGTAGGCATGGTCTTCCAGAAACCCAACCCGTTTCCCAAGACCGTTTATGAAAACGTGGTCTACGGGCTGCGCATCCAAGGGGTGAACAAGAAGCGCGTGCTCGATGAAGCCGTGGAATGGGCGTTGCGTGGCGCCGCGCTGTGGGACGAGGTCAAGGACCGCCTGCATGAGTCGGCGCTCGGACTTTCCGGTGGTCAGCAGCAACGTCTAGTGATCGCCCGCACTATCGCCGTTGAACCTGAAGTGCTGCTGCTCGATGAGCCGTGCTCCGCGCTCGACCCGATTTCGACCCTCAAAGTCGAGGAGCTGATCTACGAACTGAAATCCAAATACACCATTGTGATCGTTACCCACAACATGCAGCAGGCGGCGCGCGTGTCGGACTACACCGCGTTTCTGCACATGGGCAAGGTGGTCGAATACGGGGACACCGATACGTTGTTCACCAATCCGACCAAAAAGCAGACTGAAGACTACATAACCGGTCGTTACGGCTAGCACGTGTTTCGTCAGCCTTGAACCACCGCGCAATCAATCGGACGGACACTCATGATCAAAGACAGCCATACACATCACATCTCCCAGCAGTTCAACGCTGAACTGGAAGAAGTTCGCAGCCACCTGCTGGAAATGGGTGGTCTGGTCGAGAAGCAGGTCAACGATGCGGTCACCGCGTTGATTGAAGCCGACTCGGGCCTGGCCCAGCGCGTGCGCGAGGTGGACGACCGCATCAACCAGATGGAGCGCAACATCGATGAAGAGTGCCTGCGCATCCTGGCCCGTCGTCAGCCCGCTGCCTCCGACCTGCGTCTGATCATCAGTATCTCCAAGTCGGTTATCGACCTTGAGCGCATCGGCGATGAGTCCACCAAAATCGCCCGCCGTGCGATTCAGCTGTGCGAAGAGGGTGAGTCGCCGCGCGGTTACGTCGAGGTGCGCCACATCAGCGATCAGGTCAGCAAGATGGTGCGCGATGCGCTGGACTCGTTCGCCCGCTTCGATGCCGATCTGGCGTTGTCGGTCGCGCAGTACGACAAGAACATCGACCGCGAGTACAAGACCGCGCTGCGCGAGTTGGTCACCTACATGATGGAAGATCCGCGCTCGATCTCCCGCGTGCTGAACGTGATCTGGGTCCTGCGCTCGCTGGAGCGCATCGGCGATCACGCGCGCAACATCTCCGAACTGGTCATCTACCTCGTGCGCGGTACCGACGTCCGCCACCTGGGCCTCAAGCGCATGCAGGAAGAAGTCAAAGGCCTGACCGCCGAAAGGATTAATGTTCTGGACACGCCTGACGATAAATAAGATTGCCTGAGAAAAAACGCCTGGCGACCGCCGGGCGTTTTTGTTTCTCCGGTCTGCCCATATTTTTCTAGTCACCCGCGAGTAAAAGTCCCGGTGTCGTCAAACAGTTTGGCAGCTGGCCACCCGCCAGCGAATGCTCGCCATTTACGGTGAACACGCCATCAGGAGCGTCGATGAGTAAAGTCAGTGTATTGGTGGTGGATGACGCACCGTTCATCCGTGATCTGGTCAAGAAAGGCCTGCGCAACGCCTTCCCGGGGATCGCTTTGGAAGACGCAGTCAATGGCCGCAAGGCGCAAGTGCTGCTCAGCCGTGAAGTGTTCGATCTGGTGTTGTGCGATTGGGAAATGCCCGAAATGTCCGGGCTGGAATTGCTGACCTGGTGCCGCCAGCAGGACAACCTGAAGACCATGCCTTTCATCATGGTCACCAGCCGTGGCGACAAGGAAAACGTGATTCAGGCGATCCAGGCCGGCGTCTCTGACTTCATCGGCAAGCCGTTCACCAACGAGCAACTGCTGACCAAGGTCAAGAAAGCGTTGCACAAGGTCGGCAAGCTCGACGCGTTGATGTCCAGTGGTCCGGCCCGCGTCAACGCGGCGTTTGCCAATGATTCGCTCAGCGCCTTGACGGGTAATCGCCCCGAGGTCGTCAACACGACACCTGCGGCACCGCAGGCTGCTCAGCCTCTGGTTCAGCCTGTTGTCAAAGCGGCGCCTTCAGCCGCCCCGACAGGTCGCGGTCAGGGTCAGTTGCGTCTTCCGAGCGGGAACCAGCCCTGCGTGATCAAGGCGCTGACGCTCAAAGAAGCGTCGCTGCTGGTCCGCCGTGGCGAAGTGCTGCCGCAGATCCTTGAAAGCGCCGTGCTCGATCTGGAGCAGGGTGAAAACGCCGAGGTCGCGCGTCTCAATGGCTATCTGCACGCGATTGCCGCGTTCGAGCAAAAGCCGGACAGTGATTGGCTGCAGGTGACTTTCCGATTCGTCGACAAGGACACCCAGAAGCTTGATTACCTGTCGCGCCTGATTGCCCGTGGCACAGCGCAGAAGCACTTCGTGCCGGGTGCCTGATTCGCCGGCCAGTTCGCTGCGCTCCCGCGCAGCGTCTGGAAGACGGACTTATCAGCGAAGGCGAAGAACGGCCTGACGAAACGCACTATCACCCAGCATAGATATTGCAATTCCGATCGCGCCCCTGGCTGACGCGATTTCCTTGACGCTTCGTCTATTACCGATTGATTCGGATGAGTCCAATTGCGTCGACATCGCTGTTAGGCTGGGCGCCAATCGTCCACTCACCAGGTCTTTCCCGATGTTAGAGCGCGTGCTGGTTGTCTGTGCCTTACTGCTGGCCACGCAGACCGCCGGGGCAGTCACGATCTATCGGTTCACCGACGCCAATGGCGTGGTGTCGTTTACCGACCAGCCTGTACGTGGCGCGCAGGTGATGAAGCTTCGCGAGCGCATGGTCGAGCGCATCGACAGCCAGGTGCGCCTGAGCGTCAAGAAAGCCAACGGCAGCGACAGCCTCTATGTTCGCAATGATCTCTACGCGCCCGTTGAAGTCGAACTGCGTCTGGCCGGGGTGAAGAACGTGGTGGGGGTGTCGGATCAGGTCATTCGCCGCACCATCGCGGCGCGCAGCAACGAACGCCTCATCGCCCTCAGCCCGCAAGTCGCCAGCAAGGCCATGGCCTACAAGCCCAGCCTGCGATCAATCGTGGGCGACCCGCAGCGGGGCGTCTCGGCGAGTGGATTTGCCTATCGCTATCCGTTGCCATGGGTGGGCGGGCCGTTTCGCATCAGTCAGGGCGCTAATGGTTCTTACAGCCACGAAGGCGCCAAGAGTCGCTATGCGATCGACATCGCCATGCCTGAAGGCACGCAGATCATCGCTGCGCGGGGCGGGACCGTGATCAAGACCGAGAATGCTCAATCGGGCCGAGGCGCCAATCCGTCGGGCAACTTCGTGCGCATCCTGCACGACGACGGCACGATGGGCGTTTATCTGCATCTGCAGCAGGGCTCGGTGAGCGTCAAGGAAGGCCAGCATGTGGCCGTGGGCGCGCCGCTTGGGCGGTCCGGCAACACCGGCAACAGCACCGGCCCGCATTTGCACTTCGTGGTGCAGCGCAATGTCGGGCTGGCGCTGGAGTCGATCCCGTACGAATTCTCGCAACCGGTCCAGAGCCTGCCCAACTTCGCGATTGGCGGGAATTGATCATCTGCCAGTAAGGTGCCGCTTAGCGCAGGAGCGCGCTTGCCCGCGAATGGGATTGGCTAGTGGAATCGATCCAGGCCGACCCACAGCGTTCGCCAGCAAGCCGGCTCCTACAGATTCTGCGCCAGCCCAGGCGTATAGCCACACTGCGATTGATGAACCACCACAGACCCGTAGGAGCGTGGCTTGTCCCGCGATCTGGCGCGCAGCGGCAGCGAAATGGCACAACCGAGACCCGGCCGGCGGCGAGATCAATCCAGCTTCAACACCTTCGCCAGCACGATCTTCGGGCCTTTCATCTTTTTGATGATGATGCGCAGGCCTTCGACTTCCATGACTTCTTCTTCCTCAGGCACACGCTTGAGGCTGTCGTAGATCAGGCCTGCCAGGGTTTCGGCTTCCACGTGGTCCAGATCGATGCCCAGCAGACGCTCGACCTTGAACAGCGGCGTATCCCCGCGTACCAGCAGCTTGCCCGGCTGATAGGCCAGAATGCCGCGCTCGGCCTTGCGGTGTTCGTCCTGAATGTCCCCCACCAGCACTTCCAGCACGTCTTCCATCGTGAGGTAGCCGATGATCTTGCCGTCCGCCTCTTCGACCAGCGCAAAGTGCGCGCCGCCTTGACGGAACTGCTCTAGCAAACGCGACAACGGCATGTGCTTGGATACGCGCTCCAGCGGCCGCGTGAGCTCGGCAAGGTTGAAGGACTCGGGAAGGTGATCCAGCGCCGCCAGCTCCAGTAGCAGGTCCTTGATGTGCAACAGACCCACAAACTCGTTGCGGTCCGAGTCGTACACCGGGTACCGGCTGAACTTGTGCCGACGGAACATCGCGAGGATTTCCTTGAGCGGGGCGTTGAATTCCAGCGAAACCATGTCTTCGCGGGAATTTGCCCAGTCCACCACTTCCAGCTCGCCCATTTCCACAGCGGAAGCCAGCACGCGCATTCCCTGGTCGCTTGGGTCCTGACCGCGGCTTGAGTGCAGGATCAGCTTGAGCTCTTCACGGCTGTAATGATGCTCGTGATGCGGGCCGGGTTCACCCTGGCCCGCGATACGCAGAATGCCGTTGGCACTGGCGTTGAGCAGGTAGATGGCCGGGTACATCGCCCAGTAGAAGAGGTACAGCGGCACCGCCGTCCACAGTGACAGCAGCTCGGGTTTGCGAATGGCCCAGGATTTCGGGGCCAGCTCACCCACCACGATGTGCAGGTACGAAATCATGAAAAAGGCACTGAAGAACGACACGCCCTTAACGACTTCAGGCGACTCCACGCCCACCGTCTCGAGCAGCGGCGCCAGCAAGTGCGCAAACGCCGGCTCGCCCACCCAGCCCAGACCCAGCGACGCCAGCGTAATACCCAGCTGGCAAGCCGAAAGATAAGCATCGAGTTGGCTGTGAACAGTGCGCAGAATGCGTCCGCGCCAGCCGTTTTTCTCGGCAATGGACTCAACGCGGGTGGAGCGCAGTTTGACCATGGCGAACTCGGCCGCAACGAAGAATCCGTTGAGCAGAACCAACACCATTGCGAAAAGAATCATGCCGAAATCGGCGAAGAGTGAAGCCAGGCTGATACCAGGGGAAGGGTCCATGATGGGGTTTTGCAGGTTCCGTTTTGAAGTGTGGAATGAAACAAGCCCTCACAATTGGAGGGCACAAGGGACGCAATTTAGCGGCTATCTACCGGCTTGCCTAGACTTTGGTCATCTGGGCCGGGGCAAAGTTGCAGATAAACACACTGCCCTTGCCGGGGACGCTGTTGATTTCCAGTGTCGCGCGGTGTCGCAGCAGCACGTGCTTGACGATCGCCAGGCCCAGGCCTGTTCCGCCGGTGTTTGACGCGCGGCTGGAGTCGACGCGGTAGAAGCGCTCGGTCAGACGCGGAATGTGCTTGCTGTCGATGCCGATGCCGGAGTCCTGCACGCTCAGGTGGGCGCCACGTCCGTCACTCCACCAGCGGACGCGGATCTTGCCCTCGGCCGGCGTGTATTTGACCGCGTTGAAGATCAGGTTGGAAAACGCGCTGCGCAGCTCCGCCTCGCTGCCCTTGAGGCTGACGTCGCTTTCCAGATCCAGCGTGATCTGTTGATTCTTGCTTCCCGACAGGGCTTGAGCATCATTGGTGATGCTTTGCAGCAGCGACGACACGGCCACGGGCTGATTGTCGGACGGATAATCGGTGGCTTCCAGCTTGGCCAGCAGCAAGAGGTCATTGAGCAGCGTCTGCATGCGCCCGCCTTGCTGATGCATTTGCTGCAACGCACGGACCCAACGTGGATTCACTTCCTCGACGTTATCCAACAGCGTCTCCAGGTACCCGCAGATGACCGTCAACGGTGTGCGCAGCTCATGGGACACGTTGGCCACGAAGTCTTTGCGCATCTGCTCCAGTTGATGCATGCGCGTCACGTCGCGTACCAGCATCAGATGCTCATTGTTGCCGTAGCGGGTGATCAGCATCTGAATGCGCAGGCGGTCGTTGACCGGCGAAGGGATCTCCAGCGGTTCGGCGTAATTGGCGTGCGCGAAGTACTCCTTGAAGCGCGGGTGGCGAACCAGATTGGTCACCGGCTGACCACTGTCCTGAGGCGTTTTCAGGCCCAGCAAGGTTTCGGCGGCGCGGTTCCACCATTCCAGATTGCCGTCGCTGTCGAGCATGATCACAGCGTCTTTCAGCGCCGCAGTGGATTCCTGGACACGGTCGATAACCGCTTGCAAGCGGCCCCGGACGCGCTGATCGCGACGTTGCAGATGGTAAATGCTGTCGAAGACCTCACCCCACAAGCCATAGCCATCGGGCGGCGGCTCGTCGGGTTTGTGATGGCGAAGCCAGTCATGCAGGCGCAGCAGCTGTTTGAGGGTCCAGGCCAGATAAAGCCCCAGACCGATTGCCAGACACCCGCCGTAATGCCCGCTGATCAAACCGGCCAGCAGCGAGGCTGTGACCAACATCAGCAAGTGGCGGATCAGGGTGCCATGCCAGTTGTGATTCAATTAACGCGTCCTTGTCTTCAGCGGTCTGAATCGCTGCCACAAGCTTTTTCAGCTTTTGGTGGAGAAACGGTAGCCAGTACCGCGGACGGTTTGTACCAGATTTTCGTAAGCCTCGCCGAGTGCTTTGCGCAGACGCCGGATGTGGACATCAACGGTGCGCTCTTCCACGTAGACGTTTCCGCCCCAGACCTGATCAAGCAACTGCCCGCGGGTGTAGGCGCGTTCCTGATGGGTCATGAAGAATTGCAGCAGGCGGTATTCGGTCGGGCCCATCTCGGCAGGTGTGCCGTCGATGGTCACGCGGTGGCTGATCGGGTCCAGCAGCAGACCGCCCACTTCGATCGGCGATTCGCCATCGTTCGGTGCAGCCCGACGCAGCACGGCCTTGAGCCGGGCGACCAGCTCGCGGGGAGAGAAGGGTTTGGTGATGTAATCGTCGGCGCCGACTTCAAGACCCTGGATCTTGTTGTCCTCTTCGCCTTTGGCCGTGAGCATGATGATCGGGATGTCACCCGTCAGCTCGTCACGCTTCAAGCGACGGGCCAACTCGATGCCGGATGTGCCCGGCAGCATCCAGTCCAGCAGGATGAGGTCCGGCTTGCGGTCGACAATAACAGCGTGGGCCTGTTGAGAATTCTCAGCCTCAATGCAGTCATAGCCGGCCATTTCCAGTGCGACGGCAATCATTTCGCGAATGGGCGCTTCGTCGTCGACGATCAGAATACTCCTGCCAGCCATGCCTCGAACCTCATGTCATTTAACTGTCTTGGGGCGCATTAGATAACGGAATTATTGCAGTCGTGTGACAGGTTAGTTCGAGCTAGGCTTATTCGCCGATCTAGCGCTAAGCTGGGGACTTGTCCTACAAGAAATGTCCGTACAACGACAAACAAGAAGAGGATTCATCCATGGCTAAAATTTCTTCCGCACTGATGCGTCTTTTGGCGGCAGCAGCGCTGGCATCATCCGGCATGGCATTCGCTGCCGCGCCCGCGATGACCAGTGATGGCATGCTCACCGACCACAAAGGCATGACCCTCTACACCTTTGATAAAGACACCTCTGCAGGCAAATCCGTCTGCAACGATCAATGCGCAACTAACTGGCCGCCGCTGATCGCCACAGCAAGCGACAAACCTGAGGGCGACTGGACCATCATCAAGCGCGATGACGGCGCCTCGCAGTGGGTTTACAAGGGCAAGCCGCTGTACTTTTTCAAAAGCGATAAGGCCGCAGGCGACAAAACCGGCGACGGCAAGGGCGACGTCTGGCACATCGCCAAGCCGTGATCTGAGCCTTCCAACCGCTGCGTCGGCCTGAATCGGTCAGCGCAGCGCGTAGTCCACCACGATACCGACAAAAATCGCCAGTCCCGCCCAATGGTTATGCAAAAAGGCCTTGAAGCAGGCTTGCGGGTCTTTGTCCCGCGTCGACCAGAACTCCCAGGCGAAGCATCCCGCGGCGACCAGCAGGCCGATGAAGAAGTACAGGCCCAGCTCAAAGCGCGTACCCGCCAGCATCAGGCAGAACAATGCCAGGCATTGCAGCGTCAGGATGATCACCCGATCCGCATCGCCGAACAGCACGGCGGTGGATTTCACGCCGATCTTCAAGTCGTCCTCGCGATCCGTCATCGCGTAATACGTGTCGTATCCCACCGTCCACAACAAATTGGCGATGTACAGCAGCCATGCGGCAGCTGGCAGCTCGCCGGTCTCGGCGGTAAACGCCATTGGCATGCCCCACGAAAACGCCGCACCCAGCACCACTTGCGGGTAGTAGGTGTAGCGCTTCATGAAGGGGTAGCACGCCGCCAGGGCGAGCCCGCCGAATGACAGCCAGATTGTCGTTGCGTTGGTGAACAACACCAGCACAAAGCTCAGCGTCACCAACACTGCGAATAGAATCAGCGCTTCTTTTGAAGACACCCTGCCACTGACCAAAGGCCGTTGCTCGGTGCGTTTGACGTGGCCGTCCACCTTACGGTCGGCGAAGTCGTTGATCACGCAGCCCGCCGCGCGCATCAAAAACACGCCGACGACGAAAATCAGCAGGGTGCTCAGGGACGGCGAACCTTTCCCGGCAATCCAGACGGCCCACAAGGTGGGCCACAGCAACAGATAAACACCGATGGGCTTGTCGACGCGCGTGAGCTGGACGAAGTCCCAGGCGCGCGGGTGCAGACGGTTAAGGGATTTGAGCAACGACAGGTACATCAGCGGCCCTCTTGGGCGTGCAGTGGAAGGTTGGCTTCGATCGCGCGCCATGCCGTCGGCAGAAACACTTCCGCTACCAGAATGCTTAAAGTCCCACGGCTGAAACAGGAACGGCGTCCCCACAAGCCCTGCTGTGCGTCAGTCTTGGGCAGCCATTGCGCAGGATAGCGGCAGACCTGCAGCGGGCCGCGAGCGAAGGCTTTATCGCTGAACAGTAATTCGCCAAGCGACCGGGTGCCGAGTTCGTCCATGTGCAGTCCATCATGCTCCAGCGCAGTTCGCCCAGCGACGCTGCGGGCAAACACCCACTTTTCATCGTGGCCCAGCAGATACACTTCACGCACCCAGCCTTCACTGCCCTCAGGCAAGTGCAGCGCGGCGCATTCATCTTCACGCAGGCGCTGCCAGCCTTCGAACTGCGGCTCGACGCAAAAGCGGTCGTCAGAGAGGCGGGTCAGGCGTCGGGTCAGGGAATCTTCGTGGAACAGCCACTCAAGAACGACGGGCGAGGGGGCTTCGATCAACTGATCGCGCAGAAGCCACTCGGGCGCTGGAAATGCAGGGGTTTGCTGGATCACGGGAGACAAACACAGGCGGCAATCGAGGCGGCGAGCTTAGCATGATTGCGATGTTTGACCGACGGCCGGAGCGCGCGCCATTTTGCGCTGACGCACCCGACGCCTTCCCGGCTAAAGCCAGTCCTACTGGGATATGCGGTGTATTTGTGGGACCGGCTTCAGCCGGGAAGAGGCCGGTGTGTGCGCCATCAATCTTGCAGCGTGGCACCCAACGCTTTCCCGGCTAAAGCCAGTCCTACTGGGATATGCGGTGTGATTGTAGGACCGGCTTCAGCCGGGAAGAGGCCGGTGTGTGCGCCATCAATCTTGCAGCGTGGCACCCGACGCCTCCCGGCTAAAGCCAGTCCTACTGGGATATGCGGTGTATTTGTGGGACCGGCTTCAGCCGGGAAGGGCCAGCCCGAGCACTATTAATTTTGCGGTGTAACTCCCGACGCCTGCCTGGCTGCTCAGTCCTGCTAACAGCGCGCGTTATGAATCGATGAAACTTGCGTCATGGCGCTGTGATCAGTAAAAGGCCTGACCCATTCGATAAACTTCGCGACGACAGCGAAGCGTCTGGGACGTCTAGCCTGAAACCAAGAGAACCGAGCGATGAAAAAGTGGCAATGCATAGTCTGTGGCCTGATCTACAACGAAGCCGACGGTTGGCCGGATGACGGCATCGCGCCGGGCACGCTCTGGCAGGATGTGCCGGAAGACTGGCTGTGCCCTGATTGCGGCGTCGGCAAAATGGATTTTGAAATGATCGAAATCGGCTGATCCGCCGATTTCCACGACCTCTCTGGAGAAATGAATGAACGCACCTGTCGTGATCATCGGTACCGGGCTGGCCGGCTATAACCTCGCTCGCGAATTTCGCAAGCTGGATGGCGAGACGCCGCTGTTGCTGATCACCGCCGATGACGGCCGTTCGTACTCCAAACCCATGCTCTCCACCGGCTTTGGCAAAAACAAGGAAGCCGACGGCCTGAGCATGGCCGAGCCGGGCGCCATGGCCGAGCAGCTCAGGGCCGAGGTGCGTACGCACACCCGCGTCAGCGGCATTGATCCGGGTCACAAGCGTCTGTGGATCGGCGAAGAAGCGGTGCCTTATCGCGATCTGATTCTGGCCTGGGGCGCGGAAACCGTGCGGGTGCCGGTAGCGGGTGACGCTGCCGACGCCATATTCCCGATCAACGATCTGGAGGACTACGCGCGTTTCCGGGCCGCAGCGGCAGGCAAGAAACGGGTGTTAATCCTCGGCGCCGGCCTGATCGGCTGCGAGTTCGCCAATGATCTGATGCTGGGCGGTTACGAAATCGACCTGGTTGCGCCGTGCGAGCAGGTGATGCCCACGTTGTTGCACCCGGCAGCTGCCGCAGCGGTACAGGCCGGGCTGGAGAGCCTGGGCACGCGTTTTCACCTCGGCCCTTTGCTGACTCGGCTTGATCGTGCCGGCAACGGGCTTGAAGCGCACTTGTCCGATGGCCAGGTGCTGCATTGCGATCTGGTGGTGTCGGCCATCGGCCTGCGTCCCCGCACTGATCTCGCCGCAGCGGCGGGCCTGGAAATCGGGCGTGGCGTGGTGGTCGACCGGCATTTGCAGACTTCCCACGCAAACATCTATGCGCTGGGCGACTGCGCTGAAGTCGATGGGCTGAACCTGCTTTATGTCATGCCGCTGATGAATTGCGCCCGAGCCTTGGCGCAGACGCTCGCTGGCACACCCACGCCCGTCAAATATGGCCCGATGCCGGTCACCGTGAAAACACCGGTTTGCCCGCTGGTAGTGTCCCCGCCGCCCAAGGGCTCGGAAGGTGTCTGGACCGTGGAAGGTGAGGCCGCCGACATCAAGGCGCTGTGCCGCGACAATGACGGCAACCTGCTGGGTTACGCGCTGACGGGCGCTGCGGTGATGGACAAGCTCGCCCTGAACAAGGCCTTGCCCCCGTTGCTGGCATGATTAACAGTCGTTCTGTCGGATAAGCCATCTTTTAGTTGAAACAAACGTGGCCCACGTACTGGCGCGGGTCCCGGTGGCGTGCCATTCTCATTCCGGTCTGCCGCAACGTAGAGCTGTTGCGGCACCTGCTCGCTGTCCGCAAGGGCTGCACGGGACATAAAAACAAAAAACCGTAAAAGAGGCTTCATATGCGTAAACCAGAACTCGCAGCGGCTATTGCCGAGAAAGCAGATCTCACCAAAGAACAAGCCAATCGCGTCCTCAACGCCGTGCTCGACGAAATCACCAACGCGCTGCACAAGAAGGACAGCGTCACGCTGGTTGGCTTCGGCACTTTCTTGCAACGCCATCGTGGCGCCCGCACCGGTAAGAACCCTCAGACCGGTGAGCCCGTCAAGATCAAGGCCAGCAACACGGTGGCATTCAAGCCGGGCAAGTTTCTCAAAGACAGCGTTAATCCGGACGCGGTAAAGCCAGCGAAACCAGCCAAGCCGGCTGCAGCCGCCAAAGAGGCCAAGCCAGCCAAGGCCGCAGCGGCCAAGGCACCCGCAGCAAAGAAAAAGTAATTCGCTGAGCGCTCTGCGGAGGGCGAGCAGCACGGAGATGGGCATGCCGATCAGTCGGCATGTCCATTTTTTTATGCCCGATGAATCAACCGGCGCTGCCCTGCGCGTTGCGTCTAGCTCGCCACTTTGCGACCGACCGGTTCTGCTTGCTCACTGTTCAATCAAGCTCGCTACACTGCGGCTGGTCACTCTGACCGACGCCGATCCCATGAGGCCCACGTATGAAGTTTCGTTTTCTACTCTGGATGTTGGGCCTGTTGATGGGCCGCGCCAGTCGCAATAACCCCGCTTTTCAGCAGCAGCTCGCGGGGAAAGATCTGGCTTTCCAGCTGCAAACGGCTGATGGCAAGATCGCCCGGCATTTCATCGTGCGCGATCAACGCGTCAAAAGCCGCGCCGGCACCTTTGCGGCGCCTGCTTTCGTGATTTCTTTCAAGGATGCCGATTACGGCTTCGCCACCATGCAGGCCCGGAACAAGCAGCTCGCTTTCATGCAGGGCATTCAGGACAAGAACATCCTGGTCACCGGCAACGCTGGACTGGTGATGTGGTTTCAGGGCCTGACAAAGTATTTGAAGCCGAGGAAGAAGAAAAAGGTCGCGGTCTGAGCGACGAAGCCTGTGGTTTTACAGACTCAGTACAGAGCTATCTGCTGATCCAACGTCTAATAAAGATCCCGACCCCTACATGAATCTGTAGCAGCCGGCTTGCTGGCGAACGCGGTATGTCAGATATGAACATGCCGACTGACAGAATGCATTCGCCAGCGAGCCGGCTCCTACAGTTGCCCTTAGTCTCTATAGGGCACTTCAGGGCACTTCGAAATCAGCTGAACTGCGCGGCCAGTTCGCGCAACAGCACTTCTGCTTCCAGCACCTTCTTCACGACATCCTGTGCTTTCTCGCGAGACAGCTTCAGGCGCTCGAGCAATTCGTCTGGAATGCCTTCCAGAGGGCCGGAGCCGATGCCTTCCTTGCGCAGCAGTCTCACCGCCAAGCACACCAGGTTTGCGTACTTGTGATGTTCACCTGCGTAATGCGGGTCATGCTGGAAGCGCAGGGCGATGACCAGCTCCTCCGGCATGTCCCAGTTGCGCATCAGCCACGAACCAATCTGCTCGCGTGTGATGCCCAGCAGGTGTTGCTCGACGTAGCTGTGATGGAGATGCGGATTGACTTCGATCTGGCGGCAGATCAGCGAAAAGTGCGGCGGAAAAACATGCGCCAGCAGCAGATAGCCGAAGTTGTGCAGCAAGCCGGCGAGGTACGTCAGGCCACTTTCCGGGCGCTCGGCACGGGGCATGGCGCGGGTCAGGCCTTCAATGATCGCAGCGGTGTAAATCGACTGCTGCCAGTAAGGGGTTGCTTGCTGCGGATGATCCTTGGGCAGCGCCAGGGTTTTGCCCAACGCCAGGCCGAGCGCCAGATTGATCACCAGATCAAAACCCAACACGCGGACGATGGCATCCTCTACAGAGCGGATTTTGCCGGCCGAGCCGTAATACGGAGAGGCCGCCCAGCTCACGACCTGTGCCGCCAACGCCGGGTCGGTTTCCACCACGCCGGTGATGTCGTCAATGGTCGCGTCGGGGTCGACACGCAGCTTGATGATCTTCTGCGCCGTGTCGGCCAATGGCGGAATCTCCACCGTGGATTCCAGACGCTGCTGAATGCGCCGGGCGGTGAAATTCTGAACGGCTTTGGTGATCTCCTCGCGGTCGTCATCGGGACGCGTGAGGTTGGGCGTAACGGATGTCACCGGCTCGCCAAAGCGGGCAGCGCTGGCTTTGGTCAACAGTGTCCTGAAGTCTTCGCTGCTGATTTCCAGCAAGAGGCCCGGCTCACCGGAATCGATCAGCACAGTAGCGCCGGACAGAATCCGCTCTTCATACAGGCAAGGCGAGCTGGTCAGCGAAGGCAGGCCCGGCAACGTGCCCAGTTTGTGTTTTTGCAGCATGAGTTCGAGCGACTCTTTCGGAACCGCTTTCAACTTGCGGCCGGTCAACTCTGTGATGCGATTGAGGTCCAGCAATTGGTTCTGAGGAAACAGGATAAACAGCGCGCCGACTGAGTCGTCGACCAGAATCGCCTGCACTTTCTGATCAAGCGGAAGAGACTCGTCATCTGTCACTTCACGGAAGTTGATAGCGGCTTTGCCCAGCAACTGCCGAATGATAGAAGGGCAGTGTGGGCTTGCGTCAATGTGGGCAACTTCTGTCATGGCCTGTATCCAGATTCCTACAATCGCTGAAGTATAACCAGCTTAGTTGTTATAGAGGTGAGACACCTGTTATTGCGTTGACTGCTTCACACTTGACCGTATTGCTGTCCATGGCGCAGCCAGCGCTCCAGCAGCGGACTGACATGTTGCGGCCAGCGTTCCAGCAGCGCCTGGGCCGCGTCCCTGACTGCCGGTAGCAGATCTGCATCGCGCATCAGGTCAGCCACCTTGAACTGCAGCAGCCCTGTCTGACGGGTGCCGAGCATCTCGCCGGGCCCACGTAGCTCCAGATCCTTTTCGGCGATCACGAAGCCGTCGTTGGTTTCACGCATGATGCCCAGCCGCTGACGACCGATCTGCGAGAGCGGCGGGTGATACAGCAGCACGCAATGGCTGGCGGCGCTACCCCGGCCGACCCGACCGCGTAATTGATGAAGCTGCGCCAGGCCCAGACGTTCCGGGTTTTCGATGATCATCAGGCTGGCATTGGGGACGTCCACACCAACCTCGATCACCGTCGTCGCGATCAGCAGATTCAGGTTGCCCTGTTTGAATTCGGCCATGACCGCGGCTTTTTCGGCGGGCTTCATGCGCCCGTGAATCAAGCCGACCTTGAGCTCGCCCAGCGCGCTGGTCAGTTCCTCAAAGGTGGTTTCGGCGGCCTGACACGTCAGCTCCTCGGACTCCTCGATCAGCGTGCACACCCAGTACGCCTGCCGGCCTTCGGCGCATGCATTGCGTACGCGCTCGACGACTTCGATCCGTCGGCTGTCGACCACCAGCACGGTATTCACCGGCGTACGACCGGGTGGCAGTTCGTCGAGAATCGATGTGTCGAGGTCGGCGTAGGCGCTCATCGCCAGCGTGCGCGGGATGGGCGTGGCGGTCATGATCAACTGATGCGGACACATCGAGCCGCCGACGCCTTTCTTGCGCAGGGCCAGACGTTGCTGAACGCCGAAACGGTGCTGTTCATCGATGATGACCAGCGCGAGGCTCTTGAACTGCACCTCGTCCTGGAATAAAGCGTGGGTGCCGACGACCATGGGCGTACCGCCGGCGATCTGCGCCAGTGATGCTGCCCGCGCCTTGCCCTTGAGCTTACCTGCAAGCCAGGCCGTCTCTATGCCGAGAGGCTCCAGCCAGCGGGTGAAATTGATGAAATGCTGTTCGGCAAGAATCTCAGTGGGCGCCATCAGCGCAACCTGGTAGCCCGCTTCGAGGGCCTGCAATGCGGCGAGGGCTGCAACGACCGTCTTGCCAGCGCCCACGTCACCCTGAATCAAACGCAGCATCGGCTCGTTCTGACTGAGGTCATAGGCGATCTCGTTGCCGACGCGCTGCTGCGCACCTGTGGGCGGAAATCCGAGGTTGGCGAGGAATTTCCTCGGCAGGCGCTTGGCCGGTGGCAGCGCAGGCGCACGCTGCGAGCGCAGGCTTTCACGCAGGCGTTGCTGGGAAAGCTGGTGCGTCAGCAGCTCTTCAAACGCCAGTCGGTGCTGCGCCCAGTGATGGCCCAGCGCGAGCTCTTCGACGTCGGCATCGGCAGGCGGGTTGTGCAGGTAATGAATGGCGTCAGCCAAGGGCGCGAGTTGATAGTCGCGCGCCAGCTCATCCGGCAACCAGTCAGGCAGGCTCTTTGGGCCAAGCATCGACAGACTCTGCTGACACAATTGCCGCAGGCGCTGCTGGGTGAGGCCTTCAGTCGTAGGGTAGATCGGCGTCAGCGTCTGCTCGACCGCGACTGGCTCATCGCCGGTGATCGCGCGGTATTCCGGGTGGTAGATCTCGAGACCCGAAGCGCCGGGCCGGGCTTCGCCGTAACAGCGCACGTGGGTACCGCGCTTGAGGCCGTCCTTCTGCGCGTTGCTGAAGTGGTAAAAGCGCAGGCTCAACACACCGGTGCCATCGCCAATCCTGACCAGCAAGCTGCGGCGCTTGCCCATGACCACGTCGGCGCCGCTCACCACACCTTCGACCACCGCGTCCTGGCCCGGGCGCAACTCGCCGATGGGCACAACGCGAGTCCGGTCCTGATAACGCAACGGCAGGTGAAACAGCACGTCCTGAATGTTCTCAAGACCGACTTTCGCCAGCTTTTCAGCCATTGCCTCACCGACGCCTTTTAGCGCCGTGACCGAGACATGAGACAGCTCCGTCATACCGTCCCTTAACTCGCTTCAGCCTGAGCTTTAGGACGAGCGACGGAACACAGACGAATCGAGTCAGCGAGGATTTCGATGGCTTTCGGACGCGGGAAGCTGGCACGCCAGGCGATTGCCACTGTGCGGAACGGCACCGGCGGCGACAGCGGACGGACTTCGATCACGCCGGGGGCGTAATGATGGCTGTCGACGGCCGACATCGGCAGGATGGAAATGCCCAGCCCCGAAGCGACCATATGCCGGATGGTTTCCAGCGAGCTGGATTCCACCGTGGTGTGCTTGGCAGCGTCGCCGCCCTTGACCAGCGTCGGGCAGGCTTCGAGCACCTGATCGCGGAAGCAGTGACCTTCGCCCAGCAACAGCAGGCTCTTGTCGTTCAGCGCGGAGGCATCAATGGTCTTTTTCTGGGTCCATGGATGATCGGCCGGCATCAGCACATAGAACGGCTCGTCGTACAGCGACAGCGTCAGGACATCGGCCTCGTTGAACGGCAAGGCGATGATGATCGCGTCGAGCTCGCCATTGCGCAGCTTGTCGCGCAGCACGTGGGTGAAGTTTTCCTCGATGTACAACGGCATCTGCGGGGCGACCCGGTGCAGTTGGGGAATCAGGTGAGGAAACAGGTACGGGCCGACGGTGTAGATCGCGCCGACTTTAAGCGGCGCGGTCAGTTGGTTCTTGCCGGTCTGAGCCAGTTCACGAATGCCCTGAGCCTGTTCGAGGACCTTTTGCGCCTGAGCCACGATGCCCTCGCCAACCGGGGTCAGACGTACGGCACTCTTGCTGCGCTCGAAAATCAGCACACCGAGTTCATCTTCCAGCTTTTTGACGCCCACCGACAGGGTCGGCTGGCTGACGTGACAGCGTTCAGCGGCATGGCCGAAGTGCTGCTCTTGAGCAAGGGTAACGATGTAGCGCAATTCTGTGAGGGTCATAACGTGCGTCCATGAAGTTGCGGCCCCAGCATAGCGGGTGCAATCGATAGACGCACGTTATCAACCCGTCGCGGCTGACAAAATTCTGGTTTCAGCGTTTATCCAGGGAATAAACGAAGGGAGCGACCACTTCCAGCGACCCATTCTTCAGCAATTCCGGCGGCGGCTTGGGCAAAGGCTGCGCGCGTCGGATCATTTCCAGCGTCGCTCGATCCAGTGAAGCGCTTCCTGAACCGCCGGCCAGTTCATAGGACAACACGCGGCCTTCGCCATCGACCACGAATCGCAGACGACTGGTGCCCTGCATGCCGCGACGTCGGGCGTCTTCCGGATATCGCTTGAACTTGCTCAGGTGACTCAGCAATTCACCCTGCCAGGTGGGCAATGCATTGCTTGGCGGCGTGGGCGGAGCAGGTTGCGGCGAGGCAGACTTCTCCGGCTTGGCGTTGGACGGCGGTGCGTCCAGCGGCTTGTTGTCGGCTGGCTTTTCTTCCTTCGGCGGCTCGACCTTCTTCACAGGTTTGGGCGGCTGTGGTTTGGGTTTGGGCTTGACCGGCTTGGGCACGGCGATCTCGGCCTTGGGCGCTTCGGCGACCGGCGGAATCGGCAGTTGTTCTTCAGGCGCAGGCGGCTGCGGCGGTTGCACGACTTTCGGCGGTGGCGGCGGGGCGGGCTCGGGAACAGGCGCGAGCTCAACCATCATCGCTGCTGGCGGCAGCTCGATGGCCTGCGAGGAAGGCCAGCGCAATGCGACGACGATCGCAATGGCATGGACCGCCAGCACCAACAACAGACTACCGCTATAGCGCGTCAGCTTTTGGCGCGTATTGATCATTTCTTGCCGACCGTCTCGAGCCCTACCAGGCCTACTTTCAGGTAGCCGGCGCCGCGCAGGGCGTTCATGACGTCCATCAGGTCGCCATAGTCGACGCCCTTGTCAGCCTGGAAGAAGATCGTGGTGTCTTTCTTGCCTTTGGTTTTGGCATCCAGCACCTGACCGATCTGCTCGCGTGCCACTTTTTCGTCGCCCAGGTACAGGCTCTGGTCGGCTTTCACGCTCAGAAATATCGGTTTCTCGGGTCGAGGCACTGGTTTGGCGGTAGAGGCGGGCAGGTCAACCTTGATGTCCACGGTTGCCAGCGGTGCGGCAACCATGAAGATGATCAGCAGGACCAGCATGACGTCGATGAACGGCGTCACGTTGATTTCGTGGTTCTCGGCGAGCTCGTCGTCGCCTTCCTTCAAATGCAGGCCCATGGTTTACCCCATCTTTACCATGTGCGGCGGTTGGCTGCGCTCGGCTGCGGGCTGGTGATCCAGATCGCGGCTGACCAGCAACAGAACCTGCGCCGAAGCGTCGGACACTTGCGCCTTGTAACCAGCGATGGAGCGGGCGAAGACGTTGTAGATGACCACGGCCGGAATCGCTGCAACCAGGCCCAGGGCGGTGGCCAGCAAGGCCTCGGCGATGCCCGGTGCAACAACGGCCAGGTTGGTGGTCTGGGTTTTTGCGATGCCGATGAAGCTGTTCATGATCCCCCAGACGGTGCCGAACAGGCCCACGAAGGGCGCAGTCGAACCGATGGTGGCCAGCACGCCGGTGCCCATGCTCATGTTGCGGCCGCAAGCGGCGACCAGGCGTTCTAGGCGGAAAGCAACACGTTCCTTGATGCCTTCCCGTTCGCGTGTGTTAACCGACAGGCGCATCTCTTCCAGTGCGTCGTGCACCAGCAAATGAGAAAGGGTTCCTTCTTTCCTCGCCCCTGCGCTGGCCTCGTCCAGGTTGCGCGCGCGTTTCAGCGCAGCGATTTCGCTTCGCAGACGACGCTTGGCGCCCAGCAGTTCGAAGCCCTTGGCGATCCAGATGGTCCAGGTGATGACTGATGCAATCGCCAGACCGATCATCACGGCTTTGACGATGATGTCAGCGTTCTTGTACATGCCCCATGGCGAGAGATCGTGGGACATGCCCAGGCTGTTATCTTCCGCGGCGGCGTCGAGCGATTCTGCCGGCGCAGATGCCGGGGTCAGTTCTTGAACGCCTGGCGCTGTAGCGGGGTCAACCGGTGTAGCGGCTGGCGTCTCGGCTTGTACAGCGGGTTTTTGTGCGGGAGCGTTGGAGTCGGCGAGTGCCACAGGCGTCAACATCAGGCTGAACAGCAGCGCGGCAATGGCTCGTCCTGCGCGTGGCAGGCCTCGGTTGGCAAGTGACGAAGCGGGGGTTTGAATAGATGTCATGCTGGCCCGACCTGATATGAAAATAGGTGTTCGTTCTGAGAGCGTCACGCTGGCGCGAGGCGAGCGGAGGAGAACAAAGGGCCGTCATTATTGCAAGTAATTCTTGTTAACAAAAGTAAGAGCGTCTCTTTTTTCCTGAGAATGCTTCCCAATGGTCGGTTTTATAGCCCGTTTTACGGGCCGAAATTCAATGAGTGATGTGGAGATTGGACATGTCAGCGCCATCCGTTTTGATTGCTGGGTGTGGCGACATCGGGAGCCGGCTGGCCTCCCGGCTGTTGCCTGATGACTGGACGGTGTACGGCTTGCGCCGCTCCGTTGAGAAACTGCCCGCAGGTGTGCTCGGCGTCCGCGGCGACTTGTTCGACGCCCGCATTCCTGGCCACTGGCCGGAAGGCCGGCTTGATTACCTGGTCTATTGCGCCACACCCACTGACCGGGATGAGGCGGGTTACCGCGCGGCGTATGTCGAAGGCCTCCGGCACGTACTGGGCTGGAGCGAGCGCAGCGGACAGCGACCGAAGCGGATATTTTTCGTGTCCAGCAGCAGCGTCTATGGTCAGCAGCAAGGCGAGTGGGTCGATGAAACGTCGCCCGCCGAAGCAACCGGGTTCTCGGGACAGATCATGCGCGAGGCTGAACAAGTGGCGTTGAGCAGCAGTGTCCCAGCGACCATTGTCAGGTTGACCGGAATTTACGGTCCGGGCCGCAGCGACCTGATGAATCGGGTACGCCAGGGCTACAGCGTTGCGATCGATCCGCCGCTGTATGGCAACCGCATTCATGCTGATGACGCGGCCGGGCTGCTGGCGTTTTTGTTGCGAGCAGCATCGGACGAGGTCGCGCTGGAAGACTGCTATATCGGCGTCGACGATGCACCCGCGCCGCTGGCTGAAGTGGTCGACTGGATGCGTCAGCGTCTGGGCGTCACAGAGTGGTCGGATGTAAACAACGTGCGCCGGGCCGGCAGCAAGCGCTGCAGCAATGCCCGCGCCAAAGCGCTGGGCTGGACGCCGCGTTATGCGACCTATAAGGAAGGGTATGAAGCGATGCTGGCAGATCAGCAAGAGTAGATCAGATCATATAGCCACTGTAGGAGCGCGCTTGCCCGCGAACGGATTTTTCTGGCTATACCGTGCCAGATCACCCACCGCAATCGCGGGCAAGCGCGCTCCTACATTTTCGAGCTTGGCGACTTAGTTCTTCTCAAGCACCCAATGCCGCTCGCCCGGGCGCAAGTCCGGCATTTCGGTCGCCTGGGCGTTGTTCACCGCTTGGAACAACTCCAGCTGTTTGCCGTTGCGTACGAAGATCCAAGGGTTACCGCGCTCGTTCTTTTCCAGCCACATGCTGTCGTATTCACCGCTCATTGCGGCACAGTCGCCAGCCAGGCACAGCGCGTAGCGATCATTACCCGGCAGGCCACTGACGCTGCCATCTGGCATGAACTCAACCGTGCTGCCCTGGCCTTCACCATTGACGATGGTCCACTTGCCGCCGAGGTAGGCGGTATAAAGCGCACGCTCGAAGCTGGTGCCGGGTTGCGCGCCGGCCGGGGGTGCTTCCTTGGGCGTGCGGAAATGCTGCTCGGGCCCGGTGTCGCTGGCGCCCTGCACCAGGTCATCACCCTTGATGGTCAACTCATCAGACGCATTGCCGTAGAAGTCGACGCGCAGCTTGCCGTCGGCATTGCTGGCGATCTTGCCTTCACTCAGCTCGAAGCCGTTGGAAGCAGTGGCCTGTCCGGCTTTGGTGTTGATGTTCCATTCCAGGTTCGGGCCGTGAGCCAGCAGCGCCTGACGCAGGTTACCGCCTTGGGCTGCGGCGTCGATGGCGGCCTGGTTGATCCAGGTGCCGTCCGGGCTTTTGTCGGAGTGGCTGGCGCAGCCGCTGAGCAGTGCGGCCAGCAGCGAGAGGGCAAACGCAACGCGCATGGGTGCAGTCCTTCCTTTTGTGAGGAGGCGGAGCGTGCTTGAGCTCCGCACCGGGATTTACTCGATGACCAGAATGGCGTCCATTTCGACCTGCGCGCCACGCGGCAGCGCAGCAACGCCAATGGCGGCGCGCGCCGGGTACGGCTGCTCGAAATACTTGCCCATGATCTCGTTGACCTTGGCGAAGTGGCTCAGGTCGGTGAGGAAGATATTCAGTTTGACGATGTCCTTGAACGAACCGCCTGCGGCTTCGGCCACTGCCTTCAGGTTTTCGAAGACCTGAACGGTCTGTGCTTCAAAGCCTTCGACCAGCTCCATGGTCTTGGGGTCCAGCGGAATCTGGCCCGACATGTAAACGGTGTTGCCCGCCTTGATTGCCTGGGAATAGGTGCCGATGGCGGCAGGGGCTTTGTCGCTGGAGATGACGGTCTTGCTCATGAAAAACTCCTGTTTGCGGTTTGACTACGCGCGCATACGGGTGATGCGGATCACGCCGGCCAGTGCGCGCAGTTTCTTGATCACGCGGGCCAGGTGCACGCGGTCGTGCACGCTGACCACCAGTTGGACCACGCTGATGCGACCATCGCGTTCATCCATACTGATTTTTTCGATGTTGCCGTCCGCGGCATTGACGCTGCTCGCAAGCAGGGCAATCAAGCCGCGCTGATGTTCCAGTTCGACGCGCAGCTCGACATTGAACTCGCCGGTAACGTCTTTGGCCCAGGACAGCTGAATGCACTTCTCGGGGTTGTGGCGGATTTCCGTGATGTTCCGGCAGTTGTCCAGGTGCACGACCATGCCTTTGCCCGCAGACAAATGCCCGACGATCGGGTCGCCTGGAATAGGCGTGCAGCACTTGGCGTAACTGAGGACCAGGCCTTCGGTACCACGAATCGCCAGTGGACCTTCTGCGTTTGGCAGTTGATCGCCCTCACTGGCCAGCAATCGGCGAGCGACCACGTACGCCATGCGATTGCCCAGGCCGATGTCTTCGAGCAGGTCTTCGATGACCTCGACCCGATACTCGGCAAGGATCAGGCGCACGCGTTCTGCCGGAATCTTGTCCAGCGTGCTGTCGAAGCCGTTGAGCACTTTGTTCAGCAGGCGCTCGCCGAGATTTATCGACTCCGACCGGCGCTGCAGTTTGAGCGCATGACGGATGTGGGTGCGGGCCTTGCCGGTCACGACAAAGTTGAGCCAGGCCGGATTCGGACGAGCCCCGGGCGCACTGACAATCTCGACGGTCGAGCCGCTTTGCAGCGGTTCGGAAAGCGGGGCCAGCCGGCGATTGATCCGACAGGCGATGCAGCTATTGCCGACATCGGTGTGCACGGCATAAGCAAAGTCGACCGCCGTGGAGCCCTTCGGCAGCTCCATGATCCGGCCTTTCGGCGTGAACACGTAGACCTCGTCCGGGAACAGGTCGATCTTCACACTCTCGATGAATTCCAGGGAATTGCCCGCACGCTGCTGCATTTCCAGCACACCCTTGACCCACTGACGGGCCCTTGCGTGTGTGCTCTTCGGCTGTTCATCGCCTGAAGACTTGTACAGCCAGTGCGCGGCGATGCCGTTGTTGGCCATCTCTTCCATTTCGCGGGTACGAATCTGGATCTCGATGGGCACGCCGTGCATCCCGAAGAGGGTGGTGTGCAGCGATTGATAGCCGTTAGCTTTCGGAATCGCGATGTAATCCTTGAAGCGGCCGGGCAGCGGCTTGTACAGATTGTGTACGGCGCCAAGCACCCGATAGCAGGTGTCGACCTTGTCGACGATGATCCTGAACGCATAGACGTCCATGATCTCGTTAAAAGCCCGGCGCTTGCCGCGCATCTTTTTGTAGATGCCATACAGGTGCTTCTGACGGCCGCTGACTTCGCCTTCGATGCCGTCAACGGCAAGGCAGTGGCTTAGCGACTCTTCGATCTTGTTGACCAGTTCCTTGCGGTTGCCGCGCGCGCGCTTGACCGCCTGGCCGATGCGGGACGAGCGCATCGGGTACATCGCCTTGAAACCCAGGTCTTCGAATTCGATACGCACGCTGTGCATGCCAAGGCGATTGGCAATAGGGGCGTAGATTTCGAGGGTTTCTTTGGCGATGCGACGGCGCTTCTCTCCGGAAAGGACTTCCAGCGTGCGCATGTTATGCAGGCGGTCGGCGAGCTTGACCAGAATCACGCGGATATCCCGCGCCATGGCCATCGCCATCTTCTGGAAGTTTTCGGCCTGAGCTTCGGCTTTGGTCTCGAAGTTCATCTGGGTCAGTTTGCTGACCCCATCGACGAGTTCGGCCACCGTTTCGCCAAACTGCGCACAGAGCGCTTCTTTGGCGATGCCGGTGTCTTCGATCACGTCATGCAGCATGGCGGCCATCAGGCTCTGATGGTCCATGTGCATGTCGGCAAGAATATTGGCCACTGCCAGCGGATGCGTGACATAGGCTTCGCCGCTGCGACGGCGTTGGCCGTCGTGGGCTTGTTCGGCGTAGAAATACGCCCGGCGGACCAGATTGACCTGGTCTGCGCCGAGGTAGGTCGACAGGCGATCGGCGAGGGCGTCTATGCTCGGCAAGATAAAACTCCTTGCCGAAGGCTGTGACCCTGCGCCTTGCTACGTCGACCAGGCATAGGCTTAGACGGCCTCGCTGGACTCGTCCTCGAATGCGGCGAACAGTGGTTCATCTTCAACGATTTCGGCTTCTGCGATAACAGCGTAATCCATCAGGCCTGCAGCGATTTCACGCAGGGCCACTACGGTAGGCTTGTCGTTTTCCCATGCCAGCTTTGGCTCTTTGCCACCGGTCGCCAGTTGACGCGAGCGCTTGGTGGCGAGCATGACCAGCTCAAAACGGTTATCTACATGTTCCAGGCAGTCTTCAACGGTCACGCGGGCCATGGGTATTCCTCGTAGCAAATGCGATATGCGCGGTGCCCGAATGGGCGAGCGGACTCGACAGTCTAAAAAATCACCAGCGTTTAGGGAAGCGCTGATTTTGAATGGATCGGTTTTGCCGCGTAAGAAGCGCTCAGGCCAGCAGTTGAGCTAACAGCTCGGCGTGGCGCTGCTGTTGATGTTCCTGGCTCAGCAGGTTAGCGCGGAAGATCGCTTTCAGGTCTTCAAGCGCCGTGGCGAAATCGTCGTTGATCACGATGTAATCATATTCTGCGTAGTGACTCATCTCGCTGACGGCTTCGCGCATGCGGCCTTCGATAATCTCGTCGCTGTCCTGACCCCGATTGGTCAGGCGCTGGCGCAACGCCTGCTGCGTCGGCGGAAGAATGAAGATCGAGCGGGCGTGGGGCATCAGTTTGCGAACCTGTTCCGCACCTTGCCAGTCGATTTCCAGAATCAGGTCATGACCTTCGTCCAGCGTCTGCTGCAAACGGCTCTGCGACGTCCCGTACATGTTGCCGAAGACTTCAGCCTGCTCGAGAAAGTCGCCGTGCTCGATCATGCGCACGAACTCGGCGCGGTCGACGAAGTGGTAGTTCACGCCGTCCACTTCGCCCGGACGCATGGCTCGGGTGGTGTGGGACACCGACACGCGGATCTGCGGCTGAGCGTTGATCAAGGCGTTGACCAGACTGGTCTTGCCCGCGCCCGATGGGGCGGAAATGATGTACAGGGTGCCGGTGCTGTGGGTCATGTCGGAGGTGGCCTTACTCAATGTTCTGCACTTGTTCGCGCATCTGCTCGATCAACACTTTGAGGTTGACGGCGGCTTGCGTGCTTCGAGGATCAAAGGCTTTGGAGCCCAGTGTGTTGGCTTCGCGGTTGAGCTCCTGCATCAGGAAATCCAGCCGGCGCCCGGCTTGCCCGCCGGCCTTGAGTACGCGGCGCACTTCGGTGACGTGAGTGCTCAGACGGTCAAGTTCTTCGGCGACGTCGCTTTTTTGCGCCAGCAGGACCATTTCCTGTTCCAGGCGCTGCGGATCGAGCTCGGCCTTCATGTCGGCGAAACGATCAAGCACCTTCTGGCGCTGGGCGGCGAGCATCTGCGGCACGAGGGTACGCAAGGTCGCGACCTCCGTCTTGATTGACGTGAGCCGTTCGTCGAGAAGCCTGGCGAGATCGGCGCCTTCGCGGGCACGACCCGCCTTGAGCTCTTCGAGCGCTTCGTTGAACAGGGCCAGTGCATCGTTGTTCAGCGCCTGCGGATCGGCGGCGTCGGCAACCAGAACACCGGGCCAGGCCAGCACTTCAAGCGGGTTCAGCGCAGCAGGTTGCTTGATCAGGCTGGCAACGACCTCCGCTGCCGCGACCAGTTGCCCGGCGCGTTCGCGGTCAACCTGCAGCGGTTTGCCTGCGGTTTCTTCAGTGAAACGCAGCGTGCATTCAATTTTGCCTCGGGAAAGTCCCTGGCGCAGCGCCTCACGTACGGCGCCTTCGAGGTCACGGAACGATTCCGGCAGGCGCAGATGGGGTTCGAGGTAACGGTGATTGACCGAGCGCATTTCCCAGCTCAGCGTGCCTTGTGGGCCGGCTCGTTCAGCGCGGGCAAAAGCCGTCATGCTGTGCACCATGGGAAGTACCTCTATAAATTCAGGCGTTTGCGGATAGCCGGCCCGGGATGAATCCCCGGCAGAGTGTCGTGGGGAAACGACTGGCTATAAAGGCGCAGGATTGTAGCTCAGTGCAGGGTGTGCGCCCAAATGTGGCATTGTCGCAAGCGATGCGCGGCGTTGTGATCGTGCTGCCAGGCGTGCAAATCTGCAGCGCCTGTCGTGAGCAATGTGTCATTAGATGTCCCAAGCCGTGCCTGCACCTCTATAATGCAGGCCAGTTTTCCGTCTCCAGTACAGGTATCCCAGATGAAACGTCCAAGTGGTCGCGCTGCCGATCAGCTTCGCCCGATCCGCATCACCCGCAACTACACCAAGCACGCAGAGGGTTCTGTGCTGGTCGAGTTCGGTGATACCAAGGTGATCTGCACCGTCAGCGTTGAAAACGGCGTTCCGCGTTTTCTCAAGGGCCAGGGTCAAGGCTGGTTGACGGCTGAATACGGCATGCTGCCTCGCGCAACGGGCGAGCGTAACCAGCGCGAAGCCAGCCGCGGCAAGCAGGGCGGCCGTACCCTCGAGATCCAGCGCCTGATCGGCCGCTCGCTGCGCGCGGCACTGGACATGTCCAAGCTGGGTGAAATCACCTTGTACGTAGACTGCGACGTGATTCAGGCGGACGGCGGGACGCGCACTGCGTCGATTACCGGCTCCATGGTCGCGCTGATTGATGCACTCAAGTCGATCAAAAAGCGTGGCGGCCTCAAGGGCGGCGATCCGCTGAAACAGATGATCGCGGCCGTGTCGGTGGGCATGTATCAGGGCGAACCGGTCCTGGATCTGGATTACCTTGAAGACTTCGCTGCCGAGACCGACCTCAATGTGGTCATGACCAACGCGGGCGGTTTCATCGAAGTTCAGGGTACTGCCGAAGGCGCCCCGTTCCAGCCTGAGGACCTCAATGCGATGCTTGCACTGGCTCAAAAAGGTATGAACGAAATCTTCGAACTGCAGCAGGCGGCACTGGCCGACTGATCGTTTTCCAGGTCAGAACACTCCTTCAGAGCACTGCATCAAAACAGGGAAAGCATGATGATCGAGAGTCAGTCGCCGTTGCCAACGCCGAGTAAAGAAGTCCGTCAGTGGGCAATGCTGTGCCACTTCGCGGCGTTTTTCGGCCTGATCTTTCCGTTCGGCAATTTGCTCGGGCCGCTGATCGTCTGGCAGCTCAAGAAAGAAGTCGACCCGTACATCGATGCTCAAGGCAAGGAAGCCCTCAATTTTCAGATCACCGTCGCCATTGCCGCGATGATCTGTTTTTTGCTGATGGTGGTGATCATCGGTTTTCCGCTGTTGATGCTGGTGGGCGTCGGCGCGCTGGTGCTGACGATCATCGCGGGCGTCAAGGTCAATGACGGCGTCGCCTACCGCTATCCGTTCACTTGGCGGTTGATCAAGTAAGCGCTTCCAGAGATTGGGCGATCGCCTGATCTGCGGACAAACAAAAGCCGACTTCACGTCGGCTTTTTTTGAGCAACTGAACGTCAGATGGTGAGCGTCCAGTCGTAGTCCACGATCAGTGGCGCGTGTTGCGAAAAACGCGGCTGGCGTGGAAGACGTGCACTGCGTACGAAACGACGCAGGCCCGGGGTCAGCAGCTGATAATCGAAGCGCCAGCCCAGATTGAGCATCTCGGCCTGCTCGTTATCCGGCCACCAGCTGTACTGATCGCCTTCACGGCTGACTTCGCGCAGGGCATCGACATAACCCATGTTGCCAACGATCTCGTCCATCCATGCACGCTCTGGTGCCAGGAAGCCCGGAGATTGCTGGCTGTCGCGCCAGTTTTTGATGTCCAGCTTCTGTTGCGCCACGTACAGCGAGCCACAGTAAATGTACTCGCGACGTTTGCGTCGCTGCTTGTCGAGGTACTTGCCGAAGTCGTCCATGAGCTTGAATTTCTGATTCAAGTCTTCATCGCCGTTCATCCCGGAAGGGAGCAGCAAGGTCGCGATACTGACTTTGTCGAAATCTGCCTGCAGGTAACGCCCGTAACGGTCAGCCGTCTCGAAACCAAGACCGTTGATGACCGCCTTCGGTTGCAGCCGCGAGTAAAGCGCCACGCCACCCTGAGCAGGCACTTCGGCCTCGCAGGCATATAGGAAGTAGCCGTCCAGTTGGAAGGCTGGGTCGTCCAGTTCAAAGGCGGAGGCGCGGGTGTCCTGAAGGCAGATGACGTCGGCATTCTGAGCTTGCAGCCAACTGAGCAAACCACGCTCGACTGCAGCCTGAATACCATTAACGTTCACACTGATGATCCGCATAAATGGCCCCAAAAATCACGTGCGTGTATGATACCCGAGCTCTACCTAATTAGCTAAATCCGTGGTATTCGGGGCTTTTTTCATGCAGGCGTATCAACGCGATTTCATTCGTTTTGCCATCGATCGCGGAGTTTTGCGCTTCGGTGAGTTCACTTTGAAGTCTGGGCGCACCAGCCCTTACTTCTTCAATGCCGGTCTTTTCAACAGTGGTTCGGCCCTTGCCCAACTGGGTAAGTTCTACGCCGCCGCCGTTGTTGAAAGCGGTATCTCCTTCGATGTTCTGTTTGGCCCGGCCTACAAGGGTATTCCCCTTGCAGCGGCGACTGCCGTGGCCCTTGCCGAGCATCACAGTCTCGATCTTCCCTGGTGCTTCAACCGCAAAGAGGCGAAGGCCCATGGCGAAGGCGGCAGCCTGGTCGGCGCGCCGTTGACCGGCAATGTGCTGATCATCGACGACGTGATCACCGCAGGCACCGCTATTCGCGAAGTCATGCAGATCATTCAGGCCCAGGGCGCGAATGCTGCCGGCGTGCTGATTGCGCTGAACCGCCAAGAGCGTGGCAACGGCGAGCTGTCTGCCATTCAGGAAGTAGAGCGTGATTTCGGCATTCCGGTGGTGAGCATCGTATCGTTGAATCAGGTGCTGGAATTCCTGGCCGACGACCCTCAGCTCAAACAGCATTTGCCCGCCGTCGAAGCGTACCGGGCCCAATACGGAATCTGAGCCTCCAAAAGGATGCGGTTTATGCTCAAGCTGGGCACGTTGGGTTTTTGTCTGTCGCTGGGTTTGGGTTGCATCGCGAATGTTCATGCGGACGATGCCCCGGGCATCGTGCTGTATCGCTACGTCGACAGTCGCGGCGTAACCGTGCTTGACCGCCAGGGCGTGCCCCCGGAGTACGTCGGCAAGGGTTACGAAGTGCTTAATCAGCGCGGCCGGGTGGTGCAGACGATACCGCCCGCACCATCCGCCGATGAATTGCGCGACGCCCAGGCCGCCAAGCTTCAGTCCGACGCCGACGCCCATCTGCTGCGGCTGTACAGCAGCGTCGAGGACGTGGACCGGGCGAAGAATCGTCGACTCGCCGAACTCGACGGCCTGATCGTCGTGGCGCAAGGCAACATCCAGAACCTCGTTACCCAGCAAGGCTCGCTGCAAACACAGGCGGCTGATCAAGAGCGGGCAGGGCACCCGGTGCCGAAGACGCTGCTTGATCAGATGGATGATCTGCGTGATCAGCAGCAGAACCTGAAAGTCGACATCCTGCGCTACCAGACGGCGAGAACCCAGGCTGAGGCCGAGTTCGCGCAGGATCGCGCCCGTGTGCAGAAACTGCTTGGTCGGTGATCACCGCTATGGGCGCGACCAAAAACCAGCCACAAAAAAGCCCCGCCCGGGAGTAAGCCGGGCGGGGCTTTTTACAGCGGCAATCAGTGACGCTTGCGATTGCTGATCAATGTGCCGACGCCGGTATCGGTGAAGATCTCCAGCAGCACGGCATTCGGCACACGGCCGTCGATGATGTGCGAGGTGTTCACCCCGCCCTGAACCGCTTCCAGTGCGCAGCGGATCTTCGGCAGCATTCCGCCGTAGATGGTGCCGTCGGCGATCAGGCTATTCACCTGTTCGGTGGTCAGGCCTGTCAGCACTTTGCCTTCCTTGTCCATCAGGCCGGCAATGTTGGTCAGCAGCATCAGCTTTTCGGCCTTCAGGGCTTCAGCGACTTTGCCTGCCACCAGGTCGGCGTTGATGTTGTAGGACTCGCCATCGGCGCCCACACCGATTGGCGCAATCACCGGGATGAAATCGCCCTTCACCAGCATGTTAAGCAGGTCGGTGTTGATGCCAACGACTTCACCCACGTGACCGATGTCGATGATTTCCGGCTTGAGCATCTCCGGGGTCTGGCGCGTGACGTTCATCTTTTTCGCACGGATCAACTGCGCGTCTTTACCGGTCAGGCCGATGGCGCTGCCGCCGTGCCGGTTGATCAGGTTGACGATGTCCTTGTTGACCTGGCCGCCCAGCACCATTTCCACCACGTCCATGGTTTCTGCATCGGTCACGCGCATGCCGTCGACGAAGTGGCTTTCGATGGACAGGCGTTTGAGCAGGTCGCCAATCTGAGGCCCGCCGCCGTGAACCACGACCGGGTTGATGCCCACCGCCTTCATCAGCACTATGTCGCGGGCGAAGCCGGTTTTCAGCTCGTCACTCTCCATGGCGTTGCCGCCGTATTTGATGACAAGCGTCTTGCCGACAAAGCGTCGGATGTAGGGCAACGCTTCGGAGAGGACCTTGGCGGCATTGGCTGCGGCATCACGTTCGAGGGTCATTTGGGCTCCACTCAAAATAGGGTCAAAAAGGAAGTTCTAGATCCGGTGCTACGTGTTTCAACTGGGTGTGAAAGACGTCCTTTATCCGTTGCAGCTCAAGCTCTGTTTCGGCTTCGAAGCGCAACACCAGCACTGGCGTGGTATTGGACGCGCGAACCAGGCCCCAGCCTTTCGGATAATCAACCCGCACACCATCGATGCTGGTGAGGTTGGCGTTGCCCCACTGCGCGTCGCGCTCCAGCGCTTCCATGATGCTGAACTTGCGGGTCTCGGTGACTTTGATGTTGATCTCGGGCGTTGATAGATCGTTTGGAAAGGTCTGAAAAAGCTCCTCGGCGCTGAGTTTTTCCTGGCTGAGGATTTCCAGCAGACGCGCTGCGCTGTAGATGCCGTCGTCGAAGCCGTACCAGCGCTCCTTGAAGAAGATGTGTCCACTCATCTCGCCTGCCAGCAGCGCGCCGCTTTCTTTCATCTTCTTCTTGATCAGCGAATGCCCAGTCTTCCACATAACCGGACGGCCGCCGTATTCGTGGATCAACGGTATCAGGCGGCGCGTGCATTTGACGTCGAAAATCACATCGGCACCGGGATTGCGCTTGACCACATCGCGGGCAAACAGCATCAGCAGGCGGTCAGGGTAGATGATGGTGCCGGTATTGGTGACAACACCGACACGATCGGCATCACCGTCGAAGGCCAGGCCCAGATCGGCACCGGTTTCCCGGACCTTGGCGATCAGGTCCTGAAGATTCTCCGGCTTGCCCGGATCAGGGTGATGGTTGGGGAAATTGCCGTCGACTTCGCAGTACAGCGGAATGACTTCGCAATTCAGTGCTTCGATCAATTGCGGGGCGATGACGCCGCCTACACCGTTGCCGCAGTCCACCACCACTTTCATGCGCCGCGCGAGTACGACATCGCCAATGATCTGGCTGGCATAACGGTCGAGGATATTGACCTTGATGATGCTGCCTTTGGCGGATGGCAGGTCATTGGCCTTGATGCGTTCGTGCAGGGCCTGGATCTGCTCGTCTGCCAGGGTGTCGCCGGCAATGACGATCTTGAAGCCGTTGTAATCTTTCGGGTTGTGGCTGCCCGTCAGCATGACGCCGGTTTTTCCCGCCAGTACGTGAGTGGCGTAGTACAGCGCCGGCGTAGGCACCAGTCCGATGTCGCTGACGTGGCAGCCGCTGTCATGCAGCCCCTTGATCAAGTCCGCGACCAGCTCAGGCCCCGAGAGTCGCCCGTCGCGGCCTACCGAAACATGCGGCTCGCCCTGCGCAAGACTTTCCGCACCGACGGCTCGGCCGATCCAGTAGGCGGTTTCGGCGCTCAGCGTATCGCCAACAATGCCGCGAATGTCATAGGCGCGAAATATCGTGTCGGGAAAGGGCGGGGCGCTGGACGCGCTGCTGATCATGGCGTGGGAGGGCTCCGGCTGCGTGAGTTCCTGGGGGTCATCGATCAAGTCGAGGTCAAGAATATCGGTGTCCTGGAAAAGCGGGTCGGTCAGGTGGTCCTCCTCCTCCGACACGACGGGAAGACGCGGTGCAGGACCGTTCAGCGATGACCCGGTTGTCGACGCGTGATCCGCCGGCGCAGCGCCTGTCGGACTATTGCGCAACGAGAACCGCGCCATGCTCTGGGCGAGCCCGTTCAATGCTGGCAGGCTCAAGCTGAAGGCTTTAACGGCCTTGCCTCCGGAGAGTTCTTGCAGCAATTGCTCAAGCTGCCGCGCATCAGCCGCCACTCGACGCTTGAGCGCACTCTCGTTCAGATACAACCCCAACAGCATCGCCCCGGCGGCAACCAGCAAGGCGAGCAGCAGCATCAGCCATGGCGTTGAGCCTTGCAGCGCGGGACCGGCGGCAAACGTCAGTTTCCAGTTGGGGTAGCCGGTAGAGAATTCCTGGGGACGGCTGCCATCGTCCTCGCCACGCGTTAGAAAATTCTGCGCGGTGGCGGTACCAAACTGTTGAGCGAGCACCACCTGACCTACATCGGCGGGTGCCTCGGGGAGCGCGTTGATCAGGCGCTGCGGATTGAAGGCCAGCAATAGGGTGCCGGTGATCGGCGCGTCTGGCGCCGTGCGCAGGGGCGCGGCGCTGTAAATCAGCCATTTGTCGCCGACCTTGCGTGCTTCGGGAGCAGGCGTTTCGCCTTTGCCGGCCTTGGTCAGCATGTCCAGCGTGGCGAAGCTGACAGGGAGCGCGCTTTGGGTGTCTACGCCGTTGAACCCTACAGGGTTGAGCCGCGCACCCACCACGCCGTCGCGGTACCGCAGCTGATTCTGCGCGCCTTCGATGAACGTCGGATTGTTGCTCAACAGGGCCTGGCTCAGCGCGGCGTCCATTGCAGCGGCCTGGGTGTCGGCGTTGATCTGGCGCAATGCTTTGTTGACGGCTCCTGCCTGCGCGCTGCCCCAGGCTTGAACCAGCTGCTCCTGTTGCTGCGGCTGGCTTTGAATCGCAAGCCACACCAGCACCATTGCCGCGAGCAGGCCGATGAGCGCAGGAATGAGGCCGGGACTCGCCAGGCTCAGATTGGCATCTTTGCCAGCCGGGACAGTTGTTTCCGCGGTGGGGGTCGCTTTGGCTGTGCGTTTGATGCCTTTCAAACTAACTCTCCCTGCTGGGTCGTCCTGACGCGTTCTTGTTGTTTTCGCACCGCTCAAAGCCCGTCAGGGCACAAGCGATGCGTTAGCCAAAGTAAGTGTGTGTTGCGGGATCAGTGGCTGCCGGAGTGACCGAAGCCCCCTGCGCCGCGCTGACTTTCATCGAACTCTTCGACGATTTCAAAGTGCGCCTGCACCACCGGGACGAGTACAAGCTGAGCCAGACGCTCGCCGATGGAGATCTTGAAAGCGGTCTGGCCGCGGTTCCAGCAGGAGACCATCAGCTCGCCTTGATAATCGGAGTCGATCAGGCCAACCAGGTTGCCCAGCACGATGCCGTGTTTATGGCCCAGGCCAGAGCGCGGCAGAATCAGCGCAGCCAGGCCAGGGTCTGCGATGTATATCGACAGCCCGGTGGGAATCAGGAGGGTCTGGCCGGGTTCGAGCAGGGTGTCTTCTTTCAGCATGGCGCGCAGGTCCAGGCCGGCCGAGCCTGAAGTGGCGTAAGCGGGAAGCGGAAATTCGCTGCCAATGCGAGGGTCGAGGATCTTGGCTTGTAGAGCGTGCATTCGTGATTAAACCTGGTTCATGCGATCGGCGATAAAAGTCACCAGCTGCCGCGCGATCTTGGCTTTGCTGGTCTGGGCGAAGAGCGTCGCTTGCAACGCTCGGTCGATCACGCTGCAGGCGTTTTCTTCGCTGTTGAAGCCAATGCTGGGATTGGCGACGTCATTGGCGACGATCAGATCAAGGTTCTTGTCCTTGAGCTTGCGTGCGGCGTAATCAAGCAGGTGTTCGGTTTCGGCCGCGAAGCCGACGCTGAACGGGCGATCCTGGCGCTGGGCAATGGTGGCGAGAATGTCCGGGTTGCGGACCATCTGCAGCAGAAGACCATCACCGGTCGTGGGATCTTTCTTCAATTTTTGTGTGGCGACAACTTCCGGCCGGTAGTCCGCGACGGCTGCGGAGGCGATGAAGAGATCGCAAGGCATGGCGTCTTCGCAGGCGGCGAGCATGTCGCGGGCGCTGACGACGTCGACACGCGACACCCGGTCAGGCGTCTGCAGGTTCACCGGGCCGGTGATCAGGGTGACGCGCGCGCCCGCTTCGGCAGCGGCCTCGGCCAGGGCAAAGCCCATTTTCCCGGAGCTGTGGTTGGTGATGTAGCGAACCGGGTCGATGTTTTCCTGGGTAGGGCCGGCTGTGATCAATACGTGCTTGCCGGTCAGCGTCAGGTGTTGAAAGCAATCGGCGGCGGATTGCGCCAGATCATTGGGTTCGAGCATGCGCCCATAGCCCACATCACCACAGGCCTGGCTGCCGCTGGCTGGGCCGAACATGCGCAGACCGCGCTGTTCGAGCAGCTGCAGATTGGCCTGCACGGAGGGGTCGCGCCACATGGCCTGATTCATCGCGGGCGCGACGGCGACGATAGCGTCGGTCGCCAGCACCACGGTGGTCAGCAAATCATTGGCAATGCCTTGGGCCAGGCGGGCCATAAGGTCAGCGGTGCCCGGTGCGATAAGGATCATGTCGGCCCATTTGGCCAGTTCGATATGGCCCATGGCGGCTTCGGCTGCGGGGTCGAGCAAATCCAGGTGGACGGGGTGGCCGGACAAGGCCTGCATGGTCAGCGGGGTGATGAATTCAGCGCCGCCTTTGGTCATGACGACGCGGACTTCTGCACCGTGGTCGCGCAAACGGCGGACCAGTTCGGCGCTCTTGTAGGCCGCGATGCCACCGCCGACGCCGAGAACGATGCGTTTTCGATACAGCCGCTGCATAGGCCTGCCTTTAGGTCAGTTAACACGCGGCAATCATTGGCCTCCCCAGGCCTGACTGTCGCGCAAAAAAGAGCGGCTAAGATAGCACAGCGACCGCACGGGAACAGCGGCGCCACAGACAGGGAGCTGCTATGAGTATTCGCGATTGGCCGGCGGCAGAGCGTCCGCGGGAGAAGCTGCTGGAACGGGGGGCGTCGAGCTTGTCAGACGCTGAATTGCTGGCGATTTTCTTGCGCACGGGCGTCTCGGGCAGAAGTGCCGTGGACCTGGCCCGGCACCTTTTGAACCAGTTCGGCAGCTTGCGCGCGTTGCTGGAAGCCAACTTGACGGCGTTCAGCAGCGAGCTGGGTCTTGGGCCCGCCAAGTTCGCGCAGTTGCAGGCTGTAATGGAAATGGCCCGGCGCAACATGGGCGAGGATTTGAAGCGCGATTCTGTGCTGGAAAACCCGACCCAAGTGCGTCGTTACCTCAAGGCGCTTCTACGGCACGAGCCCCATGAAGTCTTTGGCTGCCTGTTTCTGGACAGCAAGAACCGGGTTCAGACGTTCGAAGTGCTGTTTCACGGCTCGATCAACACGGCGCATGTTCATGCGCGGCAGGTGGTCAAACGGGCACTGGCCCACAACTCGGCAGGATTGATCCTCTGTCACAACCACCCCTCCGGCGTCAAAGACGCCAGCGAAGCCGACATCGACCTGACGCGGCATCTGAAACAGGCGCTGGCGCTGGTGGACGTGGTGGTGCTGGACCACCTGATCATCGGCGACGGCGATCCGCTGTCGATGGTTGAGTATGGGTTGATGTAAAGCCCGCGACGGAGGGTTGCCGCCGCATGTGGACTGGCCATGCCCCGACTTGTAGGACCGGCTTCAGCCGGGAAAGCGTCGGCAGTCACACCGCAAAACTAACGGTGTACAAACCGGCCTCTTCCCGGCTAAAGCCGGCGCCACTAAAAGCGTCGTGGGCATCCAGCGGCATCGGCTGTGACCTCGACAGTGGGACCGGCTTTAGCCGGGAAAGCGTCGGCAGTCACGCCGCACTCCTATGATTTTTGCGAATTACTTCACGGTCACTTTGGAGAAATCCTGACGACCGAACGGGCTCACGCTGTAACCCTCAACATTCTTGCGAGTCAGCGCGTACGCCGTTGGATGCGCAAGAGGCAGCCACAGTGCCTGCTTCTGGATCTGCTCCTGGGCCTGGTGATACAGCTTGCTGCGTTGGGCCTGATCGGTTACGGCCTTGCCCTGACGGATCAGCTTGTCCAGCCCTTCATCACAGTAGCGCGCGAAGTTGGTTCCGGATTTGACGGCGGCGCAGGAGAACTGTGGCGTCAGGAAGTTATCCGGATCGCCGTTATCACCCGCCCAGCCCATGAACAGCAGGTCATGCTCGCCTGTCTTGGCGCGACGAATCAGCTCGCCCCATTCGATAACTTTGATCTCTGCCTTGATGCCTACAGCAGCCAAGTCGTTCTGCAGCAACTGCGCGCCGGCGTTCGGATTAGGGTTGAGCAAGCTACCTGACGGGCGAGTCCAGATCGTCGTCTTGAATCCGTCTTTCAGACCAGCATTGGCCAGCAGGTCCTTGGCTTTCGCCACATCATGTTTGTAGCCGGGCAAGTCGCTGGCGTAACCCCACGTCGTAGGCGGATACGGACCGTTGGCCGGGCTTGCCGAACCTTCGAACACCGCTTTCAGGTAAGTGTCTTTGTCGAACGCCAGGTTGATTGCCTGACGCACTTGCGGCTTGTCCAACGGCGGATGCTGACTGTTGATAGCCAGGAAAGCGGTCATAAAGGCAGGCGTTTTTTCAACCTGCAGGTTGGGATCCTTCACGGCTTCTGCGACATCAAGAGGCTTGGGCGACAGGGCAACCTGGCACTCATTGCGGCGAATTCGTTGCAGGCGAACGTTGGCGTCCGGCGTGATCGCATACACCAGCGTATCGACGGCGGGCTTGCCGGCGAAATAATCCGGGTTGGCCTCGTAACGCACCACCGAGTCTTTCTGGAAGCGCTTGAAGACGAAAGGACCGGTGCCGATCGGCTGGCTGTTGAGCTTCTCCGGAGTGCCGGCCTTCAACAACTGCGCGGTGTACTCGGCGGAATAAATAGAAGCGAAGCCCATGCTGAGCGTCGCCAGAAATGTCGCGTCCGGGTGGTCCAGGGTAATACGCACCGTGTTGGCGTCGGTCGCCACGACTTTCTTGATGAGCGACGGCCATTGCATCGACTGCGCGTGAGGGAAGCCCTGTGCAGCGACCTTGTTCCAGGGATTAGCCGGATCGAGCATGCGCTGGAAGCTGAACACCACGTCGTCAGCGTTGAGCTCGCGGGTCGGGGTGAAGTAATCGGTGTGATGGAATTTCACGCCGGCGCGAAGTTTGAAGTCATAGGTCAGCCCGTCAGGCGACACACTCCAGCTCTGCGCCAGGCTGGGAACCAACTTGGCGGATGCTGCGTCGTAGTCCACCAGACGGTTCATCAGTACGTCCGCCGAAGCATTGGTGGTGGTCAGCGAGTTGTACTGCACCACGTCGAAGCCTTCAGGGCTGGCTTCCGTGCAGACGCTCAACGTCATTGCCGCCTGGGCCATCAACGGCGTGGACAGGGACGCGAGCAACAGGGGTAGAACGGCTAGGCGCATGGCGATTTTCCTTTCAGAGATAGCCCATCTGCCGGCGCAGTCTGGAGAGTCAGTAACCCTAGACCATCGATTGGTGCAGAACAATCGCTGCGGCGCGACGAGTGGTATATTTCCCGCCGCGCCTAACGCCGCTGGCCTTGTCGGGTTCAAAGCCCGTGCGTTCTGGCAGGCAATTCGTGGTTTGTGTTGTTGCACCGGGGGCTTTCTGGTATAAAGCAGCGCTCTTTTCTAGGGGCCCGCTGCCTTCACCGCAGGTGTGGCCGGTAAGACCCCTGAAGAAACGCGGCGCCTGGCGCCAAATGACTGAGAGATTAAGCGGCCAACCCATGCCGGGTTGGGCATGTGGTTTTAGAGGGCTGAGGCATGTCGAGAGTATGTCAAGTTACCGGTAAGGGTCCGGTAACCGGGAATAACATTTCCCACGCAAACAACAAAACCCGTCGTCGTTTCCTGCCAAACCTGCAGCATCACCGCTTCTGGGTTGAAGAAGAGAAACGCTTCGTACGTCTGCGCGTATCTGCTAAAGGCATGCGTATCATCGACAAGCGTGGTATCACGGTTGTTCTGGCCGAAATCCGCCGTGCTGGCGCGAAGGTCTAAGGGAGAAAATCATGCGTGAATTGATCCGTTTGGTGTCGACCGCTAACACCGGCCACTTCTACACCACCGACAAGAACAAGCGCACGACTCCGGACAAAATCGAAATTAAAAAATTCGATCCGGTTGTTCGTAAGCACGTGATCTACAAAGAAGCCAAAATCAAGTAATTGATTTTTGCGTCTTACAAAAAAGCCCGCAGCGATGCGGGCTTTTTTGTGGCTGAAGGAAAGCCGGTCACATCACCCTCAAGCCTTCTGTTCGAACACTACATAGATCTTGCGGCAGGCTTCCAGCACTTCCCACGTCCCTTTAAAACCTGCGGGAATCACGAAACGGTCACCGGCGCGCAGGGTCTTCGACTTGCCTTCTTCGTCACGAAGGACCGAAACGCCCTGCACGATTTCACAATACTCATGCTCGGTGTAATTCACTTTCCACTGGCCGACTTCCCCTTCCCAGACGCCTGCATTCAGCTGCCCGCACGGGCTGTTGTAATGGTTGTAAACCGTCTGGTTCGGCTCGCCCTTGAGAATCTTTTCAGCGGCAGGCGTGAAACGCTCCGCTGCAGTAGTGGCTTCGCTGAAGTCGACGATGCTTTCGATGCTCATATCTGATTCCTGAAAGTGGGCGCTGCGTGATTGTTGCTCGTCGAGGATCGTGTGGAAAGCGCAGGCGATCCCGGGAGCTGTTGAATAAAATGCACGATCCGGCCAGATTTCGCCCACTTATGTCCAATATATTGGAAATTCGCCCAATGCTGGTTTAGGGTGGCGAATGCCTTCGGCCGATCCGATGACGCGTCAGGCCCCGTCCTGAAGCCCGATTCGAGTGCGAAGAGGCGCCTATTTCATAAGAGGAGGACGTTTCATGACCACCCTGACTCATGCTGACTGGGAACAACGCGCCCAGGACCTGAAAATCGAAGGCCGTGCTTTCATCAATGGTGAATACACAGACGCCGCATCCGGCTCGACGTTCGACTGCATCAGTCCGGTCGATGGCCGCTTCCTCGCCCACGTCGCCAGTTGTGACGCCGCCGATGCACAGCGCGCCGTCGAAAACGCCCGGGCTACGTTCAATTCCGGCGTCTGGTCGCGATTGGCGCCGGCCAAGCGCAAGGCCGCCATGCTTCGTCTGGCCGAGCTGATCAACGAGAATGTCGAAGAGCTCGCGCTGCTCGAAACCCTCGACATGGGCAAGCCCATCAGCGACTCCTACGGCATCGACATTCCCGGCTCCGCTCAGGCGTTGAGCTGGAGCGGCGAGGCCATCGACAAGCTGTACGACGAAGTCGCGCCCACCCCGCACGATCAACTGGGCCTGGTAACGCGCGAGCCGATTGGCGTGGTGGCGGCCATTGTGCCGTGGAATTTCCCGCTGCTGATGGCTTCCTGGAAACTCGGTCCTGCGCTGTCGAGCGGCAACTCGGTGATCCTCAAGCCGTCGGAGAAATCCCCGCTGACCGCCATCCGCGTCGCGCAGCTCGCCATCGAAGCCGGTATTCCGGCGGGCGTGCTGAATGTGCTGCCGGGTTACGGCCACACGGTGGGTAAAGCACTGGCGCTGCACATGGACGTCGACACGGCGGTGTTCACCGGGTCGACGAAGATTGCCAAGCAATTGCTGATCTACTCGGGCGAATCGAACATGAAACGTGTCTGGCTGGAAGCCGGCGGCAAGAGCCCGAACATCGTCTTCGCCGATGCGCCGGATCTGCAGGCTGCGGCCGAGTCTGCCGCCAGCGCTATTGCGTTCAACCAGGGCGAGGTCTGCACGGCCGGTTCCCGCCTATTGGTCGAGCGCTCGATCAAAGAGAAATTCCTGCCGATGGTGATCGAAGCGCTGAAAGCCTGGAAGCCGGGCAATCCGCTTGATCCGGCAACCACGGTCGGCGCGCTGGTCGATACCCAGCAGATGAATACCGTGCTGTCTTACATTGAAGCCGGCCACACCGATGGCGCCAAGCTGGTCGTTGGTGGCAAGCGCATTCTCCAGGAAACCGGCGGCACCTACGTTGAGCCGACGATCTTCGACGGCGTGACCAACGCGATGAAGATCGCTCAGGAAGAGATCTTCGGGCCGGTGCTTTCTGTGCTCACCTTCGATACCGCTGAAGAAGCCATTCAGATTGCCAACGACACGCCTTATGGCCTGGCCGCGGCGGTGTGGACGTCTGACTTGTCCAAGGCGCATCTGACCGCGAAGGCGTTGCGCGCGGGCAGCGTGTGGGTCAATCAGTACGATGGCGGCGACATGACCGCGCCATTTGGTGGCTTCAAGCAGTCCGGCAACGGGCGCGACAAGTCGCTGCATGCGTTCGATAAATACACCGAGCTGAAGGCGACCTGGATCAAGCTGTAAAAGGCCGCACGCCTTCAAAACTTAGGCGCAGTAAAAACCGACGCAGCCGGGCTTCCCTAAAAAGCCCGGCTGTTTTGTTTCGTCCTTTTCAGCCACAGGAGCGTGGTGATGCGTTGGGGTACTTATTTCGCTGTGCTGGCGTCTGTATTGAGTGTCGGCCTGGCGCTGGGCGTTAGCATGCCGTTGGTGTCGCTGCGGCTGGAAGCCTGGGGTTACGGCGCGTTTGCCATTGGCGTCATGGCTGCTATGCCGGCCATTGGCGTGTTGCTGGGCGCCAGTTTAGCCAGCCGGCTCGCTTCTAGACTCGGCACCGCCAACCTGATGCGGCTGTGCCTGTGGGCCGGGTCATTTTCAGTGGGTTTGCTGGCGTTACTGCCTAATTACTGGGTCTGGCTGGTCCTGCGCCTGATGCTCGGGACGATCCTTACGATTGTGTTCGTGCTCGGGGAAAGCTGGATCAACCAGTTGGTGATCGAACGGCTGCGCGGCAAGCTGGTAGCGCTGTACGGCAGTTCCTATGCGTTGAGTCAGCTGGGCGGGCCGGTGCTGCTGGGCTTCATTGGCACTGAAGCAGATTACGGGTTCTGGGTCGGGACCCTGTTGCTGGCGGTATCGCCGTTTCTATTGCTGGGCAGAACCGGTGCGCCGAGCGCGGAATCCAGCCATGTGACGCTGCGCGACCTGGGCGGCTTCTGTCGGGGTTTGCCGGCCATTGCATGGGCCATCGCGCTGTTCGCCGGCTTTGAAGCGATGATTCTGACCTTGCTGCCGGTGTATTGCCTGCAACAGGGCTTCACGCCTGAAATCGCCCTGGCGATGGTCAGCACTGTGGTGGTGGGTGATGCGCTTCTGCAACTACCGATTGGCGCGCTGGCCGACAGGGTTTCCCGACGGCGGCTGTTTTTCGGGTGTGCGCTGGTGCTGATGGTGTCAAGCCTGGCGATCCCGCTGCTGGTCGACACAGTCGCCATCTGGCCGCTGTGGGTGCTGTTTGGCGCGAGTGCGGGCGGGCTGTTCACGCTGTCGCTGATTCTGATTGGCGAGCGTTACCGCGATGACGCCCTGGTGCGCGCTAATGCCCATGTCGCTCAGCTGTGGGGGATTGGTTGCCTGCTCGGCCCCTTGGCGGCAGGTGCCGGCAGCCAGTGGGTCAGCGGTCAGGCGCTGCCGTTGCTGATGGCGGCGGGGGCGCTGGGGTTGGTCATCCTGTCCCAGCGTCCCAAGGCATTTGGCGCGCAAGCGGTGGCGGCTTAAAGCATCTTTTCCAGGCCGACCGCCGTGCTGAACCAGGCGTTCATCCGGCGCCACCAGTCGCCAGGCTCCTTGGACAGCGTGTGGATTTTGCCGTTGTCCTCGGTCACCCACACCAGCCGGTCGTTCTCCAGCTTGACCTGATAGCTGATGGCCGGCGCCATACCCTGAAGCGCCAGTTCGCGCAGGTATTCGGTCAGCTCGGGGCTGTCGACCAGCACGCCGACTTCGGTGTTCCACAGCACTGATCGTGGGTCGAAATTGAACGAACCCACGAACATTTTCTGCCGGTCAAAGATCATCGCTTTGCTGTGCAGGCTCGATTCCGAGCCGCCCTTGATCAGGTTTGTGTGCAGAAATGCAGGTCCGCTCCCCCTGGCGTTGCTCGGGTCTCCTGGCTGGCGGCGCAGTTCGAACAGCTTCACGCCATGCTCCAGCAGCGCTCGCCGGTACGGCGTATAGCCGCCATGCACTGCCGGGACGTCGGTGGCCTCCAGCGAATTCGTCAACAGGTTCACCGATACGCCTTTATTTGAAAGTCCGGTCAGGTACACCAAGCCTTCCTGCCCGGGGACGAAGTAGGCCGAGATCAGCATCAGTTCCTTATGCACGTTGCCCAGATCAGGGCTGAGTTGGGTCGCCAACAGCAGGTGCGGGTCAGGCTCGCCCCGTGACAGCACCTTGGTCGGGGCGTCCCACAAGGCCTGGTTGTGCGCCCAGATCAGCTCATTGAGCCAGGTTTTCATGCGCGGGTGAGCCCGATAGTCCATCAGCCGTTCATACAGGGCCTTTTTGTCCACGTGCGCCTGATCCAGCGACTCGGCCAGACGCACGCGCGCCTTGGACAGATCCTTGCGGTCGGGCGGCCAGTAGAGGAAGTCGTTGATCGGCTTGCTCAACGTGCTGTTCCAGTACTGATCGAAACTGTGGCCCAGCTGTTCGGCGACCGGGCCCACGCTGAGCATGTCGATGTCGGTGAAATTCAGATTGGGTTCGGCGTCGAAATATTCATCGCCCAGATTGCGCCCGCCGACGATGGCCACGGCGCCGTCGGCCAGCCACAGCTTGTTGTGCATGCGTCGATGCTGCTGGGACAGATTGAACAGCCGGCCCATATTACGGGTGGCGCCCATGCTGCGGCCCAGATTGAGCGGATTGAACAGGCGGATCTGAATGTTCGGGTGCGCAGCGAGTGTGCCAATGACTTCATCCAGCCCGTCGCTGGTGGTGTCGTCCAGCAGGATGCGCACGCGAACGCCGCGATCGGCGGCTTTGAGCAATTCGTCAACCAGCGCCCGGGTGCTCAGGCCGTCGTGAACGATGTAGTACTGCAGGTCCAGGCTGGTTTTGGCGTTGCGGATCAGCTCGGCGCGGGCCATGAAGGCTTCGGTGCTGTTGGGCAGCAGGCGGAAGCCCGAGCGACCTTCGTGAGGTGTCGCCTGGGCCATGATCGAGCGACCGAACGAGGATTGCGCTGCCGGCAGCGCCTGACTCGGGCCGTCGGGGGCGGGCGTGTGTGCGCAACCGCTGAGGCCAAGGCCAAGCGCGAGGAGGAGGGGCACCGCTCGTAAGTTGGTCAACGCGGTCATCCGAAAATCAGTCATGGCGATGTGACCGCGCTTTCTGAAAAAGGTTAAAAGCTGCAAAAGGTTAAACGCTGCAAAAAGTTATGCAGGGTCCGCGCGCTGCATGAGCAGCGCCGTGGCAGCGCCGACCTTGCGCACCGCGTCTTCGATTTGCGCGGTCGGCTTGGCGGCAAAGTTCATGCGCAGGCAGTTTCGGTATTTGCCTGACGCCGAAAAGATGCTGCCGACGGCAATCTGTACGCCTTGCCCCTGCAGCGCGCGGTTCAGGCGCAAGGAGTCGAAATCTTCCGGCAGTTCGATCCACAGCATGAATCCGCCCTGGGGACGACTCACACGGGTGCCTTCCGGCAAGTAGCGCGTCACCCAGCCGGTCATCAGGTCACGACTGCGCTGGTACTGGCCGCGCATCCGGCGCATGTGCGGCTCGTAGTGCCCGGCTTTGAGAAAATCGGAAATCGCCAGCTGCGGCTGGGTCGCGGTCGAACCGGTGCTGATGTATTTCATGTGCAGGGCGCGATCAAGGTATCGACCGGGCGCGACCCAACCGACACGCAAGCCCGGGGCTAATGTTTTGGAAAACGAGCTGCACAGCAGGACGCGCCCGTCTTCGTCGAAGGATTTGATAGTGCGCGGGCGAGGGTAGGTGTAGGCCAGGTCTCCATACACATCGTCTTCGATGATCGCCACATCGAAGCGTTGCGCCAGGGTCAGCAGTGCGCGTTTGCGGTCCTCCGGCATGATGTAGCCCAACGGGTTGTTGCAGCTCGGCGTCAGCTGAATGGCTTTGATCGGCCACTGTTCCAGCGCCAGCTCCAGCGCATCGAGGCTGATGCCGGTGAGCGGGTCGGTGGGGATTTCCAGGGCTTTCATGCCCAGCCCCTTGAGCGCCTGCATGGCGCCGTGAAAGCTGGGCGAGTCCACTGCGACGATGTCGCCCGGCTCACAGACCGAACGGATGCAGATGGCCAGTGCTTCCTGGGCACCAGTGGTGATCACCAGATCGTCCGGATCAATGTTGGTGCCGGAATCCAGCAGCAGCCGGGCGACTTGTTCTCTCAGGCAGCGCCGGCCGTGGATATTGTCGTAATACAGCCCGGGCATGTCCGAGCGGCGGCTGATCCTGCCCAGCGCCTGGGTCAGTGGGCGCAAGGTCGGGCTGGTGACATCGGGCATGCCGCGACCCAGCTGTACGACGTCAGGGCTGGGGGCGGCTCGTGCCAGTTCCAGCACCTGATCCCACTGAGAGATCTCCACCGGGCGCTGCGCGGGGCGGCCTATTGCAGGCAGGGCGGGCGTTTTGCGGCCAGCCGGTACGAAGTACCCGGACTTGGGGCGTGGTAGCGCGAGGCCGTTGTCCTCCAGCAATCGATACGCCTGCTGCACCGTGCTCAGGCTGACGCCATGCTCAAGACTTAACGCACGCACCGAAGGCAACCGGTCGCCGGGGCGATAAAAGCCGTTTTCGATGCGCGTGCCGAGCAATTCGGCGAGGTTGACGTAGAGCGTCACGGCGTACTCCCACAAGGTGATGCGATCGGTGGACCGATACAGATGTTGGGAAAATACAGCATTCAGCGCCGGATGAAACCGATCTGTATGCAAAGAATAATAATTCTGTGGATCTGTAATGGTTTTCCATACAGATACATCATGAATCCACTCGAAACCCACCATGAGGTGTCTGGAAATGAGCGGAATAAGTGATGTTCGGTTAACGCTGTATGCAGGTGAGCTGGTCCGTGAGCATGAAGCGGGCTCGCGCATCAACGCGCCGGAAGGGCTGGGGATGTGGGGTCTGTTTCAGCATCGCCGAGCCAGTCGGCGCGCGTTGTTGAAACTGACTGACGAGCAACTGAAGGATGTCGGCTTGAGCAGTAAGCAGGCGCGTCATGAAGGGCTAAAGCCTTTCTGGCGCGAATGAGGCCTTTGACAGTCGGCCTCACAGGGCGAGTCCGGTTATACCAGCTCTTTGAGGCGGTGCCACAACATCCCCAGCGCCAGCAGCGGCGAACGCAAATGTTTGCCGCCCGGGAAGGTGATGTGAGGGACTTTGGCGAAGAGCTCGAACCCGCCGCTGTGTTGGCCGATGATGGCCTCAGCCAGTAACTTGCCCGCCAGATGCGTTGCGTTCAGCCCGTGCCCCGCATATGCCTGTGCGTAGAACACGTTTGGATGCGTGTGCAGTCGCCCGATCTGCGGCAAGCGGTTGGCGCCGATGCCGATCATTCCGCCCCACTGAAAATCGATCTTCACGTCTTTGAGCTGAGGGAACACCTTGAGCATCTTCGGCTGCATGTACGCGGCAATGTCGCTCGGGTCCCTGCCTGAATAGTGACAGGCGCCGCCGAACAGCAGGCGTCGATCAGCCGACAACCGAAAATAATCCACCGCAACGCGCTGATCGCACATCGCGGTATTGCGTGGAATCAGTTGGCTGGCGAGTTGTTCACTCAGCGGCTCGGTGGCGATGACGTAACTGCCTGCGGGCAAGACCTTGCCGCTCAACTCCTCGTCGAGTCCGTTGAGATACGCATTGCAGCCCAGCACCAGCGTACTGGCGCGCACCAGGCCGTGGGCTGTATGAATGTTGACCTCTGCCCCGTATTCCAGCCGCGTCGCCGCCGAGTGTTCGAACACCTGTACGCCCAATGACTGGGCGATGGCGGCTTCTGCCTGCGCCAGGTTCAGCGGGTGCAGATGGCCAGAACCCATGTCCAGCATGGCGCCGGCGTAGTTGGGTGAGTCAATGACGCTGTTCATGTTGCTCGCATCAATCAGCTCAAGCGTATGCCGGTAACCCAGGCTGCGTAGCTCGTCGGCGTCTTTGGCAAAGCCCTCGAATTCCTTGGGCTTGTTCGCCAGATCGCAGTAACCCCACGTCAGGTCGCAGTCGATCTGGTATTTGTTGACACGCTCGCGGACGATTTCCACTGCTTCCAGGCCCATCAGCTTGAGCTGACGAACGCCGTCCTCGCCGATGACATTGCTGAACTGGTCCACGTCATGGCCTACGCCGCGGATCAGTTGCCCTCCATTGCGACCGCTCGCGCCCCAGCCGATCTTGTGGGCCTCCAGCAGCACCACTTTCAAACCGCGTTCAGCCAGCTCGATCGCCGTATTCAGCCCGGAAAACCCGCCGCCGATGATGCAGACGTCGGTTTTGACCTCGCCATGCAGGGCAGGGTAATCAGGTTGAGTACGGCGGGTGGCAGCGTAGTAAGAGGCCGCGTGGTCAGACAGTCCGGGCTGGGGAGACCGAGGATTCATGTTAAATATCCCGAGAGCACTGTTTGGAAAATTTTACGGAGGGTAGCGGTGTCAGGGTGGCCGGGCAAGAAAATGCCCGCGGATGATCACCCGGGTGTCAGTCGCAGTGGCACTGGGGCACAATCACCATCTTTCACAGGGGAAACTGCCGCCATGGGCTGTAACAGCGAGAAAATCCGCGATCTGCGGCGGCAGATTCCGTCGTTCGAATGCGTCCCGGGGTGCCACGACTGCTGTGGGCCGGTGACCACGTCATCCGAAGAAATGTCGCGTTTGCCGCGCAAGACGCCAGCCGAGCAAGAAGAGGCGCTCAACGAGCTGAACTGCGTACACCTGGGGCCCAACGGCTGCACGGTGTATGACGAGCGCCCGCTGATCTGCCGTCTGTTTGGCACCACGAAAACCCTGCCGTGCCCCAATGGCCGCCGCCCTGATGTCCTGATTCACCCTCGCGCCGAGAAGCAGGTGCATGAGTTCATCGCCTCGACGCGGCAGGTGCTGGTTTAACGGCGATCCGATTTATTGAATCAGCTAAAGACCCTTATTCCGGAATCGGCAAACACAAACTCTCCTTCACCTCTTCCATCACGATATAGCTCTTGGACTCCCGCACGTGGGGCAGCTTGAGCAGGATGTCGCCCAGCAGCTTGCGGTACGACGCCATCTCGGAAATCCGCGCTTTCACCAGATAGTCGAAATCCCCTGACACCAAGTGGCACTCCAGCACATGGGGCAGTTTGAGCACCGCGCGGCGGAATTCTTCAAAGGTGTCGCCGGACTTGTAGTCCAGGCTGATCTCGACAAACACCAACAAGCTGGCCTTGAGGTTCTGCGGATTGAGGCGGGCGTTGTAGCCCATGATGATGCCTTCACGCTCCAGACGCCGGACCCGTTCTGTGCACGGCGTGGTAGACAATCCGACGCGTTCGCCCAGTTCGGTGAAGGAGATCCGGCCATCGTTTTGCAGGATGCGCAAGATATTGCGATCAATCTTGTCCAGCTCGCGTTTGGACTGGTGTTGGGTGCGCATTGATAAGCCCTCTGCCAAAGCGTCGGTTGCCGGGAAGAAATGCCGAATATAGGCGTTTATATAGTCAAAAGCACTGCTCGGGCCTTTTTATACTGCGCACATCCTTGCTTAAAACTTGAAAACGTCAGCGGATATCCGCGATGAGGGAATCAACATGCGCGTTCTGGTCCTTGGAAGTGGCGTAATCGGTACCACCAGTGCGTACTATCTGGCGCGTGCAGGCTTCGAGGTGACGGTCGTGGACCGTCAACCGGCCGCGGCTATGGAAACCAGTTTCGCCAACGCCGGGCAGGTCTCGCCGGGCTACGCCTCGCCATGGGCCGCGCCGGGTGTGCCGCTCAAGGCGCTCAAATGGTTGCTGCAGCGCCATGCGCCGCTGGCCATCAAGGCGACAGGCGATATCGACCAGTACCTATGGATGGCGCAGATGTTGCGCAACTGCACCCAGAACCGGTATGCGGTCAACAAAGAGCGCATGGTTCGCCTCTCCGAATACAGCCGCGACTGCCTCGATGAGCTGCGTGCCGAGACCGGCATTGCCTACGAAGGCCGCAGCCTCGGCACGACCCAGTTGTTCCGCACTCAGGAGCAGCTGGATAACGCCGCCAAGGACATCGCCGTTCTAGAACAGGCCGGCGTGCCGTATGAAGTGCTCGACCGTGAAGGCATTGCCCGGGTCGAGCCGGCGTTGGCCAGCGTCAGCAACATCCTCAGCGGCGCACTGCGCCTGCCGAACGATCAGACCGGCGACTGCCAGCTGTTCACCACGCGTCTGGCCGAGATGTGCGTGAAGCTGGGCGTTGAGTTCCGCTTCGGCCAGTCCATTGAGTCCATTGATTTCGCCGGTGACACCATCAACGGCGTGCGCATCAACGGCAAGCTCGAAACGGCTGACCGCTATGTTCTGGCGCTGGGCAGCTACTCGCCGCAACTGCTCAAGCCGCTTGGCATCAAGGCGCCGGTTTATCCGCTCAAGGGCTACTCGCTGACGGTGCCGATCACCAACCCGGCAATGGCGCCGACGTCGACCATTCTCGACGAGACCTACAAGGTCGCGATTACGCGCTTCGACAACCGCATTCGCGTGGGTGGCATGGCCGAGATCGCCGGCTTCGACCTGTCGCTAAATCCTCGTCGCCGCGAGACGCTCGATATGATCGTCAACGATCTCTATCCTCACGGCGGCGACCTGCAGCAGGCCAGCTTCTGGACCGGTCTGCGCCCGACCACGCCAGACGGCACGCCTATCGTGGGCGCAACGCCGTATCGCAATCTGTTCCTGAACACCGGTCACGGCACATTGGGTTGGACGATGGCCTGTGGATCAGGCAGATTGCTGGCTGACCTGATCGCACGTAAAACGCCACAAATCAGCGCTGAAGGCCTCGATATTTCTCGTTACGGCAGTTCCAAGGAGATCGCAAAACATGTCCATCCAGCGCCAGCTCACCAATGAGCGCATGAGCCAGTTGGTCGTTCATAACGGCACCGTTTACCTTGCCGGGCAAGTGGGCGACGACATGGCCGCGGGGATCGAGCAACAGACCCGCGAGACGCTCCACAACATCGAGCGATTGCTGGACCTGGCCGGTACCGACAAGACTCGCATCCTGTCGGTGACGATTTACCTTAAGGACATCGACGCGCACTTTGCCGGCATGAACAGCGTCTGGGACAAATGGCTGCCGAGAGGCCTTGCCCCCGCCCGCGCGACGGTTGAAGCCAGGCTTTGCGAGCCTGAGATTCTGGTTGAGCTGTCGGTGGTTGCGGCGCTGCCGTAGCTCATTTGCACGCCCGTGTGCCGCTGAAACCTTACGCAACATCGTTCTTGTAGAAGCGCGCTTGCCCGCGATCGCGGTGTATCAGGCGACGTGATGCAGCTGCCCCATCTTTCGCGGGCAAGCGCGCTCCTACAGATTCCGAAACCCTGACCAAGAAGCCCCGCCATGCGTCCAGCCCGCGCCCTCATCGATCTTCAAGCCTTGCGCCACAACTATCAATTGGCGCGCGACACCGCTGGCGCCCAGGCGCTTGCCGTCATCAAGGCCGATGCCTACGGCCACGGCGCGGTGCGGGTTGCGCAGGCGCTGGAATCCGAGGCCGACGGCTTTGCCGTGGCGTGCATCGAAGAAGCGCTGGAGCTGCGTCAGGCCGGGATCAACGCTCCGATTCTGCTGCTGGAAGGTTTTTTCGAGGCCGACGAACTGGCACTGATCGTCGAGCATGATTTCTGGTGCGTGGTGCATTCCCTTTGGCAACTCGATGCCATCGAGCAAACCGCCCTCGGCAGGCCGCTGAACGTATGGCTGAAGATGGATTCGGGCATGCACCGCGTCGGCATTCACCCTGCGGATTTTCAGGCGGCGCATCAGCGGCTGCTGAACAGCGGCAAGGCCGCGAAGATCGTCCTGATGACCCACTTCGCCCGCGCCGACGAACTCGACAGCGTGCGCACCGAAGAGCAAGTGGCGATTTTTCAATCGGCGCGTACAGGGTTGGCCGCTGAAGTCAGCCTGCGCAATTCCCCCGCCGTCATGGGCTGGCCCAGCGTGCCGAGTGACTGGGTGCGTCCAGGGATCATGCTCTACGGCGCGACGCCGTTTGATCAGTCGCAATCGGTCGCCGATCGTTTGCAGCCGGTGATGACCCTGGAGTCCCGTGTCATCTGCGTGCGTGACCTGCCAGTCGGTGAGCCAGTGGGCTACGGCGGTACATTCGTCGCCGAGCGCAACATGCGCATCGGTGTGGTCGCGATGGGCTACGCCGACGGCTACCCGCGCCAGGCGCCCACCGGCACCCCCGTGATGGTCGACGGTCATCGCAGCCAGTTGCTCGGGCGTGTGTCGATGGACATGCTCTGCGTCGACCTCACCGACGTGCCGGGCGCAGGGCTGGGCAGCCGTGTCGAGTTGTGGGGCAAGAACATCCTCATCAGCGACCTTGCGGCCAGCGCGGGCATGATCCCGTACCAGATTCTGTGCAATCTAAAACGCGTGCCGAGGCTCTATACCGGGGCCTGATCGCCGCTCGCCAATCCCCTGCAAACCACTCCTTCGCGGCCAGTCACGGCCGCCAGTCCCTTTGCTGATCCGGCCATGGGCTCAAGTGTTGTAAATACTGAACGCTGTTGCCATGATGGCGGCCACTTGACCCAACTTGATTATCAGGAGGACTCCCGCATTGGACGTCGGTGAACGACTGCAATCCATTCGTAAACTCAAAGGTCTGTCCCAGCGTGAACTCGCCAAACGAGCGGGCGTGACCAACAGCACCATCTCCATGATCGAGAAGAACAGCGTCAGCCCCTCGATCAGCTCGTTGCGCAAGGTGCTGGGCGGCATACCGATGTCCATGGTGGAGTTCTTTTCCGAAGAACTCGAACCCGAAAATCCGACCCAAGTGGTCTATAAAGCCAGCGAACTGATCGATATCTCGGACGGTGCCGTGACCATGAAACTGGTCGGCAAATCCCATCCGAGCCGTGCCATTGCGTTCCTTTCCGAGGTCTACCCGCCGGGTGCCGACACGGGTGTCGAGATGCTCGTGCACGAGGGCGAGGAGACCGGGATTCTGGTCGAGGGCCGTCTTGAACTCGTGGTTGGTCTGGATACCTACGTGCTTGAAGAGGGCGACAGTTACTACTTCGAGAGCTCCCGACCCCATCGCTTTCGCAACCCGTTCGACGTTCCTGCGCGACTCATCAGCGCGGCCACGCCGGCGAATTTCTGATCAGTGACATGATTAACCGAAAACTGATCTTCCTCGGGCTGGCCGTCTTGCTCTTCGCCGATACGGCTGACGCGACCATGCGCTGCGGCACGGCGCTTATCAGTCTGGGGGACACCGCCGATGTGGTCCGCCAGAAGTGCGGAGCGCCTGACAGCAGTGTCGATCAAATGCCTGCGCTCAGGAGCAACGGGGTTCCGAAGCTCGGCACTGCGAAGGTCAGTTTGTGGGTGTACGGCCCTCGCAACGGCGCTAGACAACACCTGCGATTTATCGAGGACAAGCTGGTAGAAATTGAGACGAGGCGGGATTGAGTCGCCGGCTGGCAGTCGTTGTGTGAGGGCGCCAGCGGCGCAATGCAGCAAATCGCCCTGAGGCCCGGTCCAACCCCCATCAAATAACAAAATCAGGAGAGGCCGGATGCCGCATTCCTGCTCGATCGAGCAAGCTGTCGATCACGTGCTGGCCGAGTTGCCGGCGCATGTTCATATGGGTATGCCGCTGGGGTTGGGCAAACCCAATCGCTTTGCCAACGCGTTGTATGCCCGAATCAAATCGCTGCCTGATCGGCAACTGACCATCTATACCGCCCTATGCCTCGGCCGGCCCGATAGTGGTGACGGTTTGCAGGGACGGTTTCTGGAGCCCTTTCTGGAGCGCGTCTTCGACGATTACCCGGAACTGGATTTCCTCACCGATCTGCGCCGCGACGACCTTGCGCCCAACATTCACGTCCAGCAGTTCTTCATGCAGCCTGGCAGCCTGCTCGGCAGCGTTGAAGCGCAGCAGGATTACGTCAGCAGTAATTACAGCCACGCTGCGCGGGACATCAATGCCAACGGCCTGAATCTGATCGCGCAGCTGATCGCCCGCGACCCGCAACGGCCTGATCACCTCAGCCTGAGCTGCAACCCCGACATCACCCTCGACCTGCTGCCCCTTGTGGAAAAACGCCGCGCGGCGGGCGAGCGCATTCTGATGCTTGGCCATGTCCACTCGGATTTGCCGTACATGCAGGGCGATGCCGAGGTCAGCGTCGATACCTTCGACCTGCTCATCGAGCACGAAGAGCGCAGCACGTTGTTCTCGACGCCGAACATGCCGGTCGGTATCCAGGATCATTTCATTGGCTTGTACGCGAGCACGCTGGTGCGCGATGGCGGCACGTTACAGATCGGCATCGGTTCGATGGGCGACGCCCTCACCGCCGCCTTGCTTGCGCGTCAAGCCGATAACGAAACCTACCGCGCGTGCCTGGCCGAGCTGGACGGCATCTCGACCTGGAAGCCGTTGATCGAGGCGCATGGCGGGGTGATGCCCTTCGCCACCGGGCTTTATGGCTGCAGCGAAATGCTGATCAACGGCCTGCTGGTGCTGCTGGACGCAGGGATCATCCGGCGCAAGGTGTACGCCGACGTCGAACTGCAGCAAATGGCCAACGACGGGTTGCTCGACGAGTCGGTTTATGATGACGGCGTGTTGATTCACGGCGGCTTCTTTCTCGGCCCGCGCAGTTTCTACGATCGGCTGCGGGAGTTCACGCCAGCGCAGATCGCGCAGATCGACATGACTGCGATCAGCTACATCAACGAGCTTTACGGCAACGAAACCCTCAAGCGCCTGCAACGGCGTGATGCGCGATTCATCAACAGTTGTTTCACTGTCACCTTGCTGGGTGCAGCGGTTTCGGATCAGTTGGCCGATGGCCGGGTGGTCAGCGGTGTTGGCGGGCAGTACAACTTCGTCGCTCAGGGCCATGCACTGGAGGGCGCACGGTCAGTGCTGATCCTGCGCAGCTGGCGTGAATCGGGCGGGGAGGTCAGCTCCAACATCGTCTGGGACTATGCGCACGCGACGATCCCCAGGCATTTGCGTGACATCGTCGTCACTGAATACGGCATTGCCGACCTACGTGGCAAGACCGACTCTGCTGTGATCGAGGCGCTGCTGAACATCAGTGATTCACGCTTCCAGCCGGGTCTGATCGATCAGGCGCAAAAGGCCGGCAAGCTGCCCAAGGATTTCCGCCTTGATCCGCTGTTTAGCCAGAACACGCCCGAGCGGTTGAAGCACATCCGTAACCAGTTCCCGTCGCTGTTCATCGAATACCCGCTGGGCAGTGATTTTACGGCGGAAGAGCGCGATCTGCTGCGCGCGCTGAACTGGTTGAAGAGCAAGTTCAAGCTCACGGAAATCATCGAGCTGGGCAAGGCCACGCTGGAAGCCCCTGACGCGAGCGCGTATCCGGAGCACTTGCAGCGCATGGGCCTCGATCATCCGCAGGGGTTGCGAGAAGAGCTGTATCAGCGGCTGGTGTTGGCGGGGTTGCAGGCCACGGCTTAGGTCCGATGCTTCTTTGGAATGTAGGCGTGAGCTTGCTCGCGAATGGGGTGTGTCAGGCAGCCTGGGTGTGACAGACCCACCGCGTTCGCGACCGTCGTAACCTCCGATTGCTCCTACAGGGGATTTGCGTCCGATGCAGATGTCGGGCACGCCACGAACCTGTAGGAGCGCGCTTGCCCGCGAAACGCGTTGGATCAGGCAACACTGAGGTGACAGATCCACCTTCTTCGTGAACTGCATCCGCTTAACTGAGGGTTTTAATCACCAGCAATACAGCGGCGAAGAAGCCACTGACCGCAAACAACTGCTGCAATCTCGGGCCGGCCAGATAGCGGCTTACCTGTCTGCCGGCCATCAGTCCAGCGACGGCCCCGGCGGCAAACGGCAGCCCCACTGACCAGTGCATTGCGCCGCTGACGCTGGCCGTGATCACGCTCCCCGTCGAAACCAAAGCGATCACCGCCAGCGACGTGGCGACGATGCTCTTCATTTCAAGGTCCGTGTAGCGGGTCAATGCCGGCACGATGACAAAGCCGCCGCCCACACCGAGCAAGCCCGATAGCAGCCCGGCCAAGGCGCCGGTCGCTGCCAGTGAGCGTGCGCACGGCAGGGTCCAGCGCAGCCGACCCACCAGCGGATTGACCACACAGGGCCTGAATGCCCCTCGATCCGGCGGCTTGCCGTGGCGCAACTCGTGAGCGGCTTTGCGGTAGATCCGCCCGCACACATAAAAAAGAATCAGCGCAAACCCCACCGCCAGCGGCGCATTGGGCAGTTGATGCGCCAGCCACAGGCCTACCGGGGACAATGCGATGCCAATGATCGCGATGAAAATGGCCGCGCGGTAACGGACGATGCCCTGGCGCAGCCCAAGCGCTGCACCGACGGCCGAAGCCAGCCCGACGGCCAGAAGGCCCACCGGCGCAGCTTCAATCATCGTCAAACCCAGCCCGAAAACCAAAAGCGGCACCGCAAGAATGCCGCCACCCGCGCCTGTCAGTCCCAACACCCCGCCGATGATCGTACCGAGGCCGGCTCCGATCAGTTCGTGTTCATTCATGTTAAGTGAGCAAGTCCCGTAGGTCTGTCAGGAGGTGGCTGTTCAGTATGTGAGCGCGCTGGATCGGCGCGCTCGGCAGGCATCACAGCGCATTGATCGGGACCTTCAGGTAGCGCACGCCGTTGTCTTCCGCCTCCGGTAAATGGCCGCCGCGCATGTTGATCTGCACCGAAGGCAGAATCAGCATCGGCATGTCGAGGGTGGCGTCGCGCTTCTCGCGCATCTCAACGAAGGCGTCCTCGTCGATGCCTTCGCGCACATGGATGTTGCTGGCGCGTTGCTCGGCGACGGTGGTCATGAACATCAGCTCACGGCCGTTCGGCAGGTAGTCGTGGCACATGAACAGGCGTGTCTGCGGCGGCAGGCTGAGAATCCGGCCGACCGAGCGATACAGCGTGCGCGCATCGGCACCCGGGAAGTCGCAACGGGCGGTGCCGTAGTCGGGCATGAACAGCGTATCGCCGACAAACGCCACGGCTTCGTTGCCCGCTTCGATCACGTACGTCATGCACGCTGGTGTATGGCCAGGGGTGTGCATGGCTCTGGCCTGCAGCGTGCCGATCTGAAAGTGCGCGTCATCTTCCAGCAGCCGGTCGAACTGGCTGCCGTCCCGGGCAAAGTCGCCTTTGGCGTTGAACAGCGTGCCGAAGACTTTTTGCACGCGGGTGATGTGGCTGCCAATGGCGACGGTGCCGCCGAGCTGTTCTTTCAGGTAGGCCGCCGCCGAGACGTGATCGGCGTGGACGTGGGTTTCCAGAATCCACTGCACCGACACGCCCTGCTCGCGAACCCTGTCGATCAGCTTGTCTGCGGACTGCGTGCTGGTGCGCCCGGATTTCGGGTCGTAATCCAGCACGCTGTCGATCAGCGCGGCTTGAAGCGTAGAGCGGTCAATGACCAGGTAACTGATGGTCGAGGTCTGCGGATCGAAGAACGCCTCTACGCTCAGTTTTTCGCCAATGATCATGTTTGCTCTCCTTTGTTGCCGATGCAGGGATGTTGCGCTTTTGTCTGTCAGGCGGAGGTTGACGGTGACGTCGTCTTCGCGGGCAAGCGCGCTCCTACAGGAAGTGCGGCGTGTCAAATGCAGGCGTTGAGTATCAAACGAAGGTCACAACGCCATCTTTCAACGACTGCACACGCGCCAGTGACTCTACACGATAGCCCTGACCGTCCAGCTCGGCGCGGCCGCCCTGGAACGACTTCTCGATCACGATACCCAGCCCGGCGACGGTGGCGCCTGCCTGCTTGATGATTGAGATCAACGCCTGGGACGCCTTACCGTTGGCCAGGAAGTCGTCGATGATCAGCACCCGATCGCTGCTGTTCAGGTGGCGGGTCGAAATGGCGATGGTGCTTTCGGTCTGTTTGGTAAACGAATACACCGACGCGGAAAACATGTTTTCAGTCAGAGTCAGCGACTGATGCTTGCGCGCGAAGATCACCGGAACGCCCATTTTCAGGCCGGTCATGACCGCAGGGGCGATACCCGATGCCTCGATGGTGACGATCTTGGTGATGCCGGAGCCTGCGAACAGCGAGGCGAATTCGTCGCCGATCTGCTGCATCAGCACCGGGTCGATCTGGTGGTTGAGAAACGCGTCGACCTTCAGTACCTGATCGGAAAGCACGATGCCTTCTTCGCGAATTTTCTTGTGCAGTGCTTCCACGTGGGTGGTCCTCAGAGCGCGATGTGCGCGAAATGAACGTTATCTTTTCAACATGGCGCGTATGTCCGCCAGGGCTGTATTGCCGCGTACGGCTTTGACTTCAACGGGCGTGTCATCGTTGCCTTCCCAGGCGAGATCGTCCGGTGGCAGTTCGTCGAGAAACCGGCTCGGCAGGCAATCGATGATTTCGCCGTACTGCTTGCGCTTGGCCGCAAAGGTGAACGCCAGCGTCTGCCGCGCGCGGGTGATGCCCACGTAGGCCAGGCGGCGTTCTTCTTCGATGGTGTCGGCCTCGATGCTGGAGCGGTGCGGGAGGATTTCCTCTTCCATGCCCATGATGAACACGTACGGAAACTCCAGCCCCTTGGAGGCGTGCAGCGTCATCATCTGCACGCCTTCGGCGCCGTCTTCCTCTTCCTGCTGACGTTCCAGCATGTCACGCAAGACCAGTTTGCCGATGGCCTCCTCAATGGTCATGCCGCCTTCTTCGTCTTTCTCCAGCGTGTTTTTCAGCGCCTCGATCAGGAACCACACATTGCCCATGCGGTAGTCGGCAGCCTTGTCGCTGGAGCTGTTCTGACGAATCCAGTTTTCGTAATCGATGTCCATGACCATGCTGCGCAGAGCGGCAATCGGGTCCTGCGTCGCGCATTGCTGGCGCACGCCGTCCATCCAGTGCTTGAAGCGTCTGAGGCGGTCGGTGAAGCGGGCATCCAGATGCTCGCCCAGACCGATCTCGTCGGTCGCTGCGTACATCGACACCTTGCGCTCTGTTGAGTAGTTGCCCAGCTTTTCAAGGGTGGTCGAGCCGATTTCCCGGCGCGGCACGTTGATCACGCGCAGGAAGGCGTTGTCATCATCCGGGTTCACCAGCAGGCGAAAGTAGGCCATCAGGTCCTTCACTTCCTGGCGTCCGAAGAAGCTGTTGCCCCCGGACAGCCGATACGGAATCTGATGGTGCTGCAGCTTCAGCTCGATCAGTTTGGCCTGATAGTTACCGCGATAGAGGATCGCAAAATCGCTGTACGGCCGGTCGGTGCGCAGATGCAGGCTGAGAATTTCGATGGCCACGCGCTCGGCTTCGGCGTCTTCGTTCTTGCAGCGAATGACGCGGATTTCGTCGCCGTGGCCCATCTCGCTCCACAGCTGCTTCTCGAACGCATGAGGGTTGTTGGCGATCAGCACGTTGGCGCAGCGCAAGATGCGGCTGGTGGAGCGGTAGTTCTGCTCCAGCATCACCACTTTCAACGACGGGTAATCGTCCTTGAGCAGCATCAGGTTTTCCGGCCGCGCGCCGCGCCAGGCGTAGATCGACTGGTCGTCGTCACCCACAACGGTGAACTGGCAGCGCGTGCCGATGAGCATCTTCACCAGCAGGTACTGGCTGGCGTTGGTGTCCTGGTATTCGTCGACGAGCAGGTAGCGCACCTTGTGCTGCCACTTTTCCAGAATGTCGGCGTGCTCTTCGAACAACTTCACCGGCAGCAGAATCAAGTCGTCGAAATCCACCGCGTTGTACGCCTTCAGCGTGCGCTGGTAATGGCTGTAGACGATGGCGGCGGTCTGCTCCTTAGGGTTGCGGGAATTGGCGAGGGCCTCGGGTGGCAGGATCAGTTCGTTTTTCCAGGCGCCGATCATGTTCTTGATCTCGTCGACGCCGTCGTCGCCCGAGTATTCCTTCTGCATGATGTCGGTCATCAGCGCCTTGACGTCGGTCTCGTCGAAGATCGAGAACCCGGGCTTGTAGCCCAACCGGGCGTGTTCCTTGCGGATGATGTTCAGGCCCAGGTTGTGGAACGTCGAAACGGTCAGTCCGCGCCCTTCGCCAGCGCGCAACAGGGTCCCGACGCGCTCTTTCATCTCCCGCGCTGCCTTGTTGGTAAAGGTCATGGCGACGATGTACTGGGCACGGATGCCGCAGTTCTGGATGAGGTGGGCAATCTTGCGTGTGATCACGCTGGTCTTGCCGGAGCCTGCGCCGGCGAGCACCAAAAGAGGGCCGCCGACGTAGTTCACGGCTTCCTGTTGCCGGGGATTGAGTCGGGACATGGGGAAAAATGGGGTCGCTTTGAAAAGGGCGGGCATTTTAACAGGGTCAGCGGATTGTGCAGCCACCGTCCGACACTGTGATGCGCCGCGCTATCTATATTTCGCCGTTTTGTTACATTTGCGTATTGCGGATGATTCTCGCGTTTGACGACCCCCGTTCGGGGGTGCGCCAAGTTCTATACGTTTGTGTGGGGAGTTAGCTTGTCTACGCCTGTCGAACCCTTGCGTTTGCTGCTTTTGGCGGACTCGCCCGAATGGCCGGCATCGTTGCGCGAGTGCCTGGCGCCGCTCGGAAACGTCGCCGTCCTTGACTGCGCGCCGAGCTGGGACGCTGTTGGCGACCACACAGACCTCGCGGCCCCCGGAATCCTTTTCACCACTGAAGCCCTTCAGCCCGCCGCCGGCCAATGCAACTGGCCCACCGTATTGCTTTTCGACACAGAGCCTGACGAAGAACCCGTCGGCGTCAGCGACTGGCTGGTGCGTGATGCGCTCACCCCGCAGGCCTTGCGCCGTTGTTTGCGGCATGTGCGCGAACGGGGCGTGCTGGAAACCACACTCAATCGCCTCGCCGAGCAGGACCCTCTGACCGGTATCGCCAACCGACAGGGCTTTCAGACGCTGTTGGCCGCCCGGCTGGCTGAGTTCGATGGTCGTGGCTTGGCGTTGGGGCATCTCGACCTGGACAACTTCCGGCGTGCGAACGACGCGCTGGGGCATCAGGCGGGGGATCGGCTGATCCTGCAAGTGGTGGCGCGGCTGAAAGGCCAGCTGGAGGCGTGTGATCAACTGGCGCGATTGGGCAGCGATGAATTCGCCCTGCTGATCGACACTCGACGCGCCCCTGAGCGCGCGGAGTCCATTGCCGAGCGCATCACCGAAGCCCTGTCCGAACCGTACTGGGTCGATGGCGAAAGCTTGTTGATCGGCTGCAGCCTGGGCATCGCCTATGCCCGCCTCAACGGCGGCGCCGATCCACTGATGTGGCATGCGCACATCGCCATGCAGCAGGCCAAGGGCACGCAAGGCTGTACCTTTCACGTCTTCAACGAACGCATCAACCGCAACGCCCGCAGCCTCGCCGACCTGGAAAGTGAACTGCGCCGGGCCTTGCGTCGCGATGAGCTGGAGCTGCATTACCAGCCGCGCCTGTGCCTGAATACCGGGCACATTCTGGGGCTGGAGGCACTGGTGCGCTGGCGCCACGCTGAACGCGGTTTGCTACCGCCGAGTGAGTTTGTGCCGCTGGCCGAGCAAAGCGGGCTGATCGTACCCCTGGGTTATTGGGTCATCGCCCGGGCCCTGCGGGACATGCAGGCGTTACGCGAGAAAGGCGTACCGCCGCTGCACATGGCGATCAACCTGTCATTCCGCCAGTTTCAGGACAACCAGTTGCTCGCAACGCTCAGCCGCTTGATCGCCGATCGGGGCATTGACGCGCAATGGCTGGAATTTGAACTCACCGAAACAGCCGTCATGCGCCGCAGTGACCTGGTCAAACAGACCATGGACGCGCTGGGCCGGCTGGGTGTGCGCTTCTCGCTGGACGATTTCGGCACCGGGTTTTCATCTTTCGTGCACCTCAACAGCCTGCCCATCACGCTGCTGAAGATCGACAAGAGCTTCGTCGGCGAAATGGAGCAACGTGAGGAAAACCGCAAGCTGGTCCACGCCATGATCAACCTGGCCCATAACCTCAGCCTCGAAGTGGTGGCCGAAGGCGTCGAAACCCCTGAGCAACTGGCATTGCTGCGCAGCTTCAACTGCGACCAGGCTCAAGGTTTTCTCATCAGTCACCCGCTGGCGTTACCGGAACTGATGGATTATCTGGCGATGGATCAGGTGCAAAGAAAGGGACTGCAGGGGATTTAAGGAGTAGTCGTGCACAGCCCGTAGGAGCGTGGCTTGTCCCGCGATCGGCTGCGCAGCAGTCGTAAAAAATCTGACGACTCCGTTTGTCCTGATGCACCGCGCTCGCTTGTTTTGCTGCCGCTGCGCGGCAGATCGCGGGACAAGCCACGCTCCTGCAGGTCTGAGCCGCTTACCCCATCACCACAACGCCCGTTGCCTCTTTACGCAGCAGCCGCGCGGTTTTGCGCTCGAATGCCCAAGTCAGTGCGACTGCTGAGCAGAGCAGACCGATCGCCAACCCCCACCACACGCCTACCGCGCCTTCGTGAGCCAGAAAGCCGAGGCCCCACGCCAGCGGCGCGCCGACCACCCAGTAACTTGCCAGTCCGATCAGGAACGTGGTTTTTGCGTCCTTGAATCCTCGAATTGCGCCCATGGCGATGGTCTGTGTGCCGTCGAGAATCTCGAACCAGGCGGCGATGGCCAGCAGCTTCACCGCCAACTCAACCACACCCTGGTACTTCGGATCGTTGACGTCCACGAACAAGCCGATGACGGCATGGGGCGCGACCCAGAACAGGATGCCGAACGACAGCATCAGCAGGCCGCCGAAACCAATCCCCATGCGCCCGGCCGTGCGCGCCAGCAGTAGGTTCCCGGCGCCGTAGTGCAAGCCGATGCGCATGGTCACTGCATAGGAAATCCCGACGGGAACCATGAACGCCATCGACACCGATTGCAGGGCGATCTGATGCGCGGCCATCTGGGTGCTGCCCATGGCGCCCATGCAGAACGCCGCAAACGTAAACAACCCGACCTCCACCGCGTAGGTGCCACCAATCGGCAGGCCCAGACGCCACAGTTCTTTCAGGCAACTGCGCGAGAGCTTCATCAGTTCTTTGTGAAGGGGATACGCCGCGTAGGCGCTGTGATAACGAATGTGCAGGGCCAGGGCGATGGCCATGGCGTTGGTGACAATGGCCGTGACCAGACCGATGCCCATCAGGCCCCAGTGCGGCAGCCCGAACAGCCCGTGGATAAAGGCGTAGTTGAGCCCGAAGTTCAGCGCCACGCCCACCAGGCTGATCACCATTACCGGGGTCGCCCGCCCCAGTGCACTGGTGAAGCCGCGCAGAGCCATGAAGCTCAGCAGGCCGGGTAGCGCCAATGGCAGCGTGATCAGAAATTCGCTGGCCATGTGAACGTTGGCTTCGTTTTGACCAAACTGCAGCAGAATCGGTTCGAGGTTCCACAGGATCAGCGCGGCAATCAGCGCCATTCCCCATGCCAGCCACAAACCGGCCTGGGTCAGGCGAGTGACACCAGCGTGATCATTCGCGCCCTTGCGGATCGCGACTAGGGTGCCAACGGCGGCCATGACGCCCACGCAAAAGAACGACACGAAGTTATAGCTGGCTGCGCCCAGCCCGCCACCGGCAAGGGATTCCGGGCCCAGCTTGCCCATCATCACGGTGTCGGTGAACACCATCAGCATGTGCGCCATCTGCGATGCAATCAGCGGCCCGGCCAGACGCAGGATGATCCACAGTTCTTTGAAGGCGTGCTGGTGCATGGTCTTTGTGCTCGGATTGCGGGTGTTGGCAGGCCGGTCATTGTGGGGATTCAGGCGGGGATGCACAAAGGGATAAATCCGATCCCTCGCATGAGTAAAACTCATCCTGCCATTTCTGCAGTAGAGTGATCTCAGTTGCCGACTGCCTGAGGAATACCCGTCGATGTCACGCACCCTTCCGCCCCTGTATGCCCTGCGCGCGTTTGAAGCCGCTGCGCGACACAGCTCGTTCACGCGCGCCGCTGAAGAGCTGTCGATCACTCAAAGCGCGGTCAGTCGGCATATCCGCACGCTGGAAGAACATTTTGCCTGCCGCCTGTTTCGCCGTAATGGTCGTAATCTGCAGCTCACCGAGGCCGCGCGGGAATTGCTGCCGGGCGTGCGGGAAGGCTTTTCGGCCTTGGAGCGAGCGTGCAGCGCGCTGATGGCGGAGGAGGGCATCTTGCGCATGAAGGCCCCATCGACCCTGACCATGCGCTGGTTGCTGGCGCGGCTGAGTCGTTTTCGCCATCTGCAGGTGGGTAACGAGGTGCAACTCACCAGCGCGTGGATGGACATCGACAGCGTCGACTTCACCCAAGAGCCGTTCGATTGCGCGGTGTTGCTCAGCCATGGGCATTTCCCGCCGGAGTGGGAGGCGACGTACCTGTTCCCGGAATGGCTGATTCCTGTGGGCGCGCCGACGCTGCTGGATGACGCGCCGTGGGATGCCGAGCGACTGGCCGGCGCCGAACTGCTGCACCCCACGCCCGATCGCCGCGACTGGCGCCGATGGCTGGAACGTATGGATCTGTCTGACCGGGTTTCGCTTAAAGGAGGGCAGGTCTTCGACACGTTGGAGCTGGGCATGATCGCAGCGGCTCGCGGTTACGGCGTTTCCATGGGCGATCTGCTGATGGTGGCGGAGGATGTCGCTCAGGGTCGACTCAGCCTGCCGTGGCGCACAGCGGTGGTCAGCGGCGAAAACTACTATCTCGTCTGGCCCAAGACTCGCCCGGGCGGCGAGCGTATGCGGCGGCTGAGCGACTTTTTGCAGGGCGAAGTGCAGGCGATGGAGTTGCCGGACGTGACGATTCTGGAGTGAGCACTTGGAGTGCTCCCCGGTCGAAAGCGGACGCGGGACCGCCAAAAAGGGAATTAATTCCGTCCTGAAACGGTGTAGGACTCAAGTATTTGCTTTGTAGGCCGAAGGTGTATTGCAGAGCCGTTCACCTCAATCGGTTCATCGATCCTCTCTATTAAATTCGTCCGAATGGTGTTCCTGAGATCAGGACGGCCCAGTCGTTCGGCAAGGAGCCCCAATGCCTCAGCCTCGCGCCCGAATTGCTTCGCAACTCGGCATTGCCCTGGCCGTTATTCTGGCCGTCGTCATCAGCGGCAGCACCCTGTTCGCCCTGCGCTCACTGGACGCGGCAAACCTGGTCATCCGTGAAGAGCACATGGGCAGCGAAGCTCGTTTGCTCGCCGACCAGTTGAATACCTTCCACAGCACCTTGCGTGACAGCACCCTGCGTCTGAGCGGCCTGTTCGAGAAGCGTTTTTCGGGCGGCCTGAGCCTGCAGGGCGATCAGCAGATTGCGGTCGCGGGCGTGCAGACCCCTGCGCTGCTGATGAACGGCACTGCACTGAACAACGACTTCACGGAAGTCGACGACTTCAAAAACATGACTGCCGGCGTGGCGACGGTCTTCGTTCGCAGCGGCGACGACTTCGTGCGTGTCAGCACTTCCCTGAGCAAGCAGGACGGCTCACGCGCCCTCGGTACCTCGCTGGATCACAAGCATCCGGCCTACGACAAGTTGCTCGCCGGGCAGGGATACGTCGGTCGCGCGCTGTTGTTCGATCGGCTGTACATGACGCAGTACAGCCCTGTGCGTGACGCCAGCGGCAAAGTCATCGCCGTGCTGTTCGTCGGCTTCGACTACACCGACGCGCAGAAGGCGCAGTTCGACAACCTGAAAAACTTCCGCATCGGTTCCACCGGTTCGCTGGCCCTGCTTGATGAGCAGAACAAATGGCTGGTGGCACCTGCCGGCGTGAAGGATCTGGATCAGGCAAGCACTACATTGGCTGAGTTCGCCAAGACCCCGAGCGTTGGGCGTTTCTGGCAGGACGCCGGTGAGGATTTCTACACCGTCGGCGAGAAGTTTACCGGTGGCCCTTGGACGGTTCTGGCGACGATGCCCAAGGATGAAATCAGCGCTGTGACCTGGAGCGTCGGTACGCAATTGGCCATCGGCAGCCTTCTGGCCATGTTGATCGCTGTCAGTGCCGCGATCTGGCTGTTGCGCAGCAAGCTGCGGCCGCTGTCGGCGTTGGTCAGTCAGGCAGAAGCCCTCGGCGCAGGTGATTTGAGCGCACGACTGAACATTTCCAGCCATGACGAAATTGGTCAGTTGGCGGGTAGTTTCAACAAGATGGGCCAGGCGCTGGAAACCATGGTGTCCCACATCCGTACGGCCGCGCTGGAAGTCAGCGGTCGAGCCAACGCACTGTCCGGTCTGTCGGGCGGCGCTTATGAAGGGATGGAGCAGCAATCCGGCGAAATCACCAGCATGGCCGGCGCGGTGGAGGAGTTCAGCGCCACGGCTCTGACCATCGCCGACAACATGGGCACCACCGAACGCATGGCGCAGGGCAATGCCCAGCAGACACGCATCGGTCGCACGTCCATGGAAGAGGCATCGGCCTCGCTGGAGCAAATTGCAGGCTCGCTGAGCAGCACCGCGACGGTGATCGATACCTTGGGCCAACGCTCGCAGGAGATCGGCGGGATTGTCAGCGTCATCACCTCGATCGCCGAGCAGACCAACCTCCTGGCCCTCAACGCCGCGATTGAAGCAGCACGCGCCGGTGAGCAAGGCCGTGGCTTTGCGGTGGTAGCGGATGAAGTCCGCAGCCTGGCATCACGTACGCGTCAGGCCACCGACGAAATCTCCGGCATGATCAGCAGCATCCAGCAAGAGACCAGCAATGCCATCAACACCATGCAGCAAGGTAACGCGCTGATGCAGGAAGGCCTGTCGCGCAACGCCAAAGTCGCGGCAGCGCTGGCCCAGATCGACGAACAAAGCCGCTCGGCCGGCGAGCAATTCACGTCCATCACCACCGCGACCCAAGAGCAGAGCAACACCGCAACGCTGCTCAGCGCCAACCTGCAAAGCATCGCCCTGGCGAACAGCGAGCAACGCGAAGTCGTGTCCAATCTGGCGATCACGGCTCAAGAGCTGAATGCCGTGGCGGCTGACTTGCAGAAGGAAGTGGATCGGTTTCGGTGAGGCTGAGACGCTGCCGAATTGCTTGACTGTCGGGGTGCGTTCGTTTTTTTCAAGCGCCCCATTTGCCCGAACGTCACCGGCGATGCACGTTTGTAGGAGCGCGCTTGCCCGCGAATGCGGTGGGTCAGATTGCACCGATGGCGACTGAAAAGACGCGTTCGCGGGTAAGCGCGCTCCTACAGTGGATCTCCTTACAACCCACGGTGTATCCGGTCTTCAATTCGACGAAGGCCGATACTGCAAAGCCTCAGCAATGTGGCATCGGGCGATGGCGTCCACCTTCTCCAGATCCGCCAGCGTCCGCGCGACTTTCAGCAATCGGTGTGCAGCGCGCAGGGAGAGGTTCAGGCGTTCGCAAGCATTCTCGAGCCAGGCTTCGTCTTCCGGTAGCAGCGCGCAGTGCTGGCGCAGCGCAGGCAGATCAAGAAAGGCGTTGGCGCAACCCTGGCGGCGCTGTTGGCGCTGGCGTGCGTCGGATACCACCTCCGCTGCGCTGGCGCTTTCACCCTTGCTGTCTGCAGTGGCGGCCAAGGAGGTGGTTTCCCGAGCGACCGTCAGATGCAGGTCGATCCGGTCGAGCAATGGGCCAGACAGCTTGTTGCGGTACCGCTGAATCTGATCGGTTGAGCAGCGGCAGCGCCCGGTCGGCTCGCCGTGATAACCGCACGGGCATGGGTTCATCGCCGCGACCAGTTGAAAGCGCGCCGGAAAGCGCACCCGGTCCCGCGCCCGGGAAATCACGATGTAGCCTGACTCAAGGGGTTCGCGCAGCACCTCCAGCACACGCCGATCAAATTCCGGAAGCTCGTCCAGAAACAGCACGCCGTGGTGCGCGAGGGTAATTTCGCCAGGTTGCGGGCGACTGCCACCGCCGACCAGCGCAGGGCCCGATGCCGAATGATGGGGTTGCCGAAAAGGGCGCTGTGGCCAACTGGTCAGCGGGGCGTGACTGGCGACCGACTGAATTGCCGCCACCTCCAGCGCTTCGAGCTCATCCAGCGGCGGCAACAGCCCTGGCAAACGGCTCGCGAGTAGCGTTTTGCCGGTTCCGGGTGGGCCGCTGAAAAGAAGGTTGTGTGCACCGGCGGCGGCTACCAACAGAGCGCGCTTGGCGGCGGTTTGGCCCTGCACCTCACTCAAGTCGGGATAAGGCTGTGTCTGCAGAATCAGGCCATTGGATTTATAGGGCGGGATGACCGTATGCCCATTCAAGTGTGACACCAGCTCCAGCAGATGACTGACCGCGATTACCTTCAGGCCTGACGCCAGACACGCTTCCTCGGCATTCACCGCCGGCACGATCAGCGTGTGGCCCGCTTCACGCGCAGCAAGCGCCGCCGGTAGCACGCCCTGCACGGGCCGAATCGCACCGGACAATGCCAGCTCCCCTAGGCATTCAATGCCCTCCAGCGCAAGCGTCGGCACCTGCGCGCTGGCGGCGAGCAAGCCAAGTGCGATAGCAAGATCAAAGCGTCCGCCGTCCTTGGGCAAATCGGCAGGGGCGAGGTTTAGCGTGATGCGTCGCGCGGGAAATTCCAGTCGACAGTTAAGGATCGCACTGCGCACCCGATCCTTGCTCTCCTTCACCGCGCCTTCCGGCAGACCCACCAGCGTCAGGCTGGGCAGCCCATTGGCGAGATGGGTTTCGACGGTCACGGCAGGCGCTTCAACGCCAACCTGGGCACGGCTCAGAACAATCGCGAGGGACATGTCTTTCCTTGAAGGCAGCACCGCTTCCTGCGGCGAGCTGAAGGATAGTCATTGCTCCGGCCTGCGGCCCCGTGCATGTTCTACGGCATGTGTATGAATCGAAGGAGTGAGATGAATCATGACCAGGACTGGAATGCGCTCTGTACATCCCGGGGAAATTCTCAAAGAAGAGTTCCTCGAACCCTTGGGCCTTGCCTCAGCAGCGCTGGCTCGGGCGCTGGGCGTCTCAACACCCACCGTCAACGATATCGTCCTGCAACGCAGGGGCGTCAGCGCCGACATGGCGCTACGCTTGGCGGCGTGTTTCGAAACCACCCCGGAGTTCTGGCTGAACTTGCAACTCACCTACGACCTGCGCAAAGCAGAGATCGAGCGAGGTGACGCGATCAAAGCTCAGGTTCAGCGCATTGCGCACTGCGCCTGAGCAACATCAGCATTCAGCGCTCAACTCTGTGGCTCAGCCCCTGGCACTTTCGGTTGCGTGGCCAACTGCGCTTCCATCTCCGCCATCTTCGCTTCCAGTGCCTCAAGACGGGCGCGGGTGCGGGCGAGGACGATCATCTGGCTGTCGAATTCTTCCCGGCTGACCAAGTCCAGCTTGCTGAAGCCGCTCTGCAGCAGCGCCTTGAACTGGGTTTCGAATTCGCTGCGGGGAACCGGGGTTTCGCCATTGAACAGGCGGGAGGCGTGGCCGCTCAGGGCGTCGAGAAAGGCTTTGGGGGCGAGCATGATGAAACTCCAGAATCAGAGGGCGCGAGTGTAGCACGCAGCTTTCGGCCCTCCGCCGCACGCAATGCTCTGCACGCTTTTTGCGCATGGCTTCGGGCACGGGCGCACCGTTGTTGTGCGGTGATGGCAATCGACGACTACGCTGAAGCGTGAATTCACGGTCGAAGTGCCGAAATTCACGCTGATCGATGAAATGGCAAGCTTTCTGCTTAGTGGCTTGTAACCCATGCACTGATGCAGTCGCTGTGACGAATGCAGTGCGGCAGGCGGAGCGGGGAATGTTTCGTCAGAAGCGGTTTTCTGGGGTTGGTCAGGTCTGTTACGGACACGACGCGTTACAAAGCCAGACACTGCGCTTAGACTTGAGTCGGGTTTGTTTTCCTGGGGCAAGTCCACCAATTCGGGAGAAAGTTTCATGAAGCTAGTCACTGCCATCATCAAGCCGTTCAAGCTGGACGACGTACGCGAGTCGCTGTCCGAAATCGGCGTGCAGGGCATCACGGTTACTGAAGTCAAAGGCTTCGGACGTCAGAAAGGCCACACCGAGCTGTATCGCGGTGCGGAGTATGTAGTCGACTTCCTCCCCAAGGTGAAGATCGATGTTGCGATCGACGACAAGGATCTGGACCGCGTTATCGAAGCGATAACCAAAGCGGCCAACACCGGCAAGATCGGTGACGGAAAGATCTTCGTGGTCAATCTGGAACAGGCTATCCGCATCCGTACCGGCGAAACCGATACCGACGCAATCTAAGCCGCCAAACCCCAACGCCCCAGGAGAAAACAATATGACTCTGCGTCAATTCGCAGGGCTAGGAGCCCTGTTGTCCCTCGTAACCCCTGGCTTGGCCATGGCGGCAGACGAAGTGGCAGCCCCCGTACTCAATTCCGGCGACACCGCCTGGATGCTCACCTCCACCGCGCTGGTGCTGTTCATGACCATCCCCGGTCTGGCGCTGTTCTACGGCGGCATGGTCCGCTCGAAAAACATTCTTTCCGTGATGATGCAGTGCTTCGCCATTACCGGCCTGATCAGCATCCTGTGGGTCGTCTACGGCTACAGCATGGCGTTCGATACCACCGGTATGGAAGTCAACGTCGTCAACTTCAACTCCTTCGTCGGCGGTCTTTCGAAGGCGTTCCTGGCAGGCATCACCCCTGCGAGCATTACCGGTCCTGCGGCACTGTTCCCGGAAGCCGTTTTCGTGACCTTCCAGATGACTTTCGCCATCATCACCCCGGCCCTGATTGTCGGCGCCTTCGCAGAACGCATGAAGTTCTCCGCGATGCTGATCTTCATGGGGATATGGTTCACTCTGGTTTATGCGCCGATTGCGCACATGGTCTGGAGCGGCGTCGGTGGTCTGTTGTGGGACTGGGGCGTTCTCGACTTCGCGGGCGGCACCGTTGTCCACATCAACGCCGGTGTGGCTGGCCTGGTAGCGTGCCTGGTACTGGGCAAGCGCAAAGGTTTCCCGACCACCCCGATGGCTCCGCACAATCTGGGTTACACCCTGGTCGGCGCGGCCATGCTCTGGGTGGGCTGGTTCGGTTTCAACGCAGGTTCTGCGGCTGCGGCCAACGGCACCGCGGGTATGGCCATGCTGGTCACCCAGATCGCTACCGCTGCCGCAGCACTGGGCTGGATGTTCGCCGAATGGCTGACCCACGGTAAGCCAAGCGCTCTGGGCATCGCCTCGGGTGTGGTTGCCGGTCTGGTTGCCGTCACTCCGGCCGCTGGTACTGTCGGCCCAATGGGCGGCCTGATCATCGGTCTGGCGGCAGGCGTGGTCTGCTTCTTCTGCGCCACCAGCCTGAAACGCAAGCTGGGCTACGACGACTCCCTGGATGCTTTCGGCGTTCACGGTATCGGCGGTATCCTTGGCGCGATCCTGACCGGCGTGTTTGCAGCCCCTTCGCTGGGCGGCTTCGGCACCGTGACCGACATCGCGGCACAAGTCTGGATTCAATGCAAAGGCGTCGGCTTCACGGTCATCTACACCGCGATCGTGACCTTCATCATCCTCAAGGTGCTCGACATGGTCATGGGCCTGCGTGTCACCGAGGAAGAAGAGGCAGTCGGCCTGGATCTGGCGCAACACAACGAACGTGGCTACAACTTGTAATCCACGCGTGAAAAAATGCCCGGGTCTCCGGGCATTTTTTTGTCTGACGTTTGTCGATAGGGATGTCCGCACAGCGGGCGGGCGTTCCCGGCAGGAACATCCGCTGCAATGTTCGGCCTAACCTGACGATTCTCGATGCTTGAGAGGGCATAAATGCCCTTGTTCAGCGCTCCTGAAAGTCGTCGCTCATTACGCACTTTGTTTTTTTTTCCAGCGCGTTAGAATGCGCGCCGAAGGGCGGAGAACGGTATGTGGCAACAGACCTTGATCACGCTGCGGGCAAGGCCTCGTGGTTTCCATGTGGTGACTGACGAGATTGTTGCGGGCGTTCGTGAATTACGCGAATGCCGCATTGGCCTGCTGCATGTCTGGTTGCAACACACTTCGGCCTCGTTGACTGTCAACGAGAACGCCGACCCGGCGGTACGTCGTGATTTCGAGCGTTTCTTCAACCGTCTGGTGCCCCAGGGGCGAGACGGCTATGAGCATGACGACGAAGGGCCCGATGATCTGCCGGCGCACTTCAAAGCCAGTCTGCTTGGCTGCCAGCTTACATTGCCGGTTACAAATGGACGGCTGGCGTTGGGCACATGGCAAGGTATTTATCTGGGCGAGCACCGCGATGCAGGTGGTGCCCGTAAAGTCCTCGTCACGCTTCAGGGTGACGAACACGACCGCTGAAAGTACACGGTAGTTGAATTTTTTCCGGCTGTTCAAGAAATCAAGCCCGGCTGGGCTATAACTAATCTGCTTTCGCAAGTCATGAGGTAGAACATGAGCGACGACGACATCGAAGAAGGTCTGGAAGACGAGCTGGAAGACGAGGAGGGCGGCGAGGGGCTTGCTGCGGCGTCCGATGAAGATGTAGTGGAGGTCGACGACAGCGCTGAAGTCTCTGCGACTCCGGCCAAAGGCAAGGCCAAGGCTGCCGTCTCGGTCGACGAATTGCCCAGCGTGGAAGCCAAGAATAAAGAGCGTGATGCTCTGGCTCGCGCGATGGAAGAGTTCCTGGCTCGCGGGGGCAAGGTCGTGGAAGTGGAGGCCAACGTGGTCGCCGATCCGCCCAAGAAGCCCGACAACAAGTACGGCAGCCGTCCCATCTAAGGGACCTGCTGCGCGCTTGATGAAAAACCCGCTGTCGCTGCGGGTTTTTTATTGCCTGCGATTCGGGTCGTTTAGTTGTCAGGTACTGGCGTCGGGCAATGCTGCAGGAGCGGGCTTGCCCGCGAATCGCGATGTGCCTGATATAAATGTGTAGCTGACCTACCGCAGTTCGCGGGCAAGCGCGCTCCTACAAAAAGCGGCGTGCACGAAGCGGGACTTATTGATCAGCCCCAGCGCGTCAGCACCTCGGGCAATTGCGTCAGGCTGTTGATTACGGCATCCGGCGCTCTTTCAGCTTCCCATACCTTGCCGCCGGGGTTGTACCAGATAGCCCGCATGCCCGCCTGTTGAGCGCCGGCGATGTCGTCACCCGGATGATCACCGACATGCACGGCCTGGCTGGCATCGGCATTGCCCCGCTTCAGCGCTTCGACGAAAGGCGCAGGGTCGGGTTTGCCGATGCCCAGGTCTTCGGCGCACAGCGCGAAGGCGAAATAGTCGGCCAGGCCGAGGCGGCGGACGTCGGCATTGCCGTTGGTCACGACACCCAGCGTGTAAGACTTGGTCAGGATCTCCAGCGTCGGAACCACTTCAGGAAAGATGTCCAACTGGTGTCGCCCCTGAAGGAACACTTCAAAGCTTTGATCCGCCAGCTCATGGGCTTGGGCATGACCATACCCGGCATCCTCAAGAGCGTGAAAAAGCACCGTGCGGCGCAACGAACTGATCCGGTGCTTGAACGTCGGATCCTCTTCGATGAGTCGCGAGCGGATTTCCCACAGGTGCTCGACTGGAACCGCCCCGAGTTTTGGTGCGTTGGCAGCCAGCCACTCACGCAACTTGGCTTCAGCACTGACAATGGCCGGTGCGGTTTCCCACAGCGTGTCGTCCAGATCGAAGGTGATCAGCTTAATGCTCATTATCGACGTTACCTTTGCGCTTGGCCCGTGGATGGGCGCTGTCATACACCGTGGCCAGATGCTGGAAATCCAGATGGGTGTAGATCTGAGTGGTGGCGATATCGGCGTGGCCCAGCAGCTCCTGCACGGCGCGCAGGTCCTGGGACGACTCCAGCAAGTGACTGGCGAAAGAATGACGAAGCATGTGCGGGTGCAGGTTCTGGCCCAACTCGCGTTCGCCGGCGGCCTTGACCCGCAGTTGGATCGAGCGCGGCCCCAGACGGCGACCTTGCTGGCTGACGAACACTGCATCGTCCTGCGGATTGGCCAGCGCCCGTTGCTTGAGCCATTCCTCCAGCGCTTCCCGGGCCTTTCGGCCGACCGGTAAAACGCGGCTTTTGCTGCCTTTGCCGAGGACCTGCACGAGACCTTCCGCCAGATCCAGGTCTGCACAGTTCAGCCCGGTCAGCTCGGACAGCCGCAGGCCTGAGGAATAGAACAGCTCGAGGATGGCCTGATCGCGCCGGGCCAGAAAATCGTCTTCGACCCCGCCTTCAAGCAGTTGCAGGGCGCGGTCGGCATCGAGAGTTTTCGGCAGGCGACGCTCGCCCTTGGGCGGTGACAGGCCATTGGCCGGATCGTGATCGCAGAAGCCTTCGCGGTTGAGGTAGTGATAAAAGCCGCGAACGGCTGACAGCAGTCTGGCCAGGCTGCGCGAGGATTGGCCCTGCTGATGAAGGCGAGCGACCAGGCTGCGCATGGCCTGAATATCCAGCGCCTTCCACGTGTCGATGTGCTGCTTTTCGCAGAACGCCAGGACTTTATTCAGGTCGCGGCGATAGGCTTCAAGCGTATGGCTCGACACTTGGCGCTCACTGCGCAGGTGCGTGCAGTACGCGTCCAGTTGCCGCTCCATGACTAGTGAACCGAACGCAGCGAATGGGTGAAGCGTGGCAGCAGGCGGCTAAGCACATCGGCGATGTAACTGAGAAACAGCGTACCGACCGAGCTTTTGTAATGCTGCGGATCCCGGCTGCCGATCGCCAGAACGCCGTGCAGGCCCTGATGGGTGAGGGCGGCCAGGGCCGTTGAGCCGACTTCCTTGGCTTGCTCGCTGCCGAACAGAAACTCGAGTTCATGCTCACGCAGTGCGCCGCACAGGGTCTTGCCGCCGGACATCAGCCCGCCAATGGCTTTCTGCGCGTCGGCGGCGCTCACCCAGCGGCCGACGGTCATTGGGTTGTCGCTGAACAGGATAAGGCTGACGAAGGGCACCTGAAACTCCTGGCGCAGGCTGTCTTCCACGCAGATGACGATCTCTTCCAGACTGGTCGCGTCCATCAGATCGAGAATCAGCCTGCGGGTTTTTTCGAACAGCCGGTCGTTGTCTCGGGCCACGTCCATCAGTTGAGAGAGCCGGTGACGCATCTCGATGTTGCGCTCGCGCAGCAGTTTGAGCTGGCGCTCGACCAGCGAGACGGTGTCGCCTCGTTGGTGCGGCACGCGCATCATCGCCAGCAATTCGTCGTGCTCGGCGAAGAAATCAGGGTGTTGTTGCAGCCAGGCCGCAACCGCCTCGGCTTCAAGGGCAGGCACTGCGTCCTCGGCAGGGGACTGGCCGGGCGTGTCGTTTGAAGTCTGAGGCTGGTCGGTCATTGGATACTCTCACTCATAGACGTACTTGGCCTTCGTAAACCCGGACAGCCGGGCCAGTCATCACCACCGAATGGCCGGGGCCGGCCCACTCGATGGACAGGCGTCCGCCCGGCAGGTCGATCAGCATTGGCGAATCCATCCAGCCCTGAGTAATGGCTGCAACCGCTGCTGCGCAGGCACCCGTGCCGCAGGCCTGGGTTTCCCCGGCGCCTCGCTCCCATACCCGCAATTGCGCGCGCTGGCGATCGACGACGTGGAGGAATCCAACGTTTACCCGGGCCGGGAAGCGCGGATGGTTCTCGATCTTCGGCCCCAGCACATGCACGGGCGCATTGTTGATGTCGTAGACGCGCAGCACGGCGTGGGGATTGCCCATGGACACGGCGGCAAGCTCGACGGTCTCGCCATCGACATCAAGCGAATAACTGGCGGCCTGCTCCGGCGCATCGAACGGGATGTCCGCCGGCAGCAGACGCGGCGCGCCCATATCAACGCTGATCTGGCCGTCGTTGCGGATGTCCAGCTCGATGATGCCGCTCTTGGTCTCGACGCGGATCTGCTTCTTGGCGGTCAGCCGCTTGTCCAGCACGAAACGGGCGAAGCAGCGCGCACCATTGCCACATTGCTCCACTTCGGAGCCGTCGGAATTGAAAATCCGGTAGCGGAAGTCCACGTCCGGATTGTTCGGCGCCTCGACCAGTAGCAGCTGATCGAAACCGATACCGGTATGGCGATCACCCCATTGCTTGGCGTGCTTGGGCAAAATGTGCGCGTGTTGGCTCACAAGGTCCAGCACCATGAAATCATTGCCCAGGCCATGCATCTTGGTAAAACGCAGCAGCATGGGATTACTCCGGCAGCAGGCTTTCGCCGGCAAACAACTCAGTCACAGTTTCACGGCGACGCACTTCGAAGGCTTGCTCGCCATCCACAAGCACCTCCGCCGTACGCCCGCGGGTGTTGTAGTTGGAGCTCATCACGAAGCCATAGGCGCCGGCAGAATGCACCGCCAGCAGGTCGCCTTCAGCCAGTGCGAGTTCGCGCTCCTTGGCCAGGAAATCCCCGGTTTCACAGATCGGGCCGACGATGTCGTAGGTGCGTTTGGCGCCGTCGCGAGGTTCGACCGCTGTCACGTCCATCCACGCCTGATACAGCGCCGGACGAATCAGGTCGTTCATGGCGGCGTCGACGATGGCGAAATCTTTGTGCTCGGTGTGCTTGAGATACTCGACGCGGGTCAGCAGCACGCCGGCATTGGCGACGATGAAGCGGCCGGGCTCGAACATCAGCGCCAGATCGCGGCCATCGAGGCGTTCACGCACAGCCTTGATGTAATCGCCCGCGAGTGGTGGCTCCTCGTCGCGATAACGCACGCCCAGACCGCCGCCCAGGTCGATATGCTTTAGCAGAATGCCGCAATCGCCCAGGCGATCGACCAGATCGAGCAAGCGATCCAGTGCATCAACGAAAGGTGAAAGGGTGGTCAGCTGGGAACCGATGTGGCAATCGACGCCGATGACGTCGAGATTCGGCAACTGCGCGGCTCGGATGTAAACGTCTTCGGCGTCCGCGATAGCGATGCCGAATTTGTTTTCCTTGAGGCCGGTGGAGATGTAGGGGTGAGTGCCGGCGTCGACGTCCGGGTTGACGCGCAACGACACCGGAGCGCGCACGCCCATTTCGGCGGCGACGACTTGCAGACGTTCGAGTTCGTCGGTGGATTCGACGTTGAAGCAATGCACGCCGACTTCCAGCGCACGACGCATGTCATCGCGCGTCTTGCCGACGCCGGAGAAGACAATCTTGTCGGACTGACCGCCCGCCGCCAGTACACGCTCCAGTTCGCCGCGGGAAACGATGTCGAAACCCGCGCCCAGACGTGCCAGGACATTGAGAACGCCCAGGTTTGAGTTGGCTTTTACGGCGAAGCAAACCAGGTGCGGCATGCCACTCAGGGCATCAGCGTAGGCGCGGTACTGCGCCTCGATATGCGCGCGGGAATAGACGTATGTCGGCGTGCCGAAGCGTTCGGCGATGGCAGACAACGCCACTCCTTCCGCGAACAGCTCACCGTCGCGGTAGTTGAAGGCGTCCATGACTGATTCCTAGTAGGTCGAAGTCTGATGCTTGTGCGAGTGCGACTTGGTCTGGCTGGAGCCGTCGGCGGACGAGTCGTCGTCGGGCAGATACAGTGGACCTTTCTGACCGCAGGCAGAGACCAGACACGCAACTGCAAGCAGTGCGGCCAGGGAGGAAATCAGGCGCTTCATGGCGAAATCCTTTGTATAAGCATTAATTGCGCCCGAGTATACCGACCACCCGACAGATTGCCTATGCGCTGGAGTTCCCGTCCGGCGGGGGTTTGACGCCGCTGCGCAATTAGACTGCGCGGCGCGCGCGGATTTCTGACGCAGCCTGCGGTGGGGCGAGACGCTTGCTGCCTTCCCGGACAAAGCCGCTCCCACAATTACACTTGGGCGGGTAGGCTTTGCATTTGCCGGGGAGCGACCGTATCGTGCGTCGCTGCGCCATCCGCCGACACTTTTGAGGTTCATGCAATGAGTTTGACCGAAGCCCGTTTTCACGATCTGGTCGATGCCACCCAGGAAAAGCTGCAGGACATCTTCGACGAGAGCGGTCTGGACCTGGACCTTGAGAGCTCGGCCGGTGTGCTGACCGTGAAGTTCGAAAACGGCTCGCAGTTCATTTTCAGCCGTCAGGAGCCGTTGCGTCAGCTGTGGCTGGCGGCCGCTTCCGGTGGTTTTCACTTTGATTACGACGAAGAAGCGAAGCACTGGATCTGCGACAAGAGCGAAGAGCTGTTGAGCGAGATGCTCTATCGTCTGGCGAAGGAGCAGGCGGGCGAAGAAATCGACTTCGACGCCCTCGACGGCAGCGATGGCAACCGCCAGTGACCGTTAGCGCAACCCCGGTCAAACCGCCAAAGCCCCTGTTCAGCAACGTCAGCCCGGCTGTGCCGTCGCCCTGCATCAGCATCTGCCGGCTCGACGAGGACAAAGTCTGCACGGGCTGCCAGCGCCACGTCGAAGACATCCGCGAGTGGCGGGCGGCGACCGACGAGCGCCGCCGCGAGATCGTGCGGCAGGCGGATCAGCGTCGCAGTGCGACTTCCGGTCGCGTTTAGGTCACGGCCCCCCTTTGCAACGTTGAATCTGTAGGAGCCGGCTTGCTGGCGAACCGGATTTGGCATTTACCCTTGCAGCGTCTGACTAAACGCCTTCGCCAGCAAGCCGGCTCCCACAAAGGCCGGTCGCTGTCGCGATGCCGGGCCTGATGTCTGGCCGCCACTGGCATCACACCTCATCCATCGCGGCATTCAGTGATTGTTCCAGCCGGGCTTTGTAGCGCAGGACCAGGATGGTTTGCCCGCGCGTATCCCCCAGTATCCCGGACAGGTCCAGGTCGGTGATGTAGCAGCGGTAACGTTGCGGCTCGCGGCGCTGCTCGAGAATCCGTCGGGCCACGACGCTGAACAGCTGATCGCCATACTCCAGCTCGGAAAACTCCATCCCGTCGCAGTACAGCGTCACGCTGACCTGGCCGGGGGACGCCTCCTCGATAATCGCCTGCACGTCAAAAAACGATTTGTCGTTGAGCATCGCCGGGGTCGGACGATGCTCAACGCGGCGCGCTCGCCCTGATCCATCAGGGGTTATGCGGTAATACAAAGCCTCCAGCGACGTTGATTCCAGCGGGTTATCCAGGGGCAGCAACGTCACGCGGCGGTACATCAACGAATGAAAAAAGCGTTGAATTGGCACCAGCAGGCTGGATTCAGTGTGATAAGGCACCTGCTGATGCCATAGCGCATTGCGCTCATCGAGCACGTACAGGTCAGCATTCGGCTCGTTGATCCGGTAAAACACCTGAATGCACTCGGGCTGGCCGTACGGGATGAACAGAGACAAGTCCGAGTCGTCCAGTGCCTGGGGGTCCAGATGAATCGGGCTGTAGGCTGAGAGCTCTTCTCCCAGGTAGTCGTACAGCGCCGGCAAATGCTCCAGCACCACATGACTGACCTGACCGGGGATCATTTCCAGGACGTGATACCACTGCTCGACCTGGATGAGATAGCGATGATTCAGGCGCCGGTCCAGCAGCAGTTGCGCCGTGCCGATGAGCTCCTCCACGCGCTGGGCGATGGCCTGCGCGCGGTTGTGGCAAAAGCAGCGCACGCGGATGACAGGCCTTGCGGACTTTTCCGGCAGGCCGTTGAACAATTCTGTCAGGCATTCCAGCAGGGCATGGGGGCCGTCGAAGCGATTGACCAGCACCTCGTTCCAGCTGTTCAGGGTGATCTGATCGAAGGTCAGCACCAGATTTTCGCGCACACCAGCGTAGCTCAGCGAGTCGGTTCGCTCGGTGGTCATGAGGATGTTCAGGTCTTTGTGATGTCGGAGTGGATCGACGCCGACGTTGACCAGCAGCAGAATTTCGCGGGGTACGCTCGGGCTCAACAGGACGTCTTCATCGACCATTGCGAGCGGTAGCGCAATGCTCTGCTGCAACGCGCCTTGCAGGTTGAACAGCTCGAACTCGGTCAGATCGCTGATGCCGGGGTGCAGCGCAAGCCGCGTGCTGCTGTCGATGACGTTGTTGCGATGGCACCACGCGAGCAGTTCCAGTAACTCGCGACTGCGCTTGATCGGCGCAAACGTCTCCAGCTCATGGGCACTCAGACTGCCATTGTAGAGACACCACTGATACCTGCCGGGCTCGCGCTTGTTCGGCCGCTGCGCCAGCGTCAGCGTGTCTTCCGCCAGATCCGGCGCGATGCCCGGGTTGAGAAATTCCACCTTGCCGGCTTTGCGTTCGAAGGCTGCGTACAGACGCCGCCCGAGCACATTCATGTCGCGCTTGGTGATCGAGTTGACCGCTTTTTGCGCGCGAGCGAACTGGGTCAAAAAGCGGTAACTGAAGTTGAGCTCGCCAACCAGTGCGCGGCGCTCACTGGCGACCTGACGCACTTTCCATTGGCAACGGCTGTCGAGCAGCGCCAGTTGACGCTCGTCCCAGTTCCACTCATTGACCAATCGCTCCAGCAACAGGCGCTGCCAGCCGTTGCTGCGGTGGCGAGTGGCACCCGTGAGTTTCTTGTTCACCTTCAGGTACAAACTGCGGCGTACCAGCTCAAGCCGTTCGGGCTCACCCCGCGCCAGCAGGTATTCCTCGATGCGCCGGTACACCATCACGTACGGGTCCAGCTCGTCGAGGTCGGCGCGATTGGCGAACACGGCTTTCTTGAAGCGCATGCTCAGGCATTGCACCTGCGGGTGCTCGCTGGCATAGACCTCGGTGAGCAGCAGCTTGAGCACCGATTTGTAGGGCGATTCGATGCCCTTGAACAGTTGCCACAGCCCGGCGCCAATGAATTCGCCCGGCGGGATGTGCGACATGTTGCCGAGGTCCAGCACTTCGTCAGCGCGAATAAAGCGTTTCGACAGCAGGGTATGGGTGTATTCCGCGTAGCGCGTTTCCTCATAGACTGGCACCAGCCACCACATCGGGGTGCGACCGGCCAGCCAGATGGCGGTGCGATAAAACTCGTCGAGCAGCAAATAATGCTGCGTCGTGCCGCAGTCCTCGCCGCTCAGTTGCGCGTCGCGCTCGCCGACGACAAAACGCTCCGGATCAACGAGAAAGAAGTGCGCTTCGGCGCCCATGCTTGCGGCCCAGCTTTCGAGGGATTGGCACTTCCTGCGCAGCTCCTGAATTTCGTCTGCCGACAGCAGCGGGTCGTGGCAGATCCACACGTCCATGTCGCTCTGGTCGGCCTGGGCGAGGGTGCCAAGGCTGCCCATCAGGAAAATGCCGTGAATCGGCTGCGGTGGATTCACCCGGCGTGGTTTGTAGGAGAACGACCGCGTCAGGCGTTGCGCTTCAGCGAGGGCATGGGCGTCTGGCTCGTAATGGGAAACGCCAGCGGGGGTCGAGCCCGACACATAGCCCGGCAACAAAGGATGATTGACGTGGAAAAACAGCGGAAGCAGCGAAAGCACGCTTTGCTGGCGCGTCGACAGGCCTTCGTACGCGCGCGCCAGTCGACTCTCGCTCAGGGCCAGGAAGCGGCTGCGTAACTGGGCGAGGACCTTGCGATCAATGCCCTCATCCAGATCCGGGCGAATTTCGAAACTACGCGTCATCGCGACTCGAAGCCGGCGGGCGGCACTGCATGAAGTGGAGGTGTAGCGATAATCAAGACAGCTGGGCGTAGACCTGTACGGCTCGGCTGCGCGTCTTTTTTATGGCGCCATTATTTTATCGGCGCAGCATCGTCGAAATGGAGGATTCGCGAAACCTTTATTTGATGCGTCCAGGCAAAGGTTTCGCGAGGACGAAATCAGGCAGCTTCCTGGCTGGTGGCAAGAATGATCAGCAGCGATTGAGCGTGGTCGGCGGCATCCAGCCCCAGGCTGGTCAAGTAGCCTCCGTCCCTTTGCGTGGTAAGGCCTTTGTCGAAGAGTCGTTGGGCGGCAGCGACGGCAGTGGGTGCCGCAGTGTGGTGGTGAACCTTCAGACCCTCTTTGGTGTTGCTCAGATTGAACAGCGACAGGATTTCCAGCTCGGCAACCAATTCAGGGGTAAACGACATAGGTGCTCCAGACTTTTTCCAGTGGATACACCGCGATCAGAATCGCAGGCGTGACGGCCCCATCGCCATACGGCAGCGAGGCTGTTGGAGTGTAGTCAGATCTGGGGATTTTGCAGGAAGTATCTGGCCGGTCGTCAGGTCGGTTGAGCGACCGGCATTTGTGGCGGATTTTACTCGTCTTCCGCCAGTCGCACGCCGGGCGGCATGTCGGGCAGTGCACGCAGGGCCGCTTCGTACCAGACGGTATTGAACGGACGATCTTCAGCCAGGATGCCGTCGATCTCCAGCGCCAGAATGTGGGCCATCATCTGCAGAATCTCTTCGCGCTCGATGCCCACCAGGGTCAGCTTGTTGAACGTGGCTTTGGCCGCCGGAGGGTTGTCGCTCTCGATCTGATTTTCGATGGCTTCAATCAGCGTTGCTTCAGCAAACTCTTCGTCGTCGTTTTCGATGTTGTCGCTCATGTCGTTCTCGATGTCCTGCCAATTGAATGGAATCGCCCGCGCTGGGCGACCCCGTTTATGGGTTTAGCGGGCGGCGAGCAAATGCTGGCCACGCACGACCGCTGCCTTGACCTGCTCCGGCGCCGTGCCGCCGATGTGGTTGCGGGCGTTGACCGAACCTTCGAGCGTCAGCACCGCGAAGACATCCTGTTCGATCTGGTCGCTGAACTGACGCAGCTCGTCCAGCGTCATCTCGGCCAAATCTTTGCCCGTCTCAACGCCATGCTTCACCGCGTGGCCGACGATTTCGTGGCAATCACGGAACGGCAGGCCGCGGCGGACCAGATAGTCAGCGAGGTCGGTGGCGGTGGAGAAACCACGCAGCGCCGCCTCGCGCATCATGGCGTGCTTGGGCTTGATCGCCGGGATCATGTCGGCAAAGGCCCGCAGCGAATCGCGCAAGGTGTCGGCAGCGTCGAACAGCGGCTCCTTGTCTTCCTGATTGTCTTTGTTGTAGGCCAGCGGCTGGCCCTTCATCAAGGTCAACAGGCCCATCAATGCGCCAAACACGCGGCCGCTCTTGCCACGGACCAGCTCGGGCACATCAGGGTTTTTCTTTTGCGGCATGATCGAGCTGCCGGTGCAGAAGCGATCAGGCAGGTCGATGAACTGAAATTGCGCGCTGGTCCACAGCACCAGCTCCTCGGAGAAGCGCGACAGGTGCATCATCGCGATGCTCGCGGCGGAGCAGAATTCGATGGCGAAGTCGCGATCGGAGACGCTGTCCAGCGAGTTGCCGCCGACCGCTTCGAAACCCAGCAGTTGGCAGGTCAGCTCGCGGTCGATCGGGTAGGTAGTGCCGGCCAGCGCGGCGCTGCCCAAGGGCATGCGGTTGGTGCGCTTGCGGCAATCGACCAGACGCTCGTAATCACGGCTGAGCATTTCGAACCACGCCAACATGTGGTGGCCAAAGGTCACCGGTTGCGCGGTCTGCAGGTGAGTGAAGCCCGGCATGATAGTCTCGGCTTCTCGCTCGGCCAGCCCCAGCAGGCCTTCTTGCAGGCGGGTGATTTCAGCCAGAATCAGGTCGATTTCATCACGCAGCCAAAGACGGATGTCGGTGGCGACCTGATCGTTGCGGCTGCGTCCGGTGTGCAATTTTTTACCGGTGACGCCGATGCGATCGGTCAGGCGCGCTTCGATGTTCATGTGCACGTCTTCGAGGTCCACGCGCCAGTCGAACGTGCCGGCTTCGATCTCGCCCTGAATGCTCTTCAGCCCGTCGATGATGGTGTCGCGCTCGGCGTCGGTGAGCACGCCGACCTTGGCCAGCATCGTGGCGTGGGCGACGGAGCCCATGATGTCATGGCGATAAAGGCGCTGATCGAAGGTGACGGAGGCGGTGAAGCGTGCGACGAAGGCGTCGACGGGTTCACTGAAGCGGCCGCCCCAGGACTGGTTGGTCTTGTCGGTGCTCATGATTCGCTCGCTGCTGTGCTGGTTGCTGAAACTGATGAAAAACCGGCGCCGGCCGATTCTAAAGACGCGGGCGATGATAACAGCATTGCCGTTTATTTATCCCCGGCGGCTTGCCCGCACGGGTATGAGCGGAGAGACTGGCGGCCATGCAAAACGAGCGCAAACAACCGGGGCAGAGCAGTGCGCCCGGCAAAGAGTTCTTCCTCCCGGAACTGTGCCTGCCCCAGGCCTTGTTGATACTGGTCGTGCTGGCGGAGTTGCTGGTCTTCGTGCTTGTGCTCATCGAACCCATGCGACCCGATTTCGACTGGGTGCGGCTGGCGCTAATTTCTCTTTTTGTGCAGTGGATTGTGCTGCTGTCCGCCGCGCTGCTGTGCGGCTTGCGCCCCTGGCTGGCGCGCCTGCGAGCTGGCGTGGCCGGCTGCATCGGTTGCCTGCTGGTGGTGGCAGTGACGCTGGTGTGCACCGCCGTGACTGACTACTACCAGGTGAATCCCCCGACATCGTTCGACGGCGTCGTCGAGCGGTACCTGCGCTACGCACTGATCGCCGTGATCATGTCCGCGCTGATGCTGCGCTATTTTTACCTGCAGAGTCAGTGGCGCAAACAGCAGCAGGCCGAGCTCCATGCACGGATCGAGTCCCTGCAGGCGCGCATCCGTCCGCACTTTCTGTTCAACACGCTCAACAGCATCGCCAGTCTGGTCACCAGCGATCCGGTCAAGGCGGAGCAGGCAGTGCTGGATCTGTCTGACCTGTTCCGGGCCAGTCTAGGCAAGCCCGGCAGCCTGACGACATGGCGCGAAGAGCTTGAATTGGCGAAACGCTATTTATCGATTGAGCAATATCGACTTGGCGAGCGTCTACAGTTGGACTGGGCAGTAAGTGCAATTCCCGACGACTTGCCAATTCCCCAGCTAACCTTGCAGCCATTATTGGAAAACGCGTTGATTTACGGCATCGCGCCCCGTGTTGAAGGCGGCGTGGTCAGAGTTGAGGCGGACTACGAACGGGGAGTATTTATATTGCGCGTCAGTAATCCTTACGATGAGGTCGTCTTACGGCAAAATCCAGGCGGCACTCAGCAAGCCCTGGCAAACATCGGCGCTCGACTCACGGCACTTTTCGGCCCTCTCGCCAGTCTGAGCGTGGAGCGCCGAGACGGTCGTCACTTCACCTGTCTACGCTATCCTTGTGCGAGACTCACGCAGGAAGCCAGAGCAATATGAATGTCCTGATCGTTGATGACGAACCACTAGCCCGAGACCGCCTGAGCCGTATGGTAAGTGAGCTCGAGGGTTACAAGGTTCTGGAACCCAGCGCCACAAATGGCGAAGAAGCGTTGCAGCTGATTGAAAATTTGAAACCCGACGTGGTGTTGCTGGATATCCGCATGCCTGGCCTGGACGGACTTCAGGTCGCGGCCAAGCTGTGCGAGCGCGACACCCCGCCTGCCGTCGTGTTCTGCACGGCCCATGATGAGTTTGCGCTCGAAGCCTTCCAGGTCAGTGCCGTGGGTTATCTGGTCAAACCGGTTCGTTCGGAGCACTTGCTCGAGGCGTTGCGCAAGGCTGAGCGGCCTAATCGTGTGCAATTGGCGGCGATGACCCGGCCTGCGGCAGAAAGCGGCACCGGCCCGCGCAGCCACATCAGCGCACGTACCCGCAAGGGCATTGAGCTGATCCCGCTCGCCGAGGTGATTTATTTCATCGCTGACCACAAGTACGTGACCCTGCGCCACGAAGGCGGCGAAGTGTTGCTGGATGAACCGCTTAAAGCCTTGGAAGACGAATTCGGCGACCGGTTTGTACGTATACACCGAAATGCACTGGTCGCCCGGGAACGTATTGAACGCCTGCAGCGCACCCCGCTGGGCCATTTCCAGTTGTTCCTGAAAGGGCTCAACGGCGATGCGTTGATCGTCAGCCGCCGGCATGTTGCCGGTGTACGCAAGATGATGCAGCAGTTGTAAAGCGATGGCGGTGAGGGGCATGCCGTGATGCGGGCGACACGCCGTCGCATGGCGTACGCAGGTTGATTGAGATCATGATGCGCGCAGATTGAATACAGTCATTCGGCCCGATATGGCCGAGCTGTTATTATCCGCCGCATTCACTCAGTACGGACCGGTTCATGTCTTCTCGCGAAATCCGCATCGCCACCCGCAAAAGCGCCCTGGCCCTTTGGCAAGCCGAGTACGTCAAGGCGCGTCTGGAACAGGCGCATCCCGGCCTGATTGTGACGCTGGTGCCGATGGTTAGCCGCGGCGACAAACTTCTGGACTCGCCGCTGTCGAAAATCGGTGGCAAGGGCCTGTTCGTCAAGGAGCTGGAAACCGCGCTGCTTGAGAACAACGCCGATATCGCCGTCCACTCAATGAAAGACGTGCCGATGGACTTCCCCCAGGGGCTCGGGCTGTTCTGCATCTGCGAACGCGAAGACCCACGCGACGCCTTTGTTTCCAATACCTACGCCAGTCTCGATGAGTTGCCCGCCGGCGCCGTGGTGGGGACGTCGAGTCTGCGCCGGCAGGCTCAATTGCTGGCGCGTCGGCCTGATCTGAAAATTCAGTTCTTGCGGGGCAACGTCAACACACGCCTCGCCAAGCTGGACGCGGGTGAGTACGACGCGATCATCCTTGCCGCCGCCGGCCTGATCCGTCTGGGTTTCGAAGACCGCATCACCGCCCCCATCAGTATCGACCACAGCTTGCCCGCAGGCGGGCAGGGCGCGGTAGGCATTGAATGTCGTAGCGTCGACATCGAACTACATGCCTTGCTGGCCCCATTGCACCATGACGACACTGCCGTGCGCGTCACTGCCGAGCGCGCCCTGAACAAACACCTCAACGGGGGCTGCCAGGTGCCGATCGCCTGCTACGCCGTGCTGGAAGGCGAACAACTCTGGCTGCGCGGTCTGGTGGGCGATCCCTCCGGTACCGTGCTGCTGCACGCCGAAGCACGCGCGCCACAGGTGGATGCCCAGACTCTGGGCGTACAAGTGGCCGAAGCGCTGTTGGCTCAGGGTGCGGCGAAGATTCTAAAGGCCGTATACGGCGAGGCGGACGGCGAGTGAAAGCCTGGCGCCTGTTGCTGACGCGTCCCGCCGAGGAATCGCAGGCCCTCGCGCAGACCCTGGCTGAGGTCGGCGTGTACAGCGCCAGCCTTCCGTTGCTGGAGATCGAGCCTCTGCCGGTTTCGGAACCCAACCGCTCGATCATCTACGACCTCGCGGCGTACTGCGCCGTCATCGTCGTCAGCAAACCGGCTGCGCGCCTTGGGCTGGCGATGCTCGATGAAGTCTGGCCGCAGCCGCCGATGCAGAAGTGGTTCACCGTCGGCGCTGCAACCGCGCAGATCCTCGATGACTATGGCCTGCACGTGTTCTTCCCCGAGCACGGCGATGACAGCGAAGCATTGCTCGACCTGCCACAGTTTCAACAGGCCCTCTCGGGCTACGATCCCAAAGTGCTGATCATGCGTGGCGAAGACGGGCGCGAGCTGCTGGCCGAGCGGTTGCGGGAGCGTGGTGTGGTGGTGAATTACCTGCCGTTGTATCGTCGCCACCTGCCGCAGTACCCGGCTTTCGCGCTGCCCGACACGGTGAGAGCGGAACGCTTGAATGGGCTGGTGGTCAGCAGTGGACAGGGTTTCGAGCATCTGCGTGAGTTGGCGGGCGACGCCTGGCCTACTCTTGCGCAGATGCCTTTGTTTGTACCAAGCCCCCGAGTCGCCGAAATGGCGCGTGTCGCCGGGGTTCTTAACGTAGTGGATTGCCGTGGCGCCAGCGCCCCGGCCTTGCTGGCAGCATTGCGCGAACACCCCGCGCCTGCCTCACAGGCGTAATGGTCGATCAGTCGGATTACGCGACGCCCAACATGCAAAGGATGGATACGTGAGCGAAACAGTCTTGCCAAAAGATGACGTTGAACCGGTACTGGCCAGATCCGAGCCGCTACCGGATCCAGCGTACAAAGAACCGTCGAAACGCCAAAGCAGCAACGGGCTCGCCATACTGGCGCTGTTGCTGGGCGCTGCGGGCGTTGCCGTTGGCGGCTGGAGCGTTTGGCAACTGCGCGCCATGCAGGCCGGTCATCAGGAGCAGTCGGGTCAGTTACAGGACATTGGCTCTCAGACTCAAGCCCTCAAGCAGAGCGAGCAGCAAATCGCCGCACGTCTGGCGCAACTGCCACCGGCCCAAGAACTGGAAGACCGCCGTCGCCTCGTCACGCAGCTACAGGGTGATCAGCAGCGCCTGAGCCAGCGTGTAGAGACGGTACTCGGTGCCAGTCGTAAGGACTGGCGTCTGGCCGAGGCCGAGCATTTGCTGCGCCTGGCGAGCCTGAGGCTGTCTGCGCTGCAAGACATCAACAGCGCTGCAGCGCTGGTGCAGGGCGCTGACGAGATCCTGCGCGAGCAGGATGACCCCGGCGCGTTCGCGGCCCGCGAGCAATTGGCCAAGAGCCTGACCGCGCTGCGCAGTGTCGATCAACCGGATCGCACCGGATTGTTCCTGCAACTGGCGGCGGTGCGTGATCAAGTCGCGCAGTTGAATGAGCTGGCGCCGGAATATGTCGACAAGGGCGATTCGCTGTTCGGTTTGACCGATGGCAGCGAGGACGGCTATTGGGCTAAGTGGTGGGACAAGATCTCCCAGTTCGTGCGTATCGATTTCCACGCCGACAAAAACATTCGGCCATTGCTGGCAGGTCAGGGCCTGACCCAGGTTCGTCTGGCGTTGAGCCTGGCGATCGAGCAGGCGCAATGGGCAGCGCTCAACGGCCAGGCGCCGGTTTACGAAAAAGCCATGGCTGAAGCGCGAAGCGTTCTGGACGACAATTTCAATCGCGATAACCAGCAGAGCAAAGCGCTCGGCCAGCGTCTGGATGAGCTGGGCAAACAGCCTGTTTCCGTTGCGACCCCTGATTTGACACAAAGTCTGGCGGCGGTTCAGGCGTATCTCGAACAGCGTCATACGCCTGTGGGCGGTGCGCTGGAGAAACGCACTGACGAGGCGCAGCCTGGGAAACAACCATGAAGCGCGCTTACGTCGTCCTCTTCGTACTGGTGGTGGCCGCGGCACTGATCGGTGTCGCGATCTCCCGCCATGCGGGTTACGTGCTTATTTCCTACGACACTTTCCGCTACGAATCGAGTATCTGGGCCGCACTCGCATTGCTCGTCGCCGTCCTGCTCATTCTGTGGCTGGTGCGGGTGGTCATTACGTTGCTGACGACCTCTGGCGGGGTGGTCAATCCCTGGTCGCGCCGCAACCGCAGCCGTCGTGTGCAGAACGCGATTGAGCAAGGGCAGCTGGACCTCGCCGAAGGACGCTGGGCCAGTGCGCAACGCAACTTGCATCGCGCCGCCGAGGCTGAACGTCAGCCACTGCTGTACTACCTCGGCGCGGCCCGGGCAGCGAGCGAGCAGGGCCGTTATGAGGAAAGCGACAATCTCCTCGAACGCGCGCTGGAGCGTCAGCCTAATGCCGAGCTGGCCATTGCGCTGAGCCACGCGCAATTGCAGGTGGACCGCGGTGATCTCGACGCGGCGCTGGTTACATTGCAGGCCATGCAAGAACGTCATCCGCATAACCCTCAGGTGTTGCGCCAGTTGCAGCGTCTGTACCGAGCGCGCGGCGAGTGGGCTGAATTGATTCGCCTGATGCCTGAGCTGCGCAAGGACAAGGTGCTCCCTGCGCAAGAGCTGGCTGAACTGGAGAGCCGCGCCTGGGGCGAGAATCTCTCGTTGGCTGCCCATCGTGAATCCGGCAGCGATAGCGTCGCCACGGGCCTGCCGTCGCTGGAGAGCGCCTGGCAGCAATTGACCTCGGCTCAGCGCCAGGAGCCCGCGCTGGTATTGGCGTACGCCGAACAACTGCGGCGTCTGGGCGCAGATGTGCAGGCCGAGGAAGTCCTGCGCACGGCCATGAAGCGCGACTACAACACCCACCTTGCGCGGTTGTATGGACTGGTGCGCGGCGCCGATCCTGCCAAACAGTTGCAGACTGCCGAAAGTTGGCTGAAAAGTCATACCGATGACCCAGGCTTGTTGTTGACCCTGGGTCGTCTGTGTTTGCAAAGCAGCTTGTGGGGTAAGGCGCGTGATTATCTTGAGTCGAGCTTGAGGTTGCAGCGCAACCCGGAAGCATGTGCGGAGCTGGCTCGTCTGCTTGCGCAACTGGGCGAGACAGATCGCAGCAATCAACTGTTTCAGGAAGGCCTGGGTCTGCTGGATGAGCGTTTGCTCGCGCGTCCGTTGCCAGCGCTGACACGCGTTTAGACTGAAGCCATACGTCAACGTGAAGAGGCCCGCCAGCGGGCCTCTTCCGTGTCTGATTCGCTGATTTGTGTAGGAACTTTCTGTGCTTGGTGTGGCTTGTTGGGAGGATATTCGCACTACCGGTATAACGTCTTAAATACGGCGTCGGGTTTTACCTACATCAACAAAGAAATATCCTCCGTTGGGTGCCTTGAAAGCGACTCGCGCTTTCCTCTACCGTAGCCGCCTTCGTCTTTTGTTACGGATTTTCCATGCAGCTGGCTCGTACGCGCTCCTTGTTCTCTCTGGCGTTTCTGGCCTGCGCATCGATTGTGGGAGCGACGGTTTACCTCGGCCCTGTGGTTGATGCGGCGCCATGCCCGATGTGTCTGCTTCAGCGTGTGCTCATGGCGTTATCGGCGGGTGTGTGCCTGCTCGCGGCGCTGCACGCGCCGGGCAAATTCGGCTGGCGTATCTACGCGGGCTTTCTTTTACTGTTCTCCGCGTTGGGTGCGAGCGTCGCGGCACGTCAGGTCTGGTTGCAGGCTTCGCCGCCCGAGAACATGGCGGCGTGCATTGAAAACCTTCAGTACCTGATGGAAACGCAAACCTACGCGAAGATCATGGCGATGGTGCTGGCCGGAAGTGCAGGCTGCTCCGAGATCAACTGGTCGCTGTTCGGTATCAGCTTGCCGGAGTGGAGCCTGCTAGCATTTTCCGGCTTGTGCCTGTTCGCGTTGTACTACCTTTTTATCGAGTTTCGCCGGTTCAAATCAATGGATGTGGGAACTCCGGATTAAACACTTGTATGAACTTTGTGTCCTGCGTACCTTGATGGGCTAGTCATGCGGGCATAATCTGGGCCGCACGCATCATCGGATCAATGCTGCTGTTGACGCTTATCCGGCCGGATCCGGCATATTTCGGACCGATCGGAAAGCGCCTGAAGCAGCATGCCCCTGAAGGGAAGAGAGAACATCATGCTGGAAAGTTGTCAGAACGCTCAGGAACGCTGGGGTGGGGTCCACAAGCTGATTGACCGCTGGTTGCTGGAGCGCAACGAGCTGATCAAGGCTTACGACGCTCTGGGTGCAGAGCCGGGATCGTTCTCTGAGAAGCGCGCGCCCCTGCAGGACTTCTGCGGCACGTTGGTCGATTACGTGTCGGCCGGCCATTTCGAAATCTACGAGCAACTTACCAGCGAAGCCAAGGCGTTCAACGATCAGCGCGGCCTCGAGCTGGCTGACACGATCTATCCTCGTATCGACGTGATCACCGAGAAGCTGCTGGCGTTCAACGATCTCTGTGATGAAGGCAAGTGCGTCACCGAGAAATTCAAGGAACTGGGCGGCTTGCTGCACGAGCGCTTTGAACTGGAAGACTGCCTGATCGAAGTGCTGCACAACGCGCACAAGGAACAGGTTGAGGAAGAGGTCTGAGAAGGCCGCTGATGTAAGAAAGGGTGCCCTGGGCACCCTTTTTTTATGGTCTTTGGCGGCGAGCCTCGGCCACTGCCGGCTTTACTGTGACACCCCGATCAGCTCGATTTCGAACACCAGTGGCGTGTACGGATCGATCAGATCGCCTGCGCCTTCTGCGCCATACGCTTGAGCGGAAGGGATGACCAGCCGCCATTTGGCACCCACCGGCATGTCGGCCAGAGCGGTGGTCCAGCCGGCGATGACGCTGTCCAGACGGAACCATTGTGGCTGCTGGCTCTGATCGAAGATCGTGCCGTCAGGCAGACGACCCACGTACTTCACTTGCACACGACCATTGATGTCGGGTTTGGGGCCATTGCCAGGCGTCAGCTCGGTCATCAGGATGCCGTCCGCGAGCTGGCGAACGCCCGGTTTGGCCTTCTCGGCGTCCATGAACTTGCGCTCGTCCTTCAGCGCCGCTTCAGTCTGCGGCTCGGTCTGGCCGGAGTTTTCAGCCTGGGCGAGGGCAGCATCGTGGTCGCTGAGAATCTGCTCCATGCGTTCCTGCTTGATCGCCAGCGGCTTGCCTTGATACGCCGACTGCAGGCCTTCAAGCAGCGCGGGCAACTGCAGATCGGGGGCTTCCTGCCGCAGGTGCTCGCCCAGGCTTGCGCCAAGGCTATAGGAAAGATCGTGGGTGTTGTCGGACGCCGGAGCATCGGTCGCGTGAGCAAGGGGTACCAAGAGGAACAACGACATAAACAGGTAGCGCGACATGAATGCTCTCCGGCCTGGGAAGTGAGCGATTATGCCAGCGCTGAAGCCCGAGCGTGACGGGTATTGCCGCGTTTTTCGGCGTCTTGCAACAGCGCGGGGATTGTAGTGTCAAGATGCCCTAGCGGCGGTGCGGGCGGAGGTCTAGTATGGCCGCACTCAAATCAGCCAGGAGGTAAGTCATGTCGGCCACCAAGAAGCCAGTAAACACTCCGTTGCATTTGCTTCAACAGCTTTCGGGCAGCCTGCTCGAACATCTCGAAAACGCCTGTTCTCAAGCATTGGCTGACGCTGAAAAACTGCTCGCCAAGCTCGAGAAACAACGTGGCAAGGCGCAGGAGAAACTGCACAAGTCGCGCACCAAATTGCAAGACGCTGCCGCCGCCGGTAAAGCCAAGGCTCAAGGCAAGGCCAAAGACAGTGTGGCCGAACTCGAGTCGTTGCTCGACGCGTTGAAAGATCGTCAGACCGAAACCCGCAGCTACATCCTCAACCTCAAGCGTGATGCTCAGGAAAGCCTGAAGCTGGCCCAAGGCATTGGCCGCGTGAAGGAAGCCGTTGGCAAAGCGCTGAACGATCGCGCTGCAAAAGCTCCGGTTCAGGCTGCTGCCAAGCCTGTGGCGGCAAAATCACCTGCGAAAGCGCCTGCAAAACCTGCGGCCAAAGCGGCGCCGGTAAAGCCTGCTGCTAAAACTGCAGTCAAAGCCGTTGCTGAAAAAACCGTCGCCAAAGTGACTGCGAAAACCGTGGCCGCCAAGCCTGCTGCGAGCAAGGCACCTGCTGCCAAGCCAGTCGCCAGCGCTGCGAGCAAGCCAGCCGCTAAAACCGCGGTCGCCGCGAAATCGGCCGCCAAGCCCGCCGCCAGAACCACCGCTGCCAAACCGGCTGCCGTGAAAGCCGCTGCCCCTGCTCCGGCTAAAGCGCCTGCTGCAAAACCAGCTGCCAAGCCTGCTGTGAGCAAAGTAGCAGCCAAGCCTGCCGCCGCCAAAGCGAGCCCGGTTGCCAAGCCAGCAGCCTCCAAGCCTGCTGCCTCGAAGCCAGTCGCAGCGAAGACTGCGGCAAAACCGGCTGCCAAGCCAGCGTCAGCAGCGCCTGCTGCTTCCCCTGCGCCAGCCGCTCCGGCCGCGCCAGCTGCTGATTCGACCTCGAACAGCGCGTCCTAAGCGATGTCGGTCCCGGCGCGAAGCAGAATCTGCAACGCGTCGGGACTGGCTTGATCAGCACCTCCCGCCAGCGCTTGCAGCCACACACCGGTAGGTTGAGCGTCTCGCTCAGGCCAGTCTCTGGTCAGCCGTTGCAACCGCACCAGCAGCTCACGTTCGGCATCAAGCTCCAGAATTTTCAGCCTGTCCCGTAAAGCCGTGAGTTCTTCGTCTTCTGTCGCGTCGGCCTTCCAGCGTGTCCGAACATCCCTCAATGGTCCCACCACCTTCTCGTGCCACGGGTCGGCCAATTGTCCGATTTGTCGCGCCCGTTCCGGGTCGAACTGCACGCCGCGGCGGTCCATCCAGACACCGCACAGCAGCGCGCAGACATTGGCGCCATTGGCTTGCAGGTTGAGGCACGCCTGCTCGACGCCTGGGCGTGCATAGAAATCGAGGGTGAAACTCCATAGGTCCGAAAGCATCGCCATCTACCTGTTTTGGGCGAAGCTGGTAGACTCCGCCGCCATTATGATCAGACTTCAAAGCCTTACCTTACAGCGTGGTCCGCAACGTCTGCTAGAAGACGCCGAGCTGACCCTGCACGCCGGTCAGAAAGCCGGCCTGATCGGCGCGAACGGCGCCGGTAAATCCAGCCTGTTTGCGCTGCTGCGGGGTGAATTGACCCCCGACAACGGCGACTGTCTGCTGCCTGCCGATTGGCGCATCGCCCACATGCGTCAGGAGGTCGATACCCTCGATCGTCTGGCGGTGGACTATGTCCTCGACGGCGACCTGCGCCTGCGTCAGGTGCAGCATGACCTCGCGGCTGCCGAGGCCGCCCAGGACGGCGCCGCGCAAGCGCGTCTGCACTCGGAGCTCGACAGCGCCGATGGCTACACCGCCGATGCGCGGGCGCGCAAGTTGCTGGCAGGTCTGGGCTTCACCAACGAGCAGATGGAGCGCCAGGTCAGCGACTTCTCAGGTGGCTGGCGGATGCGTCTCAACCTGGCGCAGGCCTTGATGTGCCCCTCGGACCTGCTGCTGCTCGATGAGCCGACCAACCACTTGGATCTCGATGCCATTCTCTGGCTTGAGGACTGGCTCAAGAGCTACCAGGGAACGCTGCTGCTGATCTCTCACGACCGCGATTTTCTGGATGCGGTGGTCGATCACGTTGCCCATGTCGAGCAGAAAAAGATCACGCTCTATCGCGGCGGTTACAGCGCTTTCGAACGCGCCCGTGCTGAACGCCTGGCTCAGCAACAGCAGGCCTACGACAAGCAACAGGCCCAGCGCGCCCACATGGAGAAGTTCATCACGCGCTTCAAGGCCCAGGCCACCAAGGCCAAACAGGCCCAGAGCCGGATCAAAGCGCTTGAGCGAATGGAAGAGCTGTCGGCGGCCCACGTCGATTCTCCGTTCGACTTCACCTTCCGCGAATCGACCAAAATCTCCAGCCCGCTGATGGACCTGTCTGACGCGCGACTGGGCTATGGCGACAAAGCCATCCTGCAGAAGGTCAAGCTGCAGCTGACGCCGGGCGCACGCATCGGCTTGCTGGGCCCGAACGGCGCCGGTAAATCCACGCTGATCAAAAACCTTGCGGGCGAGCTCGAGCCGTTGAGCGGGCGCATGGTGCGTGGCGAAAACACGGTGGTCGGCTATTTCGCCCAGCATCAGCTTGATTCCCTGGACGCCAAGGCCAGTCCGCTGCTGCACCTTCAGCGCATTGCACCCGCCGAGCGCGAACAGGCGTTGCGGGACTTCCTGGGCGGTTTCGATTTCCGCGGTGCGCGCCTCGACGAGCCGGTGCTGAATTTCTCCGGTGGCGAGAAAGCGCGACTGGCGTTGGCCCTGATTGCATGGGACAAACCCAACCTGCTGCTGCTCGACGAACCGACCAACCACCTGGATCTGGAAATGCGACTGGCCCTGACCATGGCGCTTCAGGAGTTCAGTGGCGCGGTGCTGGTGGTCTCCCACGATCGGCATTTGCTCAAGAGCACCACTGACAACTTCCTCCTCGTCGCCGATGGCCTGGTTCAGGAGTTCGATGGCGATCTGGACGACTACGCCCGTTGGCTGGTGGACTACCGCCTGCGCAATGCACCGACAAGTAACACGCCGGTGAACGTCGACAAGACCGACAAGAAAGCCCAGCGTCAGCAGGCCGCTGCGTTGCGCCAGCAACTCGCCCCGCACAAGCGTGAAGCCGACAAGCTTGAGAAGGACCTTGGCACGCTGCACGAGAAGCTGGCGAAGATCGAAGCGGCGCTTGGCGACAGCGGCATCTACGAGGCTGCGAACAAAGACAAATTGCGCGACCTGCTGGCCGATCAGGCCAAGCTCAAATCCCGTGAATCCGAGCTTGAAGAAGCGTGGATGGAAGCACTGGAATTGCTGGAATCGATGCAGGCCGAGCTGGAAGCGTTGTCCTGATGGCGTCACCTGCGTTAACCGTATAACGCCGGTGACCGGAACAGCTGTCTGCCAAGTCGCCGCAACAGTCAGAAATGACTGGCCTTTAAAGGCCCGTAAACACTAGGTTAGGCGAAGATTTCGTTACCTGAGGTGCGTGATGTCGCTTGAAACATGGTTGGCGTTCTTCGCCGCTTGCTGGGTTATCAGCCTGTCTCCGGGCGCGGGCGCTATCGCCTCGATGTCCAGCGGTCTGCAATACGGGTTCTGGCGCGGCTACTGGAATGCGCTAGGCCTGCAGGTCGCCCTCGTCGTGCAGATCGCCGTGGTCGCCGCCGGGCTTGGCGCGGTACTGGCCACTTCGGCGTTGGCGTTTACCCTGATCAAATGGTTCGGCGTCGCCTACCTGGTGTATCTGGGTATCAAGCAATGGCGTGCGCTGCCGAGCGATCTGGCGGATGAGTCGGCTGTCCGCCCGGTGGGCAAGCCGCTGGTGCTCATGGCCCGCGGCTTTCTGGTGAACATCAGCAACCCCAAGGCGCTGGTGTTCATCCTGGCGATCCTGCCGCAGTTCATCGACACGCACCTGCCGCTCCTGCCGCAATACCTGATCATCGCCACGACCATGGTCTGCGTGGATCTGATCGTTATGGCGGGCTACACCGGCCTGGCCTCAAAAGTGCTTCGCGCCCTCAAAACCCCCAGGCAGCAACGCCGGATGAACCGCACCTTCGCCGGATTGTTCGTCAGCGCAGCGGCGTTTCTCGCCACCTTGCATCGGGCCTGATCCGGCAGAAGCCGATCTCACTGGATGCACGCTATGTATTAGTGGGACCAGCTTCAGCCGGGAAGAGGCTAGTCGCGGCGCCCTCACTTTTTCGGTGTGACCCCCGACGTCTTCCCGGCTAAAGCCGGTCCTACAATTCGAGCCACAGCCGATCTCACTGGATGCACGCTATGTATTAGTGGGACCGGCTTCAGCCGGGAAGCGGCCATTGGCAGCACCCTCATCTTTTCCGGTGTGACCCCCGACGTCTTCCCGGCTAAAGCCAGTCCTACAATTGAGTCGCAGCCATCGACGCAGCGCTTGAGTCCCCAGCGCCGAACATGAACAATGGCAACCCTTCGCATTCCTATTTGAGATCCACCCCCATGTTCCGCTCCCGCTTTTTGACCTGCCTGAGCCTGGTGCTGTTGAGCCTGTTCAGCGTCGGTGCCTGCGCAGCGCCTGCCGAGGACGCGGCTCAGGCTTTGCATTTGCTCGATTACGTCGGGGCGGACTACCCGGCGACGGTCGCGGACGGCAAGGTCGTGGATGACGCCGAATACCGCGAACAGGTGGAATTTCTCGCGGCGCTGCAGGGTACGATCGCCACGTTGCCGGCCAAGCCGGAGCGCGCAGAGCTGGAGCAGGGCGTCACCGCGCTGTTGAAGGCGGTCAACCAGAAGCAGGACGGCGCTCAAGTGGCCCGTCAGGCGCGTCAGCTTGGCGCGAAGCTGGCAGTGGCGTACGAAGTCAGCCAGGCGCCGGTGATTACCCCGGATCCCGCACGTGGCGCGCCCTTGTATGCGCAGTATTGTTCGGTGTGCCACGGCGATGCCGGCGCAGGCGACGGTCCCGCCGGGATTGGTCTTTTACCGCCACCCACCAATTTGCGGGACGTCGCGCGGCTGGACCGCCTGAGTCTCTACGACATCTACAACACCCTCGGGCTGGGCATTGAAGGCACTGAAATGCCAGCGTTCGCGGACCAACTGGATGACCGCCAGCGCTGGGATGTCGCGACTTACACCGCAGGCTTCAGCGCGGATTCCGCTTCGAAGCAGGACAAATCCTACAACCTCGCTGATCTCGCGCGGCAGACGCCTGCTGAAGTGAGTGCCAGCGAAGGACCACAAGCCGCTGCAAGCTTCCGTGCCCAGCGCGCCCAGCCGCCTCAGGTTCAGCGCGGCCCGGCTCAGTTGCTCGATTACACCAGCGCAACCCTCGACAAGAGCCTCGCCGCGTACCAGGCCGGCGATCGCGAGCAAGCGTATGACCTATCCGTCGCGGCGTATCTGGAGGGTTTTGAGCTGGTCGAAAGCTCGCTCGACAACGTCGATGCCACCGTGCGCAAGGACACCGAAAAAGCGCTTATGGCCTACCGGCAGTCGCTTCAGGACGGCTTGCCCGCAGCGCAGGCTGCGCAGAAGCTCGCTGATGCGAAGGTCAAGCTCAAGGCGTCGGCCGATCTGCTCGGCAGCGATGGCCTGAGCACCTCGTTGAGCTTCATCTCCGGTCTGCTGATCCTGCTGCGCGAAGGGCTGGAGGCGATTCTCGTGCTCGCCGCCATTCTTGCGTTCCTGCGCAACACAGGTCAGCAATCGGCGGTGCGCAGCGTCAACGTCGGTTGGGGGCTGGCGTTGCTGGCGGGCCTGGGCACCTGGGCCCTGGCAGCGTACGTCATTGATGTCAGTGGTTCGCAGCGTGAGCTTCTGGAAGGCGCGACGGCGCTGTTCGCCAGCGTCATGGTGCTGTGGCTGGGGGTGTGGATGCACGACCGACGTCATGCCGCTGCCTGGCAGGACTACATCAAGAGCAGCCTGGTCGGCGGCGGTGGCCGTTTTGGTTTTGCGGTGCTGGCGTTCTTCTCGGTCTACCGCGAGCTGTTCGAAGTCATTCTGTTCTACGAAACCCTGTGGCTGCAGGCAGGCCCCGCTGGCCACAATGCCGTTTTGGCCGGGGGCGCCACGGCGCTGGTGCTGCTTGTCGGCTTGGCGTGGGTGATCCTGCGCGGTTCGGCGAAGCTGCCGCTGACGTTGTTCTTCAGCATCAATGCCGCGCTGCTGTGTGCGCTGTCGGTGGTGTTCGCCGGCCATGGCGTCAAGGCGTTGCAGGAAGCGGGGATTTTCGGGACGCGTCCGGTGCCGTTCTTCGATTTCGACTGGCTGGGTATTCACGCCGATGCCTATTCCCTGGGCGCGCAAGCCATCGCACTGTTGGCGATTGTGGTGCTGTATGGTCGCAGTCGGATAGCTGAGAAGCGCCGCGCGGCCACTGCCTAAATTCACTTTCTGAAATCGGAGTCGCGTATGCGCGTCTGGATCGATGCCGACGCCTGCCCCAAGGCTGCCAAGGACCTCGTCATCAAGTTCGCCCTCAAGCGCAAGTTCGAGGTCGTTCTGGTGGCGGGGCAGAGCCAGATCAAACCGAGCCTGACCTTGGTGAAGCTGATCGTTGTGCCCAGCGGGCCCGATGCGGCTGACGATTATCTGGTGGAGCACGCCGTGCCGGGCGAACTGGTGATCTGCAGCGACGTGCCGCTGGCTGATCGGCTGGTGAAGAAGGGCGTTGCAGCGCTCGATCCGCGGGGCAAGGAATTCGATGCGCAGAACATGGGCCAGCGCCTGGCCATGCGTAACCTCTTCACGGATCTGCGTGAGCAAGGCCAGGCCAGTGGCGGGCAGGGCGCCTATGGCGAGCGGGAGAAACAGGCGTTTGCTAACTGCCTTGACCGGATACTGACGCGGCTGGCGCGAGAGTATCCCTCCCCGCCTGCAGGCGAGAACCCTTAAGGCTGGGGAGCGGTCAATCCGCTTCCAGCACCTTTTCCAACATCAGTCCGGAAGGCGATCCTCGTTTTCCTGCACCAGCTCCAGCACCCGATCCACCAGCTTGTTAATCCCGGACGCTGCCTCACCAATAGACTTTGCGACCATGTAAGCGGGTGTGCTCACCAGTTTGCGGTCCTTGTCTTCGACGATCTCCGTCACCTCGCACTCCTGATGAGTGCCGCCCATGCGGGTGATCGCTGCGGCGGTGTCGGCGTCGTTGCCGATCGTGCAGGTGACGCCCGGCCCATAGATTTTGGCGGCCAGCGCTGGCGATACGCAGATGAGCCCAATGGGTTTGCCGGCTGCGGCGAACGCTTCGGCCATCGCCAGCACTTCAGCCTGGACCTTGCAGCCAGCGCCTTGGGTAGAGAAGTTCGACAGGTTTTTCGCGGCACCGAAGCCGCCGGGGATGATCAATGCATCGAATTCAGTGACGTCGGCTTCGCGGATGTCTTCGATGTCGCCACGGGCGATGCGGGCTGATTCGACCAGCACGTTGCGCGATTCGGGCATCTCTTCGCCGGTCAGATGATTGATGACATGGTGCTGAGAGATATTGGGTGCGAAGCACTTTACCGCGGCGCCGCGTTGATCGAGGCGCAGCAACGTCAGCACGCTTTCGTGGATTTCCGCGCCGTCGTAAACGCCACAGCCAGAAAGAATAACGGCCACTTTTTTGGTCATTCGCGTGTTCCCCTCTCGGTTGCTCCGGCCCAGCCGGTTACGCAGGTCAGCATTGCGCTGATTGTCGCAAGCCATGAACCTAGGACAACGCCGTCAGCGAATGTCTCCAGCGTCGTGGGCATGCGCCGAGGATTTACTCGTCAGGGGTGTTCCTGGCTTCGGCGTTCACTTCGGCATTGGCCGCAACGGCCAGCTTCTCTTCTCGGGCGATACGTGCGTTTTTAATGCGCCGACGAATCCACAGCAGCACGCCAATCACCAGCAGTGCGCCCAACACCCACAGTTCGTATTTCTTGACGTTGCCCAGCAGGCCTTCGAGCACCGAGCCGAACTTGTACGCCGCCGCGCCCAGTGCCGCTGCCCATACTGCTGCGCCGATGCCGTTGAGCAACAGGTAGCGCCCCGGTGGATAGCCGGACAAGCCGATGGCCACCGGCATGACCGTGCGCAGGCCATAAACGAAGCGGAAGCTCAGCACCCATATGTCGGGGTGGCGCCGGATATGTTCCAGCGCGCGGTCGCCCATCAACTGCCAGCGAGGCTTGCGCGCCAGGAGCTTGCGGCCATGCTTGCGTCCCATGAAATACCAGAGCTGGTCGCCGGCGTAGCTGCCGAAGAAGGCAACCACCACGACCAGATTGATATCCATGTATCCGCGGAACGCAAGAAAGCCGGCAAGCACCAGAATGGTCTCGCCTTCAAAAAAGGTCCCGAGGAAAAGGGCGAAGTAGCCAAATTCTTGTAAAAAATGCTGGAGCATTATTTGGGTGCTGGCGAAATGAACGCGCAGCCTAACGCGCCCAAGTCATTCAGGAAAGTATGCAAATGTGTCACCGCGTTAAAGCTTCCTACATTCGGCAGCGATTATTCGCTTCAGGAGGGGGGTTGTATCGCACGCGTTACGTCGCAATTACACCTGTCACGCGAGTGTCATAATCGCCGCTTATAAATGTCACGCTTGCCCGGCTGGATGGGCTCGGAACCCTTCCTCGCACGTTGCCCGCTATTGAGCATCACCCGGATGTTTGCAGGTCAGGGCTTGCACCGTACGGAGAAATCCGTAGCGTGGAGAGTCAAACCTCTCACAGCATCTCGCCTGACGCCGGTCGCCCCGCCGCTCGATATCGAGTCAGGCTGCAAACATCTTCAGAACCGCCGCGGCCTGGGCGTGACCGTTGCCCCACGCTGTACGTCACCACTGTTGTGGCGCATGCGGCATTCCGACATCGGCCGTATGCGCGGCCCAACTGTTACAAGGCCAATTGCCTTACAGGATTATTCATGAGCACCGAAGGATCTACCGAAGCCGCAGTCGAGCTTGACCCGCAGCCCGTCAACCAAGAGGTCACGCCTGTGGTCGAGCCGACCATTGAAGTGGTCCCCGCGCTGGAACCGCATCATCCGGCCCCGCATGTCCTCGCGGTGCCCAATCTGGATGACAGCAGCCTTTATATTCACCGCGAGCTGTCGCAGCTGCAATTCAACATTCGTGTGTTGGAGCAGGCGCTGGACGAGTCCTATCCGTTGCTTGAGCGGCTCAAGTTCCTGCTGATCTTCTCCAGCAACCTCGACGAATTCTTCGAAATCCGCGTTGCCGGGCTCAAGAAGCAAATCACCTTCGCTCGCGAACAGGCCGGCGCTGATGGGCTGCAGCCTCATCAGGCGCTGGCGCGCATCAGCGAACTGGTTCACGGCCACGTGGATCGGCAGTACGCCATTCTCAACGACATCCTGCTGCCGGAGCTGGAAAAGCATCAGGTGCGCTTCATCCGTCGTCGCAACTGGAACGCCAAGATCAAGGCCTGGGTGCGCCGTTATTTCCGTGACGAGATCGCGCCGATCATCACGCCGATCGGTCTGGACCCGACGCACCCGTTCCCGCTGCTGGTGAACAAGTCGCTCAACTTCATCGTTGAGCTGGAAGGCATTGACGCCTTCGGCCGTGACTCGGGCCTGGCGATCATTCCGGCACCGCGCCTGCTGCCGCGCATCATCAAGGTGCCGGAAGACGTGGGCGGCCCGGGCGACAACTATGTCTTCCTGTCATCAATGATCCACGCTCACGCCGATGACCTGTTCCAGGGCATGAAGGTCAAGGGCTGCTATCAGTTCCGTCTGACCCGTAACGCTGACCTGGCCCTCGACTCCGAAGACGTCGAAGACCTTGCCCGCGCGCTGCGTGGTGAGCTGTTCTCCCGTCGGTACGGCGACGCGGTGCGTCTGGAAGTAGCGGATACCTGCCCGAAACTGCTGTCGGACTACTTGCTCAAGCAATTCAACCTGAGCGAGAGCGAGCTGTATCAGGTCAATGGCCCGGTGAACCTGACGCGGCTGTTCAGCATCACGGGTCTGGACAGTCATCCCGAGCTGCAGTACATGCCGTTCACCCCGGCGATTCCGAAGCTGCTGCAGAACAGCGAGAACATTTTCAACGTGATCAGCAAGCAGGACATTCTGCTGCTGCACCCGTTCGAGTCTTTCACGCCGGTTGTCGATCTGCTGCGCCAGGCGGCGAAAGACCCTCACGTGCTGGCCGTGCGTCAGACGCTGTACCGCAGCGGCGCCAACTCGGAGATTGTCGACGCGCTGGTCGACGCCGCGCGCAATGGCAAGGAAGTCACCGCCGTCATCGAGCTGCGTGCGCGTTTTGACGAAGAATCGAACCTGCAACTGGCCAGCCGCCTGCAAGCGGCAGGCGCCGTGGTGATCTACGGCGTGGTCGGTTACAAGACCCACGCCAAGATGATGCTGATCCTGCGCCGTGAAGCCGGCGAGATTGTCCGTTACGCGCATCTGGGTACGGGTAACTATCACGCCGGCAACGCGCGTCTCTATACCGACTACAGCCTGCTGACCTCGGACGATGCGCTGTGCGAAGACGTCGGCAAGCTGTTCAGTCAGTTGATCGGCATGGGTAAGACGCTGCGCATGAAGAAGCTGCTGCATGCGCCGTTCACCCTGAAGAAAGGCATGCTGGACATGATTGCCCGCGAGACCCAGTTCGCGTCCGAGGGCAAGCCTGCGCACATCATCGCCAAGTTCAATTCGCTGACCGACCCGAAGATCATTCGCGCGCTGTACAAGGCCAGTCAGACCGGGGTCAAGATCGACCTCGTCGTGCGCGGCATGTGCTGCCTGCGGCCTGGCGTGCCGGGCGTGTCTCACAACATTCAGGTGCGCTCGATCATCGGTCGCTTCCTTGAGCACACGCGAGTGTTCTACTTCCTGAATGGCGGCGACGAGCAGATGTTCCTGTCCAGCGCCGACTGGATGGAGCGCAACCTCGACAAGCGCGTCGAGACCTGCTTCCCGGTGGAAGGCAAGAAGCTGATCTTGCGTGTGAAGAAAGAGCTGGAAGGGTACCTGACCGACAACACCCATAGCTGGCTGCTGCAGCCGGACGGGCGCTACATCCGCAGCACCCCGACCGGCAACCAGAACGCCCGCAATGTGCAGGCGAGCCTGTTGGAAAAACTCAGCAACCCGGTCCTCAGCGTACGTTGAGGATAATGCCGACTCGGGTCAGCCACTCCGCTTCGAGCGCGAAGTCGGCCTGAGTCAGCTGGTTGTTTTCCAGCCAGCCATCCGGGAACACGATGTCCAGGTGGTTATCGTTGGCGGTCAGCACAGGCTGCGGCATCTCCTGGGTGCCGCGAATGTGGTGAAACAGGATCGCAAAACGCAGCAGCACGCACAGACGAATCAGCTTCACGCCTTCGTTGCCGAACTCGGCAAACTTGTCCTTGGGAATATTGCGTCGATGACCGCGCACCAGCAGCGCTAGCATTTGCTGGTCCTCGCGCGAGAAACCGGCGAGGTCCGAGTGCTCGATCAGGTACGCGCCATGCTTGTGGTAGTGATAGTGGGCGATGTCCAGACCCACTTCATGCACTTTGGCGGCCCAACTCAGTAGTTCGCGATACGCGTTGTCCTCAAGCTCCCACGCCGTCGCCACTTGCTCCAGCGCGGACAGCGCCTTGCGCTCGACACGGGCGGCTTGTTCGAGATCAACGTGGTAGCGCTCCATCAGCGAGCTTAGGGTGCGTTCGCGCACGTCTTCGTGGTGATGGCGGCCCAGCAGATCGTAGAGCACGCCTTCACGCAGCGCGCCTTCGCAGTGGTCCATGCGCTTGAGGTCGAGGGCGTCGAAGATGGCTTCGAGAATCGCCAGCCCCGCCGGGAAGATCGCTCGACGATCAGGCTTGAGGCCTTCGAAATCGATTTTGTCGACTTCGCCCAGCTTCATCAGCTTGCGCTTGAGCCAGGCCAGGCCTTCGGCGTTGACCTCGCCATTGCCGTGGCCGCCTGCCTTCAGCGCCAGGCCGATGGCGCGAATGGTGCCGGACGAGCCAATGGCTTCATCCCACGTCAGACGATGCAGTGCGTGCTCGATGCTCATGATTTCCAGCCGTGCTGCGGTGTAAGCCTGGGCGTAGCGGGCCGGGGTGATCTTGCCGTCTTTGAAGTAACGCTGAGTAAAGCTGACGCAGCCCATCTGCAGGCTTTCACGCAACAGCGGTTCAAAGCGCTGCCCGATGATGAACTCGGTGCTGCCGCCGCCAATGTCGGCGACCAGGCGTTTACCGGGCGTATCGGCCAAGGTGTGGGAGACGCCCAGGTAGATCAGGCGCGCTTCTTCACGGCCGGAGATGACCTCTACCGGATGGCCGAGGATTTCTTCGGCGCGGTGGATGAATTCGTTGCGGTTGCGGGCTTCGCGCAGGGCATTGGTGCCGACGATGCGCACGGCGCCGGGTGGCATACCGTTGATCAGTTGGGCGAAACGCTTTAGGCAGTCGAGCCCGCGCTGCATGGATTCTTCGCTGAGGCGGCGGTCGTCATCGATCCCCGCGGCCAGCTGCACTTTCTCACCGAGCCGCTCAAGGATGCGAATTTCGCCCTGATTGGCTTTGGCGACAACCATATGGAAGCTGTTGGAGCCCAGGTCGATCGCGGCGATCAGCGAGAGGTTTTTGGCTGTGGATAGCGGCATGGTCAAAAGGTCTCGGTCGATAACTCCGACATCGTGCCACGATCCATCACCGTCGCCAAACCGGCAACGTATTTGCGCGGGATTAGTTGGACCGGCTATAGCCGGGAAGAGACCGGTGTGTGCACCATCAGTTTTGCGGTGTGGCAGCGGACGCCTTCCCGGCTAAAGCCGGCCCTACAGTCACCCCTGCTCAACCGACCCAATGAAATTCGCCAGCTCGGGCGTCTTCGGGTTGGCCATCAATTCTTTCGGGTCGCCGACTTCATGCACCTTGCCCTGATGCATGAACACCAGCTTGTCGCCCACCTCCCGTGCGAAGCGCATTTCGTGGGTCACCATGATCAGCGTCATGCCGTCTTTGGCCAGCTCGCGAACGACCGCGAGTACTTCGTTGACCAACTCCGGGTCGAGCGCCGAGGTGATTTCATCGCACAGCAGCACTTTGGGCGACATCGCCAGCGCACGCGCAATCGCCACCCGCTGCTGCTGACCACCGGACAATCGGTCAGGGAATGCGTCGAATTTCTCGCCCAGGCCCACGCGATTGAGCATTTCCTTTGCCAGCCTGGTCGCTTCGGCTTTGGAAACCTTCTTCACCACCTGTGGCGCGAGCATCACGTTCTCGCCGACCGTCAGGTGCGGAAACAGGTTGAATTGCTGAAAGACCATGCCGACTTTCTGCCTCAGGCTGCGCAGATCAGCCCGCGCGGCATCGAGGTATTCGCCGTCGACCTCGATCACCCCGTCGTTGATCGACTCAAGCCCGTTGAGCGTGCGCAGCAGCGTGCTTTTGCCCGAACCGCTGCGCCCGATGATCGCCACGACCTGGCCTTCCTCAACGCTGAGGTCGATGCCCTTGAGCACATGGTGGTCGCCGTAATACTTGTGCAGGGCGGAAATTCTAAGCAGAGGCATGAAGTCTCCTTTCCAGGTAGCGCGCGCTGAGCGACAACGGGTAGCAAAGCAGGAAGTAGCCCAAGGCAACGAAGCCATAGACCATGAAAGGCTGGAACGTGGCGTTAGCGAGCATGCCGCCGGTTTTGGTCAGCTCGGTGAAGCCGATGATCGACGTGACCGCCGTGCCTTTGACCACCTGCACCGAGAACCCTACCGTCGGCGCCACCGCGATGCGCAATGCCTGGGGTAGAATCACATAGCGCAGTTGCTCGAACGGCGTCAGCGCCAGGCTGGCGGAAGCTTCCCACTGACCGTTGGAAATCGACTCCACGCAGCCACGCCAGATTTCGGCGAGATAGGCGCTGGTGAACAGCGTCAACGCCAGCGCCGCCGCAAACCAGGGCGAAATGTCGATGCCCATCAGCGCCACGCCGAAAAACACCAGAAACAGCTGCATCAACAACGGCGTGCCTTGAAACAGCTCGATGTAGCAGCGCGCGAGCCTGCGCGGCATTGCCTTCTCGGAGATGCGCAGGGTCATCACCAGCAACCCGATCACGCCGCCGCCGATGAACGCCACCAGCGACAGTGCCAAAGTCCATTGCAACCCGGTCAGCAAGTTGCGCACGATGTCCCAAAGGGTGAAATCCATCAGCGGCTCCTTGCGATGTAGCGCCGGCCGATCCACGCCAGCAGCTGACGCACCAGCAGCGCCATGCACAGGTAGATCAGCGTTGTAATGATGTACGTCTCAAACGAGCGGAAATTGCGCGACTGGATGAAGTTCGCAGCGAAGCTCAGCTCCTCGGTGGCGATCTGCGAACAGACTGCCGAGCCGAGCATCACGATGATGATCTGGCTGCTCAATGCCGGCCAGACCTTGCCCAGCGCCGGGATCAGTACGACATGGCGGAAGGTCTCAAAGCGGGTCATCGCCAGCGCGGCCGACGCCTCGATCTGGCCGCGCGGAATCGCCTGCACGCCCGCACGGATGATCTCCGTCGAATAAGCGCCGAGGTTGATGACCATCGCCAGCACGGCGGCCTGCCACTCCGATATCTGCAGGCCCAGGGACGGTAGCCCGAAGAAAATGAAAAACAACTGCACCAGAAACGGCGTGTTGCGAATCAGCTCGACATATACACCGAAAATGGCCGAGAACGGCTGGATTTTCCACGCCCTGACAATCGCCCCGACGATGCCGAGACTGACGCCGAGCAGGGTGCCGATGGCCGTCAGCTCCAGCGTGAACAGTGCGCCGCGCAGGAGCAGGTCGGTGTTTTGCAAGACCGGGATAAAGTCGAACTGATAAGCCATTTAAGCGCCTCGGCAGTCGATGATCAGAGGTCGGCAGGCAATGGCTGCTTGAGCCAGGTCTGCGCGTTCTTTTCCAGCGAACCGTCTTTCTTTGCTGCTTCGAGGATCTCGTTCACCTTGGCGAGCAGCTCGGGCTGACCTTTGTTCACACCCACGTAGACCGGCGAGTCCTTGAGCTTCACTTTCAGTTCAGGGATGCGCTTGGGGTTCTTCTCGCTGATGGCGACCATGACCACGTTGCCGCTGGCGATCAGGTCGGTCTGCTTGGCCAGATAGGCTGCGATGGTCGAGTTGTTGTCTTCGAAGCGTTTGATCGTGGCTTCCTTCGGCGCGACGGCGGTCAGTTCGATGTCCTCGATGGCGCCACGTGTGACGCTGATGGTTTTGCCTTTCAGGTCGTCCACGGTTTTGACCGCGTCTTCAGGCGGGCCGAAGACAGCGAGGTAGAACGGTGCGTAAGCGCGGGAGAAGTCGATGACCTTTTCGCGGTCCGGGTTTTTGCCGAGGCTGGAGATGACCAGATCAACTTTGCCAGTGGTCAGGTACGGGATGCGGTTGGTGCTGTTGACCGGCGTCAGTTGAAGCTTGACCTTCAATTGGTCGGCAATGAGTTTTGCCGTATCGATGTCCAGGCCGCGCGGCTGCATGTCAGGGCCGACCGAGCCGAAGGGCGGGAAGTCTTGCGGAACAGCGACTTTCAACGTGCCGCGGGCGGTTACATCATCCAGACCATTAGCGTGGGCGGGGGCCTGGCCGAGCATGAGGCTGGCAAACAGGGCGGCGAGCAGGGCGCTGTAACGCTGGGTCATGGGTTGTCTCCGAGTCGATCAATGTGCAGGCGAAGCCCGAGTGATGGCCAAGCACCAGTGCACAGCCCATGCCAGCCGCTTGGTTGCGACCATGGAATGCGGGCCGCAGGCTTGATCCGGTCTAACTGGTCTGAACAGTGAGTGGGCGCGCCGCCCTGCTTTGGCGCGCCTGAAAGGCCCGGCGCCCCTCACTTGGGCGTCACTTGCCGGATGCCTCCGATGGCGATACAAGGGATTTTTCCTATGGTTTACGCACCTTGATCGCTATGCATCCGAGCCCTGTCGCAGTGCCTGAAGCCGCCTTCCAGGCGATCCGCAAATTGATCGCCGAGCAGGGCTATGTCCCCGGCGACAGCCTGCCCTCTCAGCGGGATCTGGCGATTCGGCTGGGCGTCAGTCGCGCTTCGTTGCGTGAGGCGTTGTCATCGCTGAGCGCCCTTGGACTGGTCAGTGTGCAGCCCGGCAAGGGCGTATTCGTACAGGCCGTTTCTGAACCACAACGGAGCACGGGCGGATTTTCCTGGCCGTATGCAGCGCACGCATCGCCTGCCGAGACTTTTCAGCTGCGCTATGCGCTAGAGGGTTTTGCCGCCGGCCTTGCAGCGGTGACGCTGACGGCCGACGAGCGCGATGTACTGGAAGACAACGTCGAGGCCATGCGCCTTGAGCTCAAGGCAGGGGATTTTGACTGCGCCGCCCGGCTGGACTTTGATTTCCACCGGCGCATTCTCGTCGCCAGTGGCAATCAGGCGATTCTGGGGATCATCACCACCAGCGCCGACATTTTTCTGGAGAGCCAGAAACTGCCTTTTATTCGTGCGGGCAGGGCCATGGAAACCTGGCAGGAGCACCGCAAGATCCTGCGGGCGCTGGCGCGAAACGCGTCTGGCCCGGCGCAGAAAGCCATGCAGGAGCATATCCGTGGCGCTGCGTTACGCACCGGTATTGTGTTCGTTGCGCCCTCCGGCTGAATGCGTCGATTGAGGTAACCCTATCGAGTCATAGCGAGAGACAATCAACCTCGGCTTCCTGTCACCGCGTGACACAGTTATGATGGCCCACGTTTTTTTGCCTATGACCTCGGAGAAATCTCATGAGTAACGACCTGATCAAACACGTCAGCGACGCGAGCTTCGAAGCCGATGTCCTGAAGGCCAGCGGCCCTGTACTGGTCGATTACTGGGCTGAATGGTGTGGCCCATGCAAGATGATTGCACCGGTTCTGGATGACCTCGCTACCCATTACGATGGCAAGCTGACCATCGCCAAGCTGAACATTGACGACAACCAGGAAACTCCGGCCAAGCACGGCGTTCGTGGTATCCCGACCCTGATGCTGTTCAAGGACGGCGAAGTCGCGGCGACCAAGGTCGGCGCGCTGTCCAAGTCGCAGTTGCAAGCGTTCCTCGACGCCAACATCTGATGGCGATATAGCCCCGCAAATCGCGGGGTTTTTTTCGGGCGTTGTACTAGACGCTCAGAAAATCAAGTGGTACATTCGGCCCCGCAACGGCTTCTCCGTTGCCCCCTGCTAGCCGTCGCCGACCGTCTCCTTTCGATTTGCACGCGATCCTGTCGCCTTCTCTGCGGCGCGGCCTCATTAAGCCAAAAGCTTAATTTCCCCCTCCATACATGATTACGTCATTCCTATATGAACCTGACTGAACTCAAGCAAAAGCCTATTACCGATCTGCTCGAAATGGCCGAACAGATGGGCATTGAAAATATGGCCCGTTCGCGCAAGCAGGACGTGATTTTCTCCCTGCTGAAGAAGCACGCGAAAAGCGGCGAGGAAATCTCGGGTGACGGCGTGCTGGAGATCCTCCAGGATGGCTTCGGCTTCCTTCGTTCTGCAGACGCCTCCTACCTTGCCGGCCCAGACGACATTTACGTCTCGCCTAGCCAGATCCGCCGTTTCAACCTGCGCACGGGCGACACCATTGTCGGCAAGATCCGTCCGCCAAAGGAAGGCGAGCGTTACTTCGCACTGCTCAAGGTCGACACCATCAACTTCGACCGTCCAGAAAACGCGAAGAACAAGATTCTGTTCGAAAACCTCACGCCGCTGTTCCCGACCATTCGCATGAAGATGGAAGCCGGTAACGGTTCCACCGAAGACCTCACTGGTCGCGTCATCGATCTGTGTGCCCCGATCGGTAAAGGTCAGCGCGGTCTGATCGTTGCTCCGCCAAAAGCGGGCAAGACCATCATGCTGCAGAACATCGCGTCGAACATCACGCGCAACAACCCTGAAGTCCACCTGATCGTTCTGCTGATCGATGAGCGTCCGGAAGAAGTAACCGAAATGCAGCGCACCGTGCGCGGCGAAGTGGTTGCTTCCACCTTTGACGAGCCACCGACCCGTCACGTGCAGGTCGCCGAAATGGTGATCGAAAAGGCCAAGCGCCTGGTCGAGCACAAGAAAGACGTGGTCATCCTGCTCGACTCCATCACCCGTCTGGCTCGCGCCTACAACACTGTCATCCCGAGCTCCGGCAAGGTCCTGACCGGTGGTGTCGATGCGCACGCCCTCGAGAAGCCAAAGCGTTTCTTCGGTGCGGCACGTAACATCGAAGAAGGCGGCTCGCTGACCATCATCGCCACCGCGCTGGTTGAAACCGGCTCGAAGATGGACGAAGTGATCTACGAAGAATTCAAGGGTACCGGCAACATGGAGCTGCCTCTGGATCGCAAGATCGCAGAGAAGCGCGTCTTCCCGGCCATCAACATCAACCGTTCCGGCACACGCCGCGAAGAGTTGCTGACGGCCGACGACGAGTTGCAGCGCATGTGGATCCTGCGCAAGCTGCTGCATCCTATGGATGAAGTCGCAGCCATCGAGTTCTTGATCGACAAGCTGAAACAGACCAAGACCAACGATGAGTTCTTCCTGTCGATGAAGCGCAAGTAACACCGCGCTGAACCGAATGTAGAAAGATGGTGTCCTTTTGGACACCATTTTTTTTGTCTCGAATTTGAGGCTTGGAGCGTCATGCATACGTTTGGCAATCGTCGCGATATCGATGGACTGCGGGCGCTGGCCGTTATTCCGGTCGTACTCTTCCACTTTGGTATCGGTCCGTTCAGTGGCGGCTTCGTCGGCGTTGATGTTTTCTTCGTCATATCCGGGTTTCTGATCACTGGGATTCTCTATCGCGAAATCAGCGCCGGGCGCTTCAGCTTTGTGGATTTCTGGGCGCGGCGTGCGCGGCGAATCCTGCCGGCGTTGAGCGTGGTTTTGCTAGCCACTTTGACTTTGGGCTGGCTGCTAATGACGGACAAGGACTTCTCTAAGTTGGGAAGGGCCGTTCGTTACCAATCAATGTTCATCTCAAACATGCTTTTCATGCGCCAGGACGGGTACTTTCAGCCTGCTTCGGAGTTGAACCCGCTGCTTCATACTTGGTCACTGGCCGTGGAAGAGCAGTATTACGTTGTTTTCCCATTTTTGATTGCGCTGGTAATGCGCCATCTCCGTCACTGGCGCTGGATGTTGTTTGCAGTGTTGCTTCTGTCTTTCGGCTTGAATATTTTCTATAGCGCGCATAAGCCTGAAGTCGCATTTTTTTCGCTGCCTACCCGCGCATGGGAAATGTTGTGTGGCGCAATGCTTGCGGTTTTGCCCAGCTCCAGGCGTGTGCGCCCTTGTCATTACCAAGTGGTCGCGGCTGCCGGGCTGATTGCGATATTCACTGCCATTTTCACGTTTGACAGAAACACTTCATTTCCTGGCTGGGCTGCTGTGTTACCCGTTCTTGGTGCTGCTGCCCTAATCTGGTCCGGCGGGCAAGGTCCTACTTATGTCGGGCAAGTGCTTGGCGCCCGGATATTGGTGTGGATCGGCCTGCTTTCGTATTCTCTGTATCTCTGGCATTGGCCGATCTATGTCTATGCCAATGCGATATCAAGCGACGGCATACAGCCCTTGGAAGCAATGGGGTGGATTCTCTTGGCACTCGGGATCGCATGGTTAAGTCTGCGGTTCATCGAATTGCCTTTCCGTGAAAAGCGACTGGTTTCCGGACAGGGGCACATGCTGATAGCCGGCTTGCTCGCAATGGCGGCCTTGGGGGTATTGGGATCTGTCATACGATCGGCCGACGGTTTTCCTCAACGCTTGACTGGCGAAGCGCAGTCCTATGCAAAGGCTCGTTTGTGGCGTGCTGGCCAGCTAAGCTGCATGCTCGTCACCTCTGATAAACAGCCCGACAGGGCTTGCTTGCTGGGTGAAAAACCAGGGACCTCGCCGTCGCGGATGGTGTGGGGCGACAGTCATGCCGCTGCATTGATGCCTGGCCTTCAGATAGCAGCAGCACAAGCAGGGGAGCCTGTATGGCTTTACAGCATGAGTGCTTGCCCGCCGATAGTCAGCGAGCAACCCCGCAAGAAGTGCAGAGATTTTAATAGCCGGACCATGGAACAGATTCGCCTCTTGCACATTAAGGATGTGATGCTCGCATCAAGCTGGACCCTTTATATGTATGTGCGCGAGGACGGTAACAAAAATATGTTGCTCGATCGCGATGATGGCCCCGCCGACGCGGAGGTCCGCATTGCTGAAGCAATCAAAGCGCGAGTTGCAGCGATCAGAGCCGCAGGTGCTCAGGTCTGGCTTTTCAAGGAAGTGCCGCAACAGCGCAAAGGGTCTGTAGATCGTTTGATTAGTCTCAGTCGAATCGGCCGCTCATCTGCCGCGCTAGGTCGGCCCCTCAAAGAGCATCTGGTCCATGAGCGCTTTGTTAATAACCTGTTCGAGTCGATGAGTGCTGCTGACCCCGGCGTTCACGTTATCGACCCGACGCCGATGATGTGTGGGACCGAGACCTGCAACATCGAAGTTGACGGGCAAGCACGTTACAGGGATGACGGGCATTTGTCTGATACCGGAGGTGCCCGTCTCTATCCGTTATTCGAACCGATGCTGCACAGTAGAGCTGAAAATTGATCGCTGTGCGTCCGCAGGATGATGTTTCGCGGTCAGAGCAGGTAGGATGTGCATCTATTTGGTGAGTGGCCGGGTTAATGAAATTCAAGGATCTACGGGATTTCGTGCAGCAGCTTGAGCAGCGCGGAGAGTTGAAACGCATTCAGGTACCCATTTCCCCTGTACTGGAAATGACCGAAATCTGCGACCGGACCCTGCGCAACAAGGGGCCGGCGCTGCTCTTCGAAAAGCCGACGGGTTTTGACATTCCGGTGCTTGGCAATCTGTTCGGCACGCCCGAGCGCGTCGCCATGGGCATGGGCGCCGAGTCGGTGTCCGAACTGCGAGAAATCGGCAAGCTGCTGGCGTTCCTCAAAGAACCCGAGCCGCCCAAGGGCTTGAAAGACGCCTGGTCCAAGCTGCCCATCTTCAGAAAAGTCATCGCCATGGCGCCCAAAGTCGTCAAGGATGCCCCGTGTCAGGAGATCGTGATCGAGGGCGACGACGTTGACCTCGGCATGCTGCCGGTGCAGACCTGCTGGCCTGGCGATGTCGGCCCGCTGATCACGTGGGGCCTTACGGTTACTCGCGGGCCCAACAAGGAACGGCAGAATCTGGGTATCTATCGCCAGCAGGTGATCGGCCGCAACAAGGTGATCATGCGCTGGCTCAGCCATCGCGGTGGCGCACTGGATTTCAGGGACTGGTGCGACAAGCACCCGGGTCAGCCATTCCCGGTGTCCGTGGCGTTGGGCGCTGACCCCGCCACCATTCTCGGCGCCGTGACGCCAGTGCCTGACAGCCTGTCCGAATACGCATTCGCCGGCCTGCTGCGTGGCAACCGTACCGAACTGATCAAGTGCCGTGGCAACGACCTCCAGGTCCCGGCCAGTGCAGAGATCGTCCTCGAAGGTGTGATTCATCCCGGCGAAATGGCCGATGAAGGCCCGTACGGCGACCACACCGGCTACTACAACGAGGTCGACAGCTTCCCGGTCTTCACGGTCGAGCGCATCACGCACCGCATCAAGCCGATCTACCACAGCACCTACACGGGCCGGCCGCCTGACGAGCCCGCCATTCTGGGCGTTGCGCTGAATGAAGTGTTCGTGCCGATCCTGCAGAAGCAGTTCCCCGAGATCGTCGACTTCTACCTGCCGCCCGAGGGTTGCTCTTACCGCATGGCGGTTGTGACGATCAAGAAGCAGTATCCCGGCCATGCCAAGCGCGTGATGTTGGGCGTCTGGTCGTTTTTGCGACAGTTCATGTACACCAAGTTCGTTATCGTCACCGACGACGACATCAATGCCCGTGACTGGAATGACGTCATCTGGGCGATCACCACGCGCATGGACCCCAAGCGCGACACGGTGATGATCGACAACACGCCAATCGACTACCTCGACTTCGCCTCGCCGGTCTCCGGTCTGGGTTCGAAAATGGGGCTCGATGCTACGCATAAGTGGCCGGGCGAAACCACCCGTGAATGGGGTCGCGCCATCGTCAAAGACGAAGCGGTGACCCGCCGGATCGATGAAATCTGGACTCAGCTGGGAATTGATTGATGCGTGTAACCTTGCAGCCATCGGGCGCAGTCATCGAGACATTGGCAGGCGAGCGGATCCTCGACGCCGCTCAGCGTCTGGGCTACGAATGCCCTCAAAGCTGTCGCAACGGCAATTGCCATATCTGTTCCGCCCTGCTTGTAGAAGGCAGCGTCGAGCAGGCTGGAGAGATCCGCAGCCATGGCGAAATCTACACATGCCTGGCGGTGCCGCAGCAAGACTGCGTTGTGCTGTGGGACAGTGTGCTGGCGCTCGGTGAGTTGCCGGTGCGCACGTTCGCCTGCCAGGTCAGTGAGTGCGTTGAGGTCGGCGGCGATGTCTGGCGCGTGATGCTCCGTGCGCCTGCGGGCAAACCGCCGCGTTACCACGCCGGTCAGTACTTGATGATCCACAGGGATGACGGCGAAAAATCAGCGTTTTCCATGGCCTCGGCCCCGGAGAACGGACGAGAACTGGAGATCCACGTGCTTGCCCGCGAGGCCAGTGCGCAAAATCTGATCAAACAGTTACAGCGCGAGGGTATGGCGCGGGTCGAATTGCCGTTCGGCGACACTCATTTGGGCGAGTTGCCCGACGGGCCGCTGGTATTGATCGCGGCAGGCACCGGTATGGGGCAGATGCAGAGCCTGATCGAGCATTGCCGCTCCAAGGGTTTTCCATATCCGGTGCACGTGTATTGGGGAATGCGCCGTCCGGAAGATTTCTATCAGCTCAAGCATTGGGATGAATGGCAGACGCTGCCTAATCTTTTCCTGCACAAAATCGTCAGTGATCTATGCGGTTGGGAAGGGCGTTGCGGGATGCTGCACGAGGCGGTCTGCGAGGACTTCAGCGATCTGAAGTCGCTTTATGTCTATGCCAGCGGTTCACCGGCAATGGTCTATTCGACCCTCGATGCGCTGGTGCTGGCCGGCATGGATGCGCATCAGATGCGTGCCGATGTTTTCGCGTATGCACCGAGGCCCTGAAGCGCAGCCACTCGCCGAGCCGGATGTGGACAGCGTATTGCATGACTGTTTGTCAGATATCGGTTTTCCGGCGTGACCCATGCGCCGGTGGCTGAGTCACACCGTCACACTGCCTGCGATGCCGTCTGATTGTTCATTCGTTGTTGCCAGACCCGTTTCATGAGTGTTCAGCGTTGCACCGGCGTCAGCCTTGCCGGTGGGGGGAACCAGATGGGGAATCAAATCAATATTCTGGCGGAAGCCGTCCATGACGGCCTGGGTTTGTCCTACCCGCCGGTCATCGATCTTGGGCCGAAACTGAGCCGCGACCAGTTGCTTGCCTCCATCCATGCCACGATGAGCCGCCATCAGGGCGGTCCGATCTGGTTGTTCGCGTACGGATCATTGATCTGGCGACCCGAGTGCAGCGCCGTCGAGCGTCAGCGCGGTCGGGTCCACGGCTATCATCGCGGTCTTTATCTCTGGTCCCACGAACACCGTGGCACGCCCGAGCAGCCAGGTTTGGTGTTCGGTCTGGATCGCGGCGGCTCCTGCAGCGGATTCGCCTACCGATTGCCCGAAGACAATATCGACGAATCCTTGCTGGCGTTGTGGCAGAGGGAAATGCCGTTCCCGTCCTATCGCCCGCACTGGCTCAACTGCCGACTTGAAGACGGCACCAAGGTGCAGGCTCTGGGATTTGTGCTGGAGCGGCATCTGCCCAGTTACGCCGGCAACCTGCCCGACAGTGTGCTCACCCAGGTGCTGGCCAATGCCAGCGGGCGATTCGGGACTACGTGGGAATACGTCGAACAAACCATCCGAGCACTGCGCACCCATGCGATGCCGGACCTGAGCCTGGAAGCGCGGTTCAAGCGCTGCAGGCCGGTGTTGTTGGCGATATAACCGCCTGACCTGCCTACGTTAGCTCTGCCTGATGGGCACGCCTCAGCGCTTCACCTGTAGGAGCGCGCTTGCCCGCGAATGCGTTGTATCAGTCGACAAATTCATCTCAGACAGATCGAAATCGCGGGCAAGCGCGCCCCTACGTCCGTCCCGGACAGAGCGGAAATTAAGCCTTCTCCTCTCGCGACTGGCTCGCCACCCGCGTATGACGCAGCGTCGGCACCAGGAACGCCATCGCGAGGATGCAAGCGGACACCAGCAGCACGAAGCCGCCGTCCCAGCCGAAGTGGTCGACCGTGTAACCCATCAGCGCGCTGGCGGCGACCGAGCCACCGAGGTACCCGAACAGGCCAGTGAATCCCGCTGCGGTGCCGGCAGCTTTCTTCGGCGCCAGCTCAAGCGCCTGCAAGCCGACCAGCATCACCGGGCCGTAGATCAGGAAACCGATGGAGACCAGCGCAATCATGTCGACGGTAGGATTGCCTGGCGGATTGAGCCAGTACACCAGCGTCGCAACGGTCACCATTGCCATGAACACAATCCCGGTCAGGCCACGGTTGCCACGGAAGATTTTGTCGGACATCCAGCCGCACAGCAGCGTGCCCGGGATGCCCGCCCACTCGTAGAAGAAGTAGGCCCAGGACGTCTTGTCGACGTCGAAGTGCTTGGCTTCTTTCAAGTACGTCGGCGCCCAGTCCAGCACGCCGTAGCGCAGCAGGTAGACGAACACGTTGGCCAGCGCGATGTACCAGAGCATTTTGTTGCGCAGGACATATTTGACGAAGATCTCTTTGGCGGTGAATTCCTCTTCGTGGCTCGCGTCGTAGCCTTCCGGGTAGTCGTTCTTGTAGTCCTCCACCGGCGGCAAGCCCACAGACTGCGGGGTATCGCGCATGGTGACGAACGCGAACAGGGCGACAAACAGCGCAACCGCCGCAGGCACATAAAACGCGGCGTGCCAGTCGTTGGTCCAGCCGAGTCCGAGCAGGAACAGCGGGCCGATCAAGCCGCCGCCGACGTTGTGCGCCACGTTCCAGACCGACACCACGCCACCACGTTCCTTCTGCGACCACCAGTGCACCATCGTGCGTCCGCTCGGCGGCCAGCCCATGCCCTGGGCCCAGCCATTGATGAACAGCAGAATGAACATGATTGTCACACTGGATGTCGCCCAGGGTGCGAATCCGAACACGAACATCACCAGCGCTGAGATCACCAGCCCGAATGGCAGGAAGTAACGCGGGTTGGAGCGATCCGACACCAGCCCCATGAGGAATTTCGACAGTCCGTACGCAATGGCAATCGCCGAGATCGCGAGGCCCAGTTGACCACGGGTGTATCCCTCATCGATCAGGTAGGGCATGGCCAGCGAGAAATTCTTGCGCAGCAAATAGTAGCCGGCGTAACCGAAGAAGATGCCGGCGAAAATCTGCCAGCGAAGGCGGCGGTAGGTGGAGTCGACACGCTCCTCAGGCAGCGGAGCCTGATGTGCGGCAGGACGGAAAAAGGCAAACATCGGGACACTCCATTTATTTTTTTGTTATGCGAATCCGAATATTACATTTTCGTTACAGAAAATAGGAAGGCTTCTCATCGGACGAAGTGCGCACTCCCATGCCCGGCTGTCCGTAGCCAGGCTATGGGTACCGCTTACCTGCCAGGGTGTTTACAGGTGCCATGGAAAATTTTGCGTTTCGCGGGCGCGTCATTTGTGTAGTGCCTGCAGATTTGCAGCTAACGCTTAAAGATGGCGCGAGCGACGCGCATCAGATACAGCGGGTAAGGAAGCAAAATTGGAAGGCGGAAATGGAGGCCTACTCTACAGTCGTGTGCGTTTTTCCAGGTTTTTTTCGTGAGACCGCGCGGCAGCTTCACATGTTGTTTAACGCATTTGTTGATGAGTGCACTGACATTGCGCTCCATGAATTTGAGCGCAACTGCAGATCCCTGATCAAGAGACCTCACATGTTTCTTGAGTTCTGTGATTGTGTTGAGATAGGCAGCGTAACTGGCCATTACGTAGTCAGCATTTTTCCGACTCTGTGTTAGAGACCCGGTGCGTTCGCGATAAAAGTAATAGTCGGCCGATGCGGCGTAAGCTCTTTGACTGTGGAGATATATACACATGCTGAACGCATGATCTTCATGCGCTCTGCCCTCTAGCGCGACGGTGAACCGATCACACACAGACCTACGGAAAATATATTGCCACATAGCAGCATGGTATTTTTCGGACAGGATTAAATCCTGTAGCAGCGCACCCCCTGACTCGAACCAGCCTTCACGTGTTGCTGCGGTGGTGCGCCGATTGATGACGCGTCCTTCAGGACCCTCGGTGAAAGAGCGTTTAGAAAAGTAGAACAACTCAATGTTCGAGTCAGCCTCATATCTCGTAGCAAACTCTGCGAACAAACCCGCTCCAATTACGTCATCCGGATCGCAGAAAAACACGTAGTCGCCGGTTGCCGTTGCCAAGCCGCGGCGACGTGCCTCCCCGACCCCTTGATTCTCCTGGCTCACGACTAAGAGCTCGGGACGATGACCGAACTGCTCTTCGATCACTGCAAGTGTTCCGTCGGTCGAACCATCGTTGATTATGATGACTTCGAAAAGCGGGACCGTTTGGTTGAACAGTGAGCTAAGCGTTTCCGAGATATAGGCCTCCACGTTGTACGTGGGTAGAACCACAGAGATTTTAGGAATCATCGAGCTAGCTTCTAATGGTGTTATGTCGGGGCAGAGGACTTTACGATGAAGATGAGTAATGAACAACGCAAGCAAATCTCAAACCTCTCCCCTCTGACTGTATCGGCCGTGAAATATACGGAACACATCAGGTGCCGTCGCGGGTTGTTTAATGACGTGTTGATTTTTTGGGACCGATCCTACGCTTCCCTGGGAAGTCATGAGCTATTGCCGCTGCAGGCCAGCGCACAAAATGCGCGCCAGTCTTTTGCACCCACGCAGAAGGCAGACTGGAGGGGCGCGGGTGACGACAGTGATGAGCAGATGGGTTCTATGCGTGATGTGTGCGATTTGTATCGCAGCGAGCGCGGACGACGGCAGTGTGGAGTTTGATTACCGCAGGGCGCCCGCCTGGCCTTATTCGCTTTCAAAATCGGGAATATCCGGGTGGGTCGTCTACGACCTGAAGGCGCACCATGACGGACGGGTTTCCGAGCCTGAAGTGCTGGACAGCTCGCATCCTCTGTTTTCCCTCGCCGTCGTAAAGGTGGTGCCAACGTGGCGCGTAAAACCCTGGGGCGTCAGTGAGCAGCGTCCGGCAGTTATCTCGCTGCGCCAGGAGCATTACTTCGTCCACCCGCGTGAAGGAAATGCTCACGTGCCTTGGCTGCATCGGAGTCTGCGCCACCTGTCCTGCGCGAAATTCAACAAGCGCTTCGACGACTTCCAGCAGAACTCCTCTGATCTTGAACAGGTGGAGATGAGCGTGTTCCGGCACACCTACAGCGTGCTGGCGAGGGTGGCGACTTACAGAAAGCTGTCCGACCAGCAAAGGTTTGCCCTGGGGGATGAGATGGCAGATGCAGTTCCGGAGGTCATTCAGCGATGCCGGGCGAATCCGGAACTGCGTTACAAGGACGTGTTGCCTGATCAAGTGAGGATGATGCTGTGAGCGCGTACAGAGAACTCCGCAGGGTGAGCTCCGTTTCTTCAGAGCGGGGTAGATCCCGATCCTCGTTACCTGACGCTCACCACCACCTTGCCCACCGCTTTACGCTGCGCCAACGATTCAATGGCTTCCGCCGCTTGCTCCAGCGGGTAAACCTTCGACACCAGTGGCTTCAGCCTGCCCTCGCTGAACCAGGTGAACAGTTGCTGGAAATTCGCCGCGTTGTCTTGGGGCTGGCGCTGGGCAAATGAGCCCCAGAACACACCCACAACCGAGGCACCTTTCAATAGCGCGAGATTGACCGGCAAGTCGGGAATGCGACCACTGGCGAAGCCGACGACCAGCAATCGCCCGTTCCAGGCGATGCCGCGAACAGCCTGATCAAAAAGGTCACCGCCCACAGGGTCATAGATCACATCGACGCCATTGCCATGGGTGAGGCGTTTGATTTCATCCTTCAGATTGCTTTCGCTGTAGTTGATCAACTCGTCGGCGCCTGCTTTTTTGGCGACCTCAAGCTTCTCTGCGCTGCTGGCGGCGGCAATCACGCGAGCGCCCATGGCTTTGCCGATTTCAACCGCGGCGAGGCCGACGCCCCCGGAAGCGCCGAGGACGAGGAGCGTTTCGCCGGTTTTTAGATTGGCGCGCTGGGTGAGGGCGTGCATGGACGTGCCGTAGGTCATGCTGAATGCGGCGGCGGTGGTGAAGTCCATCGCTTCGGGAATGGGCAGGACGTTGTAACCGGCCACGGCGATCTGTTCAGCGAAACTGCCCCAGCCGGTCAGCGCCATCACCCTGTCGCCGACACGAACATGGCTGACCTTTTCACCGACAGCCGTCACGACGCCCGAGGCTTCACCTCCGGGCGAGAACGGGAAAGGCGGCTTGAACTGGTATTTTCCTTCGATGATCAGCGTGTCCGGGAAGTTGACCCCGGCAGCGTGCACGTCCAGAAGAATCTCGTTCTTCTTCGGCTCCGGGCCTGGAATGTCCTCCAGCACCAGATCTGCAGCGGGACCGAAGGCTTTACAAAGCACGGCTTTCATCGAGGGCTATTCCTTTTTCGGGGGTGGCCGATAAGTACAGGTAGCGAGGTTGTGGGGTCAATGAGCATGCCCCGGCCTGATAGGTGTGCATAAGCTGAAGTAAGCTATGCGGCAAAGCGGATTGAGGAGCGGACTGTGAAAGCGTGGATTGTGATGTTGATGGCATTGTCGATGCCTGTTGTAGCGCTGGCCGAAGAGGGCGGCGAGAAAGAAGATCCGAACAAGGTTTCCTACGTGGCGTTGACGCCACCCTTCGTGGGCAACTACTCACTGGACGGCAGCCCGAAACTGCACGTCTATAAGGCTGACGTCGCCTTGCGCGTGACCGGCGCTGAAGCGCAGAAACTGGTGAAGCAGAACGAGCCGCTGATTCGCAACCAACTGGTGGCATTGTTCACTCAGCAAACAGTCGACAGCATGGGTAACGTCGATGCCAAAGAGAAGTTGCGTCAGGAAGCCCTGAAGCAGACCCAGCAAGTGCTGACCCAGGAGACCGGCAAGCCCGTGGTTGATGATCTGCTGTTCAACAACTTTATCGCCCAGTAACACGCTTCATTCTGAACTCAGCGCAGGCCCAGTACGGCGGCCCATTCTTCGTCCGTCATCGGCATGACGGACAAGCGGCTGCCTTTCTGCACCAGAGGCATCTGCTCCAGCGCGGGTTGTTGCTTCAGAAACCCCAGCCCCAGCACGTTCGGAAACGCTTCCACGAACCCCACATCAAGCGCGCTCCAGGGATTTTTCTCCTCGGTGGCTTTGGCGTCGAAGTAGTGGCTTTTTTCGTCCAGCGCCGTGGGATCGGGATATGCGGCCTTGACGATTTTTCCGATGCCGGCAATCCCGGGCTCGGGGCAGCTGGAATGGTAGAAAAAGAACTGATCGCCCACGGCCATCGCCCGCAGAAAGTTGCGGGCCTGGTAGTTGCGGACACCGTCCCAGCGTGTCTGCCCGAGCTTTTTCAGCCCGCTGATCGAGAGCTCATCGGGCTCGGATTTCATCAGCCAATAGGCCATTTATAAGGCTCCTGAACAAGTCTTGGGAAAGTTGTCCTACGCTTTGATGACAAACCGACAGTCGGCTGGCGTCAGTATTTGCGTGTTGCGTCACGTTGCCGCAGAATGCCGGCATTTTAAGGGCTGCACGACTTGGCAGCCTTGTTTAAACGCTACCGATTTCAGATTCTGATTCGTTACAAAGGGGACGATGAATGCGACGCAAGCCGGATGTACTGTGGATATTGGCAATTTTGTTCGGCTTGGGAATCGTCACCACCGGTTACGCGCAAAGTCTGTGGGCTGCCAAGGCAGACGCGCCGGTTGAAATCACTCAGCAACAACCGTCACAGCTCCGCCGCTAAAGCGCTTTTTTGCAGCGCGCTTTTCTTGCACAAGCGCGCACTGCTGACGATTCAGCCCGCCATATACCAACGCTTATCCGTCACTGTTCCTGCCAACGGAACATCCCAACTGGCGACCGCCAGTTTCCCGACTTTCTGACACTCGTGGGCCAGTCCCAGCAGCACCGGCTTGCGCCAGGTTTTACGACGCGCGAGATAAGCCAGGCTGCGGTCGTAAAAGCCGCCACCCATGCCGAGACGCCCCCCTTGCGGATCGAATCCCACGAGCGGCATCAGCACCAGGTCCAGCGTCCAGATCTTGCGTTGTCGCCTGGCATTGATACGTGGCTCCGGGATGCGGAACCGGTTCGGCCTGAACTTTTCCCCGGGGAGCACGCGCTGAAATACCATTTTCGTTCGCGGCCAGGCGCTGAGCACCGGCAGGTAAGTGGTCTTGCCGCGTTTTTGAGCGGCACGAAGGAGCAGGCTCGGATCGATTTCACCGTCCATCGGAAGGTAAAGAGAAACGTGTCTGGCGCGGCGAAAGAGTGGGTTTTGCGCAAGTTGACGGTACAAGCCCTGCGCCGCCTGTCGCTGTTCTGCCGGGCTGAGCGCGCGACGATTATGGCGAAGCAGCCGACGCAACTGTTGTCGAGAGAGGGTTGAAGGATCTGGGAGGGGAGCGGCGCCGGATGAGGTCATGCTGGCGGGTCCGTGAGGCTTTGAAAAGTGATGTCGTGTAATCAGGCAGATTCACGATGCCCACCGCCAGACGGGACGCCTGGCGATGGGTAGAAGGTTCGAGACTCCCCGACGAACCGCTGTCGGTGTAGCCCTTGAACCCGAAAGTTCAAGGTGGAGATTGCAGGAGGTTTTAAGGCTTTCCGTCGAGCGGACATGCACACCAACCCCAACGTGCAACCCCCGTGGTTGTGCGTATCGGCTCAGGGACATGACCGACTGGCAAGCACTCCAGGGAGCGGTCGCAAGTATACCCAATCATGTCCGAACAATCAGCCTTGTGCTTTATCCGAATCCGTGGCAAGGACCAGGTCTACACGGTCCAGCAAATCGCGAACCTGCTCGCTGTTGGCACCATTGACCTGGGCCTTTGCGGGTGGCAGTTCCTGTTTGTGCAGAAGGTCATGGGTAATGTTCAGTGCGGCCATCACCGCAATACGGTCGGCGCCGATGACTTTGCCGCTGCTGCGGATCTCGCGCATTTTGCCGTCCAGATAACGCGCGGCGCTGACCAGATTGGTGCGCTCCTCTTGCGGGCAGATGATCGAATATTCTTTGTCGAGGATTTGCACGGTGATGCTGTTGCCATTACTCATGAGTCTTGCTCCAGGGCCTTGAGGCGCGAAATCATGGACTCGACCTTTTGCCGGGCGATTTCGTTTTTTTCAATGAGTTGAGCGCGTTCCTCGCGCCAGGATTTTTCCTGAGCTAATAGGAGTCCGTTTTGACTTTTTAGTTGCTCGACACGATTGATCAATAACTCCAGTCGAGCCATCAGCGCTTGCAGGTCGTTGTCTTCCATTGTTTTCCACTGAATACTTTCAGATGAGTGGTGCAGGCGCTGGCGTCTGGATTCGCCCCGGGCATCGCCTGATAGCTTGGGCCCGTCTGCCGGTGCTACGATACAAGGCCTCCATTCTAGACATTGCGCCGCCTGGCGCCTAGTTGCCCATGCCTATTCAGAATTCCCCGTACAACGGCTTCGCCACCCTGCTCGCCAGCAGTGGTCATCATGTATCTCCTGCCGAATTGCACGGCCTCTTGCTGGGCCGCAGTTGCGCCGGCGCAGGCTTCGATGCAGATGAGTGGCTGGCCGACGCCCACCTGCTGCTGGAAACAGAGCCTGACGACAAAGTGCGCCAAGCCCTGATCGGCTTGCAGGCAATGGTCAAAAGCGAACTGACCGGCGACGACATGACCGTCGTGTTGCTGTTGCCCGGCGATGACGAGCCTCTGGCTGCCCGCACCGCCGCCATGGCCCAGTGGTGCCAAGGTTTCCTCAGCGGCTTTGCCCGAGTGGGTGGTCAGTCACTGAGCGGTGATGCCAGGGACGTGCTGCAAGACTTGGCCGCCATCGCTCAGGTTCATGATGCGCTGGACGAGTCCGAAGACGGCGAGAGCGACTACATGGAAGTCATGGAGTACCTGCGCGTTGCGCCGTTGCTGCTGTTCACCGAGTTCAACCAGAAAACCGACGCCGAAGACGACGCCAAGCCGTCTTTGCACTGACATCGCGTCACTGCTGCTTCGGCCATGCCTCCTTTGCGCGGCGCTGGCCGAAGCGACCCTCACGGAGAATCGCACTTGCCCATGATTCATATCCCGAAAGCCGAGTATGCCCGCCGCCGCAAGGCGTTGATGGAGCAGATGGAGCCCAACAGCATCGCCATTCTGCCGGCGGCGGCTGTGGCCATTCGAAATCGGGACGTTGAGCATGTGTACCGCCAGGACAGCGACTTTCAGTACCTGAGTGGCTTCCCCGAACCCGAGGCGGTGATCGTGCTGATCCCAGGCCGCGAGTACGGCGAGTACGTCCTTTTCTGTCGCGAGCGCAATCCCGAGCGCGAGTTGTGGGACGGCCTGCGCGCGGGCCAGGACGGCGCGATGCGCGAGTACGGCGCCGACGATGCCTTCCCGATCACCGACATCGACGACATCCTGCCCGGCCTCATCGAGGGTCGCGATCGGGTGTATTCGTCCATGGGCAGCAATCCTGAATTCGACCGCCATGTGATGGAGTGGATCAACGTCATCCGCTCCAAAGCGCATCTGGGAGCGCAGCCGCCGAAAGAATTCGTTGCGCTCGATCACCTGCTTCACGACATGCGCCTGTATAAATCGGCGGCCGAAGTGAAGGTGATGCGTGAGGCCGCGCAGATCTCGGCCCGAGCGCACGTGCGGGCGATGCAGGCCAGTCGCGCCGGGCTCTACGAGTTCAGCCTGGAAGCGGAGCTGGATTACGAATTCCGCAAGGGCGGCGCGAAGATGCCCGCCTATGGCTCCATCGTCGCTTCGGGGCGCAACGCCTGCATCCTGCATTATCAGGAGAACGATGCCCCGCTCAAAGACGGTGACCTGGTGCTGATAGACGCCGGTTGCGAGATCGACTGTTACGCCAGCGATATCACCCGCACGTTTCCGGTGAATGGCAAGTTCTCCCCTGAACAAAAAGCGATTTACGAAGTGGTGCTCCGATCCCAGGAAGCGGCGTTTGCGGCGATCAAACCCGGCAATCACTGGAACCAGGCCCATGAGGCGACGGTTCGGGTCATCACCGAAGGCTTGGTAGAACTCGGGCTGCTGCGAGGCGCGGTGGATGAACTGATTGCCGCCGAAGCGTACAAAGCTTTCTACATGCACCGCGCCGGACACTGGCTGGGCATGGACGTGCACGACGTCGGCGAATACAAGGTCGGTGGCGAGTGGCGTGTGCTGGAAGCCGGGATGGCGCTGACGGTCGAGCCCGGCATTTATGTGTCCCCGGACAATCAGACCGTCGCCAAAAAATGGCGCGGAATTGGCGTGCGAATCGAGGATGACGTCGTGGTGACCAAAAAAGGCTGTGAAATCCTGACGGGCGATGTGCCAAAGACCGTGGCCGATATCGAGGCCTTGATGGCCGCTGCACGAACCCAAGCCGCATGAGCCGCTTTAATCTGGCCATCGTCGGTGGCGGACTGGTGGGCGCAAGCCTGGCGCTCGCCCTGCAAGCCGGGGCAAAAGCGCGAGGCTGGAAAATCGTCCTGATCGAGCCGTTTGCGCCCGGCGACACCTATCAGCCCAGCTACGACGCTCGCTCTTCAGCGCTGTCGTTCGGCGCGCGGCAGATTTACGAGCGCCTGGGACTGTGGCAGCAGATTAGCCGCCGCGCCGAGCCAATCCTCAACATTCACGTTTCCGACAAAGGCCGGTTCGGCGCTGCGCATCTGTCTTCGATGGAGGAAGGCGTTCCGGCGCTGGGCTACGTGGTTGAAAACGCCTGGCTGGGCCAATGCCTGTGGCAGGCCCTGGACAAGGACGTCATCAGTTGGCGTGTGCCGGCCGAAGTCACGCACATGCAGGCACTGCCCGACGGCTACCAACTGACGCTCAACGATGAAACTCAGCTCACGTGCGACCTGGCGGTGCTGGCCGACGGCGGCCGTTCCAGCCTGCGCGAGCAGTTGGGCATTGCCGTGCGACACACGCCGTACGATCAAAGCGCGCTGATCGCCAACATCACACCGGGCGCTGCTCACGCTGGTCAGGCTTTCGAGCGATTTACCGAAAATGGCCCCATGGCGTTGTTGCCGCTTCCGGACAACCGCTGCGCGCTGGTTTGGACGCGTACCGGCAATGACGTTCAACGCCTGATGGCGCTGGACGATCGAAGCTTCCTGGAAGAACTGCAGGGCGTCTTCGGCTACCGGCTGGGCGCGCTGAAGCAAGTGGGTGCGCGCCATAGCTATCCGCTGGCACTGATCGAGGCCGAAGAGCAGATCCGCTCCCATCTGGTGGTGCTCGGCAACGCCGCCCATAGTCTTCATCCGATTGCGGGGCAGGGCTTCAATCTGTCGCTGCGCGATGCTGCGTCTTTGGCCGAAGCGCTGCTCGCCAGTGACGCGCCGTTGGGCGAGCTGTCGACGTTGCAGGCCTATCGCGAGCGCCAGCGGGTTGATCAAAAACTGACCGTCGGCTTTTCCGATCAAGCCACCCGGCTGTTCAGCAGTCAGCAGTCCCTTGTGACGGCGGGCCGTAATCTGGGCCTCATGGGCCTGGATCTGTTGCCTTCAGCCAAGAGCTGGTTCGCCCGTCAGGCCATGGGGCTGGGGACGCGAAGCGATGTCTGAACACTCCATTCATTCGTGGCCTTTGCCACAACCGAGAACGATTTAAAGCATGGAAACGCGCGCAGATCTGCTGATTGTCGGGGCCGGAATGGTGGGAAGCGCGCTTGCGCTGGCGCTGCGAGACAGTGGGCTGAATATCCTCGTGGTAGACGGCGGGCCGCTGACGGTCAAGCCGTTCGTGGCCGACGCGCCATTCGAGGCACGGGTCAGCGCGCTGTCCATCGCCAGTCAGCGCATTCTCGAGCGGCTTGGCGTCTGGGAGGGCATCGTTGCGCGGCGCGTCAGCCCCTACAGCGACATGCACGTGTGGGATGGCAGCGGCACGGGCAAGGTGCACTTCTCTGCTTCCAGTGTTCACGCCGAAGTGCTTGGGCACATCGTCGAAAATCGCGTCGTGCAGGATGCGTTGGTCGAACGTCTGCATGGCAGCGAAATCGGTTTGTTGGCCGACGCGCGTCTGGAGCAGATGCGTCACTCCGGCGATGACTGGCTTCTGACCCTCTCCGATGGCCGCACGTTGCGCGCGCCGCTGGTGGTCGCGGCCGATGGCGCCAACTCGACCGTGCGGCGCATGACCGGCACTGCGACGCGGGAGTGGGACTACCTGCATCACGCCATTGTGACGAGCGTGCGCACGGCGGACTCCCACCGTAAAACCGCGTGGCAGCGCTTCACTGACGACGGCCCGTTGGCTTTTTTGCCGCTGGATCGAGAGGGTGAGCATTGGTGTTCCATCGTCTGGTCCGTGACCCCGGAGCAATCCGAGCGTTTGATGAAGCTCGACGACGAACGTTTCTGCCGTGAGCTGGAGAATGCCTTCGAAGGCTATCTCGGGAAGGTGATTTCGGCTGATTCGCGTGTTTGCGTCCCGCTGCGTCAACGCCATGCCAAGCGCTATGTGGCGCCGGGCCTTGCGCTGATCGGCGATGCCGCGCACACCATCCATCCGTTGGCGGGGCAGGGCGTCAACCTGGGCTTTCTCGACGCAGCGGTGCTGGCCGAAGTGCTACGCGGTGCGGTCGAGCGCGGGGAGCGTCTGGCTGATGAGCGTGTGTTGAGCCGTTACGAGCGTCGGCGCATGCCGCATAACCTGGCGTTGATGGCGGCGATGGAGGGCTTCGAGCGCCTGTTCCAGGCCGACGCACTGCCGGTTCGCCTGTTGCGCAACGCCGGGCTGAAGATGGTCGATCATTCGGCAGAAGCCAAGGCGTTGTTCGTGCGCCAGGCTTTGGGGCTGACTGGAGATCTCCCGGCGCTGGCAAAGCTCTGACGGCACAGCGTTTGTGTAGGAGCGCGCTTGCCCGCGAAGAGGCCGGTACATTCACCACCTCTTCAGCGTCTGGAGCATTTTTCGCGGGCAAGCGCGCTCCTACAGTGTCTGCATTCTCCATTCAGATCTTCAACACTAAGACCCCGCAACATCCAGTAACGGCTCAATCCTGACTTCGGTTGAGATGGCAGATGCGATTCACTACCATTTCGCCTCGTTTTTCCCCTCTCTCGAATCAGGAGAACCTGCATGCAGGCGAGCAAGCGTCTTTTGGCTGCCCTGGCATTAACCGTGCTCGGCAGCACCGCCCAGGCCGCAGACGAAGTGGTGGTGTATTCCTCCCGAATCGATGAGCTGATCAAACCGGTGTTCGATGCCTACACCGCCAAGACCGGCGTGAAGGTCAAGTTCATCACCGATAAGGAAGCGCCGCTGATGCAGCGCATCAAGGCCGAGGGTCAGAACGCAACGGCTGACCTGCTGCTCACCGTCGACGCAGGCAACCTCTGGCAAGCTGAGCAGATGGGTATCTTGCAGCCGTTCACCTCGCCGGTCATCGATGCCAACATTCCCTCGCAATACCGTTCTTCCACCCACAGCTGGACCGGCCTGAGCCTGCGCGCGCGGACCATTGCCTACTCCACCGACCGCGTCAAACCTGAAGAACTCACCACCTACGAAGCGCTGGCCGACAAACAGTGGGAAGGGCGTCTGTGCCTGCGTACCGCCAAAAAGGTCTACAACCAGTCCCTGACCGCCACGCTGATCGAAACCCACGGCGCCGAGGCGTCGGAGAAGATCCTCAAGGGCTGGGTCAACAACCTGTCGACTGACGTGTTTTCCGATGACATCGCGGTGCTGGAAGCCATCAATGCCGGCCAATGCGACGTCGGCATCGTCAATACCTACTACTACGGTCGCTTGCACAAGGACAATCCGGCTCTCGCCGTGCGCCTGTTCTGGCCCAATCAGTCGGACCGTGGCGTGCACGTCAATCTTTCCGGCATTGGCTTGACCAAATACGCACCTCACCCCGACGCGGCCAAAGCACTGGTGGAATGGATGACGGGCCCCGAAGCCCAGACGATATTCGCCGGCACCAATCAGGAGTTTCCGGCCAACCCGAAAGTCGCACCATCTGAAGAGGTGGCGAGCTGGGGCGCGTTCAAGGCGGACACGATCCCGGTGGAAGTAGCCGGTCGGCGGCAGGCCGAGGCGATTCGCATGATGGACCGCGCAGGCTGGAACTGATCTTTCGACCAAGGCCCCCGAATGATCGCGGGCTTCGTCAATCTGCAACTCTCCATGAGTAACCCTTTTGGCCCACTCCCCCCAGCGTCGCTGGTATCCCCTGGTTTTCACCATTGCCGCGCTGGTGCTGCTGCCGTTAAGCGTGCTGCTGTTCTCTTGGCAGACCATTGATCAACAGATCTGGTCGCACCTCTGGGCAACCCAGATGCCACGGCTGCTGGGCAACACCCTGACGCTGGTGATTGGCGTAGGGCTGGGCGTTACGCTGCTGGGCGTGAGTCTGGCGTGGCTGACGGCGTTGTGTGAGTTTCCGGGGCGGCGCTGGCTTGACTGGGCACTGATGCTGCCGTTTGCTATTCCGGCGTATGTGCTCGCGTTCGTGTTTGTGGGTTTGCTGGACTTTGCAGGCCCGGTGCAGACGCTGTTGCGCGAGTGGTTCGGTTCCGGCCTGCGTCTGCCTCGGGTGCGTTCCACCGGCGGTGTGATTATCGTGCTGGTGCTGGTGTTTTATCCCTACGTGTATTTGTTGGCGCGTACGGCATTTCTGGCGCAGGGCAAAGGCCTGATGGAGGCGGCGCGCATTTTGGGGCAGTCGCCGTGGCAAGCGTTCTGGCGCGTGGCATTGCCCATGGCGAGGCCGGCGATCGGTGCCGGTGTCGCGTTGGCGTTGATGGAAACCCTGGCGGATTTCGGCGCGGTGTCGGTGTTCAACTTCGACACCTTCACCACCGCGATCTACAAAACCTGGTACGGCTTCTTCAGCCTGTCGAGCGCCGCGCAACTGGCGAGCCTGCTGCTGCTGGCCGTCATGGTCCTGCTGTACGGCGAGCATCGCGCACGGGGGGCGAGCCGGCCGAGCAACGAGCGCCCGAGGGTCAAGGCGCTGTATCACCTGCGCGGCATGAAAGCCGCCGCCGCCAGCTCATGGTGTGGACTGGTGTTCGCCTGCGCGTTCGTGGTGCCGCTGCTGCAGTTGATTGTCTGGGTCTGGCAGCGCGGGCGCTTCGACCTCGACGAGCGCTACGCCGGGCTAATCCTGCACACGCTGTATCTGGGCGGCATCGCAGCGCTGGTCACGGTGTGCGTCGCGATGATCCTCGTCTTTGCCCGGCGTCTCGCCCCCACCCGCGCCATACGCTCAGGCGTCAGCGTCGCCAACATCGGCTACGCGCTGCCCGGCTCTGTGCTGGCGGTGTCGATCATGTTGGCGTTCAGTTACCTGGATCGGGAACTGGTTGTGCCGATATCCAGCTGGCTGGGTGGCGCTGGCAGGCCGTTGCTGCTGGGAAGCCTGGGGGCTCTCGTGCTTGCTTATCTGGTGCGCTTCATCGCGGTCGCATACGGGCCGCTCGAGAACAGCCTGTCGCGCATTCGCCCGTCATTGCCCGAAGCCGCACGCAGTCTGGGTGTCAGCGGACCACGATTGTTTTTCAGGATTTATCTGCCGCTGCTCGTACCGGGTACGTTGAGCGCTGCACTGCTGGTCTTCGTCGATGTGCTCAAGGAAATGCCCGCCACGCTGCTCATGCGCCCGTTTGGCTGGGACACGCTGGCCGTGCGCATCTTCGAAATGACCAGCGAAGGTGAGTGGGCGCGTGCGGCTTTGCCTGCGCTGACCCTGGTGCTGGTCGGGCTGCTCCCGGTCATCGGTTTGATCAGACGTTCGGCCAAGCCGATTGGTTAGGTGCGGGGTCCTAACCTTGCGGCTACAATGCGCCGCAATCGACTCGGTCTGTCAGACAATTCCGCAAATTAGCAAAGGTTTCAGACCCCAATTCACGGGGGATTTGCGGGATTGCCAGTGACTGCGTCTTCGCCACGCCCGGAAGGAGAAACCCATGGGACAGCGTACGCCCCTCTTTGACCTGCACCTCGCGCTCGGCGCGAAGCTGGTCGATTTTGGTGGTTGGGACATGCCCTTGCACTACGGCTCCCAGGTCGAGGAGCACCATCAGGTGCGCCGGGACTGCGGAATTTTCGACGTGTCGCACATGCATGTGCTCGACGTATCCGGCAGTCAGGCCAAGCCCTGGCTGCAGCATCTGCTGGCCAACGACGTCGGTAGGTTGCAACAGACCGGGCAGGCGCTTTACAGCGCGATGCTCGACACCCATGGCGGCATCGTCGACGACATGATCGTCTACCAGACCGACGAAGGTTATCGACTGGTGGTCAACGCAGCCACCGGCGACAAGGACCTGGCCTGGATGAACGCCAACCTTGCCGGCTACGACGTGCGCGTCAAGCACCGCTCGGAGCTGGCCATGCTTGCCATTCAGGGGCCGAACGCCCGGCAGAAGATCGGCGAACTGGTCAATCAGGAACGCACCGCGCTTATCCACACCCTCAGACCCTTCGAAGGCCAGCAGGAAGGCGACTGGTTCATCGCCCGCACGGGCTATACCGGTGAAGACGGCCTGGAGATCATCCTGCCGGCCACCGAAGCCTGCAGTTTCTTCAACGACATGGTCGGCGCCGGCATTTCCCCGATTGGACTGGGGGCCCGCGATACGCTGCGCCTGGAAGCGGGCATGAACCTGTACGGACAGGAAATCGACGAACAGGTCTCGCCGCTGGTTTCCAACATGGCCTGGACGGTGGCCTGGATGCCTGAAGAGCGCGAGTTCATCGGGCGCTCTGCACTCGAAGCGGAGAGAAAGCGAGGCATCTCCTCAAGGCTTGTAGGACTGGTCCTCGAAGAACGCGGCGTTTTACGCGCTCATCAGGTCGTCCGAATAGCGGAAGTTGGCGAAGGAGAGATCACCAGTGGTAGTTTCTCTCCTACGCTAAGCAAGTCGATCGCGCTGGCGCGAGTGCCGATGGCCACCGCTGACCGTGCCGAGGTGGAAATCCGGGGCAAGTGGTACCCGGTCCGAGTGGTTCGACCCGCATTCGTGCGTCACGGCAAGGCCCTGATATAACCTTGATTTGAAAGCCATCCCTGGCGGGTTTTTCCGCTGACCTGATGAAGTAGAGAGGATAAGAACATGAGCACTATTCCCGCCGACCTGCGTTTTGCCGAGAGCCACGAGTGGGCGAAGCAAGAGGGTGATCTGATCGTTGTAGGTATCTCTGATCATGCGCAGGAAGCGCTGGGTGACGTCGTGTTCGTCGAGCTGCCTGAGGTGGGTAAGGTTTTCGCGGCCCCTGGCGATCAGGCCGGCGTCGTTGAGTCGGTAAAAGCTGCTTCAGACATCTACTCGCCCGTGGCGGGCGAAGTCGTCGAAGTCAACGAGACGCTGGCCGGTGAGCCAGAGGCATTGAACAACTCGCCTTACGATTCGTGGATCTTCAAGGTCAAGCCTGCCAATGCCGCTGACCTGGGCAAGCTGCTCGACGCAGCCGGCTACAAGGCGCTGATCGGCGAATAACCCGATCAGTCAGACATAAAAAAGCCGCTCGGATGAGCGGCTTTTTTGTGGGAGCGGGATCGGCGTTATGCCGCCGACTCGTCACAACAGGTCCAACTTATTGCTCGGCAACCAGATTCTTAGCCAGGATGGCGTTTGCCAAGTCCATGTCCGATGCCTTCAGGGCGGGATTGTCTTTGCGCACTTGATCCATGGCTGCTTCCAGGTATGGGCCACGGATTTCGCCATTGCTCGCCACGAAGCTGCCAGCGTCGTCTTGTGCGGCAACGATCAGCTTGTGGTGACGGAAGGTGAGGTAGGTGGAACCGGTAGTAGCACCAGACGAAAGCACATCCCGCAGAAAACCGTCGGCCATTGCTGAACCGACCGGCAGGGAAAGCAAAGCTAACGTGGCTACAGCAAGTTTAAGACGCATGATGGGTACTCCGATGTTGGTTTGTTCTGAAACGATTTGATACGCCATCTTCCGTTCTAGTTCCCCATGGGCAGGGCGTCATATCACCTCGACCTGCAAAGTCGTCCCGGACTGAGAGTTCATCAACGTTCACCGAGTCGCTGTTGATGACGGTGAGAAGTCGATCGGGCAGAGTAAGGTGACTGCAATCTGCGCAGCGAACCTTCCGTATCTGACAGGAGGACGAGCTGGCGCAGCCAATCAAGACTCTAGCCACAAAAACAATAGGAGGGCTTTATGGCTGTTCTGGAAAGTTTTCGTCTCGACGGCAGGGTGGCGCTGATTACCGGCTCCAGCGCAGGCATTGGTCTGGCAATTGCCCGGGGCTTGGCCGAAGCGGGAGCCACGGTCGTGCTCAATGGCCGCAGTGCCGAGACGCTGCAATCGGCCGCCCAGGCGCTGACGGCCGAGGGGCATGCGGTTCACACCCAGCGTTTTGATGTGACGGACAGCGCAGCGGTCGCCGCTGCGGTTAAGGAAATCGAAGAGCGCGTCGGACCGTTGGAAATCCTCGTTAACAACGCCGGCATACAACGCCGTGGGCCGCTGGCGGAGTTCGCCGAGGCTGACTGGCACGAGCTGATGCGCACGAACCTGGACAGCGCGTTCTTTGTCGGTCAGGCCGTCGCGCGGTGCATGATCCCCCGTGGACGCGGGCACATCATCAATATCTGTTCAGTGCAGAGCGAGCTGGGGCGCCCGGGTATCGCGCCGTACACGGCAAGCAAGGGCGCGCTGAAGATGCTGACCAAGGGCATGGCGATCGACTGGGGCCCGTTCGGTCTCAACGTCAACGGCATCGGGCCGGGCTACTTCAAGACCGAGCTGAACGCTGCGCTGGTGGCCAACACCGAATTCAGCGACTGGCTGGTGCAACGCACGCCGAGCCGTCGTTGGGGCGAAGTGTCGGAGCTGGCGGGCGCGGCGGTGTTTTTGGCCTCGGACGCGGCCAGTTTCGTCAACGGCCACATCCTGTACGTCGACGGTGCCATCACGGCATCGCTGTAATCCGGAGAATGATCATGCAAGCGATTGTCTGCCATGCCGCGAAAGACCTGCGTGTCGAGCCCGGCAACGAAGCGTTGCCGTTGTCTGCCGGCCAGTTGCGCGTACGCGTTGCTCGCGGCGGGATCTGCGGCTCGGATCTTCACTACTACCAGCACGGCGGCTTCGGTGCCGTTCGGCTGAAAGAGCCGATGGTCCTCGGCCATGAAATCTCGGCGGTCATCGATGAAGTCGGCGACGCGCAGAGCGCTTTCAGCGTCGGACAGCGGATTTCTGTATCGCCGTCACGGCCATGCGGTGACTGCAAGTACTGTCACGAAGGCCTGCCCAACCATTGCCTGTACATGCGTTTTTACGGCAGCGCGATGCCGTTTCCGCACATTCAGGGCGCGTTCCGCGAGCATCTGGTGATCGACTCAAGCCAGGCCCATGTGTTGGCGCCGACCACGACGCTGGCTGAGGGCGCACTGGCCGAGCCCCTGTCGGTCGGGCTTCATGCGATCCAGCGCGCCGGCGGCGTGTTCGGCAAGCGTGTGCTGGTGACCGGCTGCGGCCCGATTGGCAACCTGTTGATCGGCAGCCTGCGCGCGGCGGGTGCGTTGCAGATTATTGCCGCAGACCTGAGCGACAGCGCGCTGGCCTGCGCGCGCCGCATGGGCGCCAGCGAAACCCACAATCTGCGCGACGAGCCCGAAGCACTGGCGCGCTATACCGCCGACAAGGGTTATTTCGACGTGATGTTCGAGGCCTCCGGCAGCGCGCAAGCCTTGCGCGATGGCCTGACCTGCCTGCGCCCGCGCGGAATTGTGGTGACGGTCGGCCTCGGTGGCGATGTGGCGATTCCGCTGAATCTGGTGGTGGGCAAGGAAATCGACCTGCGCGGCACCTTTCGCTTCCACCCCGAATTCGCCCAGGCGGTGGACTTGCTCAATCGCAAGGTGATCGACGTGACGCCGGTGATCTCCCACACCCTCGAGTTTCAGGACGCGGTGCAGGCGTTCGAGTTGGCGGGAGACAAGCAGCAGGCGATGAAAGTCGTGCTGGATTTCGGGGTGCCGGACCAGTGAAAGCACGGCGTTGATGAAGGTGTGATCGGTGATTGCCGGCGCGTAAAACCTGTAGGAGCGCGCTTGCCCGCGAAGGCGTCAGATCGTCTAACACAAAGGTAAATTGACCCACCCAAATTCCGTAGGAGCCGGCTTGCTGGCGACGGCGTTACGTCAGCTACGAATGCATCGACTGACACGCCTCATTCGCCAGCAAGCCGGCTCCTACAGCGATTGCGGTGTGTCCGTTAACTCGGTGATGAGTCATCTGACGTTTTCGCGGGCAAGCGCGCTCCTACAGTCGGCGGGCCTAGCGCTGGTCGCTCTGCGGTGTCACGCGCAGCACCTCTTCAACCGTCGTCAGCCCCGCTGCGACTTTTTGCGCGCCGGACAGCCGCAGGCTGCGCATGCCGTCCTTGAAGCCCTGGCGACGCAACGCCGTCAGGTCCAGGTCCGCCGTGATCAGCGACTTCACGGCGTCCGACATCAGCATGATCTCGTACACCCCCGCACGCCCGCGATAACCCGTGTCGCGGCACTCCGCGCAACCCACCGCCCGGTGCGCGCCGGTTGGCACTGGCGCCTGCCACGGCCGCGTCAGGGTCTGCCAGTCCACTTCATCCATTTCGATCGGCGCCTTGCAATGCGGGCACAGCGTACGCACCAGACGCTGGGCCATCACGCCGAGGATCGTCGCCTTGAGCAGGTAATGCGGCACGCCCAGCTCCAGCAGACGGCTGATGGCGCTGGGCGCGTCGTTGGTGTGCAGCGTCGACAGCACCAAGTGACCGGTCAATGCCGCCTGAATCGCCATTTCTGCGGTTTCCAGGTCGCGAATCTCGCCGATCATGATGATGTCCGGGTCTTGCCGCATCAGCGCACGCACGCCGCTGGCAAAGGTCAGGTCGATATTGTGCTGCACCTGCATCTGATTGAACGCCGGCTCAACCATCTCGATCGGGTCCTCGATGGTGCAGAGGTTCACCTCCGAAGTCGCCAGCATCTTCAGCGTCGTGTACAGCGTTGTGGTCTTGCCGGAACCGGTCGGGCCGGTCACCAGAATGATGCCGTTGGGCTGCCGCGTCATGCCCTCCCAGCGACGCAGGTCATCGCCGGAGAACCCGAGCTGGTCGAAGTCCTTGAGCAGCACCTCCGGGTCAAAAATACGCATGACCATCTTTTCGCCAAAGGCCGTGGGCAGCGTCGACAGCCGCAGCTCCACTTCGCCACCGTCAGGCGTCTTGGTCTTGACCCGACCGTCCTGTGGCTTGCGCTTCTCGGCCACGTTCATCCGGCCCAGGCTTTTCAGGCGGCTGGTGACGGCCATCGCCACCTGGGGCGGGAATTGATACACGTTATGCAGCACGCCGTCGATGCGGAACCGGACGGTGCCGGCCTCACGGCGGGGCTCGATGTGAATATCACTCGCCCGCTGCTGGTAGGCGTACTGGAACAGCCAGTCCACGATATTGACGATGTGCGCGTCGTTGGCGTCCGGCTCCTGATCGCTGGCGCCCAGCTTGAGCAACTGTTCGAAGTTGCCCATGTTGCTGGTTTTCTGATCGCTGGCGCTCGCGCCGCTGACCGATTTCGCCAGCCGATAAAACTCGACGGCCAGTTTCTGCACGTCGACGGGATTGGCGACGACGCGTTTGATCGGCATCTTCAGTACGTGGGTCAGGTCGGCTTCCCACGCACTCACGTAAGGCTGCGCGCTGGCGATGGTCACCGCGTCGCGATCGACGTCCACCGCCAGAATCTTGTGGCGCTGGGCGAAGGCGTAGGACATCAACGGGGTCACGGCGGCGACGTTGATCTTCAGCGGGTCAATGCGCAGATACGGCTGGCCGGATTGCTCCGCCAGCCAGGCGGTCAGGGTTTCAAGGTCGAGTTTCTTGCCGGGCCGCTTGTGGTTATCGAACTGCTGGGTGGCGATGAGTTCGAGCGGGTGGGCGTGGAGATTCTGCGCGGCTCGGCGCAGCGTGAGCGCATATTCGGCATTGTCCTGATCGAGGTATCCCTGCGCGACGAGGTCACGCAATACTTCGTTCAGATCCAGCCAGCGGTCCTGAGATGATGAGGCGAGGACGGACATGCGGGCTCCTTGGGACGAGACGGCTTACTTCGGTGTTGAGCAAGAGTAGTCCCAAGCGTGCCAGTTGTTGCGCCCTGCCGGTAGCGAAGCGTTGCCAATATTTTCGGAGCGCTCAACTGGCGGCGAGTGAGACGGCCTCGGTTACGACGTGCAAATCGCCCACGGGTTCAAGTTCGACCGAGCAAACACTGACCAGGTTGCGCATTTTTTCGCCAATTACCTGAGCGCGGTGCCACGTCATGCCGCCCACCTCAATGCTCACCATAAGCACGCCTTCCTGCTGCAACACGCTGACCTGTTGGGGAATCAGGTACTGCATCGCGAACAAGTTGAGCAGCCGGCAGAGTACGTCAGCTTCTGCCTCGGCGAGGATTTGATAGCGCGACAGGCAATGAGCGTTGCCGACGGACCAAGCATCGTGGCGAAAAGGTGCAGGGCTGGCGGGTTCGAAATGCGGCATGGGGATCTCCTGACAATCTCGTCGTGGTAATGACGTTCAATGGCAGGGAGTTTTACACGCTGAAAAAGAAATTTCTGATCGAAGATGCGCTGTATTAGTCTGTATCAGACTTGTTTATGTGCAACGGACTCCTTTCAGGAATTGACTATGCAAATTGCGCTGGATGCCTTCGATCGCAGGATTCTCGCGCTGCTGCAGGAGGATGCGTCGCTGTCCAGCGCGCAGATCGCCGAGCAGGTCGGCCTGTCGCAGTCGCCTTGCTGGCGGCGGATCCAGCGGCTCAAGGAGGAGGGCGTGATCCGGCGGCAGGTGACACTGCTGGACCGCAAGAAGATTGGCCTGAACACGCAGATTTTTGCCGAGGTAAAACTCAACGCCCACGGTCGGTCCAACTTCACTGAATTCACCGAAGCGATCCGTGGTTTTCCCGAAGTGCTGGAGTGCTATGTGCTGATGGGGTCGGTGGACTTTTTGCTGCGCATCGTCACGCCGGACATCGAAGCGTACGAGCGATTCTTCTTCGAAAAGCTCTCGCTGGTGCCGGGCATTCAGGAAGTGAATTCAACGGTCGCGCTGTCGGAAATCAAATCCACGACCAGCTTGCCGATTGGCAGATAGGTTGCCAATTCCCGGCTGGAGCGGGTCCCACTGACACACCGCGTGCCTTTCGTAGGGCTGGCTTCAGCCGGGAAAGCGTTGGTAGACACACCACAAAACTGAGGGTGCTCAGGCTGGCCTCTTCCCGGCTAAAGCCGGTCCTACTGACACACCGCGTGCCTTTCGTAGGACTGGCTTCAGCCGGGAAAGCGTCGGTAGACACACCACAAAACTGAGGGTGCTCAGGCTGACGTCTTCCCGGCTAAAGCCGGTCCTACTGACACACCGCGTGCCTTTCGTAGGACTGGCTTCAGCCGGGAAAGCGTTGGTAGGCGCACTGCGAAATTGAGGATGCTCAGGCTGGCCTCTTCCCGGCTAAAGCAGGTCCTACGAAACAACGTCAGCCGGTCCTACCAACCGCGCCAGCCGTCCCATCCATACGGCGTCTTACAACTTCAACAATGTCTTCCACGCCCGGCTTTGCAGCACGGTGATGGTTTGCTGGACGCGGGCATCAAGGAGTTCGTCGGTGATGTCCAGGTGCGCCAGTTGCTCAAGCTTGTTCAACTCGCCGTACAAGCGATCCAGCTCAGGCAGGTCGAGGGCCTGGCGGGCGTAATGCAGCCAGACCTGGATGCGCTCGATGCGTGGCAGCTGCTCGGCAAGGTCTTCCGGCTGCTGCTGGTAGCGCGGCAGGTTCAGCGCGGTGGCTTCATCGCCCAGGAAACGCGGCAACCAGCTGCTAAGCATCGCGTGGCCCTGCCGGTTGCCACGGTTGTTGCGCTCGACCGTCCAGCTGCGCGCCATCAACCAGCGCGATGTCGTGAGCGAGAACAGGCCCCAGCGGGTGTCCTGCAGCTCTTCGATGAACTGCTCATGGGCGGCGGCGCGTACATCGCCATCCTCCTGGCCGGCGAGCACCAGCGTGCGCCAGTCTTCCAGCAAGGCGTCCAGGGCAGCGCGCAGGTCATGGGTCGTTGCGCGCGGAGCGGCCTGACCGAGGCTGCCAGCCAGAGCGCGCAGTTCAGCGAGCACTTCGACCCATTCCTGCAACAGGCTCCAGTGACCGTTGAAACGGTATTGCTCGGCCAGGCGCTGGCTGCTGCCAAGCAGGAACCAGGCGATGGCGCTGAACGCGTCGTCTACCGAGAGCTCGCCATGCAGCTCGGGCGTCGGCAGCTTGATCGAGTAGCTGCTGGCGTCGAACAGACGATAGCCACGTTCGGCCTTGCTGATATCGCACGGCATTAGCGGCAGCTTCTCGGCCAGCTCTGCGGCCAGTTCCAGCAGCGCGGCAGGATCGCCTTCGCGCAGCTCAAGCTCCAGCTCGCAGATTTCTTCCTGCTGCTTGCCGGCGACAACCTTACCCAGGTCCAGCGCTGCCTCGATCACCACCTTGGACTTGCCACGGCCCCAGGCGATTTCCGCTTTCTCGCGGACGAAATCAGTGGTGAACACCGGTTTGATGGTTTTCTTGTCCAGGTCCGCCAGCTGCTCCGGCCAGCACTCACCGTCGAGCTTCTTCAGGTCCAGCTTGGCCTTGGGGACGTCCCAGTTGTATTCGTTGCGCTCGGACAGGCCTGCGACGCTCTGGCCGCGGGTCTTGAGGGTCTGAATGATTGCGTCGCCGTCGCGGCGCAGGCGCAGTGCAACCTTGGCGTGGGCCAGCTCGCGCTCGGGAGTGTCGAAGTACTGATTGAACAGCTCCAACCGCTCCCAGCCGCTCTTGTTGCGCTTTTTCAGCAACGGGTGCTCGCGCAGGGCTATGAGGGTTTCGCGGCTGACGCGGAGTTTGATTTCGGTTTCTTTCTGCATGGCCGGAGAATCCAAACGCTCTATCGCTGATAACGGGGTCGCAGCCGGAATCGACACAGCTGCGTGGGCCGTGCAGTGTACAGGACATCAACCGTGACAGTTTATTCATGCGGGCCAATCGACCTATGATGGCTGGCGTGTCGCACCCCATCACCGGAGTCGCCTATGCCGTTGCCGTCCATGAAAGACCAGTTCGCCGCCCTGATCGCCGCACCTTCTGTGAGCTGTACGCAGCCTGCGCTCGACCAGTCCAATCGCGCTGTCATTGATCTGCTGGCAGGTTGGCTGGGGGATCTGGGTTTTGCCTGCGACATCCAGCACGTGAGCCCGGGCAAGTTCAATCTGCTGGCGACCTATGGCACCGGCCCGGGCGGGCTGGTACTGGCGGGCCATAGCGATACGGTTCCTTACGACGATGCGCTGTGGAAGACCGATCCGCTGAAACTGACCGAAGTCGACGGCAATTGGGTAGGGCTGGGCAGCTGCGACATGAAGGGCTTCTTCGCTCTGGCTATTGAAGCGCTGCAGCCCCTGCTCGATCAGCCGTTCAAGCAGCCGCTGATCATCCTCGCGACCTGCGATGAGGAAAGCTCGATGGCCGGTGCCAAGGCGCTGGCTGCGGCGGGCGGTGTGCTGGGGCGCGCGGCGGTCATTGGCGAGCCGACCCGCCTCAAGCCGGTCCGCCTGCACAAAGGCGTGATGATGGAACGCATCGAGATCCTCGGCCGCAGCGGTCACTCCTCGGACCCGAGCCTGGGGCGCAGCGCCCTTGAAGCCATGTACGACGCCATTGGCGAGCTGAAAGGCCTGCGCCGACAATGGCAGGAGCAATACCGCAATCCGCAGTTCAGCGTGCCGCAACCGACCCTGAACTTCGGCTGCATTCATGGCGGCGACAACCCGAACCGGATCTGCGGGCAATGCTCGCTGGAGTTCGACCTGCGCCCGCTGCCGGGCATGGACCCTGAAGTGCTGCGCGCCGCAATTCGGCAGAAACTGCAGCCCGTCGCCGAACTTCATCAGGTGCAGATCGATTACGCGCCGCTGTTTTCGGAAGTATCCCCGTTTGAAGAAAGCGCCGATGCGGAACTGGTGCGAATCGCCGAGCGTCTGACCGGTCATACGGCCGAAGCAGTGGCATTTGGCACCGAAGCACCTTATCTTCAGCGCCTTGGTTGCGAAACCATCGTGATGGGGCCTGGGGATATTGCCTGTGCGCACCAGCCCGGTGAGTATCTTGAAATGTCACGTTTGCAGCCTACAGTGCGTCTGTTACGTCAATTGATCGAACATTACTGCCTGGCTACCCCTTGAGCGCGCCCATGTGCTGCTTGAGTCAGGGCCTGTCTCAGAATTACCCGAAAAGGAGAGTACGCGTGTTGCGATGCCTGTTCCGACGATAAGGCTCATGCCGTCTTGAGTGTTTTCACCCTTCGTCCATCCACTACAGGCTCCTTTCGGATATGCCCGATTACGTCAATTGGCTCCGCCACGCGTCTCCTTACATCAATGCCCATCGGGATTGCACCTTCGTCGTCATGCTTCCGGGCGATGGCGTCGAGCACCCGAACTTCGGCAACATCGTCCACGACCTCGTGTTGCTGCACAGCCTCGGCGTGCGCCTCGTGCTGGTTTACGGCTCCCGCCCGCAGATCGAAAGCCGCTTGCAGGCCCGTGGCCTGACGCCGCATTTCCACCACGACATGCGCGTGACTGATTTCGCCACGCTTGAATGCGTGATCGACGCCGTCGGGGCACTGCGAATTGCCATCGAAGCGCGTTTGTCGATGGACATGGCCGCCTCGCCGATGCAGGGCTCGCGGTTGCGCGTCACGGGTGGCAACTTCGTCACGGCGCGCCCGATCGGCGTCCTTGAAGGCGTCGATTTCCAACACACCGGCGAAGTACGCCGCATCGACCGCAAGGGCATCAGTCGTCTGCTCGACGAGCGCTCCATCGTGTTGCTGTCACCGCTGGGATATTCGCCCACCGGCGAGATCTTCAACCTGGCCTGCGAAGACGTTGCGACGCGCGCAGCGATTGATCTGGGGGCGGAAAAGCTGCTGTTGTTTGGCGCTGAGTCAGGCTTGCTGGACGAGCAGGGTCGATTGGTCCGTGAGCTGCGTCCACAGCAGGTACCCGCGCACCTTCAGCGCCTGGGCAGCAACTACCAGGCGGAGCTGCTGGATGCGGCGGCTCAGGCGTGTCGCGGTGGTGTGGCGCGCAGTCATATCGTCAGCTACGCCGAAGACGGTGCGCTGCTCTCCGAGCTGTTCACCCGCGCGGGCGGCGGCACGCTGGTGGCGCAGGAGCAATTCGAACTGGTGCGCGAAGCGTCGATCGGCGACGTTGGCGGGCTCATCGACCTCATCACGCCGCTGGAAGAGCAGGGCATCCTCGTGCGTCGGTCGCGGGAAGTGCTGGAGCGGGAAATCGAGCAGTTCAGCGTGGTCGAGCGCGAAGGCCTGATCATCGCTTGCGCGGCGCTGTATCCGATTGCGGATTCCGAGGCGGGTGAGTTGGCCTGTCTGGCGGTCAACCCCGAGTACCGCCACGGCGGGCGCGGCGACGAGTTGCTCGAACGCATCGAAGAACGCGCCCGGGCGCTGGGTCTGAAAACCCTGTTCGTCCTTACAACCCGTACCGCGCACTGGTTCCAGGAGCGCGGTTTCGAGGCCAGCAGCGTTGATCGCCTGCCCAGCGCGCGTGCGTCGCTGTACAACTATCAGCGTAATTCGAAGATTTTCGAAAAGGCGATTTAGGGCGTCATGCCGGATTCAACACCGGCATCCGCTCGACTCCCGTAGGAGCGCGCTTGCCCGAAATCCAATGTAGGAAGGGCGTGGCACTCCCCCAGGGTTGATCGGGTCGTGTCAGTTGATGACACGACCCATTTTGATCAGTTGCTGATCGCCAGAATGCTCGCCTGATACGCACCCACAAACGTGTCGAAATCCACTTTCTCTTCGGTCTGTTCCAGCTCCGCTTGCTGAGCCAGGGACTCGCGGGCCTTGCTCTCGAAGTGGGTCTGGTCCTCGGCGCTCAGCGGATTGCTGCGGAAATGATCAGCGTGAACCTGTGACTGGCGCAGTGAGAAGGCCGTGAAGCCTTCCTTGTGCTCGGTCATCGCAGCCAGCACCTGTGCCGAAGGCGTCAGAGAGGCGTCTGCCACTTTCGCCCGTTGAGCGTCCAGCGACTTGACGTGCTCATCCGTGCCCTGGCTGGCATCCAGCAGTTCACAGATTGGCCTGATCGTGTCCAGCATCTCGTTGGCCCAGACTTTCAGGTCGATCGTCGTGTCGTTGCGGTTCAGTTGCAGGCCGGGACGACGACCTTCCTTGACCACGGTGAGGAAGTTCGTGCTGGCGTTGCCGCACTCGTTGTTCGCCAGCTGCGGGCTGTCGTGCAGCGCGCAATACAGGATGAACGCATCGATGAAGCGCGATTGCTGAAGGTCGATGCCGACCGGCAGGAACGGGTTGATGTCCAGGCAGCGGACTTCCACGTACTGCACGCCGCGCGCGACCAGCGCCTGAATAGGGCGTTCGCCGGAATAGGTGACGCGTTTCGGGCGAATAGTCGAGTAGTACTCGTTCTCGATCTGCAGCACGTTGGTGTTGAGCTGAATCCACTCGCCATCCTTGTGCGTGCCGATTTCGACGTAAGGCGCGTAGGGCGTCGCCACCGCGCGGCGCAGGCTGTCGGTGTAAGTCAGCAGGTCGTTGTAGCAAGGCGTCAGGTCCGCCTGGGCATTGCTCTGGTAACCCAGATCGCTCATCCGCAGGCTGGTGGCGTAGGGCAGGTAAAGCGTTTCGGCGTCGAACTGCTCCAACTGATGCGAACGGCCGCGCAGGAAGCTGGCGTCCAGAGCTGGCGACGCGCCGAACAGGTACATCAGCAGCCAGCTGTAACGGCGGAAGTTGCGTATCAGGCCGATATAGCTTTCGGACTGGAAATCACGGTCATCGCCTTCGAATTTCGCGTCCTGCTTGAGCACGGGCCAGATGGCCTCGGGCAATGAGAAATTGTAGTGAATGCCGGCAATGCACTGCATTGCTTTGCCGTAACGCAGGGCAAGGCCCTGACGGTAGACGTACTTGAGCTTGCCGATGTTGGAGGTGCCGTAATAGGCGATCGGAATATCCGCTTCAGCCGGCAGCGGGCACGGCATCGAAGGGCTCCAGATGTATTCGCTGCCCAGTTTGCTGTACGCGAAGCGATGGATCTTATCCAGGCTCTCCAGCGTATCAGCAGGGTTGGCCAGGGCCGGAGTGATGAACTCCAGCAGCGACTCGGAGTAATCGGTGGTGATTTGCTCGTTGGTCAGCGCCGCTCCCAAGGCTTCCGGGTGCGGTGTTTGCGCCAGACGGCCTTCGCCCGTAACGCGCAGGCATTCACGCTCGATGCCGTGCAAGCACTTCTCCAGAAGGGAGAGGTTGGAGTGCTCGCCAAGCAGAGTCAGGCGGCGGTTGAGAAGTTCGCTCAAGTTGGAATCCTTCACGCGTCAGTCGGCCCTATATGGGGGCGATATGGCGGTCTACAAGGGTGAAGAAAGGAACTGGCGTTTTCGCCTCGTTGATGGCCCTAACGCCGATGCCCGTCGCTGATCGTTCCTACAAGGAAATCAGATAATTTCGACACTGCTGAACAGTGCCGAAATTAACTCATAACGCTATCGGACAGCTAGACGATCGCAAACGTGCCCTGCGCTTTGGCAACCAACTTGTCGTTCTGGCGAACGTCGGCATCGACCACCAGCGTTCGGCGTCCGGCATGCAGCACCGTGCTGGTGCAGATGACTTCGCCCTCGGCCACGGCGCGCATGTAATTGATTTTGCATTCCACGGTGACGCTTTGCTTGTCGAAGCCGTGGGCGCTGGAGCACGCCAGCCCCATCGTGATGTCGACCAGACTGAACAGGGCGCCGCCATGCATGACATTGCCGCGATTGCGCAGGTGCGGCTCCAGCGGCAAGGCCACGACGGCGACACCTTCGTCCAGTTGCACCACCCGACAGCCGAGCGTCTTGAAGTAGGCGCTCTGGGTCAGTTCATCAGGGATATCCATCAACGCTTCTTCAATTGCTTGGCGTTGGCGAACAGCGACGCCATCGGGTTATTGCTCGGCGCCGGGGTGGAGGCTTCCTTGCGAGGGGCATTGCTTTGCTGCTGACGCGGCGCTGCTCCCGGACGGGCGCCGCGAGCGCCGTCGACTTTCTCGCCCGGCGTGTCGCTCATGCGCATCGACAGGCCGACGCGCTTACGCGGAATGTCCACTTCCATCACCTTGACCTTCACCACATCGCCGGCTTTGACCGCTTCGCGAGGGTCCTTGATGAACTTCTCCGAAAGCGCGGAGATGTGCACCAAACCGTCCTGATGCACGCCGATATCAACGAACGCACCAAAGTTGGTGACGTTGGTGACCACGCCTTCGAGAATCATCCCCGGCTGAAGATCCTTCAAGTCTTCGACACCGTCCTGAAACTCAGCGGTCTTGAACCCAGGACGCGGATCGCGGCCCGGTTTTTCCAGTTCTTGAAGGATGTCGGTGACGGTCGGCAGGCCGAAGGTTTCGTCGGTGAATTTCTTCGGGTCGAGACGCTTCAGAAAACCTGCATCGCCGATCAGCGAGCGAATGTCGCGATCGGTCTGGGCGGCAATGCGCTGCACCAGGGGATACGCCTCAGGGTGAACCGCGGACGAGTCCAGCGGGTTGTCACCGTTCATGACGCGCAGAAAACCTGCGGCCTGTTCGAAGGTTTTCTCGCCCAGACGCGGGACTTTCTTCAGCGCCGCACGGGTCTTGAACGCGCCGTTCTGGTCGCGGTGGGCAACGATGTTCTGCGCCAGCGTAGTGTTCAGGCCGGAAATCCGCGCCAGCAGGGCCACGGAGGCGGTGTTCACATCCACACCCACGGCGTTCACGCAGTCTTCCACCACCGCGTCGAGGCCGCGGGCCAGCTTCAGCTGCGATACGTCATGCTGGTACTGGCCAACGCCGATGGATTTCGGGTCGATCTTCACCAGTTCGGCGAGGGGGTCCTGCAGACGGCGGGCGATGGACACGGCGCCACGGATCGAAACGTCGAGGTCCGGGAATTCCTTGGCAGCAAGTTCCGACGCCGAGTACACCGAAGCGCCGGCTTCGGAGACCATGACTTTGGTCATCTTCAGGCCTGGATACTTTTTGATCAGGTCACCGGCCAGCTTGTCAGTTTCGCGGCTGGCAGTGCCGTTGCCGATCGCGATCAGGTCAACCGAGTGTTTGGCGCAAAGGGCCGCCAGCACGGCTATCGTCTGATCCCACTGGTTTTTCGGCACGTGGGGGTAAACCGTGGCGTAGTCCAGCAGTTTGCCGGTGCTGTCGACGACGGCGACCTTGCAGCCCGTGCGCAGGCCCGGGTCGAGACCCAAGGTGGCGCGTGGCCCCGCCGGTGCAGCCAGCAGCAGGTCGTGCAGGTTATGAGCAAATACGTTGATCGCTTCGGTTTCGGCACCTTCGCGCAGCTCGCCGAGCAGGTCGGTTTCGAGGCTGGAGTACAGCTTGACCTTCCAGGTCCAGCGCACGACTTCGGCCAGCCACTTGTCCGCAGGGCGGTTCTGATTCTGCAGGCCGAAGCGCTCGCTGATCATCATTTCGCAGGGGTGCAGAGTGCCGGGCAGCTCTTCGCCGACTTTCAGGGCCGAGCTCAGCACGCCCTCGTTGCGTCCCCGGAAGATCGCCAGCGCACGGTGCGACGGCATGCTCTTGAGCGGCTCGTCGTGTTCGAAGTAGTCGCGGAACTTCGCGCCTTCTTCCTCCTTACCCGGCACTACACGGGCACTGATCACGGCTTCGTGCTTGAGGAAACTGCGCAGCTTCTCCAGCAGCGTCGCATCTTCGGCGAAGCGCTCCATCAGGATGTATTTGGCGCCTTCGAGCACGGCCTTGACGTCGGCGAGGCCTTTTTCGGCATCGACGAAGCGCGCGGCTTCGGCTTCAGGAGTGAGCGTCAGGTCGTTAAAAATCCCATCGGCCAACTCGCCCAGGCCGGCTTCCAGCGCGATCTGGCCTTTGGTGCGCCGCTTCTGCTTATACGGCAGGTACAAGTCTTCAAGGCGGGTTTTAGTGTCGGCGAGCTTGATGTCGCGCGCCAGCTCAGGGGTCAGCTTGCCTTGCTCTTCGATGCTGGCAAGGATGCTGATACGGCGCTCGTCGAGTTCGCGCAGGTAGCGCAGGCGCTCTTCCAGATGACGCAGTTGCGTGTCATCGAGGCTGCCAGTGACTTCCTTGCGGTAGCGAGCGATGAAAGGCACCGTGGAACCTTCATCCAGTAGCGCGACGGCCGCTTCGACCTGTTGCGGGCGGACGCCGAGTTCCTCGGCGATGCGGCTGTTGATACTGTCCATAAAACCACCTGGCAAATGTGTGAGCATTAAATCAGCGGCTGGCGAACCGCCTTGAGCGAGCGTTGCCTGACCTTGAAGGCGGCGCATTATACCCAGTGAGCCCTGAATAGGGGATTGCCCGGTCGATCCGCCGGTTTCAGCACGCGCAGCCGCTGGGTATCGCCCTGAAATGACTGAGCGAGAGCACCCATGTGGACTCAGGAAAAATCTGCTAACAATGCACACGGTGCGCATAACTGCAGCTACGCCATAATGCGCGCCGAGATCAAAGGAGCTTCCAATGAGCAGCACTGCACAAACGGCTGAAGGCGAGAAAATCCTCATCGTTGACGATGACCCGGGCTTGAGCAGCCTGCTAGAACGCTTTTTCAACAGCAAGGGCTATCGCGCCCGGGCTGTGCCCAACGTGGAGCAAATGGACCGGCTGCTGGCGCGCGAAGTGTTTCACCTCGTGGTGCTGGACCTGATGCTGCCGGGCGAAGACGGCCTGTCCGCCTGCCGCCGTTTGCGCGCCGCGAACAATCAAGTCCCCATCATCATGCTGACCGCCAAGGGTGACGAGCTCAGCCGCATCAAGGGCCTTGAGCTCGGCGCTGATGACTACCTCGCAAAACCTTTCAACCCTGACGAACTGATGGCCCGCGTTCGCGCCGTGCTGCGTCGTCAATCCGCCCCCGTCCCTGGCGCCCCTGCCACGGAAGACGAAACCGTCACTTTCGGCGACTACGCCCTGTCCCTCGCCACCCGCGAGCTCAAGCGTGGCGACGAAGTGCACATGCTCACCACCGGTGAATTCGCCGTGTTGAAGGCGCTGGTCATGCACGCCCGTGAGCCGCTGACCCGGGACAAACTGATGAACCTGGCCCGTGGCCGTGAGTGGGACGCGCTGGAGCGCTCCATCGATGTCCAGATCTCCCGTCTGCGCCGTCTGATTGAAGTGGACGCTGCCAAGCCGCGTTACATTCAGACGGTCTGGGGAGTGGGTTATGTTTTCGTGCCAGACGGCGCCAACAAGCAGTAACAGCAAGTTCGACGGTAACCTGCCGGGCCTGTCTCACGCCCGCCTACGTTAGCCAGTCACCTCGATGTTCGCGAAAGCGGCCATCGGCGTGACTGGTTTTTGCTGTGTCATGTGTTCCGCAAATTCGCGAGCCCGGCTCGCTTCCGCAAAGTGTGTAGCTGCTGTTATGAAGACACCGCTCTGGTTCCCGCAAAGTTTTTTCTCCCGCACCCTGTGGCTGGTGCTCATTGTCGTGCTGTTTTCGAAGGCGCTGACCCTCGTCTACCTGCTGATGAACGAGGATGTCCTGGTTGATCGCCAATACAGCCACGGTGTTGCGCTCACTTTGCGGGCTTACTGGGCGGCCGATGAGAGTGACCGGCAGACCATCGCCGATGCTGCCGGGCTTATCCGTGTGGTAGGCGGCGGTGTGCCTGAAGGCGAGCAGCACTGGCCGTACTCAGAGATCTACCAGCGGCAGATGCAGGATGAGTTGGGCGCGGACACTGAAGTGCGCCTGCGTGTCCACGCGCCCCCTGCGCTGTGGGTAAGAGCGCCGAGTCTTGGCGATGGCTGGCTGAAGGTGCCGCTGTACCCACATCCGTTGCGCGGGCAGAAAATCTGGAGCGTGTTGGGCTGGTTCCTGGCGATCGGGTTGCTCTCGACTGCATCGGCGTGGATATTCGTCAGCCAGCTCAACCAGCCGCTCAAGCGTCTCGTTTTCGCCGCGCGCCAGTTAGGGCAGGGGCGCAGTGTGCGTTTGCCGGTGGGCGACACGCCCAGCGAGATCACCGAGGTGTACCGCGCGTTCAACCAGATGGCTGAAGACGTGGAGCAGGCAGGGCAGGAGCGCGAGCTCATGCTCGCCGGGGTGTCCCATGATTTGCGGACGCCGCTGACCCGGCTGCGTCTGTCACTCGAACTGATGCCGACCAATAACGAGTTCATGGAAGGCATGGTTCGCGACATCGAAGACATGGATGCCATCCTCGATCAATTCCTGGCATTCATCCGGGACGGGCGCGACGAGGAAGTCGAAGAGGTCGATCTGGTCGAGTTGGTCCACGAAGTCGTCGCGCCGTACAACAACCCGGTGGAACAGGTGCGGTTGTGCCTGGAGTCCATTCCGCCTTTCCCGCTGCGACGGGTTTCCATGAAGCGGCTGCTCAACAATCTCATTGGCAATGCCATGCACCATGCCGGTGACGGCGTTGAAGTGGCGGCCTACGTATCCGGCGACAGCGGTGCGCCCTATGTGGTGCTGAGCGTGCTGGACCGGGGCATGGGTATCGATCCTTCGGAGCTGGAGGGGATTTTCAATCCTTTCATCCGTGGTGATCGCGCCAGAAGCGGCAAGGGGACAGGACTTGGCCTGGCGATCGTCAAGCGTATTGCCGCGATGCACGGCGGCAATGTCGAATTGCGTAATCGGTCGGGAGGCGGGCTGGAGGCCAGGGTTCGGCTGCCGTTGGGGTTATTGCTGCCGCGGGATGCTGATTGATTCGTTCGTGACTCTGCCTGGAGGCCCTGGGCGGGCGGCGTGCTCGCGACCAACGCCTCCGTACAGAAACGGGGTTGGGCTCTAGCCCTTGCCCTTGGTGCGGGTCATGTGCGGCCCGCCGTTTTTCTCGATGTACTCGATGATTATCCCCGCGACATCCTTGCCGGTGGTGGTTTCAATGCCTTCAAGACCTGGCGATGAGTTCACCTCCATCACCAGTGGCCCGTGATTGGAACGCAGGATGTCGACGCCCGCGACACTCAGGCCCATGACCTTGGCGGCGCGAATGGCCGTCATACGCTCTTCGGGGGTGATCTTGATCAGACTCGCAGTGCCGCCGCGATGCAGGTTGGAGCGGAATTCCCCGGGCTTCGCCTGACGCTTCATCGACGCAATGACCTTGTCACCCACCACGAAGCAGCGGATATCGGCGCCTCCGGCCTCTTTGATGTATTCCTGCACCATGATGTCCTGCTTCAGGCCCATGAAGGCCTCGATCACGGACTCAGCCGCCGTCGCGGTTTCGCAGAGCACCACGCCGATACCTTGCGTCCCTTCGAGCACCTTGATCACCAGGGGTGCGCCGTTGACCATCTGGATCAGGTCAGGGATGTCATCCGGTGAGTGGGCGAAGCCGGTGACGGGCAAGCCAACGCCGCGGCGCGACAAAAGTTGCAGCGAGCGCAGCTTGTCACGGGAGCGCGCGATGGCGACGGATTCGTTGAGCGGGAACACGCCCATCATTTCAAACTGACGCAACACGGCACAGCCGTAGAAGGTCACGGAGGCGCCGATGCGGGGTATTACCGCATCAAAGCCTTCCAGGGGTTTTCCTCGGTAGTGGATCTGCGGCTTATGACTGGCAATGTTCATATAGGCGCGCAGGGTATCGACCACCACGACCTCATGGCCGCGCTGAATCCCAGCTTCGACCAGACGACGAGTTGAATACAGACGCGGGTTTCGCGAAAGCACAGCGATCTTCATGCAGCACCTGTGGCAGAGAGATTTGAAGCCGGGAACACCGGCTTGTCCTGAATATAAGTAACACCCGGATTGACCACCAGTTGGCCATCAATCAGGGCTTTGGAACCCAGCAGCAGCCGGTAGCGCATGGCCTTGCGGCAGGCCAGCGTGAACTCCACCGGCCAGACCCGATCCCCTAGCGCCAGCGTCGTGCGAATGACGTAGCGAACCTGAGCGTGGCCGTTGGAGCTCTTGATGGTTTTCATCGCCACCAGTTGAGCCTCACAGCGACGGTGGCGCAGCTGCACCACTGTCCCGAGATGCGCGTTGAAGCGCACCCATTTCTCACCGTCCCGTTCGAACGGTTCTATTTCTGTCGCGTGCAGGCTGGAAGTGCTGGCACCGGTGTCGATCTTCGCGCGCAGCCCGGCGACGCCCAGATGGGGCAACGCCACCCATTCACGGAGGCCGATGACTGTCAGATGGTCAAATGTTTTCAAAGCGGTTCCGTTCGTTTACACGTTCTGCCAGGCGTCGGCATCAATGTGCGCCAGCGCCTGGAATGCAGGCTTGGCGAACCAGTAGCCTTGCATGAGGTAAATGCCGCAGTCGGCGAGGAAGTCTCGTTCGCCTGCCTGTTCAATGCCTTCGGCGATCACTGTAACGTTCAGGTCCGTACACATTGTGACAATGCCGCGCACGATGGCCTGCCGTGCCGGGTCCAGATGGACGTTGCGCACCAGCGCCATGTCTAGCTTGATCAGGTCAGGCTGGAAGTCGGCAAGCAGGGTCAGTCCCGAATGCCCGGCACCGAAGTCGTCGATGGCGGTTTTAAAGCCGAACTGGCGGTACTCGCGAAGAATGTTAGTGAGGTGGCTGTTGTCACACAGATGCTCGGTTTCGACGGTTTCGAAGATCAGCCGGTCCAGCGGGAAGTGGTGGGCGCGAGCCGCTTCAAGGGTGCTGCGAATGCACAGTTCGGGACGATACACCGCGTTGGGCAGGAAGTTGATCGACAGGTATTCGTCCACTCCCAACCGGGCGGCAGTTGAAATCGCGCGGGTTCGGCACAATTGATCGAAACGGTAACGGTTGGTGTCGTCGACCCGATTCAGCACAGACAGGGCACCCTCGCCGTTGACGCCACGTACCAACGCCTCGTGAGCGAATACCGAACGGTCGCGGACGTCCACGATAGGCTGATAGGCGAATTCAAATTCGAGATCCAGCGCGGAGCTTTCTCTGCAGCCCTGGCACCCACCAGTCAATGACGTTGGGAAGTCTGTCACGTCGTTCTCCTGAAGCCGGTGCTTTAGTCTTGGTGGGCAGTGTAAACGAGGGCGGCGGTTACTGCGTCCCCGGCGTGACGTAGTACGGTTTCTGACCATTACACGATTGAGGAATTCAGATGACACAGAAGTCAGACGAGGACGACAAAGTCCGTCTGGACAAATGGCTTTGGGCGGCGCGTTTTTTCAAGACGCGTACGCTGGCAAAAGCCGCCATTGAAAGCGGGAAGGTTCATTGCCGCGGTGAGCGCTGCAAGCCGGGAAAAGAGCCGCGGGTAGGGGATGAGTTCCAGATCAGAGCGGGCTTCGATGAGCGGACCGTGGTGGTTCAGGCGTTGTCGATAGTCCGTCGTGGCGCCCCTGAGGCCCAGCTGCTGTACAGCGAAACCCCGGAGAGCCTCGCCAAACGTGAACAAGCCGCCGAGATGCGCAAGGCCGGAAGCCTGGGCGTGACCACCGACGGCAGACCGACCAAAAAGCAGCGTCGGCAATTGTTCCATTTTCGTTCGGGTGACGACTGACAATCTCGCAGCTTCCGGGACCGCGAGTTAATCGAACCCGGACTGCTCGATAGCGACAGACAGCTTACAAATGAGAGCCCTGCTTCATGATGCTCAGGCATTTGAGCAGCGGCAGGCGGCCCAGCACATTGAAGACGGGCGCGGTCAGTCGAAACAGGAAGGCGGTAGCAGTGGCCACGAACGGGGTGTAGCAGCTCCAGCCCAGGGCAAGCAACGCGATCATCACGCCGCCAATGTAGTCGTCCTGCCCCCAGTGTGCGCCGGCAACCAGGCGCGGCATCATGAACAGGAATGCCAGCGCCCAGATGACCACGCGCTGGCCGACCGTACGGCTGTAGACGCTCATGAACATCGCCCAGATCAGCAACACCGAGGCGTGGTCACCCGGGAAGCTCTGGCTGGAACGGTCCTTGAGCTGCCACTTGTCTTCCAGCCCCGGGAATATGTCGCTGAGCTTGATGGCGTCAGGGATCATCATCGACGCGCTGTCATGTTGCAGCGCGCTGTGATCGATGATCTTGGAAAACACCGTCCGGATGATCAGCAGAAGGATCAGCGTCAGCACGAAGCCGATCAGCGCGGCACGGGTTTGCAACGATTTGAACACCCAGTCGCCCTTTATAAGCAGCGTGAGAAGAATCAGGCCGACGACGATGTCGAAGGGCCGCATGCTGGCAATCGTCCAGATCCACAGCCACGCTTTGTTTTGTTCAAGCGGGCGGTTCAGGAGGTGAAACAGGCCTTCGTCGAAGTGAGTGAAAGCCGCGTGGCCCGTGGGCCAGATCCATAGCAGTAGCAGTGCGAGCGCCACCAGATTACACAGCAAGAATTTTTTGGCGTTCCACTTGGGTTGGAACAGCGCGGGATAGTCCATAAAATGCCCCCATCGGCATGACAGTGCACCAAGCGGTGCTTAAACCGCGCTTTATAGGCGGTTGTCATCATTTTGTCATCCATTCAGATACCTTCTCCTATGCCAGACTTTGCGGATACCGATTACACCCAGCGCTTCATCTTTGACGAGAGCGACGTTCGCGGCGAGCTCGTGGCCCTTGAGCGCAGCTACGCCGAGGTCCTTGCCAAGCACCCCTATCCCGAGCCAGTCGCTCAATTGCTCGGCGAAATGCTCGCCGCCGCTGCGTTGCTGGCGGGCACGCTGAAGTTCGACGGTCTTCTGGTCTTGCAGGCCCGGTCGCTGGGGCCGGTGTCGCTGCTCATGGTCGAATGCTCCAGCGAGCGGGAGCTGCGCGGCATCGCGCGCTACGACGAAGCCCTTGTCAAACCGGATGCCACGCTGCTCGACCTGATGCCCGAGGGTGATCTGACCATGACCATCGACCCGCGTCAGGGCAAACGCTATCAAGGCATCGTGGGCCTGGACGGCGTCGATCTGTCTGCATGCCTGTCCGAGTATTTTGTGATGTCGGAGCAACTGCCGACGCGCTTCTGGATCAAGGCCGACGGCAAGCGCGCGCGCGGGCTGCTGCTGCAACAGCTGCCGGCCGAGAAGTTGAAAGACCAGGAAGAGCGCGAGGCCAGCTGGCAGCACGTCAATGTCCTGGTTGACACCCTGACCGCCGAAGAACTGCTCAGCCTGACCAACGAAACCGTGTTGAAACGGCTGTTCCACGAGGACGTCGTGCGCATGTTTGACGTGCAGCCGCTGGTGTTCCGTTGCAGCTGCTCGCGCGAACGTTCTGGCAATGCGCTGGTCAGTCTTGGTCTGGAAGATGCGCAGCAGTTGGTGATCGAGCATCACGGTGCGGTCGAGATCGACTGTCAGTTCTGCAATCAGCGCTATCTCTTCGACGCAACCGATGTAGCGCAGCTGTTTGCAGGGGGCGGGGTAGATACCCCCTCCGATACCCGCCATTAATGTAGTGCGGGCCCTGCGCTGAAAGCTTTCCGCCCGGCCCGCTTGACTCTTCTTCATGTAGTTCTGACAGGAGGGCCCTACCTTTTTTGGGCTTTTCTGGCATAATCCGGCCACTTTTTAGCTGTAGTAGTGTTGGTTTTTCTACTACAAAACGTTTGGAGCACTCGGCCATCGAGCCGACGGGGAATCTCATGACGCAAGCCAATAACGCCGTTCACACCGATCTCAGTGTCGACGATCTGGTTAAAGAAGCCCTCAAACGCGAAGAAGGCGTGCTGTCCGATACTGGCGCACTCGTCGTGGAAACAGGCCACCGCACAGGCCGCTCGCCTGTCGACCGCTTCATCGTTGATGAACCTACCACTCAGGCCGCGATCGCCTGGGGCCCGATCAACCGCAAGTTTCCGGCCGACAAGTTCGACGCCCTGTGGGCGCGTGTCGAGGCGTTCAACAACGCCCAGGAACACTTCGTTTCCCACGTTCACGTAGGCGCAGCCGAAGACCACTACCTCGCGGTCAAGATGACCACGCAGACGGCCTGGCAGAACCTGTTCGGTCTCTGCCTGTTCATCAATCCGGCCCAGTACAACCCGGCCGGTCGTGAAGAGTGGCAAGTGCTCAACGTGGCCAACTTCGAGTGCGTGCCTGAGCGTGACGGCACCAACTCTGACGGTTGCGTCATCATCAACTTCGCCCAGAAGAAGGTCCTCATTGCCGGTATGCGTTACGCCGGTGAAATGAAGAAAGCCATGTTCTCGGTGCAGAACTTCCTGCTGCCGGCTTCCGATGTGCTGCCAATGCACTGCGCAGCCAACATTGGTGAAGACGGCGACGTGACGTTGTTCTTCGGCCTGTCCGGCACCGGCAAAACCACGCTTTCCGCCGACGAGACCCGTTACCTGATCGGTGACGACGAGCACGGCTGGGGCGAAGGCGTTGTCTTCAACATCGAAGGCGGCTGCTATGCCAAGTGCATCGACCTCTCCGAGAAGAACGAACCGGTTATCTGGAAGGCCATCAAGCACGGCGCCGTACTGGAAAACGTAGTGCTGGACGCAGCCGGTCATGCCGACTACGCCGACAGCAGCCTGACCCAGAACAGCCGCGCCGCTTACCCGCTCGAGCACGTTGAAAAGCGCTCCGAGAAGAACCTGGGCGGCGAGCCAAACGCGGTGATCTTCCTGACCTGCGATTTGACCGGCGTGCTGCCACCCGTGTCGATCCTCAGCGAAGAACAAGCGGCCTACCATTTCCTCTCGGGTTACACCGCACTGGTCGGCTCCACTGAAATGGGTTCGGGCGCCGGCATCAAGTCGACGTTCTCCACCTGCTTCGGCGCACCGTTCTTCCCGCGCCCGGCGGGCGAATACGCAGAGCTGCTGATCAAGCGCATCCGCGGTTTCGGCTCCAAGGTCTATCTGGTCAACACCGGCTGGACCGGCGGTGGCTACGGTGTCGGCAAGCGCTTCAACATTCCGACCACCCGTGGCGTCATCGCAGCCATTCAGAGCGGCGCGTTGATCGGTGCAGAAACCGAGCACCTCGACACCGTCAATCTGGACGTCCCGACGTCCGTGCCGGGCGTCGAAACCGGGCTGCTTAACCCACGTAATACCTGGGCTGACAAAGCGGCGTACGACGAAGCAGCCAAAGCACTGGCCGGTCTGTTCATCGAGAACTTCAAGAAGTTCGAAGTGAGCGACGCGATCAAGGCGGCGGGTCCGAAGCTGTAAGATCGGAACCTGCTAAAAAGAAACCGCCCTTCGGGGCGGTTTTTTGTTGGCGGGTGTTTATGCCGTCCGAGAGGGGTTGGGCATACGCAGCCGGCAGTCTTGACACCCATCTTATGTAGGAGCGCGCTTGCCCGCGATGGCGGTGTACTTGAGACGAAGATGGAACCTGACAGATTGCTATCGCGGGCAAGCGCGCTCCTACATTAAATGCGGTTCAGTCAGTGAGTCGGAAGGCGAACAAGAACTGCGAACGGATAGATTTACCCATCAGTTTTCGTCGTCACGGGAAAATCCTGAGTGATGTCGAAGCTGCCCTTAGCCACAACGCTCTTCGCGTTACACAGCTTCGCGTCGAACCCCGGATGGCGTTCGCCGTGCTCGGCCGCGTACGCAGCGGCTTCCCGGGTGCATTCGTCGGTGGGTTGCTCAGGGGACAGCGCCGCGTTGAACTGGAACGTACCGATCAACCGGTAGCGATCGAGGAGTTTGTTGGGCGAGGCGAGTTTCTCGATTTTGCTGAAGACCAGCTGGACGTTGCTGTTGTTGCCGCCCTTGTCCGCATCGAAATATTGATAGTACGAACCGGTGTCGTAGGACGCGCTGTTTTCATCGTGGGCAACTTCGACGCGGCCACCCTGAAACATGATCGCTTTCTTCTCCTGATCAGGGTTGTCGAAAGAGAACCCGAGAATCGGCCCGATGCTCACCTCATTGCGGTCGCCTTCGGCTTCTTGGTCCGCGCTCAGCGTCAGCCAGTTGGAGCCGGGCAGTTTGCCGGGCAAGAAGCCCACGGCTACTTGATCGCCTCTTGCCTCGTAGTGCAGGTTGAGCGCGCCACTGACGTCGACAACCATGATCTTCTGAAGGGGCGATGCACTTGCGGTCGCCGTCCCGGGTGCCTTGGCGTCATCGCCGCAGCCCGAAAGAAGAGAGGCTGTGACAACGAGTAACAGCGGGAGCAGGCGTGTATGGGTTCGCGGGGCTGCTTGAGGCATGTTGTTCCGTCCGTTTTCGCTGGGGTTGTCTCTGACCCTAGCTCCCTATGACCGCAGAAAGGGCCGGCGGGTCAATGTGACGATGACAAAAAACAGAACGAAGAAACCGCCCGCAATGGGGCGATTTCCATGGGAATTCTTTTTTTACCAGCGCGGTGCTCAGCCAGGCGGGCGTTGGCGTTGAATCATGCAGCCAGAAACCTGCATCGCGGCATGCTTCGTGGTTGTGGACTCAGCCTCAGCAGATATCTTTGTAGGCGCCGTCTCCTTTCGCGAGGTTCGCCGCCAAGCCTTCCACCGGGGTAAAGGGCATTCCCGCGACCTTACTGAATCCGGTTCCCTTGTCGGCGTAACTTACATATCGCTCTGTTTGATGGTCTTCAACCAAAACAGTGTATGAGTGGCTTCGCATTTTGAGGAACTTCGCGTCATGCATAACGATGCTTTGGTGCAGTTTGCCAATTTCTATAGCCGACAAGTTGAGTTTCCGTTGCAACTTCGTTCCCCAACGGGTCAGACACACTTCGGCATAATGCCGCACCAGCGTGCCAGGTTCTGTCAGGTCGCCTGGTCCGCTTGCTCCTGTGAGCGACGCGTTGCCCACCAACGTCGCGTGACGTCCGACCATGGGAAAGATACTGACCTTAGTCTTCGGGTCTGTTTTAGGAATGACGCAAGAAAAGCCTTTCGAGCGTTCGTCTCGGGCATAGAACCCCACGTACTGTTTAACGTTGCTGCCGAGTGAGACTTTCTCGGGTTGATAATTCATTGGGCCGGGCACCGGGTCCACCGCAAATATGTTGACCGGTATATGACGTGTCAGCGGACTGGCCGTCAGCGCGTTGGCGAGCATGTGACAACTCACTCCGCCACGACTCCAGCCCACCAGATTGATCTGCTTTGGAATCAAGCCGCCTTTTCTTAACTTCTTGATCAGCTGTTGTTGAAGCTCCTGCGGGCTGATGCGATTGCCATAGTCGTACTGCCGCCAGAACCAGGATCCATGCGCTTGTGCGTCGGGAATAGGCACGCCGGCTTGCTTGAGACGCAGGTAGTCGGCTTCGGACAGCTTGGTTCTTTGCCAATCGAACTCGCCCTGAATGATATTGACGGCATGCTGCACATTCTCGTACCAGCCTTTGCCGAATGCGGTGCCAGACCAACCAAACCCTTTGGATTCTGTAAACAGTTCATCGGCCTGCATATTGCCGCTGCCCGGCCCGTCGATGACAATCCACTCCGCAAACTCATGACCTTCGATATTGTTCGCCAACGTAGCGACCAGCTCGCCGTTCCAGTAGTTCTTGTTCAAGTTGTCGTATTTAGTCGAGCCGGTTCCGCAAAAGAAAATTGTAAATGTCGTCATGTTTCTAGCCTCGCTGGTTGATAAGTCTGACGAGGTTAGAAGACGGTATGCGAACAGGTTGGCTGCGGTTGTTACTGCATGTACGGTAATGAGCGCTGATGGGTTTCTCGGCTAATCAATGGGGCACCTGTCAGGCGGAGTATTCCCGCGCTGCTGTGCAGTACTGCTCTTGCGCCAGTTTGTTCTTGTCACTCTTGTCTTTGGCGAGGCGTTTGCTCCAGTCGCTGCACATGTCTTTGAAGTACGGCGCAGCGGCGCGGCGGCATTCGCGGTGCTCCACGCTGTCGGCGAGGAAGTTCATGCACACGCTTCTCACCTCCACGTGATTGTTGTAGATGCGATATCGGGCTTCGTAGCGGTTGCGGCCGTCAATTTCACGGATGAACACACCTGCCACTTCATAGCGTCGCGCGGGCTCGGTTTTGGGCTTGGCGGCGGCGGCCTTGTAGTTCGCCATGTAACGATCTGAAACCATGCCTTGAGGGCGGGTGGCTTGGGAGTCGTTGGCCTGAACCTCGCCGAAGCGGCAGTTGATGACATCCCGGTCGATGACGTTGCCGTCTTTCAGGCAGGTGTCGAGCGGCTGTGCAGTGGCGGGCTGCGAGACATCAGCCTTGGGTGCGATGTAAACGACTTGTTCGACGTTACGCACTTGAGCAACGGGTTGTACCGGATCGGGCTCGCTGAAACCTTCTGCGACGGGTGGGTCAGGGATGACGGTCGCTGCCGGCTTGGGTGTGCGAAACATCTGCGCGATCAGAAAGAGGATGGCGATCAGCAGTGCCAGGCAAATCAAAAGGCTGCTCAACGGCCAATTGCTTTTGCCCGATGCGGCACTGCTTCGGGCGGGATGAGAACCCAGCACGACGTCGAAGTGACCGGGCGCCAGCCGTTGCATGGTCAGCCCGTCATCCTCGGGCTGCGGTGTGGTTGGTTGCATTGCCTCTCCTTGGCGAATCTTTTGACGTAGGCGGGATTACCGCCGAACGGGCTGTTTGAGGTGCAGCGATGGGTTGCGTCGCGCGAGATTAATCCTCGCAATGACGTTTTGCCAGCACTGCGCGCAGTGTTTGTGTCCGGGATGTATCCTGTCCGATATTTCTGTAATGGTTTAGGTGTATTGCGCCCGGACCCACCGCGCTATGGTTCACGCCCTTGCGACGGTCAAAGGAGTGGCAGCACATGCATCAAACCCTCGAGCAGGTTTTCGGTTATCGGCAGTTTCGCGCCGGACAAGAGGCCGCCATCAGTGCGGTGTTGGCAGGGCGCTCCGCCGCGGCGATATTTCCCACGGGTTCCGGTAAATCCCTCTGCTATCAGCTGCCGGCATTGCTGCTGCCGCACCTGACGTTGGTGGTGTCACCGCTGTTGGCGCTGATTCAGGACCAGTTGGCTTTCCTGCAGCGACATGGCATTGCGGCGGCAAGCATCGACTCCGCGCAAAGTCGCGATGACGTCGCCGATGTCATGGCCAAGGCGCGCTCCGGTGAGTTGAAAATCCTGATGATTTCCGTCGAGCGACTGAAGAACGAGCGCTTCCGGCATTTCATCACTCAGGTGCCGATCTCCCTTCTGGTCGTTGACGAAGCGCACTGCATCTCCGAGTGGGGCCACAACTTCCGGCCCGATTACCTCAAGCTCCCTGACTATCAACGCGAGTTCAATATCCCCCAGGCGCTGCTGTTGACGGCGACCGCGACGCCTCAAGTCATCAATGACATGCAGAGCAAGTTCGGCATCGCGTTGGACGATGTGGTGACGACGGGCTTTTACCGACCCAACCTCACGCTGCGGGTTGAGCCCGTTGCCGGCCGGGACAAGCGTAGGCGCCTGGTGGAGTGGCTCGGTGAGCGGGCAGGGCAGCCGAGCATTGTCTACGTCACGCTGCAGAAGACCGCCGAGTTCGTGGCGGCGCATCTGTCGCAGAACGGTATTCCGGCGTACGCCTACCATGCGGGCCTGCCCCACGATAAGCGCGAGTCGATCCAGCGCCAGTTCATGGATGGGCGCCTGAACTGCATCGTCGCCACGATCGCGTTCGGGATGGGCATCGACAAGAGTGACATCCGCAACGTCGTGCATTTCGATTTGCCCAAATCCATCGAGAACTACAGCCAGGAAATCGGTCGCGCGGGTCGCGATGGGGCGACCTCTGAGTGCCTGGTCCTGGCCAATCGCGACAGCCTGAACGTGCTGGAAAACTTCGTGTACGGCGACACGCCGGAGCAGGAAGGCATCCGGTTGGTGCTGGAAGATCTGCAAGGCGCGCGTAACGACAGTCAGTGGGAGTTTCTGCTGGCGCCCTTGTCGGACCTCAGCAACATCCGCCAACTGCCGCTCAAAACACTGCTGGTGCAGCTGGAGCTGCGCGGGATCATTGCGCCGCGTTATTCGTACTTCGCGGAGTATCGCTTCAAATACCTGATCGAACCGCAGGTGCTGGTGCAACGGTTTCAGGGTGAGCGACGCGAGTTCGTGCAGGCGCTGACCGAGACCTCAAGCCGGGCGCGCACCTGGGCAACCGTCAACTTCGACGCGATGTATCAGCAGTATCAGGCCGAGCGCGGGCGTGTTGTGACGGCGCTGGATTTCTTTCAGGAGAAGGGCTGGATAGAGCTTGAAAGCAAGCAGATGACCGAGGTCTACAGCCTGATCGCCGCCGACTTCGACGCCGAGGCGCTGAGCGAGGAGTTGCATGACTACTTCGTCCATCATGAACAGACCGAAGTTGCGCGCATCCACGCGATGCTGGAACTGTTCGCCAGTGAGCAGTGCCTCAGTCATCGTCTGGCTCAATACTTTGGCGACGACCGTGCGCCTGAACGTTGCGGTCATTGTTCGGTGTGCGAGGGGCAGGTGGCCGTGCTCCCCGAGCCGCCAGCGCTGACGCCTTTGAGCGAGCAGGACTTCGCGGACCTGTGCAGCGAGTTCGTCGGCAAGCACCTTGAAACCCGAGGGCATGAGCCGGGCGCGGAGTGCCTGACGCGGTTTCTCTGCGGGATCAGCGTGCCAATGTTTACCAGGCTCAAGGCTCGGAACATCGGCGGGTTTGCGGCGCTTGAGGCGTATCCGTATGCCGAGGTCCGTGAATGGATTCAAAGCCGGATTCAATAGTCGTCACGAGCCTCATGAACCAGGACACACAACAGACAAACCGGAGGGAGCCACATGAACGACACCCCGCAGCGCGCCGACTATCGCCACTTCCAGCCGATCGTCACGCGCTGGCACGACAACGATGTCTACGGCCATATCAACAACGTTACCTACTACAGCTTCTTCGACAGCGCCGTGAATACCTACCTGATCGAGCAGGGCGGGCTGGATATCCATGACGGTGAAGCGGTGGGCTTTGTGGTCAGTTCGTCGTGCGATTACTTTGCCTCGATTGCCTACCCGGAGCTGATCGAGGTCGGGCTGCGGGTTGGCAAGCTCGGCAACAGCTCGGTGCAATATGAGCTGGCGGTGTTCAAGGCGGGGGAAGACGAGGCGCGGGCTGCGGGCCGCTTCGTGCATGTGTTCGTGGATCGGGCGTCCAATCAGCCGGTGCCGATCCCGTCGGGGCTGCGGCAGGCGCTTGAGCGATTGGTGGTCTGAAAATGAAACCGGCCGCTTTATGGGCGGCCGGTGTTCATCGGGTCAGGTTAGCGCGTCGGAATCGACTGTTTCAGTCACGGTGCTTGCGATGACCGTACGCGTGACCGCGCCCGTGTTTGTAGTCGCGGCGATCGCCACGGTAGCCACGGCCTCGGGCGTCGTCACGGCGGCTTTCGTCGCCCATGTAGTTGCCGAGTGCGCCGCCCGCGCCGCCGCCTGCTGCAGCGCCAATCAGGCTGCCCGTGCTGCCGCCGACACTGCGGCCAATCACGTTACCGCCAGCGGCACCCAGGCCGCCGCCAATTGCGGCTTCGGTACGGTTCCGGCGGTTGGCGCCCACTGCGCCACCGGCCGCGCCGCCAAGGCCGGCACCGATTGCCGAACCTGTGCTGCCGCCGACCTGTTGGCCAACGACGGAGCCGAGTACCCCACCCAATGCGCCGCCCACGCCGGCCGTCACGTTATCGCCTGCTGAGGCAAAACCGCTGACCAGTGAGAACGACAACAACAGAATCGAGGAATACTTCATGTAGGGATGCTCATAGGGATGACGCGGCGATCCTGCGATCATGAAGAAAATGTCACAATCGAATTCCGACGAATAACACGACCTGTATACAAAACGCTAACTTATTGTTTTGGCTTGGGAACCTAAGCCAGGTCAGCGAGTCATACGCTACTTGATAAAGGCCCGAATCTCGCGATTCGGGCCTTTTTTTGTGGCTGCGAGGAGGGTGAGCTTTCTTGCGATGAGGGTCGGCACATCCGCTAACTATCCAGCGGTTGATAGATCCCCTTCGCGAGCAAGCTCACTCCTACAGGACATGCGCAGATCAAATGATCCGCGCGGTCTCCGCATGCCTTTCCAGCTTGATGGCCACGAACTTGGACGTTGGCGTGCTGCTGCCGTCGCCCACGCTTTCCAGCGGCACCAGCGGGTTCACTTCCGGGTAGTACGCAGCAGCTTGGCCGGCCGGGATGTCGAAGGGCAGCAGCGTGAAGCCTTTCACGCGACGCGTGATGTCATCGCCCCAGATCGACACGATGTCCACTTTCTGACCCGGTACGAAGCCCAGACGAATGATGTCGGCCTCGTTCACGAACATCACGTCACGCTGACCTTTCACGCCGCGATAGCGGTCGTCCAGGCCATAGATAGTGGTGTTGTACTGATCGTGAGAGCGCATTGACTGCATGATCAGGTCCGGCACGATGCCTGTCCCACGCACGCTTTCGTGAACCAGATCGCTCGGCAGCACGTTCGCCTTGAAGTTGGCGCGCGCACTTGGCGTGTTCCAGCGGCGTGAGCCTGCGGCGTTGCCCAGATAGAAGCCACCCGGGTTCTTGATCTTCTCGTTGAAGTTCTGGAACGACGGAATGGTGTCGGCGATCAGGTCGCGAATGCGGCTGTAGTCCGCTACCAGCCACAGCCAGTCCACCGGCTGCTTGCCCAGCGTTGCATTGGCGATGCCTGCCAGGATCGCAGGCTCGGAACGCATCTGCGGCGACAGCGGCTTGAGCTGACCGTTGGACGCATGAACCATGCTGAACGAGTCTTCTACCGTCACTGCTTGCGGGCCTTCGGCCTGGATGTCGATGTCGGTACGGCCGAAGCACGGCAGGATCAGCGCTTCTTTACCGTGGGCCAGATGGCTGCGGTTGAGCTTGGTGCTGATCTGCACGGTCAGGTCGCAGTTGCTCAGGGCTTCGAAGGTGCGCGGGCTGTCCGGAGTCGCCTGGGCGAAGTTGCCGCCCAGACCGATGAAGACCTTCGCGCGGCCTTCCAGCATCGCGTGAATCGCTTCGACGACGTTGTGGCCGTTTTCACGCGGCACCTTGAACTGGAAACGTTTCTCCAGCGCATCGAGGAAGAACGCCGGCGGACGCTCGTTGATGCCCATCGTGCGGTCGCCCTGCACGTTGCTGTGGCCGCGCACCGGGCACAGGCCTGCGCCCGGCCGACCGATATTGCCGCGCAGCAGCATCAGGTTGGAAACTTCCTGGATGGTCGGCACCGAATGGCGATGCTGAGTGATGCCCATCGCCCAGCACATGATCACGTTCTTGCCTTTGGCGTACATCCGCGCGGCGAGTTCGATGTCCGTCAGTGGCAGCCCGGATTGCTCGACGATGAATTCCCACGAGGTGTCGTCGATGGCGGCCAGGTATTCCAGCACGCCATTGGTGTGTTCGTTGAGGAAGGTGTGATCGAACACCGACGGCTCATTGTTCGCCTGGGCTTCACGTTCCCACTGCAGCAGGAACTTGGCCATGCCGCGCAGCAGGGCCATGTCGCCGCCCAGTGCCGGACGGAAATACGCCGTGTTGGTCGGCTCGGAGCCGTTGCTGAGCATTTCCAGCGGGTGCTGAGGGTGCTGGAAACGCTCCAGGCCACGCTCTTTCAGCGGGTTGACGCACACCACTTGGGCGCCACGTTTGACCGCTTCACGCAGCGGCTCCAGCATGCGCGGGTGGTTGGTGCCCGGGTTCTGGCCGAGGACGAAAATCGCGTCCGCGTGTTCGAAGTCTTCGAAGGTGACCGTGCCCTTGCCGACGCCCACGCTTTGTGACAACGCAACGCCGCTGGCCTCGTGGCACATGTTCGAGCAGTCAGGGAAGTTGTTGGTGCCGTAGGCACGCACGAACAGCTGATACAGATACGCCGCTTCGTTACTGGCACGGCCCGAGGTGTAGAACTCGGCCATGTTCGGGCTTGGCAGGTTGTTCAGGTGTTTGGCGATCAGCGCGAAGGCATCGTCCCAGGCAATCGGCTTGTAGCGATCGGTCTGAGCGTCGTAGACCATTGGCTCGGTCAGGCGGCCCTGGTATTCCAGCCAGTAATCACTTTGTTCGAGCAGCGAGCTGACGCTGTAGCGGGCGAAAAAGGAAGGGTCGACGCGGCGCTTGGTCGCTTCCCAGTTCACCGCCTTGGCGCCGTTCTCGCAGAACTTGACCATGCCGCTTTCCGGCGAATCGCCCCACGCGCAGCCCGGGCAGTCGAAGCCGCCGTTCTGGTTGGTCTTGAGCATCGTGCGGATGTTCTTCAGGGCGTTGTCGCTGGTCAGCCAGAAGTGGGCGACGCTGATCAATGCGCCCCATCCGCCGGCCGGGCCTTTGTAAGGCTTGTAGCGGGGGGTCGATACCTTGTCGGCTTCTTTATGCATGCTCACGCTTGATTCTCCAACGCAGGACTGTAAACCCGCGGCGCACTGTGTTTAGGCAGATGAATGAGGTTTAGGTTGTGGCGGCGAGCCCATTGCAGCGCCAGCCCGGTGGGCGATGACAGGCTGACAAGGGTCTGGATACCGGCACGAAGTACTTTTTGAATCAGTTCGAGACTGCAGCGGCTAGTAACGATAGCCAGCCCGCCCGTGGTCGGGATGTTCTGGCGAATCAGTGCGCCGATCAGCTTGTCTAAAGCGTTATGTCGGCCGATGTCTTCACGACCTAAGAGAATTTCGCCGCGAGCGTCCATGAACATCGCTGCATGGACGGCGCCGCAGTGTTCACCCAAGGGCTGAAACGCCCCCATGCGCGCGCGCAGGCCTTTCAACCATTCGGCGGGGGGAAGGGGGGCGCCCGGCAGCACGTTGAGCTCGGGCAACGCCTGCTCGACGGCCTCAACGCCACACAGGCCGCAGCCGCTGGTGCCAGCCAGTTGCCGACGCTGGGTCTTCAGGTTCCAGAAAGCACGGCTGGCGATTTCGACTTCTGCGGTCTGCGCAGACCCGCAACCACCGAGCTTGATGTCGTAGATCTCGTCCGGTGATTCGATGATGCCGCTACCGATGCTGAAGCCGACGATAAAGTCTTCCAGATCAGTGGGCGTAACCAGCATGACGGCCTGACTGATGCCGTTATAGGCGATGGCCAACGCGACTTCCTCGGCAAGCACATTGGGCTCGCTGACATCGTGTTCGAGGTTCGAATAGCTGTAGGACTGGCTTGCGGCGGGCGCGGGCAGTTGTTGTGCGGGCGCCGTGATATCCATGTGCTTGGCGTGCATCGGGAGTAACCGGCAGATTGATTAGGCTTAAGCCTAGGCCTCCGGTCGGATAACGTCTAATCGCTAGTACTGATGCACCGATAGATGACGTCGATCAACTCTCTTCCATCATGGTGTGGTAAAGCGCCAGGCAGGCTTCGGCCAGCGCGGAACGCGGCGCTGAGCGACGCATGATCAGGCCCAGCCGGGCCAGGGTCTGCGCGTCTTCGATGGGCTGCAGCCGGAGGTGCTCGGTCAGTGATTCCAGACCGCCGTCCAGCGGCATGATCGCGCAACAGAAACCGCCGTGAACGGCCTGCAGCAGCTGATGCACGGCGTCCGTCTGAATGATCGGCTGAGGATGGAGGCCGCGGCTGTGGAAGTTGTGATCGATGGATTGCCGAAAGTGCATGCCGCTGGTGAGCAGGCCCAAGGGGAGTTCGATCAGGCTTTCCCAACTTGAAGTGGCTTCGGTAAAGCTGAAATAACGCTGGTCGTACATCACGCCCATGCGCGTTTCGGCCAGTTGCAACGAGTCGAAGCGCTCGGAGTCCAGTCGGTCCAGATACGAAACCCCGAGGTCCAGGCGATTGCTGGCGAGTTGGTCGAGAATCTGCTCGGAGCTCAGCGATGAAAGCTCGAAGCGCATGTTCGGGTGCAGGGAATGCAGGCGTTGCAGCAAGGGCAGCGGATCGAAGTTCGAGAGCGGCACCACGCCCAGCCGTAATGTGCCGACCAGATGCCCGCGACACGCGGCCGCTTCAGCCTGCAGACCGTCGTAGGCTGCCAGCACCGTGCGCGCCCATGCCAGAACGCGTTCGCCCGGCGCGGTAAACCCTTCGAAGCGTTGGCCGCGATTGACCAGCGGCAGATCCAGTTCTTCTTCAAGACTGCGCAGACGCATCGACAGTGTCGGTTGCGTGATATGGCAGCGCGCAGCGGCTTGCCCGAAGTGTCGGGTCTCGTCGAGGGCAATCAGAAATTTCAGCTGCTTAATGTCCATCTTCATTCCTTGAGGCACAGGCTGGCCCGGCGAAGTCTATCGCGACCGAACGTCGAATGGCTTGAAACCTTGAGACGCGGCATCGGGTCGGAGCTTTGTCGGGCAATGTCAGCGGATCAGATGTTGCGCGGGAAACCACAGCCACCAAGGAGAAACCCATGAGTCTGTTCAGTTTTGTGAAGGAAGCCGGCGAGAAGCTTATCGACCTGCTCACCCCAGGAAACGCCAATGCCAGCGATGAGCTGAAAAAGCACATCGAGTCTGTCGGGTTGGGCAATCCCAACGTCCATGCAGCGGTCGACGGCGACAAGATCACCTTGACGGGCGAAGTCGCCAGTCAGGAAGAGAAAGAGAAGATTGTATTGGCTGCCGGCAACATCGCGGGTGTAGGCAGTGTTGATGATCAGCTGACCATCGCGGCCGGCGCACCTGCCGTGGTTGCCGCAACGTTCGTCACTGTCCAGAAGGGCGATACCCTCAGCGCCATCTCGTTGCGCGTGTACCACGATGCCAACAAGTACCAGAAAATCTTCGACGCCAACAAGCCGATGCTCAAGGACGTGAACAAGATCTATCCAGGTCAGTCCCTGCGTATTCCTGAATAAGGGCCGTCGTGCTGGCCGTACGGCAATCAGTATTCTTACTGACCGTACGGTAATGACCGTTCCCACTGACCGTTCGGTGATTAATTGTAGGAGCGCGCTTGCCCGCGAAAAATCGCACATCCGGCTGATCTGCATCGGGTGTACGAATCTTTCGCGGGCAAGCGCGCTCCTACAGTTGTTTTGCGATGCTCATAAACCCTGTATCAATGCCCGATAGTCTTCGACCGCCTCGAATTCTTCGGTGTCTTTCGGGCCTTTGCGGCTGTCCGGCTCACGCACGGCCAGCAAATGACCGATCCCGTATCGTCCTGCGCTGCGCAAGATCGGCAGCGTGTCGTCAATGAATAGACTGCGCGCCGGATCGAACTTGATGTCGTCTTGAAGCGCGTCCCAAAACTGCGGGTTTTCCTTGGGATAGCCGTAGTCGTGTGAGCTGATCAAACGCTCGAAGTACGGCGCCAGTTCCAGTCTTTCCATCTTCAGTGACAGCGAGTCGCGGTGAGCGTTGGTGATCATGATGACCCGCTTCCCCGCCTGTTTGAGGGCGGCTAGAAACGTCTCCGCGTCGGGGCGCAGGGCGATGAGGTGGGCGATTTCGACTTTCAGGTCCTTCACCGGCAGGTTCAGCTCGGTGCTCCAGAAATCGGTGCAATACCAGTTGAGGGTGCCGGCGTTTTTTTCGAAGAGCGGCATCAGCTCCAATTGCGCCATCGCCAGGCTGACCCCGTGCACCTCGGCATAGCGTTTGGGCAGATGCTCCAGCCAGAAGTGATTGTCGAAATGCAGGTCGAGCAGCGTGCCGTCCATATCCAGCAGAACGGTGTCGATATCGCGCCAGGGCAAGGAAGGCATACGGGTCTCTCGGCGTTGGATGAGTCGCGTGGGTTTGCGGCGAAGACTTCCGCAAAAGCCACGGTATAGTAACCCGTCTACGCCAAGGAGCTCGTCATGCAGCAGAAACCTACCGTCCTCTCTCGCGAAATCGTCGCGAGCAGCCGTCTGTTCCGCGTTGAAGAAGTGCAGCTGCGCTTCTCCAATGGCGTCGAGCGTACCTACGAGCGGCTGGTCGGCAGCGGCAGTGGCTACGGCGCGGTGATGATCGTGGCCATGCTCGACGCCGATCACGCCGTGCTGATCGAGGAATACTGCGGCGGCACTGACCAGTACGAGCTGTCGCTGCCCAAAGGCTTGATCGAGCCGGGCGAAGACGTGCTGGCCGCCGCCAATCGCGAACTTAAGGAAGAGGCCGGTTATGGCGCGCGTACCCTGGTGCACCTGACTGAGCTGTCACTTTCGCCGGGCTACATGAGCCAGAAAATCCAGGTCGTGCTGGCCACCGATTTGTATGAGGAAACGCTGCCCGGCGACGAGCCTGAGCCGATGCGCGTGGACAAGGTCAATCTGCGTGAGCTTTCCAGTCTGGTTCAGAACCCGCAGTTCACCGAGGGGCGCGCGCTGGCTGCGTTATACCTTGCCCGCGACCTGCTGGCCGAACGGGGTGATTTCTTGCCATGAACCCGACATTCGCCCAATTGCCGCACCCGCTGCTTGCCCCCGTCATCGAGCTTTGCCGCCAGGCTGGGGAAGTCATTCTGCCGTTCTGGCGCTCCGGCGTGGAAGTTACGGTCAAGTCGGACGACTCGCCTGTTACGGCCGCTGATCTGGCCGCCCATGAGCTGTTGGTGGCGGGCCTCAAGGCGCTGGACCCGAGCATTCACATCCTGTCCGAAGAGGACGCGAACATCCCGTTGAGCGAACGCCGTCAGTGGCAACGCTGGTGGCTGGTAGACCCGCTGGATGGCACCAAGGAATTCATTGCCGGCAGCGAAGAGTTCACCGTCAACGTGGCGCTGATCGAGAACGGTCGCGTGGTGTTTGGCGTGGTGTCGATGCCGACCAACAACCGCTGCTATTTCGGTGGCGCCGGGCTGGGTGCGTGGCGCAGTGACGACGCGCAGCATCTGGCGCCGATCAGCGTGCGCAGTGAGCCGGGCGCGGGGGAAGCGTTCACTGTGGTCGCCAGCCGTCGTCATTCAAGCCCCGAGCAACAGAAGTTGCTGGCCGGTTTGTCGGAAGCGGTGGGTGAATTGGAGCTGACCACTATCGGCAGCTCGTTGAAGTTTTGCCTGCTGGCCGAAGGAGCTGCCGACTGCTACCCGCGCCTGGCGCCGACGTCTCAGTGGGACACCGCCGCGGCCCAAGGGGTGGTGGAAGGCGCGGGCGGCGTGGTGTTGAACCTGGACGGCACGACCTTCGATTATCCGGCACGCGAGACGCTGCTGAATGCGTACTTCTTGGCGCTGCCGGGGGACGCCACGTGGCGTGGCGCGTTGCTGGCGTTGGCGAAGCCTCGTAGCTGATCGACTACCCCGGATCGCGCTGCTGATTGCTGACCGCTTGCCTTGGCCTCACATCAGATCTGTAGGAGCCGGCTTGCTGGCGAAAGCAATCTGCCAGTTTCACCAATATTGGCTGACCCACCGCATTCGCCAGCAAGCCGGCTCCTACAGATGTCAGCCCCCAGATACGTCATCAGCAAGCCGGTGTCCGCAGATTCCCGTGCTGACCGCGCTACGTCATCCGCCGCAGATCCCGTGTAGGAGCGCGCTTGCCCGCGAAAGCGCTCTGCCAAGCGACTTTATTCCCACTGACCCACCTCAACCCAATTCGGCGTGTCAGATTACTATTTGTTGGCAGGGAAATTTTTCGCGGGCAAGCGCGCTCCTACAGGGGAGTGGCGCCTGAGCGGTGTCTGTTCAGCGATGCAGCACGAACTGCCCGACGAATTCCACCGCCGTCTCTTCTGATCCCTCGACCACGGTCCGGGTGTGCAGCGCCAGTCGTGCGCGGCCGCGGCGTTGGTAGAGCTTCAGAAATTTCTCCCAGTTCGCTTCATCCGTCCCGTCGCAAATGGCGACGCCATCGCGGGTGACCGGCAGGGGATAACTGATCTGACCGTCCTGAATCACGATGTGCCCTTCGTCGATCCCGGTTTCCTTGAGTCGCAGATACAGCCAACCCCAGCCCGCCAGTACCGCGCCGCAGTACAGGCTGCCGCCGAACAGGGTGTTCTTGTGATTGACGTTAGGCGCCAATGGCAGGTGCAGACGGAGCTGGTGGTCTCGCCAGCCCAGCACCTTGATGCCCATCTCCCGGGTGAGGGGAATGTCCCGGTGCAGCACCGTTTCCAGGTCTTCAGCGGACAAGCAATCCCGATCATTCATTGTCGTCGGACCCCCCGCCGTTGAAGGTCAGTCCGTGCTTGCGCAGTTTGTCGTGCAAGGTTTTGCGGGGCAGGCCCAAGGCTTCGGCGAGGCTGCGCACCGAGCTGTGCGGGCGGGTCAGTTCGGCGGCTATCAACGCCCGCTCGAACGCCTCGACCTGCTCGCTCAGGCCGCCATTGGATGCGACCAGATCCGGCTGCGCCTCGCCTTCCAGTTCCAGCTCAAGGCCTAATGCGAAACGCTCGGCGGCGTTCTGCAGTTCACGTACGTTGCCCGGCCAGGTGTGACGCAGCAACAGCGCCCGGTGCCCCGGCTGCAATTCATGGCGTGGCAGGCCGTGGCGCAAACTGGCGGTGTCGGCGAAATGCTGGAACAGCACCAACGCGTCTTCGCCCCGCTCGCGCAGCGGCGGAATGCGCAACGGCGCGACGTTGAGGCGGTAATACAAGTCGGCCCGGAAACGCCCTTGATCCGCCGCCTGGCGCAGGTCCTCCTTGGTCGCCGCGATCACCCGGATGTCCAGCGGGATCTGCTGATTGCCGCCCAGGCGCTCGACCACGCGCTCTTGCAGCAAGCGCAGCAGCTTGACCTGAACGTCCATGCTCATGCTTTCGATTTCATCCAGGAAAAGCGTGCCGCCATTGGCGAATTCGAACTTGCCGATGCGGCGCTTTTGCGCGCCGGTAAAGGCGCCCGATTCATGGCCGAACAGCTCGCTTTCCACCACCGACTCGGCCAACGCCCCCGCATTGATGGCCACAAACGGACCGTTGCGGCGATTGGATAAATCGTGCAGCGCGCGGGCGACCACCTCCTTGCCGGCGCCGGTTTCCCCAAGAATCAACACGTCAGCCTTGGTCGCGGCCAGCGCGCCGATCTGAGCGCGCAGGCGCTGAATGGGGGCGGACAACCCCACCAGTCGCGTGCTCAGTTGCTGACGATCGCTGAGCTCAAGCCGCAGGCTGCGGTTGTCCAGCACCAGCCGGCGCAGCGCCAGGGCGCGGCGCACGCTGTCGAGCAGCGCGTCGCTGGCGAAGGGTTTTTCCAGAAAATCGTAAGCGCCCGCGCGCATGGCCTGCACCGCCAGCGGCACGTCGCCGTGGCCGGTGATCAATAGCACCGGCAACTCCGGATCCTGGGCGTGCAGCTGGTTGAGCAATTCGAGGCCATCGATGCCCGGCATGCGAATGTCACTGACGATCACCCCCGGCCAATCCCGTTCGATGCGCGCTTGCAGGCCTTTGGCGTCGCTCAGCGGCAGGATTTTCAGGCCGGCGAGGTCCAGCGTCTGGCTCAACGCCTGGCGCAGGTGCGGGTCGTCGTCGATCAGCACCACCTGAATCCGGCTGTCGATGGCGTCGGTGCTCATGCAGATAAGTCCTCAGACGGTTGAAGGTTGACGCCCGAGGCGCCGGTGCGCATCCGCAACGTCAGCAGCGCGCCGCCTTCCGGGTGATTGGCAAACAGCAGTTCGCCGCCCAGTGCGCGCATCAGCGTATCGCAGATCGCCAGTCCCAGGCCGAGCCCCTGGGTGCGCGTCTTGGTGGTGAAAAAAGGCTCGCGCGCGTGCTCCAGCGCCTCGTGTGAAAACCCGGGGCCGTTGTCGCGGATGAACAGATTGACGCCTTCGGCATTGTACTCGGCGCTGATCCACAACTTGCGCGGCGGACCCTTCTCGGTCAGAGCATCCAGCGCATTCGCCAGCAGATTGCCCAGCACCTGACGCAGGCGCGTCTCACCGGCCTGTACCCACAAGGTCGCGGCGGGCAGGTCACGAATCAGCTCCACTTCCATCGCGCGGCGACGCTTGGCGAGCAGGGCCAGCGCATCGTCCAGCGCTGGCTGCAACGCCACGCTTTCAGGCGCGTGCCGGTCGCGCCGGGCGAAGGCACGCAGGTGCGCAATGATCGACGCCATGCGCCCGGTGAGTTCGCTGATCAGCTTGAGGTTGCCACGGGCGTCCTCCGTGCGCTGGTGGTCGAGCAGTACCTCGGCGTTCTCGGCGTAGCTGCGAATCGCGGCCAGTGGCTGATTGAGTTCATGACTGATGCTCGCCGACATCGTGCCCAGCGCCGACAGCTTGCCGGCCTGAACCAGTTCGTCCTGGGCGCGAAACAGTTCCTGCTGCGCCTGCTCGCGTTCGAGTACTTCCTGACGCAGCCGCCGGTTGACGCCTTCCAGGTCACAGGTCCGCTCGGCGACTCGCACTTCCAGTTCACGGCGCGCCTTGGCCTCGAAATTGATGCGATCCAGATAATGCCGCCGCCTCTGCATCATCAGACCCAGCAGCAGCATCAATACCAGCAACGTAGCACCGCCAATCGCCACGACCGTTCGCACAGGCCGGGACACGAGCACCTTGGGCGCAAGGATGTTGACGCTCCAGCCAGTCTCGTCGATCTGCTGGGTCTGCTTGAGCCAGCCGTTTTCATCCAGCTGCAGCGGACGCGGATCGCGGGTCGGGTAGGGCTGGATGGCAACGATGGCCTGCTGTTCTTCTTCGCTGAGCGGACGCGTGGCGCGGAAACGCCAGGCGGGATTGGAGGTCAGGATCACCACGCCGTTGTGGTCGGTGACGAGCAACTGTTCCGGCGTCTTGCCCCACAACGTCTCCGTGAGGTCCAGGTCGACTTTGACCACCAGCACACCGATCACCGTTTCACCATCGCGCACAGCCGCGGCGAAGAAGTAGCCGCGTTTGGCCGACGTGGTGCCCAGGCCGAAAAAGCGCCCGAGGTTGCCGGCCATGGCGTTGCTGAAATACGGGCGGAAGGCGAAGTTGCGGCCGACGAAGCTGTCGCGTTTGTCCCAGTTCGACGCAGCGAGGGTGTCGCCATTGGGCGCCATCAGGTAGATCACCTCGGCGCCGGTCTGCCGGGCGGTGTTCATCAGCAGCACGTTCGCTTGGGCTTGGGCGTGTTTGTCCTGCGGGTTCGCCAGCATGGCCCGCAGGCCGGGCAGGTCGCCGAGTATCTGTGGCAGGACTTCATAGCGGTGCAAGGTGCCGAGCAGGTTGGCGACGTAGAGGTCGAGGGTCTGGCGATTCTGGCTCAGCAGCTCGTTGCGGTAATAGTGTTCGGCCAGGCGTTCGAGCGGCCACAGCAGCGGGGCGAGGATCAGCGCCAGCAGAGCAAGGCTGCGCCAGCGAGGGCGGCGGGGAAGGGCGTTAGTGCTGATCATGGAATCGCCGGTGGGTTCGTTGCGGTGTGGGGCGGCTGCGGATGAATCAGTATTCCGCAGCCGCTCAACATCGAGTCGGCCCATTATGCCTACCGCTGCTGCGCTAAGCACTCCAGCAACGCTTCGTGCCAGTCCGGCTGGCTGACGCCCCACTCATGCTGCAACAGGCTGCAATCCAGACGCGAATTGAGCGGGCGTGCGGCCGGCGTCGGGTAAGCGCTGGAAGCAATCGGCTCAAGTGCTGCGCAGGGCTTACCGCTTTTGATCAATTGCTGACCAATGGCTTCAGCGAACCCGAACCACGACGTCTCCCCGCTGGCTGTCAGGTGATAAACACCCCAGGCACCTGGCGCGCCGTCACGCCAGCGTTCAATCAGGTTATGGGTGCTGGCAGCGATGGTGCCGGCCCAAGTAGGCGCGCCAATCTGGTCGGCAACGATCGACAGCTTCTCGCGCTCTTGCAGCAAGCGCTGCATGGTCAGCAGAAAGTTACGCCCGGTGAGGGAGTAAACCCAACTGGTGCGCAAAATCAGGTGCTGTCCGCCCGCTGCGGCGATGGCGCGCTCGCCCGCCAGCTTGCTGCTGCCGTAGACGCCCAGCGGATTCGGCGCGTCGGATTCAACCCATGCGCCATCCTTGCTGCCATCGAACACGTAATCAGTGGAGTAGTGAATCAGTGGAATGCCCAGTGCGGCGGCTTCTTCTGCGAACACGCCGGGGGACGTCGCGTTAATGGCGAAGGCCAGGTCCGGCTCGCTTTCGGCCTGATCCACTGCCGTGTGCGCGGCGGCGTTGATGATCAGGTCCGGCTTGATGTCCCGCACCACGGGGCGGATCGACTCCGGCTGACTCAAGTCCAGATGATCACGGCCCAGCACGATCAGCTCACCCATGTTCTGCAGACGTTGCTGCAGTGCCTGGGACACCTGGCCCTGTTGCCCGCTGATCAGAATCCGCAGCGGCGCACTCACGGGAACAGGTCCGCGTCTTTCAGGAGCTTGCCGACCTGATCCTTGGCCGACAGTTGAGGCGCTTCGCTCAAGCCCCACTCAATGGCCAGCTCAGGATCGTCCCAGCGAATGCAGCGCTCGGCGGATGGAGTGTAGTAGTCGGTGGTCTTGTAGAGAAACTCTGCGTAGTCGCTCAACACCACGAAGCCGTGGGCGAAACCCTTGGGAATCCACAGCTGACGAGCGTTCTCGGCAGACAGCTCCAGACCGAACCACTGGCCGAACTGCGGGGAGCTGCGACGGATGTCGACAGCGATGTCCAGCACGCTGCCGACGGTCACGCGCACGAGTTTGCCCTGGGGGTTTTCGATCTGGTAATGCAGCCCGCGCAGGACGCCTTTCTGCGAGCGCGAGTGATTGTCCTGCACGAACTGATCGGCGACGCCGGTGGCCTCGGCAAAGGCCCGGGCGTTGAAACTTTCGTAGAAGAAGCCACGCTCATCGCCGAACACCTTGGGTTCGATGATGAGGACTTCAGGCAACTTGCTGGCAACCACTTTCACTGACTTTCCCCTGCGATCTTGAACAGGTACTGACCGTAGCCGGTCTTGCCGAAATAGTCAGCCCGATTCAACAGGTGAGCGCGGTCGATCCAGCCGTTCTGGTAAGCGATTTCTTCCAGGCACGCGACTTTCAGGCCCTGACGATGCTCGATGGTCTGCACGTACTGCGAGGCGTCCAGCAGGCTGTCGTGAGTGCCCGTGTCGAGCCAGGCGAAGCCGCGGCCAAAGCGCTCGACGCGCAGATCGCCGCGCTTGAGGTAAGCGTTGTTGACGTCGGTGATTTCCAGCTCGCCGCGTGGGGACGGCTTGACGTCCTTGGCGATCTGAATGACTTCGTTGTCGTAGAAGTACAGACCGGTCACGGCGTAGCTGGATTTAGGCGCCTTGGGCTTCTCTTCGATGGACAGCGCGTGGCCGTGCTCATCGAAATCGATCACGCCGAAACGCTCCGGATCCTTGACCCAGTAGCCGAACACGGTCGCGCCTGAGGTGTTGTCCGCCGCACGCTTGAGCTGCTCGCTGAAGTGCTGACCGTGGAAGATGTTGTCGCCGAGAATCAGGCACACCGAGTCATCGCCGATGAACGCTTCGCCAATCAGGAATGCCTGCGCGAGGCCGTCCGGCTTGGGTTGCTCCTCGTAATGAAAGTGCACGCCGAACTGACTGCCGTCACCCAGCAGCGCCTTGTACTGCGGCAGGTCCAGCGGCGTCGAGATGACCAGGATGTCTTTGATCCCGGCCAGCATCAGCACCGAGATCGGGTAATAGATCATCGGCTTGTCGTAGATCGGCAACAGCTGTTTGGAAACCCCGAGGGTGATCGGGTGCAGGCGCGTGCCCGAGCCGCCGGCCAGAACAATTCCTTTAGTCATGCGATCAGTTCCTTCACGTTGGTGCCCAGGCGTTCGCCCTGATAACTGCCGTCTTGGACGTTGCGGCACCATTCAAGATTGTCGAGATACCACTGCACGGTTTTGCGCAAACCGGATTCGAATGTCTCTTCCGGCGTCCAGCCCAGCTCGCGTTCAATCTTGCTGGCGTCGATGGCGTAGCGCATGTCATGGCCTGGGCGGTCGGTCACGTAGGTGATCAGGTCCGCGTAGTGGGCCACGCCTTTGCGCTGTTCCGGCGCCAGCTCTTCGAGCAGCGCGCAGATGCCACGCACGACGTCGATGTTCTTTTGTTCGTTATGGCCGCCGATGTTGTAGGTCTCGCCGACCTTGCCCTCAGTCACCACCTTGAGCAGTGCGCGGGCGTGGTCTTCGACGAACAGCCAGTCGCGTACCTGCAAGCCATTGCCGTACACCGGCAGTGGCTTTCCGGCCAGGGCATTGAGAATCACCAGCGGAATGAGCTTCTCGGGGAAGTGGAACGGGCCGTAGTTGTTCGAGCAGTTGGTGACAACCACTGGCAGCCCGTAGGTGCGCTGCCAGGCGCGAACCAGATGGTCCGACGCCGCTTTGCTGGCCGAATACGGCGAGCTTGGCGCGTAGGGCGTGGTTTCGGTGAACAGGTCGTCCACGCCATGCAGGTCGCCATACACTTCGTCGGTGGAGATGTGATGGAAGCGGAAGGCGGCGCGCTCGGCTTCGGGCAAGGTCAGCCAGTAGCTGCGGGTGGCTTCCAGCAGGCTGTAGGTGCCGACGATGTTGGTCTGGATGAACTCCGACGGCCCGTCAATCGAGCGGTCGACGTGGGATTCAGCTGCCAGGTGCATGATCGCGTCAGGCTTGAAGCGCGCGAGGACTTTGCTCACGGCGGCCTGATCAACGATGTCCTCTTGCACGAACTCGTACCGAGTGTTCGTGGCGATGCCCCGCAGCGACTCAAGATTACCGGCGTAGGTCAGCTTGTCGAAATTGAGGACGTCGTGATCGGTGTTGTTGATCAGATGACGGATCAGCGCAGAGCCGATGAAGCCGGCGCCACCGGTAACAAGTATTCGCATGGATAAACCTTCTTCCCTGGAAAAGACGTAGGACGATAAAGAGGCAGGACGATGGAGCATAGCTTGTGGGGCCTTGGTTACCGGCGCAAGAAGCAATCCACCAGCGAGCGATGATATTAATTGATGGCCCATCGCAATTAGCGCCATAAAACCGCCGCGGGTGTTTCACGGACTTAACGCCTGCCCTATCTATCGGTCTTTCAACGCATTTCCGCATAGGCAATTGGCGCGGGGTTGATTAACGGTCGCGCAACTGGCGATATTGTTTGCGCACCTCTATCCCTCAGGACTTTCTCCATGTCGCTCGACACCTTGATTCGCCGCTCCAGCCTGCCATGCCCGGACGTCGACGCCGCGCAGGCCGCCGAATGGCTGGCGACGCATTACGGGTTGTCGGGGACGTTGAAGGAGTTGGGCAGCCATCAGGACCGAAACTTCCTGCTGGACTGCGCTGACGGGCGACGGTTCGTACTGAAGATCTGCCACGGCGCTTATTCAGCCACCGAGCTTGCCGCGCAACACGCAGCGCTGCGGCATCTGAGCAGGGAGCCGCAGGTGCGCGTGCCGGCAGTAATGCCGGCGCTGAAGGGTGAGGGCTTGCTGTCCGTCGAGCACAAAGGCAACGCTGTACACCTGCGCGTTCTGGAATTTATCGACGGGCAATCACTGGCCCATGTGGCGCATCTGAACCGGCACATCGTGACCGGATTGGCGCAGCTTTGTGCCCGAGTCGATGCAGCGCTGGCCGGGTTCGACCACCCAGGTCTGGACCGTGTGCTGCAGTGGGACCCGCGCCACGCCTTCACGTTGGTCGAGCACTTGCTCCCGGTCATCGCGGATGCCGACAAGCGCGCGTGCATCGCCGAGGCTGCCGAGCAGGCTCAGGCCTATTTGCTGCCGCTGGTGGCGTCGCTGCCGGTCCAGGCCATTCACATGGACATCACCGAGTACAACGTGGTCTGGGCCCGAGACGCTCATTGCCAGTGGCAGCTTCAAGGGTTGATCGACTTTGGTGATCTGGTGCGCACGTGGCGGATCGCCGATCTCTCGGTGACCTGCGCCGCGCTGCTGCACCACGCCGACGGCGATCCGTTCTTCATCCTGCCCGCCATTCAGGCTTACCACCAAATCAACCCGCTCCAGAGCGAGGAACTGCTGGCGCTGTGGCCGTTGATCCTTGCGCGCTCGGCCGTGCTGGTCTTGAGCAGCGAGCAACAGGCGAGCATCGAGCCGGACAACCGTTATATCCAGGCCAATCTGGCCAGCGAGTGGAACATCTTCGATGTCGCTACCTCCGTGCCGATTGCGCTGATGGAGGCAGCGATTGTTGACGCGGTGGGTGAATGGGAAGCGGACGAAGAGGCCGAGCCGTTTTCGCTGCTGTTACCGAGCTTGAGCGGGCAGAGTTTTACCCTCGTCGATCTGGGTGCGCTCAGCGAGCATTTCGTAGCGGGCAACTGGGAACAAAACGGCATTGATGAACAACTGCTGAAAGACGCGGCCCAACGCCACGGGCTGAGCGCCAGTCGCTATGGCGAATACCGGCTGTCCCGCACGCTGCCGGACAGCGCGAAAGAGCCGGACACCTTCGCGCTGCATACCGAATTGCAGATCCCCCACGGCACCGCTGTTCATGCGCCATTTGCCGGGAGCCTGCGTCACACCGCCGATGGCGCGTTGCAGCTGGTGGGCGCCGAAGTGAGTCTACGCCTGTGGGGCGTGCGTTCTGATTTCGACTCAGGCGTTGAGTTCGGCGCGGGCGACGTGATCGGGCAGGGCGGCGGTGCGTTGATCGTGCAGCTGTGCTCGGAACCGGACGTGAGCCCGCCGCTGTTTACCACGCCTTCGCGAGCTTCTGCGTGGCGTGCGCTGTGTCCGTCCCCCAAAGGGCTGCTGGGTTTCGATTGCGATGCGCCCGTGCTGGCCGATTCTGCCGCGTTGCTCGCCCGTCGCGACGCGAGCTTCGCCCGTTCGCAAAAGCATTATTATCAGGACCCGCCGCACATCGAGCGCGGCTGGCGCAACCACCTGATCGACCTGCAGGGCCGTTCTTATCTGGACATGCTCAACAACGTCGCAGTGCTCGGTCATGGTCATCCGCGCATGGCCCAGGTTGCCGCGCGGCAGTGGTCGCTGCTCAACACCAATTCACGCTTTCATTACGCGGCAATCGCCGAGTTTTCCGAGCGGCTGCTGAAGTTGGCGCCTGCCGGGATGGATCGGGTGTTTCTGGTGAACAGCGGCACCGAGGCGAATGATCTGGCGATTCGTCTGGCCTGGGCCTACAGCGGCGGGCGCGATGTCTTGAGCGTGCTGGAGGCCTATCACGGCTGGTCGGTGGCGACCGATGCCATCTCGACATCCATCGCCGACAACCCGCAAGCACTGAGCACGCGACCGGACTGGGTGCATCCCGTGGTCGCGCCCAATACCTATCGTGGCGAGTTTCGTGGCGCGGACAGCACGCCGCTCTACCTGCGCAGCGTAGACGCGCACTTGACCGCGCTAAAGGAGCAAGGTCGGCAGGTGGCGGGCTTCATTTGCGAACCGGTATACGGCAACGCCGGCGGAATCTCGCTGCCGCCGGGTTACTTGCAGCAGGTGTACGACAAAGTCCGCGCCCAGGGCGGCGTGTGCATCGCTGACGAAGTGCAGGTGGGTTACGGCCGTCTCGGTCATCACTTCTGGGGCTTTGAAGAGCAGGGCGTGGTGCCCGATATCATCACCATGGCCAAGGGCATGGGCAACGGTCATCCCCTCGGCGCCGTCATCACCCGTCGCGAGATCGCCGAAGCGCTGGAGGCTGAAGGCTATTTCTTCTCGTCGTCAGGCGGCAGCCCGGTGAGTTGCCGCATCGGCATGGCGGTGCTCGACGTCATGGAAGAAGAAAAGCTGTGGGAAAACGCCCGCGTGGTGGGCGGCTATTTCAAGGAGCGCCTGCTAGCGCTGATCGACAAACATCCGCTGGCCGGCGCCGTTCATGGTTCGGGGTTCTATCTGGGGCTTGAGCTGGTTCGCGACCGAGAGACGCTGGAGCCTGCAACCGAGGAAACGACCTACTTGTGTGATCGTCTCCGTGAGCGGGGGATCTTCATGCAACCTACAGGGGATTATCTGAATATTCTCAAGATCAAACCGCCCATGGTGACCAGCCGTCGAAGCGTGGACTTCTTTGTCGATAACGTGTCGAAGGTGCTGAATGAGCTGGAGGGTTGAGCGGGTTCTTGTCCGTCGCGAACTGACCTTTACTCCGATATATATCGGCATTAGCCGTCCGAATATCCGACCTTTGCTCCGTTAATGTTTTTAAATCCGATTTTTATCGTCTATAACGTCTGTCTTCCTTTGCCGTAGACGCCTTCGTCGTTTCATGGAGCTCTGATTACTGTGACCACTCTCAACAGCACCCCCCGCGCCGATGGCTTCTACATGCCCGCCGAGTGGGCACCACAGACGCAAACCTGGATGATCTGGCCCGAGCGCCCTGACAACTGGCGTCTGGGTGGCAAGCCGGTGCAAAACGATCACGTCGCCGTGGCCAAGGCCATCGCCCGTTTTGAGCCTGTCACTGTTGGCGTCTCGGCTGCACAGTACGACAACGCCCGTGCACGACTGAACGTGCCCAACATTCGTGTCGTCGAGCTCAGCAGCAACGATGCCTGGGTGCGCGACTCCGGTCCGACCTTCGTCATCAACGACGCGGGCGAGGTCCGTGGTGTCAATTGGGGCTTCAATGCCTGGGGCGGTTTTGACGGCGGGCTGTACGCGCCGTGGAACCTGGATGAACAGGTCGCCAGCAAAGTGCTGGAAATCGAGCGCTGCCCGCGCTATGTCACCGAAGGGTTTGTGCTGGAAGGCGGCTCGATCCACGTCGATGGCGAGGGCACGCTGATCACCACCGAAGAATGCCTGCTCAATCGCAACCGCAACCCGCACCTGTCCCGCGAAGACATCGAAGCCGTGCTGCGCGATCACCTGTCGGTCGAGAAAATAATCTGGCTGCCGGATGGTTTGTACAACGACGAGACCGACGGGCATGTGGATAACTTCTGCTGCTACGTACGCCCCGGCGAAGTGTTACTCGCCTGGACAGATGATCCGAAAGACCCCAATTTCCCGCGTTGCCAGGCGGCCATGGCGGTGCTGGAAAATGCCCGCGACGCCAAGGGACGTCCGTTCGTCGTGCACAAGATGCCGATCCCCGGCCCGCTGTTTGCGACTGAAGAAGAGTGCGCCGGCGTGGATCAGGTGCATGGCAGTCAGGAGCGCAACCCATCGGTGCGCCTGGCCGGTTCGTACGTAAACTTTCTGATCGTCAATGGCGGCATCATTGCTCCGTGTTTCGACGATCCGATGGATGACACGGCCCGCAAAATCCTCCAGCAGTTGTTCCCTGAACACGAGGTGGTCATGGTCCCGGGCCGCGAAATGCTGCTGGGTGGAGGCAACATTCACTGCCTGACGCAGCAGCAGCCGGCACCTCATCGCGGCTGAGTTGGTTCGCTTCTTGCTGTTATCAAGCCCATCAGACGATGGGCTTTTTTATGGGCGGACGGTTTCCGGTCGGCCAGATGAAGATAGGATCCCAGAGGCGTGTAATGCGCTTGCCGGGTCGTCCATCTGTAACAAAAGCTCCGTAGATTTCGCAGTCCACGACATAAGAGGTTGTCCTTATGAACGCAGGTCATGAGTTGCGAGTGACTCGAGGTTTTTCTGCGAGCAGTGAAGCACGGCAGATGATGGCGGACTGGTTACGGACGACCCGGATCCCGATGGTGCCCATGCACGACGAGCATGCGCTGAAACAACGTGGTGATTTTCGCAAGATGCTGTCGAAGCGTTATCCCAGCGGACTGATCAACGACGCGGAGATCGAAGCGCTGCTGGGCGTGCTTCACAGCTGACGAAGGTACGGCAACAGGCATTGCAGAGCCTCCGTTTGACCCCCATCAAATTGACACCCTCGATAGACGGGGGCTAGCATTCGCGCCTCCACCGCCTGTGGCCTAGCGCCATGTACGTGCATCAGTAGTCCACTGCGATGATTTCGTGCGGGCTTTCGGAACTCCTCCAGTCCCGGAAGACGCAGCTGCCCACCCGGGGCATTTGCCACAGCGCGCGATTAATCCGCTCACAAGGACAACAAGATGAAACAGCGTATCGGCCTGCTCGCTCTGGGCATCTTCGCCGCCACTCACGCCATGGCAGACGGTCAGGCAGATTCCAAAGGCTTCGTCGAAGACAGCAGCCTGAAGATCAACCTGCGCAACGCCTACATCAATCGCGATTATAAAAACGGACCGCAGGACCGCTCGGAATGGGGTCAGGCCTTCATGGCCGGCTACACATCCGGTTTCACCCAAGGCCTGGTGGGCGTGGGCGTTGACGCCTTCGGTCTGTACGCCGCGCGTCTGGACGGTGGCAAGGGCAAGAGCGGCGCAGGCGGTATCGACTTCTTCAAGCAGGGCGACAGCGGCAATGCGGCGGATGACCTGTCGCGTTTTGGCGGTGCGGTCAAATTCCGGGTGTCCAATACCGAACTGAAGTACGGCGACATGATGCCCGAGCTGCCAGTGCTGACCTACGACGGCTCGCGCCTGCTGCCTGAGTCCTACACCGGCACCATGATCACCTCCAAAGAGATCAAGGGCCTCACGCTGGTGGCCGGCCGCTTCACCGCCGAAACCCGCAAGAGCGCCGAAGGCCGCGACAGCGGTGATCTGAAAAGCATCAACGTGTACGGCGGCAGCTACAAATTCACCGAGGCCCTCAGCGCCGCGTTTTACGCCTCCGACGACGAGGACGTGCTGAAGAAGCAGTACGTGAACCTGAACTACGTCTGGGCGATGCCGAAAGATCAGTCTCTGACCTTCGACTTCAACGGCTACAAGACCAAGCTGGACAAGGACTTCGCCGTCGACGACGCCCGCGACAACAAGATCTGGAGCCTGGCGGCGACCTGGGCGGTCGGCATCCACTCGTTCACCCTCGCACATCAGCGCAGCACCGGCGAGACCGGTTACACCTACGGCGGCTACCGCAACGCAGGCGGCACCGGCGATGGCGGCAACACCATCTACCTGGCGAACTCCTACTGGTCGGACTTCAACGGCAAGGACGAACGTTCGTGGCAGTTGGGCTACGGCGTGAACCTGGCCACCGTCGTGACCCCGGGCCTGAGCTATCGCGTGGCCTACGTGCGCGGCGACAACATCGACGACGGCAGCGGTCGTGGGCGTGGCGAAGAGCGCGAACTGTTCAGCCAGTTGACCTACGTGGTCCAGAGCGGCCCGGTCAAAGACCTCTCGGTGCGCCTGCGTAACTCGTTCCTGCGCGTCTCCAACGATGTGGACCAGTACAACGTTGGCGGTAACGAAACGCGGATCTTCGTCGATTACCCGATCAACGTATTTTGAGGTGAAGCCTGCTGGCTGAAATGGATCTGTAGGAGCCGGCTTGCTGGCGAACCGTTCACGTCATTCACCACTACGGTGGCTGAACAAATGCATTCGCCAGCAAGCCGGCTCCTACGGATTTGCGCACAAGCCAGACGTGAGGTTTGACGCCGCCCCACCGCCTTCGCCAGAAAGTCGGCTCCTGCGGATTTGCACACAACCCAGACGTAAGGTTTGACGCCGACCCACTGTAGGAGCGCGCTTGCCCGCGAATGCGTCGGCTCAGACAACGCGGCTGTCGCTGACCCACCGCCTTCGCCAGAAAGCCGGCTCCTGCGGATTTGCACACAACCCATACGTAAGGTTTGACGCCGACCCACTGTAGGAGCGCGCTTGCCCGCGAACGCGTCGGCTCAGACAACACGCCGTCGCTGACCCACCGCGTTCGCCAGCAAGCCGGCTCCTACGGATTTGCACACAACCCAGACGTCGGGTTTGACGCCGACTCACTGTAGGAGCGCGCTTGCCCGCGAATGCGTCGGCTCAGACAACGCGCCGTCGCTGACCCACCGCCTTCGCCAGAAAGCCGGCTCCTGCGGATTTGCACACAACCCATACGTAAGGTTTGACGCCTACCCACTGTAGGAGCGCGCTTGCCCGCGAATGCGTCGGCGAAGACAACGCGCCGTCGCTGACCCACCGCCTTCGCCAGCAAGCCGGCTCCTACGGACTTCGCCAGCCTCACCATCCACAGAAACGGTCCATGATCCACTGCACTGGCGATCCCGCCCGCTCTCCCGCTACCATCGCCGTATCCCCACTCCCACCGGTTTCACCATGGCAATCGCCGCGCCACCTGACCTTTCCAATACCGCCGTCCCCGTGCAGCCTTTGTCACGGACGTATCCGCGCGGGCTGTACATCGAGCCCCACGAGCATGAATGGGGGCAGGTGCTGTATGCGATGTCGGGCGTGATGTGGGTCGAGACGCCCAACGAAGCGCTGGTCGTGCCACCACAGCGCGCGGTCTGGTTGCCGCCCGGCGTGCCCCATGGCATCCGCGTCGTGTCGGACCTGGAAATGCGCAACATCTACCTGCGCCCGGCACTCGCCAGAACCCTCGACCCTACGGTTGAGGTCCTGGAAGTCGGTCGCTTGTTGCGCGAGCTGATCGTCGGCCTTGTGGCCGAGCAGGACAAGGAATCGGACTACTACAACGCCGTAGTAAACCTGGCCCTGCTCGAACTCAAACGCGCCCGGCGTTCGTTGCTGAAAGTGCCGATGCCCGATGACAGCGACCGCCGGCTGATGAGCGTCTGTCAGGCGGTGATGATCGAGCCGTCCATTGATGTGTCATTCGAGCAGCACGCGGAAAACGCCGGCGCCAGTGTGCGAACGCTGTCCCGGCTGTTTCAGGCGGTGCTCGGCATGGGCTTCGCCGAATGGCGGCGGCAGGTGCAACTGGCGACTTCGGTGGCGGAGATCATCCAGGGCGTACCGGTCAACGCCATCGCCCGTTCCATGGGATATTCGCCGAGCAGTTTCAGCGACATGTTCCGCCGCGAACTGGGCATCGCGCCTTCTCAGTACCCGGTCGTTGATCCAGCCAGCTAACGTGTGCGCAGACTCTGTCCGAAATTCAGAAGCACTTGGCCGGTAGCCCTTGCCCTTCCTCCTTACACTCTGGTCATCGCTTAACGCTGTCGCGCCGCCGTCGAGCCGCGCGTCCCACGCACCGGAGTTTGTCATGAGCTACGTCATTTCCCTCGCCATCGGTATCGCCGTCGGTTTGCTCTATGGCCTGCTGGATTTCCGTTCACCTGCACCGCCTCTGGTCGCACTGGTTGGCCTGCTCGGCATGCAGGCCGGTGAATGGCTGTGGCCGGTGGGCAAGCAGTTCTTCTCCAACTTGGCGTCCTGAACCGATGACCTCCCTTTCCCAACTCTGGATAACCCATCATGAAAGCACTGCAATTCTCCCGCACCGGCGACCTGGCTGCGCTGGAAGTCGTCGATCTGCCCACGCCGGTCCCGGCGGCCGGCGAAGTTCTGGTGCAGATCAAGGCAGCAGGCCTGAACCCCAGCGACGTGAAAAACGTCCTGGGTCGCTTCCCCTACACCACGATGCCACGCATTCCGGGTCGTGACTTCGCGGGCGTGGTCGTCGAAGGCCCGCAGGAACTGATCGGCAAAGAAGTGTGGGGCACCGGCAAGGAAATCGGCTTTGTCCGCGACGGCTCCCATGCCGGCTACATCACGCTGCCGGCCAAAGGCGTGGCGATCAAGCCTGCATCGCTGAGCTTTACTCAGGCCGCCAGTCTGGGCGTTCCGTACACCACGGCATGGGACGCGCTCGAGCGCAGCCTCGTGCAGGCCGGCACCCGGTTGCTGGTCATCGGTGCCAATGGCGCAGTCGGAAGCGCCGCCATCGCACTGGCGAAAGTGCGTGGCGCCCAGGTGCTGGCAGCGGTGCGTAAACCGGACCAGCTGCAAGCGCTGCAAGCGCAAGGCTTCAACACGATCCAGCTCGACAAACCGGAAGACCTCAGCGCCCAAGTGAACGCCGTTTTTCCAGGCGGCGCCGATGTGATCTTCGACACCACGGGCTTCTGGCTACCGGCTTCTGTGGCGGCATTGGCCCAGTTCGGCCGCATCGCAATCATCGCCGCGCCGGTGGACGGCCACGTGCAATTGCCGGCGCTGGCGCTGTACCGCAAAGGCGGTTCGGTGGTGGGGATCAACTCGCTGCTGTATGGCGTGGAAGCCTGCGCGCGGATGCTGGAGCAGTTCGGCAAACAGTTTGACGATGGCACCTTGCCGCTGCCGACCGGGCTGATCGAGTCGCCGCTGGAAGAAGGCCTGGCGCGTTACGCCGAAGTGAATCAGGGCGGTGCCGACAAGGTGATTCTGCTGCCGTAACAGGCAATCACGAGCCTTGGAGCCAGGCTGCCCTACTGGACGGGCAACCCTTTCAGGTAGTCATGCTGGGCGCGTTTGATCGAGCCGTCTGACTGCAGCGTATCGATCGCGGTCCTCAGCTTCTCGACCATCTGAGGGTCGCAGTCTTTCGAGCACGCCAGATAAAGATCGGCGGTCATCAACGCCCGGCTCATCATAAGCGGGCGGTCGCTGATCTGCTTCCAGATATAAAGCGTCTCCGGCACGCCGTTGAACCACGCATCCACCCGGCCCTTGAGCAACATCAGCGCCGGGTTCTCGCCAATCTTCAGCGGATAAATCTGCGCGGCGGAAAAACCTTCCTCACGTAGCCGCGTCTCCTGCGCCGAGCCACTGCCCACGGCAATCATTTTGAAGGCCTTGCGCGCCTCTTCAAAACTCTCGACATGACGATCAAGGCTGAAAAACGCCCGGTCCATCGTCATCAGCGGCGCGATCCAGGTGAAGCTGCCTTCTCGGCTTTGGGTGCGGGTCAGCGGCGCGATGAGCTTATTCGCCCCAAGCGCCACGTCGCGTTGCGCGCGCGGCCACGGCGGCGACAGCAGGTGAGCGGAATACCCGGCCATCGCCATGGCTTGCAGGCTAATGTCGCCCGCGATGCCATGCTGGTCGCCTTGACTGGCCATGGTCAGCGGTGGCGCTTCGGCCACGTACACGTCAACCACCGGCAGCGCAAACGCCGCTGACGAACACGCCAACAGCGCGCTGGCCGCGTAACGGATACAACAGGAAATCCATTTCATGGCAGTCATGCTCAGAGGGAATAGGGCGCCGTGACAGTCCATGTGCCTGGTCTGCTATCCAGTCTGGCACCTGTTCGTTATCTCTGCCGGGCAAACCGCGCATCCTGCGTCAATTCCGGGGGAATAGTTGAGCGACGGCGATTCAGGTCTTGTTGTGCTCATTGGTGTAGCGCCCGCTCAGCACCCACCCACACTCCAGCAACGTCTCGATCCAGTCCTCGTACGAGTCGTCCACGTCCAGCAGGTTCATGAACTGGTCCTCGATATGGCAACGGAAGGTCTGCTCTTCGACGTTCCACTCGACATCCCGAATCCGCCAGACACGCTGCATCGGCAACTGAATGTTCAAGCCATGGAAAGGGACGAACGGCAGCTCCACTTCGTAGAGCAGCTTGGACCATTCGGACGAAATCTCCGGGGTCTGGTGGGTCCAGACGTACTTGATCAATCGGACTTTGTGCACGGTTGGGCCTTCTATCGTGATTCTGATGGCGGGTCGCTGTCCTGACGCAGACGCGAGGGCCCGTTGGATGGGTATACGTTACTCGATGGGGGCGGGATGGGGGAGGGGGCGCTTTGAATCTAAGGGCGCCATTTGAGCCTGATGGCTGGGTTCTCTCCGGGTGGCAGCCGTTTAGGCGTGATCCTGGTGAATGACCACGTTGAGCCCTTCTTCCTTATGTGGGGCCACAAAGTAACTGGTGATCAAATCGAACTCCGCGTCAGTCGCTGCGAAGTCATGATCTCCGCGCGTGTTTCTGAGGTCCAGCCGGGCTCGGCAGGTTTCGTCGTCGACGTCGAGGAAGTGAAGGCTGTGAGAAGCATGGGCGGTGTCAGCCAGACTGCGTAACCAGTGGCGGTCTGCGGGAGTGTTGGCGGGGAAATCGAGAACCACATTGATCCCGGCCTTTAGCATGTCGATGACCAAAGGGCCTACGACATCTCGGAGTCTTCTTGAGAGTTTTACGTAGTCTCCGACCGAGTGGATCTGGTCTGGGTAGAGCCTTGAGAGCCAATGGTCTTCAGTCAGCAGGATCGCGGCATGTTCGGCTTTTAGGGAATTCGCTAGGGTGGATTTCCCGGATGCGATCTTGCCGCACAGGAGGTGGAGTGTGGGGTTGGCCATGAAGACGCGTCCTTATGTCGAAGCACGATGATGCCCGTGGATTGAGGCCGGGACAATGAGGTGCAGGGTCGAGATGGCTGAGGCTTTTCAGCTGGTAAATGTGTGTCCCAACTCCCCCTCTGAAACGCCCAAACAAAAAAGGCCCGCCTTCCGGTGAGCCTCATTGCTAAGCCTAGTGCGGCTCCAAAAGTCAATAATAAAAAGTGTTTTTTGGCCTCGAATTTTATGCCTATATAAAATCTCATCCCGAAGGTTAGGCTAATTAAACTCCTATTATCTGCAGATATTTTGGTTATCCATCGAATACCCTTGATGCATCGGAGAAATGTGGACTTCATAAGCTCCGTCTTGGAGGCATTGACCGACTGGTTTTTACCGATGATGCAGAGTCCATTGAAAATTATTCGGAAAGTTTAATTTCCAAGTAATAATTTTAAATAAAATCCCACTTTTTAATCGTGAGACTTTATTCAAACATCTGTTCTGGATCTGCGGCTCGGTATTGATGTTCAGACGCCGCAGAAATGTACGCTGAATCTACTCATTGAGCTTTTTTGGCTTAGACTTGTAGTAAATTACAGTTTCATTTTGCCTTTTGGGCGCCTCTCCTTCGGACCGCTCTTCGTCGTTTAAATTAAATCGTAGTAGTTCGTGCGCAGACATTTTCCCATTTGTCCAAGCGAGTTGAGGGGGAGGACGATTTTCAAGCCGATATGACAATATAGAATGGATGCGTGCCAGCCTTTCGACGTCTGTAGTAATAAATCCTATAGGGACGGTGATCGAGCTATCTGGGCTCGGATGAATGTGGAATTGCGAAATTGCAACTTGTCCCGGGATCAAAAATATTTCGCTTCTGTCTTGCAATGGATCGCCACCAAAGCAGACCGCTGAAGGGATACGAGTCCCAAACCGCCGTTTCAACTCGTTTATTCCCTTATAATCATTGAATGGAAATAGAGCGACTATATTGCCCTTTACGCTTTCATCTTCCGCGAGCAGTGGCTCGATTTTTCGAGAGAACTCCCCCAGCAATGACCCATTCTCCCCCCATAAAGGAGCGAAGCTAGAAAGCCATAATGCGGAATGAATTGTCTTAGGCTTCCAGTCTCTAGAGTTATCCTTTAGGAGGCGTTCAAGAAAGGTGCGGTTATTATCTAGGTAGATCGGGCCAAACATTGCACGGGTTTGAGGGTTTCCATATCCAGTTTTCTTCTCCGCCCTGTCCAAAAGCCATGAGTTCAAATCAAATGAATTATTAGATGCATAGCGCAGGAGGATTTGGTCATCGACTATGTGGCAATATTCCTCCAGCGAAAGCCCGCCGCTAGGCATTTGTAGGCTATTTAAGTAGTCTGATATTTTTGATTCTAGTTTGTTAGATAAAGGACGTCTTCTCAAATCCCCGAGTTTTTCAGATGAGTCTTTGATTACGTTGACTCTGCCATTAGTGGTTGTTTCAACATGTATGTCTAGGTCTATAGGGATTTGTAGTGTACGATCTTGTTCGCAAGTGTTTATTTTATATAGTCGTGTCTTTTTTATATCTATTTCATTTTTCCGGGTATATTCAAGGTGTGCTCGATATTGCTTCCCGAATGCTTCTAAGATTTCAAGCTGACCTAAGCTTTTTTCCTCTGTAAAGGGAATTTCAGGAAGGCCGTACTTACTTTTGTCGTAAGTGCGTCTTGATAGAATGGTTAGAGTCAATAGATCAAATACTGGATTCTCCTCCTTTTCTTCGTACTTTGTCAGGCTGGGTAATATGTCGGCATTGCCATTTGTTTTAGTTTGTAGCATTGAAGATGGGGAAAGAAGACCCTCCGAGGTATATGTAGCTAGTTTATTGTCGGTCAAGCTTTGAACTAGGACTTCACATTCTCTTGTGGTCAAACCAAAATATTCCTGAAGCTCTCCAATGAGCACCTCTCCCAGCGCCAAAAGCAACCTGCAAGAAAATTCCTCTATCGCCGGCAAAGGGGCCTCTTGAGTCCAAGAACAATAAAGCCTATAGCTTCTAGCTGGAAGCAACAGTGAAATCACATTTCCGAGCTTACGTTCAGATTCAACTTCATTGGTTTCGAAATCAAACATTTGCCATCCCTCTGATTATGCCAGTTCCATCTGTAATTTCGTAACCTTTAGCGCGGTTATGAGCTTGCCCTTCAATGTAGTCTAGGACGAGGCTTAAGGCAGAGTCTGTATTGCTCTTGCCCCACATCCGCCTCGCGCCCAAAATGACTAGTCGCTCTTGCGCTCGAGAAAGCGCTACGTTGATGCGAGGTTGATCACCTAGAAAGCCTTGGTTTTTACTAGCGTTGTCTCTCACCAAGCTTAAGATTATGATCTTGTTCTCTTGCCCTTGATACGAATCAACAGTGTTTATTTTTATAAAGGGGCGAAGTGGTGCGGCCCATTCGCTTTTGCTAAGTTCAGCTTCAAATAGCTCTTTCTGCGCCCGGTACATCGTGATAATCCCAATGGGAAATGGCTGCTCGTTAGTGACGGAGTTGCTTAAGAGTGCTATTGTCTCGGTCGTTGCTAATGTTTTTAAAATGTGAAGTGAAACATCAATCTCGTGCTTGTTAATGTATCTGTTTTTTGCGACCTCTTCTTCACCAGAGGATAGCTCGCCGACACCGCTGTCGATCCAAGTCACAGGGTGATTCCATGGTGCAGGCAATAATCCATACCATTCCGGAGATAACCCCCTGCCAGTTTTTAGGCCCCCATCCGTGTCGCTATAGAAGCAACTAGAAACTATTTCGCCTATCTCAGAGGTCATTCTGTATTGCGTATTTAAGGTTATTCCGTTGTTAGTTATAAAGGCGCGTTCAAAATCTGTTTTAGAAACTTCGGCGCTACTTATACCCAGGCTCGCAGCAACCGATTTTAGGTGGCTCTTTTCATAGAACGGCGGGAGCTGGCGGTGATCTCCAACCAAGAGTGCCTTCCGGGCTGATTGAAGAGGGATCATCAACTCCGATGCTTGTGCTCTACCTGCTTCATCAACGATTACCCAGTCAAAAACAGACTCTTCGATGCTCAGTCTCTTGTTACCCATGCCTACTAGAGTTCCACAAACTAGCTGGGATGTTTTAACCAAAAATTTGTCATAGTTCGCTTCGCCGCTCGAAAGAACGTCAATCCAGTCTTGGCTTATTCTAAGCAAATTGTTTAATTTTCTTAAGCCTACAGGGTTATTTACACCAAACTGCTGTGCTACGGATGACGAGAGCTCTGACCAGAAGTTTTCTTCTTCTACTTTTTCAATCAATAGCTCGGGGTACCTGTTTTTAACGTTGCTGGCTATGCGTTCGACTGTGTCTTTGATTCGGTTGGATATGTCTGCACGCCTATCATCAGTTTCTGCGTGGCGATGGATCTTGTCTAAGCTTTTTACCAAATGTCTTAAATTTTCGATCATCGGATGAATACTGCGATGAAGTCTGGATAGCTCCTCTACCAGATCAGTTGGGAGCATTATTCTAGACGAAAGCGCATTAATACGTTGATCGTACTCTCGATGAAACTTATGACGAATTTTTCGTTGGATAGCCCCAGGGTGCGCATGGAGTAGATCTTCATCGATCATCTGCTCTTGCCCAAGTCTTACAATACTGATATCGGTAGAATGCTTTGCGCACACCTCGCGCGCTTTAATTGCTACGTTATCAACGGCAGTATGTGATTGGCCCACGAGTAAGATATTTTTTGCGCCCCCCGTGTGGAACAGATAATGGATAAGTTTGCTGACGAATGCTGTCTTACCTGTTCCCGGTGGTCCCTGTAACACACTAATTGGGCCTTCAGAGATGACTCGCTGAAAGGCGATTATCTGTTGGCTATTTAGCTTTTCGGTATCTGATCCCGGAACATCATATAGATCACGGATGATTTCTTCAGCGGGTATATCACCAGTGATAGTAGACTTATGGTGTGCGTTGAAGTCAAAATATGACGGTAACTCACTAATCGTAGCTCCGCCGTCTAGTACCTTGTCAAGCGCTCGTCTTCTTCTATCTCGAGACGCTTTGCTTTTCAGAGATTCTAAAGTTAGTTCAACTCCCTTTTTTAATTTTTTTCGTACTCCTTGCCAATTGGGCTTAACTGCAAGAAAGTTCGGATTGGTTTCAAGAAGATCTAACTCCCCGAAAGGGTTTTCATCTTCGGAAAATGAAGTAAAAACTTGATCATCAATCTCAAAGTCTAAAGTGTCTCCATGAGACAAACTATATGGTATGAGGAGCCTACCGTTTGAGCTCTCTTCGACATCGTCTTCAGTTATTTCGATTTTTATTAGAAGCTCACCCTCCTTATCCAGGAGGGTGCGCCAAATCTGGCTTGGAGCTACATACACCCCCTCTGGTACCTCATCCTCCAATTCATTGTCGCAAGAATATTTTTCGTCAAGTGCGTCAATGACCGGGGGGAGAGAGAATAATAAGTTCAATAGCTCACGCGATGAGTCAACCTGTGAAGTGCCTTGCTTAATGATAATTTTTTGGTGAATAGTAGTTTGCGATTTATTGCTCGCCGAGACTAGCTCGCTTAGTGCAATGTCCATGTTGGCTTTAACATTTCTTATTTGTCGTTGCTCAGGGTCTAGTGCAACCATCAATACGATATTGGTCGAGGTTATATAGCAGTTTAGAATTTCTGGGAATCGCTGATCCCATTTGCAGTTGAAATGGTACGAGTTACCATCAGGCTCCAGTTTTACAGCTTCCTTTGGGAACGAACTGTGTGCCCAAATAAATACCATCGGGCTCTCAGTAATAGCGCTCTCAACTTTGGCGTCTGATTTTTTTTGTTCTCTGATGCTTTCCAACAAAGGGTCTAGAGACACCGGGATGCTATTTGACTGTTTATTAGCCCTTTCAATTTCGGCATTAATTTCTGGCGGTATGCCATCTCCAAATAATTCAGCTACTAATTTATATGTAGCGTAACGGTCCCTTCCAAAGCTATCTGTTATTGCTGGGTTTTTGGGGCCATATTCGACGTTAAATGGTTCACTGCTATCCCCTAAATCAATCAAGTCGATAAGTGTTACTTTCGGCGTTGCGAGGTTGTCGGGAAGATCGTCGTCGTATGGCGCGAGATTTACAATAATATTTCCAGGGTGAAGGTCCCCATGGGCTAGCCCGTGACCATGCATTTTTATAAGCGCAGACACCAATATCTCAGAAATTATTATTTTTGATGGGGCGTCGAACGTCGGAACAGCCTCATTCCAAATAATACCTTCTTCGTATTCAGTGGCAATAAAAAACCCACCACTTTCTAGAACGCCGTAATCAATTATTTTCGTTATAGGAAGATTTTGCGTGGCCGCAACCTCAATCCGTTTACGTAGCCTGAGTATTCTTCGGTTCATGCCAGGCGTGTCGCGGCCTACATACGCCTTCTGCCAAAATTTGCAGATTCCTTTCCCTCCTTCGTACGCGAACTGGTAGGAAATTTTCGCACCGGCGCTCAGGCTTTGGCCCGGAAGAGGGGGGAAATTTTGGTAGAGCGAGAATGGGCTCCACTCACGCTTTATAAATGTACCAGACATAATCTGATCTATAACTTCCTGAGTGTCATCGTAACTTAATGATACTCCCATCGTAATCGAGTTAAACTCTGCGAGCATTTCACTAGCGGTGTCATGCCTTACTGTATAGTCCCAGTCTAATGCTTTAATGAAAAAGTCATTCAAAGCTCCATTGAATGGATCCTCTTTAGGAGGGCTCCAAACCGGCACGCTATTCTCTCTCGGTGGAAACTGTCCAAAGAAACATATTTGATAAGCAACTTGTCCGAGCAGAAATACATCCTGTCTGAATGGGTCCAGTATATCCCCATCTAGCCCAAACTCATCCTCTGGTAAGGTCGACTCTGAACTTTTGAGAATTGCACGTAAATCTCCAACGGTTCCTTTTTCTGGAAAAAAAGCTGCTGCGAACCCAGATGTCATTATGCTTTTTTGGTCCGTGGCGTACCAGAGATTGTGGCAATCAATATCTCTGTGCCCAATGCCTAAGCCATGTAGTTCAGAAAAGGGCGCTAATAAAGCTCTTACGTGATCAAGCCTTTGCTCTGTGCTCCATTTTTTTGCATTGGAAGCTAGGTACTCATCTAATCGTTTTGTCGTGCGACGTAATTCGTACAGCTCAGTCGCATCTTCAGAGATATCTTCTTCTCCAAGTGAGATTAGCGGCCTCAGCATATACTGTTCTAATTTGCTATTTTCCGCTCTGGCGTGGCGAAATATTCGATGCTCTCTTAGCGCTATGTTAGCCCATTGATCTTGAGTCGCGTGCCCAATTCCTAACCTTGAAAAGTCCCACCGTCTCATCAAGGATTGATCATTTGAGTCCTCTTCGTGTAATCCCTTGTATTCAACATATAGGCCTTTGCTGTGAGTATACCAGGGGTTTTCATTTCCTACATAATGATGTGAAACAAATCCTTTAGGTTTGACCATGTGGCCGCTGAAAAAACTTTGAATAAAAGGTAGTACCTTCTCCGAGTTAGGCCTAGGTTTACCTAGTTTCTCAAATACGGCATAGATATATTTGCTCTTGTCCTCTGTGATACGCTCGTAGTCAGAGGCTTCTCTGATTTTAATAAACTCATCCAGGGTGTGTACATACCTTTTTTCTGTACTAGTTAATAGCTCTGGGGTAGCGCTTCCGCACAGAACCACATGTGCCTCTACGAGAGGGTAGTATCCAAGCTTATGTTCAAGTTCTTGCTTAAGGATATTTGTCAGCCTTAAAGCATGAACCCTTTTAGTTTCGTAGGGGCTCTTGCTTCTTCTTTTTCCGTTTATATACCATTGCCCATCTAGGCTTTCGAGCTTCCCGCTCCACTCCTTTAGCTCGACCAACAATAGTCTATCGTGAGTAATTATTAAAAGATCTATGTCCATAGATCCCTGGTTGTCCACCACTAGAAGCGATGCATAAGAAAACCAGCTGTCTCTAAGTTCTTTCTCCATTCGTTCTACAGCGCGCACTTCACTTTTATGTAGTCCGTTCCCACCTAATATTTTAACGCGCATAACATTTATAGTCCCTTTAGATAAAATCTCGGAGATCCAATCACCCAGATAAATGGCATTGTTGGATGGCGCTTTGATACTAGCGGATGCATGGCATTTTGCCTATAACCAGCAGGTTGATTGAGAGGGGCCTTGATCGCCGATGGTGGTTGCCGGTGCGGCTAGATCGACCGAGTACACATTCGCTGGAGGCGTGTTGCTGCTAAACCTGCCGGGTACGAAGCTCATTGCTCATTGTGATCAGCTTTAGGTAAGCCTCCAGCCATCTATTACGAGTCGCGTTCGCTGCCCCATAGTGCACCCTAGGGAACAATTTTTTTGCGCTTTTCGTCCCGGCGTGGCGACCATACCAATACTCCGTTCACCCCATTTAGCTGCCAATGCCATGATCAGGTTCCAAAACCAAATTTTTAACTCGCCCCCACGGCATTTCGTCAAGAATGCTGAGTGTGATCAGGGATCAAGGCCCCTGCGACCTGTGGGGATGTCCATTAACGCTGGACTCACGGCTCCTTACGACCGGGAGCTTGGGTATCTCATTATCTGGCCTCCTGAGCACTTCCGAAGAAGTGGGCGGGTGGAGGCTGCACTGGCTGACGAGACCAACGCCGCGAGATCCTGAGTCAGGTGAAGGCAGTGATGCGATGACCGGGGCATGCCTGACTGTCAGTCAGGTGCAGTCCATTCCTTGGGCTGCGGCACCATCATCTGCATCGCTGTTGCTGGTGACTTCGGTGTTTGTCACGCCGATTGTCACGAGGGGGAATGCCGCAAAGCCTTTTACGAGTTGGCTGCAGCAGCGGTAGGAGCGCCCGTCTCTTTCCGGGAGAAAGAGATGGGCGCAGGTTGGCGCAAGGAATGCCTACGCGAATAGATCGCAGCAGGGCAGCTACAAAGACGAACCGCCCACCTTGGCGATCGACACCTCAATCAACGCCCGCGCCGCATCAAGCTGATGCACCACCGAGCGCGCCAACGGGCGGAATTCCAGCGTGCAGTTATCTGCGACTTCGTAGGCGGTGGCTGCGGCGCAGGCGAGGTATTCGGAGGCGGTGAGCAATGCGTCCTCAGCTCTTACGCCGGGCTTGACCGAGAACAGGCTCAGGTTGCCGAGGTTGGCGTTGATGCAGGTTGATTGTGGGGCGGGTGTTTCGGGTGGGTGAGGGGTGGATTTAATCATGGTGTCTCTCCTGACTTGGATGAGACCGACACCGTTCGCGACTAAACGAATAGGTGGCGGCTGTACGCGGGTTAGTCGACCGGGAAGTCAGGCACCCGGCGCACCCGAAGGTGCCCCTCGTACAGCCACCATAAAAGGACAGAACCGATGTCGATGACAGCGGCTCAGGTTATGGGGCTTTACGCGCCTGACGTGTTCGGGCGACTAAACCCGGTCGTTGTTTGCAACGACACGCGGGAAGGTAGTCGCCGGATCAGATACGTTCAAGCGGTCGGGAGGATATCGCTTAATTTCAGAAGCGTCCTACGGGATTTGGGACTTTTTGTGTGGGTTGGGCGGGGAGGTAGGACGGTAGTGCGGCGGAGGGCGGCTTTCGCGGGCAAGCGCGCTCCTACGGGGATTGGCGGTGTGGCATTTGGCACAAACAAAAAAGGCCCACCTTTCGGTGAGCCTTTTTGCTAAATCTGGTGCCGGCACCAGGAGTCGAACCCGGGACCTACTGATTACAAGTCAGTTGCTCTACCAACTGAGCTATACCGGCGTTGTGGGCGCTGATTATAGGGATTTGATCTGGCGAGTAAAGCCCTAATTTCAGTTTTTTCGCGGCCCTTATGCCGGAAGGCGATTACCGTTATTCACAATCTGCACAAGCCCAAGGCGACGATCGGTCAGATTCAGGAACCATTCTCAATCGTTCGCAAGCTACTGTTTTAGCGCCAATTTTACGCTGGCCAAAAAATGAACAAATGGTTACATCCCCTCCAAAGCAGGATTTCCGGGCGTTCGCCGGAATTTCATCAACAGACTTATCCACAGGCGCGCGCGTCAAAAAATGCTCACAGTCGCTCTGCAAGAATGAGCAGATTCCGCGGAGTGACTTGGCTGTCGCAGAAGGTGCCGATGCGTACGTCGTACCCGCACTCAGTCAGATAAAGCGCGCGATCGAGGATGAGCCACATTTCCAGCGGCCGGCGGAAGAGGTTGCGCAGCAATTCGAGGTTGCGCACTTCGGCCAGACGCGCCCATCCCGCCGTTTCAAGGGCGGTCCAGTCCTGACTGCCGGGGGAGGGGAGTTGCTTGAGTTCTGCGAGGTCGCGACAGTAGTCGGCGAAGGGTTTGTCGAGCCAGGCGCTGGGCAGTGAGGGTATGGGCAGGTAGTCGTCGACGCCGCGAAGTTGTCGCTGTAGCAGGTCGAAGCCGAGGCGTCGGGCCATGGAGGTGTCGCGCTGGCGGCGTATGCGGGCGCCGGCGGTCACGGTTTCGCTGAGGGGCAGGCCGAGGTCATCGATGGAGAGCGTAAGCGCAGACGCTTTGCCCCGCTGGGAGATCGGCAGGTAGTGCTCGCCAGCGATGCGGTTGTAGCAGCAGGGCGCGATCGCCAGTTGTTGGCAGTGGGCGTCGCTGGCGAGGTGCATGAGGCGCACATGAAGGTCGCCGCAGGCGTGGAGGGCGACGGGCGTGTGATGCGCTTGGAGGCGCGCAGCCGCATCGTCGGCTAGGACGTCTTGATGCAGATGGTTCGCGCGGATGCCCAGTTTGTCGCTGAGTTGCCTTCCCGCTTCAACCAAATCCGCATCGTATTCCAGGCAGGTCAGGGCTTGGCCGCCATGGGCGAGGCGCCGACCGAGATGACCTTTGCCCGAGCACCAGTCCAGCCAGTGGGTTGGCTGTCGCTGAAAGCTCAAGCGGCTGGCGAAGGCTTCGATCTGCTGCCACTTGCGGCCGGGCACGTCGACGCTCATGCGCGCTGACACAGTCTCCAGGCTAACGGGCGGCAGCGCGTCGATCTCGCTTAACGCCTTCGACTGTAAAGCTAGCTGGGCGAAAGGCTGCGGCGCATCGAGCTGTTCGGGATGGTTGTGTGCCGCTTCTGCCTGTTCGAGCGAACGTTGTCGCAGCCACCGTGACAGCTCCAGGTGCTGCGACTCCCACGGCAGATGGCGATGGGTGAAGGGTCGCGGGCGCCACAGGGCCTGATGCTCTAGGAGGAAGGCATCGAGCGCGGCGAATCGGGATTGGAGTTGCGCGGGTGTGAGTGGCATTTGATTAGGGCAGTCGGGATATGCGTTGCAGCATACGGTGAATCATGGGAAGGGAGCGCTCTTCAGGCACAGCGACCTTTGGCGGTTGAAATGCCGCTTTCGCGAGCAAGCTCACTCCCACATGGACCGAGTTCTCTGTGGGAGCGCGCGGCGATCCTCACCGCCCTTGGCTGGCGTCCACTCGCAAATAGCGCTCCAGCAGTTTGAAGCCTTGCACCAGCACGAACGACATCACCAGATAGATCAACCCGGCGATGAGGAAAGTCTGCTCCGGCATGTAGGTCCGCGCGTTGATGGTGCGGGCCATGCCGGTGATGTCGAGCAGGGTCACAGTGCTCGCCAGTGCGCTGGCCTTGAGCATCAGAATGACTTCGTTGCTGTACGCCGGCAGGCCGATGCGTGCAGCGCGGGGCAGGATGATGTACAGCAGCGCTTTGCCTCTGGACATGCCCAGTGCGCGAGCTGCTTCGATTTCACCGGGCGGCACGGCCTGAATGGCGCCGCGCAGGATCTCCGCGATGTAGGCGGTGGTGTGCAGCGTCATGGTCAGCGCCGCGCAGAAGAACGGGTCGCGCAGGTAAGGCCACAGCGGGCCTTTGGTAACAACGTCGAACTGCGCCAGGCCGTAATAGACCAGAAACAGCTGCACCAGCAGCGGCGTGCCACGGAAAAAGAAGATGTAGGCGTAAGGCAGCGCCCGGACATAGGCGTTACGCGAGGCGCGGGCGATGCCCAGGGGAATGGCGAGAATGAGGCCCGCAATTACCGCGACGGCGACCAGCTCCAGCGTGACGGTGGCGCCGTGCAGCAGTTTCGGCAGCCATTTGAGGACGAATTCCCAACTCATGACGCGCTCCTCGCAAAGCCTACCGAAGCGCGTTTCTCCAGCCATGCCAGGCCGATCATCGACAGCGCGGTCATGCACAGGTACATCAGCGCCGCGACCATATAGAAGGTGAAAGGCTGCTTGGTGGACGTGACCGCGATCTGTGCGTGGCGCATGACTTCCTCCAGTCCGATGACTGATACGAGCGCGGTATCCTTCATCAGGATCATGAACAGGTTGCCCAGCCCCGGCAGCGCGATGCGCCACATCTGCGGCATTACCAGCTTGAAGAAGATACGCGAGCGCGACATGCCCAGCGCCAGCCCCGCCTCGCGATGACCTTTCGGGATCGACAGCATGGCGCCGCGAAACACCTCGGTGGCGTATGCGCCGAAGCACAGGCCCAGGGCAATGACGCCAGCCGCGAACGCACTCAGCGACAGGTTCGGGATGTCGAACAGCTTGCCGATCGCCCGCATCGAGCTGACCGTGCCGAAGTAGATCAGCAAGACCCACAGCAATTCGGGGATGCCGCGCACCAGTGTGGAGTAGGTGCCGCCGAGCCACTGCAGGGGTCGATTCGGCGAAGTCTTCGCCAGCGCCCCGAGCAGGCCGAGGACCAGCCCCAGGCAGAGGGCCGACAGCGCAAGTTGGAGGGTCATCAGCATGCCGGCGGCAAGGGCCGGGCCGAATCCATAGAGATCGAAGTTCATGGCGGTGTTTGTCTAGAGGGCAGACGCCGCCGTCTGCGCGAGCAAACGGCGGCGATGGTCAGGCAGGTCAGAGGATGCTGAACGGGAAATACTTGTCGTTGATCTTCTTGTAGGTGCCGTCGGCGATGATTTCTTTCAGCGCTTCGCTCAGCTTGTCGCGCAGCGGGTCGTCTTTGCGCACCGCGATGCCGATCTTGTCGTCAACCGGCAGCGCATCACCTTTGAACTCGAAGCTCTGGCCTTCCTTGCCTTTCAGCCACTCGTAGCTGGCGTATTTGTCGCCGAGCAGTGCGTCGAGGCGGCCCGACGCCAGGTCGAGAAAGGCGTTTTCCTGGGAGTCGTACAGCTTGACGGTCACGTCGTCGCCCCAGTTGTCTTCCAGCCACGAGCCGGACAGGGTCGCGCGTTGGGCACCGATGGTCTTGCCCTTCAACGTTTCCTTGATGGCAGCCAGATCGCCGCTGAGGTTGGTGGTTTTAGGCGCGACAAATTGCAGCTTGTTGGAGTAGTACGGGATGGTGAAGTCGACGGCCTGCTTGCGTTCTTCGGTGATCGACATCGAAGAAATCAGGAAGTCGAACTTCTGCGCGTTGAGCGCTGGAATGATGCCGTCCCAATCGGAAGTGACGGTTTCACAGGTCACTTTCATCTTCGCGCACAGGGCGTTGCCGATCTCCACGTCAAAGCCCACCACCTGACCGCTGGCGTCCTTGTTGTTGAACGGCGGATAGGCGCCCTCGATGCCCATTTTCAGGGTGTCGGCAGCAAAGGCGCTGGAGGCCATGGCCAGGGTGGCGGCAGCGGCCAACAGAATGTTTCTCAGGGTCTGCATCGATGTTGCTCCGTTAGCGATTGCTGGACATGAATTGTTTGCAGCGCGCCGACCGTGGGTCATCGAAGACCTGGTCTGGCGAACCTTGTTCTTCTATCAGCCCTTGGTGCAGGAAGATCACTTCGCTGGACACCTGGCGGGCGAAATTCATTTCGTGGGTCACCATCAGCATGGTGCGGCCTTCTTCGGCGAGGCCACGGATAACACTAAGCACTTCCTGCACCATCTCGGGATCAAGGGCAGATGTGGGCTCATCGAACAGAATGACCTTGGGCTGCATCGCCAGCGTGCGCGCAATAGCGGCACGTTGCTGCTGGCCGCCCGACAACTGTGCGGGATACGCATGACGTTTGTCGGCGATACCCACTTTGGCCAGCAATGCTTCGGCAACTTCGGTGGCTTCGGCTTTGCTCTGCCCCAGCACGCGGCGCGGCGCCTCGGTGATGTTATCGAGGACGGTCATGTGCGGCCAGAGATTGAAATTCTGAAAGACAAAGCCGATCTCGCTGCGCAGGCGGTTGATCTGACGGTTGTCGGCAGCGATCAGTTCACCCTTGCGGGTGGCTTTAAGCTTGAGTGCTTCGCCGGCGACGAGAATCTGCCCCTGATGAGGGTTTTCCAGCAAATTGATGCAGCGCAGCAGCGTCGACTTGCCTGAGCCGGAGGAACCCAGAATCGAGATCACATCGCCATCGCGGGCGCTCAGCGAAATGCCCTTGAGCACGTCGAGTTCGCCGTAGCGTTTGTGCAGATTGCGGATTTCCAGGGCGGGCGTGGCCTCGGCCATGTTCAGTCCTCGTGTGTTCGGTGGGCTCATCGGGTTGGCGGGTGGGACGCAACCGGGCGATCGCAGCGGGCGTGTAGCGCGAAGGCTTATAAGGATGAGCTTGATGAGCGCGGGCTCAGAATGCCGTTGCGCAAAAAGGGCGCGATGGTGCCAGCTTTAACCGCCGTGGGGAAGGGTGTTTCGGCCACTGGCGCGATCGGCAGCCATTCTTGTGCGCTTATTTGGTGCCATTTCGTCGTAAGTGTGTATTTTCGGTGCGGCCAATCGTCTCACTCCTGTTGCGCTCGGTAACATTTCCTACATGACTGGCGAATTGCTATTGCATTCATGGACTTGCGGAAACCGTCTGGAACGGCCGTATCCCGCTGCGACGTCGTATCTGAAACATTCTGGCGTAATTCTTGCGTAAAAAATAAATAACAGAGCTGTTGTGTTCTCTTTACGAAGAGCCGCCACGCGTCCTGATCCGTACAAAAATCCTTCTAAGGTTGGTTCCATGAGCAGTACACCCAACGCTTCAAACCTTGAACAAGGGCTCAAACCGCGTCACATCACCATGCTCTCTATTGCCGGCGTCATCGGCGCCGGTCTCTTCGTTGGCTCCGGCCATGCAATTGCCGAAGCCGGACCGGCCGTGCTTCTGGCTTACGGCGCCGCAGGTACGCTGGTGGTGCTGGTGATGCGCATGCTGGCGGAAATGGCCGTCGCTTCGCCGGACACCGGTTCTTTTTCGACCTACGCCGACCGCGCGATCGGGCACTGGGCCGGCTTTACCATCGGCTGGTTGTACTGGTGGTTCTGGGTGTTGGTTATTCCGCTGGAAGCCAACGCCGCCGCGACGATTCTGCACGCGTGGTTTCCGAACGTGGCGATCTGGGCGTTCACGTTGGTGATCACCCTGCTGCTCACCGCGACCAACCTGTTCAGCGTGAAGAACTACGGAGAGTTCGAGTTCTGGTTCGCGCTGATCAAGGTCATCGCGATCATTGGCTTCGTGCTGCTGGGCATTGCGGCGGTGTTGGGTTTGCTGCCGAACAGCCAGGTCAGCGGCGTCAGTCATCTGTATGACACGCAGGGTTTCCTGCCTAACGGCATGGGTGCGGTGCTGGCGGCGATGCTGACCACCATGTTCTCGTTCATGGGGACTGAGATTGTCACCATCGCAGCGGCAGAATCGAAGAACCCCGGCCAGCAAATCACCAAGGCCACCAACTCGGTGATCTGGCGGATCTGCCTGTTCTACCTGCTCTCGATCTTCCTCGTCGTCTCACTGGTGCCGTGGAACGACAGCCGTCTGGCTGAAGTGGGTTCGTACCAGACCGTGCTCGATCTGATGGGCATTCCGAACGCCAAGCTGATCGTCGACATCGTCGTGCTGGTCGCAGTGACCAGCTGCCTGAACTCGGCGCTTTACACGGCTTCACGCATGCTCTTCTCCCTCGGCAAACGTGGCGACGCGCCTGCTGTTTCCCAGCGCACCACCAAAGCCGGCACGCCTTACTGGGCGGTGTTGCTGTCGACCGGCGCTGCGTTCGCTGCCGTGTTCGCTAACTACGTTGCACCGGCTGCGGTGTTCGACTTCCTGCTGGCAAGCTCGGGCGCGATCGCGCTGCTGGTGTATCTGGTCATCGCCGTGTCCCAGTTGCGTATGCGCCGCAAGCGTGAAGCAGCAGGTCAGGCCATCGACTTCCGCATGTGGCTGTTCCCGGGCCTGACCTGGGCGGTGATCGTGTTCATCGTCGCCGTGTTGACCGTCATGCTGTTCCAGGAAGGCCACCGCATGGAGATCATTGCCACCGGGCTGCTGAGCATCCTGGTCGTGGCGGCCGGTTTGATCGTCTCGAACCGTCGCAAGGCGGGGAAGGCTGGCAAGGTTGTGATGAATTGATGGGGGAGTGAGTCGGTTATGACCGACCGCTGTCGAGAAGCCGCTATCAGGGATGATGGCGGCTTTTTTTGTCTCGATGATTGGGTCGTGAGGAGTGCGGGTATTGCTCGCGATTGTGGCCTCGCAGGCCCATCTCTATTGAATTTGGATAAGTCATCGCGGGCAAGCGCTCCTACACTGTTCTGCGCATTCTCCCTAACACCGACTTGCCACGCACTTGGTGCAACACGACCGCCGCCAGATGCAGCGCAACCAACCCTGCCAACACCGCGCACAGAACGTGATGCACCTCATGCAGCTCCATGAGCGCGATCTTCGAGTGGATCAGCTGTGGCAGCGGCACCAGCGCCAGGAGCATGACGGGGTGGCTCATCATCAGCACCCCGGTGATCAACACGCCGGCCACTGCCGCGTAGATCGCCTTGTGCGCAGCGCTCGCCAGTCGTGCCTGAACGTTTTTAGCGGTGGTAGGTGAGGGCGCCTTGATTGCCAGCCACAATCTCCAGGCAAAGAACGGAATAAACAGGCTGGTCAGCTGTGGATTGAACGACTCGACCCATTGCCGAAAGGGGTCGCTCTCATCGAGCAATGCCACGCCGAAGCCGCTGAACGTCGCCCACAGGATGACTGCAGCAGACAGCCAATGCAGGAAGATTCGGGTTCGGGAGTAAGGGCTCGTTTCGCCTGAAGCGGGTTCCGGCACAGGAGTATTTGGGAGTGTCAAAACGGCCAGCCTTTAGTTGAGAAGGAGTTGCATTCTCGTAATGGCGCAAAGCTACCGTTTTGACCGGGGTCATGTAAATCAAAAAACGTTTTAAGAACGCCCGCTTGCACCCTGTGCGTTCTTTTTCTGCAGGATCACCGACGCTTCGTAGTAGGCGGTCTGGAAGGCGTCGCTGCCGATCCATTCAACGGCGGAGTCTTCATCTTCCTCATGGAAGAGCCCGCGGTAGGTGATCAGCAGGCCCATCATGAAGTCGGTCGCCGGCTCTTCGTCTTCTTCGGCGATCACCAGCTCCAGCACCGGGTATTGCAGGAAGACCACGCACATCGCCAGCAAGCTTATCGATTCAGCCTGCTTCATTGCTTCGAACAGGTCGTCGAAATCCGCCGGGTCGAAACCGTTTTCTTCGATGTCCTTGAAATCGAACGTGCTCAGGTCGATCTCGACGTCATCGAAGGGCTCGTTGACGAAGGCGTGGTTGAGCACCGGGTGAATGACGCTCGGCCGGGCCTTGCCGGAACGGTTCTGCTTGGCTTTGGCCTTTGCACGCTGGGCGCGTTTTTGCTGTTTGTCGGGGGAGGCCATGACGGCGGTTCCTTGTGCGGTGCAGCCATTCGCATGGCCCAGGATCATCGGGCGCGTATTGTATTCAGTCTTGTGCCGGTTCGTCGTGCTTGTTGCGGTCGATCCCCAGCATCTCCAGTGTGGATTCCATCTCGATCTCGCCGAGTATGGCGCGGAAGGCCTCATAGAAATCATCGTCGTGGATGCGCGCCCGAACGGTCGCCTCGTCCAGTCCGTGGGCCCACATCATGTAGGCGCCTAGCGTGCTGACAAGGACGTCGAGGTAATTGTCGAAGTCCATGTCGTAGAAAGCGTGGGCGGCTATCGGACCTCTGGCGAAGGCATCGAGCAAATCCAGGAATCCTTGCTGCTCGGCCAGCTTGAGCGCTTCGTAATGCGCGAGGCGTTGCGCCTGAGACGGCTCTGGCGCAGGGGTCTGGTACACCTCCAATAAGAGCATTTCATCTTCAGTGAGCGACATCCCGATGTCCTCGCCCCTGATCACCGCCGCCATCGCCTCCCGCTCTTCTTCGTCCATGTTTTCGAGGATGTCGGGCTCTACGAAATTCTCTAGCAGGGTATCGTCGTCCAACAGCGCTGCTTCGTCGTCCGACAAGAAGTCAGGCATGAAGTAATCCGGGACGATGGGGCTGAGGGTCTGCGGATGCTGACGGGCGACACGCTGCGCCTTGGCTTTGGTCTTGGCGCGCTTGGCGCGTTTCTGTTGCTTGCTGACAGATGCCATCACGAAGTCCCCTGGTCGGCTCAAGCCTGAGATGTTAATAAATCGCGCCCAATAAAAAACCCCTGAATCTTTCGATGCAGGGGTTTACGGTATTTATGGTGAATCTTTTGTGGCCGTCCGTCCCGGCGCTGGTCACCCGCCAGTGGTTCTACCCTATCAAGATTTATCCACGGCAGCCGATGTGTGGGTATGAGCATGCCGTTGGACATACTCTGAGCTGAATCTCCCTAGCCCAGTCCAGCACCGCCGTTTTAGTCCTGCCCGATGTTCCTCCGAGGGACTACTTCCCCCACTTGAGATTGAATCCATGCGAATAACCATACCGGTACTGCTTTTAGGAATGCTTGGCACTCAATGCGCGCTGGCGGCTGGGGATGGAACATCTGCAGTGGGCGGAGGCATAGGCGGTGCGCTCGGGAATGTGATTGGACAGCAAATGGGTGGAAGCACCGGCGCGGCGGTTGGTGCTGGTGTCGGCGGAGCCGCTGGCGGAGCTTTAGGCGCCAAAAGGGGAAGCAAGACCGAAGCGGCTATCGGCGGGGGGCTGGGGTCAGCGGGTGGGTCTGTCATTGGTAACCAGTTGGGTGGCTCAACAGGGTCAACCATAGGTGCCGGCTTAGGCGGCGCTGCCGGAGGCGCAGTGGGTAGCAACTTGGCAGATGACGGCGGCAACAATCGATCTCACGGCAAGCGACATGGGCACAAGAAAAACAAGCATGATTGATAGCCCGGCTATCTGCTCCCATACCTCCAATCAAGCGATTTGAGCGACGACGCAGGCGTTTGTCGGAGACGTCGGCCACCACCTGGGCGTCTTCAGGCAGATCCGTCTATGAGCTCACGAATCTATTCACATAGATCCGGGCTTACAAGGAAGCGGTGTGGAACCGTGAAAAGCAAAAAGCCCGCACGAGGCGGGCTTCTTGTGTGTTTTCAAGCGTGCTTGGCATCACCTGAAAACGAAAGGTGGTGCCCAGAGACGGAATCGAACCGCCGACACGGGGATTTTCAATCCCCTGCTCTACCGACTGAGCTATCTGGGCAACGGGGCGCATTAAACGTGTTTTTCAGGAGGTCGTCAAGCGGGGTGTTGAAAAAAATCTGAATTATTTCCTCCGCTTACGACGACCACTGTCTGCGAAGGGTTATTCGGCAGGGGGAACGTAGCCGTCGGCCTTGGCGTATTCCTCGCCGGACAGGTATTTGTCCATCTCGGTCTGCAGGAATTTGCGATCTTCGGCGTTCATCATGTTCAGGCGACGCTCGTTGATCAGCAGGGTCTGGTGTTTCTGCCAGTCGGCCCAGGCTTTCTGCGAGACATGGTTGTAGATGTCTTCACCTTTGGCGCCCGGATACGGCGGACGGTCCAGGCCAGGCAATTCTTCTTTGTATTTGCGGCACATTACGGTGCGGGTCATGAGGACTCTCCTGCATTCAATACGTCGGCTGCGTTTTTCAGCAGTTTCTTCACCGGGGCGGCAAGGCCCAGGCGCGGCGGGGTGGCGAGGTTATACCAGAGCCAGTCGTCCTCGGCCACGTGATGGGCGGACGCGCGGACCCGGACCAGCCACGGTTCAATGGTCAGCTGAAAGTGGCTGAACGTGTGGATCAGGCCCGGTAAGGCTTGATGCTCGCCCAGCTCAAGGGCGTGCTGGTTGGCCAGATGCTGCATGTCGTTGAAGTCGTCCAGTTCCGGCAGGCTCCACAGCCCGCCCCACAGCCCGGTCGAAGGGCGGCGATACAGCAGAATCGCGCCTTCGTGGTTGGCGAAGATCGGCATCAGGGTGCGTTTTTGCGGCACGACCTTGCGCGGTTTCGGGATGGGATAGCGGGTTTCCTGACCTAGCATGTGCGCTTCGCAGCCGCGCTCGAGGGGGCAGAGCAGGCAGCTGGGTTTGGTCCGGGTGCAGAGCGTGGCGCCCAGATCCATCATCGCCTGGGTGTAGTGATTGACCCGACTGTGCGGCGTGTAGCGCTCGGCCGTCACCCACATCTGCTTCGCGACCTTGGGCTCGCCCGGATAGCCTTCCTGCGCAGTGAAGCGGGCGAGTACGCGCTTGACGTTGCCATCAAGAATTGGCGCACGCAGGCCCATGCTGATGCTGGCAATCGCGCCGGCTGTCGAGAGGCCGATACCGGGCAGCTCGACGAGCTTTTCCACGTCGCGGGGGAATTCACCACCGTGCTCGGTTACCACGATTTTCGCGGCTTTCTGCAAGTTGCGCGCGCGGGTGTAGTAACCCAGCCCGGTCCACAGATGCAGGACCTCATCTTCCGGCGCTTCGGCCAGGGCCTGCACGGTGGGCAGCGCTTCCATGAATTTATCGAAATAGCCAAGCACCGTGCTGACCTGGGTTTGCTGCAGCATGATTTCCGACACCCACACGCGGTACGGGGTGATGTCGTGCTGCCAGGGGAGATCGTGACGGCCGTGGCGGTCGTACCAGTCGAGAACGGCGGAGGAGAACTGCTCGGGTTGCATCAAGGGTTCCGGTGATCAAAGAGAGGGTTAAGGTTGATGCTGATCTGCGGGTGATTCCCCGTGGAGAGACGCCGCGCGATCAGGTAGCAAACGAAATCCCGGTGGGATTGACCGGGGTGGCGCTCCACCTTGCTCGCGAAGGCGGTGTTCCGACCGCTGGGACCTTAGCGGATGTACGGGCCTCTTCGCGGGCAAGCGCGCTCCTACAGTTTGTTCTGCAGCGCCTGTTGAATGGGTTTAACGCTTGAACAATCCCTTGATCGCATCCTTGAGCTCGGGACTCACCTTGTCCCCCAGCTTTTCATCGAGCTTGTCGCCAATCCGGTCGCCTGCCAGTTTCGCGGCGACCTTGCCCAGGCCGTCGTTATCCAGACGGCAGGCCTTGGCGCCCATTTCCAGCGGGCCACGGCAAAGTACCGGCCATTCGATGCCGACAAACCGGGGGTTCACTTCGCAGGCCGGGTCCGGCATGTCGCTCTTGTCGCCTTCGATGATCACACCGACGCGGTAATTCATGCCCATGACGCGCAGGTCGATGTCGCCATCACCATTGACGGTCAGGCCCGGCGTACGGACTTTCAGGTCCGGGTTGCTGGCCACGCCATTGCGGAACACCAGATTGCCATTCAACTGCTGGAAGGGCGTGTCCTTGCCGCGCGGCTCGCCGCTCAAGCTCTTGCGGTTGAGCGTCGAGATGCCCCGGCAGAGTTGTTGTTCGAGGTTGGCATTGACCAGCACGCCGTCGTTCAGCGCAAAATTGGCGGTACCGTTGAGACTCTCCACCAACGCCTTCTCGCTGTTGCCTTTGGCGGTCACGTCGCTGGTGAGGTTGAGCAGGCCGCGCAGAGGTGGCGTGGTGCCCTGGCTCTGAATGAAGTGTTCCACCGGCACTTTGGCGATGCGGGTCTGAACGCTCGCCAACGGCACTTCGGGACGCGCGTCGAGATTGCCCTTGACCTCGAAATTGCCGTTGTACAGATCGCCGCGCAGGCTGTTCACCGTGATCACGCCATCAAGCGCCGATGTTTTCAGCGCGGCATTCTGGATCGGCAGTTTCTCCAGGGTCAGCTTGCCGAAACTCAAATCGGCATCGACATCCAGTTTGCGCAGGCGCTCAAGGGGCAGCAGCTTCGTGTCGCTCCAGGCACCTTGGGTCGGCTGGTTCGGCAGCGGCGAGGTGCCCGACGCCACCATGGCTTCGGCCTCGGCGCCCTGAACTTCGGCTTTGCGAGCGGCGCCTGCGCCCTTGGATTGTTCACTCTCGGGCATGCGATAGCGGTCAGCGTTGAACGTGTCGGCCTTGAGTTGAAGGCGAAGGGACTGTTTGGCGAAGTCTTCCACGGCGACGCGCCCGCTGATGGTGCTGTCGTCGAGTCTCACCGTGAGGTCATCCAGCGCCACGCTGTTGGGCGTTGCCGCGATGCGGGTGACCAGTTCCAGTTTGTTCAGGCTGCCGTCGCCAAGGGTTGGCGCAGGCTGGCCGATGTTGTCGAGGAAGTCGCGCAGGTTGAACTGGGCAATCGAGATGCCGCCCGTGAGTTGCGGGGTCTTGTCCAGATCACGCACATGCAGCTCGCCGAGGGCGCGCAGCTGGTTGGCGGACAGCTTTAAATTGGTCCATTCCGCGACGTTGGCGGACATGTCAGCCAGCAACTGGCCCTGGGCCGAGAACGTCAGGGTCTTGCCCTGCAGCGGATCGCCCGTCACATCGCCGGAGAAGCGCATGTCATCAAGCTGATAACGCTTGAGGGCGCGATCAAAGCGCAGCTTGCCGGTCAGTTCGGTTTTGGTGCGCACGACGGGTTGATTGGTGCTGAGGAACGCGGTCAGTTTCAGCGGGATATCGGTCGCGTTGTGGATCGGGCCGGTACTCAGCTGAATGCTCTCGGCGGTGAACTGCCGGGCCTTGGGAATATCGTTGAAATCGATCCGCGCGTTGTTCACGGTCAGGCTGTCGATGTCCAGCTTGAGCGGCTGCCATTGCTTATCGGGCTTGGCGGACGCGCTCTCGGCGGGCGAAGACGGCGTAGCGGGCGGCTGGGCTGGATTGGCTGCGGTGGCGGGCACTTTGCCGATGTCTTCCCAGTTGCCGTGGCCGTTTTCATCGCGGGTCAACGTCAGGTTCAGGCCCTCGACACGCACGTCGCTCATCTGCACTTCCTTGCGCAGCAGCGGCAGCACGCGCACGGACAGCCCGAGCATCTGCAGGTCGGCGAAGGGTTTGGTCGGCTCGCTCAAAGTGGCGACGCTGGCGTCATGCAGCTCCAGGCCAAGCCACGGAAACAGGCTCCAGCCGATATCACCATTGAGCGTCAGCTCGACATGGGCGCGATCGCGAACCAGTTTTCGAATCTCGTCTTTGTAGTCGTTGGGATCAAAAAAGTGGGTCAGGGCAAAGCCAAGAGCCACGATGATCAGCAACAGCCCGAGAAGGGTGAGCCCCAGGATTTTGCCGAACGCTTTCATGGGCGAGTCCTTGTGTCGAGTCGTTCAAAATTTAGCCCGCGAGTATAGCGTTCTCGCACAGGCACAGGGTTTTGGATCGCCACAGACGCTGCCGATCAAATTGACGGGGCGTTGCACAGTGACAGATGGCACGAAAAAGGTAGTAGCAGAGTGCTTTCTTTTAGGCCGCAAATGGTAATCTCGCGCCATTCGCCAGCTTTGCTGCGTCGAATTGTCACGTAAAGAGATGTTCTGCCGATAAACCACCAAGGCCTGCGTGCTTTAAGAGTGGTGGTGGGGCTATGTCGCTGTTCTTGCGGGATACAACTATAAATTGGGGGCAACAATAAGATGACTACGAGCACTGCTCTGGGTGGTACTGCCGCTCAGCCTGCGTTCTTGTCCAAAGAGCGCATTATCGCCAAACGCGGTTTCAACCGTTGGCTGGTTCCGCCAGCCGCATTGGCAATCCACCTGTGTATTGGTATGGCCTACGGCTTTTCGGTGTTCTGGCTGCCGCTGTCCAAGGCAATCGGCATCAAGGCCGCTGTCGCCTGCCCGGCTGACATGGGTTTCTTCGAGCAAGTCATTTCGTCCAGCTGTGATTGGCCGATCTCCATGCTCGGCTGGATCTACACCCTGTTCTTCATTTTCCTGGGTTGCTCCGCAGCCATCTGGGGCGGCTGGCTGGAACACGCAGGCCCGCGCAAGGCCGGTGTGGTATCGGCATTGTGCTGGTGTGGCGGTCTGCTGATCTCGGCGCTGGGCGTTTATACGCACCAGATCTGGTTGATGTGGATCGGCTCGGGCGTGATCGGCGGTATCGGTCTGGGCCTGGGTTATATCTCGCCGGTCTCGACGCTGATCAAGTGGTTTCCGGACAAGCGCGGCATGGCGACCGGTATGGCAATCATGGGCTTCGGCGGTGGCGCGATGGTTGGCGCTCCGCTGGCAACCGCATTGATGAGCCACTTCGCCACGCCTGACAGCGTTGGCGTCTGGCAGAGCTTCGTGGTGATGGCGGTGATTTACTTCATCTTCATGATCGGCGGCGCACTGTCTTACCGCGTTCCGCCTACCGGCTGGAAACCTGAAGGCTGGACCGCTCCGGTGAAGAAAGCCAATAGCGCGATGATCACCAACCGCCACGTGCACGTCAGCGTTGCCTGGAAGACGCCTCAGTTCCGTCTGGTCTGGCTGGTGCTGTGCCTGAACGTATCGGCAGGCATCGGCATCCTCGGCATGGCTTCGCCCCTGCTGCAGGAAGTGTTCGGCGGCAAGCTGCTGGGTACCGATCAGCCGTTCGGGCAGCTGGATGCCTCGCAACTGGCGGCCATCGCGGCGATCGCCGCGGGCTTCACCGGTCTGCTGAGCCTGTTCAACATCGGCGGTCGTTTCTTCTGGGCATCGTTCTCGGACTACATCGGCCGTAAAGCCACCTACTTCGTGTTCTTCGCGCTGGGCTTCTTGCTCTACGCGTCGGTACCGACCCTGGGTCACCTGGGCAGCGTTGCGCTGTTCGTGGCGGCGTTCTGCGTCGTGCTGTCGATGTACGGCGGCGGTTTTGCGACCGTTCCGGCCTACCTGGCCGACCTGTTCGGTACGCAAATGGTCGGTGCGATCCACGGTCGTCTGCTGACCGCATGGGCTGCCGCTGGTGTCCTTGGCCCGGTGCTGGTGAACTACCTGCGTGAGTATCAGTTGAGCCACGGCGTTGCACGCGCCGATGCTTACGACATCACCCTGTACATCCTCGCGGGCCTGCTGGTGTTGGGCTTCATCTGCAACCTGCTGGTGCGTCCGGTGGCCGATAAATACTTCATGACCGACGAGCAATTGAAGGCTGAGCAAGCCTTCGGTCACGATGCCGGCGCCGATCACAGCACTTCGCTTGAATGGAAAGCTGATCCAAGCACCAAGCCACTGGCGATTCTGGCCTGGCTGGCAGTGGGCATTCCGTTGGCGTGGGGCGTGTGGATCACTCTGCAGAAAACTGCGGTGTTGTTTCACTAAAACCCTGGCGGTGTCGGCCTGAAGATTTCAGGCTGGCCCCGCACCCTGTAAGAGCCGGCTTGCTAGCGAACCTGGATGTCTCAGGCAAATCATTTGAACTGACGCACCGCGTTCGCCAGCAAGCCGGCTCCTGCAGTCCATTTGTACAGACATGTACATCTTCGTCAGTGCCATTCCCCTCGGTCCGGCATTGCTCGCTTCATGTTTCTGTTTCCCCGCCACACGCCTATAATGGCCGCCTTTTCGCCCAATGATTTTGCGGAGTTGGTGATGGCCGAACGTATGGTGTTCGTCGAGCGCGACACCCTGGAAACCCAGATCAAAGCCTCGATCAACCTGGATGGCACCGGAAAGTCCCGATTCGATATCGGCGTTCCTTTCCTTGAGCACATGCTCGACCAGATCGCCCGTCACGGGCTTATCGATCTGGACATTGAATGCAAAGGCGACCTGCATATCGACGATCACCACACTGTGGAAGATGTCGGCATCACGCTGGGTCAGGCGTTCAGCAAAGCCATCGGCGACAAAAAGGGCATCCGTCGCTACGGCCACGCCTACGTCCCGCTGGATGAAGCGCTGTCGCGCGTGGTCATCGACTTCTCCGGTCGGCCTGGCCTGCAAATGCATGTCCCGTACACCCGCGCTACCGTGGGCGGCTTTGATGTGGACCTGTTCCAGGAGTTCTTCCAGGGTTTCGTCAACCACGCCAACGTCACGCTGCACATCGACAACCTGCGCGGCCACAACACCCACCACCAGATCGAAACCGTCTTCAAGGCGTTCGGCCGTGCGTTGCGCATGGCAGTAGAGCTCGATGACCGCATGGCTGGTCAGATGCCGTCGACCAAAGGCGTGCTGTAATGCAGACCGTTGCCGTTATCGACTATGGCATGGGCAATCTGCACTCGGTGGCCAAGGCGCTGGAGCATGTCGGCGCTGGTCGCGTGCTGATCACCAGCGATGCCAACGTCATTCGTGAAGCAGACCGTGTCGTGTTTCCCGGTGTCGGCGCGATTCGCGACTGCATGGCGGAAATTCGTCGCCTGGGCTTCGACACGTTGGTGCGTGAAGTCAGTCAGGACCGTCCGTTTCTCGGAATCTGCGTAGGCATGCAGGCGCTGATGGAGCGCAGCGAAGAGAGTGGCGGCGTCGACTGCATCGGCGTTTTGCCTGGGCAGGTGCGCTTCTTCGGCAAGGATCTTCACGAAGATGGCCAGCACCTGAAAGTCCCGCACATGGGCTGGAACGAAGTGGCGCAGGCCGTGGACCACCCGCTGTGGGCCAACATTCCGGACATGGCGCGGTTCTACTTCGTGCACAGCTATTACATAGAATCGCCGAACGCGCAGCAGATCGTCGGTCGTGGCCACTACGGTCATGACTTCGCCGCCGCTTTGGCCGATGGCTCGCGCTTCGCCGTGCAATTTCACCCCGAGAAGAGCCATACCCATGGCCTGCAGTTACTGCAGAACTTCGCGGCGTGGGACGGCCGCAGGTAATGAGCAAGAAAACCAAGCCGCCGATCCTGACCCTCACTCCCGAGCAGGAGAGCGAGGCGTGCCACACGATCAAGCGGTTCATGGAAGACCGTTTCGAGCTGGACCTGGGTTCGTTCGAAGCGGCTGAAATTCTGGAATTGTTCACCCGCGAGATCGCACCGCATTACTACAACCGGGCGATCTTCGATGTTCAGACGCACCTCAAGGAGCGTTTCGAAAGCATCGAAAGCGACCTGTGGGCGTTGGAGAAGAGCAGCTAGAAGCGTCAAGCCTCAAGCTGCAAGAATTAGTAGAGATGCCACTTGCAGCGTAAAGCGCGCGGCTCGCAGCTCTTTTGACGAAGGAAAAAGCATGCTCATTATTCCCGCGATCGACCTTAAAGACGGCGCCTGTGTACGACTGCGCCAGGGTCGGATGGAAGATTCCACAGTGTTCTCCGATGATCCGGTGAGCATGGCTGCCAAGTGGGTCGAGGGCGGCTGCCGTCGCTTGCATCTGGTGGACCTGAACGGCGCATTCGAAGGCCAGCCGGTCAATGGCGACGTCGTGACGGCGATTGCGCGTCGTTACCCGAATCTGCCGATCCAGATCGGTGGCGGTGTCCGTTCGCTGGAAACCATCGAGCACTACGTCAAAGCTGGCGTGAGTTACGTGATCATCGGCACCAAGGCGGTCAAGGACCCTGACTTCGTCGCCGAAGCCTGCCGCGCGTTTCCGGGCAAAGTGATCGTGGGCCTGGATGCCAAAGACGGCTTCGTCGCCACCGACGGCTGGGCTGAAGTCAGCACCGTGCAGGTAATCGATCTGGCCAAGCGCTTTGAAGCAGACGGCGTCTCGGCCATCGTTTATACCGACATCGCCAAAGACGGCATGATGCAGGGCTGCAATGTCCCGTTCACCGCCGCGCTGGCCGCCGCGACCCGCATTCCGGTGATCGCCTCGGGCGGCATTCATAACCTGGGCGACATCAAGGCGCTGCTCGACGCAAAAGCCCCCGGCATCATCGGCGCAATCACCGGCCGCGCGATCTATGAAGGCACGCTGGATGTGGCTGAAGCCCAGGCGTTTTGTGATCAGTACTCGGTCTGATTTGTAGTAGCGCGCTTGCCCGCGATGGCGATGTGTCAGGCGCTCAACATAGAGGGTCTGCTGACGCAATCGCGGGCAAGCGCGCTCCTACAGGTGGCCAATATTTCGGAGATTGACCCTCATGGCCCTCGCCAAACGCATCATCCCTTGCCTGGACGTCGACAACGGCCGCGTGGTCAAGGGCGTGAAGTTCGAGAACATCCGCGACGCCGGTGATCCGGTCGAGATCGCCCGGCGTTATGACGAGCAGGGTGCGGATGAAATTACCTTCCTCGACATCACCGCCAGCGTCGATGGCCGCGACACCACGCTGCACACCGTCGAGCGCATGGCCAGTCAGGTGTTCATCCCGCTGACCGTGGGTGGCGGTGTGCGCACCGTGCAGGACATCCGCAACCTGTTGAACGCAGGCGCGGACAAGGTCTCGATCAACACCGCGGCTGTGTTCAATCCCGAGTTCGTTGGTGAAGCCGCAGCCCGTTTCGGCTCGCAGTGCATCGTTGTGGCCATTGATGCCAAGAAGGTCTCGCTGCCCGGCGAAACCCCGCGCTGGGAAATCTTCACTCACGGCGGCCGCAAGCCGACCGGCCTGGACGCAGTGATGTGGGCAAAGAAGATGGAAGACCTCGGTGCCGGGGAGATTCTGTTGACCAGCATGGACCAGGACGGCATGAAGAACGGCTTTGATCTGGGCGTGACCCGGGCGATCAGCGATGCCCTCGGCATTCCGGTGATTGCTTCCGGTGGCGTCGGCAATTTGCAGCATCTGGCAGACGGCGTACTGGAAGGTCATGCCAGTGCGGTGCTGGCGGCGAGTATTTTTCACTTCGGCGAATACACCGTGCCGGAAGCCAAGGCGTTCATGGCGGCGCAAGGGATCGTGGTTCGCTAAACGACTGCGTGGTTCAGAGCGACGAGGCACGTTCGCTCTGAAACCGACCACGTCCGCCGCCGAACTGGACTTTGCAGGCCGTTAGCGGCACTCTTTTGCCGTCGTCAGGATCAGGTGCCAGGGATATGTTCAAAGGTGTTTTTCTCGCACTGGTCAGCGTCGCGACATTGCTGTCAGCAGCCGTCCGGGCCGACGATACGCCGGCCTATTCAATGGTCCTGCTGACCGAAAACTTCCCTCCTTACAACATGGCCACCGACGGCAAGAATTTCGCCCAGGAAGCTAACATCAAAGGCATCGCCGTCGAGGTGGTGCGCGAGACCTTCAAGCGCGCCGGTATCGGCTACAACCTGACCCTGCGCTTCCCCTGGGATCGCATCTACAGGCTGGCGCTGGAAAATCCCGGTTACGGCGTGTTCGTGACCGCGCGATTGCCTGAGCGCGAAAAGCTCTTCAAGTGGGTAGGCCCCATCGGCCCCGACGACTGGATTCTGCTGGCGCGGGCTGACAGTCAGATTCAGCTGAGCACGCTTGAAGGCGCGCGGTCTTACCGAATCGGTGCCTACAAGGGCGACGCGATTGCCGTGGAGCTTGCGCGCCAGGGTATGAACCCGATCACCGTGCTCAGCGACAAGGACAACGCCAGGAAGCTGGTCGACGGTCAGCTCGATCTGTGGGCCACCGGCGATCCGGCGGGGCGCTACCTGGCGCGGCAAGAGGGCATCACGGGATTGAAAACCGTGCTGCGTTTTAACAGCGCCGAGCTGTTTCTGGCATTGAACAAAGAAACTCCGGACGCCGTGGTCCAGCGGCTGCAAAGTGCGCTGGACCAACTGCGCAAAGAAGGCGTGGTCGATTCGATTTTCGCCAAATACCTTTAATGACTTCCATCACCTCTGGCGAAACGCGTCCGGCCTAGCGATAACGCCCGTTCTTGCCATGGCCGGCCATCGCCTCATTTCCGCGCTCAGTGACCATGTGGCGGATCTCGATCAACTCTATCCCTTGGGATTTAAGCTTGGGCAGCTCGCGCTCAAGCACATCGAGCGTCACCGGATAGGGATGGCCGATCATCACGGCCGAGCCTTGCTTGTGAGCGAGTCTGATCGCCGTCTGTAGCTGGCCGTTAATGGCCTCTGCGGTGCGCTCGTCGTCGAGGAAGACATCGCGAGACACGCTGGCCAGACCGATTTTCTGCGCCTCGGCGGCGGCAACGGTTTTGGCGCTGGTGCGGCTGTCGACCAGAAACAGATGACGGCGCTGCAACTCGCCCACCAGCCAACCCATGGCCACCGGCTCGGCCGTCATGCGACTGCCCATGTGGTTGTTGATGCCAGCGGCATAGGGGACTTTCAGCAGCGCGGCGCTCAGACGCGATTCGAGCTCAGGCAGCGGCAGTTCGGGATGCCAGGCGTATGGCCCGGTCGCCGGGTCCATGGGCATGTGCAGCATGACCGTCTTGCCAGCCTTGTGTGCCTGACGGGCAAAATCGGTGGCATGGGGCGTGTCGGGCATGATCGCCAGCGTCACGGGGCCGGGCAGGGCCAGCGCGCGGCTGTCCCGTTCAGGATTCTGTCCGAGGTCGTCGATGATCAGGCTGAGATAGGCGACCTTAGGCGCTTTGCCGACGGACGCTGAAGATTCGGCGGGCGCTGCGTGTGCAGCACCCGTCGTCACGGCAAGGGCGCAGATGAGCCCGGTTAACCAGACGCGCATCTCAATTGCCGCGCGTGACACTCAAACCCTTGAGCAAGCTGAGGGCCTGGTTCATCTGGTAGTCATCGTCCTGCGGACGCGCCTTGCCAGCCTTGGCCTTGGTGGTCGGTTTGTCCGCGCCGCCGTTGCCGTTGCCCAAGTGACCGAGCAGATCGGCCTCTTTGTAATTGTCGCCGTCGGCTTCGGCGGTGAGCTTGGCGCGTTTGACTTCGATGTCCGGGTTGATCCCCTGGGCCTGAATAGAGCGACCGTTCGGCGTGTAATACAACGCCGTGGTGATCTTCAGCGCGCGGTCGTTGGCCAGCGGCAGAACGGTCTGCACCGAGCCTTTGCCGAACGTATCGGTCCCCATCAAGATGCCGCGCTTCTGGTCTTGCAAGGCGCCGGCGACGATCTCCGACGCCGATGCGCTGCCGCCGTTGATCAGCACCACGAGAGGCACGCCTTCGCTGGCGTCGGCCGGGTCTGCCGAGAAGCGCAGTTCGGAGTTGGCGATGCGGCCTTTGGTGTACACGATCAGGCCCTTGGTCAGGAAGTGGTCAGCCACTTCGACCGCCGCCTGCAACACACCGCCCGGGTTGTTGCGCAGGTCGAGGATCAGGCCGCTCATCTTCTTGCCGTTGTCCTTGCGCAGCTTGGCCAGTGCCTTGCCGACTTCTTCGCCAGTCTTGACCTGGAACTGGGTGATGCGGATGTAGCCGTAACCCGGCTCCAGCATCTGCGCCTTCACGCTTTTGACCTGAATGGTGGCGCGCGCCAGCGTCACGTCGAACGGGGTGCCGCCGTCACGCACCAGCGTCAGGGTGATCTTCTCGCCGAGCTTGCCGCGCATCTTGTCCACGGCTTCCTGCATGGTCTGGCCCTGGGTCGGCGTGCCGTTGATCTTGACGATCAAGTCACCTGCCTCGATGCCGGCCTTGGATGCAGGGGTGTCATCGATGGGGGAAACGACTTTTACAAAGCCGTCTTCGACGCCCACCTCGATACCCAGCCCGCCAAACTCGCCGCTGGTGCTTTCCTGCAGCTCCTGGAAATCTTCCGGGCCCAGGTAAGCGGAGTGAGGGTCGAGGTTGCTGAGCATGCCCTTGATGGCATTTTCCAGCAGGGTCTTGTCATCCACGGGTTCGACGTACGCCGCTTTGATCCGGTCCATGACCTCGGCGAAGGTGCGCAACTCGTCGAGCGGCAGCGGCGCTTTGATGTTCGCGGCGTTGGCGGGCGCAGTGGCGGCGGGCGCAGGAGCAGGGGCGGCACCGGCAGCCTGGGCCAGAGGAGCGCCGATAACCACGGCGATAGTCAGGGCCAGCGAGGTGAGGCGGGACGAAAACAGCATGTCTTACGAACTCCTGAGTGAGGTGTCGACTTATCCTTGAGTGCGACACCATTGGGCCGGATCACTAGGGCGACCCTGCTGACGAATAGCGAAATACAACGCCGGAGTGTCCTGACCACCACCACTGTTACCAACAGTGGAGATCGCTTCTCCGGCTTTTACGACGTCACCGGCCTCTTTCAACAGGCTCTGGTTGTGACCGTACAGACTCAAATAACCATTGCCGTGGTCGAGGATGACCAGAAGCCCGGCGCCACGCAACCAGTCGGCGAAGACCACCCGACCGCCGTGCACCGCACGGACCTGGCTGCCTGCAGCCGCACTGATCATCACGCCGTCCCACTTGGTGCGTTCATCATCGCCACGGCTTTCACCGAATCGCGCCAACAATCGACCATCGACCGGCCAAGGAAGTTTTCCCTTTGCTTGCTCAAAAGCGCCGCCATACGACTGACCGGCACTGGAAACCATCGCCCCGGGCGCTTTGGTTGGACGACGCGGCGCTTCATCGCTGTCGTCCTTCGCATCGTCTTTGGCCCGGTTTTTCGCCAGCGCTTCCTGCTCGCGCTGACGCTTCTCGGCCTCTTGCTGCGCGAGCAACGCCTTCTGGCGCGCCTCTTCGGCTTCGCGGGCCTGGCGGGCAAGGGTTTCTTCGATGGTCTTGAGGACCTTGGTCAGATCAGTTTGATCCTGCTGCCGTGACTGCAGCTTCTGGTCGCGAACCTTGTAGTCCTGATTCAGCTTGGCCAGCGCCACCTGACGTTCCTGGCGAACGGTATCGAGCTGGGCTTTCTGGTCATCCAGCGAACTCTTCTGCACCAGAAGCTGCGCTTGCTGCAGGTCGATGTCTTTCTCCACGCCGGCCAGCTGATGCAGGGTTTCGTTGAAGTTGCGCAACTGCTCCAGGCGGGCCTGGCTCAGGTAATCGTAATAGGTGAGGGTACGGGCGAATTTCTCGGGATTCTGCTGATTGAGCAGCAGTTTGAGGTATTCCTGGCGGCCGCTCTGGTAAGCCGCGCGGGCCTGAATGGCGATCAGTCGTTGCTGTTCAACGCGTGCGCTCTGGAGTTTTTTTTTCTCCTGGTCGAGCCGTTGCAGCTCGCTTTCAGTCTTTTTTAGTTCTTTTTGCAGGGCCTCCACCTGCTTTTCCAGCTTGCCCATCTCCGTTTCAGTTGAGCGCAGGTCTTTCTGAACGCCTGACTTTTCTTCCTGCAACTGGCTCAGCGCTTTCTTCAGTTCGGTAATGTCCTGACGCGTGGCATCCAGCTGTTTCTGCGTTTGTGCGCGATCATCGTCGGCGAAGGCCGGATTGAGCATACAAATCAAAGCGAAGGTGATCAGGGCGCGAAGCATGAGGTTGGGAGATACCAGGAGTGAAGACGGGCCTAGTATGCCCGGCGGTGGCTGCAAAAAAAACGCTCGGACGACGTGGCCGTCAGACATTTCATACAAAACCGGCCCGCCAGCGACTGGCGGACCGGTTCGAGGGGCTTACTTGGCGACCAGAATCGACGTGCCGGTCATTTCTTGCGGGATTTCCATACCGAGCAGCGTCAGCATGGTCGGCGCGACGTCCGCCAGAACGCCACCTTCGCGGACCTTCAGGTCACGTTTGCCGACATAAATGAACGGTACCGGCTCAGTGGTGTGCGCGGTATGGGGCTGGTGGGTCTCCTCGTTGGTCATCTGTTCGACGTTGCCGTGGTCCGCGGTGATCAGCGCTTCGCCGCCGACTTTCTCCAGCGCCTGGGTGATGCGCCCGACGCAGACGTCCAGGCACTCAACGGCCTTGACCGCCGCTTCCATGATCCCGCTGTGGCCCACCATGTCGCCGTTGGCGTAGTTGACGACGATCACGTCATAACGCTGATGCTCGATGGCGTCGACGATTCGGTCGGTGACTTCCGGCGCGCTCATCTCTGGCTGCAGGTCGTAAGTGGCCACTTTTGGAGAAGGGATCAGGATGCGTTCTTCGCCGGGGAAGGGCTCTTCACGGCCGCCCGAGAAGAAGAACGTCACGTGGGCGTACTTCTCGGTCTCGGCGATGCGCAGCTGCGTTTTGCCGTTGTTCGAGAGGTATTCGCCGAGCACGTTGTGCAGACCGGCCTTTTCGAACGCAGCCGGTGCGTCGATGGTGGCTGCGTACTTGGTCAGCGTGACGAAGCCGGCCAGTTTGGCCTGACGACGACGGGCGAAGTCCGCGAAATCGTCTTCGACGAATACGCGGGTCAGTTCCCGGGCGCGGTCGGAGCGGAAGTTCATGAACACAACCGCGTCGCCGTCTTCTACTCTCACCGGTGCGCCAATGCTGGTGGCTTTGACGAATTCGTCGTTTTCGCCACGTGCATAAGCGGCGTCCAGCGCAGCTTTGGTGTTGTTGGCGTGGAATTCTGAGGTGCCGTCGACGATCAGGTTGTAGGCGGATTCGACACGGTCCCAGCGGTTGTCGCGGTCCATGGCGAAGTAACGGCCAATGATCGTCGCGGTGCGACCTTTGCCCAGACGCGCGTAGGCTGCTTCCATGGTCTGCAGGTATTGATGGGCGCTGCGCGGTGGCGTGTCGCGACCATCGAGGAAAGCGTGCAGGTAGATCTTGTCGGCGCCGCGCTTGACCGCGAGCTCGACCATCGCCACCAGGTGATCTTCATGGCTATGCACGCCGCCGTCGGACAACAGGCCAAGGATGTGCACGGCCTTGCCGGCGCCAACGGCCTGATCGACTGCTTTGCAGATGTTGGGGTTTTCGAAGAACTCACCGTCGCGGATCGCTTTGGTCACGCGGGTGAAGTCCTGATACACCACGCGGCCGGCACCCAGGTTCATGTGGCCGACTTCGGAGTTGCCCATCTGCCCGTCAGGCAGACCGACATCCATGCCGGACCCGGAGATCAAGCCGTTTGGCATGGTCTGGTACAAGCGATCGAAGACCGGCATCTTCGCTGCGTAGACCGCATTGCCGTGGTGGCTGTCGCTGTGACCGAAGCCGTCCAGGATGATCAGAACCAAAGGTTTAGGCGTGGTAGTCATGAATCCCACTCTTGGCTAATAGGTGAAGTAGAAAAAAGATCGACAGTTTAGGGACAAGTTCAAATCAGCGACAAGCTAAACGGCGTCACTGCCGTACGGGCTTTGGCCCACCTTGGGGGCTGTGTATACTGGCCGACATTTTAACGCCCTGGAACCTGATGATGGTTGCTCACCTGATTGAATTTGCCACGAATCACTATTTGCTGACGGGTGCTTTCGTCATCCTGCTGGGCCTGCTGATCGCAACGGAGCTTAGCAAAGGTGGCCGCAGCCTGAGCACCGGCGAATTGACCGCTCTGGTCAACCGCGATGAAGCCATTGTCATCGACGTCCGCGCCAAGAAAGACTTCACTGCCGGCCACATCGTCGGCGCCGTGAATTTCCCCCAGGACAAAATCCTGACCCGTACTGCGGAGCTGGAGAAATTCAAGCCTAAAACCCTGATCATCGTCGACGCCGCTGGCCAGCATGCCGGCCATACCGCCCGTGAACTGCTGAAGGTGGGCTTCAACGCCGCCAAGCTGTCCGGTGGTATTTCGTCGTGGCGCGGTGACAACCTGCCGCTGGTGAAGTGAAATGACCGACGTCGTCGTCTACTCCAGCGATTACTGCCCTTATTGCTCCCGCGCCAAGTCGCTGCTGGCGGGCAAGGGTGTCGGCTTCCAAGAGATCAAGGTCGACGGCAAGCCACAGATTCGCGCTGAAATGACCAAAAAATCCGGGCGTACCTCGGTTCCGCAGATCTGGATCGGCTCGGTCCATGTTGGCGGTTGCGATGACCTGTTCGCGCTGGAGCGCGCCGGCAAGCTGGATAAGCTGCTGAGCGCCTGAATTCGAACCGGGATGTGGAAACGATGGTTTTTGCACAGCCCGGAAGCCTACAAGACCTCAATGTAAGGATTTGAGATGACTGATCAACCGAATAACGGCGCCATTTCCAACGAAGAAGAAGCACCGCAGTTTTCCCTGCAACGCATCTACGTCCGCGACCTGTCGTTCGAAGCGCCAAAAAGTCCGGCGATTTTCCGTCAGGAGTGGACCCCGAGCGTCAGCCTGGACCTGAACACCCGCCAGAAGCAGCTGGAAAATGACTTCTATGAAGTCGTGCTGACCCTGTCGGTCGAAGTGAAGAACGGCGAAGAAATCGCCTTCATCGCTGAAGTCCAGCAAGCCGGTATCTTCCTGATCAAGGGCCTGGATGCCAGCTCGATGAGCCACACCCTGGGCGCTTTCTGCCCGAACATCCTTTTCCCGTACGCTCGCGAAACCATCGACAGCCTGGTTGTCCGTGGTTCGTTCCCTGCGCTGATGCTGGCCCCGGTGAACTTCGACGCCCTGTACGCGCAAGAACTGCAACGCATGCAGGAAAGCGGCGAAACGCCAACGCCTACCGTCCAGTAAGCGTTGTCGCTGAAATAAAAAAGCGCCTGTAATGGGCGCTTTTTTGTGGGCTGCTTTCGACGGTGCTGCAGGTCGGCTACTTGAATCCCAACTGCCGCCAGCCTTCATACACCGCAACCGCCACGGTATTCGACAGGTTCAGACTGCGGCAGCCTTCGCGCATCGGCAGGCGCAGGCGTTGGTCGCTCGACAGCGGATCCAGCACCTCCGGCGGCAAGCCTCGGCTTTCCGGGCCGAATAGGAAGGCATCACCTTCCTCGAATTGCGCATCGTGGAAAACCCGCGAGCCCTTTGTGGTAAAAGCAAACAGCCGCGGGTGGCCGATGCTTTCAAGGCAGCTCGGCAGGTCGGCGTGACGATGCAGCGTGGCGTATTCGTGGTAATCAAGGCCGGCTCGACGCAGGCGCTTGTCATCCAGCTCGAAGCCCAGCGGCTCGATCAAATGCAGGCTGCAGCCGCTGTTGGCGCAGAGCCTGATGATGTTGCCGGTATTCGGCGGAATTTCTGGTTGAAAAAGGATCACGTGAAACATGCACGGCTCCGAACGAAAGGACGGGATGCATTCTACCCCTGAAGAAGACCCCAGACCGAAGCTGTGGCCCAAGTTTCTGGGCTCGGTGGCGATCGTTGGCGTGATGGTCGGTCTGATGATCGGCCGCGTGACGACCCCGGACCCCATTCAGCTGCAAACCATCGAGGTGCTGCCGGACGGCGTTGCCGTATGGTTCAACCGCGAGCCGCAACTCCACGGCGAACACATCGACGGCGCGGTGGCATTGCTGTTCAACGCCCAGGGTCAGCCGCAGAAAGGCGAGCTGAAGCTCAACGGCAAAGACGTACGCTGGAGGGTGCAACGAAGCGATAAGGGATTGTTGCTGAACCTGCTGGCGGCCCGTCCTCTGCACGGCGACTGGCGCGGTGCAACCCAGGACGGGCGCTGGAGACTGGAGGTCAGTCTCCGGGAGGAATAAAAGAGGGGAATCCCCGGCCTGCCTGTACCAAGGTCCCCAAAACTGGTGATGTATAACCTATTGCAGCCTGCGTGCCAGTTTTGAGAAATGTCCGTAGGAATATTCGTAATGTCCTGCAGGAGTCGGGTTTAGGGCCTTGGAGACCGTGATTTTTCACTGCCTGCATGGCGCTGAGGTTCGAATCGGCTTTCGGAGTTGGACATTTGGTGAGCGTCTTTGCACGCTATTCGCGCATTTACCCGTGCCGAGTAACCAAAGTGATGCACGCCCTAAAGCGGCGACAAGTCTACAGCACACCTAGCGGCCCCTTCCCGGCAGAAGCCGGTCCGACTGAAAGCATTGCGTACATGCAGTGGGCTCGCTGACGCTCAAATTGTGGGACCGGCTTTAGCCGGGAAGGCGTCAGACGTTACGCCGCAAATCTATAGCGCACCCAGCGGCCTCTTCCCGGCTGAAAGCATCAGCGCACTTGCCGGCCTTTTATTAAAACGGCGCATCACCCAGGATCGTCGCGCGGTGCATCACACGGCGCTGCGGGCGGTAATCGTCGACCGCGTAATGCTGGGTCACGCGGTTGTCCCACATTGCCACGTCGTTTGCCTGCCAGCGCCAGCGCAGGGTGAACTCGGGTCGCGTGCTGTGGGCGAACAGCAATTTCAGAATTGCGTCACTTTCGGCAGCGTCCAGTTCATTGATCCGGGTGGTGAAGCCGTCGTTCACGAACAACGCTCTGCGACCGCTGACCGGGTGCGTACGGATGACCGGGTGCGACAGCGGCGGGTTTTTGCGGCGAGTCTCCTCCCAGCGGGCGAGATCTACCGCCGTGCTGCCAAAGCGCTCCAGCGGGAATGACCGGGTGAAGTCATGGGTCGCGGTCAGGCCGTCGAGCAACGTCTGCATCGGCCGGGACAGTGCTTCGAACGCAGCGATACCGCTCGCCCACAGCGTGTCGCCACCGTAAGCCGGCACCTGCTTGGCGCTGAGCACAGCCCCCAGCGCAGGGGTCGGCAGAAAGGTGACATCGGTATGCCAGATGGCGTTGTCGCGCACGTCGGTGACCGCCGTATCGAGAATCAGCACTTCAGGCTGCTCTGGCACATTGGGGTAGATCGGATGAACGTGCAGGTCACCAAAGTGGGCGGCGAAGCGCGCTTGTTGCTGCGGCGTGATCGGCTGATCGCGGAAGAACAGCACCTGATGATCAAGCAGCGCCCGTTCGATGGCGTTGCGTTGCTCACCGGTCAGGTCGCGGCTGAGGTCAACGCCGCTGATCTGTGCGCCCAATGCCGGGCTGAGCGGTTGGATGTCGATGCTCATGATGGTCTCGAGTGTTTTCGTTTGTTCGGCGCCGAGGTGTCGGCGTAGTCAATGTGAGGTGTTCGACTCAGTGGTTCTGGCCGTGCCAGGGCACGAGCTTGCGTTGCAGCGCGCGCAATCCCATTTCCAGCGCGAAGGCGATCAGCGCGATGACCAGAATTCCCAGCACCACCACGTCGGTCACCAGAAACTGCGCGGCGGACTGGACCATGAAGCCGAGGCCACTGGTGGCGGCGATCAACTCTGCAGCCACCAGCGTCGACCACCCCACGCCGAGGCCGATGCGCACGCCGGTCAGGATGTCAGGCAGCGCGCTGGGCAGGATGACGTGACGAATGAGCTGCCAGCGGCTGGCGCCCAAGGACTGGGCCGCGCGCAGTTTTGCGCTGTCGACCGTGCGCACACCGGTGGCGGTGGCGATCGCGATCGGCGCGAAGATCGCCAGATAAATCAGCAAGACCTTGGAGAATTCGCCAATGCCGCACCAGATCACGATCAACGGCAGGTAGGCCAGCGGCGGCACCGGGCGATAGAACTCGATCAGCGGGTCGAAAATGCCTCGTGCGATTCGGTTATGACCAATGGCGATGCCGACCGGAATGGCCGTCAGCACGGCGAAGAACAGCGCCAGGCCGATGCGTTGCAAACTCGCCCCCAAGTGCTGCCAGAGCGTGGAGTCCATATAGCCCTTGGTCATCAACAACCAGGCTTTTTCCAGCACGGCAGACGGCGGCGGCAGAAACAGCGGTTCGACCCACTCAAGGGCTGTGACCAGCCACCAACTGCCCAGCAGGACAGCGAGGGTCAGCACGCTGATGGCACGCGTGCTCACATAGAGAGAAGAGGGCTGACGCGGCGCGGTTTGCACCGGCGCGCGAGTGAGCGCTGGCTCCGGCGATGGATAAAGACTCATGCCCGTTGCTCCCGGACGCTTTGACGCTGGGAAAATACCCGCGCCAACACGTGCTCGCGGGTTTCGATGAAGCGAGGGTCGGACTTGATGGCGCGGGCCGACTCACCTGCGCTGTAGCGCTGACCGAAGTCGAGCTTCAGGTGCTCGACGATGTGACCGGGATTGGGCGCAAGCAGAATCAGATCGGTCGACAGGAACACCGCTTCTTCAATGTCGTGGGTGATCAGGAAGACCGGCTTGGCGCTGCGTTGCCAGACTTGCAGCAGCAACTCTTGCATCTGCTCACGGGTGAAGGCGTCCAGCGCGCCGAAAGGCTCGTCCATCAGCAGCACGCGCGGATCGGCCGCCAAAGCGCGGGCGAGGCCCACACGTTGTTTCTGCCCGCCGGACAATTCCCAGATACGACGCTTCTCGAAGCCGGCGAGATCCACCAGCGCCAGCATGTCCCGCGCTTTGGCCTCACGTTTTTCACGGGGTACGCCTGCCAGCTCCAGCCCGAATGCCACGTTGGCCAGCACATCCTGCCAGGGCAGCAGAGCGTCATCCTGAAACACCACGCCGCGCTCGGCGCCGGGCCCGCTCACCGGCACGCCATCGAGGGTGATGCGGCCTGCGCTTGGTGCGACGAACCCGGCGATCAGATTGAGCAACGAAGTCTTGCCGCTACCGGATGGGCCCAGTGCAACCAACAGTTGCTGCGGACCGAGGGTCAGGGAAATATCCGACAGCACCGGCTCGGCAGCACCGGGATACTGTGCGCTGATGCGCTCCAGCTGTAACAACGCCATGGCATGGACTCCGCTGCTGATAGATATGCATGAACTGTTAATGGGTGACGGCGCTGTGAGGAATTTCTCGCATTCTTCGGTGCGTCGTTAAATTCATGTTGTAGGCGCGCCGCGGGATGTGTGACAGGCGAACAGGCCATTGGCTACGTGGCGATATCACACTCCTGTACGGGCTCCGGACGGATCACTGGGTGACGAACTTCGCGCTCACGTAGGGCGTGTAATCGGCCAGCACAGCGTCGACCTTGCCCTGTTCCTTGAGGAAGGCTGCGGTCTTGGTGATGGCGTCGGTGGTTGGCGCGCCCAGCTCGGTGACCTGATCAGCCGCCAGCGGGTAAACGTTCCCTTGCAGCAGACCGGGGATGTCCCCCGGTTTGGCGCCGGACAGTTTCACCAGCTTGTCGACGTTACTGGCATCGGCCAGCCAGGCCGCAGGGTCTTTACGGTACGCGGCGTAGGCGTCCAAAGTGGTTTTGGCGAAGGCTTTGACGACCTCGGGGTGTTTGTCGGCGAAGTCCTTGCGCACGATCCACGCATCGAAGGTGGGCGCGCCGACCTTGGCCAGCTCGCCCGACGTGATCAGCACTTTGCCTGTCTCCTTGGCGACGCCGAGTGCAGGGTCCCAGACGTAAGTGGCGTCGATGTCACCGCGCTTCCACGCCGCCGCGATGGCCGGTGGGGCAAGATTGAGGATGGTCACTTTCGCCGGGTCGATCTTCCAGTACTTCAGGGCGGCGAGCAGGCTGTAGTGGCCGGTGGAAACGAACGGCACGGCGATCTTCTTGCCGAGCAGATCCTGTGGGCCGTTGATGCCGGAGCCATTACGCGCAACCAGCGCCTCGGCAGCGCCGATCTGAGTGGCAATCAGGAACGTTTCCACCGGCACTTTGCGCGTCGCCGCCGCAGTGAGAGGGCTGGAGCCGAGATAGCCGATCTGGACATCGCCCGACGCGATCGCCGTGATCACGTCCGCGCCGTTATCGAATTTACGCCATGAAATCTTCGAGCCCGTCGCCTTTTCATAGGCGCCATCGGCCTGAGCGACCTTCGCCGGATCCACGGTGGTCTGGTAAGCAACGGTAAAGTCGGCGGCCTGGGCTAACAGTGCGGAGCCGGCGAGGGACAAGGCCGCCAGCACGCGTAGGGTGTTGAGCAATTTCATGGTGACGCTCCGTGGAAAGGCACACCGCCTTCGGATGCCGCAGAGCGTAAATGATCTAAGAAAACCGAAATAAATAACCTTTTGGAATTTGCTTAGCGTTAATTTCCATACGCCCGGCCTTGATAGCCTGGCGTCAACGAAACAAAAGCACTGATCTCATAGGCGGGTCATCGAATCGTCACAATTTGTAAATACGATCGCGACGCCCGTTCGAGGATGCCTTGGGAGGATGGAGATAGTCGTCTTGTGATGAGATTTGGACGGCCGAACCGAGCAAGCAGAGCATGAGCACGGTGAATTACGCGCTTCACTCATTTTTTTCCCGACATCAGTACAAAGTGACGAACAGCAGGGTGACAACTGCAATATTTGCGACTACCCCGCATAAAAGTTTATGAATTTCAGTGGGTTAGGCACGCAATGCTCACCCAGTTTCGCAGGGGGACCGTGACTTGGCGGTCAAGTTCCGGTTGTACGACGCCCCTAAACGTATCGATCTGACGAACGGCACTGAAATATGTTTTGGGAATTAGGGATTAGGGCCGATACACTCCGCAACGGACGGCTGAAACGGCTTGTGACATATAACTGCTTGGCATAAAAGCAGGTCTAACAAGTCTTTTTAGGTTTAAGGGCTTTACCTTACCTTGCAGCCAGCTGTAACGCGGTCTAGTCAATTAGTCTTGGGGCCATTGACTCGCCGAGTCAGGTCCGGCGCTAATCGCGCATCCTCGGTTTTGAGCCTTAGGCTCTGGCCCGGGAACTACAAAAATTAGATTCATGAGGAGCGATACACAATGAAGAAGTCCACCCTGGCCTTGGCCGTATACGCAGGTGTCTTGGCTACTCAGGCTGGTGCAGCTGGTTTCCTGGATGACAGCAAAGCGACACTCAGTTCCCGTACTTTGTATTTCGAACAAGATCCGCGTGAAAACCGTAACGCTAGCGGTACTCTCAAAGGTCAGGATCAGCGCCAGACCACCCAGGGCTTCCTGTTCAACTTCATTTCCGGCTACACCCCGGGTACTGTTGGCTTTGGTCTCGACGTTCAAGGCATGTACGGCATCAACTTGAGCGGTGGTATCGACAACCGCCTTCCAACTACCCCCAACACCGTGTCGCCAACCAGCTCTGACGGTTCGCCAGTTGCGGACTGGGCACGTGCCGGTGCGAACGCCAAGGTCAAGCTGTCGAAGACTGAGCTGAAAGTCGGTAACGCTTTGCAGCCTAACCTGCCTATCCTCGTAGCGAACGACGGACGTCTGCTGCCGCAGACCTTCCAGGGTGGCATCGTTACTTCCAAGGAACTCGACGGTCTGACGTTGACTGCCGGTAAGCTGACCCAGGCTGCCAGCCGTGCGTCCAGCAACTACGCTGATATGTCGCTGAACGGCGGTTACAAAGGTTCGAACAACTTCCAGTTCGCTGGCGGCGACTACAAAGTCACCAAAGACCTGACCGTTCAGTATTACTACGCGAACCTGGAAGACTACTATAAGCAGCACTTCCTGGGCCTGGTCCACATTCTGCCGATCGCGGAAGACCAGTCGTTCAAGACTGACCTGCGTTACTTCCACAGTACCTCCGATGGCGAGAACTCTAATCAGGCAGTCAACACCGGTTACCGTTTCACGAACGGTTACAGCAAAAAAGGCCAAGGCGAAGTTGATAACAATACCTGGACTGCAATGTTCACCTACACCCTGGGTGGCAACGCATTCCTGTTGGGTTACCAGTCTGTAAGTGATGATGGCGCCATGCCGGTCATGAACAACGGTAGCGTCACCCGCAACGGCTTGGCCAACGGTCGTAACGAAGGTGAAGGCGGTAACAGCGTTTACCTGTTCACCGACAGCATGATCACCAACTTCACGCGTACCGGCGAACAGACCAAGTTCGGTCAGTATTCTTACGACTTCGCACGCCTGGGCGTTCCGGGTCTGAAAGCCGCCATTGCTTACCTGTATGGCGACCAGATCCGTTTGCAAGACGCGCGTCTTGGTCGTGGTTCGGAGTGGGAACGTGACATGCGTATCGACTACGTGTTCCAGGAAGGCCTCATGAAAGGCTTTGGTGTGACCCTGCGTCGCGCCAACCTGCGTTCTGATTCCGATCTGTACGCTAGCCAGCAAGACACCGACCAGACTCGTCTGGTCCTCAACTACACCTACGCCTTTAAATAAGCGTGATGTGTTGAACAGAGCCCCGCTTCGGCGGGGCTTTTTTATGCCTGAAACAACGCCCGACAGCACCAATCGATCCTTTTGTTTTCAGATGCCGGGATGCACAGTGATTCATAACTCATCCTCCAAGGAGCACGACTGAATGGGCCTTAAACTCGGCGACATCGCACCCGACTTCGAACAGGACTCCAGCGAAGGACCTATCAGGTTTCACGAGTGGCTGGACGGCAAATGGGCGGTATTGTTTTCGCACCCCGCCGACTTCACGCCCGTCTGCACCACTGAGCTTGGCTTCACCGCAAAACTCAAAGAGGAATTCGACAAGCGCAACGTCAAGGCAATTGCCCTGTCCGTGGACTCGGCCGAATCCCACACACAGTGGATCGGCGACATCAACTCCACGCAGAACACCCTCGTGAACTTTCCGATTCTGGCGGACGAAGATCGTAAGGTCTCAGAGCTCTACGACCTTATTCACCCCAATGCCAGCGAAACCCTGACGGTGCGTTCGCTGTTCGTGATCGACCCGAACAAGAAGATCCGCCTGACCATCACCTACCCAGCCAGCACCGGACGCAACTTCCACGAGATCCTGCGGGTGATCGATTCGCTGCAGCTGACCGACAACTATAAAGTCGCCACGCCGGCTAACTGGAAGGACGGCGAAGACGTCGTCATCGTGCCTTCAATCAAAGACGAAGCGGAGATCAAGGAGCGCTTCCCCAAGGGCTATACAGCCGTTACCCCTTACCTGCGTCTTACGCCACAGCCGAATCGCTGATACACCCCCGTTTCAACCATGACATTCGGGCCGATTTATCGGCCCTTTTTTTTGCAGGCTTCAGTGATCTTCGATTCGCATTCTGTTGGAGCCGGCTTGCTGGCGAAATCCGATTCATCAGTGATGGGCACGGTGACTGATACGCCGCGTTCGCCAGCAAGCCGGCTCCTACAGATCGATGTAAATCAGTGAAGCTCAGGGTAGGCGAGCTAATGTATTCGCGGGCAAGCGCGCTCCTACAAGATGAAGTTGTGTAATCACGGCAGTTTTTATATTCCTTTTGGTGCTAACCAAATGAATAAATATGATTTTAGAGAATAACTATCCCCTGTTAAGGTCTCTCCGTCCTGGCGAGATCGCCGGCCATGAATCCCTTCCCGCCTTACTGGTCCGCCATCGGACGAGCAGGTGCCACCTGTTAGCTACACAGCAAAGGAGCGTGCCATGGGCACCGTTATTTTGCGTCGAGGCCTGGTCGCTCTGTTTGCTGCGGCAGTTTCCTTCGGCGTCTTTACTCAGGCCCAGGCCGACACCTTGCGCATCGGTTACCAGAAATACGGCACGCTGGTGTTGCTCAAGGCCAAAGGGTCGCTTGAGAAAAAACTCGCCGACCAAGGCGTGCAGGTCCAGTGGACCGAGTTTCCAGGTGGCCCGCAGTTGCTTGAAGGCCTGAACGTCGGCTCGATCGACTTCGGCGTGACTGGCGAAACGCCCCCTGTGTTTGCCCAGGCCGCTGGCGCTGATCTGCTGTATGTCGCCTCCGAACCGCCGGCGCCCACCAGCGAAGCGATTCTGGTGCCCAAGGATTCGCTGATCACTTCGGTCAAAGACCTCAAAGGCAAGAAAGTCGTCCTCAACAAAGGCTCGAACGTGCATTACCTGCTGGTGCGCGCGCTGGAAGAGGCCGGCCTGAAATACACCGACATTCAAACGGTATTCCTGCCGCCCGCCGATGCGCGTGCGGCCTTCGAGCGTGGCAGCGTCGATGCCTGGGTGATCTGGGATCCGTACCAGGCCGCCGCCGAACAGCAATTGCAGGCACGAACCCTGCGCGACGGCAAAGGCATTGTCGACAACAACCAGTTCTATCTCGCGACCAAGCCCTATGCGCAGCAGCATCCCAAGGTCATTCAGACCCTGGTTGAAGAAGTGCGCGCCGTCGGCGAATGGTCCAGGGCCAACCCGGAAGAGGTCACCAAACAAGTCGCGCCGCTGCTCGGCCTGCCGGAAGACATCACTCGCACGTCGGTGAAACGTCAGGGCTATGGCGCCTCGTTCATCACGCCTGAAACCGTCGCCGCGCAACAGAAAATCGCCGACACCTTCTACCAGCTCAAGCTGATCCCTAAACCGTTGCGCATCGCTGATGTGATCTGGACGCCACCCGCTGCTGTCGCGAAAGCGCAGTAAGCCCGGCAATTGGAAGGAGACAACTCCATGAGCGTGGAACGAATCACCCACAGACTGGCGCCCTGGTTGCTACCGGTCTTGTTGTTGGCGATATGGCAACTGGCAGTCAGCGCGGGGTGGCTGTCGACCCGCATTCTTCCGGCGCCGAGCGCCGTGATCGAGGCTGGCGTGACGCTGGTGCGCAGCGGCGAAATCTGGACCCATCTGGCGATCAGTGGCTGGCGTGCCGGGATCGGCTTTGCCATCGGCGGCGGAATCGGTCTGGCCCTCGGCTTCATCACCGGCCTGTCGAAATGGGGCGAACGCCTGCTCGACAGCTCTGTGCAGATGATCCGCAACGTGCCCCACCTGGCGCTGATTCCCTTGGTCATCCTGTGGTTCGGCATTGACGAGACCGCGAAGATTTTTCTGGTCGCGCTGGGCACGCTGTTCCCGATTTACCTGAACACCTACCACGGCATTCGCAACATCGACCCGGCGCTGGTGGAAATGTCCCGCAGCTACGGTTTGAGCGGCTTCGGACTGTTCCGCCACGTGATTCTGCCGGGCGCGATGCCTTCGATTCTGGTCGGCGTGCGGTTCGCGTTGGGCTTCATGTGGCTGACCCTGATCGTCGCGGAGACCATCTCGGCCAGTTCGGGGATCGGCTATCTGGCGATGAACGCCCGGGAGTTTCTGCAGACCGACGTCGTGGTACTGGCGATCGTGTTGTATGCCGTTCTCGGCAAACTGGCAGACCTCGCGGCGCGTGGTCTGGAACGGGTCTGTCTGCGTTGGCACCCGGCGTATCAAGTGGCTAAAGGTGGCGCGCAATGAGCAATCTCCAACAACCGGCAAACCTGTTGCGCGGGATTCCCTTGCAGGTCCGCAAGCTGAAGAAGACCTTCGGCTCGCGGGAAGTACTAAAAGACATTGATCTGCACATCCCGGCCGGCCAGTTCGTGGCCGTCGTGGGCCGAAGCGGGTGCGGCAAGAGCACTTTGCTGCGCCTTCTGGCAGGCCTTGATCAGCCGTCGAGTGGGCAGCTGCTGGCCGGTAATGGCTCATTGGCGGATGCGCGGGAAGACACGCGGTTGATGTTCCAGGAAGCGCGCTTGCTGCCCTGGAAAAAGATCATCGACAACGTCGGCCTTGGCCTCAGCGGCGACTGGCGTGGCAAAGCGCTGGAAGCGCTGGAGGCAGTGGGTCTGGCCGAGCGCGCCAATGAATGGCCGGCAGCGTTATCAGGTGGGCAAAAGCAACGGGTGGCGCTGGCGCGCGCGCTGATTCACCAGCCGCGTCTGTTGCTGCTCGACGAGCCTCTCGGTGCGCTGGATGCCTTGACCCGAATCGAGATGCAGCAGCTGATCGAGAACCTGTGGAAGAAGCATGGCTTCACCGTATTGCTGGTGACCCACGACGTCAGCGAAGCGGTCGCCATTGCCGACCGGGTGTTGCTGATCGAAGAAGGCCGCATCGGTCTTGATTTGCAGGTGGATCTGGCCCGTCCGCGGGCGCGCGGCTCCTACCGACTGGCCGCGCTGGAAACCGAAGTGCTCAACCGGGTGTTGTCGTTGCCAGGCACCCCGCCCGAACCCGAACCGACTTCACCGCTGCCCACGCAACTGCGTTGGGCCAACTAACTCCAGAGGCAATCTTGCCCCCGGAACTGATCTCACAAAGGAAGCCTTACCATGACTATCAAAGCCATCAACGTACGTAACCAGTTCAAAGGCACCATCAAGGAAATCGTTTTCGGCGACGTATTGTCCGAAATCGACGTGCAGACCGCGTCAGGTGTGGTCACGTCCGTCATCACCACCCGCTCGGTGAAAGAGCTGGAACTGGTGGTCGGCAGCGAAGTGATCGCGTTCGTGAAATCCACCGAGGTGTCGATCGCCAAGTTGTGATCGATGCTGTATCGCAAGCGACGTGCCTACGAGTAGGAGCGCGCTTGCCCGCGAATGTGGAGTGTCAGTCACGGATTGTTTAACTGACCCCCCGCAATCGCGGGCAAGCGCGCTCCTACAGTGGATATCCGCAACGCACGCAATCGTCGACGCACACAAAATCCGCAGGATCTAGGTTAGCCGCAGCATTCCTGAACGACACAAAACCCTTGTAGGAGCGCGCTTGCCCGCGGATGGGCGTGTCAGTCAATGGATATTTAACTGACCCACCGCATTCGCCGGCAAGCGTGGTTCGGCGGTGGGTCTCGGCCACGCACGCAATCGTCGACGCACACAACATCCGCAGGATTTAGGTTAGCCGCAGCATTCCTGAGCGACCTAAAACCCTTGTAGGAGCGCGCTATCCCGCGAATGGGCGTGTCAGTCAATGGATATTTAACTGGCCCACCGCATTCGCCGGCAAGCGTGGTTCGGCGGTGGGTCTCGGCCACGCACGCAATCGTCGACGCACACAACATCCGTAGGATTTAGGTTAGCCGCAGCATTCCTGAACGACACAAAACCCCTGTAGGAGCGCGCTTGCCCGCGAATGGGCGTGTCAGTCAATGGATATTTAACTGACCCCCCGCAATCGCCGGCAAGCGTGGTTCGGCGGTGGGTCTCGGCCACGCACGCAATCGTCGACGCACACAAAATCCGCAGGATCTAGGTTAGCCGCAGCATTCCTGAACGACACAAAACCCTTGTAGGAGCGCGCTTGCCCGCGAATGGGCGTGTCAGTCAATGGATATTTAACTGGCCCACCGCATTCGCCGGCAAGCGCGGTTCGGCGGCGGTTCTCGGCCACGCACGCAATCGTCGGCGCAGACAAAATTCGTAGGATCCGGTGAATCCACAACGTCTGCGTCGTCTAGCAGGGCTTATAGATGTTGTGGCCGCTTCGGCAAATACGGCGGCAGGTACAAACCCAGATACGCATCAAACACCCGCAGTCCTTCCTCGGCCATGCGCGGGGTAATCGCGTTGTGCAGTTGCACCGAGCGCGCATACACCCGGTCGGCGAGTTCCAGCGCCAGGGCAAACACCTCAACGTCATCGGGTAGCGTCGGCAGTTGAAAGTGCCGGGCGAACAACTCATGCATGAGGTTGCCCAGTTCAATGTCGTGCTGACGATCCGCCTGAGTGACTTCGGTCAGACCGTGCTGGGCGAGGATCAACTGCCGCGCGGCAGCGTCATCGCTGTAGATCGCGAGCATGCGCGATTCCACCACGTGGGACAGATCACGCCACTGGTTCAACTGATCATGATCGATGGGCTGCTGCAGGCTTTCGCGAAACGCCTCGTGGACATCGGCCGTGAGCGCTTCGAGCAGCGCGGGAACGCTGGCGAAGAAGTGATACACGGAAGAGGGCGGTATTTCGGCCCGCTCGGCAACGCTGTAAATCGACAGGCTCACCACGCCGTCCGAGGCCAGCAGTGCACGTGCGGCATCGAGGATCGAGTCGATCCGCGCCTGACTGCGTGCACGAGGTTTGCGGGGTGGGGCAAGGCGGGTCATCAGTGCTCTCTCGGTCGGGGCCGCGGGCATTCTACAGTGGCAGCCGGGAGATTGCCTTCCCGGCTGAAGCCGGTCCCACAGGGTGTCCGCGCAGCTCATGAATGAAAAACGCCACCGATTCTCTCGAAAAGGTGGCGTTTTCCTAACTCGTGCAGCCATCAAACCGTGTGCAGATACCAGTTGTATTCAAGGTCGGAGATGGAGTGCTCGAACTCCTCCAGCTCACTTTCCTTGCACGCAACGAAGATATCGATGTACTTCGGATCGATGTACTTGGCCATGACTTCGCTGTCGTCCAGCTCGCGCAGCGCATCACGCAAGTTGTTCGGCAGGCTCTGCTCGTTCTGCTCGTAGGAGTTGCCTTCCACGGGCGGACCGGGCTCGATCTGGTTGGTCAGGCCGTGGTGAATGCCTGCAAGCACCGATGCCATCAGCAGATACGGGTTGGCATCCGCGCCGGCAACCCGGTGTTCGATACGTACCGAATCGGCCGTCCCGGTAGGCACGCGCACGGCCACGGTCCGGTTATCCAGCCCCCAGCACGGCGAGTTTGGAACGTAGAACTGAGCACCAAACCTGCGGTACGAATTGACGTTCGGGCAAAGGAACGCCATCTGCGCGGGTAGGGTCTCGAGCACACCGCCGATCGCATGACGCAATGCGGCGTTCTGCTCGGGATCCTCGCTGGTGAAAATGTTTTTGTCATCGCGATCGAGGATCGAAATGTGCACGTGCAGACCGTTACCCGCCTGGCCTGGATAAGGCTTGGCCATGAAGGTGGTGTCCATCTCATGGTCGTAGGCGATGTTCTTGATCAGGCGCTTGAGCAGCACCGCGTAATCACAGGCTTTCAGCGCGTCTGCGGTGTGGTGCAGGTTGACTTCGAACTGCGCCGGGGCACTTTCCTTGACGATCGCGTCAGCAGGGATGCCTTGTTCTTTCGCGCCTTCGAGAATGTCCTGGAGGCAGTCGACGTACTCGTCCAGATCGTCGATCAGGTAAACCTGTGTCGAGTGCGGACGTTTGCCGGAGATCGGCGAGCGCGGCGGCTGTGGACGGCCGTTCACGTTTTCCTGATCGATCAGGTAGAACTCAAGCTCGAATGCAGCGCAGATGGTCAGGCCCATCTCGTCGAACTTGCTGACAACCTGGCGCAGCACTTCGCGCGGATCCGCGAAGAAGGGCGTGCCTTCCAGCTCGTGCATGGTCATCAGGAGTTGTGCGGTAGGACGCTTCTGCCAGGGCTCATTGCAGAGAGTGTCGGGAATTGGATAGCAGATTCGGTCAGCGTCACCGATGTCCAGACCCAGACCGGTGCTTTCCACCGTCGAGCCGTTGATATCCAGTGCGAATAGGGAAGCTGGGAGGTTGATGCCTTTTTCGTAAACCTTATGAAGGCTGGTGCGTTCGATGCGCTTGCCGCGCACCACTCCATTCATATCTGCAATCAGAAGGTCAACGTATAGAACCTCAGGATGTTCCTTAAGGAACGCGTTCGCTTCGTTGAGCTGAACGGCACGCGGGGGTACCGACATGATGCAACACCTTTGTTGTTGAAAATATCAATCATCGAGCATTACGGGTTTCAGTCAATCCGAAAGGCCAGACGAAGTCAAGGGAGCCCTGATTTGCCCTAAAAGGGCGCCGGAACGCCACTTTCGCCGCACTTTAGGGCAGATTTTTTGCGCTAAGCGTCATGGAAACTGCGGGCTTGAGCAGAGCGTTTTTTATTTTTTACGGGCGTGTTGTGGAAAAAAATGAACAACGCTAAGCTCGATTGCAACCCATAACAGCAATAATACCGGGGGTCTCATGTTTCGCCTTCCGCTGATCGGCCTCGCTGCCTGCACTCAGCCATTCGGGCACCTGCTTCTCACATCACGCGCTTTCAGTGTAGCGGCCCAGCCAGCGCGCCGGGCACAGCGCACGCTTCTGCCCGGCACCTCGACACCTTACTCTTTATCCGCGCAGCGGTTCCAGCGGGCGCGTCTTTTGCTTCGGCTGACGTACCCGGCCCAGGTTTTCTGCGGCATCCACCGCCGCGCGTTTTGCACAGGCACGACTATCTTTGAGTCTTCCAGGTAATTGGCGATTGTAGGACCGGCTTCAGCCGGGAAGGGGCCGGTACATTAGACGATGCCTGCTGAAAACGAGCAGGACCGTAACGCCAGCGCTTCAAAGAACGCCTGACCGCCATGACGGCGACCAGGAATTAAAACCCTGAGGTATTTATGAGTACCAACCTCGACCAGCTCACCGATTGGTTGAAAGAACACAGGATTACCGAAGTCGAATGCATGATCGCCGACCTCACCGGTATCACACGGGGCAAGATTTCACCGACCAACAAGTTCATTGCTGAAAAGGGCATGCGCTTGCCGGAAAGCGTACTGCTCCAGACCGTAACGGGCGATTACGTCGAAGACGACATCTACTACGAATTGCTGGACCCTGCAGACATCGACATGTTCTGCCGTCCTGACCAGAGCGCGGTGTTTCTGGTGCCCTGGGCCATCGAGCCGACTGCGCAGGTGATTCACGACACCTACGACAAGCAAGGCAACCCCATCGAGCTGTCCCCGCGCAACGTCCTCAAGAAAGTCCTCAAGCTCTATGCCGATCAAGGCTGGCAGCCGATCGTGGCGCCGGAGATGGAGTTCTATCTGACCAAGCGCAGTGACGACCCCGACTACCCGCTGCAGCCACCGGTGGGTCGCTCGGGTCGTCCGGAAACCGGTCGTCAGTCGTTCTCCATCGAAGCCGCCAACGAATTCGACCCCCTGTTCGAAGACGTCTACGACTGGTGCGAACTGCAGAACCTCGACCTGGACACGCTGATTCACGAAGACGGCACCGCGCAGATGGAGATCAACTTCCGTCACGGCGACGCGCTGTCTCTGGCGGACCAGATTCTGGTGTTCAAGCGCACCATGCGCGAAGCCGCCCTCAAGCACGATGTGGCCGCGACCTTCATGGCCAAGCCCATGACCGGCGAGCCCGGCAGCGCCATGCACCTGCACCAGAGCATCATCGACATCGAGACCGGCAAGAACATCTTCTCCAATGAAGACGGCACGATGAGTCAGCTGTTCCTGCAACACATCGGCGGTCTGCAAAAGCTGATCCCCGAGCTGTTGCCGCTGTTCGCGCCCAACGTCAACTCGTTCCGCCGCTTCCTGCCGGACACCTCAGCGCCGGTGAACGTGGAGTGGGGCGAAGAAAACCGCACCGTTGGCCTGCGCGTGCCGGATGCCGGCCCGCAGAACCGTCGCGTGGAAAACCGTCTGCCCGGTGCCGATGCCAACCCGTATCTGGCCATCGCCGCCAGCCTGTTGTGCGGTTTCATCGGCATGGTCGAGGGCCTGAACCCCAGCGCCCCCGTGGTTGGCCGTGGTTACGAACGCCGCAACCTCCGCCTGCCATTGACCATTGAGGACGCGCTGGAGCGCATGGAAAACAGCAAGACGGTCGAGAAGTACCTCGGCAAGAAATTCATCACCGGCTACGTCGCGGTCAAGCGCGCCGAGCACGAAAACTTCAAGCGTGTGATCAGTTCGTGGGAGCGGGAATTCCTGCTCTTTGCCGTCTGACGTCACGGGGCGTCGCCAGATCCGAGCCAGATTCGAGTGGATCGCGAGCGGATCGACGGCGCCCCACACGCGATACCACAATGGAGTGATTCATGAGTTCCAACAACCCGCAAACCCGCGAATGGCAAGCCCTCAGCAGTGATCATCACCTGGCGCCGTTCAGCGACTTCAAACAGCTGAAAGAGAAAGGCCCGCGCATCATCACCCACGCCAAGGGCGTTTACCTCTGGGACAGCGAAGGCAACAAGATCCTCGACGGCATGGCCGGGCTCTGGTGTGTCGCCATCGGTTACGGTCGCGAAGAACTGGCCGACGCGGCCAGCAAACAGATGCGCGAACTGCCGTATTACAACCTGTTCTTCCAGACGGCTCACCCGCCGGCACTGCAACTGGCAAAGGCCATTTCCGACATCGCCCCCGAGGGCATGAACCACGTGTTCTTCACCGGTTCGGGCTCCGAAGGCAACGACACGGTGCTGCGGCTCGTGCGTCACTACTGGGCGATCAAGGGCCAGCCAAGCAAGAAGGTCATCATCAGCCGCGTCAACGGTTACCACGGTTCGACCGTCGCCGGCGCGAGCCTGGGCGGCATGACCTATATGCACGAGCAGGGCGATTTGCCGATTCCGGGCATCGTGCACATCCCGCAGCCTTACTGGTTTGGTGAAGGCGGCGACATGACGCCTGACGAGTTCGGCGTCTGGGCGGCCGAACAGCTGGAGAAGAAGATTCTCGAACTGGGGGTGGACAACGTCGGCGCGTTCATCGCCGAGCCGATTCAGGGCGCCGGCGGTGTCATCGTTCCGCCCGACACCTACTGGCCGAAGATCAAAGAGATCCTCGCCAAATACGACATCCTCTTTGTGGCCGATGAAGTCATCTGTGGCTTTGGTCGCACCGGCGAATGGTTCGGCAGCGACTTCTACGACCTCAAGCCTGACCTCATGACCATTGCCAAAGGCCTGACCTCGGGCTACATCCCCATGGGTGGCGTCATCGTGCGCGACGAAGTGGTCAAGGTGTTGAACGAGGGCGGCGACTTCAACCACGGCTTCACCTACTCCGGTCACCCGGTGGCGGCAGCGGTGGGTCTGGAGAACATTCGCATTCTGAGTGAAGAAAAGATCGTCGAACGGGTGAAGGCCGAAACGGCACCCTATTTGCAAAAGCGTCTGCGCGAACTGAGCGATCACCCGCTGGTGGGTGAAGTGCGGGGCGTCGGCATGCTGGGCGCCATCGAACTGGTGAAAGACAAGACCACTCGCGAGCGTTATGTCGGCAAAGGCGCAGGCATGATTTGCCGCACTTTTTGCTTCAACAATGGCCTGATCATGCGGGCCGTGGGCGACACCATGATCATCTCGCCGCCGCTGGTGATTACTTTCGCCGAAATCGACGAGCTGATTGAAAAGGCGCGCAAGTGCCTGGACCTGACGTTTGAGTCATTGCAGGGCTGAATTTTTACCGGGAAATTGCCAGACTGTCCGCCGTCTAGACGCCGCTTACATAAAAACACTGGAGCCGTACGAATGAAGAAATTTGGCAAAACCCTCCTGGCCTTGTCCCTCATGGGCGCAGTGGCCTCCGCTGCACACGCCGATGACAAAGTCCTGCACGTCTATAACTGGTCCGATTACATCGCACCGAACACCATCGCCGACTTCGAGAAAGAGTCGGGCATCAAAGTGGTGTACGACGTGTTCGACAGCAACGAGACCCTGGAAGCCAAGCTGCTGGCCGGTAAATCGGGTTACGACATCGTCGTACCGTCGAACAACTTCCTGGCCAAGCAGATCAAGGCCGGCGTCTACCAAGAGCTGGACAAGTCCAAGCTGCCAAATTACAAAAACCTTGACCCTGCGCTGTTGAAAGCGGTGTCGATCAGCGACCCGGACAACAAGCACGCATTCCCGTACATGTGGGGCTCGATCGGCATCGGCTACAACGCCGAGAAGGTTAAAGCCGCCTTGGGCGCTGATGCACCGGTCAACTCGTGGGACCTGCTGTTCAAACCAGAGAACGCCGCCAAGCTGAAAGGCTGCGGTATCAGCTTCCTGGACTCACCAACCGAAATGCTGCCAGTGGCGCTGCATTACCTGGGCCTGCCGACCGACAGCCAGAAGAAAGAAGACCTTCAGAAGGCCGAGGATCTGTTCAAGAAAATTCGTCCTTCGATCACCTACTTCCACTCGTCCAAGTACATCTCGGACCTGGCCAACGGCAACATCTGCGTAGCGGTGGGTTACTCGGGTGACGTCTACCAGGCCAAGGCGCGCGCTGAAGAAGCGGGCGGCAAGGTCAAAGTCAGCTACAACATTCCGAAAGAAGGTGCAGGCAGCTTCTACGACATGGTCGCCATCCCGAAAGATGCCGAAAACGTCGAAGGCGCCTACAAGTTCATGAACTTCATCCTGCAACCGAAGGTGATGGCTGAAATCACCAACTCCGTTCACTTCCCGAACGGCAACAAGGCGGCAACCGAGTTCGTCGACAAGGACATCACATCTGACCCTGGCGTTTATCCGCCGGCGGACGTTCTGGCCAAGTTGTACGCGATCGCCGACTTGCCTGCGGCGACTCAACGCCTGATGACCCGCAGCTGGACCAACATCAAATCGGGTAAATAAGCCTGATCGGGTGCGTCGTCCCGTACGACGCATCCTGCAGGAGCGCACTTGCCCGCGATTACGGTGTATGGGCCGACATCAGTGTCGTATGTGGCCAAGTCATCGCGGGCAAGCGCGCTCCTACCGTTCACGCTTCGAGATGGCATTCACAAAAAGTTTTTTTGCGAGAAGGGTTTATCGAAGGTAAGTTGCGCGCCGGATGGGTCACAGGCAGTCGTTACTGTCATCGGTACGGGCAACAGGCCCACCTACTAAAAAAGGACTGCACACGTGTCTATTTCTTTATTTTCAAAAGGCTTGCTGCTCGGCGCAGGGCTCACGCTCGCTGCCGGTGCCTACGCGGACTCCACCGTTCGCATTTATAACTGGTCCGATTACATCGGCACCACGACGCTGGAGGACTTCACGTCCACCACCGGGATCAAGACCAAGTACGACGTCTTCGACTCCAACGAAACCCTGGAAGGCAAGCTGCTGGCCGGCCACACCGGGTATGACGTGGTCGTGCCGTCCAACCATTTCCTGGGCAAGCAGATCAAGGCCGGGGCGTTCCAAAAGCTCGACAAGTCGCAGCTGCCCAACTACTCCAATCTCGACCCTGAACTGCTCAAGCGCCTGGAAAAGAACGACCCTGGCAACCAGTACGCCGTGCCGTATCTGTGGGGCACCAACGGCATCGGCTACAACGTCGACAAGATCAAAGAAGTCCTGGGCGTCGACACCATCGATTCGTGGGCCACGCTGTTCGAGCCCGAGAACATCAAGAAGCTGCAGAAGTGCGGCGTCGCGTTCCTGGATTCCGCTGACGAGATGCTGCCCGCAGTCCTCAACTACATGGGCAAAAACCCGAACAGCACCGACGAGAAAGACTACAAGGCGGCCGAAGCCAAGCTGCTCAAGGTCCGCCCGTATGTGACCTATTTCAATTCGTCCAAGTACATCACTGACCTGGCCAACGGCGACATCTGTATCGCTGCCGGCTTCTCCGGTGACGTCTTCCAGGCCAAGGCCCGTGCCGCAGAAGCCGGCAAGGGCGTCAAGATTGCTTACTCGATCCCGAAAGAGGGCGGCAACCTGTGGTTCGACATGCTCGCCATCCCTTCGGATGCGCCGGACGTGAAGGCCGCCCACGCGTTCATCAATTACATCCTCAAGCCCGACGTGATCGCCAAGGTCAGTGACCAGGTGGGCTACGCCAACCCGAACCCGGCTTCGGGCGAGTTGATGGATCAGGACATTCGCAACGATGAGGCGGTTTATCCTTCGAAGGAGATACAGGAGCGCCTGTACGTTAACTCCGAGCTGCCGCCCAAGATCCAGCGCGTCATGACGCGCAGCTGGACGAAGATCAAAACCGGTAAATAAAGACCTTGGCGCCCGGCCGCATTGGCCGGGCGCAAAAACAGTTGGGAGTTTCACCCATGGCAGTTGCCTCCGGCGCCTACAAGAAATCCCTTGAGGGTGGTCAGCAACCGAAACAGGTGCTGGTCAAAATCGATCGGGTCACGAAGAAGTTCGATGAGACGATTGCTGTGGACGACGTGTCTCTGCAGATCAACAAGGGTGAAATCTTCGCCCTGCTGGGCGGCTCCGGCTCGGGGAAATCCACCCTGCTGCGCATGCTCGCCGGCTTCGAACGCCCGACCGAAGGGCGCATTTACCTCGACGGCGTCGACATCACCGACATGCCGCCGTACGAACGTCCTATCAACATGATGTTCCAGTCCTACGCGCTGTTTCCGCACATGACCGTGGCGGACAACATCGCCTTCGGCCTCAAGCAGGACAAGCTGCCCAAGGCCGAAGTCGAGGCCCGCGTGGCCGAGATGCTCAAGCTGGTGCAGATGACCCAGTACGCCAAGCGCAAGCCCCATCAGTTGTCCGGCGGCCAGCGTCAGCGTGTGGCCCTGGCGCGTTCGCTGGCGAAGAAGCCGAAGCTGCTATTGCTCGACGAACCCATGGGCGCACTGGATAAAAAACTGCGTTCGCAGATGCAACTGGAGCTGGTGGAAATCATCGAGCGCGTCGGCGTGACCTGCGTGATGGTGACCCACGACCAGGAAGAGGCCATGACCATGGCCGAGCGCATTGCGATCATGCACCTGGGCTGGATCGCACAGATCGGCAGCCCGATCGATATCTACGAAACGCCCACCAGCCGCCTGGTGTGCGAGTTCATCGGCAACGTTAACCTGTTCGACGGTGACGTCATTGAGGACATGGAAGGCCACGCGCTGATCAGCAGTCCTGAGCTCGAACGCAAGATCTACGTCGGTCACGGCGTCACCACGTCGGTGGAAGACAAGCGCATCACCTACGCGCTGCGTCCCGAAAAACTGCTGGTGACCACCGAACAGCCGTCGTTCGAACACAACTGGTCTCGCGGCAAGGTTCACGACATCGCCTATCTAGGCGGTCACTCGGTGTTCTACGTGAAGCTGCCGTCGGGCAAGCTGGTGCAATCGTTTGTCGCCAACGCCGAACGTCAGGGCACGCGACCGACCTGGGACGACGAAGTCTTCGTCTGGTGGGAAGACGACAGCGGCGTGGTATTGCGCTCATGAAAATCCGAAAGATAAAACGGGCTTTCAATCGAATAAAACCCACCGGACGCCAGGCCGTTATCGGCGTGCCGTTCCTGTGGCTGTTTCTGTTTTTCGCGCTGCCGTTTCTGATCGTCATCAAGATCAGTTTCGCTGAAGCGGACGTGGCGATTCCGCCGTACACCGAGATCTTCACCTTCGTCGAGCAGAAGCTCGACATCGTGCTCAACTTCGCCAACTACGCGCTGCTGACCAGTGACGATCTGTACATCTCGGCGTATCTCGGCTCGTTGAAGATGGCGTTCATCAGCACCGTGCTGTGCCTGTTGATTGGCTATCCGATGGCTTACGGCATCTCCATCGCCCGCAAAGAAATGCAGACGGTGCTGTTGCTGCTGATCATGATGCCGACCTGGACCGCGATCCTGATCCGCGTCTACGCGTGGATGGGCATCCTCAGCAACAACGGCCTGCTCAACGCTTTCCTCATGTGGCTGGGCGTGATCAGCGAGCCGTTGCAGATCCTCAACACCAACCTCGCGGTTTACATCGGCGTGGTCTATTCGTATCTGCCGTTCATGATCCTGCCGCTGTACGCGAATCTGGTGAAGCACGACCAGAGTTTGCTGGAAGCCGCATCGGACCTGGGTTCGAGCACCTTCAACAGCTTCTGGAAAATCACCGTGCCGCTGTCCAAGAACGGCATTATCGCCGGCTGCATGCTGGTGTTCATTCCGGTGGTGGGCGAGTTCGTCATCCCGGAACTGCTGGGCGGCCCCGAGACGCTGATGATCGGTAAAGTGCTCTGGCAGGAATTCTTCAACAACCGCGACTGGCCGGTAGCGTCGTCGCTGGCGGTGGTGATGCTGTTGATCCTCATCGTGCCGATCATTCTGTTCAACCGCAGTCAGGCTAAAGAGCTGGAGGGCAAGGCATGAGAGGCTTCCGATTCTCGAACCTGATGTTGGTACTGGGCCTGATCTTCATCTACGCGCCCATGGTCATTCTGGTGATCTACTCGTTCAACGCCTCCAAGCTGGTGACGGTCTGGGGCGGCTGGTCGGTGAAGTGGTACGTCGGCCTGCTCGACAACACCCAGCTGATGAGTGCGGTTATGCGCTCGTTGGAAATCGCCCTCTACACATCGATCGCTGCAGTGGCGCTGGGTACGATGGCGGCCTTCGTGCTGACGCGCATCACCCGCTTCAAGGGCAAGACGTTCTTTGGCGGCCTGGTCACCGCGCCACTGGTGATGCCTGAAGTGATCACCGGTCTGTCGCTGTTACTGCTGTTCGTGGCGATGGCGCAGTTGCTCGGCTGGCCCGAGGAGCGCGGCATCGTCACCATCTGGATCGCTCACACGACGTTCTGTGCGGCCTATGTGGCGGTGGTGGTGTCGGCCCGTCTGCGCGAGCTGGACATGTCCATCGAAGAGGCGGCAATGGACCTGGGTGCGCGGCCGTGGAAGGTGTTCTTTTTGATCACCATCCCGATGATCGCGCCATCGCTGGCGGCGGGGGCGATGATGTCCTTTGCGCTGTCGCTGGACGACCTGGTGCTGGCGAGTTTCGTCTCCGGCCCGGGCTCGACGACCCTGCCCATGGAAGTGTTCTCGGCGGTGCGCCTGGGCGTGAAGCCTGAGATCAACGCGATTGCCAGCTTGATTCTGTTGGCGGTCTCGATTGCGACCTTCCTGGTGTGGTTCTTCAGCCGCCGCACGGAAAACAACCGCAAACGCGCGATCCAGCAAGCCATCGAAGAAGCCGCGGCCGACGGCTGGAAACAGCCGGACCTGCGCCGTGCAAAGGTGGCGGAGTCGGTTTGAATCCGGCTTGATTGACAGGACCGGCTTCAGCCGGGAAGAGGCCAGTGCGTGCGCTATAGATCTGCGGTGTAACGCCAGACGCCTTCCCGGCTAAAGCCGGTCCCACAGTCGAGTTCACTCTCACTGGACGGATGCATTCCTCTGTAGGAGCCGGCTTGCTGGCGAACGCGGTTGATCATTAAACGCTGCGTTGTCTGGTCCAATGCATTCGCCAGCCAGCCGGCTCCTACGGGCCTGATACCGACCGTTGATCGTTCCCACGCTCTGCGTGGGAATGCATCTCCTGACGCTCCGCGTCACAGCGATTGACGCGGAGCGTCCCGGGCGGCATCCCCACGCGGAGCGTGGGAACGATCATCAATAGGATCTGCCGGTGTTATCGCCCCGGCACCAGCTTCAACACTTCCTTGCTGTTCCCCACCACATCCCCTTCGCTGAACCGCTCTGGCACGTACTCGCCGTTGATGTAGCGCTGCGCCTGGTCGGCGTAGTGCTTGTCGAACAGCACGCCGCTCTGGCCCACCGGGTTGATCCCCAGTGCGTGGGCCGGGTCGGCGAAGTCGATGAGGCGGCGTGTCGATGGCCCGTAAGTGACCGGCCATGGCGCGGGGCCTATGCCCGCGGACAGGTTGTTCGGCACCTCATGGGTACCGGGCGCCGCAAAAGGCCCGACATTGAACAGCATGTTCAGCGGCGGCTGTTTGCCCAGCGGATGTTCGTGGGTCAGCGTGTGCGCCTTGCCCCATCTCCACTCATCAGGGTTCTGCCCGTACAGCGACGTCAGATGCGAGACCGCAGCATGCCAGGCGACCTTCACCGTGTTGTCGCGGCTTTCGGGCTCCCGAGAATGGCGATTGTTCCACCACGGCGAATCGGCGTCAGCGGCCAGTCGTGGCAGCGCCAGGTCAATGAGGCGGGTCGACAGCAGCGTGGTGAACAGCCCGTCGCTCAGCTCGTCATGGAAAACCTCATCGGTCAGGTTGAACAGGAACTGATTGAACAGCGTCGCCCCCACCGAATCCACTGAGTAGTCACCGTTCCACGCCGCCATGCGCTCCAGCAAGTCGTGCTCCTCCGGCTCACTGACCACGCGCCGCAGCACCGGAATCAAAGGCGTGAGAATCTGCGCGGCGTAATCCGTCCGGGTCCCGAGCTGCAGCGCTTTGCTGTTCTCCAGATTCCATTTCACCTTGGCATCGCTCAACTGACGATCCAGTTGGCGACCGCGCTCGGGAAGATTGTAGTAGCCCGGAATCTCCATCCCCGTCGGCGACACCGGCTGGAAGTTCGCCGAGACGATATAACCCCGCGCCGGGTTTTCTTCCTGCGGGTTAGCGCTGAAAGGGTAGAAGCCGTTCTTGTCGCCCTGCTCGGAGCTGCCGTCGAGAATAAACGTCGGATTCACCCCCGCAGGCCGCATGGGCAACTGCGCCGCAGCCCACCAGCCGATATCGCCCTTGGCGTTGGCGTAAATGATGTTCAGGCCCGGCGACTGGATCTTCTCGGCGGCGCTGCGCATCTTGTCCAGGGTATCGGCGCGGTTGGCTTCGTAAAAGCCCTGCAGGATCGGGTTGTCCGACTCAAGGAACGACCACCACATCGCAATCCGCGTACCGCTCGGCTGTTGAGCCGCGTTACCACCCAGCGCGTCATTGACGATCGGACCGTGGGGTGACTGCCGCAGGGTAAGCGTGACGGGAGATTCACCCCTGACCTCGATCTGCTCAGTGCGGGAGGTCATGTCCACCCAGGCGCCGTGGTACCAGACTTGATCGGGATTATCGGGGTTGGTCTTCTCCGCGATCAGGTCCAGATCATCGTTCTGGAACATGGTCAGGCTCCAGCCGAAATCCAGATTGTGGCCGAGCAGAGCGAAGGGGTTGAGCGCCTGAAAATGCCCGTACAGCTCGAAACCCGGGGCGGTGAGCTGCGCTTCGTACCAGACCGCCGGTACCGAAAAACGAATGTGCGGATCACCCGCCAGCAGCGGTTTGCCACTTTGGGTGCGGCTGCCGGACACCGCCCAGGCATTGCTGCCCTCGAACTGCGGCAGGCCGGCTTTCTCCAGCGCCTGCTGGCTGAGCAGTGCCAGGTCATTGAGGCCTTTCCAGTCGTTGCTCGTCAATGCAGGGGACTGGCCAAGGCCCCCTTGCGGCTGCCAGCCCATGTCGAAGATTTTCAGGTATTCCGGGCCCAGTTGATCCCGCACATAGGTCATCAATGGCTCAGTGCGAAACGCCGCAGCGAAGCTGTACGCCAGATAACCACCGACGCTGAGGGTGTCTTGCGCGGTGAACGGCCGCTCGCGAATGCCCAGCCCGTCGAACTCGATGGGTTTGGGATGGGTCGCCTGATATTGATTGATGCCGTCCAGATACGCTTGAAGCGCCTTCCACGCCGGCGTGTCTTTATCCTGGCGCGCGACGTAGGCATCGGCGTGCTCGCGGATACGCAGGCTGCGGAACAGCTTGTCAGTGTTGACCAGCTTGGGGCCGAGAACTTCAGCCAGCTCCCCACGCGCCAGCCTGCGCAGGATTTCCATCTGGAACAGGCGGTCCTGGGCGTGAACGTAGCCCAGTGCGCGGTACAGATCGTCCTGGTTATCGGCACGTATATGCGGCACGCCGCGCTCGTCGTAAGCCACGGTGACCGGGGCCTGCAGCCCGGCGAGGCTCATTTCGCCATCGCGGACCGGCTGCTTGCCGTGGATGTACCAGGCACCCGCGCCCCCGATGAGCACCAACAGTGCGATGACGACGTAAAGGCTGCGTTTCATCCAGGGGCTCAAATGAGAATCGGAAAGTTTTGCAGGCTACAGATTTGTCTCGCGACTGGGTAGACGGCCGCTCATGGATTTAGGCGGCGTACCTTGCCACGCCGCAGCGGACAGATGACACTTCCGTGCGGCCGCTTCCTACACACCCCTCATCTGGAATTCCGATGTCCGACACGTTCGACCCCGATCACCTGCGTGCTGAGCTGTTGCCCTTGAGCGCGTCGCAAACGCTATCTGAAGAGGCCCAGGCTTATCAGCGCTTCTACGGCCTGAACGCGCTTGGCCGGAATGGGTCGATCAGCAGCCGGATCGGGCGCGTTGAAGTGGGCGGTTACGACATCGTCACGCAGCTGTGGATGCCCGAACAGCCGGTTGGCACGCTGGTGCTGATGCACGGGTTTTACGATCACGTCGGGCTGTATCGACACGTCATCGACTGGGCGCTGGGCCTTGGACTGGCGGTGATTGCCTGCGACTTGCCGGGCCATGGACTGTCCAGTGGGGCGCGGGCAAGCATTACTGACTTCGCGGAATATCAGGCAGTGCTTGATCGGCTTTTTGTGGAAGCCGAGAGCCTCAACCTGCCGCAGCCGTGGCACCTGTGCGGGCAAAGCACCGGCGGCGCGATTGTCATCGACCACGTGCTGCATCACGGCGACGCAAGCCCGGCGCAGGGCCAGATCATCCTGCTGGCGCCGCTGGTGCGGCCGCGTGGCTGGGCCTTGTCGAAACTCAGCTATTACCTGCTGCGCGGCTTCGTCAAAGCCATTGACCGGCGCTTCAGCGAAAACTCAAACGCCCCGACCTTTCTGCCTTTCTTGCTGGCGGATCCGTTGCAGCCGCGACGCCTGCCGACAGTCTGGGTGGGCGCGCTGGCCAAATGGATCGAGCGTATCGAACGTGCGCCGCGAAGCTGTCGCCGCCCGCTGATCGTGCAGGGCGAGTCAGACACGACCGTGGACTGGAAACACAATCTGCCGGTGCTCAAGAGCAAGTTCGCTGAGCCGCAGATTTTCATGCTGCACGAAGCGCGGCACCATCTGGCGAACGAGTCACCCGAGCTGCGGGCAAGGTTTTTTGAGTTTCTGACGCAGCGAATGGGGTAGGGCAAGCTATGCAATCTGTAGGAGCGTGGCTTGTCCCGCGATCTCCCACGCAGCGGTAGCAACTGCGGTGATTGCGGTGTATCAGGATGATTGGGTTTACGAACTTGCGGCCGGTTCCCGCCCGATCGCGGGACAAGCCACGCTCCTACGCTTCCTGCAGCAGCGATAACAGCTACTTTACGTTCTGCCCAACCGCCAATCCCGCGCGAACTGCTGCCAGCGCCGCCTTGTAATAGGCCTTGCCTTCGTTGGACTCGGCAAAGGTGGCGAACTCGTCCAGCTCGCCGTCCGACAGGTCGCGGTATACATAAAGCAGCGTGTTGTTCACGTCCTTGCCGATCTGCCCCATGAGCCGCTGACGCTGACTGTCGAGCATGGCCTGGGTCGTGCCGCCGCCCATCAGGCCTGGAATCATCGAACTCAGGCTGTCGGCGGCGACGCCCGCAATCGCCATGCTGACCTCGGCGCCGGCTTCCTTGGCGGGAAGGGCGTTGGCCAGGTGGCCGATGATCAGCAGACGATTGTCGTCCGCCTGGATGTGCGGCAGGCCTTGAGCGTTTTTGGCCAGTTGATCCGGGCGCGTCGCGGTGAGCTCGGCGTTGACGATCTTGCGGCCCAGGGCCGACTGGAAAAACTGCAGTGCAGGGTTCGGGTCCTGCAGCGTCTGGCGCAGCATTTGCTCCCCGCGCTGGTCCATCGCCTGCGGGGCAAAACGCTGATTGCTGTTGCTCACCAGAGCGTCGAACACGGCCGGTGGAAGGCTGTTGCGGTAACGCTGCTGCGCGGCTTTCAAGGCATCGACAAAATGAGCGCGTTGTTCCGGCCAGCCGGCGAGCTTGTACAGCTGATCGTGGCCGTCTGCCCAAGCGGGCAAAGTGCAGAACATCAACAGCAGGAAAAACAGACGGCGCATTAGAGACTCCTGTCGGCAGGCCGCCATTCTCGGTGGGGCAGCGGGGATTTGTCGAGTTAACACTTGCCAGACCCCGCTAAAAACCGTGGGTTCGATCAGTGGTCGGGCAAAACCGCCGGGCGTAATCAAACCCGCAAAAATATTCCTCATTCCCCGGACTGCAGGCCCTGTCGGATTAATCGGCGTATGGATACTATGCGCGCCATGCGCATATCCCCTGATCACCCGCTGCTGTTGCGAATTGTCGACGACCTGGCCGAGCGTGGCTGGTCGCAGCAGAACATCTTCCTGCCCGACACCCTGACCCGTGAGCTGGCGCTTGAATGCCGCACGCGTGCTGTTCAGGGTGAGCTCGCGCCTGCTGCTGTGGGGCGCGGGCCGGCTCAAGAGGTTCGCGAGGGGATTCGTGGCGATCACATTCAGTGGCTGGAAGCGGGGCAGGCCGAGCCGTGCGATCGCTATCTGGACCTGATGGAGAGCCTGCGTCAGGCGCTGAACCGAGGCCTGTTTCTGGGCCTTGAGGATTACGAAAGCCACTTCGCGCTCTATCCGCCCGGAGCCTTCTACCTCAAGCATGTAGACCGCTTTCGCGATGACGACAAACGCATGGTCTCGGCGGTCGTCTACCTCAACGACGGCTGGTTGCCGGAGCATGGCGGCCAGTTGCGCATGTACCTCAAGGACGGCGTCGAGTACGACGTGCAGCCCACCGGCGGCTGCCTGGTGGTGTTCCTCTCGGGCGACATGCCCCATGAAGTCATGCCGTCGACCCGCGAGCGCCTGTCACTGACCGGATGGTTCAGGCGGCGTGGGAACGAGCCGTTCGAGTTGTAACTGGCTTCCTGTCTGTCTGCATCGGCCCAACATGAAATCTTCTACATGCAGTCACTCAGCGAAATACTTCGCGGCCAACCGCAGCTAAGGTAAAGGTCGTTCCTGAGCGTTTGCCTGTCGGGATGAAGAGGCTTCGACTCCCGAACCCGCCAATCGCACATCGATAAAAACGGAGAGATCATGAAGACGTTATTCGCGAGAACTGCCCTGACCGGACTGCTGCTGGGGTCGAGCTTCCTGGCGCAGGCCGCCGACATCCCTCGCACGGCATCGCCGGCAGGCGCCGAGGTTTACATCATCTCGCCCAAAGACGGCGCGACCGTCAATGGCGCGTTCAAGGTGCAGTTCGGCCTCAAGGGCATGGGCGTCGCCCCGGCCGGCGTTGACGTTCCGGACACCGGCCATCATCACCTGCTGATCGACGTCAAGGACCAGCCCGACATGACCGCGCCGCTGCCGAACACCGACAACATCCGCCACTTCGGCAAGGGTCAGACTGAAACCGAGCTGAACCTCACGCCGGGTCAGCACACCCTGCAACTGCTGGTGGGCGACAAGAATCACGTGCCACTGAACCCGCCGGTCGAGTCACAGAAGATCACCATCACGGTCAAATAACGCGTATCCGCAGATGCCATGGAGTCCGCCGTCGCATGGCTGATGTGAATTCGTAGGAGCCGGCTTGCTGGCGAAGGAGTCAGACCAGATGCATCAATGGTGCATGAAAACACCCCTTCGCCAGCAAGCTGGCTTCTACGGATGGAGGTACGCCGCACAGGCGTGTCTCGACGCGATCCCGTGTAGGAGCGCGCTTGCCCGCGAAAGCGATCTGTCTGTGCCATCCATGTTGGATGACTCACTGCAGTCGCGGGCAAGCGCGCTCCTGCAAGTCCGCAGACGGCGCGGATTGGTTCAAGCAGATTCCTGCGGGCGCGACGGGCGATTCACGACTTACTCTCCTTGAGCAAGCGTCTGGGGTATTTTCCGGAACCGCTAGCGGGCCGGAAAGTCAGCCAGAACCGTCTCTTCCCCTGACTTGGTCACGCCAATGATCTGGTGAGCGCTGCGCCGATCGCCTGACTCCATTCCTGGTGAACCCATGGGCATACCAGGAGCTGCTACCCCCACCAGATCAGCTCGTTGGCTTAGTTCCGCAATTTGCGCGACGGGAACATGGCCTTCAACAAACTTTCCGTTTACAACCCCGGTGTGGCACGAGCCTAGATTGCCGGGCACACCGAACTTCTCCTTTACAGCGCTCATGTTGTCTTCAAGGTGGTCGACCACCGCGTAGCCGTTCTCTTTCAGATAAGCGATCCACTTGGTGCAGCAGCCACAGTTGGGGTCCCTATACACGTCTATTGATTGCGCTGCCTGTACCAATGAGGCGGCACTTAGCGCTGTCGCGGCGGCAATGACTTGGACGGTCTTTCTAAATGAATTCATGGCTGATGCTACTCAAGGCGGAAAAGGGTAGAGGGGAGCGCGCGCGTAGCCTCACCGAGGGTAGACCTGATGGGCAAATTGAATGTGTTACCAATGAATGCTGAGCCGCGTCGAGTTGTTTCCAGGCGTCTTCATCAGCGTGATGGCATACCGAGAGCGGTGCCCGTTGGTGTCTACTGCCCTAAAAAGGGCAGCGTTGATCTAAGCGGGAATAGGAAAGATCAGGCTGAACGTTGTGATGGCCCCAGGTTTACTTTCAACCGCTACGCGTCCTTCGTGCAAGCTCATGATCGAGCGCACGATGGCAAGCCCCAACCCTGTCCCGCCTTGCTGCCGGGAGCGGCTGGCATGAACCCTGTAGAAGCGATCAAACAGGCGAGGTAGGTGTTCCGCTTCAATCCCCTCTCCTGCATTACGTACAGCCAGCGAAACTTCCTCTTTCAGGGTTGAAAGGCTGAGCGTAACGGGAGTGCCGGCTGTCCCGTGTCTGATGGCATTCGACAGTAGATTTGAAATGGCGCGCTGGATCATCAGACGATCACCGGAGACCTTTGCATCTCCCTGCACCACAACGGACATCTTCTTTTCTTCCGCTGACATCGCAAAAAGCTCCGCGACCTTTTCTGCTTCTTCTCGCAGATCAATTGAACTGAAAGTCAACGGCGCAGAGGGTTGGCTGACGCTGGCTAAAAACAGCATCTGGGAGACCATGCGAGACAGGCGCTCAAGCTCTTCGGTACACGATTCAAGTACTTGCTTGTATTCCGCCGGAGGCCTCTCCCTGGACAGAGTCACTTGGGCGGTGCCCATCAGATTATTCATCGGCGAGCGCAGTTCATGTGCCAGATCGTCCGAGAACTGGGCGAGCTGCTGAACGTCGCCGTCCAATCGGTGCAGCATGAAATTAACCGCATGAGCCAGGTCACTCAGTTCTTCAGGCAGACCGTGTACCTTCATTCTGTGCGAGAGGTCGCGGGCCGATACCCGCTCTGCAACTTTGCGAAATGCCCTGAGTGGTTTGAGTCCGCGATGAACTACCCACCATGCGCAGCCACCCACCAGGAGCAAAATAAAAGGCAATGCGATCAGCGTGGATTTCACATAAGCGTTGAGTAAGGTGACATCACTTTTTCTGTCGAGGGTCAGCATCACCAGAATCTGTTGGTCATTTTTGAGGCGAATCAGCTTCTGCGCCATCAACAATTCATGGCCGTCGGAGGAATCCAGCCGCTGGAACTCCAGGGATAGGCTCCCTGTTTTGGGTATTGGTAACTCGACCGCGTCATCGCTTCCAAGGATCAGCAGCTGCTTTCGCGGAACGCTTGAGTCCATGATGGCGAGGGTCAAATTGTCGTGACCGACGATTTGGTCACGCAGGTTATGGGGATGAAGCACGATGTCTGCTGCCGTTGCCGAGCTTTCGGCGAGACTGTGTTCAACCTGCGCCAACTTCTCGGTCAGTCCATCTTTTGCCTGGACATCCAACTGGCGCGAAATGGATGCGTAGGCAAACGTCGCCATGACCAATGCCAATACAGCACTCATCGCTGTGACAGTGATGCCGAGTTTCGTCGAGAGTCGCGTGGGTTTCATTCGCGAGCTTCCAACACGTAGCCAACCCCGCGAAGGGTATGAATCAACTTCTGATCAAACGGATCGTCAATCTTGGCCCTTAGCCGTCTGATCGATACCTCGACGACATTGGTATCGCAGTCAAAATTCATGTCCCACACCAGGGAGATGATCTGAGTCCGCGACATCACCTCTCCGCTATGTCGCATGAGCACGTGCAGCAGCGCGAATTCCTTAGTCGTCAGATCGATGCGCCGAGTGCCCCTGAACGCTCTGTGCCTGCCTTGATCCAGTTCAAGGTCGCCGACGCGCAGCACTTCAGGTAGCCCGGCTTGTTCACTCCGGCGCATCAAGGTACGAACCCGTGCGAGCAGTTCTGGAAACTCGAAAGGCTTGACCAAATAGTCGTCGGCTCCCATTTCCAGGCCTCGGACTTTTTCATCGAGCCGCCCGCGAGCGGTCACCATCATCACTCGGGTGTTACTTGTTTCTCGCAGCCGGGCCAGCACCTCCCAGCCCTCCATTTCTGGCAAGTTTACATCCAGTATCACAATATCGTATGCCTGGTGCTGAGCGAGACAGAGGCCATCGAGGCCGGTATTGGCGACATCAACTACATAACCGCTCTCGGTGAGTCCCTGATGCATATACTCGGCAGTTTTAGGCTCGTCCTCTACAACAAGGATTCGCATGACGGAAGTTCCTGTTTGAATTAAGTAGTCAGTTGCCAAATACGTCGTTGGGTCACTATTTTTCTATAGTTTTATCGACGAATTTTTCACAACCCTCTGGATGCAAGGCAAATTCTCATCCCTGTAGTCGCTACAGGGTCAAGCATGGCCAGCCGAAAAGCCTGGGTTATCGGGGTATGGCGACGTTATGTCGCATCTCCCACGCAGTGCCGACTTCAGTAATTCAACACTCACGAGGTTCCCTTAAAAAGTGCAAGTGTGCACATGTTGCAGCACGTTTCAGTCAAGGCTTAAACACGTCGGCTCGAGATTGTAGTTTCAAAAGATTTTTCGTTTTCGTAGATAACGTAATTGTAATTTTCCAGTCATCCCTCTGATAACTCCTATTACATAAAGTCCGCCCATCAAATCCAGCTTCAAAGCTGGCGTTATACCTGTTGATTTTTAATTGGGTGGTTTATGCGACTGGAGAAGTGCGACCGTGCTCGGACATAGACGATTTTCCGTAACCTCTTCCATGAGGCTGGGCGCTTTTTGCGTGTTGTTGCTGCCTTTCGCCGCACCCGGTGTTGTGGCTGCTCAGGGTCTGAGCTTGCCCCAAGCCATTGAATCGGCATTTGCCGAAAACCCTGATCTTGCTGCCGCTCGAAGGGAGATAGGGATCGCCGAAGGTGACAGGCAGCAGGCCGGGCTCATCCCTAACCCGGTGGTTTCCTGGGAAGCGGAAGACACCCGTCGTAGTACCAGCACCACGACCGTCATGCTGAGTCAGGCTCTGGAGCTCGGCGGCAAAAGAGGAGCCCGTATCGATGTCGCGAGCCGTGGCCAGGACGCTGCTCAAATCGAGCTTGAGCGTCGGGGCAACGAGTTGCGTGCCGAAGTGGTTCAGGCGTTTTACGCCGCCGTTCGGGCTGAAACGGGGCTGGATCTGGCGCAACAATCTCAGTCTCTGGCTGAGCGCGGTCTTGAGATCGCTGAGGGCCGTGTGCGTGCCGGTAAATCATCGCCGGTAGAGGCTACCCGTGCGCAAGTCCAGTTGTCCGAGACCAACCTGCTGGTTCGACGCGCACAAACGCTGAAAGCTAACAGCTATCGCGACCTCGCTCGTGCAACCGGATCCGCATCGGCAACCTTCGATAGCCTGGAATACGCTGATCTGTCCCCGGGCAAGGCGCCACTCGCTGCGAAAATACTGACCGCAATCGATCGGTCTGCCGAGCTGCGCCTGGCCCAGGCTCAGATTGAACAGCGAGACGCGTCATTAGGTTCGGAGCGTGCGCAACGCATCCCGGATCTCACGGTCAGCATTGGCAGCCAATACACCCGCGAGGATCGGGAGCGCGTCAACGTAGTTGGTTTTTCGATGCCCCTTCCGCTTTTCAACAGGAACCAGGGAAACGTGCTTGCGGCTTCGCGTCGCGCTGACCAGGCCCGCGACCTGCGTAATGCGGTGGAGCTGAGACTGCGTACCACCACTCAGTCTGCCCTTGCCCAATGGGTAACGGCCACTCGCGATGTTGAGTCTTTCAATCAAGTCATCTTGCCGTCCGCCAAAAGCGCGGTCGATGCGGCGACCCGAGGCTTTGAGATGGGCAAGTTCGGCTTTCTGGAAGTCCTCGATGCTCAGCGCACGCTGATCGATGCCCGAAGCCAATATCTGGAATCGCTAGCCATCGCCACTGACGCCAGGGTCACTGTCGAGCGCATCTACGGCGATCTCAGCTCATTTAGCACTCATCCTTAAAGCCATCTTTCCGCACTTATTGGGCGCATCGCACCGTGTGCAAGCACATGATCGCCGGGAGCATTCATGAACAAAAAACGGAGCATTACCCTCGCGCTGGTGGTGATCGCCATCATCGGTTTGACCAGTTTGACGGTCACCCGTCAAGGACTCCCCGTTGCCGCAGAGTCCCAGCCTGCTGGCAAGGAGCAAGGCAAAGAAAGCAACGAGGCACACGCCAAAGGGGATGGACACAGTGACGAAGATTCTGACGAGGGCAAGGGTGAATCCCATGAAGAGGAAGGCCAGCTTGAACTGACCCCGGAGCAAATAAACGCAGCCGGCATCGAGCTTGTCTTGGCGGGGCCGAGGTTGATGAGTACGTCGGTCACTTTCCCGGGGGAAATCAGATTCGACGAGGACCGCACGACCCATGTCGTTCCACGGGTGAGTGGCGTCGTTGACGAAGTGAGAGTCGAGCTGGGCCAATCAGTAAAGAAAGGGCAGGTGCTCGCTGTGATCGCAAGCCAGCAAATCACGGATATGCGCAGCGAACTGAACGCCGCGCAGAGAAGAACCGAGCTGGCTCGCTTGACCATGCAGCGCGAGAAAAAGCTGTGGGAGGACAAGATTTCCGCCGAGCAGGACTACTTGCTCGCGCGCCAGTCGTTCCAGGAGGCAGATATCAGTCGCTCGAACGCCCGGCAAAAACTGAGCGCGATTGGTGCCAGCGTTAACACAGCCGCCGGCAATCGCTATGAGTTGATTGCCCCGTTTGACTCTGTGGTTGTGGAGAAACACCTCGGCATTGGCGAAGTGGTGAACGAAGCCACTGCGGCCTTTACGCTTTCAGACTTGTCGCGTGTCTGGGCAACGTTTGGTGCGACGCCAAAGGATTTGCAGCGCGTGGTAGTCGGGCGAGCCGTGACGGTCAGCGCACCTGATCTTGACGCTCAAGTCGAAGGCCGGATCAGTTACGTAGGAAGCCTGCTTGGCGAGCAAACCAGGGCTGCCACTGTACGGGTGATCCTTGATAACCCCGAGGGCGCATGGCGTCCCGGATTGTTCGTCTCCATTGATGTGACTGCTGATAAAGCCAATGCCTCGGTCAGTCTCCCCGAATCGGCCATTCAGACGGTGGAAGATAAGCCGTCAGTGTTTGTTCGCAATGCTGAAGGCTTCCAGCTGCGTGCCGTGGAGGTCGGTCGCCGGGATGGTGGCTTTGTGGAGATCATCCAAGGCCTGGACGCCGGCGCCCAAGTGGCTTCTGCCGGCAGCTTCATCCTCAAGTCCGAGCTGGGCAAGAGCTCTGCCGAGCATGCCCATTGACCCGCGTCGCAAGAGTACAACGCCATGTTTGAACGGTTGATTCAATTCGCGATTGAGCAGCGCATCGTCGTAATGCTCGCTGTCTTGCTGATGGCGGGGCTCGGTATTGCCAGCTATCAGAAACTGCCTATTGATGCGGTACCTGACATCACCAACGTTCAGGTTCAAATCAATACCGCCGCTCCGGGCTTTTCACCGTTGGAAACAGAGCAACGGGTTACCTTTTCTATCGAAACGAGTATGGCCGGGTTACCCGGGCTGAAGCAGACCCGTTCGCTGTCGCGTTCAGGTCTGTCCCAGGTGACGGTCATTTTCGAAGACGGCACCGATCTGTTCTTCGCTCGTCAGTTGGTGGGTGAGCGCCTTCAAACTGCCAAGGAGCAGTTACCTGAAGGAGTCGAGGCGGTCATGGGCCCCATTTCCACAGGCCTGGGTGAGATCTTCCTCTGGACTGTCGAGGCTGAAGAAGGCGCCAGGAAGGAGGATGGAAGCGCCTATACACCCACCGATCTTCGAGTCATTCAGGATTGGATCATCAAGCCACAGCTGCGCAACGTTCCCGGCGTTGCCGAGATCAACACGATCGGCGGTTTCGCCAAGCAGTACCAGATCGCGCCTGATCCCAAAAAGCTGGCTGCCTACAAGCTGACGCTGAACGATCTCGTCGCCGCGCTTGAGCGTAACAACGCCAATGTCGGGGCCGGCTACATTGAACGTGGGGGCGAGCAACTGTTGATTCGTGCACCTGGCCAGCTCGGCACGGTGAAGGACATCGCGAACATCGTCATCGCAAACGTCCAGGGCACGCCGATCAGGGTCAGCAGCGTCGCTGATGTGGGTATCGGACAGGAACTGCGTTCCGGAGCCGCTACCGAGAACGGGCGTGAGGTTGTCCTGGGCACGGTGTTCATGCTGATCGGAGAAAACAGCCGAACGGTCTCGCAGGCAGTTGCGGCGAAACTGGCTGACATCAACCGCTCGCTGCCTCAGGGCATCCACGCGGTGACGGTGTATGACCGTACCAATCTCGTTGAAAAGGCCATCGCCACCGTCAAGAAGAACCTGATTGAAGGCGCCATCCTTGTCATCGCCATTTTGTTCCTGTTCCTGGGTAACATCCGCGCTGCCTTGATCACCGCCATGGTGATCCCGCTCGCCATGTTGTTCACGTTTACCGGCATGTTTACCAACAACGTCAGCGCAAACCTGATGAGCCTGGGTGCGCTGGACTTTGGCATTATCGTGGACGGGGCTGTGGTGATCGTTGAAAACGCGATTCGACGGCTTGCTCATGCGCAGCACAAGTACGGCCGGATGCTGACGCGTACCGAGCGTTTTCACGAAGTGTTTGCCGCTGCCAAGGAAGCTCGCAGACCGCTCATTTTCGGCCAGTTGATCATCATGGTCGTTTATCTGCCGATCTTTGCCCTCACCGGTGTGGAAGGCAAGATGTTCCACCCCATGGCGTTTACCGTGGTCATCGCATTGTTGGGCGCCATGATCCTTTCCGTCACCTTTGTTCCTGCCGCGATCGCGATGTTCGTGACTGGCAAGGTGAAGGAAGAAGAAGGTTTCATCATGCGCACGGCTCGCGTGCGTTACGCGCCGGTTCTGACGTGGGTGCTGCAGCATCGTGCGATCGCTTTCAGCATGGCCTTTGTGCTGATCGTCTTGTCCGGTTTCACCGCCAGCCGAATGGGCAGTGAGTTCGTACCCAGCCTGAGCGAGGGCGACTTTGCGCTGCAAGCCCTTCGGGTGCCGGGCACGAGCCTTACTCAGTCTGTGGAAATGCAGAAGCGGCTTGAAAAAGCCATCGTTGAGAAGGTGCCTGAAGTAGAACGAATGTTTGCTCGAACAGGTACAGCAGAGATTGCTGCCGACCCGATGCCGCCAAACATTTCTGATAGCTACGTCATGCTGAAACCGCAAAGCCAATGGCCGGATCCAGGAAAGTCTCGTGAGTCCCTCATTGCGGAGTTGCAGCAGGCGGCAGCCGGCGTGCCAGGGAGTAACTACGAGTTCTCCCAGCCTATCCAGTTGCGCTTTAACGAGCTTGTCTCAGGCGTACGAAGCGACGTTGCGGTGAAGGTGTTCGGTGACGACATGGACGTGCTGAACCAGACGGCAAGTCAGATCGCAGCCACTCTGCAAAAAGTGCCTGGCGCGTCTGAGGTCAAAGTCGAGCAGACGACGGGCTTGCCTGTGTTGACCATCAACATCGATCGGGACAAAGCCGCACGTTACGGTCTGAACGTGGGCGACGTGCAGGATGCTATCGCTACGGGTGTGGGAGGTCGTCGGGCCGGCACCCTTTATGAAGGCGACCGTCGGTTCGATATGGTTGTGCGGCTGTCGGATGAGATGCGAACCGATGTCGCCGGGCTTTCCAGTTTGTTGATCCCGGTTCCGGCTACCGCGGGCAGTAGCGATCAGCAAATCAACTTCATCCCGTTGTCGCAAGTGGCGACGCTGGATCTGATACTCGGGCCTAATCAGATCAGTCGCGAAAACGGGAAGCGTCTGGTGATCGTAAGCGCCAACGTTCGCGGACGTGACCTCGGTTCGTTCGTTCAGGAAGCAGGTGTAAACATCGACAGCGCAGTGAAAATCCCGCCTGGCTATTGGACCGATTGGGGCGGTCAGTTTGAACAGCTTCAGTCGGCTGCCAAACGTCTCCAGATTGTGGTGCCGGTGGCTTTGCTGATGGTGCTTGCACTGCTGTTCATGATGTTCAACAACCTCAAAGATGGGTTGCTGGTGTTCACGGGCATCCCCTTTGCTTTGACGGGAGGCGTGCTTGCGCTTTGGCTACGGGACATCCCGTTGTCGATCTCGGCCGGGGTTGGATTTATCGCCTTGTCCGGCGTGGCTGTACTGAACGGCCTGGTCATGATCGCCTTCATTCGCAACTTGCGTGAAGAGGGGCGCTCCCTGGGCGACGCGATCAACGAGGGTGCGCTCACTCGTTTGAGGCCAGTGCTGATGACTGCGTTGGTCGCGTCTCTGGGGTTCATCCCCATGGCCTTGGCAACGGGGACAGGCGCTGAGGTTCAACGCCCTTTGGCAACGGTAGTCATTGGAGGAATCCTATCTTCCACAGCGCTGACGCTGCTGGTCCTGCCAGCGCTTTATCAATGGGCTCACAGGAAAGAAGAGGACTGACAGCCCGCTCAGTTCCCCACTTAAAAAGCTCGCGCCGGAAGACTGGCGCGAGCTTTTTCATGCGTGGTGTTCGTGCCCTTCTGCGCTGTGCTCGTCATCATGAAAACCATCATGTTCGAGTTGGATGGTGCAGTGGTCGATTTCGAAGCCCTGGCTTACGGAGGTGGTCACGTTGGCCAGGATTTCCTGCCCGTTCCGGGACGCCTGCGCTATCACCACATGCACGCTCATGACGTTCTTTCCGCTGGTGACTGACCACACATGGAGATCATGGATCGCCTTGACACCCTCGACCGCCAGAATGGTCTGCTCAACCTCTTTGAGCTCAATGCCATTGGGCACACCCTCCAACAGTACGTTCATGCTTTCGCGTAGAAGCGTCCAGGTTCTTGGCAGCACCCAGAGTCCGATACCGGCTGCCACGAGTGAGTCCACCCAGGCCCACCCGGTGAACCAGATGACGACAGCCGCTACGATCACGCCGATCGAGCCGAGCATGTCACTCCAGACCTCCAGATAGGCTCCCTTCACATTCAGACTTTCTCCGCTGGCACTTCCCAGCATCCGCATGGAGATCAGGTTGACGACGAGTCCCAGCGTGGCAATGACCAGCATGCCAATCGACTGGATGGGAGCAGGCGTGAGGAGTCTTTGGTAGGCCTCGTACAAGATGTAGATGGCGACGAAGAACAGCAGAATGGCATTGACTGAAGAGGCGAGGATTTCAAACCTCGCATAACCAAATGTTCGAGTTCGGTCGGCGGGTCGCTTGGCAATCTGGAAGGCTAACAGCGAGATACCTAAAGCAGCCGAGTCAGTGAACATGTGTGCGGCATCAGACAGGAGCGCGAGACTTCCTGTGATCCAGGCGCCGATGACCTCGGCGATCATGAAACCCGTCGTGAGAAGAAGCGCCATGAAAAGCATCTTTTCGTGGCCTGCGCGCACTTGGCCGTGGCTGTGACCTGAGCTCATCGGGAGATCCTTGGGATTTATGGACAGGGAGAGGTAATGGTTGAACTGACTATGACATGCAGTCTGGCAGGGCCGTTCATCCATGAGCCATCGAAAAACAAGCAAAAAAAAGCGCCCAGTGGGCGCTTAAAGATTCACCTTAACCAAAGGAGCAACGGGAGCTTCCAAAGGTGAATAGGGTGACCGGAGGGTATTAGCCTTCGGACTTTTTGACGTCGTCAGCGCGGGGTTTCTCCTCGACGCGGACATATTCAGTGGCCGCCTTTTGATCGTTGAATCGTACTTCTTGTGCGATTCGCATTTTCTGAGCGGCATGATTTGAGCGCTCACTGCCGTCTTGGGCGAATAGAGACGTGCTGGAGAGCGCGGCGACTGTCAGGACCAACGATTTGATGAGATTCATGGTGGTTACCCTATGGAGTGGCAGTACCTGATCAACTGCTGGGGCTCATCAGGAGTTGTGGCAATAGTAATTCGCGGTGGCTAACAGGAACGTGAGGGAACAATTACAATTCTGTCAGGAAAGACTACCGCAGCTAAATCCAATGCCCGCGACAAGATTTCCAAATGGTAATGCTCGCGCAACGTTCCAGTAAGTGCTGATTGGTTAAGTTAGGCCATCACTTAAACGGAGACAAAAAATGCGTATTGCCAAATCCTTTGTTTTTGCCCTTGCAATCCTTTCGCCCGTCGCTTCTTACGCCTTTGCAAGCGATGACTCGGTGGCGAATACCATCATCAAAGAACATCAGGAAGTGGTCGGTCGGTATGCGGCCAGAGAAAATAAGCCTGTGCCAGCTATTGTTGAATATAAATATGGGATGAAGCTGGATATTGCGAAAGTCGTCCGAGTTTCCCCGGAGTCGAGGGGCTGTCAGGTGATGCCTAAACTAATGACCTACGAAGACGCCCAGGGCGAATTAAACACGTTGCAATACCAGGCCATGAGCGGTTGCCGAGGCAAAAATTGACACTGTTTGCTGATGAATCATTACCCTGTTTGAATTCAGCATCGGAGCGGCCTTCATGGCCGCTTTTTTTTGTCTCAAAAAAACCGTACTGCCGGGATAAATGCGCCTTTGTTGCGGCACAGAAAAAGGTGCCCGTCAGGGCACCTAAAGACGCTTTGGCTGGGGCTGCCCATTAGCCCTCAGAGGACGCTGATAGGGTATTCGACGATCAGCCTCACCTCGTCAAGGTCCGACTCAAACGCAGTCGCCCTTGTGGTCGCCTGGCGCAGGCGCAGTGATAGATCTTTCAAGGTGCCGGTCTGGACGACGTATTTTGCTTCGATATCCCGCTCCCAGCGTTTTTGATCTTTGAGCGGATTCCCGTCCGAGTCTCGTCGCATGTAGGTGCTGTTGGCATTGGAGTAGTCGGCATCTGTACCCTTGCCATAGCGGGTCATGAACGAGAGACCAGGGATTCCAAAGTTGTTCATGTCCACGTTATACGTCGCCATCCAGGACCTTTCTTTCGGCGAGTTGAAGTCGCTGTATTGAATGGAGTTAGCGACGTAGATCGAGTCTGACTGTCTCAGGTAGTCAAAGTCGTCATCGCCCTGATTGCGTTGGTGCGACAATGCGAAAGTGTGCGAGCCATATTTCAGGGCGACCTTCACGCTCCAGATATCGTTGTCGAACTTACCCAGAAGCTTCTTGCCTTCGTCTGTTGCGTTGTAGTAATTGACACTGCCTGTCAGAGCCATTTGATCGGAAAGAGGAAGCACGTAGGAGGCAGAGGCGTACTTCTGATCCCACGCGTCTTTCAGGCGGCTTCCGTATAGGGCCAGAGTCAGCTGCTCGGTTGCTTCATAGTCACCACCGAAGTAACCCATCCATGGCGAGTTGACCTGACCCGCGTAGAACGTAGCGAACTTGTCGCCCATTGAGGTTGATTGGGGCTGGCTCATCGAATGAAGTCGACCGCCCTGAACGGTCAACCCGCTGAGGCTTTTGTTCGTCGCAGTGACACCCCGAAAGCTTTCGGGAAGGACACGCGAATCACCAAAGGATACGACGGGAGTAGACGGGAACACATCGCCGACGTTGACGACCGTGTCGAATGCCCGTGCCTTCACGGAGCCACCCAGCTTGGTGTATTCGTCCTCGGCCTCGCCGTCGTTATCGACAGGCAAGACGTCGAAAGAGCTCTGAAATCCGTTTCGGCCTCCGCCGGTGTCAAGCTTGATTCCCATCAAGGCAAAAGCGTCGACCCCTACGCCGAATGTACCTTGTGTGAAGCCGGATTCGAATTTGGCAATAAAGCCTTGCGCCGTTGCTTCGGAATAGCCGTTCCCGGTAGCAGTCGACTGCCCTTTGCGGCTATCACGGTTCATATAGAAGGTGCGGCTTAGAACGTTGAACGTACTGCCTTCGATAAACCCTTCTTTTTGCTCTTCTGCAAAACCGGCAACAGGCGTGACGCTCGCGAGGGTTGAGAAAACCGCGAGGGAAATCTTTCTAAGGTGAGTCATGTGCGCTCCGTACGAATCGGCAGATTGCTTTTAGACGTGTCGACCTGGCTTATATTTGTAAATCCGAGAGGTGCCAGTGGGCGCAATCTTGACGACTGGAAGATAACGACGGGATGATCTGAAAATTACAAATCTGCAATAAATGTCTGTGCACGCTCCCTACTTCCCCGGCTTGCATCCTGAGTGGTGAGGGTGAGTTGTTGGCGGGCAAAAAAAAGCCCTCTTTTCAGAGGGCTCATTGTTTATTCAGGATAGAAAAGTGCAGTCAGTGACCGAAGGTCTCCTTCCCGCCACCCTGAACACGCTTCTTAGAACAGAACGCGGCTACGGATGGTGCCTTTGATGTGCTGCAGTTTCTCTTGGGCCAGATCGGAATACTCGGCGTCGACGTCGATCACCACGTAACCGACTTTCTCGTTGGTCTGCAGGAACTGACCGGAGATGTTGATGCCGTTTTCGGCGAAGACCTTGTTGATCTCCATCAGCACGCCCGGGATGTTCTCGTGGATGTGCAGCAGACGGTGCTTGCCTGGGTGAGCCGGCAGGGCCACTTCCGGGAAGTTGACCGAGGAGACCGACGTACCGTTATCGCTGTACTTGACCAGTTTCTCTGCCACTTCCAGACCGATGTTGGCCTGTGCCTCAGCGGTCGAGCCGCCGATGTGCGGCGTCAGGATCACGTTGTCCAGGCCGCGCAGCGGGCTTTCGAACACGTCGTCGTTGGAGCGGGGCTCAACCGGGAACACGTCGATGGCCGCGCCAATCAGGTGCTGATCCTTGATCGCGTCAGCCAAAGCGTCGAGCTCGACCACCGTGCCGCGCGCGGCGTTGATCAGGATGGCGCCCTTCTTCATCGTGCGAATTTCTTTCTCGCCGATCATCCACTGGGTTTCGTTGGTTTCCGGAACGTGCAGAGTGACGATGTCGGACATGGCCAGCAGCTCGTTCAGGCTGGACACCTGAGTGGCGTTGCCCAGCGGCAGCTTGGTCAGGGTGTCGTAGAAGTACACCTGCATGCCCAGGCCTTCAGCCAGGACCGACAGCTGAGTGCCGATCGAGCCGTAACCGACAATGCCGAGCTTCTTGCCACGAATCTCGAAAGAGTTGGCCGCGCTCTTGATCCAGCCACCGCGATGGCAGGAAGCGTTCTTCTCCGGGATACCGCGCAGCAGCAGGATGGCCTCGGCCAGCACCAGCTCCGCTACCGAACGGGTGTTGGAGTAGGGGGCGTTGAACACAGCGATGCCGCGTTCGCGGGCTGCGTTCAGGTCAACCTGGTTGGTACCGATGCAGAAGCAGCCGACCGCGACCAGCTTCTTGGCGCTGTCGAACAGTTCTTCAGTCAGTTGGGTGCGGGAACGAATACCGATGAAATGAGCGTCGGCAATCTTTTCCTTCAGTTCGGCTTCCGGCAGCGACTTGGTGTGGTACTCGATGCTGGTGTAACCGGCGGCCTTGAGGACGTCGACCGCGGACTGGTGGACGCCTTCGAGAAGAAGGAACTTGATCTTGCTCTTGTCGAGGGAAGTCTTGCTCATCTGCGTAAACCTGTGTCCCGGAGAGAAATGGCAGTAAGTGAAGCGCGCGCAAATCGGCTGAAAGCTCGATTGGCGGGGGGCGTATGCTAGCATATGCACCCCGCGAAACACCCCATTCCTGGACGTGAGCCGTTCTCAGGATGACCATGAATTGTTCGAGAGTTCTGTTGATGACCCATCCTGCGCTGATAGATGAGCTGAAGACCCTGGTTGAGCCCGGCAAGGTCCTGACCGACGCCGATTCCCTCGAAACCTACGGCAAGGACTGGACCAAACATTTCGCCCCGGCGCCCACCGCCATCGTCTTTCCCAAGACCACCGAACAGGTGCAGGCCATCGTCCGCTGGGCCAACGAACGCAAGGTTGCGCTGGTCCCGTCGGGCGGCCGCACCGGATTGTCCGCCGCTGCCGTTGCCGCCAATGGTGAGGTGGTCGTCAGCTTCGATTACATGAATCAGGTCCTCGAACTCAACCTGACGGATCGCACTGCCATCTGCCAGCCGGGAGTGGTCACCAAGCAGCTGCAGAATCTCGCGGAAGAAAACGGCTTGTATTACCCGGTCGACTTCGCGTCGTCAGGTTCGAGCAATATCGGCGGCAACATCGGCACCAATGCCGGCGGAATCAAGGTGATTCGCTACGGCATGACCCGCAACTGGGTCGCGGGACTCAAGGTGGTCACCGGCAAGGGCGACCTGCTCGAACTGAACAAAGACCTCATCAAAAACGCCACCGGCTACGACATGCGTCAGCTGTTCATTGGCGCCGAAGGCACGCTGGGCTTCGTGGTCGAGGCGACCATGCGCCTGGACCGCGCGCCGAAAAACCTCACCGCGATGGTTCTCGGTACCACCGATTTCAACGCGATCATGCCGGTGCTGCACGCGTTCCAGAGCAAGCTGGACCTGACCGCATTCGAGTTCTTCTCGGACAAGGCGCTGGCCAAGGTCATGGCGCGCGGTGACGTACCGTCCCCGTTTGAAACCGAATGCCCGTTCTACGCGCTGCTGGAATTCGAAGCGACCACCGAAGAAGTGGCGAACCACGCGCTGGAAACCTTCGAGCACTGCGTCGAGCAGGGCTGGGTGCTGGATGGCGTGATGAGCCAGAGCGAACAGCAACTGCAGAACCTGTGGAAACTGCGCGAATACATTTCGGAAACCATCTCCCACTTCACGCCGTACAAGAACGACATCTCGGTCACCGTTTCGAAAGTCCCGGCATTTCTCGCTGAAGTAGACGCGATCGTTGGCCAGCATTACCCGGATTTCGAAATCGTCTGGTTCGGCCACATCGGCGACGGCAACCTGCACCTGAACATCCTAAAGCCGGAAAACCTGAGCAAGGATGAGTTCTTTGCCAAGTGCGCGACGGTGAACAAGTGGGTGTTCGAGATCGTACAAAAGTACAACGGATCGATTTCCGCGGAACACGGCGTGGGCATGACCAAGCGTGACTACCTGCACTACAGCCGCTCGCCGGTGGAAATCGAATACATGAAAGCCGTCAAAGCGGTGTTCGACCCGAACGGCATCATGAACCCCGGCAAAATCTTCGCGGTGTAAAGCGGCGTTCACTGTTGAATAACATCAGCGATGCGCCTCACGCCGTTCTGATGGTTTCGGCAGGGCGCAAATCTGTAGGAGCCGGCTTGCTGGCGAACTCGGTCGGTCAGATATGAAATGTCGACTGACACAACAAGCATTTCAGGAGCGCTCATGAGCTATCAGCACAAGTACGTCGACGGCACCAAGGTTCACTTTCCGCTCGGTAAAGTCGTCTGCATCGGCCGCAACTACGCCGAGCACGCCAAGGAACTGGACAACCCTGTCCCCACTGAACCGCTGCTGTTCATCAAGCCGGGCAGCTGCGTGGTCGGGATCGAGGGGGGCTTCAGCATTCCTCAGGACCGGGGTTCGGTGCACTACGAGGCCGAGATCGTCGTGTTGATCGGCAAGCCGCTGAGCAAGAACCCGAGCCGCGAAGAAGTCCTCGACGCGATTTCCGGCTTCGCCCCTGGCCTGGACCTGACGCTGCGTGACGTGCAGTCCAAGTTGAAAGAGAAAGGCCTGCCGTGGGAAATCGCCAAGTCGTTCGACGGCGCAGCAGTGATCGCGCCTTTCGTATCGGCTGACGCTTACCCTGATCTGACCGACATCGCCATCCGCCTGACCATCAACGGCGAAGTCCGCCAGGACGGCAACAGCAGCCACATGCTCAACCCGATCGTGCCGATGATCCAGCACATGGCGTCGCAGTTTTCGCTGCAGGCCGGTGACCTGATCATGACCGGTACACCCGCAGGCGTTGGGCCGTTCACTGTTGGCGACCAGATCGTGCTGGAGCTGACTGGCCAGAGCCGTTTCGAAAGCGACGTGCGCTGATGGCATACCGCGAAGGTCGTCTGCGTTTTCGTTGGTGGTGGTTGCTCATCGCTGCGCTGGTGATCCTCGCCGGTCTTTCCCTGGCCTGGCACTGGGACGATCGCGGTCTGTTGTGGCTGCGCGAACGCAACGTCACGCCGGCCGAGCGCGCGGCGGGTATCTGGCTGCCGGATTACAAGGTCGATATCGACGCCAAGCCGCTGGCGGGTATGGAAAAGGACGAGGCCTCGGACCTGTCTTACGACCCGTCGACCAAAACCCTGTATTCGGTGATGGGCAAAAACCCTTTCCTGTCCGAGATCACGCTGACCGGCGACGTCATTCGCAAGATCCCGCTTCAAGGCTGGGGCAACCCCGAAGGTGTTGCCGTTCTGGGCGATGGCTTGATCGCCATCGTCGATGAGCGCCAGCACCTGATGACCATCGTTCACGTTACCCCTGAAACCAAAACCCTGAACATTGCCGACCTCCCCAAGTACGACCTGGGTCCCTCGAAGGATCAGAATAAAGCCTTCGAAGGCATCGCCTGGGACCCGCGGGACCAGCAGTTCCTGTTTGGCGAGGAGCGCCCGCCGGCGCTGTACAGCTGGAAGGCCGACGGCAGCAGCGAGGTGAGGGGTGAGAAGCGCAAGCTGATCAACGACAACCTGATCGTGCGCAACCTGTCGTCCTTGTACGCGGACCAGAAGACCGGGCATTTGCTGGTGCTGTCCGCCGAGTCGCACATGCTGCTGGAGCTGGACGGCAAGGGTAATCAAGTCAGCTTCATGACGCTGCTGCACGGTTTCAATGGCTTGAGCGAGACCATTCCCCGCGCCGAAGGGGTGGCGATGGACGAGAACGGCACCATTTACATGGTCAGTGAGCCCAACCTGTTTTACACCTTCAAGCGGCAGTGAGCCTCGACTGGCTTCGCCGGCAGCGTCTGGCGGGGCCCGTTTTGGCATCGAAAAGCCGAAACGAGATGTCACATGGCTTTCAGTTTGGCTTCAGAATACGGTGTTATTAAAGCCGCCCCACTGAAGTCGAGCCCCCTGCATGCGTCGTGTGTCCCCGTTCCAGAGCGTCGTGCTCACGTTACTTGTCCTGTTGATACTGACCGCGTGCTTTTTCGTGGCGCGCGAATACCGGGTCATCGAGCGGCTCTGGTTCAACTGGTACGTGTTCTGGCAATCCAGCGACGCGCAAGCGCTGGGGCTTGACGCTTATGAGGTCGAGATTGAGGCGCGGGCCATCGACGGCCTCAAGGCTAATGTCTCGGCGCTCAGCTTCGATCCGCAGCGTAAAACCCTGTTCACCGTGACCAACAAAAATCCCGAGCTGGTCGAGCTGAGCCTGGAAGGGCGGATTCTCAGACGAATTCCCCTGACCGGGTTCGGGGACGCGGAAGCGGTCGAGTACATCAGCCCCGGGATCTACGTCATCAGCGACGAGCACAGTCAGCGGCTGATCAAGGTTCACGTGGATGACGATACGACATTCCTCGACGCCGCCGATGCCGAACAGTTGACCCTGGGCATCGACGCCGGCGGCAACAATGGCTTTGAAGGGCTGGCTTACGATAATCAGGAGCGTCGCCTGTTCGTCGCCAAAGAACGCCGACCGGTGCAGATCATCGAAGTGCGTGGCTTTCCTGACGCCGGTACCCATTCCCCGAACATTTTGGAAGTGACATCCAGCAAGCAGCGGGATGCGGGCCTTTTTGTGCGCGACCTTTCCAGCCTGCAATTCGATGAGCGCAGTGGGCATTTGCTGGCGCTGTCGGATGAGTCGCGGCAGATTCTTGAGCTGGACACTGAAGGCCGGCCAGTCGCCAACGTGTCACTGACCAAAGGCAGCATGGGCCTGAGCCAAAGCGTGCCCCAGGCCGAGGGCATCGCCATGGGGGACGACGGCACGTTGTACGTCGTGAGTGAGCCGAACCTGTTTTATGTGTTCAAGAAGCGCTGAGGGCAAGGCATCTCCACAAGGATGTGCCTTGCCCCGGGTTGATCAGCGCTTGAGGGTTTTCACGCCTTCTTGTGTGCCCAGCAGCAGCAGATCCGCCGGGCGCGCAGCGAACAGACCGTTGGTGACGACGCCGACGATGTTGTTGACCTGCGCTTCCACTTCCGCCGGGTTGGTGATGTTCATGTTGTGCACATCGAGGATGATATTGCCGTTGTCCGTCAGCACGCCGTCGCGGTAAACCGGGTCGCCGCCCAGCTTCACCAGTTCGCGGGCCACGTGGCTGCGCGCCATCGGGATCACTTCGACGGGCAGGGGGAAGGCGCCCAGCACCGGCACCAGCTTGCTGGCGTCAGCGATGCAGATGAAGGTTTTGGCCACGGCGGCAACGATCTTCTCGCGGGTCAGGGCTGCGCCGCCGCCTTTGATCAGGTTCAGGTGCTCGTCACTTTCGTCCGCGCCGTCGACATAAAACTCCAGGTCGCTGACCGTGTTCAGCTCATACACCGGAATGCCGTGGCCTTTCAGGCGTGCGGCCGTGGCGTCGGAGCTCGCGACTGCGCCGTCGAAGGCGCCTTTGTGCAGGGCCAGTGCGTCGATGAAGCAATTGGCGGTAGAGCCGGTGCCCACGCCCACGATGCTTTTGTCGTCGAGTTTCGGAAGGATGAAATCGACGGCGGCCTGGGCAACGGCCTGTTTGAGTTGATCCTGGGTCATGCGAGGTGGGCTCCGGTTAAGAATGACGACCTGTAGGAATGCGCTTGCCCGCGAAGGCGGTGTGTCAGCGACGAATCGGTGACAGCGGGAATACCGTCGCGGGCTTGCGTGCTCTTACAGGGAATAGCGATAGGTCCGAGGGGCGGCAGTATAGCGACATGCCGTGGTCAAAGCCTGAGTCTTGATGTGGTCGTGCGCGGGGGCGAGGGGTAAACTTCCGAGTCTTGCCCCTTTGCCAGCGATTCTTCCCCGATGCTCGAGCACTACGTCAAAAAGATCCTCAACTCCCGCGTCTACGACGTTGCCGTGGAAACCCCGCTGCACGTCGCCCGCCAGCTCTCCGAGCGCCTGGGCAACAACGTGTTGCTCAAGCGCGAAGACCTGCAGCCGGTGTACTCCTTCAAGATTCGCGGCGCGTACAACAAGCTGGCGCAGTTGAGTCCGGAAGAACTGGCGCGGGGCGTGGTGACGGCCTCGGCGGGTAATCACGCCCAGGGACTGGCGCTGGCGGCGAAGACGCTGAACGTGGCGGCGACCATCGTGATGCCGAAGACCACGCCGGAGATCAAGGTCGAAGGCGTGCGCTCCCGAGGCGGAAAAGTCGTACTGCATGGCGACTCGTTTCCCGAAGCATTGGCGTATTCGCTGAAGCTGGTGGAGGAACACGGCTACGTCTACGTCCACCCGTACGACGACCCTGACACCATTGCCGGGCAAGGCACCGTGGCGATGGAAATCCTGCGTCAGCATCAGGGCCCGCTGGACGCAATCTTTGTACCGGTGGGCGGCGGCGGGCTGATCGCTGGCATCGCGGCGTATGTGAAATATCTGCGCCCGGAAATCAAGGTAATCGGCGTCGAGCCCGATGACTCCAATTGCCTGCAACAGGCCATGGCCTATGGTGAGCGGGTCGTATTGCAGCAAGTCGGGCTGTTCGCCGATGGCGTCGCCGTGGCGCAGATCGGTCAGTACACCTTCGAGATCTGCAAGGATTACGTCGACGAAGTGATCACCGTCAGTACCGATGAAATCTGCGCGGCGATCAAGGACATCTACGACGACACCCGCTCGATCACCGAACCCGCTGGCGCCCTGGGCGTGGCCGGGATCAAGAAGTACACCGAACAGTACGAAGTCACCGGGCAGACGTTTGTGGCCATCGACTCCGGCGCCAACGTGAATTTTGACCGCCTGCGCCATGTCGCCGAGCGCGCCGAACTGGGCGAAGGCCGCGAGGCGATCATTGCCGTGACCATCCCGGAGCAGCCGGGCAGCTTCAAGGCCTTCTGCGAGGCCAT
>NZ_SOCR01000004.1 GCF_004364335.1 Pseudomonas graminis | reverse complement strand
GGAATCAGGCGTTAGAGAGGAAAAGCATTGAAAAGCTGAAGGCTGCCCAAGGCATCCTTCAGCTATGACAAACTTTCCCCGGACACTAGTGACGCAGAGCGTGGGAACGATCACCGCAGATGCATCTGCGGACAAACACTGTAGGAGCGCGCTTGCCCGCGAAAGCGATTTAACGAGCGCTGACGATCAGTCCGCCAAACGCCAGGTGGTGCTGCCTTTACTGTCTTCCAGCACAACGCCCATGGCGGTGAGTTGATCGCGGATGCGGTCGCCTTCAGCCCAGTTCTTGTCAGCGCGCGCCTGCAGGCGGGCGGCAATCAAGGCTTCGACCTCTGCGGCATCCACACGACCTTCGGCGCCGGCGCGCAGGAAGTCGTCGGCTTCCAGCTGCAACACGCCCAGCACACTGGCCAGCTCCTTCAAACGCGCCGCCAGACCTGCCGCTGCATTGACATCGCTGTCACGCAGACGGTTGATTTCGCGGACCATCTCGAACAGCACCGCACAGGCTTCCGGCGTGCCGAAGTCATCGTTCATTGCCGCCGCGAAACGCTCGACGAACGCCTCACCCCCTGCAGGTTCAGCGACTGGCAGACCCTTGAGCGCGTGATAGAACCGCTCCAGCGCGCCTTTGGATTCCTTCAGGCTGTCTTCGGAATAGTTGATCGCGCTGCGGTAGTGGCTCGACACCAGCAGGTAACGCACCACTTCCGGATGGTATTTATCCAGCACGTCGCGAATGGTGAAGAAGTTGTTCAAGGACTTGGACATCTTCTCGCCATTGATGCGGATCATGCCGCAGTGCAACCAGGCGTTGGCGTAGGTCTTGCCGGTCGCAGCTTCGCTCTGGGCAATCTCGTTTTCGTGGTGCGGGAATTCCAGGTCACTGCCGCCACCATGAATGTCGAAGGTTTCACCCAGGCAGCAGGTGGACATCACCGAGCATTCGATGTGCCAGCCCGGGCGTCCTGCGCCCCACGGCGATTCCCAGCTAGGCTCGCCCGGCTTGACGCCTTTCCACAGCACGAAATCCAGCGGGTCGTCCTTGGCTTCGTCAACCTCGATCCGCGCGCCGATGCGCAGGTCTTCGATCTTCTTGCGCGACAGCTTGCCGTAACCGAGGAATTTGCCGACGCGGTAGTACACGTCGCCATTGCCCGGTGCGTAGGCATATCCCTTGTCGATCAGGCGCTGGATCATGTCGTGCATGCCGCCGATGTAATCGGTGGCCCGCGGCTCCATGTCCGGCTTGAGGATGTTCAGGCGCGCTTCGTCCTCGTGCATCGCGTCGATCATGCGCGCGGTCAGGGCGTCGAACGCCTCGCCGTTTTCACGGGCGCGGTTGATGATCTTGTCGTCGATGTCAGTGATGTTGCGCACGTAGGTCAGGTCGTAGCCGCTGAAACGCAGCCAGCGGGTGACGACGTCGAACGCCACCATGCTGCGGCCGTGGCCCAGGTGGCAGTAGTCGTACACGGTCATCCCGCAGACGTACATGCGCACCTTGTTGCCATCCAGCGGTTTGAAGACTTCTTTGCTCTTGCTGAGCGTGTTGTAGATAGAAAGCACGTTGCCTACCTTAGCTCCACGAATCGCGAAGCGTCACAGTCCGGTTAAAGACCGGATGACCGGGTTTCGAGTCCTTCAGATCCGCGCTGAAATAACCTTCGCGTTCGAACTGGAAACGGTCTTCCGGCTGAGCGTCAGCCAACGACGGTTCAGCGCGACAACCGGTCAAAACCTGCAAGGAGCCCGGGTTGATGTTGTCCAGGAAGGTCTTGCCCTCTTCTGCTTTCTCAGGGTTTGCCGACAGGAACAGACGGTCGTACAGACGCACTTCGCATTCGATGCTTTCCGCTGCCGGTACCCAGTGCACAACGCCTTTGACCTTGCGGCCTTCAGGGTTCTTGCCCAGGGTTTCCGGGTCGTAGGAGCAGCGCAGCTCGACGATGTTGCCGTCGGCGTCCTTGATCGCTTCATCAGCGCGAATCACGTAGCTGCCACGCAGGCGCACTTCGCCGTTCGGCTCCAGACGCTTGTAGCCCTTTGGCGGCTCTTCCATGAAGTCGTCACGGTCGATGTAGATCTCGCGGGAGAACGGCAGCTTGCGCACGCCGAGCTCTTCCTTCTGCGGATGGCGCGGCAGTTCGAGGTGGTCGACCTGGCCTTCCGGGTAATTGGTGATCACGACTTTCAGCGGACGCAGCACGCACATGGCGCGCGGGGCGTTGTGGTCCAGGTCCTGACGGATGCTGAATTCCAGCATGCCGAAATCGACCACGCCGTCGGAGCGGTTGGTGCCGATCATTTCGCAGAAATTGCGGATCGACGCCGGGGTGTAACCGCGACGGCGGAAGCCCGACAGCGTCGACATGCGCGGGTCGTCCCAGCCCTGCACGTGCTTTTCATCGACGAGTTGCTTGAGCTTGCGCTTGCTGGTGATGGTGTAGTTCAGATTCAGGCGCGAGAACTCGTACTGGCGCGGCTTGCACGGCACCGGCAGGTTGTCGAGGAACCACTCGTAGAGCGGGCGATGGCTCTCGAATTCCAGGGTGCAGATCGAATGAGTAATGCCTTCGATGGCGTCCGACTGACCGTGGGTGAAATCGTAGATCGGGTAGATGCACCACTTGTCACCGGTCTGATGGTGATGGGCGTGACGAATGCGGTAGAGGATCGGATCGCGCAGGTTCATGTTCGGCGAAGCCATGTCGATCTTGGCGCGCAGGACGCGGGCACCGTCTTCGAACTCGCCGGCTTTCATGCGGCTGAACAGGTCCAGGTTCTCTTCGACGCTGCGGTCGCGGAACGGGCTGTTCTTGCCCGGTTCGGTCAGGGTGCCGCGGTATTCGCGAGCCTGCTCGGGGGTCAGGTCATCGACGTAGGCCTTGCCCGTTTCGATCAGATGGACCGCCCAGGCGTACAGCTGGTCGAAGTATTGCGAGGCATAACGCACTTCGCCGGACCACTCGAAGCCCAGCCATTTGACGTCGGCTTCGATGGCGTCGATGTATTCCTGATCTTCCTTCGCCGGGTTGGTGTCGTCGAAGCGCAGATGCGTGACGCCGCCGAATTCCTGAGCCAGACCGAAGTTGACGCAGATCGACTTGGCATGACCGATGTGCAGGTAGCCGTTGGGCTCCGGCGGGAAGCGGGTCACGATCTGGGTGTGCTTGCCCGAATCCAGGTCAGCCTGCACGATCGGGCGCAGGAAGTTGGTTGGAATGGCAGGGCCTGCCTTGGAATTCGCAGCGGCATCTTGAGTGGGCTTGCTCATAGGATCCTTGTACGGGTCGCGGCCAGGAAGGCCGGTTAAATCAAAGCGCCTATCATAGCCGAAGCTGTCAAGCCCCTGACAGCGCGCTGTGACAAAACTGCCGAGATGGGCGGGCTGTCAGTCGTAACGGCTGGCGCAATCGTAACTACCCGTGCACCGGCTACCCTCTGTAAACTGCGCGCCTGGGGTGAATCTGCGGTACTGGCCTCGCATGCCGATGGCCGACTGCCGCGCTCACTGCCTCACATCACGACTCCAAAGAGCGAGCTGACCCATGTCGAAAGTAAAGCTGACCACCAACCACGGTGAAATCGTTCTGCAATTGAACGCAGAGAAGGCGCCGCTCACCGTCGCCAACTTCATCGAATACGTCAAAGCCGGCCACTACGAAAACACCGTGTTTCACCGCGTGATCGGCAACTTCATGATCCAGGGCGGCGGCTTCGAGCCGGGCATGAAAGAGAAGAAAGACAAGCGCCCGAGCATCCAGAACGAAGCCGACAACGGCCTGCCGAACAAGAAGTATTCGGTGTCCATGGCCCGCACCATGGAGCCCCATTCAGCCTCGGCACAGTTCTTCATCAACGTCGCCGACAACGACTTCCTCAACCACAGCGCCAAGACCGTGCAGGGCTGGGGTTACGCCGTGTTCGCTGAAGTGGTGGAAGGCACTGACGTGGTCGACAAGATCAAAGGCGTCGCCACCACGTCCAAGGCCGGTCATCAAGACGTGCCGGCTGACGACGTGATCATCGAGAAAGCCGAGATCGTTGAGTGATATTGCTGATCTCGGATCTGCACCTTGAAGAAGGACGCCCGGACATTACCCGGGCGTTTCTCGGTCTGCTGAACGGCCGCGCGCGGGGGGCTGAGTCGCTGTACATCCTTGGGGATTTTTTTGAAGCCTGGATGGGCGATGACGCCATGTCACCCTTTCAACGCTCGATCTGCCAGGCGCTGCGCGCCTTGAGCGACAGCGGCACGCGGGTGTTCCTGATGCATGGCAATCGCGACTTCATGATCGGTCAGGGGTTTTGCAAAGCGGCGGGCTGCACGCTGCTCAAGGACCCGAGCGTCGTGAATTTCAACGGCGAACCGGTACTGCTGATGCACGGCGATAGCCTGTGTACCCGGGACGAAGCCTACATGCGTATGCGCCGTTACCTGCGTCACCCGCTGACGCTGTGGGTGCTGCGTCATCTGCCGTTTAGCACGCGGCATAAGCTGGCCCGCAAGCTTCGCAACGAAAGCCGCGCGCAAACGCGGATGAAGGCCAATGACATCGTCGACGTCACGCCGGAAGAAGTGCCGCGGGTGATGAACGAGTCCGGGGTGAAAACGCTGATTCATGGTCACACCCATCGGCCTGCGGTTCACGACGTTCAACTGGACCAGACCATGGCGCAGCGTATCGTGCTGGGGGATTGGGATCGCGAGGGGTGGTTGCTGCAGATCGATGAACAGGGCTTTCATCTGGAATCGTTTGCGTTTGAGTCAGAGTCGGGTTCGCCGAATGAGCAGGGCGACCTGCAGCCCTAAACGCAGCCTCGTTGCCGGGCACTAAACCTGTAGGAGCGTGGCTTGTCCCGCGATCTGGCGCGCAGCGGCAGTAAACCGGTAAAACGCGATGCACCTGATACACCGCACTCGCAGGTTTACGACCGGTTCCCGGCCGATCGCGGGACAAGCCACGCTCCTACCGTCTGCGCCCGACAGCTGCGATCAATGCCCTCCCCCAGGCGCCGCCTTCGCGGTGAACGGCGGTTTGGCCAGCCAGATGATCAGGATCAGCGACAGGAACACCCAGCCCATCATGTAGAAGTAGTCCACCGTCGACATCATGTACGCCTGACTGGTGACCATCGAATCGAGCTGCGCGTAGGCCTGATTGCTCGCCCCGCCGAGGGTCTCCAGTGCATGCCGCGTCGTCGGCTCGTAGGCGTTCACGCTTTCGCTCAGATAGGCGTGGTGCTGATCGGCGCGGCGTATCCAGATCCAGGTGGTCAATGATGCCGCGAAGCTGCCGCCCAGGTTACGCAGGAACGTCGCCAGCCCGGAGCCGTCGGCGATCTGCGACGGCGGCAGGTCGGAGAGCAGAATGCTCAAGGTCGGCATGAAGAACAGCGCAATCCCCGCCCCCATGAACAACTGCACCAGCGCGATGTGCTCGAAATCCACCTGACTGGTGAAGCTTGCCCGCATGAAGCAACTCAGGCCAATCCCCAGAAACGCGAGACCGGCGAGCAGGCGCAAGTCGAATTTATGCGCGTAACGTCCCACGAAGGGCGACATCAACACCGGCAGCACCCCGAGTGGCGCCACCGCCAGCCCCGCATAGGTCGCCGTGTAACCCATCTGTGTTTGCAGCCACTGGGGCAGAATCAGGTTGATCCCGAAGAACCCCGCGTAGCCCGCCACCAGACAGATCGTCCCGTAGCGAAAGTTGCGGAACGCAAACAGCCGCAGGTTGACCACCGGATGATCATCGGTCATTTCCCAGATCACGAACGCCGCCAGGCCAATGGCTGAAATCACCGAACCGATGATGATGAAATTCGACTCGAACCAGTCCAGATCATTGCCCTTGTCGAGCACGATCTGCAGCGCCCCCACGCCAATGATCAGCGTGATCAAGCCCACGTAATCCATGGGCTGGCGACTGGTGCTGACCGGGCGTGTGGCCATCTGCTGACGCACGACGAACGCCGCGAACAGACCGATCGGCACGTTAATGAAGAAGATCCACGGCCAGCTGTAACTGTCGGTGATCCAGCCGCCGAGAATCGGGCCGGCAATCGGCGCCACAACGGTGACCATCGCCAGCAGTGCCAGTGCCATCCCCCGTTTCGCCGGGGGATACACCGCGATCAGCAGCGTTTGCGTCATCGGGTACAACGGCCCGGCAACCATGCCCTGCAAAACCCTGAAGCCCACCAGCTCAGGCATCGAGGTGGAAATGCCGCAGAGAAACGAGGCGGTCACGAACAGCAGCGTCGCCCACAGAAACAGCTTCACTTCCCCGAAGCGTCGGCTGAGCCAGCCGGTCAACGGAAGCGCGATGGCGTTACTGACCGCGAACGAGGTGATGACCCAGGTGCCCTGCTCAGAGCTCACGCCGAGGTTGCCGGAGATGGTCGGCAAGGCCACGTTGGCGATGGTCGTGTCGAGCACTTGCATGAAAGTCGCCAGCGACAGGCCGATGGTGGTCAGCAACAGGCTTGGCGGCGTAAAAGAAGCGGGAGCGTTAGTACTCATCGCGAATCCTTTGACACTCGAAGATCACCACGGCCTGTACACACGAGCCGTGGCAGATGGATTGGCGAATCAGCGCTGGGCCGTCTTGCCGCCGGTTGACGCGCTGTTCTCGTGAATCACGCGGGCAATCATGGTGTCGGCATCGGCCAGTTGTTTGGCATAGACATCGGTGGTGAACAGCGGCTGCTTCGGCGGTTGCTGCGCCAGCACCGGACCGCTCTGGTCGTGCAGGTTCACGTCAACGGTGGTCGACAGGCCGATGCGCAGCGGGTGTTTGGCCAGTTCGTCGGCGTTGATGCGAACCCGCACCGGCACACGCTGGACGATCTTGATCCAGTTACCGGTGGCGTTCTGCGCGGGGAGCAACGCAAACGCGCTGCCGGTACCGGCGCCGACGCTGTCCACGGTGCCGCTGTATTTGACGTCGCCGCCGTAGAGGTCCGCTTCAATGTCCACCGGCTGGCCGATGCGCATCTGGCCGAGCTGGGTTTCCTTGAAGTTGGCGTCGATCCACAGCTGGTCGAGGGGAATCACCGCCATCAGCGCAGTGCCCGGCTGAACCCGCTGGCCCAGTTGCACGGTGCGCTTGGCGACGTAACCGGTGACCGGCGCGATCAGCGTGCTGCGCGCATTGCTCAGGTAGGCCTGACGCAGTTGCGCGGCCGCCGATTTGACGTCCGGGTGCGAGGACACCTGGGTGTCGTCCACCAACGCGGTGCTGGTTGCCAGCTGCTGCTGGATGTTGGTCAACGCGTTCTGCGCGGTGGTCAGGTCATCCTTGGCGTGGGACAGCTCCTCCTGGGAAATCGCCCCGCCCGCCGCCAGACTGCGACGACGGTTGTAGTTGTCCTGGGCTCTCTGCACTTCGGCGCGCTGAGCCGCCAGTTGGGCTTTCATGCCGTCGACGTTGCTGTAAAGACCGCGCACCTGACGCACGACTTTGGCCAGATTGGCTTCAGCACTTTGCAGCGCCACTTCGGCGTCATTCGGGTCGAATCGCACCAGCACCTGCCCTTCGCGGACCAAGTCGCCATCGTCGGCGCCGATGCTGACCACGGTGCCGGTGACTTGCGGGGTGATCTCCACGACGTTGCCGTTTACATAGGCATCGTCGGTGCTCTCGCTCCAGCGACCGTACATCTCGTACCAGGCCCAGACGCCGATCACACCAAGCACCACGATCAGCAGCAGGCCGAGCAACAACAGCTTGCGCTTGCGCGGATTCTTGGTCGGTGTGGTTTGCTCGGCGCTTTTGTCAGCTGATTTGTCAGCGGCCTTGTCAGACGCCGATGCATTGACGTCCTTTTGTTCGTTTGCAGCGTTGTTGTCGGTAGTGGCAGTGGCCATGACGATTACCTTAATGTAGCGAAGCAGTTGACGGGACGACCGGGGCGGCGTTGTCGCCGGACTTGCTTTCTTCGAAGCCTCCCCCGAGGGCCTGCATCAACTGGATCGAAAGATCGATTCGTTCCGCGTTGAGATCAGCCTGTTGGCGTTGCGATTGCAGCAGTTGTTGCTCGACGCTCAGCACGTCCAGGTAGTTGCCGATGCCCGAGGAGTAGCGCTGAACGACGGTGTCGTAGGATTTCTGAATCACGTCGGTCGCCTGCTGGCGCGCCTCGATCTGGCGGCGGATGTCGCGCAGCTGGCCGATGCCATCGCTGACATCGCCCAGCGCCCGGACCAGCGTCTTGTTGTACTGCGCCACGGCAAGGTCGTAGTCGGCGTCCCGCGCATCAAGGTCGGCACGGCGACGGCCACCGTCGAAAATCGGCAGCGACACCGTCGGCGCCACGTTGAAGAAGCGACTGGCCGAGCCGAACATCGCGTCCCCCAACAGCGACTCCACCCCTGCCGACGCACTCAGGTTGAGGTTCGGGTAGAAGTTGGTCTTGCTGACGTCGATGTTTTTGCTCGCCGCTTCAACCCGCCAGCGCGCTGCGACCAGATCCGGGCGGCGGCCCAGCAACTCGGCGGGCACCACCGAAGGCAGGGCCACGACAGCAGGTTGCAGCACCGCCGGCCGGCTCAGCTGTTCGCCACGGTCCGGGCCTTTGCCCATCAGGACGGCCAGCTGGATTTTCGCGCTGCGCAGGCTTTTTTCCGCATCTGCCAACGACTCGCGAGAGTTGGCTTCCAGGCTCTGGGTCTGCTCGTACTGGTACTCGCTGTCGATGCCCGATTTGAAGCGCCGCGACCCGAGGTCCAGCAATTGACTTGTGCGTTTGAGGTCTTCGGCCGCCAGATCGCGGACGATGTAGGCCTGGCCCAGGTCGCTGTAGGCACGGGCGACGTCGGCAGCCAGGGTCAGCTGCGCCGCTTGCTGATCGACTTCGCTGGCACGGGCCTGGCCCAATGCTGCTTCCCAGGCAGCCCGCTGGCCGCCCCACAGGTCGAAGTTGTAATTGAAGCCAGCGCTCAGGCTGCGCAAGGTGCTGTAGCGCCCGCCTGCCCCGGTCGGGTCCTGGTCACGGGCCAGGCGCGAACGGCTGATGCTGGCGTCGGCATCCACGGTCGGCATGCGTTCGGCGTCGGCGGCATACGCCTGCGCAGTGGCCTGATGGGTGCGGGCTGCAGCAATCTGCATGTCCGGGCTGTCGCGCAGTGCTTCGGTGATCAGGTTATTAAGTTGCGGATCGCCCAGGCGGGTCCACCAGTCGCGCTTCGGCCACGCCGCCGGCGACAGGGTGATGCCGTTGAGGCTTTGCGCACTCTGCAGACTGTTGGCATCAATGCCGACGGCTTCGGTTTTCAGGCCTTTGGAACTGGCGCAACCGGCCAGCACCAGTGCCACAACTATCAGGCTCAGGGACGTGCGCAGGGTCGAGCCCCGCTGAAGGTGAGTGCTCATTGTTCGGCGATCCGGGCAATCGTGATGGGGTCGCCCGAGGCAACCAGAATTTTCGTCAGGATTTTTTCCAGCGCCAGCAGCTCGCTGTCTTCCAGCACGCCCACCATCTCGTTCATCGCGTGTGCGCCGATTTCCGGCAGCAGGTCGGAGAGCGCTTTGCCTTCTTCGGTCAGCACCAGTTGCACCTGGCGTCGATCGGATTCAGAACGCGCGCGGGACAGCAGACTTTTCTGCTCCAGACGGTCGAGCATGCGGGTCATCGAACCACTGTCGAGGTTCAACATGCGGCAAATATCAGCCGGGGTCTCGGCGCAAAAACGCGCGATCATCACCAGCACCTTGAATTGCTGAGCGGTGACGCCGTGGGGCTCGAGATGCCGGTCGAGGATGCGGTTTTTCAGCTGCTCAGTCCGGCCCAGCAACATGCCCAGCAGACTGTCGTGAAAGTTTTCAGGAGTGAAATGTGCCATTGATAGCCACCCATTATCTGCTTAGGCAGTGAATGGAGCGGATCTTACTGCCTAGGCAGTAAACACACAATGAAACAATATTTAAGGTGCACGAAATCGGACGAACGTGGTTCGCCGAGCAAAGATCGGATCTCAGAGTATGTTGATGAAAATGCGGGCGCCCCGACTGTAGGAGCCGGCTTGCTGGCGAATGAGATCTGCCAGTCGCTGATCTATTGGATGGCAGACCCGGTTCGCCAGCAAGCCGGCTCCTACAGTCTGGGCTCGTCAGAGAGGGCGTTTAAACCGCCGGCACACCACTGTGAAAACGGAAGTCTTCGTCCGGGCTCAGGATCAGCTCGCGCTCGGCCAGGCGAATTTCTTCGATCTTGGCGTCGACGTCCGCCTCGGTGCCGTAGGTGTAGGCGAGCTTCAGGTAATCCTGAAAATGCCGGGCTTCGGACTTGAGCAGGCTGGCGTAGAACTTCGACAGGTCTTCGTCCAGATGCGGCACCAGCGCAGCGAAGCGTTCGCAGGAGCGCGCTTCAACGATGGCGCCGACGACCAGCGCGTCGGTCAGGCGATAGGGGTTGTGGGTGCGAACGAGTTTGCGCAACGACCCGGCATAGCGCGCCGAACTGATATTGGCCATCGGAATGTTGCGCTTCTTGATGATGCCGATCACCTGTTCGAAGTGACGCAGCTCTTCGCGGGCCAGCCGCGACATCTTGGCCAGCAGATCGAACTTGTCGTTGTACTGGAACATGAACTGAAATGCCGCACCGGCGGCCTTCTTTTCATTGTTGGCGTGATCGATCAGCAGGATATCCAGATTCTGCAAGGCGGCCTGAACCCAACTGTCGGGCGTGGGGCAAAGCAGGAAGGCGTCGATTTCTGGATAAATCTGCATGGGTTCACGGATGGCTGGCTGGGCAAGGCGCAGCATTATACGGAGCCTGACGGGCAGAGCCAGCCTGCGCAGATGAAAAGCGCTGTAATCACCGCACGAGCGTGAGTGTCACGCCGCTGTCAGACCGCGCCCATCGCATCCTTGAGGAAGCCCGGCGCAATGTAACGCTCGTAGTGCGCTTCGGAGAGCAGGAAGAATTCCCGATCAATGGCATCGCGCAGCTCAGGCAGCGACCAGTCGCGAAATTCCGGCAGCAGCACCATGCCGTAGGCGTCCAGCTGGTTGATCACCCGCGCGCCCCGGGCAATCAACTGGTACGCCCAGCAATATTCGGACTGATGCGGGACGAAACGGATTTTGCGTTGCTCCAGTTGCGACCGCAGCTTTGCCCGATCGAATACCTCGACCTTCCCCGCCATCACCTGCACCAGGAGCTGTTCCAGGCGCAGCCAGACCGCGCGCTTTGCATCCTCGTCGTAGCCGTTCCAGTGAATCACTTCGTGGTGGAAGCGCTTGCATCCCCGGCACACGAGGTCCCCGTAGACGGTGGAGCACAGGCCCACGCAGGGCGTCTTGATGATTTGATTGGGCATGGCAAGGCAACACGACGGCAAACGAAACAAGCCGGCATGTTAGCCCTTTGTCTAACGAGGTACACCCTTCAACCTGTAGGGGCTAACTTACCTTCAGCGGTTTTTTACCGTAGAATCACCGGGCCTTTTAAGGCGCCAATGTCCGTTGGAAGCTGTTTTCAAAGCGTCACGAGCACAGTCAGGGCCTTTTACCCTCGTAGAGAGCCCAACCCCGCAGTCCGGTTTAACGCAGGTTCGCCCTGCGTTCCCCTCTCAAACCGTTCGATGCAGGCGTAAAACTTTGAAAACAGCTTCTGTTGGAGATCGTCAGCTTCCTGCCAAGAAACTTTAAAAAGTTCGAGCGCGCCGATGCGGACCTTCTCTGGATGAGCGTCCCGGACACCCATTTGGGACCACTGATGAGGGTAATACTGTGCTTGAAGCCTACCGTAAACACATCGAAGAGCGTGCCGCCCTGGGTATCGTGCCCCAGCCGCTTAACGCCGAACAAACCGCAGGCCTGGTCGAGCTGCTGAAAAACCCACCGGCTGGCGAAGAAGCTTTTCTGCTTGATCTGATCACCAATCGCGTTCCACCTGGCGTTGACGAAGCTGCCTACGTCAAAGCCGGTTTCCTGTCCGCTCTGGCCAAGGGCGAAGTCACCTCCCCTCTGCTGGACCGCAAACACGCTGTAGAGCTGCTCGGCACCATGCAGGGCGGTTACAACATCGTGACCATGGTCGAACTGCTGGACGACGCTGCATTGGGTCAGGTCGCTGCCGACCAACTCAAGCACACCCTGCTGATGTTCGACGCGTTCCACGACGTCGCTGAAAAAGCCAAAAACGGTAATGCAATCGCCCAAGGCGTTCTGCAGTCCTGGGCTGACGGCGAGTGGTTCCGCAAGCGTCCGACCCTGGCCGAGAAGATCAGCCTGCGCGTCTTCAAGGTCACCGGCGAAACCAACACCGACGACTTGTCGCCTGCACCTGATGCATGGTCGCGTCCGGACATCCCGCTGCACGCCCTCGCCATGTTGAAGATGGCCCGGGAAGGCATCGTGCCTGACGTTCAGGGCTCCATCGGCCCGATGAAACAGATCGAAGAAATGCGCGGCCAGGGCTTCCCTATCGCTTACGTCGGCGACGTGGTCGGTACCGGTTCTTCGCGCAAGTCGGCAACCAACTCGGTGCTGTGGTTCTTCGGCGACGACGTCCCGAACGTACCGAACAAGCGCGCGGGCGGTTTCTGCTTCGGCACCAAAATTGCCCCGATCTTCTACAACACGATGGAAGATGCCGGCGCCCTGCCAATCGAATTCGATGTCTCGAACATCAACATGGGCGACGTGATCGACGTCTACCCGTACGCAGGCAAAGTCTGCAAGCACGACAGCGAAGAAGTCATCACCACCTTCGAACTGAAGACCCCTGTGCTGCTGGACGAAGTCCGTGCTGGCGGTCGTATCCCGCTGATCATCGGCCGTGGCCTGACCGACAAGGCGCGCGCTGAATTGGGTCTTGGCCCGACCGACCTGTTCAAGCTGCCTGAAGCCCCTGTCGACACCGGCAAAGGTTTCACCCTGGCGCAGAAGATGGTGGGCAAGGCCTGCGGTCTGCCGGAAGGCAAAGGTGTGCGTCCTGGCACCTACTGTGAACCGAAGATGACCACCGTCGGTTCTCAGGACACCACCGGTCCAATGACCCGTGATGAACTGAAAGACCTGGCGTGCCTGGGCTTCTCCACCGATCTGGTGATGCAGTCGTTCTGCCACACCGCGGCGTATCCAAAGCCGATCGACGTGACCACGCACCACACGCTGCCTGACTTCATCATGACCCGCGGCGGCGTTTCCCTGCGTCCGGGCGATGGCATCATCCACAGCTGGCTGAACCGCATGCTGCTGCCGGACACCGTCGGTACCGGTGGTGACTCCCACACCCGTTTCCCGATGGGGATTTCGTTCCCGGCCGGTTCTGGTCTGGTTGCGTTTGCAGCGGCCACTGGCGTGATGCCACTGGATATGCCTGAGTCGATCCTGGTCCGCTTCAAGGGCGAGATGCAACCGGGCATCACCCTGCGCGACCTGGTTCACGCGATTCCTTACTTTGCGATCCAGAAGGGTTTGCTGACCGTCGAGAAGAAAGGCAAGAAAAACGCCTTCTCCGGCCGCATCCTGGAAATTGAAGGCCTGGACAACCTGAGCATCGAGCAGGCATTCGAACTGTCCGACGCCTCGGCCGAACGTTCTGCCGCAGGTTGCACGATCAAGCTGTCGAAAGAATCGATCACCGAATACCTGAACTCGAACATCACCCTGCTGCGCTGGATGATCGAACAGGGTTACGGCGATCCGCGCACCCTGGAGCGTCGTGCTCAAGCGATGGAAGCCTGGGTGGCCAATCCGGAACTCATGGTTGCGGACGCTGATGCCGAGTACGAAGAGATCATCGAGATCGACCTGGCCGACATCAAAGAGCCTGTGCTCTGCGCGCCGAACGATCCGGACGACGCCCGTCTGCTGTCCAGCGTTGCTGGCGAGAAGATCGACGAAGTGTTCATCGGTTCGTGCATGACCAACATCGGTCACTTCCGCGCTGCGGGCAAGTTGCTGGATCAGGTCAAGGGTCAGCTTCCTACGCGTCTGTGGCTGTCGCCGCCGACCAAGATGGATGCTCATCAACTGACCGAGGAAGGCTACTACGGGATCTACGGCAAGGCTGGCGCGCGCATGGAAATGCCGGGCTGCTCGCTGTGCATGGGTAACCAGGCACGTGTAGAGCCGAATTCGACCGTAGTATCGACGTCGACCCGTAACTTCCCGAACCGTTTGGGTGATGGAGCGAACGTGTATCTGGCGTCGGCTGAGTTGGCGTCTGTGGCGTCGATTCTGGGTCGTCTGCCGACGGTCGAGGAGTATATGGAGTACGCGGGCAAGATCGACAGCATGGCTGCCGATGTTTACCGTTACTTGAGCTTCGATCAGATCGCGGAATTCCGTGAGGCTGCAGCGAACGCTAATATCCCGGTGGTTCAGGCTTAATAGCTGAGACCGTGTTGAGAGAACCCCGCTTCGGCGGGGTTTTTTTATGGGTTTTTTTTGCTGGCGCGGGTATTTGGGGTTTATGCGAATTTTTGTGGTGGCGCTGGAGTTGGCCTAACGGCCAACGGTTTCGCCTTCGGCGAGTTACTTGGAAAAGCACCCCAAGTAACCAAGGGTGCTTGCTCCTGGTTTGGCCCCTCGTTCCTCGGGGTTCCCTCACTCCGACGACGCTCCGTGGGCCCGCGCCGAACGGACATCCATGTCCTGACGGCGCTCTCGCCGCATCCCTGCGGCTCGGCCCACTCCGCGTCGTCTGCGTTCGGCCTGCACCCAAGTCGCGCTTGGCGGTGACTGGACTTTCTGCGTATGAAGATCAAAGGCAGTTCACAAGCAGATCAAGGGCAGCAGGTCAAAGGCTTCCCGGCTAAAGCCGGTCCTACGGACGTAACGCGGTGTCGCTGGCTGAATGAATTCCTTTGTAGGAGCGCGCTTGCCCGCGAACGCGGTGGGTCGACTGCATTTCAATCCTCTGACACCCCCGTTCGCTGGCGAGCTCTGCACTCGATCATTGGGCTTGCGGCTGATCGTGACCTGATCGTTCCCACGCTCTGCGTGGGCCCGTATACCGTGACGCTCTGCGTCGCCGTAGCCAGGTCCGCAATCAGCCGCTTAGACTGTCCCCTCTTTCTGTTTTCAAAGGATGAATCCAGTGAATGTTGCTGTTGATCAGGTGGTGATCCATCGTTTTACCGAGGCCCATATCGAGGGTGTCACGGCGTTGTATAACGACCCCGCGGTGTGCCGTCAGGTGCTTCAGATGCCGTATCAGTCGGCCGATGTTTGGCGTAAACGGCTGGCAGGAGCGGATGAACGCTCATTAAAGCTGGTCGCTTTGCATCAGGGTCAGGTGATCGGCAACATTGGGCTGGAGCAATACGCGCGCATTCGCCAGCGCCACGTTGGCGCCATCGGCATGGGCGTGGCGGCGGGGTGGCAGGGAAAAGGGGTGGGGTCGCGACTCATGGCCGCCGTTCTGGAAGTCGCAGACAACTGGATGAACCTGCACCGGGTTGAACTGACCGTGTTTGCCGACAACGAAGCCGCTTTGGCGCTCTACCGCAAATTCGGCTTCGAAACCGAAGGCCGCCTGCGCGACTACGCCATACGCGACGGCGTCCTCGTCGACGCCATCAGCATGGCGCGGTTGAATAAGGGCGCAACGCCGACCTCGTAGGAGCCGGCTTGCTGGCGAAAACAGTCAGTCTGTCGACATCTTCACAACAGACCCACTGCGTTCGCCAGCAAGCCGGCTCCTACAGGGGGATGCATACAGCCAGTGAAACGGCGGGCGGAGCGTTAATGCCGCCCCGGATGCTCCGCGTCACGCGGCGAAAGCACTTTGCAGGTCGTACGCGAAGTGACGCGGAGCGTCGCGGGATGCATGCCCACGCGGAGCGTGGGAACGATCAAGCGTTGAACCGCAAGATTGTTGGTGCCCAGACCAGCCCCTTCCCGGCTAAAGCCGGTCCTACCAGGGTATGGCGTGCATCCAATGACACTGGCGACGACCTCGACCGTAGGACCGGCTTCAGCCGGGAAGCTGTTGATCTGCCTAAACGCGCTTTTGATCTTGATCTCCCTACACAAAAAGTCCAGTCACCGCCAATCGCGACTTGGGTGCAGGCTGAACGCAGGTCTCGCGGAGTGGGTCGAGCCGCATGGATGCGGCGAGAGCGCCGTCAGGACATGGATGTCCGTTCGGCGCGGGCCCACGGAGCGGGACCGGAGTGAAGGAACCCTGAGGAACGAAGGGCCCAACCAGGAGCAGGCACTTTTGCTTACTTTTGGTGCTTTTCAAAAGTAAGTCGCCGAAGGCGAAACAGTCTGCCCCCAGGCAGACGCTCTTGACCTTAAAAACAACAAAACAAAAAGCCCCGCGTCTCTCAACGCGGGGCTTCGCTTTACAGCCGACTAAACCATCAAACCACAGCTGTCTGCCCACTCATCGCCAGATCCAGCAACTCACGGTTAGCGACCGCATACATCGCATAATCATTGCCACTCGCCGCACGCAACTCCACCAACATCGCGCGCCAGCGCTCGACCATCGACACATGCTGCTCCAGCCACAGATTCAAACGCTCCTCAACATCCGCAGGACCATTCGCCATCTGCAACACCGACACCGTAATCGCCCGCTGCTGCCAATCGATATCATCGCGGAACGCCTCACGGGCCAGCGCCTGCCAATTGTTCTCCACCGGCAACGCACTGATCTGCTGCAGATACCACGTCACATCCAGCGAACTGCCCACCGCGAAGTACACCTTCGCCACGTCCGCTGCATTCTGACCGGTCACATCCGACGCCTCGATGATCGGCAACAGCGTGTACAGGTGACTCGTACCCGCCACCATCCGCGCCAGCAACTCCGGCACGCCGGCCGCAACGTACTCCTGATAACGCGTCTGCCAGACCTCACGGGTCGGGCCTTCCAGCAACTCGTCCAGCTTCAGACCCAGCGCCGCAATGTGCGGACCGAAGTGCGCCACATCACGCCCCGCGTCCAGTTCGTTGCGACGGCTGCGCAAGAACCAGCGCGTCGCGCGACGGCCCAGACGCATCAGCTCATCCATCAACGCCAGCTGAATCTCGGCCGGGACCTTGTAGTCCAGCGCCTCGATCTGACGGAACCAGTGGGGGAGATGGAAAATGTCACGCACGATCACGTAAGCACCGGCCACGTTGGCCGCAGTCATGCCGGTCGACTCTTTGAGTCGCTGCACGAACGTGATGCCCATGTGGTTAACCAGATCGTTGGCGATCTGCGTGCTGACGATTTCGCGCTTCAGACGGTGACGACGCATCGACTCGGAGAACTTCGCGCCCAGTGACGGCGGGAACGCCGTTTCCATGTCGCGCGCCAGGTAGTCGTCATCCGGAACGCGGGATTCCAGCAGCGCTTCCTTGAGGTCGATCTTGCTGTAGGAAATCAGCACCGACAGCTCGGCCCGGGTCAGGCCCTTCTTCTCGGCGATGCGCTCGGCCAGTTGATCTTCCGCCGGCAGGAACTCGATGGCGCGATCCAGCTTGCCGCGCGCTTCCAGGTCGCTCATCAGGCGCTTGTACTCGGCGATGCGCTCGTAGGCACGGCGCTCCGCCAGGGACAGGGCCTGGGTCTGCTTGTAGTTGTTGCCAAGGACGAGGTTGCCCACTTCGTCGGTCATGCTTTCGAGCAGCAGGTTGCGCTGCTTCTCGGTCATGTCGCCGGCCTGGACCACTTCGTTCAGCAGGATCTTGATGTTTACTTCGTGGTCGGAGCAGTCCACACCACCGGCGTTGTCGATGAAGTCGGTGTTGGTCGCGCCGCCCATCAGGCCGAATTCGACACGGCCCAGTTGGGTCATGCCGAGGTTGCCGCCCTCGCCCACCACTTTGCAGCGCAGCTGATTGCCGTTGACGCGCAGTGCGTCGTTGGCCTTGTCGCCCACGTCCGCGTGGGTTTCGGTGCTGGCCTTGACGTAGGTGCCGATGCCGCCGTTCCACAGCAGATCCACGGGCGCCTTGAGCAGCGCGTGCATCAGCTCGGTCGGGGTCAGCTTGTCAGCGGTGATGTCGAAACGCGCTTTCATTTGCGGGGTGATCGCGATGCTTTTCGCGCTGCGCGGGAAGATACCGCCGCCTTCGGACATCAGGCTGGTGTCGTAATCGGTCCACGCCGAACGCGGCAGGTCGAACAGACGCTGACGCTCGACGAAGCTGCTGGCCGGATCCGGATTCGGGTCGATGAAGATGTGCAGGTGGTTGAAGGCCGCGACCAGTTGCAGCGTGTCGGACATCAACAAGCCGTTGCCGAACACGTCACCGGCCATGTCGCCGACGCCGATCACGCTGATGCTGTCCTGCTGCACGTTGATGCCGCGTTCGCGGAAATGGCGCTGCACGCCGACCCACGCGCCCTTGGCGGTGATGCCCATTTTCTTGTGGTCGTAACCCGCCGAGCCGCCGGAAGCGAAGGCGTCGCCGAGCCAGAAACCGTAGTCGATGGCGATGCCGTTGGCGATGTCGGAGAAGGTTGCGGTGCCTTTGTCGGCAGCGACAACCAGGTACGGGTCATCGTCGTCGTGGCGCACGACGTTGGTCGGCGGCACCAGCGCGCCTTCTTTCAGGTTGTCGGTGATGTCCAGCAAACCGGAGATGAAGATGCGGTAGCAGGCGATCGCTTCGGCCTGAATCTCGTCGCGGGTCCCGGTGGTCGGCAGACGACGGGGCAGGAAGCCGCCCTTGGCGCCGACCGGCACGATGACCGAGTTCTTCACTTGCTGGGCTTTGACCAGACCCAGCACTTCGGTGCGGAAGTCTTCTTCACGGTCGGACCAGCGCAGGCCGCCACGGGCTACGTTGCCGAAGCGCAGGTGCACGCCTTCGACGCGCGGCGAGTAGACGAAGATCTCGAACTTCGGTACCGGCTTTGGCAGCTCGGGGATCAGGCGCGGGTTGAACTTGAAGCTGAAGTAGCTCTTGCTCTGGCCGTTGGCGTCGGTCTGGTAGAAGTTGGTGCGCATGGTCGCCTTGATCAGGTCAAGGTAGCGACGCAGGATGCGGTCTTCGTTGAGCACTTGCACGCCGTCCAGCGCGGTCAGAATCGCCTGCTCCAGACGCTGCTGCATGTCGTCGAGGTCGCCGCCGCTCAGCTTGCGCGCCAGGTAGAAGCGGGTTTTGAACAGACGCGTCAGCTCGCGGGCGATGTCGGCGTGGTTGTTGAGCGTGCTGGCGATGTAACCCAGGTCAAAGCCCAGACGGATCTGCTTCAGGTACCGCGCGTAGGCACGCAGCAGCGCCACGTCGCGCCACGGCAAACCGGCCGTCAGCACCAGACGGTTGAAGGCGTCGTTCTCGGCCTCGCCACGCACGATGTGGACGAAGGCGTCCTGCAGCGTGTCGTTGAGCTGTTGCAGGTCCAGTTTCAGACCTTCGCCATAGGTGAACGCGAAGTCATGAATCCAGAACTCGCGGCCATTGGTGTGGCGCAGGCGATACGGGAATTCACCGAGCACACGCAGGCCCAGGTTTTCCAGAATCGGCAGGACGTCGGACAGCGCCAGCGGCGTGTCAGCGTGGTACAGCTTGCAGTGCAGCTGCGCTTTATCGCCCGACAGCGGCTGGTAGAAGCTCATCACCAGCGGATTGGCTTCGGACAGGCTCAGCACGTGCTGCATGTCGACCACGGCGGAGTGCGCGGCGAAACGCTCGCGATAGCCCGCCGGGAAACCTTTCGGGAAGTCGGCCAGGACATTGGTGCCCTGGGCTTCGCCGAAGCTTTCGATGACCAGACTGGCGTAGTCGTCTTTCCACGAACGGCAGGCCTGGATGACTTCGTTTTCCAGTTGCTGCGGGTCGATGTCGAGGGTGACTTTCGGGTCCACACGCAGGATCAGCTGCACGCGCGCCAGCACCGACTCGGAGAAGAAGGTCCAGAACTCGCAATCGGTGGCTTTCAGACGATCCATCAGCACTTGCTGGATTTTCTGACGGACTTCGGTGGAATAGACGTCGCGCGGCACGTAGGCCAGGCAGTAGCAGAAACGGCCGTACGGGTCTTTGCGCAGGAACACGCGGATCTTGTTGCGCTCCTGGATCTGCACGATCGACATCACCGTGGTGAACAGCTCGTCCACCGGGGTCTGGAACAGGTCATCGCGCGGCAGCACTTCGACCACTTGCGCCAGTTCCTTGCCCAGGTGCGCCTTGGCATCGAACCCGGAACGGCGCTCGACTTCGGCGACCTTGCGGCGGATGTACGGGATGGCGCGCACGCTTTCGCCATACACCGACGAGGTGTACAGGCCCATGAAGCGCGATTCCTTGATGACCTTGCCGTCGGCGTCGATCTGGCGGATCGACACGTAGTCCGGGTAGGCCGGGCGATGCACGCGGCTCGGGTGTGCGGCCTTGGCGAACGACAGCAGGGTAGGCTCCTGCAGGTAGTTCACTGCATAGCCTTCGATGTGCAGGTCGTCGGCGGTGAGCCCTGCGCGCAGCAGTTTGGTCAGGCCGAGGAAGGACGATGGGTCGTAATTGAGCTGACCGCCCTCGCCTTCGTTGCTGACGGTGAATTCTTCATAGCCCAGGAAGGTGAAGTGGTTGTTGACCAACCATTCGAGGAACACCTTGACCTCGGATTTCTCCTCGGGGTCGATGTCGTACGCCGTGGCGTCGATGCCGGCCAGCAGCTCGTGGAGCTTGGCTTTCATCGGCTCGAAGTCTTCCACCGCGACGCGGACTTCACCCAGCACCTGCTCCAGTTCGCGGGCGAGCACGTTCAGCTCCGCGGCATTGGCGCAACGGTCGATCTCCAGGTACATCAACGATTCTTGCAGGACGTCGTCGCCGCTGGTGCCTTTTGGCAGCAGTTCGAGCAGCTGGCCTTTCGCATCACGGCGTACGCTGAGCACGGTGGTCTGCAGCGTGTGGATGCTGTAGCCGCGGCGGTTCAGTTCGGTACGCACCGAGTCGACCAGGAACGGCAGGTCGTGGTGCAGCACTTCGACGGCGGTGTGGGTGGACTGCCAGCCGTGACGTTCGTAATCGGGGTTGTAGACGCGGACCTGGGGCGTGCCGTGCTCGAAGCGTTCGAGCAGGCGCCAGGCCGACAGGGTGCAACCGGCCAGGTCAGAGAGTCTGCGCTGGGTGAGTTCGTCGAGGGAGATGATGCCGAAGAACTGGTCGGCGAACAGCGCCACTTGTGGCAGTGCCTGTTCGCTGATGTGCTGAGCCAGTGCCGCTCGCAGTTGGTGCTGGAAGTCGGACTTGCTGGCTGCGGTGAAGAACGCCATCTGTGGTACTCCGATTGGCTTGAGCTTTTATATAGGAGAGATGCGTGTGTCGGGTGGAGCTTGTTCGTTTGTCACGTTTGCGTCTGGTCGATGATAGTCAGCATAACGTGACAGGGGGCAATGCGATTCGCACTGCGTGAATTACTAACGCTTTTGGTGTGTGTGCCGTCACATTTGTTCGGCTAGGGTGCAGCTTAACGAGTGGTGCCCTGAATCTGCTTGCGATGCTGCGACATATTCGGACATCGGGTTGCAAATGACGTGCTGGCTTAATTTGTAGGAGCGCGCTTGCCCGCGAATGCGTCGGCACATCCGACATCGTATTCGGCTGACACCAAGCGTGTGATCTGCCTAACAGCAGACGTTTCGCCTTCGGCGAGTTACTTGGAAAAGCACCCCAAGTAACCAAGGGTGCCTGCTCTCGGTTGGGCCCGACTTCGTCGGGTTCCTTCACTCCGGTCTCGCTCCGTGGGCCCGCTGCCATCCGCCATCCATGGCGGGGGGCAGCTCTCGCCGCATCCATGCGGCTCGGCCCACTGCACGAAACCTGCGTTCAGCCTGCACCAAAGTCGCGTTTGGCGGTGCCTGGACTTTTTGTGTATGAAGATCAAAAGCAAAAGCTTCCCGGCTGAAGCCGGTCCTACGGTCAGAGTCAATCCCACTGGAAGTACGCGGTGCTTTTTTAGTGGGACTGGCTTTAGCCGGGAAGAGGCCAGTTTGGTCGCCATCAATTTCGCGGTTGATCGTTCCCACTCGATGCACGCGATGCCTTCGTAGGACCGGCTTCAGCCGGGAAGAGGCCGGGTTGTGCGGCATTACCCTGTAGGAGCCGGCTTGCTGGCGAAAGCGTCGGATCAGGCGCCGCCCAACCACTCGGCCCATCGCCAACCGCAATCTTCAGCAAATCTCCCGCAGGACTGGCAAAATCCCACCCTGCCCTGAACCACGCCACAGGAATCGCCACCATGCACATGACCACCGACAGCTTCATCTATAACCCATGCGACGAGGAGGAAGATGATATGGCGCTGGCGTGTTGCCATGGCAGCAGCACCGGGGATCTGTTTTTACTCGCGCGTTTTCCCGATGAGGATGAGGTCGATATCACGTTTCGTGACGACACCATTCACGTCGAAGACAACATCACCGTCACCCTGAGCGCCACCCGGCTGCTGGTCGAAATCGACGCCGCCGACGCCAAACCCCTGGGCGGCGATACCTCGTATGAGATCACCCACAGCACCCCCGCCAATGAATTGGCCGAGCTGGACGCTACGCTGCGGATCATCCTCAACGGTGTCGGGTCGTACGTCAGCCAGATCAACTGAGCCCCCGTCGGCACCGGGCGCCAATTGACGCAAATGTAAGACAGTTCTTGTTTTTGCCCAGTCGTTTGCTGAAAAGCCGAAAAAACCCGCCGGCCGATTAGTCGGCGCCCCTGCGATGGATTAAAGTAACGCCCCCAGCTTCGGCGCCACCTGGCGCTGCTGCCTCTCCTGCCAGGAACTGTCATCGATGGAACATCGTGAAGCGTTGATCGCGCTGCGGACCTTTCTCTCCACCCAGATTCTCGGGCAGGAGAAACTGGTTGAGCGCTTGCTGATCGCGCTGCTGGCCGACGGCCACATGCTGGTCGAAGGCGCGCCGGGTCTGGCGAAGACCAAGGCGATCAAAGAGCTGGCTGAAGGCATCGAAGCACAATTCCATCGCATCCAGTTCACCCCAGACCTGCTCCCGGCCGACATCACCGGCACCGAGATCTATCGTCCGGAAACCGGCAGCTTCGTGTTCCAGCAAGGCCCCATCTTCCACAACCTGGTCCTCGCCGACGAAATCAACCGCGCGCCGGCCAAGGTGCAATCTGCCTTGCTGGAGGCCATGGCCGAGCGTCAGGTCAGTGTCGGGCGCAGCACCTACGACCTGTCGCCGCTGTTTCTGGTGATGGCGACGCAGAACCCCATCGAGCAGGAAGGCACTTACCCGCTGCCCGAAGCGCAGCTCGATCGTTTTCTGATGCACGTCAAGATCGGCTTCCCGGACGCCACCGTCGAACGCAAGATCCTCCAGCAGGCCCGGGGCGAAGCGCTCAATGGCGAGACCAAGCCCGAGCGCCGGGTCAGCCAGCAGGCGATTTTCGCGGCGCGCAAGGAAATCCTCGGCCTGTACATGGCCGATGCCGTCGAGGAATACCTGGTGCAGCTGGTGATGGCGACTCGTACGCCGGCCAAGTTCGATGCCGAGCTGGCCGAGTGGATCGGTTATGGCGCCAGTCCCCGGGGTTCGATTTCCCTGGACCGCTGCGCCCGGGCCCACGCCTGGCTGGCCGGGCGCGATTTCGTCAGCCCGGAAGACATCCAGGCGATGGTCTTCGATGTGCTGCGTCACCGCATCATTCTGTCGTTTGAAGCAGAAGCGGCGGGCATCGATCAAGACCGCGTGATCCAGCGCATTCTCGACGTCGTGGCCGTCGCCTGACCCCATGCAACCCTACCTGATCTCCCAACCGGGCATTCGCATCAGCCTCGCCGAGCTGATTGAAATGCGTCATCGCGTGCGGGAAGTGCAGCTGTTTTCCACGCCCAGCCAGCGCAGCCCGCTGATCGGTCTGCACCACTCCAAGCTGCGCGGGCGTGGGGTCGATTTCGATCAGGTCAGGGTGTATCAGGCGGGTGACGACGTTCGGACCATCGACTGGCGCGTCACCGCCCGCACCCAAGAGCCCCACACCAAACTGTTTCACGAGGAACGCGAGCGACCGATTTTCATCATGGTCGAGCAAAGCCGCCGTCTGTTTTTCGGGTCCGGGCTCATGTTCAAGTCAGTCCTCGCCGCCCAGGCCGCGGCGCTGGTCGGTTGGGCCGCGCTGGGCCACAACGACCGGGTCGGCGGGCTGGTGTTCGGTGACAACGAGCATTACGAGATCAAGCCGCGGCGCAGCAAACAAAGTCTGCTGCAACTGTTGAACCGGCTGGTGCGGGTGAATCAGTCGCTGCACACCGAAGCCGCTGCCGACCGCGACACCTTCGGCGTGGCCCTGCGGCGCGCACGGGAGGTGATGCGTCCGGGCAGTCTGGCAATCATTCTGTGCGACGAGCGCGCGTTGTCCGATTCGGCCGAACAGCAACTGGCCTTGCTGTCACGGCATTGCGACCTGTTGCTGCTGCCGCTGTCCGATCCGCTGGATCACGCTTTGCCTGCTGCCGGGCTGCTGCGCTTTGCCGATCGCGGTGCGCATCTTGAGCTCGACACCCTGAACGCCGACTTGCGGCAGAGCTACCGTGCCCAAGGCGAGGCGCGTCAGGCGCGCTGGGAACTGCTGGCGCAGAAACTGCGTGTGCTGATGATGCCGTTGAGCACCCAGCGTGAAATGGTCGAGCAACTGCGCGAATACCTCAACGGCCAGCGCCCGGTAAAACAGCCATGAGTGCGCTGGACCAGTTGCAACCGCTGATCCTGCCGGAGCCGGTCGGGTTCTGGCCGCCCGCGCCGGGCTGGTGGCTGCTGCTGATCCTGCTGCCGGCGCTGGGCTACGGCCTGTGGCGCGCGCGCAGGCTGCTGCCGAAAAAGGCCAGCAGCGAAACCGTCGAGCCATTGGACCCGCTGCGCCAGGCCGCGCTGGTCGAACTCGCGCAGATGCCCAAACCCTACGACGGCGCACCGGCCGGCGCCTGGCTGCAACAGATCAACGGCCTGCTCAAACGTCTGTGCCGCAATCACTATCCCTACAGCCAGAGCCATACTCTCAACGGCCGCAAATGGCTGGCGTTTCTCGACAACCGCTGCCCGGCCGCCGGCCTGACGCGCTGGATGATCCTCGTCGAGGGCGCCTACAAGCCGGAGTGCAAACTCGACGACAAGGCCATCAACGGCCTGACCCAGTCGGTCGAGACCTGGATTCGCAAGCATGTTTGAGTTCGCCTGGCCGTGGCTCTTCGCCCTCCTCCCGCTGCCCTGGGTGATGCGCTTGGTGCTGCCTGCCGCAGACAGCGGCGAAGCGGCGCTGAAGGTCAGCTTTATCCAGGAGCTGGAAGGACTGGCCGGGCGCCGTGCGCGAACCCATTTACCGGGCTGGCGGCGTCAGTTGCCGTTCATGACCGTCTGGCTCCTGTTGGTGGTTGCTGCCGCTCGCCCGCAATGGCTGGGCGAGCCGTTGCCGGTTGCCGCCAGCGGCCGCGATCTGCTCGTCGCGGTGGACGTGTCGGGGTCGATGGATTACCCGGACATGGTCTGGAAAAACGACGAGGTCAGCCGCCTGACCCTGGTGAAGACGTTGCTGGGCGACTTTCTTGAGCACCGTCAGGGCGATCGCATCGGCCTGATCCTGTTCGGCAGCCAGGCGTACCTGCAGGCGCCGCTGACCTTCGACCGCAAGACCGTGCGCGTCTGGCTGGACGAAGCGCGGATCGGCATTGCCGGCAAGAACACCGCCATCGGCGACGCGATCGGCCTGGCACTGAAGCGTCTGCGCCAGCGTCCGGCCCAGAGCCGCGTGCTGATCCTGGTCACCGACGGTGCCAACAACGCGGGTCAGATCGACCCGCGAACCGCTGCGCGTCTGGCCGCCAGCGAAGGCGTGAAAATCTACCCGATCGGCATCGGTGCCGATCCTGACAAGGGCGCCACCAGCATTCTCGGCCTCAACCCCAGCCTCGATCTGGATGAGCCCGCGCTGCGGGAAATCGCCGCGGTCAGCGGTGGGCAATATTTCCGCGCGCGCAACGGCGCCGAACTGGCCGGCATCGGCAAGGCGCTGGATCGGCTGGAGCCGGTCGCACAGCAACCGACCCAGGCACGTCCGGCCCGGGCGCTTTATCACCTACCGCTGACGATGGCCCTGTTGCTGAGCCTGTTGCTGGTGGTCCAGGAACGCTGGCCGAACAACCCGGTTTACCGCTTTCTTGCGCGCCGGCCGACCTTTGTGCAGGGCAGGCAGTGGCGTCAACGTTTGAAGCGCCTGACGAGGCGCCCATGATCGAATTCCTCTCCGGTCTTTGGCCCCATTGGTCACGCCCTGGGTGGCTGCTCCTGCTGCCGGCGCTCGGCTGGCTGTTGTGGCGGTTATGGAATCGGCAGAAGCGCGTCGGGCGCTGGCAGATGATTATTCCCAGCGCCTTTCATTCCGCCCTGCTCAGCGGTGGCGGCGGTCGGGAAAGCAAATTGCCATGGGTGGTGTTGGGTCTTGGCTGGTGGCTGGCGGTCCTGGCGTTGCTCGGCCCGAGCTGGCAGCGCGTCGAGCAGAACAGCCAGCGGCCGGTCGATCCACTGGTGGTGATGCTGGAGCTGACCCCGGAAATGCTCGCCGCCGACAGCCCGCCGACCCGCCTCGAACAGGCGCGACGCAAAGTGCTCGACCTGTTGCAGGCGCGCAGCGATTCACAGACCGCGATCATCGTGTATGCCGGCAGCGCCCACACGTTGGTGCCGCTGTCGGACGATCTGGCGACCAGCAAAAACCTGCTGGATGCGATCAAGCCGTCGATCATGCCCGAAGCCGGCCGGCGTGCAGACCTTGCCGTGCGCAAGGCGCTGGATTTACTGGAACAGGGTGACCTCGGCCAGGGGCGGCTGCTGTGGATAGGTTCGTCCCTCAGCGACGCCGAGCGTCAGGGCATTCGCGCCGCAATGACCGGCCGCGACGCCCCTCCTTTCTTGATGCTGGGCGTCGGCACCGCTGAAGGCGCGCCCGTCACCCAAGAAAAAGGCGGCTTTCTGAAAGACGCTCAGGGCGGCATCCTTGTGCCGCGTCTGGACGGGCCGGTGCTCAAAGATTTCGCCGACAGCATGAGCGGTCGCTACACTTCGTTGCGCCTGGACAACCAGGACCTCAATGACCTTGGCCTGCTCGACGGTCCCAAAAGTCTGATCAGCGAGGGTCAGAAAGTACGGCTCGACCGCTGGGCCGACCAGGGCTACTGGTTGCTGCTGCCGCTTCTGCTGCTGGCCGGTTGCGCCGGGCGACGCGGTTGGCTGCTGTGTTTGCCGTTGCTGTTGATCGCCGTGCCGCAGCCCAGCTATGCCTTCGGTTTCGACGACCTGTGGCGCCGCCCCGATCAACAGGGCGAGCACCTGCTCAAGCGTCATCACCCGGCCGAAGCCGCGCGGCACTTCGAGAACCCGCAGTGGCAAGGCATCGCGCTGTATCAGGCCGGTGACTATGCCGGCGCCGTGCAGCGCTTTGCCCAGGGCAGCAGCGCCGCCGACCATTACAATCGCGGCAATGCACTGGCCCGAAGCGGTGAGCTGGAAGCCGCCATCGACGCCTATGAACAGGCGCTGGAGCGTCAACCGGACTTCCCGGCAGCGTCAGCCAACAAGGCGCTGGTGGAACAAGTCCTGGAGCAGAACAAGGCGTCGAATCAGACAAAGGCTGACGAGAAGTCGAAGACTGACGAGAATGCCGACAATGCCCGCGAAGGCAACACCGGACAGTCGTCATCGAGCGCGCCGTCGGCGCCGCCGGATGCCAATGCCGATCGCTCGGCCAGCGAACAGCAAAGCGCCGCCGACGAGCAGGCTTCCGGTGCAGGCTCCGACAGCGATGAGCCTGCCCGTGCCTCGGGCAAACCCGCCGACGCACAGATCGATGGTGAGCAGAAACAGGCGCTCGAACAATGGCTGCGGCAGATCCCCGACGAACCCGGCGAACTGTTGCGGCGCAAATTCTGGTACGAACAACAGCAGCATCAGGAAAAGACCCGATGAGTCGTCTGCACAGGTTGCTGATCGCAGGAATGTGGTGCCTGTTCGCGCTAGTGGCGCAGTTGGCCCAGGCCGACAGTGTGGGCTCCACGCTGCAATCCAGCGTCGACCGCACACGCGTCAACACCGGCGAAACCGTTGAATTGACCCTTGAAACCGACGACGCGACCGTCTTCGGCCGGCCGGACATGAGCGCGCTGGACGCCGACTTCGAGGTGCGCGACACCCGCCAGCTCAACAGCCTGACCACCCTGGAAGGCAACGTCCATGCGACGACCCGCTGGCTGATCACACTGATGCCGCGCCACAGCGGCTCGATCGAAATCCCGTCGCTGAAGCTGGGCGAAATGACCAGCCAGCCGATCGTGCTGCAAGTGGTCGATGTCGGCCCCGCCGCCCAGGGCCAGGAGCAGAAGCTTGCCCCGGTGTTCATGGAGGCGAGCCTCGATCAGGACAGCGTGTATGTTCAGGCGCAGGTCCTGCTGACCGTGCGCATCTACCATTCGGTGTCACTGTTCGACGACAGCAGCCTGACCCCGCTGCAAGTGCCGGATGCGCGCATCGAAAAGCTCGGCGACACGCGCACGTACGAGAAGCAGATCAACGGCATTCGCCACGGCGTGATCGAAATGCGCTACGCGCTGTATCCGCAGCACAGCGGTAAGCTGACTATCCCGGCCCAGGCCTTCAGCGCCACACTGGTTCAGGACACCACCGACGCCGCTGCGGCCGCCGCCATGGCGCCGGGCGCAATCGCCAGCGGGCCAAAGCCGGGCCGGTTGATGCACGTGACATCGCTGCCCCTGACCCTCGACGTCAAGCCGCAACCGGCGCACTACCCCGCCGACACGCCATGGCTGCCGGCGCGCAGCGTCAGCCTCAGTGAAAACTGGAGCCCGGAACCTGCCCACAGCCAGGTCGGTGATTCCCTCACGCGCACCTTGCAGCTCAAGGCCGAAGGCTTGTCCAGCGCTCAGTTACCGCCGCTGCCCGCCACCGACGTCAGTGCGTTGCGGCGTTACCCCGACCAGCCGCAACTGAGCAATCAGCCTGGTGAGCGCGGTTTGACCGGCGTGCGCGAGGAGCGGGAAGCGCTGGTCCCCAGCCGTCCCGGCGCCATCGAGATTCCCGCTGTCGATCTGGTCTGGTGGAACACCCAGGAAGATCACCTGGAGCACAGCGCCCTGCCCGCCCGCACCTTGCAGGTCAGCCTCAATCCGGCGTTCGCCGTGGACACGCCTGTGAGCGACAACGGCAATGTGACGGTGATCGGCCCGCCGGTTTGGCCGTGGCAGTTGAGCACGGTGCTGTTGAGTTTCACCACGCTGCTGGGCTTCGGCCTGTGGTGGCGCGGTCGCTGGCAACCGGCGCTGGCCCGGGTCGCGCAAACGGGGCCAAGTCCGCGTACAGTGCTCGACGACCTGAAACGCGCCTCCTTGGCCAACGACCCCCACGCGACCCGCCAGGCGCTGGACGCCTGGGCCCGTCAGCAGCCGGAAACCCTGGCCGACATGGCCGCGCGCTTCGTGCCGCTGTCCCATGCGCTGGACGGCCTGAATGGCGCGCTGTACAGCGAGACCGAAAAACTGTGGCTGGGCGAAGACCTCTGGCGCGCGGTCAAAGCGCTGCCCGCTATTGAGAACCCCCAGGACCCAAACGGAGGCGACAGCCTGCCGCCGCTTTATCCAAAATGATGTAATTGCTCTTTCTCCCTGTAGGAGCGTGGCTTGTCCCGCGATCTGGCGCGCAGCGGCAGCAGAACCTGCCCGCGCGGTGTGTCATGGTCATCTCGATGAGCGACTTTACGACCGGTCCCCGGTCGATCGCGGGACAAGCCACGCTCCTGCAGAGGACGCCGCTGCCGGCGCAACGTATTTAAACCAAGGTACCCCCATGCGTCTGTTCCACACCTCCGACTGGCACCTCGGCCAGAACCTTCATGGTCAGGAGCGAGATTTCGAACACGCCAGCTTTCTGACCTGGCTGCTGGCCCGTCTGGCCGAGCGCAAACCGGATGTCCTGCTGATTGCTGGCGACATCTTTGACACGGTCAATCCACCGGTCAAATCCCAGGAGCGCCTGTACGACTTCATCGTCAGCGCCCATGAGCAGAACCCGCAGCTGACCATCGTCATGATCGCCGGCAACCACGACTCGGGCTCGCGTATCGAGTTGCCCGCGCCATTGATGCGACGCCTGCGCACCCACGCGCTGGGCCGGGTGCTCTGGCTCGACGATGGCGTGCTGGACGTCGACCGACTGCTGCTGCCGCTGAGCAACGCCAAGGGCAAAATCCTCGGCTGGTGCCTGGCGCTGCCGTTCCTGCGTCCCTCCGAAGTGACCGGTGCGGCGTTGGGCGACAACTATCTGCGTGGCATCGGTCAGGTCCATGAAATGCTCATCGCAGCGGCCAACCAGCGGCGCAAGAAAGGCCAGGCGCTGATCGCCATCAGCCACGCGCACATGGCCGGCGGCTCGGTGTCGGAAGACTCCGAACGCAGCCTGATCATCGGCAACGCCGAAGCCCTGCCCGCCAGCCTGTTCGGCGAGAGCATCACCTACGTCGCCCTCGGACATCTGCACAAACCCCAGCGGATCAACGGCGAAGACCGCATTCGCTACAGCGGATCGCCCATTCCGCTGTCGTTTTCGGAAATCGGCTATCAGCATCAGATCCTCGAAATCGAGTGCGACGGTGACACGCTGGTCAGCGTGAAACCCCTGCTGATTCCCCGCGCCGTGAACCTGCAACGGGTCGGCCCGGCGCCACTGGCCGAGCTGTTGCTGCAGCTACGCGATCTTCCGGACATCGACCTGCTGGCCGACGTTGACCGTCAGCCGTGGCTTGAAGTCCGCGTGCGCCTGGACGAACCTCAGCCGGACCTGCGCAATCAGATAGAGGCCGCGCTGGAAGGCAAGGCCGTGCGACTGGTGCGCATCGCCGCCGAATACGCTGGCAAAGGCGGTCGCGATGAAGACGCCAATCAGGACCTGATCGAGCTGGACCAGTTGAGCCCGCAGGAGCTGTTCAGCCGTGCGTGGCAGGACAGCTATGGCAGTGAGGTGGACGAACAGACGCTGCAGGACTTTGCGACCCTGCTTCAGGACGTGCAGCTGGAGAGCGAACAGCCATGAAGATTCTCGCCATTCGCCTGAAAAACCTCGCCTCGCTGGCGGGCCCGTTCGAGCTGGATTTTACCGCCGAACCCCTCGCCAGCGCCGGCCTGTTCGCGATCACCGGCCCCACCGGCGCGGGCAAAAGCACCCTGCTGGATGCCCTGTGCCTGGCGCTGTTCGGCGCGATTCCCCGGCTGAACAACATCGGTCAGTCCCGCGTGCCGGAGATCGATGGCGACATCAGCACCAACGACCCGCGCAACCTGCTGCGTCGCGGCACCGGCAGCGGTTACGCCGAGGTGGATTTCGTCGGTATCGACAAGCGCCGGTATCGCGCGCGCTGGGAAGCCAACCGCGCCCGGGACAACGCCACGAAAAAACTCCAGGCCAGCCGCCAGACGCTGATCGATCTGGACAGCGAGCAGATTCTCAGCACCCAGAACAAGACCGAATACAAGACCCTGCTGGAAGCGCGCCTGGGGCTGAACTTCGAGCAGTTCACCCGCGCGGTGATGCTGGCGCAAAGCGAATTCAGCGCCTTCCTCAAGGCCGACGACAAAGACCGCAGCGAGCTGCTGGAAAAGCTCACCGACACCGCGATCTACAGCCAGCTGGGCCGCCGCGCCTACAGCAAAAGCAAGGAAGCCGAAGAAGCGCTGAAAACCCTCCAGGCCCAGGCCGGCACGCTGACGCCGATGGAGCCTGCGCAGCGCGCCGAGCTTGAGCAGCGGTTCAACGACGCCCAGCAGCAACTGAAACTGCAACAGGGGCAACTGCGCCAGCTGGAGCTCAAGCAGCAGTGGTTCAAGGAATTGAATCGCCTGCGTGACAGCCACCAGGCGGCCAACGAACAGCTCGCCAGCGCCCAGCAGACGTGGGACGCACACAGCGCCGATCGTCAGCAGCTCGCGTTGTTGGAGCGTCTGGCGCCGCAGCGGCATCTGTTCGGTCAGCGGTCCAGGCTTCAGGCTCAGCTTGCGCCGTTGACCGCCGCGATTCAGGCCCATCAGCGCAGGCAAACCGGGCTCGATTCGCGCATCGCCGAACTGGACAGCAAACGCATCGCCGCCGACGGCGCGTTGCAGCAGGCGCAGGAACAACTCGTCAACGCCCGGCCGGCCCTGAGTCAAGCGTTCGAGCAGCAGGCCCAGCTCAACCATCTGAATCAGGAGCTGCAACAGCTCGGCGAGCAGGCACGTGCCGCGCAGCAAGCCAGCACCGAGGGTCAGTCGACCCTCGATCAACTGGCCGAGCAGCAGCGCCAGGTCGAAGCGCGTTTGCAATTGATCGCCGAACAACTGGAGCAGAGCGCGTCGCTGACCACCTTGAGTCAGTCGTGGAGCGCCTACCGGCCGCGCCTCCAACAAACCGTGCAACTCAGCGCGCGCCTGATTCAGGGCCGTGCCGAGCTGCCGCAGCTGGAGAAAAACGCCACCCTCGCCGAACAGACCCTGGGCGAACGCCGCAGCGCGTTGCAGGCGCTGTACGACGACGCCGAGGTCAAGGCCGACGCGGTCAGCCACGAGATCGAACGGCTGGGGCAACTGCTGCAGGACAACCGCCAGCAGCACAGCGCCAGTAATTCACTTGAACGTCTGTGGCAGCGCCATCAGGACGTCGCCAGCCGCCTGCTCGACGTGCAAACCCGTCAGCAGCAGGCCACCGAGCGTCGTGCCCAAGGCATCGCCCAGGGCCTGAAACTCAAGGCCGAACACGAAGCCGCCGAGCAGGCGCTGAAGGTCACCGTTGAACTGCTGCAACGCCAGCGCCTGGCCCGCAGCGCCAGTGTCGAGCAACTGCGCGAGCAATTGGTCGACCAGCAACCGTGCCCCGTATGCGGCAGCGAAGAACATCCGTATCACCAGTCCGAGGCACTGCTCGAAGCGCTGTCGGGCCACGACGATGGTGAAGAAGCGCGCGCCCGGCAAACCGTTGGGCAGCTCAGCGAAAAGCTCGCCGAGCTGCGCGCCGAAGTTGCCGAGCTCAATAACCAGCTCAAGCAGTCCAAACCGCAACAGGATCAACTGGCTGAACAGCTGCAAACCCTGGCGCCTGAACTGGAAGCTCACCCGCTGCATCCGCGCTTGCTGGAGCAACCCGAGCACCTGCGCGGGGACTGGCTGAGCGAACGTCTGCATCAACTGGCTCAGGACATCCAGACCGCCGAGCAGCGCCAGACCCGGCTGCTGAAAGTGCAGCGGGACGCCGAGTCGTTGCAGCAGCAAGTGCTCGATGCCCGCGAGGCCAGTCAGCAGGCGATGAAGCTGCTGGACGATCAGCAACGCCACATCGCGGTGGACAACCAGGATTTCGAAGCGGCGCTGCAGGAGTTCGAGCCGCTGCTACCTGCCGAAAGCCTCAGCCAGTGGCGCGAGTCCGCAACCCAGAGCTTCATGCAGCTGGACAACGACATCGCCGCCCGTGTCGAGCAGCTCGATCAACAGAAGACCGAGCAGCAGGAGCACAGCGAGCGGGCGCAAAAGCTCGAGCGCGAGCAGGTTGCCCAGCAAAATCGCGCGGCAGAACATCAAAAGGTGCAAGGGCAACTCGATGCCCGTCAGCAGCAGCAACAGACGGTGCAACAGCATCTGGCGCAGACCCTCGGCGAACACGCGTCACCGGAGCGCTGGCAGCATGCCCTGGAACAGGCGGTCGAGCAGGCCCGTGCGGCCCAGGCCGCCATCGCCCATGAACTGCAAGCGGCGCGCAGCGAACTGATCAAGCTGACCGCAGAACTGGACGGCGAGCAGCAGCGCTTGCAGGCCCTTGAACAGGAAGTGGCAGAGCTGGAACGGCAGATCGCCGAGTGGCGCAGCAGCCACAGCGAGCTCGACGATGCTGCACTTGAAGCGTTGCTGGGCTTGAGCGACGACCATGTCAGCGGGTTGCGTCAGCAATTGCAGTCCAGTGAAAAAGCCTTGGAGCAAGCCAGGGTTCTGCTGGCAGAGCGCGCGGCGCAGTTGCAGCAGCATGAGGCCCAGCACAGCGACAGCGGCGACGCCGAGCACTTACTGACCGCGTTGAGCGAAGCGCAGGCGCAATCGGTGGTTCAGGATCAGCTGTGCGCCGACCTGCGCGCCCAGGTCAGCGAAGACAACCGCCGTCGCGAGGCCAGCAGCGAGCTGCAAGAGCGCATCGCCCACGCGCATGCTGAATATCTGCGCTGGGGCCGGCTCAACGCGTTGATCGGCTCGGCCACCGGCGACACGTTCCGCAAGATCGCCCAGGCCTACAACCTTGATCTGCTGGTGCACCACGCTAACGCGCAGCTCAAGCAACTGGTGCGTCGCTATCGCCTGAAACGCGGCGGCAGCATGCTCGGCCTGCTGGTCATGGACACCGAAATGGGCGACGAACTGCGCTCGGTTCACTCACTTTCAGGCGGGGAAACGTTCCTGGTGTCCCTCGCCCTCGCGCTGGGCCTGGCGTCCATGGCCTCCAGCACGCTGAAGATTGAATCGCTGTTCATCGATGAAGGCTTCGGCAGCCTCGACCCCGAATCCCTGCAACTGGCCATGGACGCCCTCGACGGGCTGCAGGCCCAGGGCCGCAAGGTCGGGGTGATCTCCCACGTGCAGGAAATGCACGAGCGAATCCCGGTGCAGATTCAGGTGCGGCGTCAGGGCAATGGCCTGAGCACCGTCGAGGTCAGCAGCGGCTAATCCGTTTTTTCACGACGCACGGAAGCGCCCGATGGCGTTTCTGTGCAACCCTGTATCCCTTGCGCGGCAGTAGTCGCGCCAAACTCGAAAGAAGGTAAAACCACGTGGCAAACTCAAAAGTATTCTTCGACATCGTTGCCAACGACGAGCCAATGGGCCGCATCGTCATGGAGCTGCACAACGACGTCGTTCCGAAAACCGCTGAAAACTTCCGCGCGCTGTGCACCGGCGAAAAAGGCGACGGCCTGAGCTACAAGGGTTCGTCGTTCCACCGCGTGATCCAGAACTTCATGCTGCAGGGTGGCGATTTCACCAACCATAACGGCACTGGCGGCAAGTCGATCTACGGCAACAAGTTCGAAGACGAAAACTTCACCCTCAAGCACACCGCGCCTGGTGACCTGTCGATGGCCAACGCTGGCCCGAACACCAACGGCAGCCAGTTCTTCATCACCACCATCGTCACCGAATGGCTGGACGGCAAACACGTCGTCTTCGGCAAAGTCGTCGAGGGCATGGACGTGGTCAAGGCCATCGAAGCGCTGGGTTCGCAATCCGGCCGCACCAGCAAGAAAGTCGTCATCGCCGACTGCGGCGAACTGACCGAGGCCTGAGCATGACGTCGGCGCCTCACACTGAATCGACGGTGCCGACGCTCTACTCGTTCCGCCGCTGCCCCTACGCCATGCGCGCCCGCATGGCGCTGGGGTATTGCGGCGTACCGGTGCATACGGTGGAAGTCAGCCTGAAGGCCAAACCTGCGGAGATGCTCGAACGATCACCCAAGGGCACCGTACCGGTTCTGGTGCTGCAAGACCGGGTGCTTGAGCAGAGCCTGGACATCATGGGTTGGGCCCTGGCGCAGCATGACCCGGACGATTGGTCCCTCGCACGCAACGTCGAAGGTCAGCAACAGATCGCCGAGCTGATCGCGGAAAACGACAGCAGGTTCAAGCAGGATCTGGATCACTACAAATATGCCGTGCGTTATCCCGAATTCACCCAGGAAGACTACCGCCAGCGGGGTGAGAGGTTTCTGCGCAGGCTGAACGATTTACTGGCGTCACGGGACTTTCTGATCACCGATCGACTGACCCTGGCCGACATCGCCATAGCGCCGTTCATACGGCAATTTTGCGCGGTGGATGCGGACTGGTTCTGGCAAAGCCCCTACCCCCACCTGCAACGCTGGTTACAGCGATTTCTGGCGTCAGAGCTGTTCATCACAGCGATGGCCAAGCGCTGATTGCGACCGCGTTGGTTAATAGTCAAACCACCTCGCTACACCACTTCCATCTGAAAGATCGGCGAAATCATCTCGCTGTGCCGTGGGGGCGGATTGCCTGCGTTGAGCTTCTGCGAGCGCTGCATCTCGACCGCTTCAGCGACCTCGGTCTTGAACGCCATGCTGCGCGCCACACCGCCCACCGACCCTTCGCCGTGGCCGAGCAATGAGCAGCCGTTGTTGATCACAGCAAAGAACACAATCACCCAGAAGTTCGCGCCTATCACGACGCACGCCCCTGAGCTTGAACAGCTGCACGATTGAGTTCAACGGAAGCTGTTTGGGTCGAAAACGGCGACGCGGCATTGAGTGGTGGATTCGTACTGATGACGGTGACCACTGCGATGAAAACAACATACAACGCGATGGCGGTATAAGCGCCGTGTTTGATTGAAGTGAGGATGGCAGTGGCCATGTTTGTAGCTCCGGGACGTGTCTGTTTCAGGCGCCCAGAGTGCTTGAAGTTGTGCGTATTAAAAAACGATGGCTGGCGATTCAAAACATCGATGGGGTTGATCATTCAAGGACTTAATCACGCTGATAGATATCGACGATATCCCTGTACATCCCCTTTCTGTAGGAGTGACCGGGGTGGCGCTCCACCTTGCTCGCGAAGAAGCTGGTACATCCACCCAATCTCCACAGGCTGAAATGCAGTCTTCGCGAGCAAGCTCACTCCTACAGGGTTGTCGTCGGACCTAAATCCCACACACAAAAAATCCCCATCGCTTATCCAGCAGACGGGGACCAAAGGGGAGGAATTCAACGCTTTCGCGAACAAGCTCGCCGGCACTTGATGCATGGCCTGACACTCAGTGGTCAGTGGGTCGCATCAACCTGTAGAAGACGAAGTTGCTCGCGAAAGCGTTTTCCGGTGATCAAACAATTGCAGCTCACATCAGGTTCTTACAAATCCATTCCCCGGCAACGATACGTTCGTTAACGGGGAATGGATTCACTTCGAAGTGCTATTCATTGTTGAATCTTGTGATCCAGAGCGGCGTAGAAGTTGGCGCTTTGTTGCAGGTACTTCGGGGTGTAGCTCTGGGTAGAGCTGACTTTTTTGTCGGTGGCTTCGACACTGGCGCTGGCTGGCAGAGCAACAGTGGCGGAGATAGCGGACGCGGCGATGATGGAGAAGAGATTGAAGTTCATGGTGGGTACCTCGCTGTGGTGTGTCGTTTCAAGTCTTGACCGTCGTGGCCGTGGAATGAAAGTTACGCCCGAGGGAGGTTTGGAAAAAATCTTTTCTGGCACTAGCCCTTATCACTTGGATTGATAGAGGCCCAGAGCCCTTGAGAACCAAGGGCTGAGCCTGCGTCAAAGTGTCGCTGGCGATTACTTGGCCGTGAGGAAATGAAAGTCAGACGGCGAATCGAAGTCGACTTTCTGCACGGTATCGCCCAGCAGACCGGTTTTCGGGTCAACGCGGACGGTCACGATCTGGTTGCTTTTCTGGTTGGCGATCAGCACGAAGTGGCCGCTCGGGTCGAAGGCGAACTCGCGCGGTTCCTTACCTTCCACGCTGCGACGCTGGATTTCCTTGAGCTGACCGTTGGCGGCGTTAATGCTGAACACCAGCAGTTCGTTCACTTCGCCACGGTTGGCAACGTAGAGGAATTTGCCGTCTGGCGAAGTGTGCAGGCCACCGGCGGCACGGTTTTGCTGGCCTTCCTTGTTGGCAAGGTCGACCAGCTGGGTGCGCTTGAACACGCCGTCATGGTAATCAAACACCGCCACTTGGGCCGTCATTTCCATGGTCAGCCAGGCGTGTTTGCCGTCCTTGCTGAACGTCAGGTGGCGCGGACCGCTGCCCGGTGGCAGGTCGATTGCCGAGACCTTCGCCGGTTGCAGCGGCTGTGGCTTGTTGGCGTCGTAGTTGAAGACAAACATCTTGTCAGCGCCCAGGTCCATGGCGATCAGGTACTTGCCATCAGGCGTGGGTACCGCTGCGTGGACGTGGGATGAGGCCTGACGCTCCGGGTTGACCTTGCTCGCTTCGTGGGTCGCGGTCTGCACTACCGGCGCCAGTCTGCCGTCCTTGCCGACCGGCACGACTGCCAGCAGGCCACCCGGATCAGGGTGCACGGCGTAGTTGGCGACGAAGAGAAAACGCCCGTCCAGGCTCAGGCCGGAATGGGTAGGCTCCTCGCTTTTGGTTTCGACCTGGTTCAGGAACGACACCGCGTGGGTCTTGGGGTCGATGGCGTAGCTGCTGACCTTGCCGACGACGTCCTTCTGGCCTGGGCCGTTCTCGTTGACCGCGAACATATGCCGCTGGTCTTTGGACAGAGTCAGCCAGGACGGGTTATCGCTGTTGATCACCTGACGCGGCTTGGCGTCGAGCTGGCCGGTCTGGGTGTTAAAACCGAGTCGGTAGATGCCTTCGCTGGTGCCGGCGGTGTAGGAGCCGACCAGTACGTCGTAATCAGTCATGGGTTTGGCCTGAACGGAGAGCGCGGAAAGGCTGCTGGCGAGCGCTAACCACGGCAGAAGTCTGGGAGTCATTGGGCTGTTCTCTTGTTGGAGTTGTTGGCGCGCCGTACACGCGGATGGTCAACGGCTATGACAGCGTATTGCAGAAAGTAGTTGCCGGCTGGGCGTCGTGAAATGGCGGGACATGTCGCTCATCCGCGTCAGGCAACACATCTGTAGGAGCCAGCTTAGCCGCAGCATCTCTAAACGACACAAAGCCCTTGTAGGAGCGCGCTTGCCCGCGATTGCGTTGTGTCAGCCACTGAATATCTCGCTGCCCCACCGCAATCGCGGGCAAGCGCGCTCCTACATTTGATCCCGATCCGGCCACAGATCCGCATTGAATTCAAAAATGTCGCCTTGATTGATGAGCGCGGGGTTACTCCTGCTCGCCCTCTTCGTCCTCATCACTCGCCGCAATTCCTTGAAGCACGACGATGCGGTGGTCGGCGTTGCCGTCGTTGATGACCCAGCTTTGCAATGCGGCATCGAACGCGGCGGCATCGATCTGCGCCAGCGAGAAGCGCCATACCTTGCGCTCGCGGCCGTCCATGCTTTCGATCTGGAGCATTTCGTCGAGGGTGAATTCGAAAGCGTGCAGGCCGTCGATTTCCAGCATGCTGTGGGCGGTCAGCGCAGTCTGGAGTTCAGTGCGCAGGGAATCTGGTGTGGTGGTCATGGCAGTGGTTCGCATCAGTGAAAGTGCGAATGATAGGTGAAAAGACGCCGAAGCAGTGGCCTCGGCGTGGCTAGATGGCGAAGTCAGTCCTGAACTGCTTCCTTCGCGTAGTAGCGGGACGGAATGCCCCAAACGATCAGCGCGATGGCCAGCACGCTGACGGCGAATAACGCGAACAGCGCTGGCGTCGCCGTACCGGTGAGGTCCTTGATGCGGCCGACCATGAACGGCGCGATGACCCCGCCCAGTTGCCCGAGGGAGTTGATCAGCGCAATGCCCGCAGCGGCAGCGATGCCAGTCAAAAAGCGCGGCGGAATGGTCCAGAAGATCGGCATCCAGGCGATGATGCCGGTCATGATCATGGTCATGCCGATCATCAATGGCACCAGTTGCCCGGGAAACAATGCACAGACCAGATAGCCCGCAGCCGTCAGCGTCGCGCAGCCCGCCATGTGCCAGCGGCGCTCACCGTGACGGTCGGAACTGGCGCCGATCAGCAGGTTGCCGATCACCGCGCCCGCATACGGAATCACCGTCAGCAGGCCGATGTTCAGAGTGTCGGTCACACCGGCGGTTTTGATCAGCTGCGGCATCCAGAACAAAAGGCCGGTCAACGCCATGACCAGGCACAGGTAAATGCCTGACATCACGTAGGTGGTCGGGTGTTTCCAGATGTCTTTGACGGTCTGCTTGACGACGGGTTTGGCCTCTTTGCCCATGCGCGCCAGCACCACCTGTTTCTCCTGATCACTCAGCCAGGTGGCATCTTCGATGCGGTCCTTGACCAGCCAGAACACCACGCCGCCCAGCAGAATGGACGGGATGCCTTCGATGAGGAACAACCAGCGCCAGCCGGCCAGGCCCATGACACCGTCGAAGTGACCGAGGATCAGCCCGGCAATCGGACCGCCGACGATCCCGCACAGGCAGATGGAGCTTTTGAAGTAGGAGTTGACCCGCGCCCGACGTGAGCCCGGATACCACTGGGTGAAGAAATACAGCACGCCGGGGACGAAGCCCGCTTCCATCACGCCGATCAGAAAGCGCAGCGTGTAGAACCAGAATTCGGTCTGCACGAACATCATGCACGCGGACGCGATGCCCCACGAGACCATGATCCGGGCGATCCAGATCCGCGCGCCAATCTTGTGCAGCAGCACGTTGCTTGGGACTTCGAACAGGAAGTAGCCGACGAAGAACAGGCTCGCGCCCAGGCCGTAGACGGTTTCGCTGAAACCCAGATCGCTGGCCATCTGCAGCTTGGCGAAGCTGATATTGACGCGGTCCAGGTAGGCGAACAGGAAACAGGCGATGAACAACGGCACGATTCGCCAGCTCACCTTACGGTAGATGCTGTCCTCGAGGGCGTCGGCATCGAGGCGGTCCAGCGGAATGGCAGTGGCGGTCATGGGTCGCACCTCATTTTGTTTTTATGGGTGTCGTATGGAGCGCAGCAGGCAGCAACCCACCGTAGGAGTGAGCTTGCTCGCGATAGCGTCATTCCGGTCACCCCTTTCAGTGGCTGGATCACCGCATCGCGAGCAAGCTCACGCCTACGAGATTTCTGCAGAGCGGCGAGGCATCAAAGCTGCTTGATAGCGCCCGGCTGAAAAACAGCCTCGGCCGGGGCAATGCCATTGATCAACGGCGCGCCGAACTCATGCTGGCTGATCTCGAACGTGTCCCCCGGCTGGGTCTTGATGCCGTCGGCAAATGACAGCGTCGCGGTGCCGAAGAAATGCACATGCACATCGCCCGGCCGCAGGAACTGGGCGTATTTGAAGTGGTGGTACTCCAGGTTTTCCAGGCTGTGGCACATGTTGGCCTCGCCGCTCAGGAATTCTTTCTCCCACAGCACTTGCCCGTCGCGGCGGATGCGACTGGTGCCCGCCAGGTTCTGCGGCAGATCACCTACGCGCAGCTCCGGGCCGAACGAGCAGGCGCGCAGTTTGGAATGGGCCAGGTACAGGTAGTTCTTGCGCTCCATGATGTGATCGGAGAATTCATTGCCGATGGCGAAACCCAAACGGTAAGGCTTGCCGTCGTGACCGATCACGTACAGCCCGCTCAGCTCGGGCTCTTCGCCGGCGTCTTCGGAGAATGGGGGTTGCGGGAACGACTCGCCCGGACGAATGACAATGCTGCCGTCGCCCTTGTAGAACCACTCCGGCTGCACGCCTGGCTGACCGGCCGCTGGCTTGCCGCCTTCCAGCCCCCATTTGAAGATGCGCATGGTGTCGGTCATGCCCGCTTCGTCATTGCCGTGCTGGTGCATTTTGTCCCGAGCCGAAGCGCTGCCCAAGTGGGTCAGGCCCGTACCGCTGACCAGCAAGTGGGCCGGATCCGGGTGATCCAGCGGCGGCAGAATCATCAGATCGGCGCGCAGCTGTGAATAATCGTGGTTTTCGCCCAGGCCCAGGCTGTCGACCTGCTCGGCGAGGGAAATCTTCTTTTCGATGGCCGCCAGGGCCAGATCACGGGTGCTGGTGGCGCCCTGGATTTCGCGAACCAGCGGACCGTCCACCAGACCGACGCGACGCTGGCCATTGCCCAGCTCGAACTGTACTAAATGCATGGGATTCTCCTGTTTGAATTTTCGAAGACTCCGTAGGCGCCAACGTGTTGGCGATGAACCCGCGCGGTGTCAGTACCGGCGCTTCGCGAATGAATTCGCTCCTACAGGTTTTGTATCAGTGTCCAGATTTCCACGCCCCTTGTAGGAGCGCGCTTGCCCGCGATAGCGATCTGTCTGAAACATCTTCATGTCTGACACACCGCCATCGCGGGCAAGCGCGCTCCTACAGGGGTTTTGTGTCAGGCCTTGCTCCGCGCGCTGGCGGCGAATTTCGATTCGGGCAAAGCGTGCTTGCGTTCCAGAACACGGTAGACCACACCGGTCAGGATCAGGCCGAAGATCATCACGCCCGAAAGGAAGTACAAGCCGCTGGCCAGATTGCCGGTCAGTTCTTTCAGCCAGCCGATGACAAAGGGGCCGATGTAGCCGCCCAGATTACCCACCGAGTTGATCAACGCGATGCCCGCCGCTGCACTGGCGCCGGCGAAGAAACGACCGGGCAAGGTCCAGAACACCGCGGTGCAGGAAAAAAGCGAGAACGCTACCAGCGACAGCGCCGCCAGTTGCAGCACCGGAACCGTCAGGTACGCGCTGAGAAACAAACCGATCACGCCGATCACATACAGCACCGCCAAGTGGCCATAGCGATCATTGAGCCGGTCGGAGCTGCGCGGGACGATCAACAGGCCGACGATGCCGAAAATGTAGGGCACCGCAGAAATGAAGCCTGTGGTCAGGTCACTGCCGCCAAACTGTTTTATCAGCGTCGGCAACCACAGGCCCAGGCCATAAATGCTCAGCGTGACAGGGAGGTAGAAGAGCGCCAGCAGCAGAACGCGTTTGTCCTTCAGCGCATGCAACGGATTGCCGTGGCGGGTCTGGCCGTATTCTTCCAGGTCCTTTTGCAGCTCGCCAGCGAGCCATTGCTTCTCGACCGGGTCCATCCATTTCACGTCTTTGGGGCCGTCAGGCAACCAGCGCAACACCGGCAGGGTCAGCAGAATCGCCGGCGCGCCGATGCACAGGAACAGCCACTGCCAGCCGTGCAGACCCGCCACCCCTTCCATGCCCAGCAAACCACCGGAAATCGGGCCGGTGATCATCATCGCAATGGGCTGGGAAAGAATGAACAGACCGAGGATCTTGCCGCGATGGCGGACGGGGAACCACTGGGTGATGTAGTACAGAACGCCGGGGAAGAATCCCGCCTCGGCCGCGCCGAGCAGAAAGCGCATGACGTAAAAGCTGGTCGGGCCCTGGACGAAAGCCATGCCCATGGTGATCGCGCCCCAGGTGAGCATGATCCGCGCGAACCAGCGCCGCGCGCCGAAGCGTTCGAGCATCAGGTTGCTGGGGATTTCCAGCAGGAAGTAGCCAATGAAGAACAGGCCGGCACCCATGCCATAGGCCGCGTCACCGATGCCGACGTCCGCGCCCATGTGCAGCTTGGCGAAGCCGACGGCGGAGCGGTCTACGTAGGCGATCAGATAGAGCAGGATCAGAAAAGGAATGAGTTTCAGGGTGATGCGACGAATAAGCCTGAGTTCCTGGCTCATGGATGCGGTCCTCATTGTTTTTGTTATGGAAGCCTGCGGGGATCGCCTCTGCCTTCGTGTGCGCATTGCTGCGGATGAAGCCGGCAGGGTCGTCCCTCGGTTGAGATCGACTATATAGTATTACTATTTAAGACTACAACTCTTCCACTCGCGACATTTTCGGCCTATTTTAGTCAGCACCTGCAGCCTTTAGTCTTACAAATAAAGCCTAACAATAAGAGTGCTGATTTATGTCCGATTCCGATAAGAAACCCGTGCTGCGCTCCGCCCAGTGGTTCGGTACCGCCGACAAGAACGGCTTCATGTACCGCAGCTGGATGAAGAACCAGGGCATCGCCGACCATCAGTTCCAGGGCAAGCCGATCATCGGCATCTGCAACACCTGGTCCGAACTCACCCCCTGCAACGCCCACTTCCGCACCATCGCCGAACACGTCAAACGCGGCGTGATCGAAGCCGGTGGTTTCCCGGTCGAATTCCCGGTCTTCTCCAACGGCGAATCGAACCTGCGCCCGACCGCCATGCTGACCCGCAACCTGGCGAGCATGGACGTTGAAGAGGCGATTCGCGGCAACCCCATCGACGGCGTTGTGCTGCTGACCGGTTGCGACAAGACCACCCCTGCCCTGTTGATGGGCGCCGCCAGCTGTGACATCCCGGCCATCGTCGTCACCGGCGGGCCGATGCTCAACGGCAAACACAAAGGCAAGGACATCGGCGCCGGCACCATCGTCTGGCAGATGCACGAATCCTATAAAGCCGGGCAGATCAGCCTCGACGAATTCCTCTCTGCCGAATCGGGCATGTCGCGCTCGGCCGGTACCTGCAACACCATGGGCACCGCCTCGACGATGGCGTGCATGGCCGAAGCGCTTGGCACGTCGCTGCCGCACAACGCCGCAATACCTGCGGTGGATTCCCGCCGTTACGTGCTGGCGCATATGTCCGGCATGCGCGCTGTGCAGATGGTCAACGAGGACCTGCGGCTGTCGAAGATCCTGACCCGTGAGGCCTTCGAAAACGCCATTCGCGTCAACGCCGCCATCGGCGGTTCGACCAACGCGGTTATTCACCTGAAAGCCATCGCCGGTCGCATCGGCGTAGAGCTGGAGCTGGACGACTGGACCCGCATCGGTCGCGGCACGCCGACGCTGGTGGACCTGCAGCCTTCCGGGCGCTTCCTGATGGAAGAGTTCTACTACGCCGGCGGCCTGCCTGCGGTGTTGCGTCGTCTGGGCGAGAACAACCTGATTCCCCATCCCGACGCCTTGACCGCCAACGGCAAGACGCTCTGGGAAAACGTGCAGAGCTCGCCGATCTATGGCGACGATGAAGTGATCCGCGCCATCGACAATCCGCTGGTCGCCGATGGCGGAATTTGCGTGCTGCGCGGCAACCTCGCGCCGCTGGGCGCGGTGCTCAAACCGTCCGCTGCCACGCCTGCGCTGATGAAACACAGGGGTCGCGCGGTGGTGTTCGAGAACTTCGACATGTACAAGGCGCGCATCAACGATCCGGAGCTGGACGTGGATGCCAACAGCATTCTGGTCATGAAGAACTGCGGGCCGAAGGGTTATCCGGGCATGGCCGAAGTCGGCAACATGGGTCTGCCGGCCAAGCTGCTGGCCCAGGGCGTGACCGACATGGTGAGGATTTCCGATGCGCGCATGAGCGGCACGGCCTATGGGACTGTGGTTTTGCACGTGGCACCCGAGGCTGCAGCCGGGGGTCCGCTGGCGGTGGTGCAGGAAGGTGATTTCATCGAACTGGATTGCGCAACCGGCCGCTTGCATCTGGATATTCCGGAAGCGGAGCTGGCCGCACGCCTGGCCGATTGGCAAGCGCCGCCTCAGCTGTTGATCGGCGGCTATCGTCAGCTGTACATCGATCATGTGATGCAGGCCGATCAGGGTTGCGATTTCGACTTCCTGGTCGGCATGCGCGGCTCGGAAGTGCCGCGGCATTCCCATTGATAAAGAGCCATTAATTGAAAGCCATTGTTGAGATGCGGCACAGAACGCTGCGTCTGATCTGAATATCACTCGCACCGTCAAACCGTAGGAGCCGGCTTGCTGGCGAACGCTGTAGTTCAGTCGACAACTTATTCGCTGACACTCCGCATTCGCCAGCAAGCCGGCTCCTACGAAGATCTGCTTCTTATCTGAATACGAGTACACCGCGCGTCTGCAGGTCGCGCTCCTCCAGGCGCCGTTCGCCAATGCTATGATGCGCCGCATTCACCGCTCAGGATTGCCCCGCGCCCCATGGATTACCGTAAGCCCTCCGACCGTAAAAGCATGCACTCGCGCATTGTCCAGGACATCGGCATGCAGATTGTCTCGGGCCGCTTCAAACCCGATGACAAACTCCCCGCCGAAGCCTTGCTCTGTGAAGAATATGCCGTCAGTCGTCCGGTGCTGCGCGAAGCCACCCGGGTGTTGGTCGCCAAAGGTCTGGTGTATTCCCGGCCGCGGGTGGGCACGGTGGTCAAGCCGCGCCGCGAATGGCACATCCTCGATCCGGACGTGCTGCACTGGCTGATGCAAAGCTCGCCGCAGAACGAGTTTTTCGCCCTGCTCACCAGCGTGCGCAGCATCATCGAACCGGCCGCCGCCGCACTCGCCGCGCAACACGCGACCCCCGAAGACATTACCGCCATTGGCGAAGCCTACGAGCGCATGGCCGCCGCGCCAACCGTCGAAGACGTGCTGCAACCGGACCTCGATTTCCACAGCCGCATCGCCGACGCCACCCACAACGACCTGCTCGCACATTTGTGCAACATGCTGTCGCTGGCACTGCGCGAGGCCTTGAAGCATTCCAACAAGCGCCCCAACCTGCACGAGCTGGCGTTGCCGCGCCATCGCGCGATCCTCACTGCCATCGAAAACCGCGATGCGCTGGGCGCCCACCACGCCACGCTGGTGCAACTGGACGATGCGCGCAATGCGCTGAATGTGGTGCTGGGGCAAGGCGTGAAGCTGTAGCTCCGCGAAAACGGTTAAGGGCGCTTTGCTGAGCTCGACAGCAGATCAAAGGCTTCCCGGCTGAAGCCGGTCCTACTGACTGCACCCAATCTCACGGCAGATAAATGCTGAACAACCCACCGCCCAGCTCGCCGCCGTTGGTGATTTCGATGTGGCCGGGGACGCCTTTGCGCTGATGCTGTCTGGCGATGTTGGCCGCGAAATACAAACCCAATCCAGTGCTGCCGCTGTTCTGGTTGATGCCCAGCACGTAGTCGGTCTGCTCCTCGATCATCCGTGCGGGAAACCCCGGGCCGTCGTCGTTGATGCTGATCACCAGCTGCTCGCCGACCTGCCCTGCCGTAATCAATACCTCACTTCGCGCAAAGCGAATGGCGTTGATGACCACGTTGGACACCACTGAACCGACCAGTTCGCGATCAAAGAAGCCCGGCAGACCGAAGTCGTTCACCGCATAGCGCGCCGTAATGCCCCGACTGACGAGCACTTCCTGATGGAAGGCCAGCTGCGCTTCGATGAAGTCATCCAGCTCGTGATAATCCGGGCGCAACGGCAACTGGTTCACGCCCAGCTTGTACAGCCCCAGCAGCTGCACGAGCATGCCGTTGAGGTGGGCGAACTCGTAATCGATAACGCCTTGATCCGGCGTCCCACGACAGGCGTCGGGGAGCTGCTTGACCCACTGGCCGTGGGCCTGGATCAACGACCCCAGCGCGTTCTTCATGTCATGAACGGTGGAGGCAATCACCATCGAGAAGTCGAGCCCGAGATCCTGATCTTTCATTCGCCGAAAGCCCTGAGTCGCAATTTCTGGAAACGCTCGAAGCGAGCGTCGGTTTCCGGCATCTTGCCCACCATCTTGAGACTGTTCTGGCATTCCGCCAGGCTCGCCGCGTCGAGATTCTGAACGCCCATGTGCAGCAGCGACTGCGCCATGTTCAGCGCAATACTGATGTTCTTCGGCTGCAGGGCCAGGCCCTGGCGGAACAGGTCCTGCGCTTCGCCGAGCTTGCCGGCGCGGTAGCAGCGAATGCCCTGAACGTTAAAATCGATGGCCGCTTTGCCGGCGCCAAGAATCTCCGGATCGTCGGTCTGTTTGGCGATGTTCTGCATGACCAGCGGATCGTCGCCGTAAATCTCGGCACAACTTTTCAGAATGCCCGCGCCAGCGTTTTCCTGACCGAGGGCCTTGAGCTGCGAGGCCACCGCCAGTGCCGCATCGGCGCTGAGAAACTGCTCCATGCCCTCAAGCCGCTCCATCGCCTGCTCGGTCAGCTTGGCGGCCATTTCAGGGTCCGATGACGCCACGCTGGTGGCTTTCATCAGACGCGCGCGCACTTGCAGGCCGGCATCGTTGCCGTTTTCCTTCGCGACTTCTGTGAGGGTCTGGTTGATCTCGATGCGGGTGCGCGCATCCAGCCCGCGCTCGCCGCCACGGCTGATCAGGGCCTGAGCAAAGCCCAGGTTGGTTTCCGGGTCCTTGAAGCGTGAAAACTGGCCTTGGGAAACGGCCTGACGATACGCTTTTGAAGCGCCGTCGAAGTCCTCGTTTTCCAGCGCCAGCTTGCCCAGCAAACGCTGACGGCGCACAGCGTAGGGCGATAACCGCACGGCCTCTTCCAACATCTTCTGCGCACGCTTGTTATCGCCGCTGGCCACCAGCACATCGGCCAGCCCGTCGTACAGCACCGGCATGGCATTGAAGGCGCGAATGGCTTCTTCGTACACGGTCTGCGCTTCGGCATTGCGCCCGCGCTTGAACAGCAGCTTGCCCAACGCCACGTACGCCCAAGGCTGCGGACGGTCGGCGAGGATCGACTTGAGAAAGGCTTCCAGCGGCTCGTGCTGGTTAAGGTCACGCAGTGCATCGGCTTTATAGCGCAGGCACAGCGGCGCAAAACGTGGGTCCTGCCGGGTCAGCGCTGCGCAGGCAGCCAGCACTTCGGTCGGATTGCTGCGGTCGAGCGCCTGCAGGATCGGCTTGAGCAGGGTCTTGCGCTGGACGATCTTCTCCAGACGCTGAGCCAGGCTCGCGCGGTTGAACGGCTTGGTCAGGTACGCATCCGGCTCCCACTCCAGCGCACTCATCACCATTGCCTGGCTGTTTTCGGCGGTGACCATGACGAACACGCTTTCATGGCTGATCAGCCGATCAGTCATCAGGTCTTCGAGCACCTGCTGACCATTTTTCTTGCCGTCGCCCAGATTGAAGTCGTGGAGGATGAAGTCGTAGCGCTTCTGCGCGCACATCTTCAACGCCTCCTCGCCGGTGTCGGCCGTGTCCACCGCCTTGACGCCCAACTCGCGCAGCATCGAGCGGACCGAGCTGCGGAAGTCGGAAAAATCGTCGACGATCAGAAAGGTTTTTTGGTTCCACGCCAGCATCGAGATTCCTGTCACCGGATAAATAGTCGGCCCTGAGGCGCTTGCAAAGGGCGGCGGTCTCGTTCCCGGGTTCCGGGGAGAGAGGGCCAATGGAGTTGCGGCATGACGCCGCTTGTCCGAGTTATCGGCGGCAGCAGGGCAAAGCTTAGGCACGCCACGCGGGAAAGTGATGCCCTCGCGCCGTATTGACGGGTCATGGATACCGAAGGAGGCGCAGAAGAACCGGTAAAGTCCTTGGGTCATCCGCCGATATCCAGTCATGCAACGCGTAGCCAACAGCAACAACCCATTCCTTCCGAGTGCACCCCATGTCCTGGCTGACCGACCTGAAATTGAAGACCAAGCTGCTTTCGGCTTTCTGCCTGTGCGCGCTGATCACCGTGGTGGTGGGTGTGCTGGGGCAGAGTGGCATTTCCCGGCTGTACGATCTTTTCCAGAACACTGTCAGTGACAACCTTTACTCGATCGCTACAGTCGATTCAGTCAAAGCCAACGTCATTGCTACCAACCGTGACTTCTTCAAGGTCATCGGACTGACTGCGCTAAAGGCCAACCAGGACGACATCAATGCGGCGATCCAGTCATTAAAGGAAAATCAGGCTCAGGCCGAGACGGATTTCAAGGCTTACCGGACCACGCCGCTGGACCCGGATGAGAAAGCCGCTGGCGATGATTTCGAACGCGACTGGGCTGCTTACATCAGCGCCGCCCTCAACGCCTTGTCGGTGGTGCAAAGCGGCGATCTCGAGCAAGCCAGCAAGTTGGCCGCCACCAGCGTGACCCCGAGCTATCGCAAAACCATGGGCGAGCTGAAGATCATGATCCAGTCCAACGCGCGGCAAGCCAATGAACAGGCACAGCAAGGCATCGAAACGGACAAACAGGTGACGTGGATTCTGATCATCGGTTCGTTGATCGCGGTGGTGTGCGCCATTGCGTTGGGGCTGATCGTCACACGCATGATCACCCGGCCGATCTATCAATCGGTGGCCAGCGCGACCAGGGTGGCGGGCGGTGATTTGAGCCAGACCATCCACCTCGGCGGCCAGGATGAAACCGGGCAGTTGCTCAAGGCCCTGTCCAACATGCAGGGCAGCCTCAAGGGCACGGTTCAGCAGATCGCCACCGCTTCGGACCAACTGGCGTCCGCCGCTGAAGAACTGACCATGGTGACCGACGACAGCACCCGTGGGCTGATGCGTCAGAACGATGAAATCCAGCAAGCCGCCACGGCCGTCAACGAGATGACCGCCGCGGTGGAAGAAGTGGCGCGTAACGCCGCGAGTGCGTCGCTGGTGTCTGCGCAGACGTCCGAAGATGCCATCAAGGGCCAGCAACAAGTGCAGCAGGCCGTCAGCGCGATGAACACCATGACCGCGGAAATCACCGAATCGACCGAGCGCGTCGGAGCGCTGGCCGGGCAGATCCGCGACATCACCAAAGTGCTCGACGTGATCCGCGGAATCGCCGAGCAGACCAACCTGCTGGCACTCAACGCCGCCATCGAAGCGGCCCGCGCCGGCGAGCAAGGCCGAGGCTTTGCGGTGGTGGCGGACGAAGTACGTGCCCTCGCCCACCGCACTCAAACCTCCACCGGCGAAATCGAATCGATGATCACCAAGGTGCGCAATGGCGCCGACGAAGCGGTGAAGGCCATGGGCAAGAGTCAGGCGATCGCCGTGCATACCCAGTCATTGGCCACCGAAGCCGGCCACGCGCTGGAACGCATCAGCGAAGGCGTCAGCCAGATGAACGAACGCAACCTGGTGATCGCCAGCGCGGCAGAAGAGCAGGCGCAAGTGGCCCGCGAAGTGGACCGCAATCTGGTGAACATCCAGGACCTGTCGACGCAGACCGCAGCGGGCGCCAATCAGACCAGCGCGTCGAGTCAGGCGCTGTCGCGACTGGCCGTTTCGTTCCACTCCATGGTGGGCAAATTCACGCTGTGACCGGCTGGGTGTTTCGGCGCTCGGCCAGCCAATCGCCACCCTGAGACAAAATGGCGTATTGACTAATTTGACACCCGATTTGTCGAAAATGACATTTCGGGTACAATCCCCGCCCGCCGCAGGGGATGGACCTGATGACCAGGTCCTGCGGTGGATGATGTTTACTCAAGCTGCTGATTCCAATGATCGAATAAAAAGCACAGCACCGAGGGACATAGAACACGAGGTCGACCTTTTCAAAGGCCTCTTGACCCTTCCTCCTCGTTTTCCGAGAGCGAAGCCTGTCTGACGTTCGCGCCGCACACTGGCGCCCGGCACCGCAGGACGTTGCGCGACGAATGCTGCAGGCGGATAACTTTCTATCTATTGGATGATTCGATGTTCAAGAAAACGAGCACCGCTCTACTGGGCCTCGCGATTTCGGCCACCTTCCTGCAAGCCCACGCCGCAGAAAGCAAGAAAGTCGATGTACTGCTGATCGGCGGCGGCATCATGAGTTCGACCCTGGGCGTCTGGCTCAATGAACTCGAGCCGAGCTGGTCGATGGAAATGGTCGAGCGCCTCGACGCTGTCGCCGAAGAAAGCTCCAACGGCTGGAACAATGCCGGCACCGGTCACTCTGGCCTCGCCGAGTTGAACTACACGCCTGAAGACAAAGACGGCAAGGTCAACATCTCCAAAGCCATCGAGATCAACGAAGCCTTCCAGGTCACCCGTCAGTTCCTGTCCTGGCAGGTCCGCCAGAACGTCCTGAAGAACCCGCCTTCGTTCATCAACACCACGCCGCACATGAGCTTCGTGTGGGGCGATGACAACATCAAATTCCTGAAAAAGCGTTATGACGCGCTGCAGGCCAGCCCGCTGTTCCGCCCGATGCAGTACTCCGAAGACCCGGCGCAGATCGCCAAGTGGGTCCCGCTGATGATGGAAGGCCGTGATCCTTCGCAGAAGCTGGCGACCACCTGGACGCCCATCGGCACCGACGTCAACTGGGGTGAAGTCACCCGTCAGTACGTGTCCTACCTGCAGACCCGCCCGAACTTCGATTTGAAGTTGTCCAGCGAAGTGAACGACATCACCCGCAACGACGATGGCTCGTGGCACGTTGAATACAAGAACCTGAAAGACGGCACCACCTCCGGCACCGACGCCAAGTTCCTGTTCATCGGTGCAGGCGGCGGCGCATTGAAGCTGTTGCAGAAATCCGGCGTGCCTGAAGCTCAGGACTACGCAGGCTTCCCGGTTGGCGGTTCGTTCCTGGTGACCGAGAACCCGACCGTTGCCATGCAGCACATGGCCAAGGCCTACGGCATCGCCTCCACCGGCGCGCCGCCCATGTCGGTTCCGCACCTGGACACCCGCGTGCTGGACGGCAAGCGCGTAATCCTGTTTGGCCCGTTCGCCACCTTCTCCACCAAGTTCCTGAAAGAAGGTTCGTACTTCGACCTGTTCAGCAGCATGACCACCCACAACATCTGGCCGATGACCAAGGTGGGCGTGGAGCAGTATCCACTGGTCGAGTACCTCGCCGGTCAGCTGATGCTGTCTGACGACGACCGCTTCAAGGCGCTGCAGGAATACTTCCCGCACGCCAAGAAAGAAGACTGGCGCCTGTGGCAAGCCGGTCAGCGCGTGCAGATCATCAAGCGTGATGCGGACAAGGGCGGCGTGCTGAAACTGGGCACTGAAGTCGTTTCCTCCCAGGACGGCACCATTGCCGCGCTGCTGGGCGCATCGCCAGGCGCGTCGACCGCTGCACCGATCATGATGAATGTCCTGGAGAAGCTGTTCAAAACCCAGGTCGCGACGCCAGAGTGGCAAGCGAAGATCCATCAAATCGTGCCGAGCTATGGCACCAAGCTGAATGACTCCCCAGCCGCTGTTCAGCAAGAGTGGAACTACACCGCCGAAGTGCTGCAACTGGGCAAGCCGCCTGTGCTCGATCAGAGCGTCGGCACCAGCACTGCCGCGCCGGGCAAGCCTGCTGAAAGCAAGCCCGCCAGCGACATGGCGTTGTAAAACGCCTGACCGGTTGCATCGATTCCGGTGCTGCTGTTCACCAAGCCACGAGACTCCGCGTCTCGTGGCTTTTTTATTGGGCCGTGAATCAACCTGTAACCCGCCCCGCACCTTCCCGCTTCCGACCGGTAACGCTCGGCAGCCCAGGCCATTTCAAAGTGAACGGCTGGCTCATGCGCCGTGTCCACCCTGTAGAGCCAACAGGGAGAAAGGAATGGACGCTCATAACACTGAAGTGCTGAGGGACGTTGTTGTCATCGGGGGCTCCCAAGGTGCGATGGAAGCCCTGCGTGTCCTCCTCACTCGACTGCCGGCACATTTTCCCGCTGCCGTATTGATCGTGATTCACACACACTCGTCAGGTCCGGATTACATGGCATCGGTGCTCAGTCGTTACTCGACGCTGCCTGTCGCCTACGGTGAGGAAGGCGAACCGGTACTGCCCGGCCGTGTGTACCTGGCACCTCCTGACCGGCACATGGAAATCGTCTCGCCCGGGATCATTCATCTCGACGACGGCCCCAAGGTGAAGCTTGCACGTCCTGCCGCCGATCGCCTGTTTGCCACTGCTGCCGACGTGTTTCGCGAGCGGGTGATCAGCCTGGTGCTGTCCGGCGGCGACTCCGATGGTGCGGATGGGGCGGTAGAGGTCAGGAATGCTGGCGGGCTGAGTTTCGTGCAGCGTCCCGAGGAAGCGCCGGTGCCCAGCATGCCGATTGAGACGATGCGCAAAACCCTATTGAGTCCTCAGCTGAGTGCAGAAGAAATGGCGGACGCGCTGATCAAAGCGGTCGGTAGCGTTCACAGCTGATATTTCACAGGAGGCCAGAGGCCATGCCAGGAGGCGAACAGCATCCACCGCCGTCGGGCGCTTTCGATCTATTGGATCTGGGGCCGGGCCGCAACACGGCCGTTTTTCGCCTCACCCTTGCGTTCATGATTCTGGTGCTGCTGACGTTTATCTCGGTCGAGGGGTGGCGCGCGTGGCGCGATTACAACCACGCCTATGACTTCGCCCGGGACTCGGTCACCAATCTGGCCCGAGCCACCGCGCAGCACGCCGAGGACGCCATCCGCCAGGTCGACATCCTCACGTACGCCTTGGGCGAACGGGTCGAAGGCGATGGCCTGGCCAACATCAACGTCCCGCGCATCCATGCACTGATGGCCGAGCAATCTAAGCTCATGCCGCAGCTCCACGGACTGTTCGTCTATGGCGCCGATGGGCGCTGGATCGTCACGGACAAGGACGTAAGCCCGGACACCGCGAACAACGCCGACCGGGACTATTTCAACTATCACCGCACCCACACCGATCACCGCGTGCGCATCAGCAACGTGGTCAAAAGCCGATCCACCGGCGAGCTGATCATCCCGGTCTCCAGACGTCTGAATAACGCCGACGGCTCGTTTGCGGGTGTGGTGCTGGGGACCATCAAGCTCAGTTACTTCATGGATTATTACGGCGACTTCAAAATTGATGATCGCGGCGCGCTGGTGCTGGCGATGCGTAATGGCACCATTCTGGTCAGGCGCCCGTTCATGGATTCGGTGGTGGGGCAAAGCCTGGCCGACAGCGACATTTTCAAACGCTACCTGCCGACCGCCAACGAGGGAGTTGTGGAAATCAAAGCCGTCGTGGACGGCACGTATCGGCTGTACGCTTTTCGGGCGCTGTCGAGCTACCCGCTGGTGGTCGCAGCAGGGCTGTCCAGGGAGTCCTTCGTTGGGCCATGGCGTCGCGACCTGCTCAAGTCAGGACTCGTGCTGTTGGTCCTGGTCGCCGGCTTTATCGGGTTTGCGTTTATCGTTCTCACGCAATTACGCGGCCGCATGGCCATGGAGAGCGAGATTCGCCTTGCCCATCAGGCAGTCAGAGACATGGCGCTGACAGACAGCCTGACCGGACTGGGCAACCGGCGCCGCCTCGACATGGCGCTGCACAGCGAGATCGGCAGGGCAAAACGACAGCGCTACCCGCTCGCCTTGATCATGCTCGACATCGATTACTTCAAGCGCTTCAACGACCGCTACGGACACGCGGCAGGCGACGACTGCCTCCAGCAGGTGGCCCAGGCCATCAGCGGAGTGTTGAAACGACCGGCGGATCTCGCCGTTCGCTACGGTGGCGAGGAATTCACGGTGCTGCTTCCGGACACGGACATCAAAGGTGCTGGCCGTCTCGCCGAGGACATCTTGCAGGCCATCCGGGGGCTCGCATTGGAGCATGCCGATCATCCTGAGAAGATCGTCACCGCAAGCGCCGGTGTTACCGCCAGGTTCCCAGCTTTGGAAGACACCACCCCTGCCGGCATGATCAAAGCGGCGGATGCCTACCTCTACTACGCGAAAAATAATGGCCGTAATCGGTGGTATGCGGATCAGCACACTCAGGCGAGCGCACAGGTGTGAAAGAGGTTGGACTGACTGTCCAGACGGCCGAGAAGTGTTACCGAGAAAGCGTGGTGTTTTGGCGACCAGAGGTGAATCAGATATGTCCCCTGCAGGAATCGAACCTGCATCTAGCCCTTAGGAGGGGCTCGTTCTATCCGTTGAACTAAGAGGACACCAAAACAGACGGCGTGCATCTTAACGACAAGGCGCTGGCTTGTCATGTCGTCATTATCAACGGGAGCTGTAAGACGCTGCCTGCAGGTCACATCAGAGGGCTATCGTGCAGAATGCAACGATGGCCAAGGGCCTTATTGCAAAACGCAACCCTACAATCCATAGAATCCTGCCTATCCTATTGATTTGTATTGGTTTTATTTGTGCCAAAGATTGGCATGCAGACTGCACTACTCTTCTTCGCGAACTGCCCCTCTGAACGTCGTCCCCGCGAAGGTACCCGAGATGAACATGACACTGTCTTTGCTCAACGCTGCCGCGCTTGTCGCATTGGTCGCCTTCCACTTCCAGGATGATGGCAGCACGGCAGAGGCTGTGAAATCAGATAGCGTCGCCCTTCAGGCGCAGCCTCATCACCTTATGCAACAGACGCCGCGGTTCGCAGCCATGCAAAGTCAGGGTACAGAAGCCATTCTGGCTCATGACAATGAAGAAGCCATGCCGGTTAATCGTCCGGAGCGCTGGGTGTTCTAATCAGAATTATCTGATCAGTTTCTGCACCGCTTCGACGCGCGCTCCGTCAAAGAGCACACCATTAGAGAGCAGCCATGTCCAAAGCAGCAATTTCGTTCCTGATCCTGGCCGTGATGGCCCTCGCCGCAGACCAACTGCTGGCTCCGTCAATGGAAACTCCAAGTACCCTTGTGAAAGCAGCTGCCGGGATTTTTGCCAGCCTGTTCGTTGCAGCGCTGTTCGTAGGACGCCGTATCAAGTTCGACCCAGTCTTGCGCCAGGCCAAGCCCTGAGCCCTCGTCGGCGCCCTGCTCGCGGGTCACACAGGCAAATCATCATGTGCCTGTCGGCTTTGGCTTACACCACATCGGCCATGTTGCACACAGACCCTTCGTCTCTTTCTTGACTCCCCCCTCGTATTATCCTCACTCTCCCACTACGCTGAAGACAGATAGCCATCACGGCGTCTGCCCAGCACCACAAGGGCGAACCGCTTTCCAGTTTGCAAACCAGAACGCATTTCGGATAATTGGTGCTGGCTAAAAGCCTTTATCTAGTTCAGTATTTGTCACACATTTGACGCCAAGGAATCGACGCATTGGTGCAGGATGGCGATCCTTTATGCGGGTTGGTTGAACATTTCGTCCAAAAGACAGTCAGAGCATGACATCTGCGGCCTAATGCAAGAACCGCCTCTCTCTTTGAACTAATTCGGTTAAATATATGAGCCCTATGAAACAGGCCAATTATTCCAGTCGCACAGCTGACAAGTTCGTAGTTCGTCTCCCGGAAGGCATGCGCGAGCGTATTGCGGACGTCGCCAAACAGCACCACCGCAGCATGAACTCGGAAATCATTGCGCGTATTGAGCAGAGTCTGATTCAAGAAGGCGCGCTAGGTGATGAGCCAAGTCTGCGTCTGGACAGCCCGGAGCTGTCGCTTCACGAACGCGAGCTGCTGCAGCGCTTCCGTCAGTTGGCTCACCGCCAGCAGAACGCACTGGTTTCCCTGATTGCACATGACACTAGCCTGGCAAACGACGACGAGTAAGTCGTTTAAACCAGAGACTTGAAAGCCAGCGTACTGCTGGCTTTTTTGTGCCTGAAATTTAATGACCTGATTGTTTCCCACCCATTAAGTGAGGTCGCGGACATTAAAAAACCGCCCTGAAGGCGGTTTTTTATGAAACGAGCAGTCACAGTAGGAACAGCGTCGCCAACCCGAGAAAGATAAAGAACCCACCGCTGTCGGTCATGGCCGTGATCATTACACTGGCGCCCATCGCCGGATCGCGACCGAACCGCGACAGGGTCATCGGGATCAGCACGCCCATCAGCGCCGCCAACAGCAGATTCAATGTCATGGCGACGGTCATCACCACCCCAAGGGACCAGCTGTGATACAGCAGGTAAGCGACGATCCCTATCACCCCGCCCCACACCAGACCGTTGATGAGCGCAACACCCAGTTCCTTGCGCATCAGACGTGAGGTGTTGCCGGTGTTGACCTGATCAAGGGCCATCGCCCGAACGATCATGGTAATGGTCTGGTTGCCGGAGTTACCCCCGATCCCCGCCACGATCGGCATCAAGGCCGCCAGCGCCACCAGCTTCTCGATGGAGCCTTCGAACAAACCGATAACCCGCGAGGCGAGGAAGGCGGTAATCAGGTTGACGGCCAGCCAGGACCAGCGGTTGCGCAGGGATCGCCAGACCGACGCGAAGATGTCTTCTTCCTCGCGCAGACCCGCCATGTTGAGCACTTCGGTCTCGCTTTCCTCACGGATGAGGTCGACCATCTCATCGATGGTCAGACGGCCGATCAGCTTGCCGTTCTTGTCGACCACCGGGGAAGAGATCAAGTCGTAACGTTCGAACGCCTGGGCGGCTTCATACGCATCACCGTCAGGATGGAAGCTCACGGGGTCACTGGCCATGACCTCCGACACTTGTTTCTCGGGGTCGTTGACCAGCAGACGCTTGATGGGCAGTACGCCCTTGAGCACGCCATCGGAATCGACCACGAACAGTTTGTCGGTATGACCGGGCAGCTCTTTGAGGCGGCGCAGATACCGCAGAACGACTTCCAGGCTGACATCCTCACGGATGGTCACCATCTCGAAGTCCATCAGGGCGCCGACCTGCTCCTCGTCATAGGACAAGGCGGAGCGAACGCGCTCACGCTGCTGGCTGTCCAGCGCCTCCATCAACTCATGGACAACATCGCGCGGCAGCTCTGGCGCAAGGTCGGCAAGCTCGTCGGCGTCCATTTCCTTGGCGGCAGCGAGCAGCTCATGATCGTCCATGTCGGCGATCAGGGTTTCCCGAACGGAGTCGGATACTTCAAGAAGGATGTCGCCGTCACGCTCGGCCTTCACCAGCTGCCAGACCGTCAGACGGTCTTCGAGGGGAAGTGCTTCGAGGATGTAGGCAACGTCGGCAGAGTGCAGGTCGTCGAGCTTACGCTGCAGCTCGACGAGGTTTTGCCGGTGAACGAGGCTTTCGACACGATCCTGATTCTGGCCTTCCTGACGGTGCGTCAGGTCTTCGACGATGCGCTGACGCTGCAGCAAGTCGATGACTTGGGCGAGACGATCCTGAAGGCTTTCCTGCGTCTTTTTTACTTCGATTTGGGTCATAGGCGAACTCCACTCCCAGCAGTGGAACCCGCCAGAAGATCAATCAGTCGATTCTTGATTGGTGAAACTTAGTGTTGAGTTGCTACTGGGTAAGTCCATGGAGGTAGTCCACAAGCCCCGGCGGGGCTGACGGGCGCAATCATACACCGCTTGCCGGGGCGGGAGTCTAAAAATTCAACGTGAAACAATCGGTTGCAACACTTCGCTAACGGCTGTCCGAGTCACGGCTATTGGCCCGTCACATCCGGTGAACAAAACCCGCTCGCCGTGAGAAATCGTCATCGCTACCCTTTCCGCAAACGGGCCAGGGAGGACACTGCGATGCCGCTGAACGCTAAAAAACTCTTCATCACCCTGCTGCTGTTTTTGCCAGTCGGCGCAGGCGCCACTACCGTCAATCGCTGCCAGGATCAAAGCGGCAGCGTGACGTTCACCACGCTGAGTTGCCCCAGCGGTCACACGACGGCGCCACAGGGTATCAACCCGGCATCGGGCACGACCTTTACGGCCCCTCCCCGAGGTACAACAGCGGACACGCCGCGAGATCGCAGAAGCCGAGAAGTGGTGGTCGTAGGCCAGCGCGATGACGGTTGCGGAAATATCCTGAGTGCGGAGCAGCGCCGCAAGGCGATCATCAATCAGCAGACACCCGCGGGGATGACCAAACGCGACGTGGAAAACTTGCTGGGACGACCGGACAAGGTCATCAGCCGCAACGCTGAAGTTCGTTACGTATATGAGGAGAAGAAGGGACGCAGTAGACAGGTGTCATTCGATGAACACGGCTGCGTAAAAGGCAAACGCTAGAAAGCAAAAAGCCCGCATTTTCATGCGGGCTTTTCGTTTTATGGTGCACTCGACAGGATTCGAACCTGTGACCGCTCGGTTCGTAGCCGAGTACTCTATCCAGCTGAGCTACGAGTGCAAATGGCGCTTTTTAAACCAGTTCACCTCTGGGCATCGCATTTTACTTCTGGAAGTGAGTGGTGCTTCCGAAGACCTGTTGAAGCCAGGCTCTTTCTAACTTAAGACTGTTGCTTGTATCACTACAACCAACGCTTAAATGGTGCACTCGACAGGATTCGAACCTGTGACCGCTCGGTTCGTAGCCGAGTACTCTATCCAGCTGAGCTACGAGTGCATTTGTTGCCGCGCATTATAGGCCGTCGAATCTCTTGGTCAAGCACTTTTTCTAGTAAATTCAACAACTTACCGATCAAGCCAGATTGCAACGTACTACGCAAATAATGGCGGAGAACGGGGGATTCGAACCCCCGACACCCTTTTGAGGTGTACTCCCTTAGCAGGGGAGCGCCTTCGGCCACTCGGCCAGCTCTCCGCAACACGGGGCGTATAATAACCACCCTTTTCCCCGTTTGCAAACCAAAAATTCAATAAAAATTAATGGCTTGGTTCTCCGTCCTTCTCTTTCTTTATACGCAGGTAAATCTCTTCGCGGTGAACGGCCACTTCCTTGGGCGCGTTGACCCCAATGCGTACTTGATTACCTTTAACGCCGAGCACGGTCACGGTGATTTCACCATCACCGATGATCAGACTTTCCGCGCACCGACGAGTCAGAATCAGCATACCTATCTCCTTACGGCTTACATTCAAGGGACTACAGTCTGCATAGACAAACGGCATGATCCCGAGCCAGAGGCCGCAGGTCCATGCCTCAGTATCGACCAGCGCCGGAAAAAGAATAGCGACTCACGCACATCTATTGGCACAAGGCGCGGCTGAAACCGAACATTGTGCCCAAGGCTCACTCGCCCTGACGCGGTGCGTCGAGTTCGAAGGCGGTGTGCAGCGCGCGAACGGCCAGCTCCAGATACTTCTCTTCGATCACCACCGAGACCTTGATCTCCGACGTCGAAATCATCTGGATATTGATGCTTTCCTTGGCCAGCGCTTCGAACATGCGACTGGCAACACCGGCGTGGGAACGCATGCCGACACCGACGATGGAAACCTTGGCGATCTTGGTGTCGCCAATGACTTCACGGGCGCCGATCTCGTTGGCGGTGTTCTGCAGAACCTGCAGCGCGGCCTGGTAATCGTTGCGGTGCACGGTGAAGGTGAAATCGGTGGTGTTATCGTGCGAAACGTTCTGCACGATCATGTCGACTTCGATGTTCGCGCCACTGATCGGGCCGAGAATCTTGAACGCAACGCCCGGGGTGTCTGGCACGCCACGGATGGTCAGCTTGGCTTCGTCGCGGTTGAAGGCGATGCCCGAAATGATCGGCTGTTCCATGGATTCCTCTTCGTCAATGGTAATGAGGGTCCCTGGACCCTCCTTGAAGCTGTGCAGTACGCGCAGCGGGACGTTGTACTTGCCGGCGAACTCGACCGCGCGGATCTGCAGGACCTTGGAGCCCAGGCTCGCCATCTCCAGCATTTCTTCGAAGGTGATCTTGTCCAGACGCTGGGCCTGCGAAACAACGCGCGGGTCTGTGGTGTAGACGCCATCGACGTCGGTGTAGATCTGGCATTCATCCGCTTTCAGCGCCGCAGCCAGCGCCACGCCGGTGGTGTCGGAACCGCCACGACCCAGGGTCGTGATGTTGCCGTCCTCGTCGACGCCCTGGAAACCGGCGACCACCACCACACGACCCGCCTTCAGGTCAGCGCGAATTTTCTGATCGTCGATCTGCAGGATACGCGCCTTGTTATGGGCGCTGTCGGTCAGGATGCGAACCTGATTACCGGTGTACGACACAGCCGGCACGCCACGCTTGATCAGCGCCATGGCCAGCAGAGCGATGGTGACCTGCTCGCCGGTGGAAACAATGACGTCCAGCTCGCGTGGCACCGGCTGATCACTGATCTGCCGGGCCAGTTCGATCAGGCGATTGGTTTCGCCGCTCATGGCCGACAGCACGACCACCAGATCATCGCCCGCATCACGGAATTTCTTGACCTTGTCGGCCACCTGTTCGATGCGCTCTACCGAGCCCACCGAGGTGCCGCCAAACTTTTGTACGATTAAAGCCATCTCAAAGCCGCCTCAGCCCATGAAGGGCGCCCGTTATCATTCAAACCGCGAAGCGCCGGAACCCGAATGACGGGCCCCGGGTGGGTCGACTTAAATACCTTGTTCGGCGAACGGAACAGCCAGTGCCAGCGCTGCTTCCAGTCCGGCAGCATCAACACCGCCGCCTTGCGCCATGTCAGGACGACCGCCGCCTTTACCGCCTACAGCGGCAGCCGCTTGCTTCATCAAATCACCGGCTTTGAGTTGGCCAGTCAGGTCTTTGGTGACGCCTGCCACCAGGACGACCTTGTCTTCATGCACCCCGCCGAGCAGGATCACTGCGCGGCCAAGCTTGTTCTTCAATTGGTCAACCAGAGCCAGCAACGCCTTGCCATCCTGACCGTCGAGACGGGCAGCTAGAACCTTGACGCCCTTGACGTCCACTGCCGAGCCCGACAGATCGTCGCCCGCAGCACTGGCAGCCTTGGCCTGCAGTTGTTCCAGTTGTTTTTCCAGCAGACGGTTGCGCTCCAGCACCGCCGACAGTTTGTCCAGAACGTTGTCGCGATTGCCTTTGACCAGGTTCGCGGCTTCCTTCAGTTGTTCCTCAGCCGCGTTCAGGTATTCCAGCGCCACGGCGCCGGTCACCGCTTCGATACGGCGCACGCCTGCAGCCACACCGCTTTCGCTGATGATCTTGAACAATGCGATGTCGCCGGTACGGTTGGCGTGAATCCCGCCACACAACTCGACCGAGAAACCGCCGCCCATGCTCAGCACGCGGACGTTGTCGCCGTACTTCTCGCCGAACAGCGCCATGGCGCCCTTCTGCTTGGCAGTCTCGATGTCAGTTTCTTCAGTCTCGACGGCCGTGTTCTTGCGCACTTCGGCGTTGACGATGTCTTCAAGCGCCTTGATCTGCTCGGGCTTGATGGCTTCGAAGTGGCTGAAGTCGAAACGCAGGCGCTGACTGTCGACCAGCGAGCCTTTCTGCTGGACGTGATCGCCCAGCACCTGGCGCAACGCGGCGTGCAGCAAGTGCGTGGCGGAGTGGTTCAACGAGGTGGCCTGGCGAACTTCGGCAGCGACGTCGGTGCTGACGGTGGTCCCGACTTTCAGGCTGCCCGACACTTGAACACCGTGGTGCAGGAACGCGCCGCCGGTCTTGGTGGTGTCGCTTACGTCGAAGCGCACTTCGCCGTCGGCAGTCAGGTAACCGCTATCGCCTATCTGGCCGCCGGATTCTGCGTAGAACGGGGTCTGGTCGAGGATGACCACGCCGTCCTCGCCTTCGCTCAACTGCTCGACCGCGAGGCCGTCTTTGTACAGCGCGACGACCTTGGCCTCGCCTGCGGTGGCTTTATAACCGGTGAACTGCGTGGCCACGTCAACCTTGACCAGGCTGTTGTAGTCCATGCCGAAGGAACTGGCGGAACGCGCGCGCTCACGCTGGGCATCCATCTCACGCTCGAAACCGGCCTCGTCGAGGGTCAGGTTGCGCTCGCGGGCGATGTCGCCGGTCAGGTCCATCGGGAAACCGAAGGTGTCGTACAGCTTGAACACCACGTCGCCGGGAACGACGGTGCCCTTCAGTTCGGCGAGATCCTGCTCGAGGATCTTCAAGCCCTGCTCCAGGGTCTTGGCGAACTGCTCTTCTTCAGCCTTCAACACGCGCTCGATGTGCGCCTGCTGGTTTCTCAGCTCGGGGAAGGCTTCGCCCATTTCGGCGACCAGTGCGGCGACGATCTGATAAAAGAAGCTGCCTTTGGCGCCCAGCTTGTTGCCGTGACGGCAGGCACGACGAATGATGCGGCGCAGCACGTAGCCACGGCCTTCGTTGGACGGCAGCACGCCGTCGGCAATCAGGAAGCCGCACGAACGGATGTGGTCGGCGACGACTTTCAGGGACGCCTGATTGTCGTTGCTGCAACCGATGGCTTTTGCAGCAGCGGCCAGCAGGCTCTGGAACAGGTCGATTTCGTAGTTGGAATTGACGTGTTGCAGAACGGCGCTGACGCGCTCAAGGCCCATGCCGGTGTCGACCGATGGCGCTGGCAGCGGGTGCAGAACGCCGTCGGCCGTGCGGTTGAACTGCATGAACACGTTGTTCCAGATTTCGATGTAACGGTCGCCGTCTTCTTCCGGCGAACCCGGCGGGCCACCCCAGATGTCGGCGCCGTGGTCGTAGAAGATCTCGGTGCAAGGGCCGCACGGGCCGGTGTCGCCCATGGTCCAGAAGTTGTCGGAGGCGTATGGCGCGCCCTTGTTGTCACCGATGCGCACCATGCGCTCGGCCGGCACGCCGATTTCCTTGGTCCAGATGTCGTAGGCTTCGTCGTCCGACGCGTACACAGTGACCCAGAGTTTTTCCTTGGGCAGGTTCAGCACGCCGGTGAGGAAGGTCCAGGCGTAGGTGATCGCGTCGCGCTTGAAATAGTCGCCGAAGCTGAAGTTGCCCAGCATCTCGAAGAAGGTGTGGTGACGCGCGGTATAGCCGACGTTTTCCAGGTCGTTGTGCTTGCCACCGGCACGCACGCACTTCTGGCTGCTGACGGCGCGGGTGTAGGCCCGCTTTTCCTGGCCGAGGAAGCAATCCTTGAACTGGTTCATGCCTGCGTTGGTGAACAGCAGGGTCGGGTCGTTGCCCGGGATCAAGGAGCTGGAGGCGACTCGGGTGTGGCCTTGCTCTTCGAAGAAGCGAAGGAAGGCTTCACGGATTTCTGCGCTTTTCATAGGTTCTTCCACGGAAACTGCGGCCTGGCACATGCATAGCGTCATTCGACGCAGCGACGGCAAAGGGCCGCATTATATAGGCGTTGTACGCTCGGTACAGCGTGTTATTCGATAGAAACCGGCAATCGGGCTGATCACCCGATCAGCGAGCGCCAAATTCGGCAAATGCCGCAACCACCTTGTCCAGATGCACAGCGGTCACATCAAGATGGGTGACCATGCGCAACCGCGGCGCGGCGCTCAGCACGATACCGCGCTCGGCGCACAGGGCGTTGAGCGCCTGAGCGCGATCGCCGATCCGTACGTAAACCATGTTGGTCTGTACCGGCTCGACGTCAAAACCGAGGTCCGCGAGTGCCTTGCCCAGGGCGGTGGCATTGGCGTGATCGTCGGCCAGACGCTCGACCTGATGCTCCAGCGCGTACAACCCCGCTGCTGCCAGGATGCCGGCCTGACGCATGCCGCCGCCAACCATCTTGCGCAGACGCCGGGCCTTGGCGATGAACTCGCTTGAGCCGCACAGCACCGAGCCGACCGGCGCGCCGAGTCCTTTGGACAAGCACACCGACACCGAATCGAAGTGCCGGGTGATCTCCCGCGCGTCCACGCCCAGCTTGACGGCGGCGTTGTACAGCCGAGCGCCGTCGAGGTGCAGGCCCAGTCCTTTTTCACGGGTAAACGCCCAGGCCGCCGCGAGGTATTCCATCGGCAGGACCTTGCCCTGCATGGTGTTTTCCAGGGCCAGCAGGCGGGTGCGGGCGAAATGAAAGTCGTCGGCCTTGATGGCGGCAGCAACCTGATCCAGGTCCAGCGATCCGTCTGCCTGGTTGTCCAGGGGCTGAGGCTGAATCGAGCCGAGCACCGCGGCGCCGCCGCCTTCGTATTTGTAGGTGTGCGCCTGCTGACCGACGATGTATTCGTCGCCGCGCTCGCAGTGGGCCATCAGGCCGAGCAGATTGCTCATGGTGCCGGTTGGTACGAACAGCGCGGCGGCAAAACCGAGACGCTCCGCCAGCCACGACTCCAGCCGATTGACCGTCGGGTCTTCGCCATACACGTCATCGCCAAGGGGCGCGCTGGCCATGGCGTCGCGCATGCCGGCCGAGGGTTGAGTCACGGTGTCACTGCGCAGATCGATTGCCGCCACGATGAAGCTCCCGTTCATTAGGGTCGAGCCTCAGTTCTGAGGTCAGGGGCATCGATAATCAAGGCTTGGGACTGGAATGCCAAGACGCCTTATAAGAAAAGCTGATGAAAACCATCAAAAAGGCTCCAAGCGAATCCCGGAAATCTATGTTACAAAATGCACGCCGACGGAAGATGCCGTTGGCAACGTTCTCAGGGCGGGGTGCAATTCCCCACCGGCGGTAATGGCGCGCAATGCGTCTAGCCCGCGAGCGCTTGCAGCGAGCTTAGCCTTGATGCAAGGTCAGCAGACCCGGTGTGATCCCGGGGCCGACGGTCATAGTCCGGATGAAGAGAGAACGGGACTGGCACAGCAGGATCGTTTCGAGACGGGTCCAGGCGCTTGGCGTCGGGCACGGTTTCGCACGTACCCTGGCATCCCATTCGATCCAAAACGCCCTGTTTTTTCATTAAACAGGAGTCAGAACACATGCAACCTACCGCCATTCACGCTCACGAGCGCATCGCCTTCATACAAGCCTGCTGGCACAAGGAAATCGTCGATCAGGCGCGCAAAGGCTTTGTCGCCGAAATGGCCCAACACGGTTACGCCGAGACCGATATCGATTTCTTTGAAGTCGGCGGCGCATTCGAAATCCCGCTTCACGCCAAGTTGCTGGCCAAGTCAGGTCGCTATGGCGGCGTCGTGGCGGCCGGTCTGGTGGTCGACGGCGGCATCTATCGCCACGAATTCGTTGCGCAATCGGTGATCAGCGCGCTGATGCAGGTCCAGCTGGAAACCGAAGTGCCGGTGTTCTCGGTCGTGCTGACCCCGCACCATTTCCACGCTGGCGAAGAGCATCAGAAGTTCTTCTTCGATCACTTCGTGCACAAGGGCCAGGAAGCGGCCAAGACCTGCGCGGACACGCTGACCAAGCTGCGCGCAGTGCGTCGGATCGGTGAGGTGCAGAAAGCGGCGGGTTGAACCGACGAGCCTGCAAGCCGGCTCCTACGGATTCGAGCCTGGCGCAGACGTGAGCCTGACGCATGGTCCCCTGTAGGAGCCGGCTTGCTGGCGAAGGCGCCGTGTCAGTCACGTTGATGGCGGCAGTTGGATGTGGTTCGCCAGCAAGCCGGCTCCTGCAGAGATCGGCGTTGGTCTTATTGCGCAGCGTGACCGACGCACCGCATCCGTGGGCAAGCGCGCTCCTGCAAGGCAGGCGCGCTGGGGTTTATCAGGCCAGCGTCTCGTCCGTCGCCGGCACGATCAGAATCCCGGCCCGCAGCCCGTTTTTGACGCTCGGGTTGGGGAAGATGATCCGGGCGCCCTCTTCTTCTATCACCCAGCGTGAATCGGCCAGGTCTTCGGCCAGCACGTAACCTTTTTCCAGTTCCGTGAAGTTCTCGATGTCCGCCGGCAAGTGCATGCGGAAAGCATCGCTGTGCTTGATGATTTCCCGGGCCACGCTGAACAGCTGCAACCCGTTCAGGTCCGCAGGCACATCGGTTTCGGTTCCAGCGATCAGCTGTTCCAGACAGGCCTTCAGCTTGTCGAGATTGACCTGCTGGTTCTGCCCGAACGGGCGCGCCTTGCCCAGCTCCAGGGTGAAGGCTTCGGCGTCGAGCTTGTCGTAGGTATAGGCGCTGAACACGATCGAGGACTTGTTTTGCAGCAGCACCGCTTCCATGCCCGCCTTACGCAGCCGGGCGAGTTCACGGCGGGAATGGGCGCGACCTTCCTTCCACGGATACAGCGCGAACTGCTCGATCTTCGAGCCGCGAATGGCCGTGTGCAGGTCGTAGTGCAGGCGGTAGCGGCCCGGAATGTTGAAGAAGCTGGCGGCCAGACGCTCGAGTTCGCAGGCGCGCAAGGCTTCGCTGCCGCCGCTGTGCTCGTGACGGCCGTTGAACAGACGGTTGACGTCCTGCTCGACGTAGCGCCCGCCGCTACGCATCGCTTCGGGGTTGCCGAACAGGAACAGAATACGTGCGCGAGGCTTGAGGTCGCCTCGGGCGATGGCGTGAATCAGCTCGTCGAGCAGCTCGATCGGCGCGGTTTCATTGCCGTGGATGCCGGCGGACAGCAGCAGGTCGGTGCCATTGTCCCGCGCTTCGGGAGGCCGGACTTCCAGCGCCCCTTCAGCGAGCCAGCGCATGCGAACGCCGTCGACAGTCAGCTGAGTCTTTTCCGCGGGTTCGCGACCCGCGAGGGTCAGTTCAAGCAGTTTGCCGAGGGCGAGCATGGGGAGTTTCCTGCGCAGGCTTAGTCGTGGGTGCAGTCTGGGCCGTGCACGTGGCCTTCTTCATCGTCGCCGCTCATGTCGGCCGGTTCCATTTCCAGCTGCAGGCTGACCAGGTTGGTCGCCAATGGACGCAACAGCAGGTTGGCGTATTCGGCATCGCCTTCTTCGACGTCAACGCCGATCAGCAACTGGCCACGGCCATCCTGCTGAATCCAGACCTCTTTGCCCTGCCAGATAACGGCAAGACGGGTGCAGGACGTTTCCAGCTGAGTGCCGTCGGTGTCTTCGAGGATCAAACGCAGCGCGTCGGTCATGGCAAAACTCTCTCTGTAAAAGCAAAAACATCGTCGCCTGACACCGCTTGGGCGCAGGCGTAACGGATGGGGTGCATCAGGTGATCTGGAAAGGATAGACCGCGCCCAGTTTCAGGTGCTGCGTCAGCTCGTCCAGCGCCGTGCGGCATTCAGTCAGCAATTGTGGATCGGCCAGATCGCTGTCGCTCATGCGGTCGCGATAGTGCTTGTCGACCCACTGCGTCAGCGTGTCGTACAGCGGCGCGGTCATGATAACGCCTGGATTGACCGCCGCCAGTTCGGTTTCATTCAGCGCCACGCGAAGACGCAGGCACGCCGGCCCGCCGCCGTTCTGCATGCTCTGCTTGAGGTCGAACACCTTGACCTCGCGGATCGGGCTGTCGTCCGCCAGCAGGCGCTGCAGGTAATGCCACACGCGCTCGTTGCTGCGGCATTCTTCCGGCACGATCAGCAGCATCGAACCGTCGGCGCGGGACAGCAGCTGGCTGTTGAACAGGTACGAACGCACCGCGTCTTCCACCGCCACTTCACTGCGCGGCACGCAGATGGCCTGGAAGCGACCGCCGCGTTGACCGAGTTTGTCGTTCAGCTCAACGAGCATGGGCTCGGTATTGAGGAACGCATCCTCGTGATAGAACAGGACCTCGCCATTGCCCACCGAAATCACGTCGTTGTGGAACACGCCCTGGTCGATCACGGCCGGATTCTGCTGAGCGAAAACCACACCCTCGGCGCTCAGACCATGCAGGCGCGCTACGGCCTGGGACGCTTCAAGGGTCTGGCGGGCCGGGTATTTCTGCGGCGCGGGAAAACGGCTGTCGAATGCCGCGCGGCCGAAAACGAAAAACTCGACGCCGGGCTCACCGTAGCTGCGGCAGAAGCGCGTGTGGTTGGCCGCGCCCTCGTCGCCGAACTGGGCGACGGCAGGCAGCGCAGGGTGGTGGGCGAAATGCTGCTGATCGGCGAACATCGCGCCGAGCACGCGGCTGGTGGTCGGGTGCTCGATGCTGCGGTGGTACTTGCAGTTGAGGTTGGCGGCGGTGAAATGCACGCGGCCGTCGGCGGTGTCGGCGCTCGGGCTGACCGTGGCGGCATTCGCCACCCACATGCTCGACGCCGAGCAACTGGCGGCCAGCAGCGGCATCGACTCTTTGGCGGCGCGCTCGATGACCTGTGCGTCGCTGCCGCTGAAGCCCAGCTTGCGCAGACCGGCCACGTCGGGACGTTCCTGCGGGGCCAGCACGCCCTGGGTGAAACCCATCTCCATCAGCGCTTTCATTTTGGCCAGCCCCTGCAAAGCGGCCTCGCGCGGATTGGAGGATTGCTGGCAGTTGCTCTGGGACGCGACGTTGCCGTAGGACAGCCCACCGTAGTTGTGGGTCGGGCCCACTAGACCGTCAAAGTTGACTTCACAGGATTTCATCGGTGAGGCTCCGTGGATCTGTATTTTTTATAAACATCAAAAGTCGTGTGGCAAGGCTGCAATGACCGCTACGCCTCTTCACCTGTAGGAGCCGGCTTGCTGGCGAAGGGGTCAGCCCTGACATCCCATCGCCGACTGACCCACCGTGTTCGCCAGCAAGCCGGCTCCTACAGTCCGCTCGCCACTGGGCCAGATAATCAACTGAGCTCCTACGGGGCTCAGTTCAGGGTGATGCCGGGCGTCAGGCTGGCAGGCAGTGCCAGGGTTTCGGTTTCCAGCGACGCCACCGGGTACGCGCAATAATCCGCCGCGTAATAAGCGCTGGCGCGATGGTTACCCGAGGCGCCGACACCGCCGAACGGTGCGGTACTGGCCGCGCCGGTCAGTTGCTTGTTCCAGTTGACGATACCTGCCCGGCTCTGCAGCCAGAACTGCTGATAGCGCGCCTGGGAATCTGACAACAGGCCCGCCGCCAGACCGTACTGCGTGGCGTTGGCCTCTTCGATCGCTGCGTCGAAATCAGCGTATCGAATGACCTGCAGCAGCGGGCCAAACAATTCCTCATCCTCACGATCAGCCACGTCACTGACGTCGATGATGCCTGGGGTCAGCAGCGCCGACTGCGCGGCAGGCTGGGTCATTTCAAGCAAGGCAACCGCGCCGTTGGCCAGCATCACTTCCTGGGCATCAATCAGCGCTTGCGCAGCGGCCAGGGAAATCACCGAGCCCATGAACGGCGCAGGTTGTTGATCGAATGCGCCGACCTGAATCGTCGAAGTCACCTCGACCAGCCGCGCCAGGAATGCATCGCCCCACTCACCTTGGGGCACCAGCAGACGGCGAGCGCAGGTGCAGCGCTGGCCGGCGGAAATAAAGGCCGACTGAATCACGGTGTACACCGCGGCATCGACATCGGCGACCTGATCGACCACCAGCGGGTTGTTGCCACCCATCTCCAGGGCAAGAATCTTGTCCGGGCGGCCGGCGAACTGCTGATGCAGGGAGTTGCCGGTGCGACTGGAGCCGGTGAAGAACAACCCATCGATGCCTGAATGGCCGGCCAGTGCGATGCCGGTGTCCCGCGCACCCTGCAGCAGATTGAGCACGCCCGCCGGCAGACCGGCTTCGATCCAGCATTGCACGGTCAGTTCGGCGACCTTGGGAGTCAATTCGCTGGGCTTGAACACCACGGTGTTACCCGCCAGCAGCGCCGGGACAATGTGGCCGTTCGGCAAGTGGCCCGGGAAATTGTAAGGACCGAACACCGCCACCACGCCGTGGGGCTTGTGTCGCAGCACGGCGGTGGCGTCGCCCAGCGGGCCGCTCTTCTCGCCGGTCCGCTCGCGATAGCTCTGAATGGAGATCGCGACCTTGTTGGCCATGCTGGTCACTTCAGTCGCAGATTCCCACAGCGGCTTACCGGTTTCTTCACCGATGCAACGGGCGATTTCGTCGGCGCGGTTCTTTAGCGCAGTGGCGAAAGCCTCGAGCACGGCAATGCGCTCGTCCAGACTGCGCGTCGCCCAGGCCGGAAACGCCTGACGAGCCGATTTGACCGCCGCGTCGACCTGTCCAGCCGTCGCGCTTTTGCCCGACCAGATCACTTGCTGGGTCACCGGATTCAGGGACTCGAATGCGTCGCCCTGCCCGTCCTGCCAGGCACCGGCGATATACAAGGTAGTCATCAAATGCTCTCCCGGGCAGGCGACAGTGGCACGGCGCGAACCTGATCACCGGCGCTGAGGCGCAAGCGCTTGGCCGTCTGCGGGTCGACCACCAGTGTGCCGGCGGCGAAACGCGCAGGCGCGGCGGTCACGCGGCAGTCTTCGCGCTTGCGATTGTGGATAAGAAATGGCGTTGCGTCGTCGCCCGGCGTGCCGACCGCCAGCACCAGCGCCTGGCTGTCACGGACCGCGCGGATCTTGCTGGTCTCGCATTCGATGGCCGGGCCGGCGTCGAAAATATCGACGTAACCCTGGTAGCTGAAGCCCTCGGCCTTGAGCATCGCCAGCGCCGGTTCGGTGCTGACGTGTACGCGGCCAATGACTTCGCGCGCCGCCTCCGAGAGGAAGCAGCTGTACAGCGGAAACTTGGGCATCAGCTCGGCAATGAACGCGCGGTTGCCGACCCCGGTGAGGTAGTCGGCCTGGCTGAATTCCATTTTGAAGAAGTGCCGGCCCAGACTTTCCCAGAACGGCGAATGCCCCTCCTCGTCGGAGATGCCGCGCATTTCAGCGATGGTCTTGGTGCCGAACAGCTCCGGGAATTCGGCGATGAACAGCATCCGCGCCTTGGACAGCAAGCGGCCGTTGAGGCCGTTGCGGTAGTCGGCGTGGAGGAACAGCGAACACAGCTCGGAGTTGCCGGTGAGGTCGTTGGCCAGGAACAGCGTCGGGATCTCGCGATAGATGTTCAGCTCTTGAGAAGCGCTGACCGTCAGGCCCACCCGATAGTTGTACCAGGGCTCGCGCAGCCCTACGGCCCCGGCGACGGCGGAAATGCCCACGACTTTCTCGTCGTCATCTTCGAGCACGAAAAGGTAGTCGGCGTCACCCCGCCCGGCCTCGCCGCGGAAGGTTTTCTCGGCCCAGCCGACCCGGTGCGCCAGACGCTCTTCATTGGCCGGCAATGTGGTCAGGCCAGCGCCGGTGCTGCGCGCCAGCTCGATCAGCGACGGAAGGTCACTGTTGCGTACGGGACGAACGATCATGCTTTCTCCTCAAACCGGGGGGTTCTGCAACGCCCGGCGAACTCGCTAACCTGCTTTACGGCGTCGGCCTGCTACTGCAGCGCCGGTGGCCGTCAACTCATCTCAACCCAGCTTGACCCGGTCGTCAGACCGCGACGATGCGCACGCTGGCGCCTTCGCCGACACCCAGCGCTTCGGCTGCGGCCAGACTCAGGGCCACCGGCTTGCCGGGCACCCAGTCCAGTTCCAGCATCACCGCGCGGTAATCCTGTAACTGGCCATTGGAAACCAGATAAGGCCGCCCGCCTTTGACTGCGTCACCGGTGCTGACCGTGTCGACCTTGACGGGCACGACGCGGCTCTGGGCAATCGAGCGAATGCCGGACACCCGCGCGTGCAGAGTCGGCCCGCCGTCGAAGATGTCGATGTAATGATCGGTCTCAAAGCCTTCGCGCATCAGAATGTCGAAGGTGATCTGCGCGCGCGGATGGACCTGGCCCATGGCTTCCTGCGCCTCATCCGGCAGCAGCGGCACGTAGATCGGGTAATGGGGCATCAGCTCGGCGAGAAAGGTCCGGCTTTTCAGCCCGCACAGGCGCTCGGCTTCGGCGTAATTGATGTCGAAGAAGTTGCGGCCGATGGCGTCCCAGAACGGCGAGTCGCCGTGGTCGTCGCTGTAGCCGACGATCTCGGTGACCACTGAATCGGCGAAGCGCTCCGGGTGGCTGGCGACGAACAGCAGTCGGCCGCGAGAGTTGAGCTCCGACCACAGGGTGCCAACCAGTTCAGGCAGCACGTAAAAGCTGGTCAGCAGGCTGTTGCCCGTGAGGTCGTGGCACTGCGAGAGGACGTGGATCTTGTTGTGGATCTTCAGTTCGCGGGAGGCGTGGACGAAGGTCTCGTTGCGAAAGCTGTAGAACGGCTCGGAATACCCCGCCGAGGCGACGATCCCGGAACAGCCCACCAGACGGCCGGCTTCTGTGTCTTCAAGGACAAAGAAGTAGGTCTCTTCGCCGTTGAAACTGACTTCCGCCGCGAACGAGGCTTCGGACGCGGCAATCTTGTCACCCAGACGTCCAGCGTCATCCGGCAGGGACGTGACACCAATCGGGCTGTCTGCCGCGAGTCGTTGAACCTCGCTCAGATCCGCCATTTGCGCGGGGCGCATCACCAGCATGGTGTCACTCCTTGAGAAAAAAATCGGGGCCGGTTTAACGGCGAAAAATAAAAATATCCGGCAGGACTGCGATCCGTAGGAGCCGGCTTGCTGGCGAATGCGCCGGGTCAATCGACATAAATGTCGCTGATGCAACGGGTTCGCCAGCAAGCCGGCTCCTACAAAGTCAGCGCAGTTTCAAGCCCCGGTCAGCTTGGCCACCGCCCGTTCGAAGCGGTTCAGGCCTTCCTCGATGTCGGCGTCTTCAACCACCAGACTCGGCGCGAAACGCACAACGTCGGGACCGGCCTGAAGCACCATGACGCCTTCCTGCTCGGCGGCATTGAAGAAGTCCTTGGCCTTGCCTTTCCAGGCGTCGGTCAACACGCAGCCGATCAACAGCCCCATGCCGCGCACCTGGCTGAACACGCCGTATTGCTGACCGATCTTCTCCAGACGGGTCTTGAACCGCTCATGCTTGGCCTTCACGCCGGCCAGCACTTCTGGGGTGTTGACCACGTCGATGACCGCCTCGCCCACCGCGCACGCCAGCGGGTTGCCGCCGTAGGTGGTGCCGTGAACGCCGACGGCCAGGTGCTTGGCGAGTTTTTCAGTGGTCAGCATGGCCGCCATCGGGAAACCGCCGCCGATGCTTTTCGCGCTGGAGAGGATGTCCGGCGTCACGCCGTAATGCATGTACGCAAACAGATGACCGCTACGGCCCATACCGCTCTGCACTTCGTCGAAAACCAGCAGCGCGTTGTGCTCGTCGCACAACTTGCGCGCGCCTTGCAGGTATTCGAGTTCGGCAGGCAGTACACCGCCCTCGCCCTGGATCGGCTCCAGCACAACCGCGCAGGTCTTGTCCGAGACGGCGGCTCTCAGCGCGTCCAGGTCATTGAAAGGGACGTGGGTGATGCCGGTGATTTTAGGGCCGAAGCCGTCGGAGTATTTCGGCTGACCGCCGACGCTCACGGTGAACAGGGTGCGACCGTGGAAGCTGTTCAGGGCGGCGACGATTTCGTACTTGTCCGGGCCGTACAGATCGTGGGCCACGCGACGGGCCAGTTTGAACGCAGCTTCGTTGGCTTCGGCGCCGGAGTTACAGAAGAACACGCGGTCGGCGAAGGTGGCATCGACCAGCTTTTTGGCGAAGCGCAGCGCCGGTTCGTTGGTGAAGACGTTCGAGACATGCCACAGCTTGTTGGCTTGTTCGGTCAGCGCGCCCACCAGCGCAGGGTGCGCGTGGCCCAACACGTTGACTGCGATGCCGCCGGAGAAATCAACCAGTTCGCGACCCGACTGGTCCCAGACGCGAGAACCCTGACCGCGCACGGGAATGAACGCTGCCGGGGCATAGTTGGGAACCATCACCTGGTCGAAATCGGCACGTTGCACCGGTACTTGCTCAACGGACATCGGAGTCTCCTGAAGACGGAACGCCTGCCTGGGACAGGCGAGCGATGAAAGGATTGTAAGGACTGATTCGGGCCGGGCCTTGCCGCCAAGCGACAACTTCTTATAGCGCCAAACCGGCTTTTTACGGGGTTTTCGGCAATGCGACAAATTGCGTCACAAAGGCGCAGTTTAAACACTGCAGACCTGTAGGAGCGCGCTTGCCCGCGAAAGATTGATCAGGCGATAAAAATGCAGTGGGTGAACTAACGCCTTCGCGGGCAAGCGTGCCTTTACAGATGAAGGTCGCGAAGCGGATTCACCCGCGCTCGGCGGGCACCGAGGACAATTCGAACGGGCTGCTGCTGCGGCGCTGATTGCGGTCTTCGCGAGGGGTGGCGCCGAAGAAGTTGCGGTAGGCGCTGGAGAAGTGCGGCCCCGAAGAAAACCCGCAGGACAGCCCGATCTGAATGATCGATTTGCTCGTCTGCATGAGCATCTGCCGGGCCTTGTTCAGGCGCAGTTCGAGGTAATACTGGCTCGGCACGCGATTGAGGTACTGTTTGAAGATGCGCTCCAGCTGACGGCGCGACACGCACACGTGCTGGGCGATTTCGTCGGTCGTCAGCGGCTCTTCGATGTTGGCTTCCATCAACAGCACCGCCTGGGTCAGCTTCGGGTGGCTGGAACCAAGACGGTTCTGCAGCGGTATCCGCTGGCGCTCGCCGCCTTCACGAATGCGCTCCACCACCAGTTCTTCCGACACCGCGCCGGCCAGCTCGGCGCCATGATCACGGGCCAGCACCGCCAGCAACAGATCCAGCACCGACATGCCGCCGCAGGCCGTCAGGCGATCGCGGTCCCAATCGAACAAATGACTGGTGGCGATGACCTTGGGGAAGCGCTCGGCGAAATCGTCCTGCCAGCGCCAGTGCACCGCCGCGCGGTAACCGTCGAGCAAACCCAGCTGCGCCAGCGGATAGACGCCCGCCGACAACCCACCGATCACGCAACCGGCGCGGACCAGTTGTTTGAGCGCGCCACCGAGGGCTGAAGACATCGGCAGCGGCGGCTCGTCGGCCAGCAGAAACAGCTTCTGAAACCCTTCCAGACGACCGACCCACGGCTCGCCCGGCAGCTGCCAACCGGCAGCGTCAACGGGCGGTTCGGCCTGCAGAAACGACAGTTCGTAAACCACTTCGGGGTGAACGCGCTGAGCAACACGCAGGGCTTCCTCCGCCAGCGCCAGGGTCAAGGCTTTGGTGCCGGGCCAGATGAGAAATCCGATTCGATGGGCAGTCATGGCGTGCAATCCGAAACGTGTCGCTAAAAGGGGTCGCACGCCTGGCATGCGATGGGATTCTGTAAACGTCAGTCAATGGCTGCGGTCTGAATGACGCGCAGCATGAACCGTTCTGAAGCAAAACGCACCGCTCTCACGTGGCGGGCTGATTACTTCAAACTGCCGGAGAGGAACTGCTGCAAACGCTCGGATTTCGGATTGACCAGCACTTCCCGGGGGTTGCCGCTTTCCTCGACCAGGCCCTTGTGCAGGAAGATCAGCTGATTCGACACTTCACGGGCGAAGCCCATTTCGTGGGTCACCACCACCATGGTCCGGCCTTCCTGGGCCAGCGCCTGCATGACCTTCAACACATCGCCGACCAGCTCCGGGTCCAGGGCGGACGTCGGCTCGTCAAACAGCATGACTTCCGGCTCCACCGCCAGCGCCCGGGCAATCGCCACCCGCTGCTGTTCGCCGCCGGACATATGCCCTGGGTAAGCGTCCTTGCGGTGATAGACGCCGACCTTGTTCAGATAATGTTCGGCCTTTTCCAGCGCTTCTTTCTTCGGCACGCCCAAGACGTGCACCGGCGCTTCGATGATGTTTTCCATCGCGGTCATGTGCGACCACAGGTTGAAGTGCTGAAACACCATCGACAGTCGCGAACGCATGCGCTGCAGCTGTTTCGGGTCAGCCGCCTTGAGGCCGCCGTTTTTGTTGGAGACCAGTTTGAGCTCTTCGTTGTTGAGCAGGATGCGGCCGGATTTCGGCTGCTCCAGCAAATTGATGCAGCGCAGAAAGGTACTTTTACCCGAACCGCTGGAGCCGATGATGCTGATGACATCGCCGGCTTTGGCGGTCAGCGAAACGCCCTTGAGCACTTCGTGACTGCCGTAGCACTTGTGCAGGTCCTGGACTTCCAGTTTGTTCATGATGTCGGTTCTCACAAGTAATCAGTCACTGAGCAGGCGGCCGCTGCGCAACGGCGTGCGGCCGGCCACTTTGGCCATCCAGAAACCCGGCTGGGCGTAACGCAATTTTTCGATGGCGAAGAGCACGCCGGCGGTTCCGGCACAGACGGTGGTGGCGCGATCGGTCAACGGGTCGATGACCTCGAACAGCGGTTCACCGGGTTCGACCCACGCCCCCGCCCGCCGCAAAAACGTCAGCACGCCGGGATGGGGCGCATAAATCATTTCAGTGCCTTCGAACGGCATGCCCTCGCAGGCTTCATGGATGGGCTGCGGCCACTCGCCACTGATCAGGCCCTGCTCGGCGAGAAACGCCAGAATGCCTTCGGCGTACGCCTCGGCTTCAGCCTTGCCGGTGTTGGTCTGGCCGCCCAGTTCCAGAGTGGTCGCCAGGCACGCCAGCGGGATCTGCGCGTCCGGGAACTGCTTGGACAAGCGCAACCACGGCAGCGAACAGGCTTCGTCGAACGAGCTGCCGCCGGAATCTTCGGCCAGCAGCGCAACGGTCACCCCCAGATGCGCCGACAGCGAACGCCATTGCGGCCAGTGCTGGGGCAAGGCGTACATGTGCAGCGACGCGTCGGTGTCGCAATGCAGGTCCAGCACGACATCGGCGTTGCAGGCATGAGTGAGCAAGACGCGCTGCATGCCGGCCAGCTCGCTGCCGGCAGGTGGCAATTGCTCAAGTACATCGACCATGGCCTGACGAATCAGTTTGACGTTGGCGTGGGGGTCATCACCGAGCTTGCCCGCCAGCGCCTGGGCGACCGGCTCGCTCAGCTCGGTGAAATCGCGATTGAAGTTCTTGCCGCTGCCGTACTCGAAACGGCCCTGGTGATTGCCCTGCAGCAACTGGCCCAGCCCGATCGGGTTGGCGACCGGCACCAGCTCGATGACGCCGTTGAGCAGGCCCTGTTCTTCAAGCTGCGTCAGGCGTTTCTTCAATTCCCAGGCGGTGCGCATGCCCGGCAGCTCGTCGGCATGCAGGCTGGCCTGAATGTAGGCCTTGCGCCCGCCCTGACCGAAACGGAACACACTCAAGGTGCGCTGGGTGCCAAGGTTGCCCCACGGCAGGTGGTGATCAATGCGCTGCATATCAGTGCTTCCTCGGGGCGAGGTAACTGAGCCAGCGGCGCTCGGCCAGCTTGAACAGTTTCACCAGAATGAACGTCAGGCACAGGTAGAAAACACCGGCGGTGATGTAAGCCTCGAACGGCAGATAGAACTGCGCGTTCACCGCGCGCGCGGCACCGGTGATGTCCATCAACGTGACAATCGACGCCAGACTGGTGGTCTGCAGCATCATGATCACCTCGTTGCTGTACTGCGGCAGCGCCCGGCGCAGGGCCGATGGCAGCAGAATCCGGCGGTACATCTTGGCTTTCGACATGCCGATCGCACGCGCCGCCTCGATCTCGCCCGGCGGCGTGGACTTCAGGCTGCCGGCAATGATTTCAGCGGTGTAGGCGCTGGTGTTGATGGCGAAGGCCAGGCACGCGCAGAAGGTCGCACTCGACAGCCACGGCCACAGAATGCTTTCACGCACCGCCTCGAACTGCGCCAGCCCGTAGTAAATGAGGAACAGCTGCACCAGCATCGGCGTGCCGCGAATGACGTAGGTGTAGCTCCACGCCAGCAGATTGACCCAGGCGATTTTCGACACGCGCATCAAGCCCAGCGGCAGTGCGGCGAGCAGGCCGAAGAACAGCGACAGCGCGAGCAGTTTTAGGGTAATCAGCAAGCCGCCGAAGTACAGCGGCAGGCTTTCCCAGACGACGTTGTAATCGAAAATCATAGGTCTGCCACCCTTACGCCGGCCGAGTAACGTTTTTCGATGTAGCGCAGTACCAGCAGCGAGACACTGGTGATCACCAGGTACATGGCCGCGACTGCGAGAAAGAAAGTGAAGGGTTCGCGGGTGGCATCGGCCGCCTGCTTGGCCTTGAACATCATGTCCTGCAGACCGACCACGGAAATCAGCGCGGTGGCCTTGGTCAGCACCAACCAGTTATTGGTGAAGCCGGGGATCGCCAGACGAATCATCTGCGGCACCAGAATGCGGAAGAACACCCGGCCACTGCTCATGCCGTAGGCCATGCCCGCTTCGGCCTGTCCTTTGGGGATGGCCATGAACGCGCCGCGGAAGGTCTCCGACAGGTACGCCCCAAAAATGAAACCCAGCGTGCCGATACCGGCCAGCAGCGGATTCAGGTCGATGTAATCGTCGTGACCGAGCAACGGCGCAACGCGGTTGAGCAGGTCCTGACCGCCGTAGAAAATCAGCAGAATCAGCACCAGATCGGGAATGCCGCGGATCACGGTGGAATACAGATCGCCCAGCCAGGCCAGCCAGCGCACCGGCGACAGCCGCAATGCCACGCCGATCAGGCCGAGCACGATCGCCAGCGCCATGGAGCACAGAGCGAGCTGCAAGGTCAGCCATGCACCGTCGAGGATGACGGCTCCGTAACCTTTCAACATGTTGTTTGGCCCTCAAGCGCGGGATAGAAAAATGGCGCAATCAGTCGGTACGGTGACCGGCTGCTTGCGCCATTGACGGCTTCAAACCACGTTACTTGCCGTAGATGTCGAAGTCGAAGTACTTGTCTTGAATGGCTTTGTATTTGCCGTTGGCACGAATGGCCGCGATGGCGGCGTTGAGCTTGTCCAGATCAGCCTTGTCGCCTTTGCGCACGGCGATGCCGACGCCGTCGCCGAAGTAGTTGACGTCGGTGAAGGCCGGGCCGACGAACGCGTAGCCTTTGCCGGATTCGGTGTTCAGGAAGCCGTCCTGCAGCAGGGTGGCGTCAGCCACGGTGCCATCGAGACGACCGGCGCCGATGTCCAGGTAGACCTCGTTCTGCGAGCTGTACGGCTTGATTTCAGCACCCAGCGGGGCCAGGACTTCGCGGGCGAAACGCTCGTGGATCGAGCCACGCTGCACGCCGATGTTCTTGCCCTTGAGTTCGGTCATGCTGTCGCTGACGACGGTGCCCTGCTTCATGACCAGACGGGCCGGGGTGTTGTAGTACTTGTTGGTGAAGTCGACGGACTTCTTGCGGTCTTCGGTGATGGACATCGAGGACAGGATGGCGTCGATCTTGCGCACTTTCAGCGCCGGGATCAGGCCGTCGAATTCCTGTTCGACCCATACGCACTTGACCTTCATCTCTTCGCACAGGGCGTTGCCGATGTCGTAGTCGAAGCCGACGATGCTGCCGTCCGGGGCCTTGGAGGCAAACGGAGGGTATGCCGCTTCGATGCCGATCTTCATGGGCTTTTCATCGGCGAATACGGGCTGTGCCAATACGGACAGTGCCAGCGCACCCAGCAGCATGAGCTTTTTCATTTCTTGGAACTCCATCGGTATAACGCGACAAATGGCAGTGAGCGAAGCGCTCATTGAACAGGAGGAATCAGAAATTGCGACGCGAGGTGCCGGCGGGTCTCTGGACCCGACAAGCCTTCGGCGAGTGGTCGGCATTTTAGCGGCAGGCTGAAAGTCGATATTTCTTCAATGCGACAACTAGTTACAGAAGCGCATGAAATCGCGATCAGGCCAATTGACATCCAAAAAGCTTTATGCAAGTGCCAGAGTTGGCAAACCTATCAACGAAGCAAATAACGCGCCCATTATTGGCAAAGCCTTATGATCCGGCAAGTCCAGCGTTGGAGCGGGTTGATTCAGGGCGATGAGATGCTTTCTTTTCGGGTGGAAATGCCCCACTGGAGCGCGGGAGGTTACCGGGGCGGGTGTGCGGTAACAAATCGATATTTCCCGATTCTCGTGGACGCCTAACGGCTTGAGATCAAGAGCGTCTGCCTGAGGGCAGACTGTTTCGCCTTCGGCGAGTTACTTGGAAAAGCACCCCAAGTAACCAAGGGTGCCTGCTCCTGGTTGGGCCCCTCGTTCCTCGGGGTCCCCTCACTCCGACGACGCTCCGTGGGCCCGCGCCGAACGGACATCCATGTCCGCAACGGCGCTCTCGCCGCATCCATGCGGCTCGGCCCACTGCGCGTCGTCTGCGTTCGGCCTGCACCCAAGTCGCGATAGGTGTCGTCTGAGCTTCTTGTGTTTGAAGATCAAGATCAAAGGCAGATCAGAGGCTTGCCGGCTGAAGCCGGTCCTGCAAAAGCATCGCGTGCGTCCAGTGAGACTGGCTCCGACTGTAGGACCGGCTTTAGCCGGGAAGGCGTCGTTATGTACGCCGCAAAATTGATGGTGAACCCACTGGCCCCTTCCCGGCTAAAGCCGGTCCCACAGTGTGTACGCGTGGTTTTGTAGGACTGGCTTTAGCCGGGAAGCTGTTGCTCTTGATCTTCTACGCGATAGTCCAGACACCGCAAAAAGCGACTTGGGTGCAGGCTGAACGGAGGTCTCGCGGAGTGGGCCGAGCCGCATGGATGCGGCGAGAGCTGCCCCCCGCCATGGATGGCGGATGGCAGCGGGCCCACGGAGCGGGACCGGGGTGAAGGAACCCTGACGAAGGAAGGGCCCAACCGAGAGCAGGCACTTTTAGTTACTTTTAGTGCTTTTTAAAAGTAACTCGCCGAAGGCGAAACGTCCGCCATTAGGCGGACGCTCTTGATCTTAACGATTGTCAAATCGCTCGCCGAAACGTGTCCGTCAGGCCGCAGTCATGGTCTTGTGGGTTTCCACCAGATGCGCAACCACACTCGGGTCGGCCAGCGTGGAGATATCGCCCAGCGCGTCGTACTCCCCGGTGGCGATCTTGCGCAGGATGCGGCGCATGATCTTCCCGGAACGGGTCTTCGGCAGGCCCGGTGCCCACTGAATCACATCCGGCGAGGCGATCGGACCGATCTCCTTGCGCACCCAGTTGCGCAATTCAATGCGCAACGCTTCATCCGGCACTTCACCGCCATTGAGCGTGACGTAGACGTAGATGCCCTGCCCTTTAAGATCGTGAGGCACGCCCACCACGGCCGCTTCGGCGACTTTCGGGTGAGCCACCATCGCGCTCTCGATCTCGGCGGTGCCCATGCGGTGGCCGGACACGTTGAGCACGTCATCGACGCGGCCGGTGATCCAGTAGTAACCGTCTTCGTCGCGACGAGCACCGTCGCCGGTGAAATACATGCCGCGGAAGGTCTTGAAGTAGGTGTCGACGAAACGGTCGTGATCGCCGTACAGGCTGCGCGACTGACCCGGCCACGAATCGAGGATCACCAGATTGCCTTCCGCCGCGCCTTCGATGAGGTTGCCCAGGTTATCCACAAGGGCCGGGATCACGCCGAAGAACGGACGCGTCGCCGAACCCGGCTTCAAGGCAATGGCGCCCGGCAGTGGGCTGATCAGAATGCCGCCGGTTTCGGTCTGCCACCAGGTGTCCACAATCGGGCAATTCTTGTTGCCGACGGTGTTGTAGTACCAGTTCCAGGCTTCCGGGTTGATCGGCTCGCCGACCGAACCCAACAGGCGCAGGCTCGAACCATCGGCGCCCTCTACGGCTTTGGTGCCCTCGGCCATCATGGCGCGAATGGCGGTCGGTGCGGTGTAGAGAATGTTGACCTTGTGCTTGTCGACGATTTTCGACACGCGGGTGATGTCCGGGTAGTTCGGCACGCCTTCGAACAACAGCGTGGTGGCGCCATTGGCCAGCGGGCCGTAGACGATATAGCTGTGGCCGGTGACCCAGCCGACATCGGCGGTGCACCAGTACACCTCGCCCGGACGGTAGTCGAATACGCGCTCGTGGGTCAGCGCGGCGTACAGCAGATAACCCGCTGTGGTGTGCAACACGCCCTTCGGCTTGCCGGTGGAGCCCGAGGTGTAGAGGATGAACAGCGACTCTTCGGCGCCCATTTCTTTCGGCGCGCAGGTGCTTGAAGCCACGTCCAGCAACGAGTGGTACCAGATGTCGCGATGGCGGTTCCACTCGATCTCGCCGCCGGTGCGTCTGGCCACGATCACTTTCTGTACGCTGGCCGTTTCCGGGTTGGTCAGCGCACGGTCGACGTTGGCCTTCATCGGGGTTTTCTTGCCGCCACGCAGACCTTCGTCCGCGGTGATCACCACCTTCGATTTGCAGTCGATGATGCGACCGGCCAGTGCTTCAGGCGAGAAACCGCCGAACACCACCGAGTGAATCGCACCGATACGCGCGCAGGCCAGCATGGCAACCACGGCTTCGGGGATCATCGGCATATAGATGGTGACGACGTCGCCGCGATGGACATCCTGCCCGCGCAGCGCGTTGGCGAACTTGCAGACTTCTTCGTGCAGTTCGCGGTAGGTAATGTTGCGACTCTCGGAAGGATCATCGCCTTCCCAGATGATCGCGATCGAATCACCACGCTCGGCCAGATGGCGGTCGAGGCAGTTGTAGGAAACGTTCAGGGTGCCGTCGGCGAACCACTTGATATCGACGCGGTGGTCGTCGAAGGAGGTCTGTTTGACGGTGGTGAATGGCTTGATCCAGTCAAGGCGCTGAGCTTGCTCGCGCCAGAAGCCATCGGGATTGACCACCGACTGCTGGTACATCGCCTTGTAGGTCGCCTCGTCAGTCAGCGTGTTGGCTGCCACTTCAGGGCGGACGGGGTACAGGGAAGCCGCACTCATCTTTCTTACCTCGGTGGAAATGTTGTTGTTTTATGACCCTGTTGTATCCGCCGATGGCTGCGAAGGCCATTCGACGATGGTCTTACCGACCCCGAGCATAGCGCCGAATGCAGGTGAAGTGCCCGGTTTCAGGCAAATCTTCATGTCCCGGCTACGACTAAAGAACCCATCGAGCGCCTGCCAACAATCTGATAACGGCGATTGTTGCAGTTTTGCTCAATAGACTTTATCAAAATGGTTTCTATATGAATTCCAGACAGGGGCTTAGAATCCGTTCCGCCAACACGGCAAATGATTGATAAACAACAGCCCCCCACGCTGGACTTTCAATCAATTAAACCCACCCGGTAAATATTCGCTTCACCCAGAGCTCCACAAGGGTTCTGTGCACCCTGCCGACCGCACTTTCTGCGCCGCAGTGTTAATGAAGCAACTTAGAGGAACTCAGTAATGAAAGCTGCACTGGTTGTAATGGCTCTTTGTGGTTTCAGCGCCATGGCAATGGCAGAAGAATCCGGCGCTAAAGTGGCCGCCCAACAACAGCGTGTCGAGGAGTACACCTACTCCACCAAGCTGGATATCGCGAAGGTCATTTCGGTGGATGAAGTGCCGAACGTCTGCCAGGTCGTCCCGCAGCACATGACCTACGAAGACTCGCAGGGCAAACGCCACGTGCTTGAGTATCAGGTCATGGGTAACGGCTGCAGCAACGGCTGACCGGCGCCCCCGACATTCACCGTCTCGCGGACTCTCATCACGAGGCGGTGAACGTTATCTTGTCTGCGCCTTTAAAATATTGCTTTCAATAACTATGTAATACCACGCACTGCTTGAAATAACGAACGTGTCCTGGGAACGGTTGCCAGTCATCACTGGGAGCTGAACGTTCGATAGTTAATCAGGAAGTGCACATTATGAGTTCCCGCCCCCATCGCGAAACATCCGCATTGATTCACCCGAGACTTCAAGGCCTCAAGGCTGAGGACATAGTGCGGGTCAACGAGATTACCGGCCCCCAATCCATCGCCGTATCGTTGGGTGATCTATTCAAAGAATACCTGGCGGCTGATGCGATTGTTGAGAAGACGCTGCGCGACAGTGATTACCTGGCGCTGATACACCGCGCACTCGGCTCCGCCAAAGTGGAACGCTATATCAGCGGCATGCTGTACGACGGCGATGAAAACACCGCCATTGACACGAAAACCCGAGTGACGTTTTTCCAGACGGTGTGTCGCCTGGCCATTGAGCACGAACGACCGGACACACTGGATGCTGCGCTCAGCGAGATTCGCCAAAGCGCTTGCGCCTACAAAACGTTTTCCCTGGCCGATCGATTGTGGAGATCGTTGCCGCCACTGCGCCGTGTCGGTGCTCTGTGGGCAGCGGCATTCCTGCTGTATGACGACTTGGGCCTTGGCGTGCCGACACCCGAGACAACGCCTTTACCCCCGCCCCTCGACCTGCACGGTTATCAAGATCTGAACCCACTGGTCAGTCACCTCTTGGTTGATCAACCTGGGGACTCCCTTTGCATCAAGCTCTTGAACCTGCTGCCCATGGACCTGCTCAGCATGAGCAGCGGTCAATTTCGCCCTGCCAGCGCCCAGGAAATCGAAGCAGGCGCCGACCTGACTCCGGGCAGAGACGACAGAACGGCGTTTTTTCCCGGTGCGACCTTGACCCACCCTGTCGATATTGCACTGGATGCACTGTTGAACTGCGCGCCGTTTGCCGCCTTGCAGAACCGTCTGGTAGGAGCGCTCGAATGGTACAACCCTGAGGACAGGCATCTCGCTTCGACTTCAATGGCGCGGCAACTGGCGGTCCAGGCGCTGATCGACTGCATTTACCCGATCCAACAAAGGCGCATCGGCTACTTGCTCGATTTCCACCTGTTCGCCGAGGACAACGCCGGCGGTTCGCTGTACGACATTCGCATCAATCTGATCAACAGTCTGCGCAGCGCCCTGGGATGCCGGTACGCCGACGCGCAGATCATCATGCAGTTACTGGCGACGCGCTTTGCCCCGGAACTGCTGCTGACCGATGCGCCCGACGATTTTCGTTACCAACCCGACCTGCGCTGGGCCAATCTTCGCCATGCCATGACACTGGACCGCGCAGCCCCAGGATCCCGGACGTTCGCAGAGTGGGAAGCGCTGCCCGCGCAACTGGCGGCCGAGGCCACGACAATAGAGGAAAGGCTGCACATCGCAACGACCCGAATTGACGCCATGATCGTGTGGAATCTGTACGACAACCACATCGTCGAGCAACCTCGCTACTCTGCCGACGAAATCGCTCGCATGACCCGGTACTTCGAGTCCGCGTGTGATCGACAGGCACTCAACAATCCCCCCGATCGCCTCAATGATGCGCGACGACTGCTGATAGAAGCGGGCATCGACCCCGATGCAGCGAACACGTCTGGCCCTGACATCACCACCGAACTTGAGGCGTACCTGGATAACGGCGCGGCGTATCGGCCTGCACGTCCTCCGGCGCCCGCCCTTCCCGATGCCACGCTGCAGTTCAACCGGGCATTTGATCGCTATTTGATAGAGGCGAGACAGACCTACACGCACCTGATGACGCTGTTTCTGGACGACCTGCCGACGCTTCATCGCAACCGTCTGCTAAACGCACATATCGTCTGTTACGCAGCGGTGTGGCGCCAATACGTCGGCCGGATCACGGGCGCAGTGCCTTCGATCGACAGCAGTCCTGCCGGTGACTGGCAGGATTGCCGAGGCGGGCACGGCGGCCTGGTGCATGTCGTCCATGAAGGGCAGCACTGGGTGTACGAGTTGTTCCCCGAGCGCTTTGGGTTCGAGTGCACCGTCGTCGAGGCCAGCCGGGTGATGCAGCTTGACGATTCAAATCTGGCCGCCGAAGCGCTGAACCTGCTGGTCAGTCCCGATCATGAGCGCTACAACGGCGTTCCCCTGCCCTATGAAAAGTCCAGCCTGTCAACAGTGGTTCCGCTGACCCGTCGTCCCGGCGCCGATAACCAGACCCATCTGGTGCAGGGCTTCGTCGACCAGATTGTCCTGCACCACAGCCAGGAATTGCGCGAAGCCTGCAAAGGCGCGACCCGCCAGGAAACCTGGAAACGCCACCGCGAGTCGACCTCGGATGCGATGTATGCCTGGAAGCTGATCAAGTCGGTGATCCCCATCGTCGGATGCTTTGACGTCACGACCGGTGGCGACGGCGTCTCCTGCGTCGCCGATGTGGCCGACGGCACTACAGAGGCCAGCAGAGTCATCGCCATCGCCGGACGCGCCCTCAAACCTTTAATCAAGCTGGGGAATAAAGCGCGCATCGGCTCGCCTCGTCTTCCTTCGCCAGCCAGCCCCCGCCGGCAAAACGCCGAGTGGTTTGCCGGACAGGACGCCGCACGCACGCGCTTCGAGAGCCGGGTGCATGCCGGCCGTGCCACCGTCGTCATGGGCAATTTCAGTCAACGTGGCGGCATGTTCCAGCGCATCTCCAACACGCAGGAGACGGCTGACTCAGCATTGATGCTGGCGAAAGTGGATAACGTCGACCAGGTGCTGATACGAAACATCGCTACCGAGCAAACCCCGGACTACCGCTGGTGCAATCCCCACGATCAAAAACCCTATGGCCCTCTGCTGATCCGCGACCCGGCTGCATGGACGGATGAAGCACCGGTGTTTACCACCACCCAGAAGCACTTGCTGCCAGGCCAGTTTCCCGGCGCCGTGCACCTGAACGAAGTGGACGGCCATGGCTACGATCTGTCGGTAACAGGTGAACGAAACATCCGTTTGGCGCGCCGGGGTCAATCCGTCACTGACCTGATCATCGATGACGTCAGCTACCGCTTCGACGATAACGCGCCATCCGGCATGCTACGAAAACTGGAACTGGAATCACCCGCCGCAAGGCTTGGCCGACTGGAGGAGGCGTCCTCTCACTGCGTGACTCGTCGCAGCCCGATGCAGGCCAGCTGTTCCGGCGCAGTGGTTCTGGTCTCCACCACGCGTCGGCCAATCGACCCGGCGCTTGAGCCATTCACGCTTGGCGAACAGGCGAGTCATGCGTTCATGACCCGCCGGTTCAGACCTGTATTACGGTTTACGCCGATACGCGGACAGGCCTCTGCGCAAAGAACTCACCTGCTGGTAGACGACGGCAAGGTCAGCGCCTGGGTCGACGAAACGTCACCGGGGCAAGGCGCACGGAACGTACAGATGACGGTGCGCAAAACACTTGCCCCTATTTCCCCTGACGACGCCCTTCACTTGGGTATCACCCTACCGCTGCACTACCGGCCCTCCGTCCAGGGCAGATTGATGAAGGACCAGAGCCTAGGGCTGCCGGATGACCTCGAGTACAGCTGGCGCGTAGGTATAAACCACGAGCTGCCGGTCGTGCAGCTGGATTCAATCTGCAGGACGGTCAACGACCAGCGTGAACTGCGCGCGGTAAGGCTGACGCTTGAGGACGGACCGTATATCGCCGTCGAAGCCGACACGGGGCAGTTTTACAAAGCCAGGGAGCTGCCGGAGGCTGCGCAATTGACGTTTGAGCGCATGACATCCGACGCGGATATCAACGCCTACCTGACATACAGCGAGAGTTACCGTCTGGGAGCGGGCCGACGCACCCTTGTTCAGGACGTGCATAACATCGCCCGCATGCTGTTTGAACTGGAAAGCCCCGACGTCGACATGCAACGCATCTATCGCCCCTACCGAGCGATCATGGAAAACCACGCGCGAAACATTCTCACGCAGGCGACGGCGCTGGAAAATTTCGTCAGGCTGACCAAAAGCATCCTCGCCAACTTCAAACCCCTTGGGGAAGCGGACGCACTGACGCGTCTGCATGTTGCAGGCGTGCTCAATTCATTATTGCCAGCGTCCGCGTCCAAACATGACTGGATCCCGGTATCCGCTGCCGAGATTGGCCTGGAGACGACGGGCGAAAATATCCGCAGACACCTGAACACGACCAATCTGGCGTTTCTGCTGGCCGAAACGTCGGATCGCAGGCGTCACGTCTACTACGCACTGGCGGGGGGCAAGCGGGCCAGGAAACTGACGCTGCGCGTCCCCGAAACCGGTGAAAACAGTTCCACGACGTTTATCGATGCACGGGAGCGCATGAGCAGCCAGCCGCCCAGTCCGGCATTCACCAGTTTGCCGGTCCTGCGCACTGCACAAAAACTCAAGATTCGCGAGCATGACCGCTACCTCGATGCTGAACGTCTGATTGCAACAGCGTTCAAGCAAGACATCCCGGCGGGACCGGCTGTGACCAGGATCCATTTCTTCACGCTGATGGACACCTGCGATTCCTGCGGAGGATTCGTGCTGCCACGCCTGAAACTGGACTACCCACAGGCAGACTTTTCCATCAGTTACATTCTGCCCTACACCCCGCCAAGCTGAGGGCCGAGCTTCAGGAACGGGTTTAACCGCGAGGCATCATCGGTCGCGAAGGTGACTCGGGAGTAAATCCGGCTCTGACGGATGAATTCGCGCCTACGGTAGATCGGGTTTCGGACCCAGACCGTACTGGCGCAATTTGTTGGCGATTGTGGTGTGGGAAACGCCAAGGCGCTTGCCCAGCAGGCGGCTGCTCGGGTGCTCTTCATGGAGCCGCTCGAGCAGCGCTTTTTCGAAGCGCCCGACGATGTCTTGCAGACTCCCGTCCAGCGAAAAGCCGCCCAGTGGCTGACGCTCGCCGTATTCGGGAAAGCGGATGTGCTGCGCCTTGATCCGCCCGCCCTCGCACAACGAAACCGCCTGAAACAGTACGTTCTCCAACTGCCGCACGTTGCCAGGCCAGTGGTAGTGGCGCAGCCGGTCCAGCACCTCGGGACCGATTTTCGGAAGCGCACAGCCGATTTGCCGGCTGGCCTGATCGAGGAAGTGCTCGACCAGCGGGGCGAGACCGTCCAGGCAGTCGCGTAGGGGCGGAATGTGCAGCGACAACACGTTAAGCCGGTGGTAGAGATCCTGGCGGAATTCACCCCGAGCGCAGAGCTCCGACAAGTCCACTTGCGTCGCGCAGATGATCCGCACGTCCAGATACACCTCTTCGTCGCTGCCTACCCGTCGAAAGCAGCCCTCCTGCAGATAGCGCAGCAGTTTCGCCTGCAACCGCGTGCTAATTTCCGCGACCCCATCGAGAAACAGCGTGCCGCCCGAGGTCAGTTCCAGCAGCCCCAGTTTGCCTTCGGCACGCGCACCTTCGAACGCGCCCGGGCCATAGCCGAACAGCTCGGTCTCGGCCATGGATTCGGAGAACCCCGCGCAGTTGAGCGCCATCATCGGCGACTGGCCGCGGGGGCTGGCCAGGTGACAGGCCCGCGCCAGCAATTCCTTGCCGGTGCCGGTTTCGCCTTCGATCAGCAACGGCGCGTCCAGCGGGGCCATGCGCCGGGCCTCCCGAACCACCGCCGCCATCACCTTCGAGCTCTGAAAAATGCTGTCGAAGCCGCGAAGCTCCTGCTTGCGCACGTTGTAGATGTGCTCGCCCACCCGGTCGGCGCGGTGCAGTGTCAGCACCGCGCCGGCCATGGCCTCGCTGTCTTCGTGCTCGGACTGCAGGGGCGCGATGTCAGCCAGAAAGATGTCGCCCTTCACTTTCACGCGCAGGCCGTTGATGCGCGAGCGATTGGCGCGCACCAGTTGCGGCAGGTCGAAATCTTCGGCGTAACGGGACAGCGGGATGCCCGGCACCTCATCGACCCGCACGCCCAGCAACTGCGCCGCAGCGCGGTTGGCCGCCACGATGGAGCCGCCCATGTCGATGGACAGCACGGGGAATTCAAGAGCACCCAGCAAGGCATTGAGCTCCATATGCCGACGCTCGCTGGGCATCAATCCCACACGCTTGACGCCGAACACCCCGGCGATGGTCTCGAATTTCGGCACCAGCGCCTGGAACTGCAGATTGATCAGGTTCGGGCAACGCAGGTAAATGGCATCGCCATGTTCACCGCCCACTTCGCCGCCGGAAACGTTGACGCCATAGGCCACCAGCAGCTCGAGGATGTCACGCAGGATGCCGACGCGGTTCTGACAATGGACTTTGATGCGCATGGGACGCTCGCGGGTAGCAGCGATTTAGGATTCGCTGGAGTTTACCGTCAAGAATACGTTACAGCGCAAGGGCTGGATGATGCGTCCAAGGTGCAGTATTCGCTCAAGCAAGACTAATCGTCACGATTTCTTTACGAATAAGCGGACATAAGGGCGCAGATCGAGTGCTAACCCTGCACTACACGGGCGTCAAACCAGCTATCAATGGCTCAATCGGATTTACCCCTATATCGCCGCTCCATATAAGAACAAACCATCAGGAGAGCCCCATGAGTACGCAGTACGTCGCCCGCGAGCCGGACGCCACCGGATTCATCGATTACTCCGACGCCGAGCACAGCATCTGGAACACCCTGATTACCCGACAGCTCAAGGTGATCGAAGGCCGTGCGTGTCAGGAGTACCTGGACGGCATCGAGCAGCTCGCCCTGCCCCACGACCGTATTCCGCAACTCGGCGAAATCAACCGTGTGCTGGGCGCCACCACGGGTTGGCAAGTCGAGCGCGTGCCGGCGCTGATCCCCTTTCAAACCTTCTTCGAGTTGCTGGCGAGCAAACGATTTCCGGTGGCCACGTTCATTCGCAGCGAAGAAGAACTCGACTACCTGCAAGAGCCCGACATCTTTCACGAGGTTTTCGGACACTGCCCGTTACTGACCAACCCCTGGTTCGCAGAATTTACCCACACCTACGGCAAGCTCGGTCTGGCAGCCAGCAAAGAGCAGCGCGTGTACCTTGCCCGCCTCTACTGGATGACCATCGAATTCGGCCTGGTCGACACGCCCCAGGGGCGCAAGATTTACGGCGGCGGCATCCTCTCCTCGCCCAAGGAAACCGTTTACAGCGTGTCATCAACCCCTGAACATCAGCCCTTCGACCCCATTGAAGCCATGCGCACGCCCTATCGCATCGACATTCTGCAGCCGGTGTATTTTGTGCTGCCGGACCTCAAGCGTCTGTTCGATCTTGCCCATGAAGACATCATGGGCATGGCCCGCACAGCGGCTGAACGGGGACTGCACGCGGCCAAGTTTCCCGCTAAAACGAAAGCCGCCTGAAACAAATGCTGCCTGACCAAGCAGCCCGAACCCGACCAAGGAACCTCCCGATGACCGCTCTCAACCAATCCCAGTGCGAAGCCTGCCGCGCCGACGCCCCACAGGTCAGCGATGCCGAACTGCCGGATTTGCTCAAGCAGATACCGGACTGGAACATCGAAGTGCGTGACGGCGTTATGCAGCTGGAAAAAGTCTTTCTGTTCAAGAATTTCAAATTTGCGCTGGCGTTTACCAACGCGGTCGGCGAAATTGCCGAGGCCGAAGGTCACCATCCCGGTCTGCTGACCGAATGGGGCAAAGTGACCGTGACCTGGTGGAGCCATTCCATCAAGGGGCTGCACCGCAACGATTTCATCATGGCCTCCCGCACCGACGAGGTGGCCAAAAGCGCCGAGGGCCTTAAGTAAATGCATTTTTCACAGATCCAGCGCGTACCGGACGATCCCATCCTGGGCCTGATTCAGGCCTACGCCAAAGACCCGAATCCGAACAAGTTCGACCTGGGCGTGGGCGTGTATAAAGATGCGCAGGGCCTGACCACCATCCCCCGCGCGGTGAAAATCGCCGAGCAGCGACTGGTCGACTCCCAGCCCACCAAGAGTTACATCGGTGGCCATGGCGAACCGCGTTTCGGCACGCTGATCTGTGAGCTGGTCATGGGCGCCGATTCGCCGCTCATCTCCAGCAAACGCGTCGGCGCCACCCAGACACCCGGCGGCACCGGCGCGCTGCGTTTGAGCGCCGACTTCATTGCCAATTGCCTGCCGGGCAAAGGCATCTGGCTGAGCGATCCGACCTGGCCAATTCACGAAACCATCTACGCCGCGGCGGGCCTGAAGGTCAGTCACTACCCCTACGTGGGCAGCGACAATAAGCTCAACGTGCCGGCCATGCTGGAGACGTTGAAAACCATTCCCGAGGGCGATGTTGTCCTGCTGCATGCGTGCTGTCACAACCCCACCGGGTTTGACCTGTCCCATGATGACTGGCACGCGGTGCTGGAAATCGTCAAGCAACGCAACCTGCTGCCGCTGATCGACTTCGCGTATCAGGGTTTTGGCGATGGTCTCGAGGAGGACGCGTGGGCGGTTCGCCTGTTCGCCGGCGCGCTGCCTGAGCTGCTGATCACCAGTTCGTGCTCGAAAAACTTCGGCCTGTACCGCGAGCGCACCGGCGCCTTGCTGGTCTGCGCTGACACCACCGAGAAGCTGATGGATGTGCGCAGTCAACTGTCGGCGACGGCCCGTAATCTGTGGTCGAACCCGCCAGACCATGGTGCCGCCGTGGTGGCCGAAATCCTCGGCGATCCTGAACTGAAAGCCCTGTGGGCTGAAGAAGTGGAAGCGATGCGCAGCCGCATTGCGCAACTTCGGGTCGGGCTGGTCGAGGCACTGACACCGCTGGGCCTGGGTGAACGCTTCGCCCACATCGGCGTGCAGCGCGGCATGTTTTCCTACACCGGGATGAACGACCACCAAGTGGCGCGTCTGCGCAACGAGCACAGCGTATACATGGTGGCGGCGGGTCGAGCCAATGTCGCGGGAATCGACGCCACTCGGCTGGACGAGCTGGCGGCGGCGTTTGCGGCGGTTTGCAAGGACTGAGGCGATCACGGGTCCGACGTTTTTCGAGGGCCGTACGCATGTTGTAGGAACTCATCCTCACTACATGACCAGCGGCCCGCATTTAAAAGTCTGATTGTCATTTGTACTGCTGTATCCTCCTTGAGCGTTCTCGGACGCGCTGTTCAATTCAGCCGCAACACACTTGTGAGGAGCGACGATATGCATGAAATCCCGAACTTCCCCTTCCCAAGCCAGAATCAGCAAAGCGCAGCAGCCCGCCAGGAACTCGGTCAGCCGATCGAGATGAAAGCCAGCGGTAAACGCAACGACAGCAGCAAAGCCCAAAGCCCGCGCTGAGTCGCTGATTTAGCCACTGATGTTTCAGTCGCTTGATTTTCAGCCACTGATTTTTCAGCCCCTATGGAAGAGCGTCTTCAAGGTGTATTTCCATAAGGGCTGAATCATTCGCGACAGGCGTCACCTCTGCTCCACCCCGACATCAGCTTCGCCCATCCGCCACTCCCATGAACCGCCGTGCCTCGCTATCATGTGCCCTCGCGCGGATTCAAGCGTCTACGCTTCAACCCGATTGCCCCCTCGCTATTCTTTTTCCGTCGTAACCGTGGATCTATGCCCATGCCAGACGCTTCGAGCGCTGCCCCTCAACGTCCTATGGCTGTCACGCTGCAGGTTGTTTCCATCGTGCTGTTCACCTTCATCGGCTACCTGAACATCGGTATCCCGCTGGCCGTATTGCCTGGCTATGTGCACACCGACCTTGGCTTCGGCGCGGTGGCTGCCGGGCTGGTCATCAGCGTGCAATACCTCGCGACACTCCTCAGCCGGCCCTACGCCGGGCGCCTCATCGACACCCGAGGCCCGAAGAAAGCGGTGATCATCGGCCTGTTCGGCTGCGGCTTGAGCGGCATATTCATGCTTCTCGCCGACTGGCTCGACGCCTGGCCAATGGTCAGCCTGATCAGCCTGTTCGTGGGGCGACTGGTGCTCGGCAGCGCAGAAAGCCTGGTGGGCTCTGGCTCGATCGGCTGGGGCATCGGCCGCGTCGGCGCTGCCCATACAGCCAAAGTGATTTCCTGGAACGGCATCGCTAGCTATGGCGCCTTGGCCATCGGCGCGCCGGTGGGGGTGTTGCTGGTCAACGCGCTGGGGCTGTGGAGCATGGGCGTCAGCATCATGTTGCTGGCGGCGCTGGGGATCTCCCTGGCCTGGAAGAAAACCCCGGCGCCGCTGGTGCATGGGGAGCGTCTGCCCTTCCTTCACGTGCTCGGCCGCGTGCTGCCCCACGGCACCGGGCTGGCGCTGGGTTCTATCGGCTTCGGCACCATCGCCACCTTCATCACCCTCTATTACGCCAGCCACACCTGGCCGAATGCAGTGTTGTGCCTGAGCCTGTTCGGCGCCTGTTTCATCGGCGCACGCCTGCTGTTCGGCAACCTGATCAATCGCATCGGCGGCTTCCGCGTGGCGATTGCCTGCCTGTCAGTGGAAACGTTGGGGTTGCTGCTGCTGTGGCTGGCGCCCAACCCGAATCTGGCGTTGGCCGGTGCGGCCCTGACCGGCTTCGGCTTCTCCCTGGTGTTCCCGGCGCTCGGCGTTGAAGCGGTGAATCTGGTGCCGCCGGCCAGTCGCGGTGCAGCAGTGGGGGCTTATTCGCTGTTCATCGACCTGTCCCTGGGGATTACCGGGCCAGTGGCGGGCGCCGTGGCGGCAGGTTTCGGCTTTGCGTCGATCTTCCTGTTTGCCGCGCTGGCTTCGCTGAGCGGGCTGGGGCTGAGTGTGTATCTGTACAAGCATGCGAAGGCAATGCGGGAAAAACCGGCTGCGCTGTGACGCGGCATTGACTGCAGAAGATGCCGCGTCATCGAGACACCCGCACTGTCGCGCGGCAAACACAATGCCTGTGGGGGTGATTGGCTGGTTTGACGCGTTCGCCAGCAAGCCGGCTCCTACAGTGGGTCGGCGTCAAACGCCGAGTCTGCAGTGGATGCAAATCCGTAGGAGCCGGCTTGCTGGCGAACGCGGTGGGTCTGCAACGGCAGTGTTGTTTGAACTGACGCCTTCGCGGGCAAGCGCGCTCCTACAGTGGGTCGGCGTCAAATCCCGAGTCTGCAGTGGATGCAAATCCGTAGGAGCCGGCTTGCTGGCGAACGCGGTGGGTCTGCAACGGCAGTGTTGTTTGAACTGACGCCATCGCGGGCAAGCGCGCTCCTACAGTCGTTCGGCGTCAAATCCCGAGTCCGGGGTGGAGGCAAATCCGTAAGAGCCGGCTTGCTGGCGAACGCGGTATGCCTGCAATCCATGTGGCGCCTGACACACCGCCATCGCGGGCAAGCGCGCTCCTACAGTGGGTCGGCGTCAAACCCCAAGTCCGGAGTGGAGGCAAATCCGTAGGAGCCGGCTTGCTGGCGAACGCGGTGGGTCTGCAACGGCAGTGTTGTTTGAACTGACGCCTTCGCGGGCAAGCGCGCTCCTACAGTGGGTCGGCGTCGAACCTCGAGTCCGGGGTGGAGGGAAATCCGTAGGAGCCGGATTGCTGGCGAACGCGGTGGGTCAGCAGCGGCAGTGTTGTCTGAACCGGCGCATTCGCGGGCAACCGCGCTCCTACAGTGGGTCGGCGTCAAACGCCGAGTCTGCAGTGGATGCAAATCCGTAGGAGCCGGCTTGCTGGCGAACGCGGTGGGTCTGCAACGGTTTCTGCCAGTTGATCGCGCAAGCGACATTCAAAAATCGACCTTGCCTCGCCCCGCCTTGATTGACCCGCGCTTGGTTTTCGACTCCAGCCGGCGGGTCTTCGAGCCCAGGGTCGGCTTGGTCGGCCGGCGCTTCTTCTCGACCTTCCCCGCACTGATGATCAGCTCGCTCAAGCGTTCCAGCGCATCGGCACGGTTCTGCTCCTGCGTCCGGTACTGCTGCGCCTTGATGACCAGCACGCCGTCGCTGGTGATGCGGCTGTCACGCAACGCCAGCAGGCGCTCCTTGTAGAACGGCGGCAGCGACGAGGCGTTGATGTCGAAGCGCAGGTGCATGGCGCTGGACACCTTGTTGACGTTCTGACCACCGGCACCCTGCGCACGGATGGCGGTCAGCTCGACGTCGCTGTCCGGCAGATGGATGTTATTGGAGATGATCAGCATGGCAATCGGTGTCCTGGTTCGAAGCCGCCGCGACGTCACCGGCGGCTCTCGCCTTATTTGATGATCGACGTCCGCTGGGCCATCGACTCGCTATTGGCCCGGCGCTTGTTCTTGATCACATAAAACATCCACATCGCCGCCAGCCAGACCGGAATCGCGTACACCGAGATCCGGATGCCGGGAATCATCAGCATGATCCCCAGAATCAGCACCACAAACGCCAGACAGACGTAGTTGCCGTATGGATACCACAGCGCCTTGAACAGCGGCTGCTGACCGATCCGGTTCAGGTGCTCTCGGAACTTGAGGTGCGAATAGCTGATCATCGCCCAGTTGATCACCAGGGTGGCGACCACCAGCGACATCAGCAGCTCAAGGGCGTTTTGCGGCATCAGGTAGTTGAGCAGCACGGCAATCAACGTCACTGCCGCCGACACCAGAATCGCCCGCACCGGGACGCCACGGCTGTCGACCCGCGCCAGTGACTGCGGCGCATCGCCCTGCTCGGCCATGCCAAACAGCATGCGCGCGTTGCAATAGGTGCCGCTGTTATAGACCGACAGTGCCGCCGTCAGCACAACGAAGTTGAGAATGTGCGCCGCCGTGGTGCTGCCCAGCATCGAGAACACATGCACGAACGGGCTGCCGCTGTAGGGATCGCCGGACGCATTGAGGTCAATCAGCAAGGCGTCCCACGGCGTCAGCGACAGCAGTACCACCAGCGAGCCGATGTAGAAAATCAGAATCCGGTAGATGACCTGGTTGATTGCCTTGGGAATGATGGTGCGCGGTTGGTCCGCTTCCGCGGCGGTGAAGCCGAGCATCTCAAGGCCGCCGAACGAGAACATGATGAACGCCAGCGCCATGACCAGCCCGCTCACGCCATGGGGGAAAAACCCGCCCCGATCCCACAGGTTGCTGACGGACGCTTGCGGCCCGCCCTCGCCGCTGACCAGCAGATAGCTGCCCAGGGCAATCATCCCCAGAATCGCCACGACCTTGATGATCGCGAACCAGAATTCGGCCTCGCCGAAGACTTTTACGTTGGCCAGGTTGATGACGTTGATCATCACGAAGAACACCGCCGCTGACGCCCACGCCGGGACTTCCGGCCACCAGTACTGGATGTATTTGCCGACGGCGGTCAGCTCGGACATGCCCACCAGAATGTACAGGACCCAGCAGTTCCAGCCCGACAGAAAGCCGGCAAAACCGCCCCAGTAGTTGTGGGCGAAATGGCTGAACGACCCGGCCACCGGCTCTTCTACGATCATTTCGCCCAGCTGGCGCATGATCATGAAGGCGATGAAGCCGCAGACGGCGTAGCCAAGGATCATCGACGGGCCGGCTGACTTCAGCACCCCTGCCGAACCCAGGAACAGCCCCGTGCCGATCGCGCCGCCGAGGGCGATCAGCTGGATGTGACGGTTCTTCAGACCACGCTTCAAGTCACCCGAATGGGACATGTTTTCACTCATTGGCAAACCACCTTGGCGCGCTTGTCTGTGACGGAATCGAACCCGACGCGCTCATGACGCGGCGGAGGGAAACGGAGTGGATAACCCCGAGGGGTTGGCGTCCATACGCCGGTGGATCACAGAAAAAACGGGCGCGCATTGTACACCGCCCACACCGGATTGGGCGCAAGTACGCAGTCGGGAGGACCGGCCTTAGCCGGGAAACTGTTAATGACCCTGCTCTCCATCACACCGCCGACACAATTCTGTCGCAAAAATAATTCACCGAAATCGAAACCTCCCTAACGTTGTTTTCGCAGCAAGTTTCAATAAGTCCGGCGAAATGCCAGCATTTACCGACCGATTTTTACTTTGCAACAGTCTGACTATTGAACTAGTTTTTTCAGTGCTTGCTGGCCACGAAGGTCAGTGTGCTTCCATGACGAGGCCCGAGGGGTCAGCCCTTCGTCCTCGCTGCATTCGGCAAGTACGTCATTCTCAGGAGATTCACCTATGCAAACAGTTGAACTGGCTCTGGAAGAAGAACTGCAATTGGACGATTGGTTTGAAGCACCGACTCATGATGCCGCTGTGGAGATGATGCAGGCTGACGCCGTGGTGCCATTTGGCACCGCGATGTGGCCGTTCTAAAACAGCTGAAGGGCGAACGTGGCTAACGCGTTCGCCCTCTTGTTTTAAGCATTCGCAGTGGAGCGCACTATGGATAACAGCAGCGCCATCGAACATTTCCTGTATTACCTGCAACGCCACCCCGCCGTCACCGGCATAACCACCCCCCAAGTCCTGCTGGCCCATACCCCGGAATACCGCAACATCGTCGACGGCATCATCGAAAGCTCGACGGCGCGGGATTTTTTCCGATTCAGCACCCTGCCGCTGGACACTTCCCCTATCAACGAATTGACAGAAGCCATCACCGATTCCGATCTCTTCGTCCTGTTCTACGATTCCTCAACGCTGCCCAATCCTCGCGCGGAAGGGCCGCCGTTCATTCGCCAGTTACAGGAGGTGATGTCGGCGCAGTGGAAGAAGTCTTTGCTGTTCAAAGATTACGGCGACTATTTCTACGACACATTCAGCGTTGAGCCGGAGCGTATCGCGCAGCTGAATGCTGCACTCATCGACACCATGAACCAGGGCGAAACCCTCAGCTTCAGCGACGCCCACGGCTCTTACTTCGAGGCCCCACTGCGCGAACTGAAGAAGTGGACCAACATCAACGGCGTCGGCAATTACGACCTGGCACCCGGTGAGATCGCCACCCACAGCGAATCCATCAACGGGCATGTGCGGTTTCTCGGCACGTTTCTCAGCACCATTCCTTTCGCACGCAAGTACGGGATCATCGAGTCGCCACTGGAATTGTGGATCGAGAATTCCGTGGTGACGCGCATTGCCACTGACGTACCGGGGCTGGAGCACGACTTCAACAAATACCTGGACGCCAATCCCTCGAACCGGCGCATCGAAGAACTGGGGATCGGCACCAACGAAGGCGTCAGTCAGCTGTACGCGCGCAACGCAGGCTTCGAAGAGCGCCACTGCGGGCTGCACCTGGGACTGGGCGGCGGCGCCAAGGGCAGCCATCACATGGACCTGATTTTCAACGGCGGATCACTGGCCGTGGACAAGCGCGTGGTGTTTGACGGGACTGCCTACGTCGTCTGACTCCCAAGCGTGCATAAAAAAACGCCAGTCTCTCGACTGGCGTTTTTTGTACTTCAGACCGCGATTACCGTTTTACAACGCCATTACTCGGGCTTGCGACGACCAAAGCCAGGACGTTGACCAGAGCCGCTTGGCGGGCCGCGGCGTTTGCCGGACGGCGTCTTGTCGTCCACCAGACCGATGCCGGGACGCGAAGGCTTCGGCTTGGCAGGACGCTTGTTCATGTCGCTCGGACGTTCCGCGACCGGCGTGCCGCGACCGTTTTCGCTGCGAGCGCTGTCGCCACGTGGAGTGCCGCCACGGGCATTGTCGCCACGACCACCGATGGCCGGACGCGGGGTGCGCGCCGGACGACCGCTTTCCGCAGGTTTGCGCGCCGGGCGCTCGCCATCCGCCAGACGCGGCTCGCGGGCCGGACGATCCGGCGACACCGCATCCTTGGCCGGACGCACCTGACGCACACGCTCGCCTTTGCCCAACGGACGGGACGACTGGCGCTGCAAACGCTCCAGCTTGTCCTTGGTCTTGGCGGTCATCTGCGGCATCGCGACCGGCGTCAGGCCGACCTCGGCGCTGAGGATGTCGACTTCCTGCTGACTCATTTCGCGCCAGCGACCCATCGGCAGATCGGAATTGAGGAACACCGGACCGAAACGCACGCGCTTCAGGCGGCTGACCACCAACCCCTGGGATTCCCACAACCGGCGAACTTCACGGTTGCGGCCTTCCATGACCACGCAGTGGTACCAGTGGTTGAAGCCTTCGCCACCCGGCGCCTGCTGGATGTCGGTGAAACGCGCCGGGCCGTCTTCCAGCACCACGCCAGCCTTCAAACGCGCGAGCATGTCGTCGTCGACTTCGCCACGGACGCGCACGGCGTACTCGCGGTCCATTTCGAACGAAGGGTGCATCAGGCGGTTGGCCAGTTCACCGTCGGTGGTGAACATCAGCAAGCCGGTGGTGTTGATGTCCAGACGACCAATGTTGATCCAGCGGCCTTCTTTCGGGCGCGGCAGGCGATCGAATACGGTCGGACGGCCTTCAGGGTCGTCACGGGTGCAGATTTCGCCATCTGGCTTGTTGTACATGACGACGCGGCGAACGGTTTCGGCGGCTTCTTCGCGTCGAATAACGCGACCGTCGACCGTGATGGCGTCGTGCAGGTCGACGCGCTGACCGAGAGTGGCCTGAACGCCGTTGACCTTGATGCGGCCTTCGCCGATCCAGGCTTCAACGTCGCGACGGGAACCGACGCCAATGCGCGCCAGAACCTTCTGCAGTTTTTCGCCTGCTGGGCCGATCTCTTTGTCTTGCTTGTCTTGTTCACTCATCTGGGCACCTCCCGGTGTGTCGAATCAGGGCATGCGCGAGTGGGCATGGCCTGTGGCCCGGCTCCCTGGACGAAAGCGGCTCCGGATCAGAACAATTCTGAGGCGGAACGGGCGGAAAACTGAAATCCCTGGCGCGTGTGGATCGCCAAAAGGTCGCGAATCATACGCGCCTGACGCGCGTTGCGCATCAGAGACTAGATGAAAAATTCAGGCTGACTTCTTTTTCCGCCGACTGGCGCCTTTGAGCTTGATCAACCGCAGCGCCGACTCGTCGAGCACCGAGCGTTTTTCGTCCTTCTCCATCTTCTTCCAGGATTTGATCTCGCGCTTGCTGCGACCACAGCCCAGGCAGATATCTTCGTCAAACTTGCAGAGGCTGATGCAGGGATTCTTGGTGCTCATGGGTTCGCCTGAGTGAGGAATTGGGCGCTGTGCATCTTCCTGCCACAGCGATCATCACCGCGGATCTTCATCGTCCTGCGGCGGTTCTTCCAATTCAGACTCTTTATCGGGCTCATCGAGCAATAAATCGTCGAAGTCGATTTTCAGGCCCTGCTCCATGGTATCCAGTTCGGCGAGCAGGCTGCGGAAACTGGTCTCATCCCGGGGCGCTTCAGGCTCTGCGTCAGCATCGAGCGACAGGCTGGCGTCGGCCAACGCCTGCAAATGAGCGGGCACCGGCGCGTCGTCGAACTCCAGCACTGGCTCGGTTTCCATCTCGCGCAGGTCGGCCAGCGGTGGCAGTTCGTCGAGGTTCTTCAGGTTGAAATGATCCAGAAAGGCTTTGGTGGTGGCGAACATCGCCGGCTTGCCGGGCACATCGCGGTAGCCGACGATCCTGATCCACTCGCGCTCCATCAAGGTCTTGACGATGTTGCTGTTGACCGCCACGCCGCGCACGTCCTCGATCTCGCCCCGGGTAATCGGCTGGCGATAGGCGATCAGCGCCATGGTTTCCAGCAGGGCCCGCGAATAACGCTGGGGGCGTTCTTCCCACAGGCGCCCGACCCAGGGCGCGAACTTCTCGCGGATCTGCAAGCGATAGCCAGTGGCAACTTCTTTCAGTTCAAAGGCGCGGTTGTCGCAGGACTTGCCCAGCAACGTCAGCGCCTTTTTGAACACCGGCGGTTCGGGCCGCTCGCCCTCTTCGAACAGCTCGTAGAGGCGCTCCAGGGACTGCGGTTTTCCGGAGGCGAGCAGAAACGCTTCGAGCAACGGCGCCAGATCGCGGGGTTCATTCAGGTTCATTGATCAGCTCTTGCTCTTTATTCGGCTCGCGCCCGCACATGAATAACGGCGAAAGCTTCGTTTTGTACGAGCTCCACCAGTTGCTCCTTGACCAGTTCCAGCACGGCCATGAACGTCACCACCACGCCCAGCCGTCCCTCTTCTGCCGTGAACAGCTCGGCAAAGGGCACGAAACCCGCGCCTTTCAAGCGCTCCAGCACATCACTCATGCGCTCGCGGGTGGACAGCGCTTCGCGGCTGACCTGGTGACTTTCGAACATATCGCCGCGGCGCAGCACGTCGGCCATGGACATCAACAGCTCTTCGAGGGCGACGTCCGGCAACAACTTGCGCACCCGCGCTTCGGGGGCCTCAAGCCTAGGTATGACGACGTCGCGGCCCACGCGAGACAGCTGATCGATGCTTTCAGCCGCTGCCTTGAACCGCTCGTATTGCTGCAGGCGACGGATCAGTTCGGCGCGGGGATCGCCCTCTTCTTCCTCGGCCATTTCCGAGCGGGGCAAAAGCATGCGCGATTTGATCTCGGCGAGCATGGCCGCCATGACCAGGTATTCGGCGGCGAGCTCCAGGCGCACGGTTTTCATCAGCTCGACATAGCCCATGTACTGACGGGTGATTTCCGCCACGGGGATGTCGAGGATGTTGATGTTCTGTTTGCGAATCAGGTAAAGCAGCAAATCCAGCGGGCCTTCGAAGGCTTCGAGGAACACTTCCAGCGCATCCGGCGGGATGTACAGGTCGACCGGCATCTGCGTGACGGCCTGACCGTAGACCATGGCAAACGGCAGCTCTTGCTGGGCGTTGGCCTGATCGGTCTGAGCATCCAGGGTCGGCGCCTCGGTCACTCGACTTCGACCCCGAACGGCGTCGGATCGCCGCAACCCACGCGCACCACCTGGGGCTCGCCATCGGTCAGATTGACCACGGTGGAGGCCGAAATGCCGCCCTCGCCTGCGTCGATGATCAAGTCGACCTGATGCTCGAGAATCCCGCGCATCTCGTAGGGGTCACTCATAGGAATGGTCTCGCCGGGCATGATCAGGCTGACGCTCATCAGCGGCTCGCCCAGTTCCTGTAACAGCGCCTGCGCGATCGGATGACCCGGCACGCGCAAACCGATGGTGCGCCGCTTGGGGTGCAGCACCAGCCGCGGCACGTCACGGGTGGCGCCGAGGATGAAGGTATACGGCCCCGGCGTGTGCGCCTTGAGCACGCGAAACGCCGCCGTGTCGACCTTGGCGAACAACCCCAGCTGCGACAGATCACTGCACATCAGCGTGAAGTTGTGCTTGTCATCGAGTTGACGCAGGCGACGGATGCGCTCGACGGCCGTCTTGTCGCCCATCTGGCAACCCAATGCGTAGGACGAATCGGTGGGATAAACCACCAGACCGCCCGCCCGGATGATTTCCACGGCCTGTTTGATCAGGCGCGCTTGCGGGTTCTCCGGGTGGACCTGGAAAAATTGACTCACGGTAATTTCCTGTTCAGACGGCAGTAGGCTGGTCATGTTTGAACCGACACCAAAGGGGCGGCAGGTCTTCGGGCAATGGGCGATAAACGCCGATTTCAGACCATGCGCCTGGGGCATGAAAGTCACTGCCGGCACTGACCAGCAGACCGAACTCACGGGCCAGAATCGCCAGACTGCCGACCTGATCGGCAGGCTGCAGGCCGTTGACCACTTCTATTGCATGGCCGCCGGCCTGGATGAAGTCGGCGACCAGCTTGCGACGCTTGCTGCGAGTGAAATCGTAATGCGAAGGGTGCGCGAGGCTGATCCATGCACCGGCGGCGCGCAGGGTGGCCACCGTTTGCTCAAGGGTCGGCCAGTGTTGCTTGACGTCGCCCAGCTTGCCCGCGCCGAGCCATTTGCGGAACGCTTCGGCGCGGTCCTTGACGAAACCCTGGTTGACCAGAAAGTCGGCAAAGTGCGGCCGGGCCGGCGCATTGCCACTGTCGCCGAGTGCCTGCTGCACCGCGCGAGCGCCTTCGAGCGCACCGGGCATACCTTTCATCGCCAACTTGCGGCTTATTTCTTCGGCCCGCAGCCATCGGCCGGTGTGCAATTGCTCGATGGCCTCACGCAATTGCGGGGCGTCCACATCGAATGCATAGCCCAGCACATGAATAGTGGCACCGCCCCAGGTGCAGGACAATTCGATGCCGTCGATCAGCTGCATACCCAGCGCAACCGCCGCAGTACGGGCCTCGGCCAGGCCTTCAAGGGTGTCGTGATCGGTCAGCGCGAGGACTTTCACGCCGTGCTCATGGGCACGTGCGACAAGTACCGCGGGCGCAAGGGCGCCATCGGAAGCGGTGCTGTGGCAGTGCAGATCGACGTTCATAGGGGCGCTTTCGCAGTCATTGATGTTTGTTATTATGCCGTCACATCCAGCTTCTGGCTCTTACTGTGAAACAATTCATCGACTTCATCCCGCTCATCCTGTTCTTCATCGTCTACAAAATCAGCCCGCAAGCCGTCGATGTCCTTGGCCACAGCTTCATGGTAGGCGGTATTTACAGCGCCACCGCGATGCTGATCGCCAGTTCCCTCGTGGTTTACGGCGTCCTTTATGTCCGTCAGCGCAGACTGGAAAAAAGCCAGTGGCTGACGCTCATTGCCTGTCTGATCTTCGGTAGCCTGACCCTGGCCTTCCACAGCGAAACCTTCCTGAAGTGGAAAGCCCCGGTCGTCAACTGGGTCTTCGCGCTGATCTTCGCCGGCAGTCACTTCATTGGCGACCGTCTGTTGATTCAACGCATCATGGGCCACGCGCTGACCCTGCCCCAGGCGGTCTGGACCAAGCTGAACATCGCCTGGATCGTGTTCTTCCTGTTCTGCGGCGCCGCCAATCTCTATGTGGCGTTTACCTATCAAGAATTCTGGGTCGACTTCAAGGTGTTCGGCAGCCTGGGCATGACCCTGCTGTTCCTGGTCGGCCAGGGCGTCTACCTGGCCCGCCACATCCATGACGCCGACCCGTCTACCCAGCCTTCAAACAAGAAAAGAGAGGACTGACATGCTCTACGCAATCGTGGCAACCGACGTCGCCAACTCGCTGGAGAAACGCCTGGCCGCGCGCCCTGCGCACCTGGAGCGTCTGAACGCAATGAAAGCCGAGGGCCGCATCGTCCTCGCCGGCCCGATGCCTGCGGTAGACAGCATCGACCCGGGCACTGCAGGGTTTACCGGCAGCCTGATCGTCGCCGAATTCGAGTCGCTCAAGGACGCCCAGGCCTGGGCTGACGCCGATCCCTACGTGGCAGCGGGTGTCTATGCCGACGTGATCGTCAAACCGTTCAAGCAAGTCCTGCCCTGATTCTGTGTCAAGCGCCCGGCTCCGTACACCGGGCCGGACCGCCTTCATCCGCTTTCCCTTGCTCACCCTTCCCACGGGCCTGCCGATAAGTTGCTAGAACCAAGGGCCAGACTGTGGCTCAAAGAGGCACGGGCGGTCATGCCTTTATGGGGGTTGATCGAACAATAATGGTGTGTCGCAAAGGGCCGCGCAGCAAGGGTGGCCCTCCATTGCGGTATCTTTGCCAGCGGCTGGCGTAGACGTCGTCGGCAATGGCTAAATTGAGTGAGTCATGAGCGAGCTGTTACTTATTGATGATGACCAGGAGCTGTGTGAGCTCCTGAGCAGTTGGTTGAGTCAGGAAGGCTTTGCCGTGCGCGCCTGCCACGATGGCCTCAGTGCGCGCAAGGCGCTCGCCGAATCCGCACCTGCCGCGGTGGTGCTGGACGTGATGCTGCCCGACGGCAGCGGTCTGGAACTGCTCAAACAACTGCGTACCGATCACCCCGACCTCCCCGTGCTGATGCTGTCGGCCCGCGGCGAACCGCTGGACCGCATTCTCGGTCTGGAGCTGGGTGCCGACGATTATCTGGCCAAGCCCTGCGACCCCCGCGAACTGACGGCGCGTCTGCGCGCCGTGCTGCGCCGCAGCCACCCGACGGCCGTGTCGTCACAGATCGAACTGGGCGACCTGTGTTTCAGTCCGGCGCGGGGCGTGGTCACGATTGACGAGCAGGAATTCACCCTGACCGTTTCCGAAGCGCGCCTGCTTGAGGCCTTGCTCGGCCAGCCCGGTGAACCTCTGGAAAAGCAGGAGCTGGCGCAACTGGCCCTGGGCCGCAAGCTGACCCTGTACGACCGCAGCCTTGATATGCACGTCAGCAACCTGCGCAAGAAGATCGGCCCCCACGCCGACGGCCGCCCGCGCATCGTGGCCCTGCGCAGCCGTGGGTATTACTACGCGGTCTGATCTTCGTGTTTGGGGATAACCATCAGGATTGAGCCATGCCCCCTGTAGGAGCGCGCTTGCCCGCGATTGCGGTGTGTCAGGCGCCATCCTCGTTGCAGGGAGATTGCGTTCGCGGGCAAGCGCGCTCCTACAGTGTGACTACGCGCTCCTCTCTTTGTGTCAGCCGCCCGACGGATCCTCTTTACCCAAGCTTTACCGACGCCTGACCTCGCTTGACCTTGATCTCCCTAAACTGGCCTCAACCGGCACAGAGCCGAAATCGAGACAAGGAGATTCACCATGCGCAAGACTTTGATGGCTTTGATGTTCGCCGCAGCCCTGCCGACCGTAGCAATGGCCATGCCTCCGGAAGGCGGCCCGATGGGTGGCCCTGGCGGCCAAGGCTTCGATGGCCCCGGCATGCATCATCGCAAAGGTCCGATGGACAAGCTGAACCTGACCCCGGAACAACGTCAGCAAGTCGACAAACTGATGGGCGCTCAGTGGCACGGCCGCAACGAGATCGTTCAGAAGTATCTGGCCAAGCTGTCGGCCGCCGATCAGAAGGCGATGAAGGATGAAATGGCCGCTGCCCACGACAAAACCCAGTCCGACGTCCGCGCTTTGCTGACGCCCGAGCAACAGAAGACCTTCGACCAGATGCAGAAGGATGAAGCCCAGCGCCGTGCGGACCGCGCCGAGTTCGAAGCCTGGAAAGCGCAAAAAGCGCAAAAAACCCAGTAACCGGCTGCTGGCGCGGCATTACACTTCCCCCAACCCGACACGCTCCCCGGCGTGTCGGGTTTTCTGTTTGACGAACCGGGTCGAGGGCAGCACGTGCGTTCATTGTTCTGGAGAATCCTGGCGAGCTTCTGGCTGGCTATTGCGTTGGTGGCAGGCCTGTCGATTCTGATGGGGCATGTGCTCAATCAGGACGCCTGGATCCTCAGCCGTCATCCCGGCCTGCACAATTTGCCGCAGAAGTGGGTCGAACTGTACGAAGGCCAGGGCGAGAAATCTGCCCAGGATTATCTGCAAGACCTCAAGCGCAAATACCACATCGACGTTCAGGTGCTGAACGACAGCGGCGAAGCGGTGATTCCGGGCACTTTCCCGCCCCGCGCGGCGGCCTTTGAAGAGCGGCAGAATGACGACACGCGTCCACTGCCGTGGCGGCGCCTGACCACCGAATACACCAGTGACAAAACCGGGGAAACCTACCTGCTGATTTACCGGATCCCTCATCCGGAGCTGGACGCCTGGCACCGCGACAGTCTGGTCTGGCCGCTGAGTGCGCTGGGTATCGCGCTGGTGGTGCTGACGTTGTTCAGCCTGATGGTGACGCTGTCGATCACCCGCCCGTTAAGCCGTTTGCGTGGCGCGGTGCATGATCTCGGCCAGACCACCTACCAGCAGAACAGCCTGGCGCAACTGGCCAACCGCCGCGATGAATTCGGCGTGCTGGCGAACGACTTCAACCGCATGGGCGCCCGCCTGCAAAGTCAGATCAGCAGCCAGCGCCAGTTGCTGCGCGACGTTTCCCATGAACTGCGCTCTCCCCTGGCCCGGCTGCGAATTGCCCTGGCCCTGGCCGAACGCGCCGAGCCGGTGGAGCGCGACAAGCTGTGGCCGCGCCTGACCCGTGAGTGCGACCGGCTGGAAGAGTTGATCAGTGAAATTCTGGCGCTGGCACGACTGGACGCTGACATGGGCAGCGCCACGCCGGTGGATTTGTCAGGGCTGTTGCACCATTTGCAGGCCGAGACGGAGATGGGCAGCGGCGAGCAGACGGTTTCTGTGTCGGTGCAGCCAGACGTGCAGTTACAGGGCTGGCCGAGCGTGCTGGAACGGGCGCTGGATAATCTGCTGCGCAACGCCCTGCGCTTCAATCCGGTGGGACAGCCGATCGAGCTGAGCGCGACCCTTGAGGGGGATGAGTTACGGCTCAGCGTTCGGGACCATGGCCCCGGCGCCAACCCGGAGCATCTGGCGCAGTTGGGCGAGCCGTTCTATCGCGCGCCCAACCAGACCGCACCGGGTTACGGACTGGGTCTGGCAATTGCCAAGCGGGCAGCGGAGAAGCACGGCGGGACGCTGACGCTGGGCAATCACCCGCAGGGTGGATTCGTGGCCAGCATCGTGGTCCCCCGCGAGCTGACCGGTACGCAGTCCCGCTGAATGGGTGCGGTGCCTGGTAGGACCGGCTTCAGCCGGGAAGAGGCCAGTGCAGGCGCCATCCATTTTGCAGCGTGACGCCGAACGCCTTCCCGGCTAAAGCCGGTCCCACTAGCCCTCCCACGCGCTCACAAACCCGGCCACCTCAGGCTTCGCGGGTTCACGAGGCGGGTTTTGCGGGGTACCGAGGTAGAGAAAGCCGACGACTTCTTCGTCGGCTGTCAGCCCCAGCCCTTCGGCGACATGGCGTGTGTAGGACAAGTCCCCCGAGCGCCAGACCGCACCAACGCCTATCGCGTAGGCAGCCAGCAAAATGCCGTGGGCGGCACACCCTGCGGTGATCAGTTGCTCCTTTTTCGGCACCTTGAAATGGTCGGTCAACCTGGCGATGACCACGACCACCAACGGCGCACGCAATGGCCCGTTCCGAGCCTTGTCCAGCGCTTTGGCCTCGACATCGCCGCCTTTGTCGATCAACGCCTGAGCCAGCAGATCACCCATGCGGTTACGTGCGTCGCCTTCGACGGTGAGAAAGCGATAAGGCCGCAAAACGCCGTGGTCGGGCGCGCGAAGGGCAGCGCCGAAGAGGATCTCGCGTTGCTCGGCGTCCGGCGCGGGTTCGATCAAGCGGGGCACGGACACGCGATTAAGCAATACGTCGAGCGCTTCCATTAAGTCGTCTCCAGGAAAAATGACGGGCCATTGTAGTGCCCTGAGTGCAGTCTTGAACTTCAATAACGATTAACCAGGGCATTTACTTACAACACTCTCGGAAACGCCTCGGTTTACACAAACGGGCCCGCGGGTAGAATGGCCGCCCTCTCACTACCTGATCAGAGCGACTGCATGGCGTTGCCGACTCTCCGCATCATCGGTTTCATTATCGGCATCTTCCTGATTACCCTGGCCATCGCCATGGTCGTGCCGATGATCACCCTGATGATCTTCCACCGCACCGCCGACATGCCGTCGTTCCTATGGTCGAGCCTGATCACCTTCCTGTCCGGGCTGGCGCTGGTGGGCCAGGGCCGACCTGAACACGTGCACCTGCGCCCGCGGGACATGTACCTGCTGACGGTCAGCAGCTGGGTCATCGTCTGCATCTTCGCGGCGCTGCCGTTTCTGCTCACGCAACACATCAGCTACACCGACTCCTTCTTCGAAAGCATGTCCGGCATCACCGCAACCGGCTCCACCGTACTCAGCGGCCTGGACACCATGTCTCCCGGCATCCTGATCTGGCGCTCATTGCTGCACTGGCTCGGCGGCATCGGCTTCATCGGCATGGCGGTGGCGATTCTTCCGTTATTGCGCATCGGCGGTATGCGCCTGTTCCAGACCGAGTCGTCGGACCGCTCCGAAAAAGTCATGCCGCGTTCGCACATGGTCGCCAAGTTCATCGTCCTCGTTTATCTCGGCATTACCGTGGTGGGGACGCTGGCGTTCTGGTGGGCGGGGATGAGCCTGTTCGACGCCATCAACCACGCCATGTCGGCGATCTCGACCGGCGGCTTCTCCACCTCGGATCAATCCCTGGCGAAATGGCCGCAACCCGCCGTGCACTGGGTGGCGATCGTGGTGATGATCCTCGGCGCCCTGCCGTTCACCCTGTATGTCGCGACCCTGCGAGGCAATCGCGGGGCGCTGCTCAAGGATCAGCAGGTGCAGGGTTTCCTCGTCCTGCTGCTGGTGATGTGGCTGGTGATGACCGCCTGGTACTGGGCGACAACCGATCTGCCGTGGTACGACGCGTTGCGTCATGTGGCGCTGAACGTGACCTCAGTGGTGACCACCACCGGCTTCGCGCTGGGTGACTACAGCCTGTGGGGCAACTTCGCCCTGATGCTGTTCTTCTATCTGGGGTTCATCGGCGGGTGTTCGGGGTCAACGGCGGGCGGCGTGAAGGTCTTCCGCTTTCAGGTTGCGTACATCCTGCTGCGTGCCAACCTGCACCAATTGATTCACCCGCGCGCGGTGATCAAGCAGAAGTACAACGGTCACCGGCTCGACGACGAGATTGTGCGTTCGATTCTGACCTTCTCTTTTTTCTTCACCTTCACCATCTGCCTGATCGCATTGATGCTGTCGCTGCTGGGGCTGGACTGGATGACCGCGCTGACCGGCGCTGCCAGCACGGTGTCAGGCGTGGGGCCGGGGCTGGGTGAAACCATCGGGCCGGCGGGTAATTTCTCGACGCTGCCGGATGCGGCCAAGTGGATTCTGTCCCTGGGCATGCTGCTCGGTCGGCTGGAAATCATCACGGTGCTGGTGCTGTGCATCCCGGCGTTTTGGCGGCACTAGAGCCCGGCGGGCCGGGACTGTCATTCGCGAAGCTCTGAGAAATTTCGCGAAGAACACGTTGGCTGGACTAAGCTCAGCCAACGCCTGCTTCAGAGTACAGCCCTGTGGAAACAGTGAAGCGTTTTGACCGATTCGCAGACTTCTACCCTTATTATCTGCATGAGCATCGAGACAGCACCTGCCGCCGTTTGCATTTCATCGGCACGAGTCTGGTTATCCTGATTCTGGCATTCGCCGTGCTCGGCGCTCACTGGACATTGCTGTGGGTCCTGCCGCTGGCGGGCTACACCTTCGCCTGGGTCGGCCACTTCTTTTTCGAGAAGAACCGCCCGGCCACGTTCAAGCATCCGTTCTACAGCCTGCTCGGCGATTTCGTGATGTACAAGGACATGCTCAGGGGCAAAGTGCCGTTTTGATCGGCACTTCTCGGCATCACGTATGACGCCTCGCTGCGGCGCCGATTGAGCAAAGAGCTGCCGGCGCTCAGACCGTCTCGCCCACTGGCTGCGGTACTTCCGGACTTTTCGCTTTGAGGTGGGCATCGGCCAGCCGGAACAGCTCGATCGTGCCGTCCCAGTGTTCGATCAAGGCGGTGCAGGACTCGACCCAATCGCCGCAATTGAGGTACTCCACGCCACCCACCTGACGGATTTCGGCGTGGTGAATGTGCCCGCAGACCACCCCGTCCAGCCCGCGCTTTACGCATTCGTGGGCGATGGCTTCCTCGAAGTCACTGATGAAACTCACCGCAGTCTTGACCTTGTGCTTCAGGTACGCCGACAGCGACCAATAGCCGTAGCCGTATTTGGCACGCCAGTGGTTGAGCCAGCGATTGAGGGTCAGGGTGAATTCGTAGGCCGAATCGCCAAGAAACGCCAGCCAGCGGTGGTAACGGGTGATGACGTCGAACTGGTCACCATGGATCACCAGCAGACGACGACCATCGGCGGTCAGGTGCACAGCTTCATCGACCAGCTGGATATTGCCCAGAATGAGCTTCGAATAGCGGCGCAGGAATTCGTCGTGGTTGCCGGTGACGTAGATGACTTCGGTGCCGCGTTTGCTCATGGTCAGCAGGCGGCGGATGACGTTGGTGTGAGCCTGCGGCCAGTACATGCCGCCGCGCATCTTCCAGCCGTCGATGATGTCGCCCACCAGATACACCTTGTCGGCGTGGTATTGCTTGAGAAATCCGGAGAGGTGCTCGGCCTGGCAGTCGCGGGTGCCCAGGTGCACATCGGAGATCCACAAGGTCCGGACACGTTGTTTACGGCTGGGTTTCACGTTCTCGGCAATGCTCATGGACCACCTCCACTTTGGTTTTCCCAAGGGTGGACGCGGCCGGTGATATGAACATGACGGCTGTGTTTAGCTTTGATGACACGACATATCGGTTAACACTTTGCGAGACCCGACGCGCATTCAGGTGTCCAGGCCTGCGTGACGATCGTTGTGCCCCAGATTCCGGGCCGGGTCGATTTGATCGCGCACGCGCTGCTTGAGAACCTTGGCCTCGGGAAATCCGCCGTCGGCCTTGCGCTCCCAGATCTGCACGTCATCGCAGGTGATGCGGAACACGCCGCCGGTGCCCGGAATCAGCGACACCTTGCCGAGATCATCGGTGAAGGTGCTTAACAATTCCTGAGCCAGCCAGGCGGCGCGCAACAGCCATTGGCATTGGGTGCAGTAGGTGATGGTGATTTCAGGCCTGGCGGACATTGATCAGCCCAACCCTGCCAGCAGATCACGGGCCGTCTGCTGCGGGCCGTCGTCGGCGCCGTCGATCACTTCCTGCAACAGCCGGCGGGCCTCGTCGACCTTGCCTTCATCGATCAGCACTTGCGCCTCATTGATCTTGCTCAGCGGCTCTTCGTCCAGACTCAGCAAATCGAAGCCGCCCTCCTCGATCATGAAACTGTCGAGAAAAGCGTCGTCCAGCAAATCGCTGTTGCTCTGCACAATGGCTGCCGGCCCCGGCTCGAACTGCACGTCCATTTCCGGCGGCGTTTCCTCTTCGGCGAAATCGCTGAGGAACCCCTCTTCCGGCATTTCAAAGACCTCGGGCAGTTGCGTGAGGTCGGACGAGAACGAGGCGTCGAGTTCAGGTTCGGCTTCCGGTGCAGGTGCGGGCTTGCGGGGCGCGGGCGTGCTGTCGAACGGATCGACCAGATCCCAGTCGGCGTCCATGGAGAGGTCGTCGAGGTTGAGCTGGAAATCATCGGCCGGGTCAACCGGGTTCAGCGACGCGGCCGGATTTTCGTCCAACTCAGCGGGGTCTGTCAGGCTGAGCTCTGGAGGGGCCTCCGAGGCTTGGCTGGCCGAGACTGTTTGACCCGCCAGCACCGCGGCTGCACCCAGCGCCGCAGCAGGGGCTGCCGCCGAAATCATGGCAGGCGACGCGACTGGCGCGGGCGGCGCTTCGGGCGCAACGGCCTCGGGCTTCAGTTTCGGGTACCGATTACGGATGTCCTGAAGCTTCTGCGCGTCGACGCCCTGGCTCAGGAGGATTCTTTCTTCCTCGTCATACGCTTCCACCTCGCCCTGCTCGCCGAGCAGTTCAAGGATGCGCAGGCGAACATCGGTGCGCTCCGGTTGTTTGTCCAGCGCGTCGCGCAGAATGGCCAGCGCTTCGGCGAAACGACCGTAGGCGATGTAAATGCTCGCACCATCCAGCGCGTCGGTGGCAGCACCGGCCAGGCGTTGACCGGCAGGCGCTGACGAGGCCGGACGCGCGGCCGTGACGGCCGGCACCTCGAAGACTGGCGTCACCGTCGCGGCAGACCTGACCACCGGCTCCACCGGCACGGGCTCGAGAGCCAGCTGGTTTTTGATCCGGTTGCGGCGCACCGACCAGACCAGCGCGAGCAGCAGCAATATCACCAGCAGCGCTGCCAGGACCGACGTCCAGGGGAAGTCATCCTCGGCGGCAACCGGCACCGGCGTCGGCGCTTGTACCGCAGTGGCGGCCGGCGCAGGGATCGGCGCTGACGTCGGCGCCGAAACGACAGGAGCAACGGGCGCCGGTTTGGCCGCCCCCGCCTTGAGTTCGGCGAGCTGGGTCTGCAGCTCGATGATCTGCTTGTCCTTGTCAGCCTCTTCGACAGTGGACGTCTGCACTTGCTGTTTGAGGTCGTCCAGCGTCCTGTTCAACTGCTGGTTTTCCAGCGCCGTCGCCGACAGTTGATCGACGGCGCTCTGATTGGCCGGTGCAGACGATGGGGCAGAGGCCGCCGCCGAAGCGCTGCTGCCTGCAACGGCAGGCGCACTGGCGGCCTTCGGTTCAACGGCGTTGTCCGGCAGCAACAGGCTCTGACCGACTTTCAACTGGCTGCGCTCGCCATTGGGAAACGCTTGCGGATTGAGCGCGACCACGCCTTTCATCAACTCAGCAGAAGAGGTCTTGCTGCCCGGTGCCTGTACCTGACGGGCAATACCCGCCAGCGTGTCGCCGGACACAACCGTGTAATGCTTGCCTTGTCTGGCCTGAGGCGGCGCGACCGGCAGGCGCGATTCATCATTCTTCGCACTGGCCGCCGGCGATTGAGTACGGCTGCGCGTCGCGGCAAGTCCTGTCGCCGATGTCGGCGGATCAAGCAGCACGGTGTATTCATGCAACTGGTCGCCGTTGGGCCGCATCAGCCTGACGAGAAAATTGAGATACGGCTCGGTGACTGCCTTGTGCGATTCGATGTGAATCACACTGCGGTTGCCCCGGATTACCGGGGTGAAACGCAGGTCGTTGAGGAAGAACACGCGATCCACGCCAGCTTTGGCAAAAGCGTCGCGCGGTGCGAGACCGACGACGATTTCCTCGGGGCTCAGCCCGCCCGCTTCAATCAACTCGATATCGGCGTTAAAGGGTTGCCCGAGGGCAGAATGCAGGCTGATTTCGCCCAGACCCAGCGCAGCGGCCACGGAGCTGTGCAGCAACGCGGCCGAGAGGAGCCCGATGGCGAAAAAACCCGAACGAAGACCTGACTGAACGCGAAGGGGCGCACCCCCTTCGCGACGACTACCGGTCTGAAAACTCTTCAGCATGCGAACCCTTTAGAAGACGAGGCAGGCGTCCCTGCACATTCGGTACGCCCGGACACGTCACCCGGGCAGCATCAGTATGGGTGCAAATAGAACAGGATGTTTCGCCCGCATCAATGTATTTGTCGCGGGCGTTCGCGCGGTTTTCAGGATTTTTCGAGATTGGCGAGGATTTTCGAATGAACGCGCATGCACAGGTGCAGCTCTTCTTCGTCGATGCCCTCAAACAACTCGTGGCGCAAGGCGGTAGCGATGGTTTCGATTTTTTCGATCAGCGGCCGCGCGGTATCGCAGAGCACGATCTTTTTCGCCCGACGGTCTTCGAGCACTGCCTGCCTGAGCACCAGCCCCTGATTTTCCAGACTGTCCAGCAGCCGGGCCAGGGTCGGGCCTTCAACGCCCACGCTCTGGGCCAGTTCACGCTGGGTCGGCGGTGCTTTGAAGCGGGCCAGATGCAGCAAAACCAGCCAGCGCGCCTGGGACAATCCCAGATCAGCGAGGCGGCGATCCAGCTCCGCACGCCAGCCCCGGGACATATGGGCCAGCTGCATGCCAAAGCGGTGTTCTTCGGTTAACGGCATAGGTAACTCGATGGTTAAAGGCGATTCCTAATTAATAGGCAGCTAACCATGGAGGCCGGTACGAGGCAAGCGCCTGGACGTGGTGATTCGTCGCAGGGGCCAGGATGCGGCGGGTATGCCTTCGGATTGCTCGGGATGGCTTGAGTGAGCGTGTGCAGCCGGCCGCGACTGCGTCGGGTTAAACCTCAAACTCCGACTGCAACGCCGCGCGCACGCAGTACAGCACCCCTTCGGGTACACGGCCGGTGAACAATTCGGCAATGGCGGCGACAGGGGGCAGCTCGCCTTCGCCGTCGAGGAACGCATCCTGAATCTCGGTCATCAGGTCCTCGGGCAGGTCCAGCGCCTGATCCAGAGAAAGCTGCTGTTTGCCAATGGCTTCGGCGAGCATTGTGTAGACGTTCTTCTCCGAGCACTGCAGTTGCCCGGCGATCTGCATCGGCGTCATGCCGGCGCGGGCAAGGCTGATGAGCTCGTGCCGCACATCGGCGACCACGCGCGGCGCCGGCGCAGCACCGCCGAGCACTTCCAGGAATGCCTCGCCGTAACGCTCCAGCTTGCGCGCGCCCACACCGCTGACCCGGCCCATTTCGGCCATGGTCCCCGGCTGGCTGCGGAGCATTTCCAGCAGAGTTGAATCCGGGAAAATGACATAAGGCGGCACGCCATGTTCTTCCGCCAGCTTGCGTCGCAATGCGCGCAGCGCTTCCCACTGTTCGCGCTCTTCGCCGCGCACCAGCTGGCTCGCCGGGCTGCCGGAGGCTTTGGCGGTGGTCTGCGGTTTCAGATCACGGCGCAGCTGCAAGGTCACTTCGCCACGCAACAACGGCCGGCACGTGTCGCTCAGGCGCAGGCCGCCGTAGCCTTCCAGATCAATGTCGGCCAGACCGCGCGCCACCAGCTGTCGGAACAATGAACGCCATTCCCCTTCGCTGCGGCTTTTGCCGACACCGAACACCGCAAGCTTCTGATGACCGAAGCTCTGCACCTTGTCGTTTTCCTTGCCCAGCAAAACGTCGACCAGATGGCCCACGCCGTAGCGCTGGCCGGTCCGGTAGATCGCTGAAAGCGCCTGTCGCGCCGGTTCGGTGGCATCCCATGTCTGTACGCCGTCGACGCAGTTGTCGCAATGCCCACAAGGGTTGGGCATGATTTCGTCGAAGTAGGCGAGCAACGACTGACGTCGGCAACGGGTCTCTTCACACAGCGCCAGCATCGCGTCGAGCTTGTGCTGTTCGACGCGCTTGTGGCGCTCGTCGCCTTCGGAGTTCTGCAGCATCTGCTTGAGCATCAGGACGTCTTGCAGGCCGTACGCCATCCACGCATCGGCCGGCAGACCGTCGCGCCCTGCCCGGCCAGTCTCCTGGTAATAGGCTTCCAGCGATTTGGGCAGATCCATGTGCGCCACGAAGCGCACGTTGGGCTTGTCGATGCCCATGCCGAACGCAATCGTGGCGACCATGATCAGGCCTTCCTCATTAAGGAAGCGCCGCTGATTGCTGGAGCGGGTTTCGATGGGCAAACCGGCGTGGTACGGCAGCGCCGGGTAGCCGTTGTCGCTGAGGAACGCGGCGGTCTCTTCGACCTTCTTGCGGGACAGGCAATAAACGATGCCGGCGTCGCTGCGCCGCTCGGACAGAAACGCCAGCAACTGCTTGCGCGGCTGTTCCTTGGGCACGATGCGGTAAAAAATATTCGGGCGGTCGAAACTCGACAGGAAGCGCTCGGCGTTCTGCAGGTGCAGACGCTCGACGATTTCCTCGCGCGTGCGCTTGTCGGCCGTGGCGGTCAGGGCGATGCGCGGCACGTCCGGAAACAGCTCGGCCAGTTGCCCCAGTTGCAGGTATTCGGGACGGAAGTCGTGACCCCATTGCGACACGCAGTGGGCTTCGTCGATGGCGAACAGGGCGATCTTGAGGTTCTGCAAAAACGACAGCATGCGCGGCTGGACCAGACGCTCTGGCGCCAGGTACAGCATCTTGATCTCGCCCAGACGAATGCGGTTGGCGAGATCGCGCTGCTGCTCGGCGCTGAGCGTTGAGTTCAGCGCAGCAGCCGAAACTCCAAGCTCTTCCAGCGTGGCTACCTGATCGTCCATCAACGCGATGAGCGGCGAAACCACCACCGCAAGGCCGTCGCGTAACAGGCCCGGCACCTGGAAACACAGGGATTTGCCGCCGCCGGTGGGCATCAGCACCAATGCATCACCGCCACTGGCCACGCGCTCGATAATGGCACCCTGGCGACCACGGAAGCTGTCGTAGCCGAAGATGTCTTTAAGTACGCGTTGAGCCTGGTCGAGCATAAATACCCCGGATGGTGCCGCAACAGCGGTCGAGAATCGCTGTGGAAATCGCAAAGCGCGGCAGTATACCGGAGCGCTCCGACAGATTGGACAGCGGTGACACCGGCGGTCGAAATTAACCGGAATACCGATTCCTGTGGCCTCTGCGCTGGCGCCGGGCGCCCTCAGGGCCTAGAATTCAGCATCGTTTATTCCCAAGGTAGTCTGTCAATGTCCTTCGCTGAGCAATTACACCGCCTGCAAGCCTTCCTCGATGCCGATGAGCTGCATGACGAAGCGCTGGACTATGTAGCCGCCCACGGCTATCTCACCGCGCTGTCCATTTGCGCCGAAACCGTACCCGATCGCGAGTGGATCGACGCACTGTTCGCCGAGCCGCCGCATTACGCCGACGAGGCGCAGCATCAGGAAATCGAAACCACCCTGATCGCGCTCAAAGCGCACATCGCTCGTCAGCTGGCGTCGGACGAAGAGTTCGAATTGCCTTGCGATCTGGACCTGGGCGATGACCCCGACGACTCCGAGCTGCGCGGCTGGTGCATCGGATTCATGGAAGGCGTGTTCTTGCGCGAGTCGGCCTGGTTCGAGAACGATGAAGAGGAAGTCAGCGAGATGCTGCTGCCGATCATGGTCGGCTCAGGTCTGTTCGATGAACAGCCAGAGTTTGCCGACATCGCCGCCGACGCCAACCTGATGGACGACATGATCGTGCAGATTCCGGAAGCGCTGACCGCGCTGTATCTCCTGCTGCAAGCCCCGGATGAAAAACCGGCGATCCTCAAGCCACGCCATCACTAAGCCCCCGGATCATCCTCACCGTTACCGAGTGAGACACGTACGAGCCGACTCCGGCTCGTACGTCCCCCTCCCCGCTACTTGTGTTTCTTGTCACTTTTCTTGAATGCCGCCTCGATCGCTTCGTTGATCGTGCGCAGTACTTTGACCCGCGCCCAGCGTTTGTCGTTGGCCTCGACCAGTGTCCACGGCGCGATTTCGGTGCTGGTGCGATCCACCATGTCGCCCACCGCCTCGCGATACAGCGGCCACTTGCTGCGGTTGCGCCAGTCATCCTCTGTGATTTTGTGGCGTTTGAACGGCACTTTCTCCCGCGCCTGGAAACGCTCCAGCTGGGTTTTGTCGTCGATCGCCAGCCAGAACTTCACCACCACGATGCCGAAGTCCGTGAGCTGCTCTTCGAAATCGTTGATTTCGCTGTAAGCCCTCAGCCAGTCAGCCTCGGAGCAGAAGCCTTCGACCCGCTCGACCAGCACACGCCCATACCATGAACGATCGAACACGGTGAATTTCCCCCGCGCCGGAATCTGCCGCCAGAACCGCCACAGATAAGGCTGAGCCAGTTCGTCCTGACTGGGCGCGGCGATTGGCACGATGTGGTACTGCCTCGGATCCAGGGCTCCGGCGACCCGTTTGATCGCACCGCCCTTGCCCGCGGCATCGTTGCCCTCAAACACCGCCACCAGTGCGTGACGGCGCATGCGTTTGTCGCGCATGAGCCCGGACAGTCGCGCCTGTTCGGTAATCAGTTGCTCGTCGTAATCGTCCTTTTCAAGTGCGAGGGTCATGTCGAGGTTATCGAGCAGGCTCAACTCATTGCTGTTGTGGGGCAAAGGGCCGAGTCCGACAAGATGGGTCGCCCCTTCAGGCGTCTTCAGGGCGTTTTGCAAACCTTCAAGCAGCAGCCGGCCGACGGTCAGACTGCGGTAGTTCGGGTCTACGCCTTCGATGACATGCCAGGGTGCGTAGTCGCGACTGGTGCGGCGCAGCACGCGCTCACCGAAACGCACGAACCGGTCGTAGGTCTTCGATTGCTGCCAGTCCAGCGGGCTGATCCGCCAACTGTGCAGCGGGTCGTCCTTGAGGGTTTTGAGGCGCAGCTTCATGTGCCGCTTGGACAGATGAAACCAGAATTTGAAGATCACTGCGCCTTCGTCAACCAGCATCTTTTCCAGTCGCTCGGCACCATTGATGGCCTGATCCAGCACCGGGTCCTTGAACTGTTTGTGCACCCGACCCTGAATCATCTGGCTGTACCAGTTCCCGAAGAACACGCCGATGCGCCCCTTCGGCGGCAGCTGCCGCCAGTAACGCCAGACCGGCGGATGGGCCAGTTCTTCATCGGTTTGCTGATCGAAGGTGCGCACTTCGATGTAGCGCGGGTCCATCCAGTCGTTGAGCAGTTTGACGGTCTCGCCCTTGCCGGCGCCTTCGATGCCGTTGATCAATACGATGATCTGGCGCTTGCCCTGATCATGCAGTTCGTATTGAGCCTCCAGCAGCGCTTCGCGCAGGGCCGGGACTTCAGCGTCGTATGTTTCGTCGTCGATGGTGTGGCCGATTTCAGCGGATTCGAACATGCAGGGCTCCCTTCAGGATCGCTCTAGACTGGCAGGCGACAGTGCCGATGCAGGTATGACCCCCAACTGTAGCGATGGATCAATGCGGGAGTGACATTCGGTCGCGGTTGAAGCCGAAGGTGGCTGTCATGGGCAGCCACCTCGTGCCGCAGGTTACCAGCCCGCGCGGTACAGATCCGTGAGTTGGCGGAGCATCAATGCTTCGGCAGCTTCGCGCTCGGCAATGAGCGCCACCCCTTGGCGATGATAGTCGTCCGGATCGGTCGGCGGGTGGTCTTCCAGCGCGTTCATGCGCTCGCGCACTGAAGCAGTGGCCAGATCAAGACCCTCCTGGTGCTCCGAGCGCAGCCGCGCATTCCACTGCCGATCATCGACAGCGAACTGCAGAAACCTCGGCCCGCGTTCGGCGTCCAGTACGTGACGGCGGGCATCCAGCAACGCGCCACGATCAACCGCGGCCAGCCGTTCCCAGGCCATGCGGTAAGGCTGCCCCGGCAGGCCGAGATCGTCCGCCAACCCTATCCGGTAGGCGAGCCGTACCTCGGCATGGTCCACGGGCCGGCCGAGGCTCTCACGTCTGGCTATTTCGGCGTCGGCGATCGCCTGCACCTCGTTGAGCCGAAAGAGCTGGCGAATGACGCCCAGCAACGCCTCCGTACGCTGACCCTCGGCCACCCCGAGCAGCGCTCCATGACTGTAAACCGCCACCTGGATGTCACTGAAAATCAGCCGCGCACCGTCCTGGCAGGTTTGATTGGCACCGAACAGGCGGTCATTGGCCATGACCTCAAGCTGGCTGCGCAACGGGGCATCCTGCGCGGCGGTTTCCAGCACGGTCAGCACGTCGCTGGCGAGCTCGGCATGGAACTGGCGAAAGTCCGGGGTCTCCCGCAAACGCTGCAGTAATACCAGCAAATGAGGCGCGCCGGCCGCCTGCTCCACCCGCTCCCATGCTGCCAGCAGCCGCGCGTTCAACACGTCTTCACCTGGCTGTAACCAGTCCTGCGCCGACGCCTCGGGAACACGGCGGCTTGACCCGGCGCGATGGCCGTGGGGCTCGCCGTCGTCCGATGAATCGGAGTCGGTTTCGATCCGGGCGCCCTCTACGTGGATCTCGCGGATGTCCTCCGGGAAGTCGTAATCCAGCTGATAACGATGACCGTAGCCGGTGTCGTTGCGCCAGTAAGCTTCCAGCGCCTCGTGTGTAAAAGGGTTGTTGTAGGCGTATATCACCGTATGCCGGTCGTGATCGGTCGGGTTTTCGATGACCTCGGCAGCGATCTCGGTGATGTGGTTGTCGCTGATGTCCAGCTCATTGAGGGCCAGAGACTGGGTCCATTCAGGCCATTGAGTAAGGCCTGTGTTGTTGATCCACAAGGTCGACAAACGAAGGCGGCTAGTGTCGGTCAGTTCGCCCAGATAAGTGCCTGCCAGGCTCAGTGAGGTGAGTGCGGGAATATCCATCAGCCTGTCCATCACTGGCTGGGCGATCGGCCATGGCATGTTTTCCAGAGACAGGTGCTCCAGATACTGAAGCTGCGGCAGGATGGCCGGCAGCTCGGTTAAACTGCCCTGCACGTTCAGTCGCGTCAGATTAGGGAAATTCGCCAGGAAAGCATCGGCAGCGCCTCTGTCCAGTGCGACGGTGTTCAGCTCGATCTGAGTGATGTCTGTGTAGAAATTCGGCAATGGTGGAAGCTCCGGAATGGCGACGTGCTCCAGAACGAGCCAGCGAGAACCCCGGGGCGCCGTATCGTGGCTGTAGCGCCATGCCCGCCCCAGTGCGTTGGCCACGCGACGTCGCGCCATGCGCTCCCCGTCATTGAGCAGCACGCTCATGTCGTCCGCCTCGGCCCAGGCGATCAGGCTGACGTGGAGTTGATCGTAAGCAGCAATAAGGGCACGGGTTGCGGCCAGCAATTGCTCCAGTGGGCGAGCACGTCGCGCCATGCTGCGGACCTGCTCGGGCAATTCCACGCTCTCCGGATAAAGATGGGTCATGGCCTGGAGCAGTTGCTGTTCGGTCGTGCTTCCGCCCGCAAGCGGCACAGCACCGCGTCCGCTGAGGGGGTAGCCGATGCGCCCGTCGGGCAAACGCTGCGGCGGGCTGAACCGGGTGGGAAATGTCCATTCGCCCAATTGCTCGGCAGCCCATTTCGGTTGCGAGCGGACCCAGTCGAAAACCCTGCGCTTCAAAGCCCGTATCTGGGTGTCAGCATCGTTCAGTCCCATCACCCGACGGCTGTCCTCGGGCAGTACCCGCAGGAGAGCGGAAAACAGGCTGCGCGGTTTTTCCGATGAGTCGGCGCCACCTGTTTGAAACCCTTTGTCGGTTCTGACCATAAAGCATCGGCGCTCGGCGCTTTCGGCGCCAACACTGTCAAGCAATGGCCCTGTGGCACTGCCGTCGCGAATTTCGATACGCAGGTCGGCGGGCCATCCCGGAAAGGTTGCGAGGCTGCGCAATGTCAGGCGTTGCAGATCTCGGTTGACCGTGCTCGGCGTCAGAAAGAAGCCTTCCAGCGCGCGGCTCATCCGGTTTTGACGCAAGTGCATGCGAACCTTACCGGCCACGTCCAGCGGGATGCGTTGAGTGTCGGACATGGCGAGCCTCTGCTCGGCGCTCATTTCTGCAACCAGCGACTGGCCTGCAGACAATGTGAGGGAGGGGAAATCGCGCCTGAGCAGGACAATCAGCGGATCGCTCGACTGTTCGCTGGCGCGGTAGGCCGCCTCGAATGCCTCACTGGACTCTGCCGCTTGCAGACTCAGCCGGAACCGCTTGACAGTGTCGACCAGCTCCGCAGGCGCGGGGAGACGGCCGATGTGCAAGGCCGCCAGGCGTTCCTCATCCACGCCGCTGACCGCCATGATGCGGCTGACCGACTTGTCGTCGATGTCCGCGAACTCCGGATGCAAACGGCGCAGGGCCACGCCGACATCGGTCAAGCGCACACGTCCGGCGGCGTCCCGGGCCGGCACACTGCGCGTGATGAAGGACGGCGGCTGCGCTGCGGCAGCCTCTGCTGCCATTGCGCCGGCCGCCGCACCGGCGGCACCCGTTACCCCCATCAATGCCAGGTTTTGCGCCACACGGCCCAGATGATCCAACGCTTCATCCATGTCGCCATGGCGCCACGCTTCAATACCTTCGAAGGTCTCGTCCAGCAATTGCGCACCGGCGACCAACATCATGGTTTCGCCCAGGCCGGGAACGAACAGCGCGGCGATATTCAGCCCGTCCATGCCGTAGTCCAGCCATTCAGCGAGACGACGATCGCGGGTTTTGCGGTCTTCGTCATCAGTGGGGACCGCCAGTACGCGAGCGTCGTCCTTCACTTGCAGCATGTGGTGAAGATAGACAACATCACCCAGCGCGCCGCCCACCTCGATGGCTTCAAGATCGAGAAAAGCCTTCTGATCCACCTCGGAAACGCTGATCAGCTGTCGGTGAAAACCTTTGCCGCGGGCGACGCTGTGCAGCACGTGGGGCGCCAGTCGCTCATGCAGACGCTTGAAGAAGACCGACTTGCTGCGCTCGGGAATGAACCGGTCGAAGTAGCGCTGGTACGCCTCGGAACGCAGTTTGGTTCTCAGTGCCTGTGTGAAATCTTCCATCGAGGGATAGGACTGAACCGCATTATCCGGTTCTCCCGGCAGGTACACCGTGCAGCGTGTCTGCTCACCGAGCTTGAACAGCAACGCACCGCGCAATTTGCAGCCCAGCATCTGCAAGGTGCAGACCTGAGCGGCCGGGCCAGTGAAGTCGAGCCGCAACAGCGCCTGGTATTGTGCCTCGTCGATCGTCCCCTTGAGGCGCGCGATGTGACAATCGACCCGTAGGGCCAGACGCGCGCGTTCGATGATGCGCGCCTTGATGTCTTTGCTGTCCAGACTGCCGGCCATACCGGGCCGCGCCACGGGATGCAGCACATGACGCAAGTGACGCTGGTACTGGCCGCCCAGGTCCAGCCGGCGGCACAGCTCGATAAATCGACCGGGACGTACGTTCAAAGGATGCACGCTCGCGTGCGCCGCCAAAGCATCAGGCGAGCCACGAACGATGGCAGAGGCGCTTTCGCGATCAGTTTCCCCGACCTCGGCCGCCTCGAAATTCTGCAACGCGGCCGCCAGCAGCGAACGGGTGCTGGAACCCTGCGGTGCAGCCCGGCCCGTCAGCCCTTCGCGCTGGAATCGAGCATGGAAGAAATGGTCACGATCAACATCGAGACCCGGCCCGAATTCGGCCTCGAGGGCCTGGGTCAGCAACGGGCGGGCAAATGCCGGGAGGTCCTGAATAGGCTGGAGCACCTGACTGAGGTCTTCCCGAGCGGCCTGGGCCAGGGTCATGTCCTGGCGCAGGGCATCGCGCATCGCCGGCGTGGCCTGGATGAACCAATGTGGGAGCGTGTTCTGAATGAATGTAGCAGTGAGAGCCTGACTGGCGGTGTTCATCTTACGTCCTTGTTTTTGCAAGTGATCAAAGGCGCACAGATAAACAGGAACGAGCCCGCAAAGTGGCATACATATGTAGTGCACGGCCCACCGGACGCTGGAGTAACATCGCCACCTTGCCTGCTCCGAGCCAAACATGACCACCACTGACCCCAACCAGATCGCCGACGCCCGGATCGCCCACGCCCGGATTGACTGGGACGAACACGGCAATCCGCATTCACGGGTGTTCTCCGACGTTTATTTCTCGACCGAATCGGGCCTGGATGAAACCCGCCATGTGTTCCTGGTCCAGAACGAGCTGCCCGAGCGCTTTGCTGCTTTACCGGCGGGCGGGCGGCTGGTGATCGGCGAAACCGGGTTTGGTACCGGGCTGAATTTCCTGTGTGCCTGGCAGTTGTTCAACGCCCGCGCAGTGGCAGACGCCCGCCTGCATTTCGTCAGCGTCGAGAAATACCCGCTGAGCCGTGCTGATCTTCAGCGCGCATTAGGTTTGTGGCCCGAGCTCAAGGAGCTGGCGGAACAGTTGCTGGGCCGATACGCGGCGGTGTATCAGGGCTTCCAGCGATTGGTGTTCGATGGCGGCCGCGTGACGCTGACCTTGCTGATCGGCGACGCGCTGGACATGCTGCCGCAACTGGACGGGCAGATCGACGCCTGGTTTCTCGACGGTTTCGCGCCCGCGAAAAACCCGGAAATGTGGACGCCCGAGCTGTTCGCCGAGCTGGCGCGGCTGGCGGCACCGGGCTCAACCATCGGCACGTTTACCAGCACGGGCTGGGTGCGCCGGTCACTGAATGCAGCCGGTTTCAAAATGAAGCGCGTGCCGGGAATCGGTCATAAGTGGGAAGTGCTTAAAGGCCGCTTCATCGGCTGGCCTGAAGGCGTGCCAACGCCTCCGCGCGCCAAACCCTGGTTTGCCCGGCCCCGATCAATGCCCCGTTCACCCGACACCCCTCGCACAGCAATGGTGATTGGCGCGGGGCTGGCCGGGTGCGCCACGGCGGCGAGCCTGGCAGCACGCGGTTGGCACGTCAGTCTGCTGGAGCGCCATGGGGATCTGGCGCAAGAAGCATCGGGCAATCCGCAAGGCGTGCTCTACCTCAAGCTGTCGGCCCATGGCACCGCGTTGTCGCAGTTGATCTTGAGCGGATTCGGTCATACCCGACGCTTGCTGGAGCGCCTGCAACGGGGCATCGACTGGGACGACTGTGGCGTACTGCAGCTGGCCTTCGACGAGAAAGAGCAAACAAGGCAGGCGCAACTGGCTGCGGCGTTCCCCGACGATCTGCTGCATGTGCTGGACCGGGCTGACGCCGAGTCACGGGCCGGTATTGGGTTGAAAAGCGGCGGCCTGTTTTACCCACAAGGCGGATGGGTGCATCCGCCAGCGCTGTGCCGCGATCAGGCAAGCGCGACCAATATCAAACTGCTGCCCCACAATGATGCCGTCGAGCTGCGGCGTGAAGGCGGGCTGTGGCAGGCGTGGGATGGCGAGCGCCTGTTGGCCTCGGCGCCAGTCGTGGTGCTGGCGGGCGCAGCCGAGATCAACCGCTTTCCCGCCAGCGCGGACCTTCCACTTAAGCGTATTCGAGGACAAATCACCCGACTGGTTGCGACCCCCGAAAGCCAGGCCCTGAAGACTGTCGTCTGCGCCGAGGGTTACGTGGCGCCCGCGCGCAGCGGCGAACACACGCTGGGCGCAAGCTTCGCCTTCAACAGCGATGACCTGACGCCGAGCACGGCCGAACACCTCGGCAATCTCGAACTGCTCGAAGAAATTTCCGAGGACCTGACCAAGCGGCTGAACGCCAACGATTTGCCCGCCGAGGACCTGCAGGGGCGCGCCGCATTTCGGTGCACCAGCCCGGATTACCTGCCCATCGTCGGGCCGCTGGCGGACCGGGAGGCATTCCTTGAGACGTACGCCGTGCTGCGCAAGGACGCGCGCCAGACGCCGGAGACCGAATGCCCATGGCTCGACGGCCTGTATGTGAACAGCGGTCACGGCTCTCGCGGCCTGATCACTGCGCCACTGTCCGGCGAACTGATCGCCGCCTGGCTGGATGAGGAACCCCTGCCGTTGCCGCGAAGTGTGGCCGAGGCCTGTCACCCCAACCGGTTCGCGCTGCGCGGGCTGATTCGCGGGAAGTAGAAATGCCTGCGGCATTGGCTGGCCAGGCGCCCGTCACCACTATCCGACGCAACTTCTTCGTCCTGCCGAAGATCCACCGTGTGCCAGCTACATCGGCTCCGGCCAAACCGTTATTCTCCAGACCATCCCTTCAATCAGGTGCGTGTCGATGCTGCAAGTCCAGGGTGTGTTCAAGAGCTATGCCACGGCCCAGGGCCCATTGGCCGTTTTGCGTGGCGTGGACCTGCACCTGGATCAGGGTGGCAGTCTGGCGCTGATGGGTGAGTCGGGCAGCGGCAAGAGCACCCTGTTGCATCTGGTGGCCGGGCTGGACCACCTGGACAAGGGCAGTATCGAGGTTGCGGGGCAGCGTCTCGATCAGATGAACGAAGCGCAACTGGCTAACTGGCGGAGAACGGAAATCGGTCTGGTGTTCCAGCAGTTCAACCTTATCGGCAGCCTGAAGGTCGAAGACAACCTGGCTTTTCAAGCACGTCTGGCCGGGCGCTATCAGCCTCAATGGCAGGCCGAACTCACTGAGCGGCTGGGCCTGGGCTCGCTGCTCAAGCGCTACCCCGAACAACTTTCCGGCGGTCAGCAACAGCGCGTTGCGATCGGCCGCGCCCTTGCTTCGCGGCCCGCGCTGCTGCTGGCCGACGAACCTACGGGCAACCTCGACGAAACCACCAGTGATGAAGTGCTGCAACTGTTGCTGGACCTTCTGGCCGACAGCACCACCAGTATGTTGATGGTGACCCACAGCCCGAGGGTAGCCGCGCGATTGCAGCGTCAGGCCGTGTTGCACCTGGGTCGTCTGGTCAGCGAAGGCAAACGCTGAGATGTCGGTTTTCTACTGGACGTTGAAAGCGCTGCTCAGCCACTGGCGCCGACATCCGGTGCAGTTTTTCAGCGTGCTGACCGGCTTGTGGCTGGCGACCAGCCTGCTGACCGGCGTGCAGGCGCTGAACAGCCAGGCCCGCGAAAGTTACGCCAAGGCCAGCCAGATGATCGGCGGCGAGCCGCAGAAGATTCTGGTCTCACCCAACGGCGCCAACTTTTCCCAAGACCTGTTCGTGACCCTGCGCCGGGCCGGATGGCCGGTCTCCCCCGCACTGCGCGGGCGCGTCACCCTCAAAGAGGCGCCGGAGCAGCGCCTTACCGTGCTCGGCATCGAGCCGGTCTCGCTGCCGGTGAACACCTCGCTGGCCGGGCAATCCCTGGACACCGCGCAGATCGTCGACTTCTTCACCCCTCCCGGGACCACCTGGATTTCGCCGCAGACCCTCGCCGCCCTCGGGCTGCATGAAGGCCAGCAGCCGGTCATCGACTCCGGTAAAGTCCTGCCGCCGCTGCGTGCGAAAACCGACATGGCGCCGGGCGTGCTGCTCATGGACATCGGTTTCGCCCAGCAACTGCTCAACCAGCCGAACCAGATCTCGCGGCTGGTGCTGCCAAAGGACTTCGCCGATAACGCTCCCGCCCTGCCGGCCGAGCTGAACGGCGAGCTCGTGCTGCGCAAAAGTGGCGAAGACAACGACCTGGGCAGGCTCACCGAGAGCTTCCACCTGAACCTCGACGCGCTGGGTTTCCTATCGTTCGTGGTCGGGCTGTTCATCGTCCACGCCGCCATTGGTCTCGCGCTGGAACAGCGTCGCGGGCTGCTGCGCAACCTGCGCGCCTGCGGGGTGAGCGCACGTGGGTTGATGGTGAGTCTGGTGGTCGAGCTCGGCGTGCTGGCCTTGCTCGGCGGCATCGCCGGCGTCATCAGTGGTTACTGGCTGGCGAGCGCGCTGCTGCCCGATGTCGCGGCCAGTCTGCGCGGGCTGTACGGCGCTGAAGTTGCCGGGCACCTGAACCTGAGCGTCTGGTGGTGGCTGAGCGGATTGGGCGTCAGTCTGCTCGGCGCGTTTCTAGCGGGAGCCAGCAGCCTGTTGCGCGCCGCCCGCCTGCCCTTGCTGGCACTGGCCAATGCCCAGGCCTGGCATGAAACCCACGCCAAATGGCTGCGACGCCAGGGCTGGGTCGCCGGAATTTCAGCGCTGATCGCGGTATTGGCCGGGCTATTCGGCGACAGCCTGGCGCTGGGGTTCGTGTTGATGGCGAGTCTGTTGTTGAGCGCGGCGCTGGGCCTGCCGGTGCTGCTTAATCTTCTGCTCGACGCACTGCTGGGCAGAAGCCGTTCGGTGCTGAGGCAGTGGTTTCTCGCTGACTGCCGCCAGCAATTGCCGGCCCTCAGCCTGGCGCTGATGGCCTTGCTACTGGCGATGGCGGCAAACATCGGCGCGGGCAGCATGACGTCGGGGTTCCGCCAGACGTTCACCCACTGGCTGGAGCAACGCCTCAGCGCCGAGCTGTACATCAATCCGCAGAATCCGGCTCAAGCCGCGCCGTTGCAGCAGTGGCTGAGTCAACAACCGCTGACATCGGCGGTGCTGCCCAACTGGCAAGTCTCGCTGCAGCTGCATGGCTGGCCGGCCGAGCTGTATGGCGTGATCGATCATCCGCACTACCGCCAGCACTGGCCGCTGCTGGAATCGGCGAGTGGCGATGCCTGGAAGCAACTGGCACAGGAAGACACGCTGATGCTCAGCGAACAACTCGCCCGCCGCCTGGACGTCAGCGTTGGCGATGAAGTGAAACTGCCCGCGCCTGACGGACCGTGGCCGCTGCGCGTCGTTGGCATTTATGCCGATTACGGCAACCCCAAGGGCCATTTACTGGTGAACGCCGACCACTTGCTCAAGCATTGGCCGCAGCTCACACCCAACCGCTTCAATCTGCGCATCGATCCCCACGCCATCCCGCAACTGCTGCGGGTTCTGCACAACAAATTCACCATCGACGACAACCGCATCGTCGATCAGATCCAGCTCAAGGCCTGGTCGCAACAGGTCTTCGAACGCACTTTCGCCGCCACCGCAGCGTTGAACAGCCTGACGCTGATGGTGGCCGGCGTCGCGCTGTTCATCAGCCTGCTGACCCAGAGCCAGAGCCGCCTCGCGCAGCTGGCGCCGTTGTGGGCGCTGGGCGTGACCCGGCGACAATTGATGCTGCTCAATCTGGCGCAGACCTGGCTGCTGGCGGTGCTGACGCTGGTGCTGGCAATTCCGCTGGGGCTGTTGCTGGCCTGGTGTCTGGACGCCGTGATCAACGTGCAAGCGTTCGGTTGGCGCCTGCCGCTGCAAGTGTTCCCGATGCAGCTGGTGCGCCTGACGTTGCTGGCGATGCTCGCCACCCTGCTCGCCTCGGCATGGCCGCTGTACCGTTTGTACCGCACCCGCCCCGCTGATTTGCTGAGGACTTTCGCCAATGAAGGTTAAAGCCCTGCCCCTGTTCATCGTTCGCCTGCAGATCGTCGTCCTGCTGCTGTTGGGCCTGATACTGAGCGGCTGCGACGACAAACCCGAGGAAGAAAAAGGCTTCGCCGGCCTTGCCGACGACGCCTCGAGTTACGCGCAGGTTACGCCGGACAAGCGTTTCGTGTTTCCCGACGATCACGGCCCCCACGACGATTTCCGTATCGAGTGGTGGTACGTCACTGCCAATCTCAAGGATGCCGACGGCCAGTCATTCGGGGTGCAATGGACACTGTTTCGTAGCGCCCTGCCCCGTGCGAAAGCTCTGCAAGGCGATGGATCTGGCTGGAGCAACCGCAATTTGTGGATGGGCCACGCGGCGGTAACGTCCCGGGACGACCACTTCGCCGCGGAACGATATGCCCGTGGCGGCGTGCAGCAGGCCGGCGTGACATTGGCGCCATTCGCAGCCTGGATCGATAACTGGTCCTTCATCAGCCAGTCTGCCAACGACGATCCGCTGGCAGACATGCAGCTGCAGGCCAGCGGGCCGCAGTTCAACTATCGTCTGCACCTGAAAGCCACGAAGCCGCTGGTGCTGCAAGGCAAGCAGGGCTTCAGCCAGAAGTCCGAGCAGGGTCAGGCGTCGTATTACTACAGCCAGCCGTTTTTTCAGGCGGACGGCAGCATCGAGATTGACGGCAAAACCTATCTGGTGTCCGGGCCTGCATGGCTGGACCGTGAGTGGAGCAGCCAGCCGCTCACCGATAACCAGACCGGCTGGGACTGGTTCTCGCTGCACCTGGGGGATGGCACCGAAGTCATGCTCTATCGCATGCGGCAAAAGAACGGCGAGCCGTACCTGACCGGGACCTGGATCAATGCAGACGGCAGCACCGAGCCACTGGCGGCGAAGGACATCGAACTGATGCCGGAGGACACCACTGACGTTGACGGCCGCGACATGCCTACACGCTGGTCGGTGAAAATCCCTTCGAAAGCCGTGGACATCGCTGTCGAAGCGCTTAATCCGCAGGCGTGGATGAACTTGCAAATTCCCTATTGGGAGGGGCCGGTCACCCTGAGCGGTAGCCATGAGGGCGTGGGGTATCTTGAGATGACGGGGTACTAAGCCGAATAGGTTCAGGGTCGGCTCGGTGACGCCTCAGCCACGGCTCCCCTGCACAGCTCGCCGACTACTGTTACGCCGCCGCGAACGACCCTAATAATCATCTCCTAATAATCATCTAAAGTTTCCTCGCGGCTGCCGATAAACAAAGAATCGGATAGTGAACCCCATACCCAAAACCCCATCAGGCAGGACGCCTGCTTCAATAGCGTCTGGAGCCTTGATGTCTACTCTAAGCTTGAAAGATATGCAGCTGGATCTCGAAGATTCTGCGGCTTACTTTGATTCTCTGTCGCAGTTCCTCGAAGGTCACGCCATCTACCTGAAGGCTCAGCGAGTCGTGTGCCGACAAGAGGACCTCATGCTTCTCGAAAGTCACGCCGGTAACCTTGCCAACTCGGTGAGGTACATCAAAACCGCGGCTTTGCGGATCGCCAACCGCTCGCGTTAACGCCGGCGACATATGCGCTTCCCGGCCGTTACGTGGGCAGCGCATCTTGAACCTGTCAGCGATTCGACATCCCACGAAAACCCCCTCGGGGATCAAAAAACTCCGCCCCACCTCCCTCGCTTGCAAGGTTTTTATTGAACGATCCAGTCCTGCTGGCACTCGATAAAGCTAGGCCGCTGACGGCAGCGCGCCCTGATCATGTGTTCTCGCCGAAAGGAAGCGGGCTCGTGTCAGGGCTGTATATCGCGCCGAGACAGGGCCAAAACGTTACTGGCTGAGTGCATTGCGCAGGCTCGGGATCAGACAGCGCAGGATGCACGACACGCGCCATATGTACGCAACCATGTGCCTGATGTCCGGAACCCGGCATTCATCGTCGCGCAATCCCAGTAACGCCAAACACGCCGAAACATAAAGGGTTTAGGACGAATGTGCGGATTAGCTGGCGTAACCCGAATGCGCTCAAAGGGGCTGCCCAGCGCACTCTCACTACCCTCAAAACCCCTGCCGGGAACATTGATTGGTACAAAAAGTGGTACGAGCGTAATTGCCTGCGTCAGCTAACCATATCAGCGCCTGTCGGGAGCGCCGTGCTACTCGCTTGCGTGAAAAGGTTGTCGAAATGGTTTAGAAAGGTCTCGGTCAGGTGGCCGTGGTAGTAACCGTAAGTAGGGGTAGAAATAGCTTGGTTTTGCGGTTTGATGATGTTGAAAGTGAGCACGCCCTGTTTAACTGATGGTCGAAACCAAGCTTGCCTTCCCCAGTTGCCCGATTTGTGGGTGAAGTCTCCATCGGAATCGACATCCCAGGTGGTGATTTTTCCAGTCAGTTCCGTTTGGTTGATCTTGGACTTGAATTGGTTCAGCAAGTTTTGAGGGTTGCTGGTAAAGAAGTCGACAGCCATGTCCGGTACTCGATAGATGTTGGATCCATATTGATAGCACCTGACCGATGATTCGCCACATTCGACTAATAGATGATTGACATGATGACGTAGCTACCATCTATCCCAGATTTTCAGTCAAAAATTTTTAACATCGTCACCAAGGCAAATCGTCAAACACGACGATATCACCACGCCCGATGCAGTCAGACAGGAACTTGACGCCTTGCCCGCGACGATCAACCGCGCCACGACCTGCGATGCTGCAGAACGAGTTGGACTAGGTGCCGAAGGTTACGTGCTGGTTGTAGAGCGACTCGAGCCGCTCCAACCGGGATCCATTGGGTTGCTCTGTTGGCTTATAGAGCAGGCTGTCGGATTTCGTTCAGGTGAAATTGAGGTAATGCGGTAAGATCTCGCGCCGAATATCCCGGCCAGGCTTTGGAGCCAACTGGCCTTCGCCGCAGATGTCCAGAATCACCCGGTGATCGACTGCTTTCTCACTCGAGAACCCAGAATCAGCCTACTAACGGAGTAGCATGGCAAGCTCAGAAAAGGAAACCTCGTCTTGGGTCGATGGCGTGGCATCCATAATCGACTCGGTTACAAATCTCTATACGACTGTTGCTGCAAAATCGCCGTTCGTGGCCGATACTGTCGTGATACTGGTTTTTTTATTACCATTCTTTTGGCTGATTTGCCGCTACCTCGGCATCAGCACCAAGGAGAAAAACGCGACGCTGCGTGTCATAGACGCCAGAAAGTCTGCCAAGAAAGGCGCGAAGAAAATCTTAGGAGGACCGAAAAAATGACCCACACCCTGATTACGTTCGCTTCCGCGGCGCTAATAGTGGTTTATTGGATTGTTTGCCGTCGTCGATCACTCGTCCACAGGGAAAACGCTGCTGGCCTGCTGGTCGAATATTTCGAAAAGAAAGGCGTCAGCGAGAAGGACAAAGACGCTGCTACATTTTTCTACCGATTTGCGACCAGCTGGGGCTTTTTACCGCTGATGACCATCCTTGCCATTCCTGTAATTCTAGGTGGAACGCTGTTCAATCGCCCTTTGACCTCTGAAGGTGGCAAGGAAAAGGACCGCATCATCGACGAATCGATGAAGATGTATATGTTCCGCAACCCGATAACCGGCGCTGCATGCTTCTTGGTGTTCTTTGTTCTGGCATCTGTAGCCATGTTGTTGGGGCTTTTCGCCAATCGGTTAAGATCCATTCCCTCACCCTCTGCGGTCTATATGACGACAGCTGCTAAAGTGGATGTCCATCCGTTACGCAGGCATGCCCACTGACCGAAGCCCGGCCTAGCGCCGGGCTTTTGCGTTCTACGTCATCTACGCTGTTGAAAGGCTTCATCAACGCGAGGCCTAGCCCGGCAGACCCGCTTACCTCCATCTGGCGGGCTCCCGCTCCATACTTGCGCGCTCCGCTAGACTTTCCTGACCCCGAACTGCCCGACTTTCACCCGCACGCCATCCAGATTGACGCCAGCGGCCAGGTACAGGCCCATCCGCGCACTCACGACGGCTTCGGTCTTGTCAACAGCGGCCCTCTGAGTTTCCAGCGCACCTCTCCAGTTCGCCGGCAGCGTGAAAGGCTCCTGGTATTTGTCCATCGAGCGGTAGTAGATGGTGGTGGTGGTGGAGGTGCTCGACACTGGCTTCGTGAAGATCAGTTCGGCTTCCCAGCCAAGAATCGCCCGGGATGTACCAGCGATTTCCACCGCTGAAACCATCTCGACCAAATCACCCGCGAGCAGGTTGTCCAATGTGACGTTGGCCGAGGGCTGGACGTAGATATAGCCGCCTGCCGCCGTCATGTTGCCGTTCAGCTCGATACACTGCACTTCACCGTACTGGCCCTGCTCTTTGTACCAGCGCGTGGTAACGCCAGCCAAGCCCGAGCCTGCCGCTTTGTAGCTATCAGCCAGTACCGACCCGGCCACGGCGTTTACGCCAGCCGGCAAGGTACCGCCGGTGCCGGTCATTAGTGGGTTCAGGTTCAAGCAGCCGAACGGGCGGATGGCCGAGTACAGGTCGGCAGCATCGGTCGGCAGCGGTACGCCGAAGAATTCAAAGTTGGCGTTGATGATCGGCACACACCGCGACTGGATGAAATCCGCGCCCAGCAGGTTCGGGTGCAGGCCTTCGACAGTCATGTCCTCGGTGAAACCGTCCCAGATATTGACCACAGGCACGAACTGCCGGACGAAGCCCAGCACCCAGTCTTTGTAGGCTATCGCGTCCGCCAGCGCTTGACCGGTCAGCGCCTTGGCGCCGAAGCGCGGAGTACCGGTGCCCACGATCAGGTACTTGCCGGGCGTGTTCTGGAACGCCGTGATGGCCTTCATCACGTTGGCCTTGCTGTCGGCAAGCGTCATGCCCGGCGTCGTGCTGTCGTTCGTGCGCGACAGCAGCATCCACAAATCGGCAGTCGCGGATGTCAGGCAGGACGGCAGCCGTGGCATGAACTGCCCCGAGTGGTCGCCTACCTTGCCCTGATTGTCCAGGTAGCTCGGGAACAGGCCCGTCTTTGCCGCAATCGCGCCGGCGTATCCATACGCTTCGGTACCGAAGGCTTTCGGATCGATCGTGTGGCAGTTCGCGCTGAAGCTGTCGCCCAGCAAGCCTAAGCCACGACGGATGCGGCGGCGGGTCGGCAGCGCCTCGGCGAGCAAGGTCATGCGAACACCTCGAAGGCAGCACCGTTCGCGGGCACGAAGCGCACCGTCGCACGCGGGATGTTGAGTGGATATGCCCCATCATTCCAGAGCGTGTCGGACGTCAGCCAGCTGTCGGCTGTTTTGATCTGAATTGCGACAGAGCCGCCGTTCGCCTTTACTGCCAGCGTCACGCGCATGGCGCGATCGTAGGACTCTTCTTTTGTTGTCGTCTGCACAGATCGCTCCTCAGGGGACGTCGCGGAAGAAAACGTGATTGCCTAGCTTCAGCGTCCGCTTTGCCTTCGCCGCCCAGTCCGGCGCCTTGGGCATGGTGGTCGCGTAATAGTGAGTTGCCCCACCGGTGGGATCCGCCACCTTGCCGTCAATCACCTGGTCAGCAGCAATTCGGCACTGCGCCAGCTCGCGGAACGGAATCGCCCGTGCGCCGCTCAGGAACTGATAGTTCGGGTCGTTGCGGTTCCAGCAGCTGAACTGGTACGGCTTCTGGCATACGCCGGCGTAGCCCTCGCCCCACCACGACTTGTCCTTGCCATCGTCCACGCGGTTGCGGATCGTCCAGGCCACGGCCACCATCCCGGCCAGTCCCTCGCCTCGCGCTTCGCCCCACAGCGTGCGCGCCAGCACATCGCGATCTTGTTCGGTCACGGTCATCACATTTCTCCAGGCAAAAAAAATCCCGCTCGATGGCGGGTTGCGGTAAAGCTCAGGGTGCTCAGGTCGGAGGCACTGGCCAGTCGACAGTCGTGGGGTATCCGGGCTGTAGCTGAATTTTTGCCAGCGCCGAACGGTATCTTTTCCAAGCGATCAGAAGCGCCTCGCCGTCATCGTCCGCGTCACCGGTATCGTGATCATCCTGAAGCGGCTGAATGGCATCGTCGGCGATCTTCTTGCGCCTGATTTGCTCGGCGATCACTTCGCCCATCAGCGCAATAACCCGCTGCGTTTCCTTCATCTCTTTGGTGATGAGCTTGGACCAGTCGATATTGCTCATTCTGGGAATGCCTCTGGGCTTGGGGGAGCCGCAAGCGGTTGTGGGAATGCAACTGGGCCGTCCGGCACGCCGACCAGATCAACCGGGAATGCCTGCGCCGGGCTGTAATTAGCCGGGTTGGGAAACAGCAGCGTGACCACCAAATCACCGGAGATCATTTCCACGTCGCCCGCGAACCACTCTGAATGGATCGCAGAGCGCGGTAAGGTGGCACCATCAGGAATCGCGGAGAAATCGAATTCTTCGCCGTTGATATTCAGGACCTGCCCGGTTTTGACGACTTCCAGCAAGTCGTCTCGGCGCTGGGGGGAAAGCTTGATAATCATTAGAACCACCTGCCTATAGCGATTACATGGACATACGGGGTGCCGACAGTCGCTGAGGGGTGTGAGTTGCCGACGGCAATTGTCGTGCTGCTCCCGCTACCAGCGCTGTCCTGGGCAGCGTTTAGGAACCCCCCATTGCCACCTACAGACCCCGCGGCAGGAACGCAGATGGGCTGGGCGGTGAACGGCGACGGAAAGGACCACGCCGCTGCCGCCGCGGATCCCGGCGGCAAGGACGGGTAGGCGATCCCGTGCCGGCAGATCATCGTGCCGTTAAGGTATTTCGTGAAGGTACCGTTGCCGTTTGTGCCTTCTTCGACGATTGCACCGGTAGGAATCCCGCCGGATTGCGAGACAGTACCGACCGCGTTTCCTTCGTGGTATAGGGTGCGAGCAACCGCCCCCATTGAGAAGCCGCCAACTTTTAGTTTGTTGTCGGTATCCAGGCCGAAGTGAATCGCATATGACGCATCTCTGATAAAGGTAATGACGGAGGACGCGCCGGCATTTGCGCCGTTAGAAATACGTAATGCTGTTCTCCCATCTTTCCCGGATGAACTTATGTTTGCGATTCCTGGCGGCTCACCAGAAGAGAAAAACGTACCCGCGGAATTATTGTTCACTCCTAAGCCAGCTGCGCCGAGCGCCGCCAATGCACCTGCAGCCGTTGTCATCCCGGTGCCGCCCTTCGTCACCGGCAAGGTGTCGTAATTGCCGGTGGTGCCCAAAGCTGCGAGCTTCGTGCCGAACTGGTTCACGAGGGCTCGCAATGCGTCGGCCGAGTCTTTGACGTAACCCTGCATCGGCGCCACCGCGTAGGTGCCTGCGTTGGTTGTGGCGCCAAGGTAGTTCGGGGAGATCGCCATCGCTGTATCGCTGGCAATGTTGGTCACTTCGTACCAGCGACCGTCCGGACCGAGGAATGCGTCCCCTACCCGGCTGTTGGCGATGAACGAAGTATTGCTGCCGGTGACAGCGTTGGAATTTTGGCCGACGGAAACCGTCCCGGCTTTGTACCAGGGCATCACATATCTCCAAATTAATTAGTGTTCAGCGCAGAGCAAAGTTGCCGAGACGGCGACCTCAAGGCCGTGATTTCAGTTGTGATACCTGGCGGCAGGAAACTTACACACCGGGACGCAGAAGCTGGTGTTGGCGCCGTAGGGGTAAGAGTTACCTCCGCCGGGCACGTTGACGGTGATATCCAGCACCGGCACGCCATTGTCGAGGATGGTCATACCGGCGAAGTTGAATCCGATGAACCAAGTAACGCCTCGGTCGAAAGCGGATATGCAAACAAAGTCATCAGCGTCCAACGCCAGGTTGCTGCGATAGGTGAAGACTGTCTGGCCGGTAACGAAGCTCCAGTTCTTCGCGAACTTTGTGTAGCGGATGATCCGATCATCGGAGTTAAAAATGATGTTGCCGCTGGCGTCCCACTGGTTCATGCCGAAGCGGTTTTGATTCGGGGAATCCGAGTACTTGCACGCCACGAACTCGACGTAGGTGTTCTGCAGTTGATTGCCACCGCCGATAGCCGAGTTCGCTACAAACCCCGTCCAATTACCCGGACCGCCCAGCAGCGTGAGGTAGACGCTGACCTTGGGGTGAACGCCGTTCAAGTTTCCGAAGAAAATCTGCGGCGGTTCCTGAGTTCGGATCGGCTTGGCAAATACGTAGGAGCCCTGCCCGCCTTTATCAGTGAATGAGGAAGTAATCCTGAATGATCCGCGCTCGGAAAAGACCATGGTCTTGTAAGTGTTGCTGATGATGACCGAGCCGCCGTTGTTGGTTACTGAAAGGCCATAGTCCGCCATCAGATCACCCTCACAACTTCAACAACGCACTCCACCGTTTTCTCTATCCAGGCGTCTCGCTGGTTACCCCCAACGCCGGTGGGCTGCCGGTAATTCATGTAGCGGATGATGCCGATCTGAGTGCCGCCCAGATCTTTGTACGTTGGGGTGTATCCCCAATTGTCGTCGTAACCTGGCTGCGGGTAGTTTGCGTAGACCCGCGGGGTGATCATCACAAAGCAGGTTGCCGGGTTGTAGCCCGGGATGTCGTAAACCAAGCTGTCTGTTCTCACTCCGGTGCCCGAGGTCTTTGACCCAGGCACCACGAACGAGGCCAGGCGTTGGATGGTGAAGTCGTCCATCCCCAACGTCTTTGCGCCTGCACCGTCGAAAACCTCCATCCCAAAACTCATTCAGTAAGGTCTCCCAATTGCACGCGCTTCACGTTGTTGGCGTCATAGACGCGCACAGAACGGTTCGTGATGACCAGACGCCCGCCGCCGGCTACTGCACCGTTAATTTCGAGAGTACCGTCCTTGTTCAGAATCCACCCGCTCTGACCGGCAATGTAGTTGGTGGAGCTGATATAGCTGCCGATCTTGGCGTTGGTGATCGTGCCATCCTGAATAAAGGTTGGGCCCAGGAACAGCTGGCCGCCCTGCGACACAAATGGGGTCGAAATCGCCCCACCTGCCAACGTGTTCACCAAGGCGAAGCGATCGGCCGACATCAGGATTTGGCTTTGAAGTCCGGCACCGGTGTTCTCGATGCCCACTCCGATACCTGCCATCACATACTGTCCGTTGGAGTTGACTTGGAGCTTCACGGTGTATGAGGCTGAAACCTTGCCATCCAAAGTTGTTACGGCCTGGCTCGTTTGCTGAACAGCTGCAGCGTTGTTACCCACCGCTGTCGAGAGCTGCGAAATAGCGGTGGCGGTCGAGGACTGATTGTTGCTCACCACCTGGCGGAGATCTGTAACTTGGGCAACGTTGTCGCCAACCGTTGCGGTTAGCTGCGTCACAGTCCTGGCTGTGGCCTCGTTCTCGGTCGCCCGCACCTGCGATTCCGTGACGATGCTGGCCGTGCTGCTCCAGCCCTTCAGCGCATCAGCAAGCTCGCCCTCCCCATTGTCATCGCGAACCGATGCCCTGAGCGCCTGCACACTGCTGGCCTGCGCAGTGACCGCGCCGTCGAGCTCGGTGATGTCGGCCTTGTTGCTCGCGACTTGCTGCGCCAGTCCGTTCGCCGTCTGCACGACCTGGCCGACATCCAGCCAGTGAGCAATGTTCGGCGGCGGGGTATTGATCGGCACGTTCTGAGTCGCCTGATAAATCCTTCCGCCGCCGACAACCATTTGACCGCTGAGGTAGGCCTGATCCCCCTTGTAAGCGGACAGGCCATCGAGCGCGTCGATCTGGTCCTGCAGGTCGTCGATCTTCTCGATCTTGGCCAGGAGATCCTGACCCAGCTCAGTCTCGCCGATCTGGCCCGCGATCATGTCGAGGATCGGACCGGCTTCGGAGCTCGTCTGCCCCATCACACCGAGGCCGGTCGGGTACCACGGGCCGATGTTGCCCGTGCGGTCGACCAGTCGCGCCCAGAAGAAGAACGTCACGCCAGCCAGAAGGCCCTGCATGTTGTACTCGGACTGCGGGTAAGCCAGGTCGCTGAGCTTGGTGGCCGCAGCCAGGTCCGTGGTCGGGCCGTACCAGATCTCCGTGCGCTGGGTATCTGTCGCACCTGGTGGGAAAGTCCACTTGAGGTGTATGCCGAAGATCAGCGCGGTAGCCGTCAGCGATGTCACCGCCGGCGGCAGGCCCTCCTTCCCGTTGAGCTGGGTCAGGATCGAGCTGCGCCATACCGACGAAATGTCGTAGGCACTGACAGCCCGAACGCGCGCCAGGTACGCGCCGGAATAGATGCCCGCGATATCGACGCTGTTTGCGCCGGTGCGCTGCACCTTGATCCAATTGCCGTTGTCCTTTCGCCATTCGACGTCATAGCCCACCGCGCCATTCACCGCCGGCCAGGCGATCGTCATGGTGGTGACAGCCAGGCCCTGCGCGATCGCAGTGGTCGAGGTCAGCGTCACGCTGGCCGGCGCCGGAACGACCGTCAGCGGAATCACACTGATCGGCCGCTCCTCAAGGCGAGCGCCGGTGTCGATGTAGGCAAACTTGCTCGGCTCATATTGCAGCGCCGAGATCTCGTAGTCGCCTTCAGTCGTCCGTTTGGTGCTCAAAACACGGAACAGCGGAATGGCCAGATCGTCGGCGTCGAGCGCCCACTGCAGCTCTGGGCCTGGGGTTTGGCTGTACGCCGTGGTGACCGTGATCGCTCGACCATTCACCGACTGCACAGTGCGAGCTTGCGCTTGGCCGCTTGGCAGGTTGACGATCAGCCGGTCGCCGGCCTTGGCCATCGTGTCCCGGTCCAACGTCACCACGCGGCCAGCAGCGGCAGATATACGGCCGCCAACCTCGCGACCGGCGAGCAGCGAGTCGGCCACCGGGATGATGTAGCCCGGCAGCGGTATCGCGCCCTCCATGCCGGTCTTGAACGTGACGGTCCGGTCCTGGTTGTTGCTCATCACCACCCACTTCCCGCGGCGCTGAGCTTCGGAGGCGCGGGTGCACCCGATCGCGCTGATCTCGGTGGGTCTGTCGTCGAAACGACGCTGCAGCGCCAAGTCCGAATAGGCGGTCACGTCGGTGTCGTAGTTGTTGGCCGGGTTGTCGTAGCTGACGATTGCGCGGGTGTAGCGTGTCTTTGCGGAGGCGCTGCCGTAGTTCATTTCCCCGCCAATCACGTTCGCCCGGGTGAACACGTAGTCGAAATCCTGCGCGCGCGGCATGTCCGCCTGCATCACGAGCTGGCCCTGCGCCCAATAAGTCATGCCCCGGTAAATCGCTGAGATGTCGCGCAGCAGCGTCCAGGCATCTGCCTTGCCCTGGAGGTTCATGTCGCAGAGAAAGCGGGGCTCCTGCCCGCCGATGCCGTCCGACACCAGTTGATCGCAATACTGAGCGATCCGGTACAGCTCCCACTTGTCGACCATGTACGGCTTGATGCGCTTGCCAAGTCCGAAGCGATCTACCGTGCAGATGCCGTAGGTGACCCACGCAGGGTTGTTGGTCCAGGCCTGCTTAAAGGTGCCATCCCAAACGCCGGTGTAGGAGCGTGCGACCGGGTCGTAGTTGCTTGGGACCTGCCACTTGCGGCCCTTGCACTTGATGGTCACGGCCGGGATGTTGCTGAACTGCTCAGCGTCGAATTCGACGTACAGCAGCGCGGTGTTCGGGTAGCGGAGCTTCTCGTCGATCACCTCAGTCAGCCCGGCGACGAGCATCGTGTCGGCGATCTTGTTGGTGTTCTGGTTCGCTGTGAGGCGGCGCACCCGGATCTGCCAGCCGGAAGTCGCCGGGGGCAGATCAATACGGCGGGAGCGCTCATAACGGGTCGTGGTCTTTCCGTCCACGGCCTCGGCCAGCACCTGTACGTACGCGCCGCCGTCCGTGGCCAGGTCAACGGCATAATCGATCCGGTACCCGCCGACATTGCCCTCATCATCCTGCCGCTGGAGGGCTGGCCAAGCGAGGCGAACACGCACGGCCGAAAGCTGGATGTTGGTGATCGAGCGAATCCACGGGCTGTCGCTGCGCAGCTCGACATTGATGGTGGTTTCGTTCTCGACCGACGGGATACCCGGGATGTAATCCTGCTCAACGGAGCCGGAGCGCCACTCCCACTTAACGTTCGGGAAATTGACGTTGCCGCCGGCGTCGTTGATCGGCGTGTTATCCAGGAAGATGTCGGCGGCCGTGGGCACGCCTTCAAACTCCCCCTCGCCCACCGCGATAAGGATCTTGGCCAAGTTGGTGGAACGCAGGCTGTCGGTTGCCTCCGTCGGCGTTTTCGGGCTGCTGCTGCCGCCTTTGGCGCCCCGGATGTCCACTTGCTCAGCTGCGCCCATGCTTTCCTCCAGGCATAAAAAAACCGCCAATCGGCGGTCAGGTATTCCAGTTCAAAATCAGGTTTTGTCTTCAGCGAGAATCGATGCCGAGATGATCGCGCCGCCCCACCGACGTTCGCCGATACAGATCGCAACAGGGTTGCCGCTGGCAGTCGTGTTCTTGGCACTACCAAATGCGTAGGAAGGCAAGTTGTCGGGTGAAGCGCTTTGCTTTAAACCAGAAGCTTGTGGGCTCAGCATCTGAATAACCCCGCCCGCGACAAGACCAATACCTGCCGGCGCAAGATAAGGGGATGTGGCAGGAAACACGGCCGAGATGACCAACAAGACAACACCGAGCACAGTTTGCAGCACCCCGCCACGCTTGCTGCCGCCAACTACTGGGACAATCCTGATTTCTCTTGTGCCACCAAGTTCGAAAGCTGACTCACCAACGTTTCTACCATTTCGAAAAACGGCGAACCGCATGCCGAGCGCATCCAGCCTCTTCACCTCGCGGTCGAACCCCTCGATCGTGCAGCTAAGCGATTTCAGTACCTCTCGCGTACTTCCGGAATCGATCTGCTTCGGATGATTCCTACCAAATTTAGATGCCAGAGATCCGGACAACTTGATGTTGACCAGTCCTGGGGAGAGTAAAGGAGCAGCCTGCATTTTCACCTCGCAAAAGAAAGCCGCCTAATGGCGGCTTCTAATTATCTGCACTTCTGCATGGAATCCCTCAGCGATGATCGCCCGAGTTGAGACCAGGCAACCCGCTGATAGAGCTTTCCGACAGCGCCAGCCTGGGTAGTTGTGATGTCGAGAACATCGTCCGTTTGTTGGCCGAAGCCGTTCACGATCCTATAGCCTTTGGCGGTTTCGCTCATGACCGCCGCGGTGCTGTGTTCTTGCCATTCTGGAAACACACATAACGCATAGGCTTTTGCCGATTTCGAAGTGGTAACGGTTAAATTTGCTGGCGACGACATCAGGTCTGATGGACTGGAACAGGCAGCCAGCAGGGCAGCAGCTGCCAGCGCTACAACCAAAATTCGCATAATGGTCCCTCATTTAAGAAGGGCCGAGGGTAGCACTGGCGGCTTGATGCAAAAAGTCCAACGCTGGGTTGGGCTCAGGTTTGACTCAAATAATCTCGCTCGACAGCGGTGATACTGATCTCAACTTGAGACGACAGAACGCCGTAAGTGTCTGCAATCTCCGCGATCGCTCTTTTCAAGCTCAACCCGCCAAGCCCAGGTGCTTTTACCTTCATTTGCACCGTAGTGCCGAGGGCAAAGAATTGATTTGACGAGCAAGCAACGACTGAAGGCCGCGAACCGTCGAAATTACGATAAACCTTTTTAAGCTCAGCCTTTGCTGCTTCACTATCCCAGACATTGCGAACTTCAGAGCATCTGATCTGCACAGTGTTTCCCGCACTTTTAAGGTAGGCAACCTCCTCTATCTTGGCAACCCAATAGGGAGTGTGTCCGTAGTGCATAACCACAAAGTCCAGATCGGTGATGTCACTGAGCGCCATTCTGGGCAGTAGCAAAAAGGATTCGCTTACCAAACAGTCAAAATCATCCTGGGTAAAGCTGACAAATGCCACTCGCAGATCTTTTACCGCTTCTAAGTCCATTGCGTCATCCTTTTGTTCCATCAGAGTTCTGCCCATTGATACCACAGCTATAAAGCTAAGCAAGCTTTACAGCAAGGTCCTGTTCGAACATCCACCGCTGGACAAACGCTCAGTAACCGAATCGGATCCCTCCGTAGTAGCTTTGCGCCTTCAGCGAATCGCTCCGGGCCGTTGCCTGCAAGCCCATGGACCGGGGCAATATGACCTAGGAGGTCTATATGAGTTATGAACATGCACAAGCAGCAGCATCTATGGCAACGCAAGACGCACTACTAGCCCTGATCAGCGCCCTGGCCGAATCGGGAGCGCTGACGGACGAAGCGTTAAAGCGGCATGTGCAAAAGGTGCAAGATATTCAGCAAAGCAATAACAAACTTAATCAGGATATCTACGACAAGACAATCCACAGCTTCATCGCTGCGTCTGAAGGTAAAGTGCGGTAGCAATGACTTGTGCGGCGACTGCGTAATCTGCTAGCGAAGGCTTGTTGCGTGTCAACAAAGCCTTAGCTCCTTCAGCCGATTTCTCTTCATGACTTTTTTTCATAAACCTCTACCGCGGATGGGCCGTTCACTGTTTTGCGTCCTTATGCCTGAGGATCAGGCGTGTTCTGTCGTGCCATGGGCCGCCGAAGATGATGATCTCCGATGGCCTGCCGTACAGGTGGTGGAGCAGGAAAGGCCCAGCGCCGTGCACGGCAGCCGGCTCGCTGGGCAAGATCGGATCTGCGCCGAGGTAAATGCCAGCGTGGTTCGGATGTTTCGTGCGCCCGACTTCCATGACAACCATGTCCCCCCGCTGCGGTGTGCCGACACGCTCAAACCCAGCCGACTTGTACGCCTGCTCGTATAGGCTCGGGCTGTCGGCCTGCTCCCACCAACCGTCCTCACGCTTGAAGGCTTCGAACTCCAGCCCCCATTCGCGCTTGTACCAATCAGCGCAGACCTGCCAGCAATCCCAGGCACCGTGCACAAAGGGACGCCAGAGCAGCGGCGTGTTGCCGGTGGGAACGATGGTTCGCAGATCACCTTCAGGCCAGCTGAGGATGTGCCAGGGTAACTCCGTCGCCTCGCACATCGCCAGATCGCGCGGCGAAGGCCTGCTCGTGGCGTCCGGATGCGAGTGGACGATGCCGATCACCTCGCCCAGGTCCTCTGCCGCGGCGTAATCCTCCGGCGAGATCCGAAACTCTTCATTTGGATCAGCCGCAGTGTTCGTGCACGGGATGTACTGCTGTTTTCGCCCGATGCTGATCAGCAGACCGCAACACTCGCGAGGGTAATCGGTGGCGGCGTGCGCCTGAACCGCCTTGAGAATATGTTTCAGCATGGTCAGCTCCTGGCGATTAGAGAAACGGCAGGGAAGCCGCCAAACGGCAAGGGGTTGCCCTCACCGAAGCGAGGCACACAACCACGCCCCAGAGTCGCGTCGCACTCGTCCTTCTCTGGATCGTCGGTGAGGTTTCCATCCTTGTCCCGGTATGGGCCGGTGTAATTGCAGTTGGGGCCGCGGTACCCACTAGTCAGGCACCAGTGGCACAGCGTCGTCATCTGCCGCCCGATGGATTCACCACCCACATCGCCCGGGCTCGCCAACTCCCACGACACGCTCGACCCGTTCTCCGATGTCTTTTGGTCCAGAAACCAGACCTCGATCGTCTCCTGCGAGGGATCCGCGTCGGGGTTGCCGGCGGGGAAGTTCTCGGCATCGAGATACGTGCCCAGCGTGTGCCGCATCGTCAGCTTGAAATCCAGCAGGTCTTCAAACGCTAGACACAACGCGGTGATACGGCCGTTGACGTTGCCCACAGACAGCGTCGGCCGCACAGCCGTACCGTCGCCGGTCGCCTCGATGCCGTCGATCTGCATCGGCCAGGCGCCGTATTCCTCCCCCCGCCACCAGATCGCTTTTGCAAGCAGCTGATCGGCATCGGCGCCAGCAGCGATCAACTCGGCGGCTGTGTACGGGATGGAGTGACCGTGAAACCGCAACACATCCGCGCCGAAATCAGACCCATCCAATTCAAACAGCAGCACTTCACTCCCAGGTTCGAGCACCTGTATATCGTTGATCAGCGGCATGTTTTACCTATGGGATGAATGACTGGGTGAACGTGGTTGTCAGGGTGTAAAAGCCTGCGCCATTCGGCGAGACAGTGGGGGCTGATGCCCGGTAGAAGCTCATCTCGCCGAGTGGTGGCGTCCAGAAGAACGACTTGAACCCGGCGTGCCGATCAAGAAACGCTTTAATCTCAAGCGCAACGGCCTCGCGCACAACGAATGTCAGAGGCCACACATCGACTTTGTTGTTAGGCCCGTCGCCGACCACCTGCTCGTAACCGTTGCCGAATTTGCTCGATCTGGTCCGGTATTCGGGCGCGCTGGTCGTCTCCAGTTTCGGACACCAGGTGAATGTCTCAACGGCCATTGATGGTCCTCCAAATTGCCCCGCCTGGCCGAAGCTCTTCAGCGATCGCCTGCTGAGCGCCGCGTTTTGCGGTATCGGCATAAGCCTGCCCGACCGCCTGCATGTCTTTCGCCGACGAGTCGTTTGCCGCGCTGGGCACTGTAAAGTTCTGTTGAATGACTACAGATCCGGCGGCGTTGGCCGGGCCAGTGGCCGCAGACCCGCCCGAAGCCAGGCCTACATAGCCACCGTCCGCGTAACCCGGCTTCCCGGACTTGTTCAGGCGCTCGAGGTACTGACGCATCCCGGGCTGCTGAACCACTTCCTTGCGGATAACGACCTCTCCGCCGTGAACGACACCCATCGGCTCGTATTTCCCGCCGTCGCCGGTGTAGCCGCCATCCCAGTGCTGCGCGGAGAGCCAGCTCTGGTAAGCGGCGCCTGTATACCCGGTCTGAGTCGAGCCAGAAGACCCGCCACCGAAGTACGTGGTAGCTGCAGTCGTCGCCAGCCCAAGGAGTGCGCTGCTTCCTGATGCAACGGCCTGCCGCGCGGCGATCCGGGCCAAGTCAGCCAGAACCGATTTGGTGAAATCGGCGATCGAGGCTTTACCGGTCATGGCGAAGTTCACGACCGAATCCTCAAGGCCGCTGAACACTCCGGTAAACAGGCTCTTGGTCTGGCCCGCGACGTCCTTGGCGCTTTGCAGATAGTCCTGGTACGCAGACGAGGCTCCGACGGTCCAATCGCTCTGGGCCTTGTCCACGTCGACGTAATATTGCCGTTGCATCGCCAGGCGCTGATCCAGCGCGCTTTTCAGCGATGCCGTTTCCTTGTCGTAGAGCTCGGTGCTGAACTGGTCCTTGTTGCTCTTGTTGTAGTCGGAGGTCAGCTTGTCGAGCTGCGACTGATAGGACTGCTGGATGTTTCGCTGTTCCTGCAGCCGCTGCCTTTGAACATCGCCCAGACCGGCGCCGGCAAGGTTGTTGTCCAGGCCCTGCTGCGCGCTGCTGAGCTGGTTGCGCAAGTTCTCGTCGAAAGCAGCGAGCTTTCGCTGGGTGTCCAGCGCCTTTTCGCGCAGCGTGTTCTCCGCCTCGAGCGCGGCGTTTCGCTTGAGTTGGGCGGTGTAGAGGTCCGAGCTGGCCAGCAGCGATTTTTGATCAGCCGTCAGCGTCTTCTTGTTCTTGATATCGGCGAGCTGCTGCTCCCACTCGACCAACTTCTTCGCATTGGCGCCGAGGGTCTGACTGGCTGCGTTCTGGTCGCCGATCAGTGCGCTCTGCTGTTTAAGCGCTGCATATTGCTGCCGTGCCGCGTCCAACGCCTTGGTGCCGGCATCCTCTCGATACTGCGGCGTCTTCGGAGCCTTGGGGTCCTTGTACTTTTCGTTGATTGCGGCGATGTCCTTCGCCTGCTGATCTGGCGAGAGCACCAGGGATTTGTCGCCGGTCTTGCGAGCCTGGACGATCCGTCGTTCCACCAGCAGCCGGTAGTCGGCGAGCTCCCGGGCGCGCTTGTCGGCGTTGCTCTCCGTTTCCTTGCGGAGTTTGTCCAGCTTGAGCTGATCGTCCAGCGCCTGCTGCTGTTGTTGCTGCGCAAACCCTTTCGAAGCGGCCCGACGATCCTCTTCAGCCTTCTGAACAAGCTTGTCAGTTTTTTCTCGCTCGAGCGCTTCCTTGCGGAACGAGTCATCTGGGGTCAGGTTGCTCATCGGGTCGACGAGCTGGCCTTTGGCGTTACGCTGGTTGCGTTTCGCGGCATTGGCCGCAATTGCATCGAGCTGCTCGTCCAGTTTCTTGATCTGCTGGTCGAGCGTGTCCTCCCGGCCGACATTGAGCGCGGCGTCCCATGCCAGTTTTGCGGCGGACATGACGCCAGCCCATGCGGACTCCAGTGTGCCGAGGTTGTTCTTGATCGATGTCGAGGTGCGGTTCAGCCCGTCTTCATAGGCCGCCGTAGCGACCGCCGCTGCATCCTGCGTTTTGCCCTGCTCCTGCAGCGACCTGATGTTCTCGTAGGTCGTCGCCGTCAGAAAATTCATCGACTCGTTGAGCTTCAGAATTTCCGCGACCGGGTCCTTGGCGATGCGCTCGAAGTTCTTGACCGTCTCGTCCGCCGCGACACCTGTCGCCGACTGGAATTTTATCGCGGCTTCCGCAATCGACTCGAAGGCTGTGACAGGGATCCGCGTAGAGCTGGCCAACTGCGCCAGAACCTCCGCTGCCTTGCCGACAGTGCCGCCCGACTGAGCGACTTGACGAGCCATATCGGCCAGGCCGTTTGCGCTCGCGCCGGCGGTGTTACCCGTCATCGCGAGTGCCGCGTTATACGCCGTCGCCTCCTCACTGCCCTGCTTGTAGGCCAGCGCCAGCACGGCGGCCGCAGCTGCGGCGACCGTGAAAGGGTTGATCAGCCCCATCACGTAGCCCGACAACGCCTTGGCTGCTGGTCCGATGCCGCCGAACATGTCTTTGAGCTGACCGCCCTGCTGCAGGAAGACCGTCAGCGGGGCTTGACCACCTTGCAGCGACACAGCGATATCGGTGAACTGAGCTGGCACGCCGCGCAGCGCGGCGTTGTACGCTTTGGCCGACATCGTGCCTTTGGTCATGACCGTGTCGGTCTTGCCGATGGCGTCGCGCTGGTCGTTGAGCTTCTTCAGGTACTCATCGAAGTCACTTTTGTCCAAGCGGCCCGCTGCACGGTGCTTGCGCAGCTGCTCTTCCATCTTGTCGAGGCGGCCATAGGCACCCACTACCGGATCAATCTGGCCAACCAAGTTATCAAGCTGCTTGGCCTGCTTCTCGGCTTCGCGGGTGGCCGACTTGAGAGAGCGCTGGGCACGGTCCATCCCTTTTTCGAAGCCGCCGGTGTTCGCCACCAGATCGACCGTCAACTGGCCTAGCGAATCAACAGCCATAAATCACCCCTTCACGCGCTGCAATAGCGCCAACATATCCTGCGGCGTGGCAGCTTTCGGGGCGTCTTTAAAACCCCGGGCCGGCATGTAGTCCGAAAACTTGGCTTTACCGCCCATGACGTTGTTGAACACCGTGGCCAGCAGCGCGAAACCCTCATCGAGGCGAAGGCCCAGATTCAGCGAACCGGTTTGAAGCCGGTACCGCATCCAGTCCATCGCCTCGACGTAGGTCATTCTTTGCTTTGCTTCCGCGATCGTGGTGCCGAGGACGATGGCGAGCTCGTGCCAGAGCTCTTCCTCGGGTTGGATTTTTTTTCGAGCGCGCCCTCCGGAACCTTGTTGACTTCTCCGATAGCGGCGAGCAGCACAATCGCCAGCTCCGCGCACAGCGGGCCGTGACCTGTTTCTGGCCCGCCGACCACGTCCTCGACGGTAAACACCGGCACACCGTCTTTGTCGGTGATGCAGGAGGCGATGCGCTGGGCGGCCAAGTCGCCGCCACGGTCCTGCGCATCCCAGCGCTGGGTCAGCGAAAGGAACGACTCCTGCAGCACGTAAACGGTGGCTTTCTGGGGCTTACCGTTGGCGTGCCAGCTGACTTCTTTCTTCTGCGGTGCCGAGATGAAAGCGCCGGACGCTTTGAGCGAAGCAATATTCAGATCCATGGGTATTCCTTACGGCGCGCTCTTGGCGACCAGAACGGGCTCGCCCGAAACCTGGATGCCAACGGTGGATTTGACGACGTCGCCCAGGCCGAACGTGAACGGGAAACTGTTCATGTAGCCTTCGAAGGTGAGCCAGGTGCGGGTGTTTGGCAGGTCGAAGTCGATCTCGGTCTCCACCAACGCGCGGGCCGTTGCACCGGTACCAGAGCCACCTGTGAGCGTCACGGTCGGCGCGCTGGTGTAACCGGTGCCTTCGTTGGTGATGGTGAAGCCAGTGACTTTGCCGTTCGCGATCTGGGCCGTCGCCGTCGCGCCGGTGCCACCGCCGCCGGTGATAGCCACCGTAGGAGCGGTGGTGTAGCCGGCGCCCGCCGAGTTCAGCACCAGCGCTGAAAGACCGCCTGGCGTGCCGATAAGAGGCTGGATGCCTTCTTCGGTGTCGAAGTTGTAGCCGTCCGACCAGCCCACAACCCACTTGAGCTTCGTGCCAGCGGTCTTCAACTGGTGCAGGCGAAGGTGAACCGGGTTCTTGGGGTCGATGTTCAAGCCGAACGAAGCCGAACCTGGTTCAGCAAGACCGGCTTCGTATTCACGCCCTTTCGATTTGGTGCACGTCACGTCGACTTGCGCGACCGAAGTGTCGATGCCATCAAGCGTGGTAAAGCAGCCCACATCGAGGATGGTGTTATTGGCCGGGTCGATCGCGAAAAGCTCCGTGCCCTGGACATTAATGGTCAATTTGGTACTCCCAGATTTCCTGCGAAATCACATATTGGCGGGCATAAAAAAACCCGCCGGGGCGGGTCGTTCTTTCAGGTTTTCCGGCTATGTACTCACCAGCCAGGCAACATCGAAACCTTTGCGGTAGTTCTTGGTGGCGGTGTCCACGGTGTCGACGCCGAAACCGGTAATGTAGGCCCGCTTTCCGATGGCTTTGCGCATGGCAGAGACGACCGCATCGGCAGACACAGCCGTTGTGGCGTAGACATCGATCTGCAGGCCATACCGGTCGACGTCCGGCTGGCCGTTGATGTAATTGACGGGTGAGCCGCTGACCACCTGCCACACGGCGTACGGCTTGGCGACGTTCTGATCAGCCTGTCCGTGCGGGTAGAGGCGCATGGGAGCATCCCCGAGCAGCGCCGTTACCGCAGGGTCCGCTTTGCAGACAGCCACGATGGGAGCCATCATCAGTTCACCCCGAGTTTGATCAGTTGGTACTTGGCCGACCCGAGAAACTCCTTGAACACGGCCTCGCGGTTATTGGCTAGCGCGGGCCGCAGGAATGGCTTTGCGCGATTCTTCTCGGTGCCGAGCTCAACCCACCACCAATAGAACGTATTGCCACCGCCCTGCCCCCGGCTGCGCTTCCGCACACCGACAGACATCACAACTGCGCCCACTTCCACGCCGATTGCCTTGCGTTCAACGATCGCGAGGTTCTTCGGGATGTAGTTCGACGTTTCCGGGTCATCGATCCGCGCTGCCCGGTCCTTGGCGTCCGCGAGAACGAGCTCCATTGCATCCTTGGCCGCCGGCGTGACGACCTTGCGGCGCATCTCCTCGGTCAGCCCACGGAACCGGGCAGATAACTCGTCCGCTCCCCTGAGCTTGTACTCAACCCGATCACCCATCGTTCGTGCCCTCACTGGCTGGGAAGCTCAAGTACTCCTTACCAGACACGGGATCTCTCAAAATCCCGTGCAAGTTGTAGATCCTGCCGTCATGGCGAGCGCGCATGGCAGCGTCGAAGCCGTCACGGTATCGCGTCACGATCCTGCAAGTGACCTCGGACTGGGTGGACTGCGCCGAGATGAACTCGCGCACGCTTAAATCCCTGATTGCGGCCCATACCGAGGCAAATTCCACCCACGACACCAGCTCTTCGTTAGAAACGGGGTCGTTGGTGACGACCTTCTGCTCGAAGGTCACCCGATGACGGAGATCGCCGGCGCGCATGGGTATTCCTCCTGCGGTTTGCTGTCTGCCAGGCTGCGCGAAGACCATAGAAGCGGACCAACACCCATCGGCAGAACTTCCGCCGATGTGCCGACCAGCACAGCTTCACGATTCGTGTAGGAGTGGCCGATCAGCAGCAGAAGCGCAGATTTGAAGCTTGCCGGGATGTCGGCTGCGGTGGCGAGTTGATGGTTGTCGCAGTACCAGAGAGCCCAAGCCAGTGCCGACTCCGCGTACAGCTCGATCAGATCGTCCTCATCCGCCGAATCGACGCGCAAGTGCTTCTTGATGAGATCCATCGCCAGCAAATCGGCAAGGGCCACGGTCATTTCTTAACCTTTTCCTTCGCCTTTCCCTGGCCATCGACCTGGGCGGACTGCTCATCATCGGCCAGTTCAGCGAGCTTCATGCCGACCAAAGCATCGGCAACGTCATCAGACACTGGCCGCTTCTCATATTGGTCGAAATTACCAGCGTGGTAGTGAGAGAACTGCCGCAACGCGCGAATAGTTTTCATGGTGAAACCGGGGCGGTTCCCCGCCCCGCTCCTGTCATTATGCCGCTGGGGTGAAAGTGCCTTTGATGATCGCGGTCGGACGGTAGTGAGTTACCGCCAGGCGCTCTTCGCAAAGGATAGTCAGCATGTTCTTGACGAAGTTATCGCGGTCTTGGTTGCTGACCTCGATGGTTGCGTCCATGCGGTCCCAGATCTGCGAGGCCAGGTCGAAGCCGCCGACAGTGAAGGTGCCCTGCGCCTGGGCTTTGGTTGCCACAACCGGCAGGCCCCACATGACTTTCGCGGCGAACGCCGCCGGCCCGCCGAAGATGTAGCGACCATCGGCATCTTTCAGCAGCGCGATAGCGTGCCAGTCGCGCGGGTTGAGAATCAGGCCGGATGCCTCGAACTCGGACTCGCTGGTCTGGAAGATCGCGTGAGCGATCATGTCCGCGCGGGTGTCACCGGTGGCGTTCAGCGCGGTGTCGTACGCAGTGGCGACCTTGTTCAAACCCAGCAGGTTGTCACCGGTACCGTCACCGTTGAGCAACTGGCCTTCTTCGACCAGGTCCAGACCGAACAGCAGGCGGCCGTTCACGTAGGACTCCAGCATCGGCGCGTCGTCCATGATCTGGCGCGCAGCCTGAATCCAGTGAGCGATCGTTTTGACGTTCGCAGTTTCCTTGGTGAACGTCAGCTGGCTTTCGGGCTTCAAAGCACCCTCGGCTACCGGCGCGGCGCCGATGGTGAACACGTTCTCGCGCACGTACTCGATCGCGTTCGAGTTAGTGCGGCCCTGGGCCAGCAGGTCGCGGATGGTAAGACGGCGCATACCGGGCATCAAAATGCCTGGGTTGCGCTGAGCCTGTACCAGCGCACCAGCGGAACCAGCACCGCTGCCCAGCGCCTTGCTGAAGCTCTTGACATCAACTTTGCCGGAAGTGGAGCCGTTCCAGCCTTTTTTGATGTCCTCTGCCGCGCGCTCGGCGAAGCTCTTTTTGTGCTCTGGGTTGTCCAGTTCGCCGCCGGCGAGTTTGGATTCCAGGTCGAACAGGCGGGTACCTGCGGTTTTGAGCTCGTCCTGCACGGTCTGCAGATCGGTTTGAATCTTCTTGCTGACTTCACCGGTCGCGGTGATCTCTTTCTTCTGCGCATCGAACAGTGCGGTCATGTTCTCTTGCGCGGTTTCGATAGCCTTTTGAATCTGGGCCAATTCGGACATGTTTATTTTCCTACAGATGGGAAGGACTTGATGCGATCCAGGATCGCGGTGATTTCGCCACCTTCGGAATCGCTCCGAACTGCGGACTTGATGCGGGCGATCAACGCCTGCGCTTCGGATTTGGATAGGCCGGCCGAATCCCTCAGCCAGTGCTCCGCATCACGAATGGATTCGATGGCGTCCATGCTCTTTAACGAGGAGATCGATGCGTCTTCGTTGGCTGGCTCCGTGCAAATGCTGATCTCCCGCAGCCGCTGCATGGACTTGAAGGCCATGCCGGTCGCAATGCGGTCGAAGTCGGCAGCGCCAGCCAGAAAGCCCACCGACAGGCCGTTTACGGTGCCGTGCTGCATCGCGGACTTGAGCGCCTCGGACTGAGGATTACCCGGGGTGAGCTCGCCGCGCGCGAGCAATCCCTTGCTGTCCTCTTCCAGGTGCAGCCACTTCCCAACAGGAATGGCGTTTCGCTGGTGGTTGAAGAACATCGCCACCGGTCGGGACTGGCCCGTAAGCGCCTTCGCAAAGGCGCCCGGTAGAATGATGTCGCCATCCGCATCGACCTTGTTGAAGACGCTGGCATAACCTTCGAAGACGCCCTGCGTGCCCCCGCCGGAGAACTTGATTTCAGCCTGTTCGAAGGCGATGGTCTTATGAATATTCGACATTTACTGACTCCAGAAAAACTAAACCCCGCCAGGGGCGGGGTTTGTTTTGCCAAGTTGCTCAAGGGGCACGTTTTGGGATTGCCGCGTGGCCACATCACCGCCTGGGAGCGGAGGCCGATTGTTCACTCGACGTCCTTCGTTGATGGTCAGCAGGCCGGTATCGACAAGCGTCTTCATGTAGTTCGCCCGGGCCGTCGAGTCACCGCTGAGCAGCCCGTCGCGGTTGTGCTCGGCGTGGACCTTGCCCAGATCAGCAGGCTTCACCAGCCAGCGGAGGATGCTGGTCTCCCAGATTTCGAGGTACGGGTCCATGGTGTACTGCAGAAAGCCTAGGTTCTGCTGCTCGATGCCCGACCCCCAACTGGTGGATTTTTCGACATCACCCACCAGATGCGGCGGAACACCGAAGAACCGCGCCAGCTCGCTGACTTGAAACTTCCGAGCGGCCATTGTCTCCGCATCCTGCGGACTGACCCCGATCGGTTGGGTGGTGAAGCCCGCCTCGATGATCCACAGCCGCTTCTTGACCGGCCCGCCGGAGATTTCCTTGAAGTTCTCCTCCACTTGGTCGCGCTGGACCTTGTTCAGCGTCTTCTCGCCGGTGGAGAGGATTTGCGGTGACTTCGCGCCGTTGGCGTAAAAGTCGCGCTGCTGATCTTCCATCGCGACCGCGACGCCTGCAGTTTTGGCTCCGAAAGCAATCGGCGATAGCCCGACCAGACCATTGAAGCCAAAACCCTTCAGGTGAAAGATCTCACTCTGCTTGAATTCCGCGTATTCCGAGTCACGCCGGTATTTGTAAATCACCCGTTTGCCTTCCATGCGAACGTCCATGTTCACTGACATCATCGGGATCAGGCTGATCACATCACCCGCCACGTTGCGCTCGATCAGCGCATAAGCGTTTCCGTAGAAGCAGAGCTGCATGGTCATTGCGACTCGGAAGTCGAAGGCCGTCATGTACTGGTTGGGCATGTACCGCAGGAGCCGCGCGAGCGGGTGGGTCAGCGGGGCCTTGGTTCGGTCATCCCCTTTTGTCTCAAAAACGTCCAGCGGCATACAGGCGGTGACGCTTGAGATCAACCGCACGCAGGCGAAGACCGTTGAAATCTGCAGCGAGCGCTCGTCGTTGACGACCGAGTCGCCCACAACGCCAGACGCCGATATCGGCCCGGTTTGCGAGCCCTTTTCAGGAGTGGTCAGGCGTCCGCCGACAAAGTAGCTTGCCATCCGCGCCCAGAAGGGACTGCGCGTGCGCAGATCGATGCTGTAGTCGGTTTCGGCCATTACATACTCATTGGTCTAGAGAGGAAATCATCGACATTGACGTCGTCCGGACTGGCGCCCGAGACGCCAATTGCCATAAGCAAGGCGGTCATGTCGTCGATCTTGTCGGCTGACCGCTTCTTGTCGGGCGCCATGTTCATGTTGTCGTCGCGCCTGGCGATGAGGTTCGAGGCGCACCAGTTCAAAAGAGGGTCCGAACCGTGGGCAAACTGCCCGGAAATGTAAGCCCGTTCGAGTACCTGCATCGCCGGGTGGTATGACTTCGGCCCCTGGATGAACTCGACCATCGGGACGTCGCCGGCAACGAGCCGGTTCACCAGGTCCGAGGCGTTCCACTTGTCGTAACCGATGGCCTGGATGTTGAACCGCTCATTTGCAGCCTTCACGTCCGCTTCGATCACGGCGTAATCCGTGACGTCGCCCTCGGTCTGCTTGAGCAGTCCGGATTCCACCCACGACGCGTAAGGAACCGTGCCGCGCTCCGTGCGGAACGCCACTGCGCTCTCCGGTGCCCAGCGCCAGGCATACGTGTAGATGACGCCGTCCACGTTCCAGATCAGGCGAAAGCTTGTGAGGTCAGTTGTCGATGCCAGGTCGAGCCCACCCCAGCAGGGGAAGTCCGCCAGCCATTCAAGGTCAACCTCGCCGCCGCATTGCTGCCACTTGTTGAGGTCAATCCAGCCGTCAGCGGTAGATGCCGGCCGGTTCAGCCGCTTGATTCGAAACTCCGCCATCTTCGACGGCATCTGCTTCGCTTCCACGGCCTCCTTGCGGATCGCCGCCAGCAGGTGCGGGTTCACATCCATCAGTGGGTTGGCTTTGATCCAGCAGCGTTCGTCGAACTCCTCATCAGCCTTGATGCCGAGAGTTTTGTCTTCGTCGTCGAGCGCGTAAAACACGACCAGATAGTGATCAGCCGTGTGGCCGAACAGCCCGGCCAGCAATTTCTTGGCGAACATCCTGATTTCGGCCCACGGCCCGGGGTTCGTGTAACCCTCGGTGGTCGTGAACAGCCACAACGGGTTGCCCCGGGCGCCGGCTGCTGACTGCAATACGTTGAGCAGGTCAGCGGTTTTGTGTGCGTGGATCTCATCGAGCCCGACGTGCGACGGGTTCAGGCCGTCCTGAGTCGAGGCCTTCGCGTGAATCGGCTTGAAACTAGCACCGGTCTCGGCCCGGCTGATCGATTTTGCCCAGACCTCAAGACCGAAATACTCGCGCAGGTCAGCGTTCTTTTCGGTCATCCGCTTGGCAGCGTTGAAAATGATTGCGGCCTGGCCGAACGTGGTCGCCGCGCTGACGATCTGCGCGCCTTCTTCCGGCTCGCAGCACTCGCAATACAGCAGGATGGCCGACGACAGCGTGCTCTTCGCGTTCTTTCGCGCGACTGCGAACAGTGCCGAGGTAAAGCGGCGCGGGTGGAACATCCCGTTGCCGCCCCACCCTTCGGTGAAGACCGCCTCGCGCTTGCGAAAGCCGAAGAGCTGAACGACGAAGAAAACGTGAGACGCGTGCATCACGATTGTGGGTTTCTCCCACTTGCCCTCGACGTGGTGCAGCTTTTCGATGAAGTCGCAAGGGTCGTTGGCGTGCCACGGATCAAACATGAACGGGCAATCTTTCTTTTTCGCCCGTTTGAGGTCATCGAGAAAGCGCTGAGCAGCCTGGCGTATCAGCTTTCCGTGCTTCTTGCGCTTCTTGTCCGCTACTGCGGCCTTGGCGTAGTCAGTCGCGATCTTTACGAAGTCACGCATGACCCACTCCACAGCCTGTTTATTCGATTATTTCCCCACTTGTTTGCGGCCATTCCCGGCAAACGCGTTGCCCTTTTTCTCGGTGCCGCCCGATGAAACCTTCCGGCGACTCGCGGGCGTCATGCCAAATTCTGAGAACAGCGCTTTGAGCGCTGTCGTTTCAGCGGCGGTCGATTCCATGTCCGCCTTGGCTTTCTTCCGGAAGCACTGCCAGGCATGGCAGAGCTGCTCAAGTGAATACAGGTCGACGACCTGCAGCACTTTCGCGCTCACCAACTGCCGGCCCAGGTTCCGCCACATTTCGGCGCCGTCTGCGTTCAGGTGCTTAGGCGGGTCCGGGAAATCTTCAATCAGGTCGAACTCTGGCGCGTCCTCCTCCCCCCGATCCGGGCGATCGGTACCGGCCAGGACCTTGAGGTGCGGCGCCGTCGGCTTCCGTCCTCTGGTCATTTGTCACCCTCTATTTTCAAATCCTAATTTCGACGGCGCGAAAAAAAGCCTCGGGCGCGGTCTGGGAGCGAAAAAGGCCAAACTTCTACCCCTCCCCCTCCCTGATAGAGAAAACCTATCAAAATCGGTCAAATTTCGATCAGATCGCGAGAAACGTGACCAAAAGGGTCGATTTCGTATCCATTTCCGTCCTTTTCGAGCGAATCATTCTCATTGCCGACCAGCCTAGGGGGTTCATCGGTTCCGCCGGTTGCCCCAGCCACCATCCTCGGTCGCGGTCTTCACCGAGTGGCATGGATGGCATAGGCCTTGCCAGTTGGTACGATCCCAGAACAGTTCCATGTCACCACGGTGCGGCACGATGTGGTCGACGTCCGTGGCCGCTGTCACCCTGCCGCGCTGCTCGCAGTGGACACATAGGGGATGCTTGGCAAGGAAGCCCTTGCGCGACTGCTGCCATCGATAGTTGTAACCGCGCTGGCTGCTGGTGCCTCGCTCCTGGTCAGCCGTCTTATGCTGGGGAGTTGCGGGGGATTGTGGCTGGTGTCTCTTCGGGCGGACGGGCATCAAGCTTCTCGTGGCGTTTGAATACGGTGAAGCGTCGGTCATAGGCCGACGGCTGGTCAGCCGCTCATAGAGGGTCTTGACCCTGCGGCCGGGAGTCTCGAGACGTACCATCCGCGATGCCTTTAGTTTTAGATCCAGCGGCCGAGATTATTGATCTGGCGCGTTCTTGCGCGATGGACGCCCACTTGAGGAAGCGCGCTCTCGAAGCGGAACACCTCGAACATGACGTCATTCGATTCACCCTTATATGGAAATTGCTTTATGTCTCAACAGCCATCTCAAACAAGTAACCCAAGCTGGTTCACCGTTGCCGGGTGCTCGTTAGCACTATCACTCGCAACCGGCCTCATCACCGCTGCCGTGAAGGTCGGTAAGCAAGACAGCGATAATGAAACGCTGCGAGGTCAGAACGAAGAACTACGGACTCAACAAGATCAGTTGTCAGCAATAATCAAAGACTGGCGCAAGGCCTACGACGAGCAAGGGGCTCAGTTCCAGACTACAAAGGTGCAGCTACAGGCTTTAGAGAATGACCGATGTACTCCACTGCTGGAACAAGTCAATCAGATGAAGAACTATGTCAATCAGCCTTACGGCTATGGTTACAACGCAGAAAAGGTACCGGACCTACAAAGGGTGCTGGACGGTTACCAGCAAACACTTCGAGCTTGCTATAACGCTCGCATGTGATGCCCCGCTACTTTGATTTGCTGCGCTGGATCTGCGCATCGACCTGGTCGGCGCACGTGTCGAGCAGCTTGATGGCCTGATCCTTCAGTTCCCACACGTCGCCGTTATCACGCAGATCGGTATCGTCTGCATTCACCCGCTCGCATGGGATCAGCTCAGGGGCTTCCAGCCTTATGGCTGTTGTCTTTGTTACCACTTGCGGCTTTGCCGCGCAGGCCGTCAGGCAAAGGCTGAGCAGCCCAATCACGAACAGGTTTGCTGTTGCGCTTGAGATCATCGAAATCCTTCTTGGCCTTTTTGGCCTTGTCTTCGCTGGCCTTGATGCGTTTGCTCAGGTCGGCGGCGTAATTGGCGTTGCGCTCTGCCTCGGCGCGCAGCGTGGTGATGGTGGCCTGGCTGGCGTTATTCGCTTCCACGGCGACCTGCTTAGCATCTCGCTCGACCGTGACGGCGCCCTGCAACGTAACCACGCGGATCTGCTGGATCGCGATCAGCAAGCCCATAACGATGACAATGACGATGGCGGCCGCAATGGCTCGCAATGTGGAGCCGGCTTTGGCGACTGAGACGACAGGCTCGAGGCTCATATTGAATCCGCCTTGCGGCCAAGGAACCTGATGATCAGCTCGCGGATCGCTGTTACACCGATGAACCCGATTGTGCCGCCAGCGGCGACGGACAGACTCGACGGCCAGGCCATCCACTCGATGACGCTACTAGCTGACAAGCTCAAAGCGCCGCAGATCAGCGCTTCCAGCACTACGCGCCACTTGTTGGCCTCTTTGCCTTCATAGAGCACACGCAATAACGAGATCGTTGCGGCCATGATCGCTCCTTGCCAGAGCGGATTCGACAGGACGAGCCAGACCTGCGCCCAGAAGTCAGGTGATTTTTCAGGCATGTTCGTCGTAGTCCGACATCCGCCCTTTCGGGATCGGTGAATGGGTCAGCCCCACAGCACACCCAGCTAGGAGCGATGGGTGTGGCAGGGCTGAAAACGAAAAAGCCCCAGCAGGTGCTGAGGCTCAAAATAGTTGCGTGTCTTCCCACGCTGCCCACCAAAGCCGCCCCGGAACAATCGAGGTAATGAGGCTCACTGGCTGCCGGTGTTATTTCCGTACGCCGCACTGCCGGCTATCGACGTCCAGGCCACTCCCGAAGGAACCACCCTGGCTATGGCGTCCCGCAAAAACAAAAAAGGCCAGCACTGAGCTGACCTTGATGTGTTGAAATCAAAACTTTCTTAGCGATGGTGCTTTACTTGCTAGTGTTCAGCTCGCCGAGTACAAATCCTTCCACGGCTGAAATCTTTCCGCGCCAAAGTGTCCCTTTGTCCGGGAATACCTGACTTCCTCCAGTATGGACACGCGCATTATCCACATGAATGTACTGAACAGGTGTCGGAACTGCGCTCGGGTCTAAGGGAACGTGGAAGCTCAGTATCCTCTCGTGAATCGCCGCACGGTTTTCCTCACTTGTCTTAGCAAAAGGGGAGGAAAAGTCAGCGGCCAGTCGTTCGAAGTAGTCCTGATGAGGGATGAGGGTTCCGGTGATGATGCTGCCGCCTACTGTGAGGGTGATCCCGACACGGAGGTTTGTGTCATTTATGAACGCACATAGCCACTGAAGAAGCCAGTCGACCTGTCTACCATCCCATTCGTTCTTCACCAATCCAACGCTTTTGAAATACTCCTCCTCTGATAGAGGCTGTTCGTTCGTGTCACTCATGGCTGGCTCCGTCCCGCGTGATGAGACTCACATATAACCTGAATCTCGATAATAGAAAAGCCCAGCATGGGCTGGGCTTCAGGTTGGAACGGCCATTGATGGTACAGATCGAAACTATATGATGCCGGCCTGGGTTGCAGCTTTTTTAGTTGACCTAGGACCACTGCGATCGGTGTTCTTGAGTGTCTCCATCAATATCATATTTGTCCGAAGCACAGATGGTGATATCAAGATATCGAGGTGCTCTTCGTCCGAGGAGCCCCTACGCAACCTGAGCTCATGCATCTCAGCGAAGAGCGCGCGGATATCCTCGTTAACCAGGGAATTAGCTTCGTGGAAGCCTCTTTTCGTCTGGCTCTTTACTTCCGACTCATCACGAGGCGCTGCTTCCGGCGCGCGTGGCATCGAGGCGCGACCGCGGTACACCGCGACGGCTATTAGAAGCAAGATACCAACCGCCCAAGCCGACATAATCAAGATTGTCATAATTCTCTCTCCATCATGGCTACCACGTAGGAGGCAACAATTACGAAAAAGCTTCCTGCGACCATGGTAGCACCGGTGACGATCGTATCGGCACTTAACGCTCCACCTATCACTAAGGTCGCCAAGCCTGTAACCATGAAGCCTGTGCCTATACACAACAACAGATTGGTGATCCATCGGATAGTTTTGTTATTCATGCATTTCCCTGCGTCACAAAACGATCCCCTACACCACCATTATTGATCAAACACCGGATGATAAAAAGCCCGACATGATGGCCGGGCTTCAGGTATTTGGCCGTCATCCTGTAACGCACCAAACCGCAGGTTCGAAATCTACGCGGTCACTCGGTCACAGTCAAGCGGCCAATTGATGCAACAGACCGCGCTCCTCCAGCAGCGCCTCGACAGCCAAGTGAGCGGCACTCACCTGGTCGTCGAGCCAGCGCTTGCTGATTGATCGCCACCGCCGCAGCGTTCGCTCCGGCGTGCCGTCAGCGTCCCAGCTGTGCAACACGTAGAACGATGCTGGAAGGCCGTTGCGCCGCTCCGGGACGATCCAGGCCATCACGCACTTGGTCTTGAACAGGTAGTGCGCAGGGCTGACAACCCGGGGAGTGAGGTATGCCGCCGCGTCTTTCACTTCATTCTGGTTGATGGAGTACTTGCCCACCAATGCCTGCCACTGAACCTCGGGCAGCGAGCGTTTTAGTGTGGCGCGCGTCATTGAGTCTTGGGTCAGGCGCTCCTCCGGCGACAGATCGTCGGTAATCGACTGGCCCGGCAACTCATCATCAAAACTCGCCTTGTACATGCGCTGCCAAGACGCTTTCTTGGTGCCGTCATGGATCTCGATCGACATCACACGGCTGATGCAATGCGCTGCATCGCGGTAAACAGTCATCAGGCAGCCCTCCGGATGCGGCGTGGTGGTGGTTGATCCAGTCCCAACAGGTTTCGCAGCAACTTGTCAGCGGGCGGGCTCTTGCTATTGCCCTCCAGCACCCAGCGCTTGCAGTACTCGCCAAACTCGATATCGGTGCGCAGCGAGTGCCAACTCGCGACCATGTCGAGCAGATCGGCCAGTGCAGCGGGCCCTCCTACCTTCTCCTGAGCTAGGTAAGTGCCGGCTACCTTGAGAAACTTGCGCTCATGCTCCTGGAGGCTTTTGCGCGGCAGTGCCGCTGAAACTCTACTCATTGCCGTCTCCTGGCTGGGCTAGGGCGGCGCCTTTTTCAATATGGCTCCTCCCTTGGGATGGATGCTGGTTTGCTCTGAAAGCCCCTGATTCAAAGGGCTGCACTCGTGTACACACCGCTGGCTGTCCTGCATATGTCCCACCGTGAAGCAGCGCGAATCCATGGCTGTCGAGGTGCTGATGCCATGCCTCCAGCGCCTTGCGTTTCATGCCCTCGGCGGTGGTGTGGATGTAGGTTGCGTCTAGGTCTTTCATGGCGTGGTTGAGCAGCATTTCGCCGACCATGTAATCGACGCCCAGATCAGCCCAGGCCGTGCGCGCGACCTTGCGCAGGTCGTGACTCGACCATTCGCCTTTGCTCACGCTGGTGAACACCGTGCAGGCCTTGCTTGCGCTCAGTGCCGACCCATTGCTGCCGGGAAACAGGAACGGTCCGCTGTAGCCCATTGCAAGCTGTCGGGCGCGGTATCGCTGTAGGAGCGCGCAGGCCTGTTCGGTCAGCGGCAGGGTGTGCTCGGCCTTGGTCTTCGTGTCGCCGGTGGGGATGAACCACTGGCGGGTCACGACGTTGAGGTTCTTCCAGCGCGCCAGCCGGGTTTCCCCGAGGCGCGTGCCGTGACAGAGCATCATGAGCGGCAACATGGACTGCACCGGCACAGCGTCGAATTGCTCAGCGAACGTCTGTAGGAGCGGAGGCAGATCATCACCACGCAGGCGCGCTGCCTTGGGCCTGATCCGCGTCCGGACGAAGTCGGTGAACTTCAGGTCTGCCATCGGACTGATGTCGATCAACTTCAGCCGGGCGGCTTGCCGAAACGCCGCAGCCAGCACGCCGTAGACCGAGCGCACGAACGACAGCGCGTATTTCTCCTGCATGGGCCACATCAGCAAGCGGTCGACCGAGGACCGATTGAGGCTGGCCAGCTCTAGTTCGTGAAGGCGCGGCACCAGGTGACAGCGCAGCGCCGACTGTGCACTGGCCTTGCGCTTGGCCGACAATCCACGGTCGCGAGTCATCCGGTCGGTGTACCAGGTCAGCACATCACCGACGGTGCGCCAACTGGTGGTGGTGGATGCCGCCGCCGAGTCCACGGCACGGCGCGCGAGGATCTCGGGCAACGTGGCCTGCATCAGCTTGGCGTTAATGCCGGGATAACTGCCGGCCTTGCCCCACTTACCGCTGACCACGACGTGCCAGGAGCCCTTGCTGCGATCGGCGGTCGAGTAGCGGAAGCGGAGCTGTGGATAACGAGGATCGCGCAGCTGACGGAAGCCGGTGGCCGCCTGCTTGCGGATTTCGGCGTCGGAAATACCGACCCAGACGGTTTTGGCTGGCTTACTCATCGTCCGCGCCTCCGCGATGGTTGCGGCCGGTGAACTTCAATACCCGGCCCATCGCCACTTCTTCGTCGCTTGGCGGCTTCCCACCGAACGGCACGAACCGCACGAACTGCCCCTGCGCCTGCACCAGGCACGTTCCGGGCTTGCCGTGTCGGCACTTGCCGACGATCAATTCCGTGACGCCATTCGCCCCCTCGTCGGTGTCAGTGTCTCGATGAACCAGAATGACGACGTCGGCGTCCTGCTCGATCTGCCCGCTGTCGCGGATATCGCTCGGGCGCGGTCGCTTGTCCGGGCGGTTGGTGGGGCCGCGGTTGAGCTGCGCCAGAACGATCACCGGCACCTTCAATTCCTTGGCCAGGTTCTTCAGCGCCGTGGAGATCTTGCCGACCTCCAGCGTGCGGTTCTGCCCGCCTTCGCCCGCAATCAGGGTGATGTAGTCGACGACGATCACGTCCAGCCCTTCGTGGCGCTGGCACTGACGCGCGATCGAGCGAATGCGCGCGACGGTCATGCCGGGCTGATCGCAGACGTACAACTGGGCTTTGCTCAGAATGCTCACCGCGCTGGTGATCCGTGGCCAGTCCTCATCCTTGATCGAGTGCCCCTCATCAAGCCGGGTCAGGTCAACCCCACCCAGCGAGGCGATATTGCGTGTCACCAGCTCCTCCTTGGTCATTTCCAGGCTGTACACCAGGCCGGATCCGCCGAGCTGGGTAGTCGCGTATTGGGCGATCTGGACGCCGAGGATCGTCTTGCCGGATGCTGGCAGGCCCGCCACGACAATCATGTTGCCAGGGCGCAGGCCCCGGATCAGCTTGTCCAGATCCGGTATGCCGGTCGAAAGACCCTTCGGCGCCGTGCCGGAGAACTTCGCGTCGATGGTGTCGATCACCTGCGGCAGGATGCCGCCGACCTTGTGATAATCCGGCTCGCCGTCGTCCAGGTCACGCAGATCGGCCATGGCCTGCTGGCCGCGCGCGATGATCTCGGCCACCGGGAGGTCATCGTTGGCCGATTGGCTGATCGCGTGGGCAGTCTCGACCACCTTGCGCAGCACGGCGCGCTCACGAATCACCCGAGCGTAAGTTTTCCAGCTCGAGGTGCCCTGCGCGTTCGACTGGATCGTCGCGGCATAGGCCAACATGCTGCTGCCGTCGGGCAGGTACTGGTGATGCTCGCCGACCATGATCACATCGACCGGGTCGCCCGCTTCGTGGCAATCCAGAATGGCCCGGTACAGCGCCGCGTTCTCGATCTCATGGAAGTCCGCGATCTCGACCTTTGAGCGGACCTCGTCAATGAGCGTCGGGTCGACGAATATCGCGCCAAGCAGCCCGTGCTCGGCGTCTACGTTGAACAGTTCGCGACTCATGCGGCACCCCGCGCGGACGGCCAGCGGAACAGCACTACCAGCCCGCCCTTGTCGCGGAGACGATCGACAGCGCGATCGCCCAGGCAGTGGCGCAGGTCGGCCATGCCGAGATTGCTCACCACGATGGTCGGGCGCAGCTGCTCGTATCGGCCGTTGATGACCTCAAACAGCACGGTGCGCTCGAAGTCGGTGCCGTGCTGAACGCCCACCTCATCGATGACCAGCAGATGCGGCCGGACCAGATCGGCGTAGACCTGGGATTCCGTTTTGCTGGGCGAGCCGAAGGTGTCCTTGACGCTGCGGATTATGCCGCCAGCGGTGGCGTAGCGGCCGATAAGACCCTGCGAGCCGAAGTGGCGGATGATCTGCTGCAGGATGCCGGTCGCAAGATGCGTCTTCCCGGTACCGACCTGGCCCAGCAGCATCATCGAGCGACCTACGAGGAAGTTCTCGCTGAAGGCGTCGATGTAACCGGTCGCCGTGCTCCAGGCTTGAAGCTTGCCCTGATCTTGGCCCGCAGCCCATGTATCCAGCGAGCTGGTCTGAAAGCGCAACGGGATCCCGGCGTCCAGCAGACGCTCATTCATCTGACGGTCACGGTGCAACGTCACGCCAGCCGTGCGGGGTTCGTATTCCTGCGCGTGGCGTTTGTCGAAATGGCAGCGTGGGCAGCCGTACCAAGCCGGCTCAGCGCCGAACTGCTCGACCAGCGAATCTGTGAATTGGCCGTGATCCGGGCAGTCCCGAGTCGCGGTTTCAAGCGTGTATTTGATTTTCATTGGCCGCTCCCCGCGATCCGAAAGTTGCCGTTCTCGTCGCGCTCCAGGCCTTCCTCGTAGTCGATCTGGTCGAAACCGCTGTGACGGGAAGGCGCGGCGACAGCCGCGGGTTGCAGTTCGTCTTCCCAACGCTTGCCGTTGAGCCAGCTGGTCGGGTGTGGGATGAACTGACCATTGCTCTTCAGCCAGTCGATGCTGGTCACTTGGCGCGCCAGCGCCGCGGTGATGACGGTGAACATTTCCGGCGTGACGGCCAGCTTCTCCCATGCGGCCTCTGCCTTGGCCTTTTGGACCTTGCGTGGATACAGCTTCCAGAACACTGCGAACCCTTCCTGTGGGTCGGTTTCGCACACAGGTTTTGGTTCCTTGACTGGTTCAGAAGGGTGACTGGTTCTGGGGGCAGCTCCTGCCCCACCCCCTGGGTTATCTCCTGCCCCAGGTGGGTTATCTCCTGCCCCACCCCCTAGGGCATTAGCTGCCCCACCATCAAGTGATAAGTGAAAGAGGTTGGATTGATTCAGCTCACCCTTGCGGCGGTACTCCCGGCGCAGGTATCCGGCCTTCTCCAGCTCACGAATGTGCAGCTTTACCGTGGAGCGGCCGATCTCGCACTGGTCGGCGATGTGCTGATACGACGGCCAGCACTCGCCTTGATCGTTAGCGTTGTCCGCCAGTTTGATCAGTACCAATTTGCGCAAGGGGTTGCCCACCTTGGTTTTCATGGCCTTAACCATCGACTCCATGCTCATTGCAGGGTCTCCCCAGCAGAGGTGAATCGCCGCACTGGCAAGGGCAACGGCGGAGCGGTGCAGGCCTCAGCCGGCACATCGAGAGAGACGCCGGTCAAGGTCATGAGCTTGCGCACAGCGGTGTCAAGACGACGCTTTACGGTGTAGCGCTTTTGTTTCGCCTTCCGAAGAAGTTCGTACGCCCCGTCGGTGTGACTGATCACCCCGGCATAGCGCGGATCCTCCCACCGGATACCGCGGAAGTTTGGCTCCGGTTCGCCATAGACAGCGAAATAGGCCCGGTACTGGTCGTTGAGCTCGATGCGGCGGCGCTGCACGGCCAGATGGGCAAGCTGATGTTCCATGGACAGCTGGACGACCTGCGCCGTGAGTTCTTTTTGCGTGGGTTTCTTGATCACAGGGACGTCTCCGGCGTGAATTTGATATAGGAAAACCGACCGTCCCAGGTCTTTTTCATGGGCAGTTTCTGACTCATGTAGAGGTCATGCAGCTTCTTGGCGCCGTTGAGGAGCAGCACGAGGTCGTAGCGGACGAACGTGGATTCGCCCTCCCCCCGGATGGTCCGAGGCTTCTCGTTGAGCCAGTTCTTGGCGCGCGTGCTGCTATACACCCGATAATGCGGGCGGCCTTTCGGGTCGGCGTCGTTGAACACCCAGCCCATCTCCATAAGCGCGTGCGATATCAGCGAACAGTTGACGCCGTTCAAGCGCTTGACGAACTGGAACGGCGTCTCGCCGGCCATGAAGAAATTTTCAAGACTTTCAATTTTCGCCGCCTGCTGTTGGTTCACCAGCGCGAGCAGCTCGTTTTTTTCTTCCAGATCGGCTGCAAGGCGCATCGCCTCAGCGCGAGTCTGCGGGATCGGAAATGCCGCCTGGCTGGCAAGCGCATTCAGCTTGACGACGACTCGGCGCCGTACAGCTTTCGACTCACGCATCGAAACCAGCATGCATTGATCGCGGGTGAGGTCGAACACCGCTGACTCGGTGCTGTTCAAATTTTGCACTACCCTTTTTGTGTAGTGCTCGCCGGCGAGCTCGTCCTCTATCTTCTCGGCCAGCTTGTTCCGGCGGATCTGAGGCTCGCCCGATTCCGCTCTTGCTTCGTTGATGAGCGCCAGCAAGTCATCGCTGGTCATGGTGGCGCCGTTGAATTTGACGATGCTCATGCCGTCGCCCCCTCCTCAACCATCCAGCGCTCGGTGACGATCTGTTCTTTGAAGCCCAGGCCCACTACGTACTGTTTGAGCCGCTCAATCTCAGCCAGCGCGAATTCAGAAGTGATCGAGCCACCTTCTGCATCGATGCGCACTGCTGACACGCACAGTTGCCAGCTTGGGTAAAAGCTCAGTCCGGTGAGCGCCATGATCTGGCGGTACAGGGTTAGAGAAATGTGCTCGAGGTCGATCTGCTGGGCACGATTGAGAGGATGGCGACGTGTGCGGGGTCCGTCCTCGGGCGCATCTATTAGGCCGTGGACTTGCCAGTAGGCGCGGACAAGCGACACCAGGTCGCCTCCCGCAGCGGTAGGCTCCGCGACGCCAATATGCGCACGGAGAATGGCGGCGATCTGCTTTACCAAGCTGGAGACCGTTGGTGAGTTTTTAATCATTGGGGTGCTCCGGCGGCGTGCGCGCCACGATTCGGCATGTCCGGGTTCTGTGGCGCGGATTCGCTGAGCTGGTTGAACTCGTCGATTGAGCTGTGCACACCGCTAAAGTCGGTATCACTCAAATAGCCGGCGAGCGCAGCCAGGTGTGCGGCGTACTTGCCTTGGCCATGGGTGTGATCAAGCTGGATCGCGCTTGCCAGCGCGGCCAGCCAGTTGAGCTGATCAGCGGCAGCTTGAAGCTGAAATTCAGCCTCGGCGGCGAGCTGCTGCATCGTTGGGATTGGCTTTTTCACTTCGCGTCCCCCTGGTGAGGGATGTGCCCGAGCTTGTAAGTAGCCGCCGCACCCGTTTCGGACATCGTCATGGTGAGCAAAGCAAGCGAGCTCACCAGCCAACCCGTGCTGAGCACCAATTCATCAGTCAGTTCGTTATGCGATGCGGCGTGTGCTAGCAGCTCGCCTACAGCGGCAAGACCGTGGCCAATAGTGATGGCGAAGTTTTCAGCTGCATTCTCGACTGCCTGCAATTCCTCCACCTGATCTGGCGTCAGCCTTGCCCGGGGATTTGACTCGGATGGATAGCAACGAGGGACGTCGACGAGCAATTGATTCCACATTGGGGATTTCATGGACGGGCCTCCCCTTCTGCTGCCGGGCCCATGCCACGCTGAACCGACCAAACCAGGGCCGATACTGCTTCGGCGATGAAAGCCAGGGTTTTCATGCCATCGCAATAAGCCATTTCCCCCATGTTCAGCGAGTCATGCATGTGATCGCAGATCTGCCCCAAGCCGGACGACAGGGTTTTGGCCGTCTGAAGCGCATCTTCACTGTTAACGCCGGCGTTAACGCTGAAGACCATCAGGCCGCGGTTGTCTATCGGAGTGTTGCTGAAGTCAGAATTAGCCGTGAGAGGCAGTTGCGTTACATCTGGCGTTTTGCTATTTTTCGGGTGCATTGATTCGTCCTCCACAGAACGAAGAAGATTTACGAAGCTCCCCTGGCAGGGAGTGGAAAAGAAGGCTCCCGAAAGGGGGCCTTTTTGTTGCCTGCGATTTAGCCGGTCAACAAATACTGGGATTGGCGTTTGTTCATTCGTCAGATCTCAATCAAATCGGCAAACGCCAATAGTTGGAAGGCCAGGTTCAGGCCCTCGGTTTGAACAGAATGCATACTTAGAGGATTCGGCGCGACCCAACCCTGTGCACTTAACGTCCAGTCCGCCGTGTTTAATATCGAGTCCGCCGTGAAAGTGACGTTGTTCACGATCCACATCCGGAAACACTGGATGAAACCACAGCTACACCAACGCCCTGCCCAATCGCTGAGATCTGCGCCACAATCTGTTCAAGATTTGGCCGGGGCTTTTGGCTCGGTCCACTTGAAGGAAAGCCCTTGAGTTCAAGCGCGGAAAAAATACCTGGCTCGTCCTCATGAACGAGGATCACTCGCCCGGACTTCAAAGCTTTGCAGATCGCAGTCTGGCTCGAACCGAGCGATTTAGCGGCTTCGTCTTGACCTTTGTCTGCAACGAATACGCTCAAGGGAATAGGCGTCATACGCTCACCTGAAATGGCTATTGCGACACAAAATAACCGCTGGTGATGAATAAATCAACACCTGCGGTTTTTGATTGTGAACACCCACGGTTATAGAGTTGTCGCATGAAAAAACGTGAATTGACGCCAGAAGAGAAAGCCGAGTGTGCTCAGTTGAAGAGCATCTATATGCGCAAGCGTGCAGACCTCGGGTTAACCCAGGAGGCGCTGGCAGAGCAGCTAAATATGTCCCAAGCTGGCCTTTCGATGTATCTGAATGGCCGGAACGCCATCAACTTAGAATTCGCGTTCAAAATATCTCGGCTCCTGGAGGTATCAGTGAGTGAATTTAGCCCTCGAATTGCCGCTGAAATAAGGGGGCCAAGCGGGGTTAGCAAATTGCTCGGCGCAATATGGGACGGATCCCAGCAGCAACCGGCGAGCAGCATCCTTTCGCCAGCCGACATAGAAGAGCTGGGCGGGACTATTGACGTTCAGGGACTGCCTTCCGCTCTTGCTCAGAAGATTCGCGACTACAAGCGAATTGTGGTGGTTCCTCGCTACGACGTGACGGCGTCCATGGGGCCGGGTGCAGATGTGCCAGAAATGAACATGGTGGTTGAGAACATGAGCTTGGATGCTCGTTGGGTCCGGCAAAATCTCACATTTTCCGCGCTGGAAAACCTCAAGCTTATCTCCGGTCGCGGGGACAGCATGTCGCCAACGATCAGAAATGGCGACGCGGTGATGATAGATATTGGAGTGAACACGGTAGAGGCTGATGCAATCTATTTTTTCCAGTTGCAAGGCCAGCTTCTGATCAAGCGCATACAGAGAAACCTGGACGGATTGTCGATCATTTCGGACAACGCGCAGTACCGCGATCTGCCCGTTCCTGCCGACCGCGAAGAAGATATCCACATCCTGGCCCAAGTAATTTACTGGTGGAACGGCCGCAGCTTCTAAACGCCAGGCTTGCCGCCAAACCCCTCCAAAATGCCCGCCACGAGCGGGTTTTTTTACGACTCCAAATAAAGGCATGTGAGAAAAACAATCTTTATAACCGCCGGTGTTGGCAAGGGAGTCGAACGGGTCTAGATTTCGCCTATCGAATTAGCACCTGCGGTTATTTGGAGAGTTATATGAACATCAAGCTTGGCGTTTGGAAGGGAATCTTGGGTCAAGGACTGGCGCCACGAGAGCTCCAGTGCGTTCTGGCCGTGGCCAACGGCAAGACGGTTAAAGAGGCGGCTCAGATCTTGGGAATGGCCCCTTCCACAACAGCTAAGCGCATCGCAAGTGCCATGTACAAGCTTGGCGTGAACCGTCAGGCAGCCTTGGTCGCAGCCGCATTTGCGCAAGGGATCATCAGCTTCGCCGGTGTGGGCAGCCCTACTCCCGAAAACCAGCGCGACGAATCACACGACGGCGTCTTCATCGCATGACCGCGTTTGCAGCGGCGTGCGCCTCCAGCGGGGACGCAGTCCGGTGCTCAGGCTGATCTGACCCGTAAACCAAACTGAATTTTGCGAAAGCCAAAAAGCGCGGCCGGGATTCGTTCGGCCTGAAATCAAGGAGATTCCATGCTCATCCTCACACGCCGCCCAGGCGAAACAATCCACATCGGCGACGACGTAACGATCACGGTTGTCGGCATTCAGGGGACTCAGGTTCGTGTTGGTATCCATGCTCCGGACCACGTAGAAGTCCATCGCGCCGAGATCTACGACAAGATTCAAGCCGAGCGCGCGATGAGCAACGTTCACATTGACGACCGCATCAAGGCTGCAGCGTCTGAGCCAGTTACGCTGAGCGTTCTCTTCGAGCTGCCCAACGCACAGGCTGCTACCGCGCTGATTAATCAAATGCCGTCGGGCCAACGCGTGTTCGGGACTCAGGCGAAGGTGAGCCGCATCACGCTGATGGCAAAGGAGATTGAACATGACCCGCTACGGTAACGGGCCTGTCGGTCGGAGGCTGATCGAGCTGTTCAATGCAATGCAGCGCCGCGAGACCCCAGTGATCAAGATTGCTGAAATGGCGGCCTCTTGCGGTATCAACCCGCGCCGGCTTCTCGCCGACCAATTCCGCAGGGGATCATTTGATGCTTGAACTCTTGAGCCTGAAGGACCTGTGTGAAGCTTTGGTCAGCCAGCAGTTCGAATCTGTCCACGACGCCGAGCAGGCGCTGGAAAAGTTCGAACACCTTACGACCCCTGCGGCCGTTCTCAGCCTGTTGAACGACCTAGAACGCCTCGAGGCAGAGGTTCGCGACGGGGAGTGCAGCCGTGACGCGTCAGTTTCACTACAAACAGAAAACCTGACGCGTCAGGAGCAATAGCCATGGTCGCAGCTGAGAAGATTGAAACCGGCGATGGATTCGACAAGGTCACCGAAAAGAGAATGGCTGAACTGGTGGGAACCACGCAGAGGGCGCTGCAGCGAAAGCGCGAGCGCAAGGTCATTCCTGAGTGGGTCTGGACGAAGATTGATGGTCGAATTGTTTATAGCGTGAGGCGGTATGACGAATGGATAGAAAGCCTGTGGACCTGCCAGCAGGGGTTGAAATTGTCGGGCGATCAATCCGAATTCGTTTCTCCTGGAACAAGAAGCGGTGCTGCGAAACGCTCGCCTTCCCTCAAACCCCGAAAGGGATCGCTGCAGCCGCGAATCTACGTGCTCAAGTAAAGCAACTGGACAAGGCCGGCGCGCTCTCGCCAGAGAAGTACGCCGAGCTGTTCCCGAACTCGCGCAACGCCATCGTTCACACCGTCCCTATCTTCTTCGACTATGCGCAGGAGTGGCTGAACAGCCTGCAGATCGTCGAGAGCACTCGCAGAAGCTATCGGTCCGCGCTCCAGATCTACTGGGTGCCGTACCTGGCTGAGCTGCCCGTCGACAAAATCACCCCCATGCTGATGCGCAAGATCGCCACGGACATCCAGTGGTCATCGCCCAGCAGGCGCAAAGGCGCTGTGCGGTTGGTGACCAGCATCTTCGCGCAGGCAGTGAACGACGAGCTGATCCTGCGCAACCCCGCGCTGTCGATCCCGGCCACTCGGACGGTGAAGCGTGAGATCGATCCTTTCAGCCGTGACGAAGCGGACGCGATTATCGATCAGCTGTATCAATTGACGAACGGCTTGCAGAAGATCTACGCAGCGTTTTTTGAGTTTTCTTTCTATACAGGAATGCGTCCAGGCGAGGCGATGGCGCTGCGCTGGAGCGAGGTGGACACCCGCAATCGAACGGCCAAAGTCTGCCGAATTCGCATCTACGGGAAGATTCAGGAAAGGACGAAAACGAAGAAGTCACGCGAGGTTTTATTGAACGATCAGGCGCTTCATGCACTCGATACTGCTAGGCCGCTGACGGCAGCGCGCTCTGATTATGTGTTTGCGCCTGAAGGCAGCGGGATCAAATCAGAGCTGTTTATACGCTCCGAGACAGGGCCAAAACGTTACTGGCTGAGTGCATTGCGCAAGCTTGGGATTAGACAGCGCAGGATGTACGACACCCGTCACACGTACGCAACCATGTGCCTGATGTCTGGCATGAACCCGGCATTCATCGCCTCGCAGCTCGGGCACAGCGTACAGGTTCTGCTATCCACATACGCAAAGTGGATCAGCTCGCCGAGCGATTGGACTGAGTTGAAGAAGCTGGACCAGAAAGAAAGTGGTACGGAATCGGTACGGTCAAAATCCCAGTAACGCCAAACACGCCGAAAACATAAGGGTTTAGGACTGATGTGCGGATTAGCTGGCGAACTACGCTTTGACAACCAACCTGCGGATCTCGCCGCAGTAGAACGTATCACCCATCATCTCGCGGCTCGCGGCCCGGATGCGTGGGGGTTTCATAGCCAGGGACCAATTGCCCTCGGCCACCGTCGTTTGAAAATCATGGATCTGTCTGACGGCTCGGCGCAGCCGATGATCGACAGCCATCTGGGCCTCTCCCTGGCCTTCAACGGCGCCATCTATAACTTCCCGGAATTGCGTGCCGAGCTTGAAAGCCTTGGCTATCAGTTCCATTCCGGCGGCGACACCGAAGTGCTGCTCAAGGGCTACCACGCCTGGGGCGCAGACATGCTGCCCAAGCTCAACGGCATGTTCGCGTTCGCCATCTGGGAGCGCGACAACAGAAGCCTGTTCATCGCCCGCGACCGTCTTGGTGTAAAGCCGCTGTACCTGTCGCGCACCGACAAGCGCCTGCGTTTCGCTTCTGCGCTGCCCGCCCTTCTGAAAGGTGGCGACATCAGCCCGATGCTCGACCCGGTCGCGCTCAATCATTACCTGAACTTCCACGCCGTGGTGCCTGCGCCGCGCACCTTGCTGGCGGGCGTTGAAAAACTGCCCCCGGCGTCGTGGATGCGCGTCAGTGCCGAAGGCAAGGTCGAGCAGAAAGTCTGGTGGACGCTGCCCTATGGTCCGCGTGCTGACGAAGCGAATCTGACCCTCGAAGACTGGCGCGACCGTGTGCTCGACAGCACGCGGGAAGCCGTTGCCATCCGTCAACGCGCTGCGGTGGATGTCGGCGTGCTGCTGTCCGGCGGCGTTGACTCGAGCATGCTCGTCGGTTTGCTCCGTGAAGTGGGCGTTAAGGACCTGTCGACCTTCTCCATCGGTTTCCAGGATGCGGGCGGCGAACGCGGCGATGAATTCCAGTATTCGGATCTGATCGCCAAACACTACGGCACCAATCATCATCAACTGCGCATCAAGGAAAGCGAGATCATCGAACAACTGCCCGCCGCGTTCCGCGCGATGAGCGAGCCGATGGTCAGCCATGACTGCATCGCGTTTTATCTGCTGTCCCGCGAAGTGGCCAAGCATTGCAAGGTGGTTCAGAGCGGCCAGGGCGCGGACGAGCTGTTCGCCGGCTATCACTGGTACCCGCAAGTGGACGGCGCCAGCGACCCTTATGCCGCTTACCGTGATGCGTTCTTCGACCGCAGTTACGACGAGTACGCCGAGACCGTTACACCGAAGTGGCTGACGGCGAATGACGCCGCCGGTGATTTTGTGCGCCAGCATTTCGCGATGCCGGGCGCTGATGCGGCCGTGGACAAAGCCCTGCGGCTGGACAGCACGGTGATGCTGGTGGATGACCCGGTCAAACGCGTCGACAACATGACCATGGCCTGGGGCCTCGAAGCTCGCACCCCGTTCCTCGACTACCGACTGGTCGAGCTGTCGGCACGGGTGCCTGGCCGCTTTAAATTGCCGGATGGCGGCAAGCAAGTGCTCAAGGAAGCGGCGCGTCTGGTGATCCCGTCCGAAGTCATCGACCGCAAGAAAGGCTATTTCCCGGTGCCGGGCCTCAAGCATCTGGAAGGCGACACACTGAGCTGGGTCCGCGATCTGCTGCTTGATCCAAGCCAGGACCGTGGCCTGTTCAACCCGGTCATGCTCGACAAACTGCTCACCGATCCACAGGGTCAACTCACGCCCCTGCGCGGCTCCAAGCTGTGGCAGCTGGCGGCGCTGAACCTGTGGCTCAGCGAACAAGGACTCTGACCCATGAAAGCCAACGCTTCGATTCACAACCAGCGCTTGTTGCGCGGCCAGACGCCGTCGTACGAGCGCTTGCAGGCTCGCCTTGCCGAAGACGGCAGCACGCCTGAGACAGAACCGCTGGCTCTGCATTGCGGCTGGGGACGGCTGCTGATTGGCCACACCTACCCTGACCCGGCATCCCTCGCTCAGGAGTTGCTCAACGAAAAGCAAGGCGAGCGCGATATCGCCTTATACGTCGCCGCGCCGCAGCAGGTGCTGGCGCAATCGCCGCAACAGTTGTTCCTCGATCCGTCGGACACGCTGCGCCTGTGGTTCAGCGATTACCGCCCGGCCCAGCGCGTGTTTCGTGGTTTCAGGATTCGCCGGGCACAAAGCGAAGGTGACTGGACCGCGATCAACAATCTGTACATCGCCCGTGGCATGTTGCCCATCGACCCTGCCCTGCTGACACCTCGGCACCAAGGCGGCCCGGTCTACTGGATTGCCGAAGACGAGACCACCAACGCCGTGATCGGCAGCGTCATGGGCCTTAATCACCAGAAGGCTTTCAACGATCCCGAAAACGGCAGCAGCCTGTGGTGCCTGGCGGTTGATCCGCAATGCACACGGCCTGGCGTCGGCGAAGTGCTGGTGCGCCATCTGGTCGAGCACTTCCAGAGCCGGGGTCTTGCGTACCTCGATCTGTCAGTGCTGCATGACAATGATCAGGCGAAAAGCCTGTACGCCAAACTGGGATTCCGCAATCTGCCGACCTTCGCCATCAAGCGTAAAAACGGCATTAACGAGAAGCTGTTTCTCGGCCCCGGCCCGCAGGCGGATTTCAACCCGTACGCCCGGATCATTGTCGAAGAAGCCCATCGTCGCGGCATCGAAGTGCAGGTGGATGACGCCGAGGCCGGACTGTTCACGCTGATTCATGGCAGTCGCCGCGTGCGTTGCCGTGAGTCGCTGAGCGACCTGACCACCGCCGTCAGCATGACGCTGTGCCAGGACAAACGCATGACCCAGAAGACGCTCAAGGCGGCAGGTCTGGAAGTGCCGGTGCAGCAACTGGCCGGCAATGGCGACGACAACCTGGCGTTTCTGGAAGAACACCAGCGCGTCGTGGTCAAGCCGGTCGATGGCGAACAGGGTCAGGGCGTGGCCGTGAACCTGCGCACTATCGAAGATGTGCAGGCGGCTGTCGAACGTGCTCGCCAGTTCGACAGCCGTGTGCTGCTCGAGAGCTTCCATGAAGGGCTCGATCTGCGCATCGTCGTGATTGGTTTTGAAGTGGTCGCCGCCGCGATCCGTCGTCCGGCCGAGATTATCGGCGATGGCCGTCACACCGTCGGTCAGCTGATCGAGGCGCAAAGCCGGCGTCGGTCTGCGGCCACGGGCGGCGAAAGCAAGATCCCGGTGGACGATGAAACCCGCCGCACCGTTGACGACGCCGGCTTCAGCTTCGACAGCGTGCTACCGGCCGATCAGCGTCTGGCCGTGCGACGCACCGCGAACCTGCACACGGGTGGCTGTCTTGAAGACGTCACCGCGATGCTTCACCCGGTGCTGAAGGATGCTGCCGTGAGAGCCGCTCGCGCCCTCGACATCCCGGTGGTCGGTCTGGATCTTATGGTGCCCGCCGCTGACCAGTCGGAGTACGTGTTCATCGAAGCGAACGAGCGCTGCGGTCTGGCCAATCACGAGCCACAACCGACAGCCGAGCGTTTCGTCGATCTGTTGTTTCCCCACAGCCAGCCTGCCCATGGCTAAGGCGCAATCCCTGTAGCCGTGAGCCTGCCCGCGACCGGTCTGGCCAACGATGCATTCGTTGCCACCGGATCGAGGCCGCGAGCGAGCCCGCTATCAGGTCACTTTGCGTCACACATTGAGGTGCCTATGACGACTGCAAACATCCATGAACCGGATCTGAATTACCTGCAGAAAGTCCTGCTGGAAATGCTCGCGATCCCGAGCCCCACCGGTTTTACCGACACCATCGTGCGCTACGTCGCCGAGCGCCTGGAAGAACTGGGCATTCCGTTCGAACTGACCCGCCGCGGCACCATCCGCGCCACGTTGAAAGGCAAACAGAACAGCCCCGACCGCGCGGTGTCTGCGCACCTGGACACCATCGGTGCCAGCGTTCGTGAAGTCAAAGACAACGGCCGACTGGGCCTGGCCCCGGTCGGTTGCTGGTCCAGCCGCTTTGCCGAAGGCAGCCGCGTCAGCGTGTTCACCGACAACGGCGTGATTCGCGGCAGCGTGCTGCCGTTGATGGCGTCCGGCCACGCGTTCAACACGGCCGTCGATACCATGCCCATCAGCTGGGACCACGTGGAAGTGCGCCTGGACGCCTACAGCGCCACCCGCGCGGATTGCGAATCGGTGGGCATCAACATCGGCGATTTCGTGGCGTTTGACCCGTTGCCAGAATTCACCGACAGCGGGCACATCAGCGCCCGCCATCTGGACGACAAGGCCGGCGTCGCCGCGCTGCTTGCGGCCCTCAAAGCCATCGTCGACAGCGGTGTCGAGCCCCTCATCGATTGCCACCCGCTGTTTACCATCACCGAAGAAACCGGCAGCGGCGCTGCGGGCAGCCTGCCGTGGGACGTCAGCGAGTTCGTCGGTATCGACATCGCGCCCGTTGCGCCGGGCCAGCACTCCAGTGAACACGCGGTCAGCGTGGCGATGCAGGATTCCGGTGGTCCCTATGACTATCACCTGTCGCGGCACTTGTTGCGCCTGGGCGAGCAAAACGACCTGTCCGTGCGCCGCGATCTGTTTCGCTATTACTACAGCGACGCACATTCGGCGATCACGGCTGGTTACGACACCCGCACAGCCCTGCTGGCGTTCGGCTGCGACGCGACCCATGGTTACGAACGAACGCACATCGACAGCCTGAGCACGCTGAGCCGCCTGCTCACCGCCTACATCATGAGCCCGCCGGTGTTCGCCAGTGATGCGCATCCGTCCAATGCATCGCTGGAGAATTTCAGCCATCAGCTGGAGCACGACGCGCAGATGGAAAGCGACACGCGTGTGCCGCCGGTGGATACGTTGGTGGGTCAGCGGTAGCCCGCCCGCACGGGGCGCGATAGCATCGCCGCCCCGTGTACCTTTTGTGATTGCCGAGAAACCTATGCTGATCCCCTACGACCAACTCGAAGCCGACACCCTGACGCGCCTGATCGAGGACTTCGTGACCCGCGATGGCACTGACAACGGCGACGACACGCCGCTCGAAACCCGCGTGTTGCGGGTGCGCCATGCGCTGAGCAAAGGTCAGGCGGTGATTTTTTTCGACATGGACAGCCAGCATTGTCAGTTGATGCTCAAGCACGAAGTGCCTAAGGAGTTTTTCGAGGAATAGGCCGCCTGCGCCCAAGACTGAACCGGGATGGTGACTCAAGTGGGCTCACCTCCCGGGCACCCGGTTGGCCAGGTTCTGCAGTCGTGAGGCAATGCGTCGAATAACTTCTGTCCGATGAATCCTGACGCACTGCGGCGCATCAATTCCCAGGCGCACCTCATTGCCGGAGATGCCCAGCACCCTCAGGGTGATGTCATCGCCAATGTTGAAGGTGTCGCCGATTTCTCGCGTCAATACCAGCATACGTCCTGCTCCTTGGCTTTAACCGAGGAAGCAGGTTGACGCTACGGTCCCGACGCTTCAATGCGCCAGAGCAAAATCAGTAACGCCCTTCAACCCTTCAAGAACCTGGCTGACAGACGCTTCCTACGCGTCCGGGAATTTCCGGCCTGCACGTCAGAGAAAAGTCCGGCAGACGTCAGTTTGTTCTTCCGACATGGAAGATCAGGCGGCTGACCAGCGCGGGCCAAACAGGATGATGGTCGCGCCAATCACGCAAAGGCCGACGCCGATCCAGTCCGATGTCAACGGGCGGACACGTTCGATAACGCCCAGCCAGGCAATGGAAGCAATGATATAAATGCCCCCGTACGCCGCGTAGGCGCGCCCGGCATACGTGGCTTCGACCCGGGTCAACAGCACGGCGAAGAGTGTCAGGCTGATCAGCGCGGGAATGACCCACAGCGCGCTCTTGCCTTGGCGCAGCCACATCCAGAAGGCATAACACCCGGCGATCTCGAACAGCGCGGCAAGGAAAAACCACAGGTAATTGAGCACGATGAGCCTCGTCCATGGGAGCCGGAAAGTGCCGGCCACCCTATCAGAAAAGTCCCGTAACGAACGCCTTGATCAGCTCCCGGACTTCGCCTTGGCGCGCATCTTCTCCGCCATATTGGCCATCTCGTCGTACAGCAACTGCGGACTTTTCTGTTTGAGCTGCCAGGCCATTCGCCCTTGCTCATGGGGCAGGATCATGAATTCGCCGCTGCCGACTTGTTGATGGATGTAATCGGCGATATCCGTCGCGCTGATAGGTGAACTCTCCAGCAACTTGCCGACCTGGGCTTTCATCGCCGGGGTTGGTCCGCGAAAGGAATCCAGCAAGTTGGTCTGGAAGAACGACGGACACACCACATGCACGCCGACTTCCTGCTGGCGCAGCTCGATCAGCAGGCTCTCCGACAGCGCGACCACGCCCGCCTTGGCGACGTTGTAATTGCTCATCGCCGGCCCCTGCATCAACGCCGCCATGGAGGCGATGTTGATGATCTTGCCCTTGCTCTGCTCCAGCAGTGGCAAGAACGCCTTGCAGCCTTTGACCACGCCCATCAGGTTGATCGCGATCTGCCAGTCCCAATCCTCAAGGGACAGTTCGCCAAAGAACCCGCCTGAAGCGACGCCGGCGTTGTTGACGATCACATCAATGCCGCCGAACTTCTGCTCGCAGGCTTGGGCAAACGCGGTGAGCTGGCTGTAGTCCCGAACGTCACAGCGCTGCACGAAACCATCCCCGCCTGCTTCTCGCGCCAGCCGCAGGGTTTCCTGAAGGCCGCTGTCACTGACATCCGACAGCGCCAGCTGCCAACCTTCGCGCGCCCAGCGCAGCGCGATCTCGCGTCCCAGCCCGGACCCTGCACCGGTGATCATGATGCGATTGTGCATAGCAGACGCCTTGTCGGTTGTTAAGAAGTCGCTAGAGTGTAAACAGGAGGATTGTCCGACAAACCCTTCATCAGGTCGCTGAATATGGGAGACAAACCCATGCTTTGAATGGGTTGCCACTCCTTTGGATGTATTCGGCCACTTGAATGATTTAATAGGCTGAGCGTTACTTCAAACTTGCCGACCCGTTAGTTACAGCTTGGTTCCACACTAGGCAGGATACTTTTCTGCACATTTTTTAATCAGTTTAGACACGAAAAGAGTTTTCGCTAAACACGCAAGCCCATGATTTAGCTGCTCTTTATCAAAGGTGTTAATTTTTATTGCTGCAGCTCAGAACCTTTTGATTAGTGCGACAGTCGGATTCATCAAGCAGCACAATGACTGGCCTTAGAGGCAACGTCTTGAGTTGCATAGCCATCTTCCAAGAACACTAGAAGGAACTCGTCATGGGCATCGGCACAATTCTGATCATCATCCTTATCCTGCTGTTGGTCGGCGGACTTCCGGTATTCCCGCACTCCAGAAGCTGGGGCTACGGTCCATCGGGCATCATCGGTACGATTCTGGTGATCCTGCTGATATTGGTGTTGCTGGGCAGGATTTAACTGCCAGGCTGCCATTAAAGAGAACCGCGCTTAGGCGCGGTTTTTTTTGTGTTTATTTAAGGGCGGATCTGCCTGGGGGCAGATTGTTTCGCCTTCGGTGACTTACTTTTGAAAAGCACCAAAAGTAAGCAAAAGTGCCTGCTCTCGGCTTGGCCCGACTTCGTCGGGTTCCTTCATTCCGGTCTCGCTCCGTGTGCACCCAAGTCGCGATTGGCGGTGTTTGGGCTATTTGCGTATGAAGATCAAAAGCAGATCAAGGGCAAATCAAAGGCTTCCCGGCTGAAGCCGGTCCTACGGACTGCATCCAGTCCACTGTAGGAGCCGGCTTGCTGGCGAACGCGGGGTATCTGAAACGAAGGTATACCTGCATGTTGGGGAATTCAGGGGGAGGGAGGATTTACAGCGATCGAACAGGACGTTCGGAGGAAGCTAGGGCGTTACGCCCTAGCAGATAGCAGGCATTACTTTTTCTTTTTGGCAGGCTTGTCGGCTTTTTCTGCCTTGTCTGACTTCTTGGCCTTCTCTGGCTTGCTATCAGCTTTCTTTGCTGCTTTCTTTGGCTCGGCTGATTTCTTTGGTTCAGCCGCTTTCTTGGTGTCTTTCTTGGTCTCTTTCTTGTCAGAAGACTTCGAAAGCGCCGAGGCCGCAGCGGATTTCTTTTCCGGAGAGGACTTTTTGTCCTTCAAATCCTTGCTGGCTTTCGAAGCTTCACCTTTGGTTTTCTTGTCGTCTTTAGCCACGTTAACCACCTCTCAAAGAGTGCCGGTATTAGCACAAGGCCTGTGGGAATCTCCACACGCTGATCATTAGGCGAAGCGGCTTGAAAGCGGTTCAATCTTTTTAAGCATTGAACGCAAAAATGACATCTGCCTCAGATTCATGCTCGCCTGAAACGCCGGTTCGCCAGCAAGCCGGCTCCTACAGGAAAGCCAAAGACGATAGGACGGCCGGTGAAATAACCAGCGCCTGAAATGTCCCCTTCCCGGCTAAAGCCGGTCCCACTAAAAAGCACACCGAGTACCCCCTGTGGGCCCGGCGTCAGCCGTTGCCGTTGCCGTTGCCGTTGCCGTTGCCGTTGCTTTTGATCTTCATACACAAAAGGCCCAGACACCGCCAAACGCGACTTGGGCGCAGGCCGAACGTAGACGATGCGCAGTGGGCCGAGCCGCATGGATGCGGCGAGAGCGCCGTCAGGACATGGATGTCCGTTCGGCGCGGGCCCACGGAGCATCGTCGAAGTGAGGGAACCCGACGACGTCGGGCCTAGCCAGGAGCAAGCACCCTTGGTTACTTGGGGTGCTTTTCCAAGTAACTCGCCGAAGGCGAAACAGTCTGCCCCCAGGCAGAGGCTCTTGATCTTGACCTTGAGCGCTTTTAAAACAAAAACGCCCCGAATAATCGGGGCGTTTTCACAACAGCACTACCTCACATCAATGCGACACCGCGCCACTGGCCCCCAGGCCGGTTTGCGAACGCACAAACTGCGGGAAGAACAACGCACGCTCACCTTCCGCCGCCTTCGACTTATCCGTGATCGAGAAAAACCAGATTCCGACAAACGCAATCGCAATCGAAAACAACGCCGGATACTCGTACGGGAAAATCGCCTTCTCGTGATGCAGAATCTGCACCCAAATCGTTGGGCCCAGAATCATCAACACCACCGCGCTGATCAACCCCATCCAGCCGCCGATCATCGCGCCGCGCGTGGTCAGGTTTTTCCAGTACATCGAAAGCAACAACACCGGGAAGTTACAGCTCGCCGCAATCGAGAACGCCAGGCCCACCATGAACGCAATGTTCTGACTCTCGAATGCGATACCCAACAGAATCGCCACGACCGCCAGAGCCACCGTGGTGTACTTCGACACACGGATCTCGTCTTTCTCGTTGGCCTTGCCCGCCTTGATCACACTGGCATACAAGTCGTGGGACACCGCCGATGCACCGGCCAGCGTCAGACCCGCCACTACCGCCAGGATGGTCGCGAACGCCACCGCCGAGATGAAGCCCAGGAACAGACTGCCACCGACCGCATCGGCCAGGTGAATCGCCGCCATGTTATTGCCGCCGAGCAACGCGCCCGCCGCGTCCTTGAACGTCGGATTGGTGCTGACCAGCAGGATCGCGCCAAAACCGATGATGAACGTCAGGATGTAGAAGTAGCCGATGAAACCGGTCGCGTAGAGCACCGACTTACGGGCTTCCTTCGCATCGCTTACGGTGAAGAAACGCATCAGAATGTGTGGCAGACCTGCGGTGCCGAACATCAGCGCCAGACCCAGCGAGAACGCCGAGATCGGATCCTTCACCAGACCGCCCGGGCTCATGATCGCCTCACCTTTCGGGTGAACCTTCACGGCTTCGGAGAACAGCACGTTGAAGTCGAAGTTGACATGCTTCATCACCATCAACGCCATGAACGACGCACCGGAGAGCAGCATCACCGCCTTGATGATCTGAACCCACGTGGTCGCCAGCATGCCGCCGAACAGCACGTACAGGCACATCAGGATACCGACGAGCACCACCGCCACCGCATAGTCCAGACCGAACAGCAACTGGATCAGCTTGCCGGCGCCGACCATCTGCGCGATCAGGTAGAACGCCACCACCACCAGCGAGCCGCAGGCGGACAAGGTACGGATTTCCTTCTGCTTCAGGCGATAGGACGCCACGTCAGCGAAGGTGTACTTGCCCAGGTTACGCAGGCGTTCGGCGATCAGGAACAGGATGATCGGCCAGCCGACGAGAAAGCCGATGGAGTAGATCAGACCGTCGTAGCCGGAGGTGTACACCAGCGCGGAAATCCCCAGAAAGGACGCCGCCGACATGTAGTCACCGGCGATGGCCAGACCGTTCTGGAAACCGGTGATCTTGCCGCCTGCCGAGTAATAGTCTGACGCTGTCTTGTTCTTTTTCGACGCCCAATACGTGATGCAGAGGGTGAAACCGACGAAGACCACAAACATGATAATCGCCGACACGTTCAACGGTTGCTTCTGCACCGCACCGGTCAGCGCTTCGGCTGCCCAGAGTGTCGGTGCGAAAGCGGCAAGGCCGAAGGCCGCAAGCAAGCGCCGGATCATTGCTGCGCCTCCTTGAGGATGGCGTTGTTCAGGTCATCGAATTCACCGTTTGCGCGGCGAACATAGATGGCGGTCAGAACGAACGCGGACACGATCAGCCCGACGCCGATCGGCATACCCCACGTAATGGTTGATGTGGCGCTGATTTTGGCGCCGAGAATCTGCGGCCCATACGCAATCAGAAGGATGAATGCGGCATAGAGCCCAAGCATGATTGCCGAGAGAATCCAGGCGAATCGTTCCCTTTTCGAGACCAGCTCCTTGAAGCGCGGGCTGTTCTGAATCGAGAGGTAAATGCTGTCGTTCATTGTTTTTGTCCTCGCAGCACAGATGGATGTCACGGTTTGCACTTTAGTCCGCTCTGCGATGCACTCCAGACGACCTTAGTATTAGAACGACATTAGTTGATGTTCGAAGGATTGCCTCTTTTACCCGCGTTAGATTGCGCCTTAAAGCTGCGGCAATAAAAAACCGCCTGGCGATGGCTCACCAGGCGGTTCGGTACGACGTTAAATCTTTGTGACCCATTACTTACCGGTCCAGTCCTTGACGCGATCCGGGTGCTTGGCGACCCAATCCTTGGCCGCCGCTTCAGGCTTGGCGCCGTCCTGGATGGCGAGCATGACTTCGCCGATTTCATCCTTGCTGGTCCACTGGAATTTCTTCAGGAAATCCGCGACGTCCGGGGCCTTCTTCGCCAGATCCAGGCTGCCGATGTTGTCGACGGTTTCAGCCGCACCGTAAACGCCCTTTGGGTCTTCGAGGAACTTCAGCTTCCACTTCGCGAACATCCAGTGCGGCACCCAGCCGGTCACCGCGATGGATTCTTTCTTGTTTTCGGCGCGGGTCAACTCGGCAATCATGCCGGCGCCGGAACTGGCCTGCAGTTTGTAACCGTCGAGGCCGTAATCCTTGATCGCCTGTTCGGTCTTGATCATCACGCCGGAACCGGCGTCGATGCCGACGATTTTCTTCTTGAAGGATTCATCGGTCTTGAGGTCCGCCACCGAGTTGGCTTTCACGTACTCAGGCACGATCAGGCCGATTTTCGCGTCCTTGAAGTTGGGGCCATAGTCAGTGACTTTGTCCTTGTTCTTGGTCCAGTACTCGCCGTGGGTCACGGGCAGCCAGGCCGACAGCATCATGTCCAGTTTGCCGGTCGCGACGCCCTGCCACATGATCCCGGCCGCAACGGCCTGCAGCTTCACCGGATAACCCAGTTTCTGCTTGATCACCTCGGCGGCCACGTTGGTGGTTGCAACACTGTCGGACCAGCCATCGACGTAACCGATGCTCAGCTCGGGTTTGGCGTCGGCATGGGCCAGCGTGGCACTGATGGCCAGTGCCAGCGCGGCACCGACACCCAGGATTTTTCGCATCGTCATTTTCACTTCCCCGGTAGTCCAGAACCCGACAGCGGTCGGGTATCGTTAACGTTCTTATAACGTCGCACTCGCGCCCTGGTTCGGGGCAAGCCACGCGTTTCACGCTTCCACCACGTGCCTGCGCAGATGCAATCGCTGCGTGGACGATTGATCATCGACCCCCACACACCTCGTGCCTTTCCTGCCAGCGACACCCAGCCACCCGGTAAACGACATCACCGCGCCATCAACGACAGACAGGTCGTAAAGAGGCTAGCGATTCGTCCGGAAATTGCATGATGAGTGAGGAGGTCAACGCTTGCCCGGGATGGCGGACCGTCAGCTGACATTTCCATCGACTGACACAGCGCATTTCGCGGGCAAGCGCGCTCCTACAATGGACGACTTGCGGTGCTAATATGCCGCCCTTCGCCCCACTTCGGCCCCATCATGTCCGCAACGTCCCGCTCGCCTGTCGTCCTTTATCTGTTCTCCTGTGTGATTGCCCTGCTTGGCCTGTGCGGCTATTGGTACTGGCTGGGCAAGCCGGTGATTCTGCCAGACGCCGCCACGCCGACCCATAAACTGCAATGCGCGTCCTACACGCCGTTCGACAAGGATCAATCGCCGTTCGATCAGCCGTTTACCCTGCGTCCCGCACGAATGGACGCAGACCTTGCGCTGCTCGCGACGCGCTTTGAGTGCGTCCGCACCTATTCCATGACCGGCATGGAGGCGCTTCCCGACATCGCCCGCAAATACGGCCTCAAGCTGATGCTCGGCGCCTGGGTCAACGGCAATCCTGTGGACACGGCCAAGGAGATCAAGGCGCTGGTGACGGCGGCGAATACCCACCCGGATGTGGTGACGGCGGTGATCGTCGGTAACGAAAGCCTGTTGCGCAAGGAAGTCACCGGCGCACAACTGGCCACCCTGATTCGTCAGGTGAAAGCGCAAGTCAAACAGCCGGTCACTTATGCAGACGTCTGGGAATACTGGCTGCAATACCCGGAAGTCGCGCCTGCCGTGGATTTCCTGACGATCCATCTGCTGCCGTACTGGGAGGATGATCCCACCGGCATCGACGAAGCCCTGGCCCATGTCGCGCAGATCCGCGAAACGTTCGGCAAAAAGTTCGCGCCCAAGGACATTCTCATCGGCGAGACCGGCTGGCCCAGTGAAGGCCGTCAGCGTGAAACCGCGCTGCCCAGCCGGGTCAACGAGGCCAAATTCGTTCGTACTTTCGTCGCGATGGCCGAGCAGCACGGCTGGCACTACAACCTGATCGAGGCGTTCGACCAGCCATGGAAGCGCCAGTCCGAAGGCGCAGTGGGCGGTTATTGGGGCCTGTTCGACGCGGATCGTCAGGACAAGGGCGTGCTGGCCGGTCCGGTATCGAACCTGCCGTTGTGGTCACTCTGGCTGACGGTCAGTGGCGCAATCGCCGTGCTGGCGCTGGCGTGGGCGGGTCGTGTCAATCGCCCACGCAGCGCGCTGATGCTCCCGTTGCTGGCGGCATTCGCCGGTTGCTGCATCGGCACCTGGGGCGAACTGGCCCGGGTGACCAGCCGCTTCGCCGGGGAATACCTGTGGGCAGTGGCGCTGGTGGCGCTGAATCTGCTGGTGCTCGCCCACGCAGCGCTGGCGTTGTCAGCCCGCGCTGGCTGGCGCGAGCGCGCGTTCGCCATGCTGGACGCCCGGGCCGGGTGGTGGTTGTACGCCAGCGGGTTTGCCGCGGCGGTGATGATGCTGGCGATGGTGTTTGATCCGCGGTATCGCAGCTTCGCGACCGCGACGCTGTGGCTGCCGGCGCTGGTCTATCTGGTCCGCCCCGTCGCGGCACCGCGCCGGGAGATCGGCCTGCTGATGTTCATCGTCGGTATCGGTATCGTGCCGCAGCTGTTTCGCGAAGGCTTGAGCAATCCCCAGGCGTGGGCGTGGGCGGCGGTGAGTCTGCTGATGGCGCTGGCACTGTGGCGCAGCATGCGCATTGGCGCTCCGGTCAAGGCGCCGAACAATGCGCAGAAGAGCGCCGCCGAGGCTGTGTAACCGAGTGTGCCGTGGGACGGATACATTGTGTTACCGCCGAGGGGCTGAAATGCTCGCAGGCGGGTAACACGGAAACAAAATTCCGTTACACAGCAGGTGTGCCAATTGATCGGATTTCGCAAGCCACTGATTTAAAAGGGATTGCGAAAGTTGGCACGCACCCTGCTATATCTCCTGCATAACAAGAACAAAATGTGAAAACCCAATAAAAATAAGATGAATCGGCTCTGACATAACAAGAACAACGGCACAGAGACGCAGCCAACAGATTTTTTTGGAGTAGAAACGCTTTACCGAGGCCCCGGCCTCGCAGCCCGACAGAGAACTCCAAAACTACCCCCAGGTAGCGGCCAGAACGGGTTGGATCACCTCTCGCAGAAGAGGAATCAAAGCAGGTCAGCGCTCAAAAAAATACGTTTGCTCTTGTATCCCGTATGGGGATCACCGAAGACGCTGTAGAGGGACCGGTTGCCAATAACAACAACAGACCGCCCTACAACAATAAGAAAGAGCACGTGCAACGATTTAAAGGGGAGCCTCGGCTCCCCTTTTATGCTGTCTGGGGTTTAGCGTTTTCGGTCAGGCTCCTTGTGAAGTCAGGCTTGTTGATTACGCACCAGCCGCAACCCGGCAATCACCACCGCGAACACCGCCAGACTGGCCGTGTACAGCACCAGCGCCACTATTCCCAGCAGCAAGCCAACGACCGCGAGCGCTCGCCCGAACTGACGTGGCACAAAGAAAGCGACCAGCGACGCGATCAGCGCGCCCCATCCGAACACGCCGAAGTGAATCAACAGGCCCAGGTTCGAGCGCAACTGGCACTGCCATTTCGACGCTTCGTCTGCACAGATGCCTACCCATTGCACGTCTTCCATCAGGCCGTAGCGCAAGCCATAACTGACGGCCAGCCACAGCACCAGCATAGAAAACAGCACCACCAACCGCAGACGACGGGACACGACACACTCCAGAAAATAACCAACGGCGCGCAGCATAGCCGCAGGCGCCCGGGCAAAACCATACGGCTAATAAAAAGCACGAGCAGACAGGCCAGAAGTGCCATAACCTGTATCGTCGCGGAGGGTCATGCGAGAGTCACTTGCCGTCACGGCACTTTGGCACTACACCCGTGTCATAGCCTGCGTATTTCAACAGCACATCATTCCCAAGGGATTCAGTCATGCTTCGTTTTCTGCGCCTCGCCGCCTTATCAGGCGGCCTGTTTTTGAGTGCGTCCGTGATGGCGGTCGATATCGATCCGTCCAGCTATGGCTTCCCCTTGACCAATCCGTTCGAAGCGACCATCGCCACGACCCCACCGGATTTGCGTGCCAAGGTGCCTGAAGACGCCGACATCGATCAGGACGATTACAGCCTCACCATGCGTCCGGAGCGTGAGTTCACACTGCCGGACAACTTCTGGGCTGTGAAGAAACTGCACTACCGCCTCGCCAAACAAGACCACCCTGCACCGCTGATCTTTCTGATTGCCGGCACCGGCGCGCCTTACAACAGCACCCTTAATGAATACCTGAAGAAGCTTTACTACGGCGCGGGTTACAACGTCGTACAGCTTTCGTCGCCTACCAGTTACGACTTCATGAGCGCCGCCTCACGTTTCGCCACCCCAGGCGTGACCAAGGAAGACGCCGAAGACTTGTACCGCGTTATGCAGGCCGTTCGTGCTCAGCAGTCCAAACTTCAGGTCACCGAGTATTACCTGACCGGCTACAGCCTCGGCGCGCTGGATGCAGCGTTCGTCAGCAAACTCGACGAAACCCGCCGCAGCTTCAATTTCAAGAAAGTGCTGCTGATCAACCCGCCGGTGAACCTGTACACCTCGATCACCAACCTCGACAAGATGGTGCAGACGGACGTCAAAGGCATCACCAACAGCACCACCTTCTACGAACTGGTGCTGCAGAAGCTGACCCGTTACTTCCGCGAAAAAGGCTACATCGACCTGAACGATGCGCTGCTGTATGACTTCCAGCAGTCCAAGCAGCACCTGTCCAATGAACAGATGGCGATGCTGATCGGCACCTCGTTCCGCTTCTCCGCTGCCGATATCGCGTTCACCTCCGACCTGATCAACCGTCGCGGCCTGATTACCCCGCCGAAGACCCCGATCAGTGAAGGCACCAGCCTGACGCCGTTCCTCAAGCGCGCGCTGCAGTGCGATTTCGATTGCTACGTGACCGAGCAGGTCATCCCGATGTGGCGTGCCCGCACCGACGGCGGCAGCCTGCTGCAGCTGGTTGATCAGGTCAGCCTTTACGCGCTGAAGGATTACCTGGCCAGCAGCAAGAAGATCTCGGTGATGCACAACGCCGACGACGTGATCCTCGGCCCGGGCGACCTCGGTTTCCTGCGCAAGACATTTGGCGATCGCCTGACCGTTTACCCTTACGGCGGTCACTGCGGCAACATGAACTATCGCGTCAACAGCGACGCCATGCTGGAGTTTTTCCGTGGCTAAACGTCTATTGCTTATCGCCGCCCTCCTCTGCGCTGGCGCCGTCCACGCCGCCGACGCGCCGGTGGTTTCCCAGGCAGCTCCGGTCAAGCGGATCGATAACCCGGATGGGTTCACCGAGCCGTTGAAGTCGCTGAAATTCAATCCGGGTCTGGATGCTCAGGAGTTCGAGCGTTCGTCGCTCAACGCGCTGAATGTCTATGATCCGCTTGAGTCCTGGAACCGTCGGGTCTACCACTTCAACTATCGCTTCGATGAGTGGGTGTTTCTGCCGGTGGTCAACGGCTACAAATACGTGACGCCGAGCTTCGTGCGTACCGGTGTCAGCAACTTCTTCAGCAACCTGGGCGATGTGCCGAACCTGCTGAACAGCCTGCTGCAGTTCAAGGGCAAGCGTTCGATGGAAACCACCGGCCGCCTGATCGTCAACACCACACTGGGCATCGCCGGACTGTGGGACCCGGCGACCATGATGGGTTTGAAGAAACAGAGCGAAGACTTCGGTCAGACCCTGGGTTTCTATGGCGTGCCTGCCGGTCCGTACCTGGTACTGCCGATCCTCGGTCCATCCAACCTGCGTGACACTGGCGGCCTCGTCTTCGACTTCACGGCTGAATCGCAGATCAACTTCCTCAACGTCGCCCAGGTCAGCGAAGACCATCCCGAACTGTACTTGCTGCGCGCCATCGACCGTCGCTACACGACCAGCTTCCGTTATGGTCAGATGAACTCGCCGTTCGAGTACGAGAAAGTGCGTTACGTGTACACCGAAGCCCGCAAGCTGCAGGTGTCCGAGTAACGTGATCTGAAAACTGCCGGCACTGCTGGCAGCAAGATCTGTAGGACTGGCTTTAGCCGGGAAGGCGTCGGTTGACGCGCTATCAAATTGCGGTGTGACTGCACGCTGTGCATTTTGGTAGGACCGGCTTTAGCCGGGAAGAGGCCCCTCGGCATGCCATCAGACTCGTGGTGTTAATGCCGGCGTCTGCCCGGCTAAAGCCAGTCCTACACGTGCGCGGTCCGCGCCGGTGGAGCTATGTCGGATGTTCGGGCCTCTTTGCGAGCAAGGTGGAGCGCCACCCCGGTCACTCCCACATGGACAGTGTCTGCCGCGCGACCTCGCTCCGTCTGGATGGGGGGTCTCCTACAATCTTCGAAACAAAGCCTGCAACCCATCACCAAACCCGATCATTCCCCCGCAAAAACGTCACCCATCCATCGCCCCAACAGGCCTACCATAGGCGCCATTCCCCTTCTGCCGGAGTGAGCCCCATGCCTCAATTTCGTAAAGTGCTGTCGATCCAGGCCGGCCAACCGACGTCGGACGGCGCTGGCGTCAAGCTGACCCGTGTGTTCGGCGGTCAAGGTATCGAAGCGTTCGACCCGTTCCTGATGCTCGACGAGTTCGGTTCCGAGAACCCCGACGAATACATCGCCGGCTTCCCTCCGCACCCCCATCGCGGGTTTGAAACCGTGACCTACATGCTCGAAGGTCGCATGCGCCATGAAGACCACATGGGCAACGTCGGTCTGCTGCAAGGCGGTGGTGTGCAGTGGATGACCGCTGCGCGCGGGGTCATTCACAGCGAGATGCCTGAACAGGAAGAAGGCGCTATGCGCGGCTTCCAGCTGTGGCTCAACCTGCCAGCCAAATCGAAGATGGGCGAGGCCGGTTACGACGACATTCAGCCCGAGCGCATTCCGCGCATCACCACGCAGAACGGCGTCGATGTTGTAGTGATTGCAGGTCAGTTCGACGACGGCCAGACGTCCCAGGCAGGCGCCGTGCAGCGTCCGGACACCGAGCCGCAGTATTTCGACTTCCACATGCCCGCCGGCAGCCACATCAGCCCGCGCGTCGCCGAGGGCCATCGCGTGCTGCTGTACGTGTATGAAGGTGAGGTCGAGATGGCAGGCCAGCCGCAGAAACTCGGCCAGAGCCGTCTCGCGAGATTGTCGGAAAGTGGTGAGATTCATCTGAATACCCAGGCGGGCGCCCGCGTGCTGCTGATTGCCGGCAAACCCTTGGGCGAACCGATCGTGCAATACGGCCCGTTCGTGATGAACAGCCGTGAAGAGATCGAACAAGCCCTGCGGGATTTCCGGGATGACAAACTGACGGCGTGATCGCTTCCTACCTTGCAGGAGCGCGCCTGCCCTCGAATGCGATCTGCCTGAGACAACGATGGCGCCTGACACAGCGCATTCGCCAGCAAGCCGGCTCCCACAGGTTTGTGCCTGACGCTGAAATCCCGGCCAACGCAAATCCGTAGCAGGAGCGCGCTTGCCCGCGAATGCGATCTGCCTGAGACAACGATGGCGCCTGACACAGCGCATTCGCCAGCAAGCCGGCTCCCACAGGCTTTGTGCCTGACGCTGAAATCCAGGCCAACGCAAATCCGTTGCAGGAGCGGCAGATGATGAGGTCTCGTGACGGACACACTGGCCCCTTCCCGGCTGAAGCCGGTCCTACGAAAACATTGCGTTTGCCTCGTAGGACCGGCTTCAGCCGGGAATGCGTCCGGTGTCGCACCGCAGAGTTAATGACGTATGCAGATCCGAATGTAGGAGCGCGCTTGCCCGCGAATGGGGTATGCCTGCAATGGATGGGGTGACTGACACACCGCCATCGCGGGCAAGCATGCGCCTACAGTGAACTGCGGCCGCATTGAATCACCCGGGGCAGAGATTCACTCCAGCCGCAAAAACCGCCTCAACTCTTCCTGCTGGGCCATCGCGTCGCGGCGGCCCAGCTCGATGAGCTCGCTGCAATAACCCGACTCGAACAGCAGATAGCTCAGCACCCCCGCCCCACTGGTCTTGGTCGCACCCGGGCCGCGCAGAAACGTGCGCAGCGCCGGGGGCAATTCGCGGCGATGACGGGCGGCGATTTCATCGATGGGCTGGCTGGGCGAAATCACCAGCACTTCAACCGGCGCCAGGGACTGAATGGGCGTCGATTCTGACGACTGCGGCCTGGGCACCTCGGGCCCGGGCAGCATGCGGCTGACCAGATTCAGCCGTTCCAGCAGTTCGATGTCACTCTCCAGGCTGTCAATGAACGTGCTGTTGAGCATGTGCCCGCCGATCTGCGCAAGACTCGGTTGCACGCCACGGACCGCGCGCGGCACAGGCGGATTCGCGCCAGGGCCACGGGGGTTACCGCTGACGCCCACCACCAGCACGCGGTTGGCGCCCAGGTGCAGCGCCGGACTGATTGGCGCCGACTGCCGCACCGCGCCGTCACCGAAATATTCCTGCCCCAGCTTCACGGGCGCGAACAGCAAGGGAATCGCCGAACTGGCCAGCAGATGGTCGATTGTCAAACGCGTCGGCAGGCCGATCCGGCGATGCCGCAGCCAGGACTCGATGGTGCCCTTGCCCTGATAAAACGTAACCGCTTGCCCCGACTCATAACCAAACGCGGTGATTGCGACCGCGCGCAGATGCTTGGCTTCAATCGCTTCGTCGATGCCGTCGAGGTTGAGCCGCGCGGTCAGCAGATCCTTGAGCGGTGAACTGTTGAGCAGCGCCACCGGTACTTGTTGACGACCGATGCCTAACAGGCTGCGACCGAAGAATCGCGCCGCCTGCCGAACGACGCCGGGCCAGTCACTGCGCAACACCTGATGGCTGCGAAAGCCCTGCCAGAAGTCGGTCAATTCGTGGATCGCGGTACGAAACTGCGCAGCACCACTGGCGAGCTTCACCGCATTGATGGCCCCGGCGGAGGTGCCGACGATGACTGGAAAAGGATTCCTGGCGCCGACGGGCAGCAGGTCGGCGATGCCGGCGAGCACGCCCACCTGATACGCCGCGCGGGCACCGCCGCCGGACAGGATCAACCCGGTGACAGGCTCGACGCCGGGAGCCAGGGCTGAGGCCTGGCGCACCGCTTGTTGTTCTGTGGCGCTTGTCGTCATGGGGTCTCAGCTCTCGGTTTCAGCCACGCTTCTTGTACAGCTTCGGCTCACCCGGCGGCCGACTCTTGAATCGCCGGTGCGCCCACAGGTACTGCTCGGGGCATGCGGTGACGGCGCGCTCGACCCATCGATTGATGCGAATGCAGTCCGCCTCGTCGCTCTCCCCCGGAAAATCGCTCAGCGGCGGATGGATCACCAGCTTGTAGCCACTGCCATCGGCCAGACGCTCCTGAGTGAAGGGCACGACCAGCGCGTGGCCGAGCTTGGCGAATTTGCTGGTGGCCGGCACGGTGGCGGCCTGAATGCCGAACAGCGGCACGAAGATGCTCTGCTTGGCGCCGTAATCCTGATCCGGCGCATACCAGATCGCCCGGCCCTTGCGCAGTTGCTTGATCATGCCGCGCACGTCCTCGCGCTCGACAGCGATTGAATCCTTATTGTGACGCTCGCGGCCGCGACGCTGCACGTAATCGAACAGCGCATTCTTGTGCTCGCGGTACATGCCGTCGATGGTGTGTTGCTGACCGAGCAGGGCCGCGCCGATTTCAAGGGTTGTGAAGTGCAAGGCCATGAGGATCACGCCCTTGCCGTCCAGCTGCGCCTGCTTTAAATGATGAAGGCCTTCGATGTGCGCCAGCCGCGCAAGACGGGGTTTGCTCCACCACCAGCTCATGGCCATCTCGAAAAAGGCAATGCCGGTGGAGGCGAAGTTTTCCTTGAGCAGGCGTTTGCGCTCGGCTTTCGAATACTGGGGGAAACACAGTTCCAGGTTCCGCGCGGCAATCACCCGGCGATCGGTCGCCTGGTAATACATCACCCAACCCAGCGCACGGCCGATCACCAGTAACACACGAAACGGCAACTGCACGATCAGCCAGAGCAAGCCCAGCCCCAGCCACAGCAGCCAGAAGCGGGGATGAAGAAAGTGAGCTCGAAAACGCGGGCGATCCATTACAGCTTCCGTCAGGACAAAGGCGGGCATTCTACATCGGTTCGCGCGGATCGTGCCGCCGTCGGTTGCGCCTCCCTTGCGGCTGGCGGGCGTTATCGTTATAAGTCTCGGCACTTTTAGCGACAAGCCGCTGTATGCCGACATGAGCCAAATCGAATTGCAAGACAAGGACCCCGTGTTCCAGCTGAAGGGCAGCATGCTGGCCATCACTGTGCTGGAACTGGCCCGCAACAACCTCGAAGCGCTGGATCGTCAACTGGCGGCCAAAGTCGCCCAGGCGCCTAATTTCTTCAGCAATACACCGCTGGTGCTGGCCCTCGACAAACTGCCTCCGGATGAAGGCGCGATCGATCTGCCGGCGATGATGCGCATCTGCCGTCAACATGGTCTGCGCACCCTGGCCATCCGTGCCAACCGAATTGAAGACATCGCCGCTGCCATTTCCATCGATCTACCGGTACTGCCGCCTTCAGGCGCGCGCGAGCGACCCCTCGATCCGACGGAAGGCGAAATCAAAAAGAAGCCGGAAATCATTGAAAAGCCGCCCGAGCCGCTGATCAAGCCGACCAAGATCATCACGGCGCCTGTCCGTGGCGGCCAGCAGATCTACGCCCAAGGCTCCGATCTGGTGGTGATTTCCTCGGTCAGCCCCGGCGCCGAGCTGCTCGCCGACGGCAACATTCATGTGTACGGCCCGATGCGCGGCCGGGCGCTGGCGGGTATCAAAGGTGATACCAAGGCAAGGATTTTCTGCCAGCAAATGGTCGCCGAACTGATCTCCATCGCCGGCCAGTACAAGGTGTCCGAAGACCTGCGCCGGGATCCGCTGTGGGGTGCCGGTGTGCAGATCAGTCTCTCCGGGGACGTGTTGAACATCACCCGTCTTTAACGGATACTGCGCCATTTTTAAGCCACTCTGATTCGTCGCGAAAACGACGCGAAGGCACCGGGACGTTCGGGATATTTTTTTGTTCTCCCGAACAGGAATCCTTCACGGGTTCCGATCACCGCCCTCGCCCGCTTTAGTTGCGCCGTCACGAGGGGCTCTTCAGGGACTCAACGTCCTTTTCCTCTAGGGGTGATACACCTTGGCCAAGATTCTCGTGGTTACATCCGGCAAGGGTGGTGTGGGCAAGACCACCACCAGCGCCGCCATCGGTACCGGTCTCGCACTGCGCGGCCACAAAACGGTCATCGTCGACTTCGACGTCGGCCTGCGTAACCTCGACCTGATCATGGGTTGCGAGCGTCGCGTCGTTTATGACTTCGTCAACGTAGTGAACGGCGAAGCCAACCTGCAGCAAGCGCTGATCAAGGACAAGAAGATCGAAGGTCTTTACGTCCTCGCCGCCAGCCAGACCCGTGACAAAGACGCGCTGACCAAGGAAGGCGTGGAAAAAGTCCTGATGGAACTCAAGGAAACCTTCGAGTACGTCGTCTGCGACTCCCCTGCCGGTATCGAAACGGGCGCTCACCTGGCGATGTACTTCGCCGACGAAGCCATCGTCGTGACCAACCCGGAAGTCTCCTCGGTGCGTGACTCGGACCGCATGCTCGGCCTGCTGGCCAGCAAGTCTCGCCGCGCCGAGCGTGGTGAAGATCCGATCAAGGAGCACTTGCTCCTGACCCGTTACAACCCTGAGCGCGTGAGCAAGGGCGAGATGCTGGGCGTTGAAGACGTCAAGGAAATCCTGGCGGTCACCCTGCTGGGCGTGATCCCGGAATCTCAGGCCGTACTCAAGGCGTCCAACCAGGGCGTGCCGGTCATCCTTGATGACCAGAGCGACGCCGGCCAGGCGTACAGCGATGCCGTTGACCGTCTGTTGGGCAAGGACCGTGAGCACCGCTTCCTGGACGTACAGAAAAAAGGATTTTTCGAACGCCTGTTCGGGGGTAACTGATGAGCATTTTTGACTTCTTTCGTGCCAACAAAAAGCCCAGCACCGCGTCGGTAGCGAAAGAGCGTCTACAGATCATCGTGGCGCATGAACGCGGCCAACGCAGCACCCCGGATTACCTGCCCGCCCTGCAGAAGGAGTTGGTCGAGGTGATCCGCAAGTACGTCAATATCGGTAACGATGACGTGCATGTCGCCCTTGAAAACGACGGCAGCTGCTCGATTCTGGAACTGAATATCACCCTGCCTGATCGTTGATCGAGAAGGCAGTCGCCACGGCGGCCCGGTTGCCTGAATCCCTTTGCGGAATCAGGTAAGCGCGCCGCCGTTGGCGTTCCTGAAGACCTGTTTTCTGCGCCGCGATGGCTCTTGCGATCGTGCGGCACCTGTTTGAGTGATGAGGCTGTTCCATGCCGCTGTCCAACGTTCATATCCTCCATCAGGACGACGCTGTCCTGGTGGTGAACAAACCCACCCTGCTGCTCTCAGTCCCTGGTCGCGCTGACGATAACAAGGACTGTCTGATTACCCGCCTGCAGGAAAACGGCTACCCCGAAGCGCGAATCGTCCATCGGCTGGACTGGGAAACGTCCGGGATCATTTTGCTGGCCCGTGACGCGGACACCCACCGTGAGTTGTCCCGGCAGTTTCATGACCGCGAGACGGAGAAGGCCTACACGGCGCTGGCGTGGGGTCAGCCAGACCTGGACAGCGGCAGTATCGATTTGCCGCTGCGTTACGATCCGCCGACCAAGCCGCGTCATGTGGTGGATCATGAGTTCGGCAAGCATGCGTTGACGTTCTGGAAGGTGCTGGAGCGGTATGACACCCATTGTCGGGTTGAGCTGACGCCGATCACGGGGCGGTCGCATCAGTTACGGGTGCATATGTTGTCAATCGGGCATCCTTTGTTGGGCGACGGTTTGTATGCGCACCCGGAGGCGCTGGCGGCGTATCCGCGGTTGTGTCTGCATGCAAGTATGTTGGCGTTTACCCATCCGGGGACGGGCGAGCGTTTGCGGTTTGAGTGTCCGGCGCCGTTTTGATGTTTTTAGTCAGAACAGACTTAAGATCAAGAACATCTGCCTAACGGCAGATCATTTCGCCTTCGGCGAGTTACTTGGAAAAGCACCCCAAGTAACCAAGGGTGCTTGCTCTCGGTTTGGCCCTTCCTTCGTCAGGGTTCCTTCACTCCGGTCTTGCTCCGTGGGCCCGCTGCCATCCGCCATCCATGGCGGGGGGCAGCGGGCCCACGGAGCGAGACCTGCGTTCAGCCTGCACCAAAGTCGCGATTGGCGGTGTATGGTCTTTTTGCGTATGAAGATCAAAAGCTTCCCGGCTAAAGCCGGTCCTACAACAGCACCGCGTACACCCTGTGGGACCGGCTTTAGCCGGGAAGAGGCCCGTCTGGGCACCATCAGTTTTGCGGTGTATCCGATGACGCCTTCCCGGCTGAAGCCGGTCCTACAACAGCACCGCGTGCATTCAATGAAGTGGGGGGTGACTCCGACTGTAGGACCGGCTTCAGCCGGGAAGCTTTTGATCTGCTTTTGATCTTCATACACAAAAGGCTCAGTCACCGCCAAATCGCGACTTGGGTGCAGGCTGAACGCAGGTCTCGCGCAGTGGGCCGAGCCGCAGGGATGCGGCGAGAGCCGCCCCCCGCCATGGATGGCGGATGGCGGCGGGCCCACAGAGCGAGACCGAAGTGAAGGGACCCCGAGGCACGAGGGGCCAAACCAGGAGCAAGCACCCTTGGTTACTTGGGGTGCTTTTCCAAGTAACTCGCCGAAGGCGAAACAGTCTGCCCCCAGGCAGACGCTTTTGATCTTAAGGATCTTGATCTTGATCTCGATCAAAACACCTTTTGGCCTGTAAACTCCCGCCCATTGCTGCCTGGAGTAACCTATGCGCGAAGAGTTGAATCAAGGCCTTATCGATTTCCTGAAGGCCTCCCCCACCCCCTTTCATGCCACCGCCAGCCTGGTGCAACGCCTCGAAGGCGCCGGCTACCAGCGCCTCGACGAACGCGAGCCCTGGTACACCGAAGCGGGTGGCCGCTACTACGTCACCCGCAACGACTCCTCCATCGTCGCCTTCAAACTCGGTCGCCTGTCGCCCCTCACCGGCGGCATTCGCCTCGTCGGCGCCCACACCGACAGCCCGTGCCTGCGCGTCAAACCGCAACCCGAACTGCAACGCCAGGGCTTCTGGCAACTGGGCGTCGAAGTCTACGGCGGCGCCCTGCTCGCGCCATGGTTCGACCGCGACCTCTCCCTCGCCGGCCGCGTCACCTTCCGCCGGGACGGCAAAGTCGAAAGCCAGTTGATCGACTTCAAACTGCCGATCGCCATCATCCCCAACCTCGCGATCCACCTCAATCGCACCGCCAACGAAGGCTGGGCGATCAACCCGCAGACCGAACTGCCACCGATCCTGGCCCAGGTCGCCGGTGACGAACGCCCCGACTTCCGCGCCCTGCTGACCGATCAACTGGCCCGCGAACACGGTCTGAATGCCGACGTCGTCCTCGATTACGAACTCAGCTTCTACGACACCCAAAGCGCCGCCGTCATCGGCCTCAACGGCGACTTCATCGCCGGCGCCCGGCTCGACAACCTGCTGTCCTGCTTCGCCGGGCTGCAAGCGCTGCTCAATGCCGATGGCGACGAAACCTGTCTGCTGATCTGCACCGACCACGAAGAAGTCGGCTCGACGTCCGCGTGCGGCGCCGACGGCCCGATGCTGGAACAAGTGCTGCAACGCCTGCAGCCGGAAGGCGACGATTACGTGCGCACGCTCCAGAAATCCCTGCTGATCTCCGCTGACAACGCCCACGGCGTGCACCCGAACTACGCCGAAAAGCACGACGCCAATCACGGCCCGAAACTCAACGCCGGCCCGGTGATCAAGGTCAACAGCAACCAGCGCTACGCCACCAACAGCGAAACCGCCGGCTTCTTCCGTCACCTGTGCATGGCCGAAGAAGTCCCTGTACAAAGCTTCGTCGTGCGCAGCGACATGGCCTGCGGCTCGACCATCGGCCCGATCACCGCAGGGCACCTCGGCGTTCGCACCGTCGACATCGGCCTGCCGACCTTCGCCATGCACTCGATCCGTGAACTGGCAGGCAGCCAAGACCTGGCGCATCTGGTGAAGGTGCTGTCGGCGTTCTACGCGAGCGCCGAGTTGCCTTGATCTCAAACCACCATTGAGAGCGGGCCGATCCATTTCCTTCACAGGTCATGGAAACGGCCTGCACATCGCGCTATCCCGGACTTCACAATTCCCCTCGCCACACCCCCTCTCCCCTCGTAAACTCATCCGCCTCTGCTTGACCCGGCACGGGTGCCAAACCGCGCCACCCCAAGCGCCTGTCTATTCGAGGTTTGTTTCCAGGTGATCGCTCCCACCCGCCTTTCCGTTCTCCCCCGTCTGTTCCTGCTCTGCCTGCTGGCGCTGTTCCCGTTTGCATTGACCCACGCCGCGGGCCTGCCAAGCCTGCTCAGTGGCGGTGACAAAACGCAGCCTCAGGCTCAGGAGCCACTGGGGCAGTCGCTGGACGAGGTCATCACGTCGCTGGAAAACGATCAGCAGCGCAGCAAGTTGCTGGAAGACCTGAAGAAGCTGCGGGACGCCACCAAGAAAGCGCAGCCGACCGTGGAGCAAGGCGTGCTGGGCCTGATCGGCAGCTCGCTGGCCGAGCTGGAAAAACAATTCACCGGCGCAGACAGCCCCCTCAGCCGCTGGGCGGATGAGGCGGGTATGGCGGAGGATGAGCTGATGGCGCTGATGCTGCCGGCCAACCAGTGGTGGCCGATCATCTGGGGCTTTGCCGTGGTGCTGGCGATCTGGGGGCTGTTGGCGGCGGCGTTGATCTGGCTGGGCCACAAGGTGCGCTTGCGCTTCGGCCTCTCCGCCGAGCTTCCGCAGCATCCGCGCCTGTCGGACATGCTGCGCTTCGCGCTCCGCAAGCTGGGCCCGTGGCTGGTGGCACTGGTCATCACGATTTACCTGAGTTACTCGCTGCCGCCGTCGCTGGGCCGGGATCTGGCGATGGTGCTTGCTTACGCGCTGGTGGTCGGCACGCTGTTCTCGGCGGTCTGTGTGATCGCGTTTTCACTGCTGGACGGGCCCCATCGTCATCAGGCGTTGTACATCCTGCGCCATCAGGCGTTTCGGCCGCTGTGGTGGATCGGCAGCTTTGCCGCGTTCGGCGAGGCGTTGAGCGACCCGCGTCTGGTCGCCAGCCTTGGCGTGCACCTGGCGCACACTGCGGCGACCCTGGCCAATGTCATGGCTGCGCTGTCCACCGGATTGTTCATCATCCGCTTCCGTCGGCCGATCGCGCATCTGATCCGCAATCAGGCGCTGGAGCGCCGCCTCAACCGTCGTGCCCTGAGCGACAGTATCGAGGTCATCGGCACGTTCTGGTATCTGCCAGCACTGGTGCTGGTGGGCGTTTCCCTGTTCGCCACATTTTTCTCTGCGGGTGACACCAGCACTGCATTGCGTCAGGCCCTGATCTGCACCGTGCTGCTGGTGTTATGCATGGTCATCAACGGGCTGGTGCGGCGTCATTCACTCAAGCCAAGCCATGCTCACAAGCGTCACGCGCTGTACTCGGACCGCCTGAAAAATTTCTTTTATACCGTCGCGCACATGCTGATCTGGCTGGTGTTCATCGAACTGGGCCTGCGGGTCTGGGGGCTGTCGCTGATCCGTTTTGCCGAAGGCGACGGCCGCGACATCAGTCTGCGGCTGATCGGGCTGGCGGCGACACTGATGTTTGCCTGGCTGATCTGGATCCTCGCGGACACGGCGATTCACCACGCCCTGACCCGCTCGCGCAAAGGCCTGGCCAACACCCGTGCGCAGACCATGATGCCGCTGATCCGCAACGTGCTGTTCGTGACCATTTTCGTCATCGCGCTGATCGTCGCGCTGGCGAACATGGGCATGAACGTGACGCCACTGTTGGCCGGTGCCGGTGTGATCGGTATCGCAATCGGTTTCGGCGCGCAGTCACTGGTGGCGGATCTGATCACCGGGCTGTTCATCATCATCGAAGACTCGCTGGCCATCGACGATTACGTGGACGTCGGCGGGCACCTGGGCACCGTGGAAGGCCTGACCATCCGCACGGTGCGCCTGCGCGACATCGACGGCATCGTCCACACCATCCCGTTCAGCGAGATTAAGAGCATCCAGAACTACTCGCGGGAGTTCGGTTACGCGATCTTCCGCATCGCGATTCCGGCGAGCATGAACATCGACGACGCGCTGAAGATGGTCCGCGATGTCGGCCAGAAGATGCGCTCGGACCCGCTGCAACGGCGCAATATCTGGTCACCGCTGGAAATTCAGGGTGTGGAGAGTTTCGACTCCGGTAACGCCATCCTGCGGGCGCGCTTCAAGACCGCGCCGATCAAGCAGTGGGAAGTGTCGCGGGCGTTCAACCTGTCGCTCAAGCGCTATCTGGATGAGGCCGGCATGGACCTGGCGACGCCGCGCCTGAATGTGCAGGTCAGCACCAGTGGCGGGCGTGTGAGCAAAGTGCGCGAGAAGAAGGACGATGCATCGGCGTAAGCCGGCCTAGATATCTGCCACCACCGCGCTCACGTGAATCGCGTCATGGCGCCAGTACTCCAGATCGCAATCGATCAGCCGCCCGCGCTGATCGTGGTTGACCCGGGCGATGCGCAGGCCCGGGCTGCCGATGGAGACTTTCAGCGCCCCCGCCGCTTCCATGGGCAACGCCGTGGGCACCATTTCGAAACGCACCTGGCCGTAGCGAATGTCGTAATGGCTGGCGTAGAGCTCGGTCAGCGACTGGTTCAGGTCCAGCTCGAGGATGTGCGGGAAGTAATCGGGATTGAGGTAGTGCTCGACGTAGAGCACCAGCCGTTCATCAATCCGGCGGGCGCGGCAGATCTGGATCACGCTGGACAGCGCCGGCAATTGCAGCAGCCCGCAGATCACGGCTGAAGCAGGTTGCAGCCGCGCGGAAATCACCTGGGTCGCGGGCACTCGCCCCTGGGCCTGGACCATCGCGTGAAAGTGGCTGCGGCGCATCAGGTCATAAGCCAGACGCGGCGGAGAAATGAACCAGCCACGGCGCTCTTCTCGGTAGATCAAGCCCTGAGCCTCCAGCTGCACCAACGCCTCGCGCAAGGTGATGCGTGTGGTATCGAAGACCTCGCTCAATTTGCGCTCAGCCGGCAACTTGCTGCCTGGCGGCAACAGGCCGTGTTCGATCTGCTCTTGCAGCGCGTTGCAGATGGTCGTCACCGCTCGGGGTATTTCTTCGCGCATTGCGTTACCTATCTGGACTAGACCAGCGCTATTTAAGGGCAGTATCGCTCGCTGACTGGCCCGTTTCGGTGCTCCAGAGCCTAGGCAGCGTAGATGACCGTTGCGTGACATTCCAGCCAGCAGCGACTGCAACGCCAGCGCCCGGGAATACATCAGCGCCTTTCAGATCAAGCGCTTGGGCATGGTCTACGCTCATTTCACAGCGATCGCCGAGGCTGTGGCTTGCTCCAGCAAGAGTCGGTCCAGACACGAAAGCGTCATGTAACTGGCCTAACTTGGCTCAGGTATTGCTGACCTAGACCAATCATCCGCAACGAACACTTCTATGAGTCCGTCGAGAAGTGCACAAAGGAGCTTCGAATGAAACACCTTTTGCTGGCATCACTCCTGGGTTCGGCCATCGCGCTGAGCACTTCGGCCATGGCCGCCGACACCGACCTGAAAACCCTCGAAGCCGCCGCCAAGGCCGAAGGCGCGATCAACAGCGTGGGCATGCCCGATGACTGGGCGAACTGGAAAGGCACCTGGACCGACCTGACCGCCAAGTACGGTCTGGTGCACATGGACACCGACATGAGCTCGGCTCAGGAAGTGGCCAAGTTCGATGCGGAAAAAGACAACGCCAGCGCCGACATCGGCGACGTGGGTGCAGCGTTCGGCCCGATCGCTACTGCCAAGGGCGTGACCCAACCCTACAAGCCGAGCACCTGGGCGCAAGTGCCGGACTGGGCCAAGGACAAGGAAGGCCACTGGGCGCTGGCCTACACCGGCACCATCGCTTTCATCGTCAACAAGAAGCTGCTGCACGGTTCGGACATACCGACCAAGTGGGCTGACCTGAAGAACGGCAAGTACAAGGTCACCATCGGTGATGTCAGCACTGCGGCCCAGGCTGCGAACGGCGTGCTCGCCGCTGCAATCGCCATGAAAGGCGATGAAACCAACCTCGCGCCGGGCCTGCAACTGTTCACCGAACTGGCCAAGCAAAAGCGCCTGGGCATCAACAACCCGACGATTCAGTCGATGGAAAAAGGTGAAGTGGAAGTGGGCGTGGTCTGGGACTTCAACGGCCTGAGCTACAAGGCCAAGATGACCAATCCTGACGACTACGTGGTGCTGATCCCGTCGGACGGTTCGGTGAAATCCGGCTACACGACCATCATCAACAAATACGCCAAGCATCCGAACGCTGCCAAGCTGACACGCGAATACATCTTCAGCGATGAAGGCCAGCTTAATCTGGCCCGCGGCAACGCTCGTCCGATCCGCGCTGAGACCGACCTGAAACTGCCGGCCGACATCGCGAAAAATCTGATTCCATCCGAGCAATACATTGCGGCCAAGCCACAGCCGATCAAAGACCCCGCAGCCTGGGAAAAATCCTCGAAAGCCCTGCCGCAGCAGTGGAACGAGCAAGTCATCGTCGAGATGCAGTAACCCCCCTGCACTGCAACGTGTAGGAGCGCGCTTGCCCGCGATTGCGGACTGTCAGAATCATATTCGTTGCAGACGTTATGCAATCGCGGGCAAGCGCGCTCCCACACGGTTGGGGACAGTCACCTTCCGGAGCGGCACATGAAACACAACGTCATCCTCATCCTGCTGGACGGCCTGAGTTACAGCGTGGCGCACCATGCGATGGGGCATTTGCTGGCCTACAGAAATGCAGGCCGCGCGGCGTTGTACAAGCTCGAATGCGAGCTGCCGTCACTGTCACGCCCGCTGTATGAGTGCATTCTGACCGGCGTGGCGCCCATCGACAGCGGCATCGTGCACAACCAGGTTTCCCGACTTTCCAACCAGCGAAGCGTGTTCCATTACGCCACCGACGCCGGGTTGACCACTGCCGCTGCGGCATACCACTGGGTCAGCGAGCTGTACAACCGCAGTCCGTTCATTGCCGCACGCGACCGCCACACCGACAACGCCGAATTGCCGATCCAGCACGGGCACTTCTACTACGTCGATCACTACCCCGATTCTCACCTGTTCGACGACGCCGAGCATCTGCGAACCGCCCACGCGCCGCACTTCCTGTTCGTCCACCCGATGAACATCGATGACGCCGGCCACAAGTACGGCTTCGACACCCCGCAGTACCGCAACAGCGCACGCTCCGCCGACATCATCCTCGCCGAGTACCTGCAGCGCTGGCTCGATGCGGGCTATCAAGTGCTGGTGACCGCTGACCACGGCATGAACAACGACCGCTCCCACAACGGCGCGCTACCGGAAGAACGCGACGTCCCGCTGTTCGTGCTCGGTGACGCCTTCAGCCTCGACGCCGATGCGCGGCCGAAACAGACCGAGATCTGCGGCACCGTCTGCGAGCTGCTCGGTGTGCCCCACGACAAACCTGTGTGCAGAGAGGTGCTCAAGTGAATTCACAAAGCCGCGGCAAATGGCTGGCGCTGTTGTGCCTTGTGCCGTTTGCGGTGTTCTTCATCGCGTTTCAGATCGCGCCGCTGGCCTGGGTGGCGATCAACAGCCTGCAGTCGGACGCCGGCTGGGGCATCGACAACTTCATCAAAGCGTTCAACTCGCGTTTCTACCGTCAGGCGATGCAGTACAGCCTGGAGATCAGTTTCTGGTCGAGCCTGATCGGCATCATCATCGCGATCCTCGGCAGTTATTCCCTGCGCAAGGTGCCGTCGCGGCTGAGGGATTTCGTTAGCGCGTTCGCCAACATGACCAGTAACTTTTCCGGGGTGCCGCTGGCGTTCGCCTTCATCATCCTGCTCGGTTTCAACGGCGCACTGACGCTGATTCTCAAGCAGGCCGGGATCATCGATGACTTCAACCTGTACTCGAAAACCGGCCTGATCATTTTGTACACCTACTTCCAGATCCCCTTGGGCGTGCTGCTGCTCTACCCGGCCTTCGACGCGCTGCGTGAAGACTGGCGCGAGTCGGCGTCGTTGCTGGGTGCGAGCAGTTGGGATTTCTGGCGGCACATCGGCATTCCGGTGCTGACCCCGGCGCTGCTCGGCACCTTCGTGATCCTGCTGGCCAACGCGCTGGGTGCCTACGCCACGGTCTACGCACTGACCACCGGCAATTTCAACGTGCTGCCGATCCGCATCGCGGCGATGGTGGCGGGCGATATCACGCTGGACCCGAACATGGCCAGCGCCCTGGCGATGATTCTGGTGGGGATGATGACGCTGGTGACGGTCGTGCATCAGTGGCTGCTGAAGAGGAGCTACCATGTCTCGCGCTGAACGCCGCCCGCCGGGGCTCTACCACCGCGTCGTGGTGTACCTGCTGTTTCTGATTCTGCTGGCGCCGCTGCTGGGCACCTTTGTGTATTCCATCGCCACCAGTTGGTCGGCGACGATTCTGCCCGACGGGCTGACCTACAAGTGGTACGTCGCACTGTGGAGCGATCCGCGTTTCCTGCGCGCGTTCGGCCAGTCGCTACTGGTGTGCGTCGGCGCGCTGGCGCTGTCGGTGGTGCTGATTCTGCCACTGCTGTTCGTCGTGCATTACCACTTCCCCAGGCTCGACGCGCTGATGAACATCCTCATCCTGCTGCCCTTCGCGGTGCCGCCGGTGGTGTCGTCGGTGGGCCTCTTGCAACTCTACGGTTCGGGGCCGCTGGCGATGGTCGGTACGCCGTGGATCCTGATCGGCTGCTACTTCACCGTGGCACTGCCGTTCATGTACCGGGCGATCACCAATAATCTGCAAGCGATCAATCTGGTGGACCTGATGGACGCGGCCCAGCTGCTCGGCGCCAATACCTTTCAAGCCGCGTTTCTGGTGGTGCTGCCGAACCTGCGCAAGGGCCTGATGATCGCCCTGCTGCTGTCGTTCTCGTTCCTGTTCGGCGAGTTCGTGTTCGCCAATCTGCTGGTCGGCACCCGCTACGAAACCCTGCAGGTCTACCTCAACAACATGCGCAACAGCAGCGGCCACTTCAACAGCGCGCTGGTGATTTCCTACTTCCTTTTCGTACTGCTGCTGACGTGGGCGGCCAACCGACTGAACAAGGACAAAGACTGATATGAGCTTCGTCAGTGTCGAAAACCTGCAGAAGAATTACGGCAGCACGGCGGTCTTCAGCGACATCAATTGCGAAATCCACAAGGGCGAATTCGTCACCCTGCTCGGACCGTCCGGCTGCGGCAAGTCCACCCTGCTGCGCTGCATCGCCGGGCTGACGTCGGTCACCAGCGGCCGTATCTTCCTCGACGGCAAAGACCTGGTGCCGGTATCGCCGCAAAAGCGCGGCATCGGCATGGTGTTCCAGAGCTATGCGCTGTTCCCCAACATGAACGTGGAGCAGAACGTCGCGTTCGGCCTGCGCATGCAGAAAGTCAGCGCCGATGAAATGAAGCAGCGGGTGGCCGAGGTGCTGAAGCTGGTGGAGCTGAACGAGTTTGCCGCGCGCTACCCGCATCAGATGTCGGGCGGGCAATGTCAGCGTGTGGCATTGGCGCGATCGCTGGTGACCCGCCCTCGCCTGCTGCTGCTTGATGAGCCGCTGTCGGCCCTTGATGCGCGCATCCGCAAGCACCTGCGCGAGCAGATCCGCGCCATTCAGCAGGAGCTGGGCCTGACGACGATTTTCGTGACCCACGATCAGGAAGAAGCGCTGACCATGTCCGACCGGATTTTCCTGATGAATCAGGGCCGGATCGTGCAGAGCGGCGACGCCGAAACCCTCTACACCGCGCCGGTCGATGCCTTCGCTGCCGGCTTCATCGGCAACTACAACCTGCTGGAAGCCGACGCCGCCAGCCGCTTGATGCAACGGCCGATCAACAGTCGCGTGGCGATTCGCCCGGAAGCCATCCAATTGAGCCTGACCGGTTCGCTGGAAGGCGAAGTGCGCAGCCACAGCCTGCTGGGCAACGTGATCCGCTATCGCGTCGAAGCCCGGGGGGTGGAACTGGTGGTCGACGTGCTCAACCGCTCGGCCAGCGACTTGCACCCGAAGGGCCAGCGCGTCACCCTGCACATCGAAGCGTCGGCGTTGTGTGAGGTGGCATGAATTCGACGCCAACCCTGTAGGAGCGCGCTTGCCCGCGAAATGCGGTGGGTCAGCACCCAGGATGCCGCTTGATCCAACGCATTCGCGGGCAAGCGCGCTCCTACAAGGGGACTGCGCAAGTATCAAAAGAGAGGACAGCTTTAATGGCTTTAGCAATTTTCGATCTGGACGAAACCCTGATCCACGGTGACTGTTCAAGCCTGTGGAGCGAGCAGATGGGGCGTTTGGGCTGGGTCGATCCTGAGTGGTTCATGAAGAAGGACCACGAACTGATGGAAGCCTACGGCAAGGGCGAACTGGCCATGGAAGACTACATGGCGTTCAGCCTGGACCCGATGGTCGGGCGCACGCCGGAGGAAGTGGATTTTCTGGTGGGGCCGTGGGTCGAGGATTATATCGAGCCGATCATTTTCAGCGATGCCACTAAAACCATCGCCGAGCACCGCGCGGCCGGGGATCGCATTCTGATCATCTCGGCGTCGGGCGTGCATCTGGTCAAGCCGATTGCCGAACGCATCGGCGTTGATGAAGTGCTGGCCATCGACTTGGAAGTCGCCCACGGCGTCTACACCGGCAAAACCAGCGGCGTGCTCACCTACCGCGAAGGCAAGATCACCCGCTTGATGGCGTGGCTGGATCAGGAAGGCGAGAACCTTGAGGGGGCGAGTTTCTACTCGGATTCGCGCAATGATCTGCCGTTGCTGCAGAAGGTGGATTTCCCCCATGCGGTGAATCCGGATCCGGTGTTGCGGGAAGCGGCGGAAAGGGCTGGATGGCCGATTCACGCGTGGAGATGACGTAGAGCCCCTGACTTGAGCCCTCTCCTACGGCAGGTCACCCGATGCCAGTCTTCCCGCATCCGACCAGCGGGCGCCAAACCTGTCAATTGTGACAGTAGCCAGAGAGGTCACCGCAGCGCCAAATGACTCCTGCGCATAAACCGACAGGAGTCAACACCATGGCCATTAAAGCCCGCTCGCAATACTTCCCCATCCCTGCCCATATTTCACAGACCGTCGCCAAACTGGCGGCAGACCCCATCTTTCTCGACAACGCCCGGGCTGCCAGCGCATTACTGATCCCGCCGGAGATCGACGCAGTCAATGGGCCGATTCCAAGCCCTCCGGCATTACCTGACCTTGACGTCTGGGGCGTCAACGAAGGCGCTGCGGTGACCACGCACGAACAGGGGTTGAAGGTGCACGTACCGGCTTGGTCAGATATGAATAAAGGCGACAGCGTAAACCTTCTTCTGGAAGATCTGACAGTGGCTACCGACACGATCAGATCAGACGGCCAGGTCGGTGAACGACTCAGCCTGTTCATCGCGGATGAGCGTCTGGCTGCAGGCTCTCAGGCCGTGTCCTACAAGGTTACGCGCTTCGGTCAGCAGCCCGAGGCGTCGGCCAAAATGAACATTTACGTCAAACTCACGCCACCGGGAGGCCCCGATAAAGACGGCACCGACCAAGGCCACTCCGAGCTGGTCCATACGCTGCCAGAAGAAATATTGCAGAACGGTGTCGGCCCTGACGAAGCGGAAGCTGGGGTTATCGTCACTATCGCCCCCTATCCCGAAATGGCCCTGTGGGACCACATCAAATTGTCATGGGGTGGCATCTTTGTTGATCATTACGTTAAGGAGGATGAAGTCGGCAGCTCGCTGGAAATCACCGTTGACAAGGACACCATCCTGAAAGCTGGCGACTCGGGGGCGAACAGCCTTGCGGTCGCGTTTATGGTCTACGACGTCGTCCAGAACCCCTCCTCGGACTGGAGCGCTGAAGTGCTCGTCACGGTGGACACCGGAAACGCCCGGTTCGACGCGCCCATCGTCAAAGAGGCCCGCAACAGACAACTGGATCTTGAGACCCTAAACGGCAAAGACGCCACTTTGCAGCTGTGGGTACCGGTTGGGGGAAAACTCGAGGTCGGAGACAAGATTTGGGCCAAGATGGTCGGCACTACAACAGAAGGAATTGAAGTGAGCTGGACCGCCGCAGAGCCCGATGTGGTGGATAATCTGCCCCAAGTCCTTGAAATCTCCGTACCCAATGACCGCATTCGATTACTTGCCAAGACACAGGCGGTGTTCAGCTATGAAGTCGAGCACCAGAGCGCCGAAGAAAGGCTGAGATCCAAAGGCGAATTCATCAGCATCATCGGCGAACCGGTCAGGCTTGCCGCGCCGATCGTCGAGGAAGAGCAAGGGGGTGCTCTTGACCCTGAGCTCGCGACCGCACACGTCAAAGTGCTATGGGACGATGCCTTCCAGAAAGGGGATGTGGTCATGCTTCGCTGGGTTGGGACTTACCCCGACAACCGTCCCTACGATCCAGAACTGGAGCCCCACTTCGTCTCTACTAACGACACGATCGACCGAGAGCCCATCATCTTCGCCGTACCAGGCAAGCATCTGAAGGAAATTGAAGGGGGGACTGTTGATCTGTTTTACGTTCTGGCCAAAGACGTGGACGGTGTCACGCTGGAACGTGAATCCGCCCACACCGGCCCACTGAACGTCGGTGAGGCACGCGCCGAATTGGCAGCGCCTATTGTCGACGGCGTTGTAGATAACGCCCTCCCCCCTGATCACCCAGACACAACACTAAAAGTGGTGCCGTACACAGGGATGGCTATCGGCGACCAGATCCACATCACATGGGATGGCAGCATCACGGGCAAATATGTCAATGACCTCCCTGTGACCAAATTCAACAAAGACAAGGAGGTTGTCTTTCCCATCAAGGACGATCTGGTTAAAGGCAACGAAGGGGGCAAAGTAGTCGCCTCGTACAAAGTCGTTCGTGCGAATGGCGATACAAGCAACTCGGATGCTCTTGAATTCAGCGTGGGCGAGCCAGTGGCGCTCGACCCACCCGTCTTCACCAGCGTCAAAGATTCCGCAGGCATCGAGATCCCGGAAGGCGGGTCAACCGCGGATAAGACAGTGACCCTCACGGGTACAGCCGCTGCAGATCAAACGCTGCGGATCCTGGATGGGCAGACCTTCGTAGCTGAGGTCAAGATAAGCGCGGACGGCAAATGGGAAACGACGCTGAGCGATCTGGCAGTGGCAGAGCACAGAATCGAAGCGGTGGCCCAGTACACCTCCAGTCCGCAGTCAGCGGTATACAACTTCGCCGTGGCCGACACAGCCCGCCCCGTCATCACCCGCGTTACAGACTCCAAGGGCCAGTTGATACCCAATGGGGGCTCCACTTCCGATACCAGCGTGACCTTGTACGGTACCTTTGAGACCAGTCCCATCTCACCCCGTCCGGCCATCATCAGCGTCAAAGACTCCGCAGGCAACACCATCGCCAACGGCGGATCCACGGCCGCTGACAGCGTGACCTTGAACGGTACCGCCGCAGAAGAATGAAGAGTTGATCGATCAGATGCTTCGCGGTGTCGATCGGACAGCGAAGCAATCGAACGCCTGTGAGGCTGACCAGCGCCAGCATGGGTATTGATGTCCGATTAACTTGCCGGCCGGCAATCGGGCTGGCCCTGGGGACGAACAGTGCGGCGGGCAGCGCAGGTGCCGTCCTCCGCCTGTCGCGATGTTCAGCCTGTTTGAAAGCTTCCAACCGGTTCTTGAAAAAACCACACGCTACACAGGGATCATTTCAGCAAGGAGCTTGTCATGAGACGCAGACTACGCACACTCTTTCCACCCCTTGACCGGAGCTACAAGGCAGCTGCGCTGCGGCCGCTATTGATCGGCGGGATGATCACGCCGGTAGAAGGCGGAGACGGTGGCATCAACGCCGATATTGGCTGTCAGGACTTTGTCCTGATCGCGATCGACCCTTGGCAGGGAATGCGTGAGAACGACCACCTGGATGTCTACTGGGACACCGATCCTGTCGCGATCTATGACGTACTGCCAGAGGACATAAATGAGCGCATCGTTCTGACGGTCTCGGGCGAATACATCAAGGATGGCTGGGTCGAAAAAGTGTTTTATCGCCTGACCCACGCCGACACTGGCCGATCAGACGATTCGGGCGCCCTGCGGATCAAGGTCAAGCTTCAAGCGCCCGGCGGTTTTGACCGTCATCCTGCATTGCCAGGACACTCTGAACTCAAAGCGCCCGTGCTACCCGCTGACATTGTCGAAAACGGCGTGGATGCGGCGTGGGCGCAACGCGGCTTCCCGCTGGTTATCGAGACTTACCCCGATCGCATGGCCCGGGACACTATTAGCCTGGCATGGGGTGACGTCGTCATCGCGCATCTGGTCAGCGAAGGCGAAGCGGCCGGTGACGACCCCATCGAAATTCCTGTCGACCAGGCGACGATTCTGGCGGCCGGTGACAGCGAAAACCTGCTCGTTGACTATGAGGTGTATGACGAGGTCTATAACTTCGCTACGCCTCGTTCAATGCAGACCATCGTTTGGGTAGAAGCAGGCGCTTGGCGGCTGGAAGCGCCGATCATCGGCAATGGCACGCCCACTATCGATCTGGAGGATCTGGGAAGCGACAGCGTGCCTGTTTACATCAAAGTAACCGGGGAGAACTTCTCGCTGGAGGATGTCGTGGAAATGACATGGCGCGACGACGATCCTGCCATCGAGCAACCGGCGTTCACCTACTCGTTCACCGTCGACAACCTCTCTGAGATCCATCAAGTTAACGTACCCAATGTGCACATCCGCGCCCTCCTGGGCGGTAAAGGGCGGGCTACCTACGTGTTGAAAAAAATTAACGGCGCGCCGTGGTTGTCTTCGAAACGAGCGACCGTCAGCATCGTCGGCCAGGTGCCGCTGCCGGCGCCGAACATTATCGAGCTGATTGGCGACACCCTGGCGCCTGATGAAGAGCGGGCCCATGTCGAGATCCCGAATTACGGGATGGAGATCGGCGACTTCATCGTGTTGAAATGGCTGGGGACCCAATCGAACGGCTCGACCTACCTGCATGAGGACACTCATAACGTTACCGGCAATGAGGCCGGCGGTCTCGAGCGGGTATATTTCCCGGTGATGGGCGAACACATCAGCATCCTCAATAATGGCAGCCTTGATGTCAGCTATTCCGTGAGCAACGACGGCTGGCTGAGCGCCGATACACGCCGTTCCGAACATCTGCTGGTCAAGGTCGGCCAGCACGCTGCGCGGCTCCCCGCCCCCACGATCGTGGAGGCCCCCGACGGCGTGCTGGACCCTGAACAGTACCCCGACAGCGCTACCCTTCGCATCGCGTACGACGGCACCCGGGCTGGGGACACCATCACCTGGTACTGGAAAGGCATCTCCGAGGAAGGCAGCGGCACGGATTCGTTTCCCATCACGACAGGCACTGCCGGCAAACCGCTGGACTTCTCCATTGCCAGGGCACTGATCGAGCCCAATATCAATAACGAAGTGAGGGTCCTGTACACACTCAAGCGCGGCGCCACCGGCCTGTTTGAGTTCTCGGCAACACTGAATCTGGTGATCGGCAAGCTCATCGGCGAACTCCCCGCGCCTACCGTGCTCGAAGCGGGCGACGATGGCGCCCTCGACCCGATGGCAGCGCTGAACGGCGCCACCATACAAGTACGTTACGCCAGCATGGAGGCACAAGACCTTCTCACACATCTCTGGCTGGGCAGCCCGGGCGCTGGCACGCCTGCTGATCAGGAAAAGCCCGGGAGCGACAGCGGGCTGGTTGAGTTCTCGGTCTCCGCAGCGGTGGTCGGGGCGAATATTGGCCGCGAAGTCAGCGTGTCCTATCGCGTCAAACGCTACACCGCAGAGAAGCCGTCCGATGTATTGCGATTGCCCATACTGCCCTTCGGCAACCCTGACAAGGACCTGCCGCACCCGGCCATTAACCAGGCCGACAGCCAGACGTTGACGCTAAACCTGGCGACGTTCACCGGCAACGCCACCACCACGGTCGCCAAATGGCCCTTCAGCGCTGCGGGCCAGCGAGTCTGGCTGCGGCTTGAGGGCGAAACCGGCAGCGGCGGCCTGTACGCGATCACGCTACTGGACGGCGCCGTGCTCACCAGCGCTCAAGCCTCTGACGGCCTGTCCGTCACCCTGCCGCGCACTGAACTGGAAAAGCTTGGCCAGGACACGCGCCTGACAGTGATCTGCAACGTTGCCTTTGACGGTATCGCCAGTGAAAGCGGCGTAGTGCCTTTTCCACGGGTGGTGTACGCCTTCAAGCTGCACCATGACTGGATCAAGCCGCAAATCGCCAGTATCAAAGACGGCAAAGGTGAGGTGGCTGACGGAGGGACCACATTCGATACCGCTTTAAGCATCAGTGGCACCTCCACCCTCGAAACCGAGCTGGAAATTCTCGACAGCACCACGCGGCTGACGACGGTCAAATCCAACAGCAGCGGGGCCTGGAGCGGAAACCTGCAAGGGCTGACTGTGAAAAGCTACAGCCTTACCGCCAACGCGCTTGATGGCAGCGGCCTGGTCTCTTCGCCAAGGCGCCTTGAAGTGCTGGCCAACGTGAAGCCTGTTATCAACCAGGTTCTGGACTCACGAGGACCGGTCAGCAATGGCGGGACAACCGTAGACACCAGCCTGACGATATCGGGCAAGGCGAGCCCCGATCGGCAGATCGAACTGTTTGACAAAGGCGTATCAAAAGGCACTGCCAACACAAATGGATCGGGCGAATGGTCTCTGACCGTTTCAGCACTGAGCGTGGCGTCGCACGCGTTCAAGGCCAAAGCGCTGTATGGCACACAGCCTGAGTCCGATGTCTGGACGGTGAACATCGCTGCAGCCGTAGCGCCGACCATCACTCACATCCGGGACATGCAAGGCGCCGAGATTCAGCCTGATGGTTTCACTGTGGATACCGGCGTGGCTCTGACCGGCACCGCCAGTGCAGGTCTTGAGGTGGAGATCTTTGATGGCGCTGCGTCTCGGCAAAAGGTAACGGCCGACGCAGGCGGGCAATGGACACTGACGCTTACAGGCCTGAGCGTGGCGCGGCATGACATGAAAGTCAGGGCCAACTACGGGAGCAATCCGGAATCCGCGGTGCGTAAATTCACCGTGACCGCAGTGGTCACTCCCACCATCACCAGGGTGGAGGATCCACAGGGTAACCCCGTAACCAATGGCGGCTCGACCTACGCCAATACGGTCACCGCCTCGGGCAAAGCCTCAGTCGGTCAAACCGTAGAGGTGTTCGACAGCGGCTCGTCCAAAGGCACTGCCAGCGTGAACACCAGTGGCGACTGGTCGCGGTCAGTGAGTGGCCTGTCGGTCGGCGCCCATAGCCTGACCGCCAGAGCGTTGTACGCGAATAATCCGGTGTCCTCACCGTGGACGTTAAACGTCCAGGCTGCCACGGCGCCCACGCTCAGTGTGCGCGACTCCCGAGGGGAGATCAGCCAGGGAAGCACCACGACTGAAACCACGGTAACGGCGTCGGGCACGGCAGTGGCCAACGCGCAGGTAGAAGTCTTCGACAAGAACGCGTCCAAAGGCACCACAACGGCGGGGGGTGGCGGCGCCTGGAGCCTGTCTGTAGGAGTTGCCCTCGGTTCCCACAGCATCAAGGCTGTCGGGAAATATGCCGACAATCCTTCATCGGGGACTCGCGATTTCAACGTGGTGTCACCGATACCGGATTTTGTCCTGGATACATCGCCTGTTTCGCTGAATGGCAGGCTATACAGGTCCAATTCAGACCTTTCAGTAGATCCGCAAACGTGGCCAACCGGTACGACAGCTGTGAGAGTACCGAGCAGCGGCGCTGCCCCTTACTCTTATACCTCCAGCAACCCGGCAATTGCCCGGGTAGGCAGCGATGGCAAGGTCTACTCAGTCACTAACGGCAGCGCAACGATCACCGTTCGCGATAGCGCCAACCAATCAGGCAGTTACACGGTCAACGTGTCAGGCGTGGTGGTTGTTTACACCTTAAGCAACTCCACCTACTCGCAGGCGAAGAAAGATGCCGCAGCAAACGGTAAGCGACTACCGAACATGAGCGAGCTGCAGGCGATCTATGACCAATACGGCTACCTTCGGTTTCCGCAGAGTCCGGATCGGATGTACTCATGGTCGACTGACTCGGTAGGATTGAATCGAAACTCGATGAAAAATCTGAGGACCGGACAAGAGGCCGCTGGTCCGATTGGGCTCGGCCATTACGCTAACTGCAACGCCATCTAAAAAAAAGACAGGATCGACGTATCGCGAAAACCACGACACGTCGATCCTGGAGAATTACCAGCTATACCGCAACCCCACATTCGCCCCGAATGGCTGCTCGATATTGTCACCATTGGAGTAATCGAAATCAGCGTGCAGCTGCAGGCTGTCGGAAAACGCCACGGCAACACCCGCCCCCAACTCGCCTCGCGAGCCGGACAAGTCGTTGTTAAACACGTTGTTGTTCACCTGAACTTCGTTGTTCTTCGCAAACTCGTGCACGCCCGCCACCCGCACATACGGCTGAACCACGCTACCGCTGTCCATGGTGAAATTACGCCCGGCCGTGACACCGACCTTGCCCAGCAACGAACGGGTGCGATCACCTTCGGCACGCATGTCGTTGTTCAACTGGTAATCCTTGCCCTGAATCACCACGGCGGACAACTGGCTGTAGGGTTCGATGAAATAGCCGTCACTGAGTTTGATATGCCGACCCAACTCAACCGAGCCACCTGCACCCGAATTGTCATAATCGCCCTTGGCACGGGTGCCATCGCTGATGCTGACCTTCGAGTCGTTGCGGAGGCGGTTGAACTTCAACACACCGTCAAAATAGTAGCCGCTGGCCTGGTCCATCCAGGTCGTGTAAACACCAGCGTAATAACTGTTGACAGTGCCTGAGGTACCGCGACTCAGATCAAGATCGGACTTGCTGTGCCCGGCCAGCACACCCACCAGCCACTGCCCGTCGCCCACCGGCAGCGGTGCATCGGCACCCAGCGACAGGCCCTGCTGCGTCTGCCGATAACCGACACCCGACGCTTCATCGACGTTGTATTTATTGCCGTAGGTGCGCACCCATCCACCGGCTTTCCCACCATTGAATCGCAATTCGCCCATCCGGCTGCGCAGCGAAGTCAGCTCGCCGTACCAGACCGTCGGCGCGGTGTTGAACAGCGCCAGCACCGAGCGCGTGCCAGGACTGATCGTTGCTGTACTCGGATCCAGAAACCAGTCGGTTCCACCTGCGCCGTTGCTTGTCGACGCCAGTTGATAGGAATAGGTCCCTACGTCAACGGCCCGATCACCCGCCAGGGCAAACGTCGCGTTACCGCCCCCAGTCTGCACGACAGTCAAGGGCTGCGGTGACGTCGGGTCGACGCCGGAACCTGCGATCAGCAAGGTATGGCTGCCCGTTGCGGTGCCGGTGACGTTGAGCAGGTCGTGCTCATTGGTGAGGTAGTCCGCGTCCATAACGAACGTGCCGTTGCCGGACAACGTGCCAACGTTGAGCTGGTAAAACGCGTTGGGCGCACCAAACCTCACCGTGCTGTCATTCACCGCAAGGGAGTTGAGGGTATTGGTGCCCACCATGTCCCAGGTGGAAGACCCTGCGAGGGTGGCGCTATCGACATTGACCAGGTTGCCGGTGAACACCGAGTTGTTGGCCAGCGAAACAACGCCGGCACTGGAGGTGATATCGCCGGACATCGAGCTGGCATCCAGGCTGACATTATTGCTGGTCACATCGCCTTTCAGCGTTGAGCCGCCCAGCAACCTCAGAACACCTGCCCCGCTGGTCGACGTGACGTTACCGACGATAGAACTGGCATTAAGGCTCACGTTGTCGCTGCTGATATTGCCCTCCAGCGCCGAATTGCCGACCAGAGATACGATCCCTGCACTGCTGATCGAGGTGATGTCGCCGATCATCGAACTGCCATCCAGGCTGACGTTATCGCTGCTGATGTCACCTTGCAGCAACGAGCCGCCGGCCAAGGTGACGACGCCGGCGTTGCCCATCGAAGTGATGTCGCCCTTCATCTGGCTGGCATTCATACTGACCGTGTCACTGGTCACATTCCCTTCAAGCACTGAGCCATTAGCCAGCGAAACCGCACCCGCGTTGCTGGCCGAGGTCACGTTCCCGGTAATGGAACTCGCATTCAGACCGACCGTGTCAATGCCGGTGACATTGCCGGTCAGCGCCGAGCCATTGTTCAGCGCCAGAGTGCCGCTGCTGGTGGCATCCGCCGTAACGTCACCGATCAACCGGCCCTGCTCAAAGGTCAAGTTGGCAATGCTGCCGTTGGAGAGGGCGAAGTTACCGGTCACTTCACTGTTCTGCAGCAGGACGTTCGCCGTCGCCGCGTTGGTAATTTCCAGCGCGTTGCCGTTGCCACCTGTGAGGGTTGTGCCATTGAGCAGATTCAGGTTGGCGACCAGACCGCCGCCCTGGCCATTGACCAGAATCGCGGCACCATTGGTGCCTTCTATGTGTGAACCCTCGATATCGGCCGTCCCCTGGCGCACATTGGCCGTATCCACTCGATAGACGATGCCGTTCAAGCCGCCGGTGACAGTGCTGCCGCGCAGGGAAATGTCCGAGCCGAAACCGCGAACCCCGTAGCTGCTTGCCCCGGTGCCGGTGATGACGGCGCCCGTCGCGTCCAGCCTGCTGCGAGAGGCAAGCGTTGCGCCACCCGCGCCACCGCTGATGGCACCGCCATTGATCTGGAACGCGCTGCCAGAGCCGCCCTGTTCCTGTACGCCGTTGAGACCCAGGCCGGTCTCGCTGCTAATGGTGGCGTTCGTCAGGACCGCCTGGCCGCCGGTGAGCGTCAAAGCGGTTAAAGTGCCGCTGGCATTGACGCTGGCACCATTGACGTTCGCCACGGCGCCCGGCGCGCTGAAGTTGATCGCTGTCGCTGAGCTTCCCTCGTTCAGATTGACCACGGTGCCTGCGCCGCCTCCAGAGATCCTGAGGGCTTGGGCGCCGCTGTTCACCGTCAGCGAGGAACCGGTCGCCAACGACCAGGCTTCCGGGGTGGCGCCCTGGTCAACCACAACAGATTCTCCAGGGGCCAACGCACGCCCCTGGGCGGCGGTGCTGATGCACAGCGCGAGAGAAATAAAGGTTGTGGGGTTGAAATAACGGGAGGGTGTGTAACGCGACTTAGCCATGTCCAGCTCCTTGGGAATATCGCCATTCCCACGGAGTACAGAAAAGCTCCGCAGGACAGAGGCGCGAAGACTACATTCTTCAAATCATTATCAATGTAGGACGTTTCCTAACGTACTGAGCGTAGTTTCCTACAGCCGCTCGGTCCTGCCTCTTATCGCCAACTGCGGCAATAGGACTAAAAAAACAAGGCCGTTTAGTACGGCCTTGTTTTTTTCGTCTCAACCCGAAATTTTACTTATTCATTCTGTCGTCGAACCTGCTCCATTAACAGCCGCACCCACCCGCTCTGCGTCGACGACTATTGGGCGGACACACGCCCGCCGGGTTTTCACCCGTTGCTCTGATCAGCGTCTCACCCTGCATCGGCGGTGTGGTATCAGACACATACGTCAGCTTGATCGACCCGTTCAGGCCCGTTGGCAGGATGAAATCTTCAAACGGCCCTTGCAGGAATTCGAAACCGTTGGAAGCCTCGGCTGCAATGATTTTTCTCTCCCATTTGAGCGGCGCGTTTACCGGGGCTGTCCCCGCTTTGTCGGTGTAGCACTGCCACGTGAACTCAAGAGTCTCCCCGCCCTGCAACATACCGGCGTTGCCAGGAATACGTACGCTAACCAACTGGTCAGGGCCCACGTGCGTACCGCAGTTGAGAATGTCACTTCCGTCCGTCGCCGTGGCCGCTTCGGGAAATTCGGGATTGGCGAGTTTGATCGGTAGGGCTGCGCTGACATCTACCAGAGTCGGCACGCAGGACTCGACATTGCCAGGGGGATTGATGCGCCCAACGGTATAGGACACCGGCAGCGCTGTGCTGCTTGGCAGGTCTTTGATCGTGTCCCAGTCCAGAGTGAACTCATAGTCATCACCCGCCGACCCCGTTACAGGGCTGAGCCTGCCGACCTCTGCCGTGACGCTACCCCAATACAGGACCATCTCCTCGCCCGTGCCTACAGGATCGTACAGCTTGAGCTTTACCGTGACAGGGTCGCCGACGTCGTCTTCCGTCAGCACGTTATCAACTGTTGAGGTCGAGCCACGAACCGTTACTCTTGGCAGGTTGCTGTTTACCGGATCCGGCCGGTCCGGGTTCACGGGCCCAGGGACGAAGAAATCCACATTGATGGTGGCGGCGTCCGAGGCGAACGACTTGTCGCCACGCTCGACGACGTAGCTCACCTGGGTCGGCAGCACCGTGGTCGCCGCGCCATAGGCAGGCTTCAATATGGTTTCGTAGGGAACACTCAGAAAGCTTGTCGCAAATGGATCCGTGATGTTGTGAGTGACCGGAAGCTGCGCAGTACCCCAAGTGAGTACTATACGGTCGCCTTCAAGCGCGTTCGCGTACGGGTCAATTTCAACCAGCCCTGTATTCGCTCGATCAATGTCGACAAGTTGCAGAACGCCGTCATCCGCGATCCTGGGCACGCGGGGTGCGTCCAGTGGAACAACCGGAAGTGGATTGAGAAAGAGGCCGACTGTCGTGTTATCCGAGTGACCGCCCTTGTTTCCAACCTTGTCGACCAGTCGGAAGGATACGTAAATCAGGCCATCCCTCAGACCCGAGAAGACAGCAGCCGGGATCTTGATCTGCCGATTCGAATCAATCGGCCCGGAAAATACCGGCGCGGTCGGGCTCGTCCCGACTTCATGAATGTAAATCTCCAGGGTATCGCCCGGCTTCTCGTATTGATAAATGGGGATGACCAGAACCACATCGGCGTGTTGACTCAGGTATTCCTGTGTGATGCCGTTATTGACGATGGCAGCGTCCAGGAACGTCGGCGCCGCTGGAGACTGATTATTGTTGGGTGGCGTCTTGTCGATAATGAAGCTGGTGGTATCCGATGTTGACGGGTTGGAAGCCTCGTTTGTCACGGTGTAGCACAACTCGAAGGTGCCTTCGACAGCAAAGTTGGATTTATCCAGCATCAGTGCCATCGGGAAGTCGTTGGAGTCCAACGGACCTGGAATCTTTATCTCGGCTTGGGCATCCTGCCAGTCACCCGCGAAGAGCGGTTTCCACTGGAATTGAAGCGTGTCGGTCTCGCCCGATCCTGCGCTTCCGGGCCACTGGGGGATCATGATAGTCATGTCCACTTCCTGCTCATCACGAGGCACCAAGCCTGCGAAGACAGGATCGCCGTCCCACCAGACCGGCGCAATCGGCGGCCTCAAGTTCGCCCTTCCAGACCGGCCTTTTTTGATGGCTTGCTTCTGCTGGCTGACATTTCGCGCCAGTGCACTGGCAAGCACTCGGGTCTGTTTGCTTGATAATTTGCTCATGTCTTTTCTCCTTGAATTGACTCGCGCCTATCCCGCCTGGCGCGTCCTGGGTTTCCAGGGTTACTGCCCTTCGCCACCACGCCCGAGCCTCTGCAACACGCGGGCGATGAATCGACTGAATTTGCGACAGGCCTTGCATCCGCCCGCGATGGACGACCCAGACCGCAGGGCCTCCATCCCAGGGCCGCAAATCTCTCCGCTGGGCAATTTGCGACTGATCTTCACCAACCCCTCATAGGACGCACCCGACTGCCCGCTGACTTTCGTCAATCGGTAAGAGGCCAACGCCGACCCTTCAATGATGGGTTTGATATGGGGAATGAAAGGCTCGACCACGACGTCCAGATAACCGTCAGTCAGGTTCTGCGCGGTGACCGTCCGGGCAAACACACCTTCGGTACCTGCAATCGGATCCACGCCGTTCAACCTGCGATAGCCCTGCCAGTACAGGGTGATCTGGTCCTGGTACTCGAACAGGTTACGAACGAACTCGATGCGCACCACAATCCCGTTCCAGGGCTCGTGGGAGCAGTTGATGTAGCCGTAGATATCGGCCCCCGGGAACTGCGGTTCAGGCAAATCGCCCCCTGGCAATGGCTTGAGTGCGACGGTGGCAGGGGTTTCGCGAGAAAACGAGTCGGTCTCGTTACCGGCCCGGTACCGCACTTTGTACGTCGCATAAAAAACGCCATCCCGATCAGGCGCACGCACGGCGCCGCCGGGCAGGCGGACGCGGATATCGGCCGCGTCGATCTGCGCCTGGGTCACCGTCACACTGGCGACAACCGATGTCGTTGGCGGGTTGTTCTGCGACCAGTAAAGATCAACCACGTCGCCGTCTTTCGCGTCTAGATACACAGGGCTCGGCAGACGCAGCTCGACCTGATCACCATGACTGGCCAGGTACGCTTCGTTGATCACCCCGCCCACCAGATCATTAGGTAACAACAACGGCATCAATTGCTGGTTATAGCTCGGCGGGCGGGTGTCGAGGGTGACGGTGCGGCGCTCTGAAGGCGCAGTGTCATTCGCGTCAGTGGTGACCGTGTACCAGACCTGGTACTGGCCGTCCGACTGCAGACTGTTTTTATCCACCGTCAGGGAGAAAGGAAACCTTGCAGGATCGACCGGTCCTGGAAAATCCGCAGTGGCCACAGGTGTATCACTGCTCTCACCGCTCCAGAACAGGTCCAGCCGGTCGGTATCCCCCGCCGCGGCCGTAAGCGGCCAAAGCGGTACCAGCACTTCGAGACCATTGTTCTGGGTTCCTGTGGAAACCAGGCCATCAGGATCGTCTGGATCAATGATTGCCGGCACGTGAGGCATGGCCAGCAGTGCCCTTGATACTTCGCCTGTTCGCCGCGTTACCGACTGTGCTTTCCGATCCCTGGCCATCCCGTCCTCACCTAGTCCGATGAAGCGTTCTCAGCCGACACTCGCCGACCAGGCAACGCAACAAGGCTTTATTGAGAACCGAATGGACCCGGTTGACTACTGTCAGAAATGACAGTTCGGGCCACCGCCGGTCGGTTGACGATGCACGGCTATAGCGAACAGCAAAAGGGCAAAAGCAGGGTCAGACCAGACTGTCGTCGATCACCAGCACGACCTTGCCCGACACCTGATTAGTCGCCAGCTCCGCGTAGGCCGCTTCCGCTTCGCTGATCGGAAAGCTGCGCGCCAGTTGTGGCTTCAGGCGGCCTTCGGTGAACAGCGGCATGACGTGCTGGCCCAGGTCGCTGAGCAGGTCAGCCTTGAACTGGTCGTCGCGGCTGCGCAGGGTCGAGCCGAGGATATGGATGCGCTTGCCCAGCAGCCTGGCGAAATCCAGCTCGGACTTGCTTCCGCCCATCAGCCCGATCAGCACCAGACGACCGTCAAGGCCGAGTACCTTCAGATTCAGCGCCGCGTAGTTGGCGCCCACCGGATCAAGAATGACGTTAAACGGCGCGAAGTCGTTCAGTGCATCGAGGTTCTCGTTGCGCAGCACGCCGCCCTGGGCGCCCAGCGATTCGCAATACGCCAGTCGCTCCGCCGAGCCCACGGTGACCCAGACCGGGTTGCCGAAAGCCTTGCAAAGCTGAATGGCAGCTGAACCAACACCACTTGCCCCGGCGTGCAGCAACACTTTTTCGCCGGGCTGAAGACCGGCCAGCTGGAACAGGTTCAGCCAGGCCGTGGCGTACACCTCGGGAATGGCCGCCGCTTCGTGCAGCGAAATCCCTTCGGGCACCGGCAGTACATGACGGGCGTCGACCACCACTTCTTCGGCCATCGCCCCGCCTGCAACCAGCGCGCACACGCGGTCGCCCACTTCCCAGGCGGTGCCCGCGCCAACCTCGGCAATTACCCCTGAACATTCCATCCCGAGGATTTCCGTGACACCCGGCGGTGGCGGGTAATGCCCCGAGCGTTGCAGCAAATCGGCACGATTGAGTCCGGCCGCTGCGACCCTGATGCGGACTTGTCCTACATCCAGAGTCGGCGATGGCTCTTCAAGCCATTCCACACGACCTTCAACGCCTTGCAATGCTTTCACGGTGCCTCCATAGTGAGTCTTGACTGAGCCCGATGTGCCTCACGGCCACTGGGCTTTTTGCATTATGCGACCGTGTTCTGACCGAACCGGCGACCTCCAAAGACGGCCTAATATGCGTTATCAATTGTCCCCGCGTCGAATCAGCATGAAGCATTTTTTACCCAGCACCACCCTTGCATTACTCATTGGCCTGACTGTCCTGCCAATGTCGGCCAGTTCGTTCGCCGCCAACAGCTGGGATAATCTTCAACCTGATCGCGATGAAGTCATCGCCAGTCTGAATGTCGTGGAGCTGCTCAAGCGCCACCATTACAGCAAGCCGCCGCTGGACGACAAGCGCTCGGAAATCATCTATCAGAGCTACCTGAAACTCCTCGATCCTGCGCGCAGCTATTTCCTGGCCAGCGACATCGCCGAGTTCGACAAGTGGCGTTTCCAGTTCGACGACTTCCTCAAGAGCGGCGACCTGGCCCCGGGCTTTACCATCTACAAACGTTATCTGGACCGCATCAAGTCGCGTCTGGATTTCGCTCTGGCGCAGCTGAGCAAGGGCGTCGACAAAATCGACCTGAACACTCAGGAAACCTTGCTGGTTGATCGCAAGGACGCCCCTTGGGCCAAGAGCGAAGCCGAACTCGACGACCTCTGGCGCAAGCGCGTCAAGGACGAGGTTCTGCGCCTGAAGATTGCCGGCAAAGACCCGGCGAAGATCCAGGAAACCCTGACCAAGCGCTACAAGAACCAACTCGCGCGTCTGGGCCAGACCCGCAGCGAGGACGTGTTCCAGGCCTACCTGAACACCTTCGCGATGTCCTACGATCCGCACACCAACTACCTGTCACCTGACAGCGCGGAAAACTTCGACATCAATATGAGCCTTTCCCTGGAAGGGATCGGCGCTGTCCTGCAGAGCGACAACGACAACGTCAAGATCGTCCGCCTAGTGCCGGCCGGCCCCGCCGCCAAGACCAAGCAAGTGGCGACCGCCGACAAGATCATCGGCGTCGCCCAGGGCGACAAAGAGATGGTCGACGTGATCGGCTGGCGTCTGGATGAAGTGGTCAAACTGATTCGCGGTCCGAAGGGTTCGGTCGTGCGTCTGGAAATCGTCCCGGCCAGCAATGCGCCGAGCGACCAGACCACCAAAATCGTTTCGATCACCCGCGAAGCGGTGAAGCTCGAAGAGCAAGCGGCGAAGAAGTCGATCCTGCACCTGAATCAGGACGGCAAGGATTACAAACTGGGCGTCATCGAGATCCCTGCTTTCTACCTGGACTTCAAGGCCTACCGCGCCGGCGATCCCGAGTACAAGAGCACGACCCGCGACGTCAAAAAGCTGCTGACCGAACTTCAGTCGGAGAAAGTCGACGGCGTGGTGATCGATCTGCGTAACAACGGCGGTGGTTCGTTGCAGGAAGCCACCGAGCTGACCAGTCTGTTCATCGACAAAGGCCCGACGGTTCTGGTGCGTAACGCCGACGGCAAGGTCGATGTGCTGGAAGACGAGAACAGCGGTGCGTTCTACAAAGGCCCGATGGCGCTGCTGGTCAACCGCCTCTCGGCCTCGGCTTCGGAGATTTTCGCCGGTGCCATGCAGGATTATCACCGCGCGCTGATCATCGGCGGCCAGACCTTCGGTAAAGGCACCGTGCAGACCATTCAGCCGTTGAACCATGGCGAGCTGAAATTGACTCTGGCGAAGTTCTATCGGGTTTCTGGTCAGAGCACCCAGCACCAGGGCGTACTGCCGGACATCGGCTACCCGTCGATCATCGATACCAAGGAAATCGGCGAAAGCGCACTGCCTGAAGCGATGACCTACGACACCATCAAGCCGGCGATCAAGCCGGCGGTGGACCCGTTCAAACCGTTCCTCGCCCAACTGCAATCGCGCCATGACGTGCGTTCTGCCAAGGACGCCGAGTTTGTCTTCATCGAAGAAAAACTCGCGCTGGCGAAGAAGCTGATGAGTGAAAAGACCGTCAGCCTCAATGAAGCCGAGCGCCGCAAGCAACACGCCGACATCGAGAGCCAGCAGCTGGCGATGGAGAACGTGCGTCGCAAAGCCAAAGGCGAAGAGCCGCTGAAAGAGCTGAAGAAAGAAGACGAAGACGCGCTGCCTTCGGACGACGACAAGACCAAACCCGAGGATGACGCTTACCTGGCTGAAACCGGGCGCATCTTGCTCGACTACCTGGGCCTGAGCGGTTCGGTGGCGAAAAAGTAAAACAGCATGAAATGTGACGAAATGATGGCAAATCGTCATCAAATAGTCATGAAGCTGTCGTGAAATAGCGGGGCTCGACGCCACAAGCGTCGAGCCCCTTTTTCTTGCCCCGAGATTGCCATGACCGTGACTGAACAGCTGGGCGCTCTGAGTTCGATCCTGACTCACGGCGACTTGCACAGCCTGTTCCAACCGATTGTGTCGCTATCGGATCGGCGCATTCTCGGCTACGAAGCCCTGACCCGCGGCCCTTCCAACAGCGCGCTGCATTCCCCTCTCAGTCTATTCGCCGTGGCCCGCCAAGCCGGGCGCTTGAGCGAACTGGAACTCGCCTGCCGCGAGTCGGCTTGCCGTCGCTTCAGCCAACAGAAGCTGGAGGGCAAGCTGTTTCTGAACATCTCGCCGGAGTCTTTGCTGGAAGCCTCGCACCCGCCGGGACGCACCTTGCAGCTGTTGCAGCGCTACGGGATTCCGCCGAGCCGCGTGGTCATCGAGCTGACCGAGCAAACGCCGACGGATGACTTCGGCCTGCTCTACAACGCGCTTTATCACTATCGGGACATGGGCTTTTCCATCGCCCTCGATGATCTGGGCGCAGGGTATTCGAGCCTGCGGCTGTGGTCCGAATTGCGCCCGGATTACGTGAAGATCGACCGGCATTTCATCGACGGCATTCATCAGGACGCGGTCAAGCGCGAGTTCGTCGGCTCGATGCTGCAAATGGCCAAGGCGTCGCGGGCACTGGTCATCGCCGAAGGCATCGAGTTGCAGGAAGAGCTGGCCGTCTTGATCGACATGGGCGTCGAGCTGGTTCAGGGCTATTTGCTCTGCCGTCCGCAGGAGTTTCCACCCCGGGACGCTCGTGCGCTGCTGCCAAAAATCGACCCGGCCGCCGCGACCTTGACCGAAGAAAACAGCGACCTCAGCGCCCTGCTCAACGAGCTGCCGGCAGTGGTGCAGACCACGCCCACCGCCACAGTTCTGGAGGCGTTTCGCAAGCAGGCCAATCTCAACTCCCTGGCGGTGCTGGATGAGCAGCATCAGCCGATCGGCATTGTCCATCGCCATTCGCTGTCGGACGTTCTGCTGCAGCCGTTCGCCACCGAGCTGTACGCGCGCAAGCCGATCAGCCGGTTGATGAGCGATGACTTCCTGGCGGTCGAGCTGAGCCAGTCGCTGCAACAGGTCAGCCGGCTGATCACCAGTCGCGCGCGGCAGCGCATCGAAGAAGATTTCATCATCATGCAGAACGGCGCCTACCTCGGGCTGGGCCGGGTGATCGATGTGCTGAAGCTGATTACCGAGGTGAAGATCCAGCAGGCGCGCTATGCCAACCCGCTGACCCTGCTGCCGGGCAACGTGCCGATCCAGCAGTGCCTGACCCGGTTGTTGCAGCAGGGCCGCGAGTCGATGATCTGCTACGTGGACATCGACAGCTTCAAACCCTTCAACGACATCTATGGCTACGGCCGGGGCGACGAAGTGCTGCTGTGTCTGGCGCAGTGCCTGAATGACCGCATCGACCCGAGCCGCGACTTTGTCGGCCACATCGGTGGCGATGACTTTCTGTTGGTGCTGGGCTCGGAAGACTGGCGCAAACGCTTGAACATGCTGCTGGAAGACTTCCAGAACCAGTGCCGACGCTTCTACCGCGCCGAGCATCTGGAAGCCGGCTGCTTCGTCGCCCTCAATCGCCAGGGCCAGCGCCAGGAATTTGCGCTGCTGTCGCTGTCCATCGGCGTCGTGCACCTGCATCCGGAAGTCTGCACGACCCTTGACGCCAGCCAGCTTGCCGAACTGGCTTCCCAGGCCAAGCACCACGCCAAAGAGGTGATGGGTGCAAGTGTGCATGTGATCAATACGCTGGAGGCGGAGGTCATGGCGACGTTGAATCAGGCGGTTTTGGGGTGACCGGCGGGTTCGCCAGCAAGCCGGCTCCTACGGATTTGCGGTTGCATTCACATCCGCAGCAGCAGCGATTTCCGTCGCGGCCTTGCGGCGGAATTCACATCCGCAGCACCAGCGGTTTCCGTCGCGCCCTTGCGGTGGCCAGACCAATGCAAGGGTTGCTTGCTTACCCTCAATCCGTAGGAGCCGGCTTGCTGGCGAACGCGATGCGGCTGTCACAGATACATTAACTGACACAACGCCCTCGCCCACCCAAACCCGCCCTCCCACAAAAATCTTCCACGCTCACGTCATGTTTTGAACCATAACCCGAACGCAGAAGAGACAGCCCCGCACTAGCCTTCCCGCACTTTCGCCAGACAGGAGGGCTGAATTCCGTGCCAAAGGTCTATCACGCAGGACGGTTACGGACCGGGCGCTATTCCCAGTCGGGGCAAATCTAACTCATCACGGCGGTGACCCATCAACGGCAGTGCTTCTTTGGAAACTGGCAAATGGGCCGACTGCTCGTACATCAGTTTCGTGATGCACAGGCGCAAGGCCTTGTGAACTCGCTGGCGTGGGTCGTGATGCCGGATCACTTTCACTGGCTCGTGGAGCTGGGCGAGTGTGAGCTGGAAATCCTGGTGTTAGGGGTGAAATCGCACACGGCTCGCAACGTGAACAAATCGCTCGACCGGTCGGGTCGATTCTGGCAGCGGGGCTTTCACGATCGGGCGATCCGATACGAAGAAGACCTGCAGAGCGTCGCGCGCTACATCATTGCAAACCCCATCCGCGCGGGGCTGGTAAGTCGGGTGCAGGATTATCCGCTGTGGGATGCCATATGGGTTTGATGCACTGGGTTGGATTACACGGCTTCAGGCCCGCGAGGGTCGGGCGATTACCAATGACAGCTGGCGCCACCTCGATCTGTAGGAGCCGGCTTGCTGGCGAATGCGTTGGGTCAGGTGCATTCATATCGTCTGGCAGATCACGGTTCGCCAGCAAGCCGGCTCCTACAAATTCGTGTTCGCCATTGGATTCGTGGCGTTGGTGCGTACGTGTGTGAATTCACGTTCGCCTTTGGATCGTGACGTCGGTGCGTGCGAATGTTGAATTCAGGGCAACATTCGAATGCACGGCGGGATGGAATGTTCGACAGGGGCTAGCGAGGGACGGGTCATTACCGATGACAGCTGGCGCCACCTCGATCTGTAGGAGCCGGCTTGCTGGCGAATGCGTTGAGTCAGGCACATTCATATCGTCTGGCAGATCGCGGTTCGCCAGCAAGTCGGCTCCTACAAATTCGTGTTCGCCTTTGGATCGTGACGTCGGTGCGTACGTGTGTGAATTCACGTTCGCCTTTGGATCGTGACGTCGGTGCGTGCGAATGTTGAATTCAGGGCAACATTCGAATGCACGGCGGGATGGAATGTTCGACAGGGGCTAGCGAGGGACGGGTCATTACCGATGACAGCTGGCGCCACCTCGATCTGTAGGAGCCGGCTTGCTGGGGAATGCGTTGGGTCAGGGACATTCATGTCGTCTGGCAGATCGCGGTTCGCCAGCAAGCCGGCTCCTACAAATTCGTGGTCGCCATTGGATTCGTGGCGTTGGTGCGTACGTGTGTGAATTCACGTTCGCCATTGGATCGTGACGTCGGTGCGTGCGAATGTTGAATTCAGGGCAACATTCGAAAGCACGGCGGGATGGAATGTTCGACAGGGGCTAGCGAGGGACGGGTCATTACCGATGACAGCTGGCGCCACCTCGATCTGTAGGAGCCGGCTTGCTGGCGAATGCGTTGGGTCAGGCGCATTCATGTCGTCTGGCAGATCGCGGTTCGCCAGCAAGCCGGCTCCTACAAATTCGTGGTCGCCATTGGATTCGTGGCGTTGGTGCGTACGTGTGTGAATTCACGTTCGCCTTTGGATCGTGACGTCGGTGCGTACGTGTGTGAATTCACGTTCGCCTTTGGATCGTGACGTCGGTGCGTGCGAATGTTGAATTCAGGGCAACATTCGAATGCACGGCGGGATGGAATGTTCGACAGGGGCTAGCGAGGGACGGGTCATTACCGATGACAGCTGGCGCCACCTCGATCTGTAGGAGCCGGCTTGCTGGCGAATGCGTTGGGTCAGGCGCATTCATGTCGTCTGGCAGATCGCGGTTCGCCAGCAAGCCGGCTCCTACAAATTCGTGGTCGCCTTTGGATCGTGACGTCGGTGCGTACGTGTGTGAATTCGTTCGCCATTGGATTCTTGGTGGACTCGCCGTGGCATTCAGATACCGCCTGCATCCAGATTGGATTGCATCTGACAGGATCCAGGACTACTCAGGTTTGCTCGGCTGCGGGTACTCGAACTCAAACACACGGGCGACTTCCGAGGCGTGCCAGGAGGCGGCAGCGATTCCGTCGGAAGGGCCGGAGAACCGCCCGAGGCGTTCGACGCATTCAAAGAACCCGGTGCGAGGCAGACGACTGGCGCCCTGACTGATCACCAACGAACTGCGCAATGGCTGCTCGGCGCGGGCGTCAAGGGCGGCGAGGTGTTCAAGGGCAGCGGTCAGGGTTTGCATGGCGGGGGTGGGTAACTGCAACCGCTCCAGCAACGCGCGATAGGTCACCAAATGACGCTGGCGGCGGGCCAGGTCCAGCTCGGCGAGCAGCCCGTCCCAGTGCTGGCGACTGATGCGCACGCTCATGCCTCACCCCGCCAGCCCGCAACACCCAGTTCCCACGCCAGGCTTCGGCGAATGGCCGCATCCGGCTCACGGACGCCGCTTTCAATCAGGTCGAGGTAAGAGGGGCTGATGCCGACCGCGCGGGCCAGTTGCGCCACTTCCACGCCCTTGGCCTCGCGCAATGCACCCAGTTGAGACAGATAAGGAAGGTCGGCAGCGGGCGACGACGGCTCGGACTCGGCCTCGGTGTGGATCGCCGCCACGGACTCCGGGCCACGGGCGACACCCGCCGCACGCAACAGGGCCTGATACTGCGCCCATGGCAGCACCGCATATTCCGGCTCTCCGTCGCGCGAAATAACCTGAAGATCCATACCAACACCCCTGTAGGACAAAAACACGCTTTTACACAGTCTTTTTCTAAGTATGGGCGGCATCTTAACAGTGGTTGGCGGCTACCGGGATATGAGGAATCACCGGAACAGTGGTGGCTTCAGCGACAAGCCGGACAAACGAGTCTTCATATCTTTTTCTCATGCTCCAGCAAGACAGGCGTTGCCGGCAAACGCTCAACCACGGCGAGCTTTTCCGGGTTCTGCAATTCGCGCCAGGCACGGAAAGCGCTGAGCTCGGCCTCGAGGTGTTTCATCACCCACGCCAGCACGGCGATGTCGTCCAGCATCCCCAGACCCGGAATCCAGTCAGGAATCGCATCCAGAGGGCTGAGGAAATACATCAGACCGGCCACGATCGAGAGAATTGCCTTACCGCTGATGGCGCGATATTCCCCGCGCCAGTAGGCCAGGCACAAGGACTGAAGCAGTTTCAAATCGTCCTTGATCTTGCCCAACCGACCGCCCTCGCTGGCCGTTTTACCTGCGACGGCAAACAGCAATGCGGGCAGGCGACCTGCCGCCATCAGGCGCTTGGCCATGGGCAGATAACGTATGAGATTCCAGGGTGCTTTCATATCCACTCCACGATTACCGATAAAAATCGACCTGCTGGATTACTGCGTGTGTCGCGGCAGCCTACCGAGTCGTACGCCGATTCCGCACCCAAAGGTTATCCACACAAACTGTGGATAACCGTGTGAACAGACCCGTTTTTCGGGGCCGCAAGGCCCGTGCTACCGGGTCCGGACTTAGATCGCGCGTTTTTTACACACATAAAAACCTGCGAAAACCGTTGACTCAGGGGGCCAGTGGCGCTAACCAAGGACCGATCAACTCGCCCGCCAACGCCCCGCAGCCTCCGACAAATCCCGGCTTAAAGCCCTTCCACTGTCCGACATGGGACTCTGCCCATCCAGGCCGGTTCGATCAAAAAGAGGCGGAAATGAAAATGCCCCGTCGAGACGGGGCATTTCTTTCAAGCGGTAACCGGACTGACGAACGATTACTTCTTGGCGGCTGGCTTGGCCGGTTCAGCTGCCGGGGCAGCCTCTTCTTCTTCATCAGCGCCGGCAGCTGCATCATTGGCGCCTGCTGCTGCAGGGTCCTTGATGCCCAGCAGTTCCAGGTCGAAGACCAGAACCGAGTTCGCCGGGATGGTGGGGCTAGGGCTTTGCGCGCCGTAGGCCAATTCGCTAGGGATGTAGAGTTTGACCTTCTCGCCTACGTGCATCAGCTGCAGACCCTCAACCCAACCCGGGATCACGCCGCTCACCGGCAGATCAATCGGGCTGCCGCGTTCAACAGAGCTGTCGAACACTTTGCCGTCAGTCAGCTTGCCTTCGTAGTGAACGGTCACGACATCAGTCGGCTTCGGCACGGGACCGTCAGCTTTCTTGATGATTTCGTACTGCAGGCCGGAAGCGGTGGTGGTGACTTCCTTGCGCTTGCCGTTTTCTTCGAGGAACTTCTTGCCGGCGGCTGCCGACTCTTCGCTCATCTTGGCCATGCGCTCTTCAGCGCGTTTTTGCAGGTCGCCAAACGCTGCAACCAACTCTTCGTCTTTAAGCTTCTGCTCTTTCTTGCCAACGGCGTCTTCGATACCCAGCGCTACCGCTTTGGAATCGAGATCGTCCATGCCTTCCTGAGCCAGGCTTTTGCCCATGTTCAGGCCGATGCCGTAAGAGGCTTTCTGGGCCGGGGTTTTCAGCTCAACGGTGCTGGCTTGCTTGTCACAGCCCGCGAGTACCAGACCGACCAGGGCAATCGCCGCTGCCAACCGATGCTGTTTCATTCTGTTTCCTTGTTCATGCGCCAATAGGGCAAACGAGTAAAGCCGCGAGCTTATCAGGCTGCCGCGATCAATGGCTACCGGCATGAGAGGGAGAAAAGGCAGATAAGTTCAGGTATCCAAAGGTTTTCTTGTTTGATCGAGAAATTCGTTCAGTTGAGGTTCAGCGCCCGGCCACGGGGTGAGCGAACGGCGCTAGTACACGTCCCGGACATAGCGCTTTTGCTCGGTCAGACAGCGCAACTGCTCCGCCGCCTTTTCCAGGCTGACGCCGCTCTGTTCGCTGATCACGCGGCGCAGTGCCTGATCGACATCCCGGGCCATCCGCGAGGCATCGCCGCAGATGTAAAGGTGTGCGCCCTCCTCCAGCCAACGCCACAGTTCGGCGCCCTGCTCCTGTATGCGTTGTTGAACGTAGATCTTCTCCGCCTGATCCCGGGAGAACGCCAGGCTGAGCCGGGTCAGCAGACCGTCCTGCTGCATGCCTTGAAGCTCGTCGCGGTAATAAAAGTCGGTGGCCTGATGCTGCTCGCCGAAGAACAGCCAGTTACGGCCCCGATCGCCCCGGGCGCGCCGCTCTTGGAGAAACGCCCGAAACGGCGCCACGCCGGTGCCCGGGCCGATCATGATCATCGGCACATCACCATCGACCGGTGGGCGAAAATGCCGCGTGGGCTGCAGGAAAATCGGCACCTTGCACTCCCCCGCACGATCCGCCAGGAAGGTCGACGACACGCCCTTGCGCGGGCCGTAGCGCACGGCAGAAACCGTCAGGTGGACTTCATCGGGATGCGCCTTGGCGCTCGACGCGATGGAATAAAGCCGCGGTTGCAGCGGCTTGAGATGGTCAAGCCACTCATTGGCAGAGCAGGCAATCGGAAACTCGCGCAGCACGTCCGCCAACTGCCGGCCCCACAGCCAATCCTTCAGCTCGCTTTTGAAGGGTTCGGTCAGCAGGGTTTTCAGGTCGTGGCTGCCGTTGCGCTCGGCGATGAACGCCAAGGTGTCTGCTCCAGGTCGCGCGATTTCGAACTGTTCGGTCAGCGCCTGACGCAGCGGCACGTCAGACGCCTTCACGCCACGCACCGGTTGCTCGGCGTTCAGCCCGGTGAGCTCAAGCAACTCGTTCACCAGCTCAGGGCAATTGCGCGGCCACACCCCTAAAGCGTCGCCGGCTTCGTAGGTCATGCCCGATCCCTCAAGGGTCAGCGCCAGCTGCCGCGTATCCTTGGCGGCACCGTCCGCATTCAATCGCCGGTTGAGCGACAAGCGCGCGTAATGGGGCTGGTTACGTGAAGGCTGATTCCCCGGAGCCGATGCGTTGTCGCCAACTGCAGGAGTAGGAAGACTCAGCGACAGCGCCTGCTGCAACCCTGCGAACCAGCTGTCTGCGTGGGCCTGGTATTCGCTGTCGCAATCGATTCTGGGGAGCAGTGGGGAAGCGCCCAGTTGATGCAGGCGCTGGTCGAGGTTCTTGCCATGTTGGCAAAAGCGGTCGTAACTGGAATCACCCAGCGCCAGAACGGCGTAGCGCAGCGACTCCAGACGCTCTTGCCGGGCAGCCAGTGACTGCCAGAATCGCTGCCCGTTGTCGGGCGATTCGCCGTCGCCGAAGGTGCTGCTGATCAGCGCGACGTTCTGCAGCTGGTCCAGACGCTGGGAGGGAAAATTGTCCATGGCCGCCACTTGAACCGCCACGCCGGCAGCCATCAAGTGGTCGCCAAACTGCCGGGCCAATGCTTCGGCATTTCCGGTTTGGGATGCCCAGAGCAGCGTCAACAGCGGAACCTTTTCGGGTGCTGTGTGCGTCTCGGTCTCGGTTTGGGGCAAATCAAGGAAGCGGTGCCCAATCAGCTCGACCTTGCGCAGGGCGACCGCACAGCACTTGAATTCAGGCTGGAGAGAAATCGGGTCGACGGCGTCGTTGGTCACCGCGTTGATCGCCAGCTGTTCGCCGTACACGTCGTTCCAGTGAAAGGGCGCGAAGCAGTTGCCAAGCAGCACGCGGTCGCTGATCACCGCAGGTAACACCGCCAGCCCCCGTGCGGAACGGATTTCCACGCCATCGCCTTCACGGATGCCCAGCGCAGAGGCATCGTCGGGGTGTAGCTCGACGAACGGCCGCGCATTGAGCGCATTCAGTGTCGGCACTTTCCCGGTCTTGGTCAGCGTGTGCCACTGGTGCTGCAGGCGGCCGGTGTTGAGCACCATGGGAAATTCATCGTTGGGCAATTCAGCCGGCATCATGTGCGGACGTGGGAAAAATAGCGCTTTGCCGTTTGCGGTGGGAAAAAGGATCGCCGGGCGTGTCGTCAGTCCTTCTTCAACCGGGCCCGCGCCGCCGTCGCTGAGGTAACGAATCGGGTTGCGTGTGCGCTCGTCATCTGGCGCGCACGGCCACTGCAACGACTGATCCCGCAGCCGCCCATAGCTGGCGCCGCGAATGTCATAGCCTGTCGCGGGGTTCCACGCCTGTTTGATTTCTTCGAACACCTCCGCTGCCGAGGCGTAACTGAAACCGTCGGAAAAGCCCATTTCACAGGCGACCCTGGCGATGATCTGCCAGTCCGGCAACGCCTGACCCGGCGCATCGACGGCTTTCTGTGTCAGGTTCAGGTTGCGCTCGGAGTTGATCATCACCCCTTCCGCTTCGGCCCAGAGCGCGCCCGGTAACAGGATATCGGCGTAGCGATTGGTTTCGGTGTCAAGGAAGGCGTCCTGAGTGATGACCAGCTCGGCGGTCTTCAGGGCGTCGATGACCGTGGTGCGGTTGGCGACGCTGGCCACCGGGTTGGTGCAGATGATCCAGCAGGCCTTGATCACGCCGTCGCGCATCTGTTCGAACAGGTCGATGGTGCCGCCGCCGGGCGTGTGCGGGAGGCTGCCCTGCGGAATATGCCAGAGCTCTTCGATGAAGCGGCGATCGGCATCCACCAGTACCGAGCGCTGTCCGGGAAGTCCTGGTCCCATGTAGCCCATTTCCCTGCCGCCCATGGCATTCGGCTGGCCGGTCAGGGAAAACGGACCGCTGCCGGGCCGACAAATCGCTCCGGTCGCCAGGTGCAAGTTGCACAGCGCATTGGTGTTCCAGGTGCCGTGGGTGCTCTGGTTCAGGCCCATGGTCCAGCAGCTCATCCACTCCTGCGCCGCGCCGATCATCCGCGCGGCCTGGCGAATGTCGGCTTCGGCCAGGCCGGTGATCTGCGCGACGAAAGCGGGCGTGTACCCGGCGAGGAAGTCGGGCATGGCGTCCCAGCCCTGGGTGAACGAGGCGATGAAATCGGCGTCGGTGTCACCGTTCTCCATCAGCAGATGCAACAGGCCATTGAGCAGCGCGAGGTCGGTGCCCGGCTTGATTTGCAGGAACAGCCCGGCCTTGTCGGCGGTGGCGCTGCGCCGGGGGTCGACGACGATCAACTTCGCCCCGGCCTTGACCCGGTCCATCATGCGCAGGAACAGGATCGGGTGACAGTCGGCCATGTTGGCGCCGATCACGAAAAACAGATCGGCCTTGTCGAAATCATCGTAAGAGCCCGGTGGGCCGTCCGCGCCTAGCGAGAGCTTATAGCCGCTGCCCGCGCTGGCCATGCACAGCCGCGAGTTGGACTCGATATTGGCCGTGCGCACGAAGCCCTTGGCGAGCTTGTTGGCCAGGTATTGCGCCTCCAGGGACATCTGGCCCGAGACGTAAAAGGCCAGTGCGCCCGGGCCGTCGCGATCCAGAATCCCACGCAAGCGCCGGGCGGTTTCGCTGATCGCGGCATCCATTTCCGCGCGCACCGGCTCGTGGCTGCGCTGATGGCGGATGTACGCGGACTCCATCCGCCCCGACTCAGCAATTGCCTGGCCGCAGGTGGTGCCTTTGGTGCACAGACGGCCGAAATTGCTCGGGTGCGTCTTGTCGCCGACGACCTTGATGACCCGGTGGTCCTCGACCTGCATGACGATGCCGCAACCCACGCCGCAATAAGGACACACGCTCTTTACGCTGCTGCTCGCCATATTCCGTTTCCTGAAAGCAAAAAAAAGACGCCCTGTTCTCATCCGTTGAAAAACGGAGAGCACACGGCGCCTTTGTCGTGAATATGGCAATCGGCGTTGATTGCCTGTGGGCACGATATTGCAAACGGCAGGCCAGCGCGGGCGGGGTGACGCGGAGACGGCATCTGGCGCCGATACGCGATGAATTCACGCAGGCGGCTTTGGCTTCACGATGGGGCGGTCCGAGCGAAATCGCACTGTTTGTGTGCCGGTTCAGACCGACTCCAATCGTGCATATGCCCTATAGAGTGTAGGAGCGCGCTTGCCCGCGATCTGGCGCGCAGCGGCAGCGATACGGCGAATCCGGTCTGTCTGACACAACCAGGTGTCCGGTTTGGTTGCCGGTTCCCTGCAGATCGCGGGCAAGCGCGCTCCTACGCCCTGCGGGAATAATCAAGAGCAGAACGCGCCGTACGCGGGCGTGACTGACTCACCCATAACCGGCTGGCACAGCCATTGCTACGTCCCTTATCAAGTCCAGCCTGAATACGCGGTTGGCAGCCCTGGCCGGTCAACGCGGATCGCCAGCCGTCCACGGCATCGGGCTCAGCAGGTTGGCGTCGACACTGTGGTCGCGCGGCAGCCCATTAAGAACAGGCAAAGGCGCCTGGAACCGAGAGGTTCCGGGCGCCTTTTTTTTGCTTTCAAAAAACCTGATTGGCCTTGGCCGGGACTCGATATGAACACCACAGTCGCCCCACTCAACGACGTCCAAACCCTGATCGTCATCGGCAACGGCATGGTGGGTCACCACTGCGTCGAGCAATTGATCGCCGCCGGCGCCCTTGAGCGCTATCGCATTCATGTGTTCGGCGAGGAAGGCCAGCGCGCCTACGACCGCGTGCATCTGTCCGAATACTTTGGCGGTCGCGATGCCGAGTCACTGGCGATGAGCGCTGCTTCTTTATATGAGCAGACCGGGCTTGCGCTGCACTTGGGTGTGCCAGTGCTGGAAATCGACCGGGCGCGGCGCGAAGTGATCACCGCCAAGGGCAGCTTTGGATACGACAAGCTGGTGTTGGCCACAGGCTCCTACCCTTTCGTGCCGCCCATCGAAGGCGCTGAAGGCAACTCGCGACTGGTCTACCGCACCCTGGACGACCTCGACACCATCCGCGCCGCCGCCCGCCAGGCGAAACGCGGCGTGGTGGTCGGCGGCGGATTGCTGGGATTGGAAGCGGCCAACGCGCTGAAGTCGCTGGGCCTGGAAGCCCACGTGGTCGAGTTCGCGCCACGCTTGATGCCGGTGCAGCTGGATGACCACGGCGGCGCCGCGCTGAAGGCGCGCATCGAAGCACTCGGTGTGGGCGTGCATCTGTCCCGCGCGACGCAATCCATCAGCGCGGGTGAGGAATACCGCTACCGAATGAATTTCGCCGGCGATGAATTTCTCGAAACTGACCTGATCGTGTTCTCCGCCGGCATTCGCCCCCAAGACGCCCTCGCCCGCCAATGTGAACTCACCCTGGGCCCGCGCGGCGGCATCGCCATCGACGAACATTGCCGCACAAGCGACGCCGATATTTTCGCCATCGGTGAGTGCGCCGCCTGGAACGGCAGCGTTTTCGGCCTCGTCGCGCCGGGTTATCAAATGGCGCGCAACGTCGCGGCGCAGTTGTGCGACCTGAACGCCGAGCCGTTCTTCGGCGCCGACATGTCGACCAAACTCAAATTGCTCGGCGTCGACGTCGGCTCCATCGGCGATGCCCATGGCGCGTTGACGGGCGCGCGCAGCTACCGGTTTATCGACGAGGCCACCGGCAGCTATCGCCGCCTGGTGGTGTCCGCCGATGGCAAAAAGGTGCTCGGCGCGGTGCTGGTGGGCGACAACAGTTATTACGACACCTTGCTGCAGTACGTGCAGAACGGCATCAAACTGCCCGCCGATCCGTCGAGCCTGATCCTGCCCCACAGCGACGGCGCGCCAACCCTTGGCGCCGATGTCCTGCCCGCCACGGCAACCATTTGCTCGTGCCACAACGTCAGCAAGGCCTCGATCTGCTCGGCCATCGACAGCGGTTGCACGGACCTCGCCGGGCTCAAGGCCTGCACCAAAGCAGCTACCGGTTGCGGCGGTTGTGCGGCGCTGCTCAAAAGCGTCTTCGAGCACGAGCTGATCGCCCGCGGCGTCACCGTTGATAAAAGCCTGTGCGAGCACTTCCCCTTTACGCGTCAGGAGTTGTACGCCTTCGCCCGCGTGGAAAACATTGAAAGCTTCGACGAGATGCTGGCCCGCCACGGCAAAGGCCATCTGGGTTGCGACATCTGCAAGCCCACCGTCGGCTCGATCCTCGCCTCGTGCTGGAACCGGCCGATCATGGACCCGACCCTGGTGCCGCTGCAGGACACCAACGACACGTTCATGGCCAACATGCAGAAGAACGGCACGTATTCCGTGGTGCCGCGCATTCCGGCGGGTGAAATCACTGCGGACGGCTTGATCGCCATCGGCGCGGTCGCGAAGAAATACGACCTGTACACCAAGATCACCGGCGGCCAGCGCATCGACCTGTTTGGCGCGCAGTTGCACGAGCTGCCGGACATCTGGGCCGAGCTGATTGCCGCCGGGTTCGAGACCGGTCATGCCTACGGTAAATCGACGCGAACGGTGAAGTCCTGCGTCGGCAGCACCTGGTGCCGTTACGGCGTTCAGGACAGCGTGCAGATGGCGCTCAACATAGAGGACCGCTACAAGGGCCTGCGCTCTCCGCACAAGTTGAAGTTTGCGGTGTCCGGCTGTACCCGCGAGTGCGCCGAAGCCCAGAGCAAGGACATCGGCGTGATCGCCACGGAGAACGGCTGGAATCTGTACGTGTGCGGCAACGGCGGCATGCGCCCGCGCCACGCCGAGCTGTTCGCCACCGATCTGGACGACGAGACGCTGATTCGCTACATCGACCGCGTGCTGATGTTTTACATCCGCACCGCTGACAAGTTGCAGCGGACGTCGGTCTGGCGCGAGTCCCTTGAAGGCGGGCTGGATTTTCTGAAAGCCGTGGTGATCGATGACAGCCTGGGGCTCGCTGCTGAACTGGAGGCGCAGATGCAGCTGGTGGTCGACCGTTACGAATGCGAGTGGGCGAACGCGCTGAAGAGCCCGGAGAAACTCAAGCGCTTCCGCACGTTCGTCAACGACAAGGGCGCTGACCCGGACATTCATTTCGTCAAGGAGCGCAGCCAGCGTCGTCCGGCTCGCGCGGAAGAGTTGAATCTGATTGCCGCTGTGGAGGTTGCACGATGAGCCAGGCGAATGCGGCAGTGATGGAGATGCCGAAGACTCAGGTGTGGCGCGCTGTCTGTGCCCGTGAGGATCTGGTGCTGAATTCCGGGGTGGTGGCGCTGGTGGGCAATGCGCAGGTGGCGCTGTTTTATGTGGCGTCCATTGGTGGCGCGCCGCAGTTGTTTGCGGTGGACAATCGCGATCCGGTGACGGGGGTGAATGTGATTGGGCGGGGATTGGTTGGCAGTTTGGGCGGGGACCTTGTGATCGCTTCGCCCTTATATAAGCAGCATTACCGGCTTGAGGATGGCACCTGTCTGGAGGACGCGGCGCTGCGGCTGCGGACATGGCCGGTGCGGCTGGTGGGGGATGTGGTGGAGATTGATGTGGGGTGACAGTCCTGCGCTGCCCATCGAGATTGAAAGCAGATCAAGGGCGTCGGCCTAACGGCCTCGGGTTTCGCCTTCGGCGAGTTACTTGGAAAAGCACCCCAAGTAACCAAGGGTGCTTGCTCCTGGTTGGGCCCTTCCTTCGTCAGGGTTCCTTCACTCCGGTCTCGCTCCGTGGGCCCGCCGCCATCCGCCATCCATGGCGGGGGGCGGCTCTCGCGGCATCCATGCCGCTCGGCCCACTGCGCGAGACCTGCGTTCAGCCTGCACCCAAGTCGCGTTCTGCGGTGTTTGGGCTTTTTGGGTAGGAAGATCAAAAGCGCTTTTAAAGCAGATCAACGGCTTCCCGGCTGAAGCCGGTCCTACAGTCGTGGTACCGCCATTCCTGCTGGATGCACGCGCTGCTTTTAGTGGGACCGGCTTTAGCCGGGAAGAGGCCAGTGGGGACACTGGTCACCTCTGATCAGTCGCAACCACCAAATCCCAGGCACAAAAAAAAGCGACCCTAAGGTCGCTCTCTTTGTCGTTACGAGGAGTTCAAGGGCCTCGTAACTCAATATGGCGCAGCGGACGGGACTCGAACCCGCGACCCCCGGCGTGACAGGCCGGTATTCTAACCGACTGAACTACCGCTGCGCGTAACACTTGAAACGAATGGTGGGTGATGACGGGATCGAACCGCCGACATTCTGCTTGTAAGGCAGACGCTCTCCCAGCTGAGCTAATCACCCTTCGCTTCGGTGTGGCGCGCATTCTACGGAGCGATCAAAAAGCTGGCAAGCACTTTTTGAAATATTTTTATAATCCTTCCAAAGGCTTACATCAGGGTTGGCCGCAGGGGCGCGGGAGCGAATAATGCCCCCCTTTGTATAAAGGAGAGATGTACCCCATGTGGTTCAAAAACCTGCTTGTCTATCGCCTGACCCAGGACCTGCCATTTGACGCCGAGGCGCTGGAAACCGCGTTGGCGACCAAGCCTGCACGTGCCTGTGCCAGCCAGGAGTTGACCACTTACGGTTTCATCGCCCCGTTCGGCAAGGGCGAAGACGCGCCACTGGTGCACGTCAGCGGTGATTTCATGCTGATCTCGGCGCGCAAGGAAGAACGCATCCTGCCCGGCAGCGTGGTCAACGATGCATTGAAAGAGAAAGTCGAAGAGATCGAGACCGAGCAAATGCGCAAGGTCTACAAGAAGGAACGCGATCAGCTCAAGGATGAAATCATCCAGGCCTTCCTGCCCCGCGCCTTTATTCGTCGCTCGGCTACCTTCGCTGCCATCGCCCCCAAGCAAGGCGTGATTCTGGTCAACGCTTCCAGCCCCAAACGTGCCGAAGACCTGCTGTCGACCCTGCGTGAAGTGGTCGGCTCGTTGCCGGTGCGCCCGGTGACGGTGAAGACCGCGCCAACCGCGGTGATGACCGAATGGGTCAAGACCAGCCAGACCGCCGAGCACTTCTTCGTGCTGGACGAGTGCGAACTGCGCGACACCCACGAAGACGGCGGCATTGTGAAGTGCAAACGTCAGGACCTGACCAGCGACGAAATCCAGCTGCACCTGAGCACCGGCAAAGTTGTCACTCAGCTGTCACTGGCATGGCAGGACAAGCTGTCGTTCGTGCTGGACGACAAGCTCGGCATCAAACGCCTGAAGTTCGAAGACCTGCTGCAGGATGAAGCCGAGCAGAACGGCGGCGACGATGCGCTGGGTCAGCAGGACGCCAGCTTCACCCTGATGATGCTGACGTTTGGTGAATTCCTGCCGCAGCTGATGGAAGCACTGGGCGGCGAAGAGATTCCTCAGGGGATCTGATTTCACCTTTCTCTGTAGGAGCCGGCTTGCTGGTGAACGCATCACGTCAGATCACTTAAATGTTGCTGATACACCGCGTTCGCCAGCAAGCCGGCTCCTACAGTTTCCGCGTCCACTTCATACCAATAAGAAAGGAGCAGGCCATGCGTGCCCTGGCTGCGTTGAGTCGTTTTGTCGGTAATACCTTCGCGTACTGGGTGCTGCTGTTCGCCGTACTGGCGTTTCTGTTCCCGTCCTGGTTCATCGGCCTCAAGCCTTTCATCGTGCCGTTGCTGGGGCTGGTGATGTTCGGCATGGGCCTGACCCTCAAGCTCGATGATTTTTCTGAAGTCGTGCGCCATCCCTGGCGCGTGGCTCTGGGTGTGATCGCGCATTTCGTGATCATGCCCGGCGTGGCCTGGCTGCTTTGCCAGCTGTTTCAGCTGCCGCCGGAAATCGCCGTGGGCGTGATTCTGGTCGGCTGCTGCCCGAGCGGCACATCGTCCAACGTCATGACCTGGCTGGCGAAAGGTGACCTCGCGCTGTCGGTGGCCATCGCCGCCGTCACCACCCTCCTCGCCCCGCTGCTGACCCCGGCGCTGATCTGGCTGCTGGCCTCGGCGTGGCTGCCGGTGTCCTTCATGGAGATGTTCTGGTCGATCCTGCAACTCGTGATGCTGCCGATCGTTTTGGGCGTCATTGCTCAACGCCTGCTGGGCGCCAAGGTGAGTTTTGCCGTCGATGTGCTGCCGCTGGTGTCGGTGGTGAGTATCGTGATGATCGTCTGTGCGGTAGTGGCCGCGAGTCAGGCGAAGATCGCCGAATCGGGCCTGTTGATCATGGCCGTGGTGATCCTGCACAACAGCTTCGGCTTTCTGCTGGGTTACTTCACCGGCAAGCTGTTCAAGCTGCCGCTGGCCCAGCGCAAGTCGCTGTCCCTGGAAGTCGGCATGCAGAACTCCGGCCTCGGCGCCGCACTGGCCGCTGCGCACTTCTCGCCTCTGGCGGCGGTGCCCAGCGCGCTGTTCAGCGTCTGGCACAACATTTCGGGTGCGTTGCTTTCGACGTACTTCCGGAAGATGACGCCGGATGCGGTGGTCGAGGAAGAGAAGCCGATTGCCGGTTGACCAGACCGGTTCCCGGTTCTGCGTCGAACACCGGTGCCGGTTGTACACCGGCCCGATGGCAAACGCAGGACCCGTAGGAGCCGCCGGGGTGGCGCTCCACCTTGCTGGCGAACCTGATCGGTCAAAGCCATTAACGCTGTCTGACACACCACTTTCGCCAGCAAGCCGGCCCCTACAGTTCAAGGCCAGCCAGCGAATTGTGAGCACATTAACGCGTCAGCCTGCGCATCACGCGAAGGTGGGTGCGCGTGCTAACGCACCGCCCCCCGCAATTCCGCCACCCGCTCACGCACCAGCGCCGGTTGCGATTCTTCCCCCGTCAATGCCGGCCCGGCCACCAACGTCACTCGTGACCACAACCTGCGGAACACGCCCTTGTTCGGATCGCGGCTGAAGAAGCTGCCCCACAACCCCTGCAGCGCCAGCGGAATCACCGGCACGTCGGTCTCCTGCAAGACCCGCGTCATGCCGTTTTTAAAGGTGTCGATCTCGCCGTCGGTGGTCAGCTTGCCTTCCGGGAAGATGCACACCAGCTCGCCTTCGTTCAGGTAATGGGCGATACGTTCGAACGCTGTGTCGAACACCGCCTTGTCCTCCTTGATGCCGGCAATCGGGATCGCGCCCGCCGTGCGGAACACGAAATTCAGCACCGGCAGGTTGAAGATCTTGTAATACATGACGAAGCGGATCGGCCGGCGCACGGAACCGGCAATCAACAGCGCATCGACGAACGACACATGGTTGCAGACCAGTAACGCCGCGCCCTCATCCGGGATCAGGTCGAGGTCGCGATGCTCCACGCGATACATGGAATGGCTGAGGAGCCAGATCATGAAGCGCATGGTGAACTCGGGCACGATTTTAAAGATGTAAGCGTTGACCGCGATGTTCATCAGCGACACCACGAGGAACAGCTGCGGAATCGACAGTTTCGCCACGCTCAGCAGGATGATCGAAACGATCGCCGACACCACCATGAACAGCGCGTTGAGGATGTTGTTGGACGCAATGACCCGCGAACGTTCCTTCTCCGGGGTTCGCGACTGGATCAGCGCGTACAGCGGCACGATGTAAAACCCGCCGAAGACGCCGATGCCGAGGATGTCCAGCAACACCCACCACGCCTGACCGTAACCCAGAATCGCCAGCCAGTTGTTGGCCTGTACGTTCTGCGGGAAGCCTCCGGAATGCCACCAGAGCAGCAAGCCGAACACGGTCAGGCCCATCGAGCCGAACGGCACCAGGCCGATCTCCACTTTGCGCCCGGACAGTCGTTCGCAGAGCATCGAACCTGCGGCAATGCCGATGGAGAACACGGTCAAAATCAGGGTGACGACGGTTTCATCGCCGTACAGAAATTCCTTGGCGTAGGCCGGGATCTGCGTCAGATAAATCGCCCCGACGAACCAGAACCACGAGTTGCCGACGATGGAGCGGGACACCGCTTTGGTCTGCCCCAGGCCGAGTTTCAGGGTGGCCCAGGATTCGCTGAAGATGTTCCAGTTCAGGCGCATGTCCGGCGATGCGGCCGCTGCCGGCGGAATGCCCCGGCTGGCGAGATAACCCAGACACGCCACCGAGACCATCGCCGCCGCGACGAGGGGCGCGTAATGGGTCGCCGACATCATCACCCCGGCGCCAATGGTACCGGCAAGGATCGCCAGAAAAGTGCCCATTTCCACCAGACCGTTGCCGCCCACCAGTTCGTTTTCGTGCAGGTGCTGGGGCAGGATCGAGTACTTCACCGGCCCGAACAGCGCCGAGTGGGTACCCATGGCGAACAGTGCGGCCAGCATCAGCGACAGGTGATTGAAGAGAAAGCCCGTTGCTCCCACGACCATGATCACGATCTCCAGGACCTTGATCATGCGGATCAGTTTGTCCTTGGGGTATTTCTCGCCGAACTGCCCGGCCAGCGCCGAGAACAGAAAGAACGGCAGAATGAACAGCAAGGCGCAGAGGTTGACGTAGATGGAGCGGTCGCCGTCGATGCTCAGCTTGTAAAGAATGGCGAGGATCAGCGACTGCTTGAAGACATTGTCGTTGAATGCACCGAGGGACTGGGTCACGAAAAACGGCAGAAAGCGCCGCTTACCCAACAAACTGAACTGCGACTGACTCATCTTCCCTGGTCCTGAGTGGCGCCGGTGTCGGCTTTCTTATGGGAACGCCGAACGGCAGTTCCGGGCCACATTGAAGACGACACCGGCGGCAAAGTCGAGCATGCGCTCCAACGGATAGCCCGTTAGAGCATGGGAACGGTATCTAGCTTAAGCCAGCGATGCACGGCGAAACGAACAGCTTGCCGTTGTAGGCGCCGCTCACGGTGCGCTTCATGATCACCAGCCACAGGGCCGTCAGCGCCACGACCAGCACGCTGCCCAGGACCGCAAAGAACCCGAGATGAAGCACCGCGCCCAGCTTCAGGGTGGTCAGCGCGAACACGCCCAGCGGAAAGGTAAAACCCCACCAGCCCAGGTTGAACGGGATGCCGTTGCGCAAGTAACGCACGGTGATCAGCAGCGCCATCAGGCACCACCACACGCCGACACCCCACAAAATCACGCCGCCGATCAGGCCAAGGCCCGACGCGATTTCGCCGACGCCGGGCAGGCCGTTAGCGTTGAAGATCAGCGGCGAATCGGCACCCAGCACGATCAGGCCAAAGGCGCCGGTGCTGATCGGCCCGAGGGCCAGCCAGCTCGACGCGGCCATGCTTTCATGGGGCAATTTGTGCAGGGCCATGCGCAGCAACAGGATGGTCAGAATGCTGAACGCCACCGGCACCGACATCGCCCACAGCACATAACTGGTGATGAGCACGCTGAACTGGCTGTGACTGTCGGCCAGATGCGGCGCCAGCAGCCCGCCGCTGACCGCCGCCACTTCACAGGCCACAAGGGGCAGAAGCCAGACGGCGGTCATCTGGTCGATGCGGTGCTCCTGGCGGGTGAACATCAAAAACGGGATGACCACACCGCATGCCAGGGACATCGCCACGTCCAGCCACCACAATAGTTCGGCAATCGGCAGCACGGTATTGCCCCACCGCGGCAGGCCGAAGGTGAGCAACCCGTTAATGAGCGTCGCCATGCCCATGGGAATCGTGCCGAAAAACATCGACACCGTGGAATGCCCGAACACCCGCCGCGCCTCGTCGAAAAACATCACCCAACGGGCGACGTAGAGCGCACTGAATGTCAGGAAAAGGACGATGTTGAGCATCCACACCGCTTCGGCCAGCTGGAACAGGCCGGGGATGTTCACCGGAAGCTGCACCAGCACCGCCGACAGAATGCCGGTGCCCATGGTCGCGGCGAACCAGTTGGGGGTGAATTGACGGATGACTTCCCGGGGATGGCTCAGTTGGCTGAAGGGTCTTCGCGGGATGAACATGGCGTGGGTCACGGCGGGCTCCTGTCCTCGTGTGAGGTGGTGCCCATAGTAGGGCAGCAGCTGATATCGACTAAGCGGGTATTTTCGCTATGGGTCATAGATTTCCCCGATATGCACCGATCATGTTATTCGGCGCGACCCTGCGACACCGCGCCGCTCCGACCTTGGTCGTAACAGACGAACCCCACGCGGCGTGCGAGACTGTCCGGCCGGCGAAGGATCGCCACCGAAACCGCTAGCCGTTTGTCTCTGGAGTTCCCATGTCGCTGTCCAGCGGGCTGATCGCTGCCGTCGCCCTGGCCTATATGGCCATCATGTTCGCCATCGCCTTTTACGGGGACCGTCGCAGCAAACCGCTGCCGCCGCGCCTGCGCGCCTGGGTGTACAGCCTGTCGCTGGCGGTTTACTGCACCAGCTGGACGTTTTTCGGCTCGGTCGGTCAAGCCGCCGAACAACTGTGGTCGTTCCTGCCGATCTACCTGGGGCCGATTCTGCTGATGCTGCTGGCGCCCTGGGTGCTGCAGAAAATGGTGCTGATCAGCAAACAGGAAAGCATTACTTCCATCGCCGACTTCATTGCCGCCCGCTACGGCAAGTCGCAGACCCTTGCCGTCGTCGTCGCGCTGATCTGCCTGATCGGCGTGCTGCCCTACATCGCGCTGCAACTCAAAGGCATCGTGCTGGGGGTGAACATTCTGATCGGTGCCGGCGCCGACGCCACCGGAACGCGCGCCCAGGACACCGCGCTAATCGTGTCGCTGGTGCTGGCGCTGTTCACCATCGTCTTCGGCACCCGCAACCTCGATGCCACCGAACACCACCGCGGCATGGTCCTGGCGATCGCCTTCGAGTCGCTGGTCAAGCTGTTCGCCTTCATGGCCGTCGGTGCGTTCGTGACCTTTGGGCTGTACGACGGCGTGGATGACCTGTTCAACCAGGCCATGCTCGCACCACGCCTGGAGGAGTACTGGAAGGAGACGGTCAACTGGCCGTCGATGGTGGTGCAGACCGGCGTCGCCATGATGGCGATCATCTGCCTGCCCCGGCAGTTTCACGTCACCGTGGTGGAGAACATCGAGCCTCAGGACCTGCGCCTGGCCAAGTGGGTGTTCCCCGCCTACCTGCTGCTCGCCGCCGTGTTCGTGGTGCCGATTGCGCTGGCCGGGCAAATGCTGCTGCCCGCTTCCGTGTTGCCCGACTCGTTCGTAATCAGCGTGCCCTTGGCCCACGCGCACCCGGCGCTGGCGATGCTGGCGTTCATCGGCGGTGCCTCGGCCGCGACGGGGATGGTCATCGTCGCCAGCGTTGCGCTGTCGACCATGGTCTCCAACGACATGCTGCTGCCATGGCTGCTGCGGCGCAAAACCGCCGAGCGCCCGTTTGAAGTGTTCCGCCACTGGATGCTCTCGGTGCGCCGGGTCAGCATCGTCGTCATTCTGTTGCTCGCCTACGTCAGCTATCGGTTGCTGGGCTCGACCGCGAGCCTGGCGACCATCGGCCAGATTGCCTTCGCCGCCATCACTCAGTTGATGCCGGCGATGATCGGCGCGCTGTACTGGAAGCCGGCCAATCGACGCGGGGTGTTCGCCGGGCTCGCCGCCGGGGTGTTCATCTGGTTTTACACGCTGGTGCTGCCGATCACTGCCCACAGCATGGGGTGGTCGCTGAGCAGTTTCCCGCTGCTGGCATGGCTGCACAGCAACCCGTTCAATCTGCCCATCAGCCCGCTGACCCAGGGCGTGGTTCTGTCGATGGTCGGCAACCTGGCGTTGTTTGTGTGGGTCTCGTTGCTGTCGCGAACGCGCGTGTCGGAACACTGGCAGGCGGGCCGTTTCATCGGTCAGGAGTTGCAGGCGCGGCCCAACAATCGCTCGCTGCTGGCGGTGCAGATCGAGGACTTGCTCAAGCTCTCGGCGCGCTTCGTCGGTGAAGAGCGGGCGCAGCAGAGCTTCATCCGTTTCGCCTACCGGCAGGGCAAAGGCTTCAATCCCAATCAGAACGCCAACGGCGAGTGGATCGCCCACACCGAACGGTTGCTGGCGGGGGTACTGGGCACGTCGTCTACGCGAGCGGTGGTCAAGGCAGCGATTGAAGGCCGCGACATGCAGCTCGAAGATGTGGTGCGCATCGCCGACGAAGCCTCCGAGGTGCTGCAGTTCAACCGAGCCCTGCTGCAAGGCGCCATCGAAAACATCACCCAGGGCATCAGCGTGGTGGATCAGTCCCTGCGGCTGGTGGCCTGGAACGCCCGCTATCTGGAGCTGTTCAATTACCCGGAAGGCCTGATCAGCGTGGGGCGGCCCATCGCCGACATCATCCGCTACAACGCCGAGCGCGGTTTGCTCGGGCCTGGTGAAGCGGAGGTGCACGTGGCCCGGCGGTTGCACTGGATGCGCCAAGGCCGCGCGCACACGTCCGAGCGGTTGTTTCCCAACGGTCAGGTGATCGAGCTGATCGGCAACCCGATGCCGGGCGGCGGCTTCGTCATGAGTTTCACTGACATCACGGCGTTCCGCGAGGCAGAACATGCGCTCAAGGGCGCCAATGAGAGCCTCGAACAGCGCGTGGCTGAACGCACCCGGGAGCTGTCGCAGCTGAACACGGCACTGAGCGAAGCCAAGGCCCATGCGGAAGCTGCCAACCAGTCGAAAACGCGGTTTCTCGCCGCCGTCAGCCATGACCTGATGCAACCCATGAACGCCGCGCGTTTGTTCTCAGCGGCCCTGCTGCACAACGATGACAATGTGCCGGCGGAAGCGAAACAGCTGATCCATCATCTGGACAGCTCGCTGCGTTCGGCCGAAGACCTGATCAGCGACCTGCTGGATATTTCGCGTCTGGAGAACGGCAAGTTCACGCCGACCATCACGCCGTTCGCGCTGAATAATCTGTTCGAAACCCTCGGCGCCGAATTCAAGGCACTGGCCCAGGAGCAGGGTCTGGACTTCCGTGTGCGCGGTAGCCATTTCCGCGTCGCCAGCGATGCCAAGCTACTGCGGCGGGTGCTGCAGAACTTCCTGACCAATGCGTTTCGCTACGCCAAGGGGCCTATTCTGCTGGGGGTACGGCGCCGTAACGGGCAGTTGAGCCTGGAAGTCTGGGACCGGGGGCCGGGTATTCCCGAGGACAAGCGGCAGGTGATTTTCGAGGAATTCAAGCGGCTGGACAGCCATCAGACCCGCGCCGAGAAGGGCTTGGGGTTGGGGCTGGCGATTGCCGATGGCCTGTGTCGCGTACTCGGTCATCCGCTGGAAGTGCGCTCATGGCCGGGCCAGGGCAGCGTGTTCAGCGTTACGGTACCCCTGGCGCCTGCGTTGCCGACGCCGGCTGCTGCGCCGACCGAACCTGTGCGCGCCGCGCTGAACGGCACGCAGATTCTGTGCGTCGATAACGAAGACAGCATTCTGATGGGCATGCACAGCCTGCTGAGCCGCTGGGGTTGCCAGGTCTGGACAGCGCGCAATCGCGAGGAATGCCAGGCCCTGCTCAACGACGGCGTTCGCCCGCACCTGGCGTTGGTGGATTACCATCTGGACCACGGCGAAATCGGCACCGAGCTGATGGCCTGGCTGCGCACGCAGCTGGGTGAGCCGGTGCCCGGTGTGGTCATCAGCGCCGACGGCCGCCCGGAACTGATCGCCCAAGTGCATGCCGCCGGCCTCGAATACCTGGCCAAACCGGTGAAGCCCGCCGCGCTGCGGGCGTTGTTGAGTCGGCATGTGCGGTTGGGTTGAGGCTGAGTCCACAGTGATGCGCGGAACCGTATAGGAGCGTGGCTTGTCCCGCGATCGGCTGCGCAGCAGTCGTGAAACCCGACGCCTCGGTTTTGCCTGGTACACCCCATGCACCGGTTTACTGCCGCTTCGCGCCAGATCGCGGGCAAGCGCGCTCCTACAGTTTTCAGCGTCCCAGGCATTCGCGCCAGACCACGAACCGTGCCTGACTGTGCGCACAGTCCGCGCCAAACAAAGATCCGCGCATGAATGCTAAGCCAGACGACGATCCGTGTAGGAGCGTGGCTTGTCCCGCGATCGGCTGCGCAGCAGTCGTCAAACCAGACGCCTCGGTTTTGCCTGGTACACCCCGTGCACCGGTTTGCTGCCGCTTCGCGCCAGATCGCGGGCAAGCGCGCTCCTACAGTTTTCAGCGTCCCAGGCATTCGCCCCATACCACGAACCGTGCCTGACTGTGCGCACATTCCGCGCCAAACAAAGATCCGCGCATGGATGCTGCGCCAGACGACGATCCGTGTAGGAGCGCGCTTGCCCGCGATCGACTGCGCAGCAGTCGTCAAACCAGACGCCTCGGTTTTGCCTGGTACACCCCATGCACCGGTTTACTGCCGCTTCGCGCCAGATCGCGGGGCAAGGCACGCTCCTACAGGTTCATCCGCAGCGTCCGGCGAATTCGCCGGACGCTCAGCAGGTTCTACTCAACCTTCCTGAACACAAACACCAACCCCACCACGATCAGCACCATCCCCAGCAAACTCATCAGCGCGAGGCGGTTGCCGTAGATCAGGTAGTCCATGATCGCGGTGACGCCGGGCACCAGGTAAAACAGGCTGGTGACATTGACCAGATTGCCTTGGGCGATCAGGCGATAGAGCAGGAACGTCGCCAGCACCGACACCACCAGCCCCATGTACAGCACCGGCACGTAGAAACCGACGCTGTGCTCGAAATGAAAAGGCTGAAAGGGTACGAACACCGCACACACCACCGTTCCCGCCAGGTATTGCACCGGCAACGTGCCGAGGGGGTTGTCGGTGATGCGCTTCTGCATGATCGAGCCGCCGGTCATGCTCAACATACCGAGCACCCCGAACGCCATGCCGGCAAGCGATCCACCGTCGCCGATGCCTTGCCAGACCACCAGCACCAGACCCGCCAGCCCCAGACTCAGGCCGAACATGCGTGACCCCGAGCGACTGCGTTCGACCAGCACGGCCGTCAGAATCGGTTGCACGCCCATGATCGTGGCCATGACGCCGGGCGCAACTTTCATGTCCAGCGCCAGCAGGTAGCAGATCTGATACGCGCCCAGCAGCACCGCCCCCGTCATCAACGCGAAGCCCATCGACGCCCTCGTGGCGGGAAGCTTGTAACCCAACGCAGGGATCAGGATCGCCAGCGCTGCAAGCGCCAGCAGAAAACGGAACAGCAGAAACGCAAACGGCGAGGCGTGGGTCAGGCCCCACTTGGAAACAATCGCGCCGCTGCTCCAGAGCAGGACGAAAAGCGTCGTCGTGGCCATCGAGGCCAAGGCTTTATTAGCGAACATGAGTCACCTGTGATTCAGACAAAATCGGACCCGGCACGAACCGGATTCACGGATGTTTTGCGGACGTTTGCAGGCTTCGACCAACAGCAATAAAACGGTCGGTCAGCCGAGCACAACGACACCTGGCGGTGCAACGACGCACACGACAGGGCTGTTCACAGGTGGAGGTGGCGGGTAACACGTGATGAAGGCGATTTGCATGCAACCGCGCGGTTCAGCGACAGCACAGGCTGTGGCACAGAACGCGAAATATGGGTTGGATGCAGGCATCGTGCTCGTCTTCTCAGGAGGAATGACTCAGCGTTGCAGCATGTTGCAACACAGAGGCCGACTATAAACAGCCGACGAGGTCTAGCGCAACAGCGTTTTGGACGGCCAATTGACTGGACGACTCAGTCCAGCAGATTCAGCGGATACTGCAACACGATATACAACCGGTCGATGTCGTCGCCTCCCTGAGCGTCGTTACCCCGGTGCGAAACATGGGACACGTCGAACGACAGGTTTTTGGCCGGTCCCGACTGAACGACATATTTCAGGCCAATGTCGCGCTCCCAGTGACGTCCGTCCTTGCCCTGAATCGGCTGATAACGTCCGGTGACGTCATCTAACGGCTGATACACCGCGCCCCGTGGCGCATGGGTGCCATCGATGTCGCTGCCGCGCACATAGCGGGTCATGAACGTGAGACCGGGAATGCCAAGGTGGGCGAACGAAAGGTCGTAGCGCGCCTGCCACGACTGCTCATGCGCGCCGTTGAAGTCGGCGTATTTGATCGAGTTGGCCAAATAGATCGAGTCGCCCCCCACAAAGTCGAAAGGCGTGTCTCCGTCAATCTTCTGCCAACCGAGGGAGAATCCCTGCGGGCCAACGCTGTACTTCGCCAGCAGGCTGTAAGCGGTGTTATTCAGTGCGCCTGCCTTTGCGTCGCCCTGATCCAGGGTGCGGTAGAGATTGCCGTCCAGCAAAAACGAACTGTTGTTCGACAGCACGCTCAAGTGATGCAGATTAGTGTAGTACTGCCGCCAGGTGTCAGTGAGCTGTGAGGCGTACACAGAGCCGCCGAATGCGGAATCTCCAGCGGTCTCGACGCCCACCAGACTCAGCGACGAACCGCGGGTGGTGGCACCGTAGCCATCGAAATCGCCGCTGGCTGTCGAAGCGTTTTGGTTCTTGAAGGCGGTAAAGTGCCCGGCCACCAGCTTGAGTCCATCGATGTCGCGGCTGTCGAGATAAAAGCCCGTGGCGTACTCCGGTTGCAGGCGCTTGTCGCCGGTATCGAGCACTGGGGTTTCCACTTCCTGTTCGCCAAACTTCAGCGTGGTCTTTGAAATCCTCAGTTTGAGCGCGCCGCCCGCATCGGAATAATCGTCGGCAGCTCGCCCGTCATCGCTCAGCGGCAACAGACCGGTGCCCGCCCGTCCCTTTCCGCTGTCGAGTTTCAGGCCGTAGAACGCATGCGCATCGACGCCGAACCCGACAGTGCCTTGGGTGAACCCTGATTGCAGATTGGCGATAAACCCCTGCGCCCACTCCTGGCGGTAACTCTGCCCGGAGTGCCCTGTGCGGTAGTCGTTATCCAGAAAGAAGTTGCGCGCCAGCACATTCAGCGAGGTATCGGCGAGAAAACCATGTTCCTCATCGGCAGTGCCCGCCATCAGGTTGCTGGAGCACGAGAGTAACGCGAGGGACAACAGGGATATTCGCCTTGCCATGGATCTGCCTTCTTCAAAGTGGTCCTGGCAAAAAGGCGTGATGACGATAACCAGGAGCGATCAATGGTCGGCGCAGGGTGGTTCGCGGGATTGAATGGGCGTGCTATTAGCCGTGAATGGCCGTCCGCCAGAAACAAAAAAGCGCCGCTGCACAAGGTGCAACGGCGCTCGATAAAACCGTTTTTTTACCCGAACAGCCAGTAGCCCAGCAGCGTCAGCACGATCACCGCCAGCACCGGACGCAAGATGCGGTAGGCCTTGGGGTTGGCGCGTTTGAACTGCTTGACCTTGCCGCTGAAGCTGTTGCTGAACCGCTTGCTGAAGGCATACGCCTGATTGATCCCGCCGACGCGCTCGTCATCGGTGTTCTGCGGCGCAGTAGCTCGCCCCAGAAACGCGCTGACGCGGCGGTTGACCGCGGTCATGAAGCGATTGCTCAGCGGTCGCTCGATGTCGCAGAACAGAATGACGCGGGTGACGTCGGTTTCGTTCTTGACCCAGTGCACGTAGGTTTCGTCGAACATCACGTCATCACCGTCGCGCCAGGCATAGACCTGACCGTCAACGAAGATGCGGCAATCGTCGGAGTTCGGCGTCGACAGGCCCAAGTGATAACGCAGCGAGCCGGCAAACGGATCGCGGTGCGGGTTCAAATGGCTGCCGCCGGGCAACAAGGCGAACATCGCGCCTTTGACGTTGGGAATGCGGCTGACCAGTTCCACCGTCTTCGGGCACAACGCCTCGGCGGACGGCAGCGGTTTGTCGTACCACTTCAGGTAGAAACGCTTCCAACCCTTCTTGAAGAACGAACCGAAACCCGCGTCGTTGTCCTTGGCGGCGGCACGGATATAGCCTTCGTCGAACAGGTGCATGGCTTCGTCACGGATGGTTTCCCAGTTGTCACGCAGTACATCGAGCTCGGGAAACTTGCTGCGGTCCAGGTACGGCTTGGACGGCACGCTGGAGAACAGGTACATCAAGGCGTTATACGGGGCAAACAGTGCGGAGTGATTCACGAACTGGCGCAATACCGGCAAACGCGCCTTGCCGCGCAGATGCACGTACAGCGTGCTGCCGACAAACAGCAGCAGAATCGCCGCTTTGACAGCAAAAGAAAGGGTCATGAAACTCTCCTTGGAACAGGGCCGAACCGCGCGGCCCGAAGCTTACGCTGCTGAAACCGCCGCCGGATGACCTGGGACAATCATCCGGCGGGTTTCGAATGGCGGCCATCATAAGCCTTAGTCCGCCGGGTAAAAAGCCGAAGCGGATGCGGACACGACTATTGGGTCAGCTCGCGTTCAGTAAACAGGTCGCTGAAGAGCATGCTCGACAGGTAGCGCTCGCCCGAATCCGGCAGCACCACCACGATCGTCTTGCCCTGCATTTCCGGCTTCTCGGCCAGGCGCACCGCTGCGTGCATGGCCGCCCCACAGGAGATACCGCAGAGAATCCCCTCCTCCTGCATCAGCCGCAGAGCCATGGCCTTGGCTTCTTCATCGCTCACCAGCTCGACGCGGTCGACAATCGAAAGGTCGAGGTTCTTCGGGATGAAACCCGCGCCAATGCCCTGAATCTTGTGGGGGCTGGGTTTGATCTCTTCGCCGGCCATCGCCTGGGTGATGATCGGCGAGCCCAACGGTTCGACGGCCACCGAGATAATCGGCTTGCCCATGGCGTTTTTAATGTAGCGCGAGACGCCAGTGATCGTGCCGCCGGTGCCGACGCCCGCGACCAGCACGTCAATGGCGCCGTCGGTGTCGTTCCAGATTTCCGGGCCGGTGGTCTTCTCGTGAATCGCCGGATTGGCCGGGTTCTCGAATTGCGCCGGCATGAAGTACGTGGCGGGGTCACTGGCGAGCAGCTCCTCGGCCTTGGCGATGGAGCCTTTCATGCCCAGCGCCGGCTCGGTGAGTACCAAGTCTGCGCCGAGGGCCTTGAGTACCTTGCGGCGCTCTATACTCATTGAGGCCGGCATGGTCAGGGTCAGCTTGTAGCCACGGGCTGCGGCGACAAACGCCAGGCCGATGCCGGTGTTACCGGAGGTGGGCTCGACGATGGTCATGCCGGGCTTGAGTTTGCCGCTGCTTTCGGCATCCCAGATCATGTTCGCGCCAATCCGGCACTTGACGGAATACCCCGGATTACGCCCCTCGATTTTGGCCAGGATGGTGACCCCACGCGGCGCGATCCGGTTGATCTGCACCAGTGGCGTATTGCCGATGGAATGGGCGTTATCTGCGTAAATACGGCTCATGACCGGGTCCTTGTGCAGGTTTGGAAAAGCTCAAAGCCTATGCCTTGAGCCTGTGCGACGTCCAGTCGAAGCGAACCGATCACATCGCCAGCAGTCAACAAAACTACGTTACTGGAGGGTGGAGACATGAAACGTCGTTACAGCTGGCCGTTATGGACAATTGTTGGCTTGGTGGTGCTGCTGATCGCAGTCCACATCGCACTGCCCTACGTGGTGCGCAATTATCTCAATGACAAACTCGCCGACATGGGCGACTACCGCGGTCAGGTCACCGACGTGGACCTGGCGCTGTGGCGCGGGGCATACCGGATCAACGGCCTGAAAATCGTCAAGGTCGACGGCAAGGTGCCGGTGCCGCTGCTGAATGCGCCGGTCATCGACCTCGCCGTCAGCTGGCACTCGCTCTGGTACGACCATGCCGTGGTCGCCGAGGTCGCGTTCGCCAGCCCCGAACTCAACTTCGTCGACGGTGGCCCGGACAAGCGCCAGTCCCAGACCGGTGCGGGCACTGACTGGCGCGCCCAGTTGAACAAACTGCTGCCGATCACCCTCAACGAACTGCGTATTCAGGACGGCAAGATCACCTTCAGTAATTTCAACTCCACCCCGAAGGTGAAAATCGATGCCGACAACATCAACGCCAGCATCTTTAACCTGACTAACGTCGAAGACAAAGCGGGCAAGCGCGATGCCCGCTTCGAGGGCAAGGCCATGCTGCTGGGCCACGCGCCACTGGAAAGCACCGCGACCTTCGACCCGTTCAGCCTGGAGGACTTCGACTTCAAGCTGCGCGCGACCGGTATCCAGCTCAAGCGCCTGAACGACTTCGCGTCGGCGTACGGCAAGTTCGACTTCAACGCAGGCGACGGCGATGTGGTCATCGAAGCCCAGGCCACCAATGGCCAGCTCAGTGGCTACATCAAGCCCCTACTGCGTAATGTCGATGTATTTGACTGGCAGCAGGACGTCGAGAACCAAAACAAAGGCTTCTTCCGCTCGATCTGGGAAGCGGTGGTCGGCGGCAGCGAAACGGTGCTGAAGAACCAGGGGAAGAATCAGTTCGCCACCCGCGTCGAACTCAGCGGCAGTGTTCACAAACAGGACGTCAATGCGTTCGAAGCGTTCTTGCAGATCCTGCGCAATGCCTTCGTGAAGGCGTTCAACACGCGCTATGACAGCGGCAAGAGTGAGGCGAAATAAACGCAGCGTTTTGACTGGCGCATCCCTGTAGGAGTGAGCTCGCTCGCGAAGCGTTTAGTCAGCGATGACCTTGATCGCTGACACGCCTCTCTCGTGAGTCAGCTCACTCGCCATCTTCGCCTGCCCCCTTGTCGACGCCGTTCGTGTTGTTGACGCCGCTCCCTTTATCAACTCCATAGCCCGCACGCTTCTCGGCCAGCAACACGCCATTGCCTGACTGATTCTGCAACGCATCCCATCCCAGACACGCCAGCGCCAACGTGCGCGGTGCCGCCTCGCTGCCGTTGGTGTAGCGGGTGATGCTGCGCGTGCTGACGCCCAGCGCTTCGGCCGCCATGGCCAGCGGCAAGCCGGTGCGCGCGCGCCAGCCGATGAATATCCGCGTGTTCTCATCAGTGGCGGCCTGGGCCTTGGCGTCCAGGTAAAGGGTATCGGCGCCAATCTGGATGTCGGCCTCGTCCCACTCGACGGTCCAGCCGTCGTCGCCAATCTGCGCCTGCTTGAAAATGTCCGGATCCTTGAGCGGTTGCAGCCCCGGAAATGCAGCAATGTCGCTGTTCATGTCGAGGACGTACTTCATGTCGTTGATGAATGTCAGCGCCAATTTTTGATGAGCCAGCGCCTCTACAGTCTTGAGGCGTGGACGTTTCATGGATGCCATCGTTTCCATTCCTCCAGCAATTCTGTTTGGTGGGCCCTTACCCATTCAAGCGCCTCCCTGAGTACGGCGGCCGGGGCGTGGCCGAGCATGGGTTCAACCAACTGCAGACAGATCAACACATCCAGCCCGCCACCGGTCAGGTGTACGTGGGGCGGCAGGTGATCCTTTTCCCGCAGTTGAATCCTGTATTTGTCCCTGAATCTGTGTTTGGTCGACATGGAAAATAAGGTATCGCTATTTTGGCGATACCTCAACGGCAGTTACAATTTTCTGCCCGGTCAGACCGTGACGCCCCATTCAGATACTGAATAAAGCGTCTGCGTTCACAGTCGCGCGGGGTGCGCGGTATAGTCGCTGCATTCTTTGCGCCCTATCTTGCGCGGTTCAGGCCACGGGTCTGTTCGCCTTGTTCGAGGATTTTCCCGATGAAATTCGAAGGCACCCCCGCCTACGTCGCCACCGACGATCTGAAGCTTGCGGTCAATGCCGCCATCACCCTGGAGCGCCCGCTGCTGGTCAAGGGCGAGCCCGGCACCGGCAAGACCATGCTCGCCGAGCAACTGGCCGAGTCCTTCGGCGCGCGGTTGATCACCTGGCACATCAAGTCCACCACCAAGGCGCATCAGGGCCTCTATGAGTACGACGCGGTCAGCCGCCTGCGTGACTCGCAACTGGGCGTCGACAAAGTCCACGACGTGCGTAACTACCTGAAGAAGGGCAAGCTCTGGGAAGCCTTTGAATCCGAAGAACGGGTCATCCTGTTGATCGACGAGATTGACAAGGCGGACATCGAATTCCCCAACGACCTGCTGCAAGAACTCGACAAAATGGAGTTCTACGTTTACGAGATCGACGAGACGATCAAGGCCAAAAAGCGCCCGATCATCATCATTACGTCCAACAATGAAAAAGAACTGCCGGACGCCTTCCTGCGCCGCTGCTTCTTCCACTACATCGCCTTTCCCGATCGCAGCACCCTGCAAAAGATCGTCGACGTGCATTACCCGAACATCAAGAAGGACCTGGTCAGCGAAGCGCTGGACGTGTTCTTCGACGTGCGTAAAGTCCCGGGCCTGAAGAAAAAACCCTCGACCTCCGAACTGGTGGACTGGCTCAAACTGCTGATGGCCGACAACATCGGCGAAGCCGTGCTGCGCGAGCGCGACCCCACCAAGGCCATTCCGCCGCTGGCCGGTGCGCTGGTCAAGAACGAGCAGGACGTGCATCTGCTAGAGCGCCTGGCGTTCATGAGCCGTCGCGGCAATCGCTGAGCCTTTTTGGTCAAGCTTATTTAGATCAAGGGCGGGACGCCGACTATGTTGCTCAACCTGTTCAATGAAATGCGCGCCGCCAAAGTGCCGGTTTCGTTGCGTGAACTGCTCGACCTCATTAACGCGCTCAAGCAGCGCGTCACGTTCGCTGACATGGACGAGTTCTATTACCTGTCGCGCACGATTCTGGTGAAGGACGAGCGCCATTTCGACAAGTTCGACCGGGCGTTCGGCGCCTACTTCAATGGCCTGGAAAAGCTTGACGATCACCTGCAGGCGCTGATCCCCGAGGACTGGCTGCGCAAGGAGTTCGAGCGTTCGCTGACGGCCGAGGAACGGGCGCAGATCCAGTCCCTGGGTGGCCTGGACAAATTGATCGAAGAATTCAAGAAGCGTCTGGAAGAGCAAAAGGAGCGTCACGCCGGCGGCAACAAATGGATCGGCACCGGCGGCACCAGCCCGTTCGGCTCAGGCGGTTACAACCCAGAGGGGATTCGGGTGGGCGACGCCGGCCAGCGTCAGGGCAAGGCCGCAAAGGTCTGGGATCAGCGCGAATACAAGAACCTCGACGATGGGGTTGAACTGGGCACGCGCAACATCAAAGTGGCGCTGCGGCGGCTGCGCAAGTTCGCGCGTCAGGGTGCGGCGGACGAGCTGGACATCGACGGTACGATCGACCACACGGCTCGCGACGCCGGCCTGCTGAACATCCAGATGCGCCCCGAACGCCGCAACACCATCAAGCTGTTGCTGCTGTTCGACATCGGCGGCTCGATGGATGCCCACGTGAAGATCTGCGAAGAACTCTTTTCGGCCTGCAAGACCGAGTTCAAGCACATGGAGTATTTCTACTTCCATAACTTCGTTTACGAGTCAGTGTGGAAGAACAACCAGCGACGCACGTCCGAGCGCACCGCCACCCAGGACCTGCTGCATAAATACGGCGCGGATTACAAAGTGATCTTCATCGGCGACGCCTCCATGGCCCCCTACGAAATCACCCAACCGGGCGGCAGTGTCGAACACTGGAACGAAGAAGCGGGCTACGTCTGGATGCAGCGTTTCATGGCCAAGTTCAAGAAGATCATCTGGATCAATCCTTACCCCAAAGACGCCTGGGCCTACACCACCTCCACCAACATCGTGCGCGACTTGATCGAAGACCAGATGTACCCGCTGACCTTGCGCGGGCTGGAGGAAGGGATCCGGTATCTGGCGAAGTGATGCTAGGGCTGACCTGATCCATCAGTTCTGAAGCGTAGCAGTCGAGGGCAGACGATTCATCGTCGGGGTTACCTCTACGGAGTAAGTCGGCCCTCATGAAGCTAGGCACTTCCGGCGCGTTGTAAGCGCCCGCACTCCAGGTCCGACCATACTTCCCGCAAACACAATCAATCCCATGGTCCTTACTTTTGCTTACAACTTCGTTGTTGACCGGCAGGCTTGACCGCTGATTACGTCATTCCGACAGTTCAAAGACTGCTCGAAAAAAAAATTACCAGTCGGATAACGGAGCGAAGCTCCGGCCCTCGCGGCTGCGCAAAATTCATATTACAAAAAGGACATATGATGAACAGTCACACTTATAAAAGAGCAATATTGGCGACATCCACCTTAGTACTGCTCGCAGGGTTATATGGCACAACCACTCTGGCGATTGCGGCGTGCGACCCGGAAAACAACAAAGAAGCGCCTACCAACAACATCAATACACCTCAAGAATCCAGCACCAAATCTGCTGACGTCATTGATACTGAAATCACTGAATTGCCCGACAAGATAAATAATCTCATCGGCAAATTGGCTAATAAAAGCGACGTAAAATACTACAGCTTCACCGCACTGCGCGGACAAAAGGTAATGATTAACGACGTCCAGCGAGGACCTCAAAGGCCTTACTGGAACATTGAGTACAACCTCACCGGGGAATGGCAGTCGATGCCAACTTACGACGCGTTCATCACACCGTCTCTGAGCGAGGGTCAAAAGGTTCTTATCCGAATTTCACATCCCAAGAACGTCCCCCTACAGACGGATAACTATTTTAACGTCGACTTCGGATCGGCTCCCTATGCGCATAACATAAGAATCGAGACCGAAGCCCGTGACACTGGAACCTATTTTTGGACAAAAACTTTCAGAAGTAGAATCATGTGGTCAACGAGCATTCGGGACTCCACTGATCACTACTTAGACGGGGCGACAGTCGACTTTGTAATCAACAAAGACGATCTGGACCCCTCAAGCACCTTGATATCGCAGCGCGTTTCAACTGCGGATAGGATTGTGGAGTACATAGACATGCCACCCTGCATCGGCCGTCATGCGACCCCTCCATTTGTAGGAGCCGATCGCTACAAATGGAGGGTCAACTACAACTCGGGGCACTGGCACGTCTCCGTCAGGAGTAACCCTGAAACTGGCATCAGTCCGGTTTCAATTACTCAAATCTGCGGTATAAATATCGTCAGCTAATGAACAAAAGGCTAACCGCAAGACCAACGCGGTTAGCCGCTTCCTCACTTGGAACTGGCGAAATGCCGTGCGTATCTAGCTGATAATCCTTCTATCGTCTGACCCACGACTCCCGCGAGGACCCACACATACCCTTTTGCGGAATTCTTGAATCCCGAATGATTATTCAACAGATCAAAAAGTTTCTTCTCATCGTTCACACCCAGTGAACCTGAGGCCATTAACGGCTTAATCGTACCTTTCTCATCTACTGAGAATTTCAATTGGTTCAACAACTCTGTTTCAACGCCGACCACTGTAGCTTTCACGTCCTGCCATATATTATCCATTTGATCCGCGAGACTTTCCGCAGCGCTTATCCGTGCATTCAACTTTACCCGCTCGTAGAAGTCGCGCGGACTCAATGTGCGGAAGGTTACAGACCCATCCTCGTAAGACTGGAGATCATGATCCAGCATGGCCTCGTGATAGACATAATCAGGTTCAGGCTCACTTAGGACCATCTCGCACTCCTGTGCCGTAGCCGCATCAACGTTACCTTTTCTGCTAGCCTTCTCGTACGCGATCGCTACTGCTTGTCGGTAGGAATGGTTCTGGTCGACGATTAGATCAAGGTTCATTGTCGCTCCTCATAGCGGGGGTATGAGGTATGTAACGGCCAGCATAAAAAATGACTGACCTGACAATACTGAATGACGATTCCGATGAGCCTGTACGAAACAGACCACACAGGATTAACTTCAAAACCGCCTCGTATATTCCACCTGCTCCCGATGCGCCACGTCCTGTACCACGGCTTTCATCCGCACCACACTCCCCGGCAGTTTCTGCGCCAGGCGTGCCAGTGACATTGGCGTCAGCGCGCCCAGTCTCGGATAGCCACCGATGGTCTGCCGGTCGTTGAGCAGCACGATCGGCTGGCCGTCGGGCGGGACCTGAATCGCGCCGAGCGGGATGCCTTCGGAGATCATCGGTTTGCCCTGGTAAACCAGCTCCGGCCCCAGCAGGCGCATGCCCATGCGGTCGGCGCGGCTGTCGAGGGTCCACTCGCTGTTGAACGCATCGAACAGGCTCAAGCCGCTGAACTGCCCGATCTGCGCGCCCAGCACCACGTCCACCGAACGCTGATCGGAAAAGTCGGGGATGAGGTGATCGGGAAGCGCGTGAAGCTCAAATGACGCACCTGAATAAGACAGCTGATCGCCCTCAGCCAGCGCTTTGCCGCTTCCTGCGAGCCCGCCAAGCCCTTCGCGCGTGACGGTGGCGCAGCTGCCGAGCACATCGAGCGCCGCAAATCCGCCGGGCGCAGCGAGATAGGCCCGAGCACCGGTGATAGGCCGGGTAAAACGTAGCTGCTGGCCTTTGCGCACGAAGAAGCTGCGCCAAGGCGCCATCGGGCGATCGTCGAGCATCGCGCCCAGATCCGCGCCGGCCAGGGCCAGGCAGCAGTCGGACTCGGCCAGCAGCGTCAGGCCCCCCAGGGTCACTTCGACAACAGCGGCGTCCAGCGCGTTATTCAGCAGCTTGTTGGCCCACGACATCGACACCCAATCCAGCGCCCCGCCTTGGGTAACGCCGAGGTGTCTTACGCCAAAACGGCCTGCGTCCTGCAACAGGCACAGCGGCGTGCTGCTTTTTACGGTCAACGCGCTCATGCCAGGCCCTCCAGCGGCGTGTCGTCGCCGCCCAGACCCATGAACTCGGCGTGATCAACGGCGGCAAAACGCACCGTATCGCCGGGCTGCATCAGGCTGTAGCCGTCGATTCCGCGATCAAAGAGTTTGGCCGGCGTGCGCCCGAGTATGTTCCAGCCGCCGGGCGACTCCAGTGGGTAGGCCGCCGTTTGCCGTTCAGCGATGCCGACGCTTCCCGCCGCCACGCGCTTGCGGGGTGTCTTGATGCGCGGCGCGGCGAGGACTTCTTCCACCAGCCCCATGAACGCGAACCCCGGCGCGAAGCCCAGCGCGAAGACTTGATACTCGCGCTGGCTGTGGCGGCGAATCACCTCCTCGACCGACAACCCGCTGCGCTTGGATAGCAGGCTTAACTCGGGCCCGACGCTGAGGTCGTACCAGACCGGCAACACATGCTGCCGACCGCTTTGGGCGGCATCGGGTGCAAGGTCGGTCAGCGCATCGGTAATGATTGCCCGAGCCTGTGTCGGACTCAGCGCCAAGAGATCGTAATGCACCATCAGTGTGGTGTAGGACGGCACCAGATCAATCAACTGCGCGGCGAAACCCTCGCGCAGCCGCAACGTCGCGGCGAGCATCCACGGCATGTTGGCCTCGTCGATGACGTCGAACAGGCGGACCATCAGGCAATCGATGGCGACGACTTCGATGCGCAGGTTCACAGGGCGGACGGTCCGGCATCAGCACTGTTCAACGCCTGACGAATCCGCTGGACGGCGTCGATGGAGCTGGCGTTGTCGCCATGCACGCACAAGGTGTGGGGGTGCAGTCGCAGCTCGCTGCCATCGCTGGCGATCAAGGCTTCGCCTCGGGACAAGGTCATGGCTTGGGCAATGATGACTTCGGCATCGTGATGCACCGCGCCCGGCAGGTTGCGAGAGACCAGACGCCCCACGCTGTCGTAGGCGCGATCGGCAAAGGCCTCGAACCACAGCGTGACGCCGAACTCATCGGCAATGGCCTGCGCTGCCGCGTTGTCGCGCATGGCCAGCAGCATCAGCGGCAGTTGCGGGTTGTAACGGGCGATGGCTTCGATGACGGCGCGCAGCTGCGTCGGGTTGGCCATCATGTCGTTGTACATCGCGCCGTGGGGTTTAACGTAGCTGACGTGGCTGCCCTGGGCGCGGCAAACGCCGTCGAGCGCGCCGATCTGGTAATGCAGCAGGTCTTGGATTTCTTGCGGTGAACAGGCCATCGAGCGGCGGCCGAAACCGACCAGATCCTGATAAGCCGGGTGCGCGCCAATGGTGACGTTGTTGGCCAGGGCCAGCGCGACGGTCTTGCGCATGACGCTCGGATCACCGGCGTGGAAACCGCAGGCGATGTTGGCGCAATCGATGTAGGGCATGACCTCGGCGTCCAGACCCATGGTCCAGGCGCCGTAGCTTTCGCCGATATCACAATTCAATAACAGGCGGCTCAAAGGCGTGACTCCTGTGCGAACGAAACGGGGAGAAGCTCGAGTGTACGCGCGGGGTTGTCAGGTTGGCAGCGCGGGACACGGGGCTATGCGTTGGGGGCATTCTTCGGCGGAAATGGCCGAAGCGTCCAACTAATTAAAGCGCGGGGGGAGGATAAGAAAAAGTGAACGGTGCGGGGGATCTTTGCTGAGTGAGATGACCCCTTCCCGGCTGAAGCCGGACCTACGGAATATTGCGCTCAGTAGGACCGGCTTTAGCCGGGAAGGCGTCGGCAGCGTCACCATCCAGGCAAGCTAAGCCGGGCAATCCGCCTTAGCGCCAGTCGCGACCCACCGGCCGCACGTGGTGCCGACCCACAAACACCCAATCAATGAACACCACAACACTTTCGATGACCAGCGAGAACAGCAGCGCGCACAGCAGGCCCCAGCCGATGACTTCCGGCGACAACAGCACCTGCCAGGTGTAGCCATTCCAGGTTTCGTTGCGGATGTCGGTGTCGGCGGCGGTCAGCACACGCCAGGCGCGGGAGTACCATGGGCCTTGCAGTGCCAGCCATTCGCGGTCAAGGGTCTGATTGCGGGTGAGCAGGTTACTGATGTTATTGGCGTCGGCGCGGAACACCGGGTCATCGCTGCTGGTGTAATGCTGGATCAACGCCTGCACGTCGCCATTGAAGAACCGCTGGGCGGTCTCGTTATAGCCGCGCAGGCTTTGTTGCGCTTCTAGCATGTGCGCTTCGACGCGCTTGGTGTAATCGCTGATGAAGCCTGGAATCTGCACGCCTACTAACAGGCCTGCCGTGAACAACACCAGTCGTATATAGCTGCGCAGCATAGATCCCTCTCTTTCAGGCCGAGCCTTCGGCAACGCATTCACCGCGGCGCCAAAGACTCCAGTGACCCGGCTCGTAGCGATTCCAGGTCTCGTTTTCGGTCAGCGGCTCGGTGGCAATCACCGTCACCACATCGTTGGGCGTGGTTTCCGCCTGGAAATCGACGATGACGTCGACGTCTTTGAGTCGCGCCGGCCCAAACGGGGCGCGGCGGGTGATGTGCACCAGCTTGGTCGAACAGTAGCAAAACAACCAGTCGCCATCACTGAGCAGCGCATTGAACACGCCTTTGCTGCGGTATTCGTCGCAAGCCTCCACCAGGGTCGGCAGCAGTTGCTCGATCTCGACCGGCTCAGGGAACGCTTCACGGACCCGGTTGAGCAGATCGCAGAACGCCGCTTCGCTGTCGGTGTCGCCCACTGGTCGATAGAAGGTCGCGCCGGGATGGAAATCCGCAAGCTGCCCGTTGTGGGCGAAACACCAGTTGCGCCCCCACAATTCACGAATGAAAGGATGGGTGTTGGACAGGCAGACCTTGCCGACGTTGGCCTGACGAATGTGGCCGATGACCACTTCGCTCTTGATGGGGTAACGCTGGACCAGTTGCGCGACTTCTGACTCGCTGCTCGCGGCAGGGTCTTGAAACAGGCGCAGGCCACGGCCTTCATAGAAACCGATGCCCCAACCGTCTCGGTGCGGACCGGTACGACCACCGCGCTGCATCAGCCCGGTAAAGCTGAACACGATGTCCGTCGGTACGTTGGCACTCATGCCCAGAAGTTCACACATGCGCAGGTCTCGGTGCGTTGAAGCACGCGTCTGGGAAGATGCCGGTCACGATCACAGTTTGGGTTCGACGCGAAAGCGGCCGCTCGGTGCAGACGCTGGCGTAGAAACGGGCGACTGGCTGGCGAAGCGCCCCGCCGATGGCTCTGCGTAAGGCTCGTCATGGTCCTTTTGCTCGGCGGCGGCCTGTGCAGCGACGGCTTCGGCGTGGGCCAGACGGGCTTTTTTCTTGCGCAGAAACGGCAAGCGGATCAAGGCGAAGATGAGGTAGAGGCCCAGGGCGATGGCGCCGTAGGTAGCGAGGTCTAGCACGGCCCGCCAGACGTTGTTGCCGACTTTCAGCGCCAGATCCAGCACGCTGATCGCCAGCGCCGGGGCGTATTGGTCCTTGGCCGGATCAACAATGGTCGGGCAGAACAACAGCACGGCGCCGATCACGCGCAAGGGTTCGCGCAGGTAGCGCCACATCCAGCCGGTCAGCTTGAACCACACCAACAGACAGCCTAACGCAGCGAACGCGTAAAGGCCCCAGGCAATCAGATAGTCGTTGTCGGTCATGACGTCCGTGGTAAGGCAGGTAAAGAGGCGCTTATGATAACGACTTTTCACCAGCCCGGCTTCCCCGGCTTCAGTTATCGGTCTGCCGTATGTCCAGCATCGCTCAGCGCGACCGATCCCTTTCAGATGAGCCCACGTGAGAGAGCCCAGCATGCCTTCCGCCCCGCACACTTCCAGCGCCCCCGTCGCCCGCAAGGCTGACGGCGCCGACCCGTACGCCTGGCTGCAGAACCGCGACACCGATGAAGTGCTTGATTACCTCAAGGCCGAGAACGCCTGGCAGGAACAGCAGCTCGCCGATCTGCAGCCGTTGCGCGAAACCCTGTTTCAGGAGATCAAGGGCCGCATCCTCGAAACCGACCTGTCACTGCCCTCCCCCTGGGGACCGTATCTTTATTACACCCGCACCACCGAGGGCGACGAATACGCCCGTCACTACCGCTGCCCGCGTCCGGCCGATGATTCCCAGACCCTCGACGAAAGCGCCGAGGAGCTGTTGCTCGACCCGAACGAACTGGCCGGCGGTGGCTTCTTCTCGCTTGGCGCGTTCAGCATCAGCCCAGACCATCAGCGCCTGGCCTACAGCCTCGACACCAGCGGCGAGGAGGTTTATCAGCTGTACGTCAAAGAGCTGAGCAGCGGCGCGGTCAGTCGACTGCCGTTCGAAGACTGCGACGGCAGCATGACCTGGGCCAACGACAGCCAGACGCTGTTCTTCGGTGAACTGGACGACACCCATCGTCCGCACAAGCTGTACCGCCATAAGCTGGGCGAAGCATCCGCCGAGCTGGTGTTCAGCGAGCCGGACGGGCGCTTCTTCCTGCACTGCTACCGCAGCAGCTCGGAGCGGCAGTTGATCGTGGGGCTGGACAGCAAAACCACCAGCGAGGCCTGGGTGCTGGACGCCGGTACGCCCGAGCAGGCATTCGTGTGCATGGCACCGCGCAGCGAAGGCCACGAGTATTCGGTGGACCACGGGCTGATCGACGGTGAATGGAGCTGGGTGATCCGCAGCAATCAGGACGGGATCAACTTTGCGCTGTACCACGCGCCTGAAAAAGCCGAGGGCATCCCGGAACGGGGCGACTGGCAGAACCTGATTGCCCACAGCGAGACGGTCATGCTCGACGGCTTCAGCCTCAACGCCAAAGGCCTGACCTTGAGCCTGCGCGAAGGCGGCTTGCCGATCGTCGAAGTGCATCCTCAAGGTCTGCCGGCGTATCGCGTGCAACTGCCGGATGCCGCGTACAACCTGTATGTGCAGGACACCCTTGAATTCGAGAGCGACAAGATTCGCCTGCGCTATCAGTCGCTGAACCGTCCGCCGCAGGTGTGGCAATTGTCACTGGCCACCGGGGAAAAAATCGTACTCAAGGAAACGCCCGTGCTGGGTGTGTTCGATGCCGATGCCTACGTCAGCCAGCGGTTGTGGGCGACAGCCGCCGACGGTACGCGAGTGCCGATCAGCCTGGTGGTCAAGCGCGAGCTGGCCGGTCAGACCGTTCCGCTGTATCTGTACGGCTATGGCGCGTACGGCGAAAGCCTGGACCCGTGGTTTTCCCATGCGCGGCTGAGTCTGCTTGATCGCGGCATCGCTTTCGCCATCGCCCATGTGCGCGGCGGCGGTGAGCTGGGCGAAGCCTGGTACCGCAATGGCAAGCAGGAGCACAAGCAGAACACCTTCAGCGACTTCATCGCCTGCGCCGAACACTTGATCGCGGAGAACATCACCACTGCCGAACAATTGGTGATCAGCGGCGGCAGTGCTGGCGGCCTGTTGATTGGCGCGGTGGTCAATCAGCGTCCGGAGCTGTTCAAGGCGGCCATTGCTGAAGTGCCGTTCGTCGATGTGCTGAACACCATGCTGGACCCTGATCTGCCGCTGACCGTCACCGAGTACGACGAATGGGGCAACCCGCAAGAGCCGGATGTTCACGCGCGGATCAAGGCCTATGCGCCTTATGAAAATGTCACGGCCCAGGATTATCCGGCCATGTTGGTGATCGCGGGCTATAACGACAGTCGCGTGCAGTACTGGGAAGCGGCCAAGTGGGTGGCGAAACTGCGTGATCGCAAAACCGATGACAACCTGCTGTTGCTCAAGACCGAGCTGGGTGCAGGCCACGGTGGCATGAGCGGGCGTTATCAGGGATTACGTGACGTAGCACTCGAATACGGATTTATTCTGAAAGTGCTGAAAATGGCCTGACGAAATCTGCGCGGGCGGTGTGTCACATGGCAAGCCCCGGACGCTGTAAAGTTCGGGGCTGCTCTAGCGCCAGCCAGTGCGTCACGCAATCTCCCTGAACACTTAACAAGAACTCGCCATGTCTACATTGCTCAACTCTTCGTCACTGAATAAAGAAATCCGCGACATGCTGATGGACTGCGGTCTGTTCATCGCCCTGACGCCGGCTGAATTTGCCGCGGCTGCCGGATACTTCAGCATCAGCAACATTGACAAAGGTGACGCGATCTTCAACGAGGGAGACGCAGGCACGTTCATGTGCATCATTCATTCGGGGACCGTGTCGGTGCAGAAGCTCAACAGCGACGGCCATCCGGTGGAGACCGCCATCCTGCGCAGCGGCAGAGCGTTTGGTGAAATGGCGGTGCTGGATGGCGAACGCCGCTCGGCCACGTGCGTTGCCGCGTCCTCGTGCGATTTGTTGAACCTGGGCAAGGACTCCCTGGACAAGATGCTCAACGAGGCGCCGAAAGTGGCGGCAAAGATCATCCGCGCGATTGCGGTGGCGATGTCGAAGCGGCTGCGCATGATGGACGGGCAGGTGGTGGCGCAGCAGGATTAAGCAGAACGGCCTTCAGGGACTGGACTTGGCCGACGGCTGCAAGCCCGGCAGTGGCTCATCGTCCTTCGGCGGACCTGGCTGGGGAATCTTCGGCAGCAGCGGCGGGTTGCCCTGCCCGCCTGAATGGGGAGTGGCAGGAGGTGCGACCTGCGGATACGGCGTAGGTGTTGCGGTGCCGGGCGAACCCTCGGAAGCCGCGATAGGCTCGGGTGTATTCAGAGCAGGTTGCAGGCTCTCGGCAGACGCTTGCGACACGCCGAGCACAGTGATGACAATCGTCAGTAGAATGGAGCACTTCATCGTTGGCCTCCCCTGCCAATCTTTCGCTTACCGCTCAGGCTACTCCTGCGCAACGCATCGCGCTCTGACAAATTGCGCTGCATGCGGCCCGGCCCTTTTGACGAGTTATCCATGAAACGTTTTGTTCTGCTCGACACCACTCCGATCCCCGATAACGGCGGCGCCTTGTGCCTGTTCGAGTACGGCGAAGATTTTGTCATCAAGATTCAGGGCGGTGACGGCGGCCAGTTGATGAACACGCGCATGCACGGCTCCGAAGACGCCCTGGCCGAAATTCCCTGTAAGAAGGTTGCGTCCCGCGTTAACCCGCGGGTGCTGATCGGCGGGCTGGGCATGGGCTTCACCCTGGCGTCGGCACTCAAACACCTCGGCAAGAACGGCGAAGTGGTTGTCGCCGAGCTGGTGCCCGGCGTCGTCGAGTGGAACCGCGGCGCGCTGGGTGAGAAATCGGGCAATCCGCTGCAGGACCCGCGCGCCAAAGTGGTGGTGCAAGACGTCGCTCAAGTACTCAAGGCCGAACCCCAGGGCTTTGACGCGATCATGCTCGACGTCGACAACGGCCCGGAAGGCCTGACGCAAAAGTCCAACAGCTGGTTGTACTCGGCCGGTGGTCTTGCGGCCTGCGCCAGCGCGCTGCGCCCAAAAGGTGTGTTGGCCGTGTGGTCCGCCAGCGCCGACGCGGCCTTCAGCGACAAGCTGCGCAAGGCCGGTTTCAAAGCTGAAGAGGTCAAGGTCTACGCCCACGGCAACAAAGGCACACGGCACACCATCTGGATCGCTGAAAAACTCAAGGGCTGATCGACGGGCAAAGCGCTAGACTTGCCTGCATTGCTCTCCATCGCCAACAGAACACGAAACAGGTGACGCCATGAGTTCGGCCAACACGCCAACCAATACCTCCAAACTGGACCGCATCCTCGCCGACAACCAGCGTGACCGCGAAATGGGTTACCGCGACAAAGCCCTGCGCATGTACCCGCACGTCTGCGGCCGCTGCGCCCGGGAATTTGCCGGCAAACGCCTCAGCGAGTTGACCGTGCACCACCGCGACCACAACCACGACAACAATCCCCAGGACGGCTCCAACTGGGAACTGCTGTGCCTGTACTGCCACGACAACGAACACTCGCGTTACACCGATCAGCAATATTTCTCGGAAAGCTCGACCAGCAGCCCGAAAACCGCCAAGGCCACTCACAACCCGTTCGCTGCACTGGCGGGGTTGATGAAGAAGGACGAGTAGAGCCGTCCCTTGCGCGTTTCGCGTGCCGACTCGCGAATGCACAGCGGATGGTAGTAGCCGGCTTGCTGGCGAGCCGGTTGATTCAGCGAGCAAAGTATCGACTGACACCCCGCGTTCGCCAGCAAGCCGGCTCCTACAAATTTCGGTGTGCCGTATACTCCCGCGCTTTCTTTGATGAGCACCCTCCCCCGTGGCCAACAAACGCTATGCCTGCATCGGCTTGTTCAATCCCAAATCCCCGGAAAACGTCGGTTCGGTGATGCGCGCAGCAGGCTGCTATAGCGTGGCGTCGGTGTTTTACACCGGCAAGCGCTATGAGCGTGCCCGTGATTTCGTCACTGACACCAAGAAGATCCACCAGGACATTCCGCTGATCGGCATTGATGACCTGCGCAAGATCATCCCGCTGGGCTGCGTGCCGGTGGCCGTGGAACTGGTCGAGGGCGCACGGGCGCTGCCGGAGTACACCCACCCTGATCGGGCGATCTATATCTTCGGGCCAGAAGACGGCTCGCTCGATAAAGAGATCCGCGACTGGTGCGAAGACGTGGTGTACATCCCCACGACGGGCTGCATGAACCTTGCCGCGACGGTCAACGTCGTGCTTTACGACCGCATGGCCAAAGGCATCAACACCCGCTCTGGCCCGCAGTTCGGACGGGAAACCGATCGCACCTGACGTCCGCGCGCTGATAAAACGCATTGAACAGTTTGCGTTGGTGACAGTCAGTTTTAAGGACCCCACCCTTCACGGAGAACGCATCATGAGCGACACCCCGATCATTGAACGCATCGAACGACCTTTGCACGACTACCCGGAGCAGAACGTACAGGGCTGGGAGCGTATCGGCTCGCTGGCAGGTGGTGTCCTGATGATGGGCAAGGGCCTGCGCCGCGGCGGGATCTTTGGTCTGGTGCAGCTGGCAATCGGCGGCGCCGTTCTGGCCCGTGGCATCACTGGCCACTGCTCGGCCAAGGCGCTGATTGATAAAAGCCGCAGCGAAATGGACGTAGCCCGTTCGCGCATCGAAGAAGCCGGCGCAGAGCTGAGCAAGCTGAAGACCAAGGCTGAAGTCGCTGTAGAAGACGCTGTCGACACCGGCGTCGACGCGTTGAAAGGTCCGAAAGGCGTCTGATCGACGCAGCATCGCAAGCAAGCTCGTGACGGCTGAACCCAAAGCCTCGCGAGCTTTTTTGCTTTAGCCCGCACGAAAAATCAGGTGATCCTCCCAGTCGTCCTCAGGCACGCTGCCTTCGCTGAGCATGCGTCCGGACTGAGAAATACGCTGCTTGTGCACCTGTTCCCGATCCCCACAAACCAGATGGTGCCAGAGCGGCAGGTCCTTGCCTTCGCTGACCAGCCGATAGCCGCAGGTGGGCGGCAGCCACTTGAATTCGTCAGCCTGTCCGGGTGTCAGCTGAATGCAGTCCGGGACCTGGGCCCGGCGATTCGGGTAATCGGTGCAGGCGCAGGTGTTCAGGTCCAGCAGCTTGCAGGCGATGCGCGTGTAATAAACGCTGCCGTCGTCCTCGTCCTCAAGCTTTTGCAGGCAGCACAAACCGCAGCCGTCACACAGCGACTCCCACTCGACTGCATCAAGCTGCTCAAGGGTTTTGCGTATCCAGAAGGGTTCTACGATGGCGGCCATGGTTCTCGCGAAGCTGTGGGGCAATGAAAGGCCGCCAGTCTAGAGGTACACGTCATCTGGGCCAAGCACGGGCGACTGTCGGTACGACGGGTGCATCAGGCCGGACCTGCTTTGATGGGGTAACGCAGCAGGCTTGTCAGCAGCGAAGCGGCGCAGTAGCTTTAGGCCCTCGCGGGCAGCGCAACCAATGCCCGCGCCCCACCCAAGCCCTTTGCGACGATGCCTGCCGTCAACGGCCCATCTGAATGATCACGCCGCCCGCTGCAGGCGGACGGTTTACCTCTCTTTCAGGATCGAATCCATGAGCGCCAATCCCCGTGTTGCCGAGTACGCCATCGACCCGCAATTCATCGAGCGCTGGTCGCCCCGCGCCTTCAGCGGCGAGAGTATCCCGCGGGAAACCCTGCTGAGCTTTTTTGAAGCGGCCCGCTGGGCGCCTTCTGCGTACAACTCACAGCCCTGGCGTTTTCTCTACGCGCGCCGTGACACACCCAACTGGGAGCGCTTTCTCGGCCTGCTGAATGAATTCAATCGCGGCTGGGCGCAGCATGCCTCGGCGCTGGTGATCATTATTTCCAAAACCACCTTCACCGCCCCCGGCGCCACCGAAGAAACGCCGGCGCTGTGGCACACCTTCGACACGGGCTCGGCGTGGGGATATCTGGCGCTGCAGGCGAGCATCAGCGGCTGGCACACCCACGGCATGGCCGGGTTCGATCAGGAACTGACGCGCAACACACTGAAGATTCCGGAGGATTACGCGGTGCATGCGGCGGTGGCGATCGGCAAGCTGGGGGATAAATCGACCTTGGCTGAATACCTTCAGGCTCGGGAAACGCCGAGCCCGCGTCGGCCACTGGCTGAATTGGCGGCCGAGGGGGATTTCAGTTTGTAAGAACGGGATGCTGGGTTTTAGTGGGACCGGCGAGGCCCCTAATTGTAGGACCGGCTTTAGCCGGGAAGGCGTCAGAAGCCACGCCACAAAATAGATGGCGTACACACCGGCCTCTTCCCGGCTGAAGCCGGTCCCACTAAGTACGCATCATGTCAGTAGGACTGGCTTTAGCCGGGAAACTCAATACCCCTTGGCGAAGTCCACTTCTCCGCGCAACGCCTCTCCGGCCGAATAGGCCTTGAGGTTGTCCACGAATAGCTGGGTCATCGCCGGCGGCGACGTCGGCGCCGAGCTGTGACCGGTGAGCAACAGGCCCCACGCCGTCCAGAACGGGTGACGCTGGGGCAATGGCTCCTGCCGGCAGACGTCAATGACCGCACCCGCCAGATGCCCTTCTTTCAGCGCCTCGACCAAGTCCGCATCCACCACCGCCGTGCCCCGGCCGACGTTGATGAACAACGCCGAGGGCTTGAAGCAGGCAAACAGTTTGGCGTTGTACAGGTCGTGGGTCTGAGGCGTGTTGGGCAGCAGGTTGATGACGAAATCGACCTCGGCCACCAGACGCGGCAAGTCCTCCAGCGCAGCCACTTCAACGAACGGCGCTTCGGTCCGCGCGCTTGACGCAATGCCATACAGCTCGACGCCAAACGGCACGAGGAACTGCGCCACGTGCCGGCCGATGTCGCCCGTGCCGACGATCAACGCCTTGCGCCCGGACAGACTACGGCCCACGCGATTATCCCACTTGCGCTCGACCTGACTGACCAACCGCGCCAGCACTTCACGCTCGTGTACCAGCATGTAGGTCAGCACGAACTCGGCCATCACCTGACCAAAAATCCCGACCGCGCGGGTCAGTTGATAATCGCGGTACAGCCCGTCAGCCAGTAACGGCGTGATGCCGGCCCAGGTCGATTGCATCCATTTCGGTTTGTGGCCCTGTCGCAGCAGGTTCGCCAGCAGGTCGGGTTGACCGAGCCAGATCGGCGCCTCGGCGGCCATTTTCGACAGTTCGGCGGAGTTACCGCTGCTCAGCACTTCGATCTCGGGAGCAGTCTGGCGGAGCAGTTCGGTGTAAACGGGGTAATCGTGTTCGGCGATCAGAACGCGCATGGATTCAAAACTCGAATAAACGGGGCATGCGACCGCGCAGCGTGCCGGACCGCGCTCGGTTGAGCCGGTCAGGTCTGACGCATGCAACGGTCCGGTGTACCCCTGCGGTGGATTGCAGGGTCAGAAATCGATCACATCGGATCGTTGCGGCGCAGCAGTTCTTCGGGCAAGTGCTCGATGTAATCGTCTTCGGCCGGTGGCATCTGCAGGTGGTAACCCTGCTTTTCCAGATTGGCGAGCACCGCGTGAATGTCTTCACGGGCCAGGGCGCGCTCCGGCGACAGGACCAGGTTGAAGGCGTGCTGCGGCTTGCCGAACGCGGTCAGCAATTCCTCGGGCACACGCTCCAGGGCGTCGCTCTTGAGGACATACAGGTACATTTCGTTCCTGCGCGGGCTGCGGTAGATGGAGCAAATACGTTTCAAGGCTGTTCTCCGGCGTTGGCCAGGCTGTCGAGCAGCATCTGGCCCATCAATTCGCGGCGCCAGCCACGCAACGAATCGGGCAGTTTATAGGGACCGTCTGGGTAACCGGTCTTGAGCAGGGCTTCGAGGGTCTTTTTGCGCAGCATCAATTCCGGCGCCATGTCGAGGCGCTCGGCTTGCTGCTGGCCAATGACGCGCAGGCTCTTGAGTACGTTAGAGGCCTCGATCGGCAGCGGCTCCGGCAAGGCAGGCGGCCACAGATCCGGTGACACGCTGCCGGCTTTCTTGATCAGGTCGAGCAGAAACTCGCCGTCCTGACGCACAGTCTTGGGGTGCATATCATCGATTTTCGCCAGCGCAGCGAGGTTATCGGGCTGGGACTTTGCCAGCGGCCAGAGCGAATGTTCGCGCAGGATGCGGTTGCGTGGCTGATTACGCAGGCGCGCCTGTTGCTCGCGCCAGGCGCAGAGTTCACGCAGCACGGCGAGTTGCGCGCGGGACAGCTTCCACGCCAGCTTGGCGTCGCGGTAGGCGTCATAGGGATCAGTTTCACGGCGCAGATTGGCGACCAGTTCGGCACCGTCCTCCAGCACCCACGCGTACTTTTCATCGGACAGACGCGGACGCAGCAGGTTGTACACCTCGGCCAGGTGCACGGCGTCTTCGGCGGCGTAGCTGATCTGGGTTTCCGACAGTGGACGCTGCAGCCAGTCCGAACGCGTCTCGCCTTTCGGCAGATCGATGTTCAGCACTTCCTGGACCAGACGCGAATAACCCATGGAGAACCCGAGGTTCAGGTAGGCCGCAGCCAGTTGCGTGTCGAACAGCGGCGCCGGCAGGCTGCCGGTCAGGCGCAGCAGGACCTCAAGGTCCTCGCTGCAGGCGTGAACGACTTTGATGACGTCAGGGTTTTCCAGCAGCGCGGCCAGAGGTTTCCAGTCGCTTATCAGCAACGGGTCGATCAGGTAAGCGCGTGAACCATCGCCGATCTGCAACAGCGCGGCGATAGGATAGAAGGTATCGACCCGCATGAACTCGGTGTCGAGCGCGACGTAGGGCAGCGTCTGCCACTGTGCGCAGTGTTCGGCGAGGCTATGGTCGTCGCGAATCCAGTGAATATCGATGGCCACACGGCTCTCCCTCGAAGAATGGCGCGCAGTATATATCGCTACAAGCGGTTACCGGGCATCCGTCCTGCAAGTCTCGAACAACTTCATCTTTGAAGCGCGCAAATAGCCGCCGCGGCGACGACCGCCCATCCGATCACTGGTCGGCCTTGCGCAGCACGTAGACCCGCCACATGGCGTAGCCGGGAAGAAAGTCGTGGTGATCGACGATCCTGAAACCCGCCCGCGCGAACTCGGATTCAATGTCGCTGCGGCACACCACGAATCGATTGCGGGGCGCGGACATTTCAACGTCCAGTCGGCCTTGCTGACGTTTACGACGCCACGATTTCACATTGCCATCTACCCACAGCCCGACGATGGCCGTGTCGCGGGTCACTCGGTGAAACTCGTCGAGAATTGCGCCGCGTTTGTCGCTGTCGTCCAGGTGATGAAACAACCGCATGCAGAAGATGCAGTCCACGGCGTTGGCGGACAGGCCGATGGAAAACGCCGAGCTCTGGAACGTGCGGATGCGCTTGCGCACTTCGTTGGATGACTGCGCCTCGGCGAGCGCCAGCCTGTCAGTAGACGGATCGGCCGCGAGGATCACCCGATTGGCGTGTTCGGCCAGCACCGGCCAGAAACGCCCGGAGCCCGACGGCAAGTCCAGCACCAGGCCGGGTTCGCCCGCATCGCGCAACGCTCTGCGCGCCAGCTGTGCATCGCGCCAGAGACTCAGACGTCGGCTAAGGGTGTGTTCCTGCTGGCCCACGTACTCTTCCACTGGGCTCTTTTGGCTGAGGGGCTCACTCATTGGCCAGTACCCCGTCCGTATAAATCCCCCGACAGCCCGCGAACATGTCCAGCGCCGGGTTATAGACGCTTGTCCGCACTTGCAGCAGCCCCAGCATCGAATGGAACAAATTGTCCTGACTGAGAGGGGCGTTTCGCTCTTTTTGCAGGCAATGAGTATCCACTGCGAACGACTGCTGATAGCTCTCGGAGAACCAGGCAAGCATCGGAACATGTTTCTGCTGATCGGGCGCCAGCATATAAGGCGTGCCGTGAAGGAACAGGTTGTATTCACCCAGTGACTCGCCGTGGTCGGACAGATACACCATGGCCGTGTCCACTTTGCCCTGATTGCTGCGCAGGATATCAATCAGCGACGCCAGTACATGGTCGGTGTACAGCAACGTATTGTCGTAACCGTTGACGATACTTTCCCGTGAGCAATTATTCAGCGCATTGCTTTCGCACACCGGGGTGAACTTCTCGAACTCTTTTGGATAACGCTTGAAGTACTCAGGACCATGACTGCCCATCTGGTGAAGTACCAGCACGGTGTCTTTGTCCAGTGTGTCGATGAAGTGCTGCAGGCCCTGAAGCAGGATTTCATCGCGGCACTCGTTGTTGGCACACAATGCCGGATCCTTGAGGTTGCTGACGTCCTGCATCGTCACCCGATCGCAGGTGCCTTTACAGCCGGATTGATTGTCGCGCCAGATCACATCCAGCCCGGCGCGCTTCAGCACATCGAGCACACCTTCTTCATTGCGCGCGGTCGTGGCGTTGTAATCCTTGCGGCCCATGTTGGAAAACATGCACGGCACCGACACCGCGGTCTCTGTGCCGCACGAATGCACATCCGTAAAGGTAAGCAGCCCACGCTCCTTGCTCAGCTGAGGAGTGGTATCGCGGTTGTAGCCCAGGATGCCGAAATTCTCCGCCCGCGCACTTTCACCCACAACCAGCACGGTCAGCGACTTGCGCTTGTGCTGCTGCCAGTCGCTGGCAAGTTTGGCGTCTTGACCAATACTCACGAACGGTCGCTGCGCCGACTTGACCTGCTCGCTCAAGTAACCCACGGACGCCGCCAGGTAGTTGCTCGGCACCACCATCAGGCGCAACTCGTGATGATTGCGAAACAGCGAAGACAGCCCCTGGTAGTTCAACAGCGCCACACCGCCGATGGCGACCGCGCACACCACGGACACCAACGCCTTGCTGAGCAACTCGCGAGGCCAGCGCCGATAGGCAATCGGTGTTTTGAAAAGAATCAACGAAGGAACAACGCCCAGAAAAAACAAATAACCGAGTAACTTCAACGAGAGCAGATCGCGCACTTCGGTGACATTGGTTTCAGCGAAGTTTCGGAACATGCCCGAATCAATCATCACGCCATACTGGCTCATGAAATAAGCCACACCGGCACTGATAAAAAAGAGACAGATCAGCACCGGCTTTAATACGCGCTTGAACGCTAACAGCGTGAAGAAGATATTAAAGACACAGAACACCATGAGCGCAAAAGCACCGCGCAACAGCAGGCCCTTACCGTCAGAATCGGTAATTGCGAATAAATGCTGCCAGAGGGTCAGGTTAAACCCGATCAACAGAAAGGCACTGGCAAGCAATGTCACAAGCTCGGGACGAACTGCTTTTACGTTGAGCATAAAAGTCTGCTTGGCTGGAAATGAGAATATAAACGCGGAAGGAGCCCCGCCGATGCTGCGAACTTTAGGCATCGGGCCATCAATTTTTTGTGAAAAGGATGAGAACGATTGGTGGGGTGGGATTGTTGCTTTTCAAAAAAGGATCCTGTAGCACACGCCGCAGGAACCCATTCAGGGCCTTGAGTAGCCGAACAAGCTTTATGCCGAGCGGGTCTGCGCCGCTGCATCCTCAATAATCATCTGCGCCGCCTTCTCGGCGATCATCACGGTCGGCGAGCAGGTGTTGCCGGAGGTGATGTTCGGCATGATCGACGCATCCACTACGCGCAGGCCGGTGATGCCGTGCACGCGCAGACGTTCGTCGACCACAGCGTCGCGGCCCTGCCCCATCTTGCAGGTGCCGACCGGGTGAAAGATCGTCGTGCCGACGGCGCTGGCCGCCTCGCGCAGTTCTTCCTCGGTTTGCAGGCTTGCGCCGGGCAGGTATTCAACCGGTTCGAAGCGAGCGAGCGCGGGCGCGGCGGCGATGCGACGGGTCAGGCGAATCGCGTCCGCAGCCACCTTGAGGTCGATCTCGTGACTCAGATAATTCGGCCTGATGATCGGCGCGGCGTCGGCCAGCGCTGAGCGGATCTCCACCGTGCCACGGCTCTGCGGGCGCAAATCGCACACTGAGGCGGTGAATGCGGGGAACCCGTGAAGCGGCTCGCCGAAGCGCTCAAGGGATAAGGGCTGCACGTGGTACTCGAGATTGGCGCTTGCCTGCTCCGGCCCCGAGCGCGCAAACGCGCCCAACTGACTCGGCGCCATCGCCAACGGACCGCTGCGATTGAAGGCATAGCGCAGGCCCATGTTCATCTTGCCCCACAGGCTGCCGGCCATCTGGTTCAGTGTCTGGCCGTTGCTGACCTTGTAGATCAGGCGCAACTGCAGGTGATCCTGTAAATTCGCGCCGACGCCGGGCAGCTCATGCAGAACGCCAATGCCAAGCTTTTCCAGCAATGGACGCGGCCCGATGCCAGAGCGTTGCAGGACCATGGGCGACCCGATGGCGCCGCAGCAGAGGATGATTTCCCGCCGGGCGCGAAGCGTCTGCTCCCGCCCGTTGACGCGCGCAATCACCCCGCTGGCGCGGCTGTTTTCGAACACCACGCGCGACACTTCCGCGCCTGTGATCACCGTCAGGTTCGGACGTTTCAACGCCGGCCGAAGAAATGCCTTGGACGCGTTCCAGCGCACACCGCGCCGCTGATTGACCTGAAAATAGCTGCACCCTTCATTGTCGCCGCCGTTGAAGTCGGGGATCGACGGAATGCCGGTTTGCGCCGCCGCCTCACGGAACGCATCCAGCAATGTCCATGAAAGACGCTGCTGCTCGACGCGCCATTCACCTTTCGCACTATGAAGTTCGGAGTCGCCGGCATGGTGGTTTTCCGAGCGTTTGAAGATCGGCAGAACGTCCTTCCAGCCCCAGCCCGCGTTGCCCTGCTCCGCCCACCCGTCATAATCCCGGGCCTGACCACGCATGTAGATCATGCCGTTGATAGACGAGCACCCGCCCAATACTTTGCCGCGAGGGTAGTTGAGCGCGCGTCCGCCGAGGCCGGGCTCCGCTTCGGTCTTGAAGCACCAGTCGGTGCGCGGATTGCCGATGCAGTAGAGGTAGCCCACCGGCACATGAATCCAGGCGTAGTTGTCCTGGCCGCCGGCTTCCAGTAGCAGGACCCGATGAGCAGGGTTTTGCGACAGCCGATTGGCCAGCAGGCAGCCTGCCGGCCCTGCGCCGACGATGATGTAGTCATGGAGACTGACGTCCGTTTGCATGCGTCCCTCGCTGATATTTTTGTTTTTATGCAAGGCCCATCCTGAAGTTATTCGCCACAAAATAAAAGACCGCCGCATGTTTCCATGGGGCGGTCCGTTTGAAGCGTTTGCCGTCAGTGACGGAGGTGACTACACCGCGCTGCGACGGTAGCTGCGGTAGTTCGGCATCCAGAAGTTACGCTCGATGGCTTCGACCAGCATTTCTTCGGTGGTCTCCAGGGCCATGCCTTCAGCCTGAGCCTGCCTGGCCACTGCCAGCGCAATCTTCTTGCTCACCTGTTGGATCTCTTTCAGCGGCGGCAGGACAGCGTCACCCTTGCCGGTCACCATCGGCGAGCATTCCGCCAACGCATTGGAAGCCGCCATCAGCATTTTGTCGGTAATGCGCGTGGCTTTCGACGCCACAACACCCAGGCCGATGCCCGGGAAGATGTAGGAGTTGTTGCACTGGGCGATGTGGAACGTGCGATCGCCTACGGTGACCGGGGCAAACGGACTGCCGGTCGCGACCAGCGCGTCGCCGTTGGTCCAGGTCAGTACTTCCTGCGGCGTGACTTCGACCTTCGAAGTCGGGTTGGACAGCGGCATGACCAGCGGCTTGGCACAGTGTTTGTGCATCTCGCGGATGACTTGCTCGGTAAACAGACCGCGCTGGCCGGACACGCCGATCAGTACAGTCGGCTTGCCATTGGCGACCACGTCCAGCAACTCGGGCGAAGCCTCGCCGCTCGACCAGCCCGCTACATCGGCGGACTTTTGCGCAAGGTTCTTCTGGAAGTCCAGCAGGTTGTCCATGCTGTCGGTCAGCAGCCCGAAGCGGTCGACCATCATCACGCGTTTGCGCGCTTCGGCTTCGCTGAGGCCTTCGATGACCATGGCCGCAATGATGTGCTCGGCAATCCCGCAGCCCGCCGAACCCGCGCCCAGGAACACCACGCGCTGCTGACCCAGGGTTTCGTGCTTGGCCTTGCATGCCGCCAGCAACGTGCCCACGGCAACCGACGCGGTGCCCTGAATGTCATCGTTGAAGCAGCACAACTCATCGCGATACTTCTCCAGCAACGGCATGGCGTTGGTCTGGGCGAAATCCTCGAACTGCAACAGCACGTCCGGCCAGCGGCTCTGCACCGCTTCGATGAACAGCGCGATGAAGTCGTCGTATTCCTTGCCGGTGACGCGCTCGTGGCGCCAGCCCATGTACATCGGGTCGTCCAGCAGCTCTTTGTTGTTGGTGCCCACGTCGAGCACGATCGGCAAGGTGTATGCCGGGCTGATGCCGCCACAGGCGGTGTACAGCGACAGCTTGCCGATCGGAATGCCCATGCCGCCAATGCCTTGGTCGCCCAGGCCGAGGATGCGCTCGCTGTCGGTCACCACGATGATTTTGATGCGATCTTTCGTCGCGCTGCGCAGGATATCGTCGATGCGGTCGCGTTCAGGGTAGGAGATGAACAGCCCGCGGTGGGTGCGGTAGATCTTCGAAAATTCCTGACATGCCTGACCCACGGTCGGGGTGTAGATGATCGGCAGCATCTCGTCGAGGTGCGAATCCAGCAGGCGGAAGAACAGGGTTTCGTTGTTGTCCTGGATCGAACGCAGATAGATGTGTTTATCCAGGTCGCTCGCGCATTGCTGGTACTGGTTGTAGACGCGGGTGACCTGCTCTTCGATGGTTTCGACATTCTGGGGCAGCAGGCCGACCAGGTTGAAATCGATGCGCTCTTGCGGTGTGAACGCACTGCCCTTGTTGAGCAGCGGCATCTCCAGCAAAGAAGGGCCGGCATAGGAAATATATAAAGGTCGCGAGTTCTTGGTCATTTGCAGTGATCGCCTTTTCTCTGTTTGCTCTATCAATACGTCGTCGAAACGATGCCCCGGAGCTCGATGTACACGACGCTCAACGCAGGATCCGTCTGAAAAAATAGGGGGGAAAAACAGGCTGCCTATCTTACTCGCCTAAAAACGATTGCGACATTTTGTCGCCGGTCGATTGCGAAATGATGGCTTGAAGCCGTCGTATCGGTCAGGAAATAGCCTATTAACGCGAACAAAAAAAACGATGCGGTCACTGCTAAAACGAATCTGCGACAAGCCGGTCATTTCTTTGGAGGTATTGGAGTCCCGGTCACTCAGCCGCCACGCTGAAATCGTTTATACACGGAACTGGCGATGAGCCACTGCAGTCACATTGATATCAAATCGGAGATATCAATGTCAGGCCAGCGCATCTTTCGCATCCATTACCGCTTTCTGGGCGAGCACCGAGTATTCCTCCAACCCGACTCCGTGCTGGACGAAGCAGACGCCTGGTATTACGCCTGCCTCCACGCTGGCATCGGCGTACTGCACAACCTGTCAAAGACCCGGGAAGAGCTGACCGCGCTGATCGCCCATGGTCGGCGGTATGGATTGACGGCGGTACGCTGGGCGGAATGGGCTTGATCGTATGCCCGCAAGGCCGATCCGGCCTCCGCCGTTTTGTGCAGAAGGCAGTTGGCGCTATCCCACTCGCTGAATCACGTAGCTCGCCTCAAAGCCATGGACGCACCCGATCACGTGGAAGCCCTTGAAATAGCCCGTCGCACGAAGCAAATCGACCGCCGGGCCTACCTCCGGTGAATGCTGGAAGTCCCCGTAGTCGTCGAACACGATAAACCCGCCTGGTACGACGCTTGGCGAATACAGCAGGAAATCCAGCAGCACATTGCGCCCTGCGTGGCCGCCATCAATGTGCAACAGCGCCACCTTCGGCGACAGGTTGTAGAAGCGCTCGGCACACAACTCCGAATAGCCCCTCAGCACCAAGGCGTTCGAGAACAGGTTCTCCTGGTAATAACTGAACTCTTCAAACTGATTGGGCAGCTCAAACGGGTCAATCCCGATGATGCGGCGCTCGCGGTTGCAGACCTCATTCATCAGCACCAGCGACTTGCCCTTCCAGACGCCGATCTCGACCACATCACCGGGGATGCCTTCGATCAGAAGCGCCAGATACCCCAGCAGCCGCACATGATCGTGAAACGACAACTCCTTGCGCGGCATCGCCCGCTCCGCCGGCAACGTGCTTTGCGATTGCTCGAAATGCTTGCCGATCAACGTCCAGACCTGCGCGATCGAGTCGTTGAGTTCCGGGTTGCTGATGAAATCGTTGAGCTCTTGGATGGTGATCATGGCTTCTCTGACTGGCTGGAAGGATAAAGGGATTGGGGATGGGGCGTGCTGCGATCTTGTGCAGTGATGGCGTGAGATCGAGAGTAGGCGGGGGTTGGGAAAAGTAAAGTGCCAGATACCCAATCGCTAACGCTCCATGACCGATGTCGTAGGAGTCCATCAATTACTGAATAATCTCAGGTCGGCACGACCGCCGAGTTCATCCTTGGGAGGAAAATCTGGGATGGGAGTGCATCACCTGTACCCCATCCACCCAAAATATTTGAGAAGAAGGTCCCTCCTTTTTTTTTCGATATGAAAATCTATCAATCCAAGAAGCCCCATGAGAAAAACATGCTCTTCACAACCAAACCTCTCCGGGATAAAGCACAGATCAAAATCATCAAAAACCTCATCAACAGAATAGTCCCCCGCCTCATAAAGTTTTGCGTAGGAAATTATGTCCCGCCTTAAAGAAAGAGCTTGAAAATATGATTTCCGCTGCATCCAGAGATTAACTATCTCTTCGACAGTCAGCACTCCCACCCTTAGCTCCTCCGGGAGGTGATCGAGGATCCCATCTCCCATGTCTTGCATAAAATCTATTAACTGCATGGATCCGGGCATTATTACCTCAAGGTATAGGGAACGCTGTGACAATGTAAGCAGGCATGCAGTTAAACTCAGCGAACTCGATGAAAACTCTAACCTTAGTCATCTTCACAGGTGAGGGGCGTGAGATCGGGAGCAGGCGGGAGTTGGGGAAAGTAAAGTCCGGGCAAGGTGACGAAGCATCTTCCCAGCCCAGCGCTGACTTGATCTAGCGAAAACCTAACCAACCAAAGCCCTTGATCAACAGATCCTTTCGTTTTCTCTCAATATGGGCGTCGATTGAACACAATATGCTCGTGAACAATTCCCACTCTTCACAGCCAAATCTCTCTGGAATGAAGGAAAGGTCGTACCACGACAGTATTTCATCTACGGAATAGTCTCCGGACTTATGAAGCTTTATATAGCTTTTGAGATCATTCCTGAGGGAACGTGCTGCAAAATACGACTTCCCTTGCATCCATTCCTCTATCACCTGATCCACTGTGAGCTGTCCTACCCTCTGATCCTCAGGCAGATAATCGAGCACCCCGTCAGCCAGATGCTTCATAAAGTCGATGAGTTCCCTATAGCCGCGCATGGATACCTCTTGAGGTTGCGAAGAAGTGACACTGCATTCAGGGGGCCTGAGCCTTCGACTGAGGTTCTTGGATTTCAAGCTACCTGAAAACGACCCATCGTCCTACATAGGGCGCGCTCCTTACGCAAATGGCTTGTTAGCGGTCCTGTCCCAACCACCAGAAACGATATCCGCACTGCCACCGTCTACACGCCGCTGTTGTGAGTACTCGAACTTGATACGACAGTCATTCAGGGTGACCACTTCAACTGGGAAGCCAGACCGTTCCGACCCCTGCCCAATCACCAAAGCAATCAGTGGGGGAATGGGTACTCAAGACGGTCAGAGCGCTGAACTCAAAGGGGTTCTCTCGCGTCATCTTAAGGACTTGCCAGACGAAGAAAAATTTTTGTCGACCGTCCTCAAGAGTGACATTACCGTCAGAACCTTTAGCAGACGCCTCAATCTTCATGCCTCTTCCTATTTAAAACCAAACCAACCGAAATATTTTTTTAAGGCTTTCTTTCTTCTCAATTCAATATGCACGTCGAGCATACCCAGAATTTGAGCTAACCATTCTGGATCCTCACAGCCAAATCGCTCCTCTACGAAACCTATATCGTAGTAAAAGAATAAATCATCAACCGAGTAATCCCCTTGAGCATGTTTACGAAGATATGATTTAATATCACTTCGCAATACAGCGACTTCGTAGCAAGACTTCTTGTCCATCCAACATTCAAGAAACTCTGTGAGCGACATAGGGCTGGTACGCTGATCTTCAGGAAGATAATCCTGAATAGCTGTACCAAGCTCAAGCAGAAATTTGATAAGACTATTATATTGTCTCATTTATCCTCACGGAATGAGAAAAGCAGTGACAATATAAGCAGGCATAAAGTTATATTCTTCGTACTGAATAACAACCCTCACTTTGCTCATGCTGACTAATTTTTCTGGAGCTGAACGCAGGACACCGCTGCCCATTATTTCGTTTAAATCCATTACCAAAACAAGGCGCTGCTCTTTAAGTAAAAATCTAACTTTGGACAACATTTGGATTGTTAGTCTATTAGCCTTTAAGACCTGACTAACTGCCCATTCAGCCCACTAGCCTCCGGCAATCCTCAATAGCTTATTACGCATGCGACTTTTAGATTCTTTATCAAGCAAGCTCAAAACATTTTTCAGAAAAAAATACAAATCACCTTCGAAATAATCCTCAACGAAAGAAGTCTCCTGTCCAAACGGAGGATCTACATATTCTAGACCGTCTGGGGTCATATGGTTGTTAATGTAACCTTTTATCTGTCTTTTTAAAAAAAATACGTTCAACAAATTTCGATCATCTATATATTTTCTAACTATCTCATCTAATTCTACTCGTTCGAACTGTGCCTTCTCATCATCAGTAAGAAATTCACCTACACCTTCTCCCACCTCGTAGATGAACTCAGTTATTAATCTGTATGCCACAATTAAAACCTCATAACGTTGGGAAAGCAGTTATTATGAAATAAGGCATATGGTTATATTCAATAAATTTAATTCTCACTGTCACTTTAGACATCTCAATCGCAACATTAGGCGCTTCTCTCCTCACTCCCCAACCAATAGGCTTTTCTAGAGTAGCAAAAATATCATATTGTTTCTCTTTGAGAATAAGCCTAGCTTTGGATTGCATTAAAATTCTGAGCCTGTTCCTCTTAATCGCTTGACTGACTGCCCATTCTGCTGTTTCAAGATCATAAAATGTAGATGAAACTACAACTTTCCTAGAAGCAAACCGTGTTTTTAAATACTCTATATCTTTCCCAACGTGTTTAAATATTGTATGTCCACCGCCAAGTTTTTTTGAGGCTTGCAGTGGCTTTTCGCTTGTCGTGACAGATATCCGACCCGCACGGACAGACGAAACCCTGAAAGCGTTATAAAGTGAAGCAGTAGTCAGTGGAACTGCGAACTCTGTAGCTAAACCAATGACCTGCCCAGTGCTGCGAGACGCACCCAACGCCTCGGCAGCGGTAGCGCCGGCTTTGAATGCGTAGGAGTTGGTTTCCTGACCTGTGACGATTTGGTTCGAAGCGGCAGCTAACTGGTCAGAAGCGTGAACTCCCATCGCCACACATCCGACCTTGGATATCATCGTAGGCTCCGGCAGGGCGCACAACACGCCCGAACCTGCCAATTCGATAATGCCGCCGACTAGCCTGAGACTACCGAATATGCGGTTAGACATGATCTCGGCAGGCGTAAGGGATTCATGCGTGAGCACTGCAGCCATCTGGGCGAAATTAAGTACAACGCGAAACGATCCCTCGTCCGACATAGCGCGCTCCTTACGCAAATGGCTTGTTAGCAGTCCTGTCCCAACCACCAGAAACGATGCCCGCACTACCACCGTCTGCACGCCGCTGTTGTGAGTACTCGAACTTTATACGACCGTAATTTAGGGTGACGACTTCAACAGGGAAGCCAGACTGTTCAGCCCCCTGCCCACTCACCAAGGCAATTAAAACTTCCTCAAGGACGATATCCAGGTACTTGAACTTTTCAGTTCCTGCACGATGAACCCGGATGGTCACCGTTTTTATGTGCGAACCTCTACAGCAAAGCTCAAAAAGCTTTGGGGTAGCTCGATCAATGTATTTGCTGATCTGGAAATCACCAAGCGACACGCCCCCAGCAGATGCACCACCGTTGGAACTGGCAGACTGACTGATGGACTGCATGGCGTCGTAATGATAGGAAAGCAACTCGATCCAGCCTTTGTGCCCGTCGTCCAGCGACTCACCCTCGACACCATCAACCTTCATAAATGCATCAAATGACATAAAAGCTCCCTGCTTTTTAAAACGTCAGAAATGAAACCTTACCTTCGTTATTACTCCTATGCCAGCCTTCAGACCGCCTCCAGCCTACGAATCAGACGGTGCCCACAGGTCGCACTCAGGCATAAACATCTCTAGCGTCATCGCCAGCGTCCAAAATCATTGACTACCAACAATGGCCAAGGTTTTATCGAGGGCGAGTGCAACGCAAACCGCTTACGTAGCAGCAGTGACGCAAAGCCCGAGGCGGTATGAGGGTCACCCTCCGTATCCCTTTCCAAACGCCAGAAACGAAAAAGCCCCAGAAGCATGACTTCTGGGGCTTTTCAAATAATGGCGGAGAGATAGGGATTTGAACCCTATAGGTCTGCTACCAAGTCCGCTCAAGTCCCGCATTTGCTGGTCTACCGCATTAGTCAAAATGACAGCGACGGACTCCAGAGGACTGCGATTTGCCCTAAATTTGCCCTAGAGCTGGGAGGCGTTTCCGCTCCGTTATCTCACTACGAGGGGTGATGCCCAGCTAAGCATGACACAGAAAGCTGGTCGCTCCACTGCTGTCTCCGATAGGTGTGACCTGACACAGCCAGGCACGACAGCCCCAATCCTGCGTCGAGTGACGCCCCCCCCCCGAACCACCAAAAGCTTGACAAGTCAAGAATAAAGATTGACAAGTCAAAATAAATGTGGAATGATCTTCCCCGTTAGTGTTTTTAGCTAGTGATCTGAGTTCGAATCTCAGTTGTTTGATTACTGTGGTTGTCCCTCTTCTGTTTCTTGGTTTTTTGCGTTCCATCAGTGTTGCATTGCAAAAAAAATCAGAGTCAGAAATTAACCAAAACAATAAGGGGGTACATATGCTTAAAAAATTTCAGTCTCATTGCAAAAATTATGCGGTAAGTTATATTGCGAGTCTAACTGAGACAGTATGGGCAGCCATGGTAGCGGTCACGGTGACCGCCACAAGCCTTGGTCAGGGTAACCTGCCACTAGCTAAGAACATTCGCACGCATCTAAAGCGGCTCCGGCTGTTCCCATTACGTGGGTGAACTCAAGGCCACTGACTTGTAATCAGTAGGTCCCGGGTTCGACTCCTGGTGCCGGCACCAGACAAAACAGGGGCTCGCAGAAATGCGGGCCCTTCGTTTTTACGTCTCACGTACAATTGCACGTACAAAAAACGCCATAAATGGTTGCTGATCGAAGTTATCCACAGTCGATCTCGACCACTCTTCTCAAGCCACTGCGCACCTCCTCACACCCATCACGGCGTCCTGCCGACATCACACACTCCTCTCATTTCCAGCACCACCAGGCGCGATCTGGCACATCGGCTCCTCGTTCACCAGCCCGTAAGCCGCATCGGCGTAAAGGAGAATTTCCAGCAACTCCTCCTCGTCGACAAGGCCTACGCGGTGTAGCGCTTCGGCGTGGCCATGCCAGCGTTCAAGGGCGGATTCACGCCGCGCCGCACTTCCGATATCGCGCTCCTCGGCGTCCATGTTCAGTTCCTCGCGTGATCGCGGACGCTGTGTGTTACTACACCCCAGATATCAAATTCGTCCCCTTCCATGATGAAAAGGTCAGGGTATTTTCTGTTTGCCGAGCGCAGCACCGTGTAACAGCTCACAAAGGCGAGGTACTTGACCAGCGGTTGCTGATTGACGACGCCGATGATGACCTGCCCGGCCTTGGCGTCGATCCTCTTGTCCACAATCAGCAGGTCACCACAGAAGATGCCCGCCCCCTCCATGCTGTCGCCCTCAACCTTCACCAGGTAAGTGCCCGGCGCGCGGATGTTCAGGAGCTCATCCAGTGAAAGGTCCAGGTGGTCAGGCGCCGTGTCGTCATTCAAAGCGGCACCACCACGACTGGAAGTAGAACGCCTCTTCGATCTGCTCGATGCCGGAAATAATAAGGCCCTGGGTACCCATGCTCGTCACGCTGGCATCGAGAAGCCTTGGCAAAGCATCCCGCGCGTGGCCGACGCTGTTCAAAATGAAGGCTTCCCGGGTAATGCGGCCGAGGGCGGAGCACTGAGACTCAACAATCTGCACGTCGCCTTTGAACGGCGGGAGCTTGCTAAGCTGGTCTTTCGGCACGGCGACGCCCATCTGGCGGCGCGGAGTGATCAGGACGTACATGGGAAGTCTTCGCTTGAAATGACTGTATATGCGTACAGTTAACTAAGCGCGAGGATTGTGGTCAACACTGTATAAGCCGATTTGCGACAGGTGACCTTATGTGCGGACGCTACTCGATCTACGAGCCAATGGACCACTACCTCAAGACGCTTGCTCCAGAGCAGTTGATCATCAATGGATACGACCTTTGGCCGATCGAGCGATACAACGTCGCGCCGACGACTCGCGTCGAGATCATCAGGCCAACTGAGAACGGCCTGAGCGTGGACAAGGTGCGTTGGGGATGGTCGCCGTTCTGGGCGAAAGGTGAAGGGAAGCGTCCGACACCGATCAATGCCAGGGTCGAAACGGTGATGACAGGGAAGTACTTCAAGCAGCTTTGGCCGACCTGCCGGGCGCTCGCTCCGGCGAACGGCTGGTTTGAATGGGTCAAAGATCCGAGCGACCCGAAGAAGAAGCAGCCTTACTCCATCAGGCTGAAAGAGGAAGGCCCGATGTTTTTCGCCGCACTGGCGGAGGTGCATCAGGGGCTTGAGCCGGACCCGCAGGACGGTTTCGTGATCATCACCGCCGACAGCGATCAAGGCATGGTCGACATCCACGATCGGCGGCCGGTGGTGCTGAGCCCAGAGCACGCCCGGGAATGGGTGGATCCCGAAACGACGCCAGAGCGCGCCGCCGAGATCGCAAAGGAGTGCTGCAGGCCGACTGAGGGATTCACCTGGTTTGAGGTGGGCAGGGATGTTGGAAACGTCCGGAATCAGGGTGAGCACCTGATAAAGCCGTCAAAGCCTACTCCCAGTTCATGATCACCAGCTCACCTGTCACTGCGGCTTTTCCGGTTCTAGGGTTTGCAGTGCTATACCTGATACTCAGCTCCTGCATCCGAAAGCCCCCGAACACCTCGCGGATGTCGGGGTGGTCATTGATGCTGACCATCACCTTTCCCTGGCACCGACGCATGAAATCAGCCATCGCCTGATACTCGTCGAGCCCGAAATCCGTCCCATACCCTTGGGTCTGCCAGTATGGCGGATCCATGTAATGGAACGTGTGCGGCCGATCGTATTTTTCAGCACACTTCAGCCAGGGCAAGTTCTCCACGTAAGTTCCGGCCAGGCGCTGCCACGCATCGGAGAGCGTTTCCTCTATGCGCAGGAGGTTAATCGGACGCCCGGTGGTGGCAGTACCAAATGTCTGCCCGGTCGCTTTTGCGCCGAAGGCATGGTGCTGAAGGTAGAAGAACCGCGCGGCGCGCTGGATGTCGGTCAGCGTTTCAGGCCGGGTCATCTTTTGCCATTCGAAAATCTGCCGCGAGCTGAGCGCCCACTTGAACTGGCGGACAAACTCCTCAAGGTGGTTCTGCACAACCCGGTACAGGCTGACCAACTCACCGTTTAGATCATTCAAAACCTCGACCTTTGCTGGCTCCGGCCTTTTGAAATAAAGCGCTGCGCCGCCGGCGAACACTTCAACGTAGCAATCATGCGCTGGGAACAGCGCGAGCAACGATTTTGCAAGGCGACGTTTGCCGCCCATCCACGGAACAATCGGGTTGGTCATTTATGCAAGCCTTTACTGTATGGATAAACAGGTGCTAGGCTCGCCGCGCTTTGTGCACAGAGCGGGAGCCTTGGCTGGACTTGCAGGGATAGTCTGCGGTTCGGTGGCCAGCTTGGATGTTGACGCATCCTACTGGCCGCTCCTTTGTGTGTTGCGAAGTACTAATTCTCGGTCGTGATTCCATCCATGAACCACGACCTCATCAACATGCCCGCAGCTGTAAGGCAGAAGCTCGATCAACTGCTGTCCACCCTCAACCGCGCCAGTACCTACGATGATGCAGAGCGCGCCGGGATTCGGGCGGAAAGCTTCGTGCCAGAAGGCGAGCGGTTGAAAGCGCTGCAGCCAGCGTCGATCGATACGCTCTACCTTGTGACTGAGCAGTCCGTCGAGTCACGTACCGGCTAGGTTGCAGTGCAGGCCTGCCACCCGCACAATTGCCGCCCAGCGCTGATGTCGGCGGCTGTGCGAACGAAGTTCTTTCAGCAAGAACACCGATTATCGAGGTGATATGCAGACTGGATCGGAAACTGTCATGCTCCAAGCCGAATTTTTCATCCATGAGATACAGACGGCTTCTTCGCTTGAGACCGCCGAACTGGACACCCTTCGCGCGGGCGCCCATCTGACGCAAGCACTGGCCGGCAGACTTATCAGCAGGGAGGAGTTTGACCTACTTTCCCGCGCTGTAGGCGAGAGTCTGCGTGACTGGCGCCCTCCATCGGTCGACGAACACGCACCGCATCAGGGTGATCTACCGTAGAGGTCGAACGTTTGGCATTCTTCCACCTACGAAGCGAACGCGGCTCTGGGCATGCTGGATGATTCAAAAAATGTAAATAGCAGATGCGCTGGCATGGAAAAGCAAAAATAGCAAACGGCACGGATGGTATTAGGATCAACCCGGACGATGGATCAGAGTTGAAATACTGGTCAAATAAGTTTGGAGTGACGAAACAAGAAATCCTTACCGCCGTCGGCGAAGTAGGTGATTCCTCAACCGCAGTCACGAACTATTTTAAACCCCGTCGCTGAACTTCGTATTTTCGCATGAGGCAATCGCGTCACTCTTTCGTTACCGGTAACGCTTGCTCGACTAATTCCGCAAGGCGGTCTTCGAAAGCCCGCCTATAGGCTTCAGCCAGCAGAGTGAACTGCGCCGGGCTAATGGCGTTCACCAGCCCGAGGCCCGTGCCCACCCCGAGCGCGCGGCCATGGGCGTGGGTCAAATGAATGAGAGTATCCGCAGCCCAGATGCGCTCCAGACACATTTGTAGCCTCTGTTCGAGGCAGTGGTTTAGCCGCAATGCCCGAAGGATACGTTGCGGATCAGAGGCCGAATTAAGCAGGCGGTAGGCCATAAAGCTTTTCCTGTGCCAGTGAAGTCGGAACTGCGTTTACACAGCGTCAGGGAATACCGGCAACCAGCTTGCCCCAAAGCAGCCTGTGAAGGAAGTTCAGACCTTTCGAATACCGATCTGGCCGACCTTAACCCTCGAATCAAGCGCGATGCCAGCAGCCAGGTACAGGCCCATCCTCCAACTGATCACCGTCTCGGTGGCGTCGAAACTACAGCGCTGAGTCTCCAGCGCGCCCTTCCAGTTCGCCGGCAGCGTGAACGGCTCCTGGTATTTATCCATCGAGCGGTAATACACGAGCGACGAGCTTCCGCCGACCGGCTTGGTGATGATCAGCTCAGCTTCCCATCCCAAAATGCCCCGGGTGGTGCCCACGATTTCCGGCGCGGCCACCATCTCGATCACATCACCCACCGCCAGATTGCTCAGGGTCACGTTCGCTGTGGGCTGAACGTAGATGTATCCACCAGCGGCTGCCATGGTTCCGCTGAGCTCAATGCACTGAGCCTCACCATATGCGGCGGGCTCTTTGTACCAGCGCGTCGCCACACCAGCCAAGCCGGAGCCCGAGGCTTTGTAACTGTCCGCCAGCGACGAACCGGCTACCGGGTTCACTGATGCGTTGATTGCGCCACCAGTGCCGGCGAGCTGGGGATTTGCATTAAGGCAGCCGAACGGGCGGATCGCCGAGTACAGATCGGCAGCGTCCGTCGGCAGCGGCACGCCGAAGAACTCGAAATTGGCATTGATGATCGGCACGCAGCGGGATTGGATGAAGTCGGCGCCGATCAGGTTCGGGTGCAGATCATCGACAGTCATATCCTGCGTGAAGCCGTCCCAGATGTTGACCACCGGCACGAACTGCCGGACGTAGCCCAGCACCCAGTCCTTGTACGCGATCGCATCCGTGAGCGCGGCGCCGGTCAATGCCTTGGTGCCGAAGCGTGGCGTGCCGGTGCCGACAATAAGGTATTTGCCAGGCGTGTTCTGGAACGCGATGATCGCCTTCATCACGTTCGCCTTGCTGTCGGCCAGCGTCATGCCTGGAGTCGTACTGTCGTTGGTACGTGACAGCAGCATCCACAGATCGGCCGTGAGCGAAGTCAGGCATGACGGCAGCCTTGGCATGAACTGCCCAGAGTGGTCGCCCACCTTCCCTTGGTTGTCCAGGTAGCTTGGAAACAGGCCGGTCTTCGCAGCAATTGCGCCCGCGTAGCCATACGCTTCGGTACCGAAGGCTTTCGGATCAATCGTGTGGCAGTTCGCGCTGAAGCTGTCGCCCAGCAACCCTAGGCCGCGACGGATGCGGCGGCGTTGTACAGCGGTGCTGATGAGTAGGCTCATGAGTAAATCTCGAATACCGCTCCGGCAGATGGCGTAAAGCGTGTTTGCGAATACCCAAGATCGAGACGCCAGGCGCCGTCCTGGGCGAATACATCAGACACAACCCAATCAGCGCCCACCTGCTTTTCGACCTTCACGCTTCCGCCGTTTGCTTTGACCGCGAGTGTCACCGGTGCCAGGCTCGCGGGGGCAATATATTGTTGAGATTGCATTTTCTACTCCTAATCTGAATCTGTACTGAGGGCAGCCTAGTGAGCGGCGCGATCAAGGCACGTTGCGGAAGAAAACGTGGTCACCCAGTTTCAGCGTCCGCGTTGCCTTAGCGGCCCAGCCCGGCGCCTTGGGCATGGTGGTCGCGTAGTAGTGGGTTGCCCCGCCGGTGGGGTCTTGCACTTTGCCGTCGATCACCTGGTCAGCAGCAATCCGGCACTGCGCCAGCTCGCGGAACGGGATCTGCCGCGCGCCGCTCAGGAATTGATAGTTCGGGTCGTTGCGGTTCCAGCAGCTGAACTGGTACGGCTTCTGGCAGACGCCGGCGTAGCCTTCGCCCCACCACGATTTATCCTTCCCGTCGTCCACCCGGTTGCGGATCGTCCATGCAACGGCCACCATTCCGGCCAGCCCCTCGCCGCGCGCTTCGCCCCACAGGGTGCGCGCCAGCACGTCGCGATCTTTTTCGGTAACGGTCATCGCATTTCTCCAGACAAAAAAAATCCCGCTCGATGGCGGGTTGCGGTGAAGCTGAGGGCTGCTTAGGTCGGAGGCACTGGCCAGTCGACAGTCGTGGGGTAGCCGGGCTGTAGCTGAATTTTTGCCAGCGCCGATCGGTATCTTTTCCAGGCGATCAGAAGCGCCTCGCCGTCATCGTCCGCGTCACCGGTATCGTGATCATCCTGAAGCGGCTGAATGGCATCGTCGGCGATCTTCTTGCGCCTGCTTTGCTCGGCGATCACTTCGCCCATCAGCGCAATAACCCGCTGCGTTTCCTTCATCTCTTTGGTGATGAGCTTGGACCAGTCGATATTGCTCATTCTGGGAATGCCTCTGGGTCTGTGGGCTCTGGAAGCGGTTGTGGGAATGCGACTTGTCCGTCCGGCACGCCGACCAGATCGACCGGGAATGCCTGCGCCGGGCTGTAATTAGCCGGGTTTGGAAACAGCAGCGTGACCACCAAAGCACCGGCGATCATTTCCACGTCGCCCGCGAACCATTCTGAATCGATCGCAGAGCGCGGTAAGGTGGCACCATCAGGAATCGCGGAGAAATCGAATTCTTCGCCGTTGATATTCAGGACCTGCCCGGTTTTGACGACTTCCAGCAAGTCGTCTCGGCGCTGGGGGGAAAGCTTGATAATCATTAGAACCACCTGCCTATAGCGATTACATGGACGTACGGGGTGCCGACAGTCGCTGAGGGGTGTGAGTTGCCGACGGCAATTGTCGTGCTGCTCCCGCTACCAGCGCTGTCCTGGGCAGCGTTTAGGAACCCCCCATTGCCACCTACAGACCCAGCGGCAGGAACGCAGATGGGCTGGGCGGTGAACGGAGACGGAAAGGACCACGCCGCTGCCGCCGCGGATCCCGGCGGCAAGGACGGGTAGGCAATCCCGTGCCGGCAGATCATCGTGCCGTTAAGGTATTTCGTGAAGGTACCGTTGCCGTTTGTGCCTTCTTCAACGATTGCACCGGTAGGAATCCCGCCGGATTGCGAGACAGTACCGACCGCGTTTCCTTCGTGGTACAGGGTGCGAGCAACCGCCCCCATTGAGAAGCCTCCAACTTTTAGTTTGTTGTCGGTATCCAGTCCGAAGTGAATCGCATATGACGCATCTCTGATAAAGGTAATGACGGAGGACGCGCCGGCATTTGCGCCGTTAGAAATACGTAATGCTGTTCTCCCATCTTTCCCGGATGAACTTATGTTTGCGATTCCTGGCGGCTCACCAGAAGAGAAAAACGTACCCGCGGAATTATTGTTCACTCCTAAGCCAGCTGCGCCGAGCGCCGCCAATGCACCTGCAGCCGTTGTCATCCCGGTGCCGCCCTTCGTCACCGGCAAGGTGTCGTAATTGCCGGTGGTGCCCAGAGCTGCGAGCTTCGTGCCGAACTGGTTCACGAGGGCTCGCAATGCGTCGGCCGAGTCTTTGACGTAACCCTGCATCGGCGCCAGCGCGTAGGCGCCTGCGTTGGTTGTGGCGCCAAGGTAGTTCGGGAAGATCGCCATCGCCGTATCGCTGGCAATGTTTGTGACTTCGTACCAGCGCCCATCCGGACCGAGAAACGCATCCCCTACCCGGCTGTTGGCGATGAACGAGGTATTGCTGCCCGTGACAGCGTTCGAATTTTGGGCGACGGAAACCGTCCCGGCTTTGTACCAGGGCATAAAGAGTCCTTGAATGTTGATGCGGCCTGTAAGCGGCCCCGGGGGATTAAACAGGCCGCATTGGGCGAGCCGCGAAAGTAGTTCTGCCGTTTTTGTCGGTGCCTATCTCGGTGCCGGCCAGTGCACCCATATAGCCATTCAAAGTGCCGCGAACACCCGCATGAAAACCGCAGGGCGTTTCGCGACTGGTGTTGCCGTTGTAGTTTTTCCCGCCGAGCAATGTCGAGGCCAAGAAGTAGTCCTCGTAGGAGCCCGTCCATGATGTTTGATAACCGGTCCAGTTAATCCCCGATACAGACCCGGCCCTGCCATCCTGAGTCCAACCCTCATTTGAAGGAACACCAGTCATGATCAGCAGGTTGTCAGAGCCCACAAAGATTTGTTCAGTGGCGGCGTTCCTGAGCCGGAGATCGTATTTATTTGGGACGGATTTGGACGTGAAGGTCGCGACAAGCCAGCGACCGCTGCAATCTGAGCTATTGAAGGGCGGCATCAACATCAACTTGAAAGCGAAGCCCGTCCAGTTGCCCGCGCTCCCGGAGTGAAGCAGCGTGTGATACATCCCCTGATCTGTCGGGTTGAGAAAGATGTGAGGGGGCTCAAGAGTTGTTATCGGTGCTGCATAGGTGATAGCCGCGGTGGCTATCGTAGACGTTCCGGGCAGCTTTCCGATCATGTAGCGGCCAGACCCGACAACGGACAGCACTCGGTTTTCGCTGGTCACTTGAACCAGGTTAGATCCGTTCCGGGATCTAAACCCATAAGACATACGTCACCTTATTGGTAGGTCAGAATAAAGACGTTCAGCAGTACTCCCGCACCGCGCCTCACGCGAAGCTGCCCGGTCGACCAAAACACCGACGGCAGGGTCTGCTCTTCGTTCGTCTGATTCGCAAGCGTTACGCACACGAACGAGGTCGCGGTAATTTCCGGCATCGATATGAAGCTGGTGAAGTCGCTTGTGACCGGGGGGACCGTGACCTGTTTAGTCACTATCGACCGAATCGTCATGACGGACGTGTCCAGAGTCACGCCCCCCTGGGCATTGCGTGTCCTTGCGCCGTAATAAGCCATCAGCCGATTTTCCCGAACGCAGCGCGCTCTGTCCCGGCGCCGTCGTAGGCGAACATGCCGTTGTTGTTCAGCAGCAGCGACCCATCCGAGGTCTGACCACGAAGGCTCAGCGTTCCAGCCGGCACATTGATCTCCAGCAATGGGAGGCCCTGGCTGTCGACCGCCGCGGACTTCAAGGTCATCCCGAGAATCAGCTCCTTGATGAAGGCCGTACTGATGATTGCGGTGTTGATGAACACTTGCCCTCCCTGCACCACGAACGGCGCGATCATGGTGCCGCTCGCCTCGTCCAGAATCGCGAACCGCTGAGCGAAAGCGAGAATCTGGGACTCCTGCTGCTGGCCCTCGACACCTATGGCGAGTCCCGCCATGACCGTTCGCCCGCCGACCGTGGTGGATGTTTTTATGGTCGTGAGCGACGAAACCTTGCCGCCAAGTGCCGAGACCGCCCTAGTGGCTGTTTCGGCGCTGGCTGTAGCGCCATTGGCTGTCGCATTAAGCGTTGTGATCTGCTGAGCAGTGGCCTGCCTGTCAGTGGCCATCGTCGTTTCGACAATGCTTATCTTCGACTCATTTCCACCAACCCGTGCATCCAGCAGGGTGGCCCGCTGTGTCTGCGCAAAGTCTTGCTCCGTCCGGACCTTGACCTCTTGCGCGTAACTGGCGGTGCTGTCCCATCCTTTGAGTGCATCGGCCAGCTCACCTTCTCCGCTGTCCTCCCGATAGGAAGCTTGAAGGGCCTGAAGCTGAGATGCTGTAGAGGTGGTCTTGCCGTCAATCGTTGTGATGTCAGTGGTGTTCTTCGTGACCTGCGCGGCCAAACCGTTCGCGGCTCGGATCGACTGGCCGCTGTTAACCCAATACGTCGGGTTAGGGGGCCCGTTCGAGCCGTCGGCTTTGGCCGGCACGTCGATGATCGCGGTCCATAGGTTGTCGCCAACCCTGACCGTGTTATCGCGCACGTAGGGATCAGTCGGCACGTAAGCCAGTGCATCGGTGATCGCACCAATCTCGCTTTTAAGCTCAGCAATGCGTTCATTGACCGAGCCGTCCCCATCCCCGGATATCTTGCCGATCTCGGAAAACAGCTGCTCGGACAGGGCGGACGCCTGGATTTTCCCCAAGAAATACTTTTCGTATTCGGCCTGGTCCGTGCTGACCTGGCCATTGACGCCGTTAACGGCTGGATACCACGGCCCGACATTCCCGCTTCGATCCACGAGGCGCGCCCAGAAAAACAGGCTGGTCCCGACGTTCAGGTTGTGCATCTCGTGGGCGGCTTGCGGATAAGCGAAATCAGACAGCTTCGTGGCTTCCGCCAGATTGTTCGTGCCGTTGCTCCATATCTCGGTCCGCTGTGTGTCTTCTGCACCTGGTGGGAAAGTCCACTGAAGGTGAATGCCGTAGACCAGCGGCGTGGCTGTCAGCGAAGTCACAGCCGGCGGCAAGCCCTCCTTGCCGTTGAGCTGGGTCAGCACCGAGCTTCGCCAAACCGACGAGATGTCGTAGGCACTGACTGCCCGAACGCGCGCCAGGTACGAGCCGGAATAGATGCCCACGATATCGACGCTGGTAGCGCCGGTGCGCTGCACCTTTATCCAGTTGCCATTGTCCTTGCGCCACTCGACGTCATAGCCCACTGCGCCATTAACCGCGGGCCAGGTGATGGTCATTGTGGTGACGGCCAGGCCCTGCGCGATCGCAGTGGTCGAGGCCAATGTCACGCTCGCCGGCGCCGGAACGACAGTGAGCGGAATCACACTGATCGGCCGTTCCTCGAGGCGCGCGCCGGTGTCGATGTAGGCGAACTTGCTCGGCTCATATTGCAGTGCCGAGATCTCGTAATCGCCCTCTGTAGTCCGTTTGGTGCTCAAAACCCGGAACAGCGGAATGGCCAGATCATCAGCGTCGAGCGCCCACTGAAGCTGCGGGCTGGGCGTTTCGCTATATGGCGTGGTGACCGTGACTGCGCGACCGTTCACAGACTGAACCGTGCGCGCTTGTGCCTGGCCGCTTGGGAGATTGATGATCAGGCGGTCGCCAACCTTCGCCGCAGTGTCCCGGTCGAGTGTCACCACGCCCCCGGCGGCAGCGGAGATGCGGCCGCCGACCTCGCGACCGGCGAGCAGCGAGTCAGCCACCGGGATGATGTAGCCCGGCAGCGGTATCGCGCCCTCCATACCGGTCTTGAACGTGACGGTCCGGTCCTGGTTGTTGCTCATCACCACCCACTTCCCGCGGCGCTGAGCTTCGGAGGCGCGGGTGCAGCCGATCGCGCTGATCTCGGTGGGTCTGTCGTCGAAACGTCGCTGCAGTGCCAAGTCCGAATAGGCAGTCACGTCGGTGTCGTAGTTGTTGGCCGGGTTGTCGTAGCTGACGATTGCGCGCGTGTAGCGCGTCTTTGCCGAGGCGCTGCCGTAGTTCATTTCCCCGCCAATCACGTTGGCCCGGGTGAACACGTAGTCGAAGTCCTGCGCGCGCGGCATGTCCGCCTGCATCACGAGCTGGCCCTGCGCCCAGTAAGTCATACCCCGGTAAATTGCCGAGATGTCGCGCAGCAGCGTCCAGGCATCCGCCTTGCCCTGAAGGTTCATGTCGCAGAGAAAGCGGGGCTCCTGCCCGCCGATGCCGTCCGACACCAACTGATCGCAATACTGAGCAATCCGGTACAGCTCCCACTTGTCGACCATGTAAGGCTTGATGCGCTTGCCAAGTCCGAAGCGATCTACCGTGCAGATGCCGTAGGTGACCCATGCAGGGTTGTTGGTCCATGCCTGCTTAAAGGTCCCGTCCCAGACGCCTGTATAGGAGCGCGCGACCGGGTCGTAGTTGCTTGGGACCTGCCACTTGCGGCCTTTGCACTTGATGGTCACGGCCGGAATGTTGCTGAACTGCTCGGCGTCGAATTCGACGTACAGCAGCGCGGTGTTCGGGTAGCGGAGCTTCTCGTCGATCACCTCAGTGAGACCGGCGACAAGCATCGTGTCAGCGATCTTGTTGGTGTTCTGGTTCGCTGTCAGGCGGCGCACGCGGATTTGCCAGCCGGAAGTCGCCGGGGGCAAATCGATACGGCGGGAGCGCTCATACCGGGTCGTGGTCTTTCCGTCCACGGCCTCAGCCAGCACCTGTACGTAAGCGCCGCCGTCGGTAGCCAGGTCAACGGCATACTCGATCCGGTACCCGCCGACGTTGCCCTCATCATCCTGCCGCTGGAGCGCTACCCAAGCGAGCCGAATACGCACAGCAGAAAGCTGGACGTTGGTGATCGAGCGAATCCACGGGCTGTCGCTGCGCAGCTCGACGTTGATGGTGGTTTCGTTCTCGACCGACGGGATACCGGGGATGTAGTCCTGCTCAACTGAGCCGGAGCGCCACTCCCACTTCACATTCGGGAAATTGACGTTGCCGCTGGCGTCGTTGATCGGCGTGTTATCCAAGAAGATGTCGGCGGCCGTGGGCGCGCCTTCAAACTCGCCCTCGCCCACCGCAATCAGGATCTTCGCCAAGTTCGTGGAACGCAGGCTATCCGTTGCCTCTGTTGGAGTCTTTGGAGTGCTGCTGCCGCCTTTGGCGCCACGGATGTCGATTTGCTCAGCTGCGCCCATGCTTTTCTCCAGGCATAAAAAAACCGCCACTCGGCGGTCGGTTGTTCCAGTTCGGAATCAGGTTTTGTCTTCCGCGAGAATCGATGCAGAAATAATCGCCCCGCCCCACCTGCGTTCGCCGATGCAAATAGCGACCGGGTTGCCGCTGGCGGTCGTGTTCTTGGCACTGCCAAACGCGTAGGAAGGCTGGTTGTCGGGTGAAGCGCTTTGCTTCAAACCAGAAGCCTGAGGGCTCAGCATTTGAATTACCCCGCCAGCAGTCGTCCCTACCCCCGCAGCGAACAAAGCCGCCTGTGATCCTGGTGCAACGAAGAATGAAGCAACAATCAAAACTATCCCCACGATGGTCTGCAGTACTCCGGCCCGCTTACCACCATGGATGACAGGCACGACCCTGATCTCATTTGCTCCACCAAGCTCCATCATGCTGGCGTTTCTGGAGCCAACATTCTTTCGGTTGCGATATATCGCGAAACGCATACCGAGTCTTGCCAGCCTCGATATTTCAGCGGCCCACCCGGGAAGTGTTGCTTTTAGAGCGCGCATTGCCTCCCATGCATCACCCTTATCCAGCTGATAGTGTCTTTGGCGAAAAAATCTCTTTGCCAGAGATCCTGATAAGTAGATCGCAGTTCGGCCTTGTGAATTTTCTACCGGACGCATATATCCCTCGCACTAAAAAGCCGCCCTTGGGCGGCTTACATATTTCAATCACTGATATTCGACGTAGGGCCCGACCGCTATCCCAGTCATGTCTGAACTTAAGCGGAAGATAGAGTCTTTTTTATCGGTGACATTCACGCTGATTGTTCTGATCGCTTGGCCCGCGCATAGTCCTACACCCGCCAATCCTACGCCTAAGTTATAGGTCCCGGGAGAGACCAGAAACGAGGCTTTCTCTCCAGACCCCAGTTTCGCCGCCTTTTTCCCATCAACGTAAACGACGAAGTCACATCCAGAGGCATTTATTCCACCGTCGCGCAATACGATGATCTGCCCATACGACCCAGCCGGGTTGGACTGGAAAGCGTAAACCTCGTCGCGCGGAGCCTGCTTCGCATCAGTTAGAGATATAGGATATGACGAGCAACCGGCCAACAGAACAAGTACCAGAGCTCCAAGTAAAATTCGCATGATGATCCCTCAAATTGAAAACCCGAGGGTATCACCGGTCTCTCAACGCAAAAAGCCCGGCGCGAGCCCGGGCTTTATTTCAAACCTGACGCGCCCGCCTCTCGACGATTAGCAAATCTGCAACGTCCGCCGCCCGCTTTACAGAGAGTCGAAGATGCACGTCGTTCGATCCTGCTGTGGACGTTTTAAGAGCATATTCGAACGCAGCAGCAACATACTGATCCCAGGCACGCAACTCGTCTTCGTTCTGCGTCTTCATGCTCGTATCCGCTCCTTGATTTACGGTCGTGCCCACGCTAGCACAAGCCTTCTGGACCTCCAAAACCGCGCTTCGGTTACTCTAACTGGCTATCTACCCAGCGCTGGACAAACGCTCAGTAACGGAATTGGATCCTGGCGTAGTAGCTTCGCTCCTCCAACGAATCGCTCCGGTCCGTTGCTTGCAAGTCCGCGGACCAGGGCGATATGACCTAGGAGGTCGATGTGAGTAAGGAATTGAAAGCGGATCCGGACAGTGCTGGCTGGGTTTTGGGCTGGGGTGTTATGGCAGCGCGCCTTGGTCTCTGCATGGTGTGTTTGCGACTGAGGCGGGAGCCATAGCTGAATCCAAAGTCGCAGGAGACGACCATGAAGTGAGATACGGATCACATAAGCTGGGCACCGATGATTTTATTTGGTAGTCAGGCAGCAAATGGCTCCAAGACAACTCGGCCAGGTCCTTTGACGACTACGACCGTAAGCCCATGCGTGCCATGGTAGCTGCGGCTGTAGCCGCCTTCACTCTGGCACTTGCCGGAGAATTTAACTCGTTCAACCTCGGCGGCGCCGTCCAAAACTCTGATCTCGGTTTCGGCGCCGCAGATACCGACATCAGTGATGGTGAAGACGTCGTGAATTGTCATCATGTAGCGCTGTATGATTTGCATATGGCCCTCAGAGCTTAAATTCTCGTGGATAACAGACTGTCTGCCGCGCAGACGTAAGGAACCGACTTGATCGATCCTCGATTTGTAGTTCAAAGAAACTTTCCGCACTGCGATGACTACGATGAAAAATCATTCATTGGCCAGCTCCACGAGCACGCGCGCTGGGCGAAAGATGAATACTGGCTCTTAGAGTGGGCTCTCTACCAATTGGCGACGGAAGAGGAAGTCGACCCCGAGCTCTACTGGCAGGTTTTTCGCATATTCAGCCACTGCTTCCTATCTCTTGGCTGCCACTTTGATCGGAATGACGTTTACAAAATTCGTAAACTCAAGAAAGCACAGCTATACGACTGCAGGGAGAGATTCCAAGTGGTATTTGAGGGCTTTTTTTCCAGAAATATGCCTGAGCAAACCATCTTCGAAGAAGACAACCCATTACTGCTCACCTCCCATTAGTTTACGAAAGCGTTTCTTTAGTATCAGATGATTCGCGGGAGTCTTTATGCCTGAGGATCAGGCGCGTTCTGTCCAGCCACGGACCGCCGAAGATGATGATCTCCGATGGCCTGCCATAGAGGTGGTGGAGCAGGAAAGGACCGGCGCCGTGAACGGCAGTCGTTTCACCCGGCAACTTCGGATCTGCGCCGAGGTAGATCCCAGCATGGTTCGGGTGCTTGGTGCGCCCTACTTCCATCACAATCATGTCGCCTCGTTGCGGAGCGCTGACACGTTCAAACCCGGCCGCCTCGTAGGCTTGCTCGTAGAGGCTCGGGCCGTCGGCCTGCTCCCACCAGCCGTCCTCGCGCTTGAAGGCGTCGAACTCTAGGCCCCACTCGCGCTTGTACCAGTCAGCGCAGACCTGCCAGCAATCCCAGGCGCCATGCACGAACGACCGGCCCAGCAGCGGCGTGTTGCCGGTGGGAACGATCGTTCGCAGATCGCCCTCCGGCCAGCTGAGGATGTGCCACGGCAATTCCGTCGCTTCGCACATTGCCAAGTCACGCGGAGACGGCCTGCTCGTGGCGTCCGGGTGCGAGTGGACGATGCCGATCACTTCGCCCAGGTCTTCGGCAGCGGCGTAATCCTCCGGCGCAATGCGGAATTCTTCGTTGGGATCGGCCGCGGTATTCGTGCACGGGATGTACTGCTGCTTTCGGCCGATGCTGATCAGAAGCCCGCAGCATTCGCGCGGGTACTGCTCGGCAGCGTGCGCCTGAACCGCCTTGAGAATATGTTTCAGCATGGTCAGCTCCTGGCAATCAGGGAAACGGCAGGGAAGCCGCCAAAGGGCAGTGAGTTGCCTTCACCGAATCGAGGAACACAACCACGCCCCAGAGTCGCGTCGCACTCGTCCTTTTCGGGATCGTCGGTGAGGTTTCCGTCCTTGTCGCGGTATGGCCCGGTGTAATTGCAGTTAGGTCCGCGGTACCCGCCGGTGAGGCACCAATGGCACAGCGTCGTCATCTGCCGGCCGATGGATTCACCGCCGACGTCGCCCGGGCTCGCCAACTCCCACGACACGCTCGACCCGTTTTCAGAGGTCTTCTGGTCCAGATACCAGACCTCGATGGTCTCCTGAGAGGCGTCCGCGTCGGGGTTTCCGCCGGGAAAGTTCTCGGCATCCAGATACGTGCCCAGCGTGTGCCGCATCGTCAACTTGAAGTCCAGCAGATCCTCAAACGCCAAGCACAACGCGGTGATGCGCCCGTTGACGTTGCCCACTGAAAGCGTCGGACGCACTGCCGTGCCGTCGCCATTCGCCTCGATACCGTCTATCTGCATTGGCCAGGCGCCGTATTCCTCCCCCTGCCACCAGATCGCCTTGGCCGGTAGCTGGTCGGCATCGGCGCCAGCGGCCATCAACTCCGCCGCGGTGTAGGGAATGGCGTGGCCATGGAAGCGCAACACGTCCGCGCCATAATCCGACCCATCCAATTCAAACAGCAGCACTTCGCTGCCAGGCTCGAGCACCTGGATATCTTTGATCAGCGGCATGTCTTACCTATGGAATGAATGACTGGGTGAACGTGGAGGTCAGGGTGTAAAAGCCAGCACCGTTGGGGGATACGGTCGGCGCCGTAGCGCGGTAGAAGCTCAGTTCGCCGAGCGGGGGCGTCCACATGAACGACTTGAACCCGGCGTGACGATCAAGAAAAGCCTTGATCTCGAGCGCTACAGACTCACGGACTACAAAAGACACCGGCCAAACATCCACTTTGTTGTTAGGGCCATCGCCCACCACCTGCTCGTAACCGTTCCCGAATTTGCTCGATCGGGTCCGGTACTCGGGTGTGCTGGTCGTCTCCAGCTTCGGACACCAGGTGAATGTCTCAACGGCCATTGATGGTCCTCCAAATTGCCCCGCCTGGCCGAAGCTCTTCAGCGATCGCCTGCTGAGCGCCGCGTTTCGCGGTATCGGCATAAGCCTGCCCGACCGCCTGCATGTCTTCCGCCGACGAGTCGTTTGCCGCGCTGGGCACTGTGAAGTTCTGTTGAATGACGACAGATCCGGCGGTATTGGCGGTGGCAGTGGACGCAGCCCCGCCCGACGCCAGCCCTACGTAACCACCGTCTGCATAACCTGGCTTCCCGGACTTATTCAAACGCTCCAGGTACTGACGCATTCCCGGCTGCTGAACCACTTCCTTGCGGATCACCACCTCGCCGCCGTGAACGACGCCCATCGGCTCGTATTTGCCGCCGTCTCCGGTGTAGCCGCCGTCCCAGTGCTGCGAGGAAAGCCAGCTTTGATAAGCAGCCCCCGAATAATCAGAAGCGGCGGCCCCGGTGCCGGCGGACGCTCCGCCGAAGTAGGCGCCAGCAGCAGTGGTGGCCAGCCCTAGAAGGGCGGTGCCTCCCGATGTGATGGCCTGCCGCGCGGCGATCCGGGCCAAGTCAGCGAGAACCGACTTGGTGAAATCGGCGATCGAGGCTTTGCCGGTCATGGCGAAATTCACGACCGAATCTTCAAGACCGCTGAACACGCCAGAGAACAGGCTCTTCGTCTGCCCAGCGACATCCTTCGCGCTTTGCAGATAGTCCTGATAGGCCGCTGAGGCTCCGACGGTCCAATCGCTTTGGGCCTTGTCCACGTCGACGTAATATTGCCGCTGCATCGCCAGGCGCTGATCCAGCGCGCTTTTCAGCGATGCTGTTTCCTTGTCGTAGAGCTCGGTGCTGAACTGGTCCTTGTTGCTCTTGTTGTAGTCGGAGGTCAACTTGTCCAGTTGCGACTGATAGGACTGCTGGATGTTTCGCTGTTCTTGGAGGCGCTGCTTTTGCACATCGCCGAGGCCCGCGCCAGCGAGATTGTTGTCGAGCCCTTGCTTGGCGCTCGAAAGCTGGCTCTGAAGATTTTCATCAAACGCGGCCAGCTTGCGGCGTGTTTCGAGCGCCTTTTCCGACAGCGTGTTCTGGGTTTCCAGCGCCGCGTTGCGCTTGAGCTGCGCGGTGATGAGGTCCTGACTGGCCAGCAGCGATTTCTGATCAGCAGTGAGCGTCTTCTTACCTTTGATATCGGCGAGCTGTTGCTCCCACTCGATCAGCTTTTTCGCGTTCGAGCCGAGTTGCTGGCTTGCCGCCGACTGGTCGCCAATCAGCGAGTTCTGCTGCTGCAGCACCGCGTATTGTTGCCGCGCAGAATCCAGCGCTTTGGTGCCAGCGTCTTCCTGATACGCCTTCGGCTTTTTCGGATCGGCGTCTTTGTAAGAGGGGTTATCGCGGATTGCCTTGTAGGCTGCAGTTTCGTCCTCTGCCGAAATCTTGTATCCCGCAGCACGAGCCTTGGTGATACGGCGCTGCTCATCCTCGAGCGCCTTGTTCATCTTCTGCGTTTTGGTGAAGTTCGCTTCTCGCGCCTTCTGATATTCCTCGAATGCCTTGCGGCCCTCGGTCTGGGCGACTGCGTTGTCACCCTCAGCCTTGCTCGACTTGGTCAGCGCGTCTCGTTGTTTGATGAGCAGGTCGAGGCGTGATTTCAAAAACCGCGTGGAGTCGCTACCCTCGCCGAGCGAGTCGGGAAACATCTTGGCCAGGACACCGCCCTTGCGGTCATCGAGCAGCTTCTGGGTATTTTTGATCTGAGCGTCAAGCGAGCTTTCACGACCAACCCCGACTATCTCGTCCCACGCCTTTTTCGCGGTACCCGCGAGAGAAGCCCAAGCAGTTTCCAGCGTGCCGAGATTCGCTTTGATGTTTGCAGCGCGCGCTTCGAGCGCTCGTGCGTATGCGTCCTCTGCCACGGCGGCAGCGCCCTGCTTATCGCCGTTTTCCTGCAACGCTCGAACCTGCTCGTAAACCGAAGCGGTGAGGAAATGGTACTTATCGTCCAGATCACCGAGGGTTTTCACGGGGTCCTTCGCGATCTTTTCAAACTCGGCGATGGTTTGCTCAGTGGCGGTCCCGGTCGCTTTCTCCCAGTTGATGGCAGCCGACGCGATCTGCTCAAAGCTCGCGCTGGTGATGTCTCCGGCGCCGGCAAGTTGCGCCAGCACCTCAGCCGCCTTGCCCGTGGTGGAAACGGTCGAACCAATCCGCTCAGCCATTCCCGCCAGTTGGTTTGCGCTGGTACCAGCGACGTTGCCGGTGGTTATCAGCGCCACCTGATACGCCGTAGCCTCCTTCGAGCCCTGATAGTAAGCCAGAGCCAACGTTGCAGCCGCAGCAGCGGCGACGGTGAACGGATTCACCAATCCCAGCACGTACCCGCCCAGCGCTTTCGCAGCAGGGCCGACGCCGCCGAACGAATCCTTGAGCTGACCACCCTGCTGCAACAGCACGGTAAGCGGGTTTTGCCCTGCCTGAATGGATGTGGCGATATCGGTGAACTGAGCGGGAACACCGCGCAGTGCTGCGGCGTATGCTTTCGCGGACATCGCGCCCTTGTCCATGTCGTTGCTGCTCTTGCCCAATGCAGCACGCTGGTCGTTTAGCTTTGAGAGGTAGTCCTTGAAGTCCGGCTCGTCGAGCCGGCCGGCAGCGCGATGCTTACGCAACTGCTCTTCCATTTTATCGAGCCGGCCGTATGCACCCACTACCGGATCAATCTGTCCAACCAGCTTGCCCATTTGATCGGCTTGGTACTTTGCCTCGCGGGTCGTGGACTTGAGCTTGCGTTCTGCCCGGTCCATCCCCTTTTCGAAGCCGCCGGTGTTCGCCACCAGATCGACCGTCAACTGGCCGAGCGAATCAACAGCCATAAATCACCCCTTCACGCGTTGCAAGAGCGCCAACAGATCCTGCGGCGTGGCAGCTTTCGGGGCGTCTTGAAAACCGCGATCCGGCATAAAATCCGAAAACTTGGCTTTACCGCCCATGACGTTGTTGAACACAGTGGCCAGCAACGCAAAACCTTCATCGAGGCGAAGGCCCAGATTCAGCGAACCGGTTTGAAGCCGGTACCGCATCCAGTCCATCGCCTCGACGTAGGTCATCCTTTGTTTTGCTTCCGCGATCGTGGTGCCGAGGACGATGGCGAGCTCGTGCCAGAGCTCTTCCTCGGGTTGGATTTTTTTTCGAGGGTGCCCTCTGGCACTTTGTTGACCTCACCGATCGCGGCGAGCAATACGATCGCCAGCTCCGCGCAAAGCGGGCCATGACCTGTTTCTGGCCCGCCGACCACGTCCTCGACGGTGAACACCGGCACACCGTCTTTGTCGGTGATGCAGGAGGCGATGCGCTGGGCGGCCAAGTCACCGCCGCGGTCCTGCGCATCCCAGCGCTGGGTCAGCGAAATGAAAGACTCCTGCAGCACGTACACAGTGGCCTTCTGCGGCCTCCCGTTCGCGTGCCAGCTGACTTCCTTTTTCTGCGGTGCCGAGATGAAAGCCCCGGCAGCTTTGAGCGAAGCAATGTTCAGATCCATGGGTGTTCCTTACGGCGCGGTCTTGGCGATCAGCACGGGATCGCCAGACACCTGAATGCCAACGGTGGATTTCACGACGTCGCCCAGGCCGAAGGTGAACGGGAAGCTGTTCATGTACCCTTCGAAGGTGAGCCAGGTGCGGTTGTCTGGCAGGTCGAAATCGATCTCCGTCTCCACCACCGCGCGAGCCGTCGCGCCGTTACCAGCACCGCCTGTGAGGGCCACGGTCGGTGCGCTGGTGTAACCGGCGCCCTCGTTCGTGACAGTGAAGCCAGTGACTTTGCCGTTTGCGATCTGAGCAGTCGCTGTCGCGCCGGTGCCACCGCCACCAGTAATGGCGACCGTGGGAGCAGTGGTGTAACCGGTGCCCGCCGAATTCAGCACCAGCGCAGCCAGACCGCCCGGAGTGCCAATTAGAGGCTGGACACCTTCCTCGGTGTCGAAGTTGTAGCCGTCCGACCAGCCCACTGCCCATTTCAGTTTCGTGCCGGCCTTTTTCAGCTGGTGCAGGCGCAAATGCGCAGGGCTTTGGGGGTCGATGTTCAAGCCGAACGATGCAGAGCCAGGTTCAGCCAAGCCAGCTTCGTACTCACGCGCCCTAGACTTCGTGCATGTCACGTCAACCTGCGCAATAGAGGTATCGATGCCGTCAAGAGACGTGAAACAGCCAACATCGAGGATGCTGTTGTCAGCCGGATCAATCGCGAAAAGCTCCGTGCCTTGGGTTGGAATAGTCAATTTGTTACTCCCGATTTCCTGCGAAATCACTTATTAGCGGGCATAAAAAAACCCGCCTGAGCGGGTCGTTCTTTCTGTTCTGATTACAGCCTCACGAGCCAGGCAACATCGAAACCTTTCCGGTAGCTTTTGGTGTCCGTGTCGCGACTATCGACACTAAACCCGGTCACGTAGGCGTGCCTGCCGACGGCGCGACGGATTGCGACGACGACCGCGTCTGCGCTGCTAGCCGTATCAGCATAAACGTCTACCTGCAGGCCGTAGCGGTCGGTATCAGGCAGACCATTCACATAGTTTATCGGGGAGCCACTGACCACCTGCCACACCGCGTAGGGCTTGGCCACTCCCTCCGGCGCTTCTCCATGCGGATAGAGTCGGGTAGGGCTCACACCAAGCAGCTGTGTCACAGCGGGATCGGCGACGCACGTTCTGAAGATCGGAGCGACCATTAGTTGATCCCAAGCTTGATGAGCTGATACTTGGCCGAACTGAGGAACTCCTTGAAGACAGCTTCGCGGTTGTTCGCCAGCGCTGGCCGCAACATTGGTCGAGCTCGGGAGTGTTCCGTGCCCAGCTCCACCCACCACCAATAAAACGTGTTGCCGCCACGCTGGCCAGCCTTAGTCTTGCGCACGCCAACTGATACCACTACAGCTCCGATCTCCTCGCCCAGCTTTTTTCGCTCAACCAACGCGATGTTCGCAGGTAGATAGTTGCTGGTCTCGGGATCATCCACCCGGGAAGCCCTGTCCTTTGCATCAGCCAGAACAATCTGCATGGCGTCCTTCGCTGCGGGCGCGGCCACCTTGGTACGCACTGCACCGCTCAGCTCGCGAAATTTGGCGGATAGCTGGTCCGTTCCGGTAAACCTGACGGAAATGGTGTCAGCCATTGTTGAGCCCCTTCCCCACCATGATGGTGAGGTACTCCAATCCGGAGCCAGGGTCCGGCAAAGCCGGCCCTTTGAGTTCGTAGATCTCGTTTCGATGAATGATCCGCATGGTGGGCACAACACCGGACCTGTAACGAATCACCACTCGCGCAGTGGCGGCTGACTGAGCAGCTTGCGCAGCGATTAAATCGCGAGCACTCAGCGGCTCAAACGATGCCGGGACGTTCTCCCACGTTCTGGTCCAGCCGGGCAACATCTCCCCAGTGGCCGGATCCTGGACCAAGCTCGGTGATTCGATATCGATTCGGTGACGTAGCTTGCCTGAGCGCATCAGATCCCCCAGCCCACACGATATGGCGTCAGTAGTGCGCGCGACCCCATTGGCAGTTCGTTGGGGATCGTTCCGATCACGACGTCTTCACGGTTCTCGAACAGCGAGCCCAAGATCAGCAAGCATGCAGCGCGAATGGACGGATTTATCAGCACCGGGTCCCGGCCCCCCGACCCATCCAGCACCGCAGCGCCCAGAGAGTCCAAATCACCGTAAAAACGCCGGTTCATGAACTGGGCAGCGCTGTCCTCTGCCGCGGCGAGTAACAGCTCCACGTGCGCGCGATCTTGCTCTTCGGCGCGTAAATGCTGCATCGCTTGATCGGTCGGTATGGCGTTCATGTCAGGCCTTTGGCTTTTTGTCGGTGGCAAGGCCGGCAGCGACCAGCGACACCGCGTCATGCTTGGGCGACTTGTAGCCTTCGCCACCAGCACGGCGAATCTCTTTTCCGTCCAGGTAGCTACGCACCGGGTAAATCATGATCTCGTTGCTGTCCTCAGCAACACTATCGGCCTGCACCTGGTCACCGGTACCGGGTTGAGTGTCGAACGAAATCGTCGCAGTTCCGGCTGTTGCCGAATCCGCGTCGATGCGCGCGATCTCTGACGGTTGCCCGGCCTGCACGGTGTTACCGATGCCATTGGCTGGGTCAGTGGGCTGTAGCGGACCGGTCCCCGCTCCTGCCACGGAAGCGCTATCGCCTACCGCGGTCCCACTTTGTACGCCGGCCGCAGCGGCCGTGGCGGTGGTGCCTTCCGCTGAAGTCTGTTGACCAGACGAGGCAGCAGTCGTATTTGCGGCTGTAGCAGCCCCCTTGGTTGCATCGCTTGCGCTTGCACGTGCCATGTTCGTCTCTCCTGAATCAGTGAGGCCGCCCGCGGACGGCGCACTGTGGGAAGGGTTACGCCGCCGGGGTCAGAGGACCAGTCACGAAAGCTTCCGGGCGGTACACAGAGAAGGCCAAGCGCTCTTCAGCGCGGATGGTCACCATGTTTTTCTCGAAGTCGTCGGCGTTCTCAGTCGAGACCAGCACTTCGATACCCATCCGGTCAAAGATCTGCGCAGCCAGGCTGAATGCGCCCACCAGGAACTGGTCCTGAACAATGGCTTGGGTTTCAACGACCGGCAGGTTCCACAAGCGCGCCGCGGTGCCTTCTTGCGGCTTGCCGATGATGTAGCGACCCTCGCCGTCCTTGAGCAGCTCGATGGCCGCCCAGTCGATCGGGTTCAGCACGATGCCGGTGGACGGGAACTCGGCCAGCTGCGCCTGCAGCAGGGCCAGACGGATGCGGTCGATACGCTGAATCGCCTGCACTTGGATACCAGCAGGCGCTGCGTAAATCTGGGCCTGGGGGATGATCCCTTTCACGTTGTTGCCCGTGCCGTTGCCGTACAGCAGCTGCGCTTCCTCGGCCATCAACAGGCCGTAGCGAGCTCGGGCGTCGATGTAGCTCTGCAACGCCGAAGCGTCATCCAGGATCTGGCGGCTGCCTTTGAACAGGTGTGCGATGGTTCGCACGTTCGCGTTCTGCAGTTCGAATTTCAGGTCGCTGTATGGCTTGGCCAGGCCCTCGCCGACGATGGCGGCGTTATTCGTGAAGCCGGTTTCACGCACGTACTCGATAGCGTTGCTGTCGGTGGTGCCAGGCGCAACCAGATCGCGAATGGTCAAGCGGCGCTGCGGCGCGAGAACGATGCCGACGCGCTCGGTCTGCACCAACGCGCCGCCGGAGGTCGGCACGGAGGTGATTGCGGCTCGTGGCACGGTCACACGGCGAGAGCCGCGGAAAGAGCTGTTGACGCCTTCTTCTGCCATTTTCGCGGCGACGAGCTGACCGGCAGACTGCTGAACTTCCGGGTCATGACGCTTGTTGGCATTGACCAGCTTTTGCTCAGCGTCCTGCATGCGAGCCTGAAGCTCGCCCTGCTTCAGCAGCAGCTCGTCAACCTTGCCACGGGTCTCAGCCTGCATTTCACCGGAAGCTTTGATTTCCTTCTCGGTGCGCTCGGCATAAGTCTTGATCTGGTCGCCAACTGCTTTCAGGTCGGCCTGGGTTTGCTTTTGGGAAGCTTCAATTGCAGAAAGATCTACAGCCATGATTTTGTCCTTTCAGAAATGAAAAAACCGCCTCCAGGGCGGTTATCAAATGGGTTGCAGCGCCAGTCGATCAGCAGGCGGGGATGAGCCCCCGAAGTGCCGACGCCTGATTTGCGGTTTCTTCAAACGCGGATACATCAAGGGCAGCGCTAGGCTTGCCCGGCACGACAGCGCGAAGCGTGTCGCCGCCAGCAGCGCTAGACGTGCTGGTCTTGATTTCTGAAATGAGCTTGCGGCGCTCGCTGCGCGGCATCCCTGATTTGGCGAGCGCAGCGTCGAGCCTGCGGGCCGAGTGCGCCTGATTACCTTCTTCGCTGGGGGCTTGCTCCACTTCGGCCGCAGAGATCAGTCCGGTCGCGAAACCCTTATCGACGGCGTTCGAGCCGTTCATGTAGGTCTCGGCATCGAGCATCTTCTCCACCGCTGCCTCATCCTGGCCGCTGGTGTCGGCGTACAGGCTGATCATCGCGCGGTCGAACTCCTCCATCGTATCGGCGAGCTCGCGAATGGCGTGGCGGTTTCCGGCGAAGTAGGTCCAGCAGTTGTGGATCATCAGGAAAGCTGTCTTCGCGACTTCACGCTTGGCGCCAGCCATCGCGATGACCGACGCCGCCGAGGCGGCAAGGCCGAGAACCTTGATCGTGACCTCCTGCGAATGCTCCAGCAGCCGGTTGTAGATCGCGATCCCCTCGAACATGTCACCGCCAGGCGAGTTGATATAGACAGTGACCGGCTTGTCACCGATGGAGCGCAGCGCGGCATCCACGCGCTTGAGCGTGACACCCTCGCCGTACCAGTCTTCACCGATGATGCCGTACATGGTGATGGTGTCAGTGCCGGCTTCCAGCGCGGCGCGCAGATCTGGATTCCACAAATCGAGCGCGCGCGGGCTCAGCTCGCAGTTGAAACTGCGAGCATTTACATTCAATGGCATGGTTACTCCTGAGCCTGGCCGAGCCAGTTTTTCAAAGCGCTTTGAGCGGTTTGCCCGTCGGTGGACTGCCCGAGCTTGTCGATTGGCGCCAGGTTGGTCTGAACGGTGAGCACCGCAGCATTGCCGCCATGGCGTGGGAGGTTTTCTTTAACCCGGCATTCGTCCCGGGTCATGATCCCGTTCTGCGTCATCTTGCTGTACCACTCTGCCCTGCCCGCGCTGTCAGCCTTGAGGAAGGCCTCGAGCGAGAACTCTGCGTAATAAGACTGGCGGTCCACCGGGGTCAGCAGCCGCTTATTCACGCACTGCTGAATCTGCGTGGTGATGGAGCTAATGCTGAAGGTCAGAAACGCAATCATCTGCTGTTCAAGCCCGGTTCCCCAGTTGCTTCCCGCGTCAGTCTTGCCGACCATCCATGGCGGCACGCCAAACCAACGACAGACCTCTTCGATGCTGTAGGCCCTGGACTCAAGCAACTGGGCATCCACCGGGTTGATGCCGATGGACTCTGGCGTGATGCCCTGCTCCAGCACTGGCGACCGGCCCGCGTTCAGTGCGCCGGAAACCTGCTTCACATAGTCGCGAAACTCCTCGCGTTGCTCAGGCTTGAGCACTCGATCGACCTTGAACGCCACGGCCGGAAGCAAGCCATTTTTGAACGTGCCGTTCGCAGCATCGTCGGCCGACATCGCTGCGCCGAACACGTCCGCACCATAGCGGATCGCCGACAGCCCTACGCGGCCGTCCAGGCTGAACGCCGGGATGTGCAACATGTTCTCGCGTTCAATCTGGCGCCGAGCACCTTTACGTGGTCGGAACCAGTAGGTCACCCTGCCGTCATCGTCAAGGTCAAGATCGACGCGCCCCGGTAGCAGGAAGTCCAGAGCAACAACGCGCGAGCCAGCACGATGAATTTCCGCGTACGCATTTCCCCGCAGCAGCATCGAAGCGACCATGGCCTGCCAGAATTGGAAAGCCGTCATGTCCTCATTTGGGCTCGTATGGATCACGTCATAGAGGGCGAACTGCCGAGCATCCTCACGGTCACCGTTCTGCTGGCGGCGATACACGCCCATCGGCAGACCTGCAACCGAAGTGGAGACGATCCGAACGCAGGACCACACGGCTGAAAGTTGCATGGCGTTGTCGACGGTGACCGTCTTGCCCGAGCTGGACTGGCCACCGCGAAACTGGCTCCAGAAGCCGCCGTCGCTCAGACCTATAGGCCTGCCCAGCCACTCGCTAAGCGATGCACTCGGCTTACGCGCGGCGCGGCCGAGCACCGCCGATAAGGATTTACTCACCGATCAGCCCCTTGCGCACAAAACCAGCAATTGAAAGTAGCGAAAGTCCGCCGGCGATCAGCGCCCAGCCCAGCCCCTGCAGCACGTATACCCCAGCAACTGCCGAGGCAAAGCCGCACAGGGCGAGCAGGATGTATACGTTCAGTGGATTCATACGATTATCGGATCTCGAATGGCGGCCATGAAGTCGTCATTCCCCCGGCCTTCCGGGTTCAAAGAAATCAGCGTCACAGCGTTGAATAAGGCCATGAGTGGGTCAATCTTGGCCGACCCACTGGCTTGCTTGGTGATCAGGATAGAGTTCGCGCGAGGCTCAACCTTGGCGTTGCCCACACACCACGACATCATGGGTTGCCCCCCATGCTTCATGCCGCCCTCTGCAAGCTTTCGCTCTGCGGTCTTGATCGCACCGCCCAGTTTCCAGCCCTGGCTGATAGCGACGATCTTCTCTGGAGGGATGTCGCGTTCGATCATTGCGTCGTAGATGGCGCCGATGCCTACCGGGTCCACACCTACCTTGTCCAAAAGGCCAGACTCTTCAATCTGCTCCACCAAATCAGCGACGTCGTTTACGTCATCACCGATACGCGCTGAAAGTGTCAGATTTCCCTGCTTTTGGAAGTCGTGAAACCGAGGGGCTTCTGCCTTTCGGCGTTCGAGAACTGAGGGATGGGCCCATGCATGAGTCCAGATGAGCCAGTCCCGTGTCCGCTTATCGCGCCCTACAGCAGCGAAGCCCAACAAGTCGTCAAGCCCGCCCCCGTCAATACCGACGTCAATCACTTCGGACATCGACAGCAGCATGTCCAACGTCAACACTGGTACCGCGGCGGCTGACCAAAAGTCAGCCCCAGCCCAGCGATCTGACCGCAGCGCCAAACCAATCTCGACGTTGAGGTGCTTGGACATGAAACCGAGAACCTCGGCTTCCCCGGCCTCCTCGGCTTTCTTCATCTCTCGAATCAGAAACTTCTCGCTGACCGAGTACCCCATGTTCGGGTTGGTGATATAGAAGTTCTCGGGATTTCGGTGTTCCTGTGCCTTGAGGATCCGTTCAGGAAACTCGTAGATCACTGGCAAGAAGTTGGGGTCCAGGATCGTCCCGTCTCTCACGCCGCGGGCATATTGGAGCTTCTCGCGAAACACCCCCGCCGGCGGCTGATCCGACTGCGTGGTCAGGTAGATAACGAAGCCTTCCGGCCGCGAAGCCAAGCCACCCGTAGCCTCACGCAGCATATTCGCTGCATGCGGGTTCTTGCCGAACAGGTGAAGCTCGTCCACCAGCACGACCGCAGCCTTCTTGCCCCCTACTGTGTTCTGGTCAGCGGCCACCACCTTCAGGGTGGCGCCGGACTCGCGATGCGTGATCGTGCGGAGGTGGTCCTGCACGTGCAGCAACGCCGACAGTTCTTCGTCGTGCTTCACCATGTCACGGGCCGGCGCGTAGGCGTTGTTTGCAACCTCAATGGTCGGGGCCAGGATGATGAACTCAGCTGACTGCCGCCAGTTGCGGATCAGCACCGTCAACATGATCGCGGCGGCGATCGTGCTTTTTGCGTTTTTCTTGCTGATCAGGAGGAAGAATTCCTGAATCAGCCTCTCACCGGTGTTTGAGTTGTAAGCACCGAAAATGGCGCTCGCAAGATCATCAATCCACGGGGCGCAAGACTCGCCTATCAGCGGGCTACCTGGTGCGTCCACGATCCGGAGGTTGTTCAGGACCTCCATGCACGCCCGCGCCTCGTCCGGGAATAGCGGGGCAAATGGTACAAGTGACTGGCGATTTACAATCTTCGTTTCCCAGTCTGGGCACGAAGTGTCCCAGACGGGTACGTTCATTTATTTCACCGCTCGCAAATGTCCTGGGGGTGGAGGTGCGGCACCAAACCTGCCCTTGGCAGCGATCTTGGCGGCGTTCTCTTTCTCCTCCTTCTTGCCGCCCTCGCCCTTGCGGGGATGAATGAACGGCATCAGGGCCTTCGCGGCGTCGACGCGCAACTTCGAGTCGGTCTCAAAATCGTTCATCGTCGCGAGCAGGAACTCCTTGGGGTCTGAGAAGCGCATGGCCTTGACCAAGTCGAAGCTTTCATCACCAGGGTCGGCGTCAGCGGACAGCTCCTCGCGAGACGCGGTGCCGCTCGACTTTGGTGGCGCGTCCCCTTTAACAAATTTGTTAACTTTTTTGTTAACGGTTGGGCCGGCCAAAGCAGCGATAACGAACTGATCCTTTGCCAGGCGTGCGCCAGCCTGTGCAGCGCTGGAGGCCGCGTAACCTGCGGCTATCGCTGCATCTTTATTAGACGCACCTTCCCTCTTCGCAGCGACGAATGCCTGCTTTTTTGGGGTCAGTGCCATTTAACAAAAAACCTGTGAGGGGGAAAAAATCTCTGCGTGCGGTCGGGCGCGGTGTCCGAGGCAAAAAGCCCCATGGTTTGGACCCGCCCCTCCCGCGAATGGGAATTCGTATCATTTCGGCGCAAAACCGTGCATTTCGCACGAAATCACGGCCGTACCCGAGTGATGGGCCGCGCTAAGCGATAATTAATCTCATTCAGATCTTGCGCGTCGTGCGTTCTGCATGATCGGAGGCCAGATCAGCTGCGGCCCGCGCCGTGCGCGGACTCTTGTGCCGTCTTCACCTTGTGGCAGGGCACACACAGCGCTTGCAAATTCGCATCATCATCACTACCACCTTGGGCGATGTTGATGATGTGGTCGACCTCAAGGTCAAGCGTGACCGTTCCGCACGACTGGCACGTGTACTGGTCACGCACGAGGATCGCCGCGCGCTTGCGGCGCCATGGCCGGCCACCTCGACCCGATCCCCATCCCTCATTACCTGACTCAGGGATCGGCTGAGCAAACTTCCTTCCCTCGGGCTCAGCCATCCGCGACGGAAGAGTGGAGAGCCTACTCAATAGATTTCACAAGCCGGCGGATGGAATCCCCGCAGCTTGTGATCTCGACGAGACGATCATCCGGACCGGACGCCTCGGCCGACTCGATCACAATGACCTCGGCCGTGATGGGCTCGATGTGGTGCGGCATCACCGTGATGGTCGCCTTCCACACACCACTTGGCTCTGCCGTCATGGTGATGGACGTGATGCCTGTCAGTTCACTACCGTCGCTCAGCATCACCCGCGTGCCCATCGTCGGCAGCGCGCTGTTCAGGCTCAGGCTGGCTGACGGGATGATCGTCGCCACGCTGACGTAGTTGGTTGATTCGCTCACTGGCGATCCTCATAAATTTCAGGGCTCGAGTGCGTACAGCCGAGCATGTCGTACAGGCCATGGTCTTTACTCAACTGTGCAGGTCGGCCACTTGCAGCACGCGAACTGAGAGCGCTTACATAGTCGTGTCCGACCGGCATGATTATGGGAAACGGCTAAGCGACGAACCGCTGTTGTTAAAGCCGAAGCATGCATTCTTAATGCTGCTATGCAGTTGCTCGGAGTCGCAGGTCATGTCATCACACTCGGTCCCACTAATACCTGCTTCGATGCCCGAATCTGTGGTAATCGCCACACTCCAAGCCGTTCAGATTCAACTCACCGAACTTTTAGCTTTGCCTGTGAGTGAATGGGGTCCGAATCACCAACTAGACTATTCACAGCTGACGCTTTACGAGGATTCGCTAAGAGCTCAGCTTCTGCGTGAATGACGTCAACTCCTCGCCTATTTGCTCTGGCTGCGCAGGATCTGGGCGTCTACCTGATCGGCACATGTGTCGAGCAGCTTGATGGCCTGATCCTTCAGTTCCCACACATCGCCGTTATCACGCAGATCGGTGTCAACTGTATTGACCCGCTCGCAGGGGACCAGCTCAGGGGCTTCCAGTCTTATTGCCGTGGTCTTTGTTACCACTTGCGGCTTTGCCGCGCAGGCCGTCAGGCAAAGGCTGAGCAGCCCAATCGCGAACCGGTTTGCTGTTGAGCTTGAGATCATCGAAATCCTTCTTGGCCTTTTTGGCCTTGTCTTCGCTGGCCTTGATCCGCTGGTTCAGATCTTTCAAGTAGGCCGCGTTGCGCTGGGCTTCTGCTCGCAGCGTGGTAATGGTGGCCTGGCTTTCGGTGTTGGCGGCGATGGCTTCGTTCTTGCTCTTCGTCTCAAGCTGCATAGCGCCACTGAGGGCGAAAAAGCGGTATTGCTGAATACCGACGAGCAGCAAGCCCACCAAACCGATGATGATTGCAGCAGCAATTGCCTTCATGTGATGTCCACCTTTCGGCCAATGAACCGCGTGACCAGTTCGCGAATGGCTGTGACGCCGAGAAAGCCGATCGTTCCACCGGCAGCGACTGATAGGCTGGGCGGCCAGGCCATCCACTCGATCAGGCTGGAAGCCACCAGGCTCAGCGCACCACAGATCAACGCCTCGAAGAAGATCCGGCGTTTGCTGGTTTCTTTTGCGTCGTAAAGGATGCGCATTAGAGAGACGATGATGGCCATGATCGCGCCCTGCCATAGTGGATTTGACAGGGCCATCCAGAGCTTGGCCCAGGTATCTGGCTTGTCGGGCATAGTGCGCATCCGGTGTTGGCCCTTTCGGGGTCTATAAACGAAAAAGGCCCGCCGATGTGGCGAGCCTCAATAATCACTAACAACCTCGCCTTAACGAGCTGTCCTAGAGCGACGTCCTCCTTGGGGACGTGTTCATTGAACTGCTTCAGTCATTGCGGCCGTAGCTCCAGAGCCATAGACCGAAGCCCCAACCGACAACTGTCCAAACCGAATCGGCTATGAACAACGCTTTGTAGTTAGGTGCTTCCGGGGCTAGGCCACCGAACTGTCTCATCGTCTCGGGCGGGAAGACCGTGTGGAACCCGTTGGGAAAAATGGCCCATAACGCCAAGAACACCGCCAAGCTGATGAGCCAGCCGGCGTGTCTGGAGTATGTCTGGTTGCGACCCCAAAAAGCGAAGTAGGTCGCGCAGGCGGCCACCACCCCTGTGAGCAACTGTCCAAATAGAGAAGAGAGTACAGCTGCAGCCAACGTAATATTTTCCATGACAATCCTCGCGAATGATTCCGCGAATGCTATCACGTTGGATCCAAATTTTGACCTATAGTCCCTTGGCTTTGGAAACCTGTATGCCCACAGTGCGACCTCTACACAGACGTGCCGATTTCAGCGCTGTCCATCGCCCCTTCGGTCGCTATCTTGCGAGAAATATCTTCACCACAGGGGACCTTCTGAGTAAGACAGTTCCTGCCACGCCCAGCCAGGTAGGTGTGCCTGTGCCAAGGTCGGTTGGGTCCATTTCTACTCCAGAATTAATCAGCGCCGCAGCACACCCAGCTCGGAGCGATGGGTGTGGCGGGGCTGAAAACGAAAAAGCCCCAGCAGATGCTGTGGCTCGAGATAGTTGCGTGTCTTCCCACGCTCCCCGCCAGAGCCGCCCCGCAACAATCGAGGTAAGGAGGCTCAGTGGCTCCGGTGTTGTTTGCGTACCGCACTTCAGGCTATCGACGTCCAGGCCACTCCCGAAGGAACCAACCTGGCTATGGCGTCATGCATGCAACAAAAAAACCCCGCACTTAGCGGGGTCGTTGAAGCAATGTGCTTAACGGTGATCTGGATGAGTTCGAGCATCCAAAACAGCGGTCAAATCTTCAACCGATAGGGTTGCAGAATAGTTATGCAGAGAATTCAGGCCCGAATACACATTCAGCATTCTGTCGTAGACATCGACCATTGGCATGTGGGCATTGAAGTCCCGCCCTTTAAACGAGCCCCACTTGCCAAGGTCATCTACAAGGATTTGAACGATATGAAACTCGTCCTCGTCATTCCCGCTATAACCTACGAAGCGGGCGCCTGAAACCGAGTGCCCTGTCACCGCTTCCACCTGGGCACGCTCCTCATCTGAAAGGGAGTCCGCAGTTCGCTCCAACACTTCACACATGTCCAACACATCGGCTACGCGCTTAACGTTGGGGGGAGTTTCCGAGTCCTTAAACATTCCTTGATAACGCCACCGCAAGGCCCACGTGTTGTCACTTGACACTATGGATTGAACGAACGGCGCATCAAGTCCGTCTTGGATTCCAAGCTTTTCGTGGATTTCGGTTAGCAAGGCTACGATGAGTTTTTGTTCGTCGCTGAAGGCCATTTTACGCTCTCATTATCGCGGTGACGGTTGCCATCACCGGAACCGAAAGCGTAGACCACAGAGCTTGAGAGCAGAGACGAAAAACCCGGCGCTCGGCCGGGTTTTTGGATTCGCCGTGTGCTCGTATCACCACACGCAAAATTGACATGATGGGGTTAATTTACGGCCAAACGGCCATCATGGTCAAGCGGCATCGGTGAAAATTTGTTCGTCATCGAAGATGTGGGTCGCATGGATAACGGCGGCCTCCTCCAGTTGTTCAAGACGTTTATGGGCGCCCGCTCTCCAGTTGCGGCGGGTACGCTCTGGTGAAGCATTCACGTCCCATGTGTTCATGTCGTAGAACTCGGCGGGTAGCACGATCATGTCAGTCGAGCGCTTGTCGGACTGGACGCCCTTGAGCTTCGGGATTGCCCAAGCCGTGAGCGCCTTATAGATGAAGAGCTGCGGAGCGGGCGATGAGATGCGACTCACCAGCCGCCCAATAGCGGCCACCTTGTTCGCCTTATGCGTGGAGTACTTCGCGACAAGCACGTCCCACTGTGCCGGCTCCAACTGACGGTGCAGCAGCGCGTACAGGCAGCAGTCGTAATCGAACTTGTCACGAGGCGACAGGGTGCTGCCATTGCCACCTTGGCGCAGATCGGCATCGATCAGCTTCTGCCAGGACTGCTTCGTGCTGTTGTCGATGTTGTCAGCGGCCAGCACGCGCACCAGGGTACCCATCACATCTTTGTACATGCCCATCGATCAATCCCCTGTGAAGTTCGTGCCGCCGGCACCGCGGCGGTTGTTCTGTTCGTATTGTTCGTGTGCGCCGCCCTGGCTGTGCCGTGCCCGGTTCAGCTCGGCGGTGACGTTGCGCAGCTTCATGTTCAGTTGCGGCACCAGGTCTTCCAGCGGCAGCGCCTCGCCGGTCACTTGGCACACCCAGCCCGATCCGCGGCACGCGGCGCAGTCGAGCTGGTGAAACACGCCCGCAACGACACCTGTGCCGCGACACCAGCCGCACTCCATCAGCGGCTTCAATTCCTTGCGGAATGCAGGTCCATGGCTCTTTTTCATAGGCGTTCATCATCCTCGCTCGCACCGATAAAGCCTTCGGCGTAGCCCTCAACAGCCGCACCGACCAAGAACATAGCGACGACGATAGTTGCGACCCATCCCGAATCTAACAGGACCGCCACGCCCATCCCAGCAACACTGAGGACGGTGACGTAGTGCTGCCAGAGGCTGACGCTTGGCTTAAAAAGGCCTTGGTTCAGCATTTTGAAACCTCGCCATTCACAATGTTGGAAACAGGCTCGCAGACCTCGCCGTTCGCGGCGTGCGCGGGGTTTTGCGAATCTTCATATTGGGTGTCTGTCAGGTTGTGAATCGCGTTAAGGCCGCGCTCATCTAACCAGTTGTGCCACTTCTCCAGCGCCGCCAGACGCTGTGCCCGGGCCTGAGTGTTGATGTAGGTGCTCGCGATCTTGCCCAGCGAGTGGTTGAGCAGCATCTCGCCGATGTGCCCGTCGATGCCGAGGTCAGTCCACGCTGTGCGGGCAACCTTGCGCAGGTCGTGACTGGTCCACTCACCTTGGCCGATGCGGGTAAACACGGCGCTCGCCTGCCCTTCGCTCAGCACACGGCCGCGACGTGACGGGAACAGGTAAATGCCCTCGTAACCACGAGCCAGCTGGATGGCCCTGTACCGGGTCAGCAGCGCCTTGGCCTGAGCGGTCAACGGCACGCGGTGCTCAGTCCGGGTCTTGGTGTTCTCGGCGGGAATGAACCACTCGCCGTCCGGGATGGAGATGTCTGACCAGCGCGCCATTCGGGTTTCACCGACACGAGTGCCATGGCACAGCATCATCAGCGCCAACATGGCCTCGCCGGGCTGGATCTCGAACAGGCCGGCCAGCATGGGCACCACCTCCGCCAGGTGCCCGCCGCGCAACCGGGCCGCCTTCGGCATGATGCGAGCCTTCGTGAAGTCCACGAACTTCATTTCGGCCATCGGGTTTCTATCAATCAGGCCCAGCTTGGATGCCTGCAGGAACGCTACCACCAGCAGCACGAACAACTGGTGCACGTACGACAGCGACAGCTCTTGCTGGCATGGCCACATCAGCTCACGGTCCAACACGGCGGCGGTCAGGTCACGCAGGGGCACGTGCTCCAGCCTGGGCTTGAGGTGACACTTGATGGCCGACTTCGCACCTGCCTTGCGCTTCGCCGACAGCGACCGGTCCAGGCTCATTCGCTCGCCGTACCAGTCGATCAGTTGCCCGCACGTGGCGAGCTGCCCCACCGCTACGGCGGCTTCTGGATCGTGAAGCAGGCGCTGACGGAGCGCAGGCAACTCCGCAACAATGGCGGCCGCACTCAGTTCGGGCCAGCGCGCGAGGCGCTTCCACGCCTTGCCTTTGACCAGATACCAGGAGCCGCGCTGCCGATCTTTGCCGAAGCGCAGGTACAGGCCCGGATGACGAGGGTCACGAAGGTCGTGCACGGCGACGTCGGCCGACTGCCGGCGGATCTCTGCGTCGCTGAGCTTCACAGCGCGGGTCTTGCTCATGCGGATGTCTCGATATAGTCGGTAATCCGCACGCGCACCGAGCCGCCCTTGATCGTCTCTTCGCTGATCTGGAGCTGGGTTACGAACCTGCTGTCGTCAATGCCCAAGGCCTGCGCCACGCCGTCACGCCCGGATTTGAATGCAGCGATGCAGTTGTCATCGTCACGGCGCCGCCGATCAGGCGGGACAAACTCAAGGGACAGCAGCGCCCGGCCGGTAGGCACAGGCAAGGCCGCTTTGAGACACAGCAGAAAACAGGTTGCGCGGTAGGCCTTGGCCGCCTTGCTCTTGGTTGCCCAGTGCGAGCGCGCATTCGGACTGAGCACCTTCGGTGGCCACGGCAGAATCAACGTCTCGGTCATGGACGACCTCCAGTTTTCACCCAGCGCCGCACGTAGAGCTCGCAACCGCCTGTTAAGGCGACGCCATTGGCCTTGCCGATATGTGTTTTCGGCATTTCGCAGCCACAGTGACACTTGGGCTGACGTCCGGGGCGCTTTGGCCGAGCCTCCATGTACAGGATGTGTTCGGCAACGCCTCCGACCTGTCCCCAGCCAGCCATTCCGCCACGCATGGCAGCAGATCGCGCGGCCGGCGACATTTCGTTCAGGTCGGTCATCGCGCCCCCCCAAACCAGTACGTCTCACGGCCGTCGGTGTGAACTGTCTTTTCCTTCAGCAGGGTTTTAAGTTGAGACCAAGTCACGCTGCCACCTTCCCTTCGCTGACCAGAATGTCGATGGTCCGCACCATGCCTTCCATGTGCATCGTGCGGAGTTGTTCACGGCTGAATTCTGTCTTGCGCCGCGCGTCGACGGCGTCGTGGCATGCAGAGCACGCCCAGGCGGCCTGAAGATCGTGCGGTTTGAGTCCGGTGCCGCAGCGAGTGCCCGCCATTCGCAGGTGGGCCAGCACCGTAGTTTCAGGATTGCCGTTGCACACGCCCGGCACACGGATCTGGCAGTCGCGGCCGCGCGCGGCCTTGGTGAACTTCGTCTGTTTGGTCATAACAGCCATTCCCCGAACTGCGATTCAATTGGAGGGACAGAGCCGTCGTAGCCGGTCACCATGAAAGCGATGAAGCACCTGGCGACGCTGGCGAGTGCCTTGATCGTTCTCATCGTGCGGCACCAATCAAATCGACGACTTCAAAGGTGCTGGGCCACATCGACCGACCAAACGACTCGGCAATGCCCTTGTTATCGAACAACGCAATCGCAGGATCCGGTGGAGTCGACAGATCGATCTTCGAGGAGCACGCGTAGACCGCATACCGAAAAGCTGCGGGGTCTGGTCGAGCAAGTCTGTTCTCGGCGCTCACTGTGCGATCCCCTTCAGCAAGGTCTGGAGCTGCTTAAGCTTGCCCAGCGCCTCGGCGTTGGTATCGCGCTCAACTTCAACCGACAGGGCAACCTCCTCGATGCGTGACGCCAGTCCTTTCAGGCGCGCGCTGATATCGTCTGCCAGACTGACGACTTCTGCGGAGAGCCCCACCAGCGCATCCAGCGCCTGGACATCTGCCTTCTTGAGTGGAACGTGGGTCTGGTTGGCAGGCATCGGCATGGGTTTTTCAATCCTCAATTTTGTGGTTACGGCGTCGCGCTGAAACTTGCTGCCGACTGGCTCGCGGATAATCCCGGCGTCCTTTAACTCCCCAAGCGCGCGGCGGACCGCGTGCACGGCAACAGAAGTGGCGTTCGCTGCCAGCGCGGCGCAATGAATGTCGTGGGCGCTCCACGGTTGCTGGATGGGCACGTGCTCGAAGATCTTTCGGGCGGTGGAGGACTGGCCGGCAAGGAGCTGTTGGATTCCGGAATCGGTAAAGGCCATCAGAAACGCTCCTGGCTGGCGGCAATTTTGAGGTCCTCCAGTGCGGCCCGGGCATGGCGCTTGCGGAGATAACTATCTACTCGGCGACGCTGCGCTTGCTTCAGGCGATCGCGCTCTTTCACCCGTTTGCTCTCTTTGAGAATCTGACGTACTTCGTCGAGCTTGGCCCGAACATGTGGGGCAACATGAGTCGGCTGATTGCCGGTGAGCAAACCTGCAATGGCTTGGCCTTCCTCAGTGATGGGCGAAATGCGCAAGTCAGCAAGGTATTTGCTGCCAGTCTCGTGGGTGATGAGTTGGGAGCGTACGGCGGACTCAATGGCGACCAGGCGACGGGCCGAGTCGTAGCCCAGCGACACTTCCCATTTCGCTGGGCGATCTTCGGCGCGGGCAAATGCGACGAGGCGCTCATACGCGCTCATGAAAGCCATGCGTGCGCCCACCTTGTCGCCAGCTTGCAGAATCGGTGTTGAAGCAGACATGGCTTGGCGGATTTCAGCGGTAAGTACGACGGTCTCGTACTCGTCACTTGCCGAAAGGGCAATCGACCAGGCCTCATCTTTGCCCGGGCGGCCGTCAGCGGCGTGTATGTTCTTCAACACCATGCCGAGACAAAGCTTCCCACTCGGCTCGCGTCGGCAGGCCCGAAGCCCGGCGATAATCACCGCAGCCTCATAACCGGCCAGATCCTCGGCAATGACTTGGGCACCGGCGGCGCTGATCGTCTGGCCCATCGCCTCAGCAGTGGCGCAGATTGCCCCTGACAGTTCGGCGATTTCGTCATAGGAAAGCATTACGGCGACCTCCTTGGCGGATATTCTCGGCAGCCTGTTGCGCGGCGTTGATGTTCGCTTGGGTCTGCTCGATCTGGCGCGCCGTGGTCGCATTCATCTGGCGATTGGTCGTCCACTGCGTGTGGTAGGACTCGGCCTTGGCCAGTAGGTCGCCGATGCTGTGCATGTTCCCCACGACGCGGGCATCGTTGATGGTCAGGAAGAACGCAGAGACGTGGTGAGCAACATCGATGCCCAGACGGTCGACCAGCAGCGACACCTGCTTGGCAACTTTGGCGTTCCATACCGGCCATGCGTTATGGCGCTTGCGGTAGGCCATGGCGTAATTCGCCCAAGCCTTGAAAGTTTTGCACGCCTGATCTTTCGGGCCTGGCATGTCATCGGGAATTACGCAGCGAGGTGCCTCGTTGGAAATCAGAGCCAAAGTGGCGGCTTGCGACGGCGCAGCCGGGGCGAGTTGCAAACCCTGACTGGTACCCTGATTGGTATCCTGATTATTGGTATCCTGATTTGTCGGAGATTTTTCCGACCCTTGTTCGGATTTTTTTCCGACCTTGCTCGGAGATTTGTCCGAGGTAGCTCGGATATTTTTCCGACCCTTTGCTCGCTCTTGGGTCGGATATTTTTCCGACCCATCAAGCTTCCTGTTCCACTCGGTGCCTTTTTCGGTCAGGCGGAACAACGTGATGTTGGAAGTGCTGGAGAGCTCAATGAGTCCTGCCTCGTCCAGAGCCTTCAGCATCCTGTAAGCGGTGTCTGGTTTGTCGGTGAGCAACGGCAGCTCTTCGACGATTTTGGCCTTGCTGAGGGCAAAGAAAATACCGGCATCAGTCTTCACCGGCTTGGCCCAGCTCGGGCAGCCATAGACGAATGCAAACAGAAGGGCTTGCTGGGAGTTAAGCCCCCATTCCAAAGCCTTCACCTGGTTTACGGTCACTGTGAACTGCATGTCAGAACTTCTCGCTCTGGAAGATTTCAGCCAGACGAGTCAGGCCTTTGGGGGTTACCAATGGCTGGAAGGCAGCACGCTCGATCCCAGTCTCAGAATCGGGCTTGAGGGCTGTCACTTTGTGCTTGAGGAACCCAGACCGGATTCGGGGCTGCATCGCAATCCAACGCGTGGAACCACCGCGTCGGTAGATCCAGCGGTTCGCCTGGAGCCAGTCGAAAAGCTTGGAGGGCGTGAGCCCGAGTTGCTTCGCGGCGTCAGTAATGCAGATCGCGCCCTCTGCGGCTGCAAGACGATGAATAGCCGCGACTTTCGGCGCCTGAAGCTGAATCACGCCCAAGAGACGGCTGTTCTCACGAGCTTGATCCGCCGCCAGCTGCAAGGCCTCTGCATAATCCGCCGGTATCCGATGGACGCCAGCCGCTTGGTATTCCAGCTCCTGCCAGCGGTCAACCAGCCGAGCGGTGAATTCAGGGCTGAGCTGGGCGACAACGACGAAACTGTCGCGCTTGCACAGGTGGTATACGGACTCGGTGCGAGGACGGCCCAGCGAGTCTTTGATGTGTTCGTCCCCCAGTGGGGGTTGGACGATGGTGCCGCGCTGAACAAGCCGTTCGATGGATTGCTTGACCTTGTCGTGGCGTGAATTGAGCAGGTCCGATATCTCCCGCGACGACATGGAATGACGCGTCATGTTCTGCCGAATTGGGAAAACTGACGAATCAGCGGGCCTATTGCTCTGGGTGTTCGTGGTGTGCATAATCGACCTCGCTAACGCTGTACAAAGAGCCGACCTCGACCGTCGGCTTTTTTGTGCCCGAAATTCAGGCGGTGTAGGTGTCCGGCGCATCCGTGGTAGCTTTTGGCTTCTACACGAAAAGGCCTCGGAGGCCGGACATATGAAACGGATTGAACTGAATTACGTTGCTGCTTGGGCCAAGGCTGTAGACGACAATGACGCTACGGCACGAAAGACCGTTTCCTATAGCGAGTCGAGCGACTCCAGACTGATGCGCATCGCATTCGGCTCGTACAAGCTGGAATGCTTTCTTGAGCGGATTTGCGTTAAGTACTCGACTCCCTGGCTGAATCTCAGCAGCCTGGAGGCAGGTCGCCTGTATCTGCTTAACAAGCATCACTGGACCCTTGAGGTGCTGAAGATGGTTGAGAAGAACGATCTGATCGCGCTTCTGCACGAAGAGCTGGCAGAGCTTTCTCTGACGCGTGAAGAGTTTCAGCCGGTGCATGACTGGGGCATGCATCAGAGCTGCTATCCCGAGCTGCTCGCATCGGCGAACCTTCCGAAGTAACCGGTAGGATTCGCCCTGGAACGTCCTCGAGAAAAGATTGCGAAACCCGATCTTCTTCGACTGGAGATTTGCCAAGGAACGACCAGTTGAGAAGGGTTGCGCAGTAGAAGGCGCGCCGGATCTTTTCATCGCATCTGAGCAAGGCTGATCGCTCGTAACTGATCAGCCTGCGCTTGATGTTCACTCGCTGAGCCATCTCAAGCCGCCTTCACAGAGGCTTCCATCACATCAAGGCTCTGCCGGACGTGATTGATCTCGACCTTGATCTGCGACTTCTCGAATTGACTGACGTGGTTGTCCTCAAGCGCCTGGTGCACGGCGATCGTCAGATCAGCCACCTCTTTGCCCACGCTGATCATCGAAGATGTGAGTGCTTGTGGGTTCGGCGCCGTCTTCGCAATGAGCTCGAAGCCGAAAGATTCAGCGAGCGCCATCAAGGGGCGCATGTCCTGGCTGTGCAGAAGAATCCCGAACAGATGCTCAATGGTCAGATGATGGGCAGCGTTGTCCGGGTTGGAGCGCTGCAGCAGGCTCACATGCGCAAGGCACATCTTCCCCGCCAGCTCCTCGGCACCGCTTTCCTTCACGGTCGTGTGGCAGGCCCGCAAGAAATCTTCCATTCGTAAACCCTCTAATTTGTTTCAGTGGCTGCGTGCCAGCACGCGTTGCAAAATATTTCAGTCCAGCGCGATCAGGCGGCGCTGCAATAAAGGTCTGGTCGAAGATCTTGACGAGAAACGCCGGTAGCCTTCTCGATCATCACTGCCCGTTCTGCAGGTACGCCCCTAACCTTCCAGTGGGAGACAGTCATCGGCGTTACGCCAAGGGTTTTGGCCAAGGCTTTCGCCGAGCCAGCGGCGAGGATTGCGCGCTCAAGAGCTGTGGGTTTCATAAACAATTCCGCCGCTGGCGAATAAACATTCGTCAACGATACGTTTATTTAATAAACAACGCAAGACGAGTAAACTTTGTGTTTATGACTACTGAGCATTCAGGGGATCGCTTACGGCTGATTGCCGCAAAGCGGGACATCTCTTTCAAAAAAATGGCTGAGGAATTGGGCGTTACGCCTCAGGTTTTGAACAACTGGTTCAAGCGTGGCGTACCTGCGCGCGAGATTCAGAAGGCCCTTGATACTTACCATCTCCGACGAGATTGGTTAGTTGGTGGGGATGGCCTGCCTGATGTAGACCCATATCCTTGGGGGGACGACCCTGGATTCGAAGCGCACCAAAGAAAACTGGAAGTACGAGAGGGGCTTTCTAACGCCTCCTTCGCTGGACCTATCGACGTGTGGGATGACGATACACCGCTCGATGCAGATGAGGTTTACGTGCCGTTTCTCAAGGAAGTAGAACTATCTGCAGGTAGCGGTCGCACAGTTGTCGAGCAGTCGCACAGGCAGAAGCTCAGGTTTGGCAAGCTGACACTGCGGCGCCAGAACGTTCAGCCGAGCGAGGCAGTTTGCGTAACGGTAAGCGGCAACAGCATGGAACCGGTTCTTCCCCATGGCAGTACTGTCGGCGTTGATCAGGGCTGCACGGCCGTCACCGACGGCAAGATGTATGCGATAAATCATGGAGGCCAGCTTCGCGTGAAAACTCTCTATCGCTTACCCGGTGGTGGTGTTCGTATGCGCAGCTATAATCGCGAGGAACATCCTGATGAGGAATACGGCCCACAGGAAATGATCGATAAAGAGATCATTATTCTGGGGAAAGTTTTTTGGTCATCAGTACTCTGGTAAGGAGCAGACCTTGATACACGGAAGAATACTGACGGCAATGGTTCTGGCCTTTGCCCCCATGACGGCATGGTGCGCCACCGGGAACGACCTTCGTGCCTGGGGGGAAGGGTACGAAAAAAATACTGGGACCTTTGCGAACGGCCTATATATGGGCTTCGTTGTTGGTGTTGCCGAATCATTTTCCGGCTTAGGTTTCTGTCCGCCGTCGAATGTCACCAATGGACAGAATGCAGCGATCGTTTGGAAGTGGCTCTCGGACCACCCTAAAGACTGGGCCGGACCGGCAAGCGGCTTGATCCTCGCGGCTCTATCTGACGCTTTCCCCTGCCAGAAAAAGTAAAGAACACTTTAAATCGACCCGCCATGAGCGGGTTTTTTTTCGTCCAACGAAAGTTTCGTAGCAAATCCAATAAACAAGATAAACATTTTGTGTTGACTCGTTTATAAACGTGTTGTTTACTAATCCCATCGCCAGCGACAACACGGCGAAGGGGCGGCGCCCCGCCGCTCTTTAAAAACCAGCCGCAACAAATCAACAGACAGCATTGCCTCTACCGGCGACCGGCGATCAGACAGGCGAACGAGGAAAGCCTGCCAACGACAGGGAGAACCCTGGACGGCTGATCGATGACGAAACGTCAGAACCGCGTGAACGACCCGGGCAAGCAATGCAAACCGCCAATCCCAGCGGCAGAAGGGAGAGACACCGAATTGAATTAGCGCTCCGAGCTTCGGCTGTGAGGAGTGCCGGACCTCATGTGATGTGCCAAAAACCAACCGGGCACAGGGCTGCACGTCGCATGTTGTAAGTACCCGATGACCACGCCAGCAACGCTGATCGAGCTGACGTGAACAGGGAAGCCCGCCGCCAACCCACGATGCCGAAACCTGCAATCAGTGAGCGGGGATTAGGAACCAGATGTAACCACACCGCTGACGCTTTACCCCGGCCTGTCGCCAGTAGCGAGGCCGGGATTTCACCGATTGGCCTTGGCAACAGGGCCAGACGGGAAATCACCCAAACCCGAGGTATCGATATGTTCGGCAAACTGTTTGGCAAGAAAGGTCGTGAAGCGCGCGCCGCAATGGGCGTTATCCAGAACCGCGACCTGATGCAGGCGATTGTGTACGGCGCCTTCTACGTCGCCGCCGCTGATGGCGAGGTCAGCGAAGACGAGCTGAAGAAAGCTGAGAAGCTCATCGCCAACACCCCGCAGCTCAAAGGCTTCGGACCGGAGCTTTCCAACACCATGGACCGCGCCGAGAAAGACTTCCACGACGGCGGCCATCGCATCCTGCGCATGAACGCCGAGAAGGAGCTGAAGGATCTGGCTCACTCGCCAGAAGAAGCTCAGGTCGTCATTAACGTCATGCTCACCATCGCGGAAGCGTCCGGTGACATCGACGACAAGGAAATGGCAGTGCTGGAAAAAGCCGCCAAGCTGATGGGCCTTTCGCTGAAAGACTATCTGTAATGCCCCTGCTCAGCGAGATGGTGAAGCGCCTTCGTGCGTTTCTCATCGTGGCCTTGCTGATCGGCGTGGTGTTGATCGACTCCGTATCCCGGGTGATCAGCATCTGCGCCGACGGTTTTCTAGCTGCGCTGGTCCTGCTGCTGGTCTGGCCGCTGATTCGGGGCAAGAAGTGAAGCCAGCCACCATCAGCTACACCATCACGGCCGACGACAGCGGCGCCGAATTCGACGGCGAGCTCTACGAGGGCCTGCTACATGCAGTGCGCCACTTGAGCAGCGAGGAACGGCTGAGGTTCATCGAAAACCTGCGGGCGGCTCACACCGAAATCGAAGGTACCAATCGATAGACAACCATCGCCAGCGTCAGCCTGACGAAAACTGCCCGATGCCCTGGTATTCCCCAGCACCAGGCCGCCTCGGAGAGTGACCGAAGCGTGCCCGAGCGGGCTGCAGCGCTAGGATCGCAAAGCCCCGTGAATGTCCTGGGCCGGTACGATCTAGACGGCCAATACCAAAAACGCGGCGGGAAACAAGCAGGCGTAGCGACCTGGTGTTTCGATCACTCTCCGATGCAGACGAAACTGCGGCCTATAACCGCCCACCTGCGTCAATCGCCCAACCGAGGGAGCTCTTAAGTTGGGAGGAAATGGTGACGGCCGTGGAACTCGGCGCCAGATGACGTAACTGGCCCGATCACCTTGCTGGAGCTTTTTATCTGCGAACGCGAGGCTGCATCGGAGTGTGATCTTCCTGCACCTCAAGACATATGCCTTCTGCGGCGAGGCAGGTGATTTAGCAGGGTTTACCGGTAATCCGGACAGGCTACCCCGGACGGAAGATCGCACCCCGATGCAGATGAATGCCCGGGCTGACGGGCAAGCCGAGGCTCGCTGATGAGCTACTGAGTCCTAGATGAGTTAGGCCATTAACCCGGAGATCAGCACCGGGCATCTGCCCCCCATTAGACAGGTAGCCACTGCCTTCCCAGTGAGCGAACAACGGAGATGACCGCCATGAAATAACAAATAGATACCGGCCTACCGCGTCAGGCGGCGCCGGCAAGCAACGTTCACGTAGGGAGGCCTTGTGAACCAGCAACATGAAAGCCCCACGTTGATGGGGCTTTTTTTCACCCAGCGTTTACCCGCCAGCACTCTCCCCTGCGCCCAATCGGCCTTCGTCAGGCGGCCAGAGTGCTGACGAATACACGCACAACCACATGAGGAATCGCCATGCATCAGGCATTTCAAGACCGTATCGTCGAGCTGGGGGCCTTGCTCCAACGCTCAAGCGCCGCCCGCGGCGAGTTCAGCAAACGCACGGACCGGGCAATGCCCGGTAGCAGGGTCCGCTTTCAGGTACTGAGCAAAGCGCGCAACTCGTACAGCGTCGTTGAGCTCGCAACCGGCGCACTGCGCGGCGGGTTCAACAACTGGAAGGAGGCTGTGAACTTCGCGCAGCACCTTGAGGCACAGCCTGTTCTGAGGTTGCTGCAATGATCGGCGAAAGCGTACCGGACCAGCACAAGCAGGCGATCGCGCAGCTGTCCGCACAGATCGATCAATTCCTCGCCACTGGCCACCGGATCCAGCACATCGACCAGGGCGTCAGCGCCAACGCGCCGCTGCTGGGCACCACGAATCATCTGGAAACGCTCAAGGCCAAGCGCGCTAAGCGTGCGCCGCGGATTCGGGCGCTTGCCGAGGCCGGTCTTAACGCCCGCCAGATCGGCATGAAGATCGGCGTCGATACCCGCACCGTCGCACTCACTGCCCGAGAGCACGGCATCGCATTCACCGCGGCCACCTGATGCGGCGTCTATTCAAGTGCGCCAATCAGCGCCGGCGCCAGACCTGGCTCAACCTGCCAGCGCATCAGATCGGAGATCCACCAGATGGAAAAGACAGCAGCGGCCAAGCACTCGGCGGACTACCGTCGGCGCCAAAAAGAGGAGAAGGAAAAGCTCGGGATCGAAACTCTGGAGGTCGATGTTCCACTGGGCACTCGGTCGGGCATGACGCTTGCGATGAAGGATCACGGCTACAAGCAGATTCAAGAGCTGTGGCAGGATCTGGCGCTGTCATTTCTTGCAGCACCTCGCGAAGAGCAGGCGCGGCGGTTACGCAAACCTAGCGCGTCAGATTTTGTAGTTACCCCAAGCCTCGCGCGTAAGTTGAAAGCGGCCGGCATGGCCCAGGTGGACCCCGATGCAGACGAACAATGAACTAACCCCAGTGCAGGCAGACACCTTGGCGTTCATCGCCGGGTATATCGCCCAGCACGGCTACTCGCCGACCTTCGCAGAAATAGCTAGGGCTCAGAAGGTTAACGTGAATGCTATCGGCGGTCGCATCGCTCAGCTAGTCAAAAAAGGCGCCGTGACCAAAGCTGACGGCATCGCTCGCAGCATACGTCCCGTCACGCAGGCATAACGCTCAGCACTAGATGTTACGCAAACAGAACATCTGTCCGGGCTGCGCCACGAAGTAAAGGTACCGTCAGTCGTGGCGCGGAGGCTCGACATTGCCTATCAGCGAGTCAGCGAGAAGAGTTGAGGACAGGCCGGGATGATTAAGTTTTCTACTCCAGCGACCTCATCATGTCCTTCACCAAAGCTATCGCGCGGTCGCGGCTTGCTTCGAATGAAGAATCCCGGGTGTTGTCGTCGTGCTTCGAGCCCCTACCATCCGTTGTCTCTACAAAGATACGGAAGCCTCTCGGCGCTGGGTCAGTGGATAACCCCCACTTAAATTCGATGCGACCTACTTCATCGTTCGGCCCGGTCCAAGTGATGTTGCGAGGTCTATCAACCGGAATATCCATTCTTCGCTCCTCGAGCCGGCCCTATGCCGGTCACCACCTATAGCCCACCACCAACCTATTCGCCACCGAACTTTCGGAGGGTGGCACACAGATGGAGATCACCATGAGCGACAAATACGAAGCTCAACGCCGAGCAGCGATCGCGAAGCGCAAGAAAACTGAGCAGGACTATCGGGCCCGCGCCGCAGAAAACATGGTCGATCACGAATACACCTGCATCGTGGATCAAAAAGACGCAGTGATCTGGCGCTGCAAAGCTGAAAAAAACACCTTCTACGCCTTCGACATCCTTATGACGCGCTTCGGTATCGCCGTAGTCGGTGACATCGACAACCTGACCTTCAGCGTGGGCCTGGGCTACGGCATTGAGTTTTTGGCTGGTGACGACGTGACCTACTACCTGCACGCGAAACTGAGTGAGGTGTGCAAGAAGCGCAGTTTCAGCGAGCGCCTATTCCGCGAAGTGTTGATGCGCAACATCGCCCAGGCCCTGCGTGAAGAGTGCGAGGAAGAGATGTTCGAATCGCTTCCTGAGTGGCTACAGGATCCTGATCAAGTTGACGCGGTCCAGTGGCCTGAATTTCGACAGCTTGTCCTGGCGAAGCGGCGGGACATGAGCCACACCGATGACCGCTGGATGCACTGGGATGATGCCCTCGATGCAGCGCATGACGTCGCCTTTACTGAAGAAGCCATGATGTTCATGCGCGATAACAACGAGCCGCTTTGCCTGGGTGATGAGTGGTACGAAAACCGCGTAGATGAGCCATCACAAGGACTGGTGCAGTGCCTGTACATGATCAACCATGCCGCCAAGGCGATCACGGCGCAGAAGGCCCAGGCCGCAGCAGCCTAATCAATCAGACCAACAGCGCGTCAACCGCAAGCTCGATCTCCTTGATGGCAGTCGGCACATGCTGCGAATCATAAGACTTGTACTGCAGCAGCTCATCAGCTACCGCCTCTGTAAGATCATCTAAGTTCAACCCCCTCTTCTGCGCAACGCTTAGCACTGCCTTGAGCGCAAGATACAAACCCTTCTCTCTATCTTCGTACATGCCGTATCCCTTTCTAAGGAGCGGTAAGCGTAGCCCATTCCCCGAAGGACCCCCATGACTATCTCCGCTCCGGTGATCCGCTACCACGGCGCCAAGTTCAGGCTGGCGCCGTGGGTGCTACAGCACTTTCCGCCCCACACCTGCTATGTCGAATCGTTCGGCGGCGCCGCCGGCGTGCTCATGCAGAAGCCGCGATCGTATGCGGAGGTCTACAACGACCTCGATGGCGACATCGTGAACTTGTTCCGCACGCTGCAGGACACAACCACGCGGGCAGCGCTGACCGAGCGCCTGCTGCTGACGCCTTACTCGCGGGCGGAGTTCGAGCTTTCTTGGGAGTCGACTGATGATCCTGTTGAGCGCGCCAGGCGCACGATCATGCGGGCACAGATGGGGTTCGGCTCTGCAGGAGCGACGAAGGGAGTCACAGGATTTCGCATCGACACGAAGCGTCAGTACGGCACGGCCCAGTCACTATGGGCCGAATATCCCGACTCGATCGCGGAAGTGGGTCGGCGGCTGGCGGGCGTGTTGATTGAGAACCGGCCGGCGATCGAGGTCATCACCGCACATGATGCACCGACCACGCTTCATTACGTTGATCCGCCCTACGTGCATGACACCAGGTACAGGGGCGCATCGAATGGGCGTTATTACAGGCACGAGATGGACGACGCCGAACACCGAAAGCTGCTTAGCGTTTTGCTCGAGCTAGAAGGAATGGTCGTCCTTTCCGGGTACCCGAGCGAGCTTTACAGCGAGCTGCTTCCGGACTGGAGCTGTTACAGCACGTCGGCACGCATCTGTGCAGCGCGCGGCACTGCGAACCGCACCGAATGCATCTGGCTGAACCCCGCCTGTGTCGATCGAGTAAGTCAGATCGGCCTGGACCTGGGCGAACGCGCCTAAATCCCCTTTCCCAACTTTGAATCACGCCACCTGGCGAGGATCCCCTATGTCCGCAAGTAAGAAGAAACACCCCTTCGACTTCAAAACTCAGTACGGCCTTGGCTTCGACCCGCAAGACGATGAGATCGTCGTGGACTTCTTCTGCGGCGGTGGCGGCGCCGGTACCGGGCTGGAAATGGGCCTCGGTCGCAAGGTCAGCGTGGCGAAGAACCACAGCGCCAAAGCGATCAGCATGCACACCATCAACCACCCGGGCGCCAAGCACTTCACCACCGATGTGTTCGACGGTGATCCGGATACCGAGTGTGGCGGCAAGGCAGTGGGCTGGTTCCATATGTCGCCGGACTGCACCCACCACAGCCAGGCTGCCGGCGGACAGCCGCGCAAGCGCGAGATCCGCAACCTGTCATGGATAGGCCTGAAGTGGGCAGGCAAGAAGAAGCCTCGAGTCATCAGCCTGGAAAACGTGAAGCAGATCCTGCAATGGGGCCGGCTGATTGCGAAGCGCGACAAGGCGACCGGGCGTGTCATCAAGCTGGGCGGCGCGATCGCCGCACCTGGTGAGGTCGTGCCGGTAGACCAGCAGTTCCTGATTCCAGATCCGAAGCAGCGCGGGCGCACGTGGCGCCGGTTCGTGGCCCTGCTTGAAGGCATGGGCTACGTCGTGGAATGGAAGGTGATCAAGGCCTGCGACTTCGGCGCGCCAACCAGCCGCGAACGGTTGTTCATGCTTGCCCGCTGCGATGGGCAGCCGATTGTCTGGCCAGAACCGACCCACGCTAAGAAGCCGGCCAAGGGCCAAAAGCCCTGGCGCACCGCGGCGGAGTGCATCGATTTCTCCGACCTGGGAAAAAGCATTTTCGGCCGCAAGAAAGACTTGGCCCCCGCCACGCTGCGGCGCGTAGCGAAAGGCATGAAGAAATTTGTCATCGACAACGCGACACCCTTCATCGTGCCGATTGCCAACTGGTCAGGCGAAACGGTGCAGTCAGCCAATCAGCCGCTGCGCACTGTCACCTCCTATCCTAGAGGCGGGGCCTTCTCAGTTGTCAGCCCGGTGATTGCGCCAGCCACGCATCAGGGCAGTGACCGCATAAACGATCCACTTGAGCCGCTCCCGACGGTAACGTGCGCCAACCGCGGCGAGCTGACATTGATCAGCCCTACGCTCGTTCAGACCGGTTACGGCGAACGGGACGGTCAAGAGCCGCGGGTACCGGGATTGGATCAACCCCTTGGCACCGTGGTCGCAGGCGGCGTTAAGCACGCATTGACCAGCGCTGTTCTGGTAGGTGCTGGGGGTCCGGAGTATGCCGGCAAACCAGCGGCGGCGGACCATCCAGTCGGAACACTCATGACGCAGAGCCATCGCGCGATCGCCGCGGCGCACCTGGTGAAGTTCCGGTTTGACGATGAAGGCAAACCGCTGGACGAACCGCTGCCGACGATCACAAGCGGCGGTAATTACCAGCGCCCGGCAGGAGCGGCGCACGCCATGGGCATCGCCACGGCCTTCATGGCCCAGATGAACGGAGGCTTCAACACCACCCACGCCAAAGGCGCCGACGAGCCGATGACCACGGTGACGAACACCGGCAGTCAGCAGCAGCTGGTGACAGCAACTCTGGTCACCAACACGACCGGCCACGCCCCTTCCGATATCGAGGGACCGGTTCCGACGCTTACGACTGGGCAGCATCACATGCTCGCCACGGCGCATCTTCTGCACCTGCGGGGCAACTGCGACGCCCGCGATTCCGCCGACCCGCTCCACACGGTCAGCGCCGGCGGAACACACCACGGGTTGGTCACCGCTTTCATGGAGCGCCAATTTGGCGCCAGCGTCGGCCAGCACCTGGATGAGCCAGCGCCGACCATTACCGCGGGCGGTGGAGGCAAGAGCTCGTTGGTCAGCTTCGAGCTTTCGCCCGAGCACGAGGAAGGCGCGCTGCGCGTTGCCGCGTTCCTGATCAGCTACTACGGCACCGAGAACACGAGCGGCTGCGACCAGCCCGCGCCGACGATCACCACAAAGGATCGTCTCGGCCTGGTCACCGTGATGGTTAAGGGCACGCCGTACGTGATCGTCGACATCCGGCTGCGGATGTTGCAACCGACCGAGCTGTACCGGGCGCAGGGCTTCCCGACGGACTACATCATCACGCACGGCGCCGACGGCAAGCCGTTCACGAAGACCGAGCAGGTCCACATGTGCGGTAACAGCGTCAGCCCTCCGCCGATGGCCGCGCTGGCCCGGGCCAACGATCCATGGCGCGCGGCGCAACGGCAAGCTCAGGCGGCCTGACCTCCGCCCCCTCTTCTTCCCAATCATGAATCACGCCACTGGCGAGGATCAGCCATGCCATCAGACAAACCTCGCATCGTATGCCAGTTCAGCTGCGGCGCCGCTTCTGCAGTGGCAACCAAGCTGGCGCTTGCCGAATACGGTAGCACTCACGACGTGCAGATCATCAACGCATTCCTCACCAACGAGCACGAAGACAGCCGGCGCTTTCTCGCAGACTGCGAAGCGTGGTTCGGCAGGTCGGTGACCGAGCTGCGCGACACCAAGTACGGCGCAGACATCATCGAGGTCTTCCGGCGCGAGCGGTATATGAAAAATCAATATGGCGCCCCCTGCACCAAGCTGCTCAAGCGCCGGCTGTTGGATACCTGGAAGCAACCAGGTGACGTCATGGTCTTTGGCTATACCGCCGAAGAGCAGGATCGGCTGGACACTTTCCGGGAGCGCAATCCTGATCGCCCGGTAATCGCGCCGCTGATTGAGCGCGGCTTGGGCAAGGAAGACTGCAAGGCGATGGTCGAACGAGCAGGCATCGAACTCCCCTTCATGTACCGACTTGGGTACGACAACGCCAACTGCATCGGTTGTGTGAAAGGCGGTGAGGGATACTTCCGGGCCATCCGCGAAGACTTCCCCGCACAGTTCGAATCGCTTTGCCAAGTTCAGGACCTGCTGGGCCCAGGCTCGTACCTTCACAGGAATCGCACCACCAACGAGCGTTTCTCGCTGAGAGACCTCGGCGATGGGCCGGTGCGACGAAACGAGAAGATCCCCGCCTGCTCCTTTTTCTGTGAAATCGCCGAAGCGGACATTATCGCCAGCGCGTAACACACCCCCACTTTCCAACCCATCACGCCAACGGCGAGGATCCCCCATGCCTGCACATCAGAAGAACCAGTCGTCCAGTACGAATGCAACGCCCCCGCCGATGGGGTACGTGAACCGCGAAGACGCCCGAAACCTGGAAGCCGGAACCGCCGACTGTATGCTGGTGATGCGCGAGCATACTGGACGGTTCGAGCGGCCCGTCTACTCCCGGCCAGAGCAAGCCAACGTTGGAGAAATCGGATTCGGCGCCGTGGTGCCAACCGCGTCTGAGCGTGCTGGGCGGATCTACGTTGCTGGGCCCATGAGCGGCATCGCGGACTTCAACTTCCCAGTTTTCAATGCAGCGGCGGCGATGCTGCGCTGCTTGGGCTGGACAGTCGAAAACCCCGCTGAGCATACCCTGGCTGAAAATTTGGAATGGGCTGATTACATGGCATACGACCTGACGCGTTTGGGGCTGTGTGGGGCAATCTACCTTCTCCCGGGTTGGAGCAAGTCCAGAGGCGCCACGATCGAGAAGAACCTTGCTGCGGAGCTGGGCATGGACATCCGCTTTGATCCGAACGCCGAGCAAGGCTCGGATAATGTGGAAATCGTCGGTTACGAGCACGTCACTTTCACAGGCCTTCAGGTGGTTACTGACAAAGATCATCCGCCTGTAATTCCGGGAAGCAAATGGAAGACCCCCGTCGAGCTGGTGGCTCACACCCACGTCACCCGCCTCCTGGCTGAGGTGTCAGCCCTGCAGCAGCGCCTGAACATGGCCGATCAGAAGATCAATGATCTTGAACATGCTCGCGGCCAGTGCCTAGAGGTCAACCCGACCTCGCTCCGAGCATTGCTTATTGCCGTGACTGGGGCACCGCACGAAATACGCGAGATTCAGGCTTGCCGCGGGATCCCCGACAATCCGATTGATCAACTGCTGCGCGAATACAACGACTGGGTATACGCGCCAGACCCACAAGCCGTGAAGCTCGACGCCAGCATGATCGACATCGTTTCGCCGCAGGAGGGGTTATGAGCAATCAAGCAAAGAGGTTGAGCGATTGTCCTGCGGAGCGCTTGGCGCAATGTCGCGGTGGGCTGGTGCCGCCTGTTGGCGGAGAGCTGGAAGTGCTGGCGTGGCGGGTCCTGGGCTACAACTTCAACACCGAGCAGTTTGCACTCGACCACGCAAGGTGGGCAGAAGACATCGAGCCGGTTAGATACTTGGTCGACCGCGCCCACGCCAGTCGCCTCCAGGCTGAGGTGTCAGCCCTACAGCAGCGCCTGAACATCGCTGATCAGCGGGTGTGTGATCTGACCGCGGAGCGTGGCGGGCTCAAAGACAAGGTTGATTTGCTGGAAGCTCAGGCGCAAAACGACAGCGAGGCGAATACGGCCATTCGTGCCGAGCGTGATTGCTACCAGTCCGAACTGACCAAGGCGCGGGACATGGTCCGCTGGTTCTACACCCATGCCAACGTCCATCAAGTCGGCACCGCGATGATGGATTCGGCAAGAGATTTCATAGCCAACCAGTCTGCGCCAGCCGCGAAGCTCGACGCCAGCATGATAGGCATCGTGCACACCCCTCCGATGGAGCACGACGAGCCATGAACAATAAAATCGAGCTGCTGCCGTGCCCCTTTTGTGGCAGCGAATCCAACAGCGTCAGCCACGCTTCCAGTTACGTCATGTGTCTCGGGTGTGATGCAGATGGGCCAATAGCAAAGCCCGGCCAGAATGCGGTTGAGCTGTGGAACAAACGCGTCGCCCCTTCTGAGAATGTACGTCCGGCAGTGACGGAGTCCCTCGACCGATGCAGCTGTCCGGTCTGCTGGCCTGATCATCCAGCCCATTCCTTCCGCGACTCTCGAAGCTGATCAAGTAACCCAGCCGCCCGGTCGGCCCAACCCATACCTATTGCCTGCTGCGTATGCGGCGAGGACGAAGTCATGCCTGAAGCAAAAGCTTTGATTCAACCCATGCCGGTCGAGCGCGATGACTCGGGCTGCTGGACTCACCCCGCCTGGCCATCAACCGATGATGAGCTGATTCCCTTCGTGTGGTTCGCTGATCGGGGGCTTGAAGTCCACCAACGGTTTTTCGAAGGCGACGCGCCCGAGGAGCTGCAGGCCGCCTGGTTTTTGAACGGCATTCCCGACTGCAGCGCATGGGAGCCTTCGAAGCCTGCCGGAGACGGCTGGTTCATCTTCTCGATCCACGACACTGAAGACGGTCCTATCTGCGTTTGGGTCAGACCTTTGGTGACGCCATGAGCCGCAGCGGATACAGCGACGATTGCGAAAACTGGAGCCTGATCTGCTGGCGTGGCGCCGTGATGTCTGCTTTGAAAGGTAAGCGAGGCCAAGCGTTCCTGCTTGAGCTTCGCGACGCTATGGATGCCATGCCGGCGAAGCGGCTCACGAAGGACACGCTCGAGTCTGACGGCGAGTTCTGCACCCTGGGTGTCATCGGCGCCAAGCGCGGGCTCGACATGAGCAGTCTCGACGCACACTGCCGGGAAAGCGTATCGAAAGCCTTCGGTATTGCTGAAGCGATGGCCGCTGAAATCGTTTTCGAGAACGACGAGCGCGACGGTGATTACGAGCTGCAGGCTGATGGCAACTACAAGTTCATCCGCGACACGCCCGAGGCGCGCTGGCAACGCATGCGTAAATGGGTCGATGGGCACATACAGCAGGTAACGCCATGACCTTGATCAAAGAACGCCCGATCCTGTTCGCGGCGCCGATGGTGCGCGCCATCCTGGAAGGCCGGAAGACGGTGACGCGGCGCGAGGTGAAGAAACAGGCAGCGCTGGATTGTCTGGCTGCCGGTTTTGAGCCTGCCTTTTTGGCGCTGCCTGGTAACTCTGATCTTTGTCCCCAAGGTCGGCCCGGCGACCGCCTGTGGGTGCGCGAGACAACCGAGATGGACGAACAAACTAGCGATAGCGTTGCACTTACCCGCTATGCCGTCGACGGTGAGCCCGTCCTGTACTCCGGCTGTGCGGACCCCGAGTACAACGGGACCGTTGCTCACTGGGACTATCCGCGCAGATCCCGCCCATCCATCCACATGCACCGATGGGCCAGCCGCATCGTGCTGGAGATCACCGACGTGCGCGTCGAGCGCCTGCAGGCCATTTCCCGCAGCGACATCCGGGCGGAGGGCTTGGAATGCCCGCCGGAACTGGCGAGTGACGATGTATCGCCCAATTATCGCGACTGGTATCCCGCCGCGTGGCGCGATCTGTGGGAATCAATCAACGGCGCCGGCGCGTGGGAGGCCAACCCATGGGTCTGGGTCGTCGAGTTCAAGCGGGTGATGCCATGACTCACTTCATCCGCAAGCGTGACGGTGGACGCTACACATGCGATCTGGTGCCGAGGGCCTGGCCCGGCCACTCACGATTCGGCCCGAGCTATCTGCTCAGGCCGGTCTGGGAAGGCCGCACGCACTACAAGACCGTTGCCGCATTCGAGCGCGAATTCACTCGCGCTGATTAACCCCTTCCCCATCTATCCACATGTCTGCCGGTGTACGGCGGGCGAGGAATTCGTATGTCCGCTGAAAAGGAACTGCTGCACGAAGTGGCGATCCAGGCCATATCTGACGTAGCCCAGCACCTCCCACTCGACTGCGAGATGTTTCTCATCGTATGCCGGCCAGGGAGTAAAGATTACGACCTAGTGCTGCCATCGCCAGAATCAAACCTCAGCAACGCGCTCGACGCGCTGCGTCGGCAAGGCCTGAGCACGCTGGGCGAGAACGCCTATAAGCGCGATCTGTGCGACAGCATCACTGGAGCCATGGCGTTCGGATACCAGAACACGAATCCGCCGCCCGAGGGGCATTGGGCGACGCGCTTCTGGGAAATAGGACGGGCCGAAGGTGAGATGCGTGAAGAGTTGACCGCGGCGCTCAAGATGAACCGCGAAAACCTCCGCGCCTGCCAGGCCACCATCCATTACGCCGGCGGCTTCGATCCCGCCTACGTGAACGATGCCCAGGCCGCGATGAAAGTTGCCGACGAATTTCTGGCCAAGTACCCGCCACTCAACCCCGCATAGACCCCGGACGGGGAAGGAACTCATCATGGCAGCAGCACAACAGATTGAGTATCAGGTTTATCCCGGTGCATGGTTCCGTCAGGAACTGCTGGGGCCGATCTTCGGCATCACCACCGAGGCCGCCCGAAAATACCGGGAACGTGGCCTTTGGCTAGAAGGAAAACATTGGCGTAAGGATCCCGCCAACCGCGTGGTCTACAGCCGGAAAGCCATCGAAACGTGGATGGAAGGCGCTCCATGACAGACAAGATGCCACCAGGTGTCGAGCTGAACGGAAAGCAACTTCGCATCACGTTCATGCTCAATGGCCAGCGATGCCGGGAGCCACTGCCCGGCATTGTCAAGATCAACAAAGCCTCGATCGCGTACGCCGACAACAAGCGCCGGACGATCATCACAGAGATCAAGGAGGGTCGGTTCGATTACGCCGCTCACTTCCCTGAGTCGGCGCGCGCCGCGATTTTCTCAGGCCACGGCGGCCCCTCAACCAAACGCACTGTGAGGGAAGGCATTGAACGCTGGATGGAGGTACAGCGGGCGAAGAAGGCCAGCAGCACTCTGATCAACTACATCAGCAAGGCCAAGCACCTCGATCAGAAGTTCGGAGGAGCAAAGATCGTCGACATCAGCAAAAGCGATTTGGAGTTGTTCCAGGCGCAGCTGTTGAAGAAGGGTCTTGCGCCTAAGACAGTGAACGACGTGTTCACAGTGGTGAGGGGGATTTGGGCTGACGCCTTCGGTGACGGCATCCTGAAGTTCAACCCGCTGGAGCGGATCAGCAATATTGAATCCGACCATGACAACGAGCACGCCGACCCCTTCAACCGCGAGGAGATCGAGCTGATTGGCAATGCCGACACCGAGCGCATGGCGGCGGCACGGATGGTGATGTTCAACTGTTGGGCAGGGCTTTCAATGTCGGAAATGGTCGCACTGGCCATCGAGGACGTTGATATGACCCTGGGCGTCGTGCACGTCCGGCGAGCGTTGGTCGTTGGCGAATACAAGGTGCCGAAGGAGCGAGCCCGGGCGCGCATGGTTGAACTGATCGATCCCGCGATTGAGCTGCTGAAGCTGATCATGCTCGATGCCGCCGATGCGCCAGCCCAGACGGTGGCGGTCACACAGCGCGACAACAACTCGATCAAGAAAGAGACCTTGCGGTTTCTGTTCCGAACACCATCAGAAGGCGTGGCGTGGACCGGCCGCAACCTGAGCAACTGGTTCACCGATCACCTTGTGAAGGCCGGGGTCCGCCATCGCGGCGTAAACCAATGCCGACACACTTTCGCCAGCCAGGCGCTTTCGAGCTACGTTCCAGTGGAATGGGTCGCGCGCCAGCTTGGCCACAGCGATACAACAATGGTCAGGAAGCATTACGGGAGATGGATTCCAGGCGATACAAAAAGCATGGCCGGCATGGTTTCAGAAATGATGGGGTTCAGATGAGTTAGCTTTAGTGAACGGCAGTTAAGCTAGGCCGGAGCACTCAGTCTCACCATTTCTGCGATCACCTGACTTGCCGCAGGGGCAACAGTGGGAAATTGGAGCACTTCCCCAACATACAGATGGGCGGCGCCCAGCGCCTCCTCCGGGCGAATCCTCGGATACCTACCTATCGCTTCTAGCTGAGCCATCAAACTTTCCGTAGAAAGACCAAGAAATGGCAAAATTCCGGCCTGCCAAACCATGTCTGCCGGCTGGACTGGCCAACTAGCTTTGTCGATAAGCTCCATACCCTGCCGTCTAAGAATTTCTAATACGAATGTAGCGCATGTGAAACCATCAATTGGGTCGGTCTTGACCAATACCCCACTGGAGTCGAAATACTCTTCATCTTCCCATGCTATGGAGTAAGGGACGTTCCCTTGAGTGTCCTCAAGCACTTTTACCAGTAATGCAATTATTGAATTGGCGGTTTCAGGCTCCATAGATGGGATAAGCAAGTAAGAGTAACGCGGGGCCAGTAAATCTTGCCGATAAAGATTATTGCGCCCTAAGTGAAAAAGCTGAGAGTTATCGTTAAAGTCCTTTACTACGAATCCAGTATGGCGCTGTCCTTCAGCGCCAAGCTCACCAGTTATCGCCAACGCCAAATAGACATCATCAGGCAACTGCACGTTAAATTTATATAGTCTAAGTTCCATGACTACCTATCTGGTCAAGCCAACAAGAAGACGTTCTAAGCGTTCATTATCTTTAAGTCTCTCGCGCACTGCTGCCATAAATGACGGCCAAGCAGGAAGACTCGACCTTGCAGAAAAGGAGGATCTGAGAATCGCAACCATCGACCATTCTGTGAGCCTTTCCGCAGAAACATTCAACAAGAGGTCGTTTACCGCTGCGAGGTTCCTTGCGGAGAAATTACGCTCTACGAAATAAACAGCGTATGCAGATGCGATCCTGCCCTGCCTGTTGTGCTCCCACTGGTAAAGCATTTGCATTGCACTGTAAGCATCTGCCAGCCCGACAGACTCATCGTGGCTCAACTTAGTAACTGAAACACCTGCCCACTTCGCAAACGTACTCACACGCGGAAAGTGCACAGATCCCGCTTGGGCGACAGCTTGGTATGCAGGATGATCATCAATCTTAACGAACGTCGAATATGCACTATTAGGAAATAGGTGATCAATATCGCTTACCCAGCCAGAGGTGACTGTACCCCACGTTGTTTGCGGCTCGACCTTAGCACCATCCAAATCTTCAGACGTTAGATTCCCTATCATGACTTAAAACCTTCCTGGAATATTGAGTAAGTTTTGGCTACGAATTCATCTAACAGCGGAATGACGGACTCTCCGTCGAGCGGGGTCTGCCTTTCTCCAGCAGAGCTTAGGTCAACCTCTCCACGAACTAAAAAATTGGTAGAGATTTGCGGAAAACCGCCAATTGCCATTTGCATAAACTGGCCACTCATTACACTCCACTTCGCGACATTGTTTATTTTCATGCCATCATACGAACGGGCTACATACGGGAAGTTAACCTGAAGAAAAAGATCCTCAACATTATCTAGGTCAACCTTAACAAAGGGCATATATTCATTGAATATAATATTTCCTTTATGCGCGTTTTCCACTGGCATCAGCAAGACCGCCCCGAACGCTACGCGGATAACGTTCGGATCAAGTGTTATCTTTTTAAAAGCATCATACATCGTATCCAGCGACGTCTGAAGATCCATAGGGGGCACGTAATCTGGCATGCTCGCTAGAGGATAAGTAAGCGTCCAGTCCAAACGATTGAAAGCGACCTTCAGGTCCAGTTGTCCCTGTAGATAAGGCCCGGACTCCACATATTCACCGGTCTGCTGCTTATTAACGGTGGTTTCTGGGTCGATACCGGTCAGCGCCTTCCACCAGTCTCTGCCGCGGCCAGACTGAGGCTCGCTGTAGAAAAACGTGAATCTCAAGACTTCAACGCGCCACGCGCTGATTTCCGGCAATGCCATCAAATTTTCCTCTCAGCACCAATGTCCAACAAACATCAGCCAGTCCGGTATTCCGGGAGGCTATGCGTCAATGTTTTGTACGATTCTCAACTGCTGCAGAATCCGAGCCAATCCTAGAAAGGTCGGTCCACACTTCCGGACATCACAGATCGCCGATCAGCTGCACAGAACACTGTAGCACCACCTTTCCGTCGGGTGAATAAAATGACCTCCATGCTTTGGACTCAGGCGTTCTGGAGCGGGCTGGACAGGCATATTTTTGCCCTAAATTTGCCCTAAATTTATAAGCCTGAAACGAAAAACCCCCGATAACGGCAACGTTATCAGGGGTTTGGCGTGTATCAATAATGGCGGAGAGATAGGGATTTGAACCCTAGGTACTGTCGCCAGTACAACGGATTTCGAATCCGTCCCGTTCGGCCACTCCGGCATCTCTCCAACGGCGCGCATCATAACAGCTCGCTCAAAGAACGCGAACCCTTTTTACGGATTTTTTCGCGTTCTTTCAGATGCTTGCAGCAATTCCCAACTAAAGCATCGGATCAGAGCGGTACGCCTAGACGCTGGGCGACTTCTTCGTAGGCTTCGATGACATCGCCGAGGCCCTGACGGAAGCGGTCCTTGTCCATTTTCTTGCGGGTTTCTTTGTCCCACAGGCGGCAGCCGTCCGGGCTGAACTCATCACCCAGGACGATCGAGCCGTCGCTGAACACGCCGAACTCAAGCTTGAAGTCGACCAATAGCAGGCCGGCGTCGTCGAACAGTTTGCTCAGGACTTCGTTGACCTTCAGCGACAGTTCTTTCATGCGAACCAGTTGCTCCGCGGTGCCCCAACCGAACGCGACGACGTGGGAGTCGTTGATGAACGGGTCGCCCTTGGCGTCGTCCTTCAGGAACAGCTCGAACGTGTAAGGGTTGAGTTTCATGCCCTCTTCCACGCCCAGGCGCTTGACCAGGCTGCCGGCGGCGTAGTTACGCACAACGCATTCGACCGGGATCATGTCGAGCTTCTTGACCAGCACTTCGTTGTCGCCCAGCAGTTTGTCGAACTGGGTCGGAACGCCTGCGGCTTCCAGCTTCTGCATGATGAAGGCGTTGAACTTGTTGTTCACCATGCCTTTGCGGTCGAGCTGCTCGATGCGCTTGCCGTCGAACGCCGAGGTGTCGTTGCGGAACACCAGGATCAAGCGGTCAGCGTCGTCGGTCTTGTAAACCGACTTGGCTTTGCCGCGGTAGAGTTCTTCACGTTTTTCCATGATGGGCTCCGCTTGCTGAATCTTGCTGAAATAGTGGGGGCGAATCGCCCGTTTGGGACGCTAGGCGATTTCGCGCCAGTCGAGCCCTGAATCCTGATCGGCCAATTGTAGCCAGTCCTCGTCGCACCCAAGGGTGTCGACGAAGCATTGCCGGGCCAGGTGCGGCAGATTGTTCTTGCTGCTCAGATGGGCCAGCACCAGATGCTGCAGATCCCGCCATCCCAACTCGTTCACCAGGCCGGCCGCCTGATGATTGTTCAAATGACCGTGATCGCCCCCCACCCGCTGCTTGAGAAAGTAGGGGTACTGACCTCGGGCAAGCAGATCGCGACAGTGATTGGACTCGACCATGAGCGCGTCGAGCCCGCGGTAGCTGTCGAGCACCATCGGGCAATACGAGCCGAGGTCGGTCAGCAAGCCGAAGCGGCGGCGCCCGTCGTTGAACACGAACTGCGTCGGCTCCAGCGCATCGTGAGCCACAGATACTACGTCGATATCCAGACCACCAATGCGCAGACCCTGCCCGCCCACCAGCCGAAGACCGGCTTCGACAGGCTTGCGCATGCCGCGCAGCGTGCCGTCACTAAGGTACACCGGCACATCGTAGCGCCGAGACAGCAAACCCACGCCATGCACATGATCGGCATGTTCGTGGGTCACTAGAATGGCGCTGAGCTGTTTACCGCTGACGCCCAGCCTGTCGAGCCGGCGTTCGGTTTCCCGCAGGGAGAAACCGCAATCGACCAGCACGTACGTGTCGTTGCTCGCAACCAGCGTGGCATTGCCGCGACTGCCGCTGCCCAGAACCGCGAAGCGCACTTAACCCAGGTTGTCCTGAATGACGCTCAACACACGACGAGCGACTTCCGTCGGCGCCACGGTGTTGATGTTCTTCTCGACCGTGACCTGAACGTTTTCACCGACCTTGCTCAGGCGAACCTGATAACGCTCGGCGCGGGCTTCTTTCTCTTCCTTGGACTCTTCGCTGCCGAACACGCGGCTGAGGAAGCCAGGCTTGTTTTCAGGCTTGTCGGCTTTTTCCGCCAGGTTGATGTAGTACAGGCCCAGGCTGCGGTTGATGTCTTCAACGCGCCAGTCGCCCTGGTTAAGCGCACGACCAACGCTCGACCACGCGCGATCCAGGTCCGCGCCCAGGTTCAGCACCGGGTTGCCGCTGCCGTCTTCGCTGAGGGAAACGCGGCTTGGGGTATCGAAATCACGCGCCGCCAGCAAGGACACCGAACCGCCCTTCTCGGCCGTACGGGTCAGGCTTGCGAGCATGTCGTCGGTGAGCACGGAGTCGAGGCCGACGTTGGTGCTGCGCGACGGAAATGCAGGATCGTCTTTGCTGCCAGCAGGGCGTTGCACACTGACCACATAGATTTCACTGGTGTTGCGCTGCACGCCCGGCTCGATACGAACGCGGACGCGGGTCTCGGTGTTGGCGGCATCGCCACTCGAACCCATGCGCTTGGCTACCGATACGGACAGCTCGTCCATGCGCTGCCAGGTGGTGTTGAATTCACCGGTTTGCGGACGATCTTCGGCGATGCGGAAACCGTTGTCTTCAAAGTACTGGTGCGCCACAGGCCAGACTTCAGCCGGTGCGCGCTGGGCAAGAATCCAGCGGTTGTCGCCGCTCTTCTGCAGCGTGTAGTCGCCGGAGTCCTGAGCAGTGGTCAACGGCTGCGGACGCGGCACGGTGAATTCACCCTTCTGGGTGTCGTCGGCGACGTTGCGCGGGATCGGCAGCAACGGGTCCAGTCGTTTGACTTCCTGAACGCCCTCGGGCATTTGCATCGGAGGCTTCTGGGTCGCTTCCAGGTAATCGCTGCTGCGATCGCGGAAATAACCGTCCTGGCCAAAAAGCCAGCTGCAACCGCTGGTGCTGGAGATAATCAAGGCTAGTGCGGAAAGTCCGGCCAGTCGCTTCATTGCGTAATGCTTCCTCATTAGACCAATACACCGGACTGGCGCAGGGCCTGACGCAGCGGCTCGTGGCAGGACTCGCTGAGCCAGGTAAGCGGCAGACGAATACCGTCTGGCATCAAACCCATCTCATGCAGGGCCCATTTCACGGGAATAGGGTTCGATTCGATGAACAGGGTCTTGTTCAGCGGCATCAGTTTTTCGTGGATCGCGCGGGCGGTGTCGGCATCACCGTCCATTGCGGCCTTGCACAGGTCGGCCATGGCGCGCGGCGCGACGTTGGCAGTGACCGAGATGTTGCCTTTGCCGCCGAGCAACATCAGCTCGACTGCGGTGGCGTCGTCGCCGGAATAGACCAGGAAGTCGCTGCTCACGCCGGCAAGAATATCCTTGGCGCGCTGCAGGTCACCGGTGGCTTCCTTGATGGCGATGATGTTTTTGACTTTCGACAGGCGGATGACGGTCTCGGCTGACATGTCGCAGGCAGTACGGCCCGGCACGTTATAGAGAATCTGCGGGATGTCGACGGCTTCGGCGATGTGCTTGAAGTGCTGGTACAAGCCTTCCTGGGTCGGCTTGTTGTAGTACGGGGTGACCAGCAGGCAGGCATCGGCACCGGCGTTCTTGGCGTTGGTGGTCAGTTCGACCGCCTCGCGGGTGGAGTTGGCGCCCGTGCCGGCGATGACCGGAATGCGACCAGCGACCTGCTGGACCACGCGGCGGATGACTTCGATGTGCTCGTTGACGTCGAGCGTCGCGGATTCACCGGTGGTGCCGACGGCAACAATGGCGTTGGTGCCCTCTTGCAGGTGAAAGTCCACCAGTTTGCTCAGGCTGTCCCAATCGAGACGACCTTGTGCATCCATGGGTGTGACCAGTGCCACCATACTGCCCGCAATCATGCAAACCGCTCCTGCCGGAAAAAGAGAGCGGTAATGGTACTGGCGCCATGATCCTTGCACAAGGCGAGCATTCCCCTCGGCGCCGGTTTTCGCTACCCTTCGGTCTTTGATCGGTACGGGTCATCTGCCCGGCTCGTTCGACTGCTCGATTTTGTCGTCACTTACCCCGCCCTGCGTCGCTATCGCGCGCCATGACAGGCTCATGGACGCGATTGACGGCTGTGGGTCGGGGCGACGTCACGATGCCTTCGTTCGTCGAGCCCGCCGGCAAAGGCCTGCTGCGTACCGACCGCTCATCGTTTAGGAATGCTGCATGTCATCCATCCCCACAGTTCGCGAACAATTCCTTGTCATCAGTGCCCTTGGCGCCAACCCAATGGAGCTGACCAACGTGCTGTGCCGCGCCAGTAACGAAAGCCGTTGCTCGGTCGTCAGCTCACGCCTCACTCGCCACGGTGAGTGCAGCGCGCTGATCCTGCAGATCTCCGGCAGCTGGGACGCCCTGGCGCGTCTGGAAACCGGCCTGCCCAATCTGGCGAAGAAACACGCCTTCACCGTCAATGTGGTGCGCAGTGCTTCGCTGGAAAACCGTCCGGAAGCCCTGCCCTACGTGGCCTACGTCAGTTCGGCGTACCGCCCGGACATCATTAACGAGCTGTGCCAGTTCTTCATCGACCACAATGTCGAGCTGGAAAACCTGATCTGCGACACCTACCAGGCACCGCAGACCGGCGGCACCATGCTCAACGCGACGTTCACCGTGACATTGCCGGCCGGCACCCAGATCAGCTGGTTGCGCGACCAGTTCCTGGACTTCGCCGACGCACTCAACCTCGATGCGCTGATCGAACCGTGGCGCCCTCAAGCACCGATGTAAGGAGTCCCGTATGGCTGTAGAACTCGACCAACCCGTTGCCGACTTTCAGGTGCAGGCCACGAGCGAACAGGCGGTCAGCCTGTCGGCACTGAGAGGTCAGCAAGTCGTCCTTTATTTCTACCCGAAGGACAGCACCCCAGGCTGCACCACCCAGGGCCAGGGCTTTCGCGATCATCACGCCGACTTCAAGGCTGCCAACACCGTAGTGTTCGGTGTTTCACGGGACAGCCTGAAATCCCACGAGAACTTCAAGGCCAAGCAGGAATTCCCGTTCGAGTTGATCTCGGACAAAGATGAATCGCTGTGCCAGTTGTTCGATGTGATCAAGCTGAAGAAGCTGTACGGCAAGGAATACCTGGGCGTCGACCGCAGCACCTTCCTGATCGACAAGGACGGTGTGCTGCGCAAGGAATGGCGCGGCGTGAAGGTGCCAGGGCATGTGGCGGCGGTGCTGGAAGCAGCTCAGGTGCTGAACCAGGCTTGATCGCCATACTGTAGGAGTGAGCTTGCTCGCGATCGGGTTCGTTTAGTCATCGCATCTTGACCTGGACGACGCCAATCGCGAGCAAGCTCACTCCTACAAAAGCAAGGCAACACCTACAACAACGGCGCCACTGTCGGCTCATTCCGTGGCCACGCATCAAGCACGGCCTTGAACAGGGTCGCCAGCGGAATCGCAAAGAAAATCCCCCAGAACCCCCACAGCCCGCCGAACAACAACACGGCGCAAATGATTGCCACCGGGTGCAGGCTGACGGTCTGGGAGAACAGCAGCGGGACCAGCACGTTGCCGTCCAGGGTCTGGATAATGCCGTGGACCACCATCAGGTAGATGAACTGATCGCTCCAGCCCCACTGGAACAGCGCGATGAACGCCACGGGCACCGTCACCACCACAGCGCCCACATACGGCACGACTACCGAAATCCCCACCAGCATCGCCAGCAACGCCGAATAATTCAGGCCCATGGTCACAAAGGCGATGTACGTCACCCCGCCGCAGATGAAAATCTCGATGACCTTGCCGCGAATGTAGTTGGCGATCTGCCGGTTCATTTCCTCGGCCACATGGGTAATCAGCGTTCGTTCGCGGGGCAGATAGCCCCTCGCCCAGCGGCTGATCATCCGACGATCTTTAAGGAAGAAGAACACCAGGATCGGCACCAGCACCAGGTAGATCATCATGTTGACCAACAGCGGCAGGCTGGACAGAGAAAACGTCAGCGCCCATTGGCCGAACTTTCCGACCTCGCCGCGAGCCACTTCGATGGCCTGCAAGACCTGCTCGTCCGACACCAGATGCGGATAACGCTCCGGCAGCAGCAACAGCAATGACTGCCACTTGGCGAGCATGCCGGGCAATTCGTTGAACAACGTGATGAGCTGGCGCCACAACAGAGGCACGAGCACCAGCAGAAACAGCGCCAGCGCCCCCATGAATAAAGCGAAGACCAGCCCCACTGCGCCACCTTCCGGCACTCGCAAGCGCTCGAGCAGGTTGACCAACCCTTGCATCAGAAACGCGAGTACCAGCCCGGCCAGCACCGGGGCAAGCATGCCGCCAAGGGTAAGAACAACGGTAAATCCGAGAACCAACAGCACCGCCAGCACTACCGCTTCCTCGTCGGAAAAGTAGCGCTGTATCCAGTCGCGAAGCACTTTGAACATCAAGAATCCTAAGGGGGTTGTTGCGAGGGGTCAGAAACGCTCAGGCCTTGCGTAGCCAGTACCGATAAATGCCGTCAGCGTTTTCTTCGTGCAGCAGCGCATGCCCGGCCAGTTTTGCGAAGGTACGGAAGTCGCGCTGCGAGCCTGCGTCCGTGGCCGTCACTTTGAGGACCGCGCCGCTGGCCAGACGGTTGAGTTCCATCTTGGCCTTGAGCAAGGGAAGCGGGCAATTGAGACCGCTGGCGTCAAGCTCTGCATCGCAGGCTGCGGGGTGTCCTACAGCGTCAGACATCGTTTCTCTCCGGGTAGACACATCCGCCCTCGCATAAAAGCCAACGGGCGGAAGAACATTCTTACAAGTTTTCCAGAATACCCCACTCTGGTCAGCAAGCCATTGAGCCAGCTACAGTGACGTCTTTCTGCCCCAGAGTTTCGTGCATGAATTTTTTGCGCCCCACGCTGCTGACCCTCGCATGCCTGCTGGCAGCACCGAGTTTCGCAGAAGATGACCTGCCCTCCCTCGGCGACGCGAGTTCATCCATCGTTTCTCCGCAGCAAGAACATGACCTGGGGCGCGCCTGGCTCGGGCTGCTGCGCTCTGAAGTGGCGCAGCTGTCCGACCCGCTGCTCAAGGACTTTGTTGAGTCGTCGGTCTACCGTCTTGCCGAAACCAGCCAGGTGCAGGACCGCCGTCTCGAATTCATTCTGATCAACACGCCGGAGATCAACGCCTTCGCCGCGCCCGGCGGGATCATCGGGGTCAACGGCGGGTTGTTCCTCCACGCTGAAACCGAAGGCGAATACGCCGCAGTACTCGCCCACGAACTGGCTCACTTGTCGCAACGGCACTTTGCCAGGGGCGTGCAGGCGCAGCAGCGCATGCAAGTGCCGGTGATGGCGGCGATGCTCGCCGGTATTGTCATGGCCGCAGCGGGCGCGGGCGATGCAGGGATTGCCGCGATTGCCGGCACCCAGGCCGCCGCGATTCAGGAACAGGCGCGATTCTCCCGGCAAAACGAAGCAGAAGCGGACCGCATCGGCATTCTTAACCTGGAAAAGGCCGGCTACGACCCGCGCAACATGCCCACCATGTTCGAGCGTCTGGCGCGCCAGTATCGCTATGACGCCAAGCCACCGGAATTCCTGATGAGCCACCCGGTGACCGAATCCCGTATCGCCGACACCCGCAACCGCGCCGAGCAAGCCAAGCCCGGCGGCAAGGAAGACAGTCCTGCGTATCAATTGATGCGCGCCCGCACCGTGCTGATCTACGAAGAAACCCCCGGCATGGCCGCCAAGCGTTTCCGGGCGCAACTGGCCGAGAACCCGAAAAACGACGCCGCCCGCTATGGCCTGGCGCTCGCACAGACCAAGGCAGGTCAGCTGAACGAAGGCCGCGAAACCTTGAAGCCCCTGCTCGACAAGGCGCCGGACAACATTCCTTACAACCTCGCCGCCGTGAACCTGGACATCTCCAACAATCGCCTGCCCGACGCTCAACAGCGGGTGGACCGAATGCTGAATCTGTATCCCGATAACTATCCGCTCAATCAGGCCAAAGTCGACGTCTTGCTCAAGCAGTCCAAGGCGCCCGAGGCGTTGAAGTCTCTGGAGATTCTGCTGAAGAGCCGCCCGGACGATCCGGACATCTGGAATCAGGTGGCTGACACCCGTGGCCTGTCGGGCGACACCATCGGCCTGCATCAGGCGCGTGCGGAATATTTCGCGCTGATGGGCGATTTCAAACAGGCGATTCAACAGCTTGAATTCGCCAAGCGCCGCGCGAACAACAACTTCCAGCTGGCCTCGCGCATCGACGCACGGCAGCAGGAAATCATCGCCCAGGAACGGGCGGTGAAGGACATGATGAATTGAGGTGAGCTACGAGCGGCAAGCTATAAGCGGCAAGCTGAAATGCGGCGAGCTGGCTTTTCGCTTGAAGCTTGAAGCTTGAAGCTTGAAGCTTGAAGCTTGAAGCTTGAAGCTTGAAGCTTGCGGCTTGCGGCTTGCGGCTTGCGGCCGTTATTCAAGCATTCCCCGAGGCTTTCATGCGTGCCGCCTGGGTGAAGTCGAGCATGCGCTGCAACGGCCGGACGGCGTGAGGGATAACGGCGGGGTCAACGAAGATCTCGTTGGTGCCTTTGCGCAAACACTGAAGCGTGCGCGCCAGGGTGTTCATCGCCATCCACGGGCAATGGGCGCAACTGCGGCATGCGGCGCCATTTCCGGCGGTCGGTGCCTCAATGAAGACCTTGTCCGGGCACAGCTGCTGCATCTTGTAGAAGATGCCGCGGTCGGTGGCGACGATGAAGGTGGTGTTCGGCAGCGTTTGCGCCGCCTTGATCAACTGGCTGGTAGAGCCCACTGCGTCAGCCAGATCAATGACAGACTCGGGGGATTCCGGGTGCACCAGAATGGCGGCGTCCGGGTACAACGCCTTCATGTCCTCCAGTTGCCGGGACTTGAACTCCTCGTGCACGATGCAGGCGCCGTCCCACAGCAGCATGTCCGCCCCGGTCTCACGCTGGATGTAACGGCCCAGATGCTTGTCAGGCGCCCAGATGATTTTCTCGCCGTTGTCCATCAGGCTTTCGACGATCTCCAGCGCGCAACTGGACGTCACCACCCAGTCGGCACGGGCTTTTACCGCGGCTGACGTATTGGCGTAAACCACCACAGTGCGTTCGGGATGCTGATCGCAGAACGCAGCGAACTCATCGACCGGGCAACCGAGGTCCAGTGAGCAGGTCGCTTCGAGGGTCGGCATCAGGATGCGTTTTTCAGGGGTCAGGATTTTTGCGGTTTCGCCCATGAAACGCACCCCGGCCACCAGCACGGTTTTCGCCGGATGGTTTTTGCCGAATCGCGCCATCTCCAGAGAATCCGAGACGCAACCGCCGGTTTCTTCCGCCAGTGCCTGAATCACCGGATCGCAGTAGTAGTGAGCGACCAGCACGGCGTCCTGGGCCTTGAGCTCGGCAGCGATCAGCCGGCGGTATTCCGCTTCCTCGTGCGGGCTCAGGGTTTTGGGCTGCTTGGCGTCCAAGTGCGCTTGGACCAGGAGGCGTTCGGAGATGTGTGTCATGTCGTTGGACCTGAATGCGCGTACGGACGGAAAGTCCGCATGATAGAAAACGGCCCGGAAGTTAGCACGGGATCCGTTGAGCGATCACTTACCGGCAGGCTCCGCCCTCAATGCCAGCGCAATCACCTCAAGCGCAGGCCATTGTAAAAACACGGCCGCAATGGTTTGAACGAGTCACCCGAAAAACCGCCGAAACCCTCAAGCCCGCCATTCAATGGCAGAATCTGCACCACTGGACAGTTTTGGAGCCCCTCATGCTGAGCGTGTTTGAACGACGACTCGACCCCTTCCCTCCCGACGAAGCACCGCCGCCGCCCGTGGGGCTGGCGCGGTTTCTCTGGGCCTGCACCCGGGGCGCGCGTGGCTATATTCTCGCCCTTGCGGTGCTCAGCGCCTGTGTGTCGCTCTACGAAGCCTGGCTTTTCTCGTTCCTCGGACAAGTGGTCGATCTGCTGTCGACCTGGAAGGACGGCGGCGCCACCGCAGGTGAGGAAAGTCGCGCGCTGTGGGGCATCGGCATCGTGCTGGTGGTCAGCATCGCACTGGTGGCCCTGCGCACGATGGTTCAGCACCAGGTGCTGGCGATCAACCTGCCGCTGCGGCTGCGCTGGGATTTTCACCGACTGATGCTGCGGCAAAGCCTGTCGTTCTTTTCCGATGAATTCTCCGGCCGGGTCACCACCAAGGTCATGCAGACCGCGCTGGCGGTGCGGGACGTGCTGTTCACGCTGATCGAAATCGCGCCCGGCATCGGCGTTTACTTCATCGCGATCATCGCCCTGGCCGGCGGCTTCGCCTTGAAGCTGATGCTGCCGTTCCTTGCCTGGATCGTGCTGTTCGGGCTGGCCATGCTGTACTTCGTGCCGCGCCTGGGCAAGGTCGGTCAGGAGCAGGCCAACGCGCGGTCGTCGATGACCGGGCGAATCTCCGACGCCTACACCAACATCACCACGGTAAAGCTGTTCTCCCACTCCAAACGGGAAGCGCAGTTTGCACGCGCGGCGATGGAGGATTTCAAGCAAACGGGCTTTCGCCAGATGCGTCTGGTCAGCCAGTTCGAGATCGTCAATCAGGCACTGGTCGTCGCATTGATTCTGGGCGCGGGCGGTTATGCCCTGTGGCTGTGGCATCAGGGTGACGTCGGGACTGGAGCGGTGGCCGCGATTACTGCAATGGCGCTGCGCATCAATGGCATGTCCCACTGGATCATGTGGCAGATGACCTCGCTGTTCGAGAACATCGGCACGGTGCAGGACGGCATGGCGACCCTGACCCAGGGCCCTAAAGTTCAGGACGCGCCGGATGCTACCGTTTTGAAGACCACCGGCGGCGCGGTGACCTTCGACAACGTCAGCTTCAACTACAACGGCGAGCGCCAGGTGCTGGATGGTTTGGATCTGGCCATCCGGCCGGGCGAGAAGATAGGGCTGGTTGGCCGTTCAGGGGCCGGCAAATCCACGCTGATCAATCTGCTGCTGCGCTTCTATGACGTGGACAGCGGCGAGATTCGCGTCGATGGGCAGAACATCCGGCAGGTCACCCAAGACAGCCTGCGCAGCACCATCGGCATGGTGACTCAGGACACGTCGCTGCTGCATCGCTCCATTCGCGACAACATTGCGTATGGTCGACCTGATGCCACCGATGAGGAAATTCACACCGCGGCGGTCAACGCCCAGGCGGATGGCTTCATCAGCCAGCTCAGCGACAAGCATGGCCACAGCGGCTACGACACGCTGGTCGGTGAACGCGGCATCAAGCTGTCGGGCGGCCAGCGCCAACGGGTTGCCATTGCCCGCGTGATGCTGAAGAACGCGCCGATCCTGCTGCTGGACGAAGCGACCAGCGCGCTGGATTCGGAAGTCGAAGTGGCGATTCAAGAAAGCCTCGACGAAATGATGAAAGGCAAGACCGTCATTGCCATCGCCCACCGTCTGTCGACCATTGCGGCCATGGACCGGCTCATCGTGATGGACAACGGGCGCATCATCGAACAAGGCACCCACGCTGAACTGCTCAGCAAGAACGGCACTTATGCGCGGTTGTGGCATCACCAGAGCGGCGGGTTTCTGGGCGAGGATCAGGGCGTGCCTGAAGCGGTGGATCAGGTCTAGCGCAGACGCGCGTCGATTACCCGGAGCAGAACGACGGCTTGCTGTCAGAGCCGTCGTTCGAGCCAAGCGGCTGTGCTGACACGCGAAAGCAGCGTCCATCCGAATCTTGTAGTAGACCGACTTACTAGGATGTATTCTCCGAGCCATGAATACTCCTCAAACACGTGGTTCATCTGATGTCCGTCAAGGAATCCTCGACGTCGGCCAACGCATCATGGCCGCCAAGGGGTATTCCGGCGTAGGCCTCAACGAGATTCTTGCCGCCGCTGGCGTGCCGAAAGGCTCCTTCTATCATTACTTCGGCTCCAAGGATGCCTTCGGCGAGGCGTTGCTTGAGCACTACTTCGACGACTACCTCGCTGACATCGATCGCATCCTCGGCGAGCCCGGCCTGCCCATGGGCGAGCGGCTGATGAACTACTGGCGCGTCTGGCAAGATACGCAGTCGTTCCAGGAGTGCCAGGGCAAATGCCTCGCCGTGAAGCTCGGTGTTGAAGTGGCGGATCTGTCTGAGACCATGCGCGCGGTGCTCAAACGCGGCACGGCCGGGATCACTGACCGGCTCGGCAGCGCGATCGAGGCTGGCGTTGCCGATGGCTCGCTGCCCGCCTGTGAGAATCCCTACGCCGTCGCGCAGAGCCTTTACCAGCTCTGGGTCGGCGCCAGCGTCATGGTTAAGATTGAAAGAAGCCTTTCCCCCTTCGAAACTGCCATGACAACGACGCGCACGATCCTGCGCCTTGCCTGATCGGCGCACAGCCACTGTGCGCCGCAACATCTGCTACCCCTGATCCTTCGTCTCCCCCGCCGTGATGCCTGCCAGCGCACCAGCCGTCTTGTGCGTCCATGTCCGTGAACCTTTTCCTGCGCGCCTATGCATCATGCCGGCAACGAGCTCGATAATTTTTTGAAATAACTCTAGACGACTGGTCTACTCAGGACTATGGTGTACCTACTTTAGCCCGTCACAAGGAATACACCGATGAAAGTTCTCATGGTTCTGACTTCCCACGACACCCTTGGCAACACCGGCCGCCCTACCGGCTTCTGGCTGGAAGAACTGGCCGCGCCCTACTACGCGTTCAGCGACATCAACGCCGAGATCGTTCTGGCGTCGCCACAAGGCGGTCAACCTCCGCTGGACCCAAAGAGCAACGAGCCTGACTTCCAGACCGACCTGACCCGCCGTTTCGAGAAAGACGAAACCGCCAAAGCCCTGCTCGCCAACACCGTCCGCCTGGACAGCGTAGTTCAGGCAGATTTCGACGCTGTGTTCTACCCAGGCGGCCATGGCCCGCTGTGGGATCTGGCTGAGGACAAGCATTCCGTCCAGCTTATCGAATCATTCATCGCCGCCAACAAGCCAGTCGCTGTCGTCTGCCATGCCCCCGGCGTGCTGCGCCACGTGAAGAACGCCGACGGTACGCCCCTGGTTAAAGGCAAAAAGGTCACCGGCTTTGCCAATAGTGAAGAAGAAGCGGTCGGCCTGACCAACGTGGTGCCTTTCCTGGTGGAAGACGAGCTCAAATCACTGGGCGGCGTCTACTCCAAAGGTCCGGACTGGGGCTCGTACGTCCTCACCGATGGTCTGCTGATCACCGGCCAGAACCCTGCTTCTTCCGGCCCTGCAGCAGACGTGCTGATCAAGGCACTGCAAAACAAATCGGCCTGATCACCGCCCGGCGCGAGGGGTGTTCGCACCCCTCACCGCTTCTCACCCTTGCACCGAGATAACCGCCATGAACTGGTAATGAACGGATTCAACCCGACCCCAGGCCCGACTATATGTCGGGCTTTGTCGTTTCTGGACGGAGGCGAATTATCAAACAAACAGGTCTTCGGCGGGTCTACCACGCCAATGGCGGGCATTGATGAACGCTCACGATGCCCGTTGCTACTGGATCTGCCGTCTACGGCGGTGGCAGTGCCAAACCCTCTATCGCGAGAAAAAAAATGGCTCAGGGAAAGAAAACAGCGTTGCAGAGTGAAGCGGTTGTCATGACTGCTCATGGCACGTATGACAGCTACGTGGGTACAGCCGATAACGACACCATCACGGGCACCACGAAGCGGGATTTCATCTTTGGCGGCGATGGCGACGATATTCTCATCGGTCAGGGAGGGGATCCCGACCCGTTCAGCAACGCGCAGGATCGCTACAACGGCGGCGCGGGTGTCGATACGATCACCAGCCACTCCGCTTATGTCTACGGGAACACGTTCGTCTACACCTCGGTGACGGACAGCTACTTCGACAAACAGGGTTCCCACTCTGACCTGATCAAAAACTTTCAATCCACTGACGTACTTGACCTGACAGCCCTGGGGTTGGAGCGCGTTGGCGATGGCCACAACGGCGATCTGGCGGTGACCTACAACGCCATTGAGGACATCACCTATGTGCGCTCTATGGATAAAAACGCCCTGGGCCAGGCATTCGAAGTCAGACTGGAAGGCGATCACGCCGCCGAGCTTGGCACGCAGAATTTCGCCCTGCGTTACGACCTGACTGCAGAAAGCAATGGCCGCGAACATGGGCTAAGCAACAAGCAATACGTCATCACCGGGACCGATGGCGATGACTTTCTGGTCGTACCCCGCTCCGGCAACATCGTGACCGGTGGAGGCGGAGCGGACGAGATGTATGGTGGCGGTTCGCGTAACACGTTTGTCTTCGAGCATCTCACCGACAGCTTCGTGAACGACGGGACAGGCCAGTCCAGCGTTGACCTCATCCACAGCTTCAGCCTCGGTGACGGTGATCTGCTGGACGTTTCGGCACTGGGGTTCACCGGACTGGGCGATGGCTATAACGGCACACTCCATTACAGCTACGACAGCGAAGCGGGTTACGCGGTTGCCCAATCCTTCGAGGCCGATGAAGACGGCAACCGATTCGCCGTGCACCTGACGCCACATGACCGGGATCCGCTCACCGGCCTGCAGGACATGGACCGGTTCACCTTTGCCGGAGACAGTGCAGCAGACCGCGCCAAACAGACGCTGACCGGCGACAACTACCGTGACGAGTTCACCAACTCGACAGCAGGCGGCATCCTTGTCGGGGGCGGTGATGATGATCTGCTGGTGGGCAATACCGGGGTCGACACCTTTCGATACGTCGAGAAGAGCGACAGCTTCCGGGGCAACTCGGACTTCATCAAGAATTTCGACGCCACGCAGGACCGCATCGATGTGTCAGCGCTGGGGTACACGGGTCTGGGGGACGGCACCGATGGCACGCTCAAGTTGATCTACGACACCGCCCTGCACCGCACCTATCTCAAGGATTACGAAGCGGACGCTGACGGCAACCGGTTCGAGATCAGTATCGACAAGAACGTCGCCAAGACCTTCACCGCCGATAACCTGATTGTGGCCGACGCGAACGCTGCGCACATCGAGCTTGTGGGCCTGGCACCCGCTGACCTGCACCCGATCGGCTGAACCCAGAAGCGCCATTCCAAATGGCAGGCATGAAAAAGCCGTCGCAAGTGCGACGGCTTTTTTGCAGCATGGGCGACTACAAACGTACTCCCATACTGAAACTGCTCACTGAATATCAGTCAACGCTTTTGGCCCATACCGCCTGGGCGTTGGTGAATTCGCGCAGCCCGAAGTGGGACAGTTCGCGACCGTAGCCACTCTTCTTGACGCCGCCCACCGGGATCCGCGCGTTGGTGGCCGGGAATCCATTGATAAACACGCCGCCGGTCTCCAGACGCCGGGCGATGCGTTGCGCGCGCGGAATGTCCTGGGTCCACAGGCTGCCACCTAATCCATAGTCGCTTGTGTTGGCCAGCACGATGGCGTCTTCGGCATTGGCGGCAATGGTGATCGCGGCTACCGGACCGAAGGTTTCCTCATCGAATGCGGCCATGCCTGGCTTCACATCGGAAAGCACGGTGGGCGCGTAGAAATTGCCGGGGCCGTCGATCTTCTTCCCGCCCAGCAACAACGTCGCGCCGGCGGCAATGGTGCGTTGAACCTGACCGTCCAGCTCATCACGCAGATCAGCGCGGGCCATCGGGCCGACATTGATCGAGCTGTCCAGCGGATCGCCCACTTTCAGTTGCTCGACCGCCGCCACGAATTGACGGGTGAATTGCTCGGCGATCGGCGCCTCCAGAATGAAACGCTTGGCCGCCAGACAGACCTGGCCGGCGTTCTGGAAACGCGCTTCGACGGCGGCTTTCACCGCAAGGTCGATATTCGCGTCGGCCAGCACAATAAAGGCGTCCGAACCGCCCAGCTCCAGCAGGCTCTTCTTGAGCGCCTTGCCGGCGGTGGCTGCCACGGCAGAGCCTGCACGCATGCTGCCCGTCAGCGTCACGGCGGCGATGCGCGGGTCTTCAATGGTGCGGGCCACGGTGTCGTTGTCGGCAATAAGGTTGGTGAACAGCCCTTTTGGAAAGCCCGCTGCTTCATACGCTTCTTGCAGCGCGTAAGCCGAGCCCATGACGTTTGGCGCGTGCTTGAGCATGAAGCCATTGCCCGACAACATGATCGGCCCGGACGCCCGAATCACCTGCCACAGCGGGAAATTCCAGGGCATCACCGCCAGCACGGTGCCGATCGGCAGGAAGGACACGTGGACTTCGTCGTCGCTGCCTACATTGACCGGCTCGTCGGCAAGAATCGCCGGGCCGTTGTCGGCAATCCACTCGATGGTGGCGGCGCACTTCTCCACTTCACCACGAGCGGCCGCCAGGGTTTTGCCCATTTCAGCGGTGATCAGTGCGGCGAAGGATTCCGACCGCTCGCGCAGCGTGTCCGCCAGCCGGCGATAGGCCGCCACGCGCTCGCCCATCGGCGTGGCGCGCCACAGACGAAAGGCCGCAGCGTTCACATCCAGCAACTGCTCGACGTCAGTCTGGGTCTGGAAGGGGTAAGTGGCGATCAGCTCACCGGTGGCAGGGTTGCGTGACGTGGCGACGTATGCGGTGGAGATCGGGCTCAAGTCAGACATCGTGATTACCTCGTTGGCGGTCGGTGCAGCACAGGTGCGCTGCGATGACCGTCACTCTAGGCAAGCCCGAAAAAGCGAAGAAGGCGTGTTGTTATCCTATGACCGTGAGTCATAGGCAGTGTGGCGGGGAATGTAGGTCACCAGCGACAGGTCCGGCCGCCCTTCAGGCGTCAGCGCGACGTAGGTGAAATCGATGTGGCCGCTGATGGGGTGCAGCAAACGCTTGCGGCCCTCTTCGAAACCTTTGACCTCGGTGTCCTGCCACCACTCTTTGAACTCGGGGCTCAGGGCCGAGAGCTCTTCGATCAGGCTGTCGAACGGTGCCTTGTCCTGGGCCAGCGCACGCGATGCCCGAAACGCACTGATCATGCCCCGCGCCATCTGCTCCCAATCCAGAATGATGGTTCGGTACGGGATGTACAGAAACAGCAGACGCAGCGTGTTGCGCTCATGGGGCTGCAACAAACCGTAGTCGACGAACAGCTCGGCGATGGCGTCGTTCCACGCCAGAATGTCGAGGCGGGCGTTGCGCACATACGCCGGTATGGGGTTGATCGCGCGCACCAGCATTTCCAGGCCGGCGGTCACCCCGCCCCCGGTGTCGGCCACCGGCACCTCCAGTGCGGAAAGCGCGTACAGGTGCGCGGACTCCACACGATCAAGCTTGAGGACTTTGGATATCCGCTGGAGCGCGTCCGGCGAGGGCTGAATGTCGCGGCCCTGCTCAAGCCAGGTGTACCAACTGACGCTGACCCCGGCCAGCGCCGCGACTTCCTCGCGGCGCAATCCGGGCGTGCGCCGCGGCCCTTCCGGCAGCCCGAAGTCCTTCGGATCAAGGCGCGCCCGCCGGCTGGACAGGAAATTGCCGAACTCGCGGCGCTGCTCTATCGACGGTCTTTTTGCCATAACTCACTCGTGATCCATGCTGTCGTTGATCGCCGACAATCAGGCATCGTGGGTCAAGCTCTGGCGTGGGTCAAGCCGGTCAAGGTATCGGCGATGGCTTTGGTGCGCCGCGCCGTGCCTTCGGTGGCCTGGTTCGAGTGCTCCAGAGAGTCGAGCATTTCGCGAAGCGCGCCGACGCCGGTTGACTGGTCCTCGATCTGTTGCGCCACCCGCTGGATCTCGCTGGAGAGCAGGTCGATGTCGACGCCGATCTCCGCCGCGTTCTTACGGGTGATTTCCGCCAGCTTGCGCACTTCATCGGCAACCACGGCGAAACCTCTGCCCAAATCCCCAGCCCTTGCGGCTTCAATGGCGGCGTTGAGCGCCAGCAGATTGGTCTGCCCGGCGATCTGTTGAATCACCTGCACGATGGACTGGATGCGCAGGCTCGATTCCGCGAGGGCTCGTGCACCGACCACCGCTTCGTCTGCCTGGCTGACCAGCGCAACCACGGTATTGCCGGCGTTTGTCGAGACGGTATTTTGCTGGTCAATCGTACCGGCCAGATCGTCCATCGACAGGTGCAGCTCGCCGGAGTAATGCTTGATTTGCGTGGACATCTCTTCCTGCTGCTGCCCGGCCTGGGCAAGAACCCGCCCCAGTGCGGCGAGGCCTTCGAAGACAGGTAACACTTTGGTATCCAGCCCGCGTGTGTCCAGGGCGTTGTTGAAATCGTTGAGCTTGAACGCCTCGATCTGTTTAACGATGACGTGGTTCAAACCCACCATCTTCTTGAGCTGGCGGCGCAGGAAAAACGCTTTGAATTCGCCATAGTGAGCAATGAAATTATCCACGTACTCATCGGTGAACGAAGCGCCCTTCGCCACTCGGAAGAAAAAGATCGCCGTGAGCGTCTGGTTCAGGTTCAGGCCGAGAATTTCGCCGAAGGTCGAAAACCCCACCAGCGGCACGTCACCGAACAATCCGGTCATGCTGCCCAGATCCTTGCCGTTGTTGGCCCGACGCAAGATGCAGTCGTTGAGGATCGCCGCGACGGGCTGCCCGCCCTTGCCGCGCAGGAATTGCTCGTAATCCACGCGGGTGGCTTCGCGCAAAGGGGTGCGCTTGACCATCACCAGTTCCTCGCCGGGGGCCACGTCGCAGAACAGCTGAATGATTTGCTGTCCATGGTCGATGCGCGCGATGGAGCGCACGAACAACTCGCTGCCTACCCGGATGGCGAAGGAGTAATCCGCGAGGTTCTTTTCCAGGGCCTGAGCATCACAATCAAACGCGTTACACAGCGCCTGGACCATGCTCATGATGTTGCCCTTGCTGTCGATCACCTGGTCGATGGTACGGTCTTCGACGGAAGCGGTCAGAACACTGAAGGTCAATCCGGCAGGCTGGAAATTCTGACTTTTGAACACGCCGAAACGTACGTCGGCGGCTGTCTTGATGAAGACAATTTGCACATGATTCTGATAGCTGCGCTTGCCGTCGTGGATCAGCGTTTTCTTGAAATCCGACTTGCCACCGGCCGAGCCGCCGACAAACAGGCAGGGAAAGCGACCGGACTCGTAAAGCGCTTCCATGAAAAACGATTCGGACGCCGACAAGCCGTCGAACACGACATAAGCCAGGGTGTCGCGGTGGTCGATGGCCGTGCTGACCTGCGCACGCTTGATGTTGCTGATCAGTTTTTCAATGCGCTCACGCATCTCCATGCGCTTGCCGCCGCTGCGGATGTCTTCGCACTCCAGCGGCACCATCACCACTTCGGCTGAGGCAATCACGCTGCGCTCGAAGAGCTGAAGGACGATGCGGTCCCAGCGATCGCCGGTCGCACAGTACAAACCGGTCGCACTGTTGCACAACTCGCCTGACGTGGTGCACAAGCTCAGCGCACTGTCGGGGAAGCGCTGCTTGATGCGGGCGGCGATTTGGTCGATATCCAGATGAGGAGAGACGAAACCCGTTACCAGAACGGGAACCGAACGCACGCCTGCCAAGGCACCGTCCAGCTCGCCAGCGGTGCAGTTAATGCTGACCGCTTCCTGGCGATGGGCACGGGATCGATTGAAGAAGTTCAATGGGTTCATCACTTGGCTCACTCGGAAGGATCGCTGAGCGCATGGCTACATGCACGGCAGCTTTTCTCTGTATCGGCTGTGGGCGAGGAGACTGAAGCGCGGGGGTAGGCGTCGGTCGGTAAGGGCAGTGGTTAGCGCATCGGGCACGTCACGGATGGCCTCATCAACATTTGTTTTGAATTTGGCGGCCAACTCGCTTTTCCTGCTGTAGAGCAGCAGCACACGAGTTATAAATGGAATTCTGGAGACTGAACCAATTTTATTGTTTCATCGCGCAGGGACTTCCCACACGGAGACAACTCGCGATAGGCCAGCGCCAGCACATAGGGAACAGGAGTCCCTGGCCCTATGAGTTCTCGAACCTCGAGCCGGCCAGGTTGACGGCGGGCATAGCTGTTCGGCATGAGCGCCACACCGACCCCGCCGGCTACTAGTCCGGCGGTGGTCTGCATTTGGCGAGGCTTTTGTACTACCCGGGGAGTGAAACCTGCGGTCGCGCAAGCCGACAAAATGCGCGAATGCATGCCAGGGCCATGGTGCGCAGCGAACAGTATCCATGGTTGATCGGCCAACGCCGTCAGCGCTATGCACGCGTCGTGTGCCAAAGGATGGTCCTGCGGCAATACCGCCACCATCCGGTCTTCGAACAGTGGCTCGATGTGGATATTCCTCGGTTCCATGACCGGCAGCACCAGAATACCCAAATCAAGCCGGTCATCGCGCAGACCGTCCAGTTGTTCTGGCGGAGTAGCCTCTTGCAGCTGGATGTCGACGTTCGGGTTCTCAGCGTGGTAACGCCGCAGCAGTTCTGGGAGCAAGCCGTCGACGATACTGTCGACGAAGCTCAAGCGAATGGTTCCGATCATCCCCGCAGCAGAACGACGCGCCATCTCACACGCACGCTCGGCTTGCAACAAGGTCTGACGGGCCTCAACCAAAAATACAACACCTGCCGGGGTTAACTGAGTGGCACGCGTACTGCGCTGCAACAGCTGTACGCCAAGGCATTCTTCCAAGCGGCGAATCGCCACACTCAGGGGTGGCTGTGACATGTTCAAGCGCTGCGCGGCCTTGCGGAAATTCAGCGTTTCTGCCACCGCCACGTACTGGCGCATCAACCTCAAATCAATCATCCGATACCTTCTTAGTATCAATAAGCCATCAAAATAGTATGTTACATACTTATTTGACTTGGACATAATTGGTCATTGAAGACCAAAAGATCCGTTTCGGCCTGGTCCCTGAATAAAGGATTCTGTCTTGAACGCTCGTGATTATGGTGCAGCTGCACTGGCCGGTTTCATTGGCGGCAACGTTTCCAGCTTCATCAAGTGGGGTACAGAGATTCCTTTCCCCCCTCGCGCCCCAGATCGACCTCTGCCTCCTCTGGAAATGCTTGACTCCATCGGTATCGATGCTCAACAGCTCACTTACGAATATTCCCAGCACGTCATCAATTACGGAAGCGGCCTAATTCATCATGGATTTTCCATCGTCTTTGCCATGCTCTATTGCCTGCTCGTAATCAGGTATCCGCGTGCCGCCTTGTGGCAAGGCGTTGGCTTCGGTCTGTTGGTCACCGTTGGCTTTCACGGAGTGATCCTCCCGGTGTTTCACTGGGCGCCACCGCTCTGGGACCTTCCTCCAGAAGAGTGGATGTCTGAGACGGTCGGGCACCTGCTGTGGATGTGGGTAATCGAAGTCATACGGCGGGATTTGCTGCAACGCTGGTTGCCCCATCTAAAGTGAGAGTGAGATGCGCTGTGCCCTGGTTAATTCGGAACGTTTACATAGATGGAGTATTTTGATGAAACCTCTGTATCCACTAGCGTTGGCATGCGCAGCCGTATGCGCTGGTACAGGCAGCGCCAATGCCACTGTAGGGTCGGTATCCAAAGAGTCTTCGCAAACAACGACCAGCAATGGTCAACTTCAACCGCCTATTTCATATGCCACGCTGTGGGCCGACGAGAAAGGCGCTACCCATGTGGGCCACTGCCGCATTGAGGGCCTGGAATTCAAGAGCTATGCACCTCCGGCCGCGCCGCAATGGATCGGCGTCTCACCTGATGATATTGAGAGCATCGCCTACGCTGTGTTACCTCCCGGTTATGTCGGCAGCTGGCACCACGCGCCTGGGCCACAGTGGGTAATTACCCTGCAGGGCAAATGGTCTGTTGAAACCACCGACGGCACCGTGCTTGTCCAAGGTCCTGGGGAGATGCAGTTCAATGCCGACACCCGGTCTCGGCCTCGTCCTGATGACGAGCGTGTGGGCCACCTCACCCGTACGGTGGGTGATGAGCCCAATGTGCAACTAATTATCAAGTTGAAACCTGGTGCGGCTGACAAACGCACCAACGGCAGCTGTTCCTACTAATTTCATACAGACGCATGCCATGAACCCGACCTTGCGAAAACTTTTTATGTGCCCATCTTGGTGGCTACTGAGCAGTGCGCTTCTGACCGCCCCCCATGCAGGCGCAACCGGCGCGGTCGCACCTGTCCAGCAAGTCGTCTCCGACCCGGAGTTCAGCCAACTGGTTGCCGCCGGGGCTCGCGTCGAGCTGCTGACCGATCAAGCGAAGTGGGCCGAAGGCCCGCTTTGCCTAGCCGATGGCCGTTTCATATGGAGCGACATCAAATCCAACAAGGTCAACAACTGGCAGGTGAGGACTGGCGTGTCCACTTGGCTGGAACCGGCTGACTATCAAAATGGACATACACTTGACGGTCGAGGTCTTGTGGTCGCAGCCTCTCATGGCAAGCGCGGCATTGTGCGGCAGGAAAGTAACGGTGAGTGGCGTACGCTGGTAGATACCTACCAAGGTAAGCACTTAAACAGCCCGAACGATGTGGTGGCGGATAAAAACGGCAATTTATGGTTTTCGGATCCCACATTTGGGGTCCTAAGCAAGAGTGAAGGTAATGGCGGCACACCTGAGCAAGGCGGTGAGTTTCTATATCGCTACGGCCCGGACACCGGCCAGATCACCCGTCTCGACACGCCCGAAGTCCATTCGCCTAATGGCTTGGCCTTCTCGCCAGATCAGCAACTACTGTATGTGGCGGACTCTCAGTTGGCGCATGATTTCACCAACAAGAACCTCGCGCACCGCATCATGGTGTATCAGGTGCGCGATCGCCACCTGATCAACGGCAAGTTGTTCGCCAACATCGAGTCCGGCATTCCTGACGGTATCAAAGTGGACGCACTCGGGAACGTGTGGAGCAGCAGTAAAGAAGGGATTCAGGTGTTTTCGTCTGCGGGGAAGCTGCTGGGCAAACTGCTGGTGGATGCTAAGGACACGAGTAACCTGACGTTCTGCTCAAGTGCACAGGGAAGTTGGATTTATATTACTGCCGCCAACAATGTGCTCAGGGTAGAGGTGGCGAAGCGGGTTATCGGACACTAATGACTGTGTGTCTGACACGTTGATCCCGAGCGTTCACCAGCTGCAGCCATTTCAACGCCAGGCCGCCTCGGCCCAAAAAACCTTAAATCTCGCAGCAAGGGCAATGCAAAGTCTTTATGAATTCAACGACAAGCTACATAAAGCATACGCGTCGCGTTTATACGGCTTGAATATAGGAACATTGCGGCTGCAGGGCACTGGGCAGCGTGCGGTGCCGGCATTGTGAAACTCGCAATGCCGGCCGCAATAAGTGAAAGCAATTCTCACTAGAAACGTAGAACAATAAAGGCTGACCAATGCTGCCTGCCGCCGGTGTTAAAAAAAGAAAGAACATTAATGCATAGATGCTGGAGCAGATACCGCTCATCTACTTGTAGCGTAAAGCGATCTAGTTAACTTAATACCGACCGATATACACATTGTCCGGGCACACATCGTGATGCCCAAGTATTAATTAAGGCAGCAGAATGATAAGGGTTTTCGATAGCTTTTTTTACAATGCCAAGATCAAGCCCAAGCTGATTACCGGTTTTGGCCTGCTTATTGTGCTTTCGCTGGCGATAGCCTATGTAGGGTGGCAAGGCAACCAGTCGTTGAGCCGTCGATACGACAGGCTTGCTGACATAGCCAAACTCAATGAGTTGACTCGTGACTTAAAAATCGCCTATGCGGTAGCCAACAGTCAGCAACAATTTCAAGACGCTAATAACTGGCAAGAGACGGCAGAAAAACTCAGGGCTCACACCGCTTATTTACCTTCAGTATTCATCTCAGCAATAAACGCACCCTTGGTCACAAAAGCAAAAGAAGCTGCCAGTGATTATACAGACAGCCTTGCCCGTTATCTGAGCACCGCCAAGGTCCTTGAGGCGGAGCGCGCAACGCTGCGCTCGCTATATGAAGGTATGGTCCCTCCAGTGCAGACTTCATCTGCTGCGCCGACCGCGCCGACCGACAAAAATTCTGGCAATAGCTTAAATACTTTTCCGATGCGCTATGCCGAGATGCTCTCTGATTTGAGAGCTTATATAACGACCGCCAGCTCAGCCGATGAGCGCCGTCTTCGTGAGTCAATGAGAACTGTGCAAGCGGAGCTGGGGCAGACAAATGATGCGGGAGCAGCATCGCATATCCCTTCTGTGATCAATCCAGCTATAGCAGGGCTGGAGACGCAAGTACTGAAAATGTCGGACAGCCTGGATTCATTGACCCCGATTCGGCAGACCCTCGAAAGCGACTTGGAAAAGGTCTCGAAAGTCTGCGCCACCCTGTACATCAACCAAAATAACTTCCGCATGGCCGATGTGGCTTGGGTTGAACAGTCGCTAATTTTTTCTACGCTTCTGGCTTTTATCATGGGTGTCGCTGCAGCACTCATCCTCTATAAGCTCATTACAACGCCCTTGTTTAGACTTATTGCTTCAGTGCGACGCGTGGCGGCGGGTGACTTGACAGAGCGGGTGGATATAACGCGCCGTGATGAGTTTGGTCAAGTGCAAGTCGGCCTGCAAGAAATGACAGTCAATTTGAACGTTCTGGTGGCTGAATTGCGCGACGGCGTGACCCAAATCGCCAGCGCTGCCGAGGAGTTGTCTGTGGTAACTGACCAGACCAGCGCTGGTGTCACTGGACAGAAAGCTGAAACGGACATGGTTGCGGCTGCCATGCACGAGATGACGTCGGCGGTGAACGAGGTTGCCCGCAATGCGCAAGCCGGCTCGACCGCAGCGATCAGTGCGGCTAAAGAATCGAGGGATGGGGATCAGATTGTGAAAGGCGTTGTTGAGACGATGGCACAGTTGGCAGAAAAGATGACGGACTGCACAGGCGCCATGGAACATCTAAAACACCAAAGCAACCAAATCGGCGGAGTTTTGGTAGTCATAAAGTCTGTCGCTCAACAGACGAACCTGCTCGCTCTGAACGCAGCGATTGAAGCAGCTCGCGCAGGAGAGTTGGGTCGAGGATTTGCCGTAGTGGCGGAAGAAGTTAGAGGCCTGGCTCAGCGCACCCACACTTCTACAGAAGAGATAGAGCAACTTATTACGCAATTACATCAAAGCACTGAGGACGTAGCCACCATTCTGTATACCACCAGAACGCTCAGTCACAATAGCGTGGAACTCACTCACCAGGCGGGCGTATCGCTGAACCATATCAGTCACTCGGTCAGTTCTATTGAGGAAATGAACCAGCAGATTGCGGCAGCAGCAGAGCAACAGGCAACAGTGGCGGAAGATATTAACCGTAGCATCGTCAATGTCCGCGCCATCTCGGACCAGACGGCTGAAGCCAGTCACGAAACAGCAGCGTCCAGCGCCGAACTGGCTAGGTTAGGCGTTCACTTGCAAACACTGGTTTCACGATTCAAGCTATAGGAAATTTTTATATAAGGCATGAAATCGACGCCTCCTGCTGCTTATCACAGAAAATCGCTTTTTTTCCAGTTTATATCGTCAGAAAATTACCCGAGACAACGGTACAGGGGTCCATAGCAGCAGCTTAAGCAAGGGACCGCGGCCCTTAGTAGTCATTAACAACTTTTGAACTGGAAAGTTACCCATGGACAAACCAATAGAAACGAACCGACCCATCGATCCTGTTTGAACCTGAAGTAACGGCGTCGACAGATTTTTCCAACATCAAGAAGAACTTATATGAATAGCCTATCAAGCATGTCCAAAACCCTTAATATTCGTACCTCTGAATCGACGGCCATTGCCACAGTTTCGACCAAGAATGATAGCGAAACCGCAGTGGAGAGCAGCGAAACCAATCAGACGAAAGCCCCGGCTTCCGGCAGTACCGGAGACACTGGGAGTAGCAGCAATTCATCAAGTGCCATCGAGCAGTTGAAGAAGCAAATTGCCGAGCTGCAAAAGCAACTTCAGCAGCAACAGCAAGCCTTGGCTAAGGCGCAAGCAAGTCGGCAAGAAGAGCAAGCTAAAGCTGCGGCCGTTGGAGCAGCTCAATCACAAGTGGCGGCGACCTCTTCTGCTCTAGAGACAGCAACCGCCTCTTTGCTTCAACTGGTACAAAATTCCGGTGGAAGCACTTCAGGTTCGATGGTCAGTACGACAGCCTGAGAGGGACAGGTTCGCAAAGTGGCGTTCTTTACCTGTAGAACCCATACAGACAGGAGGCTTTCTCAGCCATTAGCCGCTACCGGGTGAGAAAACCCCGCCATTCCTACTGCCGCCGCCCAGCTCGACGTCTAGACTTGAGTGGTATTAGTTTTTCCATTGCCTCCCCCTCTGGAATGTGAGAGCGAGGGAGTTGGGAGTTTTTGATGGCCCATACGATTCTCTTAACTCCTCTTTCTGCAAAAAAGCACGATGTTGCCTCGGACCAATAGGTTGGGACGACGGAACCAAAGCGGATCAGTTGCCACTCAAGCGGTATAAAGTCCAGAACGGGTGACGTATGTCGATGAAAGTGGCAGGACCTGTCGATCAGGGCGTTGGCTTGCAAAGCAATGATTTTGGCTCGCCCCACGGGCGTTTCGCTGATCAACGGCAAGCGGGCGGAGGAATCGATTTCGGTAGTTCGCCCGGTGCCGGTGCGCAGTCGGTGAACTTCGGGGGACCCTCGCCGCACAACAGTGACAGCCGTGTGAATGCCAGCGAGCGCGCGGCCAATCCCATCGATCAAGACCTGGCGGCATCGGTACGTAATCTGGTCGAGCAGATCATGCAGGCGCTCGCACAGTTCATGCAGCAAAGTCGGGGCGATACGGGCGCATCTTCCCAAGGCAGTGGCAGTCCGCAAGGCAGGTCAGCGGCAGCCTCCGCCCCTGCTCAGCCGATGGCTGCGAACGTTGCGCCCCCACAGGCGGCTGCGACGCCAGGTGTCAGTCAGGCATCATCCGCCGCGCCTCACGCCTCCACATCTGCGCCAGACACTTCGACGGCATCCAGGCCCGCAACTGCGCCTGAGTCCGTAGGCAAGGCTGGCGCTGTGGGCGACGCGGCCACCGCTGGCAGTGGCCCTTACTCCCTCAATATCACCAACGCTCAAGACCACGCCATAAAGATTGGCCAGTTCGACAAAAACGAGAAGCTGGTCGGTGAGTTGTCACTGGAGCCTGGACAAAAAGGAACCATGAAGTACGAGGCAGACACAACGGGCCTGCTCAAACAGGCCGACGCGGACGGCAACTACAAACCTGATGCGAGCCGCCTTGAGTTCTATAACGGCTTCATCAACACCAGCGACATCGATGGCCGCAACGCTGCAATTCATGCGAGCGACGGCAAAGGATTTGAAGTCGGTGACAAGCAAAGTATCGCTGACAAAGCCCCAGACAGCATTACTTCCCTGGACTCGGCCGGGAACAAGACCATCGCCGGATGGTACGACGGGTCCACGGACAAGATGAAACAGGGGGGCGATTTCCTGACCAACGAGCTGGGCACTGGAATGACCTATCAGCATCCGAATGACGACACCCTGGGCCAAGGCAGCAACCCTATGCGGCACACTGACTCTATGTCCCTGGACGTGGTTTTCGGCAAGGCGTGAGGTGAACGCGAGGGGCGCTGAGTTATTGAGTCAGCCCCGGTCGGTACTTTCTGACAGGCAAAAAAAAATCTGGAAATCCGCATTTTCATGGGCCTTCCAGATTTTCGAAATGGTGGGTCGTGTGGGATTCGAACCTACGACCAATTGGTTAAAAGCCAACTGCTCTACCAACTGAGCTAACGACCCGCTTCGTTGTGGCGCGTATATTACTGATATTTCACAGTAATTCAACACCCAAGCGAAAATAATTTAAAAATAACGCGTCGGGTCCGCCACACCCGCCGCCGCGAAGCCCTCAGCGCGCAAGCGGCAGCTGTCGCATTTTCCGCACGCACGTCCCTGCTCGTCGGCCTGATAGCAGGAAACCGTCAACCCGTAATCCACACCCAGACGCGTACCGGTCTTGACGATATCGGCCTTGCTCAGCATCTGCAGCGGCGCCTGTATCGTGAAGCCCTTCCCTTCAACGCCAGCCTTGGTGGCGAGATTGGCCATGCGCTCGAATGACTCGACGAACTCCGGACGGCAATCCGGGTAGCCGGAGTAATCCACGGCGTTGACACCGATGAAGATGTCCCGAGCACCAAGCACTTCCGCCCAGCCCAGTGCCAGAGAGAGGAAGACGGTGTTACGCGCAGGGACGTACGTCACCGGTATGCCATCACCCGGCGTCTCGGGTACCGCGATGCTGCTGTCAGTCAGTGCAGACCCGCCGATGCCGTTCAGGTTGAGGCCGATGACCTTGTGTTCAACCACGCCCATATCGGCCGCTACACGCTCCGCCGCCTGCAGCTCGGCGCGATGCCGTTGGCCGTAGTCGAAGCTCATGGTGTAGCAGCTAAAGCCGTCGGCCTTGGCCATTGCCACCACGGTGGCCGAATCCAGCCCGCCGGACAGCAGGATTACCGCTCTTTTCTCAGTCATCGATTGCTCACTCATTCAGCGCCCCGGTTCGTCGTTCCAGAGGATTTTATGCAACTGCAATTGCAGGCGCACCGGGAGGTTGTCGGCAACGATCCAGTCGGCCAGGTCTCTGACGTTGAGATCGCGGTGGACAGGGGAAAACAGAACTTCGCCGGCGCGACGGTCCAGACCGTACTGAATGATCTTCGAAACGGCCCAGTCGTAATCTTCCCGCGAACAAATGACGAATTTGATCTGGTCGTTGGGCGTGAGCAGGTCGATATTTTCGTATCGGTTGCGCGCCACTTCTTTTGAACCCGGGGTTTTCAGATCGACGACACGGCTGACGCGCGGATCAACCTTCGAGATGTCCAGCGCGCCGCTGGTTTCCAGAGAAACCTCGTAGCCCGCGTCACACAGCCGCTGAAGCAAAGGAATGGCGTTCGGCTGAGCAAGGGGCTCGCCGCCCGTGACGCAGACATAGCGCGGGCGATAGCTGGCCACCTGCTCCATCAACGAGTCGAGGGTCTGGATTGTTCCGCCAGTGAAGGCGTATTCGCTGTCGCAGTAACCGCAACGCAACGGGCAGCCGGTGAGTCGCACGAAAACGGTAGGCAAGCCTGCCGTGCGTGTCTCACCCTGCAGAGAGTAGAAAACTTCGGTGATACGTAATGTGTCTTGCATAGGGGCCACGGGCGTAACGGCTAAACAGGCCATCCGCCTCCGTCAGGCACTTCTGTCCACCCTGCGCACGCAGAATCCACAGAAGCGTAATCAATACCGGAATTTCGGGGGCGGAATTCTAACGAAGAAAGCCGCGCAATGCGCGGCTTTCTTGAATCAGCGGTCAGATTGACAGGCAATCAGAGACGCTGGAGGTCCCGTTGAGCCAGCTGAGCAGCTGAAGTGCCAGGATACTGAGCAACGACTTGCTGAAGGATGCCCTTCACTTTGTCGGTGTGACCCAGACGACGTTCGACGTCCGCCAGCTTGTACAAGGAGTCAGGCACTTTGGCGTGCTTTGGGTAAAGCTGACTGACCTTTGCAAAGGCTTGGCCGGCACCTTGAAGGTCGCCCTTGGCCAGATTCACTTCGCCCAGCCAGTATTGAGCATTGCCCGCGTACTGGCTGTTCGGGTATTTGCGCAGGAATGCCGCAAACGCCTGGCTGGCCTTGTCGAAATCCTTCGCCTTGATCAAGTCGAAAGCAGCGTCGTAATAGAGCTTTTCTTTCGCTGGGTCACCGGGCTCGCTGCTCGCCTGAGGCGCTTGAGCGGCTTGTGACGCGGGTGCTCCGCCGGCATTGGTGCCGCCGTCGGACGCAGAATTGTTGGCAGGTGATGCGGCAGATGCGCCGCCAGCTCCTATACGGGAGTCAAGATCTTTGTAGCGATCCAGCGCTTCTTGTTTCATCTGCTGGATATCGTTTTGCTGAACTTCGACTATTCCGCGCAAGCGCGAAATTTCGTCCTGCATTTGCTGCAATTGCATGAAAAGCTGACCTTGCGCCGAAGGGGCGGCCGTAGCCGCGCCTCCGGCGTAGGCGCCAGACGTACCATAACCCGATGGCGGATAACTGCTACCAGCAGAGCCAGAGTTGTCATCGACCACAGGAACCGCACCCATCGCTGCAAGAGGAAGGGTGAGAGCCAAAACGGTTAAAGCACGTCGGCACGTTCGCATGTCAAATTACTTACGCAGTTCGACGCGACGGTTTTGAGCCCACGATTGCTCGTCGTTACCGGTAGCAACAGGACGCTCTTCACCGTAGGAAACGAGTTCCAGCTGAGCTGGCGAAACGCCTTGCAGAACCAGGTAGCGTTGAACGGCTTTCGCACGACGCTCGCCCAGTGCCAGGTTGTATTCGCGAGTACCGCGTTCGTCGGTGTTGCCTTCCAGAACTACGCGAGCGCCGTTGGCTTTCAGGTCTTTGGCGTGAACGTCCAGAGCGCGCATGGCTTCTGGTTTCAGGTCAGAACTGTCGTATTCGAAGTAGAAAGTGGTGATAGCGCGCAGAGCAGCTTCTTCGCTCAGGCTGCCATCAACAGCGCCAGAGTTAGCGCCGTAACCAGCGTTAGGATCAACAGCAGCGCCGCCAGCACCGGCATTGTCGCCGCCTTTGGACGAGCAACCTACAGCTACAGCCATGGCCAGAGCCAGCGCAGCAAATTTACCAAACTTCAGCATTTCCATCGTAAAACTCCTAATGAACCCCAAGTGTGTTAAGTACAACGTAAAGCGCCGCGTCAGTTCAGGTAAGGGGACCAGGAAGGTTCTCTGACTTCGCCTTGAGCGGTAGGAAGCGGGAGCCTTACGCGTCCATTAATGGACACGAGCATCAAGACTCCCCGGCCCTGCTGGCGGGTGGCGTAGATTACCATGGTGCCGTTAGGCGCAACAGTAGGCGACTCATCAAGGTTGCTGTCTGTGAGGATTTTTACGCTACCGCGCTGCAAATCCTGAGCTGCCACCTTGAAGTTGGTGAAGCCATCTTGACGATGGATCATCACCAGAGTCTTTTCGTCCGCCGATAACTTAGGGTTGGCATTGTAGTTACCGATGAAAGTAACGCGCTCTGCCCCTCCGCCATTAATATTGGTTTTATAAATTTGTGGCTTGCCGCCGCGGTCAGACGTGAAATAAAGCGTGGAGCCGTCTTTACCGAAGAACGGTTCTGTATCAATGGAAGAATCGTTGGTCACTCGCGACAATTGACGCGACGCCAGATTCATCACATAGATTTCCGGGTTGCCATCTTTCGACAGCACCATCGCCAGCTTAGTGCCGTCCGGGGACCACGCAGGCGCGCCGTTCAGGCCTTCGAAGTTGGTGATCTGCTCGCGACGACCGGTGTCGATGTGCTGAACGAAGATTCGTGGACGCTTTTGTTCAAACGACACATAGGCAATACGCTTGCCGTCCGGCGCAAAGCGAGGCGACAGAATCGGCTCGCGGGATTGCAGCAACGTCACCGCGCGGGCGCCGTCGTAGTCCGAACGCTGCAGGGTGTAGCGCGTGTTGTCAGTCGAAAAACGTTCGGCCGTCACGTACAACATGCGGGTCGAAAACGCGCCCTTGATGCCGGTCAGCTTCTCGAACGACTGGTCGGCAATATAGTGCGACATGTCACGCAGCTGGTCGGCGGTGCCCGAAACGTTGCCGGTCAGAACCTGTTGCTCGGTGGCCACGTTGAACAGCGCGTATTGAACCTGAAGGCGACCGCCCGAAGGCACGATGCTGCCGACCATGACGTACTGGGCACCCAGCGCTTTCCAGTCACGGAAGATGACTTCGCTGGCCTGGCTCGGCTGGCTGATCATGTTTTCCTTTGGAATCGGCGAGTAGTAGCCCGAGTTCTGCAGGTCGTTGCCAATAATCTTTGCCATGTCTTCCGGCAGTACGCTGCCGCCCTGCAGGCCAAACGGCACGACTGCGATAGGCGTGGCGCGGTCACTGCCGCTTGTTACCAGAATGTTCTTTTCGTCGGCAGCGGCGAAACCCGCTGCGCAACACAGAACGACAAGCATTCCTCGAAGAAGGTTAATCACAAGGCTAGGTCCTCAGGTGTGAATGTCATCTTGAATGAACGGTAAGGTGCGAAGTCCGAAGGCTTCATCCCCTGCATCTCTGTCAAACGACCAATATTCTTGACCGCCGCTACTGCTGAACTGTCGAAAGGACCATCGCCGCTGGATTTGCTCACGTTGACCGAAGTCACGGTGCCGTCCGGCAACATGTTGATCTGCAATACGACTGTCATGCCCTTGCGCGCAGAAGGAGGACGAGCCCAGCCTTCAGCCGCCCGAGAGCGAATCAAGTCATCGAAGCTACCGGCCACTTCGTCGCCACGCTCATCGGCCAGCGCCTGTTGGCGTTCCGGCTTGTCGGAAAGCAGGTCGGCCAATGCTTGCGCCTTCTTGTCTTCCGCTGATTTGCGAGCAGCGTCCTGGGCCTTCTTCTTCGCGTCCTCGGTCGACTTCTTCTTGGCATCCTCAGCCGCTTTTTTCTTCGCGTCTTCGGCAGCCTTTTTCTTGGCGTCGTCTGCAGCCTGCTTCTTCGCGTCCTCGGCAGCCTGTTTCTTGGCTTCCTCCGCGGCCGCGCGCTTGGCGTCTTCCTCGGCTTTCTTCTTCGCGTCGTCTTCGGCTTTCTTCTTGGCTATATCAGCCAATTGTTTCTCTTCAGCGGTTTTCTTCGCGTCATCCGCCTTTTTGGCTTCGGCCTTCTTGGCGTCGTCTGCAGCTTTTTTAGCGTCATCGGCTTTTTTGGCGTCGTCAGCTTTCTTCGCCTCTTCAGCCTTTTGCTCTTCGGCTTTTTGAGCGGCATCGGCTTTCTTTTGTTCCGCCGCCTTCACCGCCTCTTGCTCAACTTTTTTCTGCTCCATCTGCTCGACTTCGGTTTGTCGCGCAGCGGATTTCTTCGCCTCACCGGCAAGCTTCTGGTTGGTCTGAGTAGTTGCCTGACTTTTTGATTTCAACTGATAGAGCGTGGCCTGAACGATCGGCCTGGCTTCAGGAAGCTCGGGCGTCATTGCGAAGCTGACGAACAACAAACCAAAAATCAGGACGTGCAGTCCCACCGCCCAGACGGACGGCCAGAAGTAGCTTTCCGAGGCAGACGGCTCTCGAATCGGCTGCATCAGGGGGCCTCGGTAATCAAACCAACGTTCCCGACCCCGGCCTTCTGCAACCCGCCCATGGTGCCCATCACGGCGCCGTAGTCGACCGTCTTGTCGCCACGGATGAACACTTGAGTCTGCTTGCCCGCGTCACGACCGGCCGCAATGATTTTGGTCACTGCGCTGGTCAGTTGCGGCAAGGTCATCGCCTTGTCCATTTGCTTATCGGTGTCGACTTCGCTGCCAAGGTTCCAGTAATAGGTCTTGTCAGCCTTGATCGAGATCGTCAGGACCTGATTGTTGTTGTCCTGCGGCAAAGCCTCGCTGGAGACCTTGGGCAGATCAACTTTCACGCCCTGGTTGATCATCGGAGCCGTCACCATGAAGATGACCAGCAGCACCAGCATCACGTCGATGTAAGGCACCACGTTCATTTCGGCGACCGGCTTGCGCTTGTTGCGTCGGCCGCGAGCGATTAAAGCCATTGGGAAATACCTGCTTATTCTTCGCTGGTGTGCACTTTACGGTGCAGGATCGCCTGGAACTCGTCGGCGAATGTGTAGTAACGACCGATCAGGTTCTCGCCACGAGCGGCGAAACGGTTGTAAGCGATGACCGCGGGGATCGCAGCGAACAGGCCGATGGCGGTGGCGATCAACGCTTCGGCGATACCCGGTGCAACGGTGGCCAGCGTGGCTTGCTGCGCAGTGGCCAGACCGCGGAAGGAGTTCATGATCCCCCAGACGGTACCGAACAGGCCGACGTATGGGCTGGTAGAGCCCACGGTTGCCAGGAATGGCAGGCTCTGCTCGAGCTTTTCTTCTTCACGGGAGATGGCAACGCGCATGGCACGTGCAACACCTTCCATGACGGCGTCTGGATCGACGCCAGCCTGCTGACGCAGACGGGAAAATTCCTTGAAGCCCGCGCGGAAGATCTGCTCAACGCCTGAGTCCGGATCCGGATTACTGCCAGCCTGACGGTAAAGCTTGGACAAATCGATGCCTGACCAGAAGCGCTCCTCAAAGCTCTCCAGTGCCCGACGACCGGCGCGCAGCATGGCGCTGCGCTGGAAAATCATGATCCACGAGGTGACCGAGGCGGCCACCAGGATCAGCATCACCAACTGCACAACCACGCTGGCATTGCTGACCAAACTCCACATGGAGGAATGGTCGACGACGTTAGCTTCCACGCTGTATCTCCTGCTCTGAATGTGTACCCGCGCCGCCCTGCCCGGCAAAGGCCGTGCGCAGAGCTTCGGGAATGGCCCGGGGTTTCAAACTGTCGGCGCGCACACACGCCACCAAAAACTGCCCTTCGCAGAGCAGCACATCATCCGCAGCCCGCCTGACCTGTTGCTGAAAGCGCAGGCTGGCGCGGTTCAATTCGATTACTTCGGCGCTGATCAGTAGTTCGTCGTCCAGCCGCGCGGGCTTATGGTAGCGAGCCTCGCTTGAATGCACGACGAACAACAGGTTCTCGATACCCGCCATTGCGGATTGGGCAAAGCCCAGCTCCCGCAGTCGCTCGGTTCGAGCCCGCTCCATGAATTTCAGGTAATTGACGTAATAAACGATGCCGCCGGCATCGGTGTCCTCGTAATAAACGCGACAACGATGTGCGAACGACTGAGCCCCGTTTTGCGCGCGCATACTCTAGTGCTTACTCCTCAGGTTGCCAATCCGGCCAGGCAACTGTTTTTCATCGTTTTTACTGCCTGCGTCACATCACTCTGCGGTGACTGCCCTTCAGACCCTCAATCACCCGAATAAATCGGTCAATTGTGCATTTATTCGTCAGGGTCTTCGACCGGTTCATCCAGCACCGCCCGGTCGCCCATCCGCGAGGGGATGTTCAGGCCGAAGTGCAGATACGCATGCCGCGTGACCATGCGTCCGCGAGGTGTGCGCATCATATAGCCTTGCTGAATCAAATAGGGCTCCAGCACGTCCTCAATTGTGTGTCGTTCTTCGCTGATGGCGGCCGCAAGGTTATCCACCCCGACCGGCCCGCCATCGAACTTCTCGATCATCGTCAGCAGCAAGCGCCGGTCCTGATGATCAAAACCGCGTTCGTCGACATCCAGCAGGTTCAGTGCGAGATCGGCAATCGCCTTGGTAATCTCGCCCTTGGCGCGTACCTCGGCGAAATCGCGCACCCGACGCAGCAACCGGTTGGCAATCCGTGGCGTTCCCCGTGCACGGCGGGCAATCTCGAATGCGCCTTCGTCTTCGATGTACAGCCCGAGAATTTTTGCCGAACGTGACACGATCGTGGCCAGGTCCGCAGTGCTGTAGAACTCAAGACGCTGCACGATTCCGAATCGGTCACGCAGTGGATTGGTCAGCATGCCCGCGCGAGTGGTCGCACCCACCAGCGTGAACGGCGGCAGATCGAGCTTGATGGAGCGCGCCGCAGGGCCTTCACCGATCATGATGTCCAACTGGAAATCTTCCATTGCCGGGTACAGCACTTCCTCGACAATGGGTGACAGACGGTGGATTTCATCGATGAACAGCACATCGTGCGGCTCTAGATTGGTGAGAATCGCCGCAAGATCACCCGGCCGCTCGAGCACGGGGCCCGAGGTGCTCTTGATCGACACGCCCATTTCCTGAGCGATGATGTGCGCCAGCGTGGTTTTACCCAGGCCCGGCGGACCGAAAATCAGCGTGTGGTCCAACGCCTCACTGCGCCCGCGCGCCGCCTGGATGAACAGCTCCATCTGCTCACGCACGGTGGGCTGACCGATGTAGTCGGCCAGACTCAGCGGCCGGATCGCACGGTCCAGTTGCTCGTCACGGTCACGCCCGGTGGCGGCGATCAGACGGTCGGCATCTATCACTTACAGCATCCCCTTCAGTGCGCGGCGAATGAGGTCTTCGCTGCTGAGATTCTTGTCTTTTATCGCGGTCACCGCCTTGCTTGCCTCCTGGGGTTTGTAGCCCAGGGAAATCAAGGCGCTGACGGCATCCGACTCGGCTGTCGCCACTGCAATCGGCGCGCCCGGCCCGTCCGACACCAGGGCGAAGGTGCCCGGCAACGAATCCCACGCCTTGAAGCGATCCTTCAGCTCGACCAACAGACGCTCGGCGGTCTTCTTGCCAACGCCCGGGACGCGGGTCAGCGCAGAAGTATCCTGCGCCTGGACACAGCGTACCAATTCGTCGACTTCCAGCGTCGACATCAGGGCCAACGCCAGTTTCGGTCCGACGCCGTTCAGGCGAATCAGCTCGCGGAACATCTCGCGGTCACGCTTTTCGTAGAACCCGAACAGCAGGTGCGCGTCCTCGCGGACCACCAGATGGATATGCAGCGTCACGGTTTCGCCCAGATGAGGCAGGCGATAAAGCGTGGTCATGGGCACTTCGACTTCGTAACCCACGCCGTTGACATCCAGTACCAGATGCGGCGGCTGCTTCTCGACCAACGTACCGCGTAGACGTCCAATCACGACTCAAATCCTTTCCAGATGCCCGTCTCTGCGACGGGCCGTGCTAACGCAAATATTGCCATCAGAGCCGCAGACGACCGCCACGACTGCGCGCGGTATTGAGGCCGTGAGGGATGAGGCTGGACCGGGTATGCGCGTGACACATGGCAATCGCCAGTGCATCCGACGCATCCACCTGAGGCTTGGTGGTCAGCTTGAGCAGATGCATGACCATCATCATCACCTGATCCTTGTTGGCGCCGCCGGTTCCGGCGACGGCCTGCTTGACCTGAGTCGCGGTGTACTCGGCGATCTCCAGCCCCTCTTCGGCACCCGCAACAATCGCCGCACCGCGGGCCTGACCCAGCTTCAAAGCCGAGTCCGGGTTGCGCGCCATGAACACTTTTTCAATGCCCATCGTCACCGGGCCGTACGTCTGAATGACTTCGCGCACGCCGCGGTACACGATCTGCAGCCGTTCATGGAGCAAGCCGGTGCCGGTGCGAATGCAGCCCGAGGCCACGTACTCGCAGCCGCGCCCGGTATCACGCACCACGCCAAAGCCGGTAATTCGTGAACCGGGGTCGATACCTAAAATAAGAGTCATAACGCCTGCAGCTTGAGAGGTAACGCGAACAATTGGACGCAGCATAAAGGCAGAAGCCGGAGGCCGATAGCGTTGATCATCAACGCTTCGTGCGCTCCGGCCTCAAGTTCCGAACGGGCAAAGGATCAGCCGAGCTGCTCCAGTACCTCGTCCGGGATTTCAGCGTTGGAGTAGACGTTCTGTACGTCGTCCAGGTCTTCCAGCATATCGATCAGCTTGAGGACCTTCTCCGCCATGTCCAGATCGAGCACCGCACTGGTGGTCGGCTGCATCACGATTTCCGCATCGGCGGGCGTGAAACCAGCGGCTTCCAGGGCGTTGCGCACAGCGTAAAAACTGGAGAACGAGGTAAACACGTCAATGGAGCCGTCTTCGTGGGTGACCACGTCGTCAGCGTCCGCTTCCATCGCGGCTTCGATCAGCGCGTCTTCATCCACGCCCGGTGCAAAGGAAATCTGGCCCTTGCGTTCGAACAGATACGACACCGAACCGTCGGTTCCCAGGTTACCGCCGCACTTGCTGAACGCATGGCGCACGGCAGCAGCGGTCCGGTTGCGGTTATCGGTCATGGTTTCGACCATCACCGCAACGCCTCCGGGACCGTAGCCTTCATAACCCAGTTCAACCATGTCGTCGGCATCGGCTGCGCCGGCACCGCGAGCGATGGCGCGGTCGATGATATCGCGACTCATGTTCGCGCCAAGGGCCTTGTCCTGGGCCAGACGCAGACGCGGGTTGGACGCGGGATCACCACCGCCCTGACGGGCAGCGACGGTCAGTTCGCGGATCCACTTGGTGAAGATCTTGCCTTTCTTGGCATCCTGACGCTCTTTGCGGTGCTTGATGTTCGCCCACTTGGAATGACCAGCCATAACACGCTCCAAACCTTGAAACACGCACGCCCGCGCTTGATCACTCAAACGCAGACGTTTCACTCGAATCTGTGCCCGGAATGGGCGGGGATCAGGGCGGACCGAATGGTCGGTCCGCCGAGCCCTTGGCTACACGGCTTATTCGGCCTTCGGCGTCTCGCGCAGGCGGATGTGCAACTCGCGCAGTGCCTTGGCATCAACCACGCCCGGCGCCTGGGTCATCACGTCCGCAGCACTCTGGGTTTTCGGGAAGGCAATGACTTCACGAATGGACTGAGCACCGGTCATCAGCATGACCAGACGATCCAGGCCGAACGCCAGACCACCGTGAGGCGGCGCGCCGTACTTCAGAGCGTCGAGCAGGAAGCCGAACTTCTCTTGCTGTTCGTCTTCGGAAATACCCAGCAGACGGAACACCGCCTGCTGCATTTCCTTGCGGTGGATACGGATTGAACCGCCGCCCAGCTCAGTGCCGTTCAGCACCATGTCGTACGCGCGGGACAGCGCAGTGGCAGGATTGGCTTCAAGCTCTTCAGGCGAGCATTTCGGCGCGGTGAACGGGTGATGCAGCGCAGAGAAGCTGCCGTCGTCGTTTTCTTCGAACATCGGGAAGTCGACGACCCACATCGGTGCCCATTCACGAGTGAGCAGGTTCAGGTCGTGGCCCAGCTTGATGCGCAGGGCGCCCAGTGCTTCGCTGACGATTTTGAATTTGTCGGCACCGAAGAACACGATGTCGCCGTCCACTGCACCTACGCGATCAAGGATCACGTTGAGGTTGGCTTCAGGGATGTTCTTGACGATCGGCGACTGCAGGCCTTCGACACCTTTGGCACGCTCGTTGACCTTGATGTAGGCCAGACCTTTGGCCCCGTAGATACCGACGAACTTGGTGTAGTCGTCGATCTTGCTGCGCGGCATGCTCGCGCCGCCGGGAACGCGCAGCGCCGTGACACGGCACTTCGGATCGTTTGCCGGACCGCTGAATACTTTGAAATCCACAGCCTGAAGCTGATCGGCAACGTCAACCAGCTCCAGCGGGTTACGCAGGTCTGGCTTGTCGGAACCGTAGCGGCGCATGGCTTCTTCGAAGGTCATGTGCGGGAAGTCATCGAACTCCACATCCAGCACTTCCTTGAAGAGCTTGCGGACCATGGTCTCGGTGATGCCCATGATGTCGGCTTCGTTGAGGAAGCTGGTCTCGATGTCGATCTGAGTGAATTCAGGCTGACGATCGGCACGCAGGTCTTCGTCGCGGAAGCACTTGGCGATCTGGTAGTAACGGTCGAAACCGGCAACCATCAGCAGCTGCTTGAACAGCTGAGGCGATTGCGGCAGAGCAAAGAAACTGCCCGGGTGAGTACGGCTTGGCACCAGGTAATCACGGGCGCCTTCCGGCGTGGCGCGGGTGAGGATCGGCGTCTCGACATCGAGGAAGCCGTTGCCGTCCAGGAACCCACGGATGCTGGAAGTGATGCGCGAGCGAAGACGCAGCTTTTCAGCCATCTCCGGACGACGCAGGTCAATGAAGCGATAACGCAGGCGGGTTTCTTCGCCGACGTCGGAGTACTCGTTGAGCGGGAACGGCGGGGTTTCCGACTCGTTGAGCACTTCCAGCTCATAGCCCAGCACTTCGATCGCGCCCGACGCCATGTTCGGGTTGACGGCGCCGGCAGGACGCGCACGCACCTTACCAGTCAGCTTGACAACGTATTCACTGCGAACACGGTCGGCGATGGCAAAGGTGTCAGCACGATCCGGATCGAAAACCACCTGGGCCAGACCTTCACGATCGCGAATATCGAGGAAAATCACCCCCCCGTGGTCGCGACGGCGATGGACCCATCCACAAAGGGTAATTTCCTGACCTTCCAGGCTCTCGTTCAGTTGGCCGCAATAATGGCTGCGCATCATGATCGTGTGTTCACTTCTCGTAATTCGGAATTCGATGGAGCTTTCGCCCGTCGCCGGTGCGAGGGTGCGCAAGCTTTGGCATGCAGTCCGACCTGACGGTCAGTTCCTGCCTTCCACAGTAAGGCGGGGGATTATATAGGGATAATCATCGCTGTGCAGCCGCGCAGCCCGATACCGGGCAAGAAGATGTCGGCGCGTGGCTTTGATGCCGCGGTGCCGCCAGCGAATGCAGGCCCGCCGCAACGGGCCTGCTGAAATCAGGTCATGTCGGGGCCGGCGTCAACCGCAGGCCCTCGGCACTCAATACGTGCGCCACGCACACGACGCGGATCAGGCCGCTGAAGTTCTTGACGCCGCCATAACGCAGGTGAACCTCGCGATCGACATAGGACAGCACGGCATTGATGGAGCAATCGTTGAATCGTGCCATTTCCGACAGAATATTCCAGTACACCTCCTCAAGTCGCAGGCATGTGGCCAGCCCATTGAGCCTCACCGACCTGGAGTGTGGCTGGGCCAGGCTCATGTTGAAATTTTCAATAAACGGGTCGCCCCGGGCGTTAAGACACTGGGTCGGCTCCCATCCCTCTCGGGCAGTATTCAGGTTCATGCAGGTCCCCCTTGTTGCGATTACGGATATGGCATCGGCACCTTCGCAATCAGTTGAAAAGAGGTGTCTATCAAGCCGCATTCCAAGAGGCGCAACCAGCAGAAGGAGCACTCTGAACCTGTAGGAGATCACCACAGCGCAGGGGTGATTTTCGAGAGCCAGAAAATGGCCCATCCCTCAGCTTTCTCGGGGTATTAGATATGTATTTTTTACTGATTTATTTCATCCTGCTTAGCCCGATCGCTGACGACAGCGCGACCCGAAAAGAGGGCAAGTAAGCCTTGCAGGCCAGGGTGGAAGGATAAAGGCAGAGGGTGATTCGGGCGGGAATTGTGGTGCGCGGCGGGTAACAGCAATGCGGAGCGGACCCTGTTTACGCGGCCCGCTCCTGTTTTCACTGATCAGCTTCTGATTACTGAGCTTCCAGCATCGAGCGCAGCATCCAGGCCGTTTTCTCATGCACCTGCATGCGCTGGGTCAGCAAGTCCGCCGTTGGCTCATCGCTCACTTTGTCCAGCAACGGGAAGATACCCCGGGCCGTACGGGTGACTGCTTCCTGACCCTGAACCAGCGAACGAATCATGTCCTCGGCCGCAGGCACGCCCTCTTCTTCCTTGATCGACGACAAGCGTGCATAGGTCGAATAGGTGCCCGGCGCCGGGAAGCCCAGCGCACGGATCCGTTCAGCGATTTGATCCACCGCCAGCGCCAGCTCGTTGTATTGCTCTTCAAACATCAGGTGCAGCGTACGAAAAGCCGGGCCAGTCACGTTCCAGTGAAAGTTATGGGTTTTCAGATACAACACGTAGGTGTCTGCCAGCAGGCGGGAAAGACCGTCCACGATGGACTTGCGGTCTTCTTCGCTGATGCCGATATCGATTGCCATGTTCAGCCCTCTTCTATGATGGTTTTTTTCAAACGACTGCAGACCACTCTATCAAGACCATCGACCCTGCGCAGCCATCTGTCGGGATTAGTCCAGCCACAGCGGCCGCAGTCAGACCCGCTTCCTTTAATAGCCACGATCGGCGTGACGGTTTGTTTATGCGCGCCGCTCTGGAACGAGCGTTTGATCGGAATCAACAAAAACCGGCAGACCGCATCCATCACACGCCTGTGCGCGCGCTAAGCGCTTGATTTGAGTAGCTCTCGGCTTTGCTGTTAAATACAGACGCGCTGCAGCCAAAGTGCCGTCCGGCGGCAGCGCACAGGCAGGACCGACACTCGTGCATCACGCCTCCCTTTTTTCTCGAAGCGTACCGAAGGTCACCCGCTATTTCCTTGTGATCCATCTTAATGTGAGTCATCGAAATGTTGAAAATAGTCCACCTGCTAACGGGCGCAGCTGCCCTGCTGCTGTCTTTCATCCCCAGCCTGCGTAGTGAAGCGCTGTCTTCTTACCTGTCCCAACCGGATGCGCTGTATCTGGCGCTCTTCGGCCTCATCAACCTGGTGCTCGCGCCAGTGATTCCATACTGGAACAAAGGTCCACGTCATCAATTGCAAAATCTGGTCAGCGGCTTGCTCGTGCTCGCCGTCGTGCTTCAAATCCTCACGCTGGTCGTTCCTCTTGAAACCATTGCCGGCCAGCCGGCCGTTCTGGTCAGCCTGCTCGCTGTCGTCATTGCCGTGGCGTTGCACCTGGCGGTCAGCTTCTACCGCTCCTCTCCTGCGCCTGCCGCGCAGTCCCAGGATCTGGGCAACCGCGATACGGGCACAGTGAAGTGGTTCAACACCTCCAAAGGCTTCGGATTCATTTCCCGTGATTCGGGCGACGATATCTTCGTGCATTTTCGCGCCATTCGCGGTGAAGGCCACCGTGTTCTGGTCGAGGGCCAGCGCGTCGAGTTTTCGGTGATGAACCGCGACAAAGGCCTGCAAGCGGAAGACGTCATCGCTGCGCTCCCGCGCCGTTAACGTTGCCGCATAAAAAAACCGCGCTCACCAGCGCGGTTTTTTTTGGTTGAAATTCCTGCCCTTGGCTCTCGTTCCCTTAATAGTGAGGGGGACGCGAGTCTTCAGCGAAGCCGTCGCCCTGCCCGCCCATCTCCTCCTGACGCTTGATCAGGGCGGCGATCTGTAACTCCAGACGATCAAGACTGCGCTGCTGGGCGACCAATACGTCGTTGAGGGCCTGAATCGTATCGTCCTGAAAGGCCAGTCGACTTTCCAGCTCCATGACACGCGACTCGAGATCCATGGTCAGTCCTCCTTAAATGTGAATGCTTCGGTCAGTTCGGGCTTGAGTTGCGCAACGATCCGCGCAACCTCCTCCGTCGAGTAAGGCTTGGCGGGATGTTTGCCCCACACCGGGGCTGGCCAGGCCGCGTCGCCAACACGGCGAACAATGACGTGCATGTGCAGCTGACTGACCACATTACCCAGCGCAGCGACGTTCATCTTGTCGGCCTGAAACGCGCGATCAAGCACGGACGAGAGGTAGGTGGTTTCCTTCCACAACTGCGCCTGCTCCGCTTCGGACAGTTGGAACACTTCACTGATATCCGGACGCTTCGGCACCAGAATGAACCATGGGTAATTTGAATCATTGGACAGCAGCAGCGTGCACAGCGGGAAGTCGCCGATGGGTAGTGTGTCTTGCAGCAAGCGCGGATCTAGAACAAACACGTAAAGACTCCTGATCGCGAATTGGATTGATTGAGCCGGCTGACTGGCCCGATAAAGATGCCCTGGGTAGCGGGAAGGATACTCGCGAATTCCGGACGATTCATCCAGCGCTGCGGTTCTGGGCATTTTGCGGATCGGGTGTTGATCGGCGACCACTACACATGCGCCTTGCACCAGGAATGCGCGAAAAAAACCGCCTCGCACTTTCATGAAGCAGCTCAGGGCAACATCACTGCCGCTCAAAACCGTGCCCCACATCGCGAGCGATGCCAGTCAAGCCGGGCCTCACGGACAGCGTTCAGGCGTGGCGCTGTGGTCATGAAGCCCGGTAGCTCGCGGAATCCGTCCGGGAAGAACCAAACGCAGGCAATTGTGATGGACGACGCACCAAAAAGACTCAGATGAGGCGCGAATATGTGACAGCTATCCGCGATTTACCCACTTCTTGTGGGTAACAGGTAACGTCAGTGACATTAGCGCGCGCTACTCTCAAGAAACCTGCGGTTGCAAAGCAGGCTATCTAAAATATTTTTATCTTTATGATTCAGCAGGTTGGAGCCTACATCGTATGCTTTTACCGCGCTTTCGACATTTTTTTCATGTTCGTCGAAATTTTGTGCACGGTTGTTGCTTTGTCACACACAAGCTGAAGACGAGCGTGTCGAGAGACAAGCGGGAGCGAAGGAATGGAGCGCGATTCAACCGGGATGACTGGATTCGATGAGGGTGTCAATGAATCCAGCCGTCAAAATGACCGGGCGCTGTCACGATTTAGGAATAAGGAGCTGTTCAGGAGCGACACGGACAGCGCAGGCGGCGACAAGGCCGTAAAGAAACTGCAACGGTAGGTTCGTAACTATCGCCAATAATGTCAGCGTGCTGTAATTTTCGCCGACACCAAAAAGAAAGAAGCCGGCCAGATAAAAAAACAGGTGGACGGCAGTACTCTTCTTAAAAACCAAAGGAGCAAAGTCACGATGAGAGTGATGAAGTGGAGCGCAATCGCACTGGCCGTTACTGCAGCCAGCACACAATTGGCATCGGCTGCGGCATTCGTAAGCGATCAGTCCGAAGCAACTGGTTTTGTAGAGGGGAGCAAGCTCGACGTTAAGGCTCGTAACTACTATTTCAACCGTCACATCCTGCACAACGAAAACCGCAAAGACCAACGCGACTGGACTCAAGGTTTCTGGGGTAACTACACCTCGGGTTACACCCAGGGCCTGATTGGCGTAGGTGTTGACGCCTTCGGCTATGCTGGCTTCAAACTCAGCGGCGACGACAAGCATTCGGGCTCCGGCAACCTGACGCTGGACACCACACCAAATTCCGACGGCTTCCGCGACAACCACGATAGCTTTGGTAAAGCCGGTGGCGCCGTCAAGTTCCGGGTTTCGAAAACTGAACTGAAAATCGGTGACATGCAACCTCAGAACCCGGTATTTGCGGTGGGTGGCTCGCGCCTATTGCCACAAACTGCGAGCGGCCTGAGCCTGCAGAGCAGCGAGATCAAGGGTCTGGATGTCGAAGCCGGTCACTACTACTCGGGCACCAGCCAGAACGACACCAGCCACGATGGTTCAATCTTTGCTCAATACGCCAACGTGCAGGCTCGGTCTGCTGACTTCGGCGGCGGTAAATATTCCGTCACTGACAACTTGGGCGTCGGTTTCTACTACGCCAAATTGGAAGACGTGTGGAACCAGTACTACGGCAACATCAACTATGCACTGCCGTTGACTGACGACCAGGCCTTGGCCTTCGACTTCAACATCTACAACACCAAAGATACTGGCAGCGCCAAAGCTGGCACCATCAACAACACCGCATGGTCGGGTTCGGCTGCTTACTCCTTCCTCGCTGCCCATACACTGACACTGGCATTCCAGAAAGTTAACGGCAACACGCCGTTCGACTACATCGGTATCGGCGACAACAACAAGGGCGGCGACTCGATCTTCCTAGCGAACTCGATTCAATACTCCGACTTTAACGCGCCTGGCGAAAGATCGTGGCAAGGTCGCTATGACTTGAACATGGCCCCCTACGGCACCCCCGGCTTAAGCTTCATGGCACGTTACGTCAGCGGTACCAACATCGACGGTACTCGCGGTAACAACACGTTTTATGCAAACCAGTATGGCGCTGATGGCAGCCACCACGAAACCAACGTCGAGGCCAAGTACGTTGTTCAAGCCGGCCCGGCCAAAGACCTGTCGTTCCGTATTCGCCAAGCGTGGCACCGCGCCAACAGCGACGAAGGCGAAGGCGATATCAACGAGTTCCGTCTGATCGTCGACTACCCGATTTCGGTCCTGTAATCGCACTGTCTGACACTCGTCAACGAAAAGCCCGGCCTTCGCGCCGGGCTTTTTCATGGGCGTACGACTGACAATCCCTCCCCTCCCAGCGCCCGCCCGGCCTGTACTCAGCGATATCACCACCGTACAATGCCGGGTCATTTCCCAGTCACCGCAACCGACAACGGCCGACCATGCGTACCAGTCAATATTTGCTCGCCACACAGAAAGAAACGCCATCCGATGCGGTCGTGATCAGCCATCAGCTGATGCTTCGTGCCGGCATGATTCGCAAACTTGCCTCCGGTCTCTACACCTGGCTCCCCATGGGCCTGCGGGTATTGCGCAAGGTCGAAGCGGTGGTTCGTGAAGAGATGAACGCAGCGGGCGCGCTGGAAGTGTTGATGCCGGGCATCCAGCCGGCGGAGCTCTGGCAGGAGTCCGGCCGCTGGGAACAGTACGGCCCTGAGCTGTTGCGCCTGAAAGACCGTCACGATCGTGATTTCTGCGCGGGCCCGACCCACGAAGAAGTCATCACCGATCTGGCCCGCAACGAACTCAACAGCTATAAACAGCTGCCCATCAACATGTACCAGATCCAGACCAAATTCCGTGACGAAATCCGTCCGCGCTTCGGCTTGATGCGCGGACGCGAATTCATCATGAAGGACGCCTACTCCTTCCATGCGACCCAGGATTCCCTCCAGGAAACCTACGACCGTATGCATCAGGCGTACTGCAACGTGTTCATCCGCCTGGGCCTGAACTTCCGCCCAGTGGTGGCTGACAACGGTTCCATTGGTGGTGCGGGCTCCCATGAGTTCCATGTACTCGCCGAGTCCGGCGAAGACGACATCGTGTTCAGCGACACCTCCAACTACGCCGCGAATATCGAGAAAGCCGAAGCCATACCGCGCGAGGCCAGCCGTCCGGCGCCGACTGAAGAACTGCGCCTGGTCGACACCCCTGACACCAAGACCATCGCGGCCCTGGTCGAGCAATTCAATCTGCCGATCGAAAAGACCGTCAAAACGCTGGTTGTCCATGCCGCTGAAGAAGGCAAGCTGATTGCGCTGATCATCCGTGGCGATCACGAGCTCAACGAAATCAAGGCGTCCAATCTGGAGCAGGTCGCCAGTCCGCTGGTCATGGCCTCCGAAGCCGAACTGCGTGACGCCATTGGCGCCGGCGCGGGTTCCCTCGGCCCGCTGAATCTGCCGCTGCCGTGCATCATCGACCGCTCAGTCGAGCTGATGAGCGACTTCGGCATTGGCGCGAACATCGATGACAAGCACTACTTCGGCGTCAACTGGGAGCGCGATCTGCCGGTTCCGACCGTCGCTGACCTGCGTAACGTCGTCGCTGGCGACCCAAGCCCGGATGGTCAGGGCAACGTGATCATCAAGCGCGGCATCGAAGTCGGTCACATCTTCCAGCTGGGCACCAAGTACAGCGACGCGATGAAGTGCCAGGTACTGGGCGAGAATGGCAAGCCGGTCACACTGACCATGGGCTGCTACGGCATTGGTGTGTCGCGCGTCGTGGCTGCCGCGATCGAGCAGAACAATGACGCAAACGGCATCATCTGGAGCGACGCGCTCGCGCCTTTCCAGATCGCCCTCGTGCCGCTGCGCTACGAAACCGATGCCGTTAAAGAGGCGACCGACAAGCTGTACGCCGAACTGACCGCTGCGGGCTTCGAAGTGTTGCTGGATGACCGCGACAAGAAGACCAGCCCGGGGATCAAGTTCGCCGACATGGAACTGATCGGCATTCCGCATCGCATCGTGGTCAGTGACCGTGGGCTTGCCGAAGGCAACCTCGAATACAAAAGCCGCACCGAAGCCGAAGCGCAGGCCCTGCCTGTTGCCGAGGTGTTGTCTTTCATCAAGGACCGGATCAAGCGCTGACCGGATGGCGCGCCTGCGATTGTGCAGGCGCGCTTTCATCCGCCACGCCTCTGCGATGCGCCTTACCTGCACTAGAGATCTCATGTTCAAGCGAAATCCCTCACGTCTCGCAGGCGCTGTGTTGTGCACCAGCCTGTTACTCGGCGGCTGCGCCAACCATCTGTCTCAACGCAGCGAGCATGAAGAACGTGTCGAGCGCAAATTGCTCGACCACAGCTTTCAGGTCGACCTGGGCGAACCCAAGACGCTGGAATTGCCCCAGCGCCGGATACGCATCCACGAGCTGAAAACCTTCGACATTACCGAATTTGAAGTCACCCGGCACTACGATCGATACACGCCGTATCAACCGTGGCGGGAAGTCTATGAAATCCCCCTGGGCGCCGTGGCCATCGTCGCGGGCATCGGCGCCAATGTGGTCAACGTGCTGACGTTTGGCAGTCTGCCCGACAGCGTCACCAAGGACTGGCTCACTTACGGGATCGCGGGCGTCAACCCATTCATGAACGCCCCCTCCCATGGTCGCGCTCAACAGAATCTGGCCGGTATCGACGAAGTACAGCTTGATCACCGGGTCGAGCATTCGAGCCTGCCCTGGAGTGAAGCGCCGGTTGAAGTCACTGCGGGCAAAGAGACCCACGAGCTGAATACAGACCGCAACGGCGTGCTCCGGGTGAATCTGCTGGACAGCCCGTTTGCCGAGCAAAACCTCAGTTATGTCACGCAACTGAACATCAAAGTGCAGGATGACCAGAGCAACGTTCAGGCAACCGCCACGTTGCCGCTGAGCAAATCACTGCGCGGCAAGCTGATTGAAGCCCACGATCTGATCTATGACGATCTGGAAGATGACGAAGTCAGCCAGTGGGTACACCGCGTCAAGCGCCTGTCCGAGCTGGGCCTTGAAGAAGAAGCCAGTGAGCTGGAACAGTCATTGATCGAGCTGACCCGCAACGATCCGCAGTTGCAGCACGAATTCCTTCGGTCACTGGCAAAAGACGCCGGTCGATTGGTCGCGGTGCCACCGGGCAGTGAATAGCCTGGCCTGAACTCGCCTTAGCTGAACAACTCCAGCTGCTCATGGGCAGCCCGAAGGTCATGCAGACGCACACCGATCCCCAGCAATCGCACCGGCTTGCCGCCGCGTGCGAAGGCCTGGGTCAGCAGTTGCTCGTAACTGCCCAGGTCCCGCCCTTTCCCCGCCTGCTCCAGCGTCGTCTGGGTGAAGTCGTGGAACTTGACCTTCACGAACGGCTTGCCGGGGCGGTAAAGACTGTCGATCCGTGCGATGCGGTCATTCAACGTTTCCAGCAATGCCGGCAGCATCAATAAGCAACTGGCCAGGTCCGGCAGATCTGTGTCGTATGTGTTTTCGACACTGACCGACTGGCGTCGATTGTCGTTTTGCACGGGCCGCTCATCGACACCATGGGCCAGGTTCCACAGCCGCTCGCCGAACGAGCCAAATTCCCGCACCAGCGACAGCTTGCTCCAGCCACGCAAATCGGTGCAGGTGACAATGCCGAGGCGGCCAAGCTTATCGGCGGTCACTTTGCCGACGCCGTGCAATTTGGACACCGGCAGCTGGGAGACAAAGTCTTCGATCTGATCAGGTGTGATCACGAACAGCCCGTTGGGCTTTTTCCAGTCGCTGGCGATCTTGGCCAGAAACTTGTTCGGGGCCACGCCGGCGGAAACAGTAATGTGCAGCTGATTGGAGACCCGCCGGCGAATGTCCTGGGCGATGCGGGTCGCACTGCCGGCAAAGTGTTCGCATTCCGTCACATCCAGATAAGCCTCATCCAGCGACAGCGGCTCGATCAGGTCGGTGTAGTCGCGGAAGATCGTCTGGATCTCTTTCGATGCTTCTTTATAGGCATCCATTCTCGGTTTGACGATGGTGAGGTCCGGGCACAGTGTCAGCGCATGCCGGGATGACATCGCCGAGCGGATGCCGTAGGCCCGGGCCTCATAGTTGCAGGTGGCGATCACACCCCGTCGCTCTGCCGACCCGCCGACTGCCAACGGTTTGCCGGCCAGACGCGGATCGTCGCGCATCTCAATGGCGGCGTAGAAGCAATCACAGTCGATATGGATGATTTTGCGCTGCGGCATCACATGGGGTCGTAGGAAAACGGTCGTGCAGTATCTCATTCACGCGACTTTCTGACACTGAATAAGCCTCGTTCCCTACGGCCATGCGACTCCGCGAAACCGCCCCTGAAAGCCCGAAAGCGAGACGCGCCATGGCCGTCCGCGATACGTCCAACGCTAACCGATTGAAGAAACAGCCTTTTTTTCTGCCGATTGCTTGACAGCCCGGCGATCCTCTGTAGAATGCCGCCACACAGACGCGGGATGGAGCAGTCTGGTAGCTCGTCGGGCTCATAACCCGAAGGTCGTCGGTTCAAATCCGGCTCCCGCAACCAAACATCAAAAAAGGCTACTCGAAAGAGTGGCCTTTTTTGTGGCCGTCATTTGGGCAAGCCCGCTCTCACCGCTATTTCCCCCCTCACCTGTTCATTTAAATGAAACCAGGCCCGTGGATGATGGCGGCCTGCCGTAAGGCGCGGATTGCGATAAAAGCCTTTTCCAACCGCCACTTAGGCACGCCAGCGCTCTCGATGGGGTTATTTTGTCGATCTCTGGCATTAAAGGTTGACACTGCGTCGTTCGACTGTAGAATGCCGCCACACAGACGCGGGATGGAGCAGTCTGGTAGCTCGTCGGGCTCATAACCCGAAGGTCGTCGGTTCAAATCCGGCTCCCGCAACCAACATCTAAAAAGGCTACTCGAAAGAGTGGCCTTTTTTTTGCCTCGCTGAAAGCTCACGAACAGCGAGCCTGAATCCTTGTCACATCCCATTACCGGGGGTGCGTTCATCCGAGAGGTCTTGTTACTGTATGTTGCCGGGAGCAATAGTTTTGATCTCCCCTGCCGATACGCTGGCCAGCGACTGAACCTAGACTGAACGGTCACTGATACGTATCCGTGGTATTCGCCCGTTAGACGTTGAAACGCTAACATCCTGAATTATTTTTTGCGTAGGGATTGGTAACTTGGCTGTATACCTCCATCCTGTCGCGCACGATCCAAGGAGTGATTGATGCGCGCCAACCCGTCCGACACAAATGAAGCAGTGACGGAGCATCCTCCGGCTCCCCCGAAACGACTGCGTCTACGCGAACTGGTGAGCAAGTACCGCCAACCCATCGGGTTGGGCGTCACCATACTTCTGTTCGCCGTCGCCCTGATCGCCTGTCGGCACATGCTGACCGAGCTGGACATCTACGCTCTGCAGGATTCGCTGCTCAGTGTGCCGCTGCCTTCTCTGGCTGGCGCAGTGCTGGCAACAGCCATCGGTTTCGTGATTCTGCTGGGCTACGAGTGGTCCGCCAGTCGCTACGCCAATGTCGATCTGCCACCGAAGTCGCTGATCATGGGCGGCTTTTGCGCGTTCGCCATCGGCAACGCCGTAGGTCTGTCGATGCTGTCCGGCGGCTCGGTTCGTTACCGTCTCTACTCGCGATTGGGACTGGGTGCGGGCGAAGTTGCCCATATGACCCTGTTTGCCAGTCTGTCATTGGGCTGCGCACTTCCCCCTCTGGCTGCGCTCGCGACCTTGAGCGACCTGCCCGCAGCCTCGCTGGCGCTGCATGTATCGGTGCCGGTACTGGCAACCGTCGCGGTCGCGGTGCTGGCGATCAGCGCAATCCTGGGTTATGCCATCTATCGCCGCCGCCTGCCGGAACAGACGATCCCGCATAACCTGCTGGTCCGCGCCGGACGCCGCACGCTGCGTCTGCCTGGCGTGCGCCTGACCCTGATGCAACTGGTGATCACTGCGCTGGACGTCGCTGCCGCTGCCGCCGTCCTGTATCTGTTGCTGCCCTCTGCCCCGCCCTACGGCGCGTTCCTGCTGGTTTACCTGCTGGCCCTGGCCGCCGGCGTTCTCAGTCACGTGCCCGGTGGGGTCGGCGTCTTTGAGGCCATTCTGCTCGCCGCATTTGCCGACGAACTGGGCGCTGCACCATTGGCTGCCGCGCTGCTGCTGTACCGACTGATCTACGTGGTGATGCCGCTGCTGATCGCGTGTCTGGTGCTGCTTTACAGCGAGGCCAAGCGATTGCTGTTTGCGCAGCAGGCCATGCGCGTTGCATCCGGCCTCGGCGCGCCGATTCTGGCATTGCTGGTATTTCTCTCCGGGGTGGTGCTGCTGTTTTCCGGCTCCACGCCCGAGATCGACACCCGTCTGGAGAGTCTCGGGTTCCTCATTCCCCATCGATTGATCGACGCTTCGCACTTTGGCGCCAGCCTGATTGGCGTGCTGTGCCTGTTGCTCGCCCAGGGACTGCGCCGTCGTCTTTCAGCTGCGTGGATGCTGACCACGATCCTGCTGTTTGTGGGCTCCATCCTGTCGATTCTCAAGGGTTTCGACTGGGAAGAAGCGAGCCTGCTGCTGCTGACCGCGTGCTTGCTGGCGATCTTCCGGCGCTCGTTCTACCGCCCGAGTCGCTTGCTGGAACTGCCGTTTTCGCCGCTGTATCTGGTTGCCAGTGTTTGCGTACTGGGTGCGTCGGTCTGGCTGCTGCTGTTCGCCTATCAGGACGTGCCCTACAGCCATCAGCTGTGGTGGCAATTCACGCTTGACGCAGACGCCCCTCGTGGCCTGCGTTCGGCACTGGGCAGCGCGGTGTTGCTGCTGATCGTCTCGCTGACCTGGCTGCTGCGCACCGCCCGCCCGGTGATCAACTTGCCCGACGAGGCGCAGCTTGCCAAAGCCGCCGAGATCATCAAAGCGTCCAGCCAGCCCGACGGCGGCCTGGTCCTGACCGGCGACAAAGCCGTGCTGATGCACCCGGACGGCAACGCCTTTCTGATGTACGCCCATCGAGGCCGCAGCCTGGTTGCGCTGTACGACCCGATTGGCCCGACCCAGCAACGGGCCGAGCTGATCTGGCAGTTCCGCGATCTGTGCGACGTTCACCATGCACGCCCCGTGTTCTATCAGGTGCGTGCCGAGAACCTGCCGTTCTACATGGACATCGGCCTGACCGCGATCAAGCTGGGCGAAGAAGCCCGGGTCGATCTGCACAAGTTCGACATCGAAGCCAAGGGCAAGGAAATGAAAGACCTGCGCTACACCTGGAATCGGGGTGGGCGCGACGGTCTTTCGCTGGAAATCTACGAAGTGGGTCAAGCGCCCATGGACGAGCTCAAAGTGATTTCCGATGCATGGCTGATGGGCAAGAACGTGCGCGAAAAAGGGTTCTCGCTGGGCCGTTTCAGCCTGGATTACCTCAAGCATTTCCGCATCGCCATCGTCCATTTCCAGGGCAAGCCGGTCGCGTTCTCCAATTTGCTGGAGACCTCGCGCAATGACCTGGCGAGCCTGGACCTGATGCGCTCGCACCCGGAAGCGCCGAAGCTGACCATGGAATTCATGATGGTCGGGCTGATCCTGCATTACAAAAAAGAAGGTTACGCCCGCTTCAGCCTCGGCATGGTGCCGTTGTCCGGGCTGCAACCGCGGCGTGGCGCGCCTCTGACCCAGCGCCTGGGTTCGATGGTGTTCAGCCGTGGCGAACAGCTCTACAACTTCCAGGGGCTGCGTCGTTTCAAAGACAAATTCCAGCCTGACTGGGAACCTCGTTACATGGCCGTGCCCGCAGGACTTGATCCGCTCGTGGCACTGGCAGATACCGCCGCCCTGATCGCGGGCGGCCTGACTGGATTGGTGAAACGCTGATGATTCAACGCTACTGGCGCTTTTTGCTCGCAGCCCTGGTAATTCTGGTGGTGGCATTGGGTTTCTGGCTGTGGAACCGCCCCGCCGCGCAACCGGCCCTTGAACACATCACCCTGGATGACGGCTCTGCGCTAATCCGTGTGGTGCCCTCGACCAAGGTGAAAACCCAGGTCGCGCTGGCCGTTACCACTGAAGAATCACTGACCGAGAAGCAACTGCTCGCCCTGAGCTACGACGCCTCCGCTCGCGTGATCCAAGTGACGCTGCCGAAGGACGATTGCCAGCTTCAGGCGAAGACCTTCAATGCCGCGCTGCAGAAGCTCGACGGCGCACCTGATCTGGTTGCCGGCGTCGGACCTGGTGCTTCCCTGGCCTGGCGCTGGCTGGCCGGTCAAAGCAATGACAACGCCCGGGCCATCTCGGTCGGCTTCGTCCGCGATCAGCCGGGCTGCACCGAGCCGGTGCCGAAAGCCGCCGCCCACGGCAAGTGGACGGTCGCCTGGAACGACGGCCCCGACGACGAAAGCGCCACGCTGGTCCGTGACGCACCCAACACCGAAACCAGCATCAGCGACTACGACATCAAGTACCCCCAGGTGCTGAACAACGAAGTGCGCCGTCGCCTGATCGGGGGTGACGACAACGGCGGCCTGAACATTCCGGTGGTTGAGGTGCCGTCTTCGCAGCCCTCCGACACGGTGACGCTGTTCCTGTCCGGCGACGGCGGCTGGCGCGACCTCGACAAAGACGTAGCAGGCGACATGGCGAAAATGGGCGGCTACCCGGTCGTCGGCATCGACACCCTGCGTTATTACTGGGAGCACAAATCGCCTGAGCAAACAGCCGCTGACCTGAGCGAGCTGATGGCCCATTACCGCCAGAAATGGGGCGCCAAGCACTTTGTGCTTGCCGGCTACTCCTTCGGAGCCGACGTACTACCCGCGATCTACAACCGCTTGCTGGAAGAAGACAAGGCGCGGGTCGACGGCATCATCCTGCTCGCCTTCGCCCGCACTGGCAGCTTCGAGATTGCCGTTGAAGGCTGGCTCGGCGCCGCCGGTAAAGAAGCCGCGACAGGGCCTGAAATGGCCAAGCTCCCCGGCGACAAGGTGCTGTGCGTCTACGGCATCGAGGAGAAGGATGAAAGCGGCTGCACGGAAACCACAGCACCTGGCGAGAAGATGCAGCTGCCCGGCGGCCATCACTTCGACGAAGACTACCCTGCCCTGGCCAAGCGCCTGAGTGCAGTGATCGACAAGTGGAAAGGCAAAGAGCCCGCTGCCGAGTAATCACCCGGCCATAAAAAATCCCCGCTCTCTTGCGATTGCGGGGATTTTTTTGTTTTGGGTATAAGTTGACGTGAAGTCAACCTTTTTAGGACCGGCTTCAGCCGGGAAGAGGCCGGTGCATACGCCATCAATCTTACGGCGCGACACCAAACGCTTTCCCGACTAAAGCCGGTCCCACTGAGCCCAGACGCCGCTTACATCTCCACCTGCGTGCCCAGCTCAATCACTCGATTGAACGGCAGCTTGAAGAAACGCAGATTGCCATTGGCGTTCTTCAACATGAACGAGAACAGACCCTCGCGCCAGCGGGCCATGCCCACCAGTTTCGACGAGACCACGGTTTCGCGGCTGAGGAAGTAGGTCGTGCGCATCGGACTGAAGTCCAGCTCCTTCAGGTGGCACAGGCTCAGGGCGGCTGGCACATCAGGCTCGTCGATAAAACCGAAATGCAGGATCACGCGATAGAACCCCTCGCCAAACGCCTCGACCTCGAAGCGCTGGGCCGTCGGCACGCGCGGGGTGTCTTCGTACACAACGGTCAGCAACACCACCTGCTCGTGCAGCACCTGGTTGTGCAGCAGGTTATGCAACAACGCGTGGGGAACGGCATCCGCACGGGCCGTGAGAAACACTGCCGTGCCCTGAACACGATGGGGCGGCTGCACGCGAATACTGCTGATGAAGATCGGCAGCGGCAGGCCGCCTTCATCGATGCGGTCCACCAGCAGCTGCTTGCCGCGCTTCCAGGTGGTCATCAGGATGAACAGCACGATGCCCGCCAGGAAGGGGAACGCCCCGCCCTGAATGACTTTTGGCACGTTCGCCGCGAAGAACATGCCATCCACGAATAGGCATCCGACCAAAATGGGCACCGCGATCAGCGGCGGCCATTTCCAGGCCAGCAGCATGACCGACGCCACCAGAATCGTCGTGCAGAGCATCGTGCCGGTCACCGCTACGCCGTAAGCCGAGGCCAGCGCGCCGGAAGACTCAAAGCCCAGTACCAGCAGGATCACCCCGACCATCAACGCCCAGTTCACCGCGCCAATGTAGATCTGCCCCTGGGCGTCACTGGAGGTGTGCTGGATGTGCACGCGCGGGATGTAGCCGAGCTGAATCGCCTGCAGCGTCATCGAGAACGCCCCGGAGATCACCGCCTGCGAAGCAATAATGGTCGCCAGCGTCGACAAGGCGATCAACGGTAACAGCGCCCAGCTTGGCGCCAGCAGGTAGAACGGGTTGCGCACCGCTTCAGGGTCCTGGATGACCAAGGCGCCTTGCCCGAAGTAGTTCAGCACCAGCGCCGGCAAGACCAGGGCGAACCAGGCGCGGGAGATCGGCTTGCGACCGAAGTGGCCCATGTCCGCGTACAGCGCCTCGGCACCGGTCAGTGCGAGCACCACAGCGCCGAGGACCGAAACGCCAATGCCGGGATGATCAATAAAGAAGCGAACCGCCCACACCGGGTTGACGGCATGCAGCACTTCCGGCTGCTGGAGGATACCGTGAACGCCGAGTACCCCGAGGGTCACGAACCACAGCACCATGATCGGGCCGAACATCACGCCGATCCGCGCAGTGCCGTGACGCTGAATCAGAAACAGCGCCACCAGCACGACTAACGCGATCGGCACCACCCAGTGTTCCAGTCCGTCAAAGGCCAGTTCCATGCCCTCGACCGCCGACAGCACCGAAATCGCCGGGGTGATCATGCTATCGCCGTAAAACAGCGCCGCGCCGAACAGGCCGAAGACGATCATGCTCGCCTGCAGCCTCGGGTAATTGGCCGACGCCCTGCGCGCCAACGCCATCAGCGCCATGATGCCGCCTTCGCCGTCATTGTCGGCACGCAGCACCAAGGCCATATATTTGAAGGAGACCACCCAGATCAGTGACCAGAAGATCAGCGACAGAATGCCCAGTACGGCGTCATGGCCGGCTTGCACGCCATAGCCGCCGACGAACACTTCTTTAATGGTGTACAGCGGGCTAGTACCGATGTCGCCATAGGCGACACCCACCGCACCCACCAACAGACTCAACGGTTTCGCCGAAGAATGCCCGACCTCTGCCTGACTCGTTGCGTGACCCATTTACGACTCCTGAAACCATGACTCGAGCACCGCGATCCGGCGTTGTCGGATTGACCCACGCCGCACCGGTAAATTCCGATGCGCCCGGCCCACTTGAGGTGCCGGGCGTAACGCCGCGAAGCATAGCGCAGCACTCGTCGTAATTCTCTGTATAACACTGGTCAATCGTTAGACGCGCCGCTAGAATTGCGCACTTTTTGATCAGAGGCGCCCCAAGCGCCCAGTCAATGCCCGGCTATTCGCCGGGCATCCTACGCCGAGGTTAGTCAATGTCCACCGTCACCACGTCTGCCGCCCCCAAGGTCGGCTTTGTCAGCCTCGGTTGCCCGAAGGCTCTGGTCGATTCCGAGCGCATCCTGACCCAGCTGCGCATGGAAGGCTATCAGGTCGTTCCGACCTACCAGGACGCTGACGTGGTCGTGGTCAACACCTGCGGTTTCATCGACAGCGCCAAGGCTGAGTCCCTCGAGACGATTGGCGAGGCGCTGGCCGAAAACGGCAAAGTGATCGTCACCGGCTGCATGGGCGTGGACGAAAGCGTGATTCGCAGCGTGCACCCGAGCGTGCTGGCCGTCACCGGTCCGCAGCAGTACGAGCAAGTGGTCAATGCCGTCCATGACGCCGCGCCGCCTAAGCTCGATCACAACCCGCTGATCGATCTGGTACCGCCGCAAGGGGTCAAGCTGACGCCCCGTCATTACGCGTACCTGAAGATTTCCGAAGGGTGCAATCACAGCTGCAGCTTCTGCATCATCCCCTCCATGCGCGGCAAGCTGGTCAGCCGCCCGATTGGCGACGTGCTCGACGAAGCCCAGCGACTGGTCAAGGCCGGCGTAAAAGAGCTGCTGGTAATTTCCCAGGACACCAGCGCCTACGGCGTCGACATCAAGTACCGCACCGGTTTCTGGAACGGTCAGCCGGTCCGCACGCGCATGACCGAGCTGTGCCAGGCACTGAGTTCGCTGGGTGTGTGGGTACGCCTGCACTACGTTTACCCATACCCGCACGTCGACGAGATTATCCCGCTGATGGCGGCGGGCAAGATCCTGCCGTACCTGGACATCCCGTTCCAGCACGCCAGCCCGAAGATCCTCAAGCTGATGAAGCGCCCGGCCTTCGAAGACAAGACCCTGGCGCGCATCAAGAACTGGCGCGAGCAGTGCCCGGACCTGATCATCCGCTCGACCTTCATCGTCGGCTTCCCGGGCGAAACCGAAGAAGATTTCCAGTACCTGCTGGACTGGCTGACTGAAGCCCAGCTCGATCGCGTCGGTTGCTTCCAGTACTCCCCTGTCGAAGGCGCGCCGGCGAATCTGCTGGATGCGCCGATCGTTCCGGACGACATCAAGCAGGATCGCTGGGACCGCTTCATGGCGCACCAGCAAGCCATCAGCGCCGCGCGCCTGCAGATGAAGATCGGCAAGGAAATCGAAGTGCTGATCGACGAAGTGGATGAGCAGGGTTTCGTCGGCCGTTCGTTCTTCGATGCGCCGGAGATCGACGGCAACGTGTTTGTCGAAAGTGACCGCGACTTCAAGCCGGGCGACAAGGTCATGTGCCGCGTGGTGGATGCCGATGAGTACGACCTGTGGGCTGAGCCGATTTAACGCTCAATCTCCGGCTCGACAGCCGCTTCGCCTCCAACAGCCCTGCCCGTAAAACGGCGGGGTTTGTTTTTTCTGGCTATCGTCCCCACATCAGGATCACAACCCAGGGAGCAGCGGCAACATGACCCGGCACTCGGTCATCTATCTGCCCAGGCAGCACGACTTCGCCGAACTCACCCGGGTCTGGGAAGCCTCCGTGCGCGCGACCCATGACTTCCTGTCCGAGAACTACATCACGCTGCTCCGGCATCTGCTGGAAACCCAATACCTGGGTGCCGTGAACCTGTTCTGCAGCCGCGACTCGCACCTGCGCATCACCGGTTTCGCCGGTACTACGCCGGGCAAACTCGAAATGCTTTTCATCGCCCCTGACCACCGTGGCATGGGCCTGGGCAAGCGGCTGCTGGACTACGCGATCGAGCATTTCCACATCACCGAGCTGGACGTGAACGAACAAAATGGTCAGGCGTTGGGCTTTTATGAAAAACAGGGTTTTGAAGTGGTGGGGAGGACCGAGCTGGACGGGCTCGGCCGACCGCATCCGATATTGCGGATGCGGGTGAAATCGGGCCGTGACGCCTGAACCGGGTCAGAGAGAGGTTCGGACTGTAGGAGCCGGCTTGCTGGCGAAGCCAATCCGTCGGCGCCCGGCAGCGCCTGACACAACGCATTCGCCAGCAAGCCGGCTCCTACAGATTGCATGTGCTGGTCTGCATCAGCGCTTCAGACTTTCCAGCAGCACCTTGTTGAATTGCTGCGGGTCCTGAATCTGCGGCGCATGCCCCAGACCTGCGAACTCCACCAGTGTCGCCTGCGGAATGCGTTTGGCGGCCGCCTTGCCCAGCTCCGGGTAATTGCCCAGCGTCTTGCGAAGGGCCTCGGGCGCCGCGTCCTTGGCAATGGCGGTGTTGTCCTTTTGCCCGATGAGCAACACGGTGGGCATCTTGAGTTTCTCGAAGTCGTAGAACACCGGCTGATTGAAGATCATCCCGTAGGTCTGCGCGGACGCCCGGGCGACCTCCTCCTTGCCTTTGCCGGTGAACATGCCGGCCTGCATGTTGACCCAATGATCGAACTCGGGCCGCCATTCATTGGCGTAATACGTTGACTGCTGATACTTGCGAATGCTCTCGGCGCTGGTCTTCAGCTCCCGGGCATACCAGTCATCGAAACTGCGATCCGGCACGCCTTTGGCTTTCCAGTCCTCCAGACCGATCGGGTTGACCAGCAGCAGTTGATCCACTTGCTCGGGGTACATCAGCGCAAAGCGGGTCGCCAGCATGCCGCCCATGGAATGCCCGACCACGGTGACGTGATCGATGCCCAGTTGGGTCAGCAGCGCTCTGGTGTTCTGCGCCAGTTGCTCGAAAGTGTATGTGTAGTCCGCCGGTTTGCTGGAGCGGCAGAAGCCAATCTGATCCGGCGCGACCACCCGATAGCCCGCGCCCGTCAGCGCCTTGATGGTGCCTTCCCACGTGGCGCCGCAAAAGTTCTTGCCGTGCAGCAACACGACGCTACGACCATTGGCAGGCCCGGCTGGCTTGATGTCCATGTACCCCATCTGCACCGGCGCGCCCTGTGATTCGAAACTGAAATTCTGTGCCGGGAACGGATACTGAAAGCCTTCCAGCTGCGGGCCGTAGGACGGGGTTTGCGCAGCGAGCAGCGGCAGGCTGACAGTCATCAGCAATGCGGGTAGCCATTTGGTCATGAATTCGCTCCAGACAATGTAGGAATACAGAGCAGACCTGCGTCGCTCCCGGAAAAATCCATGGAGTGGAGGCTTATTCACCCGCCAATTTCAATGTGGCCGCGATTAACGGTGCCTGCGCGGGTACAATAGGCGCCTTTCCATTTTGTTACGGCTTTTCTCATGACTGACCCCATTCGCCTTTCCAAACGCCTGATCGAGCTGGTCGGCTGCTCCCGTCGCGAAGCCGAGCTGTTCATCGAAGGCGGCTGGGTCACGGTGGACGGCGTTGTCGTCGACGAGCCGCAGTTCAAGGTCGAAAATCAGACCGTGGTACTGAATGCGGAAGCGAAAGCCGATACGCCTGAATCCGTCACCCTTCTGTTCAACGCGCCGGCGGGCATGGCCCCTGAAAGCGCCTTGGCGTTGATCACACCCGCTACGTTATCCGCCGACCACAGCATCGGCCGACGTCCGCTCAAGGGGCACTTCCTGCGCCTGGAAGCGATTTCCACGCTGCAAGCCAACGCCAGCGGCCTGATGGTGTTCAGCCAGGACTGGAAAATCCTGCGCAAACTCACCGACGACCGCAGCAAGATCGAGCAGGAATACGTCGTCGAGATCTCGGGCGACATGGTTGCCCACGGCCTCAACCGCCTGAACCACGGCATGACCTACAAGGGCAAGGAACTGCCGAAGGTCAAAGCCAGCTGGCAGAACGAAAACCGCCTGCGCTTTGCCATGAAGAACCCGCAGCCCGGCGTCATCGCCCAACTGTGCGAAGCGGTGGGCCTGAAAGTCGTTTCGGTGCGGCGTATTCGTATCGGCGGCGTGTCCATCGGCAAGGTGCCTGAAGGCCAGTGGCGCTACATGACCGACAAAGAAAAATTCTGAATCCCTTTCTGAGCGCCGTATCCCATCTCGCGTGCGCTCATCTGCGAATCCCCAGGAAATACACGCACCATGATGAACAACGATGTACTGCGCAGCATCCGTTACATGCTTGATATCAACGACGCCAAAGTGGTCGATATCATCAAGCTCGGCGGGTTCGACGCGACCAAAGCCGACGTCGCCGCCTACATGAAGAAAGACGAAGAAGAAGGCTTCTTGCCGTGCAGCGACGAGGTCATGGCGCACTTCCTCGACGGCCTGGTGTTCTTCAAGCGTGGCAAAGACGAGAGCCGCCCGCCGCTGCCTGTCGAACTGCCGATCACCAACAACATCGTCCTGAAAAAGCTGCGTGTGGCTTTCGAGCTGAAAGAAGACGACATGCACGCGATCCTCAAAGCGTCCGAGTTCCCGGTGTCCAAGCCTGAACTCAGTGCCCTGTTCCGCAAGGCCGGTCACACCAACTATCGCGTCTGCGGCGACCAGTTGCTGCGCAACTTCCTGCGTGGCCTGACCTTGCGCGTGCGCGGCTAAGCGCTGCAGCTGCGTCGATGACCCAGGCCTACAACGTCTCGCCGATCGGCTTCATGCGCTCGTGCTTCAAAGAGAAGTTCGCCATTCCCCGGCAGCCGCAACTCGCGCCTGCCGCGCGGGGCGTGCTGGAGTTGGTCGCACCTTTTGATCAGGGTGACGCCGTGCAGGGCCTGGAACAGGTCAGTCATGTCTGGTTGCTGTTTCTGTTTCATCAGGCCCTGGAGGACAAGCCGCGACTCAAGGTGCGCCCTCCTCGCCTGGGCGGCAATCAGTCGATGGGCGTGTTCGCCACCCGCGCGACCCATCGGCCCAACGGCATCGGTCAATCGGTGGTCAAGCTGGACAAGGTCGAGGCCGGGCGCCTGTGGTTGTCAGGCATCGACCTGCTGGACGGCACGCCGGTGCTGGACGTCAAACCCTACGTGCCTTATGCCGATGTGATCGTCGATGCACGCAACAGCATGGCCGCCGCTGCGCCGGAGCTGATTCCGGTGCAGTGGGCAGACGCGGCGCTGGCCCAGGCCCGCGAACATGGGCTGCGCCTCGAAGAACCGCTGATCGAGCTGATCGAGCAGTGCCTGGCTCAAGACCCGCGACCGGCCTACCAGACGCCCACGCCGGAGCGACGCTACGGTGCGCAGTTCTGGGACCTGGACGTGCGCTGGCATTACCCGCAAGCAGGCGTCATCTGCGTACTGGAAGTCGTCCCCGCCGCCGGTTAATAAACCGCTTACACCCGCCCACAAAAAAACCGCCTGGTCCGTGACCTCCAGGCGGTTTTTTTCAGACCCCGAAAATGCGGGTGCCTGTACTGACCTGTTCGCCAATGACGTCACCCTCGCCGTGCTGCGAGGATGATTCATCGGCGATTGGGTCGTAGCTGAACAGTGTTACTTCTCGACGAAGGCGCGCTCGATCAAGTAATCACCCGGCTCACGCATGCGTGGCGAAACGGTCAGGCCGAAGCTGTTGAGCACTTCGCTGGTCTCGTCGAGCATGCTCGGGCTGCCGCACAACATCGCGCGGTCATCCTGCGGATTGATCGGCGGCAGGCCGATGTCGCTGAACAGCTTGCCGCTGCGCATCAGATCGGTCAGACGGCCTTCGTTTTCGAACGGCTCGCGGGTCACGGTCGGGTAGTAGATGAGTTTGTCGCGCAGCATCTCCCCGAAGAATTCGTTCTGCGGCAGGTGCTCGGTGATGAATTCGCGGTAAGCGACTTCGTTCACGTAACGCACGCCGTGGCAGAGGATGACCTTCTCGAAACGCTCGTAGGTTTCAGGGTCCTGAATCACGCTCATGAACGGCGCCAGACCGGTACCGGTACTGAGCAGGTAAAGGTGCTTGCCCGGCTTGAGGTCGTCCAGCACCAGCGTGCCCGTAGGCTTCTTGCTGATGATGATCTCGTCGCCTTCCTTCAAATGCTGCAGCTGCGAGGTTAGCGGGCCGTCCGGTACCTTGATGCTGAAGAACTCCAGATGCTCTTCCCAGTTCGGGCTGGCAATGGAGTAGGCACGCATGAGCGGGCGCCCGTTTGGCTGCTGCAGACCGATCATGACGAACTGACCGTTCTCGAAGCGCAGGCCAGGATCACGGGTGCACTTGAAACTGAAGAGGGTGTCGTTCCAGTGATGAACGCTGAGGACACGCTCGTGATTCATGTTGCTCATGGTACGTGGGAGCTCCTGATAAATAACGTGCGCCAGTCAATGCGCCATTGCGCGACATTCTAGTGGCAGACACAATATCTGTTAACTGAATTATCAAGATATAGGTTATCGGTTATATAGATATGCGATTTACTCTCCGTCAGCTCCAGGTTTTCGTCGCCGTCGCCCAGCAGGAAAGCGTTTCCCGCGCGGCGGTCCTGCTGTCCTTGTCGCAATCGGCGGCGAGCACGTCCATTACCGAACTGGAACGCCAGTCCAGTTGCCAGCTGTTCGACCGCGCCGGTAAACGGCTGAGCCTCAACGCCACCGGCCGGCAGCTGTTGCCCCAGGCCGTGGCGCTGCTGGATCAGGCCAAGGAGATCGAAGACCTGCTCAATGGCAAGTCGGGCTTCGGTTCGCTGGCGGTCGGCGCGACACTCACCATTGGCAACTACCTTGCCACGCTGCTGATCGGCAGCTTCATGCAGCGCCACCCTGAGAGCCAGGTGAAGCTGCACGTGCAAAACACGGCGAACATCGTTCAGCAGGTCGCCCACTACGAGATTGATCTGGGCCTGATCGAAGGCGACTGCAGCCACCCCGACATCGAAGTGCAAACCTGGGTCGAGGATGAGCTGGTGGTGTTTTGCGCCCCTCAGCATCCGCTGGCCAAAAAGGGCCGGGCGTCGCTGGAGGAACTGACGCGGGAGGCGTGGATTCTGCGGGAACAGGGTTCGGGGACGCGCCTGACCTTCGATCAGGCCATGCGTCATCACTTGAACAGCCTGAACGTGAGGCTGGAGCTGGAACACACCGAGGCGATCAAACGCGCTGTGGAGTCAGGGCTGGGGATTGGCTGCATCTCGCGTCTGGCACTGCGTGACGCTTTTCGCCGGGGCAGCTTGGTCGCGGTCGAAACGCCGGAGCTGGATCTGGTGCGGCAGTTCTACTTCATCTGGCACAAACAGAAATATCAGACGTCGGCTATCCGTGAATTCCTCGACCTTTGTCGCTCATTCACCGCCGGCGTTAACCGCAGCGACGAGATTGTCCTGCCGAGCATTGCCTGACGCGCCGCCCGGCTCACTGGGGACGATTGTCAGCCTAGCAGGATCAGGCCCCAGACCACAGCGATCATGCTCAGCGCCACGAACTGTGCGGCGCTGCCCATGTCTTTGGCGTTCTTCGACAGCGGGTGGCGGTCGAGGGAAATCCGGTCAATCGCCGCTTCGATGGCCGAGTTCAGCAGTTCGACGATCAGCGCCAACAGGCACACCGCGATCAGGATCGCGCGCTCGCCACGGCTGACATGGAACACGAACGACAGCGGGATCAACACGACGTTGAGCAACACCAGTTGACGGAACGCGGCTTCGCCTTTAAAGGCAGCGGTCAGGCCGTCGAAGGAATAGCCCGACGCGTTGAGGATACGTTTCAGACCAGTCTGGCCTTTGAATGGGGACGTCATAGGAAAACTACTGATAATGAAAGCGGTGGAGGCTAGTGCGGCGACGGTCAAAAAAGTGTGAAGGTCGGCCGCGTAAAGCCCGGGGTTTAGCCTGATTCGCGGGAATCAGCTCTGCGGAATGGATTCCAATTGTTGCAGCAGCAAGGCTGCCTGAGTCCGGGTGCGCACATTGAGCTTACGAAAGATCGCCGTGACATGGGCCTTGATCGTCGCTTCCGACACGCTCAGCTCGTAGGCGATCTGCTTGTTCAGCAACCCCTCGCACACCATCGTCAACACGCGAAATTGCTGGGGCGTCAGGCTGGCAAGGCCTTCGCTGGCCGCCTTGGCCTCAGGTGACACGCTAATGCTTTCGTTGACCTGGGGAGGCCACCAGACATCGCCATCCAGCACCGTTCGCACGGCATTCTGAATGGTTTCGAGGGAACTGGATTTAGGGATGAAACCGCTGGCGCCGAATTCGCGGGACTTGACCACGACCGCAGCCTCTTCCTGAGCGGAGACCATCACCACCGGCACTTGCGGGTACTGACCGCGCAACAGCACCAGCCCCGAAAAGCCATAAGCGCCGGGCATGTTCAGGTCCAGCAGAACCAGATCCCAATCGGACTTCTCGGTCAGTCGCGCTTCCAGATCAGCGATGCTTTCGGCCTCGACCAGCCTTGCGTCCGGTCCGAGCCCCAGGCTCAGCGCCTGATGCAAGGCGCTGCGAAACAGCGGATGGTCGTCGGCAATCAGGATTTCGTATGGCATTTCATGATCCTGTAAGTGGCTGAGCGCCGACGAATTCAACACTCAATGAAGACACCCGCGACATCTTGACACAGGGACCGGACGTGAGCGGCGCCAAGGATGCCCAGCGAAGTCGGGGTGGTCAAGCCTGACGCTTTGCGGCACAGTCTGCGCCCCCCACCTGACGAGTGCCATCATGCCAAACCATGCCCTGCGAGCGGACCTGCTCATGCTCCTGACCGCATTGATCTGGGGCACCGGCTTTGTCGCCCAGACCGCCGGGATGGATCACATAGGCCCCTATCTGTTCTCGGGGCTTCGTTTCGCGCTGGGTTCGCTGTGCCTGATCCCGCTGATTCTGCGCAACGCCAAAACCGCCCGCGTGCCAGAGCCCTTGCTCAATCGCGGCATGTTACGCGCCGGCGTCATCATGGGCCTGGCGCTGGCACTGGGCATTAACCTGCAACAGGTCGGGCTGCTGTTTACCAGTGTGACCAACTCCGGCTTCATCACCGGCCTGTACGTGATTGTCGTTCCGCTGCTGGGCTTGCTGCTCGGCCATAAAACCGGGCTGGGCACCTGGCTGGGCTGCCTGTTGGCCGTGGTCGGCATGTGTCTGCTCAGTATTGGCGATAACTTTCATGTCGCCTCGGGGGACTGGCTGCAGTTGATCGGCGCGTTCGTGTGGGGCGGGCACGTAGTGTTAGTCAGTTTATTTGCCAGCCGCCACGATCCGATCCGTCTGGCCTTTCTGCAGTTCGCCACCTGTTCGGTGGTGAGTCTGCTGCTGGCAGTGTTCTTCGAACCGATCACCCTCAACGCGATCATCGACGCGGGCCCTGCCCTGCTCTACGGCGGCATCGTCGCGGTCGGCGTCGGCTACACGCTGCAAGTGGTGGCGCAGAAACACGCCATTGCTTCCCACGCCGCCATCATCCTTTCGCTGGAGGCCGTGTTCGCCGCCATCGCCGGCGCCTGGATTCTCGGGGAGGCGTTGCAACTGCGCGGTTATATCGGTTGCGGATTGATGCTGGCCGGGATGCTGCTGGCGCAGTTGTGGCCGAAGAAAAACCTCGCCTGAGGCCATGCTTCTGTTTCGAGCCGTTTTGATGCGGCTTGCCGGCGACGTCATGACCACTGACTAGTCCATGTAACCCTTCAACTCTTGATGGGCATCGCTTAACAAGTCGAGGGGCAGCTGATTTTTAGCACCTAAATAGTGCTGACTGAACACATCGAAGTAGCAGCTCAAAGCCGAACCGGCTTCGGTATCGCCGGCTAAATCGAAACACAGCGCGGCCACTTCAGCGGTACAGAGATGTTCGCTGCGGGTGGAGCGTCTTAGCTTATATCGTGAAAGCCTTTCGGGGATCAGGCTCAAAATGGGGATAGAGTCAAAATAAGCGCTTTTGCGGAAGATCTTCCTCGCTTCAGTCCATGTAGCGTCGATCAGTACGAACAGCGGTCGCTTGTTTTGATCAACTGTCACCGTGTTGGTGACGCGCTCTGGCGCTACATATTCTCCCGGGAAAACCAGGTAGGGTTGCCATTGCGGATCATTGAGCAATGCAATCAGCTTGTCATCGACCTCAGTGCGAGACCACACAAACGCATGGTTATCCTGAATGACGTCTGCAATCAGCCAACCCGTGTTGCTGGGTTTGAACACCTCTTTTTTCGTCATGATGAGACAAACCCCTGATCGTGCTTCGACCTTGGGACGCCACCTGCACAGGCAATGACTTTCGATCACTCGACAGTAATGGCACCTTGGCGCACGTGATCCGCGAGCCAGGTAAGGCTTTGTACTCTCCTCCTCCCGCTCATCTCTCAGACACGCGACAGAATTCTTGTGAAACATCGTCTGGGTCATTGACGGGATAGAAGGCAGTGACACGAGGGGTATCCGGCAGGTCGAAAAGTCGTGGCATTCTATCAGACACCGTCCAACGCGCCCTGCTCTCTGGTGTCCGCCGAGGCTCCTCCCCTATACTGCCCGGCCTTGAGAGCACTCACCCTCGCAGTGAACGCCTTGGGATGTCGCCGGTCCAACGGCCTGCCTCTGCACCACCCGTCCATGCACCAGGAGAATTCAATGCTGCGCCTCATCGCCCCCACTCTCACGCTTTTGCTCGTCGCTCCACTGTGCGCCAACGCGGCGTCCAAGCAGGATTACGAACTGAGCCAGATGCTTGATAAAGTCGCGAAGGAAAGCAGTGTCGGCACGCCACGCGCCATCAACGAAGACATCCTCGACGAAGGCTACACCGTTGAAGGCAAAATGCTGATCAACCACCTCAGTGTGCAGTCTGGCCAGGCAGCTCAGATGCGCGAAAACCCGGACGACGTCCGCGGTCAGCTAGGCGGCAGCGTGTGCCGCAACGCCGGTTATCGCCAACTGATGGCCAAGGGCGCAATCCTGCGTTACCAGTTCACCGAATACAAAACCAACAAGCTCATCACGACTCAGGAAATCAAAGCGGCGGACTGCGCTGCCAAACCCCCTGCCCACAAGAAGTGATCTAACCCGCTTTACCGGCTGCGCGTTTCGAGGTCTCTTCAACGCGCAGCCTTGCCCTCTCCTCCCTTGCTACATGCGCTACTCAAATTCCACCACCCGGTACTTTTCGCGCGCTGCTTGATCGCTGATCTTGGGGCATGCGTTTCGTATTGCCGTGCTCGTCATGCCTCATCACATTTTGCCTGCAAGAAAGGGTTGCCTGCGGCGCCGGTTGCCATCAATGTTTTCTCTTTCCAACCCTGGATTAGTCCAGAATCGGGCGCCGCGCAGGTCTGATGCCTCCCTTTCCTTCGGATGCGCTGCGCACGCCGACGCATGAAGCGTCGCGATCCCGCCCTCTGGCGCCGGTCAATGATTCTGCAGAAGGAGAAAGCTGAATGCCTTACGTACCCAGTGACGCGTTGTCTCAGCACTTTCAGAGCAACGGACACGACCTCACCCACAAGGTCGAGGAACTCCTCGGTTCGGTCGCCCCGGACAGCCCCAATCTTCCGCTCTACCGCGACATGACCCTGACCGTCCTGCGCATGGCCCAAGACGACCTGAATCGCTGGAATGCCAAAATCACCCTGCAAGCGCTGCGTGAACTGGAGAATGCCTTCCGGGTGCTCGAACGATTCAAAGGCCGGCGCAAGGTCACCGTCTTCGGCTCTGCACGCACTCCCCTTGAGCATCCTGTTTATGCGCTGGCCCGTGAACTGGGCAAGCAACTGGCGGCCTCCGACCTGATGGTCATCACCGGCGCCGGTGGCGGGATCATGGCCGCAGCCCACGAAGGCGCCGGCCTGAATCACAGCCTGGGCTTCAATATCACCCTGCCGTTCGAGCAGCACGCCAACGCGACCGTGGATGGCACCGGGAATCTGCTGCCGTTCCACTTCTTCTTCACGCGCAAGCTGTTTTTCGTCAAAGAAGCCGACGCGCTGGTGCTCTGCCCGGGCGGGTTCGGCACCCTCGATGAAGCGCTGGAAGTGCTGACGCTGATCCAGACAGGCAAAAGCCCGCTGGTGCCGATCGTGCTGCTGGATGCACCGGGCGGTACGTTCTGGGAAGGCGCACTCAGTTTCATCAAAGACGAACTGGAGGCGAATAAGTACATTCTGCCCACGGACATGAACCTGATGAAGCTGGTGTATAGCGCCGATGAAGCTGTTGCCGAAATCAATCAGTTCTACGCCAACTTCCACTCCAGCCGCTGGCTGAAGAACACCTTTGTCATCCGCATGCATCACGCCCTGGGCGAACATGCCCTCAACGCCCTGCAGGACAGGTTCGCTGATCTGCGGTCAAGTGGCGACTTCCAGCAATACGGCCATCAGGACGAATATGACGAGGCGCAGTTCAGCCATCTCACGCGTCTGGCATTCGCCTTCAACGGCCGCAACCATGGCCGCTTGCGCGAACTGGTGGACTTCCTAAACCTGGAAGAAAACTGGGCGAAACCTGCACATTCTCAACAGGATCGAGGAATCGAACCCGTGAAGTCGATGTGATGATGAATGCGTGAGGGCGCCTCTGTGCGCCTTTACGCAGACCAAGCATCAGTCGTCGTTGCCCTTGCCGCTCAGCAAACGCCCGATGAGCTCGGGTGGATAACCGCGATAACTCAGAAAGCGCATTTGCTGCCCACGTTCGCGGGCATCCCTGGGTAGCTGGCCGCTGAACTTGCGCTGCCATAGTGCTTCCAGCTTTTCCCACCAGTCCACGCCGCACTCGCGCAGCGCCTGCTCAATGTCCGCACGCATCAAGCCGCGCTGCCCCAGCTCTTCGCGGATACGCAAAGGGCCGTGGCCAGAACGGGCACGGTAGGAAACAAAGCTTTCGAGGTATCGGGATTCAGACAGCAGACCCTCTTCTGTCAGACGGTCGAGCGCTGCATCAATCAATTCGGGAGGGGCGCCGCGCTGACGCAGTTTGCGCGTCAGCTCGACACGACCATGCTCGCGTCGCGCGAGCAGGTCCATTGCAGTCCGCCTAACAGCGACGGGCGTATCAAGCACAGCCGACATGGCGGGGATCAGATGTCCGCGTCAGCTTCGACTTCAGCCACATCGTCTGCGGCTACGCGGGACGACTGGGCCTTCACATCAGGCGCTGCAGTCAGCAGCTTCTCGCGAATCTGCCTTTCGAGGGTGGTGCCAATTTCCGGGTTGTCCGCCAGGAACTTCGCGGAGTTGGCTTTACCCTGACCGATCTTGCTGCCCTGGTAGCTGTACCAGGCGCCGGATTTCTCCAGCAGACCGTGCAGCACGCCGAGGTCGATGATCTCGCCGTTACGGTAGATGCCCTTGCCGTAAAGAATCTGGAACTCAGCCTGACGGAACGGCGGGGCCACTTTGTTCTTGACGACTTTGACGCGGGTTTCGCTACCGACGACTTCGTCGCCTTCCTTGACCGCACCTGTACGGCGGATGTCCAGACGGACCGACGCATAGAACTTCAGTGCGTTACCACCGGTGGTGGTCTCCGGGCTGCCGAACATCACGCCGATCTTCATACGGATCTGGTTGATGAAGATGACGAGGCAGTTGGCCGTCTTGATGTTACCGGTGATCTTGCGCAGCGCCTGGGACATCAGTCGGGCTTGCAGGCCGACGTGCATGTCGCCCATTTCGCCTTCGATTTCAGCTTTTGGAACCAGAGCGGCGACGGAGTCGACGACGATGACGTCGATGGCGTTCGAGCGCACCAGCATGTCGGTGATTTCGAGGGCCTGTTCGCCAGTGTCTGGCTGGGAAACCAGCAGGTCATCGACGTTGACGCCCAGCTTGCCGGCGTACTCTGGATCGAGGGCGTGCTCGGCGTCGACGAATGCGCAGGTCGCGCCCATTTTCTGGGCTTCTGCGATGACGGACAGAGTGAGGGTGGTTTTACCCGAAGATTCCGGGCCGTAGATTTCAACGATCCGGCCTTTTGGCAGGCCACCGATACCGAGTGCGATATCGAGACCCAGCGAGCCGGTGGAGATAGCAGGAATAGCCTGGCGGTCATGGTCACCCATGCGCATTACGGCACCTTTGCCGAATTGACGCTCGATCTGACCCAAGGCCGCAGCCAAGGCTTTCTTCTTGTTGTCGTCCATTGAATCCTCTCGTAATAGGTTAGGCCTTGACGGCCGATATAACTGTATAAGTAGCCAGTATTATTCCACAGGGTCCGACGCGCGCCTACCCCTGATTTGGTATTTCTCCGCGAGAGAGGCGAACAAGCCCCTCTAGCGCGGCGCTCACCGTTTGTCGGCGGACCGCATCACGGTCACCTGCAAATAGAAAGCGCTCGGCGATCAATCGTTCCGCCACGCCCCAGCAGACCCACACCGTGCCGACGGGTTTCTCCGCCGAGCCCCCGTCCGGCCCGGCCACGCCGCTGACCGCGACCGAAAAATGCGCGCCGCTGTTTGCCTGCGCACCCTTGGCCATGGCTTCGACCACCTCACGACTGACGGCGCCGACCTGGCCGAACAACGCCTCCGGCACCGCCAGTTGACGGGTCTTCTGCCGGTTGGAGTAGGTGACATACCCGGCCTCGAACCAGGCCGAACTCCCGGGGATACGGGTGATGGCTTCGGCGATGCCGCCTCCTGTGCAGGATTCGGCCGTGCTGACCTGCGCGCCTGCCCCCAGCAGTTGCTGACCCAGGGTTGCTGCCAGGTGAGTGATGTCATCCACAGAAGATTCTCCGTATCGGTCGAGGCAAAGCAGACACGCTACACCAGCCAGGTTGATGTGCACTACAGGACGGACCTGAATCCGGATCACGCTTGCACGTCATCTATTTGCGCTCCGGTTTTTCGGGGCAGGGTTTCTTGACGGTTTCCACGATGGTTTCCCGTGGCCGTCGCTTGGCCTCCTCCAGAGGGATGAAGCGGCCGTTGGTTGAATCTCGTCCTCGCTTGCGTTGCATGGTGCAATCCTTGTCGATGATGCCGCCTCCAGTCGGGCGGTGCTCGACATCCTAGCCAGCTCGAAGCGTCTCGTGTCGGTTCGGAAACGCGCCGTGACGAATCAGCCGGACCTGCGTCCCGAGAACGTGCGTGGTAACCTTGCCGCCATCGAAAATGCAATCGGATCTAACGTCGAGCCACGTAGGTGGAATCCCCGTCGTCGACCGAAACTTGCCTCAATCTCCTACAGAATTTGCCTAAATAACTGATGAATAAAGCAATTTCCGACCTCTCCTCGCACACGCCCATGATGCAGCAATACTGGCGGCTGAAAAATCAGCATCCCGACCAGCTGATGTTCTATCGCATGGGTGACTTCTACGAGATCTTCTACGAAGACGCCAAGAAGGCGGCCAAGCTGCTCGACATCACGTTGACCGCCCGCGGTCAGTCAGCGGGGCAAAGCATTCCCATGTGCGGCATCCCCTATCACGCAGCGGAAGGCTATCTGGCCAAGCTGGTGAAGCTGGGCGAGTCGGTGGTCATCTGCGAACAGATCGGCGATCCGGCGACCAGCAAAGGGCCGGTTGATCGTCAGGTGGTGCGCATCATCACGCCGGGCACCGTCAGCGACGAAGCGTTACTCGACGAGCGTCGGGATAACCTGATCGCCGCCGTGCTGGGTGACGAGCGTCTGTTCGGGCTTGCCGTGCTGGACATCACCAGCGGCAATTTCACGGTGCTGGAAATCAAAGGCTGGGAAAATCTGCTGGCCGAGCTTGAGCGTATCAATCCGGTGGAGTTGTTGATTCCCGATGACTGGCCACAGGGCCTGCCAGCGGAAAAACGCCGCGGTGCCCGTCGTCGCGCACCATGGGACTTCGAGCGCGATTCGGCACACAAGAGCCTGTGCCAGCAGTTCTCCACTCAGGACCTGAAAGGCTTCGGCTGCGAGAACCTGACCCTGGCAATCGGCGCGGCGGGCTGCCTGCTGGCTTACGCCAAGGAAACCCAGCGCACGGCCTTGCCTCACTTGCGCAGCCTGCGCCATGAACGCCTCGACGACACGGTGATTCTGGACGGCGCCAGCCGCCGCAATCTGGAACTCGACACCAACCTGGCAGGCGGCCGCGACAACACGCTGCAGTCGGTGATGGATCGCTGCCAGACCGCCATGGCGACGCGCCTGCTCACCCGCTGGCTGAACCGCCCACTGCGCGATCTCAATATCCTTCAGGCCCGGCAGGAGTCGATCGGCTGCTTCCTTGAACGCTATCGCTTCGAGAACCTGCAGCCGCAACTGAAAGAGATCGGCGACATCGAGCGCATTCTTGCGCGTATCGGTCTGCGCAATGCCCGCCCCCGTGACCTGGCGCGACTGCGTGATGCCCTCGGCGCCCTGCCCGAATTACAACAGGCACTGGCCGAGCTCGAAGCGCCGCACATTCAGCAATTGGCGAAAACGGCGAGCACCTACCCGGAGCTGGCCGACCTGCTGCAACGCGCGATCATCGACAATCCGCCTGCCGTGATTCGCGACGGCGGCGTACTGAAGACCGGTTACGACGCTGAGCTCGATGAGTTGCTATCGCTGAGCGAGAACGCCGGGCAGTTCCTCATCGATCTCGAAACCCGGGAGAAGGCGCGCACCGGGCTGGCCAACCTCAAGGTCGGTTACAACCGCGTGCACGGCTACTTCATCGAGCTGCCGAGCAAGCAGGCGGAACAGGCGCCGGCTGACTACATCCGTCGCCAGACGCTGAAAGGCGCGGAGCGTTTTATCACCCCTGAGCTCAAGGAATTCGAAGACAAGGCTTTGTCGGCCAAGAGCCGCGCGCTGGCTCGGGAAAAGATGCTTTATGAGACGCTGCTGGAAGACCTGATCGGTCACCTCGCGCCTCTACAGGACACCGCCGCGGCGCTGGCGGAGCTGGATGTGCTGAGCAACCTGGCCGAGCGCGCGCTGAACCTGGATCTGAACCGGCCGCGCTTCACCGATGAGCCGTGCATGCGCATCGAGCAAGGTCGTCATCCGGTGGTGGAGCAGGTCTTGACGTCGCCGTTTGTGGCCAACGACCTGGATTTGAACGACAGCACGCGCATGCTGGTGATCACCGGTCCTAACATGGGCGGTAAATCCACCTACATGCGCCAGACCGCTTTGATCGTTCTGCTGGCCCATATCGGCAGCTTCGTGCCGGCGGCAACCTGCGAACTCTCGCTGGTAGACCGTATCTTCACGCGGATCGGTTCAAGCGATGACTTGGCCGGCGGCCGCTCCACCTTCATGGTGGAGATGAGCGAGACGGCGAACATTCTGCATAACGCGACCGACAAAAGCCTGGTGCTGATGGATGAAGTGGGACGTGGCACGAGTACCTTCGACGGGCTTTCGCTGGCGTGGGCTGCGGCAGAATGCCTCGCCCAGCTTCGCGCGTACACGCTGTTCGCTACCCACTACTTCGAGCTGACCGTGTTGCCGGAAAGCGAGCCGCTGGTGGCCAACGTGCATCTGAATGCCACCGAGCACAACGAGCGCATTGTCTTCCTGCACCGCGTGCTGCCGGGCCCGGCGAGCCAGAGCTATGGTCTGGCCGTGGCGCAACTGGCCGGCGTACCGGGGCGCGTCATCACGCGGGCCAAGGAGCATCTGTTGCGTCTGGAGACCACCAGCCTGCCCCACGAGCAGCCCAGGGCCAAGCCGGGCAAACCTCCGCTGCCGATGCAGAGCGACATGTTTGCAAGCTTGCCGCACCCTGTGCTGGACGAGTTGTCGAACCTGAAGATCGACGACCTGACGCCGAGACAGGCGCTCGAGTTGTTGTATTCGATGAAAACACGCATCTAACGTGATTCGTAACAAGCTGTTAGAATCCCGCGCGGTTCGGGACGCTGTGAGCTTTTAGCCTGGCTTTACAGCGCACCTGGCCGCGTTTGAACGCAGCGAACCAAGGTCGGACATCGCCGCGCAGGACACCTTGCCTGCCGCGTTGCTCGAGAAGCTGAGTTTTACGGCCGGGGGACGTCCCGTACCTGGCAAGCCGGACTGAACGGCCTTGCTGCCGCCGCCTGAGGAGAGAATTAGAAATGACCTTCGTCGTCACCGACAACTGCATCAAGTGCAAGTACACCGACTGCGTAGAAGTCTGTCCGGTGGACTGCTTTTACGAAGGCCCGAACTTCCTGGTGATTCACCCGGACGAGTGCATCGACTGCGCCCTGTGCGAGCCTGAGTGCCCTGCGAATGCGATCTTCTCGGAAGACGAGATTCCGGCCGGCATGGAGAATTTCATTCAGCTGAACGCAGAGCTGGCCGACGTCTGGCCCAACATCACGGAACGCAAAGACGCGCTGCCGGATGCGGCGCAGTGGGATGGCAAGACCGGTAAGATCGCCGATCTGGAGCGCTAAGCGCTTGCTGATAAAAAAGGCCCTACGGGGCCTTTTTTTCATGGGGCTCTGATACAGCCTCACTTTTCTACAGACGAAAAAAGGGGCGGTATGACCCGCCCACATTTTTTCCATAATCCCTTCAATCCTTGTTCATCATCCTGATGAATCGCATCCTGCGATGTCCTCGAGCAGTCTTCCTTGACCGCCTGTACCAATCCGTCGGTACAGGACTGATATTAGTGATTTAAACGATGAGGGCAAGGGCTGAGAGTTTTCAGGAAAATTCACCCGCTGGCCGACGATAGTTTTAAATTGATAATTAAATCAATGAGATAACCATCGGCTTTCACCTGACGGAGACATCATCCGCTAAAGAAGAGACGATAACTCACATAACGTGTAAGAAACGGCTTACAGCCTGAGTAAGCATCACTTACCCGATTGTGAAAATGATCGTTTCTCTCGCAAGAAGCTGTCACAGGCAGTCCATCAAACCTACATTCAATCGACATAAAAAAAGCCCCGACGCGTCGGGGCTTTCGTATTGCTTGATGTAACTTGCGCCAACCCTCTGCGCCTTATTGAAAGAGTGACTCGCTGGATAAACCATTCTTCTCGAGAATCTCGCGAAGGCGTTTCAGCCCTTCCACTTGAATCTGCCTGACACGCTCACGGGTGAGGCCGATTTCCAGCCCGACGTCTTCAAGGGTGCTGCTTTCATGCCCGCGCAATCCGAAGCGACGGACAACGACTTCACGCTGTTTGTCGGTCAGCTCGGAGAGCCATTGATCGATGCTCTGGGACAGATCATCGTCCTGAAGCAGCTCACATGGATCGGTAGGACGATCGTCGGTCAGCGTGTCGAGCAGCGTTTTGTCCGAATCAGGACCCAGCGACACGTCCACCGAAGACACGCGCTCGTTAAGGCCGAGCATGCGCTTGACCTCACCGACCGGCTTCTCCAGCAGGTTGGCGATTTCTTCGGGAGAGGGTTCGTGGTCCAGCTTTTGCGTCAACTCCCGCGCGGCGCGCAGATAGACATTGAGCTCTTTGACCACATGAATCGGGAGGCGGATCGTGCGCGTCTGATTCATGATCGCGCGTTCAATGGTCTGACGAATCCACCAGGTGGCGTAGGTCGAGAACCGGAATCCGCGCTCTGGATCGAATTTTTCGACCGCTCGAATCAGGCCCAGATTGCCTTCCTCGATCAGGTCCAGCAATGACAGACCACGATTGACATAGCGTCTGGCGATTTTCACGACCAGCCGCAGATTGCTCTCAATCATGCGTTTGCGCCCAGCCGGATCGCCGCTTTGCGACAGTCGCGCAAAGTGAACTTCTTCTTCCGGGGAGAGCAGGGGAGAAAAGCCGATTTCATTGAGATACAGCTGCGTAGCATCCAGTGCACGCGTGTAATCAATGTACTTATGCTGTTTGAGCGCTGCAGAGTTTTTGGGTTTTGCACGGACAGAAGGTGTAGCTGGCTTCTCATCCGTTGCAGAATCCAGGACGATTACGGGCACCATCAGGAGCACCTCGTCGTCTATGTCAAACTCCGGCACTTCTTTGCTGAGAGCCATTGTTATAGTCCTTTGGTGAGTTCGACCTCAAGCTCCAGTGACGCCTTCTTCCATGGCAACACTTGAGCCTGTCCCCTCTACGCAGGAACAGGCTGACAACCGATCAGCGACGTGGCAAAAATTCCAGTGGATCTACAGGTTTACCCTGGCGGCGAATCTCGAAATGCAGTTTCACCCGGTCCGTTCCCGTGGAGCCCATCTCGGCAATACTTTGCCCTGCCTTGACCTGTTGTCCCTCCCGAACCAAGAGCCGACGGTTATGTCCGTATGCACTGACGTAGGTATCGCTGTGTTTGATGATGACCAACTCGCCGTAGCCCCTTAATCCACTCCCGGCGTATACCACGGTCCCATCAGACGCGGCCAAAACAGGCTGTCCCAAATCACCAGCGATATCAATTCCTTTATTCAAACTACCGTTTGAAGAGAACTTGCTGATCAAAACGCCGCTTGTCGGCCATGTCCAGCCGCTTGGCGAGCGGGCGCCGGTGACTACGGTTGTGTTGACCGGCGTGGTCGTCGAGTTGCTTGTCGGCGGTGGCGTCGTCGCGGCAACAGCGCCTACCGGCCTTGAAATGACGGTGGTTTTCAGCGATCCGGAAGGCGATGACGAACTGCTCGTCGTGGTCTGCGGAACGCCTGCCGAGCCAGCGGCCACTGCCGTGGACGGCGAGCTGGCGCGCCCGTCAAAGCGGATTGTCTGACCGACATGAATGGTGAAGGGCTCTGGAATGCTGTTGCGTGCGGCCAGCGCTTTCCAGTCCCAGCCGTAACGGAATGCAATGGAAAAAAGCGTGTCACCGCGCTTCACGACGTACTGACCGGTGGTGACCGGCTGACGCGTCGGCACCGTCGATTTGCCGTTACGGTCGACAACGCGCACGCCGCCTGATGGCGTGCTGGAGCAGCCGACCAGAAGGATACTCAGGGCAACTCCAATCACCAGACGCTGAAAACTTGTTGAAGAACTACGCTGCCGAATGACTGTGAGACTCACCCGCCACTCCCTTTACCGGTGACTGAAGAAGAAACTGCCCTGGGTCGTGAAAAGACCAGGCAGCCATGAAAAATATGGTGTGAAACAGCGCTGCGGCAGTTGACCGAAGCAGCGTTGCAAAACGCCAGCCTGTAGACCGGCTGCGTCTTGTGGAATTCATTGCCGCCGCAAAATAGCGCTTAAGCCAGCGGTCCGTTGAGCAACGGGACGAAACGAACGGCGCCCAGCACATGCCGGGAGAAGCCGTTTTCTTCGCGGATGATCAACATCAGTTGCTGTACTTCACCCGAACCCACCGGAATCACCAGGCGACCGCCGGGTGCCAGTTGGTCCAGCAAGGCCTGAGGCACGTCGGTGGCCACGGCGGTGACGATGATGCCGTTGTAGGGCGCGAGCGCCGGCCAGCCTTCCCAGCCATCGCCCCAACGAAACACCATGTTGCGCAGGTTCAGCTCGACGAGGCGTTCCTTGGCGCGATCCTGCAGCACCTTGATGCGCTCAACGGAGAACACACGCTCCACCAGTTGCGCCAGCACGGCGGTCTGATAGCCCGAGCCGGTGCCGATCTCCAGCACCTTGTCCAGCGGACCCGCCGCCAGCAGCAGCTCGCTCATGCGCGCCACCATGTAAGGCTGGGAGATCGTCTGGTTGTTGCCGATCGGCAGCGCGGTGTCTTCGTAGGCGCGGTGCGCCAGGGCTTCGTCAACGAACAGGTGCCGTGGCGTCTTGCGAATGACGTCCAGCACCTGGGTGTTGGCGATGCCTTCTTCGCACAACCGTTGAATCAGGCGCTCGCGGGTACGCTGGGAAGTCATCCCCACGCCACGTCGTAACAGATCATCTTGCTCACGCGACATCAGGCCATTCCCTCCAGCCATGCGTTCAGGCTGTTGAAACCGTCCTGATAGGTACGATCCAGCTGCAACGGGGTGATCGACACGTAACCCTGCATCACCGCGTGGAAATCGGTGCCCGGCCCGCCGTCTTCGGCATCTCCGGCAGCAGCAATCCAGTAACCGGCCTTTCCGCGCGGGTCGACCACGCGCACGGGCGCCGCCGCACGGGTGCGATGGCCAAGACGGGTCAGCTGGATACCGCGCACGTTTGCCAACGGAAGGTTAGGGATATTCACATTCAATACGGTACGGGGTGGAAGGTCGAGGCGTTCGTGAGCTTCGACCAGAAGCCGGGCAAAGTGCGCAGCGGTTGCCAGGTTATCGACCTGACGTGACAAAAATGAAAAGGCAAATGACGGGCGTTGCAGAAAACGGCCTTCCAGGGCCGCAGCGACGGTGCCTGAATAGAGCACATCGTCACCCAGATTGGCCCCCAGGTTGATGCCCGAAACGACCATGTCCGGCTCATCGGGCAGCAGGCCGTTGAGTCCGAGGTGGACGCAATCGATGGGCGTGCCGTTGAGGCTGATGAAACCGTTGTCCAGGGTGTGCGGGTGCAACGGCCGGTCCAGCGTCAGCGAACTGCTCGCGCCGCTTTTGTCTTGATCGGGTGCAATCACGACGCACTCGGCGTACCCGGCCAGCGCGCGATGCAGCGCAGCAAGCCCGGGGGCCATAACCCCGTCATCATTTGAAATCAGAATACGCATGAGCTGTCCGTCTGCCCTGCTGGCGCGAGATCGACGAGTTCGCGCACCAATGCGGTGGCGAAGCATCCGGCCGGCAGGACGAATTCCAGTTGCAGAATGTCAGGCTCGGGATAATGCCACGTCAACCGCCCGATGGGCAGTCGCAGGATGCGCCGTTCATGCTCCATTCCCGCTTTTATCAACCAGTTACAGAGCGACGCCTCGCGCGCCGCGATGCTGTTTTCAAGCTCGGCGGTAGCGCCGGACGCCGGGGAACCGCCCTCGCCCCATTGCGGCCCTGTCGGGTGAAGATCAAGGATCGCCAGCCGAGGGTCGCTGCACTCGGCTTCCCCTGCGGGGAAAAAGCTGCGGCTGTCGGTGAACGCCAGCAGATCGCCCACTTGCGCCTTTTGCCAGCTGCCATCGGCCACCCGCGCGGCCAGGACCTGATTGAACAGGTAGCTGCGGGCGGTAGAGAGCAACCGAGAGCGCACATTGCGCTGCTCGGGCAGGGCCTGACGCTCGGCGTAGTGCCGGGCTTCACCAAGGTTCCCGCCTTCATGGCCGAAACGCTGGGCGCCGAAATAGTTGGGGATGCCGCGTTGTTTGATCGATTCAAGACGCGCGTCGAGCCCGGACTTGTCGGCCTGCAATTGCGTCAGACGCAACGTGAAGCCATTGGCCGCGTGGGCGCCCCGTTGCAACTTGCGCTTGTGGCGTTTGCTGTCGAGAATTTTCAGGGAATCGTTTTCAGCCGCTGACATGTCCGGATCGGCCTTGCCCGGCAGCTGAATGCTGAACCACTGGCGAGTCAACGCTTGACGATCCTTCAAACCGGCGTAGGCGACGGTTCGCAACGGCACGCCGGCCGCCTTGGCCAGACGCCGGGCGGCTTCCTCGGTGTTCAGGCCGCGTTTTTCGACCCACAACCACAAGTGCTCGCCATCCCCGGAAAGCGGGATATCGAGGACTTCATCAACCTGAAAATCTTCGGCGGTAGCCTTCAGTACGGCAGTACCCAACGCGTCGCCGTAGGCGCTCGGGCCCAGAAGTTCGAGCTCGGTCATGCGCTGATCAACAACGCAACGGCGTGCACGGCGATGCCTTCTTCACGGCCGGTGAAGCCCAGCTTTTCAGTGGTGGTGGCCTTGACGTTGACCTGTTCGATGTCGACCTGGAGGTCTTCGGCAATCAAGGCACGCATCCTTTCGATGTGCGGCGCCATCTTCGGCGCCTGGGCAACGATGGTCGCGTCGACGTTGCCGACCTTCCAACCCTTTGCCTGCACTTGCTTGAGCACGTGACGAAGCAGAACCCGGCTGTCGGCTCCCTTGAATTGCGGATCGGTGTCCGGGAAGTGCTTGCCGATGTCGCCCAGCGCTGCAGCACCCAACAGGGCATCGCTCAGCGCATGCAGCACTACATCGCCATCGGAATGCGCGAGCAAACCCGACGTGTGCGCAATCCGCACGCCGCCCAAGGTAATGAAATCGCCTTCAGCGAAACGGTGCACATCGTAGCCGTGGCCAATACGCATAAAAAAACGCCCTGAAAAAGTCAGGGCGTGATTCTACCTACTTTGACCGGGATTAGGGTCGGCCCGCGCTCAATTGCCCGAGACGCTGCAATTGAGCGCGAGGACTTCAGCCGGCCAGGGCTCGGGCGTGATGGCGCAAGTGATCTTCGATGAAGCTGGCGATGAAGTAATAGCTGTGGTCGTACCCCGGCTGCATGCGCAACTCCAGAGGATGACCCGCCGCCTTCGCCGCCTGAACCAGCGATTCTGGCTTGAGCTGATTGCCGAGGAAGTCGTCGCGATCGCCTTGGTCCACCAGCAGCGGCAAGCGCTCGGTGGCCTCGGCGATGAGCACGCTGGCGTCCCACTCACGCCAGCGCGAACGGTCTTCGCCCAGGTAGCGCGAAAAGGCTTTCTGCCCCCACGGGCAATCCATCGGGTTGCAGATGGGCGAGAACGCCGACACCGATTTATAGCGGCCCGGATTGCGCAACGCGCCGACCAGTGCGCCATGGCCGCCCATGGAATGCCCGCTGATGCTGCGTTTGTCCGAGGCCGGGAAGTGCGCCTCGATCAACGCGGGCAGCTCGCTGATCACGTAATCGTACATGCGGTAGTGCCGCGCCCACGGTTGCTCGGTGGCATTCAGATAAAAGCCGGCGCCCAGGCCGAAGTCGTAGGCGTTGTCGGGATCATCCGGCACGTCGGCGCCGCGCGGGCTGGTGTCAGGCGCCACGATGATAAGCCCCAGGTCCGCCGCCACGCGCAGCGCACCGGCCTTCTGCATGAAGTTCTCATCGGTGCAGGTCAATCCCGACAACCAATAGACCACCGGCAGCTTGCCGCCCTGCTCCGCCTGGGGAGGGAGATATACCGCGAACACCATGTCGCAGCCGAGCACGTCGGAGTGATGTTTGTAACGTTTGTGCCAGCCGCCGAAGCTTTTCTGGCACGAGATATTTTCAAGACTCATGGGGATCTCCGAGCGGCAAGCTTCAAGCTTCTCGCGGCAAGAGGGCATGACACGCACCTCTTGCCGCTTACAGCGTGTAGCTTGCCGCTGCTTCCTAGAAATGAATGACCGTACGGATGCTTTTGCCTTCGTGCATCAGGTCAAAGGCTTCGTTGATCCGGTCCAGGCCCATGGTGTGGGTGATGAAGGTGTCCAGCGGGATCTCGCCAGCCTGTGCTTTTTCGACGTAGCTTGGCAGTTCGGTGCGGCCTTTAACGCCGCCGAAGGCCGAACCGCGCCAGACGCGACCGGTCACCAGTTGAAACGGACGCGTGGAGATTTCCTGACCAGCCCCGGCGACGCCGATGATCACTGATTCGCCCCAGCCCTTGTGGCACGATTCCAGTGCCGCGCGCATCAGGTTCACGTTGCCTACGCACTCGAAGCTGTAGTCGACACCACCGTCGGTCATTTCGACAATTACTTCCTGAATCGGCTTGTCGTGGTCTTTCGGATTGACGAACTCGGTCGCACCCAGTTCACGGGCCACGTCGAATTTGGACGGGTTGATGTCAACCGCAATGATGCGGGAGGCCTTGGCCATTTTTGCGCCGATGATCGCCGCCAGGCCAATACCGCCCAACCCGAAGACCGCAACGGTGGCGCCCTCCTCGACCTTCGCCGTGTTCAGGACCGCTCCGATGCCGGTGGTCACGCCGCACCCCAGCAGGCAGACCTTCTCCAGAGGCGCTTCCTTGGGGATTTTCGCCAAGGAGATTTCCGGGACCACGGTGTATTCGGAGAACGTCGAGCAGCCCATGTAGTGATAGATCGGCTGGCCGTTGTAGCTGAAGCGGGTGGTGCCGTCGGGCATCAGCCCCTTGCCCTGGGTGGCGCGGACTTTCTGGCAGAGGTTGGTTTTGCCGGATTTGCAGAATTTGCACTCGCGGCATTCGGCGGTGTACAGCGGAATAACGTGGTCGCCCACCGCGAGGGAGGTCACGCCTTCGCCGATGGCTTCAACGACGCCACCGCCTTCGTGCCCGAGGATGCACGGGAAGACGCCTTCGGAATCAGCACCGGACAGGGTGTAGGCATCGGTGTGACAAACGCCGGATGCGACGGTACGAATCAACACTTCGCCGGCTTTCGGGGCCTCAACGTCCACTTCGACGATCTGCAGTGGTTCATTGGGCGCGAAGGCAACGGCAGCACGTGACTTGATCATCATGGTCTCCAGCTAAATAAATACGAGCCCGAAGTGTAATACAGTGCTGACTGATGAATAATCCGCCTGAAAGCAAAACATTAATGCTGTGCAGGGACAATCGATGCAGATCAATCGCTGGGCAGGTCTGGATGAGTTCGTGGCCGTCGCCGAGTGCGGGCAGTTCACTGCAGCGGCGGACCGACTCGGCGTCTCGTCGTCGCACATCAGTCGCCAGATCGCGCGACTGGAAGAGCGTTTGCAGACGCGACTGCTGTATCGCAGTACCCGGAAGGTCGCACTGACCGAAGCCGGTCAGACGTTTCTGCATCACTGCCAGCGTTTGCAGGACGGACGAGAAGAAGCGCTGCGTGCGGTCACGGACCTGACCAGCGAGCCGAAGGGACTGCTGCGAATGACCTGCGCCGTGGCATACGGCGAGAGGTTCATCGCACCGCTGGTGACACGCTTCATGGAGGAATACCCGCAACTGCGCGTGGACATCGAGCTGACCAACAACACGCTGGACCTGGTGCACGAAGGCCTGGACCTGGCGATCCGGCTGGGTCGCTTGCAGGAGTCACGATTGATGGCCGCCCGACTGGCGCCACGCAAAATGTACCTGTGCGCCTCACCCGCCTATCTCGAACGGTACGGCCGTCCCCACAGCGTGTCGGAACTGGCGCGACACAACTGCCTGATCGGCAGCTCGGACAGTTGGCTGTTGCAACAAAACGGGCGGGAGTTTTCCCAGCGGGTGCAAGGCAACTGGCGCTGCAACAGTGGGCAGGCTGTGCTGGATGCGGCGTTGCGCGGGGTCGGGCTGTGTCAGCTCCCGGATTACTACGTGCTGGAGCATCTCAAGCGCGGCGCGCTGGTGTCGTTACTGGATGGCCATCAGCCGCCGAACACCGCCGTCTGGGCGCTTTACCCGCAGCAACGGCATCTGTCGCCCAAGGTGAGAAAGCTGGTGGATTATCTGAAGGCGGGATTGGCGTCGCGGGATGAGTACAGTCATCATGCCGATCCTTTGTAGGAGCGCGCTTGCCCGCGAATGCAGAGTGTCAGGCTGCAACGACGGTGCAGACATATCGCGTTGATGGGCAAGCGCGCTCCTACACAAGCAAAATCAGCGAATGTATCCGCCTTCATTGCAAACAGATCAGCCGTTGAATTCCACACGCCGCTGACGCAGCCATTCGAGGTCTTCCGGGCGGGTAACCTTGATGTTGTCCGCGCGCCCCTCAATCAGGCGCGGCGATTGCCCGGCCCATTCGATAGCCGACGCTTCATCGGTGATCGCCACGTTCGACACCAGACTGTCCGCCAGCGCCCGGTGCAGCGCGCCCAGACGAAACATCTGCGGCGTATAGGCCTGCCAGATAAGGCTGCGATCAACGGTCTCGGTCACGCGGCCATTGGCGTCCGCACGCTTAAGGGTGTCTTTCGCTGGCACCGCCAGCAAGCCCCCAACCGGATCATCCGCCAGTTCACCCAGCAAGGTGTCGAGATCCGAACGCGCCAGATTCGGGCGGGCCGCGTCATGCACCAACACCCAATCGTTGTCATCGGCGCCGTTGGCGTGCAGGTGCAGCAGCGCATTGAGCACCGAGTCCGCCCGCTCTCTGCCGCCCGCGACCTGCTGGATACGGGAATCCAGGGCGCAAGGCAACGTAGGCCAATAAGGGTCATCCACAGCCAGACTGACCACCAGGCCCTTGAGCCGGGGATGATCGAGAAAGCAAAGCAGGCTGTGTTCAAGAATCGTGAGGCCGCCCAGTTGCAGGTACTGCTTGGGACGGTCTGCCGCCATGCGCGCGCCAACGCCCGCTGCGGGAATCACTGCCCAGAAGGCAGGAAGGGATTGAGTCATTACGCCAACGTCACTGTGCCAACTGATAAAGGGTTTCGCCGTCCTTGACCATGCCCAATTCGTGACGGGCACGCTCTTCAACGGTTTCGAGGCCTTTTTTCAGCTCCAGCACTTCCGCATCCAGGACTCGATTACGCTCCAGCAGAGCATCGTTTTCGGCGTGTTGATCGGCGATTTGCTGAGTCAGACTGGCCACCTGCGCGAGACTGCCGTTACCTACCCATAGGCGATACTGCAAGCCAGCGAGCATCAAAAGCAGAACGAGGAACAACCAGTTAGGACTGCGCATTGTGAATATCTGTTACCCGGCGAATAAAGACAGCAAAACCGACCATTTCAAATGCCCATAAGCCCGGTGGTCACCGGGCTCATGGATCAGGACGACAAGAGAAGTCACGCTTCAGTGACTTCTCCTACAACGCCTGCTGCCTTTTTACCATCTTTGCAATCAGCCGCGAAACTCGCCGCGACCACGGTACACCGCCTTCGCGCCCAGTTGCTCTTCGATACGCAGCAGCTGGTTGTACTTGGCGATACGGTCGGAACGGCTCAATGAACCGGTCTTGATCTGGCCAGCGGCGGTGCCCACGGCCAGGTCGGCAATGGTGGAGTCTTCGGTTTCACCGGAACGGTGCGAGATCACGGCGGTGTAACCCGCAGCTTTGGCCATCTGGATCGCTTCCAGCGTTTCGGTGAGCGTGCCGATCTGGTTGAACTTGATCAGGATCGAGTTACCGATCTTCTTGTCGATACCTTCTTTCAGGATCTTGGTGTTGGTCACGAACAGGTCGTCGCCCACCAGCTGGATCTTGTCGCCGATCTTGTCGGTAAGGACTTTCCAGCCATCCCAGTCCGACTCGTCCAGACCGTCTTCGATGGAGATGATCGGGTGCTTGCTGACCAGGTCGGCCAGGTAGTCGGCGAAACCGGCGGAGTCATACTCGCCTTCTTCGCTCAGCACGTACTTGCCGTTCTTGTAGAACTCGCTCGCTGCGCAGTCCAGCGCCAGGGTCACGTCGGTGCCCAGTTTGTAGCCAGCGTTGGCAACGGCTTCGGCGATGGCGTCCAGCGCGTCGGCGTTGGAGTTCAGGTTCGGCGCGAAGCCGCCCTCGTCACCCACGGCAGTGTTCAGGCCGCGCGCTTTCAACACCGCTTTGAGGTGGTGGAAAATCTCGGTGCCCCAGCGCAGGCCTTCGGAGAAGGTCTTGGCGCCCACCGGCTGAATCATGAATTCCTGGATGTCGATGTTGTTATCGGCGTGCTCGCCACCGTTGATGATGTTCATCATCGGGACCGGCATCGAGTAAACACCCGGCGTGCCGTTCAGGTTGGCGATGTGCGCGTACAGCGGCAGATCCTGATCCTGAGCGGCCGCTTTGGCAGCGGCGAGGGACACAGCGAGGATCGCGTTGGCGCCCAGGCTGGCTTTGTTTTCGGTGCCGTCCAGCTGGATCATCGCGTGATCGAGGGCTTTCTGGTCAACCGGGTCTTTGCCCAGCAGCAGGTCGCGGATAGGGCCATTGATGTTGGCCACGGCTTTCAGAACGCCCTTGCCCAGGTAACGGCTTTTGTCGCCATCACGCAGCTCAAGCGCTTCACGCGAGCCGGTGGAAGCACCGGACGGCGCGCAGGCGCTGCCGATGATGCCGTTGTCGAGGAGCACGTCTGCTTCCACGGTGGGATTGCCACGGGAGTCGAGAACTTCACGACCTTTGATGTCGACGATTTTTGCCATTGTTGTTAACACTCCAAGATTGACGAAAACGACGCAGCTGGGAAAACGATTCGGCGTCTCAGGGCTCTAGGACAACGGGCAGGCCCTGAAACGACAATTTTCCCGACCCTCTGGTCGGGAAAACAACGAACGGCACTCTACCGGAGGGCTCGGCGCCGGAGAAGCGGGTTTTACGCCGTTTCGATCGTCGGGAAGCTTTTAACGAGTTCGTCGAGGGCCTTGAGCTGGGCCAGAAACGGCTCCAGCTTGTCCAGACGCAGGGCGCAGGGACCGTCGCACTTGGCGTTGTCCGGATCCGGATGGGCTTCCAGAAACAGACCGGCCAGGCCCTGGCTCATCCCGGCCTTGGCCAGATCGGTGACCTGGGCGCGACGGCCACCGGCGGAGTCGGAGCGACCGCCCGGCATCTGCAAGGCGTGGGTCACATCGAAGAACACCGGGTATTCGAACGATTTCATGATGCCGAAACCGAGCATGTCGACGACCAGGTTGTTGTAACCGAAGCTCGAACCGCGCTCGCACAGGATCAACTGATCGTTGCCCGCTTCGACGCACTTGGCGAGGATGTGTTTCATCTCGTGGGGCGCGAGGAACTGGGCTTTCTTGATGTTGATCACGGCGCCGGTCTTGGCCATGGCCACGACCAGGTCGGTCTGACGGGACAGAAAGGCTGGCAACTGAATGATGTCGCAGACTTCCGCCACGGCAGCGGCCTGCTCAGGCTCGTGCACGTCGCTGATGATCGGCACGCCGAAGGCTTGCTTGATATCCTGGAAAATCCGCATGCCTTCTTCAAGGCCAGGGCCGCGATAGGAGGTCACGGACGAACGGTTGGCCTTGTCGAAGCTGGCCTTGAACACGTACGGAATGCCGAGCTTCTCGGTCACTCGTACGTATTCTTCACAGACCTGCATCGCCATGTCGCGCGACTCCAGGACGTTCATGCCGCCGAACAGAACCATGGGTTTGTCGTTGGCGATGTCGATCGAGCCGACGCGGATGATTTTCTGTGCCATGTGATGGATTCCCTATCAACCGTTCTTCTGGTGTTGAGCAAGCGCTGCCTTGACGAAACCACTGAACAACGGGTGGCCATCGCGCGGCGTAGAGGTGAACTCGGGGTGGAACTGGCAGGCCACAAACCACGGATGGTCCGGAGACTCGACCACTTCAACCAGCGCGCCGTCACCGGAACGACCGGAGATTTTCAGACCGGCCTCGACCAGTTGCGGCAGCAGATTGTTGTTCACTTCGTAACGGTGGCGATGGCGCTCGACGATGACGTCGTTGGCGTAGCAATCGTGCACCAGCGAACCCGGCTCCAGCAGACACTCCTGGGCGCCCAGACGCATGGTGCCGCCCAGGTCAGAGGTTTCGGTACGGGTTTCGACAGCACCGGTGGCGTCTTCCCATTCGGTGATCAGACCGACGACAGGGTGCTCGCTGGCGCGATCGAACTCGGTGGAGTTGGCGTCTTTCCAGCCCAGCACGTTACGTGCGAACTCGATGACCGCCACCTGCATACCCAGGCAGATGCCCAGATACGGAACCTTGTTCTCGCGAGCGAACTGCACCGCCGTGATCTTGCCCTCGACGCCGCGCAGACCAAAGCCGCCCGGGACGAGAATCGCGTCAACGCCTTCGAGCAAACCAGTGCCCTGATTCTCGATGTCTTCGGAATCGATGTAGCGCAGATTGACCTTGGTGCGATTGCTGATACCGGCGTGACTCATCGCTTCGATCAGCGACTTGTACGCATCCAGCAGCTCCATGTACTTGCCGACCATCGCGATGGTGACTTCGTGTTCCGGATTGAGCTTGGCGTCGACGACCTTTTCCCACTCGGACAGGTCGGCGCTGCCGCACTGCAGGCCGAAGCGCTCGACGACGAAGTCGTCAAGGCCCTGGGAATGCAGGATGCCCGGGATCTTGTAGATGGTGTCGGCGTCTTCGAGGGCGATGACCGCGCGCTCTTCAACGTTGGTGAACTGCGCGATCTTGCGGCGCGACGAGATGTCGATCGGGTGGTCGGAGCGGCAGACCAGTACGTCTGGCTGCAGGCCGATCGAACGGAGTTCCTTTACCGAATGCTGAGTCGGCTTGGTCTTGGTCTCGCCCGCGGTGGCGATGTACGGAACGAGGGTCAGGTGCATGAGCATGGCGCGCTTGGCGCCCACTTCGAAACGCAGCTGGCGGATCGCTTCGAGGAACGGTTGCGACTCGATATCGCCCACGGTCCCGCCGATTTCGACCATGGCGACGTCGGCATCGCCGGCGCCCTTGATGATGCGACGCTTGATTTCGTCGGTGATGTGCGGGATCACCTGAATGGTCGCGCCCAGATAATCACCACGGCGCTCTTTGCGCAGGACATGTTCGTACACACGGCCGGTGGTGAAGTTGTTGTTCTGGGTCATGGTGGTGCGAATGAAACGCTCGTAGTGACCCAAGTCCAGGTCAGTCTCGGCGCCGTCGTGGGTGACGAACACCTCACCGTGCTGGAACGGGCTCATGGTGCCGGGGTCGACGTTGATGTAGGGGTCCAGCTTGAGCATGGTGACCTTAAGTCCCCTCGCCTCCAGGATGGCCGCCAATGAAGCCGAGGCGATGCCTTTCCCCAATGAAGAAACAACACCGCCCGTGACGAAGATGTAGCGCGTCATGAAAAACCCTAGAAGTCTGCGTTAAAGCGGTCAGAGCCGCCGGGGAAAGCGAAGGAAGGCCGAAGCCCCCGACAACCTGCGTGTTTCACTGTGCATTTTCGAATCTGTCGCGCCCAAGTCAACGACCGGCCTTGAAAAGGTCTGTCCGTGGCTCGCCACATTTTTGAGAATCGCCCAGTAAAAACTGGCTGGTAATCGGCAACTTGCATCGTTCCGGAAGGATCGACATAAGCTGTATCAAGAAGGGAGCGTAGTCTACCGGAAACGACCATTCAGCTCAAACTTTGGTCATTCGTCGGTGGCAACCAGTGCAATCGCCAGTCGCCACGGGGGCTGGCGTCCAGTCCCGGGAGGTTTGCCACGGCCAATAACTGCTCGCCGCGGTACAACAGCGGCAATCGGCCGCGCAGAAACACCGGCACGCCCTTCTCATTGAGGAGCCGTTTGAGGTCTCGTCGGCCTCGGTCCGGCACATCGAAGGTTTCACCGCCCTGACGGTAATGCACATGCAGACCACCCGCGGGCGCGGCGCCGAGGATCTGCAGCATGCCGTTGCCCGGCAGCGTGAGAGGTTGCGAGGCCAGGGACCAGTGCTGCGAGCCGGCGACGTTTTTCAGCCAGATCCCCGATAGCCACCAGATGCGCCCTTCGGCACGGTGCATCTGACCGTCGGCCAGTCGCCAGATGGGGCGACCGTCCGGCCCGGCGTCGCGCAACGAGTCCCAGCCCACCCAGTGATCGGTGTCCGGCAATCGAGTGAGCGGCGCCAGCCAATGACGCAATGCGTTGCGCTGGCGGGCGGGTGACAGGGCTTCGAGCGGTGCGAGTTCAAGGGATGGCATATCCAGCCAGGGCCAGGGGCACGGCGTATCGGCGAGGGCGAGGTCCTGCACCGCCAGCTCGTCCAGCAGCTGCTGGGCTTCGGCCAGATGAGCGGCGCTGCGGGCCATGCTCGAGACCGCTTGCGGCCAGCGGGTCGTCACCAGTGGCAGCACATGGCTGCGCAGGTAGTTGCGCGAAAAGCGGCTGTCCTTGTTGCTCGGATCCTCGATCCAGCTCAGACCCTGCTCCCGGGCATAGGCCTCGAGGGTAGCGCGGGATTCGTCCAGCAGCGGCCGAAACAACTGTCCTGCGCCCAAAGGACGCTGCGCCGGCATGGCCGCCAGTCCGCGCACCCCGGCGCCGCGCAGCAGCCGGAACAGCAGCGTTTCAGCCTGATCGTCACGGTGCTGGGCAGTGAGCAGCACCTCGCCCGCCCCGAGGGTTGAGTTGAACGCGGCATAGCGAGCGTCGCGTGCCGCTTGCTCAAGGCTTGCGCCGGGGCGTACCTGGACGTCGATGACCTGCATCGGCACACCCAGAATCTGACACATCTGCCGGCAATGCACCGGCCACGAGGCCGCCACCGCTTGAAGGCCATGGTTGACGTGAACAGCGGTCAGAGGAGGAAGGGGGTGAACCCTGGCCAGTTCGGCCAGCAGGTGAAGCAGAACAGTGGAATCGAGCCCACCGGAGAATGCAACGCGCCAGGCGGCTGCAGCGCGCCAGGGTTCGAGGCGCGACAACAGACGTCTGGAGAGTGCGAGTGCGATGCTGTCCGGTTTGCTCATGCTGGTTAACCCTGCTTAAAGCTCGCCGGACCGGGAGACGTCACCGGGTTCGGTGACGCTCTTCATGCAGAACGGTCCGGTTAAAGGCCATAGCTCATCAGGCGGTCGTAACGGCGGGCCAACAGCGCGTCGTTATCGAATTTCTGGAGCATGCTCAGTTGGCTGCTCAGTTCTTCGCGGATCAATGCAGCGGCAGCGGCCGGGTCACGGTGCGCGCCACCCAGTGGCTCGTTGATGACCTTGTCAACGATGCCCAGTCCCTTCAAACGCTCGGCAGTGATGCCCATCGCTTCAGCAGCGTCCGGCGCTTTTTCTGCGGTTTTCCACAGGATGGACGCGCAGCCTTCCGGCGAGATCACCGCATAGGTCGAGTACTGCAGCATGTTCAGTTGATCGCACACGCCAATAGCCAGTGCGCCGCCCGAACCGCCTTCACCAATCACGGTGGCAATGATCGGGGTTTTCAATCGCGCCATGACACGCAGGTTCCAGGCGATGGCTTCGCTCTGGTTACGCTCTTCGGCGTCGATGCCCGGGTAAGCGCCTGGCGTATCGATGAAGGTCAGGATTGGCATCTTGAAGCGCTCGGCCATCTCCATCAGGCGGCAGGCCTTGCGGTAGCCTTCGGGACGCGGCATGCCGAAGTTGCGGCGAACCTTCTCGCGCACTTCGCGGCCCTTTTGATGACCGATCACCATCACCGGCTGGTCGTTCAGGCGGGCAATACCGCCGACGATGGCGGCGTCGTCGGAGAAGTGGCGATCACCATGCAACTCGTCGAACTCGGTGAAGATGTGTTGAATGTAGTCCAGCGTGTACGGACGACGCGGATGACGCGCCATGCGCGCGATCTGCCAACTGGTCAGGTTGCCGAAAATGCTTTCGGTGAGCGTATTGCTCTTCTCTTGCAGTCGAGAGATTTCGTCGCCGATGTTCAGCGAGTTGTCATTGCCTACCAGACGCAGCTCTTCAATCTTGGCTTGCAGGTCAGCGATCGGCTGTTCGAAATCCAGAAAATTCGGGTTCATAGGCATCCGTCTTGGGTCGACGGCCAAGAGGCCGGCCGGTTGATCCGATAAGCGCCATACCTTAATGGAGCGGGCGCCTTTCGGTCGAGTTTAAAGTGTCGAATCACAAATGTTGAGCTGATCGGTGTCAGCGATACTGCAGGAAGACGTTCTCTCGTCCGAACTGGTCACGCAGCGCCTGAATCAGGCTGTCTGCGGGATCGATTCGCCACGCTTCGCCAAACTGCAGCAGTGCCTTGGCTTCCTGCCCGGTGTAGTCGAGGGTGATAGGGCACGCGCCGCGGTGCTTTTTGCACAGCTCGCCCAGCCAGCGTAGCCGATCGCCCTTGAGCGCTTCGGCACGCACGTTCAGGCGCAGACTCTCCGCCAGCCCGGTGCGCGCTTCTTCCAGGCTCATCACCCGTTTGGCGCGCAACCGCAGACCACCGGAGAAGTCGTCGGTACTGACCTCCCCCTCTACCACTACCATCGCGTCGGTTTGCAGCAGCGACTGGGCGGCCTGGAACGAATCGGCAAACAGCGACGCTTCTATGCGCCCCGAACGGTCGTCCAGGGTGATGAAGCCCATCTTGTCGCCCTTTTTGTTCTTCATCACCCGCAGCGCGATGATCAGACCGGCAATGGTCTGGGTTTCCCGCGAGGGCTTGAGATCAACGATACGTTGGCGCGCGAAGCGGCGTATCTCGCCTTCGTATTCATCGATCGGGTGCCCGGTCAGGTACAGGCCCAGGGTTTCTTTTTCGCCACGCAGCCGCTCCTTGAGCGTGACCTCTTTGGCGCTGCGGTGATTCGCGTACACGTCGGCGTCGGCTTCGACGAACAGGCCGCCGAAGAGATCGGCATGGCCGCTGTCGTGACTGCGCGCGGTCTGCTCGGCGGCCTGAATGGCTTCTTCGAGCGCGGCCAGCAGAACCCCGCGGTTGCGGTCGATGTTGGCCTGGTACTGTTTCGGCTCGTCGTAGAAAAACGGCCCCAGACGGTCCAGCGCACCGCTGCGGATCAGGCCGTCGAGGGTGCGCTTGTTGACGCGCTTGAGGTCAATGCGGGCGCAGAAATCGAACAGGTCGGCGAACGGGCCCTCCTGCCGCGCTTCGGTGATGGCTTCCACCGGGCCTTCGCCGACGCCCTTGATCGCGCCGAGGCCATAGACGATACGGCCGTCGTCGTTCACGGTGAACTTGAATTCGGAATTGTTCACGTCCGGCGCATCAAGGCGCAGCTTCATGATCCGCACTTCTTCGATCAAGGTCACGACCTTGTCGGTGTTGTGCATGTCCGCTGAAAGCACCGCCGCCATGAACGGTGCCGGGTAGTGACGCTTGAGCCAGGCGGTCTGGTACGACACCAGCCCGTAGGCCGCCGAGTGCGACTTGTTGAAACCGTAACCGGCGAATTTCTCCACCAGGTCGAAAATGTTACCGGCCAGGTCCGGGTCGATGTTGTTGGTCTTGCAGCCCTCGATGAAGCCCCCGCGCTGCTTGGCCATTTCCTCGGGCTTCTTTTTACCCATTGCACGACGCAGCATGTCGGCCCCGCCGAGGGTGTAGCCGGCCATGACCTGGGCAATCTGCATCACCTGTTCCTGATACAGGATGATGCCGTAGGTCGGAGCGAGCACCGGCTTGAGGCCTTCGTACTGGTAATCGACGTGGGGGTACGACAGTTCCGCACGACCGTGCTTGCGGTTGATGAAGTCGTCGACCATGCCCGATTGCAACGGACCGGGACGGAACAGCGCCACCAGTGCGATCAAGTCCTCCAGGCAGTCGGGCTTGAGCTTTTTGATCAGCTCTTTCATGCCGCGGGATTCAAGCTGGAAGACGGCCGTGGTTTCGGCGCGCTGCAGCAGCTCGTAGGTCGGCATGTCATCCAGCGGGATGAACGCGATATCGAGAGGCTCTTCGTCGACCTTGGCGCGGTCGCGGTTAATCGTCTTCAGTGCCCAGTCAATAATGGTCAGGGTACGCAGACCCAGGAAGTCAAACTTCACCAGACCGGCTGCCTCGACGTCATCCTTGTCGAACTGGGTGACCAGACCGCCGCCCTCTTCATCGCAGTAAATCGCCGAGAAGTCAGTCAGCTTGGTGGGCGCGATGACCACACCACCGGCGTGCTTGCCGACGTTACGCACAACGCCCTCGAGCTTGCGCGCCATCTCCCAGATTTCTGCCGCTTCCTCATCCACCTTGAGGAAGTCGCGCAGGATCTCTTCCTGCTCGTAGGCTTTTTCCAGGGTCATGCCGACTTCGAAGGGGATCATCTTCGACAGACGATCGGCCAATCCGTAGGACTTGCCTTGCACCCGCGCCACGTCCCGGACCACCGCCTTCGCGGCCATGGAACCGAAGGTGATGATCTGACTGACCGCGTTGCGGCCGTATTTTTCGGCGACGTACTCGATGACCCGATCGCGACCGTCCATGCAGAAGTCGACGTCGAAGTCGGGCATGGAGACCCGCTCGGGGTTAAGGAAACGTTCGAACAGCAGGTCGTATTCCAGCGGGTCGAGGTCGGTGATTTTCTGCACGTAAGCCACCAGCGAGCCGGCACCCGAACCCCGGCCCGGACCCACCGGGACGCCGTTGCTCTTCGCCCACTGGATAAAGTCCATAACGATCAGGAAGTAACCGGGGAACCCCATCTGGATGATGATATCCAGCTCGAAATTCAGGCGGTCGACGTAGACCTGTCGCTTGGCCTCGTAGTCCGGCGTGGTCTCCTTCGGCCAGAGCACCGCGAGACGCTCTTCCAGCCCCTCGAAGGACACCTTGCGGAAATACTCGTCGATGGTCATGCCATCGGGGATCGGGAAGTTGGGCAAAAAGTGCGTGCCCAGCTTGACGTCGATGTTGCAGCGCTTGGCGATCTCGACGGTGTTGGCGAGGGCGTCCGGCAGATCGCTGAACAGCTCGGCCATCTCCTCCGCGCTCTTCAGGTACTGCTGATCGCTGTAGTTGTGCGAACGGCGCGGATCGTCCAGCGCCCGACCTTCGCCGATGCACACGCGAGTCTCGTGGGCTTCGAAATCTTCCTGCTTGATAAAGCGCACGTCGTTGCTGGCCACCAGCGGCACGCCATGGCGCTCGGCCAGGGCGACGGCGGCGTGCAGGTGTTCTTCGTCGTTGATACGGTTGGTGCGCTGGATTTCGATGTAGAAGCGGTCCGGAAAAACCGTCAGCCACTCCTTCAGCAGCTCATCGGCTTCGGCGGGGTTGCCACCGAGCAAGGCCATGCCGATCTCGCCCTCCTTCGCCGCAGACAGGGCAATCAGCCCTTCGCTGGCCTCGGCCACCCATTCGCGCTCGATCACCACCAGGCCATTGCGCTGGCCGTGCATGAAGCCACGGGAAATCAGTTCGGTGAGGTTCAGGTAGCCTTTCGGGTTCATAACCAGCAGGCTCAAACGGCTGAGCGGTGCATCGCGGTCGCGCCCGGCCAGCCAGATGTCGGCGCCGCAGATTGGCTTGATGCCCGCCCCCATCGCCGCTTTGTAGAACTTGACCAGCGAGCACATGTTGTTCTGGTCGGTCACCGCCACGGCCGGCATGTTCATGCCCGCGAGCGCCTTGACCAAGGGTTTTACACGGACCAGACCATCAACGAGGGAGTATTCGGTGTGCAGGCGTAGATGAACGAAAGAAGCCGGCATGGGTGATCCTATGGTGCACAAAAAACGAAGGCCGGATTGTACCGGCCATTCAGGAAAACATCAGCCTGCTATCAACTGAGTGGCAGCGACATGAAGCCGGTAGAGACCATCATGTCCCGCGCCGCCCAGGCTTGACGGACCGGACCGAAGGAACGCCGGTGAATGGGCGTAGGCCCCAGACGCGCCAGCGCTTCAAGGTGCACAGCCGTGGGATAACCTTTATGGCCGCCGATGCCATAGCCCGGGTAAAGCAGCTCCATGCGCGCCATTTCCCGGTCGCGACTGACCTTGGCCAGAATCGAGGCGGCGGCAATGGCCGGCACGTGGGCATCGCCCTGGATGACGGGCGCGCTGGGCACCGACAGCTGCGGGCAGCGGTTGCCATCGATCAGCGCCAGCTTGGGAGTGATGATCAAGCCTTCAACCGCACGCTTCATCGCCAGCATGGTGGCGTGGAGAATATTCAGCTCATCGATCTCTTCGACTTCAGCCCGCGCGATGTGCCAGCACAGCGCCTTCTCGCAGATCTCGTCGAACAGCCTTTCGCGCTTGGCTTCGGTGAGTTTCTTCGAATCATTCAGGCCCAGAATCGGGCGCTTGGGATCGAGAATGACCGCGGCGGTGACCACGGCACCACACAGTGGGCCGCGGCCGACTTCGTCGACACCGGCGACCAGATCCTCGACAAGATTGAAGTCCAGACCCATTTGCATTGATTGCCTGCTCATTGTGAAGGCGTTGCGCCAATCAGGTTCAACACCGCTTCGGCGGCCTGATTGGAGGCATCGCGACGCAAGGTTCGGTGAATCGCGTCGAAGCCGGCCGTCTGTGCGTCGCCGTTGTCCAGCAACGGCAACAGCGTCTGCGCCAGGGCCTCGGCGGTCGCCGCTTCCTGCAGAAGCTCCGGGACCAGCAAGCGCTGGGCCAGCAGGTTCGGCAGCGACACGTACGGGCTTTTCACCATCCGCTTGAGTATCCAGTAAGTCAGTGGCGCCAGACGATAGGCAACCACCATCGGTCGTTTGTACAACAGCGCTTCGAGGGTCGCGGTCCCGGAAGCGATCAGCACGGCATTGCAGGCGGCCAGCGCCAGGTGAGACTGGCCGTCGAGCAGGGTCAGCGGCAGTTCACGCCCTTGCAGCAGTTGCTCGATCTGTTCACGGCGCTGAGGGCTGGCACACGGCAGCACAAAACGGATGTCGGGACGCGCGGACAGCAGACGCTGCGCCGCATCGAAAAACAGGGCACCCAGTCGCCCGACTTCGCCACCGCGACTGCCCGGCATCAACGCAACCACCGGGCCTTCGCCAAAGCCAAGCTCAGCGCGCGCGGCCCGTTGATCCGCTTGCAGCGGGATGGTGTCGGCCAACGGATGCCCGACAAAGCGCACCGGCACGCCCTTCTCTTCATAGAAACGAGCCTCGAACGGCAGCAATGTCAGCATCAGGTCGCAGCCTTCGCGGATGTTCAGAACACGCTTCTGACGCCACGCCCACACGGAGGGGCTGACGTAATGAACGGTCTTGATCCCGGCCTGACGCAGCTTGAGCTCGATGTTGAGGGTGAAGTCGGGCGCATCGATGCCGATGAACACGTCCGGCTTTTCATCGATAAGGGTCTGAACCAGCAACTTGCGACGGGCGAGCAGCTCTTTCAGGCGGCCCAGCACTTCCACGAGGCCCATGACCGAAAGGCGCTCCATCGGAAAATACGACGTCATGCCCTGGGCTTCCATGAGCGGCCCGCCGACACCGATGAACTCGGCGTCTGGATGCCGCACCTTGATCGCACGCATCAGGCCGGAGCCGAGAATGTCACCGGAGGCCTCACCGGCCACCAGCGCAATACGCAGACGAGCCATGGTCAGCGGGTGATGCCGCGGGTCGAGGACTGGATGGACTTGAGGAACAGCTCGACTTCAGGAAACTGTGCAGCAGGTTCGCTCAGCTCGACGATCGCCTGTTCTACGGTCAGGCCCTGACGGTAGACGGTCTTGTAGGCGCGACGCAGCGCATGGATCGCGTCCTCGGAGAAGCCGCGACGGCGCATGCCTTCGAAGTTCATGCTGCGGGCTTCGGCCGGATTGCCAAATACGGTGACGAACGCAGGGACGTCCTTGCCAATGGCAGTGCCCATCCCGGAAAAGCTGTGCGCGCCGATGTGGCAGTACTGATGCACCAGGGTGAACCCGGACAGAATCGCCCAGTCATCCACGTGCACGTGGCCGGCCAAAGCGGTGTTGTTGACCAGAATGCAGTGATTGCCGATGACGCTGTCATGACCGATATGGGCGTAGGCCATGATCAGGTTGTGGTCACCGAGGGTGGTTTCCGCACGGTCCTGAATGGTGCCGCGGTGGATCGTCACGCCTTCGCGGATGACGTTGTGGTCACCGATCACCAGACGCGTCGCTTCACCTTTGTATTTCAGATCAGGCGTGTCCTCACCTACCGAAGAAAACTGGTAGATGTGGTTGTGTTTGCCGATTTTGGTCGGCCCGCGCAGGATCACATGCGGACCGATCACTGTACCCTCGCCGATTTCCACACCAGGTCCGACGATCGACCATGGGCCGACCTCCACATTGTCAGCCAGCACGGCCGTCGGATCGATGATTGCGCGAGAGTCAATCAAACTCATAGTTTGCGTTCCGCACAGATGATTTCAGCCGAGCACACCGGCTTGCCATCAACCGATGCCTGGCACTCGAACTTCCAGATCTGCCGCTTGCAGCTCAGGAACTTCGCTTCGAGGATCAGCTGATCACCCGGCAGCACCGGCTGGCGGAAGCGCAGTTTGTCGGAGCCGACGAAGTAATACAGGGTGCCATCGGCAGGCTTCACATCGAGCATCTTGAAGCCAAGGATGCCGGCAGCTTGAGCCATGGCCTCAATGATCAGCACGCCCGGCATGATCGGGTGCTGAGGAAAGTGACCGTTGAAGAAAGGCTCGTTGATGCTGACATTCTTGTAGGCACGAATGCTCTTGGTCTCGACATCCAGCTCCACCACACGGTCCACAAGCAGGAACGGGTAACGGTGCGGCAGATATTCGCGGATTTCGTTGATGTCCATCATTTCGAAAGGAAGCCTGTAGTAAAGAGTGGGAGGGCGCGACTAACGCGCGTCACTCCTCTAGCAAATCAAGGAGGCAGTTTATCGGCTGTGCACGCTTGATAAGAAAAAAGTATCAGCCATCAGATGAAGCTTTACCGCCTGAGGTCACTGCCTCGACAATCTTTTCCAGGTGCTGCAGGCGTCGCGCCATGTCATCGAGATGACGCATGCGTGCCGCGCTCTTGCGCCACTCCGCCGCCGGCTGCATCGCCGTCCCCGACGAATACGAGCCTGGCTCGGTGATCGACCGGGTGACCATGGTCATGCCGGTGACGAAAACCCCGTCGCAAATCTCGATGTGGCCCACCAGCCCGACACCGCCTGCGAGCATGCAATGCTTGCCGATCTTGGCGCTACCTGAAATGCCGACGCACGCTGCCATGGCTGTGTGATCACCGATCTGAACGTTGTGAGCGATCTGAATCTGGTTATCCAGCTTCACGCCATTGCCGATGCGGGTGTCATCCATGGCGCCGCGGTCGATGGCGGTGTTCACGCCAATCTCGACATCGTCACCGATGGTCACGCCGCCAATCTGCGCAATCTTCTGCCAGACGCCCTTCTCGTTGGCAAAACCAAAACCTTCGCCGCCCAGTACCGCACCGGACTGAATGACCACGCGTTGCCCGATACGGACGTCGTGATAGAGCGTGACGCGCGGGGCAAGCCAGCCGCCCTCGCCAATCACGCTGCGGGCACCGATGAAGCAATGCGCACCAATGGTCACGCCGGCCGCAATCCGTGCGCCGCTCTCGATGACCGCATAAGCGCCAACGCTGGCCGCCGGGTCGACGAACGCATCCTGCGCCACTATGGCCGTCGGGTGTACACCAACGGCAGCCTTGGGCTTGGGATCGAACAGATGGGAAATACGGGCGTAGGCCAGATACGGATCAGGCACCAGCAATGCGTCAGCGGCGTACTCTTCTGCATCCGCCGGCTTGAGCAGCACGGCAGCGGCCTGGGTGGTCGCGAGGAATTTTCGGTACTGAGGATTGGCCAGAAAGCTGACCTGATCAGGACCGGCTTCCTGCAAGGTTGCCAGTCCTGTGATTTGCTTGTCCGCCGGGCCACGCAAGGTGGCGCCGAGGAACTCGGCCAATTGGCCGAGTGTGATGATCGCGGTCATTAACTTACTTCAGCTGATTCATGCGCTCGATAACTTGGCGAGTGACGTCATATTGCGGCTTGACGTCAATCACGGCACCGCGCTCGAACACCAGGTCAAAGCCGCCTTTCTTGATGACTTCTTCTACCGCCTGGTCCAGCTTCGGCTTGAGTTGCTTGAGCATGTCGCGGTCAGCAACAGCCTTGGCTTCGTTCAGCTCTTTGGACTGAAACTGGAAGTCACGGGCCTTTTGCTTGAAGTCCAGCTCCAGACGCTCGCGCTCAGGCTGGGCCATTTTGTCGCCACCGGCGACCAGACGATCCTGAATACCTTTGGCACTGCTTTCCAGAGCCTTCAGTTTGGTCAACTGAGGACCGAATTTTTTCTCTGCATCCACTGCGTACCGCTTGGCTGCGTCGGATTCGAGCAGGGCCATCTGGTAGTTCAGTACTGCGATTTTCATGTCAGCAAATGCCGGGCCTGCGATCAGAACCGTTGCCAGCAATGCCAATTGGGTCAACTTACGCACGATGTAACTCCTACAGAATCCGTTGTCGTTAGCAGTGATCAGGCCCTTAGAAGGTCTGACCGAGAGAGAATTGGAAGACCTGGGTTTCGGTGCTGTCGTCCGGCTTCTTGACCGGCATCGCCAGGGCAAAACTCAACGGACCCAACGCAGTGACCCATGTCACGCCGACACCGACGGAGCTGGCCAGACCGGACAGATCGGGGCCGTTGCATTCGACTTTTTGGCCGTCGAGCGTGGTCTTCTGCGACCCGCAGTTGGTATTAAAGGTGTTACCCACGTCCCAGAAAACCGAGGTACGCAGCGAACGCTGATCCTTGATGAACGGCAGCGGGAACAGGATTTCTGCACCGCCGGTGATCAGGACGTTACCACCGAACGGCAGCGGATCTTGATCGGGATCTGAGGTGGTGCCACGCTTACCGTTACTCGGCGTACTGCGAGGGCCCAGGGTGCTGTCCTTGAAGCCACGCACCGAGTTAAAGCCACCGGCGTAGTAGTTCTCATAGAACGGCAGACCGGACGTTGAACCATAACCGTCACCGTAACCCAACTCCGAGTGCAAACGCAGGGTGTAGTTATTGGTGATCGGGTGGAACAGCTGACCGCGATAATCAAGCTTGTAGAACGACAGGTCGCTGCCTGGAATAGTGGTTTCCAGGGTCAGGCTCTGGGAGCTGCCACGGGTCGGCAGTGTGCCTTTATTCAGCGTCGACTCGGACCAGCCCACCGATGCCTTGAAGTTGGTGAAGCTGTCGCCTTCTTTGTCGATGAAATCGAAGATCTCATCAACGGTGTACTTACCGGTGCTGATTTCATCTTTCTGTACCGACAGGCCGAAGTTCAGGCGAGAGGTCTCGCTGATCGGGTAGCCCATGTTGATGCCGCCACCCAGACTGTCGACCGAGTAGCTCGCCACGTCGACGTCGAGGTCGCTGTAGTCGGTCTTGCGGTAGAACGCGCTGTAGCCAAGGCTCACGCCGTCCGGGGTGAAGTACGGATCGACATAGCTGAAGTTGTAACGGGTCTGGTATTCGCTTTTGGTCAGACCGATGGTGACCTTGTTACCCGTACCCAGGAAGTTGTTCTGGCTGATGGAGCCACCGAGGATCAGACCGGCGCTCTGCGCAAAGCCAACGCTGGCGGTGATCGAACCGGACGCCTGCTCTTCAACGGCGTAGTTCACGTCAACCTGATCGTCGGTGCCAGGCACCGCCGGGGTTTCGACGTTCACTTCCTTGAAGAAGCCCAGACGGTCAAGACGGGTCTTGGACTGGTCGATCAGGTAAGTGGATGCCCAGCCGCCTTCCATCTGGCGCATTTCGCGACGCAGCACTTCGTCCGCCGTCTTGGTGTTGCCACGGAAGTTAATGCGGTTGACATACGCGCGCTTGCCCGGATCGACGACAAACATGATGTCGACCGTGTGGTCTTCATCGTTCGGTGTCGGAACGCCGTTGACGTTGGCGAAGGTGTAACCCTCGTTACCCAGGCGGCGGGTGATCAGTTCGGACGTGGTGGTCATCACCTTGCGGGAGAACACCTGGCCCGGCTTGACCAGCAGCAGCGACTTGACCTGATCTTCAGGAACCTTGAGGTCACCGCTCAGCTTGACCGACTTGACGCTGTACTTCTCGCCTTCATGAATGTTGACGGTGATGTACACGCTTTTCTTGTCGGGCGTGATGGACACCTGGGTCGAGGCGATATCCATGTTGATATAGCCGCGGTCGAGGTAGTACGAACGCAGACGTTCCAGGTCGCCGGAGAGTTTCTCACGGGCGTACTTGTCATCGTTCTTGAAGAAAGAAAGCCAGTTGGTGGTTTTCAGCTCGAAGAGATCAACCAGATCGTCTTCAGGAAAAACCGAGTTACCCACCACGTTGATGTGCTGGATGGCGGCGACCGCGCCTTCGTTGATGTTGATCTTCAGACCCACACGGTTACGCGGCTGCGGCACGACTTCAGTGGCAACTTCTGCGGAATAGCGGCCCTGTGCAACGTACTGACGTTGCAGCTCGTTGCGCACGCCTTCCAGCGTGGCGCGCTGGAAGATTTCGCCTTCTGCCAGACCCGACTGCTTCAGACCTTTCATAAGGTCCTCAGTGGTGATCGCTTTGTTGCCTTCGATCTCGATACTCGAAACCGACGGACGCTCGACAACTGTGATGACCAGGACGTTACCGTCGCGGCCCAGCTGGATGTCCTGGAAAAATCCGGTTTTGAACAGCGCGCGAGTTGCGTCGACAAGACGCCCATCATCGGCCTGTTCACCCACGTTCAACGGCAGCGCGCCAAACACGCTGCCGGCGGAAACCCGCTGCAGACCGTTGACACGGATATCGGAGATAGTGAAGGACTCGGCGTGAACTTCGGCGATCATCAGTACGGCAAGAACCGCAGTTAGCAGCAGACGTTTCATGAAGTCCTTTCTTATTCCAACTGGCAATAAACAAACTGCCGCAAAATGCGGCAGATTCACAATTCGGCGTAGCTTTTACAGTCGTCCCAGATCGTTGACCAGTGCGAGCAACATCACTCCAACCACCAGACTGATACCGATCTGAACCCCCCAGCCCTGCACCTTCTCTGACAGTGGTCGACCACGCGCCCACTCGATCAGATAAAACAGCAAGTGCCCCCCATCCAGCACGGGTATGGGCAGCAAATTGAGAACGCCCAGGCTTATGCTCAGATAAGCGAGGAAATTCAGGAAGTCACCTACGCCTGACTGGGCCGAAGCGCCCGCCACTTTAGCAATGGTTATCGGTCCGCTCAAGTTTTTTACCGAGAGCTCGCCGAACAACATTTTCTTCAGCGAATCGAGGGTCAGCACGCTCATGGTCCAGGTACGCCGCGCGCCTTCTGCCACGGCGGCTACAGGGCCGTAGCTGACCTCGCGCAACATCTCCGGCGGCCAATCGACGCCTTTCACGCCGGCACCGAGATACCCGGTCGCCGCAGTGCCTTCACCATGTTTCACCAGATCGACGGGAACATCCAGCGGCGCGCCGTCACGCTCGACGCGCACTGAAATCCGGGTATCGGGGTGGACACGAACCCAGTCCACGACCTTCTGCCATTCGTCGACAGGCTCGTTATCAAGCGCCAGCAGGCGGTCACCGGTTTTCAATCCGGCGGCTTGAGCGGGCCCTTTAGGATCGAGTTCTGCCAGAACCGGTGGCAGGGCCGGACGCCACGGGCGAATACCCAGCGAGCGAATCGGGTCCGGCTCGGCTGCGCCCTTCAACCAGTCGCTGAGCACCAGCGAACGCGGCGTTTCCACGTCGGAACCTTGCTCACGGACCTTCAACGCGATGCTGCCGCTCTCACCCAGGCGCCGCACCAGTTGCAGGTTCACACCCGCCCATCCGGTAACGGCCTCACCATCAACCGAGACAATTTCCTGACCGGAACCCAGCCCGGCCTTTTCCGCAATACTACCCGGCTCGACACCGCCCACGACGGGCCGAACCTGCTGACTACCCAGCATGGCGAGTACCCAGAAAAATACAATTGCCAGCAAAAAGTTGGCAACCGGGCCGGCGATCACGATGGCGATGCGCTGATAAACCGACTTGCGGTTAAATGACTGATCAGCCAGCTCGGGGGGAACGTCGCCCTCCCGTTCGTCGAGCATTTTTACGTAGCCACCGAGCGGAATCGCCGCGACGACATATTCGGTGCCCTTGCGGTCACTCCAGCGCAGCAACGGCATGCCGAAGCCCACCGAGAAGCGCAGGACCTTGACGCCACAGCGACGCGCCACCCAGAAATGACCGAATTCGTGAAACGTCACCAGCACGCCCAGCGCAACCAGGGTGCCGACAATCATGTATAGCGCGCTCATCGCTGCTCTCCGGGTACCGATCTAGCGGTGCGTTGAAGCCCACATTGCCTGCGAATCATAGAAAACATTACTGCCGGGACCGACTGCCTAGCGGCCATTGCGATCCAGCCATTGCCCGGCCAGCGCGCGGGCACGTGCATCGATCTCGAACACCGTCTCCAGCTGGGACACGGCGACAACAGGTTCAAGGTTCAAAACCTCGTCGATCATACTCGCGATCTCCGGATAGCGAATGCGCTTGTCCAGAAACGCAGCCACCGCAACTTCATTGGCCGCGTTCAGCACGGCAGGCGCACTGTCGCCCGCCTCGGCAGCTTGCCGCGCCAGACGCAGGCATGGGAAGCGCACTTCGTCCGGTGCTTCGAAGTCCAGCCGCGCGATGCTGAACAGATCCAGCGGGGCGACACCTGAGTCGATGCGCTCGGGCCAGGCCAGTGCGTGGGCAATCGGGGTACGCATGTCGGGATTACCCAACTGCGCCAGCACCGAACCGTCGACGTAATCGACCATCGAATGGATCACGCTCTGAGGGTGAATCACCACCTCGATCCGCGCGGGCGTCGTGTCGAACAACCAGCATGCTTCGATCAGCTCAAGGCCTTTGTTCATCATGCTGGCGGAATCAACGGAAATCTTGCGACCCATGGACCAGTTGGGATGGGCACAGGCCTGATCCGGGGAGACATGTTCCAGCTCGGCCAGCGGCGTCTGCCGGAACGGGCCACCGGATGCGGTCAACAGAATACGTCTGACGCCGACCTTCCCGAGACCGCTTTCGTAGTCACGGGGCAGGCACTGGAAGATCGCATTGTGCTCACTGTCGAGCGGCAGCAGCACCGTGCCACTGCGGCGAACGGCCTGCATGAACAAGGCGCCGGACATGACCAGCGCTTCCTTGTTGGCCAGCAGAACTTTCTTGCCCGCCTCGACCGCGGCGAGGGTCGGGCGCAAACCGGCGGCACCGACGATGGCAGCCAGCACGGTATCCACCAGAGGGTGAGCAGACACTTCGCAGAGCCCGCCCTCCCCCACCAGCACGCGGGTATCGAGACCGGCTGCGCGCAGGTCGTCCTGCAACTGGCGGGCGGCGGCCGTCGTCGGCACCACGGCGAACTGGGGGGTGTGACGAACGCACAACGCCAACAGCTCGGCCAGACGCGTGTAACCCGTCAGGGCAAACACCTGGTAACGCGCGGGATGCCGCGCGATGACGTCCAGCGTGCTCAAACCCACCGAACCCGTTGCGCCAAGCACGGTAATGAGCTGAGGCGTACTCACATTACGCCCCAGTCCTGGGCAGCCCAGAGCAGCAAGGCGAATACCGGGATGGCGGCAGTCAAACTGTCGATACGATCCAGCACGCCGCCGTGACCCGGTAACAGATTGCTGCTGTCCTTGACCCCGGATTTGCGCTTGAACATGCTTTCGGTGAGATCACCAACGACCGAGATCAGCACGACAATGGCTGCACATACCAGAGCGAAGATGATTTCGCCCAGTGACCAGCCGCGGTAGACACCCACCGCCGCAGTGATCACCAGGCACGCCGCCAGACCACCATAAAGGCCTTCCCAGCTTTTGCCCGGGCTGACCTTCGGCGCCAGCTTGCGCTTGCCGAATGCCTTGCCAGAGAAGTAGGCGCCGATGTCGGCGCCCCACACCAGAATCATCACCGACAGGATCAGCCAGTTGCCCAGCGGCATTTGCTTGATCAGCACCAGCCCCTGCCATGCCGGCAGCAGTATCAGCAAACCGATCAGCAGTTTGCAGATGGCACTGGACCAATGCTCGCTGGACGCGGGATAAGTGAGCACCAGCCAGGTTGCCACCAGCCACCAGATCAGCGCCGCCACCAGCAACCATGGCGCGAGGTCGGGCAACAGGTACAAGAGAAACAGCAGCGCAGCGACCACCACGGCGTACAGAACGCGGGCCGATTGCGCTTCGAAGCCGGAAAGACGCGCCCATTCCCAGGCGCCGAGCACGACGACCGCGCCGATGAACAACGCGAAGCTGCCGCCTGCCAGGAGGAAGAAACCGCACAGGGCCAGCGGCGCGAGGATCAGCGCAGTGATGATTCGTTGTTTGAGCATTAAGCGCGGGCTCCAGCTTCTACCTGCTCGCTGGTTTTCCCGAAGCGGCGTTGGCGAGAAGCGAAATCGGCCAGCGCAGTGCGCATGGCATCGTGTTTGAAGTCCGGCCAGAACAGGTCGGAGAAATACAGCTCGGCATAGGCCAGCTGCCAGAGCAGGAAATTGCTGATGCGGTGCTCGCCGCCGGTGCGGATACACAGGTCGGGCAACGGCAGGTCGCCCGTGGCCAGGCACGTTTGCAGCAGCTCCGGGGTGATGTCCTCCGGACGCAGATGGCCCGCCTGAACTTCACGGGCCAGCCGCTGGGCAGCCTGCGCGATATCCCACTGACCGCCGTAGTTGGCGGCGATCTGCAGAACGAAGCGGCTGTTTTCAGCCGTGCGCTGCTCGGCTTCGCGGATGGCAGCCTGAAGCTCGGGGTGAAACCGCGAACGGTCGCCGATGATGCGCAGGCTGATGCCATTCTCGTTCAGGCGCTTGGTCTCGCGACGCAGCGCCGTGAAAAACAACTCCATCAGCGCGCCGACCTCTTCCGCCGGACGCTGCCAGTTTTCGCTGGAGAACGCGAACAGAGTCAGCACCTCGACCTTGGCCTCGGCGCAGACTTCAATCACCGCACGAACAGCGTCCACGCCGGCCTTATGGCCTGCTACACCCGGTAGCAGGCGCTTCTTGGCCCAGCGGTTGTTCCCATCCATGATGATCGCGACATGACGCGGCACCGATCCCGGCGCGGCCAGCTTTGTCTTATCCATGAAAGCTTCCCGGCCCTTATACGGCCATCAGGTCCGCTTCTTTGGACTTGGTCGCGGCGTCGATGTCCGCCTCAGCCTTGTCCGTCAGCTTCTGGATGTCGGCAGCGGCGCGGCGCTCTTCGTCTTCACTGATTTCCTTGTCCTTGACCAGCTTCTTCAGTTCACCCAACGCGTCACGGCGGATGTTACGCACGGCAACGCGGGCGTCTTCTGCGGCGCTGCGCGCCTGCTTGGTAAAGCCCTTGCGGGTCTCTTCCGTCAGGGCAGGCATGGAGATCAACAGCATCTCGCCCAGGTTGGTCGGGTTGAGGTTCAGGCCAGCACTCTGAATGGCCTTGTCGACCGCAGAAAGCATGTTGCGCTCGAACGCCACGACCTGCAGCGTACGGGAGTCCTTCACGGTCACGTTGGCGACGCCGCTCAACGGGGTGTCGGAACCGTAGTACGGCACCATCACGCTGCCGAGAATGCTCGGGTGCGCCTTGCCGGTACGGATCTGGCCGAATGCATGGGCCAGGGACTCAAGGGATTTTTTCATCCGCTCTTGAGCGTCTTTCTTGATTTCGTTGATCATTGTTCGCCTTCCTCGATCAAAGTACCTTCCGCGCCGCCATGCACAATGTTCAGCAGGGCGCCGGGCTTGTTCATATTGAAGACACGCAGTGGCATCTTGTGGTCACGACACAGACAGATGGCTGTCAGATCCATTACACCCAGCTTGCGATCCAGCACTTCGTCATAGGTCAGACGATCGAACTTCTCGGCATGCGGGTCCTTGAATGGATCGGCAGTGTACACACCATCGACCTTGGTTGCTTTCAGCACGACATCAGCGTCGATCTCGATCGCGCGCAGGCAAGCCGCCGAATCCGTAGTGAAGAACGGATTGCCGGTACCGGCCGCGAAGATCACGACTTCCTTGGCGTTGAGGTGACGCATGGCTTTGCGACGGTCGTAGTGATCGGTCACGCCCACCATGGAAATGGCTGACATTACGATGGCCGAGATATTGGCTCGCTCCAGCGCGTCACGCATGGCCAGCGCGTTCATCACGGTGGCCAGCATGCCCATGTGGTCACCCGTGACCCGATCCATGCCGGCCGCGCTCAGCGCTGCGCCGCGGAACAGGTTACCGCCACCGATGACCAGACCGACCTGAACGCCGATGCCGACCAGTTGACCGACTTCCAGCGCCATGCGATCAAGCACCTTGGGGTCGATGCCGAACTCTTCCGACCCCATCAGGGCCTCGCCGCTGAGCTTGAGTAGAATGCGTTTATAGCGAGCTTGATAGCCACTGCCCTGCTGAGCCATTGCGAATCTCTCCTGCGGCGTTTGAAAAAAATCGTTCGAGTTGCGGGCCGTTTCGGCCTGCGCTCACTCTAGGTCACTGCTTCAGGGAAATGCAGCCTGGTAGGCCCAACCCCCTGCAAAAACAAATTCAGTGCAGCAATGACAATTCCGCATACCGCTTTGACAAAGAGGCTGCGCGCGTTAGCGGGCAGCCTCTTCGGGGCGACAGTTGGAAACCGTCTTATTGCTTGCTTGCGGCTACTTGAGCAGCGACTTCTTCAGCGAAGTTGTCGACTGGCTTCTCGATGCCTTCGCCTACTTTGAAGTAGGTGAACGAAACGATTTCAGCGCCGGCTTTCTTGGCCAGCTCACCGACCTTAACTTCCGGGTTCTTGACGAACGCTTGCTCGACCAGGCTTGCTTCAGCCAGGAACTTGCTGATACGGCCGCCAACCATCTTCTCGGCGATTTCAGCAGGCTTGCCTTTCAGCTTGTCTTCGTTCAATTGCATGAAGACATTCTTCTCGCGCTCGATCGCTTCTGGCGAAACGTCCGAAGGCAGCAGGAACTCAGGGTTGGTAGCCGCTACGTGCATGGCGATGTCTTTCGCCAGCTCTGCATCGCCGCCCTTGAGAACGACAACCACGCCGATCTTGTTGCCGTGCAGGTACGAACCCAGCACGTCGCCTTCGATGCGCGCCAGACGACGGATGTTGACGTTCTCGCCAACCTTGCCGACCAGCACCAGACGATCAGCTTCCATCGCTTCAACCAGAGGCTCAACGGTGGTCAGCTTGTCAGCAAAAGCTTTCTCGACGCTCTTAGCAACGAATGCCTTGAAGTCGTCCTGCAGAGCCAGGAAGTCGGTCTGGGAGTTGACTTCGATCAGGACTGCGGCTTTGCCGTCGTCCTTGATGGAGATGGCGCCTTCAGCAGCAACGTTGCCTGCTTTTTTGGCTGCCTTGATTGCGCCCGAAGCACGCATATCGTCGATGGCTTTTTCGATGTCGCCGCCAGCCTTGGTCAAGGCCTTTTTGCAATCCATCATGCCTTCGCCGGTACGCTCGCGCAGTTCTTTGACCAACGCTGCAGTAATCTCTGCCATTTCAAAATCCTCTTGGATAGGTCTTCAACCATTCCACCCGCAATACGGGCGTTCAAATTCTTGAAAATCCATGGTGACTGCTGCACATGACAATAAGATCGATGGCAACGTCAGATGGTTTTCGAGGTGGCAAAAAGGGGGCCAAGCCCCCTTTTTGCGTACTGAGTCAACGCCAGGCGTTTGTTACTCAGCCTTCAACAGTTGCCGCTGGAACTTCTTCAGCGTAAACGTCGGTGCCGCCGCCATTGTTGTTGCGACCGCGGATCACAGCGTCAGCCATCGAACCCATGTACAACTGGATGGCGCGGATTGCGTCATCGTTGCCCGGGATGATGTAGTCAACGCCTTCAGGGCTGCTGTTGGTGTCGACAACGCCGATGACCGGGATACCCAGCTTGTTGGCTTCGGTGATCGCGATGCGCTCGTGATCAACGTCGATAACGAACAGAGCGTCTGGCAGACCGCCCATGTCCTTGATACCACCCAGGCTACGATCCAGCTTTTCCAGATCGCGAGTACGCATCAGCGCCTCTTTCTTGGTCAGCTTGGTGAAGGTGCCGTCTTCTGCCTGGATTTCAAGATCACGCAGACGCTTGATGGAAGCGCGGATGGTCTTGAAGTTGGTCAGCATGCCGCCCAACCAGCGGTGATCGACGTACGGCGAACCGCAACGTGCTGCTTCTTCAGCAACGATCTTGCCAGCGGAACGCTTGGTGCCGACGAACAGGATCTTGTTTTTGCCCTGAGCCAGGCGCTCAACGAAAGTCAGAGCTTCGTTGAACATAGGCAGGGTTTTTTCAAGGTTGATGATGTGGATCTTGTTGCGCGCGCCGAAAATGTATTTACCCATTTTCGGGTTCCAGTAACGGGTCTGGTGACCGAAGTGCACACCGGCCTTCAGCATATCGCGCATGTTGACTTGGGACATGATAGTTCCTTGATAAGTCGGGTTAGGCCTCCACGTATCCCAATGACCAACCAGCGGCTTGAGCCGAAGGCACCCAGGTCATCGTGTCGACACGTGTGTGGGTTAGAGCTTTCGGGGCAGACCCCGTAAAGCGGCGCATTTTATATCACAAAAAACTGAATAACGGAACTCGAAATAAGAGCCTGTTTTTCCGACGCTTTTGCCCCCCTCGTGCAGGTGGTCGGACGGCCTGCCCGCGCCGAGGGAGGACGCGATGATAACCCGCCTGACAACGGTCTGGTAGAATCGCGTTTTTCCGTATCAAGCCGTGGCTGCGCCGCGCCGAGAGAGCCTGTTTAATGACCGTGACACTGAAAACCCCCGAAGACATCGAGAAGATGCGAATTGCCGGCCGCCTGGCTGCCGATGTGCTGGAAATGATTGGCGCCCATGTAAAGCCGGGCGTGACCACCGAAGAACTGGACCGCATCTGCCACGACTACATCGTCAACGAGCAGAAGGCCATTCCGGCGCCACTGAACTACAAGGGTTTCCCGAAATCCATCTGCACCTCCATTAACCATGTGGTCTGCCACGGTATCCCGAACGAGAAGCCGCTCAAGAATGGCGACGTGCTGAATATCGACGTGACCGTCATCAAGGACGGCTACCACGGTGACACCAGCAAGATGTTTCACGTGGGCAAAGTGCCTGAGTGGGCCGAGCGCCTGTCCCGCGTCACCCAAGAGTGCCTCTATAAAGGCATCGAAGTGGTCAAGCCCGGCGCGCACCTGGGCGATATCGGCGAAGTGATCCAGAAGCACGCCGAGAAAAACGGCTTCTCGGTCGTCCGCGAATACTGCGGCCACGGCATTGGCAGGGTCTTCCACGAAGAGCCTCAAGTGCTGCACTACGGTCAGGCCGGCGACGGCATGGAGCTCAAAGAAGGCATGACCTTCACCATCGAGCCGATGATCAATCAGGGTAAGGCCGACACGCGCCTGCTCGGCGACGGCTGGACAGCCATCACCAAGGATCGCAAGCTGTCGGCACAGTGGGAGCACACCATTCTGGTGACCGCGACCGGCTACGAAATCTTCACCCTGCGCAGCGATGACACCATCGCCCGCACCTCGGCCTGATCGCGAAATCATTCGCCATTGTGGTCGGTACAGCCAGCACGATCGGTATAGATAGAAGGAAAGCAGTTCGATGCCGCAGGTGGACCCAGATTTGTTCGATCGCGGCCAGTTTCAGGCCGAGCTGGCACTGAAGGCCAGCCCCATACCCGCCTTCAAGAAAGCCATTCGTCAAGCGCGCGAAGTGCTGGACGGACGCTTCAAGTCGGGCCGGGAGATTCGCCGGCTGATCGAGGACCGTGCATGGTTCGTCGATAACATCCTGCAGCAGGCCTGGGATCAGTTCGACTGGAGCGAAGACGCCGACATCGCCTTGCTGGCGGTCGGCGGCTACGGTCGCGGCGAACTGCACCCCTACTCCGACATCGATCTGCTGATCCTGCTGGACAGCGCCGACCATGAAGTTTTCCGCGATTCCATCGAGCGTTTTCTGACGCTGCTGTGGGACATCGGCCTGGAAGTCGGTCAAAGCGTGCGCTCGGTGGACGAATGCGTCACCGAGGCCCGGGCCGATCTGACCGTCATCACGAATTTGATGGAGAGCCGCACAATTGCCGGTCCCGAGCGACTGCGTCAGCGCATGCTCGCCGTCACCAGCACCCGCGAAATGTGGCCGAGCAAGGAGTTCTTCCTGGCCAAACGCGCCGAGCAGAAGAACCGCCATCACAAATATTTCGACACCGAGTACAACCTCGAGCCCAACGTCAAAGGCTCGCCCGGCGGGCTGCGGGATATTCAGACCATTCTCTGGGTTGCCCGTCGCCAGTACGGCACGCTGAACCTGCACGCACTGGCCGACGAAGGTTTTCTGCTGGAGAGCGAAAACGCACTGCTGGCGTCCTCTCAGGAATTTCTCTGGAAGGTTCGCTACGCCCTGCACATGCTCGCCGGGCGTTCCGAAGACCGTCTGCTGTTCGATTACCAGACCAGCATTGCGCGCCTGCTGGGTTACGAAGACAGCGACGCCAAACTGGCCATCGAGCGCTTCATGCAGAAGTACTACCGGGAGGTCATGAGCATTGCGCAGCTCAGCGACCTGATCATCCAGCACTTCGAAGAAGTGATTCTCGCGGACGACGAAGGCACGGTCACCGAGACCATCAACTCGCGCTTCCAGCTGCATGACGGCTACATCGAAGCGACCCATCCGAACGTGTTCAAGCGTACGCCGTTCGCGATGATCGAGATCTTTGTGCTGATGGCGCAGCGCCCGGAGATAAAGGGCGTGCGGGCCGACACCATCCGGCTGCTGCGGGAACACCGGTATCTGATCAACGACGATTTCCGCAATGATATCCGCAACACCAGCCTGTTCATCGAGCTGTTCAAATGCGAGATCGGCATTCATCGCAATCTTCGGCGGATGAACCGTTATGGCATTCTCGGGCTGTACCTGCCGGAGTTCGGCCATATCGTCGGGCAGATGCAACACGACCTGTTCCACATCTATACGGTCGATGCCCACACGCTGAACCTGATCAAGCACCTGCGTAAGCTGCAATACACGCAGGTGTCAGAGAAATTCCCGCTGGCCAGCAAGCTCATGGCCAGACTGCCCAAGCCCGAGCTTATTTATCTGGCCGGCCTTTACCACGACATTGGCAAGGGCCGCGGCGGTGATCACTCGGAACTGGGCGCGATCGATGCCGAAGCGTTCGGCATTCGTCATCACCTGCCCCACTGGGACACCCAGCTGATTGTCTGGCTGGTCCAGAACCATCTGGTGATGTCGACCACCGCCCAGCGCAAGGACTTGTCCGACCCGCAGGTGATTCACGACTTCGCCCAGTTCGTCGGCGATGAAGTGCATCTGGACTATCTCTACGTGCTGACCATCGCCGACATCAACGCGACCAATCCGACGCTGTGGAACTCGTGGCGTGCCAGCCTGTTGCGCCAGCTGTACACCGAGACCAAGCGCGCGCTCAAGCGTGGGCTGGAGAACCCGGTCGACCGCGAAGAGCAGATCCGTCGCACGCAAACCGCTGCGCTGGACATTCTGGTGCGCAGCGGCACCGACCCCGATGACGTCGAGCAATTGTGGTCACAGCTGGGCGACGACTACTTTTTGCGTCACACCGCAGGCGACGTGGCCTGGCACAGCGACGCGATTTTGCAGCAGCCAGCCGATGGCGGCCCGTTGGTGCTGATCAAGGAAACCACCCAGCGGGAGTTCGAAGGCGGCACGCAGATCTTCATTTATGCGCCCGACCAGCACGACTTCTTCGCCGTGACCGTGGCGGCAATGGATCAGCTGAACCTGAACATTCACGACGCCCGGGTCATCACCTCTACCAGCCAGTTCACCCTCGACACTTACATCGTGCTCGACAGTGAAGGCGGCTCGATCGGCGACAATCCGGAGCGCATCAAGGCCATTCGCGAGGGCCTGACCGAGGCGCTGCGCAACCCCGACGATTACCCGACCATCATCAAGCGCCGGGTACCGCGTCAGCTCAAGCACTTTGCCTTTGCGCCCGTGGTGACGATTTCCAACGACGCACAGCGGCCGGTCACGGTGCTGGAGCTCAGCGCGCCGGATCGCCCCGGGCTGCTGGCGCGACTGGGCAAGATCTTCCTGGAGTTCGACCTGTCATTGCAGAACGCCAAGATCGCCACGCTGGGTGAGCGCGTGGAAGACGTGTTCTTCCTGACCGATGAAAACCACCAGCCGCTGTCCGATCCGCAACTGTGTCGACGCTTGCAGGATGAAATCGTTGAGCAGCTCAGCGTCAATCCCGAGCCCGGCAGCGAGTTGCGCATCAGTATCTGAACAGGCCAGGACGGCACGACTTAACGACTTGATACAACGGCGCCCTGCCACATCGTGAACACGAGTGCGGGCGCCCAGCCTTGAGAACGATTCGACATGAATAACGCCCTGCAGCAGCTTCAGCCCTACCCTTTCGAGAAACTTCGCGCGTTGCTCGGTGCCGTTACGCCGAATCCGGACAAACGTCCGATCGCCCTGTCGATCGGCGAACCCAAGCACAAATCGCCGGAATTCGTCGCCAAGGCGCTGGCCGACAACCTCGATCAAATGGCGGTCTACCCGACCACGGCCGGGATTCCTGCGCTGCGTGAAGCCATCGCCAACTGGTGCGAGCGCCGTTTCAGCGTGCCGGCCGGCTGGCTGGATGCAACCAAACATGTGTTGCCGGTCAACGGCACCCGCGAGGCGCTGTTTGCCTTTACCCAGACGGTCGTCAATCGCGCTGACAACGGCCTGGTGATCAGCCCCAACCCGTTCTACCAAATCTACGAAGGCGCGGCGTTTCTGGCCGGCGCTACCCCGCACTATCTGCCGTGCCTGGCCGAGCACGGTTTCAACCCGGATTTCGACGCCGTCAGCGCTGATGTCTGGGACCGCTGCCAAATACTGTTTCTGTGCTCGCCGGGCAACCCGACCGGTGCGCTGATCCCGCTGGAAACCCTGAAGAAGCTCATCGCCCTGGCCGACAAGCACGATTTCGTGATCGCGGCGGACGAGTGCTACAGCGAGCTGTATTTCGACGAAGCCACTCCGCCGGCCGGTCTGCTGAGCGCCTGCGCCGAACTGGGTCGTCAGGATTTCAAGCGCTGCGTGGTGTTCCACAGCCTGTCCAAACGCTCGAACCTGCCGGGCCTGCGCTCGGGTTTCGTGGCGGGCGATGCCGACATTCTCAAGGCGTTTCTTCTCTATCGCACCTACCACGGCTGCGCGATGCCGGTGCAGACGCAACTGGCGAGCATCGCGGCCTGGAGCGACGAAGAACACGTGCGCGCCAACCGCACGCTGTACCGGGAAAAGTTTGAAGCCGTGCTGGAAATCCTCAGCCCGGTCATGGACGTGCAGCGGCCAGACGGCGGCTTCTATCTATGGCCAAGCGTCGGAACTGACGATGCGAAATTCTGCCGGGATCTGTTCGTCACCGAACACGTGACGGTGGTGCCGGGGTCATACCTGTCCCGGGATGTCGACGATTTCAATCCCGGCGCCGGGCGTGTACGCATGGCACTGGTTGCGCCGCTGGCCGAGTGCATCGAAGCCGCACAGCGCATCCGGGATTTTGTGACGAGCCGTTGATCCCTGGCGCGTTCAGGCCAGATTCTCGCCTCAGTGAGCCAGACCCAGATTGGCTTCGTTGAGATCCAGTTCCGCCAGCACCAGGCGCAGCACGTCATCGCCAATCTGGTGATGACGGTGCAGGTTGTAAAGCTCCAGACGCTGGGCACGCAGGGCGTTGAGGCGCATGCGTTTCTCCAGTTGATCCATCTGGAACGCTAAAGCCTGGGCTTCGGCGGTGTCGTTGAAGATATCCAGACGCTGGCGGTATTCGGACATGATCCGCGCCTTCACTTCCATGGCGAGCACCGCCTGCGCGGCATCGGGCGAATCCGTCGCGGCAGGGATCGCCTCATTCTCCAGTGTCTGAATCGCCGCCTGCGCCGTGCGCTTCCAGGCGTCCCTCACTTCGCGCTTCATGCGCAGGTCTGGCTCACTCACCTGCCCACGCAAGAGCAACGGTAAGCCAATGCTCGCCGACACCAGCGACAGCAGGATCACCCCCGCAGCAATGAAAATCAGCAAGTCACGCTCGGGGAAGTCGACGCCCGCGCTGATCAGAAGCGGCACCGATAACGTACCCGCAAGCGTGACGGCACCGCGCACCCCGCCCACGGTCAGCAGCAATGACGAGCGAGTCGACAGATCAAGGGTTCCGTCACCCCTGCCACGCCAGCGCCGGATCTGGATCATCAACCGCCAGACGCTTTGCACCCAGATATAACGCAACGCCGCCAGCACCACGAAGATCGCCAGCACATCAAGGCAGCGCCACAACAGGGTCGGCCACAGAGTCGCTTCATGGTGGGTGACGGCGGTGATGATGTCCGGCAGTTGTAAACCCAGCAGCAGGAAGATCAAGCCGTTGAAGGCAAATTCCAACAGGGTCCAAACGCTGCGATTGAGCAGTCGGGTGCTGGTCTGGCGGGGCAGTAGATCGACCCAGCTCTGCATCATCCCCGCCGCCACCGCCGAGAGAATTCCGGACAGCTCAAGCCGCTCGGCCAGGACGTAAGCGGCAAACGGCAATAGCAACATGAACACCACGTGGGTCGCCGGATCATCCCAGCCCCGGGTGATCATCCGGCTGCGCAGACGCCCCACCACCCAGCTGAGCGCGACGCCCACGGCCAGACCGCCGCACGCCACCAACACAAAATTCAGGCTCGCATCGGTAAGCGAGAACACCCCGGTGATGGCGGCTGCCAGGGCAAACTTGAAGGTGACCAGGCCGGTCGCGTCATTCATTAACGCCTCGCCCTGGAGCATGCGCATGATCGGCGCGGGCAGCCGGTCCTGGGCGATGGCCGAGACCGCCACGGCGTCGGTCGGAGACAGCACGGCCGCCAAGGCGAAGGCGACCGGCAAGGGAATGGAAGGCAGCAGCCAGTGGATGAAGTAACCGGCGCCGATCACAGTGAAAATCACCAAGCCTATCGCAAGGGTAAGAATCGCCCCGCGATAGCGCCAGAGATCACGCTTGGGCATCCGCCAGCCATCGGAGAACAGCAGGGGCGGCAGGAACAGAAACAGGAACAGCTCAGGGTCGAGCGCCACGTGCAGCCCTAGCGTCGGCCAGGCGAGCAAGGCGCCAGCGGCGATCTGCACCAGCGGCAACGGCAGCGGAATCACCCGGGCCAGCAATCGCGAGACACCTACCAGCGTCAATAAGATGAGGACGGTATAGGCTGTTTGCATGGCGTGATCTCCCAAACGTGTGACACATGACAGACATCGGCAACAGACCCGATGCGTCCGGCAAAGTGCCCATCTTAGCGGCTGCAACGGTCATGGGTTCCTGATAGCTCATTAGCGGGCAACCGCCGTCGCCGCCAGACAGGGCGCGTAAACCCGAGGCAAATAGACAAAGCGTCGGCCCGCCGCGCTTAGCCGGCGTGTACGTGGCATAATCCTCCACCGTTTTTTTCAACCGTCCCGAAAGGAGCAGGCCCATGGCCAAGGAAACCCACACGTTGCACCTGTTTGGGATCAAGGCATGCGACACAATGAAGAAGGCGCGCACCTGGCTCGATGAAAAATCGGTGAATTACGACTTCCACGACTACAAGACACAGGGCATCGACCGCGACCACCTGACCCGTTGGTGCAACGAGCACGGCTGGCAGACGGTACTCAACCGAGCCGGCACGACCTTTCGCAAACTGGACGAGGCGCAGAAAGCCGATCTCGATCAGGAAAAGGCCATTGAGCTGATGCTCGCTCAGCCCTCGATGATCAAGCGCCCGGTGCTGGATCTTGGCGACAAAACTCTGATTGGCTTCAAACCCGAACTGTACGCTGCGGCTATCGCCTGATTGAGATAGCCCTAAATAACGAGGTATCTGCATGTCCACTTCTCTGTTCAGCCTGGCCTTTGGCGTTGGCACACAAAACCGTAAAGGCACCTGGCTGGAAGTTTTCTACGCCCTGCCACTGCTCAACCCGTCGGCTGAAATCGTCGCCGCCGTCGCACCGATCCTGGGCTACACCGGTGGCAATCAGGCCATCGCATTCAACACCGATCTCTCCTCGCGTCTGGCCAATGCCCTCAAAGGCATCGACGACACCCAGGCCGCGCTGCTGACCCGACTCGCCGAGAGCCACAACCCGCTGGTTGCCACGCTGCTGGCTGACGACACCGCGCTTACCTCCACTCCCGAGGCTTACCTCAAGCTGCACTTGCTGTCCCATCGTCTGGTCAAGCCCCACGGTTTGAGCCTGGCCGGCGTGTTTCCGCTGCTGCCGAACGTCGCGTGGACCAGCCAGGGTGCCATCGACCTGGGCGAGCTGGCCGAGCGTCAGCTGGAAGCCCGCCTGAAAGGCCATCTGCTGGAAGTCTTCTCGGTGGACAAATTCCCGAAAATGACCGACTACGTCGTGCCGGCCGGTGTACGCATCGCTGACACCGCGCGCGTGCGCCTGGGCGCTTACATCGGCGAAGGCACCACCGTGATGCACGAAGGTTTCGTCAACTTCAACGGCGGCACTGAAGGCCCTGGCATGATCGAAGGCCGTGTGTCGGCTGGCGTATTCGTTGGCAAGGGTTCGGACCTGGGCGGCGGTTGCTCGACTATGGGCACCCTGTCGGGCGGCGGCAACATGGTGATCAAGGTCGGCGAAGGCTGCCTGATCGGCGCGAACGCCGGTATTGGCATTCCGCTGGGCGATCGCAACACCGTTGAAGCCGGTCTGTACGTTACCGCTGGCACCAAGGTCGCGCTGCTGGATGACAAAAACGAGCTGGTCAAGGTCGTGAAGGCCCGTGAACTGGCCGGTCAACCGGACCTGCTGTTCCGTCGCAACTCGCAGACCGGCGCCGTGGAGTGCAAATCCCACAAGTCGGCCATCGAGCTGAACGAAGCGCTGCACGCTCACAACTGATCGATGCTGCGTGCGGGTTCGGTTTCCCCCGGGGACCGAATCCGCCTCAACGAGCGTGACTGATATGCCCCTCATTTCTCCCTGGCGCGCTGATTTTCCGGCCATTGACGCCCTGCAACGGCAAGGCCAGACCTACCTGGACAGCGCCGCCACCGCACAAAAACCCCATGCCCTCATCGACGCCACGGTGCATTACTACGCCAACGGCGCGGCGAATGTGCATCGCGCCCAGCACCTGCTGGGCGCGATGGCGACCCAGGCCTTCGAGGACACGCGGCGCAAGGCCGGCGAATGGCTGAATGCCGGAGCGTCCGGGCAGATCGTGTTCACCCACGGCGCCACGTCCGCGTTCAACCTGCTCGCGTATGGCCTGGAGCATGTGTTCCGGGCCGGCGACGAAATTGTCATCAGCGCGCTGGAGCATCACGCCAATCTGCTGCCCTGGCAGCAACTGGCCCTGCGTCGCAACCTGAAGCTGGTGGTGTTGCCCATTACCGACGCCGGGGTGATTGATGTGGAGGCCGCCGCCGGGCTGATCACACCACGCACCCGTTTGCTGGCGGTCAGTCAGTTGTCCAACGTGCTCGGGACCTGGCAACCGGTTCGCCAACTCGTCGCGCTGGCTCAGGCACAGGGCGCGCTGACGGTGATTGATGGGGCACAAGGTGTGGTCCATGGCCGACACGATGTGCAGGACATCGGCTGCGACTTCTACGTCTTTTCCAGCCACAAGCTGTACGGCCCGGATGGTGTGGGCGTGTTGTTCGGGCGACATCAGGCGCTGGCACAGCTGCAGCATTGGCAGTTCGGCGGCGAAATGGTCCTGCAGACTGTCTACCAGACGGCCACGTTTCGCCCTGCGCCGCTGGGCTTCGAAGCGGGCACGCCGCCCATCAGCGCGGTGATCGGCCTCGGCGCGACGCTGGATTACCTCAACGGCCTCAATCAGTCCGCCGTCGCCGAATACGAAGCGCGCCTGCATGAGCGGCTGCGCGCCGGATTGATGCAGCGCGATGGTGTGCAGGTGCTGGGCGATCCCCATGTGGCGCTGGTGAGCTTTGTGGTCGAGGGCGTACACAACGCCGATCTCGCGCACTTGCTGACCGAGCAAGGCGTTGCCGTTCGTGCCGGTCACCACTGCGCCATCCCGTTGATCAGCGGTTTGGAACTCTCTGGCGCGATTCGCGTGTCGCTGGGGCTGTACAACGATTCCCAAGACCTAGAACGATTTTTCACCGCACTGGATCAGGCATTGGAGTTGTTGCGATGAGCCTGCCCATCAATGCCCGCACTGCGCTGGAAACCTTTACCGGGTCATTGAGCTGGGAAGAGCGCGCACGATTGCTGATGCAATGGGGCGAGCGCCTGCCACCCATGAGCGACGAAGAAAAAACCGACGAGCGTCTGGTGGACGGCTGCGAGAGCAAGGTCTGGCTAGTGGGCGACGTGATCGACGGTCGCTGGCAGTTCCGCGCCGCCAGTGATGCGCGGTTGATCCGGGGTCTCGTGGCGTTGCTGCTGGCCCGGGTCAATGGCCTGTCGTCGCAAGCGCTGCAGGAAGTGGATCTGGTGTCTTGGTTCACGCAGCTGGGATTGAGCCGTCAGCTGTCGCCATCACGCAGCAATGGGTTGAATGCGGTGTTGCAGAAAATGCGGCAGTTAGCCGGCTGAGATCAGCCTTCAAACAATCGCACATGAACCGCCGACCTTGTGGGAGTGACCGGGATGTCGCTCCAACTTGCTCCCGAAGGCGATGTGTCGGTCGACATCTTCTTTTCAGATCCAACGCGTTCGCCAGCAAGCCGGCTCCTACGGATTTTGTGTAGCCCGAAGATTGTGTGCGTTGCCGAGCGCCAGTGTGGGAGCGCGCTTGCCCGCGAACGGGGTGGGCCTGTTGGGATTGATGGCACAGGCAGATCGCATTCGCGGGCAAGCGCGCTCCTACAGTTGATCGTGGTTCACAGAATATCCGCGTTGGACGCAAGACCTGGGGAAGCGAGCTTGCTCGCGAAGGCGTCATGTCAGAAACATCGATGGCGACTGACACACCGCATTCGCGGGCAAGCGCGCTCCTACAGTTGATCGTGGCTCACCGAAAATCCGCGTTGGACGCAAGACCTGTGGGAGCGCGCTTGCCCGCGAAGAGGCCGGCACATCCACTCAATATTCTGCGGTTGAAATGCCGCCTTCGTGAGCAAGGATGCTCCCACATCCTCTACCGTCATTCCTTTGCCTGTGCTTTGGCCCGCTCCGACGGCCGTCGCACGCCGGCGACGATTTTGTCCACGGCCTTGGTCGCGGCGACCATCCCGAAGGTGGCGGTGACCATCATCACCGCGCCAAAACCACCCGCGCAGTCCAGCTTCACGCCATCGCCGACAAAGCTTTTCTGCAGGCAAATGCTGCCGTCGGGTTTGGGGTAGCGCAGTTGCTCGGTGGAGAACACGCACGGCACGCTGTAATGCCGAGTGACCGTGCGGGAAAAGCCGTAGTCGCGGCGCAGGGTCGAACGCACTTTGGACGCCAGCGGGTCGTTGAACGTGCGGTTGAGGTCGCAGACCTGAATCAGGGTCGGGTCGATCTGGCCGCCCGCGCCGCCGGTGGTAATGATCTGAATCTTGCGGCGTTTGCACCAGGCGATCAGCGCGGCCTTGGCGTTGACGCTATCAATGCAATCGAGCACGCAGTCGATGTCCGGCGTGATGTATTCGGCCATGGTGTCGCGGGTGACGAAATCGGCGACGGCATGAACGACGCAATCAGGGTTGATCTCCCGCAAACGGTCGGCCATGACTTCGACCTTGGTGCGGCCAACGGTGCTGCTCAGGGCGTGCAACTGGCGGTTGCTGTTGCTGACGCACACGTCGTCCAGATCAAACAGGGAAATCTCGCCCACGCCACAGCGCGCCATGGCTTCCGCCGCCCAGGAACCCACGCCGCCGATGCCGACCACCGCCACGTGGGCCGCGCGCAGGCGTTCCAGGCCCTCGATGCCGTACAGGCGGGCAACGCCGGCGAAACGCGGATCTTCTGTGCTCATGACCAATACCCCAAAAAACCGGCGCGCATTATAGGCCCTGACGGACATTCGCAAAGCGCCGAGTTGCAGACATTTGGTCTGAAAGTCGCCTCTTTCACGGCATGCCTGCAGGGCACAGTCGATGCCCTACAGGCCCGGCCGAACAAAACTTCAACACGTGTCGGTTGCCAAAGTTTCGGCCCGCTGTACCCTGTCACTCCTCCCCGTTCCCCTCTTGGAACCAGAAGCATCTATGTCATCCCGTAAATTTGGACTCAACCTCGTTGTCGTCGTGGCAATTGCCGCGCTGTTCACCGGCTTCTGGGCGCTGATCAACCGCCCCGTGACCGCCCCCAACTGGCCTGAACAGATCTCCGGCTTTTCCTATTCGCCTTTCCGGCTGGGACAGAATCCACAGAAGGATCTCTACCCGTCCGACGAAGAAATGCGTCAGGACCTGGAGCTGATGAGCAAGCAGACGGACAACATCCGTATCTACTCGGTGGACGGCACGCTCAAGGACATCCCCAAGCTGGCCGAAGAGTTCGGTTTGCGGGTGACCCTCGGCATCTGGATCAGCCCGGACCTGGAGCGCAACGAGCGAGAAATCACTACGGCAATCGAGCTGGCGAACACCTCCCGCAGCGTCGTTCGCGTGGTGGTCGGCAACGAAGCGCTGTACCGCGAAGAGATCAAACCCAAGGACCTGATGGCCGCCCTGGACCGCGTGCGGGCTGCCGTCAAAGTCCCGGTGACCACGTCCGAGCAGTGGCATATCTGGGAGAAGTACCCGGAACTGGCCAAGCACGTTGACCTGGTCGCCGCGCACATCCTGCCGTACTGGGAATACATTCCGATGGATAAGGCCGGGCAGTACGTGCTCGACCGCGCCCGCGAACTGAAACGCATGTTCCCGAAAAAGCCGCTGCTGCTCTCTGAGGTTGGCTGGCCGAGCAATGGCCACATGCGCGGCGGTGCGGACGCGACTCAGGCTGATCAGGCGGTTTACCTGCGCACGCTGGTCAACAAGCTCAACCGTCAGGGCTTTAACTACTTCGTGATCGAGGCCTTCGACCAGCCGTGGAAAGCCAGCGACGAAGGATCGGTCGGCGCGTATTGGGGCGTTTATAACGCTGCCCGCCAGCAGAAATTCAATTTCGAAGGCCCGGTCGTGGCGATCCCGCAGTGGCGCGTGCTGGCGATCGGCTCGGCAGTGTTGGCGATGCTTGCCCTCGCCTTGCTGCTGATTGATGGCTCGGCGCTGCGCCAGCGTGGCCGGACCTTCCTGACCTTCATCGCCTTCCTGTGCGGCTCTGTTCTGGTCTGGATTGGCTACGACTACAGTCAGCAATACAGCACCTGGTTCAGTTTGCTCGTCGGATTTTTACTGGCACTGGGCGCGTTCGGCGTGTTTATCGTGTTGCTGACCGAGGCCCACGAACTGGCCGAAGCAGTATGGACGCACAAGCGCCGCCGCGAATTCCTGCCCGTTGAAGGGGATTCGGCCTACAGACCGAAAGTGTCTATCCACGTGCCCTGCTACAACGAGCCGCCGGAGATGGTCAAACAGACCCTCAACGCACTGGCCGCGCTGGATTACCCGGATTTCGAAGTGTTGCTGATCGACAACAACACCAAGGACCCCGCGGTGTGGGAGCCCGTCAAAGCCCACTGCGAAATGCTCGGCCCGCGCTTCAAGTTTTTCCACGTCGCACCGCTGGCGGGCTTCAAGGGCGGCGCCCTGAATTACCTGATCCCGCATACCGCGCCGGACGCCGAAGTGATCGCCGTGATCGACTCGGACTACTGCGTCGACCGCAACTGGCTCAAGCACATGGTCCCGCACTTCGCCGATCCGAAAATCGCCGTTGTGCAGTCGCCGCAGGACTACCGCGACCAGCACGAAAGTGCGTTCAAGAAGCTTTGCTACTCGGAATACAAAGGCTTCTTCTACATCGGCATGGTCACCCGCAATGACCGCGACGCGATCATTCAGCACGGCACCATGACCATGACCCGTCGCTCGGTGCTTGAAGAGCTTGGCTGGGCGGACTGGTGCATCTGCGAGGACGCCGAACTGGGCCTGCGCGTGTTCGAAAAAGGCTATTCGGCGGCGTATGCCCATAACAGCTTCGGCAAGGGCCTGATGCCCGACACCTTCATCGACTTCAAGAAGCAGCGTTTCCGCTGGGCCTATGGCGCGATTCAGATCATCAAGCGTCACGCCGCCAGCCTGCTGCGTGGCAAGGACACCGAACTGACCCGCGGCCAGCGTTATCACTTCCTCGCGGGCTGGCTGCCGTGGGTGGCCGATGGCATGAACATCTTCTTCACGGTCGGCGCATTGCTCTGGTCGTCGGCGATGATCATCGTGCCCAACCGTGTTGACCCGCCGCTGCTGATTTTCGCGATCCCGCCGCTCGCGCTGTTCTTCTTCAAGGTCGGCAAGATCATCTTCCTGTACCGCCGCGCCGTTGGTGTGAACCTCACTGACGCGTTCTATGCGGCCCTCGCAGGGCTGGCGCTGTCCCACACCATCGCCAAAGCCGTGCTGTACGGGTTCTTCACCACCAGCATTCCGTTCTTCCGCACCCCGAAAAACGCCGAAAGCCATGGCTTGCTGGTGGCGATTTCCGAGGCTCGCGAAGAGCTGTTCATCATGCTGATGCTATGGGGCGCTGCATTGGGGATCTGTCTGGTGCAGGGTCTGCCGAGCAACGACATGCGCTTCTGGGTCTTCATGCTGCTGGTGCAATCGCTGCCGTATCTGGCGGCACTGATCATGGCGTTTCTGTCTTCACTGCCGAAACCGAAACCGGCAGACGAAGCCGCTACCGCCTGAAACAATGGGGCGCTGTACTAAACGGCGGCCTTCGGGTCGCCGTTTTGCTTTAAGCTATTCGCCGGTTTATGCCTTGCCTTCACTCAATATCTCGGACTTTTCATGACAGCCCCAGCCGACCTCTCGCCCACGCTGCAACTCGCCTGCGACCTGATCCGTCGCCCATCCGTCACGCCACTGGACGCCGACTGCCAGGCCGTGATGATGAAACGCCTGAGCGATGCCGGTTTTGCCCTGGAGCCCATGCGTATTCAGGATGTGGATAACTTCTGGGCAACCCACGGTAGTCAGGACGGTCCGGTGTTGTGCTTCGCCGGTCACACCGATGTGGTGCCAACCGGGCCGGTTCAGGCTTGGCAGAATGATCCGTTCAGCGCGCTGATCGACGAAGACGGCATGCTCTGCGGCCGTGGCGCGGCGGACATGAAAGGCAGTCTGGCGTCGATGATTGTCGCCACCGAGCGTTTCGTCGCCGATCACCCGAACCATAAAGGCAAGATTGCCTACCTGATCACCAGCGACGAAGAAGGCCCGGCCCACCACGGCACCAAAGCGGTGGTCGAGCGTCTGGCGGCGCGTAATGAGCGGCTGGACTGGTGCATCGTCGGCGAGCCGTCGAGCACGACGCTGGTGGGTGATGTGGTCAAAAACGGCCGTCGCGGTTCACTGGGCGCAACCCTCACCGTCAAAGGCATTCAGGGCCACGTCGCCTACCCGCATCTGGCAAAGAATCCCATTCATCTGGCAGCGCCTGCGCTGACTGAGCTGGCCGCCGAGCACTGGGACAACGGCAATGATTTCTTCCCGCCGACCAGCTTCCAGATCTCCAACCTGAATTCCGGCACCGGCGCCACCAACGTGATCCCGGGTGATCTGGTGGCGGTGTTCAATTTCCGTTTCTCCACCGAATCCACCGTCGAAGGCCTCAAGCAACGCGTGGCCGACATTCTCGACAAGCACGACCTGGACTGGCACGTGGAGTGGGCGCTGTCCGGCCTGCCGTTCCTCACCGAACCGGGCGCGCTGCTGGACGCGGTGTCGGCGAGCATCAAACACGTCACCGGTCGCGACACCCGTGCGTCGACCAGCGGCGGCACGTCGGACGGTCGCTTCATCGCCACCCTCGGCACACAAGTGGTCGAACTCGGGCCGGTCAATGCGACGATCCATCAGGTGAATGAACGCATCCTCGCCAGCGACCTCGACGTGCTGACCGAGATCTACTACCAGACCCTGGTCAAGTTGCTCGCCTGATGCTGACCTGCCCGATCTGCTCCGCCCCGCTCGATTCAGCGGATAACGGCGTCGTGTGCCCGGCCGGGCACCGCTTCGACCGCGCCCGTCAGGGTTACCTGAACCTGCTGCCCGTGCAGCACAAGAACAGCCGCGACCCCGGCGACAATCAGGCGATGGTCGAGGCGCGCCGCGACTTCCTCAACGCCGGGCATTACGCCCCGGTGGCCAAGCGTCTGGCCGAACTGGCCGCCGAGCGCGCCCCTGCGCACTGGGTCGACATCGGTTGCGGCGAGGGTTATTACACCGCACAAATTGCCCAGGGCCTGACCGACGCTGACGGTTATGCGCTGGACATCTCCCGCGAAGCGGTGAAGCGCGCCTGCAAGCGTGATCCGAAGATCACCTGGTTGATCGCCAGCATGGCGCGCGTGCCACTGCCGGAGGCGAGCATGCAGTTCATCGCCAGCGTGTTCAGCCCGCTGGACTGGGCCGAGGCCAAGCGTCTGCTGTCGCAGGGCGGCGGCCTGATGCGTGTAGGGCCGACCAACGACCACCTGATGGAACTGCGTCAACGCCTGTACGACGAAGTCCGCGATTACAGCGATGACAAGCACCTTGCGCTGGTGCCGGAGGGCATGAGCCTGCAGCACAGCGAAACCCTGCGTTTCACCCTGACACTGGTCGACGGCCAGGCCCGCGCCAATCTGCTCGCCATGACGCCCCACGGCTGGCGCGCCAGTGCCGAACGCCGCGCGAAGGTGATCGAGCAGGCTGAGCCGTTCGAGGTCACGGTGTCGATGCGCTACGATTACTTCGTCCTGAATTGACGGCTTGAAACACCTGAACAGACTGAATCCGCGAGTGGATTTTCCAGCACAACCAAGAGGCATCCATGCGCCAACCCGATATCGAGATTTACCTGAAAGACGCTGACGTCGACCACAAGGCGATCACCGCCTGGCTCACCGCAGACATCGGCCCTTGCACCGACTGGACGCAGAAAGGCCAGACCTGGAAATGCCGGGCCGGCGACGTGCCCGTGACCTGGATTCCCAAGGCCGTCGGCAAGTGGAACAGCCTGTGCCTGGACAGCGATAAAACTCCGTGGGAAGACGACATCGCCTGCGCCCGCGCCGCCTTCGCCGCATTGAAGGTCGAAGTGCGTTGCGCGCCGGGGACGTGGGTCGAGGAAGAGAGTGACGCCGAGGCCGACCAATGGATTCGCATCAGCGTTGACGGTGAAGAAGAAATCACCTGGCATACGTCCTGAGACGTCATTCTGACGGGCACCCGCGCCGCTTTGCCCATCCCCACCAGATGCGGCAAACTGGCGGCCTCGCGGGCGTCGCCCCTCTCAGCAGAATTCTATGACCCGTTCCCCGTTTCGCCGTCTTGTCTTCGGCACCGTGCGCCGCCTGCTTTACCTGTGGGTGCGCTCGGAGACGATCAACCAGTCGTCCTTCACCCTCAATCTCGACCGCAGCCGTCCGGTTTTCTATGCGCTGCAAAATCCTTCGATGAGCGATCTCGCCGTCCTCGACACCGAGTGCCGCAAGGCCGGTCTGCCGCGCCCGGTGCTGTCCGTGGCCGTTGGCAATCTGACCGAGCCGGCCGCGTTTTTCTACCTGACGCCCGAGCCTGACTGGCTGGGACGCCACGACAAACGCGGCGCGCCACCGACCCTTGAACGTCTGGTCAGCGCGGTCACGCAAAACGCCACTGAAGACGCGCAAATCATTCCGGTCAGCGTGTTCTGGGGCCAGTCCCCGGACAAGGAAGACAGCCCGTGGAAACTGCTGTTTGCCGACAGTTGGGCGGTGACCGGGCGTCTGCGTCGTTTCGTGACCATTCTGATCCTGGGCCGCAAGACCCGCGTGCAGTTCTCGGCACCGGTTCATCTGCGCGAGCTGGTCGATCAGAACAAAGGTTACGAACGCACGGTGCGCATGGCTCAACGCCTGCTGCGTGTGCATTTCCGCAACCTGAAGACCTCCGTGATCGGCCCGGACCTTTCGCACCGTCGCCATCTGGTTAAAGGGCTGGTGGCGGACCCGCTGGTCAGGCAGGCCATTCTCGACGAGGCCGCCCGGGAGAAGATCACCGAAGCCAAGGCCCGGGAAAAAGCCCTGCACTACGGCAACGAAATCGCCTCGGACTACACCTACACCGCCATCCGGTTTCTGGAAGTGGTGCTGAGCTGGTTCTGGAACAAGATTTACGACGGCATCAAGGTCAGTCACCTGGAGGGCGTGCAGAACGTCGCTCAAGGCAACGAGATCATCTATGTGCCGTGCCACCGCAGCCACATCGACTACCTGCTGCTGTCGTACCTGCTGTTTCGCAACGGCCTGACCCCGCCGCACATCGCCGCCGGCATCAACCTCAACATGCCGGTGATCGGTGGCCTGTTGCGGCGCGGTGGCGCGTTTTTCATGCGCCGCACGTTCAAGGGCAATCCGCTATACACCGCGGTGTTCAACGAGTACCTGCACACCCTGTTCACCAAAGGCTTCCCGGTCGAGTACTTCGTCGAAGGCGGACGTTCGCGCACCGGGCGCATGTTGCAGCCCAAGACCGGAATGCTGGCGATCACCCTGCGCAGCTTCTTGCGCAACTCGCGCATGCCCATCGTGTTCGTGCCGGTGTACATCGGTTACGAACGGGTGCTGGAAGGCCGGACCTACCTGGGCGAGCTGCGCGGTGCGGCGAAGAAGAAAGAATCGATCTTCGACATCTTCAAAGTCATCGGCGCGCTGAAGCAGCGCTTCGGCCAGGTGTCAGTCAACTTCGGTGAGCCGATCAAGCTGACCGAGTTTCTCGACCATGAGCAGCCGGACTGGCGCACTCAGGAACTGGGCCCGGTGTTCAAACCGGCCTGGCTCAACGAGACCACCCACCGTTTGGGCGAACGCGTGGCCCGCCACCTGAACGAAGCCGCAGCAATCAACCCGGTGAATCTGGTGGCGCTGGCGTTGCTGTCGACGGCCAAACACGCGCTGGACGATCAGGCCCTGGCGCGGGTGCTCGATCTGTACCTGACGCTGTTGCGCACCGTGCCCTACTCGCCCCATACCACGCTGCCGGAAGGCGATGGCCGGGCGCTGATCGACCATGTCAAAGGCATGAATCTGCTCTCGGAGCTCAGCGATGCGCTAGGCAAGATTCTGTACCTGGACGAGCAGAATGCCGTCCTGATGACGTACTACCGCAACAATGTGCTGCACATTTTCGCGCTGCCCTCGTTGCTGGCCTGCTTCTTCCAGAGCTCGTCGCGCATGAGCCGCGAGCAGATTCTGCGGTATACGCGGGCGCTGTATCCGTACCTGCAATCGGAGCTGTTCATCCGCTGGTCGCTGGACGATCTGGATGACGTCGTCGATCAGTGGCTGGCAGCGTTTGTTGAACAGGGCTTGTTGCGATTCGAGAACGGCGTGTACCTGCGCCCGGCGCCGAGCTCGCGGGCTTTCGTGCTGCTGACGGTGCTGTCGCGGGCGATTGCCCAGACCCTGCAGCGTTTCTACATGGCGATTTCGCTGCTGCTCAACAGCGGCCAACACACGCTCAGCGCCGAAGGGCTTGAAGAGTTGTGCACAACGATGGCCCAGCGGCTGTCGATCCTGCACGGCCTGAACGCGCCGGAGTTTTTCGACAAGAGCCTGTTCCGGCATTTCATTCAGACGCTGCTGGATCAGGGCGTTCTGCGCACCGACGCCGCCGGCAAACTGAGCTATCACGATATGTTGGGGGATCTGGCGGAAGGCGCCGCCAAGCGCGTACTGCCAGCGGAAATCAGGCTGTCGATCCGCCAGGTGGCGTTGCACCGCAGTGATGAAGTCGTTGGGGCGGCGCCGATCGCCTAAGCGACGAACCTCGCCCTATCAAATGTTTCACCTGACAAGGAGCCTCACATGAAACACATCCTGCTCACCCTCCTGACCACGGTGCTGGCCGCGTGCGCCCATGCGCCGGATAACCTGCCGGGCTCGGTGGATGGCGAGGTTTTTTACCTGCAGCGCATGGCGCTTCCGCCAACCGCGACGCTGAAAGTCTCGTTGCAGGACGTGACGCTGGCCGACGCACCCGCACAGATCCTTGCCAGCCAGAACGGTCCGATCAAAGGCCAGGTGCCGCTACCCTTTCACCTGACCTACGATCAGAAGCAGGTCCAGCCGGGTCACACCTATTCGGTCAGCGCGCGCATTGAAGTGGACGGCAAGCTGCTGATGCTCAGCACCGAGCGCTACACGGTGGACCTGACGCTGGACGAAAAACCGCCCGTCAAAATTCGTTTGAGCCCGGCCCGTTAATCGGGCGTGCACCACACACCGCTGAAAAGGACATTACCCATGCTGCGTCGCTCCCTCTCGTTCACTGGTATATGCGCAGGCCTGCTGTTATCGGCCAGTGCTTTCGCGTTGTCGCTCAATGATCTGTCGCAATCGGACGCCACCGGCGGGCTAAAGGATGCCCTGACCCAAGGCGCGCAGGTCGCCGTCAAGCAACTGGGCGTGCCGGGCGGGTTCAGTAACAACAAGGATGTACGCATCGAACTGCCGGGCAACCTGGGCAAGGTCGCCAAGAAGATGAAGCAGTTCGGCATGGGCGCGCAGGTCGATCAGCTGGAAACCAGCATGAACCAGGCGGCGGAGGCGGCAATGCCCCAGGCGCAGACGTTGCTGGTCGATGCCGTGAAGAAGATGAGTGTCTCCGACGCCAAAGCCATCCTCAAGGGCGGCAAGGACTCGGCCACGCAGTACCTGAGCACCTCCAGCCGCGAGCAGATCCGCGCCAAGTTCCTGCCCATCATCAAACAAGCCACTGACAAGGTAGGCCTGGCGCAGAAATACAACGCTTTCGCCGGTCAGGCCGCGACGCTGGGCGTGCTGGACGCGAAGAGCTCGAACATCGAAGGCTACGTCACCGAGAAGGCGCTGAACGGCCTGTTCGAAATGATCGCCAAACAGGAAGAAAGCATCCGCGCCAACCCGGCAGCGGCGGCGACCGGTCTGGCGAAGAAGGTGTTCGGCGCGCTGTGAGGTCAGTCTCCCCCGCAGGCCCCGGCCGCCCCAAGGACCTGGCCAAGCGCCAGGCCATTCTCGAAGCCGCCAAAAACCTGTTCATCAGCAACGGTTACGCCAACACCAGCATGGACGCCGTCGCCGCCGAAGCCGGGGTTTCCAAGCTGACGGTCTACAGCCACTTCGTCGACAAGGAGACGCTGTTTTCCTGTGCGGTCGTCGCGCGTTGTGAGGAGCAGGTGCCGGAGTTATTCGTGGATGTGCCGGTTGATCAGCCCGTTGAAAAGGTATTGCTCGGTATTGCCAGAGGGTTTCAGACGCTGATCAACAGCCCCGAGTCCATCGACCTGAATCGTTTGATCATCGCTTTGGGGCCCCAGGGATCATCGCTGACTCAGGTGTTCTTCGAAGCAGGACCGCAACGGGTCCTGCACGAGCTGGAGCGATTTCTTGGGAAGCTGAGCGGTACCAACGGGCTGCGCTTCGAATCGCCCCTTGATGCGGCGGGGCATTTTTTGAGTTTGATCAAAGGCGTGCACCATTTCAGGCTTCTCATCGGCACCGGGGAAGTACCGGACGAGCAAGCGGCTGACCACCATGTAAGGGACGTGGTAGCACTGTTCTTGAAGGCGTATCGGGTTTAGGGCTGTAGTTATGGTGGCGTGCGCACCGGCCTCTTCCCGGCTGAAGCCGGTCCTACAACACCTCGCGCGCAGTGGGACCGACTTCGGGTCTATCAGCGAGGCTCGTGCATCGGGCAGCCGTTGTGGCTGGCGCGGAAGCCTGAAGACAGCTCATAGGACGGCTTGCGCACCCGCATGACGCCGCCCAGTGGCCGGTGCTCGACCACGCCGTGCCAGGGGCTGAAGGCCATGCCGTCGTCGATTTCCTGCTGGCGTTCGTCCGACCAGCTGTCCTGGGGCGGCACTTCGATGCGGGCCACGGTCACGAATGGGCTCAGCTCTTCGGACCATTCCACCGAAGCGTCTTCAATCGGCATTTTTTCAAGGTCGGTGGCCAACTGGATACGCACTTCCCAAATCCCACCCTTATTTGCGAAGTGGCTGCGCACCGCTTCCCGCAAACCGTCGGGGTGGCCATTCAGGTCCACCTTCTGGTCGGTCAGGGCGGTGAGTTCAGGTGACACAGGCGCCACGCTCAATTTGCCGTAGTAGCGACCATAGAGAAACGGCACGATGCTGTTATAGGTTTCCCCGAGCAAATTCGTCATCGGGTGCCCGCCCAGTGACTTGAGCGTGCCACTCTCCCCGCCCATGGCTTCAACCGTCGACTCCAGACCACGAAACAATGCCGACAGCGCTTTCTTCATGTTGGGCATTTTGTCGGTGGTCTTTGCCAGCAACTTCAGGGTCTTGAGGAAGTCCTTGGGCGTGGCCGCAGTGAACGCCTTGGCGTTCTGCATGACGAAGTCCTGGGTGACTTGGCCTTCACTGCCCGGCAGGCGTGCGCCCTGCACACCGACCAGCTTGATGGCCAGACCGCGCGGCGTTGACACCTTGTCGTCGAGCAGGTCACCCGGATTGGTGGAGAAGCGCATCTTCACGTCCAGCGTGCCGGGATGCGCGAAGACGCCCTGCGCCAGCTCAGCGGGCAGGCCGTCCAGAATATGAATCTGGCCGTGCAGTAAACCATGGGCCTTGGCATGCACGCTGCGTATGGCATGGCCGCCATCCTTGTAGGTGGTTTCCAGAATGCTGTGCATGGCCTCGGCCAGCTCTTTGCTCGTCTGAGCCTCGTCATCGGGTATCTGCTCGAACTGCGGCTCGAACGGCAAAGGCGTCACGGACAATGGGGAAGTGCTCATCGGTTATCTCCGGCTACAGCTCTGGTCAGGGCATATCGCCGATGAGCGCACACCTGAAACGGTGGCTTGTCAGGCATCGGCACAGCAGAGGACTGCGCCGACGGTTGCCAGGTTCAGGTTTACCGGATGAGTGTCACGAACCCGTGCTCTTCAACGCCTTCTTCGGGTAAATGTCGTAGCGGCTGGATTTGCCGTCCAGGGCGTAGGAAGGCTTGGCCCCTTCGATGCACGGCGCCTTGCGCGGGCGTTTGACCACGACGCGGTGGGTCGCCAGCGCCAGCGCCGCTTCCAGCAAGGCAGGGGCGTCCATGTCGTCACCCACCAGCGGCCGGAACAGGCGCATTTCCTTCTTCACCAGCGCGGTTTTCTCACGATGGGGAAACATCGGATCAAGGTAAATGACCTGAGGCGGCTCGCCTTCCCACTGGCGAATCAGCTCGATGGAGTTGCCTGTAAGCAGGCGCATCTGCGCGATGATCCCGCCCACATCCAGATCTCTCGCCCCGCGCGCCAGGCCGTCTTCGAGCAACGCCGCGATGATCGGCTGGCGCTCGATCAGACTGACTTCGCACCCCAGACTCGCCAACACAAACGCGTCCTTGCCCAGCCCCGCCGTGGCATCCAGCACCCGAGGGCGCACGCCCGGCTGAATGCCCACGGCCTTGGCGATCATCTGCCCGCTGCCGCCGCCAAACAGACGCCGATGGGCCGCCTTGCCTTCGATGAAATCCACGCGCACCGGGCCCGGCACGTCGTCACCCAGTTGCTGCAATTGCAGGCCGTCTTCGGCCACCTGCAGGGCAAAATCCGCGTCTGCATCGTCCAGCGGCAAACCCAGTCGCTGCGCCCACTGCGCTGCGGTTTCCTGCCCGTCGGGGGTCAGGCTGTCGACCCGAATGCGGCTGCCCGCGTGCTGCTCAGTCATTGTCTCTACGCGCTCAAATATTCTTAATGATTGGCAAGATCTGCCGATAACAAAAGTATCCGGCATTTTGCCAGACCCACGGGCTGTACTGAGCGCTTATGTCAGACATTCAGCAAACCTCCTCGATAGGCTATTTGACGTACGCAGGCGACTACAGCGTACGCAATACCCAAACCCTGAGCGGCGTCACGCAGCTCTGGCAGGATGCGTTTACCCGTGCGATGGCTCAGCAGGTCGATGACAACGCTGGCGCCACTCCTGAATACAGCGCCGTCGCCACGACGGACAACCTGACCGGCGAGCCGATTGCTGGCGCCAGCGCGCTGAGCAAGATCGTCGAGCAACGTGAATGCCCGATCCAGGACAAGGAAATCGCGCCGCCGGAGCCTTTGTTTCTGCCGATTGCCGAGTTTGAATGGGATCTGGCCGACAAGCCCGCCAAGCCGTTCACCGCGATGGAAATGATCGAGCAGCAACGCAACCTCAAGTTCGATGACACCTGGGTCCGCCCGACCGTCCTCAACCCCTACGATGACAGCGTTGAACCCGGCCCGGGCCCTCAGCCTCGCCCACTGTTCCTGCCGATTGCCGAGTTCGAATGGGACCTGGCCGACAAGCCTGCAACGCCATTCAGCGCTGAAGAAATGACCGAGCAGCAGCGTCATCTGGCCTTCGATAACGGTTGGGCGCGGCCGATTGTGCTGCAGAACCTTCGTCTCGCTGCCTGACGCAGGCCGTAACCCGGCGCAAGCACACACCCCCGCTCGCCTCCCCTAGCGACACACCCGCCAGCGTCCCATGTCCAGGTGAAAGTGGTTACGGTGCGCGGCGTTGTATTCCGGGCTCAGCACCGTGTTGAACTGCATGCAGGCGCCATCCCTCACCATTCGCAGAAAACGCCCCTCGTCACCCTCGTCTTTCCAGTCCTTGAGCACCGAAATCCTGCGCCCGTCTGCCAGTCGAAACCCGGCGATGTCCAGCGCGTTGGCGGTCGCGTGCTGGCTCAGGCGGCCTTCGCTGCGGTTGTAAATGTTGCGGCAGGCGAAGCTGCCCAGGTGATCAACCTGGGTGACCTTTTGCCCGAACACCGCCTTGGCCGCTGGCTGCAACTGGTGAATATCGAACAGCGCGTACGCCACGGCCAGGCGACAACTGGACAGAAAACTGCTGCTCAGCGCGACGTCGCCGCCCTGAATACGCAGCGCGTTGGTCAGCGGGCATTTGGCGTCGGCAGCGCTGTCGGCCTGATGGGTGTAACGCAGGGTCGAGGTTTGCAACGCGGCCTCGCACAGCGCCGGGTCGTCCTGCAGTCGCCAGAGCTTGAAGGGGGTGACGAGATTGGGCTCGTCCCGCACATTCAGCGGGGCCCACGGGTTCCAGCGGTCAGCGACAGGCAACCAGCCACGCCAGATCGACACCGCGACCGCTGCGCTGATCAGAACCAGTAGAAGAAAGAAGGTCGAGCCGCGCATGCAGGAAGGTTCTCGTCTGACGGAGGGATGAGTCCACCCTATCTCGACCTCAGAGCAGCCCGAGTTGCTCCACTTGCCGACCGCGATCCAGCTGCGGCAGATCGGGCAGCCCCGGCAGCAGGGTCATCAACTGATGGTGAAAACGACGGGCCAGTTGCGGCGAGGCGATGTTGTCAGGCGTGTGCAGAAACACCGAAGGCGTGCGCCCCTCCTCGATCCAGCCGGCCACTTTTTCCGCCCACTGCACGATGAAGCCTTCGTTGATCGCCTCATCCGGCCCGCCGATGAAGCGCACTTGAGGGAAGGACGTGAGCGCAGCCGGACGCGGCGGAACCTTGGGCTTCTTCGATTGCGCATGAAGCACGGCAGGCTCAGTGGAAACGCAGCTGAACAGCGGCCGGGAATCAAGACAGATCCGCTCGACGCCTCGGTCGAGCAACAGGCGATTAAGCTGACGCTCGTCTTCGCCCTTGGTGAAAAACGCCATGTTGCGCACTTCCACCGCCAACGGTCGGCCTTCCAGTGCATCAATGAAGGCAGCCAGTTCATTCAGCCGATGGGGACCGAAACTGGCCGACAGCTGCAGCCACAGCGGTTGAAGTCTCGACCCCAGCGGAGCAAGCAGTTGCAGGAAATCCTCCACCGCGCCCAGGTGCTCGCGCAGGTCGCCGGCATGGCTGATGTCACGGGGGATTTTTGCAGAGAAGCGGAAGTGCTCGGGCAAGGCGTCCGCCCAGCGCTGAACGATCTCCGGCTTGGGACGTGCGTAAAACGTGGTGTTGCCTTCGACGGCGTTGAAGACCTGGGCGTACAACCCAAGCAAATCCAGGTCCGGGGCGTCCGGCGGGTACAGCGACTCACGCCAGGCTTTTTCGCTCCAGGACGGGCAACCGATGTAGTAAGGCGGGTCAGCGAGGTTCAAACGTGGAGGTCGAGCCCGGAGACTTCGAGGTCCCAGTCGACGAAGGTCGAGGTCATTAGATAGCTGCTGAGCGCGTGCGCGACTCGGGTGCTCATGGCACGGGGGAAAATGATGTCTTGCTGACGCGCGGGCACGTTTGCCGTGGTCCCGGTCTGGCGACGGGCCACTTGCGGATTCACCTCGATCTCGTCATTCACTTCCTCGAACGTACCATCCACCGACGCAGAATCCCTGCGTGGCTTGCGCTTGATCGGGTATGAACGTGGTGAGGGACCGGTGATTCGCATCATGCTTACTCGGCGTCTGATAGTGGCAATTTAGTCTCACAGTAAGCCGTTAAGCAAACATGCGAACGATAACTAGACCACACTTATTGCGAATTGTTTAAAGCAGCCTGAATTTTATGCAGATTTATCGCCGAACGGTCATGAACAGTGTGACCTGCGTCGCAGATCGGGCGTGGCATGGCGCATTCACTGGCCGTGTGGATGCCCGCAGTTTGTATGAACGGCTTGCTGGCGAACACCATTCAACACGTTACTTCAGCGGTGCCGGATGCGACAGGTTCGCCAGCAAGCCGGCTCCTACAGTTTTGCGAAGGGCCGGGATACAGGATTGATCCTCAACGCGCTTTTGGCGTGGCGACTTTATCGCGAAGGTAAACCGGTTGAGCGTCGTCGGCAACGATGGCTTCGCCACGGTGCCAGGCGAACCTGCCGAGGGTCAGCAGGTCCTGGGCGTGGGGTAACAGGGTGGCGTCCTGGGCACTGACAACGGCGGCAATGCGCTCGGCGTAACCCCAGCCTGTGCCCGCGCCGAACCAGTCGCCTGTCGCAGCGCTCGGCAAGACGGCATGTTCCGGTGCCATGACAGCCTCTTCACCCGCCAGCTTCATCTCTCCCGCCACTTCGCGGTAGCAACCCCAATACACCTCATCCATCCGCGCATCGATGGCGGCCGCGACCTGAGTGGCGCCCTGCTCGCGAAACGCTCGTTGCGCCAGCGCCGCGAGGTTGGAGACCGGCAGCACCGGGCGATCCAGACCGAAGGCCAGCCCCTGAACCACCCCGATGGCAATGCGCACGCCGGTGAACGCGCCCGGCCCACGGCCGAAGGCGATGGCGTCCAGCGCCGACAGGCCGATGCCCGCCTCGGCCAGCAGGTCCTTGATCATCGGCAAGAGTTTTTGCGCATGCAGGCGCGGGATCACCTCGTAGTGAGTCAGCACTTTGCCATCGTGCAGCAAAGCGACTGAGCAGGCTTCAGTGGCGGTGTCCAGGGCCAGCAAGGTGGTCATCGGGGTTTCCATCGTTGTGCGAAAAAAGTGCCGCATTATAAACAACAACGACCCGCAAGCGGGCCGTTGTTCAATGCCTTGAGACGCGAATCAGCTCAGGGCTTCAAGCACCTTGGCGGTGATCTGCTCGACCGAGCCCACACCTTCGATGTGACTGCACTTTGGCGTGCCGTCCTGAGCCTGCAGCTTGGTGTAGAACTCCACCAGTGGCTTGGTCTGCGAATGGTAAACCGACAGGCGATGGCGAACAGTGGCTTCGACGTCATCCTTGCGCTGAACCAGTGGCTCGCCAGTGACGTCATCCACGCCTTCAACCTTAGGCGGGTTGTACAACGTGTGATAAACGCGACCTGAACCTTCGTGAACGCGGCGACCAGAGATGCGCTTGACGATCTCTTCGTCGTCGACCTTGATCTCGATGACGTGATCGATGGCCAGGCCGGCTTTCTTCAGGGCTTCAGCCTGAGGAATGGTGCGCGGGAAGCCGTCGAACAGGCAACCGCCGGCGCAGTCCGGCTCGGACAGGCGATCCTTGATCAGGCCGATGATCAGGTCATCGGAGACCAGGCCGCCGCTGTCCATGACGCTTTTGGCTTTCAGGCCCAGTTCACTACCGGCCTTGACCGCAGCGCGCAGCATGTCGCCAGTGGAAATCTGCGGAATGTTGAATTTCTCAGTGATGAACTTTGCCTGAGTACCTTTGCCGGCCCCGGGAGCTCCCAGCAGAATCACGCGCATTGTTGTGCTCCTCAAATTTTTATAGAGATATCGTCGGATTCGCCTAAATGGGGCCAATCGCAAAATTTTACTGACCCAACGGCCAAAGGCTGATCAAGATACACAGCCGATTCATGGCGCACAAGACGCCGAAAGTCGCAGTAACCCGCGAAAAACCAGTAGCTTGGCATCGATCGACGCAAGGGTAGGACCTCGTGCAACTGCGTGACGCCGCACCGCTCATGACACTTCAGGTGCGGCCGAATGAAAGGGGTCATGTTCATTCGGCCGGGATGCCTGCCCGTCAGCCGGTGTTGCGCAATCCGGCGGCGATGCCTGCGACAGACACCAGCAGCGCCTGCACCAGCGGACTGTCCAGACTCGCGTCCTGGTGACGGGAACGTGCCAGCAACTCCGCCTGCAATAAATGAAGAGGGTCGAGGTAGGTGTTGCGCAGGCTGATGAACTTCAGCGTTTCCGGGCTGTGGGCCAACAGCCGCGACTGGCCCGTCAGGCCGAGCACCACGTCACACGCCTGCGACAATAGGCCGCGCAAATGCGTCCCCAGATGCAGCAGTTTCGGTTCCACCAGACGTTCGTCGTAGAGCTGGGCGATGTCGCTGTCGGCCTTGGCCAGCACCATTTCCAGCATGTCGATGCGGGTGCGGAAGAACGGCCATTGCTCGCGCATCTCGGCGAGCAGATCCCCTTGACCGCGCTCCAGCGCCTTGCTCAACGCGTTTTCCCAGCCCAGCCAGGCGGGCAGCATGAGGCGCGTCTGGGTCCAGGCGAAAATCCACGGAATCGCGCGCAGGCTTTCCACCCCGCCTTCGCGGCGCTTGGCCGGACGGCTGCCCAACGGCAAGCGGCCCAGCTCTTGTTCCGGGGTGGCCTGACGAAAGTATTCGACGAACTCCGGGTCTTCCCGAACCACGGCGCGGTAGGCGTTCACACCGTCTTGCGCCAGTTCGTCCATCACCTGACGCCAGCCCGGCTGCGGCATCGGCGGCGGTTGCAGCGTGGCTTCCAGCACAGCAGCCAGATACAGGTTGAGGTTCTGTTCGGCGATGTCCGGCAGGCCGAACTTGAAGCGGATCATCTCGCCCTGTTCGGTGGTGCGGAAACGCCCCGCCACCGAGCCCGGCGGCTGCGACAGAATCGCCGCATGTGCAGGGCCGCCGCCACGACCGACCGTGCCGCCGCGACCGTGGAACAACAGCAGCTCAACTTCCTGCGCGCGGCAGATCTCAACCAGTTTTTCCTGCGCCCGGTACTGCGCCCAGGCCGCAGCGGTGGTGCCGGCGTCCTTGGCCGAATCCGAGTAGCCGATCATGACTTCCTGCGGACCTTCCAGGCTTCGGCGATAGGCAGGAATACTCAACAGCTGCTCGATCACCGGGCCGGCATTGTCCAGGTCGGCGAGGGTTTCGAACAACGGCACCACGCGCATGGAGCGCTGCAGACCGGCTTCTTTCAATAGCAGTTGGACGGTGAGCACATCGGAAGCCGCGCCGGCCATGGAAATCACGTAGGAACCCAGCGATGCTGCCGGCGCAGCCGCAACCTCACGGCAGGTGGCGAGCACTTCGGCGGTGTCCGCTTCAGGGCTGAAATGCGCGGGCAGCAGTGGGCGCTTGTTATCCAGTTCACGCAGCAGGAATTCGATGCGCGTCGGCTCATCCCACTCGTCATAGCGACCCAGCCCGAGGTATTCGGTGATCTCGCTCATGGCCGAGCTGTGCCGCGTGGAATCCTGGCGCACGTCGAGCTTTACCAGGAACAGGCCGAAGGTCACCGCGCGACGCAAACAGTCGAGCAGCGGGCCATCGGCGATCACGCCCATGCCGCATTGGTGCAGCGAGTCGAAACACAGTTGCAACGGTTCAAGCAGCTCGCGATTTTCGTGCAACACGTCTTCCGGCGCGACCTGGGTGACACTCAGTGAAGCGTGGGCCCAGTTGCGGGTGGCACGAAGCCGCTCACGCAGTTGCTTGAGGACACTGCGATAAGGTTCGGCGCTGTCACCCGCAGCTTCCATGAGCGCAGGGCTGGCTTGCTGCATCGACAGTTCGGCCGCCAGATGATCAACGTCGCGCAGGTACAAGTCGGCGGCCATCCAGCGCGCCAGCAGCAGCACTTCCCGCGTGACAGCAGCGGTGACGTTGGGGTTGCCATCGCGGTCGCCGCCCATCCAGGAAGCGAAGCGAATCGGCGCCGACTCCAGCGGCAGGTGCAGACCGGTCGCGACGTGCAACGCCTGATCGGCCTTGCGCAGGTAGTTGGGAATCGCTTGCCACAACGAATTCTCGATGACCGCAAACCCCCACTTCGCCTCGTCGACGGGCGTGGGGCGGACGCGGCGGATTTCCTCGGTATGCCAGGCTTCGGCAATCAGTCGCTGCAGACGCTCGGTGATCTGCTCACGCTCGTGACGGTTCAGATCACGATGATCGAGCGCCGCCAGTTGCGCAGCGATGGCGTCGTACTTCTGAATCAGCGTGCGCCGCGCGACTTCGGTCGGGTGAGCGGTCAGCACCAGTTCGATTTCCAGCGTGGACAACTGCTGCGCCAGCGCTTCGGGTGTCTGCCCGGCCTGTTTCAGGCGTTCCAGCAGTTCGGGCAAGACGCGGGATTCAAACGGCTGCGGTTTGCCGTCATCGCGACGATGGATCAGCTGATATTGCTCGGCGATGTTCGCCAGATTGAGGAACTGATTGAACGCACGTGCGACCGGCAGCAACTCGTCCTCACCCAGATCTTCAAGACTGGAGCTAAGCTGCTCGGTGAGCTGGGTAGACGCGTGGCGATCAGCCTTGGCGCTTTTACGGATGCGCTCGATCTTCTCGAGGAAATCAGCGCCGTGCTGATCACGAATGGTGTTGCCCAACAGCTCACCCAGCAGGTGAACGTTCTCGCGCAATCGTGCATCGATATCAGCCATCCAGCCCTCTCCTTCAGCTTTATTGTTTTTACCGGCGAGTCCTTGCGGGGGTCCATTCGCTGCTGCCGAACGGAACGCCCTGCGGGGTCTCGTTTCTATTGGTGTGTATAGAGCGACAAATTGATGTCCATACGCAACCCTCGACGCACTTTCACCGCCGGGGAAGCCCGTCTCAGTCATGCATCATTGTGGCTCAGCACCATGTCCAACACCCGCCCTAGCGCGGGAACCGATGAGGTAGGTATGAAGATCCGAGAGCTCGCCGAACAGTGGGAACAGAATGCCAAAGGCCGTCTGACCGAGACCGCCTATGCCATTCATCTGGATGTTGAGGCGGCCGCCCGGCTTGCGGCGATTGCCGAGATGTACCCCAAGCGCACGCCCGATGAATTACTGGGCGAGCTGATCGGCGCCGCGCTGGAAGAATTGGAGGCGAGCTTCCCCTACGTGCGCGGTCAGCAGGTGGTCGCCACCGACGAGGAAGGCAACCCGCTGTACGAAGACGTTGGCCCGACGCCGCGGTTCCTTGAGCTTTCGCGACGCCATCTCCAGGAAATCTCGGATCGGGAAGCGTTGTAACGATCGCGTGCGCGACGTCGCTTTTGCCCCGTCAAATTTCTCCACCGGTGCATTTTGCCGATGATGATCGGGGAAAAGCGCCGTCATTTTTTTGAGCGTCAATTTTACAACACGCAACAAAAGCTGACCGGAAGTTAAGAAAAATGTCTGAACTATTCAAAAAAGGCAGCGGTCCGAGCAGTTAGCCATTCCAGTAAAAGCCGTCAGATGACAGCGGAAGTGACGCAATACAATCCATCCGCGTGGGCCGTTGCTGAAATGGAACAACCAGTTTTCAGGAGTTAAGAAATGGAGTTGACCACCATGAACACCAGCACTGCCAAACCAACGTTCAATCGCCTGCGCGGGCTGAAGATGGCTGCACTGGCGCTGGGCACCAGCGTTCTTCTGGCTGGTTGCGCAGGCAATCCTCCAAGCGAGCAGTACGCCGTGACCCAGTCGGCCGTCAACGCCGCAGTCACCGCCGGCGCTACCGAGTACGCTGCCGTTGAAATGAAGTCCGCCCAGGACAAGTTCAAGCAAGCCGAACTGGCGATGCAGGAAAAGAAATACGACGAAGCTCGCAAATACGCCGAGCAAGCCGAGTGGGATGCACGTGTAGCCGAGCGTAAGGCTCAGGCCGCGAAGGCACAGAAAGCGGTGCAGGATGCTCGTCAGGGCGTCAATGAGTTGCGTGAAGAAGGCATGCGTCAGGTTCAGCCTGTCACACAGTAACGCTTCGCAATTCAAGCATTGGCCATTGAGTTAAAGGACGAAAATATCATGCGTAAACAAGTACTTATTCCTGCCCTGCTGGCTTTGAGCGTTGGTCTGGCGGCATGCTCGTCGCAGCCGAACGTGAACCTGGAACAAGCCCGCACCAACTACTCCGCGCTGCAAAGCAACCCTAAAGCCACTGAACTGGCTGCGCTGGAAACCAAAGACGCCAGCGAGTGGCTGGACAAGGCTGACGCCGCGTATCGCAACAACGATGACCAGAAGAAGGTCGATCAGCTGGCGTACCTGACCAACCAGCGCGTTGAGCTGGCCAAGCAGACCATCAACCTGAAGACCGCTGAAAACGATCTGAAAGGTGCTGCGGCCCAACGTGCACAAGCGCGTCTGGATGCCCGTGATGCACAGATCAAGGCCCTGCAGAACAGCCTGAACGCCAAGCAGACCGAACGCGGTACGCTGGTGACCTTCGGCGACGTACTGTTTGACCTGAACAAGGCTGAGCTCAAGTCGTCCGGTCTGGTCAACGTCAACAAGCTGGCCCAGTTCCTTCAGGAAAACCCTGATCGCAAGGTCATCGTTGAAGGCTACACCGACAGCACCGGTTCGGCTGCTTACAACGACTCGCTGTCCGAGCGCCGTGCCCAATCCGTGCGCATGGCTCTGATCAAGATGGGCGTAGGCCCGGAGCGTATCGTTGCTCAGGGTTACGGCAAGGAATACCCGGTTGCTGACAACGCCAGCGCCTCGGGCCGTGCCATGAACCGCCGCGTGGAAGTGACCATTTCCAACGACAACCAGCCAGTAGCACCGCGCTCTTCGATGAAGTAATGCGGTTGTAGCGGCAAATAAAGAGCCCCGCCTGTTGAGAGACAGGCGGGGCTTTTTTGTGGCGCTTTCACAGTGCGAGTGATACTAAGTGTCACTCGTGGTGCTCCTCCTGCGGAGACGGCGCCGCCTTGCCGGATTGAGGCTCAGGATAATTCGGAATCTCCCCCAACCTGCGCAGCCCATTGAAGTGCTGCGGGTCGTCCAGATAGCGGACCATCACCTCGCGCCAGGTGGGGTCGCCGAAGGTCTGCACGTGAGGCCCGCGCGTCAGTTGCAGCACACGCGGTGGCGGCGCGGCCTGATACAGGCTGATGCCGTTGTGCAGCGGCACTAGCGTGTCATCCAGACTCTGGAACAGCAGCATCGGCGTGCCCTTGAGCTGCGGCATGCCGTTGATGGCGCTGTCGCCGTCGGGGATTACCCACGACAGCGGCCGTTTGATGGGCCACGTCAGCCACGACGTGCTGAGGGTATAGCGCGCCATCTCACGATAGCTCGCCGGCACGCCATCGAGCACCAGCGCCTTGACCCGCGCGCGCTGCTGGGGATGCCCGGACAGGTAATGAACGGCCAGGGCGCCGCCGATGCTTTGGCCGAGCACCACGAGCGGTTTGCCCTGTACCTCGGGCGCAGCGTTCAGCCAGTCAAAGGCCGCATCGATGTCCTGATAAATCGCCGGCAGACTCGGCTCGCCTTCGGACCGGCCATAACCGCGATAGTCCACCAGCAGCACTTGATAGCCCTGCTCCGGCAACCACCAGCTCCCCGCCAGGTGCCAGGCCATGTTGCCGCCGTTGCCATGCAGGTGCACCACCGTGCCCTTCACCGGTACGCCGGGCTTGGCTGGCAAAAACCACGCGTTCAGCTTGGTGCCGTCGGCCGCCGTAAGGGTGACGTCGCGCCAGGCGAGGTGGGCTTTGTCCGGCGTCAGCGGCAGGCCGCGTTCCGGGTAGAACAGCAATTGGCTGCAGCCGCTGAGGGAGATGATCAGGAGCAAGGTAAGAAGACGCTTCACGCGATGTCCTTCTATTCACGATAGGGGTCACTGTACAAAACTGTGGGAGCCGGCTTGCTGGCAAAGGCGTCGGCGCAGCTGCGCACATGGCGGCTGAACTGAAGCGTTCGCCAGCAAGCCGGCTCCTACAGGTCCCAGTTAAACGCGAACGTATCAGAGGATATTCGAATAGTCCGCTTCGATCCGGTCCAGGCTCAGGTGGTTGAGGAAGTTGGAGAAACACATCCATGCCGACAGCGCATTCATGTCACGGAACTGATCGGGCAAGTATTTGGGCGGCACCACCAGGCCTTCGTCCACCAACTGGCGCAACGTGCGCATGTCTTCCAGGGTGGTCTTGCCGCAGAACAGCAGCGGCACCTGCTCCAGCTTGCCCTTTCTCACGGCCAGCTGGATGTAGTTGTAGACCATGATGAAGCCCTTGAGGTAGGACAGATCCTTGGTGAATGGCAGCCCATTCGGCACCGAGCCCCGGAATACGCGGCTGGCGTTGCCGTAGCTTTCCGACATGCCGAAGCCTTGCTCGCGATAGAAGTCGAAGACCTGCAGAAAGTCGGCACCCTCCTCGGCCATGTGAATGGCGCGGGTGCGATTGGTCAGCTTGCGCAGGCGGCTCGGGTAGGACGCAAAGCCGATGATCTCCATCAGAATCGCCAGGCCTTCCTGGGTCACCGTCGACGAGGGCGGGCCTTTGGACAGGAAGGTGCAGATCGGCTGATTCTGACCGTTGAGCGTGGTGCCGACGTGGACCAGGCCTTCGTGGACTTCCAGCGCCCGCACGTCTCGTTCGTTGAACATCGCGTCGCTGCGGATCTTGATGTAGTCGGCGCCGGCCGCAGCGTCCGCGACGATGCCGTCGGACTCAAACACCCGGATCGTCTCTTCCGCCTCCCCGAACGTGCGATTGAGCCGGGTTTGCAGCATGCCGACGGCGTCTTTGGCCGTCAGGATTTTCGGCTCATCCTTGAGATCGCCGCGACCGGCAATGTTGTTCAGATAATCGGAGAGCATCATGCCGAGGTCGGACAGCGTCGGGTCGCCAGCGTGAAAGGCATCGGACGCCGCGCCGTACAGCTCCTGGGAGATCAGGCCGAAGTCCGGAGTGCCGCGCGCTTCGAGCATGCGGATCACCATCCGGTACTCTTTGCACATGCGGCGCATGATCTGCCCGACCGGATTGAACTGGCCCAGCTGGCGGGTGATGTCACGCTCGATGTTCTGGAATTCCAGCTTCACCGCGCCGGAATCAAAGCCCAGAGGGCGATTCTCGTAGTACGCGCGATCGACTTCAGGCAGATGTTTGCCTTTGCCGTCGAGGAAGGTCTTGCGGATGCTGTCATCCCATTTCACGGCATCTAGGATTCGAATCGGCGTCTGCGCCACCACGATACGATCGGACAACGTGCGAATAGTCTGTTGGTATTCGTCCACCCGGTACCCCTTATTGAACCTTTTGCGCTATTTGGTCATGCGCTGATATTGAGCTGCCTTGAGAAAAACGTCGGAATTGGCAGGGTCGTCGAGGTAGGCAAACACCTTGTCCATGGGACTTGAGATCAACATGCCGTCGCCCTTGACCGTATCGACCCGCTCGCCGTCGAGCACCTTCTGCTCGACCAACTGCTGAAACCGCTCCAGGTCGAGGTCATAGACCACCAGTTCATCGGCACCGTTCTCGTTATCCATGAGGTCGAAACCGGCGATGACGTAATTGGCGCCGTATTTGTCAGGCAGCGCGGCGGAGACGTACCAGCGACTGCCGTGGCGCGACACGGTGAAGGCATACTCGTCGCGGTTCTTGCGGTCGCCTTTGCGGTAGCTGACCGCTTTGTAGCGATCAGGGCCGGCGCGGCTGATTTCCAGTTCGAGCGGCTCGCCCCAGGCATTTTTGCTGCTCCAGGTGCCGAGTAATTTGGGCGGGGCGGTGTCGCTGACCGGAATCGGGTCCTTGAACGTCACCAGGCATCCGCTCAACAGCGCGAACGACAGGGCGAGCAATACGCTCCAGACTCTCATCGGGTTCTCCTTGAGGTATCAGCCAGCCATCGGCTTGGCAGTGCCCAGTACCAGATGCATCTGGCGAGTAAGAATAGCGAGCATTTCTTCGTCTGCGCCGGGCCGAGGCCCGTTGAGCAGCCCCTGATATTCCATCCGGCAGATGAGCCCCGTCAACACTTGGGCATCCAGTTGCGGCTGAACCGACCCCATGACTTCGAGAAACTGGGCGCTGCCCTGCAACAGAATCTGCTGATGGGCACTCACCAGTGGCGCCAGCCGCGGGTTGATCAGCGCTTCGAGGTGGAAGGCGTGCTCGGCGATGAGCTGGTCGCGGCGGGTCAGCAGCTGATGGCGCACGTACTCCATGGTCATGCGTGCGATCTCATCGGCCAGCCGGGCGCGGGCCTCGGCGCTGCCGTCGTTGCGCGCAACCATTTCGCGCAGCAGCGCCTCGGTGTTGGTCCACAGCTTGGCCATGTACGCCGCGCTGCGTTCAACGTATTGCGCGAAGGCATCGGTGAGCAGGTCATCGATGTCTTTGAAGTAATAGGTGGTGGCAGAGAGCGGCACTTGCGCTTCGGCCGCCACCGCGCGATGACGCACGGCCCGAACGCCGTCACGAATGAGGATGCGCATGGCCGCATCGAGAATCTGTTGGCGACGCTGTTCACTTCCCTGTCGACTCGCCTTGCGGCCCTGGTACTGAACACTCTGTGCGACTGCCGTGGCCAGGCCAGCGGCTCCCTTTTGAGCGATCGTGCGGTTCACAACGGGGTTTCCTTTTTTCGAGTCATTCACGTCACAGCAACGTAGCTTACGGCGGTGTCTGCGCCGAGGTCATCGCGAGCAAGCTCACTCCTACAATCGGCGGAGTGCCCCTGTAGGAGTGAGCTTGCTCGCGATAGCATCTCCAAATGCAGCCGCGCACTCAACGAACAGACAAAAAAAAGCCGCCCTGCTCAGGCGGCTTGTTTTGACACTCAGGCTTGTGGCCGCATGTGCGGGAACAAAATGACGTCGCGAATGGACGGCGAGTTGGTCAGCAGCATGACCAGACGGTCGATGCCGATGCCCTCACCCGCTGTCGGCGGCATGCCGTATTCCAGTGCCCGGACAAAGTCTGCGTCGTAGTGCATGGCTTCATCGTCGCCCGCGTCCTTGTCCGCCACCTGAGCCATGAAGCGCTCGGCCTGGTCTTCCGCGTCGTTCAACTCGGAATAGGCGTTGGCGATTTCACGGCCACCGATGAACAGCTCGAAGCGGTCGGTGACGTTCGGGTTGTCATCGTTGCGACGGGCGAGCGGCGACACTTCAAACGGGTACTGGGTGATGAAGTGCGGCTGTTCCAGCTTGTGCTCGACCAGCTCTTCGAAAATCATCACTTGCAGCTTGCCCAGACCTTCGAAACCCAGCACCTTGGCGCCGGCCTTCTTGGCGATGGCGCGAGCCTTGTCGATGTCGTTCAGGTCATCGACGGTCAGCTCGGGGTTGTACTTCAGGATCGAGTCGAACACCGACAGACGCGCAAACGGCTCGCCGAAGTGGAACACCTTGTCGCCATATGGCACGTCGGTGCTGCCGAGAACCAGCTGGGCCAGTTCGCGGAACAGCTCCTCGGTCAGGTCCATGTTGTCTTCGTAATCAGCGTAGGCCTGGTAGAACTCGAGCATGGTGAACTCGGGGTTGTGCCGGGTCGAAACGCCTTCGTTACGGAAGTTGCGGTTGATCTCGAACACTTTCTCGAACCCGCCAACCACCAGACGCTTGAGGTACAGCTCTGGCGCGATGCGCAGGAACATTTCCAGGTCCAGCGCGTTGTGATGCGTCTCGAACGGCTTGGCCGCGGCGCCGCCCGGAATGGTCTGCAGCATCGGCGTTTCGACTTCGAGGAAATCGCGCTGCATCAGAAAGCTGCGGATGTGGGCGATGACTTTGGAGCGAACGCGGAAGGTTTCACGCACGTCTTCGTTGACGATCAGGTCAACGTAGCGCTGGCGATAACGCTGTTCGGTATCCACCAGGCCGTGGTGCTTGTCAGGCAATGGACGCAGGGATTTGGTCAGCAGGCGCACGTTGGTCATTTCGACATACAGGTCGCCCTTGCCGGAACGGGCCAGGGTGCCTTCGGCTGCGATGATGTCGCCCATGTCCCAGGTTTTTACCGAGGCCAGGGTTTCTTCCGGCAGCGTCTTGCGGTTGACGTAGACCTGGATGCGACCGGTCATGTCCTGAATCACCATGAACGAGCCACGGTTGAGCATGATGCGCCCGGCAACCTTGACTGGAATCGCCGCTTCAGCCAGCTCTTCCTTGGTCTTGTCCGCGTACTGTTTCTGCAGGTCGTTGCAGTAGTTTTCGCGACGGAAGTCGTTCGGGAAGGCATTGCCCTTGGCGCGCTCGGCCGCAAGTTTTTCCTTGCGCAGGGCGATCAGGCTGTTTTCTTCCTGTTGCTGGGCTTGCGGGTCGAGTTGTTGGTCGCTCATGTCTTGATTATCCATCACAGGTTCGTGGCCCTTCGTCTGGCCGGGGTGCGTGACGAAGGATCGCGGGCGGCGACGTCATGATGACGCGCCCGACCCGCAACAGTGGTGTGGCGATTACAGGCCCTGTTTGAGGCTCGCGATCAGGTATTCGTCGATGTCGCCATCGAGCACCTTGTCGCAATCGCTGCGTTCGACGCTGGTCCGCAGGTCCTTGATGCGTGAGGCATCGAGCACGTACGAACGGATCTGGTGACCCCAGCCGATATCCGACTTGGTGTCTTCCAGCGCTTGCGAGGCCGCGTTGCGCTTCTGCACTTCCTGCTCGTACAGGCGCGCCCGCAGCATTTTCATCGCGGTGTCTTTGTTCGCGTGCTGGGAGCGCTCGTTCTGGCAACTGACCACGGTGTTGGTCGGAACGTGGGTGATCCGGACCGCCGAGTCGGTGGTGTTGACGTGCTGACCACCAGCGCCCGAGGAGCGGTAGGTGTCGATGCGCAGGTCCGACGGGTTGATGTCGATTTCGATGTTGTCATCGATTTCCGGCGACACGAACACGGCCGAGAATGAGGTGTGGCGGCGGTTGCCGGAGTCGAACGGGCTCTTGCGGACCAACCGGTGGACGCCGATTTCGGTGCGCAGCCAGCCGAATGCATATTCACCTTTGATGTGCACCGTGGCGCCTTTGATACCGGCGACTTCACCGGCCGACAGTTCCATGATGGTCGCGTCGAAGCCGCGCTTGTCGGCCCACCGCAGGTACATGCGCAACAGGATGTTCGCCCAGTCCTGGGCTTCGGTGCCGCCGGAACCGGCCTGGATGTCCAGGTAGGCGTTGTTCTGGTCCATCTCGCCGCTGAACATGCGACGAAATTCCAGTTTTTCCAAGGCTTCGCGCAGGCGCTCGACTTCAGCGGCAACGTCGTCGACGGCGGCCTGGTCTTCTTCTTCGGCGGACATCAGCAACAGGTCCTTGGCATCCACCAGGCCGGTGCTCATTTCGTTGAGGGTGTCGACGATCTGCGCCAGCAGCGAACGCTCGCGGCCCAGTTCCTGGGCGTACGACGGGTTGTTCCAGACGTTTGGATCTTCGAGCTCGCGGTTAACTTCGGTCAGACGATCATGTTTGTGATCGTAGTCAAAGATACCCCCGAATGGTTTCGGAGCGCTCGGACAGGTCCTTGATGCTGTTTAGGATCGGGTTGATTTCCATGGTAGGCAGCACTCGCAGGCGATTTTCACAAAGCCGGCGAGTATAGCGCAGGCAAACCCCCGATGGCAGTCCGTTGGGCGACGGGTGTGCCGTGTTCGCTGTTCTTGATGAGGACCCGACCCGGCTACGGCGAGAGCGCGCAGGAATGTGGATCCTCGCCCTACCCCACCGCCACCTGATTGCGCCCATTGTGTTTGGCCGCGTACAACCCCTGATCCGCACTCTGAATTAGCTGGCGGCTGTGGCTGCCGACCTGCGGCACGATGGTTGCCAACCCGATACTGACGGTCAGGCTCGAGCCCTGGCTCGGGGCGACATGGGGGATGTTCATGCTGGCGATGGTCTGGCGCAGCTTTTCCGCCAGCAGACGCGCGCCACCCGGTGATGTGCTGGGCAGTACCAGCGCAAATTCTTCGCCGCCGTAACGCGCCGGCAGGTCGGATGGACGGCTGGAGTTGGCGCGGATGGCTTTTGCGACCTGACGCAACGCCTCGTCACCTTCGAGATGGCCGAAGGCGTCGTTGTAGGCCTTGAAGTAATCGACGTCGATCATCAACAGCGAGATCTGCGTCTGCTCCCGGGTGGAACGGCGCCATTCGAGTTCCAGGTATTCATCGAAGTGGCGGCGGTTGGACAGGCCGGTCAAGCCGTCGGAGTTCATCAGGCGCTGCAGCACCAGGTTGGTGTCGAGCAGCTGTTGCTGACTGACCCGCAACGCACGATAGGCTTCGTCGCGCTGAAGCAGCGTCATGTACGAACGCGAGTGGTAGCGAATGCGCGCGACCAGTTCGATGTTGTCCGGCAGTTTGACCAGGTAATCATTGGCCCCGGCGGCAAAGGCGGCGCTCTTGATCATCGGGTCTTCCTTGGTGGAGAGCACGATGATCGGGATGTCACGGGTTTTCGGATTGTTGCGGTATTCGCGCACCAGGGTCAGGCCGTCCAGGCCAGGCATGACCAGATCCTGAAGGATGACAGTGGGCTTGATCAGGATGGCTTGCGCAATCGCTTGATGGGGGTCCGCACAGAAGTGGAAGTCGATGTTGTCTTCGTGGGCCAGCCCGCGCCGGACAGCCTCGCCGATCATGGCCTGATCGTCGACGAGCAACACCATGGCAGCGTTTTCATCCGTGGCGGTCAGATCGTCCAGTTGCAAGTCATGCATGCGGGGTCTCCTGGTCACAGGCGGGCTGTGAAATCACCTGGAAATTCATTGGGTGAATACCTCCTTCAAGCGAGGTGCGATCGAGTCCAGTGAGCGAATTTCCATGGCGGCGTCAATCGCCGCAGCCGCTTTGGGCATGCCGTACACCGCACAGCTTTCCTGATTCTGGGCGATGGTGAGAAAGCCCCGCTGACGCATCAGCTTGAGTCCCTGCGCACCATCACGGCCCATGCCGGTCAACAAAACACCCACTGCGTCACCATTCCAATAGCTGGCCACACTTTCGAAAAACACGTCGATGGAGGGCCTGTAAATTTCGTTAACCGGCTCTGCGGTGTACGCCAGTGTGCCGTTCCTGAGCAGACGAATATGGTGGTTGGTGCCTGCCAGCAGCACCGTGCCCACTTGCGGCGGCTCGCCATTGCGCGCCAGCCTGACCTCCAGCCCCGAAGAGCTGCTCAACCATTGCGCCATCCCTTCGGCGAATACCTGATCCACGTGCTGCACCAGCACGATGGCCGCCGGAAAATCCGTCGGCAGCGCCTTGAGCAGTATTTCCAGCGCGGCGGGCCCGCCGGCCGATGAGCCGATCGCGATCAACCGCTGACGCTGTGCCGACTCGCGCACCGGTGGCGGCACGGGGCGAACCCGCGTGTCCCGCTCGCCAATGAGCCAGCCTATATTAAGTATCTTGCGCAACAAAGGCGCGGCTGCGTCCTTGGGGTTGCCGGCCCCCAGCGCGGGCGTGTCGACCACGTCCAGCGCGCCGTGGCCCATGGCTTCGAAGACCCGATGCACATTCTGCTCGCGGTCCACGGTGACAATGACGATGGCACAGGGCGTGGCCGCCATGATACGTCGAGTCGCCTCCACGCCATCCATCACCGGCATGATCAGGTCCATGAGTATCAGATCGGGCGTCAGCTGGGCACAGCGCTCCACCGCCTCGGCGCCATTGCTCGCCACCCAGGCAATCTGGTGCGCCGGTTCGAAGGCCAGCGCACGGCGCAACGCCTCTACCGCCATGGGCATGTCGTTGACGATGGCAATCTTCATCCCTGCGCATCTCCTATTAACTCAACGACCGCGTCGAGCAGCGCGTCGTCGTGGAAACTGGCCTTGGCCAGATAGTAATCGGCGCCGGCGTCCAGACCGCGACGGCGATCTTCTTCACGGTCCTTGTACGACACCACCATCACCGGCAGCGATTGCAGGCGGCTGTCGCGACGCACCAGCGTCACCAGCTCGATGCCGTCCATGCGCGGCATGTCGATGTCAGTGATGAGCAAGTCGAAATCTTCGCCGCGCAATGCGTTCCAGCCGTCCATTCCATCCACGGCCACTGCCACTTCATAGCCACGGCTGAGCAACAACTTGCGCTCCAGCTCGCGCACCGTGAGCGAGTCATCGACCACCAGCACGCGTTTGCGCACCCGTGCGTCCGCCTGACGATTGCGCCGATCGATGCGTTCCAGGCGTCCGGTATTGAGCAGTTTCTCCACCGACCGCAGCATGTCTTCGACGTCGATGATCAGCACCGCCGAGCCATCGTCAAGCAACGCACCGGCGGAGATGTCCTGAACCTTGCCCAGGCGCGGATCCAGCGGCAAAACCACCAGCGTACGTTCGCCGATAAACCGCTCCACGGCGACGCCATACACCGCATCGCGCTCGCGAATCACCACGACTTTGAGCACATCTTCACTGTGCTGGCTGGCCGGACGGTTGAGCAGCTGAGTGGCGGCGACCAGCCCGACGTGACGCTCTTCATGCCAGAAATGCTGACGGCCTTCCAGCTGCACGATTTCGTCGGCACGCACGTCACGCATCCGCTCGATGTGTGCCAGCGGAAAGGCATACGCTTCGCCACCGACTTCCACCACCAGACTGCGCACCACCGACAAGGTCAGCGGCACTTCCAGATGGAAACGGCTGCCCTGCCCCGCGCGCTGGTCCAGTTCGACGCCACCGCGCAGCTGCCGGACCATGTGCTGAACCGCGTCCAGGCCGACGCCCCGGCCAGACACTTCAGTGACCGTGTCGCGCATGCTGAACCCGGGCAGGAACAGGAAGCTCAGCAGCTCTTCCTCGCTCAACTGCGCAGCGGTTTCGGCGGGCGAAAGTTTGCGATCGATGATGTTCATGCGCAGGCGTTCGAGATCGACACCGGCGCCATCATCGATCAGTTCGACTACCAGCAGCCCGGCCTGGTGCGAGGCCTTCAGCTGAATCAGCCCCTCGGCCGGCTTGCCGCTGGCGATGCGTTGTGCCGGCAGCTCAATGCCGTGGTCGACGGCGTTGCGCAGCAAATGGGTCAGCGGTGCCTCGAGTTTTTCCAGTACATCGCGATCGACCTGGGTTTTTTCGCCGTCGATTTCCAGGCGCACCTGCTTGCCCAGGGAGCGGCCCAGATCCCGGACCATGCGCGCCTGACCCGCCAGCACATCGGCAAACGGGCGCATGCGGCAGGCCAGCGCGGTGTCGTACAGCAGTTGCGCGCGCTGGGAGGACTGCCAGCCGAACTCGTCGAGGTCAGCCGTCTGCTGAATCAACAAGTGCTGCGCTTCGCCGAGCAGACGCCGCGCTTCATCCAGCGCCTTTTGCGCATCGGGATCGGTGTTGGCGCCGAGCAAGGCTTCGAGGCTGTCCAGCGCTCGGGTGGCGCCGGTCTGCGTGCGTTTGACCCGCTGCATTGCGGCCAGATACGGCTTCAGCCGTTGAGTCTCGACCAGCGACTTGCTCGACAGGTCCAGCAGGTTGTTCAAGCGTTCGGCGGTGACGCGCAGGACCCGTTCACCGGTCTCAACCACACGTCGTTCACCGGGGCCGTCTGCTTTAAGCGCCGGGTCGGCGACGGGTTCAACGACGATGGCGGCAGCCAGTTCTTCGGCCGCCGAATCCTGCGCCGACTGGAGCGAGGTCACCAGCGACTGCGCGTTGGCGAGCAGGATGTCTTCAAGGGAAGGCAGCGCGGTGGGCATTAGCATGGCTTTCGCCGCCGGATCGGCGCTGACCATGTTGTTCATCAGCGCCACGTAGCCATCCACATCCGCCTGAGGGACGGTGGCGCCGGGCGTGGCGATGCGCATCAGCAGATCGGTGCCCATCAGCAGGGCGTCGATGTGCTCGGGCAGCAGGTAAAGTCGCCCTTCCTGGGCGCTGACCAGGCAATCTTCCATGACATGGGAAACGCTGACGCCGGCGTTGACCCCGACAATACGTGCCGCGCCTTTCAGCGAATGAGCCGCGCGCATGCACGCTTCCAGCTGATCGGCCTGGGTCGGGTTGCGCTCAAGGGCGAGCAGGCCCGCGCTCAACACCTGGGTTTGCGCTTCCGCCTCCAGGGTAAAGAGTTCGAACAGCGACGCGTCGCGCATTTGATCGGGCGTCATGTCAGGCTCCGGTTCACAGCCGACAAGAGTTGGTCTTCATCGAGCAAGCGCAGGCTGCGGTTTTTCCATTGCACGACGCCTCGGGTGAAGCGCGCGTTGCTGTTCTGCGCCGACGCCGAGGCGCTATCCAGCAGGCGCGCTTCGATGGCATGAATGCCGTCGACCTCGTCGACCGGTACCACCACCGGACCGCCGTCTGCGGAAACGATCAGCATGCGCGGCAATGTTCGGCCATCACCGACCGGCGCGACTGACGGGTCCAGCCCGAGCAGTTCAACGAACGACAGGCACGCCACCAGGGCGCCGCGCACATTGGCAACCCCCAGCAAGGCGCGGGAGCGCTGGTGCGGAAGCGAATGAATGGCTTGCACCGGCGACACTTCCACCAGACAACGGGTCGGCAGACCGAGCCACTCTTCGCCCAGACGAAACACCACGGTCGAGCGGGTTTCGACGTCGACGGCAAGCGCATCGCTGTGCATCGACACACGCTGCTCCTGCGCCAGCGAGTAACGGTCGAGCAAGCGCGTGGCTGCGGCCGAATACACCGAGCAGTTGCGGCAGTGAATATGATCGATAAGCAGCGGGCAGGACCGGTCGCCATGGATGCCGATGCGGTTCCAGCAGTCGTCGATCGTCTCGGCGTCGTCGCTGACCAGCTCTGTGTGTACGCGACTCATCCGCTGCGTCCTTCTTTAGTGACACTTCGTGCCGCACGCTCCTGCAGCCGCCGGGCTCCTGCGCTGTCGCCCTGGGCGGCAAGCAGCGCGGCCAGTTGTGCCAGGGTTTCCGGATGCTGCGGCTGCAGATACAACGCCTTGCGATAAAACCCTTGTGCCGCGCTCGCCTCCCCCGCCACTTCGCTAAGCAGGCCCAGCCAGTAAAACACCGTCGCCACGGGCTCAAAGCGCTTGAGGTACTGCTCGCAGGCAACCTTCGCTTCAGCACTGCGGCCTTCGTTGGCAAGGGCCGCGATGCTGCGCAGCAACTCGGCAGCTTCGCCACTGCCCGCGCCCGGCGCCGCCACTGCCTTGATGTCCGGTCTGAGGGCAGCCCTGCGTTCTTCAGTCACCGCAGGATCACCCAATGACCTCGGCGCAAAGGGCTGCGGTTTATGAGTGCCGCGCGACAGGAGCGATGTTGACTGAACTGACACCGAATCCCTTCGCGACGGCTGCATGGCTGGGTCAGTCAAGACGCTGTGGGGTTCGGGAATGGCATCGTCATGCCGACGAAAGGCGAACGATTGGGCAATGCCGATCGACACCATGCCCATGCGCCCCAGCAGGCTGCCCTCGGCGGGGCCGATGAACAGCACGCCGTCGTCGCGGGTCATGCGTTTAAGAGCCTCAAAGCCCTGGCGCTGGGTGTCGACGTCGAAGTAGATCAGCAGGTTGCGGCAGAACACGAAGTCGTACGCCGACTGCGCCAACGGCATGGCAGGGTCGAGCAGGTTGCCGGATTGAAAGCGGACCTGATCCCGCACCCGCTCCTCCAGGCAATAGCCCTCCTCGACCGCGCTGAAAAAACGTTCCCGGTAACCCAGCTGGTCACCCCGAAAGGAGTTCTTGCCATACACGCCCTGCCGCGCGCGCTGAATGGACAGCGGGCTGATGTCCACAGCGTCGACGCTGAACTGCGGGCCTCGTAAACCTGCGTCGAACAGCGCCATGGCGATCGAGTAAGGCTCCTCGCCAGTTGAGCACGGCAGGCTGAGAATCCGCAGCGCACGGACACCATTGAGCTGCGACAGCCGGGCATTGGCCAGCTTGCCGAGGGTGACGAAGGATTCCGGATAACGGAAAAACCAGGTTTCGGGGACGATCACCGCTTCGATCAGCGCCTGTTGCTCATCCGCCGAAACCAGCAGGGTGTGCCAGTAATCGTCGTGGTCCCGCGCCCTGGACAGCGTGCAGCGCTGACGCACGGCGCGCTCGATGATCGCCTCGCCCACCGACGCGACGTCCAGCCCGATGCGGTCTTTTAGAAAGGCGAAGAAACGCGCATCGCTGCTCATGGCGCGGCCTCGAAAGCATCAAGGCTCATGGGCTGCTCGGGAAACAACAGTTCGCGCACGGCGTCGCTGAGCAAGTCATCCACGCGTATCCACTGCAGCAGACCGTGTTCGTCCTCGCGCACCGGGCCCAGGTACGGCGCCTGTGCGTTATCCAGGCCGTAGGCTTTGAATTCATGGGGCGAGCAACGCAGCGTGTCGGTCGCCTGTTCGAGGATCAAACCCAGCTCCCGGGCAGGACGATCCCCGCCAAGGCGGTAATGCACCAACACCAGCCGTGTGCTGGTACGCAACGGGGCAGGATGGCCGAAGGTCAGCGCGCTGAGGTCGATGACCGGCACGATCGCGCCGCGGTGGGCAAACACACCGGCGACCCAGTGGGGCGCTTGCGCGATGGGTTTGAGCATCAGCCGTGGCAGCACTTCGGCGATTTCTGTCGCTTGCAGCGCATAGCGTTCCGCGCCGATGCGGAACAGCAGAAACAGCTTGTTCTTGGGCAACACCGCAGCGCTGCGCTTGGCTGAATGCTCGATCATGGGCCTGACTCAGACCTTGAAACGCGAAACGCCGCTACGCAGCCCCACCGCCACCTGGCTCAGCTCATCGATGGCGAAGCTGGCCTGACGCAGGGATTCGACGGTCTGGCTGCTGGCATCACCCAACTGCACCAGCGCCTGATTGATTTGTTCGGCGCCAGTGGCCTGGGCCTGCATGCCTTCGTTGACCATCAAGACACGCGGCGCCAAGGCCTGCACCTGATGGATGATCTGGGAAAGCTGCTCGCCGACCTGGGTCACTTCGTACATGCCGCGACGCACTTCTTCGGAGAATTTGTCCATGCCCATGACGCCTGCCGACACCGCCGACTGGATCTCGCGAACCATCTGCTCGATGTCATAGGTGGCCACGGCGGTCTGGTCGGCCAGACGCCGGACCTCGGTCGCCACCACGGCAAAACCACGGCCGTATTCGCCGGCTTTCTCGGCTTCGATGGCGGCGTTGAGCGACAGCAGGTTGGTCTGGTCGGCGACTTTGACGATGGTCACCACGACCTGATTGATGTTGCCGGCCTTCTCGTTGAGGATCGCCAGCTTGGAATTGACCAGATCGGCCGCGCCCATGACCGAGTGCATGGTTTCTTCCATGCGCGCCAGGCCTTGCTGACCGGAGCCCGCCAGGACCGAAGCCTGATCCGCAGCCGAGGTCACTTCGGTCATGGTGCGCACCAGATCCCGGGACGTCGCGGCAATCTCGCGGGAGGTCGCGCCAATTTCCGTGGTGGTCGCAGCGGTCTCGGTGGCCGTGGCCTGTTGCTGCTTGGAGGTGGCGGCAATCTCGGTGACCGACGTGGTCACCTGAATCGACGAGCGCTGGGCCTGGGACACCAACGCAGCAAGTTCGGCGACCATGTCGTTGAAGCCGGTCTGCACCGATCCGAACTCGTCGTTGCGGTCCAGCGCCAGCCGCGTGCTCAGGTCACCCGTGCGCATGGTGTCGAGAATCTGCACGATACGGTTCATCGGCGCCAGAATCGCGCGCATCAGCAACAGGCCGCACGCAGCCGCCGCCAGCAAAGCGATGATCAGCGAAATGCCAAGCGTGATCTTGGCGCTGGAAACAGCGGCCTGAATGGCGTCGGACGCCTTGTCGGCGACCACCTTGTTCTTGGCGCCGAGTGCGTTGAGCTGTTTGCGACCCTCAAACCACGCGGGCGTGAGTTGCTCGGTGAAAGTCCGCTGGGCCAACGCGTAGTTATCGCCCTGGTAAGCCGCGAGCACACCGTTGAGCACTAGCTGGTAGCGTTCGCGCAATTGCAGAAACTGGGCGAAGTCACTGCGATCCGATTCGTCGAAGATGCTCTTCTGGTAATTGACGATCTGCGCCTGCAAGCGGTCGTCGAATTCTTTGTACTGGTCTTCTTCAGCGCTGGTGAGAGCACGACCGGCGCCTTCACTGAGTAAACGCTGGGTCTGTACGTAGCTTTCAACCCAGGCGCCGCGCACGGTGCTGCTGTAAAAAACGCCGGGGAGCGCGTCCAGTCGCACCGCATCGCCGCTGTTCTCGATAACCAACAGGCGATTGAACGCCGCAACCACCATCAACAGCATGATGGCGATGATGACAGCGAAGCTCGCCAAAATCCGTTGACGCAACGTCCAGTTCTTCACAGTCAGCCCTCAAGGGTTCAACGCCGGCATGACCGGGTTCAAGAAGCGGACCGACGAACGGTCCAAAGCGAGCGGGAGTATAGCCTAGTGACTTCCCAATAAACGGGCTGTTTCCGACAAGGAAAACGCCATAACACACAACCAGATCGGAAGTGTCTTACACGCTATCGGCTCGATGTGGCGTTGCTTGATGGTGCAAGTGCGTTGAGGGCACATGTGTGGCTGGCGCGCCTGAAGCGCGGGAGAGAAATGCGGGTCAGGACCCAGGGATTGTCGGGACTGACCCGCCAGCGTTGCGGGTATTCGGTTTTCGTTACGGGTCACTGGGCCGACCCGCTCTGGTTTACGGCTGGGCCTGAAGCACCTGATGCTCAAGTTCAGTCTTGAGGGCCGGGTCAAGCTTCAACTGCTTGGCGAGCTCGTCGAGGTAAGCGCGCTCCATGAAGTGTTCTTCGTCGACCATCATCACGCTGGCCAGGTACATCTCGGCGGCGATTTCCGGGGTCTGCGCGGCACGGGCGACATCGACAGGGTCCAGCGGTTTGTTGAGCTCGGCGTGCAGCCACTGCTGCAGTTCGTTGTCGCCGGTGATGCGGGTGAACTCGCCTTCGATGAGTTCACGTTCACGCTCGTCGACGTGGCCGTCGGCCTTGGCCGCTGCCACCAGCGCCCGCAGGATGGCCTCGCTGTGCTGTTCGACCTGAGCCGGGGGCACGCGGTCCACGGTTTGCGGCTCAACCGGTTGCGCCACACCCTGATTTGCCTGCCAGTTGCCGTACGCCTTGTACGCCAGCACGCCCAACGCCGCGAGCCCGCCGTAGGTCAGCGCTTTGCCGCCCATTTTGCGTGCGCCTTTGTTGCCCATCAGCAAGCCCATCGCGCCCGCCGCCAACGCACCACCGCCGGCACCCGAAAGCAGCCCGCCAAGGCTGCCGCCCAGTCTGCCGCCCAGGCCGCTGCCACCGACCTTGCCCAGCAAATCGCCAAGCCCGCCCTGCCCGTTTTGCCCGCTTTTGCCGCTCTTGTCAGGCGCGCCGGCCTTGTTTTGCAGCAGGTCCTGACCGGATTTCAACAGTTGATCCAGTAAACCGCGCGTGTTCATGACTTCACCTTCAGAAATGGGGACAGACGATTCGACCCGCAGGTTAAGGCGAAGGCACCAGCAGCCGTTGGGCAGGTTTGCTTCTGAATGTTGCGGCGACTGGATGTCCTGAGGCCGGATGACGACGGGTTTTCGCTCAACCGCTTCCGCCTGCACGAATGGGCTCGGTATTTGCTGCGCGAAGTTTGTCGAGGATCGAACTGGGCACTACGCTCTGCACCACCGATCTCTGCCCACACAACCACCATGAGGCAAACCCACCATGTCCGTGCACAAGACCGCGATTCTGAGCGCTGTGATCACTGCACTATTCACCAGCGGCGCGGTGCAGGCCGCTGAAGCAATGACGGCGGTGGGCGATGGCGAGGGGCAGCTGGATATTGTGGCGTGGCCGGGGTACATCGAGCGCGGCGAAAGCGACAAGGCCTACGACTGGGTGACCGGCTTCGAGCAGGAGACCGGCTGCAAGGTCAACGTCAAGACTGCCGCGACGTCCGACGAGATGGTCAGCCTGATGACCAAGGGCGGCTATGACCTGGTCACCGCATCGGGCGACGCGTCGTTGCGCCTGATCGCCGGCAAGCGCGTGCAGCCCATCGACCCCACGTTGATCCCGAACTGGAAAACCCTCGACCCGCGCCTGAAAGATGGCCCCTGGTACACGGTCGAAAACAAAACCTATGGCACACCCTATCAGTGGGGCCCGAACGTGCTGATGTACAACACCAACGTGTTCAAGACGCCGCCGGTGAGCTGGAGCGTGGTGTTCGAGCCGCAGGATTTGCCCGACGGCAAACCGAACAAGGGCCGGGTCCAGGCCTATGACGGGCCGATCTACATCGCCGACGCTGCACTGTATTTGAAGACCGCCAAGCCAGAGCTGGACATCGTCGATCCGTATCAGCTCACCGAGACGCAGTACAAGGCTGTACTCGACCTGCTCCGCGCTCAGCAACCGCTGGTTCATCGCTACTGGCACGACGCAACGGTGCAGATGAGCGACGTGAAAAACGAAGGCGTGGCAGCGTCCAGTTCATGGGGGTACATGGTCAACGGGCTGGTCGCCGACAAACAGCCCGTCGCCTCGACCATCCCCCAGGAAGGCGCCACCGGTTGGGCCGACACCACGATGTTGCACGCCGAGGCCCAACACCCCAACTGTGCCTACAAATGGATGAACTGGTCGCTGCAACCGAAAGTGCAGGGCGACGTTGCCGCCTGGTTCGGCTCTCTGCCGGTGGTGCCTGAAGCGTGCAAGGGCAACGCACTGCTCGGCGCCGAGGGCTGCGAAACCAACGGGTTTGACCTGTTCGAAAAGATCGCCTTCTGGAAAACACCCCAGGCCGAGGGCGGAAAATACGTGCCGTACAGCCGCTGGACGCAGGATTACATTGCAATCATGGGTGGCAGGTAAGCGTATTCAGGCCCGGGGAATCTCTCTGGGTACATCCATCCATCCATTGTAGGAGCGCGCTTGCCCGCGATTACGGTGTGTCATACAGCATCAACCTCACAGGCAGGTCGCAATCGCGGGCAAGCGCGCTCCTACAAATACAAACCTGCCCAGTGCACACATCGAGAAAGATTTCGGGAATTAGCCACCATGACCCACGCTGTCCAGTTCACTCAGGTCTCGCGGTTGTTCGGCGAGGTGAAAGCCGTGGACCGGGTGTCCATCGACATCGAGGACGGCGAGTTCTTTTCCATGCTCGGCCCCTCGGGCTCCGGCAAGACCACTTGCCTGCGCCTGATCGCCGGCTTTGAGCAGCCCACTGCCGGATCGATCCGCATTCATGGCCAGGAAGCGGCCGGCCTGCCGCCGTATCAGCGTGACGTCAACACAGTGTTTCAGGACTATGCGCTGTTCCCGCACATGAACGTGCAGGACAACGTCGCCTATGGCCTGAAAGTCAAAGGCGTCGGCAAGGCCGAACGAATCAAACGGGCCGACGAGGCCCTGAACATGGTCGCCCTCGACGGCTACGGCGCGCGCAAACCCGTGCAACTGTCCGGCGGCCAGCGTCAGCGTGTGGCCCTGGCGCGGGCACTGGTCAATCGGCCGCGCGTGCTGCTGCTCGATGAACCCCTCGGCGCCCTCGACCTGAAGCTGCGCGAACAGATGCAGGGCGAACTGAAGAAACTGCAGCGCCAACTGGGCATCACGTTCATCTTCGTCACCCACGACCAGACCGAAGCACTGTCGATGTCGGACCGGGTCGCGGTATTCAACAAGGGCCGCATCGAGCAGGTCGACACGCCGCGCAATTTGTACATAAAGCCGGCCACGACCTTCGTGGCGGAATTCGTGGGCACCTCCAACGTCGTGCGCGGCGAACCGGCGCAGGCGTTGAGCGGCAACCCGGGCGCCTTCTCTATTCGGCCAGAGCACATTCGTTTTGCCGAGGGCGTTGCGGCGAGCCACGAGGTTCAGGTCAGCGGCGTGCTGCACGACGTCCAGTATCAGGGCAGTGCCACCCGCTACGAGATCAAACTGGACAACGGCCACACGCTCACGGTCAGCCAGGCCAACAATCAGTGGCTGGACACCGGAGCGCTTCATCAGCCGGGGGAACGCGTTACCGTTCGCTGGGCGCGGGAGGCGATGATTGCGCTGCATGACGCGCCGGTCGAGGCGCATTGAGATGGGCCGAACGTGCACTGGCTCGGCGCCGACGCAACGGCCATCGCCACTTCGACGTTTTTCCAACCTGCTGTATCGACGCCCGAACCTGTACCTGTCACTGCTGCTGATCCCGCCGCTACTCTGGTTTGGCGCCATCTATCTCGGCTCACTGCTGGGCCTGTTGTGGCAAGGCTTCTATACCTTCGACGACTTCAGCATGACCGTGACGCCCGACCTGACCCTGGCGAACTTCGGGGCGCTGTTCAACCCGGCCAATTTCGATGTCATCCGCCGCACCCTCACCATGGCCGTCGCCGTGTCCATGGCAAGTGCCATCGTCGCCTTCCCCATCGCCTATTACATGGCGCGCTACACCACCGGCAAAACCAAGGCGTTCTTTTACATCGCAGTGATGATGCCGATGTGGGCGAGTTACATCGTCAAGGCCTACGCGTGGACACTGCTGCTGGCCAAGGGCGGCGTCGCGCAATGGTTCGTTCAGCACTTGGGGCTGGCGCCAGTGTTGCAGTGGCTGTTGAGCGTGCCCGGCATTGGCGGCAGCACGCTGTCGACCTCGCATTTGGGGCGTTTCATGGTGTTCGTCTACATCTGGCTGCCGTTCATGATCCTGCCGATTCAGGCCTCCCTCGAACGCTTGCCGCCTTCACTGCTGCACGCCTCCGCCGACCTCGGCGCCACGCCCCGGCAGACGTTCATGCAGGTGATTCTGCCGCTGTCAGTACCGGGCATTGCGGCGGGCTCGATCTTCACGTTTTCGCTGACGCTGGGGGATTTCATCGTGCCGCAACTGATCGGCCCACCGGGTTACTTTATCGGCAGCATGGTCTACGCCCAGCAGGGCGCCATCGGCAACATGCCCATGGCCGCGGCCTTCACGCTGGTGCCGATCGTGCTGATCGCGGTTTATCTGGCGATCGTCAAGCGTCTGGGGGCGTTCGATGCACTCTGAAAACGCGTCGTGGGGCCTGAAAATCGCCGCCTGGGGCGGGCTCGTGTTTCTGCACTTTCCGATCCTGATCATCTTCGTCTACGCCTTCAACACCGAAGACGCCGCCTTCAGCTTCCCGCCAAAAGGCTTCACCCTGAAGTGGATCGGCGTGGCGTTCGCGCGGCCGGACGTGCTGGACTCGATCAAGCTGTCGCTGCAAATCGCCTGTGTTGCCACGATGATCGCACTGGTGCTCGGCACGCTGGCCTCAGCGGCGCTGTACAGGCGGGACTTCTTCGGCAAGGACGGCATTTCGCTGATGCTGATTCTGCCCATCGCCCTGCCCGGCATCATCACCGGGCTGGCCTTGTTGTCAGCGTTCAAGACCCTGGGGATCGAGCCTGGGATGTTCACCATCATCGTCGGCCACGCGACCTTCTGCGTGGTGATCGTCTACAACAACGTCATCGCCCGCCTGCGCCGTACCTCCCACAGCCTGATCGAAGCCTCGATGGACCTCGGTGCTGACGGCTGGCAGACCTTCCGCTACATCATCATGCCCAACCTGGGCTCGGCGTTGCTGGCCGGCGGCATGCTGGCGTTTGCCCTGTCCTTCGACGAAATCATCGTCACCACCTTCACCGCCGGGCACGAACGCACCCTGCCCATCTGGCTGCTCAACCAACTTAGCCGCCCACGGGACGTGCCGGTGACCAACGTAGTAGCGATGCTCGTGATGATGGTGACCCTGCTGCCGATCCTCGGCGCGTACTGCCTGACTCGGGGCGGGGAAAGCGTGGCGGGGAGTGGAGGGAAGTGAGTGGGTTGGGGCAGTGTGCTTCCCACGACGGAGGCAGGTAGGGTGAGCTTGTCGATCGCTGTCCGCTCCGGTCGATCCCGATTGACCGACCGAACCTGACATCAACAAGCGAGCCTACATCAGCTATTCAGCGGCGTGATCAATCGCGCAGATCCGACTCATGAATCGGCTGGTCGCGGTGCGTTGCCCGCTGGTATTGCGCGGGCCATGTGGCCTGGCGTCCACCGAGGGACTCGTCGGCTTGCAGCGGCCAGTACGGATCGCGCAGCAGTTCGCGGGCGAGGAAAATCAGGTCAGCCTGACCCGTCCGCAGGATGGTGTCGGCCTGGGTGGGCTCGGTGATCATGCCCACGGTGCCGGTGGCAATGCCGGACTCGTTGCGCACGCGAGCGGCAAATTCGGTTTGATAACCCGGGCCCACCGGGATCTCGGCCTTGGCTGCAGTGCCGCCGGAAGACACGTCAACAAGATCAACGTCCAACTCTTTCAAGCGCTTGGCCAGCTCGACGGTTTCATCCGCGTTCCAGCCGCCTTCCACCCAGTCGGTGGCCGAGACACGCACGAACAGCGGCAGCTCTGCGGGCCAGACTTCACGCACGGCTTTGGTGATTTCGAGGGTCAGGCGAATGCGGTTTTCGAATGAACCACCGTATTGATCCTGGCGCTGGTTGCTCAGCGGCGACAGGAACTGATGCAGCAAGTAGCCATGGGCGGCGTGGATTTCGACCACTTTGAAACCGGCGGTCAAAGCACGCTTGGCAGCATCGACAAAGGACTTGATGATGTCCTGAATCTGGGCTTCATCCAGCGGCGTGGGCGTGGTGTAGGTCGGGTCGAAAGCGATCTTCGAGGGGCCCCAGGTCGCCCAGCCGCCCTGGTCGGCAGGGATGGCGCCGCTCTGGCTCACCCACGGACGCCAGGTACTGGCCTTGCGTCCGGCGTGGGACAGCTGAATGCCGGCCACCGCACCTTGCGCCTCGATGAAGCGAGTGATGCGTTGCAAAGGTGCGATCTGCTCATCGTTCCAGATGCCGAGGTCTTCCGGGGTAATCCGCCCGTCCTGGGTGACTGCCGCCGCTTCGGTGAAAATCAGCCCGGCGCCGCCGACCGCACGACTGCCCAGATGGACCAGATGCCAGTCATTGGCCAGACCATCGGCGCAGGAGTACTGACACATCGGCGAAACCACAATGCGGTTGCGCAGTGTCAGTTGGCGAAGGGTATAGGGTTCAAGCAGCAGGCTCATGGGGGACCTCTCAGATCGTGTGGCAGGTTCCTTACGTGCGAACCTTGAGCCTAGTCGACAACCCGAGCGAAGTGAGGGTTCAGTCATTTCCGGCTGAAACCGGTCCCGCTGAAAGCATCGCGTGAATGATCGTCCCCACGCTCCGCGTGGGGATGCCGCCCCGGACGCTCCGCGTCCATCGCTGCGACGCAGAGCGTCGTCGGATGCATTACCACGCGGAGCGTCACTAGTGTCCGGGGAAAGTTTGTCATAGCTGAAGGATGCCTTGGGCAGCCTTCAGCTTTTCAATGCTTTTCCTCTCTAACGCCTGATTCC
>NZ_SOCR01000003.1 GCF_004364335.1 Pseudomonas graminis | reverse complement strand
AAACCGAGTGGGAAAAGACTGATTATGCCGTATGGATGCGGTCAGAGAGGGGGAGCAAGCTCCCCCTCTGGACTTTCCCCGGACACTAGTGACGCAGAGCGTGGGAACGATCAAAAACCAGATTGATGGTGCCTGAAATGGCCTCTTCCCGGCTAAAGCCGGTCCCACTAAAAAGCACACCGCGTACCGTCAGTGGGACCGGCGGCGCCCCGTAGGACCGGCTTTAGCCGGGAAGCTTTTGATCTGCTTTTGATCTTCTTACACAAGCAGTCCAGTCACCGCCAATCGCGACTTGGGTGCAGGCTGAACGCAGGTCTCGCTCCGTGGGTCGAGCCGCATGGATGCGGCGAGAGCCGCCCCCCGCCATGGATGGCGGATGGCGGCGGGCCCACGGAGCGAGACCGAAGTGAGGGTACTCCGACGCAGGAGGAGCCAAACCAGGAGCAAGCACCCTTGGTTACTTGGGGTGCTTTTCCAAGTAACTCGGCGAAGCCGAAACAGTCTGCCCCCAGGCAGACGCTCTTGATCTCGAGATCGGGACCCAAAACCCCAACCGAACTTCTGCGCCCCGCCACCGCTCTACCTGACAAGTCCCCAAACCCGGTCAAACCATGGATCTCGTCATTGCCCGCCCCGAAGGCCTCTACTGCCCGCCCGGTGATTTCTACATCGATCCGTGGCGCCCGGTCGAACGCTCCGTCATCACCCACGCCCACGGCGACCACGCCCGCACCGGCAACGAACACTACCTCGCCGCCGCGCCCGGCGAAGGCATACTGCGCTCCCGACTGGGCCAGGACATCAACCTCCAGACCCTCGCCTACGGCGAAAGCATCACCCACCACGGCGTCAAACTCAGCCTCCACCCGGCCGGCCACGTCCTCGGCTCCGCCCAGGTCCGCCTCGAATACAAAGGCGAAATATGGGTCGCCTCAGGCGACTACAAAGTCGAACCCGACGGCACCTGCGAACCCTTCGAACCCGTGCGCTGCCACACCTTCATCACCGAATCCACCTTCGGCCTGCCAATCTATCGCTGGCAGCCCCAAGCGGAAATCTTCGCCGGGGTCAACGAATGGTGGCGCGCCAATGCCGCCGCCGGCAAAGCCAGCGTCCTGTTCGCCTACTCATTCGGCAAGGCCCAACGCATCCTCCACGGCATCGACCCCACCATCGGCCCGATCCTCGTCCACGGCGCCGTCGAACCGCTGAACCGTGTCTACCGCGAAGCTGGCGTGCGCATTCCGGAAACCCACTACGCCGGCGACTTCAAAAAGACCGACCCCGCGTTGCGCAGCGCCCTGATCGTCGCACCGCCCTCCGCCGGCGGCAGCACCTGGATGCGCCGCTTTGGCGAATTCAGCGACGCCTTTGCCAGCGGCTGGATGATGTTGCGCGGCACGCGCCGTCGGCGCGGTGTCGACCGCGGCTTTGCCCTCTCCGACCATGCCGACTGGCCGGGCCTGCTCTGGGCCATCGAAAACACCGGCGCCGAGCGGGTCATGGTCACCCACGGTTCGGTGGCCGTGCTGGTGCGCTACCTGCGGGAACTGGGCCTCGACGCCCAAGGCTTCTCCACCGAATACGGCGACGAAGAAGACGACGCAGCGGCCAAGACCGAACCCGCACCCGAACCTGCATCGACAGGCGAGGCCTCGTCATGAAAGCCTTCGCCGAACTCTATTCGGACCTCGATGCCACCACCTCCAGCAATGCGAAGCTGGCGGCCATGCAAGCCTACTTCAGCAAGGCCGCCCCCGAAGACGCCGCATGGGCGGTGTATTTCCTGGCCGGCGGACGCCCACGGCAACTGGTGCCGACGCGCATGTTGCGTGAGCAGGCGCTGCTGCTGTCGGGCTTGCCGGAATGGTTGTTCGAGGAGAGTTACCAAGCGGTAGGCGATCTGGCGGAAACTCTGTCGCTGCTGCTCCCTAAAGCCGAGCACAGCTCCGAAGAAGGCCTGGCAAGCTGGATGGAAAACCATCTGCTGCCCCTGCGCGGTCTGCCCCCGGAAGCGTTGCTCGAGCGCCTGCCGACGTTCTGGTCGCAACTGGACCCGCAAAGCCTGATGGTCTGCCTGAAGCTGATCACTGGCAGTTTCCGTGTTGGTGTTTCCAAGTTGCTGGTGACCCGCGCCCTTGCCGCGCTGGCCGATATCGACAGCAAGCGCGTGGCCCAGCGACTCGTGGGGTACACCGATCTTTCCCATCGCCCCAGCGCCGAAGGCTATCTAAAGCTCATCGCAGAAGAATCGGCCGACGAACACGCGCAACGGGGCGGCCAGCCCTACCCCTTTTTCCTCGCCCATGCGCTGCAGCAGCCGGTCGATCAGTTCGAGAACCTGCTCGGCGCCGCGGAAAACTGGCAGGTGGAGTGGAAGTGGGACGGCATTCGCGCTCAGGTGGTCAAGCGCGAAGGACGGCTGTGGATCTGGTCGCGAGGCGAAGAACTGGTCACGGATCGCTTCCCGGAACTGCACAGCCTGGCTCAATGCCTGCCCGACGGCACGGTGATCGACGGCGAGATCGTCGTCTGGAAAGCCGCGCCCCCGGAAAATGCCGAGGAAGGCGAGTTCGCCCTCGACACCCCCGCGCCCGGCACGCCTGGTGAAGCGACGCCGTCGGTGCAGCCCTTCGCCCTGCTGCAACAGCGGATCGGCCGCAAAACCCTCGGCAAGAAGATTCTGGAAGACGTGCCGGTCGTCGTGCTGGCTTACGATCTGCTGGAATGGGAAGGCCACGACTGGCGCATTCGCCCGCAACATGAGCGGCGCACGCAGCTGGAAAAGGTCATCGCCAACGCCCAGAGCCCGGTGCTGATGCCATCTCCGGTCCTGACCGGCAACGACTGGCTGGACCTCGGCCGGCAGCGCGAGGCGTCCCGCAGTCTCGGCGTGGAAGGCATGATGCTCAAGGCGCGGGACTCGATGTACGGCGTGGGGCGCACGAAGGACATGGGCGTCTGGTGGAAATGGAAAATGGACCCGTTCAGCGTTGACGCCGTGCTGATCTACGCCCAACGCGGTCACGGCCGCCGCGCCAGTCTGTACAGCGATTACACGTTCGCGGTCTGGGACGGCCCGCCTGAATCCAGCGAACGGACATTGGTGCCCTTCGCCAAAGCGTATTCGGGGCTGACCGACGAAGAGATGCGCAAGGTCGATGCAATCATCCGCAAGACCACTGTGGACAAATTCGGCCCGGTGCGAAGTGTTACCCCGACCCTGGTGTTCGAGCTGGGGTTCGAGGGCATTGCCCTGTCGAAACGACACAAGAGCGGCATCGCCGTGAGGTTCCCGAGGATGCTGCGCTGGCGCCTCGATAAGCCGGTCGCCGAAGCCGACAGCCTGGCGACGCTGCAGGACCTGCTGGCCTGAGCACCGTCGCGGTGCGCGGGCCTGGCCCCGTCCGACGTCGAGTGCGCTGATATGGGGCGCATAAAAACGCCAGCCTTCCAAAGACGAGCCCCGGCAGGCGTTTCGAATCTCCCCTGCACCGCAACAGGCACCGCAGGTGACCCCGGAGCCTGCAACTTTTTCGCCCACTCTCAACAGGATACGGCTACTCTGCCGGTGCCTGCGGGACCTCAAAAAAAGACAAAAGATGGCTCTAAGTCATCATTGCGACAACTCCGTACATTTAAAACGCGCGTTCGTTTGTTTGGTTCGGAAATTGCTGTCTATTTGCGGTCTGGCTTTTGCCGGTAGCAAGCCTTCGCGTGTTCCCAACGCTCAATTTGGTTTTAAGGACTGAACGATGAAAAAAGCATGGCTGACCCTTTCCGCACTCGCCATCTGTCTGGCCGCCGGTAACGCAATGGCCAAGGAGTACAAGGAACTGCGTTTCGGCGTCGATCCTTCCTACGCGCCATTCGAATCCAAAGCCGCCGATGGCAGCCTGGTGGGCTTCGATATCGACCTGGGCAACGCGATCTGTGCTGAACTGAAGGTCAAGTGCAAGTGGGTCGAAAGCGATTTCGACGGCATGATTCCGGGCCTGAAAGCCAACAAGTTCGACGGTGTGATCTCCTCCATGACCGTGACCCCGGCCCGCGAGAAAGTCATCGACTTCTCCAGCGAACTGTTCTCCGGCCCTACCTCGCTGGTCTACAAAAAAGGCTCCGGACTGAGCACTGACCTTGCTTCGCTGAAAGGCAAAACCGTGGGTTACGAGCAAGGCACCATCCAGGAAGCCTACGCCAAGGCCATTCTGGACAAGGCTGGCGTGAAAACCCAAGCCTATGCCAACCAGGATCAGGTGTATGCCGACCTCGTTTCCGGTCGTCTGGACGCATCGGTTCAAGACATGCTGCAAGCCGAACTGGGCTTCCTGAAGTCGCCACAAGGCGGTGACTACGAAGTCAGCAAGCCAATCGACGATCCCCTGCTGCCAGCCAAAACGGCCGTCGGCATCTCGAAAGGTAACAAGGACCTGAAAGCGCTTTTGGACAAAGGTATCAAAGCGTTACACGATGACGGCAAGTACGCCGAGATCCAGAAGAAGCACTTCGGCGATCTGAATCTGTACAGCGGTAAATAAGCAAACAGACGCCCGTTGATTTCAGCCAGAATCCGCCGCTGAAGTTCACGGGCGTTTTTATTGACTGCATAGGTTGCACATGTTCGAAACTCTCCTGCAAAACCTGGGACTGTCAGCATTCAGCCTGAAAGGCTTCGGCCCGCTGTTGCTGCAAGGCACCTGGATGACCGTCAAATTATCGGTAATGTCGCTGCTGCTGGCCATTGTGCTCGGCCTGCTGGGCGCCAGTGCCAAACTGTCGAAAGCCGCCGTGCTGCGGGTTCCGGCCCAGATTTACACCACGCTGATCCGTGGCGTGCCGGATCTGGTGCTGATGCTGCTGATCTTCTACAGCCTGCAAACCTGGCTGACCACGCTCACCGAAGCGATGGATTGGGATTACATCGAGATCGACCCTTTCTCTGCCGGCGTCATCACGCTGGGCTTCATCTATGGCGCGTATTTCACCGAAACCTTCCGCGGCGCGATTCTCGCTGTACCGCGCGGTCAGGTCGAAGCGGCCACGGCCTACGGGCTCAGCCGTTCGCAACGGTTTCGCATGGTGGTATTCCCGCAGATGATGCGCTTCGCCCTGCCGGGCATCGGCAACAACTGGCAAGTGGTGCTCAAGGCCACCGCGCTGGTGTCGATCATCGGCCTGGCCGATCTGGTCAAGGCCGCGCAGGATGCGGGTAAAAGCACGTATCAGCTGTTCTATTTCCTGGTACTCGCCGCGCTGATCTATCTGGTCATCACCAGCGTGTCCAACTTCGCCCTGCGCTGGGCCGAACGGCGTTATGCCGCCGGCAGCCGGGAGGCTCAACGATGATCGAGTTGCTGCAAGAATACTGGCGGGCCTTCCTTTATACGGACGGCCAGAACGTCACCGGCCTGGCTATGACGATGTGGCTGCTCAGTGCGTCCATCGCCATCGGCTTCATCGTCTCGATTCCACTGTCCATCGCTCGCGTCTCGCGCAATCCGATGGTGCGCTGGCCGGTGCAGTTCTACACCTACCTGTTCCGCGGAACGCCGCTGTATATACAGTTGCTGATTTGCTACACCGGGATTTACAGCATCGCTGCCGTGCGTGAGCAGCCCATGCTCGGTGCGTTCTTCCGTGACGCGATGAACTGCACCATCCTCGCCTTCGCCCTGAACACCTGCGCCTACACCACCGAAATCTTCGCCGGTGCGATTCGCAGCATGAACCACGGCGAAGTCGAGGCGGCCAAGGCTTACGGCCTGACCGGCTGGCGCCTGTACACCTACGTCATCATGCCGTCGGCCCTGCGCCGTTCGCTGCCTTATTACAGCAACGAAGTGATCTTGATGCTGCACTCGACCACCGTGGCCTTCACCGCCACCGTGCCGGACATCCTCAAGGTCGCGCGGGACGCCAACTCGGCCACCTTCCTGACGTTCCAGTCGTTCGGCATCGCGGCGCTGATCTACCTCACCGTCACGTTCATTCTGGTGGGCCTGTTCCGATTGGCTGAACGCCGCTGGCTGGCCTTCCTCGGCCCGACTCACTAGGAACCCTGCATGCGACACCAGACCCATGATCTGCTGGCCCCGGTGCCCGGCACTGCTCGACAGATCCACAGCTTTCACTACGGCCCGGAAAACAGCGTCTGCAAGGTTTACATCCAGTCGTCCCTGCACGCCGACGAGCTGCCGGGCATGCTGGTGTCGTGGTATTTGAAGCAACGGCTGGCTGAGCTTGAAAACGCCGGTCAGTTGCTCGGCGAAGTCGTGGTCGTTCCGGTGGCCAACCCCGTCGGCCTGGAGCAGGTTCTGATGGACATGCCGTTGGGACGTTACGAGCTTGAGAGCGGACAGAATTTCAATCGTCGCTTTGTCGACCTCGGCCAGCAAGTGGGCGATGAAGTCGAAGCGCAGCTGACCGATGACCCCAAGGGCAACGTCACGCTGATTCGCAAAACCTTGCTGGCGGCACTGAATAACTGCGTCGGCAGCACCCAGCTGGAGTCCCAGCGGCTGACGTTGCAACGCCTGGCCTGTGACGCCGACGTGGTGCTGGACTTGCACTGTGATTTCGAATCCGTCGAGCACCTGTACACCACGCCCGAGGCCTGGCCGCAGGTCGAAGCGCTGTCGCGTTATCTCGGCGCACAGGCAAGCCTGCTGGCGACCGATTCCGGCGGGCAGTCGTTCGACGAATGCTTCACGCTGGTCTGGTGGCAATTGCAGCAGCGTTTTGCCAAACGCTTTCCGATTCCGCTGGGCAGTTTTTCCGTGACCCTGGAGTTGCGCGGCCAGGGCGATGTCAACCACGCCCTCGCCAGCCGTGACTGCCAGGCGATCATCAGCTACCTGATGCACCATGGCGCCATTGCCGGCGAGCCGGTTGCACCACCTGAACTGATTTACCCGGCGACCCCGCTGGCGGGCGTCGAACCGGTCGCCACGCCTGTGGGTGGTCTGCTGGTGTTCTGCACACTGCCCGGCGAATACGTCGAGGCGGGGCAATTGATCGCTGAGGTCATCGACCCGATCAGCGACGCAGTGACCCCGATCCACACGGCCAACGCTGGCCTTATGTACGCCCGCTCATTGCGACGCATGGCGACCGCCGGCATGGTCATCGCCCATGTCGCCGGCACCGAAGCCTACCGCAGCGGCTACTTACTTTCTCCTTGAGGACTGCCCTTCATGTACAAACTGACCATCGATGGCCTGCATAAAAGCTACGGTGACCACGAGGTGCTCAAAGGGGTGTCGCTCAAGGCCAGCGTCGGCGACGTGATTTGCCTGATCGGCGCCAGCGGCTCGGGCAAGAGCACGTTCCTGCGCTGCATCAATTTTCTCGAGCAACCCAATGACGGCGCCATGAGCCTGGACGGCCAGCCCGTGCGCATGGTCAGCGACGCCGGCGGCATGCGCGTTGCCGACCCGGGGGAGCTGCAGCGGATTCGTACACGTCTGGCGATGGTGTTCCAGCACTTCAACCTGTGGAGCCACATGACGGTGCTGGAAAACATCACCATGGCGCCGCGCCGGGTGCTGGGCGTGTCGAAGGTCGAAGCCGAGGCCCGCGCGCGCAAATACTTGGACAAGGTCGGGCTGCCCGTGCGCGTCGCCGATCAATACCCGGCGTTTCTGTCCGGCGGCCAGCAGCAGCGCGTGGCGATCGCCCGGGCGTTGGCGATGGAACCGGAAATCATGCTGTTCGACGAGCCTACTTCAGCGCTCGACCCTGAATTGGTCGGCGAAGTGTTGAAGGTGATTCAGGGCCTGGCAGAAGAAGGCCGGACCATGATTCTGGTGACCCACGAAATGGGCTTCGCCCGCAAGGTCGCCAATCAGGTGGTGTTCCTGCACCAGGGCCAGATCGAGGAAATGGGCCACCCGGACGACGTGCTGGGCAGCCCGAAGAGCGAGCGCCTGCAGCAGTTTTTGAGTGGGAACTTGAAGTAACTCGTAGCGCCCTGATCTCCTGCCGCGTTCATTACGCCTGGCAAATGCACATCCTGTAGGAGCGACCGGTGTGGCGCTCCAAATTGCCCTCGATAGCCATTTGTCTGCGCCCGAGCCGGTGACTGACGGAAAGCTATCGCGGGCAAGCGCGCTCCTACACATTCAGCGCCGGGTGATAAATCCCGACCAAACTAAACCCCTCCCCCAGCGGTCTGTGACTTAACCCCTCCCAGAGCCTGCGCATGCCTAAAGCTGTCAATTTCGCCAAGCGCTGGTTTGCCGAGCGTGGCTGGAAACCCTTCCCCTTCCAGAAAGAAGTCTGGGCCGCTGTCGCCCGCGGCGAGTCGGGCCTCCTGCACGCCAGCACCGGCGCGGGCAAGACCTACTCGGTGTGGTTTGCCGCCCTCAACCAGTTCGCCCGGCCGGCGCCCGCGCCGACCGAGCAGAAGCCGCGCAAGCGCAAGCCCGTCGCCGCGCCCCTCAGCGTGCTGTGGATCACGCCCATGCGTGCCCTCGCGGCCGACACCGCCCGGGCGCTGGAAGGCCCGCTGCAGGATTTACAGATTCCGTGGAGCGTCGGCCTGCGCACCGGCGACACCAGCAGCAGCGAGCGCGCCAAACAGGGCCGGCGCCTGCCCTCTGCGCTGATCACCACGCCGGAGAGCCTGACGCTGCTACTCACCCGCGCCGATGCCCAGGCGACGATGTCGACGCTGAAGATGGTCGTCGTCGATGAATGGCACGAGCTGATCGGCAACAAGCGCGGCATCCAGTTGCAACTGGCGCTGGCGCGGTTACGTCAGTGGAATCCCGAGCTGGTCATCTGGGGCCTTTCCGCGACCCTCGGCAATCAGGAGCACGCGCAACAGGTGCTGGTGGGCGATCACGGCACCACCGTTCACGGCAAAGTGGTCAAGGAATTGATCGTCGACACACTGCTGCCGCCGTCCATCGAGCGCTTCCCCTGGGCCGGGCACATGGGCTTGCGCATGCTGCCGCAAGTGCTGGCCGAGGTCGACAGCAGTTCCAGTTGCCTGCTGTTCACCAACACCCGGGCGCAGTCGGAAGTCTGGTATCAAGCGCTGCTGGAGGCGCGCCCGGATTGGGCCGGGCTGATCGCGCTGCACCACGGCTCGTTGTCCCGTGAGGTCCGCGACTGGGTTGAACGCGCGCTGAAAGAAGGCCACCTGAAAGCCGTGGTCTGCACCTCAAGCCTCGACCTCGGCGTGGATTTTCTGCCGGTCGAGCGCGTGCTGCAGATCGGCTCGGCCAAAGGCGTCGCGCGGCTGATGCAGCGTGCGGGACGCTCGGGCCACGCGCCTGGCCGCCCGTCACGGGTCACACTGGTGCCGACGCATAGCCTGGAGCTGGTCGAAGCCGCCGCTGCCCGCGATGCCGTCAACGCGCGCCTGATCGAACCCCGCGAATCCCCCCACAAGCCGCTGGATGTCCTCGTACAGCATCTGGTGAGCATGGCCCTCGGTGGCGGTTTTACTCCAGACGCGTTACTGGCCGAAGTTCGCACCGCGTGGGCCTACCGCGATCTGACTGACGAGGAATGGGAATGGGCGCTTGCGTTCGTTCGCTACGGCGGCTTGTCACTGACAGCGTATCCTGATTATCGACGCGTTGAGCCTGACGAAGACGGCATCTGGCGCGTCCCCGATGCACGCCTCGCCCGCCGCCATCGCATGAGCGTAGGCACCATCGTCAGCGACGCCAGCATCAACGTGAAGTATTGGAGCAAGGGCGGCGGTGGTGGATCCCTCGGCAGCGTCGAAGAAGGCTTCATCGCCCGTTTGAAACCCGGAGACGGCTTTTTGTTCAGCGGTCGTCTGCTGGAACTGGTGCGCGTTGAGAACATGACCGCGTACGTGAAAAAGGCCACGGGCAAGAAAGCCGCCGTCCCCCGCTGGAATGGCGGACGGATGCCGCTCTCCAACGAGCTGGCAAACGCCGTGGTCGAAAAATTCGATGCCGCTGCCCGGGGCGACTTCAGCAGCCCCGAGATGCACATCGTCAGCCCGCTGCTCGAAGTGCAGCGGCAATGGTCAGCGTTGCCGCGCAAGGACACGCTGCTGGCGGAAGTCCTGAAGTCCCGCGAGGGTTGGCATCTGTTTCTCTACCCCTTCGCCGGCCGGCATGTGCACCTGGGGCTGGCGAGCCTGCTGGCGTGGCGACTGAGCCGCGACACGCCACTGACCTTTTCGATCGCCGTGAACGACTACGGCTTCGAGCTGCTCAGTGCTACGCCGATCGACTGGAACGAGCGCCTGACGACTCAACTGTTTTCCGAGGACGAGCTGCTGGCCGACATCATTGCCAGTCTGAACGCCGGCGAACTGGCCTTGCGCCGCTTCCGCGAGATTGCCCGCATTGCCGGGCTGGTGTTCTCCGGCTACCCAGGCGCTCCGAAGAGCAACCGACAACTGCAGGCCTCCAGCGGCTTGTTCTTCGAAGTGTTCAAACAGTACGACGCCAGCAACCTGTTGCTGACCCAGGCGCAGGAAGAAGTGCTGCGCCAGGAACTGGACGTCGCCCGTCTTGAACAAACCCTCAGCCGCATCAACAACCGAACCCTGGATTTGCACGTGATCAAACGCCCCACCCCGATGGCCTTTCCGCTGCTGGTCGAACGCATGCGCGAAAGCCTCAGCACCGAGAAACTCTCCGACCGTATTGCACGCATGGTCAGCGACCTCGAAAAAGCCGCCGGGCCTGAGGTCATGACGTGAGGCCGTATCTTTCGATTCAGCTGGCGGGTGCGGAGTTGTGGTTACTGGCGGACAAAGCCATCTACTACCCGGCCGAGCGCGCGTTGTTGATTGCCGACGCCCACTTTGGCAAGGCTGCTGCGTATCGACGGCTGGGTCAGCCAGTGCCCCATGGCACCACCGACGATAACCTTCAGCGCCTCGATGCGCTGCTGGCGAGCTATGACTGCGATCGGCTCATTTTTCTGGGGGACTTTCTTCACGCCCCGGAATCCCATGCGGCCGGCACGCTGTCGGCCATTCAGGCATGGCGCGACAAGCATCATGGCCTGGCGATTACCCTGATTCGGGGCAACCACGACAAGCGTGCGGGTGACCCGCCACCGGAGTTGCGCATGGACGTCGTCGAGGAGCCGATGTTTCTGGGACCGTACGCGCTACAGCATGAACCTGACCCACACCCTGACTTTCACGTACTGGCGGGCCATGTGCACCCGGCTTACCGGCTATATGGCCGTGGACGCCAGCGCTTGCGGCTGCCGTGCTTTTACGTGCTGCCACGGGTGAGCCTGCTGCCAGCATTCGGGGCTTTTACCGGGGGGATGAATATCGACCGCGCTGAGAACAGCAAGGTTTATGTGGTGGGGGATGGGGCGGTATGGGAGGCGGTTTGAAGCGGAATGTCAACGGCTTGAAACGGGGTCGAAAGAACGGGGCCGAAGGATCGCCGGGATCCTGATCGAACGGCTTGATGTGACTGACCGAGAAGCAAAATGGCCCCGCCGATGCTTTGGCTCCGGCGGGACATCACTCAGGCAACCGGTGCCGGCGGTGGCTCGTCCGGAATGGTCGGCACGCCACCTTCGTCAGGCTGAGGGTATTCGTTTGGACTGTCTGGGTCTGGCTGCCCGGGAATGCCCCCGGCGACCATGTTATTGAGGTGTGGATGCGCTAACAGCGACCAAGCCAGCAACCCAACCTGATTGGCACTCGGGTCGGGTTCCTTGCTGCTGGTGTTGATGTGTCTCTTCATAGGGCACTCCTGAGCGTTGGCCCCAACCGCATGGTGCGGAAGGGAACAGTTCAGTCAATAGAGTGCGGATTCCGAGACAAATTCAGTGCCCAGGTGACAAATGGCGCTATTACGTGCGAGGCAGCGTCACACCGCGCTGGCCTTGATACTTGCCACCACGGTCCTTGTAGGACACTTCGCACTCTTCGTCGGATTCCAGAAAAAGCATCTGCGCGACGCCCTCATTGGCGTAGATCTTCGCCGGCAGCGTGGTGGTGTTGGAGAACTCCAGCGTCACGTGGCCTTCCCATTCCGGCTCAAGCGGCGTCACGTTGACGATGATGCCGCAGCGCGCGTAAGTGCTTTTGCCCAGGCAGATGGTCAGCACGTTACGCGGAATGCGGAAATATTCGACGGTGCGCGCCAGTGCAAACGAGTTCGGCGGGATGATGCAGACGTCGCTTTTGACGTCTACAAAACTTTTTTCATCGAAATTCTTGGGGTCTACGGTGGCCGAATTGATGTTGGTGAACACCTTGAATTCGTCGGCGCAACGCACGTCGTAGCCATAGCTGGAGACACCGAAAGAGATCACCCGATCAGCGCCTTCGCCGCGCACCTGACGCTCCACGAACGGCTCGATCATGCCGTGTTCCTGCGCCATGCGGCGAATCCACTTGTCCGATTTGATGCTCATGGCGGTGTCCTGAATAGCGAGGTGAAAAAGATGTCCGGCATCTTACCGGTCGAACGCCCCGGGTTCAAAGATTGCGCGCCGTCTGCATTAAAGACGTTGAGCCACCTCAAGAAAAAATCGCAGACAGCCCCTTTGCACATCTGAAAAAGTGGGGTAAGGTGGCTCCACTGTGTTGCTTGTGTCACTGAGAATATCTACACGATGTTGAATTTCGATCCAACCATCTCCAAGAATTTTTCCTGCTCTTTGCACTCAGTCTCGGCCAGGGCACTTCCTGAGTCGCAGTTAACTTTGTCCAAGGAGATACACTATGTCTAATCGCCAAACTGGTACCGTTAAGTGGTTCAACGATGAAAAAGGCTTCGGCTTCATCACTCCACAATCCGGTGACGACCTGTTCGTTCACTTCAAAGCTATCCAATCTGACGGCTTCAAAAGCCTGAAAGAAGGCCAACAGGTCTCTTTCATCGCTACCCGCGGTCAGAAAGGCATGCAAGCTGAAGAAGTTCAAGTTATCTAACTTGTACTGAATCGCTTAAAGAACCCCGCCCTCAAAAGCGGGGTTTTTTTGTGCCTGTAGAAAAGGCATTCCTGCGCATTCCGCCTGCTACCCGCTGCCTCAAATCCTACTACCGCGACATGCCGAGCCTCCGGCACATCGCGTTTCCAGCCTTGCGCCTCAGCGCATCAGTCGTCGCTCTCAGAGATGCTCGGCATCTCCGCAGTCGCAGCTTCCTGCAGCACGATCCGCGCGCCGACATGACGCGCCAGCTCCTGATACACCATCGCAATCTGACTTTCGGGCTCGGCAATCGCCGTTGGCTTGCCGCCATCGGCCTGCTCTCGAATCAGCATGGACAGCGGCAGCGAGGCCAGCAACTCGACGCCATATTGCGTCGCCAGCTTTTCCCCTCCGCCTTCGCCAAACAGATGCTCGGCATGACCGCAATTCGAGCAGATATGCACGGCCATGTTTTCAACGACACCCAGCACCGGGATGTTGACCTTACGGAACATCTCCACGCCTTTCTTCGCGTCCAGCAATGCAAGATCCTGCGGGGTCGTGACAATGACTGCGCCTGCAACCGGGACCTTCTGCGCGAGGGTCAGCTGGATATCACCGGTGCCTGGCGGCATGTCGATGACCAGGTAATCCAGATCATTCCAGGCGGTCTGGGTCACCAGTTGCAGCAGCGCCCCCGACACCATCGGCCCTCTCCAGACCATCGGCGTGTTGTCGTCGGTCAGAAACGCCATGGACATCACTTCGATGCCATGGGCCTCGATCGGCACGAACCACTTCTGATCCTTGATCTTCGGACGGGTGCCTTCGGCGATGCCGAACATGACACCCTGGCTCGGGCCGTAGATATCGGCATCAAGAATGCCGACGCGCGCGCCTTCGCGGGAAAGCGCCAACGCCAGGTTCGCCGCCGTCGTGGATTTACCGACGCCGCCTTTGCCCGACGCAACGGCCACGATGTTCTTCACATTGGCCAGGCCGGGGATCTGGCCGAGGGCTTTGTGGGGGTGAATGACCGAGGCGATCTGGACGCTGGCCGATGCGACGCCATCCAGCCCTTCAATCGCCATCTGCAGCACCTGCGCCCAGCCGTTCTTGAACAGCGCAGCCGCGTAACCCAGTTCCAGCTGGACGCTCACGCGGTCGCCGTCGATCTCGATGGCGCGGACACACCCGGCGCTGACCGGGTCCTGATTCAAGTAAGGATCGGTGTACTGGCGAAGGACGGCTTCCACCGTTGCGCGATTGACGGCGCTCATGGGTGACTCCCTATAAGACTGACTAAAACAGGCGGCCATCCTACCTTGTATGCCTGATAAAGAACGCAACGACGTTTTCTTTCAAGCACATCGGCAGATTCCGACATGCAGCGCGGGATGAAAAAAAACGCTCAGGCCTTTATAGTGGCCGACCTCCGTTTCACTTCAAGTAGCCGAGCCCAATGTCCGAGCCACGCAAGATTCTCGTCACCAGCGCCCTGCCCTATGCCAATGGTTCCATTCACCTTGGCCACATGCTCGAGTACATTCAGACCGACATGTGGGTGCGCTTTCAAAAGCACCGCGGCAACCAGTGCATTTATGTGTGCGCGGATGACGCCCATGGTTCGGCCATCATGCTGCGCGCCGAGAAAGAAGGCATCACGCCCGAGCAGTTGATCGCCAACGTGCAGGCCGAGCACAGTGCCGACTTCGCTGACTTTCTGGTGGACTTCGACAACTTCCACTCGACCCACGCCGAAGAAAACCGCGAGCTGTCCAGCGAGATCTACAAACGGCTTCGCGACGCCGGACACATCGCCACGCGCTCCGTGACGCAGTATTTCGACCCGGAAAAGAAAATGTTCCTGGCCGACCGCTTCATCAAGGGCACCTGCCCGAAATGCGGCACTGAAGACCAGTACGGCGACAACTGCGAAAAGTGCGGCGCGACCTACGCCCCGACTGACCTGAAAGATCCGAAGTCCGCGATCTCCGGTGCAACCCCGGTCCTCAGAGACTCCAAACATTTCTTCTTCGACCTGCCTGCGTTCGACGCCATGCTCAAAAGCTGGACCCGAAGCGGCACGTTGCAGGACGCCGTGGCCAACAAGATCGCCGAGTGGCTGGATTCCGGCCTGCAGCAGTGGGACATCTCCCGTGATGCGCCGTATTTCGGCTTCGAGATCCCCGACGAGCCGGGCAAATATTTCTACGTGTGGCTGGACGCTCCAATTGGCTACATGGCGAGCTTCAAGAACCTCTGCGCGCGCCGCCCGGATCTGGACTTTGACGCCTTCTGGAGCAAAGACTCGACCACCGAGCTTTACCACTTCATCGGCAAAGACATCGTCAACTTCCATGCGCTGTTCTGGCCAGCGATGCTCGAAGGCTCAGGGTTCCGCAAGCCTACCGGCATCAACGTCCACGGCTACCTGACCGTCAACGGCCAGAAGATGTCGAAGTCCCGCGGCACCTTCATCAAGGCACGCACGTACCTTGAGCACCTGTCGCCGGAATACCTGCGTTACTACTACGCGGCCAAGCTGGGCCGTGGTGTGGACGATCTGGACCTGAACCTTGAAGACTTCGTGCAGAAGGTCAACTCTGACCTGATCGGCAAGGTGGTGAACATCGCCAGCCGTTGCGCGGGCTTCATTCAGAAAGGCAACGCGGGTTTGCTGGTGGCCGGCAATGCCGAGCCCGAACTGACCGATGCTTTTCACGCCGCAGCGCCAAGCATTGCCGATGCCTATGAGGCACGTGACTTTGCCCGTGCGATGCGCGAAATCATGGCCTTGGCCGACCGTGCAAACGCGTGGATAGCCGACAAGGCGCCCTGGTCGCTGGCCAAGCAGGAAGGTAAACAGGAAGAGGTCCAGGCGATCTGCGCCCTGGGCATCAATCTGTTCCGTCAGCTGGTGATCTTCCTCAAGCCTGTGCTGCCGAATCTGGCCGCAGACGCCGAGCAGTTCCTCAACGTCGCGCCACTGACCTGGGATGACCACCAGACGCTGCTGAGCAATCATCAGCTCAATCCGTTCCAGCCACTGATGACCCGCATTGACCCCGTTAAAGTGGAAGCCATGACCGACGCATCGAAAGAAGACCTGGCCGCCAGCGCCACCGACACAGGCGCGGCCCCGCAGGGCAATGGTGAGCTGACCAAAGACCCGCTCTCCCCGGAGATCGACTTCGACGCCTTCGCAGCCATCGACCTGCGTGTCGCACTGATCGAGAAAGCCGAGCATGTCGAAGGCGCCGACAAGCTGCTGCGCCTGACCCTGGATATCGGCGACGAGAAGCGCAACGTCTTCTCCGGCATCAAGAGCGCGTACCCGAACCCGGCGGAGCTGGAGGGTCGGTTGACCATGATGATCGCCAACCTGAAACCGCGGAAAATGCGCTTCGGTATCTCCGAAGGCATGGTGATGGCAGCGGGTCCTGGCGGTGAAGAGATTTACCTGCTGAGCCCTGACAGCGGCGCCAAGCCCGGTCAGCGCATCAAGTAACCCGCCCCGAACCGTAACATTCTGCACGTTATCGACGGCCCGCTCGGGTCGTCGATCGGGTCCAAGCATGAGCCTGATTCAGCGCATCGACGCCCTGCTGCCGCAAACCCAGTGCGGGAAGTGCGGCCATCCAGGCTGCCAGCCCTACGCCGAAGGCATTGCGAGGGGCGAAGCCATCAACAAGTGTCCACCCGGCGGCGACGAGACCATCGCGGCACTGGCCCGGCTGTTGAATGTGCCAGTGCTGCAACTGGACATCGAACGGGGCAGCGCGCCGGCGCAAGTCGCATTTATTCGCGAGGCCGAGTGCATCGGTTGCACCAAATGCATTCAGGCCTGCCCCGTGGACGCGATCGTGGGCGCCGCCAAGCTGATGCACACCGTTATCGTTCAGGAATGCACCGGCTGTGACCTGTGCGTTGCCCCCTGTCCGGTGGACTGCATCGACATGCTGCCGCTGCCTATGACCTCGGTGCCGTTCATTGGCGATTGCGCGATGGATGAAACGCAGCGATCGGTCAGAGCGGTCAAACGCAGTCGGGCACGGCAACGCTTTGACGCGCGCACAGCCCGCATGCAGCGCGATGAGCAACGGCGCCAGACCGAACGCCAGGCTCGCCAGTCACGGACCGCCACGCCTGCCGTGCTCCAACCAGACCCGGCGCAAGCCGCCCTGGCGCGCATTCGCTCGAAACCTTCGGCTGGCGGCGACGCGGCATTGAAACAGGCACGTGCCCAGGTTGCCATGAGCAGAGCCCAATTGCTGAAGTCGCTGAAAGCCTTTGGTCACCCGCCAATTGCCGAACAAGCCGCACAACTGGTGCGGTTGCAGCGCGGCCTCGACGAGGCAGAGCGCGCGCTTGCCCAGTTGCAGAACCCTGCGCCTGGCGCATCGTCTTCTCAGGAACCCCCCGCCCCATGAACGCCGCCAAACGCCTTGAGATCTTTCGTCGCTTGCACGAAGACAATCCCGATCCCAAAACGGAACTGGCCTATACCACGCCGTTCGAGCTGTTGATCGCCGTGATTCTCTCGGCGCAGGCGACCGATGTCAGCGTCAACAAGGCCACGGCGCGTCTGTACCCGGTAGCCAATACGCCTCAGGCGATTTACGCGTTGGGCGTCGAGGGTTTGTCTGCCTATATCAGGACCATTGGCCTGTACAACAGCAAGGCGCGGAACGTGATCGAAACGTGCCGCCTGCTGATTGAACTGCACGGTGGGGAAGTGCCACAAACCCGAGAGGCCCTTGAAGCCCTCCCCGGCGTGGGCCGCAAGACCGCAAACGTGGTCCTGAACACCGCGTTCCGTCAGCTGGCAATGGCGGTCGACACGCATATCTTCCGGGTGAGTAACCGCACCGGTATCGCGCCCGGAAAGAATGTGGTGGAAGTTGAAAACAAGCTGATGAAATTCGTGCCCGGGGATTACCTCATGGATGCCCACCACTGGCTGATTCTCCACGGCCGTTACGTGTGCATCGCGCGTAAACCTCGGTGCGGCAGCTGCCGGATCGAGGACCTGTGCGAGTACAAGGCCAAGACCTCCGACGATTGAACGATAGCGTCTCGGGGCTTTAATCGATTAAAAAAATCTTTTTTACCCGCGCGGAGTTTGTCGCTATAAGGAGCGCCAACGACTGTTCACGCCTGAGGCTGAATCATGAGCGATGAAAAAGACACCATCGAAGTGGACGACGACTTCGTGATCGAAGAGCCGGAGGACGTGCCGCCCGTGCCGGTAGAGACCGCCAAGGCCAACCTCAGCAAGCGCCGCACCATCGATAATCTGCTGGAAGAGCGTCGTCTGCAACGGCAGCTTGCAGACTACGATTTCGATTTCTGACCGCTCCTTGAAACGCCCTGCCGGAAGGCCTCTCCCTCGAGAGGCTTGGGCAGGGATACATGAGCTGAAAACGCCGCCTTGAAGCACCGTGGTTCCTCGACCATCAAACGAGACCGTTACGTTGGGCGAGTTCGATAAGGTCAACCAGCGAGTGCGCATTGAGCTTTAGCAACAGGCGCGTCTTGTACGTGCTGACGGTTTTGTTGCTCAGGAACATGCCGTCAGCGATCTCCTTGTTGGTCTTGCCACGGGCCAGCTGCTGCAACACCATCATTTCCCTGCCCGACAGACGATCCACCATCTCCGCCTCACTGGCATTGCCAAGACTGGAGCGCACCGTGTGCAGTGCCTGATTGGGGAAATAACTGTAGCCGGACAACACCGCCTTGATGGCGCTGAGCAATTCGGTCAAATCCTGCTGCTTGCAGACATAACCCGCCGCCCCCGCCTGCATGCAGCGCATTGAAAAATGCCCCGGCGCCTGGGACGTGAGTATCAGCACTTTGAAGGCCAGGGTCATTGCCGACAATCGGGCGATGACCTCCAGGCCATCGAGCTTGGGGATACCGATGTCCAGAATGACAATGTCTGGCAAATGCTCGCGCGCCAGTTGTAACGCATCCACGCCGTTATCCGTCTCGGCAATGACTTCGTAGCCATGGCGTTCCATCAACATGCGTACGGCGAGCCTAATGACAGGGTGATCATCCACGATCAACACTTTATTCATGAGCAGTCCATTCTTCGCTGTTCGAATTTTCAGAGCCCGCACAATAGCTTAGTCGTTTAGTGCTTTGCATGGCGCTCCTCCCTGCAGACCAGCAGGCAAAGACCTTTCTCACTCAACCAACAGAAAAATCCTACAAAACCTGCCCTATCCGCTCTCTTTTTAACGATCTTCAATCCATTCCCAGTACGTGACCGCATAATTTCGGGGACCGCAAGTGGTCATTTTTGAATCCTGAATGCGCTAAGCATTTCTGACTATATGAAGGGAGCTTGATAGCTCGCTTTGTCCTAAGGTTGTTCGACGACCTGATTGCTCCACCGACCTGTTTGAAGGTCTGGAAAGCCAGGGCTCTCCGTGAGGTTCGGGAAAAATGGGGTTCCTCTTTGAAGCAGTGCACCCGGCTGACGGATTACAGCTCGTTCACGATGTGCGTTAAGGCTTCAGCATATGCCCATCTCACCGGGCTGCCAGCAAACAAAAATCATAAAATATTGCAGGCCATCCGAAGCGCAGACAACCGCACACACTTGGTAAAACTACACAACTGAGCTCGACGAGTTTTATTACATATAAATACTCGAAAGGACCTACAGCGCGTTCAGAAATTTCTGAATAGTCCGGATCAACTTTCAACTGCCTTCACTGATACGCCGACCAGGGGCGGGAGAGAAAGTAACGCCCCTTGACCACCTCCCAACCGGGCGACGCGATTCAATAACCACGGCATCACATCACCCCCTATTAAAACAAAGGGCTGGCCCGCCTTTTACGTAATACTATTCGGCTCATAACATCCAGCACCCTCAAGCCATTCCAGAAAAATACTACATAACTAACGGACTATTATTACCGTAAATAAATTCACCCGAAGGAATAAAAAAACAAACCGCCTATTTTTTGGCTTTTCACTTGCCAAACCTATTACCAGTCGTTACTTTTTGATGAGCGAATGGTTCAACCCACTGTTAGTTAGTGGCTCTCATCACAATATAAGATTACTGCGTATATAAAGGCGGGCGCTTCTTTTGCCAGCAGTCCGTGCGCAGGTCTCTCTTCGGCATCAATAAAGCCATTCGGTGTTTAAACGCTTTTAAGCGTGAACGTCCCGGCAGTGCAGGCTGTTTAGTTGATATGTTCAAAGGAACCTACCATGACCAAGAAAATTAAATACTCCATTGGCGCAAGCAGCGACCCTATCAAACTGGCGGAGGCCGTAGAGCACTACGTTTCCCAGGGCGGCGTCATTAATGTCATTGCAGAAGGAGAGTCGAGGGAGACCGAAGCGTCGCGGCAAATCCGGGACGCCGATCCGGAAGCGGAGCTGTCTACAAAGGTCGATCTTCTCAAGGGGCTTGTTGCCAAGGGAGCAGGTGTCGCCGCGCTGCAATACTCGCTGCGCATGAACCAGAAGGACATCAAGCGCCTGGCCAGCGAGAACGGTCTGAAGATCCGCTGTTGCCAGCCTGTTCGCCGGTCACGCACGTCCCGGCAGAGAGAGCCGGCAACCCTGGACGACGCCACTGCCGGGCATGCCATGCATTACTCGGCGCTGGGTTACACCGTTCCTGAAATCGCTCAACTACTGGGCGTCGGGGTCCGCGATATCCGGGACATCGGCAAAGCCTATCGTTTTGAGTTTCGAACAACTTCGCAGGGGGATACGGCTAAGAGAATCGCCGGGGAGGACACAGATTTGCCAACATGAACGCAGCAAATGCCGCAGAGCGCGATCGCATCATTTACCGCCGGTAAACAGGGGCAATAATCGGCCAGCGTGGGAGCGTGAAGCGGTTTGGATGAATCGCCAGCGGTATGAAGAGGCCAGGTGTAATGAGTGCAGCCCCGAACAGGGCTGCACATCAACCACGACAGCGATCAGAACAACTTGCGGCCCTTGTTCGCTGCAATGCGCATGCGCAATGCGTTGAGCTTGATGAAGCCCGCCGCATCTGCCTGATTGTAGGCGCCGCCGTCTTCTTCAAACGTCGCGATGTTCGCATCGAACAGCGACTCGTCGGACTTGCGACCGGTCACGATCACATTGCCCTTATAAAGCTTCAAGCGCACCACACCATTCACGTGTGCCTGCGAAGCATCGATCATCTGTTGCAGCATAAGACGCTCAGGGCTCCACCAGTAGCCGGTGTAAATCAGGCTGGCGTACTTGGGCATCAACTCGTCTTTGAGGTGAGCGACTTCGCGGTCCAGGGTGATTGACTCGATCGCACGGTGAGCACGCAGCATGATGGTGCCGCCCGGGGTCTCATAGCAGCCGCGGGATTTCATGCCGACGTAGCGGTTCTCGACGATGTCCAGGCGACCGATGCCGTGCTCGCCGCCAATGCGGTTCAAGGTGGCGAGGACAGTGGCCGGGGTCATTTCAACGCCGTCCAGTGCCACGATGTCGCCGTTGCGGTACGTAAGCTCCAGATACTGCGGCTTGTCCGGCGCGTTTTCCGGAGACACTGTCCACCGCCACATGTCTTCTTCATGCTCGGTCCAGGTGTCTTCAAGCACGCCGCCTTCATAGGAAATGTGCAACAGGTTGGCGTCCATCGAATACGGGGACTTTTTCTTGCCGTGGCGCTCGATCGGAATCGCGTGCTTCTCGGCGTAGTCCATGAGCTTCTCGCGGGACAGCAAGTCCCATTCGCGCCATGGCGCAATCACTTTTACGCCTGGCTTGAGCGCATAGGCGCCCAGTTCGAAGCGGACCTGGTCGTTGCCTTTGCCGGTAGCGCCGTGGGAAATGGCGTCAGCGCCGGTTTCGTTGGCGATTTCGATGAGGCGTTTGGCGATCAGGGGGCGCGCGATGGAAGTACCCAGCAGGTACTCGCCCTCGTAGACGGTATTGGCGCGGAACATCGGGAACACGAAATCACGCACGAATTCTTCGCGCAGGTCGTCGATGTAGATTTCTTTGACGCCCATGGCCTGCGCCTTGGCGCGCGCTGGCTCGACTTCTTCGCCCTGACCCAGGTCAGCGGTGAAGGTCACCACCTCGCAGTTGTACGTATCTTGCAGCCACTTGAGGATTACCGAAGTATCCAGACCACCGGAATACGCGAGAACTACCTTGTTTACGTCCGCCATGCCATCACTCCAACGCGTTGTACGGAAAACCGACGAGTTTACCGATCACGCGCGGGAATTTACAGTGTCGCGACAGCTTCTGACGACAAAGCGACAGATTCTGTCAGTCAGACGACCTGCCTGATCATCATCAAGAGGCCTTGGCGGGCGTCGTACCTGCCGCTGTAACAGGCGCCGCGCCCGGGGCTGGCGTTGCGGCGGGTCCAGGCAATGGAGCCGGCATCGGAGCAGGCGCTGCGGATGGCGGCACGGCCGGGGTCTGCTGCGCCACACGTTCCAGGTGAATGTTCACCCGGCGGTTGCGCGCGCGATTGGCGTTGTTGGTGTTTGGCGCCAGCGGGTACTGCTCGCCGTGGAAGCGCAGGGTGATCTGCTCTTCCGGGATGCCCTGGGCTTTAAGGTAGTCCATGACCGACAGCGCACGACGCCGCGACAGATCGCGGTTGGTCAGTCGGTTACCGCTGTTATCAGAGTGACCGTCGAGTTCGACGTGATTAACCGTCGGATCAGCCTTCATATAAGCCAACACGGTGTCCAGCTTGCGCTTGGCCGTAGCGTCCAGCTCGATGCCACCGCCGGGGAAGCCGATCTCGGACTGCCGCACTTGCTCGAAATTCATTGGCAACAGCTTGGCCGTACATACTTGGAACTCGCCGTAGGCCTTGCTGAATTTGACCGGCAGCAGACGGACTTCCATGGCGCCGCCGCCATCGCGCAAGCTGTGACGAATCACCGGGCTGCGCCCTTCCATCAGGCCCGCAATCAGGCGCGTAGCCTGGGCCTGGTTGGTATTGAAAGGAGTCTCGCCGCTGTTGACTTTAACGGCGCCAAGATTGAGATCACTGCGACCCGGCTGCCACGGCGCCGCAGCGGCAATCAACATGGCCGAACCGGACGCCAGGCTGTAACCGTTTGCCTTCAGCCGAAACGTCGGCTGCTCACCCGCGCGACGCACGAACTCGCCGGCACCGAAATCAGTGATCGGCTGCGTCAGTCTGCACTCGAACTGATCGCCTTCCACCTTCCACTCAATATTCTCCAGACGGGTCTGGAAGGTGAGCGCCATGGCCGGCAGACTGGCAAACGCGCTGAGCAAGGCTAGATATCGCTGGCGCACGGGAGGCTCCACTAAATTCACGTGTAACAAGATTTATGACTTACACGTGGCTATCGGTAACTTCCCGCAAAACTTGATAGCGAGTGCCTGGAGGAGTCTTTTCCGGTAGCATTCCCAGCGAGTTTGACCCGCCTGGAATCCCCAATGTCCGAACGCCTGACCCTCCTGCGCCCCGACGACTGGCATATCCATCTTCGAGATGGCGCTGTTCTGCCCCACACCGTCGCCGACGTAGCGCGCACTTTTGGCCGCGCGATCATCATGCCGAACCTCGTGCCTCCGGTACGCAACGCGGAGCAAGCGGACGCCTATCGTCAGCGCATCCTCGCTGCACGTCCGCAAGGCAGCCGCTTCGAGCCGCTGATGGTGCTTTACCTCACCGACCTGACGCAGCCCGAAGAGATTCGCGCCGCCAAGGCCAGTGGCTTCGTGTATGCCGCCAAGCTATACCCGGCAGGCGCGACGACCAATTCCGATTCGGGCGTGACCAGCGTCGACAAGATCTTCCCGGTGCTCGAGGCGATGGCTGAAGCAGGCCTGCCGCTGCTGATCCACGGCGAAGTGACCCGCGGCGACATCGACGTATTCGACCGCGAAAAGATTTTCATCGACGAGCACATGCGCCGTGTCGTCGAGCGTTTTCCGACGTTGAAAGTGGTGTTCGAACACATCACCACCGCCGACGCCGTGCAGTTCGTCAATGAAGCATCGGCCAATGTGGGCGCGACCATCACGGCTCACCACCTGCTGTACAACCGCAACCACATGCTGGTGGGCGGTATTCGCCCTCACTTCTATTGCCTGCCGATTCTCAAGCGCAATACCCATCAGGTTGCCCTGCTCGATGCCGCCGCCAGTGGCAGCAGCAAGTTCTTCCTGGGGACAGACTCCGCACCCCACGCGCAGCACGCGAAAGAAGCGGCGTGCGGTTGTGCCGGCTGTTACACCGCGTTCGCCGCCATCGAGCTTTACGCCGAGGCGTTCGAATCACGCAATGCACTGGACAAGCTGGAAGGTTTCGCCAGTCTGCACGGCCCGGCGTTCTATGGCCTGCCGGCCAACACCGACACCATTACCCTGGTTCGTGACGAGTGGACGGCTCCCGCCAGCCTGCCGTTTGGCGAGCTTTCTGTTATCCCGCTGCGCGCCGGTGAAAAACTGCGCTGGCGCCTGCTGGAGGAACACGCGTGAGTGAAGAACATTACGAAGACGAGCAAGAAGGTTCCGGTGGCGGTACAGGATCCCGGCACCCGATGGCGGCCCGTTTTCGCGGTTACCTGCCCGTTGTTGTTGACGTAGAAACAGGCGGCTTCAATTGCGCCACTGATGCGTTGCTGGAAATCGCGGCCACGACGATTGGCATGGACGAGAAAGGCTTTGTCTTTCCAGATCACACCTACTTTTTCCGTGTCGAACCTTTCGAAGGCGCCAACGTTGAAGCGGCGGCGCTAGAGTTCACCGGCATCAAGCTGGATCACCCGCTGCGCATGGCCGTGAGCGAAGAAACCGCGCTGACGGACATCTTCCGCGGCATCCGCAAGGGCCTGAAAGCCAACGGCTGCAAACGCGCGATTCTGGTCGGTCACAATGCCAGCTTCGACCTGGGCTTCCTCAACGCAGCGGTTGCCCGGCTGGACATGAAGCGCAATCCGTTCCATCCGTTCTCCAGCTTTGACACGGCGACGCTGGCGGGCCTGGCGTACGGTCAGACTGTTCTGGCGAAAGCCTGCCAGTCGGCGGACATCGATTTCGACGGCCGCGAAGCCCATTCGGCGCGTTACGACACCGAGAAGACAGCCGAACTGTTCTGCGGCATCGTCAACCGCTGGAAAGAAATGGGCGGCTGGCACGACTTCGACAATTGAGTCGCTGCTGCTAGGCAATGAACGAACCGGCCCAAGTGGCCGGTTTTTTATGGGGTGGGATTGATGGCAGTGACCAGCCTAAAGCCCTAAGCGCCCCGATTGGCCCCTTCCCGGCTAAAGCCGGTCCCACTGATAGACCGCGCGCGCCTGTAGGACCGGCTTCAGCCGGGAAGCTCTTGTTCTGCTTTTGACCATCTTACGCAAAAGGCTCAGTCACCGCAGAACGCGACTTGGGTGCAGGCTGAACGCAGGTCTCGCGCAGTGGGCCGAGCCGCAGGGATGCGGCGAGAGCGCCGTCAGGACACGGATGTCCGTTCGGCGCGGGCCCACGGAGCGAGACCGGAGTGAAGGTATTCCGACGAAGGAAGGGCCCAACCAGGAGCACGGCCTTTTTGGTTACTTTTTCGGCTGTTGGAAAAAGTGACCCGCCGTAAGGGCGGAACCATAATCAGCCCAACCGCCGTTAATGGATACACACACAACCCTCACAAGCGATCAGGCCGATCGCCGTACCTGACCACTCATCGGTAGCCACGCGAAGGAGCCTGAGTAGTTTTGACAAGCATTCTCATTAACATTAGTATCCCTCGCATTGAGCCAATCACTCAGCGACGGTTTCTTATATGTATGTCTGCCTCTGCCAAGGTGTTACCGACGGACAAATCCGTGATGCAATCATGGAAGGATGCTGCAGCTATCGTGACGTCCGCGAGACCCTGGGTGTCGCCAGCAAATGTGGGAAATGTGCCTGCCTTGCGAAGGAAGTAGTGCGCGAAACCCTGACCGAGCTGCAAACCAGCCATGCCGCCCTCGCCTATCCCGCAGAATTTTCAGCTGCCTGAATGACCGCCTTCAAACAAAACCGGACACTGTCCGGTTTTTTTATGCCTTTAATTCAATCGCTTAGCAACAAGATGCGGAACACAAACATTCTTATTCCTATTTATTTTCACTTAGTATTCAATAACTTAGGTTTGACAGAGTTATAGAGGGGGCTCAGACTTGCGGCCTGTATTACCTATACCTTCGACAGGACCCGATCATGAAAGGCGACATCACAGTCATCCAGCATCTCAACAAGATCCTCGGTAACGAGCTGGTCGCGATCAATCAGTACTTCCTGCATGCGCGCATGTACGAAGACTGGGGCCTGAACAAGTTAGGCAAACACGAGTACCACGAATCCATCGACGAGATGAAACACGCTGACAAACTGATCAAGCGCATCCTGTTCCTGGAAGGCCTGCCCAACCTGCAGGACCTGGGCAAGATCCTGATCGGCGAACACACCAAGGAAATGCTTGAGTGTGACCTGCGCATCGAGCGCAAGGGCCACGCCGATTTGAAGGCCGCCATCGCGCATTGCGAAACCGTGGGTGACTTCGGCAGCCGCGAGATGCTGGAAGACATTCTGGAATCGGAAGAAGAGCACATCGACTGGCTGGAAACCCAGCTGGGCCTGATCGACAAGGTCGGCATCGAGAACTACCTGCAATCGCAGATGGGCGAAGAGGACTGATACTCGTCCCTGACACCGCCCAATAAAAAAGCCCCGCGTCTCGGCAGAGAGCGGGGCTTTTTTACGACTGCCCAAATCAGGCAGTGGCGTTTTTCGCAACAGCGGCTTTCACCAGTTCCTGCAGCGAACCGTCAGCCTGCATTTCAGTGATGATGTCGCTACCGCCGACCAGCTCACCACCGACCCACAGTTGCGGGAAGGTTGGCCAGTTGGCGTATTTCGGCAGATTGGCGCGGATTTCCGGGTTCTGCAGGATATCGACGTACGCGAACTTTTCGCCACACGCCATCAGTGCCTGAGAAGCCTTGGCCGAAAAGCCACACTGCGGGGCATTCGGAGCGCCTTTCATGTAAAGCAGAACGGTGTTGCTGGCAATCTGGTCTTTGATCGTTTCGATAATATCCATGGAGCACCTCGGCTAAACTTTACGACTGTATGTGTCGACACGGTGGCGCATTCTAAACGATTCCCGAGCATAACGCTCGGTCTTGGCCTTGATCGCTGCGATGAAGATGATGGCCATCATGCCGCGGCGACAGTGACCGGCACCCCGTTCAACACGGCGTTACCGGAAATCCCGTCCAGTGCCCGCTCGTCAGTCAGGTCATTCGCGCTTTCACCTGGCTGGGCCGTCGCGATCTCCATTTTTACGCCCGGACGACCGTGGCCCCAGCCATGGGGCAGGCTGACGACACCACGCATCATGTCGGTGCTGCCCATCACTTCGACCTCGATCACGCCGACCCGCGAGCTGACCCTGACCCGCTGACCGTCCATCAACCCCCGGCTGAGCAAGTCGTCGGGGTGCATCAGCAACTGATGGCGCGGCTTACCTTTCACCAGGCGGTGGTAATTGTGCATCCAGGAATTATTACTGCGCACATGGCGCCGGCCGATGAGCATCAGGCCATCGGCCTGGGGCGCAGGCTCCCCGGCGAAACGGGCAATGTCAGCGAGAATCAATGGCGGCGCGGCCTGCACCCGCTGGTTCACGGTTTTCAGGCGCGCGGCAAGATTGGGTTTGAGTGGGCCAAGGTCCAGACCGTGGGGATACTGCGCCAGTGTCTCCAGCGACAACTTCAACGGCGAAGCATCGCCATACAGTCCGCCGCGCAAACCGCGATCGACCATCTGCGCCGGCGGCATCGTCGGTTTCAGCTCGCGGCCGGTTTTCAGTGCGAACGCCTGGGCGAGCCCGACAAAGATTTCCCAGTCGTGCAAGGCGCCCTCGGGCTTGGCGAGGATTGCGCGGTTGAACCGTGTGACGTTGCGCACCGCGAACATGTTGAACGTGGTGTCGTAGTGGTCATTCTCCAGCGCGGACGTCGATGGCAGGATCAGGTCTGCGTGCCGCGTGGTTTCGTTGATGTACAAATCGACGCTGACCATGAACTCCAGCCCTTCAAGCGCGGTGTCGAGCTGACGGCCGTTGGGCGTCGACAACACCGGGTTGCCCGCGACCGTAATCAGCGCCTTGATCTGCCCCTCCCCCGGCGTCAGCATTTCCTCGGCCAGCGCGGAAACCGGCAGCTCGCCGCCGTACTCAGGCAGTTGCGAGACGCGACTCTGCCAACGGTTGAAGCTGCCGCCGGAGGTTGACTCCACCAGATCCAGCGCGGGCTCGGTGCACAGCGCACCGCCTGAACGATCGAGATTGCCGGTGACCAGATTGATCAGTTGCACCAGCCAGTGGCACAGCGTGCCAAACGCCTGGGTGGAAATGCCCATACGCCCATAACACACCGCACTTTCGGCAGCGGCGAAGTCCCGCGCGAGCTGCCTGATCTGCTCGGCAGGCACGCCGCATCGAGGGCTCATGGCGTCGGCGTTCATCTCGCTGACGGCCGCGCGGACGTCCTCCAAGCCATCAACCGCAAGGTGGCTTTCTCGGGTCAGGCCTTCGGCAAACAGGGTGTGCAGCACGCCGAACAGAAATGCCGCGTCGCCACCCGGGCGGATGAACAGGTGCTGATCGGCAATGGCGGCCGTCTCGCTGCGGCGCGGATCGACCACAACGACTTTGCCGCCACGGGCCTGGATCGCCCTCAGGCGCTTTTCGACGTCGGGCACGGTCATGATGCTGCCGTTGGACGCCAGCGGATTACCGCCGAGGATGAGCATGAAATCGGTGTGGTCAATGTCGGCGATGGGCAGCAGCAGGCCGTGGCCGTACATCAAATGACTGGTCAGATGATGGGGAAGCTGGTCTACAGATGTTGCGGAATAACGATTGCGGGTTTTCAGCAGCCCGAGAAAATAATTGCTGTGGGTCATCAGCCCATAGTTGTGCACGCTGGGGTTGCCTTGGTACACCGCCACCGAATTCGAACCGTGGCGCTCCTGAATCCCGGCCAGGCGCTCGGCAATCAGCTCAAACGCGGCCTGCCACTCGATTGGCTGCCAGTCGTCGCCAATGCGCTGCATGGGCTGCCGGAGGCGATCGGGGTCATTCTGGATGTCTTGCAGCGCCACGGCTTTGGGGCAGATATGCCCGCGACTGAACGTGTCCTGGGGATCACCCTTGATCGAGGTAATCAGGGTGGTAGCGTCGTCCTGCAGAGTGGTTTCGAGGGTGAGGCCGCAGATCGCCTCGCACAGGTGGCAGGCACGGTGGTGGAGAGTCTTGGTCATCGCCAGTCTCGAGTTTTTATAGGGCGATCAGGCCGATCGCGGATACAAAACTATGGGACCTGTGCAGGCGATGCGCCAGAAATGTCAGCGCCGTGAATCGGGCAGCATCAGGCGAGCCGATAGCTCACCCGATGAAGAAAACGTCACTCAGGAAGCGGCGCCACCGATGGGCGTGACCACCTTGCGCTTCATCTGCACCTCGTGAACCGTTTCGATCTGCTCCTGAGACACCTGGATGCCGGTGAGTTCGCCGATCAGCCGCCAGTGCTCGTCAAGTCCGCCGCTGATGGTTGCCATGCGATCGATCATCCGGCGTCCCGCAGAACGTGTGACCTCGTCTTCGCTGCGCATCAGTTCGAACGACATCGACGTCATGGACGCCGTGAGGTGCGTAAGGGTTCGAGCCGTCAGCCCGAGCAGTTCCGTCAGTTGTTGCTCTTTTGAATCCATTCCCCACCTCTTTTGGAGGACATAAGCGGCCTTTATAACCCACGCCGATGGTTTAGGAAACGTCCGGGTTTCCGCGGCGTGAAGCATGTCGCATAAGGCTGCACAGTGGTTGCGACTGTTGCGAATCGGGCAGTCATCGCGGCGACGCCAAAGAGCGTCACAAGCGACCTGCCCAATCAGGACTAATGCGATGGCGAATGGCCTGCGCAGAATTGTGACTGTAGCACTTCGTTACATGAAAAGCGTCCCGCGAACACCGCTTTTAGGCTACCGAACGTCCGACTACGATTTTCCGTCACGGCGGGCCTTGGCATCAGGCGACATTTTCTTATACCCTCGCGCCTTCCCTATTCGTCGCCCCGTGCGGCTTTCGCCGCAGGTCTCGCCCGTTTTTCCGAAAAAAACCCGGCTTTGAGGATCTGCGGTCTGTTGCAGACAAGGTAGTTAATGATGAGCGCAAGGCACTTTCTCTCGATGATGGACTACACCCCCGCTGAGCTGGTCGGGGTGATTCGTCGCGGCGTTGAGCTGAAGGACCTGCGAAATCGAGGCGTGCTCTTCGAGCCGTTGAAGGGCCGCATCCTGGCGATGATCTTTGAGAAGTCCTCGACCCGCACCCGTGTCTCGTTCGAGGCCGGGATGATCCAGCTGGGTGGACAGGCCATCTTCCTCTCCCCTCGGGATACCCAACTGGGCCGTGGCGAGCCGATTGCCGACGGCGCGCGGGTCATGTCGCGGATGGTCGATGCCGTGATGATCCGCACCTTCGCCCACAGCAACCTCACCGAATTCGCCGCCCATTCCCGCGTGCCGGTGATCAACGGCCTGTCCGATGATCTTCATCCTTGCCAATTGCTGGCCGACATGCAGACGTTCCTCGAACACCGCGGCTCCATTCAGGGCAAAACCGTGGCGTGGATCGGCGATGGCAACAACATGTGCAACAGCTATATAGAAGCCGCGATTCAGTTCGACTTTCAATTGCGGGTCGCCTGTCCCGAAGGCTACGAACCCAGCGCGCATTATATGGCCCTGGCGGGCGATCGCGTGACCCTGACCCGCGATCCCCACGAAGCGGTGAAAGGCGCGCACCTGGTCTCCACCGATGTGTGGACGTCCATGGGCCAGGAAGAAGAAGCCGCCAAGCGTCTGGCCTTGTTCAAGCCGTTCCAGGTCACCCGCGCAATGCTCGACCGCGCGGCTGACGACGTGATTTTCATGCACTGCCTGCCGGCGCACCGTGGTGAAGAGATCAGCGAAGACCTGCTGGATGACCCGCGTTCGGTGGCGTGGGATCAGGCGGAGAACCGGCTGCATGCGCAGAAAGCCCTGCTTGAATTCCTCGTGGCTCCGGCCTTCGCTGCCCCATGAGTCAGCCCCTGCTGCTGACCCTGCATAACCTCGCCTGTGGTTATCAGGACCAACGGGTGGTGCAGAACCTCAATCTGCATTTGAATGCTGGCGACATCGGGTGCCTGCTGGGTTCGTCCGGCTGCGGCAAGACCACCACTTTGCGCGCCATCGCCGGCTTCGAGCCGGTGCACGAAGGCGAGATCACGCTGGCGGGCGACGTCATCTCCCGGGCCGGCTTTACCCTGGCCCCGGAGAAGCGCCGGATCGGCATGGTGTTTCAGGACTACGCCCTGTTTCCGCACCTCACCGTCGCAGACAACATCGCCTTCGGCATCCGCAATCACCCGCGCCAGAAGCAGGTGGTTCAGGAAATGCTGGAGCTGGTCAATCTCGGTGCGCTGGGCACGCGTCATCCCCATGAGCTTTCCGGTGGACAGCAGCAACGAGTGGCGCTGGCCCGCGCACTCGCGCCGGAGCCGCAACTGCTGCTGCTCGATGAGCCGTTTTCAAACCTGGATGGCGAGTTGCGTCGGCGCCTGAGCCACGAGGTGCGCGACATTCTCAAAGCCCGTGGCACCAGCGCGATTCTGGTGACCCACGACCAGGAAGAGGCCTTTGCCGTGAGCGATCACGTCGGCGTGTTCAAGGACGGTCGGCTGGAGCAGTGGGATACGCCCTACAACCTCTATCACGAGCCGGCGACGCCCTATGTCGCCAGTTTCGTCGGTCAGGGTTATTTCATTCGCGGGACAATGATCGATGCCGAATCGGTGCAGACCGAGTTGGGTGTACTGCAAGGTAATCGTGCCTACGCCGGCGCGCGCGGTACCCCGATGGATGTGCTGCTGCGCCCTGACGACATCGTTTATGCGCCCGACAGCCCGATCAAGGCCCGGGTTGCGGGCCTGACGTTCCAGGGCGCGGCCACGTTGTATCGCCTGCAGCTGCCGACCGGCACGCAGCTGGAAGCGTTATTCCCCAGCCATGTGGATCTGCGCGCAGGGGATGAGGTCGGCATCAACGTGTCAGCCGAGCATCTGGTGCTCTTTCCATCCTCGGGCAGCGTTCCGGTGCATCGGGACGTGACGGTCTGAAGGTCTGAAGGTTTGAAGGTTTGAAGGTTTGAAGGTCTGGCATTCTCGATCAGGCACCTTCAGCCCCGTATCACTATCCGAGTATCAACGCGCCGCTGGCCACCAGCGTCGCGTGCCCGCCAATCTTCACGCGCTCACCCTCCAGCCGGCAGAACAGCTCCCCTCCCCGCGCCGACGCCTGATAACCGGTCAAGCTGAATTTGTTGAGACGGGCCGACCAGTAGGGAATCAGGCTGCAGTGCGTCGAGCCGGTGACCGGGTCTTCATTGATGCCGATCCCCGGCGCAAAGTAGCGCGAGACAAAATCGTAGCGTTCGCCGTCACCCTTGGCGGTCACGATCACCCCAGGCCACGGCAACCGCGCGATGGCGGCAAAGTCGGGTTTGCAATCGCGAACAGCCTGCTCGGACTCCAGCACCACAAGCAATTCCGCCGCACTCAGCACGTCGACCACGGCAGTCCCGAGAGCGCGCTCGATTTCCACTGTCACACCCTGCTCGGCGGGCGGCATCGACGGAAAGTCCAGAACCAGCCGATTGCTCTCACGGCTCACACTCAACGGCCCGGATTTGCCGATGAAGTGAATAACCTCGGCCTTCTCGCCGTACTTCTCGAACAGCACAAAGGCGCTGGCGAGGGTCGCATGACCGCACAACGGCACTTCATGGGTCGGGGTGAACCAGCGTATGTGCCAGCCCGGGGCTTCACGGACCAGAAAGGCGGTCTCCGACAAATTGTGCTCCGAAGCGATTTGCTGCATCAATTGGTCGGAAAGCCAGGCGTCAAGGCGGTAGACCATTGCCGGGTTGCCTGAGAACGGGCGGTCGGTGAAGGCATCGACCTGATGGAATTCAAGCTGCATGGAAGGCATCCCCGAGTGAATAGACGCGGCAACCCTGTTCGGGTGCTGCGGTTCTGCGGCCAGTTTCGCCGCTTGAAAGGGTCAGGCATTTCTGACGAATCCGACGAATCATTCCCGGCCAATCCGGGCAAAGGTCGCACCGGTGTGCTGTGCAAGTACAGCGGCGGGCAGCTCGACTTCAAGCCCGCGCCGACCTGCGCTGACAAAAATCGTCGCGAACGGTTGAGCGGACTCATCGATGAAGGTGCGCAGCCTCTTCTTCTGCCCGAGCGGGCTGATCCCGCCCAGTAAATAGCCGGTGGCGCGCTGGGCGGCGCCCGGGTCAGCCATTTCGGCCTTCTTCGCGCCTGCGGCATGGGCCAGGGCTTTCAGGTCCAGCGAGCCCACGACGGGGACGACGGCCACCAGCAGCTCGCCTTTTTCGGTGCTGGCCAGCAGGGTTTTGAACACCTGAGCGGGGGCCAGATCGAGCTTCTCTGCCGCCTCCAGGCCATAGGAGGCGGCTTTGGGATCGTGCTCGTAACTGTGGACGCGATGTTCGGCGCGAACCTTTTTCAGTAAATCCAATGCAGGGGTCATGCAGCACTCCAGACAGCCAGATACTTTCTCTTTTGCTGACGATACTTTAGGCCATCGGTTATCGAAATGCCTGCATTCAAGAAGGACTTATCCACTAATATCGGCGTCTTGGAACATTCATCGGTAACGTTCGCTTTCGACCTTTGACAAGGTTCGTTTACGTCTATATTTTTTCGAATACGAATATCCCGCTTGCTTCCTAGACGCCATCCCGGTATTCAGTGCGCAAAGGCACCTCGCACAGGCAACAAAACGGACGGCCGTTTCCGGAAACTCGCTACATCACCAGGCATTCACCATGACCGACACCGAAAATAAGAATTACATCATCGCTCTGGATCAAGGCACCACCAGCTCCCGCGCCATCATTTTTGACCGCGACGCCAACGTGGTCAGCAGCGCCCAGAGTGAGTTCGTTCAGCATTATCCCCAGCCTGGCTGGGTCGAGCACGATCCGATGGAGATCTTCGCGACCCAGACCGCGTGCATGACCAAGGTGCTCGCCCAGGCCAACCTGCATCACAACCAGATCGCGGCGATCGGTATCACTAACCAGCGCGAAACCACGGTGGTCTGGGAAAAGGACACCGGCCGGCCGATCTACAATGCTGTGGTCTGGCAATGCCGCCGCAGCACCGAGATCTGCCAGCAACTCAAGCGTGACGGTCTGGAAGACTACATCCGCGACACCACCGGCCTGGTCATCGACCCGTACTTTTCCGGCAGCAAACTGAAGTGGATTCTTGACCACGTTGAGGGCAGCCGCGAGCGCGCCCGCCGTGGCGAGCTGCTGTTCGGCACCGTCGATAGCTGGCTGATCTGGAAGTTTACCGGCGGCAAGGTGCACGTCACCGACTACACCAACGCCTCGCGCACGATGATGTTCAACATCCATACGCTGGAGTGGGATCAGCGCATGCTCGACGTGCTCGACGTGCCCCGGGAGATGTTGCCGGAGGTCAAGTCGTCATCCGAAGTCTATGGCCACAGCAAAAGCGGCATCCCCATCGCCGGGATCGCCGGCGATCAGCAATCGGCGCTGTTCGGCCAGATGTGCGTGGAGCCGGGTCAGGCGAAGAACACCTACGGCACGGGCTGCTTCCTGCTGATGAATACGGGCAAGAAGGCGGTCAAATCCAGCCACGGCATGCTCACCACCATCGGCTGCGGTCCCCGCGGTGAAGTGGCGTATGCGCTGGAGGGCGCTGTGTTCAACGGCGGCTCCACCGTGCAGTGGCTGCGCGATGAGCTGAAAATCGTCAACGACTCCATGGACACTGAATACTTCGCCACCAAGGTGAAGAACAGCAATGGTGTTTATCTGGTGCCGGCCTTCACCGGCCTGGGCGCGCCCTACTGGGACCCGTATGCACGCGGCGCCTTGTTCGGCCTGACCCGTGGCGTCAAGGTCGACCACATCATTCGTGCCGCGCTGGAGTCCATCGCCTACCAGACCCGTGACGTGCTCGACGCCATGCAACAGGATGCCGGCGAGCCGCTCAAGGCCCTTCGCGTTGACGGCGGCGCAGTGGCGAACAACTTCCTCATGCAGTTCCAGGCCGACATTCTCGGCACGCCGGTGGAGCGCCCGAAAATGCGCGAAACCACCGCACTGGGTGCCGCGTATCTGGCAGGTCTCGCGATCGGGTTCTGGAGCGGCCTGGACGAGCTGAAGGGCAAAGCAGTCATCGAGCGCAAGTTCGAGCCGCAGTGCGATGACGCCGAGAAGGAAAAACTCTACGCCGGCTGGCGCAAGGCGGTGGACCGTACGCGCGACTGGGAACCCCACGAAGAGGTCGAATAAGCGCGGCTCTGAAAGGAGCGGCAGAGGCAATTTTTTCCGGCTGACAGGTCATGGCTGCCTGCGGCATCATGGGCGCCCGTGCCCGAAGGATAAAAAATGAATCTGCCACCCCGTCAACAGCAGATCCTCGAGCTGGTCCGTGAGCGCGGCTACGTCAGCATCGAGGAAATGGCGCAGCTGTTCGTCGTGACCCCGCAAACCATCCGCCGCGACATCAATCAGCTCGCGGAAATGAATCTCCTGCGTCGCTACCATGGCGGCGCGGCGTACGACTCCAGCATTGAAAACACGGCCTACGCCATGCGTGCCGATCAGATGCGCGATGAAAAGCAACGCATCGCCGAGGCCATCGCCGCGCAGATCCCGGATCACGCGTCGCTGTTCATCAACATCGGCACCACCACTGAATCCATCGCCCGCGCGCTGCTCAACCACAACCACTTGAAGATCATTACCAACAACCTGCATGTCGCGTCGATTCTCAGCGGCAAGGACGACTTCGAAGTGCTTTTGGCGGGCGGCAACGTGCGCCGGGATGGCGGCGTGGTCGGTCAGGCGAGTGTGGATTTCATCACCCAGTTCAAGGTCGATTTCGCCTTGGTGGGCATCAGCGGTATCGACGAGGACGGCAGTCTGCTGGATTTCGATTATCAGGAAGTGCGCGTTTCCCAAGCGATCATCGCCAACGCGCGTCAGGTGATTCTGGCAGCGGACTCCAGCAAGTTCGGCCGAAACGCGATGGTTCGACTGGGACCGATCACGCTGATCGACTGCCTGGTGACGGATCAGACGCCGGTGCCCGCGCTGGCGCAACTGCTGACGCAGAACAAGATTCGACTGGAAGTGGTGTAACCCCCGATCCATGAGCGAGCACGCCAACACGCAGTGCGAAGCACGGTCACGCTGAAGGTAGCGCTCGCTCACCTCCGATGTTCGCTTTTGTTCCTTTCCCTTCCCTCCCATCAGTATTTTCAATGAATACTGAGTGGCTGTGTTCGGCTTATTGCGCTACTATTTTCGGAAATGAACATAAATGTTCGAATTCGGCCGCTCTGTGGCGCAATATTCGAACGCGATCGAACACTCAGGAGGCCCCGATGGCCCAGTCCAGTTTGCCCACCCCACCCCTTTCCGAGGTCTATGACGTTGCCGTGATAGGTGGTGGCATCAACGGTGTTGGCATCGCGGCAGACGCATCGGGCCGGGGCCTTTCGGTCTTTCTTTGCGAGAAGGACGACCTCGCCAGCCATACGTCTTCGGCCAGTAGCAAGCTGATCCACGGTGGCCTGCGCTATCTGGAACATTACGAATTCCGTCTGGTGCGCGAAGCGTTGGCCGAACGGGAAGTGCTGCTGGAAAAAGCGCCGCACATCGTCAAACCGATGCGTTTCGTGTTGCCTCATCGTCCGCACCTGCGCCCTGCGTGGATGATCCGCGCCGGGCTGTTCCTGTATGACCACCTTGGCAAGCGCGAGAAGCTGGCAGCGTCCAAGACCATCCGCTTTGGCGCCAACAGCCCGCTGAACAGTTCGATCACCAAGGGCTTTGAATACTCCGATTGCTGGGTTGACGATGCGCGTCTGGTCGTCCTGAACGCCATGGCCGCCCGTGAAAAAGGCGCGCACATTCACACGCAGACCCGCTGCCTGGGCGCCCGTCGCAGCGGCGGTCTGTGGCACATGAACATGGAGCGTGCGGACGGCAGCCTGTTTTCCATTCGCGCCAGAGCGCTGGTCAACGCAGCCGGTCCGTGGGTCGCCAAGTTCATTCGTGAAGACCTCAAGCTTGAATCGCAGTACGGCATTCGCCTGATTCAGGGCAGCCATTTGATCGTGCCAAAACTGTACGAAGGCGAAAACGCGTTCATTCTGCAGAACGAAGATCAGCGCATCGTGTTTGCCATTCCGTATCTGGAACGCTTCACCATCATCGGTACGACCGACCGCGAATATTCCGGCGATCCGGGGAAAGTAGCGATCACCGAAGGCGAGACCGATTACCTGCTGAAGATCGTCAACGATCACTTCAAGAAGCAACTCAGCCGCGCCGACATTTTGAGCACGTGGTCAGGCGTACGTCCGCTGTGCAATGACGAGTCGGACAACCCGTCGGCGATTACCCGTGACTACACCTTGTCGCTGTCGGGGAGTGCGCAAGAGGCGCCGATCCTTTCCGTATTCGGCGGCAAGCTGACGACTTACCGCAAATTGGCGGAATCGGCAATGCAGCAACTGGCGCCGTTCTTCCCGCAGATGAAGCCAAGCTGGACCGCAAAAGCCAGCTTGCCAGGCGGTGAAAACATGACCTCGCCCGAGGCGTTGGCCGCCGAGCTGCAACAGCGTTGCACCTGGCTGCCGGCAGAGATCGCCAAGCGTTGGGCCATTACCTATGGCTCACGCAGCTGGCGCATCGTCGAGGGCGTCCAGACGCTGAGCGAAATGGGCGAGCACTTGGGCGGTGGCCTCTACAGCCGCGAAGTGGATTACCTGTGCAGCGAGGAATGGGCGACCAAGGCAGAGGACATCCTGTGGCGCCGGACCAAGCTTGGCTTGTTCACCACTGAGGAAGAGCAACTGAAGGTCCAGGCGTACCTGGATAAAGTGGCGGGCAGCATTAACCCCATTGACCTGATGGTCGTCACCGCGCCCCTCACAGCCTGATTGGGATGTACTGATCTCCTGTACGAGCGCGCTTGCCCGCGATGGCGTTGAGTCAGTTGATGGAGACGTTGACTGGCACGACGCTTTCGCGGGCAAGCGCGCGCCTACAGGTGCCTCAAGCCACAGCCTCATTCGGATTCCCGAACACTCTCCCCCGCCCAGTTCGGAATCCCGGACGGTCGAATCGCGCCTCACACATCCCTTCTTCGTAAATATACAGCGCTTTCATACGCTTAGCCTCGGCCACATCTCTGGCATGACTCATGCTCTACACTCCTGCACGATTGCTTCGATGTAGCGTGTCGCCTGACTGGGCCGCCGTTGAAGCGCTCTGAAACGATAGGGCCGTCCAACACCGGCCAATAAAAAAAACAATGTCGAGGAAAACCAGATGCGTATCGTTCCCCACATCCTGGGCGCAGCCATTGCTGCCGCTTTGATCACCACCCCTGTTTTCGCCGCCGAACTGACCGGCACTCTGAAGAAAATCAAAGAGTCCGGCACCATCACCCTCGGTCACCGCGACTCCTCCATTCCTTTTTCCTACATCGCTGACGCTTCCGGCGTGCCAGTGGGCTACTCCGCTGACATCCAGCTGAAGATCGTCGAAGCGATCAAGAAAGACCTGGACATGCCTGATCTGAAGGTCAAGTACAACCTGGTCACTTCCCAGACCCGTATCCCGCTGGTGCAGAACGGTACCGTCGACGTTGAGTGCGGTTCGACCACCAACAACGCCGAGCGCGCCCAGCAAGTCGACTTCTCCGTCGGCATCTTCGAAATCGGCACACGTCTGCTGAGCAAGGCTGATTCGTCCTACAAAGACTTCGATGACCTCAAAGGCAAGAACGTCGTGACCACGGCGGGCACCACGTCCGAGCGCATCCTCAAGGCGATGAACGCCGACAAGCAGATGGGCATGAACGTGATCTCGGCCAAGGACCACGGCGAGTCGTTCCAAATGCTGGAATCGGGCCGCGCCGTCGCCTTCATGATGGACGATGCCCTGCTCGCCGGCGAAATGGCCAAGGCCAAGAAGCCGACCGACTGGGCCGTTACCGGTACGCCTCAGTCCTACGAAATCTACGGCTGCATGGTGCGCAAGGAAGACCCTGCGTTCAAGAAAGCCGTCGATGACGCCATCGTTGCGACCTACAAATCGGGCGAGATCAACAAGATCTACGACAAGTGGTTCACCCAGCCGATTCCGCCAAAAGGCCTGAACCTGATGTTCCCGATGAGCGAACAGCTCAAAGCGCTGATCGCCAACCCGAACGACAAGCCGGCGCCGGACAAGAAGGCCTGAGTCCTTCGCTCCGCCATTCTGAAAACCTGAAAAGCCTGACTTCCGGAGACGCCCTGCGTTTCCGGAAGCCGCTACCTGGCGCGTGCGTGCATAACGATCGATAAGAGGGGAGACCCTGATGAACTACAACTGGGACTGGGGCGTGTTCTTCAAGTCCACGGGCGTCGGCAGCGAAACCTATCTGGACTGGTACATCACCGGGCTGGGCTGGACCATCGCCATTGCCGTCGTTGCCTGGATCATTGCGTTGCTGCTGGGCTCGGTGCTCGGTGTGATGCGCACGGTGCCAAACCGCATCGTTTCTTCAATCGCCGCGATTTACGTGGAAATTTTCCGTAACGTGCCACTGCTGGTGCAGCTGTTCATCTGGTACTTCCTGGTGCCGGATCTGCTGCCCGAGAACCTGCAGGAGTGGTACAAGCAAGACCTCAATCCGACCACCTCGGCGTTCCTGAGCGTTGTCGTGTGCCTGGGCCTGTTCACCGCCGCGCGTGTCTGCGAACAGGTGCGCACCGGTATTCAGGCGTTGCCGGTGGGGCAGGAATCTGCCGCGCGCGCCATGGGTTTCAAGCTGCCGCAGATCTACTGGAACGTGCTGCTGCCCCAGGCGTACCGGATCATCATTCCACCGCTCACCTCCGAATTCCTCAACGTGTTCAAGAACTCGTCCGTGGCGTCGCTGATCGGCCTGATGGAGTTGCTTGCGCAGACCAAACAGACCGCCGAGTTTTCCGCGAACCTGTTCGAAGCCTTCACCCTGGCGACGCTGATCTACTTCACCCTGAACATGAGCCTGATGCTGCTCATGCGTCTGATCGAGAAGAAAGTAGCGGTGCCGGGCCTGATCTCCGTGGGAGGTAAATAATGGACTTCTCTGGAGTGATTCCCGCCATTCCGGGCATGTGGAACGGCATGCTCATGACGCTGCAGTTGATGGCCATGGGCATCGTGGGCGGCCTCATCATCGGCACGATTCTGGCGCTGATGCGGTTGTCGTCGAACAAGCTGGCGTCACGTGTTGCCGGCGCCTACGTCAACTATTTCCGTTCGATTCCGCTGCTGCTGGTCATCACCTGGTTCTACCTGGCGGTGCCGTTCGTGCTGCGCTGGATCACCGGCGAAGACACACCGATCGGCGCGTTCACCTCCTGCGTCGTGGCGTTCATGATGTTCGAGGCGGCCTACTTCTGTGAAATCGTGCGGGCCGGCGTGCAGTCGATTTCCCGCGGCCAGATGGGCGCGGCTCAAGCGCTGGGCATGACCTACGGCCAGATGATGCGCCTGATCATCCTGCCCCAGGCGTTCCGCAAGATGACCCCGCTGCTGTTGCAGCAGAGCATCATCCTGTTTCAGGACACCTCGCTGGTCTACACGGTCGGTCTGGTCGACTTCCTCAACTCGGCACGCTCCAGCGGCGACATCATCGGGCGCTCCAACGAGTTCCTGATTGTCGCCGGTCTGGTGTACTTCACGATCAGCTTCGCCGCGTCGCGCCTGGTCAAGTTCATGCAAAAAAGGTTAGCCGTATGATTTCCATCAAAAATATCAACAAGTGGTATGGGGACTTCCAGGTGCTGACCGATTGCAGCACTGAGGTCAAAAAAGGCGAAGTGATTGTGGTCTGCGGCCCGTCGGGCTCGGGCAAGTCCACGCTGATCAAGTGCGTCAACGCGCTGGAGCCGTTTCAGAAAGGCGACATCGTCGTCGATGGCACCTCGATCGCTGACCCGAAAACCAATTTGCCGAAACTGCGCTCGCGCGTCGGCATGGTGTTCCAGCATTTCGAGCTGTTCCCGCACCTGACCATCACCGAAAACCTGACCATTGCGCAGATCAAGGTGCTGGGACGAAGCAAGGAGGAAGCCACCAAAAAAGGCCTGCAATTGCTCGAACGTGTCGGCCTGTCGGCCCATGCCCACAAGCATCCGGGGCAACTCTCGGGCGGTCAGCAACAGCGTGTGGCGATTGCCCGCGCATTGGCCATGGACCCGGTGGTCATGCTGTTCGACGAACCGACCTCCGCGCTCGACCCGGAGATGGTCAACGAAGTGCTCGACGTGATGGTGCAACTGGCCCATGAAGGCATGACCATGATGTGCGTGACCCACGAAATGGGCTTCGCCCGCAAAGTGGCCGATCGCGTGATCTTCATGGACAAGGGTCAGATCGTCGAAGACTGCGAGAAGGAAGAGTTCTTCGGCGACGTCAACGCGCGTTCTGAGCGGGCTCAGCAATTCCTCAACAAAATCCTGCAGCACTAAAAGCAATAGCCCTTCGAGGGCGCAAAAACCACCGGCCGCTCGCTCATCCAGGATGAAACGGGCGGCTGGCCGGTCCAGGACGACTGTGATGAAATGCGACCCCCCTCTCTACCGCGCCGCGCCGCCATCACTCGCCGTGAAACCCCGACTGATTCGCCATCTGTTCGTGCCGCCGCTGATCATTCTGGTGATGATTGCGCTGGGTTACGTCACGTATTTGTACAGCGAGAAAAACGCCATCAAGGCGCTGGGTGAAAACGGTCAGCGTCAGTTGGAGCTGCACGCGCGCACCGTCGAGAGCGAGATCAACAAGTACAACTACCTGCCCAGCGTGCTGGAGCTGGAATCCAATGTGTCCGACCTGCTCAACAATCCGTCTGCGGAGTTGCGCGCCAAGGTCAACGATTATCTCGAAGGCCTGAACCGGCGCAGCCGCAGTCGGGCCATCTATGTGCTGGACACCACCGGCCGGGTGCTGGCCACCAGCAACTGGCGCGATGCCGACAGTTACCTGGGTGAAGACCTGTCCTTTCGCGCCTATTATCAGGACGCGATTCGCGGTCTGCCCGGCCGCTTCTACGGCATCGGCAGCACCACCGGCGAACCGGGTTATTACCTGGCCCACGGGCTGGAAGAGAAAGGCAAGATCATCGGCGTCGCGGTGATCAAGGTCCGGCTCGAAGCGCTGGAAGAACGCTGGCAGCGCGCGCGTCTTGAGGCGTTTGTCAGCGACGAGAACGGCATCATCATCCTCTCCAGCGACCCTGCGCGACGGCTGAAATCAGTCCGCCCGCTGACCGCCGAGATCAAGGAGCGGCTGGCGCGCAGCCTGCAGTATTACTGGTGGCCGCTCAACGAACTGGTGCCGCTGGAGCGTGAATCGATCGCCGACGGGGTCGAGAAGCTGACCTTTCCGGCCAACACCAGCGTCGACCATGAGCACACAGTGGTGAGTTATCTGGCGCAGACCCGAGAACTGGCTGACACGCCCTGGCACCTGACCCTGCTGACGCCGCTGGAAGACCTGCGCCGGGAAGCCGCCAATCAGGGCATGCTGGTCGCCGTCGCCTGTGCGCTGGTGGCGTTTCTGCTGATCGCCTGGAACGAGCGGCGCAAGGTGATTTCCACCCGCCTCGCCGCACGTGAGGCGCTGGAGCAGGCGAACAACGAACTGGAACGGCGCATCACCGACCGCACCGCCGACCTGCGTGCCAGCAACGAACGCCTGAAGGGCCAGATTCGCGAACGTCGCCAGGCCGAAGAAACCCTGCGCCAGGCCCAGGATGAATTGATCCAGGCCGGCAAACTCGCGGCCATCGGCCAGATGTCCACCAGCATTGCCCATGAGCTGAATCAGCCACTGGCCGCGCTGCGCACGTTGTCGGGCAACACCGTTCGGTTTCTCGAACGGGGCGCGCTGGACACGGCGAGTGCGAACCTGCGCACCATTAACGATCTGGTGGATCGCATGGGCCGCATCACCGCCAGCCTGCGCGCCTTCGCCCGGCGTGGAGAAGACAAAGGTCAGGCGTCGCTGAGCAAGGCCGTCGAGGCTGCACTGCAGTTGCTCGCGGCGCGTCTGGACAATGCGTCGCTGGAGTTGCATCAGCAGATCGACGACGTTGAGTTGGCGATTGACCAGACCCGGCTTGAGCAGATTCTGGTCAACCTGATCGGCAACGCGCTGGACGCCATGCAAGCGCAGCCGTTGCCGACGCTGTGGCTGGAAGGTGAGGTGTTCGAAGGCCGCTATCGGTTGCGTGTGCGGGACAATGGCCACGGTATCGACGCCGAAGCGCGCAAGCATCTGTTCGAGCCGTTTTTCACCACCAAGCCCGGTGAGCAGGGCCTCGGGCTCGGGCTGACGCTATCCGCCAGCCTGGCCACGGCCGCCGGCGGCACACTCAACGCTGAAGACCCGGCCGAGGGCGGCACAATGTTTGTGCTGGTGTTGCCTCTGGTTGATCGCGGGGCGGCGGGTGTATGAGATATCAAACCATTCCCGGTCTCTGGGGAAGCGAGCTTGCTCGCGAAAGCAGAGGGGCAGTCACCTTGTTAACACCTGACACATCGCTTTCGCGGGCACGCGTGCTCCTACAGGATTGCGCACTTCGGCCACGGGAACCCCTCGCGATCAACGCAACGCTGTCGTACTGGAATACACCATGAACACTGATCTGACGGTCCTCATCGTCGAAGACGACCCGCATGTCCTGCTCGGCTGCCAACAGGCGCTGGCGCTGGAAGACATTCACAGCCAGGGCGTGGGCAGCGCCGAGGAAGCGCTGGCCTTGGTGAATGAGAACTTCGCCGGCATCGTCATCAGTGACATTCGCCTGCCGGGCATGGACGGGCTCGAGCTGCTCAAGCGCCTGAAAGAGCGCGATCGAACCCTGCCCGTGGTGCTGATCACCGGCCACGGTGACGTGTCGATGGCGGTCGGTGCGATGCGCGATGGCGCCTACGATTTCATGGAAAAGCCCTTCTCTCCCGAACGCCTGGTCGACGCCGCTCGCCGCGCCCTGGAGCAACGCGGGCTGGCCCGGGAAGTCTGGTCGCTGCGTCGCCAACTGGCCGAGCGCGACTCGCTAGAAGGGAAGATCATTGGCCGTTCCCAGGCGATGCAGAACCTGCGCGCGCTGATTGCAAACGTCGCGGACACCTCGGCCAACGTGCTGATCGAAGGTGAAACCGGCACCGGCAAGGAACTCGTAGCCCGCTGCCTGCATGACTTCAGCCGTCGCCATGACCACCAGTTTGTCGCGCTGAACTGCGGAGGACTGCCGGAAAGCCTGTTCGAGAGCGAGATCTTCGGTCACGAGGCCAACGCCTTCACCGGCGCCGGCAAACGCCGCATCGGCAAGATCGAACACGCTCACAACGGCACCCTGTTTCTCGACGAAGTGGAAAGCATGCCGATCAACCTGCAGATCAAACTGCTGCGGGTATTGCAGGAGCGCACGCTGGAGCGACTGGGTTCGAACCAGAGCGTAGCGGTGGACTGCCGGGTGATCGCGGCAACCAAGTCGGAGCTCAATGCGTTGAGCAAAGCGGGCCAGTTTCGCAGCGACCTGTATTACCGGTTGAACGTGGTCACCCTCGAACTGCCGCCCTTGCGCGAGCGCCGCGAGGACATCCTGCAGTTGTTCGAACACTTTCTGCAGCAGTCTTCGCTGCGCTTCGACCGTGAAGCGCCACAGCTGGACGCTCAGACCCGCTCGGTGCTGCTGGCCCATGACTGGCCGGGCAATGTGCGCGAGCTGCGCAACGTCGCCGAGCGTTATGCATTAGGCCTGCCGGCGTTCAAGACCGCCGGTGCGGAAGTCGCCACTCATAGTCTGGATTTCGCTGAAGCTGTGGAGGCGTTCGAGAAGAACCTGTTGGGTGAGGCGTTGCAGCGCAGCGGCGGGAACCTCAGCCAGGCCAGCCAGGAACTGGGCATGGCCAAGACCACATTGTTCGACAAGGTGAAGAAGTACGGGTTGGGGTGAATGCTTGCGCCTAGCCCAACACGTCAGTACTGCAAACGAGCTCATCCACTTCTGCCGCTGTCGGTGCAGTCGCCGGGCCCCAGCGGGTGACGGCGATGGCTGCGGCCGCATTGGCGCGCAATGCTGCGTGCGATGCTGAAAGCCCTGACGCCAGCCCGGCCAGCAACACCCCCGCATGGGCATCGCCGGCGCCGTTGGTGTCGATGGCCATCACCGGGAAGCCACTCACGTGTCGGGTCACGGAGCGCTCGCGGATCCAGCAGCCATTCGGTCCATCACGTACCACCAATAACGCGTCGTCGCGCACCCAGTGCGCCAGTCTGTCGAGGGCCGCTTCGATCCTCTCGCAACCGGTGAAGCGCAGCGCCTCCTCGGCATTGCTGGTCCACAGCGTGATCAAGGGCAACACCGTCTGCATGCCGGACGCCTCCGGCGAATCGATCAGCGGCCCCGGATCGAACACCACGCCCGCCCCTGCCGGCAACTGCGCGAGCCAATCCAGCAGCGTCGACACCTTGGCTTCGTGCAGCAAGCTGTAGCCGCTGACGAACACGTAATCCTCAGGCTGCACCTCGACGCCCCGCAGATCGTCAGCCGACAAACCGCCCTCGGCACCCACGTACGAAATGAACGAGCGCTCGGCCGAAGGCTCGATGAGCGCCACCGACAGGCCCGTGTCCTGACCCGTCGCCGCCGCTGACGCGATATCGATGCCTTCTGCCGCCATGGCCTGCCGCGCCAGATCGCCGAAACGCCCCGCGCCGTGCCGACCGAGATACAGCGTTGGCATGCCACTGCGTCGTGCGGCGGCCATCACGTTGAATCCGCCGCCGGTTTCGAAGGCGGCCGAGCGGGCGAGCACATCGCCGCCGGAGCGAGGCAACGTATCCAGCGCCATGACCAGATCGACCACGACCTGGCCGGTGTAGAGCAATCTAGCGGGCATGAACAACCTCTTCGGCAACAACGCGACGGTCACGGGCGCCGCCCAGCAACGCATAAACACCGCCCGCCACCAGGAAGGTGACGATCCAGCCCAGTCCGTTATGGCCCAACCATGAGTCCGACAGCAAACCTTTGAATATCACGTTCTCCGGCGTGGTCGCGACAGTGGTGAAGCTGTACCCCAGCACGATGGCCAGGGCCCACGCACCGAGCGCACGCCACTCGATGCCGCCGCGATACCAATAGGCGCTGCGCGGCGAAACGTCCATCAAGTCCGCCGGTGAGTAGTAGTGGCGATGCATCAGGTCAACGATGAATATCCCCACCCACGCGGTGATCGGCACGGCAAGCATGGAAATGAAGGTAATGAACGGGCCGTAAAAACTGTCGGCGATCAGCATGAAATAAATCGAGCCGGCGAAGATCGCCACGATGTCGACGATCACCGCGTGCACGCGCTTGATCTTCAGGCCCAGCGTCAGCGTGGTCAGGCCCGCCGAGTACACCGACAGGTTGTTGGAGAGCAGCAGCCCGCCGAACGCCGTGATCAGGTACGGCACGGCCATCCAGGTCGGCAGCAGCTCGCGGATCGCGATGATCGGATCCGTGGCGGACGCCAGGTGGTCATTGCCTACCGACAGCAGCCCACCCAGGGTAATCAGCAACACCAGCGGAATGCCCGCGCCGAAAGCGGCCGACGCCACCAGCCGCGTGGCCTTAACGCTGCGATGCTGATAACGCGACATGTCGGCCCCCGCGTTGGCCCAGCCGATGCCCGTGCCGGCGGCCATGGTGCCGATGCCGATGATCATTGCGCTTACCGGTGCAGGCGCCGCATTAAACACGGCGGCCCAGTCGATGTGCGCGATCAGGAAACCGCCGACGATGACGTTTAACGCGCCAAAGATGTACGTCGCCCATTTCTGGATGACCAGCAAGGTGGCGTGGCCGAGGCCGGAAACGGTCAGCGTCATCAGCACGAAAATGGCGATGAACACGAGGGTCAGGCCCGGCGCGCTCTTGGCCTCCACCGGCGTGGCAAAGAGGATCGAGCACAGCGACAGCAGTACGAAAGCGGCGGTCGCGGTGTTCACGGTTTCCCAACCCAGGCGCGACATCAGCGAAACGATGGTCGGACCGATGTTCCCGCGCACCCCGAAAATCGCCCGCGACAGCGTAAGACTCGGCGCCCTGCCCCGCCGACCCGCGATGGAGATGACCCCGACCACCGCAAACGAACCGGCTGCGCCAAGGATCGCCACGATGATCGCCTGCCAGATCGAAAGCCCGCGAAAGGCCACGAGTGTCGCACCCAGCGGCAGACCGAGGATGCTGATATTGGCCGCAAACCACACCCAAAAGAGCTGCAGCGGGTGGCCGTTGCACTCGTTTTCCGGAACCGGTTCGATGCCGCGTGTTTCAAGCTGACCTGCGCCTTGAGCGGCGTTGGATGACGTCATGGGAATGCTCCTGTGCCATTTGTTCTGGTTGTGGGCAGTGCGCAAAGCAAACGACGTCCATGTCAGCGTGGGCTTCTGCAGGCTGCAAAAGCCCTGACTCGCCGCTGCATAGAGCCGCGAGGTAGGTCTTGTTCTTTATACGGGCTGACGTCGGTCGGATCAGACCCCGCGCAGGGACAGCAACTGCTCGACCACGGGACGAAGGTCGAGTCCGTTCACGGTCTGAATCTGTGTGATCAGGGGCCCGGGCCAGGCGCCCATGCCTTCGCAGGCACCGAGCATTGCCCCGAGAATGGCAGCGATGGTATCGGTGTCGCCGCCCAGGCTCGCGGCCATGCACAGCGCATCGAATGCCGACAATTGCCCGCGAGCCACTTGATGCGCCACGGCGAATGCGGCGACCACCGATTCCTGGGACGCGACGGACGTGCCGATCACGTCATAAATCAATCCGGGCAGCTGTTCATTGCCGCATTCGGCACACAGCTGTTTAGCCCAATGGATACGAGCGGCAATGCGCCCGCCGGCGATCCAGTAGCCGAATAGCTCTGCTTGCTGGGCGATGCGCGCGCCGACATCCAGGGCTTCGCCGAGACTGGCACCGCTGATGCCCGCCGAGACAACCGCCGCAACCGCGGCCGCGCTGGAGATGCCGAGATTGGTGTTGTGGGTAACCTGGCAAGCCTGCTTGACCGCCTCGATGAAGGGCGCCTCTTCGCGCACATCGAAGGCAATGCCGACCGGCGTAATGCGCATGGCGGCGCCATTGGTGGTGCCAAAACGCCCGGATTCTTCAGGACTGTGCCCGGCCAGAATCATTTCGATGGCGCGTTTGGTCGAGGGACCCAGCAGGTCCTGCGAACCCTTGGCCTGCATCACCGCTTCCCAGTCGATCAGGCTCTGTGCCAGATCCGAGGGTTCGATGCGCCCACCTCCGGCCACCAGCAATTCGGCTACCAGCACCGCCTGCTCGGTGTCATCGGTGATCGACCCGGCGGCCATGTTCGGCGCAATCGGCTGATCGGCACCAGCGGCTTGTAAGGTGGTAATGCGGCCGAATCGCTGCCGGATCTGTTCGCGACTGAGGGACTGCGTCGGCATGCCCAACGCGTCGCCCAGCGCCAGTCCGTAGAAAGCGCCCAGGCCCCGGTCGCGGGTGTCGATCAGTGCAGTCATGTGGGTGATCCAAAAGCCAGATGCAGACGAAAATGCACGGGGTCCAGAAGACTCTCTACGTGCTCCATGAAACGCTCGCGGCGATCGAACGTGGTGCGCGTCGCCTTGAGAAATACCGAGCCCGGTTGTCGCAGCATCAGCGCCGCGTCGTCGTTGCTCAGGGGCTCGGCGCCGATCCATTGATCGCCGCGATCGCCAACATAGCCGTGGGCGGCCAGCGTGACCGTCAGTGAATCTTCTATTAGCCCGTCGCGAGGCAGATTTTCCAGGCCGTCGCAGGCCGGAATCAGCACCCGCTCCAGGGAAACCACGCTGCCATCGCCTGCCGCTCGACGGCGATCCAGCGCGATGAAGTCGGCCGTGCCAAACCGGCCCGCCAGATCAGGCCGTTGCACCGCCACCAGACGCAGAATCTCGGTGCTGACCTTAGCGCCCGTATCAGCCAGGGCCTGGGCCCATCCGGCGCGCTGATCCAGCGAGATGCCGTCGTAGGTCACGATCGAGCCCACACCGGTTTGCGTGGCGATGTAGTTGCGTCGCTTGAGCTCGGACAGCGCCTCGCGCAGCGTGCCACGGCTGACATTGAATTCCTGTGCGAGCAGATTCTCGCCGGGCAACAATTCGCCCGAGCCCATCTGGCCAGTCTCAATGCGTCGAGCCAGCTCATCCACCACACGTTGTTTTTTGTCGAATCGAACCTGTCTAATCATGTACAAATTGATATCCGAAAGTGGCTGGGGGGAGCAAGTGTTTTTTGAAAGGCAATGGACAATGCGTAACGGCAGATGACGATTGAAAGCGCATCGAAATGGACAGCTATCCGGGGGCAAAGAGCCCCGGATCAACTGCCTGCGCGCTACGCGTCAGGATTCATCTCGCGTTTCAATCGGCCCGCTTAACCACACTCGATTCTTCGCCCACGATCTGACGAATGGCGCTGACGAATACGTCGACGGGTTGCCCACCGGAGACTGCGTACTGTTCATTGAAGACGATCGTAGGCACCGAACTCACGCCCCGCGACACCCACAATTGTTCCAGTTCGCGAACTTCGCTGGCGTACTGGTCGCTGCCCAGCACGGCCTCGGCGCGCACCCGGTCCAGACCGACTTTCTGCGCGACATCCGCCAGTACCTGCTGGCTGGAGACGTTGGCGTGCTGGCTGAAATACGCCGTGAACAGCGCCTCTTTCAGCGCATGTTGCTTGCCTTCCAGCCCGGCCCAGTGCAGCAGTCGATGGGCGTCGAAGGTGTTGAAGATGCGTCGCTCGCCCTGCTTGAAGACGAACCCTAGCTCAGCGCCGCGCTCACGAATGTTCTCGGCGTTGGCCTGGAACTGTTCGCGCGTCGAACCGTACTTTTCGGCGATGTGCTCGAAGATCTCCTGACCTTCAGGCGGCATCTGCGGGTTGAGTTCGAAGGGCTGGAAGTGGATATCGGCCTGGACTTCATCGCCCAGATGCTCGAGCGCCTGGTCCAGCGCGCGCAGGCCGACGATGCACCAGGGGCAGGACACGTCGGAGATGAAATCGATTTTCAGCGGAGTGCTCATGGCAGCCTCGTGCAAGAGGGGAAAAGCTGCACGATACGCCGATCAGGCTGGCACTCAAACCCTACACCGGCGCGCCTGTCCTCAATAGACAGGTCAAGCGCGCCGCCGCATCAGAGCTGCGCGACGTGGGAAGCGTCCTCGCGATGCTCACGCAAATACGGCAACACGGCCGCCAACAACGGGGCTTTGAAGGCCTCCTGAAAACGATGGGCCAGACCGGGAATGAGCTTCAGCTGGCTCCCCTGAATATGCGCGGCCACATGAATCCCGTGCATCACCGGCAACAGCGGATCGGCCGTGCCATGTACGACCAGCGTTGGTACGCGCAGACGATTCAACAGCTCCACTCGGCTGGGTTCGGACAGGATCGCCAGAATCTGCCTTTTCACGCCTTCAGGATTGAACGCCCGGTCGTAGGAAACCGCCGCCTGATGCAGCAGCATCTGCCGATCATCCTTGACCTCCGGACTGCCCAACGCAGCCAGCAAATCAGCCTGCTGCTCAAGGGCGGTCTGCCGGTCCGGCGCGCCGCGACGGGCCAGCAGTTGCAGCAATGCAGGGCTGGGCATCGGAAGACCAGGCGCACCGGAACTGGTCATGATCAACGTGAGGCTCTCCACGCGCTTGGGCGCCATGTCCGCCAGATGCTGGGCAATCATGCCGCCCATGCTCGCCCCCAGCACATGGAATTGCTGGACGTGAAGCGCGTCCATCAGGCCCAGCGCATCCTGCGCCATGTCGGTCAGCGAATAAGGTGCCGACACCGGCAGGCCGATTTTGTAGCGCAGCACTTCATAGGTCAGGTTGGGGCTCGGCGGCGCCTGGACCCAGGTCGACAATCCGACATCGCGGTTGTCGTAGCGAATCACGCGAAAGCCCTGCTGACACAGGGCAACCACGACTTCGTCCGGCCAGTGGATCAGCTGCCCGCCGAGGCCCATGACCAACAGCAGCGCCGGATCGGAATCACGGCCGATGCTCTGATACGCCAAGTGCACGTCATCGAGCTCGGCCACCTGCGTGGGAACGTCAACATCGCATCGAGAGGCCGCAAAAGACGGCAGGCTGCACAAGAGCGCAGCCAGAAAAAGTAAAACCCGCATGGAAAAACACCGACACACAGAACCCCAGTAGGCCGCGAGTCTGATGAAGTTTGCTCAAGCGCGCTGCCACAGTTGCGTGACAGTTTGATGAAGAGGGCTGAGCGGTAGCAAAACGGTCATCTCAACGTGTATTCACGCTGCTGCAGTTGCCGACGCGCTGATCGAATCAGCGACCCAGAGGTTATCGGCGAAACGCAGTTGAGCTTCTTTCACCACCTCTAACGCGGCTTCACCGTCAGCACCAGCGGGATAAAGCTCGCCGGCAACACCCAGTGACAGCACCTTGTAGATAGGCAGACGGTCCAGCACCAAGGGCATTTGCTCCGGGGCACTGAGCACATCTACATGCAGGCCCTGCACTGGCAAAGACACCGCAAGGCCAAGGTTGCTGCCCAGTCCAAGACCGCCGCAGGAGACCGCGAGCAGCTTTTTGAGCGGCGAGTATTGCAGGGCGTGGTACGCGCGCTCGAAGGCGTTCTTCCAGTCCTGGGGCAGATCGAGGGTCAGAATCGGCTCGTCGATCTGCACCCATTCGACGCCCTTGCCCGCCAGCCGCCCGAGGATCTCGCCGTAAACCGGCAACAGGCGGTCGAGCAGCTCAAGCTTGTCGAAGTTCTCGCCCTGCGCTTGGCCAAGCCAGAGGTAGGTCAGCGGCCCAATGATTTCCGGCCGGATCGTTTGGCCCTGCGCGCGGGCTTTATCAACCTCATCGAACAGCGGCGTCCAGTTCAGGTTGAAACGCTGGTCCAGGGTGAACGTCGGCACTGAGTCCACATCGACACCGTCACTCAGGGTTTCGAGGATGTGCTTGAAGTCCCTGGCGACGCCGGTGTGAGGAAAATTCGAGTTGTTGACCTGGCCCATGCTGACTGCTTCCTTCAAAAGATGGCGCCATTGTCGACACTTCCGCCTGCATGAGACAAACTCATTAAATTCGTGTTGATCACAAAATTTACTCATGGAGCGCCGTCGGTGCTGGAAATTCGCCACCTGAAAACCCTGCATGCATTACGCGAGGCAGACAGCCTCGTTGATGCCGCCGACCGTCTGCATCTGACGCAATCGGCGCTGTCGCACCAGTTCAAGGAACTCGAAGAGCGCATGGGCATGCCGCTGTTCGTGCGCAAGACCAAACCGGTACGGTTCACCAGCGCAGGTTTGCGACTGCTGCAACTGGCCGACTCGGTGCTGCCGCAGTTGCGCCATGCCGAGCGCGATATCTCACGGCTCGCCGGCGGTGTCGCGGGGCGCCTGCACATGGCCATCGAATGCCACAGTTGCTTTCAGTGGCTGATGCCGACGATCGATCAGTTCCGCGATGCGTGGCCGGAGGTGGAGCTTGATCTGGCGTCGGGCTTCGCTTTCGCGCCCCTGCCCGCCCTGGCCCGTGGCGATCTGGATCTGGTGGTCACCTCGGACCCACTGGAACTGGCGGGCATTACCTACGTGCCGCTGTTCACCTACGAGGCCATGCTCGCGGTCGCCAATCAGCATCCGCTGGCCGCACGGCCTTATGTGGTGCCGGAGGATCTGATCAATGAAACCCTCATCACCTACCCCGTCGAGCGCGACCGACTGGACATCTTCACACGCTTTCTCGAGCCGGCCGACATCGAACCGGCGCAAGTGCGCACGTCCGAGCTGACGGTGATGATGATGCAACTGGTGGCCAGCGGCCGCGGCGTATGCGGGATGCCGCACTGGGCGCTGCATGAATACAGCTCACGCGGGTACGTGAAGGGCAAGCGACTGGGGGAAAAAGGATTGTTCGCCACGTTGTACGCGGCGATTCGCGCAGACATGCTGGACGCGCCTTACATGCGTGACTTCCTGCTGACAGCAAAAGACACGTCGTTTTCGACACTGGACGGGGTGAGTGCGGTTCGCTAAGGGCCGTGCAATCGGCAAATTGTAGGAGCGCGCTTGCCCGCGAAAGATTTTGCCTGTGACACATCGATCGCCTGAGCCACCGCCTTCGCGGGCAAGCGCGCTCCTACAATGGGGCGTGGCTTACCGACGATCCATATTGGGCGCAAAACTTGTGGGAGCGAGCTCGCTCGCGAATGCATTCGTGCAGACGCTGCACTGTCGTGAGACCCGCCGGATTCGCCAGCAAGCGGATACCTACGGACTGCGTGTACGCCACAGATCGTGGGCGTTACCGAGATCATTGTAGGAGCGCGCTTGCCCGCGAAAAGGGTCACTTACAATCCACCTTCGTGGCCTGACACGTTCCTTCGCGGGCAAGCGCGCTCCTACGGTTAATGGTGTCGAAGTCAGGCCGTCGCCAGGCTTCGGTACAGCGGCAATATCGAATCCCGGGTCAGCGGCGCCAGGTTCAACTGGTCGATATCCCCACCGTCGACCCACATCGCTTCCTCGATCTCCGCCGCGGGATTGACCGGGTCTTCAACCTGAACGCCGTACAGCTGGCAATTCACTTCAAAGCCCGGCTCATTCGCCGCCACCGCCGAAAACTCACCCAGGAATTGTGCTTGCTCGGGCGCGATGACCAGCCCCAGCTCCTCGTTCAGCTCGCGGGCCAGCGCTTCGAGCGCCGACTCACCTGCGTCGATCTTGCCGCCCGGCTGCATGAACGCTTCGGTCCCGCGCTTGCGCACCAACAATGTCTTGCCATCGGCGCGGGTCAGCAGCGCGGCGGCGATACGGAGCGTTTTCACCGTCACAGCACCACCTCGGTCTTCAGCGCGCGGGTTTCTTGGGCGCGCTCGAGCGCCAGTGTGATCAACCGGTCGATCAGCTCGGCGTAGCTCAATCCGCTGGCCTGCCAGAGTTTCGGGTACATGCTGATGGAGGTAAAACCGGGGAGCGTGTTGACCTCGTTGATGATGATTTCCCGTGCCTCGGTGACAAAGAAATCCACCCGCGCCAAACCGGCACAACCCAGCACGCGATAGGCCTGCAGCGCCACTTCACGCACGGCCTCGCTCAGGTCTTCGGGCATCTGCGCGGGGATGGCGATGCGCGCCTGACCGTCGTTCAGGTACTTGGTGTCGTACGCATAAAACTCGTCATTGGCCACGACCTCGCCGCACACGCTGACCTTCGGTTCGTGGTTGCCCAGTAAGGCGCATTCCACTTCACGACCGACGATACCCTGCTCGATCAGCACCTTGTTGTCGTAGTCGAAGGCCAATTTCAACGCCGCCGCATAGCCAGCTTCGTCGGTGACTTTGCTCACGCCGACCGACGATCCCTGACACGCCGGCTTGACGAAAAGCGGCAGGCCCAGCTGTGCAGAAACGCTGACGAAATCTACGGTCTCGCCACGCTGAAGGACCACAAACGGCGCGACCGAAATACCCGCATCGCGCAGCAGCCGCTTGGTCACGTCCTTGTCCATGCACGCCGCCGAGCTCAATACATCCGGGCCCACGAACGGAATGTCCAGCAGACGCAGCATGCCTTGCAGGCAGCCGTCTTCGCCGAAACTGCCGTGGATCAGCGGGAACACCACGTCGATGCGCGGCACCTCCTGCCCGGTCTGTACTTCCACGAACTGCGGCCCGCTGGCGCCCGGCATCAGCGAAAGCAAACGCCCTGAATCACTGAGTTTGATGTGCGCAGGATCGGTGGGGTTCTGCAGGTAATCCTGCTCGTCGAAGCGCAGCCAGTGGCCCTGCTTGTCGACGCCAATGAGGGTGATGGAAAAGGTGTTGCGATCAATCGCGTTGATCACGTTGCGCGCCGATTGCAACGACACTTCATGCTCGGAGGATTGCCCACCGAAAACGAGGGCGACTGACTTTTTCAAAGGGGGATGCTCCTGAATTTCAGGCCGCAGAGCTAAAAGCAATTTGGCCCGATAGTCCAGTGCCAAGGTGGCTTGCGAGACGGAATACAGGAAAAAAAAGGCAAAAAAATCCCGCGCCCGGGTGATCGACTGTCGATACCCGGAGCGCGGGAGGTGCCGCTGTCATTCCTCTTTCTTGGCGCCGGAGCCAAAGGTGGCGAAGCGCTTGTTGAAACCGGCAATTCGGCCTTCGGTGGTGGTCTTGCGCTGTTGGCCGGTGTACATGGGATGCGACGCGCTGGACACGTCGAGGGCAACATAAGGGTAGGTATTGCCATCGGTGTGAGCGTGCGTGCGGTCGGTCTCAACCGTGGAGCCGATCAGGAAAAACACATCGGCAGCGGTGTCGTGGAACAGCACCTGACGGTAGTCGGGATGGATGTCGGCTTTCATTATCCTTCTCCAGAATGTAAGCAATCATGTAATACGTTATACAGTATCAATTCGACAAAGTTCAATCGCAACCGATTTTGTAACGGTTACAACTTTCGGCTTTTCCACCGCCTCCCCTGCCGCTAACGTTCGCGCCTCTGACGACCCCAGCCCGGTCCTCAACGGGAACGGAATGAACAACAACACCAGGAGGTAGTGCCATGCACTTGATCGATCGATACGAAATGAGCGTCCCCGCACACATGAAGCTGATTGACGCCCGCAGCGCGTTGAATCATCTGCAGCGCCTGGTCCAGGCAACCGACGGCAAGCCTGACTCCGAGCAACTCGTCGGCCTGCTCGCAACGATCGTGGAGGCTTTTCACGAAGCCGCAGACGACGTAATGCCCGTCAATGACCACGACGTGTTCATGCGTCAGGCGTGCGAGTGGAACTACATCGGGTTGTCGCCCAGAGAGCGCGAAGTGCTCCACGAGATCCGCTGCTGCAATGACGAGGGCAAAGAAGACATTTATCGCATGATCAGCGAAACGCTGGACCGCAAGCCGATGCTGATGCCGGAACCTCAGTAATCCATGGTTGCATTCAGGATCTGCGCGCAGAAAAGGGGGCGCCGGTGAATAGCGCCCCTGCTGCGACGATCGTCGTACTAAATGCCGGTTGCAGGCCAGTCTGACGATTTCACCCGAATGAGATCGATTGAAAGCGTTCGGCCACCGTCGACCAGTCGATCTCGGAATGATCTACGGCTCACGCGCTAGGACGGCAGGCTCACCTGGCTACGCCATTGCATTTTCGTTTATTTCGAATAGCTTCATCAGCTCTTGCCCAAAGCGCCGGTACACCATGAATGCATCCACTGCGTCAGCCTTTCCCGAAGCCCGAGAAGTAGCAGCCGCCGTGCAGGGGCAACGGGATCTGGCGGCCTATCTGACAACCCGAACCGACACCCAGCGAATCGAAATCTATGATGCCGGGAACAAGGCACACACCGTCAACTTGCCCACCAGCGCACTTCGGCTGCTGGTCGAAATACTCGGAGAACTGGCTCTGGGCAACTCTGTCAAGGTTGTCCCGGTGCACGCCGAACTGACGACCCAAGAAGCCGCTGATCTTCTCAACGTTTCCAGGCCTCATCTGGTCAAGTTGCTTGAAGAAGGCGCTCTTCCCCACTTCAAAACCGGTCGCCACCGCAAAGTGTTGTTCTCTGACCTGATGACGCTCAAGAACAAACGCGACGAAGCCAACCGAGAAGCGATGGATGATTTGTCCCGGCTTTCAGAAGAGCTGTAGAGCGAGACATTCTGCAACATCCCCCCTTTGCTTTTACCCCGCAAACCCGCCACCCTGCGCGCCGCCGATCAGACCCTGCTGGCGGCAAGAAACCCTGGCCACCACTGGCCCCTCTTCTTCAAACACCTTTGCAAGGCCCACCGTCATGACGAACGGACGAGACCACCGGATCGACTTCTTTCGGGGTCTGGCGCTGATTTTCATTTTCTGGGATCACGTGCCGGACAACCCTTTCGCGCAACTGACGCTGCGCAATTTTGGTTTCAGCGACGCCGCTGAGGTGTTCGTTTTTCTCGCCGGCTATGCCGCTGTGCTCGCTTACGGGCGAGTGGCTCAGCGGGACGGTTACGTGGTGGCTTGCCTGCGCATTCTCCGGCGCACATGGGTGTTGTACGTCGCGCATATCTTCTTGCTGACGCTGCTGATGGGCATCGTTTTCGTCGCCAACAATCACGTCGAAACCCGTGACATGGTGCGGGAGATGGGCCTGGAGTATTTCGTCGGCAACCCGCAGCAGGCGCTGGCCGATGAACTGTTGCTGCGTTTCAAGCCCAACCTCACCGACCCGCTGCCGCTGTACATTCTGCTGATGGGCGCACTGCCGCTGATTCTGCCGATCATGCTGCGCAACGCCGCGCTGGCGATCGGCCTGTCGATCGCGCTGTACATGCTGGTGCCGCTGCTCGGCTGGAACCTGAGCGCCTACGAAGGCGGCGGTTACTGGTATTTCAATCCGGTCGCCTGGCAGCTGATCTTCGTGCTCGGCGGTGCCTTTGCCTTGCACACCCAGCGCGAGCTGACCGCAAAGCCCAGCGCTCGCCCGCTCTGGCAACAGCCGATGTTTCTCATAGCGGCGGCTTACCTGCTGATGGCCGGCGTCATCACCGTGCTGTGGAAATTTCCCGACGTGCATGACGCGCTCCTGCCTACCGCGCTCGCCGAATTGATTTACCCGATCAGCAAGACCGATCTGTCGCCGGTGCGCCTGCTGCATTTCCTTGCGCTGGTGTATGTCGTCGCGAAGACGCTGCCGACGTCGATGGCCTGGCTGAACAACTGGCCCGTCCAGCAGACCTGCAGGATGGGCCGCTATTCCCTAGAGATCTTCTGCCTGGGCGTCCTCCTCGCCCCGCTCGCCGACATGGCCAACGCGCTGGCCGACGATGCCTGGCAAATGCGCGTGATCACCGCGTTGCTCGGTCTGGGATTGATGCTGCTGTTGTCGAACTGGTTGGAGTTGAACAAGCGGCTGGGCAGTCCGAAGGCGGCGCGGGTGGTGAAGGTTTGAGAACCGGTTCGCACTAGGACGGAGCTTCGGAAATTTCCTACCGGTTTATCAGGCAAAGCTATTTCGCAGGGTGCCGTTACGCGAAGGAGTGGATAAATCAGCGGAGGAAAAATGGACATACAGGATCTGATAAAAAGCCCGGTGGTGACGCAAAACAAAACCTATGCACAGCAAAAGCCGGTGAGCGGAAAACCTGGCAAGGAGATTGGGGTTCCCTCCAGGGGCGTCGTAGATGAAGAAAGACCATGGCTTGCAGAGCCGAATCTGAAAGCCATTAAGAGCATGGGCGAATACCTATCTTTCAAAAAAATGGAGGCAAATATTGCGCTTGAACTAGCCAAAGTCGCCTACACCTCATTTAAAAACGAAATTTACAATTCACGGCCCGAGTTGGCTGCCAAGGATTTCAGCTTCAGCCTGGATGCCACTGGAAATATCCGAATAATTGATACGCATGGAACTCTGTCCAACGAAGAAAAGACGTGGCTAATAGAGCGAATTGATCATCGTGGATTGAAAGATCACCTAACAGATCATTTAAAGACGTCAGAACTGTTGGCAAAGTATGAAAAAACGGGATTCAGTGCTGGTTACAAGCTGGAAAACATGGATCTCGCCCGAATCATTGATTATGGAAAATTACTGGAAAGCGACGACATGGAGCAGACGTGGAAAAACCAAATCTCTGTGAGGGCGGAAAAACGGACCCCGTTTATCTCAGTGCGTATCTGAAGCATGGGCAAGCTTGGCTGCAGTCAACTGACGAGGCTGTAAACAAGAGATTTCCTACAATTCAGCCAGTCCCCTCAATGGCCTAAGACGAATCAGCCAGAAGACTCGCGGGTGCGATTGGTCTAAGCAGCGCTTACCACAAAGATGTGGCCGGAGGATGATGAATGGCCTGAGGGGAAGGGACCGACAGGGCGGCGGTCACAAACCCTTCGCTCGGGCCACCCAGCGTCTACGCTTGTATCAAGTGCGATGTGCAGGCTGGACCGGGCCAACGATATGGGCGCTTTTTGGCATTCCGATACGAAGAAGGCTGCGGTCAAGGCTGACAGTCAGGGGAACGGATCAGTGCCAGCCCATGCTCGCCCACGGCGTTACGTGTGGCGGTTTCTGCTGGTGGCGGTGCTGATGGCAGCGGTGATCCTGGGATTTGTGGTCTCGACCGAAATCCGCAGCTCTCGTCTGCAGGCCCAGGAGTTCAGCTAACTGGCCCAAGGCCTGAGCTACACCGTCGAAGCCGGTCCCAGCGACGCAATTGTCTATCCCGGTGACGGGCCTTTCGACAAACGACTTGGCTATTCCGCCCTCGGCGAATTCCTGCCGCGCTTGCTCAAGCGTGACTACCTGATCAACGCCCAGGCGCGGTTTTCCCCTGATCTTCTGTCCTACGCCAGGCGCGGTTTCTTCGTGCCGTATCAGGAGAAGATTCAATCCGGGCTGACCATTACCGACTGTCGCGCCGCGCCGCTGTATCAATACACCTACCCGCAGCAGCTGTATCCGACCTTCGCCGCCATCCCGCCGGTGTTGGTTAACAGCTTGCTGTTCATCGAGAACCGCGACTTGCTGGATGACCAGCGGCCGCTGGCGAATCCGGCGGTGGACTGGCCACGCTTTTTCAAAGCGGCGCTTTCCCAGGTGGCGAAACTGGTGGGATTGCCGGGGCAATCGGCCGGTGGCAGCACGCTGGCGACTCAGCTGGAGAAGTACCGACACTCGCCGGATGGCCTGACGCTGTCGGGCAGCGAGAAGATTCGTCAGATGGTGTCCGCCAGCGTTCGTGCCTATCAGCCGGGGCAGCAGACCCTTGAGGCGCGGCAACGGGTGGTGCGGGACTATCTCAATAGCGTGCCGCTGTCGGCGGTCCCCGGTCATGGCGAAGTCCACGGCATGGCCGAAGGTCTGCGGGTCTGGTACGGCGCGGATTTCGACCGCACCAACCAGTTGCTGGCTTCGACGGCCAACGACGATAAAACCCTGGCAGCGCAGGGTTTGGCGTTGCGCGAAGTCCTGTCGTTGGTGATCGCCCAGCGCAGGCCCTCACACTTTCTGGCGAAGGGACGCCAGGAACTCGCGGAATTGACGGACAGCCATTTGCGCGTGCTCGCACAGAATAAAGTCATCGATCAACCGCTGGCCGACGCCGCTCTGGCAGCCAGCGTGACCTATCGCGACTGGGTGCAGCAGCCGACCGTGCAGCCGATTGAGAGCAACAAAGGCATCACCGTCGCCCGCACCCGGCTGTCGAACATGCTCAACCGTTCGCTGTACGACCTCGATCGCCTGGACCTTTCCGCCACCAGCACGCTGCAAAACGACCTGCAGGTCAGCGTCAGTCAGTACCTGCGCGACCTCGCCAAGCCCGAGTTCGCCGGTCAGATGGGCTTGATCGGCGAACACCTGCTGACACCCACCAGCACCCAGGCGGTGCGTTACAGCTTCACCCTGTTCGAGCGCGATTCCGATGTCTCGCGGGTGCGGGTGCAGACGGACAGCACGGATCAGCCGTTCGACATCAACGAGGGCAGCAAGCTGGAGCTCGGTTCGACGGCCAAGATGCGCGTGCTGACGACCTACTTGCAGATCATCGCCGAGCTGCACGACAAGTATGCCGATCTGCCCAACAGCGCCCTGAAAAAAGTCTCGGTCGAGGCGTCCGATCGTCTGAGCCGCTGGGCAGTGGATTACCTGATTCAGAACAATGATCGCGACCTCTCGAAGATGCTCGCTGCCGCCCTTGATCGTCAGTATTCGGCCAGTCCTGGCGAGAGCTTTTTCACCGGGGGCGGCCTGCACCATTTCAACAATTTTCGCCGGGAGGACAACGCTCGCAACCCCACCCTTCGCGAGGCGTTGCGCGAGTCGATCAACTTGCCGTTCATTCGCCTGATGCGCGATCTGGTGCGCTACACCACCTATCAGGGGCCCAACAACAGCGCGGTGTTGCTCAAGGACGACAGCGATCCGAGGCGTCAGGAATACCTGGCGGATTTCGCCGACCGTGAGGGCAAGTCGTTCCTGCTGCGCTTCTGGAAGCGTTACAAAAACAAATCCACCCAGGACCGGCTCGACACCTTTCTCGACGGGGTGCATCCCGCGGCAAGCCGGCTCGCCGCCGTGCACCGCTACCTGCTGCCGGACGCCACGCAAAGCGCGTTCAATGCGTTCGTGCGGGCGCACATGGCCGGGGAAACGAGCAAGACGGCGCTGAATGAAAAGCGTCTGGACGAACTCTATTTCGCCTACGGCCCCGGCAAGTTCGACCTGCCGGATCAAGGCTACATTGCCCGCGTTCACCCGCTGGATCTGTGGCTGGTGGGGTATTTGCTGCAGAACCCGGACGCCACGTTCAAGGACGCCGTCGCGGCCAGCCGTTTTGAGCGTCAGGAAGTTTACAGCTGGCTGTTCAAGAGCCAGCACAAGAGCGCGCGCGACAGCCGTATTCGCACAATGCTGGAGATCGAAGCGTTTCTCGACATCCATCAGCGCTGGCAGAGGCTGGGCTACCCGTTCGATCACTTGGTGCCCTCGCTGGCGACCGCGATTGGCAGTTCCGGTGATCGACCCGCAGCGCTGGCCGAACTCATCGGCATCATCCAGAACGATGGCATTCGCCTGCCGGTGCTGCGCATCGGCAGCCTGCACTTCGCCGCGCAGACGCCTTACGACACCCAACTGATCAACAACCCCGAACTCGGCAAACGGGTGCTGCCCTCGGAAGTCGCTGCGGCCATGCGCGAGGCGCTTTCGCAGGTGGTCGATGCTGGCACGGCACGGCGCGTGTCCGGCAGTTTCAAAACCCATGACGGCAGCGTACTGGCCATGGGCGGCAAGACCGGCACGGGCGACAACCGCATCGAAAGCATCGGCGCAGGCGGGCGAATCCTGGCGTCCAAGGCCATCAATCGCACGGCGACCTTCGTGTTTTTTATCGGCGACAACCACTACGGCACGCTGACGGCGTACGTCCCGGGACGCGCCGCCGAGAGCTTCAAATTCACCTCCGCCCTTCCGGTGCAAGTGCTCAAAGGCATGGCGCCGATTCTCAATCCCTACCTGGAGCCGGGCACTTTCACGCAGTGCAAAGCGCCCGCGCCTACGCAAGTGGCTTCGCGTCTGTAGCCGGCTTTTCTTTGAAGTCATCGCGTTCATCCCCGAAATTGGCCAATAACCGTTCGTCTTAACGCATCTTGTGGAAACAGTAAGATATATCTTAAGGTATATCTAACTTGTACCAAGAGATAAAAAAAATGAAAGACCACTCACACGATCACCCCCACCACCACCGCCCTCACTTTGGCGAACACGGCGACGGCCGCGATGGTTTCGAGAAACGTACCGGCCGTGAACGCGGCGGCCGTGGGCCTCGGGTATTCGCCCCGGGCGACCTGAAATTGATGCTACTGGCGCTGATCGCCGATCAGCCGTGCCACGGTTATGACTTGATTCGCCAGATCGAAGCGCTGTTCGACGGGGCCTATAGCCCGAGCCCGGGCGTGATCTACCCGACGCTGACCTTTCTGGAAGAGAGCGAGCTGATTCAGGGCGATGCCGATGGCGGCAAGAAACGCTATCGCATCACCGAGGCCGGTCAGCAGTTTCTGACTGAGCAGGCCGTCGCGCTGGATGGCGTGAAAATGCGCATCGAAGTCAGCAAGCGCTCGTTACGCGGCCATGATCGTCCGCCGGAAATTCACGAGGCCGTGCACAACCTGCGTCATGCCTTGCAGATGCACCACGGCCGCTGGAACCCCGAGGAAATCCTGCGGGTTCGCGACCTGCTGAACGACACCGCAAAAGCCATCGTCGACGGCCAACAACCTGCAGCGGAGAAATCAGAATGAATGCACCCCAGGGAATTCACCGCGTCAGCCATGAGATCAAACGTCGCAAGCTGCAAGTGCTGAAGGTCACCGACATCACCCCGCGCATGCGCCGCATCACCTTGCACGGGCCGGAGCTTGAGGGCTTCATCAGTCTGGGCACGGATGACCACGTCAAGCTGTTGTTCGCCACCACGCCCGAAGAGCAGGCGGCGCTGGACAGTGACGCGCCGCTGCAAAACGCTGAAGGCCCGCGCCCGGCGATGCGCGATTACACCCCGCGTCGCTACGATCCGCAGACCGGCGAACTGGACATCGATTTCGTGCTGCATGGGGAGGGTCCGGCGGCGACCTGGGCGGCTCAGGCCGAAGCCGGGCAGACGCTGAATATCGCCGGGCCTCGGGGTTCGATGATCGTGCCGGACATGTTCGATAGCTACCTGCTGATCGGCGATGAGACGGCCCTCCCCGCCATCGGTCGTCGGCTGGAAGCCTTGCCGGGCGGTCGGCGTGCGCTGGTGGTCGTTGAAATCGATAACCCAGCGGAGCGCCAGGCGCTGACGAGCGATGCGCAGATCGAGGTGATTTGGGTGGTGCGTGGTCAGCAAGATCTGCTTGAGGTGACGCGCCAGTTGACCCTGCCGCAAGGCAGTTTGTATGCCTGGATAGCGACCGAATCGTCGCTGTCACGCAAGGTGCGGCGGGTGCTGCTGGATGAATTCAAGCTGGACGAAGCGGCCGTCAAGGCTGCGGGCTACTGGCGCGCGGACGGCTCGGACGAGGAATGAGGCCTACTCGCTACGAGGGGATAACGGAGTGGATCTGATTTCCCCTTGTAGGAGCGCACTTTCCCGCGAACGCGTTGGGTCAGTTCATGCAGCATCGCCTGGAAGACTGCAATCGCGGGCAAGCGCGCTCCTACAGGATGGGCGTCAGCCTTGGGGGTTACACTCGCGCTTTGCGCCCTAATACTCTGTCGATCATCAACACGACCAGCCCGATCCCTACAAACCCCGCCAGCACCCCCAACGCATTCGCCAGCGCCTGGGCCACTCCCAATGTGCCGATGTCGAGGAACGGATAGAGGTAGTCCCCGAAGGCATTTCCGCGCAACAGCAAATAGCCGAAGTAAACGACGGGATACAGCATCCACATCAGCACATGTCGGGGTTTCAGCAGGCCTTTGGGCACCATAAACAACCAGTAGCCGAGGAACAGCAGCGGCATGACGTCGTGCAGCAATTCGTCGGCGATCCGCTGCCAGCCCTCGGGCGTCCACAGATGGCGCAGCAGTACGTTATAGGCGAGGCTCACCAGAATGATGCTGGTGGTGATGCCGGCGCAGACAACGGGAGAACGGAAGAACCGGTATCCCGCCAAATGCCGGTCGATGACCGCACAGCTGAGCGCCACTGCCACCAGCGTGTTGGTGACCACGGTGAAGAAGCTGCAGAAGCGCACCAGTCCGCCGAGAAGACTGGCGTGGTCGATCCATCGTCCCCACAGAATCAGGTACAGCTGCACTGCGAGCCCGAACCAGCCGAGCATGGCCGCCGTGATGACGAAACGGCGCCGGCCTTGGGACAGCTGCAGCGTGGGGCTTTGCATGTCGATCAGATCCCTGGCAGTCGGCGAGTCAGCTCACGGGCGCTTGGTGCGCGCCAGCTTGATGTACAACCCTTCGACCTTCTCCCGCGCCCAGGGTGTCTTGCGCAGAAACGTCAGGCTGGACTTGATGCTTGGGTCGCTCTTGAAGCAGCGAATGTCGATCCGTTCGGCCAGGCCCGACCACTCGTAATGCTCGACCAGCGCGATGAGGATCTGCTCCAGGGTCACGCCGTGCAGCGGGTTATTGTTGGGTGTGGTCATGGCGGGCCTATGGACGCTGAGGGGACGGGCTGATCGGACAAGAGGTTTCGCGAGCTGCGCACCTTAGCGGACGGACCGCCGGGTGTGAAGGGTTGGGTGATAGTGGGACCGGCTTCAGCCGGGAAAGCGTCATTCGCCACACCGCAACTTTTGCGGTGCTCACACCGGCCCCTTCCCGGCTAAAGCCGGTCCCACAATTGGATCGCATGCATTCAGCCGGAAAAGCCCCAGACGCCGCCGCTGAATCCTGCAACTGAACACGCCTGCTAAACGCGTATCCATGCGCCACCTGCAAAGGTCTTCGGGATATTGGCCTTCCCCGCTGCAACGTAAACAGCCTGATTGAACAACGGACAGCGCTACCCTGGCCACCCGCCACTGTTACGCCAACCGCAACGATCCATGTCGCAATTTCGACTTTTTTAAAAATCGTTAGCGTCCTATCATCGCCGCCCTAAACGCTGAAACGGTTAATTCGTCATTTGTTAAGACCTTGCAATGCGCCTCCAGAGCGTTGCGAGCGGCATCGCCTTTTGCTCTCGAATAACTCAAAAAGACCTACGCCCTATGCCCAGTCATCTGAAACGCCCGACCTGCACCCCGACCTGCCAATCGTCCCGAGCCCTTCGTCATGCCAGTGCGCTGAGCCTCGCGGCGCTGGGGTTTGCGAGCTGCGCCCACGCCGCGCCGGCGTTCGACAGCACGTCGCCGTGGATGCTGGGTGACTGGGGCGGCAAGCGCAGCGAGCTTTCCGAACAGGGTTACGACTTCAAGCTCGACTCCGTCGTCGAAGTGGGCTCAAACCTGCACGGCGGTTACAACCATGACAAGGCCACCCGCTACAGCGACCAGTTCGCCCTCGGCGCGCATATGGACCTGCAGAAGATCCTCGGCTGGCACGACGCAGAATTTCAGCTGACCCTCACCAACCGCAACGGCGACAACATCAGCAACGACCGCGTGGGCGACCCACGCACCGGCACCATTTCGTCGTCTCAGGAAGTCTGGGGCCGGGGCAATGTCACGCGCCTGACCGACCTCTGGTACCAGCAGAAATTTCTCGACCAGACGCTCAGCGTAAAAGTCGGCCGGTTCAACGAAGGCGAAGACTTCAACACCTTCCCGTGCGACTTCCAGAACCTGGCGCTGTGCGGCTCGCAGGTCGGCAACTGGGGCGGCGGTATCTGGTACAACTGGCCGATCAGCCAGTGGGCGATGCGCGTCAAATACCAGCTGAACCCCGAGCTGTTCGTGCAGGTCGGTGCGTTCGAGCAGAACCCGTCGAACCTGGAAAACGACAACGCCTTCAAACTCAGCGGCAGCGGCACCCAGGGCGCGGTATTGCCGGTCGAAGTGGTCTGGTCGCCGAAGGTCAACGGCCTGCCGGGCGAATACCGCGCTGGTTACTACTACAGCACCGCCGACAGCAGCGACGTTTACAAGGACAGCAACGGTCGATACGCCGCCCAGAGCGGCGATGATTACGCCTCTTCGTCCAGCAAACACGGCATGTGGCTGACCTTGCGCCAGCAGGTCACGAGTGACGCCAGCGACAACAGCCGCGGCCTGAGCCTGTTCGCCAACGGCACGCTGCACGACAAGAAAACCAACATGATCGACAACTTCGTTGCCCTCGGCGCGACGTACAAAGGCCCGTTCGATGCGCGCCCCGAGGACGACATCGGCGTGGGCATCAGCCGCATCCACGTCAACCCGGCGTACCGCAAGAACATCAACCTGCGCAATCAGGCCGCAGGCGTCTCGGATTACAACGACCCGGCGTTCCTGCCCGTGCAGGACACCGAATACAACGCCGAAATCTACTACGGCGTGCACGTCGCCAACTGGCTGACCGTGCGCCCGAACCTGCAATTCATCCGTCATCCGGGCGGCGTGAATCAGGTCGATGACGCACTGGTCGCGGGGTTGAAAATCCAGTCCTCGTTTTGATCGGCCCCACTCTTCCGTCTGCATCCAGGCATCGGCATTGAAGGCATGGCTTACCCGCCGGGCCTTCACGCCAACACGCGTTAACCACCACATCGTTACGGAGTACAACACTTATGAGCACTGAGGGTGCTTTCGGTAAGGGTCGCCTGCTTCCGAGCTTGCTCGGGCTGGTGATTCTGATAATGGGTCTGGCTTTGCTGGTCGGCGGCATCAAACTGCTGACGCTGGGCGGGTCGCTTTACTACCTGCTGGCCGGCATCGGCTTCGCCATCACCGGCGTCCTGCTGATGATGGGTCGCAGCGCGGCATTCGGTCTGTACGCACTGGTGCTGTTCGCCAGTACGGTGTGGGCGCTGTGGGAAGTGGGCCTGGATTGGTGGCAACTGGTGCCGCGTCTGGCACTCTGGTTTGCTCTGGGCATCGTGATGCTGCTGCCATGGTTCCGTCGTCCGGTCCTGCGTGGCCAGGTCGGCGATACCGGTACTCGCGCATTGGGCGCCGCCGTGATTGTGGCGGGCATCGCCGCGCTGGCCAGCCAATTCACCCATCCCGGTGAAATCAAAGGCCAGCTGGACCGCGAAACCGCCGGCACCACCAGTGCCGCGCCGGCCATGCCGGACGGCGACTGGCAGTCCTACGGCCGCACGGCCTTTGGCGATCGCTACTCGCCGCTGTCGCAGATCACCCCGGACAACGTCAGCAAGCTGGTCCCGGCGTGGACCTATCGCACGGGCGACATTCCGGGTCCGAACGATCCAGGTGAAACCACGGCCGAAAACACCCCGCTGAAAGTCAACGGCATGCTCTACGTCTGCACGCCGCACAGCCAGGTCATCGCACTGGACCCGGACACCGGCAAGGAAATCTGGCGCTTCGATCCGAAGATCAGCAGCGGCAAAGCAGCCAACTTCAAGGGTTGGGCGCACATGACCTGCCGTGGCGTGTCGTATCACGATGACGCCGCTTACGCTGCCGCCGCTCCAACTGACGCTGCAGCACCTGCGCAAAGCCCGGCCGCTCCGGCGGTTGCCGGCGCAGCCAACGCCTGCCCGCGTCGGATCTTCCTGCCGACCGCCGACACGCGCCTGATCGCACTGAACGCCGACACCGGCAAAATGTGTGAAGACTTCGGCACCCACGGCTCGATCGACCTGAGCGCCAACATCGGTACGTACGCACCGGGCGGCTACTACTCGACGTCGCCACCGGCAGTGACCAAGGACCTGGTGGTGATTGGCGGTCACGTCACCGACAACGTTTCCACCGACGAGCCTTCGGGCGTGATCCGTGCGTTCGATGTGCACACCGGCCGTCTGGTCTGGAACTGGGACAGCGGCAATCCGGACGACACCACGCCGCTTGCCGAGGGCAAGACCTACACCCGCAACTCGCCCAACATGTGGTCGATGTTCAGCGTGGACGAAAAGCTGGGCATGCTCTACCTGCCGATGGGCAACCAGATGCCTGACCAGTGGGGCGGCAACCGCACCGAGGCGTCGGAGAAATTCAGCGCCGGTCTCGTCGCGCTGGACATTGCCACCGGTCACGTCAAATGGCATTTCCAGTTCACCCACCACGACCTGTGGGACATGGACGTCGGCGGTCAGCCAACGCTCATGGACATGAAAACCGCTGACGGCGTGAAGCCTGCTGTTCTGGCCTCGACCAAGCAAGGCAGCATCTATGTGCTGGACCGCAGCAACGGTCAGCCCATCGTGCCGATCAACGAAATTCCTGTACCCCAGGGCGCGGTTGCTGGCGATCACACCTCCCCTACCCAGCCTAAGTCTGACCTGAACTTCATGCCGCCGCCGTTGAAAGAACGCGACATGTGGGGCGTGACGCCGTTTGACCAGATGCTTTGCCGCATCGACTTCAAATCCCTGCGCTATGAAGGTCCGTTCACCCCGCCGTCGCTGCAAGGCTCGCTGGTGTATCCGGGTAACTTTGGCGTGTTCGACTGGGGCGGCATTTCGGTTGATCCTGTGCGTCAGATTGCTTTCGTGAACCCGAGCTACATGGCGTTCCGTTCCAAACTGGTACCGGCGGCCGAAGTCGAAGGCGGCCCGGGTCGCAAGAGCGAAACCGAAGGCGTGCAGCCGAACAAGGGCGCGCCGTACGGCGTGATACTTGAAGCACTGTTGTCGCCAATGGGTCTGCCTTGCCAGGCGCCGGCATGGGGTTACGTGGCGGCGGTCGATCTGACCAACCACCAGACCATCTGGAAGCACAAGAACGGCACCGTGCGTGACAGCTCGCCGGTTCCGATCCCGCTGACCATGGGCGTTCCAAGCCTGGGCGGCACGTTCATCACCGCCAGCGGCGTGTCGTTCCTCAGCGCCACGCTCGACCAGTACCTGCGCGCCTACGACGTTCGTAACGGCAAGCAGTTGTGGGAAGGTCGTCTGCCAGCAGGCGCTCAAACCACGCCGATGACCTACACCGGCAAGGACGGCAAGCAATACGTGCTGGTCGTTGCAGGCGGTCACGGTTCGCTGGGCACCAAACAGGGCGATTACGTTATTGCCTACAAACTGCCGGATTGATCAGCTTCACTGATTAGCTTCGTGCAGTAACAGAAAAGGCGGTCCCGAAAGGTGACCGCCTTTTTTTCTGCGCATTGAAAAGTGGTTTAGCGTGAAGCGGACTCGATAGACGCGCTGAAGGGGACTGATTTATTTACAACGCTTCACCGTAAATTAATCTGTCCCCTTTGCCTCCTACTTCTCGATTACCTCCCCACGCTCGGGCGCGAGCCGGGCAATGAACCGGTTCTGCGTTGTCACCGGAATGTGCTGCTCGTTCATGGCAGCAATGAGATCCTCGACCAGCGCATTGAAATCGCTGCGGCTGAGGTTCATGCCCTTGTGCACTTCTTCCAGGGAGTCACCCGTGTACGTGCACGGCCCGCCTGCCTCGACGCAGAACCGCTCCACCAGCTTGTCGCGCACCCTGTCGATGTCGACCTTGGCGAAGTATTTATAGATGCGGTCATCCTGGGCAATGTGCAGCAGCATGCCTTCGACGATTTTCTGGATGCCGGCGCGCTGGCCCAGGTCCTGATAAAGGCTGTCGTCCTTGGCCGGCTGTTGCGCGCACCCCGCCAGCAGCGACAGACTGAGCCCGACGATCAGCCAAAAAGACCGCCCCATCAGAAACTCCCCTGCACGGAAAGGTACGTGCCGTTCTGGTTGTCCAGCGTGGCGATTTCACCGAGCCGGGCGTAGGCCAGCACCACGGAAACATGCTTGTTGGGAAACCAGCCGACAAAGAAGTCTGCCCAGTCGCTTTCGCCGGCGAACGACAGGTTGTCGGGCTTCTCGCGGTAGTCCATCCCCACCGCCCAGTGGGGGTTGAACAGGATCGCGGCACCGCCCTCTTTCAGTACGCTGCGGGTATCGCGCCGGTCGCCACCGAAACCCATCAAACCGGTTTCGTTGGCGCGGCTGTAACGCAAGCCGGCGTTGACCACCACGTTGTAGCCAAAGGCTGCGCCCATGAACAGACGGCTCGCCGTGACGTAACCCTCGACGTCCGAATCCCGTTTGGCGCCCACCAGGCTTGGGATGAGGAAATCATTCTGGTGTTTGTATTCCAGCCCCGCCGACACCTGGGGCAACTGATCGTAGATCAGGTCGCCAAACAGGCGGACCTTCACGCCAAAGATGTCCTGGGTGAGGTTGTCTTCGGGGAGGTTGAGCTTGCTGACCAGTGAGCCCAGATCGAAGCGTTGATGGGCGTAGGAAATCTCGACGCGATTACCATAGGACGCCGCTGCGCCGACCACATCCAGGGTGTAGTCCGGCAAGTCGACGTGGGTCGCGAACGCGTTGCCGCCCCACTCGCCCTGCTCGTCATACCCGGCCAGCATGGCCCAGGGAATGATCCCGCCGCCTGCGCCGCCTTCAATGCTGCTGGCGCCGCCGGTGGCAATCAGCCGGCCTTGCTCGGCGTCGGCCGCTGGTGAAACCCACGCCGCGCAGGCCCCTACCACACTGGCCAGTACCACGGGGTTCAAATACATCGAAAGGCTTAGTGCCATAGACCTTCGTTCCATCAGTGCGCCGTCATGCGAGGAGGGAGTTGGGCCTGCGCAATCCAGGCTTCGAAGGCGATCGCATTCAGCGGCCGGCTGATCAGATAACCCTGCGCGGTGTCGCAGTGCCAGCGCTCCAGCAAACGCAGGCTGTGTTCGTACTCGACGCCTTCGGCGACCACCTTCAGGCCGAGGTTGTGGCTCATCTCGATGGTCGAGCGAACGATCACTGCATCTTCACTGGTTTCATCCAGGTCGCGCACGAAGGACTGATCGATCTTCAATTCCTGCACCGGCAGCCGCTTGAGGTGCGCCAGCGAGGAGTAACCGGTGCCGAAATCATCCACCGACAGGCTGATGCCGAATTCGCGCAGGCGATTGAGCACCTTCAGCGATTGCTCGGGCTCGCGCATGATCGCGCTTTCGGTGATCTCGAAAATCAACTGTTCAGCCGGCACGCGGTACCGCTTGAGCAGCGCTGAAACGCGGTCGGCCAGATCGTTGCCCAGCAGGTCGTCCGCCGAGATATTCACCGAGACCTGCAGGACCAGACCGCGCTGCGCCCACTCGGCGAGCTGGCGCAGCGCGTCTTCGATCACCCAATTGGTGAGGATCTGAATGCTGCCGGTGCGTTCCGCCAGCAGGATGAACTCGGCCGGGGACACCGAGCCGAATTGCGGGTGCTGCCAGCGCAGCAGGGCCTCGGCCTGAGTGACCCGGCCGTTGCGAATATCCAGTTTCGGCTGGTAATGCAGTGAAAGTTCGCCGTTGCGCGCGGCATGCCGCAAGTCGCGGATCAGGCTGATCTGGCGCATATGAGCCACATCCCGACCGTCCACATAGACCTGCAGACGCCCCGGCAACTGCGCCGCATCCTGCCGCGCAATAGACGCCCGCCTGAGCAACTCGGTCGCCGAATCGCCATTGGCCGGATAGGCCGCGATGCCGATGCAGGCATCCATCGCGATGTCCTGCTCGCCGATGCGTTGCGGCTTGACCAACAGGCGTTGCAGACGGTCAGCCACCGCGACGGCGCTGTCGGTTTCGGCGTTTTGCACCAGCAGCAGAAATTCGTTGTCGGAGAGCCGCGCCACCGTATCGCCGGGACGCAGCGGCTCTTGCAGTTGCTCGCTGATGATTCGCAGCAGTTGCTCGACCCCCTCCAGACCGACGTTGGTGCTGATCGCGCGGAAGTTATCGATGCCCAGATAAAGCAGGGCCACTGGCCGTTGAGCAATCACCGCGCTGCCGAGGCGTTCCATGACCAGCGCGCGATTGGGCAGTCCGGTGAGCGGGTCATGCAGGGCGTTGTGGGCCAGCTGCAGCTCACGTTCGGCGATCCCGCTCTGCATCGAATTGATGGCGCTGGCGAGCAGGCCCAGTTCGTCTCTGCGATCCAGCACCACGGGCGTTGCGTAATCACCTTCGCCAATACGCCGGGCGGCCTGAGCCAGGGCACTCACCGGCCGCGACAGGCCGCGTGCCAGTAACAACGCGCCGACCAGGGAACCGGCGAGGGCCACGACGGTGATCCAGAACAGCGTCTTATCCAGCGGCGCGAATGCCTGCATGGCTTGATCCAGCGGGCTCTGCAGCAGGGCCACGACCTCGCTGTCGCTGCTGCTCCCCAGCCGCAGGGTTTTGCTCAGAAAACTCTGGCTGTGGTGCTCGGTCATCTGCATTTCGTTGCTGGCCGGATTCATCATCACGCTGCGCAGGCTGTCGAACAGCGTCTCCGGCTGGGTGCTGATCATCTGACCCGGCTGGTTTTGCACGATCGACAGAAACGACACCTGCAAACCGCTCAACGAGCGCAGTTCCTGAGCCAGATCATCGTCCATGCTGAAACCCATCACCACGCGCGCAATCGGCAGCGGTGCGAGGACGGTGCTTTCCACCAGCAAGTGCGGCTGGCCCTGCAACGGTACGATCAGCATCGACTGATTCTTGCCCTTGAGCTCACGCAACGCCTGGATGTAGGGGAACGGCGAGCCTTCGGGGATCTGCTCGACGGTGCTGGCCATGACCGTGCCGTCCATGCCCAGCAGAAACATGTCATTGGCGTTGATTCTGGCGCCGTGGTTGAGCAGCACCGAACGAATGGTCGCCGAGTCCGCAGACGCCACGGCGTCACGAAAACCGAAATCGGTGGACAGCAATTGCACGGCATCGCGCAGCCGTTTGCCGCGCATTTCCAGCAAGCCTTCAAACACCCGGGTGCCGACTTCAAGCTGTGCCTGAGCCTGCTTGCGCACCGCGTCCTGGGTCGCCGCTCTCACCGCAATAAAGACGGCGAAGACCACGATCAACAGCAGCATGATCAACACGCCGGCAATCCGCGCCTGAAAGCTGATGCGCACCTTCATTCGTGGGCCGCTTTATGAAAGGCATCGCCGAACGCACTGGAAGGCGGCGCAGCCGGGGTGTTGTCGGCGTTGGGCTGCACGGCGATGCTGAACCGCTGCTTGAGGCCGCCGGCCGGAATGTCGATGTCGCCACCAGACACCGGCAGCATATCCGCGGCCTGTGGGTGCCAGAGGGTGACGGCGTAATGACCGGCGGGCAATTGATCCAGGGTCAGCGTGCCCTTGTCATTGCTGACGCCGAACCAGCCATCGTCGGTGACGTATACGTAACCCAGCATGTTGTCGTGGACGTTGCAGCCGAGCACGACTACGCCCGGCTTGTCGAACAGCACGGGGGCCGACGGGGTACCGCCATACAACCGGAGTTCGAAGCGCTTGGGCGTGGAGAACGAATACACCTGATGGCGGATTTGATCACTGTTGGGGAAACTGATCTACGTACCGCTGCGCACTGCCAGCACGTGGGGGGCAAATTGCACATCGCGCTGGTCCATGTCGGCTTTCAGCGACACGGCCGGCGGCGCATTTGCGCCGCGCAGGGTAAGCACCGCGTCGGAGAGCGGCTTGCCCTGCCCATCAACGAACTCGGCGGTCAGGCTGGCAGCACGGGCGACGGTGCCCTGCAGTGCGGTTACAACCAGCAACAATGAGATAAAAACGTGGCGCATGACAGATGTTCCAGACAGCGAGGCCCGCAGAGAGCCTACTTGGCGATGATTTCAAGCGTAGCCCACAGATCGGCGGTCAGCGATATCACACGGACTTCCAGCAAAGCACATGACCATTGTTGATGGGAGGCCACGGCCTGGCGCAACGCCTTACATGCTTTAAAACGATCCCCTCAGTCATTGCTATCGACCGCCGCTATTGAAACCTGAGCCCATCCGCCCCATCTAAGGCTCATCTCCATTTATGCAGGTGCCCCATGAGCGACCAGCAATCCGACGCCAACCAGCCGCACCCGGACGACGATCACGAGCACGAAATCCTCGGCTCCGACAACAAGCGCCTCGCCCTGCCCGGCCAGAACCTTCCGGATCAGGTGTACATCATCCCGATCCACAACCGTCCTTTCTTCCCCGCGCAAGTGTTGCCGGTCATCGTCAATGAAGAGCCCTGGGCCGAAACGCTGGAGCTGGTCAGCAAGTCTGATCACCACTCGCTGGCGCTGTTCTTCATGGACACCCCGCCCGACGATCCCCGGCATTTCGACACCAAGGCGTTGCCGGAATACGGCACGCTGGTCAAGGTGCACCACGCCAGCCGTGAAAACGGCAAGCTGCAGTTCGTTGCCCAGGGCCTGAGCCGCGTGCGCATCAAGACCTGGCTCAAGCACCATCGCCCGCCGTTTCTGGTGGAGGTCGAATACCCGCACCAGCCCAACGAGCCGACCGACGAGGTCAAGGCTTACGGCATGGCGCTGATCAACGCGATCAAGGAACTGCTGCCGCTCAACCCGCTGTACAGCGAAGAGTTGAAGAACTACCTCAATCGCTTCAGCCCCAACGATCCTTCCCCGCTCACCGACTTCGCCGCCGCCCTGACCTCTGCCACGGGCGTCGAGCTGCAACAGGTGCTCGACTGCGTGCCTGTGCTCAAGCGCATGGAAAAAGTCCTGCCGATGCTGCGCAAGGAAGTCGAAGTTGCGCGCCTGCAGAAAGAAATCTCTGCCGAGGTGAACCGCAAGATCGGCGAGCATCAGCGTGAGTTCTTCCTCAAGGAACAGCTCAAGGTCATCCAGCAGGAACTGGGGCTGACCAAGGACGACCGCAGCGCCGACATCGAACAGTTCGAAGAGCGTCTGGTGGGCAAGACCATGCCGCCCCAGGCACGCAAGCGCATCGACGAAGAGATCAACAAGCTCTCGGTGCTGGAAACCGGTTCGCCGGAATACGCCGTCACCCGCAACTACCTGGACTGGGCAAGCTCGGTGCCGTGGGGCGTGTTCGGCAAGGACAAACTCGACCTGAAACACGCGCGCAAGGTGCTCGATCAGCATCATGCTGGCCTTGACGACATCAAGAGCCGCATCCTCGAGTTCCTCGCCGTAGGCGCCTACAAGGGTGAAATCTCCGGCTCGATCGTGCTGCTGGTCGGTCCGCCGGGCGTAGGTAAGACCAGCGTCGGCAAATCGATCGCGGAATCCCTGGGCCGGCCGTTCTACCGCTTCAGCGTTGGCGGCATGCGCGACGAGGCCGAGATCAAGGGCCACCGTCGCACGTACATCGGCGCCCAACCGGGCAAGCTGGTGCAGGCGCTGAAAGACGTGGAAGTGATGAACCCGGTCATCATGCTCGACGAGATCGACAAGATGGGCCAGAGCTTCCAGGGCGACCCGGCTTCGGCGCTGCTCGAAACCCTGGACCCTGAACAGAACGTCGAATTCCTCGACCACTATCTGGACCTGCGACTGGACCTGTCGAAGGTGCTGTTCATCTGCACCGCGAACACACTGGACTCGATCCCCGGCCCGTTGCTGGACCGGATGGAAGTGATTCGCCTGTCCGGCTACATCACCGAAGAAAAGCTCGCCATTGCCAAGCGCCATCTGTGGCCCAAGCAACTGGCCAAGGCTGGCGTTTCAAAAAACAGCCTGATGATCAGCGACAGTGCATTGCGCGCGGTGATCGAAGGGTACGCGCGGGAAGCCGGTGTGCGGCAGCTGGAAAAACAGCTGGGCAAACTGGTGCGCAAGGCCGTGGTCAAGCTGCTGGACAACCCGGACACCGTGGTCAAGATCGGCCCGAAAGAGCTGGAGGCCTCGCTGGGCATGGCGGTATTCCGCAATGAACAAGTGCTGTCGGGCACCGGCGTGATTACCGGCCTGGCCTGGACCAGCATGGGCGGCGCAACGCTGCCGATCGAAGCCACGCGCATTCACACGCTCAACCGCGGCTTCAAGCTCACCGGCCAGCTAGGCGACGTGATGAAGGAATCCGCCGAAATCGCCTACAGCTACGTCAGCTCCAATCTGGCGAAGTTTGGTGGCGACAAAAGCTTCTTCGACGAAGCCTTCGTTCACCTGCATGTGCCGGAAGGTGCGACGCCGAAAGACGGGCCAAGTGCAGGCGTCACCATGGCCAGCGCGCTGCTGTCGCTGGCGCGTAACCAGGCGCCGAAAAAAGGCGTGGCGATGACCGGCGAACTGACCCTGACCGGGCACGTGCTGCCCATCGGCGGCGTGCGGGAGAAGGTGATTGCGGCGCGTCGGCAGAAGATCTACGAGCTGATCCTGCCGGAAGCCAACCGCGGCAACTTCGAAGAACTGCCGGATTACCTGAAAGAAGGCATCACCGCGCACTTCGCCAAACGCTTTGCGGATGTAGCGAAGATATTGTTTTAAGCACAGCCTTCGCGCCCGGGGACCAATGCTGTTCGGACGATGACGGAGCTCTCAAGGACGAGGCGCACACCCTGTAGGAGCCGGCTTGCTGGCGAATGCCATTGGTCAGTCATGGATGCAGTGATTGACACGCCCGGTTCGCCAGCAAGCCGGCTCCTACGGAGTCCAGATTCACCGCAGGCTCTGGAGCCGTTTTAGCTTCCCGGTTTCAGACCTGCCGTCTTCGGTTATGCTCCCCTCATGTTGCCTATGACCGGAGCCTTCATGACCCCCGCCCGCCTGCTCGTCCCGCTCAGCCTCACCCTGCTTGCCGCTTGCGCCCAGACACCGAAACAAATCGTTTCCCTGGACGACCAGCAAGACTGCCCCCTTACCCTGAAAACCGGCCAGACGCTCATGCTGATGCTGCCCAGCAATCCCACCACGGGTTACCGCTGGCTGATGCAAAACCCCGCGCCGTCGATACTCGGCAGCCTTGGGCCCGAGGTGTTCAATGCCTCCAAAGACGTCGGACTGGTCGGCGAAGGCGGTCAGTCAGTCTGGCGCTACCGGGCCGCCAATCCGGGCACAGGCCATCTGATGATGGTCTATCAACAGCCCTGGGCGCCGGAAGTGGCACCTGAGCGCACCTTCGATTGCGTCATCACGGTGAACTGATCGCCCGCTCATCCCACGGCCGAGCGCTCAGAAACGCCCTTGCCGTGGATGGCTAATCATTCGCTGAGCACTGGCGTGAAACTCGGTCATTCGGCCAGCAGTTGCGCCGCATCGAAGCCCATGCGCAAGTTGCCCCAGTGACGACCGTCGAAGAAGAACGGCACGTCGATCTCGGTCATGATTTCCCCGGTGTCGCGCAGGTAGGTCTGCAGTAGGAAGCGCTGTTTATTCGCCGCAGCGCGCAAGCCGATGGGGTCGGAAAACATGCGTTTGTTCCGGCAGACCGGCAGGTCGATAGCCCGGTCGCCCGTAGGTTTTTTCGACACCCAGCTGTTGTTCACCGGGCAGTAACCCTTGCTGTCGACGATGAAGGTGACCTTGCCCCCCAGCGTGCCTTTGGTCAGCGCGTCGCACTCTTCCTGACAGATCTGCGCGAAGCGTTCGGTGTAGCTGGTCGTGTATTGCTTGGGATCGGTACCGGGAATCAGTTTGTAGTTCTGATCGAACAAGTTGACGCCCTCACCTTGAAGCGCGGCCAGACGCACCTGAAGCCGGTCGCGGCAATGACTGGCGCGGGTAATGCCAGCGTCCAGCGCACCATGCCCGAGGACAAAGCGGCCCAGCAGCGCCTGGACCTTTTCCGCCACGCCCGACAGATCGCGGGTCGCGGTGGCCGAATGCTGCATGCGCTGGTCGATGGACTGGCTGTCCGCATGGATCTGAGTGACGCGGTCGTTGATCCCGGTGTTGCTGTCGGCGAACTGCTGGATGTGCGAAGCGATGTCCTCCAGCTTGGTGTGGGTGGATTCGAAGTCGCCGATCATGCTCTCGAAATGCCCTGACGCGCGCTCGACCACTTTCTGGGTCTCCCGGGCGCTGTGGCTGATCTGGGTGGTCTGCTCGTGGGTCGAGCTCACTTCCAGCAACATGGCGTCGATATTCTGAGAGATGTCCTCGGTGGCGCGGCTGACGTTCTGGGCCAGGGTCCGGACTTCGTCGGCCACCACCGCAAAACCTCGCCCGCTCTCCCCCGCACGCGCCGCCTCGATCGCCGCGTTGAGCGCCAAGAGGTTGGTCTGGGAGGAAATCTGCTGGATCAATCCGACGATGGATTTGATGCTCGACGAGCGTTGGTTCAGCGCCGAAACCAGTGTGCCGAACTCATTGAGGCTGGTGGAAATCTCACTGATGTTGCCGGTCACTTCCAGCAATTCGGTGTAGGAGTCGCGGGCCATGCTGAGGTTCTGCGCGGTGGTCCCGGAAATGCCCTGGGTTTGCCGGGACACCTCGGCAATCCGCCCGACTGCATCGTTGCTCTGCTCCATGACTTCCCTGGCGAAGCGGGCCTGATGGGTCGCGCTGTCGCTGGAATCGCTGATGTTTTTCAGCGATCGCGCGGACTCCACGGCAATGTGCACGGTGAGCGCCTGAACGCTGCTGATGATCTCCCGCTGCTTGGCAAGAAACCGGTTGCAGGTGTTCGCCAGTACGCGAATTTCATCATGGGTCAACAGCGGCAAGTCCTTGGACAGGTCGCCCTCGCCATTGGCAATGCCTTCCAGCGCCAGGGTCATCTGGGTCACTGGCCGCACGATCAAGTGCCGGAAATACCAGACCATGAAGCTGACCAGACACAGGGTGAACAGCGTGCTGCCGAGAATGGCGTTGCTCAGCACATCGAGTTTGCCCTCGATCATGCTTAGCGTCCCCGCCGGCAACTGCGAGGGGCGCAGCTGCAGCAGAATGTCCGCACGAATGCTCACGGCCACCCAGTACACCACGGCGCTCACCATCACCACCAGGAAAAGGCTCGACAGCTTCTTGGTCAAAGAATCGAAAAACTGCCTCTCGATGGACTCGTACAACGCCTTCAACGCATGCATGCCACGGTTCCCTGTGCCAGGTAATCAAAATTGATTGCAACTAACGTTCTTCGACTGCCGGGGAGAAAGCTTTAATGCAGTGGCTCAATGAGGCCCGATGATAGCCGGGCGTGGCAGACTGCAAGCGCCTTATTGTGCAGGCGTCACAGTGGATTAAAGATGAGGTTCCAGCCGAGGGACGGAATTGGCTAAAATGCCGCACTTTTCGCTTCGTACCCCGGAATCGCCGTGAGCCCAGAACCCGACCGCCTATTCGCCCAGCCGCTGCCCCAGGTGCCCGACTTCGCCTTCAACGAAGACGTGGTGCGGGTGTTCCCGGACATGATCAAGCGCTCGGTGCCGGGCTACCCGACCATCGTCGAAAACCTCGGCGTGCTCGCGGCGCAGTTCGCCCAGCCCCACAGCGTGCTCTACGACCTGGGCAGCTCACTGGGCGCCGTCACTCAGGCATTGCGCCGGCATGTGCGCACTGAAGATTGCCGGGTGATCGCCATCGACAACTCGTCGGCCATGGTCGAGCGCTGCCGGGAATACCTCAACGCCCAGGACTCGATGTACCAGGAGCTGCTGCCGGTGGAGGTGATCGACGGGGATATCTTGAATCTCGAGTTTCAGCCGGCCTCTGTCGTCGCCCTGAACTTCACCCTGCAATTCATCGCCCCTGAACAACGCCTCGCACTCTTGACCCGCATTCGCCAGTCGCTGCTGCCCGGCGGCGCGCTGATCGTGTCGGAGAAGCTGCGTTTTGATGACACCGAAGAGCACGCGCTGCTCACCGATCTGCACGTCGCCTTCAAGCGGGCCAACGGTTACAGCGAGCTGGAGATCGCGCAGAAACGCAGCGCGATCGAAAACGTGATGAAGCCCGACAGCCTTGAGCAGCACCGCGAACGCTTGCTCGCTGCTGGTTTCAGCAAAGTCGTGCCCTGGTTCCAGTGCCTTAATTTCGCCTCGTTGATTGCCCTGCCATGATTGATCTCGCTCCCCTGGTCCGCCGTCTGGCGGGCACGCCACTGTATGCCTGGGCCCAAGGCCTGCAGGCGCAACTCGACGCGAAAATGGAAAAGGGTCACGGCGACCTCGAACGCTGGCAAGGCGCCCTGAATGCCTTGCCTGACCTAACGCCGAGCCGCATCGAGCTTACGGACGACTTCATCCTCGACGCCGACTGCGACGATGCCACCCGCGAGCAGACCCGCGCCGCACTGATGGGCCTGTCGCCGTGGCGCAAAGGCCCGTTTGATGTGTTCGGCGTGCACGTCGACACCGAATGGCGCTCGGACTGGAAATGGTCGCGGGTCTCGCCGCACCTTGATCTGAAAGGCAAGCGCGTTCTGGATGTCGGCTGTGGCAACGGTTATTACCAGTGGCGCATGCTGGGCGCGGGCGCCGACAGCGTCATTGGCGTTGACCCCAACTGGCTGTTCTTCTGCCAGTTCCAGGCCATGCAGCGCTATCTGCCAGACCTGCCGGCCTGGCACCTGCCGTTCACCCTGGAAGATCTTCCGGCACGGCTGGAAGGATTCGACACGGTGTTTTCCATGGGCGTGCTCTATCACCGAAAATCGCCCATTGATCACCTGTTGGCGCTGAAAGATTGCCTCGTCAAAGGCGGCGAACTGGTGCTGGAAACCATGGTGGTGGAAGGCGACGCCAATCAGGTGCTGGTGCCGGAAGACCGCTACTCACAGATGCGCAACGTGTGGTTTCTGCCGTCAGTGCCGGCACTGGAACTGTGGCTGCGCCGCGCGGGTTTCATCGACGTGCGCTGCGTCGACGTCAGCACCACCACGGTAGAAGAACAGCGCGGCACCGACTGGATGCGCTTTCAGTCGTTGAGCGACTTTCTGGATCCGGCAGATCACAGCAAAACCGTGGAAGGACTGCCGGCGCCAAGGCGTGCGGTGATTGTCGGGCGCAAGCCGTAACGGCTGAAAGTCGCCACCGCGCGCCGATCACACATAACAACACCGCAGATATAACTGCCGACGCATTACCTGTAGGAGCGCGCTTGCCCGCGATTGCGGTGTATCAGGTTAGTTTTCACTCACTGACTGAATGCAATCGCGGGCAAGCGCGCTCCTACAAAGATCGCGTCAGGCCTTGGCTGCCGCCGCCAGAATCAGCGCCTTCATCTCCGACACCGCCGACTTGAAGCCGACAAACAGCGCATGGGCCACAAGCGCGTGGCCGATGTTCAATTCGTTGATGCCCTTGATCGCCGCGACGGCTTCAACGTTGTGATAGTGCAAGCCATGGCCGGCATTGACGATCAGGCCCTGGGCAACACCAAAGGCGACGCCATCGGCAATGCGCTTGAGCTCTTCGGCCACCGCCGCCGGGGTTTCGGCATCGGCATAACGACCCGTGTGCAGTTCGATGGCCGGCGCGCCAACCCGGGCCGACGCTGCGATCTGCCGCTCATCGGCGTCGATGAACAACGACACTTCGCTGCCGATGGCAGACAACCGCTCAACCGCCGCCTTGATGCGCGCTTCCTGACCGGCCACATCCAGCCCGCCTTCGGTGGTCAATTCCTGACGGGTCTCCGGCACCAGGCAGATGTGCGCAGGCCGAATGCGCTCGGCGAACGCGATCATCGCTTCGGTGACGCCCATCTCGAAATTCATGCGCGTTTGCAGCACGTCTTTCAGCAGCAACACATCGCGTTCCTGAATGTGCCGACGGTCCTCACGCAAATGCACGGTGATGCCATCGGCGCCTGCCTCTTCAGCATCCAGCGCTGCCTTGACCGGATCGGGGTAGCGCGTCCCTCGGGCCTGGCGCAGGGTAGCAACGTGGTCGATGTTCACGCCGAGCAGAATGCGGGTGCTATGGGTCACGGGGTTCTCCTGATAACTGAAGCGGTGTCAGCCAGTGGCGGCTGATTGCGCAAGCGAGGAAGGATTTTCAAGGTTTGCGCCGCAGGACGCTAGAGTTTGCGAAACAATTCACGGCTGACCAGCGGGCGCCCGCCCAGATGCACCGCCAAGGCCTGGCGCATCAGACGCTTGGCCGCCGACAGCGCGCCCGGCGAACTCCAGTCCGCTTCAGACATCGCCTGCAGTTCGGCGCCCTGAAACAAGCCCGGCTGAAACAGATAAACCCGCTCAAGGCCAGCATCCACCTGAAGCCGGTACATGCCGTCACTGGCCAGTGGATCACCGTTGACGTCCGCGTCCAGCGCAAAGCCGTAGCCGAGATCGTCCAGCAGCCGCCACTCGAACGAGCGCAGCAGCGGTTCCAGCGCGCGCCCTTCGGCCAGGGCCACCAGCGTTGCCGCATAGTGTTCGAACACGCCCGGGTGCGGGTCTTCGGCAGGCAGCAGGCGAATCAGCAGCTCATTGAGGTAGAGACCGCTGAACAGCGCCTCGCCTTCCAGCCACGTGGCAACGCCGGCGCCTTCCATCCGCCCCACGTTCTTCAACTCGCCCCGCCCGCGAAACTCGACCTCCAGCGGCACGAACGGGCGCGCCATCGTGCCCGCTTTACCCCGCGCGCTGCGCAACACCGCGCGCAAACGACCCTGCGGGGTGATGAAATCGACCAGCGCGCTGTTTTCGCGGTACGCACGGCTGTGCAATACATAGGCGAGCTGACCGACGGGAGGTGTCTGTGACATGGCTATCTCGATGAAAGAACGCGGCCGAACAGGCATCTGAAACGACTGTGGGAGTGAGGTTGCTCACGGAAACCGGGTCCATCCGCTAAATCTTCAGCGGCTGAATCGCCGTCTTCGTGAGCAAACTCACTCCCACAGTGTTACGTGACACAGAGCAGCGGTGCCAACCGCCGTGTTACAAGTCGCCGTAACCCAGCGAGCGCAACGCGCGCTCGTCATCGGACCAGCCGCCTTTGACCTTGACCCACAGATTGAGCATGACCTTGGAATCGAACAGCACTTCCATGTCACGGCGCGCATCCGAGCCGATGCGCTTGATGCGCTCGCCCTTGTCGCCAATGATGATTTTCTTCTGCCCGTCGCGCTCAACCAGGATCAGCGCGTGGATATGCAGTGTCTTGCCCTGCTGCTTGAACTGCTCGATCTCGACGGTGATCTGATACGGCAGCTCGGCGCCCAGCTGACGCATGATCTTCTCGCGTACCAGTTCCGCTGCAAGAAAACGGCTGCTGCGGTCGGTGATCTGATCTTCCGGGAAAAAGTGCTCATTCTCCGGCAGATGATCGGCGATGACCTTTTCCAGCGCTTCCAGGTTATGCCCCTGCTGCGCCGAGATCGGGATGATCTGGGCGTTCGGCAGTTGCTCCTGCAGCCAGGACAAATGCGGCATCAGCGCGCTCTTGTCTTCGATGCGATCGGTCTTGTTCAGCGCCACGACCAACGGGCCGGTCACGTACTGCACGCGCTCGAGGACCATCTGGTCTTCTTCGGTCCACTTGGTGCGGTCGACCACGAAGATCACCACGTCGACGTCTTTCAACGCCGCCGAAGCGGTCTTGTTCATGTAGCGGTTGAGGGCTTTGTCGCTGTTCTTGTGCATGCCGGGCGTGTCGACGTAGACCGCTTGCACGGCGCCTTCGGTCTTGATGCCGAGCATGTTGTGCCGGGTCGTCTGCGGCTTGCGCGAGGTGATCGCCAGTTTCTGGCCGAGGATGTGGTTCAGCAGCGTCGACTTGCCCACGTTTGGCCGGCCAACAATGGCAACATAGCCACAGCGTGTTGCAGGTGAATCAGTCATTGCCATTCTCCACACCCAGGGCGATAAGGGCTGCGGCCGCTGCTACCTGTTCGGCAATGCGACGGCTGACCCCTTGTCCCCGGCTTTTTTCATTCAATAAAGAGATCTCGCATTCGACGAAAAAGATTCGGCAATGCGGCTCGCCCTGAATATCCACCACTTCATAGCGGGGCAGATCGCAGGCGCGTGACTGGAGGAATTCCTGCAGCCGTGTTTTCGGGTCTTTGTTGGTATCGACCAGCGTCAGGGTTTCGAACTCGCTGGCCAGCCAGGCGAGCACGCGGTCCCTTGCCATGTCCATGCCGGCGTCGAGGTAGATCGCACCGATGAGGGCTTCCAGCGCGTCGGCCAGAATCGACTCCCGGCGGAAACCGCCGCTCTTCAGCTCACCCGAGCCCAGGCGCAAGTACTCGCCCAGATCGAAGCCGCGGGCAAGCAGGGCCAAGGTCTCGCCTTTCACCAGACGGGCGCGCAGACGGGACAACTGACCTTCGCGGGCCTGGGGGAAACGCTCGAACAGCGCTTCGCCAGCGACGAAGTTGAGAATGGCATCACCGAGGAATTCCAGACGCTCGTTGTTGCGTCCGGCAAAGCTTCGGTGGGTCAGGGCCAGGATCATCAGTTCCTGATCCTTGAAGGTATAGCCGAGCTGACGCTCCAGGCGACTCAATGAAACGCTCACGGTTTACCCACGCTGAATTCGTGGTCGAACTTGACCACCAGATCGATGTTCTGGATCAGTGACTCACGTTTTTCGTAGTTCAAATGGGCGAGGAACCTGTTGTTCGCCGTCGTCACAGTTAACGCCTTGTTCAAATCCAAATCCCGAATGTTATTAACCTGCATGCCTTTGGCCACATAGGCGTAAAGGTCACCGGCGTTGGTGATGTCTGCCGTGCGGTCAGTGCCGGCACTTTCGATGATTTTCTTCATCGACAGGTAGTCCATGTAATGCGGCACGATCTTGGCGGCGGCACTTGCGGCGAAGGCCAGAATCGCCAGCAACACCAGCCAGCCGATGAACGACAGGCCTTTTTGCGGACCGGCAGACGTCATGATTGCTTTCAAGAGTAGCCCTTCCCTGTCACCTGCAAGATCGACCACGCAACATGGCCCTGAATGACATACGGCGCTGCCAGTGGCAGCGCCGCATCGATTACTTGATCAGACCGACTCGCGAGAAGTTCGGAAAGTGGCTGAGCTTGGGTTCAGGCCAGCTCATCCAGACCGCGAAGGCCTTGCCGACGATGTTCTTGTCGGGAACCATGCCCAGCTCGTCCTTGGGAATATTGGGGTCATCCCAGTAACGGCTGTCGTTCGAGTTGTCGCGGTTGTCGCCCATCATGAAGTAGTGCGCGGCCGGAACAGTCCATTCATGATCAGGCGGCGCACGGTAGCGGCTCATTTCCTGACGGATCTGGTGTTCCACCTCGCCCAGCTTCTCGTTGTAGAGCTCTGCGCTGCCGAGCGTGCCCGGCTCCGAACCGATCAATTGCCTGGCCACCAGCTGACCATTGATGAACAGCTGCTTGTCGTTGGTGTAGCGAATCACATCCCCAGGCAGGCCCACCACGCGCTTGATGTAGTTGACATTGGGGTCGCTTGGGTAGCGGAACACCATCACGTCGCCACGCTGCGGGTCTCCGACCGGGATGACCTTGAGGTCGATCACCGGCAGGCGGATGCCGTACGAGAACTTGTTCACCAGGATGAAATCACCCACGTCCAGCGTTGGCTTCATCGACCCTGACGGGATCTGGAACGGCTCAACCAGAAACGAGCGCAGGACCAGAACGATGAACAACACCGGAAAGAACGATTTGCCGTATTCGACGAGAAAAGGCTCCTTGTTCAACCGTTCGACGACCGCGACATCAGGCTGGCTCACGCTGCCCTGATAGTTCGCAATCGCGTTGCGGCGACGCGGCGCCAATATGACCAGATCGAACAGGGCCAGCAAACCGCAGACAAACACGGCGACGACCAGCAACAGCGGGAAATTTAGTGACATAGGGCCTGACTATTCCAACCTGAGCACTGCAAGGAAGGCTTCTTGTGGAATTTCCACGTTGCCGACCTGCTTCATGCGTTTCTTACCGGCCTTCTGCTTCTCGAGCAGCTTGCGCTTACGGCTGACGTCGCCACCGTAACATTTGGCCAGTACGTTCTTTCTGAGCGCCTTGACGGTTGTACGCGCGATAATCTGACCACCAATGGCAGCCTGGATTGCCACGTCGAACATCTGACGAGGAATCAGTTCTTTCATCTTTTCAGTCAACGCGCGGCCTTTGTAGGCAGCGTTGTCACGGTGCACGATCAGCGCCAGAGCGTCGACCTTGTCGCCGTTGATCATCACGTCCAGGCGCACCAGATTGGCCGACTGATAACGATCGAAATGGTAGTCCAGCGAAGCATAGCCACGGCTGGTCGACTTCAGACGGTCGAAGAAATCCAGAACCACTTCGTTCATCGGCAAATCGTAGGTCACTTGCACCTGCGACCCGAGGAACAGCATGTCGTGCTGAATGCCACGCTTCTCGATGCACAACGTAATGACGTTGCCCAGGTGCTCTTGAGGCACAAGGATATTCGCCCGCACGATCGGCTCGCGCATGTCCTCGATGGTGGACAGGTCCGGCAATTTCGACGGGTTGTCGACGTAAATGGTTTCACCGGTCTTCAGCAGCAGCTCGAAGATTACCGTCGGCGCGGTGGTGATCAGGTCCAGGTCGTACTCGCGCTCAAGGCGCTCCTGAATGATCTCCATGTGCAGCATGCCGAGGAAGCCGCAGCGGAAGCCGAAGCCCAGCGCGTCGGAGCTTTCCGGAAGATATTGCAGGGACGAGTCATTCAGCGTCAGCTTCTGCAGGGCGTCGCGGAAGTCTTCGAAGTCATCGGAGCTGACCGGGAACAGACCGGCATAGACCTGCGGCTGAATGCGCTTGAAGCCAGGCAGCACCGGGACGTCCGGGGTGGTGCTCAGGGTCAGGGTATCGCCCACTGGCGCACCGTGAATGTCCTTGATGCCGGCAATGATGAAGCCCACTTCGCCGGCTTTCAGATCAGCGGTGGCGCTGTGCTTGGGGTTGAACACGCCCACGCTGTCGACCAGGTGCATCTTGCCGGTCGACTTGACCAGGATTTTGTCGCCTTTCTTGACTCGACCGTGACGCACACGCACCAGGGAAACAACGCCCAGGTAGTTGTCGAACCACGAATCGATGATCAGCGCTTGCAGCGGGTCTTCGATGTTGCCGGTCGGCGCGGGAATGGTCTGGACCAGACGCTCGAGCACTTCGTCGACGCCCAGGCCGGTTTTAGCGCTACAGGCCACGGCATCGGTGGCATCGATGCCGATGATCTTTTCGATTTCTTCCTTGACGCGGTCCGGATCGGCCTGAGGCAGGTCAATCTTGTTCAGGACCGGCATGACTTCCAGGCCCTGCTCGATGGCGGTATAGCAGTTGGCAACAGATTGTGCTTCCACGCCCTGGCCGGCATCCACCACCAGCAACGCGCCTTCGCACGCCGCCAGCGAGCGGCTGACTTCGTAGGTGAAGTCAACGTGGCCCGGGGTGTCAATGAAGTTCAGCTGGTAGGTGATCCCGTCTTTTGCCTTGTAATAAAGCGTGACGCTGTGGGCTTTGATCGTAATCCCGCGCTCACGCTCCAGGTCCATGGAATCAAGCACCTGAGCTTCCATCTCGCGCTCGGTCAGGCCGCCGCACATCTGGATGAACCGGTCAGCCAGCGTCGACTTGCCATGGTCAATGTGGGCGATGATGGAGAAATTGCGGATATGACTCAAATCACTCACGGATCAACACTCGAAAAAGGTCGCAGGCAGACTGCCCGCCAAAAATAGCCGGGAATTGTACCTGAAGGAACGATCAGGCGTCACGTTCACACGCAGAGCCTGCGCGCCAAGCACCGCTGGGACACAAAAAAAGGAGCGGTCTGGCCGCTCCTTTTTGCTGTGACCGGCGGGTTATTCCGCCAGCTTGAACGTGATGAATGTCGCGCGGCCCTGACGCAGAACGCGCATGGAGACAGAGCGATTCTTCGGCAGGTCCTTGGCCACTTCCGTGAACTGTTTCGAAGAAGTGATCGCCTGGTTGTTCAGGTGGGTGATGACGTCACCCGCCTGCAGACCGATCAGCGAAGCCGGACCGTCCTGAACTTCCTTGATGACGACGCCGCCCTTGAGGTCCAGCGATTTCATCTGCTCGGCGGTCAGGTCGACCACCGAAACGCCCAGACGGTTGCTGCTGCGCTCGATCCCGGTGTCGGCCGCGCCCATCTCTTCGCCTTCGGCCGGCAGTGCACCCACGGTGACGGTGAGCTTCTGACGCTTGCCGTCGCGAATCACTTCGAGCTCGGCCTTGCTGCCATCCTTCAAGTTGCCGATCAGGTGCGGCAAGTCTGCGGACATGACGATCGGCGTACCATTGGCGCTCAGAATCACGTCGCCGACCTGCAAGCCACCCTTGGCCGCCGGACCGTCTTCAAGCACTTGAGCCACCAGCGCACCGGCCGGCTTGTCCAGACCGAAGGATTCGGCCAGGTCTTTGTTGACTTCCTGAATCACGACACCCAGCCAGCCACGATTGACCTTGCCGCTGGCCTTGAGCTGGTTGGCAACGTCCATCGCCACGTCGATCGGGATCGCGAACGAAAGCCCCATGAAGCCACCGGAACGGGTGAAGATCTGGGAGTTGATACCCACGACTTCCCCGGCCATGTTGAACAGCGGACCGCCCGAGTTACCCGGATTGATCGCCACGTCGGTCTGAATGAACGGCACGTAGGTGTCATTCGGCAGACTGCGGCCCTTGGCGCTGACGATGCCTTTGGTCACCGAGTGATCGAAGCCGAACGGCGAGCCGATCGCCAGCACCCACTCCCCGACCTTCAGCTTGTCGGAGTTACCCAGCTTGACGGTAGGAAGGTCCTTGCCATCGATCTTCAGCACCGCGACGTCGGTACGAGGATCGGTGCCGATCAGCTTGGCCTTCATCTCGCTGCGATCGGAAAGACGCACGAGAATCTCGTCGGCGCCATCGATCACGTGATTGTTGGTCAGGATGAAGCCGTCAGCGGAAATGATGAAGCCCGAGCCGAGTGACTGCGCCTCACGCTGACGATCACCCTTGCCGCCACCCGGTGCACGGGAGCCTGGCGGCGTGCTGCGTTCAAGGAATTCGCGAAGCATCGGTGGCAGTCCTTCCAGATCAGGCATCTGACCCTGGGCAACCGAGCGTTCCGGCAACTTCTGACGCGTACTGATGTTGACGACTGCAGGGGAAGCCTGCTCCACCAGAGAGGTGAAGTCCGGCAAGGCTTCGGCCTGAGCGGTGACGACCTGTCCAAGCATCAGCACAGCGGCCATCCAGGCCAGGTAAGGTTTCAAGCGTGGTATCGACATATGGCTCCCGTTTACAACGAGCATGGTTAAGCGGTACGAGCCCGCAGGCTCGCGAAGCATCTGTACGTCGCGGTTTCCCGGGACGCCTGTATCTGCTCCAGTTTCCTGGACCCTGAAACAACAAAGGCCACAGCTGCGAAGCTGTGACCTATAGAAAAAAACACATCCGATTGCAACTGACAAACCGCACTAAACATTTCAGCAGTACCAGTGAAGCCCATATTCAAAGGCTTGTGAACGTGAAATGACCAAATGAAACCTTTTTCATAGTGGGCATCACCGGTGTGCAGAATCAGTTTTTGCTCGTGGTTGCAGCGTCGTCCCGCATGGACAGAGCAATACGCTCGGCCGTCCCGATCGGGATTTCGCCCACCACGGTCACCATCGCATCGCCCTTGGGCGTTGTCACGCGACGGGAGACAGCAACAGTCGGTCCCAGTTGGGTGCGGATATCCGTCACCGCTGCGCCGCTGACGGGCTCGACGAACACCGAGAAACGGGCAAGACCGTCGTCATACATCAGGCTCGTCACCAGATTCTTCGAATCCGGATCCTTGCGTGCGGCAGCACTGCTCAGGTCAAAGCCCGGCGGCAACCAGTCAGAGCGCCATGCAACCTTCTGCCTGGGAATATCCGATTTGGCCTTGACCACCTCAACCGGCTTGCAGTCTGCGCTTGGCGAAAGCATCTGATCGGTCAGTGACTGCGAGGTATTAAGATCAGTGAACTGAAAACGCTCAAGCAGTTGGCCCTTGTCGCTGAGCAATAGAGACTTCAGCGGCAGACCGGTTTCACTGTCCAGGTGCAGTTCAATGCCGTAACGGTGCTGATCGCGAGGGGTCAGTGTCACGACATTCGCCAAACGTCCGGCAACACGCGAGGTGCCTGCCGACTTGATGTCATACCAGGATGACAACCTGGCAGCATCGAAAGCTCGGGCCGGAGAATCAGGGACGCTGGAAACGCCCTCTTCAAGTGTACCGCTGACGCATTGGGTCACCCCATTGACGCGCAGTACTTCCTGAGGAGAGCCATCCAGTTGCAGAAGATGCTCACGAACCTTGCCGTCGGCGACGCGCTGCCAGATTCGATGAGTGGAGAAGCTGCCGTTACGCTCGTAAACGAACGTACCGCTATAGCTTTGCTGCTGCTCAGCCTGCGCAAGACGTTTGAGCTGGTCTTGCGCATCATCGGCGTGAGCTGGAAGGACCAGCCATCCACTCAGCAGAAGCGGCAGTAGAGGGATGGCGCGCATGATCCTCCTTAACGGTTTTCCAGGCTGGCAGCGCGAGCGTAAGGCAGAGCGCCTTCTGCGCCTTTCATCGCAGCCTGCTGCGCATGCTGACGCAGGTAACCTGGCAGACGCTGATCATGCCAGCCGGCCTGGTTCTGCAACACACCGCTAGCCATCGGACCCGGGGACTGCTCGCCCTCGGTATAGCCTGCCAGCACTGCCGGGCCCTTGGCCTGCGGCATGGCAACGTTGGTCGGCTGCGATTGCTGGGCCAGTTGCGCCCCTGCAATTTCGTCCTGATTGTAAAGACGTACGCCCGCTAGAACGGCAACGGTAACCGACGCAGCGACGGCCAGACGACCCAGCGTGCGCCAAGGACCGCGACCGGCCTTGAGCGGGCTGACTTCATCAGCGATTCCGGCAGCGACGGCGGCCGAAATATCCAGATGAGGTATCAGTAGTTCTTTATGCATCGCTGCACGGGCAATCTGATAACGGGACCAGGTGGCACGTGTGTCCGCATCTTCAATGGCGCTAAGCACGCGACGCAGTTCCAATTCGTCCGCTTCGTTATCCATCACCGCGGACAGCGATTCCTGCAGGGCTTCACGACTCATGGCGGTTCCTCTCTTGTGGCTATCGCCGCTGTCTCAGGTTTCCTGCAACAGAGGTTGCAAGGCTTTGTCGATGGCTTCCCGAGCGCGAAAAATGCGAGAGCGCACGGTACCAACCGGACATTGCATGACGCTGGCAATGTCTTCGTAACTCAGACCGTCGAACTCACGCAAAGTTAAAGCTGTACGCAAATCTTCTGGCAGTAGCTGAATGGTTCGATGGACGGTGCCTTCGATCTCATCCCGCAGCAATGCCCGTTCTGGCGACTCGATATCCTTGAGGCCGTGGTCGCCATCATAGAACTCCGCGTCTTCGGACCTGACATCGCTATCCGGCGGCCGCCGACCTCGCGACACCAGATAGTTCTTCGCCGTGTTGATGGCGATACGGTACAGCCACGTATAGAACGCACTGTCACCGCGGAAGTTACCAAGTGCGCGGTAGGCTTTGATGAACGCCTCTTGCGCAACGTCCTGGGCTTCGTGGGTGTCGTGAACAAATCTCACGATCAACCCAAGAATCTTGTGCTGATATTTCACCACTAGCAGATCAAATGCTCGCTTGTCGCCGCGCTGTACGCGTTCAACCAGCTGCTGATCTTCTTCCTGGGTTAGCATGAACACTCCTCATAAAGCTTAAAGGAGCATCGCATCGGCTCTTTCGCAGGCTTGCAAACATAGACTCGGGCTTTAAGCAAAAGTTCTCCCCCCTTCAAGCAAGTTTCCGGCGAGCGTCTGTTGCCCGCACAGAAAACGCCGCTCGAACCAGGTCGGCTGCGTAAATAATCTTGTCGTCAAAAACGTTCGTATTGGCTTGAAACTACCAGTGCGTAACGCCGACGCTGTTCCTTTATGGGCAACCCACTATTGAACGTACGGGTTCATGAAAAGTTCCCACCGTTCAATATTGGTCGTAAGACACACGTCCGTCAGTAGTAGGACTCAATCCGTATGGAGCTGTAGGAAAGATCGCGACCATCAAACGGGGTGCAGGACGTTGCGGGGTGGCGCACACTCCGCTCCCACCGTGCTTCACCGTGCCATAAAGCGCGGCCATTGTGCCGTTCCACCCTTGCTTATACTAGTGGCCATTTAGACGCCGAGAGCCGAGATGAGTCAGCATTTCCAGCACGACGTATTGGTAATAGGCTCCGGCGCAGCCGGTTTGAGCCTTGCGCTGACATTACCCGGACATTTGCATGTGGCCGTCCTCAGCAAAGGCGATCTGGCGAACGGTTCGACTTTCTGGGCCCAGGGCGGCGTTGCGGCAGTGCTGGATGATGCCGACACCGTGCAGTCCCACGTCGAAGACACCCTGAATGCGGGCGGCGGCCTGTGCAACGAGGATGCGGTCCGGTTTACCGTCGAGCACAGCCGCGAAGCCATTCAGTGGCTGATCGACCTTGGCGTGCCGTTCACCCGGGATGATCCGTCGACCGTTGTGGACGGCGGGTTCGAGTTTCACCTCACCCGCGAGGGCGGGCACAGCCACCGCCGGATCATTCACGCCGCCGATGCCACCGGCGCGGCGATCTTCCGCACCTTGCTGGCGCAGGCCAGGGCTCGTCCCAATATCGAACTGCTGGAACAGCGCGTGGCGGTCGATCTCATCACCGAATCGCGGCTGGGCCTGGAAGGTCAGCGTTGCCTGGGCGCCTATGTGCTGGATCGTTCGACGGGCGAAGTCGATACCCACAGCGCGCGCTTTACCATTCTGGCGTCCGGCGGCGCGGCGAAAGTTTACCTGTACACCAGCAATCCCGACGGCGCTTGCGGCGACGGCATCGCGATGGCCTGGCGCGCCGGCTGCCGGGTTGGCAACCTGGAGTTCAACCAGTTCCACCCCACCTGCCTGTACCACCCGCAAGCCAAGAGCTTTCTGATCACCGAAGCCCTGCGCGGCGAAGGCGCTTACCTGAAACTGCCCGACGGCGAGCGCTTCATGCAGCGTTTTGACCCACGGGCCGAACTGGCGCCCCGTGACATCGTTGCCCGCGCCATCGACCACGAGTTGAAACGCCTGGGCGCCGACTGCGTGTTTCTGGACATCAGTCACCAGTCCGAAGACTTCATCAAGAGCCACTTCCCGACGGTGTATGAGCGTTGCCTCACCTTCGGCATCGACATCACGCGCCAGCCGATTCCCGTGGTCCCGGCGGCGCACTACACCTGTGGCGGCGTTCTGGTTGACCAGCATGGCCGCACTGATGTGCCCGGCCTGTACGCCATTGGCGAAACCAGCTTCACGGGCCTGCACGGCGCCAACCGCATGGCCAGCAACTCGCTGCTGGAATGCTTCGTGTACGCCCGCTCCGCCGCGGCAGACATCGTGACTCAGCTTGAGCAGGTCACGCAGCCGCAAAATCTGCCGGGGTGGGATTCGAGTCAGGTGACCGATTCCGACGAAGACGTGATCATCGCCCACAACTGGGATGAGCTGCGTCGGTTCATGTGGGACTACGTGGGCATCGTGCGCACCAACAAGCGTCTGCAGCGCGCCCGGCATCGGGTGCGGCTGTTGCTGGACGAGATCGATGAGTTCTACAGCAATTATAAGGTCAGCCGCGATCTGATCGAGCTGCGCAACCTGGCCCTGGTAGCTGAGCTGATGATTAATTCGGCGATGGCGCGCAAAGAAAGCCGCGGGCTGCACTACACGCTGGATTACCCGGACATGCTGCCCGAAGCGCGGGACACTATTCTGGTGCCGCCCACCTTCGCCGGCTGAACTTCAGGCGCAGACGCAGGCGTCGGTGGCTGTCCGGCGCCATGGCGTCTGCCGGGATGCACAGGCTTCGCACCCGCAAGCGGTTCAGCCAATGGCCCGTCAGCACCCTGAAACGCAGCACGACCATGTGCGGCAGCGCGAGGCTGTCGGGTCTTAGCTGCACCGGCTGCCAGCCGCCCCCCTCGCTCCACAACGCCCAACCGCTACTGTCACGCCGCAGCCCGGTGGGCGACTGCGGTCGATCGAGCAGAATGAAGGGGCGAAGACTGCGGGATGCGTGCAAGGCGCACAGCAAGACGACGATGGCTTTCGCCCACAGGGGAATTGAAAGGAGGACGGTCGACGCCAGCGCAAGGATCAGCGTGACGAGGTACGCCGTCAGCAGCGCCCGGGAGCGCTGCCAACGGCATTCGAAACGATCACTTCGGCTGGACACGGTCCAGAATCATCCGGACCATGCGTTGCAGCTCCGGATCTTCGGATTCCGCGCGCTGCATGAACCAGCCGAACATGTCCTGATCTTCACAGGTCAGCAGGCGCACATAGAGGTCGCGATCGACCTGATTGAGGGTTGGGTAGACTTCTTTGACGAACGGCACCAGCAGTACGTCCAGCTCGAGCATGCCGCGACGGCTGTGCCAAAAGAGGCGATTGAGTTCAACATCTTCGACCATGGAGGGCTCCTCGAATTTGCCGGCGAGTATACAGGCGCATCGTCGTGGGGCGTACTTGCAGTTGGTCGCAGCTTTTTGCGTATACCCATTAACGGCACGCGGCACTATGATGGTGCCCCAGACTTCTACCCTGCGATGACTCATGGCCGTTCCAGCATTTTTCTGCCCCCTGTCCCATGAAGGTGTGCTCGCCGTTCGCGGCGTGGATGCCGGCAAATTCCTGCAAGGCCAACTGACTTGCAACATCGATTACCTGAGCGAAGGCAAAGCCTCCCTCGGTGCGCGCTGCACGCAAAAAGGCCGCATGCAATCGAGCTTCCGCACCCTGCTTGAAGGCGACGGCGTGTTGCTGGCAATGGCCAGCGAGCTGATCGAAGCGCAACTGCTGGACCTGAAGAAATATGCCGTCTTCTCCAAATCCAGACTGACCGACGAAAGCGCGTCATGGGTGCGATTCGGCCTGCAAGACGGCGACGGCGCGCTGGTCAGCCTCGGCCTCGACCTTGCGCAGGAGACCGACTCGGTCGTTCGCGCCAATGACCTCATCGCCATCCGCGTCTCCCCTGCCCGCGCCGAACTGTGGGTACGTGCCGATCAGGCCGAGGACGTGCGCAGCCGGCTGATCGCCCACGTGCCGGAGGCGCCGCTCAACGACTGGCTGCTGGGGCAGATTCGCGCCGGCATCGGCCAGGTGTTCGGGCAGACCCGCGAAGAATTCATTCCGCAGATGATCAACCTGCAAGCCGTGGGTGGTGTGAGTTTCAAGAAAGGTTGCTACACCGGCCAGGAAATCGTGGCGCGGATGCAGTACCTCGGCAAGCTGAAACGCCGGCAGTATCGCCTGACCCTCGCAGGCACTGAAGTGCCTGAACCGGGCACTGCGCTGTTTTCGCCTGTTCATTCAAGTGCGGTAGGCAACGTTGTGATCGCGGCCCGGTCTGATGTCGGGATCGAGGTGCTGGCGGTCTTGCAGGCGGATGCGGCGGAGGATGGCCGGATTCATCTGGGTGCGGCAGAGGGCGAGGCCCTGCAATTGAACGAGTTGCCCTACACGCTCGACGCGAAGCTCGAAACCCAGCGTTGAACCCGGTTGAAGCCTGTGCGAGACGTCAGCGTAGTCACCAGCGTCGTCCCCTCAGGTGGACGGCCGCTGGCCGGAATGCAATGTCCAGAGATCCAATATGAGTAGCATGGCTGACGAAGTGCAGAGGGATCTGATCAAGGCGATCGACAAGGATGCTCTGTTTCTGCCAACTCTCCCTGAAGTCGCACTGAGGATTCGCCTGGCGGCGGAAGACTCGGAAATCTCCATTGCTGCGCTGAGCAAAGTCATTGGCAGCGACACCGCGTTGTCGGCCCGGTTGATAAAAGTCGTCAACAGCCCCTTGCTGCGGCCGAACTTCGAAGTCAGCGACGTGCTGACGGCGGTTCGACGTCTGGGCGTGAACTACAGCTGTAACCTGGCCATCGGGCTGGTGGTGGAGCAAATGTTTCACGCCAAATCCGACGTCATCGACACCAAGATGCGCGACATCTGGAAACTCAGCATGCAGGTGGCCGGGGTATGTAATGTCCTCAGTTACCGGAGTGCGCGCCTCAAGGCTGACAAGGCCACCCTCGCCGGGCTTATTCACCTCATCGGTGTGCTCCCGATCCTGACCTACGCCGAAGACAACTACGAGTTGCTCTCCGACCCGATCAGCCTCAATCACGTTATCGAACGCATCCATCCGGTTATTGGCGAGCGGTTGCTGCGCTCGTGGGATTTTCCGGAAGGCCTGGCGATCGTGCCCCGGCAGTTCCAGAATTTCAGCCGCGTGTCTGATCAGGCCGACTACGTGGATCTGGTGCAGGTCGCGACGATTCACATTCACGAAATGAACGGCACGCCGTACTCGAATCTGCAGTTTCAGTCAGTGCCGGCCGTGTCGCGGTTGGGCCTGAACATGGCTGACGGCGCGCTGATCAACGAGATGAATCAGGCGATGACGCTGCTGTACTGATCGCTTTTACGTGCCCGCTCAGTCCAGCCCCACCAACCCGGACTCCGGCACCATAAAGCTCACCCTCACCTTCAAGCCTCGCTGTGCGCCGTCATGCAAGGTGATGCGCGCCAGATGGGCCCTGCAGATTTCTCCCACAATCGCCAATCCCAGGCCGGAACCCTTGCTCTGCTGATTGCGCCGGTAGAAGCGCTCGAACACCCGGTCGCGCTCGTGGGCCGGGATGCCAGGGCCGTCGTCCTCGACTTCAAGCACGCACGGCGCGTGAACGCGCAAGATCACGTTGCCGCCCGCCGGAGTGTGGGCCAGAGCGTTGTCCACCAGGTTGCTCAGCAGTTCGTTGAGCAACGTGGGTTCGCCGCGCATCCACACCGGCTCTTCGGCTTCCAGCGCCAACGCCACACCCCGGGCGTGGGCCAGGGGTGCCATGGCCATCCCCAGCTCCCGCGCCAATTGGCTGAGGTCGAGCAATTGCGCGCCGCCTTCGGCAATGGCCCGCGCACCATTTTCGATGCGCGCCAGCGACAGTAACTGGTTGGCCAGGTGGGTCAGTTTGTCGGTGCCGGAGGCGGCGCTTTCCAGGGTGGTGCGCCACGCCGCAGGCTCCTGATCACGCAGCCCCAGCTCCAGCCGCGCCTTCAAAGCCGCCAGCGGCGTACGTAATTCATGGGCCGCGTCGGCGATGAATTGCGCCTGGCGCTCGAACTGCAGGCGTAGCCGCTCGGTGAAGTGGTTGAGCGAGCTGACCAGTGGGCGCAGCTCGTGCTGCACTTCGACCAGCGGCAACGAGCGCAAATCGTCAGGCTGGCGTTCTTCCACCGCCGTGCGCAGACGGTCCAGTGGACGCAACGCGGCGCTGACCGTGAACCAGACCAGCAACAACGCGCCGCTGCCGAGCATGCCCAGACGCAGCAGGGTATCGGCCATCAGCGCCTGGGCCATGTCAACGCGTGCTTCCTCGGTTTCCGCTACGCGGACCTCGGCCATGCCGTTCATGTTCGGTTCGCTTACGGCCTTGAGCAGGCTGACCACCCGCACATCCTGGCCTTGATAGCGGCCGCTGTAGAACTTGGCGAGGGCCGGATAAGCGTCGGTGCGCGGCGTGCCCGGCGGCGGCGCAGGGATGTTTTCGTAGCCCGAAATGAGCTTCTGATTGATGTCGTTGACCTGGTAGTAGATACGCCCCGCGCTGTCGTAGGCGAAGGTGTCCAGGGCCACGTAGGGCACGTCGGCGCTGAGGGTGCCGTCGTGTTCCGACAGGCCGGCGGCGATGGTCCGCGCCGAGGCCAGCAGGGTGCGATCGTACGCGGTGTCTGCTGCTTCGCGTCCGTTCCAGTAAGCGCTCATGCCGCTGGCGATCATCAGCACCACCAGCAGCAAACCCAGGTTCCACAGCAAGCGCCAGCGCAGGCTGTTTTCCGCTGAAGGAAACGGATTAAGCATCCCGGCTTTCCAGCAGATAACCCAGCCCCCGAAACGTGACGATCGCAATCGGGTGGCCATCGAGTTTCTTGCGCAGACGGTGCACGTAGATTTCGATGGCGTCGGCGCTGGCCTCTTCGTCCAGCCCAAACACCTGCGCTGCCAGTTGCTCTTTGCTCATTACCCGACCGGGCCGGGCGATCAGCGATTCCAGCACCGATTGCTCGCGGGACGTCAGCGTGAGGAGTTCTTCACCGAGGGTGAAGCGGCGGGTATCGAGGTCATAGACCAGTTCGCCGCAGCGTTGCTGGCGTTCGCCGCCGAGTACGCTGCGGCGTAGCAACGCTTTGACCCGCGCTTCCAGCTCCGACAGTTCGAAGGGTTTGGCCAGGTAGTCGTCGGCGCCGAGGTTCAGGCCGTGGACCCGGTCCTTGACGTCGCTGCGGGCCGTCAGCATCAGCACCGGGGTGTTCTTGCCCCGCGCCCGCAGACGCGCCAGCACTTCGAAGCCGTCCATGCGCGGGAGCCCGACATCGAGCACGACCGCGGCATATTCTTCGCTGCTCAGGGCCAGATCAGCTGCAACGCCGTCGTGCAGAACGTCAACGGTCAGGCCGCTGCCCTTGAGGGCCAGCGCGACACTTTCAGCCAGTTGCAGATGATCTTCGACGAGCAGGACACGCATCGATTTCTCCCCGTTAGCATTTTATGAGCGGAGTTTACAGGGGCGCCGTCGTCTGTGAAGGCTCGGCGCGCGGGAAAGACCGCGGCGCTGATGAGCGACGTCTCTGCAAAGGTTCTGCCGAAAACCGCCTGAGGGCTTGGTGAAAGGTTATTGAAAGGTTGATGAAAGGTTTGCTGATTAGGATCCAGTTACGACTTGTCACGATTGCCTCCCCCGTGACGCTGCTGATGCCAGGGTCGTGACGAAAAACGCCTCGATGCGTTTTCAACAATAAAAACAATATCGGAGTCATCAGTGATGCCCTCACTGCAATCCTCGGCCGTCGCGCCGCCTGAATCCCGTTGTGTTTACTGTTCACCTCGCAGCCATGTTGCGCGGTGTTTCGTCACGCCTGCGCGGTGGCGGCCTGGGGGTTTGCGAAGGTGTGACGCGACTGCCTGACCCACCGTACTGACTGCCTGCCCCCATTAAAACAACAACTCCTTTGGAGACGGACCATGAACCTATCGTTGCGCCACATTACCGTTGCCGCCAGCTGCCTGCTGATGGCCACCCAATTGTGGGCCGCCGAGCCCAATCGTCCTGAATGCATTGCGCCGGCCTCGCCCGGTGGCGGCTTCGACCTGACCTGCAAACTGGTGCAGAGCGCGCTGATCAACGAGAAGATCCTCTCCAAACCGATGCGCGTCACCTACATGCCAGGCGGCGTCGGCGCCGTAGCGTACAACGCCGTGGTCGCTCAGCGTCCGGCCGACGCTGGTACGTTGGTGGCTTGGTCCAGCGGCTCGCTGTTGAACCTGGCCCAGGGCAAGTTCGGCCGCTTCGATGAGAACGCGGTTCGCTGGCTCGCGGCGGTCGGCACCAGCTATGGCGCCATCGCGGTCAAGGCTGATTCGCCCTACAAGAACCTCGACGATCTGGTCAAGGCGCTGAAAACCGATCCGAGCAAAGTGGTCATCGGCTCCGGTGGCACCGTGGGCAGCCAGGACTGGATGCAGACCGCGCTGATTGCCAAGGCTGCCGGTATCAACCCGCGCGAACTGCGTTATGTCGCCCTCGAAGGCGGCGGTGAAATCGCCACGGCCCTGCTCGGCGGCCACATTCAGGTGGGCTCCACCGACATTTCCGACTCCATGCCGCACATCCTCAGCGGCGACATGCGCCTGCTGGCGGTGTTTTCCGAAGAGCGTCTGGACGAACCGGAAATGAAGAACATTCCGACCGCCAAAGAACAGGGCTACGACATCGTCTGGCCGGTGGTTCGCGGTTTCTATCTGGGGCCAAAGGTGTCGGACGAGCAGTACAAGTGGTGGAAAGATGCGTTTGACAAGCTGCTGGCCTCGGAAGACTTCGCCAAGCTGCGCGATCAGCGTGAGCTGTTCCCGTTCGCAATGACCGGTGAAGAGCTGGACAAGTACGTGAAAACCCGCGTCGCTGAGTACAAGACGCTGGCCAGGGAATTCGGCCTGATTCAGTGATTGAACTGCATTGACCGGTTTTCGACTGACTGAGGGTTGCGCCGCCTGCGCGGTGACGTGATCCGGGAGTTTTCCATGGTGATACAACGACTTTTCGCTGTCGTGCTGCTGCTGGTGTGCATCGGCCTGGCAATGATGGCCTGGCCTTATCAGGCGCCCTTTTCCTACGAACCCGTTGGCCCCCGTGCCTTCCCGCTGCTGATGCTGGCGCTGATGGGTATTTCGCTGCTGTACATGGCGATCCGTCCGACACCGATCGTGCATTCCGAGGAAGAGCCGGCGCTGGACCGTCCGACGCTGATCAAGATCGGCCTCTGCACCTCGCTGTTGCTGGTGTTCGCCGGGTTGTTCGAGCCGCTGGGCTTTGTGTTGAGCAGCATCCTGATCGGCATTCCCATGGCGCGTCTGTACGGCGGCCGCTGGCTGCCAAGCGTCGTGATCATCACCTTCATGAGCATCGCGCTGTACGTGCTGTTCGACAAAGTGATGGATGTGCCCCTGCCCCTCGGCCTGCTCGACGTTATGGAGAACTGATATGGACACTCTCGGCTATCTCGGCCAGGGCTTCGGCGTCGCGCTGACCCCTTACAACCTGATCACCGCCCTGTCCGGCACGCTGATCGGCACTGTCGTCGGCCTGCTGCCCGGCCTGGGCCCGATCAACGGTGTGGCGCTGTTGATCCCGATCGCATTTGCGTTGGGCCTGCCGCCGGAGTCAGCATTGATTTTGCTGGCAGCGGTGTACCTGGGCTGCGAATACGGCGGCCGCATCAGTTCCATCCTGCTCAACATTCCCGGTGAAGCATCGACCGTGATGACCGCGCTGGACGGCTACCCGATGGCGCGCCAGGGCATGGCAGGCGTGGCGTTGTCATTGTCGGCGTGGAGTTCGTTCATCGGCGCGTTCATCGCCACCTGCGGCATGGTCATGTTTGCGCCGCTGCTGGCGAAATGGGCGATTGCCTTCGGCCCGGCGGAATACTTCGTGCTGATGGTGTTCGCCATTGTCTGCCTGGGCGGCATGGCCGGTGATCGACCGCTCAAGACGTTTGTGGCGGCGTTGATCGGACTGTTTCTGTCGAGCATCGGTATCGACGCCAACAGCGGCGTGTACCGCTTCACTGGCGACAACATCCATCTGGCCGACGGCATTCAGTTCGTCGTACTGGTGCTGGGGCTGTTCTCGATCAGTGAAATCCTGTTGTTGCTGGAGAAAACCCATCGCGGCCAGGAAGCGGTGAAGGCCACCGGGCGCATGATGTTCAACTTCAAGGAGGCCAGTTCGGTGTTCTGGGTGAACATCCGTTGCGGCCTGATGGGTTTCATCATGGGCGTGCTGCCGGGTGCGGGCGCGACGCTGGCCAGCGCCGTGACCTACATGTCCGAGAAACGCATCGCCGGCGCGAGCGGCAAATTCGGGCAGGGCGACATGCGCGGTCTGGCGGCGCCGGAAACCGCCATTGGCGCAACGGCCTGCGGCGCGCTGGTGCCGATGCTCACCCTTGGCGTGCCGGGTTCGGGTACCACCGCCGTGATGATCGGCGCCCTGTCGCTGTACAACATCACACCGGGGCCGCTGCTGTTCCAACAGCAGCCTGACATCGTCTGGGGCCTGATCGCATCGTTGTTCGTCGCCAACATCATGCTGGTGATCCTCAACATCCCGATGATCCGCATCTTCACGCGCATTCTGGCGGTGCCGAACTGGGCACTGGTGCCGGTGATCGCGATCATCACCGGGATCGGCGTCTACGCGGTGCATGCCACCACCTTCGACCTGTTCCTGATGGTCGGCATCGGCATCTTCGGCTACATCCTGCGCAAGCTGGACTTCCCGCTGTCGCCGATTTTGCTGGGGTTCATCCTCGGCGGGCTGATGGAGCAGAACCTGCGTCGCGCGTTGTCGATTTCCAACGGCGGCCTGGAGATTCTGTGGTCGAGCCCGATTACCCTGGGCATGTGGGTGGTGACGGCGTTCATGCTGGTGTTCCCGCTGATCCGCATCTGGCGCAAGCGCTCCAGGCAGCGTCGCGCGCTGGCCGATGTTTGACCGGCCGTTCAGTACGTGGTGGGGCACACCGCTGGTTGGGCTGCTGGGAGGGTTTCTCGCCAGTCAGGTCGGCTGGCCACTGCCCTGGATGGTCGGCTCGTTACTGGCGATCATCCTGGTCCGCTGCCTCACACCGTGGCAGCTGGCTGAAATCCCCGGCGGCCGCAAATGCGGCCAATGGGTGGTCGGCATCGGCATCGGCCTGCACTTCACCCCCGTCGTCATCGAACAAGTCCTTTCCCACTTCGGCCTGATCCTCGTCGGCGCACTGGTGACCAGCGTCTCCAGCGTCGTCGGCGTGTGGCTGATGCTGCGCACCGGTGAGGACCGCGCCACGGCGTTCTTTTCCAGCATGCCCGGCGGCTCCGGCGAGATGGTCAACCTCGGCGCACGCAACGGCGCGATGCTCAGCAACGTCGCTGCCGGGCAGAGTCTGCGGGTGCTGGCGGTGGTGCTGTGCGTGCCGGCGATCTTCAAATACCTGATGGGCGACGGTGGCCCGCCTTCCCATGGGACGGTGGTGGATTGGCGGTGGCTGGTGCTGCTGTTTCCGCTGGGCGCGCTGGTGGCCTGGGGCTGGCAGCGGTTGAAACAGCCCAATCCGTGGTTATTCGGGCCGCTGTTGATCAGCGCGGTGATCAGCGTCAGTTTCGATTTGCACATTGGCCTGCCCCAGGGCGGCAGTCAGTTGGGGCAGTGGCTGATCGGCAGCGGTCTGGGGTGCCACTTCAACCGCGCGTTCTTTCGTCGTGCACCGTCGTTTCTCGGCCGCACGCTAGTGGGGACGGCGCTGACGATGAGCATCGCAGCGTTGTGCGCATTTGGGTTGAGCACGCTCACGCATCTGGATTTGCGCTCGTTGACGCTGGGGATGATGCCGGGCGGGATTGCCGAAATGAGCCTGACGGCGGAGGTGCTGCAATTGTCTGTGCCGCTGGTGACGGCGATGCAAGTGATGAGGCTGTTGTTTGTGTTGTTTCTGGCCGAGCCGTTGTTTCGTTATTGGGATCGACGGCTGGGTTGAGGCCACAAAGGCAGGTGCACGCCGTACCTGTAGGAGACGTCGGAGGTTACGACGGCAGCGAATGCGGTGGATCAGCTATAAGGATATTGACTGATCCACCGCGTTCGCCAGCAAGCCGGCTCCTACAGGGAAATGCGTTTGCGCCAGCCGATGAGTTCGTCAGAAACGCATGTACGTCGATCACCCGTCAGACGCTGGCCGGCAATCGCCACTCGATCGGCGCCAGGCCGTTCTGCTCCAGAAACTTGTTCGCCAGACCAAAATGCCCGCACCCCAGAAACCCCTTGTACGCCGACAGCGGTGACGGGTGCACGGCGGTCAGGATCAGGTGCTTGGACGCATCGATCAGTTTTTTCTTGCTCTGCGCATGGGCGCCCCAGAGCAGGAACACCAGATGCGGCTGCCGGGCGCTGACGGTCTCGATGATCTTGTCGGTGAAATGCTGCCAGCCCTTGCCGGCATGGGACGCGGCGTTGGCCCGTTCGACGGTGAGCGTGGTGTTTAGCATCAAAACGCCCTGCTCCGCCCACGATTGCAGATAGCCGTGGTTGGGGATGTCGATGTTCAGGTCACGCTTGAGCTCTTTGTAGATGTTGACCAGCGAAGGCGGCGCCGGCACGCCCGGCTGCACCGAGAAGCACAGGCCGTGGGCCTGATTGGGGCCGTGATAGGGGTCCTGACCGAGGATGACCACTTTCACGTTATCCAGCGGCGTGGAGTTCAGGGCATTGAAGATCAGCGGCCCCGGCGGATAGATTTCCTTGCCCGCCGCATGCTCCTGACGCAGGAATTCGCGCAGCTCGCCCATGTAAGGTTTTTCGAACTCGTCGCGCAGGGCCTGCTTCCAGCTGGCCTCCAGTTTGATGCGGTCGTCGTTTGTCATGGTGTGATCCGGCAGAAACAATGCGCAACTTTAGGGACTGTGGCTGATTATTTCCAGCGCGGCGCCGTCGGATCTTTCTACACTCGTTCACAGCCGCCGATTTGCAACTTCCGGGCGTCGAGGGGACTCACAACTCTCGATAGATCCCCGTACCACTGACAAGAGGTCACGATGAATCTGCAATTTGAAGAGCTCACCGCCACGGACGGTGCCCGCCTGGGCATCGCCACGCTGGATGCGGAAAAATCCCTCAACGCCCTGTCGCTGCCGATGATTCTGGCGCTGCAGGACCGCCTGAACGACTGGGCCAGCGACCCGCAAATCGTCTGCGTGTTGCTGCGCGGCAATGGCGAAAAAGCCTTCTGCGCCGGCGGCGACGTGCGTGCGCTGGTCGACGCCGGGCGTGGCCAGCCGGGCGCGGTTCCGCCGCTGGCTGCACAGTTTTTCGCAGCGGAATATCGACTGGATTACACGCTGCACACCTATCCCAAACCGCTGATTTGCTGGGGCCACGGCTATGTGTTGGGCGGCGGCATGGGCTTGCTGCAAGGGGCGAACATTCGGGTCGTGACGCCGAGCAGCCGGCTGGCAATGCCGGAGATCAGCATCGGCCTGTTTCCTGACGTGGGCGCCAGTTGGTTCCTGTCGCGACTGCCGGGCAAGTTGGGATTGTTTCTTGGATTGACCGGCGCGCACATCAACGGCCGTGACGCGCTGGATCTCGGGCTTGCCGACCGTTTTCTGCTGGATGATCAGCAAGAGGAAATGATCGACCGGCTGCTGCAGCTCAATTGGCAGGAACAGACGAAAGTGCAACTGACCAGCCTGTTTCGGGCATTGCAACTGGAGGCGGTGGATCAGATGCCCGTCGCGCAATGGCTGCCTCGGCGCGAGACGATTGATGAGCTGCTGGATGTCGCCGACGCACCGAGTGCCTGGAGTGCGTTGAAACATCACCTGAATGGCAATGACCTGTTATTGGCCAAGGCGGCGAAAACCCTGACCGAAGGCTGCCCGATGACCGCTCATCTCGTGTGGGAGCAGATCGAGCGGGCGCGGCATCTGTCACTGGCCGAAGTCTTCCAGATGGAATACACCATGGCCCTTAACTGCTGCCGACATCCCGAGTTCGCCGAGGGCGTGCGTGCGCGTCTGATCGACAAGGATCAAAAGCCCCACTGGCACTGGAAGGACATTTCAGCCATCCCGCTGGCGGTGGTAGATGCGCATTTCGAAAAGGCCTGGGAAGGCCGCCACCCGCTGGCGGATTTGTCGGAGTATTGAGCCTGACATTCACACCCCATACGTGAGGGTGCCCCTACCGACCCCTTCCCGGCTGAAGCCGGTCCTACGATTGGACTGCGTACTCCTTGGTCGCAGGGGTTATACATTCAATTCTATAAAAAAACGGCGCTCCTCGGAGCGCCGTTCTTGTATTACTCAGCGATTGCCGCCGCCCGGTCCGCCGTGGCCGCCGCGACCGAAACCGCCGTCTCCTCGGTGACCGCCGCCACCGGGCCCAAAGCCAGGACGTGGGCCGCCACCGCCCCCGCCGGGATTGCCATGCCAGCCGCCACCGGGGCCGGGACCATTGCCGCCTCCGGGCCGTGGACCTTGGGGCGGTGGACGATAGCCGTTGCCGCCACCGTTATAGCCACCCCCACCATGGTATCCACCGCCACCACCATTCCAGTTACCGCCGCCATAACCCGGGCGACCACCGTAACCGGGGCGACCTCCGCCGTATCCAGGCCCGTAATAACGGGGTGGAGGTGCGTAATAACGCGGTGGCGGTGCGTAGTAGCGAGGCGCCGAGTAATAACGCGGCGAGGAGTAATACACCGCCCCTCCGGAATAAACCGGGGCCGGGCGATAACTGTCGTACACGTAACCGCTGCTGTAGCTACTGCTATAGATCGGCTGCGTGTAGCTTTCTGATTCGTAATAACCTCCGTAACAACCTGCCAGGGACAACGTCATCAAAGCGGTAAGCAATCGTCGATACATGGCGGCCTCCCGGACCGCGGTAGAGCTCGAGCCAGCGGCGCTGGTCGGCGTTCTCGAAACTGCCGAGAACGTTAACTGAGACTGCGAATTGCAGACCTAGTGCCCCACCGCAGTACCCAGGCGCCAGACGGCGCCCTGCATCAGTGCACGCTTCGTCTGTCGTAAAACCCCGTACGCCTTCCCGGCTCAGGTAACGCAAGGGTTTGAACAACTTGGCACAACTCTCGCTTGAGGGATCGTGTGCAGGAGTCATTTCAGGTTCGCGGCACCACAGTTTGCAATGGCCGACTAGGGTTCCGGCTCGCCTCAGGCGAGTGGCTGGTCCGAGAGTTGGCGACCTCCAGTAGAGGTTACACGGCGGGATAAAAGCCCGGGAGACAGGACACCAGTGGTGTCGCCGTACTCCTGACCGCCCTTTTCGCTACTGGAGACACCCCATGCAAAAGTCCCGTCTGTTCAGCCTGCTCACCGCAGGCGTCTTCGCAGCTTTGAGCCTCTCGGCCACCGCCGCTCCGAAAAAGGATTTCGACGTCTGCTGGACCATTTATGCCGGCTGGATGCCATGGGAATACGCAGGGACCCAAGGCATCGTCGACAAGTGGGCCAAGAAGTACGGCATCCACATCAAAGTCACTCAGCTCAACGATTACGTCGAATCCATCAACCAGTACACCGCCGGCCAGTTCGACGGTTGCACCATGACCAACATGGACGCCCTGACTATCCCCGCTGCCGGTGGCGTTGAAAGCACGGCGCTGGTGGTCAGCGACTTCTCCAACGGCAACGACGGCATCGTCATCAAGGGCGACGGCAAAAAGGTCGCCGACCTGAAGGGCATGGACGTCAATCTGGTCGAGCTGTCGGTGTCCCACTACCTGCTCGCTCGCGCGCTGGATTCAGTGGACCTGACCGAAAAAGACCTGAAAGTCGTCAACACCTCAGATGCCGACATCGCTGCCGCTTTCAACACCAGCGAGGTCAAGGCCGTCACCACCTGGAACCCGATGCTCTCGGAGATCAAGGCCAAGCCTGGCGTCACCGAGGTCTTCGACTCCAGCAAGATTCCTGGCGAGATCATGGACATGATGGTCGTCAACACCCAGACCCTGAAAGACAACCCGGCATTGGGCAAAGCCCTGACCGGCGCGTGGTTTGAAGTGGTGGCGCTGATGAACGCCAAATCCGCCGAATCGAAAGCCGCGCTGGAGCACATGGCCCAGGCGTCGGGCACCGATCTGGCCGGCTTCCAGTCGCAACTGGACACCACCAAGCTGTTCGCCACGCCCAAGGAAGCGCTGGAATTCGCCACCAGCAAGCAACTGCCGGCGACCATGCGCAAGGTTGCTGACTTCTCCTTCGATCACGGGCTGCTCGGCGAAGGCGCCAAAGACGCCAGCGCGGTCGGCATGACCTTCGCCAACAGCGTGACCGAGGGCGACAAGGGCAACCTCAAGCTGCACTTCGACCCGAGCTACGTGCAGATGGCTGCCGACGGCAAGCTGTAACAACCAAAGGTCTTTGCCATGCGCTTGATTAACCGCCGCCCGGATCGCGCCAGTCGCCTCATCCTGGTGCTCCTGCCGTTCGCCCTGTTGCTGTTCGCCTATTTCACGGGTTCGGCAACGCGGCTGACGGAAAACCCCAACGACAAGCTGCTGCCCAGCGCCGTGCAGATGACCGAGGCGATCAAGCGCGTGGCATTCGTGCCCGATCAACGCACCGGCGAATACCTGCTCTGGCAGGACACCGGTGCCAGTCTGCAGCGCCTGGCGATCGGCCTGGCAATCAGCGCGGTGGTCGGTCTGTGCCTGGGCATCGCGTCGGGGGTGCTGCCGTTGTTCAGCGCGCCGCTGTCGCCGCTGCTAACGGTGCTGTCGATGGTGCCGCCGCTGGCGATTCTGCCGATCCTGTTCATCGTCTTCGGGCTGGGCGAGTTGTCGAAGGTGATGCTCATCGTCATCGGCATCACGCCCGTGCTGGCCCGTGATCTGGAGCAGCGCGCCCGGGAGATTCCGGTCGAACTGCTGATCAAGGCGCAGACCCTGGGCGCCTCGACCTGGACGCTGATCCTGCGGGTGGTGCTGCCGCAATTGCTGCCGCGCCTGCTGATCTCCCTACGGCTGGTGCTGGGGTCGGCGTGGCTGTTTCTGATCGCCGCCGAAGCTATCGCTTCCACCGACGGTCTGGGTTACCGGATCTTTCTGGTGCGGCGCTATCTGGCGATGGACATGATTCTGCCCTACGTGGTGTGGATCACCCTCCTCGCCTGGCTGATGGACTGGGGCCTCAAAGCCCTCACCCGCAAAGCGTTCCCGTGGTACGAGGGGGCACGCCCATGAGCTTTATTTCGGTCAAAAACGTCTGGCAGCAATACGGCGATCAGGTGGTGCTCGAAGGCCTGAACCTGAGCATTGCCGAAGGCGAGTTCTGCACACTGGTGGGCGCGTCGGGCTGCGGCAAATCAACATTTCTGCGCCTGCTGCTGGGCCAGGAAGTCGCGAGCAAAGGCTCGATTCTGCTGAACGGCCAACCGCTGGCTAAGGAACCCGACTCAACACGTGGCGTGGTGTTTCAGCGCTATTCGGTGTTCCCGCACCTGTCGGTGCTGGACAACGTCGCGCTGGGCCTGGAGCTGCCCCGTTCGACATTGCTCGGGCGACTGTTCGGCGCCGCCAAGCGGGATGCCCGCGAACAGGCGGCGGCGCTGTTGCACAAGGTCGGCCTCGATCACGCGCTGGATAAGTACCCGACGCAGTTGTCGGGCGGCATGCAGCAGCGTCTGGCCATCGCCCAGGCGCTGATCATGAAGCCTCGGGTTCTGCTGCTCGATGAGCCTTTCGGCGCCCTCGATCCCGGCATTCGCAAGGACATGCACGCGCTGCTGCTGGAACTGTGGCGGGAGACGAAACTGACGGTGTTCATGGTCACCCATGACCTGTCCGAAGGTTTCAACCTCGGCACTCGACTGCTGGTGTTCGACAAGGTCCGCATCGACCCCCACGCCCCCGGCGCCTATGGCGCGCGCATCACATACGACATTCCCCTGAACAGCGATCGTCGCGCCGCCCGGGTGGCGCTCGATTCGCTGAAAACGATTTGAAGGACATTGCCCATGACTGATTCAACCACGCTGTTCCCCGTGTTTGCCGAAGAGCTGCTGCCCGGCGGCGGCCACCTGTCGTTCGTGCTCAAACGCGGCGAACTGCTGCGTCTGACCGACCTGAACGGCAATGCCAACGTCAGCCTGACGCTGTTCAACGCCCATGAAAAAACCGAGCGCCTGAACCTGCCCGACAGCCTCAAGTGCCAACACACCGCCAAGCTCACGGCGGGCCATTGTCTGTATTCGGACATGGGCCGCGTGCTGGCGGCGATTACCGCCGACACCTGCGGCTGGAGTGACAGCATCGGCGGCGTGCTGTGCGCCGAAGAGGTCACCGAGAAATACGGCCAGGGTCGTTATCAGGAACTGCGCAATGGCTTCTTCCGCAACGGTGCCGACAACCTGCTGGTGGAGATGGGCAAATGGGGCCTGGGCCTGTCCGATCTGTTGATGACGCTGAACCTGTTCAGCCGGGTCAACGTCGATGATCACGGCGCGCTGAGCTTCGTACCGGGCAACTCGAAAGCGGGCGACAGCATCGAGCTGTACGCGCCGATGGACACGCTGGTGGTCATGACCGCCCTGCAACACCCGATGGACCCCAACCCCGAGTACGCGCCGCAGCCGGTCCAGTTGAGCTGGATGAAGGCTGACCCCAGCGTCGCCGAACACTGCCGCACGTCCCGCGAAGAAAACGTGCGCGGCTTCATCAACACCGATCGACTGTTCGCCTGAGGAGGCCAGTATGACCAGCACCATGACCTCTGCCCCCGTGTCCATCACCCACATCCCGGCAGGCGAGCCATCGCTGACCGAGCTCAAGGCCGGGCAGACCCTGCGCCTGCTCGATCTAGAAGGCAATCAGGCGGTCGACACGCTGTTTTACAGCCTCGCCAACCCCCGCGAACGCTATGACGTGCAACGCACGTTGCGCCGACAGAACAACGTTTACCTGAGCAAGGGCAGTGTCCTTTATTCGAACCTGGGCAAGCCGATGCTGACCATCGTCGAGGACACTTGCGGACGCCACGACACCCTCGGCGGCGCCTGCGCCCAAGAGAGCAATACCGTGCGTTACGCACTGGAAAAAAAGCACATGCACAGCTGCCGCGACAGCTTCCTGCGCGCCTGCCTCCATGACGGCCGGCTGGGCAAGCGCGACATCAGCCCGAACATCAACTTCTTCATGAACGTGCCGGTCACGGCGGATGGCGGGCTGACCTTCGAAGACGGCATTTCCGGTGCCGGCAAGTACGTCGAACTGCGCGCCGAGATGGACGTGATCGTGCTGATTTCCAACTGCCCGCAGCTGAACAACCCGTGCAACGGCTACAACCCCACGCCGGCGGAACTGCTCGTCTGGGACTGACCGCTGACAACGATTTCAAGTGTTCAGGGCTTCAAGGCTTCAGCGCGAGGGACGGCCTTCGTGCAACGCGTACCACAGCGGGACGGCCCGCTACCCAGTGTGGGGTTGATCGCTATCGGTCCCCGGGGTCTATGCCATGTTCGACAAACTGCTGATTGCCAACCGCGGCGCCATTGCCTGCCGCATCCTGCGTACCCTTCGCGACCTGCAAGTTGGCGGCGTCGCGGTGTATGCCGAAGCGGATGCTGCCAGCCTGCACATCCTGCAAGCCGATGAAGCCCACAGCCTGGGCGAAGGTGGCGCCGCCGGTACGTACCTGGCGGTGGACAAGATGCTCGCCATCGCCAAAGCCACCGGCGCCAAAGCCATTCATCCGGGTTACGGTTTTCTGTCTGAAAACGCTGCCTTCGCCCACGCCTGTGAAGACGCCGGCATCGCCTTCGTCGGCCCGACCCCTGAGCATCTGCGAGTCTTTGGCCTCAAGCACACCGCCCGTGCCCTTGCGAAACAACACGGCGTGCCGATGCTCGAAGGCACCGAACTGCTGGACAGCATCGAAACCGCGTTAAGCGCTGCCGAAACCATCGGCTACCCGGTCATGCTGAAAAGCACGGCGGGCGGCGGCGGCATCGGCATGCGCGTGTGCCGCAGCGCCAGCGAGCTGAGCGAGTCGTTCGAGGCCGTCAAGCGACTGGGCCAGAACAACTTCAGCGACGCCGGCGTGTTCATCGAGAAGTACATCCAGCGCGCCCGTCATCTTGAGGTGCAGGTGTTCGGCGACGGTCATGGCGAGGTGATCGCCCTCGGCGTGCGCGACTGTTCGGTGCAGCGTCGCAATCAGAAAGTCCTCGAAGAAACCCCTGCGCCGAACCTGCCCGCCGGCATGGCCGATGAACTGTGTGATGCGGCGATCAAGCTGGCGAAAGCGGTCAACTACCGCAGCGCCGGCACCGTGGAGTTCGTCTTCGACAGCGACGATCAGCGCTTCTACTTTCTGGAAGTGAACACCCGATTGCAGGTCGAGCACGGCGTGACCGAGCAGGTCTGGGGCGTGGACCTGGTGAGCTGGATGATTCAGCTCGCGGCCGGCGACCTGCCGCCGCTCGTTGAATTGCGCGCGGGTTTACAGCCTGTCGGCCATGCAATTCAGGCGCGTTTGTACGCCGAAGACCCGGGTAGGGATTTCCAGCCGAGCCCGGGTTTGCTGACCTCGGTGCACTTCCCCGCCGCCGACGGCAAACACCTGCGCATCGACACGTGGGTGGAGGCCGGGTGTGAGATTCCGCCGTTCTTCGACCCGATGATCGCCAAGGTCATCAGTTGGGCGCCGGACAGGGCGTCGGCCAGCGACGGTCTGGCACAGGCCCTCAGCGACACGCGGCTTTACGGCATCGAGACCAATCGCGACTACTTGCGCCAGATCATCGCAGACGTGCCGTTCGCCAGCGGCCAGCCTTGGACCCGCTGCCTTGAGGGGCTGACCTATCGCGCCGACACCTTCGAGGTGCTGAGCGGCGGCACCCAAACCAGCGTTCAGGATTATCCGGGGCGTCTGGGTTACTGGGCAGTGGGCGTGCCGCCGTCCGGTCCGATGGACAGTCGCTCGTTGCGTCTGGGTAATGGTCTGGTGGGTAACGCTGAAGGCTGCGCCGCGCTGGAAATCACCATGAGCGGGCCGACGCTGCGCTTTAACACCGATGCTGTGATTGCCGTGACGGGCGCGGTCATTCCGCTGATGCTGGATGGCGACGCGCAGCCGATGAATCAATCGTTGCTCGTCGCTGCTGGATCGACATTGGTGCTCGGCACGATCGCCGGCGCCGGTGCGCGCAGTTATCTGTGCGTGCGGGGCGGGCTGGACGTGCCGGATTACCTGGGCAGTAAAAGCACCTTCACTTTGGGCCAGTTTGGCGGTCACGGCGGACGGGCGTTGCGTGCGGGGGACGTGTTGCATGTCGCGCCGCTGGTTGATCGCAGCGCAGGCGAACAGTTGGCGCCAGCGCAAATCGCTGAGCTGCCTGATGTGCGCGATATCCGGGTGATCTATGGCCCACACGCCGCTCCCGAATATTTCACCGAGCGCTACATCGCGACCTTCTTCGCCACCGACTGGGAAGTGCATTTCAACTCCAGCCGCACCGGCGTGCGCCTGATCGGGCCGAAGCCGGAATGGGTGCGTGCCGACGGCGGCGAAGCGGGCCTGCACCCGTCGAACATTCATGACAATCCATACGCCATCGGCGCGGTGGATTTCACCGGGGACATGCCGGTGATCCTCGGGCCGGACGGGCCGAGCCTGGGCGGGTTTGTCTGCCCGGTGACGATCATCGAGGCGGATTTGTGGCAATTGGGGCAGCTCAAGGCCGGGGACAAGGTGCGGTTTTATCCGGTGAGTGTCGAAGCGGCCCGAGAGGCGTTCTGTAGGAGTGAGCTTGCCCGCGAAGAAGCCGGTACATCCGACGAACGTCTAGCGCCTGGGCCATCGCATTCGCGGGCAAGCGCGCTCCTACAGTCACCCATCGTTCTTGATATAGGTGAAAACGACACCCGCCTCGTTGCCCGGCTTTCCGGCGATACCCATCTGTTGCTGGAAATCGGCGCGCCGGAACTGGACCTGGTGCTGCGCTTCCGAGGTCATGCGCTGATGCAGGCACTGGAAAGCAAACAGCTCACCGGGGTGATCGACCTGACGCCCGGCATTCGTTCACTGCAGGTGCATTACCAGCCCGAGCAACTGCCGCTGACCACGCTGCTTGATGTGGTCGCCGGCGAGTGGGATGGCGTCTGCGCCAGCAAGAACCTGGAGGTGCCGTCACGCATCGTTCATCTGCCGCTGTCCTGGGATGATCCGGCCTGCCAACTGGCCATCGAAAAGTACATGACCACCGTGCGCAAGGACGCGCCCTGGTGCCCGAGCAATCTGGAATTCATCCGCCGCATCAACGATCTGCCGAACCTCGACGAAGTGCACCGCACCGTCTTCGACGCCAGCTATCTGGTGATGGGGCTGGGGGATGTCTACCTGGGTGCGCCGGTCGCCACGCCGCTGGATCCGCGCCATCGGCTGGTCACCACTAAATACAACCCGGCGCGGACCTGGACCGCTGAGAACTCCGTCGGCATCGGCGGCGCGTACATGTGTGTCTACGGCATGGAAGGCCCTGGCGGTTATCAGTTTGTGGGCCGCACGCTGCAGATGTGGAACCGCTACCGCGCGGTGGCGGCGTTCGATGGCAAACCGTGGCTGCTGCGGTTTTTCGACCAGATCCGTTTTTATCCGGTCAGCGCCGACGAGCTGCTGATCATCCGCCGCGATTTCCCCCTCGGTCGCTACCCGCTGCAGATCGAGCACAGCACGCTCAATCTGACGGACTATCAGGCCTTTCTCGCCGAAGAAGCGCAGAGCATCGCGGCATTCCGCAGTCAGCAGCAAAGCGCGTTCAACGCTGAACGCGAGCGCTGGATTGCCAACGGTCAGGCCTCGTTCGAGAGCGACGAAGCGGTGGCCGCATCCACGGAAGAAACCCCGCTGCAAAACGGGCAGACCAGCATCGACAGCCACATTGCCGGCAACCTCTGGCAGGTGCAGGTCAGCGTCGGTCAGCGCGTCGAGGCAGGCGAAACGCTGGTGATTCTGGAGTCGATGAAGATGGAAATCCCGCTGCTGGCGCCCCATGCCGGTGTCGTCAGTGATGTCCGCGTGCAGCCTGGCTCGGCGGTCCGTGCCGGGCAACGCGTCGTCGTGCTGGACACCAGCGCCTGACACGCGCCGTGACGGCTTGTAGCGTGTGGCTTGCGGCTCGTAGCTTCCTAAAGGCATAAAACACGGTCGCATACGCAATACATAGATACCGCCATAGCAACCCGGCATCGCGCCATAGTGGGCACCTTTCCCCGTGGCGCGATTTTTCATGAACGACAGCAGCAGCTCCCATCCCGCGAGCGGCCTTGACCTGACCTCCAACGACACCCTCCCCGATGGCAGCGCGTTCAGCGTTCCGCCGTTCGCGGAGCACGTGCGGCCGGCAAAATCCCTGGAGCCCACCGAAGTCGCGCCTGCCGCAGAACCTCACACGCTCAACCACAAACGATTGATGCGCCAGGCCGCCAGCCCGGTCGCTGAGTTGCTGTACGGATCGGTCTGGGTGCTGAAGGCCTGGCAACTCGATCTGGCGTTTCCGCCCTCGGTCGTCCGTCATCTGGATCAGAGGCTGGAGGAGACGCTGAAGGCACACGTTGGCGGCCCCATTGACATCGATGAACTGCACATCCGCTTCAGCACTGCGCTGGAGCCGGCCGTGGAGGCCGATGGCCGAGAGCGTTTCGAGTTGCGCCTGACGTTGCGCGAGCTGGGCCGGGAAGTGCTGAACCCGCCCGCGTTGCTCGCACTTCGACGCTGCGCCGAGGCTGATCGCCCGCTGTCGGCTTCGACGCCGGCCCTGACCGTCTCGGTGTTTTTCGAGCTGCTCATCAAAGCCCGATGGACAGAAGAACATGCGCAGATCCAGTGTCAGTTCTGGGCGCGGCACGGTGACACATGGGAGATGCTCGCCAAGCTGGCGTTTCTCGATGGTGTGACCCGTTTGCATTCACGCAAGCGCCTCGATAACGAGGGCCATCTGCTGGCGCTGGATGCGCTGGGGCTTAAACGTTTCCCGCAACACCTTCAGGACCTGCAGCCGATCAGGCCGCCTGCACGCTCGGTTGTATGCGGACTGGCGCTGAACGGCGAGATCATCCCCGGCATCTTCCATGTAAGGTCCAACACCACGGGGCATTGCTATGTCCATGTGCTGGGCAGCGCGCCTCATTGCCATGAGTACATCAGCGACGACGCGCCCTGGAAGCCGGACAAAGTGCTGGAAGCGATAAACGCATCGACCTGGCATCGGCTGAATCTCTCCCTCGAGGGCGCGCAAACCCTCCTCACGCTGACGGCTCCCTCGGATGACGTGTTCAGGCAACTGCGGGTCGCCCAGCAACGTTTCTGGGCAGCACCACTGACCGGCAACGATGCGGTTGAGTCGCCCGACGCACTCATTGACGACGATCACGCGGCGCTCATGCCCATCGAGCCAGCGCTGGCCTTGGTCAGCGCCCTCGATCACTGGCAGCACCATGAGCCGTTGCTGGCGCGAATCCCTGCGCCCCTCGGGGTGGCGAACCGGCTCATGGGCCAGTGGCTCAGGCGGATGTCGCCCCGGTTCAATCAGGTCCCGATGATGCAGATGCACGCGCTGGTCACAGACCCGCAGCGGGTGTTCGTCCGCTACCTGCCCGGCGCATCGAGGACGCCCTGGGGTCATGCGCGGATTGCCGCGGCGAACGTGATCGTCACGCCGGATGAAACGCCCGTCACGCTGGGTCAGGCATTGATGGGTCGGTTCATGGCACATCTGCCTCAGGGGTACGACGATGAAGGCGGTCGCTGGGTCGTCTATGCAGACCCGAGCGGCCAAGGGACGTGGTCGCCCGAGGCGGAGCTGAATATCAGCGCGGCCAGCGTCGAGGCGTACATTCAGGGCATCGACTTTCTCGAACTCATGCAGTGCCGACTCGATCAGTTCTGGCAGCAGCAACGCGCCGATATCGAGCGTTCGCTCTGGTCGACGTTCGTCAGCCAGGCGCTGCTGGCCCTCAAGACCGGCGATCTTGACGTGGACAGTTTCGGAAGGGTCATCGATGCCGTGGAGCAGGTTCAGCGAGGTCATCTGCCGGAAAAACCGCGTCCCGCGACAGCAGACATCCGCTGGAGCGCAGCAGGCTTTTATGTGGGCAACGGCCTGCCACTGGGCGCTGACTGTCCTCCCTGCATCGGCTTGCTGATGATCAGCGTTCCAGACCAGGAAGGCGGGGTGCTGTATCAGGCCGGACAGTCCACGCCCTTCGTGCCATTCAGCAATCGTCATCAGTTGATCAGCCATTTGAAGGCCGCAGCCGCCAACCCGGCATGGCGCGAGACGGTGCTCAACTACATGCCGCGCCGTTTTCGCCCCAGGCTCAGCTACATCCTCGAACTGTGGGGCGGCGTTCGTGCGCCGGCCGAACCGGTTTCGATGCTGCGCCCCTGGACCGAGCCGCTGTACAACCCGGACACCCATGCCGCCCGACAGCATCAGCTGTGCGAGCATGAGGTGTCCGGCTCGCCCATGGGATTCATCTGTGAGGGCCTGCGTCTTAACAGCCGGTACGACGCCGAGGACAGCATCGTGACCGACCGCGAGGAGGCCCTCGGCGCCTGGATTCAACACCTCAATCGCCTGCAACTGCTGTTGGCACCGATGGCCCTGGTGCTGCCGGCCGCCTCCCTCGCCGCGTTGACCGCCAGCGCGGCCAGCGTTGCGTTGAATGTCCAGGCGGCGAATCTCCCGGGCGATCGTCAGCAAGAACGTCGGCAGGCGTTGTTCGCCATTCTGTCCCTGGGGCTGTTGCACATGGCACCGGCCACGCCACGACTGTTCCAGGCGTTCAGCAAACTGGCAGCGCCGACTGCTGCCCTGAGCCGAGGGTTTGGGCGGGGGGTGCAACAGGGGCTTCGACGGGGGCTTGCGCGAGATCATTCCGCTCTGCCTGCCCGTCGTTTCGGGGACTGGCTGCGACGTGCGACCCAGGCGCGCAGAACGCTGATCAAGCCGTTTTTCAACGGGACTTCGCTGATGAAGACATGGCGTGTGGCGGGCAACACCGAATTCGGCACCTCAGCGGTTCAGGTGTGGAAGCTGGGGCGCAAGTTTCTGCTGTGGACATCGGACCGGAGCCAGGCACGGACGCTGGTCGTCAGCAGCCATGGGTATTACTTGCCATGGACGCGCACGACGGCCATTCCCAACGGCACCGAACTGCGAACCTTCGCGCCCCACGGCCATGAACTGGTTGACCCGATGCTGCACCGCATCGCCAGCCAGTCGGTTAGGCCCTACGCGATGCTGAACAGTACACAGACGCTGCCCGGCCCGGGTGTCGGGCCCTTTCCTGACCTGATCGCCCGGGACACGCTGATGGCCGGCACCTCGCTGCCAGGGCGCATCAAGAACTACACCCTGGCGAAATTTCAGAGCGAGCACTATGAGAGTTATCGGGACATCAGCCAGATCGTGCGCAACAGTCACCAGCCGCCGTTGCCCAGCCCGCTCCCCGCAACGCCCATGGATGTGCTGACCGTGCGCAACCGGTTCGGCATGGCCAACCCGACCCTGCAGGACCTGTTCGGGGAATTGCATCGGCAAGGGATTCATTATGACAAGATCCTGCTGGTGCATTGCCGCTGCCCTGCCGTGGGATCACTACTGGGGCGCTCCCCCTCTTTTGTGGCACCCAAGGGCCCGTCGCCGATCACCCCGTAGGCGCGTTGCCCGAAATCACAAGCTCATGGCACAAGGTCGGACCGCGCGCTAGCATTGGCGACGTTACAATCCCGCGTACATCTGATCGGCACGCAAGACTGGCGCTGTTTGGCGCAAGCCAGCGCGTTCATCACCCGCGACACTTGAAGGCCACGCCGTCCATGGACACTCCCATCATCGACACCCGCATCTGCCCTGTTTGCGGCGCCAGTAATCGCTGCACCCTGGCTGATCCGCGCACAGTGGATCAAGCCTGCTGGTGTTTTACCGTCGCTATTGATCCGGCGGTGTTGGCAGCGTTGCCTGAAGAGGTGCGTGGACAGGCGTGTCTTTGCCCGCAATGCGCAGGCGTTGAGGCGAAACGTCGCGATGCGTCTTGACCGTTTCCTCAGCAACCTGCCGCGCTTCAGCCGCAAGGATGTACGGCTGGCGCTGATCGCAGGCCGCGTGCAGGTTGACGGGTTGCCGGTAAAAGACCCACTGCATGAGGTGCGCGAATTCAGTCAGGTGCGGATCGACGACGAAGTCCTCCAGCTCGGCAAACCTGCCCGGTATTTCATGCTGCACAAACCCCAGGGCTGCGTCAGCGCGACCGTCGATCCGCAGCACCCCACCGTGCTCGACCTGCTGGATGAACCCGACAAGGACGATCTGCACATCGCCGGCCGCCTGGATTTCAACACCTCCGGGCTGATGCTCATCACCAACGATGGCCAGTGGTCACGCCGGCTGACGCAGCCGACCACCAAACTGGCGAAGGTCTATGACGTCGAGACCGAAGACGAAATCGGCGCGCACTACGTCGAAAAATTTGCCGAAGGTTTTTATTTCGCGTTCGAGAACCTGACGACACAGCCCGCCGAACTGACCATTCTCGCCAGTCATCGCGCGCGGTTGAGCATCGTCGAAGGGCGCTACCACCAGGTCAAGCGCATGTTCGGCCACTTCGACAACAAGGTGACCCGGTTGCACCGCGAAAGCATGGGGCCACTGATGCTCGACTCCGCGCTCGAGCCCGGACAGTACAGAGCCCTGAGTGCCGATGAAATCGCGTTGATCTGAAACCTGCGCCCAATTGCCTACCTGTCACGAAACCCGTGCAACGTGTCTACGCGCACCCGTTTTTTCGTCAGGAGACATGGAGATGAAGCCAGAAATCGCTGTGCTGGATATACAGGGCCAGTTCCGGGTTTACACGGAGCTCTATCGTGCAGACGCCGCCGAGAAGACCATCATCCTGGTCAACGGCTCGCTCGCCACGACCACCTCCTTCGCTCAGACCGTGCGCAACCTTCATCCGCAATTCAACGTCGTGCTGTACGACCCGCCTTACGCAGGCAAATCAAAACCTCACAATGCCCATGAACGCCCGCTGACCAAAGAGCTCGAAGGTCAGTTGCTTCTTGAGCTCATCGACCATTTCAACGCCGAACTGTTGCTGTCGTTCTCATGGGGTGGCGCGGCGGCGCTGGTCGCCCTGGCGCACCGGCCCAAGCGCATCGAAAAGGCCGTGATCAGCTCGTTCTCCCCCGTCATCAGCGACCCTCTGCGCGACTACCTCGAGCGCGGCCAGCAACACTTCAGCACCTATAACCGTCACGGCGTCGGGGAGTTGCTCAACAGCACGCTGGGCAAACACCTGCCCTCGCTGTTCAAGCGCTATAACCACAAGCACGTCAGCTCCCTGGATTTGCACGAGTACGCGCAGATGCACCACCACATCAACCATGTGCTGGACGCGAGCAATCACCCTCAGATGAAAGCGGCCAAGCGCATCAACGTGCCGGTGCTGTTCATGAACGGCGCGTGGGACGAGTACACCTCGGCGGCCGACGCCCGGCACTTCGCCCACTACATCCGCGACTGCCACTTCAGCACCCTTCAGGATGCCGGGCACTTTCTCGACATGGAGAATAAGGCGGCATGCCTGGCATCGAAAAATGCGCTGCACGCCTTCTTGACGCCCACGCCCGAACCCCGCCGCGTTCACTACAGAACGGGTCAGTCGCAACAGGCGTTTGCGGTGTGATTGGAATGGGAATGAAAGGGCAAGCAGAGCAGGGGAAGAATGGGTCTGTTGTGAACCCTGATGAGTGCCAGTGGACGGCGAATCAGGGGTGAACGAGATGACATTTGGCAGGTACGGCATATAACGCTTCAATTAACACGCGGCATCTGGTACAAAGTCAGCCGCTCCAAAGGCGTCGATTTAAAAGCGGGTATAGTTTAGTGGCAAAACGAAAGCTTCCCAAGCTTTAGTTGAGGGTTCGATTCCCTCTACCCGCTCCATCTCCTCCAGTGTTTCCGGGCCTTTCAGCCGCCCTTCTCTTCCAAAACACCCGCGATTCACCCTCCGACCTGTCCAAGGTCAAATGACTTCGAAACCCGTCTCACGCGTGGATTTCGTTACCGCTAATCACCTGCTGAAAATCCGCAGCACAGTTTTCGACCATGCTGCCGATACGGAGAAACCAGTCGCTCGAAATTCACACTTCGGCCGACGAAACCTCAAGGCAGTGACGATCATGCAACATATTCCCATGGCAACCTTCGAATCCATTGGCTGCGCTGAGTGTCGAAATCTGGAAGCGCTGGGATTCGACTTCACCATGGCATTCCAGCCTATTTTCAACGTCACCACGGGTGCGCCCTTCGCTTACGAGGCGCTGGTCCGTGGTGTCAACGGCGAGTCCGCTGCATTCATTCTGGGTCAGGTCAACGACGGCAACCGTTACCGTTTTGATCAGGCGTGCCGGGTCAGGGCCATTGAGCTCGCTACCCAGCTGGGCCTTCCCGCGATTCCAGACTGCAAGCTGAGTATCAATTTCCTGCCCAAAGCGGTGTATCGGGCGGAAACGTGTATTCGCGCAACCCTTGAAGCGTCCAGAACGTTCGACTTCCCGGTGGATCGGCTCATGTTCGAAGTCACCGAAGGCGAACGCGTCGAAGACCCGAATCATCTCAAGTCGATTTTCGAAGAGTACGCGCGGCAAGGCTTCACCACCGCCATCGATGACTTCGGATCAGGGTATTCCGGCCTCAACATGCTGGCGATGTTTCAGCCACAGGTTCTGAAAATCGACATGGCGCTGACCCGTGACATCGATCGGGACGGTGTCCGTCAGGCGATTGTTGAAGGGATTGTGCTGGTTTCCAAGCGTCTGAATATCACCGTTGTGGCCGAAGGCATCGAGACCTGCGAAGAGCGCGACGCCCTGCTGGATCTGGGCGTCGAACTGATGCAGGGCTACCTGTTTGCCAAGCCCATGATCGGGCGTTTGCAACCGATGCCGGTGGACCTGATAGGCGGCTCAAACGCTGTCAACGTGGCCTGATGCTCATGGCGACATTCGACGTTGCATGGGCTGCAGGTCAGTCGTAAACGCGATACGTCAATCCGCCGCGTGGGTCGCTGCCTGTTCGATCAACGCCGCCACTTCCTGGGGACGGGACTGGTACACCGAGTGACTGGCACCTTTGATCTCGATGGTGTGGCTGTTGGCCCGTTTGGCGTACATGCGCTCAAGGTCCGGGTTGATGATCCGGTCAGCCCCGGCCACTGCGTACCAGCTAGGTTTGGTTTTCCACGCGGGCACGCCAGCAGGGGTGGTGAACACTGACGCCGCGGTCGGCTCCTGGGAAATGGCTTCAAATTCAGCCTGAGCCTTGGGCAGGTCAGCCGCGAAGTCCGCCGGGTAGAACCCAGGATCGAGGGACAGGAAGCCGTCAGCGGTTTTCTTCACCGCCTTGGTAGCGTTGGGGTACAGCTTGCCGTTCTGCGCCTCGGTTTCACCCTGATCCAGCGCGTGGGCGGCGATGTAAACCAGTCCCACGACGTGAGCGTCGTTGCCAACATCGGTGATGATTGCGCCGCCATAACTGTGGCCGACCAGAATCGTCGGGCCATCCTGCTGATCAACGATGCGCTTCACCGCCGTCACATCATCGGCGAACGACGTCAGCGGGTGTTCAGCGATCGAGACGTTGTACCCATCCTTGCGCAGGATCTCGTAAACCGGCTTCCAGCCCGAACCGTTCACAAAGGCGCCGTGGACCAGCACGATATTCTTCGCCGGTGCAGCCTGCGCCGCACTGGTAACGCCCAGCGCCAGGGCGCCCGCCGTAAAGACGCTTAGCAGCAATGACGCGTTGATTCTGTTCATGGGGTGCTTCCTCAGGGTGCATTCATGGTCGGGGCCTTGACCGGGGTAGCTAAAACCTGGCCCCGCTCTTCGCTTTGAACCATTGAATGCGCTGCACGTATCTGCGGTGTGTCACCGAGGGGGAGCTTTTCAGTCAGCACGTATCAGCAAGGGGTCTGGATACACAGGTATACAAAGCTCGCGTTTTTTTGTGGGACCGGCTTCAGCCGGGAACAGGTCGGTTGCGCATCCGCCGCATTGAAAGTGTTGCAGCAGGCCTGAGAGGAACCAGGATGCAGGGCAAATCTCCACCTGGCCTATAGGCACAAACAGTCACCCACAAAAAAGCCCGGAAGACTCCGGGCTTGTTCATGCCATCAACGCCTACGCCGCAAGGCTAGGCGAGGACAGGGACTTCTTGTACTCAGCCTTCATCGCTTCCATCTGCGCACCCAGCTCTTCCAGCTTCTTCTTGCCCAGCAACTTTTCAGCTTGCGGGAACATCTCTTCCTCTTCTTCCTCGATGTGGTGCTCCAGCAGCTCCTTGACCACTTTCACACGACCGGAAAACTCCGGGGTGGCAGGGTCGGTTTGCTTGAGGTCCGGCAGCACCAGAGCGTCGACGGTGCGGTGCTCTTCCTTGGCTTCGTAGTACATGATGTCCTGCTCTTTGCCGCCCGCCTCTTTGAACGCCGGGTAGAGAATCTCTTCTTCGATCTTGGTGTGGATGGTGATTTCCATCTCCAGCTTGGCCAGCAAGTCGGTGCGTTTTTTGACACCGCGCTCAGTCGACTCGCTCAGTTGGGTCAAAATCGCTTTTACGCGTTCGTGGTCGGCTTTCAACAGTTCGATAGCGTTCATATGAATTTCCTCTGTATCACGGTAAGCGGATCGATCTAAGTGCCGACCCTGCAGGTTCGTAATGAGAGTTGCACCGAGCGTGCCGAAACAGCGAAGTATTGAAAAGCCCAATTAATCAAACAGATAGAAAAACCGGAAAACGGTGGAATCGTGCAGGCTGCATGAAACTTCCCAAACGGATAGTGCAATTCACGCGTTGATATACGGCTGATTGAGCTCCGGCACAACCAGAGCTCAAGTGGCGATAAATCGCGTCATTAGTGCGCTTTAGTGGCAGGTACTAGCGCCGTTCGCTCTTGATAGGCCGGCAACGAGGCCGCAAACGCCATGGCCTCTTCGCGAGTGGAGAACGAGCCTAATCGATCATGATGGGTGCAGACCCGCCAAGGCCCATTGTTCACGTTAATCACATCGTAGCCATTGAAGTGCGTCTTGCTGAGCAGTGCGGTGTGCATGATGATCTCCCCCTCATTCAAGAGAGTGTTATGGGTTGTCGGATAAAACCTTACACCCGCCATTGACTCTATAGACGTTACCGAGACCAGCGGCACCCTCCGCAAAATGGGCGGAAGCCGGGATGCCGCGTTGACAACACCGACCTGGGTTTCTATAAGTCCCCTCCGTTCTGGCGTCCGGTCAGTACCTGCTCACCTGAAAGCGAAGCGAGATGATGGAATTCACGGATTTTGATGCCGAACTGGCCGACTGGAACACGCTGCAAGCCGCCAATCCCTGCTCGGGACTGCTGCTGGGCAACGGCGCCAGTCTTGCCGTGTGGAAGAACTTCGCCTACGACTCGCTGTTCGAGCTGGCGCAGACCACGCGCAACAAACCCTTGAGCGCCACCGAGCTGGCGCTGTTCAAATCCATGGAAACGGAGAATTTCGAGCCCGTGCTCAGCGGCTTGAAAGTCGCCATGCGGGTCAATGCGGCACTGACAATTGGTTCGTCATCGCCACGAAATCGCTATTTCGCGATCAAGGAAGCCCTGATTCACGGCATCCGCTCGGCGCATATTCCCTGGCGCCTGATGGAAGCGACGACCATCGCCAGGATCAGCGAAGCCCTTAGCCAGTACCAGACCGTGTATTCCACCAATTACGACCTGCTGGCGTACTGGGCGGCGATGCATGGCGCGCAGCCGTTCGATGATCTGTTCGACGACGATGCGACATTCAACCTGCACCGCACCGACAGCCACGCGACGCGCATGTTGTACCTGCACGGCGGCATGCACCTGGTGAAGAACTTCGATGGCACGGCGCGCAAGCTGATGTCCTCGGAGAGCACGCTGCTGGGCAGTTTCGCGATCAACGCGCTGGAGGATGTGCCGCTGTTTGTCTGCGAGGGGCGCAGCGACGACAAGATGAAGATCATCCGCGGTTCGGACTATCTGTCGTTTTGCCACGGCCAACTGGCGCAGCATCAGGGCCCGCTGTGCGTCTTCGGCCACTCGCTGGGGAAACAGGATCGACACATCCTCAACGCCATTCTCCAGGCCCGCCCCCAGCGCATCGCCCTCTCGGTGCTGCCGCGCAGTGACGCCTTCATCCAGCACCAGAAACGCCGCTACAGCGAACTGTTTGAAGGGCAGAACATCGAGCTGACATTCTTCAACGCCACCACCCACCCGCTGGGCGATCCGGCGCTTGCGGTGCCGGTGGCGCGGTTGAAGGAAGCGTTGGAGTTGAAGAAGGGCTGAGGGGAATCGCTTCCAATCTTCCCAGCCCCTGCCCTTTACTCGTTACCTTCCGACAACGACCCCACCACCACTGCCCCACCCTGAGTGTGATTTTTGACGCTGGTGGCGACCGATTCGGTGGTCAGGCGCATGCTGCTGAGGGCGGCGAGTCGGTCGCTGCCCGTCGTGTGCACGACGCTGCCTGACCAGTGAGCTGCCGCCGTTGCCATCCATGCGAAAAGGAATAACACGACACCCTGCAACGCCCATTTTTCGATAACCGACACGATGGTTCTCCTGGCTGAATTCGACGGCATCAATTTGACCTTCAAACTGTTGCAGGAACGTTGCATTCAACTTCTGCACCAACATTTATAACGATTCCGTCCGCAGTCACAAAATCCTCGAAAACGGCAGTTCCACCCTCGCCTCCCGTACGCGATTCCCGGCTAAAGCCGGTCCCACTGAGTGCAGTTTCTTCCCGGGTAATGCCGGTCCTACAAAGGCTACTGCCCGACTTGCTGGATGCACGCAATTCAAACGTAGGACCGGCTTCAGCCGGGAAGCCTTTGGAAAGTGTACGGACGATTCCGCACGCATCTGTAAAGGGCCGCCACTCCGGTTGTGTGGCTGAATAAGCGTGCGTTTCGCACCAACAAAAACAAGGCACGCCCCCCTATGTCCTCTCGTGAAAACACCGGAATGGTCCTCGGACTGATCGGCGTGGTGATCTTCAGTCTGACGCTGCCCATGACCCGCATCGTGGTGCAGGAAATTCATCCCTTGCTCAACGGGCTGGGCCGCGCCTTGTTCGCGGCGGTACCGGCGGCGGCGTTGTTGCTGTGGCGCAGAGAAAAATGGCCGACCCGCGCGCAGTTCAAGGCGTTGATGGTGGTCGCGCTGGGGGTGATCGTCGGGTTCCCGGTACTGTCGGCCTGGGCCATGAAAACCCTGCCTGCCTCCCACGGCGCACTGGTCAATGGCCTGCAACCGCTGCTGGTTGCCGTCTACGCCGCATGGCTCTCCCACGAACGCCCGTCGAAAGCCTTCTGGGCCTGCGCGGCCATGGGCAGCATTCTGGTGCTGGGCTACGCGCTGATCAGCGGTGCCGGCAATCTTCAGGCCGGTGATCTGCTGATGGTCGGGGCGGTAGCGATTGGCGGGCTGGGTTATGCCGAAGGCGGCCGCCTGGCCAAGGAGATCGGTGGCTGGCAGGTGATCTGCTGGGCGCTGGTGATCTCAATCCCGGTGTTGATCGCGCCCGTCGGCTATCTGGCGTGGCAGCACCAAGGCCCGATTTCTCCCGGCACCTGGTGGGCGTTCGGGTACGTGTCGCTGTTCTCGCAATTCATCGGCTTCTTCGCCTGGTACGCCGGGCTGGCCATGGGTGGCATCGCGCGGGTCAGCCAGATTCAACTGGTGCAGCTGTTCTTCACCATGGCCTTCTCGGCGCTGTTTTTCGGTGAGCATATCGACCCGACGACCTGGATCTTCGCCGCCGGTGTCGTGGTCACGCTGGCCATCGGGCGCAAAACAGCGGTGATTGCACCCAAACCCGTCGCCGCCGCTCGCGTTTAGCCGAGCAGTCCGTCCGCCTGGAGCAAGCGCTCCAGGCACTGCTCCTGAATGCCGTAGAACACTTTCAGCTCCTGAATCTTCGCCAACAGCTCGGCAGAATCCGCCGGGGTGGCGCGCTTCACCGCCAGAATCATCTTGTTCTTGTTGGTGTGCTCCAGGGAGATGAACTCGAACACCTTGGTTTCATAGCCGCACGCCTCCAGCAGCAATGCGCGCAGGGCATCGGTGACCATCTCGGCCTGCTGGCCCATGTGCAAACCGTATTGCAGCATCGGCTTGAGCAGGGTCGGGCTCTGGATCTGCAGGCGGATCTGTTTGTGGCAGCACGGCGAACACATGATGATTGAGGCGCCCGAGCGGATGCCGGTGTGAATCGCGTAGTCCGTGGCGATGTCGCAGGCGTGCAAGGCAATCATCACGTCCAGTTCGCTGGGCGCCACCGAACGCACGTCACCGCACTTGAACACCAGACCCGGATGCTCCAGCTGCGTGGCGGCGTTGTTGCACAGCGTGACCATGTCCTCGCGCAACTCAACGCCAGTGACATTGCCTTCGGCCTGCAAGGTGTTGCGCAGGTAATCGTGAATGGCGAAAGTCAGATAGCCCTTGCCCGAACCGAAATCCGCCACCGTGACCGGTCTGTCCAGCTTGATCGGTGAGGTCGCCAGCGCGTGGGAAAACACTTCGATGAACTTGTTGATCTGCTTCCACTTGCGCGACATCGCCGGGATCAGCTCGTGTTGCTTGTTGGTCACGCCGAGGTCGGTCAGGAACGGCCGGCTCAGTTCCAGATAACGCTTCTTCTCGCGGTCATGCTCGGCGGTCGGGGCTTCTCGTTCTTGCTGGGCCTTGTTGCGGAAAAGCGTGCTCTTGCGCTTCTTGCTGAACTCCAGCTGCACTTCATCGGTGAGCGACAGCAGATGAGCGTTCTTGAAGGACTCGGGTAGCAGGCTGGCGATCAGCGTCTGCGCCTCGGCGAGGGGGTGATTCTTGGTGATGTCGCGTGTCTTGTAGCGATAGACGAAGGACAGGCAAGGCTGATCCTTGACCGTAACGGGCTTGATGATGACCCGCTGCAACTCCGCTTCACTTCCGACGTACTTGGCCAGCACCAGTTTGATCAGCGAATTTTGCGTCAGGCAGGTGTCCAGCAGACTCAAGAACTGAGCGCGGTGGTCCTGCGCAGGAACGGTGGCGGGTGCGGTAACGGACATCGGAAAGCGCCTCAGGAGCGGAAATGCGAGGCGCTATTTTAGGCGGGTCGTGAGCAGTAGGTGCAATTAATTCGGATCAGATGACATGCGGGAATCCCTCTTGTCCTGACACCACGCGGTCGCACAGCGACACCCCTCTGTGGGAGCCGGCTTGTTGGCGAATTCGTCTGGTCAGGCGCTGCAATATTGACTGCTCGATCGGGTTCGCCAGCAAGCCGGCTCCTACAGAAAGCCGTATGGGCCGCCAAGATCTGCGCTGCAGCGATCAAGCACGACTCAGTCTAAAACAACCAACCGATTCGGCAACTCGTTGCGCGCCTGGGTCACGGGCACGTGCTCGCTCAGCACGTCGCCGCACGAACGGATGCACCCTACAAAACCTTCCAGAATCCGGCCGTCCTTGACCTGCCGGGTGAAGGTCTCGACCATCGCGCGCCAGACTTCATTGTCCACCCGCCGGGCAATGCCGTCGTCAACGATGATCTCGACATAGCGCTCGGCTTCGCTGACAAAAATCAGCACGCCGGTGCCATTGGCGGTGGCGTGCAGGTTCTGTTCAAGAAACTGCCGACGCGCCAGATTGCCCGCCCGCCAGTGCCGCACGCGAACAGGCACCAGCCGCGTAGTCATGCCCGGCAAGCGGCACACCAGCGCCACGACGATGAATGTGACAACCTGCACCAGCAGCAAATGATTGGCACTGAGCCAACCGGTCAGCAGGTTGATCAGCCCCGGCACGAGCAGCGCAATGACCCCGGCCCAGATCAGCGGCACATAGGTGTAGTCGTCAGCACTGGTCGCCAGCACCGTCACCAGCTCCGCGTCGGTCTGACGCTCGACGGTTTCGATGGCGTGGGCCACCTGCTGCTGTTCGTCTTTATTGAGCAATGTCATGCAAGCAAACCCTTCCTGAGCGAACGACTACCAGCCACCGGAGGCACCGCCCCCGCCAAATCCACCACCGCCACCGCGCATACCGCCCGAGCCCGAGCCCGAGCCGGTTGAGCCGAAGCCGCCAGAGCCGCCAGAACCGAAACCGCCGAAGCCGCCGCCACCGGAGCCGATGGACCTGCCCCGCCCGGAACGTGCGCTGATGTAACTGATGACCACGAACAACACCAGAAACAGCAGAGTCACTTTCCAGTCGACGCCTTCGTCCTCGCTCGCCGCGGCACTGCCGGTCGCGCCGACCGCGGGCTCGGCGAGGGGATCGCCGCCCAGCACCTGCACCATCGCTTCGGCGCCTTTGGAGATACCACCGACAAAATCGCCCTGACGGAACGCCGGAGTGATGATCTGATTGATGATCACCGATGACTGCGCGTCCGTCAGGCGATCTTCCAGGCCATAACCCACTTCGATGCGCACCTTGCGCTCGTCCCGGGCGACCACCAATAAGGCGCCGTTGTCCTTGCCCTTCTGCCCGATGCCCCAGTGACGACCCAATTGATAGCCGTAGTCCTCGATGGTCGAGCCCTGCAGGTCAGGCAAGGTGACCACTATCACTTGCTCGGTGGTCAGTTCTTCATGGGCGCGCAGCATCTGTTCAAGATGCTCTTTGCTCGGGCCGTCGATCATCCCGGCGGTGTCGACGACGCGCCCGGTCAGCGGCGGAAACGTGAGATCGGCTTGCGCCCACTGGGCAAACACACCCACCGACATCGCCAGTAACACGGCCAGCACTCCCCGGCGCGCGCGTCCCATCAGAACTTCACTTGCGGCGCTTTGTCAGCGTCAGCGGCAGTGGCTTCGAAGTTCGGGCGCACCGGCAGATCGCTGTACATCACGGTATGCCACAGACGGCCCGGGAAGGTGCGGATCTCGGTGTTATAACGCTCGACCGCCGTGATGAAGTCGCGACGGGCCACCGCGATACGGTTTTCCGTGCCTTCAAGCTGGGACTGCAGCGCGAGGAAGTTCTGGTTGGATTTGAGGTCCGGATAGCGCTCCGACACCACCATCAAGCGGCTCAATGCGCCGGTCAGCTGACCTTGTGCGTCCTGGAACTGCTTGAGTTTGGCTGGATCGTTCAGCGTGCTGGCGTCCACCTGAATCGACGTCGCCTTGGCCCGCGCTTCGATAACAGCGGTCAGGGTGTCCTGCTCTTGCTTGGCGTAGCCCTTCACCGTTTCCACCAGATTGGGGATCAGGTCGGCGCGGCGTTGATACTGGTTCTGCACCTGTGCCCAGGCAGCCTTGACCTGCTCGTCGTAAGTCGGAATGTTGTTGATCCCGCAGCCGGACAACAGGGTCGTCAGCAGCAGCATCAACGCCAGTGACAATTTGTAACGACTGCCCCGGCCGTGGTCATAACGCTCTGTTTGCATGGCGTGCGTGCTCCCTGTACTCATCAATAGTTAGTCCTGTCAGTCATGACTTTAGCCAAACCGGACGATCCCCGGCATAATCCCGCCCCATCGCGTTGTCGGGGCGCTGGATTGCCGGGCCACAATCAGATAAAACTCGTTGCGCTACTGATGCTCATATGAGGCAGGAGTTCAGCGACGTTGCCGTCCTGACGACAATAAAAACCAAAGGTTCGACACCTACAACAATGGCTGACCGGTATTACGCGCGAGTTGCCGGCAACGCCTTGAGAAAACCATTCATGAATAAGCTGTGTTTACTGAGTCTCGTCATCGGCCTGGTCAGTCAGTCCGCTTGGGCCGAAAGCGCCACCACCGGCGTCGGCACCGCTTCCACGCTGCCAGCCAAGAATGCATTCATCGCCAACCTGATGAAGCAAATGACCCTCGACGAGAAGATCGGTCAACTGCGCCTGATCAGCATCGGCCCGGAGATGCCCAAGTCGGAAATCGTCAAGGAAATCACCGCAGGCCGCATCGGCGGCACGTTCAACTCCGTCGTGCTGCCGGACAACCGCGCCATGCAGGACGCCGCCGGGCATAGCCGCAACAAGATCCCGATGTTCTTCGCCTACGACGTCGTCCACGGCCAGCGCACCGTATTCCCGATCAGCCTGGGTCTTGCGTCGACCTGGGACATGAACGCCATCACCCGCACCGGTCGCGTGTCGGCGATCGAGGCAGCGGCCGACGGCGTGGACATGACCTTCGCGCCCATGGTCGACATCACCCGCGACGCACGCTGGGGCCGCAGCTCCGAAGGCTTCGGCGAGGACACCTATCTGGTGTCGCGCATCTCCGCCACCATGACCCGCGCGTTTCAGGGCACCAGCATGCAGGCGCCCAACAGCATCATGGCGGTGGTCAAGCACTTTGCCCTGTATGGCGCGGTCGAAGGCGGTCGCGACTACAACACCGTCGACATGAGCCCGGTGCGCATGCAACAGGATTACCTGCCGCCTTATCGCGCTGCCATTGATGCCGGCGCGGGCGGCGTAATGATCGCGCTCAACTCCATCAACGGCGTGCCTTCCACGTCCAACGCCTGGCTGCTGCAGGATGTCTTGCGCAGGGATTGGGGTTTCAAGGGCGTGACCGTCAGCGACCACGGCGCGATCAAGGAGCTGATCGACCACGGCGTGGCCAAGGACTTCCGCGAAGCCGCCAAGCTGGCGATCAAGGCCGGTGTCGACCTGAGCATGAACGACAAGGCCTACGGCGAAGAACTGCCGGGGCTGGTGAAGAGCGGCGAAGTGTCGGAGAAAGAAGTCGACAATGCCGTGCGTGAAGTGCTCGGCGCCAAGTGGGAAATGGGCCTGTTCGCCAATCCGTACCTGCGCATCGGCGCGGCGGTCGATGACCCTGCCGACCGTAATGCCGAGAACCGTTTGCACCGTGCCGAGGCCCGCGATGTTGCGCGCAAGAGCATCGTGCTGTTGAAGAACCAGAACGACACCCTGCCGCTGAAGAAGCAAGGCACCATCGCCGTGATCGGGCCGCTGGCCAAGAGCTCGATGGACATGCTGGGCAGCTGGTCGGCGGCCGGTCTCGCGCGTCAGACCGTCAATGCCTATGACGGTATCGCGGCGGCGGTCGGCGACAAGGCCAAGCTGATTTATGCACTGGGCTCCAACGTCACCGACAACCAGCACGCCATCACTTACCTGAACAAGATGGACGACCAGATCGCCATCGACCCGCGTCCCGAGCAGGACATGATCGACGAGGCGGTGAAAGCCGCGCAGCAGGCGGACGTAGTGGTCGCGGTGGTCGGAGAGTCGCGCAACATGTCCCACGAAGCGGCAAGCCGCGTGGATCTGGTGATTCCGGGTCGTCAACGTGAGCTGATCCGCGCGCTCAAAGCCACGGGCAAACCGTTGGTGCTGGTGTTAATGAACGGCCGGCCGCTGGCGCTGGGCGAAGAAAACCAGCTGGCCGACGCCATGGTGGAAAGCTGGTTCCTCGGCACCGAGGGCGGCAATGCCCTGGCTGACGTGCTGTTCGGCGACTACAACCCGTCCGGCAAGCTGCCGATGACCTTCCCGCGTTCCGTGGGCCAGGTGCCGGCCTACTACAACCACCTGAACACCGGTCGTCCGTACCGCCCGAACGATTCGAACTACACCTCGAACTACTTCGAAGAGCCGACCAGCCCGCTGTTCCCATTCGGTTATGGCCTGAGCTATACGCAGTTCAGCGTGTCGGACATCACCCTGTCGATCAACAAGATGACCCGCAAGGACAAGCTGACCGCCAGCGTCATGGTCAAGAACACCGGCAAGGTTGCCGGTGAAACCGTGGTCCAGCTGTACCTGCGCGATGTCGCCGCGTCGATCAGCCGCCCGGTGAAAGAGCTGAAGAACTTCCAGAAGGTCATGTTGAACCCCGGCGAAGAGAAATCCGTGAGCTTCACCCTGACCGAAGAAGATCTGAAGTTCTTCAACCCGTCGCTGAAGTACGCGGCCGAGGCGGGCGAGTTCAAGCTGATGATCGGCCTGGATTCGGAGAACGTGAAAGAGACGACGTTCAATTTGCTGTAAGGCAGGAATCCGGGGGCGAATGCGCCAGCCACTGAAAGGAGGTCATGCCCATGCCCCGTTCCGCCCGCCTTGTTCTGTATGTGTTGCTGATCCTCGCCGGCACCGTCATCGCGGCGACGCTGGCGATGCATCAGGCTCAGCGGCACACCCTGGAGGACGATGCTGAACGCTCCCGGGACCGGCTGGCGCTCTACGCAAATACGCTGCAAACCCTGATCGAACGCTACCGGGCACTGCCGGCGGTTCTCGCCCTCGATCCGCAACTGCGGACGGCGTTGAGCGGCCCGGTCAGCGCCGACACCACCCAGGCGCTCAATCTCAAACTGGAGCAGATCAACGGCGCTGCCCAGTCCTCCACCCTGGAACTGCTCGACCGCAACGGCCTTGCCGTCGGCGCCAGCAACTGGCGTTTGCCGAGCAGCTATGTGGGCCACAACTACGGCTTTCGCCCCTACTTCACACAAACCCGCGCCAACGGCGTCGGTCGCTTTTATGCCGTCGGCGTGACCAGCGGTATCCCGGGCTATTTCCTGTCGAACGCAGTGCGTGACGAGGCCGGGCAGTTCATCGGCGCGATGGTGGTCAAGCTGGAGTTTCCGGACCTGGAACATACCTGGGCGCAAAACGATGACCTGCTGCTGGTCAGTGACGCCAAGGGCATCGTTTTCATCGCCAATCAGCCGAGCTGGCGCTATCGGGCCCTGCGACCACTCACCGATCAGGACCGCGCCGAACTGGCCAGCACGCGTCAGTACGACAAGCAGCCGCTGGCGCCCTTGCACCAGGAGCCGCTGCGTACGTTCGGCGAGAACAGCCAGCTCAGCCGCGTCGACGCGCCCAAGGAGCAGGCGGATTTCTTGTGGCAGTCGATGCCGCTGCCGACCGAGGGCTGGACCTTGCACCTGCTGCGCAAACCCCAGCCTGCCAATGAAGACGTGCGCAATGCCGGGCTCGCGGCGGCGGGCATCTGGCTGACGCTGGTGTTTCTCGGGCTGTTTCTGTATCAGCGCTGGCGCCTTGGACGGGTGCGCCAGCGCAGTCGCGAAGAGCTCGAGCGGTTGGTCGAAGAACGCACGCGGGACCTGCAAACCGCGCAGGACGGTTTGGTGCAGTCGACCAAGCTGGCGGCGCTCGGGCAGATGTCCGCCGCCCTCGCCCACGAAATCAACCAGCCGCTGACGGCGCAGCGCATGCAACTCGCCACACTGCGCCTGTTGCTGGAGCATGGCCGTGTTGACGATGCGTACAAGGCGTTGAGCCTGCTCGATCAGCAACTGACGCGCATGGCCGCGCTCACCGGCCACCTGAAAACTTTCGCCCGCAAAAGCCCCAGCGGCCTGCGCGAGCGCCTCGATCTGGCCACCGTGGTCGATCAGGCGTTGCTGTTGCTGGACACACGGATTCGCGAAGAGCGCGTCAGCTGTGTGCTCGACCTGACGCGCCCGGCCTGGGTGCGCGGCGACGCGATTCGGCTGGAACAGGTGCTGATCAACCTGATGCGCAACGCCCTGGACGCGATGGGTGACAAACCGCTCAGGCGTCTGGAAATCCGCATCGACGCGCAAAGCGAGCACTGGTGCGTCTCCGTCATCGACAGTGGCGGCGGGATTGCCGAAGAACACCTGGCCAACGTCTTCGATCCATTCTTCACCACCAAACCGGTGGGCGACGGCCTGGGCCTGGGGCTCGCGGTTTCGTTTGCCATCGTGCATGAGCTGGGCGGCCGGCTCAGCGCCGAAAACATTAACAACGGCGCGCGGTTTTTCTTCTGTCTGACCAAGGCCCCGGAGGCCGACGCCCCATGCTGAACTCGGTAATCGTGGTGGATGACGAGGCGCCCATTCGGGAAGCGGTGGAGCAGTGGCTCACGCTGTCCGGGTTCGAGGTGCGCCTGTTCAGCCGTGCCGAGGATTGCCTGGCGCAACTGCCGGAGCACTTTCCCGGCGTGATCCTCAGCGATGTGCGCATGCCCGGCATGGATGGTTTGAAGTTGCTGGCCGAATTGCAGCGGCGGGATCGCGATTTGCCGGTGATCTTGCTGACCGGCCACGGTGACGTGCCGATGGCCGTGGACGCCATGCGCGACGGCGCCTATGACTTTCTGGAGAAGCCGTTCACCCCGGAAACCCTGCTCGGCAGCCTGCGGCGGGCATTGGAAAAACGCGCGCTGGTGCTGAAAAACCGCGCGCTGCTTGAACAGGCGGATAACCGCTCGCGTCTGGATGCAACGCTGCTGGGCATGTCGCCGACCATGCAGACGTTGCGACGGCAGGTGCTGGACCTCTCGCCACTGCCGGTCAATGTGCTGATTCGCGGCGAGACCGGCAGCGGCAAGGAAATGGTTGCGCGTTGCCTGCACGACTTCGGGCCCCGAGCCGATAAGCCCTTCATTGCGGTCAACTGCGCGGCGATTCCGGAGCAGCTGTTCGAAGCCGAGCTGTTCGGCCACGAAAGCGGCGCGTTCACCGGCGCCCAGGGCAAGCGAATCGGCAAACTGGAGTACGCCCACGGCGGCACGGTGTTTCTCGACGAGATCGAGAGCATGCCGCTGGCCCAGCAAGTGAAATTGCTGCGGGTGATTCAGGAGCGGCGCATCGAACGACTGGGGTCGAACCAGAGCATCGACATTGATGTGCGCATCATTGCCGCGACCAAACCTGATCTGCTGGACGAAGCCAGGGCCGGGCGTTTCCGCGAGGACCTGGCGTATCGGCTGAACATCGCTGAGTTGCGCCTGCCACCGCTGCGCGAGCGGCGAGAAGACATCCCGATGTTGTTCAGCCACTTTTCGCGGAATGCGGCTGAGCGCCTCGGCCGCAGCGCGCCGGTATTGAGCGGTGAACAGCTGAGTCACCTGCTCAGTCACGACTGGCCCGGCAACGTGCGCGAGCTGGCGAATGCCGCCGAGCGCCAGGTATTAGGGCTCGACGGTCGGACTGTAGAAAGCATCCCGGTGGGTCAGTCGCTGGTGGCGCAGCAAGAAGCGTTCGAAGCCCACTGCATTCGCTCGGCGCTGACACGGCACCGGGGCGACATCAAGGCGGCCATGCACGAACTGCAACTGCCCCGCCGTACGCTGAATGAAAAGATGCAGCGACATGGATTGGTGCGCGAGGACTTCCTGGCTGAAGGTCATCCACAGATCTGATCTGAGTAGGACCGGCTTCAGCCGGGAAGAGGCCAGTATGTGCAACGACAGCTCGTTGGCCACCGCTGATCGGTGTAGGAGCGCGCCTGCCCGCGAAGAGGCCGGTACATCCGACGCATACGGGTCGTCCGTGCCTACGCTTTCGCGGGCAAGCGCGCTCCTACATTCAGATATGGGGCCCGTCAATTGCTCTGCGGCGTGACACCCGCCGCATTCCTGGCCAAAGCCTGGCCTACCCAGAGCATGCGGTGTCCGTAGGACCGGCTTCTGCCGGGAAGAGGCCAGTGCCTGCCACCACAGCTCGTTGTCCACCGCTGATCGGTGTAGGAGCGCGCTTGCCCGCGAAGAGGCCGGTACATCCGACGCATACGGGTCGCCCATACGTCCGCCTTCGCGGGCAAGCGCGCTCCTACATCCAGGTGTGCACGTCATTAAATCTGCGGGATGACACCCGACGCATTCCCGGCTAAAGCCAGTCGTACCCAGCGCATGCGGTGTCCATAGCACCGGCTTCAGCCGGGAAAAGAGCCAGTGCCTGCCACCACATCTCATTGTCCACCGCTGATCGGTGTAGGAGCGCGCCTGCCCGCGATGAGGCCGGTACATCCAACGCATATCGGTCGCCCGTACGTAGGCCTTCGCGGGCAAGCGCGCTCCTACATTCAGGTGTGAGGCACGTCATTGAATCTGCGGTGTGACGCCCGACGCATTCCCGGCTAAAGCCAGTCGTACCCAGCGCATGCGGTGTCCGTAGGACCGGCTTCAGCCGGGAAGATACCAGCGTCTGCCACCAAAGCTCATTCGTCCACCGCTGAACGATGTAGAAGCGCGCTTGCCCGCGAAGAGGCCGGTACATCCGACGCATACGGGTCGTCCGTGCCTACGCTTTCGCGGGCAAGCGCGCTCCTACATTCAGATATGGGGCCCGTCAATTGCTCTGCGGCGTGACACCCGCCGCATTCCTGGCCAAAGCCTGGCCTACCCAGCGCATGCGGTGTCCATAGCACCGGCTTCAGCCGGGAAAAGAGCCAGTGCCTGCCACCACATCTCATTGTCCACCGCTGATCGGTGTAGGAGCGCGCTTGCCCGCGAAAAGGCCGGTACATCCGACGCATACGGGTCGTCCATACGTAGGCCTTCGCGGGCAAGCGCGCTCCTACATCCAGGTGTGAGGCACGTCATTAAACCTGCGGGATGACGCCCGACGCATTCCTGGCCAAAGCCTGGCCTACCCAGCGCATGCGGTGTCCGTAGGACCGGCTTCAGCCGGGAAGATACCAGCGTCTGCCACCAAAGCTCATTCGTCCACCGCTGATCAGTGTAGGAGCGCGCTTGCCCGCGAAGAGGCCGGTACATCCAACGCATATCGGTCGCCCATACGTAGGCCTTCGCGGGCAAGCGCGCTCCTACATTCGGATCTGGAGCACGTCATTAAACCTGCGGTGTGACGCCCGACGCATTCCCGGCTAAAGCCAGTCCTACCCAGCGCATGCGGTGTCCGTAGGACCGGCTTCAGCCGGGAACTGACTTCGATACTGTCAGAACGGGCCATGAGCGGATTTTCGCTCATGGGTATCAGGCAACAAGCGGATATCCGCTTACCCTCACCACCATTACCCCTCTAGCCCGTGGCTTTCAGCCTTTGGCACAGCTCCTGCTATCACTGTCGTCAGACCGCCTCGATGCGTTCCTTCTAACAACAATGACCTGCAGGAAATCCCATGGCCATCCCCAATTCTGCCTCCCACGGAACGGCTGCCACGCCAGTCGCCGAGAAAACCACCGGAAGTCGTCTGAAATCCATTTTCAGCGGATCGGTCGGCAACATGGTCGAGTGGTACGACTGGTACGTCTACGCCGCCTTCTCCCTCTACTTCGCCAAAGTCTTCTTCCCCAAAGGCGACACCACCGCCCAATTGCTCAACACCGCCGCGATCTTTGCCGTGGGCTTCTTGATGCGTCCTATCGGCGGCTGGCTCATGGGCCTCTACGCGGACCGCAAAGGCCGCAAGGCCGCGCTGATGGCGTCGGTACTGCTGATGTGTTTCGGTTCGCTGATCATCGCCCTCACCCCCGGTTATGAAACCATCGGCGTCGGCGCCCCGATCATGCTGGTGTTCGCCCGCCTGCTGCAGGGCCTGTCGGTGGGTGGCGAGTACGGCACCTCGGCGACTTACCTCAGCGAGATGGCGACCAAGGAACGTCGGGGCTTCTTCTCAAGCTTTCAGTACGTGACGCTGATCTCCGGCCAGCTCATCGCGCTGGCGGTGCTGATCGTGCTGCAACAGACACTGACCACCGAACAGCTGCAAACGTGGGGCTGGCGCATCCCGTTTGGCATTGGCGCGTTGTGTGCGGTGGTGGCGCTGTTCCTGCGTCGCGGGATGGAAGAAACCGAGTCGTTCACCCGCAAGAAGGACAAACCCAAAGAAAGCCTGATGCGCACCTTGATGCGCCATCCGAAAGAGCTGATGACCGTCGTCGGCCTGACCATGGGCGGCACGCTGGCCTTCTATACCTATACGACCTACATGCAGAAGTACCTGGTGAACACGGTGGGCATGAGCATCACCGATTCGACGACGATTTCTGCCGCCACGCTGTTCCTGTTCATGCTGTTGCAACCGGTGATCGGCGCGCTGTCTGACAAGATTGGTCGGCGCCCGATTCTGATTGCCTTCGGCGTGCTGGGCACTTTGTGTACCGTGCCGATCCTCACCATGCTGCATACCATCCAGAGCTGGTGGGGCGCTTTCTTCCTGATCATGGCAGCGCTGATCATTGTCAGCGGCTACACATCGATCAACGCCGTGGTGAAAGCCGAACTGTTCCCTACCGAGATCCGTGCGCTGGGCGTCGGCCTGCCGTATGCACTGACGGTGTCGATCTTCGGCGGCACGGCCGAATACATCGCGCTGTGGTTCAAGAGCATTGGCCTGGAGACTGGGTACTACTGGTACGTCACGGCGTGCATCGCGGTGTCGTTGCTGGTGTATGTGTTCATGAAGGACACCCGCAAGCACTCTCGGATCGAGACCGACTGATCCGAGACAGGGCTGGCGAGCGGCTTCGATCAGCGCTTCAAGGCAGTGAATCAAGGGCAGCTCACTCATCATGAGCTGCCCTTTTGCATTCGCTGGTGCGGCTAAGTGCATGAATAACGATCGCTTTTCGCAGTATCAATTTCAGCGATGATCGCTACCAATACGATTGACTTCTTAATAATTCCGAGGCGAGTAAAGTTCACTCCATACCGAGTTACCCACTAACTAAATCGATCTGGAGCAACTACCATGAAAACTAACAAACTGATCTTCGGCCTCGCTTTCTCCCTTCTTGCCAGCAGCGCCTTTGCACTTCCCGCTGTTGATGCAAACCACTCTGTTAATGCTGCGGTCGTTGCAGAAAACGGCTCGTCCCACACTAACATCGGTCGCGTTGCTGCTGACGGCTCTGACCACGTAGGCGCCAACCGCCTCGCTGCTGACGGTGCCGACCGTGTCGGTGCAAACCGCCAGGCCGCTGATGGTTCGGACCACGTAGGTGCCAATCGCCTCGCCGCTGACGGTGCCGACCGCGTCGGTGCAAATCGCCAGGCCGCTGATGGCTCGGACCACGTAGGTGCCAATCGCCTCGCTGCTGACGGCGCTGACCGTGTCGGTGCCAACCGCCAGGCCGCTGATGGCTCGGACCATATTGGTGCAAATCGTCTGAGCTGATACCTCCGTGACGTCCTCTCAGCCCGGCTTTATGCCGGGCTTAATTTTTCTTGGTGACAAAACCTGAAACCCTTGGTTTGACTGGGTGCATGGCGAATTTTTGCGAGCCATCAAGCCGGTGCACTCCCCCAGACTCCACTGACTATCATCCACAGCCCATCCCCCTCCATACGACGCGCTAGCAATAAACCCTCTCCGAGTCAACAGACAAAATCGCCTTCAATGATGAAAATTGCCCCATTCCAGCGCAAATGTCTCTGCAGCGCTTTAAAACCGGGCATTTCAGCCCACTATCATTTTTAGCGATGGTCGTTAGCAACAGCGTTAACTTCAACTTAATCCGTACGCGCGTAACATTGGCTCCATTCCCAAGTTGAAAGAATTATTGAACTTACTGGAGCAACACTCATGAAAACGTCGAATATTATTTTTGGTATTAGCCTTTCCATTCTGGCATCGAGCGCATTCGCTCTGCCGGCTTCCGAACAGCACTCTGCATTTAACGGCACTGTTGTAGCAGAAGGCGGTTCTTCTCATACCAACGCGTCGCACACCGGTTCTTATCGTCAGGCTTCCGATGGTTCTGACCACGTCGGCGCCAATCGTCTCGCCGCTGACGGCGCTGACCGCGTCGGTAATAACCGCCAGGCTGCTGACGGTTCCGATCACGTCGGTGCAAACCGCCTGGCCTCTGACGGCGCTGATCGCGTCGGTGCCAACCGCGCCAGCTAAGCATTACCCGCTTCACGTTTACCGCTTCATGTTCCACCTCCCGAACTCCCTTTGTAGCCCGACGCATGTCGGGCTTTTTTTTGCCCGGGGTTCGGAGGTCGCTGGAATCCTCATCCAATGCCTTGCACTATGGCGACCTGCATCCTGCACGCGCACACCATGGCCGCTTCGCCGGCAAACTCTCATTCAGGAACACACCATGTCAGACGATATTCATTTCTACGAACCGTCCAAAGGTCATGGACTGCCCCACGACCCGTTCAACGCCATCGTGGGTCCACGCCCGATCGGCTGGATTTCGTCCCAAGACGCAGAGGGCAAGCTGAACCTGGCGCCCTACAGCTTCTTCAACGCCTTCAACTATGTGCCGCCAATCATCGGATTCTGCAGCATTGGTCGCAAAGACAGCCTGAACAACATTGAACAGACCGGCGAGTTTGTCTGGAACCTCGCTACGCGCAGTCTGGCTGAGCAAATGAACATGAGCTGCGCGGCAGTGCCGGCGGATGTCAGTGAGTTCGAACTGGCGGGCCTGACCGCAGAACCGTCGCGCATCGTTTCTGTGCCGAGGGTCAAGGAGACGCCGGTTTCGTTCGAATGCAAAGTGACGCAGATCATCCAGCTGCAACGCGCCGACAAAGAGGTCGTGCCGAGCTGGCTGATTCTGGGGGAAGTGGTAGCAGTGCATATTGCCAAGCGGCTGCTGAAGGAAGGTGTGTATGACACGGCGGCCGGCGAGCCCATCCTGCGTGGCGGTGGCCCGGCTGATTATTTCCAGCTGAGCGCGGAGTCACTGTTCAAAATGTACCGGCCAAACGTCTGATCAATCCTGGGCGAACACCAGTTCGCCCTCTTGCGTGACGTCGGCGAGCCGCTCCAGCTCTTTTACGGCGGCGTCGTCAGCGGCGAGCGCGGTAGGAAATTTCTGTTCGGCAAGCACGCGGTGAAAAGTCGGCGCACCGCCCATGACCCGGGCCTTGACGGCAATGGCGGCGCTGTAGCCGTCGTCACCGGGAACCGCTGCCGAAACGGCTTCGTGATGCTGGAATTCTTTGCGTGCCATGGTCCGACGCCCTGCCTGGAAAAATAAAGGCAGGATTTTAAACGCAGGCGTTCGAACACCTGAAAGGTTTTCTTCGCTGACGTTATCGGCGCCCCCGTAAGCAAAAGCGCCTGACCCGTCACCCCGCCAGGCGAGCCTCCACAGCCACAGGAGGCGTCTGTGCCTGAGCGGGCGTTACCGTGGCGAAGGTCTGAAAATCCAGGCTCGCCACCAGCAACTCGGCCACCAGTTCGGAAAACAGGTTGAGCTCAGGTGCAGCGAACCAGTCGTTCATTGCGGAGGAGTCGGCCCAGGAGCCGGTAATGACCCAGAGGTTTTCGTCGGTCAGGGATTTCTGCAGCCCGAAGTGCAGGCAACCGGACGCCGCCGCGGACGGGCTGATCAGGCTGCTCAGGCGGGCGCCCAGTTGCGCACTGCGTCCAGGGCGGGCGCGGACGGATACCCAATGGCTCACGGCTGAAGTAGTTAGCATGCTCTGCGCTCCTTGTTTTTTGCGTGCGTGTCTTTTGCGTGCGTGCCGCGCGCCGGGATCGGGAATCCATGAAACGAGCTGCGACGGGAAGTAAAGGTTAGGGGCAGCCGCGCTCCCTGCGGTAGCCAATTACTGCCCGGTTATTGCCTGATTCTGCGCTGGCAGGTTCATAGTGACGGCCGCGCTCAGCGCCGGGCCGCGTGCTGCCTGTGGACTTTCGAGCAACGATCCCAAGCGAAAAGGGCCCGTTCATGGCAACGCAACACAGCGGTAACAGAATCAGGCAAGCATCCGGCAGGATTCGCCTAACGCTCGCGCTTGCCCAAAAATAAGCTGTGCTGCATCAATGCCCTGTCAGAGGAATACCCCATGTCGCTATCCGCTTTTGCGCCGTCCGCCCCGGATGCTCGACCTGTTGCCGAGCTGAGCGCGCAGATGACGCAACAGCGCGCCGAACTGGCAGACCTGATCCGCCGTCATGCGCCCGCCGATGGCAGTTTCCAGACGGTGATCAAACCGTTGTTCATGGTTCGCCACGATCATCCTTCGCAATCGGTGCCGGGGCTGGTGCAACCGGCGCTGTGCATCATGGCCCAAGGCCGCAAGGACGTGATGCTGGGCGGCGAGCTGTACACCTACGACCCGCTCAACTACCTGGTGCTGTCAGTGGCCCTGCCCATCAGCGGCAAGGTGATTCACGCGACCCCGGAAGAGCCGCACCTGGCCTTGCGCCTGGAAATTGATCCGGTTGAAATCAACGCGCTGATCGCCGAAGCCGGTCCGATGAGCGTGCCAACGCGTCACAGCGGGCGCGGCATGTACGTCGAGCGGATCGACTCACCGCTGCTCGACGCCGTCATTCGCCTGATCCGCTTGCTGGACACGCCGAAGGACATTCCCATGCTCGCACCGCTGATCAACCGGGAAATCCTTTACCGACTCCTGCGTGGGAGCGAAGGGCACCGGCTGTATGAAATCGCTATTTCCAACTGCCAGACCCATCGCGTCACTCAGGCGATCAAATGGCTCAACGAGCATTTCCAGCAACCATTGCGGATTGAAGATCTGGCGAAAGAAGTGAACCTGAGCGTCTCGACGCTGCACCACCGCTTCAAGTCCGTCACCGCCATGAGCCCGTTGCAGTATCAGAAGCAGCTGCGCCTGCAAGAGGCCCGGCGGCTGATGCTGGCGGACGGCCTGGAAGCCTCGGCCGCCGGGTATCGGGTCGGCTATGAGAGCGCGTCGCAGTTCAGCCGCGAATACAGCCGCCTGTTCGGCGCACCACCGTTGCGGGACCTGGCGCGCCTGCGCAGCACGGTTTGATAGTGCGATGACCGTGTCGGCTAACCCGCCGTCACGGTCACCCGGATCCGAACGTCAGACCCAGGCGTTCATCCAGCGATGCTGGTCGATCTCGATCAACGTCGGGCCGTCGCGCTGACTGGCTGAGCTCAGGGCCGCCCTTAGTTGCTCCACGTTGCCGACCTCCTCCGCGGCGCATCCCATTGCCTTGGCCACACCGATGAAGTCAGGCGTGTAGATGTCGACGCCGATGGGCTCAATGGCGCGGTTGAGCATGTACTTCTTGATCTCTTCGTAACCCTGGTTATTCCACAGCAGCACGACGATGGGTGTTCGCGCTTCCACGGCACTCGCCAGCTCGGACAAGGTGAACTGCAGGCCGCCGTCCCCAATCAGGCACACCACCGGATTGGTCTCCCCGGCGTCGCGACTGCCGAGCCAGGCGCCCACGGCGGCGGGCAATGCATAGCCGAGGGTTCCGTAACCGGTTGACGAGTTGAACCAGCGCCGGGGCTTGTCGAGGTCCAGGGTCAGGTTGCCGGTGTAGACGGGCTGGGTGGAGTCGCCCACGATCACGGCTTCCGGCAGCACGTCGAGCACCGTCTGCAAGAACAGCGTCTGCGCGCGGGTCGCGTCGTCCCAGCCCGCCTCAAGAATCGTCTTCAGCGCGGCAACCCGCGCGGCGCCCCAGTCCTTGCTGCGCAACGCCAGCACTTCGCCGGCCAACGCATCCACCAGGGCCTCGGCGGCGCATTGAGCGTCGGAGACCAGCGCAACTGTCGGCGCGAAGTTGCGCACCGTCTGATCAGGGTCGATGTCGATGCGCAGCAATACGCCCGGAATTTTGAAGTGGCCCTGAAACGTGATGTCGTAATCGGTCTCCGCCAGTTCAGTGCCGATGGCCAGCACCACGTCGGCACTCTCAATGACCTCACGGGTGGCATCGAGGGACTGCGTCGAGCCGATCAGCAGCGGGTGAGCGCCCGGCAGTATCCCTTTGGCGTTAATGGTCAGCGCCACCGGTGCGCCGAGTCGTTCGGCCAAGCGCGTCAACGCCGGGGCAGCGTCAATGGCGCCGCCACCCGCGAGAATCAAAGGCCGTTGCGCCGTGGCGAGTAGGTTCGCCATTTGCCGGATCGCAGCGGGTGCCGCCCCCGCGCGGGTCACCGATACCGGTTGGCTGTGCAGCAGGGCGTCGGCATTTTCAACCAGCACGTCCAGCGGGATCTCGATGTGCACAGGACGCGGACGCGCCGCTCGAAACACCGCAAACGCCCGGGCCAGCACCGACGGCAATTCAGCCGCTGACATCAGCGTGTGGGAGAACGCCGCGACGCCCGCGACCAGCGCACTCTGGGACGGCAGCTCATGCAGTTTGCCGCGACCGCCGCCCAACTGACTGCGTGACTGGACACTGGAAATCACCAGCATCGGGATTGAGTCTGCATAGGCCTGGCCCATCGCCGTGGTGATGTTGGTCATGCCGGGGCCGGTGATGATGAAGCACACGCCGGGCTTGCCCCGGGTACGCGCATAACCGTCGGCCATGAAGCCTGCGCCCTGCTCGTGGCGCGGCGTGATGTGGCTGATCGACGACCCCGCCAGCCCTCGGTACAGTTCGACCGTGTGCACGCCCGGAATCCCGAACACCCGCTCCACGCCGTAGCCTTCCAGCAACCTGACCAGCACTTCCCCGCACGTCGCCATGTGTTGCGCTCCTGTATTAAAACTTGCCCGACGACTATCACGCTCGGCCCGGCCTGGTGGTCGGATTGGAACCGCACGGCCATATCGACCACAACGCAAAAAATGTCATGCTTAGCCATGTCTTCAGCTCATGGCTCGCCCGCCGATGAAACGCCTTCCTCCCCTGCCCGCCCTGCACACGTTCCTGATCACGGCGAAGTGCTGCAATTTCACCCGGGCCGCCGAGGCGCTGCATATCACTCAAGGCGCGGTCAGCCGGCAGATCTCCGGGCTTGAAGCTCATTTGGGCTATCGCCTGTTCAATCGTCAGGCCCGGGGTTTGAGCCTGACCGCCCAGGGCCGCGAACTGCTGCCGCGCATTGAACAGGTGTTCAGCCTGATCGAAGAGGCAGTGGATCAGGTCGATGCCAGACCGAGGGCGCTGCAGATCAAGGCGCCGACCTGCATCAGCCGCTGGTTGTTGCCGCGCCTGCTGCAGTGGCAGAAAGAACGGCCTGACGTGCCGGTGCAATTGACCACGACCAGCGCCCACGTGGTGGATTTTCGCCGGGAGGATTTCGATGCCGCCGTCGTGTTCGGCGCGCATCCGGGTGACGCCACCCACGTGCAGCACCTGTTTGATGAACAATTGACGCCCGTGTGCTCGCCAGCACTGACATCCAGCGATCCCCTCTCCCGCCTCGCCGATCTGGAAGGGCACATGCTCCTGCACCCCACCCTCGACGAGCGGGACTGGACGCTATGGCTGAAGGCCGCCGGGTCGAAGATGCGCCATGTCGAGCAGGGCCAGCACTTTGACACGATGGACCTGGCGATGACCGTCGCATCACAAGGGTCGGGGGTTGCCATTGGCGACTGGTCGCTGATCGGTGAGGACCTGAGCGCCGGGCGTCTGGTCATGCCTTTCGGGCTGAAAGTCAGGACCGGCGCGGCGTATTACTTCGTGCGTCCCAAAGGCGCCGAAAAGAATTCTCCCCTTCATGATCTGCTGGACTGGCTGTCGCTGCAGGCGGCTGAGCGGCGCATTGGCTGAGCCGCGCAATGCCGGCTCTTCCCCAAAGGCCGGACTGATACAAACATTCAATCCCCATCGCCCGGCTCACACGCCAATAGCGACCTACACTGACAGTGTCCGCTCTGAAACAGATGTCCTACCGGATAGAGGCAAATGTCATGAGAACCACAATAAAAAGACAGTGCGTTTATGTTGTCGCCGTTGCTGCCGTGTTGAGCCTGTATGCCGCAGGTGCTTACCGAATCGAACAAATGAGGCAGACGCCACGCATGGCGGTGGTGTGCACGATGGGGCATTGCATGCCCACTGATGCAACGTTCAGCGCCCTTCGTTGACGGCAGACGCCTGTCGACCTGACGCGGTTCAACGTACCGCGAAAATCCACGCAGCCTGCTATCGATTAGCAAGCTAACGGACTAAACTTGGCGCAAATTCCTGCGTGTGTTCAGCGGGTCAATCTGCCAGTCGAGTCCCTTTGTGACGAGCCTCAATCAACCCCGTCCGGACATCCGCAGCATTCTGTTTGCGCTGATGATGGCCGTCTTCCTCAGCGCGCTGGATCAGACCATCGTTGCGGTCTCGATGCCGGCCATCTCTGCCCAATTCCAGGATTTCGACCTGCTCGCCTGGGTGATCTCCGCCTACATGGTTGCGCTCACCGTGGCGGTGCCGATTTACGGCAAGCTGGGGGATTTGTACGGCCGGCGCCGCTTGATGCTGTTCGGGCTGGCGACCTTTACCCTCGCCTCGCTGTTCTGCGCCATGGCCCAGAGCATGGAGCAACTGGTGCTGGCGCGGGTGCTGCAAGGTGTCGGCGCCGGCGGCATGGTTTCCGTGAGCCAGGCGATCATCGGCGATATCGTCCCGCCTCGGGAGCGCGGTCGTTATCAGGGTTACTTCAGCGGGATGTACGCCGCGGCCAGCGTGGCCGGCCCTGTGCTTGGCGGCTTCATGACCGAGTACCTGTCGTGGCGCTGGGTCTTCATCATCAATCTGCCTCTGGGGCTGGCGGCATGGTGGGTTGCGCGCAAAACGCTGGTCGGCCTGCCGATTCCCCAGCGCAAACCGGTGATCGACTACTTGGGCACAGTGCTGATGATCATCGGCCTGACCGCCTTGCTGCTGGGCATCACCGAAATCGGGCAGGGCCACAGTTGGCGTGACGAGTCGGTGCTTATGCAACTGGGGGTGGCGCTGCTCGCGCTGGTGATTTTCGTCCTGTATGAGCGGCGCACCCGCGAGCCTTTGCTGCCCATGCACCTGTTCGCCAACCGCAGCGCAGTGCTCTGCTGGTGCACGATTTTCTTCACCAGTTTTCAGGCCATCTCGCTGATCGTGTTGCTGCCGTTGCGCTTTCAGACCGTCACCGGCGCAGGGGCCGACAGCGCGGCGTTGCACCTGATGCCACTGGCCATCGGCATGCCCATGGGCGCGTACTTCGGCGGCCGTCGCACGTCACTGACGGGCCGCTACAAACCGATCATCCTCACCGGCGCAGCCTTGATGCCGCTGGCGATCCTTGGGATCGCCTTCACGCCGCCGCAGTCGGCCCTGCTGACGAGCCTGTTCATGGTCCTCACCGGCATCGCCAGCGGCATGCAGTTTCCGACCTCGCTGGTGGGCACGCAGAACTCGGTGGAGGTCAAAGACATGGGCGTGGCGACCAGCACGACCAATCTGTTTCGTTCGCTGGGCGGCGCGGTAGGTGTAGCGACGATGTCGGCACTGCTGCTGGCGATGCTCGCCGGTTCCGGCATTGCCCAGGTCGGAGGCAGTTCAATGGCCGGTGAAGGTTCGGGCAACTTGCTGATGGACAGCCTGCACGCCGCCAGCGGCCCCGCACTTGAAGTGCTGCGCGGGCAACTGTCGATGACCTTTCAGCACCTGTTGATGGGCAGCGCGGCGGTCTCGCTGCTGGGGCTGTCGGCCGCGCTGGCGATGCCCAATAACCTGCTGCGCGGGCGAGACGACAAGGACCGGTAAGCGGACCTGCCAAGGCGATCAGCCGCTGTAATAACCCACCGCCACCAGCAATTCACCGACCTTGCGCACATAAGCGTGCTTGTGTTCGATCTTGCTGGTGACCGGGTTGCGCCAGCGGTATTCGTATTCGCCTTCGGACTGTCTCTTGATGAGTTCAAGCATAGGAATGCCCACCGGCTTGCCTTCCGGGTCCTTGACCTTGCTGAAGTCAGTGTTCACCAGCCGCAGGTTGGTGCCGTGGGCCAGATAGCGTTCGGTGTCGACGTTCACCACGAAGACGTAAAGATCGTCCTGCAGAAATCCGCCCTTGAGATCGTTGATCGCGCGAAGGGTCCCGTCTCTATCCTGTTCCAGCGCTCTGGACACCTTGTCGAGTAACGCCCTCGCCTGTTCCGGCGAAGCGCGGGGCAAATAGTAGCCGACGGCCAGAACCCGATCGCCGATGCGCTGGAAATACACGCGCTTGCGCTCGACTTTGCCGTCCCGCCAGTTCTGCCAGCGATATTCGGCCTGCTGAACGCCGGCGCTCTCAGGGGTTTGCAGCACTTGTTTGAAGGTTTTTTGCAGCTCCGGATCGAGCACCGACGATACGTCACGGCCGATCAACGCCACCGATGGCCCACCACTTGCAAGCATGATCCCTTTGGTATCGGTGACGAAGACATAACGCTCGCCATCGACAAACTCACCCTGGCGGCTGAACTCGGCCAGCGCATGGTCCCCCTGGACGCGGTAACGGGCCACGGCTTTTTCCAGCAGCGCCTTGGCCGCTGCTGCTTCCTGCACTTCATCGCCCGCTGCCCAGCCTTGCCCCATGCACAGCGCGGCGAGGGCACCGAAGAGGAGTTTCCTGCATGCGTTTTTTGACACGACTGCCATGGCTTCGCCCCCACGCTTATTGGTTATGGGGGGAGCGTAGCCGCAAGATCGGAATAGGGCAGCATTCGGCTCTTCAATGGGGAGCAATGCCTGAATGAGCGCTGAATGGCCAGACTCGTGGAGTAAAGCGAAGGTAAACCGCCTGTTCAGGAAGGCTCAGGCGCGGTATAGATACAGGCCAAGCGCCACACAGCGCACATTTGCCGCTGCAGGCAGATTCAGTGGATTGAGGATGCGGGAGATACCGGGTCGCGTAACGCCGGGCTGAAGCGAAGCATGTCGAGAACGCCGTCGACCAGACGCTCGGCCTCGTCCTGCAGGGAGAAGCTTTCCGGGACCAGCAGCCACTGCCCTAGAATGCCGTGTATATAAGCATGCAAACAGATGGCGCCGCGTTGCGGATTCAGGTCAGCCGGGAGCTGCCCCTGACGGGAAGCATTGCCAAGTGCCAGCGCAATTCGCTCGTTGGCGTCGAGCCATACAAATTGACGCTGTCGCCGCATGTCACACATTTCGTCGGTAAACTCGAATTTATGAAACAGAATTTCATTGATGCGACGGGTCTTGGGATCGCCGGCAACTTGCTGAAACAAATGAATGAGAAGCTTGCGCGTCCATCCCAAAGGGTCAACTTCGTCTTCGCTTTCGCTCGCCCTCGCCATTTCTTCAAGAGGCTCGTGCAGGCTGTCGAGCATCGCCTGGACCAGATCGGCCTTGTTGCTGAAATGCCAATAGATCGCGCCGCGCGTAACGCCGGCCAGCGCTGCAATGTCCGCGAGTGTCGTGCGGGAGACCCCTCGATCGTAGAAAGCTTGCTCGGCAGCTTCGAGAATCTGCCTGCGTGTTTCCTGAGCTTCTTCTTTCGTACGTCGGACCATGGCAGTCAATACCTCTCTAAAAATGCCTCAGGCGCTCCGGTCGAGTGGCCTGCACAGCACATCGGGCGGCCTTTGTAATGCCTTGTCCCGGATCTACAATTAATGCCCTTGCTGCGTTGGATTGTCGCAGCCTTGGGTGTTTACAAACAGCCGTGAACGTAAGTATATTCATTAGCATGCTATTTATCCAGCAGGAACCCCTTCCCGCACCTTTCCACTTTTCATGAGTTCAGGCTCCTGACCCGAGGATCTTCATGCAATTCAAGCCAGCTGTTACCGTACTGGTCACTGCCATCGCCCTTGCATCGCTGCTCAGCGGATGCAGCAAAAAGGAAGAAGCGGCCCCAGCACCACCGCCCCCTCAGGTCGGCGTCGTTACTCTTAAAACCCAGGCCTACACCCTGACAACTGAGCTGCCCGGCCGGACCACCGCGTTCCGTATTGCCGAAGTGCGTCCGCAAGTGAACGGCATCATCCTCAAGCGCCTGTTCACTGAAGGTGCGGACGTCAAAGCCGGTCAGCAGCTCTACCAGATCGATCCGGCGATTTACCAGGCCACCCTGGACAGCGCCAAAGCAACCTACGAATCCTCCAACTCCCTCGCCGGCCGCTACAAGCAGTTGATCAACGAGCAAGCGGTCAGCCGTCAGGAATACGACACGGCGGTGGGTTCGGCTCGCGAAGCGAAGGCGGCGGTGCAGACTGCAGAGATCAACCTGCGCTACACCAAGGTCTATGCGCCGATTTCCGGCCGCATTGGTCGCTCGCTGGTGACGGAGGGCGCGCTCGTCAGCAATGGTCAGGCCGATGCGATGGCCACCATTCAGCAGCTCGACCCCATCTACGTGGACGTGATTCAGTCTTCGGCCGAAATGCTCAAGCTGCGTCGCGATCTGGAAAGCGGCAGGCTGCAGAAAGCCGGCGACAACGCCGCCAAGGTCAAGCTGGTGCTGGAAGACGGCAGCCTCTACCCGATCGAAGGCAAGCTTGAGTTCTCCGAAGTGTCGGTCGACCAGACCACCGGCTCGGTGACACTGCGTGCCGTGTTCGCGAATCCGGATCACACGCTGCTGCCAGGCATGTTCGTGCATGCACGACTGCAATCGGGCGTGGCCGAAAACGCGATCCTGGTTCCACAGCAGGGCATCACCCGCGACCTGAAAGGCACACCGACCGCACTGGTGGTGAACGCCGATAACAAGGTCGAATCCCGCACCCTGGTCGCCAACCGCACCATCGGCAGCGACTGGCTGGTAGAGAAAGGCCTGAACGCCGGTGATCGCGTGATTACCGAAGGGCTGCAATACGTCAAGCCCGGTGCTGAAGTGAAAGTGGCCGAAGCCACCAACGTCAATGCAGCTAACCCGGCCCCTGCCCCGGCAACTGATAAAGCCGCAGGCAGCAAAGGGGAGTAATTCATGTCGAAATTTTTTATCGACCGGCCGATTTTCGCGTGGGTCATTGCCCTCGTGATCATGCTGGTGGGGACGCTGTCGATCCTCAAGCTACCGATCAACCAATATCCGGCCATTGCGCCGCCGGCCATCGCGATCGCCGTGACCTACCCGGGCGCCAACGCGCAGACCGTGCAGGACACCGTGGTTCAGGTGATCGAGCAGCAGCTCAACGGCATCGACAACCTGCGTTATGTGTCGTCGGAAAGTAACTCCGACGGCAGCATGACCATCACCGCGACGTTCAACCAGGGTACCAACCCGGACATCGCTCAGGTTCAGGTGCAGAACAAGCTCAACCTGGCCACCCCGCTGCTGCCCCAAGAAGTGCAGCAACAGGGTATCCGCGTGACCAAGGCGGTGAAAAACTTCCTGATGGTCGTCGGTCTGGTGTCCGAAGACGGCAGCATGGGCAAGGAAGACTTGTCCAACTACATCGTCTCGAACATGCAGGACCCGATCTCCCGTACCTCCGGTGTGGGTGACTTCCAGGTCTTCGGTGCCCAGTACGCCATGCGTATCTGGCTCGACCCGGCCAAGCTGAACAACTTCCAGCTGACCCCGGTTGACGTCAAGACGGCCATTACGGCCCAGAACGTTCAGGTGTCTTCCGGCCAGATCGGCGGTCTGCCGGCGCTCAAGGGTCAGCAGCTGAACGCCACGATTATCGGTAAAACCCGTCTGCAGACGGCCGAGCAGTTCGGCAACATTCTGTTGAAGGTCAATCAGGACGGTTCGCAGGTTCGCCTCAAAGACGTCGCCAAGGTCGGTCTGGGTGGCGAGAACTACAGCATTGACGCGCAGTTCAACGGCAAGCCGGCGTCCGGTCTGGCGATCAAGCTGGCGACAGGTGCCAACGCACTGGACACCGCCAAGGCGATCCGCGCCACGATCTCCCAGCTGGAGCCGTTCTTTCCGCCTGGCATGAAAGTGGTTTACCCGTACGACACCACGCCAGTGGTTCAGGAATCCATCACCGGTGTGGTTCACACCCTCGGTGAAGCGATCATCCTGGTGTTCCTGGTGATGTACCTGTTCCTGCAGAACTTCCGCGCCACCATCATCACCACGATGACCGTGCCGGTGGTACTGCTGGGTACGTTCGGGATCCTTGCCGCCGCCGGTTTTACCATTAACACGCTGACCATGTTCGGGGTCATTCTCGCCATCGGCCTGCTGGTGGACGATGCCATCGTTGTGGTGGAAAACGTCGAGCGGGTAATGGCGGAGGACAAACTTTCGCCGCGGGATGCCACGATCAAATCCATGGAGCAGATCCAGGGCGCTCTGGTCGGTATTGCACTCGTGTTGTGTGCGGTTCTGTTGCCGATGGCGTTCTTCGGCGGCTCCACGGGTGTGATCTACCGGCAGTTCTCGATCACCATCGTTTCGGCGATGGCGCTTTCGGTACTGGTCGCGCTGATCTTCACTCCGGCGCTGTGCTCGACCCTGCTCAAGCCGATCGATCACGAGAAGCACGGGCAGCCGAAACGTGGATTCTTTGGCTGGTTCAACCGCACCTTCGACCGCAGCGTAGTGAGCTACGAGCGCGGCGTCGGCAACATGCTCAAGCACAAGATTCCGGCCTTCATCGTTTACGCACTGATCGTCTGCGGCACCATCTGGATGTTCACCCGCATTCCGAGCGCGTTCCTGCCGGAAGAAGACCAGGGCGTCATCTTCGCCCAGGTGCAGACACCACCGGGCTCCTCGGCAGAACGTACGCAAACCGTCATCGACAACATGCGCAAGTACCTGCTGGAAGAAGAATCCGGCGCGGTCAACTCGGTGTTCACCGTCAACGGCTTCAACTTTGCCGGTCGCGGCCAGAGTTCCGGCCTGGCGTTCATCATGCTGAAACCGTGGGGTGATCGTGATGACTCCAACAGCGTGTTCGAGCTGGCCAAACGGGCGCAGCAGCACTTCTTCGGCTTCCGCGACGCAATGACCTTCGCGGTCGTACCGCCTGCGGTACTGGAACTGGGTAACGCCACCGGTTTCGACGTGTACTTGCAGGATCAGGGCGGCGTGGGTCACGCCAAGCTGATGGAAGCGCGTAACCAGCTGTTGGGTATGGCGGCACAGAGCAAGATTCTGGCGGGCGTGCGTCCCAACGGTCTGAACGATGAGCCGCAGTATCAACTGGTCATCGATGACGAGCGTGCGCAGGCCCTGGGCCTGAGCCTGTCGGACATCAACACCACGCTGTCCATCGCCATGGGTGGCAACTACGTCAACGACTTCATCGACCGCGGTCGGGTCAAGAAGGTCTATGTGCAGGGCGATGCCAGTGCGCGGATGAAGCCGGAAGACTTGAAGAAGTGGTACGTGCGCAATACGGCCGGTGAAATGGTGCCGTTTGCCTCGTTCGCCACCGGCGAGTGGGTGTTCGGTTCGCCGAAGCTGTCCCGTTACAACGGTGTACCGGCCGAGGAAGTGCTGGGTACTCCGGCGCCGGGTTACAGCACCGGTGACGCAATGGCCGAGGTCGAGCAGTTGGCTAAGAAGTTGCCGGCCGGCGTGGGTCTGTCGTGGACGGGTCTGTCCTATGAAGAGCGTCTGTCCGGTTCTCAAGCCCCGGCGCTGTATGCACTGTCCATTCTGATCGTGTTCCTGTGTCTGGCAGCGTTGTATGAAAGCTGGTCGATTCCGATCGCGGTGTTGCTGGTCATCCCGCTTGGGGTTATCGGTGCGCTCATCGCAACGAGCCTGCGCGGCCTGTCCAACGACGTGTTCTTCCAGGTAGGGCTTTTGGTGACGGTGGGTCTGGCGGCGAAAAACGCCATTCTGATCGTCGAGTTCGCCAAGGAACTGCATGAGCAGGGCAAGGGTATCGTCGAGGCGACCATCGAAGCCTGCCGGATGCGTCTGCGGCCCATCGTGATGACGTCCATGGCGTTCATCCTCGGTGTGGTCCCGCTGGCGATTTCCTCGGGCGCCGGTGCCGGTAGCCAGCATTCGATCGGTACAGGCGTAATCGGCGGTATGATCACCGCGGTTATTCTGGCGATCTTCTGGGTACCCTTGTTCTTCGTTTCGATATCCTCGCTGTTCAAAGGCAAACAGAAACACACTCCACACGATGAGGCTGGCCAATGAGCAAGTCCCTGATCTCGCTGGCGGTCACCGCGTTCATTCTCGGCGGCTGCTCGTTGATCCCCGATTACAAGCAGCCCGCCGCACCGGTGCCGGCTCAGTTTCCGCAAGGTCCGGCTTACTCGCCGGCCCAGGCGGCGAATCAGGCGGCGGCCGAACAGGGCTGGCGCCAGTTTTTCCATGACCCGGCACTGCAGCAGCTGATTCAGACGTCGCTGCAGAACAACCGTGACCTGCGCGTTGCCGCGCTGAACATCGACGCCTACCGCGCGCAGTACCGCATTCAACGTGCGGACCTGTTCCCGGCCGTGGCAGCCTCGGGCACCGGCACGCGTCAGCGCGTTCCCGGCGACCTGTCGCAGACGGGCGAAGCCAATATCACCAGTCAGTATTCGGTGGGTCTGGGCATCAGTTCCTATGAACTGGACCTGTTCGGGCGCGTACGCAGCCTGAGTGAGCAGGCGCTGCAAACCTACTTCGCCGGTGAAGAAGGCCGTCGCAGCACGCAGATCAGTCTGGTGGCCAACGTGGCCAATGCCTATCTGACGTGGGAAGCGGACAAAGAGCTGTTGAAGCTGACCCAGGACACGCTGGGCGCCTTCGAAGAAAGCCTGCGTCTGACCTCTCGCAGCAGCGAAGTGGGTGTGGCCTCGGCGCTGGATCTTGCGCAGTCGCGCACCTCCGTCGAGAGCGCCCGCGTCAAGCTGGCCCAGTACCAGCGACTGGTCGCCCAGGACGAGAACAATCTGGTGCTGTTGTTGGGCACCGGTTTGCCGGCCAACCTGCCCGCGTCGAAGCCGTTGAGCGCTGACATGCTCAACGAAATGCCAGCGGGTCTGCCGTCGGAATTGCTACAACGTCGTCCGGACATTCTTCAGGCCGAATACAGCTTGAAAGCCGCCAACGCCAATATCGGCGCCGCACGTGCCGCGTTCTTCCCCAGCATCAGCCTCACGGCCAGTGCCGGTACGGCGAGCGGCGACCTGAGCGGCCTGTTCAAAGGCGGTTCGGGCACCTGGTTGTTCGAGCCGACAATCAATCTGCCGATCTTCAACGCGGGCAGTCTGCGCGCAAGCCTGGACTACTCGAAGATCCAGAAAGACATCGGCGTCGCCAACTACGAGAAGGCGATTCAGACGGCGTTCCAGGAAGTCTCCGACGGCCTGGCCGCACGCAAGACCTACACCGATCAGCTCAAGGCGCAGACGGACTTCGTCAACGCCAACCAGGACTACTACCGTCTGGCCGAGCGTCGCTATCGCATCGGGATCGACAGCAACCTGACCTTCCTCGACGCCCAGCGTCAGTTGTTCACCGCGCAGCAGTCGTTAATCACTGATCGCCTGTCGCAGCTCAACAGCGAGGTGAATCTGTACCGCGCCCTGGGCGGCGGCTGGTACGAACAGACCCCGACTGGCGAGCGTCAGCCGACTGCGGGCGATGTGCCGTCCACCCGCTTGTTCTGATCCAGCGAGTATGAAAAAACCCACCGATCGGTGGGTTTTTTTTGCCTGTTACATGGGCGGGTCAATCAGTACGCGAGAACGTCGCGGAGGTCACGCCAGCAAAAACTCCGTCACGCGCAGGGCGAATACTTCGCCCAGCTCGACGCTCGACAGGTGCGCGGCGTAATAGTCGGAGAGCTCGCTGCCGTGGATGTGGTTCTGCAGAAAGTGCCCGTCCGCCACGGTGGTGACGGGGTCATGGCTGCCGCAGATGATCAGCGTGGGCACGGTAATCGAACCGACTTCCTTGCGCAGATCGGCATCCCTGACCGCAGCGCAGCAGGCGGCGTAACCCAGCGGAGAAGTTGCCGCCAGTACGTCGGTGATGGGCGTGACCTTGTCGGAGTGCTGGCTGGCAAAGTCAGGGGTGAACCACCGCCCTACAGCGCCAGCGGCCATTTCTTTCATGGCCCGCTCGCCGCCCTTCTCCACCTGGGCGATGCGCGGCGCCCACGTTTCCGTGTCGCCGATCTTCGCGGCGGTGTTGCACAGAATCAGCTTGTGCAGCCGGTCGTTGGCATGGATGCCCAGCCACTGACCGATCAGGCCGCCCATGGACAATCCGCAGAAATGCGCGCGATGGATTTTCAATGCATCGAGCAGCGCCAGCACGTCCTGTCCCAGTTGTTCGACGGTGTAAGGCCCTTGAGTGACCAGGGACTTCCCGTGACCGCGCGTGTCGTAACGCACGACGCGGAATGACTTGCTCAGCGCCGGAATCTGCGCGTCCCACATGTGCAGGTCCGTGCCCAGCGAGTTGGACAGCACCAGCACCGGCGCATCCACCGGGCCATCCACTTGATAATGCAGCTCACCGTCTTCGAGTTGTACGAACGCCATGGCAGTCGCTCCGTTAAACACGTGGAATAAGTGTGATGAAGATGGACAGCACGCGCCCAGCCAGGACGCGCGCCTCAAGGTCAGGGATCAGTGATCTTCGTGCAGGTAGGCCGGCTTCTTCGGCAGTCGCAGGCTGAACAGGAAAGCTATCGCCATCATCGCGGTCACGTACCAGTAGAAAGTGTTTTCCATGCCCATGTTCTTTAAGCCCAGGGCCACGTATTCAGCCGAGCCGCCGAAGATCGCGTTGGCCACGGCATAGGCCAGACCGACGCCCAGGGCACGAACCTGCACCGGAAACATCTCGGCCTTCACCAGACCGCTGATGGAGGTGTAGAAACTGACGATGGCCAGCGCCAGGGTGATCAGCACGAACGCGATGATCGGGCTGGTGGTGGTTTTCAACGTCAGCAGCAGCGGCACCGTGCACAGCGTGCCCAGCCCGCCGAACCACAGCATTGAAGCGCGGCGGCCGATCTTGTCGGCGAGCATGCCAAACACCGGCTGCATGCACATGTACAGGAACAGCGCGCCGGTCATGATGTAGCTTGCGACCTTGGCATCCATGTGCACGGTGTTGACCAGGTACTTCTGCATGTACGTGGTGAACGTGTAGAAAATAAGCGAGCCCCCGGCGGTGTAGCCCAGCACGGTGATGAACGCCGCTTTGTGATCGCGGAACAGCGCAGACATGCTGCCCGCGTCCTTGTTCTGACGGACTTCGGCAGTAGTGGTCTCTTTCAGCGAACGGCGCAGCACCAGCGAGATCACCGCCGCCACCGCACCCACCACGAACGGAATCCGCCAGCCGTAGGCTTTCAGCTCATCGGTGCTGAGAAATTGCTGCAGGATGACCACGGTCAACACCGCCAACAACTGACCACCGATCAGGGTCACGTACTGAAACGAAGCAAAGAACCCGCGCTGCCCCCGCAACGCGATTTCGCTCATGTACGTGGCCGTGGTGCCGTATTCACCGCCCACCGACAGGCCCTGGAACAGGCGCGCCATCAGCAGCAGAAGCGGCGCCCAGGCACCGATCGATGCGTACGTGGGAAGACAGGCGATGACCAGCGAGCCCGCGCACATCATCAGCACGGAAATCATCATCGAGTTCTTGCGGCCGTGCTTGTCGGCCACGCGACCGAACAGCCAGCCACCGATGGGGCGCATCAGGAAGCCCGCAGCGAAGACGCCCGCGGTGTTGAGCAACTGAACGGTGGGGTCATCGGAAGGAAAAAACGCAGGCGCGAAATAGATGGCGCAGAACGCGTAGACGTAGAAGTCGAACCATTCGACAAGGTTGCCCGATGAGGCGCCGACGATGGCGAAGATCCGCTTGCGCCTTTCTTCTCCGGTGTAGTGAGTCGTTGTCATTATTATCTCCCCAGGTGTTAGTAAGGTCAGCCAGTCTAAGACATAACCTGCAACGTCTAGACTTAAGCAGTAACGTTTCGACATCACAAGGACAATCACCCGAGTCAGCAAGTTGCCCCTTTCATGGAGGCAACCGATGACTCGGGTGCTTGATTGGCGAGGATGTCGTTTAGCGCGCTATCGCAAGGGCCAGACCCTGCCCCACGCCGACGCACATCGTGGCCAGCGCCTTGCTGCCGCCGGTTTTCTCCAGTTGATGCAACGCAGTCAGCACCAGCCGCGCGCCGCTCATGCCCAGCGGATGCCCGAGGGAAATCGCACCGCCGTTGGGATTGACCTTGGGCGAATCGTCAGCGATGCCCAGTTCACGCATGACCGCAAGGCCCTGGCTGGCGAATGCCTCGTTGAGCTCGATGACGTCGAAATCGCTGACCGCCAGTCCCAGCCGTGCCACCAGCTTGCGCACCGCCGGAACCGGGCCGATGCCCATGACGCGAGGCTCAACGCCGGCACTGGCCATGCCCAACACGCGGGCGCGCGGGGTCAGGCCGTGTTTCTTGACGGCTTCGGCGGACGCCAGAATCATCGCCGCCGCGCCGTCGTTCAGGCCTGCCGCGTTGCCGGCCGTGACCGTTTTGCCAGGCCCGTTGACCGGCTTGAGCTTGGCGAGCGCCTCAAGGTTGGTGTCGGCGCGCGGGTGCTCGTCGGTGTCGACGACGGTCTCGCCTTTTTTGTGGGCGATGCGCACGGGCACGGTCTCCTCGGCGAAGAAGCCCGCAGCCTGAGCCGCCGCCGTGCGCTGCTGGCTGCGCAGGGCAAACGCGTCCTGATCCTCCCGGGAGATGCCGAAATCTTCAGCGACGTTATCGCCGGTCTGCGGCATGGTCTCAACGCCGTACTGGTCTTTCATCTGCGGATTGACGAAACGCCAGCCCAGGGTCGTGTCTTCCAGCTTCTGGCCGCGGCCGAATGCTGTGTCGGCCTTGCCCATCACGAACGGCGCGCGGGACATAGACTCTACGCCGCCGGCGATGGCCATCTCCATTTCACCGCAGGCGATGGCGCGGAACGCAGAACCCACCGCGTCCAGGCCCGAAGCACACAGGCGATTGAGGGTCACGCCCGGGACGCGGGTCGGCAACCCGGCCAACAGCGCGGCCATACGGGCGACATTGCGGTTGTCTTCACCGGCCTGATTGGCGCAGCCGAGAAACACTTCATCCAGCTCATCCCAGTTGACCGACGGGTTGCGCGCCATAAGGGCTTTTATGGGCAACGCTGCCAGATCATCCGCGCGAACGGTCGCCAGGGCGCCGCCAAAACGGCCGATGGGAGTTCGAATCGCATCGCAGATATAGACATCACGCATCATGCTTCTCCCGGCGCCTGACCATGGGCGGCAGCAGTCCGCGCTTCCAGATCACGCAACGCATTCAGTTCGTCATCGCTCGGTGCATCGGAAGTCACCACGTTATCGGCAAAACGCACGGCCCAACCGGTGGCGGCGATCACCTGCTCGCGGGTCACGCCCGGGTGAAGGGTCGTTACGACAAACTCGTGGGTGCCCTCCTCCGGCTCCATGATGCACAGGTCAGTGATGATGCCGACCGGCCCTGCGCCTGGCAGGCCGAGCCGCTTGCGCGAATCGCCGCCTTCGCCATGGCCGACCGAGGTGAGGAAGTCCAGCTTGTTCACGAAGGTCCGTGGCGATTGCTTGAGGATGATCAGTACTTCTTTGGCCGAGCCCGCGATTTCCGGCGCGCCCCCCGCACCCGGCAGGCGCACCTTCGGGTTGTGATAATCGCCGACCACCGTTGTGTTGATGTTGCCGAACCGGTCGACCTGAGCGGCGCCTAGAAACCCGACATCGACCCGACCGCCCTGCAGCCAGTAACGGAAAATCTCGCTGGTGGATACCACGGTGTCAGCGGTTTCCGCCAGTTCGCCGTCACCGATGGACAGCGGCAGCACGTCAGGCTTGGCGCCAATGGGTCCTGATTCGTAAATCAGCACCACGTCAGGCGAAGAAGTGAGGCGCGCCAGATTGGCCGCTTTGGAGGGCAGGCCAATGCCGACGAAGCACACGGCGCCATTTTTCAACCGGCGCGCGGCGGCGACGGTCATCATTTCGCTCGTGGAATAGTTCATTGGTTAGTCTCCGCCGCATGGGTCAGCTTGCGCTTGAACTCACCGAAATCCCGGGTGCCATGGATGTAGTCGTCGATCCAGGCGGTAAAGGCCTCACGGTCGCGGGCGATGGCGTCCCACGCCTGATAGAAACGGTTGTCGCGTTCGTAATAGCCGTGGGCGTAGGAAGGATGCGCGCCGCCCGGCACAACGCAAACGGCAGTGAGCGCCCAGGTTGGCAGGACACAGGCATTCATCGGTGCCTGTAGGTCATCGACAATTTCCTCGACTGTGACGATGCAGCGCTTGGCCGCCAACGCAGCCTCTTTCTGAACCCCGAGAATGCCCCAGAGCAGCACGTTGCCTTTGCGGTCGGCTTTCTGCGCATGAATGACCGTAACGTCCGGCCGCACCGCCGGCACGGCGGCCAGCACTTCTCCGGTGAAAGGGCACGTCACCGATTTGATCAGCGGGTTGACCTTCGGCAGGTCGGAACCGGCGTAGGCGCGCAACACCGCGAAAGGCAGCCCCGATGCCCCCGCCACATAGGCGTTGGCAAGGTCGGCGTGGCTGTGCTCTTCAATCTCCAGAGGCTGCGGCCATTGCCGTTCGACCGCATCGCGAAGCCGGTGCAACGAGCCAACCCCGGGATTACCGCCCCACGAAAAAATCAGGCGTTTCGCACAACCTGCGCCGATTAGCTGGTCATAGATCAAGTCGGGAGTCATGCGCACCAGCGTCAGATCTTTCTTCTTCTGACGAATGAGCTCGTGACCGGCTGCTGTAGGAATCAAATGGGTAAAGCCTTCCAGTGCAACGGTGTCGCCATCGTTGACGAACTGCTTCACGGCCTCTTGGAGGGAAAGAATTGCAGCCATGGGGTGCTCCAGGTTCACACTCGGTTGCCGTGCCATTTAAGGCCAGACGTTGAAAATGAGGTTATGCCTGGAGAAGGGACGGAACAATCCGATAACCGACTAAGTGTTCGATCACCGAACAGAGAGTCGTGATTGCGAACCGGCTGCGGTTAACCGGCCTGTTTAGCCATCAGGTAAACAGCTGCGTGCTGAGGTCACGGCTGGCATCCAGCATGATCGGCAGAAACTTCTGCTCCAGCTCATTACGCGTCACCCGACCCGCACTGGTGCTGACGTTCAGCGCCGCGAGCACCTGGCCGGATGCGTCGTAGACCGGCACCGCAATGGAGCGCAAACCCTGCTCCAGTTCCTGATCGACGATGCACCAGCCCTGCTGCCGGACTTGTTGCAAACATTCGAGCAAAGCTTCGGGTGTGCGTAAGGTGCGGCTGGTTTTAGGTTGCAGGTCGACATGGTCGAGGTATTCCTGCAATGACACATCGTCCAGCGCCGCCAGCAGGATTCTGCCCATGGACGTGCAGTACGCCGGCAAACGCCCGCCCACCGCCAGATCCACGGAGATCAATCGCTGAGTCGTGGCCGAACGGGCTATATAAAGAATGTCGTCCCCTTCCAGCGTGGCCATGTTGCAGGCCTCGTGCAGCTGATCACTCATGCGGTCAAGATACGGCTGCGATGAGACCGCCAGGGGGGTGGACGACAAATAGGCATGGCCGAGGGTCAGCACTTTCGGCAGCAACGAGTACGTACGGCCGTCAGTGGTGGCATAACCCAGCTTGATCAGTGTGTGCAGGCAACGACGAACCGCCGCCCTGGGGATTTCCGTACGGTGGCTGATTTGCGCGATGGTCAGGTGCCGCTTGCGCTCCTGAAACGCATGAATAACCGCCAACCCTCGCGCCAGAGAGGTCATGAAGTCCGGATCCCCAGTGAGCGCCTGAATCCTTTTGGCAGGGGACGCAACAATCGGCGGCGCAAGTGACGTGAATGAATTACGCAATTGATCGTTCATGCTGGCACCGTTCGTCGTGGCCGCGAAAGCCTTGTAGAACGCCACTCTCGCCTGTTTTCGAACCCACGGCAAGCCAGCTTTGGGCGATTATCGAACGAGTGGGCGATAATCGCAATTGACCGGCCGTACGGTTGCTTATACCTTTCACATGCCCTATGAGGCTTCTTTGGATTACTGGTCAGGTACCCACTGAGAAGTCCCAGGCACGGCCTTGCTAACCCAAGGCCGTTTTTGTCTCTGCCCTGCGCATTTATCTGTAAGCGAATAAATACACACTGGCTATTCGCGCCTTCACAACCTGTGAATTTACGTCGCCAGAAAACTGCCTGGCGCGTTAAACATTTGACTCGCCAAGTTGCGTCATAAATCGGACAGTGCAACTTAGGAATCTTCGTACATAAAAAAGGTATAAATCCTCAGTTGCCCGACTGCGACAGTCTCGACAGTTGACTCGCCTGCGCATCTTCGCGATAGTGGCCGTCATTGAAGCCCAATAACGCTATCGCGCGGTTTAATCCTCTGCCTTATCTGGTATGGATCCAAACTCACGCAGGCATTGCTCGACTCGATCGCAATGCTCGGCGACGGCAGGCCAATACCTTGGTCATTTGCCATCCTGCAGGCAATCAATAAAGAATGTTGCTACGACAGATTTGTCATTCTGGTGCACGTAGCCGCCCGTGGTTGAAGTCTGAATCATCTTGCGCAGCGCCCCTGCCCGATGATTATTCCTGATCCGATACATTGCGATCATCAGGTCCGACACTTTCAGACTCGGCGTCATCACCGGAATTAAACTCGACCCGATCAGGTATTAACGTGACCAAAGATGAACTGCGCGCAGAATTAGAGCGCCAGGAACAACGTTACAAGGAAGTGTATGGCGGCGAAGTGACAACATACGCCGCCCAGCCCGAGCCAGAGCGCAAGCCGTGGCGCAAAAGGGCCAGCCTGCTCGACCAGGCTTTCAAGCAAGAGCTGCAAAAGATGGAAGAAGAACTCAAGGAAGAGCCTTGAGCCGCTCGCTTGCCTGTCGCTGACTCAATCAGCCGACGGCAAGCGTTTCAACTGCTTTAAAAGCCAGGTTTTACAGCCTCGTCTGCCGTTCAGGGATGTTTCGCACTCTCCTTCACGACAGGAAGTCAACGGGCTGGCGGGACAGAAATTTCGTTGCAGGCTGCTACCAGTGAGCAGCGCGCCTATCGCGCAGTTTTTTTTCTGTCATAATCCCGCCCCCTTAAGACCGGGTCAGAAAACCTTCCATGATCGATCTATTCAGCGGACTGGATGCTTGGGTGATTGTGAGCTTGTTGCTCGCCCTGGCGTTTGTCCTCACCTTCGAGTTCATCAACGGCTTTCATGACACCGCCAATGCGGTGGCGACAGTCATTTACACCAAGGCCATGCCGCCTCATCTGGCGGTATTTTTCTCGGGTGTGTTCAATTTTCTCGGGGTGCTCCTGGGTGGCGTCGGCGTGGCGTATGCCATCGTCCATCTGCTGCCGGTCGAGTTGTTGATCAACGTCAACACCGGTCATGGTCTGGCCATGGTGTTCTCGCTGCTGGCTGCGGCCATCACCTGGAACCTCGGCACCTGGTACTTCGGTATCCCGGCGTCCAGCTCCCACACGTTGATCGGCTCGATTCTGGGTGTAGGCCTGGCCAACGCGCTGATCAACAACATTCCGTTGGGTGAAGGCGTCAACTGGCAGAAAGCAATCGATATCGGCGCGTCGCTGGTGTTCTCGCCACTGGCCGGTTTCATCGTGGCAGGCCTGGTATTGCTGGGGCTCAAAGCCTGGCGTCCCCTGTCCAAGATGCACAAGACCCCGGAACAACGCCGCAAGCTCGATGACAAGAAACACCCTCCTTTCTGGAATCGCCTAGTACTGGTGATTTCGGCGATGGCGGTGAGTTTTGTGCACGGCTCCAACGATGGTCAGAAAGGCATCGGCCTGATCATGCTGGTGCTGATCGGTATCGTCCCGGCGCAGTTCGTTCTGGACCTGAGCACCACGACCTACCAGATCGAACGCACACGCGACGCGACCCAGCACCTGAGCCAGTTTTACCAGCGCAACAACGCAACGCTCGGCGAGTACTTGGCACTGGGCAAATCGGCGCCGGGCGACTTGCCTGAGCGTTTCAGCTGCAACCCTGAGCAGACCGAGCCGACCATCGATGCTCTGTTGAGCAACCTAAAGGGCGTTAACGACTACCACAGCCTCGCACCGGAGCGTCGCATCGAAGTGCGTCGCTACTTGCTGTGCCTGGACGACACGGCGCGCAAGGTCGGCAAGCTGCCAGCCCTGGATGCCCGTGAAAAATCGGATCTGGAGAAGCTGCGCAAGGACCTGACCGCGACGACTGAGTACGCACCGTTCTGGGTTATCTTCGCCGTTGCACTGGCGCTGGGTATCGGCACCATGGTCGGTTGGAAACGCGTCGTGCTGACCATCGGCGAGAAGATCGGGAAGCAAGGCATGACTTACGCTCAGGGCATGTCCGCGCAGATCACCACCGCGAGCGCCATTGCGCTGGCCAACGTGTTCAGCCTGCCAGTCTCGACCACACACATCCTGTCGTCCGGCGTGGCCGGGACCATGGTGGCGAACAAGAGCGGCCTTCAGGGCGGCACGGTTCGCAACATTCTGTTGGCATGGGTGCTGACCCTGCCCGCCACGGTCGCGCTGTCGGCAGGGTTGTTCTGGTTGGCGTCAAAAGCGCTGGCCTGACCTGACTGCACCGCCTGACCTGAAAAAGCCCATTCATTGAATGGGCTTTTTTGTGGGTGCCCTAGCGGCGTTTCTTGCGCGACGCCCGCATCGCTGAACGCCTCCGCCAGGCGCTGCAGCGTGACGGTTTTCCCGGTGCCGGTCGCGCCGGCCACCAGCCCGTGACGATTGGCCAGACGCATCGCCTGGCCGATCGGCTGGCCCTTGAGGTCAGCGCCAATAAGAATCTGTCGTGAGTCAGGCATCCGTTCACCCAAGCGTCGCATTTGATATTCCCGAGGGGACTGCGGCAGCCGCCCGGATGGACCCGCACCGCTGATCAGCCCTCAGGCCACCTTTCTACTCTAGCGCAAGCGGCGCAGTGCTCGTCCATGGCCATGATCGTGGGCATGGATGCGACGATCTGCAACCGAACATCTGTATCTGTGGATGGTCAACCAGAAGGACTGATCAATGGACGGAGGCATCCTGTGCATATCGCTGACATGACCATGTTCTACGCCCCTGCCAGCGGTGGCGTGCGTACGTATCTGGACGCCAAGCACCGTCGCCTCGCGCTTTATCCGGGCGTGCGACACAGCCTGCTGATTCCCGGTCCGCAAAGCAGTCATGAGGATGGCGTGTACCGGGTTCCGGCGCCGCCCGTGCCTTTTGGCAACGGTTACCGGTTTCCGCTGCGCGTCGGTCCCTGGCGAGATGCCCTGCGAAGCCTGCGGCCGGACCTCATTGAAGTCGGCGATCCCTATCTGACGGCCTGGGCTGCACTGGATGCCCGACGTCAACTGGACGTGCCGGTCATTGGCTTCTACCACTCCGACCTGCCGCTGCTGGTGCGCAATCGCATCGGCACCTGGCTGGGCGCCAACGTCGAGAATTACGTCAGCAAGCTCTACGGCAACTTCGACCGGGTGCTGGCGCCGAGTGCCGCGATGGCGGACAAGCTGATCAGATTGGGTGTAAATAACGTTCATGTGCAACCGTTGGGAGTCGATCTGCAGGCGTTCCACCCCTCTCGGCGAGATTCTGGTCTCAAGGCGGAGCTGGGCCTGACAGAAGAGACACACCTGCTTATCTTCGCGGGCCGAGGCTCGAAAGAGAAAAACCTGACCGTTCTCCTCGACTGCATGAAGGCGCTGGGCGCGGGTTATCACCTTTTGCTGGTGGGTTCCCATATGCCAACCAGCGTGCCGACAAACGTGACGGTTGTGGATAAATTCCGCCCTGCCGCCGAAGTCGCGCGTCTGCTGGCGAGCGCCGATGCGCTGGTGCATGCCGGGGATCAGGAGACCTTCGGCCTGGTGGTGATTGAAGCCATGGCCAGTGGGATTCCGGTGGTCGCCGTGGATGCCGGCGCGTTCCGCGAAATCATCCCCGAGCATTGCGGCCTGTTGTGCCAACCCAATCAACCAATGGCCATGGCGGCAGTCGTGCGTCAGTTGTTTGCCGAGAACGCGCCATCCCGGGGCGCAGATGCACGGCGTCATGTCGAGGCACATTATGCGTGGGACGCCGTAGTCACCGGCTTGCTCGGCCATTACCAGGCAGTACTCGGCGCCCGTCAGCCGGTCTATGCCCATGGCTGAGATTCCCGCAATCACGCAGCGCAGCCTGATGCTGGTGCTCCACGACGTGTCCCCGCAAACCTGGCCGGATTATCGCACCTTCGTTGAGGCGGTCGACAAGCTTGGCAACATTCCCATCACCTGGCTGGTAGTGCCGGACTTCCACAAGCACGACCCGATCGACGCCAGTCCGGGCTTCCAGCGCTTGATGCATGACCGTCTTGCACGGGGCGATGAGCTGGCGCTGCACGGTTACTACCATTGCGACGACAGCCCTGCCCCGCGCACGCCGCAGGACTTTTTCATGCGGCGCATTTACACCTGGGAAGGCGAGTTCTACACCCTCAACGAGCAGCAGGCGATGCAGCGACTCGAAGCCGGCATGGACGTGTTCCGACGCAACGACTGGCCGCTTCACGGGTTCGTCGCCCCCGCATGGCTGATGAGCGAAGATACGCGCAATGCTCTGCGAAAATTGCCATTGGACTACACAAGTGATGCCCAACACTTGTATCGTCTGCCGGACTTTTCCGAGATCGACGCGCCCGGCATCGTCTGGAGTGCTCGCAGCGCCTGGCGCCGGGGGGTATCGAAAATCGTCAGCAACCACCGTGAGGCTCAATTGCACAACGCCGCAACTATCCGTCTGGGTCTGCACCCTGTAGACATGCGCCATGACTTTTCCCGTCGTTACTGGCTGCAAGCCCTTGAGCGCTTGCTGAACGACGGTCGCACGCCGACGAGCAAATTTGCCTGGTTACAGGAGCTGAATGCTGCCAGGTCCGCGGCGTGAGGCGACTTGGCTGGCTCGCAGCAGCACTGATACTCGCGCTGCTGATTCCGTTCTTCATGGGCGGCGCGGACATGTTTCATCGCCTGCGCAATTTCCCGGTAATGCTCCTGATCGGCATGTTCGTCATGGTGCTGGTGGGCTGGTGCATGAACACGATGCGCCTGCGCCTGTTACTCGGCGACGCCGCCAGCGGGCTCGGCATGCGCAAAAGCCTCGCTGTGGTAATGGCGACCGAGTTTGCTTACTGCGCAACGCCCGGTGGCAGCGGCGCCCCGTTGACGCTGGTGGCACTGCTGTCGCGCAGCGGCATTGGCCCTGCGAAAAGCACAGCGGCCTTCGCCACCGACCAACTGATGGATCTGGTGTTTTTTCTCCTCGCCTTGATCGGCATCCTGATTTACGCGGTGTTCCACCAGCTCAGCGAAAACCTTGAATGGATGCTCATTGCCAGCGCCTTGCTGATCGGCGCCGGGCTTTGCGCCTGCGCCGGTTTCGCGCGGTATCACCGACGCATCATTCTGTTCAACGGTCGGATGCTCAAACGCCTGAAACGCAAGAACACCACGCGTATTCGCTGGGCGCGCAAGCTGCTGCATTTTCGCGACGCGCTGGCTGAAACCTGGAAGATGCCCCACCGCATACTGCTGCAAGTGTTTGCGCTGACCTGCGTGCACTGGAGTTTGCGTTACAGCGTGCTGTACCTGGCGCTGCAAGGGTTGGGCGTGAATATCGACTGGGCGTGGACGTTTCTGGTGCAAATGCTGTCGCTGAGTGCCGGCCAGTTCAGCCTGTCGCCGGGCGGTGCCGGAGCAGCGGAATTGACGTCGGCGGCCTTGTTGGCGCCGATGGTGGGCAAGTCGACGGCAGCGGCGGCGATCCTGATCTGGCGGATCGTCACCTATTACTTCTATCTGGTCGCGGGCGGTCCGGTGTTCCTGTTGATGGTCGGGCGCCCCCTGTTGAACAAGTTACTGCGGATCAAGACTGTCTGATTCGTCTCGCTGCTCGGCAGACGTCAGTTCTTTCCATAACGCTTCGGCGCCCTCGAAGTCCGTGCCGTCTTCTGGCGACATGGCGTCGACGTCGTAACGGCTCAGGCATCCCTCGCCAAGGGTCGGCGGGGCTTTGGAGGTGGCTTTGTCGAGGGGGTCGGTCATGTTGATTCCGCCTTTCTTGCCATAGACGCCTGGTGGTCCGGACACAAACGCATTGCAGTGTGCCGCTGGATTTCAGCGGCACACCGAAGCTGCTTCATCACTGCTTAATCAAAGACCACTGTCTTGTTGTCATGCACCAGCACGCGGTCTTCCAGGTGCGCGCGCAGGCCGCGAGCGAGCACCATCTTTTCCACGTCGCGACCGAAACGCACCATGTTCTCGATGCTGTCGCGATGGCTGACGCGCACCACGTCCTGCTCGATGATCGGGCCGGCGTCCAGTTCTTCGGTGACATAGTGGCAAGTAGCGCCGATCAGTTTCACGCCGCGCAGTGACGCCTGGTGATACGGCTTGGCGCCAACAAACGAAGGCAGGAAGCTGTGGTGAATGTTGATGACCTGGTGCGCGTATTCCCGGCACAGTTGCGGCGGCAGGATCTGCATGTAACGCGCCAGCACAACAACGTCGGCTTCGTGGTGTTTGACCAGACGCGAGACTTCGGCGAAAGCTGGCTCTTTGTCTTTCGGATCAACCGGCACGTGGTAATAAGGAATGTTGTGCCATTCGACCATGCTGCGCAGGTCCTGGTGATTGGAAATCACGCAGGCGATCTCGCAGTCCAGTTCATCACTGTGCCAGCGGTGCAACAGGTCGGCCAGACAATGGGATTCCCGGCTTGCCATGAGTACGACGCGCTTTTTCTGCGCGGAATCGGTAATGCGCCAGTCCATCGAAAACTCTTCGGCGATGGGCGCAAAGGCCTCGCGGAAACCTTCGAGGTCGAAAGGCAGGGTATCGGCGCGCATTTCATGGCGCATGAAAAACCAGCCGCTGAGGTTGTCAGAGTGATGGCTCGCTTCGGTAATCCAGCCGTTGTACGACGCCAGAAAGTTACTGACCTTGGCAACGATACCGACACGGTCCGGGCAAGCAATCACCAGACGAAAAGTGCGCATGTGAAAAACTCCAGAACTTCGCAAAGGCCGCCATTCTAGCGATTACCTGAGGACTGTGCAGTACCCGTCTGCCGCTCATTTCAGGCGGCAAAAAAGCGCACCCTGCGAGGAGTAACACGTAAGTGCCGGACCGGTTCATCGGCGACGGAAACACGACGCCAGATACATCACTCAAAACTCCGGGACCATTGGCGTTCTTTAACGCGACGTTTGAATGTAAATCGACGGTATGTCCGAGGCTATTTCAAAATGCTACGGATAAAACTTTTCTTAAATGTTTACTTGCGCAAACACTCTGATTATTATGCGCCCATCGCATCATGCCCATCACAACATAGGTAACCCCCATGTCACTGATCAACGAATACCGCGCAACAGAAGAAGCCATCAAAGAACTGCAAGCCCGCCTGCAAAATCTGCAACAAGACGACAAACTGCAGAAAGAACTTGAGTTTGAAGGCAAACTGCGCACGTTGATGGGCGAATATCAGAAATCCCTGCGTGACATCATCGCGCTGCTGGACCCAGAGTCCAAAATGAAGGCGCCACGTGGCGCTGCTGTAAAGCCGGTCGGCACCAAGCGCGCTCGCAAGGTCAAGCAATACAAGAACCCGCACAACGGTGAAATCATCGAAACCAAAGGCGGCAACCACAAGACGCTGAAAGAGTGGAAAGCCAAGTGGGGCGGCGACGAGGTTGAAGGCTGGGCAACTCTGCTGGGTTAATTCCCGAGCTTTGAGTCAGCCGTCGCGCAGAGATGTTCGACCCAAAAAGACGCCAGCAATGCTGGCGTTTTTTATTGCCTGCCATTTACCCGTCTTCGCTTAAAGCCCCAGACGCTGTTTCAATACCAGAGAGTATTCCTGCCATTGGGCGAGCACCTTGAGTTGCTCGGGCGTGGCCTTCAGTGAGAGCTCGACCAGCGCACGGCTGAATGCCTTGAGCGTAATGGGCGCGCCGGCCTGAGGGTCGCTCAGGCGCAACTGACAAAACGCCAACCAGCGTTGTTGTTCGTCAACACTCAGGGTTTCGGCAAAGTTGCGGGCGCGATAGCGGAATAATAACTCAGGCAGTCGGGGATCATCGAAGGGCCAGACATCGGTAGCCAGCTGCTGCGGCTCGGCAATTCGCACCTGCTCGCAGAGTCGACGGTCCCTATCATTGATGAAGCCATCGTATAACTGCTGTTCCGGATCCGCACTGGCAGCGAAGTTGTCGTTGGCGTACACGCTTTTCAACTTGTCCTGCCAAATCGCCTGGCCTTCATTCAATGCAGCGACGCGCGTTTTATAAACACCCATGTCCAGTTGCAGGCGCTCACGGTCCTCCTCGCGAAGGACGCTCAATGGGGCAATGACCGGGCATTTATTAACATGCAGCAATTTGAGCGGAACGGGGAGCTGGCCTTCGAGCAGATCTTCGCGACGGGTATATAGACGCTGACGCAAGGTCTCGCCGTCTTCATCCAGCAACGGGCTGTGGTCGTGGAACAGGTCACAGACAATCAATGCATTTCGGTTGACCGGATGCCAGGCCAGCGGGAGTACAACGCTCACATAACTTCGCGCCGCGGAAAACCGACCCGATATATGCACAAGCGGCTGCATCAATCGAATCTGATCCTGCACCTTGTGCTTGAAGCGCAATTCAAAAAGATAATCGTAAAGTTTGGGTTGTTTATCGCGCACCAGCCGCGCCAGAGCGATGGTTGCGCGGACATCGGAGAGCGCGTCGTGGGCATGGCCATGATCGATCCCGTTTGCCGCCGTCAGCCGCTCGAGTTTCAGCGTCACCCGGCCCTCTTCCTGCGGCCAGACAATGCCCTCCGGACGCAATGCATAAGCCGTGCGCACCACATCGATCAGATCCCAACGGCTATTACCGCTCTGCCATTCGCGGGCGTAGGGATCGAAGAAGTTTCGGTAAAAACTGTAGCGGGTCATCTCATCGTCAAAACGCAACGTGTTGTAACCCGCGCTGCAGGTACCGGGAAGAGACATCTCGGCGTGCAATCGCGTCATGAAATCCGCTTCACACAACCCCTTTTCCGCGAGCCGGTCAGGCGTGATGCCTGTCACCAGACACGCCGCCGGATGGGGCAGAATGTCATCGCCGGGCTGGCAATAGAGGTTGATCGGCTCGCCGATCTCGTTGAGCTGATCGTCCGTACGAATGCCCGCCACTTGCAGCGGCCGGTCGTTGCGTGGATTGATCCCGGTGGTTTCGTAGTCGTACCAGAAGATGCTGGAAGTCACGGGCTGATCCTGAACAAAAGACCGGCCGAGTTTAACAGATGCCCTTGCCCGTCTGACGCCAGCGAAGACACCCCATGGCCCGGGATACTGCGACACAGTTCGTGCGAAAGTGGCGGCTGTCGATGGCCAGCAAGTTGTAACAGGACTCTTCTCACACATTGTCCAGAATCATCCTGTTGCTTACCCACTCAGGCGTGGCTAGCATCAAACCTCTTTCACCGGCGTACCTTTTCTTATGTCCCTTTCCCATGCAGAGCCCGGATGTGCTGCACCGCTTGCCCTGCTGGACACCCGTGTTCGCATGGAAACGCCCGAGGGCATAGACCTCATCCTGCGCCCCGCCGGTTTAATGTCCCGCTCAATTGCTTTCGGCATCGACCTGGCGATTCGTGGTGTATTGCTGGGTGCGCTGTTTTTTGTGCTGGGAACACTGGGCGACTTCGGCACCGGACTGTTCATGCTCGCGCTGTTTCTCGGGACCTGGGGTTACATGGTGCTTTTCGAGGTGCTGCATCAGGGCCGCACTCCGGGCAAACAGATCATGGGGCTGCGGGTCATTCACGATGACGGCACGCCGATCGGCTGGTCGGCTTCAGTGCTGCGCAACCTGCTGCGTTTCGTCGACATGTTGCCCTTTGGCTACTGCGTTGGCGGGTTCACCTGTTTGCAGCACCCGCTGTTCAAACGACTTGGGGATCTGGCGGCCGGCACGCTGGTCATCTATCGAGATCTACCCCCGCAACGACCGCCACTGGCTGAAGCCACTGCGATCAATCCGCCGCTGCCCCTCTCGCTGGAGGAGCAGCGCACCCTGCAAGCCTTTGCCGAGCGACACGGCACACTTTCTCCGGCGAGGGCTCAGGAGCTCGCCGCAATCGTCACGCAGCCGTTGCAGCTGGCTACCTCGCCAGATCCGCACTCTCCGGTCCAGCAATTGAATGGCATTGCCCGCAGCCTGGCCGGTTCATCATGAAACAGAGCCTGTTCGAACAACGTCACGCAGAAGACTGGCAGCGTTTTGCGACGCGCCTTGAGGCGCTGGAAGGGAGTCGCGGCAAAAGCGAATCCGGCGCGGGCTTCAGCCGCGAATACCGTCGGATCTGCCAACACCTGGCGCTAGCGATTGACCGTGGCTACGCCCGTTATCTGGTCGAACAACTGCAACAGCTTGCGATGCGCGGCCACCAGCAGTTGTATCGCCACCGAAGCCGGTTCACTGCGCAGTTGCTGAGCTTTGTGCTGGCGGACTTTCCGCGGCTGGTGCGTGCCGAATGGCGATGGGTCGGCCTTGCCGGCCTGCTGTTTTTCGGAAGCCTGACGCTCATGGCGCTGCTGGTCTACGGCTATCCGGATCTGGTGTACAGCGTCGTCAGCCCGGCCGATGTTGCCCAAATGCACGCGATGTACGAGCCCGCTGCACGGCGCATCGGGCAGACAGCCGAGCGCGCGTCGAGTACTGACTGGCTGATGTTCGGTTACTACGTGATGCACAACGTCGGCATTGCTTTCCAGACCTTCGCCAGCGGCCTGTTCTTCGGCGTCGGCAGTCTGTTTTTTCTGTTCTTCAACGGGCTGATGATTGGCGCGGTTGCAGGCCATCTCACTGACGCAGGCATGGGCGAAACCTTCTGGCCGTTCGTGGTCGGGCACAGCGCCTTCGAGCTGAACGGCATCATGCTGGCGGGTGCGGCGGGGCTGAAACTCGGATGGGCGCTGGTCGCTCCCGGTAGCCTGCGGCGAGGCGAGGCGCTTCGCCGCGCCGCCCGGATCAGCGTGCGACTGGTTGGCGGGGTCATGATGTTCCTGCTCATCGCTGCATTTATTGAAGCGTACTGGTCGTCGATGAGCTGGCCGCCAGCGGCGGCCAAATACGGGGTGGGCGCTGCTTTGTGGCTGCTGGTCGGCGCCTACCTGACTCTCGCTGGACGGACGCCCCATGCGCCTGACTGACACCAGCGTTGTCATACGTCCACGTACGCCCTGGGAGGCCATCGACCTGGGCGTTCTCCTGGCGCAACGGCACCGCGCCTTGCTGATGACCAGCTGGGCCATCGTCACCTTGCCGATCTTCGCGCTGCTGACCCTGCTGCTGTGGGATTACCCGTCAGTGGCTGTGCTCGTGTTCTGGTGGCTGAAGCCAGCCTACGAACGGTTGCCGCTTCTGATTCTGTCCCAGGCGCTGTTCGACTCGGCACCTTCGCTCAGTCAGGCGCTGAAAAGCTATGCGTCCGCACTCAAACCGCAGTTGATAGCGAGCTTGACCTGGCGGCGTCTGAGCCTTAGCCGCAGCTTCTATCAGCCGGTACAGCAACTGGAGGGGCTCGACGGGTTGGCGCGTGCGCAGCGGATTAACGTGCTTGGCCAGAAGGATTCCCGGGCGGCGCGTCTGCTGACCGCGCTGGGCAGCACCCTTGAAATGACCTTCTGGATCGGCCTGATGGTGCTGTTCTACGCCATGATTCCGCCGCAGATCGAAGCCGACTGGTCCTGGCGCAGCCTGCTCGACGTAGAGGGTGAGTGGAACTGGCTGGAGCATCTGACCAACGGGTTTTACGCCTTGGTCCTGATTGTCTGGGGGCCGGTGTATGTGTCGTGCGGGTTTGCGCTGTACCTCAATCGCCGGACCGCATTGGAGGCGTGGGACATCGAACTGGGTTTCCGCAAGCTGCGTCAGCGCGTGCTCGGCAGCGCACTGACGTTTTTACTGGGCGGCGTCCTCGCGCTGACGTTGCTACCGTCTTCATCCATGGCAGAGTCGGCGTCTTACGCGTCGATGACAGACTCGTCCGTGGCAGACGAAATCCCCAGCGAGTCGGGCTACAGCTGCCCGCTGCCGCCGCTGGACAACCCGCAGACTGACGAAAACGTGGCACCGCCCGATTCACCTCGTCTGCTCAATCAGACGCTGACCAGCCAGGCGTCACAGAACGCCATCCATGCTGTGCTTGAACAACCGCCGTTCAAGAATCCCAAACCGGTGTCCGGGTGGCGCGTCGCTCCGCCCAGGCACGATGCCAGGCAGGATGCCCAGTCAGCCGAGACACCGAGCTGGCTGGCGCGCCTGGTCGTCGGCCTGCTCAACGCGGGCAAAACCCTGTCGGCTGTTTTCGGGGCACTGTTATGGACGCTCCTGGGCCTCATAGTCGTGTGGGTGATCTGGCGGTATCGCGCCTGGTTCGCCACCTTCGTCGGTAAAAGCCCACCCAAGGCAGCCGCACCGCAAGACATCCCTCACCAGCTCTTTGGTTTGCAAGTCCGTGCTGAAACCCTGCCGACGGATGTCGCCGATGCAGCGGAGAGGCTGTGGCAGCAGTCACCGCGCGACGCGTTGAGTCTGCTTTACCGCGCGCTGCTGAGCCGCCTGTTGACCGATTACGGGTTGCCGCTGAAAAGCGCGGACACCGAGGGCCAGATACTGGCGCGTATCGCGGAGCTCAAGCAGTCATCCCTCGATGACTTCAGCCATGAGCTGACGCGCCACTGGCAGAATCTCGCCTACGGACATCAGCTGCCGCCGGATCAGGCACGACAGACGCTGTGTTCAGGCTGGCGGAAGTTGTTCGCGCCGGGAGCAGGGGCATGAGCCGGCGCTGGGTCATCGGGCTGGTCGCCGCGCTGATGCTGGCATGCATTGTCATCGCCAGTGTGCCTGTGCTGAAGCGGCTTGAGCGTTATCAGGAAACCGTCGACCAGGGCCCTTCTCCCGAGGCGATGGCGAACCCTTACCTTGCCGCTCAGACGTTCCTGCGTCAGCGCAACATTCAGGTGAAGACAGCCGAAACCCTCGCCACCCTCCCTGACATCCAGGAGCAGCCACAAACGCTCATGCTGCTGGATTTTCGCGAGAAGATGACGCCGTCAGAGGTCAAGCGCTTGCTGGCCTGGGTTCGGTCAGGCGGCCGCCTTCTGTTTGTTGCCGAACGGTTGTGGGACCCCTCCAAGGGGAGCAGCGGCGACCTGCTGCTGGATCAATTGCAGATCCATCAATTTCTTACCCAGGACCTGCTGGAGCAGGACCGCGAACGGCAGCGCGAACAGCTCAAACCGGTCATCCCGCTGAACACGCCGGACATTCAAGGCCCCGAAACGCCGTGGCCCGAGTTGACCCGGCTGTTCGTGCAAAACGAAAACGACCCCGCGTACATGAGCTTCGACCCGGCCTTCCATCTGGATGACCCCGAGGATCATGCACGGTCATGGGCCAACAGCGCCGACGCCACGCACCTGCTGCAAATGGTCTACGGCTCTGGATTGATCACTGTCGTCACCGACGCTGATCTCTGGAAAACCCATGCCATCGGCGAATACGACAATGCCTGGCTGCTCTGGTACCTGAGCCAGGACAGCGCCGTCACGATGGTGCTGCGCACTGAGCATGACAACCTCTTCGGCTTGCTCTGGAAATACTTCCCACAGGCCCTGCTCGCTCTGGCGCTGTGCCTGATGGCAACGCTGTGGCATGCAGGCATGCGCCATGGCCCGATGCTGCCCATCCTGTCGCGCGGCCGTCGTCAGCTCGGCGAACACCTGCGCGCAAGCGCCGACTTCATGCTCCGCCGCGAAGGTCAGCACGCCGGGTTGCGCGCCCTGCAGCAGGACATCCTGCGTCGCGCCCGGCAACGGCATCCCGGCTTTGAAACCCTGGCCGTCACCGAACAATGGCAAACGCTGGCGCGCATGACGCGTCAGTCCACCAGCAGCATCGGCCAGGCATTGCGTCCGCGCCCGGAGCAGCGCCTGTCCAGCAGCGAATTCACCCGTCAGGTTGCGTACCTGCAAACCCTGAGAAACGCTTTATGATCTGGCGCCGTGGCAACGGTGGCCATCCATTCCCGGACAACAGCCTCGCAAATCCACCGTCATGCCAGGCCAGCCAAGCGTTTACGCATCGGAAACAGGCGACAGGCCGGCGATATCGTAAAACTGTGCCTGGGCTTTTCCCACACGCTTGGCCTGATAGAGCGCCTCATCGGCGTGCGCCAGGACGTCGGTAAAAGCACCGCCTGTCCACACTGCCCCACCAATACTGCAACTGACTTTAATCACCTCGCCAGAGAGGGTCATCGGTTCCGCAAGTTTCGCTATCACCCTTTCAGCGGCGCGCTGAACGCTGGATAACGACTCACCGGCGCGCAAGGCCAGTAGAAGCACGAATTCGTCGCCACCGTGACGCACGGCAATGTCCCCATCACGCACTGTGGCTAAAAGCCTCACTCCGACTTGCTGAAGCAGCGCATCCCAGTGGCATGCCCAAAACGGTCGTTGACGGGCTTGAATCCGTCCAGGTCCAGACAAAGCACACCATAGCTGAGTCCCTCCCTCCATTCGCTGCGCACAGCTTCGACATATTTTTCCAGCGCCGCTCGGTTAGGCAGGCCGGTCACCACATCTCGGTAGGCAATGCCTTCAACCATCGCCAACTGGCTTCTCTTCGACGTCAGACTGTCGACGAGGTGGCGGATCGCGACACTCAGTGTCTCGACTTCCCGCGAACCGTGAAGTAACGGAATACTCACATTGGCGCCTTCAGACAGGCGGGCAGCTGCATCGGCAATTTTGTTGACCGGCTGGGTGATCATCCCTGCCGCAAACCAGCCAATGATCGCGAAGGCGATGGAGAGTGCACTGCCCCAGGCAAAGATCTCGCTGCGTACCTTCAAGGCTTCGGCAAACGCAACGGTCACGGGCTGCCTGGCAATCACCGTCCATCCCAGGCCGGCATAATCGCCAATCCCCACACTCTTGGCGGCGCCGGTCAGGTACTGAATACCGTCCGGCCAGGTTTCAACCGACCCGCTTTTGCTGACCACCCGGGGGAGCTGGAGGCCGAGGGGTTGGCCAATCAGTTGCCGGGGCCCGAGCAATACTGTTCCGTCCTCGCCAATGACCAGGAACTCCAGACTCGGTAAACGCCGCTGCAAAGGCTCCAACAGAGTTCTGCCCACCTCATAGGCCCACTTCCAGGAAAGGTGAGTGGCGAGAACACCTGCAAGCCGTCCGTTCTCATCCCGCACCGGCATGCTGATGTCGACAAACTTCATGGCTTCCCCGGAGGGATTGGGAAGGAGCTTGGCGAGCAGTACCGCTTCATGTACATCGCCGACAAAGACCTTGTCGACACCGTTGGCGAAAACGGGTCGTTTTGAAATGTCCACACCCTCCAGCACGCTGTCGGTAGCAGCGACTACCGTGCCGTGGGCGTCGGTAAGACCGATCCAGGAATAACTGGGAAAGTTGTGGCTGAGGCTGTTCAAAAGCCTGCGCGCCTGGCCCGCGCGTGCCGGGTCACGAAGCGCTTCCAGGTCACTGAGCACTGCAAGCTCTTTGGCACGGGCACTCATGTCGAAGTCGAGACGGTCCACCATTAAATAAGCGGACTCGGTGAGCTGCAGCCCCGTTTGCTCCTTCAGGCTGGAAATCGAGGATTCACCGATGACAGAGCCAAATATGCAGCTAAGGACAAGCACAAGGATTGCCACGACGATCGCGACCTGCGCCCGCAAGCTATGGAGAGAAGCAAGAATCATCGCGTTTACACCGTGCCGGAGATCGGAAAAGCCGCCGTCCTTAGGTAGTGTTCCACACAAATATCGGCTGAACACCGGGTTTCTGGAGGGGTGGAGGTACGGGCTGATCGCCACGCCCATCGGTCGCGCATCTGCATACACCGTGCAATCAGCCCATTCGCGGTCTGTTCGGGTGATGCCGCGTGGTATTTCGGGTTGCGTTGATAAAGTGCGATTACACTCTCGAAACCAGCTGAATTAGGCAAGCACCTGATCAATGACAGACATAACAGATTCAACCGTCGGCAAGGCTCATGAAACGCTGAGCGATCAACTGACCGAGCCAGGCCACGCGGCCAATCACCTTCCCCTCCCTGAACCCGCAGCCGTGGACCACAAGCACAGCGAGCCGGCCACCGCTTCGGGCAGCCATCCGGCGCAGCAGCGCCAGCGTGCGATTCATCTGTCGCAGGCGGTGCGGCACGAGTTGCAAAAAGCGGTCATCGGCCAGGACGCCGTCATCGATGATGTCCTGACGGCCCTGATCGGCGGTGGCCATGTGCTGCTGGAAGGCGTGCCCGGGCTGGGCAAGACGCTGCTGGTGCGGGCGCTGGCCCGGTGTTTCGGCGGCGAGTTCGCGCGCATTCAGTTCACCCCTGACCTGATGCCCAGCGATGTCACCGGCCATGCCGTGTACGACATGCAAAGCGAGCAGTTCAAGCTGCGCAAGGGGCCGTTGTTTACCCATCTGCTGCTCGCGGACGAGATCAACCGAGCACCGGCCAAGACTCAGGCCGCGTTGCTTGAGGCGATGCAGGAACGTCAGGTCACGCTGGAAGGCCGCGCGCTGCCGGTGCCACAACCGTTCATGGTGCTCGCGACGCAGAACCCGATCGAGCAGGAAGGCACTTACCCACTGCCCGAAGCCGAGCTCGACCGCTTCATGCTCAAAGTGCGCATGGATTATCCCCAGGCTGATCAAGAGCTGGAGATGGTCCGCCAGGTCACCCGTTCGACGCGCTCCGACATGCTCGACATCCAGCCCCTGCGCACCTTGATGCAGGCAAAAGACGTGCTGGCACTACAACGCATCGCCAGTGATCTGCCGGTGGATGAACAGGTCCTTGATTACGCCGTGCGGCTGGCCCGTGCCACTCGCACGTGGCCGGGCCTGACGCTGGGTGCAGGGCCACGGGCGTCCATCGCGCTGATTCGGGGAGCCCGCGCGCGTGCGCTGTTGCGTGGCGGCGAGTTCGTGGTGCCCGACGACGTCAAAGGCTGTGCCCTGGCGGTGCTGCGGCATAGAGTAAGGCTTGCGCCGGAGCTGGACATCGAAGGGTTGTCGGTGGATCACGTGCTCAAGCAATTGCTGGATCAGGTGGCAGCGCCGCGTCGATGAAGCAACTGCTCAAGCCGTCGACACGGATGCTCTGGTGGCTGGCCGTTCTGCTCGGCGTGTCGGTGCTGCTCGGTATTCTGCAGGCATTGGGACGAGGTCCCGTTGCGCGGCTGGACGGCTTTTTCTGGACTTTGCTGTGGGGAATGGCTGCCGTGGCAGGGCTGGATGCGGCATGGCTCTCGCGCACGCCCTCCCCTCGGGTCAAGCGGCATTTGACCGGCAGTCTGGGAATGGGACGCTGGAGCGAGGTGCGGATCGATCTGGAACACGATTCATCCCGTGCGCTGCACATGACCCTCTTTGATCATGGCCCCTCAGAGCCGGACGCTCGCTACGAAACCGAGAATCTCCCCCAGGACGTCGTGCTGCGCCCGCAACGCACGGCCCGGTTGACCTATCGACTGCGCCCGGCCAGTCGGGGGGATTTCACCTTCGAACGGACCGAGATCCTCATGGGCAGCCCGTTGCGCCTGTGGTCATCCCGGCGTTATGTGCCCAACCATGACGTCGTGCGGGTGTACCCCGATTTCGCCCGGTTGCAGAACGGGCAACTGCTGGGCGTCGAGAACTGGCTCAGGCAGATCGGCATTCGCCAGCAACCGCGTCGGGGACTGGGCCTGGAATTTCATCAACTGCGGGAATTTCGTGAAGGCGACAGCCTGCGTCAAATCGACTGGAAAGCCACGGCCCGGCATCGCGCGCCCATTGCGCGGGAATATCAGGATGAGCGCGACCAGCAGATCCTGTTCATGCTCGACTGTGGCCGACGCATGCGCAGCCAGGACGGCGAGCTGACGCATTTTGACCACGGGCTGAACGCCTGCCTGCTGCTGAGCTATGTGGCCTTGCGTCAGGGCGATGCCGTCGGTCTTTCTACCTTCGCGGGCGAACAGGACCGGCATCTGCCGCCCGCCAAAGGCGCCAGTCAGCTGAACGTGCTGCTGAATCACCTCTACAACGTCAACCCCACCCAGCGCCCCGCCGATTATGCGGTGGCGATGGGAACCATCCTCGCGCGGCAGAAACGCCGGGCGTTGGTGGTCTTGATCACCAACCTGCGGGACGAGGATGACGAGCAATTACTCCAAGCGGTGAAACAGCTGAGTCGCCATCACCGTGTGCTGATCGCCAGCCTGCGCGAGGCAGTGCTGGACGATCTTCGTCAAAGGCCGGTACAGACCTGGCAACAGGCCGTTGACTATTGCGGGACAGTCGACCTGCTCAACGCACGCAGCGGACTGCATGAGCGTCTGATCGCCCATGGAATCCCTGTGCTGGATGTGCGCCCCAGTGAGCTGGGGCCCGAGTTGGTGAGTCGATACATGCGCTGGAAAAAAGCCGGCGCTCTGTAAGGCGCCTGGCTTCAGGCGGACGCTTCCAGCGGATAGAAACTGAAGTAGCGCTGCAAGGCCTGAATGAGAACGAAGTATTCCGCCGGCGCCGCTTGCAGGCGAAAACCGGAATCGAATATGCGCGGGGTCTCGTCTTCATGACACCACAGGCAGCTGGCGTCGATATCGATGTTGTACAGGCCGTTCTTGCCATCGGGCACTTTGAGGCGCAGCTGAAAATCGGCCCCTACCAGAATGGGCAGATCGCTGATCAGCATCAGGCCCTGCTCTGACACGTTCCCCAGGCAACCCAACGGTTTATCGGTGTACCGGTTGAACACTTGCAGGTAGTAAGGCAGTTGGTGACGCTCTATTCGTCGTTCATTAAGCATTCGGACACTCGCCCTGAGATGACCATTGAGCATGGCCGCGCTAGTGCTTTGAGATTCGGTTGCACAGAACTGCCAGACCCGTAAAGCCAGAACCCTTCGATGGATAAGCTCATCACGACATCTGACTCATTCGGTACTGGCAAAAGTCACTGACTCCCATGGCTGATCGGCGTTAAACACCCCTATCGAGCTCGCTTTCGGATCAGTGGCACTGCCACCTTCTTCAAAACACTTAGGTCCCTACTCATCGCAGCCTAGCTCAGGTTTGGGCGATATCCACTCGCAACGTGACCGTATATCCACTCGGGTGTAACTAGCGTGAAGCAGCGCGCGGTGTGGCGGGCGGCGCCAGGTTGTCATGGCCCAGCTGATGCAGGGTGTCCAGGCGGGCCTTGGCACGGAACGCATACTCGCTTTCCGGGAACTGAGTGATGATGTACTGGTAGGTCTGCACCGCATCCATGTAGAACTTCTGGCGTTCCAGGCACTGGCCACGCAACATCGACACTTCAGGCTGTACGTAGCGCCGCGAACGGCTTTCCCGATCGACTTTCGACAGGTTGTACATCACCGCGTCACAGTCGCCCTGGGCGTAGGCGCGGTTGGCATTGTTCAAATGGCTGTTCATTGCCCAGCGGGTGCAGCCACCCAAGGCAAGCAGCGCCACTAATATCATCACGATTCGCATGAGAGTCTCCTGTGCTCAGCCCTTGTATCGGCGTATTCCGGGATTTCTTCAAGGCCGATTTGAGCCCCGCCGGCCTGCCGATTGCCCAGCGATCAGGGGGTCAGGTAGTGCAAAGGAACAATGACTACAGAGCAATACAGTAGTAGCCTCTCGCTGCGCTTCATTTAAGGAGTTTGTGCATGACCGTTCGCCGCACCAAAATCGTAGCCACACTGGGCCCTGCCAGTAATTCGCCAGAAGTCATCGAGAAGCTGATTCTTGCTGGCCTGGACGTCGCCCGCCTGAACTTCTCCCACGGCACGCCCGACGAGCACAAGGCTCGCGCGAAGCTGATCCGCGACATCGCCGCCAAGAACGGCCGGTTCGTCGCGTTGCTGGGTGACCTTCAAGGCCCGAAAATCCGCATCGCCAAATTCGTCAACAAGAAGATCGAGCTGAAGGTAGGTGACAAGTTCATCTTCTCCACCAGCCATCCTCTGACCGACGGCAACCAGGACATCGTCGGTATCGATTACCCCGATCTGGTCAAGGACTGCGGCGTCGGCGACGAGCTGCTGCTGGACGATGGGCGCGTGGTCATGCGCGTCGACACGCAAACCGCCGATGCACTGCACTGCACCGTGACCATCGGCGGCCCGCTGTCGGATCACAAAGGCATCAATCGTCGCGGTGGCGGTCTCACAGCTCCGGCGCTGACCGAGAAAGACAAGCAGGACATCAAACTCGCGGCCGAAATGGACCTGGATTACCTGGCCGTTTCGTTCCCGCGTGATGCGGCCGACATGGAATACGCGCGCAAGCTGCGTGACGAGTCCGGCGGAACGGCCTGGCTGGTGGCGAAGATCGAACGCGCCGAAGCCGTTGCCGACGACGAAACCCTCGATGCGCTGATCCGCGCCAGTGACGCGGTCATGGTTGCCCGTGGCGACCTGGGCGTGGAAATCGGCGACGCCGAACTGGTGGGCGTCCAGAAGAAAATCATCCTGCACGCACGTCGCCATAACAAGGCGGTGATCGTTGCCACGCAGATGATGGAATCGATGATTTCCAGCCCGATGCCAACCCGCGCCGAAGTGTCCGACGTGGCCAACGCCGTGCTCGACTACACCGACGCCGTGATGCTGTCCGCTGAAAGTGCCGCCGGTTCTTATCCGGTCGAAGCCGTTGAAGCGATGGCGCGCATCTGCGTCGGCGCCGAGCGTCATCCGACCGGCAAAACCTCCAGCCACCGCGTCGGTCACTCGTTCACCCGATGTGACGAAAGCATCGCGCTGGCCGCCATGTACACCGCCAACCACTTCCCGGGCGTGAAAGCGATCATCGCGTTGACTGAGAGCGGCTACACCCCGCTGATCATGTCGCGCATTCGCTCTTCGGTGCCGATCTACGCGTTCTCCCCGCACCGTGGCACCCAGGCGCGCGCAGCGATGTTCCGTGGCGTTTACACCATTCCGTTCGACCCGGCGGCGCTGCCGGCCGGTCAGGTCAGCCAGTCCGCTGTGGACGAACTGGTCAAACGCGGTCTGGTTGAGCAAGGCGACTGGGTCATCCTGACCAAGGGCGACAGCTACCACACCATCGGCGGCACCAACGGCATGAAGATCCTGCACGTCGGCGACCCAATGGTTTAAGCAAAACCGCAACCCCAAAAAGCCCCGCCTCGTGAGAGTGCGGGGCTTTTTTATTCCCTCTGTCCCGCCCTGACTGCGGTGGGGATAGATGCAGGCCGACTATCACAGTCTGTCTGAGAAAAAGTCAGTTCAGACACGCGCTTTCGACTGTCATTTATGCCAGTAGATTCGGCACAGGCACAGGCCTAGAGTCAAGTTTTCAAAACGCCATCGGAAGGGGAAATCAAATGAACAAGGACGCATTTGTCAGTGGAGGGCCGGATCCGGACTTTGGTACCGATGGACTGGCTAACTTACCGGCTTCCATGGGATATGCCGGCAAGTTGACTTGGGCGCAGGGGAATACCTCATTGGTTGCGGGCTCTTCAAGTAGTCAAGAAGAGAAGTTTCTTGTAACGCGATTGCTGAAGAATGGCACCGTTGACGCCAGCTTCGGCAAAAACGGCGTTATTCAGGATGAGGTCATGGAGCAACAGAGATCTGTGGCAATCGGCGCTTTCGAGGTCGAAGAGGATAAGACGTTAATTGTGGTGACCACCACGACCCTAAGTGCCCCGATCATTCCCTGTGCAACCCGATACTCACGAGACGGCACGCGGGACCAGATTTATGGACAAGGCGGCATATTGCAGCTCCCTTATCCTGACACCCTGAGCAATGACCGACTTCCGGATAACGACCCTCTGCCGGATGTTGAAGCCCAAAGTTATTCACGCCCGTCACCCATGCGAACCGGATTAACACCCACCGGCAAACTCGTAGTCGGCTGGTGGTACTCCCTCGAGAAAAGGACGGTGATTTACCGGATTGATGACACTGGCCAACTGGACACTTCCTTCAATAAGGTGGGCTACGTGACTTACCCTGAGGCGCTGGGGACCAGTTCGCTGAGTGCGCTATTAATGCTGGCGTCGGGGAAGGTCCTTGCCGTTGGCGAGCATAGAGGCGAATCTGGCCACTTCTATCCGTTTTTGGTCCGGTACGATGAGACGGGTGCGCTGGATAAAGAATTTGGAAATGAAGGAAGCGGCTTCGTAGAACTTCGATCGGAACAATATGCCGGTTATATATTGACTGCCTGTATTGAAACCGCAGCGGGCAACCTGATCATTTTTGGTCGGGACTCTGAAGGCAATGCCCGGCTTATCGGTCTTGAGGGCAAAGGCAATATTGATCAGTCGTTTAACCCCGAGGACGTCCCCGACGTTTACCAATGGCTCAGTGCGTCTTACGACGGCAGCAGACTCGTCGCTGCAGGACATACGTCTAACCCCCGCTACCTCATTGTCGCCCGCTACAACACGGATGGCTCTCTCGATCGTGCGTTCGGGACCGATTCAGGCTGGGTACGCCTCGACTACCCCGGCATACCCGAGTCTTCAACTCCGTATGACGTAAAAGCCGTCGATGAAAGGATTCTGGTAGCCGGCGGCAGCTTCGTCACGCGTATTCTCGCCTGAGCGAATGGTGTGAGGAGCAGGCAAAGGGTTGGCGGACCTCAGCCCCTCTCGACAAACTCGTCAGAGAGCACCTGACCTCGGGGCAACCCCGTGATAAACAGCCGCTTCGAAAACGCCTCGACGCTGGTGGGTGATCCGCACACCAGCGCGATGGTCTGCCGGGATGTCACGCGCAATCCGCTCAGCACAGCCGCAAAGGCCGACAGTTCGATCGGCTCCACGGAAATATTTGAGTGCCGGGCCGCCAGCTCGCTCAATGGGCCCGTCAGGTAATGCTCCTGAGCATCGCGCGCCAGATGCAGCACGCGGATGTCTCCCTGATGATCCTGCCGCAACGCTTCGCGCAGCACTCCCCACAACGGTGCTAATCCGGTACCCGCCGCCAGCAGCCATAACGGCCGGTCCTGCCAGTCGGGGTCGTAACGCAGCGAGCCGCCCTGCAATTCGCCGAGGCGGACCGGATCGCCGTTTTTCAGCGTGCGCGCCACATCAGCGAAAGCGCCCGGACGCTGGCAATCGACATGAAACTCCAAAAAGGGATCATCCCCTGGCACGCTCGCCAACGAGTAAGGCCGCGCTACGCCGCTTTCGGTCCACAACACCAAATGCTGGCCGACGCGATAGCGCAACGGTCGTTCGGGGTCTAGTCGCAGGCGTAGCACCGACGGGCTCAGCCAGTCTGCACCGACGACGGTTGCTGGCAGGCCATCGCGCACCGGGTCGAAGACTTCCACCGTCAGATCGTCAACCACCCGACACTGGCACGATAGCCGCCAGCCCTGGCCGCGCCTCGTCGAGTCCAGTGCTTCAGGTTCTGCATCCAGAGGCTCACCGCTGACGCAGCGCACCATGCAGGCATGGCAACTGCCGGCACGGCAGCTGTAGGGGACGGACAGACCGGCGTCGTTCAAGGCGTCAAGCAGATTGGTACCGGGTGCAACCGACCATCTCCGGTCGCCGACCTGCAAATCAGGCATCGGCGTAATCCCAGGCGCCGTGGCAGCGATTGCGGCCCTGGTGCTTGGCGCGATACAGCGACTGATCGGCACGCTGTAAAGCGCGGTCCATGCGGTCACCGCGCTCAATGATGGCCATGCCGATCGACAGGCTTAAATCCAGCTCTGGAAATTCGGGCAGCGTGACGTGGGTAAAGGCCAGGCGGATACGTTCGCAGCATTCGACCAACTGAGCGCGGGTACAGCGCGGAATGAGCAACACGAATTCTTCACCGCCATAGCGGGCCAGGATGTCATCGGCCCGCAGGCACTGAGCGGCGGTTTGGCCAAAGATCTGCAGCACCCGGTCGCCCGCAGCATGACCATGGAGATCGTTGACTCGCTTGAAGTGGTCAAGGTCAATCAGCGCCAGGCCTGCGGTGTAATTGCCGTTCATAAGCTCGAGTTCGCGGGTGGCGATGCGCAGGAAGTGACGGCGGTTATAGAGGTTGGTGAGCTCGTCGGTGGACGCCAGCTCTTCGAGCTGCAACATCATGCCGCGCAAGGTTTCCTGATGCGCCTGCAGAGTGATCCGACGCTGGTGCATGCGGTTGCGCGAGTTCTGGACGAAGCGCGCGAACAGGCACAGCCAGGAGAAGATGATAAACAGCGCGCAGGTCTGCAGCGCGGCGAGCCCCGGATCGTCGAGCTGGTCATGCGCCGCATCCCACAGGTTCAGCCCTATGAAGCCCAGCAAGGCGAGCACTGAGCAGCGAAGGAAGACTTTGGGCCTCAGGTGAAAGAGACCGAACAGCAACACCAGCACATAGAACACCAGAAAAGTGCCACGGGCCGAATCCATATGAGCGAGCACGAACGTCTGCCAGCCCAGCCCCATGAGCACTTGAAATTCGGTCAGGCTCGGATCCTTGAAACGCTGGTTGTAGCCGCCGAAGAACACCAGGCTCAGCACGCCCTGCATCAGAAGCACAGAGACGCTGGCGAGCCAGACGCCAAAAAAAGTCGCGTGGTAGTAGCCGGTGCAATACGCAACCATGACGAGCACGATCAGTAACACGTAGGTGCCGGTTGCCAGGCCAAAACGCTTTAGCCGCAAGCGCTGGATAGATCCGTCTAAAAGAGGCTGGTTGGTCATCGTGTAGGGTTTCGTCCTGTCCGGCCACAGGGGCCTGCTTCGCGCCGCTGGTCGAAGATGTAAGCGAACGCTTCGATCATCCGGGAAGAGTGCCAATGTAGAGGAAACGGCGCGTTTCGCCAACGCGTCCATCGTCCGACGCGAAGATACTGCCGTCTGGGTGTAAGGAATCTGGTACGACTCAACGCGACAGTGGCCGATTCAGGGCGACGTGCCCATGAAACATCGCGTTAAACCTGGTGGCGCACTCTATATATATTTATCCCGGCCTGGACGACTCAAACGCGTAACCTCAGCCCGCACTCAACAACCACGGAAGGTTACCCATGCGAATCGAATTCAAAGATGACGCCAAATGGCTGAGCAAATTCAAGATTGACGTCACGTCCAGCTCGAACAAGCTTTACAACAATGGCAATCAGCAAGTCAAAGTCACGGTCAGCCTGACACCCATCAAAGGACAGGAAATTACCGACCAGCAGATGGACAGCATCTGGATCTTCCTGATAAAGGACGGCAGCGACTATCGCGATCTGGGCGGTGGCTTCGGCCAAGGTGCCGGGCGTTCAGAATGGGCGAATAACAATAACGCCGAGCCGGAAGATTTTTTCAGGGTATCGCTCAAAAAGAATACACAGTTTGAATACTACGCTGCGTCGGGATTTGCCCCTCACAATCTGCTTGAATCCGCAGCGCGGAGCCGGGATTTTTATATCTCCACACTTGCCCATGGTGGCGAACGTTACAAAATCCATGCGGCAATAATGAAAGAAGAAGGCGTTCAATACGCTACCAGCACGTCACGTTTCAACTCACACGTAGAACTGGAGACCCTCAGCTCCCCGCGCCGCAGACGCACCGACTTTACGCTGGAGCGAGTCCATGCTTTCGAAGGCTCCACCGACAACGAGAAGACCGCCGTAGACATTGACGTCTATTACCTGCAGTTTGCCGAGCGGACGTTGCGGATTGTCCACGCCGTCCCGCTGGATGGCGACCAGAGCACTTATTATTACGAAGACTGGAAAAGCGCCGACCCGCTTTTGTCACTCACCGGCATCCACTACAACGAAACCCAGTTTCACTACGGATTCAAACCTGGAGCTGCACGAGACTTCAGCTATCAAAATGTTTCTGTCGCAATAAACAATCGTCCCGGGGCGATGAGCTTTTTACGCATGGAGCTCATCGGCCCGGCTGGTTTGGCGCCCAATGCCCCGGCGTACGGTCCAAAGCGCTGGATAGTGTTTGATCAGTATGGTAATTGGCACGGCATTGAAATGACCCAAAAGAATTCGGGCAACGAGATCGATTTCATCATGCATGACGTGTAAGTCGAAATGGCGCCGGGGCGTCATATCGACCCTCTTATGACGCGCTTTTTTCACTTAATGGCCTACCACTAAAGAGAACTCGCATGTCCTGCATTCATACCCAAGCCAGTAATTTCATGGACTGTATCAAGACCGGCGTTGATGCCCGCACCGGACAGTTCACCATCGCTTTCAAACTGCCTCTACTGCCTGCCAACCATCTGGCCGGCCCCGCTCTTACTCCCACCCTCACTTTCGGTGTACTTGGCTCGACCCGCAACAAAGGGTTCGGACTGGGCTGGTCGCTGGACTTGAGCGAACTCGACCTGCATCAGGATGCGCCGTCGTTGCGCCTGTCGTCAGGTGAGCAGTTCGCCGTCGACCTGGACGACGTCACCTTCACGCCGGGCAGTGAACTCAAGCTGTTCGACGCCAAACTCAAATCGATGGTGGTGACGTGCGAGCAGGAAGATGTGTTCCGAGTGGATCACAAAAACGGTCAGACCGAAATCCTCACCCGACAGCACGACAGCGCGCGCTACCTGACCACCGAGTTGCGCACTCCGGAAGGCAATCGCGTAATCGTCGAATGGGCGCCTCATGGCAATGGCGATTTCATCCTTGAAACGATCCGCGATGAATCCCGGGTCTTGCTCGAGGTGAAAACCGATGGCGCCGAAGTCGTATTCTCGGTGCCGGGACGCGAGGACGAGACGGTGCGCCTGCAACTGGCCAACGACAAACTGAGTGACGTCTACCTGCCTGGAATCGAGACGCCCTTCTCCATCGTCTACGACCATCATGCCCTCGACGCTCAGAACGACCTGCTGCTGCCAACCCGCCTTTCCAGCCCGTTGGGCGCGACCGATTCAGTGATCTGGGCCACCGGCGAAGAAGGCCATCGACTGCCACCCGGTGCACCCTTCGAGATATTGCCCCGGGTTCTGGAGTGGACGCATTCAGCGGGAACGGACGCTACCGCGCTCACCCGCTCCTACGAATGGTCCGGCGCTCACAACTTCCTGGGGTTCGGCAGCGAACAGGCATTCGACTGGCAGCAGGGGCGCGACAACCTCTATCAGGTCGATCAGGATTACGAGTACGAAGTCGTCGAAACCCTGGCCGGCCCTGACGGTGACACACTGTCGACCATCACCCGGACGTGGAACCGCTTCCATTTAATGACCCGCGAAGTGACACGCCGGGGCAGCGCCGAAAACCGCACCGAAACCACCTTCGGCCTTGACCCCGCCGCCGATTGGGATGACCAGCCCGCGTGGTACCAGCTGCCACACCAACAGACGGTCACCTACATCGACCATGGCCGCGCAGGTCTGCAACGCAGCGAGCAAACCGACTATCGCTACGACGTGTCGGGCAACCTCATCTTCACCCGATCGCCCGCCGGTGTAGAAGAGCACAGCGAGTATTACCCTGCCGAAGGCATGCCCGCTTCTGCCGATGGCACCGGTTGTCCGCCCAACGCACTGGGCATGGTCCGGCATCTGAAGAAAAAGACCATCAAACCGGCGCGTCTCGATGACGGCACTTACGGCGGCGCGCCCGTCATCTCCACCACCTACACCTACCAGGCGCTGGCCTCAAAGCTTGAAGGCGGACCGGCGTTCATTGTGGTGAACGGCGAGAACGCTCGGGACGAGAGCAATGGTCGCCTGCTGGAAACCACCACTCAGACCTACGTGACTGAACCGGGACCGCACTATGGGCGCCTCGACAGCAAAGTTACGACACTCAATGGCAAAGCCACCACGACGAGCTTCCGCTATGAGCTGAGTGAGGACGAGCTGAGCACTCATACCACCCTCACCGGTTTCGAGAACACCGAACTTGTGCGCGCGACTCAAAGCTGCGCCCGATCCCTGCTTACGGGAAGGCTTACACGGGAACGCAATCAGGCTGGCGTCGTCTCGCGTTACGTCTACGATGCTCTCGGTCGCATTACGCTTGCGGTGACCGCCGATGACAGCCGCTACGAAGCCCGGCGTACTTCCACCTACCATGTGAACGATCTGAAAGCGCACGATTGCAGGACCGGAAACGAGAATCCGGTGATGGTCGAGCATCATCATTCAACGGGTCAGCGCCGCCGCCAATGGCTCGATGGCGAGGGTCGCACTGTGCGCGTGGAGCTCGAAGATATCGACCACGCCCCTGACGTGTTCCGCGAGATTGCCTGCTGCGTATTCGACGCCGAAGGCCGCACTGTCAGCGAAACGCAACAGGACTGGCTGCGCGATCCAGAGAACCCGGCCACCGTGACCGCACTCAGACTGACGACCCGGACGCACTACCATGACTGGGGCCAGGCGAGCCTGAGCGTTACCCCCGATGGTGTCGAAAGCCATATTGAGCACGATCCGGTGAACCTGACCGTCAATAGCTGGCAACAGAATGGCTCACTCAAGGGGCCAAGTACGCTCACGCAACACAACGCGGCTGGCAGCGCGATCAAGGAACAGCTGTACGACGCCGACGGTGTATTGATTCGGACCAAGGAATGGCAGCGCGACGGACTGGACCGTATTACCCGAACAACCCTCCGGGTACCTGGCGAGGCAGATCGCGTGACGTCCGTTGAGCTGGATGCATACGGACGCATCGTCGAGCAGCGGCTGGCTGACGACACGGTCGTGAACTGGACTTTCGCCGCTCACAGCGACGACAACCACCCCGAAACCATCGCCGTCACCGCGCCCCTTGTCACCCGGGCGCCTTGAGCACGGCGTCCGAGCACCCGAAGTCATGAACGGAAAGCCTGTGGCAAACCGCAGGCTTTCCAATGGATGCGACATTTCGAAGGATCGAAAACATGAACAACTCCACGATAATCGGTCGTCAGACCTTCGACGGCCTGGGTCGTCAGCTTTCGGTGAGCGTCGGAGGCCATACCTCCCGCTTCCAATACCGCGCCGGGCAGCTGCCGCCCTCCTCGACCACGCTCGCCGACGGCAAGGAGGTCCGGTTCACGTATGAGAAGGACCTGAACAACCAATTGCTCAGGGTCGAAGCCGATGGGGACGCCCCGACGGCAATAACCCGGCACGCACAATTCGGGCACCCTTCGACGATCGTCGGTGAACTGGGCAGCCAAGCCTTTGCATTCAGCCCGGGAGGCCAGGAGACCGAAGACCGCTGGACCGTCGACGGGCAGACCCACACCACCGCATGGCGCTACTCGTTCAGCGGCCTGCTGCAGGGCTTTCACGATGCCAAGGGTGTTGCTCATCGGCGCCAGTTCGACGCATCTGGTCGAGTGAGCGCTACCCGCGTTGGCGAGGTGGACACCACCTATGCCTATGACGCCCTGTCTCGACCGGCGACTGTCAGCGTCAGTGTCCCGGAAAGCGGCAGAACCCTGATGACCGCAATCACCTACGACACCCTTGGACGTGAGCACACGCGCACCTTCACCATCACGCAAACGGGCGAAGACGGAAAAGCCGACGTTCGAACCATCACCCAGACCCTTGCGTACACGGGGCTGGACCAGATCGCTTCTCGAACCTGGGCCGAAGGCGCAGCATTCAGCGAGGAGCGCTTCGAATACGATGTGCGCGACAGACTGGTGCGTTACATCGCGGATGAGCACGCGGCGTCACCCGATCCGTACGGCAACCTCATCGTCGAGCAGGTGTTCACCTTCAATGCCTATAACGGCCATGAGAAGGTGGTGAGCACCTACGCTGACGGGAGCCGCGACGAAGCCCGCTTCAGTTATGCCGTCAACGATCCGACTCGTCTGGTGAAAGTCACCCACACCCATCCGTCCTGGCCAGCAGAGGTCACGCTTGGTTACGACGAGTGCGGGCGCGTGATCAGCGACAGCCTTGGCCGCCACATGCACTGGAACGCCCAGGGACGACTGATTGAAATCAGTTCACCGTCAGGCACCTGCAAGTACCGTTACGACCCCAGCGGGCAACTCACTGACCGTGAAGTGGACGGCATCCTGACCCGCGATTTCTACAGCGCCGATCAACTCACCCATCAATGTCGTGACGAAGACAGCATCGAACTCATCGGCGACCTGAGCGCGTTGTTTGCCGTGAACAAAGTGACAGGGGGCATTCGCCAGACCCTCCTGCTGGGTACTGACGCACAGGGCAGCGTGCGCCTTGAGGCCGGCAGAACAGTGCGCACACGACGCTACACCGCCCACGGCGCACAGGCTTCAGACGTTGGCGACCTTGCATTCGGCTATGCGGGCGAGCAGCTCGAACCCGTGTCCGGCCTTTGCATTCCGGGCGGCAATCGACCTTATGATCCGATACTGATGTGCTTTCTCGCACCTGACACCGACAGTCCGTTCGGGCCGGGCGGCATCAATCCATACGCCTGGTGTGGCGGGGATCCGGTCAATCGTGTGGACCCCGACGGCCATAGCTGGGTGAACTACGCCATCGCAGGGGCCGGCCTGGCATTGGGGCTTGTCGCGATGATTCCCGCGGTAATCGCTGCCTTGCCCGTGGCAGCTGCGTTGATCAGTTCCGGGGCGGGCCTGCTGACGACCGGGCAAATAGCGGGGCTTGTCGGTGTGGCGCTGGACATCATCGGCATGGCTACGGGCGTTGCCAGCCTGGCCCTGGAAGCGACCGGCACTGACGGCGCCGCATCCGGCATTTTAGGCGGCGTTTCCATGGTCGCCAGCCTTGCCGGGGCAGGAATCGGCCTGAAGCTGTTTACGCTGAAGAATGCAGGGAGCAGGCTCAAGGCAATGGACATCAAGCAGGGCTGGACCTCGCCCAAACCTGGTCGTCTTGGCAGTGGAGAGCTGCTTGCGCAACACACATCCCGGGGAGTGGACGTCGGTTTCATCGATACCTACCTGGGCTCCAATCGCGCCGCCCTCCTGACACACGGAGATCTGAAACGCGCGCTGCTGATGGGGCCTGATGGTAAAACAATGCGGGCAGCCGACGTCGCAAGAGAGGTCATAGCCCCCCGGCTCCAAGGGCTTGGCGCCGGGGCTGATGAGACGTTCGTGTTGCTGTCGTGCTGGGGCGGGAAGAACGGTGCTGCGCTGGAGATCGCCAAGGAGCTGGGCCGCCCCGTTCAAGGATTCACGGGGAAGGTCTTCGTCAAAGGCTTCGCCAACCTCCAGGTGAACCCGAACGCGGCAAACATACCCACCCAGGCCACCTCCTACCTGGAACGGATGCGTGCGACGGGCAACCCTTTCAAAGCACTGAAAACCACCTACAAGCCGGCGAAATCCAATATTTATCACCCTGACGGCACAGTAGTCGCAGTTTGAATCGTCGACAGACTTGTCTGACATTATCTCGAGGGATTGGAACCATGACCGCACTCTCATCATCGGTCGTCAGACCTTCACTTACAATTCGCTCAACGGTCATGAAAAGGTGGTGACCACCTACGCCGACACACGTGCAGCGGTTCCATGACTGAAGCAGCGCCGACACCCTGCCATTCAGCGCTCCCTGCCGCTAATACCAACGTTTACCCTGCGTCAGGGTGTCGCGCCGGCGGTCAGGCGCTATACTGCCGCGCCTTTTCCTGCCACGGCGCCTGATGGGCAGCCGGGCCGAAGGCCGTTCGCATGAGTGTCCATCACACCCAGCGCGAACAGCCCTATTCAAAGTTCCCGCCTGAGAGAGGAGAACGCCCATGACCGTGATCAAGCAGGATGACCTGATCCAGAGCGTCGCTGACGCGCTGCAGTTCATCTCCTATTACCACCCCGTCGATTTCATTCAGGCCATGCACGAGGCCTACCTGCGTGAAGAATCCCCTGCCGCACGGGATTCCATGGCGCAGATTCTGATCAACTCGCGCATGTGTGCCACCGGCCATCGGCCGATCTGCCAGGACACCGGTATCGTCACCGTGTTCGTCCGCGTCGGCATGGACGTGCGCTGGGATGGCGCCACCATGGGCCTGGACGACATGATCAACGAGGGCGTGCGTCGCGCCTACAACCTGCCGGAAAACGTCCTGCGCGCCTCGATCCTCGCCGACCCGGCCGGCGCTCGCAAAAACACCAAGGACAACACCCCGGCGGTCATCCACTACTCCATCGTTCCGGGCAACACCGTGGAAGTGGACGTGGCGGCCAAGGGTGGTGGCTCGGAAAACAAATCCAAGATGGCGATGCTCAACCCGTCCGACTCGATCGTCGACTGGGTGCTCAAAACCGTGCCGACCATGGGCGCTGGCTGGTGCCCACCGGGCATGCTCGGCATCGGCATCGGCGGTACCGCCGAGAAAGCTGCAGTCATGGCCAAGGAAGTCTTGATGGAGTCCATCGACATCCACGAGCTCAAGGCCCGCGGCCCGTCGAACCGTCTGGAAGAAATGCGTCTGGAGCTGTTCGAGAAGGTCAACCAGCTGGGCATCGGCGCCCAAGGCCTTGGCGGTCTGACCACCGTGCTCGACGTCAAGATCATGGATTACCCGACCCACGCCGCATCGCTACCGGTGTGCATGATCCCCAACTGTGCCGCCACCCGTCACGCCCACTTCGTACTCGACGGCTCCGGCCCGGCTTCGCTGGAAGCACCCCCGCTGGACGCCTACCCCGAGATCGTCTGGGAAGCCGGTCCGTCGGCGCGGCGCGTCAACCTCGACACGCTGACGCCCGAAGACGTGCAGAGCTGGAAGCCGGGCGAAACCGTTCTGCTCAACGGCAAGATGCTCACCGGTCGCGACGCGGCGCACAAGCGCATGGTCGAGATGCTCAACAAGGGCGAAACCCTGCCGGTGGACCTGAAGGGTCGCTTTATCTATTACGTCGGCCCGGTCGATCCGGTCGGTGACGAAGTGGTGGGACCTGCCGGTCCGACCACCGCGACGCGGATGGACAAATTCACCCGCCAGATTCTCGAGCAGACCGGCCTGTTGGGCATGATCGGCAAATCCGAGCGCGGCCCGACCGCCATCGAAGCGATCAAAGACAACAAGGCCGTTTACCTGATGGCCGTGGGCGGCGCTGCCTACCTGGTTGCTCAGGCGATCAAGAAGTCGCAAGTGCTGGCCTTTCCTGAACTGGGCATGGAAGCGATCTACGAGTTCGAGGTCAAGGACATGCCGGTCACGGTTGCGGTAGACAGCAAGGGCGAGTCGGTTCACATCACCGGTCCCGCCATCTGGCAGAAGAAGATCAGTGAAAGCCTGGCGGTAGAAGTGCAGTAAGCGTTTCAATCGCTAAAACGAAAAAGCCCGACCTGCGTGTCGGGCTTTTTTGTGGGCGATGCGTCGCCGTAAAACAATTAACTAGATTAATTTGCGATGGGTGTTATCGCGATTACGCCTACCCCATAACGTGGCGCGATTAGAGGACAACCATTCACTCTATTTTTGCGCAGTCTTATTGCGACGCGCTTTAACGCTCTCCTTGTCTCCAAGCACATCAATATATAGCCCCCGGCATTGAGTTCCATGAACCTGAAATGCGGGCCGCGGCTCAAAATGCCTCCATGCAAAGACTGCTAAGGTTTATCTAACCACCGTGCTGGCACAAGGAAACAGTCATGAGCACACGCAATCCTTCCAAAGCAAAAAAATCAGAAGTCGGCGAATGGCTTAGCACGTTTAAAATCGAATTCACTTCAAACAGCCCCTCTTTGTATGGGAACGGACGACAACAAGTTGAAGTAACTTTGTTAGTGGAAGGCGCGAGGGGCAGTGGCATTACTCAGGAACAGTTGAACACTCTCACGATCGTGCATCGTAACGACCAAGGTGAGTACGCGCCGCTCCCTGATACACAGAGTGAAGATTTAGACTGGTTTGCCAGCCTGACGCGAGACGAACGCTTCGATTACTACGAAGGCTCGGTCCACGGCCACTTCGCCGCACCAGACACCGATGCGGTCCTATCGAAAAGGTTTTACGTGAGCACGGTGGCTTCCGGGGGAAGTGTCATCGAGTTGCACGCCCAAATTGAAATGGCGCCCGACGCGATATTTGTGACCGAGGACACGAATGATTCGAGCATCAAGCTGAGCGCCGTGACACTGCCGAGCTACATCTTTCCCGACCATTACACGTGGGCCAAGACCTGGCAGCAAGGCGATTCCAACGCATCCGCTTTTATCCAGGAGTGGTCGCTGGCCGCGAATCAACCTGCTTTTTCGTGTGCGGAGGAGCGCGCCGGGAATCCCAACGGGATGATTAAATGGCAGCGCAACGCACCGGGTGAATCTGCAGCATCCAATGTCGGTATCGGTTACCCGGGAGACACCGAATTTCGATACAACCCCTCTATTCTCGTTGGGGATGACTTTGCTGCACGCAGACATAAGAAGGTCCAGTCAAATAACAAAAGCCACGTCGTTGTGGTGCTCCAGGCAGATAACAATATCCCTTATAACGCCGGCGGACTCTCGCATCAGGGGCCATGCCGGGTACTGGTCTATGACAAGAACGGTAATACCCATGAACTCGAGTTTTCGTTTGGTACCGAAGGGACGCCATTCGAACAGCGGACCACGCTCAGGGTAAACGTCAACTCCCCCGCCAGAGGCAGCCTTCGGTCAGTCGAGACGACTGTTGGAGCGCCCAGAGATGCATGACGATGTGGCTCGGGCGACCCTCCACCGGCGACTGCAGAACCCCGGCGGCCTCTATTCACAGAGCAGTAATTTTCTGGGTGTCGTGCAGTCTGCGGTCGACTCACGTACGGGTCAGTTCAATCTGGCAGTCACGTTGCCAGCGGTGCATGCCAATCAACTGAGCGGCCCGTCGTTCGCCCTGACCCTGTCATTCAGCCCTCTGTCATCACTGCAAGATCACGGATTTGGTCTGGGTTGGACCGTTCTCGCCTCAGTACTGACGCTGAATCTGGACAGCGCTTTCCTGACGCTTTCGTCTGGCGAGCACTTCGCTGTGGATCGAGAAGCCAGCGGCACCATGATCAACAGCGAGCTGGTATTCGCCGATCACAAACTTAAATCGTTGAAAGTCACCAAGCTGACCGATGACCGCTATCGCATCGACCAAAAATCGGGGGAAACCGAAATCCTCGAGCGACTGGATAAAGGCGATGTTTTCCTGTTGCGCGAGATGCGATCACCGGAGGGCCGCTCGGTGTTTTTCAAGTGGCTCCCATATGATAACGGCTCTCATATGCTCTCTCGCATTTACGATGAAAGCCGGACACTGCTTGAAATCAGCCGGGACAAAGGCCGGGTGTTTTTTCTGTTCGACACTGGATCCGAGTCTCCTTCCACGATCGAGCTATGGCTTCTCAACCGTCAGCTGTCGAACCTGAAACTTCCGGGTATCGATACAACATTTGGTTTCACTTATGAGGTGATCGATCTGGGTGCTGGTCAGGGTTTTCTATTTCCCAGAGAAATAACCGGCGCCTTAGGGGCTGTCGATACGATTACATGGAGCTCGGAGGGCAGCGGGCACAGACTTCCTGACGACGCGCCGGTTGTATATGTCCCTCGAGTCGTGACATGGCAGCAATACACAGGAGATGCTGCGGCGACCCTGAATCATCGCTACCAATGGGTGGGGACTGCCAATCACTATGGCTTCGGCAGCGACGCAGGATTTGTGTGGGAAGACGGCCGGGACAACCTCTACAAGGTCAACAAGGACTATCGCTACTCAGTGGTGGAAACCCTGACTGACCGGACGGGGACTGAGCTTGCCTCCATCACCCGGGAGTGGAATCGGTTTCATCTCCAGACCCTGGAAACCACGGTCCGGGGGCAAGCGCAAGTGCAGGTCAGGACCCTTTATCACGTCGATCCGGACCTGAGCTGGGCGGCGCAGCCGGCCTATTGCCAACTGCCCCATGTCGTTACGACCACGTATTACCAGGATGCCGATCATCAGCGCAGTGAAGACATTGAGTACCGCTATGACGACTACGGCAATGTGATTTACACGCGCTTCCCCACCGGCGTGGTCGAAGAGAATCTCTACTACCCGGCAGACGGCTGCGATGAATGTCCGCAGGACCCGTTGGGTATGGTGCGATTCCTCAGCAAGAAAACCACGATACCCGCCCCTCGACGCGACGCGGCGCCAACGCTGTGCACGACCTATCGTTACGAGAACCTGCCCTCACTCACTGCGCTCGACCCGCCACGCGCCCTGGTGGTTGAAGAACAAGCCTGGAATGAAGCCGAGGGTCAGTTGCTCGAAAGCACCCGGCAGACTTACATCCAGAGCATTGGACCCTATTACGGGTCCATCGAGACATCTGTAACGACGGTCAACGACCTGCCCACCACCACTCGTTACGTCTACACCTCCGAGGCAGATCGGCTTACTACCCAGACCATTGTCGAGGGGTACGATTTCGTCGCAGACGACCCGGTCAGTCGCTCGATCAGTAGTGAGAGCCGCTCACTGCTCACGGGCCAGACGCTGGAAGAAACGAGCCCCGCAGGCGTCATTACCGCCTATGAGTATGACTCGCTTGGCCGAATTACGCAGACCACCATCGCCAAGGGCTCCGCGTATGAAGCCGAACGTACCTGCGCCTATCACCTTGGCGATGCCTTCGTGAAATCCCACCGCCCCAAAACGCTCGTCGCCAGTGCGGCGCTCGAAGAAACAGACGCATCGGGACAACGCAGGCGCTCCTGGCTGGACGGCAAAGGTCGGGTTGTCAGCGTGGAACTCGAAGACCGGAACGACGCCACAGGCACGTTCCGTGAAATCTCACGGACCGGTTACGACCCGTTGGGGCGGGTCATCAGTGAAACGACCCGTGAATGGCAGGCTGACGGCACACCGTTATTCGAGGTCTGCAGTGTGACGGGCTATGACGAGTGGGGTAACGCCAGCGCGTTGACCTCACCGACGGGGGTCGTCAGCCATGTCCGGCGTGACCCCATCAAAATGCGCAGCGTGCAGTGGCGCCAGACCGCTTCCGGCCGACGCACGGGCAAGCTGGTGACCTACAGCAATGTCGCTGGCAGCGTGATCAGGGAAGAGGTCATTGACGATCACAACCATGTGACCCGCGCCACGCTGCTCAAGCGTGACGGGCTGGATCGAGTGGTGGAACAACGGATCAAGGTCCCGGGGCAGGATGACATCGTGACCCGCTACCGCTACGACAGTTACTCCAGAGTCATCGAGCAGGTAATGCCGGATGCAACGTCGGTGATATGGGCCTATGCGGCACATAGCGATGGCGCGCACCCGCAGTCGGTAACAGTCACTCAAGATGAGCCGGAATAGCCGGTTCCGCTGCCCTGTTCCAGACATACCGAACGTAGACGTCACGCCCCACCCATACGAAACCGAGGTAACAGTCATGGCTCAGATTGCGGGTTTGAATCACTTCCAGATCAAAGGCAACGGTTCACCGAAGGACCAGTTTAACTGCCCGATCTACAAAAACGGTCGTCAGCAGATCCAGGTGGATATCGTGATTGATGCCTACGGTGAGTCGGGGGAAATCATCCCTCTAACGCCGACGCAACTGAAAACCGTCAGGTTGATTGACTACGACAGCGGATCAATTGTCGATGGCCAGCTGACTCGCAGTGACACTAAAAACGTATTCGATTTTTATGGCGGTACGCTGCCGCTTGATGCGGGTTCGGTCAACCAAAACATGAGCGTACTCACGTTTTACATTTCGGTGCCCAGCTCGGTGAATTTCGCTCAAAAGCAGGTTGCAGCAGAAATAACCCTGGAGGGAGCAACGTACAGGACTAATGATCACAGTGCTCCACCTGGAGGGGCATTCAACAACGGCGGGTTTAACAGCTCTATCATCGTCAATCCCTTGTCTACTTATTCATTCTGGGCCGCGGACTTCCAGATTGCTAAGTTAGGCCCGATTGGTTCCGGTTATCCCCCGGGAGGTACGGGCCAGTCCAGAGATCTCTACCAGTGGGAGATCACGTTTCGGGACCGGGCCTTTCGCATACTGAGCTCTGATATACCCGACGTCCACTTGACCAACATCTTCTCGCAGTTCGTCAGAAGCGGAACCAACAAGGACACCAAACACTGGGCAGTGCCAGTCCGTGAAGTCGGTAGCATCGTATACCTTGGTGCCGGTCTTGAGGGCAGCTCCGCCCGGGACGTTTATATTTACCCCTATGTAAAGCACGGCGCGGCCTATGCCATCCATGAGGAAGCAACCGAGCTGGCTGGCAATCACTACATCTCTAAAAGGATTATGTACATCGACCACAACGGTTGCGGACACTTTGTTTATCTTCGGCCCAACAACAATGGGACCACGTTTGAAATTGTCGACAGCGCCAGGTTGATTGGCGACGGCTCTCATGATGATGCTCAGCGAGTAGGTGACTTATACCCCACCGTTGTCCCCGTCATCAGCGCTGCAATCACAGCTGGCATCACCGCGGCCATCAAGTCGGTGCTGTCGTCCGTCCGCCGCAGATAGTGCTGAAAGATGATGAGGTGGACTGGATCATGAACGCTCATAAAAAATGCTCCCTGACGCTGGGTGAACAAACTTTCGACGGCCTTGGCCGCCAACTGAGCGTAGTCGTCGGAGATCGCACCACCCAGTTCGAATACAAGGAGGCGCAACTCCCTCCGAGCGCCAATGTATTACCCGACGGCAAGCGTGTGGACTTCACTTATGAGCCCACTCTCGATAATCAGATCCTCAGCATCTGTCCTGCGGGCGAGACCGCCAACACGTTCGCTTACGACGCATCCCTGGCATTGCTGAAGTCGTCCAGCGGTTCGCTGGGCGAGCAAACCATGACGTACACCGTCACCGGCCAGCCCAAAACCGATACCTGGACGGTCGACGGCAAGGAGCATGTCACCACATGGCGTTACGCTCTTGGCGGTTTGCTGTTGGGTTTTGACGATGCCGACGGCGTGACCCATGCGCAGCATTACGACACGTTTGGACGGGTTGACCAGATCACCGCCGACGGCGTGACGATCGACATAACCTACGACGAGTTCAATCGCCCGGAAACCCTTATCAGCACTGATCCAGCGTCATGCAACGTTTTGCAGCAGGCCCTGACCTATGACGGCCACGGTCGTGAGCAGACTCGTACCTTCACCATCAGCCTGAACGGTACTCTTCACAGCATGGTTCAAACCCTGGGATATAACGCCCTCGATCAGCTAACTTTCCGGCAGTGGCAAGATGGCGTGAAAGTCGGTGACGAAACCTTTGCCTACGACAACCGTGGCAGACTCATCCACTACACCGCCAACGACACGGCGGCCCCCACCGATCCGTTCGGCAACAGGGTGGTTGAACAGGTCTTCACGTTCAATGCCCTCAATGGGTACAAAGAAATCACCAGCAAGTTCGCCGACCGCAGTACGGATACCGCCACGTTCACCTACGCCGGCGATGACGATGACCCGACTCAAGTGTTGAGCATCGAGCATAGTCATTCCTCGTGGCCGAGCCACATCGATCTGACCTACGACGCCTGTGGACGGGTTCGCACGTACCGCTTACCGGCGACAGACTCCCGACCGGCCCTTGACCGCATACTGACCTGGGACGCACAGGACCGCTTGATCAAGGTCGATGATAAAACCAGTACCTGCGATTACGGCTACGCCCCCGACGGCCAGCTCACCGACCGCTTGATCAACGGCACGCTGACGCGAAGCTTCTTCAGCGGCGGTCAGGCCACCCATGAACATACTGGCGATCAGACGCTACACATAGTGGGGGATGGCGGGAGCGTATTCGCCCTGAGCAGGCTTACCGCCGGCGTGCGTCAGGGGACCACGCTGCTGGGCTGCGACGCTCAGGGCAGCGTGCGCATCGAGGCAGACAGCGCGGTGCGCACTCGCTCCTACACCGTTCATGGCGCAGAACCCCTTGATAAAGACAACAGCAACCCTTTCGGCTTCGCCGGCGAACGGCGCGAGCCCCTCACCGGCTGGTTCATCCCCAGCGGCTATCGGCCCTACGACCCGATCGTCATGGGTTTTCTTTCCCCGGACAGTGACAGCCCGTTCGGCCAGGGCGGGCTCAACCCCTATGTCTATTGCGCAGGCGATCCGGTCAACCGCATCGATCCCAGTGGTCACGGCTGGCTCACCTGGCTGGTGGCCGGCATCGGTATCGGGTTAGGAGTGGTCGGCACCATTGCCACCTTCGGTGCAGCCGCTCCGGCCTTCGCCGCCCTGGCCGCAGGCGGCATCGGCGCGCTCACTGCCACCGGCGCCGTGGCCATTGGCGCTGCCACCTTAAGCGCGGTGTCGCTGGGCACGGGGATCGCATCAACCGTGCTGGAGGCCACGAACAAGGACAGCAAGGCGGCGAGCATCCTGGGATGGGTTTCGCTCGGCACCGGGCTGGCGGAAGCAGGGCTGAGCATGGCGCCGAAGGCAGCGGCCAGGCTGCGTGCGCGCCTGGGGCGTTCGGCTGGGCGCGCAGTCCGCAAGTCAGGGCGAGGCGCTGGGTCATCTGCGCCGTCCAAGCCCCTGAACTTCGGCACATCCGTCATTCTGTATGAGCGCAAGCCACCCACGTTCAAAGCAAACGGGGATATCGATTACGTTGGCAGCCAGGACGTTGTTTTCCATAAAAACTGGCTGGATACTAAGGTGCCTGCTTTCGAGACCCATGGCGACGACTTCGGTAATCTGATGAACAGTGCAGGCCAAATGCGTCCAGCAGCTGAGGTGGCACACATGGACATCGCACCTGCCCTCCGTGACATGGGCCACCCGCAAGGCAAAGGTTTTGTCTTGCTGGCGTGCGCCGCAGGCAAGTCCGGTGCCGCTCAAAATGTTGCCAACAGTCTGAATCGAACGGTGTCGGCTTATCCCAGCAACATCACCGTCGCGCCCTTGCGGTTAATGGATTTCCTCGAGGTTGGGGATCGAGCAACGACGCTGCCCATGTCTGCAAAGTCTTGGGGAGACACAATCCGCGAATTCTTCGTAGGAGCCCGAGGGTTCAGCGCCCAGCCAGGCTATGAAGTGGCAGAAGCACGGCTTTTTAGACCCAACAATATCGTTTGAAACGTCAGGCCGAAGTGGTCGCCTCAGCCCCGCCGGTCCAGCACATTCACCACCAACCGATCCAGCCAACCCCACACCCGCTCCTGAGCCCGTCGCCACAGAGGTCTGGATTTCCAGCCCTCCAGGGTGATTTCACTGCTGACGGCAAAGTCTTTGGTGAAGCTGGCCGCCACCGCGCTGGTCAGCGCGGGGTCAATGGCTTCGAGGTTGGCTTCCAGGTTGAAGCGCAGGTTCCAGTGATCGAAGTTGCAGGAGCCGACGCTGACCCAGTCGTCGATCAGCACCATCTTCAGGTGCAAGAAGCACGGCTGGTATTCGAAGATTTTAACGCCGGCCTTGAGCAGGCGCGGGTAATAACGATGGCCGGCGTAGCGAACCGACGGATGATCGGTGCGCGGACCTGTGAGCAACAAGCGCACTTCGACGCCCCGCGAGGCGGCTCGGCGCAACGCCCGGCGGACTTTCCAGGTCGGCAGAAAATACGGCGTCGCCAGCCAGATGCGCGTCTTGCTGGTGTTCAGCGAACGCACCAGTGACTGGACGATGTCGCGATGCTGGCGGGAATCGGCATAGGCCACACGGCCCAGTCCATTCCCGCTGACGGGCGCCTTGGGCAGGCGCGGCAGACCGAAGTTTTCAGCCGGCCGCCACGCACGCCGCCGAGGGTTGGCGTGGAACTGGCGGTCGAACAGCGCTTGCCAGTCGATCACCAGCGGCCCACGGATCTCGACCATCACCTCATGCCATTCGCTGCTGTTCAGGTCCGGCCGCCAGAACTCGTCGGTGACGCCCGTCCCGCCCACCACCGCCAGCTCTTTGTCGACCAGCAGCAGTTTGCGGTGGTCGCGGTAGAGGTTGCGCAAGCCCCGCCGCCAATGCACAGGGTTGTAGAAACGCAGGATTACGCCAGCGTCGGTCAGTCGCTTGCGCAGGCTGATCGTAAACGCCGCAGCGCCGAAGCCATCGAACAGACAACGCACGATGACCCCGCGACTCGCCGCACTGATCAGCGCCTGCACGATCGCTTCGGCACAGGCGCCGGCTTCCACCAGATACAGCTCGAGCTCGATCTGCTGCTGCGCCCCTTCGATCGCGGCGATCATGCGCGGAAAAAACGCAGGGCCGTCGATCAGCAGGTTGAACTGGTTTTCTTCACGCCACGGGAAAATCGCGCCCCTCATGGGCGGCTCGCCGTGGCGATCAATAGGCGGGCTTGAGCAGCGCTTGCCGCGCGGGCAGGCGAGGATGGAATGCGAATGGACATGCAGACTCCAGAGGGTGCGATACGCAACCCTATCCGCCTGTCTGACCGCAGGCAAACTTCAACGTTCTACGGCACCGGCGATGACAACCGGCAGCCCTGGCGCGGGCCTTCCCATTGCGCTGTGCTCTCCCGGCCAAGTCCTGTCGCGGTGACGCGCTTGTTCAGGGCGTCCTCGTTTATCGTGCTGGGCAGCCACTGTTTGACGTAGCTGCGACAGTACTCCGCCGGGTTGTTCATGACGAAACGGCACGAGCAATACTCCTTGGCCGTGTAGGCGCTGATGATGCTGGGGAATACCTGCAGCTGTACGCGCCAGTTCCAGATCAGGCCAGCGACGATCAGCACCACCACGATGCCGAAACTGCTGAACGGGCGGCGTAGGATGAATGCTTTGCGAGCGATCATTTGCCACCCTCCCCGGCCACCGCATTCAGCGCCAGCTTGAGCAGTTGGTTGTGGTCATAGCTGCCGTCGCGATCGTCGGCGTAACGAACGATCACCAGTCCTGCGCTGGGGATCACGTACAGCGCCTGCCCCCAATGGCCGAGGGCCGCAAAGGTGTCGGGCGGTGCGTCGGGCCACGGGCCGGGCTTGCCGTCGGCGGTTTTGTTCAGCCACCAGTGACCGCCGGGGGCTTCATCGATCGGGGTCGGGGTCAGGGATTTGAACGGCGTCAGGTTGAAATCAACCCAGGCCTTGGGCAGCAATTGCCGGTCCTGCCAGCGCCCGCCGCGCGCCATCAACAGGCCGATGCGCGCCAGGTCGCGGGCCGTCATGTACGCATAGGACGACCCGACGAAAGTGCCGATGGCATCGCGCTCCCAGGTGGCGCTGGTGATGCCCAGCGGGTCGAACAACGCAGTCCAGGGGTAATCCGCGTAAGACCTCTCACCGACCATGCCTTTCAGCGCAGCAGCGAGAACGGTGCTGTCGCCACTGGAATAGCGATACGAGGTGCCCGGCGCACTGGCGACGCCGTGCTCGGCGGTGAACCGCGCCATGTCTCCACGGCCTCGGGTGTAAAGCATCGCCACGACAGAGGAGTTGAGCGGCGCGTATTCGTAGTCTTCCTGCCAGTCCAGTCCTGAAGCCCAGTGCAGCAGGTCCTGAAGCTTGATGTCGGGATGCGCGCTGAACGGCGGGTAGAACCGGGAGACGGGGTCTTCAAGCTTGAAACGGCCTTCACCCAACGCGACGCCCAGCACGCTCGCCAGAATGCTTTTGCTGATCGACCAGGTCAGGTGCGAGGTGTCTGCCCGGGTCACGCCGCCATAGCGTTCATACACCACTTCGCCATCGTGAATGATCAGCAGCGCGTCTGTGCGCACGCCCTTGCGTTCGACCTCGTCGCGGGGCGGGAAGGCATAAGTCTCAAGGGCGGTGACCGCTTCGTTTCGACCGATCGGCCTCTCCGACCAGTCCGGCGCAGGCCAGGTTTCGGCGGCAGCGGAACAGATGATGAGCAACAGCAGGAAGGCGAATAGCAGACGGCTCATGGAAGAGTCTCGGGCTCGGATGCAGGCAAACGTAGCAGCGAATAATGACAGCCCATTGAACACAACCCCCTGTCACGCAACCATCACCAAAGTTTAATGGTCGTGACACGGCCTCTCCCTAGCCTGAATTCGTACAGCAATGCTCGAACAATCAGTCGACCCGCCTGGACGAAGGCGGGATTACGGAGATGCCGCATGACTCAGATCGCCAGCATTCGAGACACCCGAACCGAACGTCGCCTGCAGGCAGAACGCCTGATCGGTGAGAAGGCCCTGCAGGAAGCACAGGCTTTGCGCTTCAGTGTGTTCAGTGGCGAATTCAACGCCAGGCTCAAGGGCGCCGAGCTGGGCCTGGACATCGATGATTACGACGTTCACTGCATGCACATCGGCGTGCGAGACCTCAGCAGCGGTCGTCTGGTCGCCACCACCCGCTTGCTGGACCACAAGGCCGCCAGCACCCTGGGCAAATTCTACAGCGAAGAAGAATTCAGCCTGCACGGCCTGCGTCATTTGCAGGGCCCTATCCTGGAACTGGGTCGGACCTGCGTTGATCCGTCCTACCGCAACGGCGGCACCATCGCCGTGTTGTGGAGCGAACTGGCCGAGATCCTCAACGAAGGCGCCTACAGCTACCTGATGGGCTGCGCCAGCATCCCGATGCAGGACGGCGGCATTCAGGCCCACGCGATCATGCAACGCCTGCGCGAACGTTATCTGTGCACCGAGCACCTGCGCGCCGAACCGAAGAATCCGCTGCCGACACTGGACCTGCCCAACAACGTGATCTGCGAGATGCCGCCGCTGCTCAAGGCCTACATGCGCCTCGGCGCGAAGATCTGCGGCGAACCGTGCTGGGACGAGGATTTCCAAGTCGCCGATGTCTTCATCCTGCTTAAACGCGACGAGCTGTGCCCTCGCTACGCCCGCCACTTCAAGGCAGCGGTGTGATGAGCAACTGGCGCAGTCATGCGCGCGTGGTGCGGGTGCTGTGGGTCATTGCGCTGGGCCTGAGCATCGCCGGCACCTTTGCCCTGATGGAACGCCTGCGCATCGGCAATTCCATGGCCCGGCGTCAGCGCTGGACCGCCTGGTTCATGGCGCGCCTGAGTGGGGCGCTGCCGTTTCGCGTGAAAGTCAGCGGCAAGCTGCCAAGCGAGCCGATGTTGTGGGTGAGCAATCATGTGTCATGGACCGACATTCCGTTGCTGGGGATGCTGGCGCCACTGTCGTTCCTGTCCAAGGCCGAAGTGCGCACCTGGCCGGTGGCGGGCTGGCTGGCCTTGAAAGCCGGAACGTTGTTCATCCGCCGGGGCTCGGGCGACAGCAAGCTGATTCAGAAACAGATGGGCCAGCACTTGCTCGGCAAGCATTCGCTGGTGCTCTTCCCGGAAGGCACCACCACTGACGGCCGCAGCTTGCGCACCTTCCATGGCCGCCTGTTGTCGAGCGCGATTGAAACCGGCGTGCCGGTGCAGCCGGTTGCCATTCAATATGTGCGGGACGGCCAGCCGGATCAGATCGCGCCCTTCATTGGCGACGACGACCTGCTCTCGCACCTGCGTCGACTGTTTGCCAATGAGGTGAGTGAGGTGCACATCCAGCTGCTCTCGCCGATCGCTTCCCAGGGCAAAGAACGCGCAGCGCTGGCGTTCGAAGCGCAGCAGGCGGTGCAGGTCGCGCTGTTCGGCGAGGCGGTTCAACCGGCAATGGTACGTTCCGCCGCCAAAGCCGCTTGAGCAAACGCCTGAAGCTCAGGGTAAAACGCGCTGAAGTCGTCACTCAACGGTCGATACAGCGCGTGCAACTCTTGATTGACCCCGGCCAACCCTTCCGGCCGTGACAGGCGTCGCGAGATGCCGGCCAGTGCATCGCCCACCACCGAAAACTCGCGGTACGAACCCAGCCAGTCTTGCGCCGCCATGCGCGGTGCAATGAGCGCCAGACGCTCCGGCAACTCAGGCTGCTCGGCCAGCACGCGGTAAACCTTGCGGGTGAAGGTATCCAGCGGCTCGTCGGAATACACGTGCCAGTCCCGTGCCAGGCAATGGTCGAAAAACACATCCAGTGCGATGCCGGCGTAGCGCCGACGGCCATCGGGAAAGCGCCCCAGTGCCTGCTTGATCAGCGGGTGCGAATCGGTGAATGCATCAATGCGTCGATGCAGACGAATCGCGCTTTCGATGTCCGCCGGGAAACGCCCGGGCAGCAGCCCTTTGACGAAGTCGCCGTACAGGCTGCCCAGCAATTGCGCCGAGGTCTGCCCGCCGAGGTGCAGGTGTGCGAGGTAATTCATGGTGCTTGCCTATCGCTGCGAGCCTTATTTCTGCGCCTGATCCCGCCGAATGTGCGGGGACTCATTCGCAATGACGCTCGTACAGTCGCCACATTCATTGCGCGTGTAAAGCGGGATTGCCGGTGAAGGCTCCACCAATACAATAGGCCAGACTCATATCGTTATAACCCGATATAACGATTCGGCCTCTGCTAAGCACCTAATCATATTTGTATATCGCGATTTATAGATATAAGGTTCGCCCCATCGCGATACAGCGCACCTGCACTGAGAACGACATGCCTACTGACATCGATATCGACGAAATCATCAAAGCCCTCGCCCACCCGGTTCGCCGGCAGATTCTGGACTGGCTCAAAGACCCGGTCACGATGTTCCCCGACCAGCGTCACACGATCGATGGTGGTGTGTGTGCCGGCCAGATCGACCAACGCGCCGGTCTGTCGCAGTCGACCGTTTCCGCCCATCTGGCCACGCTGCAACGGGCCGGTCTGATCACCAACCAGAAACACGGCCAGTGGCATTTTTTCAAGCGCAACGAAGACGTCATTCAGGCGTTCGTGCAGCAACTGGCGCAGCGGCTCTGAGCCCTGCGCCACACACCCGCCTTTTCAGGAGACGCAACGTGCCCCTTTCTCTACTCATTCTGGCCCTGAGCGCCTTTGCCATCGGGACGACCGAGTTCGTCATCATGGGCCTGCTCCCCGACGTCGCCAGCGACCTGGGCGTCAGTATTCCCGGCGCCGGCTGGCTGGTGACTGGCTACGCCCTGGGCGTTGCAATCGGCGCGCCGTTCATGGCGATGGCCACCGCCAAACTGCCGCGCAAAGGCGCATTGGTGACGTTGATGGGCATTTTCATCATCGGCAACCTGCTCTGCGCTGTGGCGGCTGACTACAACATCCTGATGTTCGCCCGTGTGGTCACGGCGCTGTGCCACGGCGCGTTCTTCGGCATCGGTTCGGTGGTGGCGGCAGGCCTGGTCCCGGCCAATCGCCGCGCGTCGGCCGTTGCACTGATGTTCACCGGTCTGACCCTGGCCAACGTACTCGGCGTCCCGCTGGGCACCGCACTGGGACAACAAGCCGGCTGGCGCTCGACCTTCTTCGCGGTCACGGTGATTGGCGTCATCGCGTTCATCGGCCTGATTCGCTTCCTGCCGAGCAAACGCGATGAAGAGAAACTCGACATGCGCGCCGAACTGGCTGCGCTCAAAGGCGTGGGCATCTGGCTGTCGCTGAGCATGACCGCGCTGTTTGCCGCCTCCGTGTTCGCGCTGTTCACCTACGTCGCGCCACTGTTGGGCGAAGTTACCGGCGTCTCGCCTTTGGGCGTGACCTGGACGCTGATGCTGATCGGGCTCGGTCTGACCCTGGGCAACATCATCGGCGGCAAACTCGCCGACCGCCGACTGGCCGCCACGCTGATCGGCGTGTTCATCGCCATGGCGGTGATCTCCACGGTGTTGAGCTGGACCAGCACGGCGCTGATTCCGGCGGAGATCACCCTGTTTCTCTGGGCCACCGCCGCGTTCGCCGCCGTGCCTGCCCTGCAGATCAACGTGGTGACCTTTGGCAAGGCCGCGCCCAATCTGGTGTCCACCCTGAACATCGGCGCCTTCAACGTCGGCAATGCGCTGGGCGCCTGGGTCGGTGGCAGCGTCATCGCCCATGGTTTTGGCCTGACCACCGTGCCGCTGGCAGCCGGGGTACTCGCGGTGCTGGCGCTGCTGGTCACGCTGATCAACTTCCGTCAGCGCAACGATGTCGAAATGGCCCCTGTGACGAACTGATTCCCGAATTTGAAACCTGCGGATCCACCTCTTACCGATTGCACTGAGGATTTCACGATGACCACGATTTTTGACCCGATCAAGATGGGTGACCTGGAACTGGCCAACCGCATCATCATGGCGCCGCTGACCCGCTGCCGCGCCGACGAAGGCCGCGTACCCAATGCGATGATGGCCGAGTATTACGTTCAGCGCGCCTCGGCAGGCCTGATCATCAGCGAAGCCACTTCGGTCATGCCGATGGGCGTGGGTTACCCCGACACCCCGGGCATCTGGTCCAACGATCAAGTGCGCGGCTGGGCCAACATCACCAAAGCCGTGCACGCAGCCGGCGGCAAGATCGTGCTGCAACTGTGGCACGTGGGTCGCGTTTCCCATCCGACCTACCTGAACGGCGAAACACCCGTCGCGCCGAGCGCCATCCAGCCAAAAGGCCACGTGAGCCTGGTGCGTCCGCTGTCTGACTTCGTCACCCCGCGCGCGCTGGAACTGGCGGAAATCGAAGAAATCGTCGACGCCTACCGCGTCGGTGCCGAGAACGCCAAGGCTGCCGGCTTTGACGGCGTAGAGATCCACGGCGCCAACGGTTACCTGCTCGACCAGTTCCTGCAAACCAGCACCAACACCCGCACCGATGCCTACGGTGGTTCGCTGGAAAACCGCGCACGTCTGCTGCTGGAAGTGACCGACGCCGCCATTGAAGTCTGGGGCGCTGGCCGCGTCGGCGTGCACCTGGCGCCCCGCGCTGACGCGCACGACATGGGCGACGCCAACCCGGCAGAGACCTTCACCTACGTCGCCCGCGAACTCGGCAAACGCGGCATCGCCTTCATCTGCGCCCGCGAACGTGAACTCGACGACAGCCTCGGCCCGCGCCTGAAAGAAGCCTTCGGTGGGGTGTTCATCGCCAACGAGAAATTCACCAAGAACAGCGCCAACGAGTGGCTGGCGAGCGGCAAGGCGGATGCCGTGGCGTTTGGCGTGCCGTTCATTGCCAACCCTGACCTGCCTGCGCGGCTGGCCAAGGATGCTCCGCTGAACGAGCCTCACCCTGAAACCTTCTACGCCAAAGGCCCCGAAGGCTATCTGGACTATCCGACGCTGTAAGCAGAAAGGACGCGGAGCGTCACGGGATGCATTCCCACGCAGAGCGGGGGAACGATCAGCATGCATGTCCGCGGGGAGCGTTGGAGCGATCAGCAAGCCCGTAGGAGCCGGCTTGCTGGCGAACGCAGCGTGTCAGTCGACATCCTCGAACCTGACTCACCGAGTTCGCCAGCAAGCCGGCTCCTACAGCGGTATCGCGTGCAGTCAGTGAGCCCCGTACAACTAGTAGGACCGGCTTCAGCCGGGAAGCTTTTGATCTGCTTGTGATCAGCTTGTGATCTTCCTGCGCAAAAAGCCCAGTCACCCCCAAACGCGACTTGGGTGCAGGCTGAACGCAGGTTTCGCGCAGTGGGCCGAGCCGCATGGATGCGGCGAGAGCGCCGTCAGGACAGGGATGTCCGTTCGGCGCGGGCCCACGGAGCGAGACCGGAGTGAAGGAACCCGACGAAGTCGGGCCCAACCAGGAGCAAGCACCCTTGGTTACTTGGGGTGCTTTTCCAAGTAACTCGCCGAAGGCGAAACCGGCGGCCGTTAGGGCGCCACTCTCTCGGCATCACTACAAATAAAGGATATACACGCCGTCAACAGGCAATAGACGTACTACTGCCCCCGCGCATTGATCTGCTGCGACAACGTCTGAATCTGGCTTTGCAACGTGTTGATCGTCCGCGTCATCTGCGCACGAAACGCATCGAACTCCTGCAGACTCGCCCCCGACGAAGCAGCCGCCGGACGATTCTCCAACTCGCTCTTCACCACTACCATATCCTGCTCAAGCTGCTCGATCGCCTGACTGCCGTTCGCCTTCTTCAGGTTCGCCACATCCGCCGTCAAACCCTTCAACTGCGTCTCCAGCCGCTCCTGCTCAGCTTGCGCCGACTTGCCATCCGGCATCGCCGCCTTCAACGCCGCCAGCTCAGTCGCTACCGCCTTCAATTGATCCTGCAACTGCTGGTTGACCGCCTGCTGCTGGGCACTCTGCGTACTGATCTGCTCCAGCCGCTTGTCCAGACCGCCCTGCAAACCCGCCACACCCTGCTGCTGCTTGCTCTGATCCGCCAACTGATCCTGCAACTGCTTGATCTGCGCCTTCAACGCCTCGCTGCTGCTCGCCATCGACTCGGTCGCCACCACCTTGCCGGAAATATCCTGCAAGCGTCCCGCCGCCTCCTCGCTGATCCGCGCGAAGCTTTCCTGGGTCGCCACCAACTGCTGCTCCATCAAAGAGACCTGCTGAAAACTCCACCAGCCCAGGCCGCAAAACGCGATAAACAACACAACGATCAGTGTCCACAACGCGCCGGTACCGGGCGCCTTCACCTTTACCACCGGCGTATCGCGCGAATACACGGTCGTGCGCTCGCGGGCACCCGGGGGCGGCAGAAAATCATCGTCATCGTCTTTGGCGCTGAGGCTCGGGACGTCATCGACGTCGTCATAGGGATCTTTGCGCATGGGTTTACCTTTGAAAAAAACCGCTGAATCTGAATGGCTCGCAGTATAACCACGGATGTTGACGCCTTTTACAACGCTCCGCCGTGCTGGGCTTTCCACCAACCGCAGAACTCGTCAAGGGCGGTCCACACACTGACATCGGGCTGATAGTCGAGATAATGCCTGGCGCGATTGATATCAAGCGTGAAATCGCGGCTCATCACCTGCATCCCGATGCGCGACAGCGTCGGTTCAGGTTGCCCCGGCCAGATCAGGCACGCCGCCTCGTTCAAGGCAGCAGCGGTGTACGCCAGGCCATAGGACCGATAACGCCTGACCGGCGGCAATTCCATCTGGCGCATGACGTAATTGACCACGTCCCAGAGGGGAACCGGGGCGCCATTACTGATGTTGTAAGCCTTGCCCAGCGCCGCCCCTGCTGCCAGCAGACTGCTGAGCAGCGCTTCATTGAGGTTTTGGATGCTAGTGAAATCGACCTTGTTCAGGCCGTTGCCGATGATCGACAGGCGCTTCTTCTGCTGCATCTGCAACAGTCGCGGGAAAATGCTGGTGTCACCCGCCCCCGTCACAAAACGCGGGCGCAAGGCGATGACTTCCAGACCGAACTCTTCGGCACCAAACACCTTTTGCTCGGCCATATATTTGGTCGCGGCATAGTGATTGCCGAAGCGCTTGGGGACTTGCTCCTCACGGATATCGAGGTGCGATCGGCCATCGAAATAGATCGACGGCGACGACAGGTGCACCAGCCGCCGGACCCTTTGTTTCAGGCAGGCTTCGACGACGTTTTCGGTGACCTGAACGTTGCCCTGATGGAAGTCCTGGCGTCGTCCCCACGTCCCCACCGCTCCCGCGCAATGGACCACCGCTTCGACGTCGTCACACAGCGCGTGAACAAGCTCCGGATCGCAAAGGTCGCCCTGAATGAACTCCGCGCCGCGCCGTACCAGATGCTCGACACCCTCGGCGCGGCGGCCGTTGACCCGGACGCTCAAGCCTTGCTCCAGCGCGAAACGCGCGAAGCGTCCGCCGATGAAGCCGCCTGCGCCGGTGACCAGAATTTTCATTGCCTGCTCCGTTTAATCGTCTTTCATCTGTAATCGCCACGGCTCTTTTTGCGAACGATCGTGTGTGGGCGCGCTACTCGCGAAGGCAATTCGCCAGACGCAGCTGGGCTAAATGACCCGACGCCATCGCGGGCAAGCGCGCTCCTACAGTGTGTAGCGTCGACTACTGACGTTCACTTGGCGTCCAACGGCACCAGCCATTGCCCCGCTTTTTTTGCCAGATGGTCCGTCAGCTCCGTCAGCAACCGACCGCCATTACGCCAATGATGCCAGTACAACGGCACATCAATGCAGTGGTCGGCCAGCAACTCGACCAACTGACCGCTCGCCAATTGCCCACGGACCTGCAGTTCCGGCACCAGTCCCCAGCCCATTCCGGCTTCGACCATGCGCGTGAACCCTTCGGACGACGGACATAAATGATGCTCGAAACCGCCTTCCACACCCAGCGAAGCGAGGTAGCGATGCTGCAGAAAATCATCCGGACCGAAGACCAGTGCAGGCGATCGGGCCACCGCTTGGGGCGTAACGCCTTGTGGGAAATGCCGATCAATAAAGTCAGGACTGGCCAACGCCCGGTAGCGCATGGCGCCGAGCACTAAGCTGCGCGCCCCCGCCACAGGCCGCTCACTGCCGCACAGGCAGGCGGCTACTTCACCAGCGCGCATGCGTTTGAGGCCGACATCCTGATCCTCGACCACCAGATCAGTGAGTAATTGATGCTCGGCACAGAAGTCCCCGACCGCGAGGGCCCACCAGGTCGCCAGGCTGTCGGCATTCAGCGCGATGCGCAGACGTTCGGGCATGCCGCCTTCGTCCAGGGCGGGCACTACGCTTTGCAGGTCACGCTCCAGCAAACGCACCTGCTGAACATGGTTGAGCAACCGCCGACCGATCTCTGTCGGCGTGGGCGGCGTCGCCCGGACCAGCACTGGCTGGCCGACCCGCGCTTCCAACAGCTTGATACGTTGGGACACCGCGGATTGTGACAGGCCGAGTACCTGAGCGGCACGCTCGAAGCCGGCTTGCTCGATCACCGCCGCCAGCGCGGAAAGCAACTTGTAGTCAAACATCAGTTTTCCTAATGGGTGATGAGCTTTATTGGTTTTTCTTATACCTCCTGTCGACCGACAATCGCCACCACTGATTCACGGCACACACTCAATGGACGGCGAACTCTCAATGACTGGCGAAACCTCCCTCAGCGCCTTGCGGCGCAGCATGGACCCCGAACTGAACGACGGAGATTACGTGTTCTGCACCGTGGCTGACGGCAGCCACGTGCAGGGCGTTGAGGTGATCGGCAGCTTCCGGGAGCGCGAAGGCCTGACCGTTATCCTCGAACGCAGACAGGCCCAGCAGCTGGGCCTGGACTGCGATTACGTCATGGCCTGGATCACCCTGACCGTTCACTCCTCACTCGCGGCCGTCGGGTTGACCGCCGCGTTCGCCAGCGCGCTGGGCCAGGCGGGCATCAGTTGCAACGTAGTCGCGGGCTTTTACCACGACCACCTTTTCGTGGGTAAGGACGACGCGCAGAAGGCCATGACCACCTTGCGCGCACTGGCCGCGAATGCCTGATCCCGCCCATTCATGAACTGATCGAGGCTCGACATCATGTGGCAAAGCTACCTCAACGGCCTGCTGGTTTCCCTTGGCCTGATCATGGCCATCGGCACCCAGAACGCCTACGTGCTGGCGCAAAGTCTGCGTCGCGAACACCACCTTTCCGTGGCCTTGCTGTGCATCGTGTGCGATGCCGTATTGGTGGCGGCCGGTGTGTTCGGGCTGGCCAATGTGCTGGCCCACAACCCCACGCTTCTGGCGGTGGCGCGCTGGGGCGGCGTGGTGTTTCTGCTGTGGTACGGCGCCATGGCTCTGCGCCGCGCGTTGTCGCCGCAGAGTCTCGCCGAGGGCGACAGCGACGGCCAGCGCTCACGCCGCGCGGTATTGCTGACCGCCCTGGCGGTGACCCTGCTGAACCCGCACGTTTATCTCGATACGGTGCTGCTGATTGGCTCGCTCGGCGCGCAACAAGCGGTGCCCGGCGCCTATGTGGCCGGGGCAGCCAGCGCTTCGGTGTTGTGGTTTTCGACGTTGGCGATCGGCGCCGCCTGGCTGGCCCCGTGGCTCGCGCGCCCGGCCACCTGGCGCCTGCTGGACCTGATGGTCGCGGTGATGATGTTCAGCGTCGCGGTGCAATTGATCAGAACGGCGTGAACATCGGTCTGGCCAACGCGCATTTCAGTGCAACGCTCTGGAACCTCTATCCCCTACAGTTGTTGCGTGGTTAAGGTCAGGGGCCGGTGCTATGATCCAGCCCCTGCGCTGCAAAGAGTACAAACTCGCCAGCGTAAGTTCTGTCTGGCCGCCCGTGATCGGCCTTGCGCAAACCGCAACTGACCTGATTAGGAGAATTACCATGGCTTTTGAATTGCCTCCGCTGCCGTACGCACATGATGCTCTGGCACCGCACATCTCCAAGGAAACTCTGGAATACCACCACGACAAGCACCACAACACCTATGTCGTGAACCTGAACAACCTGGTGCCAGGCACCGAGTTCGAAGGCAAGACTCTGGAAGAAATCGTCAAGACGTCCTCGGGCGGTATCTTCAACAACGCCGCTCAAGTCTGGAACCACACGTTCTACTGGAACTGCCTGGCGCCAAACGCCGGCGGCCAACCGACTGGAGCCCTGGCTGACGCGATCAACGCAGCCTTCGGCTCGTTCGACAAGTTCAAGGAAGAATTCAGCAAGACGTCCATCGGCACCTTCGGCTCCGGCTGGGGCTGGCTGGTGAAGAAAGCCGACGGCTCCCTGGCCCTGGCCAGCACCATCGGCGCCGGCAACCCGATCACCAGCGGCGACACCCCGCTGCTGACCTGCGACGTCTGGGAACACGCTTACTACATCGACTACCGTAACCTGCGTCCGAAGTACGTCGAGGCGTTCTGGAACCTGGTCAACTGGAAGTTCGTTGCCGAGCAGTTCGAAGGCAAAAGCTTCACCGCTTGATGAATGCTTGAATGCTCGAATAAAAAAGCCCGGCACGTCCGGGTTTTTTTTCGCCTTCTGTTTGTCGTTTATGTATTGTCTGGAAGCGATAGCCGACTAATATCAAATTCCGTGCTGATTCAAACGGCTGGGCTCAAGTTTTCCCCGCGTACGACCGACAATGTACGGATAGCCTGAGTGGCATGCCTATGAACTGTTTTCCCGATTGATGGGGTCACGCGCACGCCAGAAGCGCCTGACCCGAATGCCTGCATTGCCAGTGCTTGCACCCAGGCAGCCCGCTATCAGCATGGATAAAGGAATGGCCATTTGAAGCTGGAACTCAAACACAGCTTGTCGGTAAAGCTGCTTCGCGTTGTGCTGCTTTCAGCGCTGATCGTGGGGGTCGTGCTCAGTTGCGCACAGATCGTCTACGACGCATACAAAACCCGCCAGGCCGTTGCCTCGGACGCGGCGCGTATCCTCGACATGTTTCGCGACCCGTCGACCCAGGCCGTCTATAGCCTGGACCGGGAAATGGGCATGCAGGTCATTGAAGGGCTGTTTCAGGACAAAGCCGTGCGCCAGGCGTCCATCGGTCATCCCAACGAGACGGTGCTCGCCGAGAAATCCCGCGATCTCGAAGCCACCCCCACCCGCTGGCTGACCGATCTGATCCTTGGCCAGGAAAGAAGCTTCACCACGCAACTGGTCGGCCGCACCCCGTACAGCGAATATTACGGCGACCTGCGCATCACCCTGGACACCGCCACCTACGGCGAAACCTTCCTCACCAACTCGATGATCATCTTCATTTCCGGCGTATTGCGCGCGCTGGCGATGGGTCTGGTGCTGTACCTGGTTTATCACTGGCTGCTGACCAAACCGCTGTCGAGAATCATCGAGCACCTGACCAGCATCAATCCCGACCGCCCCAGCGAGCACCAACTGCCCTTGCTCAAAGGCCACGAAAAAAACGAGCTGGGGGTCTGGGTCAACACCGCCAACCAGCTGCTGGCGTCCATCGAGCGCAACACCACCCTGCGCCACGAGGCTGAGTCCAGCCTGCTGCGGATGGCCCAGTACGACTTCCTCACCGGTCTGCCCAACCGGCTGCAACTGCAGAAGCAGCTGGACAAAATCCTCGTCGACTCCGGAAAAGCGCAGCATCGTGTCGCAGTGTTGTGCGTCGGTCTGGATGACTTCAAAGGCATCAACGAACAATTCAGTTATCAGGCCGGCGATCAGTTGCTGCTGGCGCTGGCCGATCGCTTGCGCAGTCACAGCGGCCGCCTCGGCGCCCTTGCCCGCCTGGGCGGCGACCAGTTTGCGCTGGTTCAGGCCGATATCGAACAGCCCTACGAAGCGGCCGAGCTGGCGCAGAACATCCTCGACGATCTGGAAGCGCCCTTCGCCGTGGATCAGCAGGAGATTCGTCTTCGCGCCACCATCGGCATCACGCTGTTTCCTGAAGATGGCGACAGCACCGAGAAGCTGCTGCAGAAAGCCGAACAGACCATGACGCTGGCCAAGACCCGCTCGCGCAATCGCTACCAGTTTTATATCGCCAGCGTTGATAGCGAGATGCGCCGTCGTCGCGAGCTGGAAAAAGACCTGCGCGAAGCCTTGGCCCGCGAGCAGTTTCATCTGGTCTATCAGCCGCAGATCAGCTACCGCGATCACGGTGTGGTCGGCGTAGAGGCGCTGATTCGCTGGATTCACCCGGAACATGGGTTCGTGCCGCCTGACCTGTTCATCCCGTTGGCCGAGCAGAACGGCACCATTATCGCCATCGGCGAGTGGGTCCTGGATCAGGCCTGCAAACAGCTGCGCGAATGGCACGATCAGGGCTTCAGCGACCTGCGCATGGCGGTGAACCTGTCCACCGTGCAGTTGCACCACGCCGAACTGCCGCGGGTGGTGAACAACCTGTTGCAGATCTACCGCCTGCCGCCCCGAAGCCTGGAGCTGGAAGTCACTGAAACCGGCCTGATGGAAGACATCACCACCGCCGCGCAGCATCTGTTGAGCCTGCGCCGCTCCGGGGCGTTGATCGCCATTGATGACTTCGGCACCGGTTATTCATCGTTGAGCTATCTGAAAAGCCTGCCGCTGGACAAGATCAAGATCGACAAGAGCTTCGTGCAGGACCTGATCGATGACGATGACGACGCAACCATCGTGCGCGCCATCATTCAGCTCGGCAAAAGCCTGGGCATGCAGGTGATTGCCGAGGGCGTAGAGACCGCCGAGCAAGAGGCGTACATCATTTCTGAGGGGTGCCATGAAGGTCAGGGCTATTTCTACAGCAAGCCACTGCCGGCGCGGGAGCTGCTGGCTTACCTGAAGCAAGCCCAGCGCAGCCACAGCGAGGCGCTGTAGCACGCCTGCCTTCCGACACGAAGGCAGCGGCTGTGCAGATTTCTCCTCGCCATTCTGAGGCCGCAGCTTAGCCCTCCCTTGAAACAGCTTGAAATATCTCCCTCCGACTGCCTGGGCAAATGGCCTTTACACCGAATGCAAATCTTTCGCATTATGGCGCAGCATTTTTTGGCGTTCGCCACCGTTCACACCTCTTCTCGATGCAGGATTCCGTCATGATTCGTATGCCCCTGGCAACCGCAAGTCTGCTGGCTGTCGCTATTGCTCTGGCCGGTTGTGATCAAGGCAAGGACAAACCCGCCGCTGCAGCGCCAGCCCCGGCAACTGCCGCAGCCGCTCCGGCGCCAGCGCCGACCTCCGCCGCCGCACCTGCCCAGTCCAGCGAAGCCGCCACCAAAGCAGTGGTCGCCAACTACGCCAACATGGTATTTGCCGTCTTCAGCGACGCCGAATCCACTGCCAAAAACCTCAGCTCGGCAGTCGACGCTTTCCTCGCCACCCCCAATGACCAGACTCTGAAAGCAGCGCGTGCAGCGTGGGTCGCGGCGCGCGTGCCTTACATGCAAAGCGAAGTGTTCCGCTTCGGCAACACCCTCATCGACGACTGGGAAGGTCAGGTGAACGCATGGCCGCTGGACGAAGGCCTGATCGACTACGTCGCAAAGGATTACCAGCACGCGCTGGGTAACCCAGGCGCCACCGCCAACATCATCGCCAACAAGTCGGTGCAAGTGGGCGAGGACAAAGTCGACGTCAGCGAAATCACCCCTGAAAAACTCGCCAGCCTGAACGAGCTCGGCGGTTCGGAAGCCAACGTGGCGACCGGTTATCACGCCATTGAATTCCTGCTCTGGGGCCAGGACCTGCACGGCACCGGCCCGGGCGCCGGCGAGCGTCCGGCCAGCGATTACATTGACGGCCAGGGCGGCACCGGCGGCCACAACGACCGCCGTCGCGCCTACTTGAAGGCCGCCACCGACCTGCTGGTGAGCGACCTCGAAGAAATGGTCAACAACTGGAAGCCGGGCGTCGCCGACAACTACCGCGCCACGCTGGAAGCAGAATCCGCCGAGAGCGGGCTGCGCAAAATGCTGTTCGGCATGGGCAGCCTGTCGCTGGGTGAACTGGCGGGCGAGCGCATGAAAGTCGCGCTGGAGGCCAATTCCAGCGAGGACGAGCACGACTGCTTCAGCGACAACACCCACAACTCGCACTTCTATAACGGCCTGGGCATCCGCAACGTTTACCTGGGCGAATACACCCGCGTCGACGGCAGCAAAGTGACCGGCCCAAGCCTGTCTTCGCTGGTGGCCAAGGCCGACGCCGCGACCGACCAGACCGTGCGCGCCGACCTCGACGCGACCCAGGCAAAGCTGCAGGTCATCGTCGACCACGCCAACAAGGGCGAGCATTTCGACCAGCTCATCGCCGCGGGCAATACAGCAGGCAACGCGGTGGTGCGCGACGCCATTGCTGCGCTGGTCAAACAGACCGGCGCCATCGAGCAAGCGGCCGGCAAGCTGGGCATCACTGACCTGAACCCCGACAACGCCGACCACGAGTTCTGATCCGCTTCAAACCCTGCGGGCCGCGACTTTCACACAAGCCCGACTGAAGTCGGCCCCGCCGCAAACGAATGCCGACCCAACCACGGGCCGGCATTTTTTTCGTCAATCGAAGCTCCAAATCCCACCAAAACGGACCTTATCCAGGGACCGGTCTGTAAGCTTTGTAGGGCATTTCCTGTTCGCGCCTTGTCGGATTGAACACGCCTCCCCCGCCGCTGATCATGCGCACTTCCTTGACCCCACCCTATCCAGGAGGAGACAGAAAGTGCCCAAGAGAAACAATAAAAGGCGCCGCGTCAGCAAGCTTAAAGCCAACGATTACGGTATCCACCTGCTGGTCGGCGTCAAGGGCCCGCGTGCCTGGAAGGTGACGATCTACCGCGATGGCAGGACCTTCAACCGGCTGTTTTCGTTCTCCCGCTACGGCGGCCGTGATCCGGCACGAAAAGCCGCCGACGCATGCCGTGACCAATTACTGCTGGCCCACTTGCCCAAGCTCAGCCGTGACATCCGTCAACGCATCATCGCCACCAACACCAGCGGCTATCCGGGGGTCCATTACCGCTGCTACACCGGCATCGCCTATTGGGTGGCGCGGACCACGCTGCGCAACGGCAGCAGTGTCACCAAGTCATTCAGGGTCGAGCATTACGGCTACGAGCGGGCCAAGGAGCTGGCGATCCGCGAACGCGAACGCCAGCTCGACAGCATTGGCGATTACCGGTCGTTCAAAGTGGTCGAGGGCGAACGGCGCCTGATGCAATTACTCGTGGAAAACCCGGCCTTGGAGATCGCCGGTGCGTGAGTTTTGCCAGCCCGGCGCCTGCCGATGATTTGGTAACAACACGTTACGAGAGGACCTTCAAACGCTAATCCCTCTTATTCATCAAACACGGGGCTGGTAAGCTTGCTCGCCCCGATTTCCTCCCCTTGCAGGACCTGTATGACTGCGCGGTTCCGTCCCTCGTTTCTCCTGCTGATGGCGTTGGCCGTCAGTGGGTGCGATGACGCCCCGCGTTTCACCACCGCCGAGCCCGGCGAGTCGCGATCTGGCGGAGCCACCACCGTCAACAAAAGCGACCGCAACGCGTTTTCCCTGCCTTCGGCCAACCTGTCGCCCACCCGGCGGCTGGACTTCAGCGTCGGCAACAGTTTCTTCCGCAACCCTTGGGTGATCGCCCCCTCAACGACCACCGCCCGTGACGGGCTGGGTCCGCTGTTCAACACCAATGCCTGCCAGAACTGCCACATAAAGGACGGTCGTGGTCACCCGCCCGAGCCCGGCGCCGACAACGCCGTGTCGATGCTGGTGCGCCTGTCGATTCCCGACGATCCGGCATTCGCCGAGCACATCAAGCAATTGGGCCTGACGCCCGAGCCTGTGTACGGCAGGCAGCTGCAGGACATGGCCATCCCCGGCGTGACGCCCGAGGGCAAGGTGCGGGTCGATTACGATTCGATGACCGTGCATTTTCGCGACGGCACCGCGGTGCATCTGCGCCGCCCTACACTGCAGATCACCCAGCCCGGTTACGGCCCGATGCACCCGCAGACGCGAGCTTCCGCGCGCATCGCCCCGCCGATGATCGGCCTCGGGCTTCTGGAAGCCATCCCTCAAGCCGCGATTCTCGCGAACGCCAACCCGAACGATGAACAGGGCACCGGCATCACCGGCAAAGCCAACTGGGTGTGGGACGACGCGCAGCAGAAACCCGTCCTCGGTCGTTTCGGCTGGAAAGCCTCGCAGCCGAGCATCAACCAGCAAAATGCCCACGCACTGGTGGGGGACATGGGCCTGACGTCCACCCTGATGCCGGCCGACGACTGCACGCCGTCACAGACCGCGTGCCTTGCCGCGCCCAACGGCAACGGCCCTGAAGGCGAGCCGGAAGTCAGCGACAACATCCTGCGGCTGATCACTTTCTACACCCGCAACCTCGGCGTGCCGGCGCGTCGCAACGTGGCCAACCCGCAGGTGCTGGCGGGCAAGAATCTGTTTTTCAAGGCGGGATGCCAGCAATGCCACACGCCGCAATTCACCACCTCCGCCGATGCCGCCGAGCCTGAGCTGGCGAATCAGGTCATTCGCCCTTACACCGATCTGCTGCTGCACGACATGGGCGAAGGCCTGGCCGACAATCTCAGCGAATTTCAGGCCAGCGGCCAGCAGTGGCGCACGCCGCCGTTGTGGGGCATCGGCCTGACGCAAGCCGTCAGTGGCCACACACAGTTTCTGCACGACGGGCGCGCCCGCAACCTGATGGAGGCCGTGCTCTGGCACGGTGGCGAGGCGCTGCCGGCGCAACGTCAGGTGCTGGCTTTCGACGCGGAACAACGCGCGGCGCTGTTGGCGTTCCTGAATTCTCTCTAACGTATTTCTGAAAATAAGGAGTCGGGCATGTTCCGCCCCAAGTTGTTGCTCACCAGCCTCGCCGCACTGGCACTGGGCGCGTGCGCGCCGTCAGACCCGCAAGCCGTGACGTCTGCCGCCATCGCCAGTCAGGTGATCCTGCCGACCTACAGCCGTTGGGTCGATGCCGACCGGCAACTGGCGATCAGTGCGCTGTCCTACTGCCAGGGCAAATCCGACCTGGACACCGCCCGCGCCGACTTCCTCCACGCACAAAAAGCCTGGGCCGAGTTGCAACCGCTGCTGATCGGGCCGCTGGCCGAAGGCAATCGCGCCTGGCAGATTCAGTTCTGGCCTGACAAGAAGAACCTCGTCGGTCGGCAGGTGGAGCAACTGGTCACCGCACAGCCGCAGATCAGCGCCGACGCCCTGGGCAAATCCAGCGTGGTGGTTCAGGGCCTCTCGGCGTATGAATACATCCTGTTCGACGCCGACATCGACCTGGCCAACGCCGAGCAGAAAGCCCGCTATTGCCCGCTGCTGGTGGCCATCGGCGAACGTCAGAAAGCGCTGGCTGAAGACATCCTCAACAGCTGGAACAGCAACGACGGCATGCTCGCTCAGTTGAGCAAGTTTCCCAATCAGCGCTATGCCGATTCCCACGAAGCCATCGCCGAGTTGCTGCGCGTGCAAGTGACCGCGCTGGACTCGTTGAAGAAAAAGCTCGGCACCCCGCTGGGCCGTGGCACCAAGGGCGTGCCGCAGCCGTTTCAGGCCGAAGCCTGGCGCAGCAAAGCCTCCCTCAGCAGCTTGCAGGCGAGTCTGGCCAGCGCGCAGACGGTCTGGGCCGGCGTTGACAACAAGGGTTTGCGCGGGCTGTTGCCCAAGGAGCAGAAGCCTTTGGCCGACAAGATCGACGCCGCCTACGCCGAGAGCAATCGGCAGTTGGCCGCGTTGAAACCGCCGCTCGGGGATCTGCTGGCTACCGAAGAAGGCCGTCAGCAGCTCAACGCCTTCTACGACAGCCTCAATGTGGTTCATCGCCTGCACGAAGGCGAGCTGGCCAAAGCGTTGGGCATTCAATTGGGTTTTAACGCCAATGATGGTGACTGATATGTTGCGACGTCAGGCTCTGGGTCTGGGCAGCCTGCTGCTCAGCGCCGTCACGTTTGGCGGCTGGACGCTGTTCGCGAAAAAAGGCGAAAGCCCGCTGCTGCTGTCCGCCCGGGACGATGGCAACGGCCAGCACTTCGCCGTGGGCTATCGCGTCGACGGCACGCAGGTATTTGCCACCGCCGTCGCTCAACGTTGTCACGACATCATCAATCACCCGAACCTGCCGATCGCGCTGTTCGTCGCGCGCCGGCCGGGGACCGAGAGTTACCTGATCGACCTGCGCGACGGTCGACTGCTGCAGACCATCACCTCGCAACCCCACCGGCACTTCTACGGCCACGCGGTCATTCACAAGGACGGCGAATGGCTGTACGCCACCGAAAACGACACGACGGAACCGGGCCGTGGACTACTGGGCGTGTATCGATTTGTGGATGAGCGGCTGCAGCGCACCAGGGAGATTTCCACCCACGGCGTAGGCCCCCACCAAGTGTCATGGATGCCGGACGGCGAGACCCTCGCAGTCGCCAACGGCGGCATCCGCACCGAGGCCGAGAGCCGTGTCGAGATGAACCTCGACGCCATGGAGCCCAGTCTGGTGCTGATGCAGCGCGATGGCACGCTGCTGAGCAAAGAGACGTTGTCGCAGCAGATGAACAGCGTGCGGCATATGGCGATCGCCAGCGACGGCACCATCGTCGCGGGGCAGCAGTTCATGGGGCCTTCCCACGAATCCGCCGAGCTGCTCGCCATCAAGCGGCCGGGCCAGCCGTTTCAGGCATTCCCGGTGGCCGAGCAACAGCTGCAGGCGATGGCGCACTACACCGCCAGCGTCGCCATCCACAACGACCTGCGGCTGGTGGCACTGACCGCGCCGAGGGGCAACCGCTTCTTCATCTGGGACCTGGACAGCGGCGCGCTGAAGCTCGACGCACCGCTGCCTGACTGCGCCGGCGTGGGTGCGGTGGCGAACGGCTTTGTCGTGACCTCGGGACAAGGGCGCTGCCGATTCTATGACTGCCGCGAGGCAGTGCTGGTCGCCAAGCCGCTGGAGCTACCGGCGGGGTTGTGGGACAACCATTTGCATTTGGTTTGATCGGGAATGGAAGTCCTGCTCACTGCCACTGGCAACCAAACCGCGACACGACTAACGTGCTCGCCTGATTCATCGGTTTTCCAAGGAAGTGGAATATGTTGCGTCGCCGCATGTTGATCATGTTGGGCATTGTCCTGCTCGTGGTGTTGGCCCTGGGCGGGTACAAGGCGTTTTCGGTCTATCAGCAGATACAGCAATTCACGGCGCCGAAGCCGCCGATCAATGTCGCGGTGGCCGTTGTCGAGGAGCGGCCGTGGCAGAACCGTCTGCCCGCCATCGGCACGCTCAAGGCATCTCAGGGCGTGGATCTGTCGCTGGAAATCGCGGGCACGGTCAAGGCCGTGCAGTTCGAGTCCGGCCAGAAGGTCAAGGTCGGTCAGCCGCTGCTGCAGCTCGACAGCGATGTTGAGAAAGCCCTCCTTGGCACTGCCGAAGCGGACCTCGGTCTGGCGCAGGTGGAGTATGGACGCGGCAGTAAACTGGTGGGCGAGTCGGCCATTTCCCGTGGCGACTTCGACAAGCTCGCCGCCACGCAGAAGAAAGCCGCTGCCACCGTCGCACAACTGAATGCCTCGCTGGCGAAGAAGCGCATTCTTGCGCCCTTCAGCGGCACCATCGGTATTCGTCAGGTCGACGTTGGCGACTATCTTGCCAGCGGCACGGTAATCGCCACGCTCCAGGACCTGACCAGCCTGTACGCCGACTTCTTCGTGCCGGAGCAGATGCTGCCGAAACTGGCCCTCGGCCAACAGGTGCAGGTGAGTGTCGCGGCCTACCCGGAGCGCGTATTCACTGCGCGTATCAGCGCCATCAACCCCAAGGTCGAAGACACCACCCGCAACGTGCTCATTCGCGCCACCCTGCCCAACCCCGACAGCCAACTGCTGCCCGGCATGTTCACCAGCCTGCAGGTGCTGCTCGGGCAGGACACGCCGCAATTGGTGCTGCCGGAAAGCACGATCACCTACACGCTGTACGGCAACTCGGTCTACGTCGTCGTGCCGAAAAAGACCGCCGACGGCCAGCCGGAAAAGAACAGCAAGGGCGAGCCTCAGCTCATGGTCGAGCGACGCTTCGTTGAGACCGGCGAGCGTCGGGGCGGGCTGGTGATTATCAGCAAAGGATTGAAAACCGGCGAGCAAGTGGTCACCGGCGGCCAGCTGAAACTGGATAACGGCGCCGCCGTAGCCATCGCGGCTGACCCGGCGACAGCGGCTAAAACCACTCCGGCGGCGCAGGACAGTCAGCCAAAAGCTGACTGATCAAGGAATCGATCATGGCCTTTACAGACCCGTTCATCCGTCGCCCGGTGCTCGCCAGCGTGATCAGCCTGCTGATCGTGCTGCTGGGTTTTCAGGCGTTCAGCAAGCTGACCATCCGCCAGTATCCGCAGATGGAAAACGCCCTGATCACGGTGACCACGGCGTACCCCGGCGCCAACGCCGAAACCATTCAGGGCTACATCACTCAGCCCCTGCAGCAGAGTCTGGCGAGCGCCGAGGGCATCGACTACATGACCTCGGTCAGCCGGCAGAACTTCTCGGTCATTTCCATTTATGCGCGCATCGGCTCCAACAGTGACCGTCTCTACACCGAGCTGCTGGCCAAGGCCAACGAGGTCAAGAACAAGCTGCCCCAGGACGCCGAAGACCCGGTGCTGAGCAAGGAAGCCGCTGACGCGTCGGCGCTGATGTACATCAGCTTCTACAGCGCCGAGCTAAGCAACCCGCAGATCACCGATTACCTGTCCCGGGTCATTCAGCCGAAGCTGGCGACGCTGCCGGGCATGGCCGAAGCGGAGATTCTGGGCAATCAGGTATTCGCCATGCGCCTGTGGCTCGATCCGGTGAAGCTCGCCGGTTTCGGCCTGACCGCCAACGACGTCACCGAAGCCGTGCGCAAGTACAACTTCCTGTCCGCGGCGGGCGAGGTGAAGGGCGAGTACGTGGTCACCAGCGTCAACGCCAGCACCGACCTGAAATCCCCCGAGACCTTCGCGGCCATCCCGCTCAAGACCGTGGGCGACAGCCGCGTGCTGCTGGGCGATGTGGCGCGGGTGGAAATGGGCGCCGAGAACTACGACACGGTCAGCTCGTTCGACGGCACGCCGTCGGTGTACATCGGCATCAAGGGCACGCCCAGCTCGAATCCGCTGGACGTGATCAAGGAAGTGCGGCGCATCCTGCCAGAGCTGGAAGCCCAGTTACCGCCGAGCCTCAAGGCGTCCATCGCCTATGACGCCACGCTGTTCATTCAGGCCTCGATCCATGAAGTGGTGAAAACCCTGATCGAAGCGGTGCTTATCGTTATCGTCGTGGTGTTCCTGTTCCTGGGCGCCCTGCGTTCGGTGCTGATCCCGGTGATCACCATCCCGCTGTCGATGATCGGCGTGCTGTTCTTCATGCAGTTGATGGGCTATTCGATCAATTTGCTGACGCTGCTGGCGATGGTGCTGGCCATCGGGCTGGTGGTGGACGACGCCATCGTGGTGGTGGAGAACATTCACCGGCACATCGAGGAAGGCAAGACGCCGTTCAATGCTGCGATCGAGGGTGCTCGCGAGATCGCCATGCCGGTGGTGTCGATGACGATCACGCTGGCAGCGGTGTATGCACCCATCGGTTTTCTGGAGGGACTGACCGGCGCGCTGTTCAAGGAATTCGCGCTGACGCTGGCCGGTGCGGTGGTGATTTCCGGGATCGTTGCGCTGACCCTGTCGCCGATGATGTGCGCCGTGCTCCTGCGCCGGGAAGAGAATCCCAGCGGCCTGGCGCACAAGCTCGATCACGCCTTCGAGAGCCTGAAAGGCCGTTATCAGCGCGTCCTCCATGGCACGCTGAATACGCGGCCGGTGGTCATCGTGTTTGCGGTGCTGGTGCTGTGCCTGATTCCGGTGTTTCTCAAGCTGAGCCAATCGCAACTGGCGCCGGACGAGGACCAGGGCATCATCTTCATGATGGCCACTGCGCCGCAGCCGACCAACCTCGATTACATGAATAAATACACTGACCAATTCATCAGCATTTTCAAAGCGTTCCCGGAGTACTACTCCTCGTTCCAGATCAACGGTTTCAATGGGGTGCAGACAGGCGTCGGCGGGTTCCTGCTCAAGCCATGGGATGAGCGCAGCCGCACGCAAATGGAGTTACTGCCCGAGGTGCAGGCCAAGCTCAATGGCATCACCGGGCTGCAGGTGTTCGGCTTCAACCTGCCGTCGTTGCCCGGCACCGGTGAGGGCCTGCCGTTTCAGTTCGTGATCAATACACCGGGCGACTACGCCGCGCTGCTGGAGGTGACAGATCGCATCAAAAAACGCGCCGCCGAATCGGGCAAGTTCGCGTTTCTGGACGTTGACCTGGCCTTCGACAAACCGGAGGTGGTGGTCGACATCGACCGCGCCAAAGCCGCGCAGATGGGCGTGTCAATGCAGGACCTTGGCGGCAGTCTGGCGACGCTCCTCGGCGAGGCGGAAATCAACCGTTTCACCATCGACGGGCGCAGTTACAAGGTCATCGCGCAGGTTGAGCGGGCCTACCGCGACAACCCGGCCTGGCTCTCGAATTACTACGTCAAGAACGCCGACGGCAAGATGCTGCCGTTGTCGACGCTGATCACTGTCAGCGATCGGGCCAGGCCCCGGCAGCTCAACCAGTTCCAGCAGCTCAACTCGGCGATCATTTCCGGCTTCCCGCTGGTGAGCCAGGCTGAGGCGATTGAGTTGGTGAAACAGATCGCCATCGAAGAGTCGCCGCCGGGTTTTGCCTATGATTACGCCGGCGCTTCCCGCCAGTACGTGCAGGAAGGCAATGCGCTGTGGGTGACGTTCGGCCTGGCCCTGGCGATCATCTTTCTGGTGCTGGCCGCGCAGTTCGAGAGCTTCCGCGATCCGCTGGTGATTCTGGTGACAGTGCCGTTGTCGATCTGCGGCGCGCTGATTCCGCTGTTCCTCGGCATCTCGTCGCTGAATATCTACACGCAGGTGGGTCTGGTCACGTTGATCGGGCTGATCAGCAAGCACGGCATTCTGATCGTCGAATTCGCCAATCAGCTACGCCGCGACAAGGGCCTGACTGCGCGGGAAGCGGTCGAAGAGGCAGCGGCGATACGCTTGCGTCCCGTGTTGATGACCACCGCCGCGATGGTGTTCGGCATGGTGCCGCTGATTCTCGCGACGGGCGCGGGCGCAGTCAGCCGGTTCGACATCGGATTGGTGATTGCCACGGGCATGTCGGTGGGGACGTTGTTCACGCTGTTTGTGCTGCCGTGCGTGTATACGCTGCTGGCTAGGCGCGATGAGGCGCGGCCTGATGCCGATGGCAACGCGATTGCCGCCACGAATGCCGAAGCCTGACACAGATCTGTAGGAGCCGGCTTGCTGGCGAACGCGACCGTCCAGATACATCGTCGGCGTTTGTCGTAACCGGTTCGCCAGCAAGCCGGCTCCTACAGATCACATCACGCCGACAGATCACATCAAGCCGATAGATCCCATCAAGCCGATGCCCTGAGTACAGGAGGCGCGCCAAGCACTGACACTTCCGGCAGCAACAAAAAAGGCCCCGATTTTTCGGGGCCTTTTGGTCAATGCAGCAGAAAGAAATCAGCCTTGCGGTCCACTCCCCTGGGCCAGGCCGAACATCAACAGGAGCAGATCATGATCGGGCCGGGCCGTGTCAGACATCCTGGCCACCCGAGGCAGCGGGCAATGGCCTTCGCCATGCACCGCGCTCAAAATCTTCGGCCCGGGCTGATCCCAGGCGGCCAAAGCGATGGACGTCACTCCCAATGCCCCGACCAAAAACAAACCTCGCGCCATTTCTAACTTCATCGCTGTAAACCTTTGATGGGCCTGCCAAACGCGGTCTCGTAAAAGTAGACCAGCTTGGTCCAGTCTGCTGGCTGAAACGACGAGTGGCGACGCAGCTGTTTCATGTCGTGCTGTGCGGCGGCATAGGAGGTGAGGCGCTGGCGGCATTTCTCGAGATCGAGCAGCGCGACTTCAGCCTTGGCATTGGCACCCTCGCCCACAACGCGAACAAAGACGTGCTTGATGTAAATGCAGCTGTGCTGCCAGCGACCCTTGTGCATACGGGCCAGATTGCCGGCGATTTCCTGCAGCATCTGCTCGTAGACCGCTTCGCCGTGCTGCTCGCGACCGCCGGCACGCAGCCAGTTTTCGAATTCGTCGAAACCGTCCAGCGACGCCGTGACCAGCAATGCGCGCCATTCGTTGTTCTCATCGCGCTCGGCACCGCAGAACACCATGCGCGGCACATTGACGTCGAGCTGACGGAGGCCTTCGAGGGCATCGCGCTCACGCAGCACGGTCGGACGGCCAAACGGGTGCAGCCAGCTGCGATAGATATGGCCGGTCTGGCGCTTCACATACAGCAGCCGACCGTTTTCCGAGACGACACGCTGCACGCCACTTTCACCGCCACGGCGCACGTTGGGCTCTTCCACCCATTCGCCTCGCGTGTTCCAGAAATAGGCGAAGCGGTCCTTGGCAGGAACGGCTAACTCTGTTGCGAAATCCACGGCCATCCTGTTCTTACCTCTTACGTAATAGATACACACGCCACATGGCGTACATCGGCAGGAAATCCAGGCGCTCCTGAATCCGAAACCCTGCCTGTTCAAATTCGGCTTCAACGGTCGCAACCGGCAGCACGAAGCGGTTCTGGTAATCATGTTTGGGTCGCGACCCTTCGGCGCGGCGTCGCTTCCAGGCCTTGAAATTGCCATCCACCCACAGCGACACGATCACGCTGTCCCGGCTCACCCGATGAAACTCCTTCAGCAGCACGGCGCGGTCTTCCGGCTTGCCGATGTGGTGCATCAAGCGCATACAGAAGATGCTGTCGACGGCGTTGTCCGGCATCTCGATGGCAAACGCCGATGTCTGCAACGGCTGGACCCGCTTGACGACCTCGGCAGGTTGCGACTCGCAGGCAATCTTGACCATCGATGCCGAGTTGTCCGCCCCGATGATCACCCGGTTGGCTTTCTCGGCCAGCACCGGCCAGAAACGTCCGGCGCCACAGGGCAGGTCCAGCACCAGACCCGGTTCGCCCGCCAACGCCAGCGCGCGTCGAGCCAGTTGTTTATCCCGGCGATCCGACAAGCGTCTGGCCAATCCATCGTTGTGTTTGCGCAAATACCTTTTAGCGTGTTCGTCGTCGTATTTACGTGAAAAATCCAGCTCGATCCGCTTGCTCATGACTGCATCTCCTGAATTGAGATGGCCAAACTAGGCAGCGGACCGTCACGCTCAGGTCACATGAATGTGAAAAAAACGTACGAAAAAGTGAAGTTATGTTACGAGATTTTTCAAGGACTTAGGGCCAGCATACGGCCATATCCCGATGAACTTCAGCACTTTTACACAGGGGATACATTCGTCGACGGCAACCGAATTGGCTCCCTGGCAGGCCGCAACCCCATGTCCACGCTGAATCTACAGCCGTTGGGCTCCATGGTGTCCAGGCTCACCGACCACCCCTGGTTTTCGCAGATTCGCTGCACCAACGACAGTCCCAGGCCCAAACCTTCGCCCCGTTGCTCGGTGCCGCGCACGAACGGCTGAAACATCGCCTCACGTTTTTCTTCCGGGATACCCACGCCGGAATCCTCAACCATGAACCCGCCTTCACGCAGCGTCAGGCGGATAAAGCCGGTGTCGGTGTAGTGCAACGCGTTGCGCAGCAAGTTGCCCATCACGGCATAGAGAAAGGTGGCGTTGTAGGCAGTTTCGGATGGCTCGCCGGGCAGGTATTCCAGGGTCAGCCCTTTGCGTTCGATCGGTTCGCGCCACAGGCTGATCAGCTGTTGGGCGGCACCTTGCAGCGTCAGTTGCGGATGCAGGGCAAGATCGTCCCGTTGAGTGCGGGCCAGCATCAGGAAGGTTTGCACCAGATCGCGCATCTCCTCGCACGCCCGCGCCACGCGTTCGACCTGGGCCCGTGCGCGCTGGTCCAGCGCCGGGTTTTCCAGCAGCAGCTCACAGGAGCTCGCCAGTACCATCAAGGGCGTGCGCAGCTCGTGGCTGACGTCGCTGGTGAACATCCGTTCGCGGTTCAGGGCATCACGCAGACGGCCCAGTGTGGCGTCGAAGGCCACGGCCAGCTCACCCACTTCGTCAGCGGCGTAATCAGGGGCCAGGGGCGGCGCGAGGCCGAGCAACTGATCGCGATGACGCACCTGCCGCGCCAGGCGCACCACCGGCGCCATCACCCGACGCGCCAGTATCCAGCCGAGAAAGACCGCCAGCGCCAGGGCCAGGACAAAACCCACCAGCACGACGGCGAACAGCACGCGCTCACGCTCTTCGAAATCGCTTTGATCCTGGAGCAGGACGTAGTGGCGACCGTCGACGATCTCAACCATGGCGTGATAGGACAACGGCCCGCGAAAGACTTCGTGAAAGCCCGGCTCCAGATGACGCAGATCCTTCGGCAGCTCGAAATCCCCCGGGCCGCCGCTGAAGTAAAACAGCTGATCCGGTTCCGGGCGATGGTTCCAGTCGTTGACGCTGTCCATCAGCAGCAGACGCGTCAGGTCGCCGCCCAATCCGGCCGAAATCAGCTTTTCTTCGACCAGGTGCACCGTCGCGACAATGCCCATGGCGAAGCACCCGGCAACCAACGCACTCATCAGGGCGAAGGCGATGATGATTCGTTGGGCGAGGCTCTGCTTAAACTCCATCACGCCCCTCGGCGAGGCGGTATCCGACACCGTGGACGGTCTGCAACAGCGGCTTGGCGAACGGCTTGTCGATCACCTGACGCAATTGGTGAACATGGCTGCGCAAGCTATCGCTGTCCGGGCAATCATCGCCCCACAGCGCTTCTTCCAGGACTTCACGACGCAGCACGTGAGGGCTCTTCTGCATCAATACCGCGAGCAACTTAAGGCCAACCGGGTTAAGTTTGAGCAGACGCCCTTCGCGGGTCACTTCAAGGGTATCCAGGTCGTAGATCAGATCGGCCACCTGCAGGGTACGCCGCCCGCCGCCTTGGGCACGACGCAATACAGCCTCGATGCGCGCCGCCAGTTCCGACAGCGCGAACGGCTTGAGCAGGTAGTCGTCCGCACCGGAGCGAAACCCTTGCAGCCGGTCGTCAAGCTGGTCTCGGGCCGTGAGCATGATCACCGGCGTGTCGCGACGCGCGTCTTCACGCAGGCGCTTGCACAGGGTGTAGCCGTCGATGCCGGGCAGCATGATATCGAGCACGATCAAGTCGTAATGCTCGGTGGCCGCCAGGTGCAGGCCAGACAGACCGTCTTGCGCGCAATCGACCGTGTAACCCTTCAAGCCGAGGTAATCGGCGAGGTTTGCCAGAATGTCGCGGTTGTCTTCAACCAGCAGAATTCTCATGGCGTGTTTCTCCCTATGCGGCGTGGCGAGACCCGGGACACGGCGCGAGATGCCGCTCAACAAGGTCAGAGTTGGCGGCAGCTTACGGCGATGCGCGCTCAAGGGCCAGCACCGACGTGCATAACGTTTTTTTCACTCGCGGTTCACGGCGCCGCGACAGCGTTCTGCTCAGACTTCGCACCGCTCCGGCTCTGTATACTCCCCGCTCTCCCTCGCCCACTACACGGGATTTGCCATGTCACACGCACTCGCACGGCCCGCCTCACGCCCGATCAATTTCTGGATTTACCTTGGCATCCCGGCCGTGACCGCCCTGGTCCTGATATTGCTGGAATTGACCTCGCTGGACATGGACATCGCCAAACTGGCCTATGACCCGGTGGCGGGCGAGTTCATCGGGCGGCACAGCTTCTTTCTTGAGGACGTGCTGCACGACCGCGCCAAACAGGCCGTCATCGCCATCGGCGTGCTGTCCTTCGTCAGCTTCATCGCCTCGTTCTTTGTCAGCGTGCTGAAGCCCTGGAAACGTGAACTGGGCTGCATGGTGCTGTCGATGGCGTTGTCCACCAGCTTCGTCACGCCGGTAAAAGTCGTGACATCGGTGCAATGCCCGTGGAGCCTGAAAGAATTCGGCGGCCAGGAAACCTACAGCGAACTCCTCAGCCCCCGCCCGCAAACCGACAAACCCGGCCGCTGCTGGCCCGGCGGTCATGCCGCGACGGGCTTCACCTTGTTCGCCCTGTTCTTCGTCTTCCGCGACCGCAAACCCCGCCTGGCCAAAGCAGGCCTGATCTTCGCGGCGGGCCTGGGCACCGTCTTCTCCATCGGCCGAATGCTTCAAGGGGCGCACTTCTTCTCCCACAACATCTGGACAGCGGTGTTCTGCTGGCTGCTTTGTCTGGGGGCGTATTACTTCGTGCTGTACCGGCCGGCGAAGAAGAAGGACGTGGCGGTGAATGGAGAAGTGGTTTCAGGGTAATCGCTTCCAAAGTGACGCAGAGCGTCACGGGATGCATGCCCACGCAGAGCGTGGGCACGATCCAGATCGCTCTCATCCGGGCACGGCCAATATGTAGGAGCCGGCTTGCTGGCGAACGCGGTGGGTCAGCCACGAAAGTGTGGCCTGACGCGTTGCATTCGCCAGCAAGCCGGCTCCTACAGAGGAATGCATTCACTCACTGAGACCGGCTTTAGCCGTGAAGCCGTTGATGTGCATCTGCCTTTGATCTGCTTAAACGCGCTTTTGATCTTCGTACACAAAAAGCCCAGACGACACAAAACGCGACTTGGGTGCAGGCTGAACGCAGGTCTCGCGCAGTGGGCCGAGCCGCATGGATGCGGCGAGAGCGCCGTCAGGGCATGGATGCCCGTTCGGCGCGGGCCCACGGAGCGAGACCGGAGTGAAGGAACCCCGACGCAGGAGGGGCCAAACCAGGAGCAGGGCCTTTTTGGTTACTTTTTCGGCTCTTGGAAAAAGTGACCCGCCGTAAGGGCGGAAAGGTGAATCAGCGGCGCCACGGGTAATGGATTTGAAGAGACACAAGACCCAAACCGCGCCCATAAAAAAACCCCGCCTAAGCGGGGTTTTTTCTACATCGGGGTACGGCTGGCTTACATCATGCCGCCCATACCACCCATGCCGCCCATATCAGGCATACCGCCACCAGCAGCCTTCTCATCAGCCACATCAGCGATCATCGCCTCAGTGGTGATCATCAGACTGGCGATCGACGAAGCAGCCTGCAGAGCAGAACGCGTCACCTTGGCCGGATCGAGAATACCCATCTCGATCATATCGCCGTACTCGCCGCTCGCGGCGTTGTAACCGTAGTTACCAGTACCCTGCTTGACCTTGTCGACCACAACGCTAGGCTCGTCGCCCGAGTTCGCCACGATCTGACGCAGAGGCGCTTCAACCGCACGACGCAGCAGAGCGATACCGACGTCCTGATCAGCGTTGTCGCCACGCAGTTCGGAGATCGCCTGCAGCGAACGAACCAGAGCAACGCCACCGCCAGGCACCACGCCTTCTTCAACGGCTGCACGGGTTGCGTGCAGGGCGTCTTCAACGCGGGCTTTCTTCTCTTTCATCTCAACTTCGGAACCAGCACCGACCTTGATCACTGCAACGCCGCCCGACAACTTGGCCAGACGCTCTTGCAGTTTTTCTTTGTCGTAGTCCGAAGACGTGTCGCCGATCTGCTGACGGATCTGCGCGATACGACCGTCGATGTCGGCACGAACGCCAGCACCGTCGATGATCGTGGTGTTTTCTTTGTTCAAGATAACGCGCTTGGCATTACCCAGGTGTTCCAGGGTAGCGGTTTCCAGGCTCAGGCCGATCTCTTCCGAGATAACGGTACCGCCAGTCAGAACGGCGATGTCCTGCAGCATGGCCTTGCGACGGTCGCCGAAGCCAGGGGCCTTGACCGCTGCAACTTTCACGATACCGCGCATGTTGTTCACGACCAGAGTCGCCAGCGCTTCGCCTTCAACGTCTTCTGCCACGATCAGCAAAGGACGGCCAGCTTTCGCAACGGCTTCCAGAACGGGCAGCATTTCGCGGATGTTGGAGATCTTCTTGTCAACCAGCAGCAGCAGCGGGCTGTCCAGCTCGGCAACCATGGTGTCCGGCTTGTTGATGAAGTACGGGGACAGGTAGCCACGGTCAAACTGCATGCCTTCAACAACAGACAGCTCGTTCTCCAGACCCGAACCTTCTTCAACGGTGATAACGCCGTCTTTGGTCACTTTTTCCATGGCTTCGGCAATGATGTCGCCGATGGAATTGTCCGAGTTGGCCGAGATGGTGCCGACCTGGGCAATTGCCTTGGTGTCGGTGCACGGCTTGGACAGCTTCTTCAGCTCGGCAACAATGGCGATGGTCGCCTTGTCGATGCCGCGCTTCAGGTCCATCGGGTTCATGCCGGCAGCGACGGCTTTCAGGCCTTCGTTGACGATGGCTTGAGCCAGAACGGTGGCGGTGGTGGTACCGTCGCCAGCGTCATCGTTCGCACGGGAAGCAACGTCTTTGACCAGCTGCGCGCCCATGTTTTCAAAACGGTCTTTCAGCTCGATCTCTTTGGCGACCGACACACCGTCTTTGGTGATCAGCGGAGCGCCGAAGCTTTTTTCGATGATGACGTTACGGCCTTTTGGGCCCAGGGTTGCTTTTACTGCGTCGGCCAGGACGTTGACACCAGCCAGCATTTTTTTACGGCCAGCATCGCCGAATTTAACTTCTTTAGCAGCCATGATCGTTATTCCTTAAATACTTTTGTAGTAACGGGAAATGGGGTATCAACTCAGCCTTCGACGACCGCGAGAATTTCGTTCTCGCTCATCACCAGCAGGTCTTCGCCGTCTACTTTCACAGTGTTGCTGCCGGAGTAAGGGCCGAACACCACTTTGTCACCCACTTTCACGGCCAGCGCGCGTACTTCACCGTTGTCCAGGATGCGACCGTTGCCGACAGCGAGGATTTCGCCACGGTTAGGTTTTTCAGCAGCCGAACCAGGCAGCACGATACCGCCAGCAGTTTTTGTTTCTTCTTCGCTGCGACGGATTACGACGCGGTCATGCAGAGGACGAAGCTTCATTGTCGATCTCCTAATTATGGTTTTTAAACGCCCGGTGCGAACACCGGCGGGTTAAAACATCCGGGCTTGCCGGTTACGGTTCGCGAGCGAACCGCAGAATACGGTCTGACGAAACGCGCCAGAAACCTTGCGGTGACCCATACATAAGGGCGAGCAAGCCGAATTCAAGGCTGACCCCAGAAATTTTTTGAAGGAAGTGGGGTCGCGAAAACAGACACGGCACCCGCAGGTGCCGTGTCGTGGTGGCGTTGAATCACTTTTTATCCAGTGGCTCGAATTCGCCCTCGATAACTTCACCCTCGATGACCTCAGGGCGGCGTGCTTCAGGACGGGCAGCACCGGGGTGCATGGAACCCGCCGAATTCGCCGCATGCATGTTCTCGGCAAACGCACGCTGGCGCGCGGCCTGGGCTTCGGCGCGGTTGCGCACCTTGCCGACGATCAGGCGGCGGGTAAACGGCATCAGGAACAGCAGGCCCAGCACGTCACTGATAAAACCAGGCAGCACGAGCAAACCACCGCCGATGGTCATCATCAAACCGTCGAGCATCTGCTGCGCCGGGAGTTCGCCACGGGCCAGACTCTGCCGGGCACTCAGCGCGGTGGCCACGCCGGCAATCCGCACCACGAAAACACCGAGCATCGACCCGGCAACGACGAGCAGGAAGGTCGGCAGGAAGCCGATCGACATCCCGACTTTCACCAGCACGAACAGCTCGAGCACCGGAAAAAGCAATAAAAGCAGAAGAAAAACGCGCATCAAAGTGAGTTCCTAAACGGAAGAAGGCTTCCAGTAGACCTTACGTGAAGTCGCAAAGTCGTTAATTCAAGCCTCGGCGTGTTCACGTGCGGGCCATTTTTCAGCGTGAGCCAGTTGCACCAAGGCCTGGCGGACGTGTGTCGGCGTATTACAGGGCTCAGCGAAGGCTAACCAGTGCAGACTTTGACCCACGCGCAAGTGCATGCCCTCGCTGTCGATGCCCACCAGCGTAGCAGGCTCGGTCTTTGGCAAACCGGCCAGTTCGACGTAGTGGGCAATGGCTTTGGCGTGGTCAGCGTTCATGTGCTCGACCATGCTGATCTCCGCCGACCCGGCAAATGGATTCGCCAGCGCCGCGTCGTCCAGCCAGTGAATCGCCCCAAAGCCGCCGATAAAGCGATAGCGCACCGGTTTCAGCACCCAGAAATCAAAATCATGGGCGCTGTGGTAACTCTCAGATTCCGGGAAATAGCGGTAGTAGCGCTGAGCGGCGGCGTCTACCCGGGCCGCGTCGCTGATCTTCTCGGCCTCGGCCATCAGTGTGACGCGACCGACTGCCTGCACATCTTCGGCGCCGCGCTCGCCCACCAGCAAAGAGCATTTGGCGTCGAGTTGCAGGTTGTGGGTGTGTTGCGCGATGCGGCTGATGAGGATCAGCGGACGGCCCTGGTCGTCCAGGCAATAAGGCACCACCGAGCCAAACGGGTAGCCGGGCATCGACTTGGAATGGGTCGACAACACGCCACGGTATTCCTTAAGCAGCAAGGCTCGTGCTTGCCGGTTGGCGCTGGCGCTCATGTGGTGCTCCTGAACAGTAAAACGAAGGCATCGAGGGACGCGAAGCAGCAGACGGCGACGCATGCCACACGATAATCGTTATCGTCGGAAGGTGCCAGATTGAGCGGGGGTGACGATTTTGCGGAGGGTTCGCGTAAAAGATAATGCGTTAAAACGGAAGCCAGCCGGCGTGCGCAGATCAGGGAATGATCTGCGCACGCTCAAGTGCTGATAAGACGGCTCTTACCAGGAAACACCAAAGCCGGCGGTGTAGCGGGTCTTGTCCAGGTCGCCGTTGTCAGAGCCGCTGATGATGTCCTTCTCGGCCTTGAGATTGAGGGACGCCCATTCGGTGACTTTGTAACGCAGGCCCACTTCCGTCTCAAGGCTGTAGTCAGCCACGCCACTGATAGGCTTGCCGACTTCGCCGTTGGTGAAGAACTCGACTTTCTTGCCGATCAGGTAGCGGTTGTAGTCCCAGGTGCCGGACACGGAATAGAAGTTGTCCTTCTCGCCGTTGGAATATTCGAAATCGGTGCGGTTAAGCAGCGCGCCAATCTTGAACGCGCCCAGTTCGTCATCCCAGAACTGGTAGCCCGGACCGGTACCGACAGTGCGCTGACGGGCCAGGTCTTCGATGGTGTCGCGCTTGTAGGTGATACGACCGTCCCAGAACCACTTGTCCGTGAAGAACCGGTCGACCGAGTATTCGGCGTCCCAGTTATTGGTGGTGGTCAGGCTGTCCTGGGACTCGCGGTTGTACTCGCCCTTGGCGTTGTGGCGCCACTGGCCATGGGTCGCGGAGGTCTTGAAGGCGATGTTGTAATCATCGGTGTCGTTCTCGGCGCGCTGGAAGTCCAGTGCAGCATCGACGTTGCCCTTCCAGACCAGATCGGTGACCACAGGCTTGGGCTTGATGATCTGCTGGATGCTCGCCAGCTCAATCGTCTTCGGCGCATCGCCGTTGGCCAGCGTGACCTTGCCGTCTTCGGCCGGCTGCAGCGACTTGGACACTTCGCCGGTGGTGGCGTCCTGCTTCACCAGAAGGTGCTGATCACTTTCCAGCGTCTTGATTTCCTTCCAGTCCAGCGGGACGTCGCCTGCATATTTGGTGTTGATCAGCAGCTTGCCGCCGTCGAAGAACTTGATGGTCCCCGTCATCTTGTCACCGTTTTTCAACCAGACGGTGTCGGCGAGCAATGGGGTAGAAGCACTGGCAATAGCAACGCACAACAGGGTTCTGGACAACATAAGCAACGACAAGGCTCTGGTTCGAGGAAAATCGGGCATTATCCGGATGGACAACGTCTGGGCAATCGGCAGACCGCCGACACAGGTATCACTGACAGTAGGAAGTTTCCCTAGTTCCTTATCGAAAATTCCCGTTCATCCCTTTTACAGGAACGAAAGCGTGATCGAACAATCTTCCGCGCACGACGACCCTGCCGGTCTCTCACCTGCAGAGGCACGTCGCACGGCGTTATACCTTACGTTGCATCAAGTACCGGAAGGCAAAGTGGTCAGTTATGGGCAACTGGCCGAGCTGGCCGGTTTGGGACGAGCGGCGCGCTTCGTTGGCAGAGCCTTGAGCCAGTTGCCGGACGGCAGCACCCTGCCCTGGCACCGGGTGATTGGTGCCGGCGGGCGCATCAGCCTGGCGCCTGAAACCCTGTCCGGGGAGGAGCAACGCGCCCGTCTGCGAGCCGAGGGCGTGACCATCCGTAACAATCGTGTGGATATGCAGCGTCATGGCTGGCGCCCGACAGAGCACAACGGTTAGAGTGCGCGCTTTGTTTACGTAACCTGAGGCAGATTCCAGCCCATGCCCCGCAAAACCTGGCGCGCCGCGCTCGCCGCATATGCCAGCCCCTCCACGTTTGTGCTCCTGTTGCTCGGCTTTGCCGCGGGCATGCCCTACATGTTGGTGTTCTCAACGCTTTCAGTCTGGCTGCGTGAAGCCGGCGTCGCGCGTGAAACCATTGGCTACGCCAGCCTGATCGGTCTGGCCTATGCCTTTAAGTGGGTCTGGTCGCCGCTGCTCGATCAATGGAGCCTGCCGTTGTTGGGCCGGCTCGGCCGACGTCGCTCATGGCTGGTGCTTTCGCAATCGCTGGTGACCCTGGGCCTGATCGGCATGGGGTTCTGTGATCCGCAGCAGCATCTGTCGTGGTTGATTGCGATTGCGGTGCTGGTCGCGTTTTCATCCGCGACCCAAGACATCGCCATCGACGCTTACCGCCTGGAAATCGCCAGCGACAGCCAGCAAGCGACCCTCGCCGCCAGCTACATGGCCGGCTATCGCGTCGCCGCCCTCCTCGCCACTGCCGGCGCGTTGTACTTCGCCGAAGGCTTCGGTTCGACCGGCTTCGCCTACAAACACTCGGCCTGGGCCGGCACGTACGTGCTGTTCGGCCTGCTCATGGTGCCGGCGCTGATCACCAGCCTGATCATGCGTGAGCCGTCCGTGCCGATCCGTACCCAGCTGTCAGCCGTACGCTACGGCTTCGCCCATCAACTGGCCTCGGTGTTCGTGCTGATCATTCTGCTGGTCTCGGTGCCGGCCATGTTCACCCAGCTGTACAACACCGATTTCGCCAGCGTGCTGTTTCAGGGGACGACCTGGAAAGACCTGCTGATGGAAGACCGCGCTTTCCTGCGCGCGATTCTCTACACACTGCTCACCGTGGCCTGCCTGTCGTCCATGGGCCGCCGCGGTCTGGCGCCGGTGCTGACGCCGATCAACGACTTCATCCTGCGTTATCGCTGGCAGGCCTTTCTGCTGTTGGGCCTGATTGCGACGTATCGGATGTCCGACACGGTCATGGGCGTGATGGCGAACGTGTTCTACATCGACCAGGGTTTCACCAAGGATCAGATTGCCAGCGTCAGCAAGATCTTCGGCCTGGTGATGACGCTGGCCGGCGCGGCGTTTGGCGGCCTGGCGATCGTGCGTTTCGGCATTCTGCCGATCCTGTTCATCGGCGGCATCACGTCGGCGGCCACCAACCTGCTGTTCCTGATGCTGGCCGACATGGGCCCGAACCTGAAAATGCTGATCGTCACGATCTCGCTGGACAACTTCAGCTCGGGCCTCGCGACATCGGCGTTCGTGGCGTACCTGTCGAGCCTGACCAACCTCAAGTTTTCGGCCACTCAATACGCGCTGCTCAGCTCGATCATGCTGCTGTTGCCGCGTCTGATCGGGGGTTATTCCGGGGTCATGGTGGAAAAGCTGGGGTATCACAACTTCTTCCTGGCAACCGCGCTGATGGGCGTGCCGACGCTGTTCATGATCGCCCTGCACTGGGCGCAGGAAGCACGCCGGGAGGCGCGGGAAGAAGCGGAAGAAAGCGAAGAACCTGCCAAGCCTGCGGATTCAATTCTATAAGGCGCTGGCGAACCTCATTCTGTAGGAGCCGGCTTGCTGGCGAACGCGGTAGGTCAGGTACCCGCAATGGTGAGGGACATACCCGGTTCGCCAGCAAGCCGGCTCCCACAAAGCCATTCGAGACCCGATCAATCAGATGGCGACACTTGGCCCTGCAAAACATGGCGGACCCACTCAACAAAAAGCCCCGCACTCTCACGAGTCGGGGCTTTTTGTTTTCTGCGATCGAGCGTTACGCCTTTGCGGGCTGCTCGTCCTGCACCACACGAATCACCCGTTGCGGGAACGGGATGTCGATGTTGGCCGCGCGCAGGCGGTCGCGGATTTCCGCGTTGAAGCGGTTCGACACGTCACCGAAATCACCGGTTTTGGTCCACACACGCAGGGACACGGTAATCGAGCTGTCGCCCAGTGCCGCGACCACCGCCTGTGGCGCCGGGTCCTGCAAGATGCGCGGATCATCCGCCATGTCCATCAACACTTGCAGCGCCTGCTTGAGGTCAGCGTCGTAGTCGATGCCCACGTCAAAGGTGATCTTGCGCGTCGGCTGGCGGTTGGTGTTGGTGATAATGCCGTTGGACAGGTTGCCGTTGGGCAGGATCACCGTCTTGTTGTCACCGGTGCGCAACACGGTGTGGAAGATCTGAATCCCGTCCACGGTGCCAGATACACCCTGCGCTTCAATCCAGTCGCCAATGCGAAACGGACGGAACAGCAGAATCAACACGCCGCCAGCGAAGTTCGCCAGGCTGCCCTGCAAGGCCAGGCCGATGGCCAGACCCGCCGCACCGATCGCAGCGACGAATGAGGTGGTTTCAACCCCGATCATCGAGGCAACGCTGACGATCAGCAGGATCTTCAGAATGATGTTGGTGATGCTGCTGATGAAGCCCTGCAACGCCAGGTCGACGTGACGCAGCGCCAACAGCGCTCCCACGCGGGAAGTCAGTCTATTGATCAGCCACCAGCCGACCAGCAGGACGACCACTGCCAGCAGCACCTTGCTGCCGTATTGCATGACCATCGGGATCCAGGCCTGAGACGCTTTCACCAGATGGTCTACCTGGCCGTTTAAATCCAAGTCCATCTATTTCTCCTCGGGGTCGCGACATGGAAGGCTGAAGCAACGGTGCCGAGTGGGCCCGTTATTTCAGCGAGACCTGCATTCGGACGCACAGGAACCCCTCGGGTTCCTGTGCCAACATGAAATCGCAGGGCAAATCGCGGGGGGAATCAGTCGCGGAAGTTGTTGAATTGCAGCGGCATGCCGAATTCATGACCACGCAGGGCGGCGATTGCTTCTTGCAAGTCATCACGCTTCTTGCCGGTAACGCGCACTTGCTCGCCTTGAATCGCGGCCTGAACCTTGAGCTTGGCCTCTTTGATGTGAGCGACGATCCTCTTCGCCAACTCCTTGTCGATGCCTTCCTTGAGGGTGGCTTCCTGCTTCATGACCTTGCCGGACGCGAAGGGATCTTTCAGTTCCAGGCACTGCACATCGATCTTGCGCTTGACCAGGGCCAGTTTGAGGATCTCGATCATCGCTTCCAGCTGAAAACCTTCTTCAGCGGTCATCTTGATCAGCAGGTCTTTTTCCGTGAACTCGAAGCTGCCCTTGCCTTTGAGGTCGTAGCGGCGGTCCAGCTCTTTGATGGCGTTGTCGACGGCATTCGTGACTTCGTGTTTATCCAGTTCGGACACTACGTCGAACGAGGGCATGTAGATTCTCCAATTGATACGGCGCGGCTCAACATGTGGATGGAGCACGCCTGACTTGACGGTATGAAAGCCCGGTCATTATAACGAGACTTTTCCCACGTTCATGTGAGCCTGCGATGTTGATTTCGTTTTCCTTGCGCACCGAGATCTTCGTCATCGGGCGTCATTTCTTTTGAAATCCGTGTGCTGGCACGTTCTGGGCGCGGGCAGTCTGGGCAGTCTCTGGGCCACGCGACTGGCGCGGGCGGGTCTGCCGGTGCGGCTGATCGTGCGCGACGAGGCCCGACTGGCGGCCTACAACACGCAAGCCGGTCTGGCGCTCAACGAAAACGGTCAACGCCAGAGGTTTGCCATCCCGGCGCAGACGGTCAGCGCAGATGAACCCATCCAGCGCCTGCTGGTGGCGTGCAAAGCCTACGACGCTGAACGCGCGGTTGCAGCCGTCGCCCATCGCCTGACCGACAAGGCTGACGTGTTGCTCCTGCAAAACGGTCTCGGCAGCCAGGACGCCGTGGCCGCGTCGATTCCTGGTGCACGCTGCATCTTTGTCTCCAGCACCGAAGGCGCCTACCGCGATGAAGACTGGAGCGTGGTGTTCGCCGGACAGGGTTCCAACTGGCTGGGCGACACACAGCACGGCACGGCGCCGGCCTGGCTGGACGAACTCAAGCAGGCGGGCATCCCCCATCAGTGGACAGCTGACATCGCCGAACGCCTCTGGCGCAAGCTTGCGCTCAACTGCGCGATCAACCCACTGACCGTGTTGCACCAATGCCGCAACGGCGAGCTGCAGGCTCATGGGGAAGAAGTCACTGCGCTATGCGTCGAACTCGGCCACGTGTTGCACTGCTGCGGTCAGCCCGGCGCGGCTGATGGTTTGCTGGAGCAAGTGCACCAGGTGATTGCCGCCACCGCCGGGAATTACTCCTCGATGTATCAGGACGTCGCTCAGGGCCGTCGCACCGAGATCCGCTACCTGCTCGGGCAGGTCTGCACCACGGCGGCGGCCCTCGATTGTGCCGCACCAACGCTCAACCAGCTACGCTTGCGGTTGATCGAACACCTCAACGCCCGGGGCCTGCCCAGCGACTGACGGGTTTGCTCAGGGGCGGAACAGCGCTAACCTGCCCGCTCCTCATTCCGGTGACCTGCCCCATGCCATTGCGCCAGCGCCTCGAAAACCTCCCGGTTGGTCAAAAGCTTCTGGCCGCCTTGCTGGTGTTGCTGACCACCGTGCTGGTGGTCGCCAACCTGACCTTCATCAGCGCCGCCTATTACATTTCCCAGGAAGCGATGGCGCCCCAGGCATTGCAAACGATCGGTCGGCTGATCAGCAATCCCGGGTTGTCCGAGCAAGCCCTGTCCTCGACCTACAACGCCCAGGCGCTGCTCAAGGAACTGAAAAACTACGGCCCGTTGCGCGCGGCGGCGGTCTACGACAGCAGCGGTACACGTCTGGCGCAGATGCAGCAAGGTGACAAACTGCGCATGCCTGACCACTATCGGGATCTGGAGAGCTGGCGCATTACCGAGTTTCGCAACACTCAGGTCATCCCCATTCCCAAAGCCGGGCAAGCCCAGGGGCATCTGTTGCTGGTCGCCAGCAGCGAATTGCCGACCGCGTTCTACACCGGCACGCTGACCGCCAGCATCGGCATCCTGATATTCAGCATCCTGCTCTGGGCCGGCGTTGCCCGGCAGATTCGGCGCTTTATCACCGAGCCGATCTATCAGCTTGAAGACCTGTCGCGGCGGGTCACCCGCGAGGAGAACTACGCGCTGCGGGCGACGCCCGGTAACAAGGACGAAATCGGCTCGCTGGCCGAGGCGTTCAACACCATGCTCTCGCGCATGGAAGCCCGTGAGCAGCAGCTCAGACGCGCCCGCGACGACTCCCAGGAAGCCTACGATCAGGCGCAGGGTCTGGCGGAAGAAACCCGCCACACCAACCGCAAGCTGGAGCTTGAAGTTCAGGTGCGCAGCAAGATCGAGAAGAAGCTCACGGGGTTTCAGAACTACCTCAACAGCATCATCGACTCCATGCCGTCGGCGCTGATCGCACTGGACGAGCAGCTGTACGTCACCCAGTGGAATCAGGAGGCCGGCGCCCTGTCCGGCACTCCACTGGACGAAGCGCTCAACCAGCCCATCTACTCGGCGTTCCCGCCGATGCGGGCGTTTTTGCCGCAGATCAAGCAGACCGTCGAGCGTCACACCGTCACCAAGATCGAGCGCGTGACCTGGGTCAAGGGCGAAGAGTCGCGCCATTACGCCCTCACCTTCTACCCCCTTACCGGCGATGCCGGCCGTGGCGCGGTGATCCGCATCGATGACATCACCCAGCGCCTGTCGCTGGAGGAAATGATGGTTCAGTCGGAGAAAATGCTCTCGGTGGGCGGACTTGCCGCCGGCATGGCCCACGAGATCAACAACCCCCTCGGTGCGATCATGCACAACGTGCAGAACATTCGCCGTCGGCTGTCGCCCGATTTGCCGAAGAATCTGGCGCAGGCCGAGCAGGAAGGCACCGAACTGGCGGCGGTCAATCAATACCTGATCGCGCGCGAAGTGCCGCAGTTGCTTGATGGCATTCAGTCGGCAGGGGCGCGGGCGGCGAAGATCGTCAGCCATATGCTCAGCTTTAGCCGACGCAGCAACCGCCAGTTGGCGCCTTGTGATCTGCCGGCACTGATTGATCAGGCCGTGGAAATCGCCAGCAACGACTTTGACCTGACCATCGGTTTTGACTTCAAGGGCCAGAACATCATTCGCCAGTTCGATCCTGGCCTGGGCCCGGTGCCGGCGACGGCCAACGAACTGGAACAAGTGCTGCTCAACCTGCTGAAGAATGCCGCTCAGGCCATTCACCAGCGCGAAAATCCCGGCGAGCCGGGGCGCATCATTTTGCGCACGCGGCTGAACCCGCCGTGGGCGGAAATCCAGGTCGAGGACAACGGCATCGGCATGCCGGAAAGCGTGCGCAAGCGCACCTTCGAGCCGTTCTTCACCACCAAGGAAATCGGCCAGGGCACGGGCCTCGGGTTGTCGGTGTCGTATTTCATCATCACCAACAACCACAAAGGCCAGATGGAAGTGCATTCCACCCTCGGCCAGGGCACCTGTTTCACTTTGCGTCTGCCGCTGGTGGACAATTCGATAGATATGCCTGCACCACAGGTCATTGGTCAGAACGACCGGGAGTAGAGCCATGGGATTTCGCTTGTCGAAAATTTACACGCGCACGGGTGACACCGGCGAAACGGGTCTGGGCGACGGCCGTCGGGTGCCGAAGGATCATCCGCGGGTCGAGGCCATCGGGGAAGTTGACTCGCTGAACAGTCAGGTCGGCGTGTTGCTGGCCGGCCTGACGGCGGCAGTCGCGACTCATCCGGCGTTGCAGGAAGTCATCGACGTATTGGCGCCGTGTCAGCATCGGTTGTTCGACCTGGGCGGCGAGCTGGCGATGCCGGAATATCAGGCGCTGAATGCAGCGGAGATCGAGCGTCTGGAAACGGCGATCGATCATTGGAATGAAGAGCTGGGGCCACTGGAGAACTTCATCTTGCCGGGCGGCTCGACGCTGATCGCTCAGGCCCACGTTTGCCGGAGTCTGGCGCGTACAGCGGAGCGACGCTGTCAGCACCTGAACGCGGTCGAGCCACTGGCCGGGTTCGGGCTGGCGTACATCAATCGGCTGTCGGATCTGCTGTTTGTCGCGGCACGGATCATTGCCCGGCGTGAGGGGGTAGCGGAGATATTGTGGGAGCCTGCGAAGAAGCCGCAGTGATCACACAGAACGGTGCCTGTCGGATTCACTACTGAAGACGGACACCGCTTCTGTAGGAGCCGCCGGGGTGGCGCTCCACCTTGCTGGCGAACCCGTCCGGTCAGAAAGATCGATGGCGCCTGACACGCTGGGTTCGCCAGCAAGCCGGCTCCTACAGGGGTTTCGGCATCACCTTGATCCTGGGGGAGCGCTGAGACTTGCAATCGCGGGCAGGCGCGCTCCTACCATGTGATCCTCTTCAGCCCTGCGGCCAAAACGCTCTGATCCCCGCCACACCTTGGGCGCCACATTCCCACGCTTGCTGACGATCCGTCGGCCCTACCCCGCCCAGCAGATAAACCGGCTTGCTGAAGCCTTCGATCAATTCGCGGGCCTTCTCCCAGCCCAGCGGCTGCGCATCAGGATGGCTTTGCGTCGGCAGCACGGGCGAGAGGGTGACGAAATCCACGCCCATCTGCTCGGCCAGACTCAACTCTTCGGCGTCATGACATGAAGCCGCCAGCCAGCGGTCTTCAGGAAACGGCCGACCTTTGCTGGCGTATTTGCGCAGCTGTTCGCTGGTCAGGTGCCAGCCCGCCGCCGGAAAGTCACCCAGCCATTCGCGCGGCCCTTTGAGCATCAACTGCGCCTTGCCTGCGCACAGTCCGACCGCGTCAACCGCCACGTCACGGTATTTCGGGTCGTACATGTTCGGCGCACGCAGCTGAACCAGCTTTATGCCGCCAGCCACCGCGGTGCGTATGCCGCACAGCAGCTCCGGCGTTTCCAGATCGTCCGGGGTGACCAGGTATTCACCTGGCAAACGCGCCGCAGCCACAATCGGCCTGTTCGCTGCCGGAAACTCGTACTCGGCCAGTTCACGCTGGGACACCCAGGCCAGCGGTTGCCCTTCAGCACCGTGGGGCTCGCCGGTAAACGACGAGACTTCCCAGACGTCCAGCAACACCTGTTTGTCCGGGTAGTCGTGCTTGATCTGGATCAGCGGACGCGCCGCCGTGACGACGATGCCGAGCTCTTCATGCAGCTCGCGGGACAGCGCGGCTTGGACCGACTCATCGGCCTCGACCTTGCCGCCGGGAAACTCCCACAAGCCGCCCTGATGCTGTTTGTCGGCGCGTCGGGCGATGAGGATCTTGCCGTCGGTGCCACGGATAACCGCCGCGGCCACATGGATGCGTTTCACGTTCAACTTTCCTCCAGACCCGCCTGCTGCCAGCGCTTGAACTCAGGCCACTGATAAATCGTTTCGACGTAGGCTGCCGCGTCCGCTGGCAGTTGCACGCGATAGGTACGAAAACGCACGGCGACCGGTGCGAAGAACGCATCGACGATGCCCGGCGTGCCGAACAGGAAACCCTCGTTCACACCCGACACCGCGCGGCATTCACGCCACAGCGCAACCATACGGTCGATGTCTGCCTGAGCTTCGACCGCAATGACTTCCAGCGCCTCGTTCTGACGTAAATCCATGGGCAAGCGCGAGCGCAGTCCGACAAAGCCGCTGTGCATCTGCGCGCACGCCGACCGAGCCTGAGCGCGGGCGGCGACATCCGCCGGCCACAGACCTGCATCGGGGAAGCGCTCCGCCAGATACTCACAGATCGCCAGAGAATCAACGATGGTGCCGTGCTCGCACTTCAGCGCAGGGACTTTACCGGTCGGCGAATGCTCCAGAATCAGGCGCGTGGTGTCGGCCTGATTCAGGCGAATCACCTGATCGGTGAACGCCTCGCCGGTCAGCGCAAGCGCCAGCCACGGACGCAACGACCAGGAGGAATAACGTTTGTCGCCGATGATCAGGTGCAGGCTCATGTCTTGGCTCCGTTGAAACCGGTGGACTCGCTCATGACTCAGGTGCGGTATTCCGCGTTGATCTTCACGTATTCGTGCGACAGGTCGGTGGTCCAGATGGTCTCGCTGCAATCGCCACGGCCCAGCTCGATGCGGATGGTGATTTCTTCCTGCGCCATCACCAGCGAGCCTTGCTCTTCAGTGTAGGTGCTGGCGCGAGCGCCTTTGCTGGCGATGCACACGTCACCCAGAAACACGTCGATCTTGCTGACGTCGAGGTTCGGCACGCCCGCGCGACCCACGGCCGCCAGAATCCGGCCCCAGTTCGGGTCGGAGGCGAACAGCGCGGTTTTGATCAACGGCGAATGCGCCACGGTGTAACCCACGTCCAGGCATTCCTGATGATTGCCGCCGCCGTTGACTTCGACGGTCACGAACTTGGTCGCGCCCTCGCCGTCACGCACGATGGCCTGAGCGACGTCCATGCAGACCTCCAAGACGGCTTTTTTCAGCGCTTCAAACAGCGGGCCCTTGGCTTCGGTGACAGCGGGCAGGTCGGCCTGGCCGGTGGCGATCAGCATGCAGCAGTCGTTGGTCGACGTGTCGCCATCGATGGTGATGCGGTTGAACGACTTGTTGGCGCCGTCGCGAATCAGGTCCTGCAGCACGCTGGGTGCAACATTCGCGTCTGTAGCGATGTAGCCCAGCATGGTCGCCATGTTCGGACGAATCATGCCCGCACCTTTACTGATGCCGGTTACGGTGACGGTCACGCCGTCGAGCACGAACTGGCGGCTCGCGCCCTTCGGCAACGTGTCGGTGGTCATGATGCCGGTGGCCGCCGCGGCCCAGTTGTCGACGGACAAATCATCCAGCGCCGCCTGCAGCGCGCCTTCGATCTTCTCGACAGGCAATGGCTCGCCGATCACGCCGGTGGAAAACGGCAGCACCGCTCTGGCATCCACCCCGGTGATCTCGGCCAGCTTCGCGCAGGTGCGCTCGGCGGCAGCCAGGCCCAGTTCCCCGGTACCGGCATTGGCGTTGCCGGTGTTGGTCAGCAAATAACGCACAGTGCCTCGCACGCGCTGCTTGGCGAGAATCACCGGCGCCGCGCAAAAGGCGTTCAGGGTGAACACGCCTGCGACACTGGAGCCTTCGGCGCAACGCATGACTACAACATCTTTGCGCCCCGGGCGCTTGATGCCGGCGGAAGCGATGCCAAGTTCAAAACCGGGAACCGGGTGCAGCGTCGGCAAAGGACCAAGACCAACAGCCATGAAGTGCGCTCCTTGAAAGACAGTCACGCCATGCGGCACCGCCGACACGGCTCGATTGATTGAAAAACGCCGCGACGGCTGAGCCGGTCGCGGCGTGATTTTACAGTTCAGCTACAGCCCGTCGCGGTTCACGACTCAGTTGATCTGACCGTGACAGTGCTTGAATTTCTTGCCCGAACCACACCAGCACAATTCGTTGCGACCCAGCTTCTGGTCGTTGCGAACCGGCGACAGTGCGGCGGCTGCGGCAACCGCTACGTCTTCGCCCTCTTCAGCGAGCAGGTCCGGCTGATCCAGACCCGGCGCTTCGGCGTGCTGGAACTGCATGCGCTGCGCCAGCTCCTCGGCTTCCCGACGCAGACGCGCCTCTTCCTCGGCCGGATCTTCGCGGCGAACCTGAACGTGGGACAGCACACGAATGGCGTCGCGCTTGATCGAATCGAGCAGCTCCTGGAACAGGGCAAACGACTCGCGCTTGTATTCCTGCTTCGGGTTCTTCTGAGCGTAACCGCGCAGGTGAATACCATGACGCAGGTGATCCATGGTCGACAGGTGGTCTTTCCACAGATCGTCCAGCACGCGCAGCAGAATCTGTTTCTCGAAGGTGCGCAACGCTTCGGCACTGGCCTGGTCTTCCTTCTCGTTGTAGGCCGCCAGAATGGCTTCCATCAACTTCGGACGCAGGGTGTCTTCGTTCAGGTGATCGTCTTCGTCGAGCCACTGCTGAATCGGCAGCTTCACACCGAAATCGCTGTTCAGCGCGGCTTCCAGGCCCGCGACGTTCCATTGCTCAGGCAACGACTGCGGCGGGATGTGCGCGGAAATGGTGGCGTCGAGGACTTCTTCGCGGAACTCGGCAATGGTGTCACCAATGTTGGTCGCAGCCAGCAGGCTGTTACGCATGTGGTAGATCACTTTGCGCTGTTCGTTGGAGACGTCGTCGAACTCGAGCAATTGCTTGCGGATATCGAAGTTGCGACCTTCGACCTTGCGCTGCGCTTTTTCGATCGCGTTGGTCACCATGCGGTGCTCGATCGCTTCGCCGGACTGCATGCCCAGCGCCTTCATGAAGTTCTTCACCCGGTCAGAGGCGAAGATGCGCATCAGGCTGTCTTCCAGCGACAGATAGAAACGGCTCGAACCGGTGTCACCCTGACGACCGGCACGACCCCGCAGCTGGTTGTCGATACGGCGGGATTCGTGACGCTCGGAAGCGATAACGTGCAAACCGCCCGCTTCGATCACTTGCTGATGGCGCTTCTGCCAGTCAGCCTTGATCTGCGCGATCTGCTCAGGGGTCGGGTCTTCCAGGCTGGCTACTTCAACTTCCCAGTTACCGCCCAGGAGAATGTCGGTACCGCGACCGGCCATGTTGGTGGCGATGGTCAGCGCACCCGGACGACCTGCCTGGGCAATGATTTCAGCTTCTTTCTCGTGGAACTTGGCGTTCAGAACCTTGTGCTCGATGCCTTCCTGCACCAGCAGGCGGGACATGTGCTCCGAGGTTTCAATCGTCGCCGTACCCACCAGCACCGGACGTTGCTCGGCCAGACAGGCCTTGATGTCGGTGATGATCGCCGCATACTTTTCTTCGGCGGTCAGGTACACGAGGTCGTTGAAGTCTTTGCGCGCCAACGGCTTGTTCGGCGGAATGACCATGACGGCCAGGGCGTAGATCTGGTGGAATTCGAACGCTTCGGTGTCCGCCGTACCGGTCATGCCGGACAGCTTGTTGTACAGACGGAAGTAGTTCTGGAAGGTGGTCGAGGCCAGGGTCTGGCTCTCGGCCTGAATGTTCAGGCCTTCCTTCGCTTCGATGGCCTGGTGCAGGCCTTCGGACAGACGACGACCCGGCATGGTACGGCCGGTGTGTTCGTCGACCAGCAGGATCTGGCCGTCCTGAACGATGTACTCGACGTTGCGATGGAACAGCTTGTGCGCACGCAGACCGGCATAAACGTGGGTCAGCAGACCGAGGTTATGCGCGGAATACAGGCTCTCGCCTTCCGCCAGCAAGCCGACTTCGGTGAGCATTTCTTCGATGAACTGGTGACCGGACTCGTTCAGCTCGACCTGACGGGACTTCTCGTCGATGGAGAAGTGACCCTGTTTGGTGACCACGCCTTCCACTTCCTCGATGTGCTGCTCGAGCTTGGGGATCAGCTTGTTGATTTCGGTGTAGAGCTTGGAGCTGTCTTCGGCCTGACCGGAGATGATCAGCGGCGTACGGGCTTCGTCGATGAGGATCGAGTCCACTTCGTCGATCACGGCGAAATTCAGTTCACGCTGGAATTTGTCTTCCAGGCTGAACGCCATGTTGTCGCGCAGGTAGTCGAAACCGAATTCGTTGTTGGTGCCGTAGGTGATGTCGGAAGCGTAAGCGGCGCGCTTCTCTTCCGGCGGCTGGAAAGGCGTGACCACGCCTACGGTCAGACCGAGGAATTCATACAGCGGGCGCATCCAGTTGGCGTCACGACGGGCCAGGTAGTCGTTCACCGTGACCACGTGCACGCCTTTGCCGGACAGTGCGTTGAGGTAGACCGCGAGGGTCGCGACGAGGGTTTTACCCTCACCGGTACGCATCTCGGCGATCATGCCTTCGTGCAGTGTCATGCCGCCGATCAGCTGTACGTCGAAGTGACGCATGCCCATCACGCGTTTACCCGCCTCGCGGCAAACCGCGAAGGCTTCGGGCAAGAGCTGGTCGAGGGTCTCACCTTTGGCTATGCGGGCCTTCAACTCGTCGGTCTTGGCGCGCAGCTGTTCGTCCGAGAGGGCGAGCATTTGCTCTTCGAAGCTGTTGACGACCTGGACCGTCTTGAGCATGCGCTTCACTTCGCGCTCGTTCTTGCTTCCGAAAAGTTTTTTTAACAAAGGTGCAAACATATCGAAAGGATCTTCCACACATAGGGATGGAGGGCGGCCCCGTGAGTCGCCCGAGCAGCCCTCATGGCCGCATGCGAACGAGCATTCTACCCGGAAATGGTGGTGAGGAAAGTGGCGTTATTCCACGATGCTGGCACAGCAATGTTACGGGGCAGAAGTACAATAGGGTCATTTCCCGTGACTTCAACCCATGGGGGTGAGAAGTTTTATTAATGTTTTTTCATCATTGCGCCGTGCATTTGCACCTGAAACGGCCTGACCTGAAGGTGCTTCAACCGATTCTGCTAAGATCACACCCTGGCAACACTAGGCACCCCATCATGGCATTTCGTCCCCTACCGGCTCGCGCACCGGCTGTTCTCCTGCGCGAAGCCCGGCCGCTCAAAGCCATCTTCAACCACGCTCAGCGCCTCGCGCACTTGCAGCGTCTGCTGGAAAGCCAGCTGCAACCCGCCGCCCGCGAGCACTGCCACGTCGCGTCCTGGCGAGAAGGCACCCTGCTGCTCATCGTCACCGACGGCCACTGGGCCACTCGACTGCGCTATCAACAGAAGCGTCTGCAACGGCAACTGGTCGCGTTCAAGGAATTCGCCAACCTCACCCGCTTGCAACTGAAGGTACAGCCCGCAAGGACCCATCGAATCGCGGCCGGGCATACGCGGGATCTTTCGGTTGCGGCGGCGGAGACCATCACCGCGACGGCAGAAGGCATCACCGACCCGAAACTGCGTGCTGCGCTGGAGCGGCTGGCGGCGCATGCGGCGCCGAAAGAGGCTGGGCAATCATAAGCTCAGAAAATGGCGGCGCTCGCACTGGCCTCTTCCCGGCTAAAGCCGGTCCTACTAACAACGCGTGCAGTCAGTCAACACCGTATGCCTTAGTAGGACCGGCTTCAGCCGGGAAGCTTTTGATCTGCTTCTGCCTTTGATCTGCTTTGATCTTGATCTTCTTACACAGAAGGCCCAAACACCGCAGAACGCGACTTGGATGCAGGCTGAACGCAGGTTTCGCGGAGTGGGCTGAGCCGCATGGATGCGGCGAGAGCGCCGTCAGGACATGGATGTCCGTTCGGCGCGGGCCCACGGAGCGAGACCGGAGTGAAGGAACCCTGACGAAGGAAGGGCCAAACCAGGAGCAAAGCGTTTTTGGTTACTTTGGGGCGCTTTTGCCAAAAGTGACCCGCCGTAAGGGCGGAACCATAATTCCAGCAAACACAAAAAATGGATCTGTACGCTATCTAATTCAATCATCCATAAAAAAGGCCACCCGAAGGTGGCCTGAAAACATCAAAAACTAGGAAGAAGAGACTGTTTACACCGCCGCAACGGGGCGCATGTAAGAGATCGGTGCGGTGCTGGCATCTTCGAAGGTCACAACTTCCCAAGCGTCTTCCTGAGCGATCAACGCACGAAGCAAACGATTGTTCAGACCGTGTCCCGACTTGAAGCCCTGATACTCGCCGATCAGACTGTTGCCCAACAGATACAGGTCACCGATGGCATCCAGAATCTTGTGCTTCACGAACTCGTCTTCATAACGAAGACCGTCCTCGTTCAGCACGCCGTCCTTGTCCACGACGATCGCGTTTTCAACGCTGCCGCCCAGAGCCAGGTTGTGCTTACGCAGATACTCGATGTCTTTCATGAAACCGAATGTCCGCGCACGGCTCACTTCTTTAACGAACGAAGTGCTGGAAAAATCCACACAAGCCGTCTGTGTACGGTTCTTCAGATAAGGGTGATCGAAATCGATCTCGAACCCTACCTTGAAACCTTCAAACGGTAAGAACTTGGCGGACTTGCCGTCTTCTTCTACGCACACTTCTTTAAGTATGCGGATGAATTTCTTCGGTGCGTCCTGTTCTTCCAGGCCAGCCGATTGAATCAGGAATACGAAGGGACCTGCGCTGCCGTCCATGATTGGAACTTCGGAGGCAGAAAGTTCAACGTAGGCGTTATCGATGCCAAGGCCGGCCATGGCCGACAGCAAATGCTCGACCGTATCGACCTTCACGTCGCCATTGAACAGCGTCGTGGAGAGCGTGGTGTCACCCACATTCAACGCGTGGGCGTTGATCTGGACCACCGGCTCAAGGTCGGTACGGAAAAACACAATGCCAGCGTTCACAGGTGCTGGTTTGAGGGTCAGGTAAACCTTCTCCCCCGAGTGCAGGCCGATACCTGTGGCACGGATAATATTTTTCAGGGTGCGTTGTTTAATCATGGCATTGGCCGCTTCAGCGCGTATCGCGAATTAGTATCAACAAAGGCTGGCGATGATAGCAGACCCCGCCTTTGCTGAACACCAATCACCCTTATACCCCTGATAGAACCCATTAGTCAGCCTGACGACGCAGGAACGCTGGAATGTCCAGGTAATCCAGATCGTCTTGCGGATTCATCTTCGCTGCGGCGGTTGCGCCCGCGTGTGCCTGATTGCGCATCACGGTTGGACGATCCAGATCGCGGTAGTTGACCGAAGGCAGCTCCTGGCGTGCGGCGTGTTGCTGCGCAGGTGCGGCTTGAGCGGTCTGCAGGGTGTTGTCGATGACCTTCACAGGCTTCTCGATTTTTGCACCCAGGCCGGTGGCAACCACCGTCACGTGCAGCTCGTCGCGCATGTCCGGATCGATAACGGTACCGACCTTGACCATGGCGTGCTCGGAGGCGAACGCTTCGATGATGCTACCCACGTCGGAGTACTCACCCAGAGACAGGTCAGGACCGGCGGTAATGTTGACCAGAATGCCGCGAGCACCTTGCAGGTTCACGTCTTCGAGCAATGGGTTGCGGATGGCCGCTTCGGTGGCTTCACGCGCACGGTTCGGACCGCTGGCGCAGCCAGTGCCCATCATCGCCATGCCCATTTCGGACATCACGGTGCGTACGTCAGCGAAGTCGACGTTGATCATGCCCGGACGCTTGATGATGTCGGAGATACCGCGAACGGCACCGGCCAGTACATCGTCAGCCTTGGCGAAAGCCGACAGCAGGCTGGCGTCTTTACCGAGGATGGTCAGCAGCTTCTCGTTGGGAATGGTGATCAACGAGTCGACGCTTTCGGACAGCGCGCGGATGCCTTCATCGGCGATCTGCATGCGCTTGCGGCCTTCGAACGGGAACGGACGCGTCACGACCGCAACGGTCAGAATGCCCATTTCCTTGGCCACTTCGGCAATGATCGGTGCAGCACCGGTACCGGTACCGCCGCCCATGCCGGTGGTGATGAAGACCATGTTGGTGCCTTGCAGCACTTCAGCGATACGCTCGCGGTCTTCCAGTGCAGCCTGACGGCCGACTTCAGGGTTCGCACCTGCGCCCAGGCCTTTGGTCACGCCGGTACCCAATTGCAGAATGGTACGTGCACCAATGTTTTTCAGGGCCTGAGCATCGGTGTTGGCGCAGATGAACTCGACGCCTTCGATGTTGCTTTTGACCATGTGATTGACTGCGTTGCCGCCGCCACCACCAACGCCGATAACTTTAATTACCGGGCTTTGTGGGATGTTGTCTACGAGCTCGAACATGTTCCCTCTCCTTCAGTTCTCTAGTTTTATGTCGCCTGTTGCCTGCCTACCACTTTTTGAATCTTAGAAATTTCCCTGAACCCAGCGCTTGAGACGCTCTAACACTGGAGCTTTCGGTTCATCGCTATAACTGCTACCGGAGCCGGAAAGGCCGGACAGCGAGATGCCGTCAGACTGCTTTTGCAGTCCGTACAGCAACAGGCCGACGCCGGTTGAGTAGATCGGGTTGCGAACGACGTCCGCGAGCCCTTTGACGCTGTGCGGCACGCCGAGGCGGACCGGCATGTGGAAGATCTCTTCGGCCAGTTCGACCGCGCCTTCCATTTTCGAGGTGCCACCGGTCAGCACGATGCCGGCCGGGATCAAGTCTTCGTAGCCGCTGCGACGCAGCTCGGCCTGAATCAGGGTGAACAGCTCGTCATAGCGCGGCTCGACCACTTCGGCGAGGGCCTGACGGGACAGCTCACGAGGCGGACGATCGCCGACGCTTGGCACTTTGATGGTTTCGCCGGCGCCGGCCAGTTTGGCCAGGGCGCAGGCGTAGCGGATCTTGATTTCTTCGGCGTACTGGGTCGGTGTACGCAGCGCCATGGCGATGTCGTTGGTCACCTGGTCGCCGGCAATCGGGATGACCGCGGTGTGACGGATCGCGCCTTCGGTGAAGATCGCGATGTCGGTGGTACCGCCGCCGATGTCTACCAGGCACACGCCCAGTTCTTTCTCGTCGTCGGTCAGCACCGAGTACGCCGAGGCCAGTTGCTCGAGGATGATGTCGTCGACTTCGAGGCCACAGCGGCGCACGCATTTTTCGATGTTCTGTGCAGCATTCACCGCGCAGGTCACCACGTGAACCTTGGCTTCAAGACGCACGCCCGACATGCCCAGTGGCTCGCGAACGCCTTCCTGGTTATCGATGACGTAGTCCTGTGGCAGCGTGTGCAGCACGCGCTGGTCAGCCGGGATCGCCACGGCCTGGGCAGCGTCGAGCACGCGTTCAAGGTCGGCCGAGCTGACTTCTCGGTCGCGAATTGCCACGATGCCGTGGGAGTTCAGGCTGCGGATGTGGTTGCCCGCAACACCGACGAACGCCGAGTGAATCCGGCAACCGGCCATCAGCTGCGCTTCTTCTACGGCGCGCTGGATCGATTGCACGGTGGATTCGATATTCACCACAACGCCCTTCTTCAGGCCGCGGGACGGATGAGTGCCGATACCGACGATTTCCAGCGTGCCATCAGCCGCGACTTCGCCTACCAGCGCCACCACCTTGGAGGTGCCGATATCCAATCCGACGATCATTTTGCCGCTTTGCACGTTTGCCATGGGTCCTGCCTCTTATCAATTCTTCGCGACGGCGGGTTTGTCCGTCGTTGGCGCGGCTGCCTGTTCGCGCCAACCAACGGCCAGGCCGTTGTTGTAACGAAGGTCGACTCGCGCAATGTTCGTGATCTGGTCTTTCAGTGTCTTGTCGTAGATGGCGATAAAGCGGCGCATCTTCTCAAGCAGATTGCCTCGTCCCAGCAGCAGCTCCAGGCCTGGGCCTGCAGTGCCTGCGCCGGTGGTCAGAAACCAGCTGCCTCGCTCACGCAGTTCCAGGCGAGCGATGGAGAACCCCAACGGGCGCAACATCTGGCTCAGGACCTGGTACTGCTGCATCACCTGCTGTTGAGCCCGTTGAGGCCCGAACAACTGCGGAAGGTGTTCGTAATTGGCCAGTTCACGCGGGGTGAATGCCTGACCCTGGTTGTTCAGCAGGGATTGATCGCCCCAGCGCGCAACCGGTAATTGTTCTTCCAGACGGATCACGACCTGATCAGGCCAGACGCGGCGAACCTCGGCGTGGGCAATCCACGGCATTTGCTCAAGCTCGGTGCGCATGCCGGCCAGGTCGACATTGAAAAAGCTCGTCGCCACGTACGGCGCAATGCGCTGTTGCACGGCCTGCTGGCTGATGTAGCTCAGGTCGCCCTGAACGTTGATCCGGGAGATCGGACGGTCGGCGTACGGCAACAGACGCTGGGCAGCTTCGTACGTCCCGAACCCCAGCACGACCAACAACACCGGCCACATCAGGCTGCGCAGGAAACCGAAATTCGGTCGCGGCATGCGCGACGACATGGGCTCCTTGGCGACCATGCGGCTGGCACCACGCGGCACCGGCTTGTTGCGGCCGGCGGCGGATTGCTGATGACGAACCGTTGCGCCATGCATGATTTACCCTCGCACCTGGACGCTGTCGGCCAGAATCGCTAACACCAACTGTTGGAAATCGAGCCCGGCCGCACGCGCAGCCATAGGCACGAGGCTGTGGTCAGTCATGCCGGGCACGGTGTTCACTTCCAGCAACCAGAATTTGCCGTCGGCGTCCTGCATGACATCGGTACGCGCCCAGCCGGCAATGCCGACCGCTTCACACGCCCGCGCCGTGAGTGCCTTGAGTTCATCTTCTTTGGCTGAGTCGAGGCCGCACGGGATCCGGTACTGGGTATCGGAAGCCAGGTATTTGGCGTCGTAGTCGTAAAAACTGTGGGGAGTGCCCAGACCGATGGGCGGCAAGACCTGCCCACGCAGAGAGGCGACGGTGAACTCCGGACCTTCAATCCATTGTTCGACCAACACTTGCGAATCATAGGTACGGGCGGCGTTCCAGGCGGCGATCAATTCGTCGACGCCGGTCACCTTGGCCATACCGATACTGGAACCTTCATGGGCGGGTTTGACGATCAAAGGAAAGCCCAGTTCCGTCGCCGCAGAAATACAATCTGCTTCGCTGCTCAGCACGGCATGGCGGGGCGTCGGCAAGCCGAGACTCTGCCAGACCTGCTTGGTGCGCAGCTTGTCCATCGCCAGCGCCGACGCGAGTACGCCGCTGCCGGTGTAAGGGATTTCCAGGCACTCCAGCAGACCTTGCATGGTGCCGTCTTCCCCGCCGCGACCGTGCAGGACGATGAACGCGCGATCAATTGTTTCGCTGACCAGCCGCTGCAGGAAATCCTCGCCCAGGTCGATACCGAACGCGTCAACGCCTGCGCTTTGCAGGGCTTCAAGCACCGCACTGCCGGATTTCAGGGAAACCTCCCGCTCCGCGCTCTTGCCGCCGAACAGCACGGCGACGCGACCGAAGCGTTTCGGCTCCAGCGTCGAGAACAGGGCGGACTGCAGGGCGGCTGTCATTTCAGCTTACCTTCGGTTGAGGCCACGATGGCACCGGTGAACAGCGGGCTTTTCAGCAATTGCGGTGCAAGGCCGCCAATGTCGCCGGCGCCCTGGCACAGCAGGATGTCGCCGGCGCGAAGCAGCGGTTTGACCAGCGGGGCCAGCTCGACGCCACGCTCGATGTAGATCGGATCAAGCTGACCGCGCTGACGAATGCTGTGGGCCAGCTGACGGCTGTCCGCGCCCGGAATCGGTTCTTCACCGGCCGGATAGACTTCCATCAGCAGCAGCACGTTGGCTTCGTTGAGCACCTGCACGAAATCGTCGTACAGATCGCGGGTACGGCTGTAGCGGTGCGGCTGGTAGACCATGACCAGACGACGGTCCGGCCAGCCACCGCGCACGGCATTGATCACGGCAGCCACTTCACGCGGGTGGTGTCCGTAGTCATCCACCAGCATCACGTTGCCGCCTTCGACTGGCAGTTCGCCGTATACCTGGAAGCGCCGGCCAACGCCCTGGAAGCCCGACAGCCCCTGAACGATGGCTTCGTCAGAAACGCCCTCGTCTGTGGCGATGGCAATGGTTGCCAGCGAGTTCAGCACGTTGTGCTTGCCCGGCATGTTGACCGACACGTCCAGTGGCTCGCGGTCACGACGCAGCACGGTGAAGTGTGTGTGCATGCCGTCCTGGCGCACGTTGATCGCGCGCACGTCGGCGGCGTCATCAAAGCCATAGGTCATGATCGGACGCTTCACCGAAGGCAGGATGTCGCGCACGACAGGATCATCGATACAGACCACGGCCAGACCGTAGAACGGCAGGTTGTGCAGGAATTCGACGAAGGTCTTCTTCAGTTTGTTGAAGTCGCCTTCGTAGGTCGCCATATGGTCGGCGTCGATGTTGGTGACCACGGCCACCAGCGGCTGCAGGTGCAGGAAGCTCGCGTCGCTTTCGTCGGCTTCGGCGATCAGGTAACGGCTGGTGCCGAGCTGCGCGTTGGTGCCGGCAGCGTTCAGGCGACCGCCGATCACGAAGGTCGGATCAAGGCCGCCCGCCGCGAACACCGAGGCGATCAGGCTGGTGGTCGTGGTTTTGCCATGGGTACCGGCGACCGCGATGCCGTGGCGATAGCGCATCAGCTCAGCCAGCATTTCAGCGCGTGGCACCACAGGAATGCGACGCTCAAGGGCCGTCGCCACTTCCGGGTTGGAGGTGTTCACTGCGCTGGACACCACCAGCACGTCAGCCGTCGAAGCGTTTTCCGCGCGATGACCAATGAAAATCTGCGCGCCGAACGATTCGAGACGCTCGGTCACGGGGGAAGCCTTGAGGTCGGAACCGGATACGTCATAGCCCAGGTTCAGCAACACTTCAGCGATGCCGCACATCCCCACGCCGCCGATGCCCACAAAGTGGATACGACGGATGCGGCGCATTTCCGGCTGTGGCATGGCGCGTTGATTCTCAACCATGGGCCACCTCCAGGCAGATATCGACGACGGTGTTGGTGGCGTCAGGCTTGGCCAGTTGGCGAGCCGTGACGGCCATGCGGTTCAATTGTTCGGGTTGCATCAAAACCTCTTTCAGGCGAGCGGCCATCTCGGCGGCGCCAGTTGTCGCTTGCGGCATGACGAAGGCAGCGCCCTCGCGAGCCAGATATTCGGCGTTGCGCGACTGGTGGTCGTCGATCGCGTGGGGCAAAGGCACCAGCAATGACGGCAATCCGGCAGCAGCCAGTTCACTGATGGTCAACGCACCTGCGCGGCAGACCACCAGATCCGCCCAGCCATAGGCTTGGGCCATGTCTTTGATGAACGGGGCGACCTGCGCCTCGACACCGGCGGTGCGGTAACGCTCGGCGGTCACTTCATCGTGATGCTTGCCGGCCTGATGAAACACTTCAGGGCGGATGTCGGCAGGCACTTGCGCCAGAGCTTCCGGCAGTAATTTGTTCAGCGGCTCGGCGCCCAGGCTTCCGCCCAGCACCAGCAAACGCGGCCGGCGACCGATCAGCGTCTGGCGCGGCGTCTCGAAAAACAGCTCGGCACGCACCGGATTACCGGTGGTACGGCGCTTGGCCGACGCGGCGAATGTCTGCGGGAACGCTTCACAGACCCGCGCGGCGAACGACGACAGGCTGCGATTGGCCGTACCCGCTACAGCATTTTGCTCGTGGATGATCAGCGGCACGCCAGCCAGCTTGGCCGCCAGACCGCCTGGGCCTGTCACGTAGCCACCAAAGCCGACGACGCAGACCGGCTTCAACTCAGCCACGATCTTGCGCGCCTGCAACAACGCCTTGATCAGCATGAACGGCGCCTTGAGCAGCGGCAGTCGACCCTTGCCACGCAACCCCGTGACATTGATCAGGTGCAGCTTCAAACCTGCGGCGGGCACCAGTTCGTTCTCGATGCCGCGCGGCGTCCCGAGCCAATGCACGGTGTAACCGCGGGCCTGGAACTCACGGGCGCACGCCAGCGCCGGGAACACGTGTCCGCCGGTGCCGCCCGCCATGATCAAAACGTTACCGGCGGCCATGGGTCGGCTCCTCGGCAAAGTCGCTTTCCTGGAACTCGGCCTCTTCACTGCCCATGTTGTTGCGCGATTCCCACTCGATACGCAGCAACAGGCCCAGGCTGGCGCAGCAGATGATCAGCGAACTGCCGCCGTAGCTAAGGAACGGCAGGGTCAGACCCTTGGTTGGCAGCAAGCCAACGTTCACGCCAATGTTGATCAGGAACTGACCGATCCACAGGAAGGCCAGGCCATACGCGGTGTACGCGGCGAAGAACTGCTTGGCGCGCTCGGCCCACATGCCGATGTACATCGCACGGATACTGACGAACACGAACAGTGCGACGGTGGCGAGGGAGCCCACAACGCCCAGCTCTTCGGCCAGTACCGAGAACACGAAGTCGGTGTGCGCTTCGGGCAGATAGAACTGCTTCTGCACGCTGTTGCCGAGCCCGACGCCGAACCACTCGCCGCGACCGAAGGCGATCAGCGCCTGGGTCAGCTGGTACCCGGAACCGAATTGATCGGACCACGGGTCGGTGAAGGTAATCAGACGCGCCATCCGGTACGGCTGCGCCTGAACCAGCACGAACACAGCGCCGACCGCCAAAGCCACCATCAGACTGAAACGGAACAGGCCGACGCCACCGAGGAACAGCATCGCCGCCGCCGCGCCCATCATCACGACCGTGGCGCCGAAGTCCGGCTCCATCAGCAACAGGCCAGCCATGGGTAGCAACACGATGAAAGGCTTGAAGAAGCCCATCCAGCTCTCGCGCACTTCCTGCTGGCGACGAATCAGGTAACCGGCGAGGAAAATCACCACGAAAACTTTGGCGATTTCCGACGGCTGTACGTTGAACATGCCGAAGCCGATCCAGCGCATCGAACCGTTCACCTCACGCCCGATGCCGGGCACGATTACCGCGATCAACAGGCCGAATGCGCCGATCAGCATCAGCCAGCCCAGCCGCTGCCAGGTGGCGACCGGCACCATCATGGTCGCGACGCAGGCGATCAGGCCGAGCACCAGATAGATCAGGTGACGGGTCATCATGTACAGCGCGTTGCCCGACTGAACGGCGGCCACTTCCGACGACGCGGAAGTGATCATCACCAGGCCCAGCCCCAGCAACGCGAGGCAACCGGCGAGCATCGGGAAATCAACGTCAACGCCGCGGCCGCTGATGATCGGCGACGGGTACGGCTTGATCACGCCAAAAATCATGACAAGTCCCCCACGGCCTGGGCGAACAGTTGTCCGCGCTCTTCGAAATTCTTGAACATGTCCAGGCTTGCGCAAGCAGGCGACAGCAACACGGCGTCCCCTTCCTGCGCGATATCAGCAGCACGTTGCACGGCTTCTTCCAATGTAGTGACGCGTACCAGAGGCACCGAATCGCCGAAGGTCGCGGCGAGCAGATCCGCATCGCGGCCCAGCAGGACCACGGCGCGGCAATGGGCGGCAACCGGGGCTTTCAGCGGGGTGAAATCCGCGCCCTTGCCATCGCCGCCGGCAATCAGCACCAGCTTGCCGTCGATGTCGGCGCCCAGGCCTTCAATCGCCGCCAGTGCGGCACCGACGTTGGTCGCTTTGGAGTCGTCGTAGTAATTCACGCCGTTGAGCTCACGCAGCCATTGGCAGCGGTGAACCAGACCGGCAAATGTCTTGAGGCTGGCAAGCATGGCGTCGAACGGCAAACCCACCGCATGACCCAGCGCCAGCGCAGCCAGAGCGTTGGCCTGATTGTGGCCACCACGGATTTTCAGCTCGCGGACCGGCATCAGGTTGTCGAACTGGAAGGCCAGGTATTTCTCGCCGTTCTCTTCGCGCAAGCCGAAGCCGTTTCTGTCGGGCTTGTTCAATCCGAAGGTCCAGCACGGCACACCTTCGCCGATCAATGGACGAGTCAACGCGTCCTGACGATTGACCACCACCTGCCGCGCGCCGCGGAAGATCCGGTGTTTGGCCAGGTGATAAGCCGGCAGCCCGGCGTAGCGGTCCATGTGGTCTTCGCTGATGTTCAGCACGGTCGCCACTTCAGCGCCCAGCTGATCGGTGGTTTCCAGCTGGAAGCTCGACAGTTCCATCACATACAGCTCGACGTCGTCGCTGAGCAGATCCAGCGCCGGCGTGCCGAGATTGCCGCCCACCGCAACACGCTTGCCCGCTGCCGCCGCCATCTCGCCCACCAGCGTGGTGACCGTGCTTTTCGCGTTCGATCCGCTGATGGCCACGATGGGGGCCCTGGCATTGCGCGCGAACAGCTCGATATCGCCGGAGAGCTTCACGCCGCGCATCGCCGCTTGTTGCAGCGCCGGGGTTGCCAGCGCCAGGCCGGGGCTGACGTACAGCTCATCGGCGCGGCACAGAAACTCGACGTCCAGCTCACCACAGCGCACTTCGACCTGCGGGTAGTCACGGCGCAAGGTCGCGAGTTCTGGCGGATGCTCCCGCGTATCGGCGACAGCAAACGACACACCCCGGTTCGCCAGGAAGCGAACCAGGGACATGCCGCTCTTGCCGAGGCCGACAACGATGCGGAAGTGGTCAGAAGCGATCAGTGACACTCGTTCTACCTCAGTTTCAACGTGGCAAGGCCGACCAACACCAGAATCACGGTGATGATCCAGAAACGGACGATCACGCGCGGCTCGGGCCAGCCCTTGAGTTCAAAGTGGTGATGGATGGGCGCCATGCGGAAAACGCGGCGGCCGGTCAATTTAAAGGATGCGACCTGAATAACGACTGACAGGGTTTCCATGACGAAGACGCCGCCCATGATGAACAGAACGATTTCCTGACGCACGATCACAGCGATGGTGCCCAATGCCGCGCCCAGTGCCAGTGCACCGACGTCGCCCATGAACACCTGAGCCGGATAAGTGTTGAACCAGAGGAAGCCCAGGCCCGCACCGATCAACGCACCACAGAACACAATCAATTCGCCCGCGCCCGGCACGTAAGGGATCAGCAGGTATTCGGCGAACTTCACGTTGCCCGACAGGTAGCAGAAGATCCCCAGCGCGCCGCCGACCATCACCGTTGGCATGATTGCCAGGCCGTCAAGGCCATCGGTGAGGTTCACGGCATTGCTGGAGCCGACGATCACGAAGTAGGTCAGCACGACGAAGCCAATGCCCAGCGGGATACTGAAGTCCTTGAGCATCGGGATCAGCAGCGTGGTTTCCACCGGCGATTGCGCAGTCATATAAAGGAAGATCGCCGCGCCCAGGCCGAACACCGATTGCCAGAAGTATTTCCAGCGGCTCGGCAGCCCGCGCGAGTTCTTCTCGATCACCTTGCGGTAGTCGTCGACCCAACCAATGGCGCCGAACAGCAAGGTAACGATCAGCACGACCCACACATAACGGTTGCTCAGGTCAGCCCACAACAAGGTGGCGATGCCGATTGCAGACAGAATCAGTGCGCCACCCATGGTCGGCGTGCCGGACTTGGACAGGTGCGATTGAGGTCCGTCGTTGCGCACGGATTGACCGATCTGCTTGCTCTGCAGGGCGCGGATCATCCACGGGCCAAGGCACAGGGAAAGTGACAGTGCAGTGAGCACGCCCAGAATCCCGCGCAGGGTCAGGTACTGAAAGACCGCGAAGCCTTTGTAGAACTGTTGCAGATACTCGGCCAGCAGCAGCAGCATTAATGTTTCTCCAGGCGTGTTCCGCATAAGGCCGCTACGACGTTTTCCATCGCAGCGCTGCGTGAACCTTTAATCAAAATGGTGGTGTTTTCATCGTGCTCGGCGCCGAGCGCTTCGATCAGCTCGGCCTGAGTTTCAAAATGGCGGGCATCCTGCCCGAAAGCCTTGACTGCATGGGCCATCAACGGACCGACGGCATACAGTGCGTCGACTTTGCCGACTGCGTATTCGCCGACATCGCGATGCCCCTGCTCCGCCCAGGCGCCCAGCTCACCGATATCGCCCAGCACCAGGACCTTGCGGCCCGGGAAACCGGTGAGGATGTCGGTCGCGGCAGCCACGGACGTGGGGTTGGCGTTGTAAGTGTCATCAATGATGCGCATACCGTTCGGCGCAAGTTGCGCGACGGTGCGGCCCTTGACCGGCTGGACGTCGTTAAGCCCGGCAACGATCCCCGCGAGCGAAACGTCCAACGCATGGGCAGCAGCAGCGGCGGCCAGGGCGTTGGCAACGTTGTGCGTGCCCAGCAGATTCAATTGCACCGGGGCGGAGCCGTTCGGGGTGTTCAGCGTGAACGCCGGGCAACCGCGCGCATCAATGCCCAGGTCGCTGGCATAGAAGTCGGCACGGCTGTTTTCGAGCGCAAAGCTCAGCACCTTGCGTGAGCCGGCGCGGGCCACCCAGATGTCAAACGCCTTGTCGTCGAGGTTCAATACGGCAACGCCACGGGCGTCCAGGCCTTCAATGATCTCGCCCTTGGCTTCGACGATTTTTTCCGGGCCACCGAACTCGCCCACGTGGGCAGTCCCGGCGTTGGTCAGGACAGAGACGTGGGGCTTGGTCAGGCTGGCCGTGAAAGCGATCTCGCCCACACGGGATGCGCCCAACTCAATCACAGCAGCGTCGAATTCCGGCGCCAGTTCCAGCAGCGTCAACGGCACGCCCAATTCATTGTTCAGGTTGCCGCGCGTCGCCAGCACAGAACCGCGCGTGCGCAGGATACTTGCAAGCATTTCCTTCACGGTGGTCTTGCCGCTGGAGCCGGTGATCGCAGCGACCGGCTTGTCTATAAAGGCATTGCGGTTCAGCGCGCCCAGTTGCGCGAGGGCTTTGCGGGTGTCGGTGACGATCAACTGCGGCAGCGAACTGCCCGGGATCTCGCGCTCAACCAACGCGCCCACTGCCCCTTTGGCCGCTACCTGATCGAGGTAGTCGTGACCATCGAAACGCGGGCCGGTCAGCGCCACGAACAACTGGCCAGGGATGATCGCCCGGCTGTCGATGCTGACACCGGAGAAACTGCAGTCATGACCCACACGACGGGCGTCGAGCGGCACGAGCAATTCGCTGAACGAGAGCGGCTTAAGCATGTGCGGCCTCCCAGGCGTCGAGCGCTTTGGTGGCTTCTTCCAGATCGGAAAACGGCTGACGCTGTCCGTTTATTTCCTGGTAATCCTCGTGGCCCTTGCCCGCCAGCACGATGACATCGGCAGCGGACGCCTGAGCAATGATCTGCGCGATGGCCTGACCGCGACCGGCAACGAAATCGACTGCGTTAGCCGAGACGAACCCGCCACGGATGTCATCAAAAATACGGGTCGGGTCTTCGCTGCGCGGATTGTCGTCAGTGACCAGCACTTTATCGGCCAGGCGCTCGACCACTTCGGCCATTAGCGGACGCTTGCCGCGATCGCGATCACCGCCGCAACCGAACAGGCAGGTCAACTGGCCTTTGGCATGTGGGCGCAGGGCGGCGAGCACTTTTTCAAGGGCGTCAGGGGTGTGGGCGTAATCGACCACCACCAGCGGACGCGAGCCACCGCCCAGACGCTGCATCCGGCCAGCAGGACCTTCCAGCGTCGGCAGGACTTTAAGAATGTCATCCAGCGGGTAATCGAGCCCCATCAAAGCGCCGACCGCAGCCAGCACGTTGCTCAGGTTGAAACGGCCCAGCAGGCTACTGCGCAAGGCATGACTGCCCTGGGGCGTTACCAGGGTCGCGCGAACGCCATCGTCATCGAAATGCGCATCACGGCAGAACAGGTAGGCGCTGCTGTCTTCCAGGCTGTAGCTAATCAGACGCGAAGGGTGAGACGCCACCGCGAGCTGGCGACCAAACGCGTCGTCAAGATTGATCACACGGCAGCGCAGGTCATTCCAGGCGAACAGCTTGGCCTTGGCGGCAGCATAGGCCTCCATGGTGCCGTGGTAATCGAGATGGTCACGGGACAGATTGGTCATCACCGCCACGTCAAAGGCCAGCGCGGTCACCCGGCCCTGATCCAGCCCGTGGGACGAGACTTCCATGGCAACCGCTTTGGCCCCGGCCCTTTTCAGGTCATAGAGCGTCGACTGCACGGAGATCGGATCCGGCGTGGTGTGAATGCCGCTTTTCAGCTCGCTATAAAAGCCGGTGCCCAGCGTGCCGATGATGCCGCAGTGCTGCCCCAGCTTGTCCAACGCCTGCGCCACCAACTGAGTCACGCTGGTTTTGCCGTTGGTCCCGGTCACGCCGATCAGGTTCAGGTTGCGGCTCGGGTCACCATAGAAGCGCCCGGCGAGGTCGGACAGCTGTGCCCCGAGCCCCTTGACCGGCATCATCGGGATGTCGGTGATCGGCAGCACCTTGGCGCCTTCGGCTTCATAAGCGATGGCCGCCGCGCCGTGTGCAATGGCGTCGGTGATGTGCTCACGGCCGTCGACCTTGAGGCCTGGAATCGCCAGAAACAGATCGCCCGGACGCACTTTGCGGCTGTCCAGGGTCAGTTCGCGAATCAGCAGATCGCGATTGCACTGGGCGAACAGCTTGCTCAAATTCAAAGACATCAGCCACGTCCTCCCTTGACTGGGGCGGCGGCGGGCGCAGCGTTGGCTTGTTGCTCAGGCGGGACAGGCGCGAGGTTGTCCGGGCGCACGTTCATCAAGCGCAGCGTGCCCGACATCACCTTGCTGAAGACTGGAGCGGAAACCAGACCACCGAAGTAGCCGCCTTTGCTCGGCTCATCGATGACCACAACGACCGCGTAACGCGGGTTGCTCATCGGGCCGAAACCGGCGAACAGGGAACGGTATGAGTTTTCCGCGTAACCCTTGGTGCCCACGGAAGTCTTCCGTGCGGTACCGGACTTGCCTGCCACGTGATACGACGGAACGCGCGCACGGTAAACGCCGCGCGGGTCTTCGATCACTTGCTGCAACATGCCCTGCACAGTTTTGGCCGTCGCTTCCGGAATGGCCTGCACCGACTCGGCGGGCGTGTCGGTCTTGAGAATGGTCAGCGGCACGATCTTGCCGTTGTTGGCCAGTGCCGCATAGGCATGCACCAACTGCAGCGCTGTCACCGACAGGCCGTAGCCGTACGACAGCGTTGCGGTTTCAGCCTTGCGCCACTCGCGGTAGTTCGGCAGGTTGCCGACCCGCTCGCCCGGGAAGCCGAGGCCGGTGTACTGGCCCAGGCCCACACGCTGCATGGCATGGAAAATCGCTTCGCCACCGACGTCGAACGCCACTTTACTCATGCCGACGTTACTGGAGTTGATCAGGATGCCGGTCAGGTCGAGGATCGGGCCTTCGGTTTTGGTCACGTCACGGATGGTGTATTTACCGATCTGCAACGTACCCGGGTACACCTCCACCTTGTCGCTCGGTTTCCAGCGACCGCTTTCCAGCGCGGCGGTCATGGAGATCGGCTTCATGGTCGAACCCGGCTCGAACACGTCGATGATCGCGCGGTTACGCATCGCGGCCGGCACCATGGTGCGACGGTTGTTCGGGTTGTAGGTCGGCTGGTTGACCATCGCCAGCACTTCGCCGGTTTTCACATCCATGATCACCAGGCTGCCGGCCTTGGCGTCGTTTTCCTGAATGGCGTTACGCAGCTCGCGGGTCGCCAGGTATTGCAGGCGCAAATCAATAGACAAAGCCAAGGTCTTGCCGGCCTTGGCGTTTTTCTTCACTTGCAGGTCTTTGATCATCCTGCCGCGCCGGTCCTTGATGACCTGCCGCTTGCCGGGGACACCGGCGAGCCAGTCTTCATAGGCCAGCTCTACACCTTCACGGCCGTGATCATCGAGGTCGGTAAAGCCGACCATGTGCGCGGTGACATCGCCCGCAGGGTAGAAACGACGGAATTCTTCCTTGCCGTAAACGCCCGGGACTTTCAGATCGAGTACCGACTGACCCTGCTCCGGGGTCAGGCCACGGACCAGATAGATGAATTCTTTGCTTGCCTGCTCATTGAGGCGATCCGTCAGTGCCTTGGGATCCTGCCCCAGTGCCTGCGCAAGCTGGACCCACTTGGTCTTGTCGGCCTGCATTTCAGACGGGTTTGCCCAAATGGTGGTGACCGGCGTACTGACGGCAAGGGGCTCGCCGTTGCGGTCGGTGATCAAACCACGGTGGGCAGGAATCGAAACGGTACGCAGGCTGCGCGCATCGCCCTGTTCGATCAGAAAGCGATGGTCGATGACTTGCAGGTCGACGATGCGGTAGCAGATCGCGATGACCATGACCGACAGCAGACCGACCACGACGCGGAACCGCCACGGGTAGAGCGCCCCTTCGAGTTTCATCATGGCGACACCATCCGGATATCGGCGGCGTTCGGGATGCGCATTTTCAGCTGATCGGTAGCCAGGGCTTCGATACGGCTGTGGGCAGTCCAGGTGCTTTGCTCAAGAATCAGGCGCCCCCACTCGGCCTGCGCCTTGTCGCGCACGCTGAGTTCACCGTAAAGGGAGTTGAGCAGCTGACGGTTCCAGTGCGCGCTGTACGCTACACCGATCGCCGAAACCAGCACGGCGATGAACAACATCAGCATGAAGAAGCTGCCGCCCGGGAGGGGCTTGAAGAAACCGCGGCTCATCGGAGTTTCTCCGCGACGCGCATGACGGCGCTGCGCGAACGCGGATTGGCGCGGGTTTCATCATCGGAAGCGAACTGCGCCTTGCCGATCAGCTTGATACGAGGCTCGAAAGCCTGATGACGGATCGGCAGGTTGCGTGGCAAGTTGTCGGCTTCGCCCTTGACCAGCTTGCGCATGAACAATTTGACGATGCGGTCTTCCAGCGAGTGGAAGCTGATGACCACCAGACGGCCGCCGACTTCGAGGGCTTCCAGCGCAGCATCCAGACCCGCTTCCAGATCGCCCAGTTCGTTGTTGACGTGAATGCGCAGCCCCTGGAACGCGCGGGTCGCAGGGTTCTTGCCCTTTTCCCACGCCGGGTTGGCGACTTTCAGCACTTCGGCCAGATCGCCGGTGCGCTCGAACGGTTGAGTCTCGCGACGGGCCACGACGGCACCTGCCATGCGGCGTGAAAAACGCTCTTCGCCGTATTCTTTGAAAACGCGGGCGATTTCTTCGGCGGGCGCGGTATTGACGAACTCGGCTGCGCTGACGCCGCAGGACGGGTCCATGCGCATGTCGAGGGGGCCATCGTTCATAAAGCTGAAACCGCGCTCGGGGTCGTCCAGTTGTGGCGACGACACACCGAGATCCAGAAGAATGCCGCTGACCTTGCCCGCCAGTCCGCGCTCTTGAGCTTCGGCGCCCAGCTCGGCAAAGCTGCGCTGCACAATGACAAAGCGGCCGTCTTCGGCCGCCAGCGTTTGCCCGGTGGCAATCGCTTGGGGATCTTTATCGAATCCGAGAAGCCGACCCTCCGGACCCAGGTTCTGCAATATAAGGCGACTATGTCCGCCACGACCAAAGGTGCCATCCAGATAGCAGCCATCGGCGCGCACCGCGAGAGCCTCGACGGCTTCTTCGAGCAGTACGGTGATGTGGGTAAAGCCGCTATTCGTAGTCACAGGATCAAATCACGCAGTTCATCGGGCATCGCACCCGGTTTTTGAATGGCCGCAAGGTCCGCATCAGCAAGTGCGTTCCAGGCGTCCTCATCCCACAGTTGAAACTTGTTGAGCTGGCCTACCAGCATCACTCGCTTGTCGAGCTTGGCGTATTCACGCAAACGTGGTGGCACCAGGAAACGCCCACTGCCGTCCAGCTCCAGATCTACCGCGTTACCAATCAACAGCCGCTGCAGACGGCGGTTTTCTTCACGAAATGTGGCGAGTTCACGCAACTTGGCCTCAATCAGCTCCCACTCGGGCAGCGGATAGATGCACAAACATGGATCGACGGTATCAATGGTGACGATCAACTGCCCTGCGCTACGCGAATCCAACTCGTCACGGTACCGGCTCGGCATAGCGAGACGGCCCTTTGCGTCGAGATTGATTGCGTTTGCACCACGGAACACAGGCGCGATCTCCAGATATTATCTTTTTGAGCCAAAAAAACCCACTTCACGCCACTTTCCGCCACTCGCGCACACTATAGGAATGCGCCCACCACACCGTCAAGGCGACTTCACGAGGAAAACCCTTATAGGACGGATATTTAGGAGCACTTACGAAGGAGATGTGGCGGATTTCGGATCGGTCCTACGGATATTTCCGAGGATGAACAAACGGATGGCGTACGAAGTTAAAGTGATTTGTGAGGTTTAAGATTTTTTTGGTATTACCGGAAGGGATAAATCGTACAAACGGGGGGGAAGAAAAGGAGGTGGAGAGTCGATCTGTAAGCCGGGTTCTGTCGAGGACAGTCATTCCTCTACGATGGCCATCACTGGACATCTTTAGCAACCTACCCGGTTCCAGCGCGGGCCACGCCTTGGAACCCTATTTGGTCTTGCTCCGAGTGGGGTTTACCTAGCCACGAACTGTTGCCAGACGTGCGGTGCGCTCTTACCGCACCTTTTCACCCTTACCGGCACCGAAGTGCTTAGGCGGTTATTTTCTGTGGCACTTTCCGTAGGCTCACGCCCCCCAGGCGTTACCTGGCACTCCGCCCTATGGAGCCCGGACTTTCCTCCCCCCTTCATTGCAGAACAATGAAAGGCAGCGACTGTCCAATCGACTCTCCGCCGCCAAGGTTAATGGGAGGGCGGCTCAAGAACAAGCTTTAATCGGGCTTCCGGCTATTTGCCACGCTGCCCGCGACATCCCGTCACAGGCCTTTCTGTTTGTCCAGCGCCACCTGATACAGCAGGTTCTTGCGTACCCCAGTGATCTCCGCTGCCAGTGCGGCCGCACGCTTGAGGGGCATTTCTTCCAGCAGAAGATCCAGCACTCGCCGCGCCTCGGCGCCAATCACATCCTCACCTTCGGGCTCGCTCCAGCCTGCCACCAGCACAACGCACTCGCCTCGCTGCTGATTACTGTCGCCCTCTACGAAGGCACGCAACTCGGACAGCGGCAGCCCCTTGAGGGTTTCGAACGTTTTGGTCAGTTCGCGCCCGAGTACGGCGGGACGGTCCCGGCCGAAGATTTCTTCCATGTCCTGGAGGCATTCGAGAATGCGATGGGGCGCTTCATAGAAGATAAGCGTGCGCGGTTCTTCTTTGACGAGTTCGAGCCGCGCCTTTCGGCCCACCGACTTGGCCGGCAAGAAGCCTTCGAAGATAAAGCGGTCCGACGGCAAACCCGCCGCCGAGAGTGCCGCGATCAAAGCGCAGGCGCCCGGGACCGGGATCACCTGGATGCCTGCTGCCCGGGCCTGACGCACCAGATGGTAGCCGGGGTCGGAAATGAGCGGCGTGCCGGCATCGGATATCAGCGCAACGTTATCGCCCGCCAGCAGACGCGTGATGAAACGGCTGCCCTCCTCGCGCTCGTTGTGCTCGTGACAGGCAGCCAACGGCGTGGGAATGCCAAAGTGCTGCATCAGCCGTAACGAGTGACGGGTATCCTCGGCGGCAATCAGCGAAACATCGCGCAGCACCTTCAAGGCACGGGCGCTGATGTCATCCAGGTTGCCGATCGGCGTGGCCACCACATAAAGCGCGCCTGTCGTGGAATTCGAAGCACCTGGAGCAGTCAAAGCGCACACCTCATGTTGTGTAAAAGCCTGCATTGTACAGGCTGCGGACGACAAAACAGGTCGTCGCACCCCGTGAGTCCAGAAAAGCAGTTTGAACGCCAGCAACAAGGCAGCGACTCCGCGACAGTCCGACTCACGTCAACTGACGCGCCCGGAGACGACCAATATCGCCGCTTTAACGCCTTCAACGTCGCGCCCTGGCCAGTGCTTGGGTACACTTCCACGCTAATTTGCTCGAGTACCAGGAACATACACATGATCGCTTGCCTGCGGCTGTTCTCTGCCCTCTGCCTCGCTGCCCTCCTGGCTGCGTGTGCCGGTTCGCCCTCCTCCAGCCTTGGCGAACTGCCTCGCTCCCCCGATGCCAGCATCGAACAACTGCTCGAACAAGCTGCTGCGGCAAAGTCGCCGGATCAGGCAGCGTTGCTGAAACTGACGGCGGCCGACCTGGCAGCGTGCCAGAACAACCCGAGCCGCGCCGCGAGCATCCTTGAGCAGGTGCAAATGGACCAGCTCAAGACCGACAAACAAATCTACGCCAACACCCTGTCTGCCGAACTGGCACTGGGTCGCAGCCAGCCGAAAGCCGCGCTGACCGCTCTCAATCACCCGAGCATGCAGCATCTGGGCGAAATGCCGGTTGACCTGCAAACCCGTGCCCACACCGTTCGCGCCCGGGCTTTCGAAGCAGATGGGCAAACTCTCGCAGCTGCGAGCGAGCGCGTGTTCATGGGCCCGTTGCTGCAAGGCGATGCCTTGAACGCCAACAACGACGCCATCTGGACGCTGGTTGCCGCATTGCCACCCGAGCAGCTGCAAAGCTCGGCCAACGATGACATGGGCGGCTGGCTGAGCCTGGCCCGCGCGGTCAAGGGCGCCGGCACGCTGGAACAGCAGCAGGCGGCCATCGACAACTGGAAGGCGCAGAACCCGCAGCACCCGGCGGCGCGTCAGCTGCCGACTGCCCTCGCGCAATTGCGCGACCTGAAGAGCCAGCCGTTGACCAAAATCGCTTTGCTGCTGCCGCAAGACGGTCCGCTCGCCTCGGTCTCCCGCGCCCTGCGTGACGGCTTCATGGCCGCGAACTATCAAGCGCAGCAGGCCGGCGAGAAGCCACCTGCGATCGAAGTATTCGACAGCTCCCGCGTGACCTCGATGGACGCCTTTTATGCACAAGCCAAGGCTGCAGGCGTGCAACTGGTGGTCGGCCCGCTAGAGAAGCCACTGGTCAAACAGCTGAGCGCTCGCCCTCAACTGCCGATTACCACGCTGGCGCTGAATTACAGCGATTCCGCCACTCAGGGTCCTGCCGAGCTGTTCCAGTTCGGTCTGGCTGCGGAAGACGAAGCCCGCGAAGTGGCGCGCCGCGCCTGGGCCGATGGCAAGCGCAGTGCGGTGGCCATGGTGCCGAAGGGCGAATGGGGTGATCGCGTGCTGGAGGCCTTCCGTCAAAGCTGGCAGGCCAAGGGCGGTACCTTGCTGGGTGCTGAACGCATCGATCAGCCGGTCGCACTCGCTCAACAGGTTGCCGATCTGTTCCAGCTGCGCAACAGCGAAGGTCGCGCCCAGCGCGTGCAGAGCGCCACTGGCACGCAGATGGCCGCGCAGCCTTCCCGTCGCCAGGACGTGGACTTCATGTTTCTCGCTGCAACACCTCAACAGGCTCAGCAGATCAAGCCGACCATGGTGTTCCAGTACGCTGGCGATGTTCCGGTCTATGCCACTTCGCACCTGTTCACCAACAGCGGCGACCCGGCGATGTACAACGACCTGAACGGCGTGCGCTTCTGCGAGACCCCGTGGTTGCTGAACGCCAACGACCCGCTGCGCCAGCAAGTGACCGCTCAATGGCCACAAGCCTCCGGCAGCCTCGGCCGTCTCTACGCCATGGGGATCGACGCGTACCGTCTGGCGCCACGACTGACTCAGCTGAAAACCATGCCTGACAGCCGCATCGACGGTCTGTCCGGCAGTCTTGCGATTGGTCAGGGCCAACGCATCGAGCGTCAATTGCCATGGGCAGAGTTTGTTGACGGCAAGGTCCAGCGCCTGCCGGACACCGCGCCTTGACCTCAGGCAACACCCGTCAAACTGCAGGGCGCGAGGCCGAAGCCTACGCCCTGCGTCACCTGCAACAGCATGGATTGCAGCTGATTACCCGCAACTGGTCATGCAAACGCGGCGAGCTTGATCTGGTCATGCTCGACGGCGATACAGTAGTATTCGTCGAAGTTCGGTATCGTCGCCACGCCGGTTGGGGTGGCGCACTGGAAAGCGTCGATTTTCGCAAGCAGGAAAAGCTCACGCTGGCGGCTCAATCCTTTCTGCAAAGCGAGGTGCGCTGGGCCGATTCACCGTGTCGCTTCGACGTCGTCGCGATCAATGGCGACCCCGGTACATCCCCCGCGCTGAATTGGCTGACTAACGCGTTCGATTGCTGAAAACGCGATGATTCCGTGGGATTGCAGCGTAAGATCGGCCGCCTTCCCGGCTAAAGCCGGTCCTACTGCACCAACCCAACGAACCTCACTGGCTCTTTTGCTCTTTGCTTTGCGGGCTGCACAGTTTTGTGCCGGGACGCCGATGACTTATCGGACGCCGTCCCGACCAGCCGCCCCTATTAAGGTTTTCATAGATGGACATGCAATCCCGAATTCGCCAGCTTTTTCAGGCCAGCATCGACACCAAGCAACAGGCGATGGATGTTGTTGCACCCCACATCGAGCAAGCCAGCCAAGTGATGGTCAATGCCCTGCTCAACGAGGGCAAAATGCTCGCCTGCGGTAACGGCGGTTCGGCTGGCGATGCCCAGCACTTTTCCTCAGAGCTGCTCAACCGTTTCGAACGCGAGCGACCAAGCCTGCCCGCTATCGCGTTGACCACCGACACCTCCACCATCACCTCCATTGCCAACGACTACAGCTACAACGAAATCTTCTCCAAACAGATTCGTGCGCTGGGCCAGCCGGGCGATGTGCTGCTGGCGATTTCCACCAGCGGCAATTCGGCGAACATTATTCAGGCCATCCAGGCCGCACATGATCGTGAAATGATTGTCGTAGCCTTGACCGGTCGCGATGGCGGCGACGTTGCGTCGTTGCTGTTGCCGGAGGACGTTGAAATCCGCGTCCCGGCAAAAGTGACTGCACGGATCCAGGAAGTCCACCTGCTGGCGATCCACTGCCTTTGCGACTTGATCGACAGCCAACTGTTCGGGAGTGAAGAATGATATCCAAACGTCTTAGCCTGCTGGCCCTGACGCTCTGCCTGGGCATCAGCGGATGCAGCTCGGTGATCAACGCCAGCCGCGAAGCACCGATCGACGACGATCGCGGCACACGCACCTTCGGCAGCAAGATCGACGACTCGCTGATCGAGACCAAGGTCTCCGTCAACATCGCCAAGGCCAACCCTGATCTGGACAACGCCTCGCACATCGTGGTGACCAGCTTCAACGGCATCGTCCTGCTGGCCGGCCAGACACCGCGCGCCGACCTCAAGCAACTGGCCGAGCAGACCGCCAGCCAGGTGCAGAAGGTCAAGAAGGTCAATAACGAGCTGCAAGTGACCGGCCCGTCCTCGATGCTCGCGCGCAGCAATGACGCCTGGCTGACGAGCAAGATCAAAACCGAGATGCTCACCGACAGCACCATTCCTGGCTCGCGCATCAAGGTTGTGACTGAAAACGGCATCGTCTACCTGCTGGGCCTGCTGACCCAGGCAGAAGCCACCCGCGCCACCAACCTGGTGCAAGGCGTCGGCGGCGTGCAGAAAATCGTGAAGCTTTTTGAGTACATCGACTGACGGTGTGGCAGATTTGCCGAAGGTTTTTAAGCCCTCCACGTGAGGGCTTTTTATTGCAGCGCTTTTGGTCCGAGTGCCAGCAGCATTTAACGAGAAGTGGGTCTACATCGATGGTAGCCCTGGCAGACTGGCCCGAGCCGCTTCAGCCTCCAGACGCGTTCGCTATTCAGCCCGCATGGCAAGCAAATAGAACCGACGCGGACGCATGTAGGCAAACCTCCAGAAACAAAAACCCCGACTCAAGGCCGGGGTGGGTGTTTCGTGGTCTTTGCAAAAAGTCTTAAGCTTTCGCTCATTGGAACTCATCGCCAACCTAGGGAGTGATCCTATGGGTGGGTGACATGCATGTCAACCCACATTCCCACAGGCGCCTCGCTGAAAGGAAGCCGAGCATGCCGCACACCGTCCAGTATAGACCTGTGCTGATTGATCAGATCATCAGCTCTCACCGAATCTCCAGCTACGCCAAAGTTTTCTCCGTTAGCAATGACGTGGAGCTGGTTGGCGCTTACCTATGGAATTCCCATGTCTGCGCCTCCCTCTACCCGTTGCTCAGTGCAGCTGAAGTCACGCTGAGGAATGCGATTGACTCTGCACTCACGGCTGACGTCGGTAAATTCTGGTGGAAAAAAGGCAAGCTTCGCTACAGAAGCTATACCGCAGGCGTCGTGAACACGCCGCAGCCTGTTGAATATTTGGCCAATAATTTCCAGTCAGCCTTCAAGATCGCCAGAAGGGAAAAAGGGAAACGACCGGGCAGCGGTGGCGCTCCCGATCACCAAGAGATCGTTTCACAAGCCGATTTTTCCACGTGGGAATTCGTCCTTGATAATGAATTCATGGGCAACAATCTCATTTGGCCGAAGAATCTGGGACAAGTGTTTAGAGGCACATGGCCTACAAGTGCGGGCATGCTTCAGGTCTGCAAAGACCGCGTTTCGCTTGTTCGCAACTTTCGTAACCGAGTGTTCCACCATGAGCCGGCCTGGAAGCGCTTCGGCGTTACGGACGAGCAGCAAGCAGTGGCTCATTTACATGAAAAAATCGACAAAATTGTCGAGCTGATTTCATGGATTTCGCCAGAGAAAATTGATCTGCTAGAGAAAAGCGGCGTGATCCGAACTGCCTATCGGGCGTGCTCGGTCGCCGAAATTGAACGGTTTAAATGTCGGTCAAAGACGAGTGCGATCAACAGCATGACTAAGCTCATCAAAGTTGCTGAAGCTGCCAGCGTCCGCAACGAGGTCATCAAAATTGAAATCTACGGAAAGCGCAAAGTGACATACACGATTCAGCGAACCTGAACCAGGCTTGGATGGGCAGCCGCCACTCGGCGCGCACAAAAAAGGCGATCCCTCGGGATCGCCTTTTTCGTTACTGCAGAAACGACTTACTTGACCACTTTCAGACTCGGCCGGCCGGTAGGGCGTGGCGGCTCGTCGTTCGGTGGCGGCATGTCGTCTTCGACGTCCAGATGTTCATCTTCATCCACAGCAGGCTCCAGATCGAAGACCATGCCCTGCCCGTTCTCCCGGGCATAAATGCCCATGATGGCGGCAATCGGCACGTACAGGCTGTGGGGAACACCGCCGAAGCGGCCTTCGAAACTCACCGCGTCGTTGTCCATGTGCAGATGGCGAACGGCGCTCGGCGAAATGTTCAGGACGATCTGCCCGTCATTGGCAAAGCCTTGCGGGACTTGTACCGCCGGGTACTCGGCATTGACGAGTACGTGGGGTGTGCAATCGTTATCGACGATCCACTCATACAAAGCGCGGATCAGATAAGGGCGACTGGAGTTCATCAAACGGCTCCTAAGGCCTTAGCGCATGTCGCGTTCGACACCAGACAGACTTGCCTGAAATGCCTCACGCGCAAATTGGCGCTCCATATAATCAAGCAGCGGCTTGGCGGGCCGCGGCAATTCGATACCCAGAATCGGCAGGCGCCAGAGTATGGGCAATAGACAGCAGTCGACCAGACTTTGCTCGTCGCTCAGGAAAAAAGGCTTATCCGCGAACAACGGCGACACGCCGGTCAGACTTTCGCGCAGCTCCTTGCGCGCCTGAACACGTGCGGCTTCTTTGCTGCGCGAGTCCAGGATCAAATCCACCAGACCGCACCAGTCGCGCTGAATCCGGTGGATCAGCAAGCGGCTGTTGGCACGCGCCACCGGATAGACCGGGAGCAGCGGCGGATGGGGATAACGTTCGTCCAGGTATTCCATTACCACCGTCGACTCGTACAACGCCAGGTCACGATCGACCAGGGTTGGCACGCTGCCGTACGGATTCACCTCGATCAATTTGGGCGGATGACGGCCCGCGACAACTTCAATGATCTCGGCGCTGACACCTTTCTCGGCGAGCACAATGCGCACGCGATGGGAATAGTGGTCGGCGGGGTCGGAGTAACAGGCCAACCGATTGGTCACGCCCATGGCGGTCCTCCTCGCTTGTAGATATTCAAAAAGCAGAAATACGGATGCGCCGCGAGGGCGCTTTCGGCGACGTCCACGATGATCGGGTGTTCAACGCGGGCGACAAGATAGCTCATTTACTCAAGGTAGATTCTGCAATCTTCAGCCCGCCACTATACCTGCTCTGCCCTCATTACCTGAAACAGCGCAGCGGCAAGCGGCGCAGACCCGCGAATCAGACGTCCGCTCAGTGGATGTCTTTCCAGAATTCGCGCTTGAGCAGGTAGGCCAGGATGAACAGCACTGCGAGATAAAGCAGCACGTAGGTGCCGATGCGCTGATGCTGCAGCTTGTCCGGGTTGGCCGAGTAAGCGAGGAAGGTCACGAGGTTCTTCACCTTGTCGTCGAACTGCGCTTCGGTCAGCGCGCCCGTGCCGGGGACGATGACCAGTTGATCGCAGGCTTCGTGACTCAGGGTCGGGTCGGTGTGTTTTTCCCCGCCGTCAAGGCGCTGAGCTTCCCTGCAACCGAGCCTCTGACGCCCCTGAAGCCCTTCCAGCACGTTGGGCATGGCAACGTTGGGGGAAATCCTGTTGTTCACGCCCCAGGGCCGCGTCGGGTCCTCGTAGAAGGCACGCAGGTAGCCATAGAGCCAGTCAGTTCCGCGAACGCGGGCGACAAGGGTCAGATCGGGCGGCACTGCGCCAAACCAGTTTTTCGCATCCGCCGGCTGCATGCCGATGGTCATGTGATCGCCAATTTTCGCCCCGGCAGGCGCCAGCTTTTCCAGCATCCGGTCGTGGGTGATGCCGAGATCGTCCGCGACGCGCTCATAGCGCTGAAACCGGGCGCTGTGGCACCCCATGCAGTAATTGACGAAGGTCTGCGCACCCTCCTGCAGGGCCGCCTTGTCGGACACATCGATGTCGACGCTTTCAAGGTCCGCGCCATGCTCAGCGGCGAACGACAGCGTCGGCAACAGGGCAATGAGCAAGACGGCGAGGAGCGTTTTCATCAGCTCGTCACCCTGTCCGGCACCGGCTTCGTCCGCTCCATTCGCGTGTAGAACGGCATCAAGATGAAGTAGGCGAAATACGTGAAGGTGCAGACCTGCGCCAGCCATGCACGCCCCGGGCTTGGCGGCAATACGCCCAGCACCCCAAGTGTTACGAAGGACACGCAGAACAGCAGCAGCCAGACGCGGCTCAGCCAACCCTTGTAACGCATCGATTTGACCGGGCTGCGGTCGAGCCACGGCAGCACGAACAGCACGGCGATGGCCGCGCCCATGGCCATGACGCCGAGAAGCTTGTCCGGGATGGCGCGCAAGATCGCGTAGAACGGCGTGAAGTACCAGACCGGCGCAATGTGCTCCGGGGTCTTGAAGGGGTTCGCCGGCTCGAAGTTGGGTTTCTCTAGAAAGTAGCCGCCCATCTCGGGGAAGAAAAACACCACCGAACAGAAGATGAACAGAAACACCACGACGCCGAGCAGATCCTTGACCGTGTAGTACGGGTGAAAGGGAATGCCGTCCAAAGGGTTGCCGTTCTCGTCCTTGTATTTCTTGATGTCGACGCCGTCAGGGTTGTTCGAACCCACTTCATGCAGCGCCAGGATATGCAGCACGACGAGGCCGACGATCACGATCGGCAAGGCCACGACGTGCAGCGCGAAGAAGCGGTTGAGGGTGATGCCGGAGACCAGATAATCCCCGCGAATCCACTGGGCAAGGTCGTTGCCGATGATGGGGATGGCGCCAAACAGCGAAATGATCACCTGCGCGCCCCAGTACGACATCTGCCCCCACGGCAGCAGGTAGCCCGTGAACGCTTCCGCCATCAGCGCCAGATAAATCAGCATGCCGAAGATCCAGACCAGCTCGCGCGGCTTCTGATACGAGCCGTACAGCAGGCCGCGAAACATGTGCAGGTAGATGACGATGAAGAACGCCGACGCGCCGGTCGAATGCAACAGCCGCAGAATCGAGCCGTATTCAACGTCACGCATGATCGACTCGACCGAGGCAAAGGCGCCCTCGGCCGTGGGCGTGTAACTCATGGTCAGCCAGATGCCCGTGAGGATCTGGTTGAACAGCACCAGCAGCGCCAGGACACCGAAAATATAGAAGAAGTTGAGGTTCCTGGGCACGTAGTACTTGCTGAGGTGGTTTTCCCACATTGAGGTCGCAGGAAAGCGCGCATTGATCCAGTCCATGAGCTTGCTCATCACCCTTGCTCCTGATCGACACCGATGACGATGATTGAGTCCGACTCGTAGGAATGCGGCGGCACTGGCAGATTCAGCGGTGCAGGCTGCGATTTGTAGACGCGTCCGGCAAGGTCGTACCTGGATCCGTGACAGGGGCAGAAATAACCGCCGACCCAATCCTTGCCCAAGTCAACGGATGCGACTTCGGGACGAAAAGTAAGCGAGCAGCCAAGATGGGTACAAATGCCGATCAACAGCAGGATTTCAGGCCGGATCGAACGGAGCACCGGATCGACGTAGGCAGGCTGTGTGGAGTCGTTTGATTCGGGGTCGGAAAGCTGGCCGGTGATCTGGCCCAGAGCGGAAAGGATTTCTGGCGTGCGACGCACAATGAACACCGGCTGACCGCGCCACTCGGCGATCATCTGCTGGCCCGGCTCGATCTTGCTGATGTTGACTTTGACGGGCGCTCCCGCAGCCCTGGCTTTGGCACTCGGGAACCAAGAACCTACAAACGGTACGGCGGCGCCGACTGCTCCAGCTGCGCCCACCACAGACGTGGCCGTCACAAGGAAGCGACGCCGGCCCATATTTACGACGTCATTGCCCATGGCGCCCTCTCCCGTCAGCATCCGAGTCCTCCTTGACTGGGTCCTCGGAATCCATAAAAGACAGCCATAAAAAAACGCCCAGCTTCGTATAGAAACTGAGCGTTCTTTTTGAACGGAAGCGAATTAACGCTTCGAGTACTGCGGACGCTTACGCGCTTTACGCAGACCGACTTTCTTACGTTCAACTTCGCGAGCATCGCGAGTTACGAAGCCTGCTTTGCGCAGAGCGCCACGCAGGGTTTCGTCGTATTGCATCAGAGCGCGGGTGATACCGTGGCGGATTGCGCCAGCTTGACCACTCACACCACCGCCGATGACAGTGACGTAGATGTCGAATTTTTCGACAGTCTGAGTCAGTTCCAGCGGCTGACGAACTACCATGCGGGCAGTTTCGCGACCGAAGAACGAGTCCAGGGAACGGTTGTTGATGGAGATGTTACCGGTGCCCGGACGCAGGAAAACGCGAGCGGTTGCGGTCTTGCGACGGCCAGTGCCGTAATTTTGAGTCGCCGACATAATGAACTATTCCGTTAAAACTTCAGTTCTTGGGGCTGCTGAGCAGTATGAGGGTGTGCAGCGCCCGCATAGACTTTCAGCTTACGATACATGTCGCGACCCAGCGGGTTCTTAGGCAGCATGCCTTTGACCGCGGTCTCGATCACGCGCTCAGGAGCTTTGGCGATCAGCTTTTCAAAGTTGATCGACTTGATCCCGCCCGGGAAACCGGAGTGAGAGTAGTAGATCTTGTCGGTGGTCTTGGCACCGGTCACACGGATCTGCTCGGCATTGATCACGACGATGTAGTCGCCGGTGTCAACGTGCGGAGTGTATTCCGGCTTGTGCTTGCCACGCAGACGGCTCGCGATTTCAGTGGCCAGACGACCCAGGGTCTGACCAGCAGCGTCGACGACGAACCAGTCGCGCTTTACTGTTTCCGGTTTAGCGGTAAAAGTTTTCATTCTTTATAGCCTCAAAGGCCGCCCTGAAAAATAGACGGCGGAGCATACTCATTAGTACGGTCTTTGACAAGTCAAAGGCCGCCGGGCACGAACGCTATAGGGGGCTCGGGTCAGCGCGTTCGATCGCAGCGGTTTCTTTTGGCGCGGGGCATCACTCCAGCGACAAAGAGGAGCGGAATTATGCAGATTGCGAAAAAAATTTCAACCTGCTTTTATGGCTCTTTTAAACAGGAGAGCCAAATGGACTACCGCCAACTGGGCAGAACCGACCTCAATGTCAGCGCAATCTGCCTCGGCACCATGACCTGGGGCGAGCAGAACAGCCAGTCCGAGGCCTTCGCGCAGATCGAACGGGCCAAGGCCGCCGGCATCAATTTCATCGACACCGCCGAGATGTATCCGGTCCCGCCGAAGAAAGAAACCTACGCCAGCACCGAGACGATCCTCGGCAACTGGTTCAAGCAGAGCGGCGACCGTGCCGAATGGATCCTCGCCAGCAAGATCGCCGGTCCCGGCAACGGCATCGATTACATCCGTGACGGTCAGCTGAAATTCAACCGTGATCACATCGTCGCGGCGCTGGACGCGAGCCTGAAGCGCCTGCAGACCGATTACCTCGACCTCTATCAATTGCACTGGCCTGAGCGCAGCACCAACTTTTTCGGCAAGCTGGGTTACAACCACAGTGAGGAACAGTTCACCCCGCTGCTGGAAGTGCTCGAAGCGCTGGACGAGCAGGTCAAGGCCGGCAAGATCCGCCACGTGGGTCTGTCCAACGAAACACCGTGGGGCACCATGAAGTTTCTCGCCGAATCGGATGCCCATGGCCTGACGCGCCCCGTGTCCATTCAGAACCCCTACAACCTGCTCAACCGCAGTTTCGAGGTAGGTCTGGCGGAAGTGGCGATTCGCGAGCAATGCGGCCTGCTCGCGTACTCGCCCATGGCGTTCGGGATGTTGTCCGGCAAATACGCCGACGGCGCCCGCCCGGCCAAGGGCCGCCTGAGCCTGTACAGCCGCTTCACGCGCTACTTCAATCCGCAATCGGAAGCGGCCTGTGCGCGCTACGTTGCGCTGGCTCGCGAGCACGGTCTTGATCCGGCGCAGATGGCCCTGGCGTTCGTCACCAGCCGCAGCTTCGTCACCAGCAACATCATCGGTGCCACGACGCTGGAGCAGCTGGACAGCAACCTGGCGAGCGCGGAACTGGTGCTGTCGGATGAAGTGCTGGCGGGCATCGAGGCGATTCACAAGGATCAGCCGAATCCTGCGCCTTAACCGGTGATTAATTGTAGGAGCGCGCTTGCCCGCGAATAGCGTTTGATCAGTCACTGACGGTTTGACTGACCTACCGCCATCTCGCGGGCAAGCGCGCTCCTACAGTCCTGTGTCGACCGTCAAAGCGACCGGGCAATAATCTCTTTCATGATTTCGTTGGTGCCTGCATAAATCCGCTGCACCCGCGCATCGGCCCACGCCCGGGCGATCGGGTATTCCCACATGAAGCCGTAGCCGCCATGCAGCTGCACGCATTCATCCAGAACCTTGCACTGCAGGTCGGTTGACCAGTATTTCGCCATGGCTGCCGTTGGTACGTCCAGCTTCCCTTCCAAGTGCAACTCAAGGCATCGATCAATGAACGTGCGACCAATCTGAACTTCGGTGGCAATTTCGGCCAGTTTGAAGCGGGTGTTCTGGAAGTCGATGATGGCCTTGCCAAAGGCCTTGCGATCCCGTGTGTAGTCGAGCGTCCATTGCAAGGCGGCTTCGGCGGAGGCGATCGCACCGATGGCGACCGTCAGACGCTCTTGGGGCAGCTCCTGCATCAAATACGCGAAACCCATCCCGGCCTGACCCAGCAGGTTCTCTTTGGGCACTCTCACGTCCTGGAAGAACAATTCCGACGTGTCCTGCGCCTTCATACCTACCTTTTCCAATCGCTTGCCCTTCGCAAAGCCCGGCGTACCCGCTTCCACGACAAACAGACTGGTCCCCTTCGCGCCCGCCTTGGGATCGGTCTTGGCAACGACGATCACCAGATCAGCGAGAAACCCGTTGGTGATGAAGGTCTTCGAACCATTGATGACGTACTCGTCGCCATCCAGCACCGCGGTGGTCTTGACCCCTTGCAGATCGGACCCCGCGCCGGGCTCGGTCATCGCGATGGCAGTGACCAGTTCCCCCGAGACCAGTTTGGGCAAATATGTGAGCTTCAGGGCTTCACTGCCGTAATGCAGGATATACGGCGCGACGATGTCCGAATGCAGGGAAAAGCCGATGCCGGTCAGGCCGAGGCGCGAGATTTCCTCGATCACCACCGTGGTGTAGAGAAAGTCCGCGCCCATGCCGCCGTATTCTTCCGGCAGGTGCGAACACAACATGCCCTGCTCCCCCGCCCGGTTCCACAACGTGCGATCGATGTGACCCTGCTTTTCCCACTGGGCATGAAAGGGTGCCGCATGCTGTTCGAAGAACTTGCGGACGCTGTTGCGGAAAAGCTCGTGCTCTGAGCTAAAGAGTGTTCTGGCGAGCATGGATGCACCTGGCGTGAGGGATTGTCGGACAATATTTCAACAAAGCGTAGGCGCCGTAGGTTGACGGCGACACTGGACACATCCGACAAAAAATAAGACGATCACGCCGTTGCTTGACCACTTTCCCATATAAGAACAAAAGACTATGTCTATCCAACTCAACACGCCGTTGCGGCGTGTCAGCATTCTTGCGATCGATGGAATTTTTGCCTCCACGCTCATGCAAGCCAAAGACTTCTTTCACCTCGCCAGCCTGCGCTACGGCAAGCAGTTGGGACAGGGCTTCAAGCCGGCCTTCGAAACCCGACTGGTCAGCCCGGACGGCAAGGAAGTCCGAAGTTTCAGCGACGTCGTCATCCCTGTAGACGGTGTGCTTGAACACAGCGATATCATCATCCTTCCCGCTTTCGTCGAAGATTTCGACACCCTGCGTGAACGCTATCCGCAAATCCTGCCGTGGCTGCGTGAGCAACATGCGCGCGGCGCCGTGCTGTGCGGTGAAGCCAGCGGCGTGTTCTGGCTTGGGGATGCGGGGCTGCTCGATGGCAAGGAAGCGACCACCTACTGGCGGTTTTTCAACGAGTTCGCCGAGCGTTTTCCGAACGTGCTGCTGAATCAGGAAAAGCACCTGACCGACGCCGATAACCTGTATTGCGCAGGCGGCACGATTTCAGCGTGTGATCTTTATATCTACCTGATCGAGCGCTTCTGCGGCGCCCATGTCGCACAGACCGTCGCCCGTGACATTCTCTATGAAGTGCAGCGCAGCTACGCGCCGGGACGGATTGGTTTTGGCGGGCAGAAACTGCACCAGGACGTGATCATCCTGCAGATTCAGCACTGGCTCGAGGAGCACTTCGCCGACAAATTCCGTTTCGAGGATGTGGCCCGCGAGCACGGCATGAGCATCCGCAACTTCATGCGCCGCTTCCAGACGGCAACCGGCGACAAGCCGCTGCACTACCTGCAACGCTTGCGCATCGAAACCGCTAAGGGCTTGCTGTCGGGCTCACGCAAGAGCATCAAAACCATCAGCTATGAAGTGGGATACGACGACGCCAGCTTCTTCGCGCGCCTGTTCCGCCAACACACCGACCTGTCACCGAACCAGTATCGGCAGCAGTTTCAGCAGGCGGCCTGAAACGAAAAAACCCTGCGGACAGGCAGGGTTTTGGCTGATTCGGATTGTAGGAGCCGGCTTGCTGGCGAATGTAGTGTGTCTGCACTCAATAAGGCGACTGACACGCCGCGTTCGCCAGCAAGCCGGCTCCTACTGGTCTGCGTTCCGACAAGATTTTTCTGAACGCCCCCGACTGAGTGGCATCAGGGTTTATGGGCCCGTGACAGGAATTCGTGGGACTGCATTTCCAGCAAACGGCTGAGGGTGCGCTGGAATTCGAAGTTCAGGCGGCCACCTGTGTACAGGTCTTTCAGTTCGACTTCCGCCGAGATGATCAACTTGACGTTGCGGTCGTAGAACTCGTCGACCATGTTGATGAACCGGCGCGCAATGTCGTCGGTGGTCACGCTCATCTGCTCGACGCCACTGAGCAGCACCGCATGGAAGATCTTGCCGAGTTCGATGTAGTCGTTCTGGCTACGCGGGCCGTCGCACAGCTCACGGAAGTCGAACCACGCCACGTCGTCGCAGGTACGAATCGCCTTGATCTGCCGATTCTCGATGATCAGCACATCGTTCTCGATGGCCTTGGTGCATTCCGGGGTCAGCGCACGGAAGCTCTTGCGCAGGCTCTCCTCTGCCGCTTCGTTCAGCGGGAAGTGGAACAGCTCGGCCTGCTCCAGGTGACGCAGGCGATAATCGACGCCGCTGTCGACGTTGACGATCTCGGTGTTCTGCTTGATCAACGCAATCGCCGGCAGGAAGCGCGCACGCTGCAGACCGTCCTTGTAGAGACCGTCCGGAACGATGTTCGAGGTCGCAACCAGGGTCACGCCGTTCTTGAACAGCTCTTCCATCAGCGTGCCGAGGATCATCGCGTCGGTAATGTCCGATACGAAAAACTCGTCGAAACAGATCACCCGCGCTTCTTCGGAAAACTGCTTGGCGATCAGGGTCAGCGGGTTCTTCTCGCCCTTGAGGTTTTTCATTTCCTCGTGCACACGCTTCATGAAGCGGTGGAAGTGCGTGCGGGTCTTGTCTTCAAACGGCAGCGCTTCGAAGAAAGTGTCGACCAGGTAGGTCTTGCCCCGGCCCACACCGCCCCAGAAATACAGCCCTTTCACAATCGGGGCTTCTTTCTTGCCGAACAGCTTGCCCAGCAATCCCGGCTTGCGGTCAGGGGCGGCGACCAGATCGTCGTACAGACGCTGCAGATGGCGCACCGCATTCTCTTGCGCGGCGTCGTGGAAAAAGTCCGGACGCTTCAGGTCAGCTTGGTATCGTTCTAGAGGGGTCATAGTCGCTTGCAAAGGCAGCAAAAACGGGCCGTCACTGTAGCGACGGCCCATTGGAATGGCAATTAATCCTGTTGTGGCGCCAGCGCCAGTTTCAGGCTCTCGATCGCGGCATCGCGGGCGGCGGCGTCGGCGAACGCCGGGCTGTCGGCAACACAGGCATCACTCAGCCACAGGGTGAAGGCATCACCTTCGGGCCGGATGTCCAGCGTACCGCCCTGCTGCAGCTGCTTGGTCACAGCGCCAGCCGCCTTGCCGTCGGCGAAGTTGCGCGACAGCAGCAATTGCTCGCCATCGGCCGCCAGCAGCCGGAAGCGGAAACTGCCGTCGTCTTCACGGAAACTGACAAAGCGCGCGCCCTTGCTGGCCTTCTTCTTGGTCGCCGTGGCGGTTTGCGCGGCGGTGCGGAATGAGCGCAGGCCGACCGCTTCGCGCAGCTCGCCCAGAAACGGCGTGGCCACACGACGGGCCTTCTCGGCGCCCGCTTGCAGGATGTCTTCCAGGTCAGCGGGGCGCTCGATCAGGCGATGGTAGTGCTCGCGTGCTTCGCCCAACTCGGCGTCCAGCAACTGGAACAGGCGCTGCTTGGCATCGCCCCAACCCAAGCCCTGCAGCAGGTCGGCGCGGAACTCGTCGCCTTGTTCTTTGCTGGCGAATGCCTGGTACAGCGTGAACAGGTGCGACGTGTCTGGATCCTTGGCTTCGCCCGGCAGGCGCGAGTCAGTGACGATGCGCGAGATCGCCTCTTTCATGTCTTTGGCACTGGTAAAAAGCGGCACGGTGTTGTCGTAGCTTTTCGACATCTTGCGACCGTCCAGGCCAGGCAGGGTCGCGACGCTTTCTTCGATCAGCGCTTCCGGCATCACGAAGAACTCTTTGCCGTTGCCGAACAGGTGATTGAAGCGCTGACCGATGTCACGCGCCATTTCGACGTGCTGGATCTGATCGCGGCCCACAGGCACTTGGTGGGCGTTGAACATCAGGATGTCGGCGGCCATCAGCACCGGGTAGCTGAACAGGCCCATGGTGATGCCGGCGTCCGGGTCTTCACCGGCTTCGACGTTCTTGTCCACCGAGGCCTTGTAGGCGTGGGCGCGGTTGAGCAAGCCCTTGCCGGCCACGCAGGTGAGCAGCCAGGTCAGTTCGGGGATTTCCGGAATGTCGGACTGGCGATAGAACGTCACGCGATCGACGTCCAGCCCTGCCGCGAGCCAGGTAGCAGCGATTTCCAGACGCGAGCGCTGAATGCGCAGCGGGTCATCGCATTTGATCAGCGCGTGGTAGTCAGCCAGAAAGTAGAACGAGTCAGCATCGCTCTGGCGGCTGGCAACGATGGCCGGGCGAATGGCGCCGGCGTAGTTGCCCAGGTGCGGTGTGCCGGTGGTGGTGATACCGGTCAGGATACGAGTGGTCATGGCTAGTCGCTTATTTTGGGTGCTGCGATCAATTCGAAAGGCGCGGCAGAATCAGATCCTTGAGATCGGTCAGCTTGCCGTGAAAAAAGTGCCCGCATTCTGCCACTTTCAGCAGCTTATGGGGGCGCTGAAGCGTGTCAGACCATGCGTACACAAGTTGTGGGTCAACGACCTCGTCGGTGTCGGGCTGAATGATCGTCAAAGCGCCCTTCTGCGGCAATGCCTCCATGTTGGCTATGCGCATCACGGCAGGCGCGACCATGAACAGATGCTTCAAGATTTCGCCCTCAGCCTCAAGCCGCCCGCCCAGGGTGGCCGCCACGAAACCACCGAAGGAAAATCCCAGCAAGGTCATGGGCAGGTCGGGATGTTTGTCGCGCAGCCAGCTCGCCGCCGCCTGTGCGTCGTCGACTTCACCCTCGCCCATGTCCGAGTTGCCGGCGCTGGCGCCAACGCCGCGATAGTTGAAGCGCAGAGTGATAAGACCGGCATCACGCGCCGTGCGCTGCAGGGTCGAGATCACTTTATTGAGCATGGTGCCACCCTGAACCGGGTTAGGATGGCATATCAGCGCGATGCCTTTGGCCTCGTCCAGATCGAGGTACAACGCTTCGAGTTGGCCCGCCGGGCCATCGATGAATACAGGGGTCTCACGCATGAGCAAGAATGAACTCCGTGACCTTCAATTGGGTCGACTCGTCTAGCTGATTGTCTGTGGCTGGCAAGCTGGCGACGCGTCGCCGCTATACAGCGCAGGTTCGAGCCGTTAACGTAAAGCAAAGCCGTTTATAGAGGAAGGACTCGTGGATTACTCGCTCTTAGTTTGGTTGCTGCCGACCATCGCCCTGGTGGTTGGTGTGATCATCGGTTTCTTCGTGGCGCGCGCGCTGCCCAATGCCGTGCCTAACGGGACTCAGCGCCAGCTGGATGACGTTCAGGAGCGTTTCGATACGTATCAGAACGAGGTCATCACCCACTTCAACAGCACCGCCAATCTGGTGCAGAAGCTGTCGCAGAGCTACCACGATGTTCAGGAGCATCTGGCCGAAGGCGCCAACCGCCTGGCCACCGACGACATCACCCGTCAACGCCTGCTGGCTGCGCTGCACCCGGAAGCGCTCCATCCGCACCGCGATCGCCTGACGCCACCGCGCACGGCCGCTGAACCGCCTAAGGACTACGCGCCCAAGTCGCCCGACTCCCCCGGCATGCTGGACGAGCATTACGGTTTGAAGAAGTAACGCGACTCGAAACACCAAAAGCCCGCCCCTGAGGTGATCAGGGGCGGGCTTTTTTGTGGGCTTTTGGCTCATTGCAAGCCGGTATGTACGAGTTCCACGCCGGCCATGCCATCCCGATACGCCGGAGCAGTGTAGGAGCGCGCTTGCCCGCGAACGCAATGTATCTGTGCCCTCAACGTCATCTGACACACCGCCTTCGCGGGCAAGCGCGCTCCTACACTGGAATTGCGCCAGGCACCCCATCTGCGACCGGCCTAAATCCGTAGGAGCCGGCTTGCTGGCGAACCGGTGTTTTCATCCAGGATGATGGTCCACGGCCGGGCAACAAAAAACCCGCCATCATTGGCGGGTTTTTTGTACAGCGAACAGCGTTTAGATCACGCCGCGGGTCCGCAGCAGATCCAGCACCTGTTTGACGCTTTCTTCGACATTCAGCGACTGCGTGTCGATAACCAGGTCGGCGTCCAGCGGGACGTCATACGGGAAGGATTCACCCGGGATGTTGTCCTTGTCGGCGGCGTAGAGCCCTTGGGGATCACGCTCGCGACAGACTTGCGGCGATGCCTGAACGTACACGGTGATCAGTCGATCATCGCCGATCAGGGCCTTGGCATTCTGCCGACCGCCCGCGTCCGGCGCGACGAACGCCGCGAGGGTCAGCAGGCCCGCTTCGTTGAACTGACGCGCAACGTGGGCGGCACGACGCCAGTTCTCGGTGCGACCGGCGCGATCCTGCGGCAAGCCCTTGTTAAGGTCGTGGCGCAGGTTCTGGCCATCAAGGACGAACACCCCACGGCCCATGTCGAAAAGCTTGCGCTCCACGGCATACGCCAGCGTGCTCTTGCCTGCACCCGACAAACCGCTGAACAGCACGGTCGCCGGCTTCTGGCCGAAGCGCTGAGCGCGCTCTTCAACAGAAACATGGGCCAGCGCGCCGTGATGGCTTCCGCTACCCGCGACCACCGGCTTGGCGATGATCATGCCCGCCGCCACGGTGCCATTGGTCAAACGGTCGATGACGATGAACGCGCCCGTGGTGCGGTTGCTGTCGTAGCCATCGAGGGCAATCGGCGCGTCCAGTGCGATCTTCACGCGGCCGATTTCATTCAGCTGCAGCGAACTGGCCGGGCCTTCTTCCAGCGTGTTCACGTCAACACGATGGGTAATGCTGGCAATCGAACCCGGCACGTAGGACGTGGCGCGTTTGATGTCGTATTTCTTGCCCGGCAGCATCGGCTCTTCGGCCATCCACACCAGCATGGCGTCGAAGGCGTCAGCGACCTGCGGGACGTTGTCGGCATGCACCAACAGGTCGCCACGGGAGATGTCGATCTCGTCTTCCATGGTCAGCGTCACTGCTTGACCCGGGCCCGCATGCTCCAGTTCACCTTCGAAGGTGACGATGGATTTCACGCGGCTGCTCTTGCCGGACGGCAGCACAACGACTTCGTCGCCCTTGTGCACGATGCCGCTTGCCAGGGTGCCGGCGAAACCTCGGAAGTTCAGGTTCGGACGGTTAACGTACTGCACCGGAAAACGCAGGTCGGTGAAATTGCGGTCGTTGGCGATCTCGACGGTTTCGAGAATTTCCATCAGCGACTTGCCGGTGTACCACGGCGAGCGCTCGCTCCGGTTGACCACGTTGTCGCCCTTGAGGGCCGACATCGGCACGAATTCCATGGTGGTCGGCTTCAGCGCGATGCGGTCGGCGAACGCCAGGTAATCAGCCTTGATCTGCTCGAAGATGGTCTCGTCGAAACCATTGAGGTCCATCTTGTTGATGGCGACCACGATGTGCTTGATGCCCAGTAACGAGGCGATGTAGCTGTGGCGTTTGGTCTGGGTCTGCACGCCGTAGCGGGCGTCGACCAGAATGATCGCCAGGTCACAGGTGGACGCACCGGTGGCCATGTTGCGGGTGTACTGCTCATGGCCGGGGGTGTCGGCGATGATGAATTTGCGCTTGGCGGTGGAGAAGTAGCGGTAAGCGACATCGATGGTGATGCCCTGCTCGCGCTCGGCCTGCAGGCCGTCAACCAGCAGCGCCAGATCGACTTCGTCGCCCGTGGTACCGGATTTTTTCGAATCACGGGTGATGGCTTCCAGGTGATCTTCGTAGATCATCTTGGAATCGTGCAGCAGCCGCCCGATCAACGTGCTCTTGCCGTCGTCGACGTTGCCACAGGTCAGGAAGCGCAGCATTTCCTTGCGTTCGTGCTGGCCCAGATAGGCGAGGATGTCCTCGCTGATCAATTCAGATTGATGCGACATGTTCAGACACCCTAATTAGAAATAACCCTGACGTTTCTTTTCTTCCATGGAGCCGGCGCCATCGTGGTCGATGACCCGGCCCTGGCGCTCGGAAGTTCGCGTCAGGAGCATTTCCTGAATGATGTCGGTGAGGCTGGTGGCCTCGGACTCGACAGCGCCCGTCAACGGGTAGTCGCCCAGTGTGCGGAAGCGGACCTTCTTCTTGACGATGCGCTTCTTGTCCTCGTCGGACAGGTGATTACGCAGGCGGTCGTCGTCGATCATGATCCAGGTGCCGTTCATCTCGATGACTTCGCGCTCGGCGGCGAAATACAGCGGGACGATCGGAATGCCTTCGAGGTAGATGTACTGCCAGATGTCCAGCTCGGTCCAGTTGGAGAGCGGGAACACACGGATCGACTCGCCTTTGTTGACGTTGCCGTTGTACACATTCCACAGCTCGGGGCGCTGGTTTTTCGGGTCCCAGCGGTGCTTGGTGTCGCGGAAGGAATACACGCGCTCTTTGGCGCGGGATTTCTCTTCGTCACGACGGGCGCCCCCGAACGCGGCATCGAAGCCGTGCTTGTCGAGGGCCTGCTTGAGGCCCTGGGTTTTCATGATATCGGTGTGCTTCGAGCTGCCGTGGGTCAGCGGGTTGATACCCTGCGCGACGCCGTCCGGGTTCACGTGCACGATCAGGTCCAGGCCCATATCCTCGACCATCTTGTCGCGGAAGCGGTACATCTCCTGGAATTTCCAGCGGGTGTCGACGTGCATCACAGGGAATGGCAACTTGCCTGGAAAGAAGGCCTTGCGCGCCAGATGCAGCATCACGGCAGAGTCTTTACCGACGGAGTACAGCATCACCGGGTTATCGAACTCGGCAGCGACCTCGCGGATGATGTGGATGCTTTCCGCCTCCAGCTGTTTCAGATGCGTCAGTTTGTCGACCATGGTTACTCACGGGATAACGTACGTGTATGGAGAGCCTGCGGGCTCTATCGAGCGAGGCACTTTATCATGGGGCCTGATTCTATTCAGCGGCAGGGATAGATCGAAACGATCTAACCATATAGCTCAGGCATTGGACCCGCGGGCCCGTTAAATCGGGTTCGGGCAGTCGATGAACAGATGCTCCAGGGCAAAGCGTCGCGCCAGGTAATCACCCAGTGCCTGAACCCCGTAGCGCTCGGTGGCGTGATGACCGGCGGCAATGAAACTGATGCCGTTCTCCCGTGCGCTGTGAAAGGTCTGCTCGGACGCCTCGCCGCTCAAGTACAGGTCCACGCCGGCCAGCACGGCTTGATCGATGTAGCCCTGCCCGCCTCCGGTGCACCAGCCGACCCGGCGAATCATGCCGTCGCCTTCGATCAGCAGCGGCTCACGTCCCAATGCAGTCTGGACGCGGTGGGCGAAATCCCGTGGGGTCATGGCCTCGCCGAGTGAGCCGACCAGCCCGACGATGCGCGGATTGTCCGGGTCCAACGGACCTTCGACGGTAATGTCCAGTTGCTGGGCCAACTGAACGTTGTTGCCCACGTCGGCATGAAGGTCGAGGGGCAAGTGGTAGGACAGCAGGCTGATGTCGTGCTTGAGCAGCGTTTTCAGGCGACGCTGTTTCATGCCGGTGATGCAGGGGTTCTCGCCTTTCCAGAAATAGCCATGATGCACCAGCACCAGATCGGCATTGGCCTCCACGGCTGCGTCCAGCAACGCCTGACTCGCGGTGACGCCGGAGACGATTCGGCTGACCTGCGGCCGGCCCTCGACCTGCAGGCCGTTGGGGCAATAATCCTGAATCCGTGCGCTACCGAGATAGCGGTCCGCTTCTTCCACCAGGGTGCTCAAGGCAACCGCCATAAAAGTCTCCTAAATATGCAGTCCAGACCGTGTCGGTCCTCGTATAATGCCGGCCATTATGGCGCAGCTAGGCGCTTCTACTTTCAGGATTCCGCTCAATGTTCAAAGCGCTGCGTTTTCTCGGCTGGCCCTTGCTCGCTGGTGTGCTTATCGCTTTATTGATTATCCAGCGCTATCCCCAGTGGGTCGGGCTGCCAAGCCAGGACGTGAACCTGCAGCAAGCGCCACAGCAGACCTTTGTGCAACAGGGTCCGGTCTCGTACGCAGACGCTGTCAGCAACGCCGCCCCCGCCGTGGCCAATCTGTACACGACCAAGATGGTCAATAACAACAACAAACCCAACCATCCGCTGTTCGACGACCCGCAGTTTCGTCGTTTCTTCGGCGACAACCTGCCTAAACAAAAGCGCATGCAGTCGAGCCTGGGATCGGCCGTGATCATGAGCCCGGAAGGCTACCTGCTGACCAACAATCACGTCACCTCCGGCGCCGACCAGATTGTCGTGGCGCTGAAAGACGGCCGCGAGACGATTGCCAAGGTGGTCGGGAGCGACCCCGAGACCGATCTTGCGGTTCTAAAGATCGACCTCAAGAACCTGCCTTCCATTACCCTCGGCCGGTCGGATGCCATCCGCATCGGCGACGTCGCATTGGCCATCGGTAACCCGTTTGGCGTCGGCCAGACCGTGACCATGGGCATCATCAGTGCCACCGGGCGCAATCAGCTGGGCCTCAACACCTACGAAGACTTCATTCAGACCGACGCGGCGATCAACCCCGGCAACTCAGGGGGCGCGCTGGTAGACGCCAACGGCAACCTGACCGGGATCAACACGGCGATCTTCTCCAAGTCCGGTGGCTCCCAAGGCATCGGTTTTGCGATTCCGACCAAGCTGGCCCTGGAAGTGATGAAGTCGATCATCGAACACGGTCAGGTGATTCGCGGCTGGTTGGGCATTGAGGTACAGCCGCTGACCCAGGAGCTGTCGGAATCCTTCGGCTTGAAGGATCGTCCAGGCATCGTGGTCGCCGGGATTTTCCGGGACGGCCCGGCGCAGAAAGCCGGATTGCAACTGGGTGATGTGATTTTGAGCATCAACGGCGAGCCCGCAGGCGATGGGCGCCGGTCAATGAATCAGGTGGCGCGCACCAAGCCGAGCGACAAGATCGCCATTGAGGTCATGCGCAACGGCAAGGAATTGAAGCTGAGCGCCGAGGTGGGCGTTCGCCCACCGCAGACAACGGCGCCTGCGGCGGAAAATTGATCGGTTGCGGTCAGGCAACCGTCAACTCAGTTCGACAAATCCCCCAGCGCATCCAACAGCGCCTGATTCTGTTCAGGCGTGCCTATGGTGATGCGCAGGAATTGCGCGATGCGCCCCTGCTTGAAGTGACGCACGATCACGCCCTGCTCGCGCACCTTCGCCGCCAGACCGGCAGCGTCATGCCGAGGGTGACGGGCGAAGATGAAGTTCGCCGCCGAGGGCAGCACTTCAAAGCCCTTGCCCTCCAACTGTTCGACAAGCGCTTCACGGCTGGCGATCACGCGCCGACAGGTGCGCTCGAAATAGTCGCGGTCATCGAATGCCGCCGCTGCGCCGACAATGGCCATGCGGTCCAGCGGATAGGAGTTGAAGCTGTTCTTGACCCGCTCCAGCGCTTCGATGAGGTCAGGATGGCCCACCGCGAGGCCAACCCTCAGCCCGGCGAGGGCGCGCGATTTGGACAGCGTTTGAGTGACCAGCAGGTTCGGATAGCGATCCACCAGGCTGATCGCGGTTTCACCGCCGAAGTCGATGTACGCCTCGTCGACGATCACCACGGAATCCGGGCTGTTCTTGAGGATCTGCTCGACGGCATCGAGGGCCAACAGGCAGCCGGTGGGTGCATTGGGGTTCGGGAAAATGATGCCGCCATTGGGACGCGCGTAATCTTCGGCACGAATCTGAAACTGCTCGTCCAGCGGCACGGCTTCGTAATCGACACCATACAGGCCGCAATACACCGGATAGAAGCTGTAGCTGATGTCCGGGAACAGCAGCGGTTTATCCTGCCGGAAGAACGCGTTATAGGCGTGGGCCAACACCTCATCCGAACCGTTGCCCAGGAACACGCGATTGGCGTCGACGCTGTAATAACGCCCTACGGCTTGCTTCAGCACGTCACTGTTGGGGTCGGGGTACAGACGCAGGTCGTCACTGACCGCAGCACGCATGGCATCAATCGCCTTGGGCGACGGGCCATAGGGGTTTTCGTTGGTGTTGAGCTTCACCAGTTTAGTCAGCTTGGGCTGCTCACCCGGCACATAAGGCACCAGGTCGTTGACGAAGGGACTCCAGAATTTGCTCATGCTCATTTGCCCTCTTGTGCGGTATCGACAATGCGGTATTCGGCGCTGCGGGCGTGGGCAGTCAACGACTCGCCCCGTGCCAGTACCGATGCCGTTTTGCCCAGTTCGGACGCACCCTGCTCCGAGCAGAAGATGATCGATGAGCGTTTCTGGAAATCGTAAACGCCCAACGGCGACGAGAACCGTGCGGTGCCCGAAGTAGGCAGCACATGGTTGGGACCGGCGCAGTAGTCGCCCAGCGCTTCGGAGGTGTGGCGGCCCATGAAGATCGCGCCGGCGTGGCGAATCTGCGGCAACCAGGCCTCAGGATCAGCCACCGATAACTCCAGGTGCTCCGGCGCAATCCGGTTGACGACTTCAATGGCCTGATTCATGTCGGTCACTTTGATCAAGGCGCCGCGGCCGTTGATGGAGGTCTGGATGATTTCCGCGCGCTCCATGGTCGGCATCAGTCTCGCGATGCTGGCCGCGACCCGATCAAGGAAGTCCGCATCCGGGCTGACCAGAATTGCCTGGGCGTCTTCGTCGTGCTCGGCCTGGGAGAACAGGTCCATGGCGATCCAGTCGGGGTCGGTCTGGCCGTCGCACACGACCAGAATTTCCGACGGGCCGGCGATCATGTCGATGCCTACCTGGCCGAACACATGACGCTTGGCGGTGGCCACGTAAATGTTGCCCGGACCGACGACTTTGTCCACCTGCGGGACGCTTTCAGTGCCATACGCCAGCGCCGCGACGGCTTGGGCGCCGCCGATGGTGAATACGCGATCGACGCCGGCGATGCAGGCCGCCGCGAGTACCAGCTCGTTGAGTTCACCGCGCGGGGTCGGCACGACCATGACCACCTCGCCGACGCCGGCGACTTTGGCCGGAATGGCGTTCATCAACACCGAAGACGGGTAAGACGCTTTACCGCCCGGCACGTACAGCCCGGCGCGATCCAGCGGCGTGACCTTCTGACCCAGCACGGTGCCGTCAGCCTCGGTGTAGCTCCAGGAATCCTGCTTTTGCCGCTCGTGATAACTGCGCACGCGGTCGGCTGCTTTTTCGAGCGCCTGGCGCTGGGCGGGCGTGATGCGGGTCAGTGCCAGCTCCAGCCGCTCGCGCGGCAGAATCAGGTCCGCCATCGACGCCACGTCCAGCCCGTCGAAACGGCGGGTGTATTCCACCAACGCCGCATCGCCGCGCTCGCGCACGTTCTTGATGATGTCCAGCACACGCTCATTGACCGAGTCGTCAGACACACTTTCCCAGCTCAGCAGATGATCCAGATGACGGGCGAAATCCGGATCGGCAGCGTTGAGTCGGCGAATAGCGTTGGGAGTGGTCATAGCGTGGGCCTCAATGATGGCGATTTCTCAGGTGGCGATGTCAGTTGCGAGGATAGGCAGATGCCTAAGCTAGCAAGCCATCCGCGCGGGCACCTGAGAAATTTGGCTATGACACGGATAGCTGGACGTGATCCTGTTGAGGGTCACGCGATGCAGTCAACCGCGGTGTCGCGACTCCACGGCAGTGCGCAGGGTGTCGATCAGCGACTGAATACGGGCGTGCTGCATTTTCATGGAGGCCTTGTTCACCACCAGACGCGAGCTGATGTGGGCAATCATGTCCTGAGGTTCAAGGCCGTTGGCACGCAGCGTGTTGCCGGTGTCGACGACGTCGATGATCTTGTCGGCCAGACCCACCAGCGGTGCCAGCTCCATGGAGCCGTACAGCTTGATGATGTCGACCTGACGGCCCTGTTCGGCGTAGTAGCGCTTGGCAACGTTGACGAACTTGGTCGCAACACGCAGCCGGCCCTTGGGTTCGACCGCGCCGACCGCGCCTGCGGTCATCAGCTTGCACTGGGCGATTTGCAGGTCGAGGGGCTCGTACAGCCCCTGGCCCCCGTATTCCATCAACACGTCCTTGCCCGCGACGCCGAGATCAGCAGCGCCATGCTCGACGTAAGTCGGCACGTCGGTCGCACGCACGATCAGCAGGCGCACATCGGCCTGGGTCGTGGGGATGATCAGCTTGCGGCTCTTGTCCGGATTCTCGGTCGGCACGATGCCCGCTGCAGCGAGCAGCGGCAAGGTGTCGTCGAGGATACGGCCCTTGGACAGTGCAATGGTCAACATGGGAAACGTCAGTCCTTATCAGCAGCGCGTGCCGGGTCGCAACTGGCGCCCGACAACCTCCGGCTCAAGAAGCCGGAGTGAAACGAATCAGAAAGTCTTGGCGCGATGGCCAGACACGTCGCCCGAGTCGATCACATCGACCCGGGCGAGCGCGCAGCAGCTGACTAGCCCGGAACGCGACGGATCTTCGCGCCCAGCATCTGCAGTTTTTCTTCGATGCACTCGTAACCACGGTCAATGTGGTAGATGCGGTCGATCAGCGTGTCGCCTTCGGCAACCAGCGCCGAAATGACCAGACTCGCCGAAGCGCGCAGGTCGGTCGCCATTACTGGCGCGCCTTTGAGCTTGGTGCAGCCGGTGACGATCGCGGTGTTGCCCTCGACCTGAATCTGCGCGCCCATGCGGTGCATTTCATACACGTGCATGAAGCGGTTTTCGAAGATGGTCTCGATGACTGCACCCGTGCCCTCGGCAATGGCGTTGAGCGAGATGAACTGCGCCTGCATGTCGGTCGGGAAAGCCGGGTACGGTGCAGTGCGCACATTGACCGCTTTCGGACGCTTGCCGTGCATGTTCAGCTCGATCCAGTCTTTGCCGGTGGTGATCTCGGCGCCGGATTCACGCAGCTTCTCGAGAACCGCTTCGAGAATCGTCGGATCGGTGTCCTTGAGTTTCACACGGCCGCCGGTTGCCGCCGCCGCCACCAGGTAGGTGCCGGTTTCGATACGGTCGGGCATGACGCGGTAGGTCGCCGAACCCAGGCGCTTGACGCCATCGATGGTGATGGTATCGGTGCCGGCCCCAGAGACTTTACCGCCCATGGCGTTGATGAAATTCGCCAGGTCGACGACTTCAGGCTCACGCGCGGCGTTTTGCAGGACGCTGCGGCCGTTGGCCAGTGCAGCAGCCATCATGATGTTCTCGGTACCGGTCACGCTGACGGTGTCGAAGAAGAAGTTGGCGCCACGCAGGCCGCCTTCCGGCGCCTTGGCCTTGATATAACCACCTTCGACGTCGATCACCGCGCCCATGGCTTCAAGACCACGGATGTGCAGATCGACCGGACGCGAACCGATGGCGCAACCACCAGGCAGCGCCACTTCGGCTTCACCGAAACGGGCAACCATCGGACCCAGGACGAGAATCGACGCACGCATGGTTTTCACCAGTTCGTACGGAGCGACCAGGGTCTTGATGGTACGTGGATCGATTTCGACGCTGAGCTTCTCGTCGATGATCGGCTCGATGCCCATGCGACCGAACAGCTCGATCATGGTGGTGATGTCGTGCAGGTGCGGCAGGTTGGCGACGGTCACAGGACCATCAGCCAGCAGCGTAGCTGCGAGAATCGGCAGGGCGGAGTTTTTCGCCCCGGAGATGCGGATTTCGCCATCAAGGCGAATGCCGCCAGTAATAATCAGTTTATCCATTGGAATCTCGACGCCGTGTTGGCTCAGGTGCGCTCGGCCCATGCAGCGCGGCTGAAAAATTTCATGGTGACCGCGTGGATGCTGCCATCGGCGATCCATGGGTTCAAATGCGTGTAGATCTGCTGCTGGCGCTTGACCGGGCTCAGTGCAGCCAGTTCGTCGCTGATCAGGTTCAGCTGGAAATTACAGCCTTCGCCTTCAACTTCGACCTGGATGTCTGGCAACTTAGCTTCCAGGAAGCTTTTAACTTCTACGGCCTGCATGCTTAACCTCTATCGGCGCCCTACGCGCGCGGGTCGGCCATCATACAAAAAAGCCCTCTCGTTGCGAACCCTACTTTGCAAGGGACGGACGAGGGGCTTTATCGATGAAAGCAATTAATGATGCTGCAACAGCTCGGTCAGGCCGGAGACCTGGGCGATTTCCTGCATGTCTTCTGGCAACGCGCGGACGGTGACTGACTTGCCCGCCGCCTGAGCATCCCGCATGAAGGCGAGGAGCAACGAAAGGCCGACACTGCTGGACTTCTCGACACCGGAGCAATCCAGTGTCAGCGCTGCAGCAGTACTTGCCTTGATCAGCGCCGCGCCCTGCTCACGCAAGGCGGGGCCGGTCCGATAGTCGACCACGCCGGAGAGCATCAGCTCTCCGACGTCAGTGGCTGTAACGGACGCTTCACTCATTTGACGACCTTGTCGCTAGAGGCTTCCGAGGTCTCCTTGGCCTTGGCAACTTCGCCAGCCCAACCGTCGATGGTTTTGTCCAGGTTGTTACCGTTGCGCTGCATGGCATCGGCGAACTGATCGCGGAACAGCTTGCCGATGTTGATGCCATTGATGATCACGTTGCGCACTTTCCACTCACCACCGATTTTGACGAGGGTGTAGGAAACAGGGTAAACCGCGCCGTTGTTGCCCTTGACCGACATGTCGACGGAAGTGCGATCAGCCGCTTCCTGCTTGGCCGGGGAAACAGTGATGCCCTGATTGTTGTACTCGAGCAGCGCGTTGCCATAGAACTGGATCAGGCTGCGCTTGAAGTTTTCCTGGAAGCGTTGCATCTGCGCCGGGCTGGCGTTGCGAGAATACTTCACGGTCATGATGCTTTTGGAGATGCCATCAGCGTCGATGACCGGGCCGACGATGCCGTTAAGTGCATCGTAGAAGGCCTGCGGATTGGACTTGTAGGTTTCCTTGTTGGCGGACAGGTCAGCCAGCAATTGCTTGGTGGTGCGATCAACCAGGTCGTGGGCGGAAGCATCGGACGCCGCTGCGTTAGCGAACAAAGGCAGGGCGGCCAGTAGCACCAGAAGGCCACGGCGCAGAATCGAGATCATGAAAAAACTCCTCATTTGGCGTCTTTGCCCACTGAATTGAGCAGGAATTTACCGATCAGGTCTTCGAGTACCAACGAGGACTGGGTGTCATGGATGGTGCCGCCGTCTTTCAACAGCTGGTCATCGCCACCGACACTGATGCCGATGTATTTTTCACCCAGCAGACCTGCGGTCAGGATGGAAGCGGTGGAATCCGAAGGCAGATTGTTGACCCGCTTGTTCACTTCCATCGTCACACGCCCCGTGAAGGTATCGTGATCCAGATCGATTGCAGTGACCTTGCCAATGTTCACACCGGCCATGGTCACTTTCGCTCTGACAGTCAAACCGGCGATATTATCGAAATTTGCGTAAAGTTTATAAGTGTCGGTGTTGGCGCTGGCGCTCAGACCGCTGACGCGCAGGGCGAGCAGGAGCAAAGCCAGGATCCCGGCCAGCAGAAACAGGCCTACACCGGTTTCGAGGGTGCGGTTTTGCATCAGAAGTCTCCAAACATCAAGGCGGTCATAATAAAGTCCAGGCCCAGTACGGCCAATGAGGCGTAGACCACGGTCTTGGTCGTGGCGCGACTGATCCCTTCGGACGTGGGCTCGCAGTCATAGCCCTGGAACACGGCAATCCAGGTGACGACAAAAGCGAACACGACGCTCTTGATGACACCGTTGAGTACATCATCGGAAAACGAAACACTGTTCTGCATGTTGGCCCAGAAGGAGCCTTCATAAACGCCCAGCCAGTCCACCGCCACCCACGAACCACCCCAGATGCCGACCACGCTGAAAATCAGCGCCAGCACCGGCAGCGAGATGAAGCCTGCCCAGAGACGGGGCGCGACGATGTATTTCAGCGGATCAACGCCAATCATCTCGAGACTGGACAACTGTTCGGTAGATTTCATGTTGCCGATTTCGGCAGTCAATGCAGAGCCTGCACGACCGGCGAACAATAGAGCGGTGACGACCGGCCCGAGTTCACGCAGCAGCGTCAGCGCCACCATCTGCCCTACAGCCTGCTCGGAACCGTACTTGGCGAGAATGCTGAAACCTTGCAGCGCCAGCACCATGCCGATAAACACCCCGGACACGACGATGATGGCCAGGGACATGACGCCCACCGAGTGCAGCTGACGAAGGAGCAGCTGGAAGCCGCCGCCGATGCCGCCGCGTCCAAGAAACGCATGAACCAGAAAAATCCCTGAACGACCCAGCACTGCAACCATATCGATCGTCGAACGCCCCATCAGGCGTACGCGATCCATTAAAGACTTTCTGCGCATCAGCGCTTCCCCAAAAGATCGTCGCGATAATCCGGCGCCGGATAATGGAAAGGCACCGGCCCGTCGGGATCGCCCGTCATGAACTGACGTATACGAGGGTTATCCGACTCCATCAGTTCCTGCGGCGTGCCCTGCCCCAGCACCTGACCGTCACCGACGACATATAAATAGTCGGCGATGCTGGCGGTCTCGGCGAGGTCGTGGGACACCACGATACTGGTGATACCCAGCGCATCATTGAGCAGCCGGATCAGCCGAACCAGCACGCCCATGGCGATAGGGTCCTGACCCACGAAGGGCTCGTCGTACATGAGGATCTGCGGATCCAGCGCGATGGCGCGCGCCAGTGCAACACGGCGCTTCATGCCACCCGACAGTTCGTCGGGCATCAGATCGACTGCACCACGAAGCCCGACCGCCTGCAATTTCAGCAGAACGATGTCGCGGATCATGTCTTCAGGCAGCTTGGTGTGAACCCGTAGCGGGAACGCCACGTTTTCAAAAACGTCGAGATCGGTAAACAGTGCGCCGCTCTGAAAGAGCACGCCCATTTGCTTGCGGGCATCGAACAGATCACTGCGCGAAAGTTTCGGCAAATTCTGGCCATTGACCCAGACTTCGCCAGCGCTCGGACGCAGTTGTGCTCCCATCAATCGCAGCAGGGTGGTTTTGCCACTGCCCGAAGGTCCCATGATGCCGGTGACTTTGCCCCGGGGGATACGGATGTCCACATTATTGAAGATGCTGCGCGTACCGCGCTTGAAGGACACGCCCTTCAGCTCGACCGCGTAGGCGTTATCGGCACTCATCTAAACTCCTTGCGATGCAACCTGTCTCTCAGATGCCGCGTTCTTGACGAACGACACACTTTTGGAGGGGCCGAACAAGCGGCGGACTATACCACCGCTCTCGCACCTCGCCCAAGCTCCAACATGGCAAGTCGCAAACAAAGAAGCGCATTAAGGACGGTGTGGAAATTTCGTACCCATCGCCAGCCGTTATCATGCAGTTGCTGAAGGACATGCCCTTTCATTAAACAAACAGCAACGATGAAGCGTGAGGCTTTTGAACATTGCCGCTATAATCCCCGGCTTTTGACCAAGCGACCCCTTCCGATATGTCCAATGCGCGCAACCTGATTGAATCGGCACAGAGCACCATCCGCCTTGAAATAGAAGCCGTGGAAGGTTTGCTCGCGCATATCAATGCCGATTTCGTCAGTGCGTGCGACATGATTCTGGGCAGTCAGGGCCGCGTGGTCGTGGTCGGCATGGGCAAGTCGGGGCATATCGGCAAGAAGATCGCCGCGACCCTCGCCAGCACTGGCACTCCTTCGTTTTTCGTGCACCCGGCCGAGGCCAGCCACGGCGACATGGGCATGATCACCAGCGCCGACATCATTCTGGCCCTCTCCAACTCGGGCACGACCGCCGAGATCGTCACGTTGCTGCCGCTGATCAAGCGCCTGGGCATCAAGATGATCAGCCTCACCGGCAACCCGGATTCAACGCTGGCCAAGGCCGCTGACGTCAACCTCAATGCACGGGTCGAAAAAGAAGCCTGCCCGCTGAATCTGGCGCCCACCTCCTCCACCACGGCGGCGCTGGTCATGGGTGACGCCCTGGCCGTTGCACTGCTGGACGCCAGAGGGTTTACCGCCGAAGATTTCGCGTTTTCCCATCCGGGCGGTGCGCTGGGTCGTCGGCTGCTGTTGAAGGTCGAGCATGTCATGCACACTGGCGCCAACCTGCCGCAGGTTGCGCGAGGCACGCCGCTTCGCGACTCGCTGATGGAAATGACCCGCAAGGGGCTGGGGATGACCGCCATCCTCGAGAGCGACGGCCGCCTTGCCGGTATCTTCACGGACGGTGACTTGCGTCGCACGCTGGATCGCCCTATCGACATACGCCAGGCGACCATCGATGAAGTGATGACCGTGCACGGCAAGACCGTGCGCCCGGAAATGCTCGCGGCCGAAGCCTTGAAAATCATGGAAGACAACAAGATCGGCGCACTCATCGTGGTCGACGAGAACGATCGCCCGGTTGGCGCGTTCAACCTTCAAGACCTGCTCCGCGCAGGAGTCATGTAAATGAGCGCCGATATGAATGACCTGATGCAACGCGGCAAGAACATCAAACTGGCGATTTTCGACGTCGATGGCGTACTGACCGACGGGCGCCTGTATTTCCTCGAAGACGGCAGCGAGTTCAAGACGTTCAACACACTCGACGGACAGGGCATCAAGATGCTCATCAATTCGGGTGTGACGACTGCCATCATCAGCGGACGCAAGACCCCCGTGGTTGAGCGGCGCGCGAAGAACCTCGGCATCGCACACCTTTATCAGGGCCGCGAAGACAAACTCGTGGTTCTTGACGAGCTTTTGCAGCAACTGAATCTAAGCTACGAGCAGGTCGCGTACCTGGGTGACGATTTGCCTGATCTGCCGGTCATTCGCCGGGTGGGTCTGGGCATGGCCGTTGCCAATGCTGCCGGCTTTGTCCGCGAGCATGCCGATGGCATTACCCAGGCACGTGGCGGTGAAGGCGCTGCCCGCGAATTCTGCGAGTTGATCCTGAAGGCTCAGGGCAACCTCGAAGCGGCTCACGCCGCCTACCTATAGAAGTGCATTTATGCTGAGCAAAAAGTTTCGTACGTTTCTGCTGTTCGGTGTGCTGGCACTGCTGCTGGCAGCGGTCGGCTACTGGAACATCAGTCCGGAAAGCTTTCTGGATCAACCCAAGGCTGCCGTGGATGAAAGCGCTGTCGATTACTACGCGACCAACGCCCACAGCATTCAGTACCTGCCTGACGGGTCCATGCAGTACGACATGACCGCCGACAAGGTCGAGCACTTGAAAGCCACCGACGTCACCCTGATGACCACGCCGGTACTGCAGATGTATCGAGGTTCGACCTTCCCGTGGCACGTGCAGAGCGTTCGCGCCGAGGTGTCGCCGGGGGGCGATCATGTCGAGCTGATCGACTCGGTGCGCATCAACCGCACTGACGAAAAGAACCGCACCACCATCATCACCAGCAGCCGCATGACTGTATTCCCGCAGAAGCAATATGCGGAGACTGCCCAACCCGTTAGAATCGACGGCCTTGGCGGTGTAACGACCGGCACGGGTATGAAAGCGTATCTGAAAGAAAGCAGGATGAACCTGCTATCCAACGTAAGAGGACAGTATGAGGCTCGTTAAAACCCTTCCTTTTTTGCTCGGCCTGGGCGCAGCACTGGGAAGCGCGAGCGCCTGGTCTCTGCCGACGGATCGCGATCAACCCATCCACATCCAGTCGGATGACGCGCAGCTGGACGACAAGCAGGGCATCGCCACTTACAAAGGCAATGTCATCATCACCCAGGGCACGATGAAGATCACCGGCAACACCGTGACCATCACCCGTACACCCCAAGGCGACGTGGACGTGTTCACGTCCGTGGGCAACCTGGCCTATTACGAGCAGAAGCCATCGGTGGACAAGCCGATCGTTCAGGCCTGGGGTGTCACCATCCAGTACTTCGCAGCCCAGAACCGCATCGTGCTGATCGACAAGGCCAAAGTGGTTAACGACGGCAACACGTCCGAAGGCGAGAAAATCGTCTACGACACCGTCAAGCAGGTCGTGAACGCTGGCCGCGCCAATGGCACCAAGGTCACCGCGCCTCGCCCTCGCATCGACATGGTCATCCAGCCGAAAAAGAAAACCGACCAGCAGAAGGCCCAGTAATGGCAACGCTGAAAGCCCAGCACCTGGCCAAGGCCTATAAAAGCCGCCAGGTCGTACGTGACGTCAGCCTGTCCATCGAGAGCGGCCAGATCGTCGGCCTGCTCGGCCCCAACGGCGCCGGCAAGACCACCTGTTTCTACATGATCGTCGGCCTGGTTCAGGCGGATCAGGGTCGCGTCCTGATCGACGACCAGGACGTCAGCCACCAGCCGATGCACGGCCGTGCGCGCGCCGGTATTGGCTACCTGCCACAGGAAGCGTCGATCTTCCGCAAGCTCTCCGTGTCGGACAACATCATGGCGATCCTGGAGACCCGCAAGGAGCTCGATCGCGCCGCCCGCCGCAAGGAACTGGAAAGCCTGCTGCAGGAATTCCACATCACCCACATCCGCGACAACCTGGGCATGAGCCTGTCGGGCGGTGAACGTCGCCGCGTGGAAATCGCACGCGCCCTCGCCACTTCGCCGAAATTCATTCTGCTCGACGAGCCCTTCGCCGGTGTCGACCCTATTTCCGTAGGCGACATCAAGCAGATCATTCACCACCTCAAGGCCAAAGGGATCGGCGTGCTGATCACCGACCACAACGTGCGTGAGACACTGGACATCTGCGAAACGGCCTACATCGTCAACGATGGGCAGCTGATTGCCGAAGGCGACGCCGAATCCATCCTGGCCAACCAGTTGGTCAAGGAAGTGTATCTGGGTCACGAGTTCCGCCTGTAACCGCAGTGATGACATGAGGTTGTGCGGTACCCCGCAACGTGCGCCACCGCCGACCTCGTTTTTAATTGTCATCACACTCTAGGCAAACCCTCCAGGTTCAGGCATATAATTTGCTTAAGTTGGTGCCCTCGGCGCCCTGCTAGTAAATGGCGCGCAGTGCGCCGGCGAATAAGGTGTTAAGCCCTGCCATGAAACCTTCGCTAGTCTTGAGAATGGGCCAGCAGCTGACGATGACGCCTCAGCTGCAACAGGCAATCCGCTTGCTTCAGTTGTCGACACTGGATCTCCAACAAGAGATTCAGGAGGCGCTGGAGTCGAACCCGATGCTGGAACGGCAGGAGGAAGGCGACGATTTCGACAATGCCGACCCCCTGGCGGATAACGTAGAGCAAAAGCCCAACGCTGATGTTCAGGAACCCACCTACCAGGAATCGGCGCCTACCGTCGACAATCTGGATGAGGGCGACTGGAACGAGCGCATCCCCAACGAGCTGCCCGTCGACACCGCGTGGGAAGACGTCTATCAAACCAGCGCCAGCAGCCTGCCAAGCAACGACGATGACGAGTGGGATTTCACCACCCGCACCTCCGTTGGCGAGAGCCTGCAAAGTCACCTGCTCTGGCAATTGAATCTGGCACCAATGTCGGACACCGATCGCCTGATCGCCGTAACCCTGATCGACTGCATCAACAACCAGGGCTACCTCGACGAAACACTCGAAGAAATGCTCGACGCCTTCGATCCCGAGCTCGATATCGAGCTGGACGAAATCGAAGCCGTTCTGCACCGCATTCAGCAGTTCGAGCCTGCCGGCATTGGCGCTCGCAACCTGAGCGAATGCCTGCTGCTGCAACTTCGCCAGTTGCCCGCCAAAACCAAGTGGCTGGCGGAAGCGCAGAAGCTGGTCAGTGACTACATCGATCTGTTGGGCAGCCGAGACTACGCGCAACTGATGCGCCGCATGAAGCTCAAGGAAGACGACCTCCGTCAGGTCATCGAACTGGTCCAGAGCCTCAACCCGCGCCCCGGCTCGCAGATCGAGTCCAGCGAAGCCGAATACGTCGTACCTGACGTCATCGTGCGCAAGGACAACGAGCGCTGGCTGGTGGAGCTGAACCAGGAATCCGTGCCGCGCCTGCGAGTCAACCCCCAGTACGCAGGGTTCGTGCGTCGCGCCGATACCAGCGCCGACAACACCTTTATGCGCAATCAGCTGCAGGAAGCTCGCTGGTTCATCAAGAGCCTGCAGAGCCGTAACGAGACGCTGATGAAGGTGGCGACGCAAATCGTTGAACACCAGCGCGGCTTCCTTGAGTACGGCGACGAGGCCATGAAGCCGCTGGTTCTGCATGACATCGCTGAAGCAGTCGGCATGCATGAATCGACGATTTCACGGGTGACCACGCAAAAGTTCATGCACACGCCGCGCGGGATATACGAACTCAAATATTTCTTTTCCAGCCACGTCAGCACCTCCGAAGGCGGCGAATGCTCGTCCACGGCGATTCGCGCGATCATCAAAAAACTGGTCGCTGCGGAAAATCAGAAAAAGCCGTTGAGTGACAGCAAGATCGCTGGTTTACTGGAAGCACAAGGCATTCAAGTGGCCCGTCGCACAGTCGCCAAGTACCGCGAATCCCTTGGGATTTCGCCGTCCAGCGAACGCAAGCGACTGATGTAGAGGTCACGCGTCAAAGCGTTCCAGTGGCAGGCATTACGCCTGCCTCTTAATGCACTGGCAACGAAGGAGAAGCTGTATGCAAGTCAACATCAGTGGACACCAGCTGGAAGTGACCGAACCTCTGCGTACCTACATCGGCGAGAAGCTCGCCCGATTGGAGCGCCACTTTGACAAGATCACGAATGTGCAGGTCACGATGGAGGTCGAGAAGCTCAAGCAGAAAATCGAAGCCACCCTGCACGTTCCTGGCGCTGAAGTGGTTGCCAACGCCGAACACGACGACATGTATGCAGCCATTGACCTGCTTGCCGACAAGCTTGACCGCCAACTCAAAAAACATAAGGAAAAACAGCAAAGTCTGCTGCAAGGTGCGACTGCTCGCTGACACTCCCCACTCATGATCCGACTTGAAAATATCCTGACCCCTGGCCGTTCACTCGTGAACGTGCCAGGCGGCAGCAAAAAAGCCGTACTCCAAAACATCGCCAACATGATCAGCAAACAAGTGCCTGGTCTGGATGAGCAGGTGGTGTTTGAAAGTTTTATTGCCCGTGAAAAACTCGGCTCTACCGGATTCGGTAATGGCATCGCCATTCCCCACTGCCGTCTGAAGGGCTGTTCAACGCCTGTCAGTGCCGTGCTGCATCTCGAAAAACCCATCGATTTCGACGCCATCGACGGCGCACCGGTTGACCTGCTGTTCGTGCTGCTGGTCCCGGAAGCGGCGACCGATGCTCACCTCGAGCTGCTGCGCCAGATCGCCAGCATGCTTGATCAGGCCGAGGTGCGTAAGCGGCTGCGCGGTGCCAAAACCGCTGAAGAGCTCTACAACGTCGTGATCGACGTCCAGAACGGTCACTGACCATGCGCATGATCATCGTCAGCGGCCGCTCCGGCTCCGGCAAGAGCACGGCCCTCGATGTCCTTGAAGACAGCGGCTTCTACTGCGTCGACAACCTGCCCGCCGGCCTGCTCCCGGAACTGGCCGAGCGCGCGCTGATCAACACCGAGCTGGCTGAGCCCCTGCTGGCGGTCTCGATCGACGCACGCAACCTGCCCAGTCACCTGACACGATTCCCGCGCATGCTCGCCGAAGTTCGCGCCCGCCACATCCAGTGCGACGTGCTGTTTCTCGATGCCGATGAATCTACCCTGCTCAAGCGCTTTTCCGAGACCCGCCGTCGTCACCCGCTGAGCACGGCAACACGCTCGCTGGCCGAAGCGATTCGTGACGAGAAGACGCTGCTCGGCCCGATCATCGACCTGGCGGATCTGACCGTCGACACCACGCACCTGAATCTCTATCAGCTGCGCGACATCCTCAAATTGCGCCTGCTGAACAAACCCGAGCCGGGCACTGCCTTCCTCATCGAATCCTTCGGCTTCAAGCGAGGCATGCCCGTGGACGCCGACCTGGTGTTCGACGTGCGCTGCCTGCCCAACCCGTACTGGAAACCCGAGTTGCGCGAGCAGTCGGGCCTCGACAAGCCGGTTGCCGAGTACCTCGCGGCGCAACCGGACGTCGAAGAGATGTTCCAGGACATCTTTTCGTACCTTAATAAGTGGTTGCCGCGCTTCGCCGCCAGCAACCGCGCCTACGTCACTATTGCCATTGGCTGCACCGGCGGGCACCACCGCTCCGTCTACCTGACCGAACGTCTGGGTCAGGTGCTGCAGCAATCGCTCAAGAATGTTCAGGTCCGCCACCGCGACCTAAGCTGAAAGGACCTCCATCGCGATGCCCGCTCTAGAAATCACCATCATCAACAAGCTGGGTCTGCACGCCCGGGCCGCCGCCAAGTTCGTAGGTGTCGCCGGCAAGTACCCGTGTCAGATCAGGGTCGGCCGCACGCCGGAAACCATGGTCGATGGCAAAAGCATCATGGCCGTCATGATGCTGGCTGCCGGCAAGGGCACCCTGATCCACCTGGCCACTGAAGGTGAGGACGCCGATGCCGCGCTGGCGGGACTGGTCGAACTGATCAACAACAAGTTTGACGAAGGCGAATAAGCCCCAGGGCTGCACGACGCCTCCATTCCCCGTCAGAGATGATCGATGCCACTGACAGCCATGCCTCCATTTTCACCCGGGATCAGATCAGGTTCCGAGAAGATGCTGATGCTGGGCAGCGCCGTGGCGGTGGCAGCCATCCTCGCCATCGTGACCTGGTTGCTGTTTCGGGAGCTGGACACCGCCAACGAAGCTGCAGTGCGCTCGGCCAACAATGTGGTGCAGCTGATCGACGCTGACGTGCAGCGTAACGCCGAGCTGTACGACACCTCTCTTCAGGGCCTGATCGCTGCATGGCGACGCCCCGATGTCATGACGATCTCGCCGGAGTTACGGCAGCTGGTTCTCTTCGACCGGGCCACGGCGGCGCCTTACAAGGGCGACCTGGTGCTGCTCGATGACACCGGGCGCATCGTCGCCGACTCCACCTCGTTGACGCCGCGGCAGGACAACTTTTCCGATCGGCCGGGGTTTCAGGAACATCGGGACAGCGGCTCGCTGGCGCTGGTGGTCGACGGGCCCTTCCTGTCGCGCTGGGGCTTCAAGGACCTGTGCATCAGCTTCAGTCGCCGCCTCCCCTCCGACAATGGTCAGTTTGTCGGCATTGCCAGTGCATCAATGCGCCTGTCGTACTTCGACCAACTGTTTCGCACTCTGGACATCGGTCCCACCAGCACCGTCAACCTGCTCAGCGCGGATGGCGTGATGCTGGCCCGGCAACCCGATGACAACAACCGGACCTTCATCGGCCAGAACTTCAGCATGCGGCCCAACTTCAAACGCATCCTGCAAGAAGTCAACGGCAGCTTTGCGGCGGTATCCGAGCTCGACGGTGCTCAGCGGCTTTACACCTTCTCACGGGTGGGTGACTTGCCATTGATCGTCGTGGTGGCTCAATCGCGGGATGACGTCTATGCCGTATGGAAACGCAATGCGTTGCTGGTGGCGGGCGCAACCGGCTTGCTGTGCATTGGGATCCTTTTGCTGTCCTGGCTGTTGGGCCGCCAGCTGCGCCTGCGCCAGAACGCCGAGCGCGAACTGGCGGGGCTGGCCTCCACAGACGGGCTGACCGGCCTGGCCAATCGGCGCAGGCTGGATCAGGTGCTCAAGCAGGAATGGGCGCGCGGCATGCGTTCGGGCAAGCCTCTTGCCCTACTGATGATCGACGTCGACCACTTCAAGGCCTTCAATGACCGGCACGGACATCATGGCGGCGACGTCGCCTTGCGCAGCGTTGCCCAGACGCTGGCCGCCAGCATCCGCAGGCCAGGTGACCTCGCCGCCCGGTATGGCGGTGAAGAGTTCATGGTAGTGCTTCCGGAAACCGACAAGGCAGGTGCCTGTGTCATTGCAGAAAAGCTGCGTCAGGCAATCGAAGCGCTTCCGCTCTTTGCCGAGGACACAGTGCCCATCACCGTAAGCATCGGCATCGCCACGCATCTGCCGGTAACCCACGATCAGCCCGAACTGCTGTTTCATGCTGCAGATCGTGCCCTGTACCGTGCCAAGAAAAATGGCAGGAATCGCGTGGAAGTCGAACCATACGCGACGCCCTCTGCCGGACTGCAGAAATAAAAAAACGCCAGACTGGCTGGCGTTTTTCAGAGCTACTGCGAATTACTTGTTGGCAGCACGAACGGTATCACGCAGGGCTTTGACCTTGTCGTGGTTCGCTTGCACGCCCTGCAGCTGACGCTGAATCAGGGAAGTGACGTTGACTGGCAGGTTCTTCTCGGTAGCTTCCTGAGCGGCCTTTTTGTAAGCCTTCAGCGCGTGATCTTCACCGCTTTCGACTTCATTCAGGACGGCTTCGTCGTTCTTGCCGCTCAAGGCGCTTTTCAGGTTGACCCACAGACGGTGTGCGCCGCCAGCAATGCTGGAAGAGTCTTCGGGATCGCCGCCCAGTGCGCGTACTTCAGCTTGCAGCTCGGCTACAGAGGTCTTGCAGCCAGAAGAGCGGGAAAGCAGGTAGGCCTTGATTTCAGGGTTCTTGGCGTCTTCAGCAGCAGTGTGAAAACCTTTCTCACCGTCAATGCTGGTCTCGATCAAGTCATTCAGAATAGAGATGGCTTCTTTGTTGATATCCGACATTTTGCGGTTCCTTTCTGGCAGGTTTATCAAAGGTTTGGTTAACGAAACACTCGATGAGGTAGATATTGCACTGTGCATGCCAGCTTTTGCCGATAATAAATATCCATATTTTTCAATGAGTTAAGAATATCAAGCGACAGTCGCGCCGCGCTTTCTGCATGATCTGTGTGTTTGCGCAATTGCAGAATGCACGTATCTTTCAAGTTCACTCGAACGGATAAGCGGTTATTGGATGAACCCGGAGAAACTCAAGCTGTTGGTGACGCGCGAAATGCCGTTCGGCAAGTATCAGGGGAGATTGCTGGCAGATCTGCCGGGCGACTACCTGAACTGGTTTGCCCGACAGGGTTTTCCCGCAGGCGAGCTGGGCAGCCTGCTGGCACTGATGCACGAGATCGATCACAACGGCCTCTCGGCATTGTTGGACCCTCTGCGCACCCGACCTCGCGAACCGCTGCGGCCGGGCCCGTCGAAAACGCCCATACGCTTCAACTAAAACGTCCATTGATAAAAGCGAGCCGCTTTATGAACAGCACTGCATACGCAATAACGGAATGGGCGGATGAACAGGCTCGGGACGAAGCGTTCTGGCAGCAGGTCGCGGCGCAATACGACGTCGAGCCCGGGCCGGTCAATTTCGAATACGGCTATTTCGGCCGCATGACCCGCGCAGCGCTCAGGGATTACGAGCAAAACCTCGCTTACGTCAATCGCAGCAACTCGGTCTATGTGCGGCAAAAGTTCGATACCGAGGACAGCGAGATCATTCGCGCCGACCTCGCCGATCTGCTCAACGTGCCGACCCGCGAAGTCGCCCTCACCCGCTCCGCGTCGGAGTCGGTGCAAGCACTGATCCGCAACTACAACGGCCTCTCGGCTGGCGACCAAGTGCTGGTCAGCGACCTTGATTACAACAGCGTGCAGACCGGCATGCGCTGGCTGGCGAAGAACCGCGGCGTGGAAGTGATCGAAGTCACTCATCAGCATCCGGCGAGCCACGATGGGTTGCTGCAGACCTACCGCGAAGCGTTTGCCGCTCACCCACGACTCAAGTTGGTGGCGCTGACCTACGTCACCCAACGGACCGGGCTGGTGATGCCGGTGAAGGCCATCGCCGAGCTGGCCAAGGCCCACGGCATCGAAGTGATTCTGGATGGCGCCCATGCCTTGGGCCTGCTCGATTTCGAGCTTGCCGACCTTGGCGTGTCGTTCGCCGGCTTCAATTTGCAGAAATGGATAGGCGCGCCGCTGAGCCTGGGCTTCATCTATGTGAAGCAGGAACGCCTGAGCGCCATCGACCCCGACATGGCAGACGAACGCTACGGTGCGGACGACATCCTCGGCCGCGTGCCTTACGGAACGCCGAATATCCCGGCACTGATGACACTGCCCAAAGTGCTCGCCGACCATCGCGCCATGGGCGGCGCACCGGCCAAAGGCGCACGCCTGGCCTATCTGCGGGACCTGTGGGTCACTCACGCACGCACTATTGAAGGCATCGACGTGCTGACGCCGGACGACCCGCGACTGTATTGCGGGATCACCTCATTTCGGTTCAGCCGTCACGCGGACCAGGAACTCATGGTCAAGCGCCTGCTCGATGAGCACGGCATTTTTGCGGTGACGCGGGAAGGCTCGGCCTGCGGGACGTGCATTCGCATCACACCGGGATTCACCACGTCGGCAAAGGACGTTGATCAGTTGGTGGCAGCACTCCGCGCGCTGGCTTGAGGTCTGCCTCAATAGGCGGCGCCGGGATCAACGCCTTCGATAGTCCGTAGAAAAAAAGACGGCGCCTTCATGACGAAGACGCCGTAAATCCATCGAGAAACGAACTACAAAGGAGCGGCAAAGATAAGCGCTCCAGCCACTGCCTGTGCGGTACATATGTATTGCGTATAAACAACGCAAAAAAAACGGCGCTCCCGACCAAGGAACACCGTTAAAAAGCCATGCAACAACGACTTCTGCAGCAACGCCCCGAAGGGCGCTATAAACGGATCATGCTCAACAGTAAAACAGCCTCCACTTGAACGAAGGCTGTCGAAGCGTGCGCCTGACCGGCAACTCCAGACTCAGTCGAACAACGCGATGGCTTCGGCAGTGGCATCGGTGATCCGCTGCCAGTCGCCGTTCTTCACCCACGCGTTATCGATCATCCAGGTGCCGCCGACGCACATCACGTTGGGCAGTGCCATGTAACTTTTCAGGTTGGCCGCACTGACGCCGCCGGTAGGGCAGAAGCGCACTTCCGGGAATGGACCGCCCAGCGCCTTGATCGCACCAACGCCGCCACTGATTTCCGCCGGGAACAGCTTGAAGCGACGATAACCCAGCGCGTAACCGATCATGATTTCCGAAGCGCTGCTGATGCCTGGCAGCAGCGGCAATTCGCTGAGTGCGGCGGCTTCCAGCAGATCCTGGGTGCTGCCGGGGGTGACGATGAATTGTGAACCCGCCTCCTCGGCCGCTTTGAGCATGTGGCGGTCGAGAATGGTGCCGGCACCAACGCTCAGCTCGGGACGCGCATCCCGCAGCATGCGAATGGCCTTGAGGCCGAACTCCGAGCGCAGGGTGATTTCCAGCGCATTCAGGCCGCCAGCGGCCAATGCATCGGCCAGCGGCAGGACATCCTGTTCGCGGGCGATGGTAATGACCGGCAGAATCTTCGCTTTCGCGCAGAGTGCGTCGATCTGGGCAATCTTGCTCGCCATGCTATTCAACGGCTGTTTCACGTGGGTATTTTCCATGGCGGCTGATCCTTTGCTTATGGGCACCAGTAGATCTCTAGAGACGAGTTGAGGAACGCGCGCACCGGCATTTCGGCGAGGTCATCGCCTGCCAGTGCCGCGCGCAATGTGTCGAGTTTGGCCTGACCGGAAACGGACAGGATGGTGGTCGCTGCCGACGCCAGTACCGGACGCGTCAGGGTCAGACGCTGATGCGGGACGGTCGGTGCAAGCATGGGCAGGCAACGACGCTCACTGTTGAGGTCCAGCGCTTCCTTCAGGTGCGGGCTGTTGGGAAACAGCGACGCGGTGTGGCCGTCGTCGCCCATGCCCAGAATCAGCACGTCGATCTTCGGCAGCTCCCTGAGCGCCTCGTCAGTGGCAGCCGCGGCTTCATCCACTGTGGTCGTGGCACGGTAAAGACTAAAAAGCTCTGCCTCGGCTGCCGGTCCCTGAAACAGGAAACGCTTGAGCAGGCCTTCGTTGCTGTCAGCGTGCTCGATCGGCACCCAGCGCTCGTCAGCCAGGCTCACGCAGACTTTCGACCACTCGAGTGGCTTCTGCGCCAGCGCCTTGAAAAACGCCACCGGGCTTTTGCCGCCCGACACCACCAAGGTGGCCGTGCCGTGAGGATTACTGGAAATCGCCGCCGTCAGACGCTCGGCCACGTGGTCGGCCAGCGCGTTCGCCAGCACGTCAGGGTTAACGAATTCGTTGGCCTTCAAGCCCGCCGGAAATTCAAGTTCACATATCGCCATACCAGGACCTCCCGTCACGCGTAATCAAAGCAATGGAGCTCATCGGCCCCCAGGAACCAGCGGGGTAAGGCTTGGGCGCATCGCCCGCCTTTTTCCAGCCTGCGATCAACTGGTCGCACCATTGCCAGGCGTATTCAATTTCGTCTTTGCGGACAAACAGGTTCTGATTGCCACGCATGACCTCCAGCAACAACCGCTCGTAGGCGTCCGGCACACGGGCGCTGCGGTAGGCATCGGAGAAGCTCAGTTGCAAAGGGTTGCTGCGCAGCTGCATGCCTTTGTCCAGGCCCTGATCCTTGGTCATCACTTGCAGCGAGATGCCTTCGTCAGGCTGCAGGCGGATGATCAGGCGGTTGCTGATCTGCAAGCGCTGCTCCGGCGCAAAGATGTAATGCGGCGGCTCTTTGAAATGGATAACGATCTGCGACAGCTTCTGCGGCATGCGCTTGCCGGTACGCAGATAGAACGGCACGCCCGACCAACGCCAGTTGCGTATGTCGGCACGAATGGCGACGAACGTTTCCGTATCGCTCTGGGTGTTGGAGTTTTCTTCCTCCAGATAACCCGGCACCGGCTTGCCGTCGCTATAACCGGCGATGTACTGACCGCGCACCACTTGGGTGGCCAGACGCTCCGGCGTGAACGGCGCCAGTGCCTTGAGCACCTTCACCTTCTCGTCACGGATGCTGTCGGCGGACAGGTCGCTGGGCGGGTCCATCGCGATCAGGCACAGCAGCTGCAACAGGTGGTTCTGAATCATGTCGCGCAGCTGGCCCGCCTGGTCGAAATAACCCCAGCGCCCTTCGATGCCGACCTTCTCCGCCACGGTGATTTCCACGTGGGAGATATGGTTCTGGTTCCACTGGGTCTCGAACAGGCTGTTGGCAAAACGCAGGGCGATGAGATTCTGCACCGTGTCCTTGCCCAGGTAGTGATCGATCCGGTAGATGCGGGTTTCAGGCAGGAACCTGGCAACGGCATCGTTAACCCGGCGCGACGACGCGAGGTCGTGGCCGATGGGTTTTTCCAGCACCGCGCGGGTGCGGTCGGTGAGGCCGACCAGCGCGAGGTTCTCGCAAATGGCGCCGTAGACCGACGCCGGGGTCGCGAAGTAGGCAATCATGGTCGGCGCGTCGCCCACGGCCTCGGCGAGCGCGACGTAGTCCTCGCCCTTGAGGAAGTCCACATGCAGGTAACTCAGGCGGGCCTGAAAACGCTCCACGTGCTCGGTCTTAAGCTGCGCCTCGGGGACGAAGCGGCGCAGGCTCTTGTCGATGTAAGCCAGGTGCTCTTCAGGAGTTCCGGGCTCACGAGCCAACGCAATAATTCGGGTCTCGGCATGCAGCAGTCCAGCTCGATCAAGCTGGTACAACGCAGGAAACAGTTTGCGTACCGCCAGGTCACCCAAGGCGCCAAACAACGCAAAAGTGCACGGTTCAACCGTAATCGAGAGCATAATGTTGGTTCTTTTATCAAGTTAAGCTACAAATACCTTTTTTAAAGGCGTTACTCAAGGCCGAATGTAGTAATAACCACAACATTCCCACCAGAACCACATTAGAGTGGTGATCACCACAGGCCCTCAGTACGATAGGCCACCTTTGCGACAGGCTAAAGGCCCAAATTCCCACTCTGCAAATAAAGGCCTATTCACCGGCCCGTCGCCGTTTCATCAGAAGGACAAACAATGGACCGCGTACGCAATCTTCTGGAGCAGATCCAGAGTCGTCTGGAAGAGCTGAACAAGGCCGAGCGCAAGGTCGCCGAGGCGATTCTGAGCAATCCACAGCAGGCCACCCGGTTCAGCATCGCTGCGCTCGCGCAGGCGGCGAAGGTCAGTGAGCCAACGGTCAACCGCTTCTGCCGTTCATTCGATGTCAGCGGTTATCCGGAGCTGAAACTGCAGTTGGCCCAGAGCCTGGCCAGCGGCGCCGCTTACGTCAGCCGCGCAGTGGAAGCCGATGACAACCCGGAAGCCTACACGCGCAAGATTTTCGGCAGCGCCATCGCATCCCTCGACAGCGTGTGCCAGGTGCTCGACCCTAACCTGATCAGCAAAGCGGTCGACTTGTTGATTCAGGCGCGGCAGATCCACTTTTTCGGCCTTGGCGCTTCGGCGCCGGTGGCGCTGGACGCGCAGCATAAATTCTTCCGTTTCAATCTCGCCGTCACGGCCCATGCCGACGTGCTGGTGCAGCGCATGCTGGCCTCGGTGGCTCACACCGGCGAGCTGTTCGTGATCATTTCCTACACCGGACGCACCCGCGAACTGGTGGAAGTGGCGCGCATCGCTCGGGAGAACGGCGCGTCGGTGCTGGGCCTGACGGCAGCCGATTCGCCGCTGGCAAAGGCCAGCACGCTGAGCCTGAACATCCCGCTGCCGGAGGACACCGACATTTATATGCCCATGACGTCGCGGATCGTCCAGCTGACGGTGCTGGATGTGCTGGCGACCGGCATGACCCTGCGTCGGGGCGTCGATTTCCAGCCGCACTTGCGCAAGATCAAGGAAAGCCTGAACGCGAGCCGGTACCCGGCGGACGATGAGTTGAATTAAGGGCACCTTTATTTGTAGGAGCGGGCTTGCCCGCGGTGAGACAGTCCGGACCGATACATCTCTGTAGCGGGAACAATTTTTCGCGGGCAAGCGCGCTTCTACAGGGGTTGCGCCAGTCGACTGACCGCATTCGTCGCTATGTCGCTCAATGCACCAACGTCGCCTGCAGGCTTAAACTGGCGTGCTGCCCCGGCGCCAGGCTCAGGCAGTCATCAACACCTGACGCGGCCTCGACCCGCAAAAAACCCATGGCTTCATCGCCACCTACACCGAGCAGCGGTCGGCTGCCTGGGTGCCAGACCACGGTGCTGTCGCTGTCGCCCGTGTCGATGCTCAACCGGCGCTGCCAGGCGTCATCCTGCAACTCAAGCATGCCGGCGTGCTCGAAGACCCGCTGACAACTGCCGTGTACGCGCAACTCGCCCTTCTGCTCGCAGGCGCTGCGGCTGAGTTCGTCATAACCGTGGGCACCGTCGAGCCCCTGCAACGCAACATCCGCCACATCGCTGATGCGCCAATAGGCGTGCAAGCCATGGCCGAAGTGGCAAGGCTCGCTGTCGTCATGACGCGTCTCCAGGCGCAGGTCCATCGCCTGCCCCAGCTCAGCGTAGAGATCGGCCTGCCAGTCCCACAATTTGAGTTGCCAGCGCAAGGTCACGCCCGCCTCGTGCTCGTGGCTTTCGACCAGTTTCCAGTCGAGCAGCCGGCCCCAGCCGTTGGCCGGCCAGCCGCTCTCCCCCGGATGACGCCCGACCCAGGGCCAACTGACCGGCACGCCGCCGCGGATCGCGCCAACCAGAGGCCAGTGCGCGGCACACCACAGCCAGGGTTTCTGCCCGGCAGGTTCGAAATGCAGCAGTTGAGCGCCCTGCCGACTGAAGACGGCCTGGCACTGCGCATGATTGATCACCAGCACATCACGCTGTTGGTAGCGTTCCCACTGAAAGGTCGGTTGCGGTCGCACCGAGGTGAAGAAACGCTGAAGAGGATGCTCGGCTGAGCCGGGGTCCCTGAAGGGCATCGTTGTAGCACTCCAGATAGCGGTCACACGTCACGCGAGAAAAAATGCTCCGAAGGCGGAGCCATTGCGGCGGAATAAACAGCGCGAAAAAAAACGGGCAGCCAGGCTGCCCGTAAAGCACACACGACCCTTGATCGTTTGTGGAGCGCGGAGGAGCGTCCGCTTTAACTTAAAACTTCGACTGAATCTTGATACCGGCAACCAGTGCGTTCTGAACGTCGTCCACACCGCCCGGGCTCTTCACGTACTGCAGGTTGGGACGCACGGTCAGCCAATCGGTTACGTGCACGCCGTAGTAGATTTCCGAGTTGTATTCGGTCTTCTGGATCGGCAGGTAGCCCGGGTTGTCGTAGTCCTCGATACCGTTGACGGCGTTGACCAGGCGACGGTTGTCCTGGGCATCATCGTTTACGTGGATACGCGCGATGCCGATACCGATGTCATCCTTCGGACGTGCATCGAACGGGCCTTTGTAGACGAAGCCGACCTGCTGGTAGTTGTCGACGAAGTTGGTGGCTTTGTCATGCACGGTCGCGTTGGCGAAAATACTCAGACCACGGGATGCGTCGCCGTTGTGAGCCGTCAGCTGTTGCTGAGCCACAACCCACCAGCCGTGCTTGTCTTTGTGGGACTTGAAGTTACCGCCGGCAGTAGCCTGAGGCTGACCGTTTTCGTTCTCGTAGAGATCGTCGGCACTCGGGTTACTCACGTAGTAGCCCAGACGGTATTCGCCTGGCAGCGAGTTCACGTTCGGCGACCACACCACTTCAACCGGTACGACGGTGCCTTTGGCGCCGCTGCCACTGAGTTTGAAGCTGTTGCCGGTTTCCAGGTACGACGGGTTCTGCTCGTAGACACCGATCTGGGCGAACAACTCAGGCGTGATGTTGTACTTCACGCGTGCAGCCCACTGGCTGACAGGCCAGTTGTACCAGGTGTTGACGTAGTTACCGACCTGCGAGCCGCAGAACGAAAGGTTCTGGAAGTCGCAAGGGAAGCTGTTGAAGTCTTCGCCTTCACCGAAACGGCCGACCTTGATGTCCAGCTTGCCGTCGAAGTACTTCTGCTTGACCCACATCTGGGTCAGACGCCAGGTCTGGCCACGGCCCCATACTTCCTGGGAGGAGCTGAGTGTGCCGGCACGCGGATCGCCGATCCGGTCGTTGGAAATGTTCCTGCCGCTACGCTCGGTGATCGCAAGCTTGAACTCTGCGTCGTGCCAGCCGAGGATTTTTTGCAGGTCCATCTGTACGCCGAACGCAAACTGGTCGCTGTAGCGGGCAGTCGTGTCGTCGTTATAACCACCGTTGAGGTTGCTGGCGGCTTCGCCCACGTACTCGATCGGGAAGTCGTAACCCTTGTCGTACAGCTCTTGACGCAGACCACCCCAGTCACCGGTCATGTGCTCGCTGGCTTTGAAAGGCTCCATTGCAGACGCCGTTCCGGAAATCGTCAACGCGCTCAGGACAGACAACCCACCGATCAGCTGAAACTGGTTAAGCGACTTGTTACGTACCTTTTTCATCCCTTGGATCCTCGTTTTATTGTTATTAGCTTTTGAACAGCGTTGTAACCACGTACATCGTGTGCATGACAGGTTTGGTACGGCAGACATCCACCCGTCACAGGTGCTCGTTTGTGCAGTGCTCCTGCACGTCGGGGTCAGTTGCGGTTGAGCCGCGTGACATTTCCCATGTTCTCCACCGGCTGGCTCGGTGCCAAGACGCCAAGGCGCTCGCCGGTTTTGGCGTCGAACAGCAGAACCTTCGCCGGATCGAACTGCAGCGTCAAGGTCTCGCCCACAGCGGGTGCAATATCCGGCGCCAGACGGCAGCAGACCTTGCTCTCGTTGAGGGTCACGAAGACCAGCGTATCCGGACCGGTCGGCTCCGTCACCTGGACTTCGGCGCGAAGGGTCGGCAGACCGGCAGTATCACCGGACGCTAGCACGATCTGCTCGGGACGCAGGCCCAAAATCACCTCACGGTCCTCAAGACCCGCATCGTTCATGCTCATCGGCAGCTCGCAGCGGGCCTGACCGCTGTCGAGCAATGCGACGAGGCGACCGTCCTTGCGTTGCAGGCGCAGCGGGATGAAGTTCATCGGCGGCGAACCGATGAAGCTCGCCACGAACAGGTTGGCCGGATCGTTGTAGATCTGCTTCGGCGTACCGAACTGCTGAATGATACCGTCTTTCATGACCGCCACTTTGTCGCCCAGGGTCATCGCTTCGATCTGGTCGTGGGTCACGTAAACCGTGGTGGTCTTGAGGCGCTGATGCATCAGCTTCATTTCGGTACGCATCTCGACGCGCAATTTCGCGTCGAGGTTGGAGAGAGGTTCGTCGAACAGGTAAATCTTCGGACGACGGGCCAGCGCACGGCCCATGGCCACACGCTGTTGCTGACCGCCGGATAACTGCCCCGGCTTGCGGTTGAGCAGGTGCTCGATCTGCAGCAGCTTGGCGACACGCGCCACTTCAGCGTCGATGTCGGCCTGATTCATCTTGCGAATCTTCAGCCCGAATTCGATGTTCTCGCGCACGCTCATGGTCGGGTACAGCGCGTAGGACTGGAACACCATCGCGATGTCGCGATCCTTCGGGCTCATGCCGCTGACGTCCTGATCACCGATCATGATCGCGCCGCCGGTAATGTTTTCCAGGCCGGCGATGCAGTTCATCAGGGTCGACTTACCGCAGCCCGAAGGGCCGACCAGAATCAGGAACTCGCCTTCTTTGATGGAGAGTTCGATGTTCTTCAGGGTGTCCGGCAGGCCGGCCCCGTAAGTCTTGTTTACATTGCGTAGTTCAAGCGTTGCCATGATTACCCCTTGACTGCGCCGGCCGTCAGCCCGCGCACGAAATACTTGCCTGCGACCACGTAGACCAGCAGGGTCGGCAGCCCGGCGATCATCGCCGCCGCCATATCAACGTTGTATTCCTTGACGCCCGTACTGGTGTTGACCAGGTTGTTCAGCGCGACCGTGATCGGCTGCGAATCACCACTGGAGAACACCACGCCGAACAGGAAGTCGTTCCAGATCTGGGTGAACTGCCAGATCAGGCAGACCATGATGATCGGCGTCGACATCGGCAGAATGATCCGACGGAAGATGGTGAAGAAGCCGGCACCGTCAAGACGTGCCGCTTTCACCAGTGCGTCCGGAATACTGACGTAGTAGTTGCGGAAAAACAGCGTGGTGAACGCCAGACCGTAAACGACGTGGACGAACACGAGACCTGTGGTGGTGCTGGCCAGGCCCATTTTGCCGAGGGTGAAAGACGCCGGCAGCAGGACGGTCTGGAAGGGCAGGAAGCAACCGAACAGCAGCAGACCGAAGAACAACTGCGAACCGCGGAAGCGCCACATCGACAGCACGTAGCCATTCAGCGCGCCAATGGTGGTAGAGATCAGCACCGCGGGAACGGTGATCAGGAACGAGTTCCAGAAGTAACCCTTCACCGTCGCCCAGGCTTTGATCCAGCCGATGGCCGTCACTTCGGTCGGCCAGCTGAGCAGGTTGCCACTGCCGATGTCTTCCGGCGATTTGAAGCTGGTCAACAGCATGACCACCAGCGGCACCAGGTAAATAAACACCGCAACGATCAGCACCGCATAGATGGCGACGCGGCTCAGGCTGAGGGCGGGCTTGTTGGCGAGACTAGTCATTGCGCTTGGCCCTCAGCTCGGAATACAGATAAGGCACGAGGATGGCGAGAATCGCGCCGAGCATCAGAATCGCGCTGGCGGAACCCATGCCCATCTGGCCACGGCTGAAGGTGAACGAGTACATGAACATCGCCGGCAAGTCAGACGAATAGCCCGGGCCACCGGCCGTCATGGCAGCGACCAGGTCGAAGCTCTTGATGGCGATGTGCGCCAGAATCATCACCGCGCTGAAGAACACCGGACGCAGGCTTGGCAGCACGACCTTCCAGTAGATTTTCGGCATGCTCGCGCCGTCGATCTGCGCGGCACGGATGATCGACTGATCCACGCCACGAAGGCCGGCCAGGAACATCGCCATGATGAAGCCCGACGCCTGCCATACCGCAGCGATCACCAGGCAATAGACAACGCGGTCCGGATCGATCAGCCAGTCCAGGCGAAAGCCTTCCCAGCCCCAGTCCCGCAGCAGTTTGTCCAGGCCCATGCCCGGGTTCAGCAGCCACTTCCAGGCCGTGCCGGTGACGATCATCGAGAGCGCCATCGGGTACAGATAAATGGTGCGGATAAACCCTTCGCGGCGGATGCGCTGGTCCAGGAAGACCGCCAGCAGCACGCCAACCACCATGCTGATGCCGATGAACATGCCGCCGAACACCGCGAGGTTTTTGCTGGCTACCCACCAGCGGTCGTTGTCAAACAAGCGCGCGTATTGCGCCAGACCCACGAATTTGTAGGTCGGCAGGAAAGTGGAGTTGGTGAACGACAGAACGAACGTCCACAGGATGTAACCGTAGAAGCCCACCAGTACGATGAACATGCTGGGCGCCAGCACCAGTTTAGGTAGCCAGCGCTGCAGTGCATCGAACGGCGAGGCTTTGCTGAACACAGCAACAGAACTCATGGTGAAATCCAGTACAGGAAAAGAAATTTGCGAACGCGGTAACTATGTAGGAGCGCGCTTGCCCGCGAAGGCTTAGCGTCAGTCAGCCCATCATTGACAGACAGACAGCTTCGCGGGGAAGGTGGATCGCCACCCCGGCGCTCCTACAGACCTGCCGGCTACGCGCTATTTAGCAGACTTGATCGCAGCACCCAGCTTCTTCGCCGCGTCGGCCGGATCGGCTTTCGGGTCGTTGATGAAGTTGGTCACGACGTCAAAGAAAGCGCCCTGCACGGCCAGTGTGGTGGCCATGTTGTGCGCCATGCTTGGCTGCAGGCCGCCGGTTTTGGCGTCAGCCAGGAAGTCCTTGGCAGCGGTCTGGGCGCACGAGTCGAAACCGTACTTGCCCATGTCAGCCAGCATGTCGTTGCGAACCGGGATCGAGCCTTTGTTGATGCTGAAGACTTTCTGGAAGTTTTCACCCAGCACGACCTTGGCGATGTCTTGCTGACCGGCAGCAGTGCCCGCGTCCTTCTGCTTGAACACAGCCAGGGAGTCGATGTTATAGGTGAACGCCTTGTCGGTGCCCGGGAACGCTACGCACTCGTAGTCTTTGCCCGCGACTTTCTTGGCGGCAGTCCATTCACTCTTGGCCCAGTCACCCATGATCTGCATGCCGGCCTTGCCGTTGATAACTTTGGCCGCTTCCAGGTTCCAGTCCTGGCCTTTGCCGTCGGCATCCATGTAGGTGGCGACTTTCTTCAGCTCGGTCAGCGATTTGACCATTTCAGGGCCGGTCAGCGCAGCGTTGTCGAGGTCGACCAGTGCCTTCTTGTAACCATCAGCGCCCATGACAGAGAGAACGACGGCTTCAAAAACGGTGCTGTCCTGCCAAGGCTGGCCACCGTGGGCCAGAGGGATGAAGCCTGCCGCTTTGAGCTTGTCGCCCGCTGCGTAGAATTCTTCGAGGGTGGTGGGGGCTTTTTCGATACCGGCTTTCTTGAAGACTTCCGGGTTGATCCACAGCCAGTTGACGCGGTGAATGTTCACCGGCACGGCCACGTAGTCACCATCGTACTTCACGGTGTCGGAGACTTTCTTGTCCAGCAGGCTGTCCCACTTCTCTTCTTTGGAGACGGTTTTCAGCACGTCGGTATCAAGCAGGCCGGTGGAGGCCCATTCCTGAATGTCCGGGCCTTTGATCTGGGCAACACCAGGCGGGTTGCCAGCAACGGCGCGGCTCTTGAGCACGGTCATTGCGGTTGCACCGCCGCCGCCTGCAACAGCGCCGTCTTTCCAGGTGAAGCCGTCTTTTTCAACTTGCGCGCGGAGCACATCGACAGCGGCTTTTTCGCCACCGGACGTCCACCAGTGCACAACTTCGACGGTGCCCTTGGCATCAGCCGCCATGGCGCTCAGAGGGAACAACGAGGCGAGGGAAATAAGTGCAGCGAGACGGGAAATCGAATTCATATCTGACCTTTCTTGTTGTTATGCATGAGCAAGTCGTGGCGCTTGCGCTGCGTGGATTCTAACCAAGGGGTTAGAGCGGACGGTAACGAAGGGATGCGCGAATGTCACAAGGCTGTGACATTCAGATAGCCACTCGCTCGACTGTAGGAGCGCGCTTGCCCGCGAAAAATTGTTCTCGCAACAAAAGATGCGCTGGATTGACTGCCGCCATCGCGGGCAAGCGCGCTCCTACAGGGAGTAGCGGCAGCGGATTACTCCACGCCACGGGGCAGATACAACGTCACCCGCAACCCGCCCTCGCGCATGTTTTGCAACGTCACTTCGCCGCCATGGCTATGGGCAATGTTGCGCGCAATCCCGAGCCCCAGTCCGTAGCCCTGCTGGTGTTTGCCGGCCAGCCGGAAATGCGGCTCGAAGACTTGTTCCATTCGCTGCTCCGGCACGCCCGGACCCTCGTCTTCGACGTGCAGGATGAACGCGTCGGCGTCGTCCTCCACAAGCAGGTGCGCACGGTCGCCGTATTTGATCGCGTTATCGATCAGGTTGCCCATGCACCGGCGCAGCGCCAGGGGCTTGCCGTAGTACATCGACATCGCCTTGCCCTGCAACGTGACACGGCCCGCACCGTCGGGGGAGAGATAGGGTTCGATCAGACAATCCAGCGCGTGATTGAGGTCGACCGGCTCGATGTTCTCGTGAATATCGGTGTCCTTCACGCACTGCAATGCACCTTTGACCAGCAGCTCCAGCTCGTCCAGATCGCGGGTGAATTTGGCCTGCATCTGTTCGTCTTCAAGCAGTTCGACGCGCAGGCGCAGGCGGGTGATCGGGGTGCGCAGGTCGTGGGAAATCGCACTGAACAGCTGGCCGCGCTCGGTCAGGTAACGGCTGATGCGATCACGCATGGTGTTGAACGCGCGCGTCACTTCGACCACCTCACTGCCACCGCCCTCCACCACCGGCTCGACGTCGGCCCCCAACGACAGATCCCGCGCGGCATGGGCCAGACGCTTGAGCGGGCCGCTCTGCCAGTGCACCAACAGGCCGATGAAGACCAGCAGAAAAATACTGGTCAGAGCGATGAACCAGACCTGCTGCGAGGGCAGACCTTCCGCCTCGAGCATGGTGTAAGGCTCAGGCAGCAGCGAGGCGATGTACAGCCACTCGCCGGGCGACAGCTCGATCTGCGTGACCAGCACGGGCGGGTTCACCGGTTCGAGGGTCAGGGCGTAATGGGCCCATGAGCGTGGAAGTTCGTCGAGCCTCAAGCCGCTATTGAAGATGCGCAGGTCTTCGGGGCGCACAAAGCGCACGAGGATATCCGGGTCGGCGCCGAGATTCTGCCGCAGCACCTGACCCACCACATCAATGACTGCGGTCTTGCGCACGGTGGGTTCAAGCACCTGCATTTCCAGCGGACGATCGTTGAGCGAGACGAAGAAACGCGTGCCGCCCATGCTGCGCAACTGATCGAGCACCAGCGGCCGAAACGCGACAGGCAGCGAGCGAAAGTAACTCACGCTCGCGGCCATGGAAAAACCCAGACTGCGGGCGCTGGTCACCAGCCCTTCCATCTGCGTGGCGCGCAGTTGAGAGAGCCAGATCAAGCTGGACAGGGTTTGCGCCAGCAATACGGCGAGCAAGGTCAGCATCAACATGCGCCCGAGCAGCGAGCGCGGCACCGGCAAGCGGCGTTTCCTGTCGGCCACCATCAAGGGCTAGTAACCGTTGCCGGCTTGGGGCAGCACATTGGCTGCCAGCAGATAACCGCTGCCTCGCACGGTACGGATCAATCGCGGCGCCTTGCCGGTGTCACGCAAGCGTTGACGCAGGCGGCTCACCGCCATGTCGACGATGCGCTCCAGCGGCATCAGCTCACGGCCACGGGTGGCGTTGCCGATGGTGTCGCGGTCGAGAATCTGTTGGGGGTTGTCGAGGAACAGTTTGAGCAGCGCGAAATCGGCGCCGGACAAAATCACTTCTTCGCCGTCGTTGTGAAACAGCCGGTGACTGACCATGTCCAGCCGCCATTCATCGAACACCAGCACTTCACCGCCGCTGCGTTCCTGGCCGAACTGGGCGCGACGCAGCAGAGCCTTGATCCGGGCCTGAAGTTCGCGGGGGCTGAAGGGTTTGGCCATGTAGTCATCGGCGCCGAGTTCCAGACCGATGACCCGATCGGCCTCGTCGGAGCTGGCGGTCAGCATGATGATGGGAATATGCGGCTGACGCGGATGCTGCCTGACCCAGCGACACAGGCTGAAGCCGTCTTCATCGGGAAGCATGACGTCGAGGATCAGCAGGTCGCTGGCCTCTTCGTTGAATGCCTGACGAAACTCGGCCCCATCGCCGACCGTGCGCACCTGAAAACCGGAACGGCTCAGGTAGGCTTGCAGCAACTCCCGAATCTCCTGGTCATCGTCGACCACCAGAATCGATTTACTGACAGCGTTCACATGGTCGTCCTTGTGAGCAATGGATTGTTGTTATGGGCACAAATAACACATCAGCCTGACGATCGGGATCGGCAGCAAACCGGCTGCCCCGAAATCCATCGCAGGCATATCCCCTGCAGGAGCACGCTTGCCCGCGATGACGGCAGCCAATCCCACACGTCCTGGTCGCCAGCGCAATTTTTCGCGGGCAAGCGCGCTCCTACATGTCTAGCCCTGCGCGAGCAGGGACTGATCCAGCGCCACGCCTGCGCCCATCAGGCCAGGGTATTCAGCCGTGACCAGCCAGACCGGCACGTCATTGAAATAATCCTTCATCAATCCCTTCTCGGCGAACGCCTTGTTGAAGCCGCTCTGCATGAAGAAATCAACGAAGCGCGGGATCACGCCCCCGGCAATATACACGCCGCCGCGTCCGCCGACAGTCAGTACGTTATTGCCCGCCACACGACCGAGGAACACGCAGAACTGCTCCAGCACCGCGCTGGCGACCGGGTCGCCCTTGAGCGCCGCCGAGGTAATGGCCGCAGGGGATTTGAGTTCAGGCTCGATCTCGTCCAGTCCACAGCTCACTTGATACAGCAGCAGGAGCCCGGCGCCACTCAGAATCGTCTCGGCGCTGACGTGCTCGTGGGTGGCCATCAAACGCATCCACAGCAGGGCTTCGCGAGGCGTACCGATCGGCAGATCAACGTGACCGCCCTCGCCCGGCACGGCGGACCAGCGGGCTTCGCCGGTGCGGATCAACGTGCCGACGCCCAATCCTGTGCCAGGCCCGATCACCACCCGCGCGCCGCGAGGATCGCCCTTGCCATGACGCACGGTCAGGTACTCGTCGTCCTTCAGGCGGGTCATGCCCAGCGCCATGGCGGTGAAGTCGTTGACCAGGATCAGGTGGTCAATCTTCAGTTCGGCACAGAACGCCTGCCGGTTGATCTTCCAGTGGCTGTTGGTGAATTGGAAATCGTCGCCGGTCACCGGCCCGGCCACTGCCAGGCAAATGGAGGTGACATCACCACGCTGCAGTTCCAGGTCCTGCAGATAGACCGTCAGGGCCTTTTCAGGACTGGCGTAATCGACCGTCGCGAACACGCGGATCGAATGCAACTGATCGTCTTCCCAAATGGCAAACCGCGCATTTGTGCCGCCGATATCACCCACCATCGCCAATGTCACTTGAGCGTCTCCAGATTCGAAGTAAAGGCGCTGGCGCCCTTCTCTGCCGAGCTGAAGGCCATGCGCATGAAGCCGAACAATTCGCGCCCGCTGCCCACGTTATGGGACAGGCGACCGATTGCCGGCTCTCTGGCGGCCAATTCTGCCGGTTCGATCAGAACTTGCAACGTTCCTTTCACGCCATCGACACGAATGAGATCCCCATCACGCACCAAGGCGAGCGGCCCGCCGTCGGAGGCTTCCGGGCACACGTGAATTGCCGCCGGGATTTTCCCGGACGCGCCGGACATACGCCCGTCCGTAATAAGCGCCACTTTGAAGCCACGATCCTGAAGCACGCCCAGAAACGGCGTCATCTTGTGCAGCTCAGGCATGCCGTTGGAGCGCGGCCCCTGGAAGCGCATGACCGCCACAAAATCGCACTCCAGTTCGCCAGCCTTGAAAGCGTCGGCGAGGTCTTGCTGGTCCTCGAATACTTTGGCGGGGGCTTCGACGATCTGGTGCTCCAACGCAACGGCGGAGACTTTCATCACGCCACGGCCCAGGTTGCCTTCCATGACCCGCAGGCCGCCCTCGGCCGAGAACGGACGCGCGATGGGGCGCAGGACATTTTCGTCGAGGCTTTCCACCGGGCCATCGCGCCACACCAGCGTGCCTTCTTCCAGGAACGGCTCTTGGATGTAGCGACGGAGGCCACGACCCATGACCGTGTTGACGTCTTCGTGCATCAGGCCCGCGTCGAGCAGCTCACGGATCAGGAAGGACATGCCGCCGGCAGCCTGGAAGTGGTTGATGTCGGCTTTGCCGTTCGGGTAAACGTGGGACAGGGTCGGCACAACTTCCGACAGATCGGCCATGTCCTGCCAGGTCAGCTGAATGCCCGCGCACTGGGCAATCGCCGGCATGTGCAGCGTGTGGTTGGTGGAACCGCCCGTCGCGTGCAGGGCAACAATCGAGTTGACCAGCGAACGTTCGTCCACAATCTCTCCGAGTGGGATGAAGTCGCCGCTTTGTTTGGTCAGGCGGGTGACCTGGAACGCCGCCTCGCGTGTCAGGGCATCGCGCAGCGGTGTGTAGGGATTGACGAAAGAGGCGCCCGGAAGATGCAGACCCATGACTTCCATGATCAGCTGGTTGGTGTTCGCCGTGCCGTAGAACGTGCAGGTACCCGGGCCGTGGTAGGACTTCATCTCCGAATCCAGCAGCTCTTCGCGAGTGGCCTTGCCTTCGGCGTAGCGCTGACGCACGTCGGCTTTCTCTTTGTTGGAGATGCCCGACACCATCGGGCCGCCTGGCACAAAAATCGTCGGCAGATGACCGAAGCGCAGCGAGCCCATCAGCAAGCCCGGAACGATCTTGTCGCAGATGCCCAGCATCAGCGCGCCGTCGAACATGTTGTGGGACAACGCCACCGCCGTTGCCATCGCAATGACTTCCCGGCTGGCGATACTCAGCTCCATGCCCGGCTCGCCCTGGGTGACGCCATCGCACATCGCCGGAACACCGCCGGCAAACTGCCCCACGGAGCCGATTTCACGCAGCGCTTTTTTGATCTGTTCGGGGAAGTGTTCGTACGGCTGATGCGCCGAGAGCATGTCGTTGTAGGAGGAGACAATGGCGATGTTGGCCGCATTCATCATGCGCAGGCTGTTCTTGTCTTCGGGACCACATGCCGCGACGCCGTGGGCGAAGTTGGCACACTGCAGCTTGCCGCGCATCGGCCCGTCGCTCGCCGCACCCCGGATCAATTGCAGGTAGCGTTGACGGGTTTCACGGCTGCGAGCAATCAGCCGTTCGGTTACCTCAAGGACGCGGGGATGCATGTCATGGACTCCAGGCTAGCGGATGGGGTCACCCGTTCAGGCGCTTTCACCAGGCTGCGATCAAATCCGGTGCTCAGACAAGAGCGGCGGCAAACACTTGATTTTCAGACAGTTGTGACGGCCAGACGGGTTTCTATTTGTAGATAAAACAAAATACTGCCACTAAAAGGGGTTGTTTTCTATTTTTATGAGAATAATCTTGTAATTCCAACAACAAATTCTTGAGGACGGGTGTATGACTCTCCGCATCGCAATCAATGGCTTTGGCCGAATCGGCCGCAACGTCCTACGCGCACTTTATACCCAAGGCTACCGTCAGGACCTGCAAGTCGTCGCCATCAATGACCTGGGCGACAGCGAGATCAACGCCCACCTGCTGAAATTCGACACGGTGCACGGGCCGTTCGACGGCACCGTCGAACACGATCAGGAAAGCCTGATCGTCAATGGTGACCGAATTGCAGTCAGCGCGATTCGCAACCCGGCCGAGCTGCCGTGGAAATCCCTGAACATCGACGTGGTGTTCGAATGCACCGGTCTGTTCACGGATCGCACCAAGGCTGCCGCGCACATCACCGCCGGCGCCAAGAAAGTGATTATTTCAGCACCGGCCAAAGGCGCCGATGCGACGATCGTCTACGGCGTCAACCATGACGTGCTGCGCCAGTCCCATCAGGTCATCTCCAACGCTTCGTGCACCACCAACTGCCTTGCGCCGGTCGCCCAAGTGCTGAACCGTGAGCTGGGTATCGAGAGCGGTCTGATGACCACCATCCACGCCTACACCAACGACCAGAATCTGATCGACGTCTACCACACCGACCCGTACCGGGCTCGTTCGGCGACTCAGTCGATGATCCCGAGCAAGACGGGCGCTGCCGAAGCGGTCGGTCTGGTGCTGCCGGAACTGGCGGGCAAGCTGACCGGCATGGCCGTGCGTGTACCGGTGATCAACGTGTCGCTGGTCGACCTGACCATTCAGCTCAAGCGCGATGCGACCGCCGAAGAGGTCAACGCGATCATGAAAGAAGCGGCGCAGCATTCGAAAATCCTCGGTTACAACACCCTGCCGCTGGTTTCCCACGACTTCAATCACAACCCGCTGTCGTCGATCTTCGACGCGAACCACACCAAAGTCAGCGGTCGCCTGCTGAAGGTGCTGGCGTGGTACGACAACGAATGGGGCTTCTCCAACCGCATGCTGGATAACTGCCTGGCGTTGATGAACGCCGAGTAAGTAACGGAATCACCCTGTGCAGGAGCGAGTTTGCTCGCGAAGACAGACGTCAAGCCGCTGGACAGTCAGTGGATTTACCAGGCTCTTCGCGATCAACTCCCTCCCTCAGTAATGACTACCGTCCCCGGACAACGCCCTTACAATCTGTGCAAATCCCTGCCTTGACCTGAACTCCAGATGATAAGCATTATCATCTGCTGAATTCTGGTCGGGTGTCCCCGTGACTCAGTCGCACTTCAATACGGTCTTTCTCGCCCGGCGAACCATGCTGTTGCGCACGCTTCAGCGCATGGTGCGCAGCCACACCACGGCCGAAGACCTGCTTCAGGAAACTTACCTGCGCGTGACCAGCGCGCTCACCGAGCGAGCCGTCGAGCACCTCGAGCCCTTCGTCTTCCAGACCGCGCGCAATCTGGCCCTGGATCATCTGCGTGCCAGACGCACCCACGCGCGCACCATCATTGACCATGCGCCGATCAGCGATATCCATAATGTCGTCGCCCCCGACTCCGCGCTGGAGGATGCCGCCCACGCCAACCGTCTGCTGGAAAGCCTGAGCGCAAGCCTGGAAACCCTCTCGCCACGGCAGCAGAAAATCTTTACCCTCAGTCGGCTCCACGGCGCGAGTTATCTGGAAATCGCCGACAAGTTGGGGGTGTCCACCAGCACCGTACAAAAAGAACTGAAGCTGGTCATGGCGCTTTGCATGGGTGTGGCAGCGCGGCTGGATCACTGAGCTCCATCCGTAAGAATCGTCAACTGGTGCTTCAGAGTGACGTTACACTGCCGCCCAAACCGTGGACCTGAGGACGCTGCTTGACGGACGCCCAATCCCCCCGCCGCGCTCAAGCCGATGCGCCGCGCGCTGCCGAGACGATGGACCAGGCCCTGACCTGGCTGATCGAACTGGAGATCGCCGATGCGGCAACCCATGCGCGTTTTCTTGAGTGGCTCGAGGCCGATCCTTCCCACCGCGAAGCCTTCGCCAGCGCCGAAGCCGTGTGGCACTCGCAAGCGCTATTCGATGCAGCTGCGGTGCTGGCTGCGCAGAAAAAAACCTAGCGCCGGACAATGTGCTGGCGAAACCGGGGCGCCATCGCGGCAAACCGGATGATGTGGAACTGACCGAAATTATTTTTACGCGATAGCTGCGTCCCGTACGTCTAGTCATAGCCAATGCAACTGATTCCTATTTGAATCATCTCGCAACAACTATGACGACCCGCACGACAGGGAGCGCTATCCATGCTGTCCAGCTTCAACCCCGCACCACCCGCCTCGCCCACGACCACTCACCCCTTCGGGCTCTCGCTGCTGACGATCGCCATCTTCGCCGCAGCGCTGCACAGCCCCGCCGCTGCCGCTGCCGAACAAAGTACCGCGCTGGAACTGCAGCAGATCACGGTCAGTGCCACGCGTCAGGCGCAGTCGGTGGATTCGGTCCCCGGTACGGTGACCGTGCAGGACCGCGCGGCGCTGGATCGGCGCAACGTCAACAACATCCGTGACCTGGTACGCGACGAGCCCGGTGTTTCCGTGGGCGGGGCCGGCCAGCGTGCGGGCACCAGCGGCTACAACATTCGTGGCATCGATGGCGACCGGATCCTGACGCAGGTGGATGGCGTCGAAGTGCCGGACAATTTCTTTCAGGGCCCTTTCGCCAAAACCCATCGCAATTACGTGGATCCGGAGATCATCAAGCACGTCGAGATCCTGCGCGGCCCTGCTTCGGCGTTGTACGGAAGCAGCGCCATCGGCGGCGCGGTGAGTTATTACACCCTCGACCCCGAGGACATCATCAAGCCGGGCAAAGACGTCGGCGCCCGCCTGAAAACCGGTTATAGCTCGGCGGACAACAGCTGGCTGAATTCGTCCACAGTCGCCGGCCGCGCGGGGGATTTGGACGGTTTGCTGCACGTCAGTCAGCGCAACGGCCACGAGACCGAGTCCTACGGCGAGCATAGCGGGACCGGCCTGTCCCGCACGGCAGCCAACCCGGAAGACGCCCGCGCCACCAATGTGCTGGCCAAGCTGGGCTGGAACTACGGTGACAATGATCGTCTGGCGTTCACCTACGAGAAGTACAAGGACGACACCCATACGAATCAGAAGAGTGTGGTGGGTGGGCCTTTCAATGCCGGTGTTGGCTTCGGCTACTACGGTTCACGTCAAGGGAACGACGTTATCACCCGAGAGCGGTTTGGCCTGGAAAACAGCTTTGCGCTGGACAGCGTGTTGGCTGACAACGCCAAGTGGAGCTTGAACTACCAGATTGCCAAGACTGATCAAAATACCTTTGAAAGGTATCTGCCCTCTAACCCCAGAAGCGGGGCGGTTTTGCGAGATGTCTGGCGCACCCGCGACACCCACTACAAGGAACGCCAATGGATCCTCGACGCACAGCTGGATAAAGCGTTCGACATCGGCGGCACACAGCACCTGTTGACGTACGGCACGACCCTCAAACAACAGAAGGTGACAGGGCTTCGGACAGGAACAGCCACCTGTGCGTCGGTCGTCGGAACCTGCCGCACCCTCGGGGCAGTGAGTGCCAGCGCGAACGACATCGTGGCCCCCACCAATGACTTCCCGAACCCGACGATCACCACCTACGGGCTGTTCGCTCAGGATCAGATCAAATGGGGCGACTGGACCTTGATGCCCGGCGCCCGCTATGACTACACCGCACTCGACCCGGACGCCACAGATTCATTCCTCAAAAGCGTCAATCTGAGAAGCAAGAGCGAGTTCGACGACAGCACGAAAAAATGGCATCGCCTCTTACCCAAGCTGGGACTGACGTATGCGTTCAACGACGCCTATACCTGGTACGGCCAGTACGCAGAGGGTTTCCGCACGCCGAGCGCCAAGGCGTTGTATGGCCGCTTCGAAAACACCCGCGGCAATTACGTCGTCGAGCCCAATCCAGACCTGAAACCGGAGACCAGTAAAAGCTATGAAACCGGGCTGCGCGGTCACTTCGACGAGGGCACGTTTGATCTCGCGCTGTTCTACAACACGTACCGCGACTTCATTAATGAAGACGCGGTGATTCCGGCGAAGTCCACCACCACGACCTTCCAGTCCAACAACATCAAGCACGCCACCATGAAGGGCGTCGAACTCAAGGGGCGGCTGAACCTGGACAGCTTCGGCGCACCCGAAGGCCTCTACACCCGAGGCTCGCTGGCCTATCTGTACGGCCGCAACAACGACACCGGCCAGCCCATCAACAGCATCAACCCGCTGACCGGCGTGTTCGGGCTGGGTTATGACCAGAACAACTACGGCGGTTTGCTGAACTGGACGCTGGTGAAGCGCAAGACGCGGGTCGACAGCAGTAACTACTACGCCCCCGACGGCGCCACCCGGTTCAAGACCCCGGGCTTCGGTCTCGTTGACCTCACGGGTTATTACAAAGTCACCGACGACGTCACGGTCAGCGGCGGCCTGTACAACCTGGCGGACAAAAAGTACTGGCTGTGGGACGACGTGCGTGGCTACGACAATGTCGGCGAAGCAGGCGCCACCGCTCCCGCCAACCTCGACCGTCTGACCCAGCCAGGCCGCAATTTTGCCGTCAACGTGATGTGGAACATCTGACCTGATCCCGTCGCAGGCGCTTTTGGTTGCGCGTCTGCGACATTCGTTCGTCTTGTTAACAAGCGCCCCATTTCCAAGGAAGACCCATGACCGATAACGCAATCCGTCGCTCGCAACGACTGAACCAGATCACCCATGCCGCCCATGAACAACTGGACAAGGCGGTGAAGGCCAATGCGCCGTTCGAAACGCTGGCCAGCTACACCCGATTCCTCCGCGCCCAATACCTGTTCCAGGCCGAGCTGAAAACGCTGTACATGCACCCGCAGTTGATCGCGTTGATTGCCGACCTGCCTGATCGCTGTCGCGCCGAACAGGCCAAGGCCGATCTGCTTGATCTTCAGTCTGTGATCCCTGGCCCGGTCGCCGGCGCCGTCGAAGCGCCCTGCCTTGCGCAGGCGCTGGGCTGGCTATTCGTATCGGAAGGTTCGAAGCTGGGCGCAGCGTTTTTGATCAAACGCGCCGAGACCTTGAGCCTCAGCGACACCTATGGCGCCCGTCATCTGGGTGAACCGTCAGGTGGACGAGCCGAAGGCTGGAAACGCTTTATCCGGATCATCGACGATCTGCCGTTCAACGCCGAGCAGGAGCGCGAGATAGACCTCGGTGCAGTGGCGGCCTTCGAGCGTTTCAACGTGCTGCTGCAACACGCCTACGCTTCAGCGTCTGAAGCGGAACCCGCCTGACGCCGGGCCTTTTATGCCCGGCACTGATAAGCTGGGCGCCTTTGCGGGACGTGAAAATCCCGCAACACCTGCTCACTCTGCATTACCGAGACCATGACCAGTACACCACCCGGCAGCAAACTGTCCCGCATCCTGTTTGGCATTCTCGCCTATGCGAGCCTGACCATCGGCATCATCGCGATCTTCATTCCCGGCCTGCCCACCACCGAATTCATTCTGCTGGCGGCATGGGCAGCAACGCGAAGCTCACCGCGCCTGAGCGCGTGGCTCGAGCATCATCGGGTGTTCGGCCCGATGCTGAGCAACTGGCGAAACGGCAAGATGATTGCGCGCAAGGCCAAGATCAGCGCCACTGTCACGATGTTGATCTGCGCGGTCATGATGCTGGTGGTGCTGAAACACAATTGGTGGATCTACTTCGCGGTGGCCGGCATGGTGCTGGTCAATCTGTGGATCTGGTCACGGCCTGAGCCTTCGCGGCTTCAGCCGGAAAAGTGAGGTGTAGGACCGGCTTTAGCCGGGAAGAGGCCGGTTTGAACACGCTCTATTCTGAGGTGTGACGCCTGACGCTTTCCCGGCTAAAGCCGGTCCTACAAACAGCGCGCGGCGTAAGAACCTGAACCCGAGGCGGCTCCCGGCGGTCTGTCCTCTTAGGTCCATCACCTTTCCCCGGAGCCATTGCCATGTTCGAGCCAGGTCATCTGCACATCGTCCACCCCGCTCTGCAATCACACGACGTCGGCTGCGACCTTCATATCCGCTACGAGGTCAGCCAGACCGATTCGGGTCAGGGCATGCAGTTCACCCTGGAAGGCGACGTCAATGGCCAGGCGGTTAACGAGACCTTTGAGCTGCCGAAGGACAAGGCCTACAACTTCGCCAGCGAGGCGTCGCGCAGACTGGAGAAGCATGGCCTGCCGAGAACCACCGACCTGCATGCGATGCACGGTGAGTACGACCGAATGTTCGAAGACATCCGTCACAAGCTCGACATGAAGTCCGGTGATCCGGTCAAGCCGGAGCATCTGGAATAACCAGCGCCCCTTCAAGGTCTCGGGATGGGCAATGCGATTACTGGCATAATCGCCCCCCTACTCCCGCGAACCCTTTCCTTCCTCATGCGCATTCACGTCACGTTCATTGACCGCGTCGGCATCACCCAGGAAGTGCTGGCCATTCTTGGCGGGCGCAATCTGAACCTCGATGCGGTGGAAATGGTGCCGCCCAACGTCTATATCGACGCGCCGACGCTGAGCCATGATGTGCTTGAAGAACTCAAGGACCGGCTGTTTCGCGTGCGCGGCGTGGAAGCGATCACGGTGGTCGACATCCTTCCCGGCCAGCGCCGTCACCTGCAACTCGACGCCCTGCTGGCAGCGATGACTGACCCGGTGCTTGCGCTCGACAGCGCCGGCCACGTTCTGCTGGCAAACCCGGCGCTGGTTGCGTTGTATGGCCGAGAACCGACTGGGGAGTCGATTGGCGAGCTGTTTTCCGATACGGGCCTGCAAATGGCGCTGCTGGAAAACGGCTTCCGTTTGCCGCTACGGGAAGTCACGCTCAACGGCGAAGCCCTGCTGCTGGACGCGACACCAATCACCGACGCGGGCGCCTTGCTGACCCTTTATCAACCGAGTCGAATCGGCGAACGCCTGTCGGCACTGCACCACGATCATGCCGAAGGTTTCGATGCGCTGCTCGGCGATTCCGCGCCGATTCGCACACTTAAAGCCCGTGCACAGCGGGTCGCGGCACTGGATGCGCCGCTGCTGATTCAGGGCGAAACCGGTACGGGCAAGGAACTGGTGGCGCGCGCCTGTCATGCGGTGAGCGCGCGCAACGGGGCGCCTTTTCTCGCACTGAACTGCGCTGCATTGCCGGAGAACCTCGCCGAGAGCGAACTGTTCGGTTACGCCCCCGGCGCCTTTACCGGTGCGCAGCGGGGTGGCAAACCGGGCCTCATGGAGCTTGCCAACAAAGGCACCGTGTTTCTCGACGAGATCGGCGAGATGTCACCGTATTTGCAGGCCAAATTGCTGCGCTTTCTTAATGACGGCAGTTTTCGGCGGGTCGGCGGCGACAAGGAAGTGCAGGTCAACGTGCGCATCTTGAGCGCCACCCACCGTGACCTGGAGAAAATGGTCGCCGAAGGTACCTTTCGCGAAGACCTGTTCTATCGCCTCAACGTGCTCAATCTGGACGTGCCGCCGCTGCGTGAACGCGGGCAGGACATCCTGATGCTGGCGCGCTATTTCATGGAACAGGCCTGCACGCAGATTCAGCGACCGGTCTGCCGCCTTGCGCCGACCACCTACCCTGCCCTCCTTGGGAATCGCTGGCCCGGGAACGTTCGCCAGTTGCAGAACGTGATCTTCCGCGCAGCGGCCATTTGCGACAGCTCGCTGGTCGACATCGGCGACTTGGACATCGCCGGTACGTCGGTGGCCAGAGGTAGTGATGGCGAAGTCGAAAGCCTGGAAGGTGCGGTCGAGGATTTTGAGAGGTCGCTGCTGGAAAAGCTCTACAGCCAGTACCCCTCGACCCGCCAACTGGCCGCGCGACTACAGACGTCCCACACCGCAATCGCCCACCGGCTGCGCAAATACGGTATTCCCGGCAAATCTTAGTAGGCAGAACTTTGAGCTCGAGGCCGCCTGCCTATTACGCTCGGTCCTGCAGATGGCCGTAGGAGCCGGCTTGCGGGCGAATGGGTCTAACATCCACGGATACTTTGACCGCCAACAACGGATTCGCCAGCAAGCCGGGTCCTACAAATCGCATTCACCTAGCAACTCTGGCACGATATCGAAACACCGTATTGAAATCATTCCAGACTCATAACTTAACTACCCCGTGCCGCAGCCTTGGGCCCAGGCCCCCCGAACCCGAAACCTCCGTATCGGTTTCGTTCCAGCAGCGTTCAATCCACTCGCCCCTCCAACCTCCGCAGCCCAACGTTTAGGAGTCGCTCCCGACCTTGGCCGCAAACTTGCTATGCACTCTCCCCATCACGCCCGGGCATAACGGGCGATTCACCATCTGGGGAGATTTCATGAGCGAGTTGCGTTTTACCGAAGACCACGAGTGGCTGCGGGCCGAAACAGACGGCAGCGTTACCGTGGGCATCACCGCCTTTGCGCAGGACGCACTGGGAGACGTGGTTTTCGTGCAACTGCCGGAGCTGCAGTCTTACGAGAAAGGCGCAGAAGCGGCCACCGTCGAATCGGTCAAAGCCGCCAGCGGCGTGTACATGCCTCTCGATGGTGAGATCGTCGAAACCAACCCCGCGCTGGATGCCAACCCGGAGCTGGTCAACGAAGACCCGCTCGGCCAGGGCTGGTTCTTTCGCTTTATTCCTTCCAATCCCGATGCTGTCGGCCAACTGCTGACCCAAGACGCCTATGATCGTCTGATCAAAGCCAACGCCGAAGCCTGAGGAGCGCGCAATGACTGATCGTATTGAATTGAGCACCGCCAACGAGTTCATCGCCCGCCACATCGGCCCGCGTGCCGCTGACGAAAAAGCCATGCTCACCACCCTGGGCTATGACTCCCTCGACGCGCTGACCGCCAGCGTCATCCCTGAATCCATCAAGGGCACCAGCGTTCTCGGCTTGTCCGCCGGGCAAAGCGAAGCCGACGCGCTGGCCGATATCAAAGCGATTGCCGGCAAGAATCAGCTATTCAAGACGTACATCGGCCAGGGCTACTACAACACCCACACGCCGGCGCCGATCCTGCGCAACCTGCTGGAAAACCCGGCGTGGTACACCGCTTACACGCCGTATCAGCCGGAGATTTCCCAAGGCCGTCTGGAATCGCTGCTGAACTTCCAGACCCTGATCAGCGACCTGACCGGCCTGCCGATCGCCAACGCCTCGCTGCTCGACGAAGCGACTGCGGCCGCCGAAGCCATGACCTTCTGCAAACGTCTGAGCAAGAACAAGAGCAGCAACAGGTTCTTCGCCTCCGCCCATTGCCACCCGCAAACCCTCGATGTGCTGCAAACCCGCGCCGAGCCGCTGGGCATTGAAGTGGTGGTCGCAGACGAAGCTCAACTGACCAACGTCAGCGAGTTCTTCGGCGCGCTGCTGCAATACCCTGCCAGCAATGGGGACGTGTTCGACTACCGCGAGCTGGTCGAGCGCTTCCATGCCGCCAACGCTCTGGTCGCCGTGGCAGCCGACCTGCTGGCCCTGACCCTGCTGACGCCACCCGGCGAATTTGGCGCTGACGTGGCCATCGGCAGTGCGCAGCGCTTCGGCGTGCCGCTGGGTTTCGGTGGTCCGCACGCGGCCTACTTCTCCACCCGCGACGCCTACAAGCGCGACATGCCCGGCCGACTGGTCGGTGTGTCCATCGACCGCTTCGGCAAGACCGCCCTGCGTCTGGCCATGCAAACCCGCGAGCAACACATTCGTCGTGAGAAGGCCACCAGCAACATCTGCACCGCGCAGGTTCTGCTCGCCAACATCGCCAGCATGTACGCCGTGTATCACGGCCCCCGCGGCCTGACCCGCATCGCCAACCGCGTGCATCACCTGACCGCGATTTTCGCCGAGGGCCTGAGCCAGCTGGGTCAGAAGGCCGAGCAGTCGTTCTTCTTCGACAGCATCACCCTGAACACCGGCGCCAAAACGGCCGACCTGCACGCCAAGGCCCGCGCACACGAAATCAACTTGCGTGAAGTAGACGCCGAGCGCCTGGGCGTTTCGCTCGACGAAACCACGAAGCAAGCTGACGTCGAAGTGTTGTGGTCCCTCTTCGCGACAGAAGGCCAGGCCCTGCCTGACTTCGCCGCGCTGGCAGACAGCGTCGAAGCGCGCCTGCCTGCCGAGCTGAAGCGCCAGTCGGCGATCCTCAGCCACCCGGTGTTCAACCGGTACCACTCCGAAACCGAGCTGATGCGCTACCTGCGTCGCCTCGCGGACAAGGACCTGGCGCTGGACCGCACGATGATCCCGCTGGGCTCTTGCACCATGAAACTCAACGCCGCCAGCGAAATGATTCCGGTGACTTGGGCCGAATTTGGCAACCTGCACCCGTTCGCCCCTGCCCAGCAAAGTGCCGGTTATCAGCAACTGACCGATGAACTGGAAGCGATGCTCTGCGCCGCCACCGGCTATGACGCGATCTCCCTGCAGCCGAACGCGGGCTCCCAGGGTGAGTACGCGGGTCTGCTGGCGATCCGCGCTTACCACCAGAGCCGTGGCGATGAGCGTCGCGACATCTGCCTGATTCCGTCCTCGGCCCACGGCACCAACCCCGCCACTGCCAACATGGCCGGGATGCGAGTGGTCGTGACCGCTTGCGATGCACGCGGCAACGTCGACATCGAAGACCTGCGCGCCAAGGCTATCGAGCATCGCGAACACCTCGCCGCACTGATGATCACCTACCCGTCGACCCACGGCGTGTTCGAAGAAGGCATCCGCGAAATCTGCGGCATCGTTCATGACAATGGCGGTCAGGTGTACATCGACGGCGCCAACATGAACGCCATGGTCGGTCTCTGCGCACCGGGCAAGTTTGGCGGCGACGTGTCCCATCTCAATCTGCACAAGACCTTTTGCATCCCCCACGGCGGCGGCGGCCCGGGCGTTGGCCCGATCGGCGTGAAATCGCACCTCGCGGCGTTCATGCCGGGTCACGCGAAAATGGAACGCAAGGAAGGCGCGGTCTGCGCGGCGCCGTTCGGCAGTGCGAGTATCTTGCCGATTACCTGGATGTACATCCGCATGATGGGTGGCGAAGGCCTCAAGCGCGCCTCGCAACTGGCAATCCTGAATGCCAACTACATTTCCCGCCGTCTGGAAGAGCATTACCCGGTGCTCTACACCGGCAGCAACGGCCTGGTCGCCCACGAATGCATTCTCGACCTGCGCCCACTGAAAGAAACCAGCGGCATTAGCGTCGATGACGTCGCCAAACGCCTGATCGACTTCGGTTTCCACGCACCGACCATGTCCTTCCCGGTCGCGGGTACGCTGATGATCGAGCCGACCGAAAGCGAGTCGAAAGAAGAGCTGGACCGCTTCTGCGACGCGATGATCAAGATCCGCGAAGAAATCCGCGCGGTCGAAAGCGGCGTGCTGGACAAGGACGACAACCCGCTGAAAAACGCGCCGCACACCGCCGCTGAACTGGTGGGCGAATGGAGCCATCCGTACAGCCGCGAGCAGGCCGTGTACCCGGTGGCGTCGTTGATCGAAGGCAAATACTGGCCGCCGGTCGGTCGCGTCGACAACGTGTTCGGCGACCGCAATCTGATCTGCGCCTGCCCGTCCATCGAAGACTACGCCTAAGCGGCAGTTCCAGGCGCTCCGATGTGTTTGCATCAGAGCGCCGATCTCTGCAGGAGCCGGCTTGCTGGCGAACCCGTTTCATCATGAACATTCATGCTGACTGATCTGACGCGTTCGCCAGCAAGCCGGCTCCCACAGTGACTTCACCTAATAAGAACAATCCCGGAACCCCATCATGTCGCTGAGCGTATTTGACCTGTTCAAGATCGGCATTGGTCCCTCCAGTTCCCACACGGTGGGCCCGATGCGAGCGGCGGCGCGGTTTGCCGAAGGCTTGCAGCGCGATGGCCTGCTGGAAACCATCATCTGCGTCAAAGTCGAGCTCTACGGTTCCCTCGGCGCCACCGGCAAAGGTCACGGCAGCGACAAAGCCGTGTTACTGGGCCTTGAAGGTGAGCATCCCGACACTGTCGATACCGAAACCGTTGCGGCTCGCCTGCAACAGATCCGCAGCACTGAACGCCTGAACCTGCTCGGCCAGCACAGCATCGAATTCATCGAAAAGCATCACTTGGCGATGATTCGCAAACCCTTGGCCTACCACCCCAACGGCATGATTTTTCGCGCCTTCGATGCTTCGGGCATACAGGTCCGCAGCCGCGAGTACTACTCCGTAGGCGGCGGCTTCGTGGTGGATGAGGATGCGGCTGGCGCAGACCGCATTGTGGAAGACCAGACGCCGCTGGTGTATCCGTTCAAAACGGCCCGGGATCTGATGGCGCACTGCACTGCCAGCGGGCTTTCGATCAGCCAGGTCATGCTCGCCAACGAAGGCGCATGGCGCTCCGAAGCCGAAACCCGCCAGGGCCTGTTGCACATCTGGCAGGTCATGCAGGACTGCGTCGAAGCGGGCTGCCGCAACGAAGGCATCTTGCCGGGCGGCCTGAAGGTCAAGCGGCGTGCGGCAGCATTGCATCGCCAGTTGTGCAAAAACCCGGAAGCCGCGCTGCGTGATGCGTTGTCGGTGCTCGACTGGGTCAATCTGTACGCGCTGGCGGTCAATGAAGAAAACGCCAACGGCGGCCGTGTGGTTACCGCGCCCACCAATGGCGCGGCCGGGATCATCCCGGCGGTGCTGCATTACTACATGCGCTTCATCACCGGGGCGAACGAGGACGGCGTCGTGCGTTTCCTGCTCACGGCGGCAGCGATCGGCATTCTCTACAAAGAGAACGCGTCGATCTCCGGCGCCGAAGTCGGCTGTCAGGGCGAAGTCGGCGTGGCCTGCTCCATGGCGGCCGGCGCGCTGTGCGAAGTCCTGGGCGGCAACGTTCAACAGGTGGAGAACGCCGCTGAAATCGGCATGGAACACAACCTTGGCCTCACCTGCGACCCCATCGGCGGACTTGTTCAGGTGCCGTGCATCGAGCGCAACGCCATGGGTTCGGTGAAGGCGATCAACGCTGTGCGCATGGCCTTGCGCGGCGACGGCCAGCATTTTGTCTCGCTGGATAAAGTGATCCGCACCATGCGCCAGACCGGCGCCGACATGAAAAGCAAGTACAAGGAAACAGCCCGTGGCGGGCTGGCCGTGAACATCATCGAGTGCTGACATCAGCCCGTATTCATAGGGTTCCCTGCCCTGCGCGGGGAATCCGGAACCGCTTTCAAGGAGTGACCCCATGACCACCGAATTGCTGAAGACCCCGCTCAACGCCCTGCACCGTGAACGCGGCGCGAAAATGGTCGAATTCGCCGGCTACGACATGCCTGTTCAGTACCCCGCCGGCGTCATGAAAGAACACCTGCACACCCGCGATCAAGCCGGCCTGTTCGACGTCTCGCACATGGGTCAGATCCTGTTGAGCGGGCCGAACGCCGCGAAAGCGCTGGAAACCCTGGTGCCGGTGGACATCATCGATCTGCCGGTCGGCATGCAGCGCTACGCGATGTTTACCAACGACAACGGCGGCATTCTCGATGACCTGATGGTCGCCAATCTGGGTAACGATCAACTCATGCTGGTGGTCAATGCCGCCTGCAAGAACGAAGACCTGGCGCACCTGCAGCAGCACATTGGCACCCAGTGCGAGATCACGCCGCTGTTCGACGAACGCGCATTGCTCGCGCTGCAAGGTCCGCACGCCGTTACCGTACTGGCGCGGCTGGCGCCGGAAGTCGCGAAAATGACCTTCATGCAGTACACCTCGACGAAGATCGACGGCATCAACTGCTACGTCAGCCGCTCGGGCTACACCGGTGAAGACGGTTACGAGATTTCAGTGCCGGCGGATAAGGCTGAAGCCCTGGCGCGTCGACTGCTCGCCGAGCCTGAAGTGGCGCCGATCGGCCTGGGTGCGCGCGACTCGCTGCGACTGGAAGCCGGCCTGTGCCTCTATGGCCATGACATGGACATCGACACCACGCCGATCGAAGCGAGTCTGTTGTGGGCAATCTCCAAAGTGCGTCGTGCTGATGGTGCACGGTCAGGCGGCTTCCCCGGTGCCGACGCGATCTTCGCCCAGCACCAAAGCGGTGCGGCGCGCAAACGTGTCGGCCTGTTGCCTCAAGAACGTACGCCAGTGCGTGAAGGCGCTGAAATCGTCGATGCCGAGGGGACGACCATCGGGACCGTCTGCAGCGGCGGTTTTGGCCCAACGCTGAGCGCGCCATTGGCCATGGGCTATGTCGACGCCCGTTTTACCGCGCTGGAAACACCGGTCTGGGCAATCGTCCGCGGCAAGAAAGTCCGCATGCACCTGACTAAAATGCCTTTCGTTCCGGCACGTTACTTCCGCGGCTAAGTAACATCGTCAAAAAATGCGGCACCGCAACAGTGCATTAAACTGTGCGGATGCCGCCGTCTGGCGCCAGCGTTAAGTGCATTCAAAACTGTCAAAATATTGAACTTCGCCGAGCCTCTAAGCATTAAAAACTATCGATCTTGCGAAGGTGGTTAATGTTTTCGAAAGAGCCTGAACCCCCCATGAATGCTGGCCCAAACGGGGCTTGTTTTTTCGGCGAGAGTTAGCGTAGAGTTTCTCGACTGTGTTTGCATGGGTCGCTGGGATCGTGACCCGGGCAGTAGCGCCAAAAGCAATGCTACATCCCGCTCTACGTTTCTTCTTCCTGCAACCAGCCCCAGTACTCTTTCGTGTGAAAGAGACTGTCATTAATTTAATGCTTCAAGGAATAAGAAAATGTCTACACGTCAGAGCGGCACCGTTAAGTGGTTTAACGATGAAAAGGGTTTTGGTTTTATCACGCCTGAAAGCGGTCCGGATCTGTTCGTCCACTTCCGCGCTATTCAAGGCAACGGCTTCAAAAGCCTGAAAGAAGGCCAGAAAGTGACGTTCGTCGCGGTGCAGGGCCAAAAAGGCATGCAGGCTGACGAAGTACAAGCTGAAGCCTGATTAGCCGACGCAAAAAGCCCCTGATGGCCAACATCAGGGGCTTTTTTATGCCTGGGATTTCGTAAACTCCCTGCTCCCGTGTGAACGAGCGCTGCCATGACCTCCCCTGACATTGACGCGCAGGTGCTACGCCCCCAAGGCGACTTTCCCGTTGCGGGACTGGGCCGGCGCATGGCTGCGATCAGCTACGACGCGCTGCTGTGCGTAGCGCTGATGATGGTCACCACCTTTCTCTACAAACTGGTCTGGATGGGGATTGTCGGCGAAGCCAGACTGCGCCAGCTCTCCGAGTCCGGCGCGCTCGATGCCGACCCGCTGCTGTCCTCGATCTTGCTGATCACGCTGTTCGCCTTTTTCGCTACATTCTGGACCCATGCAGGTCAGACCCTGGGCATGCAGGTGTGGGGAATACGCGTGCAGAACGCCGACGGAACCGTCATCAGCCTGTGGCAAGCACTGCTGCGCTTCGTCGTCGCCATCGCATCGTGGCTCTGTATGGGGCTCGGTTTCTTCTGGAGCCTGTTCGACAAGCACCAACGCTGCTGGCATGACCTGTATTCCGAAACGCAGCTGGTGCGGGTGCCCAGAACCCACAAGTAAGCCCGCCCAGAAAATCCGCTGTTTACCTGAGAGATACGGTCCGCAGGAGCCGGCTTGCTGGCGAAACCGATCAACCGGTGCCATTTCCAGCGACTGACACGACGCGTTCGCCAGCAAGCCGGCTCCTACAAAGTTCGGGGAGTCAGCCAGCGACAGGTGAGGCGCTCAACGTCACGCGCAAGCGCGTCTTCCGCGAGTGTGCGACCGCTGAACAGTATCGGTACTGCGAAAATCCGTAGGAGCCGGCTTGCTGGCGAAAGGGGTGGGTCAGCCGACATCAATGCCTCAGGAACAACGCGTTCGCCAGCAAGCCGGCGCCTACAGAGTTTTGCGAATATCCGCAGTTGATCATCCGCCGCACATTCAGTGGAGAAGCGCACTCGGGTACTCCCCCTATCTGTGCAATGCGCCCACAAAAAAGCCGACCCTAAGGTCGGCTTTTCATGACGCAGCCGGCATCAGCCCGCGCGTCGCAGCAACCAGATGCCCGCCAGCGCACACACACCCGCCGGCACCAGTACGGCGAAGAGTGGCGAGAAGCCGAACACCAGGCTCGACGGGCCCAGCAGATCCTGAGCGATGCGGAAGGTGAACCCCACGAGCACGCCCGTAAACACACGCTGCCCCAGCGTCACCGAGCGCAACGGCCCGAAGATGAAGGAAATCGCCATCAGCACCAGCGCAACGGTCACCAGCGGCTGGAGGATCTTGGTGTAAAACGCCAGCCAGTAACGACCGTTGTTCAACCCCTGATCAGCCAGATAACGCGCGTAACCATAAAGCCCGGTCATCGACAGCGACTCCGGCGGCAGCACTACCGTGCTCAGCAGCTGCGGGCTCAACGCGACGTTCCAGCGCTCTTCGGGCGCGGTGACCACTTCGGTACGACCGTCGTGGAACACCGTCGTGGTGACGTCTTTCAGCAACCAGTAATCGGTCTTGAAGTTGGCCTGTTTGGCGAAGCTCGACGTCAGCATGTGACGCTGGTCGTCGAAATGGTAACGGGTGACGCCATACAGCAGGCCGTTCGGTTGCACCGTGTTGATGTGGATGAACTCCTCACCCTGACGGTGCCACAGACCGTGCCTGGCGCTCTGCGCGTCGCCGGTGCCTTGAGCGAGCGAACGCGCGGCCTGGGCCGAGGCTTCGGTCACTGGCGCCAGGTATTCGCCGATCAACAGCCCGGCCACCATCAACACCAGCATGGGTTTCATGACCGCCCAGACAATACGGCCGATCGATACGCCGGCGGCACGCATGATGGTCAGTTCGCTGTTGCTGGCCAATGCGCCGAGGCCGATCAGGCAACCGATCAGCGCGGCCATCGGCAGCATGTCGTAAAGACGGCGCGGCGCGGTCATCAACACGAAACTACCAGCGTCCCAAAAGGTGTAGGTATCGCTGATGTCGGCCATTTCGTCGATGAAGGCGAACAGCGAGGCCAGCCCGAGGATGATCCCCAGTACCGCCAGGATCGCCATGAACACGCTTTTGCCGATGTAGCGATCGAGCTTAACCATGAGCCACCCCCGACACGCTGCGGCGACTCGCAAGCTTCAGGCGCAGCGGCTCCCAGTAGAGCAACGCCAGCCCGATGGTCAGAAACAGCGCATGCACCCACCACAGGCCAAGACCCATCGGGATCTTGCCCTTCTCCAGCGCACCGCGTGCGGCAATCAGGATGGTGAGATAAGCCATATAAAGAAGAATCGCCGGAAGGAGCTTGAGGAAGCGACCCTGACGCGGGTTGACCCGAGCCAGCGGCACGGCCATCAGCGTCACGATGAACACCAGAATCGGCAGCGAAACCCGCCACTGCAGCTCGGCCCTGTTGCGCAGGCTGTCTTCACCGGTCAGCAGTTCGCTGGTGGAGATGGCATCGCGGTCGGTGACCTCATCGCTGATGTCCGGCTTTGGCAGCAAGGCGCCGTAGGTGTCGTATTTGATCGCACGGTAATCGGCCTGACCGGGGTTGCCGTCGTAGCGATAGCCGTTGTCGAGAATCAGGTAGCGCGTGCCATCGGGTTTGATTTCCTGCCGGCCTTTTTCCGCGACCAGCACGGTGATGCCGTGGTCCTTCTTCTCGTCGAGTTTCTTCTCGGAAATGAACACGCCGCCCAAGTTGATGCGGTCGTCGGTCATGGTTTCGGTGTAGGTCACGCGACTGCCGTCGCGCAGAAGCTGGAAGCGACCCGGCACCAGCGTGTCGAATTCGGTCATCGCATCCTGCTTGTTGATCAGCAGCTGAAACTGGGTGGCACCTTGCGGAGCGAGGCTGAAGCTCAGCCAGGCCACCAGCAGTGACACCAACGCAGCCGGCGCGAGGGTGATCAGCAGCAGACGTTGCTGGCTCATGCCGGTGGCGGCCAGTACGGTCATCTCGCTTTCGAGGTACAACCGGCCATACGCCAGGAGAATCCCGAGGAACAAGCCCAAGGGGAGAATCAGTTGCAGGAAACCCGGCAGACGGAAACCCATGATCAGAAACAGCACGCCCGGATCGAGTGCGCCGGATGCGGCCTGGGCCAGGTATTTGATGAAGCGGCCACTCATGATGATTACCAGCAGCACAGCACTGACAGCGCTCAGGGTAACCAGCACTTCTCGGGACAGGTAACGGAAGACAATCAAACCAGACACTCCAGGGTTGTCACGCTAAGGCGCCATGACAATGAAATGAATCAGCCATGATGCGCGCGACGGCGTACCACCAAAAAAATATGCGGCATTATCCTGTGATTGGGTGTGTCTGTCACTGCGCGCGCGGGATACTTCTGCAACCTGCGCACGCGCGGACCCGGACGGGGTTGTCATCCATTGGCTCGCAGGGTCAAACTGCGGGCCTTGCCGCAGGCATGCCGGTGTAAATACCTCTGCGCCGCTGCCGAGCCGTGTGCTCAAGTGCGATAACTCACAGTTTATTCGGGGACCCCGACATGGAATTGGTTGTTAAAAGCGTCAGTGCAGAAACCTTGAAGACCGCCACACTGGTGGTCGCCGTCGGTGAAGGCCGCACGCTGAGCGACACCGCGAACACCCTCGACACCCTGAGCGGTGGCGCCATCAGCGCCGTCCTCAAGCGCGGCGACCTGTCGGGCAAGATCGGCCAGAGCCTGTTGCTGCACAGCCTGCCCAACCTGAAAGCCGAACGCGTACTGCTGGTCGGTTCGGGCAAAGAGCCGGAATTGAATGATCGTCAGTTCCGCAAAGTCATCAGCGGCGCCCTCAGCACCCTGAAAAGCCTGGGCGGCGTTGATGCCGGCTTCGACCTTGATCAACTGAACGTCAAGAATCGCGACGTCTACGGCAAGAACCGCCTGCTGGTCGAAACCCTGGCCGACGGCGAATACGTCTTCGATCGCTTCAAGAGCCAGAAAGTCGATCCTCGCGCCCTGAAAAAAGTCACCCTGCTGACCGCCAAGGCCAACGTCGCCGACGTCGAGCGCGCCGCCAAGCATGCACAGGCCATCGCTGCCGGCATGGCGGTGACCCGCGACCTGGGCAATATGCCGCCGAACATCTGCCACCCGACCTATCTGGGCGAGCAAGCCAAAGCGATGGGCAAAGCCAACAAGGGTCTCAAGGTCGAAATCTTCGATGAGAAAGACATCGAGAAGCTGGGCATGGGTTCGTTCCTGGCGGTCGGTCAAGGCAGCGCTCAGCCGCCACGCCTGATCGTCATGCAGTATTCCAACGGCAAGAAAAGCGAGAAACCGTACGTGCTGGTCGGCAAAGGCATCACCTTTGACACCGGCGGCATCAGCCTCAAGCCGGGCCTGGGCATGGACGAAATGAAATTCGACATGTGCGGCGCCGCAAGCGTGTTCGGCACGTTGAACGCTGTGCTTGAACTGCAACTGCCGATCAACCTGGTGTGCATCGTCGCGGCGGCCGAAAACATGCCGAGCGGCAACGCAACCCGCCCGGGCGACATCGTCAAGACCATGAGCGGCCAGACCGTCGAGATCCTCAACACCGATGCCGAAGGCCGTCTGGTGCTGTGCGACGCGCTGACCTACGCCGAACGCTTCAAGCCACAGGCCGTGATCGACATCGCGACCCTGACCGGCGCTTGCGTCGTCGCGCTGGGCGGTCACACCTCGGGCTTGCTGGGCAACAGCGACGCATTGATCAGTCAAGTGCTGGAAGCCGGTAAACGCGCCGACGACCGCGCCTGGCAGCTGCCGTTGTTCGACGAGTATCAAGAGCAACTGGACAGCCCGTTTGCCGACATCGCCAACATCGGCGGCCCGAAAGCCGGCACCATCACTGCCGCCTGCTTCCTCTCGCGCTTTGCCAAAGCCTACGAGTGGGCGCACCTGGACATCGCCGGTACGGCATGGCTGAGCGGCGGCAAGGACAAAGGCGCCACGGGCCGTCCGGTTCCGCTGCTGACCCAGTACCTGATCGATCGCGCTGGCGTTTAAGCCGCTGCCAACGCGCCGGCCTCCCCGGTCGGCGCGTTCAGCGTTCTGGAATCACCCATGACCCAAGTCGATTTCTACATTCTGCCGAGTGCCGACCCCGTCGCGCGCCTGGACTTCGCCTGCAAACTCACCGACAAGGCCTGGCGCCTCGGCCACCGGGTGTACCTGCATTGCAGCGATGCCGGGCAACGCGAGGAACTGGATGCCCGACTGTGGCGCTTCCGGGGCGAAGCATTCGTTCCCCATGGCTCGGTCGAAGACGATCAGGACGCTCCCGTGGCGCTGGGTATCGGCAGCGACCCCGGCCAACATCAGGATCTGCTGGTCAATCTCGACCTGCGTATCCCGGAATTCTTCAAACGATTCGCGCGTGTCGCCGAGATCGTTGTCGAGGACCCAGCCATCCGCCTCGCGGCGCGCGAGAGTTTTCGCTTCTACCGCGAACAGGGCTATCCTCTGCAAGATCACCGGCTGCAGCGTCTTTGAGCACACGATGGATAATTCAAAACACCTGAAAGATTCAGCGCACCTGCTGGATGACCTCGAGTCCATTCGTCAGCTGTTGGGCGATGATCCGGCCCAGCCTCCCCTGCTGACCGAATCCGTTCACAGCGACGAGCAGATTCCGCTGCTGTTTGACGTGGTCAGCGGCCAGGTCGTGACGCTCGATGAGCACGAAGCCAACCTCAATGACATTCCCCTGCTCACGCCTGAGCCGGTCGCGGCTACTCCACCTCCCGCGCCAGCTGCCAACGCATCGAGCGCCGGGGCGCCGAACGCAGAGGCACTGCTGCACCTGGACGCCGAACTGCGAGCCGCTGCGCAGTTGATCATGCAAGACGTGATCGACGACTTCGCTCCGCACATCGAGAACGAGATCAAACGCCGTCTGGATGCGCGAATGGAACGACTGCTGAGTCAATACACCAGCTGAACCTGTCCTCTTTCCCGACCCGGGATCGCGGCAAGCGCAGTCCTACAGATGCCCGCGACGATTCCGGGCATCACCGCTCATAGCCACCGACCTCCCGCTTGTAGCTTGACGCCGCCTTGAAAAGCTATACTCGTCGGCTTTTCCGACTCAAAGCAGATCAGGTTCCCGCCTCGCATGGACAAGACCTACCAGCCGCACGCCATCGAAACTTCCTGGTACCAGACCTGGGAGTCCGAAAACTATTTCGCTCCGCAAGGCGCGGGCGACTCGTACACCATCATGATTCCGCCGCCGAACGTCACCGGCAACCTGCACATGGGCCACGGTTTCAATAACGCGATCATGGACGCCCTGATCCGCTTCCGCCGCATGCAGGGTCGCAACACCCTGTGGCAGCCGGGCACCGACCACGCCGGTATCGCCACGCAGATGCTGGTGGAGCGTCAACTCGAAGCCTTGGGTCAGAGCCGTCACGACCTGGGTCGCGACAAATTTCTCGAAAAAGTCTGGGAATGGAAGGATCAGTCCGGCGGCAACATCAGCCGTCAGATCCGTCGCCTGGGCTCGTCGGTCGACTGGAGCCGTGAGCGCTTCACGATGGACGACGGTTTGTCCGAGGCGGTTAAGGAAGCCTTCGTGCGTCTGCACGAAGACGGTCTGATCTACCGTGGCAAACGTCTGGTCAACTGGGACACCAAGCTGCACACCGCCATCTCCGACCTCGAAGTGGAAAACCACGACGAGAAGGGGCATCTGTGGAACCTGCGCTACCCGTTGGCCGATGGTGCGAAGACCGCCGAAGGTCTGGACCATCTGATCGTCGCCACAACCCGTCCGGAAACCATGCTCGGTGACGCGGCCGTCGCCGTGAACCCGAATGATGAGCGCTACAAGGCGCTGATCGGCAAGTTCGTCGAGCTGCCGCTGGTAGGTCGTCGCATCCCGATCATCGCGGACGACTACTGCGACCCTGAATTCGGTACCGGCTGCGTGAAGATCACCCCGGCCCACGACTTCAACGACTACGACGTCGGCAAGCGCCACAACCTGCCGCTGCTGAACATCTTCGACAAGAACGCTGCCGTGCTGCCCGCTGCGCAAGTGTTCAACCTCGACGGCACGCTGAACGACACCGTCGACGGCACCCTCCCTGCCGAATACGCCGGCCTCGACCGCTTCGAAGCGCGCAAGCAGATCGTTGCCGCGTTCGACGCCGCCGGGCTGCTGGTCAGCGTCGACGATCACGCCTTGAAAGTACCGAAGGGCGACCGCTCCGGGACGATCATCGAGCCGTGGCTGACGGATCAGTGGTACGTGTCGACCAAGCCGCTGGCCGAACCTGCCATTGCCGCCGTTGAAGACGGCCGTATTGCCTTCGTGCCCAAGCAGTACGAGAACATGTACTTCTCGTGGATGCGCGACATTCAGGACTGGTGCATCAGCCGTCAGCTCTGGTGGGGCCACCGCATTCCGGCCTGGTACGACGAGTCCGGCAAGGTTTACGTCGGCCGCGACGAAGCCGAAGTCCGCGCCAAGCACAATCTCGGTCCTGACGTTGCCCTGCAACAGGACAACGACGTGCTCGACACCTGGTTCAGTTCCGGCCTGTGGACGTTCTCCACCCTGGGCTGGCCAGAGCAGACCGATTTCCTGAAAACCTTCCACCCGACCGACGTACTGGTTACCGGTTTCGACATCATTTTCTTCTGGGTTGCCCGGATGATCATGCTCACCATGCATTTGGTGAAGAACGAAGACGGTACGGCGCAGGTGCCATTCAAGACCGTGTATGTCCACGGTCTGGTGCGCGATGGCCAAGGCCAGAAGATGTCCAAGTCCAAGGGCAACGTCCTTGATCCGCTGGACATCATCGACGGCATCGAGCTTGAAGCCCTGGTGCAGAAACGCACCTCCGGCATGATGCAACCCAAGCTGGCCAAGAAGATCGAGAAGCAGACCCGCGACGAGTTCGCCGACGGCATCGCAAGCTACGGCACCGATGCCCTGCGCTTCACCTTCTGCTCGCTGGCCTCTACCGGCCGGGACATCAAGTTCGACATGGGCCGCGTCGAAGGCTATCGCAACTTCTGCAACAAGATCTGGAACGCCGCGCGCTACGTGCTCGACAAGGGCGAAGACTGCGGTCAGAACGGCGAAGCGTTCGAGCTGTCGCTGCCGGATCGCTGGATCATCTCGCAGCTGCAACGCACTGAAGCCGAAGTAACCCGTCAGCTGGATCAGTTCCGCTTCGACCTCGCGGCGCAGGCGCTGTACGAGTTCATCTGGAACCAGTATTGCGACTGGTACCTTGAGCTGTCCAAGCCGGTTCTGTGGGACGAGACGGCGCCGATCGAGCGTCAGCGTGGCACCCGTCGCACGCTGGTGCGTGTGCTGGAGGTCGCCTTGCGTCTGGCGCATCCGTTCATGCCGTTCATCACCGAAGAAATCTGGCAGCGCCTCGCGCCGCTGGCCGGCGTTGAAGGGAAGACCATCATGCTGCAACCGTGGCCGGTGGCGAATGATGCGCGTATCGACGTCGCGGCCGAAGGCGACATCGAGTGGCTCAAGAGCCTGATGCTCGGCGTGCGCAACATCCGTGGCGAAATGAACATCGGCCCGGGCAAGCCGTTGCAGTTGTTCCTCAAGAACGTCAGCGCCGAAGACCAGCGCCGCCTGAACGAGAACGAGCACCTGCTGAAGAAGCTGGCCAAGCTTGAATCGTTCACCGTGCTGGAAGCCGGCGCTGAAGCACCTCTGTCGGCGACCGCACTGGTCGGTGAGATGGAAGTGCTGGTGCCGATGGCCGGCCTGATCGACAAGGACGCCGAACTGGCGCGTCTGGACAAGGAAATCCAGCGTCTGCAGGGCGAAGTGCAGCGGGTCGGCGGCAAGCTGTCCAATGCCGCGTTCGTCGACAAGGCGCCAGCTGAGGTGATCGCCAAGGAACGCGCGAAGATGACCGAAGCCGAACAGGCGCTGGGTAAACTGGCGGAGCAGCACGCTCGGATCGCGAGTTTGTAAGTACCGTCTTCCAGACGAGATGCCCTGCCGGCCTGCAACCGGGCTGGCAGGCGCAACGAAATCTTTGTAGGAGCGCGCTTGCCCGCGATGAGGCCAGCCCAGACGCCATCCGTCCATCTTCGGGACTGCGGTGTTCAATCCGACGTCATCGCGGGCAAGCGCGCTCCTACAGGGGTGCGGTGTCTGTCACCTGAATTGATACCCATGACAAATCCACTGCACACCAAACCTCCGCGCAAAAAAGCCAAACCTGCTCAACAGGCCAAGCCCGCCGCGCCGCGTGAGAAAGCCACCCTGCACCCGCGCAACCGCCATCAGGGGCATTACGACTTTCCGCGCCTGATTAAAAGCAGCCCCGAGCTGGGCAAGTTTGTGATCCTCAATCCCTATGGCAAAGAAAGCATCGACTTCGCCAATCCGGCCGCCGTGCGGGTGTTTAACCGCGCCTTGCTCAAAGCGTTCTACGGTATCGCCCATTGGGATATTCCGGCCGACTATCTCTGCCCGCCAATCCCGGGGCGCGCGGACTACCTGCACTTTCTGGCTGACCTGCTGGCTGAGCGCAACGACGGCGTCATCCCGCGCGGGGCGTCCGTCACAGCGCTGGACATTGGCACTGGCGCCAACTGCATTTACCCGCTGATCGGTCAGGGCGAGTACGGCTGGTCGTTCCTGGGCTCGGACATCGACAAGATCGCCCTTGCCTCGGCGACCACCATCGTCAAAGCCAACGGCTTGAGCAAGAGCATCAGCTTTCGGGAGCAGACCAACCAAAAGCACATCCTGACCCACTTGCTGCAGCCCGATGAACGCTTCGACATCACCGTGTGTAACCCGCCCTTCCACGCCTCGGCTGCGGAAGCGTTAAGCGGCAGCCAGCGCAAATGGCGAGCCCTTGGCAAGGCCGACCCCAAACGCAAGTTGCCGGTGCTGAATTTTGGCGGCCAGGCGGCGGAGCTATGGTGCGAAGGTGGCGAAGCGCGCTTTGTGACGCAATTGATCAGTGAAAGTGCTCAGGTGGCGGCGCAGGTGTTGTGGTTCAGCACGCTCGTGTCCAAAGCTTCGAACCTGCCCCTGATCCAGAGCGCGTTAAAAAAAGCCGGTGCCGTTGAAAGCCAGACGGTAGAAATGGGACAAGGGCAGAAACAGAGTCGCTTCGTTGCCTGGACCTTTCACGACACAGCTCGCCAGCAAGCCTGGCGGGAACAGCGCTGGGCCGCGAGCAAGCGCTGATTCTCAAACGGCGGTGTCATTTCTGTCAGTAGACGACCAACACCCCTGTTCATAAGCTGAATCCTCGTTGCGTGCCCCGGCACAAGGAGGTCAGCCATGCGCGTCTCAGCCTGCGTTATCTGCCTGTTAATGGTCTGGAACTGCCCGTCATGGGCAGTTGAGCTAAAGGTAAATCTTGATCCGGTCGAAACGGTCAGGCGCATCAACGCCAGTTACAACCGCATCGACAACCATTGCAAAGAGCCGGACACCGGCGCGGCCCGGGGCCATTACTACTGCAGCGGCATCACGCTGCGCATGGTCAATGACGGCAACTTCAATCCTTGGGATTACAGCCCTTACGCCCTGCAAACCGGGGCGACGTCCTACACCTGGATACGCCGTGACCTGAGCACATCAGTGCTTGTTCACCCCGCTGGCTTCATTCTCAGGACGCCAACGGACGGGCTCGCGCTACAGCTCCCGGTCAAGCAGGAGGGCTGGGCCTGTATCTACACGTTCGATGGCTACACAGGCCCGGATCGCAAGGGGTACGGGTGCGGCCCCTTCAACGATGCCACGTTCCTTCCCCCTTCCCACCCCACGACGGTGAACAAGAACGCTCAATGGGCCTACGGCACCTGCGCCGATCAGAGCGTAACCACGGCCGAGCAGTGGAAGCAGAAATATCAGGGCGGTGTCCGACAACCGATTCAGACAACACAGTGCTCGTGGAACGCCGAAGTGCCTGCGCAGTGGGACGCGATGATTCAGGCCCATGAAGCCAGAGCGACCACCACCAACGCCGACCCTTATTCGCGCAAGGACTTCTTCAACGAATTCATGCTCAAAAATGCCGCCGGCGGCAGCGACATCATGGATGACATCGATGCGTTTATTTACCAGGGCAAGAACACATTCAACTACCCCGTCCGGGGCGACAACGGGAAAGCGGCGGTACAGCAGGACGGCCTGGCCAACGCGCGTACCTTCCAACGCAAACTCTATGATCAGGGCTACGCGGTGCCCATTCTGAATGTCGATTTCACCCGGCCGCCAGAACAGCGCTTCACTTACAGCGCGGCCGATCAAGGGATTTCGTTGAACCTCAATCGCAACGTGACTGCGAAATACATCGCACGGAGCAACTGGGAGCAGCGCCTGGACCCAGGCATGGGGAAAACGGAGTGGACGCTGAACGTCGTCCTGACTGAACTGGGCAAAAAAGTACAAGCCAGTCAGCAGCAAGAGGTTTATCAGGAGCTGTACGAATTGCGCGGTTCAGATGCGCAATGGCGGGACGAGGAAAAAGACGCGGGCAGCATGAAGCAGCAAATCGCCTGCATCGTGCGCAACTACCCACAACGCGCTGACTGGAACCTGGAACCCTTCCGCCCGGTGGTCTCAGAGACAGCGGCGAAAGCGGCCGGGTGCAACCCCTTCAAGAAGTAGCGGGCACAAAAAAACCGTGTCCGGATTACTCCGTCACACGGTTTCCTCATCCAAGCAGCGTTTTCGCTTACTTGTTGACCGAGTCAGTCAGCACTTTGGCTGGTACGAACTTGACTACTTTCTTGGCGGCGATTTCGATGGCTGCGCCAGTCGAAGGGTTGCGGCCAGTGCGTGCTGGACGCTCGGTGACTTTCAGTTTGCCGATGCCTGGCAGAGTGATTTCACTACCGTTTTCCAGTTGGTCAGCGACGATTTGACCCAATTGGTCGAGAGCGTTGCGCGCGGTGGTTTTTGGCGCGTCGATAGCTTCTGCGATATCGGCGATCAATTGGTCTTTAGTCAGAGCCATGGTGGTGTTCCTTCCCTATCAAATTCGAATGGTTTGCAGAGTGTGGTACAGACGCGAAATGTAGATACTGTAAACGGCCTTTGGTTCGGCCGAACGCCCACAAACTGCACGCCTGGCGCGCTTGGGCGCTCAGGACCGGGCAAAACTAGCACAGCGCAACGCAAATATCCGCCCCTACCTACCCATTTGGTCAGCTTTATCGCCCGAGAGGCGTAAAAAAGTCATATTAATGGGCGCAGGTCAGCGTTTTCGGCCCTTCCAGAGCGTTCCGACTCCCGTCTGCGGTACACTTGCCGACTTTCGCACGGGCCTGGTCTGGTCCCGTTCAGTTCCCCTTCAGCCGCCGAGAAATCCATGCCGATCCGTCACGCCATCGTCCACTTGATCGACAAAAAACCCGACGGTACGCCCGCCGTGCTCCACGCCCGGGACTCGGAGCTCGCCGAGTCGCAGGCCATTGAGAACATGCTGGCGGACCTCAACGAGAGCTACAACGCCAAACAGGGCAAGGCCTGGGGTCTATTCCATGCCGAATCCGGCGCGCACCCGTTCAGTGGCTGGCTGAAGGAATACCTGGATCAGGGCAAGGATTTCACCCAGTTCAGCCGCATCGCGGTCGAGCACCTGCAGAAACTGATGGAAGAATCGAACCTGTCGGTCGGCGGCCACGTACTGTTCGCGCACTATCAGCAGGGCATGACCGAATACCTGGCTATCGCGTTGCTGCACCACAGTGAAGGCGTGGCCGTGAACGAGGCGCTGGACGTAACGCCCTCCCGGCATCTGGACCTCGGCCAACTGCACCTTGCGGCCCGCATCAATATTTCCGAGTGGCAGAACAACAAGGCGTCCAAGCAGTACATCTCGTTCATCAAGGGCAAGAACGGCAAGAAGGTGTCCGAGTATTTCCGCGACTTCATCGGCTGCCAGGAAGGTGTCGACGGACCGGGCGAGACCCGCACCTTGCTCAAGGCCTTCAGTGATTTCGTCGAGAGCGAAGACCTGCCCGAGGACTCCGCTCGCGAAAAAACCAAGACGCTGGTCGATTACGCCAGCAGCCAGAGCAAGATGGGTGAGCCCATGGGACTGGAAGAGCTGTCAGGTCTGATCGACGAGGAGCGCCCTCGCGCCTTCTATGATCACATCCGCAACAAGGATTACGGCCTGTCGCCCGAGATCCCGGCCGATAAGCGCACACTCAATCAGTTCCGTCGCTTCACCGGCCGCGCCGAAGGTCTGTCGATCAGTTTCGAGGCGCACTTGCTGGGCGACAAAATTGAGTACGACGAAGAGAAAGGCACGCTGATTATCAAGGGGCTGCCGACCCAGCTGACCGATCAACTGAAAAGGCGCTGACCCACATGTTTGCCCGGACCTTGAAGAAATTCGTGCTGATCATGATGGTGGTCGTGGTGTACCAGAACTGGGGCAAGATCGAACACTGGGTCAATCCATCCCAGGCGATATCGGCCCAGTCGCAGGCACAGGCCAAGGTCACGCTGTACGCGACCGACTGGTGCGGCTACTGCAAACAGACCCGGCGCTTTCTGGACAGCAAGGGCATCCCCTTCACCGAGTTCGACATCGAAAAGGACGCTGCAGGTCGCAAAGCCTATGAGGCGCTCGGCGGTCGCGGTATCCCTCTGATCGACGTGAACGGCACGCTGATCAGAGGCTTCAGCGAAGAGCAGATCCTCGCTGCGCTGAAGTAACACCGAACGTCTGGCTGCCCAGGTTCAAACCGGATTGCAACCCGCTGCCTCGGCCTTCTCTTCAGAGAGATCGGGGCGGAACGGCTCCAGATTGAATTCATCTTTATTGCGCGCAATGTTGAAGTGGCACACCAGCTGGCGACGCATGCCACCGCCATCATTTTGTTTCCACTGAAAATCGTTTTTGTACTTGCGGACCAGTTCGGCATACACCGCGTCAGAGCCTGAAGAGCCCTTTTGCTTCTTACCCAATTCGGTCAGCACGACCGATAGCGACCACTCCTCTTCTCCCGTGCCCGGGTCAGCGCGTGACGTCCACGTGGCGGACTTGATATAGCGATCAATTGTCTTGCCCGATTCAGAGACAGCCTGATCATCGGCGTCACAGGCAAACGTTGCATCTTTAGAGGGGGAATCAGGAAGTGTCATTGCGATAATCGGCACCCAGACACCGGTTTGAGAGTAATAACGTTGTTGATCAAATCGGGCATCGTCTCTGCCGCCCCCAGGTTCGGGCAAATAGAAAAAGGCCTGAATCGGCAAGTTTTTATCAGGCGTTTCATTACTCCAGGTATCCAGCCTGAGTTCATTCTGCTTATTGAATGACGTTTTTCCCATCTCGCGCATGGCGCTCAAACTGGCATTGAAGTTGTCAGTCGCGTGCCGGTCCAGCGGATCGCGCACATCAAAACCGCACTCGTTGCGGTTATCGCCCTTGGTCTGCGTCTTGTACTGCTCTGCCCACTGGCGACCGGTCTCGATCTTTTGAGAAAAGCACTCAGCGCCTTTGCCTGGCGCGCTCGCTGCCGGGGAGGTGCCGCAGCCTTTGTCGACCCGCGAGTCAGTCCCGCCGTCCATCGGGAACGAGCACAGCACGTTGTAGGCGCTTTTGCCCGTCGGCAGCTCCTGAATCGGAAAGAGCACGTAGCCGTTGTTTTCATAGCGGACAAGCCGGGAAAATTTGGCATCCTTGCGCAGATAAGAAAACGATGTACCGCCGCTCTTGACCGAGGCCGGGCTCGGATCCCACGAATTGTAGTCGTCCGAGGGAATGGTCGCCCGGAAGATAACCCCGTTGCACAAAAACGCAGGTGACGAGGCTTTGCCGCAGTTTTCCCTTGTATCGTAATATTGACGTGTCAGCGCTTTCGCCGTATCAGCGCAACTCGCTGCATAAACATCTGCGGATTGGATTGCAAGAAAAAGAAGCGATAGCCCCAACGCATTGCCGTTTGCCATGACGTGCTCTCCGGTCCCTGGAAATAAAACGTCCGGTGTCACGGAATATCGAAGATATCGGCGCCACACAGGGACCCCAACACTCTCCTTGACCGGACAACTTTTATATAAGGTGAAAGAAGAGAGTAAACCGCGTAGCCGTTTAAACAACTGTCAGAACTGACAGTCACGACGACTACTTCATGATCATCCAGATCAATACGCAATTAAAACAAAGCGATTATTCGGCACCGCGATAAGCCCGGCATTGCACCGGGCTTATTTGCACATCACCGATTCAAACCGCCTTGATTTGAAAACCGAAACGCGGGAAGTGCACGTGCACGGTACCCGCGCGGTCGTCTTCGCGGCGCAGGATGATCTCTTCGCGCCCGCTGAACACCAGCTCTCCCGCCACCGCGTCAACGCCGTAATCCACCGCGGACACGGTGACCTGTTGGCCGACAGCAAAACCATTGGGATCGGTGAACGCTTCGTCAGGCACCGGGGCCGGGGTGGCAGCGCGCGCAATTTCAACGGCGTCGCCCGAACTCAATTCGCTCGGTGCGCCATGGCCGAACGCGATAACGCGCTCGTACCAGCTCAGCACCGCCGGATAGGCATCCACGAGCGGGGACGTGACAGGGGTTTGTTTCAGGAACCACAGGGTGTGGGCCACCGAGAAATCAGCAATCGAGGGGGCGCCGAGAAGGAAGTCGCCATTGCGCTCGAGCTGGGTTTCCAGACGCGCCATCAGTGTAGGCCATTGATGCTGAGCCACTTCCAGCGGGACACGATTGGCGCTGCCGCCATTAAACAACGTGGCGCGGTCGGCAACGAATGCCTTCACAGCCTCAGGCGGGACCTTGGCGAAACGCGCAGCCATGGAGGCAGGTTGAAACACCAGGCTGACGGAATGCAGAAACAATACTGAATCCGCCCACGCGGCCAGGCTTGCCGACGTGAACTCCTGACCTTCGGGGTAGAAGGTCGGCGAGGACTTTTCCTGCTCCAGGCGCCGGGCGATTAACGCGGTGTCGCAGTAGATATCGGCGCCCACTTGCAGGACAGGGGTTTTGCGATAGCCACCGGTAAGGGGCATGAGGTCGGGTTTGGGCATGATCGACGGGATGTTGACCGAGCGCCATGACAGGCCTTTGAAGCCCAGCATCAGACGGGCTTTTTCGGCGAACAGTGACATTGGATAGTGATGAAGAATCAACTCAGACATGCTTCGGGCCATCCGCAGGGATAAACCACCAGCTTATCCCCCCGAGGCCTCACGGCATACCCGCTCAGGCTGATGGCGCGGCATCACTCGGCTGGATGTCGCCGGCGGCCAAGCATTCCTTGGCGCTTTTACGCAGTTTTTTGATCAACCGCTCCTGGCGCAAGGCGTCGCCCTTGTCGCGACAGGCCTCCACATACACCAGCGCCACCGCCGGGCTTGAACTGAAGAAGCGTGCGCCTTTGCCGCTCTGATGCTGAGCAAAGCGGCGCAGCGGATCGTTGCTGATGCCGCAGTACAACGCGCCATTGGCCGCGCGTACCAGATACACGAACCAGGCTTTGACCGGAGCAGCTTCGGGTACGGTGGCGATTTCGGCTTCAGGCATGCAGGACCGTGGCGCATTAGCGGGGGGAGCGGATTCTATCAAAACGTCAGCGACTGGCCTGAAAAGCCTTCAGCCCTTTCTGGCCCTGTGCACGAATGGCGTTTTGCACAAACGGCGTCCAGCCCAATAAAGCCCCTTTCGTGCCGAGGGCCTGCCGCGACCAGCGCCACAAATCGAAATGATCGTGGTGCTCGCAGATCTTCCCGTCGCGAAAGACGAACCGCGCCTGAATGTCGTTGACCACCGTGCGACCGGTCTGGCTGAACAGGTAGGTCGCGACCCAGTGGGCAGCGCCTGTCGTGGCATCCGCACGGACATGATCGAACACCACCGAAAAATCACGGGCGCGGGAGGTCAGCATGCGCCACATATCGCCGGCATCCTGCCCGCGCAGCTCGCCAAACACCGGGTCGGAAAACACCACGTCTTCGCTGTAGCACGCGGCCATCGCCTCGGCGTCCAGACGGCTGAATGCCTCGTAAAACCGCGTGATCAACGCGCTGTTGTGCTCACTCGAAAAGGTCTCGCTCATGGGAACGCCGTCCGTGGAAATAGGATGCCTGCACGATAAGCGGCCGCAGCGCGTTTTGCCACGGGCATTCGCCGGTGAAATGCCGGCCCTCAGACTTTCTCGCTGGTGACGCCCACGTAAAGCGAACGCCCCGCGCCCAGGCCGGCAATGATCGCGGACACGCCGATGACGCCGAAGATCCAGCCCACCGAATCCCAGTTGCCGGTCCAGTCATGCACGACGCCCACTGCAAAGGGGCCAAGCGATGCCAGGGTGTAGCCGAAGCCCTGGGCCATGCTCGACAGGTTGGCGGCGACGTGGGAGTCGCGCGAGCGCAACACGATCAGCGTCAGTGCCAGGCTGAACGTCCCGCCCTGCCCCAGGCCAAGCACGATGGCCCAGGCCCACAATTGCTCGATCGGTGCATACAGGCAGCCGAACAGACCGGCCAGGGTCAGCAGCATCACCAGCACAATCGCAACCCGCTGATCACTGCCGCGTGTGGCGAGCCACGGCGCGGTTAGCGAGCTGACCAGTTGCACCATGATCGAACCGGACAACAGCAGCCCGGCTTCGGTGGCAGTCAGTCCGCGCCCGATGAGGATCGACGGCAGCCAGCCGAACACGATGTAGGCCAGCGACGATTGCAGGCCCATATAAAGGGTGACTTGCCAGGCCAGAGGATCGCGGCGCAAACCGCGCACCCGGTAGGCCACCTGATGCTGACCATGGCGCTGACGCGTCTGCGGCCACCAGAAGAGCGCGGCGAGAATCGCCGGCACGATCCAGAAGCCCAGGCCCAGTGTCCAGTCGCTCCCGTTGCCGCTACCCAGCGCCTCGCTCAACGGCACCGTGGAGCCCGCCGCCACCGCAGCGCCGAGGCACAGCGCCATGGTGTAAACGCCCGTCATCGCACCGGCCTGTTTGGCGAAGTCGCGTTTGACGATGCCCGGCAGCAATACCCCGATGATGCCAATGCTGGCCCCGGCCATGATGCTGCCCGCAAACAGACCGAACTCGCCCAACGAGCTGCGCAGAATGATCCCGCACGCCAGGGTCAGGAGAATGCCAAGCACCACGCGCTCACTGCCGAAACGCCGCGCAAGGATCGGCGCAAGCGGCGCGAACAGGCCCAGACACAACACCGGCAGTGTGGTCAGCAAACCGGCCGTGGCCGCAGACAGCCCCAGACTCCGTGACACTTCGCTCAACAACGGCGCCATGCTCGACAACGCCGGACGCAGATTCAGCGCCACCAGCACCAGGCCCAACAACAGGAACCATGGGCGTTTGAGCACGGGATGATGCTGCTGCACTTGCTCGTCATCAGCTTCTGCATCGATCAGCAGTTCGTTTATTTCGTGAGGGGTCGAAGGATTGGAACGGGGACTGCTCGCCGTCGGCGCCTTGGTCGTCATGGGATTCTCGTGAGGGCAGGAGGATGTAACAGCGCATTGCGCAAAGAAGGCATCCTGTTCGAGAACAGCACGGAACACAAGTTATGGGACGGATTGGGTACAGTCTAAGACCCGCAGACTTGCTTCTGCCCGCTGGGCGTTGAGGCGCACATACGCAAGGCTGTAGGAGCGCGCTTGCCCGCGAAGATTTGGGTAAATCCGACCTCTCGTCATCACCTGACAGATTTTTTCGCGGGCAAGCGCGCTCCTACAGGTATGTGCGCGTCAGTTCGCTGCTGCAGGGCGATCAGCGGGCATAAAAAAACCCAGACCTGAGTCCGGGTTTCTCACGCTGCCACTTCAACCGATCAATGCAGAATCTGACTCAGGAACAGGCGCGTACGATCACTCTGCGGGTTATCGAAGAAGTCGTTTGGCGCGGCTTGTTCGACGATTTCGCCTTTGTCCATGAAGATCACGCGGTTGGCCACGGTGCGGGCGAAGCCCATTTCGTGGGTCACGCAGAGCATGGTCATGCCCTCTTCCGCCAGGCCGACCATGGTGTCGAGCACCTCTTTCACCATTTCCGGGTCGAGGGCCGAAGTCGGCTCGTCGAACAGCATGATTTTCGGCTTCATGCACAGCGCGCGGGCGATCGCCACACGCTGTTGCTGACCACCGGAAAGCTGCCCCGGGTACTTGTGCGCCTGCTCCGGAATGCGCACGCGCTCCAGATAATGCATGGCGATTTCTTCGGCCTTGCGCTTGGGCATCTTGCGCACCCACATCGGCGCCAGCGTGCAGTTCTGCAGGATGGTCAGGTGTGGGAACAGGTTGAAGTGCTGGAACACCATGCCGACTTCGCGGCGAATCGTCTCGATCTGCTTCAGGTCCGAGGTCAGCTCGGTGCCATCGACCACGATGCGACCCTGCTGGTGCTCTTCCAGACGGTTGAGGCAGCGAATGGTGGTCGACTTGCCCGAGCCCGACGGGCCGCACAAGACGATGCGCTCGCCTTGACGCACGTTCAGGTTGATGTCTTTCAAAACGTGGAACTGGCCGTACCACTTGTGGACGCCTTCCATCCGGATCATGCCTTCGGCGCCCAGAGGCTTACTGATAGCTTCACTCATCACAAAACTCCTAACGCTTGTGGCCTGTGTCCAACTTACGCTCCAAATGCATGGAGTAGCGGGACATGCCGAAACAGAAGATCCAGAACACCAGGGCCGCGAACACGTAACCCTCGGTCGCCATGCCGAGCCACTTGGGGTCGGCGGCAGCTTGTTTGACGCTGTTGAGCAGGTCGAACAGGCCGATGATGATCACAAGGCTCGTGTCCTTGAACAACGCGATCACAGTGTTGACCAGACCCGGAATAACCAGCTTCAGGGCCTGCGGCAGAATCACCAGCCCCATGCGCCGCCAGTAGCCGAGGCCCATGGCCGCAGCCGCTTCGTACTGCCCCTTCGGAATGGCCTGCATGCCGCCCCGAACCACTTCGGCCACGTACGCCGACTGGAACAGAATCACGCCGATCAGTGCGCGCAGCAGCTTGTCGAAGTTCATGCCTTCAGGCAGGAACAACGGCAGCATCACCGACGACATGAACAGCACAGTGATTAATGGGACGCCTCGCCAAAACTCGATGAACGTCACGCACATCACGCGGATCGCCGGCATTTCGGAGCGACGCCCCAATGCCAGCACCACACCCAACGGCAACGCGCCGGCGATACCCACCGTCGCGATCACCAGGGTCAGCATCAAGCCGCCCCACTGACTGGTCGCAACCAGGTCAAGGCCGAACACGCCGCCATGCAGCAGGAAGTAAGCAACGATCGGGTAAATGAACAGGAACGACAGGCCGTAGACGGCCTTGCGCGGCATCATTTTGATGAACAGCGGCGCGACGCCGATGATCGCCAGCCAGACGGTCAGATCAACCCTCCAGCGCAACGCCTGCGGGTAATAGCCGTACATGAACTGGCCGAAGCGCTGTTCGATGAACACCCAGCAGGCGCCGGCCTTGGTGCAGTCTTCGCGCGTGGTGCCGACCCAGTTGGCATCGAAGATGGCCCAGCTCAGCAGCGGTGGAACAACCAGCCAGATCAGGTAGATCGCGAACAGGGTCAACAGCGTGTTGATCCAGCTCGAGAACAGGTTCTGGCGCATCCATGCCACCGGGCCGAAGACTTTGCTCGGCGGTGGCATGTCGGGTTTGAAAGTATGGGATGTCATGCGCGTTTCCTCACCGCTCGATCAGCGCAATGCGCTTGTTGTACCAGTTCATCAGCAGGGAAATGCTGATACTGATCGCCAGGTACACGCTCATGGTGATGGCAATGACTTCGATGGCCTGGCCGGTCTGGTTGAGCACGGTACCAGCGAACAGCGAAACCATTTCCGGGTAGCCGATACCGGCAGCCAGCGACGAGTTCTTCGCCAGGTTCAGGTATTGGCTGGTCAACGGCGGGATGATCACCCGCAGGGCCTGCGGAATGATGACCTTGCGCAGCGTCGGCCCTGGGCGCAGGCCCAGCGAACGTGCCGCTTCGGTCTGGCCGTGGCTCACGGACTTGATGCCCGAACGCACGATTTCGGCAATGAATGCCGCCGTATAAACCGTCAGCGCGAGGGTCAGCGCCAGCAGTTCCGGGATCAACACCCAGCCGCCAACAAAGTTGAAGCCTTTCAGCTCAGGCACTTCCCAATGCACCGGTGCACCGAAGATCAGCGCGCAGAGCGCCGGGATCACGAGGAACAGCGCAAGGCCTGCCCAGAACTTGTGGAAGGGTACGCCCGTCGCTTCGAAGCGCTTGTTCGCCCAACGCGTCATGAACACGATGGCGACAATGGCCAGTACCACGCTGATCACGAACGGCCACGCCGCATCGGTGGCAATCGCGGCCGGCATGTTCAGACCACGGCTGCTGACGAAGAACGAGCCGAGAAACCCGTGGGCAGCCCGCGGACCCGGCAGGGTCAGGAACACCGCGAAGTACCAGAACAGGATCTGCAGCAGCGGCGGAATGTTACGGAAAACTTCAACGTAAACCGTCGCCAGCTTGTTGATGATCCAGTTGTTGGACAGACGCGCGACACCGACGATGAAGCCCAGCAGGGTCGCGAGTATCACGCCGATGAAGGTCACCAGCAGCGTGTTGAGCAAACCGATCAGGAAAACCCGCGCGTAGGTGTCCGACTCCGTGAACGGAATCAGGTGCTGCGCGATGCCGAAACCGGCACTGTTTTCAAGGAAACCGAAACCTGAAGTGATACCCCGGTGTTGCAGGTTGGTCTGGGTGTTATCGAACAGATACCAACCCATCGCGACTACGGCGACAACCGTAATTATCTGAAATAGCCACGCACGCACTTTAGGGTCGCTGAGGCTGAGCCTCTGCTTGGGTGCGCTGATTTGATTTTGCATGGAGTGCCCCGGAAGAAATGCAACAAAGCGCCCGGCTGCGATTCACGCAGCCGGATGCAGGTCAATCAACGCACTGGTGGTGCGTATTGAATGCCGCCAGCGTTCCACAGAGCGTTCTGACCGCGAGCGATCTCCAAAGGAGTGCCTGCGCCCAGGTTCTTCTCGAACATTTCGCCGTAGTTACCGACTTGCTTGACGATCTGTACGACCCAGTCTTTCTTCAGCTTGAGCTGCGGACCGTAGTCGCCGTCGGCACCCAGCAAGCGGGCCACGTCAGGGTTCTTGGTGGATTTGGCTTCGGCTTCAACGTTTTTCGACGTGACGCCTGCTTCTTCCGCGTTCAGCAGCGCGTAGCCAACCCAGCGAACGATGGTGCTGAAGTCTTCGTCGCCACGGGCAACAACTGGGCCCAGCGGTTCTTTGGAGATGGTTTCAGGCAGAACGACGTAGTCCTTCGGCGAGGCCAGCTTGGAGCGCTGTGCGTAGAGCTGGGATTTGTCGGAGGTCAGGACGTCGCAACGACCGGACTCCAGCGACTTGGCGCTTTCGTCGGAGGTGTCGAACGTGATCGGGGTGTACTTGAGGTTGTTGGCGCGGAAGTAGTCCGACACGTTCAGCTCAGTGGTGGTACCGGCTTGAATACAGATGGTCGCGCCGTCCAGTTCCTTGGCACTTTTCACGCCCAGCTTGCTGTTGGCCAGGAAGCCAACGCCGTCGTAATAAGTGACAAAGCCCGGGAATACCAGACCCATGCTCGCGTCGCGGGAGCTGGTCCAGGTGGTGTTACGCGACAGGATGTCGATTTCGCCGGACTGCAGCGCGGTGAAGCGCTCTTTGGCGTTCAGCTGGCTGAACTTGACCTTGGTCGCGTCGCCAAACACTGCGGCAGCAACAGCGCGGCAGAAGTCGGCGTCGATGCCCTGGATCTTGCCGCTGGCGTCCGGAACCGAGAAGCCTGGCAGACCGTCACTGACGCCGCACTGAATAAAGCCCTTCTTCTGAATGGCGTCCAGCTTGGCACCCGCTTGAGCGAACCCGGTCAGACCGAGCGCTGCAGCGGCGGCCACTACAGCCAGGGTGGATTTCAACATCTTCATTCAAACCTCCAGTTTGCTCTTTGTTGTGTAGGAGCCTTAGCCCCGTCGCACCCTTGTGAGGCATTCGTGACCCGTGCTGGCTTGTTTTTGGGTCATGCGACGTTGAACCCGTTTACCGCCACCGGCGCCAGGCATCTGGTCATCCCGTGTTCGAGGTGTCGCGAGTCCAGCAGACTGAAGCCCCATGATGTCCTTGAACCCCGAGGTTCAAAGCGAATCGTGCCGGGAATCCTGCTCGATGATTCCATGCTGCCTCCGACGCAACACTTGGCTGTCTGCTTGATAGCCTATTAGTGTTACCGCCCGAGGTGAGCGCCTTCACTCCGCGGGTTGTGTAGCAAAGCCCGTACCACCATGCTGGCAATGTCGAATTAGCGACAGGTCAAGATCAAAACTTGTAACCTTGCGACATCCGAAATCCCATGTTCAAGGCCCGATGCACCGCCTTAAAGCGCTGCACCGACGGCACCGCACACTAATGGAGCACACATGACTGAACCCTTGATCATCGAGCCGGAACTGGCAGTCGATGCCTGCGTGATCTGGCTGCACGGCCTGGGGGCCGATCGCTACGATTTCCTGCCGGTGGCCGAGATGCTGCAGAAGACGCTGAAGACCACGCGGTTCATTCTGCCCCAGGCACCCACCCGGGCCGTCACCATCAACGGTGGCTACGCGATGCCCAGCTGGTATGACATCAAAGCCATGAGCCCGGCCCGCGCCATCGACAGCGACCAGCTGGAAAACTCGGCGCAAGGCGTCATCAAGCTGATCGAACAGCAACGGGACAGCGGCATCGACCCGGCGCGAATCTTCCTGGCAGGGTTTTCCCAGGGCGGCGCCGTGGTATTGCACACCGCCTTCCTGCGCTGGGAAGGGCCACTGGGCGGCGTGCTCGCGCTGTCCACTTACGCACCGACGTTCAGCGACGAAATGAGCCTGTCCGCCAGCCAGCAACGCATACCGGCCTACTGCTTGCACGGCATCAATGACCCGGTGGTTCTGTACGCCATGGGGCGAGCGGCTTACGAGCATTTGAAGGCCCGGGGCGTCACCGTGACATGGCAGGAATACCCAATGGAACACGAAGTGTTACCGCAGGAAATTTCCGACATAGGTGTCTGGCTCGGGGATAAGCTTCGCTAGTCCACTCATTTGATCCTTCCAATTGCGTTGTGGATTTGCTAGGACACTACGCCGCGCCGGGTTCTTGCTTTACACTCCCCGGCGTACATTCCTAAATCACTCGATGAGATCACCGTGCTCAAAGCACTTAAAAAGATGTTCGGAAAAAGCGAGGCTGAGCCGCTCGCGCCTGCTGCTGCCCTCCCCGTCCCCCAACGCCAGACCGAAAGCGTCTCGCGGGAACCGTCAGCCGCAGAAGTGCACGTGCCTGCGCCCGAGCATTCGGCAGCCACCGCACCGGTCGCTGCGTCGCCCGTGAAGGCTGAACGTCAGCGCCGTGAACGCGCGCCCAAGCCCGTCGTCATTCCCTGGAAACCCGAAGACTTCGCTGTCGAACCCCAAGAAGGCAAAACCCGTTTCCACGATTTCCCCCTTGCCCCCGAATTGATGCACGCCATTCAGGACCTGGGTTTCCCGTACTGCACGCCGATCCAGGCCGGCGTTCTGGGTTATACCCTCAAAGGCCGTGATGCCATCGGCCGTGCCCAGACCGGCACCGGCAAGACCGCCGCCTTCCTGATTTCCATCATTACCCAGCTGACCCAGACGCCGCCGCCGAAAGAGCGCTACATGGGTGAACCCCGTGCGCTGATCATTGCGCCGACCCGCGAACTGGTGGTGCAGATCGCCAAGGACGCCGAGGCGCTGACCAAGTACACCGACCTCAACGTGATGACGTTCGTCGGCGGCATGGATTTCGACAAGCAACTCAAACACCTCGAAGCCCGACACTGCGACATTCTGGTCGCCACGCCAGGCCGTCTCCTTGACTTCGCCCAGCGCGGCGAAGTGCATCTGGACATGGTTGAGGTGATGGTGCTGGACGAAGCTGACCGCATGCTGGACATGGGCTTCATCCCTCAGGTCCGCTCGATCATTCGCCAGACCCCGCACAAGGGGGAGCGCCAGACGCTGCTGTTCTCCGCCACCTTCACCGAAGACGTGATGAACCTGGCCAAGCAGTGGACGACAGATCCTGCGATTGTCGAGATCGAGTCACTGAACGTCGCCAGCGACACGGTCGAGCAGCACATCTATGCCGTTGCCGGCGCTGATAAATACAAGCTGCTGTTCAACCTGATCAATGATCACGGTTGGGAGCGGGTGATGGTATTCGCCAACCGCAAGGACGAAGTGCGGCGTATCGAAGAGCGCTTGGTGCGCGACGGCATCAATGCCGCGCAGCTCTCAGGCGACGTGCCCCAGCACAAGCGCATCAAGACGCTGGAAGGCTTTCGCGAAGGCAAGATTCGCGTGCTCGTGGCCACTGACGTTGCAGGTCGAGGGATTCACATCGACGCCATCAGCCACGTGATCAACTTCACCCTGCCGGAAGTCCCCGACGACTACGTACACCGTATCGGCCGGACCGGTCGTGCAGGCGCTGACGGCGTGTCGATCAGCTTCGCCGGTGAAGACGACTCCTATCAGCTGCCCTCGATTGAAGAGAAGCTGGGTCGCAAGATCAGCTGTGAAACGCCGCCGACCGTGTTGTTGCGCCCTGTGGTGCGCGTGCAGCGGGCGATTCCTGCGGCGGAGTAAGCCACACACCTGTAGGAGCGTGGCTTGTCCCGCGATCGGCGACGCAGTCGTCGCAATGGCTGGGAATGGGGCTGTATCTGACACACCACATTTGTTGGCCAGACTGCCGGTTCCCGGCAGATCGCGGGACAAGCCACGCTCCTACAACGCTGAGTTTGCAGTCTATTTCCAGCGATCCGCAGCCTTGTGGTCGCTGTCGCGCCCTTCCACCCAGCGTGGACCTTGCGACGTGTTTTCCTTCTTCCAGAACGGCGCTCGGGTTTTCAGGTAGTCCATGACGAAATCACAAGCCTCGAATGCCGCCTGGCGATGGGCGCTGGCTGCAGCGACGAACACGATCGGCTCGCCCGGCGCCAACTCGCCCACCCGATGTATCACTTCCAGCTTGAGCAACGGCCAGCGCTGCTGCGCTTCGTCGACAATCTTGAGCAACGCTTTCTCGGTCATGCCGGGATAGTGTTCAAGGAACATCCCCGCCACTTCACGGCCGTCGTTGAAATCCCGTACGTAGCCGACAAAGCTGACCACCGCACCCACGCCGACGTTGGCGTCGTGCATGGCGTTGACTTCAGCACCGGGATCGAACGCAGCGGCTTGCACTCGCACGCTCATATCAACCTCCGGTGACAGTCGGAAAGAACGCCACTTCATCGCCTGGCTCAACGGGCGTGTCCAGGGAGCAAAGCTCCTGATTGCGGGCGCACATGATGCCTTTCTCGCTCAGCACTTCCCACACACCCCCGCGCTCGAGCAAATGCTGGCGCACGGCGTCGACGGTAGCGAACGCGCCTTCCAGGGTTTCGCTCTCGGTGCCGAGGGTTTCGCGAAAACGCGCGAAGAACTGGACTTGCACGTGAATGGTCATTGGGCGCTCACCTGTTCGTCGGCAATGAAGTGTCCACTTTTGCCACCGAGCTTTTCGAGCAGCCGCACGTGCTCGATGGTCATGCCGCGGTCCACCGCCTTGCACATGTCGTAGATGGTCAGAGCGGCGATGCTGGCGGCGGTCAGCGCTTCCATTTCCACCCCGGTCTGGCCGGAGAGTTTGCAGCGGGCAACGATGTGCACGGTGTCAGGGCTTTGGGCGGTGAGTTCGACCTTCACACCCGTGAGCATCAGCGGGTGACAGAGGGGTATCAAATCGCTGGTTTTCTTCGCGGCTTGAATGCCGGCGATGCGGGCGACGGCAAAGACGTCCCCTTTTGGATGCCCGCCTGCGACGATCATTTGCAGGGTTTCGGGCAGCATGCGCACGCGCGCTTCGGCCACGGCTTCACGGAACGTCACGTCTTTTTCAGTGACGTCGACCATGTGGGCGCGACCTTGGGAATCGAGATGAGTGAGCACGGGATGACTCCTGAACAGGAGCGGGGATTGTAACGCCGATAAGACCCGAACTGCATCGGGCTGGGTGAGAAACCGCGTTAGGCGCGGGTCGTAGGAGCCGGCTTGCTGGCGAATGCAGTGTATCAGTCACAGTTGCAGTGAATGACTGGACGCGTTCGCCAGCAAGCCGGCTCCTACAAGTTCAGCGGTGAGTGGATGTTCATGTAAAGCGATGGACCACAGGTTTACAAATGGCTCTCCGCGTATTCAGCCAGGATCGAGCGTGGGACACCTTGCAGACTGATGTGCACGCCGTTGGGGAAATCCTTGAAACGCTCCGTCAGGTAGGTCAGCCCCGAACTGGTGGCCGACAGATAAGGGGTATCGATCTGTGCCAGGTTGCCCAGGCAGACTACTTTGGAACCGGCGCCAGCACGGGTGATGATGGTTTTCATCTGGTGCGGCGTGAGGTTCTGGCATTCATCGATCAGGATCAGGCTCTGCTGGAAGCTTCGGCCCCGGATGTAGTTGAGGGATTTGAACTGCAGCGGCACCTTGCTCAGAATGTAATCGACGCTGCCATGGGTGTTTTCATCGTCCATGTGCAACGCTTCCAGGTTGTCGGTGATCGCGCCAAGCCATGGCTCCATCTTTTCTGCTTCGGTGCCGGGAAGAAAGCCGATCTCCTGGTCGAGCCCCTGCACGCTGCGGGTAGCGATGATGCGGCGATAACGCTTGCTGACCATGGTCTGCTCGATGGCAGCGGCCAGGGCGAGAATGGTCTTGCCCGAACCGGCCGCGCCGGACAGGTTGACCAGATGAATATCCGGATCGAGCAGCGCGAACAGCGCCAGCCCCTGATAGATGTCGCGCGGTTTCAGCCCCCACGCCTCCTGGTGCAGCAGGGGCTCTTGATGCATGTCCAGCAGCAGCAACTCATCAGGCTTGACGCCTTTGACCCAGCCGACGAAGCCTTGCTCATCGATGATGAATTCATTGATGTGCACAGACGGAATCTGCTCGATCATCTGCACTTTGTGCCAGGTGCGGCCGTGATCCTGACGGGTGTCGACCTTGCTCACCCGGTCCCAGAAAGAGCCGGTCATATTGTGGTAACCGCGAGACAGCATCGACACATCGTCGACCAGTTGGTCGGTGCTGTAATCCTCGGCCTCGATGCCGCAGGCCCGCGCCTTGAGGCGCATGTTGATGTCTTTGGTGACCAGTACGATGCGCGTGTCCTTTTTCCGCGCATGCAGGTCAATCAACTGGTTGATGATGATGTTGTCATTGAGGTTGTCGGGCAGCACCCGGTTGGGCTCTTGCCGCTTGTTCATGAGGATGGACAGATAACCCTTGAAAACGCCTGTACCGCGATCGATCGGTACGCCTTTTTCGACCTCCTCCGGGGTCGCTTCGCCGAGTGTCTTGTCAATCAACCGGATCGCCTGCCGACATTCGGCAGCGACCGAGTGCTTGCCCGCCTTGAGCTTGTCCAGTTCTTCGAGGACCGTCATGGGGAGTGCAACGTGGTGTTCTTCGAAATTCAGAAGCGCGTTTGGATCATGGATCAATACGTTGGTATCGAGCACGTAGAGGATTGGCTGGTTAGAGGAAGGGGTGCGTCCGTGGTCATCCATACTCGCTCACCTTTGTAGTAGCCAAGTGACGCAACACACAGCGATGCTGCGCCACGAAAAGGCCGCCGAGGCTTTCCCCTTGAGGCAGGAGAAAATTGCGCAAAGTGGGTCTGGGATGACGCCACCTGTGTTGCAGGGTTCGGCGGTCTGTTGTCGTAATACCGCAAAACCGATGACATAAAAACGCGTTTCGGCGCTTTTTGAAGTTTATTTTTCAGGGGGCAAATTAGCCCTTGGCGGATGGGTCAGCCACGTTTACAGTCGGAAGTCCGGTCCGGGACAAATCCTCAGAAATTTCCGACATACTTCCTCGTTACTCCCCTTCCTTCACTGGCGACACCGTCTGCTCAACCGCTGCACCCGGCTGATCGGTGGACTCTTCTGCGGCGTCATCGTCTGGCGTGTCAGCCTCGTCATCCGGCATATCTTCTTCGTCCGCCAACTGCTGCGGATAGATATGGCAGTCTTCCCAGATCACCCCGCTTTGCGCCGTATTGGCCATCAGCCATGGCACCGCCTGCTGAGGCTTGTCCGTGCTGTCATGGAACACCACATTGCCGCGCCGCCAGAGCAGCATCAGCGTCAGCACACGGTTGGCGGCCTGCTCGGCGCTGATGCGTCCGGTGCTGTCCTGGGAATCGATGTTCCACAGCGAAACCCGCAACTGCTGATCACGGAAGAACGGCGCACTGTCGGCCCGACGATGCCCGTAAGGCGGTCGGAACAGCGGCACGAAATTGTCCGGCAGCACCTGCTGAACCAGCGCGGCCGTACGCTCGATGGAGTCCTGCCAGTCGCGCCACTGGGCATGGGACCTGAACTCCCAACCTTGCAGGCCCACGCATTGCTGCCGGTAGACGTTTTGCAGCGCCTGCGCCGAGGTGCTGTCGAGACGACTCTGCAGGCTTTTGCCCAGGACGAAGAACGTCGCGGTGATCTTCTGCTGGCGCATGAAGTCAGCCAGCCAGTCCGTGGCGCCATCAGCGACGGTCGGACCGCTCTCGAAATTGAGCAGGAAGGTCCGGTCCGGCATTTCCTCGCCACTGAGTTCATCGGAGTTGTAGCGCTCGATCTCACTGCTGGTCTGCGGGAACAAGGCGGCCATGCGCAACAGTTCGTTGAGATAACGCTGGTTGAAGGCATCGGCCGGCGCTGCCCACTGCGCGTAGAAGGAATCATCGGCCACTTTGTACTCGGCGGCGCGCTGGCGCAGCATGGGCACGTCGTCGACCAGCACGCAGAAGGAGGCGTCGGCTTCGCAGGTTTTTTCAGCGAATGTCCAGTTCTCGAACAGGCGCGCCCACAACCGTGTGCGGATCAGGTTGATCGTCGGCAGGTTGATCTGGCGCAGGCCCAGGCGCGCGCCAAGCTGGGCGTCGCTGAGGTTTTCGCTTTCCAGCAACTGATGGGCGAAGCTGAGAATTTGCGCGCGAGACGCGACGTCGAACAGCTGCGGCGTTTCCAGCGCCTCCGGCCAGACCGAGCGATCCAGCATCGCGATATCGCCCGTGGCCGCCTGTGCGTTGAGCCCCAGCAAACAGGCTCCGATCAATAACAGCATGCGCAACACGACGTGCTCCCAATCCTTGATAAAGAGGCCGAAAACCGGCGAGGCACTATAGCGGATTTGCCTTGGACCAGATGGCCGGATTCGGGCACGGCCGCTGTAGGAGCGCGCCTATCGACACCATAGCTGGAGTCATCCGCACGCAACGCCTAGAATCGCCCGACGATTAAAGGAGACCTGCCCATGCTGATGGTGATTTCCCCAGCCAAAACACTCGATTTCGACACCACGCCCACCACCAAGCGTTACACCCAGCCGCAATTTCTGGATCACTCCCAGGAACTCATCAGCCAACTGCGTGACATGACCCCGGCGCAGATCGGTGAGCTGATGCACCTGTCCGACAAGCTCTCGGGTCTCAATGCCGCCCGCTTCGGCAGCTGGAATCCGGCCTTTACTCCCGAAAACGCCAAGCAGGCGCTGCTGGCCTTCAAGGGCGACGTGTACACAGGTCTCGACGCCGACACCCTGAGCGGACCCGATCTGACGTACGCCCAGAAGCATCTGCGTATGTTGTCCGGGCTCTATGGATTGCTGCGCCCTCTGGACCTGATGCAACCGTATCGGCTGGAAATGGGTACAAAGCTGGCGAACGCGAGGGGCAAGGATCTTTATGCATTCTGGGGCGACCGCATCAGCGAGTGGCTGAACGAGGCGCTTAAAGAACAAGGCGACGACGTGCTGCTCAACCTCGCCTCGAACGAGTACTTTTCGGCGGTCAAGCGTCCGGCACTTAATGCCCGCGTGATCGAAACCGAGTTCCGCGACCAGAAAAACGGTCAGTACAAGATCATCAGCTTCTACGCCAAGAAAGCCCGGGGCATGATGACTCGGTTTGTGATTTCCGAGCGCATCAGCAAGCCCAAAGACCTGACGCAATTCGATGCCCACGGCTATCGATACAGCAACGAGCTGTCCTCTCCAGACAAGCTTGTCTTCCTGCGCGACGAGCAAGACGCCTGAGCCGCAGCTCTCCTTTCCTGCGCCAGAACGCATGCCTGTCTCGACCAGTTGACGGGCATTGCGACGCTACCCAATCCCTACTTCAGTGCACTTCTCAGGGCGCTTCTCTCGCCGTCTTGATGCGTCCAAGTAAACCCCACCATTCGAATGTGTCTATCCATCCAACCGAAAGCAAAGCAAAACAGTGACTGTGTTCGCAAATTCCCACACTTACTTAGTTCATAACCTACAGTTTGCGCAGACGAACGGTAGTGCTGCCGACTAATTGGCGCCAACTAACAGTCAAAAAATAACAACTCTATTTTTTCTCAAAAATTTAACAACTTTTTTTGAAGATTCCGGACCGCTGATTTGAACTAGTGGCACCCCAGCCTGCAGGCCGGCCAAAGCCTTATAAACTAAGGCCCAAACCTGAGTCGGTCACTTCTTGGATAGCCCCGAAAAGCACCGGGTGTTACGAAAAATCTCAAAAAGAGGACGAGTGGCCCGGAACTTATGGGGAATGCCCACGCTCCTACATCCCGTAACAATTCTCGTCCCCCATGTAGGACATCTCTTACATGGCACATGGACAGATCTGGAAGTTGCTTCTCAACGAAGTTAGACCCGCCGGTCAAGTGGTACGTACAAGGAGTCACGCACCAAACTAGTTGAAGTGAAGTGAGCTAGCACCATTCGGGTGCCCGCAGTCGTGAATCGGGGCTGATTTATCAGGAGAGGGCCAAACGCCTTATTCTTGACCGCCTGAGCGCGACGCGCAAACCATCCGTTGGAGTGCCTGCCACATCCCAGATCGGGAACCTATATAAATATGTATGGGCTACTCGACACTTTTGATCTGTAGCATTCGGGTTTGCCTTTCATATAGGTGACTCACCCCTTAATTCTGCCTGTGCTTGTCACGCGACATTCATTTGCCGTGCGTACGAGTGCGCGAAAGTTGTAAGACAGTTTTTATATTCGGCCAACTAATGGCGTAAACATCGAGGAGATTACTATGCGTATCAGCATCTTTGGTTTGGGCTATGTCGGTGCAGTCTGCGCGGGCTGCCTCTCGGCGCGTGGTCATGATGTTGTTGGCGTGGACATCTCCGCCGCCAAGATCGATCTGATCAACAACGGCAAGTCGCCAATCGTTGAGCCAGGTCTGGGCGAGTTGCTGGAAACCGGCATCAAGACCGGCAAACTGCGCGGCACCACCGACTTCTCCGAAGCCATTCGCGCCACTGACCTGTCGATGATCTGCGTCGGCACGCCAAGCAAAAAGAACGGCGATCTGGAGCTGGACTTCATTGAATCGGTCTGCCGCGAAATCGGCTTCGTGCTGCGCGACAAGAGCACCCGTCACACCATCGTCGTGCGCAGCACCGTTCTGCCGGGCACCGTCGCAAACGTTGTCATCCCGATCCTGGAAGACTGCTCTGGCAAGAAAGCCGGCGTCGACTTCGGCGTCGCGGTCAACCCTGAGTTCCTGCGTGAAAGCACCGCGATCGCGGACTACGACCGTCCTCCGATGACCGTTATCGGCGAATTCGACAAAGCATCCGGTGACGTTCTGCAATCCCTGTACGAAGAACTCGACGCGCCGATCATCCGCAAGGACATCGCCGTTGCCGAAATGATCAAGTACACCTGCAACGTATGGCACGCGACCAAGGTCACCTTCGCCAACGAAATCGGCAACATCGCCAAGGCAGTCGGCGTCGACGGCCGTGAAGTGATGGACGTGGTCTGCCAGGACAAGGCTCTGAACCTGTCCCAGTACTACATGCGCCCAGGCTTCGCTTTCGGCGGTTCCTGCCTGCCGAAGGACGTCCGCGCCCTGACCTACCGCGCCAGCACCCTGGACGTTGAAGCGCCACTGCTCAACTCCCTGATGCGCAGCAACGTTTCCCAGGTTCAGAACGCTTTCGACATCGTCGCTGCCAGCGACACTCGCAAAGTTGCCCTGCTGGGTCTGAGCTTCAAGGCCGGTACCGATGACCTGCGCGAAAGCCCACTGGTCGAGCTGGCAGAAATGCTGATCGGCAAGGGCTACGACCTGAGCATCTTCGACAGCAACGTCGAATACGCTCGCGTTCACGGCGCCAACAAAGACTACATCGAGTCCAAGATCCCGCACGTTTCGTCCCTGCTGAACTCGGACTTCGACGCGGTCATCAACAACTCCGACGTGATCATCCTGGGTAACCGCGACGAGCGCTTCCGTGCACTCGCCAACAACGCGCCAGCCGGCAAGCGTGTGATTGACCTGGTGGGCTTCATGAAAGGCACCACCACCGAAAACGGTCAAATCGAAGGTATCTGCTGGTAACACACAGCGAGCTGCAAGCCACGAGCTGCAAGTTTCAGGCTTCATCCCTCCAGTCCCGGGCGTCAGCGCCTGCGACTGGAGGTTTGAAGCTTGCGGCTTGAGGTTGCAACTGACTTAGGGATACACACTATGCAAAGGCTGAAGCACGGCTTCCTCCAAGCCGCAGGTTGGCTGTTTTATCTGACGTTGCTGGCGGCCATTGCCATGGCACTGCCCGCATCGCTGTTTGACTCGCATTCCAAAGATTTCATTTTCCTGATCGGTATCGTCGGCATCTGGCGTTACTCGATGGGCGCAACGCACTTCGTGCGCGGCATGATTTTTCTGTACATCGTCTACCCGCACCTGCGCCGTAAAGTGCGCAAGCTGGGCAAGGCAGCCGATCCGTCCCACGTGTTCCTGATGGTCACCAGCTTTCGTATCGATGCGCTGACCACCGCTCAGGTGTACAGCTCGGTGATTCGCGAAGCCATCAACTGCGGCTTCCCGACCACCATCGTCTGCTCCCTGGTGGAAATGTCCGACGAGCTGCTCGTCAAGGCACTGTGGGCCAAGTACAACCCGCCGGAGCACGTGAAGCTCGACTTCGTACGCATCGCCGGTACCGGCAAGCGCGATGGCCTGGCATTCGGTTTCCGCGCCATTTCCCGTCACATGCCTGACGACCGCGCCGTGGTTGCGGTGATCGACGGTGACACTGTTCTGGCCGAGGGCGTGGTGCAGAAAACAGTTCCGTGGTTCCAGCTGTTCGGCAACGTCGGCGGCCTGACCACCAACGAGTTCTGTGAAGTACGCGGCGGTTACATCATGAGCGAATGGCACAAGCTGCGTTTCGCTCAGCGTCACATCAACATGTGCTCGATGGCGCTGTCCAAACGCGTCCTGACCATGACCGGCCGTATGTCGGTGTTCCGCGCCACCGTGGTGACAGACCCGATGTTCATCGCTGACGTGGAAAGCGATTCGCTGCAGCACTGGCGTCTGGGCCGCTTCAAGTTTCTGACCGGCGACGACAAGTCGAGCTGGTTCAGCCTGATGCGCCTGGGCTACGACACGTTCTACGTGCCGGATGCCGCAATCAACACCGTTGAACACCCGCCGGAAAAAAGCTTCCTGAAGGCCAGCCGCAAGCTGATGTACCGCTGGTACGGCAACAACCTTCGGCAGAACTCCCGTGCGTTGGGTCTGGGCTTCGGTCGTCTCGGCATCTTTACCAGCATCGTGCTGTTCGACCAGCGCGTGTCGATGTGGACGTCGATCCTTGGCCTGACCGTTGCCATGCTGGCAAGCCTGAAGTTCGGCATCGAATACCTGCTCGCCTACTTGCTGTGGATCGGCATCACCCGTCTGATTCTGACCCTGCTGCTGTCGTGCAGCGGACACAAGATCGGGCCGGCCTATCCGATGATTCTCTATTACAACCAGATCGTCGGCGCACTGATGAAGATCTACGTCTTCTTCCGTCTCGACCGACAGTCCTGGACCCGCCAGGACACAAAACTGAGCCGCGACATGGCCAGCTTCCAGGGTTGGTTCAACACCTGGTCGTCGCGGACCATGACTTTCTCGGCTGGCAGCATCTTCGTTGCCGTGCTGCTGACAATGGTCTGACCGGGCCTCTGACCGAAACAATGGATCAACTCGATTAATCAGGAATTACCACCATGAATACAGCCGTGAATGCCAATGTCGTACATGAATCCGAAGCCCAGCGTCAGCACGCACGGGTCAAGATCCCGGCCAAACTGCGACTGCTCAATGGTCAGCCGAACGCTCCGCTGGTGCGTGTCGAAGACCTTTCCGCAGGCGGTCTGAGCTTTGTCGCGCCTTCCAACCTGCGTCCAGGCGTTGGTGAGGTCATCAAGGGTCGTCTGCAGTTCCTGATCGACAACCTCGGTCTGGCCATGGACGTCGACCTGCAAGTGCGCACCATCGATTCGAGCACCGGCCGTGTCGGCTGCCAGTTCCAGAACCTGGAATCCCAGGACATCTCCACCCTGCGTCACCTGATCACTTCGCACCTGTCGGGCGATCTCATCAGCATGGGCGAAGTGTTGGCGACCCTGCAGCGCGATAACTTCACCAAAGCACGCAAATCCAAAGACGGCGGCAGCGGCCTGAGCGCTTTCGGTCGCCTGCGCGCCGTGACCTTCAGCGTCGGTATCTTCGCTGTCGGTGTGATTGCGTTCGGCTTCGTTGCCAAGTCGGTCTACGGGATGTACTTCGTCAGCCACTCCACGTCCGGTCTGGTCAGCGTACCGAGCCTGGATGTCACCATGCCCCGTGAAGGCACCGTGACCAGCCTGGTGACGCCGAACGGCAACGTCGCCAAAGGCGCACCGCTGGCGACCTTCAACACCAGCATGCTGGACATGTTGAAAGGCAACCTGGACCCGGACGAAATGCAGCCGGCCAAAATCGAAGAGCTGTTCGGTCGTCAACTGGCCGGCACCATGACCAGCCCTTGCGATTGCGTCGTGGCCAAACAACTGGTCGCCGACGGTCAGTACGCCAGCAAAGGTCAAGTGATCTTCCAGATGGTCCCGCGCAACGTGGCCGCCAACGTCGATGCTCGCTTCACCTACCGTCAGTTCGCCGATGTACAGCCGGGCGCTCGCGTGACCTTCCAGGTGGCTGGCGAAGACGGCGACCACAGCGGCAAGATCGTCAGCGCCACGGCTCTGAGCCCTGCCGACCTGTCTTCCGACATCCGCGTCCAGATCCAGCCTGACGAAGCCATCAACAGCAGCCTGGCAGGTCGTCCGGTTGAAGTGGTGAGCACTCGCGGCCCGTCGCTGAACTGGTTGATCGATAAAGCCACGGCGGCAGGTTTCTAAACATGGCTAGCCCACTACGAAGTTTGTCAGCCCCTACATTGTTGAGCCTGGCGATCGCTATCGGTTTGGGCGGCTGTGCCGGCCTGCCCGATCAGCGCCTGGCCAACGAAGCCCTGAAACGCGGCGACACCGCGCTGGCGGAGCAAAACTATCGGCAACTGGCGGACCTGGGCTATAGCGATGCACAGGTCGGCCTCGCGGACATCCAGGTGGGTACCCGCGACCCGGAGCTGATCAAGCAGGCCGAGGCGACTTACCGTGCCGCAGCCGCCACTTCGCCTCGGGCGCAATCGCGTCTGGGCAAGTTGCTGGCGGTCAAGCCGAACTCCACCGAAGCCGAGCAGCGTGAAGCCGAAGGTCTGCTGAAGAAGGCTTTCGCCAATGGCGAAGCCGGCACGCTGATCCCGCTGGCGATGCTCTATCTGCAATACCCGCACACGTTCCCGAACGTCAACGCGCAGCAAAAGATCAACGAATGGCGCGCGGGCGGTTATCCGGAAGCGGGTCTGGCCCAGGTGCTGCTGTATCGCACCCAGGGGACCTACGACCAGCATCTGGCAGAAGTCGAAAGCATCTGCAAGCAAGCGCTGCGCACCACTGACGTTTGCTACACCGAACTGGCGACGGTCTACCAGAAGCGCGGCGAAGCCGACAAACAGGCTGCGCTGATCGAGCAGATGCAAAGCGGTTACGCCATGGGCAGCGTGCCTGCCATGCGTGTCGACAGCGTCGCTCGCGTGCTGGCGGATTCGACAATCGGCAAGCCGGACGAAAAAACCGCGCAATCGCTGCTGGAAAAAGTGGCCCCCGGTTACCCCGCTTCGTGGGTCAGCCTGGCGCAGTTGCTGTACGACTTCCCCGAACTGGGTGATGTCAACAAGATGATGGAATACCTGGACAACGGCCGTGCTGCGGATCAACCGCGCGCCGAGCTGCTGCTGGGCAAGCTGTATTACGAAGGCAAGCTGGTCTTGCCGGATGCGAAGAAAGCCGAAGAGCACCTGACCAAGGCCGCTGCGACGCAAATCTCCGCGCATTACTACCTGGGTCAGCTTTATCGCCGGGGTTATCTGGGCCATCCAGACCCGCAGAAAGCTGTCGACCAGTTGCTGACCTCCGCACGCGGTGGCCAGAACAGTGCCGACTTCGCCCTCGCGCAGTTGTTCTCGCAAGGCAAAGGTATCAAGCCTGATCCGGTCAACGCATGGGTCTTCGGCCAGCTCGCACTGGCCCAGGGCACGCCGCAAGCGACGGATCTTGCGCAACAACTGAACGAACAATTGCCGCCTGAGAAGCGCGCCCAGGCGCAGAGCCTTCTCCAGCGAGAACAGCAGGTCCGTGGCACAACCGCGCAAAACGCGTTGGCCTTGCAGACACTGCAAGAAGAAAAAGACGGCGGGGACGCACCTCTATGAAGCTTAAGTTGAACCCTCTGATGGCAGCCGGATTCGGTCTGGGCTTCTCCCTGATCTGGGCCACACCGACACTGGCAGCCCTGACCGACACTCAGAATTTCGGCATCGAAGTCAAAGCGACCGGCCAGATGGAAGACGACCGTGACCTCGGCACCCGCAGCGGTGGCGACGTCAACGGTGTCGGTCTGGATCTGCGTCCATGGGCCTATGGCGAGTGGGGCAACTGGAGCGGTTACGCGATGGGCCAGGTCGTCACCGCGACCGACACCATTCAGACCGACCCGCTGGATCAGCAGGTCACTGACGCAAACGGTCAAAGCGCCCAACGTTCGCGCAGCACGTCCAACAGTCGCAAAGTGGATGACAGCTACGCGGCCCTGCGCGAATTCTGGATCGGCTACAGCGGTTTCACGCCTTACCCGGGCGAGATCCTGAAAGTCGGTCGTCAGCGCCTGCGCAATGACGATGGTCAGTGGCACGACACCAACATCGAAGCGGTGAACTGGACCTTCGACACCACCCTGCTCAAGGCAGAAGTGGGCGCCGCCCAGCGCTTCAGCGAATACCGCACCGATCTGACCGAGCTGTCGGCGCAGGACAAGGATCGCTCGCACCTGTATGGGGATGTGGAATACCAGTGGACGCCGGGGCAGTGGGCAGGCGTTCGCGCGCACCACAGTCATGATGGCGGCAGCCTGAAACAACAGGGCTCAGCCATCGACGACCTGGACAAGACTTCGCGTGGCGACCTGACCTGGCTGGGTCTGCAGGCCAACAGCGACGCCTACAACTACCGCAACCTGAACACCGTCAACTATTGGGGCAGCCTGACCTGGCTGACCGGCGATCGTGACCGCATCGGCACCACCTACAACGCTGCTGAAGATCAGTACGTGGCCGGCGAGAAGAACAACGAAAACGTCAACGGCTGGGCCACCGACCTGGGCCTGCGTTTCCGCCTGGACCCGATGTGGCAAGTGGGCGGCGCCTACTCCCGCGCCAGCAAGAACTACGAACAGAACGGCCTGGAAAGCAACCGCTCGAACTGGACCGGTACCCGCTCGCGCGTGCATCGCTTCGGTGAAGCGTTCCAGGGCGAAATGGCCAACGTAGAGTCCGGCTCGCTGTTCGCGTCCTGGCAGATGCAGGACGAGTACGACGCCTCGCTGATCTACCACAAGTTCCGTCGTGTCGACGGCCACTCGGGCATCGGCGGCGCGGGTATCAACCCTGCTCAGGAAAATGTCGACTCCGATGGCGTCAGCACGTTTGCCTCGTTGCCGCTCGAAGATGGCCGCAAGGACCTGGGTCAGGAAATGGACCTTGTCGTCACCAAGTACTTCAAGCAAGGCCTGCTGCCGGCTGCGGTAAGCCAGTCGTTCGACGAACCGTCGGCGCTGATTCGTCTGCGTGCAGGCGTGTTCAAACCGGGCGATGCGTATCACAGCGGTGTAGACGACTACATGCACCGCGCCATCGTCGACGTCATCTGGCGCTTCTGATGCAAGCCGCGATAGGAGTGCAATGAGATGAACAGTCAAGCAAGCAGATTGCGTCACCGGGCATGGCCCCATGGCCTGCTGGAAAGTGCTGTGCTGAGCAGCGCCTTGCTGCTCGCCAGCACTGCAGCCATGGCCAACAGCCCGTTGCCGGTCCACGCCCCTGCGGCGCATCCGGCCGACGATAAGGTAGAAGTGGTCAAAGGTCTGCATGAGGCCAAGACCTACACCGTTACCAGTCCGCCCATCGAGCCGCTGCTGATGGACAAGCCAAAACTGCCTGACCTGTCGGGTTACACCCAGCAGGCCATGCAGAAGAAGATCGTGCGCGGCAAGCCGGGCAAGGTTGCGATCAAACGCATGATGCAGGAAGACTCGCTGAAGGAATTCATCGGCGGTGACAACAAGATGGCCGAATGGGTGGCCCGTCAACACGGCATCCCACAGGCGATCTTCATCGAAGACGGCTACATGACCCTGCAGGAGCTGGCGAAGAAGGTGCCTAAACAGTACCTGAGCGAAACCTCGCCGGGCATCTTCCTGGCGCGTCTGCCGATCGTCGTCGGCAAGAACGGCATCTTCGAAATCGACAAGAAGACCACCGAGCTGCGCTTGTCTCAGGACGCCGGTGCGTTCATCGTCAACGACAACCTGCTGTTCATGTCCGATACAAAGCTGACCGGCTGGAACGAGAAGACCAATGGCCCGTCGACGTATAAGACGCCGAAGGAATTCCGCCCGTTCCTGCTGTCCTGGGGCGGTACCCAGACCTACATGTTCAACACCAAAGTGGCGAGCCTGGGTTACAACAACAGCAAGTCGTACGGCATCAGTATTTCCCAGTACACGCCCAACATGAAGGCGCAGATGAACCGCGCCGAGCCCACCGGCTGGATCGTCAATTCTGACTTCTCGGACATGTGGTACGGCTTCTACTGCTATGAAACCCGCGACTTCGTGGTCAAGGGCAGCACCTACCACGACAACATCATTTACGGTATCGACCCCCATGACCGTTCCCACGGTCTGATCATTGCCGAAAACACGGTGTACGGGACCAAGAAGAAGCACGGGATCATCGTTTCCCGTGAGGTGAACGACAGCTTCATCATCAACAACAAGACCTACGACAACCACCTGTCCGGCATCGTCCTTGACCGTAACAGCGTGAACAATCTGGTCGCGTACAACGAGATCTACCGTAACCACACCGACGGCATCACCCTGTATGAGAGTGCCGACAATCTGCTGTGGGGCAATCGTGTGTTCGCCAACAAGCGTCACGGGATCCGGGTTCGCAACAGCACCAACATCAAGCTGTACGAAAACCTGGCCATCGGTAACGGTCTGATGGGCGTTTACGGCCACATCAAGGACCTGTCGGACACTGACCGCGACATCAAGCTCGACCCGTTCGATGCTGAAGTCTCGCTGGTCCTGGTCGGCGGCGAACTGACCTCCAACGGTTCAGGCCCCCTGTCCATCGATTCGCCTCTGAGCGTCGAGCTGTACAAAGTGGCGATGCTCGCACCGACCAAATCCAGCGGGATCAGCTTCAACGGTGTTCTGGGCGATCGTCAGGACGAAATCCTCGATCTGCTGGTGCGCCAACAGAAAGCCGTGTTGATCGACCCGGTCGAAAGCCAGAAACAACTCCGGGACTGAGGAAGATATTTCTATGCACGCACATTTGATCAAATTGCTCAGCCTCTCGGGCCTGACCGCTGCACTGTTCGCCGCCAGCAATGGCGCGTATGCAGCGGACACCACCGCCCCGAGTTTCACGGCCGAGCCTTGCTGCAGTCTGTGCCCTGAAGCGCACGACGAAAAAAACTACGTCAGCCGCTATCAGCAGAACTTCACCACACTGGTTCAGGCCCAGGGCGACTGGCTGTTCCGGACCCGTGAAGACTTGCGCACCGAATTCGACACCACGCCTGAAGGCTATCGCCGCATGCAAATGCTGCACGATGCCTTCAAGAGCAAGGGCGTAGAGCTGGTGGTCGTGTATCAGCCGACCCGCGGACTGGTTGATCGCAACAAGCTGTTCCCGGCTGAACGCGACAAGTTCGACTACAACACCGCGCTGCGCAACTACCAGGCCATGCTCGGTCGTTTCGCAAAAATGGGTTACACCGTGCCGGACCTGTCGCCGTTGACCAACGAGCAACAGGCCCACGACTTCTACTTCCGCGGTGACCAGCACTGGACGCCGTATGGCGCTCAGCGCACAGCCAAAATCGTCGCTGATTCCGTGAAGAAGATGCAGGCTTTTGCAGGTGTTCCGCGCCGTGAATTCGAGACCCACTTGTCAGGTCGCATGGGCAAGAAGGGCACTCTTCACAATATGGCCGGTCAATTGTGCGGCACGAGCTATGCCATTCAGTACATGGACCAGTTTGAGACAGAGCCCAAAGGCGAAGCGGCCGACGGCGACCTGTTCGGTGACTCCGGCAACCCGGAAATCACACTGGTCGGTACCAGTCACAGCGGGAAGAACTACAACTTCTCCGGCTTTTTGCAGGAATACATTGGTGCCGATGTGCTGAACGTCGCCTTCCCGGGCGGCGGCCTTGAAGGGTCGATGCTGCAGTACCTGGGCAGCGAAGACTTCCAGAAACACCCACCGAAGATTCTGATCTGGGAATTCTCGCCGCTTTATCGCCTGGACCAGGAGACCATCTATCGCCAGATGATGTCGCTGCTGGACAACGGCTGTGAAGGCAAACCGGCGGTCATGAGCACCAGCACTACCCTCAAACCAGGGATCAACGAGTTGCTGGTCAACGGCAAAAATGGCATCAAGGATGTGCGCAACGGCAGTAATCAGATTGACATCAAGTTCGCCGACAACTCCGTCAAAACCCTTCAGGCGCGCCTCTGGTACATGAACGGTCGTCACGAAGACTTGAAGATCGAAAAACCTGAAACATCTGAAACCGACGGGCGCTTCTCCTTCGAACTGCGCGATGACAAGGACTGGGCTGACCAGCAATTGCTCGCACTGGAAGTGCAGGGTCCGGAAGCGGGCGCTGCGCCACAGCAAGTCGAAGCGAAAGTATGCAAACGCAACGTGTTCCCGAATGTCGCGCATCAAACCGCGCAAGCCGGGTTATGAGGCTCTTATGCACACTCCAAAACTGATGCTCCCTACCCTTCTGTCGCTGGCGATGATGTCCTCGGCACTGTTCGCCACCGGCGCCAGCGCTGCGTCGACACTCGTCCCGCCACAGGGTTATTACGAAGGTGTCGAGAAATTCAAGACAGGCCAGGGCAAGTTCAGCTGTGACTCGATCCCGCAGCCCTACACCGGTCCGCTGCAGTTTCGCAGCAAATATGAAGGCTCGGACAAGGCTCGCGCCACGTTGAACATGGTGTCGGACCAGGCGTTCCGTGATGCAACGAAAGACATCACGAACATGGAGCGCGCCACCAGCAAAGTGGTGATGCAGTACATGCGCGACGGTCGTCCCGAGCAGCTCGATTGCGCGCTGAACATGCTGACCACCTGGGCCAAGGCCGATGCGCTGGAGTCCACCGACTTCAACCACACCGGCAAGTCGATGCGCAAATGGGCACTGGGCAGCATGTCGTCCGCCTATCTGCGCCTGAAGTTCTCCGAATCGCATCCCCTGGCCACCCGCCAGCAGGAAGCGCAGGTGATCGAAGCCTGGTTCAGCAAACTGGCGGACCACGTCGTCAGCGACTGGAACAATCTGCCGCTCGACAAGACTAACAACCACTCGTACTGGGCCGCTTGGTCCGTGATGTCCACAGCAGTGGCGACCAATCGCCAGGACCTGTTCGACTGGGCGGTGAAGGAATTCAAGATCGGCGCCAATCAGGTTGACCCGCAGGGCTTCCTGCCGAACGAGCTGAAACGCAAACAGCGCGCGCTGGCGTACCACAACTATGCACTTCCGCCATTGGCCATGATTGCGAGTTTCGCCCAGGCCAACGGTGTCGATCTGCGTCAGGAAAACAACGGCGCCCTCAAGCGTCTGGGTGATCGCGTGCTGGCTGGCGTGAAGAACTCGGGCAGTGAATTCGCCGCCCGCGATGGCGAAAAGCAAGACATGACGGACCTGAAAACCGACATGAAATTCGCCTGGCTGGAACCGTACTGCTCGCTTTATGACTGCGGCCCGGATGTGCTTGAACAGAAACACAAGATGCAACCGTTCAAGAACTTCCGCCTCGGCGGCGACGTGACCCGCACCTATGACCCGACACACGACAAGGGTGACAAGGGCGGTTCCTAAGAGCCTCCACGTGACAATGTAGGAGCGCGCTTGCCCGCGAAAGCGATTTTCCAGACGACATAACTGTGTCGGATGTACTGGCCTTATCGCGGGCAAGCGCGCTCCCACACAGTCGGCGTCGGTCGTTCGGATTTACGTTTCACCCCTCCATTTTTTCGTGGGGGGTTTGGGGGGGCTTCGGCCCTTGATGTTGGACAAATGGAGAGATAAAGGATGGTTTTCTCATCCAACGTGTTCCTGTTCCTGTTCTTGCCGGTGTTTCTCGGCTTGTACTACCTGAGCGGGCAACGCTATCGCAACCTGCTGCTGCTGGTCGCCAGCTACGTGTTCTACGCGTGGTGGCGAGTGGACTTCCTGGCACTGTTCGCAGGTGTGACGCTGTGGAACTACTGGATCGGCCTGCGCGTAGGCGCCGCCGGGGTCAGAACCAAACCGGCACAGCGCTGGCTGCTGCTCGGCGTTGTGGTCGACCTGGGTATCCTTGGCTATTTCAAGTACGCCAACTTCGGCGTGGACAGCATCAACGCAATGATGACGTCGATCGGTCTTGAACCGTTCATCCTTACCCACGTGTTGCTGCCGATCGGTATCTCGTTCTACATCTTCGAGTCCATCAGCTACATCATCGACGTGTACCGCGGCGACACGCCGGCGACGCGCAATCTCATCGACTTTGCGGCATTTGTGGCGATCTTCCCGCACCTGATTGCTGGACCGGTACTGCGTTTCCGCGACCTGGTCGACCAGTTCAACAACCGCACGCACACCCTCGACAAGTTCTCCGAAGGCTGCACGCGGTTCATGCAGGGTTTCATCAAGAAGGTCTTTATTGCCGACACGCTGGCCGTGGTCGCCGACCATTGCTTCGCCCTGCAGAACCCCACTACGGGTGACGCATGGCTCGGCGCGCTGGCGTACACCGCTCAGCTGTACTTCGACTTCTCCGGCTACAGCGACATGGCCATCGGCCTGGGTCTGATGATGGGTTTCCGCTTCATGGAAAACTTCAAACAGCCCTACATCAGCCAGTCGATCACCGAGTTCTGGCGTCGCTGGCACATCAGCCTGTCGACCTGGCTGCGTGACTATCTGTACATCACGCTGGGCGGCAACCGTGGCGGCAAGGTCGCGACCTACCGCAACCTGTTTCTGACCATGCTGCTCGGTGGTCTGTGGCACGGCGCCAACATCACGTACATCGTTTGGGGTGCCTGGCACGGTGTCTGGCTGGCGATCGAAAAAGCCATCGGCCTGAACACCGCGCCGCGCACGTTCAACGTTGTTCGCTGGGCCTTCACCTTCCTGCTGGTGGTCATGGGCTGGGTCATCTTCCGTTCGGAAAACCTGCACGTTGCTGCCCGCATGTACGGCGCCATGTTCAGCTTCAGCGATCTCGGCCTGTCGGAGCTCAACCGCGCCAGCCTCACCGGCCTGCAAGTGGCGACCCTGGTCGTGGCGTACATCACCCTCGCCTTCTTCGGCCTGCGTGATTTCTACCGCAACCGCGCCCCGGCCAAGCCGACCGACAAAGCCGTGCAGGCCGATGGCCCTGCCGCTGCCGAGCCAGGCCTGATCAAGGCCGTACCGGGCGACAAGCCGGGCAGCATTCATCAACCGGGTTACATCGTCGGCACCGAAGCGCAGGTTCAGCCTGCCTACTGGACCGTCGACTGGTCGCGCTATGCCATGCGCGCCCTGATCCTGCTGATGTTCGTGGCATCGATCCTGAAACTCTCGGCGGCCAGTTTCTCGCCGTTCCTTTACTTCCAGTTCTGAGGAGCCTGACATGACCCGTTCATTACGTTTCCTCTACATCTTCCTGTTCCTGGCGATTCTGCTGGTGCTGGGCCTGTGGTCGCTGCGCAGCTTTGTCGGTTTCTCGACGTCGAAAGAAACCACCGTGCTCAACGGTCACTGGACCAAAGCGGTGGAAACCCACTACGACGAAGCATTCCCGATCAAGCGTCTGGGCACCAACCTCTGGGCGGCGCTGGACTACAAGGTGTTCAACGAAGGTCGTCCGGGGGTGATTCTGGGCAAAGACCAGTGGCTGTACACCGACGAAGAATTCGACGCCGTTGCCAACAGCGAGCAGAACGAAGCGGACAACCTGGCGATCATCCAGGGCGTGCGCGACACCCTGAAAAAGCAGGGCACGCAGCTGGTGCTGGCGATCATTCCGGCCAAGACCCGTCTGTATCCGGAGCACGTCGGTGACAACAAACCGGCCACGCTGCACACCGACCTGTATCAGCAGTTCCACGCTCAAGTGAATCAGGCCGGCATCCTCGCCCCTGACCTGCTGACGCCGCTGCAAAGCGCCAAGGAAAAGGGCCAGGTGTTCCTGCGCACCGACACTCACTGGACGCCGATGGGCGCGGAAATCGTTGCCCAACAGTTGGGTGACGTGATCAGCAAGCAAGTGCCGCTGAACGTTGAACCGCAGAACTTCGTCACCGAAGCCAAGACGACCGAACCCTACAAGGGCGATCTGACCAACTTCCTGCCGCTGGATCCGCTGTTCAGCAACCTGCTGCCCAAGCCGGACGACCTGCAGCAGCGCAGCACCAACCCGGCTCAGGCTGCCGGCGAAAGCGGTGATGCCCTGTTCGCTGACGACTCGGTTGCGGTCGGCCTGGTCGGCACCAGCTACAGCGCCAACCCGAACTGGAACTTCGCCGGTGCGCTCAAACAGGCGCTGCACGCAGACGTCGTGAATTACGCCGAAGACGGCCATGGCCCGATCCTGCCGATGCTCAAGTACCTGCAGACCGACGCCTTCAAAAGCAGCCCCCCGCAGGTGCTGATCTGGGAATTCCCGGAACGCTACCTGCCCGCTCACAACGACCTGACCGAGTTCGACCCACAGTGGATCGCTGAACTCAAAAAGGCCCGTGACCCCCAACAGAATCTGGCGGACAACGCCAACAACTCCAAGACGCCCACCCGGGCGCAAAACTGAGAGGACTTTTTGACTATGACTTCGCAGAACCCTATGCCAGTTCGTTCGAGCAAAACCAACCTGCTGAAAACCTGCGTGCTGGCCGCGAGCCTGGGCTTCGTATCCCTTTCCGCATTCGCCGGTGGCGACGCCGCCCTGTATGGCCCGACCGCACCGAAAGGCTCGACCTTCGTACGTGTTTACAACGCCAGCAGCAGCGAAATCTCCGCCAGCGTCGGCAACACCAGCCTCAACGAAATCGGCCCGTTGGCCAGCAGTGACTTCGGCTTCATGCCCCAGGGCGACTACACCGCCAAAGTCGGCAGCCAGTCGCTGCCGGTGAAACTGGCCAGCGATCACTACTACACCATCGTCAACAACACCTCCGGCGCGCCTCAGCTGGTTGAAGAGCCGCCGTTCAAGAACAAGCAGAAGTCCCTGGTTCGCGTACAGAACCTGAGCGACAAGGCACTGACCCTGAAAACCGCTGACGGCAAAACCGACGTGGTCAAGGCTGTGTCTGCCAAGGGCACCGGCGAGCGTGAAATCAACCCGGTCAAAGTCAGCTTCGCGCTGTTTGACGGCGAAAAGAAAGTCGCTGACCTGAAGCCGGTTGCACTGGAGCGTGGTGAAGCCGCCGTTCTGTACGTCACCGGCAGCGGCAGCAGCCTGTCGCCGGTATGGGTCAAGCGCCCGACGGGCACTCAGTAACAGATTTGAATCTGGCCGAGAGGCCGCAGGCAGCGCGCTTGAATACTCGCGCGCTGCCACGGATTTACGGGATTAAGCGTTCGGCGTCAGGCACTGCGGAGCAAGCAGACAGCCAGGAGGGCGCCGGGCGATGCAAGACAAAAACCAGAAAGACCGAAAAGACCTACAGCCCATTCGAACGATTTTTGCTTAACGGAGAAACAAAATGATTCCAGTGATCTTGTCAGGTGGTAGCGGTTCCCGACTCTGGCCTCTTTCGCGTAAACAGTTTCCTAAACAGTTCCTGGCACTGACCGGCGAACACACCCTGTTCCAGCAGACCGTCGAGCGCCTGCAATTCGACGGCATGCAGCACCCGGTTGTGGTGTGCAACAAGGATCACCGCTTCATCGTCACCGAGCAGCTCAATGCGCTGGGTCTGGAAACTCAGGCCGTGATCATGGAACCGTTCGGTCGCAACACGGCGCCTGCCGTTGCCATCACCGCGATGATGCTGGCCAACGAAGGTCGTGACGAGTTGATGCTGGTGCTGCCAGCCGACCACGTGATCGACGATCAGAAAGCCCTGCAACGTGCGCTGGCCCTGGCCACCGTGGCTGCAGAGCGTGGCGAAATGGTGCTGTTCGGTATTCCGGCGACCAAGCCTGAAACCGGCTACGGCTACATCAAGTCCACCGCCGATGCCCTGCTGCCGGAAGGCGTCAGCCGCGTGCAGCAGTTCGTTGAAAAGCCTGATGAACAACGCGCTCAGGAATTCGTCCAGGCCGGCGGCTATTACTGGAACAGCGGCATGTTCCTGTTCCGCGCCAGCCGTTATCTGGAAGAGCTGAAAAAGCACGATCCGGACATCTACGACAATTGCCTGCTGACCCTCGAGCGCAGCAAGCAGGAAGGCGACAGCATCTCCCTGGACGAGGCGAGCTTCGCCTGCTGCCCCGACAACTCCATCGACTACGCCGTCATGGAAAAAACCCAGCGCGCGTGCGTGGTTCCGCTTGATGCAGGCTGGAGCGATGTCGGCTGCTGGTCGTCCCTGTGGGACGTAAGCGCCAAAGATGAAAACGGCAACGTTGCCAAAGGCGATGTCGTTATTCAGGACAGCCGCAACTGCATGATTCAGGGCAACGGCAAACTGGTGACCGTGATCGGCCTGGACAACGTCGTTGTCGTCGAAACCAAAGACGCCATGATGATCGTCCACAAAGACAAGGTTCAGGGTGTCAAGCAACTGGTCAACACGCTCAACGAGCAAGGCCGCAGCGAAACCCAGAACCACCTCGAAGTCTATCGCCCGTGGGGCTCGTACGACTCCGTGGACATGGGCGGCCGTTTCCAGGTCAAGCGCATTTCCGTCAAGCCGGGCGCCAGCCTGTCGCTGCAGATGCACCACCACCGCGCTGAACACTGGATCGTCGTATCGGGTACCGCTCAGGTCACCTGCGACGACAACGTGTTCCTGCTGACCGAAAACCAGTCGACCTACATCCCGATCGCCTCGGTTCACCGTCTGCGTAACCCGGGCAAGATCCCGTTGGAAATCATCGAAGTCCAATCGGGCAGCTACCTGGGCGAAGATGACATCGAGCGTTTCGAAGACGTCTACGGCCGTTCCACCCCGGGCATCGAAGCCGGCGTGAAGACCCAGACCATCGCGCGTTAATACCGCTTTACCGAGTAGTACTAGCCCCCTTTAATCCTCTGCGTATTCCCCATCCGCAGAGGGTTCTCGGGGGCTTTTTTGTGGGCGTTTGAGCCTTCGCGGAATATGCAGGGACGGCTTGCTGGCGAACGCATCCTTTCAAACACGGCGCCTGTAAGGGTCAGAACGGGTTCGCCAGCAAGCCGGCTCCTACGGACTCAGGTCGAATCAGGCAAACCACCATTAGCTCAATCCCCTCCCCTTTCGGTACGATGCCCGCATCTGCAATCGCGAGATCGACACGATGATTTTCGGCGCCGTACTCCTCTTCACCTGGCTGGTCCTGCTTCTGCGCTATCCCTCAAGAGCCCTGCCCGTTTCCCTGGCAGCAGCGGTTGGGTTGGGGGTCGTGGCGGCGTTTGTGGTCTGGGAAGACAGCCGCGATGAGCAGCGCCTTGAGCGTCTGCAACTGCGCGTGAACTATGCGCCGCAGCAATGCCCGACGGGTCGCCCGTTGCTGGTGCTGATCGATAACGGTAATAAAGTTTCGCTGACCGAACTGCGCTGGAAGATCGCCGCTTACGCGCCGGGCGATACCGTCAATCTGGCCGAGGACACCTACACCGCGCCGCGCTATCGCGGGCCGGGGGACTTGTTGCCCGGTAGTCAGTGGCAGGATTGCTTGCCGATGCCACCGCTGCGCCCGGGTTATCGGCCGCAGACCCTGGAGTTTCGTGCCGAACGCCTGCAAGGCACGTTCTCAGGCTGAGTGCCGCCCTTCTCTTTTCTCAAGGACTGAACCATGTCTGTGGTGTTGATCACCGGTTGTTCAAGCGGCATTGGCCGCGCCATGGCAGATGCGTTCAAAGCGGCAGGCCATGAGGTCTGGACAACCGCCCGCAAGCCGGCCGATGTGCAGGCGCTGACCACGGCGGGTTTTCGTGCTGTGACGCTGGAGGTCAATGACAGCGCTGCGATTGATCGACTGATCGCCGAGCTTGATCAACACGGCAAAGGGCTCGACGTGCTGATCAACAACGCAGGCTACGGTGGCATTGGCCCGCTGCTGGATGGCGGTGTCGAGGCCATGCGCAGGCAGTTCGAAACCAACGTGTTTTCCGTGGTCGGTGTGACGCGCGCCCTGTTTCCAATGCTGCGCCGCAACAAGGGATTGGTGGTGAATATCGGCAGCGTTTCAGGCGTGCTGGTTACGCCATTCGCGGGGGCGTATTGCGCGTCCAAAGCCGCCGTCCATGCCATGACCGACGCACTGCGTATGGAACTGGCGCCCTTCGGGATTAGGGTGATGGAAGTCCAGCCCGGCGCCATCGACACCCACTTCGCGCAAAACGCCAGCCACGAGGCCGAGCAAGTCATTCATCAGGAATCGCCGTGGTGGCCGTGGCGTGAAGGCATCCGCGCGAGGGCCAACGCGTCCCAGGGCAATCCAACACCCGCCGCCGATTTCGCACGCGACGTGCTCAACGCCGTGCAGCGCAGCCATCCACCGCGTTTATTGCGATCCGGCAACGGCAGCCGCGCGCTGCCGCTGATGGAACGGCTACTGCCGAAGGCCTTGCTTGAGTGGATTCTGAGCAAGCGTTTCAAGCTGGATAAAAAATACTGACCACTGCGGCAGGCCTCCTGCATCTTCCGGCAAGACACAAATCTGGCGTATAACGCGGCTCAAAGTGTAGGAGCGCGCTTGCCCGCGAAGGCGTCAGCATGGGCGACAGAGATGCGTCGGACGCACCGGCCTCTTCGCGGGCAAGCGCGCTCCTACAGGTTCTGTGTAGAGCCGACGTATCGCGTTCACCCATTCAACCTTACTGCGCAATAGATCGCCGGACACGCCACGCTGCTACATCCTCCGGCAAGACACAAATCTGGCGTATAGCGCAGCTCAACGTGCTACCGCGTTGAATCTTGCGTTTCGGGATTCACGATCACCGTACAAGTAATCCCCGCCGCCAATACAACCCCTTCCGGCACGTAATCCAGATGAATGCGTACCGGCACGCGCTGGGCCAGACGTACCCAGTTGAACGTCGGGTTGACGTCGGCGATCAGTTCGCGGCTCTCCGGGTTATCGCGGTCGTAGATGGCGCGGGCGATGCTCTCGACGTGGCCCTTCATCACTTCCCCGCTCATCAACTGCATGTCCGCCGGATCGCCGATTCTGACGTGGGGCAGCTTGGTCTCTTCAAAGAAGCCGTACACCCAGAACGAATTTCTGTCGACCACGGCCATCTTCGCTTCGCCGATGCGCGCGTAGTCGCCGCGATGCACGTTGAGGTTGGTGACATAGCCGTCCACCGCCGCCAGCACCTTGGTGCGTTGCAGGTTCAATTGCGCAGCGTCGAGTTGCGCGACCGCCAGCTGATAATCCGCCTGGGCAGAGGTGGCAACGTTGCTGGCGTCCTCGCGGCTCTCGGCGGAGATCACCAGGGCGTCCATGTCCTTGCGCCGATTGGCGTTGACCTTGCGCATCTCCCACGTCGCTTTGCGCGACGCCACCATCGCCTCGGCCTGCTTCACCGCCAGCTGATAATGCTCGGGGTCGATCTGCATCAACAGGTCACCTTTTTTCACCGGCTGGTTGTCCTTCACCGGCACATCGATCACCACGCCGCTGACATCGGCAGCGACGTTGATCACGTCGGCGCGCACCCGGCCGTCGCGGGTCCACGGCGTGTCCATGTAATGAACCCACAGCAGCCGGCCGATCCAGATGGCCAGGGCCAGAATCAACAAAGTCGCGATCAGACTGAAGAGCTTTTTCATCTCAACCCACGTGCCTCAACGGTAAACAGTAAGCGCCATGGCGCCGAAAATGCAGCTGAACAGGCTCAGACGCAGGAGCGCCGGATGCCAGAAAAAACGGTACAGATCGAGCCCGGACATGAAGCGGTCCAGCGCCCAGGAAAGCACCATGGCGACCAGAAACATGACGGTCACGGTCGGCATGTAAACGCCGTGGAAGGCGAGTTCACGAGGCATTGAGTTGTCCTTGTGGCGAGGCCACAGACGCCTGTTCCGGCACGGCGCCTGCCAGCGGCGATTGCGGGTCCAGCAGGCAGGTGCGGATGAAGTGCAGGTAGCTTTTCACCCGGCGCAGCGCCGAGGTGTCGAAGTGCGGCGCAAAGGGCTCATCGGTGTTCTGCACGCAGACGATGGCGTGATCGACGGCCGACAGGCTGCGCGCCAGGTTGTGGCGATCAGGCTGGATAAACAGGCGAATCAGCGAGCGGCCCATGGCGCGAATCGCCTGCCGCCACGGTTGCGATTCGGCGTAACTCGGGTGCACCGGCAGAATGTCCTGCTCGCGGCGCAACTCGATGACTGCGTGGCCGATCTCCAGCACCACGAACATCCAGCGCAGCAGGTTGCGTTGCACCTCGGGTTTGCCGGCGGCCAGGCCATAGGCCTGATGCATCAGGTCACGGGTGCGGCTTTCGAAACTGGAGCGAATCCCGCGCAATGGCGCGCTGATGGCGAAACTCACCTGCCGGCGCAGATTGCCTTCCAGCCGCTGCCACAACCAACGACTGTTGGGCGGCAGAATGATCGCCCCCGCCGCCGCGCACAGCAGCATGCCAAGGACCATGGCGATGTAGTCATTGATGAACGCATAGGGGTTGTACACCGTGAGGTTGTCCGGCGCCGAACCGATGCTGAAAAAGATCAACAGCCCCAGTCCGTAGCCGACCCACTGCGGCCGTGTGGTCAGGAACGTGCCGAGCACGAACACCGGCGCCAGCACCATGCACAGCAAGGGAAAACCATCGATGCGCGGCAGCACGAAAAAGGTGATGAAAAACCCCAGCACTGCACCCAGAAAGGTCCCGCAGGCCATCTGAAACGACATGCGCCTCGGGTTCGCCGTCGTTGCGGAAAGCGCCACGGTGGCGGCGGACACCAGGGTCATCGATGCACCGCTCGGCCAGGCCGTCGCCACCCAGTACACCGACATAACCCCGAGAATGAACGTCGCGCGCACCCCCGATGCCAACGACGACAGCCAACTGGTGGTGGACACAAACGGCTCGACCCACTTCTCCCGCGCATGGTTGTGATCGGCCAGGGACGCATGGGTCTGGGCGTAGTCGTGCATGTCGTCGACAAAGCGATACAGCAATTCGTAGGCGGTATGGAAATCCAGCAGGTCATCGTCGCTGGGCTGCGTATTGATGAACTCGGCGCGCAGGCTGCGCACGTGCTCGGGCAGGTCGGCCTTGTAAACGCTCAGCCGATTGGCGAGCAGCGCGGCATCCGAGTTGGTCAGCGCCCGCCCGGCGAAGGGCTCCAGCAACCGAGTCAGCGCAGCCAGGCCGGGCTCGATGGCCTGAACAGCCGGCGTCACGCCACGTCGCCGCAAGCGCTCAAGCAACTGATGCAAGGCGTTGAAGCGCGTGGTGATGGTCATGAACTCGCTGTTCAGGCGATTCAATCGACCGTTGCGGCGGCGCATGTGCGGGTCTTCGAACACGGTGACAGCGCGCAGGCCTTCAAGCCCCACGGCATCGGCGATGAAGCGCACGTTGCTGGCTTCGAACGACGCCGGATCGCTCTCGCCGCGCAGGCCGGTGATGACGAATTGGGCGAAGGTGCCGAAGCGCTGGTACAGGGTGTTGCGCATCGCTGCGCCGGCGCTTTGCGGCAGGATCGCGGCGCTGACCAATGTCGAGCAGACGATGCCGAGGGAGATCTCCAGCACCCGCCACATGGCGGCCATGAACGAGGTGTCGGGGTGCGCGAGTGCGGGCAGTCCGGTCATCGCGGCGGTGTAGCCGGCCAACACAAATCCGTAGGCGCGGAAGTTGCGATAGCGCGCGGCACCGGCGCAGCAGAAGCCCACCCAGATCGCCAGACTGCCGAGGAACAGCTCGCTGTTCTGCGCGAACAGTGCCATCAGGGTGACCATCACCACCGAGCCGGCGAGCGTGCCGAGCAAGCGGTAGAAACTCTTGGCGAACACCTGACCGCTCTGCGGCTGCATGACGATGAACACGGTAATCATGGCCGTGCGCGGCTGCGGCAGCTCCAGGCGCATGGCGATCCAGTAGGTCAGGAATGCTGCGGTCAGTACCTTGCCGATGTAGATCCACGTCACGCCATCGCTGCGCGCCCAGTCATTGAGGCCGCGGCGCCATTCGAGGGATTTGAACCATTGCAGGGCGTGAGTCATTTCAGTTCAACACCTGTGCTGGCCGACCCGACGCCTTCGCGGGCAAGCGCGCTCCTACAGGTGACCGCGTTTCGGCAGTCCCGTCGGCGTAAGCAAAGGATCGTGTTTCGGCAGGCCCACCCATGTCGATGTCCGATCGCGCGTTATCGGGCAAACACATTCCACTGTAGGAGCGCGCTTGCCCGCGATGGGGCCCGTCTGCGCGATAAATGATCATCTGGCTCACCGATCAAACACCGCCAGCGACACCGGCGTTTTCGGCACAGCGGTCCTTTCCGGCGCAGGCGAATCATTGCCCGCCATCAACCCGCCGCCCAGCGCCACCACCAACTCTGCGTGCACGGTCAGGCGTTCGGCCTGGACGTGTTGTTGCACCTGCTGTTGATGAAACAACAGCGTCTGCGCGTTGAGCACATTGAGGTAATCGGTCAGGCCGCGTTTATAGGCAACCATCGCGATGTCGTAGGTTTTATGTGCGGCGGCCACGGATTGATCGGCGAACTGCTGTTGCTTGTTCATCGACTCGCGACGAATCAGTTGATCGGAGATGCCCTTCAGCGCCATGACCAGGGTCTGGTTGTACTGAGCGACAGCTTCGTCATAGCCTGCTGACGCCACGCCCAGTTCCGAACGCAAACGCCCGCCGTCGAAGATCGGCAAAGTGATCGCCGGGCCCACGCTGTAGTTGAATTTCTTGCCGGCGAGGAATTCCAGCATGCCGCCGCCGGTGGCCATGTAACCCAGGCTGCCCATCAGATCGACGTTTGGATAAAACCCGGCATGGGCCACATCGATGCCCCGGGCTTGCGCCGCCACTCGCCAGCGACTGGCGACCACATCCGGACGCTGCCCGAGCAATTCGGCGGGCAGCGCCGACGGCAACTTCAATGCGGCGTTCAGCGACAGCGCCGGGCGCTGCAGACGTGCGCCTTCGCCCGGGCCTTTGCCCGCCAGCGCCGCAATCTGATTGCGGCTCAGGGCAATCGCCTCGTCCAGCGCGTCAATCTGACGATGGGTTTCGGGCAGCGGGGTTTCCGCCTGGCTGACTTCGAAGTGGGTGCCGATGCCGCCTTTCAGACGACGCTGGGCCAGATCAACGATCTGCTGCTGTTGCGCGAGGGTCGCTTCGGCAATGTCACGCTGGGCGTAATTGAGCGACAGCTGGATGTACGCACGGACGATGTTGTCCTGCAATTCCAGTTGCGCCTGACGTTCCTGGGCTGCGCTCATGTGCGCCATGTCCAGCGCCTGTTCAGAGTGATTGCTTTCCTGGCCCCACAGATCAAGGGAATAACTCAGGCCCAGCGACGCGTTGTTGTCCCACGTGCTGGTGTTCGCTAGCTCACCCGGGCCGTAGTACTGATCCGTCGGCCAGTTGTGCCGTTTCAAGGTGCTATCGCCGGAGATGTGCAGGGATTCCGCCGACTCTGCGATACCCGCCATGGCCTTGGCCTGACGCACCCGCGCGGCAGCGATCGCCAGGCTGGGGCTGCCCAGCGCGGCCAGTTCGATCCAGCGATTGAGTTGTGCGTCGCCATAGGCGCGCCACCACTGACCGGCCGGCCAGTGGGCGTCTTTGTCGGCCGCCTTGATGGCGTCGTCGGTGGCCAGCGCGTCGGGTGACAACGCTGTGCCTTGTGGGGCAATTCCGCCAGTTCCGATGCAGCCGCTGATGAGTAACGTTAAAGCCCACACACTGAGGGGCTTGAGCCCTCTGACGAGACGACGCGGCACTGCTGCAATTACCTGAATGAGGGGGAATCGATGATGCGGCGATTCTAGGGGGCGTCTAGTCCGGCGATAAGCCGGGACTTCTGCGAATCTTTGTTACCGAACAGGAGATAATCCTCTGGTATGGCTGACATGGATCAGTTACTTCATGTCACAATTTGCTATCTCACCTGAGAACGGCCAATGGACACTCTGCAAAACATGCGCGCTTTCACTTGCGTGGCGCAAGCGGGCAGCTTCACCGCTGCCGCTGCTCAACTGGACACCACCACCGCAAACGTTTCGCGCGCCGTCTCCAACCTCGAAGCCCACCTGCAAACCCGACTCCTCAACCGCACCACGCGACGCATCGCCCTGACTGAAGCGGGCAAGCGTTACCTGCTGCGCTGCGAACAGATTCTCGGCTATGTGGAAGAAGCGGAAGCCGAAGCCAGCGACGCCCATGCGCGCCCGGCCGGGCAGCTGAAAGTCCATTCGATGACCGGCGTAGGCCAGCATTACGTCATCGACGCGATTGCCCGCTACCGGCGCAATCACCCGGACGTGTCCTTCGACCTGACCATGACCAACCGCGTCCCGGACTTGCTGGAAGAGGGTTACGACGTGTCCATCGTGCTCGCCAGCGAGCTGCCGGACTCGGGCTTCGTGTCCCAGCGACTGGGCATCACCTACAGCATCGTCTGCGCCTCGCCCGCCTACATCAAGGCGTTCGGCATGGCGCACCGGCCGGCTGATTTGCTCAATCATGCCTGCCTGCGCCTGGTCAGCCCGGTGTTCCCGCTGGAAAAGTGGGCGTTCGACGGCCCCGAAGGCCAGGAAACCGTGACCATTGGCAACTCGCCGTTTCTGGTGAATTCGGCCGACGCCATGCAAGCGGCGATCAGCAGCGGCATGGGCATCGGGATTCTGCCGATCTACTCGGCCATCGAAGGCCTGCGCAATGGCTCGCTGGTGCGGGTATTGCCGCAGTACCGTTCCCACGAGCTGAACCTGTACGCGATCTACCCGTCGCGGCAGTACCTGGATGCGAAGATCAAAACCTGGGTCGAGTACCTGCGCGGCTCGCTGCCGGAAATCATGGCCGCCCATGAAGCGGACCTGCAGACCCATGTGTTGCCGGAGACGGTTTAATCATCATCCACGCGCTACGGCGGTGACCCTGCCAATCCCTCGGCAAGAATGTTAGCGTGCTACGCAATGCCCTTCTGAACTGCCGAGAGAAGCTCTCCGATGAAAAAGACCGTCCTTGCCTTCAGCCGCGTGTCCCCGGAAATGGCCGAGCGCCTGCAGCAAGACTTCAACGTGATCATCCCCGACCCCAAAAAGGGTGATCTGAACGCGCAGTTCAACGAAGCCCTGCCCCACAGCCACGGCATGATCGGCGCCGGTCGCAAGCTGGGGCGCGAGCAATTGGAGGGCGCGAAGCAGCTGGAAGTGGTGTCGAGCATTTCGGTCGGTTATGACAACTACGACGTCGGCTACCTCACCGAACGCGGCATCATGCTGACCAACACCCCCGACGTGCTGACGGAAAGCACCGCCGACCTGGGCTTCTCGCTGATCATGAGCAGCGCCCGCCGGGTCGCCGAACTGGATGCCTACACCAAAGCCGGCCACTGGAAACGCAGCATCGAGGCGCCGCATTTTGGCACCGACGTCTACGGCAAGACGCTGGGCATCGTGGGCATGGGCAACATTGGCGCGGCGGTCGCACGACGCGGTCGTCTGGGTTTCAACATGCCGATTCTGTACAGCGGCAACAGCCGCAAGACCGCACTCGAACAGGAACTGGGTGCGCAATTCCGTACGCTGGATCAATTGCTGGCCGAGTCGGACTTCGTCTGTCTGGTGGTGCCCCTCAGCGAAAAGACCACGCATTTGATCAGCACCCGCGAGCTGTCGCTGATGAAGAAGAGCGCAATTCTGGTGAACATCGCCCGCGGCCCGATCGTCGACGAACCGGCGCTGATCAAAGCGCTGCAGGACGGCACGATTCGCGGCGCCGGTCTGGATGTCTACGAAAAAGAGCCGCTGTCTGAATCGCCATTGTTCGCCCTGCACAATGCAGTAACGCTGCCCCACATCGGTTCGGCAACTGACGAAACTCGCCAGGCCATGGCCGACCGCGCCTGCGCCAACCTGCGCGCCGCGCTGCTGGGCGAGAAACCGCAGGACCTGGTGAATGCGCAGGTGTGGAAAGGCTGAGCCGCACTTTTGACCGGACGAGATACCCCATGATCGTTCCCACGGTCCCCGTTGGAATGCCGCTCCCGGCGCTTCGCTTCCGTCCGGCTATTGACGAACCGTAGGAGCCGGCTTGCTGGCGAACGCGTCAGACCATTCCCCCCTCAGGCGTCTGGCCTGCCGCATTCGCCAGCAAGCCGGCTCCCACAGGTTTTCTGACGTGATCGTTCCCACGGTCCCCGTTGGAGTGCCGCTCCCGGCGCTCCGCGCCAGCCAGCCTCTCACGCCAGTTTCGCACCCACCGCCACAACCACCCTCGGTTTGCTGAACACCAGCACGTTCCCGGCCATCACCAACACCAGCCCCATCAGCGCCGGGGCGGTCCATTGGTAGCCTTCGGCAAACGCCGACACATTCAACGCCACCACCGGAAACAGCACCGTGCAGTACGCCGCGCGCTCGGGGCCCATGCGGCCGACAAGGGTGAGGTACGCGGTAAATCCAATCACTGAGCCCGGGATCACCAGGTACAGCAACGAGCCGATGTACCGGGCGTTCCACTCAAAGGAGAACGGCGTACCGCTCAGCACGCAATACACACAGAGCATGGTTGCCCCATACAACATGCCGTAAGCGTTGGTGGTCAGCGGACGCAGCCCGGCCTTCTGTTGCAGACTGGAAAGCATGTTTCCCGCCGAAAAGCACAACGTGCCGAGCAAGGTCAGCGCCAGGCCGATCAAGGTCTCGCGACTGGCGCTGTGCCCGGCCAACTCCGGCCAGAACAGACACGCCAGGCCGATCAGCCCCAGCGTGCCGCCCATCACCACGTTGCGCGCGATTTTCTGCTTGAAAAAGATCCGCGCATTGAGCGCGTTCCACAGTGTCGCGGTGGAAAACACCACCGCCACCAGGCCGGTCGGGATCCACTGGCTGGCCGTGTAAAAACACATGAAATTGACGCAGAACAGGCAAAGCCCTTGTGCCAGACAGATGAGCTGCCCGCGACGATTGACCTTCTGCAGTTTCCCGGTCGCCAGCAACAGGGCGAAGATGATCAGCGCCGCGAGGCCGAAGCGGTAGACGATCGACACCGGGATGGCGACTTCGCCCAGTTGCAGTTTCAAGGCAATCCAGGTCGTGCCCCAGATCAAAACGGTCAGCAAATACAACGTGATGTTCATGTCAGGCTCCCCAGTGAAGGCTCAGTCTGGCGGCGCCGGTCTGCGCTCACTTGCAGAAACTTGCGCATTTGATCGTCACCCCGCTGGCAGGGGGCAGCGCTCGGAGTAGGATGCGAGGCGTAGAGGAGTCCCCATGTCGTCACTCGAAACCATCCAGGTTTTTCAATCCCTGAACAGCTCGCCCCACGCGCAACTGGAGAAGTGCGCACCCCTGGGCGACGGGGTGATGGCGGCGTTATGGAACAACCGTCATGACGCGCAGAACTACCACGCGCCGACTCACCACACGCTGTCGTGCTACATCGACGGCGGCACCGGGACGTTCCGCCGCGATCAACCGGACAAGAAAGGCGCCCCCGACAAGATCTGCACGCTGCCGGCCGGCCACCAGTCTTCCTGGGTGGTGAACGGGGAAATCCGTCTGGCGCATCTGTACATCAGCCCCGAACAGTTCGCCCTTAACTGCGTCACGCTACTGGACCGCGAGCCGCGTCAGCTGGCGTTGCAGGAGCACACGTTTCTGGATGATCCGCTGCAGGCCGAGCGCTTTCATCGCCTGATCCGCATGGACTGGAGCGAGCCGGGCGAACGCATGCTCACCAGCAGCCTGGCCCATGAGCTGCTCGATCATATGGTCCTGCGCCAGGTGGGATTTCGCGAAGGGTTGCGCTTGAAGGGCGGACTGGCGCCGCATCTGCGTCGTCAGTTGGTGGAGTTCATCGAGCTGAATCTTGCCGACCCCTTGAGCCTTGGCCAGTTGGCGGGCATGTGCGCGCTGTCGGAATACCATTTCGCACGGATGTTCCGCGAAAGCTTCGGCCTGCCGCCCCATCAATACCTGCTCGCCCGACGCCTCAACCGCGCCCGGGAACTGCTGCGTTCGACGCGCAAGCCGTTTGGCGAGATTGCCCTGGAATGCGGCTTCGCGAGTGCCAGCCACTTCAGCAACCGGTTCAAACAGTCAGTCGGCGCAACGGCAAGTGAGTACCGGGCGGCGTTTCAGTCGCGTTAAAACTCCAGCGTCGTCGCCATCACCACCTGCCGCGAATCCCCCAGCGACACGAAATAACGGCTCACCGCCGAGCTGTAATAGGTGCGATCGAACAGGTTTTTCACGTTCAGCTGAAACTTCACTTTTTGCCCGTCCAGTCGGATTTCGTAGGTGGCGAACGCATCGGCGACGGTGTAGCCGGGCAGGTCAAAGTCATTGTCGGGATTGCCTGCACGGTCGCCGACGTAATGGGCGCCTGCGCCCGCTCGCAGCCGGCTGGCGCCCAACACCGCGCCAAAATCGTACACCGCTGAGACCGAACCGCTGTGCCGGGGCACATTCTGCAAGCGGTTGCCCTTCAGGGTCGGGTCCTCAACCATCCAGGCGTCGGTAAAGGCATAACCGCCAATCAGGCTCCAGCGTTCCGAAAGCTGCCCGCTGACGTCCAGCTCCATACCCCGCGAGCGCACCTGCCCCGCCGTGGTATACACGGTTTCTGCCGTTAGCGAGTCAAAATTCGCCACCAAAACGTTGCGCTTTCGGATGTCGAACAGCGCCAGCGTCGCACTGATGCCATCGCAAGCATCCCACTTGGCGCCCAGCTCCCACGCCTTCGATTCTTCGGGCAGGGTCGCCGAATCCAGCACGGTGCCGCCCGCCAGCGCGGCGATGCTGGAGTTGGGCTTGAACGCTTCGGTGTAACTGCCATACACCGACAGCTCATCGCTGTAGCGGTAAACGAGGCCCGCTCGCGGAATCCACTTCTGCCCGTTCAAATCCGTATTGCGCATGAACGGCTCGCCTTTACCGGCCTGCTGGTCGAACACTTGATAGCGCGCACCCGCGACGAAAATCCAGCGATCGGTGAGGTGCACGGAGTCCTGAGCAAACACCGAGTCGCTGCGCAGGATGTCGAGCTGATGGCTGTCCGCCGCACTGACCTGAGTGCCCTCCGCTTCCTGGCCATACACCGGATTCACATAGCTGAACGTGCTTTGGCTTTTCTGGCGGATCAGTTCACCGCGCGCGACTTTGCGGTATTCGTCATCAACGCCGATCAGCACCTCGTGCCGCATGCCGGCCAGCGAGGTGTCGCCGCTCAAGGTGAGGGTGGTGAAGCGATCGGTGCTCAGGGCGTTGCCGGTGCCGTCGATGGAGCGGGTCAGCGTGCCGGTTGCCGGGTCGACGGCGGTCACCCGCACCTGGCTGGCGTCGTAGGTCTCGCGGTTGTAGCTGTAACCGAGGTGGCCTTTCCAGGTGTCGTTGAACGTGTGGTCGAGCTCGAATCGATACAGATCCGAGCGCCCTTCCATGTTGTTGAACGGCTCGTCCAGACGGCGGGTCGCGGGCATGTTCAACGCACGGTTGGTACGCGGATCGATCGCCGTGCCGCGATCAAACGGCGAGAGAAATTCCCGGTGCTCGTAGGACGCCAGCACTTCGGTGTCATCGCCATACCAGGCAAGCGACGGCGCCACCAACGATTCACGGTGCACGCCATAATTGCGCCAGTAATCTTCGTCTTCGTGGTCAACGATCAAGCGATACGCCAGCCCGGTCGACGCCCCTTCAGCGCCGCCGATGGCGCCCGTGCTGTCAAATGTTCCGCCGCTGCCGTTCTTGCCTGCGCCGTAGCTTGAACCCCGGGCCGTGAGGGCGTTGGCCGACTGCAACTGTGGGCGCTTGCTGACCACATTGATGACCCCGCCGGGGTCCTGAATGCCATACAGCAGAGACGCCGGACCTTTGAGGACTTCGACGCGCTCGGCCGTGGCATTCAGGTTGCGGCCCTGCACCACCGGCATGCCATCGCGCATGATCGAACCGTCGCGGTTGTCGCCAAACCCGCGTTTCATCAGCGTGTCCTGGGTGCTGCCGAGGGTGTTGCCCTGGGTCACGCCACTCACGTTGGCCAGCGCATCGTCGAGGTTGCGCGGCGCCTGGTCGTTGAGCACTTGCGCGGGGACGACACTGACCGCCTGCGGGTTTTCCAGCGGTGGCGTGGCGCTGCGCATCACCGATGTCTCGGCTGGCAGCTGATAGCGGTAGCCGCTGGTGCGTGTGGAATCGATCTGCGTTGCGCCAAGGGAGACCGCGCCCTCAGCGGGCCGGGACTGCAGCGTAAAAGTGTCGTCGGTGGCGCGGCGGAATGTGAGAGCGGACGTTCCCAGCAGAATGCGTAACGCCTGTTCCGCACTGAACGAGCCGATCAACGCAGGAGCATCGACCGCGTAGGGCGCATCCTGGGTATAAATCACCCCAAGCCCTGTCACTCGACTGAAATCCCTGAGCGCTTGCGGCAGCGGTTTGGCCGGGATCGAAAAGTTGTAGGCGGGCACGGCTGCCTGAGCGCATGCGCTCCAGACCGCCACCACCGAAACGCCACACCAGCTTCTCACATCGTTCAACCCCGTTTGAATGCGACACACGCCAACCACTCGCTGTTGATCAGCGGATCACAATTACCCGCCCCAGCGCTTCGTACTGCTCAAAACCCACGACGGATTTCAACGCCGCCAGCACAGCCAGCGGATCGCGACTGGGGAAGCTGCCGCTGACAGTCTTCGCCGCCAGCTGATCGTTAAGCAAAATGATCCGGCCCGGGTAATAACGGTTGAGGTCGTTGATCACATCAGCGAGGGGTGTGCGGGCGTAATTGAGCCAGCCCTGACGCCAGGCCAACTGGCTTTCGCTGTCCACAGGCTGCGGCTCGCCGGTTCGCTCACGGTCATAACGGGCCCGCTGACCTGCCGTCAGGATCTGCTGCGGCGCATCGGCGGCAGCCTTCACCCCAACGCGCCCGGAAAGTACGGTGACTTGCGCACCGGCAGGCTGCAGGCGCACCTCGAACTGCGTGCCCAGCACCCGGGTTTCCCCGCGTCCGCCATCGACCACAAACGGCTCGCCGGTGTGGGTGACTTGAAAGAATGCAGCGCCACGGCGCAACTCGACGTGCCGCTCACCTGCGTCGAAATGCACGGCGATCGCGCTGTCGGCGTCCATCGTCACCTGCGAGCCGTCGGCCAGGGTCACGGTCCGGACCTGTCCAGGCTCCGACACATAGTCGGCGGCAAGATCATCCGCCCAGCGCTGCGGATTCCAGCCAAGCCCGACGCTCACCATCAGCACCAGACACGCCGCCATCGCCAGCGCCGATCCCCAGCGCGGCAGCCTTCGCGGCGTGGGCGCGTCCATTTTTCGCAGCAAGGCATCGAGCGCGATGGTGTCTTCGCCGGCCAGGGTGGCGGCAGGCTCTTCGCTGAGTTCCCACAGTACTTGTGCCTGAGCGTACGCCTCGGCATGGGCAGGATCGGCGTGCAGCCAACGGCTGAAACGCGCCTGATCGGCGACCGTCGGTTGGTTGTGCAACACGCTGAGCCAGCTCAGGGCCACGGTGTGAGGATCGGCATTCGGATGAGGAACTGAGTTCATCGACGCACGCCCCCGGATTTCCCACCCAGGGGCAAATCCCGAGCAACGTCCTGATTGACGCTCGCCTTGCAGGTCTGGAGGGCGCGCATCATGTGCTTCTCCACGGCACTCTGCGAAAGGCCCATGGCCTTCGCGATTTCGGCGTACTTGCGCCCGTGGATACGGTTGAGCAGAAAGATCTGCCGGGTTTTCTCCGGCAATCCGCGTAACGCCGTTTCGATATGGCGCAGATCGTTGCTCGCCTCCAGCGCCGCCTGAGGTTCGTCAGTCTCGGGCCGATGCGCGTCAGGCAGCAGCTCGTCGCTGAGCCGGGCGCGGGTGCTCTCATTGCGCAGATGGTCAATGGCGATATTGCCAGCGCAGCGCAGCAAGTACGTGTTGAGCTCCTCGACCTGCACCAGCGGACGCCGCCAGAACCTGAGAAACAGGTCCTGCACCAGGTCGGCCGCCGTCGCCCGGCAACCCACTCTTCGGCTCACCAGCGCCTCCATTTGCGGACGCTGGGACAGAAAAACCTCCAGAAACCGCGCGCGTGCAGCCTTCGGCGCCTCGTGGTCGAGGTCCTGACACGTTGAGTTCGAGGACGGAGGCGGATCGATCATGGTTGTGGCACGAGGTTGGGAAGGATGCGAGGCGCGATATTAATGATAAATATTCTCATGCGCAAAAGATCTCCGACGAATCTCGCAACAAATCTGCAGCGCCTGAAATGAGGCCGTGAAAAGGCTCAGCCCAGTAAAAATGGACTTGCCGGTCGAGTTCCCGCATTGGCGAAATATATTCTCGGTTCCAAGGGGTTGAATTGTTCGTGGATCGGCGCCAACACTGTGAATGAGGGCAGACGAAAAACACCTCGTCCAGACTCTCCCGAGCAAGCCAAAGTAAGGGAAGAACTATGCAAATCCAGGTCAACAGCGATAACCACATCGAAAACAGCGTCCGTCTGGAGGAGTGGGTACGAACCACGGTTGAAACTACGCTCGAACGATACGAAGAGGATCTGACCCGCGTTGAAGTCCACATCAACGACGAAAACGGCGACAAGCCCGGCCCGCACGACATCCGTTGCCAGATGGAAGCCCGGCCAAAAGGACACCAACCCATTTCCGTTACCCACAAGGCCGATTCGATCGATCAGGCAGTGGATGGAGCGGCGGTCAAACTGGACCACGCCCTGGAGCATCTTTTCGGAAAACTGCGCGGCAACAAACGAGGCGCGGCTCCGGTGATTGAAAGCGATCTGGATGACGAGCCCGTCAGTGCTGACGCGTTGCTCGAAGAAGAATTTCTCGAGAAGGATGAAGCGTTGCACGGCTGATGCAGCAGCCTTGAAGCTCTGAACTGCTGAACGAGGGGCGGGCCGGGAAACGGGCCCGCCCCTTTTTTCGCGTGCTCATCAAGCGCCAAGCGCTCGCCCTGTGAGCTGCGCTAAACATGCGGCGTGTTCACCCACCAACCTTTCGCACACAAAGAACGCATGAGGCGCGCAAATGGTGCCGAGTGGGAATTGGCCAAGCAGTTGGCCAGTACAAGATGGACCGCCCAAACAGTGACCTGCTTCTCGATTCAGGGCCTTGCGGTCCGCCTACTGGGAGCATCCGCGCCTTTCGTCCCTTGTGGCCCAAACCCTGCAAGCTTTGTATCGTCGAGCTTACACCTCACCTGCACGCCGCAGACCTATTGGCTTCGGACGCAGTGACTCGCCCAATGAGACGACGTTTCAACGGACCACTTATGGATATCACCGCGACTTCAGCGAGAGCGGCCAAGGCAGGAATCATTAACCGTTGATCGGCTTCGCGAACTAAAGGGATTCACCCCCAGTCAATTTATGCAGATCGTTAACAGGTAACAGGCCATGGACAACCCTTTTCAACTGATCACCGACGCCTTCCATCCCGACTACCGGGTCAACCTGAGCATCCAGGGCCTTGACGGGACCATCATGCTGACGCTGTCGAATGAGTCAGGTGTGGTCGCCAAACGCCTGCTCAGTGCCGAGCAACGCAACTCGCCCAAGCGTCTGCGTCGTTTAATCGAAAGCATTCAGTTCGGCATCGCCATCGAACAGGGCCATAGCGCCATCAAGATCCTGGCAGCCATGACCGACGGCGACCTCAAGCAACTCTCGCCACCGCCCACTCGAGCCAGCTTCCTCCGCCGTCCGCAGCTGACTGCCGGCATCTGAATTTTGATGCGCCTGGAGTGAGGTGATATCTATCGCCTCGCCAGCGCAGCCTCTTCGTTACGTGAATCCCGATGCGCCCTGCCACCCGCCGACGATCGCCTGCTCCCCTGTAAGTCCCGCCGATTCAGCCCCCAGACAGAAAGCACCTGTTACAACAAACCTGTAGCAAGCCGGCTGCCCCGTGACACAACAAAACGGCGAGCAGCAGAGTCTGGACAAGTCTGAGGTGACGATATGTCTCTACGATACATAGCGCTGATTGGCGCGCTGGCCCTGGCGACCGGGTGCGTGGAAGAAAGAGTGGTGCACGAGCGGCGAGTCGTAGACCGACCCGCGCCGCGCGCCGAATACGTCGAAGTCGTCGCCCCGCAAGCGCCGCCCGTGCGCGTCATCGAAGAAGAACCGGCGCCGCGTCCGGGCTACGTCTGGTCCCGCGGCTACTGGCGCTGGAACGGGAACCGCTACGTCGCCGAGCACGGCCACTGGGAAGCAATACGGCCGGGCTATCGCTATCAACATCCGTACTGGGAAAGCCGAGGCGATGGCTGGCATTACCATGTTGGGGTGTGGGTGAACTGACCGTTCTTTGCACATGAAGATGCCCCGTTGAGACGGGGCATTTTTTATGGGGTTGGGGGAGGATGGCCACCGGAGAGCAGTGAGTTGATTGCAAACAATGGCATGCACTGCGCGCTAAAGCTCTCCCACGCAAAGTCGCACTCGCTATAGCACCTTGCCAATATCACGAGAATCACGACCGCAGATAACGGCGATCAGCTAAAGTCTGTAGCGAGCGAAATCGGCGATCAGGATTGAGCATGGACATTCAGGCGTTGAGACAGACCGCAATCGAGTTACGCAAGCAATTAGAACGGTATAAAGAAAAGGAACCGGCAGCACTCGCTTTGTATGAGCATATGGAGCCTTTAATATCGGCCGCCGAGCGAGGTGAGATTAATACCCAGGTCGAAGCACGAGACATACCAGGCCATCGAATTATGGATGAATCAAACCTCCGAAAATATCGCGATCTTTCTGAAGCTTACAGCAATTTTTATGTCGAACTTATCGAAGGCCGCGGCTCGGATACGCTCAAGATGATTGAAGAAATCATGAAAAAGGTCAGGAAGTAATCCAGGCCCGTCTGGTGATGCGTATGGATGGGAAAGGCCGTCGCCACGCCCCTGTCACCAGTCCTCGGCGGCGGCTGACAACTACATGCATACCAAACGCCAGGAACTACGCCAGACAAACTTTGAATGAGTCCTTAACAATAAGGACTCATCCCGTCCCTACTCCACTTTCTCCTGCACCGACGGATACTTCGACGAAGAATACCTCACCACCAGAATCGAGAATGCCAGCAACAGCACGCCACCACAGACGTAGATAATCCCCAAATCCGGCGCTTTGTGGTGCGACACGTCACTGATCAGCAAGCGAATCAACGCGGTCACCCCGATGTAGAGCAAGAAGCGCAGGGGCATGTGGTTGGTCTTGAAATAAATCCCGACCATCGCGCCCAGTTCGAGGTAGATGAACAGCAGCAAAATATCGTCCACGGCGATGTATTCTTGCCCGAGCATGCCAATGAAGGCTTTTATCGCGGCGTAAGCGGTAACCGCCCCGATACCGAACAGCGCCAGATAGTGAAACGCTTCAACGGCCAAATTGCCCAGGCTGTTGGCACCGCCATGCAGCCTGGCCCGCATCCGATCTGCCCATTTCACACCCGCCATCCCTTACCTCCCCTGACCAAACCAAAATTGTTCATAACGAGCGCTGCGCTTCAGAGCAGCGGTGGATCTGTCGACGCAGGGCTATGGCCGCATTGATGTTCACGATGTGCTTCCTTGGGTGACCCGGACCGGATGATGCTCCCCGCGCATGACGGTTTGCTCGTGCGCGAGGTATCCGAAGGCAAGCATTAATAGGGCCATCGGCTAAGGTTGAGAACGTGACCAGTTGTCGCAAGGCCACGCTAGGCAAAAAAGTGAGCGCCCACCCCCTACCCAAGCTGCGGCGATTCACCTATGCTGCGCACTGTATAAATAAACAGTAAAAAGACGGAGCACGCTGTCTTTGCATCATCCGTCGGCCGAAGCGTTGAGCGCCCGGGCTGATCCCTTACAACTCTGGAAATGACGACGAGGCCAACAATGGCTGTTGAAACCCTTTACCGCAGTACCCGTGATTTGGAGACTACGTTCGTGGACCGCAAACTCGCCGATGCCCATGATCAGATGCTGGAACTGGCAGAACTGCTCACCGATGTGTTGATGAAGAACGTCGCCGGGCTCTCCGAAAAACACGCCGAAGACGCCAGTATTTTCATGGCAAAAAACCGCGCCGTCTTCGCTGCCGCGTTCAAAAGCAATGCCCTGGCACTCAACGAGCTGGCACCCGCGGCGGAGCCGACAGAGTAATCAGGCCCGCAACTTCGGCTGCAGCCAGTTGAAGGCCGGCTTGCCACCGAAACGATTCAGTCCGTGTCCAGCAGCCGCTCTGCCAGCTCATCTGCGACCCGTGCGGGTGAGCGCTTTTCAGCTTGCGCATGGGCGAACACCTCGGTCAGCCGGGTGCCGATTTGCGTCAGATGCGCGGTAATGCTGCCCGGGCTTTGTCCCTGGTGATGCAGGGCGACATAAATCAGGCCGCCGGAGTTGATCACATAATCCGGTGCATACAGAATGCCGCGGGCTTCCAGTTGGTCGGCAATCGCAGCGCAGCTCAACTGGTTATTGGCGCCACCCGCGACGGCGGCACAACGCAACTTGGTCACACTGTGGCTGTTGAGCACGCCGCCCAGCCCGCACGGCGCAAGGATGTCGCAAGGGGTGCTGAGCAGCGCTTCGCTGGCAATCGGCTTGGCGCCCAACTGCTCCATGGCAAGTTGCACCTTGCCACTGTCCAGATCAGCCACCAGCAACTCGGCGCCCGCCGCATGCAACTGCTCCGCGAGGGCGTAACCCACATGTCCCAGCCCCTGAATCGCCACGCGCAGACCTTCCAGGTTTTCGCTGCCCAGCCTTGCCATGGCCGTGGTACGGATCCCGGCGTACAACCCCAGCGCAGTGTGCGCAGACGGGTCGCCGACGGCCGTGGTGCTGGTGACGTGCGGGGTGAATTGGGCGATGCAGTCCATGTCCTCTCGCGACGTGCCGCTGTCCATGGCCGTGACGTAACGGCCGTCGAGGGATTGCACGAATCGCCCGAACGCCTCGAACAAGGCAGCCCGATCAGGCACGTGGGCGGGCTGCATGATCACTGCCGTTCCACCGCCCAGTGACAATCCGGCCAGTACGGCTTTGTAGCTCATGTTCCTGGCCAGCTGGATGGCGTCTTCGATGGCACTCTCTTCATTTGGATAGGAGAGGTAGCGACAGCCCCCCATTGCCGGACCTTTCTGGCTGCTGTGGATCGCGATCACCGCCTTCAGGCCGGTGCGCGGCTCAACCATCATGTGCAGTGATTGCACGCGTGAGCTTTGCATGAGAGCGAACATGGGCACTGCTCCCCTTTTTCGTACTGGCGAGTATAGGCGCTGGTTGAAAAAAAGAAGGCCGGCCCCGGGCGGATCCGGACGACGGACTGCCGTTGGCCGCGCGCGATCAATCAACGCTGGACGAAGGCAGCGGCCAGGGATAAAACAGAGTCATCCCGTTTATTCTTCTCAGCCGTCTTATCCTGCCGGAGAAGTCGATGAATCCGCGCCAGCAATGCCTTGCCTGTCTAGAACGGACCCCGCCGTCTACCTTCGAAGCGGCTTCATGGATCGCCACTGAGCACGACAGCCAGGTTGACTTTAAGGTCATCTGCGACGAGCTCACCGCTCTGCAACGCAGCGTCGGCGCGGCGCTTCCTTTGTTGCCGGCCACAGAGCTAGCCCAGCCCTTGCTGCGGCAACTGGCGACGCTGGGATTTCAGCAAGACGATGCTGCTCAGCCTAAACCCCAGGCTGCCTTGATTCACAAGGTCCTTGAACGTCGTCGCGGCCAACCTCTGGGGCTGGCGCTGGTTGCGCTGGAAATAGCGAAGCGACTGGAGATTCCGTTGGAAGGCGTGAACTTCCCGGGGCATTTTCTGCTGCGTGTGCCCGGTGCCGACCATACGCTGGACCCTTGTGGCGGACGCAGGCTCTACCCCAAAGACTGGCGGGAATTGTTGCTGCGTCAGTTTGGCGCGGACATGCCGCTCAAGGCCGAGCACATGAAAACCGCGACCCCAGCGGCGATGCTGCAGCGGCTGTCGCGAAACCTGCGGTATCTGCATCAGCTAAACGACGATTTGATCGCCGCCCTCAAAGACGCGACCCGGGTGATGGAACTGGGCCAGGCCAACACCAGCGATTACCTCGCCCGCGCCAGCCTGTACCGGCAGCTGGAATGCCCGCAGGCCGAACGGTTCGACCTGGAGCATGCATTGATGTTGAGTGATGACCCGGTTCAACGGGTGCGGCTCACTCAGCGTCTGGTTCAGCTGCCCGGTATGGGCGCGCTGCACTGAACATCAGGAGCGAGCCAGCGACCCAGAGCTGTTCTTCGCCTTTTCCAGTTGTTTCAACTTTTCGGCCTTGCGGATCGATCGTGCCTGTCTGCCTGCCTTGAATGCACCGAAGGCCGCTTTGGCGAAATAGCCCCGCGCGCGCGCTCGGTCGCCATCCTGGTAAGCCTGAACGCCGCGATACAGATCCACCGCAGCGTGCAGGGCCGTCCACACCAGCTTAGTCATCGGGTTAAGGTCAGCCAGATAACCGCCGTATTTACGTATGAATGTATACGTGTTGAGCAAGCGTCGTTCGGCAACGCTCTCGGTTTGGGCATCAATATCAACGATCAAGTGCTGCACGGCGATACCGTGCAGCCCTTCCAGGCTTTTGATCGGAGTTGAATGGCTGACCATGTACGGATTGCCATCTATCACCGATGACATCTCGAGCTTTTGCATGAGCGAGCCAATGATGCGCTGGGCTCTGTAAGGGACCCGATCATAGTAATAACGACTCATGCCTGGCCGCGCAACGGAGCGCACGACGTCTTCTTCCTGACGAAACAGATGGCCGTCCGGCGCCCCTGGGGTGTAGACCCATGCTCCCAGCCGGGCATTGTCCTGGGCCGGTTTGAAAACGTAGATGCCGGCAAAGGCTTTGTGCTCCATCATCAGCAGATGGAAAGATCCAGGCGTCTGGGCCGTGTTACCGACAATGCTGCTGTCCAGGCTTGAGGCCATTCTGACAAGCCACATGTACTGATCGGGAGTCAGCCGGCCTGCGATGTATTCGGTCAGCGCGTCACGGCGCAGCTCATAATGTGTCTTGCGCGCGAAGAGAGCGCGAACCCTGGGTGGCGGCGAGTTGGTCAGCCCTTGCGTATGCCGGCGCAACTCGGCGATGTACTCATCGGCATAATTGGACCCGCGGATCATTTCATCCACGAACGCCCCCGAAAGCGCGGACACATCCTGGCCAATGGAGGAATACACAGCGGCATCGGGGGCGAAGGCATAGTCTTCTTCCGAGTAACCCACCATGAACAGGTCGGTCAGGCACCGTAGCGTCGTGTACCGCCCAAAATCCGGCTCCCCATCGCCCGTGCTGCCGTCCAGATCAAAAAACACGGTGTCCGGGTCGATGCGCCCCGGTACTCCAGAGGCCTTCAGATGCTTGTCGATCAAGCGCTCGCACTCCTGACGGGCAGCGGCGCGCCATGGAATGACGCCGAAACTGTCATAGGCTTTCTGCAGCGCCGAGACCCGCTGTTCCAACACCACCGCCGCCATCCGATCCTGCCGGGTGATGTGTGGCGCACGAGCGCTGGAGACGATTCGATTGCGGGTCAGCATCTGCTCGATCTTGTAGTGACTCAAGCTCGACATCGCCTCAGTGAAGGAGGAAGCGTTGACGGTGACGAACAGCACACTGTCAACATTCCAGGCTGAAGGCTTCAACCGAAGGCTTTCAATGTAGGGCACCACGTGCTGGTCGGCATTAACCACGGTCTGATCCAGCAGGTACTGGGCCCCGCGGGCGCTGGCCGTCCAGCCGCCAACTTCAAACGACAACTTGCGCCAGCTGTCGAAATCGAACAGATCGCGTCCACTCGGATGTCCCGGGGCGTAGAGCACATAAAACGCGTCATCGCCGTGGGTCTCCCTGATGACCACCACATCTTCCAGTCTGCGGTCGCCGCCCTTCAGATACAGGCCACCGACACTCAAGGCGCGGCTGCTGCCGAGGTTCGACTGCGCTTGCTCGACCAACGCGAGACCACGATCGGAAAGATGACCCTGGAGTTTCGCCGCCCACGCGCTCAAGGCGATTGTGCTGGCACGCAACGCCGCCATGGCGTCCAGTGTGGTCTGGTCGCGATAACGACGCTCCAGTTCGCTCTCGAAGCGTTGTTTCAGATCAAGATCTTTCAGCAAGCGGCAGATGAACTCGAAGTCCAGTCGCGAGTGTGCATACGCAGGATCAACCTCGACATTAGGTCCCCGTTGCAGGTCGAGCTCCGGCAGGCCATTGAGGGCAAACCCTAACAATGTATCGGTGTAGACAGCGTTGAGCGGCCCGCTGGCGAACGCCATTTCGTCCGGCAGATTGATCGTCACTTTTGCCGGATCAACGGTAAAGCCCAGATGCTTCATCAAATAAGCAGCGATTTCGTTGCGGGCGAAGATTTCGGGCGACTCGGTGCCAGCCATCTGCGCCTGCATCAGCGCTTCACATCGTGACTGCTCGGCGGCGAGCCTGTCGTAGCGATGCCGATCTTCAGCGGCAGCGAACCTGATCCCATCGGGCAGACGTCGCTCCTGAATGAACGCCAGCAGGGCGAGGTAGCGGACGTTCAATGCCTCATCCAGATCGTCAAGGCGGCTGGCGTCATCGAACATTTGCAACCGTGCCTCGAACTCGGCGTCCATCGACGGAGCATCCGCGAGCAGATGGTTGATGTCGCGCAGCTGTTTTTCACGCAAGCGAGTCATCCAGTGGCTCGCGGGCTTTTCTTTGAGCCGCGAATATTCTACTTGCAGGGCGCCTGCCGGGATGCTGTCCAGCGACATCTGGTCGGCGAGGGACAGGCACCCTGCCAGCAGATACCGAGTGGCATCCTGCTCCAGACGGTGTGTCAGCGCGGCGCTCATTTCACTGACTGTGGCGAACTTCTCCACGCCGGCCGCCGGGGTGAGGAGATAGATGCCCCCATGACTGCCATCGGCAGTCAGCGGCATGACATCGACATCGTTCGCAGTCGCTGCGTAAACCCCTGCAAGGGGCAGCAGTGTCCCTTGCGGGGTGCGCAACGACAGGCCATAACGACCGTTGGCATCGGTGTCCCCGACAACACGCAACAGACGGGTCTCGTCTTGAGCGTCCAGTTCGCCGCGGCCCTTGGCCAGTCGAATGGCGTGCCCGTAAATCCAGGACTGCAATGTCCCGAAGACTTCCTCACGTGTGCCGGTAACGGCACTTTCACCGGGAATGGATTTGAACGTCGGCTCGTCCACTTCCCAATACGCATTGAGTCTGAACTTCAAATAGCCGGGCAATTGTGAGATCAGGTCCTCGCACATTGCCCTGAACGCTCCAACGCCAAACCCCGGCAACGTATAGGCGACATGGGAGGAATCTTTACGCGTCGAGAGAACGGCCTGTGGGTCATCCAGGTAAACCCTGTCCCCCATGAGGGCGTGTAGCAGGACATCAGTCAGACAGAGCGGGGCGGGATCGGCTCCCCCGGCATCCTCCCTGTGAATGAAAAGCGCGTCGGGATTGGGAAATGGCCTGAGTCGACCAAGTTGTTCGGCCAGCATTTGCCTGGCAGCCTCGCGCACAGTGGGAGCCTGACGCAGTTGCGAAACGATCAGCGCTGACAGCTCGGCCTCGTGATTGGCGTGATCGAGCAGCGAACTCGGCTTCGTATCGGTGTCATTGTTGAAAATATGATCAGTCATCTTATACAGCTCCATGATGACCGCCCTCGCCACCAAGGCATCCAGCCAAAGTGTGAAATACGTGAGCAGTCCAAAAGAGCTGTTATTAAAAGTGCTGCACCGCTGACCGATGGAATAACTATTGATGCCACGCGGCTGTGTGCGTCGACGGTTTATGCGGGAAAAGGGCCCCTTTCAACGCCGCCCGTGGAGTCATCCTACTGTTGCTGCGGCTGTAAAACTGCATGTCATAAAGCGCGCTGTTTCAGTGACAGCAAACCCCTTAACCTTCGCGCCATCCGAGCACAGCCCCTAACGCCTTCGCAGGAACGCCGTTTTTGAACGGACAGGATGTGCTTGCCCCTTGTCACCGACGTTGTGTTTTGAAGCTCCTGGATTCAACGTCTTATTTGGCCGCTGCGATTGCAGCGGCTTTTTTTTGCTTTGGGGTCAGTGACGATTTCCAGAGTCTTTATGCTTGCGATGGTCCATCCTCCCTCTCAAAAACAAAGCTCAGAAAAATCCCACAGCATTTCTAGCGACATTCCTACGCGATGTTCTGTTTAAACATTAGTCATCGGCGAGGTGGAGACACCGCGCGACGATACCCAACAATAAATGGCTAATGGAGCTCTTAACATGTTCAAGAAAAACTGACCTCGCTGATTCTGGTGGCAAGTCTGGCGTCGCTTGCTGGTGTAGCAACAGCCGAACCAGCTGCAATCAACTTGAATTTCTGCACCAAGATTTCAGGCGCTATCCCGGCCGGCACCGTTAACCCGAATGAGGAGCGGGTGATCTACGGACCGTACACGGTGACTTGCGGGACGACTTCCCATCACTTCAACGTGACAGGCGCTTCAGGGCAAGTTCCTGTGTTCGTCCAACAGCTTCAAGGGGGAAATTGGTCTTCGATAACTAGACCGATGTACGACCCATCAGGCTTGTTCGGTGCTGGCACATTCCGGCTGGTGATCGATAATCGACAAAGTCCTAAGTCAACCAGCTACTCCGGAAGCTACGTCGTCCCCATGTAACAGCTGAAGGCCTGGGGCACATTGGCTGTGTCCCGGGCCGCACCTACATCCCTCAGGCGCGAATATTCACCAATGAGCGCTCACGAGGACGCTTTGCATGTTCCTCCAGCGCCATCAGCACAGAAACAGCGGTATTCAGATCCACCACGGCGCCTCTCGCCATTTCATTGCCTTGCTTGATAGAGTCCTGCAGTCGATCGAATTGCTGGGTGAAGAACTCATACGCATTGACCTCCTTATCCATATTAATCTCGTTTCCTAGCGCATCGAACTCGACATTGATGCTAGACATAGAGCCAATAAGGTCTCCATCGATAATTCCTTGCTCGGCCAGTAGAACGCCGATTTCCATCAGTTGCCTGTTACTGGTCTTACGAGGATCAAATCCAGACAGATTGATGTTCAAGCCCTCCAGCTTTTTAACATCAGGAATGCTCTTGTCCGCCCAGTACTGACGCACCTTCTGCTTAACCGCCTCCTCTTGAGGATTGAGGCCGGAGCGCACGTTAAATTGCTTGTCCGGGACAGCGCTGTATACCCTCAGCCGCTCCTGCACCTTACTCAAATTGCCAATCATAAAACCTCCTGAAAACCGGTTGATTCTCAGGACGTGTCGGGCGATGCCGGACGGGGTTGAGGCTGAAAAACTGAAGACGGAATCATTGCCTCATTCAGAGACCGTTCCTACGTCGCGGCGAATAACCCTCCTACAAAAACGGCCAGTTCGATCACTCGAACTGGCCGCTAATCGATCAAAGAGCGATCAGGCAAATTTCTGCAGATTGGCCATCATTTCCTTGAGCGCTTCGACGTTGTCAGCGGGATGCACGGCGTCGCTGAAGTCACTGATGGCTTGCCACTGCGCCGCGACGTCTTCCGGTGAAAAGCCTGCGCGTGGGTCAAAGCCGGCGCCCAGGCTGCGCTCCCAGCGGACTTTGCCGATCCAGCCACCGCCCACTTCGTATAGGCCGGCGCTGTCCTGACACTGCTCGCTGCCCAGGTACACCACCAGCGGGCTGACCAACTCGGGCTTAAGCAGATCGAACACACTGGCCGGGATCAGGCCTTCGGTCATGCGAGTGCCACCGGTGGGGGCGATGGCGTTGACGAGGATGTTGTTTTTACGCCCTTCAACCGCCAGCGTGCGGGTCAACCCGTACAGGCCGAGCTTGGCCATGCCGTAGTTGGCCTGACCGAAGTTGCCGTAGATGCCGGAGGTGGATGAGGTAAAGATGATGCGGCCGTAGTTCTGGTCACGCAGATGGGGCCAGGCCGCGCGGGTGACTTTGTAAGCGCCTTCGACATGCACGCGGTAAACCAGATCCCAATCGGCGTCGTCCATTTTGGCGAAGCTTTTGTCGCGCAGAATGCCGGCGTTGTTGACCACAACGTCGACGCGGCCGAATGCATCGAGCGCGTGCTGGACGATCTTGTCGCCGTCGGTGACCGAGTCATGATTGGCAACCGCCTCGCCGCCCGCTTCACGGATTTGCGCGACCACACGATCGGCCGCTGAGGCGTTGGCTCCTTCGCCATGGGCCGAACCGCCGAGGTCGTTGACGATCAGCCGCGCGCCGTGTTGCGCGAACAACAACGCGTGGGCTCGCCCCAATCCCCCGCCCGCTCCGGTGACCACCACCACTTTGCCTTCAAAACGTACGGACTCGCTCATGTCGCTCTCCCCAATGATGAAGCCGGCTCTGCTCCCACTGCCCTGAATTTATCAGGAGTCAGCAAAAGCAGAAGCAGGCGCAATGGTCATCGAGTGTCAACGACTCGTAGTCGGGTCACAATCAACACGGGACACGCTGAATAGTGATCAATAACGCTGGGGGATGGCTTGGGCATGTCTCGGCCGAGATGGGGTCGTCAAGCGCTCGCCATTTAACCGTTCAGATGCCCGATGAACTCCGCCAGCCAGGGCTCGGCATCGCTTTCCGGGGTGACGGTCTCGCTGGCGTCCAGACGCAGCATCTCCTGCACCTCGAGAATCCCCAGTTCACCGAACAGCTCGCGCATCAACTCGCCGCCTGCACAAAACGTATCGCCATAACTCGCGTCGCCCAAGGCGATCACGCCGCCAGGCAGGCCACGCCAGGCAGCAGGCAGCACGTCACGGATCTGATGATAGAGCGGTTGAATGTTGTCCGGCAGCTCGCCCATCCCGGTGGTCGAGCTCACGGCCAGCAGGGCCTGGGGTGCAAAGGCCTGCAAATCGGCCAGGCTGGCGCGCGGATTGAACAGCACCTCGTGCCCCGCATCCTTGATGATCTGTTGGGCGTGGCGGGCGACCTCTTCAGCCGAGCCATACACCGAGCCCGCAATAATCGCGACTTTCATGGGTTCATCCTGTGACGGGGTAAAATCGTGCGGCATTATGCCTCAGCTCGGCGCGATGTCTTGGACGCCTGACCTCGCGCTGCAGCAGAAAACGCCAAGTGTCGAGCGCCCTCGTTGATGAAAATGACTTTCAACAATGGCGGAAACTTCCTGTCCCATTCCTGTTACCTGTACTACTTTCAGATCGGTGCTCAAATGTAGTGATGGTCAGCTATCCGCCTGGCGGACAGGGGTCGAGTTAAATGCCGAACGGGTGCAAGCTCGGCTGGAGAATGAAATCCTGAAGGGTTAACATCTTGCAACTGACGAACGGTCGCAACCAAAAAGCGAACCATCTGTCTGCTCTTTCAATAACCGGTTAATCGAGCTCGACCATGCAGCGCGACAACATTCTCACGCCGGATGAACTGGAGTTCATCCAGAACATGCAGCACAACCCCACGCTGAATCTGGGCGACAAGTCCAGCAGCCTGGTGGTGAACGGCGGCGTGCAGATTCAGGATCTTCTCACGCGTCTGGCGGCCCATGAGCAAGTCACGATCCAGGCCCAGTTCGATAATCAGCAAATGACCTTCCCGCTGCATCTAGTCGAAGACGAATTTCATGCGCTGCATCTGGAGCTGGGGGCGCCGAGCATCTTCGAGGAAGGCCCGCGCATTCGCCCATGGCGTCTGATACTGCCTGAGCCAATCCCCCTGGAAACCGAAAAAGGCTCGCTCACCGCACTGTGGGTCCATGAAGTCTCCTTCAAAGGCATCCTGCTGGAAATGCGCAAACAGACCAAGCCGCCGAAGTCCTTTGCCGCGTGGTTCACACCTCAGGGCTATGCGCCAATTGCGTTGCGTGGCACCTTCGAACGCCTGAACCATCATGGCCTTGCGGCGTATCGGTTGAGTCAGAACAATAAAGAAGACACTGAACGCCTGCGTCAGTACATTCTTCAGGAACACCGCAAGATTCACCCCTCCATGCACCTCTAGGATTGTCTGATCAGGCGATCCTGTGCCCCACTCCTCTCCCGTCCGACAAACGCCGCTGGCTTTATCGCAGGTTTCAGGAATAATCCTTGCTTGCTTTTCCCAGTGAAGCTGACGCATCGCCACCACCCCGGCAGCGCGTCATGTGATTTCCCTACCCGGGAAGCTCACTTGTTTATCGGAGATACACAATGTCTACCTCACCCGTCACGCTGATGGTTGCCCGTCGCGTCGCCCATGGCCGCTATCAGGAACTGATTGCCTGGCTGCATGAAGGCGAACAACTCGCTACAGACTTCCCCGGCTATCTAGGGTCAGGCGTGCTCGCTCCGCCGCCCGGGGATGACGAATTCCAGATTATTTTCCGCTTCGCCGATGAAGCCACCATGCACGCCTGGGAGCATTCTGCCTCCCGACGCTCCTGGCTGGTGCGCGGCAGTGGTCTGTTCGCCAAAAATTCAGTGCACCGCGTCAGCGGCATCGACGGCTGGTTCGGCGCCGTCGGTCAGCGCCCGCCGCGCTGGAAGCAAGCCGTTGCCATCTGGCTGGCGTTCTTTCCGGTGTCACTGATCTTCAACTTCGTGCTGGGCCCGCTGCTCGGTCAGCTGGAGCTGTTCCCGCGCATCATGATCAGCACCTTGATCCTCACACCGCTGATGGTGTTCTGGTTCATCCCGCTGTCGACCCATCTGTTGGCGGGGTGGCTGCACAGCAACACCCCGGCTCAGATCAACGGGACAGAACCGGCGTCTCCTCGCTAGCCTTCGGCGACGAGCGTTCTCTCGGCAGGTGCGGCGAGCGCCGGCCGTACACTGCCGACGCAGGACTGCCTCAAAAACATGTACAGCTTTCTGTAGTTGTACAAGAACCGACCGTTGGGGTAACTTTGCCCCACGGTCGTTTTCGATGGTGCAAGCGAGCACTCACTGCTTGCCATTCAGCACCGACTCGCCCGACCTCTTTCCCCGTTTAAGAATGCGTGACGACCATGGCCTGCTCCCCTGCCCCTGTCTTGATCACTGGTGCCAGCCAGCGCGTCGGGCTGTATTGCGCCGAGCGTCTGTTGGCAGAAGGCCAGCCGGTGATCATCACCTACCGCAGTGAGCGGCCGGGCGTGCAGCGCTTGCGGACGCTGGGCGCTGTAGTACTTCAGGCTGATTTTTCGTCGGAGACGAGCGTGCTGGATTTCATCGCACGACTCAAAGTGCAGACTGACAGCCTCAGGGCCATCGTGCATAACGCTTCAGACTGGCTGGCCGAGACGCCGGGAGAAGAAGCTGACGTGTTCATGCAGATGTTCAGCGTGCACATGCTGGCGCCCTACCTCATCAATCTGCACTGCGCCGACTTGTTGAGACGCTCGGCGACGGCCGACATTATTCACATCAGCGACGATGTCACCCGCAAGGGCAGCAGCAAGCACATCGCTTACAGCGCCAGCAAGGCAGGGCTGGAAAACCTGACCCTGTCCTTCGCTGCCAGGTTTGCGCCCCATATCAAGGTCAACGGCATCGCTCCGGCGATGCTGATGTTTAAACCCGACGACGACGCGGCATACCGCGCACGCACACTGGAGAAATCGGCACTGGGGATCGAACCTGGCGCCGAGGTGATTTACCAGAGCGTGCGCTATCTGCTGGATAACCCTTACGTCACCGGCACCACTCTGACCGTAAACGGCGGACGGCACGTCAAGTAAGCCGCCCCGAGGAACCATTGATGACCCTGTCACTGCCACAGCATTACCGTGAAATCCTCGTCGGCCTGGGTGAAGATCCTGAACGCGAAGGCCTGCTGGACACGCCCAAGCGCGCGGCCAAGGCGATGCAATACCTGTGTCATGGCTACGCGCAGACGCTGGATGAGATCGTCAACGGCGCGCTGTTTGCCTCCGCGAGCGACGAGATGGTCATCGTCAAAGACATCGAGCTGTATTCGCTGTGCGAGCATCACTTGCTGCCCTTTATCGGCAAGGCTCACGTGGCTTACATTCCTACCGGGAAAGTCCTGGGCCTCTCGAAGATCGCGCGCATTGTCGACATGTACGCACGACGCCTGCAGATTCAGGAAAACCTGACGCGGCAAATCGCCGATGCGATTCAGGACGTGACCAAGGCGGCAGGCGTGGCCGTAGTGATCGAGGCTCAACACATGTGCATGATGATGCGCGGCGTTGAAAAGCAGAACTCGACCATGAACACCTCGGTGATGCTCGGCGCCTTCCGCGAGTCGACCACGACCCGCATGGAATTTCTGCAATTGATCGGACGGAGCAAGTAGTCCAATGGCAAGACTCGAACCCGGCACCGCACGCATCAGGGTCAAAGACCTGTGCCTGCGCACGTTTATCGGCATCAACGAGGACGAAATCCTCAACAAGCAGGATGTGCTGATCAACCTGACGATCCTGTACGCGGCGCAGGAAGCGGTGCGCGACAATGACATTGATCACGCGCTGAACTACCGGACCATCACCAAGGCCATCATCCAGCACGTGGAAAGCAACCGCTTTGCCCTGCTCGAGCGCCTGACCCAGGAAGTGCTGGACCTGGTGATGACCCATGAGGCGGTGCAATACGCCGAAGTCGAAGTGGACAAGCCCCACGCGTTGCGTTTCGCCGAATCGGTGTCGATCACCCTGGCAGCCGCGCGCTGATTCCTGCGCTCGCCGTTGCAGGCCCACGCTTGTCCGGCCTGCCTGCCACTCTTATCATCCGCCCATCTTTACTTCCGACAGAGCACACCATGACCGAGCAACAACGTCTTGAACTCGAAGCCGCCGCTTTCCGCCGTCTGGTCGCGCACCTGGACAGCCGCAAGGACGTGCAGAACATCGACCTGATGAACCTTGCCGGTTTCTGTCGCAACTGTCTGTCCAAGTGGTACAAGGCCGAGGCCGACGAGAAGCACATCGACATCACCCTCGATGACGCCCGCGAAGTGGTTTACGGCATGCCGTACAGCAAGTGGAAATCCACTTACCAGAAAGAGGCCAGCGCCGAACAGCAAGCCACGTTCGCCAAGGAACCGAAGCATGACTGACCTGAACGCCCTGCGCGCCAGCCTGGCCAGCGGCAATCATCTGTTCGCCGACACGCTGGCCTTCATCGCCGCCCATTACGATTATCAGCCTCAGGCGTTCAGCAACGGCCCGGTGGAAAACGCCGCTGGCCAGAACGAAGGTTCTTGCAAGACTCTCAGCCTGGCGCTGCTGGAAGGCCTGAGCGATGAAGAAGCGCTGCTGGCATTTGGTGAGCACTACCGCTCTGTGCTCGATACGCCGGAAGGTTCGGACCACGGCAACATTCGAGCGCTGGTTGCCAACGGTCTGGCCGGCGTGAAGTTCTCTGCCGAGCCGCTCAAGCCCAAGGCCTGAGTGCGCGTTTGACGCTGAAAAGGCACGTTTGCCAGACATAAAAAAACCGGCTCAATGAGCCGGTTTTTTGCAGCTGTAGATCAGGTCAGAACGAAACGTTCGCCAGACCGTCCAGGTAACGCTCGACGTCCAGTGCAGCCATGCAGCCAGCGCCAGCCGAAGTGATGGCCTGACGGTAGACGTGATCCGCCACGTCGCCGGCAGCGAAAACGCCGTCAACGCTGGTGGCCGTCGCATTACCTTCGCGACCGCCTTGAACGACCATGTAGCCGTCTTTCAACGCCAACTGACCGTCAAACAGGCTGGTATTCGGCGTGTGGCCGATGGCGATAAACACGCCATCGACAGTCACTTCGGAATAGCTACCGTCGTTGTTCTTCAAGCGCGCACCGGTCACGCCCATGTTGTCGCCCAAGACTTCGTCCAGGGTGGCGTTGAGTTTGAGCTCGATCTTGCCCTCGGCGACACGTGCATGCAGCTTGTCGATCAGGATCTTCTCGGCACGGAAGGTATCGCGACGGTGAACCAGAGTAACCTTGCTGGCGATGTTGGCCAGGTACAGCGCTTCCTCTACAGCGGTGTTGCCGCCGCCGATCACTGCGACCGGCTTATTGCGATAGAAGAAACCGTCGCACGTCGCGCAGGCCGAAACGCCCTTGCCCATGAACGCTTCTTCGGACGGCAGACCGAGGTAACGGGCGCTGGCGCCGGTGGCGATGATCAGCGCGTCACAGGTGTAAGTGGCGTTGTCGCCCTTCAGGCTGAACGGCTTGCCCGCCAGATCCACTGCATTGATGTGATCGAAAACGATCTCGGTCTCGAAACGCTCGGCGTGCTCACGCATACGCTCCATCAATGCCGGGCCGGTCAGGCCGTGGGGGTCGCCCGGCCAGTTGTCAACTTCGGTGGTGGTGGTCAATTGACCCCCCGCCTGCATCCCGGTGATCAGCAACGGCTTGAGGTTGGCGCGCGCGGCATAGACTGCAGCGCTGTAACCGGCAGGGCCGGAGCCGAGAATAATCACTCGCGAATGACGTACATCAGACATGACACACTCCTATTGACCGGCCATCGTTACGCGTGGTCGGAGTCACTGGGTCTGAACCGGCGCACCGGTTGAGAGGATTGGGACTGGCGGGGCCTGTGGCTACAAGGGCTGCCCGCCGATCCTGAAAACTTGAAGCTGCCACTTGTTAGGCACAGCAACAGTGAAAGTTGGCCGCAAGCTTATCGAGGCGGAGAAGATTAAGGAAATATCGTTTCACAATCCAGCTCATAGGCCAGCCCTATGTCCATCCGCTGCTTTTTGCGAACGGGGTCGTGCATAGACTTTACCGCTGCGGGATTGTTTCAGCGAATGTCGCACCCGCAGCAGCGCTTCCGCCCCTGTCGCAAAGCCGGTAAGGTCGGCGCGATATCACTGCCTGGAGGCACACATGCCTGCACCCGTCCTGTCTGGCCCGCAATACCTGCGCGAAGGCCTGAAACTGGTCCTGAGCCCTGGCTTGCGCCTGTTCGTCCTGCTGCCGTTGGCGATCAATCTGGTGCTGTTCAGCGCCATGATCTACTTCGCCGGCCACGAATTCAGGCTCTGGGTCGACTCCTTCATGCCGACCCTGCCCGGCTGGCTCAGCTTTCTCAACTACATCCTGTGGCCACTGTTCGTGGTACTTGTGGCCCTGATGGTGTTCTTCACCTTCACCATGATCGCCAACATCATCGCCGCGCCGTTCAACGGCTTTCTTGCGGAGAAGGTGGAAGTAGTCCTGCGCGGGACGGATGATTTTCCCGCGTTCAGTTGGGGCGAGCTGGTCGAGATGGTCCCGCGCACCCTGAGCCGGGAAATGCGCAAACTGGGCTACTTTCTGCCCCGTGCCATCGGGCTATTCATCCTCTCGTGGATCCCCGTGGTGAACCTCGTCGCCGCGCCGCTTTGGCTGATGTTCGGCGTGTGGATGATGGCCATCCAATACATCGACTACCCCGCCGACAACCACAAAATGAGCTGGCAAGACATGCTCGCCTGGCTGCGTGCCAAACGGTGGCAGAGCATGAGTTTCGGCGGGATTGTGTATCTGGTGCTGCTGATACCGGTGGTCAACATCCTGATGATGCCGGCGGCGGTGGCGGGAGCGACGTTGTTCTGGGTGAGGGAGCGTGGGGCGGAGACGCTGGCAGAGCGGATTCGCTGATACAGAGAAAAGGCCTCGATTGAGGCCTTTTTGTGTGAGTGCAGGCTCTACCAGTGTTGCCACTCGCTCCTCTGGCTAAAGGCCACGGCTGGAGAAATACATTCTGATAGCTTCAATCATGACAATGATAACTACCACAACTACCCAGCACATTAAGCCCAGCATCGCCCATACACCTTCACCGAAGGTAGAACCACACTTGCAGCTTCCCTCGGCGTCGCGGTTCAGCTGGTTAATGAACGACTGCACTCTGAGCATGATCAGGAACTGTGCAAACGTCGAAATGACGGATATCCCTAACGGGATAAGTCCAAGGCCTGCCGAAGCGATGCCTTTCGAACTTGTTGCGATGTTGTGGACGAACACGACAAGTGACGGGGCGAATGCCAGAAGAATCATAACTGCCGCAAGCGTGCCCCAATGAGGCATCCCACGCTGCCCTTTCTCCTTCAGCAAGGCGTCGACCTTGCCAAACATGGACGGCACATAAATCAGTCCGAAAATGGCGCGCAGAACCGGCCAGATCGGCTTCGCCGAATACGCCTTATACCTCGACCAGTTTTTGTAATACCAGTAGAGCCCGTACAACCCGCAAGTGATAAACATCATCACCGTCAACTTGACCAGCGATACCGTATAAAACGGCGGACCGCTCGTAGGCAAAGCCGTCAAATCGGCAGCAGGTGGTGTATTGAATTGTTCGGACACAGCGTTTCCTCCAGAAGTTGAGGCGACGCATGCTAAAGGCGGAAACACTCTTTTAATCAACCTCGGGAAAATCAGGACGATTCCTACGACGGTATTCGCCACTTCCCACAGCCTTCCTGTTTAACCATGGGCATGCCCACTCCGGGCGAGTATTTGCCGCCGCACTTCAATCGCGCGGCGTAGTCACCAACAGGAGTTAAATGCCCATGGAATCAACACCCCTGACCACCCCACTAAAAACAACCGCCAATCCTGCGTCCTTTGTGATGGATCGACAGAAGAAGCCGGAGCCCCATGCCCCCGCGTTTATGCAAGCACTGGCGCAGGCGACTCAGCCGTTCGTTTCACACACCCTCAAGGCTGAATCCGCGAACCTTGCCAGGCCCGCAGAACCCCGTTCGCACCTGCAACTGACCAGCCTGAACCCGGTGCAGACGCACTACGTGCCAGAACCGGCTGCCTTCGAGCGCATCGGTGAGTCGCGGCTTGTGCCTTTCACCGTTAGCGGGTGACGCGCCCTTCGTCTGCGCAGTCATGCTCGAACCTGATCGGGGCGGATGCCGTTAAACCGGTCAGGATCTGACGAGGCCAATACCCAATCCCGGACAGCCATTTGCAGTCACAAATCCATCATTCAACCGCCACACAAGCGCAATGCCCCCCTCAGAAACTGATCTCATGAGTAAATCCCTGCGCATTACCCTGATCACCGAAACCTATGCCCCCGAAATAAACGGCGTGGCCAATACGCTCAGCCGTTTGTGCGACGGTCTGCGCCTGCGGGGGCATCGGGTGGAGGTGATTCGGCCACGGCAAAGCGAGGACGAACTGCGAGCGGCTGGCGAGGATTTGATGTTGTGCCGTGGCTGGCCGATTCCGGGATACCCCGGGATGCAGTGGGGGCAGTCGTCGATGCACAAGCTGTTGCGCCGCTGGCAGCGCAATCGTCCGGACGTGCTGTATATCGCGACAGAAGGCCCGCTCGGTCTCTCGGCATTGCGTGCCGCGCGGCGGCTGGGGATTGCCATCGTCAGCGGGTTTCACACCAACTTTCAGCACTACACGCGGCAATACGGGCTGAGCTTCGTCACTCGTCTGCTGACGACTTACCTGCGCTGGTTTCACAACCGCTCGAACGCCACCCTGGTGCCCAGTTTCACGCAGAAAACCGAACTCGAACGCCGAGGCTTCGAGCGATTGGAATTGCTGTCCCGGGGCGTCGACTGCCAGTTGTTTCACCCGTCGAAGCGTTCGAGTGCGCTGCGTGAAGGCTGGGGCCTTGAACCAGGCGATACGGCGGTCCTGCATGTGGGACGGCTGGCGGCGGAGAAAAACCTGGGCCTGCTGAAGACCACCTTTGATGGTCTGGTCAGCACCTATCCCGAAAAGAACCTGCGGCTGGTGATTGTTGGCGATGGACCGGTCAGGCCGACTCTGCAACGTCAGCTCCCGAATGCCATCTTCTGCGGCACCCAGCGCGGGGATGCACTGGCAGCGCATTATGCGTCGAGCGATTTGTTTCTGTTTCCGAGCCTGACCGAAACCTTCGGCAACGTGGTGCTGGAAGCGTTGGCGTCAGGCTTGGGCGTTGTCGCCTATGACGAAGCGGCGGCGGCCCAGCATATTCGCCACGGCCACAACGGCGCGGTGGCGATGCCAAGGGATGAGGAAGGCTTCATCGATGCCGCACGCTGGATGCTGGAGGATGACGAAACGTTGCGCCGGGTCAGACTCAATGCCCGGCAGCACGCGAGTCGCCAGGGATGGGCCGGGATCATCGACTCATTCGAGACTTACCTGCGCGCTGCAAGCGAGACGCAGGACGGGGTTGTTTTAGGGGTGTAGTCACCCATCAAACCCGTGATACCGGACCGTCACTCTAGCCGCGTCAGTGCTTCGCGGCTGAACGGCAAAATATCGTGCTCGCGGCCTTCCTTCACTTTCATCGCCCAGTCCGGATCGACCAACAGGGCGCGGCCTACCGCGACCAGATCGAATTCCTCGTCACCGAGGCGCTTTAGCAGGTTCTCAAGGCTCGCCGGCTGGGCGACTTTGTCGGTGTTGACCATGAACTGCAAAAACTCGCCGTCAAGCCCGACGCTGCCCACCGTGATGGTCGGTTTACCGGTGAGCTTGCGCGTCCAGCCGGCCAGGTTCAGGTCGGAGCCTTCGAACTCGGGCTCCCAGAAACGCCGCGTTGAACAGTGGAAAATGTCCACTCCCGCGTCGGAAAGCGGCTGGAGAAACGCGTCGAGTTCTTCCACCGTTTGCACCAGCCTTGCGGTGTAATCCTGCTGCTTCCACTGGGAGTAGCGAAAGATGATCGGGTAATCCGGACCCACTGCTGCCCTCACGGCCTGAATCAGTTCGATGGCAAAGCGGGAACGATGCGCAAGGTCGCCGCCGTATTCGTCGGTACGCTGATTGGTGCCTTCCCAGAAAAACTGATCCACCAGATAGCCATGGGCGCCATGGATCTCGACGCCGTCCATGCCGATGGCCTTGGCGCCCTTCGCCGCCTGGGCGAACGCCGCGATGACCTCGTCGATGTCTTGCTGGCTCATACCATGAACGACAACGTTGCCGTCCTTGAGCTTCTCGGTCGGGCCATAGGCCGGCACGGTGCCATCGGGCTCGGTGCCCAGACGGCGCAAAGCGCCCACGTGCCAGAGTTGCGGCACGATCTTGCCGCCTTCTTCATGAACCGCTTCCACCACTTTACGCCACCCCTCCAGCGCTGCTTCGCCGAAGAACTGCGGCACGTTCGGGTAGCCATTGGAGGCCTTGTGCCCAACGGTGGTGCCTTCGGTGATGATCAAGCCCACGCCCGCAGACGCACGACGACGGTAATACTCGATCACTTTGGCATTCGGTACGCCGCCGGGTGAAAACGAGCGGGTCATCGGCGCCATGACGATGCGCGTTGGCAACACGAGGCTGCCCATGTGGAAGGGTTTGAACAGGGCTTGAGCAGGCATTCAGACGTCCTCGGCATTCTGGAAATATGATGAAGGTCATACAGAATGAGCCGAAGCGCGAGTGATACGAAGCACTATTGACTGGAGTGATTAAGGCTCAGAAGAAGCACAGCAAAGCGAAATACTAGGGGAGTGCCTTCTCGATCGCACTCACCACTTTGGCGTCATCCGGGAGTGTGCTGGGTGAGAAGCGTGCCAGAACCCGTCCATCCTTCCCGACGAGAAATTTCTCGAAGTTCCAGGTGATGTCTCCGGGAAACTCGGCGCCTTCGCCCGCGAGCATCTGGTACAGCCGATGCCGGTGCGGTCCATTGACGTCGAGCTTGCCGCCCAGCGGAAAGGTCACGCCGTAGTTCAGCGAGCAGAACGCCTGGATCTCTTCCTGACTGCCAGGCTCCTGGCCGGCGAACTGGTTGCACGGCAACCCGAGGACACTGAAGCCCTGGTCTTTGTATTTCTGATACAGGGTTTCCAGCGCAGCGTATTGCGGCGTCAGGCCACACTTTGATGCGACGTTGACCACCAGAACCACTTTGCCCTTGAGCGGGGCGAGGGGTAGCTCCTGGCCATCCAGAGCCTTCAACTTCAGCTCGTGAAATACACTCATGACAACTCCCCTAGAAACCCTTGGCCGAAAAAGGCGCCCTGTCAGACCGCAAAAACACATGTTTTCACAAGACCGCGAGGACGCCTGGCCAGCTCACTCAGCTTAGCAGGACAATCAGTGGTGATGACCACCTTCGCCGTGCACGTGACCGTGGGCCATTTCTTCTTCGCTGGCATCACGGATGGCAACGATCTTCACATCGAAGTTCAAGCGTTGACCGGCCAGCGGGTGGTTACCGTCGACAGTGACGTCGTCGCCGTCCAGATCGCGGATGGTGACGATCTGCATCTGGCCGTCCGGCGCAGAGGCGTGGAACTGCATGCCGACTTCCAGCTCGTCGACGCCTTCAAACATGCTGCGGTTGAGGGTGCTGACCAGTTCGGCGGAGTATTCGCCGTACGCGTCTTCAGGCTCGATGGCCACTTTCAGTTCGTCGCCGACTTCCTTGCCATCCAGCGCCTTTTCCAGACCCGGGATGATATTGCCTGCGCCTTGCAGGTAAACCAGCGGCGCGCCGCCGGCAGAACTGTCGATGACCTCACCAGCGTCATTGGTCAGGGTATAGTCGATGGAGACAGCCTTATTGGCGGCGATCGGCATGGGGCGAGACCTTTTGCAAATAGATATGAGCGGCCAAGTCTAACCAAGCAATCGCGCGAAAGCGAACGCAACTCAGACGGACGGCCCCGATTGCAATCCCCGAAAGCCCCCTCCCCCCACTCGATCATTACCGGCTTTGTTCAGGACCCGGACGGGCACTGGGTGGTTGAGCTGTCCTGCGGTCACACCCAGCATTTGCGTCACGATCCGCCCTGGCAATCCCGCGCCTGGGTGCTTGATCCGGCGCAGCGCCAGGCAACAATCGGCCAGACCTTTCACTGCGGCTGGTGCGCGTCGGGGTCAGATAACGATAACCTTGGGCCCCGTTGAGACGCTGCGACTGAACAGCGTCCTGGTTTATCCGGTCCGATGGCTGAATTCATAACGCCATGACCCTTGCACTGCTCATTTTCGAGAAGCCCGCATGCAGACTTTCTTTATCGCGCCCACAGATTTTGGTGTGGGCCTGACGTCCATCAGCCTCGGGCTGGTGCGCACCCTGGAGCGCGCCGGGCTCAAGGTCGGTTTTTTCAAGCCGATCGCTCAGCCTCATCCCGGGGATCTGGGCCCTGAACGCTCGACTGAACTGATCGCCCGCACCCACGGCCTCAAACCGCCCAAGCCATTGGGATTAGCCCACGTCGAACGCATGCTCGGCGAAGGCCAACTGGACGAGCTGCTGGAAGAAATTATCAATCTGTACCAAGAGGCCTCGATTGGCCGCGACGTGCTGATCGTGGAAGGCATGGTCCCGACCCGCAGCGCCAGTTATGCCGCGCGAGTGAACCTGCACATGGCCAAGGCGCTGGATGCGGAAGTCATTCTCGTATCAGCCCCGGAAAACGAAGTGCTGACCGAGCTTTCCGGCCGCGTCGAGCTGCAGGCGCAAATGTTCGGCGGCCCGAAAGACCCGAAAGTGCTCGGCGTGATCCTCAACAAAGTGCGCACCGACGAGAGCATGGAAGCCTTCTCGGCGCGGCTCAAGGAACACTCGCCGCTGTTGCGCAGCGGTGATTTCCGTTTGCTCGGCTGCATCCCGTTTCAGGCCGACCTGAACGCCCCGCGCACCCGCGACGTCGCCGATCTGCTGGGTGCGCAAGTGATCAATGCCGGCGATTACGAACAGCGGCGCATGTCTAAAATCATCATTTGCGCCCGCACGGTGCTCAACACACTGCAACTGCTCAAGCCGGGCGTGCTGGTGGTCACTCCTGGGGATCGCGATGACATCATTCTGGCCGTGAGCCTGGCGACGCTCAACGGCGTGCCGTTGGCCGGGTTGCTGCTGACCAGCGACACCCTGCCCGACCCGCGCATCATGGACCTGTGCCGAGGCGCGTTACAGGCCGGGTTGCCGGTGCTGTCGGTGAGCACCGGTTCGTACGACACCGCGACGCAGCTCAATCAGCTGAACAAGGAAATCCCCATCGATGACCGCGAACGCGCGGAGATCATCACCGATTTCGTCGCCAGCCATCTGGATGCCAACTGGCTGCATCAGCGCTGCGGCACGCCCCGTGAGATGCGCCTGTCGCCCGCAGTATTTCGTTATCAATTGATCCAGCGCGCCCAGGCGGCAAACAAACGCATCGTGTTGCCCGAAGGCGCCGAGCCGTTGACCGTACAAGCGGCCGCCATTTGTCAGGCCCGCGGCATTGCCCGCTGCGTGCTGCTGGCCAAGCCCGAGGAAGTGAACGCCGTGGCGCGAGCCCACGGCATCGAACTGCCACCGGGCCTGGAGATTCTCGACCCGGATCAGATCCGCGAGCGCTACGTCGCGCCGATGGTCGATCTGCGCCGCAGCAAAAACCTGAACGCGCCAATGGCCGAGCAGCAGTTGGAGGACCCGGTAGTGATTGGCACCATGATGCTGGCCCTCGACGAAGTGGACGGGCTGGTGTCAGGGGTGATCCATTCGACCGCCAACACGATTCGGCCTGCCTTGCAGCTGATCAAGACGGCACCGGGCTGCACCCTCGTCTCATCGGTGTTTTTCATGCTGTTTCCGGAGCAGGTGCTGGTGTACGGCGACTGCATCATGAACCCGCATCCGACCGCCACCGAACTCGCGGAGATCGCCGTGCAGAGCGCGGATTCGGCCGTCGCGTTCGGCCTTTCGCCCCGGGTGGCGATGATCAGCTACTCCAGCGGTAATTCGGCCAGCGGCGAAGAAGTGGAAAAAGTGCGCGAAGCCACGCAACTGGCGCGTGAAACCCAGCGCGGGCTGTTGATCGATGGGCCCTTGCAATACGACGCCGCCGCCAACGAACACGTCGCCCGGCAACTGGCGCCGGACAGTCCGGTGGCGGGTCGCGCCAACGTGTTCGTGTTTCCGGATCTGAATACAGGCAACACGACCTACAAGGCGGTGCAGCGCAGTGCGGATTGCGTGAGCCTCGGCCCGATGCTGCAAGGCCTGCGCAAGCCGGTCAATGATCTGCCGCGCGGCGCTCAGGTCGACGACATCGTCTATACCATTGCACTGACGGCGATTCAGGCGGCCACCTTGCCGCAATAACATTGCGCTGCACTATCGCTTGTCCACAATAACCCCGCCGGAACCCACCGGCGGCTGACTGCCCCCCCGGAGTTCGATTCACATGGATTTCCTGCCCGCCCCTTTGCGCGGCGTCATCGCCTCGTTGCTGTTGGCGCTCAACACGATTCTCTGCTGCACGCCGCTGTTCGTCGTCGCCATCTTCAAGCTGTGCCTGCCCTTCCCGGCCGCGCAAAAGGTGACCGACTGGCTGATGAGCCACATCCACGAAGCGTGGATCAGCAACAACAACGCGTGGATGGACTTACTCGGCCACACCCGCTGGCATTTGAGCGGGCTGGAAAGCCTGGACTATCAGCACTCTTATCTGGTGACGAGCAATCACCAGAGCTGGGTCGACATCATGGTGCTGCAGTACGTGCTGAACCGGCGCATCCGCCCCCTCAAGTTCTTCCTCAAGCAGGAGCTGATCTGGGTGCCGGTGATTGGCCTCGCCTGGTGGGCGCTGGGCTTTCCGTTCATGAAGCGCTACAGCAAGGCGTATCTGGCCAAGCACCCGGAAAAAAAGGGTAAGGACCTGGCTACTACCCGTCGCACCTGCGCGAAGTTTCGCAACAACCCGGTAGGCATCTTCAACTTCGTCGAAGGCACCCGCTTCACCGAAGCCAAGCACGCACAACAGAACTCCCCGTTCCGTTATCTGTTGAAACCGAAGGCAGGCGGCATCGCCTTTGTGCTGGACGCCATGGGCGAGCAGCTGGAGTCCATCGTCAACGTGACCATTCATTACCCGGCCGGTCGGCCAGGGTATTGGGACCTACTCTGCGGGAACGTTCGCGAAGTGGTCGCGCATTTCGAAGAAGTGCAGATTCCGCCGCAGTTCATTGGCAAAAGCTACGATCAGGACGATGCCTACCGCCTCGAGTTTCAGCAGTGGATCAACCGGCTGTGGGAGGACAAAGACGCGCTGCTCGCACAGATGCACGAGCGCTACCCCGCCAGATCCTGAAGGCTGCAGCGATACGCTGCTGTAGGAGTGAGCTTGCTCGCGATGGCACTCTGTCAGACGCTTATCAGTTGCCAGACACTCCGCTATCGCGAGCAAGCTCACTTCTACAAGGGATGGGAGAAATCTGCTCGGCAAATAAAAACCCCGGCACACTGGCCGGGGTTTTTGCTCTCACGTCACTTGGTTACTGCTGCTGTTGGTATTGCTGACCAGGAATCGGCTTGAGGTTGACCTCAACGCGGCGGTTCTGGGCGCGACCGTTGACGTCGGCGTTGCTGGCGATCGGCGAATCAGGACCGGCACCGCGCACCGACAGGTGAGACGCATCAACACCCTGAGAGGTCAGGTAGGTCGCAACGCTTTGGGCGCGCTGCTGCGACAGGTCCATGTTGTGCTGGCGGCTGCCAGTGCTGTCGGTGTAGCCGACGATTTCAATCATGTTCTGGTTGTACTGCTTCAGCGAGCCAGCCAGATTGTTCAGCGGCGAATAGAAGCTGCTGGCAATGGCCGAGGAGTCGGTGGCGAACGTGATGTTGCCCGGCATCACCAGCTTGATATTGTCGCCTTCGCGTTGAACCTGGACGCCGGTGTTGGCCATGCTGGCGCGCAGAGCGGCTTCCTGCTTGTCGGCGTAGTAACCGTAACCGGCCGATGCGGCACCCGCCACAGCAGCGCCAATCAGCGCACCTTTGCCGCGGTTGTTGTGATCGATGGCAGCACCGGCGACGGCACCGGCCAAAGCACCCAGGCCACCGTACTTGGCGGTCTTGCTCATGCCGCCGGAGTTCTGCGCCTGTCCCTGATTGTCGTATGGATTCTGCGTCGCGCAGCCGGAAAGCACAGTCAGTGCGGTGGCAGCGATGATCAAACGGCGAAAGGTCAACATCAAGGAGAGCTCCTGTTTTGCTTTTCTACGGCCACACATAAGGCCGACGATTTGGGCGATTAGAGCACGATCCCCGTCAAAAATTCCTTAACGCAGGCTGAACCGCTATACACGGCCGAAGGCAGCATTTCTTTAATAAAACACGCAAATATTTATGTGCGTTTTGAACATGCTGTTCATCGCATTTATTCACTGCAAGATGGGTCAAACAACGCAACTGATCTATGCAAGCTGCTGACTAGGTTAGAAATTTTCCTATCAGGAGGGAAATTCCCACAACATTCAAGGGAGTTTCATTTCCCCAGCGCTTTCCTATACTGGCCATGCGCAAGCACAGGAAAGCGCAGCGATGAAGCAAACAACAAAGATCGCTCTCACTTTCAGGCAAGGCAGCGCTGTATTTACGCGCAAGAGCTGACTCTATGCTAAGAAAAATCCCCGTTTCCGACCTCACGCTGGGCATGTACATCCATGAGTTCTGCCGCCCGCGGGTAAACGATCCTTTCTGGACTGCCCATGTCGAGCGCGAAATCAGCGACGACGCGGTGTTACGGCACATTCAGGCATCGACCCGCGAGGTGTGGATTGACACTCGTCTTGGCAAAAGCCCTGCCGATAGCTCGGCAACCGATCAGACCTCCCCCGAGTGTCCCGACCCTGCCGAGACTGCGCCGTGCAGCCTTGAGCTGGAACTGGCCCGCGCGCGCCTGATATGTGGCCGCGCGAAAGCGGCCGTGATGACCATGTTCAGCGATGCCCGGATGGGCCGGGCGATGAACACCGAAGACGTCGATCTGCTGGTTGAAGAAATTGCCACGTCCGTGATGCGCCATCCCCACGCGCTCATCAGCCTGTCGCGCCTGAAGACGACCGATGAATACACCTACATGCATTCGGTGGCGGTGTGCGCATTGATGGTTGCGCTCGCGCGGCAGATGGATCTGGATGAAGACCAGGTGCGTGAAGCCGGCGTCGCCGGACTCATGCATGACGTCGGCAAAATGATGATCGATTCGGCCATTCTCAATAAGCCCGATCGTCTCACCTACGAAGAATACGAGGTCATGAAGCATCATCCTCAGGCCGGTCTGGAGATCCTTCAGAGCTGCGAGCGGGTGACCCGACTGGTGATGGACGTGTGCCTGCATCATCACGAAAAGGTCGACGGAAGCGGTTACCCCCACGGACTGAAGGGCGACGAAATCAGCCTGCTGGCGAAAATGGGCGCGATCTGTGACGTGTATGACGCCGTGACTTCAGACAGGCCCTACAAGAAAGGTTGGGACGCTGCGCATTCAGTTCGCGAAATGGCGTCCTGGAAAGGCCACTTCGATGCGAAGGTGTTTCAGCACTTCGTCAAGACCGTCGGCATTTACCCCGTCGGCGCGTTGGTTCGCCTGAAAAGCGAGCGGCTGGGCGTGGTGGTCGAGCAGGATGAAAAATCCCTGCTGCACCCGAAGGTGAAGGTTTTCCTCTCCACTCGAACACGCATGCCCTTCGAGCCGCACATCATCGATCTCGCCTGCTCCTCGGTACGAGACGGCATCCTCAAGTTCGAACTGGCTGAAGACTGGGGCCTTCTGGATGTGGCGAGCATGTGGGCCGGTCAGCCCGCGGCTTGAGTCTGCCGTCAGACTGATCGGTGCGATTACGCCTTAGAGACTGGTTCCCGCCGGCCTGCGGCGCAAAGAAATAATGCCGACCTGCATGCCGAAAGGTCTGAACACGGCGTTGAGGGTCTGCACCGTCGGATTCCCCTCGTCCTGCTCGATCTGGCGCAATGTGCGCAGCGAGATTTTGCACATGCTCGCGAACTGCTCCTGGCGCAATCCTGTGATCTCGGTCCTCAGCCGTTTGACGGCAGCGCCCATCGAAACGGTCCCGTCCAACAACTGACTCCGAAGCTCGTCAAGGATGATGCCGCGCTGGCGTATTTCGTCGTTCATAGCAGACGCATCGCATCGTGCCATTGTCCCGACAGGTAAAGTCGGAGGGTCAGCTGCATGGAATGCTGCTCGGCAATTTAATGCCTAACCATTGGGGCTGAAGCGCTGAAAAGGCAATTAAATGCCTAAAATGAATATTTTTTGAAAGAAATCGGCATTAAATTACCGATCGGTCAGCCCAGTAATCCAAGCTCTTGCGCCCGAGCAACGGCTTGAGTCCGTCGCTCGACGCCCAGCTTGCCGTTGATGTGGCTGGCGTGGGTTTTGACGGTGTGCAGGGAAATGAACAAGCGCTCGCTGATCTCCTGATTGGAGCAACCTTGGGCGATCAGCTGCAGCACGCTGAGTTCGCGGGCGCTGAGGTGGTCGCCGCCGTTGCAGACGGGCGGCTCACTGGTGACGCGCAGGCAAGGCAGTCCCTGGTCGGGCGCCGCTTCAGGGAGTTGCTGAAGCAGGTAATCGACCAGCCGGCATGAGGGTCGTTTATGCAGTTGCTCACGCAGCCAGTCTGGATGACCACGGATCAGGCGCTGGAAGGGCAGAACCGCACCGCCCGTGGCGAGCTGAAGGCTTTGTAGAAAGAGCTCATCGGCTTCGGGCCCACGTGATGTGTCAAGCAACAACAGGATGTGCTGACTCAGCGCGTTGAGGCCCATCAGCCCTGCGCCGATCCGCTGGGCATACTCAACCAGGCTGTGCAGCCGCGCCATCGCCTCTTCGGTGCGGCCCTGAATGTGGTCAAGGACCGCCCGCAGGGTTTCGATCTGCTGAGGCAGTTGCGGCGAGCATTCGGGGGCGGCGGCGGGTTGGTTGCCGCCATAGGTCTGCCCCAGTCGCAGCAGCCAGGCGTCAGCCAGGTCGATGCGGCCCTGGGCCAGCCACAGCTCGCATTTGGCGAGGGTGATCATTGCCAGGTAATACACCGGCGGCACGTCCCAGATGTGCATCAGCCGCTCGGCCTCGGCCAGTTCGGCGAAGGCTTCGGCGTAGCGCCCTTCGCGTCCTTCCATTCCGGCAATCACGCAGTGGCCGATCAGTACGCTGATGTCACGGCAGGCGCGCGCCTCGGCCAGCCCGGCATTCAGGCGCTCACGCCCTGCCTCCGGTTGAAGAAACTGCACCAGCAAATACCCTTCGTACAACGTCAGCCGCGCACGCACCGCGTACAGCTTTTGGGAAGACAGACCCTTCAAACGCCGCAAGCCCTGACGCACTTCCTCCATCGAGCGAAGGGTCTCGCCACGGGCCTGCAACGTGCGGGCGCGGTCGTAGTGCGCCAGCGCTTCGAACAATGGATTGGCCACCCGCTGCGCCAACTCCAGGGCGTCACGGTTCAGCGCCCGGGCGCGCCATAAGTCTCCATCGGCGATGGCCAGATTCGCCAGGGTCGACAGGCACAGCAAACGCTGGCCATAACGCTTGAGGGGCAGACTGACCAACGCTTCGCTGCAATAGCGCCGGGCCGTTTCACTGTCGCCGCGGCCTCGGGCGATGATCCCGCTCAGCGCCAGCCACTGCGCCAGCATCGAATTTTGCGCGGTCGCGGAAGGCGCCGGCAGAAATCGACTGAGGTGATTGCCCAATTCCTCGGCCGCGTCCAGCTGACACGCCAGGCCCAGCGCCCAGGCGTACAGCACGATCAAACGCGGGGTGCTGACCAGCAGGCTGTCGGGCAAGTCCATTTTCCAGCGCAACAGCATGCCGACGTTTTGCTCGGCGAGCAGCTGTTCTTCGGACAGGTTCTGCACCAGATTGGCCGCCACATCCAGGTGCCCCGCACGCAACGCCTGCTCAATGGCTTCGTCGAGCAGGCCCTGGTCGCTAAACCAGCGGCAGGCATTCAGATGCACACGCCGTTGTTGCGGCGTGACACCGGGCCCGGCCCGTGCGCGCAGCAGATCAGAGAACAAATGGTGATAGCGAAACCAGCGACCATGCTCATCCAGCGGGACCAGAAACACCTGATGCGCCTGCAGGTACCCGAGCATTTCGTCGCTGTCGTGGCTGTCGCGCGCGGCGTTACACAGGGCACCGCTGAAACGCTCCAGACAGGCGGTTTCATAAAGAAAGGCCTGAACGTCGGCCGGCAGGCAGTCGATGACCTCTTCAAGAAGGTAATCACGGATCAGCCCTTCCCCGCCGTTGACCCCCTGGGTCAGCGCATTACTGCCCGCCTCGCTGGCCGCCAGCAGCCAGAATCGCAGGCCGGCCACCCAACCCTCACTGCGTTGCAGCAAGGCGTGCAGTGCTTCATCGCTCAAGCCATTGCGCTGCGTGTCCAGCACCGCCAGCGACTCGTCGTCGGTCAGGCGCAGATCCTGCTCGGACAATTCCAGCAATTGATGGGACAACCGCAGCCGCGCGAGGTGCCAGTTCGGCCTCTGGCGGCTGGTGACCATGATGTTCATGCCCGCGGGCAGATGATTGAGGAGAAATTGCAGGCAGCGATCCAGCACCGGCCCCTGCACCAGGTGATAGTCGTCGAGCACCAGCAACAGCGGCTTGCTCAACATCAGGTGCATCGCTAGTTCGTCCAGCAGACTGTCCAGCCACTCTTCGAAGGCAAAGGGCTGGTGACGCTGACGCATCTTCAGAAGGCCGAGCGCCTGGCCGCCGAGCTGAGGAAAGAATTGCTGGAGACCGCAGAGAAGACGTTCGAGAAACCGGCCCGGGTCGCTGTCCCGGTGGCTCAGCCCCAGCCAGAGGTTCTGCCACTGATCGGGCAGGCTTTCGCAGAACTCCACCGCCAGTGAGCTTTTGCCGAAACCGGCCGGCGCGCTGATCAACAAGAGACGCCCGGAAAGACCCGCACTCAGCCGCTCGCACAATCGAGGTCTCGATACATAACCTTCAGGCAGGGGCGGACGGAAGAAACGGCCTTCCAACGCAGTTACGGCGTGATTTGCGAATCCTTGCAAACGCGACAGATCAGTCATGGCCGGCTCTTGTTGGAGTGCTTGTTGTTCGGCGTTCAGATGTCGGGAGACTAGCGGCTATGTGTAGCCTTTTGGACATTGTTAGACGAAAGACTGTAAGAAAACATATCCAATCAACAGGGCGAATGTTGGTTTATATGTCTGGGGAGGTACATGTTTGCTCGTCCGCCGACGTTTAATCGGCGGTGCGGATGAGCCGGAAGCGTGGGAGAGGCGTTGAATCCAGACGAAAAAAAACACCCCGACCACTCGGGTTGTTTCCTTTCTGCGCCATGGGGTTCAGCCATAGGGTGCAACAGCGGAGGACTTCAGTGCGCTGTAGCTGTGATCAACGTTGCACGCTCTCCGCTTATCCGGTCAGCCGTTAGCGCACACCATCCTGGCGCAGCGCATTGGGCGAGAAGTCACTGGCAGTGGCGGTGAAGCCGAAGTCGTAAGCCCTCTTCTCTTCGTTCTTCATGCCCAGCGCCAGGTAGCGGCCTGATTGCAGGTCGTACAGGGCTTCGAGGGCGTACCACGGCACTTGTTTGTCGTAGTAGTTTTCGGCGTGGGCTTCGGCCACGCGCCACAGCTGGCCACGACCGTCGTAGTGATCGATGACCGCAGCCTGCCAGGTGTCTTCGTCGATGAAGAAGTCACGTTTGGCGTAGATATGACGCTGGCCTTCTTTCAGCGTGGCGGTCACGTGCCAGACGCGACGCAGTTCATAACGCGCCAGGTCCTGATTGATGTGGCCGGCCTTGATGATGTCGGCGTATTTCAACTTCGGATCGTCAAGCTTGTAACTGTCAGACGCGATGTACATTTCCTGTTTGCCAATCAGCTTCCAGTCGTAGCGGTCTGGCGCGCCGTTGAACATGTCGAGGTTGTCGGAGGTGCGCAGGCCGTCGGCGGCGGTGCCCGGCCCGTCATAAGACACTTGCGGCGCACGGCGTACGCGACGCTGTCCAGCGTTGTAGACCCACGCCGCACGCGGCTCTTTGACCTGATCGAGGGTTTCGTGCACCAGCAGCACCGAGCCTGCCAGACGCGCCGGCGCCGTCACTTCCTGCTTGAAGTAGAACAGGATGTTCCCTGGATTCTTCGGATCGAAATCCTTCATCTTGTCGCGGAAGACGAACTCGTCGTGGAAATACACCGGGTTGAACGAGCCGTTGGTTTGTGGCGTGGCCTGAGTGACCAGGCGCGAGACGCTTCCGCCGCGATAACGGGTGATGTGGTTCCAGATCACCTCAAGCCCGTCCTTCGGAATCGGGAACGGCACCGCAGTTTCGAAATTCTCCAGGCCGTTGCCGCCGCCCACCAGCTTGGTGTTGGTGGCGTTCTTCTTGATGGCGGCGAACACGTCAGCGGGCACGGTCGCGCCACGGTGGGACGGGTAAACCGGCATTTTGTAAGTGTCCGGGTACCGCTTGAACATCGCGTACTGCCCCGGGGCAAGCTTGTCCTTGTACTGATCCACGTTCTGCGCAGTGATGGTGAACTGCGGTTTTTCGTTGGCGTACGGGTTGGCCAGGAAACCTTTGTCGTCCACAGCGCCGGCATTGGTCGGCATCGGGCTCCAGGCCGGAATGGTATTGGCAGCGTTGCCGGCTTTTTCTGCGCCCATCGGCGTCAGCGTGGTGCCCAGCTTGGCGGCCTCGGCGTCGGACACCGCAGCCATCACGCTGGTCGCCAGCAACGACAGCCCCAACACGCCCACCTGCAACAGACCCTTCGTGATTTTCATTTTCATTATTGTCCTTAGAAGTTCATGCCGAAGCTGAGCGCTACGAAGTCGCGGTCGTCCACGGTGGTGTACTTGCCGTCGAAGAAGTTGGTGTAGGAAAGGTTGGCGGTGTAGGTGTTCTGGTACTCGGCGTCGAGGCCCAGACTCACGGCCTTGCGACCCTCCTCGAAGTTGCCGCCAGGGCCCGGCGAGTAGCCGTCGACGTCGTGGGACCAGGCCACGCTCGGACGCAGGTTCACACCGGCGAACACGTTGTTGTAATCCCAGATGGCGCGCGCACGGTAACCCCAGGAATCGGCGGTGGTGAAGCCATCGTTTTCGCAGTAACGGCTGAGGTTATTCTGCGCCGCAGTGCCCAGGGTGCTGGCGTTGAGGGTCTGGCATTGACCATTCGGGAGCGGGCCAGGGCCGTAGCTCGGGTCGCGGCCATAACGCAGTTTCGATGTGCTTTCCAGACCGCCAACGTGGGTCCAGCCCACCTCACCCACCACGGTCAGACGCTCGGCGCCCATGACCTGATCGAAGAAGTGCGTGAAGGTCGTTTGCGCCTGGCTGATTTCCTTGCGGCGATAGCCTTTCTGGTCCTGGCCGGGCGCGCCCTGCAGCAGCGACACGTTCGAATTCAGCGGCGACAGGCCGGAATACAGAATGTCGGTGGTGTTCAACTGCACCGGTGCGTTCGGGCGATAGCTGACTTCGCCGCTCCACGCCGTGCCGGTGGGCAAGGTGGTAGAGAAGCTCAGGCCGAACAGGTGAATGTCTTCCGGGTATTCGACGTAGTAGCTGGAGTTGCCGGCGACCACGACGGGCAACAGTGTCGGCGCGAGAGCTGCCGCAACGCCCCGGGGAACGCCATTGGCCGCCAGACCGCCCACCAGACCCGCTGCGCTGTAGGCGCTGGCCGGCCCGCCCTTGCCGCTGAAGATCGGCAGACGGCTGTGGTAGTTCATGTAATAGGCGCCGAACTCGGTGTCCAGCGGCTCGAAGTTGTAGTGCATCGCCAGGCCATACTGGCCACTGTCCCGGGCATCGCGATCAGGGCCGCGAGCAACCACCGCGCCCTCGTCCGGGTTGCCGAAGCTCACACCGCGCGCAGCGAGCGTGTTCTGGACGGGGCCGCGTAATGCGGCAGGCAGAGCCGCATTGAGGCTGTTGCGGGTACGCAGTACGGCGAGATTGCTGTTGCAGCCGTCGGCGATGACGTCCGGTTGCGAGAAGAAGGTGCCGCAGTTGTCGACGACGGTCTGGTCCCATTCCAGCTGGTAAAAGCCTTCTGCCGACAGGTTTTCGGTCAGGCTTTGCGACAGGTAGAACATGTTGACCGGAATCAGGCCTTCCTTGATTTCCGAGCCAGGGCGACGGAATGCGGACACGTCGACCGGGTTGATGCTGTTGATGCCGCCCTGTATGAAGGTGCTTTCACCCCAACTGACGACTTGTTTGCCCAGACGCACCGAACCCGGCTCATCGGCAATGGAATAGTTGTGATAGACGAATGCGTCGAGCAGCTCGAAACCTGAGGATTTGGCGCCTTCCTTGCGGCCCGAATCGCTGATGTCCTTGAAGTCGCGGCTTTCGTCCTTGAGCTCGAAGTCGTACCAGTATTTGCCCCGCAGGAACACACCGGTGTCGCCGTACTTCAGTTCAAGATCGTGGATGCCCTTGAAGATCTTCGAAAACGTTTCACCGCTTTTGAAGTTCAAGTGACCGTCGTCAGAGGTTTGCGAAAGACCGTGACCGCCGTTGTTGGAGCCGATCAGGTTCTTGTTGGCATTCTGTGTGGACCAGCTTGCACCCACAGAGAGCGACGAGTCGAAGTTGCCTTCGATTTCTCCGATATTGAAACTGACGCCGAATGCAGGGCCGGCGAGCGTGGAAGCGAGGCTGACGGCCAGGGGCAATTTAGCCCGGCGCCAGAACTGGTTAGCTGATGTCATCGACGCTACTCCATGTGCTTTTATTTTTATGGCAGTGGGTGCTTCCGGAAACGACTCAGGCGGCCGGGCCGCAGTGCCTGGGTGTCAACGCCGATCGGGCAGCCAAACAACTGCCAAACGATCAGTGCGCCTTTACTCCGGTACCTACCTACTGCCGACTATAGCCAGCAGGTGCTGCTGCCTGATCCCTCTAAAGTGTGATTTACAGCGCCAACGCCTCTGGCACGCCGACTCCAGAGTGGCAAATCACAACGCAGGGGAGCATGGCTGAAAAAAGAGAGTTGGCAAGGAAGACGCCGGAGTAGAGCCTTCGCGGCACATTCTCAGGGTAATTAACCGATGAAAGCGGCCGCGAAGAAAAGCGTCAGAGCGTGGAGAGAAAAGCGCTGTTACTGCCCTGCCATTCGAGGATGTTCTGGCGGATCTGCTTCTTGTCGAGCTTGCCGACACTGGTCTTGGGAATTTCGGTAACAAGGGCGATCTGGCTGGGGATAGCCCATTTGTTAATGTGCCCCTGCTCCACAAACGGCTTGAGATGATCCTTCAAAGTCTTTGCATCAAGAACGTGACCTTCGCGTGCGACCAGCAGCGCAAACGGGCGCTCGCCCCACTGCGGATCAGCGATGCCGACGACAGCCGCTTCACGGACACCGGGATGACGACTGCAGAGATCCTCCAGTTGCAGCGAAGACACCCATTCGCCGCCGGTCTTGATGACGTCCTTGATGCGGTCGCGAATGTCGATCCCGCCCATGCTGTCCAGCGTCGCCACGTCGCCGGTGTGCAGCCAGCCGCCGGCCCACAGTTCGGCGCCCTTTTCCGGCTCGCGGTAATAACCCTCACTTAGCCACGGTGCCCGCAGGACTAGTTCACCCTGGGTCTCGCCGTCGGAAGGCAGGAAATTGCCCTCGCCATCGACAATCGCCGCCTCAACCAGCACGCCGGGCGCGCCGGCCTTGATTCGGTACGTGGTGCGTTCGTCTTCACTGGCCGCCATCAGGTCGTCGTTCAAGTGCGCAACCGACACCAGCGGCCCGGTCTCGGACATGCCGTAGGCCGCAGACAGCTGAATGCCCTTGGCTTTGGCCGCCTCGTACAGCGAACGATTGAGCGAACTGCCGCCGATGATGATGTGCCAGCCGGTAAAATCCATGTTCTGGGCGGCTTTGGCGTTGAGGACCATTTGCATGATGGTGGGCACACAGTGGGAAAACGTGACCTTCTCCTTCTGCCAGAGCGCCACCAGCAATTCAGGGTCGTAGCGGCCGGGATACACCTGTTTCGCGCCGAGCATGGTCGCGGCATAGGGCACGCCCCACGCATGCACGTGGAACATAGGCGTGATCGGCATGTAAACCTTGTCGCCACCGAGAATGCCTTCGACGCTGCCCATGATCGTCGCGACGGCCAGGGTGTGCAGCACCAGCTGGCGATGGGTGAAATACACACCCTTGGGGTTGCCCGTCGTGCCGGTGGTGTAGAAGGTGGTCGCCACCGAGTTTTCGTCGAAATCCTCGAACTGATAGTGCGGACTCGCCGCAGCCAACAGCGCTTCGTACTCGCCGACGAGGTTGGGCAGGTCGGCGGTAGCGCCATCGGTGTCGGTCAGTAACAGTGTTTTTTCGACCGTCGTCAGTTGCCCGGCGATGGCGTTATAGAGGGGCACGAACTCACTGTTGACCAGCACGACCTTGTCTTCGGCGTGGTTCATGGTGAACAGAATCTGCTCGGGCGAAAGCCGGACGTTGATGGTGTGGATTACCGCGCCAATCATCGGGATCGCGAACATGCACTCCAGGTAACGATGGCTGTCCCAGTCCATCACCGCGACGGAGTCACCCGCCTTGACCCCCGCCGCCGTCAACGCACCGGCCAGCCTGCAGATGCGCTCGTTGAGCATCTGATACGAATAGCGCGAATGGTCCCGGTAAACGATCTCACGGTTTTTTTCGTAGCGCACGCCTGACAGCAGCAGTCGCTTGATCAACAGAGGGTACTGGTACGCCCCTTCGGCGGGCGGAATCACACGGGTGTGCAGCATAGGACTCCCTTTTCACGGTGCAGGTGCGGGCTTGTAAATATGCACTGTAGGGGCTTGGTGCGTCGATCGGATCAGCCGAAGGGATGAATTGTTGGTCTGAGGTGCCTAAAAATCCCGACGTGGCCTAAGAAACCCTAGACCTATATAAAGAATTTTTTCGGTGCAGCCGAGATCAGTAAGTAAGGTCTCATTGGGATGCTTAACAGCTCAAGAGTGTTCCAACGTCGCTAAATGACGATGCGACATAGGTCAGGATTGATTTTCTTCAGGTGAAGCTTTAGCTTTCACGTTCAGTGCTGACCACTATGAGAGATAGGTGTGGACAAAAAGATACTTGACGAAACCAGCAAATTTTTAAGCTATGTTCTAAGGCATGAGCCGGAGGCCATCGGCTTGGAGCTGGATTCAGATGGATGGGCCGATATTGATCTGCTCATCCTGTGCGCCGCAAGAAATGAGCGCGTTCTTGATCGGGATCTGTTGGAAAAGGTGGTCAATGAAAGCGAGAAAAAAAGATTCATTATTTCCGAAAACAAACAGCATATTCGGGCAGCGCAAGGTCATTCAACTCGCACAGTAAATCTTCAACACGCGCAAATGATACCGCCCAAATTTCTCTACCATGGGACAGCCACCCGATTTCTGGAATCAATCTATGAGAAAGGGCTAAGTCCGGGAGCGCGTCATCATGTGCACTTGTCGGAAAGCCCGGAGACTGCCCATTCCGTAGGACTTCGCTATGGCAAAGCAGTTGTTCTGAAAATTGAAGCCCTTCGAATGCATGAAATGGGCTTCACGTTTTATAAAGCCGAAAACGAAGTATGGCTAATCGATAAAGTCCCTGCGGAATGGCTTCCTTTAAAAACTAGTCAATAACTTCATATGACTGTGCAACGATGTGAAGCGCTGCCCCTACAGAGTGTAGGTATACCCGAAAATGCCGGTATCTAGGCAAGCCGGGGGGCTTATTCGCGATATCCAGCATTTCTGAGCTTTTGTACTCCACCAAACAGCTCAGCAACGATAAATCCCGGTCGTCAGGGCAACTAAAAAAGCTATGCCCAGGGAACGGTGTCTTTACGAAATAGCTAGGCGACAAAAAGACAAAGGCTTTTTTTGCCCGCACGATACCGGGAAGCTCCGGATCGTAATAGATGTTAAGTGTGAGCGAGTTATCGACCCAAGACATCTCAACATCATCTTCACCATCTGAAGGCAAAAAGGTATCGAGATCCAAAAGCTTTTGAGGATGAGAAAGTCTCACTAGCCATTATCTCCTGCGTTAAGTACGGAGCCGTTGAATTTCTCAAGTTGCTCTTCGACAAGCCCCTCAACAGCAATCATGTGCTTTCACGCACCAACTTGAAAAAAGCAAACCAAACATCAATGCATCTCCGTCAACGCCAGCTTCAAACCAAGCGCAACAAGCACGCCACCCATCGCCCGATCAAACCAATGCCCCATCCGCGCAAAGCCCGCGCGAATCCGAGGCTGGCTGAACAGGCGTGCCACCAGGCAAAACCATGCGCCGGTCGCGAATGCCAGGTAAACCCCGTAGCCGGCCTGAACCAGCATCGGCGTGTGCGGGTTGATCACGACGGTGAACAGCGACAGGAAAAATAGCGTCGCCTTGGGGTTCAGCCCGTTGGTGACGAACCCGGCCGTGAAGGCGCCGCGCGCGGTGCGCTCGCCTTTGGCGATGTCCACGGGCGCATCCGATGCGCTTGCAGGTTTGGCGCGCAGTGCTTTGATGCCGATGTAAATCAGGTAAGCCGCTGCCGCCCATTTCAAGGCATTGAACAGGACGATGGACTGCGAAACGATCAAGCCAATCCCCAGCAGCGAATAGCCGACGTGCAGGAAGATCGCGGTGCCTACGCCCATCGCTGTGTAAGTCCCGGCCTTACGACCGTGGGTCACGCTTTCGCGCACGACGACGGCGAAGTCCGGACCGGGGCTGGCGACGGCCAGCAGGTGAATCAGCGCAACGGTTAAGAATTCGGGCCAGTACATTGAAGTTCTCCAGGCGTTATGGCGAGCGGCAGGCTCTGGTAGGCTCGTCACATTACCCCTCCTACCCATCGAGCAAAAGGTACAGCTGATGCCCAGTCAACGCCGAGCAGTTTTCCTGGATCACACCTCTCTGGATCTGGGGGATCTCGACCTCGCGCCGTGGCGTGAAACCTTCAGCGAACTGGTGCTGCATGGCAGTACCACAACCGATCAGGTAGCCGAGCGTTTGAAGGACGCGGATGTGGCGATTTCCAACAAGATCATGATCGATGCCGCCACGTTCGCCGCCTGTCCTAACCTGAAACTGGTACTGGTGACGGCCACCGGCGTCAACAACGTCGACCTCGACGCCGCGCGCAAACACGGCGTGGTGGTCAGCAATTGCCAGGGCTATGGCACGCCTTCCGTGGCCCAGCACACGCTGATGCTGCTGCTGGCGATGGCCACCCGCCTGCCTGACTATCAACAAGCAATCCAGCACGGCCAGTGGCAAAAATCGAAGCAGTTTTGCTTGCTGGACTTCCCCATCGTCGAGCTGGAAGGCAAGACGCTGGGGTTGTTGGGTCATGGCGAGTTGGGCGGCGCGGTCGCGAAGCTGGCCGAAGCTTTCGGCATGCGCGTGCTGTCGGGTCAGATTCCCGGTCGTCCTGCCCGCCCTGATCGCGTGCCACTGCATGAGCTGCTGCCCCAGGTCGATGCCCTCACCCTGCACTGCCCGCTCAACGACCATACCCGGGACATGATCGGCGCCCACGAGCTGAGCTTGCTCAAGCCCAAAGCCTTCATCGTCAACACGGCGCGCGGCGGCTTGATCAACGAGCAGGCACTGGCCGATGCCCTGCGCAATGGCCATCTTGGCGGCGCGGCCACCGACGTGCTGACGGTAGAGCCCCCGGTGAATGGCAACCCGCTGCTGTCGGGCGATATTCCGCGATTGATCATCACGCCCCATAGCGCATGGGGCAGCCAGGAAGCGCGGCAGCGCATCGTCGGCCAGATCAACGAAAACGCTTTGGCATTTTATGCAGGCGCACCGGTCCGGGTTGTGAGCTGACACCTGGCGCTTCGCAGGCCCGCCGATCCGCTGCACAGGGCACGTGCGCGGCGTGGCAGGCCTGTTAAACTTCGCCCTTTTTTCGAGGAGCCGATGATGGACCCGCGCAGTGAAGTGTTACTCCGGCAGGCCGATTTGTTTCAGGGCTCCTTGCTGCTGACCGGCCTCCCCGCCGACGACCTGCTGAACACGCTGCCCAACGCACGCGGCTGGAGCTGGCACGCTGGCGACTTCGACACGCTCGGTACGCGGTTTCCCGAGCGTGTGCACTTCGGCACCGAAGCGCCGGCTCAACCCTTTGAAGCCGCCGTCCTGTTTTTGCCCAAGGCCCGCGACCTCGCCGATTACCTCATCAACGCGCTCGCTTCGCGTCTGGCCGGACGTGAGCTGTTTCTGGTGGGCGAAAAACGCGGTGGCATCGAAGCCGCCGCCCGCCAGCTGAGCCCTTTCGGGCGAACCCGCAAGCTGGACAGCGCCCGGCATTGCCAGCTCTGGCAAGTCACGGTGCAAACGCCTCCGCAAGCCGTTGAGCTCGAAAGCCTGGCCAAACGTTTCGACATTGAAATCGAAGGCGGCGCGTTGAAAGTGGTGAGTTTGCCGGGCGTGTTCAGCCACGGTCGTCTGGACCGGGGTTCGGCCCTGTTGCTGGAAAACATTGACCGGCTTCCCGCCGGCCATTTGCTCGACTTCGGCTGTGGCGCGGGCGTTCTCGGTGCAGCAGTGAAACGCCGTTACCCCGAAACGAGTGTGACGATGCTGGATGTCGATGCGTTCGCCACCGCCAGCAGCCGCATGACCCTGGCTGCCAATGGCCTCGAGGCCGACGTGCTGACGGGCAATGGAATCGACGCCGCGCCGAACGACCTGGACGTGATCCTGACCAATCCGCCGTTCCATACAGGCGTCCATACCGATTACGCCGCGACCGAGAACCTGCTGAAAAAAGCACGAGAACATCTGAGAAAAGGCGGCGAACTGCGCTTGGTTGCCAATAGCTTCCTGCGCTATCAGCCGATCATCGAGGCGCATCTGGGGCCGTGCGCGATCATGGCCGAGGGTCAGGGTTTCCGGATTTACCGTGCGAAACGTGCGTGATAATTAGCGCTTGCCGAACACGAGACGTGTAGGCAGAATCCGCACCGTCCTAGGGGAGTAGTCTCCCACGAGCGCCATGCTCGTCCGGCACGCATCAACATACTTGGTCCTCAGACCATGGTGCGTGCGACCCCAGATCCGCTCAGACGGATCGGTGGTTTGACAAGACCTATGACACGAACATCCTGACCCGGGGCGGGGAGGTTGTACGTGTCATAGCCGTGTTGACCCGCCCCTTAGGAAAACCCTGATGCTGGAATCCCTGTTGGTCCCCACCGCTGTCGTCGCACTGGCTGAAATCGGTGACAAGACCCAACTCCTCGCACTCGTTCTCGCCGCTCGCTTCCGCAAGCCCTGGCCTATCATTGCCGGGATTGTCGCCGCCACGCTGGCCAACCACGCCGCAGCCGGTGCCGTTGGCGCATGGTTCAGCAGCTACCTGTCGGACGCCGTCCTGCACTGGATCCTTGCCGCCAGCTTTACCGCCACGGCGCTGTGGACGCTGGTTCCGGACAAGCTCGACGACGACGAAGCCAGTACCAGTCGCAAGTTCGGCCCCTTCCTGACCACGCTGATTGCGTTCTTCATCGCAGAAATCGGCGACAAGACGCAGATCGCGACCGTCATGCTGGCGGCTCAATACCCAAGCCTGTGGCTGGTGATCCTGGGCACAACGCTGGGCATGCTGCTGGCCAATGTGCCGGTGGTGCTGGCGGGGAATTTCGCTGCGGAAAAACTGCCACTGACGCTGATTCGTCGTCTGGCAGCGGGGGCGTTCTTCATTCTGGCGATCGTTGCGGTGTACAAGGCCATGCAGATCAGCGGCTGGGTGTAGGCCGCCAGAAACCTTGTAGGCGCGAGCAAGCTCACGCCTACAAGGTCAATGCGATGATCAGCCCTTCGGCGCCTGCTGATACAACGGCATCACCTTCGGAATCGCCGCCTGCAACGAGGCGATCCGGTTGGACGAGGCCGGGTGGGTGCTCATGAATTCCGGCTGCGACGCGCCGCCTTGGGCTTCCATCTTCTGCCACAGCGTGATCGCGGCGTTCGGGTTGTAACCGGCACGAGCCGCGAGTTCGAGGCCCAGTAAATCTGCTTCGTTTTCATTGGCCCGGCTGTTCGGCAGCGTCAGGCTGTAATCGACGACGGTGTCGGCCAACGCCAGACTGTCCTGCCCCAGCCCCAACAATGCACCGGCGCCCTGCTTCGCCATCTGCACGCCATAGGCCTTGGACATGGCTTCACGGCCGTGTTCGCGCAAGGCATGGGCGATTTCGTGGCCCATGACCGCCGCCAGTTCGTCATCGCTGAGCTTCAGCGTATCGATCAGGCCGCTGTACACGATGATCTTGCCGCCAGGACCGCAGTTGGCATTCAGTTCGTCGCTCTTGATCAGGTTCACGTCCCACTGCCACTGCGCCGCATCGGGCCGCAATTTCGGCGCCTGTGCGATCAGACGCTTGGCGATGGCCTGGACGCGCTTGCCCTCGGCGCTGCCGTTATCGAGCACGCCTTTGGATGTGGCTTCGCTGACCGTCTGCTGATAGGACTGGGCGTACATCTTGTTGACTTCGTCCGTCGACAGCATGCTGAACATGTATTGCTTGCGTTCGACACCCACCGAATCGCCGGTGGTGGTATTGACCGCCTGACACCCAGCAACCAGCAAAGCTGCCGTCACGCCACAAAGAGCAAAAATCCTGCGCATTTCGTATCTCCATTGAAACAATCGCGCCATCCTAGGCAATACGCAGGCCGAGCACCAGATGCCAGCCGTCTGCCTTGTGAAATGGCTCAGGAAAACGAGCCTGTGTAACAGGAAAGAAATAACGGGATCGCGGTTCATACCGCAAGAGACAGTGCTACAACGGCGTCAGGCATTCCGGCGCGTTGAGCTTCGGATCATTCACCAGATTGGCCAGCGGCCGTTCGCGCAGCTGCGTCTGCGGGGCGGCGAGCAGCGCTTGCAAGGTGATCAGCGGGCAATCCGGATCAAGCCAGGCGCGCTGCCCTTCTTCGTCGAGAATCAACGGTCGACGCTGGTTCATGGCGGACTGCGTGACCACGGCAACGCTCAAATAGGTGTGGCCTTCAACGGGATAGGCTTCCCAGATCGCCGCAAAGTACAGCGTCGATCCTTCGGCCGGCGTCAGCCAGAATGGCCGCTTGCGCACGCTGCCACGCCATTCATAAAAACCGTTGGCCGGCAGCAGGCAGCGTCGCTCACGAAAGGCCTGCTTGAACATCGGCTGCTCGGCCACGGTTTCAGCGCGGGCATGGGCCGGTGTGCGCGACATGTCGGTCAGCCAGGGTGGCGTCAGCCCCCAGCGCGCCCTCGCCACCTCGCGCCCAGGCTCTGCGCCCTCCTCTACCTCGGCCGGCGCCGCCCGGACCATCAAGACAGAGGCCGCAGGAGAAATATTCCACTGCGCTTGCTGGTCGCTCGGAAATCCGGGCAGGGCCGCAAAGGCAGGCGACCAGCGAAACAGCGCATAACGTCCACACATGGGTTCAGCACAACTCTTTATGAAAGCGAATGAGGCGCGCGCGACCGGGATTCAGCACAGCAACACATCGGGGTAGCTGTCCGGCTCGTCACCGGGCAGCGGAAAGGCGGCATTGTACTCGGTGATCAACTGACGCGCCTGCTCGGCCTGGTCGTCACCGACCGTCAGGCCCAGCAACCCGAACGCTGGCAAATCCCCAACGGCGCCCAGCAGATGACGCCCGGTGATGTGGGACTCGATGCCTTCACTGGCAAGCATGGCCTGCAACAGCTCGCCTTCCATCAGGTGTTCAGGCTCGTAAATCTTGCGCATCACTCGTTCTCGCTGCGGACGTCCAGCGTCCACTCTTCCCCATCAGTCTGCAGACTGAAGACGATCGGCCGGCAGCAGACGGGGCAATCTTCAATGTAGGTCTGATCGCCGCCGGACAGATCCAGCACCGCCTCCACCGGTTCGCCGCAATAAGGGCAGTCGTAATCCTGTATTTCCTGCATCGCAGTCTCCGGGCCCAGTTTTGCGTATAATCGCCGACTTGTTTGCGGGTCGAGCTTTATTTCTCAGCATCCGGGCATCAGCCTGAGTCGACATCTTCAGCGAAGCCGCCTTGTTGCGCGGTCGCCGCCCAGGCATTACGCCTGTGGTGTCGTGACTCGCTGCTGCATCCGGACTTGACCTCCTTTTACCTTAGCCGTTTCCGACAAGAGAGCATGATGGGCGAATTCGATGCCATCCGACCGTACGACGACACCGAAGTAAAAGCCGTACTTGATCGGCTGCTGGGTGACAAGGCGTTCCTCGCGATCCTCACGCATTTCCGATTTCCGCGCCTGGCCGGCTCCCTCGGCTGGATCCTGCAACCGGCCATCGCGCGCAAGCTGCGTCGCCAGTTCGCCGGCATCGACACCGTCGCGGCCCTGCAGGACAAGGTCGAGCATTACGTCGATCACACCATCGAACGCGCCACTGACGGTGTGACCTACACCGGCGTCGAGCAGTTCAAGTCAGGGACTGCGTACCTGTTTCTGGCCAACCACCGCGACATCGTGATGGACCCGGCATTCGTCAATTACGCCGTCTATCACGCAGGCTTGCCAACACCGCGCATCGCCATTGGCGACAACCTGCTGCAAAAGCCCTTCGTCAGCGATCTGATGCGCCTGAACAAGAGCTTCATCGTGCATCGCTCGATCACCGGGCGGCGCGAGAAGATGGCGGCGTACCAGTTGCTGTCGGCGTACATCAATCACTCCATTCGCAATGACTGCCAGTCGATCTGGATCGCTCAGGCTGAAGGCCGCGCCAAAGACGGCGACGACCGCACCGAATCGGCCATCCTCAAGATGTTCCACATGAGCCGCAAGGACGAGCCGTTCGGCGAAGTCATCCAGTCGTTGAACCTGACCCCGGTGTCGATCAGCTACGAGTACGACCCGTGCGATCACGCCAAGGCGCGGGAGCTGTACATCCGCGCCACCACTGGCAGTTACACCAAAGTGCCGGGCGAGGACGATGTCAGCATTGCGCTGGGGATCACCGGTTATAAAGGCCGCGTCCACGTCAACTTCGCCCCGCCGATCACCGAGCTGTTTGAGGACACCAAACTGCTGGCCATTGAAATGGACCGGCAGATCCTCGGCGGCTATCGTCTGTTTCCGGTGCACTACCTGGCGTACGCGCAGTGGGCCGACGCCGAGCCGGCGCTCCAGGTGCCGAACGCGGCTCAAGTGTTCCCGGCAGACGAACTGGAACGCGCTCAAGAGGAATGGCAGCGCCGACTCAATGGCTGCCCTGCCGAGCACCGTCCGTTTCTGATTCAGCAATACGCCATGCCGGTGCGCAATCAGTACCGCGTAAAGGCGGGCTTGCCGCTTTAAAGCCCCCTTCCCTTTCACGAATAACGGTGCCCTCAAGGCGCCGTTTTTCGTTGAGCGCCTCCGCCGGGGCCGATACGGGCCTTCACAAATGTGTCACCGCCGACACACTCAAGCGTAAGACTTGCTCGCTAAGGTCGTCGCCTATCCAAACGAGTGAAGGCGTACGCTATGCGATCCAGCAAACCGGTTGCCCATGTCATGGTGTCTTCCCTGGTACTTTCATTGCTCGCCGTGTCGGTTCAGGCCGCGAGCCGTGCGGGAGACGACACCATCAATGGCGTCGACCTGCTTTCCGGATTCGACACCCTATGGACGACCGGCGCGACCTGGGACACGGGTACACCGACCGCCCTGGGTCAGAGTCTGCTACGGCGCAACCTGCAAATCGTGGTCGACCGCGCCAACACTCGCACCCTCGCCCAGGAAACAGCCGCCTACTTCGACGATCGACGTGACCAGAGCTACAGCGCCATCAGCGGCCTCGGCTCGTTGAGCGCTGCCTACAAGACAGGTGCTGGCGCCTTCACGACCATCACGCAATTCGACGACAGCAACAAAACCGTCAAGTACGACGACAAAGGCAATGGCGCGGGTAACTCGTCTTCGGCGCTGGGCAAAGTCGTCGATCTGGTCGGCGCGGTACGCAACGATGCCTCGACCACGCCCGCCAAATCCCACTATTTGTATCCGCGACCCTGGCGGCAAAGTCTGGACGGCCAGAGCCTTGCCTTCGTAGTTGCGCCCTCCCTGCGCCCGGCAGAAAGCACAACGCCGGCCAGCGACTCGGGTTTCCCCAGCGGCCATACCAACGCCGCGTACCTGTCTTCATACGCACTGGCCTATGCCATTCCCGAGCGTTTCAGCGAGTTGATGCTGCGCGCCTCGGAAATCGGCGACAATCGCATTGAAGCCGGCATGCATTCGCCGTTCGACGTGATGGGCGGGCGCATCACCGCGACCTATTTCGCCATCGACAACCTCTCCAACCCGGCCAACGTCCAACTGCGTGCCGATGCTCGCGCACAGGCACTGACCTATTTCACGGCGCAGTGCGGCGGTGACGTCAACAACTGCATGGCGAGCATCGACCCGGCGACCGATCGCACGTCTCAACACGCTCAGGACAAGGCGCTTTTCACCTCGCGCATGACCTACGGCTTCGATCCGGTCGGGCCGACCAACCTGGCCGCCGTAGTACCGACCAACGCCGAAGTGTTGCTGGAAACCCGCTTCCCGTACCTGGACGCCAGTCAGCGCCGCGAAATTCTGGCGACCACCGAGATTTCGTCCGGCTACGCGGTGATCGATCAGTCGGGGGGCTATGGCCGCTTGAATCTGTACGCAGCAGGCGATGGATATGCGGCGTTCAATTCCAACGTGACAGTCAACATGGACGCCAGCCTCGGCGGCTATAACGCCATCGACGCCTGGCGCAACGACATCAGCGGCAGCGGCGCGCTGATCAAGAACGGCAGCGGCAATCTGATGCTGACCGGCAACAACAGTTACTCGGGCGGCACCGTGATCAACGGTGGCGTGCTGACGGGCCATGCCCAAGCCTTCGGCAGCGGGACGATCACCGACAACGCGACGCTGGTCGTCGATCAGTCGACCAACGACAGCCTCGCCAACACCCTCACGGGCAACGGTGCGTTGATCAAACGTGGGGTCGGCTCGCTGAACCTGACCGGCAACAACAGCCTGTCCGGCGCAACGACGGTGCAAGCGGGCCGGCTGGCGGTCAATGGCAACCTGGGCAACTCCATTGTCAGCGTCCAGCAAGGCGCAACGCTGGGGGGCAATGGCACCGTCGGCGGCATCAATGTCGCCCAGGGCGGCGTGGTGGCCCCGGGTAATTCGGTCGGGCAACTGAACGTCAACGGCGATGTAAACCTTGCTCAGGGCTCGGTCTACCAGGTCGAATCCGACGCCAACGGCAATGCCGACCGTATCGTCGCCAGCGGCCGTGCAACCCTCAACAACAGCACGCTTTCGCTGGTTGAAGGCGGTAACTGGCTGGCCGCGAGTCGTTATCCGATTCTGTCGGCAGCCGGGGGCGTCAGCGGTGCGTTTGCCAACGTACAAACCAACTTCGTCTTCCTCACCCCGACGCTGAATTACACGGCGACCGATGTGGGGCTGACACTGGATCGTAACGCGCAAACCTTCGCCAGCCTGGCAACGACTCGCAACGCCAGAGCCGTCGCTCAAGGGCTAGACAGCGCCGGGGCCGGCAACGCGCTCTGGCGTCAGGTCGTGCAAGACGACGCCTCGACCGCACAAGCCACGTTCAAGGCGCTGTCCAACGAGCTGCATGCGTCGACCCAGTCGGCGCTGATCGAAGACAGCCGCCTGGTGCGCAACGCCGTCAATGACCGCTTGCAGCAAGCGCAGTCGGCACCGGCACTTGGCAGCACGACGCAAACCCTCGCCGGTGACGATTCCCGTGGCGTGGTATGGACTCAAGCCATCGGTGCGACCGGCAAAACCGACAGCACCGATGATGTGTCGGGCCTCGACACGCACACCAGCGGCGTGCTGTTTGGCGCTGACGTGCCGCTCGACGATACCTGGCGCGTGGGTGCGCTGGCCGGTTTCAGCAACAGCAGTTTCGATCTGCGCCATGCGTCCGGCTCCACTGACAGCGACAACTACCATCTGGGCGTCTATGCCGGTGCCAAGTGGGGGCCACTGGGTCTGCGTCTTGGCGCGGTACGCACCTGGCACGAACTGACGGCCAAGCGCACGCTGGAGGTGCCAGGTGCCTCCGAGCGCTTCAAGGAAGATTACAACGCAGCGACCAATCAGGTGTTTGGCGAACTGGGTTACGCCATCGAGCTGGGCAATGCGCAGCTGGAACCCTTCGCCAACCTCGCCCATGTGCGACTGGACACCGATGCCTTCGATGAGAACAGCAACGCGATCAGGCTGGATAACAAGTCTCAGGACAACCACATCACCTTCAGCACCCTCGGCCTGCGTGCCGCCACTCGCCTGAATGCGGGTAGCATCGCGATCAAACCCAACGCGACACTGGGCTGGCGTCGGGCCTACGGCGACGTTACACCAGAGAGCCGCGCGGCCTTCAGCAGCGGCGACACCTTCGAACTCTCCGGCGCACCGATTGCCCGCAACGCAGCAGTGCTCGGCGCGGGTGTCGATCTGGGCTTGAGCGACACGCTGAGCGTCGGGCTTAGCTACAACGGGCAGGTGAGCAGCGATGCGTCGGATCAGACGTTGAATGCGCGGGTAACACTGGCTTTTTAAGCCATCAAAGCTTCGTGCTTACCCACGACAACAGCAGCGCGAACGCCAGGCACGCGGTGCCGAACCGGTAGCTAAGACGGATCATGCGAATGGTGGGCACGTCCATCAGGTGCATGGGTTCGTCGATCGGGGCTTGTTCGGTGAGGTGGTGCAAGTGGGCCATCTCCCGCTGCTCGCGGGTGCGGGTGGTCTGCAGCAGCCAGATGCCGGGGCCGGCCGCAAGCAAGGCGCAGAGGTTGATGGCGAGACCGGGGGCGTGATGGATGAGCGACATGGTGCCTCGATGGCGCCGCATTGAAGGCGCCGCAGACTCGGTTTGGACCTGCCGCTCACACTAGTCGCTGTCACCTTAACGTCACCTGAACCGGGCACTGTGTGGGACCTCAAACCGACCCACCGCCACGGAGAGCGTCATGCTGCACGCCCACAACCAGGACCGCCTTTACCTCATCGCCCCCAGCGACGAACAGGAAGCATTGATCGACGCACTGGCGTTCAACGTCCAGGACAGGCATTGGCTGGTGTACTGCGCGCTCGGCGGCCATGCGCACAACGATCTGCCGGAAGTGGATCTACAGACCGGGTTCAGTTTTCTGAACTTCTATCAGGCCGCTTGAGCCTCCTGAGCCTGAAATACCGAACGACCCCACTGAATACACAAAAGCCCCGGCTTCTCGCGAAACCGGGGCTTTTTGCACATCAGGGTCAGGCGTTGAGTTTACTGCCCGAGGGTGCGGCCAATGGTCTGATCCTGGAACAGGCGGGTCAGGGCGTCACTGAGTACGTCGCTGATCAGCTTGGTGTTGGTCTCCTCGTTTGGCGCCATGCCAAAACGTTGGTCCAGCGAGGCCGCGTAACGACCGCTGTAGTTACGGCCGGCGTTCTGAACGTCAGCGCGGAATGTCGAGCTGATGTTGGCTTCGGTGACGTACAGGCCTTCTTTTGGCGATTGATACTTCAGGTCGGCCAGGGTGACGGTCAGTTGCGGACCGCTACCATTCTGCACAGGCGTGAAGCCCAGCAACCGCACGCCCGCTTCAGCCTGAGCCTGCAACTGCGGCAGCAACTGCTGGCCGTTGACGGTGATCGAACTGGTTTCCGGGTACAGACCACCGCGCGTGCCCAGCGTCTGCGACTGACGGCCGTCAACCACGCGCACGACCACTTGCTGACCGTGACCGACCGGGGCCAGTTGAGCGTTCAGCTTGGGTTCCGGGGTGAGGGATTGCGGGCTGTGGGCACAGCCCGCCAGGGTCAGACTGCCAGCGGCAAGCAAACCGAACAGAACGCGACGCAACATGCTCATTTCTCCATGGGCCAAGGCACAAAATGTGCCGCAGTATAGCGACCTCCCAAGGCCGCTCACTAGGGTAAACATACGACAAAGTGCCATCGCGGCGGTTCCAGCCAGCAGGAACGCTCCCGCGGTCGAAACGAACACAATTGCGCAATCGCAACGTCACAGCGGTGTCATGCCTGGCGACCATACTTTTTTCAACTCTCCAGCAAGGAGTCCTGCCATGGACTTTCTTTGGTCGTTGTTCTCGCTGCGCCGCCGTCATCGCCACTATGCCCGTCTGGACACCCACGGCATCTGCCTGGCGTTCAAGCACTGCGCTGAAGCGCCTTGCGGTCAGGGCTGGGTCGAAGTCCACGAGGCAAACCTGTGCTGGCTGCAGCGCCCACTCCCTGCCAGTGCGCGTGTGACTTCCCGGTCACGTGCGATTACCGCCCGGCATATGCTCAGCATCTGACCGAAAGGCGAATAAAAGTCATTTTTTCTGGATCATTTCTGCCCGTTTCATCGCTATAATCTCCCCCCGATTATAAGGACGTCTCCTGATCGGGCCTCGCAGCATCGTCGATAACCACTATCGACTCCTCCGTACCGCCCACAGAGAGCCTTCCACACAGACATGTGCAGCCCGATGTGGCCGCGACGCAGACGCCGGATCGTCAATCAGTCCGAACGTCCTGCGCCAGTTCTTGCCTCACATCGCGTATGAACCTGATCTGCAGAGCTGCCACCGCGCAGCCCTTTTTGAGGTTCGCGTCTCCAAAAGAGCGTGAAAAAAACGGGTTTTCACAACTTCACAAGAGTGTGGCAAGCAAATGAATAGTTTCGCGTTTGTAAATGCACCGTTAGCGTCTGACCCAGCCCCCTTGCAAAGGACCGACCGCAACGCAGTCTCCGTCAAAAGAGCCTGAAGCCTGTCCACTACGGATTTGGTTGCACAACCGGACGCCTTGACGATAGTCGAATGGCTGCACGGGCCAGAAAATGCGTTCATGCTTGCCTTATAAAAGCATCAACCAGGCTCGTTCGGTAGCGTCCGCTGAAGATGCAAAAAATTGCGAAGAATCGGACATGGCGATCCCGGCCAGGTTGAACGAGGCACTGCGCGAACATCGCGCCGCCCGAACCTGGCGACTGACCACGGGAACGCATGCCGTCAATTTGGTGCTGCAGATTTTGGAGACGCGTTAATGGCGCATAACGAAGCAGTCGACGTAGTGCTGGTCGGGGCAGGCATCATGAGTGCCACCCTCGCCGTGCTGCTCAAAGAGCTGGACCCGAACCTCAGGATTGAAGTCGTCGAGCTGATGGATTCCGGTGCAGCAGAGAGCTCCAACCCCTGGAACAACGCAGGCACCGGCCACGCCGGGCTGTGCGAGTTGAACTACACGCCGGAAGCGGCCGATGGCTCGATCGACACCAAGAAAGCGATTCACATCAACTCCCAGTTCGAGGTCTCCAAGCAGTTCTGGGCCTACCTGGCGCGCAAAGGCACGTTCGGCTCTTCGCGCTCGTTCATCACGCCGGTTCCGCACCTGAGTTTCGTTCAGAGCGAGAAAGGCATGACGTACCTGAAAAAACGCTACGAAGCGCTCCGTACGCACCACGCCTTCTCCTCGATGGAATACACCGAAGACAAAAGCAAACTGGCCGAATGGATGCCGTTGATGATGCCCGGCCGTCCTGCCGATGAGCCCATCGCGGCGACCCGGGTCATGCACGGCACCGACGTCAACTTCGGCAACCTGACCAACATGCTGCTCAAGCACTTGGCCAGCGCGCCCGATGCGCAGGTCAAATACTGCAAGCGCGTCACCGACCTGAGCCGCAAGGGCGACGGCTGGACCGTTACCATCAAGGACGTGAACAGCGGCGATACGCGCGAGATCGACGCCAGATTTGTATTTCTGGGCGCGGGCGGCGCAGCACTGCCGTTGCTGCAGATGTCCGGCATCGAAGAGGGCAAGGGTTTCGGCGGCTTCCCGGTGAGCGGCCAGTGGCTGCGTTGCGACAACCCTGAAGTGGTCAAGCGCCATCAGGCCAAGGTATACAGCCAGGCAGCGGTAGGTTCGCCGCCGATGTCGGTGCCGCATCTGGACACCCGCGTTGTCGACGGCAAGAAGTCCCTGCTGTTCGGCCCTTACGCCGGCTTCACCACCAAGTTCCTCAAGCACGGTTCGTTGCTTGACCTGCCGCTGTCGATCCGCGCGGCCAACATCGCGCCGATGCTGGCGGTGGCCCGCGACAACATGGACCTGACCAAGTACCTGATCAGCGAAGTGCGGCAGTCGATGGAACAGCGGCTCGATGCACTGCGCCGTTTCTACCCGGAAGCCAAAGCCGAAGACTGGCGTCTGGAAGTGGCCGGTCAGCGCGTACAGATCATCAAGAAAGACCCGAAAAAAGGTGGCGTCTTGCAGTTCGGTACCGAGCTGGTGTCGGCCAGGGACGGTTCCCTCGCAGCACTGCTGGGCGCCTCGCCGGGCGCGTCGGTAACCGTTTCGATCATGCTCGATCTGATTGAGCGTTGCTTCCCGGACAAGGCTCGCACCGAGTGGGCCGCCAAACTGAACGAGATCTTCCCGGCTCGCGAGAAGGCACTGGAAACCGATGCGCAGCTCTATCAGCGCGTCAGTGCTCAGAGCGATGCCAGTCTGGATCTGGTGCAGAACAGCGAAGCGGCGACATTTGCCTGACAGCTGGCCTGCTCCAGGCAAGCTGCAAAACAAAACCCCGCCACATCAGGCGGGGTTTTGTTTTTTTGCATTAATAGGGACCTGCATAAGCCGCAAAGCGGGTTTGCAGCGTCAACCTCACTTCATCACGAACCTGACGGAGTACGCCTGCATCGAGTTGGTGCCCTTGGTCACCGATGCGATGCATTCTGCAGGCACTTTCCCGATCGATCTGCCCGTTGCGGATTTCTCCGGTGCCGGCGTGATCGAGACCCAACTGAACGTCACTGAGTGGGCCGCTGTGAACTCGCAGACTTTGCCTTCGCCGCTCACGCGGAAACTTGCAGAATCATTGCGCGGATTCTTCAACGGAATGGACACAGACGCGGTGGGTGCATCAGCCGCAAAGCCGTAGCCGGTGTAGTCCGCATTGGCCGGCGCCCAACTGGCCGATACCAGCGCGAGGTCGATGCCAGACTGATTCCACATTTCGATGTTGAGCTGGATGTTTTTGGGGTAAGCCGCCTGAACGGTGACTGACGCGACCATCATCGTGATAACGGCGAGGCTGCGAAGGACGTAATTTCCTATGGTTTGCATTTCGTGAATTCCCTTTCCAATCATTAATGCGAGCGTCCTGCACGCGTTCCTGTGAGCGTTGTCACAAGGCTGAGTATGATTCAGCACGTCGCTTTCGGTAGTCGCAAACGCCGAGGGATGCGGTAGGAAGGGTCTTTCGATTGTGTAGTGACAGCGCGGGAGCAGGAACCTGCTCTTGTGAAAGGGGAGCAACGGACGCCGAAGGATGGCGCCCGGGAATTATTCGATTCAGCCTTTCGCTTTCTCGATCAGTTCGATGTATTCCTCAGCGTTGCGTTGATCCTTGATCAGCGTAACGAAGTCATTGCCGTGCTCGTCTTTGCCGTCGAGGTCGTAACCGGCTTCCTTGAAGAATGTCAGAAACCGGCCGAAGTCATCGATGCGCAGGCCACGGTAAGCCTTGATCAGCTTGTGCAGCGACGGCGACGTGGCGTCGACCGGCTCGAAATCCAGGAACAGCTTGATCTGGGCGTCGCCGATTTCATCGCCAATCACCTGCTTCTTATCTTTACGCATTGCTGACTCCAACTGACTTGCGGGACATTTCTCGGGCGGGCAGTTTACCCCCCGCCCGGTCGCTGGCTCAACGCGCGCGTACGGTGCCTGTATGCAGGTCAGCCCAGACGTGACCGTTGGCGTAGCTGAGGAACTGGCAGTAGACCTTTTCGTTGCGCAGCAAATCCACAAGCACGCGGTATTGGGTCGCCGGGTAATACAGCGTCAGCGTGCGCGAAGGCTCGTCGTACGTCGGTTTCTTCAGGCTTTTGCTCTCGCCGTCAAAGTGGATCAACACCTCGGTGATGGTCGCGCCCTTGTTCATGGGCTTGCCTTTGAGGCGCAGGATCAGCGGCGAGGTGACCGGGATTGGCTGCTGATTCGATTGCCGCTGGCTACCGACCACCACTGAATACTCGGTGATCTGCAACAATTGCTGCTGCTCGGGTTCGCCTTCACGCACGGACAACTCGTCCGGCGGCAGGTATTGCGCGTGCATGGGTTCGGAGAGCGCGGGGAGTGGCAGCGTTAACAGCAGCATCAACGCAGCGGTACTTCGAAACGATAACGGCATGGGCGCCTCCCGAAAAAGTGGGGGGCACTCTAGCATGTGCCGCGCATTGACCCGGACACCTGTAGGAGCGTGGCTTGTCCCGCGATCTGCCGGGAACCGGCAGCAGACCAGACGATTGATGGCATCAGCAAATGCGCCACAGCCTTCACGACGACTGCGTCGCCGATCGCGGGACAAGCCACGCTCCTACAACAGCTCTCCGGTAATCACCAGGATCTTCGGCAGACACAGAAGCTGTAGATCGGTTTGGGGGGTCGTTACATGCCCTTCACGGCGTAAATGCCCGCAGCGTTGCGCCAGTAGCCTTTGTAGTCCATGCCGTAACCGAAGATGTAGCGGTCAATGCAAGGCAGGCCGACGAAATCGGCTTTCAGGTCAGGACGCGCTTTGCGGTCGTGGTCCTTGTCGATCAGCACGGCGGTGTGAACAGCGCGCGCGCCGGCGTGTTTGCAGAAGTCGATGATCGCGCCGAGGGTGTGACCTTCGTCGAGGATGTCGTCGATGATCAGCACATCACGATCGATGAACGAGACTTCAGGCTTGGCTTTCCAGAACAAGTCGCCGCCGCTGGTTTCGTTGCGATAGCGGGTGGCGTGCAGGTAGGACGCCTCCAGCGGGAAATTCAGATGTGTGAGCAGCTTGCCGGCGAAGATCAGGCCGCCGTTCATTACGCAAAATACCACCGGGTTACGGTCGGCCAGCACGCCATTGATTTGCTCGCCGACACGGGCGATGGAGGCCTCGACTTCGGCCTCGTTGTAAAGGCAGTCAGCCTCGCGCATGACTTGACGGATATGCTCGAGATCAGCGGACATGACGCTCTCCAAGGGGGCTGTGTAAGGAAAAGCGGGCAAAGGTACGCATCCGCCGACATCAGGGCAAGTGTTTCTGGACTAACGTTGCACTGCCGTTCCAGAAATGTCGACGCCCGAACCTAACCGTCAGGACAAGTTACAGCTGAATAGATTAATCTAAGCCGTTTTTTTTGCCCGCCCGCTGGAGCCTTTCCCTATGCCCATTCGTGAGATCCGCCATCCGCTGATCCGCCACAAGCTCGGCCTGATGCGCCGTGCCGATATCAGCACCAAGAATTTTCGTGAACTGGCTCAGGAAGTCGGCGCGCTGCTGACGTATGAAGCGACCAAGGATCTGCCACTCGAAACCTACGAGATTCAGGGCTGGGCCGGCACGGTTCAGGTCGAGAAGATCGCTGGCAAGAAGATCACGGTGGTGCCGATCCTGCGGGCCGGCATCGGCATGCTTGAAGGCGTGCTCAGCCTGATCCCGGGCGCCAAGGTCAGTGCCGTGGGCGTCGCACGCAATGAAGAAACCCTCGAAGCCCACACGTACCTGGAAAAACTCGCGCCGGAGATCGACCAGCGTCTGGCGCTGATCATCGACCCGATGCTCGCCACCGGCGCCTCCATGGTCGCCACCATCGACCTGCTGAAAAAAGCCGGTTGCCGCGACATTCGTGCGATGGTCCTGGTGGCCGCGCCGGAAGGCATCGCGACCGTCGAGAAGGCCCACCCGGACGTCAACATCTATACCGCGTCTATCGATCAGCAGCTGAATGAACACGGCTACATCATTCCGGGCCTGGGCGATGCCGGTGACAAGATTTTCGGCACCAAGCAGAAGGACGCCTGATGAAGCCGGATGAGTTCAACGATCCACTCTGGCGCACCATATTGTCGGGCGCGCAGATGCTGTTCGTGGCATTCGGCGCGCTGGTATTGATGCCGCTGATCACGGGCCTTGACCCTAACGTTGCGCTGTTCACGGCAGGCCTGGGCACCCTGTGCTTCCAGGTGGTGACGGGCCGTCAGGTGCCGGTTTTCCTTGCGTCGAGCTTTGCGTTCATTACCCCGATCATTCTCGCCAAGGGCCAGTTCGGCCTCGCGGCGACCATGGGCGGCGTCATGGCAGCGGGCTTCGTCTACACCTTCCTGGGCCTGGCCGTGAAGATCAAAGGCACCGGTTTTATCGACCGCCTGCTGCCGCCGGTGGTGATTGGCCCGGTGATCATTTCCATCGGTCTGGCGATGGCCCCCATTGCCGCCAACATGGCGATGGGTCGGACAGGTGATGGCGCCGCAGAGCTGATCCCGTACAACACCGCCATTGTGATTTCGATGGCCGCACTGCTGACGACGTTGATTGTTGCGGTGTTCGGCAAAGGCATCTTCCGCCTGGTACCGATCATCTCGGGCGTGCTGGTAGGCTTTGCGCTGTCGTTCTATTTCGGCGTGGTCGATGTGGCGAAAATTGCCGCCGCGCCCTGGCTGGCGTTGCCGCACTTCACGGCGCCGGAATTCAACTGGCAGGCGATCCTGTTCATCGTGCCGGTGGCGCTGGCCCCGGCCATCGAGCACATCGGTGGCGTGATTGCGGTGGGCAGTGTGACCGGCCGCGATTACCTGAAGAAGCCCGGCCTGCATCGCACCTTGCTGGGTGACGGCATCGCGACAACCGTGGCCGGCGCATTCGGTGGCCCGCCCAACACCACCTACGCCGAAGTGACCGGCGCGGTGATGCTGACTAAAAACTACAACCCGAAGATCATGACCTGGGCGGCCATTTTCGCCATTACCCTGGCCTTCATCGGCAAGTTCGGCGCGTTGCTGCAGAGCATTCCGGTGCCGGTCATGGGCGGGATTCTGTGCCTGCTGTTCGGCTCGATCGCGGCGGTGGGTATGAACACGCTGATCCGCCACAAGGTTGATCTGGCCGAAGCGCGCAATCTGGTGATCGTGTCCGTCACGCTGGTGTTCGGCATTGGCGGCGTGCTGATCGGCACCGGCAACGGCCCCGATGATTTCGGCATGAAAGGCATCGCGCTCTGCGCCGTGACCGCCATCGTGCTGAACCTGATCCTGCCGGGGAATGACGCGTGGAAGAACAAGCACCTGGATGATCAGTTGCCGTAGTTCGGAAGCGCTATGAAAAGGGGGCATCACTCACGTGATGCCCCCTTTTTTTGCTGAGAATCTGTAGGAGCCGGCTTGCTGGCGAATGCGGCTGTCGCGTCACATCGATGGCGACTGAACACACGCCTTCGCGGGCAAGCGCGCTCCTACAGTGGACCTTGCCAACACCTGGGCTTGCGTTGTTACACAACCATCGCCGGAGCCTTTTCGCACAATGTATTCAGGGCCTTCGCCCAGTTCGGGTCGTCGTTCAGGCACGGAATCAGCACCAGCTCCTCACCCCCCGCTTCCCTGAACTGCTCGGCCCCGCGGTCGCCGATTTCTTCCAGCGTTTCAATGCAGTCCGCGACAAACGCAGGGCACATGACCAGCAGTTTCTTCACGCCTTGAGCCGCCAGCTCGGCCAGATGCGGCTCGGTGTAGGGTTCGATCCACTTGGCCCGACCCAGACGTGACTGGAAGGACACCGACCATTTGCCGTCAGGAATCCCCATCAGCTTGGCGAACTCAGCCGATGAGCGCATGCATTGGGCGCGGTAGCAGACAGCGAGCACCTCAGGCGACGCCGTTTCACAGCAGTTGCCGCTTTTGAAACAGTGATTGCCCGTCGGGTCGAGCTTGGTGATATGCCGCTCGGGCAGGCCGTGGAAACTCAGCAACAGGTGATCGTAATCCTGCTGCAAATGCGGCCGCACGCTCGCCACCAAGGCGTCGAGGTATTCCTGCTGATTGAAGAACGGCTTCAGCAGCGAGAAGTCGAAATTCAGCTTCTTGGCACTGACAACGCGTTTCGCTTCTTCAATCACCGTGGTCACGGTGCTGTCGGCGAACTGCGGATACAGCGGCGCCAGGGTGACCTTTTTGATGCCTTGGGCGGCCAGGCGCGTGAGCACGGTTTCAATCGAAGGCTCGCCGTAACGCATCGCCAGCTCCACCGGACCGTGTTTCCACTCATTGACCATGGCCTGCTGAAGTCGCTTGCTCAGCACCACCAGCGGCGAACCCTCATCCCACCAGATCGAGGCATAGGCATGGGCCGACTGCTCCGGGCGCTTGATCAGAATCAGCGAGACGATCAGGCGACGCACTGGCCACGGCACGTCAATAACGTAAGGGTCCATCAGAAACTGATTGAGGTAACGGCGCACGTCGGCAACCGACGTGGACGCCGGTGAACCCAGGTTAACCAGCAATAAAGCGTGATCGGTCATGCAACACCTTGATGTCAGTGGCGGCCCAGAAGGTTTTCCAGGGCCGCGCGCAGATCAGTGAATCGGAAAGTGAAACCCGCCTCTTGGAGACGGTCCGGCCGGGCGCGTTGACCGCCCAACAGCAAGATCGACAACTCGCCCAGCAACAACCTAAGCGCGACGGCCGGCATTGGCATGAACGACGGGCGGTGCAGCACGGACGCAAGGGTCTTGGCGAAATCCCGGTTGCGAGCCGGTGCTGGCGCGCAGGCATTATAAGGACCTCGTGCATCGTCCCGGTTCATCAGAAAATCAATCAGGGCGATTTGATCCTCGATATGAACCCACGGCATCCATTGTCGTCCGTTGCCAATGGGCCCGCCCATGCCCATCTTGAACGGCGGCAACAGACGTTGCAGCATGCCGCCTTCATCGGCCAGCACCAGACCGGTGCGCACCAGTACCACTCGGATGCCCAGCGCTTCAGCACGTTGCGCGGTCTCTTCCCAGGCAATGCACAGGCGGCTGGCGAAATCTTCACTGACCGGTTGCGCGGTTTCATCGAGTTCCCGCTCACCGCCATCGCCATACCAACCGACGGCGGAGCCGGAAATCAAAACGCCGGGTTTTTGCTCGCGGCGCTCAAGCCAGGTGAGTAATTGCTCGGTCAGGGTGATGCGGCTGTCCCACAGCAGTATTTTGCGTTTGCGCGTCCAGGGGCGGTCGGCGATGGGCGCGCCGGCCAGATTGACCACCGCATCGACGTGCTGGCTGCCTACGTCATCGAAGTGTGCAATCCCGCGAACATTGGCGCCGCACAGCCGCGCCACTTCATCGGGTTTGCGGCTCAAGACCGTCAGTTGATGGCCCTGAGCGAGCCAGTGTTTACACAAACGACGCCCTATCAAGCCTGTACCGCCGGTCAGCAAGATGTGCATGACTGAGTTCCTTACGTGGCGTTCATCGCAATTGCGGAGTCTATTTCTGCACAAGCCATGAGCTCGTGCGCAGAGTGATCACTCCACTCTAGGTCACCTTGGAGCGATCCACTCCCTCGCTGTTCTTTAGGACCGCCCGATCGTGCAGTTGAACGATTCAAGCAAAGCGCCAGACTTGTCAGCGAGCCCCTGGAAAGGTCAGCCCCCAGCGTATGCAGGGCAACAACTTATACCGAAAAACGGCATTGTACAGCTTTTGCCTGAGGCGTAGTCTGTGCAGACAAGGTAACGAGGCCCCTATGACTGTCCCCATCGCAATCATCGGTACCGGCATCGCCGGACTCTCCGCCGCCCAGGCGTTGCAAGCCGCCGGGCATAGCATTCATCTCTTTGACAAGAGCCGCGGCAGTGGCGGCCGGATGTCCAGCAAACGCAGCGATGCCGGCGCATTGGACATGGGCGCCCAGTACTTCACCGCCCGCGACCGCCGCTTCGCCGCCGCCGTGCAGCAATGGCAGGCTGAGGGCCATGTGGCCGAGTGGAAGCCGCTGCTCTACAACTATCACGGCGGAGCACTCAGCCTGTCACCCGACGAGCAAGTGCGCTGGGTCGGCGCGCCGCGCATGAGCGCAATCACCCGGGCCATGCTCGGCGAGATGCCGGTGACCTTCTCCTGCCGCATCACCGAAGTCTTTCGTGGCGAACAACACTGGAATCTGCTGGACGCCGACGGCCAAAGCCATGGCCCGTTCAGTCATGTGGTGATCGCCATCCCCGCGCCCCAGGCTACGACCTTGCTGGCCGACGCACCCAAATTGGCGAGCGTCGTCGCTGGCGTGAAAATGGAACCGACCTGGGCCGTCGCGCTGGCCTTTGACACTCCACTGGACACGCCACTTGAAGGCTGCTTCGTGCAAGACAGTGCCATCGACTGGCTGGCCCGCAATCGCAGCAAGCCCGGGCGCGACAGTCAGATGGACACATGGATTCTGCACGCCACCAGCGCCTGGAGCCGCCAGCACGTGGACATGGCCAAGGAGGACGTAATCGATCACTTGCACGGCGCGTTCGCCGAGCTGATGAATTGCGCGATGCCAGCGCCGGCATTCACCCTCGCCCACCGCTGGCTGTACGCACGACCTGCCGGCGGGCGCGAAGTCGGCGCGTTGTCCGATGCGGATCTGGGCCTGTACGTCTGCGGCGACTGGTGCCTGTCCGGCCGAGTCGAGGGTGCATGGCTGAGTGGTCAGGAAGCCGCGCGACGTCTGCTGGAACACCTCAAATGAATAGAATCAATCCGCGCAAGCTGCTGCTGTCTAAATGGACGGCAGCATCCCCCCAAAACCGTGAAAAGCATTTTCTGGTGACTGAGCTGTTCTGTGATGAAGAAGGCACGGTGCTGGAGATAGAACTGCAGGCCGTGATGACCAAGCGCAGCCAGAAGATGACTTGGCAAACGCTGCAGAGTGATCAGAGCTGGCAAATGGGCTGGAAGTAAACACCTTCGAACCACCACGCCACTCTGTAATTGCGGCTAATCCCCGCATTTTGTCGCTCCACTCCGCGATCTTGTACAAATTATTTGACTTGCACTGCTACAAACCTATGATGGGCAAATGTTGTACAGAGAAACGAATCTGTATAAGAAGTTCATCGAGGGTTTGTCATGTCTGCTGTACTCGATCATTCATCAGAGCAAGCCTCCAAACCCAAGCTGGGCGTCAGCGCCTGCCTGATGGGCGTGGAGGTCAGGTTTAATGGCGGGCACAAGGAATCACACCTTCTGACCCGAGCCCTCACCGAATATTTCGATTTCGTGCCTGCGTGTCCCGAAGTTGCCATCGGTATGGGCATTCCTCGCGAAGCCATCCGTTTGGTGGGTGACCCGGATCATCCTCAGGCGGTCGGCAGTGTCCACCACGCCATGAACGTCACCGAGCAGCTGGCTGATTACGGCGAACACATGGCCACCGAGATGAGCGATATCTGCGGCTACATCTTCATGCAGAAATCGCCGTCGTGTGGTCTGGAGCGCGTCAAGGTTTACCGCGACAACGGCGTGCCGTTCGAAACCGGCGGGCGCGGCATTTACGCCCAGGCGTTCTGCGCGCGTCATCCTGATCTGCCGGTCGAAGAAGACGGCCGTTTGAACGACCCGGTGCTGCGGGAAAACTTCATCACCCGCGTGTTTGCCTATGCCGCCTGGCAGACGTTGCTGAAAAACGGTATTACCCGCCGTACGCTCACCGAGTTTCATGCCCGCTATAAATATCAGCTGATGGCCAACGATCCTGTCCAGTACAAGACACTGGGCAATCTGTTGGGCACCATGGGCCGTAATGACCCCGCCGAAATTGCCCCGCGCTATTTCAGTCAGTTGATGAGCGCGTTGAAGAAACCGGCGACCCGGCGCACCCATACCAACGTGTTGCAGCATCTGTGCGGTTATCTGCGCCAGACACTCAGTGCATCCGACAAGAAAGAAATCCAGGGCGTCATCAATCAATACCACCAAGGCATCGTGCCGCTGGTGGTACCGCTGACGCTGCTCAAACACCACTTCCGCCGACACCCCGATCCGTACATTGCCCTGCAGGTGTATCTGCAGCCGCATCCGGAAAACCTCAGTTTGCGCAACGCGATTTGACCATGACCCCTAATGAGCAAGAACCGCCGGAAGGCGACCCGCAAGACCCCGCGAGCGCCTTTGAAAACGGCTGGCTGCCGATTCGCGAAATCGCCCGACTGACCGGCGTGAACGCAGTGACCCTGCGCGCGTGGGAACGCCGATATGGCCTCATCGTTCCGCACCGGACGCCCAAGGGCCATAGGCTGTACAGCAACGAGCACGTGGACCGCGTGCTGACCATCCTCACGTGGCTGAACCGCGGCGTGTCGGTCAGCCAGGTCAAGCAGTTGATCGACGATCAGCAGGCGCCAGCGCCAAGTGTCGAGAACGACTGGGACGTTCTTCGCCAGACCCTTCAGGAAGCCATAGGCGACCTGGCCGAGCGACGCCTGGATGATTCGCTCAACCGCGCGATGTCGCTGTACCCGCCGCGCACGCTTTGTGAACAACTGCTGTTGCCGCTGCTGGCTTCCCTGGAGCAGCGCTGGCAGGGCCAGTTCGGCGCGCAGCTGGAGCGGGTGTTTTTCTACTCGTGGCTGCGCAGCAAATTCGGCGCCCGGCTGTACCACAACAATCGCCAGGTCAGCGGCGCGCCCTTGCTGTTGGTCAATCAGTCTGACCTCCCGCTCGAGCCGCATTTGTGGCTGACCGCGTGGCTGCTCAGCAGCGCCGATTGCCCGGTGGAGGTGTTCGACTGGCCGTTGCCGGCCGGCGAACTGGCCCTGGCTTGCGAATACCTCAAGCCCCGCGCGGTGTTGTTGTACTCCAGCAAATCACTGAACGTCGGCCATTTGCCTCGCCTGCTGCACAACATCGAGTGCCCGAAGTTGATTGTCGGGCCGGCGGTGCGCATTCATTCGACGGAATTATCCGCAGCCGAGGGTGAGGTCTCCGGTCTCTCTCTTGCGGAAGACCCTTTGACCGCCCAAGCCACTTTGCAACGGCTGGGGCTTCTCTAAGGAACAACTATGCAATTGATATGGCTGCGCAGCGATCTGCGTGTGCACGACAACACTGCGCTGAGCGCTGCCATGGAGCAGGGCCCGACTCTGGCCGTGTACATGATCAGCCCGGGCCAATGGCTGAGCCATGACGATGCCCCATGCAAAGTCGATTTCTGGCTGCGCAACCTCCGCGAGTTAAGCAAGGCACTTGCGGCGCTGAGCGTTCCGCTGCTGATTGTCCATGCCGACACGTGGGCGCAGGCGCCCGAGGCGATCCTCAAGTTGTGTCAGCAACACGGAATCGAAAGCGTGCACGTCAATGACGAGTACGGCATCAACGAGACCAAACGCGATCGTGAAGTAGAAGCGGCACTCGACGGCGCCGGCGTTCTGTTTCGTCGTCACCTCGACCAGCTGTTTTTTCAGCCAGGCAGCGTGCTGACCAAAAGCGGGGGTTATTTCAAGGTCTTCACGCAATTTCGCAAGGTGTGTTACGCCCGCTTGCACTACTCGATGCCGGCCCTGGTTGCACTGCCCAAGGCACAGCAGAAGCTGTCCATCAAAAGCGATGTTGTTCCGGACACGGTCAAGGGTTTCGCTGCGCCGACGGAGACTTTGCGCTCGCTCTGGCCTGCCGGTGAAAATGAAGCGCGTGACCGCCTGCAAAACTTTACCGACGAGCAAGTGTATTACTACGATCAAGAGCGCGACTTCCCCGCCAAGCCTGGCACCAGCCAACTGTCTGCGTACCTGGCGGCCGGTGTGATTTCGCCCCGCCAGTGTCTGCATTCGGCGCTGCGCAGCAACAATGGCGAGTTTGAAACGGGCAAACCGGGTTCAGTCACCTGGATCACCGAGCTGCTCTGGCGTGAGTTCTACAAGCATGTGCTGGTGGGCTTTCCCCGTGTCTCCCGTCACCGCGCCTTCCGCCCGGAAACCGAAGCACTGAAATGGCGCAATGCGCCCAAGGATCTGGAAGCCTGGCAACAGGGTCGGACCGGCCTGCCGATTGTCGATGCAGCCATGCGCCAGTTGCTTGAAACCGGCTGGATGCACAACCGCCTGCGGATGATCTCGGCGATGTTCCTGACCAAGAATCTGCTGATCGACTGGCGTGAAGGTGAGCGCTTCTTCATGCAGCACCTGATCGACGGCGATCTCGCTTCGAACAACGGTGGCTGGCAGTGGAGTTCATCGACCGGCACCGACGCATCGCCTTACTTCCGGATCTTCAACCCGCAAAGTCAGTCGGAGCGATTCGACCCTGAAGGTCGCTTCATCAAGCAGTGGGTGCCTGAACTGGCTGAGTTGAGCAAGCGCGACATTCATAACCCGACCGCCCTGGGCGGGCTGTTCGGCGTGGAGGGTTACCCTGCGCCCATCGTCGATTTGAAGGCCAGCCGCGAACGCGCGCTGCAAGCGTTCAAGTCGCTGCCGCAGCGGCAGGCCGAGACGCAGGAGAATGGGTGAGCATTCGTCACGCCGGTTAGCGGTCCGCTGCGCGGTGATTTAAACTGCCGCCCATGACTGTGATCCCTTCGCTTCAACTCCCTGCCGAACCCGCTATCACGTGCTCCACGTGCGCGGCCTGTTGCTGTCAGCTGGAGGTCATGCTGATCACCGACACCGGCGTGCCCGAGCGCTACATCGACACCGATGACTGGGGCGGCGAAGTCATGCTGCGCCTGGACGATGGCTGGTGCGCGGCACTGGATCGCGACACGATGATGTGCACGATCTACGACCGTCGGCCGCTGATTTGCAGGGAATTCGAGATGGGTGCGCCGGAGTGCATTGCCGAACGAGAAGGGATTGCGACAGCGTATCTGTGATGGTCGCGGCAAGCAGGAAGCACGGGATTTGATGTTTGCCTGGGTCAGCTGCTTTGGCTGACACATTCCCGACTAAAGCCGGTCCTACGAGGTGATTTTTCAGTAGGATCGGCTTTAGCCGGGAAAAAGCGGGAGGTACGTTGCAATTGCGGTTAAGCCCGCTCCTGCAATAACGCAATCAAACGCTTAGAACGGCATCGTGTAATGAATCGCGTAGCTTTCGATACCGTCATTGTTGGTGGTCATACCGCCGTTGGAGTAGTGAGTGGCGCGCAGGCCAACTTCATGTCCGCCCGCGAAGCGCAGACCAAAACCCAGACGGTCTTCAAACTGAAACGCGCTGCCCAGCTTGTTGCCTTCCACTTCGGTGCGCTGGAATACAGCGGCGCCGATACCGGCTTCGATGTAAGGCTTGACGCTCTCACCCGAAAACTCATAAACGAATACCGGGGAGAACGACAGGCTGTTGTTGCTGGAGCTCTTGTCGCCTTCCCAATACGTGTAAGCGCCGCTCCAGTAACCGGTCAGGCGACCGACACCGGTTTGCCACCAGCTCTGATCCCAATCAAATTGCGCACCCAGGCGATAAGTCATCGTGGACTCGCCAGTGTGTCCTACGGAAAACTCGACCCCATCAGCTTGAGCAATTGCGCTTTGCGCCAACAACGCAGCCGCAATCGCAGCCAAACAAAACAGTCGCTTCATCTGAAACATCCTATTTTCGAAAGCAGTTAGAAATTTTTTATATCGACAGAAGTGCTGTAGAAGCCGGCGGCTGAACTTTAGTTCACCCACAGCCGAAGCGATTCACGTTTTTTTCACGAAACGAAGCTTCGCACATTGTCGGACTTGTTACAAAGCACACGTAGGACGTTTCTGAAATCTTCTGGATCGCCGGTCGTCCAGAACTGAGCAGTCCGAGGATGACCGCTCGCCAGCAGGTCACGCTCACTCAATAAGCGCTGCAACTGCCGGGCTACAGCGGCGCCGGTGTCAATCAGCGTGATGGACGCCGGGATCATTTCCCGCAGCAATGGCTTGAGAAACGGGTAATGGGTGCAGCCGAGAATGATGGTGTCGCAACCTGCTGCGAGTAACGGTGCGACGTAGCCTTGGAGCAATTGGTGAATCTCCGGGCTGACCAGGTCGCCCGTTTCGATCAACTCAACCAGTCCCGGGCAGGGCTGCGTGATGACTTGCACATCTGCCGCGAAGCGATCGAGCAATGCGGCGAATTTGGCGCTTTGCAAAGTGCCCGTGGTCGCCAGCACACCGACGACGCCGGTTCGCGTCGCCGCGGCGGCGGGTTTGACCGCCGGCTCCATGCCCACCAGCGGCCAGTCAGGATAGCGGACGCGAAGGTCAGCGATGCCGGCCACCGTCGCCGTATTGCAGGCGATAACCAGCGCCTTGGCGCGCTGGTTATGGAAGAACTCGGCAATCATCGCGCAACGTTCGCGAATGAATTCAGGGGTTTTCTCGCCGTAGGGAATGTGGCCGCAGTCGGCGACGTAGAGCAAGGATTCCCGTGGCAGCAATTGCTGTATTTCCGCCAGCACCGACAACCCGCCGACGCCGGAATCGAACACCGCCACCGGCGCATCGCTGTCTCTACTCATGCTCGGCGGCAGCTCGCAGCCCAGTACCGCATACGCTGCAGCCTGGGTCGCGCTTGACTTTCAATTCGCGGAATCGCGTGCTCAAGGCGTCAATCAGCAGCAGTCGCCCCACCATCGGTTCGCCAAAGCCGGCCAACAGCTTGAGGGCCTCAAGGGCCTGCAAACTGCCGACCAACCCTAACAACGGGCCGATCACGCCTGCCTCGCTGCAGGTCAGTTCGGTCTCGCTGCCGTGCCCGTACAGGCAGTGGTAGCAGGGACTTTCCGGACGGCGCGGATCGAACACCGAGAGTTGCGCTTCGAGGCGGATCGCGGCGCCGCTGACCAATGGCTTGCACGCGGCGACGCAGGCAGCATTGACCGCCTCGCGCGTAGAAAAATTGTCCGAGCAGTCCAGCACCAGGTCGACCCCGGCAACGGCTGCGGCCAGGGAGTCGACATCAAGGGCGGCGCGATGGGGCACCAGCGTGATCAGCGGATTGATCGCGGCCAGCCGGGTAATGGCTGAATCAACCTTACTCAGCCCCACGCTCTGGGTGTCGTGAATGATCTGGCGTTGCAGGTTGGTGAGATCGACACTGTCGAAATCCGCGAGATGCAGCTCGCCAACACCGGCCGCCGCCAGGTACAGGGCCACTGGCGAGCCCAGTCCGCCGAGGCCGACGATCAACACGCGGCTCTGCTTGAGGCGCAGCTGACCGTCGATGTCGACTTGTTGCAGCAGGATCTGCCGGCTATAGCGCAGCAGTTCCTCGTCCGTCAGCACGGCACTCGCCCAAAGGTAATGCGCTCGTGGTCGCCCAGATCGCGGCGGGTCTTGATCTCTTCGAATCCGTGCTCAAGCAGCAACTCGCGAACCGCTGCGCCCTGATCGTAGCCATGCTCCAGCAACAGCCAGCCGCCGGCTTCAAGGTGCGCGGGCGCTTGCGACACAATCAGGCGCAGATCGTCCAAGCCATCGGCGCCGGAGACCAGCGCACTGCTTGGCTCGAAGCGCACGTCGCCTTCTACCAGGTGGGGGTCGTCGGAGGCAATGTAAGGCGGGTTGCTCAGGATCAGGTCGAAACGCTGACCCTCGACAGCACTGAACCAGTGGCTGTGCAAGACCTTCGCGTTATCCAGATGCAGGCGCTGGCGATTGCGTTCGGCAAGCTCGACCGCCTCTTCAACGCGGTCCACCGCCGTGACGCTCCACTGAGGACGATCCTTGGCCAGCGACAGCGCGATGGCGCCGGTACCCGTGCCCAGATCGAGCAGCGTGTGAGGAATCGCACCGGGCAAAAGCTCCAGCGCGGTTTCCACCAGCATCTCGGTTTCGGGCCGCGGGATCAGCGTATGGGGCGCGACTTCCAGGTCGATGTTCCAGAACCCTTGCAGGCCCAGAATGTAAGCGACGGGTTCGCCGGTCCGACGACGCTTGAGATAGCCCTCGAAGGCATGCGCCGCTTCGGTGCTGACAATACGCTCGGGCCAGGTGTGCAGAAAACTGCGCGGCTTGCCCAAGGCAGCGGCCAGCAACAATTCTGCATCCAGACGCGCTGTCGGAGAGTCCGGCAACTCGGCGCTTCTTAACAAGCTGGCGATGATGGTCATTTAATCACCCAGTGCCGCAAGTTGATCTGCCTGATACTCGGCAAGTAACGGTTCTATCACTGCATCGACTCCGCCGGCCAGAACTTCATCAAGGGAATAGAGCGTCAGGTTCACGCGGTGATCCGTGACTCGCCCCTGTGGAAAATTGTACGTACGAATGCGTTCCGAGCGATCCCCGGAACCTACCAGCAATTTACGCTCGCTGGCGATGGCGTTGGCCGCCGCAGCGGTCTGCTGGTCGTTGAGCTTGGCCGACAGCCAGGACATGGCCCGCGCACGGTTCTTGTGCTGCGAACGTTCTTCCTGACACTCCACCACAATGCCGGACGGCAAGTGCGTAATGCGGATGGCCGAATCGGTCTTGTTGACGTGCTGACCACCGGCGCCGGATGAGCGATAGGTGTCAACGCGCAAGTCCGACGGATTGATCTCGATGGTCTGCTGTTCGTCAGGCTCTGGCAACACCGCTACCGTACACGCAGAGGTGTGAATGCGCCCTTGGGATTCGGTCTCCGGAACGCGCTGAACGCGATGCACACCCGACTCGAATTTCAGCTTGCCGTAGACGTGCTCGCCTTCGACCCGCGCAATGACTTCTTTGTAGCCGCCGTGCTCGCCCACGTTCTCCGACAGGATCTCGACACGCCAGCCACGTCGCTCGGCATAACGGGAATACATGCGGAACAGGTCCCCCGCGAAAATCGCTGCTTCGTCGCCGCCGGTGCCGGCGCGAATTTCGAGGAACACGTTGCGGCCATCGTTCGGGTCTTTGGGCAGCAGCATTTTCTGCAGGTCAGCCTCAAGCACCAGCAACTGATCCTTGGCATCGCGCACTTCCTCGACTGCCATTTCGCGCATGTCGGGGTCGCTGTCCTTGAGCAGCGCCTGCGCGCCTTCGAGGTCGGTCTGCACTTTCTGCAGTTGCCGGTACACCTGAATCACTGGCTCGACTTCGGCGTACTCACGGGAATACGCGCGAAATTTGGTCTGATCAGAGATGACTTCGCCATCGCCAAGCAGCGCGGTCAATTCCTCGAAACGGTCGCTGAGCACATCCAGCTTATTAAGCAGTGAAGCTTTCATTGCGGGGATTTATCCGTGGAGCCCTCGTTGAGGGCAAAGAGTTCCTGGGCCATGGCCAGCGCATCGACGCGGCCTTCAGCGGACAGCTTTTTGAGTTGCACGCTGGGGGCGTGCATCAATTTATTCGTCAGGCCACGTGCCAGCGCCATCAACACGTCTTCGGCGTTGCTGCCATTGGCGAGCATGCGCTGGGCCTTGTGCAATTCTTCGTCGCGCAGGCGTTCGCTCTGCTGACGATACGCCTTGAGCACGTCGACCGCCGCCAGTTCGCGCAGGCGCGACATGAAGTCGTCGACCCCCACGCTGACCAGTTCTTCGGCCGCCTGCGCCGCGCCCTGGCGACTCTTGAGGTTTTCAGCGACGACTTCGTGAAGATCGTCCACGGTATAGAGGTAGACGTCTTCCAGCTCACCGACCTCGGGCTCGATGTCGCGCGGCACGGCGATGTCGACCATGAAGATCGGTTTGTGTTTGCGCAGTTTCAGCGCACTTTCGACGGCGCCCTTGCCCAGAATCGGCAGCTGGCTGGCCGTGGAGCTGATCACGATGTCGCTGTTGACCAGCTCGGCGGGGATGTCGGCCAACAGCACCGCGTGAGCACCGAACTGCTCGGCGAGAATATTCGCGCGCTCCAGGGTGCGGTTGGCAACAACGATACGCTTGACCCCAAGCTCGTGCAGGTGGCGGGCAACCAGAGTGATGGTCTCCCCTGCCCCGATCAGCAGCGCCTGACTGCGCTGCAAGTCGCTGAAAATCTGTTTGGCCAGACTGACAGCGGCAAAGGCGACGGACACCGGGTTCTCGCCGATGGCCGTGTCGGTACGCACCTGCTTGGCCGCGCTGAAGGTGGCCTGAAACAGCCTCCCGAGCAATGGGCCGACCGTGCCAGCCTCCCGGGCAACGGCATAGGCCGATTTCATCTGACCAAGGATCTGCGGCTCACCGAGCACCAGCGAATCCAGCCCCGACGCCACACGCATCATGTGTCGCACCGCCGCGTCGTCTTCATGCACATAGGCACTGGCGCGCAGCTCATCGACATTCAGGTGGTGATAATCGGCCAACCAGCGCAACACGACGTCAGCGGTCAGTTGATCCTGTTCAATATAAAGTTCGCTGCGATTGCACGTGGAGAGAATGGCCGCTTCCCGGCTTCGGGTCAGGCGGCACAGCTGCTGCAGCGCCTCAACCAGCTGCTCAGGCGTAAATGCCACGCGCTCGCGGACATCAACTGATGCAGTCTTATGGTTGATACCCAGAGCAAGAAAGGCCATTCAAGGTCGCTGATGGTGACGTGAAGCCGGCAATTGTCCTACTTCAATAGAGGGAGGACAACCACCGCAATACATTCAGAACGTCCGCAGCACGCTATTGTCCCTATACAGGTTGCGTATCACCGCGTTCGGGCTGCGACAAAATGTCCGCGCGCACGCTGTAGATTGAGCGTATCCAGATTTCGCGCGGGCTGTGGGTTTGCTCCCGGCCTTGTGTCATGATGCTTCCAAACCGCAGGTAAGCCGCCCCTCTTCTATATGAATAAATCCTCCGCGCTGTTCCTTGCCCTTGTCGCTCTGAGTGGCTGCCAGTCTACGTCCTCCGTTTCTACGGAGCCCTCCGCTCCGGCGAAAGAAGCGCCGTCTGCCCCCGAGGCCAAACCTCAGGTGTATGGCTCGTTCACTCAGGAAACCGTCGTCAGCCTGCTGACTGCCGAGCTTGCCGGCCAGCGCAACCGCTTCGACATCGCGCTGGACAACTACGTGACCCAGGCGATCCAGACCCAGGATCCGGGGATTTCCGAGCGCGCCTTCCGTATCGCCGAGTACCTGGGTGCCGATCAGGCCGCCCTCGACACGTCGATGATCTGGGCGAAAAACGACCCGAGCAATCTCGAGGCACAGCGCGCGGCAGCCATCCAGCTGGCGCGGGCCGGGCGCTACGACGATTCCATGCGCTATATGGAGAAGGTCCTTCAGGGCCAGGGCGACACGCATTTTGATTTCCTCGCGTTGTCGGCGTCGGAAACCGACTCCACGACGCGCAAGGGGCTGATTACCAGCTTCGACCGCCTGTTGGCGAAATACCCGAAAAACGGCCAGCTGATCTTCGGCAAGGCGCTGCTCCTTCAGCAGGAGGGCGACAGTGCCGCCTCGCTGAAACTGCTCGAAGACAACCCGCCGGGTGAAGGCGAAGTGGCGCCTATCCTGCTGCGCGCTCGCTTGCTGCAAAGCATGGACCGCGGCAAGGAAGCGATCCCGCTGCTGGAAAAGAGCATCAAGAAATACCCGGACGACAAACGTCTGCGCCTGACCTATGCGCGCATGCTGGTGGAACAGAACCGCATGGAAGACGCCAAAGTGCAGTTCTCCAGCCTGGTTCAGCAGTACCCGGACGACGACGAGCTGCGCTATTCACTCGCGCTGGTGTGCCTGGAAAACAAGGCATGGGACGAAGCGCAGGGCTACCTGGAAGACCTGGTCTCCCGCGGCAGCCACGTCGACTCGGCCCACGTCAACCTCGGCCGCATCTACGAAGAGCGCAATGACCCTCAAACCGCGCTGGCCGAATACGCTCAAGTGGGCCCCGGCAGTGACTTCCTGCCTGCGCAGCTGCGGCAGGCCGATATCCTCATGAGCAACGGCAGCACCGCTGAAGCGTCGAAGCGTTTGGCTCAGGCACGTGCCGACCAGCCTGATTACGCCATTCAGCTGTACCTGATCGAAGCCGAGACCCTGGCCAACAACAATCAGAGCGATCGCGGCTGGCAAGTGTTGAGTCAGGCGCTCAAGCAGTACCCGGACGACCTGAATCTGCTGTACACCCGCTCGATGCTGGCCGAGAAGCGCAACGATCTGAAACAGATGGAGAGCGATCTGCGGGCCATTCTCAAGCGCGAGCCGGACAACGCCATGGCATTGAACGCCCTGGGCTACACGCTTTCTGACCGCACGACGCGCTACGCCGAGGCCAAGGAATTGATCGAGCGTGCGCATCAGCTCAACCCGGAAGACCCTGCAGTTCTCGACAGCCTCGGCTGGGTCAATTACCGCCTCGGCAATCTGGATGAAGCCGAGCGCCTGCTGCGCCAGGCGCTGGAGCGCTTCCCGGATCACGAGGTCGCCGCGCACCTGGGCGAAGTCCTGTGGGCCAAAGGCGAGCAGCGTGAAGCCCGCAAAGTGTGGGCCAAGGCCCTTGAACAACAACCTGACAGCCCGGTCCTGCGCAGCACTATCAAACGCCTGACCGGCGCCGAGACCCTTTGAATTTATGCAATTGCGCCACGTACTCGTATTCAGTCTGATCGCCCTGCTCGCCGGCTGTGCCGGCATGTCCTCCCGCGAAGCCGTGCAAGGCAAGGGCGACGCCAATCAATGGCGTGTGAACAAAGAACAACTCAGCAGCCTCGACGGCTGGCAGATCAACGGCAAGGTCGGCATCCGCGCACCAAAGGACTCCGGCAGCGGCACGCTGTTCTGGCTGCAACGTCAGGATTACTACGACATTCGTCTGTCCGGCCCGCTGGGTCGCGGTGCTGCCCGGTTGACCGGTCGCCCTGGCGCGGTGTCGCTGGAAGTCGCCAATCAGGGCCGCTACGACGCGCCGGACCCGGAAACTTTGCTCAAGGATCAGTTGGGCTGGAGACTGCCGGTGTCGCATCTGGTCTGGTGGGTCCGCGGTCTGCCTGCGCCGGACAGCAAAAGCAACCTGACGCTTGACGGTGACAGTCGCCTGGCCAGCCTTGAACAGGATGGCTGGCAGATCGAGTACCTGAGCTACACCCAGCAAAACGGTTTCTGGCTGCCTGAACGCATGAAGCTGCACGGGCAGGATCTGGACGTCACGCTGGTCATCAAGGACTGGCAACCACGCAAACTGGGGCAATGAGCATGTCGCAAGCCCGACTGACACTGCCCGCCCCTGCCAAACTGAATCTCATGCTGCACATCACCGGACGCCGCGCAGACGGTTATCACGAACTGCAGACGCTGTTTCAGTTTCTCGATTACGGCGACGAACTCAGTTTCGCGCTTCGCAATGACGGTGAAGTGCGCCTGCAGACGGAAATTGCCGACGTTCCCCACGACAGTAACCTGATCGTCAGAGCCGCTCGCGCCCTCAAAGAGCAATCCGGTTGCCCGCTCGGCGTCGATATCTGGCTGAAAAAAATCCTGCCCATGGGTGGCGGCATCGGTGGCGGAAGCTCCGATGCGGCGACCACACTGCTCGGCCTGAATCATCTCTGGCAGCTTGGCTGGGATGAAGATCGCCTGGCGGCGCTGGGCCTCACGCTTGGGGCAGACGTCCCGGTTTTCGTGCGCGGGCATGCCGCTTTTGCTGAGGGCGTCGGCGAGATACTGACCCCTGCAAACCCCGAAGAACCCTGGTATCTGGTGCTGGTGCCGCAAGTATCTGTAAGTACAGCAGAAATTTTTTCAGATCCGCTGTTGACACGTGACACTCCGCCCATTAAAGTGCGCCCCGTTCCCAAGGGAAACAGTCGAAACGACTGCTTACCGGTTGTAACGAAGCGATATCCAGAAGTTGGTAACGTTTTGAATTTGTTAGGTAAATTTACCGAAGCAAAATTAACCGGAACTGGAAGTTGTGTGTTTGGGGCCTTCCCAAGCAAAGCTGAAGCTGATAAAGTCTCGGCCCTTCTTACAGAGACCCTTACAGGGTTTGTAGCAAAAGGCGCAAACATCTCGATGTTGCACCGGAAGTTACAAGCACTGCTCTAAAAGGAACCGAGTGCCAGGCACTCGTGCAACAGATACAGGGGCGTCGCCAAGCGGTAAGGCAGCAGGTTTTGATCCTGCCATGCGTTGGTTCGAATCCAGCCGCCCCTGCCATTTTCCTATAGTCATCCAGGCATACCCTAAGCCTCCAGGTACTGCGCGTGTCCAAGATGATGGTCTTTACGGGGAACGCCAACCCCGATCTGGCTCGGCGTGTCGTACGTCAGCTGCATATCCCTCTCGGTGACATCTCTGTTGGAAAGTTTTCCGACGGTGAGATTACCGCTGAGATCAATGAAAACGTTCGCGGTAAAGACGTCTTCATTATCCAGCCGACCTGCGCTCCGACCAACGATAACCTGATGGAACTCGTCGTGATGGCTGATGCCTTCCGTCGCTCCTCGGCCACTCGTATCACTGCTGTAATCCCTTACTTTGGTTATGCCCGCCAAGATCGCCGTCCGCGTTCCGCCCGTGTGGCCATCAGCGCTAAAGTGGTTGCGGACATGCTCACCGTCGTCGGTATCGACCGTGTGCTGACTGTCGACCTGCACGCTGACCAGATTCAAGGGTTCTTCGATATTCCCGTAGATAACATCTACGGCTCCCCGGTTCTGGTGGATGACATTGAAGACCAACGCTTCGAAAACCTGATGATTGTCTCCCCGGATATCGGCGGCGTCGTGCGTGCACGTGCCGTTGCCAAATCCCTGGGCGTCGATCTGGGCATCATCGACAAGCGCCGCGAGAAGGCCAACCACTCCGAAGTGATGCACATCATCGGTGACGTTGAAGGCCGTACCTGTATTCTCGTCGACGACATGGTCGATACCGCAGGCACCTTGTGCCATGCGGCCAAGGCGCTGAAGGAACACGGCGCTGCCAAGGTCTTCGCGTATTGCACACACCCTGTTCTGTCGGGCCGTGCGATCGAGAACATCGAAAATTCCGTGCTGGACGAACTGGTGGTAACGAACACCATCCCGTTGTCCGCTGCAGCACAGGCCTGTGACCGTATCCGTCAACTGGATATCGCACCGGTAGTCGCTGAGGCGATGCGTCGCATCAGCAACGAAGAATCGATCAGCGCGATGTTCCGATAAGGGCCCTGCCCTGCCGAACCATCCGTTGACGAAAAGCGCCCCGCCCCGACACTCAATGCCGGGGCGGGGCTTTTTTGCCCATACCGTGTCTGGCGCTGGTCGCAAACGCCGCTCGGTCATGGCTATATTGGAGATGCAAAATGAACGAATTTACTCTGAACGCCCAAGCGCGTACTGACCTGGGGAAAGGTGCGAGCCGCCGCCTGCGTCGTCTCGCCGCCTCCGTCCCAGCCGTTGTTTACGGTGGTGGCCAGGAAGCGACTTCGATCACCATCGAAGCCAAAGAACTCGCCAAGATGTTCGAAAACGAAGCTGCCTACAGCCACGTTATCGAGCTGAACATTGCTGGCGCCAAGCAGAACGTCATCGTTAAAGCGATGCAGCGTCACCCTGCCAAGCAGTTCATCATGCACGCTGACTTCATCCGCGTTGTAGCTGGCCAGAAACTGACCGCTATCGTTCCAGTGCACTTCATCAACGAAGAAGCACCGGTCAAGAAAGGCGGCGAGATCTCGCACACTACCACTGAGCTGGAAGTGACCTGCCTGCCAAAAGACCTGCCTGAGTTCATCGAAGTTGACCTGGGCGCTCTGGAAATCGGCGACAACGTTCACCTGTCCGACGTTAAAGCACCTAAAGGTGTTGAATTCGTCGCTCTGGCGCACGGCAAGGACCTGGACATCGCTAACGTCCACGCTCCTCGCATCGTCCAGGACGAAGAAGAAGGCACCGCAGAAGGCGAAGCCGAGTAATTATTACTCGCTAGCCGGTTGACCCGTGATGATGCTTGCCATCATCACACTCGACCCAAGGAAGAGCCCCTGACGTGACCGCCATCCAACTGATCGTCGGCCTGGGAAATCCAGGCCACGAATACGAACAGACCCGGCATAACGCAGGGGCTCTTTTCGTTGAGCGCATTGCCAGCGCACAGCGTGTCAATCTGACCGCTGACCGCAAATATTTCGGCCTGACGGCTAAATTCAGTCATCAGGGCCAAGACGTTCGTCTGCTGATTCCCACCACCTACATGAACCGCAGCGGCCAGTCCGTCGCAGCTCTGGCGGGTTTCTTCCGGATTCCTCCGCAAGCCATTCTGGTGGCCCACGACGAACTCGACCTGCCTCCGGGCGTCGCCAAACTCAAACTGGGTGGCGGGCACGGCGGGCATAACGGGCTGCGCGACATCATTGCGCAGCTCGGCAACCAGAACGGCTTCCACCGCCTGCGGCTTGGCATTGGCCACCCGGGCGACGCCAGTCTGGTGTCCAACTTCGTCCTGGGTCGAGCGCCACGCGCCGAGCAGGAAAAACTGGATGCCAGCATCGACTTTGCCCTCGGCGTGCTGCCGGATGTACTCGCTGGCGACTTCGCCAAGGCGATGCGCGTCCTGCACAGCCAGAAGGCCTGACATCACTCGAGGGGAAACACCATGGGATTCAACTGCGGCATCGTCGGCCTGCCCAATGTCGGCAAGTCCACCCTGTTCAACGCCCTGACCAAATCCGGTATCGCGGCGGAGAACTTTCCCTTCTGCACCATCGAACCGAACACCGGCATCGTGCCCATGCCGGACCCGCGCCTGCAGGCCCTGGCCGACATCGTCAACCCGAAGCGCATCCTGCCGACCACGATGGAATTCGTCGACATCGCCGGGCTGGTAGCCGGTGCATCCAAAGGTGAAGGCCTGGGCAACAAGTTTCTCGCCAACATCCGCGAAACCGACGCCATTGCTCACGTGGTGCGCTGCTTCGAAGACGAGAACGTGATTCACGTTTCCAACAGCGTCGACCCGAAGCGCGACATCGAGATCATCGATCTGGAACTGATCTTCGCCGACCTAGACAGCTGCGAGAAGCAACTGCAGAAGGTTACGCGCAACGCCAAGGGCGGCGACAAGGACGCAGTGGTCCAGAAAGGCCTGCTGGAGCAACTTATCGCTCACTTCACGCTGGGCAAACCTGCGCGCAGCCTGATGAAGAGCATGAGCGCCGATGAGAAAGCCGTGATCAAGGGCTTCCATCTGCTGACCACCAAACCGGTCATGTACATCGCCAACGTCGCTGAAGACGGTTTCGAGAACAACCCGCACCTGGATGTGGTTCGCGCCATCGCCGAAGAAGAAGGCGCGATGCTGGTGCCGGTCTGCAACAAGATCGAGGCGGAAATCGCCGAACTCGACGACGGCGAAGAAAAGGACATGTTCCTGGAGGCCCTGGGCCTTGAAGAGCCTGGCCTGAACCGCGTGATCCGTGCCGGCTACGAAATGCTGCACCTGCAGACCTACTTCACTGCCGGTGTCGAAGAAGTTCGTGCCTGGACCGTCCGTGTCGGCGCCACCGCGCCACAGGCTGCCGGCGTGATCCACACCGATTTCGAAAAAGGCTTCATCCGCGCTGAATGCGTCGCCTACAACGACTTCATTCAGTACAAAGGTGAAGCCGGTGCCAAGGAAGCAGGCAAATGGCGCCTGGAAGGCAAGGACTACATCGTCAAGGACGGCGACGTTCTGCACTTCCGCTTCAACGTCTAACGCGCTCGTGGCTATCCACGAACCCCGTTGAACGTCAAAGCCCGCGCATCACTCCGTGATCCGCGGGCTTTGTGCTTTCTGCGGTTTGCATCCGCTTGCACAACGCACCTGTCGCGGCACGGTTCAGACGATCGGTTGCGCTGCGCGAAACAGCATAACCACGCCTTCGCGTTTGAGCGTTACGTCGCGAAAGTGCGTCCGCAAATGCGCTTCGAAACCGGCCTGCGTGTCCTGGCTATTTCCGAAGATGCCTTTCTTGTTGTACACCGCCATCAGCTTGCGGCCGAAGCCGTTATGTCCTGCCTCATCCCCTAGAATCGTCGCGCCAAACAACGCGCCGTCCGGGTTCAAGTTGTGCTTGAGGTGAGCGAAGATCGCCGCCTTGGCGTCCAGCGGGCCAGGCAGGCAGTGCAGGAGGTAGAACAGGGATATCGAATCGAAACGCTCGTTCCCCGGGATCGGCGTCATGACGTCATGCTGAAGGGTGCGCGTGTCTGGCCGTCCGATTCTGCGCTTGGCAGCGGCGAGGCTGCTGGGGTTAAGGTCCATCAGAGTGATTTGGGTGTCCGGCGGCAGATTGGCTTTCGCCAGGTAATAGCCGGTGCCGACGCCGATATCCAGATGGTGTGCACGAATATTGGCGCGGAAGAACGGCAACAGCGCCTCATCGGTCGGGCAGCGCCAGGCATACCGATTGGAAATGCCGAGCACCCAGGCGTCGTATAACGCTAACGTCAGGGGTGAATAAACCGCCGCACCTGCGGCACTGCTATCGGTCATGGAAAAAATCCCCTACGGCGATGGGTTTCAAAAGACGATGTGCAAGCGACGAATCTTATACTTCGCAAGCCTTTCGTCTTTCAACCCACGCCGCACTCGCACGCAGGAGACGTGCACGCCAATCCTCCTCATGCCTTGCCTGCGCGACTTACCCCAACCGGAATCTCGCGGTGTTGTCACTCAAGGCCCGGCTGCCTTTTGTCAGGGTGTCTGCAGCCTGATTGACCGCACGCGCGCCGTCCAGCAAGCGGCCTGCAGCCTGATCCACCTGTTGGATGTTGCCGCTGACCTCGTCCGCCGTGGCGGCCTGTTCTTCAACTGCCGTGGCGATCTGCGCCAGGGTGTCAGTAACGATCTGTACGGCGCTGGCGATCTCTTCCAGCCGCTCGCCCAGCCCGGTCACCGATTGCGCATCACTCACTGCCTGACCACAGGCTGCTTCCATCAGGTTGACGGCCTGGCTGACGGTCGAGCGCAGGCTGTCCACGGTCCCGGCGATTTGCGCGGTCGACGCCTGGGTCCGCTGCGACAAACTGCGCACTTCGTCGGCGACCACGGCGAAGCCACGACCCTGCTCGCCCGCACGCGCCGCTTCAATGGCGGCATTGAGCGCCAGTAGATTGGTCTGCTCGGCGATGCCGCGAATGGTGTCCACCACGGACTGGATCTGCTGCCCCTGCTCGCTGACCTTGCTCAACGCGTTAGCGGTGTCGGTCAGCTTCTGGTTCAGTTGCTGAATGCTCGCCGTGGTGCGTTGACTGTCGCGGCTGCTGTCCTCGGCGATGCGACGAGTGGCCTGGGCGCTGCCGGACGCCGCTTCACAGCTGCGGGCGACGCCCATGGACGTCGCGGCCAGCTCGGTGGCGGCCGCCGCGATCTGGCTGATCTGCTGCTGTTGGTCTTCGACTTCGTTGAGCGTGCTGCCGGACTGCGCGTTGAGGGTCAGCACCGCAGAGCCCAGTTGCTGGGTTTCGTGGTTGACGCCCAGCAGACTGGTGCGCAGTTGCACCACCGCAACGTTGAGTGCGGTGCTGATGGCAGCCAGTTCGTCGCGCCCCTCGACGGCGACTTCGACGCACAGATTGCCGTCCCGCAGCGATTCGGCCAGCGTGGTGATGCCTTTGGCGCTGCGCTGGATTGACGCTTGGAGGCACATGAAGAGATACAGCGCTGCGAGAGCAAGAACGCTGAAAATGGCAGCCACCGGCACGAACTGCTGGGTGGCCTGTTCATGGTAATAATCGAGCCGGCTGGTGAGCGACGAGAGTGACTGCTTGCGCAGGGCCGCCAAGCCTTCGCTCACGCTGTCGACGCTGCGCTCGAACGCGGCCGGGTCGAGTTTGATGCTGCCGCCGAACACACCGTCGTCGAGCACTTTCAGTTCGGTATCGAGACGTTGGAGGCTGTCTTCATACTGACGCGTCCAGACCTCCATGCCGGGATAGGCCTTGGCTTTGAGCGAACCCACGGCCTTGACCAATTGATCACGGGCGTCGCCGATGCGACTGCGCAGGTCGCGCATCTGAAGACGGCTTTGCAACGAGAACTGCCCGGACGCGATCGACGACTGGCCGATACTTGCCATGCGCCCTACCCGCTCGACAAGGTCCGGCGCCTGCTGCGTGGCGATCTGCATCAACAGGTAGGTTTCAAGCCACGGATCGAGGATCAAACCGCTGTCCATGGCGATCTGTTCACGCAGACTTTGCAGCGCCGTAAGCGCAGAGGTAAAGCGATCGTAGCCATCCGGCCACCAGCCAACGGTGCGCAGGGATTCCGAATCCATACCTTTGACCGAGGCCTGCAGCGCTTGATACCGCGTCATGATGTCAGTGCTGGCGTTCTGTGCCTTGAGTTCATCACCAAGGGACGCAAGAGATCGGGTCAGTTCAGGGTTGGCAGCATCCAGTGCGTTCATGGCTGCCTTCGCGGCTGGCGTCGGATCATGGAGAATGTCAGCGGCCTTCCAGCGCGCGGCGCGGTTGCGCTGGGCCGTCAGCTGCACATCCAGCGCATCGAGCGCCATGAGCTGGCGCACACCGGCTTGCTCCTGAGAAATCACCTCCAGCTTGCTGCGGTAATCCTGCCCGATCATCCACAGGCTACCCGCAAGTGGCAAAATAAACAGAAAGAAGAGCACCTGAAACTTGCGCGCGAACCCGAGACGTCCGAGCAGTCGGATTCCTGGCGACAAAAGACTCTGCATAGCCGACTACTCCTCACCGACAAACGCTAAACGACGAATGATCATCGCTGGCCTGCCTTACATTCTTACCGGCAAAATGCCATGTCTGTGTTTTGAAAACGATAACCGTCCATCTTTTGAGCAAGTGGCGCATGTGGGCTTATCGAGATCTGCCGCCGCTTCCGTCTATAACGGCAGCGATGCGGCAGGCATAAGCAAGAACTGGACCGATAGCACGAAGCCATCAAACTGGGCATGAGTCCGAGGACGGTGCACGCGGCGTGCGCGAAAGTGGGGCAAAAGCACTCAGCGTAGGGAGTGAAACTGTCACCGACGTGCAGGGATGAGGAATGGTTGGAGAGTGGGGAGGCTAACCGATTGATCGTGTGGATAAATTTTTTGAAAGAGACGCTTGACACATATTCGATCTGAGCGAATAATGCGCGCCACTTGGCTACATAGCTCAGTTGGTTAGAGCATAGCATTCATAATGCTGGGGTCCGGGGTTCAAGTCCCTGTGTAGCCACCAAGTACCTCAACAAAGCCCGCCTTGTGCGGGCTTTGTTGTTTCTGGCTTTTCTCCTCTCTCCGCCCCACCCTTCCCGCAAGACCAAGAACGCCACCCATTGCCTGGACTGGATAGGGCTCTCAGTCATCCGGCTTGAAAACCGGAGCATCAGGGAATATTGCGATAGAGCATCAGCCGAGCCGTTTCATGCAGCCCCCGGGTCAGCCCACTCAAGCGACGAAACTCCTCAGGGTGTTGCGCGGCCACATCATCACGCGGCGTGGGCGATGCCAGATCATGTAGGGTCGGCGAACTGCCGTCGTGCTGCATCTGCAGCAGGAAGTCCTGGGTAACACCGCCGATGATCGGGAACATGCCCTCGCGCAGTACCAGCGGCACCACACGTTCGCCCTCTGGTGCCGGCTGCTGGATATCCCGGCCCATTGCGCCATTGCTGAAGGGCATGCCCGCCATGCCGGCCACCGTAGGCAGCAAGTCCACAAGACCGACGGCCTCCTCGATGACCCGAGGTTGCAGGCCGGGTGCATGGATCAGCAGCGGCACGTTGTTGCTTTCCAGGCCCAGTTGTTCGAAAGCCGGGGCCATGTGCGGGATCTGGCTGATGCGCGTGTTGTGGTCTCCGAAGAACACAAAAATGCTGTTGTCGTAATAGCCGCCCGCCTTGGCAATTTCCATGAGGCGCCCGATGTTGTAATCAAGCAGGCGCACGGCGTTGTATTGCTCGACGCTGCGCGAGCCAGCGGCCTGGACTTGCTCCAGCGTCACCTCTTTGGCCTGGAAGCCGTCGTTTTGCGTGGGAATGGTGAACGGCCGATGGTTGCCCGAGGTTTGCAGATAGGCGAAGAATGGCTGGTCCTTGGGCACACCGCGCAGCAGTTGATCACCTTCCTTGAACAGGTCCAGGTCGGAGACGCCCCACACATCCACTCGGGGCGAACGCCAGTGGCTTTCATCATAAAGCTGCACGCCGTTGATGCTCTGGCGGATCAGCGCGTTGATGTTCGCCCAGCCGGCGTTGCCACCGATCATGTAGAACTTCTGGTACCCCTCGAACGCGTTGATCAACGTGTGCTGCCGCGTGACCAGCGGGTTGCGCGTAGCCGTATCCTGGCGGGTCACGTCCGGCACGCCAGTGATGCTGGCCCATACGGTTTTGGCCGTCCCTGTGACGGGCACATAGAAATGCTTGAAGAACCAGCTTTGTGCGGCCAGTTTGTCCAGGTTCGGCGTGGGATTGAGCGGGTTGCCGTAGGCCCCGACGGCACTGGTGCCGAGGGATTCGAGCATCACGAAGATCACGTTCGGCGGACGCTCGCCGGCCAGGCGATAAGGCTGCACACCTTGTTTACGGATGAAATCCAGTGCCTGCGCGTCGGGTTGCTCAACCCCCAGATAAGCGGCGACTTGCGGGTAGTGCTTGCGCACGCTGGGCTCATCGAATTGCAATTGGCCGATCTTGAGCGTGTCGTACAGATACAGCACCGGATTCAAGCCCACGGCGGCCACTTGGCTGTTACCGGAAATGAACGCATCACTCCAGCGCAGGGGCACCGGGTTTTCCAGATTGAGATGGGCGACGCGGCCGAGCAAAGCCAACAGCACCGCGACAACCCCCAGGACCGAGGCCGAGGCCAGTGCCCACTTGGTGATGGACGCTGGGGAGCGATGCAGGGTGACTCGCTCCAGGCAAAACAGCGCCCACACCCAAAGCGCCACGATCGCCAGCCAGCCTGCGGTTATCCACAGCACCGGGTAGGTTTCCCACACCATCTGCTGTGAAATCTGCGCGTCCTGCAGGTAGCGCAGCACCGTCGCATTGATGCGCACACCCAGGTAGGCGTAGTGGCCGAAGTCGATGACGTAGACCAGGCCGACCACGGCCAGCGCGATGGCCAGATAAACGCGCGCCAGCCAGCGCAGGGCCGGTACCGTAGTGAGGTTCCAGCGTGGCAACCATGCGAGCACTGTCAGCGGCAGCAATAGCAACACAGCCAGGCGCAAGTCGAAACGCAGGCCGACACCCAAGGTTTCCAGCAGCCTTGGGGTGTCTAACCGCAGGCCGGAAAAACCCAGCACGAACACCAGCCGCAACGCCGCCAGCAACGCAAATACCAATCCGATCGCGCCCACGCCGTAGCGCAGGCGGCGTGATTGCAACGCCCCCATCATTGACCTCTGTGCCATTTCATAAGGAGGGGCCAGGTGCTACTGATCAACAGCCCCGCACCGGCGATCAGGCAATAACCGGTCAACAGCGGGTCGACCAGATAATCCCAGTAGTTTTCCGAAGCCTTGAGCCGCAAGGCGAACGCCAATGTGCCTATCGCCAGCATCCACACTGCCAGCGCATTGCGCAGCCACAGCATCAACAGCGCAATTGCGGCCAATAGCACAATCATCGGCCGAGGGTTGAAGCCCCAGCGGTAGGGGTCGAAATACGTCAGGCCCAGCGTGGCCGGGTACAGCACCAGGCCGAGCAGGCCAAATAGCAACACTATCTGCACGTGGTGCTGACGGCTGCCGGGCAAAACCAGCCCCAACCGGCACAACCCTGCCCACGTCATTAGCACCAAAGTGCTGATGGCCAGATCATCGGTAAAACTGCGCACATACGCCGCCAACGGCAGCTCATTGACCGGAATAAAACTCACCGCCACCAGCGCCGGCAGCAGCCACGGTCGTATGGGCGCGGTAAACCGCAGCGCGCATAGGGCCACAAACCCCAGCAGCACGAAACTCAAATGGGCCTGCCACAGGGAAAACATCAGAGGCGCTCCGCCAGCCAGGCTTCGTTGAAGCTGACATGTTTGATAAAGGTGTTATTCCACGAGTACACCAAGTGGTACATACCGTCCGGGCTACGGCTGAAGTACGGGTATTCGTATTCGAAATCGCAGCCCGCCGGTTTGCACACTCGGTAATCCAGACTGCTGAGAAAGCGCTCCGCCAATGGCAGGCGTTTAGCGCCGCTCGATGCACGGAAACCCTCACCGATGATCTCCTTGTAGGCCTCGGGGGCGAACGGTTGACCAAGCGGATCCGGCGACTCGTCCAGTTGCACCACCGTGCGCCAGTGATTGAGCTGAGCGTCGGTGCCGTACAGGCTGAGTTTGAAGCGCCCGTCCTGCAGGTCGTTGAGGGCCACCAGCAGACCATCGTCCACCGTGCCCACCGCCGCCAGTGACGAATTGGGGTTGGCTGGCTCCAAAGGGTATGGTTCGCTCCAGGTTTGCCCAGCGTCTTCGGTGCGGCTAGCCAGCACGCGGTGATGGGTGTCGCCGGCATAACGCAACATCGCCACAGCGCGCTTACCATCAAGCGGCACGATAGTCGGTTGCAGTGAGTTCTTGCCCCGACTGATGCGGAATTTGTCGATCACTGCGCCGTCGACGCTCAGGTACAGGTATTCGGCAAACTTACCCATAAATTCGTGGTACACGGGCAAACCAATTGAGCCGTCGGCATGAAACACCGGCGCGGCGCGCACCAGGGTGCTGATATTGAAAAACGGCGATGTCACCAGCTGTCTCGGTGCCGACCAACTGGCGCCAAGGTCGTTCGAAACCATCAGGTTGATCGCACTGGCGGCCCACCCGCCCACCGACACCGATACATAAAACATCCACAGGCGTTGATCCGGCCCCATCGCAATCACCGGGTTGCCCAGTTTGCGAATGTAGCGCCGGGTGCCGTCGCGGGTGCTTTCGCGCGTGGCCAGCACCTGCTCGCCGCCCCACTCACCGCTGCGCGCATCAAAGCGTGCGGTACGCACCTGCACATCAGCCGCGCCTTCACGGGAGCCAGCGAACCACACCGCCATCAAATCGCCGTTGGGCAGAGCGGTGACGGACGAAGAATGCACAAAGTCGGTGAGTTGAGTGGACACGAACCGGCTGCTGTACTGCGCCGGTGTCGCCATCTGAGAGGTATTCGGGGTGGCTTGGGCAAACGGCGCCAGCACATGGGACGGGTGGCTTTGCCATGCAGCGAAAAACACTGCCAGCAGGCTGCAAATCAATAGGGCGGAGCGCATAGGGGACCTGTCAGATTGAGGATGACTGCACGCGCTTATCCGGCAGGCGCTTCCTGCGACCGGTGAGCATGGATAACGGCAGGTTGTCCCGCACTTGGATACTTTCAAACACCGCCGCCAGTACATGCACGCAGACCAGGCCCAACAGCACATTGGCAGCGGTTTCGTGGACTTGCAGCGGCCAGTCGGAGCCCCACAGCGCGTCGACTTCCTGCATCAGGAAGCCGCTGATGCCGATGCACAGCAGCGCCAGCAACATCAACAGCATCACCAGCGCGCCAATGGGCGAATGGCCCAGGCGATGTTGCGGCCGGCCATTCAGCAGAGAGCGCAGGTGAGTTTTTAGACGTTGTGGTGTGGGCCAAAAATCCACCCAACGCGCACTGCGCGGCCCCACGAAACCCCATACTGCACGCACCAGCAGCCAGGCCATGGCGTAGTAACCCAGCCAGACATGCCAGCCCTCGCCCGCTTCGTTAAAGAAGTAATTGGCGATGAAGACCCCTGCGATAGACAGATGAAACAGCCTTACCAGCGGGTCCCACAGGCGCAGGGATTTCTCTGGCATCAGCCTTTGATCTCAGTCTTCACGGCTTTGCCGGTGACCGGGTCGTGGTAGATCTCGACTTTGCGCTTATCCTTGTCAAAGCCGTAGATCTCGTAGCAGTTGCCATCGGTAACCTTGAACTTGCTGATCTCGTAGCCTTGGGCCTTAAGCTTGTCCTGGAAGTCTTTTTCGTCTTGCCACTGCGAACGCTCGGCAGTGGTGCATTGCGGGCCGGCGACGGCCAGGGGGCTAGCAATGATCAGGGACAGCAGCAGAATTTTGCGCATGGAAAATTTCTCGGCAGATGCGGGAAACGGCACAGTGCAAAACCAACCTTAAAGCAACCTTAGTTGGCAACGAGCCGTAACATCTTTGCTGAAATAGCCCCGGCCAGAACCCGGCATGATGCCGCCGATTCCTTACAGAGATTTTTGCCATGCGCCTACTCCTCGTCGAAGATGATCGAGCTCTCGGCCAGGGGATTCGCGTGGCGTTGGGCACCGAGGGCTACACGCTGGACTGGCTGCAGGACGGCATCGCGGCCCTGCACGCCCTGCGCACCGAGAGCTTCGACTTGTTGCTGCTCGACCTTGGCCTGCCACGCCTGGACGGCCTTGACCTGTTGCAGCAACTGCGCGCCGAACAGCACGACGTGCCGGTGCTCATCCTCACCGCCCGCGACGGCACCGCCGAACGCATCGCCGGGCTAGACGCCGGCGCCGACGACTACCTGGTCAAACCCTTTGATGTCGAGGAGCTCAAGGCTCGCGTGCGTGCCCTGTTGCGCCGGAGTCAGGGTCGCGCGCAACCCGTGCTCGAACACGCTGGCATCAGCCTCGATCCGGCCAATCAGCAAGTGCGATTCCTCCATGAGGACATCACCGTTACCCCCATGGAATACCAGTTGCTGCACCAACTAATGGTGCGCCCCGGCAAAGTGGTGACACGCGAACGCCTGTCCCGCGCCCTGTACGGCTGGCAGGACCGCGTCGAAAGCAACACATTGGAAGTGTTGATTCATAACCTGCGCAAAAAGTTATCCACCGAGCTGATCCGCACAGTGCGCGGCGTTGGCTATGTACTGGTGCTTAAGCCATGAATTCCGTACGCGCACGTATTCTCGCCCCGGTACTGATGCTGATTCTGCTCGGCGACGCGTTGATCAGTTGGCTGGTGCTGGGTGACAGCCACCACGAAATCGAGGAAGTCTACGACGCCCAACTCGCCCAAAGCGCACGCCTGCTGCAAGGCGTGTTGCGCCAGGGCGACGCTGGCGAAGCGGATTGGAACCGCTTGTACCAAGCGTTTGACCAAGCCATGAGCCGAGTGGGTGAAGGAGGCGTGGCGCACCCTTACGAAACCCGCCTGACTTTCCAGGTGTGGCGCAATGACGGTCAGTTGCTGGTACGTTCCGCCGAAGCGCCAGTGTTGGCCGCACCGCCAGCTACCTTCGGCTTCCACGACCTCATGGACAACGGCAACGACTGGTGCGCCTTCCTCCTTGCCGACCCGCAACAGGGCCTGCTCATCTGGGTAGGCGAGCGCGACGATATTCGCCAGGACCTGATTCAACGCATCATGCGCCACACCCTCTGGCCCACACTGATCGGGGTGCCACTGCTCACCGTGTTGATCTGGCTGGTGATCGGCTGGGGCCTCAAACCCCTGCGCGTCATGGCCCGCAAAATCCGCGGGCGGACCGCCGAGACCTTGCAACCGCTGCACCTCAAGCCACTGCCCACCGATCTTGAACCGATGCAAACCGCCCTGAACCGTCTGTTGATCCAGGTGGATGATGTATTGGAGCGCGAACGCCGCTTCATTGCCGACGCCGCCCACGAACTGCGCACGCCCTTGGCCATACTGCGTATCCACGCGCAAAACGCCCAAAGTGCTGCAACAGCCGAACAACGGCGTGAAGCGTTGGACTTCCTGGTCAACGGGGTCGATCGCGCCACCCGCATCGGTAGCCAACTGCTAACCATGGCCCGCATCGAACCGCAACTGAACACCCCCAAGCGCAGCCGCGTGCAGCTCACCGAACTGGTACGTGAAGAGTTGGCCGAATTGACGCCCCTGGCCATCGAAAAAGGCGTGGAACTGGTGCTGGAAGGGGACGAAGAGTGTTGGGTAGAAACCGAGCCGGCTGCGTTAGCCATTGCACTGCAGAACCTGGTGACCAATGCCCTCAACTTTTCTTCTCCAGGGAGCGAGGTCACTGTGGTGGTGCGAAAGGACGAAGGGGGCATGGCCTGCTTGAGGGTTGAAGACACCGGGCCGGGAATCGATGAAGGGGAACTTGCAAGACTGTTTGAGCGATTTTATAGCAGAGGCAATGCCAATGGCGCGGGCTTGGGATTAGCCATCGTACAGATGGTGACTCGCAAAATTGGCGGCACCTTACAAATCTATAATCTGGCAAGAGGCGGCATATGTGCAGAACTCATCCTGAGCCAGACCCATAGCGAGCTTTAACTCTGCCCTCCCTGCCGAGCGGTCGGAGCCGACAAAAGCCGCCTTGTGCGGGCTTTGTTGTTTCTGGCGTCCTGCGCCTAAAGCGGGATCCCAATACGCCGATAGCCCTGTACTGCATCTCGCAGTGCACGGAGGCAATATGAAAAAGATCGCTATCGCTGGACTGGTCGCTCTGCTTTCAATCGTTTCACTTTCCGCGTCGGCGTGCCCGAAAGGGACGCATCCAACGGGCGGGACGGGCTCGCACCATAAAGGTGGCACCTGCGTGTAAGACCAGCCCGGCAATTGCCGGGCTTTTTGATGTTGTCGTCTGCGCTCGCCCAGCGCCAATCGCCCTGTGGTCCGGACGCAAGCGGCAATCCGTGACAACCGCGCCCTCGTCCAATAGATTACGCCCCTCGAAACGCTCCGAGCTTTTCGCGCCTCAACCCCAGTTAACGAAGCAGTGGATGTTCAATGTCTGATTCCCATACCGATCCGGCGGCAAACGCCGTGTCGTCGAAGCAAGCCTACGAAGAAGCCATCAACCTTTCACAACATGTGCCACAGGCCAAAACCATCAGCGAGATGGTGCTCGACGCCTTCCAGAGCGCCAAGGAAAGCGACCAGATTCGCGATCTGCGCCTGGCGATACGCGCCGCCCATGACCGATTCGATGACGACCAGGCCTACGAGCTGATGGGTCAGCTCAAACAGCTCAAGGACGCCGAAGCCGCCGACATGGCCGCCCTTGAGGACTTGAGCGCGAAGTTTCCGATCAGCCGGATTCTCTCCAGCTACAAGGACGACTCAAGTTTTCAAGAGCTCGTCTACAGCCTGGCGTTGAAGGTACTGAACCAGACGCATCAAGCGGTCAGCAACCCGAGCGGCGGCAAGAGCAAAGCGGCGCGGCCGAAGAAGGATGCCGAGGTTTTCGTCATCAGCAAGGACGGCGCCAGCGTCACCCTGCCCCTGCGCACGCCACGCTCGAAAGCCAACGCTGACCGCGAAGCCTATGAATTCCTCGGGTTCTCGTTCGTCGGTGAAGGCGATGAGGCCGAGCTGCAGAGCGAGGTGTTCGTGGACAAGGACGGCAACCAGCAGCCCGCCACGCGCAAGAACATTGTCAGCGCGATCCAGCAGCAGACGGCGTTTGAAGGGTTCAGCGCCGTTCAGCAATAAGCTGCAGCACTAAGCGCGGCCATAAGCTCAAAAGCAAGCTCAACACCCGGACCAGTGGCGATCGCAGCGCCATGATGTAACCTCAGGGGCTGGCCACAGCGGTGCCAATTGACGGTCGCCGCCCTCGAGAGGTGTTGAGCAATGCAGATTCTTGGTGAAACCATCATCGGACAACGCACTGTGCGGGGTCAGGCCGGGGAGGTGTTTGCGCTCGCCGCCGCCACGGGTGAACCCCTGACACCGTCGTTTGGCGCCAGCACGGCGGATGACGTCAATGCTGCGTGCGAACTGGCCGAAGCGTCATTCGACCGCTACCGGCAATTGAGTGACGACCAACGCGCCAGCTTCCTTGAAGCCATCGCCCAAGGCCTACTGGATCTGGGCGATGTCCTCATCGAGCGTGTCCATCTCGAAAGCGGCCTGCCCAAGGCGCGCCTTGAAGGCGAGCGGATGCGTACGGTCAATCAGCTGAAACTGTTTGCCAGTCTGCTGCGTGATGGACGCTGGCACGGCGCTGTGGTCGATACTGCAATGCCGGAGCGCCAGCCCCTGCCGCGCGCCGACCTGCGTCTGCGGCGCATCGGTCTTGGGCCGGTGGCGGTGTTCGGCGCGAGCAACTTCCCCCTCGCCTTTTCGGTCGCCGGCGGCGACACCGCTTCAGCGCTGGCGGCCGGCTGCCCGGTCATCGTCAAGGCACACCCCGCTCACTTGGGCACCAGCGAACTGGTGGGACGCGTGATTCAGAAAGCGGCGCGCGACACAGGCATGCCGGAAGGCGTTTTCTCATTGCTGATCGATAAGGACATTGCCGTCGGCCAGGCGCTGGTGAGTCACCCATTGATTCAGGCGGTAGGCTTCACTGGCTCCCGCCGTGGCGGTCTGGCCCTAGTGTCGGCGGCTCAAGCGCGGCCGGTGCCAATCCCGGTCTATGCCGAGATGAGCAGCATCAATCCGGTGTTCCTGCTGCCCGCTGCTTTGCTGGCACGCGCCGAAACCATCGCCAAGGGTTTTGTCGAATCGCTGGTCATGGGCGCCGGGCAGTTCTGCACCAACCCGGGCATCCTGCTGGCACTGGAAAGCGACGCGCTGGAAACCTTCGTGTCGGCCTCAGCCAAAGCGCTGTCCGACAAGCTGCCAACCACCATGCTGACGCCGAACATACACGGCGCTTACTGCAACGGTCTGAATAATCTGCACACTGCGCGAGGCGTGACGCTGGTGGCGCAAGGTCAGGAGGCCGAAGGCTCATTCCAGGCCCGCCCGGCCTTCTTCCGCACCGACTCGGCCACCTTCCTGGCTAATCCTGCGCTGGAGGACGAAAACTTCGGGCCAAGCGCGCTGCTCATCGTCTGCACCGACGTCGCCGATCTGCAGAAGGTCGCTGCCAGCTTCGATGGTCAACTGACCGTGACGCTGCAATTCGACGACGGCGACGAAGCGACCGCCCAGGCGCTGCTGCCAATCCTGGAGCGCAAGGCGGGACGGATTCTGTTCAACGACTTCCCCACCGGCGTCGAAGTGAGTTATTCGATGGTACATGGCGGGCCCTTCCCGGCGACCTCCGACAGCCGCAGCACCTCGGTGGGCGCCACCGCTATCGACCGCTTCCTGCGCCCTGTTTGTTATCAGAACGTGCCAGACTCGCTGCTGCCCCCCGCGTTGAAAGTCAGCAATCCGTTGAAGACCTGGCGTCTGGTCAACGGCGAGTTGTCGAAGGACTGAACTGTATCCACGTCCAGCCACTGAAACCTGTTTCACCGCGCCCCGTCCAGCATGGGGCGCGGCCCTGTCCAGCCCGGCTTGGGTCAGTCAGCGGATCGCTGCAGCACCTTGCCATCTACGCCATCGCCGATCACCAGAAAATGCCCGCCCGCCACATGGTGAAGGGTGCGCAGCGCGTCATGCCCCTCGAAATGCCAGTGCCCTTCGGAAAACACGCGCTCATCCGCCCACGCTGCGACCACTTCGCCGATGAACAGATCATGCGCGCTCTGATTGTGCGGCTCGGGAATCAAACGGCACTCCAGCCAGCCCGCACAGCCTTCCAGTAACGGCGCTTCAACGTGGGAGCCCGCGAAGGTCTCCAGCCCATACGCTTTGAATTTATCCAGGCCCTGCTCTTGGGAGATGTCCAGCCCTGAGGTCGAGCCGACTGTTTCGACGATATCGATCTGGCTGAGGGTCGGCACGTTGATCACGAACGTCCCGGAGCCTTCGAGCAACTGCCGCGTCCACACCGACTTATCCAGCACCACAGTCACTTTCGGCGGCTGGAAGTCCAGCGGCATCGCCCACGCCGCCGCCATGATATTGCGTTGACCGTCGTGGGCAGCGCTGATCAAGACAGTCGGGCCGTGGTTAAGCAGGCGATAGCATTTGGCGAGGGGTACCGGACGCCGGTGAGAAGCGGTCATGGAAATCATCCTGGCAAAGAGAAAAGTGATCGAAAACTACAGGGTTTATCGCCCCGGGGAAACGCCACCCTCAACAGCATGCTGCAAACTGTCGCGTCCCTGAACTTCACCCAAATCACGCTTTGCAGATCATGTCAAAGGTGATGTAATACTATAACAAAGTATTTCAGGCAGCCCCTTTTGTGAAACGCGATTCCCGGCTCTCTCCCTCCCTTGCAACGTCCGCACTGGCCCAATCGGCCGGCAAGCGCGTGCTGATTTCCCTCGCCGTGCTGGTCTTGCTGTGGATCGGCGTTGCCTGGGCGGTGGCGATTCCATGAGCGCTGCCATCGACCTCCACGACCTGACACTGACCTACGAGCGCCGGCCAGCGGTGCATCACGCGAACGGCCGATTCGCGGCGGGCAGCCTGACGGCGATCGTCGGCCCCAACGGTGCCGGTAAATCCACGCTGATCAAAGCCATCGCCGGCACGCTCAAACCCGCCGTTGGGCGCGTCGAGCGCAACCAGTTGGCGACGCGACACATCGGTTATCTGCCGCAAGCCGCGGAAATCGACCGCAGCTTTCCGCTCAGCGTGGCCGACACCGTGATGATGGGCGCCTGGCGCAGCATCGGCGCATTCAGGGGCGCTACGCGACAACATGCGCAACAGGCCCAGGAGGCGCTGGAGGCCGTGGGCCTGGCAGGATTCGAGCAACGCAGTATCAGTTCGCTGTCGTCGGGTCAGTTTCAGCGCGTGCTGTTCGCCCGGCTTTTATTGCAGGACGCTTCGGTGATTTTGCTCGACGAGCCCTTCACCGCCATCGACGCGCGCACCACGCGGGACTTGCTGCAGTTGATCCGCACCTGGCATGGCCAGGGCCGCACCGTCATTGCGGTGCTGCATGACATCGAGCAAGTGCGTCAGCATTTTCCGAGCACGCTGTTGCTGGCCCGGGAAATCATCGCCTGGGGCGACACCGCCGACATCCTCAACGAAGACAACCTGCGCCGCGCCAAGAACATGGCCGAGCACTGGAACCCTGACGCACAGCCGTGCGACGCCGATGCGGAGCAAACGCTGTGACGCTCTATAGCCTGCTGATCCAGCCCTTCGTTGATTTCGGTTTTATGCGCCGCGCCCTGGTGGCGTGCCTGGCGCTGGGCATCGGCTCCGGCCCGGTCGGCGTGCTGCTGATGCTGCGGCGCATGAGTCTGGTGGGCGACGCCATGAGTCATGCGGTGTTGCCGGGTGCCGCCGTGGGGTTTCTGTTTGCCGGGTTGTCATTGCCGGCCATGGGCTTTGGCGGCCTGATCGCAGGTCTCGCGGTGGCGTTGTTATCAGGGTTGGTGAGCCGTTACACAACACTGCGCGAAGACGCCAGCTTCGCCAGTTTTTACCTGACATCGCTGGCCGCCGGCGTGCTGATCGTCTCCCTGCACGGTTCAAACGTTGACCTGCTTCACGTGCTGTTCGGCACCATTCTGGCGATCGACGATCAGGCGATTTTCATGGTCGGCGGCATCGCTTCATTCACCTTGATTCTGCTGGCGCTGATCTACCGCCCGTTGATCCTCGAATGCTTCGACCCGGGTTTCCTGCGCGCGGTGGGCGGTCGCGGTTCGCTGTATCACGTGCTGTTTCTGCTGCTGGTGGTGCTCAATCTGGTGGCGGGGTTTCAGGCGCTGGGCACGCTGATGGCCGTCGGCATGATGATGCTGCCCGCCACGGTCGCGCGGTTCTGGGCACGTTCGCTCACCGGCATGATCGTGATTTCGACCGCCGTGGCGACGCTCTCGGGCTTCATCGGCCTGATCGTCTCCTACCATGCCAGCGTCGCTTCGGGCCCGGCCATCGTGCTCACCGCCAGCGCCTTCTACGGGTTCTCACTGTTCTTTGGACGCAGCGGTTTTGTACGCCGGCTGTTCCCGAGGGTTCATCTGTCCGGCTGATCGTCCTCTTACCGCAAGGAAACCACCATGAAACGTTTCACGCTTCTGACCGCCGCGCTGGCGTTGTCGGGCCTGGCCAACTTCGCCCATGCAAAAACCCTGGAGACCGTCGCATCCTTCACCGTCATCGCCGACATGGTGCACAACGTTGGCGGTGATCACGTGCACGTGACCTCGCTCATCGGGCCCAACGGCGACCCCCACGTCTACGAGCCCACCCCCAATGACGCCCAGGCGCTGAAAAAAGCCGACGTAGTATTTGTCAGCGGCTTGCATCTGGAGGGCTGGCTGGATCGGCTGATTACCGCCTCCGGCTACAAAGGCCAGCCCGTCGTGCTGTCTGACGGGATCATGACCCGCAGCATGGAAGAAGATGGCAAGAAGATCACCGACCCCCATGCCTGGAACAGCGCGGTAAACGGCGTCGTTTACGTCAGAAACATCATCAAGGCGCTGCAGAAAGCTGACCCGGACAATGCCGCCGATTACAAAGCCAACGGTGAGAAATACATCGCCCAACTGCAGGACATGGACGCCTACGCACGCGCGCAGATCAGCACCATCCCGGTCGCACAGCGCAAAGTGCTGACGTCCCACGACGCCTTCGGCTATTTCGGCGATGCCTATGGTGTGACCTTTCTCTCGCCGCTGGGCTTTTCCACTGAAACCGAAGCCTCGGCAGCTGACGTCGGCAAGCTGATCAATCAGATCAAGCAGGAGCATGTCGGCGCCTACTTCTTCGAAAACTCTGGCGACCCGCGCCTGGTGCAGCAGATCGCCAAAGCCAGCGGCGCGCACCCGGGCGGCGAGCTGTATGTGGAATCGCTGTCACCCGCAGACGGCCCGGCGGCGACCTACGTGGCGATGTTTCGCTACAACGTGGACAAGCTGACAGCGGCCATGAAAGGCCAGTGAGTTAATGCGCGACGACTGAACTGACCTCTGCCGTGCAACGTGCGTGGCAGTGATCAGCGAACCGGGAGCGCTGACGCGAGTCAATCTGTATGCTGGCGCACCGTTCGCCGACATCGACAGGATGATCCATGACCGCCCTCTCCTTCGCGCCCTTTCAGTCCCTCGCCGACCTGCTGATTCCCCACACCGTGGCGGAGAGGCTCGACGGTTCCCACGACGTTTCCCACCTGCACCGGGTCTGGAGCAACGTCTGCGCCATTCGAGACATCGAAGGCGGCGATCATCAAATCCTGCTCGCCGCCACCCTGCTCCACGACTGCGTTTCGGTGGAAAAGAACTCGCCCTTTCGCTCAAGTGCCTCGCGTCTGGCGGCGGCAAAAGCGACCGAGCTGCTTGCAGAAATGGGCTGGGACGAAGAGCGCACTCAGGCCGTCGCCCACGCCATCGAGTCCCACAGCTATTCCGCCGACATCACACCTACCTCGCTGGAAGCGAAGATCTTGCAGGACGCCGACCGCCTCGACGCCCTTGGCATGGTCGGCGTGGCGCGGCTGTTCTACGTGTCGGGGCGCATGGGCAGCCACCTCTACGACCCGGCCGACCCGCAGGCGCAACAGCGCAACCTGGACGACAAACGCTTCGCCGTCGATCACTTCAAAACCAAGATCTTCACCCTGGCGCAAGGGTTTCAAACGGCCGCAGGCCGCCACATGGCGCAGGTCAGGCATGCACGGGCGGAGCGGTTCTTGTTGGAGTTTATGGAGGAGATTGGGGCGTGAAATGTCCAGGTTCACGCTGATCCCTTTCAGCAAATAGGGTAATCGCAACAATTCCGAAACATCTCCAGCAATGTCACAAAGACATCACGGAACACCTCTATAACCATCTCTCCGGTGTTTTCGTCGATGGGATGGGTGGCAGTGAAAAGGTTATTGCGTCGTGCGGTCCGTCCTTCTTCCAGGCCTGCTTTCCTGCGTCGTTTCAGGATTACCCAAAGGTTGGTGCTGTGCTTCGGCGTGACTGCGCTGTTGCTGGTGGCGCTTGGGGTCTTCTGCCTGTTGCAGATGCAGAGCATCCGCGATCAGGGGGAGGCGGTTGAGAGCGGGTCGCTGCCCAGTATTGCCATGGCGGACGCGATCGCCATCGACCTGATCAAGTTGCGCGGCGAGAGCGCGCGGCTGATCGCCAATGCCGACGACCCCGGTGCTGTGGTAACCAGCAAGATCAACGTCGAGCAGCTGAAGAACGAGGTCGAAAAAGGCTTCGTCGACTATCTCGCCCACGCCACCGACAGCACCGAGCGGGACTCCATCAAGGCGCTTCAAGACGCCTATGGCGCCTTCATGCCGGGGCTGCACGACGAAATCGCTTTGATCGAACAACGCAAACTCGACGACGCGCGCATGCTGCTCAACACTACGCTGAGCCTGCAGGGTGACCTGATGGACATGCAGGTGCAGTTACTGCGCGAGCTGAACAAGCAAAGTGCGGCGGGCACCGTCGACGCCGCCGGCGCGCGCTTCCAGCAGACCCGAATCATCGCCGTCAGCGCCATCATGGCGGCGCTGGTGCTCACGTTGTTGCTGGCATGGCGATTGAGCCTGAGCATCATTCGCCCCCTGCGTCAGTCGCTGCACATCGCCAGCACCATTGCCCAGGGTGATCTGAGCCCACAGCCGATTCCGGAAGGTAAGGACGAAACGGCGCAATTGCTGAAAACCCTGGGCCTGATGCGCGCCAATCTTCACGGCACGATCGATCAGATTTACGCCGCGGCGGGCCAGTTGAGCCAGTCGGTTCACGAAATGGGCGCGATTGCAGAGGCCAGCGCCAAGAACCTGCAACTGCAGAACGATGAGATCGAGCAGGCGGCGGTTGCGGTGAACCAGATGAGTCAGGCTGCCGTGGAAGTTGCCGACAACGCCAGCAGCACGTCCAGCGAATCGAAGGCGTCCAACGAAGCCGCTGCTGAAGGGCGTCTGCGCCTGACCGGCACCATCGATTCGATCAAGGAGCTGACCGACAACGTCCTGGATTCTTCTCACCAGGCCGACGGCTTGGCCGAGCGCACGCTGAGCATCAGCAAGATTCTCGAAGTGATCCGCGCGATCGCCAACCAGACCAACCTGCTCGCACTGAATGCCGCCATCGAAGCCGCACGGGCTGGCGAAGCGGGCCGCGGGTTCGCCGTGGTGGCCGATGAGGTGCGTTCCCTCGCCCAACGCACCAGCGCGTCGACCACCGAGATCGAAACCCTGATCAACGATGTACAGAAAAGCACTCAGGACACCGCGCAAACCCTACGCGTCACCGCTGCCCAGGCCAATCTCACCCTGGAGCAGGCCGCTGCCACCGGTCACGCACTGACCGTCATCATCAGCGCAACCTCGACCATCAGCGACCGGAACATGCTGATCGCCAGCGCCGCCGAACAACAGGCTCAAGTGGCTAGCGAAGTCGATCGCAACCTGAGCAGCATTCGCGATCTGTCGACGCAATCGGCGTCAGGCGCTCAGCAAACCACGGTGGCGAGCAATGCGCTGTCGATGCTGGCAACCGACCTGAATACGATGGTTCAGCGGTTCGTGCTTTAACGCGCGCGCCATTAAAAATGGCCCGCAGCCATCATTGCCCATTCCAAGCCATGTCCAAGTGTTTCATCATCGAAACACCACCCACGCAGAGGGGTGTCAACGCCAACAAGGACATGAGCATGGAAAAAACAGCTGCATTGAGCATCGCACTGGCCGCATTGACGCTGAGCCTCAGCGCTCAGGCCGACGTCAACGTCAAACTGGGGAGTAAGGAGCGCGTCACACACTTGTTTGCCTACCCGAACAACTGCAATGTCATCTGCTTCCGAAACTGGACGCTGGAACAGACCGTCGAGCATTACCTCACGCAAAGTGTGCAGCGTGACGGCTATGGCGCGGCCAGGGTCGCGGTGCATAACGACAATGATGTGATCTACGCCGACATCACCGGCGTGCCGGACGGCTACGACAAACCACTCTCGGCGCTGCTCGACGCCGGCGACCTGGCCTACGCCGGCGCGAGCAAACTCAACGCCGATAACAAATTCGCCTACAACTGGTATCTGTTTCTGCCGTTAGGCATGGCACTGGAGAACCGCAAAAGCGTCGAGCTGCTGCATTTCCCGCCGGACTACTCGCTGACGCAAGCCCAGGACTATCTTTTCTCGGCCACTACCGACCGCTGGTCCGAGCTGCTGACCGATAACGGCATCCCCAAGGAGCAGACGCCGGCCTATCAAACCATCATCGACATCGCGCCTATTGCTGCGCCCTCCAACGCCGGCAAGGACCTCGAAAACGTCTACAGCTACTTCACCGATTACCAGACGAACATGGTCAAGCAGCTGACGCAAAGCGCGGCGGGCACACCGTTGCCAATGGTCGCGTTTGGCGCGCCGGTGCGTGCGTGGCTCAAGCAGCAATACAACGTGACGGTTCCGGTATTGGGCCTGGCGAGCATCAGCCCGACCACCGGCCAAAGCGTCGCCGTGCTGGGCTCCAATCACCCGAGCTATATCTGGAATGCGGCGGACAAGAGCAACTACGGCGGGGACGAAGCCAAGGCGGATGAAGCCGGTTTGAAAGTCATGGGCCAGGACCTGAGCGCGGCGTGCTGGCAAGCCGGCATGGGCCAGAAACCGACTACCGATGCAGCCGCGCTGTTGAATCAATGCACCACCAACTGGCAGGTGACCAACAAAGTGGAGACCTGCCAGTTGTTCTTTACAACGGTGCGCAAGTTGACGCCGGATCAGGCAGCAGCGAAATGCCGGACAGGCGAAGTGTCGCGGCAGATCAAGCAGCTGCAGAAGCCGCTGCCGGAAATGAAGCAGACCAAGCTGTAAGGCCTCGGCCTGTGTAGGAGCGCGCTTGCCCGCGAACACGCTTTGCCAGATGCCGCTGTGATATCTGGAAGAATGCATTCGCGGGCAAGCGCGCTCCTACAATTTGATGGACGCTTGCCCTACCCGATCACTCGCCCAGCGGACGCAGCCGATACTGTGGCGGCAATTGCTCCGGACCGCTGATGGTGGCGTTCAGACTCTTCCAGCGTCCATCCTTGATGCCGTAGATGCAGCCGTGTACCGACAACTTCTGCCCGCGATGCCAGGCATTTTGCACAATGCTGGTGTGGCCAACGTTGGCGACCTGCTGAATCACATTCAGCTCGCACAACCGGTCGACCTGTTCTTCCTCAGTTGGCAGCTTAGCCAGCAGCTCACGGTTTTCGTAATACAGGTCGCGAATGGTGCGCAGCCAGCCGTCGATCAGGCCGAACTGTCGATCCTGCATCGAAGCGCGCACGCCGCCACAGCCGTAGTGATCGGTGACGAGGATGTGTTTGACCTTCAGCACGTCGACCGCGTACTGAATCACCGACAGGCAATTGAGATCGGTGTGCAGCACGACGTTGGCCACGTTGCGGTGCACGAACAGATCGCCCGGCAGCATGCCGACGATTTCATTGGCGGGGACACGGGCGTCTGAACAACCGATCCAGAGGAATTCCGGCGTCTGCTGGCGCGCCAGCTTGGCAAAGAACTCGGGGTCTTCTTCCTTGATGGCGGCAGCCCAACGTTCGTTGTTGTCGATCAAGTCTTGTAGTTCGTTCATGCGTTGATGCCTCGGAAATGATGCTCAGCTATGACTGGGGCTCGGCACTTCAGGTCACGCGCGGTGGTCGACCGATCGGCAACGACCAATCAGGAAGCAGATGGAATCTTCGCCATGTCGTCCGGTCCACCCATTAGGACCGACATTATTGAGGATTTGCCATGAACGATTCACGCCGTCCCTTCGATGCCACTCAACCTGAGCCCATCGATGACAACGAAGACCGCATGGGATCTATGGAAGAGCTCAACTTCAACGACAACAATGAGCCGAGCGGGCGCATTGGCGACATCATTCCTGAAGATGAGCTGGACACATTGATCCCTGATGAACGCGTACGTGAAGCCGGGCTGACGGGTGCATCGACCGACGATCACAACCCGACCGACGACGACATGAGCCCGGAAACATTGATCCGGGAGGACGGCGCGCGCTCGCCCCGTGAAGCCGGCGAAGGTGGCCCGGCTGACCAGGCTCTGAGCGTCGTCGATGAGGATGATATCGGCGCGGGTGATGGTCTGGATGAGGAAGAAATGGCCATCCTTGATCCGCTGGATGGCAAGCCCGGCGTCTGACCAGCGGCTTCAGCTTCGTGGGAGCGAACCTGGTTCGCCCCACAATGCCGGCTGGATTATTCGAACAGCGTGCAGGCCATGACGATTGCGTCTTCGCGCCCACCCACTGCCGGATAGTAATCCCGACGTCGGCCTATTTCATTGAAACCATAGCGCTCATACAAACGGTAGGCTGACCGGTTGCTGTCTCGCAGCTCGAGAAAACATTCCCGGCCATTGATCTCGTAGGCACGCTTCATTAGTTGTTCCAGCAGCATCAGCCCCAAGCCACGGCCCTGACTCTCCGGTTTAACGGTGATGTTAAGCAAGTGCGCCTCATCGATGATCACGTTGATCACACCGTGCCCCACCTGCTGAGTGCCTTCGAACATCAGCCACACTTCGTATGACTTCAGCGCATCGATGAAAATGCCCCGTGTCCAGGGATGACTGAATGCGGCGTACTCAATCTTCAGCACGGCATCCAGATCAGCTTCAGTCATGCGGCGAAACGTTACTGCGTCATTCATCTACGATCTTCCAACGGCCCATCAACTGACGCATGGAGCGCCATACTTCGGCCTTACGCTGCGGCTCGTCCATCAACAGTTCCAGACCCGGCAGCGCCCAGGCTAACCCCAGGCCATCGACCTGGAGCTCAAGATTGTAGGATTCGGCGTCAGTTTCAGCCGCAAACCGCAGCGCCGGAAGTCCGATGAGCCACAGACAGGTGCAAGGTTGTTCTTCGACGCGTGCGTACAGAAAACCCTGCACGAAATCCCTCGCCGCTTCCGGACCTTGATCCATTTGCCCGCGCACCAGCAGCGGCCAGCGGACAGGCTCGCCGATAATCTGCGGGCTGTCCGGCAGGCCAGCGGCACGCAGCATGTCTTTGAGCAACAGATAGGAAGGGTCGCGGCTCTGAAACGGCTCGCCGGTCACAAGCTCCACCAACAATAGGCAACTCCCGGCGCGCAGCAGTTGCAAGGCAAACCGTGGCGGCGGCGCAACCGGCGCTTTCACCACGGCCGGTGCGGCCTCTTCTTCCTGCACAGCCTTTGGCTTGGGCGCGCTGGATGGGCGAGGTATATCGATCTTCGGGCGCTCAACTGTACGCGCAACGGGCGTGGGAGCGGCGGGTGGCGACTCGCGGTCCGGCGCGCGTGGCACATCCGCCTGAATAACCGGCGCGGGCGCATCCACTACCTGCGGCACGGGCGCAAGCAGCTCGGGACGCGACGGCGCGGCGAAAGGCAATTCAGTGCGCGGCAGCCAGCTGACCACCTGCATAGCGGTCAGATAAGCGCGACGACGAGGCTCGTTGAGCAAAGGTCAGCTACCTGTGGATAAAGTCAGGCGGGAGATTCTACAGGCCTTCACCGCTTCCCGCCGCTGTTGATCGACTGAGGGTGAAAAACGAGCCCGGCGATGCAGTACAATCGCCGCTTTTATTTGCCAGTCAGCGACCATCCAATGATCGAACCTAAGCGCGTCCTGCGCGCCCTTGCCGAACACTGGGCGCTTCTCGAGCCACTCTGCGAGCACTTCGACCAGGGCACTTTGAGCCTCAGCGAACTGCGCTTGCAGCTGGCGGCCCAGCAACTGGAGAGCACACCCCAGGACATCACCACTCTGCTGGACGTCTGGATTCGGCTCGACATTCTGGTGCCAGTGGCGAAAAGTCCGAACCGTTTCGAGCTGAACGCGCAGATCCATGATTTCCTGTCTTACCTGCGCCGCGAGCATCGGCTGGGCCTGTGCCTGGAAATCGAAGCGTACCTGCGCCACCTCGAACGGCTGGCCGGCTACATACAGGAAGCCTTCGACGCCCGCGACGCCAATGACCTGGCGCGGCAACTGCGCCTGCTGGATATGCGCGTGCGCGACGTCCTGAAGAAGCTCGCCAATGACGAGCAGGCACTGGTGGCCGTGGCCGAACGCGCCAAGACCAGTGATCGACAGATTCCGCTGCGTCAGCGTTACGCGGAAGTACTGGCGACCTGGGATGAATACGTCGAGCCGATGATCCAGCTGGTGAACGCCGATGGCGCTTTCGAACAGGGCGTACGCAAGGTAGAGAATGTGCTGCTGCGCATGCTCACCGATCAGCAACGTCTCGGCCATCTGGTCGACGACGACATGCTCCTGCGCACCCACGCGCGCATCCTCGAAATGCAGACCAGCGCGCAACTGACCTTGCGTCATGCCCGCGAGCTGCTGCTGCCGCTGCGCGAGGAGGCCCGTCGCCACAATGCCGTGACCCGCGGCGCTGCACTCGCGTTGTCGGCGATCCGTCGAAGAGGCCTCGACGCCGTGCCACAAGCGGCGATGCCGATGTTCACTCGTCCGCAAAGCACGTTTCTCGGCAGTGCCAATCAGGTTGAAGCCTACGTGTATGCACTGGCGCGTTTCGAGCCCAAGCCCGCGCGCTTCCCCAAGGCCAATGTCACTCGCAAGGGCGAGCCGCCTCGCGCGCCACGTACGGTCAGAGAGATGGTCGAGCGTTGCGAAGACGCCCTGCCGATGCCGGATCTGATGGTCTGGCTTTTGGAACAGGAGCCCACCGGCGCGACCGACGAATTGCTGTACTGGTTTTCCCGCCTGTCGCGGGACAAACGCTTCAAGCGCGAGCGTCTTGAGCGCCGCGAATACCTGACCCAGGAGCACCGCGTCAGCCTGCGCTCCTTCGCCCTGCTCTCGAGCAAAGACGCCACCCCAGAGAATTCCGAGGGCACCGCCCATGCATCTTGATCTATCCGAAATGACCCAGCTGGCGCCGATCTTCCGCGAGCTGTTCAAGGGCTACCACGTCAGCCGCCGCGACCCCGAGCTGTACGCACAACTGTCCAATCTGCAGGACCAGTACCGCGGTCTGTTCAAAGCATTGGGCTATGAGCTGGTCTGCGACACCCGTGGCTTCTACTACTTCGTGCCTGATCTCGCAGCCGCGCAGGTCAACAAGACAGCACAACGTCTGGCGCTGTTCACGTTCATCCTCGTCGAGCACTTGGCCGACCAGGGCCGCGACCCTGTCGCCGTGCTCGATGGCGGCAGCCTGGGCCGTGACGAATTGCCCTCGCTGCTGGAAAAGTACCGCGATCTGTTCCTGCAAGCTGAAGTCCAGACCCAGGAAGAGCTGGAAGAAAAAATCATGCGCCGCATGACCCAGCTGGGGTTCGCCGCCGAGGAAGTCGGCATCTATCGCTTCCTGCCGCCCATGCATCGCTTCCTTGACGTCTGCCTGTCCGTACAGCAAGACCGTGATCTGGCGGCCAGCCTGCATAGCGCCCTGCCATTGCCGGCCCCGGTACTGATCGACGACGACAGCGACGAGCGACTGCTGGAAACCGACGACCCGCTGGACCTTACCGAATTCGATGAATCCGCAGAAACCGAAGAGCAAGCGCTAGCCCGGGCGATCGCTGAAGAACAGGAGCATGACGCATGAGCCAGGAACGCTACGGCATACGCCGCTTTGCGCTGCTGAACACAGCCGGTTACAGCCTGGGGCTGTTTCCACTGGAGCATCCGCTGTCGGTCTACGGCGCGAACAACCTGGGCAAGAGCGCGTCGATCAACGCTTTGCAGTTCCCGATTCTGGCGCGCATGTCGGACATGAGCTTCGGCAAATACAGCCTTGACCAGTCGCGACGCTTCTACTTCGCTTCCGACACCAGCTACATCCTCGTCGAAGTCTCCCTGCCCCACGGCCCGCACGTCATCGGCGTGGTCGGCCGTGGCCCGGGCGGCGGTTTCGGTCACCAGTTTTTTGCCTATGCCGGCAAGCTGGACCTGGCTCACTACCAGAAGGACGACACCTGCCTGCGCCAGAAGGAGCTGTTTGCCAACCTGGAAAGCCAGGGCCTGAAAGCCTACGAGCTCAAGCCTGATGAACTGCGTCGTTTGCTGGTCGGTGGTCATACTTCGATTCCGCTGGACCTGACGCTGATTCCTCTGCGCTCGACCAGTGAACAGAGCCTGAAGACCTTCCGCGCGCTGTTCATCAACTTGCTGCACATGCGCGAGATCACCGCTGCCAAATTGAAGCAGCTGTTTCTCGACGCCTTTGAGCACAGCCTGCGTTCCGGCAGCGTCGATTACATAGCAGCATGCGAAGAAGCGTTCCGCGACGTACGACGCATGGAGCAGGACTACAACGCTCTGGTGCTTGCAGGCCCGCTGGTCGAAGCGTTGGCCAATGGCGTGAAACAGCGCGACATCCTGCGCGGCAAGCTGCATCGCCTGTCGCCATTGCTCGACTCGTTGCTGGGCACATGGCAGGACTATTCCAATGCGCGCAAAGAAGAGCTGGTCATTCAGAGCGAGCACTACCGTAACGAACAGGATTCGCTGCAGAGCGACCAGCGTGGCGGCACTCAAGAATTGATGCGCCTGGAGCGTGAGATCAGCAACATCCAGCGCTGGATCGGCGAGCTGGCAGTCCTGAAGAACCGCTTTGCGCTGGTCGACGACGTTAAAGTCCTGGAACAACAGTTACTGGCTGCAAAAGACGCTCACGATGAACTGGCCGGTGCTCTCGCGCAGTCGCGTCAGTTCAGCGCCGAGGATCTGGATGAGCGGCTGCGCGATCTGGAAAAACGTCTGAAGTCAGTGAAACAACAGCTCGATCATGCGGACAACAACAGCTATGCCCGCCTCCGTGAAGAATTCTCGCAGCCTGATGTAGAACGTCTGATGCGCCTGTTTAACAGCGCGCTGTTCAGTTTGCCACTGGGTGAGCAAGGCATCGCGCTGGATGATGGCGATGCGTGGGTGAAGTCGCTCGAAGCGATTCTCGATGGTTTCAAGGGCGAGCGCTTCGAAGTGCCCGGCCTGACTGTCAATCTGTCGAACATCGAGCCCCCAGCCCTGCAAGCGCTGGCCGATCGCGCCGCGCTGCGCGATCAGAAAGAGCGCCTGGAGAAGGAGCTCAAGCAACTGAAGACTCAACAAGCCGTCGCGGCCGACCGTGCGGCCAGCAAAACCCAGACCGAGGCTTTGTACCAGCAGGTACTGGATGCTCAGAAGGCGCTCGAAGACTTCCGCCGCGCTCAGACATTGAGCGCTGAAGAGGGCGAGAAGCTTGAACAGTTGGCCCAGATGGAAGCAGCGCAAGACGAGCTCAAACGCTCCAGTGATGCTTTTACCGAGCGCGTTCAACAGCTGTCAGCCAAGCTACAGCTGGTCGGTCGTCAGATCGGCGATCTCGAATCCAAGCAACGCACGCTGGATGACGCACTGCGTCGTCGTCAGTTGCTCCCGACCGACCTGCCCTTTGGTACGCCGTTCATGGAGCCGGTTGATGACTCGCTGGAAAACTTGCTGCCGCTGCTCAATGATTATCAGGACAGTTGGCAGGGTCTGCTGCGCTGCGATGGTCAGATCGAAGCACTGTACGCACAGGTTCGCCTGAAAGGCGTTGCGAAGTTCGACAGCGAAGACGACATGGAGCGGCGTCTGCAGTTGCTGATCAACGCTTATGCTCACCGCACTGATGAAGCGCTTACCTTGGGCAAAGCGCGGCGTGCGGCCGTGACCGACATCGCGCGGACGCTACGCAACATCCGCAGCGACTACGACAGCCTTGAGCACCAACTGGCATTGTTTAACCGTGAGATCAACCGCCGGCAGGTTTCCAACCTGGAAAGCTTCCGCATTGTGCTCGCGCCGAACAAGGAAGCGCTTAAGCACATCGACCAGATCATCCACAGCGCCGGTCAGTACGAAGAGGGCGAGACACTGTCGGTGTTCGATCTGAGCCAGAGCTCCGAGCAGGACAACAAGAACGAGGAAGCCAAGGAGTATCTGGCACGCCTGGTGGCGGCTAATCACAACCAGCTCGGTCTAAAAGACCTGTTCGAACTTGCGTTCGAGATCACCAAGGTCAACAGCCAGCCGGTTATCCACACCGACATCGATGGGGCGGCCTCCAACGGGACGACCATGACCATCAAGGCCCTGACCAACATGTATCTCTTGCTGCACCTTATGGATCGCGAGCAGGCCGGACGGATTCGTCTGCCCTACTACCTCGACGAAGCCGCTGACATTGATGAAAGGAACCAGGCAGCGTTGCTGGAAACTAGCCTGCAGTTGGGTTTTGTACCGATTCTGGCGAGCGTTAAGCCTCAAGTGTCGGCACATGTGGCCATTGACCTGGAAGGCGGCAGTGGGCCTGCGGGGATCTATATCGACGAGGCGGACTGGAAGTACATTCAGCGTCGTGATGAGGCCGCTCCGGTAAAAGCGACCCAAGCAGTTGAAACGCTTAGCGAGTAAGCAGTGCGCTTGGTAGTAGAAAGCCCTGCAGTGATGCGGGGCTTTTTTGTGGGCGCTGATTGGTGGCTCACTATAGTTGGCAGCGGGCTGTTGGCAGGTTCAAGACTTTTTCGCACGCAAAAACAAAACCCCATCTGCTTTCGCAGATGGGGTTTTGGAATTTAATCTTGACGATGACCTACTCTCACATGGGGAAACCCCACACTACCATCGGCGATGCATCGTTTCACTGCTGAGTTCGGGATGGGATCAGGTGGTTCCAATGCTCTATGGTCGTCAAGAAATTCGGGTACTGACTCGTTCTCTCGAACGCTTCAGCAAATCGGGTATGTGATCAAGGTGTCATTTGTGTGTTCGCAAACTTTCGTCTTCATGCGTCTTCACACACCGCAACCTGCCAATTTTCTGCAGATTGCTTGGGTGTTATATGGTCAAGCCTCACGGGCAATTAGTATTGGTTAGCTCAACGCCTCACAGCGCTTACACACCCAACCTAT
>NZ_SOCR01000002.1 GCF_004364335.1 Pseudomonas graminis | reverse complement strand
AAACCGAGTGGGAAAAGACTGATTATGCCGTATGGATGCGGTCAGAGAGGGGGAGCAAGCTCCCCCTCTGGACTTTCCCCGGACACTAGTGACGCTCTGCGTGGGCATGCATCCTGTGACGCTCCGCGTCACCCCACCGAAACGGGACGCGGAGCGTCACGGGCGGTGTTACCACGCAGAGCGTGGGAACGATCACAAACCTCTTCGCGAGCAAGCTCACTCCCACCTGTCGCTCGCTGACTGAACGCGTTTTTCTGTAGGAGCCGGCTTGCTGGCGAATGCGTTGGGTCAGAAACAAAGACGTCGAATGACACACCGCGTTCGCCAGCAAGCCGGCTCCTACAGAGACCGCGTAAATCCGATGATTTGCCGTTGCCGTTGCCGTTGCCGTTGATAACGATCAACTGAAACACCCGCACACCCAGTGGGACCGGCTTCAGCCGGGAAGCTTTTGATTTGCCCTCGATCTGCTTTTGATCTTCCTACACAAAAAGCCCAGTCACCGCCAATCGCGACTTTGGTGCAGGCTGAACGCAGGTTTTGCGCAGTGGGCCGAGCCGCATGGATGCGGCGAGAGCGCCGTCAGGACATGGATGTCCGTTCGGCGCGGGCCCACGGAGCAAGACCGGAGTGAGGGTATTCCGACGAAGGAGGAACCAAACCGAGAGCAGGCACCCTTGGTTACTTGGGGTGCTTTTCCAAGTAACTCGCCGAAGGCGAAACGATCTGCCGTTAGGCAGATGCTTGTGATCTCCAAGCTCTTAAAGATTTTAAAAAAAACCACTAACCATCCCGCCCCCTCATTCGTCTTCCAGGTAAGGCGCGCTTACCTGCGCCGTTCCAACACCACGAGGGATTACACATGAGCTTCGACAGCGAAAACACACAATTCCGGGTCGTCATCAACCACGAAGAACAGTACTCCATCTGGCCCGACTACAAAGCCATCCCGGACGGCTGGAAAAGCGTCGGCGTCGAAGGCGACAAACAGACCTGCCTCAACCACATCGAAACCGTCTGGACCGACATGCGCCCCCTCAGCCTGCGCAAGGCCATGGCCTGAACCCACCCCCTTCAGCCCCAGGAGCGTTACGCCCATGAACATGCGCATGCTCACCCCCGAACGCCTGCGCCTTGAAGCCGGCTTCCCCCTGCGTGTCCAGCCCGGCCAGACCGGCGTCTCCCTGTCTGCCGAATTCGAGGCCCTGCGCAGCGTCGTCGACCACGCCCTGGAACGCGACGGCGCCATCCTCTTCAGCGGCTTCACCCCCGAAGGCGTCGAAGGCTTCCAGCAATTCGCCGCCTCGTTCGGCCACCCGCTGCTCAACTACGAATTCGGCTCCACCCCGCGCAGCCAGGTCGATGGCAAAGGCGTCTACACCTCCACCGAATACCCGGCCCATCGCTCGATCCCGCTGCACAACGAACAGGCTTACACCACCGAATGGCCCATGCGCATCTTCTTCTACTGCGCCAAAGCCGCCGTCAGCGGAGGCGAGACACCGATTGCCGACAGCCGCCGGGTGTTCCAGCGCATCAGCCCGGCGTTGCGCAAACGCTTTGAAGAAAAGCGCCTGATGTACGTGCGCAACTACGGCAACGGCCTGGACCTGACCTGGCAACAGGTCTTCAACACCGAGCGCCACAGCGACGTCGAAGACTACTGTCGTCCGCGTGGCATCCAGTGCGACTGGAACGAGGACGGCGACCTGCGCACCCGCCAGTTGGTGCAAGGCGTCGCCCAGCATCCGCGCACCAAAGACTGGGTCTGGTTCAACCAGGCGCACCTGTTCCACCTGTCGAACCTGGACGAGGAGATGCAGGAAATCCTCCTCGACACCGTCGGCGAGGAAGGCCTGCCGCGCAACGTCTACTACGGCGACGGCAGCCCGCTGGAGGCCGACGCGCTGGCGGAAATCCGCGGCGTGCTGAGCGAATGCGAAGTGGTCTTCCCGTGGCAGACCGGCGATGTGCTGATGCTCGACAACATGCTCACGGCGCACTCGCGCAAGCCGTTCAGCGGCGAACGAAAAGTCGTGGTCGCCATGGCCGAAGGCGTCAGCGGCAACACCCTGCACACCCTTTCCTGAGTCCGATATTCATGCAGAAAACCAAGCTTGTTTACGTCTGGTCGTTGCGTAATGCAGCGGCGGACAAGGCCGGTCAATACGTCGATTACCACGGCGAGCAGCGTTACATGACCTCGCCACTGGAGTACCTGGTCAAGGCGCTCAACGACACCGCCCTCGGCGATCACTACTCCCTGGAAGCGATCATCTACGACGAAAACCCCGAATCCGCACGGGACCGCGAGAGCATCAAGGACTATGGGTTCAAGCCGGGTCAGGGCGAACACTGGTTCTACCCGGCGGGCCTGACGGTGCAGGGGCGCAAGGTCGATGACCTGCTGGAAAACGTGCCGTCGAGCTACCGCGCCTTGCCCCTGGGCGACAGCGCACGGCCGGCCGGCAAGTCGGATTTCGAGCGACGCCTCGGCGAGCGCTTGCACGCACTGGGCGCCGACATTGTGGTACTCGACGGGCTGCTGGTGATCCTCGACGAACTGGTGCGCGAGGGCGCTGATTTCCATCGGCGCATCTTCAACGTGCACCCGGGCATCACGCGCCTGGAGTCGCCTTACGAACGACGCGGCGCCTATGCCACCCTCGACGCGCTGTACGGCGCCCGGGGCAAGAAAGTGGTCGACTGGACCACGCGGGAGATGGTCGACATTCCGGTGGTGAACATGACCGGCGCGTCGTTCCACTACGTCGACACCGGCATCGATTCCGGCGAGGTGGTGTTCGACGTGCTCGACACGCCCATCGCGCCGGACGACACCATCCTCGAACTGCGCTGGAACAACTTCAACAACAGCCTGTTCCCCGCGCTGGAGCAGGGATTGTGGGTGCTGGCACGGCAGCAGTCCCATTGACCGTGCCCGGTTGAACAAACCGCCAGCGCAGCGAATCGCCCCATGATTCCTGCGCTGGCGCCGCTGTTTATTGCCGATTTCGAGCACTACCGTGACGTCCTGGTGCTGCCCGACGATCCCCGTGAGGGCGTGCCTATGCGCACGGTTCTGACCGGCAAATACCTGGACGACATGCTCGGTCGGCGCGGCACTGCCTATCCCGACAGCGACCCGCGCGGACTGGCGTCGATCTGGAGCAAGCACTACTTCATCAAACTGATCCCACCCGTAGTCGCGGCTTCGCTGATCCTCGACCAGCGCCTGCCGCTGCACCTTGATCACCTACAACTGATACTCAACGACGATGGCCTGCCTGCCGGATTCAAACTGCCTGACGCGGGACAGCGCTGGATGCCCGGCCCGGAGGATGCGTTCGAGCGTTTCGATGAATTACTCGAACATCACCTCAGGCCCTTCATCGACATCTTCGCCCGACATGTGCGCCTGTCCCCGAAAGTGCTGTGGAGCAACGCCGGCAACTATTTCGAGTGGCTGTTGGGCGTGCTCGAAAACGCGATGCCCCATGGCGATATGAGTCACGGTCATCAGTTGCTCAACGCGCAACTTCTACCCGACGGACGCCGCAATCCGTTCTACCAACCCGTGCGCTACCTCAAGGTCGAAGGGCAAGACGAACCAAAGCGCCAACGCCGCGTGTGCTGCATCCGTTACCGGGTAAACGGCCTCGACTACTGCGCCAACTGCCCGCTCTCCTGACTGACCGCGTACACATTGTGCGACCGGCTTTAGCCGGGAACGCGTCAGTGGTCACACCGCAAAAGTGAGGCTGCTGCCACTGGCCTCTTCCCGGCTAAAGCCGGTCCCACAAAGGCGTCGCGCACACCGATTGGGACTGGCTGAAACCTGATAGTAGGACCGGCTTCAGCCGGGAAGGCGTCAGTCGCCACACCGCAAACGCGAGATCACACCTCCCGCCCACGCAACCCGCTGCGTCCATAAAACGCCACCACCACAAAACACCCCAGCGGCAGCAGGTACGCCAGCGCCGTTGAGAAGTGATCCGCCACCAGTCCCATGAAATACGGCATCAGCGCGCCGCCGACGATGGCCATGATCAGGAACGAGCTGCCGCGCTTGGTGTGGGGGCCGAGGTTTTTTACGCTCATGGCGAAGATGGTCGGGAACATGATCGACATGAAGAAGAACACCGCGACCAGCGCCACCACCGACACGCTTTCCACGCCGCTGACCACCACCGCGCACAACGCAACGTTGATCCATGCGTAGACCATCAACAAGCGCTGCGCCGGGATGCGACCCATCAGCCAGGTGCTGAAGAACCGTCCGCACATAAAGCAGATCATCGCCACCGACAGCAAATAGGCGGCGCTCTGGCTGGTCATGCTCGCCCAGTGCTCGGTGACGTAGTTGATGAAGAACGCGCCGACGCCCACCTGCGCCGCGACGTAGAAGAACTGAGTGACCACGCCGCCGACGAATTCGCGGTGCTGCCAGAGGGTCTTGCTGTCCTGGCGTTGAATGCTGGATTCCTGCTCGCGCAGATCGGGCATTGGGGTGCGGGCGAACAGCGCAGCGACCAGCAGGACGATGACGGCGATGACCACGTAGGTGGTTTGCAGCGAACTGTTGTCACTGCCGGCGTTGCTGCCGCCGAAGAACAGCGCGCCCCCCAGCAGCGGCCCGACGAACTGGCCGAGGCCGTTGAACGACTGCGCCAGATTGAGCCGACGTTCGGCGCCTTTCGGATCCCCCAGCACGGTGGCGTAGGGATTGGCCGCAGTTTCCAGACAACCCAGCCCCAGCGCGATGACGAACAGCGCAAACAGGAAGAACGGGAAGCTCGCCGCATTGGCCGCCGGCATGAACAACAACGCGCCGGCGGCGTACAGGCACAACCCGAGCAGGATCCCGGCCTTGTAGCCGAAGCGGTCCATCAACAGGCCGGCGGGCAGGGCGATGATGAAATACGCGCCGAAGTACGCAGCCTGCAGCAGCCCCGACTGAGCCTTGCTGACGTGCAGCGTTTCCTGAAAGTGCTTGTTCAGTACATCGAGCAGCCCGTACGACAGGCCCCAGAGGAAAAACAGGCTGGTCACCAGCATCAACGCCACCCGCACCGATGGTGCAGCGTGCCGGTACACCCCAGTCTGTACTTTGCTTTGTTTGGTCAACATAACGCTCTCCTTTTTGTTGTTGTTGAAGCGTGCTGCGTGATGAAGCGGATGTCTGGTTAACGCCGGGATCGAATCAATCCACGGACCTGTAGGAGCGCGCTTGCCCGCGAATGCGGTATGTCAGCCGCCCGTGATGTTGAATGTGCCGGCATAATCGCGGGCAAGCGCGCTCCTACCATTGAAGTGCTTAAGGCGGCTGATCCGACAGGCTGAACATCTGCGCCATCGGCTGCCACTTATTCCCCGGCTCGGTCCACGGCGTCGGCTTCTGAAATCGCCACATCAACGCCTCCCATTCCTGCACCCTGGGGTTGGCCGCCGACGCCTGATCCATCGCGTCGGCACTGAAGCCCGGCGCCGTGTCCATGACCATGAACAGCCGCGTGCCCAGTCGCCAGATCTGCATGTCCAGCACGCCCTGACTGCGCAGGTGTTCGGCAATCTCCGGCCAGATGCGCCGATGCAACTGCTCATACTCGGCAGTCAACGCCTCGTCATCGGCAAGGTCCAGCGCCAGACAGAACCGCTGCGCAACCTTCCCCGTATTCATGTCAGTGCCCGATCCAGATGCGTATAGCCGCCGTCCACCACCAGCCATTGCCCGGTGGTGTGGGACGCTCGTGGGGACAGCAGAAACAGCACGCTGTCGGCAATCTCCGTCGGCGTGGTCATGCGCTGGCCCAAGGGGATTTTTTCGACGATCTTCGCCAGCTTCGCTTCGGGGTTTTCGAAGCTGGCAATCCAGCGCTCATACAACGGCGTCATGACCTCGGCCGGAATCACCGCGTTCACCCTCACGCCATCGCTCAGCAACGAGGCGGCCCATTCCCGGGTCAGCGACAGTTGTGCGCCTTTCGAGGCGGTGTACCCGCTGGTACCGCCCTGACCGGTGAGGGCGGTCTTGGAGCCGATGTTGACGATGGCGCCCTGGCTGGCCTTCAGCGCGTCGACGCACAAATGCGCCATGACGTAGTAGTGGATGAGGTTTTTTTCCAGCGACTCGATGAACGCGCCGCGACCGGCCTCCAGCCCGACGTTGTCGTTGACCCCGGCGTTGTTGACCAGCCCGTCAATGCGCCCGAAACGCTCCAGCACCTGGCTCACCGCCGCCGCACATTCGGCCTCGTCGCGCAGTTCGACCTGGACGAACAGGGTCTGCGGCTGACGTCTGTCCAGCTCGGCGGCCAATTCGGCAGGCAGCGGCTGATTGGCGAAGATCACCGGGATTGCGCCTTCTTCGGCCAGCCCCAATGAGATGGCCGCGCCAATCCCCGAGCCGCCGCCGGTGACGATAATGATTTTGTCGTGCAGGTGCAGATTCATGGGCAGTTTCCTAGCAGGCCATAGAGGCGAATGGCGGTGCCGCCGCGCAGCGCGTCTTGCTCATCGACCGAGAGCGTGCTGATGGCGGTTTCAAACAATTGGTGGACGTCGCTGTAACGGCCGGCGAGCTGACAGACCGGCCAGTCTGAACCGAACATCAGCCGTTGCGGACCGAACAACTCCAGCGCCAGGTAGACATACGGCAGCAGCTCCACCGGGCGCCAATGTTGCCAGTCGGCTTCAGTGATGAGCCCGGACAGCTTGCAGGCGACGTGGGGCAGGGCGGCCAGCGGGGCGAGGCGATCGGCCCAGGCGATGGGGTCTTCCCGGGACAGGTCGGGTTTGCCGAGGTGATCGAGGATCAGGTGGTGCTGATCGTGCCGTCGGCAGAAGTCAGTGGCGGCGTGCAGGTCTTTGTCTTTTATCAGCACGTCGTAGGTCAGCCCGTGGGCTTGCAATTGCCCCATGCCACGGGCGAACGCCGGGTCTTGGAGAAACAGCGACGGCGCCGGCTCGTCCTGAACCAAGTGACGAAGGCCGACCAGTTTTTGCGCGCCTTTATGAGAGTCGCCCCAGCGCGAGAGTTGCGCGTCGACATCGTCCGCGCGCAGATCCGCCCAGCCGACGACGCCGAGAATCCAAGGGTGCGCTGCGGCGTGGGCCAGCAATGCGTCCGTCTCGCCGACGCTGTGCCGCGCCTGCACCGCGACGCAGCCGTCGATGCCGTGCTGATCGAGCAGCGGTTTCAAATCCTGCGGCAGAAAATCCCGCTGCAACGCAGCATGGCGCTGGTCAATCCAGGGGTAATCCCTGGCGTCGTAGGTCCAGAAATGTTGATGGGCATCCACCCGCAAGGGCGGTGCCGGTACGCTTGAGTGTCGGGACGACATTATTGTTGTACTCCGTCCGTTTCATGCCCTGGCAAATTCCTGCGCGGGCGGGCATTTGTAGGAGCCGGCTTGCTGGCGAATCAGGTGGGGCAGGCGACCCAGCAGCGTCTGAACGGACGCGTTCGCGGGCAAGCGCGCTCCTGCAAGGGTCCGGCGGTGTGCTCAGCCTTTGTACGCATACTGCGCCCGCGAAGCGGCTTTCATCTGGATCGAAAACCCCGGTGCGGCCGGCGCCAGGTAGGCCGCATCGCGAATCACGCAAGGGTCCTCGAAGTGCTCGTGCAGGTGATCGACGTACTCCACCACCCGACCTTCATGGGTGCCGGCGATGCACAGGAAGTCGATCATCGACAGGTGCTGCACGTACTCGCACAGCCCGACGCCGCCAGCATGGGGACAAACCGGCAGCTGGTATTTGGCGGCCATCAGCATCACTGCCAGCACCTCGTTGACCCCGCCGAGGCGGCAGGCGTCGATCTGCACCACGTCGATGGCGCCGCGCATGATCAGTTGCTTGAAGACGATGCGGTTCTGGCACATCTCGCCGGTCGCTACCTTGACCGGGTGGACGCCGAGACGAATCGTGCGATGGCCTTCGACGTCGTCGGGGCTGGTCGGTTCTTCGATGAACCAGGGCTTGGCGAACGCCAGCTCGCGGACCCAGTCGATGGCCTCTTTGACCTCCCAGACTTGATTGGCGTCGATCATCAAATGGCGATCCGGCCCCAGCACTTCCCGGGCGATGCGCACACGGCGGATGTCGTCCTGCAGATCCCGACCGACTTTCAATTTGATATGGGAAAAGCCGCCATCCACCGCTTCCTGACACAGCCGGCGCAGCTTGTCGTCCGGGTAACCCAGCCAGCCCGCCGAGGTGGTGTAGCAGGGGTAACCGTCGGCCAGTAGCGCTTGCAACCGTTGCGCCTTGCCCTCGGCGCGCTCGGTCAGCAGCGTCAAGGCTTCGTCTGGCGTCAGGCAGTCGGTGATGTAGCGAAAATCGATGCAGCGCACCAGCTGCTCCGGGGACATCTCCGCCACCAGTTGCCACACCGGCTTGCCCTCGGACTTGGCCCACAAGTCCCACGTCGCGTTGACCACCGCGCCGGTCGCCAGGTGAATCGCGCCCTTGTCCGGGCCGATCCAGCGCAACTGGCTGTCGCTGGTGACGTGGCGCCAGAAACGGCCCATGTCTTCGGCGATCCACTCCAGCTTCAAGCCAACCATTACGCCCGCCAGGGCCTTGATCGCGGCACAACAGATCTCGTTGCCGCGCCCGATGGTGAACGTCAGGCCGTGGCCCTGCAGGGTAGGGTGATCGGTTTCGAGAATGACGTAGGCCGCCGAGTAATCGGGGTCCGGGTTCATCGCGTCAGAGCCGTCGAGCAATTGCGAGGTGGGGAAACGAATGTCTTCGACGCGCAAGGCGGTGATGGTGGTCATGGCGGGTCCCTTTGGCATTGTTGTGGGCGTAAGCCAAGGCCCGCAGCCGCTCGTTGCGGGCCTTTCAATCGGTCAGAGCGTCAGGCGTCGACCGTCAACTGCTGTTGTTCACCCAACCCCTCAATGCCCAGACGCATGGTCTGGCCGGCACGCAGGAACACCGGCTCCGGCTTGATGCCCAGGCCCACGCCCGGCGGTGTGCCGGTGGAAATCACGTCGCCCGGCTGCAGGCTCATGAACTGGCTCAGGTAGCTCACCAGTTTGGGGATATGGAAAATCATGGTGCGCGTGTTGCCGTTCTGGTAACGCTTGCCGTCGACTTCCAGCCACAGGTTGAGCTGATGGGGGTCGGCGATTTCATCGCGGGTCACCAGCCATGGGCCGATCGGGCCGAAGGTGTCGCAGCCCTTGCCCTTGTCCCAGGTGCCGCCGCGTTCGATCTGGAATTCACGCTCGGAGACGTCATTGATCACGCAGTAGCCGGCCACATGCTCCAGGGCGTCGGCTTCGTCGATGTAGCGACCGCCCTTGCCGATGACCACACCCAGCTCGACTTCCCAGTCGGTCTTCTTCGAGTTGCGCGGGATTTCCACGTTGTCGTTGGGCCCGACGATGGCGCTGGTCCACTTGTTGAAAATGATCGGCTCTTTCGGAATGTCCGCACCGGTTTCTGCGGCGTGGTCGGCGTAGTTCAGACCGATGCAGATGAACTTGCCGATCTTGCCCACGCATGGGCCGAGGCGCGGAGTGCCCTCGACCAGCGGCAGGCTGTTGATGTCCTGGGACTGCAAGTGCGCGATGCTTTCCGGGCTCAGGGCGGTGCCCGACAGGTCGCCGATGAGATCGGTCAGATCGCGAATGCGGCCGTTGCTGTCCAGCAGGCCAGGGCGTTCTTGACCGGGTTCGCCGTAACGCAGCAATTTCATGGGGTGTCCTCTGCAGGTGAAAAAATCAGGATTGAGTGATCAGAATTCGGTGTGACGAATACGCGGGATCGGCGGCGGGCTCAGTTGCTCCAGCCACCGTCGATGATCTGCGCGGTGCCGGTGGTAAAGCCGCTGGCCGACGAACCGAGGTACAGCGCCAATTGGGCGATTTCCTCGGGCGTGCCCAGACGTCCCATGGGCTGGCGGGCTTCGAACGCTGCGTACACTTCGGCCTCTTCACGGCCCTCGCGCGCGGCCTGATCGGCCACCCGCTGACGCAGGGAAGGGGATTCCACGGTGCCGGGGCAAATGCAGTTGCAGCGGATGTTCTGCCCGACGAAGTCGGCGGCGACCGAACGGGTGATGCCGATCACGGCGGCCTTGCTCGCGCAGTAGGCGAAGCGGTTGGGCACGCCCTTGATGGCCGAGGCGACCGACGACATGTTGATGATCGAGCCGCCACCGTTGGCGAGCATCGCCGGCAGAAACGCGCGGATCATCTTGTACATCGCGGTGACGTTGAGGTCGAAGGCGAACCGCCAGTCGTCGTCGGAGCATTCGAGGATGTTGCCGCTGTGCACCACGCCCGCGCAGTTGAACAACACGTCCAGCGCGCCGACTTCAGCGGCCAGCCGTTCGATGGCGGCGTGATCGGTGACGTCGAGCACCCGCTTGTGCACGCCCTGGAGGTGGTCCAGCGCGGCTCCGTTGATGTCCACGGCGAAGACTTCCGCGCCGGCTTTGAGATAAGCCTCGACGCTGGCTTGACCGATGCCCTGGGCGGCGGCCGTGATGAGCACTCGCTTACCGGTGAGGTCCATGATGTTCCCTTGTTTTTATTGTTGAGACGACCTGACTGGCCATGCTGCCGTCGAGGTCTGCGGGTCCAACCCGTGCGGCACGTTGGGTGGATTCGGTGCACGCGAACCCCATCGGGTTTTGCTATGCTCCCGTCACTGCAGCGCTCCAATGGTCAGGCCATTGGTCCTGTTTTTAGCACTTGTCATGGACCGCAACAAGGTCATTTGTCGACCCAGTGCGCTGTAAATTTCCGAGCCGATTCCCGATGCCAATCCAAGTAATTGATAACCAGAGACTTTATCGCCAGATCGCCGATCAGCTGCGCGCGCTGATCGACAGCGGCGAATTCCCACCGGGCAGCCGCCTGCCGGCTGAACGTGAATTGGCAAAGATGCTGGGCGTAAGCAGGGCGTCGGTGCGCGAGGCGATGATTGCCCTTGAGGTGATCGGATTGGTGGATGTGCGCGTGGGCAATGGCGTGCTGGTCTGCGAACCGCCGGGGCAGAGGCTGTCCGATGAACCGGTGATGACCCAGGTCACCCGCGATCAATGGAAGGACGTCGACCCGGAGCTGGGCATCGAGGTGGATTTCAGCGCCGAGATCCCGCCGTTTGCTCTGCTTCAGGCGCGTCGGCTGATCGAACCGGAAGCAGCGGCGCTAGCGGCGCAGAACGCCAGTGACGAAGAACTTGAAGCGATCCGTGAGGCCTTTGAACGCGACGCCCGGGACAACCGCGAGCATTCCCACACCCACCCCGGCGATCGCCTGTTCCACATCCGCATCGCCCAGGCCTCGGGCAACCCGGCCTATGCGCTGATGATCAAGCACCTGCTCGGGCATCAGTACGGCAGCATGTTCCAGCGCTTGCAGGCGCACTACACCTCCGACGACATGCCGTTCCGCTCCGAGCACGAACACCGCCTGATCCTCGACGCCCTGCAACACCGCGACGCGGCAGCCGCCAGGCAGGCGATGGCGGGGCATCTGGATGAAGTGATCCGCATCTTCAGCCGGGGCGGGGTGTAGCTTTCTTGAAGCTACGCCACTATTTCCCGGTTGACGGCTCCCACCCAGAGGGCGTTTCCCAAAAAAATGATGGTGGTCATGCCGGCCTCTTCCCGGCTAAAGCCAGTCCTACAGGGGGTACGCAGCAGGTCTGTAGGACCGGCTTCAGCCGGGAAGCTTTTGACGTTGATGTTGATGTTGATCTGCTTTTGACCTTCATACGCAAAAAGTCCAGTCACCGCCAGACGCGACTTGGGTGCAGGCTGAACGCAGGTCTCGCGCAGTGGGCCGAGCCGCATGGATGCGGCGAGAGCGCCGTCAGGACATGGATGTCCGTTCGGCGCGGGCCCACGGAGCCAGACCGGAGTGAAGGAACCCTGACGAAGGAAGGGCCCAACCAGGAGCAAAAGCCCTTGGTTACTTGGGGCTTTATCAAGTAACTCGCCGAAGGCGAAACAGGAGGCCGTTAGGCCGACGCACTTTCATCGAACTTCACCCATCCGTCGAACGCGACACCTCTTCCCATTCCGCAAACTCGGCTTCCAGCTGCGCCAGCTTTTCCCGCACCAGCTTCAACGCGTCGCTGCCCAGCAACAGATGGGCCGGCGGGTTGGGACTATCAATCAGCTTGAGCATCGCGTCTGCCGCCTTGACCGGATCACCCGGCTGTTTGCCGCTGCGTTCTTCCCGCGCCTTGCGGATCGGGTCGAATCTGGCGTCGTAGTCGGTAATCTGCCGCGCAGTGCGCTGCATCGACCGGCCGGCCCAGTCAGTACGAAAGGAACCCGGCGCCACCGCCGTGACGAACACATTGAACGGCTTCAGCTCCTTGCCCAGGGATTCGGAAATGCCTTCCAGCGCGAACTTGCTGCCGTGGTAGTAGGAAATCCCCGGCATGGTGATGAAGCCGCCCATGGAGGTGACGTTGAGGATGTGCCCGCTGCGGCGCTGGCGGAACAGCGGCACGAAGGCCTTGATGATCGCCACTGCGCCGAACACATTGACGTCGAACTGCCGCCGCAAGTCTTCCAGCGGTGACTCTTCGAGAATGCCCTCGTGGCCATAACCGGCGTTGTTGACCAGGACGTCGATGGGCCCGAAGGCGTTGTCGGCCTCGGCGACCACGCGGTCGATGGCGTCGAAGTCGGTGACGTCCAGCAGCACGCCGTGGGCGCGACCGGGTGCCTGGGCTTCGAAGGCCTGCACCGCGTCTTCATTGCGCAGAGTGCCGATCACCGTATGACCCGCCGCCAGCGCCTGCTGCGCCAAGGCCTGACCGAAGCCGCTGCTGACACCGGTGATGAACAAGGTTTTTGATGTGCTCATTGTGCGTTTCCTCACGAGGCCTAAGCCGTTGGTCGTAGGCCCCCATGGTAGGAACCCTGCGCGCCAAACCGATGACCCAGTCCTACGCGATGATTGCCTGATCCTGCCCGGGCTTGATTGACGAAAATTAAACCCTCGGATTGGCCGTGTTCTTCGTCACCAGCCGCAGCCCGCTCGCCACACTGCCCACCGCGGCAAAGCCCGCGCCTATGCCCAAGGCCAGCACCGGGCCGTGGGTGTTGGAAATTCCGAAACTCAAGGCCACCAACGCGGCGCCCGTGGCCTGGCCAATCAGACGTGCCGTCGCAATCGTGCCGCTGGCGCCGCTGGAGCGCTCCTTCGGCGCGCTGGTCATCAGCGCTTTCTGATTAGGCGCCTGGAAGAAACCGAAGCCGATGCCGCACAGCATCATCCGCGCGATGATCGACATCACGCTGGCGTCTGCCGGCATGGTCGCGAGGGAAATCATCCCCAGACAGAGCATTGCCAAACCAATTCCGCCCAGCAGCCCCGGCGCGTAACGGTCAGACAGGCGCCCGGCAAACGGCGCGATCATTGCCACCACCACCGACCACGGCGTCATCAGAAACCCGGTCTGGATCGGGTCGCGGCCCAGGGTGCTTTCAAAAAAGAACGGCAGCGAGACGAACGCCAGTCCTTGGGTGGCGAACGAACAGAACGCCGTCAGCGCCGACAGCGCAAACAGCGGCCGCTTGAGCAAATCCAGGGGAAACATCGGCGCAGGGTGCCCGGCCTCGCGCTTGAGCATCAGCGCGCCGCCCACCAGAAAAACTGCCAGGGCGATCACCACGCTGGTCATGGAACCCAGTTGCGCCGCCTGACTCAGGGCAAAGATCAGCGCGCCGAAGGTGATGACGTTAAGCACCGCAGTGAAGCGGTCGAAGGTCAGGGTGCCGAAGCGGGTGGCGGGCAACGAGTTCCAGGCGAACCCCAGGGCGAACAGGCCGATGGGCAGGTTGATCGCGAACAGCCACGGCCAGCTCGCCACCGACAACACCAGCGAGGCCACGGTCGGGCCGATGGAGAACGAGGTGCCGACCACCAGCGCGTTCATGCCCAGGCCGCGGCCGAGCCGCTCGTGGGGGAAGATCGAGCCGATCAGTGCGGCGTTGACGCTCATGATCGCGCTGGCGCCGATGCCCTGCAACACGCGAGCGATGGTCAGCGTGGGCAACGACCAGGACAGCGCACACAGCGCCGACGACACCACGAACAGAATCAGCCCGCCCAAGTACACCTTGCGATGGCCGAGCACGCCGCCCAGGGCCGCGAACGGCAACAGCGTGGCGACGGCGGCGAGCTGGTAGGCGTTGATGATCCACACCGACGCGGCCGGCGAGGCGTTCAAATCAGCCGCAATGGCGGGGAGGGCGGTGTTGGCGATGGCCGTGTCGAGGGTGGCGAGGGCGATGGACATCAGAATCGCCGCCATGCCGCGAAACTCGCGGGGCGTGAGCTTGTTACCGACGCGCGGGGCATCCTGAGTGGTGGTCTCGACCATTATCGACAACGCTCCGGGGGATGACTTCAGGCAGGTCTGCGGGCGCAGACGAATGCGTGATGGTGCCGTTTTGTTAGGGTGCTATGCAATGAAAGATGCCCGAGGCCGTGATCGCGACGGCATCCGACTGTAGGAGCCGGCTTGCTGGCGAATGCTGTGTGTCAGCCGCCCGCTTCACAACTGACCCGACCCGTTCGCCAGCAAGCCGGCTCCTACGAATGGGGCAAGGCAAGCATTCAGCGACCGACCTCAACCCCCGGCGGTATCAATGTCCTTATCCAGCTCACCCGTCTGCAGTTCCTCTTTGGTGGTGTCCGGCGACTCATGCTCTTCAGGCTCGAAATCGGGGGTAAAGCTGTTCTCGCCCGTCAGGTTGCCGTTGTTCTCCTGACTCTGCGCGCCGGCCTCGGACTGACTCTGCGATCCGCCCTGATTCTTCAGCGCATCGTTCTGCGCCAGGCTGCTGTCCGGCGTCTCTGAATTAATCGCCGGGTCGTTGCGGTTAACGGTCTGATCATTGCTTTGGGTAGCCATATGCACCTCTTCTGTCATGTCCCGTTCACAGGACGTACAGATATCGAGGGCAACGGCGCGCAAGGGTTCGATCCATGTGCTGACCGGCAGGCGTCAGCTGTCCCGATTGGCGCCGCTCACTGGCATGCGACTGCCCAGGCGATAGCGCGACGACGGGTGCACCAAACGCACGTAGGTCACCACGTTGCCGCTGTTCCAGGTGCGGCGCATCAGCACCAGACACGGCTCGCCCGGTTCAATCTGCAAATGCTTGAGCTCCTCGGCGCTCGGGTGGCTGGCCTCGACGATGTGCTCCATTTCATCGGGCTGAATGATCCGCAGCAGATAGCGCGCCGACTGCAGCTCATCGCCGAAAGGCTGTTGCAGAAAGTCCGGCGCGGCGTGCGGATTGACGTAACGGTCTTCCAGCTGCACCGCCACATCGTCCTCGTAATGCACGCACAACAGGTGAAACACCGACGCGCCGGTGGCCAGCGAGAGGGCCGAGGCGATGGGCATCGACGCCGATTCCCGTGCCAGGTGCAGCACCTGGCAACGATAGCGATGGCCCCGGGCAAGGATTTCGTCGGCGATGTTGGTGATGCGCAGCAGATTGGATTGCGGCTTGCTCGCGGCGACGAAGGTGCCGACCCCGGACACCCGCAGCAGGCGACCTTCTTCGGTCAGCTCGCGCAACGCCCGGTTGACGGTCATCCGCGACATGCCCAGCTCGACGACGAGGCGGTTCTCCGACGGAATCAGGTCGCCGGGCTGCCACTCACCCGACGACAGCTTGCCGTTGACGAAGGATTTCGCCCGCCGGTACAGGGCCTGGGGTGCCAGCTTGTCCATGGTCTCTCTCCCTTTCCGAACAAACGTGCGTTGACGGCCCTAAAAAACAGCGCATCACGGCCTGGCGTCCTGCCAGAACGCGTTGCGGTCCAGGTAGTTCTGCAAGAACTGCTGCAGCCGGGGTTGCTCGGCGTTGTGGAAAATCTGCTGTGGTGTGCCGCGCGCAACGATTTCGCCCTGATCGAGGAAAATCACCGAATCGGCGACCTGGGCGGCAAAGCCCATCTCGTGGGTGACCACCACCATGGTCATGCCTTCCTTCGCCAGGGTCTTCATCACCTGCAGCACTTCGCCCACCAGCTCCGGGTCGAGGGCCGAGGTGGGCTCGTCGAACAGCATGATGTGCGGCTCCATCGCCAGCGCCCGGGCAATCGCCACCCGCTGCTGCTGACCGCCGGACAATTGCGCGGGATACGCGTCGGCCTTGTGCGCCAGGCCGACCTTGTCGAGCATCGCCATGCCGCGCTTTTTCGCGTCGTCGGCCGAGAGCTTGCGCACCCGCCGCAAGGCTTCGCAGACATTGCCGAGGGCGGTCATGTGCGGCCACAGGTTGAACTGCTGAAACACCATGCCGACGTTGCGCCGCACCTGGTTGATCTGCGCTTGCGGCGCGCGGCGACGGCCCTTGTCGGTGTCCTGCCAGCCGAGCAGTTGGCCTTCGATGCGGATCTCGCCTTCGTCGTACTCCTCCAGAAAGGCCATGCTGCGCAGCAGGGTGCTTTTGCCCGAGCCCGACGGGCCGATCAGGCACACCACTTCCGAGCGCTGCACCTGCAAGTCGATGCCCTTGAGCACGCGCAGATGGCCGAAGCTTTTGCCTACCTTGTTCAGGGTCAGGACGGTCGACTGCTCGTCGTTGGTTTTCATACGTTCACCGATGCTTTCGGGGGACTGGCCGGGCACGTTGCCGCCGGGAATCAGAAGACTGTTCATCGGGGTTGCCTGCTCATGAACCGGCCGATGCGGGTTTCCAGCAGCATGCCCAGCCGCGAGCACAGCTCCACCAGAATCAGGTAGCCGATGCACAGCATCAGCAGGGTTTCGACGAAGGCGAAGGTCTCCGAGCCGATGCCGGTGAGGACCATCGTCAGCTCGGGAATGGTGATGATCGACAGCACGGCGGTTTCCTTGCACAACACCGTGACCATGTTCACCAGCGCCGGAAGAATCATCACCAGCATCTGCGGCAACTGAATGCGCCAGATGCTTTGCAGGCGAGTGATGCCCAGGCAATCCGCGGCTTCCAGCTGGCCCTGGGCGACCGACTGAAAGCCGGTGCGAAAGATCTGGGCGAAGTACACGCCGCCATAAACCCCCAGGCCGAGAATGCCGGCGGGGATCGGGTCAAGGCTGATGCCGAACGACGGCCCGCCGTAATACACCAGAAACAGCTGCACCAGAAACGGCGTGCTGCGGATCAGTTCGATAAGCACCCGCAACGGCGCGCGCACGAAATTGTTGCCGAACACCTGGGCGACGGCAATCAGCATGCCCAGCGCCAGGCCGAGCACGACGCCGCTGCTCCAGGTGCCGAGGGTGACCAGAAACCCCGCGCCGATGTCGCCCAGGTGGTCGGTGAAAATGCTCGGGTCGAAGGTCATGCCGTGCGCTCCTTCAGGCGTCGTTCGAGCAGGCTCGCGGCGTACGCCAGCGGCACGTTGATCAGGCAGTAGAAGCCGGCCAGCATCAGGTAGTCCTGGACGAACATGTAATCGCTGGCGGCAAGGTTCTGCGCCGTGCGGGTGAGGTCGGCCAGCCCGACCACCGAGACCAGCGACGAAGCCTTGATCAGCAGGATCATTTCATTGACCAGCGCCGGCAGCGTCAGGCGCACGGCCTGGGGCACGCGGATGCGCATGAGCATTTGCGCGTCGCTCATGCCCAACAGCCCCGCGGCCTCCAGTTGACCGCCAGGGATCGCAAGAAAGCCCCCGCGCATGATCTCGGCGATGTAGGCGCCGGCGGCCAGGGACAGGCCGATGATCGCCGCCACGGTGGGCGAGACATTGGGCAGGCCGACCCGGGGCAGGAAGTAATAGATGAACAGCAATTGCACCAGCAGCGGAATGCCGCGGAACACGAAGATGTAGGCGCCACCTAAGCGGCGCAACAGCGGAATCGGCGACAAGCGCAGGCTACCGACGACGATGCCGATGATAAAGCCGAACACCAGCGCAGCCATCGACACCTGCAACGTCACCCACAGGGCGCCGAGTAATAACGGCGCGTTTTGCTGCAGCAAGGGCCAATCGAACACGGGGGATACTCCGCTGTGTGCTTGAGGCAGATCCTGTAGGAGCGTGGCTTGTCCCGCGATCGTCTGCGAAGCAGACGCCTGTCGATTCGACAACGCTGCGCCACATGTGCCGGGTCGTCCCTTTTGCTGCCACTTCGTAGCAGATCGCGGGACAATCCACGCTCCTACAGGGTGTTCATCGTGCTTGATGCAACGGAATCAAACCTCACCACGTCGGCTCGAAATCACCCTTCGGCACGTCCATTTCTGCGCCCAGCCATTTTTTCTGCAGCGCGGCCAGGCGGCCGTCGTCATGCATTTTGGTCAGGGCAGCATCCAGCGCGGCGATCAGGCTGTCGGCATCGGCGTCCTTGCGGCCCAGGTAGGCGAAATAGGATTTCTTGCCGAACGGCGGCTGCACCACTTTGTACAGATTGCTTTTCTGCGCGGCGACGAAGGAGATGTTCGGCAGCGAGTTCGCCACCGCGACAATGCGCTTGGCCGCCAGGTCGGCGTAGGCCTGATTGTTGTCGACGTATTCACGAATGGTGACCTTCTGTGGCAGGGTCGCGGCGAAGGCTTTCAACTCTTCCAGCTGCGCCGAGCCCTTGCCGGCGCCGACGGTTTTACCGGCGATGTCTTCCGGCTTGCCGATGCTGTCGTCCTTGGCGCCCGCGAGCAAGGCCACGGTCGCTTCGGCAATCGGCGACACGAAGTGGTAACGCTCCTTGCGCGCCTTGGTCACGATGATCGGGCCGGCGACCACGTCGAATTTCTTCGCCTCAAGACCTGGCAACACGCTCGGCCACGGCAGGTCGAGGAACTTGATCTTGACCCCCAGCTCCTGGCCCAGCGCCTCGAACAGTTCGGCGTTCAAGCCTTTCTGCTTGCCCGCTTCGAGAAAATCGAACGGCGCGAACTGCATCTCGGTGCCGACCACCAGCTCGCCGGCCTTTTTCACATCGGCCAGTTGATCGGCGTGCGCCGACAATGGCAGCACCGCTAATGGCAACAGCGCCAACGTGGCAGCGATGCTCAAGCGGTTAAACGTCCTGCGGAACACAGAGTCGAGTGACATGGGATGGCTCCTGGGTGGATGGGGCGTGTGGCGTCGAGGCTGCGGAATGTTCGGTGAGCGGGTGCATGGTCTTGCTCTGGCTTCTGCAACTGCAGTTAGCGTGCCATACCGGTATATACAACCGGCAGGTGGTTATCAGCCCAGGATCTTCCCCGGATTGAGAATGCCGTTGGGGTCGAAACTGCGCTTGAGCTCGGCCATCACCTGCAACGCTTCCGCGCTGACCGAGTGGTGGAGGAACTCGCGCTTGAGCAGGCCGATGCCATGTTCAGCCGACACCGCGCCGCCCAGTTCGCCGACGGCGCTGTAGACCAGCTCTTCGATTTCCAGGACCGGCGCGGGCTGCGGCAGCGAGTTGCAGTCCACGGTCAGGTGCAGATTGCTGTCACCGATGTGGCCGAAATACACGCTTCGGTTACCCGGCCAGCGCGCGTCGATGCGCTCACGGCAGCGTTCGGCGAACTCACCGATGCGACCGATGGGCAGGCTGATGTCGAAGTTCAACGGCGCCATGCGCTGGGGGAACTCGCCGGTGGCCTCGCGGATCTTCCACAGCCCGCGGGCCTGGGCCTGGGAGGTGGCGAGAATGGCGTCGACCACTTCGCCGGCGTCGATCGCCGCTTCGAGGGTCTGTTCCAGCGCATCGTGGGGGGCGGACGATTCCATCAGCACGTACAGCGGATGATGATCGGGCATCGGCGCGACGGGCTTCTCTAGCCACGACACGCCCAGGCGGAAGAAGTCCTGCCACATCAGTTCATAGGCCTGAGGCGTGCCGACACTCGATTGAATCCGCCGCAGCAGGGCAACCGCGCTCGGGTAATCGGGCAGGGCGCAGAGCTGCGTGGTGGTCGGGCCCGGCGGCGGCGCCATCTTCAACACCGCCCGGGTAATCACCCCAAGGGTGCCTTCGCTGCCGATGAAGCACTGTTTTAGGTCATAACCACAGTTGTTCTTGATCATCTTGTTCATCAGGTCGAGCACACGCCCGTCCGCCAGCACAACCTCCAGTCCGAGCACCAGGTCGCGGGTCATCCCGTAACGAATCACCGCATTGCCGCCGGCGTTGGTAGCGATGTTGCCACCGATCTGGCACGAGCCCCGGGCGCCCAGGTCCAGCGGAAACAGAAAACCGGCGTCGGCCACGGCGTGCTGGATGTCCTCCAGCGTCGTACCCGCGCGCACGCTGACGGTGGCGGCGGCCGTGTCGATCTCCTCGATGCCGCGCAGGCGATCCAGCGACAACGCGATGTCGGTGGTGCGCGGTACAGCGCCGCCCGCCAGCCCGGTCATGCCGCCCTGGGGCACCACGCTTTGCCCCGCCGCGTTGCAGATGCGCAGGGCGAGGGCGACCTGTTCGGTGCTCGTTGGCAGAAGCAATGCAGCGGGGCAGGCTGGCGCGTGGCGGGTCCAGTCGCTGTAATGGCGCGGGCTGATGGCTTCGCCGGTCAGCACCTGAGCATCGCCCAGGGCCTGGCGCAACTGGCTGATGGTCTGTTGCAGGTCGCTCATGGAATCCACTCGATCAATTCGCGTCAGGGGTGGGGCGTGCCTGGAAGCGGGGAGGCTGTATAGACAGCTGAGGCAAGATGCAGGCCAGTTGATCGACGCCATCAGGCTGAGGGTGCTAACAGCTTCCCTGTAGGACTGGCTTTAGCCGGGAATGCGTCATATGTCACACCGCAGAATTGAGGGTGGACGCACTCCCTCATTCCCGGCTAAAGCCGGTCCTACGAATAACGCGTTGGGCGGCGCGGCACAGTAAATGCTTGATCCGGTCTATACCGCCCAGTCCATTTCCTGTGCCCGGAGCCTGCCATGACCGTCACCGCCAACCTCCCGATCATCGACATGGCCGGCGTCCGTGAAGGCGACGAGGCCGCGATCCGTCGCGCCGGCGAAGCCATCCGCGCCGCCTGCAGCGAGAGCGGCTTCTTCTACATCATCAACCACGGCGTGCCCCGGCAGGTGATCGACAGCACCATGGCGGCCGCAAGAACCTTCTTCGCCTTCGCGCCGGAGGTGAAGCGCCAGGTCGCGGTGAACAAACGCCATCGTGGCTGGCACGCGTTGGGCGGGGCGCTGATGTACGAGGCGACCAAGCCGGATTTCAAGGAGTTTTTCAGCATCGGCCTGGAACTGCCGGAGGATGACCCGAGCGTGCTGGCGGGGGAGGCGTTGCGCGGGCCGAACCAGTGGCCGGATTTCATGCCGGCGTTGCGGGTGGCGCTGGAGGCCTACTACGAGGAGATGGGCAAGGCCGGCGCTGATCTGTTGAAGGCGGTGGCGGTGGGTTTGGGCATCGAGCCCGATTTCTTTGCGCCGAAATACGGCAAGCGTTTGCAGCGTACGCAGATGGTCTATTACCCGCCCCATCCACCGCGAGCTGAAAGCGATCAGTTCGGCGTGGCGCCCCATACGGACTATGGGTGCATTACGTTGTTGCATCAGGACAACAGTGGCGGTCTGCAGGTGTGTGAGTTGGGCAGCGGGACGTGGATCGATGCGACGCCGATCGAGGGCAGTCTGGTGGTGAACGTGGGGGATTTGCTGGCGCGGTGGTCGAATGACCGGTTCCGGTCGACGTTGCATCGGGTGATCAATCACTCAGGGCATGAGCGGTATTCGATCGCGACGTTTTATGACCCGACCTATGGGGCGGTTGTTGATCCCTGCGATTTGGGGGTTGAGGTTGCTGACAGTCGTTATCCGGCGGTGGCAGCGGGGGATTACATACTCAAGCGGATTGATGATTCGATGGCGTATCGGAAGAAGGGTTAGTGATTGAGGCGGATCTCAGATTCGTGTGTATATCCGTTATCTCGGGTGTCGCCGATTATGGTTCCGCCCTTACGGCGGGTCACTTTTTCCAACAGCCGAAAAAGTAACCAAAAAGGCCGTGCTCCTGGTTGGGCCCGACTTCGTCGGGTTCCCTCACTCCGACGACGCTCCGTGGGCCCGCGCCGAACGGACATCCATGTCCTGACGGCGCTCTCGCGGCATCCATGCCGCTCGGCCCACTGCGCGTCGTCTGCGTTCGGCCTGCACCCAAGTCGCGATTGTCGTCGTCTGAAATATTTGTGTACGAAGATCAAAAGCACGGCAACAGCAAACAGCAAACGGGAGTTGCGTTGTGAAGACCAGCGTTTGCACAGTCTCTCTAACCGGATGCGACCCCTTGTAGGAGCCGGCTTGCTGGCGAACGCGGTGGGTCAGCCATGAAGGCGTAGCCTGACAAACCGTATTCGCCAGCAAGCCGGCTCCTACAGTGGAATCGTGTTCACCCAGTGAAATCGCGTTCGCCCAGTGGGACCGGCTTCAGCCGGGAAGCCTTTGATCTGCTTAAACGCGCTTTTGATCTTCAATCACAAGAAGTCCAGACGACACCAAACGCGACTTTGGTGCAGGCTGAACGCAGGTCTCGTGGAGTGGGCCGAGCGGCATGGATGCCGCGAGAGCCGCCCCCCGCCATGGATGGCGGATGGCGGCGGGCCCACGGAGCGGGACCGGAGTGAAGGAACCCCGAGGAACGAGGGGCCTAACCAGGAGCAAGCACCCTTGGTTACTTGGGGTGCTTTTCCAAGTAACTCGCCGAAGGCGAAACGTCTGCCCTTAGGCAGACGCTCCTGATCTTGATCTTAAAAAGAGCCGTTAGATAACCGCCAGGATCGCCGCTGTAACAGCCCCGATATTCCCCTGATTCAAAGCCGCCACACAAATCCGCCCGGTATCCAACGCATAAATCCCGAACTCATTGCGCAACCGATGAACCTGCGCCGTCGTCAGACCCGAATAAGAAAACATCCCCCGCTGCCGCGCGACAAAACTGAAATTCTGCCCCGCCGCATTATTCGCCAGACGCTGCGTCATCTCCTCACGCATCCCGCGAATCCGCAGACGCATCTCACCCAGCTCCTCCTCCCACTTCGCACGCAACTCAGGGCTGTTCAACACCGCCGCCACAATCGACGCGCCGTGGGTCGGCGGGTTCGAATAGTTGGTGCGGATCACACGCTTCACCTGCGACAACACCCGCGCCGTCTCTTCTTTCGAATCCGTCACGATCGACAGCGCGCCGACCCGCTCGCCATACAGCGAAAACGACTTCGAAAACGAACTGGACGCAAAGAACGTCAGGCCGCTGTCGGCAAACAGACGCACCGCCGCCGCGTCCTCGTCGATGCCGTCACCGAAGCCCTGGTACGCCATGTCCAGGAACGGCACATGACCCTTGGCCTTCAGCACCTCAAGGACCTTCTTCCAGTCTTCCAGGGTCAGGTCAACGCCGGTCGGGTTGTGGCAGCAGGCGTGCAGCACGACGATCGAGCCGGACGGCAGGTTCTGCAGGTCTTCCAGCATCCCCGTGCGGTTCACGTCATGGGTGGCGGCGTCGTAATAGCGATAGTTCTGTACCGGGAAACCGGCGGTTTCGAACAGCGCGCGGTGGTTTTCCCAGCTCGGGTCGCTGATCGCCACGACGGCGTCAGGGGACAGCTGCTTGAGAAAGTCAGCGCCGATTTTCAGTGCGCCCGTGCCGCCCACCGCCTGGACCGTCATCACCTGACCCGACGCCAGCAGCGGCGACTCGGCGCCGAACAGCAGGGTTTGCACGGCCTTGTCGTAGGCGGCGATGCCGTCGATCGGCAGGTAGCCGCGGGGCAGGTGTTGGGCCACCCGGTTTTCTTCCGCTTCGACAACGGCGCGCAGCAGCGGAATCTTCCCTTCTTCGTTGCTGTAGACACCGACACCCAGATTGACCTTGGTCGTGCGGGTGTCGGCGTTGAATGCTTCGTTGAGGCCCAGGATAGGATCGCGTGGTGCCATTTCGACAGCGGAGAACAGGCTCATTGTGCAGGGGCTCTGAGTGGGGAGTGAATGGATCGCGTCGCTCCAGCCGATTGCACTAGAGCGGTGCACAAACGGGGAGCAAGTATAAAGGCCCGCGGCAGTGCGGGCGACAGGTCGGGGCTGGTTTTTCGGGGTTTTTCGCGAAATTTTTCGACCGTTAGTCCCGTGCCGCTGACTAATCTGCGGAGGGTGGCTTGAAAGGTGGACCGGTCGACTCCACTTGTAGTCCCATCACTTCTTCTATGTACGTCTTTTCCCTGGCGGGATCAGCCGTTCGTGCTCAATTGCGTTGCTGCAGGATTTATCTGGCAGTGGCCTGTCCAGAGGTATTTTATGTCCGAGTTTCAGCTCGTTACCCGTTTTGAGCCGGCCGGCGATCAACCGGAGGCGATTCGTCAGTTGGTTGAAGGCATCGACGCCGGCCTGTCGCACCAGACCCTGCTCGGTGTAACCGGTTCGGGCAAGACCTTCAGCATCGCCAACGTCATCCAGCAAGTGCAGCGCCCGACCCTGGTGCTGGCGCCGAACAAAACCCTGGCCGCCCAGTTGTACGGTGAGTTCAAGGCGTTCTTCCCGAACAACTCGGTCGAGTACTTCGTTTCCTACTACGACTACTACCAGCCCGAAGCCTACGTGCCGTCGTCGGACACCTTCATCGAGAAGGACGCGTCGATCAACGACCACATCGAGCAGATGCGCCTGTCCGCGACCAAAGCGTTGCTGGAGCGCAAGGACTCGATCATCGTCACCACGGTGTCGTGCATCTACGGTCTGGGCAGTCCGGAAACCTACCTGCGCATGGTTCTGCACGTGGATCGCGGCGACAAGCTCGATCAGCGCGCCCTGCTGCGCCGGCTGGCCGACCTGCAGTACACCCGCAACGACATGGATTTCGCCCGGGCGACCTTCCGTGTGCGCGGCGACGTGATCGACGTGTTCCCGGCGGAATCGGACCTGGAAGCCATCCGCATCGAGCTGTTCGATGACGAGGTTGAGAGCCTCTCTGCCTTCGACCCGCTGACCGGCGAGGTCATTCGCAAACTGCCGCGCTTCACCTTCTACCCAAAGAGCCACTACGTGACCCCGCGGGAAACCCTGCTGGACGCGATGGAAGGCATCAAGGTCGAGCTGCAGGAACGTCTGGAATACCTGCGCGGCGCCAACAAGCTGGTGGAAGCGCAACGTCTGGAGCAGCGCACCCGTTTCGACCTGGAGATGATCCTCGAACTGGGTTACTGCAACGGCATCGAAAACTACTCGCGGTACCTGTCCGGGCGTCCGTCCGGTGCGCCGCCGCCGACGCTGTACGACTACCTGCCGGCTGACGCGCTGCTGGTGATCGACGAATCCCACGTCAGCGTGCCCCAGGTCGGCGCCATGTATAAGGGCGACCGTTCCCGCAAGGAGACGCTGGTGGAATACGGTTTCCGCCTGCCCTCGGCGCTGGACAACCGGCCGATGCGTTTCGATGAGTGGGAAAACGTCAGCCCGCAGACCATCTTCGTGTCAGCGACCCCGGGTAACTACGAAGCCGAGCACGCGGGGCGCATCGTCGAGCAGGTGGTGCGGCCGACCGGTCTGGTTGACCCGCAGATCGAAATCCGTCCGGCGCTGACCCAGGTCGACGACTTGCTCTCCGAGATTCACAAGCGCGTGGCCATTGAGGAGCGGGTGCTGGTGACCACGCTGACCAAGCGCATGTCCGAAGACCTCACCGATTACCTGGCCGACCACGGCGTGCGCGTGCGTTACCTGCACTCGGACATCGACACGGTTGAACGGGTCGAGATCATCCGCGACCTGCGCCTGGGCACCTTCGACGTGCTGGTGGGGATCAACCTGCTGCGCGAAGGTCTGGACATGCCCGAAGTGTCACTGGTGGCGATTCTCGATGCCGACAAGGAAGGCTTCCTGCGGTCCGAACGCTCGCTGATCCAGACCATCGGCCGCGCCGCGCGTAACCTCAACGGCCGCGCCATCCTGTACGCCGACCGCATCACCGGCTCCATGGAGCGGGCGATTGGCGAAACCGATCGTCGTCGGGAGAAGCAGATCGCCTTCAACCTGGCCAACGGCATTACGCCGAAAAGCGTGATCAAGGACGTCGCCGACATCATGGAAGGCGCCACCGTGCCCGGCTCGCGCAGCAAGAAGCGCAAAGGCATGGCCAAAGCCGCCGAGGAAAACGCCAAGTACGAAGCCGAACTGCGCTCGCCGAGCGAAATCACCAAACGCATTCGTCAGTTGGAAGAGAAGATGTACCAACTGGCCCGCGATCTGGAGTTCGAAGCCGCGGCACAGATGCGCGACGAGATCGGCAAACTGCGGGAGCGGTTGTTGGCGGTGTGATGCCTCGAGAACGCGCGGACTGTCGTGATGGCGCAGACCGTCGTCACGGCGCCATTCAATCCGTAGGAGCCGGCTTGCTGGCGAACGCGTTCTACCCGTCACCCACCCGGCGACTGACACACAGTATTCGCCAGCAAGCCGGCTCCTACAGACGTGCGCCTGACCGCTGACTAATCAGTGCGCCGCGCCACTCTTGACCCCCGACGGCAACTTCTTCGTCAGCAACACCGCCAGCATGCTCACACCCAGGGCAATCCCGACAAAATGAAACGCGTCGTTGTAGGCCATAATCGCTGCCTGTTGATGGGCGATTTCGCTGAGCTTGCCCAACGCCGCCGTTTCACTGCCCAGCCGGTCGGTGAGCATCGCCATGCGCTCGGCCACTTGCGGGTTGGCGGGGGAGATCGATTCGCGCAAATAGTCGAAGTAGGTCTTGGTCCGCGCATCCAGCAGCGTCGCCAGCAACGCAATGCCAATGGCGCCGCCCAGGTTGCGCAGAATGTTGAACAGGCTCGACGCCGACCCCGCGTCATGGGGCTGAATGAACGCGGTGGCAATCAGGGAAATGGTCACCATGATCAGCGGCTGACCCAGCGCCCGCACGAGCTGAATCTGATTGAACTGCGGCCCGGCGAAATCCAGGTTGAGCACGCCGGATGAAAAGCTCGCCAGCCCGAACAAACCAAACCCCAGCGTACACAGCAGCTTGGGTGAAATAACCTTCATCAGCTGCGGCACCAGCGGAATCAGAAACAGCTGGGGCACGCCCATCCACATGATCACCTCGCCGATCTGCTGCGCGTTGTAGCCTTGGATCTGCGCCAGGTACAGCGGCAGCAAATAGATCGAGCCATACAGCCCGACGCCCATGCCCACGCTGGAAATACTCGACAGCCCGAAATTGCGGTTGCCGAGGATGCCCAGATTGATCAGCGGTTTCGCCTTGGAAAACTGGATGATCACAAAGCTGATCAGGCTCACCAGCGCAATGCTGCCCAGGCCGACGATCAGGTTCGATTCCAGCCAGTCCTTGCGATGGCCCTCTTCAAGAAACACCTGCAGGCAGCCCAGCCCGACCCCCAGCGTGACAATGCCGGCGTAGTCGGTGCTCTTGAGCAATTCCCAGTGCGGCGCTTTTTTCTCCAGGCCGTAGAGCAGACCGCCAATCATCACCAGCCCTGGCGGGATGTTGATGTAGAAGATGTATTCCCAGCCAAAATTCTCCGTCAGCCAGCCGCCCAGGGTCGGGCCGATGGAAGGGGCGAAGGTGGCGGTCAGGGCGAACAGCGCCATGCCCTTGGCCCGGTGATGCTCCGGCAGTTTGATCAAGGTCAGGGTGAACGCCAGCGGAATCAGCGCGCCGCCGGTGAAGCCCTGCAGGGCGCGGAAGACGATCATGCTTTCCAGGCTCCAGGCCATTGAGCAGAGCAGGGACGACAGCAGAAAACCCAGCGACACCCAGACCGCCAGGCGCCGCGCCGAGAGCAGCTGCACCAGCCAGGCCGTCAGCGGGATCATGATGATTTCCGCCACCAGATAGGAGGTGGAAATCCACGAGCCTTCTTCCAGGGTCGCCGACAGTGCGCCTTGAATGTCCTTGAGCGACGAGTTGGTGATCTGGATGTCGAGCACCGCCATGAATGCGCCGAGCATGACGCTCATCACGGCAATCCAGTCGCGCCGGGTCGGTTCGCCGACCGGGCGGATCAGCTCGTCACCGGCCACGTTGCGGGTCATTCGGCGGCCGGATATCCACCGAAACAGTCACCGACATGCCCGGGCGGATCTTGCCGTGCAGCGGGTTGTCCGGCGCGAAGGTCAGTTTGACCGGGATGCGCTGCACGACCTTGGTGAAGTTGCCGGTGGCGTTGTCCGGCGGCAGCAGACTGAACTGCGCACCGGAGGCGGCAAACAGGCTGTTGACCCGGCCCTCGATGGGCGTGCCGGGAAAACTGTCGAACGTCAGTTGAGCGACCTGACCGATCTCCATGTGCTCGATCTGGGTTTCCTTGAAGTTGGCCTGCACCCAGATGTCCTCGTCCGGCACGATCGACAGCAGGTACGCGCCGGGCTGGACGAACTGGCCATTGCGCGCCGCCCGCTGCCCGACCAACCCGCTGAGGGGCGAGTGGATCTCGGTGCGCTGCTGATTGATCTGCGCTTGGGCCAGGTCGGCGCGGGCGGTGGCGATCTGCGCGTCGAGGCGCTTGATCTCGGCGTTCAGCGCGTTGACCTGCTGGCGCTGACTCTGGGCGTCGGCCTGAGCCTTGGTGACCTGGGAGCGGGCGACGTTGCTGTCGGCGGTCATGGTCGTGACCTGGGCTTCGGAAACGAAGCCCGGCGTGCGCAGCTTTTGCAGCCGCGCCAGGTCCAGTTGCGTGCGCCCAAGGGTCGCCTGATTCGCTTGTACCTGCGCATCGCTGGCGGCGATCAGGCTCGACTGCTGGGTCAAACGGCTCTGGGCTTGCAAGCGCTCCGCCTCGCGGGTGGCCAGCGTCGCCTGGGCCCGGTCGATGGCCAGGCGGAAATCATCCGGCTCAAGCCGCACCAGCAACTGGCCTTTTTCCACGTGCTGGTTGTCCTGCACCAGCACCTCGTTGATCCGCGCGCCAAGCTGGCTGGACACCCGGGTGATTTCACCCTGCACGTAGGCGTTGTCGGTGGACTCGTGAAAGCGTCCTTTGAGGTACCACTGGGCGAAGAAGGCGAGGGCGATCAGCAGGACCCCCATGAAGAAGATGAACAGGCGGCGCTTGAGTTGGGCGGGCATGGGCGTTCTGAATTATTGGAATGTAAGCGAATTTATCAGGGTTGGCGGTCTGGCACCTAGCCATCGTCGTGATCATGACCGGCACTGATGGCGGGGCATTCGTTGCAAGACGCATCGCAACGCGTGCCGGGCGGCGAGGGCGGAGCCGCCGGTCCTGCGATCATCACGATTCTGCGGTCCATCAAGCTCCGGCGCTGGAGCCGCGCAGGCCGCGCCTGTTAACATTCGCGGCTTGTTCGACCTATCCGGGATTTTCCATGACCACCGTTCGCACCCGCATCGCGCCATCGCCCACCGGCGACCCCCACGTTGGCACGGCCTACATCGCGCTGTTCAACTATTGCTTCGCCAAGCAGCATGGCGGCGAATTCATCCTGCGCATTGAAGACACCGATCAACTGCGCTCGACCCGCGAGTCCGAACAACAGATTTTCGACGCCCTGCGCTGGCTCGGCATCGAGTGGAGCGAAGGCCCCGACGTCGGCGGTCCCCATGGCCCGTATCGCCAGAGCGAGCGCGGCGACATCTACAAGAAGTATGTGCAGGAACTGGTCGACGCCGGTCATGCCTTCCCGTGTTTCTGCACCGCTGAAGAGCTCGACCAGATGCGCGCCGAGCAGACCGCCCGTGGCGAAACCCCTCGCTACGACGGCCGCGCGCTGCTGCTGTCGAAAGAAGAAGTCGAGCGTCGCCTGGCCGCCGGCGAACCCCATGTCATCCGCATGAAGGTCCCGAGCGAAGGCGTCTGTGTGGTGCCGGACATCCTCCGTGGCGAAGTCGAAATCCCGTGGGACCGCATGGACATGCAGGTCCTGATGAAGACCGATGGCCTGCCGACCTACTTCCTGGCCAACGTCGTCGACGACCACCTGATGGGCATTACCCACGTATTGCGCGGCGAAGAATGGCTGCCGTCCGCACCCAAGCTGATCCTGCTCTACGAATACTTTGGCTGGGAAAAACCGGCGCTGTGCTACATGCCGCTGCTGCGTAACCCGGACAAGAGCAAGCTGTCCAAGCGCAAGAACCCGACCTCGGTCACGTTCTACGAGCGCATGGGCTTTATGCCGGAAGCGATGCTCAACTACCTCGGTCGCATGGGCTGGTCGATGCCCGACGAGCGCGAAAAGTTCTCGCTGGAAGAGATGGTCGAGCATTTCGACCTGACCCGCGTCTCACTCGGCGGCCCGATTTTCGACATCGAGAAACTCTCGTGGCTCAACGGCCAGTGGCTGCGTGAACTGCCGGTGGAAGAGTTCGCCACCCGTGTGCAGAAGTGGGCGTTCAACAGTGACTACATGATGAAGATCGCGCCCCACGTTCAGGGCCGCGTCGAGACCTTCAGCCAGATCGCACCGCTGGGCGGTTTCTTCTTCGCCGGTGGCGTGACGCCGGACGCCAAGCTGTTCGAGCACAAGAAGCTGTCGCCGGAGCAGGTGCGTCAGGTGATTCAGCTGATTCTGTGGAAGCTGGAATCCCTGCGTCAGTGGGAGAAGGACAAGATTACCGGTTGCATTCAGGCGGTGGTCGAGCACCTGGAGCTGAAGCTGCGTGACGCCATGCCGCTGATGTTCGCCGCCATTACCGGTCAGGCGAACTCGGTATCGGTCACTGACGCGATGGAAATCCTGGGCCCCGACCTGACCCGTTTCCGTCTGCGCCAGGCGCTGGACATGCTGGGCGGCGTGTCGAAGAAAGAGAACAAGGAGTGGGAAAAGCTGCTCGGTGCCATTGGCTGAGCGGCTGCCCGAGCGACCCGGAGCCATTGAGCGATTGGGCAATGGCCCGGTGTGGGCCGGTTTTCCGGGAGGCGGTAAGTGATTGTTATCCCGGAAAATTCTTTTGAAATTGTTTGAAAAAGAGTTTGACAGCTTTGTGGGTCGCACTTAATATGCGCCCCGTCCACACGGCAACGCAGAAACACGCGGTAACGCGGCGTTCTACGTAAGTGTATTGTGGGGCTTTAGCTCAGCTGGGAGAGCGCCTGCATGGCATGCAGGAGGTCAGCGGTTCGATCCCGCTAAGCTCCACCAAATTAGAAGCTTCAAGGTTTGCGTTACTGCCTTGAAGTTTGTCCCGCACCGGAACCAGCACCGATGCGGTACGCAAGGGTTACGTCCCCTTCGTCTAGTGGCCTAGGACACCGCCCTTTCACGGCGGTAACAGGGGTTCGAGTCCCCTAGGGGACGCCATTTTTACCGAGTGAGGCCGTTGTTAGAGCTGATCTCCGCCGAGAGGCGTAAAGTCGGGGCTTTAGCTCAGCTGGGAGAGCGCCTGCATGGCATGCAGGAGGTCAGCGGTTCGATCCCGCTAAGCTCCACCAATTTCGCCAGGGTTCGTCATTGTTGTTCGACGAACCTGACTGAAGGTTTTGCGTCCCCTTCGTCTAGTGGCCTAGGACACCGCCCTTTCACGGCGGTAACAGGGGTTCGAGTCCCCTAGGGGACGCCACGATTTCTCGCTCTGCGAGACCAAGGGTCATTCGATTATTGAATGGCCCTTTTGTTTTTTCGGGGTTTGGTTTCTGACCCTTTCTCTGTCTATCTCCCTCGTTCATCCCGCCTGTCGTTCATCCCACCGATACGTCCTTGCCAACGCACATGATGAGGATAATATTATCGCCATCATCCCGGAGACGGTCATGAACGACAAAAAAGCACAGACCCGCGAACGCATTCTCAACGCTGCCAGCACCGCGCTCATTGCACGCGGCCCGATCGAGCCCAGCGTCAACGAGATCATGGGCGCAGCCGGGCTCACGGTGGGCGGTTTCTACGCGCATTTCGACAGCAAGGAGGCTTTGATGCTTGAAGCGTTCAGCCAGTTGCTGGCGGAACGTCGTGAGATGGTCGCCGGCATCGACGATCGATTGCCGGGTGAAGAGCGTCGCGCGCTGTTGGCGGCGTTCTACCTGTCGCGCAGGCACCGCGACGCCCAAGAGCACGCTTGCCCCTTGCCGGCGGCGATCGGGGAGATGGCGCGTCTGTCCGACGATTTTCGCAACGCCCTGGCTGAACACGTCGAGCTGATGGTGGCGCAGCTCGCCGCCAGCCCTGAAGAAACCGACAAGACCCTTGCCGACATCGCCTTGATGGTCGGCGGTCTGGCACTTGCCCGAGCGCTGGGGCCCAGTGAGCTGTCGGATCGGGTGCTGCGTGCGGCGAAGTCGGCGGTGCTCTGAGTCGCTCTGGACCCAGTGGGACCGGCTTCAGCCGGGAAGAGGCACGCGTGGATAACCCCGGCCTCTGGTCATGCAAGACCGCCTTCAGTTTTGCCCGATGCTTTTGGTTACACTGCCCGGGTGATGAATTTAATAGGGCAGGAAGACATGGTCTGGGATCTGGCAACGCCGTTCGTCATCGATCTGCAGGTGGGCGAGGAGGATATCGACGGCCTGGGTCACGCCAACAACGCCGTGTACGTCACTTGGCTCGAACGCTGCGCCTGGCGGCATTCGCAGCAGTTGGGACTGGACCTGACCGAATACCGCCGACTTGACCGGGCCATGGCCGTGGTCCGGCATGAGATCGACTACCTGGCCAGCGCGTATCAGGATGACCAGCTGCAACTGGCGACCTGGATCGTCGATTGGGACCAGCGCCTGAAAATGACCCGGCGCTTCCAGCTCAAACGTCCCAGTGACGGCGTGACCTTGCTGCGCGCTCAAACCACCTTCGTCTGCATCGAACTGTCATCGGGCAAACCCAAGCGCATGCCAGGTGAATTCATCGAGGGATATGCCGCCGGCCTGCACCGCGCCATCTCCTGACGTCCGGCGCGCGTAAACCGTATCCAATCCGCCGGCCTCTGCGTAAACTGCCTGACTTTTTTTCGAGTGTGACCCATGCAAATTGCCCTGGCGCCCATGGAAGGCCTGGTCGACGACATCTTGCGCGACGTGCTGACGCAAGTCGGCGGCATCGACTGGTGCGTGACCGAATTCATCCGGGTGACCGAGCGCGTGCTGCCGGAGCATTACTTCCACAAGCTCGCCTCCGAGCTGTTGCAGGGCTCGAAAACCCGCGCCGGCGTGCCCTTGCGTGTGCAACTGCTGGGTTCAGACCCGGTGTGCCTGGCGGAGAACGCAGCCTTTGCGGCCGAGTTGGGCGCGCCGGTCATCGACCTGAATTTTGGCTGCCCGGCCAAGACCGTCAACAAATCCCGGGGCGGTGCGGTGCTGCTCAAGGAGCCGGAGCTGCTCCACACCATCCTCAGCCACGTACGCCGCGCCGTGCCTGCGCACATTCCGGTCACCGCCAAGATGCGCCTGGGCTATGACAGCACCGAGCCAGCCCTTGATTGCGCCCGGGCGCTCGAAGCGGGCGGCGCGGAACTCATCGTCGTCCACGCTCGCACCAAGGTCGACGGTTATAAGCCGCCGGCGCATTGGGAGTGGATCGGCAAGATTCAGGACGTGGTGAAGATTCCGATTATCGCCAACGGCGAGATCTGGACCGTCGACGACTGGCGCCGCTGCCGGGAAATCTGCGGGGCCCGGGACATCATGATCGGTCGCGGGCTGGTGGCGCGTCCGGACCTGGGTCGGCAGATCGCCGCCGCGCAAGCCGGGCGTGACGTCATCCCCATGACCTGGGCCGAATTACAGCCGCTGCTGCGGGATTTCTGGCTGCAGGCCATGGCCAAGATGACCCGCGTCCAGGCACCGGGCCGGCTTAAGCAATGGGTGGTCCTGCTGACCAAAAGCTACCCCGAAGCGACCGTCCTCTTCGATGCCCTGCGCCGCGAAACCGATTGCGAACGGATCAGCCGGATGCTCGGTGTGAGCGTGCCGGAAGCCGCCTGAAAATTTTTTTTGAAGGGCTCTTGAAACGCAAATGGCCGTCCCTATTTTGGGATTACGCGATGCCGAAGGCGGGTCGCGGAGATAACCACTTGCTGATTTATCAGGAGATTTTCAGATGACTACTGCATTTTCCCTGGCTCCACTGTTCCGTCACTCGGTTGGGTTCGACCGCTTCAACGACTTGTTCGAGTCGGCGGCGCGTAACGAGTCGGCCAGCAGCTACCCTCCCTACAACGTCGAGAAACACGCTGATGACCAATACCGCATTGTCATCGCGGCGGCGGGTTTCCAGGAGGAAGATCTGGAGCTGCAAGTCGAGAAGGGCGTACTGACCGTCACTGGCAGCAAACGCGAGAACACCGCGGAAGGCGTGACCTTCCTGCACCAGGGCATCGCCCAGCGTGCGTTCAAGCTGTCGTTCCGCCTGGCTGACCACATCGAGGTCAAGAACGCTGCTTTGGCCAATGGCCTGCTGAACATTGATCTGTTGCGTCTGGTGCCTGAAGAGGCCAAGCCAAAACGCATCGAAATCAATGCACAGAAAACCCTGACTCACTGATCCCGAGTCAGCTTGAGAAGGCGCCCTGCGGGGCGCCTTTTTTGTTTCTGTCGCGTGCTCATCGTGAGTGTCGCGCCGATCAGCATTCACGATTGCCGCGCAGCCCATCGCGGGCAAGCGCGCTCCTACGCCCTCCGGGCAGAATCAAGGGCTCGACCTGGCACCCGGCCAATCCCTGATCCCCGCAAAACCTGTGGGAGCGCGCTTGCCCGCGAATGCAGTCATCCAGATGACGCAGCGCAGAATGGCCCACCGCGTTCGCCAGCAAGCCGGCTCCTACGGATCTCGCGATCAGCCACGACTGATCATTTTCCGAAAACCGGTGTAGGAGCCGGCTTGCTGGCGAATGCGGTCTGTCAGCCGCCTGAGTGGGTGAGGTTGGACGGGGTTCGCCATCGAGCGCGCGCCTACAATTGCTCCAACCCAGCGGCCTGGGCATCCAGCAGCGCCATGAACGCCCGCGCGGCATTTGAAAGCGTGCGCTCGGTGTGGACGATATACCCCAGATGGCGCCGTAACTGGACACCCGGCAACGGGATGGGGGTAACCTGCTCGTCGAGCATGGTCCGGGGCAGCACGCTCCACGCCAGGCCAATGGACACCATCATCTTGATCGTCTCCATGTAGTTGGTGCTCATGGCGATATTCGGCTTCAGACCCTGCGCCTCACACAGCTCGCTGACGATGTGGTGAGTGAAGGTGTTCTCGCCCGGAAACACTGCCGGGTAGCGGGCCAGGTCGGCCAGGCTGACGTTGGCCTGGGTTGCCAGCGGGTGTTCGGGCGCGGCGACGAAATCCAGTGGGTCGTCCCAGACCTTCACGGCTTTCACCAGAGCGTGGGGCTCGGGCGCCAAGGTGATCACCGCCAGCTCTGCGCGGCCATGGAGGATTTCTTCGTAGGCCACTTCCGAATCGAGAAACTGAATGTCCAGCGCGACGTCCGGGTAGGTCTTGGTAAACGTCCTTAATAACGTAGGCAATCGGTGCAGACCGATATGGTGACTCGTCGCCAGGGTCAAGCGCCCGGTGACTTCCCCGGTCAGGTTGGTCAGCGCCCGACGGGTGTCGTCCAGCACGTTGAGAATCTGATAGGCCCGGGGGAGCAGGGCGCGTCCGGCTTCGGTCAGGCTGACCTCGCGGCCCAGCCGATCAAACAGCCGCACGTCCAGTTGCTGCTCCAGACCGGCGATGCGCTTGCTGACCGCCGGCTGAGTCAGGTGCAGGCGCTCGCCAGCCGCCGAGAAACTGCCCATCTCGGCGATGGCGATAAAGGCATTGAGATTAGCCAGATCCATCTCGGATTCCTGTTGGTTATGCAAAGCATGAAAAATATGAATTTGAGTTATTTAAGCATATTCCATAGCATCACCCCCACAAGCCAAGGGTCTTTACGGTGTCATTGCGACATCGGCGGCCGGGGCATAGAAATACGCTGATGAGGAACCGTCTGATGGCCGGCAAAACGCTCTACGACAAGCTCTGGGATTCGCATTTGGTCAAGCAGCGCGACGATGGCTCCGCGCTGCTTTACATCGACCGTCACATCATCCACGAAGTGACCTCGCCTCAGGCTTTCGAAGGCTTGCGCCTGGCCCGACGCAAACCATGGCGCATTGACGCCAACGTTGCCACCGTCGACCACAACGTGCCGACCACCCCGGACCGCAAGGACGGCGTCGACGCCATTGTCGATCAGGTGTCGCGCTTGCAGGTCAAGACACTGGACGACAACTGCGACGAGTACGGCATCACCGAATTCAAGATGAACGACATCCGTCAGGGCATCGTTCACGTGATCGGCCCGGAGCAGGGCGCCACCTTGCCGGGCATGACCGTGGTCTGCGGCGATTCGCACACCTCCACTCACGGCGCGTTCGGCGCGCTGGCCCACGGTATCGGCACTTCCGAGGTTGAGCACGTCCTCGCGACCCAGTGCCTGGTCGCCAAGAAAATGAAGAACATGCAAGTGAAGGTCGAAGGCAAGCTGCCGTTCGGCGTCACGGCCAAGGACATCGTCCTGGCCATCATCGGCAAGATCGGCACCGCCGGCGGTAACGGCCATGCCATCGAATTCGCCGGCAGCGCCATCCGCGACCTGTCCGTCGAAGGCCGCATGACCATCTGCAACATGTCCATCGAAGCCGGCGCCCGCGTCGGACTGGTGGCGACCGATGAAAAGACCATTGCCTACGTGAAGGGTCGTCCTTTCGCGCCGACTGCCGAGCAGTGGGACGCAGCCGTCGAAGCGTGGAAGGACCTGGTGTCCGACGACGACGCGGTGTTCGACACCGTGGTCGAGCTCGACGCGACCCAGATCAAGCCGCAAGTCAGCTGGGGCACCTCGCCTGAAATGGTCGTGGCCGTGGATCAGAATGTACCCGATCCGGCGCAGGAAGCCGATCTGGTCAAGCGTGGCTCCATCGAACGCGCACTGAAGTACATGGGCCTGAAGGCCAATCAGGCGATTACCGATATTCAACTGGATCGCGTGTTCATCGGTTCCTGCACTAACTCGCGGATCGAAGACCTTCGCGCCGCGGCGGACATCGCCAAGGGCCGCAAAGTGGCGTCGACCATCAAGCAGGCGATCGTCGTGCCGGGTTCGGGTCTGGTGAAGGAACAGGCCGAGCGGGAAGGGCTGGACAAGGTCTTCATCGAAGCCGGCTTTGAATGGCGCGAGCCGGGCTGCTCGATGTGCCTTGCAATGAACCCGGACCGCCTCGAGAGCGGCGAGCACTGCGCCTCGACCTCCAACCGCAACTTCGAAGGCCGTCAGGGTGCCGGTGGGCGTACTCACCTGGTCAGCCCGGCGATGGCGGCAGCGGCAGCGGTCAACGGCCGTTTCGTCGACGTTCGCACCATGAGCCAGGCATAAGGAGCCCCGTATGAAGCCTTTTACCCAACACACCGGCCTGGTCGCTCCGCTGGATCGCGCCAACGTCGACACCGATCAGATCATCCCCAAGCAGTTCCTGAAGTCGATCCGCCGGACCGGGTTCGGGCCGAACCTGTTTGACGAGTGGCGCTACCTCGACGTGGGCCAGCCGTATCAGGACAACAGCAAGCGCCCGCTGAACCCGGATTTTGTGCTCAACGCCGAGCGTTATCAGGGCGCCAGCGTGTTGCTGGCCCGGGAAAACTTCGGCTGCGGCTCGAGTCGCGAACACGCCCCGTGGGCGCTGGAAGAATATGGCTTTCGCAGCATCATCGCGCCGAGCTACGCGGACATCTTCTTCAACAACAGCTTCAAGAATGGCTTGCTGCCGATCATCCTGAGCGAAAGCGAAGTCGATGAGCTGTTCAAAGTGGTCGAGGCAACCCCGGGTTATCAGCTGAACGTGGACCTGGAAGCGCAGACCGTGACCCGTGAAGACGGCAAGGTCTACCGCTTTGAAATCGACGCCTTCCGCAAGCACTGCCTGCTCAACGGCCTGGACGACATCGGCCTGACCCTGGTGGACGGCGAGGCGATTGCCGCGTTTGAGAGCAAACATCGCGCAGCGCAGCCGTGGCTGTTCAGGGATGCCTGATTGATGCGCGCCCTGTAGGAGCCGGCTTGCTGGCGAACTCAGTGTGCGAGGCGACGCGATGGTGACTGAAAAGACGCATTCGCCAGCAAGCCGGCTCCTACAGACGGCATAGCACCTGCTTACATAATCGGCGCTTTTAAAGCGCCGATGCACTTATTGAAACGAGGACGTTATGAGCAAGCAGATTCTGATTCTCCCAGGTGATGGCATTGGTCCGGAAATCATGGCCGAGGCGGTCAAGGTGCTGGAACTGGCCAGCGAGAAATATCAGCTGGGTTTCGAACTGAGCCACGACGTCATCGGCGGCGCGGCCATCGACAAGCATGGCGTGCCGCTGGCAGATGAGACCCTTGAGCGCGCCCGCGCGGTTGACGCCGTGTTGCTCGGCGCCGTGGGCGGCCCGAAATGGGACGCCATCGAACGCGACATCCGCCCGGAGCGCGGCCTGCTGAAGATCCGCTCGCAACTGGGCCTGTTCGCCAACCTGCGCCCGGCGATCCTTTATCCGCAATTGGCAGATGCCTCCAGCCTGAAGCCCGAAATCGTCGCTGGCCTGGACATCCTCATCGTTCGCGAGCTGACCGGTGGTATCTACTTCGGCGCACCGCGCGGCACCCGCGAACTGGAAAACGGCGAGCGTCAGTCCTACGATACGTTGCCGTACAGCGAAAGCGAGATTCGCCGCATCGCCCGTGTCGGCTTTGACATGGCCCGCGTGCGTGGCAAGAAGCTCTGCTCGGTGGACAAGGCCAATGTGCTTGCCTCCAGCCAGTTGTGGCGCGAGATCGTCGAGCAGGTCGCGAAGGATTACCCGGACGTCGAACTCAGCCACATGTACGTCGACAACGCCGCCATGCAACTGGTCCGCGCACCGAAGCAGTTCGACGTGATCGTCACCGACAACATGTTCGGCGACATCCTCTCCGACGAAGCGTCGATGCTCACCGGGTCCATCGGCATGCTGCCGTCGGCGTCGCTGGATTCGAACAACAAGGGCATGTACGAGCCCTGCCACGGTTCGGCGCCGGACATCGCCGGCAAAGGCGTGGCCAACCCGCTGGCGACCATTCTGTCGGTGTCGATGATGCTGCGTTACAGCTTCAACGAACACACCGCCGCCGATGCCATCGAGAAAGCCGTCAGCCTGGTGCTGGATCAGGGCCTGCGCACCGGCGACATCTGGTCCGAAGGCAATGCCCGGGTCGGGACGCAGGAAATGGGCGATGCCGTAGTCGCCGCGCTGCGCAATCTGTAATATCTCGGGCCCACGACTGTCAGGTTGAGCCCTGTGGCTCTCTGCGGTCGGGGCCCCACTTTTAATTAAGGTGTAGTTGCGATGAAACGTGTAGGTCTGGTCGGTTGGCGCGGGATGGTCGGTTCCGTGCTCATGCAGCGCATGCTGGAAGAGCAGGATTTCGATCTCATTGAGCCGGTTTTTTTCACCACCTCCAACGTCGGCGGCCAAGGCCCGTCGGTGGGCAAGGACGTCGCGCCGCTCAAAGATGCCTACAGCATCGACGAGCTCAAGACCCTGGACGTGGTGCTGACCTGCCAGGGCGGCGACTACACCAACGAAGTATTCCCCAAGCTGCGCGAAGCAGGCTGGCAGGGTTACTGGATCGACGCGGCGTCGTCCCTGCGCATGCAGGACGATGCGGTGATCATCCTGGATCCGGTCAACCGCAAGGTCATCGACCAGCAGCTGGACGCCGGCACCAAGAACTACATCGGCGGCAACTGCACCGTCAGCCTCATGTTGATGGGCCTGGGCGGGCTGTTCGAGGCCGGTCTGGTGGAGTGGATGAACGTCATGACGTATCAGGCCGCTTCCGGCGCTGGCGCGCAGAACATGCGTGAGCTGATCAAGCAGATGGGCGCGATCAATGCGTCGGTGGCCGACGAGCTGGCGAACCCTGCGAGTGCGATTCTGGACATCGACCGCAAGGTGGCGGACGCGATGCGTGGCGAGGGCTTCCCGACCGAGAATTTCGGGGTACCCCTGGCGGGCAGTCTGATCCCGTGGATCGACAAGGAGCTGCCGAACGGTCAGAGCCGCGAGGAGTGGAAAGGGCAGGCGGAGACGAACAAGATTCTGGGCCGCTTCAAGAGCCCGATTCCGGTGGATGGTATTTGCGTGCGCATCGGTGCGATGCGGTGCCACAGTCAGGCGCTGACGATCAAGCTGAACAAGGATGTGCCGATCGCTGATATCGAGGGGATGATCAGTCAGCACAACCCGTGGGTGAAGCTGGTGCCGAATAATCGCGAAGCGAGCATTCAGGAGCTAAGCCCGACGTCGGTGACCGGGACGTTGAATATCCCGGTGGGGCGTTTGCGCAAGTTGAACATGGGTTCGCAGTATCTGGGCGCGTTTACTGTGGGCGATCAGTTGTTGTGGGGCGCGGCCGAGCCGTTGCGTCGGATGCTGCGGATTTTGCTAGAGCGGTAATTGCCCGGCGGCCCTGCAGCGTGACTTAGTACGCCAAGTTCAAGAGCGTCTGCCTAGGGGCAGACGTTTCGCCTTCGGCGAGTTACTTGGAAAAGCACCCCAAGTAACCAAGGGTGCTTGCTCTCGGTTTGGCCCCTCCTGCGTCGGGGTTCCTTCACTCCGGCCCCGCTCCGTGGGCCCGCTGCCATCCGCCATCCATGGCGGGGGGCAGCTCTCGCCGCATCCATGCGGCTCGACCCACTCCGCGAGACCTCCGTTCAGCCTGCACCCAAGTCGCGATTGGCGGCGTCTGGACTTTTTGCGTATGAAGATCAAAAGCAGATAAAGGCTGACGGAATCCAGTGTAGGAGCGCGCTTTCCCGCGATGGCGTTCTGTCAGTCACACAGATGAAGCTGACCCACCATCATTCGCGGGCAAGCGCGCTCCTACAATTGATCTTCATCCGCCGCACGGTTTGGCGTCGAATCCGATCGTTCCCACGCTCTGCGTGGTAATGCCGCCTCGGACGCTTGGCGTCCTGCAGAGTATGCGCATCAAGCCAGCGATCTGATGCGGAGCGTCACAGGATGCATTCCCACGCGGAGCGTGGGGACGATCAACAATCAATAAGGGGGCCGGTTCATTCGCCATCAATTTCGCGCCGTGCCCATTGACGCTTTCCCGGCTAAAGCCGGTCCCACTGAATGCATGCGGTGTCCTGTAGGACCGGCTTCAGCCGGGAAGCTGTTGATCTTGATCTTCCTACGCAAAAAGCCCGAACACCGCAAAACGCGACTTGGGTGCAGGCCGAACGCAGACGACGCGCAGTGGGCCGAGCGGCATGGATGCCGCGAGAGCGCCGTCAGGACATGGATGTCCGTTCGGCGCGGGCCCACGGAGCGTCGTCGGAGTGAGGGAACCCCGAGGAACGAGGGGCCAAACCAGGAGCAAGCACCCTTGGTTACTTGGGGATGGTGCGACTTTCGACTTTTCCAAGTAACTCGCCGAAGGCAGAAACAATCTGCCCCTAGGCAGATGCTTCTGATCTTGAATTTGACCTTGATCTTAAGACAGCAGCAAACCGCACGCCCGGCACCTCGATATACCGATGCGCCACCATCGAAACCACCACAACCGCCACGACCACCAACAGCATCAACAGATTGTCGTTCAACGCACTGCCCGTACTCAGATACCTTACCAGCGACCCCGGAATCTCCCCTGGCTTGTCCACCAACAGCGGATAACCGCCAAACTTCGCCGCCAGCGTCAGCCCGGTCGCGACCACGAAAATTACCGCCGCATGGGTCAGGTAAATCGACAGCCACAACGTGCCCAGCGCCGGAAACACCCGCACCTGCAACAGCCGCGAAACCACCCCGGCCTCCCAGGCGAACACCAGAATCGCCAGGCAAAACAGCAACGCCAGCTCTATTGTCAGCGGGGCTTCGCCGTCCACCATCAGCCAGCCGATGGTCGCCAATACCCCCACCTCAAGCACACTGCCCAGCACCCCCCCCGGTGCGAAATTCCGCAGACGCGCGTACAGCCGATACGTCACCGTGCCCGCAAAAAAACAGGCTGCGCCCCACAACACATAGCGCGTCAGCAGATCGGAATCCGCGAACAGCCCGACAAACGCCAACCCGCCCAGCAGCGTAAAAATCGTCCGCGCCATCCCCGGCAGCGCGTAGCAGATCAGCCCGAAGATCAGCCACAGATAAAACGCGACGCTGACCCACCACGACGGATAGTTGAAGGACAGCGCATTGAAGCCCGGCCACCACGCCTGGATCAGCAACAGATTGGGCAGGATCTCCCCAGGCGCCCGGTCACCACTGAACGCCGGGAAATTCAACAGCAGACCATAGCGTTCCAGCACCAGCTTCAAACACTCGAAACCGATGAAGAACAACAACACCGCGATGTGCAGCGGCATGACCCGGCAGGCGCGGGCAATCATGAAGTCGCCCAGTTGCCGCGGGGTGTTCAGCGTGCCGACGTAGCGCCGGTACAGCAGAAACCCGCTCAAGGCGAAGAACAGACCGGCGAACTGGCTGGCGTTACGGAAAAACGACAGCTCCGTGATGCTTCGCTCGATGTGCGAGTGATGAACAATCAGGGTCAGGGCGCAGAGACCGCGCAGGCTGTCGAGCACGGGGAATCGCTTCATCTTGAGGATCCTTGTTTCAGATGAGTTAAGCGTGCGGGCACGCGAACAGGCGCCGGCAGGCGTGCAGGGCAGAGAGCGAAAGGGTGGGGCATACAGAAAAGTTACCACCTTCGGCGCTGAGGCTGATGAGTGGTAGGAGCAGTATGAAAAACAGAAGGTGACGCGCCGCAGGCTGGGTTCAAAAGCTAACACGGTGTTCGTGAAAGTTTTGCCAGCGACGGGCATCAGTATGCCCGAACCGCAAATCCGTTCGGAACAGGTAATCGTCGAAATATCCCTGCCCGAAAACGGTAAATCCCGATATATGGGATTGCGCGTTATATATTGAGATTATTAGCGCAACCGGTTTATAGTCCGCTCCGCATTCACTCATTAATAACAATCAGGTGAAGCCATGCAGGCGCAATTGATCGCGCTCGACTGGGGGACGACCTCCCTTCGCGCGTATCGACTCGGCGAACACGGCCGGGTACTGGAACAACGTTCGCTCAGCGCGGGCATCATGCAGCTGCCATCGACACCTCGTTCGATCAGCGGGCAGCAGGTTTCCAACGGATTCGAACTGGCGTTTGACGAAGCCTGTGGCGACTGGCTAGACGCCGAACCGACGCTGCCGGTGATTGCCTGCGGCATGGTCGGCAGCGCCCAGGGCTGGCGCGAGGCGGTCTATCAGCAGACGCCCGCCAGCGTCGCAGCGCTTAGCTCTGCGCTGGTCACGGTGCGCAGCGTGCGCGGCGTCGACGTTCACATCATTCCCGGCATCCTGCAGCGTTCCGAGCTGCCCAACGTGATGCGCGGCGAAGAAACCCAGGTCCTCGGCATTCTCGACTCGCTGCCCGCCCGCGAAGCCACAAAACCCCTGTTGATCGGCCTGCCCGGCAGCCACTCGAAGTGGGTGAGGGCGGTGAACGGCCGAATCGAGCATTTCGATACCTTCATGACCGGCGAGGTCTACGCCGCGCTGTCCAGCCATACCATTCTCGGCCGCACGATGCAGCGCAGCGACACGTTCGACGCTGTAGCCTTCGACCGAGGCGTGGCGGTGTCGCGGTCGGCCAACGGCGCGGCGGGTCCGCTGTCGACCATCTTCAGTTGCCGGACCCTCGGCTTGACCGGCGTGCTGTCCGGCACCGCGCAATCCGATTACCTCTCCGGCCTGTTGATCGGCCATGAAATCGTCGCGCTGGCGCAATTGCTGCGCCAGACCGACGCAAATTTGCCCGCCGTGATCCTGATCGGCAGCGACGCCCTGATCGCCCGCTACCGGCGCGCCCTTGATGCCAACGGTTTTGCCCAGGTGACCCTGGCGGAGCAGGCCACCGAGCGTGGCCTCTGGCAGGTGGCGGTGCAGGCCGGTCTGATTCAATCTTCCTCTTCGGCCGCTGCCCGGCCCCTTCATGTAGAGAACTGACATGCTCAAGCAAGCCCTCGTGCAAAACGGCCTGGTCGCGATTCTGCGCGGCCTGCGCCCCGAAGAAGCGCCGGCCATCGGTGATGTCCTGTACACCGCCGGTTTCCGCGTCATCGAAGTGCCGCTCAATTCCCCGCAGCCGTACGACAGTATCCGCTTGCTGCGTCAGAGCTTGCCCGCCGATTGCCTGATCGGGGCGGGCACGGTGCTGACGCCGGAGCAAGTGCGCCAGGTCAAGGAAGCCGGCGGCCAGGTCATCGTCATGCCCCACAGTGATCCCAAGGTGCTGCGCGCGGCCAAGGCCGAAGGCCTGTTCCTGTCCCCGGGCGTGGCGACGCCGACCGAAGCCTTCGCCGCGCTGGCCGAAGGCGCCGACGTGCTGAAAATGTTCCCGGCCGAGCAAATGGGCCCTGCGGTGGTCAAGGCCTGGCTGGCGGTATTGCCGGCCGGCACGGCGTTGATTCCGGTGGGCGGCATCACCCCGGACAACATGAAAGTGTTCCTCGACGCCGGCGTGTCCGGTTTCGGCCTCGGTTCGGGGCTGTTCAAGCCCGGCATGAGCGCCGACGACGTCGCCAAGAGCGCCAAGGCCTACGTGAACGCCTGGAACCAGCACAAGCCTGCCAACAATCAGTGAATGACCCGCTCGTTGCGCCATCGAGGCTGTGTTTTTGAGCAAGTGCGCTAACAGCATGTGTTTTTGAATAAGAGAGACAAGACATGAAAATCACCAAACTCACGACGTACATCGTTCCGCCGCGCTGGTGCTTCCTGAAAGTCGAGACCGACCAGGGCGTCACCGGTTGGGGCGAGCCTGTGGTCGAGGGCCGCGCCCACACCGTGGCCGCAGCGGTTGAGGAGCTGTCCGACTACCTGATCGGCAAAGACCCCCGCAACATCGAAGACATCTGGACCGTGCTGTATCGCGGCGGCTTCTACCGAGGCGGCGCCATTCACATGAGCGCGCTGGCGGGTATCGACCAGGCGCTATGGGACATCAAGGGCAAGGCACTGGGCGTGTCGGTCAGCGACCTGCTCGGCGGCCAGGTGCGCGACAAGATTCGGGTGTATTCGTGGATCGGCGGCGACCGTCCGGCTGACACCGCGCGTGCAGCGAAAGAAGCGGTGGAGCGTGGCTTCACCGCGGTGAAAATGAACGGCACCGAAGAGCTGCAGTTCCTCGACACCTTCGACAAGGTCGATCTGGCCCTGGCCAACGTTGCCGCCGTGCGTGATGCGGTGGGCCCGAACGTTGGCATCGGCGTCGACTTCCACGGTCGTGTGCACAAGCCGATGGCCAAGGTGCTGATGAAAGAGCTGGACCCGTACAAGCTGATGTTCATCGAAGAGCCAGTGCTCAGCGAGAACTACGAAGCGCTGAAAGAACTGGCGCCGTTGACCAGCACGCCGATTGCCTTGGGCGAGCGTTTGTTCTCCCGTTGGGATTTCAAGCGCGTGTTGAGCGAAGGCTACGTCGACATCATCCAGCCGGATGCTTCCCACGCCGGCGGCATCACCGAAACCCGCAAGATCGCCAACATGGCCGAAGCCTATGACGTGGCGCTGGCCCTGCATTGCCCGCTGGGCCCGATCGCGCTGGCCGCGTGCCTGCAACTGGACGCCGTTTGCTACAACGCGTTCATTCAGGAGCAGAGCCTGGGCATTCACTACAACGAAAGCAACGACCTGCTCGACTACATCAAGAACCCGGAAGTCTTCGACTACGACAAGGGCATGGTGAAGATCCCGAACGGGCCGGGCCTGGGCATCGAGATCAACGAAGAGTACGTCAAGGAACGCGCCGCCATCGGCCACCGCTGGCGCAACCCGATCTGGCGCCACGCCGACGGCAGCTTTGCCGAGTGGTGATTGCCCTGTGCTGACTGACAGGTGTTGAACCTGGAGGGGTCGGCTTGCTGGCGAACGCGGTGGGTCAGGCGCTGCGTTGGTGAATGATGAATTGCGTTCGCCAGCAAGCTGGTTCCTACAGAGCAGTGTTCATGCCGCTGCATGCTGATCGCCCCTGCGCTCTGCGTGGGAATGCATTTCCCGACGCTCCGCGTCGGCCGCGGTGTTCCCACACGGAGCGTGGGAACAATCGCAACAAAGCCTGCAAAAAACTCCAGACCTCAGATAACCATAAAAAGAGGCACTTCCCATGCGCACACAGACTGTGACCCAGGCGCGGGCGACCACCGCCACGCCGACCCGCAAACGCTTTTTCATCATGGTGCTGCTGTTCATCACCGTGGTGATCAACTACCTCGACCGCAGCAATCTCTCCATCGCCGCGCCCGCACTGACCAGCGAGCTGGGCATCGACCCGGTGCACGTCGGCCTGATCTTCTCCGCCTTCGGCTGGACCTACGCCGCCATGCAGCTGCCCGGCGGCTGGCTGGTGGATCGCGTGCCGCCGCGCATCCTTTACACCGTGGCGCTGGCGCTGTGGTCCATCGCGACCATTTTCCTCGGCTTCGTTGGCAGCTTCATCGGCCTGTTCATTTTGCGCATGGCCGTCGGCGCGCTGGAGGCCCCAGCCTATCCGATCAACAGCCGGGTCGTCACCGCCTGGTTCCCGGAAAAGGAACGCGCCACCGCCGTCGGCTTTTACACCTCCGGCCAGTTCGTCGGCCTGGCGTTTCTGACCCCGGTGCTCGCGTGGCTGCAGACCCGGTACGGCTGGCACATGGTCTTCGTGGCCACCGGCGGCGTCGGCGTGCTGTGGGCGGCGATCTGGTACATGGTGTATCGCGAACCGCGTGACTTCAAAGGCATCAACCAGGGCGAGATCGACCTGATCAAGGACGGCGGCGGCCTGGTCGACATGCAGACCGATGCCTCGGAACGCGAAAGCGGTTTCAGCTGGCAAGACCTCGGCATCGTGCTGACCAAGCGCAAGCTGTGGGGCATCTACCTGGGCCAGTTCTGCCTGAACTCGACGCTGTGGTTCTTCCTCACCTGGTTCCCGACCTACCTGGTCAAATACCGCGGCATGGATTTCATCAAGTCCGGCCTGCTGGCGTCGCTGCCGTTCCTCGCGGCGTTCGTTGGCGTGCTCTGCTCGGGTTTCTTCTCCGACTGGCTGATCCGTCGCGGCCACACCGTCGGCTTCGCCCGCAAGACGCCGATCATCGCGGGTCTGCTGATCTCGACCTCGATCATCGGCGCCAACTACGTCGACTCAACCCCGCTGGTTATCGCCTTCCTGGCGCTGGCCTTCTTCGGTAACGGCCTGGCGTCGATCACCTGGTCGCTGGTCTCGACCCTCGCCCCGGCGCGGCTGTTGGGACTGACCGGGGGCACCTTCAACCTCATCGGTAACCTTGCGGCGATCGCCACCCCAATCGTGATCGGCTTCCTGGCGTCGGGTGATTCCTTTGCGCCGGCGATCACTTACATCGCTGTTCTGGCGCTGCTTGGAGCGCTGTCCTACATCCTGTTGGTGGGCAAGGTGGAACGCATCGAGTTGTGATGACCCTGTCGATACGTAATGAGGGACGTCAATCACTTGCCCGTGACGAACCTTTACCTGAGTGCGCTTCCTTGGGAGCTGCGCTCAGGGCGCATATTTACTCTTTCCTGGAGTCGCAGGTCGTTCGGGCTGATGTTGCTTTTTAAATTGTCACCGAGGACCACCTGGCCCGAGCGCTCCAGGTAAGACCGTGCTTGAAAGTTTGTCTACATCGAAGAGAGCAACCTTTCGAGCTCGCGGTGTTCCCACGTCCTCAGCAGCTCCACCGGATCAGTACCGAACCGTTTGGAGGAGTCAAAGGTATAAGCCCTGCCTTCCGGGTTGTGGCAGCTGTCGCAATAATCGAGTGTGTCGCAATCGTTGTAAAACGTGATCACCCACCCATCGGTTTCGACTGTCATCAGGCCGCAGTAAATATCTCCCCACGAGTGTTCGCCTATGCGGCGCATCGATCGCACCCCCAGGGCGATTTCCCGCAGGACTTGATAGGTTTCGCGCGCGGTGAGTGGGTTTGCAGGCAAACGGACATACCTTCGTGGCTCTGGCTTTCGAGGAGTGGGTGCATGAAGATTTCTTGCTGAGGCATGCGGCGCAGGCATCGATTTGATAGCCTCCGCTCACCTTTTGGAGAGTGTTCATGACTACCAACAACCAGTTAAAGATGGCGGCTCGCTATGGTGAGCCAGCTGCATCAGCGCTCCTCGCCTGGAACGATATCGTCGATCAACTCCTCGACCATCGCAGCGTCCGCGCATTTACTGCAGAGCCATTGCCTGAAGGCGCAGTCCAGACGCTCATCGCCGCCGCGCAATCTGCGTCAACCTCGTCAAACCTGCAGGTCTGGAGCGTTGTCGCTGTACAGGATGCTGATCGAAAGTCACGACTCAGCGCGCTCGCTGGAAATCAGGCCTATATCCGACAAGCGCCTCTGTTCTTTGTATGGCTTGCCGATTTGTCCAGAGTCACGCGCGTCGCCGAGCAGCAGCATGCAGAACTGGAAGCACTTCCTTACCTCGAAAGCCTGTTGCTCGGAACGATTGATGCTTCCCTGGCTGCGCAGAATGCGGTCGTGGCGCTCGAATCCCTGGGGCTTGGAAGTGTGTACATTGGCGCCATCCGCAATGACATCGAGGGCGTTGCGAAGGAGCTTGGACTGCCTCCACACGTCTACCCCGTATTCGGCCTTTGTGTCGGTTATCCCTTCAAGGAATTGCCGGCCAAGGTCAAGCCGAGGCTTCCTCAGAGCGCGGTTCTTCATTACGAAACATACTCAGTTGATCAAGAGCCTGAAGCGATCGCCGAATACGACCAGCGCTTAGGGGCTTTCTATCAGCGCGAGGGCATGAAGGCATCGGGCTGGTCGGAGCAGGTCGTCAATCGGTTAAGCAGCGTCGCTAATCTTCATGGCCGCGAACGACTTGTTGAACAGATGCTGCGAATGTGTTTCGGTCTTCGTTAACCCGTTGTTCGTCATAAGCGAAAGCGTGGCGATGAGGTCGCCCTGTCATGGGTAGGGGCTCCGCCTGATCGGCACCACGAAGGCATGGCGGAGCCAGGTGAGGGCGGTGAGAGCGCGACGCTTGAAACGCTTTCGGTCGCTCGAGTCGCCAAACTTCCCACCCTCGTTAACCCCAAGCGCACACGCTTTATCCGCAGCCATCGCCTTCAGTAATCGAGTACTGATGCTAGTGAACGGTTGTGCTTTCAAACGTGCTTCCACCGTGAAGCCACCGAGTACTGAACAACGTTGCGAACTCGACCGCGCCTTTGAAGTTGAGCTGAGACGATGCATAGGATTTCATGAGCAGCGAGCGTGGCAATGCCCAGTCCCATTTTTCCTTGATGAGATTCTCGACGCCTTCCAGCAGTGATTCGATGTCGTCCGGGTCTAGCTCAGCGATCTTGGCGAGCGCGTCAGCGACATTCTTTTGTGAGCCGCCAACCGACAACGCAAGGCCTGAGCTCTCGCACGCCATTCCTACGTGGTTGAACATGAGTACCAGAGCGTCGTTGGTTTGGTCACCACGCCAAGTCACTAGATGAGTTTTCGAGTCAGAGCCGTAGGTGAATTTGTTTGCCAAGCCCAGTGAAAAGAATGACTTCCGGGCCTCGCTGAGCAATTCCTGCGCCTTGCTGTCGATGAAGGGGCAGGGCGTCGTTTCGGTCAGTACGGCTCGCATTTCCTCGCGGACATGATCGTGCACCATCGCACCAAGGCCATCGAACTGTGGAGGCTGACCGCCCCGTGCAGCAGTGACGACGATCACCTTTTTTTCAATATCGACATCGAGTACCCGCCAGCGCCGGCCACCAAAGATGATTCGCTGGCCTTTCATCAGAGGCCTGCTGACAGGTACCGAGCCAAGCGGTTTGCCTTCCCGTACCAGCCTGAACTCTTCGTCGCTGGTGAAAGCACTGTAGAACTCGTAGTGGTTGATCAGCCGTTCCCCGACTTCCCCTGGAAGCAACAAACCTGAGCTGTCTTGCACAATCAATTTCTTCTCGCCGAGACCTTTCAGTAGGGAGAAGAAATCAGTCTTGGAAATACTTTTGAATGTCCCGCTTCCAACAAGACCACCCCACAGTTGAGCAGCGCTGGCGCCTCCTTGCTGTGCGATCACTGACAGAATCTGTTGCACCAGAGTCGAGGCGTGCAAACCCTCAGCCCTGGGCGGCTCGAACCAGTTGCCAATCAGTAGCCTGATCATCGCGATGCTCTGGACGAGGTTCTGGCGTAGCAGGTCTGACAATAAAGACTGGTCAGTCAGCTCCCGTTCCTGACAGTAGGCCCGGAGAGTGGCGGGTTCGTCGTTGCGGCGGCCTGACCTGCCTAGGCGTTGACGCAGGCTTGCAACCGATGGAGGCGAACCTATCTGGACAACTGTCTTGATGTTGCCGATGTCTATTCCAAGCTCCAGGGTGGTGGTGCAGACGGCGGTTGCTGGAGGTGTGCCTGCTTTGAGCGCACGCTCCGTGTCTTCTCGAAGGTCTTTCGAAAGGCTGCCGTGATGAGGCAGGAATTCGTTGGGCATACCGCTGATTTCGCAGAGGCGACGTAGGCGGTCTGCGTACCACTCCACCTCCTGCCGACTGTTCGGGAAAACCAAATTGTTACTGCCGCGCAGCACCTTGTACATGTGTGCGGCGATGGCATGCCTGGAGCCGGACTCGTCTTCTTCCTCCTCTTCCTCACGGTTCTGATCAGGGTCGGCATTCGGTACTTCGACAGCACGCAACTTTTGCATCGGCGGCATCATATAGCCGCGCACTTGCACCTGAAGATTCTGGCCAGATGATTTCGATTCAATCACCTGCACCCGCTCTGGGTGCCCGGGCCTGAGAAACTCGCTCGCCAGCGACATGTCTCCCAGCGTGGCGGACAAGCCGACTCTCGGCAGGGTTTTTCCGGCTACAAGCTCGACTCGCTGCATCAATGACTGGAGCTGCTTGCCACGCTCGCTGCCAATGAAGGCATGCAGCTCGTCGACCACGATGTAACGCAGGTTCTGGAACAGGGCCATCAGGCTGGAGCCTCTGTTGACGAACAGCGCCTCAAGGGACTCTGGGGTGATCAGCAAGACGCCATTAGGAGACCTGAGAAACTTGTGCTTTTTGCTGGCAGACACATCCCCGTGCCATGCGACGACAGGAAGATCCAACTGCTCACAGAGTCGACTCAGCCTGTCCCATTGATCGTTGATGAGTGCCTTTAGTGGGCTGATATAGAGGACGGCCCCAGCTGGGTCTTGGTGCTCCATCAGGTTAGTGAGGATGGGCAGGAATGCGGCCTCAGTTTTCCCCGCAGCTGTTGAGGCGGCGATAATCACATCCCGATCAGCATCCACCAGCGCGGAAATTGCCCATTCCTGTGCGTCCCTTAACGCTGTCCATCCCTGGGCCCAGACCCACTGTTGAATGTCGGGGTGCAGGCGCTCGAAAGATGAGGATTCAGAGTTTGAAGGTTGTGAGCTCATCGTCTGCCTCAACGCTTAAATCCTGCTTGCCACCCTCATCCTGGGCAACCTGAACGGCCCCCACCAAGGCGCGCCAGTCCGCTCCAGGGTTCTGCTCCAATACCGCGAGCAGGTTGATGAAGGCTGTGATGGTTGTGCGTGGAGTGCGGAAGTAGGCCTCACCCAACCGTTGGTTACAGTGCGCCATGAACGCAGGGATCGCCTCGTCAGGCATCAGGTATTTGCCCGGGTCACCGTAGGCATAAACGTTACGCAGCTTTTGAAGCAGTACGTAGAAGTCTTCGGGAGTCAGGCTGCTTAAGCGGATGACCGGCCCCGACAGGTCGATCAATCCAGATTTGGCGAACGTGTTTTCGGCAAGCCGGGATTGCAAGGCGGGGTAGCTATAAAGTCCACGCCGGGTGTCCATCAGAAACTCAGGCGTACCGCCGAGGACGAAGCCAAGGCCCTCGGTCGAGCCTTGCAGGGAGTCATTCAGAATCCGCAAGATCTGCTCGTAGTTGGCGTTGCGTGCCTGAGTGTTCGCGAGCTTGTATAGATTTACGAGCTCGTCCAGGCAAATCATGAGGCCGCTAAACCCCGCCAGGCGTACGAACCGCGACAGCAACTTCAACTGATCGTAGACCGATGCGTCATCAATGATGGTTCGGACACCGAGCGCCGCACGTGCATCTGTTTTGGTAGTGAACTCGCCCCGAAGCCACCGGATGGCATCCGCCTTGAGCTGCTCGTTGCCTTGTTCAAACCCTTGGCAGTACTTGGCAATGACGTCAGCGAAGTCGTAGCCGTTCACCATCTCAGTGAGATCGGCGAGGAATTCTCTAATCACGACTTCACTCTCGACGCCTCGGGTTTTCGCTTCCGATTTTGCCTGAGAAATGAATTTTTCAACGATACCCTGCAGCGCACCACCGTCCGGTTTCGTCCGGGTGGACATGTTTTTAGCAAGCTCTGCATACAGTGAGCGTGCTTGTCCGCCTGAAGCATGCAGCCGGCGATCCGGGTTTAAATCGGCGTGCATTGTGACCAGCTTTCGCTCCATCGCAATGCCCCGGACAAGGTTAAGGAAAAAGGTTTTCCCGGCCCCATATTCGCCTACAACAATCCTAAAGGCGGAGCCGCCGTCGGCGAGCCGATCTATATCTTTGAGAAGGGCGTCGAGCTCACCCGCTCGACCCACCTGAATAAGATGCTGGCCCGCACGAGGGACTACACCGGCTCGCAATGACTGGATGACCGCATCGCGATCCTTTGGGCGTATCGTGCTCATAGGGCTAATTCTTCCAGGATATCCGGGTTGATCTCGATGGGGTCATCCCCCTCAGAGACGGGCATGTCGAACCGCTCAAACGCCATGTCGTTGATTTGCTCAAGAGCGCCATCCAGCATGAGCTCCATATCTGTGGCCACATCTTCCAGCTCTTGGCGGCTCCATTCGCGGCGTGACACGATCATTCGCAGAAACGCCGAGTGCTCTGTGTCGAGCCCATGTACGGTCGCTGCATGGTCAGTGGGCTGATCTTTGAGGCTGTCCACGATGGCAGGCGGTTCTGGAAATTCATCGCTGAATACCTCGGCCAGCAACGCTGACACCACTGCCGTCTCGCGCTGGAGCTGCGCAATTTTATCCATGTCCAGATTGAAGCTTTGGGTTGCGTCAGAATTGCGTGGCATCTCAGCGTCTTGGTGGAAACCAGGCACGGCACCGAATCTCGGCGCCGTGGAGACATTTTTACCAGGGGTGAGGGCTGCGCCGTGTAAGTCTCCGTAAAGCAACTGTGGATCAAGCTCCAGTGTTTTATAGACGCGTTCCAGCAGCCGGACTTCCTGCGGCGAAACGTTTCCGTCAGCTTGAGCGAGATGAGCGAGAAACCTGGCCATGGCGCGTTTGGCATCGGCGTTCAGAGGGCTTAGCTTTTTCTTCAGGCTCGCCAGGGTAGGTGGCTGCAGAATCTGGATCTGCAAGTGGGCTTGGAGCCGTTTGCGAAGAGTTATCCCAAGATGAGTCCAGGAGTCGATATGCCTTCCCAGCAGGGCCATCTCATTGTTGGAGGTTTCCCCATCTGCCGCCGCGACCGCACTTGCTAAGTCCAGCGTCACTACTGCGGCGTGGTAGTCCAAGGTTGTCCGTACGCTCGCATCATCGTCACCTGCCGCGAACAATACGATCGTGTCCAGATTCTTGGGAGTACGGCTGCCGGACAGTACGTCCGGCTCAAAGCCGATATTCAAGGACTCGAATGCTCTCGCCAAGGCGACGATTGTTCCGCGCGGGAGAGCGCCTGCAGATCCAAACCGTCCTGCAAGAACCTCGAAGGTCATGACCAGATGCTCCTCGCCGACTTGCCGCTGCAGATCAGCGATCACATCCTTTGCTGCAGACGGCCAGAGGGCCACTGGCAGCTGCAAAATACCCTCCAGATCGGAGGCCCCTTCAGGATTGCGACCCAGGTATCTACTGTATGGGGCGAGGATAAAGGTGCATTCATCGACTATGGCCTGGAGCTTTTTGCGCGTTGCCGACGTAACGGAAACATCCGGTATGTCGCCCAGCGCCATGTCGGGAACACCCAGGCGAGAAGAGGCTGAGCGGTAGCTCGTTTTAAGCATGGTCTTGTTTTGGTTGAGCACAAGACCGTTTGGATAACGGGTGGAATACTGCGCCACGAACAGCTGTTCAAACTGATCCGCACATCTGCTTACTGAGGTGCGTCGGCTGATGTTTGGGTCTGACTTTGCCCATGCCAACGCCCACGCAGCATTTAAAGGATGCTTGTCCTGGGCCATTTGCCCCAATGCCAGCCGCAGCGACATCGGCATTTCAACGTCGGTCGATTCGAAACGAGGCGGTGCTCCTAAGTACATCTGCGGTTTCACATCCATGAGCTGGATGTGATTGAGCAAATTCAACGCGTAGTTTCGAAATGACGCGTTCTCACCGTAAAGCATCCTTAGACGCTTGACCTCTCTGACGAGGGTGGGGAGCTCAGCGCGCGCTACATCGTCCGTGAGCGAATCAACGACCGCCCGACGTTCAAGCCCGTAAAAGAAGATGAAGACGTAGCCAATATCCACATCGGGTGTACTTCGCCCTCCGGACAGCCATTGCAGGTAGCCACGCCGGGCTGCAGGTGAGATGCCGCTGTAACTGGGCCAGTAGCCGGTGATCTTTTCGGTTAGATCCACATGCGCAGCTTGTACAGGCAGCTGGCCGTTGATCAGCGAGGGCTCTTGTTTGAACGTGCGATCTGCTTTTTCAGCAAAATAGACCATGCCACCCTGAAGAACATGGCCGCTGACGGTGATGGTTTCATCCTTGCCAATCCATCGAGCTTGCGGAAAAACATCATTGGGCTTGGGGATCGTGAACTGCTGCTCAGGCGAGTTCACCCTGACCACATGGAAATCCGAGTGAGCACCGTTAGCGTTGCTCACTTCACGACTGATTTCTGATTTGAACTCGTTATTCGACAAGGTTGTAGTTTGACCTTTTGAGTCGGAGAGGATCGTATTCTTCGGGCGAGGAGGGCCGGTTGATGACGCTCTAATAGACTTCTTTACTAGCCAGATGAAGCCAGCGATCCCCGCCAAAAGCGCGACCAAGAGCCGCATTCGGGGTGGTACAGCTACGATGAGCACGACCAATATGAATATCAAGGTCGCCATGGCCGCCATGTCTGGGCTGCTTTTTTGCTTCCTTGCCATTAAGTGCTTCCATCATGATGGGCTGGCTTGGTGGCAGTATCTGCATTTTCTCACCGGACGCCAATCACCGCGCTTGCTGTCCAGCTGACGTCCCGACCAACGCGACATCACCCTCCATTGATTGCGCTGCTGCCTCGAGCTTCAAAGCCTTGAGCTCTGCCTTAAGGCCTTCGTTCATGGCTATCAAGGTATGTGCATCAGCTTTCAACCTTCGGATGTCAGACCAGGCTTCCTGCAGCTCGTCCAACAGCATCAGACACTGATGCTGGTAGCTTTCGAGCTCGGTGGGCATACCACGGTCTAAAGCGGTGTGAGCTATGGATTGAGTGGGGTGGGTCATAAAATTGCCGCCAGGAGTACGTATGTTCTCCGGTTAGAGTAGCTCCAGATACTGTATGGATCAACAGTTCAGTGACGCATTCGCTGCCGCCTGGAATGACGCCACTGTATCGCCCTAGAGTCCTGCCTATGCCTGCGTCGCTGACTCGTCCCACCCCCGCACCCTATCTGGCGCCTGATGAAACCGTCGTCTTGTTCGACGGGGTCTGTAAGCTGTGTAACGGCTGGGCGAAGTTTTTGATCCGGTATGATCACGGCCACCTTGTCCGGCTTGCCACCGTTCAATCCGAGGAAGGTCAGGCGCTGCTGGCTTGGGCAGGGTTACCAGTCGATACGTTCGATACGATGGCGTTATCCGTGATCATCACTACTGGGTGAGGTCGGATGCGTTTTTTGAGGTCATCAGTCGGTTGCCGGCCCCTTGGCCCCTGCTTCAAGTGCTGAAGGTATTCCCACGCTGGCTGCGGGACTGGGTTTATGACCGTATCGCGCTCAACCGGTATCGGTTGTTCGGTCAATACGATGTCTGCCTGATGCCAACTCAAGATCATGAGCGTCGCTTTCTAAAGAGGCAGCCATGACGCCCCCATAAAGGTCCGCAGTCCCTTTAACCAAAAACTTGCGGGCGAAATAACACCATCTAACTGCCGGCTCAGGAGGTCAAAAACTCCAATACTTGCACCACGAGATTTGCCAAGTCCACCCAGGCGCCATCATTCCACATTCGGTAAAAGGTCTCCCGACTGGGATACGCGGCGATTCCCAAGGCAGTCAATCCGATAGTCCCCAACGCCCCGCCAACGAGCCACGAGTGCACGATCAGGCCGCCGATGCCAAGTAAAGTGAGGGCGATGCCGCATAATAGGTAGCCTAGACGCAGATAGGGGAGCTTGACGTTGACTGGGGCCAAGATGGCAGCACTCGCAGTGGTAATTTGCGGAAGCTAGCAATCGGCCATCACTACGTCCATCGAGAGTTTGTAAGCAGATTTATATTCATTTCGTAGTGTCTCTGCACCCCTTCCTCGAACTACCCCCATTCATGTCGCCGTCGTAGCGCGTTTGAGCCCGCCGCACAGTTTTCGTCGACTCAAGCTGTTGGCCCTTGAACAGACTTGTCAGCGTTGCACCATCAGTTGGGTCAATTCCGCATGAGCGGCATAAGGGGGTGATCGCTGCCAGTGGTCCTTCGTTACCGACTGGCTGCAATGGGTCGAAAGCAGCGGGTCGTGCCTGACCGCTTTCGACCCGTAGCAGCCCCTTTACGCTCAGTAGCAGGCTGCCAAATTGTAAAAATAAATCCGTAACCAACGGATGGCTGGCTATTGGTCGGGTGCCGCTGGGCCAGCGACAGTTTTGTTCTTTCACTCATCGTAAAGCATTACAGTTTCTTTGAGTGCTGCCGATAATGATTGACTTGCCAAGTATTCAGGAATGGCTAATTACAGGGAGGAGGTTATCTTGGTCGTTTCAATAAACTCGAATGTGCTTTCTGGCTCACAGGTTTCCAATGTGACAGCTAGCCAAACTACATCACTGGCGAAAAGTCAGGTGGCAACTGAATACGCTGCCGTTGACAGTCAGAAAGATACCAGTAGCCTTTCTTCACTCTCTCTGCAGCTGAGTGAAAGTGCAGCGCGCGCGGCGGCAAGGGATTCGAGCTTGAGCAGGAAAGAGCTTGGCTCAAAAGCCAGCGAGCTCTTGAGCAAGATTTCCGGTGATGGTTATTTTGCCAACAAAAAAGTACATGATGCAGAAGTGCCTGGCACTCAGGACCCTGAGCTATTGGCACGCGCGGGCAACGCAACCCTATTTGTAAATGGTAGTGGCAAGAACCCATTTGCGGGCATGACTAGCGATCAGCTCTCATGATTATCTATGATGACAGTGGGAGTTTTACGACTAATGAACGCCGCGCCGCGTTTAGTGAGTCATTCGATCGGGAATCCGCTTGGCGGCAGAAAGTTGTTGCCAATGCAATGGCGGAATATAACGGAACCGGGAAGCTGACGAAATTATTTACTGCAGCACTGGAAAATTACAAGGATTTACCAGCTATCGAGCAGGCACAATATCCTAATAGCTATGAGGCGAAGCTGGAGGGTTGGATTGCACTAGATTTCAACTACAAGACACATACCGCTGAAGGTACGGGTAGTGCTCAAGATTTGATGGACGCAATATTGAATTTTGACAAGGAGACGTTTAATGATACTCGTGGAGATCCGGTCTGAGTACGGCACGCAACTGTCATTGAACGTGGCCGGACAAGAAAGCAGCATTGGCGTAGGGCCGTTCACGTAAGCGAAGTAGTCTCACAATTCGTCGGCAGTCGGTCTTTAAGATCTTCACCGTCCTTGCCGTATAAGGCTTAGGGCGATGTTCCAGAAAGATCGCTTCGATGCCTGCCTTTGCTGCCTCAACAGCAGAAGCACGTTCATGTCGAATCGGCAGTACCTTGGTATACGCCAACTAGCCCATGTCCTCAGGACTGGCTGATTGGGTCGCTACCTGCCTCCTAGGCTTCCTCCGCCGTCGACGCTGAACACTTGGCCCGTCACGAAGGACGCACCCTCACTTAGCAAGAAGGTAATCAAAGCGGCAACTTCTGATGGATTTCCCAGTCTTTGCATCGGAATCGTGGAAAGTATTTGACGCTCAGCATCGCTACCTACTGGCCTGGTGGCTCGGAAAAGCTCGGTTTCTATAGGGCCAGGAGCGACAGCATTTACCGTGATTCCGGTGGGCGCCAATTCAAGCGCCCAAGTACGGGTAATGCCAACCAAAGCGCTTTTGGCGGCGGAGTAAGCTGTTCGATCTCGTGCTCCGAAAATGGCTCGACTGCAAACATTTACTATGCGTCCTGCTGAGGACTGCTTGAGGGATGGCAGGCAAGCCTGAGTGACCTGTACCGAGGCCCTCACATTTAGGTCAAGAACGTTCTGCAATGTCTCAAGGTCAAGGCTTTCCAGGCTCTGTGGACCTGCTATACCTGCATTATTGACGACGGCATCAATAGCAGTGCGCTCTAACAGATTCCGAAGCATCTCAGCCGTCTGCTGGACGTCGGCTAAATCACATAGGACTAATGTGCCGGGAAAATCGTCGATTGGTTGCCTGGCGATGCCAACCACATGCCACCCCGACTCCTTCAGAAGATAGCTCAGCGCAAGACCTATCCCTTTGGTTGCACCTGTCACCAATGCAGTTCGGGTGTTGTTCATCTTTACCCTCTTATTTTCCGACATCAAATATCCTGATAGCACAGACCTCTCGGCGAACAAAGTGATGTCATTGTGATCTCATTCGTAGGCATCAGCTTCTACCTCTCTCGCTCTACGGAAGTGCTTTGTGACCAAACGGTTCCTCGGTATCAGGATTGTCATGTCTGTAATGTTGTGTCTGACTGGGTGTGCGTGGTTTCAGACAACTCCTCTAACCGGGGCCTATGGGGAAGGGTTTCGGAGCGGGTGCGGAGCTCGTGAGAAGGGTTCCGGATATGAGGCGCGAGATGCCGACGCCCGGGCTCATCTTCAAGGACGCTACTGGCAAGGGTGGGGACGCGGTTTCAACTCTTGTCTGTCACCCTGGGAAAAAGAGCAGCAAGACAAATGGCTGCATGGTGACGACAAAAAATACTGTACCAAGCATCAAATAAAGCGTGGTCACTGCAAGGAGTAGAGCAGGCGAATAATGATCTGGCACAGATTTTTGCGACCAACATGCAAGCTGCAAGGTTCGAAGCTAGCTTCACTCATGAACCAAGTTCATAGGTTGGTGCTACGTTGAGCCACAAAAACGGCTACTCTGGCTCGACGCCCGATTTGCATCCTCTTAGAACCACATTTGACATCTTGCCCCGGATTCTCTAGACACCTTTCAAGCTCATGGCATAACGTTTTTCAAACTCTACCGGCGACAGCCGATTGTTGAAATTATGCCGACGTTTTACGTTGTAGGACATTTCAATGTAATCGGTAAGCGCCCAGTAATTAAACATTTAAACTTTGAAATGTCTGTGCGTTACCAGCGCACTTTGACTCGCTGCCGGCCTACATTACCTAATTAGGAGTGATCGCGGGGGCCTACAACTGGCCGGCTAATGTGCAGTTCAAATCGTAGTGTTCAGCCATGCTGACAACCCTACGCGCCCTTATTGCCACTGAGCCCTCTTGCGTCCATAGGAATGGGTAGAAAGATACGCATTGATCACCGCTCACACGCTGAATGTCTTCGCGCCAGGATTCCCAACGCAGGCCCTCATAGAAGGCCGCCGTACGATTGCTCACAGCCCATTCCAAGAAGGCGGTGTAACCTATGCCCAATGGCTCCCAAAGCAGGTTATCGGGCGCCCAGTAGTACACCGCTCCCAAATCATCACCCAAGCCGCCCCCGTTGATGGAAAAGCATCCACCTGCCGCGTCATCTGCAACCAGCAGATGCCCTTGCGCCCGTCCCTCGCTCCATCCCGCGAGGGTTCTTGTGAGTTTCTGATGACCTGAACCAAGGATCCGAAGCCAGCCATGATCAGTAAGTATCCCGCCAGTCTCAAATGCTATAGCCCCCAAAGTCGACTTGGTCGTTACCTGTAGCTGCAGGAGAACGCTGGTGTTTTGAGGTGAGGGGGGAAGCAAGTCGTAGGGGCGCTCGGCCTGCTCCAGCATCTCCCGTATGTAGATCATGGCTGGGTCATTAATTTCAACCAAATCTTCTATGCATTTCATTAGTCAATCCTTGATAGCAAGATTCTAAGTCAGACGGACATCCATTGATGCGCAAGCAACTGTTCGATCTCGCTAGCCCGTTGCGTCGGCAGCCGCATCAACACATCTTTGAGATAGGCATATGGATCATACCCATTCATGCGCGCCGACTGGATCAGACTCATGATCGCTGCCTCTCATTTGCCACTGCGCAGAGACCCGGCGAACAACCAAAGAATGGAGCGTCCGTGTTCCCCTGAATGCGCATCAAGAAAAACCACATCTTGACTAATACCCTGGGCGATAAAAACACCTAATACGAACTCTCGACCCGTAGATACAGCGAGCCTCTGCGCAAAAAGAATCAAGCGGCTGGCCTGCTCGATGCCATAGTTCTCAATAGGAAGGTTCAACCCAATAGACCAATCGGGCAAATCAATCCCCAATGCGCTCTCATCGCGTTCCTGTTTCTGGTTCACGAGGAGTGCCCCCAGCTCTGACCATTCGGAAACGAGACCATTGAATGCAGCCACAAGCTCTGCCTCGACAGCGTCGTTGTCGTTGCCATCTACATATAGATAGAGCACCTGCCCTAAGCGCCCGAAGGCTGGCAATGCGCTTATGATAGCGGTAGTACGCCAATTGTTGGCAGATGCTCATCATCATGCGTACAGCAGAATCGGGCAGATGCTCCGCCGGCCGCTGACCTCGATGAGTTCAGCTCGATAGGTCAGACGGGCGATACTGTCCGCTCACGTTGGGTCAAGAGCTGGAAATGAAACTCATACTGAGACAAGCAGTTGTCACCGATCTCCCGGCCATCTACCGAGGAGAGCAGAGCTATATCCGTTCTTGGGAGCCCGAACACGAGGCTTCCTGGAACTTCCAATTTGAGAAGCACCTGACACGCTGGGTGGAGAATTTTGATCGGCTAACCATAGCGGTCATGGGCGATCAATTCGCAGGTTATTCACTTTGGACTCAGGAGCACAATTACGCTGAGCTTTGCACAATCAATGTAGATGCAAACTGTAGGCGCAGCGGTGTTGGAACAGCGTTGTTGGCAGCGTATGCGCTGGATGCCAAGAACCAGGGGTTTAGTCAATTGCGCTTGAGTGTGCGAGCAGACAACCCTGCAAGGTTGATGTATGAGCGGTTTGGCTTTGTACACACAGGTACCGGCGCACACGGTTATCTTACGTATGAGCGCTGTGTTTGACGTGTCTCCGCGGCGTCGATGCTCCAGACAGGAAGCTTGCGCTTGGTTTGCTACACATGCTCCTCACGGGAGGCCCATTTCATCCCGAGACCTGCGCAAAGCTGGCCTTGCGAATAACGCCCATCGATGCGAGTTGTCGCAGATTGTCTATCAGCTCAACCCGCTCGGCTTTCGGCGTAACCGGATCAACAACCTGATATTGCCTATCGCACCACAGGTCGATCTGCCTCGCCCAATATGACCGCGCGACAGGCTCCATAGCGAGCCGCTTGAGCAGGTAGGCGACTTGCTGCCATTTGGGTCGCAACCCCATAAGCGCATGCCGGCGAACGCTTTGCAATTCATGCCAATCTCTGTCGAGCTTTGTATTTAGACCAGCATGAAGTGAAGCCCAAGGCAGCTTGTCCATTTGCGCCACTGCAGCGAAAAAGACGCGGTCTGATAGATCGTCCAGCGCCACGAGAAGCTCGATCAGTTGGTCATCGCCTAACCGACCCATGGTGGCTTGGCGCACGGAGGCGTAAGAGGATCTTGCTGCAGCTGTTAGCCATTGTGATTCGATCTCGATATCAAGCTCCGCTGCCAGTCCCAGGACCCCGAGCCAGTCGCGTTTCTTTAGCGGGAATTCCCCCTTAAGCCGTTCTTCCAGGACTGCCTGCGCATCAATATCGTGACGTGCCGCTGCCCAGCGCGTCAGGGTACGGATGGCCGGTGAGGGATCCAGCAACATCGTGCTTAACAACTGTTGTGGGTTCGCAAGCATCGGTAGCAGGGCCCGCAGGACGCTTACTCGTACCATGGCGCCAGGCCGTTGAAGGGCCTCGCTTAGCAGAGGAAGTGCTTGCTCATGGGGTAGGTTCTTGCACGCGTCCACGGCTAGAAGGCGCACGGTTAGTTCTCGATGGCCAAGCGCGTCCCGCAGAAGAGTCTCAATGTCCTGCTCGCTTTCCAGCAGCAATGCAAACAGGTACCGGGCGGCTTTGCTTTGTCGCGCAAGAAAGTTCGCGTAGACCTCATCGTTGCTCTCGGCCAACTGCAATACCTTGCGAACCGCTGACAGCGTTCCGCCGTGATCTGTCCTGTCGCGGGAGGCAAGTGCGAGGAGCGGTTCGAGCGCGTACAACAAGTCCTTGGCATGCAACGGCGAGAGATAATGATTGAGCCCTAGCGCTGCCAGATCGCGAATTTGTGGTACCCAATCATTCAACCGCTCAATCAGTGCCTCCAATGCTTCGGGACAAGGTTCAGCGCATAGCGCCCTGACGGCCACTTCGCGAATGAAGCCATTGCTGTGATTGGTTAAACCGATCCAGTCGCCTTTTTCTTCAGCATTGAGAATCAGCTGTGCCGCTTCGTCTCGTCGTTGAGCCTCCCATTTTGAGACAGCTGCTTGGCGGCTTTGCAGTCGCATCAACCAGTCGCTTATAAACGTCACGCTTTTATCCTCGGGTACTTCTGAATATCAAGTGAGTGGCGTTAAAGCTCTACCAGCCTTGGCGCTGAGCGGTTGAAGGGTAAACGACATCAATCGTCAAATCGTCATTGGCTGGGACGAGAACGATCCACGCACCTTTAATCCCGTCGACCTTGTCCAGCATCGCTTGGGTAAGCTTGTCTCCAAAAGCTTCAAAGCATTCTTCGTGGTGACCAGGAATGATGATCGAGAATTGATTTTTCATAAAGACTCTCAATTGGGGTGCGGTGGTCGCAGATTAGGTGACTGAATCGTGCTGCCTAGCCCCGGCGAGCAGGCGTTTCGACTACTCCCCCCGAGACCACGACCCTGTAGCGTGCACTCGAGTTATTCGCGCGTTTAATACTGCCGTAGTGCATCAGTGATGAAGCCAACTCAGAAGCCGCGATAGCTACCAGGCGCGCCGCTCTCTAAGCTGGAAACCTAGAGTCGAAAGACGGCGACGTTCAAGGCAGCGATGCCTTATAGAAATTTTGGAGCTTATAAAATGGATGAAATTTCGCTTAAGTCACATTTAGCAATGCGTGTCAGCGAATTCGGGGCGAGATGGAACTCGATCGAAAGTGATATTTACGCCAAGCATAAGGAGGAGGATGAAGCGCTGCGGCAGACATATCCTGGCGATGAGTACCACTACGTTGCGGGAACCGATTGGTTTGAGATCTTCGGTGAGCGTATTGAGCCTTTGTTTGATCATTACTGCACTGACAAGCGCCGTGTCTATGGCGGTAAAGGCCCTAGGAGCTTTGGCTTCCCGTCTAAATTTAACGGTGTCGAAAATCCAACGGAAACTCTGGTAGAGATCAAAACCAAAACCCGAGCCGAGGTATTGGTTAAAACGCAGACGAGATTTCAAGACGAATATCTCTTCGTGTTTTTGAAAAAAACAGGGGAGTGGAAAATCGATAGCTATAAATCCCGCCGGTACGGGGGAGAAGTGTGGGATTCAAGAATATTATAATCGGGCCACCTTGATGTGCAGGGTCAACGAAAACACTTCTGACGACATCTTCATGAGGCTTGCAGTGCAGACAATATTTTCGTCCAGCAAGGCTACGAAAACCGTGCACTCAGTGAGCTGTACGCTGACGGCCCCAAGAGTAAAGCTCCGCTCAACTTGAGCGATGACATCAGGTGGGTAGTCCTGTGAATTTGACTCACGCAGAGCAGCGATCACCACTCGACTGAACGCTGCCGAATCTTCGCTCGTTGCGGGGCGAATCTGGCATTCCATATTGGGAACCTGAACACTTGATGATCACAGCGTGGACTAATGCAATGCGCCTTCACCGGGTGCTTACTGGGGACTAGATCCAAGGCAGGACAGGGGTGGCAGGCAGCGTAACTGCCTGGCCGGAGGATGGCGTCAATAGACGATTTTACCGAATGGGCGCGCGGTAGAACCGAGATAAAACGACAGGATCGCCAGGGTTTGTACAACCACGGCAGCCACCACAAGGGCGATGATTGCATCGCCCGGATCCGAAAAGCTTGAGCGAACCAGTCCGAAAGACGCTGGGGCAAAAGCATAGGTGGCTTGGCTGATCGCCACCATTAACGCGATCACCTTGGCGGTTTGTTCGCGGCTGAACTCGGTCTGTGCGATCAGCGGTGGCAGGGAGGTGGCGTTTCCGATGCCTGAACCGATCAGCAACACCGCCACCCACGCCACTGCCGGGTGACTGTCCAGGCCGAGCAGCATCAGCGTCCCGAGCATCTGGATGGCGTAGCCCAGGCAGGCCAGTTGACGACGGTCGATGCCCTGGGTCATCAGCCGTGCGGCGAGGTAACGACCGCCCATTGCGCTGGCCGTGGCAAGGCCCATGGCGAATGAGGCGTTATGGGCGCCCATGCGTCCTACCAGGATCGAATACAGGTGTGCGATCAAGCCGATCTGCGCGAACAGCCCCAGCGACATACCGGCGGCCAGGGTGCGGAACTTCGCTGACTTGAGGGTCTGTGCGGCAGTCCAGGGTGCGACGATGGCGCTGGTTGCGATGGGTTCCGGCAGTGCTTCGTTGTCGGGATGCTGGCCCAGGCTTTGCGGGCTTTTGTTGAAGACCAGAGAGGCGAAGATGCCCATTAGCACCACGGCGATGATGGTGACCACCAGCGCCGCCGTGCCAAAGCCAAAACGCTCAATCAAAAACACCCATAGGGGCGAGAAGATTACCCCGCCCATGCTGGCACCGTTGTATGCCTTGCCAAGGGCCTTGGGCCGCTCCTTGACATACCAGGGGGCGATCAATGTGTTGACGGCGGCGGCACCCAGCGTGACCCAGCCGATGCCCGAGCAGATGGCGCCGGCATACAACACCCATAGCTGGTTGGCCTGAGCCCAGATATTCACCCCGACTCCCAATACGATGCTGCCAAGCAACGTAATGGCAGGCACGCCGAAGCGGGCATAAATCCGTGGCAGGTTCGCAATGACCAGTGTGCCGCTGAGGAAGTGAAGGGTAACGGCTGCCGATACCTGGGCGATCGGCCATCCGGTGCGTTCCATGACGGCCTGCATGTAAATGGGTGGCCCGTAAAAACCTATGCCCCAGCCGACCATTGCCAGGATGAACGTACACGTCAGTACAGTTTTTCCAAAAAAACGGGTGTTCTTCATCGCCATCTCCTCCATGTTGGCTCATAGGTTATGCTTGAGGTGACGGTTTCACTTCGAGGAGCATCGAACAATGGATGTTGAGCAATCGGAATTGCGCCTGGCCAATGTCGCCTCGGCGATTGCCGATCCTGCCAGGGCGCGCATGTTGTGCTGCTTGCTGGATGGCCGGGCCCGTACGGCCACCGAGTTGGCTGTAGTCGCGCAGAAGAGCCCTTCCACGGCGTCCAGCCATTTTCAGAAACTGCTGGAGCAAGGGCTGGTGACGATGGTTTCCCAAGGGAAGCATCGGTACTTCCAGCTCGCGAGTGCCGATGTCGCCAAGGCATTGGAAGGGCTGTTGTCAATTACTTCATTCGAGGTGCCGGCGTTCAAACCCTCCACCCCCTGCCATCTGCGCCATGCCCGCACCTGCTACGACCATTTGGCCGGGGAGGTGGGTGTCATGTTGCACGATGCCTTGCTGGTGGGCGAGTTGATGTGCCAAGAGCAGGGCGACTATGGACTGACCCCCAAGGGCATTGAGCACCTGACCCAAATGGGCATGGATCTCACTTCCGACACCCAGGCTCGGCGCCGTTTTGCCTTTCCCTGTCTCGACTGGAGCCAGCGCTGCGCCCATGTAGGGGGCACCCTCGGCGCGGTGTTGCTGGGCCATATGGTGCGGGACAAGTGGCTCGTGCATACCCTGGATTCGCGTGCATTGATAGTCACTGCCAAAGGCCGCAAGCGCCTGGCGAGCGCGTTTGATATCCAGTTGGGGGCTTGACTAGGTTTAGGTTTTGTCACCCCTAGGCTTAACTCAATCGATTTGGTAAGTGACGTTCCCGAACGGTTACTCTGTTTGACCATTACTGCACTGAAACGCGTCGGGTCTAAGGCGGTAAGGGCCCTGGGAGCTTTGGCTTCCCATCTAAATCCAACGGAAATCCTGGTGGAGATTAAAACGAAAGCCCGAGCCGAAGTATTTGTTACATCGCAGACGAACTTTCAGGATGAATATCTCTTCGTCTTGTTAAAAAAAAGCAGGAGATTGGAAAATCGACAGCTACAAATCTCACCGGCAAGGTGGAGAACCGTGGGATTCAAGAATGTTCTGAGGTGATCGCCTTCCTCGCGCTGGCCTTCTTCGGCAACGGTCTGGCGTCGATCACTTGGTCGCTGGTGTCGACCCTCGCCCCGGCGCGGCTGTTGGGGCTAACCGGCGGTACGTTTAACCTGATCGGCAACCTGGCGGCGATCGCCACCGATCGTGATCGGCTTCCTCGCGTCGGGTGATTCCTTTGCGCCGGCGATCACCTACATCGCCGTTCTCGCGTTCCTCGGGGCGTTGTCCTACATCCTGTTGGTGGGCAAGGTGGAACGCATCGAGCTGTAATGACCCTGTCGATACGTAATGAGGGACGTCAATCACTTGCCCGTGACGAACGTTTCCTTGAGAGAGGCAAAGAAGCCGTCAATGCCCGGTCAAGACCGGGCTTGAGAGGTTCTCTGCATCAAAGAGAGCAATCTTTCGAGCAGATCCTCAGGCGCTCCACCGGATAGCTACTGAACCGGTTGGAGGGTCAAAGTAGACCCTGCCTTCCGGTTTGTCGCATCTGGCGAGAGCACTTAAGCTTCCGCAGGCTTTCAGGCAGCGCTTGCGGTTAGAACTCCCAATTCAGCGACAGGCCTACGCCGTGGGTTTTATCCCGGGCGCCCAGCAGGCCGCTGTAGTCCAGGTTGATCCGCGCATCCCGGTTCAAAGCCAGGCTGGCGCGGGCGCCCACGACGGCGGCGTCCCGGTCCATGGACACGCTTTGCACGGCAAAGGTATTCACCCCGCTGGCAAAGGCCAGGTGCTGCTCGGCTGAGGTATCGCTCAGGTTATGCTGCCAGCCCAACGTACCTGAGACGTCCAGCTTCTGGGTATCGGTGAGGTTGAACCGGCTACCGGCACGCACGCCCAGCGTGGATAGCATGGTGTCGCGGGTGTCGTCATTCCCCTTGAGCGCCGTGGCGCCGCCCTTCTCGGTAAAGCTGTCGCTATCGAAGTGCACATAGGCCAGGTTGGCGAAGGGCTCCAGAGCCAAAGGCTGCAGGTTCAGACGATAGGCCGCTTCGGTGAACACCTGGGTCGATTGCGCGTCGCGCTTGACCTTCAGGCGGTCGGTCGAGGTGCCCAGTTGCAGGTCTCGCTTGACGTCGATGCGGTGCCAGCTATGGGATGCCCCCGCGGTCAGGCGCAACGCCCCTTCCTCGTGGCCAATATAGGCACCCAGGTGGTAGCTATCGGCCGAGGCGCTGGAATGGGTGTCGTCGCCCATGCCTAATGAGGTATCGCTGTAACCGACCATGGCGCCCAGCCGGGTGTGCTCAGCCACCAGGCCGTCCACACCGGCGAGCAGGCCGCCCAGGGATGAGGTTGAACTGGCGCTGTCGCTGCTGCCAGCGTTCTTGCCCCAGGCGCCCAGGCCTTTCACCCACAGGTTGTTGCCTTCAACACCCGCCGCGGGCTGGTCGTACAGCCCGTCGACGCGCAGGCGATCACCCACGGCATCGCGCACCTGGCGGCTGTCGTTGATCAACTGAGTGGTGATGGCCGGATGCACTTCGCCGGACAACTGGGTGTAGGCACGCCGAGCGGTCGCAGCATCTGGGCTCAACAGCAGCTCTTCGTACACCGCATTACCGGCCCCTAATTGCTCGGCGGCCGCTGCTACGTTGGCCTGGTTCGCGGTTTGCGCAGCGCTGGCGAAGCTGTCCGCGTTGCGCTCCAGGGCCAGGGCAACGCCGGTACCGCTATAGGCCAGGTTGCCATCCAGGAAAGCGTAGTTATCCAGCACCGACCCAAACTGGCCCTGCACGCCGCCCGCGGCTTGCAGCACGCTGAACTGCCGGCCGATCAGGCTGTTGACCTCGCTGGTGCTGAAGCCGGCGCCGTTTTCCAGCGAGAGGGCCATGGTCGCACCGCTGACCGTAGCCTGTCCGCCGGCGATGATGCGGTCGCTGCCAGTGGGCGACAACTCCACCGCATACACAGCGCCGGGCGCCAGGTTAAGGTCGCCCGCCACGTTTAAGGTGCCCACGGAATTGCCCGGCGCTACCGTACCGCCACGGTTGGCGACAAGGGACGCGACCCGGCCGTTGCCGCCCAGTATGCCGGTGTCGTTGACGGTCACTGCCGAGGCCAGTGAACCATTGATCGCCAGGCGCCCTTCATTGACCAGGGTTGGGCCGCTGTAGGTGTTGGCGCCGGTCATCACCAAGGTACCGATACCTGTCTTGGTCAAGCCGCCATGCCCGGATATGTCGTTGCTCCACGTGTCCCGCCCGCATTGTGGCCCGCTGCAGAGGCGCTGGGTCGGTTTACCGGCATCGACCAACGCGCCTACCCCCGGCAGGTTGGCAACGAACTGGCTGTCGCCATAGGCGCCGCTGATACGAAACTCAGCCGGAATATCCGCCTCGGTGACGAAAATGCTCGGGCCGTTGACGGCTTTGCCCAGGTTGATCATGCCCCAGCCATAGAGCGCGTCCACGCCAGGCGCGCCGAGGTCGGTGGCAGTGGTTTTCAACACGTCGGCCACCTGTGCGCCGGTCATGTAGGGGAAGCGCTCCATCAGTACCGCCATGCTGCCCGCCACATGGGGCGCGGCCATGGAGGTACCGTTTTTGTTGGCCCAGCCCACGGTCAAGTCTTGCAAGCTGGTGCCGTTAAGCACGGAGCTGTAGATCCGCGTACCTGGCGCCGACACGCAGAAGCTGGCCGTGTAGCCGCAGCGAGAAGAAAAGGTGCTCAAGGTGTAAGGCGTGGCGCCGGCGGCCGTGGCGTTGGGGTTTTGCTGCAGGGCAGCAACCGTCAGCCAGTTGGGGGCGATCTCTGGCACGAAATACCCCAGCCCGGCCATGGCGTCCGGGTTGTTCAGGTTGTAGTCGTTGCCTGCGGCGAAAATGGTCACCACGCCGCTGCGCGCGGCATCGATGGCGCCCTGGTAAGCGCCCCCTGGCCGAGTGCCGAGGATCTGTTGGATCTGATTGAACTGCAGCTGCGCATCCTGCACGGTGAAGTGCGGAAAGGCCGGGTCGCGACCGCCTTGGTCAAAGCGGTCGGTAATGCCAATGCCCCAGCTGTTATTGATGATGCGCGCGCCACTGCTGACCAACGCGTTCCAGCCAGCCTGGTAAACCGCGCCGTCGTTGCCCAGCACAATGCCGTCTTCCGGGCCTGGGTCGCCGTTGTCGGCGCTGATGATCTGGGCGTTGAAAGCCACGCCGTGCATGGGCCCGCCGTCACGGTTGCCGCCAGCGATGCCACCTACGTGGGTGCCGTGGTTACCCAGCCGGCCGTTGGAGTCAGGGGTAGGGGTGCCATCGTAACGAAAGGCGTCGCCGGCCTTTACCGGAATATAGGGGTCGGTGTACTCGCGAATGCCACTGGTTACCAGGTTGATCACTTTGTCCGGGCTGGCGAATTCCGGGTGCGGTGCGTACACCGGCTGATCGAAAATCCCCAACTTCACGCCCTTGCCGGTGTAACCGGCCGCGTAGGCCTGGTCGGCGTTGATCGCGCCCAGGCCCCATTGGGCAGTGAACTCCGGGCTGCGCCAACTGGCGACATTCCCGGTCTGGCCGGCTTCTACGTAAGGCGCAGCCTGGGCTACACCGAGGGTGGCCAGGTAACAGGCCAGGGCGCCGCAAGAAGCGCGATGGGCTTGCCCAATAGCGTGCCGAATGGAGCTGACAGCAAGCTGTCGAGTGGTGGATGGCTTTTTCATAAATACAACTGTCCTTAGTTAGCGCACACAAAACCCCGCGCGAATGCCGCCTTGGCGTCCGCGTCGTTCTTTTCCAACAATGGGTAGGTTGAAACATTCAGCTTTATGAAAGCGGAGGGCGAAGGCCTGGCTCGCCCTGCCGCTTTGCGTTTAGAACTGCCAGTTAAGGCTCAAGCCAATGCCGTGGCTTTTTTCACGGCTGGCCAGTTGACCGTTGTAGTCCAGGCTAACGCTGGCCTCACGGCTCAGCGCCATGCGGGCATGGGCACCCACCAGGGCCGCGTCACGCACCAGGGGCGAGCTTTCGATGCCAAAACTACTGCCGCCTGCCGCAAAGGCCATGTGCTGCTCTGAATCGGTGTCGCTCAGGTTGTGCTGCCAGCCCAGGCTGCCGGAGAGGTCCAGCTTCTGATGATCATTGATTGCGATGGTTTTAAGCGCCCGTACACCCAACGTCCCGAGCACGGCTTCGCGGGTATCGCTGCCGGAGGCGAGCGCTGCGGCATCTCCCTTCTCGGTGAAGTTATCAGTGCCAAGGTGTACATAGGCCAGGTTAGCGAAGGGCTCAAGCACTGCGGGCTGCAACTGAATACGGTATGCCGCTTCGGTGAATACCTGTGCGGTTTGCGCATTGTGCTTGGTTTTTTCCCGGCCACTGGCGCCGCCGACCTGTACATCGCGGTTGGCATCGATCCGGTGCCAGCTGTAGGCGCCGCCGAGGGTCAGGCGCCAGGCGCCGATCTCATGACCCAGGTAGGTGCCCAAATGGTAGCTGTCTACCGATGCACGGGAGTGGGTACCCGAGCCCATATTGACCGAGCTGTCACTGTAGCCGCCTACCAGGCCAAGGCGCGTGGCTTCACCGACATTGCCGTCGACGCCCGCCAGCACGCCGCTAATCGACGAGGTATAGCCAGCCGTATCGCTACGGGAATCCGTTTTGCCCCACGCGCCCAAGGCCTTGAACCACACATTGTCTTGCGCTGCGGTAGTGGCATCGGCACCGAACACGCTGGCGCCCAGGCGCTCGCCAACGGCATCACGTACATAACGGCTGTCGTTGATCAACTGCGTGGCGACTGCCGGGTAGATCTCCCCCGACAGCTGCTGAAAGCTCTCCCGAGCCGAGGCGGCACTTGGCGCGAGCAGCAGGTTTTCATACACCGCGTTGCCCGCGCCCAATTGCTCGGCGGCCGAGGCCACTGCTGCCTGGTTAGGGGTTTGCGCCACGCTGTCGAAAGCCGCCGTGCGCTCGATATTCAGCGCAACGCCGTTAGCGGCGTAGTCCAACCGGCCGCCGAGGAAAGCGTAGCTGGAGGTGACCGCAGCGAACTGCCCGTTCACGCCATTGGCGGCTTGCAATACGTTGTACTGGCGGCCAACCAGGGTTTGGCCAGGCGTGGCATTCAAGGCCAGCGGCGTTGGGTCCAGGGCCAGGGTCATGTTGGCCCCCGACACCGTGGCACTGCCGGTGGCCACAATGCGGTCACTGGCCGTTGGCGAAAGCTCTACCGCGTAGGTTGAGCCCGGCGCGAAGGTTAAATCACCGTTGACCTGCAAGGTGCCGATGGAGTTACCCGGCGCAATCTGTCCGCCGCTCAACGCGGTGAGGTTACCGACCTGGCCATTGCCGCCCAGGGTGCCCCCCGCATTGACCTGCACGGCGGACGTAAGTGAGCCATTGACCGACAGCACACCCCCGTTGACCTGGGTATCGCCGCGATAGGTATTGTTCCCTTCAAGGATCAACCGGCCCGCGCCGGACTTGATCAGGCTGCCTTCGTACTGGCGCTGAGCCGCTGCCGCCGCACGGGCGGTGCCCACGGCGTAGTCGGTCTGGTCCTGTTGGCTGGCGGTGCTGGCCACGCCGTTCTGCCAACCTCTGCTGACCAGGGTTTGCTGCCAGGCGGCCTGTTCAGCAGTGTCCTCGGCCTGACGCTGGATCAACGCCCGATCAGAAATATCGTTACTCCAGACATCGGTCTGGCCGGCGCCCAGGGTGGCATCGAAGGTGCCCAGCAACTGGCCTGGGCCGCGCATGGCCCGCTCCAGGTTGACGACACCCCAGCCTACAGCCCCATTGGGCGCCTGGGTGACCGAACCATCGAGCTGGGTCGCGGTGGTGAGCAGCACCTGCAAGGCCTGCTCGTTGTTCATGTACGGGTAGCGCTCCATCACCAGTGCCAATGCGCCCGTGGCATGGGGCGCGGCCATGGACGTACCGGACTTGAGCGCATAGCCGCCGCCAGGCACGGTGCTGTTGATCAGCCTCCCGGGTGTGGTGATGCACCAATATTTGGCAATGCCGCACTGGTTGTAGCGCTGGGCATTGGCACTATCCAGGCCAGACACCGCCAGCCAGTGGCCTTCCAGGTCTGGCTCGAAATACGGCAGCGCAGAACGCACACTGGCGTTGGCATAGCCAGTATTGCCCGCACTGAAGACGTTGATCACGCCCTTGCGCGACACGTCAGCCGCTTCATCCAGCCAGGTGCCCCGGTTGTAATGCTGGGCATAGGCGGCCTGCACGCCTTGCAACGTCGCGTAGGTCACATCCGGCGGCTGGCTACCCCAACTGTTGTTAATCGCCCGCACACCGGCATCGGCCAGCGCGCCATAGGCCGCCTTGAAGTACTGCGGGTCTGGGTTCGGGCCAAACAGGAAGCTGTCGCTCTGGTTGGTGTTGGCCACGTAGATTTGCGCGTTGTACGCCACGCCATGCATGCCAACGCCATCACGGGCCGCGCCCATGGTCCCGGTTACGTGCGTGCCGTGGGTGTCGTTATTAGGGTTGATGGCACCCGTGATGCTGAAGGGCGAACCATCCACATAGGTGCCGTTGGCCGTTACCGCATGGTAGCGGGAAGGGCTGGCTTCGGGATGTGAGGGGTCGAATCCTGAGTCCATCGCGCCGATTTTGACGCCGTTGCCGGTGATACCAGCCGCATAGGCCTGGTCGGCCTGAATGCGGCCCAATCCCCAGTCGCTCTGAAATTCTTCCGAGCGCCAACTGGCTGCGTCGCCTAACTTCCCCTGTTCTGCATAGTCGGCATAAGCCGAGCAGCCAAAGGTAAAAGACAACGCGCAAAGTGCGGTAGTGGTTGCGGGTTTAACGGAATAACGGACAGCATTGGACGGCTTGAACCTTCGCATCCCTGCACACCTTTTTATTTATTAGCTCCCTAGTGAGCGCCGTAAGAAAATAGTCCGCTCTGGACGGTATGGCAACTCATTTGTTTCAGTTTTGATACAAAGCCAACGGCTAGAAACCACGCAGGTAATTAGGCTTAAGGCGCTGTGATGAGGCATCGGGAAGGTCAAGGCACAACTAAGGTGCATTGCGGGGTAGTGGCCTTTTAGTTCCGTTGCCGAAAAAGCAGCCGTTTTTAATTGATGTAGCTCAGGACTCTTGGCGAACTCCGCTGGTCACAGGTTCTACGCGGGATATGTAATAAGGCGGTATTCAGGTAATAAATAGCGGGAACGTTAGCTGAGCCATTACTTAGCCATGCCACGATGCCATTCTCCGCCAGTCGAGCCTCTGAGCACGCCGTAACCGCGCAGTTGTAGTATTTGACAAGGTGATGCCGGGCGCCCAGATCAGTGGGGCGCTTGGAGATGATCATTCTGGCTGCATGGGCTGTAGCCCTTATGTTGTAGTGCGCCATGTCCAGTAACTTGGCGTAAGAGAACCTTGGGACTTCGGCGACTTCGGCGACTTCTGGCTGCTGGCTTACCCTGCGGCACTTGCGTTATGAGCAGTAATGGGCTTCGGGCGCACAAGTGCGAAACGGTCCGCTGGCGCACTTGTTTTGATGGCGCAACTTCCATCAGTGCTGGCCACGGCAAGCGATACTTCGTAAGCGCCGGGAACTACATCGCAAGCGAATGGCAAAAACACACTGGATTAGGTGGTGATGCCCATTTTTTTGTTGACCGAGCAATCATAGGACACGCCACAAAGTTTCACGAGTTGTGGCGTCCTGGGTCATGACGTGAACATTCGAGCTGTTCAGTCCAGTGTCGACTGCTACCTCGGAATGACCTGCAGTGTTGTATTGCACCCCGCCCTTGAGATATCCAGCCGCCCCCGGCCATGGATTTCCGTGCGGTGTTTTTTCATGCCCTTACATACACAGGCTTCTACGGAGCTTGTTGAACTTGAACCTTCGCCGGGGCATCGTTTGCTATATGAGTCATGGAGTCAGGCCTGCTGGCGTCGGGTGATTGCTTTGCGCTGGCGCTCACTGACATCGCCGTTCTGGCGCTGCTTGGGGCGTGTCCTACATCCTCTTGGCGGGCGAGGTGGAACGCATCGAGTTGTCATGAGCCTGTGCAGACGCGGAGCAGATTTTGTGCAGATGCTGTGCAGCGCTGGCAGGCTTCAAGGCTCGCGACGATAATGTCGCCGGTTTTCTGATTCGATAAGGCGCGCCATGCAAGATGCATCCGACACCGCCGTCACTGGCAAAGACCCTGCACCCACCGGCACGCAAACGCTGATTCGCGGCCTGGGCGTGATTCATGCGGTCGCCAGCGGCGCTCGCGACCTCAAGGAAATCGCCCGGCTGATCGGCACCACCCGCAGTACCACCCACCGGCTCGCCAGCTGTCTGGTGGAGGAGCGTTACCTGCGAGTGTTGCCGCAAACGGGTTACGTGCTGGGGCCCAGGTTGATCGAGCTGGGGTTTCAGGCCCAGGAAGAAGTGCCGCTGCTGGTGCTGGCCAGACCCTTTCTCGACGAACTGTCGGCGCTCACCGGCGACACCGTGCACCTGGCGATGCGCGATGGCGACGAGGTCTTGTACCTGCACAAGAATCCCGGCCGCAATGGTCCGGAGATGCGTTCGCGGGTAGGCCATCGCATGCCGTTGGCGCGTACCGGCATCGGCAAGGCGTTGCTGCTGGACAGTCCGGAAAGCGAATGGCAACGGCTGTACGAAATCAGTGTGCCGACCACCGGCAAAAACCCGCTGTGGCCGGCCCATGAAGAGCAGACCTGGGAGCAGGTGCAGGCGCGCATGCACGAGTACGTGCGGGGCGGTTATGCATTCGATCTGGAAGACAACGAGCCGTCGATCCGCTGTGTGGCGGCGCCGGTGCGTGACGCCAGCAAACAGATCGTCGCTGGCATCAGTATCGCCAGCACCGTGCCGTACATGCCTTTGGAAAAGATGGCCGACCTGGTGCCGATCATCAAGGACGCGGCGGCACGGCTGTCGGCGGAGTTGGGTGGGTAGGGCGTCACTGCGCAGAGCAGGAGGGGGGAAACGGGCGAAACGTTAAAGCGCCGGACGGCAATCACGGGCAGTTGAAAACCCGGAAAGCGCCTGCAGGTGAGGAGATAGAGAAATCGGTCCGTGATCGGCCCAACCATAACCCCGACCCGCGGTCTTAACTGTTCAGAGGCCATGGGCCGTCCGGCCAAGGCACGCTTGATTCGAAAAGGGGGGATGTTATGGCGAGTCGAAAAAAAATACAGCTCACACCGCTGCTGCTGCTTCAGGAACTCACCACCATTTTGCTGGAGCATTTTGAGCAAGCCTGTGGACAAGCCCTCGCTGATGCTGAAAAGAAGCTTTCCAGGTTCGAAAAAAAGCGCAACAAGGTGGAAAAAAAGCTTGGCAAGCAGCGGGACCGTCTCGACTACACGCCAAACGCAAAACGGAAAAAGCAGACGAAGCTGCGGGCCACTCTCTCACGGCTTGAGGCAGCTTTGGTTGAGTTGCAACTTCAGATCGATGAGACCCGGCACTACATCAGCCACTTGAAGCACGACATTCACGTAAGTCTCACGTTGCTGCAGGGGGTAGGCAAGGTACGTGAAGTTGCCAGCGAAATGCTGCGCCAGCGCGAAGACGGAGGTAGCTCGCCAGCCGCACAGATGGAAGTGGCCGCCCCGTCGGCGGTGAAGCCTTCGCCCGCGAGCCTGCGCGCTGCGAAGCAGGCAACAGCACTGAAAGCCATTGCTAATGCGGTGGTCGCCAAGCCCACGGTGACGGTGGTCAAGGCACGCAAGCATGCCCCAGGCGAGGTTGCCCCATTGGCCCATGGGATCGCCGAGGCCAGCGCTGCACCCGATTCAGCATGAGGCGCCTCATGCTGAATCGGCGCTCCAGCCGGAGTGGCTCGAGCGCTCGTTGTAGTAGGGTCGCCGTTCGCCCCGCATTGCGCGGGGCGAACCGGTGATCAGGCCTTCAACGTGGCCATATCAATCACGAAACGGTACTTCACATCGCCCGCAATCATGCGGGTGTACGCCTCGTTGATGTTCTTGATATCGAGCATCTCGATGTCGCAGGTGATGCCGTGCTCGGCGCAGAAATCCAGCACTTCCTGAGTCTCGGCGATGCCGCCGATCAGTGAGCCCGCCAGCACGCGGCGCTTCATCACCAGGTTGGCGGCATGCAGCGCCGGGTCGACGGGTTCGATCAGACCGACGAGGATGTGCACGCCGTCGAAACGCAGGGTTTCCAGGTAGGGGTTCAGGTCGTGCTGCACCGGAATGGTGTCCAGCAGGAAGTCGAAATGACCGGCAGCGGCTTTCATCTGCTCGGCGTCGGTCGAAACGATCACGTGATCGGCGCCCTGACGGCGACCTTCTTCTGCCTTGCTCGCCGAACGGGTGAACAGCGTCACTTCCGCGCCCATGGCCTTGGCGAACTTGATGCCCATATGGCCCAGGCCGCCCATGCCCAGCACACCCACCTTGTCACCGGCCTTGACGCCGTAGTGCTTGAGCGGCGAGTAGGTGGTGATGCCGGCACACAGGATCGGTGCGGCGGCGGCCAGGTCGAGTTTTTCCGGGATACGCACGACGAAGTGCTCGCTGACCACGATGCTGTTGGAATAGCCGCCCATGGTGTTGCTGCCGTCGACGCGGTCTGGCGTGGCGTAGGTCATGGTCGCGCCTTCGAGGCAATACTGCTCAAGGTCCCGGGCGCAGGCTTCGCACTGACGGCAGGAATCGACCATGCAGCCGACGCCGACCAGATCACCGACTTTGTGCTTGCTGACGTTGGCGCCGACTTCGGTGACTTTGCCGACGATCTCGTGGCCCGGCATCAGCGGGTACACGGCGATGCCCCACTCGTTGCGCGCCTGGTGGATATCGGAGTGGCAGACGCCGCAGTAGAGAATCTCGATGGCCACGTCGTCCGGCCGCGGGCTGCGGCGGCTGAACGTCATGGGGGCGAGGGGAGCGGTTGAGGACTGGGCGGCGTAACCGATGGCTGTGTACATGAAGAACCTCGCAAAAACGATAACGGTTGAGGCGGTGCATTGTCCGCAGCGAGGGCATCTCCGGCCATGGTCATTCCTCCGCCTGTCATGCCTGATCCTCCGGATTTCACATTTACAGTAGGGCGGCGCGCAGCTGATCTGCGATGATGGCGGTGTCAAATCCTCTGTATGGCTGCCCATGTCTCCTCTTTCCCATTCCGACGCCAACGCCCAGTTGGTCTCCCTCATCAAGCCCCTGGCGCCGCGCCCGGGTTTCGTCGACACCCTCGTGCCGGGCGTGCAGGCGATGTCCTGGGATTACTACGTCGCCAGCAGCCCGCAGATCTACGAACCCAGCCTGGTGATCATCGCCCAGGGCAGCAAGCTCGCGCGCCTGGGCCCACGTACGCTGGAATACGGCGCCGGTCACTACCTGGTGCAGGCGTTGTCGGTGCCGTTCATGTGCGAAACCTTCGCCACGGCCCAGGCGCCCATGTATGGCGTCGCGGTGTCCATCGATCGCGCGCTGCTGGGCGAGCTGGTGCAGGCCATGGGCGAGGCGCCCAATGTGAAGGTCAAGGCGCAGACGCCGGAATCGATGACGTCCGCCGAGCTGGATGCGCCGATGCGCGAGAGTGTCGAGCGGCTGCTGCGCTGCCTGCACGATCCGCTGGACGCGCAAGTGATGGGGCAGGCTCGGGTCAGGGAGGTGGTGTACGCCGCGCTGCGTGGTCCACAGGCTGGAGTGCTGCGGGCACTGGTCGAACAGACCGGCCACTTCGCGCGCATTGCAGCCTCGCTGCAGCACCTGCGCGACCATTACGATCAGGCCTTGAGCGTCGAGGATCTGGCGCGCTGCGCCAATATGAGCGCCTCGACCTTTCATGAGCATTTCAAGCGCAGCACCTTGCTGTCGCCGGTGCAGTACCTCAAACGCGTGCGGCTGCTCAAGGCACAGCAGATGCTCATCGGCGAGGGTATGGGGGTGGCGCAAGTGGCGCACAGGGTCGGGTACCAGAGCACATCGCAATTCAGCCGCGAGTACAAACGCTACTTCGAGCGCAATCCGGGGGAAGAGGGCGAGCGGCTGAAGGTATCAGCGTGAGGGTGAGGCTGAAACCATAAGGGCTACCGGCAAAGAATGCGGCGCAATGGAACCTGTAGGAGCGCGCTTGCCCGCGATTGCGTTTTGTCAGTCGATGATGAGTTGACTGATACACCGCCATCGCGGGCAAGCGCGCTCCTACAATTTACATATTGGGATAGGTGGGGCCGCCTGCGCCTTCCGGTGCTACCCACGTAATGTTCTGCGACGGATCCTTGATGTCGCAGGTTTTGCAGTGAACGCAGTTCTGCGCGTTGATCTGGAAGCGTTTCGCGCCGTCTTCCTGGGTCACCACCTCGTAAACCCCCGCCGGGCAGTACCGCTGAGCAGGCTCATCCCACTTGGGCAGGTTTACGCTGATCGGGATGCTCGGATCCTTCAGCTTCAAGTGGCACGGCTGCTCTTCTTCGTGGTTGGTGCCGGAGATAAACACCGAGCTCAGCTTGTCGAAGCTCAGCTTGCCGTCAGGTTTCGGGTAGTCGATCTTCTTCGAGTCGGCCGCCAGCTTCATGCACGCGTAGTCCGGCGTGGTGTCGTGCAGGGTGAAGGGGATCGTGCCGCCAAACAGGTTCTGGTCGATGAAGTTGAACGCACCACCGAAGATCGCGCCGAACTTGTGAACAGCGGGCCCGAAGTTACGGCTGGCGAACAGCTCTTCATGCAGCCAGCTGGCCTTGAAACCTTCCACGTAGCCGTTCAGCGCATCGCCACCCTCGTTGCCGGCGAACAGCGCATCTGCCACCGCTTCCGCGGCGAGCATGCCCGACTTCATGGCGGTGTGGCTGCCCTTGATCTTGGCAAAGTTCAGCGTGCCCAGGTCGCAGCCGATCAGCGCGCCGCCGGGGAAGACCATCTTCGGCAGCGAATTCAGCCCGCCCTTGCAGATGGCGCGCGCGCCGTAGCTGATGCGCTTGCCGCCTTCCAGGTATTGCTTCAGGACCGGGTGGTGCTTGAGGCGCTGGAATTCATCGAAGGGCGACAGGTACGGGTTGGCGTAGGACAGGTCGACGATCAGCCCGACCACGACCTGATTGTTTTCCAGGTGGTAAAGGAAAGAGCCGCCGGTGTTTTCGGTGCCCATGACCTCCAGCGGCCAGCCGGCGGTGTGCACCACCAGACCAGGCTGATGTTTGGCCGGATCGACTTCCCAGATTTCCTTCAGGCCGATGCCGTAATGCTGGGCGTCTGCTTCGCTGTCGAGGTTGAAACGGTTGATCAGTTGCTTGCCTATGTGGCCACGGCAGCCTTCGGCGAACAGCGTGTACTTGCCGCGCAGCTCCATGCCGGGGGTGTACAGGCCTTCTTTCGGATTGCCTTCACGGTCGACGCCCAGATCACCGGTAAGAATCCCGCGCACCACGCCGTTCTCATCGATCAGCGCTTCCTGAGCCGCGAAGCCCGGGTAGATTTCCACGCCGAGGTTCTCGGCCTGCTGCGCCAGCCAGCGGCACAGGTTGCCCAGGGAGATGATGTAGTTGCCTTCGTTGTGCATGGTCTTGGGCACGAACGCGCCTGGCACTTTCTGGCTGGCATCGGCGCCGGTCAGCACATAGATGTCGTCACGTGTGACGGGTGTGTTGAGCGGTGCGCCGAGGGCTTTCCAGTCGGGGAACAGCTCGTTGAGGGCGCGGGGTTCGAACACCGCACCGGAGAGGATATGAGCACCGACTTCGGAGCCTTTTTCCACCACGCAGACGCTGATTTCCTGACCGGCGTCAGCGGCTCTCTGTTTCAGGCGGCAAGCGGCAGACAGCCCGGCGGGCCCGGCTCCGACGATGACGACGTCGAACTCCATAAATTCGCGTTCCACAGGCTATCTCCTACTCAAGGCTCAACGGCGTATTTTTTAGGCGTATTTTTATAGATGGCTAAAACCGACACCGGGAGGGTCTTCAGCCCGGGTGTCATCTTGAAGGCGCGCATTATATCTACACCACCTCGCAGGTCCAATACAAACGTTTGTTTGAATCGGCCGAAACCCTGATAAATCATGGTGAGACGGCTTGTGACTGGCGTTTATGTCGTATTGACCCGACCCGGCGTTGCGGTCAAGATACGGGCGGTTTTGCGCTCGCGCCGGGTCGTTCGTCAGCCCCGGATTGTTTTACAGCGGCGCACAGACCGTCGGTAGCAGAACACCGGTAAAAGCAACGTGAGCAGCGCCCCCGCGCCACCGTCAGCACCACCACCAGTACTACGCCGGCGGCGCGCTGCAGTTTACACGGGCGATCAACGTCTGGCTTGGATTGCCGCCCTGGCGTGGCCGCTTTTGCTGACATGAGCATTCAGCAACCGCGAATACGTTGTTTTCACAGGTGTTCTTTACACTGACGAGTACCCATCGCCGGGCAAGGCCTGGCGATTTCTTTTCACCGGAGAGAAACGAGGAATCCATGAAGGTTCTTGTAGCTGTCAAACGAGTGGTCGACTACAACGTCAAGGTTCGCGTCAAAGCGGACAACTCCGGCGTCGATCTCGCCAACGTTAAAATGTCGATGAACCCCTTCTGCGAAATCGCGGTAGAAGAAGCCGTCCGCCTGAAAGAGAAAGGCGTTGCGACCGAGATCGTTGTCGTTTCCATCGGCCCGACCACCGCTCAGGAGCAACTGCGTACCGCGCTGGCACTGGGTGCCGATCGCGCCATCCTCGTGGAATCCGCTGACGAACTGACCTCCCTGGCCGTGGCCAAGTTGCTCAAGGCCGTTGTCGATAAAGAGCAGCCGCAGCTGGTCATTCTCGGCAAGCAGGCGATCGACAGTGACAACAACCAGACCGGCCAGATGCTGGCTGCGCTGAGCGGTTATGCCCAGGGCACCTTCGCCTCCAAAGTCGAGGTGTCCGGCGACAGCGTCAACGTCACCCGTGAAATCGACGCCGGCGCGCAGACCGTCTCCCTCAGGCTGCCGGCCATCGTCACCACCGACCTGCGTCTGAACGAGCCGCGCTACGCGTCGCTGCCAAACATCATGAAAGCCAAGAAGAAGCCCCTCGAAGTGCTGACGCCTGATGCGTTGGGTGTTTCGACGGCGTCCACCAACAAGACCCTGAAAGTTGAAGCCCCGGCTGCCCGCAGCGCAGGCATCAAGGTCAAGTCGGTTGCTGAACTGGTTGATAAACTGAAAAACGAAGCGAAGGTGATCTGATGACGACCCTGGTTATCGCTGAGCACGAAAACGGCGCAATCGCTCCCGCCACTCTGAATACCGTTGCCGCTGCCGCAAAAATCGGTGGTGACATCCACGTTCTGGTCGCCGGTCATAACATCGCTGCCGTCGGCGAAGCAGCTGCAAAAATCGCAGGCGTGTCCAAGGTCCTCGTGGCTGACAACGCCGCCTACGAGCACCAGCTGCCCGAAAACGTTGCCCCGCTGGTTGTCGAGCTGGCTTCGGCTTACAGCCATGTGCTGGCCGCTGCGACTTCCAATGGCAAGAACATCCTGCCGCGTGTCGCGGCGCACCTGGACGTCGATCAGATCTCCGAGATCATCTCGGTGGAAAGCGGTGACACCTTCAAGCGCCCGATCTATGCGGGTAACGCTATTTCGACCGTTCAGTCGTCGGCTGCCGTGAAAGTCATCACGGTTCGTGCGACCGGCTTTGACGCGGTGGCGGCCGAGGGCGGTTCTGCTTCGATTGAAGCCGTCAGCGCAGCCCATGACGCCGGCAAGTCGTCCTTCGTCAGCGAAGAGCTGGCCAAGTCCGACCGTCCTGAGCTGACCGCTGCCAAGATCGTCGTGTCCGGCGGCCGCGGCATGCAGAACGGCGGCAACTTCAAGCACCTGTACACCCTGGCTGACAAGCTGGGTGCGGCCGTTGGTGCTTCCCGTGCGGCCGTCGACGCAGGCTTCGTGCCCAACGACATGCAGGTCGGGCAGACCGGCAAGATCGTCGCGCCGCAGCTGTACATCGCGGTCGGCATTTCCGGCGCGATCCAGCATCTGGCCGGCATGAAGGACTCCAAAGTGATCGTTGCGATCAACAAGGACGAAGAAGCGCCGATCTTCCAGGTCGCCGATTATGGCCTCGTGGCGGATCTGTTCGAAGCGATCCCCGAGTTGGAGAAGCTGGTCTAATCCACTTCCCTGACTTATAAAGAGAACCCGTTCGTTCGGGCTGCCGCCAGCGCTGATCATCGTTCATTCGATGAGTCAGCGCCGAAGCAGTCGGAGCTGGCGGGGTTTTTTATGGGCTCAAAAAGGACGTTGTCATGTTGTCGCCAAAGCAGACGCTGGCTTCACTGCTGGGCGGGTTGCTGTTGCTGCCGTCGCTGGCTTGGTCGGCGGGCAAGTGTGACCGGTTGATCGTCACCGGCAGCCCGGACGCGCCGCCGTACCTGTGGCGCGACCCCCAGGACCCGAAACACCTGATGGGCGCCAATGCCGACCTACTCAAGGAGGTCGCGCAGCAGATCGGCGTCAAGGTCGAGCTGCTGTATGGCGGCAAGCGCAGTCAGGCACTGGAAGAAGTGCGCAGCGGGCGCATGGACATGCTGGCGGACACGCCACTCAACAGCGCCGAGCTGGAATCCCTGGATTTCGTCCATCCGCCCATCGCCCAGAACGAAATCATGGTCTGGACTCGAAACGGCCATGAGCAGCCCTTCAATTCGCTGGCCGATCTGCAGAGCCATCCCGGCGCCATGTCTGAAAAGACCCGGGTAACCGTTGGGTTCGATGAGGCGATCAAGGCGCACTTGAAGCTGGAGAAGCAGGCCAGTCTCCCTCAGGCTTTTCAGACACTGGCGGCAGGGCAGGTCGAGTTCGTCCTTGCCGGTCGCTATGCGGGGATGGCAGTGACCCAGGCGCTGGACATCGCCAAAGACCTGCAAACCCAGCCCATGCCCCTCGATCGCCCGGGCTTTTATCTGGCGCTGTCGTTCAACTCTGCCTGCAACGATCCATGGCTGCGCGGACAGCTGGCGAAAAAAATGACAGAATTGGCGGCTTCCGGTCGCGCCAGTGAAGCCGTCACGCGCAATCTGGACCTGTGGAAAATTCAGTTGCAGCAGTCCGGTAGCGCCCTCCATCAGTAGGAATGTGTTTTGAGCTTTCTTTTGAAAATCCAGCCTGTATTCGCCGCTGTCGTGCTCGCCGCCCTCGTCGGCTGTGCCAACGACCCGGCGCCCACCGAACAACTCAAACTCACCGAGCAGGCTGTCGCCCAGGCCACAGCGGTCGGCGCTACCGATGAAGAGCCGGACCTGGTGACAGCGCAGACGAAGCTGACCCAGGCCCGCGCCGACATCGCGGACAAGTCCTACAAGGATGCACGCATGCAGGCGGAACAGGCCGAGCTGGACGCGCGTCTGGCCGAAGCCCGTGTGCTGACGCAGAAGAGCGAAGCGCAGGTGGCTCAGGTCAACACCCGCCTCGAGCGTCTGCGCAAGCAGTTGGGGGCTGGCCAATGAATACCGTTGCGCGAAGCCTCAGTGTCGGCCTGTTGCTGGCCAGTGCCGGTCTTGCCGGCTGCGCCGGCCATCAGAACAGTGACCAGGCGTTGCAGGGCGCCATTGCCGATTACCAGAAGGTCAAGGAAGACACCAACGTCTTGCGCAGCGCGCCGAAGGATGTGATTCGCGCCGGCGAGCTGCTGGGCCGGGCCGAGCGCCTGTCGAGCTATATCGGCAGCGCTGACGACGTCAGTCATTACGCGTACCTGAGCAGCCGCTACAGCGCGATCGCCCGGGAGCACAGCAAGCTGCTGCTGAATCAGGAAAAGCTCGCGCGACTGGAGCTGGAACGTCAACGCCTGCAATTGGCCTTGCGTGAAGCCAAGCTGGCCGGCGCGCAGCAACAGGGCAAGTGGGCCGAAGATCAAGTGATCAGCCTGTCGACGCAGCAGAACGAGCGCGGTTTGGTGATGACACTCGGCGACATGCTCTTTGATACCGGCCGCGCCGAACTGAAAAGCTCGGCCAATCGCACGGTGCTGAAGGTCGTGCAGTTCCTGCAATTCAATCCCAAGCGCGTGGTGCGGATCGAGGGCTATACCGACAGCACCGGCGACGCTCAGGAAAACCTCGCGCTGTCGAAAGACCGGGCACAGTCCGTCGCTGACGTGCTGTCTGATCTGGGCATCGAGGAAGACCGCATTCAGGTCGAAGGTTACGGCGATCAGTACCCGGTGGACGCAAACACTTCCGAAAGCGGTCGTGCACAGAACCGCCGTGTGGAAATTGTCTTCTCGGACGACAAGGGCCACCTCAGCCCGCCCCGTTGAGAGGAATGGCAGCGCCGGCCTGGCTTTTCAACGTGTCGTGTTTTTGTCGGCCTTGCAGGGTTTTGCGGCCGCGCAGTCTGTAGGAGCCGGCTTGCTGGCGAACGCATTTGATCACACGCCATAGAGGACGCGTGATCTGCCGGATTCGCCAGCAAGCCGGCTCCTACAGAACCTATCCAGGCAGTCAATCTCACTATTCAAACAACGCACCCTCTAGCCGGAACAGGAACTGTCACCGTACACTTCTGAACTGTTCCGGTGATCCTTCCATGTTGATCGCCGCACACATGATCAGAGCATGGGATCGAGGGACGCGAAATGACCAGTCTGTTGCTGTACCAACGCATCGCCCAGCAGCTGGCCGAAGACATTCGCCGGGGCGTGTATCAGCCAGGCGAGCGCGTGCCCTCGGTGCGCAAGATGAGCTCCCAGCTCAACGTCAGTCATGCCACCGTCCTGCAGGCCTACGCCAACCTTGAAGATCAGGGGTTGATCCGCGCGCGGCCGCAGTCCGGTTACTACGTCCATCAAACCCCGGCCCTCACCGCGGCGACCCCCGATATTGCTCGGGTGGAGCGCCCCGGCCTGGTCACCCGCGCCAGCATCATTCAACAGGTATTGGTCGAGGCCCGGCGGGAAGGGGTGTTCGCATTCGGCGCTGCGGTGCCGCATATCGATTACTTACCCCTGCGCGCGTTGCATCAGCAACTGGCCAAGGTCACCCGCTTTCAGAGCCCTCGGGCGTTCAATTACATGTTCAGCCCCGGCTTCGAGCCGCTGCGTCGGCAGGTGGCCATTCGCATGCGCGACGCCGGCGTGGTAATCGATCCCTCGGAAGTGGTGATCACCCACGGCTGCGTCGATGCGCTGCAGATGTCGCTGCGGGTGCTGACCAGCCCGGGCGACCTGATCGCGGCAGAATCCCCGACGTACTACGGCCTGCTGCAACTGGCCGATCTGCTCGGCCTGAAAGTCATCGAAATCCCCAGCGACCCCAACACCGGTATCAGTCTGGAAGCGCTGCAACTGGCGGCCAATCAGTGGTCGATCAAGGCGCTGGTGATGACGTCGCGTCTGAGCAATCCGCTGGGCAGCACGATGCCGGAAGAGCGGCAGAAACACCTGCTGCGCCTGGCGTCGGACTTTGACATTCAGATCATCGAGGACGACATCTACGGCGAGTTGATGTACGAGCAGAACAAGACCAAAGCGTTAAAGGCCTTCGACCGGCTGGGCCATGTCATCTACTGCTCCAGCTTCTCCAAGACCCTGTCGCCGGGGGTGCGAATCGGCTGGATGATTGCCGGGAAATACCAGGCGGAAATCCAGCGCCTGCAAACCTTCAGCACCCACTCAGCGTGCAGCGTGACGCAGATGGCAGTAGCGTCCTACCTTGAAAACGGCGGGTATGACCGGCACTTACGCTTTATCCGTCAGGAGCACCGCAAGAATCTCAGCGCGTTTCAACTGGCGGTGCAGCAGATGTTTCCCGAAGGCACGCAGATCAGCCGGCCTGCGGGCGGGTTCATTCTGTGGATCAGTCTGCCGGGACGGGTGAACACCCAGGAGTTGCACGTGCGCGCGCTGGAGCAGGGCATCAGCATCGCGCCGGGCCTGATCTTCAGTAACACCGAGCAGTTCAACCATTGCATTCGCCTGAACTGCGGGCTGCCGTGGAACCGTGAAGCGGAGAGGGCGTTGATGACCGTGGGCATGCTGGCCAAGCAGTTATGCCAGGATGCCGGGCAATCCTGGTGAACTCGTAATGTCACCAGCTTTCAATACTATCGGGGGAGGCGGACAAGCCAGCTTGTCAGCCGCCGTGCAAAGGGCCAGCATATGGTCCCTGTCTTACTGACTGCCGTTCAGACTATGAAATCACTGCGTTGTATAAGTGTGATGTTGCTGGTGTTGCTGAGCGCCTGTGATGCCGATAAGACGCCCGCTCCACCGGCGAAAGCCACCGCCTCTGCGCCTGCTGCGGGTACCGCTGCGCCAGCCGAAGCTGCTAAAGCAGCGAAGCCCGCCTCAGAGCCCGAGCCCGCTCCTGCGCTGGCGGACAAGCCTGCTGCGGACGCTCCAGCGGTCCATGCACTAACGCCGAATATCACGACCGTGCCGGTTGTTGCGTCGGGCAAGGCATCGGGTGGAGCGCCGCGGACAGTCACCGATGTCAAAACTGCCGAGGATAGGGCCCCAGGCGCCAACGCCAAATCCGCCAAGCTTAAAGCGGATAATGCCGAAGTCGCCCGGCGTGCCCCGGTGGTCAGCAAGAGCAAATCGGCGTCTCAGGTGGTCAAGGAAACCAAGCTGAACAAAGTCCCGCTGGACCTTAGCCTGCCGCCCGAGATGGTCAAACAACTGACCCCGCCGGCTAATGTGATCACCGCGGCGTCGAAGTCCAGAGCCCAGTCCCCGGGCGCCAAGCCGTTGCTGCCCAAGATGTTCCCTGATGCGAACGCCGACCCGGACTTCCAGATGCAAGGCCGTCTGCTGAGCAACGAAATGGACCTCCAGTTGCGCAACGAGGCGCGCAAGGACGTGGAAGGCGCCGCACTGGATTTCACATTTAAGAAGTGATGCACCTATTACGCTGTCCCGTCGCCAGATTTTCAAACGTGTGTTTTAGCGCGTAAGATCCGGCCATCGTCCTCACTGCCTCACAGGTTCTTTTCATGGAATGCCGTCCAGGCTGCGGCGCTTGCTGCATCGCGCCGTCCATTACCTCACCGATACCCGGCATGCCCAACGGCAAACCTGCGGGCATGCGCTGTCTGCATTTGTCGGTGGACATGCTCTGCGGCATATTCGGGCAGCCGGGGAGACCGGCGGTGTGTGGTCAGTTTTCAGCTGAGCCTGAGGTGTGTGGCACTGGCCCCGAGGATGCGATTCGTCTGATTGGCTGGTGGGAAAAGATGACTTCGGTGGCGTGAATCGCGGCCGGGGTACGACTGAACTTCAACAATAAGGAACAACCTATGAGTTCGCTGTACCGCTTTGCTTTCGGATTGGGATTGACTGTATGGGTGGCGGCTTCAGCCCAGGCTGAGGAGTGGAAAGTCGCGAAGAACGAGGACGGTATCAAAGTCTCGCTCAGCGAGGTGCCCGGTTCGCAGTACAAGGCCTATCAGGGCGTGACGACCATCAAGGCGGGTATTGGCAAGCTCAAGGCGTTGCAGGAAGACGTGGCCGCCGCCTGCGCGTGGATCCACGAGTGCAAGCTGCAGAAGATCCTTAAACACGAGGGCGACAAGACCTGGACCTATTCCCAGTTCAACACGCCGTGGCCGGTCACGCCCCGGGATTCGGTGCTGAAGGTGACGACGGTGGAAGGCGCAGATGGCAGCGTCACCCGCGAGCTGGAAGGCGAGCCCAAGTACATCCCGGAAGAGAAGGGGTTTGTGCGGGTGGCGCAGGTTGAGGGGTTCTGGAAGTTCGTGCCCAAGGGCGACAACCTGACCGAGGTCACCTATCAGGTGCACACCGAGCCTGGCGGCAGCGTGCCCTCCTGGCTGGCGAACAAGTTCGTGGTGGATGCGCCGTTCAACACGCTTAAAGCGCTGAAGGAACGAGCCGAGAAGAACTGATCGGTTCCGCTTGCGACGCTAAAGCCACACACCAAAAAGGCTGCCCGAGGGCAGCCTTTTTTTGCGTCTTCGCGGTTGCTGTCGAGTTACTTGCGCTCGGCCAGCGGAACGATGTCGCGGGACACTTCACCGGTATACAGCTGGCGTGGACGGCCGATCTTGTAAGGGCTGGAGAGCATTTCCTTCCAGTGAGAGATCCAGCCGACGGTTCGCGCCAGGGCGAAAATCACGGTGAACATACTGGTCGGGATGCCGATTGCCTTGAGGATGATGCCTGAGTAGAAGTCGACGTTCGGGTACAGCGAGCGTTCGATGAAATAAGGATCGGTCAGGGCGATCTCTTCGAGACGCATGGCCAGTTCGAGCTGCGGGTCGTTGGTGATGCCCAACTCGCGCAGGACTTCGTCGCAGGTCTGTTTCATCACGGTGGCGCGCGGGTCGCGGTTCTTGTAAACCCGGTGACCGAAGCCCATCAGCTTGAACGGATCGTTCTTGTCTTTGGCCTTGGCGATGTAGGTGTCGATGTTGGACACATCGCCAATCTCATCGAGCATGGTCAGCACGGCTTCGTTCGCGCCACCGTGGGCAGGACCCCAGAGTGCGGCGATACCCGCTGCGATGCAGGCGAACGGGTTGGCGCCCGACGAACCTGCCATGCGCACGGTGGACGTCGAGGCGTTCTGTTCGTGGTCGGCGTGGAGGATGAAGATCCGGTCCATGGCCTTCGCCAGCGTCGGGCTGATCGGTTTGATCTCGCACGGCGTGTTGAACATCATGTGCAGGAAGTTTTCGGCGTAGCTGAGGTCGTTGCGCGGGTACATCATGGGTTGACCCATGGAGTACTTGTAAACCATCGCGGCCAGTGTCGGCATCTTGGCGACCAGGCGGATCGCGGAGATTTCCCGGTGCTGCGGGTTATTGATGTCCAGGGAATCGTGGTAGAACGCCGAGAGAGCACCGACCACGCCACACATGACGGCCATCGGGTGGGCGTCGCGACGGAAACCGTTGAAGAAGGTCTTGAGTTGCTCGTGCACCATGGTGTGATTCTTCACGGTGACGACGAATTCGGCCTTTTGCTCGGCGGTTGGCAGTTCGCCGTTAAGCAGCAGGTAGCAGGTTTCCAGGTAGTCCGATTGCTCGGCCAGCTGTTCGATCGGGTAGCCGCGATGCAGGAGAATGCCGTTGTCACCGTCGATGTAGGTGATCTTCGATTCGCATGAAGCGGTGGACATGAAGCCTGGGTCGAATGTGAAGCGTCCGGTGGCAGTCAGGCCGCGTACGTCGATAACATCGGGACCAACGGTGCCGGTCAGAATGGGCAGCTCGACGGGGGCTGCGCCCTCGATGATCAACTGCGCTTTTTTATCAGCCATGTGGCCTCCTAATTATGCTTCAAATCATCAGACAGACCCCCCACGCAGGGCCCGCATCACTATAGTGAGATAAATTCTAAAGTCAATTTGCCAAAAGTCTTGTGGCAGAAGGCTTTAACCCATGGTTTTCGTCGAAATTACGGGCCATTTACGCCAATTATCGGGCTAAAGCAATCCACCCTTGGGACAGGGTCTGCGCGTTGTCATTAGTTGGCTAACTGTCTATACTCGGCGTCCGACCGCCAGGGGCTTTCAGGCCCGATTCAACGGGGTTGGTCACTTCCTGGGTAGTGGGTACCTGACCAGTACACTTCCCAACAACTTGCCCTGAGTGTTAGGGCTCTTCAGTGTGAAAAAAAGCCGTGAAAAGCCAACGACCTGTAAACCTAGACCTAAGGACCATCAAACTCCCTATCACTGCTTACACGTCCATCCTTCACCGTATTTCCGGTGTCATCCTCTTCGTCGGCATTGCCATCATGCTTTATGCATTGGACCTGTCGCTCGACTCCGAGGAAGGCTTCGCGTCGGTGAAAGCGGGGCTGACCAGTCCGCTGGCCAAGTTCGTGATCTGGGCTCTTCTGTCCGCACTGCTGTATCACCTGGTGGCGGGTGTCCGTCATCTGATCATGGACTCGGGCATCGGCGAGACGCTGGAAGGCGGCAAGCTGGGCTCTAAGATCGTTATCGCCGTGTCTGTGGTGGTGATCGTTCTGGCAGGAGTGTGGATATGGTAACCAACGTCACCAACCTTTCTCGTTCGGGCCTGTATGACTGGATGGCGCAACGCGTCTCCGCCGTCGTACTCGCGGCTTATTTCATTTTCCTGATCGGGTACCTGATCGCGCACCCTGGCCTCGAATACGCCACGTGGCACGCGCTGTTCTCCCATAACGCAATGCGCATCTTCAGTCTGTTGGCCCTTGTTGCACTGGCGGCTCACACCTGGGTTGGCATGTGGACCATCGCGACTGACTACCTGACGCCGATGGCGTTGGGTAAGTCCGCGACGGCGGTGCGTTTCCTGTTCCAGGCGGTGTGCGGCATTGCGATGTTCGCTTACTTCGTCTGGGGTGTGCAGATTCTTTGGGGTATCTGATTCATGGCTAACATCAATTCGCTTTCATTCGACGCCATTATCATTGGCGGCGGTGGCGCAGGCATGCGTGCCGCACTGCAGCTGGCTCAGGGCGGTCACAAGACCGCTGTCGTCACCAAGGTCTTCCCGACTCGCTCCCACACCGTTTCCGCTCAGGGTGGCATCACCTGCGCAATCGCTTCGGCCGATCCGAACGATGACTGGCGCTGGCACATGTACGACACCGTCAAGGGCTCCGACTACATCGGTGACCAGGACGCTATCGAATACATGTGTTCCGTTGGCCCGGAAGCCGTGTTCGAGCTCGAGCACATGGGTCTGCCGTTTTCCCGTACCGAGCAGGGCCGCATCTACCAGCGCCCGTTCGGCGGCCAGTCGAAAGACTTCGGCAAGGGCGGTCAGGCTGCACGTACCTGTGCGGCTGCCGACCGTACCGGTCACGCGCTGCTCCACACCCTGTATCAGGCCAACCTGAAAGCCGGCACCGTATTCCTCAACGAGTACTACGCAGTTGATCTGGTGAAAAACCAGGACGGCGCGTTCGTCGGCATCATCGCCATCTGCATCGAAACCGGTGAAACCTCTTACATCCGCGCCGACGCGACTGTACTGGCCACCGGCGGTGCCGGCCGTATCTACTCCTCCACCACCAACGCACTGATCAACACCGGCGACGGCGTGGGCATGGCGTTGCGGGCAGGTGTCCCGGTTCAGGACATCGAAATGTGGCAGTTCCACCCGACCGGCATCGCTGGCGCAGGTGTACTGGTCACTGAAGGCTGCCGTGGTGAAGGCGGTTACCTGATCAACAAGCACGGCGAGCGTTTCATGGAGCGCTATGCGCCAAACGCCAAGGACCTCGCCGGTCGTGACGTTGTGGCTCGCTCAATGGTGAAAGAGATCATCGCCGGCAATGGTTGCGGTCCTGACGGCGACCACGTGATGCTCAAGCTCGATCACCTCGGTGAAGAAGTGCTGCACAGTCGTCTGCCAGGGATCATGGAACTGTCCAAGACCTTCGCTCACGTCGATCCGGCCGTTGCGCCAATCCCTGTCGTACCGACCTGCCACTACATGATGGGCGGCGTTGCCACCAATATTCATGGTCAGGCGATCACACAGGACGCCGCCGGCGTCGACACCATTATTCCGGGCCTGTTCGCGGTCGGTGAAGTGGCGTGCGTATCGGTTCACGGCGCCAACCGTCTGGGCGGCAACTCGCTGCTCGATCTGGTGGTGTTCGGTCGTGCTGCCGGTCTGCACCTGGAGCAGGCGCTCAACGAAGGCGTCGACTACCGTCGCGCTTCCGAGACCGACATTGATGTCGCGCTGGCTCGCCTCAATGGCCTGAACTCGCGTACCGAGGGCGAAGACGTCGCCACCCTGCGCAAAGAACTGCAAAGCTGCATGCAGAACTACTTCGGTGTGTTCCGTACCGGCGAATACATGCAGAAGGGCATTGCTCAGCTGGCTGACCTGCGCACGCGCATTGCCAGTGTCAAGATCAACGACAAGAGCCAGGCGTTCAACACCGCCCGGATCGAAGCGCTGGAGCTGCAGAACCTGCTGGAAGTCGCTGAAGCAACGGCGATCGCCGCGGAGCATCGCAAGGAGTCCCGTGGCGCTCATGCCCGCGAAGACTTCGAAGATCGCGACGACGAGAACTGGCTGTGCCACACCCTGTACTTCCCGGGTGAAAAGCGCGTAGCCAAGCGTGCCGTGAACTTCTCGCCAAAAACTGTTCCGACTTTTGAACCTAAGATTCGGACTTATTAAGGGTGACCGCCATGTTGCAAGTCAGTGTGTATCGCTACAACCCTGATCAGGACGCCGCGCCGTTCATGCAGGATTTCCAGGTCGACACCGGTGGCAAAGACCTGATGGTGCTGGACGTCCTGGCTCTGGTCAAAGAGCAGGACGAAGGCTTCTCGTACCGTCGTTCGTGCCGCGAAGGCGTGTGCGGTTCCGATGGCATGAACATCAACGGCAAGAACGGTCTGGCCTGCATCACGCCGCTGTCGGCCGTGGTCAAGGGCAACAAGCTGGTGGTTCGCCCGCTGCCTGGCCTGCCGGTCATCCGTGACCTCGCCGTCGACATGAGCATCTTCTACAAGCAGTACGAGAAGGTGAAGCCATTCCTGCAGAACGACACGCCGGCTCCGGCCATCGAACGTCTGCAGACCCCGGAAGAGCGGGAGAAACTCGACGGCCTGTACGAGTGCATTCTGTGCGCTTGCTGCTCGACGTCCTGCCCGTCCTTCTGGTGGAACCCCGACAAGTTCCTGGGTCCTGCTGCAATCCTGCAAGCCTATCGTTTCCTGGCTGACAGCCGTGACACCCGGACGCAGGAGCGTCTGGCGTCGATGGATGATCCGTTCAGTGTTTTCCGCTGCCGGGGCATCATGAACTGCGTCAACGTCTGCCCGAAAGGCCTGAACCCAACCAAGGCCATCGGTCACGTGCGCAACATGTTGCTCACAAGCGGTGTCTGAGTTTGCCGCATCTGTAACACCGCAGCACCCGCTACTGCAGCACCCGTAAACGCTACGGCGCAGGCTTCAACCGGCGCCGTAGTTTTAACCTGAGCAGTTGTCGTATGGCTTCAGCTCTTATTTTGAAGAAATGAAACCAGCAGGGGCATCCGGGCTGGTACCCGGACTATCTGCGTGATCCCTAGTGACTTGAAGTCGCTGCACATGGACTTTTCAAGTTTGCGCTGGCATCGACGCCGATGGTGTCCCCTAATCGAGGGTGACCAAGCATGCAAGAAAGCGTGATGCAGCGCATGTGGAACAGCGCCCACCTTTCCGGTGGTAACGCTGCCTATGTGGAAGAGCTCTACGAGCTCTACCTGCACGACCCTAACGCTGTGCCAGAAGAGTGGCGCACCTATTTTCAGACGTTGCCGGCTGACGGCAGCACTGCCACCGATGTATCGCACTCTACGGTTCGCGATCATTTTGTGTTGCTGGGGAAAAACCAGCGCCGCGCCCAACCGGTCTCTGCCGGCAGCGTGAGCAGCGAGCATGAAAAGAAGCAAGTTGAAGTGCTGCGACTTATCCAGGCATTCCGTATGCGCGGCCATCAGGGTGCGCAACTCGATCCTCTGGGTCTGTGGAAGCGTACTGCGCCAGCTGACCTGTCGATCAACCATTACGGTTTGACCAACGCTGACCTCGATACCACATTCCGTGCCGGCGACCTGTTCATCGGCAAGGAAGAAGCGAGCCTACGCGAAATCGTCGAAGCGTTGCAGCAGACATATTGCCGCACCATCGGCGCCGAGTTCACGCACATCGTCGATTCCAACCAGCGCAACTGGTTCATGCAGCGCCTCGAAAGCGTGCGTGGACGTCCTGCCTATTCCGCCGACATCAAGAGCCACCTGCTCGAGCGTGTGACAGCGGGCGAGGGGCTGGAAAAGTACCTGGGCACCAAATACCCGGGCACCAAGCGTTTCGGTCTGGAAGGCGGCGAAAGCCTGATTCCGATGCTCGACGAGCTGATTCAGCGCTCCGGTTCCTACGGCACCAAGGAAGTTGTCATCGGCATGGCCCACCGTGGCCGTCTCAACGTGCTGGTCAACACCTTCGGCAAGAACCCGCGCGACCTGTTCGACGAGTTCGAAGGCAAGAAGAAGGTCGAGCTGGGTTCCGGTGACGTCAAGTATCACCAGGGGTTCTCGTCCAACGTGATGACCACCGGCGGCGAAGTCCACCTGGCGATGGCGTTCAACCCGTCCCACCTGGAAATCGTTTCCCCTGTGGTCGAAGGTTCGGTGCGTGCCCGTCAGGACCGTCGTAACGACGCCACTGGCGAGAAAGTGCTGCCGATCTCGATTCACGGTGATGCTGCGTTCGCCGGTCAGGGTGTGGTGCTGGAAACCTTCCAGATGTCGCAGACCCGCGGCTTCAAGACGGGCGGCACGATTCACATCGTGATCAACAACCAGGTCGGCTTCACCATCAGCAAGCAGGAAGACTCGCGCTCCACCGAGTACGCGACCGACGTTGCCAAGATGATTCAGGCGCCGATCCTCCATGTGAATGGCGATGATCCGGAGGCCGTGTTGTTCGTGACCCAGCTGGCCATCGACTACCGCATGCAGTTCAAGCGTGACGTGGTCATCGATCTGGTCTGCTACCGTCGTCGCGGCCACAACGAAGCCGATGAGCCAAGTGGCACCCAGCCGCTGATGTACCAGCAGATCGCCAAGCAGCGCACCACCCGTGAGCTGTATGCCGATGCGCTGGCCACCGCCGGCATCCTCAACGCCGAAGCCGCTCAGGCCAAGGTAGACGAGTACCGCAACGCGCTGGACAACGGCATGCACGTTGTCAAAAGCCTGGTCAAGGAGCCGAACAAGGAATTGTTCGTCGATTGGCGTCCGTACCTGGGTCACGCGTGGACCGCACGTCATGACACCAGTTTCGATCTCAAGACCCTGCAGGAACTGTCAGCCAAGCTGATGGAAGTGCCGGAAGGTTTTGTGGTTCAGCGTCAGGTCCAGAAAATCTACGAAGACCGCCAGAAGATGCAAGTCGGTGGCCTTCCGATCAACTGGGGTTACGCCGAAACCATGGCCTACGCCACGCTGGCGTTTGAAGGCCATCAGGTGCGCATCACTGGCCAGGACGTCGGCCGCGGTACGTTCTCGCACCGTCACGCCGTGCTGCACAACCAGAAAGACGGCGCGACTTATGTGCCTCTGCAGAACCTGTACGCCGGTCAGCCTCGTTTTGACCTGTACGACTCGTTCCTGTCGGAAGAAGCCGTGCTGGCGTTTGAATACGGTTACTCGACCACTCAGCCCAATGCGCTGGTGATCTGGGAAGCCCAGTTCGGTGACTTTGCCAACGGTGCACAGGTCGTGATCGACCAGTTCATCACCAGTGGCGAGCACAAGTGGGGCCGTCTGTGTGGTCTGACCATGTTGTTGCCCCATGGCTACGAAGGGCAGGGCCCGGAGCACTCATCGGCACGTCTTGAGCGTTACCTGCAATTGTGCGCCGAGCACAACATCCAGGTCTGCGTACCGACCACTCCGGCTCAGATCTACCATCTGCTGCGCCGTCAGGTAATCCGTCCGCTGCGCAAGCCGTTGATCGTGTTGACGCCAAAGTCGTTGCTGCGCCACAAGCTGGCCGTGTCGACCCTGGAAGATCTGGCCCATGGCTCGTTCCAGACGGTCATTCCGGAAATCGACACCCTCGACGCCGCGAAAGTCACGCGTCTGGTGCTGTGCAGCGGCAAGGTCTACTACGACCTGCTGGAAAAACGCCGTGCCGAAGGCCGCGAAGACATCGCCATCGTGCGTCTCGAGCAGCTCTATCCGTTCCCGGAAGACGACCTGATGGACGCGATTGCGTCGTACACCAACCTGACCAACGTGGTCTGGTGTCAGGAAGAACCGATGAACCAGGGCGCCTGGTACAGCAGTCAGCACCACCTGCGCCGCAGCATCGGCAACCACAACCGCAACCTCGTTCTCGAGTACGCCGGCCGTGATGCTTCCGCTGCACCCGCTTGTGGATACGCTTCGATGCACGCTGAACAGCAGGAAAAACTGCTGAAAGACGCGTTCTCCGTTTAACGCCTTCGCGCACTAGAAACCGAATTAAAGGAATTACAGATAATGGCTATTGAGATCAAAGCCCCCTCTTTCCCGGAATCCGTTGCCGACGGCACCGTTGCCACATGGCACAAAAAACCGGGCGACGCCGTCAAGCGTGATGACCTGATCGTTGATATCGAAACCGACAAGGTCGTGCTGGAAGTATTGGCCGAAGCTGACGGCGTACTGGGCGCAATCGTTGCCGAAGAGGGCGCCACTGTCCTGTCGAACCAGCTGCTGGGCTCGATCGAAGAGGGCAGCGCTGCTGCCGCTCCTGCTGCCGCTGCATCGGCTCCAGCGCCGGCTGCCGCTGCTGCACCTGCCCAGGCTGCCGCTGCACCTGCCGCTGCTTCTGGTGACGAAGACGCCATTGGCGCTCCCGCTGCCCGCAAGCTGGCCGAAGAAAACGGCATCAACCTGTCCAGCGTCAAAGGCACTGGCAAAGACGGCCGTGTGACCAAGGAAGATGTTGTTGCTGCCATCGAAGCGAAGAAGTCCGCTCCGGCCGCTGCACCTGCCGCCAAGCCTGCTGCCGCCGCTGCTCCTGTGGCTGCCGTTGGCGACCGCACCGAGAAGCGCGTGCCGATGACCCGTCTGCGCGCCAAGGTTGCCGAGCGTCTGGTCGAAGCTCAGTCGAACATGGCGATGCTGACCACCTTCAACGAAGTCGACATGACCGAAGTCATGGCGCTGCGCTCGAAGTACAAGGACCTGTTCGAGAAGTCCCACAACGGCGTACGCCTGGGCTTCATGTCGTTCTTCGTCAAGGCAGCGACCGAAGCGCTGAAACGCTACCCGGCCGTCAACGCCTCGATCGACGGCACCGACATCGTCTACCACGGTTATGCCGACGTCGGCGTTGCCGTGTCGAGTGATCGCGGCCTGGTGGTTCCGGTGCTGCGCAACGCCGAGCAGATGAGCCTGGCTGAAATCGAAGGCGGCATCGCCACCTTCGGCAAGAAAGCCCGTGACGGTAAGCTCTCCATCGACGAGATGACTGGCGGTACCTTCACCATCACCAACGGTGGTACTTTCGGTTCGATGATGTCGACCCCGATCGTCAACCCGCCGCAAGCGGCCATCCTGGGCATGCACAATATTCTGCAGCGTCCTATGGCGATCAACGGTCAGGTCGTCATCCGTCCGATGATGTATCTGGCGCTGTCCTACGATCACCGCCTGATCGACGGCAAAGAAGCCGTAACGTTCCTGGTGACCATCAAGAACCTGCTGGAAGACCCGGCGCGTCTGTTGCTGGACATCTGATTCAAGGACTGCTGCAAGCCGCAAGCGTCACGCTGCAAGTTACAGCAGCCTGGCGCCGACGCTTGGGTCGTCGCAACAACCTAATGAACAGGCTGCAACTCGTCTGTAAAGCATCACGGATCAGCTTGCAGCTTGTGGCTTAAAGCTCGCAGCTAAAGAGGAACTCTTTTCTATGTCCCAGAAATTCGACGTGGTAGTGATTGGCGCTGGCCCTGGCGGCTACGTGGCCGCTATCAAGGCCGCGCAACTCGGTCTCACGACTGCCTGCATCGAGAAGTATCAGGATAAAGAGGGCAAGCTGGCCCTCGGCGGTACCTGCCTGAACGTGGGCTGCATCCCGTCCAAGGCGCTGCTGGACAGCTCCTGGAAATTCTACGAAGCCAAGAACCAGTTCGGTGTTCACGGTATCTCGCTCAGCGACCTGAAAATGGACATCGCTGCCATGATCGGCCGCAAGGCGCAGATCGTCAAAGGCCTGACCGGCGGCGTTGCCAGCCTGTTCAAAGCCAACGGCGTCACTTCCCTGCAAGGCCACGGCAAACTGCTGGCCGGCAAGAAAGTCGAGCTGACCAAGCCAGACGGCACCACCGAAGTCATCGAAGCCGAGAACATCATTCTGGCCTCCGGTTCGCGTCCGATCGACATCCCGCCGGCTCCGGTCAATCAGGTCACCATCGTAGATTCGACAGGCGCCCTGGAATTCCCGGCAGTGCCTGAGCGCCTGTGCGTCATCGGCGCCGGTGTCATCGGTCTGGAACTGGGTTCGGTCTGGGCTCGCCTGGGCGCCAAAGTGACGGTGCTCGAGGCGCTGGAGAAATTCCTGCCGGCCGCTGACGAAGCCGTCGCCAAGGAAGCGCAGAAGACCTTCACCAAGCAGGGTCTGGACATCAAGCTGGGCGCACGCGTCACCGGTTCCAAGGTCAATGGCGACGAAGTCGTCGTGACCTACACCGATAAGGACGGCGAGCAGAACATCACCTTCGACCGCGTGATCGTGGCCGTGGGCCGTCGTCCGGTGACCACCGAGCTGCTGGCTGCCGACAGCGGCGTCGACATCGACGAGCGCGGTTTCATCTTCGTCAACGAGCAGTGCGAGACCAGCGTTCCTGGCGTGTACGCGATCGGTGACGTGGTTCGTGGTCTGATGCTGGCGCACAAGGCATCCGAAGAAGGCATCATGGTTGTCGAGCGCATCAAGGGTCACAAGACCCAGATGAATTACGACCTGATCCCGTCGGTTATCTACACCCACCCGGAAATCGCCTGGGTCGGCAAAACCGAGCAGACGCTCAAGGCCGAGGGCGTGGAAGTCAACGTCGGTCAGTTCCCGTTCGCGGCCAGTGGCCGTGCAATGGCAGCCAATGACACCGGTGGTTTCGTCAAGGTCATCGCCGATGCCAAGACTGACCGTGTACTGGGTGTACACGTCATTGGTCCTGGCGCTGCAGAGCTGGTACAGCAGGGCGCGATCGGTATGGAGTTCGGCACCAGTGCCGAAGACATCGGCATGATGGTCTTCTCCCACCCGACGCTGTCCGAAGCGCTGCACGAAGCGGCACTGGCTGTGAATGGCGGCGCCATCCACATTCAGAACAAGAAAAAACGCTAAAGATAACCACGACGGTCCGCCCGTCGTAGGCCCTGCTCGCAGGGCTTACCGCGGAAGGTCCGTTGGACTCGAACTCCCGGCAGCGCAGGACAGGCTTCATGCCTGATTTGCGTTCTCCGGGAGAAGCGGTCACAGGTGGTGCGGCACGCTTTGACGAGCAGCACCGAATGCGCAGTACCTAACGAAGACGGTAATAAGCATGAATCTTCACGAGTATCAGGGTAAGCAGCTGTTTGCTGAATACGGCCTGCCAGTATCCAAGGGCTATGCAGTAGACACCCCGGAAGCAGCAGCAGAAGCCTGCGACAAGATCGGCGGAACCGAGTGGGTCGTCAAAGCCCAGGTTCACGCAGGCGGTCGCGGTAAAGCGGGCGGCGTCAAGCTGGTTCGCAGCAAGGAAGACGCCGCTGCGTTCGCTCAACAGTGGCTGGGCAAGCGTCTGGTCACTTACCAGACTGATGCCAACGGTCAGCCGGTCACCAAGATCCTGGTTGAATCGTGCACTGACATCGCCAAAGAGCTGTACCTGGGCGCTGTAGTCGATCGTTCGAGCCGTCGTATCGTGTTCATGGCCTCCACCGAAGGTGGCGTGGACATCGAGAAAATCGCTCACGACACGCCTGAGAAGATTCTCAAAGCCACCATCGATCCACTGGTTGGCGCTCAGCCATTCCAGGGTCGCGATCTGGCATTCCAGCTGGGTCTGGAAGGCAAGCAGGTCACTCAGTTCGCCAAGATCTTCACCGGTCTGGCCAAGCTGTTCCAGGACCACGACCTGGCCCTGCTGGAAGTGAACCCGCTGGTGATCAAGGCTGACGGCGATCTGCACTGCCTCGACGCCAAGATCAACATCGACGCCAACGCCATGTACCGTCAGCCCAAGCTGAAGGCTTTCCACGACCCATCGCAAGATGACCCACGTGAAGCCCACGCTGCCAAGTTCGAACTGAACTACGTGGCACTGGAAGGCAACATCGGCTGCATGGTCAACGGTGCCGGTCTGGCCATGGGCACCATGGACATCGTCAACCTGCACGGCGGCAAGCCAGCGAACTTCCTCGACGTAGGCGGCGGCGCTACCAAGGAACGCGTTACCGAAGCGTTCAAGATCATCCTGTCCGACACCAATGTCGCGGCAGTGCTGGTCAACATCTTCGGCGGTATCGTTCGTTGCGACATGATTGCCGAAGGCATCATTGGCGCCGTGAAAGAAGTCGGCGTGAAAATCCCGGTGGTTGTTCGCCTTGAAGGCAACAACGCTGAGCTGGGCGCTAAAGTACTGGCAGAAAGCGGCTTGAACATCATCGCAGCTACCAGCCTGACCGACGCTGCTCAACAAGTCGTCAAAGCTGCGGAGGGCAAATAATGAGCGTCCTGATCAATAAAGACACCAAGGTTATCTGCCAGGGCTTCACCGGCTCCCAGGGTACCTTCCACTCCGAGCAAGCCATTGCCTACGGCACCAAAATGGTTGGCGGCGTGACCCCAGGCAAGGGCGGCACCACGCACCTGAACCTGCCAGTGTTCAACACTGTGTCCGAAGCAGTGGAAAAAACCGGCGCAACCGCATCGGTCATCTACGTTCCGGCTCCGTTCTGCAAGGATTCCATCCTTGAAGCAGCGTTCGGCGGCATCAAGCTGATCGTCTGCATCACCGAAGGCATCCCGACCATCGACATGCTCGAAGCCAAGGTCAAGTGTGACGAACTGGGTGTGGTCCTGATCGGCCCTAACTGCCCAGGCGTCATCACGCCGGGCGAGTGCAAGATTGGCATCATGCCAGGTCACATTCACTTGCCAGGCAAAGTCGGTATCGTGTCGCGTTCCGGCACCCTGACTTACGAAGCTGTGAAGCAGACCACTGACGCAGGTTTCGGTCAGTCGACTTGCGTCGGCATCGGTGGTGACCCGATTCCGGGTTCGAACTTCATCGATATCCTCAAGCTGTTCCAGGATGACCCGAAGACCGAAGCGATCGTCATGATCGGCGAGATCGGCGGTTCGGCTGAAGAAGAAGCGGCTGCCTACATCAAGGCACACGTGACCAAGCCAGTCGTTTCCTACATCGCTGGTGTGACTGCTCCTCCGGGCAAGCGCATGGGCCATGCGGGCGCGATCATCTCTGGCGGCAAAGGCACTGCAGACGAGAAATTCGCTGCACTGCAAGACGCAGGCGTCAAAACCGTGCGTTCGCTGGCAGACATCGGCAAAGCCCTGGCTGAGCTGACCGGTTGGGAAGTGAAGAAGGCTTAATCGCCCTCGTCTTACTGCCTGATCAACAAAAGCCACCTTCGGGTGGCTTTTGCGTTTCTGGCGTCTCGGTTTGCCAGTGGGCAGGCGATTTCAGTGTCCGCTCTAAGGCCACCCGCGCTAACAAATCGTAGGAGCCGGCTTGCTGGCGAACGCGGAGGGTCAGCATCACACCCGTAAGATGATCCAGCGCAGTTCGCGGGAAAGCGCGCTCCTGCAATGGATCGTGCAGGGGCCTGACCCGCTGGTCTGAGCGGATGCCTATGGCCCTAATCCTGTAAGACATTTCTGATATGCGACACGAACGTGCGTTCAGCGGTCGCACCGCCCTGTATCGGTGCGCCAAATAGGGTAGGCTACCCGCCGTTTTGTGCAGTCGGCTCCCACAAGGAGTGGCGGCGCGCTCAGGGTCTGTCTTAAAAGGGCGGGCAGCATTTCCCCCACCCTCAGGGAAATCCTCTTCTCAATTCCGATTCAGCAGTGTGGTTTCCTTAATGAAAGTGTTGAAAGGCCAGGACATTCTGGCACTGGGTTTCATGACATTTGCGCTGTTCGTCGGCGCCGGCAATATCATCTTCCCCCCGATCGTAGGCCTTCAGGCCGGCCCCAACGTATGGATGGCCGCTCTGGGCTTTCTGGTCACGGCAGTCGGCCTTCCGGTGGTGACCGTCATCGCGCTTGCCAAGGTCGGCGGCGCGATGGACGCGTTGAGCAGTCCGATCGGCAAGGTCGCCGGGACTGTTCTGGCCGCCGTCTGCTACCTGTCCGTGGGCCCGCTGTTCGCCACGCCGCGCACTGCGACGGTGTCGTTTGAAGTCGGCCTGGCCCCGCTGACCGGTGAAAGCCCGCTCGCGCTGTTCCTCTACAGCCTGGTCTATTTCGTGCTGGTGTTCTGGATCTCTCTTTATCCGGGCCGATTGCTCGACACCGTGGGCCGTTTCCTCGCGCCGCTGAAGATCATCGCTCTGGCCATCCTCGGCATCGCCGCGTTTGTCCTGCCGGCAGGGGAGGTCGGCATCGCCGAACCTGCCTATGTCGCGGCGCCGTTTTCCCAGGGATTCATCAACGGCTACCTGACCATGGACACCCTGGGCGCGCTGGTTTTCGGCATCGTCATCGTCAACGCGATTCGCTCGCGCGGTGTCGAGTCACCTCGGTTAATCACTCGCTACGCCATCATTGCCGGCCTGATCGCCGGTGTCGGTCTGGCGCTGGTCTACATCAGCCTGTTCCGTCTGGGCTCGGACAGCCATGCCGTTGCCGCCGGTGCAACCAATGGCGCCGCCGTGTTGCACGCGTACGTCCAGCATACCTTCGGCACCCTGGGCAGCAGCTTCCTCGCCGTGCTGATCTCGCTGGCCTGTCTGGTGACCGCGGTTGGCCTGACCTGCGCCTGCGCCGAGTATTTCAGCCGCGTGCTGCCGCTCTCCTACAAGACGCTGGTGATCCTACTGGCGGCGTTTTCGCTGTTGGTCTCCAACCTGGGCCTGACCAAGCTGATCCAGTTCTCTATTCCGGTGCTGACCGCAATCTATCCGCCGTGTATTGCGCTGGTGGCGTTGAGCTTCTGCAAAGATTTCTGGCATGAGCAGGGGCGGGTCGTCGCGCCGGTCATGCTGGTGGCGTTCCTGATCGGTGCAGTCGATGCGGTCAAGGGTTCTGCGCTGGGTGTGTACCTGCCGGATGCGCTGGCTCATCTGCCGCTGAGCGAGCAAGGCCTGGCCTGGCTGATCCCGTCCCTGATCACGCTGTTCGCCGCGTTCGTGGTGGATCGCGTGCTGGGCAAGCGCGGCGAAGCGCTGGCCTGAGGAGGCAGGTCGGCGCGCTGTGAAAGCAATGCGCCGATCATTCTGAAGCAGAGTTGATTATTTGATACACAAAGCAAAGCCCGCTAAATGCGGGCTTTGTTTTTTGAAACTCTGGAAACTTACTGCTTAGTTGCAGGTGCTGCCTGGTTCGCTTCTTTCGCGCGCTCTTGAGCGGCTTCAGCGTTCTTTTGAGCGGCTTCCTGACTTTCTTTGGCAGCGTCGTTCACTTTGTCTTGCGCTTTTTGCATCGATTCTTGCGACTGCTCGGCAGCCTTGTTTGCATCTTGCTGTTTATCTTCGGATTTTTTGTCACAGGCGGCGAGGCCCAGAGTGGCAGAAAGCATGAGGGCAATAGCTAAAGATTTACGCATGGGTGTTTCTCCTTATTGGTCATCAACGTGCCTTCGAGCCTTTGGTTATAAGGTTAGTTCCATGTACCGGCGGGATAAATACATAAGCGTCTCAGTGGCGTAACAACTCAGCCGAGCAGAGGTGATCACTCGCTTATGTGCCGTCGTCAGGAAACATATCTGCGGCCTGAAGATTTTCCGAGGAGGAAGATTCTTCACCGACAGCAAGCCCGTCCCTTGAAATTGCCTCTCCAGCCCCCACCTTGATGACAACCCGTTGCTCGGAGCCGCCCTCGGCGTTTCGAGCAGCTACCCCTATTTGTGTGGACTGATTGGAGTTTGATGACCATGAGTGTGGAAACTCAAAAGGAAACCCTGGGCTTCCAGACCGAGGTGAAGCAGCTGCTGCACCTCATGATCCATTCGCTGTACTCGAACAAGGAAATCTTCCTTCGCGAGCTGATCTCCAACGCGTCTGACGCGGTGGACAAGCTGCGCTTCGAGGCGCTGTCCAAGCCTGAGCTGCTGGAAGGCGGCGCCGAGCTGAAGATCCGTGTCAGCTACGACAAGGACGCCAAGACCGTCACCCTGGAAGACAACGGCATCGGCATGAGCCGCGAAGATGTCATCACTCATCTGGGCACCATCGCCAAGTCCGGCACCGCCGACTTCATGAAGAACCTGTCCGGTGATCAGAAGAAAGATTCCCACCTGATCGGTCAGTTCGGTGTCGGTTTCTATTCCGCGTTCATCGTGGCCGACCAGGTCGAAGTGTTCACCCGTCGCGCCGGCCTGCCCGCCAGCGAAGGTGTGCACTGGTCCTCGAAAGGCGAGGGCGAGTTCGAAGTCGCTACCCTCGAGAAAGCCGATCGCGGTACACGCATCGTGCTGCACCTCAAGAGTGCCGAAGATGAGTTCGCTGACGGCTATCGTCTGCGCAACATCATCAAGAAGTACTCCGACCACATCGCCCTGCCGATCCAGTTGCCGAAAGAGCAGGCGCCCGTCGAAGGCGACGCCGAGCCTGTCGAAGAGTGGGAAACCGTCAACCGCGCCAGCGCGCTGTGGACCCGTCCTCGTACCGAGGTCAAGGACGAGGAGTACCAGGAGTTCTACAAGCACATCGCCCATGATTTCGAGAACCCGCTGAGCTGGAGCCACAACAAGGTCGAAGGCAAGCTGGAATACAGCTCACTGCTGTACGTGCCGGCCCGCGCGCCGTTCGACCTGTACCAGCGCGAAGCACCGCGCGGCCTGAAGCTGTACGTGCAGCGTGTGTTCGTCATGGACCAGGCCGAATCGTTCCTGCCGCTGTACCTGCGCTTCATCAAGGGCGTGGTCGACTCCAACGACCTGTCGCTGAACGTGTCCCGTGAAATCCTGCAGAAAGACCCGATCATCGATTCGATGAAGTCCGCGCTGACCAAGCGCGTGCTGGACATGCTGGAGAAGCTGGCGAAAAACCAGCCGGAAGAATACAAAGGCTTCTGGAAAAACTTTGGTCAGGTGCTGAAAGAAGGCCCGGCCGAAGACTTCGCCAATAAAGAGAAGATCGCCGGCCTGCTGCGCTTCGCGTCGACCTCCGACGACAGCGGCGAGCAGAGCGTTTCGTTGGCCGACTACCTGTCGCGCGCCAAGGAAGGTCAGGACAAGATCTATTTCCTCACTGGCGAAAGCTACGCGCAGGTCAAGAACAGCCCGCACCTTGAAGTCTTCCGCAAGAAAGGCATTGAAGTGCTGTTGATGACCGACCGTATCGACGAGTGGCTGATGAGCTACCTGAGCGACTTCAACGGCAAGGGTTTCGTCGACGTGGCACGCGGTGACCTGGACCTGGGCAAGCTTGATTCCGAAGAGGACAAGAAAGCCCAGGAAGAAGTCGCCAAGGACAAGGAAGGCCTGATCGAGCGCCTGAAAACCGCGCTGGGTGATGCCGTCAGTGAAGTGCGGGTTTCCCACCGCCTGACCGATTCGCCGGCGATTCTGGCAATTGGCGAGCAGGACTTGGGTCTGCAGATGCGTCAGATCCTGGAAGCGAGCGGTCAGAAGGTGCCGGACTCCAAGCCGATCTTCGAATTCAACCCGTCGCACCCGCTGATCGGCAAACTGGACAACGAGCAGAATGAAGACCGCTTCGGCGATCTGTCCCACATCCTGTTCGACCAGGCTGCGCTGGCGGCCGGCGACAGCTTGAAAGATCCGGCTGCCTACGTGCGCCGTTTGAACAAGTTGTTGGTTGAGCTCTCGGTTTAACATCCGCGTCACGGCAGAACCCGCTCCGGCGGGTTTTGTCATTTAACTCCCCTCCATCCTTATCAGCAGGAGTTCGCTATGAGCAATGTGAGCGTGCAGTCCGTCGTGTATGAAATCGACGGCGTGAGCTACGAAAGTCGTCTGGCCTTCAGCGAAGGTGCTCAGGCCGCACCGGGTCTGGTGATGGCGCCTAACTGGATGGGTGTCAGCGAAGACGCCGAGCAGATTGCCAAGGATGTGGCAGCGAAAGGCTACGTGGTGTTGCTGGCGGATCTGTATGGCCAGCAGGTGCGCCCGACCAATGGCGATGAAGCGGCGGCTGCCATGATGCCGTTGAAGAATGATCGTGTGCTGTTGAACACCCGCATGAAGGCCGCACTGGATCAGTTGACTGCGCAGACCATTGCCGCCGTTGATACGTCCCGACTGGCGGCGTTCGGCTTCTGCTTCGGCGGTTGCTGCGCACTGGAACTGGCGCGCACCGGTGCGCCGTTGAAGGCTGCGGTGTCCTTTCACGGCACCCTCGATACGCCGAACCCGGCCGACGCCAAGAACATCAAGGGCAAAGTGCTGGTGATGCACGGCGCGTCCGACCCTCTGGTGCCGAAAGAGCAACTGCCGGCGTTTGAGGCCGAGATGAACGCCGCCAATGTCGACTGGCAACTGCTGAGCTACGGTGGGGCGTTCCATTCCTTCACCGACCCGCACGCCAACAACCCTGGCGTGCAGATGTACAACCCGACCGTTTCAAAGCGTGCGTTTACTTCGATGCACAACCTGCTGGACGAGGTGTTCGCGGGCTGATCAGGTGAAGCGGGTGACTGCTGACTCGCCTGGATTTCCACTGTCAGCAGTTGCCTCGCCTGAACGGTTCGCCAGCAAGCCGGCGCCCGCCGGGTGTGCGACCGTGCGGCTATCTTCGCGGCACTGGCAATTCGATCCGCTGCACTTCCCCCGGCACGGTCGGCCAGTCCCCGGCCGCCCATCTCGCCCTGGCCTGTTCAATCAGCGCCGGGTCGCTGGCCACGAAATTCCAGTTCATCTTTCTCGGTCCATCCAGGGGCGCACCGCCAATCAGCACGGCGTGGCATTCGCTTTCCGCACAAAGCATCGGCTCGGTGTCTGCATCCAGCACCACCAGACTGCGCGGCTGCACCGGATCCCCATCCAGTAGCAGGTCGCCTTCGATGACGTACAGCGCGCGCTGTTCGTGCTCGGCCGGGATTCGCAAGGTCGTCGCGGTTTGCAGGTGCAGCTCGGCGTAAAGCGTAGGCGACAGCACCGGCACCGGCGACTTCAGGCAAAAGCCTTCGCCCGCAATCAGGCGGATACGAATGCCCATGGCGTCGCTGACCGGCAGTGTGGCGACGGGGTGATGGCTGTAATGACCTTCGCCTTGCTCATGGGATTTGGGCGACGCCAGCCAGACCTGCAGGCCATGCAGGCGAGAGCCGCTGGCGCGCAAGGCTGCGGGCGTGCGTTCGATGTGAGCGATAGCGCTGCCGGCAGTCATCCAGCTGACTTCGCCCGGTCTGACGTACTGATCGCTGCCGAGGCTGTCCTTGTGTCGGATCTCGCCTTCGAAAAGGTAGGTCAGCGTCGACAGGCCAATGTGCGGGTGCTGGCGGATGTCCATGCCGGTGCCGGGGGCGTAGGTGGTTTCGAGCATGTGATCGAAAAACACGAAGGGCCCCACGCTGCGGCATTGCGCGGCGGGGAGGGGGCGCAGAATCGGTTGGCCTTCGACCTCTTCGGCGCGGGGGATGATGGTCAGCATGATGGCGCTCTCTCTGACGGTGCGATTGCAGGACCGGCTTTAGCCGGGAAGGAGCCATTGTGGGCGTCATCAATCTTGCAGCGCGATCACCGACGTGTTCTCGGCTAACGCCAGTCCTACAAAAAGCAGGCCCGACTCAATGCATTTCAAAAGCCATAAAAAAGGCGCCCCGAAGGACGCCTTTTTTGTCTGCAACTGACTCGATTACTTGCCAGTCCAGCGCTTCATCACCAGCGTGGCGTTGGTGCCGCCGAAGCCGAAGCTGTTGCTCATCACCAGATTCAGCTCGGTGTTCTCGCGGGTCTTGGTCAGGATCGGCATGTCGGCAACGGCTGGGTCCAGCTCGTCGATGTTCGCCGAACCGGCCATGAAGTTGCCTTCCATCATCAGCATGCAGTAGATCGCTTCGTGAACGCCGGCGGCGCCCAGGGAGTGACCCGACAGGCTCTTGGTGGAGCTGATCGCTGGGGCTTTGTCGCCGAACACTTCACGCACGCCTTCCATTTCCTTGACGTCGCCGACCGGCGTGGAGGTGCCGTGGGTGTTCAAGTAGTCTATGGTGCCGTCAACGGTGGACAGCGCCTGCTGCATGCAGCGGATGGCGCCTTCGCCGCTCGGAGCGACCATGTCATAACCGTCAGACGTGGCACCGTAGCCGACCAGTTCGGCGTAGATCTTCGCGCCGCGGGCCAGAGCGTGTTCCAGCTCCTCGACCACCACCATGCCGCCGCCGCCAGCGATGACGAAACCGTCACGATCAGCGTCGTAGGCACGGGAAGCCTGTTCCGGCGTGTCGTTGCGTTTGCTGGACAGTGCGCCCATGGCATCGAACAGGAACGACTGGCTCCAGTGCTCCTCTTCGCCACCGCCGGCAAAGACGATGTCTTGCTTGCCCATCTGAATCTGTTCCATGGCGGTACCGATGCAGTGAGCACTGGTGGCGCAGGCAGAGGCGATGGAGTAGTTCAGGCCCTTGATCTTGAATGGCGTCGCCAGACACGCCGACACCGTGCTGCTCATGGTGCGGGTGACGTAATACGGCAGAACCTTTTTGATGCCTTTCTCGCGCAGGATGTCCAGCGCTTCCATCTGGTTCAGGGTCGAAGCACCGCCAGAGCCGGCAATCAGACCGGTACGCGGGTTGGATACCATCTCTTCAGTCAGGCCGGAGTCTTCCACGGCACTCTTCATGGCCACGTAGGCATAAGCCGCCGCCTGGCCGACGAAGCGCAGGGTCTTGCGGTCGACCAGTTCCTTGAGCGGCAGGTTTGGATCGATAGAGCCCGAGACCTGGCTGCGCAGACCCATTTCGGCGTATTCCGGATTGAAACGGATGCCAGGGCGACTTGCACGCAAGTTGGCGGAGACGGTGTCTTTGTCATTGCCCAAGCAGGAAACAATGCCCAGACCAGTGATAACGACGCGGCGCATGCGAATACCCTTAGAAATTTTCAGTGGAAGTGAAGACGCCGACACGCAGGCCTTCAGCGGTATAGATTTCACGGCCGTCCACGCTGACCGAACCGTCGGCGATCGCCAGGTTCAGCTTGCCCTTGAGGACGCGCTTGATGTGAATGTTGTAGGTGACTTTCTTGGCGGTCGGGAGGACCTGACCGAAGAATTTCACTTCGCCAGAGCCCAGTGCGCGACCGCGGCCCGGCAGGCCTTGCCAGCCCAGGAAGAAGCCGACCAGTTGCCACATGGCGTCGAGGCCCAGGCAACCTGGCATCACCGGGTCACCTTCGAAGTGACAGGCGAAGAACCACAGGTCCGAGCTGATATCGAGTTCGGCGACCAATTCACCTTTGCCGAACTTGCCGCCTTCTTCACTGATGTGGGTGATGCGATCAACCATCAGCATATTGGGGGCGGGCAATTGCGCGTTACCTGGGCCGAACAGCTCGCCGCGACTGCAGCGCAGCAGATCTTCCCGGGTAAAGGCGTTTTGTTTGGTCATGCGAGCTCCTCGATAATCCTGTGCGGCAGGGTGTGGCGTTACGTACCCAGTCTGGCCAGCGGGTCATCCCTCTGCTGGCAGCCTACTCATAGACTATTGCGTTGTAGTGAAAGTCACAGCACGGGTGAAATGAATGTACACCTGTGCACTGAAATTTTTCGTCCGCGCGTTGGCGTGGGTCGAATCGGCACACAAGACTGCCGCAATTTATCATTTACCGCCAGTCGCAGATGCCTTAATGGTCAACCAGCGCTGCAAAACCTGCTGTAAATCAGTACGTTTGAACGGCTTGGCCAGGTAATCGTTCATTCCCGCTTGCAGACAAATATCCCGGTCGCCGTGCTGGGCGTTGGCGGTCAGGGCAATAATGGGCAACGTCGCCAACCCCGGCAGCAGGCGGATTCGGCGCGTCGCTTCGTAGCCGTCCATGACCGGCAGTCGGCAGTCCATCAGGATCAGCGCGAAGCTTTCGCGACTGGCCATGTTCACTGCTTCAAGCCCGTCCGCCGCCAGGCTCACCTGCAAACCCAGGCTGCGCAGCATTGCTTCGACCACCGTGCGATTTACCGGGTTGTCTTCGACCAGCAGCACACAGGCGTCGCGGCTCTGGGGCAGTTCACCCACGGCGCCGGGCGCGGGTGCGATCACCGGCTGTTGAACCCGCTGCAGCGGGATTTGCAGTTGGAAAACGGACCCAAGCCCTTCGCTGCTCTGCGCCTGCAGCGACCCGCCCATACGCTCGGCCAGATTGCGCGCAATGGGCAGGCCCAGACCGGTGCCGCCGTAGCGGCGGGAGATGGAGTTGTCCGCTTGCTGAAACGCGTCGAACATCGACTCCAGCAGGTCCGGAGAAATACCGATGCCGCTGTCGCGCACCGCGCAGGTAAACAGAACGTGCTGCGGGTGGGCGAGGGTAAAGCCTGCCTCGACGCGCACGCTGCCAAATTCGGTGAATTTCAGTGCATTGCCGATCAGGTTGACCAGAATCTGCCGGATGCGCGTCGGGTCGCCTTTTACCTGCAACGCCTGCATCGAAGGCGGCAGATCCAGTTCCAGTGCCAGACCGCGCTGCTGTGCGTTGTGGGCAAACGCCTGAACCGAGGTGCTGATCAGGTCGGCGAGGTTGAATGAAATGCTCTCCAGTTCCAGCGCATCGCGCTCGAAGCGGGAGAAATCGAGAATGTCATTGATGACGCGCAGCAGGTGCTCGGTGGACTCCATGGCCAGGGCAGCGTATTCGGCCTGCTCATCGGTCATTTTCGTGGTTTCCATCAACTGCAGCATGCCCAGTACGCCATTCATCGGCGTGCGCAACTCGTGGCTCATCATGGCCAGGAATTCTGACTTCGCGTTGTTGGCGCGTTCGGCTTCTTCACGGGTCCGAATGAGTTCATCCATCGCCTGTTTCTGCTCACGGCTGGCCTTCTCCAGGCCCAATGCCAGATTGTTGATGTGCCGCGCGAGATCACCCAGCTCGGCATCGTCGGCTACGGGCAGCGGTGCAGAATAGTCACCCTGCTGGATAGCCTTGACGGCGGCGCTCATGGCGCTGATGGGCTGGGACAGGCTCAGCGACAGCCGCCTCGCCAGCATGTAGGTAAACAGCAGGGCGAACATCGCCAGCACGCCGGCCTTCAGCAGTATTTCCTGTTCTCGCTCATTGAACGCATCACTGGACATGCCCACCAGCACCCGACCCAGATAGCCCTCGACCGGAACGCTGGGGTCGTCAGCGGAACCGGGCTCGTCGGCGTTGTCGAACAGCTGCGCGGACCTGTCCGGCTGCAGGCGGATCGGCGCCTGGAACACTTCCATCTGCCGCGAATGCCCTTGTTCCTCGGCAGGCTCGACATGAACCAGCACCTTGCCGGCACTGTTGCGCACTTCGAGAAAGCGCACATGGGGGGTGTTCATCGTGGCGTTCATGAGGTTTTCAAGCACGGCGTTGTTGCCGACGATGACGCCGTACTCCGATGCGGGCGCCAGCTGGTTGGCAATGAGTTGCCCGGTGTGATTGAGTTCCTGTCGCAGGTCCTGAATCCGCACCACGGTAAAGAAGCTGATCAGCAGCAAGGTCAGCAGCAACGCCGGACCGAGGCTGAGGATCTGCGTGCGGGTGCTGATGTTCCAGCCGCGCTGAGCCGTCACGAGGCGGTTCCGGCTGTCTGGGCCCGGAGGATCTGCCGATACTCAGGCATGGCAAAGCCTGACGGGGCAGGGGAGGTGGACGCTTGGTGTCATGTGACGGATCTCTTCGGGAGCGACCTGACGATAGCTCATCGGCGCCGTTGAGGAATTTTCATCTCGGGTGCGCATCTTAACCGAGCTGTGGGCAATTTCCTCGGCAATAGTGGGGGATCGGCTATAAGTTCGTGGGGGCACCTTTTGCCGCTGGCCGCGAGCCTGACGGCCCGTATAATGCCCGCATCGCCAGATGTGATGGCCCTGAATGGATTGTTTTATGACCCAGCAGCAACCAATAGCGGTCCTTGGCGGCGGCAGCTTCGGGACCGCAGTGGCCAATCTGTTGGCCGGCAACGGTCATCGGGTGACGCAGTGGATGCGCGATCCGGAGCAGGCCGAGTCAATTCGCGTCAATCGCGAGAACCCGCGCTACCTCAAGGGCATCAAGGTGCTCGAGGGCGTCGAGCCGGTCACTGACCTGCACGCCACTTTGCAGGACAGCCAGCTGGTCTTCGTCGCACTGCCGTCCAGTGCGCTGCGTGGCGTCCTGACGCCGCACGTTGACCTGCTCGCCGGGAAGATGCTGGTGAGCCTGACCAAGGGCATTGAGGCCGACACCTTCAAGCTCATGAGCGAGATCCTTCAGGATATCGCGCCTGCTGCGCGGATCGGCGTGCTGTCCGGGCCCAACCTGGCCCGCGAGATCGCCGAACACGCCCTCACCGCCACGGTCGTCGCCAGCGAAGATGACGACCTCTGTCAGCAGGTCCAGGCCGCACTGCATGGCCGCACCTTCCGCGTGTACGCCAGCGCCGACCGTTTTGGCGTGGAGCTGGGCGGCGCGCTGAAAAACGTTTACGCCATCATTGCCGGCATGGCGGTGGCGCTGAACATGGGCGAGAACACCAAAAGCATGCTGATCACCCGCGCGCTGGCGGAAATGACCCGTTTTGCGGTCAGTCAGGGCGCCAATCCGATGACCTTTCTGGGCCTGGCCGGGGTCGGCGATCTGATCGTCACCTGTTCCTCGCCAAAGAGCCGCAATTACCAGGTGGGTTTTGCCCTGGGGCAGGGCCTGAGCCTGGACGAAGCGGTCACCCGACTGGGTGAAGTCGCGGAGGGCGTCAACACGCTCAAGGTGCTGAAGGCCAAGGCGCAGGAATTGCAGGTTTACATGCCACTGGTGGCCGGGCTTCACGCCATTCTGTTCGAGGGCCGCACCCTGGAGCAGGTCATTGAGCTGCTGATGCGCGCCGAGCCCAAGACCGATGTCGATTTTATTTCAACCAGCGGTTTCAACTGATCCCCGCACGGAGAAGCTCTTGAACGAATCAAAACTCAAGCAACACGAATCTATCCTGCTGCGCATCCTGTGGATGGTGCTGTTTGTGCTGGTCTGGCAAGTGGCCGAGGTGGTGCTGGCGGTGGCTGTCCTGGTGCAGCTGGTTTACCGGCTGTTCAACGGCGCGCCGAGCCTCAGCGTGATGTCGTTCGGCGACAGCCTGAGCCAGTACCTGGCGCAGATCGGCCGCTTTGGCACCTTCCACACCGATCAGAAGCCATGGCCATTCGCCGACTGGCCAACGCCGCGTGCACCTGAGGGCGAGGCGCCGCACGTTGTGGCGGTCAAGCCGCAACCGGCGCCTGCTACTGCGCAGCCTGCTGCTGCCACGGCGTCACCAGCGCCCGTGACTCCGCAGCCGGTTCCCGCTGCAACGCCACCGGTTTCCGAAACGCCGCCGGTGGATTCCGACACTTCCCATGGGGCTGCCGACACATCGCCCTCTGCGCCGGTCACGCCGCCGTCCACGCCCGGCGAGGAGCCAAAACCGTGAAGGTCTGGATTCTGCGCCACGGCGAGGCAAAGCCTCAGGCCCGTACGGACGCCGAGCGTGAGCTGACCGCCAAAGGCCGCGAGGAGGTCTTGCGCAGTGCCGCTCACCTGATGGGTCAGCCGCTGCAGCGGATCATTGCCAGCCCGTATGTGCGCGCCCAACAGACCGCCGAGCTGGTCCGTCAGGCGCTCGGTTTTACCGATGCCATCGTGACCGTGCCGTGGCTGACGCCGGACTGCAATCCGCACAAGGTGCTGGAGCAGATGGGTGCGTACAGCGCGGAGAATGTGTTGCTGGTCAGTCATCAACCTCTGGTGGGCACGTTGATAGGGCTGGCGGTGCATGGCTCTTTGCAGCAGGCGCAACCGATGCACACTGCCAGTCTGGCTCAGCTTGAGGCGGATTTGCCCCTTGTTGGGGCGATGGAACTGGTGGATGTTCGGCACACTTGATGATGGAGCGGAGAGCGCTTTTCTGCGCTCCCGCGTTGAATGATGGAAGTGGTGCAAACTCTGAAATAACAAGGAAGAACCATGAGTATATGGCGTAGCCCTCCGGACCTTGACGCGCTTAATGGGAAGCAGAAGAACACCATTGGTGAGGTGCTGGATATCCGGTTTGAGGCGGTCGACGACCAGTCTTTGACGGCGAGCATGGCGGTGGATGAGCGCACTCATCAGCCTTACGGTTTGTTGCACGGCGGCGCTTCGGTGGTGCTGGCGGAGACGGTGGGGTCTACGGCCAGCTATCTGGTGATTGATACCGATCGGTTTTTTTGTGTGGGGATCGAGGTCAACGCGAACCATTTGCGCGGGGTGCGCAGCGGGCGAGTGACGGCGGTGGCGCACCCGGTGCATATCGGACGCACGACCCATGTCTGGGATATTCGTCTGACGACGGAGGATGGCAAGGCCTGTTGTATTTCCCGGTTGACGGTGGCGGTGGTGCCCCATGGGGAGCAGCCGCCCGGGCGGTGATTCGCCTGCTGGTTCTGCCTAACGGCAGAACTGTTTCGCCTTCGGCGAGTTACTTGGAAAGGCACCCCAAGTAACCAAGGGTGCTTGCTCCTGGTTTGGCCCCTCCTGCGTCGGGGTTCCTTCACTCCGGTCTCGCTCCGTGGGCCCGCGCCGAGCGGACATCCATGTCCTGACGGCGCTCTCGCCGCATCCATGCGGCTCGGCCCACTCCGCGAGACCTCCGTTCAGCCTGCACCCAAGTCGCGATTGGCGGTGACTGGGCCTTTTGTGTACGAAGATCAAAAGCAGATCAACTGCAGATCAACTGCAGATCAAGGGCTTCCCGGCTGAAGCCGGTCCTACGGGTGCGCCGCCGGTCCTACGGGTGTACGCGGTGTTTTTGTAGGACTGGCTTTAGCCGGGAATAGGCCAGACAGAGCAATGAATTTTTGCGGCGTGATGGTTGATCGTTCCCACGCTCCGCGTGGGAATGCCGCTTCAGGCGCTCCGCGTCCCTGCCGTGGGCTGCTCTGATGGGTAACTGATTGCTCTCACTCAAGCAGATAAACCTCCCCATGACCGGAGTGGCCTCATCGATGGCAGTTCCGGTCATTGCCGCCCCTCTCATGGGGTGCGCACAATCGCGGCTTGTTCGGGTTGCTCTGGGTGCGTCGGCATGTCTCAACTTCTGTTTTTCGCTCACGCCAATGGCTTCCCGTCGGGAACGTACGGCAAGTTGTTCGCGGCGCTTGGGCCTGAGTTCGAGATTCGCCATCTGGAGCAGCATGCCCATAATCCGCAATTTCCGGTGACAGACAACTGGCCGGAGCTGGTAGATGAGTTGATCCACCATGTGCGCGAGCAGCCGCAGCCGGTGTGGGGGGTTGGGCATTCGCTGGGTGGCGTGCTGCACTACCATGCGGCGTTGCGTCATCCGGAGTTGTACCGGGGCGTGGTCATGCTTGATTCGCCGGTGCTGACGCGGTTCGATCAGTGGATGATCCGTGCGGCCAAGCGCTTCGGTTTCATTGATCGCATCACGCCCGCAGGTCGGACGCTGGGGCGCCGGGAGGTGTTCAGCAGTGTCGAGGCGGCGCGGGAGTATTTTGCCGGCAAGTCGCTGTTCCGGCGTTTCGATCCCGATTGCTTCGAGGCGTATCTGCGTCACGGGCTGCAAGCCGATGGCGAAGGGGTGCGCTTGCGTTTTGACCCTGCGACCGAAATCAGCATTTACCGCAGCGTTCCCCACACCAGCCCCGGCCTGGCCCGTCAGTTGCGGGTGCCATTGGCGATGGTGCGTGGCGAAAGCAGCGATGTGGTGCGCCGCCACCATGCGCTGTCAGTCAAAAGCATGCGCGAGGGCGTGTATCTTTCCGTGCCCGGCGGGCATATGTTCCCGCTCGAACATCCCGAGGACACCGCCCACATGCTCAGAACGCTGTTTTCCCGCTGGACGGCCCGAGCTGAAGGCGCGACCGCTGACGCCGCCCTGCAGCGAGTCGGCGCATGACCTGCTCGGTTGAAGAAATCCGCCTGAGCCTGCCCCATATCGAGCTGGCCGCTCATCTGTTTGGTCCCCAGGACGGCATTCCGGTGATTGCCCTGCATGGCTGGCTGGACAACGCCAACAGCTTCGCGCGGCTGGCGCCCAAGCTTGAAGGGTTGCGGATACTGGCGCTGGACATGGCCGGGCATGGTCACTCCGACCACCGTCCGCCAGGCTCCGCCTACGGCTTGCCGGACTACGCCCACGACGTGTTGCAGGTGGCGGGGCAGATGGGCTGGGAGCGGTTTTCTCTGCTGGGTCACTCGCTGGGGGCGATCATTTCGGTGGTTGTTGCAGCTGCGGTGCCCCAGCGAGTCAATCGTCTGGCCCTGATCGACGGCTTGGTGCCGCCGGTGGGCGAGCCCGAGTCTGTCGTCGAGCGTATGGGCGCGGCGCTGCAGGCGCAGTTGACCCAGCAAAGCAAGCGCAAGCCGGTCTACCCGGACATGGACCGGGCGGTGGAGGCGCGGATGAAAGGCATGGTGGCGGTCAGTCGTGAGGCCGCCGAACTGTTGGCCCAGCGTGGCCTGATGCCGGTGCCGGGTGGCTACACCTGGCGCAGCGACAGCCGACTGACCTTGCCCTCGGCGATTCGTCTGACGCGCGCGCAGGCGCTGTCTTTCGTCACGGCGGTGCGCTGTCCGGCGCAGTTAATCGTCGCCGAGGAGGGCATGCTCGCGCAGAACCGAGAGCTGCTTGAGAGCATTCCCTTTACGGTGACGTCCTTGCCGGGCGGGCACCATCTGCACCTCAACGATGAGGCGGGGGCGCGCTCTGTTGCAGACTGTTTCAATCGCTTCTTCGCCGCGCCTTGACTTGCGACCTGCAACTGCCGAGGCTGGAGCAGTTGAAACAGGAGACTGCACGATGGACCACTGCCCACGCCCCGACATTTTATTTTCCAGCACGCCGCGCGTTGTCGCGGCTTTGTTTTGCCTGCCGATTGCCTTGCCTGCCGCTTCAAGGGCTGCCTCGCCGATTGCCCTGCCATGAGCGCATCCATGACGTTCGCCCACACCTTCACCCGCACGCTCGCGCTCACGCTGCTGCTCACCGGGTTCAGCGCCATCGTCCATGCAGCCGACGTCCCCGGCAGTCAGGACTTGCCCAGCCTGCCGCGACTGGAAGACGCGGAAATCGTCGATTACCGGCCCGCCGCCGAGCTGGAACGTATTTACCCGCTGGGCTCGATCCGCAAGATCAGCGGCCAGTTGCGTTTCGACGGGCAGGTGTCCGGGCGCGGCAACGTCACTGCCATCACCTACCAATTGCCGGTCGAGCACAGCGCCGATGAGGCGTTCACCGCTGCCCGTGAGGCGTTGCAGCAGCAGGGCGCGCAGTTGCTGTTCTGGTGCCAGGCGCGCGACTGCGGCGAAAGCAGCCTGTGGGCCAACGAGGTGTTCGGCAACGCCAAGCTGTATGGCGCCGACAACGGTCAGTCCTATCTGTTGCTGCGCCTGGCCGCCCCGGCTGACAACACGCTCGTGGCGTTGTACGGCATCACCCGCGGCAACCGCCGGGCGTTTCTCCACGTCGAGCAATTTCAATCGAGCACGCCGCTGGGGGATTTGCTGCCGACGTCCGCGACCCTGTTGCGCGAGCTGAAAAGCACCGGCGAGCTGGAGCTGCCGATGCTGACGGCAGAGCCTCAGGAACCCTGGATCACCTTGCTGTCCCGAGGCCTGAATCTGGACAGCACCTTGCGCGTTACCCTTTCCGGAGACCAGCGCGAAGCGTGGCGTCAGGCGCTGGTGGCCAAAGGCGTGCGCGCTGCACGGCTGGAAGCGGGGGATCGGCAAGATCCCGGCCTGACCCTCGAACTCATTCGCTGACGGCCGCCGAGCCAGGTTTGGTCTGACTTCACCGTGTGTTTACAATGGCCTCCTTTAATCGCCCCCGTGAGTCAGATGACAGAGCCAAGCGTGCTTCGCCTTTCCATTATCGTGACGTTTGCTCTGGCTATCTTTGGGGTGGTTTTCGGTCTGCTGACCGGGTCTGCGTCGATTATTTTTGACGGTGTATACACCCTCATCGACGCCATCATGACGAGCTTCGCTCTGGTCGTTGCCAAGCTGATTGCCTTCTCTCACAACGATTTCGGTCGAGCCCGCCTGACCCGAAATTTCACAATGGGGTTCTGGCACCTTGAGCCCATTGTGCTCGGGTTGTCCGGGACTCTACTGGTCGGCACCGCTGGCTATGGCCTGATCATGGCCGTTGGAAGTCTGATGGCGGGCGGGCGACATCTGGATTTCGATCTCGCGCTTGTTTTTGCTCTAGTGGCCCTTGTGAGCGCGGTTGGGATGATCATCTATGGCCGACGAGCAAACAAACGACTCCATTCAAGCTTCATTGCCCTGGACGTAAAAGCCTGGACGATATCCGCCGCAATGACCGGCGCGCTGTTACTCGCGTTCCTGACCGGCTGGGTTATCGGGGGCACAGAGCTGGAATGGTTATCGCCTTATATAGATCCAGCGGTGTTAGCGCTTGTTTGTGTCATCGTTTTACCTATACCTCTGCCGACGATTCGCGACGCTCTCGCCGATGTTCTGCTGGTGACCCCGCCAGAAATGAAGAAAAGAGTCGATGACGTCGCTGGCGATGCTGTCCAGCGACATGGCTTTCTTTCCTACCGTGCCTATGTGGCCCGTGTGGGGCGCGGGAGACAGATCGAGATTTACTTCATCGTCCCGCCGGGCTTACCGCCACGCTCCCTGGAGGCATGGGACCTGATTCGGGATGAAATTGGCGAAGAGGTCGGAGGTACCGGCCCTGATCGTTGGCTGACAATCGCCTTTACCGTTAATAAAGAATGGGCTGAATGACCAATGTTCAATAACGATCGCCTGTTGGTGCAGATTATCCTGCTCGCGCTATTCGGCGCCTGCCTGTGGGTGATGGTGCCGTTCTGGTCGGCGCTGTTCTGGGGCGCGGTGCTGGCGTTCGCCAGCTGGCCGCTGATGCGTCTGCTGACCCGCGCGCTCAAGGGGCGGGAATCCCTCGCGGCGGCGATTCTGACCCTGGGCTGGATGGTGCTGGTGCTCGCGCCGCTGGTCTGGCTGGGCTTCAATCTCGCGGACCACGTGCGCGACGCAACGGCGTTCGTCAAGGACGTGCAAGTGGATGGCCTGCCGGACCCTCCCACCTGGCTGGCGGGCATTCCGCTGGTGGGCGAGCGGCTGGTGGGTTACTGGAACACCATCGACCAACAGGGCGCGGCGCTGCTGGTCAGCGTCCGGCCTTATCTGGGTCAGGTCGGCAACTGGCTGCTGGCGCGCAGTGCGCAAATCGGCGGCGGGATTCTCGAGCTGGCCCTGAGCATCATCTTCGTGTTCTTTTTCTACCGCGACGGGCCGCGCGTGGCGGCGTTCGTGCTGAGTCTGCTGGAGCGGCTGATCGGCGATCGCGCGCCGTATTACCTGGACCTAGTGGCGGGCACGGTGCAACGGGTTGTCAACGGTGTGATCGGCACGGCAGCGGCGCAGGCAGTGCTGGCGCTGATCGGTTTCCTGATTGCCGGTGTGCCGGGCGCGCTGGTACTGGGCATCGGCACCTTCCTGCTGAGCCTGGTGCCCATGGGCCCGCCGCTGATCTGGATACCGGCCACGGCGTGGCTGGCCTGGAGAGGGGATTACGGCATGGCGATTTTTCTCGGCCTGTGGGGCACGTTCATCGTCAGTGGCGTCGATAACGTGCTCAAGCCGTATCTGATCAGTCGCGGCGGCAATTTGCCGTTGGTGATTGTCTTGCTCGGGGTGTTTGGCGGGTTGCTGGCGTTCGGCTTCATCGGCCTGTTCATCGGCCCGACATTGCTGGCTGTAGCCTACAGCTTGCTGCTGGACTGGGTCGGAGAAAGCCGCGCGCGTCAGCCGGTCAAGTAACAAGCACGGCTACAAAAACCGCCGCCGGGCTGGCCTCGGCGGCGGTTTTTTTTCGTCAGGCTGAGGTGCTGACGTATTTGCCGGACGTGGCGTTGCTGTTGAGGTTGTAGCGATCACTAAGGGCCGCGACCATGCGGTTCAGGGCTTCAGTGGCCTGGGTGGTGGTTTGCGAAGTGGCTGTTTGAGTAGAGGCGGTCTGGCTACTGGAGGACGAGGCGCTGGCGGAATTCGTCGTGCCCTGCAAGGCGCTGGTCAGTTCCGCGGCGGTGATGCTGCCGTCGCTGTCGCTGTCCAGGCTGCTGAACAGGTCACTGGAGTCCTGCGCAGGCGGCGGAGGCGGCGGTTGTTGGGCCTGCAGGGTGGCGGTCAGTTCGTCGAGGCTGACGGTGCCGTCCTTGTTGGTGTCCAGGGCATCGAACACTTTACTGCTGTCGGCGCTGCTGCCTGAACTGCTCAGTGCGGTGGTCAGTTCATCGCTGCTGACCGTACCGTCGCCGTCGCTGTCCAGCGCACTCAGCAGGTTTTGCGCGTCATCCGCCGCAGAGCTGCCGTCCATCTGCATGGGGGGCGGCGGCGGAGGCGTCAGGGCGGCCAGCTCGTCGGCGTCGAGGCTGTCGTCGTCATTGCTGTCGAGATCGCCGAACGCCTTGCTCAGGCTGACGGTAATGCCGTCCTTGGAATCCGAAGACAGCGCCGAGCTCAGCTCGTCCTTGTCGATACTGCCGTCGCCATTGGCGTCGAGTTTCTTCAACAACTCGTCGGCGAACTTCTTGCTGTTGGCGGTGCTGGTGGTGCTGCTCGTGCTGGCACTGGTGTAACTGGAATAACTGCTGCTGCCGCTGACGCCTGTGATCATCGGACTGACTCCCCATCAGATGGATAATGCCGGGGCGGTGCTCCGGCTTATGCAGCGTCAAGGCAAGGCGTGTCGTGGGTGTGTTGGGTTTGTACCGGCGAGCGTACGTGAGGCTTGCGTGAGACTTCGCTCAGTAGGACCGGCTTCAGCCGGGAAGAGGCCAGTCCGAACACCGTCAGATTTGCGGCGTGACGCCTGACGAATTCCCGGCTAACGCCGGTCCCACACCGGGCTCCATCGCCAGTAACACCGAACGCACCCGGTCCCATGGCTGATGACGGCGCCGAGTCAGATGCGCGGAAGATCCAGTACGGCAGTCAGACCGCCACCGGGCGTTTGTTCGAGGCGCAGGTCGCCGCCCATCCGGCGTGCGGCTTCCCGGGCGATGGTCATGCCGATGCCGACGCCACCCGAGTTGCGATTGCGCGAGCTCTCGACGCGATAGAAGGGCTCGAACACCACTTCCCGCAGGTCTTCGGGAATGCCGGGGCCGTGATCGATGACGCTGACCCGCAGGCGATCGCTGGCGTCTTCGATCTCCACCCGCGCATGCCCGGCGTAACGCAAGGCGTTGTCGATGAGGTTGTTCAGGCACGAGCGCAGGGCCATGGGCTGGGATTTCAGCGGCCGGCAGGTGCCGTTCGCCTGAATGTCGTCGCCGTTGTCCTGGGCGTTTTCGGCCAGGGATTCGATCAGCGCCTGCACGTCAAAGTACTGCAGCGCTTCGCTGGTGCGCTGTTCGTTGAGGTAGGTCAGGGTCGCGTCGAGCATGCCGATCATGTCGTTGAGGTCCTGGCTCATCTGCCCGTGCAGCCGCGGCTCGTCGATCTGCTCGACCCGCAGTTTCAGGCGCGCGAGGGGCGTGCGCAGGTCATGGGACACGGCGGCGAGCATGCGCCCGCGCTGTTGCACCTGTTCGCGGATGCGCTCCTGCATCAGGTTGAAGGCCTGGGCCGCCTGACGTGCCTCGCGCGGACCATTGGCGGCCAGGGGCGGGCTGTCGAGGTTTTCGCTGAGGCGCTCGGCCGCTTCGCTCAATCGGCGGATCGGCCGGCTCAAGGCCTTGGCGCCGAACCAGGCGGCCAGCACCAGGCTGATCAGTTGAAACAACAAGGGCACAAGCGGAATGCCCAGCAGTGGCGGGCGGCACGGCGGCCGGTGCCTGTCGTTCCGGTCTGCCTCGGCGGCAGGGTCGCGGTCGGGCGGCGCTTGCATCTGGCCGGCCATGGGCCGATTGCAGTCGGGCGGAGGCGGCATTCTCGGCCCGTAGTAATGAAACCAGACGAACGCCAGCAGGTGGGCGAGGACGATCGCCAGCAGTGCCCCGCCAAACAGCCGGGCAAACAGGGTGTCGGCCGAGCGGATCAACCAATCTCCCGGGCGTCGAACATGTAGCCTTCGCCGCGCACGGTTTTGATCAGTTGCGGGGATTTCGGGTCATCGCCGAGCTTCTGGCGCAGGCGCGAGACCAGCAGGTCGATGCTGCGATCAAAGGCTTCGATGGAGCGGCCGCGGGCGGCGTCGAGCAATTGTTCGCGGTTGAGCACGCGACGCGGCCGTTCGAGAAACACCCGCAGCAGGCGGAATTCGGCGTTGGACAACGGCACGACGAGGCCGTCGGGCGCGGTGAGTTGGCGCAGGACGCTGTTCAGGCGCCAGTTGTCGAAGCGCAGGGTGGTGCGTTCTTCGGTACGGTCATCGCGCACCCGGCGCAGGATGGTCTGGATGCGGGCGACGAGTTCGCGGGGTTCGAAGGGTTTGGCCATGTAGTCGTCGGCGCCCAGTTCCAGGCCGATGATGCGGTCGGTGGGTTCGCAGCGGGCGGTGAGCATGAGGATGGGGATGTCGGAGGTGCTGCGCAGCCAGCGGCAGAGGGAGAGGCCGTCTTCGCCGGGGAGCATGAGGTCGAGGACGACGACGTCGTAGGTGTCTTCGGTGAGGGCCAGGCGCATGGCGTTGCCGTCGGTGACGCCGGTGCTGTGGATGTTGAAGCGGGCGAGGTAGTCGCAGAGCAGTTCGCGGATGGGGATGTCGTCGTCGACGATGAGGGCGCGGGTGTTCCAGCGGCGCTCTTCGCTCGGCGCGGTGGCGGTGGTGCTGTCGGGTGTTGTCTGCATGGTGCTGCCGCCGTGTGGTGCCGCCGGGTGGGCCGCGGTTAGGAGTCGACGCTGCCATGCTACTTCGCTGGCGAGCGGGGCGGAAGGGTGAAGGGGGCAGGTGTCGGTGGATTGTCTTGAATGTATCGAGTCAGGTACATCTGCGGTGTGGCTGAGTACGCCGAGATCAAGATCAAGATCAAGATCCCTAAGATCAAGAGCGTCTGCCTGGGGGCAGACCGTTTCGCCTTCGGCGAGTTACTTGGAAAAGCGCCCCCCTCTCTATTTTAAAGAGCAGCCAAGGGTGCTTGCTCTCGGTTGGGCCCGACTTCGTCGGGTTCCTTCACTCCGGTCTTGCTCCGTGGGCCCGCCGCCATCCGCCATCCATGGCGGGGGGCGGCTCTCGCCGCATCCATGCGGCTCGGCCCACTCCGCAAAACCTGCGTTCAGCCTGCACCCAAGTCGCGATTGGCGGTGACTGGGCTTTTTGTGTACGAAGATCAAAAGCGCGTTTAAGGCAGATCAACAGCCTCCCAGCTGAAGCCGACCCCACTGGGTGAACGCGATTTCACCGTAGGAGCCGGCTTGCTGGCGAATGCAGATTGTCAGGCGGCGTCTTCATATCTGAATCACCGAGTTCGCCAGCAAGCCGGCTCCTACAGGGCATCGCATCCGGTCAGAAAGAATGTGCAAACGCTAGTCATCACAACAAAACTCGCTTTTGCCGTTTGCCGTTTGCCGTTTGCCGTTGCTCTGCTTTTGATCTTCCTATGCAAAAAGCCCAGACACCGCCAAACGCGACTTGGGTGCAGGCCGAAGCGTCGTCGGAGTGAGGGAATCCCGACGAAGGAGGGACCCAACCAGGAGCAGGGCCTTTTTGGTTACTTTTTTGGCTCTTGGAAAAAGTGACCCGCCGTAAGGGCGGAACCATAACAACAGCCCACACAAATAACGGATATGCCTACGGTGTAAAGCTTCTAAACCCCCTGTTTTATTCACTCTTTACGCTTTCTTTATGGCCGCCACCCCCCGTCGCTCTCGTTCCTTTACACCCCCACTGCAGACAATTGCCCCACACGGCAGTCGCCGTATGACGGAGAGTTTTTCATGAGCGTTCTGGATGGGGTGTCACTGCTGCTCGCAGCAGGGTTATTCGTTTACTTGCTGGTCGCGCTCCTGCGCGCCGGCCGGGTCGAGGAGTAACGGCCATGCACGGTTACGACTACCTGCTGATACTGGCGTTTTTTGCCTTGGTGCTGTTGCCCGCGCCGCTGCTGGGACGGTTCTACTACAACGTCATGGAAGGCAAGCGGACCTTTCTGACCCCGGTCATGGGCCCCGTCGAGCGCATCTGCTATCGCCTGTCCGGCGTCGACCCCGCGATCGAACACAACTGGAAAACCTACACAATTGCCCTGCTGGCCTTCAACCTGGCCGGGTTCGTCGTCCTGTTCGCCATCCTGCTCATGCAAGGCTCGCTGCCCCTCAACCCACAGGGTCTGCCGGGCATGGAATGGTCGCTGGCGTTCAACACCGCGATGAGCTTCGTCACCAACACCAACTGGCAGAACTACAGCGGCGAAGCGTCCCTCAGCTACCTTAGCCAGATGGCCGGGCTGACCGTGCAAAACTTTGTCAGTGCCGCCACCGGCATCGCCGTGCTGGTCGCCTTCTGCCGAGGCATCAGCCGCCGCTCGACGCAGCACCTGGGCAACTTCTGGGCGGACATGACCCGCGCCACCCTTTATGGGCTGTTGCCGATGTGCATCCTCCTCGCGCTGTTCCTGGTGTGGCAGGGCGTCCCGCAAACCTTCGCTCATTACGTGGACGCCGTGACGCTGCAAGGCACCGACCAGACCATTCCCCTGGGCCCGGCCGCCAGCCAGATCGCGATCAAGCAACTGGGCACCAACGGCGGTGGCTTCTTCGGCGTCAACTCGGCGCATCCGTTCGAGAACCCGACTGGCTTGAGCAACCTGTTCGAGCTGGTGTCGATCATTCTGATCCCGGCGGCGCTGGTGTTCACCTTCGGTCATTACGTCAAAGACCTGCGTCAGAGCCGGGCGATCATCGCCTGTATGTTGGTGTTGCTGCTGATCGGCGGCGCCACATCCCTGTGGGCGGAATACCAGCCCAACCCGACGCTGAACATGGCCACGGTGGAACAGACCGCGCCCATGGAAGGCAAGGAAACGCGTTTTGGCACCACGGCAACCGTGCTGTGGGCAACCGCGACTACCGCTGCTTCCAACGGCTCGGTCAACGGCATGCACGACAGCCTCAACCCGCTGAGCGGCATGGTGGCGCTGGCTAACATGATGGTCGGCGAAGTGATCTTCGGCGGCGTTGGCGCAGGCCTTTACGGCATGTTGTTGAACGTGCTGATCGCGGTCTTCCTCGCCGGCTTGATGATCGGCCGCACCCCGGAGTACCTCGGTAAAAAACTTCAGGCCCGAGAAGTGAAGCTGTTGGTCGCGACGCTGATCGTGATGCCGGTCGGCGTACTGGTGTTCGGCGCCGTCGCCGCCTCTTTGCCTGGTCCGGCAGGCTCGGTAAGTAACCCTGGCGCCCACGGCTTCAGCCAGTTGCTCTATGCCTACACCTCGGCCACGGCCAATAACGGCTCGGCGTTCGGCGGTTTCAGCGGCAACACACTGTTCCACAACCTCTTGATGAGTCTGTCGATGTTCATTGGCCGCTTCGGTTACATCCTGCCGGTGCTGGCGCTTGCGGGCAGTCTGGCGGCGAAGAAAACCGCGCCGCTCAATCAGAACAGCTTTCCGACCCATGGCCCGCTGTTCGTGACCCTGTTGACCGTCACCATTTTGCTGGTGGGCGGGCTGACGTTCCTGCCGACCCTCGCACTGGGGCCGATTGCCGAACATCTGAGCCTGGCCTTCTGAGGACCGAATCATGAACATGCAGCTTCCTGCGACAAATAAAACACCCCAACAGCCGTCCACCGTGGCCGGACCGGCGAAGACAGCGATGGCTGACCTTTGGCGGCCTGCGCTGGTCCAGGCTTTCGTCAAGCTCGACCCGCGCCAGTTGCAACGGGCGCCGGTGATGCTGGTGGTGGAACTGACCGCCATCCTGACCACGATTCTGTGCCTGATCCCCGACCCGGCCGTGCCGACCTTCGTGGCGGTGCAGATCGCCGTGTGGCTGTGGTTCACCGTGCTGTTCGCCAACTTTGCAGAAGCGCTGGCCGAAGGGCGTGGCAAAGCGCGGGCCGACAGCCTCAAGGCAGGCACCGAGGGCTTGAAAGCGCGGATCCAGGGCGCAAACGGCAGTTACCAGATGGTCAACGCCAGCACCCTGCGCAAGGGCGATGTGGTGCGCGTTGAAGCCGGTGAGATGATCCCCGGCGACGGCGAGGTGATCGAAGGCATCGCGGCAGTCAACGAAGCGGCGATTACCGGTGAGTCTGCGCCGGTGATCCGCGAGTCCGGCGGCGACCGTTCGGCCGTGACCGGCAACACCCGTCTGGTGTCGGACTGGCTACTGGTGCGCATCAGCGCCAACCCTGGCGAATCGACGCTGGACCGCATGATCGCGCTGGTCGAAGGCGCCAAACGCCAGAAGACCCCCAACGAAGTGGCCCTCGACATTCTGCTGATCGGCCTGACCCTGATCTTTCTGCTGGTGGTCGTGACCCTGCAGCCGTTCGCGCATTTTGCCGGCGGTAACCTGCCACTGGTGTTCCTCGTGGCGCTGCTGGTGACGCTGATTCCGACCACCATTGGCGGCCTGCTCTCGGCCATCGGCATTGCCGGTATGGATCGCCTGGTGCGCCTCAACGTGATCGCCAAATCCGGCCGTGCCGTCGAGGCGGCGGGTGACGTGCATGTGTTGCTGCTGGACAAGACCGGCACCATCACCTTCGGCAACCGTCGTTGCTCGGCGGTGTACGCGGCGCCGGGCGTCAGCCCTAAAGAACTGAGCGAAGGCACGCTGCTGGCTTCGCTGGCAGATGACACCGCCGAAGGCAAGTCCATCGTCGAATACCTGCGCGGCCTGCACCCGATGACCGAGCCTGCGCCGAGCCAATTGACGGCGGTGCCGTTCACGGCGGAAACCCGATTGTCTGGCGTCGATTTCGAAGGCCGCGTGTATCGCAAGGGTGCGGTGGATTCGCTGCTGAAATTCCTCGGCCGTGACCGCAGTGACCTGCCGCCGGTACTGGCGCGGGAGATCGACAAGATCGCCAAGACCGGTGGCACGCCGTTGCTGGTGTGTGGCGACGGCAAACTGCTGGGCGCGATTCACCTCAAGGACGTGGTCAAGCCGGGCATTCGCGAGCGTTTTGAAGAACTGCGCAAACTGGGCATTCGCACCGTCATGGTCACCGGCGACAACCCGCTGACGGCGGCGGCGATCGCGGCAGAAGCGGGCGTCGATGACGTGCTGGCCGAAGCCACCCCCGAGAAGAAACTGGAGCGCATCCGCCAGGAGCAGAACGACGGGCGTCTGGTGGCGATGTGTGGCGACGGTGCCAATGACGCGCCGGCGCTGGCCCAGGCTGACGTCGGCATGGCGATGAACGATGGCACCCAGGCGGCACGGGAAGCGGCCAACATGGTCGATCTCGACAGCGACCCGACCAAGCTGCTGGACGTGGTGCAGATCGGCAAGGAATTGCTGGTGACCCGCGGCGCCCTGACGACCTTTTCCATCGCCAACGACGTGGCCAAGTATTTCGCCATCCTGCCGGCACTGTTTGCAGCGATTTATCCGCAACTGGGCGTGCTCAACATCATGCACCTCGCCAGCCCGCAGAGCGCGATTCTGTCGGCCATCGTGTTCAACGCGCTGATCATCGTCGTGCTGATACCGCTGGCACTGCGCGGTGTGCGGGTGCAGGCCGCAAGCGCTGCGCATCTGCTGCGCCGCAATCTGCTGGTGTACGGGCTCGGCGGGCTGGTCGTGCCGTTTGTGGGGATCAAGGCGATTGACCTGCTGTTGACGGCCTTGCACCTGGTTTAACGCACTGATTGCGCTGCGCGGTGACTGATCCCGCGCCGCGCTCACTTCGAATGAGGAATGAATGATGTCCAGTGTATTGCGTCCGGCCGTGAGCCTGATCGTTCTGATGACCCTGATCACCGGCGTGGCTTACCCGCTGGTGGTGACCGGTGTCGCCCAGGTGGCGTTCCCGGATCAGGCCAATGGCAGCCTGGTGTACGACGACCATGAAAAGGTGATCGGTTCGGCGCTGATCGCCCAGAATTTCACCGGCGAAGAATGGTTTCATCCGCGTCCGTCTGCCGGGGCCTATGCCACCGTCGCCAGCGGCGCAAGCAACCTGGCGCCGAGCAACCCGGCGCTGGCGACGCGAGTGGCCGATGATGCCGCCAAAGAGAAAGTCAACAGCCAGGGCCCGGTGCCGCTGAACCTGCTGACCACCTCCGCCAGCGGCCTGGACCCGCACTTGTCCCCAGCCGCTGCGCAATACCAGGTGGCCCGCATCGCCGCAGCGCGTAACCTGCCGGCCGACTCGGTGCAGAAACTGGTGGCGGACAACACCCAGACCTCGCTGATCGGCCCGCCCGTGGTGAACGTGCTGGACTTGAATCTGAGTCTGAATCGGTTACCGTCTGGCAAAGTGGTGAACTGAGTCCGCTGGACAGACATCTGTGGTGCACACCGGACCTGTAGGAGCGGGCTTGCCCGCGAAGGCTTTGGCACGGACGCTAGAGCAACGTCGGATGTACCGGCCCATTCGCGGGCAAGCGCGCTCCTACACTTGGATCTCGGCCGGGACAGACATATGTGGCGCGCTACGAACCTGTGGGAGCGCGCTTGCCCGCGAAGACATAGGCACAGACGCTAGAGCAACGTCGGATGTACCGGCCCATTCGCGGGCAGGCGCGCTCCTACAATAGGCCTCGGCCAGGATAGAAATCGGTGATGCCCCTCTGAGTGGGCGACAACCAACGATCAACCGTCATCCAATGGATCAGGACAACCTTCGTGAACTCAACCACCCGCGCCGATGCTTTGCTGGTCAATCTTGCTCGGGACGATCGCGGGCGGCTGAAGGTGTTTCTCGGCGCGGCGCCCGGCGTGGGCAAGACCTACGCCATGCTCCAGGCCGCGCACACGCAGATGCGCCAGGGTGTTTCGCTGCTGGCCGGGGTCGTCGAGACCCACGGCCGCGCCGAGACCGAAGCGCTGCTGGGCGGTTTGCCCCAGCAACCCATGGTCCGTTCCGAGTACCGCGGGGTCATGCTCGAAGAGATGGACCTCGACGGTCTGCTCGCGGCGAAACCCAAACTGGTGCTGGTCGACGAACTCGCCCACTCCAACGCTCCCGGCAGTCGCCACGCCAAGCGCTGGCAGGACATTCAGGAACTGCTCTCGGCGGGTATCGACGTTTACACCACGGTCAACGTTCAGCACCTGGAAAGCCTCAACGATCAGGTGCGCGGCATTACTGGCGTGCAAGTACGTGAGACCCTGCCGGACTGGGTTTTGCAGGAAGCCTACGAACTGGTGCTGATCGACCTGCCGCCCCGGGAGCTGCTGGAGCGGCTGCGGGACGGCAAGGTGTACGTGCCGGAACAGGCCCGCGCGGCCATTGATGCCTTTTTCACCCAGACCAACCTCACCGCGCTGCGGGAAATGGCGATGCAGACCGCCGCCGCCCAGGTCGACAACGACCTTGCGCTGGGTTATCGGCAGTTGGGTCAGGCGGCGCCCGCAGTGCGCGGTCGTCTGCTGGTGGGCATCGACGGCGACGCCCAGGCCGAGCGTCTGGTGCGCCACGCCAGCCGCGTCGCCCAACGTCGGCATCTGCCGTGGAGTTTGGTGCACGTCGACAACGGGCGCTTTTTCGATGAACTGGCGCGCAGCCGTTTGCAGAATGCCCAGCAACTGGCCGAACGCCTCGGCGGGGAAGTGGTGGTGCTGCGGGCGCCGGAAGTGGCGAAGACGCTGATTCAACACGCCACCGAACGCCGCGCGAGCCTGGTGCTCGTCGGCCAGTCGCGTCCTTCGCTGCGCCGTCGTGTGCTGGGCGGCGGCCTGGCGTCGCGGCTACTGCGCAATGCCCACGGCCTGGAAATCAACGTGCTCGACAGCGAGTCGCGCCCCGATCAGCCGCAATCCACTACGCCACGCAATCTGGTCTGGTTCGACTACGCCCTGGCGCTGGTTGCGACGGTCGGCGCCAGTGCCTTGGCGTGGGCGGTGTCCAGCTGGCTGGCGCTGCCGAATATCTCCCTCGTCTTTCTGGCTGCCGTGTTGTTGGTGGCCGTGCGCAGCAGCGTCGGCCCGGCGATGGTCTGTTCGGTGCTGTCGTTTCTCGCCTATGACTTCCTGTTCATCCCGCCGAATTTTTCCCTGAGCATCCAGCGCGAAGAAGACGTGCTGACGCTGCTGTTCTTTCTGCTGATGGCCGCGCTGACCGGCAACCTCGCCGCTCGCCAGCGCCGCCAGTTGCAAGCGCTGCGCGACACTCAGGAGGAAACCAGTGAACTGCTCGACCTTTCCCGCCGCCTGACCGCCGCCACCGATCGTCAGGCGGTGCTCAGTGCCGCCGACCATCACCTGGCCGGTTGGAGCGAGTTGCAGCTGTGCGTGCTGGACAATGATCGCGAGGAGGGCTGGAAGGTCGAGGTGGGCGGGCCGCTGGAGTTCTCCGAATTCGAGCGCGCCGCGGCGGACTGGGCCTGGCAGCACGGGCAACCGGCGGGTAAGGGCACCGGCACGCTGCCGTCGGGGAGCTGGTGGTGGCTGCCGTTGTGGGTGGACGATGCGCCGATGGCGTTGCTGGGCATTCGTGCGAAACAGGGCCAGACCTTCACCCCTCAGCGGCGACGTTTGCTCACGGCGCTGAGTCAGCCGTTGGGTCAGGCCCTGGCGCGGGCGCGGCTGGCCGAGGACCTGGAAGCCGCGCGCTTGCATGGCGAGACCGAACAACTGCGCAGCGCCTTGCTGGCCTCGGTGTCCCACGACCTGCGCACGCCGCTGACCGCCATGCGCGGCAGCATCGACAGCCTGCTGGCGCTGGGCGAGGCGATTCCGCTGGAAGACCGCCGCGAGTTGCTCGAAGGCACCCGCGACGAGGCCGAGCGTCTGGACCGCTACATTCAGAACCTGCTGGACATGACGCGTCTCGGTCACGGTGCGCTGAAGCTGGCGCGGGACTGGGTCTCGCCGGGCGACATCGTCGGCAGTGCGCTTAATCGCCTTCGTGCCGTCCTCGCGCCGCTGCAGGTCAGCACCGATTTGCCGGCGGAACTGCCGCTGCTGTATGTCCACGCGGCGCTGATCGAGCAGGCGCTGATCAACGTGATCGAAAACGCCGCGCGCTTCTCGCCGGTCAATGGGCGTTTGCAGATGGCGGTCAGTGTGCAGAACGAAGAGATTGTCTTCGCCGTCAGTGATGAGGGGCCGGGGATACCGGAGAACGAGCGCGCAAAGATTTTCGATATGTTCTACACCGCCGCGCGGGGTGACCGAGGCGGGCAGGGCACGGGGCTGGGTCTGGCGATCTGTCAGGGCATGGTCGGCGCCCATGGGGGGCGGATCAGCGTGGACGACGGCATCGACGGTCGTGGCACCTGCATCAGCCTGCACTTGCCGTTGCAGGCGCAGCCCGAAGCGGAAATGGATCAGGCGGTCTGAACCCGCTTTGCGCTACGCTAATGCCCGTTTGCTACCGACCTTCTCATTCATGACAGGACACCCATGAGCCAGACGGCAACCATTCTGGTGATCGATGACGAGCCGCAGATTCGCAAGTTCCTGCGCATCAGCCTCGCATCACAAGGCTACAAAGTGCTGGAAGCAGGAACCGGCAGCGATGGCTTGACTCAGGCCGCGCTGAATAAACCCGATTTGCTGGTGCTCGACCTGGGGCTGCCGGACATGGACGGGCAGGAGGTGCTCAGCCAGTTTCGCGAGTGGTCGACGGTGCCGGTGCTGGTGCTGTCGGTGCGTGCCAGCGAGGGCGAGAAAGTTCGCGCGCTGGACGCCGGCGCCAATGATTACGTGACCAAGCCGTTCGGCATCCAGGAGTTTCTGGCGCGGATTCGTTCACTGCTGCGCCAGGCGCCGGAGAGCGGTCAGGTGGAGTCGGCGGTGGTCATTGGCCCGCTGAACATTGACCTGGCCTACCGGCGGGTGTCCCTGGGCGATGTCGAAGTTGCCCTGACCCGCAAGGAATACGCGGTGCTGGCGCAACTGGCGCGGCATCCCGGGCGGGTCATCACCCAGCAGCAACTGCTCAAAGACATCTGGGGCCCGACCCATGTCGAAGACACCCATTACCTGCGCATCGTGGTGGGCCACCTGCGGCAGAAACTGGGCGACGACCCCGCCGCGCCGCAGTACATCGTCACCGAAGCGGGGGTTGGGTATCGGTTAATGAATGCGTGACCACGACGGATCGCAAACGCAGATTCCGCGTACGATTGACGCCGCAGCGACCCCGTTTGTTGAGCTGGGCGATTCCTCCGTAGGAGCCGGCTTGCTGGCGAAAGCGGTGTGTCAGCCAACATCTTCACATCTGGTCCACCGCATTCGCCAGCAAGCCGGCTCCTACAGTAGGTCGGGGTCCGACCTTGAGCCCGAACCCGCTGCAAAACCTCTAGGAGCGCGCTTGCCCGCGAAAGCGGTGTGTCAGCCAACATATTCATATCTGGTCCACCGCATTCGCCAGCAAGCCGGCTCCTACAGTAGGTCGGGGTCCGACCTTGAGCCCGAACCCGCTGCAAAACCTCTAGGAGCGCGCTTGCCCGCGAAAGCGGTGTGTCAGCCAACATATTCATATCTGATCCACCGCATTCGCCAGCAAGCCGGCTCCTACAGTAGGTCGGGGTCCGACCTTGAGCCCGAACCCGCTGCAAAACCTGTAGGAGCGCGCTTGCCCGCGAAAGCGGTAGGTCAGCCAACATTTTCAAACCTGACTCACCTCAATCGCCCTCAATGCTCCTGCTCATACCGATCCAGCGTTTCCTTTGCGATCTGCCGCCCCAATGCGATCAGCTCCGGGGCTTTGTAGAATTCGAAGAACCGGCACACGCGTTTCGGCACGTTGATCAGAATGTCCGGCGGGTAGCCGGCGATTTTGTATTGCGCCAGGGAGGTCTGCATCACCTCGAAGCTCTGGTTGATCAAATCCAGCAGCGAAGCCGGGCCGACGTTGTCGATGATGATCGAGCCGCTGGCCGATCTCGGCGCGCCGGGTTGAGTGGGCGCGGCGGCGGGTTGCTGGCCCTGGGGATCGGCGGATTCGATATCGGCCATCAACCACGGATTGCCCGTCAGCACGGCGGCGCTGGGTTTTAGCCGTTCCTGGGCCAGGCGCAAACCGTCCTGGCCGGTCAGGTCCAGCTTTCGGCGGAACGGCAGGTGCGAGCCGATGGAACTCATCAAGCCGTCGAAACGCTTCTTCACCGCCGGCGGGCGCTCGATGACCGGCAAGGTGTAATGCTTCTGGGTCGTGGAGTTGAGGTTGACCGCGACAATCAAATCGCAATGGCTCGACACCACCGGCACAATCGGCAACGGATTCAGAAGGCCGCCATCGACCAGCGTGCGATTGCCCTGAACCACCGGGGTAAAGAGGCTGGGGATCGCCGCCGAGGCGCGCATCGCCGAATGCAGATTGCCTTCCTGAAACCAGATTTCCTGCTGATTGGTCAGGTCCGTGGCCACGGCGGTGTAGGGGATCGGCAGGTCCTCGATGTTGATCTCGCCGACGATGTCGCGAATCTTGCCGAACACCTTCTCGCCGCGAATCGCCCCCAGCCGGAAACTCACGTCCACCAGCCGCAACACATCCAGGTAATCCAGGCTTTCGATCCACGCCTTGTATTCGGGCAGCTTGCCTGCCGCATAAATCCCGCCGATCACTGCGCCCATGGAACAACCGGCGATGCAGGCGATGTCGTAGCCGCGATGTTCGAGCTCTTCGATGACGCCGATGTGCGCGTAACCCCGTGCGCCCCCGGAACCCAGGACCAGCGCGATGCGTTTATTCATGTGCGGTTTCCCGTTGTCAGCGTTCAGGCGGCCAGCCAGGCGGCCGATTCATCACACACCAGCGTAACGCCAACGGCGCGAAACGGGTATCGTGCGTCGCCCCGGTGTGGCACTTTTGCATCGCCGCACCGTCAAATCCGCATCGTCGATTTCCTTAGTTGAGGTAACACCCATGAAAGCCTGGATCTGCCTGCCCCTGTTGGCGTTGGTTCTCACCGGTTGCGCCGGCAAAACGGCCTACCGCGACAGCTGCGCCACCAACCTTGACGCGGCCTGGCACGAGCTCGATCTGGCCAAGGCCGAAGGGTTCGCCGGCACGGTCAGCTACTCCAAGGCTCTGTCGCTGCTGACCGGCGCCAAGACCCAGCAGCAGTTCGAAGCCTTCGAGGGTTGCTCCGAGAAAGCCGAGAAAGCCCGTTTCTATATCCGTGAGTCCCGCGCGGGTCGCTGATCTGCTTTACCTCGCGCGGCGCCTGACACCGCGCGTGCCCCCCTTCACCCCGCACGCCCTTCAATTCCCCAAACCCGCTCTAGCGAAAAGGCCTACGCTGACCTTACAGTGGCTGCACGTCTGGCATCGTCTGCAGTCCTATTAGCCATGAGCAGTCGCCTGGGGAGGCCTTCCGATGGGCAGAAAACTGGATGCGTGTCTCAACGCGATCAACGAAGTGGTGTTGGGCAAGGAACCGCAGGTTCGCCTGGCGCTGACCTGCCTGCTGGGCGGCGGTCACCTGTTGATCGAAGATTTGCCCGGCATGGGCAAAACCACCCTCAGTCACACCCTTGCGCGGGTGCTTGGCCTGAGCTTTCAGCGCATTCAATTCACCTCCGATCTGCTGCCGGGCGACATCCTCGGCACGTCCGTTTTTGATCGCGACACCGGGCAATTCACTTTCCATCCCGGGCCGATCTTCGCCGAACTGGTGCTGGCCGACGAAATCAACCGCGCCACGCCCAAGAGCCAGAGCGCGCTGCTCGAAGCCATGGAAGAGGGTCAAGTCACCATCGAAGGCGCGACCCGTTTGCTGCCCGATCCGTTTTTCGTCATCGCCACCCAGAACCCGTTCAGCCAGGGCGGCACCTTCGCCTTGCCGGAATCGCAGCTGGACCGCTTTCTCATGCGGCTTTCCCTGGGCTATCCGGCGCGGTCGGCGGAGAAGGCCCTGCTGCTGGGCGAGTCCCGTCGTGATCTGCTGCCGCGCATCGAGCCATTACTGGACCATGCTGAACTGGCGTTGCTTCAGCAGCAGGCGCGGCAGGTGCGGGCCAGCGACGCCCTGGTCGATTACGTGCTGCGGCTGGTCGATGCCACGCGCAGCCAGCCGCAATTCGCCTATGGCCTGTCGCCCCGCGCGAGCCTGGCGATCCTGTCAGCGGCGCGGGCGTGGGCATTGCTCGCCGGACGCGAGTACGTGATTCCCGAAGACGTGCAGGCGATTCTGCCCGCCGTCATCAGCCACCGCCTGCGCGAGCGCACCGACCCGACCGGGCATGGCGGCGGCGCGCTGGTCCAGTGGCTACTGCGCGAGGTGCCGGTGCTGTGATCGAACGCTTCAAACCGGTCTGGCAGCGCTGGGTGGGACGCCGCATTCCCCCGGCGTCGCGGGTCGAACTGGATCACCGCCGAATCTTCATCCTGCCAACCCGGGTCGGCGGCACGTACGCGCTCATTCTGTTCCTGTTGCTGCTGGTCTCCATCAACTACCAGAACAGCCTCGCCTACGGCCTGACATTCCTCATGCTGTCGGTGGGTGTGCTGGCCATTTTGCACACCTACCGCAACATCAGCGGGCTGGTGCTGAGTGGCGGCCACGCGCGTTCGGTGTTTGTTGGCGAACCGGTGCAATTGAACCTGCGTCTGGAAAGCAGCGGCCATGGCCATCAGGCGATTGCCCTGGGTTGGGACAGCGAGCAACTGGAGCAGACCGACGTTGAAGCTGAGCGTTTGGTGGAAGTCGGACTGACCCTGCCGGCGCTTAAACGCGGCTGGATGCGGGCCCCGCGTTTGCGCGTGGAGAGTGTGTTTCCGCTGGGGATCTTTCGTGCCTGGAGCTGGCTGGACCTGGAACAGACCGTGCTGATCTACCCGCAACCGCTGGCCGGCACCATGCCGCTGCTGCAAGGCGTGCAACCCCATGCCGAGGACGACGGCCACGCCACGACGGGGCCGGGCGTCGATGATTACCAGGGCCTGCGGCTGTGGCAGCCGGGTGACTCGATGGGGCGGATGCACTGGAAAGCCTGGTCGCGAGGGCAGGAGTTGATGGTCAAGGAGTTCAGCGACCTCAGCGGCCACGACCTGTGTCTGGACTTCATGGCCCTGGGCGGGGATATCGAAGAGCGGCTGTCGCGCCTGTGTTACTGGGTGCTGGAATTGTCCCAGCGTCATCAACCCTTCGCGCTGCGGCTGCCCGGTTTTATCTCGGCGGTGGACAGCGGCGACGCCCACCGCGAAGCCTGCTTGCGCCAGTTAGCGCTGTACGGGGTGCGGGCATGAAAGGCGCGGCGCGATGACCTCCTCAAGCCTGGCCAGACCGATTCCGCGGGTCAGCCTCAACTGGCTGCTGATCGCTCAGGCGCTGGTGATCGTGCCATTCGCCTTGCACGTACCGGTGGCGTTGATCGTGCTGTGGCTGGCCTGTTCGTTCTGGCGCATCCAGATCTTCCGCATGCGCGTGCGCATGCCCGGCACCTGGATCAAGTCGGGTCTGCTGGTCGGCACCGCCGGGGGCATTTATCTGGCGCGGGGCAGTTTGATCGGCCTGGACGCGGGGGCGGCGCTGCTGATCGCCGCGTTCATTCTGAAGATGCTGGAAATGCACAATCGCCGCGATGCGCTGGTGCTGATCTTTCTCGGCTTCTTCGGCATCGCGGTCGGTTACCTGTTCGAAGACTCGCTGCTCTGGGGCCTGTTTACCCTGCTGCCGATCACCACACTGCTGGCGGCGTTGATCGGCCTGCAACAGTCCGGCATTTCCAGCAAACCGGCCGCCACGCTGAGGTTGTCGGCCAAGCTGCTGTTGCAGGCCGTGCCGCTGATGCTTCTGTTGTTCCTGTTTTTCCCGCGCCTTGAGCCGCTGTGGTCGTTGCCGCAACCGAGCAACAAGGCGCTGACCGGTCTGTCCGACAGCATGGCGCCGGGGGACATCGCCGAGCTGAGCAAGTCCGCCGAGCTGGTCTTTCGCGCGAGTTTTGACGGCCCGCTGCCGCCGCGCAATCAGCTGTACTGGCGCGCGCTGACCTTGGAGCAATTCGACGGCAGACGCTGGTCGCAATCCTCGCGGGCGCAAGTGCCGGATGCGCCGCTGTGGCGCCGGGAAGGCGAGCGGGTCAGCTACAGCGTGGTGCTGGAGCCGACCGGCAAACCGTGGCTGATGACCCTCGACGTGGGCCAGACCGATCTGGCCGGCGTGCGCCAGATGAGCGATTTTCGATGGCAGCGGCGGCGACCGATCGAGCAATCGATGCTCTACAGCGTCGAATCCTGGCCCGACGCCGTGCGTGAGACCGTGCTCAGTGACGGCGCCCGGTTGCAGGCCCTGCAACTGCCGGCCAAGGGCAATCCCCAGGTGCGCGAGTGGGCGGCGGAACTGCACCGTCGCCACCCCCAAACTGACGCCGTGGTGGACGCGCTGCTGTCGTACTTCACCTCGCAGCCGTTCCGCTACACCCTCAAGCCCCCGGCGCTGGGCGCCAACAGCATCGATGACTTCCTGTTCGGCAGCCGCGCCGGCTTCTGCGCCCACTACGCCGGGGCCATGACCTTTGCGCTGCGGGCGGCGGGCGTGCCGGCGCGGGTGGTCGCCGGTTACCAGGGGGGCGAGCTAAACCCGGACGGCAATTATCTTACGGTGCGCCAGTTCGATGCCCACGCTTGGGTCGAGTACTGGCAACCGAACGTGGGCTGGCGCAGCGTCGATCCCACCGCAGCGGTGGCACCGGCGCGGGTTGAGCAGGGGCTTGAACAGGCGCTGGCGGCGGACGAAGACTTTCTCGCCGATTCGCCGATGTCAGCCCTGCGCTATCGGCACCTGGCCTGGGTCAATTCGATCCGCATGAGCTGGGACAACCTCAATTACGGCTGGCAGCGGTGGGTCCTCGGCTATCAGGGTCAGCAGCAGCTGCAGGTCCTCGGCCGCTGGTTTTCCGGGTTTCAGGCGCCGGTATTTGCCGGCGGCGCCGCGGTTATCCTGGGCCTGCTGGCGCTGTGGCTGTTCAAGCCGTGGCGCCGCGAGAGCGATTCGCAACTGCGCCTGTTCAACCAATTCGAACGTCTGCTCGCCCGGCAGGGTCTTAAGCGTCAGCCGGGTGAAGGCGCCCAGGCGTTCGCGCAACGTGCTGCCGGGCAACTGCCGGCCCACGCCGGGGCGATCCGGGATTTCGTCGGCGAGTTCGAAGCCCAGCGCTATGCCGGGGGAGACGGCTCCGTCGGTGCCCTGCGTCAACGCCTGAAGTGCCTGCGCCGCAGCCTGCCGTGGCGTTTGTCCGCTGTGAGGGGCAAGCAGTCGTAAATCATCAGACATTAATCTTCAACCTGGGAGTGCTTCATGTCAGCGATGGTCGATCACCTGGTCGCCGAGATTATCGGCCTCAACGTCAAACTGCTTGCCTGCCACGCGCGGCTGGAAGTCTCCACCGACAGTGAAGCGCTGCACGACCTGCGCACCAACGTCCGCCGCCTGCGCAGCGTGTTGCGTCCGCTGCGTGGCCTGCCGGGGCTGGATCAGGTGGAAAGTGCGGCGAAGGAGGTCGGTGCGCTGACCACGCCTTTGCGCGACATGCAGGTGCTGGCGGCGTTCCTCGATGAACAGGGTCTGCCCCAGGCGGCCGCCAAGCGCGATCAATACCTGAAAACCGCGTGCCCGAAAGTGGCCGGTTCTCCAGAACTCAATCGGCTGTTCGGCGTGCTGGATCAATTGCCGGCCTTGCTGCGCACCCAGGAGCGTCACGGCCTGCTCGACACATTGTGCCAGCGCATTGAAAAGCGTCTGGACAAACAGTGGAAGCAACTGCGCGAAGCCATGGGCGACCCTGCCCACGACCGCCATCGCCTGCGCCTCTTGATCAAGCGCGTGCGCTACGCCGGTGAGGCTTACCCTGAACTCAGTCATCAGCCGAAAAACATGGAGCGCCGGTTGAAAGCCGCTCAAGGCGCCCTGGGCGATTGGCACGATCACCTGCAGTGGCTGGAACAGGCGCGGCATCAGGCGGATCTTTCGCCTTGCGTGGCCGGGTGGGAATTGGGCATTCATCGTGCGGAGCAAAAGTCTGACCAGGTCCTGGAGCGACTGTACAAGGCGTGCTTCGGCAAACATTCTCCGCGCTGAGGCCTTTCGGTCCTCAAGGGGCGTCGCGCCCCCTCGCTTTTAAACAGTCTGGTCCGCAGGATTGGCGGTTATAAACCCTGTCCTGCGGCGTCTGCCTCGCTACCATTTGCCCATCCTGCCTGCCAACCTGGAACGCCCATGAAATTCTCCGAGCTGCTCGATGCCGTCCGTACTCATCCCGAATCCGTCAGCATTCCTGGCTCATGGGCTCAGGGACGTGCCTGCTTCGGCGGGCTGATGGCCGCGCTGATGTATGAAGCGATGCGCGCGAAGGTCTCGGCTGAGCGGCCGGTTCGGTCGTTGGCGATCTGCTTCGTGGCCCCGCCGGCCATCGACACGCCGATCTCGTTTGAAGTGGAGATCCTGCGCGAGGGCAAGGCGGTCAGCCAGGTGTTGGGACGGGCCAGGCAGAATGGCGAGGTCATGACCCTGATTCAGGGCAGTTTCGGCGCCCCCCGTGAGTCGATGATTGCGGTGCAGGCCGAGCCTGCGCCGGTGTTCAAGCCGGTGGACGAGATTCAGCCATTTCCGTTTGTCTCCGGCGTGATGCCGGAATACCTGCGCTTCATCGACCTGCGCTGGGCGTTGGGCGGCCTGCCATTTTCCAATACGCCGTCGGCGGCGATTGGCGGCTACGCACGCTTGCGGGACGTCGAAGAGGAACCCTTGACCGAAGCGCATCTGCTGGCGCTGGTCGACACTTGGCCACCGGCCGTGCTGCCGCATCTGAACAAGCCGGCGCCGGGAAGCTCATTGACCTGGACGATCGAATTTGTGCAGCCGTTGCCCGCGATGACCACCCATGACTGGACGCAGTACCGCGCGGTGATCGAGCATGCCCGAGATGGCTACGGTCATACCGCAGCGGCGTTGTGGACGCCGAAAGGGGAGTTGGTGGCGATCAGTCGCCAGACGGTGACTGTGTTTGGCTGACCAGACGTGAGTGCGCCGGGTTTGCTGAAGGCGTGCTCAGGTGACGCATGATGGGATAAGCCAAAAGCCTGAGGCCTTATAACCCTCGGGCTTTGATGGCTTGGGCAGCGACCAGACCCAGCACGCCAATGGCGGCGGACGTCAGGCTACCGTTGAACGCGCCGTCCAGCAGAAGCAGGCCGGAGACGATGGCCAGCGGGAACGCCAGGGACGACAGCACGGCGTTCGAAGGCAGGCCTTCCTTGCGCGATGGGTTGAAGAATTCGCCTATATGAAGATCCGTAATGAACTTGGGCATGATGCTTACCTCGGTGACGCTTGAATAAGAAGTGTTTTCGATAAAGGTGAGAATAGGCCCGGATCTTCAGTTCGGCGAATCGAGGATAGCTATCAGCCTGATAGAAGGCAGATGTACTGATCACCATCGGCTCCTGTAGGAGCGCGCTTGCCCGCGAACGCGGTGGGTCAGTCACGATGATGTCAGCTGACCCACTGCGTTCGCGGGCAAGCGCGCTCCTACAATTGGAATCTGTGCGGCCGGGAAATCTTTGCCAGACGGCGGTTTTACGACTGTTGAGCGAACCCCGCAACCACCGGCAATGAAAAGAACGCCCGCGCGCAATCGGTGGTGTGGGCTGCCACATCCGCCGGGCTCTCGCCTCGATGCAGCGCCACTTCACGTAACACCTCGGGCAAATAGGCCGGTTCGTTGCGGCCATTCTTCGGTTTGGGCCGCAAGGTGCGTGGCAACAGGTACGGCGCGTCGCTTTCCAGCATCAACCGGCCCCGTGGAATGTCGCGGACCAGCGGGTGCAGGTGCGTGCCCCGGCGTTCGTCGCAGATCCAGCCGGTGATGCCGATGTGCAGGTCCAGATCCAGATAGTTGAACAGCGCGCGCTTTTCCCCGGTGAAGCAATGCACCACCGCCGCCGGAAGTTGATCGCGAAAGTCTCGCAAGATGGCGAGCAGGCGCTCATCGGCATCGCGCTCATGCAGGAACACCGGCAGTTGCAGCTCGACGGCCAGGGCCAGATGCGCTTCCAAAACCTTTTCCTGCTGCGGGCGAGGGGAGAAGTCGCGATTGAAATCCAGCCCGCATTCACCCACGGCGCAGACCGTCTTCTCACGCAGCAGCGCCCTGAGCTGGCCTTCGGTTTCGCCCGTCCAGGCGCTTGCCGAGTGGGGATGAATGCCGGCGGTGCTGAACAGACGCTCGGCGCTTTCATCGAGCTGGCGCGACAACACAAGGGCCTGTTCGCTGCCCTCGACGTCGGTGCCAGTGAGGATCAACTGGCCGATGCCGGCAGCGTATGCGCGCTCCACCACCTCGCGCTCCCGGGCGGCAAAGCTGGGGTTGGTCAAGTTGACGCCAATGTCTATTAGTTGCATGGTGCTACCTCAGGCCAGAGGCCGAGAAGAATACCAGAGCGATTGAAGCGATAAAAAACAAGCAGGCTCAACTGCTTGGCATACCCAATCCTGTGAACCCGCTTTTGTTGACGCACGCCGCGATGCACGAGGCGAGCCGGTCAGCTGCGCGACACAGACTTCAAGCCCGTTTTTTTCGGCCTTTCATCGGAGCGTCAATGATCCGAGCGTCCCTGTTTTCCCTGATGTGCGTCATGGCCGTGCCCAGCCACGCGTCGCCGCGCCCCGCCGGCCCGCCCGTGGTGATCAAAAAAAGTCAGGTGCGTGACCTGCCGGCGATTCGCAGCGGCAAAGTCCTGCGGGTGCTGGTCAATCAGAGCCGCAACAGCTCCGCCGAAGTTCAGGGTGAGCCCGTTGGGGTCGAGTGCCGTCGCTTGCAGGCGTTCGAAACCTATCTGAACAGCCACGCCCGCGACGGCCAGAAAATCTCCCTCAAACTGATTCCCAAAGCCAAGGATCAACTGTTGGCCGCGCTGCAGCGGGGCGAAGGCGACATGGTTGCGCCGGGCGAACTGCTCGATGCCAGCGCCGCCCGCTACGTTGACGCCTCTGAACCGGTGGTCGCCCAGGTGCCGCTGGTGGTAGTGGGCGTCAAGGGTGAGCGCGGCCTCCGCCGTCCCGAACAGCTCTCCGGTCGCACGCTGATGCTCACCAGCGGCAGCGCCGCCGATGAAGCCATCCTGCAGCTGAATCAGAAGCTGGCCCTGCGCAAGCTGCCGCCGGTGAAGATCGAATGGGTTGATCCGAGCCTGGCGGTGGAGGACGTGCTGGAAATGGTGCAGGCCGGGGTTTATCACCTGACCGTGGTCGAGCAACCCATCGCCGAGCGCTGGGCCAAAGTGATGCCGAAACTGCGCATCGACCGCGCTGCTGCCCTGAGCGATCCGGGGGACATGAACTGGTTCGTGCGCAAGGACGCCGTGGTGTTGCGCGGCGCCGTCGACCGTTTCCTGCAAACCTACGAACCGCCGCGCAACCAGGACGCCGCCTTCCAGACCGCCTACAAAGACCGCTACCAGATTCACAATCCGCTGGCCCGCGAAGACCGTCAACGCCTGGAAAAACTTCGCCCCACGCTGCAACTGCATGCCGACAGGCAGAAGATGGACTGGCTGGATCTCGCCGCCGTCGCCTTCAAGGAATCGGCGCTCAACCCGGTCGCCAAGGGTGGCAGCGGCGCCACCGGTCTGCTGCAGATCACCCCATCGGCCGCCCAGCGCGTCGGCGTCGACAACATCCACGACCTCGACGGTAACGTGCAGGCGGCGAGCAAATACATGGCGCTGCTACGGCGCAAGTTTTTCGCCAGCCCGAAAATCAATGAGCGCGAGCGCATGGCGTTTACCCTGGCGGCTTATAACCTCGGACCGGAGCGCGTTCAGGCCATGCGCGCGGAAGCCAAGCGCCAGGGGCTCAACCCGAACCAGTGGTTTTTTCAGGTCGAGCGCGTGGCCATGGAGCAGGGCGGCAAGAATGTCGTGAGCTACGTCAACAGCGTCAACAAGTACTACCTGGCCTTTGATCAGGCCCGCAGCTCACTGGAGCGTCCGGAGATCCGCTGAATCGAGATATTGACGTATCTAAAAATCCGATATCTATAACGCGTATTTTGCGATTTTCATATTTATAGAACCGATTAAGATGGCGCCATTCTCAATTGAAACGGAATTGCCCGCCATGAATGCTCAACTCAAATCGATCTTCAACACCCACGCCGGATTCGGCATCACCGGCCTGCGGATTCTCATCGGCATCATCCTCATCGCCCACGGCAGCCAGAAGCTCTTCGGTATGTTCGGCGGCTATGGCCTGGAAGGCACCGGCCAGTACATGGCGAGCCTGGGTTTGAACCCTGGCTATCTGATGGCGTTGATGTCCGGCAGCGCGGAATTCTTCGGCGGCCTGGCGCTGTTCCTTGGCCTGCTGGCACGACCTGCAGCTCTGGTGGTGATCGTGATGCTGGTGGTGGCGATCCTTTCGGTGCACATCCACAATGGCTTGTTCATGGCCAACAACGGTTATGAGTTCGGCCTGGCGCTGATCGCCGGTGCGGTGGCGGTACTGTTCGAAGGCGCCGGTCGCCTGTCCCTGGACCGGTTGATCGCAAGCCGCTGATTGTCTCAGCCACAGCCGTCGCAGCCACATTCGCAGCAAACAGAAATCCCGGCCTCTCTGGACGCCGGGATTTTTTTGCGTTCGGCTCAACGAACAAACGACAGGAGCCGCCGATTGACAATGCCCACGCCGCTTCTCTAGGATGCCGTTCATGCGCCGATTTAAACAGCTACTTGCGGGGCGCCGGGTGACGGTCATTCGTCATCGAAATTCCGCTAAAGCGCTGGTTCGGTGTTGCCTCTCACCGCTGCCCAGCGGATCAATGAGGCAGAGAAAACGACACTATGAGCAGTCATTCCCACCCGCGTCCCCTCGTTCGTCTGGCTCCCATCGCCAGCCAGTTCAATCGTCGTAATCCACAAATCCTTCTGGGCGGTGCCCACCAGCCGACGCTTCTGCGTTACCTCGACGGCTGGCCGCGTCGCCAGGGCGGCCCGCACGCCTTCCTCATTCAGTTCATCGAAACCAACGACGCCCTCGAGCGCTTCAGCAACGACCAGTTTGATCTGGCGGTGATTCAGGCGCCCACGGCCGAGGGCGCGGAGGCGGTGATTCACCAACTGATCCGCGTCGCCCGACAGGGTCTGATCACCCGTTGCTGATCAGCCGTTGCCGGCGGTTCGCCGCTTGGGCTGCAGCGGCAGATCGGGATGGCGCAGGTGGAAACGCCCGCGTACAGCGTTCGCGTGACGGCACTGAGCGACCAGCGCACTGCGCAGGGTCCAGTCGGTGTTGATGATGTAAAAGTTCTGGATGAAGCTGTTCTCATCCGTTGACGCAAACCATTGATCGATCTTCAGGCTCAAGTCACTGGGTGCGTGCAACGGCAACGAATACTTGGCGCACTGGATGGCGGTCAGGCTGAACTCGGGTTTGTTTTCCACCGCGACTTCGTTGACGAACGCCTTCAGGGTGTTGGTGTTGAACAGGTTTTCTCCCGGCCAGCGCTGCTTGACCCCCTGCCACATCAGCGGGTCACCGGAGCTGTGGTTGTAGGCGAGGACGACATTTTTGCCCGGATGATCCCGCCAGATGTCTTCCAGGGTCAGCTTGCTCATAGGCCGAGGCACGGCTCTCGGGGCGAGGCTTTTCGTCAGCAGGCTCTGAAACTCCCGATGCGTGGCTTCGGTGAAATCCTTGAATTGGTGAAAATCCAGGATGACCATTTCCCGGGCGGGCGAGCCGTTGTGCTCAAGCGCCTGATAGAACGCGTCGACGCACGCCAGGATGTCCCCGGCGACGGTGCGGCCCGATGAGGTCAGGTGGAACAACTGGAATCGCCGCGGGTCACCCTCTTCATACTTTGAATAAAACGCCACGCGCAGATCCAGCGCGCGCACCCCTTGGCGCAACTGCTCCAGGGGCGCGACGTCCTGGGCTTTTTCCTGCGGAATACCGGCGTTGGGGGAGAGCTTGTCGCTGCCGGCGTTGTGGGCGCCGGGGAGGATGAGTTGGTCGATGCGCAACGTGGCGAGTTCGGGGATCTGCGCCATCCAGTCGAGATGGGGCGGGCGGGATGTAGCGGATGAGTTGAGGGGCATACAGTCATTCCTTGACGGGTCATGAAGCTCCTAGGGCGGAGCGGCGGGAGCGGTCATTCGCTCGAAAAGTCCTTTCGCTGGAGTCTGGCTGTCGTCTCAAGGGCGTCAACCCCGCGAGCGCGTCCCGACTGTTGCACGATGTGAGGGCGAGGGTCGGGCTGAGGCGTTTACTGACCCTGCGATCGCGCGCCGGACCGCCCTGGCCAGCGCGGGCTTAGCTGCATACCCCTTATTTGACTTTGAGCACCACGCGACCGCGCACCGGGTGCTCGTCGAGGTGATTGTGCGCCTTGCCGAACTGCTCGAACGGCCAGGTGCGGTGAATGTCCGGCTTGAGCAGGCCCGTGGCGGTCAGATCGTTGATCGCGTCCAGTGCGCGATGCAGCGCAGCGCCATTTTGCTCGATGCCCAGCTCCGGCTTGCCGGTGAAGTTTTCCAGGCAATGCACGTGGAAGCGCATGTTCTTGCGAAACGCCTGCTGCGCCGGGAAGGGTGTCTTGTTGCCGCCGCGCAGGCCGTACAGCACCAGACTGCCGCGCGGCGCCAGCACATCGCCGAGCATTGACATCTGCATGCCGCCCAGTCCGTCGAACACCGCTTCGACGCCATGGCCGTGGGTCAGGGACTCGATGCGCAGGCCAATGTCGTCCTCGTCGGTGACGATCACCCGATCGGCGCCGTTCACCAGCAGGTACTCACGGTCTTGCCCGTGGGGCGTCGCGGCAATGACCCGCAGGCCCAACGCTTTGCCCAGTTGCACGAACGCAATCCCGGGGCTGTACGTCGCGTCGGTGACGAGCACAGTCTGGCCGGGTTGCACCTTGGCCAACTCGACGAAGGCAAACCAGGCCAGCAGCATCGGCGTGTAGTGAACGCTGGCTTCCACCGGCGTCAGTGCGTCCGGGTAACGGGTCAGGGCATTGCACGGCACCATCACGTGGTCGCCACACACCGGGTACTGGTTGACGCTCATGGCTTTGAAGCTTGCCACTTTGTCGCCCACCTTCAAGTCAGTCACGCCAGCGCCCACGGCTTCGACGACGCCGGCCATTTCGCTGCCCAGTCCCGCCGGCAACTGCACGGGCGCCAGTGACAGGTTCTGCCGCCACAACACGTCGTCCCAGCTGATGCCGATGGCCTCGGCACGAACCAGCACTTCCTGTGCACCGGGGGACCGGTCAGGCTGCTCCTCGCAACTGAGCACATCGGCTTTGCCGAAGCGATGAAATTTGATGGCGCGTGACATTGTCAACCTCGATGCCTGTCGTTGAGTGTTGCAACGACTGTATCGACAGGGCCTGCGGGGCACTATTTCTCTCGGTCGATACCCGTCATGCCCGCTATCAATTCGCGTTGACGACTTCGCTGATGTGGGCGCTTATTTGCCCCAGGCGCGCAGAGCGTGTTCGACGAACTGCCGCACCTTGGGCAGGCGATAGCGGTCCTGGGGGTACATCAGCCACAGTGTGCGGCTGGGCGGCTGGTAATCCTGCAGCAGCGGTACGAGCTTTCCGCTGGCGATGTCCTCGCTGATCAGCACGTCGGGCAGCATCGACACGCCCATGCCGGCGATGACGGCCTGGCGCAGTGCCGGCGTACTGTTGACGATCATCGAGCCTGACACCGGCACTTCCATCACGCCGTCGGGCCCGGTCAGGCGCCATAACTTGTCGGCGGCGCGCCAGTCGTCGCCTGCCGGGTAGGCGAATGCCAGGCAGTTGTGGTCACGGAGGTCATCGGCGGTCTTTGGCGTGCCTCGGCGTGTCAGGTACGTGGGTGCTGCGCAGATGGTCAGGGTGTAGTCCTGCAGCGGCCGGGCGATCAACGCTGATGATTCCGGTGTGCCGAGGCGGATGGCGGCGTCGAAGCCGTGCTCGATCAGGTCCATCGTCTGATTGCTGAGCACCACTTCGACTTTGATCTCCGGGTAGCGCTGGATGAAATCGCTGAGCAGCGGCGCCAGGCGTTCAGCGCCGAAGGCTGGCGGGGCAGTAACGCGCAACGTGCCGCTGGGCTCGGTCTGGGCCTGCTCGGCCATGCGCTCGGAATCGTTGACCAACCCCAGCACTTCGACGCAACGCCGGTAGTATTCCAGGCCAAACTCGGTCAGGTTCTGCCGCCGCGTGGTGCGCTGCAACAGGCTCACGCCCAGGCGGTGTTCCAGGGCTTTCAGGTGATTGCCGACCATGGTCGTCGACATTTCGCACTGGCGTGCGGCCGCGGTCATGCTGCCGCCTTCCACCACTTTGACGAAGACCGTCATCGCCAGAAACACGTCCATTATCAAGCCCTGCTTTAAAGTCACTTAAGGAAGGCGGTCTTTATACATCAGAACGGGCTAACGATACTGGCATCACTTACCCGTGATGGAGCCGCTGATATGACCGCCGCCTGCCTGATGAACACGTACAAACCGATGCCCTTGAGCTTCATTCGTGGCGAAGGTGCGAGGCTGTGGGATGACAGCGGCCGTCAGTACCTGGATGCCGTCGCGGGCGTCGCCGTGACCAACGTCGGCCACAGCCATCCCAAGATTGTCGCAGCGATCAGCGAACAGGCCGGGCTGCTCTTGCACACCTCCAACCATTACCGCATCGACTGGCAGCAGAAGCTGGCGCAGCGTCTGACCCGGCTGTCGGGCCTTGAGCAGGTGTTTTTCAACAATTCCGGGGCCGAGGCCAACGAAACCGCGCTCAAGCTGGCGCGTTTGTATGGCTGGGCCAAGGGCATCGAGCATCCGCTGGTACTGGTGATGGACAACGCCTTTCACGGCCGCACCCTCGGCACGTTGTCGGCCAGCGATAACGGCGCCGCGCGGCTGGGTTATCAGCCGATGTCGGGGGAGTTCGTGAAGGTGGCGTTCGGTGACATCGTTGCAGTTAAACAAGCGACGTCGACGTATGGCGAGCGCATCGTCGCCGTGCTGGTCGAGCCGATTCAGGGCGAGGGCGGTGTGGCGTTGCCGCCGCCGGGGTACCTGAAAGCACTGCGCGATCATTGCACGCAGAACGGTTGGCTGATGATGCTCGACGAGATCCAGACCGGCATGGGTAGGACGGGGCGCTGGTTTGCGTTCGAGCATGAGGGGATCGTGCCGGATGTGATAACGCTGGCGAAGGCGTTGGGCAATGGCATTCCCATTGGTGCGTGTCTGGCGACAGCGGCGGTGGCGCGGTTGTTCACGCCGGGCAGTCATGGCAGTACGTTTGGCGGTAATCCGTTGGCGTGCCGGGTGGGGTGTACGGTGCTGGATATCGTTGAGGGGGAGGGGCTTTTGCACAATGCGGCGGTGCAGGGTGAGCGGCTGTTGGCGGGGTTACGCGTCGCGCTGGCGGGGCATCCTGATGTGGCGCATGTGCGGGGGATGGGGTTGATGATCGGGATTGAGTTGACGCGGCCGATTCGGGATCTGTGTCTGGTGGCGGCGCAGGAGTATGGGGTGTTGATCAATGTGACGCGTGGGCAGACGATTCGGCTGCTGCCGCCGTTGGTGATTGATGGTGATGAGGTGGACCGGATTGTGGCAGGCGTTGTAGGCGCGCTTCGCGGTTGACGTTTTTTAAGGTCAAAAGCGTCTGCCTGGGGGCAGACTGTTTCGCCTTCGGCGAGTTACTTGGAAAAGCACCCCAAGTAACCAAGGGTGCTTGCTCCTGGTTTGGCCCGACTTCGTCGGGTTCCCTCACTCCGACGACGCTCCGTGGGCCCGCGCCGAACGGACATCCCTGTCCTGACGGCGCTCTCGCCGCATCCATGCGGCTCGGCCCACTGCGCGTCGTCTGCGTTCGGCCTGCACCCAAGTCGCGTTTGGCGGTGTCTGGACTTTTTGCGTATGAAGATCAAAAGCAGATCAAAAGCTTCCCGGCTGAAGCCGGTCCTACAGACACACCGCGTGCATCCATTTGCTGATCGTCCCCACGCTCTGCGTGGGTATGCATCCTAGGACGCTCCGCGTCCATTCTCGGCTAAAGCCGGTCCCACTGGCTGCACGCGCTGCTGTTAGTGGGACCGGCTTTAGCCGGGAAGAGGCCAGTCCAGGCCCCCGTATTTCCTGAGCTCTAACACCTGATCGTTCCCACGCTCCGCGTGGTAATGCCGCCTCTGACGCTCCGCGTCCCGCCCCAACCGCCTGTGAAATAGTCCGACGGAGCATCAGCCCCGCGTTATTTTCCGGACAATTCCATAATCATCGCCGCGGTCAGGTAAAGCCTCGGCGCGATGCTGGTGAGGTCCATGTATTCGTCGTCGGCGTGGAGGCCGGCGCCGACGACGCCCATGGTTTCCAGGACGGCGGGTTTTTGGCTGTCGGGGATGTAGGCGTAGCCGGCGTCGGTGCCGAAGCGCATGGCGATGGGTTCGAGGGTGCGGCCGGTGTTGGCGTAGATCGCCTGTGCGGTTTTGGCGAGGTCGTCGGTCGCGGGGTTTTTTGCCAGCGGGGGGCGGCCTTTGTCGAGGCGGAAGGTGACCTCGGTGCCGTCGATCATTTTGCCCTGCACGATGCGCTGACCGTCGGCGAGCACGCGGTCGGATTCGCTCAGGTCGGAGTAGCGCATGTCGCCTTCGGCTGCGGCGCTGGAGGGGATGATGTTGCGCTTCTCGCCGCCTTTGATCAGCGTCCAGTTGACCGTTGTGCCCTTGGCCGGATCGCCCAGGTCCTTGAGCTGCACCAGTTGGTGAGCCAGTTCCATGGCGGCATTGCGCCCGGCTTCCGGGGCTGAGCCGGCGTGGGAGGACTTGCCTTTGACGTCGACGAACACGCCGTTGATGCCATTGGTGGCGACCGTTACCGCATCCTTGTCCGGTGGCTCGAACGAGAACACGTAGTCGTGCTTGCGGGCGAGTTCGGCGATCAGGGTTTTCGAGCCGGAGGAGCCCGTTTCTTCGTCGGGGTTGAACAGCACGGTGATTGTGCCGAAGTCCTTGAATTTCTCGTCTTCCAGCAGCTTCAGCGTGTGCAGCACCATGGCCACGCCCCCTTTGGCATCGGCGACACCTGGGCCGTAGGCATGCTCGCCGTCGACGCGGAACGGTCGCTTGGCGGCCGTGCCCGGGCCGAACACGGTGTCGTAATGGATCATCAGCAGAAAGGATTTGCTGCCCGTGCCCTTGAGGGTGCCGACGATGTTATCGCCCGCCGAGGGCGTCGCTGGCGTGGTTTCCACCGTTGCGCCCAGAGCCTTGAGCCGTTCGACCAGCACCGCGCTGACCATTTTCAGACCGGCCGCCTGGCCGGTCCCGGTGTCGATGTCCACCAGTTGCTTGACGGTGGCCAGATAGGGTTTCTGCTCGGCCTGGGCCCTCTTCAACAGTTGCTCGGGAGACACGTCGGCGGCATAGGCGGCGCCGGCAAGAAAGCCGCCGCTGAAAAGCGCGGCGAGGATGGAAGCGGCCAGGGCGGTGCGTCGAACGTGCATGCTGGATCCCTCAGATGGTGGTCGAGTTGTTGTGATGTCCATGGGACCACATCGTTCCCGCAGCATAGGTTTGTCGGGCGCTATCAGCGCCTCGATCCTTTCGCACCGCCCGGATCGCCAAAAGATCAGCCCTGGCGCAGCGCAGTTCTGCGGCCGCTGCGCCTTCCGATGGCATGCACCCTGGACTCCGGAGCGTGGAACCATTGTCAATCGGATGGGCAGGTCAGGGCTGAGTGGCGGGCGCGCCAGCGATCTGTTGCAGGGCGGTGTGGGCTCCTTCCAGTTGAACGGGCACTGAACGCACTGCGCCGTCCAGGCTTCGATAGCGGGTGTAGGTGTCAGTGGAGGAGAGCAGTTGTCCACGCTCGACATGACGCTGGCCGTTGACCACGTAGCGGATCGTCTGCTCCTTTGCCGTTACGCCCTGAGTCTGGAGGTCCTGGGCCAGCACCGTCATTGATTCGTCAATGCACGCATCCAGGACCTCCATGACCTTGTTGAGGTCAAGTTCTCCGTTGTCCACACATTGCTCCCCGCAGCGCCGGAAGGTCTGACTGATGACTTCGATGCGGGCGTGATACAGCGCAGAACCGGCGATGTCTTGCAGCTCGACTTCGTTGAACAGGCGAAAGCTGCCCCGGTCCGCTTCGAGGATGATGTTCGGGCGGATGAGCAACCGGCCTGCAACCACATTGGTCGCGGGCCGCAGTCCGGCACCGATGCTGGCTTGGCGGTAGCGTGCCTGCAAGCGGGTGTCCAGCGGTTGACCGCCGATCAGCGCGGCCATGGGCTGAGCGTCTTTGCGGGCCTCATCGCGGGCATTGCGCTCCAGCGTGGCGCTGCCCATCTGCGTACTCAGCGCGCTGACGACCAGCAGTCCGGCGATGCCGGTGCCGCGAGCCGCGTTGACAACGTTCTGGCTGGTCTGCTGAGCCGTCAGGGCAGTCTTGGCGTCGATGATCATTGACGCCGTGACCAGATCTTTGGCCGGCACTTGCACGTCAACCAAGACGCCGTGATCGTTGATATAGCGCAGTGCCAGCGGGTCATTAAAGCTGCGCGAAGGTGCTGAAGGCTGAGCGCAGCCGGCCAGCGCCAGGCTCAAGCCGAGCGTGGCCAGAAGGTACTTCGGGCTCATTTGTTGAACGCTGACAGCACTTGCTGACGGCTGCCGTCGACGGCCTGATAGAAAGCGTTGGAAAGATTGCTGTAACCCGGCTGATCCCATTCACCCTGGGCAGGCTGGACGACCGCGAACGGCTTGTACCAGACCAGGCGGCTGTCTTTCGGGTCCACCAGCATGCCGATGCCGCCCACTTGTGGCGTCGGGACGCTGGTAGGAACCACGCTGTAGTAGCTGCGGAATGCACCGGTTGTGGTGTAGGAGATCAGCAGCACGCGATCAACGCCGTAACGGCTCTGCAGTTCGCTGATGTTGCGCGCCAGGTAGCCTTCGCGCTTTTCCGTTTCCTTGAATTTCGTCAGGTCGATCAGGTCAGGAATGCGCTTGGCGTTAAGGCCCTTGGCTTTGAGGCTGGCGACCACCTCGTCAGGCAGGGTCTCCAGGTCGTGCAACTCCCACGCGCTGACCTGATCGCTCAATTTGCTGTTGATCCCTTTATTGATCGCCAGCTCCAGCAGACCCTGGTTGCCGATCAGTGCCAGTTGCGGCGGCGGCAGCGGGCTCAGGGCAACGCCAATGACCGGATTCTTGTCATTCCAGAATTGGGCGTCGATGTCGATGGGCTTCTGAACGAAGCTGGAGCAGCCGGAGAGTGTGGCGAACAGCAAAACGAGGGCGAGACAATGGCGGGTAGTGCGTAAAAGCATGGGTCAAATCCCTTTGATGATGACTGATGTGTGTCCAGACATGACCGGCATGTCGTGCTGGCATGATGCCACAAAACCGTTTATTGACGTCAAGATATTTACGCATTAGAGGCACTAATAACGCTTTGCAGTGTCAGCGCGCCGCGCCGCGCTTTCCCGTGGCATTCACCGTAGAATCCACGTCTGAAATAAGTAGAATCCGGACCCGGATAAAAAGCGACGAGGTTGCAGCGGTGGATTTACAGCAGGGCTTCGTCCTGACCCGGCATTGGCGCGACACGGACGCCGGTACCGAGGTTGAATTCTGGCTGGCCACCGATGAGGGCCCGCGCCAGGTGCGCCTGCCGTATCAGACTTCGGTCGCGTTTCTCCCGGAGCAGCACCGCGATCGCGCTGAGGCCGTGTTGCGCAACGAGCGCCATGTCGAGCTCAAGCCGCTGGAGCTGTGTGATTTCCGCCACCGCCCGGTGATGGGACTGTACACGCGTCAGCATCGCCAGTTGATGAACCTGGAAAGCGATCTGCGCAAAGCCAGCGTCGATGTTTACGAAGCCGATATCCGTCCGCCCGAGCGGTACCTGATGGAGCGTTTCATCACCGCGCCGGTGCAGTTCGGCGGACGGCCGGACGCCAATGGCCTGTTGCTGGACGCGCAACTCAGGCCTGATCCGGGTTATCGACCGACCCTGAGACTGGTGTCGCTGGACATCGAAACCACCGAGCGCGGCGAGCTGTATTGCATCGGCCTGCACGGCTGCGGCGAGCGCCAGGTGTACATGCTCGGCCCGGCCAACGGCGATGACGCCCAGGTGAATTTCAAGCTCGAATATTGCGACACCCGCGTCGCGCTGCTGGAAAAACTCAACGAATGGATGGCCCGCCATGACCCGGACGGGATCATCGGCTGGAACGTCGTACAGTTTGACTTGCGCGTGCTGCACGAGCATTCGCGGCGCTTGAACGTGCCGCTGCGTCTGGGTCGCGGCGGCGAGGTGATGACCTGGCGTGAACACGGTGCGCGCAACAATCACTTCTTCGCGGCGGCGGCCGGGCGGTTGATCATCGATGGCATCGAAGCGCTGCGGTCGGCGACCTGGAGCTTTCCTTCGTTCAGTCTGGAAAACGTGTCGCAAACGCTGCTGGGGGAAGGCAAGGCCATCGACAATCCCTATCAGCGCATGGACGAGATCAACCGCATGTTCGCCGAGGACAAACCGGCGCTGGCGCGTTACAACCTCAAGGACTGCGAGCTGGTCACGCAGATTTTTGCCAAGACCGAGCTGCTGACGTTCCTCCTCGAACGCGCCACGGTGACCGGCCTGCCGGTGGATCGAAGCGGCGGTTCGGTGGCCGCGTTCGAGCATTTGTATATCCCGCTGATGCACCGCCAGGGTTTCGTCGCGCCGAACCTGGGCGAACGCATGCCCGAAGCCAGCCCCGGCGGTTTCGTCATGGATTCCCGGCCCGGGCTGTACGAATCGGTGTTGGTGCTCGATTACAAGAGCCTCTATCCGTCGATCATCCGCACGTTTCTGATTGATCCGGTGGGCTTGATCGAAGGCCTCAAGCACCCCGACGACAGCGAGTCGGTGGAAGGCTTTCGCGGCGCGCGTTTTTCCCGAACCCGCCACTGTTTGCCAGCCATCGTCTCGCGAGTCGCCGAAGGGCGCGAAGTGGCCAAACGCGAGCGCAATGCGCCGTTGTCCCAGGCACTGAAAATCATCATGAACGCCTTTTATGGCGTGCTGGGTTCCAGCGGTTGCCGGTTCTTCGATACGCGGCTGGCATCGTCGATCACCCTGCGCGGACACGAGATCATGCACCAGACCCGGCTGCTGATCGAAGCCCAGGGGTATGAAGTGATTTACGGCGACACCGACTCGACGTTTGTCTGGCTGAAGAAAGCCCACGAGCAGGACGATGCCACGCAGATCGGCACCGCGCTGGTCAAGCAGGTCAATGACTGGTGGCGTGGTCATGTGAAAGAGAAATACGACCTGGACAGCGCCCTCGAACTGCAATTCGAAACCCACTTCAAGCGCTTCCTGATGCCGACCATTCGCGGCGCGGAGGAGGGCAGCAAGAAGCGTTATGCAGGACTGGTGACCCGCGCCAATGGCAAAGACGAAATGGTCTACAAGGGGCTGGAGGTGGTGCGCACTGACTGGTCGCCGCTGGCCAGGACCTTTCAGCAGGAGCTGTACCTGCGGATTTTCCAGCGTCAGCCGTTTCAGGAATACATCCGGGAGTACGTGGGCCGAACCCTCGCCGGCGAGCTCGACGACCAACTGATCTATCGCAAGCGCCTGCGCCGGGCCCTCGACGATTACGAGCGCAACGTGCCGCCCCATGTGCGCGCCGCGCGGCTGGCCGATGAGTACAACCGCCAGCAGGGTCGGCCGTTGCAGTACCAGAATGGCGGCTGGATCAGCTATGTGATCACGGTCGCCGGACCCGAGCCGCTGGAAGTGCGGACCGCGGCCATCGACTACGACCACTACATCAGCAAACAGCTGCAGCCGATTGCCGATGCAATCCTGCCGTTCGTGATCTCGCGAACCATCGATCTGAGTGCCCAGGACCAGTTCAGCTTCGATTTCTGACGCACATTCTTACGCCAGCGGATTGATCCGCAGCGCCTCCAGCACCACCCGAAACGCCGCCGTGTGCTGGCGCCGGCTGGGGTAGTACAGGTGATAGCCCTCGAACGGTTCGCACCAATCGGCGAGCACTTCCACTAGTTCGCCCTGTTCGATATGCCCGGCCACCAGCCCCTCGGGGAGCTGCGCCAGACCGACGCCGTCCAGGCACCCCTGAAGAATCTGAAACACGCTGTTCATGATCAGCGGGCCGTCGACGCGCACGCGGGTCTCGCGGCCGTCCCTGGCGTATTCCCACTGATACAGCGCGCCATGGGTCGGCAGGCGCAAGTTGATGCAGCGATGGCCGGGCAGGTCTTGCGGTACCTGCGGCGTGGAATGTCGCGCCAGGTAGTCAGGCGAGGCCACGGTCACCAGCCGTAACGGCGGGGCAATCGGCGCGGCGATCATGTCCGCTGCGAGGGTGTCACCCAGGCGCACGCCGGCGTCGATGCGCTGGGCGACAATGTCGGTCAGGCCGTAGTCGGTAACCAGTTCGAGGGTCATGTCAGGGTATTGATCGAGCAACGGTTTGAGTCGTGGCCAAAGCACGTAACGCGCGGCGTACTCGTCAGCGGTGATGCGCACCGTGCCGGAAGGTCGCGCGCTGTGTTCGATGGCGGCGTTGACCTGTTCCTCGATGCTGTCGAGCAGTGGCGCCAGGCCCTTGAATAGCTGCTCGCCGGCCTCGGTGCGGGTCACGCTGCGGGTTGTGCGGGTGAGCAGGCGAACGCCGAGACGCTCCTCAAGCAGGCGCATGGTCTGGCCGACCGCGGAGGGTGAAATGCCCAGCGCGGCGGCGGCGCGGGTGAAATTCCCTTCGCGGCCCACCGCTATAAACACCGCCAGATCATCCAGTTTGTAATCCGCCATTGCCAAGCGCTCCTTCATTCTGATCGAAGCATTCTACGGATACTGTCGGCAATGCGCCCTTGTTACGCTGTCTGGACATTTCCTGGAGGTCATTATGAATGCCACTGTGAGCGCAACCGATACCACTGCTGAAGACATGCAAATCCACCGCGCCGGCTCGGCCAAGGCCATCAAAGGTCCGGCAGACTGGTTTACGGGTGACGTGCGCATTGACCGGATATTCAACGCCCCGGCACCGGCGCGGGTCGGCCTGGCCATCGTGAATTTCCAGCCCGGCGCGCGCACCAACTGGCATACCCATCCACTGGGGCAGATCCTGCTGGTCACCGATGGCGTTGGCTGGACCCAATGCGAAGGCGGGCCGAAAACCGAAATCCGTCCGGGCGATCTGATCTGGTGCAACTGCGGCCGTCGTCACTGGCACGGCGCGACCGACACCACCGCCATGCAACACGTCGCGGTCAATGAAGCGCTGGATGGCAAGCCGGTCGACTGGCTGGAGCCGGTGACCGAGCAGACCTACCTGGCCGGGCCTGTGAAAAAAGACTGAGGGGCTGGCGATGCGCCAATCATGACGCCGCCACGGCCTGGCTGCGCATCCGCGCAATGTCCTTTTTCGGCGGTGCGCCAAACAGCCGACCGTACTCGCGACTGAACTGCGAGGGGCTTTCGTAACCGACCTTGAACGCAGCGCTGGCGGCGTCCTGCTGTTCGTTGAGCATCAGCCGCCGGGCCTCGTTCAGGCGCAGCCATTTCTGGTACTGCAGCGGGCTCATGGAGGTGAGGTTGCGAAAGTGCAGGTGGAAGTTCGGCGCGCTCATCTGCACCCGCGCGGCCAGGTCTTCGACGCGCAAGGCACTCGCGTAATTGAGCTTCAGCCAGTCGATGGCTTTGGCAATCCGGTAACCCTGACTGTCGACCGAAGCAATGTGCCGCAGCAGCGGCGCCTGATCGCCCTGGAGCAGCCGGAAGTGAATCTCGCGCTGCAACAGGGGCCAGAGCACCGGAATGGCGTCGGGCTCCTGCAACAGATTGACCAGTCGGGCGAGGGGATCGAGCAGCGCTGAGGTCAGGCCGGCAATGCCCGCGCTTCTGCGCACGGCGCGCTCCCTCGGTGTTGGCACCTCCCCTTGGGCGATGAGCTCGGTCAAGGTGCGCAGGTCCAGCTTGAAGACCAGTCCGAGGCACGGCACGTCCGCGCTGGCGAGGGTTACGGCGGAGTTGGCCGGCACGTCCAGCGAGGTGATCAGAAAGCGCGTCGTGTCGTAGGGATAGACGTCGCTGCCGATGACCATTTCCTTGGCGCCCTGGACCACCAGCACGATGCTCGGGGCCAGGATGCAGGTCACCGGCGGCGAGGGCGCTTCGCGGCGAAACAGGCCGAGGCCGTTGATGACGGTAGGAAAATCACCGGAGGCCGGCGTACGGCTGTCGATGATGCGCGTCAGTGCCTGCAACCGGGCAGGGATGGCGCTGCCTTTCGCCAGCGTTGAGAGCGCGGTGTCGCCCATGTTTTTCCCCTTGGTTTTGCGGTTGTGCCCTTGGGCCGGAACTGTACGTGCCCGGCAAAACAGCCGTCCAGCCTCGCGCCCCGGGATTGATCGGATCAGGCAAGAAAACCACTGGATCGCTCTACTGGTTGCCCCGGCTACGCCATGAGTATGTGCATCGCACACTTCATTTGCGCCATGCCCTGGCGCCGGAGACATTCATGAAACAGCTGATGATGGGGCTGGCCTTGCTGGTCAGCTCATTCGCGACAATGGGAGCCGATATGTCCAGCGGAGCTGACAATTTCTACACCAGTGCACAGGTCACCCGGCAGAAGGTGACGTTCAACAACCAGTACCAGATGAAAACGGTCGGCAACCTGTTCGTGCCCAAAGACATGATCAGCGGCCGCAAGTACCCCGCGATCATCGTCGGCCACCCCATGGGCGCTGTGAAGGAACAAAGCTCGAACCTGTACGCGCAGAAACTGGCCGAGCAGGGCTTCGTCACCCTGGCGATCGACCTGTCCTTCTGGGGGGAAAGCGAAGGCCGGCCGCGCAATCTGGTGTCCCCTGAGATCTACGCCGAAGACTTCAGCGCCGCCGTCGATTACCTCGGCAGCCAGGGTTTCGTCGATCGCGAGCGCATCGGCGTGCTGGGTATCTGTGGCAGCGGCAGTTTTGCCATCAGCGCTGCGAAGATCGACCCACGCATGAAGGCCGTCGCGACGGTGAGCATGTATGACATGGGCGGCGTCAATCGCAACGGCCTGCAGCATTCGGTCAGTGTCGAGCAACGCAAAGAAGCCATCGCGGCCGCCGCTGCACAACGTGATGTCGAGTTTGCCGGCGGCAAAACCCGGTACACCAGTGGCACCGTGGACACACTCACCGACCAGTCCAACCCGATCGAGCGTGAGTTTTACGATTTCTACCGGACCCCGCGTGGCGAGTTCACCCCGAAGGGCCAGTCGCCTGAGCTGACCACGCATCCAACGCTGACCAGCAACGTCAAGTTCATGAACTTCTACCCGTTCGCTGACATCGAGACGATTTCACCGCGGCCGATGCTGTTCATCGCCGGCGAGAACGCCCATTCCCGTGAGTTCAGCGAGGAGGCTTATCGCCTGGCCGGTCAGCCCAAAGAGCTGGTGATCATTCCGGGTGCCGGGCACGTGGACCTGTATGACCGGGTGGATCTGATTCCTTTCGACAGGCTGACATCGTTCTTTCAGACCCATCTGAAGTGAGCCCCAGGCCGATCAAGACGGCTCGGTCCGGTGCCGTGCCGGATCCTGCCGGAACCGTCCTTTTTGTTGCGCGCTCGGTTTTGCGCGCCATCTGTTGATAACTGGCCCCGCTGCATGGCGGGGCTGAATGAGCTGGAGCATGTTCATGGGCACCCCCGCTGTACCGATGGCCGAAACAACCCACCGTGTGTGGGGCGCCGTGCTGGCGATGTCGCTGTGCGCGTTCGCACTGGTCGCCTCCGAATTTTTACCGGTCAGTCTGCTGACGCCCATTGCTGCAGACTTGAGCCTGACCGAAGGGCAGGCAGGTCAGGCGATTTCAATCTCGGGATTTTTTGCGGTGATCACCAGCCTGTTTCTGTCTGCGCTGACCCGTGGGCTTGATCGCAAGCCGGTGCTGTTGACCCTGACTGCCTTTCTGATCGTTTCGGGGGCAATGGTTGCCTTCGCGCCGAATTATCCGGTGCTGATGTTCGGTCGGGCGGTGCTGGGTATCGCGATCGGCGGTTCGTGGTCGATGAGCACGGCGGTGATGATGCGCATTGCCCCCGAGTCGATGGTGCCCAAGGCCATCGCCATGGTGCAGAGCGGCACGGCGCTGGCCACCGCCGTTGCGGCGCCTCTGGGCAGTTTTCTGGGCGGTCTGATTGGCTGGCGCGGCGCGTTCTTCTGCGTGGTCCCGCTGGCCGCATTGGCGCTGTGCTGGCAGGCCTTCACGCTGCCGCGCATGCCCAGTGAGCGCTCGTCCGGATCGGCGATGGCGGTGTTTCAACTGCTGGGCCGCGCGAAGGTGGTCTACGGGATGGCGGCGGTTGCCTTCCTGTTCATGGGTCAGTTTGCGCTATTCACCTACCTGCGGCCGTTTCTGGAATCGGTGACCAGGGTCGATGTGCCGAAGCTGTCGATCCTGCTGCTGATCATCGGCGTTGCAGGGCTGGCCGGGACGCTGATGATTGGCGCCGTGTTGGCAAAAAGTCTGTACCGGGTACTCATCGCCATTCCTTTGCTGATGGCCGGCATTACCGTCGCGCTGCTGGCCTGCGGTCAGTCGTTTGGCATCACTGCCGTGATGCTTGGCGCCTGGGGCCTGATCTCGACCTGTGCGCCGGTGGGATGGTTTACCTGGCTGACCCGCACGCTGCCCAAAGACGCCGAGACGGGAGGAGGGCTGATGGTGGCGGTGATCCAGCTGGCGATCACGCTGGGCGCCACGGCGGGTGGCTTGCTGTATGACGGGATAGGCTACAGCGCGACGTTTATCGCGAGCGGGGTGTTTTTGCTCGCCGCCGCGCTGTTGGCGTGGAAGGTGTCGCGGACCGCAGCGGTGACTGCATGAAGCGTGTACGAGGCGTGACGCACTGCTGCGTCACGCCGCGGCTTTACTCCTTCACGTCCATGAAATCCTTGGCCCAGGCCACGTAGTTTTCCGGGAAGGTGTAGGTGTGGGTCAGCTCGGTGGCGCTGTGGTTCGAGGTGCTGTGGGTCACCTGACGCTGGGCGCGGAGGCTGTCGTAGGTGGCCTTGATCGCGGCGAAGTACGCCGCGTGGCCGGCGACCACCACCCGCACGCCCAGATCGGCCAGGCGCTGGCGGTCATTGAGTTCCGGATTGCCGTAGGTCACCAGCATCAGCGGCACGGTGAGCTTTTCCGAAATCTGCTCCAGGTGCTCGAAGTCCTTGATGCCGACGATGCAGATGCCGTCGGCGCCGGCCTTTTCGTAGGCCAGGGTGCGTTCGATGATGTCCTGGACCGGCAGCACGCCGGCGTTGGTCCGGGCGACGATCGTCAGTTCCGGATCGACGCGGGCTTCAAGGGCGGCCTTGACCTTGCCGATGCCTTCTTCGATGGACACCAGGTCCGTGGATTTGCGCCCGAATTGCGCCGGCAGCAAGGTGTCTTCGATGGTCAGCGCCGCCACACCGGCGCGCTCCAGTTCTTCGACGGTGCGCATGACGTTCAAGGCGTTGCCGTAGCCATGGTCGGCATCGGCAATGAAAGGCAGCTGCGCGACACGACCGATCCGGGTCGCCTGCTCGACGAACTCGCTCAGGGTAATCAACGCGAAATCAGGGGCTGCCAGCACCTGCAACGACGCCACCGACCCGCCCAGAATACCGACCTCAAAACCCAGATCGGCCGCAATGCGCGCCGACATGGGATCGAACACTGAAGCTGTCTCGACGCAGTGCTGCGAAGCCAGCTGCTCACGGAATTTGCGACGCAAAGCGGAGTGGGAAATTCTGGACATAAGGCTTCCTGATTCTGGCCGTCATCTAAATGCCAGCAATGCTACCGCAAATTCAAGCTGAAACGTCTCACCTCGACGAGCGACGTGCATTGATTGACATGGGTGGCCGAGCAAAATTTCCTTCCCACAGCGTTTTCAGAAATGACCCCTACTGCGCGTAGCCGATCGTGAAGCGACAAACTCAGCTTTGAGACGTATACCACTGAGTGGTAGATTTCATTCCACGGGTAGGTAGCCAAATGCAGGATAGGGTGTTTAAAACGAAGGGGTTTTGCGCCGCAGCCGGCAAAGCAGCGATTGAAGACAGCGAGCTTTGCGGCGCGATTAGGGAGGTTTTCAAGGGGCAAGCCGATGATCTGGGTGGTGGCGTCTGGAAGAAGCGACTCAACGACAATCGCCACCGCTCGATCATTTTGGCGAAAGGCAAGTTCTACTGGGTTTATCAGTTCCTCTTCTCGAAACAGACCCAGAGCAACATCAACAGGCAAGAGCTCCTCGCTTTCAGAAAGCTTGCCAAGGCTTACGAAAAACTGACCCGGCAGCAAATTCAAATGCTCCTGGATCGACAGGATTTCACGGAGATCTGTCATGAAAAAAAGAATTGAAAGCGAAGCGTTGGCCTCTGTGCATGAATCTGCCAAGGCCTTGTTAGCTATCGGCGCTATCGATAAAGCAACGATGCGCGAGTTTGATCGGCACTGCATCGCCGAGGTCCCGGCTGCGATAGACCCGGCACAGATCAAAGCCATTCGTGAGGGAAGTCATGTCAGCCAGCCGGTATTTGCCCGCTATCTGAACACCAGCACCTCCACGATCAAACAGTGGGAAGCCGGGTCAAAACGACCCGGGGGCATGGGGTTGAAGCTGCTGAGCATCGTTCAGAAGCATGGACTCGAGGTTCTGGCCTGAGCTGGGTGATGATCACCAAACCGAGGGTGACCTCACCGGCCTCTTCCCGGCTGAAGCCGGTCCCACTGACTGCGCGAACACCGCGCGCAGTAGGACCGGCTTCAGCCGGGAAGGCGCCTGACCTGCCGCCACAGACCTGAATCTGTAAATACCGAAGCAAGCGCTTGCGTGAATCGATTCAGCTGTTCTAGGATTCAGCTGTTCCGAAATATTACAAAGCAATTCCCGAGTGCCACCCGCGAAGAGGTGGCCCAGGCATAAAAACAAGAAACCTCGGAGATTCACATGATCAGCTCGTCTGCTCGATTGCCGCGTGTGCTGTCCGCGCATGCCCCCTCTGATTCATTGGCCGCCCGGCCATGAGTGCCGCCGTCCTCTCCGTTTCTCCCCAGCCCGTGCTGGAAATGACCGCCATTTCCAAGACATTTAACGGCCTGCGCGTGCTGAAAAATGTCGCTCTCAAGGTCTACGCCGGTGAAGTTCATGCCCTGATGGGCGAGAACGGCGCGGGCAAGTCGACCCTGATGAAGATTCTGTCCGGCGCCTATCAGGCCGATGCCGGTGGCGAGATCCGCATCGACGGCCAGGCCCTGAGCGCATTCGACCCGCTGTCTGCCAAAGCGCGCGGCATTGCGGTGATCTATCAGGAACTGAGCCTGTGCCCGAACCTGAGCGTCGCCGAGAACATTTACCTGGGCCGCGAATTGCGCCGTGGCTGGAGCATCGACCGCAAGGCGATGGAAGCCGGTTGCGTTGACGTACTGGCGCGACTGGGCGCCGATTTCAAACCCTCCACCAAGGTCAGTGTGCTGTCCATTGCCGAGCGCCAACTGGTGGAGATCGCCCGGGCGTTGCACGCCAGCGCGAAAATCCTGGTGATGGACGAGCCGACCACGCCGCTGTCGTCCCGGGAAACCGATCGCCTGTTTGCGCTGATCAAACAGCTGCGTGACCAGGGCCTGGCGATCATCTACATCAGCCACCGCATGGCCGAAATCTACGAGCTGTCCGACCGGGTGTCGGTGCTGCGCGACGGCGAGTACGTCGGCATGCTGGAGCGCGACGCGCTGTCGGCCGAGGCGCTGGTGAAGATGATGGTCGGCCGCGACCTGTCCGGTTTCTACAAGAAAGAACACGCCGCCTACGACCCCGGCGCGGTGGTCATGCGCGTGCGCGACATGGCCGACGGCAAGCGCGTCAAGCCGTGCAGTTTTGACCTGCACGCCGGCGAAGTCCTTGGCATCGCCGGGCTGGTCGGGGCAGGGCGCACGGAACTGGCGCGTTTGATTTTCGCTGCCGACTCGCGCATTTCCGGCAGCCTTGAAGTGGCCGGCAAGCCGATCACCGATCTTCGCAGCCCCACCGATGCGATTCGTGCGGGGGTGGTCTACCTGACCGAAGATCGCAAGGCCCAGGGCCTGTTTCTGGACATGAGCGTGCGCGACAACATCAACGTCTGTGCCTGCGTCCCCGACGCCCACACCGGCGGTGTGCTGGATCGCGGCCGTGGCGCACAGCGGGCAATCGAGGCGATCCGGTCGCTGTCGATCCGCGTGGCGTCGGGCAAGGTCAATGTCGGCGCGTTGTCCGGCGGCAACCAGCAGAAGGTGCTGCTGGCGCGCCTGCTGGAGGTCAAGCCCCACGTGTTGATCCTCGACGAGCCAACGCGCGGCGTGGACATCGGCTCGAAGTCCGAGATCTACCGAATCATCAACGAACTGGCCAAGGCCGGTGTCGGCATTGTGGTGATCTCCAGCGAGCTGCCGGAAATCATCGGCACCTGCGACCGCGTGCTGATCATGCGCGAAGGTGAGTTGGTGGCCGAAGTGGGTGGTCACTCCGGGCACGAGATTTCCCAGGAACGGATCATCGATCTGGCGACGGGGAGTGCGCAGGTGACCCATGTCTAGACCCACCGCTCAGGCGCGACACTTAACGTGCAGAAGCGCGCTTGCCCGCGAACGCGTTGTATCAGTCAGCGCATTTGGCACTGACAGATCCCCTTCGCGGGCAAGCGCGCTCCTACAGGAATCGCAATCTTCCGATAACAATAAAAAGGAACCCAGGCCATGAGTCTGCCCCTGGAAAACTCGCCTACCGTCGCCGCCATCAGCAAGCGTGAACGGGTGCGCGAACTGATGCGTACCGTTGGCATGCTGCCGGTGCTGATTCTGTTGTTGATCGGCTTCTCACTGATGACCGACACCTTCATGAGCTGGCAGAACCTGTCGATCATCACCCAGCAAGCCTCGGTCAACGTGGTGTTGGCGGCGGGCATGACCTTCGTGATTCTGACCGCCGGCATCGACCTGTCCGTGGGGGCGATTCTCGCGGCTTCGGCGGTGGTTGCCCTGCAAGCCTCGATGTCACCGCAGTTCGGCATGCTCGGCATTGCCGCCGGCGTGGGCTTCGGCCTGTTGCTGGGGCTGGTCAACGGTGGCCTGATTGCCTTCATGCGCCTGCCGCCGTTCATCGTCACCCTCGGCGCGCTCACCGCCATGCGTGGCCTGGCGCGTTTACTGGCCGACGACAAAACCGTGTTCAACCCTGACCTGCCTTTCGCCTTCATCGGCAACGATTCAGTGCTCGGCGTGCCGTGGCTGGTGATCATCGCCGTGGCGGTCATCGCAGTGTCGTGGTTCATCCTGCGCCGCACGGTCATGGGCGTGCAGATCTACTCGGTGGGCGGCAATCCGGAAGCGGCGCGCCTGTCCGGGATCAAGGTGTGGAAGGTGTTGCTGTTCGTCTACGCGGTCTCCGGCGCGCTGGCCGGGCTCGGTGCAGTGATGAGCGCCTCGCGCCTGTTTGCCGCCAACGGCCTGCAACTGGGCCAGTCCTACGAGCTGGACGCCATTGCGGCGGTGATCCTCGGCGGCACCAGTTTCACTGGCGGCGTCGGCACCATCGGCGGGACCCTGATCGGCGCGCTGATCATCGCGGTGTTGACCAACGGCCTGGTGCTGCTGGGCGTCTCCGACATCTGGCAATACATTATCAAGGGCATCGTCATCATCGGTGCGGTGGCCCTGGACCGCTATCGCCAATCCGGTGCGCGGACCTGATCACCTGCTAAATGGCTGCACGCGTTTCAACGAAGACTCCGACAATAATCACAAGAGAGAACCCATGAACGTCAAACGCAAATTCCCCGCTGTCATGTCCCTGTGCCTGGCCGCGTTGCTGTCCCAGGGCGTAGAAGCCCGCGAGCTGAAATCCGTCGGCATCACTCTGGGTTCGCTGGGCAACCCGTATTTCGTCACCCTGGCCGACGGCGCCAAGGCCAAGGCCCTGGAGCTCAACCCCAATGTCAAAGTGACCTCCGTCTCCGCCGATTACGACCTGAGTAAGCAGTTCTCGCAGATCGACAACTTCATTGCGTCGGGCGTCGACCTGATCCTGATCAATGCCGTGGACCCGAAGGCCATCGCTTCGGCGATCAAGAAAGCCCAGGCCGCCGGCATCAAGGTCGTGGCCGTTGACGTCAGCGCCGCCGGTGTCGACGCCACCGTGCAGACCGATAACGTTGAAGCGGGCAAGCTGGCCTGCCAGTTCATCGTCGACAAGCTGTCGGGCAAGGGCAACGTGATCATCCAGAATGGCCCGCAAGTCACCGCTGTGACCGACCGTGTTGCAGGCTGTAAGTCGGCCTTCGCCGCCGCGCCGGACATCAAGATTCTCTCCGACGATCAGGACGCCAAAGGCTCCCGCGAAGGTGGCCTGAACGCGATGCAGGGTTACCTGACGCGCTTCCCGAAAATCGACGGCCTGTTCGCGATCAACGATCCTCAGGCGATCGGCAGTGACCTGGCGGCCAAGCAACTGAAACGCAGCGGCATCGTCATCACTTCGGTGGACGGCGCACCGGACATCGAGCAGGCCCTCAAGTCCGACACCTCGATTCAGGCCTCGGCCAGCCAGGACCCTTGGGCCATGGCGCAGCAGGCGGTGGTCATCGGCAACGATCTGCTCAACGACAAGAAACCCGCTGAAGCGGTCACTCAACTCACGCCGAAACTGATCACCCGCGACAACATCGGTTCCTACAGCGGCTGGTCCAGCAAGCACTGAGACGCAGGCCTGAAGGAGTCGTCGCCGTGATCAAAATGGAAGACGTGGCGAAGCGGGCGCGGGTATCGACCTCGACCGTTTCCCACGTGCTCAACGGCACACGGAAGGTCAGCGACAGGACGGTGGAAGCGGTGCAGCGGGCGGTTCAGGACTTGGGCTACATCCCCAACACCCTGGCGCGCTCGCTGGCCCGTTCACGCACCAATACCATCGGCGTGGCGATCTCGGCGCTGTCCAATCACTATTTCAGCGAGACCGTGCACGCCATCGAAACCGAATGCGCGCGCCACGGGATCATGATGTTGTTCGTCGACACCCACGACGATCCCGCTCAGGAACTGCGGGTGGTGCAGGCGCTGCACCATCGCCGCGTCGACGGCATTCTGCTCGCGCCGTCCAGTGACCCGCAGCAGGCAGCGTTGGCGTACTTGCGCAGCAATGCCATTCCCAGCGTGCTGGTGGACAGGATGGCGGTCGAGGGCTTCGATCAGGTCGGCGTCGAGAATCGTCTGTCCACCTGCGAGCTGGTCACTCATTTGATCGGCCACGGCCACCGGCGCATCGGCATGATCGCCGGGCGCCGTGGGCTGAGCACGACAGAGGAGCGGATCGAGGGCTACCGGCAGGCGCTTGCTGAGGCTGATGTGCCGTGGGATCCGCAGTTGCTGATCGACGGCGAGTCGAACAGCGAATCCGCCCGGGTCGCCACGTCCGCGCTGTTGCGCCTGAGCCCGCCACCCACGGCGATTCTGGCGGCGAATAACCTGATGACCATCGGCGCCATGCACGCGTTGCGCGACGCCACTATCGCCGTGCCCGAGCAGATGGCCCTGGTGGGTTTCGACGATTTCGACTGGGCGGATTTTTTCCTGCCCCGCTTGAGCGTGATTGCTCAGCCGGTGCAGGCACTGGGCGCGCGGGCGGTGCAGTTGCTGCTGCAGCGCATCGATCATCCCGAGGGCAAACGACTGTCGGAGCGACTGGCGCCGACGTTACGCATTCGTAATTCGTGTGGGTGTCCTTGAGGGGGCGCTGTCAGCCACCGGGTTTCAGCCACCGGATTTTCAGGCATCAGAATTTCAGGCAACAAACTCTCAAGCACCGATCTTTCAGGAACCGGATTTTCATGAATCAGCTTGTTTCTCTGGGCATCGACCTCGGCACGTCCGAGCTCAAGGCCATTCTGCTTGGCGCCGAAGGCGAAGTGCTGGCCCAGGCCGGTGCGCGCGTGGAGGTCAGCCGCCGGCTGTCGGGCTGGTCGGAGCAGAACCCGGCTGACTGGTGGCAGGCCTGTGTATCGGCGCTGGCTCAGTTGCGGGCAACCAATCCCCAGGCGTGGGCGCGGGTGGCCTGCATCGGCTTGTCTGGGCAAATGCACGGCGCAGTTTTACTGGATGCGGCGGAACAGGTGCTGTATCCGGCGATTCTCTGGGACGACTCGCGCGCCGTGCTTCAGGCGTCGCGACTGAACCAGGATTACCCGGATTACGCTGACGTCACCGGCAGCCTGGCCATGGCCGGGCTCACCGCGCCGAAGCTTGTGTGGATGCAGCAGCACGAGCCGCAGGTCTTCGCGCGCATTGCCAGCGTGCTGTCGCCGAAGGATTACTTGCGCCTGCTGCTGACCGGCGCGCAGGTGAGTGACATGTCCGACGCTGCCGGAACCTTGTGGCTGGATGTGGCAAAGCGCGAATGGTACGCGCCGATGCTCCACGCCACCGGGCTGACGATTGAGCAGATGCCCCGGTTGCTGGAGGCCGATCAACTGTCTGCCGGCCTGAGTGCCGAGGCGGCGGATGCACTGGGTTTGCCGTTGGGCCTGCCCGTGGCCGCAGGTGGCGGTGACAACCCGGTGTCCGCGGTGGGCATCGGCGCGATCAACGCCGGTGATGCGTTTGTCACCCTCGGCACCAGCGCGGCGATCGTCGCGATCACCGATCATCCGGCAGGCAACCCGGCCGGCGCCGTGCACAGCTTTTGCCACGCGTTGCCGCAGCGCTGGTACACCATGGGCGCGATGCTGGCGGGGGCGAGTTGCCTGCGCTGGGTCACCCGCTTGTTGGGTCAGCCTGATGAGCAGGCGTTGCTCGATCAGGTTCACGCTGCGTTGCCGGTCGATCAGCCGGTGGCGGTGTCCAGTCCGCTGTTTCTTCCGTACCTCGCGGGCGAGCGCACGCCCCACAACGACCCGCTGCTGCGCGGCGGATTCATGAACCTGGGCCACGACAGCACGCCGGCCATGTTGGGTTACGCGGTGCTGGAAGGCGTTGGGTTCGGGTTGCTGGACGCGATGAACGCCACGCTGTCCGCCGGCGCCACGGTCAACGCCTGCGCGCTGGTAGGCGGCGGGGCTCGAAGCGAATACTGGGCGCAGTTGCTGGCCAACATTCTGGATCGCGAGGTGTACACCTTGCACGGCAGCGAACTCAGCGCGTGCATGGGTGCGGCCAAGCTGGGGTTTTTGTCGATCGGGGAGGGGGCTGAATTGATGAAGCGGGGGATGGCGGTGAAGGCGCGGTATCAGCCGATGCCGGCGGTGCAGGGCGTGTTGATGGCACGCTACGGGAAATTCAAAGGGCTGCTGGGCGCGGCGCAAGGATTACGTGCCTGACGTCCAGTGCGGTATGCCATGTAGAGCGTAGGTACGATCACAGGTGTCTGCGTCCGCCGCTGATTTCGGTCGCTTTCGAGATTGACTGTGGGAGCCGGCTTGCTGGCGAATGCGGTGGGTCAGAACAGAAGGTGTCGCCTGACGAAACGGGTTCGCCAGCAAGCCGGCTCCTACGGGTTCTGCGCTTGTCGCTCAATTTGGACGCCGCCGATCAAAATCAAAGGCTTCCCGGCTGAAGCCGGTCCTACTGACTGCACGCGGCGAGTAGGACCGGCTTTAGCCGGGAAGAGGGCGGTCAGCCCGCTGGAATTTCCGGCTTAAACCCTCATCGTCGGCGGCAAATCCATCAGTTTGTCCAGCGTAATCGGCAGATCCCGAATGCGTTTGCCCGTGGCGTGGGACACGGCGTTGGCCACCGCTGCAGCCAGTCCGGTAATCCCTATCTCACCAATGCCCCGAGCGCCGAACTCGTTGAGCTCGAAGTCGGGGTAGTCCAGCAGGATCACGTCGATCTCCGGCTGGTCGGCGTGCACCGGCACCACGTATTCGGCGTAGTTGTTGTTCACCGGCATGGCGTTGCGCTCGTCGAAGTCCGTCGCTTCAAACAGCGCCATGCCGACGCCCATGACGATGGCGCCTTCGACCTGGTTGAGCGCGGTTTTCTGGTTGATCACCTTGCCCACGTCAATCGCGCTGACCACCCGAGACACGCGCAGCCGCGAGATGCCCGGGTCCCAGCGCACTTCGACAAAATGCACGCCGAAGGAGCGGAACGAGTGCTTGCTGGTGTCGTTCATGCCGGTCTTCGCTTCACCGAAGGCGCTGGCCTGCTTCTGCGCCTTGAGCACATCGGCGATGGCAAAGGTCTTGTCGCCGCTCTTCAACTGGCCCTGCTCGAAGCTCACCTGATCAGCCTTGGCCCCGGCAAACACGCCCTTGGGCGCGGTTGCGAACGCCTTCAGCTGTTCAACGGCCTGACGGGTCGCCTCGGCAATGGCCGGCAGCACGCTCGCGGTGGCCCATGACCCGCCCGACACCGGCGCCGGCGGGAACGATGAATTGCCCAGCTCCACTTCGATCTTGTCCAGCGGGATGCCGGTGATGCTGCTGACCACTTGAGCAACGATGGTGTAGGTGCCGGTGCCGATGTCCTGCACCCCGCAAATGGCCCAGGCCGTGCCGTCGGCGCGCAGCGCGACTTGCGCTTCGGCGGGGGTGCGATAGGCGTCCCAGTTACAGGCGGCCATGCCATAGCCGATGATCTCGGTGCCGTCCTTCATCGAACCCGGCGTCGGGTTGCGTTTGCTCCAGCCGAAGCGCTCGGCGGCCTTGTCGATGCACTCCTGCAGATGATTGCTCGACCACGGCAGGTTCTGGCTCTCGTCGCGCTCGGAGACGTTCAGCTTGCGGAATTCCAGCGGGTCCATGCCGAGCTTATCCGCCATCTCGTCCATGGCCGATTCCAGGGCGAACAGCCCCGGCGCCGCACCCGGCGCGCGCATGGAGGTCGGCGTGCCGCGATTGACTTCGATGATCTTGTGGGTGACCAGCACATTGGCGCAGCTGTAGAGGCTCTTGGTCGAGGTGCCGCAGTTTTCCTTGTACGGGTCGGTGAAGGATGTGGTGTTGATCGACTCGTGGCGCACCGACACCAGCTTGCCTTTGTCGTCGGTCGCCAGGCGCATGCGCTGACGGGTTTCCGGGCGGTGGCCGGTGGTGGTGAACATCTGCTGGCGCGGCACCACCAACTGCACCGGCCGATTGAGCACCCTGGCAGCGCCGCAGGCGGCGACCGAATGGGGCCAGATCCACAGCTTGCTGCCGAAACCCGAGCCAATGAACGGCGCGCGCACTTCGACCTTCTCCGGAATCAAACCGAAGATTTTCGCCAGGGAATTGCGGTGAGCGACCACGCCCTGGGTGGCTTCGTACACGATCAGGCGCCCGTCTTCCCAACTGGCGACGGTAGCGTGCATTTCCATCGGGTTGTGGGTTTCGACGGGTGTCGAGTAGGTGGTGTCGATGCTGTGGGCGGCGCCGTCGAACGCAGCGGCGGCGTCACCCCGGGTGTGGTTCGGGCTGCCGTCCTGCAACGCGCCGCCTTTCAGCCCTTGTTCCAGATTGGCCACGGCGTCGGTCTTGCTGTAGCTGACTTTGATCTTATAGGCCGCAGCTCGGGCGTGCTCGAAGGTGTCGGCCACCACCAGGGCGACGAACTGCCCGGCGTAATGCACGGTGTCGTCTTCGAACGGCAGGCGGCTTTCGTCGGACTTGGCCGCCTTGAGGATCTGCGCGAAGGACATCGGCAGCGTCGAGTTGTGATAAAGCGACGGGAAGTTGCCGTGGTGCAGAATCTCCAGCACGCCCGGCGATTTGCGCGCGGCGTCCAGTTCCAGGCCGGTGATCTTGCCGCTGGCCACGGTGCTGAACACGCCGTAGCCGTAGGCCATATTTTTCAGGTGGTGGTCGGACGCGTACATCGCGCTACCGGTGACCTTACGCTGGCCATCAATGCGGCGGGGTGCCGAGCCAATCATTGCATCCGTCATGGTGAATCCTCCGGTCAGGCGTTCAAGGTGCCGAGGTTGCGCACGATGGCCTGCTGCCCCAGGGCGATCTTGTAGGCGTTGTGGCGATAGGCTTTGGCGCCCTTGAGGGCGATGGCAGCGACGTTTTCGAGTATCTGCGGCGTCAGGGTCTGGCCCTTTAACGCCTGTTCGGCTTCGACCGACCGCCAGGGTTTGGTGCCGACGCCGCCCAGGGCCACCCGCGCTTCGCGCACGGTATTGCCGTCCATGACGACGATCACGGCGCTGGACGCCAGGGCGAACTGGTACGAGGCGCGATCACGCAGCTTCAGGTAAGCGGACTTGTTGCCGGCCATGGGTGCAGCGAGCACCACGTGGGTGATCAACTCATCGTCCAGCAGCGCGTGTTCTTTCCACGGCGTCGCGCCGGGCAGCAGGTGAAAGTCAGCGAAATCAACGCTGCGCTTGCCCTTCGGGCCTTGCACTTCGACCGTCCCACCAATGGCGACCATCGCCACGCACATGTCCGAAGGGTGGCTCGCGATGCACTGGTCGCTGGTGCCGAGCACCGCGTGGACGCTGCGATTGTGGCCGTCGATGGCCGCGCAACCCGAGCCCGGTTCGCGTTTGTTGCAGGGCGAATAGCCGTCGCGGAAATAGTTGCAGCGCACCCGCTGCATCACGTTGCCGGCCGTCGTGGCCTTGTTGCGCAGTTGAGTGGTGGCGCCGGACAGCAGCGCCTGGGACAGCACCGCGTAGTGCTCGACGATGTGCGGGTGATGGGCCAGTTCGGTATTGCTGACCAGCGCACCAATGCGCACGCTGCCGTCCTTCTGCACCTCAATCTGCTTGAGCGAGAGGTGATTGACGTCGATCACCTGATCGGCCGGCATGATGTCCAGCTTGACCAGGTCCAGCAACGTGGTGCCGCCGGCGAGGAAGAACGTGGTCGGGCTTTTCGCGTGGGTCGCCACCGCCTGTTCGACGCTGTTGGCGCGCACGTAATCAAAGGCTCTCATCAGCTCACCTCCTGGACTTTGATGCGCGCCGACTGGATCGCCGCGAGGATGTTCTTGTACGCGCCGCAACGGCAAATGTTGCCGCTCATGGCTTCGCGCACGCTGTGATCGTCGGTGCCGATGTTTTTGTCTTTCAACAACGCCGCCGCGCTCATGATCTGCCCCGAAGTGCAATAGCCGCACTGGTAGGCATCGTGTTCCCAGAACGCCTCCTGCACCGGGTGCAATGTGCCGTTCTGCGCCAGGCCTTCGATGGTGGTGATGTCGTCGCCTTCGTGCATCGCCGCCAGGGACAGGCACGAATTGATCGCCACGCCGTTGACGTGAACGGTGCAGGCGCCGCACTGGCCGTGATCGCAGCCTTTCTTGGTACCGGTGAGTTGCAGGCGATCGCGCAGCACGTCGAGCAGCGCGGCGTTTGCCGGCAGGTTCAAGGTGTGGGCCTGGCCGTTGACCTTCAGGGTCATGCGGCGTTCGTCGGCCGCAGGCGGGTCCAGGTCATCGGCGACAGCCGCCTGGGCTTCCAGGGCCTGGGTCCAGATCGGCGCCGTTGCGGCAGCGAGGCTGGACACGCCGATGGATTTCAGAAAGTTACGGCGGGAGGGGACAGTGAAGGCCTTGAGGTCACAAGACACTTCTTGCTTGTTGGGGCGATCAGGCTGATCGGTCATGAACGGGTTCCTCGTCAGCGTTGGGTCAACCTGGCGGCCGACGGTGGGCGGACGCGCGGGCAGGGACGACAGGTGGAGCGGCATCCGGTATGGCTGGACCATCGGCAGCATTGAAAGTGACGGCAGTCTTGAACGATAACCAATGTGCAGACACTGCATTCAGTTGAATCGGCGCATGCACTTGTGAGTCGTTTTCTCTAATCCGTGGCGCTTGTGTCAGCGGCGAGGGCTGGCGCCTTGTCGGGATCAGCAAAAGCAGGCGGTGCAGGCCATGGCTCAAGGGTTGTGACCGAGGCACCGGGGGATGGTTGCCGTTATTTCTCAGGCGGAAAACACACAGAATGTTACGGCTGAACCGGGCTGGCGAAACCGGCCCGGAACTTCAAGCATCAGGCGGCCGACGCTTCTTCTTTCAGAGTCGCCATGTCGATGACGAAGCGGTACTTCACGTCACCCTTGATCATGCGCTCGTAGGCTTCGTTGATGTCCTTCATGTGGATCATCTCGATGTCGGAGACGATGCCGTGTTTGGCGCAGAAATCCAGCATGTCCTGGGTTTCCTGAATGCCGCCGATGAGCGAGCCGGCGATACTGCGGCGTTTGAAGATCAGGTTGAACACGCCTGGCGACGGGTGCGGCTGATCCGGCGCGCCCACCAGGGTCATGGTGCCGTCGCGCTTGAGCAGGTTCAGGAACGGATCAAGGTTGTGCGGCGCCGCCACGGTGTTGAGGATGAAGTCGAGCTGATTGGTCTGGGTGGCCATCTCATCGGCGTTTTTCGAGACGATGACTTCATCGGCGCCGAGGCGCAGGCCGTCTTCACGCTTGTTAGGCGAGGTGGTGAACAGCACCACGTGGGCGCCCATGGCGTGGGCGATCTTCACCGCCATGTGACCGAGACCGCCCAGCCCGACGACGCCGACCTTCTTGCCCGGACCGACTTTCCAGTGATGCAGCGGCGAGTAGGTGGTGATGCCGGCGCAGAGCAACGGCGCGACGGCGGCGAGGTTGTCGCTGTGGGAAATCTTCAGGACGAACTTTTCTTTCACCACGATCTTGTCGGAGTAGCCACCAAAGGTGTTCTCGCCGCCAAACACCGGACCGTTGTACGTACCGGTGAAGCCGTTCTCGCAGTATTGCTCTTCGCCTTCCGCGCATGACGCGCAGTGCTGGCAACTGTCGACCATGCAGCCGACACCGGCGAGGTCGCCGACCTTGAAGTGGGTGACATTGGCGCCGACTGCGGTGACTTTGCCGACGATCTCGTGGCCCGGCACCGACGGATACAGGGTGTTGTTCCATTCGTTGCGCGCGGTGTGCAGGTCCGAGTGGCAGACACCGCAGAACAGGATGTCGATCTGCACGTCATCGGCGCCCGGCTCGCGGCGCTCGATCTGCAGCGGGGCGAGTTTGTCAGTGGGTTTTTGCGCGGCGTAGCTGTAAGTCTTGATCATTGGGTGATCATCTCCAGTGGGGCAAAAAGACAGGTAACAGCAATCAGTGACAGGCGAGCGCGCTCAAAGGTCAATGCGGAAACATGAAACCGTCACTGTCAGGCTTGCTGACAAGCCGTGTGAGCGCACTGTGTAAACAGAGTGCCGGGTTAAATCTTTCAGTTTTCAGGCCGCTATAGGGCCGTACGGCGGGTAATTGCCATTAATGTCGTGGAATACGGTTTTTTCGTCGCGAATAGACCGCAAATACGAATATGCCGCTTGCAACCTTCTGTCACACCCCATGAAGATAGCTCAGTCCGACGCTGGCAATGGAGCGCCTATGAATTCCCCACTTTCGACCCTGTCCGGGTACCCGCCGATTGCCGACGAGCGGATCTCTGCACCCGGCGATAACGGCCTGTCGGCCGTGGGTGGTTTGACCGGGGAGAATTCGCTGGACGCCTTGCTGCGCGCCGCCCGCCAGTCTGCACCGGAGTTGAGCTGGGCCGCTTACCGTGCCGGCCAGCAAATGCATCTGCTGGGGCGGGGCAGTTCCGCCACGGACTGGCCGACGTTGATACCCCGTGAAGAATTCGACGGCTACTGCCGCAAGCACCATTTGCAGCGTTGGGTGACCGGGCATGGCGAGTCCGCCCTGGGCTGGCTGTTGATGCCGGACGCCCAGTCCGACGATCCGTTTTTCGCCGAGCTGGCCGGACGTCTCGGCCTGCGCCTGCAGACCGATGCGCTGGCCCGGGCACAGGCGACCCAGCGCGTCCTCTATGAAATCACCTACCTGGCCAGCTCCACCCGTGACCGTTCGGCGTTTTTACAGGGCGTGCACAAGCAGCTCTCGACCCTGATCGACGCGGAAAACTTCTACCTGGCGCTGTACGAAAGCCACAGCGGCAAAATCACTTACCCGTATTACATCGACATCACTGACGTCGACGCCCTGGAAGCGGAAACCTACGAGTTTCTCGACCGCCAGCGGCTGTCCATGACCGGCTATGTGCTGACCACCGAGCAGGCCCTGTTCGTCGACGCCGCCGCCATCGAGCGGGCGCGGGCGCTGGACCGCTTCCACTGCGTCGGTCATCGCCCCGAATTCTGGATGGGCGCGCCGCTGAAAAACGCCTCCGACGACGTGTTCGGCATGCTGGCGATGCAGGTCTACGACGTCGCCCGGGTCTACAGCGTCGAGGATCAGGAACTGTTTTTGGTGGTGGCCCGCCACGTGGCGATGGCCCTGGACCGGATTCTGCACCGCGCGCAGCTCGAAGAAACCGTCGCCCGCCGCACGCTTGAGCTGTCCCGCCTCAACGATGCCCTGCGCAACGAAGTGGCCGACCGCGAACGCGCCGAGCATTTGCAGAGCGCGCTGTTCCAGATCACCGAGTTGTCCAGCCAGCCCGGTGACATGACCGACTTGTTCAAGAGCCTGCACGGCATCGTCGGCGAACTGCTGTTTGCCCTTAACTTCTATATCGCGCTGTTCGACGACGCCACCGGTGAAGTCACCTTCCCGTACTACGTGGACGAACGCCTGACCCGCCGACCCGATCCGCGCCGTGGCGAGCGCGGCTTTACCGAATACGTCATCCGCCAGCGCCGGCCGTGTCTGATCGACGGCGCCGAGGCGCGCTGGCTGGAAAGCATCGGCGAGATCACCCTGCAGAACGAGGTCAACCGGTCGAGTTCGTGGCTGGGCATTCCGTTGTTCGACGGCGACGTGGTGCGCGGTGTGCTGGCGGTGCAGAGCTACACCTCCCATGTCAGCTATTCGTTGCGCGATCAGGAACTGCTCACCTTCGTGTCACGCCACATCGACACGGCCCTGTCCCGACGCAGCGCGGCCGAGGCCATCCACACTGCCAATCTGCGCCTGGAAGCGCGGGTTCAGGACCGTACACGGGAGCTGGACTACGCCAACGCCAAGCTGCAGCACGAAAACGCCCACGACTCGCTGACCGGGCTGCCCAACCGCAGCTATCTGCAGCAGCGGCTCAAAGGCGCGTGGCAGGATTTCTGCGACAAGGGCGAGGAGCTGGCGGTGATGTTCATCGACCTCGACCGCTTCAAGATGGTCAACGACAGCCTCGGCCATCACTCGGGCGATCTGCTGTTGATCCAGGCCGCCGACCGCTTGCGCCACTGCATGCGCGACAGCGATTTGCTCGCGCGGCTGGGCGGCGATGAATTCGCGGTGCTGGCTTACGCCGCGCCGCCGGACGTCACCGTGGCGATCGCCGAGCGCATACTGCTGGCCTTCGACGTGCCGTTCTACATTGACGGCCACGCGGTGTTTTCGTCGTGCAGCATCGGCGTGGTCGGCGCCGATCTGCAGTTTCACAGCGAGCCGGCGGATTTGCTTCGCGACGCCGACACCGCGATGTACCGGGTCAAGAATGCCGGTCGTGACAGCTACGCGGTGTTCAACCAGGAAGTGCGCCGCGAGGTGTCCGACCAGATGGAGCAAGAGACCGCGCTGCGCAATGCCCTCAAGCGCACCGACGAACTGGTGCCGTATTTCCAGCCGATCATCGATGTGGCCAGCGGCCGGATTCTGGCCCTCGAAGCCCTTATTCGCTGGCGTCAGGCCGATGGCCGGATCGTCGCGCCGGGGCAGTTTCTGCCGGCACTGGAAGGCCTGCGCCTGATCGGCCGGCTGGACCTCTACATGCTGCAGCAGGTGGTGGTGATTCTCGCCCATCCCGACCACGCGCACTGGCCGACGGTGCACGTCAACTGCTCCAGCTACAGCATCACCCGCCCGGAATTTTCCAGCGAAGTCCTCGGTTTGCTCAGCCAGCATGGCGTAGCGCCGTCGCGCATCTGCCTGGAACTCACCGAGGGCGCGCTGGTGGCCGAGCCGGAGCTGGCGCGTCAGGCCATGAAGCACCTGGCTGACAACGGCGTGTCGGTGGTCCTCGATGATTTCGGCGCCGGGTTCTCGTCCCTCAGTTACGTGCACCAGTACCACTTCAGCGGGCTGAAAATCGACAAGTCCTTCACCCTTGAACTGACCACCAGCTCCCGCAGCCGGGCCATCGTCCGCGCCATTGTGCGCATGGCCGAATCCCTTGGGCTGAGCGTAGTGGCAGAGGGCGTTGAAGACGCCGCGACCCTGGAACTGCTGCGGGAAATGGGCGCGGGTCAGGCTCAGGGTTACTACTTCTCGATGCCGGTGCCCCAGGACAAGCTGGATTTGAGCGCGTTGCTGTAACGCGGCGCAGCCCGGCAACGGAGATGATGCAGGTCAGCTGTCGCGATATCGCGAAACATTCCGCAACATTTCTCTTTGGGGCGAGTCAACGCTACATCTCCCTGCAAAGAATTATTCATGAAGACCCCTCGACCGTCCGCACGCCTCAAGCCACTCAACGAATTGCGCAATCTGAAAATGGCCCGTTCCGCCCACGCTTATGTGCGCGGCAGCACGGTGCAGTTTTACGAATGGCTGCACAGCCAGTCCGGCCGGCGTCTGCCCAGCGGCCCGCCGGTGTGGATCTGCGGGGACTGTCACGCCGGTAACCTCGGTCCTACCGGGGATTCCAAAGGGCGCATCGATATTCACATCCGCGACCTGGATCAGACGGTGATCGGCAACCCGGCCCACGACCTGGTGCGTCTGGCGCTGTCGCTGGCCACCGCTGCCCGGGGCTCTGATCTGCCCGGCGTCGCCACCGCCAGAATGCTCGAAGAGATGATGCAGGGTTATGAGCTGGCGTTCGAAGACGGCGCCGATGAGGAGCCCGCCCGCCCGGCGCAGGTGAAGGCCGGGATGCGCAGCGCCGTTCAGAGGACCTGGAAGCACCTTGCCCAGGAGCGCATCGAAGACACGCGGCCGACCATTCCGCTCGGCAAGCATTTCTGGTCGTTATCCCGCGATGAGCGTCATGCCCTGAAAGACCTGTGCGCGACGCCGGAGATTCATGCCCTGGTGACGTCGCTGAAGGGTCGATCCAAGGATGACCGCGTCGAGATGCTCGATTGCGCGTATTGGGTGAAGGGTTGCAGCTCGCTGGGCCTGCTTCGCTATGCGGTCCTGTTGAGCGTGGGCGACGATGAGGATCAGGAATATTGCCTGCTCGATGTCAAGGAAGCCGTCGCTGCCGCCGCGCCGCGTACCCCGCGGGCGGGCATGCCCCGGGACAACGGCAAGCGCGTGGTGGAAGGTGCCCGGCACCTGTCGCCAGGTCTGGGCAACCGGATGATCGCTACGCGGATGCTGGATCACGGCTTCTTCATACGCGAACTGCTGCCCCAGGACATGAAGCTCGAACTCGATCAACTGAGCGAACGCGAAGCCATGAAAGCCGCCGGTTACCTGGCTCGCGTCGTTGGTCTGGCCCACGCCCGGCAGATGGACCTGTCCACGCGCTCGTCGTGGATGCGCGAACTGCAGCTCAACCGCTCGCACACGCTGGACGCGCCGTCGTGGTTGTGGAGCAACGTCGTGCATCTGGTGGGCAGCCACGAGCAAGGCTATCTGGAACATTGCCGGCGGTATGCGCTGGAAAATTGATTCAAACGTCTGCGCCTGCTTGACCTCCACTTAGGTGGAGGTTCGAGACTGGGCGCCCTCACGTTCAGGATCACTGCCATGACGCACGCCCCCGCTGCTCCGTTTACGTTGTACAACCCACAAGGCTTGTACGATCCCGCCCCCAACGCCTATTCCCACCTCGCCGTCGTTGCCCCGGGCGCCGAGTGGCTGTTTGTCGCCGGGCAGGGTGGGGAGGATGCTCAAGGGCAACTGTCCCCTGTCTTTGCCGAACAGGCAGCGCAAGCGATCGCCAATGTCCGCACCGTCCTGCAATCTCGCGGGGCCGACCTCCGCCATATCTTCAAGCTGACGCTGCTGATGGTTGATCACTCGGAAGAACGGTTGCGCGTGTGGGTCGAGCAGGCGGATCTCGCATGGTTGGGCCACATGAAGCCGGCGTGCACACTGATCCCGGTCCCGCGCCTGGCGTTGGACGGCATGTTGATCGAGATCGAAGCGGTGGCAGCGCTGATGCCCAGAGACTGATTGGTTTTTAGTAGGACCGGCTTCAGCCGGGAAGAGGCCTGTGTGGGCACCATCAATTTTGCAGTGTGACCGCCGACGTCTTCCCGGCTAAAGCCGGTCCTACTATGAGCACGCGGTCGATTAGTGGGACCGGCTTTAGCCGGGAAGAGGCCGGTGCGAACGCCACCAATTCTGCGGTGACTACCGACGCCTTCCCGGCTGAAGCCAGTCCTACAGATGAATGCTCACTCCCCGGACGCCACCGCTTCACCGGCACACCGCGGAAGTCTCACCGTGAAGGTCGTGCCTTCCAACGCGTCAGACACCACGGACACGTCACCACCATGGGCCCGGGCGATTTCGCGGACGATGAACAACCCCAAGCCCACGCTTCGCAGGTCCGCATGGACGGCCGCGCCGCGGGTCAACGGCTCGAACAGACGGGTGCGATGCGTTTCGGGAATGACCGGACCGAAGTTATGCACGGCAATCACCACCGTCCCGGCCTCCAGCGCGGAAGTAATCGTTACCGGTCGGGCAACGTCCCCATACGCCACGCTGTTCGCCGTGAGGTTGCCGATCACCTGAAACAGACGATCGTTATCCAGCGCCACGAGCCCCGTGCTATCCGAGCAGTGCGCCAGTTCCGCTCGCGGGAAAGCAACGCGCAGTTCCGCAACGCAATGACCAATGAAGGTGTGCAGATCCACTTCCGTGGGGTGGACGCTGATGCCGCGCCCGACTCGTATCACCGTCAGGTCGAGCAGGTCGGCGATCATCCGGGTGGCGCGCTGCACCGAATCGCCTACGTGCTTGAACAACCGGGTTTCCTGGGCCGTGTGTTCACCGCGAGCGAGCAGGTCGGTGGCCATCTTGATCGCGGTGAGGGGGTTCTTCAGGTCGTGGCTGACGATCGCCACCATCTGTTCGGCGAACGTCGCCCGCCGCTGGGCGGTTTCGTAAGCCTCGTTGAGTTCCGACTGAGCCTGGCGCAACGCAGCCTCGGCGGCGGTTTTTTCCTGCAACAGCTCTTCCGCCGCTTTGCGCGCCTTGAGCAGCTCGCGCTCGTATTTGTCCCGGTCAGCCGTGCCGAAAAACGCCAGCTCGTTGTAGACCTTGCCCTCACGCTCCCGGCGCACGCCATTGAGCAGCATGATGATCTGCCGACGGTCGCGATGAACGATGCTCAACTTGACCTCCGCCACCGAGCCCTGCAAGCGCATCAACGGCGCCCAGTGGGTCTGGTGGAAGATGCGCCCGCCGACCGTGAGCAGGTTCTGGAAAGGCACGCCGCTCAGCTCGTCGCCGGTGTAGCCCAGCCAGTCGCAGAACGTGCGGTTGGCGCGCAGGATCCGCCCGTCTTCGTCGGTGACCACCAGGCCGCACGGCGCGCCTTCGAACAGTTCGACGACGTCCGGTGCTGCCGCGAAATCACTCGGCATTGAGGCTGACCCACCGCCCGAGGAACTCATCGATCGCATCGGAACAGGCGGCGGGCGCACTCAAGTGTGGGCAGTGGCCGACGTTATCCACCAGCTTCAAGGTACTGTTGGGCAACGCGGTGTGCAGGTATTCACCGACGGCAACCGGCGCGATGAGGTCATCGGTCGATTGCAGGATCAGCGTCGGCGTGGTCAGGCCGGCGACGTCCTTGCGGTTATCCGAGAGAAACGTGACGCGGGCAAACTGCTTGGCGATCTCCGGGTCAGTGCGGCAGAAACTGTTGGTCAGCTCTTCGCCCAGTGCCGGTTGCCCCGGTGCGCCCATGATCACCGGGGCCATGGTGCTCGACCAGCCAAGGTAGTTGCTGTCGAGGGTATCGAGCAGCGAATGCACGTCCTCTTCGGAGAAGCCGCCGACGTAATCGCCGGAGTCCACGTAGCAAGGGGAGGGGCCGATCATCACGTGGGCGGCGATCAGCCCTGGCGTCTGTCGGTCCGCCAATACGCCAATCATTGCGCTGACCGAATGGCCGACGATGATCACCGGGCCCGTGCCGAACTCGCGGACGAGTTCGGTGAGGTCGTGGGCATAGCCGTTCAGCGTGGCGTATTTCTCGGAATCGTAGGCCTCGATGGCCGAATTGCCAGCGCCTACCAGATCGTAAAGTACGACGTTGAAGCGGTCGGCGTAATGGGGGCTGATCAGGCGCCACATGGCCTGGTCGCAACCAAATCCGTGGGAAAAAATCAGGGTCGCCCGGCCGTCACCCATGACGTGCACGTTGTTGCGCTGCTGAAGGTTCATTAAGTGTCCGGAAAATGGCGGTGGGCGCGAGTGGTGCCGAGCCTATAGGGTTATCCGGGATAAATCACGTGCAAAACCCATAACAGGCGAACCGGCCTGACCGCTTGCTGGTAAATTGGCGCACGCTCCATTTGTTAAGCCATTATTGGCGCCAGAAAGGGTGATTTGCGCGGGCAGGCCAGTCCTTGTCCTCAACGCTTATCCTTGTTCAATCATTCCTGCTAAAGGGATTTACACCATGCGGCAATTTGCGGCCCTCGCTCTGTTTCTCAGTCTCAATGCCTTCGCTCAGGACGCGCCCCAGCCGATCGCCAAATGGACGCTGCTCGATCAGTTCGACAAGGCCTACACGTTAGATGACCAGGCCCAGGTGCTGTTGATCGCCCGCAGCATGTCGGCGGCGAAGATGGTCAACGCCGCACTTGAAGAGGGTCCCGAGGGTTACCTGGAGCAGCGCCACGTGGTTTACGTGGCAGACATCGAGAAGATGCCGTCGCTGGTGAAGATGGTGGCAGTCCCGGCGATGCGCTCGGCCAAGTACCGCATCCTGCTGGACCGCGACGCCCGGGTCGCCTCGGCCTACGACGGCGACCGCGACACGGTGCAGTGGCTGACGCTGAAAAACGGCGCGGTCGTGCGCCAGGAGCGCTTCTCCGACGGCGAACAACTCAAGCAGGCCATCGCCAAACTGGGTTCGCAGTCGGCTAGCCGGTGAGCATGGCCTTCTCGAAGATCTGCCGCAGGTAGCCGGCGATGGTCGAGGCGTCGCCATAAACCTCCCGCAACGCCTGCTCGGCGCTGGACAGGTGCAACGCCAGTTGCCGCTTGACCTTGTCCTCGCCGTACAGCGAAACGAAGGTGGATTTGCCGTCGTCCTTGCCTTGATCCTTGTCGCTGTCGGCGCAGCGGTCGCGCAGATCGTCATACATCTGGAAGGCCTGGCCCAGTTCCATGGCGAAGTTCTGCAGCAGCGGCCGCTGATCCTCCCGCGCGCCGCTGATCAGCCAGGCCATGTCCATGATCGCGCCGAACAGCACGCCGGTTTTCAGGTTATTGGTCAGGGCGATCTCGTCCGCGTCACGGCTGCGCTGGCCGTCGCGTAAATCCTGAAACTGCCCGCGCACCAGACCTTGCATGCCCACGGTATTGGCCAGCACTTCGACCAGTTCGGTGCGGGTGGTGGCGGCCAGATCGTTGATCCCCGCAACGACGCCGAAGGCGCGGCTGAGCAGGGCGATGGCGGTCAGAATCGCCACGTCTTCACCGAACTTCAGGTGGACCGTGGGCAGACCGCGCCGCAGCGACGCGTTGTCCATGCATGGCATGTCGTCCAGCACCAGCGACGCGGCGTGGATCATCTCGACGGCGCAGCCCAGGTCCACGGCCTGACGCCTGATCGTGCGGCTGTTTTCACGGCCGTCTTCCACCAGCCCTTCGGCGGCGAGCACCAACAGCACCGGACGCATGCGCTTGCCGGGTGCCAGAGTCGATTCACGCATGGCCAGCGCCACCAGATCGCGCTCGTTGCCGGATTCGGGCAGCAGCTCGGAAAGCCGCGTTTCGATGGCCGTCCGGACGTCTCCCAGTCGCCCGGCAAAGCCCGATTTGAGTGTTGTGTCGACGTTACCTGCCATCGGTCTTTCCCTATGCTTTAGCGGTAATACTGTTCGTCGCGGACCGGTGAGGGGGTACGGGGCCGGTCGTCACGGAACAACTGCTGTTTCTAAATGCCTCAAGATACGGCAAAGTTGTACAGCAAAATCGGTTTTGTACAAGATTGCGTATGCAGAAGACCCTTTAGCCCGTTCAATAATTCAGCTGCATGGAGCGAGTATGACTCACAGCGATATGGGTCGTCGAAAAGACGATCACCTTGATATCGTGCTGGACAGGCGCGCCAGCGTGCGTTCCTCCTTCTCCGGACTGGACGACATCCGCTTCGAACACTGTGCGCTGCCGGAGCTGAATCTGGACGACGTTGACGTGAGCAGCTCGCTGCTGGGCATTGCATTGCGCGCGCCGCTGCTCATCAGTTCCATGACCGGCGGCGCCGACCGGGCCACCGCGATCAACCGTCATCTGGCCGAAGCCGCCCAGGAGCTGGGCATCGCCATGGGTGTTGGCTCCCAGCGGGTGGCCTTGCAACGCGGTGGTGACCAAGGCCTGACCCGCGAACTGCGGCGTCTGGCGCCGGACATCGCGCTGCTGGGCAATATCGGCGCCGCGCAGTTGATCGAGCCTGACGGCCTGGACATGGCCCGCCGCGCGGTGGACATGCTGCAGGCCAACGCGTTGATCATTCATCTGAACCCCTTGCAGGAAGCCGTTCAAGCGGGCGGCGACCGGCGCTGGCACGGCATTCTCGACGCCATCCATCGCGTGGTGCTCGATGTCGGCGTGCCAGTGGTGGTCAAGGAAGTGGGCGCGGGTCTGTCTGCCGAGGTGGCGCGGGCGCTGGTAGAGGCCGGGGTGCAGGTGCTGGACATCGCCGGGCTTGGCGGCACCAGTTGGGCCGCCGTCGAGGCCGAGCGCGCGGAGAACCCGGCCGATCGCGAAGTCGCCATGGCGTTTGCGCAGTGGGGCATCCCGACCGCCATCAGCCTGGCCATGGTGCGCCAGGCGTTGCCGGACACGCCGCTGATTGCTTCCGGCGGCATTCACAATGGCATCGACGTGGCCAAGGCCATTCGTCTGGGCGCGGATGTTGTGGGTCAGGCTGCCGGTGTGCTGCGCAACGCGACCCTGTCGACGGCTGCGGTGATCGAACACTTCGACATCGTCATCCGCCAGCTGCGCATCGCCTGTTTCTGCACCGGTTCGGCTGATCTGCGTGCGTTGCGCAGTGCCCGCCTGCTGGCGCCCGACACCCTGCGGTCGTTGCTGTCATGACCCATTTTGCCGTCGTGGCGCCGGCGTTCTACAGCCACTTTCAGGCGTTTCAGGCCCTGGCCGGGACGCTGATCGACCGGGGCCATCAGGTGACCTTTTTCCAGCAGGCCGATGCCCGTCGCTGGCTGACCGATCCACGCATCGGCTTTCACGCCCTTGGCGTCCTCAGTCATCCGCCGGGGAGTCTTGAAGCAGCCCTGCGCCGTGCCGCCTGTTCGAATAATCCATTGCGCCTGCGCCGGGTGATCCGCGACCTGTGCGACACCACGCGTATGCTGTGTGCCGAGCTGCCATCTGCGCTGGCGGTGCGGCAGATCGAGGCCCTGCTGTGCGACCAGATGGAAGCGGCGGGCGGAATGGTCGCTGAAGGGCTGGGCTTGCCGTATGTCTCGGTGGCCTGCGCCTTGCCGATCAATCGCGAGCCGCATCTGCCGCTGCCGGTGATGCCGTTTGCCTACGCCACCGATGAACGCAGCCAGCATATGTTCGAAGGCAGCCGCAAGGTGTACGACTGGCTGATGGGGCCGTTGAGCAAGGTGCTGCGGGATGCTTCGAGACGTCTGGCCATCGAGCCCCGCGACGGGTTGCATGAATGCCTCTCGCCCTATGCACAGATCAGCCAGACTATCCCGGGCTTTGATTTCCCCCGTCAGCATCCACCGGCGAATTTTCACGCGGTGGGACCTTTGCGGGCGCCTCAAAACCAACAACAGGGCGAGTGGCCGGTTGATCCTGCCCGGCCGTTCATCTTCGCCAGCCTCGGCACGCTGCAGGGCAATCGTTTTGACATGTTCAAGCGCATCGCCACGGCCAGCCGGCAGAGTGAAGCGCAGTTGCTGGTCGCCCATTGCGGCGGCCTCGATGCCCGGCAAGAGCAGCGGCTGATCAAGGCCGGTGCGACCTGGGTGACTGATTTCGCGCCGCAACAATGGGCGCTGCAACACGCCGATGCGGTGGTGACCCATGGCGGCCTGAACACCGTGATGGACGCCATCGTGGCGCGCACGCCGATGCTGGTCATGCCCATCGCTTTCGATCAGCCGGGCGTTGCTTCGCGCGTCACCCATGCCGGCATTGGCCTGCAACTGCGCCGTGGCGCCGGGGCAGGGCAGATTCGCGAGCGACTGACGCAACTGCGCGGGCTGTCCACCGAGCCTTTTGAGCGCCTGGCGACCGAGCTGGCGAACGCTGGCGGCACGTGCCGCGCGGCCGACATCGTCGAAGCCGTGGTGCGCACCGGCGAGCCAGTGCTGGCGGGGTTGGTGCCATGACGTATGACCTGATTCTCGCCGGCGGCGGGCTGGCCAACGGGCTGATTGCCTGGCGCCTCAAACAGCGGCGGCCAGAGCTGCAGGTGCTGTGCATCGAAGAGCAGACGGACCTGGGCGGCAATCACACCTGGTCCTACCACGAAGGCGACCTCACGACGGACCAGCATCACTGGCTGCAGCCCTTGGTGGTGCAGCGCTGGGCCACCTATGACGTGCACTTCCCGCAACGCTCGCGACGGCTGAACAGTGGCTACGCCAGCATCACCTCCGAACGCTTTGCCGAGGTCATTGAGCCCGCCTTGGGCGATGCGCTGATAACCGGCCGACGCATCACCGAACTCACGCCGAACGCCGTGGTGCTGGACAGCGGCGAGCGGCTTGAGGCCCGCGCGGTGATCGACGGCCGCGGCGTGCAGGCCACGGCGCAGATGGTGTTGGGGCAGCAGGCCTTTCTGGGTCAGTTGCTGCGCTTGCAGGCGCCCCACGGCCTGACCGCGCCGATCATCATGGACGCCCGCGTCGCGCAGAGTGAGGGATACCGTTTCGTCTACGTGCTGCCCTTTTCAGCGGATACCCTGCTGGTCGAGGACACCCATTACGTCGAGCAGCATTCCTTTTCCGCTGACCAACTTCGTCAGCACATCGCCGACTACGCCAAAGCCCATGGCTGGGAAATCGTCGAATGCCTGCGCGAAGAGCAGGGCGTGTTGCCAATCACCCTGGCCGGGGATTTCGCCGCGTTCTGGCGCGAAGCAGAGGGGCAGCCACGTTCCGGTTTGCGGGCCGGGCTGTTTCATTGCACCACGGGCTATTCGCTGCCCCATGCCGTGCGGCTGGCGGAGTGGATTGCCGTTCAGCCCACGCTGGACGCCGAGTCGCTGCACGCAGGCATCCGCGCCATTGCTCAGGAGGCATGGCAATCCCAACGCTTCTACCGGCTGCTCAACCGCATGCTGTTTCTGGCCGGACGTCCGTCCAATCGCTGGCAGGTGATGCAGCGGTTTTATGGCCTGTCCGAAGGCCTGATCAGCCGTTTTTATGCAGGGCGCAGCACCCTGGCCGACAAGCTGCGCGTGCTCACCGGCAAGCCGCCCGTGCCGATCAACGAGGCGGTCAAGGCCGCTGTTCGTTACCTGCCCAAGCACTATCAGGCCAGGCATCACCTGCCTAAGCACAACGAGAATTGAAATGACTCAAGCAAAAAGCGCAATTGTGATTGGCGCCGGTTTCGGCGGCCTGGCCCTGGCCATCCGGCTTCAGGCGGCAGGCGTGCAGACGACGTTGCTGGAAAAACGCGACAAGCCCGGCGGCCGCGCCTACGTCTACGAAGATCAGGGTTTTACCTTCGACGCGGGGCCGACGGTGATTACCGACCCGACCGCCATCGAAGAGCTGTTCACCGCCGCCGGCAAATCCATCAAGGATTACGTCGAGTTGCTGCCGGTGTCGCCGTTCTATCGCCTGTGCTGGGAAGACGGGACGAAGTTCGATTACGCCAACGATCAGCAGTCCCTCGACACCCAGATCGCGGCGATGAACCCCAAGGACGTTGCCGGTTATCAGCGCTTTCTGGCGTACTCCAAAGCAGTGTTTCAGGAGGGCTATCTGAAGCTCGGTGCCGTGCCGTTTCTGTCCTTCCGCGACATGGTTCAGGCCGGGCCGCAGCTGGCGAAGTTGCAGGCATGGCGCAGCGTGTATTCGATGGTGTCGCAGTTCATCGAAGACGACAAACTGCGCCAGGCGTTTTCCTTTCACTCGCTGCTGGTGGGCGGGAATCCGTTTGCGACGTCCTCCATTTACACGCTGATCCACGCCCTTGAACGCCAGTGGGGCGTGTGGTTTCCCAAGGGCGGGACAGGTGCGCTGGTGCAGGGCATGGTCAAGCTGTTTGAAGACATTGGCGGGCGCGTCGAGCTGAACGCGGACGTTGCCAGCGTTGAAACCAGTGCCCAGCGAGTGACAGGTGTGCGCCTCAAGGATGGCCGGCAGATCAACGCCGATTGCGTGGCCTCCAATGCTGACGTCATGCACACCTACGCCGAACTGCTTGGCGGCCATCCGCGCGGGATCAAGGAAGGGGCGCGGTTGAAGGGCAAGCGCTTCAGCAACTCGCTGTTCGTCATCCACTTCGGGCTCAAGCGTCCGCAGCCTCAGTTGCAGCACCACACCGTGTGCTTCGGGCCGCGCTACAAGGCGCTGATTCAGGAAATTTTCAAGGGCGCGGCGCTGGCCGAGGATTTCTCGCTGTACCTGCATGCACCCTGCATCACTGACCCGAGCCTGGCGCCGCCGGGTTGTTCGAGCCATTACGTGCTGTCGCCGGTACCGCACTTAGGCAATGCCGACATCGACTGGGAAGTGGAGGGGCCGCGCTACCGCGATCGCATCTTCGCGTACCTGGAGAAGTACTACATGCCGGGCCTGCGCGAGGACCTGGTCACCAGCCGCATTTTCACGCCCCAGGACTTCAAGGGCGAACTCAACGCGCACCTCGGTTCGGCGTTTTCCCTTGAGCCGATCCTGCGCCAGAGCGCGTGGTTCCGCCCCCATAACCGCGACGCGAGCCTGAGCAATCTGTACCTGGTCGGCGCCGGCACACACCCGGGCGCCGGTGTGCCGGGTGTCATCGGTTCGGCCAAAGCCACCGCCGGACTGATGCTGGAGGACTTGCACGCATGAGCGTCGCCGATCAGGGGTTGCTCGACCACGCCACCCAGAGCATCGAAGTCGGCTCGAAAAGCTTCGCGGCTGCGTCACGTCTGTTCGACCCGGTGACGCGCCGCAGCGCGGTGATGCTGTATGCATGGTGCCGGCATTGCGACGACGTCATTGACGGTCAGGAAGCGGGGCATTCGGCGACGGTGGTCAGTCAGCAGGAAGTCACTGAGCGCCTGCAACGGCTGATCGCCCAGACCCACGCCGTGTACGCCGGCACGCCGACCCACAGTCCGGCGTTCGAGGCGTTCAGGGAGGTTGTCCTGCGCCATGGCATCGAGCAGCGGTATGCCCTGCAGCATCTGGACGGCTTCGCGATGGACGTCAGCCAGCGCGAATACCGGCGCATCGACGACACGCTGGAGTACTGCTATCACGTGGCCGGCGTGGTCGGCTTGATGATGGCGCAGATCATGGGCGTGAGTGACGAGGCGACCCTCGACCGCGCCTGCGATCTGGGTCTGGCCTTTCAACTGACCAACATCGCCCGGGACATCGTTGAAGACGCCTCGGTGGGCCGTTGTTACCTGCCGAGCGACTGGCTGGCTGAGTTGGAGATCCCCCATGATCGCCTTGCAGCGCCGGAGCATCGTCCGGCAGTGGCGGTGCTGGCGAAGCGGCTGGTGGACATGGCCGAGCCTTATTACGAGAGTGCTGACGCCGGCCTCACCGCGCTGCCGTGGCGCTCGGCCTGGGCGGTGGCGACGGCGGGGTGCGTCTACCGCGAGATCGGCGTGAAGGTCAGGCAGCGCGGCGCGCGGGCGTGGGATGCGCGGGTTTCGACCAGCAAGCTGGACAAGCTGCGACTGGTGGTGGTGGGCGCGTGGAAGGCTAGCGTGACTCGTGGTCGGCAGTGGCCCGCGCGGCCTGCGAACCTGTGGCAACGTCCGGGTCGGATTTGTGCAACGGGCCGTCATGCAAGCGTCGAAGCTGAGCGCGTAACCGAGTGACGCTCGGTGCATAGAGAAAGCCGAACGACACGCATCGCTCCTTGCCCGACACGGCATGGTGCATCAAGTGCGCCTGATACAGGCGTTTGAGGTAGCCATTGCGCGGTACGTACTTGAAGGGCCAGCGCTTGTGCACCAGGCCGTCATGGGCAACGAAATACAGAAAGCCGTAGGCGGTCATGCCCGCTCCGATCCACTCCAGCGGATGGGCGCCTGCAGTGCCCAGCGCGATCAGCACGATGGCGAACCCGGCGAACACCACGGCGTACAGATCGTTCTTCTCGAACCAGCCGGTTCTCGGCTCATGGTGCGACTTGTGCCAGCCCCAGCCCCAACCGTGCATGATGTACTTGTGCGCAAACACGGCAAAGCCCTCCATGCCGATCACGGTTGCGAAAAATACGAGGGCATTGATCATCGGGTTCATCCGCGCAAAAGTCTCGACATCAGACCGTCATAGGGCCGACGGTGTTCGGTGCGTGATTGTCGCACGCCGTTGGCTGAAGGCGGAGGTCGGTTTGTCAGTTGCTGGTTTGAGGTGTGAACACTGCCGCCTTCCCGGCTGAAGCCCATCTCACCCATGAAGACACTCCATCCCACTCTGTAGGAGCCGGCTTGCTGGCGAACGCGGTGGGTCAGCCGTGAATATATTGACTGACACTCCGCATTCGCCAGCAAGCCGGCTCCTACGGTTTATACCCGACGTGATTACTGAGGTGTCGCATAGTGTGTGTCATCCAGTTCGCGGTGTGCCCCGTAGACGTCGTGCGCTGAGCAACGGTATCTTCGCGCGCTTTATTATCTGTCGTTCAAGGATGATCATGTCGCCTGCTCTGCCTTTGTCCCGCTTGTCGTTGCTTCGCCCCATCTCCCCCTGGCTGCGCTTGACCGCTATCGCCGGCATGGCCTGTGCCCTGATGGCCTGTCAGTCCCGCGAGGTGGGGTCTCATGCCGCCGCCTCCGCCCCGGCCGTCACGAGCCCGGAAGCGCTCAAGAGGCAGCAATTCAAAGCCTTCGTGACACGTTTCCAGTCCATTCTCGGAAACAGAGCGCTTGAGGCCAACAGCGAAGGCCTGACGGGTGAAGTCCGCCTGCGCATCAAGATCAATCGCAACAATGAAATAGTCAGCTGCGAAACCCAGGCCACGGGCCTTGCGACGGGCAATGCACCGCTTGCCGACCTTTCAAAACAGGTGTGCTGGAGCGCGGTGTTCCCGGTCGTACCCGCAGATCGGTTAAACAAGGACGGCAACGTGGAAGTCGTCGCGCCTCTGATCTACCTGCCAATGCACGAGGCCCAGCGCGTATGGATGCAGTCCCGTTATCAGGACTATGCGCAGGGCCGGTATTTCGCCGAGCGGACACTGATGAAATCACCGCCCGGCAGCATTGGCGTGGTCACTTTCGAGTACCTGGCGAACAAGCAGGGCAAGGTTGAAGCATGCGTCGTCAACCTCGAGCGCCACCGCGAACGCCCGGAGGCCTTCACCTACGACAACGTCTTGCAAAGCCGACTCACCGAGCAGTGCAAACAGCTCGACATCGCCCAGATGCCCGGTTTCTCAGTGGATGAAACCGGCGTGTCCAGAGGCGCGGTAGCGTTCGAATACAGCCCCTGGATGGCCGGGCCACGGGCGCGTTAGGGTCAGTGTTGATCATGGCGCCGAGCACCGCGGGTCATAACCGAGTGAACTGTGCCGGTCTCCTGCGGCCTCAGACTTACACCCGCTAAAGGAGGCCAAGGCCATGAACAACGACGAATTCAATCAATACGACGCAGAGCGCTTCCACGGTCAGGTCGCCGAGCAACTGGGCATCAGCGTGGAAGAGTTGAAAACCTGGATGATCAACGACATCGAGCGGGTCACCGAAGGTGGCGAGGAGGTGGGGCACATGGTGGTGTTCCGCGAGTCCACCCCGGACGAAGTGCTCGACAAACTCAAGAACCCGCAGAGTCGTTTCACGGCGATGACCGGTGTGATCAAGCCTGAGTGAGCCGTCGGTGTCCGCCGTTACTTTCACCGGCGGGCCACGCCATCTTCCCGTCCTGATGAAGCCAAGTCGTGGTGTCCACTTCAATGTCAGTGAGTATCGTGCCTTGGCTTTTTCAATAGGGTAGCCCCCGCAGCCGCTTCTCGCGCCGCCCCTGCGCAGAGCGCTGATCCTAGGTCAGATTCAATCCGCCGTCTGACAGCAATATCTCACCGGTCAAGTAGTCCGACTCGACCAGCATCAGAACAGCGTTTGCAATGTCCTCCGGGCTGGCTGCCCTGCGCATGGGCGCGCGATCTCGCCACAACGCCTGGGCATCTGTCCACTCTGCGGTCAGAGGCGTGTCGACCAAGCCAGGCGCCACAGCATTTACGCGAATGTCTGGCCCGAGTGACACCGCCAGCAGGCGGGTCATGTGATTGAGTGCGGCTTTGCTCACCGCGTAGGGAATGGAGGCGCCCTTGGGCCGGACACCCGCATGGGAACTGATGTTGACGACGCTACCTGCTCGACGGTAACGGGCGGCATCGCGTAATGCCGATTCGGCCAATGCGACGAGATGGAAGGGCGCCACCACATTGATTTCGTTGAGTTCGTGCCAGACCGCCGAAGTGGCCGAGGCAAGATCGCTGTGGGGAATAACTCTGCTGATGCCGGCGTTATTGACCAATACGTCGAGCTGACCCCACGCGGCGATCGCCTCGTCAACCAGTCTGACCCTGTCAGCTTCAATAGCAAGATCAGCTTGCACGTAGACAGCCTGTTGCATTTCGTCAGCCATAGCGCGACCCGTATCCGCGGAGTTTCGCGAATGGAGGACCACCGCATAACTCGCCCGGCTCAGTGTTCGTGCAATGGCTGCGCCGATACCGGAAGTGGATCCTGTCACCAACGCGACGCGTGGTGCGTTATCGATGGGCGGATTGGGTTTCATATTGAGATCTCGAATGGGTTGCCAAAGAATTACCACTCACACAGTCGTCGTGCCAGCGCGGCAAAAAACGAGCAAAAAAAAGCCCGATCACTCGGGCTTTTTCTTTGCCGCTCAGCCGTCGATTACTTCGACGGCAGGGCGTAGGCGATCAGCGAGTCGCCCATTTTGGTACCGAAGGAGCCGTGCCCGCCGGCCATGATCACAATGTACTGCTTGCCATTGCTTTCATAGGTCATTGGCGTCGCCTGACCGCCTGCTGGCAAGCGCGCTTCCCAGAGCAGGTCGCCGTTGGTGACGTTGTAGGCGCGCAGGTAGTTGTCCTGCGTACCGGCGATGAACATCAGGTTGCCGGCCGTGGAGATCGGCCCGCCGAGCATCGGCACACCGATTTTCAGCGGCGGCAGTTGAATGCCTTTCAGGCTGTCGCGGATGGTGCCGATGCGTTTGCGCCAGACCACGTCGTGGGTCTTCATGTCAACGCCGGCCACGTAACCCCACGCCGGCTCTTTGCATGGCAGGCCCAGTGGCGACAGGAAGGCGTTGATTTCCACGCCGTAAGGCACACCGTACTGTGGCTGAATGCCCATTTCGGTTCCGGTGCCTGTGCCGGTGAGTCCTTCTTTAGGCCACAGCGGGTTGTTGGGGCCGCGTGGGATCAGCTTGGACACGAACGGCAGCGCCATCGGGTTCATCAGCGCGACCTGACGGTCGGCGTTGACCGAGATGCCACCCCATTCGAACACACCCAGGTTGCCCGGGAACACCAGGGTCCCTTGCTCGGACGGCGGCGTGTACTGGCCGTTGTAGGACAGCTGCTTGAAGATGACGCGGCAGACCAGTTGGTCAAACATCGTCGCGCCCCACATTTCCTTGTCGGACAGGGTTTGAACGGAGGTCAGATTGAGGTCCGAGCGCGGCTGGGTCGGGCTGACCCGATCGCCCGGCGCGGCTTGACCGGCAGGCACCGGCATCTCATGGACCGGCACGATCGGCTTGCCATCGCGACGGTCCAGCACGAACAGGTTGCCGGCCTTGGTCGGTACGTACACCGCAGGAACGGCATCGCCGCTGCCGGTTTTGACATCAGCCAGGGTTGGCTGAGCCGGTACGTCCATGTCCCACAAGTCGTGGTGGGTGGTCTGGAAGCTCCACACCAGCTTGCCGGTTGAACCATTCATCGCGACGATCGAGCTCGCATAACGCTCCATCACCGGGGTGCGGTTGCCGCCCCAGATGTCGGGCGTCGGGTTGCCGGTCGGCACGTAGACCACATCGGTTTTCGCGTCGTAAGCCAGCGGTGCCCAGGCGTTTGGCGAGTTGTTGACCAGGGTCTTGCCGTCGCCCGGAATCGCGTTCGGGTCTTCAGCTCCGGTGTCGAAGATCCACTTCAGCGCGCCGGTGTTGACGTCGTAGCCACGGATCGCGCCGGAGGGCTCATGCACCGACAGGTTGTCGGTCACCGAACCGCCGATGATCACGGTGGTGCCGGTCACGACAGGCGGGGAGGTGGGTTCGAGGCCGCCCGGATACGGGTAGGGCTGCAGGTGCAGCAGGTCCAGTTCGCCGTTTTTGGCGAAGTCGGCGCACGGTGCGCCGGTGTCAGCGTTGATGGCGAACAGGCGACCGTCATTGACCGGCAGGAACACCTTGCGCGGGCAACTGGTGGCGACCGGTTGGGTGCCTTCGAGGCTTTTCGCAAACTGGGTGGTGTCAGCCTGATCGAAGTACGCGACGCCACGGCAGGTCAAGTGCTGGAAGGACGGATCGGATTTGAGCTTGGGATCGAATCTCCACTTCTCTTTGCCGGTGGCCGGGTCCAGCGCCACCAGGATCTGGTGGGTGGTGCAGATGTACATGTTGTCGCCGACCTTGATCGGCGTCAGTTCGTTGGTGGTTTCACCGGAGTCGTTGGCGGTTTTCGACTCCCCGCTGTTGAAGGTCCAGGCCACCTGAAGGTCTTTGACGTTGCCTTCGTTGATTTGGGTCAGCGGCGAATAGCGCGTGCCCGACTGGGTCCGGCCATAAGCAGGCCAGTCGCCGTTGGCGATGCCTTCGACAGGCTGGTGCTGCGCCGGTTGCGCCGTCGCCATGCTGCCGTTGATTTCCTGCGGATCGTTGAAGATGGCATACACCATCACCACGATCGCCAGCGCCAATGTCGCGGATAAAAAGGTTTTGCCCGGCTTCAGGCGCTCCGGAATGTCACGGGTGACGCCCGGGATCAGCAGCCACAGACCCAACACCCCGAGGATGTCGAAACGCGGCACCAGTGCCCAGAAGTCTGTGCCGGCTTCCCACAGGCCCCAGACCACGGTGATCAGCATCAACGCCCCGTACAGCCAGAGCGAGGCAGCGGAACGTCGCCACAGCAGAACGGCGAACACCAGCAGCGCGACGCCCAGGAACAGATAATAAAAAGAGCCGCCCAATGTGAGCAGCCAGATACCGCCTACCACCAGAAACAGGGCAAAGATGCCTGCAATGATGGAAGTAAAACGCCTCAGCCCTGAAGCTTTTGATAAGTCATTCATCGATGTTCCCCCTTGGGATGTAGTGCATGGACTGTGCGCCGTATATGGGGTTCAACTCCCGGACCAGCGGTTTAGATGAAACTTTTCGGCATCACTGACCACCCGCTCTTTCCAAGCATAGGCCGTGTTTGCGATCTGATCCCCTGGGAAAAGCATTCAGATGGCGAACGGCGTGGCTTCGCGCGAGTTCAGGCTTTGATCAAGGCAGGTGAAAGGGCACTTAAAGTGCGTTTGAAGAGGGCACGGCAATGCCCGCAGCGGCTGCATTCCATTGCGCAAAGTTGCGAGGGCTGTTCGCGCGTACTAGAGTCATTTACAGCTTGATCAGACTGACTGCAGGCGTATGAATGGGTGGATTCCCTGCAATCCATTCAAGCCTGCGAGTCAATAACGCGCGGGAAGTCCAAGTCCACTATGCATAAACGGTTTAGCAGGACGCGAGCCACACTGACGCTGTTATGGGCGGCGTCTGTCTTGTCCGCCTCTGGCTGCGCTGGCACCGGCAGCCAGATCAGGACATCCGGGCTGTCGTTAGTGGATTACACCTCAGTGAGCGCGTCGTCTCCGCCGGAGCACCTCACCGGCCTCTGGACCGGCCCCCATGCCGGCGGCACGTTCTACGTGGAAATCTTCGAGGACGGCGACCTGCGCACCTGCTTGAGCGCTCCGCCTTATTACCACGCGATGGACGGAAAATACGCCGACGAGGCGTTGTATCTGGAGGACGGCACCCGCATCGAATTTCAGCCGGCGGGAGCACAGCGCATCACCATCTATTCACCTCCCGGCAGGCCGGTCACCACGCTGGAGCGCAGCGCGCCGGGTGACTCCTCCAGCGAATGCCTGGGAGGTGCGGCTGACGTCCAGCGCAAACTGTCCCACTGGGCTGCGCATTAGCGGCAGGGTTCGATAATTGAGTCAGTGCGCGGGTATCATGGACGGCTCGAAACCACCGCCCGACCCCGGATTCAGGATCACAATGCCCAGCCCCACGTTTACTGTCATGCGCCTCGACGCCACGCCACCGGAATCGATCAAGAGCCAGATCATGCAGATGGTGATCGACTACGTCACCGACCTCAGCATGGTCGCCATCGCCCCGAGCAATCCGTTGTACCCGCTGTATCAATACGGCGTTGGCCATGAAGTGCATCAGTACGTGCAGGCGATGGACGGCTCGCGGGGGATTGCGGTGGAATTGATCGTGGCGCTGGACGCCGAGGATCCCTCCGTGGTTATCGGCTTTTTGCTCTATCTGCCGGTTCAACAGGACCCGCAGGCGTGCGCCGTGGCGTACATGGCGGTACAGACGGCGCGCCGTCGTCAGGGCGTGGCGCGGGCCATGCTGACGAAGATGACCGAACGCTACCCCCACGCCGAACTGGCCTGCTTCGTCGCGAAGGTACCGGTGTTCGAGGCGCTCGGCTTTCGCGTGTTGGCTGCGCGGGGACCGCAGGTGCTGATGAACACCCGCGAGCAGCAAACCGACGGCTTGCTGGCGGTGCTGGACATCGCGCCGATCTACAACTCGCTGGAAGTGCGGCAGATCCACAGCTATCTGTTGAAACAGCACGGCAAACGCGCGATGACCAATGCGGAGAAACAGCGCGATCGGCACATCGACCAGTTGACCCGGCAGGCGCGCCTGTTCGTGAACGGATTGCTGGGCGAGTCAGGGGCGCAGGCCTTTATCGGTCCGCAGCTCGTTTAATCCAGCGATCAGAGAACGGCCTCGTTGAGGTCGATGCCGCGCGGGTCCTTGCTCCACATTTCCAAAAGGAAATCCCGCTCGGCGTGATGCAGCGTGCGTTCCATGGCCAGGTGCCGCGCGAGGACCTGATGCACTTCGCGGCCCTCCATCGGGCAGCCTTCGATGGGGTGCAGCCAGTGGCAGGCCAGCACCGCGCCGTCCGGGGTCAGGCTTTCGCGAATGCGCTCGATGATCTCGCCAAAGGCATCCGGCGTCAGGTAATAGGCCCATTCGCTGATCACCACCAGATCGAATTGCCCCGCCGGCCAGTCTTGGGGCAGACAACCCTCCAGCACCTGAGCATGGGCGTGCGCACTCAGGCGGTCACGGGCCAGGGTCACGGCCCGGGGGCTGAGGTCCATGCACAACAGCGCGTCGCACCGTTCGGCCAGGCGCAGGCTCAGTTCGCCATTGGCGCAGCCCGGCTCGAAGATTCGCGCGTATTGCTGGCGGGGCAGGGCGGCGAGGGTCAGGTGACGTTTGCGATGCTCGTACCAGCGCGTACGGAAGGCCCATGGGTCGTCGCTGCTGGCGAACAGCTCGTCGAAATATTCACCTGTCATGCTCACAGAAACACCAGTTCGAAGGGTTGCAGCAGACGCTCCAGCGTCTGCGGGTTCAACACCGCCGGCGCGCCGGTGCTCGGATCGTTTTCCAGCTGACTCAAGTGGGCACCGATGGCTTCGCGCTTGCGCCGCAGCTGTTCGTCGCTGAGCCAGAATTTGCGTGCCTGCTCCCAGGGGATGCGTGGGTCATTGGGTTCAGCCCAATGCCAGGCCCAGACCGGGATTTCAACCAGTGTCGCGCCGGTGTTGGCGACCGCCTGGGCCGCGCAATGGCCGACGGCTTCATGGTCGCAATGGCCGTCGTGGCGCCAGGTGGTCAGCAATACGTCCGAGGGACGCAGGTCTTCGGTGAGCAGCGCGATCAATGAGTCGGCATGCTCGGCAACCTGGCCGTCGCCCATGCCGAGCCGTTGCCAGGACAACCTCGACACGTCCAGGCCCAGGTGGGCGACGGCCTGCTGGCTTTCCCGACGACGTTCGGTGCGCAGGCGTTGCACGGGCCACAGCGGTGATTGTGGATGACTGCCTTCGCCGTCGGTCACGGCAACCAGTTGCACATCGTTCTGCCGCTGGGCCATCGCCGCGAGCAGGCCGCCGCAGGTCAGTACTTCGTCGTCGGGATGTGGCGCGAGCACGATCAGGCGTGAACCGGGTGGAACCAGTTCTTCCAGGGTGATCGGGCGCACACCGCGCAATGCCACGCTGTTCTGCCAGGCGCTCAACGGTGTCCCGCTGACGCCGAATGGCTGTGCTTCGTTCATAGTGACCAATCCTCGGTTTCGCCCGTGGCGACTCGCTGGCCCAGATAGGCCAGGTCGCGTTCAGCGTGGCTTTGTCGGATAAACACCTGCAGGTCGGCGGTCAGCCGGGCGAAATGCGGATCGCGGCAGAACGGCGTTGCGCCCAACGCCCGGCCGACATGCCGGCACACCTGCTCCACGGCCATCTCGACCTGCGCACGCAGGCGCTGCACTTGCAGGCTCGCGTCGGCCTGCGGGTGCGCGTCGATCCATGAGGCGCATTCGCGCAAGGCCGCCGCCGCGCCGCACAGCGCTGCATCCACGCTGCCCAAATGAGCGTCGGCGTGGGGTTCTGGCCGCCCGTGATGCCGGTGCGCGCGCAAGCTTTTCCCCAGCGCCACTGCCGCGCCATACCAGGCGGCAGCGATGCCGGCGCCGCCTTGCCAGAATCCGGGTCGGGTGAGGTACTCGCCGCTGTTGCCCACGCACATGCCGACCGCGCCGTCGAAGTGCACATCGCCGCTGGCGGTGCCGGCCATGCCCACGGCCTGCCAGGTCTCGCTGCTGAAGCGCACGCCCGGCTGTTTCAAGTCGACGGCCACCAGTTGTGGCGCCGCATCGCTGGCCCAGGCGGTGAGCAGGGCGTAATCCAGTTGTTGCGCGCCGGAGCACCAGGCCTTGCGACCGTTGAGGCGAACCTTGTCGCCGTGGCGTTGGCTGACGCCGACCTTGGCATCGGGCGGTTCAGCGGCCCACACACCCCAGATGCCGGGTGTTTCGAAAGGTACGGCGCCAAGCTCTTTCAGAATGGCAAGGGCGTCGGTATGGCCTTCGTAGAGTTTGAGCAGCGCCAGATCGAGGCCCGCCACCGTTGCCAATTGTCGCCAGCGCTCAAGGGTGCGACCGCTGCCGGGCAACGGCAGTTGATCGAGTCCGCTGTCGAGGCAGCGCTGCATGGCCTGACGCAGGGGAGCGTCCGGCACGCGGGGATTGTCACGGTGGGCGAAATCCGCCAGCAGTGATTCAAGTCCTTGTGCATCGTCCCGCATGGCTGACTGTCTCCGAACCGTTGACGCCGACGCGAGGTGCGCGGGCTTTTTGCCTGGCCCGCTTGCGCGGCCTGCTGATGGAATTCGGCAGCGCCAGCGGGTCGGGGTTCAAACATTTCTTCTGCCCGCCGGTTCGGTTGCCTCCGGAAGGAAGAACCTGCGAGGGTGGTGATCCGCGCTGTGCAGCCAGGTGCGCGGTTTTGTCGCAGCGGGCGTGTCTCAAACCATGGGCGTCAAGGCGTGCAGCGCCGTCCAATGGTGTCGGTCAAATCCGCTTGTAACGCATTCCGCCCGGTTTTGCGCGACACTGTCGGGCACCTGTTTTTTTCGCTTCGTCCCTCGCGGCCAGCAGTGCGGCTGCCAATAACGCCTGCGGTGCCGGGAGGTGGACGAAAAAAGGGTTGGCGTTGGCGCCAGCCGCTGCTTTCGAGAGTTCGCCAGATGAATGAGTTTCTGACCCGCCGTCAGGTGATCACCGGCATGGGCCTGTTGGGGCTGGGCCTGCTGGCCGGCTGTGACGGTTCGACCACTGCGCTGGATTTCAAGTACGGCAAAGATCTGAGCAACAAGATCATGGGCCGTACTTTCAAGCTGACCGACACCGACGGTGAGGTCAAAACCCTGTCGAGTTATCGCGGGCTGATGCCGATGGTGTTTTTCGGTTTCACCCAATGCCCGGCGGTGTGCCCGACGGCGCTGGCCCGCGCCGCGCAGATCAGAAAGATGATGGGCGAGGACGGCAAGACGCTGCAGGTGATCTTCATCACCGTCGACCCCGAGCGCGACACGCCGCAGATCCTCGACGCCTACGTCAAACAGTTCGATCCGACCTTCGTCGCCCTGCGCGGCACGCTGGAAGAAACCGCTCACGTCGCCAAAGAATTCGGCGTGTTCTACGAAAAGGTCCCGGCGGGCAACACTTACACGATGTCCCACACCGCCACCAGTTTCGTATTCGACTCCCGGGGCAATCTGCGCCTGGGACTATCGCCTTCGCTTTCCGCCAAGCAATGCGCGGAAGATTTGCTCACTGTCATGGAAGTCTGCTGATGAATGCTTTGTTTGCTGCTGTCTCGCGCTCGTTCGTTTCGCGCACGTTGGTTGTCTCCCTGTTGGCCGGCGTTAGCCTGAGTGCGGTTGCCCAGACGCGGGTCGAAGATCCGTGGGTGCGTGCGACGGTGGCCGGGCAGCCTTCATCGGGGGCCTTCATGCGCATCACTGCCGACACCGACAGTACGCTGCTCAGCGTCACCTCGCCGGTGGCCAAAGATGTGCAGATCCACGAGATGAGCATGACCAACGACGTCATGCGCATGGGCCCGGTCGACGCCGTGGCGCTGCCAGCGGGCAAGACCGTCGCGCTGGACCCTGATGGCTACCACGTCATGCTCATGGGCCTGAACGGCCAGATTAAAGAGGGCGACCAGGTGCCACTGACCCTGACTGTCAAGACTGCCAAGGGGGAGACCGAAGTGGTGAATGTCACCGCCCCGGCCCGCGCCGCGATGGCGCCGATGGACATGAGCCATGATCATGGGATGACCCATTAAGTGGAATCGCGTCTCCCAGTAGGACCGGCTTCAGCCGGGAAAGCGGCAGGCGCCACACTGCAGAATTGATGGTGTTCATACCGACGTCTTCCCGGCTAAAGCCAGTCCTACAAAGGCGCTGCGTATCCACTGTAGGAGCGGCTTCAGCCGGGAAAGCGGCAGGCGCCACCCCGCAGAATTTATGGTGTTCAAACCGACGTCTTCCCGGCTAAAGCCAGTCCCACAAATCCTGGCGCTGGCCTGATCGAATATCTGCATGAGATACAAAAACCGGTAGGAGCCGGCTTGCTGGCGAACGCGGCAGGTCAGGTATGAAGATGTCGGGTGTCCAACCGCGTTCGCCAGCAAGCCGGCTCCTACGGACTGGGTTTACCAGCAGGCCGATATTTACGGGTGGAGTTTCTCAGGGAGGTCGAAGACGTCTGGGGACTTCAATCCCCAAACGCCCCCAGCAGCAACACCACATTCAGCACGATGATCAACAATGCGATCCCCCAGGCCAGGGTTGTCAGAATGGGACCGGTCACGAAATCGCCCATCAGCTTGCGGTCAGATACGAAGCGCACCAGGGGCACGATGGCGAAGGGCAGTTGCATCGACAGGATGACCTGACTCAGCACCAGCAACTTCGCAGTCCCCTGGGCGCCATAAATACTGGTCACCACAATCGCTGGAATGATCGCGAGCCCCCGCGTCAGCAGGCGGCGGATCCAGCCCGGCAGGCGCAGACGCAGAAAACCCTCCATGACGATCTGCCCGGCCAGCGTCGCCGTGACCGTGGAATTGATCCCCGACGCCAGCAGCGCCACGCCGAACAGCATCGATGCCATGCCCACGCCCAGCATCGGCGAAAGCAAGTGATAAGCCTGCTCGATTTCCACCACGTCGGTCTTGCCGGCCTTGTGGAACACCGTCGCTGCTGTAATGAGGATCGCCGCATTGACGAACAGCGCGAGGGTCAGCGCGATGGTGCTGTCGGTCACCGCCCAGCGCAGACCGATGCGTCGACCTTCGTCCGTGCGCGGATAGGCGCGGGTCTGCACGATGGACGAGTGCAGGTACAGATTGTGCGGCATCACCGTGGCGCCAATGATGCCGATCGCCAGGTAAAGCGCCTCGGGATTGGTCACCACCTCGGCCTTGGGGATGAAGCCGGCAAACAGCTCCGCCAGATCAGGCTGGGCCAGCACCATCTGGATCGCGAAGCAGCCGAAGATGACCAGCAGCAGCGCGATGACAAACGCCTCAAGGGCGCGGAACCCGCGGCCCATGAGCAGAAAAATCAGAAAAACGTCGACGGCCGAGATCACTGCGCCCCAGATCAACGGAATGCCGAACAACAGGTTCAGCGCAATCGCAGTGCCGATTACCTCGGCCAGGTCGCAGGCGATGATCGCGATCTCGCAGGCAATCCACAGCGCAATACAGACCGGTCGGCTGCAGCGCTCGCGGCAGGCCCGTGCCAGGTCCCATCCGGTGACGATGCCCAGCCGCGCCGACAGTGCCTGCAGGACGATAGCCATCAGGTTCGACAGCAGAATGACCGACAGCAGCAGGTAGCCAAATTTCGAACCACCGGCAATGTCCGTCGCCCAGTTGCCCGGGTCCATGTAGCCCACAGCGACCATATAGCCGGGGCCGGTAAACGCGAGCAGCCGCTTGAACCAATTGCCGGTCTTGGGCATGGCGACACTGGCGCTGGGCATGCCCCCGCCGAGTGTGTCGTCGCCGGGGCTGGCAGGGTGATCGATGGGCGGCATTGAAGAGTCCGGCGTTGGAAGTTGAGCGATCAAAAGTGGCAAGGGCAGGGCACTCCGGCCCGACCGTGCGGTTTCAGCGAGTGCGCCTGACCAACGTCAGCTGGACAGCGACGTCGCTGCCAGTGAGTTTAGATAATCCCCAAAGCCTTCTTTGCACCGATAGTCTTTTCGTGCGCTGGTGGTGACGCTGTTCGCGGAAATCCACGCGATGGACGCGCCGGTGCGTTGCAGGTCGGCGACCAGGTGCACGTCTTCATGGGCGGCCAGGGCCTTGAAACCGCCGGCCCGCTGATAGGCATTCGCGCTGACGCCCAGGTTGGCGCCGTGGATGTGCCGATGGTCATCGACCGGCCGGTACAGCGAGTCGTAGCGCTGGCGCACCTGCTCGGAATGCCCGGACCAGTCATCCACTTCGACGATGCCACAGACCGCGTCCACGTTCAGGCTGACCTGATGCGCCAGCCAGGCATAGGGCACAACGCTGTCGGCGTCGGTGAACGCCAGCCAGCGGGCGCCGCGTTCAAGCATCAGTCGCGCGCCTTCTGCGCGGGTCATGCCGACATTGCGGTATGCACAAACGTGGGTAGTAATCCCGTGGGCGGCCGCTACCCGGGCCGAGGCATCGGAGCAGTCATCCAGCATGATCAGGATTTCAACGGGCTCGCCGTGGAGGTCTTCGTGGACAGAAGCGGCGATCAGCGACTTGATGCAGTCGTCCAGGAAGTCTTCTTCGTTGTGCGCGGGGACAATGATTCCAATCATCGAAGTGTCTCGTCTCGGCACCTGCGCTGATCGCGGCGTCCTTCGATGTCGACCGAAGGGAGGGAAATTTGGTTTCAAGTATTTTCGTTTGCGAAGACCACGCGCCTCGCGTGTCAGGCGTCGGGGGATGCCCAAACGCAGCGACGCCGCTGGTCAGCGGCGTCGATGGGCTCTTGCGTTACCGTGTGCTGATGAAGGTTCAGCCCGCCAGCAGCGCCTTGACGATGGCCTCGTTGAACGCCGGCAGATCGTCCGGCGTGCGGGAGGTGATCAGGGTCCAGCCATTGGCCGGGCATTCCTTGACCTCGGCATCGACCCAATTGGCCGCGCCGGCATTGACCAGGTCAGTGCGTACGCTTGGGTAGGAAGTCAGGGTTTTGCCTTCGATCACGCCGGCATCGATCAGCAGCCAGGGGCCATGGCAGATCGACGCGACGGTTTTACCGGCGTCGGCGAACGCTTTGACCAGCTTCTGGGCATCGCTGTCCTGGCGCAGGGTGTCGGCGTTGACCGTGCCGCCGGGAATGACCAGTGCATCGAAATCATTGGCAGACAGGCCGGCCAGCTTGGTGTCAGACGTGACAACGGCGTCTTTGTCGGTGTCGTTCAGGAACAGTTGCGCAGTGCCGCCTTCGATAGAGGCGTGGGTGACCGCAGCACCCTGGCCCTTCAACGCTTCCAGTGGCTTGAGCAACTCGTCGCGCTCGATGCCGGTATTGGACGTGATGATCAAAACCTTCTTGCCGTTCAGTTGACTGCTCATGCTTTTGCTTTCCTCTGAAATAAAAAGTGCTGAAGTTGAAACTGCGCCTGCCATCGGCATGCGGTGTCACTTTCAGAGGAAGCCGGAAAAGCAAAAGTTCAGCCCGATTGCGTGGCCGGGTACCGAGGCGTTAGCTCATGGGTGGGGCAGTGCACCCGGATTTCGGGTGCGACAAGCAATGCCGTGCGACGAAACGGCGCACCAGGATTCACGCGGTGGTCACAGGCACTCGCGGGCCGCTTTTTCCAGGGCGTTGCGGCCAAAGGCCGACGACAGCGGGGCGCGCTGATACAGGAAAACCCGGGTGTTGGGGTTGCCCTTGTAGACCTCGAGAATTTCATCGGAGGCGATCTTGCCGGAGATCAGCAGTTTGTAGTGACCCTTGCTCTCGGTCATGGTCGTGCCGGGCTTGATCTGCTGCCACTTGGGGTAGATGCACTTGGCGTAGTCGGACGGCGTCTTGGCCGTATCGAAATTGAACGACGGGTTGTTCGGCGTAGAGCTGCAACCGGCCAGCACCACGGCCATGGCGCAGCCCAGTAACGAGTACGGAAATAAACGGCGCATCAATTCATCCTGAATAAGGAAACGAAAACAATTCGACCGGGTCGATGGCCGCCTATGTTGACCAGCAACTGTGCAAATGAAAAGCGCACGCTTTGAAATTTTTCACTGCCTGTTGATGCCTCGCTGGCGCAGCCGATACGGAGCCGGTGGACGATTCATCCTGAAGTACGACTTCGCTCATTTGGTCGCCCGTTATTGCTCGTTTGATTGCTTGTTGCTCGATCTATGAATAGAGTGAGCATAACCGAGCACATTCATGAGTCACCCTCGCTCGTCATTGCCTGATCGACGGAGAGCACATGCCACACGATGAACTGCAACGGGCTGCACGGTCTGTTTTGATGCCGGCAATTGCCGGCCTGGCGCTGGATGAACCGGTGCGACGGCATCTGCAAGCCGGCGGCGTGTCGGTGCTGCTGGGCGAGACCCGGGACGAATACCTGGCGCGGCGCATGAGTTTCGAGCGCCGCCGCGAAGAAACCGATGCGCAATTTTCCGCAATCGCCAGGGAGGCGGCAGTGTGTGCGGCGGTGCCGGTGCTGATCGCCGTGGATCAGGAGCTGGGCGGCATCCAGCGCCTGCACGGTCTGGTGCCCGGTATGCCGGCGTCGGCCGAATTGACCCACATGAGCACCGAGGACATTGAGTCGCGCTGTTATGAAATGGCCAGCTCGGCCCGGGTCATGGGTGTCAACCTGTTCCTGGCGCCGATTGTGGACGTGGTCACCGGTGCGAATCCCTGGTTGCACCAGCGCAACCTCGGGTCCGATCCCGTCGAAGTGGCGCGCATTGCCTGCGCATTCATCCGCGGTGTGCAACGCGCTGGCATCATCGCCACGGCCAAGCACTTTCCCGGTCATCCCCAACTTGAGCAGGACCCGGCGGTGGAGCAGGCTACCGTGCCTGATGACGCTGTTGCGCTCCGCGGCGGGCTGGACGTGTTCCGCCAGGTCATTGCGGCAGGCGTCGGCGCGATCATGCCGGGTCCGGCGGTGTTCCCGGCGCTGGACCCGCAGCGGTCGGCCAGCACCTCGGCGGCGGTGATCGGCCTGCTGCGAGATACGTTGGGTTTTGAAGGGCTGATCGTGTCCGACGACCTCGATGCCGTCTCCATCCTGCGCGGCAACAGCATCGCCGACACCGCCGTCGCCGCCCTGAACGCCGGCGCGCACCTGCTGCTGGTGTCAGCCGAAGCGGGCCTGGACGACATCGCCCAGGCGATTCTCGAGGCAGTGACAGACGGACGACTCGACGCGCAACGCCTGCTGGCAGCGGCCCACACCGTTCGCGTCCACGCCGGAACGTCTAGAGCCCAGGTGGATTCAGGCCTCTACGTGTCCTACCCGGTCTCAGGCGGCCACCTCACCCGACGCGTCATGATCTGATCGTGGGCTGCTCGCTGCCGACCACTTGCAGCTTGCAGCTCACCCATTTGTACTCCCGGCCCGCGCGTTCTACTCTCGGCCATTCGCGCCTGTTCATCGTTGCAACCCGTTGACGCGTGCGTTTTGCATCAAACGCTCTGATGCGGATGTTTTACGACCCCTGATCGATACCGCCGTTTTGTTAATGGAGTGAGCATGAGCAATGACCCCGGCGAACTGGCCGCGCGCCTGATTCGCAACTTCAATGACGTACCGCTGCAGCACGAGCGGCGTGACCCGCTGTACGAAAGCCACGCCGCGCGCCTGGGCACCGACACCGTCGCGCAAAAGCTGGGCGCATCGGTGGATATCGTCGCGCCGGGCAAGCGTTCCTGCCCCTATCACTTCCATTACGCTCAGGAGGAAATGTTCGTCATCCTGGACGGGCAGGGCATCTTGCGCGTTGCGGGTGAAAGGCTCCCGATCCGCAGCGGCGATGTGATCTTCATTCCGCCCGGTCCGGAGTACCCACATCAGATCATCAACACCTCGGACGCGCCGCTCAAGTATTTATCCATCAGCACCCGGGAAACCCCTGAGGTGTGCGAATACCCGGACTCTGGCAAGTATCAGGCGATGGTCACCATTAATGGGGCAAGGGCGTTTGCGGCCGTGCAACGGCCTGATGCGACGCTGGATTACTGGGACGGCGAGCCTTGATTCACGGCTCATGCACGTGCCCATGACCTGTTTGGTTATAACCATAGAACGTCTCGATCTAGGCGCGATATAAGAAAATCAGCAGTCCTTAGAGCAAAAATCGCTATTCTGCCCGCCGGCTTTCAAATGTGCAGTCAGGCAGAGCAATGGATTTTGGCAATGTGGGTTTCGTCGTCGCAGGGCTGGTGGTCGGTTTCATCGTTGGCATGACGGGGGTGGGCGGTGGATCACTGATGACCCCGATCCTGTTGTGGTTCGGGATCAACCCCGCCACAGCGGTGGGCACCGATCTGCTGTATGCCGCCATCACCAAGAGCGGCGGCGTGCTGGTTCACAAAAAGAACGACAACATCGACTGGGGCATCACCGGCTGGCTGACCCTGGGCAGCGTGCCGGCCGCCGGGCTGACGCTGTGGTTTCTGAGCAGCCTGCACACCGCGCCGGACGCGATGAACGCGGTGATCAAGCAGGCGCTGGGCGTGGTGCTGCTGCTGACGGCGCTGGCGATCTTCTTCAAGAAACGCCTGCTGGCTTTTGCCCAGCGCCACGCGGGGGATCGCTACCGCCTCAGCAGCCGAAGCCTGAACGGGCTGACGGTGTTGACCGGCGTTATCCTGGGCACCATGGTCGCGCTCACGTCCATCGGCGCCGGCGCACTCGGCACCGTGGCGCTGTTCCTGCTGTACCCCTTCCTCGAAACCCGTCGGCTGGTCGGCACCGAGATCGCCCACGCCGTCCCCCTGACCCTCATCGCCGGCATCGGCCACGCCAGCATGGGCAACATGAACTGGTCGATGCTGGGCTACCTGCTGATGGGATCACTGCCGGGCATCTACATAGGCAGCCATCTGACCGGTCGCGTACCCGACGCCATCCTGCGCCCGTGTCTGGCGCTGATGCTGCTGGCGATCGGTTACAAGCTGGCGTTTTGAGGGGCGTGTGCGCGTTGAGTCTGGTGAAAGCGCGCTGACTGATCCATCGCGTTCGCGGGCAAGCGCGCTCCTACAAGGGGGCTCGGCACTGTCCGGAATTTCCGGCGTATAAAATCGTGTAGGAGCGCGCTTGCCCGCGAAAAATCTCCCTGCCAACGAAGCGGGAACTGACATCCCGCTCACTCCTTCTCCGCCCCCCAATAACGCTGCATCTCGATGAACAGGAACGATGCCGTCCAGGTAATGAGCACCAGCCCTGTCAATGCCTCCAGGCCCGTCAGGTATTTCAGGGGGCCGTCGGGCGTGATGTCGCCAAAGCCGATGGTGGTGTAGGTCGTGAACGAGAAATAGACCGAGTCCATGAAGCTGCCGTCGAAATTGCCCGTCAGACGTCCCAATGTGTCGGACCGGTTCATCAGGTAATAGCCCAGGGCGAAGATCCAGACCTCAACGGCATGGGCGACCAGTGCACCGAGCACGCCGATGACGACCCTGAACCGATGCCGCAGCCCCAGTCTGGGCATCAGCTGGTTGAGGCGAATCAGGCATTCGTAATGCACGATCACCGCCGTGGTGATGATCACGATGTTGATGAGGGTGACGGCAAACATGGCGCTCTCCCGATCAAAGCGTCGTGAAGCCTTGTTCGCGCGGCGGAACGAAAGTGGACACGCGTTCGGTGTCATGCACCCCCATGCCAAGGGACAGGCACCGCTCACCAGCATCGAAGAAAGCGCGCGCTGCGTTGAGGTATAAACCGGGAACGGCAGCCAGATAGGCAGTCATGTGCATCTCCTTGAGCGATCCAGCATAGGCGCGTCCGCAGGCCAGTGACAGCAAGCATTGCGGAACGGGATGAGCGGGAAGGGCTGACTCCGGCGTTCTTGATCCAGATCAATACCGGGCCACTTCGGGCGAGCACACTGGCCGTCGGTTGATTTACCTCAGCCACCGCCAAACCCATCGCGATCATGGGAGGCTCATGAGGCTGCTCCATGACTGATCACTCGCGCCCGCTTTTGCTAGTACTGAACGCGGGTTCTTCAAGCATTAAGTTTTCCCTCTATGACGCCGCCGATAGCGGTGCGGGAAATTCGTGCCTGGGCCACGGCAGTCTTGAGGCACACGCGGACACCGAGCGGTTGATCTTCCGCGCTGCTGACGGCGCGCAGCAAAGCGCAGCGTGGCCACGCACCGAGGGAACAGCGGATACCGGCACCTTGCTGAACCTGATGGAGTGGATAGACCATCACGCCCAGGGACGGCTCTGCGCGGCGGCGCACCGGGTGGTCCACGGCGGCGATCGCACGCTGACGGGCGCCCGCGTGAATTCGACCCTGATGCGCGAGCTGCAGGCGCTTGTTCCCATGGCGCCCCTGCATCAGCCGCTGTGCCTGGCGCCGATCGACTATCTGGCTCGAGAGCACGGTGGCCTGGCGCAATTTGCCTGCTTCGACACCGCCTTTCACCACAGCCTCGATCCGCTGGAGATTTCCTTCGGATTGCCCAGAGCCATGACCGAACAGGGACTGCGCCGCTACGGATTTCATGGGCTGTCGTACGAATACATTGCCGGTGTCCTTCCGCAATACGACCCGCGTGCCGCGAACGGGCGCACGATAGTGGCGCACCTGGGCAATGGCGCCAGTCTGTGCGCGATGCATAACCGGGTCAGTCGGGCGACGACGATGGGCTTCAGCACCCTGGACGGTTTGTTGATGGGTACGCGTCCCGGTCGGCTGGACCCTGGCGTGTTGCTGTACCTGATGCGCGAGCGCGGCATGAGCGCCGAAGCCCTTGAAGACCTGCTGTATCACCGGTGCGGTTTATTGGGCGTTTCCGGCGGCATCGCCAGCGACATGCGCGAACTGGCTGACAGCACCGCGCCAGCGGCAGCACAAGCCATCGCGCTATTCGTGCGCAGCGTCGTGCGAGAGATTGGCGCCATGGCGGCGGTCCTGGGCGGGCTCGACGCATTGGTCTTCACCGGCGGCATCGGAGAAAACTCGGCGCCTGTTCGCAACGCGATTCTCGACGGCTGCGCATGGCTCGGCCTGCAGCACTCGTCCGCACCCGACACGTCACAAGGCACCTGCCTGTCGCTGCCCGGCAGCAAGGTTTCAGCATGGACCATCGCGACTGACGAAAACGCCGTCATCGCCCGCCACGCCCTCGCGCTGCTGCACGACAGCGCATGAATCGACCGGGGCGCATTCGTGCGCCGCACACCTTGCGTATCGCACCCCGTGGAGTCGCTATGTACAGCTTCAACCCGTCACTCTCCAGCGCTGATGAAACCCACGTCAGCCGCGCGTCCTGGATGGAGCCCGACACCTCGCCAGGCCCCTTGGGCCCCGAGTTGCTCTCGCGCTTGCACCACTACTGGAACGCCGCGAATTACCTGTGCGTCGGCCAGATCTATCTCAAGGCCAACCCACTGCTGCGTGAACCGCTGCTGGCCGAGCACATCAAGCCCAGGCTGCTGGGACACTGGGGGACCTCGGTGGGGCAAAACTTTATCTACGTGCACCTGAACCGGCTGATCAGCGAGCGTCGCACGGAGACACTGTTTATCTCCGGTCCCGGCCATGGCGGTCCGACCCTGAACGCCTGTGCCTGGCTCGAAGGCACTTACAGCGAAGTGCACCCCGACATCACCGCAGATGAAGCCGGCATGCTGCGTTTGTTTCGCAGTTTCTCCACACCCGGCGGCATTCCCAGCCACTGCGGCCCGCATACGCCCAACTCCCTCCACGAAGGTGGCGAACTGGGCTATTCGCTGATGCACGCCTTCGGCGCAGTGTTCGACAACCCCTCGCTGCTGGTGGCCTGTGTGATCGGCGACGGTGAAGCCGAAACCTGTCCCCTGGAAGGCAGCTGGAAAAGCGTGCACTTCCTCGATCCGCGACGGGACGGCGCGGTGCTGCCGATTCTCCATCTCAACGGGTACAAGATCTCCGGGCCGACGGTCGAAGCACGGCTCGCCGATGATGATCTGCTCGAACTCTATCGAGGCCGCGGTTACCAGCCGATCATCGTCGCCGGCGATGATCTGCCGGGCATGCACCAGCGCTTCGCCGCCGCACTCAACCGCTGTGACGACATCATCTGCGAGATCCAGGCCGCCGCCAGAGAGGGCGGCGGAGCCGTACGCGCGCGATGGCCGATGATTATTTTGCGCAGCCCCAAAGGCTGGACCGGCCCCAAGGTGGTCGACGGTCTGCCGGTCGAGGGCACGTTCCGCGCCCATCAGGTTCCCCTCGCCAACGTCACCGGCAACCCCGAGCACCTCCAGCAACTGGAAGACTGGATGCGCAGCTATGAACCCCAGACGCTGTTCGATGACCATGGGCGTCTGGCGACGGAACTGCAAGCGCTGACGCCTCCGCCTGCGCTGCGCATGGGCGCGACCCCCTACGTCAACGGCGGCCGTAGGCTGGTGGCGCTGGACCTGCCGAACTTTGCCGACTATGGCCTTGAGGTGCCCGGGCCGGGCCAGGTCATTGCAGAAGCGCCGCGCAAGCTGGGCGAGTACCTGCGCGACGTCATGCGCAACAACCCGCGCAACTTTCGCGTGTTCGGGCCCGACGAGACCAACTCCAACCGACTCAATGCCGTGTTTGACGCCAGCAACCGGACCGCCGCCGGGCCGTGTCTGGACATCGATGACCACCTCGCCGCCGACGGCCGTGTCATGGAAGTGCTGAGCGAGCACCTCTGTGAGGGCTGGCTCGAAGGGTACCTGCTCACCGGGCGCCACGGCATGTGGTCAACCTACGAAGCGTTCGCCCAGGTGGTCGATTCCATGGTCACGCAACACGCCAAGTGGCTGCAGCAAAGCCGTGAGCTCCCGTGGCGCCGGCCTCTGGCCTCGCTGAACATCCTGATCAGCAGTCACGCCTGGCGCAACGACCACAATGGCTTCAGCCATCAGTCCACCGGGTTTGTCGACAACGTGCTGCAGCGTCGTTCGGATGTGGTTCGCGTGTACTACCCGCCCGATTCCAACTGCCTGGTCAATGTCTTTGACCACTGCCTGCGCAGTCGCAACTACGTAAACGTCGTGACCTGTGGCAAGCAGCCGGAGTTTCAATGGCTGGACTTCGATGCGGCCCTTCGGCACTGCTCGCGGGGCGCATCGATCTGGTCGTTTGCCGGCAGCGATGATGACGACGCGCCGGACGTGGTCCTCGGCTGTGCCGGGGATGTGCCCACCACCGAAGCAGTGGCCGCCGCCTGGTTGCTGCAAAAGTACGTGCCCGGCATCCGGGTGAGGCTGGTGAACGTGGTTGATCTCGGCATTCTGAGTGCCCCCGAAGATCGGCCCCATGGCATGGATCACGTGTCGTTCGAAGCGCTGTTCACCCGCGACGCACCGGTGATGTTCGCCTTTCACGGCTCGACCTGGGTCATTCACTCGATGGTTCACGGGCGCGCCAACGAGGCACGTTTTCACGTGCGCGGCTTCAGCGACCGAGGCACCACCACCACGCCTTTTGACATGGTGGTGCTCAATCGCATGAGCCGTTATCACCTGGCGATCGACGCCTTGAGCCACCTTCCGCATTTGCGCGCTCACAGCCTGGACGCCGTGCACTTCTTCGAGAGCCAGTTGCGCAAACACCACACATGGATTCGTGAACACTTCGAGGACATGCCGGAAATTAGAAACTGGCGCTGGACAGCGGATTTCAGCGAGTCCGAAACGCCGCCGCCGTTGGCCAAAGGGCATGTCCGCGGGCAGACCTTCACGGACGCGTGATCAATCAACCTTTTAACTGCAACGGAAGGCCGCATACATGAACAGACTCAAAGTCGTCGCCAGCCCCGACGCCCGCCGTTGCTTCAACACGTCCCGCGAGGTGGTGGATTTCGGCGCGACCGACCTCACCGACATTGCCGCTGTGGTTCTCACCGCCCAGGATTGGCGTGAGGGACGGGTCGACGATGTCTGCCGGTCCGGCTTCGATATACCGGTGTTTTTTGCCGTGGACAAAGACGACGAGCTGACCCGCGAGGCTATTCTCGATGTGGAGAAGGTGCTCCTGCAGATCAGCGGCGTCTTTGACTTGGGGGCCGACAACGCCGAGTTCTACGGTCACAAACTGGAGCGAGCGGCCACGCAGTACGAGGAGGCCTTGTTGCCGCCGTTTTTCGGCGCGCTCAAACACTATGTCGAGCGGGGCAACTCGACCTTCGCCTGTCCCGGTCATCAGGGCGGGCAATTCTTTCGCAAACACCCGTCAGGCCGGCAGTTTTTCGATTTCTTCGGGGAGACGCTGTTTCGCGCGGATCGCTGCAACGCCGATATCGAGATGGGTGACCTGCTGATTCACGAGGGCGCGCCCCTGGAAGCACAGAAGCGCGCGGCAAAAGTCTACAACGCCGACAAGACCTACTTCGTCCTCAACGGCACCTCGACCTCCAACAAGGTAGTGACCCAGGCGTTGCTCACGCCCGGCGATGTGGTGCTGTTCGATCGCAACAATCACAAATCCATCCATCAGGGCGCGTTGTTTCAGGCCGGCGCGACGCCGCTGTACCTCGAAACGGCGCGCAACCCCTACGGCTTGATCGGCGGCATTGATTCGCACTGTTTTGAAGAGCGCTACTTGCGCGAGCAACTGAGCCTGGTTGCGCCGGCCAAGGCCGATCAGGCGAGGCCGTTCCGCCTGGCGATCATTCAGCTGGGCACCTACGACGGCACGGTGTGCAATGCGCGGCAGATCGTCGATCGCATTGGTCACTTGTGCGATTACATCCTGTTCGATTCGGCGTGGCTGGGGTACGAGCAATTCATCCCGATGATGAAAGACTGCTCGCCCTTGTTGCTGGAGCTGGGCCCCGACGATCCGGGAATCTTCGTCACGCAGTCCATCCACAAGCAGCAGGCCGGTTTTTCCCAGGCCTCGCAGATCCACAAGAAAGACCGCCACATCAAGGGGCAGGCGCGCTACTGCAACCACCTGCGCCTGAATAATTCGTTCATGGCCCAGGCCTCGACCAGCCCCTTCTATCCGCTGTTTGCCTGCCTGGATGTCAACGCGCGCATGCACAGCGGATGCAGCGGCCATCGGCTGTGGGACGAATGCGTGCGGGCCGGCATCGAGGCGCGCAAACTGATGATGGACAACTGCACGCTGATCAAACCTTTCGTGCCGCCGACCGTCGACGGTCGCTATTGGCAGGACTATCCCACCGATGAGATCGCCCGCGACCTTCGGTTCTTCCGTTTTCACCCGGACGAACGCTGGCACGCGTTCGAGGGTTACACGGAAAACCAGTACTTCATCGACCCCTGCAAACTGTTGTTCACCACCCCCGGGATTGATGCCATGAGCGGCCAATACACCGACTTCGGCATCCATGCCGGGGTGCTGGCGACGTTTCTGCGCCAGTTTGAGATCGTCCCTGAAAAGAACGACCTCAACACCATCCTGTTCCTGCTCACCCCAGCCGAGGGCAAGGCCAAGATGGAGCATCTGGTCGCGCAAATCGGTCGCTTTGAACGTTTCATCAAAGACGATGCGCCACTGGCCGACGTGCTGCCGGCCGTCTACAACGCCCATCAGGTGCGCTACCGCGACTACAGCATCCGCCAGCTGTGCCAGGAAATGCATTCCCTCTACGCCCGGCACGACGTGAAGCAGCTGCAGAAGGCCATGTTCCGCAAGGCGAGCATGCCCGTCGTGGCGATGGACCCCCGCGAAGCCAATCTGGAGTTCGTACGGGGCAAGGTCGAGCTGATTGCGCTGGAGGAGGCTCGCGGGCGTGTGGCAGCCGAAGGCGCGTTGCCGTATCCACCGGGGGTCTTGTGTGTGGTGCCCGGCGAAATCTGGGACGGCGCGGTGCTGGCGTATTTTCTCGCGTTGCAGGACGCGATCAACCAGTTCCCCGGGTTCAACCCGGAGCTTCAAGGTGTGTACCTGCGTACCGAAGACGACGGTCGTATCCGCGCTTATGGTCATGTGCTCCAGCAGTGAGCGCTGCGAGTCCCCGTCACCCGAACTTAACCTGTCCAACTAAAGGAAAACGCCATGAAAGGCAAAATGAAAGCGGCAGTGGTCGAAGCATTCGGCAGCCCGCTGGCGGTTCGCGAGTGGGACATTCCCACGCCCGGCCCCGGCCAGATACTCATCAAGACCGAAGCGTGCGGGGTCTGTCATACCGATTTGCACGCGGCGAGGGGAGACTGGCCGGTCAAGCCGACGCTGCCGTTTATTCCGGGCCATGAAGGCATTGGCATCGTCGTCGCATTGGGTGCCGGCGTGACCAGTGTGGTCGAGGGGGATCGGGTGGGCGTGCCGTGGCTGTTTTCAGCCTGCGGCCACTGCGAGTATTGCCTGAGCGCGTGGGAAACGGTGTGCGCCAGCGCCGAGTTCGGTGGTTACACCCGCAATGGCGGTTTCGCCGAATACATCCTCGCCGACCCGGAATACGTCGCGCACATTCCCGCCGGGCTTGCCCCCCATGAAGCGGCGCCGATCATCTGCGCCGGGGTGACCACCTATAAGGGCATCAAGGAGGCCGATGTCAGGCCGGGTCAGTGGATCGTGATTTGGGGAATTGGCGGGCTAGGGCACTTGGCGGTGCAGTACGCCAGGGCCATGGGCCTGCGCGTGTGTGCGGTGGATGTCGACAACGGCAAACTCGACCATGCCACCCGATTGGGCGCAGACGCAGTGGTGAACGCCCGCGAGGGTGATCCGGTGCAAGCGGTCAGGGACGTCACCGATGGCGGAGCGCATGGCGTACTGATCACCGCGCCTTCGCTGGCGGCGTTCAAGCAAGGCGTGGGCATGACTCGCAAGCGTGGGACGTGCGTGCTGGTCGGCTTGCCGCCGGGCGAGTTTCCCTTGTCGCTGTTCGAGGTGGTCGCCAATTGCATCACCGTGCGTGGCTCTTTCGTCGGAACCCGGCAAGACATGGCCGAAGCGTTGGCCTTCGCCGCCGAAGGCAAGGTGAAGGCCGACATCGAGTTGCGACCGTTGGCCGAGATCAATCAGGTATTCAGAGAGCTTGAAGAGGGCGAAGTGAAGTCGAGGATAGTCATCGACTTTCGCGGGTGATCGCCCCGGCCTCTTCCCGGCTAAAGCCGGTCCCACTATGCATCGCATGCACCCAGCGAGAACCGGTACGCATCGCGCCGCTTAGATCAATGACCCGAGCGAAACGGAATTGGCTGGCGGGGCGCTTCGGGTGTGGTGTGGGGCTGGCCGACCATTTCGTCGTAAACCACCGGGTGAACGATGAACAGCTTCACTTCCTGGAGGGACGACAGCCATTTGCGCGCTTCGTCGACCGAGGCCACGTGCAGGACTTTGCCGTCGGGGCTGCTGACGGCATTGGACTTGCCGTCCAGGAGCGCATGTATGGCGTACGAGCCACCTTCGATCGACACCAGATTGACCTCGGTGACTTCTCCGGCCTTGACGTGTTTGCTGAGCTTGTCCAGATCCATTACGGCACCTTAATTACGCACGCGGGCGTTGTCTGTTCCATGGATTGATGCGAACCGTCGACGCGGCTCGCCTGCATTGGAAGAGGATGGCGGTGCCAAGTTCAAGGCAAATCGGGGGAGGCGTATGAGGGGAGTGTTGGCGGTGGCTGGCAACAGGTTCACCGTTGCGAAAAATCGCCGTTGCCTGCCCTCGAAAAGGGGCAGGCAACGACGCGTCAATCAGCAGAGCTTGTCGATGACGCGCAGACCAGGCGCTTGCTGCACCGCACCCCATTCACTGCTCAGGGTTTCCAGCACCTGACCAAGGAACTGCTTGTCCGCTGCGGCCTTCTTGCCGACGTAGCCGTGACCCTTGCGGTACATCTTGAGGCGGGCACGCATGTGCGGGTGCTGGCTCTCGAATTGTTCTTCCTCGGTGCAGGCACCCAGGCCGTCCATGTGCACGTTGCCTTCCTCGCACACCCAGAGGATGTGGCTATCAAGGGAATCCTTGCGTGCGGCGAACAGTCGAGCCAATTGATCAATGGTAGGTTGGTTGTTCAGGTTCATGGTTGTTACCCCTTTTTGACCACTGGTTAATCTATCGAGTGAGTTCAAACGCAATGGCGAATCGTCCGTCGATTCGCAGTCCTTCCAGATGCTGACAAGCAGGGTCCGTCGGTACACAGAGCCGGTGCCGGGCCACATGTGTGTGGGCATTGAAGAGAGCAGAGGAGGAAGATCGGACCCGGAAGAGAAACGGCGGACGCCTTGAGGACACGGGCGACTGAGTGGTCGACCACAAGTGTCATGAGGACGTGTCGCCAGCGTTCGGCCTGGTGGGTCGATCTTGCAGGTTCCGCTTCATCAATCTGCCTTGTGGGCAGCACACATCCAGAGGTTGTTCGACGGCTGTGTCGAACGGGCCCGGAATACTTTTGCCAGCTCTCCCGATCGGGGAGACGCCTGCACTATGCAGTCGGCAACAGGCCTCGTCAACGGTTTTGTAGTGATTATTTTCGAGCACTACATAATTTGTAGTTTTAGAACATGCAGGTCGATTCGTGACTACAAAGTCAATGAATCCGGGGTGGGCAGCGCAGGTGTCCGGCGGGGGGGCATGAAAGGGTGTTGCCAAAACGACGCTTGCCCGCGACCGGATCAGTCAGCCATTACCTCTGGCTGACTGACCCCATCGCGGGCAAGCGGGTGTCACTTAGACTTCAGGCGGGAGGACTTACGCCTGTGGAGCCTTTTGCAGTTCAAACAGCAACAGCGAACGCGGCGTGACCGTGTACTCGCTGCCGAACTCGAACTGATCCGTGCCATCGATCTCCGGCTGATTAGTGTCAATCAGGCTGGTCCAGTTGAGGCCTTCCGGTACCTCCGGCAGGGTGAAGTTGACGCCGTCGTGGTGAGAGTTGACCAGCAGCAGCAGCGTGGCTTCAGAGCCGCGACGACGAATGCCGGTTTCCTGCGCGCGGCCATCCATCAGCATGCCCAGGCAGCGACCGTTCGGGTCTTCCCATTGCTCGATGCTCATCTCTTCGCCGCTTGGCGACAGCCAGGTGACGTCCTTGACGCCCAGCGACTCGTTGTAATCGCCTACCAGGAAGCGGCTACGACGCAGGATCGGGTAGGACTGACGCAGCTTGATCAGACGCTTGACGAACGCCAGCAAGGCCTTGCCGTCTTCGTCCAGATCCCAGTTGACCCAGCCGATCTCGCTGTCCTGGCAGTAGGCGTTGTTGTTGCCGTGCTGGGTACGGGCGAACTCGTCACCGGCGACCACCATCGGCGTGCCCTGAGCCAGCAGCAGCGTCGAGAAGAAGTTGCGCATCTGACGCAGACGCAGCGCGTTGATTTCCGGATCGTCGGTCGGACCTTCGACGCCACAGTTCCACGAACGGTTGTCGTTGCTGCCGTCCTGGTTGTTCTCGTCGTTGTCTTCGTTGTGCTTGTCGTTGTACGACACCAGGTCGTGCAGCGTGAAGCCGTCGTGGGCGGTGATGAAGTTAACCGACGCGTACGGCCGGCGGCCGCGCTGGTTGAACAGGTTGCCCGACGCGGTCATGCGATTGGCGAAGTCTGCCAACTGGCCTTCGTCGCCTTTCCAGAATGCGCGAATGTTGTCGCGGAACTTGTCGTTCCACTCCGCCCAGCCCGGCGCGAAGTTGCCGACCTGGTAACCGCCTGGACCGCAGTCCCACGGCTCGGCGATCAGTTTCACCGAACGCAGCACTGGATCCTGGCGGCAGGCCACGAGGAAGCTGTGGCGTTCGCTGAAACCATCGTGGTAACGGCCGAGGATGGTGGCCAGGTCGAAGCGGAAACCGTCGACGTGCATTTCGGTCGCCCAGTAACGCAGCGAGTCAGTGACCATCTGCAGGACGCACGGGTGGCTCAGGTCGAGGGTGTTGCCGGTACCGGAATCGTTGATGTAGAAGCGCTTGTCATCCGGCATCAGGCGGTAGTAGGAGGCGTTGTCGATACCGCGCATCGACAGGGTCGGGCCGCGCTCGTTGCCTTCGGCGGTGTGGTTGTAGACCACGTCCAGGATGACTTCCAGGTTGGCATGGTGCATGTGCGCAACCATTTCCTTGAACTCGGAAATCTTGCCGTGGGCCAGGTAGCGTGGATCCGGGGCAAAGAACGCCAGGGTGTTGTAACCCCAGTAGTTGGTCATGCCCTTTTCCAGCAAATGCTGGTCGTTGACGAAGGCGTGGATCGGCAGCAATTCGATCGAGGTCACGCCCAGACCTTTGATGTGCTTGATCACGTCATCGACCATCAGGCCGGCGAACGTGCCTTTGACTTCATCGGGCACGGACGGGTGACGCATGGTGAACCCGCGGGTGTGGGTCTCGTAGAAAATCGTCTTGTCCCACGGCACGTCCACACGCTGCTCACGGCCCCAGGTGTAGGCAGGGTCAATGACCTTGCACTTGGGCACGAACGGGGCGCTGTCGCGCTCGTCGAAGCTGAGATCGTCGTCCGGGTGACCGATGGTGTAACCGAACAGGGCTTCGGACCACTTCAGCTCGCCGACCAGTTGCTTGGCGTACGGGTCGATCAGCAGTTTGTTGTGGTTGAAACGGTGGCCGTTTTTCGGATCGTACGGACCGTAGACGCGGTAGCCATAGACCTGACCCGGGTGGGCATCCGGCAGGTAGCCGTGATAGATCTCGTCGGTGTATTCCGGGAGCTCGATACGCTCAAGCTCCACTTCGCCGGCGGCGTCGAACAGGCACAGTTCAACCTTGGTGGCGTTGGCGGAAAAGATGGCGAAGTTGACGCCGAGGCCGTCCCAGCTGGCGCCGAGCGGGAAGGGCAGGCCTTCACGGATGCGCGAGGCGGTGACTTCGGGGCTGCCAGCGTTGCCGGATTCATTCTGTGTAGCGGCTTTCTTATCTTGCGTGCTCATGTGTATTCCTGACGTGCGAATGAGTTCCTGAAGGCGAACAAAGCCGTGGCCTCAGTGCGGGACTGCGCCATCGATGCAACAGGGTGGGTGCAACAGGGTGGTGCGACTGATCCAAAACTACCGCAGGGAAACGACCGTTTTGCGACGATCCCTGCGGCAGGGTTACTGGCTTTGCGACGATGACGCGTTACGCCTTGGGATCAGGGCGCAGGTGGCTTCGCTGCAGCGGGCTTCTTCGCAGAAGACTTGGCGGCGGGCTTGACCGGTTTGGCGGAAGCGTCAGCACTGCTCGCCGAAGCCTTAGGCTTGGCAGCAGGCTTGGCCGATGCTTTGGCCGCTGGTTTTGCGGCAGGCTTGGCGTCTGCTTTGGCTTCTGGCTTGGCATCGGCAGTACCCGCGGGTTTGTCCGCAGGCTTGGCCGCAGATTTCGCAGCAGGTTTTGCAGCAGCCTTAGGGGCAGGTTTGGCGGCGGCAGCCTTGGGCTCCGCTTTGCCGTCAAGCTTGGACTTCGCCGTCTTCGCAGCAGCCGGTTTTTTAGGCGACTTCGCCTCGGCGGCGGCCAGCTTGCTAGCCATTTCCCAGTGGCGGGCGTCTTGCCCATGTGGCTTGCCTTCCGTTTCCCAGATCTGGTGGGCAAGCTCGCTGATTCTTTTATCGTCGGCACTCATCTCGACACTCCCGGTATCACAAGGTTTGTATAAGCAGGTTTACAGAAATTTCCTTGAGCGCTGCGCTGAGCAACATTTCCTTGCTGGATGTGACTGTAGCCTGTGAAAAAAGTCCCTTCCAATTTGGATGTGAATCAGCGAACGGCAGGTTGATTCGTGTATCGCCCCAATTTTCTGCACTGATGAATGGAGTTTGCGCAGTGCCCAATAGTTCAGCCGGCAAGCGCGGAACCACAACAATAGCCCGCATCTCCTTCGTTACCCGGGCAAAAGCGAGGACGTGATCGGCGTGTTCCCCAAGCACTTCCAGCGGTTGATATTCGCCTTCACTGAACAGAGCGGGGTACTCGTTGCGCAGGTAAAGCACCTGGGCAATCAACGCCTGCTTGATCCGGCCGTCGTGCCAGTGGTTCAACAGCTCGGTGACCGGCGCGGACGCCTGCAACGCACGTTCGCGAGCGGGGTAGTCCACCGGACGACGGTTGTCCGGATCCACCAGGCTGAAGTCCCAGAACTCGGTGCCCTGATACAGATCAGGCACACCGGGCGCCGTCATGCGCAGCAAAGTTTGCGCCAGACTGTTGAGCGCGCCGGCCGTGGCGATGCGATTGGCCGTGGCACCGATGGATTGGCGCAGTGCCAGGCCGTCAGTGTTGAGCAGCACGTGCTCCAGAAACTCGCGGCAAGCGGTCTCGTAGGCTTCGTTGGGCGCGCTCCAGCTGCTGTGCAGTTTGGCTTCACGCAGGGCCTTTTCCTGCCACTGAGTCAGACGCTTTGCATAGGCTTCGAAGGCGGGTTCGCCTTCGAGATCCAGCGGCCAGCTGCCGATGATCGCTTGATACAGCATCAGCTCGTCACCCGGGCTGATGGAGGTTTCACCCGCCTTGAGCGGCGCCGACAGCTGCTGCCAGCGCTCGACCTGCTCGGCGTACCAGGGCGCCAGTTCGCTGAGCACGGCCAGACGGGTGCGAGTGTCTTCGCCGCGCTTGTGGTCGTGGGTGGCGGTGGTCAGCAGGTTGTTGGGGAAGGTCTTGTGACGATCGATGCACACCTGATGGAATGCCTCCGCCGGCGCACTGAAATGTTGCGGGTGGAAGCCCACATCGTTGCGCGACAGCAGCACGGCGGAGCGATAAAACGAGGTGTCTTCCACAGACTTGGCCGCCACGGGCGAGGTCAGTTGCTGAAAACGGTTGCCAGCCTTGCGGCGCATTTCACGCAACGGGCCCGTCGGGTAGTCGCGCAGCTTCTCGCCGCCCAGCCAGAGTTTGAGCGAATCCAGCACCGGCCAGTCGCCTTCGCCGAGCATTTCCCGCGCACCGTCCATGGCCTGCTGGAAGAAGCGCTCGTCTTCGGCTGAACGGCCGCAGGCGGTGAGGTAGGTGCGGTAGACCGGGAAGTTGCTGACCAGCGCCAGCAGCGCGCGGCGGATGGCGCCAAGGGTCATGTCGCGGGTCATCACGTCACTGCGCGAGACCTGCAGCAGTGCCTGGGCCAGGTTCTCGAAATCACCCGCCAGCGTGCCGTGAAGGACCAGATCGCGCGCTTCGAGCACTTCCTTGTTGAAGTCCGCCGTGCGTCCGCTGATGCGGCTCCACAGCTCGCCGAGCACCGCTTCGCCTTTCGGATCGTGCTGCAGCAGCGACACCTGGTTCATGAATTCATAACCGGTGGTGCCGTCGACATTCCAGTCAGTGCGCAGTTGCTCGTCAGAGCCGAGGATCTTCTCGACGAAGATCGGCAGACGCGCAAGCTCGGTGCCCGCCGGACGCAGCTTCATCAGGCTGTCGACGCGACGGCGCAACTTGCGGCAATAACCGCGCGGGTCGGCCAGCCCATCGATGTGGTCGATGCGCAGACCGTCCACAAGGCCTTCAGCGATGAGTTCGAAAATCTTCCCGTGGGTGGCCTCGAACACCTGCGAGCGCTCGACCTTGAGGCCGCCCAGCTCGTTGATGTCGAAGAAGCGCCGCCAGTTGATGTCGTCGCCTGCTGTGCGCCAGCTGGCCAGACGATAGTCCTGCAGCTCAAGCAAGCGATGCAGACGGTCGAAGCCTTCCGGTTTGCTGGAATCGAACTGCGCCAGACCGTCTTCGATGGCCTTGATGAGCTCCGGCTTGGCCTTGACCAGCTCCGCCAGCTCGGCTTTGGCCTGACGCGCACGCTCATAGGCCTGAGGAAAGTCGTCGAGATGGGCGAAACGCTGGGTTACGTCGTCCAGTTCCGGACGCTTCGCAGCGCTCAGCAGCGGTGCGTAAGTGGCCGGGTTGATCGGGAAGTGGTGCTGGTAGTGCTCGGCGTGGAAGCTGCCGTGTTCGGCATCGAAGCGCAGGGGCACTTCGCCGTTCTGCAACACGGTGCCGTAGTCGGTGCTCAGGAACGGCAACAGCAGTTGGCCTTTGAGCAGCGGGTCCGGGGAATTCCACTGGATGTCGAAGAACTTCGCGTACGGGCTGCGCTGGCCCCACTCGAGCAGATCCAGCCACCAGGGATTGTCATTACCACCGACCGCCATGTGGTTGGAGACGATGTCGAGAATCAGGCCCATGCCGTTCTCGCGCAGCGCCGCGACCAGACGCAGCAGCGCCGGCTCACCGCCCAGTTCGGGGTTGATCACCCGTGGGTCGACCACGTCATAGCCGTGCATGGAACCGGCGCGGGCTTTGAGCAGCGGCGAGGCATAAATGTGGCTGATGCCAAGGCTGGCAAAGTAGGGCACCAGCCTGGTGGCGTCGTCGAGGGTGAAGTCTTTGTGGAACTGCAATCGCTGGGTGGCGCGCAGGGATTTAAGAGGGGTACTCATTTGTGATCACGCTCCGCGGCTTGTTTGCGTGCCGCATCCAGAATTTCAAGGCGTCGCGCTGCATTGGCGTTGTCCAGCAGTGAACCGCTGTCGCCTTTGAGCCGACGTCGCCAATTGGGATGACTGTCGATGGTGCCGGGGAAGTTCGCCTGCTCTTCGATGCCGAGGGCGTCCTCGATCGGGAGCAGCACCAGCGGCGCCGGGGTGTGGCCAAGATAGGCGATGCTGTAGTCGATGATGTCGCTGGCACTGATGGTGTCACCGCTGCCCGGCAGCGTGTAATTCTGCTTCAGGGCTTTGATCAGACCTTTGCGTTCGCGCTCACGGCCGTCACGCATCTTCTGCTCGGCCTCATCATCGAGGAGCCCCAGGGTCTTGTTCCACTGGATATCCAGCTCGCTCAGCCAGCCGGTGAGGGTGGGCAGATCGTGGGTGCTGGTGGTGGCCAGTGCATCTTTGGACCACTTCATGATCGGCTTGAACGTTGCGTCGTCCTGTTCGAACAACAGCACGCGCATCCCGAGGATTTCGCGCTCGGACAGTTTTTCGTGGAGGCCTTCGGGCACGGTGCCGAGGTCTTCGCCCAGAACGATCGCTTCGTGACGCCAGGATTCCAGGCTCAACAGACGCAGCATGTCGTCCAGCGGGTAATTCAGGTAAGCGCCTTCGCTTGGCGGTGATCCCATCGGGATCACCCACAGCCGCTGCAGGCCCATGACGTGGTCGATGCGCAGGCCACCGGCGTTGGCGAAGTTGGCCCGGAGCATCTCGATGAACGCCTGAAAGCCGTTGCGCTTGAGGCCCGTAGGCGAAAACGCCGAGATCCCCCAGCTCTGGCCCGAGCGGTTGAGGATGTCCGGCGGTGCGCCGACGGTCAGTGCGGACAGCAACTCGTCCTGACGGCTCCAGGCCTGACTGCCGGCACCGTCCGCACCCACCGCCAAGTCGCCGATCAGGCCGACGCTCATGCCGCTCGAACGTGCTGCGGTCTGGGCGCGCTCAAGGCCGCGGGCAATCAGCCACTGGGCGAAGGCGTGAAAGCCGATCTCTTGCTCATGCTTTGCGGCAAAGGCGTCGAGGGCAGGGTCTTGGGGGTTCTTGTACTGTTCCGGCCATTCATGCCAGTTGCCACCCATGCCCAGTTCATCGCCGGCGTCACGCAAGGCTTCGAAGCGGCAGTGGTTTTCCAGCGCTTCGCCGCCCGCGCGACGGAAGCTCTTGAAGTCTTCATGGAAGGGGTGATCGCTGCCAGTGAAGCCTGCATACAGCTCGCGCAGCAGTGTCCACTTTGCTTTGGCAGCGGCGGGCCAGTCGATGAGCTCCAGCGCTTCCAGACGTTTGAACTCGTCCGCCAGTCCGGCTTTTTCGATGGCCAGCTCAACGGCACGGTCACCCAGAATGGTGCCCGGCGCTGCATACAGTGCGTTGAGGAACAGACGGCTGGACGGGGAGTAGGGGCTGTAGCGCTCGCTGTCGTTGGAAAACATCGCGTGAACCGGGCTGATTGCCACGGCCGAAGCGCCACGGGTGCCTGCGGCGCGTACGAAAGCTTCCAGCCCCTGGGTGTCGCCGATACCGCCATCGCCGTCGCGACGCAGGTAGTACAGCTGAGTGGTCAGGCCCCAGTCGCGGGCGATCGCCTTTTTGCTGGCCATGGTCAGGCTGTAGCAGGTCTTCGGCGCAACGGCGATGGTCAACTGCTGGCCGTTCACTTCCAACTGGTGATAACCCACCGTGGCCAGTCCGGGCAGCGCAGCCTTGTCGGTCAGGCTGGCTTCCAGCAGCGAGCCGTCTTCCAGGGTCAACTTGAACACGGTGGCCGGCGCGAACCACGCCGACAGATCCAGATCCTTGCCATGGTCGACGGTCATCAGCGGCGGCGGGGTGGCTGGCTGGCTTTCTGCTTTCAGACGTTTGAGACTGGCTTCGACGTCTTCGTCCGTCTCGGCCGGGTAACCCAGGCCGCCGAGGACCTTGCGCAGGACCTCGGGGCTTACGTGTTGCGGTTTGGCGTTGGCGTCCTTCCAGTCAACCGACAGGCCCGCCTGGGCTGCCAGTGTTTCCAGTTGCTCATTGCTCATCCTGTTCCTCCACAACATCACTCGATTTCAGGCTGACAATGGCCGTGTATGGATTGAGGGTGGCGGATGGGGAAAGTTCTGTGGACTTGGTGTGGGACTGATGAAGGACTCTGTAGGCCGCGTAATCATCGGTGTCGACCGCCTCGGTGCCGAGGTTCAGGTCGATGCGCAGCTCGCTGCCGTCGCCCAGTTTCCAGCGTGCGCTCACGGCTTTGTCGCCCAGCTCTTTCACGCCAAGGGCGGTCGCGCCTGGCAGGCGAGGGAAGAGCTCGGTGCGACGGATTTCCAGCAGCGCCTTGTACAGCGCCAGCCAGTTGCGATGGTCCTGACCCTTGTCGGTTTCCAGCAGCAACGCATCGAACGCCGGGCGCGAGGCCTCGAAGGTTTTCAGCGCGTTAGGGTCGGGAATCTGCTCGCGCTTGGCCGGATCCTTGAACGCAGCGAAATCCTTGAACTCGCCGCGACGGCCTTCACGCACGGCGTCTGCCAGCTCGTCATGGAAGTCAGTGAAGAACAGGAAGGGTTCGCTCGCGCCCCATTCATCGCCCATGAACATCAGCGGAATCATCGGTGACAGCAGCAGCAGCGCGGTTGCTGCCTGCAGCGCTTGCGGTGGGCTCAGCTGGACGAGGCGCTCGCCGAAGGCACGGTTGCCGATCTGGTCGTGGTTCTGCAGAAACAGCACGAAGGAGCTCGGTGGCAGGTGGCCGCTCGGTTCGCCCCGGGCGTGACCATGGCGGGTGGATTCGCCTTGATAGACGAAGCCCTCACCCAGCAGACGTGCCAGCTTTTGCGTGGGCTTTTCGGCGAAGTCAGTGTAGTACGCGTCGGTCTCGCCGGTCAGCAGCACGTGCAGCGTGTTGTGGCCGTCATCGTTCCACTGGGCGTCGTAGCCCTGATCCATGCGCCCGGCTTCGTTGAATTCGTTTTCCAGGGTCAGCCAGACGTGACGCTCGGCCGGAATGGTACCGCGTACGTGCCTGGCCAGGTCCTGCAGGAAGGTCGGGTCTTCGATGGCGTGTACCGCGTCGAAACGCAGGCCGTCGAACCGATAGTCCTGCAGCCACATCATGGTGTTGTGGATGAAGAAGTCGTGGACTTCACGGCGGCGAAAATCGATGGCGTCGCCCCACGGGGTCTTCTTGTCGCTGCGGAAGAAATGACTGGCGTACGCGCCGAGGTAGTTGCCATCCGGACCGAAGTGGTTGTAAACCACGTCGAGAATGACCGCCAGACCCAGACCGTGGGCGGTGTCGATCAGGTGCTTGAGCTGGTCGGGCGTGCCGTAGGACGACTGCGCGGCATAGGGCAGTACACCGTCATAGCCCCAGTTGCGATCCCCCGGAAATTGCGCGATGGGCATCAACTCGATGGCAGTGATGCCGGTGTCGACGAGGTGCTGGAGACGTTTTTCGACGCCCTCGTAGCCACCCAGTGCACCGACATGCAGCTCGTAAATGACCGCCTCATGCCAGGGGCGACCTTGCCACTCGGTGTTCTGCCACTGGTAGGCGGCTTGGTCGACAACGATGCTGTAGCCGTGCACGTCGCCATCCTGAGCCCGAGAAGCGGGGTCAGGAACGGTGAGGTGGTTGTCTGCATCGAGGGCGACGTTGTAGCGATAGCGCGTGCCAGCACCACACTCGGTCTCGAGCACGAACCAGCCGTCCTGCTGTGGCTGAAGGGCCTGGGCAGGCCCGCTTTCGAATTCGACGCTGACGCTTTGGGCGTCCGGTGCCCAGAGGGCAAACCGGGTGTGTTGTGGATCGAGCATGACGGCGCCGTGGCGCCAGTTTTGATCCGTGCGCGAAGGCATCCGTAATTCCTTGATCAGTGAGTTATCAATAATGCAGTGCCGCGCCTGCGTTCTTCTTCAGCAGCTCCTGGTAAAGATCGGCGTAGGGTTCCACCGCCTTGTGCCAATCGAACGGAGCGGCCATGGCGCGGCAACGCATGGCGTTAAGCAGCAATGGACTTTCGAAGACCTTGAACGCGCGGGTCAGCGCCTCGCTGTAGCTCTCAACCGTGGACTCATCGAACAGGAAGCCAGTGCAGCCGTCTTCGATGGTGTCGGCCAGGCCGCCAGTGCGGCGTGCAATCGGCAGGGAGCCGAAGCGCTGGGCGTACATCTGGCTCAGACCGCAAGGCTCATAGCGCGATGGCATCAGCAGAAAGTCACTGCCGGCGAACATCCGACGTGCGTCCGTTTCGTTGAAGCCGACCCGCACGCTGACCTGGCCCGGGAAGCGAGCGGCGAGTTCGCGCATGGCGTCTTCTTCTTCAGGCTCGCCCCGGCCGATGATTGCGATCTGGCCACCGTTGTTGACGATGTGCTCGGCAACCCCGATGGTCAGGTCCAGGCCCTTCTGGTAAACCAGACGGGAGACCACGGCGAACAATGGGCCGGTGGATGGCTCCAGCTCGAACAGCTCGCGCACGTAGTCGGCGTTGATTTCCTTGCGCGTCCACTCATTGGGCGCGAAGCGGCAGATCAGGTGTTCATCGGTGGCAGCGTCCCAGCTCTCGTCGATGCCGTTGGGGATGCCGCTGAGCTGGCCGCGATCGGCCTTGCTCTGCAGGAAGCCTTCCAGGCCGCAGCCGAAATCCGGCGTGGTGATTTCCTTGGCGTAAGTCGCGCTCACGGTGGTGATGTGGCTGGAGTAAGCCATGCCGGCCTTGATGAACGACAGCTGACCGTAGAACTCCATGCCTTCCGGGTTCAGCGCTTCGTCCGGAATGCCCAGCTCACGGCTGGAGGCAATGCTGACAAAACCCTGATACGCCAGGTTGTGAATAGTGAAAATCGATGGCGTGGTCTGACCGCGCCATTTCATGTACGCCGGCGCCAGACCGGCTGGCCAGTCGTGGGCGTGAACCAGCTCGGGGCACCACTGGGTCTTGACCGCGCCCGCTGCGAAATCAGCGGCCGCCAGGCCCAGGCGGGCAAAGCGAATGTGGTTGTCGGACCAATCGCGACCGTCATTGTCACCGTAGGGCGTGCCGTCGCGCTCGTACAACTCAGGACAGATCAGGACGTAAATGACCAGACCGTCTTTCATGTCCATCCGGCCGATCTTGCAGGGAGGCAGCGCGGCATGACCCGGCAGCTCACTGATGATGTGGATCGGGTTGCCACTATTGATGACCTGTGGATAGCCGGGAATCAGCACGCGTACATCGTGCAGGTGGCGCATGGCGCGCGGCAGTGCGGCAGACACATCGCCCAGGCCGCCGGTTTTCACCAGGTCGGCCATCTCTGAAGTCACGAACAGGACTTTCTTGCGGGTAACCGAAGAAATGACTGGTTGAACAGGAGGCAGTTGCAGCACAGGTGCGCTCGTCGTTGCGAAGACCGGCAGATGGGTCAGCTCGCTGGCCGGCTGATTAAAACTCTCTCCCTTCTGGGTTTTGACAGCGGCACTAATCATCGTTTTCTCCAGTTCGATATGCAGTGTTGGTACAGCACTTGGTTGTAAACGGCCATTTCCTATGGCCAGGCACACAAGACCTACGCAAGATCGATACCCATTTACCGACTGCACAATAGAGGACAAGGTGAAAGCGGACTCTGCTTCGATATTTCAACAGCATAGTTGCTCTATTCACATGACCCCGGCGCCCGTGTAGAAGTTTCGACAATTTTTCAGGGCCGTGTCTGGCATGCAGGGTTGCGATGGGGTGGATCTTGGAATTCAGGGTGCTGCACCGATCTGCAACGCCCTGAGTGCGCCGCTGCGGAGCATGGGGTTTCGGCCCGTGTAACGGGGCGCCGCCGGTCGGATTGTTGGACAATCAACGAGCCGATGGTCTACTCCGGTGCAACTTCTGCGCTGTTGTGGGACGCGGCGCGCACAATTCGATAGCGCTGCCTTTTCTCGGTGCGTGCCGGAATAATTCCTGACCGATCGGAGACATTTCCTACTTCTGTATAAGGATATTTTTTCGGCAAGGGCGTTAGAATCGCCGCCACGCGGCACGTCGTCCCACAGAGTCGAGTGCCTGTTGAGGTTTCTCCAGCGGTAGAGGAAGTCAATGCAAGCCCCTGAGGTTCTGGTACTGCAAGCCAGCTATAGCAACTCGGTTCACGCAGAAGCGATCGGATTTCTGCTCAATCAATACGCCGAAGATGCCATGGGTGGCGGTCAGTCGCTGTCGGTGGATACCCGTCAGCAACTGGCGATCGAACTGGCCAAGCGTCCCCATGCGTTTAGCGTACTGGCGTTCATCGCCGGCGAGCCGGTTGGCCTGGTCAACTGCTTTGAAGGTTTCTCGACCTTCGCTTGCCGGCCATTGGTCAACGTCCATGATGTGGTGGTGATCGCCTCGGCAAGGGGGCAGGGCATCAGCCAGAAGATGCTGGTCAAGGTCGAGGAAATCGCCCGCCAGCGCGGCTGCTGCAAAATCACCCTCGAAGTGCTGGAGGGCAACGAAGCGGCCAAGGGCGCCTACCGCAAGCTGGGGTTCGCCGACTACCAGCTGGACCCGCAAATGGGCCGCGCATTGTTCTGGCAGAAAGCGCTGTAGCTGAGTGGTGATTGCGAAAGCCGATTCCACGGGATGCTGTGAGTGGGACCGGCTTTAGCCTGGAAGAGCCTGGTTCGAACGCCTGCACGACACCGCATCAATGATGTCGGGTGGAGACCGTAGGAGCCGGCTTGCTGGCGAATGCGTGGTGTCAGTCGACATGCTCACAGCTGACCCACCGCGTTCGCCAGCAAGCCGGCTCCTACAGCGGCAAGGCCGGTGCTACTCATGCGTTCACGCACCATCCCGCTGAACGCACGCAATCTCGTAGGACCGGCTTCAGCCGGGAAGGGGCTCTTTTAGGCGCCTGCGCGACACCGATTAATGATGTCGGGTGGAGACCGTAGGAGCCGGCTTGCTGGCGAATGCGTGGTGTCAGTCGACATACTCACAGCTGACCCACCGCGTTCGCCAGCAAGCCGGCTCCTACGGAGGCAAAGCCGTTCGCACCCATGCGTTCACTCACCATCCCGGTGAACGCACGCGATGTTTTTCGTAGGACCGGCTTCAGCCGGGAAGAGGCCTGTGTGAACACCCTCAATTTCGCAGTGTGACGCCTGACGCTTTCCCGGCTGAAGCCAGTCCTACTAAACACCCGCGGTGTTTCTGTTGTTGCCCCGGCAACACCTTCCAAACCATTTGTAACAGTTCTGTCCTGTAAGACGATTCCGAGAGCGCGATAGGATCGCCTCCCGTATTGCTTTCAGGACTCACATGTCGCTCTCTCTGGAACCTCCCAGTCGCCAACTCCCTTCAAACAGGGTCGCAGGCGTTCATTTCGCTTTATCCCGCTTGAACACGATATCTCCCTGGCTCGACCCACTTCGCCGTGTGTCGGGCCTTTTCATGTCCGTCCCATTGACTGTGAAAGGGCGCTGACCCATGGAATGGATTGCAGACCCCACGGCCTGGCTTGGCCTGTTGACCCTGATCGTGCTTGAGCTGGTGCTTGGCATCGACAACCTCGTTTTCATCGCCATCCTCGCCGACAAGTTGCCGCCCGAGCAGCGCGACCGTGCGCGAGTCCTGGGCCTGTCGCTGGCGTTGATCATGCGCCTGGGCCTGCTCGCGAGCATTTCGTGGATGGTCACGCTGACCGAGCCGCTGTTCGAGATTTTCGAGAAGAGCTTCTCCGGACGCGACCTGATCATGCTGTTCGGTGGCGTGTTCCTGCTGTTCAAAGCGACTATGGAACTGCACGAGCGCCTCGAAGGCCACGTTACCCAGCGGGCGGGCAGCACGACCTACGCGCTGTTCTGGCCCATCGTCGCGCAGATCGTCGTGCTCGACGCGGTGTTCTCGCTGGATGCCGTGATTACCGCCGTGGGCATGGTCGATGAGTTGTCGATCATGATGATTGCCGTGGTGTTCTCGATCGGCATCATGATCATCGCCAGCAAGCCGCTGACCGCCTTCGTCAACGCCCATCCGACGGTGATCATGCTGTGCCTGGGTTTCTTGATGATGATTGGTTTCAGCCTGACCGCCGACGGTCTGGGTTTCCATATTCCCAAGGGCTATCTGTACGCGGCCATCGGCTTCTCGATCCTGATCGAGGCGTTCAACCAGATCGCCCGTGCACGACGCAAGCGCAGCGTCAAAGGCGACCTGCCACGCCGCGAGCGCACCGCCCATGCCGTGTTGCGTCTGCTGGGTGGCCGCAGGCCGAGCGCCGAGGAGGTCGGGGAGGAGATCGCCGACATGCTCGACGGTGACAGCGACGAGGTGGTGTTCGACCGCCGCGAGCGGGTGATGATCAGTGGCGTGTTGCAGTTGGCGCAGCGACCCATTCGCGGCGTGATGACGGTGCGCAATGACGTCGACGTGATCGATCTGGATGACACGCCGGAAGGCATTCGTCAGCGACTGCTCGCCTCGTCGTACTCGCGGCTGCCGCTGATCCGCGGGGGCCGTATCGACGAACCGCTGGGCTTCGTGCACAAGAAGGAAATGCTCAACGCCTGGCTGTCCGGCGCCGAGCCGAACATCGAACACTTGGCGCGACCGACGCTCAACCTGCTGGACAGCTTCTCTATCCTCAACGCCCTGGAACAGATGCGCGCGCAGTCCACGCACATTGCGTTCGTCATCAACGAATTCGGCGACTTCGCCGGCATCCTGACCATGACCGACATCCTCGAATCCATCGCTGGCGAGCTCCCGGACGCCAGCGAAATCGAGGGCCCGGACTTGATCGAAGACGGCGAGGGCGTGCTGGTCAACGCCGCCATGAACCTGAGCCATCTGCGCGAACGCATCGGCTTCAAGGCTCGGGCGACCGGTGACTATCAGACCCTGGCCGGACTGGTGGTGAGCCTGCTGGATCGGCTGCCGGTGATTGGCGACGAATTGCAGTGGGAAGGCTGGCACATGAAGGTCGTGCAAGTGCAGGAGCGGCGGGTGACCCGCGTGCTGTTGCGCCAGACGCCTTCAACATAACCTTCGCTGACCCATACCCATCCGGCGGAAACAAAAAAGGCCTGCATTGCGCAGGCCTTTTCGTTTGCTGCGAACGTTACTTCGCCTCTATTGCTTCTGCACCACCTCGGGCATGGCGCCGGGCTGGCTGGCGGCCTTTTCCATGTGGGCAAAGTCACTCAGGCCTTTTGGCGCGTAGGGGTCGCCGATCAGGCGCGGCCGCGCCTTGAAGTCCAGGCTGACCAGGCTCTTGGTGGTATCGAGTTCATCAAAGCTCAACCCGGCCAGTTGTGCCCAGGTGTGGATCAGGTTCGAACTGGTGTACGGCCGGTCGTGGATGCTCTCGAAATTCCAGTCATGGGTCTGCTTCCACTTCGGCGAGGCGTAGGCAATGAACGGCACGGTGTACATCGGAATCGTCGGCTTGTTCTCGTTGCGCCCCAGGGTGTTGCGGCCCGGCGAGTCATAGACGTCTTCGCCGTGGTCGGAGAGGTACAGCAGGAAGCCGTTCGGGTCGGCCTTGCCGTATTCCTTGATCAGGCTGGACACCACGAAATCGTTGTACAGCACGGCGTTGTCGTAGCTGTTGTAGAACTCCAGCTTGCTGTCATCAATGTCCGCCGGTACGCCGTCACGTCCGCTGAATTTGGCGAATTCTTCCGGGAAACGGTACTGATAAGCCATGTGGGTACCGAGCAGGTGGACCACGATCAGTTTGCGCGGTGCGGCATCGGTCAGCGCTTTGGCAAATGGGGCAATCACATCGCCGTCGTACTGCCGAGCGTTCTGGTTGCGGTTGTTGTTCAGATAGACCTGCTCGTCAGCCTGCTCGGAAAAAGTGGTCAGCATGGTGTTGCGTTTGGTCATCGTCTGCTGGTTGGTGATCCAGAACGTCTTGTAGCCTGCCTGTTTCATCACGCTGACGATGGACGGCGTCTTCAGATAGAGATCCGGGTTTTCCTCGTCCGCGAAGGTCAGCACTTGCTGAAGCGCCTCGATGGTGTAAGGCCGTGGCGTGATGACGTTGTTGAATACCTGCAGCTGGTCCTTCATGGCGTCCAGGTTCGGTGTGGTCTGGCGCGGGTAGCCATAAAGATGCATGCGCCCGCGGTTGGTCGACTCGCCGATCACCAGCACCAGGGTGGTGGGCAGGTTGGCCTGCTGGTCCTTGAGATTCTTCAGTGGCGCAATGTTGCTGCTGCTGGTCAGCATGTCCTGCATGCCGTCCAGTTGCTGGGTGTAGCGGTGATAGGCAACGATCATCTGCCATGGCACCGCCGGCTCGATGCGGGACTCGAAGGCTTCGAGGGCCGAGGCGGTGTCGTCATGGCGGGCGAACTGTTTCGCCAGCGGGTAACCGATGATGCCGATCAACAGCGCTGCGGCAACGGCATAGGCGCGAGGGCGCGGCATGTACACCGGGCGCAGGCGGGTCCACAGGAAAATCGCGAACGCGGTGTGGGCGATGAACGCCAGCACGATCCACCACGCAAAGTACTGGGTCATGTACTCGCCGGCTTCAGAGATGTTCGATTCGAACATGATGAAGATGACGCTCTGGGAAAACTCCTGCTGATAGATGAAGAAGTAGCCCAGGCTCGCCATGGAGCAGGCCCACAGAATCACGCCGATGACGGCAGCCATGATGCGGGTCTTCTGCGGGAACATCAGCATCGGCGCAAGCCAGATGCCACTGATGACGAACGCTTGACGGAAACCGGCAAAGCCGGTGATGCCGGTCAGCTGAATCAGCAGCTGGGTGATGCCGGAGAAGTACCAGAAAAACACGAACAGCCAGATTATGCCCGCCCAGTCGAACCCTTTCGGAGTCGCAGTGCTCCGTTTCATCGTTGCCATCAAGCGCTCCGCTATAGACCATTCGGGCGACAGAACACCGCCCGGATTCATTCCAGTGCCAGCAATTAGCCAGCAACCAACCTGTTTAGGGCGGGGATTATGTTTTCGGACGGGTGAAAATTTTGTCAGGAGAGCGCTGCGAATCGGGAGAAGCCGGCTGCAGACGCGCATGATAGAGCAGGGCGGGGAACGTAACAGACTGTCTCAGGTCCGACGAAGGGTCGAAATGTGCGCCAGGCGTGCGCCAATGAATGCAAGGTACTGCCAAGGTACTGTCCAGGTACTGCGGGGGAATCGAACGATGCGCCGGCAAGCCTGCAGGTCGGGCTCGCCTTGAATGGGTGGCGCAGGGGCGTCGAGGGTCAGGCGTGCAGGGCGGTGCCACTGCCGATGAGCTGGGCGTGCTGCAGCATCGAAGTCAGTTGGGCGACTTTCTTCTGCAATACGGCGCGTTCTTCCCTGAGCTGACGCAGCTCGTCACGACGGATTGTGACGTAAAGGGTTTGTGGAGCGTTGGCTGTCAGTACTGTGCCCATTGCACACCTCGCAAATGGCGGATTCAACTTCATAAGGTTCAAACAGGGACGTCTGCTACTCGGCATGTCCTGCTCACTACCTCTATCGGCCGGGATTCTGATTTCTTTTGCGTAAAAAAGGAACTTTTTTATTTTTGATTGTCGCGAACGTTTCTTGATCGCGAAAACGTGCGTCATAAGGCAGTCTTGCAGACCTCTGTGCCGATGCACATGAAACTTTTTTCACCGGGAAACCATAGTTTGCCTCCCCGGACTAACCCACTATGCGGCACTGGGCTATAAACTGAGGCACCTCTGAATTTGATTAAGGAGCACCTCTACATGCAACTCGGGATTGTTGGACTAGGCCGCATGGGCGGCAACATCGCACGTCGACTGATGCTCAATGGCCACACGACTGTGGTCTATGATCGCGATGAGAAGTCTCGCACCGTGCTCGCCAACGAAGGCTCCACGCCAGCCCATGACCTTGCGTCACTGGTGGCGGCGCTGGAAAAGCCGCGAGCCGTCTGGGTGATGTTGCCTGCTGGCGCTCCGACCGAAGACACCATCAACGAGCTGGCCACTTTGCTCGATGCCGACGACGTGATCATCGACGGCGGCAACACCTTCTATAAGGACGACGTGCGTCGCTCTGTCGCGCTGAAAGACAAAAACCTGCACTACGTCGATGTCGGCACGTCAGGCGGCGTCTGGGGCCTGGAACGCGGCTATTGCATGATGATCGGCGGCGAGACCGACGTCGTCACGCGCCTTGACCCGATCTTCAAGACTCTGGCCCCGGGCATCGGCGACATCCCGCGCACCAGGGACCGTGCCAAAGACGCCGACCCGCGTGCCGAGCACGGTTACATCCACGCCGGCCCGCCGGGCGCAGGCCACTTCGTCAAGATGATCCACAACGGCATCGAGTACGGCATGATGCAGGCCTTCGCCGAAGGCTTCGACATCCTCAAGACCAAGAATTCGGACAACCTCCCGGTTGAACAGCGCTTCGACCTGAACCTGGGCGACATCGCTGAAGTCTGGCGTCGCGGCAGCGTGGTCTCCTCCTGGCTGCTGGATCTGACCGCCGACGCGCTGGCCACCGACCCACAGCTCAACGCCTATTCCGGCTCCGTAGCCGACAGCGGTGAAGGCCGCTGGACCATCGAGGCGGCCATGGAGCAGGCAGTACCGGTCCCCGTGCTGTCCACTTCGCTGTTCGCCCGCTTCCGCTCCCGTCAACAAAGCACGTACGGCGACAAGATGCTGTCCGCCATGCGTTTCGGATTCGGTGGTCATAAGGAACCAAAATAATGGGTTTATCCCGCAGCAAGCAGAATGCGCCGGTCGCTCCGGCGACCACGCTGTTCCTCTTCGGCGCCCATGGTGACCTGGTCAAACGGCTGTTGATGCCGGCGCTCTATAACCTGTTTCGTGACGGGTTGGTGGGCGAGGACCTGCACATCGTCGGCGTTGACCACAACACCGTCAGCGACGCCGATTTCGCCAAAAAGCTCGAGGATTTCATTCGTCAGGAGGCGGCCAGCAAGGTCGCCCAGGGCGGCGAAGAGCCTCTGGATCCGGCGCTGTGGGGCAGCCTGTCGAAACGCATCACCTACATCACCGGTGACTTTCTCGACGACTCCACGTACGCGGACATCGACGCAAAGATCAAGAGCACGGGCACCCGCAACGCCGTGTTCTATCTGGCGACCGCGCCGCGTTTCTTCAGCGAAGTGACGCAGCGTCTGGGCTCTTCCGGGCTGATGGTCGAAGACGACGAGAGCTTCCGTCGCGTGGTGATCGAGAAGCCGTTCGGCCACGATCTGCCCAGTGCTGTGGCCCTGAACAACTGCTTGCTGAAGGTCATGAGCGAGAAGCAGATCTACCGGATTGACCACTATCTGGGCAAGGAAACGGTGCAGAACATTCTGGTCAGCCGTTTCTCCAACGGTCTTTTCGAGTCGTTCTGGAACAACCATTACATCGATCACGTGCAGATCACTGCGGCTGAAACCGTGGGCGTCGAAACCCGTGGCAGCTTTTACGAAACCACCGGTGCGCTGCGGGACATGGTCCCCAATCACCTGTTCCAGCTGCTGGCGATGGTAGCGATGGAGCCGCCGGCTGCATTCGGCGCCGACGCCGTTCGTGGCGAAAAGGCCAAGGTGGTCGGCGCGATCCGGCCCTGGTCGGAAATGGAAGCGCTGGCCAACTCGGTGCGCGGCCAGTATTCCGAAAGCAGCATCGACGGCAAAGCCGTGACCGGGTATCGCGAGGAAGACCGTGTCGATTCCGAGAGCAACACCGAGACCTACGTTGCCCTCAAGGTGATGATCGATAACTGGCGCTGGATGGGCGTGCCGTTCTACCTGCGCACCGGCAAGCGCATGAGCGTGCGCGACACCGAGATCTCCATCTGCTTCAAACCCGCGCCTTACGCGCACTTTCGCGACACCGATGTCGACCGCCCCGCGCCAAACTTTCTGAAGATCCAGATCCAGCCGGACGAAGGCATGTGGTTTGATCTGCAGGCGAAGAAGCCCGGCCCGACCCTGGACATGCAGACCATCGAGCTGGGTTTCGCCTACAAGGACTTCTTCGAGATGCAGCCGTCGACCGGGTATGAAACCCTGATCTATGACTGCCTGACCGGCGACCAGACCCTGTTCCAGCGGGCCGACAACATCGAAAATGGCTGGCGCGCCGTGCAGCCATTCATCGATGCCTGGGCCAAGGATCCGCAAGTGGAGCTGTACCATGCGGGCGAAGACGGGCCGTCGGCGGCCGATGAGTTGCTGGCCCGCGACGGCCGCACCTGGCAGCGCCTGGGATGAGTGACGTTTCGCAGTCCCTCATCCAGTTCATGCTGTCCGACATCGACGGCACGCTGCTGCACCCCGATCACAGCCTGAGCCAGGCCAACATCGACGCCGTGCGCAAGCTGCAGGAGGCCGGTATTTATTTCTCGGTCGCCAGCAGCCGTCCGCCCCGTGCCATGCGTCAGCAGATCGAAGCGCTGGGCATCACGCTGCCGACCGTGGCGTTCAACGGCGCCAACATCATCAATCCTGACGGCAGCCTGTTGAAGGCCCACCGCATTGATGCTGCAGCGGCGCGCACCAGCCTTGAGCTGTTCGCGAGCGAGGCGGTGGCGGTCTGGGTGTTCGCCGATGACCAGTGGTTTCTGCTCAATCCCGAAGGCGATTACGTCGACCACGAGCGCAACACGCTGGGCTACGATTTCGTTCAGGTCGACAGCTTCGACGAGTACCTTGACCGCATCGACAAGATCGTCGCGGCGAGCAAGGACTTCGAGCTGCTCAAGCGCCTCGAGGCCAAGCTGAACCCGCTGATTGCCGAGTCTGCACTGGCAGCGCGTTCACAATCCTATTACCTGGACGTCACTGCGCTGGACGCCAACAAGGGCACGGCCCTCGAGACGCTGGCCGATGCGTTGGGCGTGCCGCTGGCCCACACCGCAGCCATCGGCGATGCGGGCAACGACGTGGCGATGTTCCTCCGCGCCGGGCTGTCGATCGCAATGGGGCAGGCCGAAGTGAGCGTCAAGACACAGGCCAACTACGTCACCGACAGCAATGCCGATGACGGGCTGGCCAAGGCTATCGAGCGTTACATCCTGCCTCGATGATTCGGGGCAGCGGTTGCGCTGCTACTCATGGGTGCAGCTACTCAAGGGCACGGCGCACAACAAGAATAAGGTGCTCACCAAGAGGGATAACTGCCCGATGGCTGTATTGATCGAAGATTACGCGCTGCTCGGCAACTGCCGGACCGCAGCGCTGGTGGCTCGCGACGGGTCGCTGGACTGGCTGTGTTTCCCGCGCTTTGATGCGCCGGCCTGCTTTGCGGCGCTACTCGGCGACAGCAACAACGGGCGCTGGAAGCTGGCCCCGGTTGACGGCAGTGCTCAATCGCGCCGCCGTTATTGCGACGGCACGCTGATTCTCGAAACCCTCTTCACCACCGACACCGGACAGGCGCTGCTCATCGATTTCATGCCCATGGAGATCGACAGCAGCGTGGTGCGCATTGTCGTGGGTGTGGAAGGGCGCGTGGATTTCTCGATGGACCTGGCGATCCGCTTCGACTACGGCAGCACCGTGCCGTGGGTCGAGAAGCGCGAGCCGCACACCATGACCGCCGTTGCCGGTCCGGACATGCTGGTCCTGCGCACGCCTGCCGAACTGCACCCGATGGACCATCACACCGAGAGCCTGTTCAGCGTTGAAGCCGGTCAGCGGCTGGGCTTCGCGCTGTCCTGGCAGGCCTCCCACGAGCCGGTGCGCGGGGGCTTCGACGTGGAGTTGGCGCTGCGGCAGACCGAAGCGTTCTGGCTTGATTTCTCCTCACGCTGTCCAGATGTCGGGCCCTGGACGGATCAGGTCAAGCGTTCGCTGATCACCCTCAAGGCCATGACCTATGCGCCCACCGGCGGGATCGTTGCGGCGGTGACCACGTCGCTGCCCGAACAGCTGGGCGGCGAGCGCAATTGGGATTACCGCTTCTGCTGGCTGCGCGATGCGACCATGACCCTGCTGGCGTTCATGAACCTGGGCTACTTCGAAGAAGCGACCGCCTGGCGCAACTGGCTGCTGCGCTCCATCGCCGGCAACCCTGATCAGGTGCAGATCATGTACGGCCTGGCGGGCGAGCGGCGATTACCGGAGTACCAACTGCCGTGGCTGGCGGGTTACGAGGATTCGCGGCCGGTGCGGGTCGGCAATGGCGCGGCCAGTCAGGTGCAGCTGGACGTGTACGGCGAAGTCGCAGACGCCATGACTCAGACGCTCAAAAACGGTTTGCCGGCGCTGCCACGCAGTACGGAAATCCAGAAAGTGATCATGCCGTTTCTGGAAAAAGTCTGGCATCAGCCGGACGCCGGTATTTGGGAAATCCGCTCGGCACCGCGGCATTTCACCCATTCCAAAGTCATGGCGTGGGTGTCGTTCGACCGCAATGCCGGGGTGCTGGCCAAGAGCGATGACCCGGAAGATCGCGAACGGGGCAGGCATTACCGGGAGGTCGCCGATCAGATCCACGCCGACGTCTGCGCCAACGGTTACGACGCCGCGCTGGGCAGCTTTGTGCAGACCTATGGCGGCACGGAACTGGACGCCAGCCTGCTGCAGATCGCGCTCACCGGCTTCCTCCCCGTCGACGACCCGCGGGTCACCGGCACCGTCACGCGGATCGAACAATCGCTGATGAAAGACGGCCTGCTGCTGCGCTACGACAGCGAACGCAGCACTGACGGCGTGTCTGGCAGCGAAGGGACCTTCCTGGTGTGCTCGTTCTGGCTGGCTGACGTGTATGTGCTGCAAGGCCGCGATGACGAAGCCCAAATCCTCTTCGAACGCCTGTGCGGTTTGTGCAACGACGTCGGCCTCCTCGCCGAACAATACGACCCCCAGCAAAACCGCATGCTCGGCAACTTCCCCCAGGCTTTCAGCCACATTGGGATCATCAATACCGCACTCAACCTGCACCGGGTGATGTGCCCCGTGAAAAGCCGCGCGGCTGCGCGCTCTTAGTGGAGGGGTGATTGGGGGATGGTTTGCGTTATAGCCCGAGATTGAAGGTGCCCGCGCGGGCCTCTTCCCGGCTAAAGCCGGTCCCACAAAAGCACCCGCGTACAACCCGTAGGACCGGCTTCAGCTTCAGATGGACGCGGAGCGTCTCGGGATGCATACCCACGCGGAGCGTGGGTACGATCGAATGAGGGGGCTGGTTTTGCGTTATGCCGCGAGATTGAACGTGCTCACACGGGCCTCTTCCCGGCTAAAGCCGGTCCCACAAAAGCACCGGCGTACGCCCCGTAGGACCGGCTTTAGCCGGGAAGCTGTTGATCTGCTTCTCGCTTTTGATCTTCAAACACAAGAGGTTCAGTCACCGCAATCGCGACTTGGGTGCAGGCTGAGCGCAGGTTTCGCGCAGTGGGCCGAGCCGCATGGATGCGGCGAGAGCGCCGTCAGGACAGGGATGTCCGTTCGGCGCGGGCCCACGGAGCGAGACCGAAGTGAGGGTACTCCGACGAAGGAGGAGCCCAACCGAGAGCAAGCACTTTTGCTTACTTTTGGTGCTTTTCAAAAGTAAGGCGCCGAAGGCGAAACAGTCTGCCCCCAGGCAGACGCCCTTGATCTTGATCTGTCGTTAAATCTCAAACTGATCACCGCGCCTTCCGAAACGTAAAATTAATCCGCTGCTCCCCCAACTGCGGATGCTCCGCCTGCCGAATCGGCAACACCCCATGAAAACGCAACCGATCCACCCCGCCCCACACCACCACATCCCCATGAAACAACGGCACCTTCTGAGTCGGATCACCGCGCTCAAGCCCGCCAAACAAAAACATCGCCGGCAAGCCCAGCGAGACCGACACCACCGGCCACTCCAAACCGCGCTCATCCTTATCCTGATGAAGCGACATCTTCGCCCCGGGGATATAACGATTGATCAGGCACGCATCCGGCACAAACCCCGCAAACCCTGCCGCCGAAGCCGCCGCCACCGCCAGCTCCATGAAGAGCTGGGGCATTGCCGGCCATGGCTGGCCCGTAAGTGGATCAACTTGAGAATATTTATAGCCACTTCGATCAGTGGTCCAGCCGAACTCCCCGCAACTGCTCAGCGCCACCGACATCGTGTAACCACCGGGCGTCACCATATTGCGGAACGGCGCCTGAGTCAGAACCGACTCCAGGGCCGGCAGCAATGGCTCGATAAAGGGCAGGGCAAAGCCACGGAACACGTAGGACTCCGGCCCGATCTGCTCCCGTGAAGGCGGTTGCGGCGTATCCTCCGCGAACAGATCGAACGTCGCCGGCGTCGTGCCTTTACGCTGCATCACCATGGGCTTCCCCGTTTTAGATTGAGCCTACAGCGCCTTGCTGACCTTCACATCGCTGATGACATCGTCACCGTCGCCGTGCATCTTCTGCAGGGCCGCCAGCGCTTCCTCGGCGGAAGGGGACTGCAACAGGGCAAATTCGAAACGACGCTCGCCGTTGAGCTTATAGCTGATGGCATATTTGACGACGGGGGCAGGGCTGCTCACATTTGACTCCTTGGAAAAGCTGACCGGATGTTCGCAAAAAAAACACGAAGATTTCACGCCATCCGGTGTTCAATGGCGCATCAGCTCAGACGCGAGGACGAGCGGCGGACGATTTTGATCGAATGGGTGAAAGCGGTTTTGCGCCCGCCGTTGCTGTCCAGTTTGCGGCTAGCGGTGTCGATGGTGATGTTCCAGAACCCGGTGCTGGGTACCGCGATCTTGGCCGGAAAACGGTCGAAGGCGCCGCCGTGGTAGGTGTGACGGCCGCCGTTTTTGAAGCTGCGGAAGTTGGCATCACTCATCAGGCGTATGTTGCAAAGCTGGGAGCACTCGATGACGACCATGTCGTCTTCGTTGAGGTGCTCGCGCTGGTGTACGAATTTCATGGGTGTCTCCGGAGACAGCGTTCTCGAAAACCCGAAACCATAGCACGGCGAGCCTGGGCATTGATCATCCCGGCGGCTTTTATTGCGCTGCCCATAGCTCCGATCGGCGCCGCGCTGAGAGCAAGGCCGGTATTTGAGCGGGCAGTTAAAAAAGCAGACCCACGGGATTTAATCCGGGTCGGGCTTGTCGTAAGCACCTTTACTGGAGGGATTGTATGAAATTGGCGGTTGTTATTCTGGCCCTGGCGATGACCGGTTGCGCCACAGTTACGGACATCGAACACACCCCTGCGACCATGAGCGTCATGTCCGGCAAGTCGCCGAAGGATTATGCCGCGTGCTTCGTGGGACGCATCTCGGACAGCCGCAAGCCGCCGCAGATCGAGCCGCACCATGAGGGGCTGCGTATCATCGTTCCACAGAAGTTGTTGAGCAGTGACCCTGCTGCCATCGTCGACATCGAGACCCGCTCAAGTGGCAGTTCGATCAAGCTGTTCGAGCGCATGTCGAACAACCCGCTGCGGCCCAAAGACGTGCAGCACGCCGTGACGGCCTGTATCTCGGGCGAGTGAGGCGTTTGAGACGCTATTGAAACGTGTCGCGGCTCAAGCGGTGAAGCGGCAGCGACGTTATTTGCAGACCACCAGCACTGTGCGGTTTTTGTAATTGCCGACATCGACGCCCAGGGTCTTGTCATCTTCCTTGGGTTGCGGCGTGCCGTTGGTGCTGACGATGTTGTAGCCGGTGCCCGCGCAGGAGGCGTCAGCCTTTTCGTAACAGGCGGCCCAGGACATGGCTTCGCCGGAGCAGTCGATGCTCAGGCCCTGCTTGCCGTCTTTGAGGTAAGTGTTCTGCGCAGTCGCGCACCCGGTCAGGGCCAGTACAGCAATGACGGATAAGATCTTGATCATGGTGGAATGCTTCGCGATGAGGGCCGGTGTGGAGTGTGCTGCCAGGAGATTGCAAGTCTCAGACTTGGGGCGGGTGCCATCGTTCCGGCATCACCCGACATTTTTTGCAGGATGATGCGCTCTGATGTAACCGCACCTGCGCGTCAGCTTTCGTTAATACCGCCCGGGCCATGCCCCGTTGCAGAGCTGGCCGGGCGAGGTTATCAGTCTTTCTTGTCAGCCCGACGACGCGGGGCTGGCGTGTCTTCAAACACGGCGGCGACCTCAATGGCGCTGCTCTCGCTGGAGAACGGGCCTGCCACGGCTTCACCGTCGTGGCCGACCAGCCACCACTGGCCGTCCTGGAGCTTTTTGATCTGGTACCCGTTAACGCTTTTGATTTCAGACATCGACTCGTCTCGATTAGTGATTCAGGCGCCCATGATAATCGGCAAATGCCAAAGGGCAATCGCACAATTTCCCACGCGCGATGGCGAACAGGGCTACGCTTGCGAAGGTCACAGAACGGCGGTTACGCGGCGCTGGATGCCCGCGTACGAAGGACAGCATGGAACTCCAATAATCAGTGGGTGAAGCGTGTCGAGGAAGGCCGTTGCTGAGCTAGTTGCGGAACTGTCTGCGGAACGATTTGCGGAACTATCTGCGTCAGCGTTCCTCTACCTAGGCAGCGAACGGCCAGTAGCGGCATTGTAAGGTTACTGCCGCCTCATTAGACTGCGCCGCAACACCCCCAGCTCATCAAGGATTTATATGATCAAGAAATGCTTGTTCCCTGCAGCCGGTTACGGCACTCGCTTCTTGCCAGCGACCAAGGCCATGCCTAAAGAGATGCTGGCAGTTGTCAACAAGCCACTGATCCAGTACGGCGTGGAAGAAGCACTTGCTGCGGGTTTGACCGAAATCTCCATCGTCACCGGCCGCGGCAAGCGCGCGCTGGAAGACCACTTCGATATCAGCTACGAGCTCGAGCACCAGATCAAGGGCACCGACAAGGAAAAATACCTGGTCGGTATCCGCAGACTGATCGACGAGTGCAGCTTTTCCTACACTCGCCAGACCGAAATGAAAGGCCTGGGCCATGCAATCCTGAGCGGCCGTCCGCTGATCGGTAACGAAGCGTTCGCCGTGGTGTTGGCGGATGACTTGTGTGTAAACCTGGATGGCGACGGCGTGCTGGCGCAGATGGTCAAGCTGCATCAGCAGTACAAGTGCTCGATCGTTGCGATTCAGGAAGTCGACCCAAACGAAACCAACAAGTACGGCGTAATTGCTGGCGAAGAAATCAAGCCAGGCCTGTTCCGCGTGACGGACATGGTTGAGAAGCCGGCGCCGGACGTCGCTCCGTCCAACCTTGCCATCATCGGTCGCTACATCCTGACCCCGGACATTTTCGAGAAGATCGAAAACACCGAGCCAGGCAAAGGCGGCGAAATCCAGATCACCGACGCCCTGATGAAACAAGCGGCTGAGGGCAACGTCCTGGCTTACAAATTCAAAGGTCAGCGTTTCGACTGCGGCGGTGCGGAAGGTTATGTGGAAGCAACCAACTTCTGCTTCGAGCACTTCTACAAGACCGGCAAATCGACTCAGTGATGCATCTGTATCGGTAGGCAGCGTCTAGCTGTGCTGTCAGACAAAGCCACCTTCGGGTGGCTTTGTCGTTTCTGTCCTGCGGAACTTGCCGAGCGCGCTCAAGCGGTTATGCTAGCGCATCGCTTAGGAGAGACACATGAGCTACGACTTTGACCTTTTTGTAATTGGCGCAGGCTCGGCCGGCGTCCGGGCGGCGCGGTTTTCCGCCGGTTTCGGGGCGCGCGTGGCCGTCGCCGAGAGCCGTTATCTGGGAGGCACTTGCGTCAACGTCGGTTGCGTACCGAAGAAGCTGATGGTCTATGGCGCCCACTATTCCGAAGACTTCGAACAAGCCAAAGGCTATGGCTGGAGCAGCGGCGAGGCGCATTTCGACTGGCCCACCCTGATCGCCAACAAAAACCGTGAAATCAGTCGCCTCAACGGCGTCTACCGCAAACTGCTGGACAGCAGCGGTGTGACACTGATGGAAGGCCATGCGCGCCTGCGCGGCCCCCATGAAATCGAAATCAACGGCCAGGTCCACACCGCCGAGCACATCATGATTGCCACCGGTGGCTGGCCACAGGTGCCGGATATTCCAGGCCGCGAGCACGCCATCACCTCCAACGAAGTGTTCTTCCTCGAGCAGATGCCCAAGCGCGTCGTCGTTGTAGGCGGCGGCTACATCGCCGTGGAGTTCGCCTCGATCTTCAACGGCCTGGGCGCTGACGTGTCGCTGATGTACCGTGGCGAGTTGTTCCTGCGCGGCTTCGACGAAAGCGTGCGCATCCACCTGCATGAAGAACTCGCCAGGCGCGAGATGGACATCCGCTTCAAGACCGAAATCAACAGCATCGAAAAGCTGGCCGACGGTACCTTGCAGCTGAGCCTGAACGACGGCAGCACGTTCAACACCGATTGCGTGTTCTACGCCACCGGGCGCCGTCCGATGCTCGACAACCTGGGCATGGACACCGTCAACGTCGAGCTGGATGACAAGGGCTTCATCAAGGTCAACGGTGACTACCAGACCAGCGAGCCGTCGATCATCGCCGTCGGCGACATCATTGGCCGCGTGCAGTTGACGCCGGTGGCGCTGGCCGAAGGCATGGCCGTGGCGCGGCGCCTGTTCAAGCCCGAGCAGTACCGTGCGGTGGATTACCGCCACATTCCCACCGCCGTGTTCAGCCTGCCGAACATCGGCACGGTCGGTCTCACCGAGGCCGAAGCCATGAAGGACGGGTATGAAGTGCAGGTGTTCGAAAGCAAGTTCCGGCCGATGAAGCTGTCGCTGACCGACAACCAGGAACGCACCCTGATGAAGCTGGTGGTCGACGCCAAAACCGACCGCGTGCTGGGTTGCCACATGGTCGGCCCGGACGCCGGCGAGATCATCCAGAGCCTGGCGATCGCACTCAAGGCCGGCGCCACCAAGCAGATTTTCGACGACACCATCGGCGTGCATCCTACGGCGGCGGAAGAATTCGTCACCATGCGCACCCCGACGCGCTAAGCGTTACCCAGCGCCCGCTATTGAACAAAGCACAACACACGTGAACGGTCCGGCCTCCATGGAGGAAGCTGGACGAGCCATTGTTTTTAGGGACGGACCCACTCTTTGACCAGCACGAGTTTTTCGGCAGCCATGCCCTTGAATCCAGCAGGACCTGACGACCAGGCGCTTTCCAGAACCGAAGCGCTTGAAGAAAGTGAGCGGCAGTTTCGCAGCCTCGCCGACAACATGAGTCAGTTGGCCTGGATCGCCGATCCCGCCGGGCGCATCCATTGGTACAACGAACGCTGGTACAGCTACACAGGCACATCCCATGAGGCGATGATGGCGCTGGGCTGGCGATCGTTGCATCACCCTGACCATGGCCAGCGGGTCGAGTCGCGTCTGCAGCGCTGCTTCGCGACTGGCTCGTTATGGGAGGACACGTTTCCGCTGCGGGGCAAGGACGGCCAGTACCGCTGGTTTCTCTCCCGCGCGCTGCCGATCCGCGATGAGCGCGGCAGCATCACCCATTGGTTGAGCACAAGCACGGACATCACGGCGCAGGTCAGTGCCGAGGACGCTCTGCGCGAGCTCAATGAGAGTCTGGAGCAGCGCGTCGCCGCGCGCACCCGCGAGCTGGCGGAAAGCAATGAACGCCTGCAGATCGAAATCAACGAGCGCGCCCAGGCGGAAGAAGCGCTGCGCCACGCGCAGAAAATGGACGCCATCGGCCAGCTGACTGGCGGTATTGCCCATGACTTCAACAACATGCTGACCGGCGTGCTCGGCGCGCTGGACCTGATTCAGCGTCGGGTGGCCGCAGGGCGCGTGTCGGAGATTGATCGTTACATTGAGGCCGCCATGGGGTCGGCCAACCGCGCCGCATCGCTCACCCATCGCCTGCTCGCGTTCGCCCGTCGCCAGTCGCTGAACCAGCGGCCGGTGGACGTCAATCACATGGTCGTGTCCATGGAAGAACTGCTGCGCCGGACCATTGGCGAAAGCATCGAGCTGGAAGTCGATCTGCACACGACCTCGTGCCTGACCAACACCGATGAGCATCAGTTGGAAAATGCCTTGCTCAACCTGGTCATCAACGCCCGCGACGCGATGCCCGAGGGCGGCCGGCTGCTGATCCAGACCGAACTGACCCATATTCGGCTGTTGCAAGATGCGCTGGCGCCGGGTGACTACGTGCGCCTGCGTGTGCAGGACACCGGGCAGGGCATGTCCAGCGAGGTCATCGCGCGGGCCTTTGACCCGTTCTTCACCACCAAGCCGATCGGGCAGGGCACCGGGCTGGGCCTGTCGATGGTCTATGGCTTCATCAACCAGACCGGTGGCCGGGTGAGTATTTCCAGTGAAGAGGGGCGCGGCACTCGGATTGATTTGCTGCTGCCCTGTCATCACGATGTGGCCGAACTTCCACCTGCCGTCGTTCGCAGCATCGAACCGCCCCGCGCCAGCCTGGGCGAGCGCGTGCTGGTGGTCGAAGACGAACCTGACGTGCGCATGCTGGTGGTGGATGTGTTGAAAGACCTCGGCTATCGCGTCAACGTGGCCTGCGACAGCCATGAGGCGCTGATCGTGCTGCAGGGCGCCGAGCCGATTGACCTGCTGGTGACGGACGTCGGGCTGCCGGGTTTGAACGGACGCCAGCTGGCAGAAGTGGCCCGCCAGCATCGTTCCGGGCTGAAGGTGCTGTTCATCACCGGCTATGCGCGGGAAGCTGAGGTGCGTGGCGACTTCCTCGACGATGGCATGGATCTGCTCACCAAACCCTTCAGCATCGACGAACTCGCCGTACGCGTGCGTAGCCTCATCGAGTCACGCTGAATCACTTGGGTGGGACCGGCGTTACCCGCGAAGCCTGTCCACATGAATGGGCAGGTTGGGTCAATCCTTCCCTACCCACAACGTCTTCTATTAATAAAGCATCCTTATAGTCAAAACCAATCGTCAGCATGAGCTTTGCCAATGAGTTCTTGCCGACGATTTTGCGTAGTATCCTCCCCATCGAATTTGTTACACCCATTTCCACAACCCTCAGGAGATTCACTGATGCCTATCATCAACAGCCAAGTCAAACCGTTCACGGCAACTGCTTTCAAGAACGGCAACTTCGTAGAAGTGTCGGACGCCGACCTGAAAGGCAAATGGTCTGTGGTGTTCTTCTACCCGGCTGACTTCACCTTCGTTTGCCCAACCGAGCTGGAAGACCTGGCGGACAACTACGCCGAGTTCCAGAAACTGGGCGTCGAAATCTACACCGTTTCCACTGACACCCACTTTGCCCACGCTGCCTGGCACAACACTTCGCCAGCCATCGGCAAAATCCAGTACACCATGATCGGTGACCCGACCCTGAAAATCTCCCGCAACTTCGACGTCCTGATCGAAGAAGCAGGCCTGGCTGACCGCGGTACGTTCGTGATCAACCCGGAAGGCGAAATCAAAATCGTCGAACTGAACGACGGCGGTGTTGGCCGTGACGCTTCCGAGCTGCTGCGCAAAATCAAGGCCGCTCAGTACGTTGCTGCACACCCGGGCGAAGTCTGCCCAGCCAAGTGGAAAGAAGGCGAGGCCACTCTGGCGCCGTCCCTGGACCTGGTTGGCAAGATCTAAGTCGTCATGACCGGATCGGGGGCGATGAGCCCATGAGCACGTAAACCGCATCGCCCCCAAAAAACGCCCGGGCGGTTATCGCTCGGGCGTTTTTTTTGTAGAACTCGCTAGATCCTCAACAGGATCCAGACCCTGAAAGTGAAGAAGGAAGCCGAACCATGTTGGACGCCAATCTTAAAGCTCAGTTGAAATCTTACCTGGAGCGGATCACTCGCCCGATCGAGATCATTGCGTCCCTTGATGACGGCGCAAAATCCCAGGAAATGCTGGCATTGCTCAACGACATCGTCAGCAGTTCCGACAAGATCACTCTGGACACCAATGGCAGCGATGCACGCACGCCGTCCTTCGCCCTGAACAGCCCGGGCCAGGACATCAAGCTGCGCTTCGCCGGCCTGCCAATGGGTCACGAATTCACCTCGCTGGTGCTGGCGCTGCTGCAGGTGGGCGGCTACCCGTCCAAATCCTCCGAGGACACCCTGGAGCAGGCCCGCAGCCTGACCGGTGAATTCAAGTTTGAAACCTATTTCTCGCTGACCTGCCAGAACTGCCCGGACGTGGTCCAGGCGCTGAACCTGCTGGCCGTGCTCAACCCGAACGTGCAGCACGTCGCCATCGAAGGCAGCCTGTTCCAGCAGGAAGTGACCGATCGCCAGATCATGTCGGTGCCTAGCATCTACCTGAATGGCGAGCTCTTCGGCCAGGGCCGTATGAACCTGGAAGAGATTCTGGCGAAGATCGACACCAGCGGCGGCGACCGTCAGGCCGAGAAGCTGAATGGCAAAGAAGCCTTCGACGTGCTGGTCGTCGGTGGTGGCCCCGCCGGTTCGGCTGCGGCGATCTACTCCGCCCGTAAAGGCATCCGCACTGCCGTGGCTGCCGAGCGTTTCGGCGGTCAGGTGCTCGACACCATGGCGATCGAGAACTTCATCTCGATGCAGCACACCGAAGGGCCGAAGCTGGTGGTTGCGCTGGAAGAGCACGTCAAGCAGTACGAAGTGGACGTCATCAACCTGCAGCGCGGCGAGCAGTTGATTCCGGGCAAGAACGGCGAGCTGCACCAGGTCAAATTCGCCAGTGGCGGCGTGCTGAAAAGCAAGACGGTGATTCTGGCGACTGGCGCACGCTGGCGCGAAATGAACGTCCCCGGCGAGCAGCAATACCGCAACAAGGGCGTGGCGTACTGCCCGCACTGTGACGGTCCGTTGTTCAAAGGCAAGCGCGTCGCGGTGATCGGTGGCGGTAACTCCGGTGTGGAAGCGGCCATCGACCTGGCGGGTATCGTGTCCCACGTGACCCTGCTGGAATTCGACGCCAACCTGCGCGCCGATGCGGTCCTGCAACGCAAGCTGCACAGCCTGCCCAACGTGACCGTCCTGACCAGCGCGTTGACCAGCGAAGTGACCGGCGACGGCCAGAAGGTCAACGGCCTGCGTTACAAGAACCGTCTGACCGGTGAAGAAATCACCGTTGAGCTGGAAGGCATCTTCGTGCAGATCGGTCTGCTGCCGAACACCGAGTGGCTCAAGGGCACGGTCGAGCTGTCGCCACGGGGCGAGATCATCATCGATCAACGCGGTGAGACATCGATCCCGGGCATTTTCGCTGCCGGCGACGTGACCACCGTGCCGTACAAGCAGATCGTGATCGCGGTCGGCGAGGGCGCCAAAGCCTCGCTCAGCGCCTTCGATCACCTGATCCGCACCAGCGCCCCGGCGTGATCCCGTAAGACTGGCTGTGTTGCTGGTGCAGGACCGGCTTTAGCCGGGAAGGCGTCAGCAGCCACATCGCAAAAATGATGGTGTACAGACTGGCCTCTTCCCGGCTAAAGCCGGTCCCACTAAAAAGCATTCCATGCATGCAGTGGGATCGGGTGTACGCCGACTTGTGGGACCGTCTTCAGCCGGGAAGGCCTCGGTTGCCATACCATTGAGCCAAGCGCCAGAAACAGAAAAACCTCATGAGCGATCATGAGGTTTTTTATTGGGTCTGTAACTCAGGCGGTGATGCGAGCAGTGCCTTCCGGGCCAGTCCTCCGTGATATTCTCGCGCCCGTTTCCAACACAGCCGTGGGATCCCCGTGAAATTCATCCATCAACGCGAACACCTCAATGAAGGCGACATCGTGGTGATCGAATCCTCGAACGCCTGCAACATCCGCCTCATGAGTGACGCCAACTTCCGCAGTTTCAAGAACGGCGGTCGGCATACCTATCACGGCGGCGCCTTCGATCGCTTCCCGGCGAAGATCGTCGTGCCGAGCACCGGCTTCTGGAACATCACCCTCGACACGGTTACCCAACGGGCGATCAGTGTGACGCGCAAGCCCAACCTCAAACACTCGATCAAGATCGTGCGCCGGTCAGGCTCGAAGCTTCAAAACTGAGTGCCTGAAATCCGCACATTCTGCGGCGCGAATCAGGCCCGCCATTGCAGCGGGCCCGGGGCAGGGCGGTCAGAGTTTCGGCAGTTGACCGATGCGGCCCATCATCTCGGTGACGATCTGCAAGTCCAGCAGGAACTGCTCGGTGGTCTTGAACTCGGCGTCGGTGTGACCGGTGTATTTGACGTCGGGTTTGGCCAGACCGAACTGCACGCCGTTGGGCAACTCATGCACGGATGTGGCGCCGGCGGACGTGCCGAACGTGTGCTCCATGCCCAGGTTCTCGGTGGCCACGGCCAACAGCGCCTTGACCCACTCGCCCTCGGGATTGCGGTACATCGGCTCGGCGATCGAGTAATCGAAGCCCGGCGTGATGTGGCTCTGCTCGGTCCAGGCCGTCAGCTTCCGTGCGATGTCCGCCTTCAGCGCTTCCGGTGACTTGCCCCTTGGCACGCGCAGATTGACCGCCAGCTTGAAGGCCTTGTCGTCCATTGCCACGTAGGTCAGCGAGGCCGTCAGCGGGCCCATGAACTCATCGCTGAAACCGACGCCCAGTTTGCTGCCCAGGTAATCCAGCCCCCAGTTGTCAGCGGCGTAGCGCGCGGCGTCGGTGATCGCGTTGTGCTTGAGCGCGACTTTGCCATCCAGACCGTTGATGAAATCGAGCATCCGCGCCACCGGGTTGACCCCCGATTCTGGCTCGGAGGAATGCGCCGACACGCCGGTGACCGTCAGCTTGACGTCCTTGCCGGCCACCTCTGCGTCAACCTTGAAGTTGCCGCCGTTGCGCTGAACGTAATCCGCGCCGGCCTTCTGCAGCTCGCCTGCCAGCTCAGCGGGGCGATCGCTGACCAGCGTCACGACTGACTTCGACGGGATCTGGTTGGTCGCCATGCCGCCGGTCATCGAAGTGATTTCCGCGCCAGTGCCTTCGGCGGTGCGACGGGGGAAGCTGGCCATGACCGTGCCGTAGCCCTTCTCCGCGATGACCACCGGGTAGCTGCCGTCGAGCGCCAGGTTGTAGGCCGGCGTCGGGTTGCGTTCGAAGTAATAGGGAATGGCGTCGCCGGAGGTTTCTTCGGTGGTGTCGATCAGCAGCTTGAAATTACGCGCCAAGGGCAGCTTTTCTTCCTTGATCACCTTCATGGCGTACAGCGCGACGACGATGCCGTTCTTGTCATCCTCGGTGCCGCGCCCGTACATGCGGTCGCCGATCAGCGTCACCTTGAACGGATCGAGGCGAGTGCCATCGGCCAGCACCCAGTTTTCCGGGGTGACCGGAACGACGTCGGCGTGGGCATGAATCCCCACTACCTCAGGGCTTGAGCCCTCAAGGGACACTTCATAGACGCGGTTGTCGATGTTGCGGAAAGTCAGGTTGAACGACTGGGCGAGGGTTTTGATTTTCTCGGCAATCTTGATGAACGCCGGGTTGTCGTGCTGGGCGACGCCTTCGGTCTGGAAGGTAGGAATGGCGACCAGCTCGCGCAGGGTTTCGGTGGCGGCGCTGCCGTATTTCACCCGCGCATAAACCCCAAGCAGGCGATGGATGTCGTTCTGCTCGTCGGCGGACAGCTTTTTGTTGGCGAGGAAGGCGCTGATGGCCGGCTCGATGCCCGCCGCCTTGACCACGTCGGTGGTGCTGACGGTCTTGAGGAACTGGCGGAAATCAGTGACGGCGTTTTCTTTGAAACTGCCGACCATCGTGCTGCTCTGTTGCGCGGTAAGGTTGGCGAAGGCAGCCGGGGCGAAGGCGGAAACACCGGCGAACATCAAGGTGGCGGCGGCGAGGTGTTTGAGCGAAAAGTCCATTGGGTGGGGCATTCCTTGGCAGGCTTGTTGAGAGAAATGTCTGATCATTCGATCAGAAACCACCGCACGCTACCATCGCCGGTGAAGCAGGGGGAGTCCTCAGTCGGATATCTGTCGCCTTCAAGGGTAAAAGAGACGCAGAACCGTAAATGACTCAGGCTATTGAAAGGCCTGAAAAAATAGTCCTGAACCGGCCTCGCTCATGCGCCATAACCGTCTACGCTGATGGCGCAGCGCGACGGCATGGTGTTGATACATGGTTTTCCGAAGCCTCAAACGTTTCAGGCGCTATCACGCCGGGCTTTATCACTGAGGATCTCCATGAAACTGCGTCATTACGCGGACCGGACGCTGTGTGCGTTGCTGGTCATGATGAGTGTGGGCATCTGCCAGGCGGCAGAGCAGCAACGGGTGAACATTGGCTCGTTGAACATGACCGGCGGCAAGATCACGCGCTGCGACTTGGGTTATCGCACTTACGGCACCTTGGCAGAAGACCGCAATAACGTCGTGCTGGTGACCACCTGGCTGGCCGGACGGACGTCTGATCAGGGCGACATGATCGGCCCCGGCAAGTTGGTCGACACCAATCGCTGGTACGTGGTGGCGATGGACGCCATCGGCAACGGCGTGTCTTGCTCTCCGTCCAACAGCACCAGCGCGCCACGCCTGAAATTCCCGCAGTTCGGCATTCGCGACATGGTCAAGGCGCAGCATCGCTTGCTCGCCATGTACTTGGGCATCGATCACGCCCACGCCATCGTCGGCATTTCCATGGGGGGCATGCAGGCCTTGCAGTGGGCGGTGATGTACTCGGACTTCGCCAGCAAGGTGGTGACCATCGTCGGCACGCCACATCCGACCGAACGCGACCTGCAGGCATGGAACGCAGAACTCGCCGCCATCGAGCGCGCGCCCGGCTGGAACGACGGCAACTATGCGCCGGGCACGGCTTTCAAACAGCTCACGGCGGTACATAACGGTTATCTATGGACACCGGAGCGTGCTGCAGCCAAGCCGGCCGGGAACAGGCCTGCGCCTGGCGGCAATGTTCCTGCCTCAACAGGTGGGCAGCCGTTCAGCACGGTCGACTGGTACCGGCAATTGCAGGCGATGACGTCTTTCGACCTTCTGCGTCACGGCGACATGGCCGTGCTGGCCGGGAAAATCAAGGCTCGGCTGCTCATCATCACCTCCGAGCAGGACCGCATGGTGGACCCGGCACCTTCCAAGGCGCTGGCCGCTCAAAAGCGCGCGCAGTTGCTGGTGCTCAACAGCGATTGCGGGCACATGGCGCCGGCGTGTGAGGCGGACAAGGTGAATGAGGCGGTGAAGGCGTTTCTCAAATAGGGCGGCTGCCCCCAAGTTGTCAGCGGTGCACTGGCCAGTACGGCAACCGGCGGCGAGAACCTGCCGCAGACGGCAAACATTGTCGATTGTTGCGGCCAGTTCCGGCTTGACGGGTGGTGTGCAGGCCCGTAGCGGCGGGCCTTTCAGGTGGATCAGGCGGTGTGGCATCGGTTTTGCTGCTGTCGGGGTACATCGGACAACCTGAACAGGAGGTGAAAGATGTTAATCGGCAACAGTGCCATCCAGCAGTTCGTGTCGAAGGCCGTAAGCCATACGCACTACGCCACGGCGGACACGGATGCCTACACCAGCGCCATGGCCGGCGCTGCCACACCCGTGGCGGCGATTGCGAGCAATGGTGAAGGCGCGACGCAAAGCAGTAATGACGGCAAGCAGGGCTATGACGAGTCGTTTGCCAAAATGATGGTGAACCTGAAGGCCGCGGCGGCCAACACGGCGTCGTCGGTGACGGATGATGACAAGGCGGCTGCGGCTGCGGCGTTTGTGTCCAGCGCTGACAAGCAGGTTGCGTCCTCTGACAGCGTCAGCAAGGGCGTCTCCGATGAACTGGCGGCCAATGATGGCGCAGCGGGTTCTGATGGCTCGGGTTCGGTGAAGGATCAGTTTCTGTCCTACATGAACCAGACCGACGCGGAGAAGGTGCGGCAGCGGTTGACGGGCGTCAGCAAGGCGGAATACGACGCCATGAGTCCGGACGAGCAGGCGGCGGTGGACAAGCAGGTGACGGAGCTGCAGAAGCAGAAGATGGATCAGCAGGTCGCTGAGCAGGAGGTGAAGACCAGGATCGCCATGGCCAAGGCGGAGATGGCTTGATTGTTTTTGTTTAGATCAAGGGCGTCTGCCTAAGGGCAGACATTTCGCCTTCGGCGACTTACTTTTGAAAAGCACCAAAAGTAAGCAAAAGTGCCTGCTCTCGGTTGGGCCCTTCCTTCGTCAGGGTTCCTTCACTCCGGTCCCGCTCCGTGGGCCCGCGCCGAACGGACACCCATGTCCTGACGGCGCTCTCGCCGCATCCATGCGGCTCGGCCCACTCCGCGAGACCTCCGTTCAGCCTGCACCAAAGTCGCGATTGGCGGTGTCTGGACTTACTGCGTAGGAAGATCAAAAGCGAAGCAAATGCAGATCAAAGGCTTCCCGGCTAAAGCCGGTCCTACGGTCGGGGTTGCCGCACCCTCATTTCTGATCAGAAGCCGGTCTTACTGACCGCATGCACATTCAGTGTAGGAGCGCGCTTGCCCGCGATGGCGTCCTGTCAGCCACAGATATGCAGCTGACCCACCGCATTCGCGGGCAAGCGCGCTCCTACAGGGGATATTCATCAGGCTGAAGGACATTCCCCGAACACGCAGGCCGCAAATGCGTTTGCCGATCCTGATCGTTCCCACGCTCCGCGTGTTAACACCGCCCCCGACGCTCCGCGTCCCGCAGACGACGCGCATTCAGGCCTGGGGAAGTGACGCGGGGCTTTAGTGGGACCGGCTTTAGCCGGGAAGCCGTTGATCTGCTCTTGATCTGCTCTTGATCTTCATACGCAGAAAGCTCAAACACCACAAAACGCGACTTCGGTGCAGGCTGAACGCAGACGACGCGCAGTGGGCCGAGCGGCATGGATGCCGCGAGAGCGCCGTCAGGACAGGGATGTCCGTTCGGCGCGGGCCCACGGAGTGTCGTCGGAGTGAGGGAACCCGACGAAGTCGGGCCAAACCAGGAGCAAGCACCCTTGGTTACTTGGGGTGCTTTTCCAAGTAACTCGCCGAAGGCGAAACAGTCTGCCCCCAGGCAGACGCCCTTGATCTTGATTTTGCTTTTAAGAGTGCTGGGCGCTAGACCACTTCCGCCCGATAGGGCAAATCCGGCCCTTCACGGGTACAGGTCACCGCCGCCGCCGCCACCGCGAACTCCAGCATTTTCGTCAGCGTCTCGCGATCTACCCCCGCCAAAGCAGAGGGCGCATCCAGGCCCCGCTCCGTCAGAAACGCAATCAGCGCCGCCTGAAACGTATCCCCGGCACCCACGGTATCCACCGTCTCCACCTTGCGCGCCGCCACCGACCACGTGCCCAGCGCCCGCGTAAATATTGTGGCGCCCTGACGCCCGCGGGTCATGATCACCCACTGGCAATTGTCCTTCAGCCAACCCTCGGCAACCGCCGCCGCGTCCTTCTGCGGATACAACAGCTCCAGGTCCTCATCACTGACCTTGATGATGTGCGCCTGCTCGGCAAACTTCGCCACCTGACTGCGCCACAGATCGATGCTCGGCGCCGGGTTCAGGCGCACATTGGGATCGAACGTGATCAACCGCTTGCCGCTTTCCCGCCGCACCAGCGTCAGCAGCGCATCGGCGACCGGCTGCACCACCAGCGAAAACGACCCCACATGCAACCCGCGCACGCTGTCGTCCAGCGTCGGCAGATGCTCGAGGCCCAGCATCCGGTCCGCGCAGCCTTCCCCGCGAAAGCTGTACTGCGGCGAGCCGTCGGGGCCCACGGCGACCATCGACAGGGTGGTGGGCGCGTCGACGTGCACAAGAAAGTCATCGCGCACGCCTTCTTCCGCCAGCACCTTCAACAGGCGCTTGCCCAGGTAATCGCTGGAAATGCCGGCGAAGAAGCCGGCATCGATGCCCAGCCTGCGCAGCCCCACCGCGACGTTGAACGGCGAACCGCCGGCGATGGCCTGATACCCCACTTTGTTGCTTTGTCCGCTGTCCGGCTGACAGAAAAAGTCGAACAGTGCTTCGCCACAGACCAGATACATAGTTGCTCCATAAAGGCCGACGGGGCTGTCCGTCAGAGGCCCTGCAATTGATTGCGATAGTGCTGATAGACAGTTTGATACGCCGCAACGTGTTCGGCCACCGGCCGGGTTTCGCTGGCCGGGTCGAGGCTGACGCACCGCTCGGTCAGTGCTTGCAGCGATTCGCCGCCGCCGCCGCCGCCGCCGCCGTCACCCCCGGCATCGGCGTGAGCATGACACCACGCCGCCTGGATCGCTGCGCCCAGGGCTGCCGCTTCGGTGCCGGTGGTGCAGATGACCGGCGTGTCCATGATGTCGGCGACGATCTGCCGCCAGACTGCGCTTTTGGCGCCGCCACCGATCAGGCGGATGTTATCGCTCTTAATGCCGCTGTCGCGCAACAGGTCCAGGCCGTAACGCAGGCCGAAGGTGGTGCCCTCGACCACCGCGCGGCACAGGTTGGCCTGGGTCAGGTTGGTGCTGTCGAGCCCCAGAATGCTGCCGGTGGCGTGGGGCAGGGCAGGCACCCGCTCGCCGTTGAGGAACGGCAGCATGAGCACGCCATGGGCGCCAATCGGTGAGGACGCGACTGCCGCGTTGAAGGCGCCGATGTCCAGCGCGAACAGCTCACGGATGGCGCTGGTGGCGTTGGTCAGGTTCATGGTGCAAATCAGTGGCAGCCAGCCGCCCGATGAAGAACAGAAAGTCGCCACCGACGGTTGAGCGCTGACATTGCCCGCGTCGGCAAAGGCGTAGACCGTGCCCGACGACCCCAGGCTCATGGTGATCGAGCCCGGCGCGATATTGCCGGTGCCGATGGCGCCCATCATGTTGTCGCCGCCGCCACTGGAAACAAGGGCATTCGGGTTGAGGCCCAGCCGCTCGGCGATCGCGGGAAGAATCCGGCCAACCGGCTGATGCGCCTCGATCAGCTCCGGCAACGCCTTGACCAACCGGCCACTGGGGTCGATGTGCTGAAGAATGTCGAGGTCCCACTCGCGGGTGCGCACGTTGAAATATCCGGTGCCCGACGCATCGCCGAACTCGCTGCAACTGCGGCCGGTCAGCCAGTAATTGAGGTAATCGTGGGGCAGCAGAATCTTGTCGATGCGCGCGAACAGCTCGGGAAACTGCTCTTTGCTCCACAGCAGTTTCGAGACCGTGTAACCCGGCGCAATGGCAATGCCGAGACGTTCCAGCGACCCGGCTTGACCGCCCAGATACGCCAGCAGGCGATCATTCTCGGGCGAAGACTCGGTGTCGCACCACAGCTTGGCCGGGCGCAGCAGCTGGCCTGCTTCATCCAGCATCACCAGGCCATGTTGCTGCCCGGACACGCCGATGGCCTGGATGTCCGCGCCGGACACCCCGGCCTGCTGCAAGGCCGCCGCCGTCGCCTGCTCGAACGCATCGAGCCATTCCTGCACAGCCTGTTCGCGGCGCCCGTTGGCGCCACTGATCATGTGATGGGCGCCCGAGCCTTCGCCCAGTACCTTGCCGCTGACCGCATCCAGAACAATCGCCTTGGTGCCTTGGGTGCCGCAATCGATGCCGAGAAACATGTTCCACCTCAGGCGGTTTTCGCCAACAGGTTTTCCAGGGTTTTGCTGACGCCCAGTTCTTTCAGGCTGTTCAGGTTGTGCTCGAACGATGCCACGAACTCGGCGGACTGTGGAATCGCCGCGCCGAAGATCTCTTCCACTTCAAGCAACCGCTGGGTGATCAGCACGTCATCGGCCACCAGCGCCTTGCAGAAGTCGGCCCGCGGGTCGACCACGGTGTAGGGCACGCCGTTCTCGCCGGTGAAGTCGCCGGTGCGGTTGCCCTGCAGGTACAGCGCCCAGGCCGCGACCACCAGCGAGGCGCGGTCCATGTTGCCTCCGTCGACGATCAGACGATTAATCGTCGGCACGGTGAATTTCGGAAATTTCGACGAGCCGTCGGAGCACACGCGCTCCAACTGGTCGGCAATCGCCTGATTGGAGAAGCGGTCGATCAGGGTCTGTTTGTACTCGGTCAGGTCGATGCCCGGCACCGGCGCCAGTTGCGGGGTGACGTCCAGGTCCATGTAGGTGCGGATGTACTCGACGAACAGCGGGTCGTTCATGGTTTCGTGGACGAAGCGATAACCCTTCAGCGCGCCCAGATAGGTCAGCGCCAGGTGGCTGCCATTGAGCAGCTTGATCTTCATCTCTTCGTACGGAGTCACGTCATCGGTGAACTGCACGCCGACCTTTTCCCAGGCCGGACGGCCGTTGACGAACTTGTCTTCCAGCACCCACTGCACGAAGGGTTCACAGACCACGGGCCAGGCGTCGTCGATGCCTTTCTGGTCGTGCAGTTGCAGACGGTGGGCGGTGCTGGTCATCGGCGTGATGCGGTCGACCATGGCGTTGGGAAAGCTGACGTTTTCAGCGATCCAGTCGTGCAGTTCCGGGTCGCGCAGTCGGGCGAACGCCAGCAGGGCCTTGCGTGTCACCGCGCCGTTGTGCGGCAGGTTATCGCAGGACATCAGGGTGAACGCCGGTGTGCCTTCCGCGCGGCGTCGGGTCAGGGCGGCGCACAGATAGCCGAACACGGTTTTCGGTGTGGCGGGGTGTTCGAGGTCGTACTGGATCTGCGGCAGATGGCTCATGAATTCGCCGGTGCTGTCGTCGATGCAATAGCCGCCTTCGGTGATGGTCAGCGAGACGATGCGGATGTCCGGGCTGGCGAGTTTGTCGATCAGCGCCAGGTCACTGTCGGTGGACATGAGCATCTGGCTCATGGCGCCGATCACGCGGGTTTCGGTGTCCGGTGTGTCGCCCAGCTCGAACAACGTGTAGAGGAAATCCTGGCCCTTCAGCGCGTCGAAGTTGCCGCGGTCTTCCTCGCGCAGGCTGACACCGCAGATGGCCCAGTCCAGGCCTTCGCCGCTGTGTTCGTTTGCCCCGAGAGACATCAGCGCATCGGTGTAAAACGCCTGGTGGGCACGGTGGAAACCGCCGACGCCAATGTGGGCGATGCCCTGGCGACGCTCATCGAGGGAGTAGGCGGGGATGGCGATCCCGGCGCCCAGGTTGGAGAGGTTCTGCTTGTTCAGTTTCATGACGGTGTTCCCGAATGCTGTGGAGTGCGAGGGATCAGGCAGCGGCCTGCAGCGCGCGACGAATGACCTGGCCCTGAGCGTCGAACAGGTGGCAGTGCGCGCTGTTCAGGTGCAGTTTCAGGGTCTCGCCGTACTGGCTGGCCAGGTCACCGCGAATTCGCATGGTCAGCGGCTCGCCGGAGGTGGTGCGCACGTGGCAATAGGTGTCGCTGCCCAGGCGTTCACTGACGTCGGCGATGACGGTCAACTGGCAATCGCCCTCGTTGGCCAGCTCCAGGTGCTCGGGACGAATGCCCAGGGTCACCGAGTCGCCCACGCTCTGCTGAGCATTGGTGAAGGGCAGCAGTACTTTCGTCCCGGCGTCGAGGGTGACTTCACAGGCCGAGGCTTCGACGCCGCTGATGATGCCCTTGAGGAAGCCCATTTTCGGCGTGCCGAGAAAGCCCGCGACGAACAGGTTGGCCGGGTGGTGGTACAGCTCCAGCGGTGAGCCGACCTGTTCGACGCGGCCACCGTTGAGCACGACTACTTTGTCAGCCAGGGTCATGGCTTCGACCTGGTCGTGGGTGACGTAGATCATCGTCGCTTGCAGCTCTTTGTGCAGGCGCGACAGTTCCAGTCGGGTCTGCACGCGCAGGGCGGCGTCGAGGTTGGACAGGGGTTCATCGAACAGGAAGATTTTAGGGTTGCGCACGATCGCGCGACCGATCGCTACCCGTTGGCGTTGACCGCCCGACAGTTGCTTGGGCTTGCGTTCCAGCAGCGGGCCGAGTTCGAGGATGCGCGCGGCTTCATCGACCTTTTTCTTGACCTCGTCCTTTGGCGTGCCGGCCAGGTCCAGGGCGAACGACAGGTTTTTGCCGACGGTCATGTGCGGGTACAGCGCGTAGGTCTGGAACACCATCGCCAGGTCGCGCTTGGCCGGGGTGACTTGGGTGATCTCGCGGCCATCCAGTTCGATGCTGCCGCTGGTCACGTCTTCCAGGCCGGCGATCAGGCGCAGGAGGGTGGATTTGCCGCAGCCCGACGGACCGACGAAGACCACGAATTCACGGTCCTTCACGTCCAGGTCGATGCCTTTGATGATCTGGTGGCCGTCGAAGCCTTTTTGCAGATTTCTGATTGTCAGGTTAGCCATGATGGGCTCCAGTTTTTGTTCTTCAAGAAGGGCCAGATGTTCGGGTGGCCTCAACACCGACCTGTAGGAGCGCGCTTGCCCGCGAACGCGGTAGCTCAAGCGATAAATTCGGCGCTGACACACCGCAATCGCGGGCAAGCGCGCTCCTACAGAGGGCTGCGTTAGTTATTTCACGGCACCAAATGACAGGCCGCGAACCAGTTGTTTCTGGCTGATCCAGCCGAAGATCAGGATCGGCGCGCAGGCCAGGGTCGATACCGCCGACAACTTGGCCCAGAACAAACCCTCAGGGCTCGAATACGAGGCGATCAACGCAGTCAACGGCGCGGCATTCGAGGAGGTCAAATTCAACGACCAGAACGCCTCGTTCCAGCACAGGATCAGCGACAGCAGCGCCGTCGATGCCAGTCCGCCCTTGCAGATCGGGATCAGCACCCGAAAGATTTCCTGGCGCGTGGTGGCGCCGTCCAGCCGCGAGGCTTCGAGAATCTCCCCCGGGATGTCCTTGAAGTAGGTGTAAATCATCCACACCACGATCGGCAGGTTGATCAGCGTGTAGATCACGATCAGCGCGATGCGCGAATCCAGCAGGCCGAAGGTCTTGGCCAGCAGGTAGATCGGCATCAGCACGCCCACCGGCGGCAGCATCTTGGTCGAGAGCATCCACAGCAGCGTGCCCTTGGTCCGTTTGGTTTCGAAAAACGCCATGGAATAGGCCGCCGGCACCGCGATCAGCAGGCACAGGATCGTTGCGCTGAAAGAGATCAGGATCGAGTTCCAGGCGAAGTGGAAGTAGTCACTGCGCTCCTGGATGTGCAGGTAGTTTTCCAGGGTCGGCGTGAAAATGAACTGCGGTGGCGTGGCGAACGCGTCGATCTCGGTCTTGAAGCTGGTCAGGACCATCCAGAAGATCGGGAAGAAAATCAGCGCCGCGATCAGCCACGACAAGGTGCCGAGCAGGGCACTTTGCAGGCGACGGGATTGTTTGAGCGTCATCATGGCCTTGCCCTCAAGACTTGTCGGTGAGGTTTTTGCCGATCATCCGTACCAGGATGATCGCGGCAATGTTGGCGATCACGACGGCAATCAAGCCGCCCGCCGATGCCATGCCCACGTCGAATTGCAGCAGTGCCTGGTTGTAGATCAGGTACGCCAGATTGGTGGAAGCGAAGCCCGGGCCGCCGTTGGTGGTGGTGAAGATTTCGGCGAACACCGAGAGCAGGAAGATCGTTTCGATCATCACCACCACGGCAATCGGGCGCGCCAGGTGCGGCAGGGTCAGGTGCCAGAAAATCGCAATCGGGCCGGCGCCATCCAGACGCGCCGCTTCCTTCTGCTCCTGATCCAGGGACTGCATGGCGGTCATCAGAATCAGGATCGCGAAGGGCAGCCATTGCCACGACACAATGATGATGATCGACAGCATCGGGTAATTGGCCAGCCAGTCCACCGGCTGCGCCCCGAACAGTTTCCAGACCCAGGCGAGGATGCCGGACACCGGGTGGAAAATCAGGTTCTTCCAGATCAGCGCGCTGACCGTCGGCATGATGAAGAACGGCGAGATCAGCAGCACGCGCACGATGCCGCGACCGAAGAACTCACTGGCTTCCAGAAGCGCAGAAATCAGCACGCCGAGGATGACGCTGATGGCCAGCACGCTGCCGACCAGCAACAACGTGTTCATGGCGCCAGGCAGAAAGCCTGCGTCGGTGACGAAAAATTCGAAGTTCTCAAGCCCGACGAATTCGTTTTCGCCGGGGTTGAGCAGGTTGTAGCGGATCAGCGAAAAGTAGATGGTCATGCCCAGCGGCACGATCATCCAGACCAGCAGCAACAGCACCGAGGGGCTGACCAGAAACCAGCCGGGCTTGGTGACGCTGCCTTTGGCGGACGACTTATCGTCGGCCGCGGCGGTGCGCGGGGTGAGGGTAGAGGTGTTCATGTCGACTCCGAACCGGGCAAAAACGTGAGCGTGAACGTGGGCGGCAGGCAATCAGCGCCTGCCGCCTTCAGGCAACGGGTGTCAGCCCTTCTTCGGGTAACCCGCGCGCTTCATCTCACGCTCGGCCACGCTTTGCGCGTTGGTCAGGGCCTGATCCACGGTGGACGTGCCTACCAGTGCCGCCGAGAACTGTTGGCCGACGGAGGTGCCGATCGACTGGAACTCGGGGATGGTCACCAACTGGATGCCGACGTAAGGCACCGGCTTCAGGGTCGGTGATTTAGGCGTCACCGCCTTGAGGGATTCCAGGGTGATGTTGGCGAACGGCGCGGCTTGTTTGTAGGCATCGGTGTAGGTCGATGCGCGGGTGCCTGGCGGCACGTTGGACACGCCGTCTTTCTCGGCCACCAGCGCGGCGTACTCTTTGGACGTCGCCCATTCGGTGAAGGCGCGCGCGTCCTTGTCGTTCTTCGCGCTGGTCGGGATCGCCAGTGCCCACGAGTACAGCCACGCCGAGCCCTTGTCGGTGACTTCATGGGGCGCATAGGTGAAGCCTACGCTGTCGGCGACTTTGCTCTGGGCTTTGTCGGTGACGAACGACCCGGCCACGCTGGCATCCACCCAGATCGCGCACTTCCCGCTGTTGAACAGGGCGAGGTTTTCGTTGAAACCGTTGCTGGAGGCGCCGGGCGGGCCGTCCTTCTTCATCACGTTGGTGTAGAAGGTCAGCGCGTTCTTCCATTCAGGCTGGTCGAATTGCGGCTTCCACTGTTCGTCGAACCAGCGGGCGCCGAACGAGTTGGCGACGGTGGTGATCAGCGCCATGTTCTCGCCCCAGCCGGCCTTGCCGCGCAGGCAGATGCCGTACTGTTCCTTGGACTTGTCGGTCAGCTTGTCGGCGAACTCGGAAATCTGCGTCCAGGTCGGGCGCTCCGGCATGGTCAGGCCGGCTGCCTTGAACAGATCTTTGCGGTAGTAGGTGATCGAGCTTTCTGCATAGAACGGCAGGGCGAAGAGCTTGCCGTCCACCGACAAGCCATCGCGTACCGAAGGAAACACGTCATCCAGCGCGTAGGACGCAGGCAGGTCGTTCATTTCCTTGAGCCAGCCCTTGGCGCCCCAGAGTGAGGCTTCGTACATGCCGATGGTCAACACATCGAACTGGCCGCCTTTGGTGGCAATGTCGGTGGTCAGGCGCTGACGCAGCACGTTCTCTTCCAGCACCACCCACTTGAGCTTGATGTCCTTGTGCTGTTCTTCGAAGGTCTTGGACAGCCGCTGCATGCGGATCATGTCGCTGTTGTTGACGGTGGCGATGGTGACTTCACCGGCAGTGGCGCTGGTGCAAAGGGACAGGAGGGTCAGACAGGTACCGGCAAGGAGAACATTTGCAGAGGTCTTCATTTATCACTCCTCTTCTGCGCCCAGGCGGACGTCAGAAGCTTGGTTATTGTTTTTGTTTCTTCCGGAGGCCAGGAAGAATGTCAGTTGATTACAGCCTTGTGCGCGCGGGTTGACAAATCCTGCGGCGCACTTGAACTGATACTTTTTTGCACTGGGGTTTCCAACGGGCGCGCCGCACAACTGCGCCAGCGCATGGGGCGGGGCAGTTCCAGCGTAGTTGATGGGGGCAAAGGGCAACGAATCAGTACAGGTTTTGTTCGGTCAGGCGCTGTACGGCGAGGCGTCGGTAGTGCGAGGGGGTCATGCCTTTGAGCTTCTGGAAGCGTCGATTGAAGTTGGAGATGTTATTGAAACCCGACTCGAAGCAGACGTCGGTGACCGGCCGGTCGCCATCGGCCAGCAGTTCGCAGGACTTGCTGATGCGCAGGCGGTTGACGAATTCGACAAAGCAGCGGCCGGTGGCCTGCTTGAACACCCGGGAGAAATAGGTCGGCTTCATGCCCAGGTAGTCCGCGACTTCTTCCAGCGGCAGCTCGCGGGCGTAATGGGTGAAGATGTATTCCACGGCCTTGTTGGTGCGCTCCACGGCGTGATCATCTGACAGGTGCGACGCGGTGGTGCCCGACAGCAACTGGAAATCATCACTGGCCGCCAACACTTCCAACAGAATGAAGAAATGCCCCAGGCGCGTCATGCCTGTGGTGTCGGCGATTTTCTGCATCAGTTTCGTGGCTTGGCGGATGGTGCGCTTGCAGCGGAATTCGATGCCGTACTGCGCGCGTTCGAGCAGCGGTGCCAGGGTCTTGAGCTCGGCGAACACCTGATTGCCGCTTTCGAGCAGCTCTTCGGTGAAGTTCACCAGCATGTCACGCTTGGGCACGACCTCGTCTTCCTCGATCTGGCTGATCCAGTTGTGGGGAAGGTTGGGACCGGTGAGAAACAGGGTCTCGGGGTAGAAATTGCCGATGTAATCGCCGACGAAGACCTTGCCGGAACTGGCCACGATCAGGTGCAGCTCGTATTCCTTATGGAAATGCCAGCGCACCAGCGGACAGGGAAACCCGTGCTCGCGGTAGATGATCGACAGCCCGTTGTGGTCATCCATCAGCTCATAGGAAGGGTCGGTGACTCTTGTTGTTTTGGTCATGCGCGTGCCGGTCTGGAGAGTGGCGTGGCAATAATGTGCACTATTTGTTGGGCGGAATACAGATGCGGGCTTTAAACAGATGCAGATGGGCGCGTGGCTTGAGGAGGGCCGGCTTCAGCCGGGAAGAGGCCAGCTTGAACACCCTCAAATTTGTGGAGTGACGTCCAACGCTTTCCCGGCTAAAGCCAGTCCTACAGGTTGAATGCGGTGCTTGGTAGGACCGGCTTCAGCCGGGAAGAGGCCAGTCTGAGCTGCATCAATTCTGCGGAGTGACGTCCAACGCTTTCCCGGCTAAAGCCGGTCCCACTAGGTGATCGCGGGGTTCTGTAGGACCGGCTTCAGCCGCGAAGAGGCCAGCGTGAACACCCTCAAATTTGCGGTGTTACACCCGACGCCTTCCCGGCTAAAGCCAGTCCTACGGGTGTACGCGGTGTTTTCAGTGGGACCGGCTCCAGCCGGGAAGACGCCAGTCTGAGCTGCATCAATTCTGCGGAGTGACGTCCAACGCTTTCCCGGCTAAAGCCAGTCCTACAGGTTGAATGCGGTGCTTGGTAGGACCGGCTTCAGCCGGGAAGAGGCTAGCTTGAACACCCTCCAATTTGCGGTGTGACACCCGACGCTTTCCCGGCTAAAGCCAGTCCTACGGGTGTACGCGGTGTTTTCAGTAGGACCGGCTTCAGCCGGGAAGAGGCCGGTTTGAACACCCTCCAATTTGCGGTGTGACACCCGACGCTTTCCCGGCTAAAGCCAGTCCTACGGGTGTACGCGGTGTTTTCAGTGGGACCGGCTTCAGCCGTGAAGAGGCCAGTCTAAGCACCATCAATTCTGCGGAGTAATGCTCATCTGGCCGTGGACTAACTACACCCATCAACAACCCGATACGCTTATGCACCTTCCGCAAACGCCTCCAGAGAGTCGTCACCCCATGAAAACAATCCTCGTGATCGGCATCGGTGCGGGCAATCCCGAGCACATCACCGTTCAGGCGATCAAGGCGCTGAACCGCACCCAGGTGTTTTTCATCCTCGACAAGGGTTACGCCAATGATGACCTGCTGGCGTTGCGCCGGGACATCTGCGAGCGCTACATCGAGGGGCATGACTATCGTCTGGTGCAGGTAAGCGATCCCAGGCGCAGGGACGATTCGCCGTCTTACCGCAGCGGGATCGAACACTGGCACGAGCAGCGCGCCGTGTTGTTCGAACAACTGATCGCCGATGAAATAAACCCAGGCGAAACCGGCGCATTTCTGGTGTGGGGCGATCCGGCGCTGTACGACAGCACAATGCGGATTCTCGATCAGGTGCTCGCCCGCGGTCGCGAGTCATTCGCCTACGACGTCATCCCCGGCATCACCAGCGTGCAGGCGCTGGCGGCCGGGCATCGCATCGGCCTGAACCGCATCGGCGAGCCGATCCACATCACCACCGGCCGGGAGCTTGCAGCGCAGCAGCGCGAGCAGATCAGCAACAGCGTGGTGATGCTGGACGCCCATTGCACCTTCGAGCGGTTCGTCGATCAGGATTTGCACATCTATTGGGGCGCTTATCTGGGCACTCCTGACGAGATGCTGATATCAGGCCCGCTGCACGAAGTCAGCGCGCAGATACGTCAGGCCCGTGAAACGGGGCGGGCACAGAAAGGCTGGATCATGGATACCTATCTGCTGCGCCGCGCCGTGCGCTAAACAAAACGCATCAGGCATTTTTGTTCTTGGCTTCGATCCACTGGGACATGTACTGGGTGCTCTTGTGCTGATGGTGGCGAAGCATGGCGCCGGTGAAGTTGGCCGTGCGATGGGCCTGAAGGGAGTCCCGCAGCGCGAGGATGCGTTCAATCAGCACGGCGCAATGGCGTTCATGGCCAAAGCGCGCCGGCAGCAGTTGCCAGCCATCCCGTTGCGCCTGCTCCCAGCGCACCTGATCGGTGTAAAGGTTGACTGCCGCGTCCGCCAACCCTTGCGCATCAGAGGCCACGGCGCCGGGAAACGCCAGTTCGCCGTGCATGGCCTCGGCGCCGATGGGCGTGGTGACAGTTGGCGTGCCGCAGATCATGGCATCGATGATCTTGCCCTTGATCCCCGCGCCGAAACGCAGCGGCGCCAGGGAAACCCGCGCCGCACCCATCACCGCCAGCGCGTCTTGCGCCCAGTTCATGATGTGAAACCCCTGGGCAGCGTTATGCAGCGCAGCGGCCTTGGGCGGCGTATACGCGCCGTACACATGAACCTGAGCGGCGGGCAATTGCGCGCGAATCAGCGGCCAGACGGTGTTTTTCAGCCACAGCACGGCATCCCAGTTCGGCGCATGGCGAAAGTTGCCGATGGTGATGAAGTGCGCCCGGTCTTCGAAACTACGCGGGCTATCGGGCGCCTCGCCCGGCTCTCGTACCAGCAGCGGGACCCAATGGAGCTGAGCAGCGGGCACCGAAAATGCCTGGGTCAGCAGGTCGATTTCGACGTCGGACACCATCAGGCTCAGGTCACTGCGGTGGATCGCGGCGATTTCGCGCTGGGCCAGATCAGTGGTCGCCATTCGGGTGAACAGCTGATCCCGAGGCATCTGAAAGTAATCAGTCAGGTCAGCATCTGGCTTGCCGTCGAGCCGTTCCTTGACCGCCTGGTGACGGGCATGGCGCAGGCTCTGCAGGTCGGAACTTTCAAGCAGGCGAAGCGCGTTGGGGCAGTGCTTTTCCACCCGCCAGCCGAACTGCTCTTCCATCAGAAACTGGTCGAACAGCACCACGTCGGGCTTCAGTTCACCGATGAAAGCGTCAAAACTGCTGTGATTGAGGGCGATGGTGACTTCAGCGATGCCCAGCTTGGCCAGGTCGGCCTTGTGCTCGCCCTCGGTGGCGGCGCTGGCGAAGGTGATCTGCCAGCCCTGCCCAAGGAAACAGTCGATCAGTTGCATGACATGCCCGCTGGCCGCCGACGATCGCGGCTCGGGCCAGACGTAGCCAATGATCAGCACATGGATCGAGGATCGCTGCGCCCGTTGCTCAGTTGCCAAGAATGCCCTTGACCTTGTCGCGCAGCTGGTCGATGGAAAACGGCTTGCCGATGTTATGCATGCCCGCTGGCACGTCAACGGAGTCCGCGTAGCCACTGGCGAACAGCACCGGAATGTCCGGGCGGATCGCGCGCGCCTCCACTGCGAGGTCCTTACCGTTCATGTCCGGCAGGCCCAGGTCAGTCATCATCAGGTCGATGGTCTGGCCAGCGTTGTTCAGAACCGCAAGGGCCTCGGCGGCGTCGGCAGCTTCCAGCACTGTGTAGTCAAGCTCTTCGAGGACGTCGACAATCAACATCCGGACGATGTTGTCATCTTCGACCACCAGAATCGTGCGGGGTGAATCGGACATGGCAAGTTCCTTAATTGGGCAGGGAGCGCATCGCACGGCATGGGGCAATACAGCGTTTCGCTGGGGGCGCAATTGTGACAAGTTCTTCGCCGCAACAACACGATTCAATTGAGTGTAGTGGCTTTTAGATTGCACTCAAATGTACAGTGCGCACCCGAATGGTCTCGATCTATTGTCAGAAAATTCAACCTTGTGCGTCTGAAGCTGGAGTTTTTGCCGAGGTTTGCGGCAAACTCCGTCGTTTAGACGAACCCGCCTGAGCCCCCGCGATGATCACCAACTCTGCAGTCGATGAGCAACGTTTCCGCAAACTGTTAAGCCGCAACGTCAGTTTACCTCTGGCCGTCGGCGTGCTGAGTGCGGCTTTCTTCGTCATTCTGATTTCCTACCTGTTGTCGGCGATCCAGTGGGTCGAGCACACCGACCGGGTGATCAACAACATCAATCGCTCGCTCAAGCTGTCGGTGGACATGGAAACCGGGATGCGCGGCTTCCTGCTGACCGGCGACGAGCGTTTTCTCGACCCCTATGAAGTGGCGAAGCCGGCCATCAGCACAGAGCTCCAGGGCCTCGAAGAACTGGTCGCGGACAACCCGCCCCAGGTTGACCGATTCAAGCGACTCGCGGCGCTGCAGTCGGCGTGGAACGACTTTGCCCAGGAGATGATCACTCTGCGGCGCAGCGGTGGCGACTACCAGACGCCGATCAAGGACCGTCGCGGCAAGCGCCTGTCCGACGAGATACGCGAGGAGTACGACCAGGCCGCCACCGTCGAGCATCAACTGCGTATGTCGCGTAATACCGACGTGACGCACACCACGGTCCTGTCAGTGTCGCTGTACATTACCTTCGTGCTGATCGTCAGCGGGATTCTTGCCTGGGTCGGGCGTCGAGACATGACCACGTTGTCCGACACCTACGCTGCCAACCTCAGGGCCCAGCAGCTGGACGCCGAACGCTTGTCCCACGTCGCCTGGCTGCGCAACGGTCAGAGCGAACTGGCCGAGCAGGTCATCGGCCAGCTCACCCTCAATCTGCTGGGCCGCAACGTGCTGCATTTCTTCGCTCAATACCTGGGCGCGGTGGTGGCCGCAGTGTATGTGCGTCAGGAACACGGCGGGCTGGTACGCGTGGCTTCCTATGGCTTTTCCCGGGAGCAGGAACAGCACGAGCAGTCGATCTACAGCGGTGAGGGCGTGGTCGGCAAAGCCGCCGAGCAGGATCAGATCATCACTCTGGACAACGTCCCTCAGGACTACTTCAAAGTGACGTCCGGCCTGGGCGAAGGCTCACCGCGCAGCGTCGTGGTGGTACCGACCAGCAATGATGACCACGTCAACGGCGTGATCGAACTGGGCTTTCTGCGCGAATTGACGCCCCGCGACCTGGAGTTTCTTGAACTGGTGGCCGAGAACGTCGGCACGTCCATCGAGGCGGCGCGCTACCGTCAACGCTTGCAGGAAGTGCTCGCCGAAACACAGCAGCTCAACGAAGAGCTTCAGGTGCAGCAGGAAGAACTGCGCACCGCCAACGAAGAGCTGGAAGAGCAGTCGCGGATTCTCAAGGAATCCCAGGCGCATCTTGAAACCCAGCAGGCAGAACTTGAGCAGACCAACGAGCAGTTGGCCGAGCAGGGCAAGGCGCTGGCTGACCAGCGTGACGCGCTGGACCGCAATAACGAAGAATTGCACATCGCCCAGATTGAGCTGGAAGCCCGCGCCGACGAGTTGCAGCGCTCCAGCAAATACAAATCCGAATTCCTCGCCAACATGTCCCACGAGCTGCGCACGCCGCTCAACAGTTCGCTGATTCTGGCCAAGCTGCTGTCGGAAAATCCCCAGGACAACCTCACCGCTGAACAGGTCAAGTTCGCCGAGTCGATTTACTCGGCCGGCAATGACCTGCTCAATTTGATCAACGACATTCTGGATATTTCCAAGGTCGAGGCCGGCAAGCTGGACATGCGCCCGGAGAACAGCAGTGTCAGCCGTCTGGTGGACGGCCTGCGCATGACGTTCCAGCCGCTGGCATCCGAGAAGAAGCTGGAATTCTCGGTGGAAATTCAGTCGGGCACGCCGGTGTCCCTTTACACCGATCGCCAGCGCCTGGAGCAGATCCTCAAGAACCTGCTGTCCAACGCGATCAAGTTCACCGAAAGCGGCGCCGTGAGCCTGACCGTTTCCCGTCAGCCCGGCGAGGGCGTGGCCTTCACCGTTCGCGATTCCGGCATCGGCATCGCCGAAGAGCAGCAGGAAAGCATTTTCGAAGCGTTCCGTCAGGCCGATGGCACCACCAATCGCCGCTACGGCGGCACCGGTCTGGGCCTGTCGATTTCCCGCGATCTGGCACGCCTGCTGGGCGGCTCGATCAGCGTCACCAGCGCGCCGGGTCAGGGCAGCATTTTCACCCTGGTGGTGCCGGAAGAATACGTCGAGCTGGAGCCTTCGCAGTACGCCGATGCGCCCGTGGTTGCCGTGCAGCCTGCGCCGGTTGCGTCCCGCATCACGCCGCCGACGCCAGTGGCCGCCAAGGCTGCACCGCCTGCAGAGCCGATTCCGCGTTTCGCCGATGACCGTGAAAAGGCACCGTTCACCAAGCGCTGCATTTTGGTGATCGAAGACGAGGTGCGCTTTGCCCACATCCTCTATGACTTGGCCCATGAACTTGGCTACAACTGCCTGGTGGCCCACGCTGCGGACGAGGGCTTCGATCTGGCGTCCTCTTTCGTGCCGGACGCCGTCCTGCTGGACATGCGCCTGCCGGACCATTCCGGTCTCACCGTTCTGCAACGCCTCAAAGAGCTGCCGAGCACCCGGCACATTCCGGTGCACGTGATTTCCGTCGAAGACCGTCAGGAAGCCGCGCTGCAAATGGGCGCCATCGGTTATGCGGTGAAGCCGACCACCCGCGAAGAGCTCAAGGACGTTTTCGCCCGCCTCGAAGCCAAGCTCACGCAGAAGGTCAAACGCATCCTGCTGGTCGAAGACGATGCCTTGCAGCGTGACAGCATCGCGCGGCTGATCGGCGACGACGACATCGAGATCACGGCGGTGGGCTTCGCTCAGGACGCCCTTGATCTGCTGCGCGACAACGCCTACGACTGCATGATCATCGACCTGAAACTGCCGGACATGCTCGGCAACGAGTTGCTCAAGCGCATGTCCACCGACGAGATCTGCGCGTTCCCGCCGGTCATCGTCTACACCGGCCGCAACCTGACCCGTGACGAAGAAGCCGAGCTGCTGCGCTACTCGCGGACCATCATTATCAAAGGTGCGCGTTCGCCGGAGCGCCTGCTCGATGAGGTGACGCTGTTCCTGCACAAGGTCGAATCGCAGCTGTCGAACGAGCGCCAGAAGATGCTCAAGACCGCGCGCAGTCGCGACCGCGTGTTCGAGGGCCGCAAGATCCTGGTGGTGGACGACGACGTGCGCAACATCTTCGCCCTGACCAGCGCGCTGGAGCACAAAGGCGCGATCGTCGAGGTCGGGCGCAACGGCCTGGAAGCAATCGAGAAGCTCAACACCGTGGATGACATCGATCTGGTGCTGATGGACGTGATGATGCCGGAAATGGACGGCTATGAAGCCACCATTGAGATCCGCAAGAACCCGCGGTGGCGCAAGCTGCCGATCATCGCGGTGACCGCCAAGGCCATGAAAGATGACCAGGATCGCTGCCTGCAGGCCGGCTCCAACGACTACCTGGCCAAACCGATCGATCTGGACCGGCTGTTCTCGCTGATTCGCGTGTGGCTGCCGAAGATGGAACGTATCTGAGTGGATCGGATCAATTGACCGCCCGTTGCCCGACCCAGAGTGTTGCCGATGCCTGAACGAGACGCCGATATCGAGTTGCGCTTGCTGATTGAAGCGATCTACTTGAAGTACAGCTACGATTTCCGCGATTACTCAGGCGCGTCGGTGAAACGACGGGTCACCCACGCGTTGCGTCAGTTTGAACTCAAGACCATTTCCGCGTTGCAGGAGCGCGTGCTGCATGACCCTTCGGCGTTCATGCAGCTGCTGCAGTTCCTGACGATTCCGGTCAGCGAGATGTTCCGCGACCCGACGCACTTCCTGGCCATCCGCGAAGAAGTCGTGCCGCTGCTCAAGACCTACCCGTCGGTGAAAATCTGGATTGCCGGGTGCAGCACCGGGGAGGAGGTCTACTCGATGGCCATCCTGCTGCGCGAGGAAGGCCTGCTTGAGCGCACGATCATCTACGCGACTGACATCAACCCCCATTCTCTGGAGAAGGCCAAACAAGGCATCTTCTCCATGGAGAACATGCGTGGCTATAACGAGAACTACCTGAAGGCCGGTGGCAAACGGCTGTTCTCGGAGTACTACACCGCCGCCTACGATTACGCGATTTTCGACAAGACCCTTCGAGAGAATGTCACCTTCGCCGATCACAGTCTGGCGACGGACAGTGTGTTCTCCGAGACCCAGTTGATTTCCTGCCGGAACGTGCTGATCTATTTCAACAAGAAGCTGCAGGACCGCGCCTTCGGGCTGTTTCACGAGTCCCTGTGCCACCGCGGATTCCTCGTGCTGGGCAGCAAGGAAACACTGGATTTTTCCGCCTACAAAAACCAGTTCGACCCGCTGGTCAAACTTGAGCGGATCTACCGCAAATCATGAGAACGTCGTTTCCTGGCACCCCCCCGGAGCCGTGCGCGTTGCCGGCGGTGGACGCGATTGTGGTCGGCGCATCGGCCGGCGGGGTCGAAGCGCTGCTGAAGATTTTCCGTACGCTGCCCAGGGGCTATCGGCTGCCAATCCTGGCGGTACTCCACGTGCCGGATCAGCGTCGGAGCCAGTTGGCCGAGGTCTTTGCCGTGAACCTGGCGATACCGGTCAAGGAAGCGGACGATAAAGAAACCATTAAACCGGGCACGCTGTACTTCGCCGGGCCGGGCTACCACCTGTCGATCGAGAACGATCTGAGCCTGTCGCTGAGTCAGGAGGAGCGGGTGCATCATTCGCGCCCGAGCATCGACATCCTGTTCGACTCGGCCGCAGACGCCTATGGTGACCGACTGGCCGGCGTGTTGCTGACCGGTGCCAACAGCGATGGCGCGCGCGGCATTGCACGAATCAAGGAGTACGGTGGTCTCACCGTGGTCCAGGACCCGGCCCAGGCCCTCGCGCGGGCCATGCCCGAAGCGGCGCTTGCCCTTCATACGCCGGATTTTCTACTGCCTTTGCCCGACATTGGGTCCTTGCTTGTCGAGCTGGAACGAATTGCATGCTGAGTGAAATCAAAGCCAAACTGCTGATCGTGGATGATCTGCCGGAGAACCTGCTCGCGCTCGAAGCGTTGATCAAGCGTGAGGACCGTCAGGTGTTCAAGGCGTTGTCTGCGGACGAGGCGTTGTCGTTGCTGCTCGAGCACGAGTTTGCGATGGCGATTCTCGACGTGCAGATGCCAGGGATGAACGGCTTCGAACTTGCCGAGCTGATGCGCAGTACCGAGAAGACCAAGAACATCCCCATTGTCTTCGTCAGTGCCGCCGGGCGTGAGCTGAATTACGCGTTCAAGGGCTACGAAAGCGGTGCGGTGGATTTCCTGCACAAGCCCCTCGATATTCATGCGGTGAAGAGCAAGGTCAACGTCTTTGTCGACTTGTATCGCCAGCGCAAGGCCCTGAAGCAGCAGCTTGAAGAGCTTGAACGCAGCCGCGCGGAGCAGGAAGCCCTGATGCGCGAGCTGAAGTCGACCCAGAGCGAGCTGGAGCGTGCGATCCGTATGCGCGATGACTTCATGTCGATCGTCTCCCACGAGGTCCGCACGCCGCTCAATGGGCTGATTCTCGAAACCCAGCTGCGCAAGCTGCACCTGGCCAAGGACAATGCGTCGGCGTTCACCATGGAAAAACTCCGGGCCATGGTGGACCGCGATGAGCGGCAGATCCAGAGCCTGATCCGGCTGATCGAGGACATGCTCGACGTGTCGCGGATTCGGACGGGCAAGTTGTCGATCCGTACCAGTCCATTCGATTTGTCGGAGCTGGTGGTCAATCTGGTGGAAAGCTATTCCGCGCAGATTGCCGCCGCCGGCAGCGCGGTGACGTTGCAGGCCACGACGCCGGTGATTGGCGTGTGGGATGAGTTTCGCATCGAGCAGGTGGTGGCGAATCTGTTGACCAATGCGTTGCGCTACGGGGCACGCAAGCCGATCGAGTTGCGGGTGTACAGCGAGGCCGGCGAGGCGCGGGTCGAGGTGCGCGATCACGGGATCGGGATCAGCGCGGAAAACCAGAAGCGCATTTTTCAGCAGTTCGAGCGAGTCGCGGCGAGTCATGCGGTGGCGGGGCTTGGGTTGGGGCTGTTTATCTCCGATCAGATTGTCAGTGCTCATGGCGGGCGGATCAGTGTCGAGAGCGAAGAAGGGGCGGGGTCGATGTTCAGGGTATCGCTGCCGCTCTGACCGGTTACCGGTTTCGCTGAGTAAATGCAGATCCAGATCAAGAGCGTCCGCCTAACGGCAGACATTTCGCCTTCGGCGAGTTACTTGGAAAAGCACCCCAAGTAACCAAGGGTGCTTGCTCCTGGTTGGGTTCCTCCTTCGTCGGAATACCTTCACTCCGGTCCCGCTCCGTGGGCCCGCGCCGAACGGACATCCATGTCCCGACGGCGCGCTCGCCGCATCCATGCGGCTCGGCCCACTCCGCGGAACCTACGTTCAGCCTGCACCCAAGTCGCGATTGGCGGTGACTGAGCCTTTTGTGTATGAAGATCAAAAGCAAAGCAGAGCAAAGCAGGGCAAAGCAGAGCAGAGCAGAGCAGAGCAGAGCAGAGCAGAGCAGAGCAGAGCAGAGCAGAGCAGAGCAGATCAAAAGCTTCCCGGCTAAAGCCGGTCCTACAATCGAGGTCACCGCCAATTCCACTGGACGCCTGGGATGCCTCTGTAGGACCGGCTTTAGCCGGGAAGAGGCCAGCCCAGGCGCCAACCATTTTGATCGTGCCCACGCTATGCGTGGGCACGCATCCGAGGACGCTCCGCGTCCATTCCCGGCTAAAGCCAGTCCCACATGAACACTGCGGCCAGCCAAGGTCTGTAGGAGCCGGCTTGCTGGCGAATGCGGTGGGTCAGTCGACATCTTCGTTTCAGATCCCCCGAGTTCGCCAGCAAGCCGGCTCCTACAGCGAATGCGCATGCAGTCAGTGGGACCGGCTTCAGCCGGGAAGCAGTTGACCTGCATCTGCCTTTGATCTGCTTTTGATCTGCTTTTGATCTTCCTACACAAGTAGCCCAGTCACCCCCAAACGCGACTTGGGTGCAGGCTGAACGCAGACGACGCGCAGTGGGTCGAGCCGCATGGATGCGGCGAGAGCGCCGTCAGGACATGGATGTCCGTTCGGCGCGGGCCCACGGAGCGTCGTCGGAGTGAAGGAACCCTGACGAAGGAAGGGCCCAACCAGGAGCAGGCACTTTTGGTTACTTTTAGTGCTTTTTAAAAGTAACTCGCCGAAGGCGAAACCGTTCTGCCGTTAGGCAGAATCCTCTCAGCCGCACCACCCGCTCGCGATAGACACCGTCAAACGGGCCTTCAATCAAATAACTGATCACTCCGCGCAACCTCCAGCCCGGGCCATGGTCGTAATGGCAGCTATCTATAAGATCAAAGGCGTTCAAATGAGCTCTGATGCAGAAAATGTCGTACTCATCGTCGAAGACGAGCCGCTCATTCTGATGCTGCTGTCCGACTACCTGTCGGGCGAAGGCTATCGGGTGTTGCAGGCGGAGAACGGGGAGCAGGCATTCGAAATTCTTGCCACCAAACCCCACCTCGATTTGATGATCACCGATTACCGTCTGCCCGGCGGTGTATCCGGCGTGATGATTGCCGAGCCGGCCGTCAAGCTGCGACCCGAGCTCAAGGTGATCTTCATCAGTGGCTACCCGGCAGAGATCGTTGATTGCGGTAGCCCGATCACCAAAAAGGCGCCGATCCTGGCCAAGCCGTTCACCATGGAAACGCTGCATTCGCAGATTCAAACCCTGCTCAACTGATCCCTCCAGAAAACAAAAAAGCCGGCAATCGCCGGCTTTTGTTTGAGCAGGGGCCTCGCATCAGCCCTCGATCATCTCCCGCACCTTGGTCGTCAATTGGTCGAAGGCGAAGGGCTTGGTGATCATCTGCATCCCTTCTTCAAGGAACCCGGAGCGGGCGCCGGCATTTTCCGCATACCCGGTGATGAACAGCACTTTCAGATCCGTGCGCAGTTGCCGGCCAATGTCGGCCAGTTGGCGACCGTTCATGCCAGGCAGGCCGACGTCACTGATCATCAGGTCAATGCGCTGGCTCGATTCCAGAATCGGAATCGCCCCCGCCGCATCACCGGCTTCTACGTAGGCATAACCCAGCTCGCCCAGGACCTGGCTGACCAGCGCGCGAACGGCCGGATCGTCCTCGACCAGCAGAATGGTTTCGCCTTCACGGGCGTGAGCCGTGTCGTCGGGGAGGGCAGGGTCATCTTGCTGCGCTGCGCCGTGGTAACGCGGCAGAAACAGCTGCACCGTGGTGCCGTCGCCCACCTGGCTCTCGATCTCGACATGACCGTGGGATTGCTTGGTGAAGCCGTAGATCATCGACAGGCCCAGGCCGGTGCCCTGGCCAATCGGTTTGGTGGTGAAGAACGGATCGAATGCCCGGCTGATGACGTTCTCGGGCATCCCGCAGCCCGTGTCGCGCACGCTGAGCACCACGTAGTCACCCGGCAGGAGATTTTCATAGGCGTTGGTGAATTCGCGGTCGAGGCGGCGGTTGAAGGTTTCGATCATCAGCATGCCGCCGTCGGGCATGGCGTCGCGGGCGTTGAGCACCAGGTTGAGCAGGGCGCTTTCAAGCTGGTTCGGGTCGGCCTCGGCGGTCCACAGTTCCGGGTCCAGGCACATGTCGAGACGGATGCTCTCATTGACGCTGCGGTTCAGCAGTTCGCCCATGGAATTGACCAGGTCGTTCATCAGGACCGGCTTGGGGTCCAGCGACTGGCGGCGCGAAAACGCCAGCAAGCGGTGGGTCAGGGCGGCGGCGCGATTGGCCGAGGTCACGCCCAGGTCGATCAGGCCATCAAGGTCATCGGTGCGACCCCGCGCCAGACGACGCCTTAGCAGTTCGAGGCTGCCGATGATGCCGGTCAGCATGTTGTTGAAGTCGTGGGCGATACCGCCGGTGAGCTGGCCCACCGCTTCCATCTTCTGCGACTGCCGCAGGACTTCTTCGTTGTGGCGCAGTTGGGAGGTGCGTTCCTCGACCTGCTGCTCCAGGGTTTCGTTGAGCCGGCGCAGTTGCTGTTCGGCCAGCTTGCGCTCGGTGATGTCCGAGGTCACGCCCGACAGCAGGCTGACGCGGCCATTGCGCGCCCGGATCGCCCTCGCTCTGATGTCCATCCAGTGGACCGAGCCGTCCGGCCAGACGTTGCGAAACTCGATGATGAAATCGGCGCCGCTGTCCAGGGTGTGCTGCAACACAGACTGCATGCGCGGCTGATCCTCGGGATGTACCGCGTTTAGCCAGTCGTGGTACGAGAGCGTGTCGCGCTCGTCCCGGCCAAAGTGTGCCTTGGTGATGTCCGAGCACTCCAGCCTCAGAAATTCGGTATCCAGCTGCCAGGAGCCCAGCCGTCCGGCCTTTAGCGCATGCTGCAGGCGCTGTTCGCTTTCGAGCAGTTCTTCCAGCCGGGTACGGGCTTCGTATTGGCGTCGACGCCCGCGCACGGCGGTGCTCACCAGACTGATGAGCGTGGCAGGGTGAAACGGCCGCTCCAGAAAGGTGACGTTGCCGAGCATCTTGCCCAGGTGCGCCGAAGGGTTCTGTTTCGGGCCGCCATGGTGGGTCAGCAACACGATAGGGAAGTCCGACCAGGCCGGCTGATTGGCCAGCAGGCTGAGCAGGGGATTGATGTCTGCACTGCGCAGGGCCTCATCGGCGATGATCGCCAGGCCTGCACCGGACATCAGCTCACTGCAGAGCTGCGCCAGGTCGTGGGTGATGATCGCCGGGTAGCCGGCTTCCTGCAGCATGGTCAACGCGATCTGGCTGTCCCGTCCGAGGGGGGCCAGGATAATGGCCCGTTCCGATAACTGTCCCGGAGTGCTCACGCGTCGGTGTCCCGCAACAGGGGAGTTTTCTCACCGTGATATTGAGGGATGCCACGCAATACGCCCTGAAAGGCTTCCAACGGTTCGCCAATGGTCATGCCGGACGAACTGATGCGGTATTCACGAATGGTTGACTCATGGGTGCCTGTGCGTTTTTTGATGACGGAAATGGCCCGACGGACCTGGCCCAGTGCTTCGAAGTAGCGCAACAGAATCACCGAATCCGCGAGGTAGGTGATGTCCACCGGGGTCTGCATGTCGCCGACCAGACCGTGCTGGGCGACGGTCATGAACGTCGAGGCGCCGTGACGATTGAGGTACAGCAACAGTTCGTGTACGTGCAATACCAGCGCGTTTTCTTCCGGCATCGCGGCCTGATAGCCGTTGAGGCTGTCGATCACCACGGTCTGGATACCCAGTTCGTCGACACAGCGGCGAACGCGGTGGGCAAATTCACCCGGGGACAGCTCGGCAGCGTCGACTTGCTGGATCATCAGATTGCCGGTCGCTTCAAGTGCGCGGAGATCAATGCCGAGTTTATTCATGCGCGTGTACAGCAGGCCCAGCTCTTCATCGAAGATGAACAGCGCCGCCTTCTCGCCACGCTCCACGGCAGCGGCGGCGAACGTCAGCGAAATCAGCGATTTACCGGTCCCCGCAGGCCCCAGAATGACGGTGCTGGAACCGCTGTCCACTCCGCCTCCCAGCAAGGCGTCGACTTCCTGGATGCCGCTGCTGTGCTGGCGACTGACATACCCGGTACGGTGCTCGGCCGCCACCAGGCGCGGAAACACCTGAATGCCGTCGTCCATGATGTTGAAGTCGTGATAGCCACCGCGGTACTTCTGGCCCCGGTACTTCACCACCCGCAGGCGTCGGCGCTCGGCGCCATAGGTCGGCGTCAGGCCTTCGAGGCGGATGACGCCGTGGGCAACGCTGTGCACGGTTTTATCCAGGGATTCGGTGGTGAGGTCGTCGAGCAGCAAGACCGTCGTGTCGTAGCGCGCGAAGTAATGCTTGATCGCCAGGATCTGCCGACGATAACGCAAGGAACTCTGCGCCAGCAGGCGGATTTCCGAGAGGCTGTCGATGATCACCCGCGAAGGTTTGACCTGCTCGACAATTTCGAAAATCTGCTTGGTCGCCTCGCCCAGTTCAAGGTCCGAGGAGTACAGCAAACTCTGCTGATGGGCAGCGTTCAACAAATCTTCAGGGGGTGTCAATTCGAACACCGAGATGTTCTCGCCCAGCTCCCAGCCGTGGGAGCGTGCGCCGTCGCGCAATTCGCGTTCGGTTTCAGACAGCGTGATATACAGACCACGTTCGCCCGCCGCTGCGCCTGCCAGCAGAAACTGCAGCGCGACGGTGGTTTTGCCGGTGCCGGGCTCTCCTTCCAGGAGAAACACGTGACTGCGCGAAAGACCACCCGCAAGGATGTCATCCAGGCCCACGATACCGGTTGCCGCTTTTGATGTAGTCAAGAATCGCCCTCTTGCGACCTGAGAAAGAGTCGGGCATCGAAACGGGTTCGACTGCCCTGGCCGTCATGGCCGGGAATGTCCGGTTCCATGCAGCCATCACTCTGGACCGTCACCCGCTGTGACCGTTCAGTTTATCGGCGGCCGATCGACGGCATCTGCGGGGTTTCGGCACGTTCGCTATCCGGCAAATGGCGCAACCGTGGCCTGCGGGCGCACATACTGACTTGCTATGATCCGGCATCAAGGAATAAACCTCGTCTGGCCTCTACAAGGATCTAAAACCGTGTCTGACTACAGTGCGTTCAAGGTCGAGATGGCCGACCACATTGCCCACGTGCAGATCAATCGCCCGGAAAAAATCAACGCCATGAACGCTGCGTTCTGGCAGGAAATCATCGAGATCTTCCGCTGGGTCGAGGACACTGATGACGTGCGGGTGGTGGTGCTCAGTGGTGCAGGCAAACACTTCTCTTCCGGCATCGATCTGACCCTGCTCGCGTCGGTGGCCAGCGAGCTGGGCAAGGATGTGGGACGCAACGCCCGCCTGCTGCGGCGCAAGATCCTGCAGATGCAGGAATCCTTCAGTGTGGTCGACCGCTGCAGCAAGCCGGTGCTCGCCGCCATTCAGGGCTATTGCATCGGCGGCGCCATCGACCTGATCAGCGCCTGTGACATGCGCTACGCGGCGGACGATGCACTGTTTTCCATTCGCGAAATCGACATGGGCATGGCGGCGGACGTCGGCACCCTGCAGCGACTGCCGCGATTGATCGGCGACGGCATGATGCGCGAAATGGCCTATACCGGCCGCAACGTCGGCGCCGATGAAGCGCTGCGCATTGGCCTGGTCAACCGCACGTTCGCCGACCTGCCGCAGTTGCTCGAAGGCGTGTTCGCCATTGCCCGGGACATCGCGGGCAAATCACCCATCGCCATCAGCGGCAGCAAGCGCATGATCGGCTACATGCGCGATCACAGCGTAGACGACGGCCTCGAATACATTGCCACCTGGAACGCTGCCATGTTGCAATCGGCCGACCTGAAGCTGGCGATGGTGGCTCATATGAGCAAACAGAAGCCGGTCTTCGATAATTGACTGACCTAATTGAATGCGTCACCACCTGCCGCTTCTGAGCCTCTCTCCAGCTGCAGAAGGGCAGGTCGGTGATCAGAGGAGTTGAGGCATGACGCGCCCGAAGCGTTGGACCACCGCTGTGCTTGATGTTCAGGCGCCCGGCGGTTGGGCTGTGGTTCAGAGTGACCAGGGCTTTTTGAAGGACAGTAACGGCGTGCTGTTCCCGCGCGAATGGCTGAAGCGGCAGGATTTGTCGCTGATGCATGAGCACGGCATTGGCCACTTCGATGGCCAGCCTGTGTACGTGCAGACACTTCGACATTCGCCCGAGTCGGCGGTGGCTTTGGATCTGGAGGGTGCTCAGTGGCAGACCCTGCGCCAGTTCATGCTGGCCGACGACGCCGAGGTGTTCCAGATGCTCGGCTACGCGGCGCAGATCAGCACCTGGGCCCGCGAACACCGTTTTTGTGGCAGTTGCGGTCAGCCGGCGCAGCCAGTGCCGGGGGAGCGGGCGATGTATTGTCCGCACTGCGATCTGCGCGCCTATCCGCGGATCTCGCCGAGCATGATCGTGCTGATCACCCGCGGCGACGAGGTGTTGCTGGCGCGCTCGCCGCGGTTTGTGTCCGGGGTCTACAGCACGCTGGCCGGGTTTGCCGAGCCGGGTGAGTCGGCCGAGGACTGTGTCCGGCGCGAGGTGATGGAAGAGGTACAGGTAACGGTCAAGAACATCCAATACATGGGCAGCCAGTGCTGGCCGTTCCCGCACTCGATGATGCTGGGCTTTCACGCTGAATACGACAGTGGTGACATCGTGCCCCAGGCGGACGAAATCGAGGACGCCCAGTGGTTCAGCATCCATGACCTGCCGCCGTTGCCGGCCAGTCGCTCGATTGCGCGCTACCTGATCGATCTGTATCTGGCCCGGCGCTCAGGTTCAGTTGAACCAGTGCTGCCAGGCCAGGCGGACAGTTAAGCCCAGCACCACGGTGATGAACACAGGGCGGATGAATTTGGCGCCGCCCTTGATCGCGGTTCTGGCGCCCATAAATGCACCGGCCATCACCGCTACTCCCATCGTCAACCCGATGACCCAGTCCACCGAGCCGTTGATGGCGAAGATCATCAACGCGGCGGCGTTGCTGACGAAGTTCATGCTGCGGGCGACGCCGCTGGCCTTCACCAGATCGACCGGGTACATCAACAGCGTGCTGACCGTCCAGAACGCCCCGGTGCCGGGACCGGCCACGCCGTCGTAAAAGCCCAGCCCGAGGCCCTGGGGCAGCTGCCATTTGGTCTTGATCGGCGCATTGCTGTCCAGCGGCGCCTTGGGCGTGCCGCCGAACAGCAGGTACAGCCCGCAGCCGAACACGATCACCGGGAGCATCTGGTTCAGCAGTTCCGCCGGCAGAAAATGCGCGACCACGGCACCGATCAGCGCACCCACCGCCGTCCCGATCAGGCCGCGTTTCCACTGAGCCGGGTGAAACAGCTTGCGCCGGTAAAAGGTGTAGCCGGCGGTGGCCGAGCCGAAGGTGGAGCTGAGCTTGTTGGTGCCCAGCACCAGATGCGGCGGAAGCCCGGCCGTGAGCAGGGCAGGCGTGGTCAACAGACCGCCGCCGCCGGCAATGGCATCGATAAAACCGGCGACAAAGGCAACGACAGCCAGCACCAGCAGGGTGGTGGGTTCAACGGTGAGTTCGAACGGCATGGGAAGGCGCTTATCGGGCAGATGGGCAGAATGGCTGCCCGGAAGCGCCGCATTCTACCTGCAAGGCGCGCGGTGGAGTAGGGCCGGCTTCAGCCGGGAAGAGGCCGGCGCGAACACCCTCAATTTTCGGGCTCATACCCGACTCAAATATCCGAAACACTCACCCAGCGCATTTCTTTCGCCGCCATGCGAATCGCTGTAGCCAGGCGCTCGACCGCCATCGCTTCGGCAAAATCCGTCCCGTTCGAACCCTGCCCAGCCAGCGCTTGAATCAATTCATACACTTCCAGCGTCTTCAGCTCGTTGTACCCCAGCTGATGCCCAGGCGCCGGGCAGAAAGAGGCATACCCGGGCTGCGCGGGCCCCGCCAAAATTCGCTGGAACCCGTCGCGTCCCGGCGCGCCCGCGCGGTACAGCCGCAGCTCGTTCAAACGTTCCTGATCAAACGACAACGTGCCTTCGGTGCCACCGATTTCGAAGCTCAAGTGATTCTTGTAGCCGTGCTTGAGCCAACTGCTGCCGAACGTACCCCGCGCGCCGTTGGCAAAGCGCAGCAGCGCGTAGGTCTGGTCGTCGATGCTGATTGCCCGTCGCTCTTCGCTGCCGGGCGCGACCGGTCGCTGTGGGTGCACCGTTTGCGAGTCCGCGCACACCGCCTCGACATCGCCGAGCAGGTACCGCGCCATCGCCAGCAAATGACTGCCGAGGTCCGCCAGGGCGCCGCCGGCATGGGCCTCTTCACAGCGCCACGACCACGGCGACAACCCATCACCCATGAAGTCCTCGCTGAACTCCCCCTGGAAACTGACGATCCGCCCCAGCTCACCGCTGTCGATCATCTGCTTCGCCAATCCGATGATCGGGTTGTGCTGGTAGTTGTAGCCCACCCGTGTGACGACACCGGCCTTGCGCGCGGCCTCCTGCATCTCCCTCGCCTGGGCCAGACTCACCGCCAGCGGCTTCTCGCAATACACCGCCTTGCCCGCTTCAAGGGCGGCCATGGCCATGGGGAAATGCAGCAGATTCGGCGTGGTGATTGCCACCAGATTGATCGCCGGATCGCAGATCAGCTGCTGCCAGTCGCCATGACTGCCCTCGAACCCCCAACTGGCCGCGCACTGTTGCGCACGCGCAGCATCTGCATCGGCCAGCGCGATGAGCTTGAGGTTGAAGGGGAGATCGAACGTGGTGCGAGCGTTGTGAAACGCCAGGGCGTGAGCCCGACCCATGAAGCCCGTGCCGATCAGGCCGACGCCCAGTTCTGGAAGAGAATTCCCGCGCATGACAGCGTGTCCTTTCAAGACGTGTTGTTGTGCGGAAAATGTAGGCGGTCGGGGTGCCCGATGGAATCTTTATTCCATCAGGAACACCTCAGTTTTACCTCAGCGGCTCATGTTTACCTCTACGACTCAGGACAGGAACCCACCGTCCACGTTCAACGCCACGCCTGTCGTGTAGCTCGACGCATCGCTGGCCAGGTACAGCACCGTCCCCGCCATCTCGCTCGGCGCCGCCACCCGCTTGAGGGGAATCTGCGCCAGGGCGGTGTTGAGGATCTTCTCGTTGCTCACCAGTGCCGAGGCGAACTTGGTGTCGGTCAGGCCCGGCAGCAGGGCGTTGCAACGGATGCCGAACTGCGCGCACTCCTTGGCGAACACCTTGGTCATGTTGATCACCGCTGCCTTGGTCACCGAATAAATGCCCTGATACACGCCCGGCGAGACGCCGTTGATCGACGCGACGTTGATGATGCTGCCACCGCCGTGTTCACGCATCAGCTTGCCGGCTTCCACCGACATGAAGAAGTAGCCGCGGATGTTCACGTCGACGGTCTTCTGGAACGCACCCAGGTCGGTGTCCAGCACGTTGCAGAACTGCGGGTTGGTCGCCGCGTTGTTCACCAGAATGTCCAGCCGCCCGAACTGCTTGCGGATCTGCGCGAACACCGCCGTGATCTGCTCCATTTCACCGATGTGGCAGGCGATGGCGGTGGCTTGACCGCCCTCGGCGATAATCGCATCGGCCACTTGCTGGCAGCCGTCGATCCTGCGGCTCGAGACGATGACATGAGCGCCTTGCTGGGCCAGCAGTTTTGCGATGGCTTCACCGATGCCACGGCTGGCGCCCGAAACAAAAGCGATCTTGCCATCGAGGTCGAACAGTTGAGTCTTGGACATTGTGGGTTTCCTTGTCGTGTCGCAATCAGAGGCTGGAACGCTCAATCACTTGCAGGGCCATGCGCTCGAGCAGGGCGTTCATGTGAACGAACGGGGCGAAGCGCGTGTCCTGGGTCTGGCCGTGGAAGAAGCGGTAATAGATTTGCTGGACGATGCCGGCCAGACGGAACAGACCGTAGGTGTAGTAGAAGTCGAAGTTGTCGATGGCGATGCCCGAGCGCTCGGCGTAATACGCCACGAACTGCGCGCGGGTGAGCATGCCCGGCGCATGGCTGGGCTGGCGACGCATCAGTTGCACCGGCGCGGGGTCGTCCGCCTGAATCCAGTACGCCAGGCTGTTGCCCAGGTCCATCAGCGGATCACCCAACGTGGTCAGCTCCCAGTCCAGCACGCCGATGATCTGCATCGGGTTGTCGGGTTCGAGGATGACGTTGTCAAAGCGGTAGTCGTTGTGCACCAGGCTTGAAACCGGGTGGTCGGCCGGCTTTTTCTCGTCCAGCCAGCGGGCGACCTTTTCCCAGCTCGGTGCGTCGGCGGTGCGCGCTTTCTCGTAGCGCTCGGTCCAGCCGCGAATCTGCCGCTCAACGTAACCCTGGGGCTTGCCCAGATCGCCCAGCCCGCAGGCGGAGTAATCCACCTGATGCAGCTCGACCAGCCGATCAATGAAGCTCTTGCACAGGGTTTCGGTCTGCACGGCATCGAGGTTCAGCTCGGTGGGCAATTCGGAGCGAAGGATGATGCCCTTCACCCGCTCCATCACGTAAAACTCGGCACCGATCACGCTTTCGTCGGTGCAATGCAGGTACGCTTTGGGGCAATAAGGGAAGGCGTCTCGCAACTGATTGAGGATGCGGAATTCGCGGCCCATGTCGTGGGCGCTTTTTGCCTTGTGCCCGAACGGCGGGCGGCGCAGAACGAATTCCTGCTCGGGGTACTTCAGCAGGTAGGTCAGGTTTGACGCGCCACCGGGAAACTGACTGATCTGTGCGCTGCCGCTCAGGCCGGGGATCTGGGCTTTCAGGTAGGGGTCGATCAACCCGGCGTCGAGTTCTTCGCCGGATCGAACCTGGGTGGACTGGTCAGTGAGCGCCATGCTTATCCCTGCAGATTATTTTGGTGGGCCAGGATCATTGGCTAATCTAATGCGCCCCGGCGCCGGCGAACAAGGGCTATTGGCGAGGGTGTTACGGGGTAATCAGCATCCCTGATTCACGGGCGCGGTCGCTGTTCGGCACATCGCCCAGGCGAAAAAAAACCGAAGCCGGGCAGCTTCGGTTCTTTCGCAAGGGCGGTGCGTCCTCAGGAAGGGAACAGCTCGCTCAGTTTCATCGCCAGCATCATGTCGCCTTCAGCGCGCAGTTTGCCGCCCATGAACGCCTGCATGCCGTCGGTCTCGCCGCTGACGATGCCTTCCAGGGTTTCGCCGTCCATCACCAGGGTGACTTGCGCGTCCGGGTTCTCGCCTTCCTGCAATTCGCAGGTGCCGTCCTTGACGATCAGGGAGAAGTTCTTGGTTTCGTCAATGCGGAAACCGAACACCAGGTCAAGGCCCGCAGCGGCGGACGGGTTGAACTTGGCTTTCATGGCTTGGACGGCGTTTTCTACGGAGCTCATGGTGTGATCCTTTTATAAGAGTGATGACGAGCACTTTGCGGGTGCGATTGGCCGGGCTCAGCGGTAGGTGATGAGCTCCGGCGCCTTCATCAGTTGCAGGTGCGCGTAACTGTTGAAGGAAGCCAGGGACACCTCGCGCTCACGGAACTTCAGGTGATTGAGCGAGGTGTTGACGATGTGCCAGTTAAGTTCGAAGGCCTGGGTGGCCGGCATTTGCGTGATCAGGTGGAGCAGGGCGGTGATGGTGCCGCCGGAGGTGAATACGGCAATGCGATCGCTGGGCCCGGCGTTGTCGAGAATCCCGCTGAGGCCGGCTTCGACCTGCTCGACGAAAGCCTGCCAGCTCTGCAGCGCGGCGGCGTCGTGATCCCCGATCAGCCAGCGGCGAATGATCGCGGCAAACAGGCGCTGGAACTCGGCGCGGTTGTTGGCGGCGTCGCGCATGACCTCGAAGGCGCTGGGTTCTTCATCCAGCATCGCCGGGAGCAGCGCGCGGATCACGCCTTCTGCGTTGAATTCGTTGAAGGCGATGTCGGTTTCGAGTTCGGGTGTGGCGAGGCCTGCAGCGTTGAGGTGCGCGATCACCGTTTCGGCCGTATGCCGCTGGCGGAACAGCGCACCGCTGATGCAGCGGTCGAAGCTCAGACCCAGCTGCGCCAAGTGCGCGCCGAGGATTTCCGACTGACGAAAACCGGTGGGCGAAAGGACGTCGTAATCGTCCGCACCAAACGAGGCCTGGCCATGTCGTATGAGATAGATGCTGCCCACGACCGCTTCACCCTGGCACGTTGAAAGTGCTGGGAGGTTATGAGGACGGCCCGCGGTCTGTCAATGAAAAAACATACGCTCGTTTGAATTGGCCGATCTGTCCCGTATTCGCCGTCTCGTCACTGGCCCGGTCACCGGCGCGCCGGTATGCTTGGCCCCATTCGCGATCCTCTGCCGAGGGTCTGCTGTACCGGTAAGGAGTTTCTGTGGAGTTCATTTTCGATTACGCCAGCTTCCTGGCAAAGACCGTCACCATCGTGATCGCGATCATTGTGGTGCTGGTAGTCATCGCTTCGATGCGCGGTCGTGGTCGCCGTGCTGCAGGCGGTCAGTTGCACGTCACCAAGCTCAATGACTTCTACAAAGGGCTGCGTGATCGCCTGGAAGGCTCGCTGCTGGACAAGGCCCGGCTCAAGGCCCTGCGCAAGTCCCAGGCCAAGGCGCTGAAGAAGGACAAGAAGTCCACCGAGGTCAAGTCGCGGGTTTACGTGCTGGATTTCGACGGCGACATCAAGGCCTCGGCCACCGAGAACATGCGCAACGAAATCACCGCGCTGCTGAGCCTCGCCACCCCCAAGGACGAAGTGGTGCTGCGCCTCGAAAGCGGCGGCGGCATGGTGCACAGCTACGGTCTGGCGTCGTCGCAACTGGCGCGGATTCGTCAGGCGGGTATTCCGCTGACCATCTGCATCGACAAGGTCGCGGCCAGCGGCGGCTACATGATGGCGTGCATCGGCACCCGGATCATCAGTGCGCCGTTTGCGATCCTGGGCTCGATCGGCGTGGTGGCCCAACTGCCCAACGTCAATCGCCTGCTGAAGAAGCACGACATCGATTTCGAAGTCCTGACCGCCGGCGAGTACAAGCGCACGCTGACGGTGTTTGGCGAGAACACCGAGAAGGGACGCGAGAAGTTTCAGGAGGATCTGGACATCACCCACGAGCTGTTCAAGAACTTTGTCGCCAGCTACCGCCCGCAGCTGGACATCGACGAAGTCGCCACCGGCGAAATCTGGCTGGGCATCGCGGCCAAGGACAAGCAGCTGGTGGATGAGCTGAAGACCAGCGACGAATACTTGTCGGAAAAGGCCAAGACCGCCGAGGTGTTCCACCTGCACTACGCCGAACGCAAAAGCCTGCAGCAACGTGTAGGCATCGCGGCGAGCACGTCGGTTGATCACCTGTTGACGGGGTGGTGGGGCAAGCTGACGCAACAGCGGTTCTGGTGACTGATCCCTTGAGCGCATTGCGTTAAGGCTGCAGGCACCCATTGTAGGACCGGCTTTAGCCGGGAAGGGGCCATAACAGGCGCGACATTGATAGCGCTCACACTGACCTCTTCCCGGCTGAAGCCGGTCCCACTAAATGGAGCCCGTGCAGCTATTGAGATTTACAGTGAACACGAATGTGGGACCGGCTTTAGCCGGGAAGGCGTCGGACGCCACACCGCAAGATTGACGGTGTTTGCACCTTGACCCAGCTGAATTAAAAAGCCCCGGCTTCGCAGGAAGTCGGGGCTTTTTGTTGAGCGTTTTCAGCGATGGTTCAACGGCGTCGAAACAGCGGCAACGGCTCGTCGGTAGCCGCCTGATAGGTCACGGAAAAGTCCTTCAGACCTTCCAGCGCCTCATACGGGTCCTTGTCGGCACGGATCGCGAACGCGTCGAACCCGCAGCGGTGCAGGTAGAACAGCTGATCGCGCAACACGTCGCCAATCGCCCGCAGCTCGCCCTTGTAACCGTAGCGATCACGCAACAGGCGGGCGTTGGAGTAGCTACGTCCGTCAGTGAACGCCGGGAAGTTCAGGGCGATGACCTGGAACTGATCCGCGTCGTCGCCGATTTCTTCGGCTTCCTCGTCGCTGTCCAGCCAGACACCCAGGCCGCCATCACGGGCCTTCAACGCATGGGCATGCTCGCGCCACAGGTTCAGCGGCACGATCAGGTCGTCGCAGTTGGACAGGCTGTCGAACGTCGTGTCCTTGGGCAGCAGGTGCCAGGTCTCGTCGATGACCGCGTTGTTCTTAATGATTCGCTGCATAGACGCGCTCCTTGAAAGGGTCGATGCCAATACGCTGGTAGGTGTCGATGAAGCGCTCGTCTTCGTTGCGTTTCTCAACGTAGACGTTGATCAGCTTCTCGATCACGTCCGGCATGACGTCCTGTGCGAACGACGGGCCAAGGATCTTGCCCAGGCTGGCGTCGCGGCTGGCGCTGCCGCCCAAAGACACCTGGTAGAACTCTTCGCCTTTCTTGTCCACGCCGAGAATGCCGATGTGGCCAACGTGGTGGTGGCCGCAGGCGTTCATGCAGCCGGAGATGTTCAGGTCCAGCTCGCCGATGTCGAACAGGTAATCAAGATCGTCGAAACGACGCTGGATCGATTCGGCAATCGGGATCGACTTGGCGTTGGCCAGCGAGCAGAAGTCGCCGCCCGGGCAGCAGATGATGTCCGTCAGCAGGCCAATGTTCGGCGTTGCGAAGCCTTGCTCGCGCAGCTCGCCCCACATCGTGAACAGTTGGCTCTGCTCGACGTCGGCCAGAATAATGTTCTGCTCGTGGGAGGTGCGCAGCTGACCGAAGCTGTAGCGGTCGGCAAGGTCGGCGATGCCGTCCAGTTGCTTGTCGGTGAGATCGCCCGGCGCGACGCCGGTGGGTTTCAGCGACAGCGTCACCGCTGCGTAGCCCGGCTTTTTGTGGGCCAGGACGTTGCGCGAGCGCCAGCGGGCGAAGCCGGGGTGCTGTTGATCCAGCTGGGCCAGTTCAGCGCTGTCATCGGTCAAGGCCTTGTAGTCCGGATCAACGAAGTGCTTGGCGACGCGATGCACTTCGGCCTCGGTCAGCGTGGTCTGGCCGCCGCGCAGGTGGGCCATCTCGGCCTCGACCTTCTCGGCGAACACTTCAGGCGTCAGGGCCTTGACCAGAATCTTGATGCGCGCCTTGTACTTGTTGTCGCGACGGCCGTAGCGGTTGTACACACGCAGGATGGCGTCGAGGTAGCTCAACAGGTCCTGCCACGGCAGAAACTCGTTGATGAAGGCGCCGACCACCGGCGTGCGACCCAGGCCACCGCCGACCAGCACGCGGAAACCGAGCTCGCCGGCAGCATTCTTCACCGGCTCCAGGCCGATGTCGTGCACTTCGATGGCGGCGCGGTCGGACGTCGAGCCGTTGATCGCGATCTTGAACTTGCGCGGCAGGTAGGCGAATTCCGGGTGGAACGTCGTCCACTGGCGGACGATTTCACACCAGGGGCGCGGGTCTACCAATTCGTCGGCAGCGACGCCGGCAAACTGGTCCGTGGTGACGTTGCGCAGGCAGTTGCCGCTGGTCTGGATCGCGTGCATCTGCACGGTGGCCAGCTCAGCGAGAATGTCGGGGATGTCTTCGAGTGCCGGCCAGTTGAACTGCACGTTCTGGCGGGTACTGATGTGCGCGTAGCCCTTGTCGTAATCGCGGGCGATCTTCGCCAGCATGCGGGCCTGGCGCGAGGTCAGCTGGCCGTAAGGCACAGCGACGCGCAGCATCGGGGCGAAGCGTTGGATGTAGAGGCCGTTTTGCAGGCGAAGCGGGCGGAACTCTTCTTCGCTGAGCTCGCCGGCCAGATAGCGGCGGGTCTGGTCGCGGAACTGCTTGACGCGGTCCTCGACGATCCGCTGATCGTACTCGTCGTATACGTACATGGTGGTCCTGTTCTCAGGCGGTTCACTGCTGCTGGGCCAGCCGGAAAGGCGATGCGTTGTCGTCTGCTTTCAGGCTACCGAACAAATCTGCGCGCACGGCCGCGCACTCCTTGCGGAGCCGGGGGAGGTTACCAGTTTGCAGATATGCGCAAAAGTGATGTTTGAGTATATGCACAGAACCAAAAGTGCTAAGCAGCACGTCGGACCGGCATAACCTCACTTGTGATGAGGGCATGGCTCAACTTTACTCTGGTGATGGCCGCCGACACCTGTCGCTGGTCCGCGAGTTTTGCGATCACCCATAAAACAGACAAAAGGCGATGCAATGCGAAATCACCCGAAAGTAGTCAAAACCGGCAGCCATGTGGATGCATGGGCCATTTTGTTCATTATTGTGCTGGTGGTGGGGGCGGCGGTGTTCTGGGTGACCCACCAGTAGCGCGGTTCTGCGTGCTCCTTAAATGTTTTGACTGCTGCACAGGCTGGGCGGATACCACCGATCCGTAGGAGCCGGCTTGCTGGCGAATGCGTACGTACGGACACTGCAACGGCGTCTGCGAGATCGGGTTCGCCAGCAAGCCGGCTCATACGGACACCCTGTGCCGCCGGTCCTTATAAGACCGCTCGTTTTATGAGCGCGTTTAGCCGTCGCTCGCTTTGCCATTTCCAGTCTTCATACTTCGGCCCTGAATATTTAAATATTCAAGCGGCTCAGACTGAATCAGGTCACAGGTCTGAACTCAATGGTAAACAGTCGATAAACGTTCGATTAAACGGAATGTCTATTCGGGCTGTTCGCCAATGAATATAAATCATCGCCCTGGGTGTTGTTCACAGTGCCGGCTTTAATTCGCTTCATATTCCGGCCTCATATTAATTTCGCTTAACGTGTCAGAACTTTCCGTAGGACCGCTCCTGATATTTGTAAGAAGTTTCTTGATATGAAAAGTCGGGTAGCATTTTATTTTTTCAGTGATTAGCCTTGCTTCTCAACGCCGGGTGGACTCTGGGCGACGTAGCTGCGGCCCAGGGGTTTCGGCCTCTTGGGCAGGCTGCGGGGTTCGCGTTGTGCACATTTCCGCGGTCGAGTTCCCGCCCTTAAATATCGAGTATCAAGGCGGATGGCAAGCCAGCAGTCACGACATGCGTTATCCAGTGCGCGCACTTTATTGATGTGGGCCGGCATCACGTTATCGCCTGGGTGATCGATTAATCATTCAATCCTGAAATCGTTCTCGGTGTTATCTATGAATCCAGTCAGTCATGAGCCCTCCGGTACTGCGCCGATCAATGTAGACCTTATCTTCCAGGACACCTATTTGCTGGCCGTTGAACTGAATTATGGTTGCACCATGACCAACAGCAAAACATTGCGCGAGACGTGCATTGCCCAGGTCGAAGGCGCGCGCAGCGCATTGCAGGAAGCAGGCATGTGCCGGCGCAGTGTCGACTTGATCATCCATGCGCAATGCGCGCTGCTCGATGAAGCCGTGATGGCCAATGTCGGGGACAGCGTCCGACAGATATGGATCAACGAATCGTTGCAGGCGAGGTTCTGCGGGCATCACCGAGCGGGTGAAATCCTGCATGAGCAAATGCGGGAAGTGCTGCGCGAGCCTGCGCCGGACATGCACGTCGTGACCATCTTCCAGCGGGTGATGATGTTGGGGTTTCTGGGCGGTTATCAATCGCTGGATGACAAAGAGCGTATGGTCCTGAAAAACCAGTTAGATGCACTGGCAGGGCCGCAACTGTTCCCGGTGCGGCCGACCTGGATAGACGCCAGAGGGCCTGTCCGCAGATTCCCCTGGTGGCTACGTTCTCCACTGCTGCACCTGGCAATCGCGGGGCTGGCGCTGGTCGTCGTGTGGTGGTTCCTGAATCGTACGCTCGCCAACATGGTCGACGAGCTTGCCGTGAGGGGCGTCTGAACATGACGGACTCATTCCCGGTCTTTTTCGATCACAGCCGTCACACGCTGGATGTCGATGAGCTGGATGCCGACCTCGACGTACTGACGTTCACGGGCGAGGAGACGCTCAGCCAGCCATTCATCTATGTCATCGAATTCACCGCGTCGAGGCAGGATATCGGCGCCGGTCAGATGCTCGGCAAAGCCGCGCGGTTTACGCTGCACATCGCGCCCCACGTGCTGTCCAGCGCCATGGGCGGTCTGCCGCTACCCGCCGTACCCCCGCTGCGCACCCTGTGTGGCGTGGTCACCGGTTTCAAGTGCCTGTCAGCCTCCAGGGACGAGGCGCGGTACGAAGTCACCCTTGAACCGCGGCTGGCGCTGCTGTCCCGCGGGCATCAGTACCGTATCTACCAACACATGTCGGTGCCGGAGATTGTCGACAGCATTCTGCGCAGTCGCCACGGCATGGAAGGCCATGATTTCCGCTTCAAGCTCGTCCGTGACTACCCCCGGCGCGAGCAAGTGATGCAGTTCGGCGATAGCGATCTGGCGTTCATCTCACGGCTGCTGGCCGAGGTGGGCATCTGGTTTCGTTTCGCCCACGACGCCCGTCTCGACATCGACGTGATCGAATTCCACGACGATCAGCGCCACTACCAATGGCCGCAAACCCCGGTGCCGTGTCGCTCGCCATCGGGGCTGGACAGCCATGATCAGGACGCGGTGTGGCAGCTGCAATCCGACCATTGCGTGGTGGAAAAGAGCATTTACTTTCGTGCCTACGACCCACGCGACGCTAACGCCTGGCTTGACGGCGAGGCCGATCAAAGCCGGCGCGCCACCACCACCTACGGCGAGGCCTATCACTACGCCGAACCCTATACCGTGCTGGGCGACCCACGGGATCAGGACGAAGACCTTGAAAGCGAAAGCGGCTTTTTCTATGCCCGGCTGCGCCACGAGCGTTATCTCAATGCCCAGACGCGCTTAAGTGGCGTCAGCAGCAGTGCGACCCTGGCGCTGGGGCAAATCCTCGACGTCACCGGCGACGCCCCCCACGCCTTCGAGCCTGGCGCCGTGATCACGGGCCTGAGCCTGCGCGCCGCCCGGGATCGCAGTTTCGAAGTCGCCTTCGTGGCCATTCCCTTCAGCGAGACCGTTTGCTTCCGTCCCCCGGTGCCGCGCAAGCCGCAGCTCGCCGGCACCGTGGCCGCCCGGGTGACCAGCGTCATCGCCAACGACCCTTACAGCCACATCGACAAGGAAGGTCGCTACAAGGTCAACTTCCTGTTCGACCGTGACCACTGGGAGCCCGGTGAAGAAAGCGCGTGGCTGCGTCTGGCCCGGGCCTACGCCGGCGACACCCACGGCCTGCACCTGCCGCTGATTGCCGGCACTGAAGTGGCCGTGGCCTTTGAGCACGGCGACCCCGACCGGCCCTACATCGCCCATGCCTTGCACGACGACCGGCATCCTGACCCGGTGACCCTGGCGGACCGGGACTTCACCCGCAACGTGCTGCGCACGCCGGCCAACAACAAACTGCGCATGGAAGACGAGCGCGGCAAGGAGCACGTCAAGCTCAGTACTGACCACAGCGGCAAGAGTCAGCTGAATCTGGGGCATCTGGTGGACGCCAGCAAGCAGAAGCGCGGCGAAGGCTTCGAATTGCGCACCGACGGCTGGGGGGCGATCCGCAGCGGCAAAGGCCTGTTCATCAGCGCCGATGAACAGGCCGCAGCCCAGGGGCAACAGCTGGAGATGGCAGCGGCGATTGCCCACCTGCAGCACGCGGTAGAGCAACTGCAAGGGCTGTCCCAAGATGCCCAGGCGAGCAGGGCCGAGCCCGCTGGCGTTCAGGCGCAGGTGGACTTGCTTGAGCAGAATCTCGAACAGCTCAAATCCGCCGTGCTGTTGCTGAGCGCGCCCCAGGGGATTGCCCTCACCAGCGGCAAGCACCTGCAACTGGCCGCCCACGACAACCTCATGCTCAACGCTGGCGGCGAAGCCGACATCAGCGTGGTCAAGCGGATGTTCATCGGTGTCGGCAAAGGCTTGAGCCTGTTCGTGCGCCAGCTGGGCATCAAGCTGATCGCCAATCAAGGGCCGGTCAGCGTGCAGGCGCAGAACGACACGCTGGAGTTGCTGGCGCGGCAAGGCCTGAGCATCACCAGCACCGAAGACGAGATCCACATCGTCGCCAAGAAGAAGATCGTGCTCAACGCCGCAGGCAGCTACCTGACGCTGGAGCAGGGCCTCATCGAGTCGGGGACGGCGGGCGACCATCTGCTCAAGGCCGCGACTTTTCAGTTCATCAAGGGCGGCGCGACCATGGCTGCCGACCATCCCGACTCCCCGAAACAGCTGACCCGCCAGCCCCTGCGCCTGAAGCTGGCCGCAACGCCCAACCTTGGCGGCAGCTGGACGCACATGCCCTACAAGCTTTATGCCGATGGCGGACTGATCACCGAGGGCGTCATGGACGGCAGCGGGCAGGTCGAGGTTGACCATCAGCCGACGACGCAGGAATACCGGCTGGAAATGGCCAACGGCGTCAGCTACCGCATTCCCGCCGTAACCGCTTACAGCCATCCCGAGCAGGGAAGGCTGGCCAATCAGGGCCTGCACAATCACCGTTCCGCGCCCGACACCCCGGTCAATCAGCCGGCTTCACACACCGACCACCGCACGCAGTACGCCGCCGTGCTGAATAACACCGCCGATCAGGAAGAGGAGGCCCCATGACGCAGCCCGAAATCGTCGCGCCCGTATCGTTTCAAGAAACCGACACCGTGACTCTGACGCCCCCTTGGTTCGTGCAGGACTCTGAGTACCCGCCAGCCTTGGCGACCTATAAGCCGCTGGTGAACGGCAAGGACACTTTTCAGGCCGTGCACGAGGCCATCGAAAAAGCGATCCATTCGGTGGACATCATCTGCTGGGGATTTCAGCCGTCGATGTATTTCATTCGCACCGGGGAGAAGCAACCCTGCATCGGCGAGTTGCTCATGCAGAAGGCCAGACAGGGCGTAAAAGTACGCGTGCTGGGCTGGGAAATGCCATTCAACACTGCAGGCGTGGGTGGCGAAGCCAATCTGCCCGGCAAAGGGCGTGTACCGATTGACGATCGCAAGATGCAGAGCGCCACCGATGATCAGTACGCCTATGACCGTAAGTGGTTCGCGATGTGTTCCATCGCAGGCATTCCTATGCCGTTATGGCGTGACCTGGAAAGGCCTGCATTTGCCAGTCGCGGCTTTAGCCTGTTCGACCGCGCCGAGATCATTCACCAGGCCCGGTATCACGGTTCCGACCCGAACCTTAGTGTCAGCACACTCGGGGCCCTTGGCGCGTTCGCCACCCACCATCAGAAAACCGTCCTTGTGGACTATGAAGCCCCCGAACAGGCGGTGGGTTTCGTCATGGGCCACAACACCCTCGATGAGTATTGGGACACCGACGCTCACTCGGCGCTCAAGCGCGACAAAGCCAGCAAACCTCGTCCCAATGCCGGGCCTCGGGGCGACACGCCGCGTCAGGACATTTCCAGCCAGGTGGCCGGGCCGATCCTGGAGCACCTGCACCACAACTTCGCCACGGCCTGGTTCGACGCGACGGGCGAAGACCTGATGACCACCCGCGACGCCATGGCCCTGGGCAAACGCTTGAAATGCCCGCCCGACCAGCAACGGCACTTCGCCCAGATCCTGCGCACCCAGGCCCAGGAAGGCCGACGCGACATCGAGACGCTCTACCTGCAAGCGGTGAACAACGCCACGGGCTTCATCTACATCGAAAACCAGTACTTTCGCTGGCCGCCGCTGGCCGAAATGATCAAGAAGGCGGCCATCGCCCAGACCCAAGGCGGGCGCGACCCCGGCAAGCACGGCGCATTGCACCTGTTCGTGATCACCAACGTCACCGACGACGGCATCGGCAAAGGCACGGTCAACACCCAGCTTATGCTCGACAGCTTGGGGCGCGCTGACACCATGCCGAAAATCACCCAACTGCAACGCATCGAGGCAGCCAAGGCAGAGGCCGCTGCGCAGGAGCAGGATCTGAGCGAACTGATCGCGGACCAGGCGATGACCTTCGTGAGCCATTTGCTGACCGGACCTAATAGTGAGATGAGCGAGAAAGCGCTGCAAAAGCAGCGCGACGTCGAAAGCGCCGCGGCCTTCCGACGGGCCGTGCTCGAAGGCCAGATCAAGGCCATCGAACAGGAAGTGCTCAAGCCCGAGGACATCCCTAACCTCAAAGTGCACATCTGCTCGCTGGTGGCGCCCGACTCACCTCCCGGCAACTGGATGCCGGTGTACATCCATTCCAAGTTGATGATCGTCGACGACGTGTTTACCACCCATGGCTCCGCCAACATCAACACCCGCAGCATGCAGGTGGATAGCGAATTGAACATTGCCCATGAGTGGGCGAGTGAAACTCAGGCGTTGAGGCGGAGGTTGTGGGATCTGCATACGGCGGGGAGGGGGATCCAGGATCAGCCGAAAGCTGCGTTCAAGGCCTGGCAGGAAATCATCAAGAAAAATAAGGACCTCCGCGCAGACGAGAAGGGTAAGCAGCCTTGCGCTCCCCTCGTCGAATTTCATTACTCCCCCGCCACGCTGACGAACCTCGACTGATGCGCCGCTTACTGCTGCTTGCCTGCCTAGCCATGACTGCCTGCGACAACGGCAACGGGTTACGACCACTACCGGACAAGGACATCCCGATGAAATCTCTCGCTGCAATTAAGGACAACCTCGCCTTTACTTGCAAACACGAAACGCTAACTCCGGGGAGTGCTGACAGCGATGTGCTGTTCCAGTACGCCCGTTGGTTGGAGAAGAACAACCAGCTGAAACAAGACCCGGATACCGACCTTGAAATTAGTCGGCTGTACCGTATCGCCACTGAGAATGGTCATCCCAAGGCCAATATCAACCTGCAGAACGGCAGCCTGCGCGGGAAATACAAACTCCGGGGCTACGAGCACCTGCGCTTCAGTCAAGACCTGATCGATGCAAACGTAGCCACGGGTTACTACTTCGTCTCGCTATTTTTGAAAAACGGTATTGCCGATTTGAAACCAGATATGGAGATGTCGTTGCGCTTTTTGCGCAAGGCGGCCGACGAAGGAAGTGCCCAAGCTCAATACGAGATTGGCGACGCGCTGGCGCCGAGCAGCAGAGCGCCCGATGTCGCGCGGCAGATGCGTCGGTGTGCGGCTGAGCAAGGGCATGGAGATGCAGCGCTGGAGCTAGCAGTCAATCTCCAAGGTAGGCGGCAATACCGAGACGCGCTTGAGGCATTTCAGCTCGGCGTCGCCGCAGGCGATGAAACTTCCGCAGGATGGCTGGATGACAGTTTTCGAGGTCCGGAGCCGACCGATGAGTTGCATTACTTGGCTCTCGACAAAGATCTCGACCGCGCCGAGCGCTACAACAAAATCTGGAGCATCCTCGCCGACTACTCCTACGCTCACCCCAAAGTCCCCGAAATCAACGACATCCTCCCGCTGCCCCCGGCCAAGCTGCCGCCGTGGGACGGCAAGCTGCAATGGCTGGAAGCCCGCGAAGCCAATGTCCCGCCGGAAAAGCCTTCGCCGGAGTTGATCCAGCGCCTGACCCAGGACCTGAAACTCGACCCCGCCACCGGCAAGCCGATGCCGGGCGCCAAGGGCTTCAGCCAGGCAGACCTGTCGGCCGACCAATGCGTCGCCGGGACGAAGTGCCCGGTCAGCGGTTGGTGGCAGGTGTTCGAGCATCGGGAGCTGCACACCCCCGACGGCCAGCCGATTGTTCGTCACTTCGAGCAAGGCGATGTCTTCCCCGTCCAGCGCATGCGCTACTATCGCGACCGAATCTGGCCGCTGCCCAAGAGCGAACACGAAGGCCCGGTGCGGGTCTGGTGGAGGCTGGCATGAGGAACCGTGCTTGGCTTTTGTCATGCCTGTTGCTGGCAGGTTGCGATGTACCTGTCACCCAGCGGACGCACACCGCATCGGTGCCGTCACTCAGCGAGATCCAGGGAAATCTGGCCTTCTCTTGCAAGCACCAAACTCTACCTGCGGCCAGTCCCGACAGCGATGTGCTGTTCCAGTACGCCCGTTGGTTGGAGAAGAACAACCAGCTCAAACAGGACCCGACTACCGATCTTGAAATAACCCGGCTGTACCGGATCGCCGCCGAAAATGGGCACCCCAAGGCCACCATCAACCTGCAGAACGGCAGCCTGCGAGGGAAATACAAACTGCGGGGTCACGAACACCTGCGCTTCAGTCAAGACCTGATCGATGCGAACGTAGCCACAGGTTACTACTTTGTGTCGGTGTTTCTAAAAAACGGTATCGCCGATCTGAAGCAAGACATGGAAATGTCGCTGCGCTATCTGCGCAAGGCCGCTGACGAGGGCAGTGCGCAAGCCCAATATGAAGTTGGTGATGCGCTGGCGCCGAGCAGCAGGGCGCCGGATGTCGCGCGGCAGATGCGTCGCTGTGCCGCTGAGCAAGGGCACGGTCCCGCGGCGCTACAGCTAGCAATCAACCTCCAAGGTAGACGGCAATATCGAGATGCTTTGGAGGTGTTTCAACTCGGCGTCGCCGCAGGCGATGAAACTTCTGCGGGGTGGTTGGATGACAGTTTCCGAGGACCTGAGCCGACCGATGAATTGGATTATTTAGACTTGCCAGAAGACTTGGAGCGCGCCGAACGCTACAAAACCATCTGGCGCATCCTGGCGAGGTACTCCTACGCCCACCCCAAAGTCCCCGAAATCAACGAAATCCTTCCGCTGCCCCCGGCCAAGCTGCCGCCGTGGGACGGCAAGCTGCAATGGCTGGAAGCCCGCGAAGCCAATGTCCCGCCGGAAAAGGCTTCGCCGGAGTTGATCCAGCGCCTGACCCGAGACCTGAAACTCGAACCCGCCACCGGCAGGCCTATGTCTCAATCGCTCCCCCTTACCCGACCCACCCAACTAGAAAAGGATTTCACATGAAAGGCATCATCCGCATCGGCGACACCACCACCGGCGGCGGCATCGTCAAAACCGGCTCGGACGCAATGATCTTTGAAGGCATCGGCGCAGCGCGCGTAGGCGACATCGTGCTTTGCCCGCTACCAGGCCATGGCACCACCCGCATTGCCCAGGGCAACTCAGGCTACAGCGACGACGGCGTACCCGTCGCGTTCCACGACGACCTCTGTGAGTGTGGCTGCGCATTGATCACCTCCCTCCCGGAAGCCACAGCCGGCTGAGAAGGCAGGATGTTTTTCAACACACAAGACACACAAGACAAGGACATCTGCCATGAGCAAGGACAACCCGACGCTGGCGTATTTCGACGCCGAGATGCGCTACCTGCGCGAAGCGGCTAAAGAATACGGCGCTGCATTTCCCGATCGGGCCGCCGCGCTGAATCTGGACAGACCCGGGGCGCAGGACCCTGCGGTCGAGCAGCTGTTCCAGGGCTTTGCGTTTCTCATGGGGCGACTGCGGGAAAAGCTCGACGACGACCTGCCGGAGTTGACTGAAGGATTGGTCGGGCTGGTGCGGCCGCAGTACCTGCGCATGATTCCGTCGCTGTCGATCGTCGAGTTCTCGCCTGACATCCATGAGATGAAGACCGGCGAGACGATCCTCAAAGGCTTCGAGGTGCGCTCGCGACCGGTCGGCCCACAGGGCGCTCGCTGCCGTTACACCACCACACAGGACCTGACGTTGCGCGCCCTCGCGCTCGATGCCGTGGAGGTTGGACAGGAGGCGGATGGCCGCTCGGTGATCAGGCTGCGTTTCTCCCTGGGCAAGCTGATGCAGGCGGAAACGCTGGACCTGCGCAACCTGCCGCTGTACCTCAACGCCAGTACGCCCGTGGCCAGCGCCTTGCATCAGGCGTTGGCGCTCAATGCCCGCAAGGTCTACCTGCGCAAGGGCGGCACGGAACGAGAAGAGGTCGCTGTCAAATTCAGCCCCAAGGGTTTTGGCGACGAGGATCGCCTCTGGCCGCAGGGCGATGACCGATTCAGTGGCTGCCCGTTGTTGCTTGAATATTTCAGCTTCCCCGAGAAATTCATGTTCGTCACGCTCAAGGGGCTGGAGCAGGTCAAGCTTGAGGCCAACACCAAGGCGTTCGAGCTTGAGGTGGTCCTCGATCAACCCTGGCCCCGCGGGTTTGCGCTCAGTGCAGAGCATGTTCGCCTTCACGCCGTGCCGGTCATCAACCTGTTTGCCCTGGAGGTCGACCCTCTGGCCCTCGATCCCTTACAGACCGATTACCGGCTGCGGCCGGTGCAGGTAGAGGATGCCGACACGGAAATTTATTCCGTGGACAGCGTTATCGCGGGCAAGCGTGCTGCGCGGCATGAGTATGTGCCCTTCACCCATTTTCAGCACCGGGGCGGAATGCTGCGTGACGACGCTCCGGAGCGCTATTTCCATACCCGGCTCAAACGCGCGCCAGATGGGTCCCACGGCACGTGGCTGATTCTGGGGGGAGACGGTTTCGAGCAGGATCGCTTGAACCTGGCACACCGCCTGACCCTACAGTTGACGGGCACCAACGGTCAGCTGCCGCGAATGGCGTTGACGGAGACGGTGCTGGACCAGCCTGCGCGGTCGAGTCGGCGGACATTGACGGTGCGCAATCTGTGCGCGCCGACAATGCCCTGTTACGCCCCCGACAAAGACCGCTTTCATTGGCGTGTGCTCAGTCATATGGGCTCGAGCTTTTTGCCCCTGCTGGAGAGCGCCGAGGTCTTGCGCAATACGCTGGCGCTGTACGACTGGACCGACAACGAACGAAACCGGCGACGGTTGCAGTCGATCATCCAGGTTCGCCATCACCTGATTCAACGTTTTGAGGGCGGTTTTCTGCTGCGGGGTGTGGACATTGAAGTCACGCTGGATGAAGGCAATTTCGCGGGGGAAGGGGACATCTGCCTGTTTGGTGAGCTGCTCAGCCGCTTCTTCGCGCAGTACGCCGACATTCATCTGTTCAACCAACTGACGTTGATCCTGCAACCGCAGGATAAATGTTTGCGGTGGAGTGAGAATCACAGCCAGCGAGTGCCTGGATAAGCGTTGGGTCTGCACAATGGGCGTGGAATTTCAATGAGTCAGGCCCCGCAAAGATGGGTGCGCCAGCACGCCGGCCCCCGCACGTTTTGCGCGGGGCTTCGTAATCAGACACAGCGCAAATCCACTGTACAAGCCGGCTTGCTGGCGAATGCGGACGTGCGGACACCGCCACGGCGTCTGCGAAATCGGCTTCTCCAGCAAGCCGGCTTCTACAGGTTGCGTCTTAGCTGAATGACCAGATCCAGCCAAAGACCATTCACCGTGATTACTCGTCATACCCCAGGTTCGGCGCCAGCCAGCGTTCGGTCACGCTCAACTCCTGCTGTTTGCGCGCCGTGTAGCTCTCCACCTGATCCTTGTCCACTTTGCCCACGGCGAAGTATTGCGCCTGAGGATGGGCGAAGTACCAGCCGCTGACGGCCGCCGCCGGGAACATTGCGTAGTGCTCGGTGAGGAACACGCCGCTGACGCCCGGTTTGCCGTCGCCCTGGGCCGGATCGAGGAGGTCGAACAGCACGCCTTTCTCGGTATGGTCCGGGCAGGCCGGGTAGCCCGGGGCAGGGCGGATGCCGGTGTATTGCTCCTTGATCAGCTCGTCGTTGCCCAACTGCTCGTCGCGGGCATAGCCCCAATATTCCTTGCGCACCTGCTGGTGCAGCCACTCGGCGCAGGCCTCGGCCAGCCGATCCGCCAACGCCTTGACCATGATCGCGTTGTAGTCGTCACCCTTGTCCTGATACGCCTTCGACACCTCTTCCGCGCCGATGCCGGCGGTGGTGATGAAGCCGCCGACGTAATCGGTCACGCCGCTGCCCTGGGGCGCCACGAAGTCGGCCAGGGAGAAGTTCGGTTTGCCGTCGGTCTTGATGATTTGCTGGCGCAGGTGATGCAGTCTGGCCAGTGGCGCGCCGTTGTCGTCGAGCAACTGAATGTCATCGTGATCGACCTGATTGGCCGGCCAGAAGCCAAACACGGCGCGGCTGCGAATCAGCTTCTCGTCGATCAGTTTGCGCAGCAGTTCCCGGGCGTCCTTGAACAGCGAGGTGGCCGCTTCGCCCACCACTTCGTCGGTGAGGATGCGCGGGTATTTGCCGGCCAGGTCCCAGGAAATGAAGAACGGCGTCCAGTCGATGTAATCCACCAGCACGTTCAGGTCGATGTCTTCCAGCACCTTGACCCCGGTGAACGTCGGCTTCACCGGCTGATAGCTGGCCCAGTCGAACTGCGGTTTCTTGGCGATGGCCGCGCCGTAGCTCAGGCGTTCGGTGCGGGCGCTGCGGGCGGAGGTGCGCTCACGCACTTCGACGTATTCGGCGCGGGTCTTCTCGATGAATCCGGCTTTCAGTTCTTTGGACAGCAGCTGCGTCGCCACGCCCACGGCGCGGGAGGCGTCGGTGACGTAGATCACCGCGTCGTTGCTGTACTTGGGCTCGATCTTCACCGCTGTGTGCGCTTTGGACGTGGTCGCGCCGCCGATCATCAGCGGCAGATGGAAGTCCTGACGCTGCATCTCGCGGGCAACGTGGACCATTTCGTCCAGCGACGGCGTAATCAGGCCTGACAGCCCGATGATGTCGCACTTCTGCTCGCGAGCGACCTGCAGGATTTTCTCCGCCGGCACCATCACGCCGAGGTCGACAATGTCGTAACCGTTGCAGCCCAGTACCACGCCGACGATGTTCTTGCCGATGTCGTGGACGTCGCCCTTGACCGTCGCCATGAGAATCTTGCCTTTGGCCTCGGGCTTGTCGCCTTTCTCCTCTTCAATGAAAGGGATCAGGTGCGCCACGGCCTGCTTCATCACACGGGCGGATTTAACGACTTGCGGCAGGAACATCTTGCCCGAGCCGAACAGGTCGCCGACCACGTTCATGCCGGCCATCAGCGGGCCTTCGATGACCTCGATCGGGCGCTTGAACGACTGGCGCGACAGCTCGGTGTCTTCGACGATGTGCGTGGTGATGCCCTTGACCAGCGCGTGCTTGAGGCGCTCGTTGACCTCCCAGCCGCGCCACTCTTCGGTTTCCGCTTCCTTGACCGAGCCGTCGCCCTTGTATTTGTCAGCGAGGGCCAGCAGCGCGTCGGTGCCTTCCGGCGTACGGTTGAGCACCACGTCTTCCACCGCGTCGCGCAGCTCGGCCGGGATCTGGTCATAGATCTCCAGTTGGCCGGCGTTGACGATGCCCATGGTCAGGCCGTTGCGGATCGCATGCAGCAGGAACACCGAGTGAATCGCCTCGCGCACCGGGTTGTTGCCGCGGAACGAGAAGGACACGTTGGACACGCCGCCCGACGTCAGTGCGTACGGCAGTTCGTCGCGGATGTAGGCGCAGGCATTGATGAAGTCGACGGCGTAGTTGTTGTGCTCTTCGATGCCGGTGGCGATGGCGAAGATGTTCGGGTCGAAAATGATGTCTTCCGGCGGGAAGCCCACTTCGTTGACCAGAATGTCGTAGGAGCGCTTGCAGATTTCTTTCTTGCGCGCCTCGGTGTCGGCCTGGCCGGCTTCGTCGAAGGCCATCACGACTACCGCTGCGCCGTAGCGCTTGCACAGTTTTGCGTGATGGATGAACTGCTCGACGCCTTCTTTCATGCTGATCGAGTTGACGATGCCCTTGCCCTGGATGCACTTGAGGCCGGCTTCGATGACTTCCCATTTCGACGAGTCGATCATGATCGGCACGCGAGAGATGTCCGGCTCGCCGGCAATCAGGTTGAGGAAGGTCACCATGGCCTTCTTCGAATCCAGCATGCCCTCGTCCATGTTGATGTCGATCACCTGGGCGCCGGCTTCGACCTGCTGCAGGGCGACTTCCAGGGCTTCGGTGTAATTATCTTCACGGATCAGGCGGGCGAAGCGTGCAGAACCGGTGATGTTGGTGCGCTCGCCGACGTTGACGAACAGCGAGCTGCGATCGATGGTGAACGGCTCCAGACCGGACAGGCGGCAAGCCTTCGGGATTTCCGGAATCGGGCGCGGCGCATAGGGCGCGACGGCGTTGGCGATGGCCTTGATGTGCGCCGGCGTGGTGCCGCAGCAACCGCCGACGATGTTGAGGAATCCGCTCTGGGCGAACTCTTCGACGACTTTGGCCATCTCTGCCGGGGCCTCGTCGTACTCACCGAATTCGTTGGGCAGGCCGGCGTTGGGGTGCGCCGACACATGGGTCTCGGCCTTGTTCGACAGCTCTTCCAGGTACGGCCGCAGCTCGCTGGCGCCGAGCGCGCAGTTGAGGCCCACGGAAATCGGCTTGGCGTGGCGCACGGAGTTCCAGAACGCTTCGGTGGTCTGGCCGGAGAGGGTGCGGCCGGAGGCGTCGGTGATGGTCCCGGAAATCATGATCGGCAGCTCGAAACCCAGCTCGTCGAACACGCCCTGAACGGCAAAGATCGCTGCTTTGGCATTGAGGGTGTCGAAGATGGTTTCGATGAGGATCATGTCCGCACCGCCTTCGATCAGGCCTTTGGTGGCCTCGGTGTAGTTCTCCACCAGTTCGTCGAAGGTCACGTTGCGGTAGCCGGGGTTGTTGACGTCCGGCGACAGCGAGCAGGTGCGGCTGGTCGGGCCGAGGACGCCGGCGACGAAGCGCGGCTTGTCGGGGGTTTCAAGGGTCTTGGCGTCGGCAACCTGGCGAGCCAGGCGCGCGCCTTCCACGTTCAGTTCATAGACCAGCGCTTCCATGCCGTAGTCGGCCTGGGACACCTGGGTGGCGTTGAAGGTGTTGGTCTCGAGAATGTCGGCGCCGGCGTCGAGATATTCCTTTTCGATCGCGCCAATCACGTCAGGCCGGGTCAGGATCAACAGGTCGTTGTTGCCCTTGATGTCGCTCGGCCAGTCGGCAAAACGCTTGCCGCGGTAGTCTTCTTCCTCCAGCCGATAGCTCTGGATCATCGTGCCCATGCCGCCATCGAGGATCAGGATTCGCTGTTGAAGAGCCTGCTGGAGTGCTTGAAGACGCGCGCTGCGATCTGACATGAGGTTACCCGGACGAAGAAGTACGAAATAAAGTGGCGCTGAAAAGTGCGAAATAATAGCAAACCTGCGCGGATTCAAATCATTCCCGGATTTACATGAATTTGGCTCATGTTGCGCGGGCACTCATCTTTAACCTGCGCGATGCCAGTGCATGGGACTGATGCAAGCGCCGACGTTCACCCCGTAGGAGCCGGCTTGCTGGCGAACCCGCCGTTTCACCCAACGGCAATGTGCGTGCGCGATCGCGTTCGCCAGCAAGCCGGCTCCTGCAGGTTTTGCGAAACGCTGCTCTAGGGGTCAGGCCTACGGATGCTGTCCGAAACGTTGAAACCCTTGTCAGACATGGCGCGCAGCCATTATGCAGCCCGTCAGTGGCGCCGAACCTTTATGCAACTTTGCCAGTCGGACCTTCGTGAGTCGTTCTTTGGGACCCGCTCTTTTAGAGGGTGGGGCTGAAGGTCAATCCAGACGAAGCAAGAGGTTGCAGATGTTGATTTCGGTTCAAGCCCTGCGGGCGCTCGCCGCATGGGCTGTTGTGTGTCACCACTTCATGCAGATTTTTTTCGACTTCCATCCGAGTGGGCCGGTCGGCCGTTTTTTCACTGAAAAAGGCGCCGTCGGTGTCGACATTTTTTTCGTCATCAGTGGTCTGGTGATCTACTTGTCAACGGTGGACAAAGACATCCCCGCCGGCCGTTTCATGCTCAACCGTGTCATTCGTATCGTGCCCGCGTACTGGCTTTACACGCTGGTAATGGGCCTGTTGGTCCTCGTTGCTCAACCGCTGCTGCCCCACCAGGTCGTCGACTGGCAGAGCTTTGTCCTCTCGCTGTTGTTCATCCCTTCGGAAAACCCAGGCGGCTACGGCCTCTATCCCACCCTCAATGTCGGCTGGACGCTGAATTACGAGATGCTGTTCTACGTGCTGTTCTCCATGGTCTTCCTGTTTCAGCAACGTCTGCGCCCGTTGATTCTGGCAGCGGCGCTGTTTGCCATTACCGACGTGCTGGGCCGTTCGGGTCTGGTCAGCCGGTTCTACGCCAACGACATCGTCTATGAGTTCCTGCTCGGCATCTTCGTCGGCGTGATGTATCGCCGCGGCTGGATCAGCGAACGGCTGTGGTTGCCGTTAATTGCCATTGGCGCTGCGCTGTTCACCATCGACCATCTGCAACCGGCGCCGCGCATCGTCAATTGGGGGCTGCCGAGTGCGGTGATTGTGGTGGCCTGCATCTCCCTCGAACCCTACCTGCGCGGCTACCGTTTGCTGAAAGTCATGGGCGACTGCTCTTACTCGGTGTACCTGCTCCACGTGCTGGTGTTGTATGCGGGCTGGCTGGTCAGCGAGCGTTACGGCCTGAACCCGTATCTGGTGTTTGCCGTGTGTGTGCCGGTCATTGCGATGGGCGCGTGGCTGAGTTACGAGTGGATCGAGAAGGGCTTGTACCGTCGCATGAAGGGCTGGCTGGACCAGAGACGGGCGAGCAAGGAGGCGGCGCTGTCCTGACAGTCGCCGCGTGGTGGTCGGGTCACTTACCCGACTAAAACACTAGGGCTTTGTCAGGCGCAGTTGATTGGCGTAAACTCCGTCCCACGTCTGCGAGGAATTTTCATGACCGCTATTACGATTACTGATGCCGCCCACGATTACCTGGCCGATCTGCTCGAGAAGCAGAACACACCCGGCATCGGCATCCGCGTGTTTATTACCCAGCCTGGCACCCAATACGCTGAAACCTGCATTGCCTACTGCAAGCCGGGCGAAGAAAAACCTGAAGACACGGCCATCGGCCTGAAAAGCTTCACCGCCTGGATCGACGCATTCAGCGAAGCCTTTCTGGATGACGCCGTCGTCGATTACGCTACCGATCGCATGGGCGGCCAACTGACCATCAAGGCGCCAAACGCCAAAGTGCCCATGGTCAACGCCGACAGCCCGATCAATGAACGCATCAATTACTACCTGCAGACCGAGATCAACCCGGGGCTGGCCAGTCATGGCGGCCAGGTGACCCTGATCGAGGTCGTGGAAGAAGATGAGGCGAATGTCGCCATTCTTCAGTTTGGCGGCGGCTGCCAGGGTTGCGGCCAGGCGGATGTGACGCTCAAGGAAGGCATCGAGCGCACGCTGCTGGAGCGTATTCCCGAGCTGACCGGTGTGCGTGACGTGACCGACCACACCCAGAAAGAAAACGCGTATTACTGAGAAGTGATGGTGTTGCAAGCAAAGCCCCGACTGGTTCGGGGCTTTTTTGTGGGCGCCTTTATTAGCAGTTTGGCCACCCAATCTCACTGATCTCCGCTGAATCCGACTGTAGGAGCCGGCTTGCTGGCGAAAGCGTCGTGTCAGGCGATATCTTCATCGACTGACTCGCCATGTTCGCCAGCAAGCCGGCTCCTACAGATGTACACGTTCGCAGCCAGGATCTAGGGCCTGAACACATGGGCATGGCCCGCGCGATACAGCGATGATTCGCTGAACACGTCGTTGCCCAGCACCCGGCCTACCAGAATCAGCGCGGTGCGGCGGAATCCCTTGAGCCGCACCTTCTCCTCGATGTCCGCCAGGGTGCCGGTGACCCAATCCTGATCCGGCCAGCTGGCGCGATGGACCACGGCAATCGGGCAATCCGCGCCATAGTGTGGGGTCAGCTCGGCGACGATCCTGCCGAGGTTGTTGACCCCCAGATGGATCGCCATCGTCGCCTGATGCCGCGCCAGATCACCGAGGCTTTCGCCCTCGGGCATGTCGGTTTTATCGGCATAGCGGGTCAGGATCACGCTCTGGGAAATGTCAGGCAGCGTCAATTCTGTGCCAAGCAGTGCGGCGCATGCAGCGGTGGCGGTGACGCCCGGAATGATTTCGAAGGGAATCTGTAACTCGCGCAGGCAGCGGATCTGCTCGCCGATGGCGCCATACAGGCTCGGATCGCCGGAATGCACGCGCGCCACATCCTGGCCCTGTGCATGAGCGGATTTCATCAGCTCGATGATCTGCTCCAGGTGCAATGAAGCGCTGTTGGTGACCTGAACCGCCTGATGACCTTCCAGCACCGCTTCAGGCACCAGCGAGCCGGCGTAGATGATCACCGGGCAGGAGCGGATCAGCCGCTGGCCTTTGACAGTGATCAGGTCCGGATCGCCAGGGCCGGCGCCGATGAAAAAAACGGTCATGGGGTGTCCTGATTGGTGTTCATCGGAGCGATGGTTCGCCGGATGCTTGTCGCTGATGCACGCGGTTTACTTCTGTAGGACCGGCTTTAGCCGGGAAGTGGCCCTCGAGTACACCATCAAAATCTGCCGTCTGACGACTGACGCCTTCCCGGCTAAAGCCGGTCCTACGAGGGTACGCGGTGTGTCGTAGGACCGGCTTTAGCCGGGAAGGGGCCCTCGAGTACACCATCAAAATCTGCTGTGTGACGACTGACGCCTTCCCGGCTAAAGCCGGTCCGAGAGTTTGAGCCGGTCCTACGAGGTTGAGCCAGCCCTAACGTTTGCGGTCGCCAGCGCAAATGTCGCGTGTGGACTTTTGCGGCGGGGGATGACCAATGACGCCGGCGACCCGGTCAACTGCGTCGCCATCGCCAACGCCGCACTCTCCGCCACGCCGTAACAGCCGGTGCGGTCAAAGGCGATGTCCGAGCGGTAAGTCAGCTGTGCCTCGTAAGCCGCCAGATCAGCCGCACTGAAAAAGCCGACCGTCAGGCCCAACCCATGGCCCAGTTCCAGCATTCCCGCTTCAGCCGACTTGCCGTCAATGGAGGCGAGGGCAGCAATGTCTTCGACCTTGAGCCGACACGCCTGCAAACCATTCTCCATCAACTGCCGAAGCTCCAGCGCCGAACAACCGCGCTGGCAGCCCAGGCCCACCACCCACAGCGGCCGGTCGCACGAATCACTCACAGGCCGCTCATTCACAGGGCGTGATTCAAACCGGTTTGCGTCCCGGGTGCGTCACTGCGACGAAACAGCCAGGCGCTGATCCAGCCCAGGGCGATCCAGAACACAGCATTGGTGAGCAGCGACGCGATCTTGAATTGCGCTTCCAGGGCTTCCGGCGCCAGTGCCGAATGCACCGCCGGTTGCGGCGCGCCGACGATGTGCGGCACCACCAGAATCACCGCACCCACTGCCTTCAGCAGCCAGTGTTTGGCAAACACCATCAGCGCCAGGCCCACAGCCGTGGAAGCGGCAGTGCCGACCCACCAGATCTGCCGTTGCGTCAGGTCCGCCGCGACGGTACCCGGCAGTTCGGGCGGCAGGCCGAGGGTCGGCGCCAGCACGAACACGGCATAACCGGCCAATCCCCACAGCACGCCTTCGCGGGCACGGCTCGGCGTGCGCAGGGTGTACAGCGCCGCCAGCATCAGAGCGAAACCGACTGCCACCACCAGATTGCCGCCCGCCGTCGACAGCACGCGCTGCCAGCCGTTTTCGGGCTCCCACGCCGCTTCGTCATGGACGTGACCGGCCATGGCGCCCTCGGCATGCTCATGCAGCTCGGCGGCGGGGGCTTCCTCGTAGGCCTCTCCCTCCAGGATCAAGGGCGCGACCCAGAAGCTTTGCAGCAGCGTCAGCAGCAGGGCCGCGAGCAGTCCGGTGAACCCGGCCGTTTGCGCGATTCGCTTGAACATGGCGGCAGGTCTCAATGGCAAGGGAAGGCGGAGCTGTGACGGGTGTCGTGTGCCGCGTTGTGCACCGCATCGATGTGGGAGAAGCCGGCGAAGTAGACCAGAAACGCCCCGAGAAACATCGCGCTGACGGCGGCGACAAGGCGCTGGCTTTGTGCGGCGGTAACGACTGATGTGGTGGTTGTGGTGGTGCCGGACGTCTGGCGGGGTGTGCTGATGGACATGGCGCTTCCCTCTGAAATGGATTCAGCGGACGGAAAGGCGCGAAGACACCGCAGGCGAGTGCCGGCAGTGCTCAACAGCGCCCGCCCACCGCGGGTTGTTATGGTACGTTGTCGGGCCGGTCTCCGGGCTCGCGAGGGGCACATGCAACAGCCTTTACAACCGTCGTGCCTTCAAGAATCCCCTTCCCATGTCGTTGCCGACACAGTGGATCTGATTCTTCACTCGCTTACCGTTGCGGGGGCAGCACCGGACTGATGCACACCCGAAGGTCTGCACGCACCGGTTTCCCGTTTCACCCTGTGAAGGGCACCCGTAACAAGGTGTGTAGGAGACCACGGGCTGTTTGACGCGTCAATCGACGCGTCGGTCGGTAGGTCAATCGATGCAGCGATCGGTGCGTCAATTGGCGTGGCAATCATTGCAACAGCGCGATTGACCGACTTCCAGTCACTGCGTAGCCTTGCGCACTTGAGGTTCGCTGGCCGTCTTTATTAAGACCACCGGCGCTAAGAAGGGAATGCGGTTTCAAGCCGCAGCTGCCCCCGCAACTGTAAACGGACCGCTTCATTGCACAGCCACTGCGCGAGCGGGAAGGCGCGATGAATGCCAGTCGCCTGACGATGCCTGTCAGCGACCGGCCGCCGTGAGCCAGGAGACCTGCCTCGAATCGGACCGCCTGCCAGCGGCCGAGGAATTCCACTACAACCGGGCGGGGTGATCCGGTGGCGAATCGAACCGCGCGCCTGCTTCCGCCGGCCTGCGAGGTTTTCGTCCTCGTTGCCCTGCCGCATGCCTGAGGGCAACCGATGAAAACACTGGCCAAACTTCCCGTCACCATCGTCACCGGCTTTCTCGGCTCGGGCAAAACGACCTTGCTGCGGCACATGCTGGACAACGCCGAAGGCCGACGCATCGCCGTCATTGTCAACGAATTCGGCGAACTGGGCATCGACGGCGACATCCTCAAGCAATGCACCATCGGCTGCACCGAAGAAGAAGCAGTGGGTCGCGTGTACGAACTGGCCAACGGCTGCCTGTGCTGCACCGTTCAGGAAGAGTTCTTCCCGGTGATGCAGGAACTGGTCGCCCGTCGCGGCGACCTCGATCACATCCTCATCGAAACCTCGGGCCTGGCCCTGCCCAAGCCGCTGGTGCAAGCCTTCCAGTGGCCGGAAATCCGCAACGCCTGCACCGTCGATGCCGTGATCACCGTGGTCGACAGCCCGGCCGTGCTCGCCGGCACCTTCGCCGCGTTCCCGGATCAGGTCGACGCCCAGCGCAAGCTTGACCCTAACCTGGACCACGAATCGCCGTTGCACGAGCTGTTCGCCGACCAACTGGCCAGCGCCGATCTGGTGGTGCTGAACAAGGCCGACATGCTCGACGCCGACGCTTTGGCCGCCGTGCGTGCCGAAGTTTCCGAAGAGCTGCCGCCGGCGGTGAAGATCGTCGAAGCGAACCGGGGCCAGCTGCCGATCAGCGTGTTGCTGGGCCTGGGCGCGGAATCCGAGCTGCACATCGATGGCCGCAAGACCCACCACGATCACCACGAAGGCGACGATCATGATGATCACGACCACGATGCCTTCGACTCGATTTCCATCACGCTGCCCCAGGCCGATGAGTCGCTGTTGCTCGATGCCCTGACCCAGGCCGTCGTCCAGCACGGCATCCTGCGGGTCAAAGGCTTCGCCGCCATTCCCGGCAAACCCATGCGCCTGCTGGTCCAGGGCGTCGGTACACGCTTCGACAAGCATTTCGACCGCGCCTGGAAAGCAGACGAAGCCCGCGAAACCCACCTGGTGCTGATCGGCCAGGAACTGGACGCCAACGTCCTTGAAGCGCAATTGCGCAACGCGGTCTCATTGCGCGACGCGGTCTCTGGGATCAAAGGCTAACCATGCACCTGCTGCGTACTCAGCCCGGCGGCTTCGTTCCTGACGACAACATCGCTGACCTGGGCCAGACGCCCGCCGAGCTGGTGATCCTGTGCAGCGCCGACTCGAATCTGGCCCTGCTGGCCGAAACCGCGCAGCAACTGCCGGACGACTACCCGAGCCTGCGCCTGGCCAATCCGATGCAGGTGCAAAACCATGCATCGGTGGATTTGTACGTCGACGAGGTGCTGCGCCACGCCAAGGTCATCCTGATTTCCCTGCACGGCGGCATCGGCTACTGGCGTTACGGCGTCGAGCGGCTGGTGGAACTGGCGGCGAAAGGGGTGAAGCTGATTCTGGTGCCGGGCTGTGATCGGCCGGACCCCGAGCTGAGCGCGCACAGCACGGAGTCCGCCGAAGACCGCGAGCGGCTCTGGCACTACCTTCGTCAGGGCGGCAAGCACAACGCGCAGTCGCTGTTTAACTTCATCGCCACCCGCTGGCTGGGCGGGGACTATGCCTGGGCCGAGCCGCAGACCCTGCCGCGCACCGTGATTTATCACCCGCAGAACGCCAACGCCGACCTGGCCCGCTGGCAGGCCGACTGGCGCGCGGATCAGCCGGTCGCTGCCGTGCTGTTCTACCGCTCCCACCTGCAAGCGGCCAACACCGGGTTCATCGATGTGTTCTGCCAGCGCTTGTCGGCCCAGGGCCTGAACCCGTTGCCGATTGCCGTCGCCAGCCTCAAGGAAGCCGGCTGCATGAGCGCGATACAGGATTGGCTCGACGAGGTGGAGTGCGAGGTCATTCTCAACACCACGGGCTTTGCTCAATCCAGCCCGGAAGCGCCGGATGTGCGGCCGTTTCGCCGGGACATTCCGGTCATTCAGGCCATTTGCGCCCAGGACAACGAACCGGCCTGGCAGACCAGCGCCCAGGGCCTGGGGGCTCGCGATCTGGCCATGCACATCGCGTTGCCGGAACTGGACGGGCGCATCATCAGCCGGCCGATCAGCTTCAAGGACCTGGCCTGGCACAGCGAGCGCAGCCAGTCCGACGTGGTCTGCTACCGCGCCCAGCCGGGGCGTATGGATTTCGTCGCTGAACTGGCCCGGCGTTGGGTGCTGCTGGCCCGCACCGCCAACACCGACAAGCGCGTGGCGTTGATTCTGGCGAACTACCCGACCCGCGACGGGCGCATCGGCAACGGCGTCGGCCTCGACACGCCGGCGGCCGCGCTGAACATCCTCAAGGCCATGCAGGCCGAGGGTTACCCGGTCGAGGACTTGCCCGAGACCGGCACCGCACTGATTCACGCGTTGCTCGGTGGCGTCACCAACGACCCGGACAGCCTCGATCAGCGGCCGTGCCACCAGAGCATGGCCATGGACGAGTACCTGGCGGCGTTTCAGGCCTTGCCGCAAGCCAATCGCGATGCCGTCATCGCGCGATGGGGAGCCCCTGACACCGACCCCATGTGCCGGGGCGGGCGGATGATGATCGCCGGCCTGCGTTTCGGCATGACCTTCGTCGGCATTCAACCGGCGCGGGGCTACAACGTAGACCACAGTGCGGTGTATCACGACCCCGATCTGGTCCCGCCCCACGGCTATCTGGCATTTTATTTCTGGCTGCGCAAACGCTATGGCGCCCACGCCGTCATCCACGTCGGCAAGCACGGCAATCTGGAGTGGCTGCCGGGCAAAGGCGTCGGCCTGTCCGAGCACTGCTGGCCGGACGCGATCCTCGGCCCGATGCCGAATATCTACCCGTTCATCGTCAACGATCCGGGCGAGGGCGCCCAGGCCAAGCGCCGCACCCAGGCAGTGATCATCGACCACCTGATGCCGCCGCTGACCCGCGCCGAAACCTACGGTCCATTGCGCGACCTTGAAGTGCTGGCGGACGAATACTACGAGGCGCAGCTGCTCGATCCGCGCCGTGCCCGGGAACTGCAGAAAGACATTCTCAGGCTGGTCCGCGAAACCCACATCGACCGCGAGCTGGCCATGGACGGGGATGCCAACAGCGAGGCCGACGCCGCGGTGTGGCTGCCGCGGCTGGACACCTATCTGTGTGACCTGAAGGAATCGCAGATCCGCGATGGCCTGCACGTGTTCGGCGAATCGCCCACCGGGCGGCTTCGCATCGACACGCTGCTGGCGATGGTGCGCGTGCCTCGGGGTGATGGTCGCGGCGGCCAGGCCAGCCTGCTGCGGGGATTGAGCCAGGCGCTGGCGCTGGATTTCGATCCGCTGGACTGTGATCTTGGCGCGCCATGGACCGGTGATAAACCTCAGGCGTTACATGAGGTCAGTGCTGACCCCTGGCGCACCACGGGTGATACCCGCGAGCGGCTGGAGCTGCTGGCAGCGCAACTGATTGAGCAGATTGCCAGCGGCTCCCTGCTCGGTAATCACTTTGATAACAAAGGCTTGTTCGATGTTGTTCAGTCTATTTATGAGGTAGTGATCCCGCGCCTGGACGCCTGCGGCCCTGCCGAAATGACGAACCTGCTCAACGCGCTAGGCGGTCGCTTTGTCCCCGCCGGCCCGAGCGGCGCGCCCAGTCGCGGACGGTTGGACGTGCTGCCCACCGGGCGCAATTTCTTCTCTGTGGACGTCCGTAACCTGCCGACCATGACCGCGTGGCGCATTGGCTTCCAGTCAGCCAATCTGTTGCTGGAGAGGCACTTACAGGATCATGGTGACTATTTACGTCAACTGGGGCTTTCGGTCTGGGGCACGGCCACCATGCGCACCGGCGGCGACGATATCGCCCAGGCCATGGCCCTGATGGGCGTGCGCCCGGTGTGGGCGACGGGCAGTCAGCGGGTGGACGATTTCGAAATCTTGCCACTGAGCCTGCTTGATCGGCCGCGGGTCGACGTCACCCTGCGGGTCTCCGGTTTCTTCCGTGATGCGTTCGCCAACCTGATTCGTCTGTTCGACGCGGCGGTGCAGGCCGTCGCCGCACTGGACGAGCCCGACGACATGAACCCGCTGGCCGCCCGCGTGCGCCAGGAGCGCGAGCAATTGCAGCGCGACGGTCTGGATGCCGAGCAAGCGGCGAAGCAGGCCGGCTGGCGCATCTTCGGTGCCAAACCGGGGGCGTACGGCGCGGGTGTGCAGAACGCCATCGACGGGCGCTTGTGGCAGAGCCGCGAAGACCTCGCCGAGGTCTACCTGAACTGGGGCGGCTACGCCTACGGCGGCAGCGACGAAGGCACGCCGGCCCGTGACGGTTTCGCCAAACGGCTGAGCCAGGTCCAGGCAGTGCTGCAGAATCAGGACAACCGCGAACACGACCTGCTGGATTCCAACGATTACTACCAGTTCCAGGGCGGCATGTTGGCGGCGGTGGAAAGCCTGTCGGGCGAGAAGGTCGCCAGCTATCACGGCGACCACAGCCAGCCTGATCTGCCGAAGATCCGTACGTTGAAGGAAGAGCTCAACCGGGTGGTGCGCTCGCGGGCGGCCAATCCGAAGTGGATCGAAGGGGTCAAGCGCCACGGCTACAAGGGCGCGTTCGAGATGGCGGCGACGGTGGATTTCCTGTTTGCCTTCGACGCCACCACCGAGCTGATCGACGATCACCAATACGCGCTGCTGGCCGATGCCTATCTGCTGGATGCCTCGACCCGCGAGTTCATCCAGCAGCACAACCCCGACGCGCTGCGGGACATGACCGAGCGCATGCTCGAAGCGCAGCAGCGTGGCTTGTGGCAGGAACCGGGCGAGTACCGTGAAGCGCTGGAGAACCTGTTGCTGGACATCGAAGAGTCATGACCCAGGAAGAACGCCTGCCGGGCAGTCTGCAAAGGCGCCTGACCGGCTTGAACGACATGACTGACCCCTGGCTTGACGAGAATCGAACATGACCGACACCCCCCATTTCCCCCTGGCCGCCGTCGTCGGTGCCGATGACCTGAAGCTCGCCCTGTGCCTCACCGCCATCGACCCGAAAATCGGCGGGGTATTGATCGAGGGGCCGCGTGGCATGGCCAAATCGACCCTGGCCCGAGGGCTGGCGGATCTGCTGGCCAGCGGTCAGTTCGTGACGCTGCCGCTGGGTGCGACCGAAGAGCGTCTGGTCGGTACGCTGGACCTTGACGCGGCGCTGGGCGAAGGCCGCGCGGTATTCTCGCCAGGGGTCCTGGCCAAGGCGGACGGCGGTGTGCTGTACGTCGATGAGGTCAATCTGCTGCCCGACCATCTGGTTGATCTGCTGCTGGACGTGGCCGCCAGCGGGATCAATCTGGTGGAGCGAGATGGCCTGTCCCATCGCCACGCAGCGCGCTTTGTGCTGATCGGCACCATGAACCCGGAGGAAGGCGAACTGCGCCCGCAGCTGCTCGACCGTTTCGGTCTGAACGTGGCGTTGAGCGGACAAACGATCCCGGCGCAACGCGGGCAGATCATTCGCCGTCGGCTGGATTTCGACGCCGCGCCTGAAGCGTTCTGTGAGCAGTGGGCCCCGCAACAGCAGGCGTTGAAAGCCCGTTGCGAAACCGCCCGGGGCCTGTTGCCGAGCATTGAACTGGATGACGTCAGTCTGGACCTGATCACCGAGCGTTGCTTTGCGGCCGGGGTTGATGGTTTGCGGGCAGATCTGGTCTGGTTGCGGGCAGCCCGAGCCCATGCCGCCTGGCGCGGCGGTGTAAATATCACCGAGGCGGACATCGACGCCGTGGCCGATTTCGCCTTGCGCCACCGTCGGCGCGAACCCCAGCCGCCCCATCAGTCCCAACCGCCTGCGGCCGCAGAGCAACGTCCGCCGAAGCCCGACGACGGTGCTCAGCCGCAGCAGGATTCAGCAGAAAAAGGCGAGGGCAGTTGGGGAGAGTTGCCCGCTCGCTCCGTGCAGGCCGGCATTCGCAAAGAAGTGCCCCACTGGCCAAAAAAGCCCTAGGCATTCGCCCCCGCCTGTCGAAGGGGGCGAATGCCAGCCCTCGACCGGGCACCCTGGGCGGCGGCCGAAGCGGCGCTGCCCGCGCGGGTGCCAAGGGGGCGATCGCCTGGTTGCCGACCTTGCTCCGCGGCCGCCCTCGGGTGCGCAGCGATCTGGTACACCAACCCCGCAGTCGCCGGCCGGAGCAGCTCTGGCTGGTGATCGTCGACACGTCGGCATCGACCCGGCGTAATCAGGCGTTGAGTCAGGCAAAGGGTTTGTTGGCGGGGGTTTTCGACGACGCGTATCGGCAGCGCGCCAGACTGGCGTTGCTCACCGCCAGCGGCAAGGGCCCGCGCTGGCAGCATCAGGGCCTGAAAGCCAGCGCTGCGTTACAGCCCTGGCTCGACGCGCTGGGTGCGGGGGGCGGCACGCCGCTGTCGGATGCAATCCATCAAGCGGGGGACTGGTCGGCAAAGCGGAACAAGCGCTGCCCGGCGGAACAGCAACGGGTGCTGATTCTCACGGATGGGCGCGTCAAGGACATGCCCGCACTGACCCTGTTCAGCGGCCCCGTGCTGCTGATCGACATCGAGCGCGGCCCCATTCGACTGGGCCGCGCCCGGGACATTGCCGCGCAGCTAAACGCTGACTACCGCCACATCGACGACTGCTGATAACCCTTCGTCGGCAGGTGTTTCATCAGCGGGGATTCAGGCAGGCATGGTCCACGGCTCAAGGCTGTAGCCTTCACCGCTGATCTCGGCACGGGCCTGTTCGAGAAACTGCGCCAGTTGTTTCGGATCGGAGTAGGCGCTGCTCGGGATCTGCTTGCGGCCAATGCGGGTACTGGTGCGGTCGACGACGGTCAGGCTCAGCTCGCCGTTGCCATCCTGCGGGGCCCAGGCCACACACTGGAAGGGTTCGAAGGCGTGGCCGGCAATCAGCAAAGCATCGTTGAAGCGCAAGGGGGCGTTCATGGACTGTCCTCAAAGTGCCCGTATCCGTTGTGCACCGGCGGCGGGCGTTTCGCTCGGTGGTTACTGGTGTTCCTACTTGTACTGATGACCGTCCCCCTCGACTGAGTCACACCCATTCCTGAAATTTCCTGATTTATTTTAATCGGTGCTAAAGCCGCGCTTCCTCCCCACGCCTGGGCCAAACTCACATGAGACAGCCTTTCCAAGGCCAGGAACGTTGGATGTCGCACCCAAGCGCTAAGCACGTTTCGATCTTAGGCTTATAGAGAATCGATCCAAGGGGGCGTCAAAATCCTTGCTATGGTGTCAATCGGCCTTCACAAGGCACTGTTTATAAGAACTTTTTCTCCATGATGATTAAGCGACCCCGGCGCCAAGGAAACTCACATGCATGATCTGGCCTCCATACGCCGCCTGCTGATCGTCGAACCGTGCGAGGAATGTCTGCAACTGGTTCCCGGCTTGCGCATCGCCGGTTGGGATGTCGACAGCTGCACCCTCGAAGAAGCGGCGTTGCGTCCCTGTGACGTCGGCCTTATCCGTCTGCTGCCCGAGCACTTCGAACACCCCGGAGTGGTCAAGTCGCTTATCTCCCGAAGCAACACCGAATGGATCGCCGTGCTGAGCAGCGAGGTCCTGCGCCGCGAGCACATCGGTGATTTCGTCTGCGAGTGGTTCTTCGATTTCCATACCTTGCCCTTCGACGTTGCCCGAGTGCAGGTCACGCTGGGCCGTGCCTACGGCATGGCGCGGCTGCGTGCCAAGGGGGCCAGCTCTGTCAACGGTGCACCTGCTGGAGAGAACCCTGGCCAGCAACTGCTGGGGGAAAGTCGGCCCATGCGCGAGTTGCGGCGATTGCTGAGCAAGCTGGCGCCCACCGAATCGCCGGTGCTGATCCGCGGCGAAGGCGGTACGGGCAAGGAATTGATTGCACGCACGCTGCATGGGCAGTCCCAGCGCCGCGAGCGGCCCTTTATTACGATCAACTGCGGGGCGACGCCAGAGCATTTGCTGCAGGAGGCGTTGTTCGGCGTACCGGTCGATGGCGTGGACGCGACACGCCAGCGCAAGGCGGGCCGCATCGAAGAGGCCAACGGCGGCACGCTGTTTCTCGACGAGATCGGCGATTTGCCGCTGGAGGTCCAGGCGAACTTGCTTCGGTTCCTGCAGGACCGGCACATTGACGTGGGGGGCGAGCGGATTCCGGTTGATGTGCGCGTGCTGGCGGCGACCCATGTCGACCTGGAAGCGGCGATTCGCATGAAGCGTTTTCGTGAAGACCTGTATTACCGGCTCAACGTGTTGCAGGTGGGCACCTCGCCTTTGCGTGAACGGCACGGCGATCTGGCCTTGCTGGCCAATCACTTCGCCCAGTTCTACAGCCGGGAGACCGGCCGGCGGGCGCGCAATTTCAGTCAGGACGCACTGGTCGCCATGGGCAAGCACGACTGGCCCGGCAACGTGCGGGAGCTGGAAAACCGGGTGCGGCGCGGGCTGGTGCTGGCGGAAGGGCGGCAGGTCGAAGCGTTCGATCTCGGGCTGCTGGGCGAAGAGGAAATCAGCTCCAGCATGGCCACCCTGGATGAATACAAGTCCCGGGCGGAACGGCAAGCGCTGTGCGATGTGTTGACCCGTCACAGCGACAACCTCAGCGTGGCAGCCAAAGTGCTCGGTATTTCTCGGCCGACGTTCTATCGCTTGCTGCACAAACACCAGATTCGTTGACCAGGCGCCGGGCCGATTTAGCCGCCGGCGCGTATGTCTGGGGTGCAGGCATTCAGTCGTCAAGCAGCTGGCCGACCCGCTGCAATGCCCGCTCACTGCGGTCGCTCCAGCTCCCGCCAATCACCTCGAAAGGCTGCCCGTGGGCCACCAGCCATTGCCGGCTGGCCTCGAAGAATGCCTGGCGTTCGTCCAGGCCTGGCTGGCAACGCTGGCCGTCGCCGATCCATTCGACGCCTTCCGGTGACAGCAACAGGTGCAGATCGTACCGGCGTTGGGCGAGGGCGGTTTCGAGCCACGCCGGGCTGTCGTCGAACAGCGTGCGACTCCAGAGGATGTTGCTGAGCAAATGGGTGTCGAGGATCAGCAGCGCCGGCCTGATCGCCCGGGCGGCGTCTTCCCGGGCCAGTTGTTCATGGGCGATGACATCGATGTCTGCGTAAACGGTGTCTCGCTGGACTTCATCGATGTACTGGCGCACGTACTCGCCCACCAGCACGCCACCGAACTGCCGCTGAATCTCTTCCGCCAGCCAGCTCTTGCCGCTGGACTCGGGCCCTGTCAGTACCAGTACTTTCATCCCGGTCAACGCGCCAGCCCAGGGTCGGCGCGCCAGTCCCGCCAGCCTTGCACGGCGAGCAGGGTGAACAGCGCGTAGAGGGCAGCGGTGAGGTACAGCGCCTTATAGAGAAACAGCCCGACGAAGATCACGTCGAGCAGGATCCACAGCGGCCAGCACTGCACCCGCTTCTGCGCCATCCAGACCTGGGCCACCAGGCTGTAACCGGTCAGTGCGGCGTCGAGCCAGGGTTGTGCAGCGTCGGTGAAATGGGCCATGGCCGCGCCAAGCACAAGGCTGACCACCGCGCCGGCCGCCAGACTCAGCAACAGGCTGCCGCTGCCCAGCGAGGTGACGATGCGGCCGCTGTCTACCGCGCCACGCCGGGTCCACTGCCACCAGCCATACACTTGCAGCCCGGCGTACACCACCTGCAGCAGCATGTCGGAGTAAAGCTTCACGTCAAAGAAGATCCAGGTGTAGAGCAACACCATGACCAGGCCGATCGGCCAGCACCATGGGTTCTGTTTGACTGTCAGCCAGACGGCAATGACACCGAGTGCAGCGGCGAACAGTTCAAGCCCTGACATGGCAACTCCTGAGGAAACGGTGGAAAAACGGGTCGGCGATTGTAGGCGCTTTATCGCCCGAGGTGGGACGCGATGATGCGTCGCAAGCGTCCGAACAGGCAGTGGAAAAACAGCCAGAGAAACCCGCAGGGTTCATAGAGGAAATGTAACGACGATGAGACAAACGTCAATGCCTTCGCGCCAGTATTCATGCTAGCGCGTTCGTCAGAAAGGTCTGCTAGCATCGCCGCGCTCATGCCCGCACCAGACCGCTTCAGCGTTCATGCTTTTTTTACGCGCGACCGTTTATCGTTCGCGCAACAGTTTGTAATACAAATCAAGAGAGCCTTGCCATGAGCGGGTTCCAGCCGGGGGAATGATGGATCTTTGGACCGCTGCACAGGCGCTGATACTTGGGGTTGTAGAAGGGCTGACGGAGTTTTTGCCGATTTCCAGCACGGGCCATCAGATCATCGTCGCGGATCTGATCGGTTTCGGCGGCGAGCGCGCGATGGCGTTCAATATCATTATTCAGCTCGGGGCGATCCTCGCGGTGATGTGGGAGTTTCGCCGCAAGATCCTCGACGTCGTGACCGGTTTGCCCACGCGGCCCGAGGCGCGCCGATTCACCCTCAACCTCATCGTCGGCGTGCTGCCGGCCATGGTCCTCGGGGTGCTGTTTTCCGATCTGATCCACGAGTACCTGTTCAACCCGATCACCGTGGCCGTGGCGCTGGTGGTGGGCGGCTTCATCATGCTCTGGGCCGAGCGCCGCGAGCATGTGGTCCACGCCGAGACCGTGGACGAGATGACCTGGGTAGACGCGTTGAAGGTCGGCTTCGCACAATGCCTGGCGATGATTCCGGGCACTTCGCGGTCGGGCTCGACCATCATCGGCGGGCTGCTGTTTGGCCTGTCGCGCAAGACGGCCACCGAGTTTTCGTTCTTCCTGGCGATGCCGACCATGATCGCGGCCTCGGTGTACTCGGGGTACAAATACCGCCACCTGTTCCAGCCCGATGACCTGCCGGTGTTCGCCATCGGCTTCATCGCCGCATTCATCTTCGCCATGATCGCCGTGCGCGCCTTGCTCAAGTTCATCGCCACCCACAGCTACGACGTGTTCGCCTGGTACCGCATCGCCTTCGGTTTGCTGATTCTGGCGACCTGGCAATTCGGCTGGGTTGACTGGTCCAGTGTGCAGGGCTGATCTTCCGATGACTCAACGCTCTGAACCGCAAAACCCGGGTCGACGGCCCGCTGGCACGCCTGTCGTGCGCTTTCTGAAACTCAAGCTGCTGGCGCTGCTGTTGCTGTGCGGCCTGCCGGTTTACGGGGTCGTCACCTATTGGACGAGTGGCGTCAGCTGGCTACCGGCGGCGATCTACGGGCTGATGAGCGTTGCCGCGTTTGCCTTGTACGGCTATGACAAGAAGCAGGCGCGGCACGATGGCCAGCGCACCCCCGAAAAGCTGCTGCACGCCACTGAACTGCTCGGCGGCTGGCCAGGTGCGCTGCTGGCCCAGCAAGTGTTTCGCCACAAGACCCGCAAGTTTTCGTACCAATCAGTGTTCTGGCTGATTGTGCTGCTGCACGAACTGTTCTGGATGGACCGCCTGCTGTTCAGCGGTCGACTGATTTCACGTCACCTGTTCTGAACGGCTCACCTGAAAAAGCGGGATGAGCGGTCACAACTTCAGCGCCACTTGCCGGCGCTTCGCCAGTTTGCCGACCACCAGTTGGTGGGAGTGGGTCAGCAACTCCTTCAGCTCCGCCTCGCCCATGGCGAACGGGTAAGTCAGGGTGATCCAGTGGGCCCTAGCCAGGTATGGCGCAGGGCGCACCCCCGGACGGTCGACGTAGCCGAGGAACAGCTCGGCGCCGACCTTGAACGACAGGTCATTTCCGGCCAGGCCCATCACCGCGAACATCTTGGTGTCGGCGATGGAGAAAACCCTGACGCCGCCCCATTTGTAATCTTCCCGCGCGCCCGGAAGATTCAGGCAGAACGCGGCGACTGCTTCAATTTGGAGGGCTTCAACTTGCATAAGGAGTTCCCGGGTTCAAAAAGTGCATTCTGCCACAGGCTCGAATGGACTCTTTATTCCGGGAAGTCATACGCATCCTCAACGAAATACAACCCCGCGGGGTGGTGCCTGAGAATGCCTTTAACCTGCTCGCTGCCAACGATAGCGAAGACTTTGAGACAGTCATCAGGGCCCTTGCGGATTGCCGGTATTCGGGATACGGGTGAGTGCTTAATGCCAGCATGACGGACTTTGCCTCGGACTGGATGCGGCAACCTTGCAGAAACTTTCAGTGTCGGAAACGCCGTTGTGCCGCAAGTCGCTGAGCGGATTGCGAGCAAACCCATGAGTGCGGCTTGAAAACTGAATGCCGGGCTTGCAACACAGTGCCACTCATCGAAATGGCAAGGTTTTCGAGCCAAACCTGTCATTTCTGACAGTAGTCGGGCAGGGCTATCGGGGGGAGAATTCGAAATAGCGTACTCAACCAACGAAAAAAGAGGTGTGACATGGACAGGGCCGGTATTGCTTCCAGGGTTAAGAAAGTAATCGCTAATCAACTTGATGTCGATGAAGGGAAAGTTTCCGAGACATCGTCTTTCATCGACGACCTGGGCGCTGACTCAATCGACCTCGTACAGCTAGTGATGGCCGTGGAAAAGGAGTTCGAGATTGAGATGGAGATAGAGGAAAACAAAGCTGAAATTCAGACGGTTGGCCAGGCAATCGAGTTGATTTTCATCAAAGCCCGCTGAGAAGGTACCGAGATGGGCTTTATGATACAGCCCCCTCTCATTCAGCCCAACCATTGTTCAAAACGCCTTCCGTCCTGAGCTCTAAGCACCACTGTCAGGGTTGCTTCCTGATATTCCCTTGCAACGGGTGCAAAACCCCTAAACGCCAGTTGTCTCAACCATCGCCCAAATTTGCGCGCGCAGCATCAGCGGCGGGCTGATCGGTGCGACCGCCATTCGACGCCAGGTCCGCCAGAATCGGGCAGTCCGGCCGGCGGTCGCCCTGGCAGTGGCTGACCAGATTCTGCAGGGTGTCGCGCAGCCCGGCCAGTTCCTCGATCTTCTGATTGAGCTCGACGATGTGCTTGTGGGCCAGCGCCTTGACGTCGGCGCTGGCGCGGCCGCGGTCCTGCCAGAGGGTCAGCAGTTTGCTGACTTCTTCCAGGGAAAAGCCCAGATCCCGCGAGCGTTTGATGAACGCCAGGGTGTGCAACTCGTTCGGGCCGTACAGGCGATAGCCGCTGTCGGTGCGGGTGGCAGCCGGCAGCAGGCCGATGGATTCGTAATAGCGAATCATCTTGGCGCTCAGGCCGCTGCGTTTTGCGGCTTGTCCGATGTTCATGACGCGTCTCCGGTGTCTTTGGTCTTGTCTTTGGTCTTGTGTTCGGGTTTGTCTTCGGGTTCGTCTTTGGGTGTCCAGGTTTTCAACAGCAGGGCGTTGCTCACGACGCTGACGCTGGACAGGGCCATGGCTGCGCCCGCCAGCACCGGATTGAGCAGGCCGAACGCGGCCAGCGGAATGCCGATGAGGTTATAGACCAAGGCCCAGAACAGGTTCTGCCGGATCTTCGCGTAGGTCTTGCGGCTGATGTCGAGGGCGGCGGGGATCAACCGTGGGTCGCCGCGCATGAGGGTGATCCCGGCGGCGTGCATGGCCACGTCCGTTCCGCCGCCCATGGCGATGCCAATGTCGGCCGCGGCCAGAGCAGGGGCGTCGTTGATGCCGTCACCGACCATCGCCACCACGCCGGTTTTCTTCAGCGCCACGACAATCGCGGCTTTTTCGGCGGGCAACACTTCGGCGTGCACGTCGCTGATGCCCAGCGCCTCGGCGACGACCCTGGCACTGCCGCGATTGTCACCCGTCAGCAAGTGGCTGCTGATGTGCCGCGCATTCAGTTGCGCGATGGCCTCAAAGGCGCCGGGCTTGAGCGTGTCGCCGAAGGCAAACAGGCCGAGCACCTGACGCTGCGGGCTCAGTTCGATCAGCCAGGACAGCGTGCGGCCTTCGGCTTCCCAGGCCTGAGCCCGCCCGTGCAGGGCATCCCCGGTCAAGCCGCTTTCCTGCAGCAAGCCGCTTTCCTGCAGCAAGCCGCTTTTTTGCAGTAAGCCGCTTTCTTCCAGCAAACGCCGATTGCCCAGCGCCAGCTCGCGGCCCTGCAGGGTCCCGGCAATACCGCGTCCGGCCAGCGCGTGGCTATTGCTGACGGCCTCCAGGTTCAGGTCCCGCTCGGTGGTCGCGTCCAGCACTGCTTTGGCCAACGGGTGTTCGCTGCCCCGCTGCAGCGCCCCGGCCTGTTGCAGCAAGGCGTTTTCGTCACCGTCGAGCGCGGCCATGTGAGCAATGCGCGGCGTCCCGGAGGTCAGCGTGCCGGTCTTGTCGAAGACCACCGTGGTGACTTCATGGGCGCGTTCCAGGGCTTCGGCGTCCTTGATCAGAATGCCGTGACGTGCGGCCACGCCGGTGCCGGCCATGATCGCGGTCGGCGTGGCCAGCCCCAGCGCACAGGGGCAGGCGATGACCAGCACGGTGACGGCGTTGATCAACGCGGTCTCCAGCGATGCGCCAACCATCAGCCAGCCGGCCAGCGTTGCGACGGCGATCAACAGCACCACGGGCACGAACACCCGACTGACCTTGTCGACCAGCTTCTGGATCGGCGCCTTGGCTGACTGTGCGGCTTCTACCAGACGGATGATGCGCGCCAGCACTGTTTCCGCGCCCAGCGCCCGGGTGCTGATCAGCAGGCGACCCTCGCCATTGATTGCGCCGCCGGTGACCCTGTCGCCGGGCTGTTTTGGCACCGGCAGGCTCTCGCCGCTGATCAGGGCTTCGTCGGCGTGGCTCTGGCCTTCGAGCACCTCGCCATCCACCGGGAAGCGCTCGCCGGGTTTTACCACCACACAATCACCGACGCTCAGCGCGCTGATGGCGACCTCCACTTCCTGCCCGTCTACCCACTTGATCGCCCGTTCAGGGCGCAATGCCTCCAGCGCCCGAATCGCGCTGGCGGTCTGGCGCTTGGCGTTGCTCTCCAGGTATTTGCCGAGCAGGACCAGCGCGATGACCACCGCCGACGCTTCGAAATACAGGTGCGGCATCGTCCCGGGCGCGGCGCTTAGCCATTGGTAAACGCTCAACCCATAACCGGCGCTGGTGCCCAACGCGACGAGCAGGTCCATGTTGCCCGCACCGCCACGCACGGCTTTCCAGGCGGCGACGTAGAAGCGCGCGCCGAGAAGGAATTGCACGGGCGTTGCCAGGGCGAACTGCAACCACGCCGGCAGCATCCCGTGCACGCCCAGCGGTTGCAGCAGCATCGGCACCACCAGCGGCAGCGCGAGGACGACGGCGGGTATCAGCTGCCAGCGCTCGGTGTTGTGGCGTTTGCGCTGGTCGGCGTGCTGGGTGGCTGAATCCTGATCAAGGCTGGCGCTATAGCCGGCCTTGTCCACGGCAGCCAGCAGCAGGGCGGGGTCGACCTGCCCGCTGACCTCGACGTGAGCCCGTTCGTTGGCGAGGTTGACCGTGGCGACCTGGACGCCGGGGACCTTGCGCAACGCGCGCTCGACCCGGCCTGCGCAGCTGGCGCAGGTCATGCCGGTAATCGGCAGATCGAATGTTGCGGGACTGGGCATCGTGGACACTCCGGTAAGGCGATTGCCAGTAAGGATTAACCTTGCCACGTTGGCAAGGTCAAGGATCGACAGGCCGATGAATGCAATGCGCCCGAGCGTGGAGAGCGCTGCACAGGACAGTGCATTGGCAACCTGCGACAATCGCAGCCCCTTTCGGCCAGGCGAGCGGCATACCGTGTACGACTTCAACGATTTGTACTACTTCGTGCAGGTGGTGGAGAACAAGGGGTTCGCCGCTGCCGCGCGCAAGATCGAGGTGCCAAAGACCAAGCTCAGTCGGCGCATTGCTCAGCTGGAGGATCGGCTCGGGGTGCGGCTGATCCAGCGCACCACGCGCAAGTTTACGGTGACCGAAGTGGGGCTGGATTATTACCGTCACTGCGTGGCGATGCTGATGGAGGCCGATGCAGCGGAGAAGGTGGTCGAGCAGTCGAGGTCCGAACCTCAAGGCATCGTGCGCATCAGTTGCCCGCCGGCACTGGGTGCGATGGGGGTGAGCGACACGATCGCGAAGTTTCTGGTGCTGCACCCGAAAGTGCAGATTCAGGTGGAAAGCAGCAACCGTCGGGTGGATGTGTTGGGTGAGGGGTATGACATCGCGCTGAGGGTGCGTTTTCCGCCGCTGGACGACGAGAATCTGGTAATGAAGGTGTTGGGCGAGAGCCACCAGCGGTTGGTTGTTCGCCCGTCGTTGCTGGAGGGCAGGACGATTCGAACGCCGGAGGATCTAGCGGGGCTGCCGAGCATGGATCTGGCACCGGCGAACCGTGAGCACCGTTGGGCGTTGATCGGGCCGGGTGATAAGCGGATCGAGGTTGCTCATCAGCCGCGCTTTGTGACGTCGGATCTGGATGCGTTGCACCGCGCAGCGGTTGAGGGGGTGGGTGTGGTGCAAATGCCGGAGATCATGGTTCGGCATTCGTTGCATGAGGGGCGGCTGGTGGAGTTGCTGCCGGGCTTTCGACCGCCAAGCGGGCTGATTCATGCGGTGTTCCCGTCTCGCCGGGGATTGTTGCCGTCGGTGCGGGGCCTGGTGGATTTGCTGGCTGAAGATTTTGGCGCGAATGCGAAGGCGGATCGGGAGGCATGTGAGTTGGCGGGGCATCTGTAAGCCTGATGTCTTTGCGATCAAGATCAGGGGCGTATGCCGAGGGCAGACTCGGCCAGCGTCGCCGGCCGAGGTTTCAAAGGTCAGCCGAACTTAGCCAGTGACCGGGGAGCGCCAGTCATCGGAACCCGAAGTGCCGCATACCTCGTGGGTCCAGGTGATTTTGCGGTAGGTGAACTCCACGTCTTCCAGATGGGTGAAGTGGGCGTTCGACGGGTCCTGGCAGTTATGCATGTAGTCTTTAATGTCGACGATAATCGCGTCTTCAAGTTTGGTGGTGTAGTAGTGCTCCTGTGTGCCCGCTGCCGAGGTGCGATACCACTGAATAGTGATTTCGGTCAGGCGTTCGCCCGACGTCAACGCTGCCAGCAACAATGGCGAAGACTTGTCGAACACCTTGGTGATCTTGACCGGCTTGTGAACACGCTGACCCGTTGGCTGACCCGACTGCGGGTCGCGCGGGATGATCATTTCATGCTGAAACCCTTGCACCATGACCTGATCTTCGTGGCCTTCCTGAAACGTGTTGCCAACCGAGTCTGCAGTAAAAGCGCCGGCGGTGATCAGGCCCTGCTTGGTGCCTGTAATGGACATATATGCTGGTGTCGCCATGAAGATGCTCCTTGCCTCATAAATTAAAAATGCCCAGCAGCGAATTGCCTGGTGGGCAGAAGTATTATTTCAAGCTTCGTGCCAAGTCAGGAATTATCCAGGTGTTAGTTAGGTTTGATGGGTGTTTGACGACGTCATGCCGTGTCAGAAATGACAGTGTGGCGTGAATGTGCGCAAGAAGTTGCACAGTGTTGCGCAACTTCTTGCGCACTCATCTGCGAGGTACGCGTTATAAGGGTTGCACAGTTTCAGTAAGCGACTTTTCGATCAGGAAGTGCGCAAGTTCTTGCGCATGGAGGCCACGTGCTATTGATTTACGCCAGTGATTGCAGATCAGTTGAGGAAGAATGCTCAAACACTCTTACATCTGTTTGCATCATCGAGAGATACCGCGCCTGTGCTCTGGATGGGCGTTCCTCGCCGCTCAAGCATCGACAGAAATAGACACGAGTAGGAAGTTGCCCTGAATCTTGAATATCAAAGAAACGTCCTACAGCTTGAGTGGAGTTATCGCGTTTATAGAGAGCTTGATAGTGTCATTGGCGCTGAGTATTATCCCCGGCCTCTGAAGGGCGGAGGTTTTGTTACATATCAAACTGCCCAACTAGCGCTTATTTGGTTTCATTAGGCTCGCCGATTTAATGGTCGGTGCCATGTGCGGTTTTACACTGAAGATCTCGAATGTCTTTCTCAAGCCAACTTTCTGAATATTATCTCGAAGCTGCTAGAGCCTCTATATCCACCGAGAGCTTCGCGGGTGAAGACGTTCGTTTTTCAACTGAATACGAGGCGTTGGAAAGTGAAGTCAACAAAGCTCAATCCATACACGAAACGGTTCAGATCGACTGGCTGAAAGTGCGTGAACAAAGTGAACACCTGCTTCGCACCCAATCCAAGGATCTTCGCGTCGCGGCCTGGCTTACGTGGGCCTTGCATCAGCGCGAGTCTTTCCAGGGGCTGTTGGCAGGACTTGGGCTTATTCACCATCTTTGCCTGCACCATTGGGATGAAGTTCATCCCGTCAAGGCCCGTACCCGCTCCGCAGCCATCGGCTGGCTGCTCCCCCGTCTAGAGCAAGTGCTTTTTGATCACGTCGCAATCAAAGCGCAGTTACCGCTGTTCGGTCGCCTCGTCGAGATACTCGAAGACCTTGATAAGGTGTTTACACAACACATGGGCGACGACGCACCTTTGCTGTTGCCGATCTCCCGGCGTTTGAAAAATATGGCCCAACGCGCGGTTCACGATCTCCCCGACGCCGGGATGGCTGGGAGCGCCGACGCGCCAGTCACGCCGCCTGCTACCCAGTCACTCCTTCCCAATGCGCTGATCGCCAGCGAGAAAGACGCGCACACGTCACTGCGATTTCAGCAGGACAGGGCGCGCTCGTTGTGTGCCTGGTGGCTCCAGCAAAAAGCCGGCGACCTGCGCGCGTTGCGCCTGAATCGGACACTGCTGTGGTTGCCTATCGAAGCACTCCCAGAGCGCAACGCAGAGCATATCACCGCGCTGCGCGGGCTTCCGCCAGACAAGCTCAAGGGCTATCGAGACCAGTACGATCAGGGCAACTACGCCAACCTGCTTGTCGAGCTGGAGGCGAGTCTGGCAAAGGCGCCGTTCTGGTTCGATGGCCAGCGAATGGTCTGGGAGTGTCTGCACGCGATGAACGCCGAGCCGGCCATGCGCGAGGTAGAAATTCAATTTGCGCTGTTGATTCAGCGGCTGCCGGGAGTAATCGAACTGCGCTTTTATGACGGCACCCCGTTTGCGGATCAGGCGACTCGCGCCTGGATAGGCGCCAGCGTCATGCCTCGCCTGCAGGCTGCCAGTGCGCCTCGCAGCGTCGCCCCCACCGATGAGCAGCCGGCCTGGGAATCCGCCCTGGAGAGCGCGATCCCGGTACTGCGCAATGACGGACTCAGAGCCGCTGTACAGCTTCTCAAGCAAGGCCTGCACAGCGCCCGGGGCGGGCGTGCACGATTTTTCTGGCAATTCGCTCTGGCGCGGCTGTGCTTCACCGCCAGGAAATACGAACTCGCCAGGACCCAGCTCGAAACCCTCGACCAAACCCTGCAGGACTCTGGCATCAATGCCTGGGAGCCTGATCTCGCGCTGCAGGTGCTGCATCTCTTGCACAGCTGTTTCGAATTGCTGCCTCAGGGTCATGGATCCCGGGAGCGCAAGGAAGAGGTTTATCGCAGGCTCTGCCACCTCGACCTCGAAGTCGTACTTGAATAGGCCTCTGGGCCCTAATTACCAGGAGAACGGCCATGGCCAAAGAAGGATCGGTAGCCCCTAAAGAACGTATCAATGTCACGTTCAAACCCGCCACGGGTGGTGCGCAGGAAGAGATCGAGCTGCCGCTGAAGCTGCTCGCGATCGGTGATTACACCCTGCGTAAAGACGAGCGAAAAGTCGAAGAGCGCAAGCCGATCAGCATCGACAAGATGACGTTTGACGAGGTGCTGGCGAAGCAGGCCCTGAGCCTGACGCTGAGCGTGCCAAACCGTCTGCAAGAGGATGAGGGCAATGAAGAGCTGGCGGTGCAACTGCACGTCAAATCGATGAAGGACTTCAATCCGGCCTCCCTCGTTGACCAGGTACCCGAACTGAAAAAACTGATGGAACTGCGCGACGCTCTGGTGGCGGTAAAAGGACCGCTGGGTAACGCGCCCGCCTTTCGCAAAGCCATCGAAGGCGTCCTTGCCGACGGCGAGTCCCGTGATCGCGTGCTCGGCGAGCTGGGTTTGAACGCCGCCGCCCAGGACACCTGAGTCCATCCGCCAAGGAACCAACATCATGACTACTACACCAGCGCAGCAGCAGAGCAAAGCATCCGGCGAGTCCAGCATTCTCGACAGCATCATCGCCGAAACCCGTCTGCCTCGAGATGAAGACGCATATGGCATCGCCAGGCGCGGCGTATCGGCGTTTATCGAAGAGCTGCTCAAACCGCAAAACGCGGGTGAGCCGGTCAAGAAGGCGATGGTTGACCGCATGATTGCCGAGATCGATGCCAAGCTCGGCCGCCAGATGGACGAGATTCTGCACCACCCGGACTTCCAGTCGCTTGAGTCGTCCTGGCGTGGACTGCAATTGCTGGTCGAGCGGACCGACTTCCGCGAGAACATCAAGATTGAAATCCTCAACGTGTCCAAAGAGGACTTGCTGGAGGATTTCGAAGACTCACCCGAGGTCATGCAAGCCGGCCTTTACAAACATATCTACACCGCTGAGTACGGCCAGTTCGGTGGGCAGCCTGTGGGGGCGATCATCGCCAACTACTTCATGTCCCCCAGTTCACCGGACGTGAAGCTGATGCAGTACGTTTCCAGCGTCGCCTGCATGTCCCACGCGCCGTTCATCGCCGCCGCCGGCCCCAGGTTCTTCGGCCTGGAAAGCTTCACCGGCCTGCCTGACCTGAAAGATCTGAAGGATCATTTCGAGGGCCCGCAGTTCGCCAAATGGCAAAGCTTCCGTCAGTCCGAAGACGCCCGTTACGTCGGCCTGACGGTGCCGCGCTTCCTGCTGCGCAACCCTTACGACCCTGAAGAGAACCCGGTCAAGTCGTTCGTCTACAAGGAAACCGTTGCCAACAGCCATGAGCACTATCTGTGGGGTAACACGGCGTACGCCTTCGGTACGAAGCTGACCGACAGCTTCGCCAAATTCCGCTGGTGCCCGAACATCATCGGCCCGCAGAGCGGTGGCGCAGTCGAGGATTTGCCGCTGCATCACTTCGAAAGCATGGGTGAAATCGAAACCAAGATCCCTACCGAAGTACTGGTCAGCGATCGGCGTGAATACGAACTGGCGGACGAGGGTTTCATCTCCCTGACCATGCGCAAGGGCTCAGACAACGCGGCGTTCTTCTCCGCCAGCTCGGTACAGAAGTCGAAGTTTTTCGGCACCAGCGCGGAAGGCAAGGCGGCGGAGCTGAACTACAAACTCGGCACCCAGCTGCCCTACATGATGATCGTCAACCGTCTTGCTCACTATTTGAAAGTTCTGCAACGCGAGCAGCTGGGTTCCTGGAAAGAACGCACCGACCTCGAGCTGGAACTGAACAAATGGATCCGTCAGTACGTCGCCGATCAGGAGAATCCGAGCGCCGAAGTCCGTGGGCGTCGTCCCCTGCGTGCCGCGCAGATCATCGTCAGTGACGTGGAGGGCGAACCCGGCTGGTATCGCGTTAGCTTGAACGTGCGCCCGCATTTCAAATACATGGGCGCCGATTTCACCCTGTCGCTGGTGGGCAAGCTGGACAAAGAGTGAAGGGATTCGACGCATGACGGGATACGGCAGCCTTTTCGAACGCCTGGGTGGCGACGCAGACAAGCGCGTCGGCTGGAGCCGCGAAGACGCAGCGACGGCGTCGGTGGCTGCCCATCTGGCCAAGATGCTCAGTACCCGGGCTGGGAGCGTGCAGACGCTTTCGGACTACGGGCTGCCGGATCTCAATGACATGCGGTTGAGCCTTCATGATGCTCTGACGAAGGCGCGGCTCGCTATCGAGGTCTTCATCGAAACCTACGAGCCCCGTCTCAGCAGCGTCCGGGTTGTCTCACTGCCCCACGACAACGACCCGCTTCGTCTCGCCTTCACGATCGAAGGGTTGCTGGAGGTTGAGGGTTTCAAGCGTCAGGTGACGTTCGCCGCACGTCTGGAGGGTGGCGGTCAGGTACAGGTCAACCACAGAAAAACCTGATGTCAGGAACTCGCTGCCTGGGAGTGCACGGATGACATAAGGCGCCAGCAGACGGTGTTTCCGCACCCCCACCCTTGAACCAAACAGCTCCGCCCGAAGGTAATACCATGTCCTTTAACCACTACTACCAAAGCGAACTCACCGCGCTTCGCCAGTTAGGTCGTCGATTCGCCGAGCGCAGTCCGGCGTTGGCGCCTTTTCTGGGGCAGGCCGGGCGGGATCCGGACGTGGAACGGTTGCTGGAGGGCTTTGCGTTCCTGACCGGACGCCTGCGGCAGAAGCTCGATGACGAGCTGCCTGAGCTCAGCCATTCGCTGATGCATCTGCTGTGGCCCAATTACATGCAGCCACTGCCGGCCTTCAGCATTCTCCAGTTTGACCCCTTGAAGCGGGCAGGGCCTGCGCTGAGGGTGGAGCGGGGTACGCCGGTGGACAGCGTGCCGATCGATGGCGTGCAGTGCCGCTTTCGCACGTGCTACCCAACCGACGTTCAGGCGCTGGATCTGGTGGAACTGACGTACTCGGTCAAGGGCGAGGGCTCGCTGTTGAGCTTGCGTCTGGGGATGAGCGGCGAAGGCCATTTTGGCGAGTTGGAATTAAGCCGTTTGCGCCTGCATTTTGCTGGCGAGCGCTACATCAGCCAGATGCTCTATCTAAGCCTTCTGCGCAATCTGGAGAGCATCGAGCTGGTGCCGCTGGACGGGGATGGCAAGTCCATACACGGCGTTAACGGAATGCCCCTGGCATTCAAAGTGCCCGGGGATCGTATTCAGCCCGTGGGGTTTGCCGAAGACGAAGCGCTGATTCCGTATCCGCTGAACACCTTTCGCGGCTATCGCTACCTGCAGGAGTACTTCGCCTTCCAGGACAAGTTTCTGTTCGTGGACGTGAATGGCCTGAACGTGCTCGCCGGATTGCCGGACGACACGCTCAGACAAATGCGCGGGCTTGCATTGCGTTTCGACATTCGCAAGAGCGTCGTCCAGCGACTGCGCCCTACGCTGGACAACGTGAAGCTCCATTGCACGCCCATCGTGAACCTGTTCAAGCATGACGCCTCGCCGATACGCCTTGAGGGCAAACAGGACGAGTACCTGTTGATGCCGTCGCTCTACAGCCCGGAAAATTGCGGCGTGTTTTCGGTCGAATCCGTGATCGGCTGGAAGCCCGGGGGCCTGGGTTACGAGGCCTACGTGCCCTTCGAGTCCTTCGAGCATGACCCCAGTTTCGATGTGCCGAACCGCCGTCCCCATTACAGCATTCGCCAGCGTTCATCGTCGCTGCACGATGGCCTCGACACCTACCTGAGCTTCGGCATCCGTCACACCGAAGCCTCTGAAACACTGTCGGTCGAGATGATGTGCACCAATCAGAACCTGCCGCGCAGGCTCAAGCTGGGTGACATTTGCATCGCCTGCGAGCAGACACCGGAATTTCTGACCTTCCGCAATATCACCCCGGCCACACCCAGTTATGCGCCGCCGCTGAACCGGGACTTTCTGTGGAAGCTGATCAGCAACATGTCGCTTAACTACCTGTCCCTGGCGGACGTCAACGCCTTGAAGGTGATCCTCGAAACATACGACCTGCCGCGCTATTACGACCCCCACGCAGAAAAAGTCAGCAAGCGCCTGCTGGGCGGGCTCAAGTCAATCAGCCACCAGCATGTCGACCGGCTGCACAGAGGGCTGCCGGTACGCGGATTGCGCACCGAGCTGACCATCGACCCGCAAGGCTATATCGGCGAGGGCGACGTGTTCGTGTTCGCCTCTGTTCTCAATGAGTTTTTTGCACTTTACGCCAGCCTCAATTCGTATCACGAGCTGCGCGTGAAGAGCACACAGGGGGACGTGTACCAATGGACACCCCGTATGGGCCTGCAGCCCCTGCTTTGAGCGGGCTGACCCAAGGCATACGCGAATACTCGCTGTTTCAGGCCGTCTTGCTGGTCATCGACCGGTTGCGCACTGAGCATCCGCGTCTGAACGATGACGACTTGTACGACCTGCTGGAATTCCAGGCCAACCCGAGCCTGGGCTTTCCAGGAAGTGATGTGGACCGCGTGGAGTTTTTTGAAGAGTCCGGGCTGATGCGCGCGCGCCTGCGATTAAACCCGCTGGGCCTTGTCGGGTCCGGATCACCCTTGCCTGCGTTTTATAGCGAGCAGGCACTGGGCGACAACGAGGAGGGGAATCCGACCCGCCAGTTCCTCGATCTGTTTCACCATCGCCTGCATCGGCTGATGCTGCCGATCTGGACTAAATATCGCTACCGCGCCTGTTTTGAAAGCGGCGCAATCGATCCGTTTTCTTCGCAGCTGTTCTCGCTGATCGGACTGGGCAGCGAGGAGATTCGAAGTGCGCGGGAGCTGAACTGGAAGCGACTGCTGCCGTACCTGGGTTTGCTCAGCCTGCGCGCACATTCGGCGGCGCTGATCGAGGCGGTGCTGCGGTACTACTTCAAACATGCCGAGCTGACGATCGAACAGTGCATGGAGCGTCGCGTGGGCATTCTCGAAGAGCAACGCAACAGCCTTGGCCGAGCCAATAGCCAGCTGGGCGAGGACCTGGTGCTCGGCGAACACGTTCGCGACCGCAGTGGCAAGTTCCGCATTCATGTTCGAGAGCTTGGCTGGCAGCGTTTCCACGAGTTCCTGCCAATCGGCACGGGCTACCAGCCGCTGTGCGCATTGGTGAGATTCACGCTGCGTGACCCACTTGATTACGACGTCCGCCTGGCGCTGCGTCAGGAAGAAATTCGCGAACTGCGCCTGGCCGGACAGAACGCATGTCGCCTGGGATGGACCAGTTGGCTGGGCCGCGAACGTGCGGACGGCGTGGTGACCCTGGGTAGCCAATCATTAAGGACAGCCGAACGATGAGTAACGTCAATCTGCAACAACTTATTCAGGCGCTTGACGCCGAAAGCCGCCGCGACCTGGAGCATGCCGCCGAACGCTGTGTGGCACGTGGCGGCAGCAAGGTCCTCATCGAAGACCTGTTGCTGTGCTTGCTGGAGCGCCCACAGGGCCTGCTGTTCCTCGCACTGCAGGATGCCGGTGTGGACGCGGGTGAACTCGGCGCTGCGCTGCAGGTGAGGATGGAAAACAGCGCCTCCCGCAACCCGGTATTTGCGCCGGAACTGGTGCAGTGGCTGCAGGATGCGTTGCTTGCGGCCAGCCTTGAACTGGGCCAGACCCAGGTTGAGCAAGGGGCGCTGATCCTTGCGCTGTTGCGCAACCCCATGCGCTACGCCGGCAGCCGTTATCAGGCATTGCTCGCCCGACTGAATATCGAGCGACTGAAAGCATTCGCCTTGTCGCAGAAGGCGCATTCCGACACAGGCAAACAGGGTGCGGCCGGCGAGTCACTGCTGACGCGCTTCACCCACAACCTCACCCAACAGGCCCGGGACGGCAAACTCGACCCGGTGCTGTGCCGAGACGACGCCATTCGGCAAATGGTGGATATTCTCGCTCGCCGACGGAAAAACAATCCGATCGTCGTGGGTGAGGCCGGTGTTGGCAAGACGGCGATAGTTGAAGGGTTGGCGTCGCGCATCGTCACAGGGGAAGTGCCGCAGGCCATAAAGGGTGTTGAGCTGCTGTCGCTGGACATGGGGCTGTTGCAGGCCGGCGCCAGCGTAAAAGGGGAGTTCGAACGTCGTCTCAAGGGCGTGATCGACGAGGTCAAGGCATCCCCCACGCCGATCATATTATTCATCGACGAGGCCCACACCCTGATCGGGGCCGGCGGTGATGCGGGTGGTTCCGATGCGGCCAACCTGCTCAAGCCGGCCCTGGCGCGCGGCGAACTGCGCACCATCGCGGCGACCACCTGGAGCGAGTACAAAAAATACTTCGAGAAAGACCCGGCATTGGCCCGACGGTTTCAGCCGGTGCGGCTGCACGAACCGACGGTCGATGAGGCAGTGACCATTCTGCGGGGCCTTGCTCCCGTCTACGAACGGAGCCATGGCATCTATTTGCGGGATGACGCAGTGGTGGCGGCCGCTGAATTGTCTGCTCGCTATCTCGCCGGCCGCCAGTTGCCGGACAAGGCCGTCGATGTGCTCGACACGGCGTGCGCCCGCGTTCGCATCAGCCTCGCCGCCGCGCCACAACCTCTTGAGCGTCTGCGCAACGAACTGGCTGAAGGCAGCCGTGAGCGTCAGGCGTTGCGTCGTGACGCCGAAGCCGGTTTGCTCATTGATCATTCGGCCCTGGAAGCATTGGAAAACCGTCTGCGCGCTGCCGATGCAGAACGCCTTGCGCTCGAATCCCTCTGGCTGGAACAGAAAGGCCTGGCCGAGCGCCTTCTGGATGTGCGCCAGCAACTCGCGCAGGCCCGTGATGCCGATAAAACGCCAGGCATCGAAGACCTGCAAACCGTGCGTGACGAGATTCACCGCACCCTGACTCAGGCCCAGGAGCGGCTGGTGAGCTTCGAGGTCTGCCCGCGTCTTGTCGCCGAAGTGATCAGTGCCTGGACCGGCGTGCCCCTGGCGCAGTTGGCGCGAGAGCACAATGCCAAAATCACCACCTTTGCGACTGACCTGCGCGCCCGTATTCGCGGTCAGGAGCAAGCCGTGCACGCCCTTGATCGTTCGATGCGTGCCACTGCAGCCGGCCTTAACAAACCTGACGCACCCGTGGACGTGTTCCTGTTGGTCGGGCCGAGCGGCGTCGGCAAGACAGAAACCGCGCTGGCGCTCGCCGACTTGCTGTACGGCGGCGAGCGTTTCATCACCACCATCAACATGTCCGAGTTTCAGGAGAAGCACACCGTCTCGCGCCTGATTGGCGCGCCGCCCGGCTACGTCGGTTACGGCGAAGGCGGCATGCTCACCGAAGCGGTGCGGCAGAAACCGTATTCCGTGGTCCTGCTCGATGAAGTCGAGAAAGCTGATCCGGACGTGCTGAACCTGTTCTATCAAATCTTTGACAAGGGCGTGGCCAACGACGGGGAAGGGCGGGAGATCAACTTCCGCAATACGCTGATCCTGATGACCTCGAACCTTGGAAGCGATCTCATCAGTGACCTCTGCTCCGATGGCGCGCGGCCCTCTGCGCAGGTGCTCGAGGAGCGTATCCGTCCGGTCCTCGCCAGCCACTTCAAACCGGCGCTGCTGGCACGCATGCGCGTCGTCCCTTACTACCCGGTGAGCGGATCGGTGCTGCGTGAACTGATCGAGATCAAACTGGGAAGTCTGAGAGAACGTCTGAACCGCCGTCAGCTGGCGTTCACATTTTCCGAGGCGTTGGTCGATCATCTGGTTGAGCGCTGCAGCCAAGGTGACAGCGGCGCACGTCTGATCGACCACTTGCTGGACCTTCACGTTGTGCCCCGGGTGGCTGACCGGTTGCTCGACGCGATGGCGGCAGGTCAACGTCTCACGTCTGTGCACGCAACGCTTGATCACGAAGCCGCCGTGACCTGCGAGTTTGCCTGAGGTGGGCGCGATGTTCATTCAGGTGCCGCAGCCGCTGGCCTACGCAGAAGCGTTGCTGGAGCAATTCGCCCGGCTTGCGTGCGCCGCCGACGATGCTGCGCTGCTGGGCGGCTTCGTGCATGGCCTTTCCGAATTGAGCGGCTGCGAGCTGACACAGCTTTATCTTCTGGACGCGGCCGATACGTGTCTGGGCCTGACCGCCGAGTACCTTGAGGGCAGCGTGCAACCCCGTAAGGGACAAAGCCTGCCCGCCGATTACCACGGTGAGCAATTGCTGCAGTTTGCGCTGTGCCAAAACCGCATTGTGTGCCTTGACGATCTACCGGGCAGCCTTCACGAAACTAGCTTCCTGCCAACCACGGCCGTGCCCTGGCAGTCGCTGTTGTGCGTGCCCATTGTCAGTGATCAACAGACGGTGGAAGGCTTGCTCGTCTGCGCGAGCAGTCGACCTGTCGAGCTGCAGGCCTTCGCCGATTCCCTGGGGCGGCTGGGCACGTTCGTGCTGCGTCAATTGCGCCTGCTTCAGCGCTTGAGGCGGCGTACGGATGATTCACCACCGGTGCGCGTCAGTGTGCCAAGCATCAGCGCCTACGGATTGATCGGCAAAAGCGCACCCATGCGCCAGACCTGTTCGATGATCAGTAAAGTCCTGCACAGCCCGTACACCGTTCTACTCCGCGGAGAGACAGGCACCGGCAAGGAAGTGGTGGCACGTGCCATCCACGACTTTGGTCCGCGCCGCTCCCAGGCCTTTATCGTTCAGAACTGCGCGGCACTGCCTGAAAGCCTGCTGGAGAGCGAGCTGTTCGGCTACAGCAAGGGGGCATTCACTGGCGCTCTGCGTAATCGCGCCGGACTCTTCGACGCAGCCAACGGCGGCACCCTGTTGCTCGATGAAGTCGGCGACATGCCGCTGTCGCTGCAGGCCAAGCTGCTGCGCGTGCTGCAGGAGCGTGAGATACGCCCGCTGGGCTCAAACGACACGCACAAGATAGACGTGCGCATCCTTGCCGCGACCCATCGGGATTTGTCGGTCATGGTCAGCGAAGGCACGTTTCGCGAGGACCTCTACTACCGCCTCTCGCAATTCCCCATCGAGCTGCCGGCCCTGCGCCAGCGGGGCGATGACATCGTCGATCTTGCCCGACATTTCGCCGACAAGGCCTGCGCATTTCTGCAACGCGATGCGCTGTGCTGGTCGGACGCGGCGCTTGACCACCTGTGCAGCTATGCCTTCCCCGGCAACGTTCGAGAGCTCAAGGGGCTGGTCGAACGTGCCGTTCTGCTGTGCGAAGGGGGCGAATTGCTTCCCGAGCATTTCGCCCTCCGCGCGCAGCATTCCCCTGGCGATGCCCGCCTGACTCTGCGCGAACGCCTGGAGCAGGTCGAACGCGGCTTGCTGCTCGATTGCCTGCGTAAAAACGATGGTAATCAGAGCCTGTCCGCCCGTGAGCTCGGCCTGCCCAGGCGCACGCTGCTGTACCGCCTTGGCCGCCTCAATATCAATCTGGGTGAAGTCAATGCGTAGGCACGAACGACTTCTTTCCCACTCGCTTTCCATCGCGCCAACCGTCCGCGCCTTGTGCTCACCTCTGGAGACCCTCTGATGTTTGCTCCTCACCGGCATGCTGTTCTGCTGACCCTTGTGCTTCTCTGTGGCTTGTCGGGCTGCAGCGGCAATTACACGTTCAACGACAACACCTATCGCCCGCTGGGTGATCCCCAGGCCACCAACCGCGATAACTGACCGCCAGGAGGATGACCATGGAACTGGTTTTCGAAATGCTGAGCGCCCGGCAGTTTGTGCCTGTGGAGCAGTGTCAAAAGACTTTCAGGCAGGCAGGCGGCGTGATCGGACGGGGCGCGGACTGCGACTGGATTATTCCTGATCGCAATCGGCACGTGTCCCACCACCACATCACGATCAGCTACCGCGATGGCGGGTTTTATCTTACCGACACCAGCAGCAATGGCGTGCTGAGCGGGGAGAGCAGGGAGCGCCTGCCCAAGGGGCAAGCCGTTCGCATTGAGCATGGCAGTCTGTACGTGCTGGGCGATTTCGAGCTGCGCGCCCGGATCATAGATGACCCGGCCTCATTTGACGGTGACGTGGGTCATATTTATGCGGCCGGCAGCATCATCCCGGACGACTCGTTTCTGGACCTCGACCCGCTGAATGTGCTTGACCAGCAGGAGCGCGTGCACTCGGACATCGACGAACTGATTTCGCCAGGCGCCGCCATCAAGACCGGCCAACAGCGTACGGACTATGCCCGGGTGGACATGGAAAGCCTGCGCGTGCCCGAACTGGTCGAAGATTCCGCCGCACGGCCCGCTCCGGCACCCGCGCATGCAGCCAGTGAGGTCGAGCGCCCGACCGATGATTTCTGGACCCGGTTTGCCGAAGCGCTGGGTATCGAATTCGACGAGCTTGATCAGGATGCCCGGGAGGCGCTGGCGCTCAATGCCGGCCGTTTGCTCAGGCAGTGCGTCGGCGGTCTGCAGCAGAACCTGCACACGCGCAGCGAGCTGAAAAACGAATTGCGTCTGTCGCAGACAACCGTGCAGGGCGCCCAACGCAACCCGCTGAAGTCAGCGGCCGATGCTGGCCAGGCACTGTCGGCGTTGCTGCGACCTGGCAAGCCGGGGCAACTGCCCGCTGAGCTGGCGGTAAGCCGAGCCTTCCAAGACGTGCAGGCGCACCAGGTCGCCTTGCTGGCCGCCAGTCGCGCAGCAAGCCGCGCCACGCTGGAGCATTTTTCACCGGAGCAACTGACCCTGCGATTCGAGCGCGACAACCCGCCACTGCTCGCGACCTCCGGCAGTCGCTGGAGGGCTTATGGCCGCTATTACCAGGCGCTGCGTCAGGACAATGACTGGAGCGAGCGCTTGCTGGCGCGAGATTTCGCCCAGGCCTACGAAGAGCAAATTCGTCTGATTTCCACCCTCCACACAGATCACCAGGGATGAAGCGCATGTTTCGCCGTTCTACTGAATTTTTACACACGCTGACTGCGTTGATTGCTCTGCTGATGTTGGCTGGTTGCTCGACGCTGTCGCCGTTTTCACACCTCACCAAACTCGACCTCAGACTCACGGCCAGTGATCAGCTGAACCCCGATCTGAACGGCCGGCCGTCACCGATCGTGGTCCGCCTGTACGAACTCAAACATGCGGCGGCCTTCGAAAACGCTGACTTTTTCAGCCTGTATGAGCGGGCCAAAGAGTCCCTGGCCCCGGACATTGTCGCCACCGAGGAGCTTGAGCTGCGTCCGGGCGAAACGGTCGATCTCAAACTCAGTGTGCAGAAGGGCAGTCGCTATGTCGGCGTGGTGGCGGCGTACCGCGATCTGTCACAAGCCTCGTGGCGCTACACGCTTCACCTCGCGCCGCAGACCGCTACCGACGTCGATCTGACCCTTGATGGAAGCGGCATTCGGCCGTCACATGAAGTGCTCGCCGAGGCGGTTGACCAGCCATGAATACGCACAAAGTCATCTGGCAGGAAGGGATGCTGTTGCGTCCGCAGCACTTCCAGCACAACGACCGCTATTACGACCACCAGTTGAAAATCCGGACTCGATTAATGGGTGGCTACGCCTGGGGATTTCTGACGCTGGAGATCGACCTGCCGTTTCTCAACATGGGCAAACTGGTGATCAGCCAGGCGTCGGGCATCCTCCCTGACGGCAGCGTGTTCGAGCTGGGCGGTACCACAGAATCATTGGCCCTCGACATACCGCCCAATACCGGCAATACGCCTGTTTACCTGGCGTTGCCGCTGGTCACCGGCAATCACGTAGAAGCCCGGCGACCGGAGCAGTCCGACGTGCTGGCGCGTTACACCGCGTATGAAGCCCAGGTCGCCGATTCAAATGCAGGTGATGACGCGGCGTGTCAGGTCAGCTGCGCTCGTCCCGACTTCAGGTTGCTGCTGGGCGAACAGCAGAGCGACCACGCGTACGTCAAGCTGAAGATCTGCGATGTCCTCGACACCTCTCCTGACGGGGTGGTCAGCCTCGCTGCTGATTTCGTACCCACCTACCTTCAGGCTCACGCCTCCAGCTATCTGCTGTCATGTCTGAAGGAAGTCATCAGCATGCTCAGCCACCGGGGCGACAGCATTGCCGAACGCATCCGCTCCAGCGGCACGGTCGCGGGCGCCGAAGTGGGCGATTTCATGATGCTCCAGCTGATCAATCGTGCCGAACTGCTGCTGCGTCACTACCTGGGTCTGGAGCATGTGCATCCGGAAGCACTCTACCGCGCGTTGCTGACGCTGCTGGGCGATCTGGCGACCTTCTCGAGTGACAGCAAGCGACCGCGTCTGGACAGCCGCTATCGGCATAGCGATCAAGGGGAAAGCTTTCGCAGGTTGATGGAGGCGCTGCGGCAGATGCTGTCGATGGTGCTGGAGCAACACGCTATCGAGCTGGTGTTGCAGCCGCGTCAATACGGCATCACCGTTTCTCCGCTGCACGATCGCACGCTGCTGGGTTCGGCCTCCTTCGTGTTGGCGGCGAGTGCCAATTGCGACTCCGAGGAACTGCGCCATCGTCTGCCCGCGCATTTCAAGGTCGCACCGGTGGAGCGTATCCGTCAGTTGGTGAACCTGCACCTGCCCGGCATCAAGCTCACCCCGTTGCCGGTGGCGCCGCGGCAAATTGCCTTTCATTCGAACAAAACCTATTTCGTCCTTGAACTTAGTTCCGAGGACCTGACGCAGCTCGAGCGCTCCGGCGGTTTCGCGTTCCACGTGTCCGGTGAGTTCGCCGAGCTTGAGCTCAAATTCTGGGCCATCAGGAACTGACCGCCATGATCAAGGATAACGATTACAGCCAGGACCACAAAACCGTGCTGGTCAGCCGGCAGGGTCATGGCCCGGCATCGAAGCCGATCACGGATTCCACGCCGCCGCCGCGCTTCGAGCAGTTGGAAGCACGCATGATCTACGCCGCGCACCTGCGCCCGGCGCAAACGTTCAATGTCGGCATGAACTCGCTTGTGGCCGCTGCATCGGAGCTGTTGTCCGAAGTTGTGCGGCTCAAGAACGGTGACCTCCCCCAGGACATGAGCGCACTCCATGAGCATCTGAGCCGCGTGATGAAATCCTTTGAAGCCCGGGCGCTGCACAACGGCGCCGAGAGCAGTCAGGTCGCGGGCGCCCGCTATGTGCTCTGCACTGCGCTGGATGAGGCCGTTGTCACGAGCGGCTGGGGCAACGAAAGCGAGTGGTCGCAGATGAGCCTGCTCAGCAGGTTTCATCAGGAAACCTTCGGCGGCGAAAAGTTCTTCCAGCTGCTGGATCGACTCTCGAAAAACCCGGTGAAGCATTTGTCGATGCTGGAGTTGATGTACCTGTGCCTGTCGCTGGGTTTCGAGGGCCGCTACCGGGTGCAGACCCGCGGCGTGCAGGAACTCGAGAACATTCGCGACGCGGTCTATCGACAAATTCGTCAGCTGCGCGGAGATGCGTCCCGCGAGCTGTCGCCCCACTGGGAAGGCCTGAGCAACCAGCGCCGCAACCTGGTGCGCATCGTGCCCACCTGGATGGTGGTGGGCTTCACCCTGATCTGTCTGATCGTGATGTATTCGGGTTTCGCCTGGGTGCTGGGCGAACACCGCAACGCCGTCCTGCGACCTTATCAGCCGTTTGATCAGCCTGCCGTTCACCCGCAATCCGAGCTGCAAGCGCAAGCGCAAGCGCAATCGTAGCCGCCGCCGTAAAACAGAGACGTGTGATGAAAAACTTTTTCAAGAAAACCGGCGCGCTTTTGCGTCAGACGTGGGTGTGGACGCTGCTGCTGGTATGGCTCGTGGCGCTGATGGTCTGGTTCATCGGGCCGGCCCTCGCGGTCGACGACCGAAAGTTTTGGGAGGGTTCAACCTCTCGGCTGTTGACCATCAGTTCGCTGTTCCTGCTCTGGGGCCTTACCATGGTCTATGTCAGCTGGCGTGCCGGGGAGCGCAAAAAGGCGGTCGAGGACAGCGAGGATGGCCAGGCGCGCCACCTGCGCGACGATCAGATCCACGAGGAGCACGCTGAACTGACGGCACGTTTCAAGGAGGCGCTGAAAACACTGAAGACCTCAAGCCTGTATCGCGGCCGCAGCGAACACTGGCGCACCGAGCTGCCGTGGTACCTGCTGATCGGACCCGAGGGCAGCGGCAAGACCAGCCTGCTGGACTTTTCAGGGCTCGAGTTTCCGCTCAACAAGGTCGAGCGCACACTCACCCGTGACCCTCGAGGCACTCGCCATTGCGACTGGTATTTTGCCAACAACGCCGTGCTCGTCGACACCGCCGGTCGTTACCTGACCCAGCCGAGCGCCGACATCGACCGCAACGCCTGGTGCACGCTGCTTGACCTGCTGCGCAGATATCGCCGCAACCGACCTCTGAACGGCGTACTCGTCACACTCCCTGTCGACACGCTGCTCCACGGCAGTGACCCTGAACTTGAAATCCTCGCCCGACACGTGCGTACGCGTCTGCAGGAGGTGTATCAGAAGCTGCACGTCGAGGTGCCGGTCTACCTGGTGTTGAGCAAGGCCGACAGCCTTCCGGGCTTCGACGCGTTTTTCGATCAACTGACCCGTGAGGAACGCGATCAGGTGCTCGGTACCACCTTCCGGATCGGGCAGAGCGGCACCGACGCCGACGTGCTGCGCAGCGAATTCGGCGCACTGCTGGTTCGGCTTAACAGTCAGGTGATCACCCGCATCCATCAAGAGCGCGATACATCGCGCCGTGGGGGCATTCTTGACTTCCCACACCAACTCAGTCGAATCGGCGAGCGTGTGTGCGTGTTTGTGGAACTGGCGTTCACCGGCAATCGCTATCAGTCGGCCAGCCACTTGCGAGGCTTCTACCTCACCAGCGCGCCAGGCTTTGAACAGGACCTGCACGGGCCCGATGTCGGCAGGGCAGTGAGTCCGGGGATGAGCACGGGCACGCTGCCGACCTTTGGGAGCGGCCGATCGCGTTTCATCAATCACCTGCTCAGCCGGGTTATCTTCCCGGAAGCGGACCTTGCCGGGCTGGACATGCGCGAGCGCAGCCGTATCCATTGGGCCCAGCGCGCGCTATATGCAGGTGCGCTGGGGTCACTCGCGCTGTTCGGCAGCCTCTGGGCCGTGAGCTTTTCCGGGAACTACGAACGGCTCGACAGTGTGAGCGCCCTTGCCAGAACCTGGGCCGAGCAGCGTTCGGCGAAAAAGGCCCAGGATGACCTTTTCGCAGCGCTGAACGCGTTAGACACCGGCTATGCAGCGACCCGGGTTTTCCCAGACAAAGGGGATGTCGGTTACCAGGCACGTGGTGGCCTTTATCAAGGCGAAGCGGTGAACCCGGTCATCGAAGGCGCTTACGAGCGCGAACTGGAACGGCTGCTTCTGCCTCAGGTGGCGACGCTGCTGGAAGGACAGATTGCCGCCAACCTGGAAAATCGGGAGGGCCTGCTCAAAAGCCTGCGTGCCTATTTGATGCTGGGCATGAAAGACCGGCGTGATGCGGCGTGGCTGAAGGAACGGGTCGCCGCTGGCTGGTCAGAGCTGTATCCCGGCAACGCCGCCGCGCAAGACGGTTTGAACAGCCACTTCGAACGATTGTTGAAGCTGCCGTTCGTCCATCCCCTGAATGATCAACGCGTGGCGCAGGCACGGCAGTTGTTGCGCGGTGAGTCCCTGGCGAACGTCGTCTACCGGATGCTGCGCGAGCAGGCCGGCAACTTGCCGGACTACAGTTTCGACCAGCACCTCGGGTCGCAGGCGGCGCTGTTCGTCGGCGCCGACTATGCAATTCCCGGGTTCTACACCCGACAGGGCTACGACCAGTACTTTTCGGGGCAAGGCTCCCGAGTGGTGGCCGATATCCTGCGGGACAATTGGGTGCTGGGCGAAGGATCCGGTCTCACCGACATGGACATGCGGCGTCTGATGGTTGAACTCGAGCAGCTGTATTTCCGCGATTACGCCGATTACTGGGGCGAGGCGGTGAGCGCGGTCGAGCTGCCCGCGCCCTACGATTTTGCCGACAGTGCCGAGCAACTGGCTGGCCTGACGTCGGCCCAATCGCCGTTGATCAATCTGCTCAGGGAAGTACGCGAGAATACCCGCTTCACGCCTGTCGCCGAGGCACTGACAAACGCCGTCGATGCCGCTGCGCTGCTGGCGGACAAGGGTGAAAAATCCGGCAAACTGGCGATCGCCGTGTCCGGTAAAGCCTCTGAAGCGTTGGGTGCATCGGTTCTGGATACCGCGCGAAAATCACTGCAGAACCGGTTTGATCCGTTGCACCGGTTGCTCGACGACAAGGACGGTCCGGCTGCCGATCTGATCCCCGTTCTGGCCGTGCTCAACGAACTGCAGATGCAGATGGCCAGTCTCGGCAGGGCCAGTTCGCCGGAACAGGCTGCGTTCGACATGGCCAAATCACGCATGGGCGGGCAGCGTGACGCGCTGGGCACCTTGCGTGCGGCGTCCAGTCGCCTGCCGCGCCCGGTGAGCGGGTGGTTCAACACCCTGGCCGAGGACGCGTGGCGGCTGGTGCTTCGCGACGCCTATCAACACGTGAACCAGCACTACCAGAGCGAGGTGTACAGTTTTTACGCCAAGGCGATCAGCAAGCGTTATCCGTTCAACGCCGACAGTGCCAGCGAGGTCGCACTCGGTGACTTTCGCGAGTTCTTCAAGGTTCAGGGCGTTGCAGACCGCTTCTTCGACGGATTCCTGCGGCCGTTCGTGAGTGGCGAAAAGGGCAGTTACCGGCTGCGCAGTATCGACGGGCAAAGCTTGCCCATCTCCCGGCCTTATCTGGATCAGATGAGCGCTGCTCGGGTCATTCGACAGGGGTTCTTCGCGGACAACCCGGCCGAACCTCAGGTGCAGTTCAAACTCGAGCCTCATTCCCTGGACTCTTCTGTCAGCCGTTCCGAATTCAAGCTGGGCGACAAGGCCCTCGAATACCGCCATGGTCCCATTGTCCCGGTGTCATTCAAGTGGCCCACCGATGCGCAGGCCGGTCGAACCAGTCTGGTGCTGGACAGAATGGCTGGCCGCCCATTGGGTATCGAAGAAAGCTCAGGGCCGTGGTCGTTGTTCCGTCTGCTGGATTCGATGGAGCGGGAGGAGCTGACCGGTCGCGACGTGCTGGTACTGAAGGCCGACGTGGGGGGACTGCGTGCCAGCTACCTGTTGACGAGCCAGCGCTCGCCGAACCCGTTCGACATGACCGTGCTGCGCACCTTCCGCCTGCCGGCACAACTCTGATGCCGGTCGCCCGCCATTGGCGCAGCGCTGCGCGGACCCACACCGGCAAGGTTCGGGAACGTAACGAAGATGCGTACCTGGAGTGTCCCGAGCATGGGCTGTGGGTGGTCGCCGATGGCATGGGCGGTCACCAGGGGGGCGATATCGCCAGCCAGATGATCGTCGCCAGTCTGGCGGAGCTGCCTGTGCACGAAAACTTCGATGCCAGGCTTATCGGCATCAGACAGTGCCTGCACTGGCTCAACCGCCGGCTGGGCCAGGAGCTGACCGTCAATGCAGGCCGGCAGGACAGCATCATCGGTAGCACGGTGGTCGCACTGCTCATGGAAGGAAACCGGGCGGCCTGCGTATGGGCGGGCGACAGCCGCTGCTACTTGTGGCGCGGTCAGCGGCTGTACCAGCTGTCCCGGGACCATTCGCTGGAACAGCAGCTGATCGACGAACGTCAGATGAATGCTCGACAGGCCCGGGCCTACCCTGGCGGCCATGCCTTGACGCGCGCGGTGGGCGCTGCCGAGCAACTGACGCTGGAAGTGCTGGAGCTTGAGGTGTTTGCGGGTGATGCGTTCTTGCTGTGCAGCGATGGTTTGTATCAGGGCTTGAGCAGCGATGCATTGGGCCACGCATTGAACCTTGCTCTGCCGGCAATGGCACTCAAGCGCCTGTTCGATGACGTGTTGCGTGGGGCCGCCCGAGATAACCTGACGGCGGTGGTGATTCGCGGATGACCGAGCCTCTGCAACCAGATCCCGATGGACCGGCCCTCGTTGCTCCCCTCGGTACTGGCCAGCCCGACGATCTCACCTACTATGCTTTCGCTGGGTCGAATGCCCCTGAACCCGCTCGCCCGTCCGCCCCATCCGGCTTCAGCACGATGCCCGACGTTCTCGCAGGCCGTTACTGCATTGAGCGATTGCTTGGCGCCGGTGGCATGGGAGCGGTCTACCGCGCCCGCGATTTGCTGGCCGAGCAGTACGGCGATCCCGATCCCTACGTCGCGCTCAAGGTCCTCAACGAAGACTTCGCCGAATCGCCGGACGCCAGCGCCGTGCTTTACAGCGAGTTCTGCCTCACCCGATACCTGCGCCATGACAACGTGCTGCGTGTGCACGGGTTTCACGTCGACACCGCCTGCGAGCGCGCCTTCATCACTATGGAACTGATGCGAGGCCTGACGCTGGATAAACTGCTCTGCGAGCGGCCTTTGGGTCTGCCGTGGAAAGAACTGCGACACATCGCGCTGCCGTTGCTGGACGCATTGGCGTACGCCCACGCCTGCGGCATTGTTCACGGAGACATTAAACCGAGCAACGTCATGCTCAGCGAGAAGGGCGTGCGCCTGTTCGACTTCGGCCTTGGCAGGGCCGAGGAGGGCGTATTGCCCGGCCTGCCGCACCTGAGTCGCGAACGTTTCAACGCCTGGACGCCGGGTTACGCCGCACCTGAACTGCTTGAACAGCGCAAGCTTTCGGCACGCGCTGACCTCTACGCGGTGGCGTGTGTGATCTTCGAACTGGCAAGCGGCAAACACCCCTTTCACCACCTGCCCTCGACCCAGGCCCGGGATGAACATCTCGACGTCGGCTTGCAGGCACCAGTCCGTCTACCAAAACGTTGCTGGCCTGCCTTGCGAACCGCGCTCGCTTTTGACCCCGGTGCGCGCACGATAACGGCGGGGAAAATGCGTGATGCTTTCACCGGCACCTCGTCCTGGCCGTGGTGCAGGAAAATCCGCCCAGCCTGGAGAGAAAAGCTCGCGGCTGAGGCCGGCCCTACTGACTGGACTCAGTCCAAACTGTAGGAGCCGGCTTGCTGGCGGACGCGGGGGATCTGAAACGAAAATGTCGACTGACCCAGCGCATTCGCCAGCAAGCCGGCTCCTACAAGTAGTGGCTGCCCGCGGTGTTCATGCAGGCTTTAGCCGGGGATGGACGCGGAGCGTCCTGGGATGCGTGCTCACGCAGAGCGTGGGCACGATCATCACCACGCGTGCAGCCAGTGGGCCTGGCTTTGGCTGTAGGACCGGCTTGAGCCGGGAAGCCGTTGATTTTGATCTTCGTACACAGCAGTTCCAGACACTACAAAACGCGACTTGGGTGCAGGCTGAACGCAGGTTTCGCGCAGTGGGCCGAGCCGCATGGATGCGGCGAGAGCGCCGTCAGGACATGGATGTCCGTTCGGCGCGGGCCCACGGAGCGTCGTCGAAGTGAGGGAACCCGACGAAGTCGGGCCAAACCGAGAGCAAGCACCCTTGGTTACTTGGGGATGGTGCGACTTTCGACTTTTCCAAGTAACTCGCCGAAGGCGAAATGCTCTGCCGTTAGGCAGAGCCGCTGTAGATCTTGATCCTGGCTTTACAACAGAGCGGCGCCAGCAAGCCCACTGATGACCCCGACCAGCATGGTCAGCAGACCCACGGTCACCAGCACCTTCGCGTCGAAGGATTTGCGCAGCATCAGCAGCGACGGCAGGCTTACGCTCGGCAGGGTCATGAGCAACGCCACGGCCGGCGCAGTGCCCAGGCCCAAGGTCAGCAGCGTTTGCACGATCGGGATTTCGGCGGCGGTCGGGATCACAAACAGCGTGCCGACGATCGCCAACGGCACCAGCCACAACAGACTGTTGCCCATCGCGCCGTCAACGTGGGGGAACAGCCAGACCCGCGCGGCGCCGAGGATCAGCACGGCGATGACGTAGATCGGGATGGTGGTCCAGAACAACTGCCAAATCGTCTTGCCCCAGCGCACCAACAGGCTTCCTTCCTCCGGCGTCTCGGCATTGGCCACGGCCTCCAGTGCCTGTTCAGGCACGGCTTCCGGGCGCGAAATGCGTTGCGCCACCAACGACACGCCGATCACCAGCACAAGGCCCGCCACCAGTCGCAGCGCCGTGAAGCCCCAGCCCAGCACGAAGCCCATGAACACCAGCGTGGCCGGGTTGAGCACCGGGTTGGCGATCCAGAAGGCCAGCGCCGCGCCCACCGACACGTTCTGCTTGCGCAAGCCCGCCGCCACCGGCGCCGCGCAGCAGCTGCACATCATGCCGGGCAGGGCGAACAGGCCGCCGCGGATGGTCGAGCCCAGCCCGGCGCGGCCGAACAGTTTCAGCAGCCAGTCCCGGGGAATCAGCACCTGCAGCAGCGAGCCAAGGATGACCGCCAGCACGGCCGCCTTCCAGATGGCCAGAAAGTACACCTGGGCGTACGCCAATGCGGCGGCCCACGGCGTGGCCGGGTTGTCGTTGATGATCGAGCCCCCAATGTTATGGGTGTCGGCAGCGATGAAGGATTTCAGGTAATACGGCGACCATTTGACGTAGTACAAGCCGATGGCGGCCACCAGCAGGAACGCCAGGGGTTTCCACCAGAACGACCAGCCGCGGCGTTCGGAGGTGAGCGGGAGGGCAGTCATGACAGGCACCAGAGCAGGAAATCGAGGGGGCGGGATGATACGCCGTGGCCGGGCATTATAGTAGGTGTCGCAAGGTCTGTCGGCTCACGCCCGTCCGCCGAAATTCAGCCCGGAAGCACGCAGCAGTTCCTGGGTGTAGGGCTGCCGAGGGTTGCCGAAGATCTCCCGTGCCGCGCCTTGCTCGACCACTTTGCCATCCTTGATCACCAGCACGTCATGGGCCAATGCATGAACCACCGCCAGGTCATGGCTGATGAACAGATAACTGAGGCCGTGACGAATCTGCAGATCGCGCAGCAAGGCGATGATCTGCTTCTGCACGGTGCGGTCCAGCGCCGAGGTGGGTTCGTCGAGGAGGATCAGCTCCGGCTCCAGCACCAGCGCCCGGGCAATGGCCACGCGCTGGCGCTGACCGCCGGAGAATTCGTGGGGGTAGCGATGACGACTGGCTGGGTCCAGGCCCACTTCGCCGAGCACGCGGATGACCGTCTGTTCACGCTGGGCCGGGGTGCCGATGCCGTGGGTCAGCAGCCCTTCGGCGATGATTTGCTGCACCGTCATGCGCGGACTCAAACTGCCGAACGGGTCCTGAAACACCACCTGGATGCGCTTGCGCAATGGCCTCATCAGTTGCTGGCTGCGCAGGCTCAGCTCCTTGTTGGCGAAACGGATGCTGCCTTCGGAATCGATCAGCCGCAGAATCGCCTGGCCCAGGGTCGATTTGCCCGAGCCGGACTCGCCGACGATGCCCAGTGTCTGGCCTTTCAACAGCTCGAAACTCACCCCATCCACCGCCTTGATGTACTGCCGCTCCCGCCGCAGCAACGGCTTGGGGAGGGGAAACCAGACCTTCAGCGCGTCCACCGCCAGCAGCGTCTGGGTGTGCTCGCCGGGCACCGGTTCACCGTCGGGCTCGGCGTTGATCAGCAGGCGGCTGTAGGGGTGTTGCGGAGCGGCGAACAGCGTCTGACAGTCAGCCTGCTCGACGATTTCGCCGGCGCGCATCACGCAGACCCGCTGGGCGACGCGCCGGACCAGATTCAGGTCATGGCTGATCAGCAGCAGCGACATGCCCAGCCGTTGTTGCAGGGATTTGAGCAGCTCGAGAATCTTCAGCTGCACCGTGACGTCCAGCGCGGTGGTCGGCTCGTCCGCGATCAGCAACTCAGGCTCGTTGGCCAGGGCCATGGCGATCATCACCCGCTGGCGTTGCCCGCCGGACAGCTGATGGGGCAGGGCCTTGAGCCGCTGCGGCGGGTTCTGAATGCCCACCAGCCCGAGCAGTTCCAGGGTGCGCTCGCGGGCGGCCTTGCCCTTGAGGCCCTTGTGCATGGCGAGGATTTCGCCGATCTGTTTCTCCACGGTGTGCAACGGGTTCAGCGAGGTCATCGGCTCCTGAAAAATCATCGCGATGCGGTTGCCACGCAGCCCCCGCAGCACCTTGTCGCTGGCCTGCAGCAGATCGACGCCCTTGTAGCGAATGCTGCCCTGGGTGCTGACGGATTTGGCGGGCAGCAGGCGCAGGATCGAGTGGGCGGTCACCGACTTGCCCGAGCCGGACTCGCCGACCAGCGCCAGGCATTCGCCGGGCTGGATGTCGAGGTCGATGCCGTGCACCACCTCGGCGCCGTTGAAGGCCACGCGCAGGTTGCGGATCTGGATCAGAGGGTCATTCATGGCGGCGCTCATGTGCGGGGGTCGAAGGCGTCACGGCAGGCTTCGCCGATGAACACCAGTAGCGTAAGAATCAATGCCAGGGCGCAGAACGCCGTGACACCGAGCCATGGCGCCTGCAAGTTGCGTTTGGCCTGACCGATCAGCTCGCCCAGGGACGCGCTTTCGGCGGGCATGCCGAAGCCGAGGAAATCCAGCGCGGTCAGTGTGGCGATGGCGCCGGTCACAATGAACGGCAGGTAGGTGAGGGTGCTGGTCATGGCATTGGGCAGAATGTGCCGCCACATTAGCGCGCCGTCGCTGAGGCCCAGGGCGCGGGCGGCTTTGACGTATTCCAGGTTGCGCCCACGCAGAAACTCGGCGCGGACCACGTCGACCAGCGCCAGCCAGGAAAACAGCGACATGATCCCCAGCAGCCACCCGAAATCCGGCTCGACGAAACCGGACAGAATGATCAGCAGGTACAGCACCGGCAGCCCCGACCAGACTTCCTGCAAGCGCTGGCCGATCAAATCCGCCAGGCCGCCGTAATAGCCCTGAATGGCCCCGGCGAACACGCCGATCACCGTGCTGATGGCGGTCAGCGCCAAGGCAAACAGGATCGACACGCGGGTGCCGAACAGCACCCGCGCCATCACGTCCCGAGCCTGGTCGTCGGTGCCCAGCCAGTTGCGCGCGCTGGGCGGGCTGGGCGACGGCTCGCGGAGTTCGTAATTGACCGTGTCGTAGCTGAACGGGATGGGGGCGAACAGCATCCAGCCGCCCTTGTCGGCGATCAGTTTGCGCACGTAGTCGCTCGAATAATCCGGCTCGAAAGGCAGTTCGCCGCCGAAATCGGTCTCCAGGTACTGGTGCATCGCCGGGAAATACAGCTCGCCCTGATAGCGGACAATCAACGGCTTGTCGTTGGCAATCAGTTCGCCGCACAGGCAGATGACCAACAACGCCACGAACAGCCACAGCGACCACCAGCCGCGCCGATTGGCCTTGAAGTTGGCGATGCGGCGCCGGTTTTGCGGGGAAAACTCGAACATCAGGCGCTCCTCGCGGAAAAGTCGATGCGCGGGTCGACCAGGGTGTAGCACAGGTCGCCCGCCAGCTTGATCAACAGGCCGAACAAGGTGAACAGAAACAGCGTGCCGAACACCACCGGGTAATCCCGGGACACCGCCGCTTCGTAGCTCATGCGGCCGATGCCATCAAGGCCGAAGATGGTTTCGATCAGCAGCGACCCGGCGAAGAACACCTCGATCAGCGCCTGGGGAATGCCCGCCACCACCAGCAACATGGCGTTGCGGAATACGTGGCCGTAGAGCACCCGCTGTTCGCTGAGGCCCTTGGCCCGGGCGGTGACCACGTACTGGCGGCCGATCTCGTTGAGGAAGCTGTTTTTGGTGAGAATCGTCAGGGTCGCGAAGCCGCCGATGACCAGCGCGCTGACCGGCAACACCAGATGCCAGAGGTAATCGCGCAGCTTGCCGAAGGGCGAGAGGCTGTCGAAGTCGTCCGAGAACAGGCCCTGGGCCGGAAACCAGCTCCAGTAGCTGCCGCCGGCAAACACCACGATCAGCAGAATGGCGAACAGAAACGCCGGGATGGCGTAGCCGATGATGATCACCGTGCTGCTCCAGACATCAAAGCGGCTGCCATGCAGCACGGCCTTGCGGATGCCCAGCGGGATCGAAATCAAGTACGTGATCAGCGTCGCCCAGAGGCCCAGGGATATCGTCACCGGCAGCTTTTGCAGAATCAGCCCGGTCACCGTGGCGCCGCGAAAGAAGCTGCTGCCGAAGTCCAGCTGCGCGTAGTGGGTGAGCATCAGCCACAGGCGCTCGTGCAGCGGCTTGTCGAAACCGTATTGGTGCTTGATGGCTTCCAACAGTTCAGGGTCCAGACCCTGGGCACCCCGACTGATGCCGCCCGTGGCCGCGACTTCGCCACCGCCGCCACCAATCCCGCCCGTTGGGCCCATGCCCTGAACCCGGGCGATGGCTTGTTCGACGGGACCGCCCGGCGCGGCCTGCACGATGAGGAAATTAACCACCAGAATGCACAGCAGCGTGGGAATGATCAGCAGCAGGCGACGCAGGGTGTAGGCGAGCATGTCACTGGTCCTCCGTTTCTGGCATTGGCGTTGGCGCAGGACGGTCGTTCGACACACTACGTTGTGGCGTCAGACGCGCGGCCATTTGAGCGTTGCTCAGCGGCACGCGGCTGACTTCCCACCAGCTTTCCAGGCCGACGTCGTAGATCGGCTCGATGGCCGGCCTGCCAAAACGGTTGGCAAACACTACCGGCGTGCCTTGGGAGTAATAGTTCGGAATCATGTAGAAACCCCAGAGCAGCACCCGATCCAGGGCGCGGGCGTAGTGCAGCATGTCGGTGCGGTTGTTGGCCGCGACCAGGCCGTCGATAAGGCGATCGACCGCCGGATTGCGCAGGACCATGGCGTTGGAACTGCCGACCTGCCGGGCGCTTTGCGAGCCGAACAGGTTGTACAGCTCGCGGCCGGGGGAAAGGATCGGATTGCCGTTGGCGGGCAGCGTCACCACGATCATGTCGTAGTCCCGGGCGTTGAGGCGGTTCATGTACTGCGCCGAGTCCACCCGACGGAAATTCAGGGTGATGCCGATCTGCGCCAGCACGCGCTTGTACGGCAGCACCAGCCGCTCGAAACCGCCCTGACCGTCGAGGAAGGAAAATTCCAGCGGCTGACCGGCGGCGTTGACCAGTCTGTTGTTTTTCGCGTGCCAGCCGGCGTCGGCCAACAGCTTGAGGGCCTTGAGCTGCTTGTCGCGGATGTAGCCGCTGCCGTCGGTCTTCGGTGCCCGCCAGACCTGATCGAAGACTTCGTCCGGCACCTGCCCGCGCAGGGGCTCGAGAAGGCTCAGCTCCTGGGCGTCAGGCAGTTCGGTGGCGGCCATTTCGCTCTTCGGGAAGTAGGTTTGTTCGCGCACATAGAAGTTGCGCATGATCTGGCCGTTGACCCACTCGAAATCCCACAGCATCGCCAGGGCCTCGCGCACACGGCGGTCCTGAAAGATCGGTTTGTCGAGATTGAACACAAAACCCTGACCGGCCACCGGGCGGCGTTTGGCCAGAATGGTTTTTTGCAAACGGCCGTCCTGCAGGCTCGGCGCGGTGTAGCCGACGACATAACCGGCCGAAGAGAACTCGCGGTTGTAATCAAAGTTGCCGGCCTGGACCAGCTGACGGGCCACGTCGACATCGCCATAGAAATTCACCGTCAGCGCGTCGAAGTTGTACAGCCCACGACTCACCGGCAGGTCTTTGCCCCACCAGTCCTTGACCCGTTCGAAGCTGACGCTGCGCCCGGCGTCGACCCGCGAGACCCGATACGGCCCGCTGCCCAGCGGCGGTTCGAAACCACCGCCCTTGGTGAAGTCGCGGGTTTTCCACCAGTGCTCGGGCAGGATGCGCAGGCTGGCGATGTCCAGTGCGAGGGTACGGTTGGTGCCGGTCTTGAAATCGAAACGGATCTGCCCCGGCGCTTCAATGACCGCGTCCTTGACGTCGGCGTACAGCGGTCGATAGCTGAAGCTGCCCTGGGTGATGAGGGTTTGCCAGGTGTAGCGCACGTCTTCGGCGGTAATCGGCGTGCCGTCATCGAAGCGTGCTTTGGGATTGAGGTAGAAGCGCACCCAGAGATTGTCGGGGTCACGCTCCATTTTCTCGGCGACCAGTCCGTACACCGTGTAGGGCTCGTCGAGTGAGCGATAGCCCAGCGGCGCATACACCCACGTGTCGATCTGGCTCACGGAAATGCCCTGATCGACATAGGGGGTGAGGTAGTTGAACTGGCCGATCTCCTCGGACGCGCGGCTCATGGAACCGCCTTTGGGCGCGTCAGGGTCGACGTAATCAAAGTGCTGAAAGTCAGCGGCGTATTTCGGCGCTTCGCCATAGACGGTCAGCGCATGCACCGGCGCGGCACAGACCTGAGGGCTGCCCAGCAGCAGCGAGGTACACAACAGCACCGTGTACAGCAATGCCTCGCCCGGTGAGCGGCGCGGCAGTGAAATGGGGGTGGCGGACATGCGGACAATCCTTGTGAGCAGCCCGACGCGCCGAAGCAGCAGCGCGTCAGGCATCAGCGCTTAGAAGTGATACGTCGCCCGCGCGAACAGCGTGCGGCCCAGTGGATCGGCGTAACGAGGGTCATAGCCGGACTGGAAGTTGTAGGCCTGGTTGGTGAACGGCGGGTCGCGGTCGAACAGGTTGCGCACGCCGGCATCGACGTCCAGCACCTTCTCGAAGGTGTGGCCCACGGACAGGTCCCACAGCGAGTACGACGGTACGGTGCCGTTGGTGCTGCGGTCGTAGTCGTTGTAGCCGCTGGTGAAGCGGTTGGTCAGCGACGCACGGCTGTCGCCCAGGGTCCAGCTGCCGATCAACACGTGTTTCCAGCGCGCAATCACGCCATCACCCTGGAAGTCGCCGACCTTGTCGGTGTACGGACCGTCGATGATGTTCTGGAAGTCGTAGCGATTGACGTAGGTCCCGGTCAGCCCCAGACCGAACTGGCCATACGGCGTGTTCGGGAAGCGGTAGTCCAGGGTCACGTCGACACCGTTGGTCTTGACGATGCCCAGGTTGGAGTTGCCGGTGACGATGTTGGCGATGGAGCCGTCGGCGTTGCGGATGATACGGTCGCCGTACAGGTCGGCCTGATCGAACACGGTGGATTCAGGAAACGACTGGATCTGGTTGGAGATGTGAATCCACCAGAAATCCAGGCCCATGGAAAGGTTGTTCATCGGCTGATAAACGAAGCCCAGGGTGACGTTGCGGGCTTTCTCCGGGGACAGATTCGCGTTGCCACCGCTGCGATTGAGGAACTGCTGATTACAGTCGCGACCGGCCTGACCGCCCGGTTGCACGGTACCGCCCGCGCACAGCGTCGGGTCATCGTAGTAACCCTGGCTGTAGGCCAGGCTTTGCGGGGCATACAGCTCGTACAGCGACGGCGCACGGAAGCCTTCGCTGTACGCGCCGCGCATGACCAGCTCTTTGAACGGCTGGAAGCGGAACGAGTATTTCGGGTTGGTGGTGCTGCCGAAGTCGCTGTATTTGTCGTGACGCACGGCAGCGGTCAGTTCCAGGCTGTCGATCACGGGGACGTTCAGCTCGGCGTATTCGGCCTTGACGCTGCGATCGCCGGACACCGAGCCGGCCGAATCGAGGCCCAGGCTGTCGATGTCGTCGACGAAGTCCTCGTAGTTCTGGTGCAGTTTTTCCTTGCGGTATTCGCCGCCCAGTGCAAGGCCGGATTCACCGGCACCGAACCAGTTGCCGATCTCGCGGCTGATACGTCCGTCCACCCCGTAGACGCGACCGACGGCGGTGGAGTATTCGCCGTGGTACGCGGCGTCGTCGATGTACTGCTGACCCGCTGCCGATTGCGCGCCGAACGGGTTGAGCAGTCCGCTGGCCAGGCCCGCCTTGAGGGCGGCGTCACTGGCGTAACCCGAGGTCACGCTGGAAACGACCTTGCTCTGGTTGTAGTTGGCGCCGAGGTTGTAATCCCAGCCGCCGACGGTGCCGTCGAAGGTCAGCAGCAGGCGCTGGTTGGTGTTCTGGTCCTTGCTGCCACGGGGGCCGGCGGCCGTCTCACGCCAGGCGGTGTCCACCGGCTGAGTCGGGTCGAGGGCGAAGTTGTTCGGGCCTGGGGTAATGCCATTGCCGGGGTAATACGGGGAAGACGGGTCGATGCTCAGGCCGGTCAACGGCGCCGGGCCGATGCTGGTGGCGTTGTTGTTGCGGGCAAAGAAGTATTCGAGGCTGACGTTATGGTCTTCCGCCAGCTTGCCGGTGGCGCGACCGAAAAACGAGGTCTTCTCGGTCTGCGGCACCAGGTCGATGTAATCGCGGGTGCTGAACCGGCACAGCCCGTTCACGCTCACCAGACCCGGTCCGGCGCAGTTGGGCGCGAGGGGGTTGGTGCTGTTGTTGCCCTGATAGTAGTTGCCAGGATAAGCGGTGCCCGAGGTCTGGTTGAGGCCGCGGCCCGGGACGTAATCCTTGTCGAAGGAGCGGTCGTTGGCGTCGAGGTTCTGCTGCTTGTTGTAGTTGAACACGCCCATGACGTTGAAGCGGTCTTCGTCCAGATCGCCGAAACCCCAGCTGGCGCTGACGTCTTTGCTGGCGCCGCCACCGCTGGCGGTCGGGGTGTCGCCGCCGAGGCTCAGGGTGCCGTCGGTCAGGGATTTCTTGGTGATGAAGTTGATCACGCCGCCGATGGCGTCGGTGCCGTACAGCGCCGAGGCACCGTCGCGCAGCACTTCGATGCGGTCGATGGCGGCGAACGGAATCATGTTCAGGTCGATGGCGCTGCCGTTGGGCGTGCCGACGCCGGACAAGGCGTTATTGGCCAGACGACGGCCGTTGAGCAGGATCAGGGTTTTGTTGGCGCCGATCCCGCGCATGTCGGCATAGGACGCGCCACCGGTGGAGGCGCCGACCGAGCCTGCGCTGTTCATCATCGACTGGCTGCCGGTGATGCGCTGAACCATCTGCTCGGTGGTCGTCACACCCTGTTTCTTCAGCTCGTCGGCGCGCAGGATGGTCACCGGCACGGCGGTTTCGGCGTCAGCCCGGCGCACGGCCGAACCGGTCACTTCCACCCGTTTGAGCTGAGTGGTCGCCGGCGCAGCCGCCACCGCCGCGGCGGGGACAGCGGCCTCACTGCCGGTCGCGGCATCGGCGGCGCTGTCCGTGCTGTCGGCGCCATAGGCCGGGCTCATGCCGACCGCCAGTGCGCAGATCAGCGCACGGGGGTGGCGTTGTACGGCAACAACAAGGGGCTTGAGGGTAAAACCGGGAAAGCTCATCAGCATGGTAGTTTCCGACTTATTCCAGATGTTATTGAAATGGCCTTGTGAGCCCTCGTTGCTCCGACGCGGTGATGGCGGTCGGGAATTTCCTTATTTCAAGCAAGCCGCTCCCCTCCGGGGCAAAACCCCGGACGGCGTTGAATCGGGAGTAGGGTGTGCAGGGCCGCAGCGGGTGCGGCGCCTGCTTCAGGTGCAGATCAGGTGCGGGTCATGGGCCGGTCATTTGGATGTCATCACTGAAATTTTGGTGATGCCGGAGCGCTCGATCGACGCCATCGCCTTGGCCACCTGGCCGTAGTTGACGTTGGTGTCGGCCTGCAATTGCACGCGCACCTCCGGGTCCTTGGCCTTGACGTCCTTGAGGCTGAGCTCGAGAGATTCCGGCGCGACTTCGGATTTGGCCAGGTAGAACTTGCCGTCCTGGTCGACGCTGACGACCACCGGGTCTTTTTTGTCAGCGGGAGCGACGGCGTCGGTCTTCGGCAGGTTGACCTTGATCGCGTTGGTCATCAGCGGCGCGGTGACGATGAACACCACCAGCAGCACGAGCATCACGTCCACCAGCGGCGTGACGTTCATTTCGCTGAGCACTTCATCGCTGTCTTGGGTGGAGAACGACATCAGCTCGCCTCCCGCACAGCCTGGCTGTGCTTGCTGGCGATGGCCTGACGGTTGATGGCGAAGGCGCTGCGCTGGGCGAGGGCGTCGAAGTCATGGGCGAAATCATCCATGTCAGCGACGGCGAGCTTGAGGCGGCGCAGGAAGAAGTTGTAGATCAGCACCGCCGGGACCGCGACGGCGATGCCGACACCGGTGGCAATCAGGGCGTGACCGATGGGGCCGGCCACGGTTTCCAGGCTGGCCGAACCGCTGGCGCCGATGCTTTGCAGCGCTTCCATGATTCCCCAGACGGTACCGAACAGGCCGATGAACGGCGCCGTGCTGCCAATACTGGCGAGGATGGCCTGACCGGCTTCCAGTGCACGGCGTTCTTTCTGGATCTGCTGCCGCAGGTTCCGCTCCAGGCGGTCGGAGCGGTTGATGGTGTGGGCGAGCTGCTGGGTGTTACGCGGCGTATCGTCCACCGCCATCGCTTCGAAACCGCTGTTGGCGATGCGTGCCAGTGAGCCCGGGTATTGGCTGGAATGCTCGGCGGCGGTGAGCAGATCCGGCGCCGCCCAGAAGGCTTTGGTGAACTGTTTGTTCTGGGTCTTTAAGCGTAAGTACTGTGCGGATTTGATCAGCAACAGTCCCCAGCTCAGCACTGAAAACACCACCAGCGCCCAGAGTACGCCGGGGACAATCATCGAAGAGATCGATTCGTTCATGGTTACACCTCACCCGCTATATAAAGAGTTGTTGTTGATGGGCTGACCGGGTTCATTCGGGCAGCTTGAAGTCGATGGTTTGCGTCGCGAAGCCTTCGATCGGCGTGTCGCCGCGCTTGGCCGGAATAAACTTCCAGTTGCGCACCGTCTCCACCGCCGCATCGTCCAGCACCTGCTTGCCACTGGATTTGGTCACCTCGACCGTGCCGGCGCGGCCGTTGGGCAGCACCTTGATGCGCAGGATCACGCGGCCTTCCATGCCCTTGCGCAGCGCCGCGCCGGGGTATTCCGGTGGCGGGTTGCCCAGGCTGGCGAGCCCGGAAATCGCCGCCGATTCCTTGACCGGTGCCGCCGGTGCAGCAGACGGGGCCGGTGGGGCGGGCGAGGGCGATGGTGCGGCGGGCACAGGCGGACTCGGCGCAGCGGGTGCAGCCGGCGCGGGCGGTGTCGGCTTTTTCACCGGTTCGGGTTTCTTGACCGGCTTGGGCTTCTCGACCTTCGGCTTCTCGACAGGCTTTTCCACCGGTTTGGGCGGCGGCTTGGCGGCGTCGGGGTCCTCGACCGGTTGCTCCGGTTCAGGCGGCGGTGGAGGTGGCGGCGGCTCGGGCGGGGGCGGCGGGGGTGGCGGCTCCGGAGTTGGCGGCGTCGGGCTGGTCAGTTCCACGGTCATCTCGGGCACTTGCGGCGCAACTTCCGGGACGTCGGCTTTGGCGGTCTGCATATACCACCAGATGCCGCCGTGAATAAGGACCGAGGCGGCAATCAATATCAACACGTGCGTGCGGCTTAGTTCACCAGGGCGCGACGTATTTTCCTTGAAAGGAATACGTGGCCAGGCCATGGACAGTGCGTCCGGAGCCGGGTCAGGTATGGCTTTCGCTTTTACCGCGTCATTCATTAAAGCTCCCTCGGGTGGTTGAAGGGCAATAAGGGTCCGTTCAAACAAGTCACCCTGTTTGAAGTTGACGTCCGTGCTTTCGCAAAGCACGAGGCCGGGGGAGCAGGTCGTTGAAGAACCACTCTTATAACTGCCGTTGCAGCCTGGGTTATGGAGACGACATTGCAGGTCCCTGATTTCTTGTTGAGTACGAAGAAGTACGTCTTTATTTCAGAATGACTACGTAACGATCATCGCTATTGCAACCGCTATGCCAGCGTAAGGCTCTATCCCGCTGTTTTTGGGCAGGGGTGTGCCGATGTCGCATTCCTGTAACTTTTTAGCGAATTTGCTCAGGTCTGGGTCTGTTCGCTCTAGGGAGGCAGGGTAAGTTGCTGAACCAGGGGGCGAACCTATCCAGTCAGGTTCACCGCGTGTTGGCACGGTGACCTGTTCCGATTCAATCAGAAGTGCGCTGCACCAAACGTGATTAAGTGGGTGCAAGTTGGTGCGTGAGTGTTCAAGTGATCATTGTGGTATGTCCTGAAAGTGTGACTTGTCGGTCAGAGCGTGAAGAGTCGTTATCGTTGGGGCGCACTTACTAAAAATGATCAGTGACGATTTTTAGTGTGTGTGGATCAACACCGCGCGATCCCGCTGTTTATTAAGAATGTTATTGGGCAGGCGCACCTGTGCCGAACAGGAACAATAAAAAGTGGCCACCGGATCGCTATAAAAGCGACAGCCATGTACATCAAAATAAATGTCGGGCACTGCGACGAGCTGGCGCTGCGTTTCAGCCGGAGCGCTGAAGGGAGATGGGGCGGATGGCAGGCTCGCTGACGGATGCGTGCAGCGGAAAAGGCAAGGCGCGGCGTGGGCGGATCGGATGTGAAGGGCGCATGGGTGGCACGAATCGAATTCCTTATCGACGGACGCCAGACTTCTGGTCGGCGTCCTGCACTGTTTCGGACGGGGTAGTGTCCGGTTCCTGCACACGGGTGCGTGGTGCGCACCGTTTGGCAGCGTAGACTCACGTCAGCCAGGGCTGGACGCGAAGCGTTTCGTGGTACTGACGTTCCACAAGAGAAACACTAGAAAGAAGTGTGCCAAAACGTGTCCGGTTGTAACATTTTTGACGCAGTGTCCTTTTTGCGCGGCGTTCGGGCTGTCTGGTAGGCGGCTGTACGTGCGGTGTTACCCCCTTTGGAGCGCATCAATGAGCCAATTCTTTCCTGATCGTCCAGGTTATCGCCAGCTTCGCGAGCGCTTCATGGCGGCGGCGACCGCCGCTGGCGCGCAATTGAGCGAGTATGTCCACCCGCTGCCGGGGCCTTTTGGCGAGACGCTGGCCACGGACGTCGCCTGGCTCGGCGATCCGCAGGCACGGCGAGTGTTGATGGCGCTGAGCGGCACCCATGGCGTGGAGGGTTATTACGGTTCCGATTGCCAGAGTCGCTGGCTCGAGGGGTTTGACCCACGCTCGCTGCCTGAGGGTGTGGCGATCCTGATGATTCACCTGATCAACCCCTGGGGCACGGCGTGGATGCGCCGGGTCAATGAGGACAACCTCGATCAGAACCGCAACTACCTGGACTTCAGCCGGCCGCTGCCGGACAACCGTGCCTATGCCGACGTCCACAGCATTTATGCCTGCGAGCAGTTGCGCGGGCCAAAGCGCGATCAGGCTGATGCGTCGTTTCAGGCCGCGATCGACGCGCGGGGTTGGTCAGGGTTGATGTCGGTGGTGGAGGCGGGGCAATACGCTTTCCCCGATGGCCTGTTTTTCGGCGGCAGTGAGCCGAGCTGGTCCAATCGCACGCTGCGCAGCATCGTCGGGCATTACTTGGGGGACGCCGAGGTGGTGAGCTGTTTCGACCTGCACACCGGCGCCGGGGATTACGGTCATCCGATGCTGATGAGCATTGTGGAGTCAGCCTACCCGGCGCTGGAAGACGCGAAAGCGTTGTTCGGGCCGTGGCTGTTCACGCTGATCACCGGCGCCAATCGGGTCAGCGAAACCGGTGTGGCGGCGACGTCCACCGGCTACACCTCGCAGATGCTTCTCGACGCGTTGCCGGGTGTGCACCTGATGCCGTTTGTCATTGAATGCGGCACGTACCCGGGCGCAGAAGTGCATGGGCATTTGCGGGATGATCACTGGCTGCACCTGCACGGCGATCCGCTGGACGAGACGGGTCGCCGCATCAAGCAGAGGCTGCTGGAGCAGTTCTATCCGGCGGACCCGGACTGGCAGGAGGTGGCGTGGGTCAGGACGCGGCAGGTGTGGGACAGAGCATTGGCGGCGTTGCCGGCGATTCGCAGCGTCGAGAGGTGACTGGCTGAATGCGGGCTATTCGCCGATAGGGTTTCTGCAGGAGCGCGCTTGCCCGCGAAGAGGAGTTGAATGCCTACGCCTCCAACAACCGTTTCGCCAAGGCCGGCAACAGCACCTCGCACGACGCTTCGATCTTGAGATTCAACAGTTCATCCGCGCGTGTTTTGCCGAGGTTAATCGCGATCAGCGGTTTGCCCTGATCGCTGATGGCGCGGCACAGGCGAAACGCCGAGAACGCCATCAGCGACGAGCCCACCACCAACAGTCCCTGAGCGTCTTCCACCCGCTGCATGGCCTTGGCCGCCGTGGGTGGCGCGACGTTCTCGCCAAAAAACACAACGTCCGGTTTCATTCGCTCGCCACCGCAGTGGGGGCAGTGGGGCACCTGGAAGCGCTCTTCGAAGGCCGGGTCGAGCAGGGTATCGCCATCGGGCGCTTGCACCGCATCGACGCCCGCCAGATACGGGTTCTGCTCGATCAGGGTCAGCTGAATGATGTCGCGCTCGGTGCGCTGGCGGCAGTCCAGGCACAGCACCCAATGCAGACTGCCGTGCAATTCCACCACGTCATGACTGCCGGCCTGGTCGTGCAAGGTGTCGACATTCTGGGTAATGACGCCGCTGATGAGGTCATGCTGCTGCAAGCGCGCAATCGCTTCGTGGGCCGCGTTGGGTTGCGCGACGCGAACCCGCGGCCAGCCGAGCATCGCCCGGGCCCAGTAGCGGCGCCGGGCTTCAGGGGCATTGAGGAATTCCTGAAACATCATCGGCTGCCGACCGCGCCGCACGCCCTCGCTGTCGCGGTAATCCGGGATCCCGGAAGAGGTGCTGATCCCGGCGCCGGTCAGCACGACGAAGGAGCGGTCGTGCATCCATTCCAGCAGGGTGTCAACGTGGGTGTCAGGAACATCCGGCATGCACAGGTCCTCAGTAGCCGCTGTGCCCTGATACTAGTAGGCCCGGCTTCACGCGGGAAGAGGCCCCGGTGACCACCCTCGATTTTGCAGCGTGACGCCTGACGCATTCCCGGCTAAAGCCGGTCCCACAGTCGAGGTCACCTTCATTTTCTCTGGGTACAGGCGATCCATTAGTAGGACCGGCTTCAGCCGGGAAGGGGCCGGTGTGAGCCCCATACATTTTGCAGCGAGACATCTGACGCCATGACCCTGTAGGAGCCGGCTTACTGGCGAACCCGGTTTTCCAGTCACCCTTGCAGTGCCTGAACGGACGCTTTCGCCAGCAAGCCGGCTCCTACGGATAGGTGGATCAGCGGAGATTCCCGCTGTCTCAGCGTCCGGGGCGACTCGGTTGCCTTCTAACTCAACAACTCCGCAAACGCCTTGTCATCCTCAAGCACCTTCGGCAGCGCCGCGAACACCGCCTCCAGATCAACACCCTCCAACAACGGGCCATCCACTTCCTGCTTCGCCTGCGCGGTGGCTCCGCCGTGATTTTCCAGGGCGGCCGAGATCGTCAATGCCTGGGCAACGATGCGGGGCTGGGTCGCGTCCCCGGGCGCCTGCATGGGCCGCGCCTGGTAGGCGATGGCGTTCTGGATAACCTCGGGCAATCCCCAGCGTCGGGCCAGTTCCGCGCCGACTTCCGGGTACCCAAAGCCCAGCTGCAACGTTTCAATCGCCGCACGCCCGGTCGTCCCGGTCTTGGTTACGCTGTTGATACGCTCGGCAACAGCGGGCGCGCCGGTCTGGATCAGCAGTTCGCCGATGTCGTGCATGACCCCGCAGGTGAAGGCGATTTCCGCATCCGCACCGGACTGTTTCGCCAGCAGACGGCAGATCCCCGCCACCTGAAAGCTCTTCAGCCAGAAGCCCTTCAAATCAAAACTCGGCCCTGCCTTGAACGCGCCGGTCACCGCCGACGCCAGCACGAGCGTGCGCAGCGTGTTAAAGCCCAGACGCATGGCCGCATCCTCAATGCTCGACGACTCCCGAGCCCCGCGAAAACGCGCGGAGTTGGCCAGCCGCAGGATCTTCGCCGCGATCACCGGGTCCTTTTCGATGTTGCCGGCAATGCTGCCCAGGTCCGACGACGGGCTGTCGAACTGCTTGATCAGGTCCTGCGCCACCTTGGGAATGCTGGGAAGACTGCTCAAATCGGCAAATAACTGATCGATACCCATGGGTGCTGCTCCTGTTTCAGACGATGTACACACCATAGGCAACATTGGCGAATCTGCCCACGTCCAATAATGCTTTTGCTACAGACGGCACAAACCAGAAGGCTCGCGTCGGGCCGCAGTGGATCTTTTTCAGCTCATCTGCCGCCAAGGCGGTTTGCCGGGAGAAAAATCAGTAATATGGCGACACACCGGAACGGGTCGCGTCCTGTACCGGGCCTTATCGATGAAACGCCAGACGCCGGACACTCCCGGCCGCGCTGGCCTGGACATAGAGGGTGTCATGGGTAACGAAAGCATTAACTGGGACAAGCTCGGCTTCGACTACATCAAGACCGACAAACGCTACCTGGCTCACTGGCGCGATGGCGAGTGGGACCAAGGCACCCTGACCGAAGACAACGTGCTGCACATCAGCGAAGGCTCGACCGCGCTGCATTACGGCCAGCAATGCTTCGAAGGCCTTAAGGCCTATCGCGCCAAAGACGGCTCGATCAACCTGTTCCGTCCCGATCAGAACGCTGCGCGCATGCAGCGCAGTTGCAGCCGCCTGCTGATGCCCCACGTGCCGACCGAGCAGTTCATCGAAGCGTGCAAGCAAGTGGTCCGCGCCAACGAGCGTTTCATCCCGCCGTACGGTACCGGCGGCGCGTTGTACCTGCGCCCGTTCGTGATCGGCGTCGGCGACAACATCGGCGTGCGCGCTGCGCCCGAGTTCATCTTTTCGGTGTTCTGCATCCCGGTTGGCCCGTACTTCAAGGGCGGCATGAAACCCCACAACTTCGTGATCTCCAGCTACGACCGCGCCGCGCCACAAGGCACCGGCGCTGCTAAAGTCGGTGGCAACTACGCGGCCAGCATGATGCCGGGCGCCGAGGCCAAGAAAGCCAATTTCGCCGACGCCATCTACCTCGACCCGCTGACCCACACCAAGATCGAAGAAGTCGGCTCGGCCAACTTCTTCGGGATTACCCACGACGACCAGTTCATCACGCCGAAATCGCCGTCCGTGCTGCCGGGCATCACCCGCCTGTCGTTGATCGAACTGGCGCAAAGCCGTCTGGGCCTGAAGGTCACCGAAGGCGAAGTGTTCATCGACAAGCTCGACCTGTTCAAAGAGGCCGGCGCGTGTGGTACGGCTGCGGTGATCACCCCGATCGGCGGCATCAGCTACAAAGACAAACTCCACGTGTTCCATAGCGAAACCGACGTCGGTCCCGTGACCCAGCGCTTGTACAAAGAGCTGACCGGCATTCAGTCCGGCGACATCGATGGCCCGGCGGGCTGGATCGTCAAGGTCTGACCCGACGCGTCCTGCACGTCCAAAAACCACCGCCTTGGCGCGGTGGTTTTTTTTCGCCCTCGCTTCGGTCACGTACGTCATCACAGACGTCAGGGTATGAAGCCACTGAACTGATCCCCCGGTGCAACGCCGGCGGGTGGGCTATGGTTCAAGCGCGCGCGTTGTTTCAGTGGGACCGGCTTCAGCCGGCGATTTAACCAAAAGGCCTGCCGGAAATCGGCCGACGTCCGTCACCGACGACAAAAAAGGATACCTCATGCACTCACCCGTCTTGTCCGGTCCCGCCGCCTTCAACCGGCCGCTGACCCTGTCCTTCGGCCTGCTGGCCGCCACGCTGGTTTCCAGCGCATGGGCAGACGATTACCCCCACGCCCGGGAACCCATCGGCACGGTCGAGCAGATCTATGACGGCGCCATGCTCCCGGACCTTGCTGTCAGCACCTATCGCAACATCGGCCGGCTGTTTCCCACCCACACCATCAAGGCCGGCGATCACCCCTATGCGCTGCCGACGTCGGAACGGCAACTGCCCAACGTGCGCTTCACCGTCGAGGGCAAAAAGTACGACCTGTATGACTTCGTAGCGCTGGACAGCATTACCGCAATGCTGGTGATCAAGGACGGCAAGATCGTCTTCGAGACCTATCAACGGGGCAACACCGAGAAAACTCGCTGGATGTCGATGTCGATGGCCAAATCCATTACCTCGACACTGACTGCCGCAGCGATCAAGGACGGCTTGATCAAAGGCCTCGACGCCCAGGTGGTGGATTACGTGCCGACCCTCAAAGGCAGCGCCTACGACGGGGTGACCGTGCGCAACGTGCTGATGATGTCGTCGGGGGTGAAGTGGAACGAAACCTACACCGATCCGGCGTCGGACCGGCGAGCGCTGCTCAAGGCGCAGATTTCCCAGCAGCCCCATTCGGCCATGGCGCTGATGGCGAGCCTGCCGCGTGCGGCCGAGCCGGGTACGGTAAACAATTACAGCACCGGGGAAACCCAGGTCCTCGGCGAGATTGTGCGGGGTGCGGTGAAGATGCCGCTCGCCGAGTACCTGTCGAAAAAGATCTGGCAGCCGTTCGGCATGGAAAGCGACGCGACCTGGTGGCTGGACTCGCCTGACGGCGTGGAGATCGGTGGCAGCGGGATCAGCGCAACACTGCGGGATTACGGGCGCTTCGGGCTGTTCTTCATGAACGACGGCAAGATCAACGGCACCTCGATTCTGCCGGACGGCTGGGTCAGGGAAGCAACGCTGCCAACCACCCTCAAGGGCGGCAAGCCCCTCGACTACGGCTACATGTGGTGGACCGCCTGGACCGCGCCCTCGGTGAAAGATGGTGCTTATTCGGCGGTGGGCATCCAGGGTCAGAATATCTACGTCAACCCGGCCAATAACGTGGTCATCGTCACCTTCGGCGCGCAACCCAAACCGGTGGACAAAGAGCCCATCGACCCGATGACCTTCTTCGATGCGGTGGTCGCGGCGTTGAAGTGATCAGGAAGACGGTGGGGGCTTTAGTGGGACCGGCTTTAGCCGGGAAGAGGCCGGTTTGCAAACCATAGATTTTGCGGCACGGCATCTGACGCCTTCCCGGCTAAAGCCGGTCCTACCCGCCCGACTAAAGCCGGTCCCGCGAGCCCTTGCGCTCAACCCCATATTCCGCGAGCAACCCCTCCAGCCAATCCATAAACACCCGGCAGCGCTGGGGCAGGTGCCGGCGATGGGCGTAAAGCAGTGACACCGGCATCGCCGTCGGCCGGTACTCGGGGAGGATTTCGATCAACGCGCCGCGTTGCTGCTGGTAAGCGTCGGCCAGGCGCGGAATCTGGATGATCCCCAGCCCGCCGACACACGCCGCCTCATAAGCTTCGATGTTGTTGACCGTCACGCTGCAGGGCATCGGCACATGGAAGTCCTTGCCCTCGCGGCAATACTCGAACAGCGCATCGGCAGTGCCAAAGGCCGGTGCGTAGTTGATGAGTCGGTGCCGCTGCAACTCGTCCAGATTCTGCGGAATGCCGAAGCGGTCGGCGTAGCCCTGGCTCACGCAGTTGATCATCCGGAACAGGCCGACCGTGCGCGCGACCAGCGGCGTGTCCGGCAATGTGCCGATGCGCAGCACGCAATCAAAGCCCTCGCGGACCAGATCGACGCGCCGGTCCGTGCTGCTGATTTCAAGCTCGATCAGCGGATGCCGCTCAAGGAATTCACTCAGCCGGGGCATCACCAGCCGCCGCGCAATGGCGGTGGGCATGTCCACCCGCAGACGCCCGCTCAGCGCCGAACTGTCCTGGCGGAACAGGCCTTCCAGCTCGTCCATCTGACTGAGCAGGTCCTTGCTGCGCTCATACAGCGCCTGGCCGTCGGGCGTTACCTGCACTTTGCGCGTAGTGCGCAACAGCAGTCGCGCGCCGAGCAACCCTTCGAGGCTGCGCACATGCTCCGATACCGTCGAGCGCGGCAGGCCCAAGGCGTCACCGGCAAGGGTGAAGCTCGACAGCTCGGCGACCCTGACGAAGGTTTTCAGCAAATCCAGCTTGTTCATTTCGACGCACCTACCTTATTCCCGAGCCTAGGCCCGACGTCAGCCCGTCAACCGTTGATGTAGTAAATGCACAGCGAAAGCGTCACCAGTGAACCCAGTGTCGACATCAGAATCGTGCTCGACACCACCGATGCCTCGCGTTTGTAGTATTCGGCCAGCATGAACGGCCCGGTGCCAGTGGGCAGGGCGCTTAGCAGCAGGGCAGAGTTGGCCCACAGCGGCGGCAGGTGGAACACCCTATACGCCAGAAACCATGTCAGCAGCGGGTGGGCAATCAGCTTGATCAGCACCAGCAGCGCGGTGCCCTCACGCGGACCTTGCTGTTTTTGGGCAAGAAACAGGCCCAGTGAAATCAACGCACAGGGCGTCGTCGCGGCACCCAGCAGGCTGAGGAACTTATCCAGCGCGCCCGGCAATGCCACGCCGGTCGACGCCCAGCAGGCGCCGAGGATCGGTGAGACCACCAGCGGGTTTTTCCCCAGCGCCAGCAGCACTTTGAGGACAATGCGGTGCACCCGGGCCTCGTTTTGCAGGCCGATTTCGATGCACACCAAGGCAATGCCGAACACCACGCAGACCACCAGCAACGAGGCGATGAGCGCCGGCTCCAGGCCTTCCTGCCCCAGCACCATGACGCACAACGGAATGCCGATATAGCCGGTGTTAGCGTAGGAGGCGCTGAGGGCATCAATGCTGGCATCGGCAAAATGCCCGGCCTTTCGGCGCCGCAGCAGCAGGGTAATAACGAACATCGCCAGGGTCGACAGGGTGAAGGTCAGTACAAAGCCGGGGTGCCAGATCTGCGCCCAGGTGGCATGGGCCGTGGCGGTGAACAGCAGCGCCGGCAAGCACAGCCAGACCACCATTCGGTTGATTTCAGACGCGGCGGTCGGCCCGAGGCGGTTGGTGCGGCGACAGAGGTAGCCCACCAGGATGAGCGCGAAGATCGGCAGCAAGACATTCAAGACGGAAGACATCGAACCCGGGCCTGTGGGGAACAAACGAGAGGCGCAGAGTAGAGGGCGCGATCGTTAGGGTGCAACCTTTCTTGTCAGCGAAAAGCAGAAGGGCCGGGCGTCTGGATAGAGGGCGGGCAAAGCGGTGCCCGACGAGTGTCGGGCACGGTGGCAGGCGTAGCGGTGGTTACTTTTTCAGCGGTTTGAGGTTGCCCGGCGCGATGTCGAGGACCTTGCCGTCTTCCATGTTGATCAGCGCATATTTATCGCTGATCAGTACCCATTGCGTACCTTCTTTGGGCGCGGTCAGGCCCTTGCCTTGCCAGTCCTTCACGCCGACGCGCTCGTCCTTGTAAAGGTCATGGGTAGTATCGCCGACCTTGTAATGTACATTGGTGTGCTCCGCCTGCACGCTTTTCGTACCAGGGGTCTGCGCCATCGCTGCGAAGCTGGCCCCACCAAGACAACTGACCATGGCCGTGCAGGCCATCAGGTTTTTCATGTTCATGGGAATTCCTCTGATCGTTCTTATACGTTCTTTCAGCTGGCGCGCGCCCGTGAACCCGGCGCGCTGGGTCAGTGCCCCGATTTATTTTTCGATCGGGACAATCTTGGTGATCTGACCGTTGGTGGTCTGCACTTCGACGTATTTGTCGTGGATGCGCGTCCACTGGCTCATTTTGGCCGGCTCTTCCAGGCCCTTGGCTTTCCAGTCCTTGATTGCGGCGTCTGGACGCTGAAATTCCTGCGGCGAACGGCTGCCTACTTCGAGCTCCCGCATGTTATCTCTGGAAGGTTGAATGGTCGGCTCCGTCGCATTGGCGGCCTGCACCGTAAAGCCCGCAACGGAAACGCTACCCAGAATCGCCAGACCGGCAATGAGCGATTTGCTGTTCATTCGAAACTCCTTGGCCAGCGCGTCGTGCGCTGTCATGAGTTTCGACCCTGGGCGGCGCAAATCATTCAGTGCCCGTGCTGGCGGGTCGCCCGCGTGCCGTTGCGGCGCGGCAGCGAATGTCACCGGGACAGTGCTTCAGCGATGCGGGTGGACAGCGGCGTGGTCGGCCGGCCAATCAGGCGGCTCAACTGGCGGCTGTCATCAAAAAGGGCACCCTTGGCCGCAGCAGCATCGGAGTTGGCGAGCAATTCGGCCACAAACTCTGGGAGTCCTGCCTGCAGCAGCGCCGCCTTGTAAGCGGCTTCTGGAAGGTCGGTGTATACGACGGATTTGTCGGATTGACGCGCGATCTCGGCCGCGAACTCCTTCAGCGTGTAGGCCTCGTCGCCGGCCAGTTCGTACACCTTGCCCGCCTGATCGTCCGTCGACGTCAGCACCACGGCCGCCGCCGCTGCATAGTCCGCCCGAGCGGCGGAGCTGATCCGGCCTTCACCTGCGCTGCCGTAATGCGCGCCGTTCGCCACCGCGTGGGCCACACCCGCCGTGTAGTTTTCGTGGTACCAACCGTTGCGCAGCACCACCGCCGGAACGCCGGATTGCAGCAGTGCCGCCTCGGTTTGCTTGTGCTCTTCGGCCAGGCCCAGCGCGGAGGTGTCCGCGTGGAGCACGCTGGTGTAGCCCAGCAGTTTGACGCCGGCGCGTTTCGCCGCGTCGATCACCGCCTGATGCTGAGCGAGCCGGTGACCCACTTCACTGGAAGAAATCAACAGGAGCTTCTCGGCACCTGCAAAGGCGCGGTCAAGCGTGTCTGGCTGTGAGTAGTCGGCCTGGCGAACCTGCACGCCCCTGGCGGCGAGGTCAGCCACTTTTTCCGGGTCACGGGCGGCCGCTACGATCTGCGAGGCCGGCACGGTTTCCAGCAATTTACCGATGACGAGGCGGCCTAGCTGGCCTGATGCTCCAGTGATGACGATCATGATGATTACCGAACGAGGTGGAATGAGCGACCAGCATAGTCATCGTGCTAACCTTTCGTAAGTACGTACGAAAAGGTAAGTGTGATGAACGATAGCGTTTCTACCTCTGCAGGCAGCGTCTCGTTGCTGGAGCGAATCCGTACCGGTGAGGTGCTGGCTCGGGATTGCCCGTCGCGGGAAATCCTCAACCATGTGTGCAGCCGCTGGGGCGTACTGGTACTGGTGGTGTTGCTGGACGGCATGCACCGGTTCAGCGAGCTGCGGCGCAAAATCGGCGGGGTGAGTGAAAAGATGCTTTCGCAGGCACTTCAGAGCCTGGAACAGGATGGGTTCGTCGAGCGCAAGGCGCTGCCGGTGGTGCCGCCCCACGTTGAATACCGGCTGACGGCGATGGGCGAAGAGGTTGCCTTACAGATGGACGGGCTGACATCCTGGATCGAAGACAATCTGCCGCGCATTCTGGCGGCGCGGGAAGGAAAAGTAGCGGTTGGGTGACCGGTTATTCTCATTGCAGACCCGGAATGCCGCGCTCAAAAAGCGGCATCCCGACTCGGCGTGTTGTGCCTGGCAAGACAGCAACCCATCATCGCCCCACTGCCAGACCGGGTCCTTACTGCTTACGCATCATCAACAGCGCAACCACGATCGCCAGGGCAGCGATCCCGGTCGCGATCCAGCCCAGCGACCCAAGTCCGAAGTGGCCGATACCCAACCCGCCAAAAATCGCGCCCAGGCCAATGCCGGCGTTAGCCGCCGAGATATTCATGGTCGCCGCCAACGCCTGAGCCTTGGCACCGGCTTGCATGACACGCACCTGACACACCGGGAACAGCGCGGTATACGCAATGCCCCACAGGACCAGCGCGGCGATTAGCCAGAGGTGGTCTGTGGCCAATGGAATGGCGGCGGCCATGCCGATACTCAGAATCACCAGGAACAACACCATCGCGCCCAGCGGGCTGCGATCGACCAGCTTGCCGCCCCATTGGTTGCCGATCATGCCGACCGCACCGAAGCCCATCAGCCACCAGCCGACCTGATTGGTTGGAACGCCGGCCAGGGTCTGGAGGATATCGGCCAGGTAGGTGTAAGCCGTGAACATCGCGGTGAACGCCAGTACCGACAGCAACACATGGGCGATAAAGCGCGGCTGTTTGAGGATGTCGGTCTGCTTCTCGCCGTGCTTGGCAGGCGAGGAGGGCAAGGTCGGCATGCACAGTTGCATCAGGACGGCGATGACCAGGGAGATGACGGCCAGCACCCAGAAGCTGCCGCGCCAGCCGAGGGTATCGGCAGCGACGGTGCCCAGCGGTACGCCGAACACCAGCGCAGCGGAAATGCCCAGGTAAACCCGTGACACGGCCTGACCCGATTTGCCGGGTGCTGCCAGTTGCCCGGCGGTTTCACTGGCGGTGCCCCAGAACACGGGCAAGCCCAGCGCCGGAATGAACCGCGCGAGGGCCATGACCCAGATGTTGGTGGACAGCGCCGCCAGCACGTTGGAAGCGGCAAACACCAGCAGGATGATGGTGAACAGCTTTTTGCGCTCGACGCCGGCCAGTTTTGCCGTGAGGAACGGCCCGAACAACATGACGGTAAAAGCGAACAGCGTCACCACCTGGCCAGCCACGGCGATGGAAACGCCGAGGTCGTGGGCCATGGCCGGAAGCAGTCCGACAATCAGGAATTCGGTGGTGACGATGATGAATGCAGCGATCGCCATGATCAGGATCTGCACACCGGATCGAGACGTGGCATCCGGCGCGGACGCCGTTGCGGAATGTGAAGGTTGCATAGAAGAAGCTCCAAGAGTCGTTGCCATAGCCTATTGGAGATTTGCGTTCTCATCCGCGACATAAATGACTTACTATCGCGAACTCAGTTCAGTAATGGTATTCGCCGTGTTTTCGTCCGAACGCCTCAAGGGCATTGACGTATTTGTGGCCGTGGCCGATTTGGGCAGCTTCGCCAATGCGGCACTGAAGCTGAACCTGACAGCGTCAGCGGTCAGTAAAAGCATCGCCCGCCTGGAGCAGCGATTGGGTCAACGGCTGTTCAATCGCACCACGCGCCGCCTGGCTCTCACTGAAGCCGGGGTGAAGTTCTACGCCACCTGCAGCGGCGTGCTGGCTGACCTCGAAGAAGCCGAACTGGCGCTTGCGTCCGAGCGGCATGAACCCCATGGGCGGGTGCGGATTGATTTGCCTGCGTCCTACGGACGCCTCCATGTGTTGCCGCTGATTCTCAATTTCGTCAGGGAATACCCGCTGCTGCAGCCGCACATTTCGTTCTCCGACCGGTTCATCGACCCGGTGCATGAAGGCATCGATATCGTGGTCAGGATCGGCGGACGCGACGCGTGGGCCGCGGGGCTCGGGCATCGTTTCATCGGCGCTCAGCGACTGGTCTTCTGCGCCGCGCCGAGTTACATCGCCGAGCACGGTCGGCCCGAGACGGACGCCGATCTCGAGCACCATCACTGCATCGCCTACGGCCACTCCGACGGGCAGGTCGGGCCCTGGTATTTTCGCGGGCGCGTGCCGGGGGATCAGGAGCGTCGAGTCATTCATCCGCGCATTGCCGTCGGCGACGGGGAGGGCGAAGTGTCGGCGACACTGGCCGGTCATGGCATCGCCCAGTTGCCGACCTGGCTGGTGCAAACCCACCTCAACGAAGGTCGACTCGTGGAAGTGCTGCCGGAGCTTGCCACTGATGGACTGCCGATGAACCTGGTCTGGCTGAAAACCCGAGAGGCGCTGCCGAAGGTGAGCATTCTGCTGAACTACCTGAGCGAGCATCTGGCGCCGTACGGCAGCGTCGATTCTGCCGCCGGGCCGCCCTGATCGGTGGCGCACAACGGCGTGCTACAAATCCTTGCCCATGGTGATTTCACAGGCAGCCATTCCTGAGGTCTCGTACAGCGTCCGCGCGGCAACGTTGTCAGAAAACACGTTCAGTTCCAGACGGCGAATGCCGCGCTCGATGGCCCACGTTTCGACGGCGTTCAGTGCCTGCCTGCCCAGGCCCTGACGTCTGAAGGCCGGATCAATCTCCAGGTCGTAGACAAACAGGCGGGTGGGCAACGGCGGGTTCTCCACAACCCCTATCCAGAGACTGCCCACCTCAACATCATCGCCGATGCACAAGCGGTAGAAATAATGCCCCTCGGTTTCCAGGCCGTCCTCCAAGAGTTCATTGAAGTCAGCGCTGGCGCTGGTGAAGGCCGACGCGTCAGGCAGTCCGTAAGTGCGGGCAATATCCCGGGCATACCCGGCGACCGAACGGGCGGCAAACGCCTGAAAGTCAGCCGCGCTCATGGCCATCAGCCTCATGCCGGCGGCCCTCCCTCTGGCGCGGGTGTTTCACTGCGATACGCCAACAACGCCTGCTCCAGCGCTTCCATCGCCAGATCAAGTGCTGACTGCCGCTGGTTGACAATGGCCTCCGGCGCTTCACCTCCGCAGACCGCTTCAAGCGCTTCGCAGCCTTGCATGACAGCCGTCGCAGAGATGATGTTCGCGGCGCCGCGCACCTTGTGGCCGATGTCTTTCAGCTGCTCCGGAAGACGGGTCGCGTTCAGTTCGGCACGGTCCTGACGAATGCTGGTGATGAGTTGATCGAGCAGCCGCTCATTCATGTCGGCCCTGCCACCGGTCAGCGCTGCGATGGTTTGCGGGTCGAACACGGCCGGCGGCGGCTGAACAGGCACGGTTGGGCGCGCCGGCAGTGGCAGGATCTTGCTCAAGCGGTCGTTCAACGCCGTCAGGCTGATGGGTTTGAACAGGCAGTCGTCCATGCCGGCATCACGGCAGCGTTGCTTTTCCTCCGGTTGCGCATTGGCGGTGTAGCCCAGCACGGTGCAACGTGGACGTGCTTCGCTTTGCTCCCGCTGGCGGATGGCCCGGACCAGATCGTAGCCGTTCATCACCGGCATATTGCAATCGGCGATCACCAGGTCGAAACGCTCGGTACGCCAGCGTTCGAGCGCTTCGGCGCCCTGTACCGCCATGTCGCAGCGATGCCCCAGAAAGCACAGTTGCTCCAACAGCAGCAGGCGGTTCGCCGGGTGATCGTCGACGATCAGGATGTGCAGCGCGCTTGAGGCATGGGGGGGCGCTTCACGGGCGATGCTTTTCGCCTCCAGCGGCTCGAGGGTGGTGAACTCGAAGGTCATTTCGATTCGCGTGCCATCCCCGGGACGGCTGCTCAGCGTCAGGTTTCCGCCCATCATTTCGCACAGGCTGCGACAGATCACCAGGCCAAGGCCGGCGCCGGTGCGCGCCAGTTGCCCTGACTGATCGACCTGGGCAAAAGGCGCAAACAGCCGCTGCTGGTCCTGCTCGGTGATCCCGATGCCACTGTCGTGAATCACCACTTGCACGCGCATTTGCTGGGGACTGCGCCCGGCCTCGGTCTGCAAGCTGATCTTGACCTGACCCCTCTCGGTGAATTTGATGGCGTTGCTGATGAGATTGGAGAGGATCTGCTTGAAGCGCAGCGGGTCGATCAGCACATCCGTGTTGGTCCGCGCGTCCAGATCCAGTGCCAGGGTGAGGCTTTTTTGCCGGGCAAGGCCGTCGAACACCCGCACCACGGACTCGACCAGTTGGCGCAGATTGGCGCGCTCGGGGCTCAGGCTCAGTCGGCCTGACTCGATGCGGGCGATGTCGAGAATATCGCCGATCAGCTCCAGCAAATCCTTCGCCGAGCTGTAGGCCACTTCGATGGCCGGGCGGTCCAGATGGCCCTGGTCGGCACGCTTCAGTGCCAGTTCGAGCATGCCGATGACGGCGTTCATTGGCGTGCGGATCTCATGGCTCATGGTCGCCAGGAAGGTACTTTTGGCGCGATTGGCATCGTCCGCAAGGTCTTTGGCCGTCTGCAGTTGCTCGATCAATTGCCGCCGTTCGCTGATATCGATCCAGCCGCCGATGATGCCCTGGACTTTGCCGAGGGAGTCACGGAACGGCAGGATCCAGTGGTAGATCGTCAGCTCGCGGCCGCCGATGTGCAGCGAACGATCAAGAATCAGCGGCTCGTCCTCGGCCATGACGCGCTTGTAGTCCTCGACGTAGCCCAGAGCCTCTTCGGTGTTGCTTAAAATGCCGTCCAGAATACTTTTACCGATCACGTCCTCGCGTCGCGCGGCAAAGGCGGCGAGGTAGCTTTCGTTGCATATTTTCAGCAGGCCGTCGCGGTCGCGGACATAGATCGGATGAGGCGTGCCGTTGACCAGCGCGCTCATGAATTCGAACTGATCATTGAGCGCCCGCTCGGCTCGCTCGCGCTGCTTGATCTGCCGGCGCATCCAGGCATTCCAGGCCAGCGAGCCCAGCAGCAACAGACTTGCGCCGCCGACGATCTGATAAATCACCAACTGATAGTCATGCCACGCACCGCTGCCCGGCGGCGTGTAAGTGCGCCAGCGGTTGTTGATCGCGGCCAGGTCTTCCGGCGCGATGCTCGACAGCGCCTTGTCGAGAATCGAGGTCAGCTCGGTCGCGTTGCGTGACGTGGCCATGGCAATGCGCGCCGGTTCCTGACCGACCGTCACGCGCATCTGCAACGTATCGTTCAACGCCCGGGAGGAGAGGAAATAACTGGCGCTGAACAGCGATGTAATGGCGCCCTCCGCCCGGCCATGGGCGAGCATGTCCAGGGCTTGCGCCGGGTTGTCGACCTCCACCGGATAAATGCCCGGATGCTGCTCGCGCAGGAAGGGCAGGATCGGGCTGCTGAGGGCCAGCGCCACACGCTTGCCGTCCAGCTGATCGAGATTGGAGGGCGCCGAGGTTTCCTTGCGAGTGACCAGCACGAACACGTTGTCCATGTAGGGCCGGCTGAAATTGAAGCGGTTCTGGCGCTCGTCGCTGGGAATCATCGCGCCGATCAGGTCGGCCTGGCCCTGGCTGAGCTGGTGGGTCATGTCGTTCATGCTGGCGGCATGGCTGACCTTGAAGGTGAGCCCGGTGCGCAGGCGGATGAGTTCGAGCAAGTCGGCGGTCACCCCGCTGAAATTGCCGGCCCCATCAAAGAACGTAAGCGGCGCATAGGCCTCGTTGAAAACCACGCGAACGGTCGGGTGCTGAGCGATCCAGCGCTCTTCGCGCTGATTGAGCTGCAGCTTCTGGTCGGTGAGCATCAGGTCGCTGCCGGCACCCCAGCGTTTGGAAATGGCGACGCGTTCTTCCACCGGAATGCCCTTGAGCACCCGGTTGACGATGTCCAGCAGCGTCGGGTTGGATGCCTGCACGGCGAAGCTGAAACCGTTGGCCTCGTGCTTGCCGAAATTGGCCATCTGCACGTTGTTCAGATAGCCCTTGTTAATGACGTAGTGGGTGGAAATCGTGTCGCCCAGAAACACATCGGCCTGGTTGAACGCCACGGCGTTGATCGCGCTCTGGAAGGAGGGGAAGGTCTGCAGGCGCGCCTTGGGATAGAGCGCGGCGATTTCGTCGGGTGGCAGGTAGTGATAAACCATGCTCAGGCGCAAGCCGTTGAGGTCGCCGTTCAGGGGCCGGGCCTCTCCGGCGCGGGTCACCAGGACGGGTTGGTCAACGGCGTAGGGCGTGGACAGCATGATCCCGCTCGCCGACGCCTCATAGCCATTGGCGCTGCCCAGCAGATCGATGTCGCCGTTGCTCAGCGCCTGGATCGCCTCGTCGCGGCTGGCGAAACGCAGAACCTTGACGGGCAGGTCGAGCACGCGTCCGAGAATGCCGATGTAGTCGGCGGTGAAGCCTTCGTAGTCGTGCCCGGTCAGGGTCATGTCGAAAGGCGGATAGTCCGGCGCGGAGGTGCCGACCACCAGCTCGCGCTTGTTGCGCACCCATTGCCACTGGGCGCGGTCCAGCGTTACGTCCATGTGCGCCGGGTTGGAGCGGCTCAGCAGCGAATAGCGTTCCGGCGCCAGGGTATCTGCCTGGGTATCAAAGCCAAGGCAGACAATCACGGCTGCTATCCAATAGTCCTTTAACGCCTTTGGCATCCTGTCTCTCACACTAGCGAATTGCGTTTTGCCATCTCGATAAGTTCTACCAGAGTCTTGGCCTTGAGTTTTTGCATCAAGCGGGTTTTGTAAGTGCTGACCGTTTTGTTGCTGAGGAACATGCCCTTGGCAATTTCCTTGTTTGTCCGCCCTTGGGCAAACAGTTGCAATACCATCAGTTCACGGTCATTGACGAGTTTGAAGCGCTCAAGCTCGTTGGGGTCACCCTCTTTTTTGATCGACGCGGCAAGGGCCTGACTGGGAAAGTAATTGTAGCCGGATAATACCGCCTTCACCGAGCTGACAAGTTCGCTGAGGTCTTCCTGCTTGCACACATAACCCGAGGCGCCCGACTGCATGCATCGGATGGCGAACAGGCTCGGCGCCTGAGCGGTGAGTACGAGAATCTTCGAGGGCAGGTTCATGGCGTTGAAGCGGGCGAGGACTTCGAGCCCGTCCAGCTTGGGGATGCTGATGTCCAGGATGATGAGGTCGGGCATGCACTCTCGGACCATCTGCATCGCGTCAACGCCGTTGTCGGTCTCTCCGAACACCTCGTAATTCTCGTTTTCCAGAAGCATACGTATGGCCATTCGTATGACCGGGTGGTCGTCGATAATAAAAATAGAGTTCATGATCAATCCATAACGGGTGGCAAGAAAGCGCGCACCTTATCCCAGATGTTCAAAGGCGCACATAAAGAGATCATGCCCGAAGCGCTATATAGGAATGTTCCTACAGAAATAAGCGTATGTGCGTACATGAATACACGCAGCGGTCATGAATGTTTAATACGTAACAGCATTTACGGTTGACTAATATGCATGTCAGCGCGCGCGTTTATTTCCAATCGGAATAAACCTGCACATTCGCGAAACAGTACCTGCCTGTCTAAACGCGTCGGTTCAACGATATCAACGGCGCATTGGAAATGCGCGTCCGGCAGCGGCCTGGATCGGTACCGGGATGCACCCGGGAAAGACCGGCAGGCACACGAAATTATTTGGGCGTGGACAGCAGGCCGATCAGCTCCAGGGTGTTGAGCGGTTTGCTCAGGCAACCCAGCAGTGGCAGGCCCATCGCCCTGGCTTCGGACTCGAGGGTCGCCAGCGGGTCCGCGTCGAGGCCGCTGAGCAGCACGGCGCGCTGGACCAGGCCGCGCTGGCTCGCCGTCTGTATCAGCTCCAGGCCGCACATGCCCGGCAGACGCTGGTCGCAGAGCAGCAGGTCATAGGGCTCGGCGCTGCGCTCCATGGCGCCGAGTGCTTCGCTGGCATTGAGCGCCGGCGTGACGCGGTACAGACCATGGTTGTTCAGCAGGATCTGCAAGGCGATCAACTGAAACGGATGATCCTCAACCAGCAGGATTCGGAAATCTTTAGTGAACATCGGCGGTTCCAGACGTAGGGGTAGTGAGCGCGACCGCGTAACGGCGGGCCGGCGGCGCACTCGCAGGCGGGGCGGTGTCTTCGGGAGGTAATGGGTCCGGTTGTCCCAAGGCGCGGGATGGCGCGGATTATTCGGCAGGGATGTACGACCAGCGATAAGGGCATTCCGACGGTTGTGTAGGAAATATCCGAAGTTGCTGTTGGATTTCCTGACGCCCCAATGAGAAAAGCCCGAATACCGGCTGGTATTCGGGCTGTCTTAGGCGTCCTCGAACAGCCGCCACGGCTAAAGGCGGCGCTAGACGGGGCTGGAGTGTCCCGTCATCTCACGGGCCATTTCGCTGGCGTAACTGTCGGTCATGCCGGCGATGAAATCGATGACCCTGAGAAAGGACGTGTGCAGCGGCCAGCTCGGGTCGGGCGCGTTATTACCGAGCAGATCGAGAATGCGCCGGCTCTTGAACGACGGCTCATGCCCGCCGAACTGCTCCAGCGCCGCGCCGCAAAAGGCATTGAGCAGGATCTCCAGCGTGGTGTAGGCGCCAATTTCGTGCAGCGTCTTGCGCTTGTCCTGAAAGATCTTCTTGCGCGCCATGTCCTTGGCGTTGAGCACGCAGCGCTTGGCCGGGCCGTGCATGTGTTCGACCAGATCACCGTGCAGCGTGCCCGCCAGTAGCGCGTCCTGCTGTTCGACGAAAGCGCGGGCGGCGGCGTTGGTCAGGTGCTCGATCGCCTTGCCGCGCAGAATCGCCAGCTTGCGACGCCGGGAGTCATTGGGGCCCAACTGGCGGTAGGTTTCCGGCAGATCATCGCCCACCAGACCCAGCAGCAGCGACTCGACCTCGTCGTAGGTGAGCAACTCCATTTCAAGGCCGTCTTCAAGATCAATCAGCGCGTAGCAGATGTCGTCGGCAGCCTCCATCAGGTACACCAGCGGATGCCGGGCCCAGCGTTGGTCCTCGATTTGCGGCAGGCCAAGCTTGCCGGCGATCTGCTCGAGGATCGGCAGTTCACTCTGATAGCAACCGAACTTGTGTTTCTTGTAGCCCAGGGAGTCGGCGTGACGGGCCGTCCACGGGTACTTCAGGTAAGTGCCGAGGGTGGCGTAGGTCAGCCGCGTGCCGCCCTCGAACTGGTGGTATTCCAGCTGAGTCAGAACGCGGAAACCTTGGGCATTGCCTTCGAAATTGAGAAAGTCGTTGCGCTCGACCTCGCTCATCGCGTCGAGCCAGCCGCGGCCTGCGGCCTGTTTGAACCAGTTGCGAATGGCGTCTTCGCCAGAGTGGCCAAATGGCGGGTTGCCGATGTCGTGGGCCAGGCAGGCCGATTGCACGACCATGCCCAGATCGCTCGGGTCGCACCAGTCGGGCAGGGCGCTGCGCAGGGTTTCGCCAACGCGCATGCCCAGCGAGCGGCCTACGCAGCTGACTTCCAGCGAGTGGGTCAGGCGCGTGTGGATGTGGTCGTTGCTGGTGACCGGATGAACCTGGGTCTTGCGCCCGAGACGGCGAAAGGCGCCGGAGAAAATGATCCGGTCGTGATCCTTGTGGAATGGACTGCGCCCCAGTTCTTCAGGGCTGTGCAGGGTTTTGCCAAGGCGCTCGCGGGTGAGCAGGGTTTGCCAATCCAAGGCCGGTACTCCGTCGGGTGATTACCGCGCTAGCTTCCCGGTTCGCCCCGCACGCTGCAAGCACAAGATCGCTGAGCCTGTACTCAAGGGGCGAGGTCGAGCGGCCTCATCAGAACCCGGCCGCGTCGACATCGATCAGCAACAGCCGCTCGCCGTTGTCGAAGAACTGCCCGGCCGTCAGGCAATACTGATTGCTGGTGGCGTCGCGGTAGGTGCTCGACAGCGTCAGGCGACGCTCGTGCCAGCCCTCGGCGAGCAGGTGGTAGAAATAGGGCCGCCAAGACCAGTTATGGCCCAGGTAGCGCGCGTCTGCGGACCACGCGCCGTTGCGCCATTCCAGATTGGGCGTGAGCTGCGTGCCGTGGCGATCGCATTGATAAAAGCGCAGCAACCACGGGAAGTCGGTGACCTGAGGCAAATCACTCAGCGGCGCATTGCTCTCGGCCCAGCGCTGCAGCCGGGACATCAACTGGGTGAGTTGTTTGCGCAGGGTCATCAGCTGTTCACGTTCGCCGACTTTCTTCATCACGTAACGATCACGCAGGGCGGCGAAGCGGTCGACGAATGCATCGGCTTCGAAGAAATCCAGCTGCGCCGGGGCGAACAGATAGCCCTGGACATAACGCGAGCCGCATTCCAGGGCGAAGTCCAGCTCAGCTTCTGTCTCGACTCCCTCGGCGATGATCCAGCAGCCGGTTTTCTCCGCCATCTGCGCGAGGGCCTTGACCACATCGCTGCTCGGGCCGCCCCGCGCTGCGGCCTGAAACAGGCGCATGTCGAGCTTGAGGATGTCGGGTTGCAACGCCAGCACCCGGTCCAGCTGCGAATAGCCGGCGCCGAAATCATCGATGGCAATCCGCGCGCCGGCATCGCGGTAGCGGGCCACCACCTCGTTCAGGCGCTGGCCATCGCCGCTCAATTCAGTGATCTCGAAGACGATCCGTTCTGCGGGAATGCCATGGGTCTGCAGCTGTTGGAGGCTGGGCGGCGATTCGTCGGCGCGCAGGCGACTGATCCAGCGTGGGGAAATGTTCAGGCTGAGAAACCAGTCACTCGGCGCCTCGTGAAAGCGGCTCAGGGCGTTGTCGCGTACCTGCCGATCCAGCCGACGCAATTGCACGGCCGGGCGCCGCGGGTCCGCAAACAACGGGCCGACCGATTGCAGGCTGCCGTCCGCCTTGCGTAGACGGCCCAAGGCCTCTACGCCGGCGATGCGCCCGGTCGCGGTGTCGATGAACGGCTGGAAACAGGCGAGCGGTTGCCCATCGAACACATGGCCTCCTTAGTGGGGATTTGTAGGGGTGACGGTTGGTATGCTTGGGTTTTTCAGATTGTCATCGGACGAACACCCTCACCTCACCCGATAAGGCTATCGGGCAAGGTGAGGGCTATTGGCAGGATGCAGCTAGCAAGAATGCAGCCAAAAGGCTTTCAGCGACGGCGGGACGAGTTCTGCAGGGCCATTTTGATCAGCGGCAAAACGGTTGCGCTGAGCTTGATCAAGCGGGTGACGCTGCCGGTTTTTTTGCTGCGCGTGCCCTTGCCGGTGAGAAACCCGAGCAGGGTGACGGCACCGACGCCCCACAGCGGCCCATGTTTGATGCCGAGGGAACCGGGCAGGTCGGAGGCCATGCCGCGCATGCGTTGCAGGGGATGCATCAGGCGCGAGGATTCCTGACGGATCTCTTGACGGTGCATCTCCATGCGCAGGCGGATCAATGCTTTGCGCAGCTCGCGACGATTGTGGGTCTGGGGCAATTGAGGTGTGCTCATGGCATCAGTCGCTCGCGGTCGTTAGCCAGTTCTTCCAGTGTCGAATGGAAGGGTGAAGACTCATCGAAAACAGCTGCTTTGAGCCGCATTCCACAGAAAATCGCCGCCAGGGTGTATAACCCGCACAGGCCGATGATCCCGTAGAGGCGATAGCTGTCCCAGACGAGAACCAGCAGCAGCGCGGACAGGCCGATGAGCAGCAGCAACGCGAAAACCAGCGCCAGGCCTGCGAAGAGTAACAGCCTGACCGTACGGGCTTTCTGCTCCTGAAGCTCGATGCCGAACAGTTCGACATGGGTGTGCAACAGCCCCAGAAAGGCCGCACCCAGCCGCCGTGGCGAAGAGGATTGATCGGTCCCGTTTGGACCTGTCGGCTGCGTCATGGCCGTTAGCGCCGAGTGGCCAGCAGGCCCAGCAGGAAGCCGACGCCAGCTGCGATGCCTACTGATTGCCATGGATTGTTCTGAACGTAGTCCTCAGTGACGATGACCGCTTCCTTACCGCGTGCGCGCAGGGTTTCTTCGGTCAGTTTGAGGGTTTCACGTGCACGGAGCAGGCTTTCGCGAATCTGCTCACGCAGTTCGTCAGCCTGTTCACCGGCCAGAGAGGCCGTGTGCGCCAGCAGTTTTTCCGTATCGGCAACCAGCGTCTGGAAGTCAGACATCAATATGTCCTGGGCTTTTTCTGCTGTAGGTCGAGCCATGGTTTTCTCCTTAGGGGATGACGATATGGGGTTTCGAGTATGGCGCATTCCTGAAGGTTCATTCCAATCGCGTAAACCAGACTGCCGTTTCGCCCGAGGCGGTTTCTGCGCCGTTCCGGTGCGCCCGCCGAGCGTCGCGCTCCAGTGTGGGTGGGGCGACAGGAGGGAGGTCAGCAGGCATGCGCTGGCTCGACGGTACTGGCGGTCAGTTCTAGACTTGCCGATTCAAGCCTTGGAATCGCCGCCACAGAGGGGCCCAGTCATGCCACCGGAATGTCAGCTGTTCGGAACGTTGGGGTGTCACTTGTGCGAGGTGGCCGAAGCCGAATTGATGCCGCTGGTGGAGCACGGCTTGATGGTGGAGCTGGTCGACATTGGCGAGAGCGAGGCGCACCACGAAACCTATGGCCTGAGGATTCCCGTGCTGAGACGGGCAGACACCGGTGCCGAACTGGACTGGCCGTTCGACACCGATCAGGTCGTGCTGTTTCTGAACGACTGACGCGCGCGCAATCGGGGCATAAGTCCGCGCGCCAGGGTGGGCTTATGCAATATTGCTTATCAGAGATATTGCGTGTCGACCACCATGGCTTGAGCGACGGCGGCTTTCTGCTCATCGGTCATGCCGTCCCAGACGTGCACTTTGGCGTAGTAGCCCAGGCCAGCGACGATGTACAGACTCAGGGTGAGCACGATGAACACCGACATGAACGTCCAGCGGCCCACATCATGGTCCTCATTGGAAAAGGACTGGGAGTAGTTTTCGTCGTTCTGCGATGAAGTCCCGGTGGAGAGACGTTTGATCCATTGGAAGAATTGAACCAGCATGGGCGTAACCTCAAAAGTTGCGAAAGGAAATGGTCGTGGGCAGTGGCGCTCAACGCGCGGTACACATCCTGAAAACGAAAAAAGCCCGTCGATGACGGGCTTTCTTTTTATGAGTTTCAGGTCTGGCAGGCGTTTTCGATTTCAGTCACGAGGGTGTTCGTGTCCGCTCGGATTCTCGCCTGCGTGCCGATTTCGAAACATTTTAGGACAAATCATTTTGCGCATCCAGCGCTGCGCCGTGGTTGTCAGACAACTGGCGCCGGTTTTTCGTGCGACATAACGTCGCGCACTTCTGAGGGGCTCGGGCTAGAGCCTTCGGAGGAAACCCTCGTTTACCCAGTCGCGCAATGATTCGCCGGCGTTGATAATGCTCACCCAGTCGTCCTTGTCATTTCAGCCTGAGCCGTTTATGTCCGCACCTGTGTTTACCGCCGCCCACCGTCAAGCCAGCACCTTGTATCTGCCGCCCGGGCCTTGGCAGACAGTGCTCGATTGCCTGTGCGAGCGCTTCAGCGCCATCAGCCGCGAGCAATGGCTGGACCGGATCGCGCGGGGCAAGGTGCTCGACGCTGACGGCCAGCCGATCGCTGTGGACTTGGCGTACCGCGAAGGCCTGCGTATCCACTACTTTCGCGAAGTGCCCAACGAGACGCCGATCCCGGTGCAGGAGTCGATCCTGTATGCCGACGAGCACCTGGTGGTCGCCGACAAGCCGCATTTTCTTCCCGTCACCCCCGCGGGCGAGTACGTCGAGCAGACCCTGCTGCGGCGCCTGATCCGGACCCTCGACAATCCCGATCTGGTGCCTTTGCATCGCATTGACCGGCACACGGCAGGGCTGGTGTTGTTCTCGGCCAATAAGCAGACGCGATCGGCCTATCAGGCGCTGTTTCCAACCCGTCAGATTGAAAAGCGCTACGAAGCGATTGCGCCTGCGCTCCCGGACGTGGCGTTTCCCCGCGTGCACAACAGCCGCTTGTTCGATGGCGAACCATTCTTTCGCATGCAGGAGGGTGACGGCCCGAGCAACACGGAAACCCGCGTGGAAGTCAGCGACAGAAATGGCGGGCTCTGGCGCTACGCGCTGTACCCGGTGACCGGCAAAAAACATCAACTGCGGGTGCACATGGCCGCCCTGGGCGCCGGCATCTGCAATGATCCGTTCTATCCCGACGTACTCAAGGATGCCGTGGACGACTACGCCCACCCGCTCAAACTGCTCGCCCAGGGGCTGCGCTTCACCGATCCGGTGACCGGGCAGGAGCGGGTGTTCGAAAGCCGCATCACACTGGATTGGTAACGCGGCTTTTGGCCGGTTGGGGGGATTATTCCAGGCAAAAAAAGACCCGCTCGATTGGCGGGTCTTTTTGCTTTCGGCGTCGGTCTTTTCAAACCCTCGCGATCAAGCCGGCATCACAGCTCTTTAACGGTACGAACCTGATCTTTGTTGATGCGGGTTTCCTTACCGTCCAGCTGTTTGAACTCATAGAAGCCCGACTCTTCGTCGTACTTCGGCTCGTCGGTGGCCTGGATTTCACGGCCGTCGTTCAGCGTGATCACCGTTGGCGAAGAGCAACCGGCTAGAGAGGCGAGGCTCAGTGCAAGCAGGAAGGCGGCAGGAAGAGTCCGTTGTTTCATTGCTGTGTCTCCGGGGTATTTTGTTTAGTGATGTGTCTGACGCAGAGTGTGACGGCAAAGTTCCATGAAACCTGCCGGCTGCGCTCAGGGCTTGATCTGGGTCAATAGCTCCGGCGTGTTGAGGTTGGCCAGACGCGGGTCGTCGGCCTCGCACTGCAACGCCACGGCGTGCAATTCTGCCAGAGTTCGGCGCGGGCTGCGCTGGCCTTGCTGCCAATGCTGCTCGAACACACTCCCGTGGAGGGTGGGAATGCAACATAACAGCGGCTCCCATTGCTCGCCCTGGCGAACCATGACGGGAACGCCGGGATTCCCGGCAGCGGTCTGGCGCAGGCCATCGAGCAGCGTGCGATCCAGCAGCGGCATGTCACAGGGGATGACCAGCAGGTATTGATGCTTCGCCACGGCAAGGCCTGCGCGAATACCCGCGTAGGGCCCCGGGAAATCCTGTTGCTCGTCCTCGACCAGTTGATCGGCGTAGCGGGCGTACTGCTCGCGGTTGCGGTTGCACGAAACGATCACATCATCCGTGAGCGGGCGCACCAGCCCATGCAAATGTTCGATGAAGGGCTTGTCGCGCCAGACGATCAGGCCTTTGTCACGCCCGCCCATGCGGCGGCCCTGGCCGCCGGCGAGCAGCAGGATGGAGCAGGGCGGGAGGGCGTCGGAAGGGGTCATGATCAGCTCGGTTGGCGCGGCAAAAAACAGGTGCTGTGATATAACACCGCCCTGTTTCCTCTACAACCGGACCTCGCCATGAAAGCCAAGGCAGACTCGCCTTTCGTACCCCTGAACATCGCTGTTCTGACGGTCAGTGACACCCGTACTTTTGAAACCGATACCTCCGGCCAGATGTTCGTCGACCGCCTGACCACCGCCGGTCATGGCCTGATCGAGCGCGTGCTGCTCAAGGATGACCTGTACAAGATCCGCGCCCAGGTGGCGACCTGGATCGCCGATGATGAAGTCCAAGTCGTGCTGATCACTGGCGGCACCGGTTTTACCGGCCGCGACAGCACCCCGGAAGCCGTGGCCTGCCTGCTGGACAAACAGGTGGACGGTTTTGGCGAGCTGTTCCGCCAGATTTCCCTGCCCGACATCGGCACTTCGACCATTCAATCCCGCGCCCTTGCCGGTCTGGCCAACGGCACGCTCGTCTGCTGCCTGCCGGGCTCGACCAACGCGGTGCGCACCGGCTGGGACGGTATTCTTGCTGATCAGTTGAACAACAGCTTCCGCCCGTGCAATTTCGTGCCACACCTAAAGAAGGCCGAACCCTGCGCGACGCGCGGGTGAGCCTTTATGAGCGCACCTGAAATGAGTCGCCTGATGCCGGTCGAAGAGGCCATGCAGCGATTGATGGACCTTGCAGCCGCCGCGCCGATCATCGAGCGTGAAACCGTGGCGCTGGCTGATGCCTTGGGGCGCGTACTGGCAGAGGACTTGGTCTCGACGCTGGATTTGCCGCCGTGGCCCAACAGCGCCATGGACGGCTATGCGATGCGCGTCGCGGACTGGACCGGTGAGCCGCTGCCGGTGAGCCAGCGCATCTTCGCCGGGCATGCGCCCGAGCCACTCCAACCCGGGACCTGCGCGCGGATCTTCACCGGCGCGCCGGTACCGGAAGGGGCTGACTGCGTCGAGATGCAGGAGAACGCCGAAGTCCAGGCCGACGGGACCGTGCGCTTTCTCGAACCGTTAAGCGCCGGTCAGAACATTCGCCCGAAGGGGCAGGAGACCACGGTCGGCGACAAGGTGCTGGATGCCGGCACCGTCATGAACCCGATTGAACTGGGTCTGGCCGCGAGCATGGGCTTCGGCCACGTGCAGGTCATGCGCCGCGCCCGGGTGGCCGTTCTGTCCACGGGCGATGAGTTGATCGAGCCGGGGCAGCCGCTGGGACCGGGGCAGATCTACAACAGCAATCGCGTGTTGCTGTGCAGCTGGCTGATGCGTCTGGGCTGTGAAGTGGTCGATGCGGGCATCCTTCCCGACAACCTCGAGAAAACCCGCGCGGCGCTGGGTAGCCTGAACGAGGTCGACCTGATCCTCTCCACGGGCGGCGTGTCCGTTGGTGAAGCGGATTTTCTCGGTCACGCGCTGCGTGAGGAAGGCGAGATCGCCCTGTGGAAACTGGCGATCAAACCCGGTAAACCGCTGACCTTCGGCCATTTCCGTGGCGTGCCGGTGATCGGCCTTCCGGGCAACCCGGCCTCGACGCTGGTGACCTTTGCACTGCTTGCCCGCCCTTATCTGCTCAGGCGACTGGGGGTTCAGGCCGTCAGGCCGCTGCAGTTCCAGGTGCCGGCTGCATTCACCTGGACCAAACCGGGCAACCGGCGCGAATACCTGCGCGGACGCCTTGAACAAGGCCGGCTGGTTGCCTACCGCAACCAGAGTTCAGGTGTGCTGCGCAGCGCCGCCTGGGCCGACGGACTGATCGAGATTGTGGAAGGCACAACGGTGGCGGAGGGTGACCTGCTCAACTTCATTCCGCTGAGCGAGGTCATGGGCTGAAGAGAATGAGCTTTCGGTCGAAAGCTCATTCGGCAATGGTCCTCGGGTCGACGAAAGACCAGCGTCATACGAAGAATTGTGTAGGAGCGCGCTTGCCCGCGAAAGCATTCATCCTGCGGCCGAATATGCCACCTGACACACCGCCTTCGCGGGCAAGCGCGCTCCTACAGGTGTTCTCGGTTCAACCGAAGGACCTACTGTCTAGCCTTCGCTGCAGGCTGCGCTTCACTCGCTTCCTCGTCCATCCGGTCGGACTCGAACAGCTCGGACAGTTCGGTCCGTGCTTCCAGCGCGCTTTGCATGACCTTCGCGGCGTCGTCGTAGATCAAGTGCTGACGATTGAGCACTTGTTCGTCATGGCGCTTGAATCGATCGATGCGCGCGGCCGCCTGGGCTTCACTCAGGCCCAGCCCGATCAACGTGCGGCGGGTCATTTCCAGGCTTGAATAGAACGTCTCCCGCACCGCCTCGGCGTCCAGATCCAGCAGGCGGTGGACGTGCTGACGGTTACGGGCACGGGCGATGATCTTCATGTGCGGATACAGCCTGCGCACCAGCTCGGCGGTTTTGATGTTGGTGTCCGGGTCGTCTGTGGCGATGACAAAATATTCGGCCTGGTCCACCTTCGCCGCGCGGAGGATTTCCGGTCGCAGGGGGTCACCGTAGAACACCGGCACATTACCGAAGCTGCGGGTGAACTCGATGGTTTCCACCGACGTGTCCAGCGCAATGAACGGGATGTTCTGGGCGCGCAGGATACGCGCAACGATCTGCCCCATCCGGCCCATGCCGGCGATGACCACACGCGGGTTATCGGATTCGATTGCCTTGTACTCGGCTGGCACTTCCTTGACCACCGGCTTGGGTTTCAGCCAGCGCGACATGACCAGCAGCAACAGCGGCGTCAGCGCCATCGACAGGGTGATCGTCAGTACCAGGGTGTCGTACAGCGCGGCATCGAACAGGCCCTGATCGCGGCCGATCTTGAACACCACGAAAGCAAATTCACCGCCCGCCGCCAGGACCAGCCCGAGGCGCAGCGCGCTTTGCTTGCCCAACCCGCCTGCCAGACGGCCGACGAAGAACAGCAGCGGCAGTTTCAAACCAATCAGCAGCAGCGTCAGGCCCAGCACGGTGAACGGCGAGTTGATCAGCAAGCCGATGTTGGCGCCCATGCCGACGCTGATGAAGAACAACCCCAGCAGCAGGCCTTTGAACGGCTCGATCTGCGCTTCCAGCTCATGGCGGTATTCGGAGTCCGCCAGCAGCAGGCCGGCCAGAAACGCCCCCAGTGCCATGGACACGCCCACCAGGTCCATCAGCCACGCCGTGCCGATCACCACCAGCAACGCCGTTGCGGTGGAGACTTCCTGAAGTTTGGTTTTGGCGACGATGCGGAACACCGGCCGCAGCAGGTAGCGACCGCCGACCACGACAATGGCGATGCCACCGAGCACTTGCAGGCCGTGGCGCAGGGAATCGCCGGAACTGGCATCGTGGGAACCGCCCGCCAGCATCGGCACCAGGGCGATCAGTGGAATGGCCGCGATGTCCTGGAACAGCAAAATGGCGAAGGCCAGGCGACCGTGGGGCGCGTTGAGCTCCTTGCGCTCGGCCAGGCTTTGCAAGCCAAACGCGGTCGACGACAGCGCCAGCCCCAGGCCGAGTACCACGGCGCTGTTGAGCGGCTGATTGAAGCCCAGCAACGCGACCGCGCCGATGGCCACGCCCGTGAACAGCACCTGCGCCAGGCCGACACCGAACACCGATTTGCGCATGGTCCAGAGGCGTCGGGGCGACAACTCCAGGCCAATGATGAACAACAGCAGCACCACGCCCAGCTCGGAGATATGCGCGACGCTTTGCGGGTCGCCGATCAGGCCGAGGCAAGACGGGCCGATGATCACACCCGCGATCAGGTAACCGATCACGGCGCCCAGTTGCAGGCGTTTGGCCAGAGGAACCGTGAGAACGGCGGCGAGCAGGAACACGACTGCGGCCTGCAACAGGCTGCCTTCATGGGGCATTGGGAACTCCTTGTTGAATGAGGGCAAAGGACGAATTATGCGTTTTTTGCGGACCCGTCCTACCGCCCTGAAACGCTTAAGCGACTGAAAAGTGCGCGTATTAAACCACGTGAAAGTGACGGGCATCAGCGGCCGAGACGCTTCGTCGCAGCCCTGGCGCAGCGCCGATGCGGGCGCTGGCGTGCCAGCGCCTACTTGAGCAGGTACCATGTCCGCGCAGTTGCACCGCGCCCACATCTCCACCGGTTTTCAGGAATCCCGCAATGACCAACAAACAGCGTCTGATTTATTCGATCATCATCGCCTTGAGCGTTCTGGCGATCATGCTTGGCCTGTCCCATCTGCAGACCACCGGCGTGCTCAGCGAAAAGACCTTTCAGTACATCGCGATCTTTGTCGCCGTCGTCGTGGTGGTGTTGAACGGCGTGCTGCGGCGCAAGGTCAAGCGCTGATCCGCGTCAGCGCAGCATTCAGCCAGTGTCGGCGGTGGCATTCATTCGGCAGCATCAAGCGGTTACAAACCCCGGCTGAACTATTTTTCCGGTCACGAACTCCAAAAATTCGCCTTTAAAAAGCCCGAAAAGGGAAATGGAGTTCAATCATGATCAAGAAACTTACCGCTGCCGTTCTCGCCACCGCTGCCCTGACCACCGCACAGTTCGCCCTGGCGGACAAACCAGGCGCTGGCTGGATCACCATCGAAAAAGCGATCGAAAAAGCCAAGTCGGCGGGTTACACCCAGATCTACAAGATCGAAGCCGACGACAATGGCTACTGGGAAGGCGAAGGCCGCAAAGCGGACAGCCTGACTTACGAATTCCGCATCGACGGCACCTCCGGCAACGTGCTGCGCGATCAGAAAGACTGATCGACCCTGCGCTTGAGCGCGTGTGGAAGCCTCCGGGCTTCCACGACCATTCACACCAACCCCTCGCTACTTTTTTGCTTTAACCCTTCGCCGCTTTACTCCCTCCTGTAGATCCGACAACCTTGGCGTCCCCATTACCGTCAGCAGGAAGCGACGCATGAGTGTCCGGATCGAATTCAAATCCAACCCCTCTGAAGATGAACGCCTGCAGATCCTTGAGCCTCTGAGGGATTACAACGCAGCCATGGCCGGCGACGGCAAGTCAGAAAAATTTGCGCTGTTTGTCCGGGATGAGCAGACCGATGCCGTGCTCGGCGGCCTGCATGGCCGAATCCTTTACAGCTGGCTGTTCATCGAACTGCTGGTCGTGCCTGAACAGGCCCGGGGCCAGCGCATGGGCAGCCAGTTGATGGTGATGGCCGAGGACCTCGCCCGGGACCGGGGCTGCGTCGGCGTGTGGCTCGACACCTTTGATTTCCAGGCGCCTGAGTTTTATCGCAAGCATGGCTATGAGCAGTTTGGTCAGTTGGATGACTATCCGCCGGGGCACCAGCGGCTGTTCTTCCAGAAACGCTTGCAGGCGGATTAGTCAGCGGTGCGCGGCGCGCTACGGTTTACTTGAACCGCTCGGGGGCATAAGGCGCCGGATCGGTAAACGGCGTAGCACCAGTCATCATTTCCGCCAACAATCGGCCAGTGACCGGGCCGAGCGTCAGGCCATGATGGGCGTGCCCAAAATTGAACCACAGCCCTGTGTGCGAAGCCGCCGGCCCGATGACCGGGCGCATGTCCGGCAAGCAGGGCCGGCGACCCAGCCAGGGTTCGGCGTCCAGCCTCTCTCCCAAGGGATAGAGCTTTCGGGCGATGGCTTCGCAGCGGCGCAGCTGGATCTCGTTGATGGGCGCGTCCGGCGCGGTGAACTCAACGCCGGTGGTCAGGCGAATCCCCCGCGCCATGGGCGCCAGCACATACCCCGCCTGGGCGTCGATGATCGAGTGCTGCAACGGTGCATCCGGGTTTGCCGCGTAATGCATGTGATAGCCGCGCTTGATCCCCAGGGGGATGCGGTATCCAAAGCGTGCCGTCACCTCTGCCGATTGCGGCCCCAGCGCCACTACCGCGTTTTGCGCCTGCACGAGCCCCTCGCGGGTCTTCACCTGCCAGCCGTCTTTTTGCTGACAAAGGCTGCCCGCGTCGCCCTTGAGCAACACGCCGCCGCGCTCGACGAACAGCGCGGCATAACCGCGGACCAATGCACCGGGATCGCTCACGCTTTTCGGGTCGAGCCAGTGAATGGCGCCCAGCGCACCACTCAGATGAGGCTCGCGCTGGCGCAACTGGCTCGCATCAAGTACCTCGTAGCGCAGCCCGTGACGGTCATAAGTCCGGGCGTCGGCCACCGCCAGATCCAATTCCGCCTGGTCGCGATAGAACTCGATCCAGCCCTTGGCGCGGATCAGCGAGGTCATGCCTGACGCGTCGGCGAGCAGGTCATGCTCGCTCACGCAGCGTTCAATCAGCGGCAGCATTGCGCGGCTGGCGCTGGCCAGGTTGGCGGGCGAGGAGTTCTGCCAGTACTGAAACAGCCAAAGGGCGATCTTCGGCAGCCAGGCCGGGCTGAAGCGCATGGAAGATTGCCGGTTCAGCGCATAACTCGCCAGCCGCGACCACTCACGGGGAAAGGCATACGGGACGATGCTGGAGCGTTCGATGAGGCCGGCATTGCCGTGGCTGGTGCCAGCGCCTGGCTCATCCCGGTCCAGCAAGACGACTCGCTGGCCTGCCGCTTGCAGGTGCAGCGCAGAACAGACGCCGACGATACCGGCGCCGAGGACGACGGTTTGGCAATTCACGGTTTGGCTACCAGCGGTCAGCGAATCCATTGAGCGGTCCTTGTTCGGTGAGGGCAGGGTTCGGTTGAGCGCAGGGCGGTCATTGCTCGAGCTTGCAGTTTACCCGCTTGTTACTGCGCCTTACTCTGGAACAAGCATTCTCCAGAAAGAGCCCTGCAGACGCCCGCCGATTCTGTTTCGCTTCCACATCCAATAATCACAACGGAGCTTCAGATGCCTTGCACCCATGACAGCCGGACCACCCGGACGATTTCCTTTGCCGATCTGACAGAGCTGCTGCGGCAGATCTTCGTGCGCCACGGCACCTCGCCCGAAGTCGCACGGGTGCTGGCCGCCAACTGCGCGGCCGCCGAGCGCGATGGCTCTCACAGCCACGGCATCTTCCGCATCAAGGGATATCTGTCATCGCTGGCAGCCGGTTGGGTTGACGGTCAGGCCGAACCGAAGGTCGAGGACGTCGGTGCAGCGTTTGTGCGCGTCGATGCCATGGGCGGCTTTGCCCAGCCGGCGATGCAGGCGGCCAAGGGCCTCGTCATGGAGAAGGCACGGAGCGCAGGGATCGCCATTCTGGCCATCCGCAACTCCCATCACTTCGCCGCGTTGTGGCCGGATGTCGAGCCGTTCGCCCAGGAAGGGTTGGTGGCATTGAGCGTGGTCAATAGCATGACCTGCGTCGTGCCCCACGATGCGCAAAAACCCTTGTTCGGCACCAACCCCATCGCGTTCGCCGCGCCACGCGCCGACGGTCAGCCTATCGTTTTCGATATGGCCACCAGCGCCATCGCCCACGGCGACGTGCAGATTGCCGCCCGAGAGGAGCGCATGCTCCCGCCGGGGATGGGCGTCGACCGCAACGGCGAGCCGACCGAAGACCCGAAAGCCATCCTCGACGGCGGTGCTTTGTTGCCATTCGGGGGGTACAAGGGATCGGCGCTGTCGATGATGGTAGAGCTGCTTTCCGCCGCGCTCACCGGCGGTCATTTCTCCTTCGAGTTCGACATGTCGACGTCTCCCGGAGCGCAAACCCCCTGGACCGGTCAGGTGATCATCGTCATCGATCCGGACAAGGGCAGTGGTCAGGCGTTTGCCGAGCGCAGCGAGGAACTGGTCCGGCAGATGCACGGCGTCGGCCAGCAGCGCATGCCGGGCGATCGCCGTTATCGTCAGCGTGAGCGTTCGTTGAAGGACGGGATTGTGTTGTCGGCAGATGATCTTGATCGGCTGGAGGCCCTGGCCCGGGTTTAGGCGTCTGGCTTCGGATTCGGCACGAGTGACGGCAGGAAGAGGGCTGTGAATAGCCACCATTTCCGCGGTGGTCCCAATGACCATTCGTCGCAACAGGACTTGCGTTCGAGAGGCGTTGAAAATACTGTATGTTTAAACAGTATCGAGAAGAAGAGAGCGGCCATGCAGACCAATCAAGTCAACACCCGTCAGGAATTCGCTGCACAGAAAAACGAATCGTCGTTCAGCAGCGTGTGGGGCAACGAGATGCAGCGTGAGGATTTTCTTGCCCTGGCATCGGGACTTCGCCAGTTCAACGCCAGTCAGGCCGACCTGGCGTTTGTGCCATCCAGCGCCGGCCATTCAACGGGCTTTGCCACAGGCATCGCTGGCGGCTATGGGACTGAACAGGGTCAGCTCGCCGGGGAGTGATCTCGGAGGGCGTGCTCGCGGAGCGACCGCCGGGACGGGATTCAGGGCTTGAACCGGACCAGAACCAGGACGGGCGTCTGACCGGCCACTGTGTCGTCTGCGTCCGGCTGGCGCGCTTTGCCGATTCGAATCATCGCCAGGGCGATCAATGTGCCCGCGGCCGATAACGCCAACCAACCCAGTAAGAAAGAAATCATTGTCTGGTTCTCCGAACTACAGAAATCGGGCTGCCATTCAAAAGAATAGCTCTACATCAGAACCTATCGGCCATCAAAGGGATTCCTTGAGCCGTCAATTCGGAAGATTGACCAAATGAGCCCAAGGGCGCAACTCCCTCGGACCAATGGGGTCTTGCTCTTTGAACATAGTCAATTTCAGGACCCTCGTTTATGAAAGATCTCGGCTCACGTCTGAAAGAAGAACGCAAACGGCTCGGGCTGTCGCAACAGGACTTCGGTGCCATCGGTGGTGTAGAGGCCAATGCACAAGGCAAATATGAAAGCGGTGAACGTATTCCGCGTTCGGATTACCTGGCGGCGCTTGGCAAAAAAGGCATCGACGTCATCTACGTGCTCTCGGGTGAGCGCACGCCCATCGCCACCGACACACTGAACGAAGCCGAACGGGCGGTCATTACGCATTACCGGGCGCTTAGTGAAGAGGATCGCGAGGCGATCTCGCAGTTGGCTACGTCGCTTTCCGAGTGCGCGACGGAGTTTTCCCGCTCTGCATAGGGTCGCGGTTTGCGTAGAGGAATAACCAGCGCCGGTTGCGAAAAAATATATGGAACGTATATGCTCCGTATATTCTTCGAGAGGTCGCTATGGGCTTGGTAAAAATTTCCGAACAGATGCACGCCAACATTCGTTGCGCCAGCGCGGCCCTGAGTCGCTCCATTAATGCTCAGGCCGAGCACTGGATGCGGGTGGGCATGCTCGCCGAGTTGCACCCCGGTCTGAATTACAGCGAGATCTGTCAGTTGCTGATACGCGCGGAAACGTCCGGCGGCGCCGTGTTGAGCCTTCAGCCCTGCGACCTCGTACCGGATCTGGCTCCGGCCAGGGCGGTGGCCCAATGAGCATCAGTCTCAAGACCGAAGCCGACCTGGTCGGGCTGCGCGTGGCCGGGCGTCTGGCCGCAGACGTGCTGGCGATGATTGCCGAGCACGTCAAGCCGGGTATCAGCACCGAAGCGCTGGATGACATCTGCAACGCGTATATCGTCAACGAGCTGAAAGTGATCCCTGCCAACGTTGGCTATCACGGGTTCACCAAAACCACCTGTATCTCGCCCAACACGGTCGTCTGCCACGGCATCCCCTCAACGGAAGACGTGCTCAAAGACGGCGACATCGTCAATATCGACGTCGCGGTCATCAAGGATGGCTGGTTCGGTGATACCAGCCGCATGTACTTCGTCGGGGAGGTCAGCCCGCTCGCCCGGCGCCTGGTTGAAACCACGTACGAGGCGACGCTGGCGGGGATACACGCAGTGAAACCCGGTGCGACGCTGGGCGACATCGGCCATGCCATCCAGAGCGTGGCCTACCGCGAGGGCTTCAGCGTGGTTCGCGAATACTGCGGTCATGGCATCGGTCGTAAATACCACGAAGAGCCTCAAGTGCTGCATTACGGCGCGGCGGGCAAAGGGCTGAAACTCAAGACCGGCATGGTCTTCACCATCGAGCCGATGATCAACGCCGGTAAACCGGGCACCTATGTGCTGGACGATGGATGGACCGTGCTCACCCGCGACCAGTCGTTGTCGGCGCAGTGGGAACACATGGTGGCGGTGACTGAGACCGGCTTCGAGCTGCTGACACCGTGGCCGGAAGGCACGGGCGACTATCCGGCGGTCTGAGCGCAGGCGTTGGGCAAGAGCCAGGGCGAGAGGGATGGACGCATAAAGTCACAATAGCGGGCGTGACGAAAATGAGACTTAGCTTGTAGGCTCCTTCTCGTTCCCCTGTGGTGCTGCTTCCTGACAGGCCTACGATGATCAGTGCAGGTAGCGCCAGGGGAGAACACCACTTTATCGATCACCTAAAAAAACCGGCCTGGGCCGGTTTTTTATTGCGCGCATGAATCTTCAGTGCCTGGACTGCTCAGCCTCCAACTGCTTGGCCGCCTCAACGCCGGACGAACTGAGTTTGATGGGGTATTTCAGCGACCGATCGCCTTCACTGGCGTGATGTACGCAACCGTCGTGAATCAAACCAACCGTCTGCAAATGCTCAAGGGTGTCGGCCACTGCGTTCTCCCCCCTGTAGTTGTCCAGAACTTCTTTGCCCAGGCCTGCCGGGTGGGCATGCAGCAATCGGGTCAGGACTTCCTGTTTCAATGCGTTGTCGATGGTCATGTTTACCTCGCTTTGCTGGTGTGATGAGCGCTGCTTGTAAATTCCGACCACGTGAATCAAGGTTTGTTTGCAGTTTTCCTCGGTCAGGTGCGTTTCCATTGCACCTGCGTGATGCCCAGGCCTTCGGCGTAACGCAGCGCCAGTTTCACCGGACCCGCGCATATGTGGCCCTCGAGTGCACCCACCCCTGCGTGCAAGGTCGCAAAATGCAGCGCGTCACTTTCGCACAGATGCTTGCCTTGATGATTGAAGCGCCGCGGCTCACCTTGAAACCGGTAATGAATTTCAAAATCCTTATAGTCATTCATCGTCTTGGCCTGTAGGGGCGTGCGGCGACGCCCGGTGAATGAGGGCTTCCCTTATGTACCTGACAGACTGCGCCTCGACTGCACCGGCATTGCTGTCACTTCATTTCGAGATCGATACAGGCTGATCAACTCTCAATGGGCCTTGGATCGTAATGCATCTCTACCTGAGACGGGCCATCCGCGATCGGGTTGCGAAGCGACCGACCGGACGCAGAATTGCACACCTTCATGAGCGTTTAAAATCACGGGCCGATGGGCGGCCATGTGCCATATCGATAGGGATATTTGCCCTACATCCAGATGCATTGAATGAATGACCAGAGCGTTTCGAGGGGCCGCAGCGAAGCAAGTCAGCCCGCGAAGGTGACCACTGCAGGGGTAGGAAATGTTTTGTGCGGAAAAGGCAAATTGATGGCCCGCGTCGACTGGCTTTTCTGGAAAAATCCTTTCTTTATCAATTGATTCCAGGATGAGTGTGTATGCGCAGTGTGGGCTTGACCGTGGTGGCGGCTTTTCTGGCAGCGGTGTCCGTGACCGCGCACGCCAAGGACCTCAGCAAGAACGACCTACAGGTCTGCAAATGGGGAGCGGGGGTCGCGGGAGCGGCGCAGCAGTCCAAGCTCTCCGGCACAACCCTCTACAGTGCGCGCAAAAAGCTGCAGAGCCATAAGTTCGCAAAACCGTGGATGAGCAAGATGGCGCTGGGCATCACTGAGCAGACTTACAAAAGCCCGTCGAAGCTGAAACCCGCGGCGGTGAAGCAGACCTATTACGAGGGCTGCATCCAGCACGATCTGACCCGTAAATGACTAAAGTAGTTATTCGACCTTAGACAGCCCTTTCAGTCGCCTGCCACTGGACGCAGGCGACTGAAGCCAGGATCAGCGTGCGCCGATGCGGATCAATGGCAGTTGCCTGCCAGGTGATAATGCTGCGCTTCGGCCGCCGCCGCGCTGTTGAACTCAACCCGGTTTTTCTCGGCGATCGCATTGTACGAAGGGCAGTCGGGGCGGTGGTAAACCATGGTCTTCCTGTTGCCGCGAATCGCCAGCGTCAGATTGGCCGGGGTAGCGCCGGCACTTGCCGCAGGCTTCATCGGATTGCTCGCAGTGGGCCGGGCTTGCGCGGTGACAGCAGACGCGCTGGCTGCGCCGTTGCCACCGCTCAGGTTGGCGTTGAGGAAAATCGGTGCGTGGTCGGACACGCTGTCGCGGCCCTTGGCGTGAGTCAGTCCGAGGAATTTCGGGTAATCGAACACGCCGACCTTGTTCACCCGGATCGCCGACTGCTTGCTGATGAAGATGTTGTCGTAGAGGTTGGCGAATTTGCCGTCCTGGGTTGATAGCGTGCTGGCACCTTCCAGCACCAGCGGCCTGGCGCTGGTGTCGAGCTTGTCCCACGCGGGCGAGCCGGGCGGGGTGTTGAAGTCGCCCATCAACATGATCTGGTTGTTGCCGGGGTAGGTTTCCTGCAGCCAGGTCCAGTAATTGGACAGCGCGACGATTTCCGAAGCGCGGTCCGCCTGGTTCTTGCCGTACAGGACGTGCACGGTGGCCACGACGAAGGTCTTGCCGTCCTTGAGCGAGCGGAACTGTGCGGAGTAGGGCTCGCGCTCGAAGGTGTCGGTACGGTCCAGGTAGCTCACTGCACCGTCTTCGTAGGCGACAACATCATCGCGCCAGACGAACCCGTACATTTCCTTGTAGGAAGAGCGGCCCACGGCATGGGATGCCATCGAGCTCCAGTGCTTGCCGGTTTGCCGGGTCAGCTCCTTGGCCAGCGCCGCCAGCGCGTCTTCGCTCATCAATTCCTGAACCGCGAGAAAGTCCACCTTCTGGGCGACCTTGGCGATGCCCTGGAAGTCCTTGTTCGGGCGTACGCTCAGGTGCTCCAGGTTCCAGGTGCCAATGTTGACGTCCGCCGAGGCGGTTTGCAGGAAGGTAAAAGCTAAAAGCAGTGCCACACAAAATCTAAGCATGTTTTCCAACTGGGTTATTCATAGAAGGGAATTCAGGTAGAAGCTCAATCTTCCTTGGGCACCGTCCAGAAAATCTGCACGCCGCCGTCGTCTCGCCACGCCAGGGTCACGTTGTCGTTCTCGTCGATCTCTTCCAGCAACTGTTTCCAGTCGTCCTCGAGTTCGTCCGCAAGCCGGAAAATCAGCGCGGCGCGGGCTTTCTGCGCACTCTGCGAGTTGATGATTTTCTGCACCCGCACGGCCATGCGCTCGTAGTGCCCTGGCGATGCGGCGATTGATGAGTTGGTGTCAGACACGAAGTGACCCTCCTGTTGGCTGTATGCGCATACAGTATTTGAGTGTCGGACGTTTCGCAACAGCGTATCGGACAAAAACCTGCTTCGGTCCAAGTCGCTGATTTTTCGGCCGATTTTTCGGGACGCGAACCAAACTCGATCACGCTGATCTGATCTGCTAGATGATCATTGAGCGCTTGAGCGCACGACGCTTGAGCCACACACCTGGAGGCTTTATGAAGATTCAATCATTGCTGATGCCGGTTGCATTCGCCTGCTGTGCAGCGTTGGCGGGCTGCTCCACGTCGACCGTGGTCACCCTGCAAAACGGGACGCAATACCTGACCAAGGACGCGCCGAAGACCAAGAGCAAAGACGGCTTTTATGAGTTCGAGGACATCTCCGGCAAAACCATCCGCGTACGCGCCGATGAGGTTGCCACCGTCAAAGAAGAGGACTGAGCCACGGCCAGGCCCGGTTGAGAGGGTTTCCGGGCCCTGCTGTATTGCAAATCCGTTCGGATCTGAGTGGAACGTCTCTGCATTGCCGTTGCTCTAAGCGAGGCAATCTGCTCACGATATTTCCTGTCAGGCCCTAATTATGGATACCCCACCCAACACCGGGTTCAGCGCAGCACCGCTGCGTTTCCTTGCCAATGGCGGTGCGGTCGGTGATCTGCTTCGGTCCCCGCTGATGCAGGGCTCGCCCCTCGGCGCGCCCTCTTGCTGGCCGGACAGTCTGAAGGCCCTGATGGGTACGATTCTCCCCGTGCAGGCGCAGATCGTGCTCTTCTGGGGCCCCGAATTTGTGGCTCTCTACAATGACGCCTATGCGCCCAGCATCGGCGAGAAACATCCCCGAGCCCTCGGCCGGCCTGCAATCGAAAACTGGCGCGAGCTGTGGGACGACCTCGAGCCGCTGCTGCGTGGCGTGCGCGAAACCGGGCAAACGTTTGCCGCCAAGGACCGACCGTTCTACATCGAACGCCATGGCTACGGCGAGACCGTCTACTTTGACGTCTCCTATTCGGCAGTGCATCAGAACGACGGGTCTGTCGGCGGCGTGCTCTGTGTGGTCACTGAAACCACCGAGCGCGTGCATTTCGAGCGTCGTCAGGCGCTGCTGCTCGAGCTGGGTCAGGCCTTCCCCTCCATCCGCGACCCCGAGCAGATCGAAGCAGACGTCATTCGACGTATCGGTCGCGAGCTGGGCGCCGCCCGTGTCCATCTTGCGGAAGCTGACGAGGAGAAGGGCGATTTCATTATTTGCCGTGAATACCGTCAGGGCGATGTGGTGGCGCGAGCGGGGCTGATCGCCGTCAGCGATGACACCTGTGCTGCGTTGCGCCAGGGCGTCACCGTGCAAGTGGTGAAAGGGGCGGGTTCCGTTCTCGCTGACCCTCATGCCGTCGTATCCCGGCCAGACGGTACAGCGAGTCTGGCTGTGCATTTCCCGTTGATGCGCCATGACACATTGGCCGGCGTATTCACCGTTGAGTTCGACGGGCAGCGGGTTTGCAGTCCCCATGACATCCACATCATTCAAGAAACAGCCAAACTGGGCTGGCAATGGATCAACCACACCCGGGCGGAATCGGCGCTGCGCGCCAGTTCCGCTCAACTGGCCGGGATGTTCGAACAGGCAGGCGCCGGGATTGCGTTGTGTGATCACCGGGGCGTATTCCAGCAGGTCAATGATCGCTACTGCGACATCATGGGGCTGCAGCGCCAGGCAATCGCCGGCCGCTCGATCCTGGAGTTGCAGAACGATCTGGCAGCCAACGCGCAGCCGATGTTTTACGAGAACTTCCTGACCGCCGAGGCACCCTTCGAGCTAACCCAGCGGCACCTGCGCGAAAACGGTTCCGTGGTATGGGTGCAGACCCACGTCACGCCATTGCTCGATGCGCAGCAGCAGATGAGCGGGCTGCTGTTTGTGTGCGTGGATATCTCCGCGCGGGTCGGCGCTGAACATCAGCTGATCGAACTCAACGAAAGCCTCGAACAGCGCGTCGCCACTATGGTGGCCGAACGCGAGGCGGCGATTTCATTGCTGCATGAGTCGCGCAAAATCGAGATGGTCGGCCAACTGGGCGGCGGTATCGCCCATGACTTCAATAACCTGCTGACGCCGATCATGACGTCGCTGGAGTTGCTGCGACGCCAGCCGGTCAGCAATGACCGCTCCCATCGGCTGATCGATGCCGCGCTGCAAGCGGCGGATCGCGCGCGAATCCTGGTGGGTCGTCTGCTGACCTTTGCCCGCAGGCAGACCCTCAAACCTCAGGTCGTGGCGCTGGACAGCCTGGTCAACGACATGCGTGACCTGATTCAGCGCTCGCTGGGCCCGACCATCGAGGTGGTTGTCGAGATTCCTGCAGATCTGCCGAACATTCTCATTGATCCTCATCAGCTTGAACTGGGCGTCCTCAATCTGGCGGTCAACGCCCGTGACGCTATTGCCGAACGCGGCTACCTGAAAATCAGCGCTCATCCCGAGGTCATTGCCGAGAGTCCGGGGCTGGGCCCGGCGCCGGCGCAGGGCTGCTACGTGAGGCTCACGGTGTCGGACAACGGCAGCGGCATGAGCGAGGAGGTGCTGCAACGCTGCGTTGAGCCGTTCTACTCAACCAAGGGCGTCGGCAAGGGCACCGGCCTTGGGTTATCGATGGTGCAAGGGCTGGCCCTGCAATCCGGCGGTGGTTTCGATGTTCAGTCGACGCCGGGTCTAGGCACGCGCGTCGACATCTGGCTGCCGGTTTCAAGCGCTGATGTGCTGACGCCGGTGCAAGGCGAGGGCGATTCAGCGCCCGGTGCGGATCACCCTTTTAACGTGCTGGTGGTGGACGACGAGGAACTGGTCCGCTACACCGTCGCGCTGCAACTGCGTGACCTGGGCTATCGGGTGACCGAAGCGGCGTCGCCGTCCGCTGCCGAGCAGATGGTCAGCGCCGGGTTGCGGCCGGACGTTCTCATCACCGATCAGTTGATGGCAGAAAAAAGCGGCACGCAGCTCGCCCTGAGCCTGCGAGAAGTGCTGCCCGCGCTGCCGGTGCTGGTCGTCACGGGCTATACCAGCGAATCGTCGATGCAGATTGCCGGCTTCGAGGTGCTGGCCAAGCCCTTCAGCCGCGCCGACATTGCGTCGAAAGTGGCGCAGGTGATCAACGAACGGAAAGTGCCGGCATTGCCCAGCGAGCAGGCCGGTCACGCTTCTTGACCGGTCAAGTCCCTCACGCCGTGTGTGACGTTGCGTGAAGGGACTGGCTCAACGTAGCCGCGTCGCCTAAACGGCTCGGCCGATGGCCTGCTCGTAGCACGACAAGAAATACTGCCACTGGGACTCGTCCCAGAAAGAGTGCCTCCTGAGCTGAGGAATGTCGTGACGCGCGGCGCCCATGGTGGTGATCCGGCCGTGGGATTTTTCCAGATCCAGCAGCGCCAGTTCGAAATCAAAGCGCGTGTCAGTGACTGTCGCCTTGATGAAGATGTGCTTGGAGCGCATGCAGCCATGCTGCCACTTGCCCAGATGCATCTTCGCCAGCGTTTCAGCGAGACGCTTGAAAAGACGCTGATGTTGCTCGACGCTCAACGTGCTCGCGCCGCCTTGGGCATACCAGGTGTCAAGGTCAATGAAACCGCCCAGATCCTTGGTCACCAGTAGGCCTTGCCATACACCGGCGACCTTGCGTGCGCCGTAGAAAACAGGTCGTGGCGCGTTAACGCCCAGTTCTTCGAGTTTCGTCAGCGCGATGCCCTCACGCAGTGCAGTCGGGCGGCCGGTGGGATAACGCAAGCTGCGAAACAAATGGCCGGTCTGGCGCTTTACGTAAAGCGTCTTGCCATCGTGTACCACGCGCTGCACACCGCTGGTGCCGCTGCGGCGCACATTCGGTGGCTCGACCCACGGCCCCGAAGTGCCCCACCAGAACTCAAACTCGTTGTTTGCCCGACCCATCATGTGCTCCAGATACTGTAGAAATCTTGCTTGTGCAGCGGCTGCCATGTTGCAGCGCGAGCCCCTCAGGCCCTCACAGGCGTGATTAGTTCACTGCCGGTTGCGGATATTGGCGAATGGCCATTTTCGAGGCGCCTAGCTTACTGCCTTGGGGCACTCGCAAACCCGGCAAACCCGTGCCATTTAAGCCATCCAGCAGGTCGTATGTGCAGCGCCGGTCTCATTCGCCATCTCCGGCCAATACCCAAAGAAGCCGCTCACTTGAACGGGGTCATGCCCGTTCGTCCCCTTCATGACAAACTCTCGGAATTGCTGGAGCCCTGCGACATCCACCGTGCATAACCAAATAAGGAAATTTGCCATGATCTCCACACTTGAACTCTGCCATATCGTCGAATCCGGTTTCCTGCCTGCCAAGTGCAAGTGCACCATCGATGCCAATGATCAAATCATCGTCCAGATATTTGATCGCGAGCGGGGGCACGCGGATTTGCTCGCTGCCGGCATTCCGGTCAGTTCGCTCAATTCCAGCCGTGCCATTGCCAACCTGATTGCCACGTTGAAAGAAGACCTGAAGCTCCACGCTGCCGGCCGCCGCGCGACCGCTCATCAGGAACGTGCGTAATTCATCAGTCACCTTTATGAGAACGGCTACACGATTCGCCTTCCTTTCTATCCTCCGATTCGGGATGCAGAGCCTAAGCCCTGCAACGCCAATCGGAGGAGCAGGGCGAAACCGGCCCGTTCTGTTTTTCCTTGCGTTGCGGAGTTGACAAACGCACAGACGATTCCCATAGTTTCGCTCACGCAAACGTTTGCGATTCCGTCTCTGCTTTCCCTGACGCGTAAACGCTGCCGATAACAACAATCATAATATCGGAGTGATTCCATGAAGCTGCCATTCGCTGCACGCCTTCTTGCTGTTGCCATGCTCACCGCTTCCGCTGCAACCCTGCCTCTCTCATCTGCCTTTGCCGACGACGCGAAAAAGCCGACCGTCGCGCTGGTGATGAAATCCTTGGCCAATGAATTCTTCCTGACCATGGAAGACGGCGCCAAGGACTATCAAAAATTGCATTCCGCTGACTTTGACCTGATCTCCAACGGCATCAAGAACGAGTCCGACACGGCCGCGCAGATCGACATCGTCAATCAGATGATCGTCAAGAAAGTCGACGCGCTGGTCATCGCCCCTGCGGACTCCAAAGCGCTGGCGTCGGTCCTGAAGAAGGCCATGGACGCTGGCATCAAAGTCGTCAACATCGACAACCAGCTCGACGCCGACGTGCTGAAAAGCAAGGGCATGGAAGTGCCGTTCGTAGGTCCAAACAACCGCAAAGGCGCCAAGCTGGTGGGCGACTACCTGGCCAAGCAGCTGACCGCGGGCGATGAAGTCGGCATCATCGAAGGCGTGCCGACCACCACCAACGCGCAGCAGCGCACCGCGGGCTTCAAGGACGCGATGGACACAGCGCAGATGAAGATCGTGTCCACACAGTCGGGCAACTGGGAAATCGACAAGGGCAACGCAGTCGCGTCCGCCATGCTCAATGAATACCCGAACCTGAAAGCGCTGCTGGCCGGCAACGACAGCATGGCGCTGGGCGCGGTCTCGGCAGTCCGTGCGGCAGGCAAGGCGGGCAAGGTTCAGGTCGTCGGCTACGACAACATCAACGCCATCAAGCCGATGTTGAAAGACGGTCGCATTCTGGCCACCGCTGACCAGTTCGCGGCGCGTCAGGCTGTGTTCGGTATCGACACCGCCCTGAAGATGGTCAAGGGCGAGAAGCTTGAGATCACCAACGGCGTGATCGAAACCCCGGTCGAGCTGGTGACCAAGCCCCAATAAGCCGGTCTGGTCTTTCAGTCAATACATTCCAAACCCGCAGTTTTCCAAATATGTACCGCCTGCCCGCGAGGGCAGGTGCGTGGAGATCGTTATGTCAGCGTCTGCTCAGGCCGCTGTTCTATCTGTCAGTGGTATTGGCAAAACCTACGCCCAACCCGTACTCGGTGACATCGACCTGACGCTGATGCGCGGGGAAGTGCTGGCCTTGACCGGGGAAAACGGCGCCGGCAAAAGCACGCTGTCGAAAATCATCGGCGGGCTGGTCACACCGACCACCGGCCAGATGCAATTTCAGGGGCAACCCTACCAGCCTGCCAGTCGCACCCAGGCCGAGAAGCTCGGCGTGCGCATGGTCATGCAAGAACTTAATCTGCTGCCAACACTGTCGGTGGCGGAAAACCTGTTTCTCGACAACCTGCCCAGCCGCGCCGGTTTCATCAATCGCCGCAAGCTGCGCGAAGATGCGATCAAAGCCATGGCCCAGGTCGGCCTGGAGGCCATCGACCCGGACACACTGGTCAGCGAACTGGGCATCGGCCATCAGCAGATGGTCGAAATCGCCCGCAACCTGATCGGCGACTGCCACGTGCTGATCCTCGACGAGCCGACGGCGATGCTAACGGCCCGCGAGGTGGAAATGCTCTTCGAGCAGATCACCCGCCTGCAGGACCGGGGCGTTTCCATCATCTACATCTCCCATCGCCTGGAAGAACTGGCTCGCGTTGCCCAGCGCATCGCCGTTTTGCGCGACGGCAAGCTGGTCTGCGTCGACTTCATGGCCAATTACAACAGTGAGCAGTTGGTCACGCTGATGGTCGGCCGTGAACTGGGTGAGCAGATCGACCTGGGCGAGCGCAAGATCGGCGCGGTAGCGTTGTCGGTCAAAGGCCTTAATCGCTCGGACAAGGTCCGCGACGTTTCCTTCGATGTGCGGGCCGGGGAAATCTTCGGGATTTCCGGCCTGATCGGCGCCGGGCGTACCGAGTTGCTGCGGCTGATCTATGGCGCTGACGTGGCCGACAGCGGCAGCATCGAAGTGGGCAGCCCGCTGCGCAGTGTGCAGATCAAGTCGCCGGTGGACGCCGTGGGTCATGGCATCGCCTTGATCACCGAAGACCGCAAGGGCGAAGGCCTGCTGCTGTCGCAATCGATCAGCGCCAACATCGCCCTGGGCAACATGGAAGCCATTTCCAGTGCCGGCGTGGTCAACGGCAATTCGGAGATCGCCTTGGCTCAGCGCCAAGTGGGCGCCATGCGCATTCGCAGTTCCAGCCCGACGCAACTGGTGTCGGAACTGTCGGGGGGCAATCAGCAGAAGGTCGTGATCGGCCGCTGGCTGGAGCGTGACTGCCAGGTGATGTTGTTCGACGAGCCCACGCGCGGCATAGACGTCGGCGCCAAGTTTGACATCTATGCGCTGCTGGGTGAACTGACCCGTCAGGGCAGCGCGCTGGTGGTCGTCTCCAGTGATCTGCGCGAGCTGATGCTGATCTGCGACCGCATCGGCGTGCTGTCTGCCGGACGCCTGATCGACACCTTCGAGCGCGACACCTGGACCCAGGACGAACTGCTTGCCGCTGCCTTCGCGGGCTATCAAAAACGTGACGCGCTGCTGTCTGAAGCCGCGCCCAGGATTGACTGATGAAAACTTCTACTTCTCCTGCCGCGTTGCCGTCTCCGGGCAAGCGCAGCGGCAACTACTTCGGCCTGGGCACTTACCTGGGGCTGGCAGGCGCATTGCTGGCGATGATCGTGTTGTTCTCGTTACTCAGCGATCATTTCCTGTCGTACGAAACCTTCAGCACCCTGGCCAACCAGATTCCCGACCTGATGGTGTTGGCAGTGGGCATGACGTTCATCCTGATCATCGGCGGCATCGACCTGTCGGTGGGTTCGGTGCTGGCCCTGGCGGCCTCGGCGGTCAGTGTCGCCATGCTCGGCTGGGGCTGGGGCGTGTTCCCGTCAGCGTTGCTGGGCATCGCCTGCGCCACGGCGGCCGGTACGCTGACCGGTTCGATCACCGTAGCGTGGCGCATTCCCTCGTTCATCGTGTCCCTCGGCGTGCTGGAAATGGCGCGCGGCGTGGCGTACCAGCTGACCGACTCGCGCACCGCGTACATCGGTGACTCGTTCGCCTGGTTGTCCAACCCCTTCGCCTTTGGCATCTCGCCGTCGTTCGTCATCGCCCTGATCGTTATCTTCGCGGCCCAGGCCGTGCTGACGCGCACCGTGTTCGGCCGCTACCTGATCGGCATCGGCACCAACGAGGAAGCCGTGCGTCTGGCGGGCATCAATCCCAAGCCGTACAAGATCCTCGTGTTCTCGCTGATGGGCCTGCTGGCGGGCGTTGCTGCGCTGTTCCAGATTTCACGCCTGGAAGCCGCTGACCCTAACGCCGGCTCGGGCCTTGAACTGCAAGTGATTGCGGCGGTGGTCATTGGCGGCACCAGCCTGATGGGCGGGCGGGGTTCGGTGATCAGCACCTTCTTCGGCGTGCTGATCATTTCGGTGCTGGCCGCTGGCCTGGCGCAGATCGGTGCAACCGAGCCGACCAAACGCATCATCACCGGTGCGGTGATCGTCGTCGCAGTGGTCCTCGATACCTACCGCAGCAATCGCGCGCGGCGGCGCGGCTGACATGGCAACCATCAAGGATGTAGCGGCGATTGCCGGGATTTCCTACACCACGGTGTCTCATGTCGTTAACCGCACCCGACCGGTCAGCGAAGAAGTGCGCAAGAAGGTCGAGGCCGCCATCGTGCAGCTCGACTATGTGCCCAGCGCCGTCGCGCGGTCGCTCAAGGCCAAGGCCACGGCAACCATCGGCCTGCTGATTCCCAACGGCATCAACCCGTACTTCGCCGAACTGGCCCGGGGCATCGAAGATTACTGCGAGCGCAACGGCTTCTGCGTGATCCTCTGCAATTCCGATGACAACCCCGACAAGCAGCGCAGCTATCTGCGTGTGCTCTTGGAGAAACGCGTTGACGGCCTGATCGTGTCGTCGGTAGGCGGCGGTGACAGCCTCGTCGAGGGCCTGTCTGCTGTGCGCACGCCTTTGGTCATCGTTGACCGCGACCTGGATGGCGTGACGGCTGATCTGGTGCGCATCGACCATGAGCTGGGCGCGTACCTGGCGACGTCGCATCTGCTGTCCCTCGGCCACCGTCACATCGCCTGTATTTGCGGCCCGGCGCAAACCAGCGTGGCGAAGATGCGTCTGGCGGGGTATCACCGCGCCATGCAGGAAGCCTCGGTGGATGTGCCGGAGAGCTGGGTGGTGGAAAGCGATTTCACCGGCCCCAGTGGCTATCTCGCGGCGGTCAAGCTGCTGGAGGAGGATCCGCCGACGGCGATTTTCGCGGCCAACGACATGGTCGGCATCGGCGTGTTGCGTGCGGCCGCCGAGCGTAACGTGCGGGTGCCGGCGGACCTGTCGGTCATCGGCTTCGACGACATCCAGATGAGCCAATACGTTTACCCGGCCCTGACCACCGTCGGCCAATCCATTCTGCAACTGGGCGAGCGCGCTGCCGAAATGCTGCTGCGACGGATCTCGGCGCGGGGCGAAACCTCAGTTGAACATCTGATTGTTGCACCGAGTATCGTGCTGCGAGAATCCACCGCACCTCCACCCCAAGCATTTACCGAATTTCGTTAAGCCGAGCGCTCCGCCCGGTCTGAAAAGCGTTCTGAAGAGTAGACGTCATGCAAGCAAAAGTAGTGATAGTGGGCAGCCTGAACATGGACCTGGTGACGCGTGCGCCGCGTTTGCCCCGGGCCGGAGAAACCCTGGCCGGGCAGTCGTTCGTCACCGTGCCGGGCGGCAAGGGTGCCAATCAGGCCGTGGCGGCAGCACGACTGGGCGCCAGTGTCGCCATGATCGGTTGCGTCGGCGATGACGCCTATGGCGAACAGCTTCGCACCGCGCTGCTGGCTGAAGGCATCGATTGCCAGGCAGTGACCCGCATCGGCGGCGAGTCCACCGGCGTCGCGCTGATCGTCGTCGATGACAGCAGCCAGAACGCCATCGTTATCGTCGCCGGCGGCAACGGCCACGTCACTGCGTCCGTGGTGGACAGCTTCGATGCATTGCTGTCCGGGGCCGAAGTCATCATCTGCCAGCTTGAAGTGCCGCTCGACACTGTCGGCCACGTGCTCAAGCGCGGCCACGAACTGGGCAAGACCGTCATCCTCAACCCGGCGCCGGCCAGTGGCCCGCTGCCGGCCGAATGGTTCGCCTGGATCGATTATTTGATCCCCAATGAAAGCGAAGCCACTGCATTGACCGGTCTGCCCGTGGACAGCACCGCCAGCGCAGACGCCGCCGCTTCGGCATTGCTCGCCGCGGGCGTCAGCAAAGTCATCATCACGCTGGGCGAGCACGGCGCCTTGTTCGCCAGCTCGTCGCGCTCCGAGCACTTCCAAGCGCCCAAGGTCAGACCGGTTGACACCACGGCGGCAGGCGATACCTTTGTCGGCGGTTTTGCGGCGGCACTGGCCGATGGCAAATCTGAATCAGAAGCCATTCGCTTCGGTCAGGTCGCAGCGGCGCTGTCGGTGACCCGTTCCGGCGCGCAGCCTTCCATTCCCACTTTTGCCGAGGTTCAGGCCTCTGCAGCAGAGGCGCATCAATCATGAAAAAGACACCCTTGCTCAACATTGCCTTGTCCCGCGCCATCGCGTCCCTCGGCCACGGCGACATCCTGATGATCGTCGATGCAGGCATGCCTGTGCCGGCCGGCGTCGAACTGATCGATCTGGCGCTGACCCACGGCGTGCCCGATTTCCTCAGCGTGCTGAATGTGGTGCTGACTGAAATGCAGGTCGAGAGTCATGTCCTCGCCGAAGAGATGCTGTCGAAACAGCCGCCAGCGCTGGCCACCGTTTCGAGCTTGCATACTTCGGGCAGCCTCGGAGAGCAGCGCCTGATGAGTCATGACGCCTTGAAACAGCTGAGTCGTGGCGCTCGGGCTATCATCCGCACCGGCGAATGCCAGCCGTACACCAACATCGCGCTGGTGGCGGGTGTGGTTTTTTAACGCCCCTCTTTCAGATTTAGCATTAAGGAACAAGGAGTTCCCATGAAGACACAACGTCATTTTTTCACCGGACTGATCAGGAGTGCCGCGCTGTTGGCCATTTTATCCGCCACGTCGGTGCATGCCGCCGAGAAGCGCGACGTGATCATCGACACCGACCCAGGCGCCGACGACGTTGTCGCTTTACTGCTGGCACTGGCGTCGCCGCAAGAACTGAATGTCATGGCGATTACCACCGTGGCGGGCAACGTGCGCATCGACAAGACCTCGCGCAATGCCCGGCTGGCACGGGAGTGGGCTGGTCGGGAAGAGGTGCCGGTTTACGCCGGTGCAGGCCGCCCGCTGGTGCGCACGCCGATCTACGCCGAGAACATCCACGGCAAGGAAGGCCTGCCCGGCGTAGAAGTGCATGAGCCGAAGCAACCGTTGGCTGAAGGCAATGCCGTGCAGTACCTGGTCGACACCCTGCGAAAAGCTGCGCCCCACAGCATCACCATCGCCATGCTCGGGCCGCAGACAAACCTGGCGCTCGCGCTGATTCAGGCCCCGGAGATCACACAGGGCATCAAGGAAGTCGTGGTGATGGGCGGCGCCCACTTCAACGGCGGCAACATCACCCCGGTGGCGGAGTTCAACATCTACGCCGACCCCGACGCGGCGAAGGTGGTGCTGGCCAGCGGTGTGAAGCTGACCTATGTGCCGCTGGATGTCACCCACAAGATCCTCACCAGCGAAGCGCGCCTCAAGCAGATCGATGGTCTGAACAACGAGGCTGGCAAGCTGGTCAGTGACATCCTCAATGAGTACGTCAAGGCTGACATGGTCCATTACGGGCTGCCCGGCGGGCCGGTCCATGATGCGAGCGTGATTGCCTGGCTGATCAAGCCGGAGCTGTTCAGTGGCAGACAAGTCAATCTGGTGATCGACAACCGCGAAGGCGTTACCCACGGCCAGACCATTGCCGACTGGTACGACACCCTCGCTCACGACAAGAATGTGTTCTGGGTTGAAAACGGCGATGCTCAGGGCTTTTTCGATCTGTTGACTCAGCGCCTGGGTCTTTTGAAGTAAATCATCAGTGCGGCGCTGCGTGGCATCCAGCTGCACAGCGCAGAGCAATCAAGGTACAAAGCCGTGTCTATCGATCTGAACGACCCCGACTCCTTCACCCATGATGCTGTCCGGCAAATGATTGCAGCCGCACGGGATGGCGCGCACAACCAGCTGCGTGTCGGTCGCGACGGTCGCGCGTGGATTTCCAGCGACGCAGTGGGCGGCGTGGACATCGGCGGTTTGCTGTTTCGCCTGGAAACCTGGGCCGCCGGCTCAGGTTGCGTGGGCCCGGTGGCTGCCAGCGATGCCGTGTGGGTGACGCAGATCTTCAACGCGCTGCGTGATAATTGGGCCAACCCGACCACGGATTACGTCGACGTCTATTGAGTCGCGCCCGTCCTGTTCAACGCGTCCTGCGGGTGCGGTTTTAACGTTTTGTCACGATTGAATGCGCCGGGAGGGTGATGCCTGGGGCAGACTCCTGCGCTGTCCTCGACAGGGGTGGTGTGCCTGCCTTGGCTTACGCGTGGCGAAACGAAGCCGCCAGACCGCTGTCGCAGAGGTTCTGCTTTAGATAAACGTTAGGAGATTGTATGCCCTGGAAATACGCATCATCGGGTCTGGTGCTCGCCGCAGCGCTGCTGGCCGGTTGCAGCAGCACGTCGGAGTCATCGAGCCAGCCTGAGGACGGCGCCGCCAGTTCCCCGGTCAGTTCCGCTGGTGGTTATGCCCGTTGTGATGCGGCAGCGGTGCAGTTTGCTGTCGGCAAGCCGGCGTCAGCTGCATTGCTCGATCAGGCGAAGGCCAAGGCCGGCGCGCAGACGGCCAGAGTGCTCGGGCCCAATGACATCGTGACGCTGGAATACCGCTCGGACCGTCTGAACCTGAACACCGATGATTCAGGGACGGTCAACCGCGTCAATTGCGGGTAACGTCACCGCAAGATGAAATCGCAGGCATAAAAAAACCCCGTCAGTGACGGGGTTTTTTCAGATCGCTTGGATTACTCCGCGCGAACCTGAGCAGCTTGCATGCCCTTTTGGCCTTTCTCAGCCACGAAGGAAACAGTCTGGCCTTCTTTCAAGCTTTTGAAACCGTCGGATTCAATGGCTTTGAAATGTACAAAAAGGTCGTCGCCGCCACCCTGTGGGGTGATGAAGCCGAAGCCTTTTTCATCGTTGAACCATTTTACGGTGCCGGATTGGCGATTAGACATGGTGTATCTCCAGGAACATAATTTTCAGTAGTGCTGTGTTGCTCAGGCCAACTGGGCACACGAGCGCTATCATAGTCGAATTGTGTGAATGCTGGACTTTTTCAATTAGAACTTTGCGTCAGCAGACTCGATATAACGCTCCAAATGGGCCTTTGGGGCCTGTTCAGCCCCATTGTCGCGCTTGGCATCGACCCCTTTCATCAGGCCTGAAACCCGCTGAATTCGCGGGGTTCAGGGCGTCAGTCGATTCGCGTTTCTTTACACCCCGGCCTGGGGTATCAAGGAAATGTAAATTTTTTATTTTTTGCCATTCAGGCAGTTTTTGCTCACTGCAGCCTGCAGGCGAGAGGTCATATCGGTACTGGGAGGCGTCGTTTTGTCATTCAGGGACGCGATCTCCTTGTCCGAGAAGTTCTGGTTGATCTGCTGAGCGCCGCACTCGCAGTGCGCCTTGACTGCGCTGGCATCCATCGATGGGTTGCTTTGGGTGGCTGCGGTGGTGCATTCGTTCATGTAGCTGGTCTTGGTCTTCGCATCCATCGCGGCATGAGCGCTGAGGGGCAGGGTCAGGGCCAACGGGGCGAGGAGGGCGGCAACGCGTAGAAGCTTCATGGTGGATTCCTTTATGTCGGTTTTGTCGTTGGGCCGTCGAGGTGTCAGGCCAGAACGTGTACTACCGATAATGTGAGGTCATCGACGCGCGCCAGTTCCGTGGCGCTGCTGTGGCTCGGCTCGATTGCTGATCCGTGTGCGGTGCCGCCCACCCTTTAGCTGACCCTGCCGTAACGCTGTGATAGCATGCGCGCCTGCAGATTAGCTCGCGTCTCGCGGGGCACCCTTGCCCTGCTGCAAGTTCTGTCGATTTCGTAAGTTCCAGTCACTCTGGTTCGGTCTTCAGGTTGGCCTTCGGGCTCCTGCCACTGTGAGGCAGGCATACCACCGAATCGCGTACTGGCTCTATCCCACCCACGTGACCTTTGGTAGGGGTCACCACTAGGAGAGGAGGCGCCATGCCAACTATTACTCTTCCCGACGGCAGTCAACGTTCTTTCGATCACCCGGTATCCGTTGCCGAGGTTGCAGCGTCCATTGGTGCAGGCCTGGCCAAAGCCACCGTGGCCGGCAAGGTCAACGGTCAACTGGTTGATGCCAGCGACATCATCGATACCGATGCGAGCCTGCAAATCATCACCCCCAAGGATCAGGAAGGCCTGGAGATCATTCGTCACTCCTGCGCGCACCTGGTCGGCCATGCCGTCAAGCAGCTCTATCCGACTGCAAAGATGGTGATCGGCCCGGTCATCGATGACGGCTTCTACTACGACATCGCGTACGAGCGTCCTTTTACACCGGACGACATGGCGGCGATCGAGCAGCGCATGCAGCAGCTCATCGAAAAGGATTACGACGTCATCAAGAAGGTCACGCCGCGCGCGGAAGTGATCGAAGTGTTCACGGCCCGTGGCGAAGACTACAAGCTGCGTCTGGTCGAAGACATGCCGAACGAGCAGGCCATGGGCCTGTATTACCACGAAGAATACGTCGACATGTGCCGCGGTCCGCACGTGCCGAACACGCGTTTTCTCAAGTCATTCAAACTGACCAAGTTGTCCGGCGCCTACTGGCGCGGCGATGCCAAGAACGAGCAATTGCAGCGCGTTTATGGCACGGCGTGGGCTGACAAGAAGCAGCTGGCGGCTTACATTCAGCGCATCGAAGAAGCCGAAAAACGCGATCACCGCAAGATCGGCAAGCGTCTGGGCCTGTTCCATACCCAGGAAGAAGCGCCGGGCATGGTCTTCTGGCACCCGAACGGCTGGACGCTCTACCAGGTTCTCGAGCAGTACATGCGCAAGACTCAGCGCGAAAACGGCTACCTCGAGATCAAGACGCCTCAGGTCGTCGACCGCTCCCTGTGGGAGAAGTCCGGCCACTGGGCCAACTACGCCGAGAACATGTTCACCACTGAGTCGGAAAACCGCGACTACGCCATCAAGCCGATGAACTGCCCGTGCCACGTACAGGTGTTCAATCAGGGCCTGAAAAGCTACCGCGAGTTGCCGCTGCGTCTGGCAGAATTCGGCGCCTGCCACCGCAACGAGCCTTCGGGCGCGCTGCACGGCATCATGCGCGTGCGGGCGTTCACCCAGGACGACGCGCACATCTTCTGCACCGAAGAACAGATGCAGGCTGAATCCGCCGCGTTCATCAAGCTGACCATGGCGGTCTACGCTGATTTCGGTTTCAAAGACATCGAAATGAAGCTGTCGACCCGTCCGGAGAAGCGTGTCGGTTCCGATGAATTGTGGGATCGCGCCGAGTCCGCACTGGCTGCAGCCCTTGACAGTGCTGGTCTGCCGTACGATCTGCAACCGGGCGAAGGTGCGTTCTATGGTCCGAAGATCGAATTTTCTCTCAAGGATTGCTTGGGTCGCGTCTGGCAATGCGGTACTCTGCAGCTCGATTTCAACCTGCCGATCCGTCTGGGCGCCGAATTCGTGTCGGAAGACAACGGCCGTAAGCACCCAGTCATGTTGCACCGCGCAATTCTTGGCTCCTTCGAGCGCTTCATCGGAATCCTGATCGAGCATTACGAAGGCGCCTTCCCGGCGTGGCTTGCTCCGACTCAAGCAGTGATCATGAATATCACTGATAAACAGGCTGATTTTGCCCTTGAGGTGGAAAAAACATTGGCGCAAAGCGGATTCCGTGCCAAGTCCGACTTGAGAAATGAAAAGATCGGCTTTAAAATCCGCGAGCATACGTTGCTCAAAATTCCGTATCTCCTCGTGATTGGGGATCGGGAGGTTGAAACACAAACTGTCGCTGTGCGTACACGTGAAGGCGCAGACCTTGGCTCGATGCCGGTCGCCCAGTTCTCGGAGTTCCTTGCACAAGCGGTTTCCCGGCGTGGTCGCCAAGATTCGGAGTAATTATTATTAAGCGTGAAATGAGACAAGATAAACGAGCTGCACCGAAAGCCCCGATCAACGAGAATATCTCGGCACGTGAGGTTCGTTTAATTGGGGCTGAGGGTGAGCAGCTTGGGATTGTGTCAATTGAAGACGCGCTTCTTAAGGCTGAAGAGGCCAAACTGGATCTGGTGGAAATTTCCGCCGATGCAGTACCCCCTGTTTGCAAACTGATGGACTACGGCAAATCGATCTTCGAAAAGAAGAAGCAGGTTGCTGCCGCCAAGAAGAATCAGAAGCAGATCCAAGTTAAAGAAATCAAGTTTCGTCCAGGGACGGAGGAAGGGGATTACCAGGTAAAACTACGCAACCTGGTACGTTTCCTGAGTGACGGGGACAGGGCCAAGATTTCCTTGAGATTTCGCGGTCGTGAGATGGCCCACCAGGAGCTGGGGATGGAGCTGTTGAAGCGGGTTGAAGCTGACCTGCTCGAATACGGCTCGGTCGAACAGCATCCTAAGATGGAAGGACGCCAGCTGATCATGGTCATCGCCCCGAAAAAGAAGAAATAACCACCAGGGCACGGCAGGCCTTGCGGTTATGTTTATCAACTGAATGCGGAGTATCCGAACATGCCAAAGATGAAGACTAAAAGTGGTGCAGCTAAGCGGTTTTTGAAAACCGCGAATGGCATCAAGCACAAGCACGCTTTCAAGAGCCACATCCTGACCAAAATGTCGACAAAGCGTAAGCGTCAATTGCGTGGAAGCAGCTTGCTGCATCCGTCCGACGTGGCAAAAGTCAAGCGCATGCTGCGCCTTTGCTAATTTTGATCAAGAACAGAGGAATTAACTCATGGCTCGTGTAAAGCGTGGCGTCATTGCCCGTAAGCGTCACAAAAAAATTCTGAAACTTGCTAAAGGCTACTACGGCGCGCGTTCACGCGTATTCCGTGTTGCCAAGCAAGCGGTAATCAAGGCTGGCCAATACGCCTACCGTGACCGTCGTCAGAAAAAACGTCAGTTCCGCGCTCTGTGGATCGCTCGTATCAACGCTGGTGCGCGTATCAACGGTCTGTCCTACAGCCGTTTCATCGCTGGCCTGAAAAAAGCGTCGATCGAGATCGACCGCAAGGTTCTGGCTGATCTGGCAGTGAACGAAAAAGCGGCGTTTGCTGCGATTGTCGAGAAAGCTAAAGCCACTTTGGCCTAAGTCCCCGGCAATCACCGGACCCCGCTCGGGGTTCGGTGTTAAACGTCATAAATAGGGGAAGAGCCTTGTAAGCTCTTCCCCTATTTTGTATCTGGAGTCTGTACATGGAAAACCTGGACGCGCTGGTCTCTCAAGCACTTGAGGCCGTGCAAAGCGCCGAAGATATCAATGCCCTGGAGCAAATCCGGGTTCTGTACCTTGGCAAGAAGGGCGAATTGACTCAGGTGATGAAGACCCTGGGAAATCTGCCTGCCGATGAGCGTCCGAAAGTCGGCGCGCTGATCAACGAAGCCAAGGAGCGTGTCACAGAGGTTCTCAATGCGCGCAAGGCGTCGTTCGAGGAGGCTGATCTTGCGGCCAAACTCGCGGCCGAATCCATTGACGTGACCCTGCCTGGCCGTGGCCAGACCACTGGCGGTCTGCATCCGGTTACTCGCACTCTGGAACGAATCGAGCAGTTCTTCACCCACATCGGCTACGGCATCGCCGAAGGCCCTGAGGTCGAAGACGATTATCACAATTTCGAAGCGCTCAACATCCCAGGCCATCACCCGGCCCGGTCGATGCACGACACTTTCTATTTCAATGCGAACATGTTGCTGCGCACCCATACCTCGCCGGTTCAGGTCCGCACCATGGAATCGCAAAAGCCACCGATCCGCATCGTCTGCCCCGGCCGTGTGTATCGCAGTGACTCCGATATTACCCATTCCCCGATGTTCCATCAGGTCGAAGGCCTGCTGGTCGACCGCGATATCAACTTCGCCGACCTGAAGGGCACCATCGAGGAATTCCTGCGCGTGTTCTTTGAAAAAGAGCTGGCAGTGCGTTTCCGTCCTTCGTATTTCCCGTTCACCGAGCCGTCGGCCGAAGTCGACATGGAATGCGTGATGTGCAGCGGCAAAGGTTGCCGTGTCTGCAAACAGACCGGCTGGCTTGAAGTCATGGGCTGCGGCATGGTCCACCCGAACGTGTTGCGCATGTCGGGCATCGATCCGGAAGAATTCCAGGGCTTCGCCTTTGGCATGGGCGTAGAGCGTCTGGCGATGCTGCGCTATGGCGTCAACGACTTGCGCCTGTTCTTCGACAACGACTTGCGGTTCCTCGCGCAATTTCGCTAGGTCGCCCGTAACGAATTCTTTAGGAGAGCAGGATGAAATTCAGTGAACAATGGCTGCGTGGCTGGGTTAGCCCGCAAGTGTCCCGCGACGAGCTGGTTGCTCGTCTGTCGATGGCCGGCCTCGAAGTAGACAGCGTCACCCCGGCAGCGGGCGTTTTCAGCGGTGTCGTGGTGGGCGAGGTGTTGAGCACCGAGCAGCACCCGGATGCCGACAAGCTGCGCGTTTGCCAGGTCAGCAACGGCGCCGAGACCTTTCAGGTGGTGTGTGGCGCGCCAAACGTGCGCCCCGGTCTGAAGATTCCGTTTGCCATGATCGGCGCTCAATTGCCGGGCGATTTCAAGATCAAGAAAGCCAAACTGCGGGGCGTTGAGTCCAACGGTATGTTGTGCTCCCAGGCCGAGCTGCAGGTGGGTGAGGGCAATGACGGCCTGATGGAGCTGCCGACCGACGCACCGGTGGGCCAGGATGTGCGCGTTTATCTGGAGCTGGACGACGCAAGCATCGAAGTCGACCTGACGCCCAACCGTGGTGACTGCCTGTCGGTCGCGGGTCTGGCCCGTGAAGTGGGTGCGCTCTATGACGCCGTCGTCACGCGCCCACAGGTTGCAGTAGTTCCGGCCGTGCACGATGAAGTGCGTCCGGTAGAGGTGATTGCTTCTGCGGCATGCCCACGTTATCTGGGGCGCGTCATCCGTAACGTGGACCTGTCACGCCCTACGCCGTTGTGGATGGTTGAGCGCCTGCGTCGCTCGGACGTTCGCAGCATCGACGCTGCAGTCGACATCACCAACTACGTGATGCTTGAGCTGGGTCAGCCGTTGCACGCATTCGACCTTGCCGAGATCAACGGCGGCATTCGCGTTCGCATGGCGGAAGAGGGCGAGAAGCTCGTGCTTCTGGATGGTCAGGAAGTCAGCCTGCGCGCTGATACCCTGGTCATTGCCGACCACCAGCGTGCCCTGGCTATCGCCGGTGTCATGGGTGGCGAGCACAGTGGCGTGTCCGCGACCACTCGCGATATCTTCCTCGAAAGCGCCTTTTTCGATCAGATTGCCGTTGCCGGCAAAGCGCGTTCGTACGGCCTGCACACCGACGCCTCCCATCGCTACGAGCGTGGTGTTGACTGGCAGCTGGCCCGCGAAGCCATGGAGCGCGCCACTGGCCTGCTTCTGGAAATCACCGGTGGTGAAGCCGGCCCGGTCATCGAAACCGTCAGTGATCAGCACCTGCCTTCGGTTGAGCCGATCATTCTGCGTGCCGAGCGTATCGAGCAGATGCTCGGCATGAAGATGGACGCAGCGGAAATCGAACGCCTGCTGACGGCGCTCGGCCTCACCGTCGCGCCTCATGCCAGCGAGCAATGGCGCGTTGAAGTGCCAAGTCATCGCTTTGATATCACCCTCGAAGTCGATCTGATCGAGGAGCTGGCCCGCCTCCACGGTTACAACCGTCTGCCGGTTCGTTACCCGCAGGCGCGCCTGGCACCGCAGCCACGCGCCGAGGCGCAGAGTGATCTGCCAGCCTTGCGTCGTCTGCTGGTCGCGCGCGGTTATCAGGAAGCAATCACCTACAGCTTCATCGACCAGAAGTGGTTCGAGCTTTTCAGCCCGGGCGTAGAACCGCTGTTGCTGGCCAATCCGATCTCGGCTGACATGTCGGCGATGCGCTCGTCCCTGTGGCCGGGTCTGGTGAAGTCGCTGCAGCACAACCTCAATCGCCAGCAGGATCGCGTGCGCCTGTTCGAGAGCGGGCTGCGTTTCGTCGGTCAACTGGAAGGTCTGAAGCAAGAGCCCATGCTGGCCGGCGTGATCTGCGGCAGCCGCCTGCCGGAAGGTTGGGCGCAGGGCCGCGATGTCGTCGATTTCTTCGACGTCAAGGCTGACGTCGAGGCAGTGTTGGGCTTCGCGGGGGCGCAAGATGATTTCCGTTTCGTACCCGGAAGCCATCCCGCGTTGCACCCGGGTCAGACCGCGCGTATCGAACGTGACGGGCGTGAAGTCGGCTACATCGGCGCGCTGCACCCGGAGCTGTCGAAGACCCTGGGCCTTGATCGTCCCGTGTTCGTTTTCGAGCTGGTTCTGGCCGAAGTTGCCGTTGGCCGCCTGCCGAAATTCCATGAGCTTTCACGCTTTCCGGAAGTGCGTCGCGACCTGGCGCTGTTGGCTGATCGTGATGTTTCGGCGACCGCCGTGCTGGACGTTATTCGTGAAAATGCAGGGGAATGGCTCACAGACCTCAGGCTATTTGATGTTTATCAGGGTAAAGGCATTGATCCGCTTAGAAAAAGCCTTGCAGTCGGCTTGACCTGGCAACATCCATCGCGCACTCTTACTGACGATGAGGTAAACGCTTCGACGCAGCAAATTCTCACCTCGCTAGAGGAAAGGTTAAACGCCACGTTAAGGAAGTAGCGTATGGGGGCTCTGACGAAAGCTGAGATGGCCGAACGTCTGTACGAAGAGCTAGGCCTGAACAAACGAGAAGCCAAGGAACTGGTCGAGCTGTTCTTTGAGGAGATCAGGCACGCTCTGGAAGATAACGAGCAGGTCAAATTGTCCGGATTCGGCAATTTTGATCTGCGCGATAAACGCCAGCGACCGGGCCGAAACCCCAAGACAGGGGAAGAAATCCCGATTACCGCTCGCCGTGTGGTCACCTTTCGCCCAGGGCAGAAACTGAAGGCCCGAGTTGAGGCTTATGCTGGAACCAAGTCATAACGACGAGCTACCGCCTATCCCCGGCAAACGCTACTTCACCATTGGTGAAGTCAGCGAGCTCTGCGCGGTCAAACCGCACGTTCTGCGTTATTGGGAGCAGGAGTTTCCTCAACTCAACCCGGTCAAGCGCCGCGGAAACCGCCGTTATTATCAGCGACAGGACGTGCTGATGATCCGCCAGATCCGCGCGCTGCTTTACGATCAGGGCTTCACCATTGGGGGCGCGCGTCTGCGCATGTCCAGCGATGAGGTCAAGGACGATTCGCTGCAGTACAAGCAGCTGATCAAACAAATGATTGTAGAGCTGGAAGATGTGCTGGTTGTGCTTCGGAAGTGACGTCCCGCGGTGAACTGAAATACTTCCATCATTCAAAAGCTTAGGGTATATTCCTCGACGCTTTCGCAAGAACCCGCAACACCTTAACGCCTAGTCGGGGCGTAGCGCAGTCCGGTAGCGCACTAGCATGGGGTGCTAGGGGTCGAGTGTTCGAATCACTCCGTCCCGACCATACTTTTCAATGACTTAGCCCAATCTTCTCAGGTTGGGCTTTTTCATGTCTGGAGATTTTCGGGGCTCATCCTGACTTCATTGTTGCAGACACGTCATCTCTGAGCTCACGGAACTGGCAATTCAGTCGATGCTCGGCGAGCAGTTCTGACAGCCCCGCCCATGATTTTCTGACGCTCAGGTTTCAGGCTCACCAGGCAGCATCTTCGCGGCGGCCTCGACGATTTGCTTCCGAAGGGCCGGTGGCGATAGAGGCTGAAAAGGTATTAAAGCGGCCTGCTTACTGAAAGGATTCGAGCTATGCGCTACTGGATTGGTTGTATGTTGCTCGCGGTCACTGCCGCTGCATGGGCTGATGAAGCACAGATGAAACAATGGGCAAAAATGGACCGCTGCTCCAACGCAGCGTCCGTCGTAGTTTCGATAATCGAAGAAACCTCTGATACGTTCAAACAAGCGCTCGCTCTTCAAGGCGCGATAAAAGGACTTAAAACCAATTCGAAGTTGGGTGAGGCGACCCCTACACCCACTGAGGTGTCGGGCTCCTACAATATGGCGCTTCGGATATCTGCGGGGATGCCGCGACCATTCGGGAAACGCGATCACGACTGGTTGATCGCACAATCTGCATCAGCGTGCTCATTGTGGATACCGGACGCCAAGCCTGAGTAGTTAGCCTGACGATTGTTTCCGACGGTGGCGGATAGCTTGGCGTTTGACGGGTTTTGGTGCGCGATAAGGTGCGAGTCGCTTTGGCTGCCAGCGCGCGGGCCGAAGTTTCTATCAATAGGGAGTTTTTGAATGTTGTCGATCAGAATGTCTGCTCTGCCGCTTTGTCTGGCTCTGTTGGGCTATGCAGGCAACTCTTTCGCGAGCCCGGAAGATGAAAAGCAGCAAGGCCTTGTAGTGCTGGTTGCAATGGAGCAGGTCTGCAATAACGCGAATCCTGGCATGAAGAGCGATGTTGAGAATGTCATGGCATCGGATTCCACGATTGATGAGGCAACAAAGGCGGAAGTGAGAAAAATCAAATCTGACCCTGCCTATAAATTCAAGGTGAGCAGCATGGCTGACAACTTGATGCACTCCCCAATGGGGGCGTATGTTGCCAAAGACATGTGCAAGAATTACGGCTCGAAATAGTCAGTTCCACTGCAAGGTACCGAAAATCACCGAGATCGTTGCTCAGTATTCGAGGCTGAGGCTCAGTATTTGGTATGGAGGTGCTGTGCGTCATCTCGCTTCATGGCGCTGATGCCACCGAGCGTCCAGAAGGAAATCCCGAACAAGAGCAGCGAAATCAGTACGCCGCCGCTCATGATGTAAAAACCTGGCCGAAAGCTATGGACGTTGGCTGCGACGGCGCTGTAATCCGGAAACCAGCGCGAATAGATCAAGGTGACGTCTTCGTCTACTCCACAGTTTTCCCTCTCGCCGCAGCCAGTGTCCAGGTATTGCCCTTCGTGAGGCCGGTTATCTTGGTCCACGTAACGGTAGTGGACGATTTTTGCGAGTCGGTTTCTCGTGATTTCTTCCAGCTGCGTCACCGTGCCGTTCACTTGGGACCCATTCCACTGAAGGGCTGCGTAGGTGAAACCTTCGTTTCTCGCCATCGCGGCAAATGCTAATAAAACACAGCATGCGATAGTTAGCAGGACGACCCGGTTGTACAGATGGTCTAGTTCTGCCTCACGTGGATTAAACATCTAATGCTCCATGGCTTACGGGGGAATGTGTACCTATCGGCGACGTACACAAGAACTTTATCGTCATGGTCAGCCAGGGCCAGGCCGCTTCTCTTCTGCTCCGTGACTCGCGCAGTGCAGCTGGACCGCCAGCAAGTTGGAAACCGGCGCCAGCCTGTTACCTGGACTGCTTGCAATCGCTCAGAGGTCGATTACCCCATACAGAGAGTTGGCACTTCATTGAAGGGGCGTCCCCTTTTCCATGCGCGGACGCTTAGGGGTGTGGATCGCACCTCATATGAGAATTAAGGGAAATGTAGCATTAGGCCATCTACGGGCACTTTAAGTGTGTACAATGCGCGGCGCTCAGTTCCAGCTCTGGCTGAGCATTATTTATATAGGGAATTCAGATGTACGCTCTTCGCAACGTGTCAGCAGCCGTTTTGATAGTTTTGACTGCTGGCTGCGCTTCCGGTTTGGATCACACGCAGGAATCTGAACTGGCTGGCTATCGTGCCAACCATCTTGACGTTCAAGAAAAAAGTCCAGGCCTGGCCGCAGGACTGGGCCTCCTGCCTGGCGGTGGGTCGTTCTACGGGCGCGCTTACGGCTACGGTGTTGTCAACCTGTTGCTGTGGCCATTGTCCATTATCTGGGATCCTGTCAGTGGCTACGACGCAGCTGAATCCATCAACTATCAGGCATCAAAGGCTCATGTAGCCAGCTTGAAGCGGCAAGACATGGATCGTCTTGATGCCAAGCTTTCAGCCAACGAGATTGACCTGAAAACTTATACCCTGGAAAAGCGAAAAGTTGACAATCTGTACTAACTATCCCTAAACATGGATGGAGCCCGCTGTAATGAACTGAGCGTCATGCGCAGTACCTACAGTGGCCCAGCCTTATCCTTTCCCACCGGCAGGGAATTGACTCTGCCGAGCTGGGTAGCTGCTCTGGCACAAGCCCCTCAGATCAATGGTCCGCAGGCTCGTAGATCGAGTAGCGTCCGCACCTACGGTCACCCGTCGAAAATTCCTGCACAGAACATTGACCGGAGCCAGGCTAGAATGTTAACTGTATATACGTACAGTTAATTACGGCAAGGCTTGCATCATGAGCGTCACCATTCTTGGCCCATTGTCGGCCGACGGCGAAAAGCTGCGTCTTTACGCCTTTCATGTACCGGCCGAGCGGGTGATTCGGGCTGTGGTGAAATACAGCGTCCGCGATCATGACAAAGCCTGAGTCTGTCTTTGCGCTGATCGACTGCAACAGCTTTTATGCCAGTTGCGAGCGCGTCTTTCGGCCTGACCTCGCCAAAACGCCCATCGTGGTGCTGTCCAATAACGACGGCTGCGTGATTGCCCGAAGCTATGACGCAAAGCCGTTCGTGAAAATGGGTGCGCCTTACTTTCAGATCAAGGACCAATTGCGCCGAGACGGTGTGATCGCGTTCAGCAGCAATTACGCACTGTATGGCGACATGAGCGAGCGGGTCATGAGCATCATCGAATCGATGGTACCCGCGCTGGAGGTCTACAGCATCGACGAGGCCTTCGCTGACCTTTCTGGCATCCCTGGCGACGATCTGACGGCTTTCGGAAGGCAGATTCGGAACACCATCTACAAGCGCACCGGCATCCCGGTCGGCGTGGGGATAGCGCGTACCAAAACATTGGCAAAGCTCGCCAATCACATGGCAAAGCGCTTGCTGGCCAAGACCGGCGGGGTGGTCGATATCTGCGACCCGTTCAACCGTGACTGGACGTTGCGTAACACGGAAGTCGGCGAGGTCTGGGGCGTGGGCAAGCGTATGAAGGCCCACCTCGACGTCATGGGGATCAAGACCGCGATGGACCTGGCGAAGGCTGATCCCTGGACATTGCGGCAGAAATTCAGCGTGGTGATGGAGAAGACTGCGCGCGAATTGTCAGGGACTCCATGCCTGGAGCTGGGGGAGGCCGATCCGCCTAAGCAGGAGATCTGCTGCAGCCGAATGTTTGGCAGCCGGTTGACGACTATTGAGCCCATCAGGGAAGCCGTCGCCACCTACACCCAGCGCGCTGCGGAGAAGCTCCGGGCACAGAACTCGCTGTGCAAGAGAATCCGGGTCAGCATCCGAACGGGGATGTTCAATCCTGAGGAGGCCAAATATGCCAACGGCGCCATGGTCGAATTGCCTTATCCCACCAACGACGTGCGCTTGATGACGAAAGCGGCAACGGAAGCGGTTAACTGCCTGTTCCGGGCAGGCTTCAAATACAGCAAGGCGGAAGTACTTTTAATGGATCTGCGGCAGCCCGGTGAATTTACCGATGATCTGTTTACTCATTCGCAACCCGTGGAAGCGGAGAAGGTGATGAACGTGCTGGACGATATCAATGCCAAGTGGGGGCGTGGAACGTTGCGCGCGGCAAGTGTGCCTGCCGCCCCCGAATGGGCCATGCGGCAGGATCTGATGAGTCAGAGCTTCACGACGCAAATCGGTCAGTTGTGGACCGTGAGGTGCAATTAGGGGTGTGATGCTGGGTAAAACGCGGAAGGAAGAGAGCACATGCCCTAAAGCATGGCCGCCTGAATCGATAGATAAATTCGAACGGAATGATCAGTTTTAACGATCATCCATTTGATTAACTTTTCAACCAGGGAGTCGATAACGAAGCATTACGAAAAAAATCAAGGGCTACAGGCGATGAGATCCAATTGGCTGGATAATTTGAAAGTCAGCAAGAAGCTCGGCATAGGCTTCGGTGCCATTCTGCTGGGCGTCCTGGTGGTTACCGGGATTGGGTATAACAGCGCCGACCTGCTGATCAAGCGACTGGAAAAGGCAGCCAGGGTCGCTGAAGTGAAGGCCGACATGCTCGACGTTAAAATTGCCTCGCAAGCGTACGCCGCCAGCCCCAGTGCCAGCGCTGCAGAGGGTTACAGCGCTGCCCTTGTGTCATTGAACAGCACCATTGATAAAGGTCTGCAGATTCTGACGGTTTCCAAAAACGTTGACATGCTCAAGGCCATCGATAACCAGGCAGCAGAGCTCAAGAAAACCTTCGATCAACTGGTCAGCAACAACCAGAAAATCGATGGGGCGATGAAGCCGTTGATCAAGGTCTCCGATGAGGTGAGCGCTACCTTCGAGAGGCTGCTGCAGAAGACGCTGGAGGATGTGTCGCGCTCGCCAGACCAGGCCGGTATCGACGATGTGAAGATTGCAGGCGACCTGCGCAATGGGATGACCAACTTCCGCCTGGTATTCCGTCGCTACTTGAGCATTCCTAACGCTGACAACCGCCAGGCCACTTTTGCGACTGCCGACGCGCTGCTGGGCCAGGTGGCTGCCGCCCGTAGCCAGCTCCCCGTTCAGTCAAACGCGGCAGTCGACACCTCGCTTGTCGCGCTTGGGCAGTACAAAGAAAACATGGCGATCATCTCGCAGATGCTGCAGCAAAATGACCAAATACGCGACGCGTTGCAGCAGCTCACCAACGACACCGTTAAAAGTGTTGAGGACTTGATGGCCTCACAGGTGGTTGCGGCAAACAATGAAAAGAGCAATGCGATTATCCAGTTGTTCAGCGTGGCGTTGGTTGTGCTGTTGCTGGGTGTGCTCGCCGCTGCACTGATCACCCGCCAGATCACTCGTCCACTTAACGACAGCGTCATCGCAGCCCGGCGCATCGCCGACGGCGACCTGACCTACGACATTGGCACAGACCGGAAAGACGAGTTGGGCCTGCTGCAAAACACCATGCAGCACATGACGTCTTCCCTGCGCGAACTGATTGGCGGCATCGGTCAGGGCGTGACCCAGATCGCAACCGCCGCCGAAGAGTTGTCGGCCGCGACCGAACAGACCAGTGCGGGCGTCACTCAGCAGAAACTGGAAGTTGACCAGGTTGCAACGGCCATGAATGAAATGGCTTCAACTGTGCAGGAGGTCGCACAAAATACCGAAGACGCTTCGCGCGCGGCCAGGCAAGCTACCGAGCGCGCTGCCCATGGCAGTACGGTCGTACAGCATGCGACCAGAGAAATCAGTCAGCTGTCTGGCGAAGTCGGGCAGTTGGGCGTGGCGATGCAGCGTCTGACCCATGACAGCGACAAGATCGGCAGCGTGATCGACGTGATCAAGGCCGTTGCGGAGCAAACCAATCTGCTCGCGCTCAACGCAGCCATCGAAGCGGCACGCGCCGGCGAACAAGGCCGCGGTTTTGCGGTGGTGGCTGACGAGGTCCGGTCACTGGCTCAGCGGACACAAAGCTCGACGACTGAAATCGAAGCGCTGATCCAGGCCCTCCAGCACGGCACCGTGGAAGCGTCGAGCTTGATGGACGCCAGCATGCGGCGCACAGAGGGGACCGTAGACCTGGCACGGCAGGCCGAGCAAGCGCTCTTGGAAATCACTCACGCCATTGGCACGATAGAGCAGATGAGCCAGCAAATTTCGGCCGCCGCTGAGGAACAAAGCGCTGTGACCGATGAAATCAATCGCAGTGTCATCAGTGTGCGTGACGTTGCCGACCAGTCAGCGACCGCGACGGAGCAGAGTGCTGCCTCGACATTGGAACTGGCACGCCTGGGCAACACCCTGCAGAACATGGTGGCTCGCTTCAAGGTGTGACTCCACGGGGCTGTGCTGTACACAAGAAACCGCTTCGGCGGTTTTTTGTTTGGCAACACTGAGTGCGTCGCTCAGGCTTCAGGTTCGCTGAACGCTGGCACCGAGGAGTTCATTGGCTGCACAGTGGCGATGGAGCTTGCCCGGATTGTAGTGATCATCTGCGCTATCGGCCTGATTGCGATGACAAGCAGCGCTGTTTCAGCGGCTCACCGCGCCATTCATCTTCCACCGGGCACTAATTCACCTCAGCCCACCTCTGTCCTGTAAGCGCAGATTTCCTGCGTCTCGTAATGGAGATGATCATGGGTATCGAAGACAACGGGCCAGAGAACGCGTATCCGGGCCCTGCCGAGCCGGGCAGCGAAGAAGAGGTCTATCCCGACGCGAGTGCAGACTCGGCACAAGGCATCGACAATGATGAGGACCCGGCCATCGCAGCTCGCAACAAGGGCCTGGATGAGATGGAGATTCCTGACAATCCCCCGGTGGACGAAGACGAGGAGCCCTCTCCGGGCAATCGCTGAACACCGCGCTTCACACTGAACCCCACCCCGCGTGGGGTTTTTCCTACAGGACGGCCCATGTGTTACACAAATGAGCCACTCGTCGGAACGCGCGCACTATCACGCGCACTATCAAGGGGTTGGGCACTCCATTCATTAGCCAAAAAAATAAGGTGCCCCGGATGAGACCTCAGATCTACGATATTCCCAACGCACTCGACCTGATCAGCGAGCTGGATCAGGCAACCGAGCAGATGATGTCTATCCCCGTCGAGCACATTGGCGGCGCGCAGTGGGAAGTGGCCTTCGTCCGGCAGCAGAGCGCGTTTCGAAAGTGGCGCGACTATTTGTATTGCAAAGCCGATGAACGCCCCGCGGTTCGACTCTTGAACATTGCGTGAGCAGCGGCCAGTAATCAGCGAATAATAGTTGTGCCCTCACGCTTCCGCGCCTGAGCACGCAAGCCCGCTGGTTGCACTAACGACGCCCCGCAACCCGCTCCACCGCAGCCAGCACCCTGGGGCGCTGCGCCTGCCACTCGCCTTTGGTAATGCCGAGCAGCACTGCGCCGAGACGTTTTCCATCGCGCAGGATGTGTTCCCGCCGTACACCCTCGATCACAAAGCCGAATTTCTGATGCATCTTGATCACCGCCGGGTTGATCTCGAGCACTTCGCAGTTGAGCTTCTCCAGCCCTGCGGCGCCGAACGCATGGTCGAGCATCCATAACTCCACCTGACTGCCGAGGCCTTTGCCCTGCAGCGTGGTGTCGAGGTAGAAGGCCCAGTCCGCCGTGCCGTGGGTGGTGTTGATGGCGCTCAGGGACACAACGCCCACAGGTGCGGCTTCCATCACGATAACGAAGACTTGCTGCCGGGAACTGGATCGGAGCCCTTCAAGCCAGGCCAGATGCTCGGTTTCGCTGATCTCATGGTCCGTGTACATGAATTTGCGCACGTCTGGCTGATTGCGCAATTGCCGGATGCGGCCTTGCTGGTCGGCAGGCAGGTCGAGGATCGGTACGACTTTCATGGCATCCCTTTTGAATTCTTCATACGTCTATCAAGTCCCTGTTCAGTCGGCCCGGCGAGCGTGCTTGATGACTTGCAGCCCGGCAGACTGGGGTTTTTTCAAAGTTTCCGGAACGAATCGATTGGCGCCTCAGTCAACCTTTCTCACACCCAGGAGGCAAAAATATTATGCCAAGCGATATCACTGAAAAGCTGCGTGACGATCTTTATCAGAAAACCCGTTCAGAGCTGAACACTTTTCTCGATGAGACCAATGCCTTGCTGGCGGCAGGGGATGCCTTGAACGAGGACCGCACCACTCAGGCCCGTGAACGCCTGAAGGATTTTCTGGCCCGTGGCACCAGCGCGGTGACCGAGGTCGAAATGGACGCTCAACCTGCGCTGACCCGCGCGGTGGGTAATGCCAAATCCTACGTGACGACCCATCCATGGGCCGCCGTCGGCGTGGCTGCAGGCCTGGGCCTGGTCGCCAGCCTGTTGCTCAAACGCAACAGGGATTGAGGAGGCCATCGTGGTTCGCCGTCGATTTCCGGTGGATCCGTTAAGTCCGACCAGCGGCCGGCTAGCGTTCGCCGGCTTTTGCACGCCCGTCATTTACCCTCGTTATCGGCTGGTACTGTTCATGGCGGGTACCGTAGCGGACGATGGATTCGGCACCGCTCTGGCGCCGGCCACTGTCTTGCGCAAGCATAAATGGGGGATACGCATGAATGTCGACGAAGACACTGTTCGTCAGTTGGCCCAGTTGATCTGGGAGACCGAAGGCAAGCCTGAAGGGCAGGAATCCCGTCACTGGGAAATGGCCACACGTCTGGCCGAGTCCGCTGCCATGGCACCGGTCCGTACTTCAAGCAAGCACAAGGTCGATACGTTGTTCCCGTCGCCCGATGAGGCAGACCCCAACGCGTGACAAGTCTGGAGCTCGCCCAGGCGCAGTGCCGGGGCGAAGCTCGGATCAACCTCGCCATCACACAGCGCCAGGCTTCAGACTGACCCGGAAGCCTGCCGGGCAAAGCGGCGATCAGCGTGCCGCGCATCCATCAGCGCCCAATACCACATACCCAGACCGCCCAGCGTCAATGCCGCTGCTGCATAGCCCGTGGCCGGCAGACCGTAGCCTGCCGCTATCACAGCGCCGCCTGCCAGCGGGCCAATGGCGTTCGCCATATTGAACGCGCTCTGCACCAGTGCGCCCGCGAGTGATTGCGCATGGGGCGCAACGTCCATCAGGCGGGTTTGCAGGATCGCTGCCAGGCCCACGCCGCAACCGATGAAGAACACCAGCGGAATGAGCAGCCAGAGGTTGTCGGTGGCCGAGGGGTACAACGCCAGTACCAGCGCGGTGAAGCCCAGCGACACCCCGGCGGCGAGCATTGTGGCGCGGTCGGCGGCCCAGCCACAGATCAGGTTGCCGACGGTGGTGCCCAAACCGAACACGGCCATGACCACCGGGATCATGAAACGTGAGGCGTGGGTGACGTCGATCAGCGTGGCCGCCAGATAGGTGTACACGCAGAAGATCCCGCCGAAGCCGATGCCGGCGATGCCCAGGGTCAGCCAGACCTGCCGGGAGCGTAGAGCATTGAGTTCGCGCAACGGGCTGGCGTCGGCGTCGGCAGGGGATGCGGGTGCCAGGCAGCGGATCAGCACAGCGGTGATAGCCGCCAGCCCGGCGACGATTGCCATGCCCCAGCGCCAGCCGATGGTCTGGCCGATCCAGGTGGCGAACGGCACGCCGATGATGGTGGCGATGGTCAGCCCCATGAACACCCGGGACACCGCTTGGGCGCGGCGATTCTTCGGCACCAGCGAAGCGGCCAGCAGCATGGCCACGCCGAAGTACGCGCCGTGGGGGAAACCGCTGAGAAAGCGGAAGAACACCAGCCATGGCAGCGAAGGCGCTACGGCGCTCAGCCCGTTGGCGATCCCGATGAAAGCGGCCAGTGCCACCAGCAAGGCCCGTCGCGGCAGGCGCACGCCGAGCACCATGATGACCGGCGAACCCACCACCACGCCCAATGCGTAGGCACTGATGGCATGCCCGGCCAGCGGCTGGGTGACCTGGAAGTCAGCGGCTATGAAAGGCAGCAAGGTCATCGAAGCGAATTCGGTGGTGCCGATGGCAAACGCGCCCATGGCGAGGGCGAATAGCAGCCAGCCCATATTGAAATGTTGCGGGGTGTGGGAGGTATTCATGGCAGATCGAGAAGGGTTTCCGGGAAGAAGCATGCTGTGATACTTGAAACCGATTTCAGTTCAACCCGCGATTCGCGCCGGCTGACGCGGGTGGCGCATCAGTCGGCGGTTCAGCGCGATCAATCCTTGGGTTTGGCATCCGGCAGGGCGGCGCCTTTGGGCCACAGCATCCAGATTTGCCCTTGTTGCTTCATATTCCCGGCCAGTTCGCCGGCTGCGTCGCCGGTGCCCCAGAACATGTCAGCGCGGACTTCGCCGGCGATGGCGCCGCCGGTGTCCTGCGCCGCGACCGGGCGTACCAGCGGCGTGCCGTCGGGACGGGTCGACGACAGCCATAACAGGCTGCCGAGGGGAATCACCTTGCGATCAATTGCCACGCTGTAGCCGGCGGTCAACGGCACGTTCAGTGATCCGCGCGGGCCTTCGGTGCTGTCCGGGCGCAGGGTGAAGAACACGTAGCTCGGGTTGCTGCCCAGCAGTTCGTTCACGCGTTCGGGGTGCGCAATCGCCCAGTCGCGGATGCGCCCCATGGACACTTCGTCCTTGGTCAATTGGCCTTGCTCCACCAGCCAGCGGCCGATCGGCTTGTAGGGGTAGCCGTTCTGGTCGGCGTAGGCGATGCGCAGTTGACGGCCGCTCTCCAGCTGAACCCGACCCGAGCCCTGGATTTGCAGGAACTGCAGGTCGATGGGGTTTTCCAGCCAGGCCAGCACGGGCGCATTGGCGCCTTTGGTGCCGATGGTGGCGGCGTCGTCGTAGGGACGCAGCACGCGGCCGTCAAGTCGCCCGCGCAGGCGCTTGCCCTTGAGCTCGGGATAGATGCTGTCGAGGTTGACGATGATCAGGTCGTCGGGCACGCCATACACCGCCACCGGGTGCGCGTCGTTGCGCTGCTCGCTGCCTTTATAGATTGGCTCGTAGTAGCCAGTGATCAGGCCATTGGCGCCGTGCTCGGAGGAACGCAGGCTGTAAACCTGCAACTGACTCTTGAGGAAGTCGCGCACCGCGGCAGGATTCTGCGGCACCTGGGCGGCGAGGGCACAGGTGCCGCCCCAGACCGGGTCCTTGGCCAGACGCTTGCACGCCGAGAACCAGCTGTTGTAACCCGCCATCAGGTCGGCGTCGTTCACCGCCGGCAGTTTGTCCCACTCGACGCTGACGTAGGTCGTCGCTTCGGAGGGCTTGGTCTTTGGCGCGCCGCCATCGCAGGCAGCGAGGAGGGCGATCAGGGGAGCGAGGCAGAATACGAAACGGCGCCAGTGCAGGCTTGTGGTCATCACGCGGGGTGTTTCCTGAGAATCATGCGAAGGCGGCTAGCTTGGTGAAAGCGGAGGGCTGCGTCAAATGGATGAGGGAATCATTTGCATGAAAGCTCACAGGGCCGCCGAATCGCTTTAAAAGCGGATTTGCCGCCGACATTGCACTTTTTTGCCTTCAGCCGTTCTGACCTTGGCCGGGACGCGGCGATTCACGCCGCGTCCAGTTCGTTGAAGCCTGGGATTGATGCTCGCCGTGTTTTCCGTTTTATCCGTTTGCCGTCTTCTGCGCCCGCTGTTTGTTCTGTGCATGCTCGGGCTCGGCGCCGCGGGTTGTACGCGCCAGGACGGCCAGGAGGTCGCCACGCAGTTCAGCGAGACGCGCCCCCAGGAGTTCTTTCAGACCAGCGTGGACCGCATGGCGACACTGGCCATGGCCGACAACCTCGACAGCCTTTATCTGCTGATGAACAAACTCTACCTGCGCAATCCCGGCGAGTGGCGCAAGTCCGGCTTCGTCGACGCCGCGGCTGCCGAGCGCAACGTGCGACAGGCCATCGAGCAACAGAAGCCGTTGCCGCAGCTGGGCACTCGACGCGACCTCGCCGCCCTGAGTTACGCCCTGAGCCCGGAATTCCTTGGCGATCGCGTCGGCGCCTTCATTTATGCCATCGGCAGCATGCTGGTCACGGCCCACGGCGGGCGCCTGGAATTCTTCATGACCGACCAGATCAACCCGACCTTCGTCAGCAACGCTGCGCGCAATATCGAGAAGGCCACCTGGCTGCTGAGCCAGCGGCAGAACGCCAATGGCGAGCTGCTGTTGTTCTCCAACGAGATTTCAGAGGAGGGCAGCAACCTCAGTTTCGCCACCGAATTCGGCAAGATCGTGGCGCGCCTGGATCTGCTCACTCAGATGCTCGACGAGCGGTATAGACGCATCGGTTTGAATTACGCCCAGAGCCTGCTGTTCCTGAATTTCCTCCCGGTACAGTGACGCCCTGCTGCGCCGGAAAAAACAATTTTCTGGCCCCTCATCCTTGTCGGCTTTCGGTCGATAGCCCTTCAGGAGTCTGCAAAAACAACTACAAAATTCATGGCATGGGGTCGACGATGTTTAAAACAGTGCAGGCGCGCTATACGGTCATATTTGTGGCCTTGGTGGTGGTGATCGCGGTGATCACCGAACAGGGCATCGTTCACTTCGTCACGCCCAAGGTCCGCGCGACCCAGGAGCAGGTGGTGCTGAGCCAGGTTGATCAGATCGGCACGCGTATCCTGTCGGACCTGGCCCGCGTAGAGGCCCAGTCCCGGGCGATTACCCAGGCGGTGCCGCTGCTGGACAGCGATGGCATCGACAAAGTGCTGCCAGGCCTGGTCGATCAGTACGGCGATCAGAAAGTCTTCGGCGGCGGCGTCTGGCCGATGCCTGACAAACGCACGCCGGGGCGCAACAAACACAGTTCGTTTTTCCACCGTGACGGCAGTGGCCAGTTGGTGGTGAGCACGTTCTGGAACTCCGACCCTGCGCCCAATTACTGGGAACAGCCGTGGCACCGCGCCGGGCAGAACGCACCCAAAGGCAAATGCGCCTGGGCCGCGGCCTATCAGGACGAAGCCAGCCCGCAGCCGCGTACCAATTGCGCGATGGGCATCTACAAGGATGGCGCGCTGTACGGCGTTTCGACCATTGACGTCACCCTGGGCTTCTTCAACGGCCTGATCCAGGAAAAGGAAAAAGACATTCAGGGTCAGGTGATGATCGTCGAGCGCGACGGCAAGATCCTCACCAATCAGATCCGCATCCCCGGCGAAATCATCCTCAAGAACATTTCCGGCTTCAGCGGCCAGTCGATGTTTGCCAAAGCCATTCAGGACGGCCTCGGCAAAGTCTCCGGCGATGGCGTGTATTCCCGGGAATACATCGACCCGCAACTGGGTGACCTGACCTTCTTCCTGCGTCCGGTGGTGGGCACGCCGTGGATGATTGCCACCTCGCTGCCGACCGCCATGCTCACCGCCAGCAGCACCGAAGTGCTGAAGACCCTGGGCTGGTTGCAGATTCCCCTGGTCATTCTGTTGCTGATGGTGCTGGGGTTTGCCTTCCATCGTCTGCTGGCCCGCCTGACCGTTCTGCGCACCAACATCGATGCGCTGTCGTCGGGTGAAGCCGATCTGACCCGCCGTATTCCGATCAAGGGAGAAGATGAGCTGGACGCTGTCGGCCATTCGGTCAACAAGTTCATCGCCTTCCAGCAAGCCATGATTGTCGAGGTGCGCAACGGCACCGAGCAGATCTCGGCCGGGCTGGTGCAGTTGCAGGATCAGTCGCGCAACATCAACCAGATCCTCAACCGTCACGCTTCGGAAACCGATCAGGCCGTGACCGCGATCAACGAGATGAGCGCCACCGCCGACAGCGTCGCCGAGAGCGCTACGCAGACGGCGAGCTTTACCCAATCGGCGAACGATGCCGCCCAGCGGTCCCGCGACGTCGTCGACGAAGCATCTGTCAGCGTGCGGGCCTTGGTGGCCGAAGTTGAAGACGCCACAAAATACGTGCAGGAAATGCAGGTCGACGCCAAGCGCATCACCGACGTGCTTGGGGTCATTGGCGGCATTGCCCAGCAAACCAACCTGCTGGCCCTCAACGCGGCCATCGAAGCGGCGCGGGCGGGTGAGCAGGGCCGAGGCTTTGCCGTGGTGGCCGACGAGGTGCGGGCGCTGGCCGGTCGCACCCAGCAGAGCACGTCGGAAATCAACGAGATGCTCGCGCGGCTGGAGCAGGGCGTGAGCACCGCCGTGGGCGCCATGGAAAAAACCAAGATCAGTTGCCAGTCCACCGCCGACCGTACGTCGCGGGTCAACGAAGGCCTGGATGGCATGGCCGGTTCCGTGCTGCGCATTCATGACCTCAGCGCGCACATTGCAACGGCGGCAGAAGAGCAGAGCGCGGTGACCGAGGAGATCAACCAGAACATGATCGCCATTCGGCACATGGTCGGTGAACTGGTGGGTTGTGGTCAGCAGACCGACACCAGCGTAGACGCGCTGATGGCGTCCAATGAGCGGCTGGTGGCGATGATCGATCGCTTCAAGGTTCGCTAAACGGCAATCCATTCACACGCGCAAAGCGAAGCCGGAGCCCTTGAAGCTCCGGCTTTTTTGTGTGGCGCAGCAGGTGTGTGGGCTGCTCAGTAGCTTTCGCCGCGAATGTATTCCTGCATTTTTTCGATCAGCCTGGCCTGTTCCGCAATAGCCGCCTTGACCAGGTCGCCGATGGACAGCAGACCGATCAGCTGGCCTTCGTCCACCACCGGTAAATGGCGCAATCGGCGGTCGGTCATGATGTTCATGCAGTGCTCGACCGAGTGCTGCGAACCCACGGTCTGTACGTCGTGGGTCATGATGTCGCTGATCGGGGTGCCGGCCGAGGCGCGGCCCTTGAGCTCCATCTTGCGGGCGTAATCGCGCTCGCTGACGATGCCGACCACCTTGCCGTCGCGCACCACCGGCACGGCACCGATGTTTTTCTCGGCCATCAGCTTGATCGCCTCGATGACCATCTCCCCGGGCCCGACGGTGTGAACGTCAGCGTGATGCGGGTCTTTCAACTTCAGTAGTTCGGCTACGGTCGTCATGCTGGCCTCTCCGGCGCGTTTCTTGTGAGCACGGCCAATCTGGCCGTGCATAGAGGATCGTCGAGAGATGGCATTCCGGCAAGTTTGAAAGCGCCATGCAGGGCCTCAAAAGCGTCATGCCGGCGGGCAGTTCCCGATTGCCTGAAAAGATCAGGCCGATCCGTCAGAGGGCTTGCGCCGCGGGCGGGAGATCACCGATTCGATGTTCTTGCGTCCGATCAGCAACGGGCTTTTGGCTTTGCGCGAGGCCGGCATGTCCGCCAGCCATTTGTACATCACCAGACAATCCACCAGCCCGAGCCGGGCATGGCGGTAAGCGCGGGGCAGACGGCCGACGATCTCAAAACCGAGTTTCTGCCAGAGCGCGACGGCGACGTCGTTGGTGGCCACTACGGAGTTGAACTGCATGGCCGAGAAGCCGCTGTCCAGCGCCAGTTGCTGCGAGTGCTCGCACATCAGGCGCGCGACGCCGCGGCCCCGCGCGGCCGGGGTGACCATGTAGCCGCAGTTGCTGACATGGCTGCCAGGCCCGGCAGCGTTGGCCTTCAGGTAATAGCTGCCGAGCAGCACGCCGTCTTCTTCGGCGATCAGTGTGTGCAGCGGGTATTCCAGCCACAGGTGCCGGGCTTGCTCGAAGCTCAGGTCGGGGGCGTAGGCGTAGGTTTCCTGCGCCTGGACCACGGCCTGAAAAGTGGGCCAGAAGACCTCGAAGTCGTCGGCGGTCATGGGGCGGATGTGGATCATGAGGCATTCCGTGGGATTGCGAACGTCACCCGTAGGCGCCGGCCTGCTGGCGAATGAGAGGGTTCATTCGCCATAAAGGGGTTTGGACGGACGCCTTCGTCCGATCGCGGCCCGCAGCAAGCCGGCTCCCACAGGAACTGCGTTTATTCCGGACAGCGTGGGAAACCGCCGGATGTCGGTTAGCGCTACATCAGGTAAGTCAGGAAACCACCCGATAACACGGCACATAGGCCGCGCCGCCCGGCAGCTTCATCCGGTGCTGTTCGACGAAGGCCTGCAACAGCTTGTCCAGCGGCTTCATCACCTCGGCGTCACCGTGGATTTCATACGGGCCGTGTTCTTCGATCAGGCGAATGCCCTTGTCCTTGACGTTGCCCGCCACAATCCCGGAAAACGCCCGGCGCAGGTTGGCCGCCAGTTCGTGGGGCGGCAGGTCGCGGCGCAGTTGCAGGCTGGCCATGTTGGCGTGGGTCGGGTCGAACGGACGCTGGAAGCTCTCTTCGATCTTCAGCAGCCAGTTGAAGTGGAACGCGTCGGCGCGGTCGCGGCGGAACTGGCGCACCGAAGCCAGGCCAAGGGTCATCTGCCGCGCCACTTCCGACGGGTTGTCGATGATGATCTGGTAATGCTTGTGCGCGGCGTCGCCCAGTGTCGCGCCGACGAACGCGTGCAATTGCTCCAGGTACGGCGCGGTGCTTTTCGGGCCGGTCAGGATGACCGGGAACGGCAGGTCCTGGTTGTCCGGGTGCATGAGGATGCCCAGCAGGTAGAGGAATTCCTCCGCCGTGCCTGCGCCACCCGGGAAAATGATGATGCCGTGGCCGACACGCACGAAGGCTTCCAGGCGCTTTTCGATGTCCGGCAGGATCACCAACTCGTTGACGATCGGGTTCGGCGCTTCGGCCGCAATGATGCCCGGCTCGGTCAGGCCCAAATAACGGCCGCCGGTGATGCGCTGCTTGGCATGGGCAATGGTGGCGCCCTTCATCGGGCCCTTCATCACGCCAGGACCGCAGCCGGTGCAGATGTCCAGCTTGCGCAGGCCCAGCTCATGGCCGACTTTCTTGGTGTATTTGTATTCTTCGGTGTTGATCGAGTGGCCGCCCCAGCACACCACCATCTTCGGTTCGACGCCGGGGCGCAGGGTGCGGGCGTTGCGCAGCAGGTGGAAAACGTAATCGGTGATGCCCTGGGAGCTGCTCAGGTCGATCCGCTGGCTGTCGAGCTCGCTCTCGGTGTAGACGATGTCGCGCAGGGCGCTGAACAGCATCTCACGGGTGCTGGCGATCATCTCGCCGTCAACGAAGGCGTCGGCCGGGGCGTTCAGCAGTTCGAGGCGCACGCCACGGTCTTGCTGGTGGATGCGCACTTCGAAGTCCTGATAGGCCTCTAAAATGGTTTTCGCGTTATCGACATGGGCGCCGGTGTTAAGGATGGCCAGGGCGCACTGGCGGAAAAGGGTGTAGATGCTGCCGGAGCCTGCGGCGCTGAGTTGCTGGACTTCACGTTGCGACAGTGTTTCCAGGCTGCCCTTGGGGCTGACCGAAGCGTTGATGACGTGTCTTGGAGCCATTCTTTATTCCTTGAAAGCGGTGCCGGCCGCCGCGAGGGGCAGGGCACGAATACAGTGAACGTTCGAGACGCTCACCCATGGGGCCATTTTTTACATCGGTTGGTCAGGAAAGCAAACGTTGTGAGCGCGAATCTGGAAATTTCCCGTGACCCCGGTATGCTGCACGTCGACGTCCAGACCCATCGGCCTTCCCGACGCTATGATCTTCAACTTCACGATTTTCCTCGTCACCCTTGTCGCCATGGAAGGGGTCGGCTTTCTCGCCCACAAGTACGTCATGCACGGCTGGGGCTGGTTCCTGCACAAGTCCCACCACGAAGAACAACTCGGCGCGTTCGAAACCAACGACCTCTATCTGCTGGCGCTGGGCCTGGTGGCAGTCGCGCTGATCGTCGCCGGCAACAGCGGCCATGACCCGCTGCAATGGGTGGGCGCAGGCGTTGCGGCGTTCGGCCTGATCTACGTGCTGGTTCACGACGGCATGGTCCATCGCCACTGGCCTGCGCGACCACGGCCGCGCAACCGCTACCTCAAACGCCTCTACCACGCGCACTTGATGCACCACGCGGTCAAAGGCCGACGCAACAGCGTGTCGTTCGGCTTCCTTTATGCGCCTTCGGCCGCCACCCTGAAAAAGCAGCTGCGCGATCATCGCTCGGCCCCCGGTGACGAGCGTTGCCGAGACATGCCCGGCGCTGCCATGGGCAGAGATCTGCAAAACGGCTGAACGGATGCCACGCCGAACCTGTCATTAATTTCATGTGCGTCGCGCTGTTCAGCGTCGCGTTGCTGTCGTAGAACTGACGGCCAGTCGTCTCAGGCTGTCAATCCAACCGAATGTCTTCTCCGGAGAACCCCATGACGCAAGCATCGACCCACGCAACGGGCAAGACCGTCACCTTCAAACGCCCCGACGGCAAAGAGTTGAGCGGCTATCTGGCTAGCCCGGCCAAGACCGAAGGCGCACCCGCCGTGGTGGTGATTCAGGAATGGTGGGGCCTCAACGACCAGATCCGTGGCGTGGCCGATCGGCTGGCGGCGTGCGGTTATCTGGCGCTGGTGCCTGACCTTTACCGTGGCGAAATGACGGTTGAGGAAGAAGAAGCCCATCACCTGATGGACAAACTCGACTTTGCCGATGCCGCCACCCAGGACATTCGCGGCGCCGTGCAGTACCTCAAGGGCCACAGCCAGAAAGTCGGTGTCACCGGCTTTTGCATGGGCGGCGCGTTGACCCTGCTGGCACTGAACTTCATCCCCGAGCTGTCCGCTGGTGTGGTGTTCTACGGCATGCCGCCGCTGGAATTCCTTGACCCCGCCGCGATCAAGGTGCCGGTGCAGGCGCACTGGGGTACTCAGGATGAATTCTTCCCGGCGGACGGCGTCGATCAGCTCGAAGCCAAACTCAGCGAAGGCGGCGTCGACCTGGAGTTCCACCGCTACCTGGCCCACCATGCCTTTGCCAACGAAGAAGCCGTCGGCCCTGGCCGGATTCCGGGCACGCAGTACGACCCGGTCTGGGCGCAACTGGCCATGGACCGCACGCTGACGTTCTTCGGCCGCACCTTGTGGGGCTGAGTGACGGCTTAGTCCTGCGTATCAGCCCGCGCTGAAGCCGCCGTCCACGGTCAGGTTCACGCCGTTGATCATCCCGGCGCCGTCGCTGAGCAGAAAGGCGATGGTGGCGGCGAACCCGTAGGGACCACGCGCCAACTGTCATCGCTTCGTCGCAGGTTTACTGCACCCCGAACAGCGCCGTCCAGTAAATGCCGGCGTCGCTTTTCGGGTCGGTGGCGTACGCCGCGCCAAGGTCATGGAACTGCGGGTTCATGAGGTTGGCGCAATGGCCGGGGCTGGCCAGCCAGCCCTCGACCACCTTGCGCGCATTGTCCTGTCCGGCGGCAATGTTCTCGCCAATCTGCTGGCCGATGTACCCGGCCAGCTCTGCACGGTCTCCCGGTGTCCCGCCGTTGCGACCCTTGTGATCGAAATAATTGTTGTTGGCCATGGAGCGCGAGTGGCTTTCGGCTGCGCTCATCAGGGTGTCGTTCCACACCAGCGGCGCGGCCGCGGAGAACGACTGAGCGCCACATTGCTGCGGTTGCTTGCGCGCTTCATTGATCAGGCCCAGCAGTTTCTGGCCCTCGGCCTGGGCATTACCCAACCCGCCCGCCAGCAGTGGGCGGGCCAGCACGATGCGCCAGTCGCGGTCGTTGTGGCTGACGCCGATGTCGACGAACTGCGGATTGAGCACCACCTGACAAAAACTTTCCTGAATCGCCGCCATGGCCGCTTGCGCGTCGCGCGGGCCCGAGAGGGTGATCGCCTGGACGCTGACCATCGGATACGACGCCCGGGCCAGCATCGGCTGCAGATCCACCGTGCCACTGGCGGGCAGGTTCAGGCGTGGGTCGCTGTTGAGCGGCGGCAGCTCGGTCGACGCCACGTTGGCGCAAGGCTGGGCCTGGCTGCGGTAGGTATTGATTGACTGGATCAGCTGCGTTTCTTCGCTGGCCACGGCCGTCTCTGCCATCAGCAGCGCCAGGGGCACAACAGCGAGACACTGGATGAATGATCTGAAACGCATGGAAATCTCCCTCGAACTGACGCGCCCACGGTGCGCGATTTTACCTGTCGCGAAATAGTCTGAGCCGCACAAACCGTGGAGGTTGCAGCGATGAGCAGGGTTTTTGCAATAGCCGGCGTGAAAACCCGTTGTTTCGCCCCATGCTGCACGCCGCTGGGTGACCGAACGGGCGCCAAGGGCGAGGCGTTTGTTTCTTCTGCGCCCGGGCGGTAGTCATCACGCGGGCTGCCACACATAATCAGCCCTCAACCCTGCAGCGTGACTTCGATGACCACCACCATTGAGCGACTGACCCCGGAATATGCCTCCGCTTATCGAGCCCTGATGCTTGAAGCCTATGCCCTCCATCCTGATGCGTTTACCTCCGACGTCGGCGAGCGCGAGGCCTTGCCGATCAGCTGGTGGGAGAAACGGCTCGTGGTCGGGCCTGAGGCGACGGAGGTGGTATTCGGCGCCGTTGAAGACGGGAGGTTGCTGGGGGTTGCCGGCCTTTCTGTTGAAACCAGGAAGAAAGCGCGCCACAAATCCACGCTGTTCGGCATGTACGTTCCCCACGCGCATCGGGGGAAAGGCGTCGGGCATGACCTGGTCTGCAGCGTATTGGCCTATGCCCGGAGCCAGCCGCAGCTATTGCTTGTGCAGTTGACGGTTACCGAAGGCAATCGCGGCGCGCAGGGCTTGTACGAGCGGATGGGCTTCGTCCCGTTTGGTATCGAGCCGTACGCGGTGGCGGTGGGGGATCAGTACGTGTCTAAGGTGCACATGTGGTGTGAGCTGCGGCGCTCCGGGTCAGAGGCCGGCTAAAAGTCAGTCCTACTGACGGCGTGCGGTCCCTCCTGACACTACGCGGACACCTGTAGGAGCGCGCTTGCCCGCGAAGAGGCCAGTGCATCCGCTGCATCTTTAGCGTCTGCAGTACCGCCTTCGCGGGCAAGCGCGCTCCTACACAGTCATGCGCCAGCGGTGGATTGCATCCCTTCATTTGTGGCGTGGCGCCTGACGCTTTCCCGGCTGAAGCCGATCCCACTATTGGATCGCGGTCGATGAGTAGGACTGGCTTTAGCCGGGAAGAGGCCAGTGTGTACACCCTCCATTTTGCGGTATGGCCTGCAACGCTTTCCCGGCTGAAGCCGGTCCTACTAAATCGCGTCTACCGCTCGATCGAGCGGCTCCAGCGGGCATTCCATTCCGGACGGACCTGATTGACTTGATCCCAATCGATGGTCACGGCGGTTTCCAGGTACTTGTTCATGGCCTCCACCTGACCGCGGGTCTTGTCGGTGGTCGGGGTTTTCGGGTTGGACGGGATCTGGTCGCCCATTTCCAGGGCCGGCGCCTGGGCTTCCGGGGTCAGCAGGAAGGCCGCGAGTTTCTGCGCCAGTTCCGGCTGATCGTTGTTGGCGATGGTGCATTCGGCCACGTTCAACACCACACCACCTTCCTTCGGCGGCGCGTATTCCACCGGCACGCCCTTGAGCTTGAGCGCGGTGACCTGGGTCGGCGTCAGCGGGAACAGCGCCGCTTCGCCGGTCTGCACCATCTCCGAGATCTTCGCCGAGCTGGCGATGTACTCGAGCACGTTCGGCCCCACCGTCTTCGGCCATGCCTTGAAACCCGGCTCGACGTTGGTTTCGTTGCCGCCCTGCAACCGGTTGAACATCAGAAAACCGTGCAGCCCGAAGGTGGATGAGGCCAGCGACTGAAACACCAGCTTCTCCTTGTACTTAGGATCTGCCATATCGGCCCAGGACGTCGGCGCGCTCCAGCCGTTGTCCTTGAACATTTTGCTGTTGTAGGCCAAGCCGGTGACACCCAGGCTCACGGCCACCGCTTCTTCCTTGATCTTGCCCTTGGCCGGAATGTCCGCCAGGCTCGGGCTCGGATTCAATTTGCCGCACAGGCCCATGGAGATGGCGCGGTACATGATGCCGTCGTCGAGGAACATCACGTGCATCTGCGGGTTGTCCTTGCTGGCCTGGGCCTTGGCGAGGATGTCCGAGGACGTGCCCGGCACGATCACCACCTTGACGTTGTTGGCCTTCTCGAACGCCGGCAGCACATGGTCGGCGTACAAGCGCTCCATGGTGCCGCCGTTCATGCCCAGGTACAGCGTCGGTTCGGCCTGTACGGGCATCGACGCAAGAACAGCAGCGAGCGGCAGGCAAGACAAGCCGGTCAGGGCAACACGTTTCGTGTGAGTCATGGGTTCGACCTTCCTCTGAACAATGGAATGACGTTATCGGTGCCGGACGGCACGACGATGGCGGGCGATGAAGTGTGCGGTTGCGATTGCAGATGTGTTTGAAAGCGTGTGATCGAGAACGGCGTCAGGTCGATGTTCGAGGCCCCGACGCAGACACGCTGTGCCAGCGCTTCGCCCGCTGCCGGACCAATCTGAAAACCCGAGCCGGCAAAGCCGAAGCCGTGCAGCAAACCGGGTTGGGTCGAACTGGCACCCAACACCGGCTCGCGGTCGGGTAAATAACCCTCGGTGCCGCTCCAGGTGCGAATGGCCTGGGCACCGGCCAGCGGCGGATACAGCTCAACGGCGTTGCGCAGGATCTCCAGAATCGCCGCCTGACCGGGACGGGCGGTGGCCGGATCCAGCGCAAAGCCCTGGCCGCCGCCCAGCACGCAATTGCCCCGCGCCACCTGCCGCGCATAAATCCCGCCGCCCTCGACACCGGTGCTGACGTCCATGAACATCGGCAGCGGTTCGGTCACCAGCATTGCCGGGTGGCCCGCGCGCATCGGCACCGGCTCGCCGAACTGCTGGGCCAGTTGAGCGGCCCAGGCGCCGGCGCAATTGAGCAGCCATGGCGCGCGGAAGCTCAGGCCGCTGGCGGTCCGCACCAGAAAAGTCTGCCCGTCGTGAGAGACCTCACTGACGTGGGCTTGCTCGAAGGTCTGGGCACCGGCCCGGCGGGCGGCAACGGCAAACGCCGGGGAGACGAGGCGCGGATTGGCATGGCCGTCGTCGGCGCACAATGAAGCGCCCACCGCCACATCACCGGCCCAAGGGAAGCGCGCGCGCAACCGGGCGTGATCGAGCAGCTGCAACTCCATGCCAAACCCGCGCGACGCCTCCTCATATGCGACCAGCGCGGCCATGTCCTTGTCACTGCGGGCCAGCTTGAGATGCCCGGAGCGCATGTATTCGCCGTCAGTGCCGATGAATGCGCGCAGGTCCCCCCAGATTTCATGGGCGCGCCGGGACAGCGGCAACTGCGACAACGGACGGCCCTGACGCCGCACGCCGCCATAATTGACGCCACTTGAGTGGGAACCGAAAAAATCCCGTTCCAGCAACGCCACGCGTTTACCGCTCAGGGCGAGAAACAGCGCCGCCGACGCACCAACAATCCCGCCGCCAATCACCACCGCATCCACTTCTACGGGCTGGCTCATTGGTCTGCCTCCACGCCAAACGGCAGCGGCTTGATCGGCGCCTGACCGCGCAAACGACCCACGCTGGCGATGTCCCGCCCTGAAGCCTGAGCGACGATTTCCGTCGCGGCCACCCCGCACATGCGCCCCTGGCAGCGGCCCATGCCGACCCGGCACATGGCCTTGACCCGGTTGATTTCCCAGTGACCGTCGGCCACGGTCTGACGGATGTCGCCGGCGCTGACTTCCTCGCAGCGGCACACGGTCAGGCTGTCCGGCGCCTTGGCCGCCCAGTCTTCGGGGAAGGGGAACGCCGTTTCCAGTCCCTGGCGAAACCGCTGGATGGCTTCCAGCTGCCGCTGCAATTCGATGCTGCGGGCGCGGTCGATGCGGTAGCCGATGTCGCCGAGCAAGGTCAGCGCCGCCAGCTCGCCGGCCACTTCGGCGGCGTCGGCGCCCATGATCCCGGCGCCGTCACCCGCCAGATAAACACCCTCGACGCTGCTGCGGCCGGCGGCGTCGCGGGTGGGCAACCAGGCCCTGTTCAACGCGCTCCAGGCGAACTCGCAGCCGAGCAGATCGGCCAGTTGGGTTTCGCTGCGCAGGGCATGGGCGAACGCCACGGCGTCACAGGCGAGGTTTTTCCGTTGTTGGCCCTGTTGCCAGCTGACCCCGCTGACCCGTCGCTCGCCCTGAATCTCGTGCAGATGAACGCCTTGGTGCACCGGCACGCCGTGGGCCGTCAGCCAGGCGCGGTAATAAAGCCCTTTGGCCAGCGTCGAGGGTTGCCCTAGCAGCGCGGGCAGGGCGCGGGTCTGGGCGGAAAAGGGCGAGCTGTCGAGCACCGCCGCCACCGTCGCGCCGGCTTTGGCGTATTGATACGCCACCAGATACAACAGCGGCCCGCTGCCGGCGAAGACCACGCGCTCACCGATGGCGCAGCCCTGAAACTTCAGCGCGATCTGCGCCGCGCCAAGGCTGTAGACACCGGGCAACGTCCAGCCCGGCACCGGCAGGATGCGGTCGGTGGCGCCGGTGGCCACGATCAGATGCTTGAACGGCACCTGCGCCGCGCGGCCGTTGTGCAGGGTGTCGAGGGTGCGTGTTTCGGCGTTCCACACCAGCGTCTCGGGGCGGTAGTCGATCTCGCTCTGTAACTGATCGAGGGTGGCGTGGACCGACTCGGCTTTGCCCGCTTCGAATCCGTACAGGGCCTTGGCCGAGCGCTTGAAGTGCTCCGGCTGGCGACGATAGACCTGACCGCCGCCGCGCAGGCTTTCATCCAGCAGACATGGACGCAGGCCATGGGCGAGCAGCGTCTGCGCCGCGCGAATGCCGGCGGGGCCAGCGCCAACGATGACGGTGCTCATGGCTTGACGTGGCGGCGCGGTCATAGGCTGCGCCCCGGCTCGCGACTGACGCACACGCCGGCTTCCAGCAGCGTCGAGCAGGCCCGCACCCGGCGACCGTCGCCCAGTTTCACCCAGCAGTCCTGGCACGCGCCCATCAGACAGAAACCCGCACGGGGTTCGCCGTTGAAATCGCTTCCGCGCAATGAATCCTCCGCCGTCAGCACCGCCGTCAGCAATGTATCGCCCAGCAACCCGCTGGCCGGCCGGCCGTCGAGGGTGAAGGGCAGCACGGCGCGATCGCGTTCGGTCAGTCGTTTCAGCAACGCCATGGTGCGCGCTCCTTCAGGCACTCTTCATTGGACAGATGGGTGAACCGAGCAGTCATCAATGCCTCCCCACCAGCACACGGTCCAGGCCATACACCCGGTCGAGGATGATCATGGTCGCCGCCGTCAGTGCGATCACCAGCGCGGACACGGCGGCCATCATCGGGTCGATGGATTCGGTGGCGTACACGTACATGCGCACCGGCAGGGTCTGGGTCGAGGGCGAGGTGACGAAAATCGACAGCGTCACTTCATCGAAGCTGTTAATGAACGCCAGCAGCCAGCCACCGGCGACGCCGGGCAGGATCATCGGCAGGGTGATCAAACGAAACAGCGTGAAGCGGCTGGCACCGAGGGATTCAGCCGCCTGCTCGGCGCTGCGGTCCATGCCGATGGAGGCCGCGATCACCAGCCGCAGCACGTACGGCGTGATCACCACCACGTGGGCGAACATCAGCCAGACGAAACTGCCGTTCACCCCCATCAGCGCGAACAGGCGCAGCATCGCCACCCCCAGCACCAGATGGGGAATGATGATCGGCGACAGGAACAGGCCGTTGAGAAAGTCGCGACCGGGGAAGCGGTAGCGGGTGATCGCCAACGCCGCCGGCACTGCGATCAACGTCGCCAGGGTGGCCGCGACCACCGCCAGAATCAGGCTGTTATAGAACGACTGAATGAAATCAGCGCGCTCGAACACCGCCCTGAACCAGCGCAGGGAAAACCCGTGCCACGGCAGGCTCAAGGTATTTTCCGGGGTGAAGGCCACCAGGCACACCACCACCAGCGGCGCCAGCATGAACATCACTACCAGGGCATGAAAGGACAGGGCCAGAGGGCCGTTCTTGGACATCGCTCATTCCCCCAGGGATTTTTTATAGCGGCCTTCAACCAGCCGGTTCCACGACAGCATGACCAACAGGTTGATCAGCAGCAGCGCCACGGCAATCGCCGCGCCCATGGGCCAGTTGAGTTCCGAGAGGTATTGGTCGTAAACGACGGTGGCGACCATTTTCAGTCTGCGTCCGCCGAGCAGCCCGGGAATGGCGAACGAGCTGGCGGACAGGCCGAAGACGATCAACGTCCCCGACAGCACGCCCGGCATCACTTGCGGCAACACCACCATCCTCATCACTTGCGCCTGGGTGGCGCCGAGGGACAGCGCGGCCTGTTCGGCAGAGGTGTCGAGCTTCTGCAGCGAGGTCCACACCGGGATGATCATGAACGGCAGCATCACGTGGACCAGCGCCAGAATCACTGCGAACGGCGTGTACAGCATTTTGACCGGACGCCCGCCAAGGGCCTGTATCGCTTGATTGATCAAACCGTCGGCGCCCAGCAACAGGCTCCAGCCAAACGCCCGCACCACCACCGAAATCAGCAGCGGCGTGAGGATCAGGATCAGGAAAATCGAGCGCCACGGGGTGCCCATGCGGCTGAGGATGTAGGCCTCGGGTACGCCGATCACCACGCACAGCAGGGTCACCAGGGCGCTGATCCAGAAGGTGCGCAGGAAGATCTCGTAGAAGTAGGAATCGGTGATCAGATTGGCGTATTGCGCCAGCGTCCACTCACCGCCCTTGACCCCGACTTCGTAGTCGAACACGTTGAACGACAGCACCAGCGTCAGCGCCAATGGCAGCAACAGCAGGCCGGAAAACAGCGCCAGGGCCGGGGCCGACAGCAAGTAGCCGCGGCCGGTGTCGCGCAGCACACTCATGCCCGCACCTCATCGACGCTCAACACCCGCAGCAGATCCGACGGCCAGTCCAGTCCCACCGCGAAACCTTCGTTCATCGGCGCATCGCCATCGTTGCGGCGCACCACGGTGATTTCGCCGATGGGCGTTTCGATGCGGTACAGCCACTGGCTGCCGAGGAAGTAGCGCATGACCACGCGCCCTTGCAGGCGGCCGGTCCTGGCAGGCACCAGATCGATTTTCTCGGGACGAAGGCTCAGCACCAGTTCGCCGTCGCCGGGCTCATGTCGCACCTGGGCCGCGCCGCTGGCATCGCGATCGCCGCGCAGCAGATTGGCCTTGCCGACGAAGCCGGAGATGAAACGGGTACGGGGGTGTTCGTAGAGGTGGTAGGGCTCGTCGATCTGGGTGATGCGCCCGGCCTGCATGACCACGACGCGGTCGCTGATGGACAGCGCTTCGGCCTGGTCGTGGGTGACCATCAGCGTGGTGATGCCGACTTCGCGCTGGATGCGGCGGATTTCGAATTGCATCTCTTCGCGCAGATTGGCATCGAGGTTGGACAGCGGCTCGTCCAGCAGCAACACCGGCGGCTCGATCACCAGCGCCCGGGCCAGGGCGACGCGCTGACGCTGCCCGCCGGACAGCTCGCGGGGGTAACGCTCGGCATGGGGCGTGAGGCGCACCAGTTCCAGCACCCGGGAGACGCGGCGCTCGATGTCGGCGGCGGAGACTTTGCGCATTTTCAGGCCAAAGGCGACGTTGTCGCGCACGGTCATGTGCGGGAACAGCGCGTAGGACTGGAACACTACGCCGAGGCCGCGACTGGCCGGTTTGGCGTGGGTGATGTCGCGGCCGTCCAGCAGGATGCGGCCGGCGCTGACATCCACGAAGCCGGCGATCATTTGCAGGGTGGTGGTTTTGCCGCAGCCGGAGGGGCCGAGCAGGGAGACGAATTCGCCTTGCTCCACGGAAAGGTCAGTGGCCACGACGGCATCGACAGGGCCATAGCGCTTGCACAGTGCCTGGAGTTCAAGAAAAGCCATGGCTGCGTTCCACCTTTTTTTACGTGCGCACCGCAGGCGCGCGTTTTTTATGGGCAGATGCGAAGAGAAGTGCTGCGTGTGACCGTGGACGCTGGCGCTCGATCAATGTCGGCTGCCGCTGTTATTCAAATCGCCCTGTGGACCGATCCTAGGCCCAAGACTAGGATGCGCTCAACGAGCAATTTCATTGAGTGAGTAGTTTTTTCGGATTCATTCATTCAGCGAAAAGAAATGAGGGTTGGCGCGCAATGAATTCCACTGAGCGGAAGAGTGACGAGAAAGAAACGGGCGTAAGCGCAGTCTCTCGTCTGTTTGCCGTGCTGCGCGCGCTGGGCGATTGTCCGGACGGTAGCGAACGGGTGACGCAACTGGCGCAGCAGGTCGGACTGTCGCAGCCGACCACCCACCGCTTGCTGCGCAGCCTCATGGACGAGGGCATGGTCGAGCAGGACCTGCGCAGCAAGCGTTACCGCCTGAGCCTGGAGTTCTTCGCCCTGGCAGCGCGGGCCGGGCAGTCCGGCAACTTGCGCGACGTGGTGCGTCCCAGTTTGCTGCGCCTGTCGGCCTCGTTGGGGGACTCGTTGTTTCTGCTGGCCCGCAGTGGTTTCGATGCGGTGTGCCTGGACCGCAGCGAAGGGCCGTACCCGATCCGCACCTTCACCGGCGATATCGGCGGCCGCGTGGCGCTGGGCGTGGGGCAGGGCAGTCTGGCCATCCTGGCGTTCCTGCCGGAAGAAGAACGCGAGACGGTGATCCGCTACAACCTGCCGCGCCTGCGGGATTTCCACCTGTACGACGAAGTGATGCTGCGCTCTGAAATCGACACGGTTCGGAGTACCGGCTATGCCGCGCGCAATACCGGCGTGCTGGAAGGCATGGCGGGGCTGGCGGTGCCGATTCTTGATCGGGATGGCCGGGCGGTGGCGGCGTTGAGCGTGGCAACCATCAGCGACCGCCTCAGTGCAGACCGCATGCCCACGGTGGTGGACATGCTCAAGCGCGAGGCCACGGCGATCAGCCAGAAGATCAATCCGTTCGATCCGGTGTTGCGCAGACCCTCCCAAGTATTCGGCCAGCGTGAGTGATCGCTGTTTTCTGCCTATTCATCTGAATGCTGTGCGACACGTTTAGACAGCCGTTTGATTGGGCTGCAGGCCCCGTCGTTAGTGCTTTTCAGCCGTCCGTCGGATCCCCCGGGCCGCACTTCAAGAAGCCCCGCGCGAGGTCGAATCACTCTGTGTAGGCGCCTCGTTTTCGGACCGCTCCGACGCGATGGCACAGGGATGTGGCAAGCCGCAAAAAACTCCGGGTGATCCTCGGAGCAGGTTGTCCTCCCTTTTGAGATCCTCGTATGTCCAAATCCCTGAGATTGCAGATCCTCGCGCTGCTCAGCGGCAGCCTCGTGCTGGTCGTGCTGATTGCCCTCGCGTGTTTCCAGTTCCTGTCCAGCAACGTTCACGCTTATCGCGGTCTGCTCGAAGGGCCCTTGCACGCTTCGCAACTGGTCGATCAGGCCAACCTGCAATTCAAGGTTCAGGTGCAGGAGTGGAAGAACGTGCTGCTGCGCGGCAAACAGCCGGCCGATCGCGACAAGTTCTGGGCGCAGTTCGAAGACCAGGAACGTCAGGTGCAGGACACCCTCGGCAACCTCAGTGCAATGGAGGGGCTGGACCCGACCACCAAAACCCAGGTCGATGCGCTGCGCAACGAGCACCGCACCCTTGGCGTGGCGTACCGTAAGGGCCGGGACGCCTACATCGCCGCCGGTGGCGATCCGGTGGCCGGGGACATGGCTGTAAAAGGTGTGGACCGCGCCGCCAGCGAGCAGATGACCGGCCTGGTGGCTGGCCTGCGCAAACAGAGTGACGAGCAGTCTAAAATCCTTAGCAGTACCGCCGACCGGACCATCCTGATCGGCACGCTGGTCATGCTCGCCTCGGCGTTGCTGGTGGGCGTGCTGACCTTGTGGATGGTCAACCGCAACATCGTCGCTCCGATCCGTATGCTCATCGACTACGTCGCGCAATTGAGTCAGGGCAAGTTCAGTGACCGCGTCAGCATCACCCGCCAGGACGAGCTGGGCCGTCTGGCCGTCGCGGCGAATACGCTGCGGGATTTCCTCGCCGACACCTTCACCCGCCTCAAGCGCAGCACCACCGACCTGGACAGTGCCGGCGGCGAGCTGAAGGCAATTGCCGCGTTGATGGCCCAGGGCACCCACGAGCAGTTCGAGCGCACCGACCAGGTGGCGACGGCCATGACCGAAATGTCCGCCACCGCCCAGGAAGTCGCCCGTCATGCGGCTCAGGCGGCCCAGGCCGCTGACGAAGCGGATCGCAGTTCCCAGGAAGGCAGCAAGGTGATGGGCGCAACGATCACAGCGATCACCCAGATGCGCACCGAGATCAGCAACACCGCCAACGTTATTCGTCGTCTGGAAACTGACAGCGGGCGGATCGGCAAGGTCCTGGAAGTGATTCGCGGCATCGCCGAGCAGACCAACCTGCTGGCGCTGAACGCGGCCATCGAAGCGGCTCGCGCCGGCGATGCCGGACGCGGTTTTGCGGTGGTCGCCGACGAAGTGCGCACGCTGGCCCAGCGCACTGCGGCGTCGACGGCGGAAATCAACCAGATCATCAGCTCGGTGCAGACCGGCGCCGTGGATGCGGCCCAGGCCATTGAAAGCGGGCAGGCACGCAGCCAGGAAAGCGTCGATCAGGTTGCGCTGGCGGGCTCCTCGCTGGAACGCATTACCTCGGCTGTGGAAGCCATCCGCGACATGAACCGCCAGATTGCCACGGCGGCGGAAGAGCAGACGTCAGTGGCCGAAGACATCTCCCGCAACCTGACGGAAATCACCGCCATTGCCACCACCAACCAGGACAACGTCCAGCGCACCCAGACCGCGAGCCAGGATCTGAGTGTGTTGTCGGCGGGCTTGAATGACGTGATTTCGCGGTTGAGTGCGTAGAACTCATATGTGCATACCGGCCTCTTCCCGGCTAAAGCCGGTCCCACTGACATAGCGCGATCAATGAGTGGGACCGGCTTCAGCCGGGAAGGCATCGGATGTCACACCGCAAAATCGATGGCGTAAAAACGGGCCCATTCCCGGCTGAAGCCGGTCCCACCGACGCACTGCGATCACTTAGTGGGACCGGCTTTAGCCGGGAAGGCGTCGGATGTCACACTGCAGAATTGATGGCGTAAAAACGGGCCTCTTCCCGGCTGAAGCCGGTCCCACGAAGACGCCTGCAGCGCGATCACCCCTGGCGAAACACCAACGCCTTCAATCCACCCCCTTCCTCGGCATCGGCAAATTCCGGTGGGTTTTCCAGACGCTGTTCGAACCGCAACCCCGGCGCTTCGCGGGTCACGCCTTCGATGAGAAAGTCCGCGCCCAGCAATGGGTCGTTCATGCACGCCAGCACCGTGCCTTCTGCCGTCAACAGCTCCGGTAATTTGCGCAGTACCCGCTGATAGTCCTTGGTCAGCAAGAAACTGCCTTTCTGAAACGACGGCGGGTCGATGATCACCAGATCATAGGGCCCGGTGCTTTTGACCTTGCCCCAGGACTTGAACAGCTCGTGGCCGAGAAAGGTGACCTTGCTCAGGTCGTGGCCATTCAAGCGATGGTTGTCACGACCGCGACTCAGCGCCGCCCGGGACATGTCCAGATTGACCACAAAATCGGCGCCACCCTCGATCGCTGCCACCGAAAACCCGCAGGTGTAAGCAAACAGGTTCAGCACCCGTTTGCCCGCCGCATTGGCCCGCACCCAGTCGCGGCCATAGCGCATGTCGAGGAACAGCCCGGTGTTCTGTTTTTTGCCGAAATCCACGAGATAGCTCAAACCGCCCTCGGTCAGCGTCCATTCCTCCAGCACCTCGCCCAGCAACGCTTCGGTGTGGCTGTCCGGCAGATAGCGGTGCTGCAGCAACAGCGTATGGGCGCGGGATTGCTGCCACGCCGGTGACTCGATCAGTCTGGACAGCCGCTGCTTCAGCGCTTCCAGCTCGTCGGCGGCCGGTTCCTTGAACAACGACACCAGCACCACGCCCTGCATCCAGTCGACGGTCAGCTGTTCCAGCCCCGGCCAGCGTCGGCCACGGCCGTGAAACAGGCGACGGGTCTCGGCGGGCGCGTGGGCGAGGGCGGTCTGAAGGTGGGAGTCGAGCAGGTCGAGGGCGTCGGCATTCATCGGTGGGCGGCAGATCGGCAGTGGGAAAGGGCGGCATTCTAGACCAATCGCGGCGCCAGCACTCGTCGCCCCTGCATCCGCCGCGAAAGCCTCGGCATACGCCACAACCGGGTTGGACAGGCCCACCGCTTCACGGGCAAGCTTTGCTCCCCCGCGTTCTGATCTGGAAAGGAAATGCCATGGCCGACGAACTGATCCTGCGCGACGCCCGCGAGTCCGATATGCCCGCCGTGCAGGCGATCTATGCCCATCATGTGATCCACGGCACCGCCAGTTTCGAGCTGGAGCCGCCGACCCTTGAGCAAATGCTGCAGCGCCGCGCCGCCATCTGCGCCAACGGCTTGCCTTATCTGGTCGCCGAGCGCGACGGTGAAGTGGTTGGCTACGGTTACGCCACCCTGTACCGGCCGCGCCCGGCCTATCGCTTCACCGTGGAAGATTCGGTTTACGTGCGCGATGGCATGGCCGGGTTCGGCATTGGCCACGCGCTGCTGGCGGCGGTCATCCAGCACTGCACGGCATCCGGCCGGCGGCAGATGGTGGCGATCATTGGCAACAGCGAAAATACCGCCTCCATCCGGCTGCACGCACGACTGGGTTTTCGCCATGTCGGCGTGTTCGAGTCCGTCGGCTTTAAGCACGGTCGCTGGCTGGACACGGTGATCATGCAGCGCGAACTGGGCGAGGGCGCAACAACCACGCCTCACAGTTAACAGGATTAATCAACTGGCCGGCGCGCCGTGGGGCTGATCTTGGGTTTCGTGTTCGCCGGTTTCCGGCACCGCCAGCCACAGCAGCACGAACGCCACCGCCGCAATCGCCGCCAACGTCAAGAACGCCGCGCTGTAGCCCGCCTCGCGGACGACCAGCCCGGCCAGCCCGTTGCTTAGCGCCGCGCCCAGGCCGAACACTGTCGAGATGGCCCCCAAGCTGACATTGAACCGCCCGGTGCCGCGCGTCAGGTCCTTGACCACCAATGGCAGCAGCGCACCGAACGCCCCGGCGCCGATGCCGTCCAGCAATTGCACCCCCACCAGCCAGTAGGGATTGTCGGACATGACATACAGCACGCCCCGCAGCGGCAGAAAAATGAAGCCCGCCAGCAACAAGGGTTTGCGCCCCCACACGTCGGCCTTGGCGCCCACCAGCCAGGCCACGGGCACCATCACCAGTTGTGCCGCGACGATGCAGGCGGAGGTCAGCGGCGTGGCGAGGTTGACGTCGATCTGCGAGAGCTTCTGACTCACCAGCGGCAGCATCGCCGCATTGGCCAGGTGAAACAGCCCGCAGCAGATGGCGAACACCAGCAACGGCCGGTTGTGCAGCAAGACGGCCCAGCCACTGGGCTGATCCTTACCCTGGTCATGGTTGGGGTCGAAGCCACGCGCGACCTCGTGGTCGATCGCCGAGGCATCGACGAACGCCACCGCGACAATGCTCGCCACGGCCATGAACGCCATCAGGTAGAACACCGCAATCGGCCCGAAGATCCAGGAAAAGATCCCGGCCAACAGGGCTGCGCAGGCGTTGCCGGCGTGGTTCCAGGTTTCGTTGCGTCCGGTGCGGCGGGTAAACGCCTTGGGCCCGGTGATACCGAGGGAGATGGCGGCGATGGCCGGGGCGAACACCGAGCCTGCAATGGCGCTGATGCTCTGGGTGATCGCCACCCAGGTGAACGAGTGAATGAACGGCAGCACCAGGCACCCGGCCGTCACCAGCAAAGCGGCCACGATGACCACCAGGCGCTTGCTGCGGGTGCGGTCAATCAGCGCACCCGCAGGCGTTTGCGTGACCAGCGCGGCGATGCCGGCGAGGGTCATGACCAGCCCGATACTCGCCGGATCCCACTTGTGCACCGCCAGCAGATAGATCGCGAGATAGGGCCCAAGGCCGTCGCGTACATCCGCCAGAAAGAAGTTAAGACCGTCCAGAGAACGGTTGTTGCGCTGATCGGATGGGTTGCTCAAGGTCGGCCTCACTGTGGCGATGCGCGAGCGAAACGGCTGCGGCATTGCTAAATGACCCGGCGCCATTCTTTTGGTTCTGCACACTGTTGCGGCTTACGTAACGGACTTTCTTGTCAGCGCGTTTGAATCGAAACCGGCGCAGGCATAAGCTTCGCGCCATTGATATCGCCGGACGTGTTGGCTCCGGCGATCTTCCGGATATTCTTGACTCAGGAACCGCCATGTCCAGTCTGTTTCCCGCTGCCCGTCCACGCCGTCTGCGCAGCAACGAAAACTTCCGCACGTTGTTCCAGGAAAGCGAATTCACCCTGAACGATCTCGTGTTGCCGATCTTCGTCGAAGAAGAAATCGACGACTTCGTGCCGATCAACAGCATGCCCGGCGTGCAGCGCATCCCTGAGTCCAAGCTGGCGCAGGAAGTCGAGCGCTACGCTCGCGCCGGGATCAAGTCGGTCATGACCTTTGGCGTATCCCACCACCTGGATGCCACCGGCAGCGACACCTGGCAGGAGAACGGCCTGGTCTCGCGGATCTCGCGCACCATCAAATCCGCCGTGCCGGAGATGATCGTGATGTCCGACACCTGCTTCTGCGAATACACCGACCACGGCCATTGCGGCGTGATGCACGGCGGCCATGTCGACAACGACGCGACCATTGAGAACCTTGGCAAACAGGCCGTCATGGCAGCGCGTGCCGGTGCTGACGTGATTGCTCCGTCGGCGGCGATGGATGGGCAGGTGAAAGCAATTCGTGCGGCGCTGGATGCCGCCGGGTTCACCCAGACGCCGATCATGGCGTACTCGACCAAGTTCGCCTCGGCGCTGTACGGCCCGTTCCGCGAAGCCGGCGGCTCGGCGCTCAAGGGCGACCGCAAAACCTACCAGATGAACCCGATGAACCGCCGTGAAGCCCTGCGCGAATCGCTGCTGGACGAGGCCGAAGGCGCCGATGCGCTGATGGTCAAACCGGCCGGCGCGTACTTGGACATCATTCGCGACATCCGCGAAGCCTCGAACCTGCCACTGGCGGCGTATCAGGTCAGCGGCGAGTACGCGATGATCAAGTTCGGCGCCCAGGCCGGCGCCATCGACGAACACCGTGTGGTGCGCGAAACCCTCGGCGCCATCAAGCGCGCGGGTGCGGATCTGATCTTCACGTACTTCGCGATGGACTTGGCGCTGAGCGGGATCTGATCCGGCTTCATTCAGCCAGAGGATCGGATTGCCCGGTCCTCTGAAGGTGCGAAATCCTGGGCCCCGTTGCTGACGATTCGACCGGTGACTCGCCCGCGATGGGGCTGAATAATCCCGGTCATCTGTAGGAGCCGGCTTGCTGGCGAATGCTGTGTGTCAGGCGCCGAATTCGGTGCTGGACAGGGTTCGCCAGCAAGCCGGCTCCTACGGATCTGTCTCCAGCCAGACTCAGGTGGGCGTTACCTGCGTCGCCCTCACACCGCCGTTCTGCCCGGCACCTCAGCCTGCACATGGGCAGCCTGCCAGGCATCCAGCCCACCGATCAGCGCCTTGCCCCGGGTCAGACCGTGGGCGTGGAGCTTTTCCGCCAGCAATGCCGCCGACAGCTCGTTCGGGCAGGCGCAATAGAACACCATGTCGACATCGCCCAGGCGCTCGATCCACGGGGCAATCGGCTCCTCAAGACTGATCGACACTGCACCCGGAATGCCTTCGATGACGGCCGCATGAAAACTCGGCCGCACGTCGATAACCACCGGCGCATCATCGGTGTCGCGCAGGGCCAGCAGCTCGGGAACGGTGATGCGCGGGACCCGTGCCGTGCGCGCCTGGAGCCTACGCCGCTTGGCGTACTTCCAGCCAATGAACAGCCCCAGCACGGCCAGCACGCTGACGATGGCAACCGGTATGTAGCCGCTCAACCAGTCAAGCATGGGGATCAGCGCATCGCGGAAGAGCATGCCCAACAGCAGCGCCGAGCCCGCCCAGATAAACGAGCCCGCCAGGGAATAGCGCACGAACACCCAGATGGGCGTGGCGTTCATGCCAGCCACGGTGGTGACCAGCGCACCTGCGCCGGGCAGGAATTTCGACAGCAGCATTGCCCGCGGACCGACGCGCTCATAGACGGTCAGCCCTTGACGAATGCAGGTGTCCTGGGACAGGGAAATCCTGCAGATGGTCTTCAGCAGCACGCCGCCGTAGCGTTTGCCGGCCCAGTACCACAGCGCATCGGCGATCAGGCAGGCGACCATCGCCACCAGCACCCCGGCGCCCAGCAACGGCTTGCTTTGCATGGCCAGCGCACCGGTGACGATCAGCGTGGGGTACGCCGGCACCGGCAATCCGATCTGTTCCAGCAGTACGTTGATGAACACCAGCAACAGCCCATGGCTTTCATTCAGCTGCTGCAGTTCGTTCATGGCGGTGCCTGTTCGGGAGGTTCTGGGAGCAAAAAAGAGTGACCGTACCGTCGCCGAACAGCCCTTATGTGTCAACGCCGATTGTCTTTGGTCAACGGCGTTTCATAGCCAGCGTTGATGGCAGCGATTGCCATGGCTGATTTCCGTCGCCAGGCTGTGCTCCCTAGAATGGCCGGTCTCAGCAATCAACAGACCTAAGGGAGCAACCCATGGCTATCGAAATCGGAATCAACGAGCAGGACCGTGCAGAGATCGTTGAAGGACTGTCGCGGCTGCTTTCCGATACCTACGTGCTGTACCTGAAAACCCACAACTTCCACTGGAACGTCACCGGCCCGATGTTCCGCACGCTGCACCTGCTGTTTGAAGAGCAGTACACCGAACTGGCAACCGCAGTAGACTCCATTGCCGAACGTATCCGTGCTTTGGGCTTCCCGGCACCGGGTACCTATTCCACCTACGCACGGTTGTCGTCGATCAAGGAAGAGCCGGGCGTGCCCGCTGCCACTGACATGATCCAGCAACTGGTTGAAGGGCAGGAGGCGGTGGTGAGAACTGCCCGCGAACTGTTCCCGTTGCTGGAGAAAGTCAGCGACGAGCCCACTGCCGACCTGCTGACCCAGCGCATGCAAGTCCACGAAAAAGCCGCCTGGATGCTCCGCTCGCTGCTGGAAGGTGACGGGTTCGTTGGGTAAAAACTGCGTCGCGGTTGAAGGCTGATTGCCGGCTGAAGCCAGGCCCGCAAAACCGCCGCGATCAATCGTGGGACTGCGATCATTGTAGGACCGGCTTCAGCCGGGAAAGCGTCGGAGGCCACACCGCAAGATTTAGGGTGCTGGCACAGGCCCATTCCCGGCTAAAGCCGGTCCCACTGAATTCGCCCTTCACTCAGCGCTTCTGCAACCACCCCAGAAAATTGTTCTTCCTGATCACCACCGGCTTACGCATCAGCACATGCTGGGTGCCTTGCTGGCGGACCGCTTGCAGTTTGTTCAACGCCGTCACGATCTCGACGCGTTGTTCCATGGCCTGGCGGGTGGCGGCTTTGTCGATGCGGTAAACGACGCAGGAGGTGAGGGCGGTGAAGCGCGCCTGGGACGGCGTGTCGGCCAGCACACTCTGTTCACCCATCACCTCGCCAGGACCCATGCGCCCGGCTTCTACCCTCTCGTTGCCATCCTTGACGCTTGCCGACACCACGCCCGTGGCGATCACCAGCAAGCCGTCGGTGATCTCATCGACTTCGATAATCGTCTGCCCGGCCGTGTATTCCTGCGCGACCATGCTCTGGGCCAGTTGGTCCTTCTCCTCAGCGGTGGTGGTGCGGAACACCTTGACCTCGTCCAGCAGCGCCCGGGGCCGTGACATCGCCTCAGCGGTGGTTTCCGACTGCCACGCAATGCCCGCCGCTTCCAGATGCCGATAGGCCAGGTCAAACAGCAGATTGCGCACGTCGCTCTTGTTGTTCAGGTCGCTGATGAACCCGGTGATCACGTATTCGATGGTGGTCGGGCTGGTCTCCTTGACCACTGCGCGGGGCTTGGGCGTCTGCAGCAGAGCGCTGCAACCCTGCAGCGCACGTTCCAGGGCATCGAGTACCCGGCGCGGGCGAATGTGCGGCGACATCATGATGTTGATCGACACGCCATGGATATGGACCGGTCGGCTCAAATTCACGATTTTGGCCTTGGCCGCCACGGAATTGGGGATGACCACCATGGTGCCGACGCCCGTCAGCAGGTGCGTGGCACGCCAGTCGATGTCCATCACTTTGCCTTCCATGCCGTCGATGGAGATCGAGTCGTCGACCTGATATGGCTTGGTGGTGTTGAGGATGATCCCGGAGAACACGTCGCTCAGCGTGCTCTGCAGGGCCAGGCCGACGATGATCGCCATCGCCCCGGACGTTGCGAGCAGACCCTTGACCGGCAGCTGGAGCACGTAACCCGCCGCCGCGACGATGGCAATCAGGAAAATCACCGCGCCGATGACTTCCTGCAACAGCCGACCGCTATGCCCCACGCGACTGGTCAGCGCCAGCCCGAGCACCACGGTGAGGGTACGCGCGGCATAGATCCACCAAATGATCGCCAGCACGGTGGCGCCGAATTGCAGGGCGCTGTCGTCAGGCCAGGCCGGCGCTTCCAGCGGGCTCACGCCGGCATTGATGATCACCAGGCTGTAGGCGACGAATGCCCCCAGCCGCGTGGCGATACGCGCCAGCCGGTTGCGGTCGGCCAGCAAGTGCCAGGCCAGCAGGTCGGCGAGCAGCAGGAGCAGGCTCCACGCCAGCGAATAATGGGGGACGACGGTCGACATGGCAGATATCCGCAGGAAAAGTGCAGGGCTGAAGTGGCCCGCGCGAATGCGCGCGAACAATGTAGGCACGGCCATGATCGCCGTCTATAACCGATGGTGCGCGCTGAGTCTGCAAAGAAGCACACTGCTTCAAGCACATTGCTTCAAGACCATTGCCCATGAGCAGCACAGTATTTGACGCCTCACTTTCTTTCGATTCGAGGCATCGCCATGCGCACATCTGTTATCCCGCTCGCCCGTTCCCTTGCTCTCGGAGTCGCCTTGTGCTCCGGCGTCGTCCTGGCTCAAGCGCCGGCCCAGCAGAAAACCCAGGTGCCCGGGTATTTCCGTCTGGCCGTCGGCGACTACGAGGTCACGGCGCTCTTCGACGGCTACAACGACCTGTCGCCCAAGCTGCTCAAAGGCATGAAGCCCGAAGCGATCCGCGCGTTGCTGGCCCGTCGTGCCATTGAAACACCGGGCGTGCAGACCGCGTTCAACGCCTTCCTGATCAACACCGGCGAGCACCTGATCCTCGTCGACACCGGCGCCGGCCAGTGCATCGGCGAGACGGCCGGTATGCTCTCGCAAAACATCAAGGCGGCGGGATATCAGCCGGATCAGGTCGACACCGTTCTGCTCACCCACCTGCACCTGGATCACGTCTGCGGTCTGGTCGACGCCGACAAGAAACCGGTGTTTGCCAACGCCACGGTCTATGCCGCCAAGCCGGAAGCCGATTACTGGCTGGACCCGACCGCCCTCGGCCGCGTGCCGGAACAGGCCAAGGCGTACTTCAAGATCGCCCAGGATTCCACCGCGCCCTACGTCGCCGCTGGCCGGTTCAAGACGTTCACGCCGGGCCAGTCGCCGGTGCCGGAAGTGAACACGGCGCTGGAAGCGGGGCATACCCCAGGCAGCACCACGTACCAGTTCAGCTCCAAAGGCCAGACCATCCTGTTCATCGGTGACCTCATCCACAGCCTCGCCGTGCAGTTCGATCACCCGGACGTCAGCATCGCCTTCGACGAAAACAGCCAGAAGGCCATCGCCAGCCGTGATCAGGTGTTCACTCAAGCCGCCAGCCAGAAAATCTGGATCGCCGCCGCGCACCTGCCATTCCCCGGCACCGGCCACATCGTCGCCATCGACAAGCACTTCCAGTGGGTGCCGGTCGAGTACGGCCCTTACCAGCGCGCGGCCCATGTGCCGTTGCTGGAATAGCTCACCGACGCAATAAAAACGCCCCGGTCTAAAAGCCGGGGCGTTTTTTATTGCGGGTTTTCGTCGAGGCCAGGTATCGGCCGTGGCACTCGTCCCTCATGTTCAGTCATCACAGCTTGCAGCTTGCCGCATAACCTCACGGCCACTATCCCTACAGCTAATATCGGCGATTGTTTTTAGCTGGTTAGATGAGCCCTTGGTAAAAATGGATAGCTGCGCAGAACGTCTCCGGGATTCAAGCCCGCCCGGAAAACGGTCAGCGAATCAGGGTCTGCGACTCCACTTCCAAGGACTGCATGAAATGATAAGTCTCGGTCAGACGATGATTTCCCGCGAGCACAGAGACGTGTTCAAGGACGGCGTCGCCATGCGCATTGGCACCCGCGCCTTCGACATTCTCGACTTATTGCTGCGTCATCAAGGTCAGTTGGTGAGCAAGGAGCTGATCCTCCAGAGTGTCTGGCCGGACACCGTGGTTGAGGAGAACAACCTGCAAGTGCATATCTCCGCGCTGCGCAAGGCGTTGGGCACCGACCGCGAGCAGATCCGCACCGTGCCGGGCCGTGGCTATGTGCTGCTGGGCGGGGAAAACCTCGGACACGAGACCCGTCCGTCAGCCACGCTGCAGGGCGTCAGTTGCAATCACCGGCTGCCGGCACGCGTCGCCTTGCTCGGTCGCCAGGCGTTGCTCGATGAGGTGAGCAACGCCCTGGCGGAGGGCTGCGCGCTGGTCACGCTGATCGGCCCGGGCGGTGTCGGTAAAACCGCGCTGGCCGCGGAACTGGGGCAGACGCTTCTGGACGCCGGCACCACCCCGGTGTATTTCGTGCCGCTGGCGCAACTGCAATGCGCCGAGCTGCTGCTGGAAGCGTTCTCCAGCGCGGTGGGTGTGGACTGCAGTGGCGGCGACCCTGACCTGCAAGGGCTGATTCGCTACCTTCAGCAGCAGCCGGGCCTGATCATCCTGGACAACTGCGAGCATCTGGTCGAAAGCGTCGCCAGCCTGCTGGAAGTGATCCTGCGTGGCGCGCCGGCGGTGCGCGCGGTGGCGACCAGTCGCGAGCCGTTGCGCATTGCCGGCGAGCGCAGCCTGCAAGTGCCGCCCCTTGATACGCCTGAACTGAACGCCTCCCGAGACCTTGTTCTGCGCAGTGCGTCGGCGCAATTGTTCCTGCGCCAGTGGCGTGCACTGGACAGCCACCTGGCGTCTGACGGCAATGCCGAACTGGACGATTACAGCATTGAGCTGGTGGGTGAAATCTGCCGCCGGCTCGACGGCATGCCGCTGGCACTGGAAATGGCCGCCGCCCGGGCCTGCGCCCTTGGGCTGTATCAATTGGTGGCGAGCCTGGACGGCAGCCTGCACATGCTCTCGGCTTCACTGCGCACCGCGCCGCCGCGTCAGCAAACGTTGCAGGCTTCGCTGGCGTGGAGCCTGCGCTTGCTCGGTCGCGAAGAACGCACGGTGCTGCGGCGGCTGGCCGAGCTGGAGGGTCGCTTCACCCTGGAACGCGCGTGTGATGCCTTGCAGCGCACCCGTATGCCGCGCGCCTGCATCATGGACTGCATCGTGCGGCTGGCGACCAAGTCGCTGCTGATGGTCAGCGCCCAGGGGCCCTTCCGTTTCTACCGGATGCTCGGTACAACCCGCGCCTGCCTGCTGACGGCCAGCGCCCACGACACCTTTCCGACAACGGAGGTCAGCGCGCCCCGTGCGCAGGATTGCGACGCACCGTCTGCATTGGCGACGCTGCAAAGCATCAGGGCTGTGCCGGCCGGGCCCGACGGGTATCATGCCCGGCATCAGAGAGCCCTGGCCCTTAGCCGTTGATCAGCCCGTTGATCAGCCCGTTGACGCGCCTGCTGCTGCCGCAGTTGCTGCGCTCGTCGATGGGACAAAACCCTTCATGAGCCTGTTATGAGCGTGAATCCCAAGGTCTATGTGGTGGACGATGATGCCGCCATCCGCACCTCGTTACAGCGTCTGTTGAACTCGGCAGACATCGTCTGCGAAGTGTTCGACAGCGCCCAGGCGTTTCTTGACCGGCCGCTGAGCCAGGGCCCCGTCTGCCTGTTGCTGGACGTCAACCTGGCTCAGGGCACCGGCTTCGATTTGCAGCAGACCTTGCTGGGTCGCGGCCAGACGTTCCCGATCATTTTCATGACCGGTTACGGCACCATCGCCATGTCGGTCCGCGCCATCAAAGCCGGCGCCCGCGAGTTTCTGACCAAACCCTTCGAGCCGGAGCAATTGCTGGATCTGGTGCGTGAAGCGCTGAGCAGCGACGCGACGAGCCTGGACGAGCGCTGCCTGACCGCTTGCGTCAAGACGCGCTTCGACAGCCTCACGCCGAGGGAACGGCAAGTCATGGCGCTGCTGATCACCGGCCAGATGAATAAACAGATTGCGGCGCAACTGGGCACCAGCGAAGTCACCGCCAAAGTTCATAAAAGGCACGTATTGACCAAAATGAATGCGCGCAATGTCATCGAGCTGCTGAAGATGAGTGACCGGCTGGGCTGCCTGGTGAAATGACTCCGCGGATGTGCGGTGCTTTTAGTGGGACCGGCTTTTAGCCGGGAATAGGCCGGTTTGAGCGACCTCGGATTGACGGTGTGACGTCCGACGCCTTCCCGGCTGAAGCCGGTCCTACGGGGATCTGCGTTGTTTTTGTAGGACTGGCTTTAGCCGGGAAATCGCACCCCTCACAGGATTCCAATCAAGGGGCTTCATGAGCAGCATTTTCAACGGCCCCTACACGGCTATCTCCAGCGCCGGGGCATTCGGGCCCCAATGGGTGGAGCAGCTCGTCTGGCAGTTGCTGTTTGTCGATGGAGAACTCGCTCATTACCGGGTCACGCTGACGCCGGAAGATCGCCGCTGGCGCATCGTTCGCCCTGCACCCGACGCCTCGATCGCTGCCGTCCGCCGCCTGGAACACGAATTTTCACTGGCCCCCCGGCTGATGCCGCAATGGGCCGTACAGCCGGTCGCGTTGCTGTCGGGCCCGGAAGGGACGCTGCTGGTGCTGGAGGATGCCAGCGTCCCGGCACTGCATGAACAGCCCGACGCGCCGCTGTCCATCGAGGGCTTTTTGCAGCGCGCCATCGCTGCCACTGCCGCTGTCACAGGCGTTCACCAAGCGGGCCTGCTGCACCGCGAAATCAAGCCATGCAACCTGATCGAAGACGCAAACGGCGTGGTGCGCCTCAGCGGTTTCGGCCTGAGCGTTGACGTGCAAGCGGCACCGCAACTGCCGGTGTCCGACGCCCTGTGTGGTTCGCTCGGCTACATGGCGCCCGAGCAGTCGCGGCGGGTACAGCGCCAGGCTGATCAACGCAGCGACCTCTATGCGCTGGGCATGACTTTTTACGAATGGCTGGTCGGCCGATTGCCGTTCAAGGCCGCCGATGCCGTGGAATGGGTGTATTGCCACGTGGCGCGTATCCCGCCGCCGTTGAGCCAGCATCGCGGTGATATCCCTGCGCCGCTGGCCGATCTCGTGCATCGGCTGATCGCCAAAAACCCGGATGACCGTTACCAGAGCGCCGCCGATCTGCATGGGCACCTGGGCGAGATGCTCCAGCAATGGCAGCAACTCCGGGACATTCCGGATGTGCAGTCCGACCTCCCTGATGAGCGACATGACACGTCCGCCATCCCGCTCGGTCCCGGTCCGAACCCTGCGCCGGGGCTGGAAAACGTGTTATCGGCACACACCTCCATCCCCCTGGCCGGACGCGAGGCCCTCGACCTGTCATCCGTCATGAAATCGGCCCACGCCCTGCGCGATGAAAGCGAGCAGGACCGGCTGATCGAAACCCTGCTGCGCAACACCATCGTCCATGCCGGTGCGCAACGGGCCTTGCTGTTGCTCGTTAAAGACGACGCCCCGGTGATCTGCGCAATCGGCCAGAGTGGCGACGATGGCTTGCGCATCGAGCTGACGGACACGGTTCCCGACAGACAGCACCTGCCGCTGTCGATCCTGTACCGGGTGATGCGTACCCGCCAGCGCCTGGTGCTGGACGATGTCTGCACCGATGCCTACTTCGGCGCCGACGAATACCTGCGCCAGCATCCGGTGCGCTCGGCGCTGTGCGTGCCGCTGGTCAAAGAGGGCAGGGTGCTTGGCGTGCTGTACCTGGAAAACAACCTCGCGCCGGGCGTGTTCACGATCTGCCGCACCGAAGTGCTGGAACTGCTCGCCAGCCAGGCGGCGATTTCCCTGGAAACCGCGCGCCTGCATCAGGCGTTGGAGCAGGAGAACGCGCGGCGTCGGGATGTGGAAATCGCCCTGCGCGGCGCCCGGGCCAGGCTGGCCAGCGTTGCACAGGCCACGGTAATGGGTGAACTGGCGGCGTCCATCGCCCACGAAATCAATCAGCCCCTGGCCTCGATGGTGTCCAACGCTGCCGCCGGCATCCGCTGGCTCAATCGCGAAAACCCGCAGGTGGAAGAAGCCTTGTCCGGGCTGCGCGACATCGTTGCCGAAGGCCGACGCGCCGGAGAAATCGTCAACGCGCTGCAGAGCCTGGCGCGGCAAGGCCCGCATCACCGGCGCCGGCTGCTGGTCAACGACGTGATTCGCCATGTGGTCGCGCTGACCGGCGTCGAGGTCGAGCAACAGCGGGTCCTGATGACCACCCATCTGACCTGTTCACCGTTGCGGGTCTGCGCCTCCAGCGTGCAATTGCAGCAAGTGATGCTGAACCTGATCCTCAACGCGCTGGACGCCATGAGCGCGGGGGACCACGTGCTGCGGCGGCTGTCGATCACCAGTGAAGTAGTGGGACGCGACTTTATGGTGGTCAGCGTTGAAGACAGCGGGCGCGGCATCGAGCCGGGGGACATGAATCAGCTGTTCAATGCCTTTTTTACCACCAAGGACAAAGGCATGGGCATGGGGCTGGCGATCTGTCAGTCAATCATCAGCGCCCACGGGGGCCACCTCTACGCGATGCCGGCACGCTACGGCGGCGCAACCTTCGTGTTTATGTTGCCCATTGTCGAGTAACGCTGACGGCTCATCGACGTGCGCCATTCAATAAGGCCATGTCGAAGCAAGCAGTCGTTCGCAGAAGCCGCCGGCGTTCAGGCGATGGGCGTGTGCCGTCCCTCGCCGCGAACCGAACCTTTGGAGTGAACACGGTAATGCGCTGGCCAATGGCCGTCCTTGGTGGGGTCTGAAATGTTCTGAAAAGTGGCTCGGCGCACTGCAGCGAGGCACGACGTCGTACCACTTTTCAGAACGTTTAATACCCCGAGAAGGACTTTAAGAACCGCGCTCTAGACACTTCACTCACCGCTGACTGTGAAGCTGGAGCGCCTGGCATGACTGCATTCAACCCCTCGCTGAACCATGAATCCGTTCTCGAACGCGTCGCACTGTCGCCGTGGCAGGAGCGCCGGGCCAAGGACTTGATGTCCAGCCAGATGGACAAAGGCCTGTCCATCGCCCGCATTGCCGCCGAGTGTTCGTTGTCGCGGAGTCATTTCTCCCGCGCATTCAAGAAGAACACCGGGCTCTCGCCCCGCGACTGGTTCTTGCAGATGCGCCTGGAAAAGGCCCGGGCCTTGCTCGGCGAGTCAGTGCTGACTATCTCGCAGATCAGCCTGGATTGTGGCTTCGCCGATCAGTCCCATTTCACCCGGGTGTTCACCCGCGTGGTGGGGCTGACCCCGTTCAGCTGGCGACGCACCATGACCCTGTCGCCGCCCACAGGGCGTGTGGCGCAGAGCGTGCACGCCTGTTGAGGATGGCTAGCCTTGCCACTGCGTTTGACGGGTGACAGCACCGATGTTCAAGACACGCCTTGAGCGGCTGTGTATACCTGCGCCGGTCTGGCGTCGTCAGGCCTCCCGAAAACGGCCCATTGAAATCCCCCAACGGAATCGCTGAATGAACCGCAACGACCTGCGCCGCGTCGACATGAACCTGCTGGTGATCTTCGAAGCGCTGATGTTCGAGCGCAACCTGACGCGGGTGGCGGAGAAGCTGTTCATGGGCCAGCCGGCGATCAGTGCGGCACTGGCGCGGCTGCGCGATTTGTTCGACGACCCCTTGCTGCTGCGCAACGGTCGCGCCATGGAGCCGACCGCCCGGGCGCTGGCGATTCTCAAGGAACTGCAGCCAGCGCTGGACACCATTTCCGGGGCGGTGAGCCGGGCCAAGGAATTCGATCCGGCGACCAGTTGCGACATCTTCCGCATCGGCTTGTCGGACGACGCCGAGTTCGGTCTGTTCCCGCCCTTGCTCAACCGCCTGCGCGAAGAAGCGCCGGGCATTATCGTGGTGGTGCGCCGTGCCAACTTCCTGCTGATGCCGGCGCTGCTGGCCTCCGGTGAAATTTCGGTGGGCATCAGCTACACCACCGAACTGCCGGCCAACGCCAAGCGCAAGAAGCTGCGCGACATTGGCGTCAAGGTCCTGCGCGGCGACAAACGCCCCGAGCCGTTGACGCTGGACGAATTTTGCCAGCGGCCGCACACCATGGTGTCGTTTTCCGGTGATTTGAGCGGCAACATCGACATTGACCTGGCGAAAGTCGGGCGGGCGAGGAGGGTGGTGGTGGCGGTGCCGCAATTCAGCGGGCTGCGGGCGTTGCTGGCGGGCACCGAGCTGATCGCGACGGTGCCCGATTACGCGGCCTGCGCTTTGATTGAAGGCTGCGCGTTGCGCGCGGAGGATCCGCCATTCCCCATTGCGCCTGCTGAGTTGTCGATGGTGTGGGCGGGCGTGCACGACAACGACCCGGCCGAGCGCTGGCTGCGCTCGCGGATTACTGAGTTCATGTCTCAGGAGACGCGGCCTTTGCCGTAGCGCCCGGCCTTCAAGATCAAGAGCGTCTGCCTGGGGGCAGACTGTTTCGCCTTCGGCGAGTTACTTGGAAAAGCACCCCAAGTAACCAAGGGTGCTTGCTCCTGGTTGGGCCCTTCCTTCGTCAGGGTTCCTTCACTCCGGTCTCGCTCCGTGGGCCCGCCGCCATCCGCCATCCATGGCGGGGGGCGGCTCTCGCGGCATCCATGCCGCTAGGTCCACTCCGCGAGACCTGCGTTCAGCCTGCACCCAAGTCGCGATGGGTGTCGTTTGGAATTTTTGCGTACTGGATCAAAAGCAAAAGCTTCCCGGCTAAAGCCGGTCCTACAGGGGGCGCCGTCGGGCCCACTGACTGCACGCATACTCACTGTAGGAGCCGGCTTGCTGGCGAACCCGGTGGGTCAGGTATGAATATGCCGACTGACAGAATGCATTCGCCAGCAAGCCGGCTCCTACGAAAAAATGCGTTCGTTCGGGTACGACGGTGACCGATCAAACATCGTCGAAACAACACGTGCTCAGTAGGACTGGCTTTAGCCGGGAAGCCCTTGATCTGCTCTCGATCTGCTTTTGATCTTGATCCTCTTACATAGCCAGCCCAGACACCACCTATCGCGACTTGGGTGCAGGCCGCACGCAGACGACGCGGAGTGGGCCGAGCGGCATGGATGCCGCGAGAGCGCCGTCAGGACATGGATGTCCGTTCGGCGCGGGCCCACGGAGCGTCGTCGGAGTGAGGGTATTCCGACGAAGGAGGAACCCAACCAGGAGCAAGCACCCTTGGTTACTTGGGGTGCTTTTCCAAGTAACTCGCCGAAGGCGAAACCGAGGCCGTTAGGCCGACGCTCTTGATCTTAAGGATCTTGATCTGGCTCCTCAAAAGCACGTCTGTTCAATACCCACCCCCATCGCCCCGCCACACTGAATCCATTGGCCACATACTCCGCAAGTCGTGGCCCAAGAGATCAAAGGTGGGCAATGACCTATTCAACCTGCAACGACCGCGCACAAGACCTCGGGCTGCTCTTCCTCAGATCCGCCGGCGCGCTGTTCCTGCTCTTCGTCCACGGCCTGCCCAAGCTCCTCGACTTCAACACCCAACTGACCCTCATCGAAGACCCGTTCCACCTCGGCGCCACCCTGACCCTGAGCATCGCCATCTTCGCCGAAGTCCTCTGCCCGTTGCTGATTCTCACCGGCGTACTGGCGCGACTGGCCTGCCTGCCTATTCTCATCCTGCTGCTGGTCGCGCTCGTCGTGGTGCACAGCGAGTGGAGCGTCGAACAGGGCCAGTTCGGCTGGTTATTACTGATCATCTTCACCAGTGTGCTGATCGCCGGACCCGGTCGTCTGGCGCTCAACCGTGGTTTGCCTGGAGCGCTTCGCTATGCCTGATTACGCCACGACCGCCGACATCGTCCCGACGTCGAAACTGTCCGCCGATGAAATCGTCACCCTGGTGGTCAAGCACCGCATCAAGGCCGGCCTCGAAGCCCAGTACGAAGCCTGGCTGCGGCGCATCGTTGCCATGGCGGCCAGTTATCCGGGGCATCTGGGCGTGGACGTCATACGCGGCAAAGCCGACGGCCTGCACATGTTCACCTGCGTGCTGCGATTCTGCTCGACCGATGCCATGCACCGCTGGCTCGACTCGTCCCACCGCCGCGAGCTGGTGGCCGAAGCGTCGCCCATGCTGGCCGACGGCGACCTCACCGAGGTCAACCCGCATAACGAATTCTGGTTCGTCCCCGCCGCCGAAAATCCGCCGCCGCGCTGGAAACAGGCCTGCGTGACCTTCCTGGTGATCTGCCCGCTGACCCTGTTGATCCCGCTGGTCTGGGGACCGGTGTTCCGCCTCTATCCGCTGCTGGCCAATTACATCATCAGCACCGCGCTGGTCACCGTGACCATCGTTTTGCTGGTGGTGTACGTGCTGATGCCCCGGGCGACGCGGCTGTTTGCGCCGTGGCTGAATGCCCGGCCCGCGCCTGTGGCCGGAGCCGATCATGAAGGATGACGACGCCGATCAACCGTCTTCCAGCGACCGCCGCCGTTTCGTCGCCAAAGGCTCGTTGCTCGGCGCGGCCGCCGCAGTGTTTCTTCCATGCCTGCCACCGGCCTTGCTGTCGGGGCGTCCCACTCTTCTGCCAACGGAGGCGCGATGAACGTCGATCTGATTCTCTTCAACGGTAATTTCCACACGGTGGACCAGGAAAAACCCAAGGCCAGTGCCGTGGCCATCAGCGGCGGAAAATTCGTCGCCGTGGGCACCGACGCCGAGATCATGGCCCAGCGCGGCCCGGCCACGCAGGTCATCGACCTGCACAAGCGCACGGTGATTCCGGGCCTCAACGACTCGCACTTGCACCTGATCCGTGGCGGGCTCAATTACAACCTCGAGCTGCGCTGGGAAGGCGTACCGTCCCTGGCCGACGCGTTGCGCATGCTCAAGGCCCAGGCCGACCGCACGCCAACACCGCAATGGGTGCGCGTGGTCGGTGGCTGGAACGAATTCCAGTTCGCCGAAAAACGCATGCCGACCCTCGAAGAACTCAATCAGGCCGCCCCCGACACCCCGGTGTTCGTCCTGCATTTGTACGACCGCGCGCTGCTCAACCGCGCCGCGCTGCGGGTCGCCGGTTACACCCGTGACACGCCGAACCCGCCGGGTGGCGAGATCGTCCGCGACAGCAATGGCGACCCGACCGGCATGCTGGTGGCCAAGCCCAACGCGATGATTCTCTATTCGACCCTGGCCAAGGGGCCGAAGCTGCCGCTGGAGTACCAGATCAACTCGACGCGCCAGTTCATGCGCGAGCTGAACCGTTTAGGCCTGACCAGCGCCATCGACGCCGGCGGCGGTTATCAGAATTACCCGGACGATTACGCCGTCATCACGCAACTGGCCGAGGCCAAACAGCTGACCGTGCGCATCGCCTACAACCTGTTCACCCAGAAGCCCAAGGAAGAGCTGGAAGACTTCAAGCACTGGACCAACACCGTCACGCTGCACCAGGGCGATGACTTCCTGCGCCACAACGGCGCTGGCGAGATGCTGACCTTCTCGGCCGCGGATTTCGAAGACTTCCTCGAGCCGCGCCCGGATTTGCCGGCCGGTCGAGCACCGCTGGCCGTTCCGCTTGCACGCCACTTACGACGAATCGATTTCGCGCATGCTCGACGTGTTCGAGAAGGTCAATCGCGACATCCCGTTCAACGGTATTCCGTGGTTCTTCGACCACTGCGAAACCATCACGCCGAAGAACATCGAGCGGGTCAAGGCGCTGGGCGGCGGCATCGCGATTCAGGACCGCATGGCCTTCCAGGGCGAGTACTTCGTCGAGCGCTACGGTGCCAAGGCCGGCGAACACACGCCGCCGATCAAACGCATGCTGGCCGAAGGCGTGCCGGTCGGCGCTGGGACCGACGCCACCCGCGTGTCGAGCTACAACCCGTGGACTTCGTTGTACTGGATGGTCAGCGGCCGCACCGTCGGCGGCCTGGCGCTGTACCCGGAAGGCTTGTCCCGGGAAACCGCGCTGGAGCTGTTCACCCGTGGCAGCGCCTGGTTTTCCTCCGAACAGGGCAAGAAAGGTCAGATCAAGGTTGGCCAGCTGGCGGACGTGGTGGCGCTGTCCCAGGACTTTTTCAGCGTGCCGGAAGAGTCGATCAAGTGGATCGAGTCGGTGCTGACCATCGTCGACGGCAAGGTGGTGTACGGCGCCGGCGAGTTCGACGATCTGGCGCCGCCGAGTGTGCCGGTGCTGCCGGACTGGTCGCCGGTTTCCAAAGTCCCGGGCCACTGGCGCCAGGGCGCACCCATGGCCGCGGCGGTTCACCAGTGCAGCGGACCCTGCGGCGTCCATGCCCACAGCCACGACAAAGCGCGTCAGTCGAAAGTACCGGTCAGCGACTTTCAGGGTTTCTGGGGTGCGTTTGGCTGTTCGTGTTTCGCCTTCTGATCAGCGCCTGAAATGGGCAATTGAAAAGAGCATGAAAAGCCTCGTCGGCACCGACCGACGGGGCTCTCCGTCAGCGTGATGCGCTGGCCCTTGTACTCATCCGTCACCCACTCAATGGAGTCAATCATGACCGTTCCCTACAAGCGTCTGAACAAAGATGATGCCGTCGTTCTGCTGGTCGATCACCAGACCGGCCTGATCTCACTGGTGCAGGATTTCACGCCGAACGAGTTCAAGAACAATGTGCTGGCCCTGGCCGACTGCGCCAAGTTCTTCAAGCTGCCGACCATCCTCACCACCAGTTTCGAAACCGGCCCGAACGGCCCGCGGGTGCCCGAGCTCAAGGCGATGTTCCCGGACGCGCCGTACGTCGCCCGTCCAGGCCAGATCAACGCCTGGGACAATGAAGACTTCGTTAAAGCGATCAAGGCCACCGGCCGCAAGCAGATCATCATCGCCGGCGTCGTGACTGACGTCTGCGTGGCATTCCCGACCCTGTGTGCGCTGGAAGAAGGCTTCGACGTGTTCGTGGTCACCGATGCGTCGGGCACGTTCAACGACGTGGTGCAAAAAGCCGCGTGGGCGCGCATGACCGCCGCCGGCGCGCAGTTGATGAACTGGTTCTCGGTGGCCTGCGAGCTGCAGGGCGACTGGCGCAATGACATGGAAGGCCTGGCGAACCTGCTGTCCCAGCGCATTCCGAACTACCGTAACCTGATGAACAGCTACTCGGCCTTCACCGCCAAGTAACCCTCTCGGCGCCGCCTTTTGCGGCGCGCACCCTCCCGAAGCAGCGGTAACCGTGACAAAATTGCTCGCGGTTACCCCTTATTAGAGAGGCGCGGCCCGGCCACGCCATCCAGCGCTGGCTGATCGGTCGCTGCCCCGTTTCTGGAGAACATCATGGCTCAAGCATCTGCATCCATTCATATTCCGGTCTCGGCCGACAAGGTCTGGGCGCTGACCGGCGGCTTCCTGTCATTGAACGACTGGCTGCCCTTCATCAAGAAAAGCGAGGCACAGGAAGGCGGGCGCGTCCGTCACTTGATCACCGACGACGGCGCTGAAATCACCGAGCGTCTGCAGACCTACGACAATAATGCGCGCACTTACAGCTATTCCATCGACAAGGGACCGTTTCCAATCAAGGACTATCTGGCGACGTTCAAAGTCAAAGAGGACGGCGCCGACAGCACCTGGGTGGAATGGTCAGGCGTTTTCACCGCCGACGGTGTTTCCGATGGGGAAGTCGAGGAATTGTTCAAGGGGATTTACGAGGGGGGGCTTGGGGCGCTGCAGGCGAATTTCTAAGCAGGTAAAAATAGGTCGCTGAACAGTTAAGCCGCCGATAATCGCGGGACCGCCAGGCCATTGTGGCCTGGCATTTCGGTGCCTTGCTCGAATCGTTGTCGCGTCAGCCTGTCAGGCCTTAGTGATGCTCGGACACCGTGGCGGCATTGATCAGGTCGTACAGGGCGAACGCGCGGTTGACCAGGAAAACGGTAACAGCGGTGAGGGCGAGGGCATTGATGATATGCAGGGTCATGGTCGTGAGTCCGTGTCGGGTCTGGGATGACGCGATGTTACGCGAGCCCTGCCGAAGCTGAAGACAATAGGCTTCATGGTCTACATCACCGGCAATGATGGGCGCTGGGTGGGAAGGGCAAAACAGGTCACGGGGTGAACTATTTCCGCGCGATCCGGGTCGGCTTTACACACTTATCAGCCTGGAGCCTGCCATGCAGCCTTATGTCATTTGCCACATGATGTCTTCCCTCGACGGCCACGCCCTCACTGACGGCTGGGATCGAGCGTTCAAGAAGGACGCCGGCGATCTGTACGAAAAGCTCGCCCAGACGTTCGCGTTCCACGCCTGGATCTGTGGGCGCGTAACCATGCAGGAAATCGCCCACGACGAGGGCTATCCAAAGGGTCTGGCCACTGGCCCGATCGAGCGCAGCCATTACTTCGCCGATCGCAACGCCAAGGCTTACGCCGTGTCCATCGACCCTCAGGGCAAGGTGGGCTGGAAGAACAATCAGGCGCTGGATTCCCACGTGGTCGAAGTGGTGACCGAAGGCGTGTCGGATGACTATCTGGCGTACCTGCAGTCCATTCAGGTGTCTTACATTTTCGCCGGGAAAACCGAGATCGATCTGCAGCAGGTTGTGCAGATCCTGTCGAGCGAGCTGGGCTGCAAGCGTTTGATCGTCGAGGGCGGCCCCCATGTCAGCGGCTCGTTCGTCAACGCCGGGCTGGTCGACGAAGTCAGTGTGCTGATCCTGCCGCTGATCGATGGGCGAGGCGAGCACCCGGCGTCGTTCGAGGTATCGACCGAGGCCTGGAAACAACCGGCGCATTTGAAATTGACATCGGCAGAGGTTCAGGACGGCGGTGCGGTCTGGCTGCGCTACACCACAGCCTGATTCAGGGACGGAGCGGGGCTGATGCAGTCCCGCTTCATGCTTCACCCAAGGAGCGCCTGTGGGAAAGCGATCGGAAACGAAAAAGGCCAGCTAAGTGCTGGCCTTTTTCGTTTACTTCTGTCTGGCTCCACGACCTGGACTCGAACCAGGGACCCAGTGATTAACAGTCACTTGCTCTACCAACTGAGCTATCGCGGAATGCGCGCTATCTTACTGATTGGAAAAGGGAAGTCAAGCGAGCGCGTTAAAAAAGTTCTCATACCGGTGCCTGGCCTCGCCGGCCCCCACCCGGTGCAGAAGACGCTATCGCGCCCGACGCCGATGAGTGTAGGAGCGCGCTTGCCCGCGAAGACGGTGTGTCAGTTGACGGCGATGTTGGATGTGACGACGCTTTCGCGGGCAAGCGCGCTCCTACAGGGGCGGTGCTGGCGGCACTATTTATCACTGCCGCCAGCACCGGACAACGGCGCGGATGAAAATCAGCGTCTTCGGCCAAGGTTTTGGGCAAACGACAGGTTCCCGCCCGACGCCAATCAGTGCAGGAGCGCGCTTGCCCGCGAAGGCGGTGTGTCAGTTGGCAGCGATGTTGGATGTGACGATGCCTTCGCGGGCAAGCGCGCTCCTACAGGGTCCGGTTCTAGTCGCACTATTTATCACTGCCGCCAGTACGGGACAACGGCGCGGATGAAAATCAGCGTCTTCGGCCAAGGTTTTGGGCAAACGACAGGTTCCCGCCCGACGCCGATGAGTGTAGGAGCGCGCTTGCCCGCGAAGGCGGTGTGTCAGTTGACGGCGATGTTGGATGTGACGACGCCTTCGCGGGCAAGCGCGCTCCTACAGGGGTCGGTATTAGTCGCACTCTTCATCATGCCGCCAGCACCGGACAACGGCGCGGATGAAAATCAGCGTCTTCGGCCAAGGTTTTGGGCAAACGACAGGTTCCCGCCCGACGCCGACGAGTGTAGGAGCGCGCTTGCCCGCGAAGGGGGTGTGTCAGTTGACGGCGATGTTGGATGTGACGATGCCTTCGCGGGCAAGCGCGCTCCTACAGGGGCGGTGCTGGCGGCACTATTTATCACTGCCGCCAGCACCGGACAACGGCGCGGATGAAAATCAGCGTCTTCGGCCAAGGTTTGGGGCAAACGACAGGTTCTCGCCCGACGCCGACGAGTGTAGGAGCGCGCTTGCCCGCGAAGGCGGTGTGTCAGTTGACGGCGATGTTGGATGTGACGACGCCTTCGCGGGCAAGCGCGCTCCTACAGGGGCGGTGCTGGCGGCACTATTTATCACTGCCGCCAGTACGGGACAACGGCGCGGATGAATCAGCGTCTTCGGCCAAGGTTTTGGGCAAACGACAGGTTCCCGCCCGACGCCGTTCAGTGTAGGAGCGCGCTTGCCCGCGAAGGCGGTGTGTCAGTTGAAGGGGATGTTGGATGTGACGACGCTTTCGCGGGCAAGCGCGCTCCTGCAGGGGGCGGTGCTGGTCGCCTATTCATCATTGCGGCCAGCACGGAAACCGGCGCGGATCAATACCGCCAGGTCAACGATGCCGTCAGGTTGCGCGGGGCGCCGTAGTTGCTGGCGGTGCCGCTGTACAGCGAGGTCAGGTATTTGCGGTCGGTAACGTTATTGAAGTTCAGCGCCGTGCTCCAGTTGCTGTCGATGTCGTAGCTGGTCATCAGGTCGACCAGCGCGTAGGCGTTCTGGCGGATGACGCTGTAGGTGTCGTTCTGAATCCCGCTCTGCCAGCTGACCCGGGTGCCGATCCTGGCTTGGGGCAGGCCGGGCAGCCGGTAGCTGGCCATGCCACGAAAGGCGTGGGTCGGCACATAACGGCGGGCTTTGTCGCCATCGTCGTTTTCGATGTGCACGTAGGTGTAACCCGCCAGCAGGTCGAGTCCGGGCAGGGCCTCGCCCGACGCTTCCAGTTCGATGCCGTGACTTTTGTAATCATCAGTGAAATAGCGGAACTGCGAGCCCACTTCAATGAAGTCCGCCGACTGGACGTTGCTCTGCCTGGTCTTGAACACCGCGGCGGTCAGGTTCAGGCGATCGTCCATGACGCTGCCTTTGATGCCGGCTTCCAGGCTTTTGCCTTCCAGCGGCGCGAGCACTTTGCCGTCGACGCCGACCGTGCCGTACTGCGGATTGAAAATCTGCGTCCAGCTGGTGTACACGCTCCACTGCGGGGTCAGGTCATACACCAGACCGGTGTAGGGCGTGACTTTGCCGTGTTCACGTTGCGAGTGATCGGTGCCATAGCTCTCGCCCGTGCCGTCGACGCTGAGCATGCGCGCACCGGCGATCCAGTGCAGGTCGTCCGCCAGGCTAAAGCGCGCGCCGGCGAACAGACTCTTCTGCCGGTCCTCAAAGTTCTGCGTGTTGGTGGCGTCACTGGTGTAGTCAAACTGCGGCGAAGGGGTATTGCCGGCGAGAATGCCGGCGAACGAGGTGTCGTAGTAGGTGCCCCCGCCAGCGTCGTATTCCCGGGCTTTCTGGTGCGTGCGGCCGTAGGCGGCGCCGAAGGTCAGCTCGTGCTCGCGGCCGAACAGGCTGAACGGCCCGGAGACTTTTGCTTCGCCCAGCAACTGGTGCGCTTTGCTGGAGGTATCAGCGGCGAACACCGACGCGTCGTCATCGGTGACGCTCGAGACGTACAGCATGTTGGTGTCCTGGTACTCGGTAATCCCGGTACCGGTAACCGTGGCATTCCAGCCGTTGCCGAAGTCATGCTTCCATTCGGCGAACGCCCGCTGGGTGTGCATGTTCCAGTAGGTCCACGGCTGGCCGACGTTGGACGAGCGGCTGCTGTAATGGATCGGCTTGTTGTTGATATCGACCAGCGGCAGGTTGCCCCAGGTGCTGCCGTTGGAATCGCTGTTGTGCTGGGTGAAACCCACGGTCAGGGTGTCAGCGTCGGACAGGTCGAACGCCAGCAGGCCGGCGGCGACGTTCTTCTCGTGGCTGTAGCGGTCCATCCACGAATTGCCCTTGTCGTGGGCATAGATAAAGCGGCCGCGCACGTTGCCTGTGTCGGTCAATGGCCCTGACACGTCGACGTCGATGCGCCGGTTGTCCCACGAGCCCACGCTGGTGTCGATCTGCGCCTGGAAATCCCGGGTGGGTCGCTTGCGGATGAAGTTGACCGTGGCCGATGGATTGCCCGTGCCGCTCATCAAACCGTTGGCGCCGTGGAGCACGTCGATCTGCTCGAACTCGGCCATGTCCAGGTCACCGATCATGATCGTCTGGGCGAAAGGCATGCCCATGCCGTCGTATTCGAAGCTGCCGATGTCGAAGCCGCGGGAGGTGAACTCCGTGCGATCGCTTTCGCTTTGCTCGACGGTTACCGACGGCGCCGAGCGCAGGGCGTCCTTGACCCCGTTCATTTTGAAATCGTTCATCTGCGCGCGGGTGATGGTGGTGATCGCTTGGGGCGTCTGCTTGTTGGTCAGCCCCAGCTTGGTGGTGCTCGACGACGGTTTGCCCTGATAACCCACGCTTTGCCCGTCATCCTGTGCAGCGGTCTCCTGGATCTGCATCGCCGGCAGCGTGACGTCGTCTGCTGCATGGGCGGCAGACATGGCGGTGACGACACCGGCCATAAGAAAGGAGGCGGGGAGGCGAGGGATCACAATGGAAATTCCTGAAAGCGCGGAGGGGAGCGCGATTCTGAATCAAGATGCGAATCATTACCAGATGTGACTAAGATGAATTTTCACATTTTTTTCACGTTCCTGAAGGCTCTGGATCGCGGCTTGTGGGTCGTATATTTCAGTGGGCTGGATATCACCCCGACCGTAGGACCGGCTTTAGCCGGGAAAACGTCAGGTGGCACACTGCAGATGTGAGGATGCTGGCGCAGGCCTCTTCCCGGCTGAAGCCGGTCCTACTGAGAGAAGGTGGCGCGCCCACAATTACACCTGATGAAACTTGACATTGCGTCCATAGATTCAAATGAATTAAGGTTGCGTCTATAGACAAAGCATTTGTTGTGATCAAGAGGTAATCCCATGACCATCGCCATTCCAGCGCGGCAACTTTCGAAGTCCGAGTGCGTGGTCGGTTTGCGGGCGGCGTTGCGGGTGCTGGACAAATGGAAGGCCAACAGCGAGCAGGCCTGTCAGATTCTGCGCATCTCCCGAAGCACTTATACCCGCGCCCGCCAGGACGACGCACAATGGTCGGTGGCGCTGGATCAGGACCAGATGCAGCGGGTCAGCTTCGTGCTGAACATCCACGCCGCCCTGCGAACCCTGTTTGATAATCCCGAAAATGCCTACGGTTTCCCGTCGATGGAAAACCACAACGAATTCTTCAACGGCAGAAAGCCCCTGGACGTCATGGCCCAGGGCGACATGATCTCGCTGTACGAAACCTTCCGCCGCATCGACACCCTCCGGGGCGCCCAATGGTGACGCCGGACGCGCTTTCCACACTCGCCGGCGAGACGCAGCAGGCCTTTCGCCTGGTCAATTCGAAATTCCCGCCCATCGAGCTGTTCAGCGATGTCGCCGATGCCGCCGAGTTCGAGACGCTGTACCGCATCCAGGCGCTGACCAACCCGCGCCTGCAGAATGAAATCGGCCGGATCGAGCTGATTCCCCTGGCCGAAATCCCGTTCGGCATTCCCGGGTGTTCCTACGCCGTCGCGCCGTTCACCCATGTCAATCCAGCGGGCTCGCGCTTCAGCAGCGGCGAGTTCGGCGTGCTGTACCTGGCCGATACGGTCGACACGGCCATCGCCGAGGTGCGCCATCATCAGCAGCTCTATTGGGCGCGGGTCGCGGCGCTGAAGTATGAGCGCTTCGTGTTCCGCTGCCTGAGTTGCAACTTCAGCGAAGAGGGCAGCGTTGACGCCACTGCCATTCCGCTCTCCGATCCTGTTTATGCGCCTGACGACTACGCCCAATCCCATGTGCTGGGCAAGGCCGCGAAGCAAGCCGGGATTCCCGGACTGCGCTACCACTCGGTGCGCTCGCCGGGCAATCGCTGCTGGGCACTGCTGACCCCGCGCCACGTCGCCTCCATTGTGCAAAGCGCCCACTACGAAATGATCTGGAGCGGCGAGGTCATCGGGATCAATCAGATATCCAACGCCTAGGGTTATCGATCTCGGTCCTGAGCAAAATATCGAACTCATCCACTGCCCCGGAAGTCACTCGATCAGTGGAGATCGAGGAGCGTTCATGGGCAAGAACATCACAGCGCAGGAACTGGGCATCGACGTTGTGCGGGGCGGCGAAGATGCCCTGTTCAAATGGCTGCTGGCCAGTTTTCTCATGGGCAAGCGGATTCGGGCGCAGGCGGCGGTACAGACCTATCACGTCATTGTCGACAGGCACGGATGCGACACGCCCGGCAAACTGGCGGCGTACACCCACCGGGAACGGGTGAGGATGCTGGGCGAGGGCGGTTACGCGCGGTACGACGAGTCCACCGCCGTGCGCCTGCTGGCATTGGCGCACAAGCTGATGGATGAATATGGCGGCACGGTCAGTGCGATGGTCACCGCCAGCGCCGACCGTCGCGAATTCGAAAGGCGCCTGCAGGCGTTCGACGGCATCGGGCCGAAGACCGCAGAGATCTTCATGGGCGAAGCCGGGAAGGTGCTGTTTTGAACGATGCGGTTTTGGACGGCGCTCTTTCGAAAAAGCCTGGCAGAATCTTCGTGGGCTGTGCCGGCTGGAGTCTGGCCCGCGAGCATGCGCCAGCGTTTCCGGGGGACGGCACCCACTTGGAACGTTACGCCCGGCAATTCAATACGGCGGAAATCAACAGCTCGTTCTACCGCCCCCATCGTCCGCAAACCTACGCCCGCTGGGCCGACTCGGTGCCGGCGGACTTTCGCTTTTCGGTGAAAATTCCCAAGCTTATTTCCCACGAACAACGCTTGCAGGACAGCGACCAGGCGCTGGACGAATTCCTCGGGCAATGCGGTGAGCTGGGCGAACGGCTGGGCTGCCTGTTGTTGCAATTGCCGCCGTCGCTGGCGTTCGAGCCACGGGCAGCGGAGGTGTTTTTCACCCGGCTGCGCCAGCGCTTTGCGGGGCAGGTGGTCATTGAACCGCGCCATGGAAGCTGGGTGCAGGGCGAGCCGATGCTCACGCACTACCGCGTCGCCCAGGCTGGCGTCGATCCGTCCAGGCTGAGCAATGACAGCCAGCCATCAGGCTGGCCGGGGTTAAGTTACCGGCGACTGCACGGCGCGCCGCGCATTTATTACAGCGCCTATGAGGAGGATTATCTGATCCGTCTGGCCGCCGAGCTGAAGGCTGAATCGCAAAGCGGCGCGCCGACGTGGTGTATTTTTGACAACACTGCCAGCGGCGCCGCTACCGGGAATGCGCTGAGGCTGATCGAGCTATTGGGTCAGTAACCACGACGCTCGTCCGGAACGCCCGTTTCAGAGGGGTTGAAGGGGTGTCCGGCAACGATCTGTGACGCTGCTTTTCGTTAGGTGTAAGTTAATTGGCGCGCGAGTTGTTAAGCGTCATAGCACGATGCCACAATCGGCCCATTTCCAGTGCCAGGGTCGGGCGAATTCGATGTACCTCCATGATTCTCAACCGGCGCGCGAGGCCCTGATACAGGCCCAAGTGCGCAACGATCGTTTGCAGTTGCTTTTCCGTCAGAGTTTTTTCTCTGTGTTCGGCAGCGCGCTGGCGGCCGCGATGCTCTCGTGGATCTGCTGGGAGCGCCTGGAACATTCGCTGATTCTCGGGTGGCTGGGGCTGCTGGGTGCCTCGACCACCTTGCGCCTGATCATGTTAATCACCTATTTTCGGGTGCCGGAAACCGCGCGGACCCCCGAGCGCTGGGAAACCACTTACTGGGCCACGCTGGTGTTGTCGGCCGGCATCTGGGGCAGCGGCGCGCTGGCGCTGATGCAGGCCGGGGATCTGCTGATCCAGACGCTGGTGCTGCTGTTTGCCGTGGGTATGTCGGTGAGTGCGGTGTCCTGTTATTCGGCGTACCGCTCGATGACCCTGGTGTCGATTGCGCTGGTGTTGATGCCGTGCTCGATCTGGCTGCTGTTGCAGCCCCACACCGCGCAACAGGGGATGGCGGTTGCGTCGCTCATCTTTGCCGGATTCGTGGTCAGCGCGACGCGCAAATTGTGCCAGGCCATGGAACGGGCTTTTCGCCTGAGCCGCGAAATGGAACATGCCCATCGCATCGCCGCCCATGCCGCGCAGACAGACGAGCTGACCGGACTGCAAAACCGCCGTGCCTTCTTCCATCGGGCCGAAGGCGTGTACGAAACCTGTAAGCAGGCCCATCTTCCGCTCTGCGCGCTGATGCTGGACATCGACCATTTCAAACGCATCAACGATTGCCACGGTCATCAGGCCGGTGACGAGGTCTTGCGGCAGATCGGCAGTGTCATCCGTCAATCCGTGCGCGACGCAGATGTCAGCGGCCGCCTGGGCGGGGAGGAATTCGCGCTGCTGTTGGCCAACACGCCGATCGAGGTGGCCCGGGTCATTGCCGAGAGACTGCGCTCGGCCATCGCCGACATCACCTGCCAGCACCAGGAAGGTGTGACCGCGAGCCTGGGCGTCGCAGCGTTGAACCACCTCGATCAGGACTTGCATGGGCTGCTGGCCCTCGCAGACAAGGCGCTGTTCCGGGCCAAGGCATCGGGGCGCAACCAGACGGCGGTGGGGTAGGCGGGCTTCTGGCGTGGGGACGCCATGCATGATGCATGTCACCCGGATGTGACAGGTGTCTCGACGCTTTTCATTCGGCGGCGGCTGTGGCGTAGTGTGTCCAGCCTGTTTGGCACGATGACCGACTGGAAGAGGTAAATGAGATGACCCTGCAAAACCGCCTGGACAACCTGTACCCGCGCGCCGACGAGATCCCTGAGCCGTTTCGCGCAGGCCCCGCCATCGAGCAGCGTGATTACCTGGTCAACGGCGAACTGCATCAGTGGCACGGGCCATTGGCGCCGGTGTTGAGCCCGGTTTCGCTGAAGACCGATGCGGGCCTGGAGTCCGTGGTGCTGGGCAGCACGCCATTGATGGACGCCGACACCGCGATGACTGCGCTGGACGCCGCCGTCAACGCCTACGACCGGGGCCAGGGCGCCTGGCCGACCATGCGCGTCGCCGACCGCATTCATCACGTCGAGACCTTTCTCAAGTTGATGCGCGAGCAGCGTGATGCAGTGGTCACGCTGCTGATGTGGGAGATCGGCAAGAACCTCAAGGACTCGCAGAAAGAGTTCGACCGCACCTGCGATTACATCGTCGACACGATCAATGCCCTCAAGGAACTCGACCGCCGCTCCAGCCGCTTCGAACTGGAACAGGACACCCTCGGCCAGATTCGCCGCGTCCCATTGGGCGTGACCCTGTGCATGGGCCCTTACAACTATCCGCTGAACGAGACCTTCACCACGCTGATTCCGGCCCTGATCATGGGCAACACCGTGGTGTTCAAGCCTGCCAAGTTCGGCGTGCTGCTGATCCGCCCGTTGCTCGAAGCGTTCCGCGACAGCTTCCCGGCCGGGGTCATCAACGTGATCTACGGCAGCGGCCGCGAGACCGTCAGCGCGCTGATGGCCAGTGGCAAGATCGACGTGTTTGCCTTCATCGGCACCAACAAGGCCGCCAGCGCTCTGAAAAAGCTCCACCCCAAGCCGCACCGTCTGCGCGCCGCGCTGGGCCTGGACGCGAAGAACCCGGGCATTGTGCTGCCGGATGTGAATCTGGACAACGCGGTGACGGAAGCCATTACCGGCTCGCTGTCGTTCAACGGCCAGCGTTGCACGGCGTTGAAGATCCTCTTCGTGCACGAAAACGTGGTCGGCAGTTTTCTCGAGAAGTTCGAGGAAAAACTCGCCCAGCTCAAGCCTGGCATGCCGTGGGAGCCGGGCGTCTCACTGACGCCGCTGCCTGAACCTGGCAAGACCGACTACCTGCAGGGTCTGGTGGACGACGCTGTAAGCAAAGGCGCCAAGGTGGTCAACGAAGGCGGCGGCACGACCCACGGGCAGTTCTTCTACCCGGCGGTGCTGTACCCGGTCACGCCGGACATGCGCGTCTATCACGAAGAACAGTTCGGGCCTGTGGTGCCGGTGGTCGCGTACCGCGATCTGGAGACGGTGATCGAGTACGTGCTGGATTCGGACTTCGGCCAGCAGTTGAGCATCTTCGGCAACGACTCCAAGCAGATCGGGCGTCTGGTCGATGCGTTCGCCAATCAGGTGGGGCGCATCAACATCAACGCCCAGTGCCAGCGTGGCCCTGACAGCTTCCCGTTCAACGGTCGCAAGAATTCGGCCGAGGGCACCCTGTCGGTGCACGACGCACTGCGCGTGTTCTCGATCCGCACGCTGGTGGCAACCAAGTTCCAGGACAGCAACAAGGCGCTGATCAGCGACATCATTCATAACCGTGAGTCGACGTTCCTGACCACCGACTACATCTTCTGATTCATTCGCTCGAAATAGCCGCAGGCGTGTTGCACAGCTGATGCTGTTCAACCGCTTGCGGTTTTTTTATATCTGTACTTTAAAATCCCCCGCCACTGCATTGCGCCAAGTTTTAATTCTGCAGCCGTTCCACTATCTGGGATTACTTTGTAGGAAAGTTTCTAGACTTCCGTAGGACAGCTCTCGACCTGTCTTTGTGGGTAGAGTTTTTATTCGTAGGGCATTAGCCTTGCCGCTTCCCGAATTCGATGAAAACTTCATCAGCCCATTCTTTGCTCACACTTGTTAAAACTTGACCGCTTGGGTCGCGGACGTTCGGCTGATAAAAAGGCCCTGCGATCCCGATATTCCCCTTTGTGACGTGTGGTATTTTCGACGGAGGAGTTATGGCTTCAAACAGCTTTCAAAATGAAGTGCCCAAAGCCCGGGTCAATATAAAACTCGATTTGCACACCGGCGGCGCGCAGAAAAAAGTCGAATTGCCGCTGAAATTGATGGTGCTCGGGGATTACAGCAATGGCCGGGAAGATCGGCCCCTGTCCGAACGTACCAAGATCAATATCAATAAAAATAATGTCGACAGTGTGCTGGCAGAATTTGCCCCTGCATTGAAACTCACCGTTGAAAATACCTTTGCCGACGACGGTTCGGAGGCTTCAGTGGATTTGAATTTCGAAAAGATGAAAGACTTTGAACCGGAACACGTGGCCAGACAAATACCGTCATTGCGCGCGCTGCTGGCAACCCGCAATTTGCTGCGCGACCTCAAATCAAACCTGTTGGACAACGCAACCTTCCGTCACGAGCTTGAACGCATCGTCAAAGACGAAACGCTCAGTGACGAGTTACGCGCCGAACTGGCAATGCTCGCGGCACCCCCAGAGCATTAATTACCCGGGTCTCTGATAGCAGGTATCAAACATGTCCTCGAAACACTCTTGCGCAGTATCAGGCGGTGGCACCGTTTTGTCCGAAGAAAGCACCGGCGTCTATAACACGCTGTTTTCAAAAATCAACCTCAGTCCGGTTTCGTCCCTGGGCGACATTGACGCGTTTCAGAACAACGAAGCGCTGTCGGAGATCTCCGCCGACGAGCGCGTGACCGCCGCAGTCAGCGTGTTCCTCAACCTGCTCAAGGCATCGTCGCGCAAGGTCCAGCGCCTCGACAAAACCCTGCTGGACGAACACATCGCCTCGCTGGACGCGCAGATCAGCCGCCAGCTCGACGCCGTCATGCACCATCCGGACTTCCAGCGGGTGGAGTCGACGTGGCGCGGCGTTAAATCGCTGATCGATCAGACGGACTTCCGACAGAACGTGCGCATCGAGTTGCTGGACATCAGCAAGGACCATCTGGTCCAGGATTTCGAAGATGCCCCCGAGATCGCCCAGAGCGGTCTGTACATGCACACCTATACCCAGGAATACGACACGCCCGGCGGTGAACCCATTGCCGCGGCTGTTTCCAGTTATGAGTTTGATCGCAGTCCCCAGGATATCGCGCTGCTTCGCAATATATCGAAAGTGGCGGCGGCAGCGCATATGCCGTTCATTGGTTCGGTGGGGCCGGCCTTCTTCGGCAAGGAAACCATGGAAGAAGTGGCCGCCATCAAAGACATCGGTAATTACTTTGATCGTGCGGAATACATCAAATGGAAGTCATTCCGCGACACTGACGATTCCCGTTATATCGGTTTGACCATGCCGCGCGTGCTGGGACGGTTGCCCTATGGGCCGGACACCATTCCAGTGCGCAGCTTCAATTATGTGGAAAGTGTCAAAGGCACCGATCACAGTAAGTACCTGTGGACCAATGCGTCTTTTGCCTTCGCTGCCAATATGGTGAAGAGTTTTGTTGCAAACGGCTGGTGTGTGCAGATTCGCGGGCCACAGTCCGGTGGTGCCGTGACGGATCTGCCCATTCATTTATATGACCTCGGCACCGGCAGTCAGGTGAAGATCCCGTCGGAGGTGATGATTCCGGAAACCCGGGAGTTTGAATTCGCCAACCTGGGATTTATTCCGCTTTCGTATTACAAGAATCGCGACTACGCCTGTTTCTTCTCCGCCAATTCGACACAAAAGCCTGCGTTGTATGACACCGCCGATGCCACGGCCAACAGCCGCATCAACTCGCGCCTGCCTTATATCTTTCTGCTGTCGCGCATTGCTCATTATCTGAAATTGATTCAGCGGGAAAACATCGGCACCACCAAAGACCGGCGTCTGCTGGAACTGGAACTGAATAAGTGGATCAGCGGGCTGGTCACCGAAATGACTGATCCGGGGGATGACTTGCAGGCCTCGCATCCGCTGCGCGACGCCCGGGTAACAGTCGAGGACATCGACGATAACCCCGGCTTCTTCCGCGTGAAGTTGTACGCCGTGCCGCATTTCCAGGTGGAAGGCATGGACGTGAATCTCTCGCTGGTTTCCCAGATGCCCAAAGCCAAAACCTGACGTCGGCCATAGGTGAGCACAACATGAAAATCGACCGACCTCTCTGGGCTGCCGGGGCGCTGTTGTCCCAGCAGCAATTCCAGCAGCAAGCGCGCTGGGAAGCCTGGACCAACGAATGCATCGCCCATCTGTCGCGGGTTCACCCGTGGGGCGTGCAGACAGCGGCCTTCGATGGTGAGGCGCTACGGCTGGGCAAACTCAAGGCGTCCGCGCTGCGCGTGCGGTTGCCGGATGGCACCTTGATCGACACCGACAGCGTTGATCGACTGCCCGCCGCGCTGGCCCTCGAACAGATTCAGATCCACCCGGAGCAGGGCGCGACGGTGCTGTTGTGCCTGCCGCTGGAGCAGGCCAACGGTGGCAATTGTCTGTTCGAAGGCGCTCGCGCTGACCGGCCGGTGCGTTACCGCCAGGATTGGCGGCAGGTGCAGGATCTCTACGGCGACGATCAACAGTCGATCGGTGTGCTCGAGCACCTGCTCAGCCTGCGTCTGGCCAGCGATGACAACGCCGATTACCTGACCTGTTCCGTGGCCCGGCTGGTGCGTGACGGCCAGGGCCGGGTGTGCCTGGACGAGGCGTTCGTTCCGCCGTTGTTGAGCTTCGCCGGGCATACGGGCTTGCAGGTTCAGCTGGATAATCTGCTGACCCAGCTGGCGTCCAAGCGTCAACGCTTGATGGGCATGCGCCGTGAGAGCAACCAGCGCATGGCCGACTTCGCGGTGGCCGACGTTTCGCTGTTCTGGCTGCTCAACGCGCTCAATACCTACCAACCCGTGCTCGCCGATTTCAAAGCCAGCCCGGCGCGCCATCCCGAGCAGGTCTATCTGGAACTGGTGAAGCTGGCAGGGGCGCTACTGACGTTTTCCCTCGAACACGACGTTGACGCTATTCCGGCCTACCGTCACGAAGCGCTGGAAACGGTGTTTCCGCCCTTGATGCAGATGATCTCGACGCTGCTCGAAGCCAGTCTGCCGTCGCGGGTGATCGCCCTGGAGCTGGAGCGGGTGCTCCCCGGTCGCTGGCAAGTGACGTTCAATGACCCGCGCCTGCGTGAGGCCGACGCCGCTGACTTTTACCTGTCGGTGCGCTGCCGCGAGGCGCCGGCGCAACTGCAGGCGCAGTTCCCGCGGCTGTGCAAGGTCGGCACCCCGGACGACGTCGATCGGTTGATCAATGCCGCGCTGGACGGCGTTCCGCTGCAGCCCCTCAGTCACGTGCCGGCGGCGATTCCGCTGCGTCTCGAGAACCAGTATTTCGCCCTCGACTTTGTCCATCCGAGCGGTCAGGCGGTGCTCGCCGAAGGGGTCTGCGCGTTCTACGTGCCGGCGACGCTGCCGGACGTGAAGCTTGAGCTGTTTGCGGTACTGCGCTCATGAGCCGGCCAATGAAAAGCCAGTCGGCTACCCAGCCCGTCAATGTTGATCAACTGCTGCAGGACAGTTACCTGCTGGTGGTCGAGTTGCGCCATGGCGCGTCCACCCCGGACAGCGATGCGCTGTGGAACCTGTGCACCCGGTACGTGGTGGAGGTCCGCGATGCCCTCAAACAGGCCGGTGTCAGCCAGCGCAGTGTCGACTTCATCAGCCACGCCCACTGTGCGCTGCTGGATGAAACCGTGCTGGTCCACGCGGATGCCAGTGCCCGCGCCCGATGGACCCATGAACCGCTGCAGGCGCATTACTTCGGACGTCATCAGGCGGGGCAGTTTCTGTACGAAGAAATGCGTGAAGTGCTGCACGAGCCGTCTCCGGACCCGAGTGTGCGGAGGGTGTATCACCGCGTCCTGATGCTGGGCTTTCTCGGTCGCTACAAGGAGCCAGACCACCCCGAGCGGCAGCAGTTGATGGCCGAGTTGACCGCCCGAGTGGCGCCAGTGACCCTGGATCAGGCCTTGCCCACGTGGATCGACGCACGGGGCCGCAAGCCGTTGCCGGGCTGGCTGCGCGCGCCGCTGCTGCACCTGCTGGCGGCGGGTTTGCTGCTGGCCGGCATCTGGTGGTTGCTGGATTCGCACCTGGCGGCGCTGGTCGCCTCCCTTGTGACCGAGCGGGTGTGACGCGCCCATGACACTCAAGTTGATGCGTGCACTGGCCCTGTGGTCCGGATGCCTGGCGCTGATGTTGATCAGCGTGTTGCCGCTGAGCCCGGTCGTTCAAGCCCTGGCGGCGGCGGGCGCCCTGGGGCTGGTGGTCGGGGGCTGGCTGCTGGCGGGTCGACGTTCTACCCGTCTCGGTGATTCGCTGCGGCTGGAAGCGTTTCGGACCTTGCCGGGCAGTGAATACCGGCTGCCTGTGGTGCTGGTGTGCGGTGAGGGGGCGGCGGCGCTTTTTGCTGTTGATGCCGAGGCCGATATCGCCGGGCAAACCGTCGTACGGAAGACGGCTAGCGGGTGTTACGTCTGGGTGCCGAGCGTCGAGCGGTTGCCCGGTATGGCCACTGTGCTGCTGGCGGTTCGTCCGCAATGGCGTGGGCAGCTCAGCGTCATGTTCGTCATCAATCCAGCCCAGCACGCGGACAGCGCGATGCTGGCCGGCCAGCTTCGTGCGCTGACTCATCAGCTGTCGGTGATCCGCAGGCGTGCGCAGACGTTGCCGTTGTGGGTAGTGAGCTATCAACACACCTCACCGGGGCCGCACGAGGTTCGTGGGACGGGCTTGAGCCGGGAAGAGGGAAGTTCGGGCGCCGAAGCCGTCTGGTTCAGTTGGGAAAATGGCGGCCCCTCCGCGCGGGTGCGCAACAACGGCACCTGCGTCAGCGTCGAGGATTGGCAAAGACAAGACGCCGCCGTCCTCACCGAACGCATGCAACTCGCCGTGCAGATGAACACCCACGCCGCATGGCTTGCTCAGTACGTCGCGCCGCACTTCGCACGCAAAGGCCGGCATCGCGCGCCGTCGCCAGTGGCCTACGCAATCTGCCAGGTGGCGCGTCTGCCTGACCCCATGCCCGGCAGCGTCTGGCAGCACTGGATACAGGCAAAAACTGCGCTGGTGCCGACTCAGCCGACGATCGACACGGGCGGTGTGTTGCCCGCGCCGGACCCTTTGCTGGAATTGCTGCCCAGGCGCACCGGCAACACCGCAGCGAGGCGCGCCAGTGTCATCGGCATATGGCTGACAGTCTTCGCTGGCGTCGTCGCCATGTCGAGCTCGGCCCGGCAGAACACGTTGTTGATCCGTCAGGTGGGTGACGACCTGCGCCGCTACGCATCGATCAACGAAACCGCCCGCGAGGATCAGCAGGCCGTGGCCCTGCGCGAAGCGGCGTTCAACGTCCTGCACGATGACGCGGGGCGTCTGGATGACTACTACCGTTACGGCGAGCCTCGGTCGCTTGGCCTGGGCCTGTACCGCGCCGAACAGCTGCGTATCAGCGTCTGGCACGCCATCGGCCGTTACCGGGCGCCCACCGAGACGGCGCAGGTGCCCGGGCCGGTGCGGCTGGACACGCTGTCGCTGTTCAACATCGGCAGCGCCGAACTCAAGGCGGACTCGACCCAGGTGCTGATCAACGCCCTGGTCGGCATCAAGGCCAGACCCGGCTGGTTGATCGTCGTCACCGGGCACACCGACGCCACCGGCAGCGAGGAGCAGAACCTGCGCCTGTCCCGCGACCGCGCCGCCTCGGTGCGCGACTGGATGCAACGCATGGGCGGCATTCCCGGCAGTTGCTTTGCCGTGCAGGGCTTCGGCGCCAGTCAGCCGATTGCCAGCAATGACACCGAACACGGACGCAGGGCCAACCGCCGCGTCGACATCCGTCTGGTGCCGGAAGAGGGGGCCTGCGGGTCGCTTTCTGCCGGGGCCGGACCGGCTACCCCCGTCGCATTTCGCGGCACTCGATAACCCAAGCAAGGAGTTTCACATGGCAATTCCCGTTTACCTCTGGCTCAAAGATGACGGCGGCGCTGACATCAAGGGCTCGGTCAACGTGCAGTCCCGGGAAGGCAGCGTCGAAGTGGTCGCCCAGGACCACAGCGTGTACATCCCCACCGACAACAACACCGGCAAATTGACCGGCGCCCGCGTGCACACGCCGTTCCTGTTCACCAAGGAAATCGATGCCAGCAGCCCGTACCTGTACAAGGCGGTCGGCACCGGCCAGACCCTGAAAAGCGCCGAGTTCAAGTGGTACCGCATCGACGACGCGGGCCAGGAAGTCGAGTACTTCAACACCCTGCTGGAGAACGTCAAGGTCGTGCGCGTCGCGCCGAAAATGCACGACGTCAAGGACCCGGCCAAGGAGAAGCACAACCACCTGGAGATGGTCGAGTTGCGCTACGAGAAGGTCACCTGGACCTACAAGGACGGCAACATCATCCACTCCGATTCGTGGAACGAACGCCAGACCGCCTGACGCTGCAAGGCCGGCAGACAGGCAGCGTTTGCACGCCGGTCTGCCGGCTGCGGTGTGTTGGGATGAGCGTCCGTTCGCGGGCGCTGCGCCAAGCACATCGACACGGCACGTTTCCCCAGACAACACAGCGAGGCGCCGACCGCTCAACGGTCTCGTCGCCGCTCCTTACTCCTTCCGTTCAAGGACGATGACCCATGGCACAGAGCTCCTCCCGTTTGCTTCGCCGCCTCAACCCTTTCTGCGCCCAGGCCCTCAGCGCGGCGGCAACGCTGTGCCAGAGCCGCGGCCACGGCCACATCACCATCGAGCACTGGCTGCTGAAACTGCTGGGGCAGGGCGACGGCGATCTGGTGCTGATCGGCCGGCGTTACGAGTGGGACATCGAAGCGCTGTGGACCGGCTTGCTCGACCACCTCGACCGCCTGCCGCGCAGTGTCCAGGCCAAGCCGCAGCTGTGCGACAAATTGCAGCGGCTGATCAAGAACGCCTGGGTGCACGCCTCGCTGGACGAGGACAACGAGCAACTGCGCTCGGCCCACGTCCTGGCGGCGCTGATCGAGTCTCCCGACCTCCTCGCATGCGTGGCGGCCTGGCCATTGCTCAGCCTGAGCGAGGTGCAGTTGCGTCACTTGCTGCCGTTTCTTGACGAGCATTCCGATGAGCGTGCGGGTTCGGTACCTGCGCCGGGATCGGGTCTGAATCTTGCGCCGGATTGTGCTGCGGTGGGGATGTCGTCCGCGGATTCAGCGGCGGAGAACCCGGTGCTGGCAAGATTTACCCAAGACATCACCGAGAAGGCGCGCAACGGCGAGATCGACCCCGTACTGGGCCGTGACGACGAGATCCGTCAAGTCATCGACATCTTGAGCCGCCGTCGCAAGAACAACCCGATTCTGGTGGGCGAACCCGGCGTCGGCAAAACCGCGCTGGTCGAAGGGCTGGCCCTGCGCATCGTCGAAGGCAACGTGCCCGCCAGCCTGAAACCGGTCAGCGTGCGCACGCTGGATCTGGGGCTGTTGCAAGCCGGCGCGGGAGTGAAAGGCGAGTTTGAGCAACGCCTCAAAGACGTCATCGAGGCCGTGCAGCAGGCCGAGCATCCGGTGCTGCTGTTCATCGACGAAGCCCACACGCTGATCGGCGCGGGCAATCAGGCCGGAGGCGCCGACGCTGCCAATCTGCTCAAGCCCGCCCTGGCCCGTGGCGAACTGCGCACCATCGCGGCCACCACCTGGGGCGAATACAAGCAGTATTTCGAGCGTGACCCGGCGCTGGAACGGCGCTTCCAGACGGTCAAGGTCGACGAGCCGGATGACGCCACGGCGATGGTCATGCTGCGCGGGTTGAAGGCCCGCTACGCCAGCCATCATGGCGTGCACATCGAGGACGCGGCGATACAGGCGGCGGTGGTGCTCTCGCGCCGCTATCTGCCCGGTCGGCAGTTGCCGGACAAAGCCGTCGACCTGCTCGACACCGCCAGCGCCCGGGTGCGCATGAGCCTGGATTGCCAGCCCCAGGCGCTGATTGCAAGCAAGGCCCGGCAGTCCGCGCTGGAGCAGGAACGCCAGGCGCTGCAAGACGATCAGCGCGTCAACGGACGCAACGCCGATGAGCGTCTGGCGGTCATCGCCGAGCAACTGTTATCCCTGAGCGATGAGTTGGGGCGACTGCAGGACCAGCACGCCAACGAACTCGATCTCGCGCGCAGGTTACTGGCCGCACGCAGTGCCGAGGTTTTCGACCCCGATGCCTGCGCGGATTTACAGGCCCAGCTCAAGGCGGTCCAGGGCGATGTGCCGCTGCTGTCGCTGGACGTCGACGATCGCAGCGTCGCTCAGGTCATCGCCGACTGGACCGGCGTGCCCCTGAGTAGCCTGCTGAAAGATGAACAGGCCAGCCTGCTGGCTCTGGAGCAGTCGTTGGCGTCTCGCGTCATCGGTCAGGACCGCGCGTTGACGGCAATGGCCCAGCGACTGCGCGCCGCCAAGACCGGCCTGACCGAAGAAGACTCGCCGCTGGGCGTGTTCCTGCTGGTCGGCAGCAGCGGCATCGGCAAGACCGAAACCGCCCTGGCGCTGGCCGACACCCTGTTTGGCGGCGAGAAATCGCTGATCACCCTGAACCTGTCCGAGTATCAGGAAGCCCACACCGTCAGCCAGCTGAAAGGCGCGCCGCCGGGTTACGTCGGCTACGGCCAGGGCGGCGTGCTCACCGAAGCGGTGCGCCAGCGACCCTACAGCGTGGTGCTGCTGGACGAAGTGGAAAAGGCCCACCGCGACGTACTCAACCTGTTCTATCAGGTCTTCGATCGGGGCTTCATGCGGGACGGCGAAGGGCGCGAAATTGACTTCCGCAACACCGTCATCGTCATGACTTCCAACCTGGGCAGCGACCTGTTGCAGGACTGCCTGCTGGCCAACCCCGAAGCGCCCGACGCAGATGTGCACGAGCAACTGCGGCCAGTGCTGCGCGAGCACTTCCAGCCGGCGTTGCTGGCGCGTTTTCAGACGCTGATCTATCGACCGCTGCAGGCGCCTGCGCTCAAACGCATCGTCGCCATCAAGCTGGGCAAAGTGGCGGAGCGGTTGCGCCGGCATTACGGGCTGGAATGCCGGATCGACGAACGCCTGCATGACGCGCTGGTGGAGGCGTGCCTGCTGCCCGACAGCGGCGCGCGAAACATCGACAGCCTGCTCAACCAGCAGATTTTGCCGGTGCTGAGTCAACAGCTCTTGCAGCGCCAGGCGGCGCGACTGGCGACGCGGGGCGTGGTGCTGGGGCACTGTGAGGAAGACGGCATCACCCTTGAGTTTGTCGGGTCCCAGGTTTCGGTGGAGGGCGAATGATGAACGATGCCATCGGGGTGTTTTTCGACCATAGCCGTCACAAGCTTACCGTTCATAACCTGCCGGTGGCGCTGGAGGTGCTGGCCTTTGAGGGTGAGGAACGGCTGAGTCAGCCTTTTCATTACCGCGTGGAATTGACCTCGGTTGATCGGGACATCGGCGCCGAGCGGATGCTCGGGCAGGATGCGCAGTTCAGTCTGCATCCGGCGGCCCACACGTTGCCGATGGCTATTCCTGGCTTGCCGGTGCCATCGGTTAAACCGCTGCGCACGTTGCATGGGGTCATCACCGGCTTCAAGCGGCTGTCCGGTTCCGCTGACGAGGCGCGCTATGAAGTGACACTGGAACCGCGCCTGGCATTGCTGGCCCGTGGACGGCAGTTCCGGATCTATCAGCATCAGTCGGTGCCGCAGATTGTCGAGAGCATTCTGCGCGCGCGGCATGACTTCCAGGGGCAGGACTTTCTGTTTTCGCTGGTGCGGGAGTACCCGACGCGCGAGCAGGTGATGCAGTACGGCGAGAGCGATCTGGCGTTTATGTCGCGCTTATTGGCCGAGGTGGGGATCTGGTACCGCTTTAGCAACAACGAGCGATTGGGTATCGAGGTCGTCGAGTTTCACGATGATCAGCGGCATTACGTTCGTCCGCGTGTGAGCTTGCCGTTTCGGCCGCAGTCCGGGTTGGGCAGCAGCGGCGCGGACGGGGTTTGGGGGCTGCAGGTCAGTCATGAGGTGGTGGAGCAGAGCGTTCATTTTCGGGCTTATCACCATCGGGATGCGAGTGCCTGGCTGGATGGCGATGTCGATCAGACGCGAGGTGATACCACGACTTACGGCGAGGCTTATCACTATGGCGAGCCGTACAAGGTGCTCGGCGACAAGCTGGATCAGGATGAAGATCTAGAAGGTGAAAGCGGGTTTTTCTATGGACGGTTGCGGCATGAGCGGTATCTGAATAACCAAACTCGCCTGAGTGGTATCAGCAGCAGTGCGTCCTTGGGATTGGCCCAGGTGCTGGCGATTTCCGGTGGGGCGCCGCAGGCGTTTGAGCCGGGGGCGGTGCTCACTAGGCTACGGTTGCGTGCGGCGCGGGATCGCAGTTTTGAGTTGAGCTTTGAAGCGATTCCGTATTCCGAGAGCGTGTGTTTTCGGCCGCCGTTGCTGGCGAAACCGCAAATTGCCGGCACCGTCCCGGCGCGGGTCACCAGCTCGCTGGCCAACGATCCCTACAGCCACATCGACCGCGAAGGTCGCTATAAGGTCAGCTTTCTGTTTGATCGCGACAGTTGGGAAGTGGGTGAGGAAAGCCTTTGGTTGCGCCTCGCCCGACCTTATGCGGGCGATACCCACGGCCTGCACCTGCCGCTGATCTGCGGCACCGAAGTGGCGATTGCCTTCGAGCAAGGCGACCCGGACCGGCCCTACATCGCCCATGCGCTTCATGACAGTCGCCATCCCGATCATGTGACGCTGCTGCGCAGCGATTACAAACGCAACGTGCTGCGGACCCCGGCCAATAACAAGCTGCGCATGGAGGACGATCGCGGCAAGGAACACATCAAACTCAGCACCGAGCACAGCGGCAAGAGCCAGCTGAATCTCGGCCATCTGGTCGACAACGAGAAGGATAAGCGCGGCGAAGGCTTTGAACTGCGCACCGATGGCTGGGGCGCGATTCGGGCGGGAAGCGGGGTGTTAATCAGTGCGGATGAACAGACCAAGGCCCACGGTCAGCAGCTCGACATGGACGCTGCAATCGAGCAGCTTGAAAGCGCACTGTCGTTGGCCCGGTCCATGGCTCAAGCCGCGCGGAGTGCCCAGGCCGTTGCCGCCGACACGAGCGGCCACGAACAACTCACCGCGGCCCTGACCAACCTGACCGAGCCCGGGCTTTTACTGCATGCACCGGCCGGCATAGGCGTGGTCAGTCCCGAGGCTGTTTTGCTGTCCTCGGGCCGTGAAAGCGTCGCCATCACGTCGTCGCGCTCGACCAACATCAGCGCGGGACATGACATCACCGGCACGGCTGAGGGTGCGATCAGCCTGTGCGCTGTGACCAAAGGTTTCGACCTGAAAGCCGTGGATGGGGATATGCAGCTCCACGCCTACGGCGGCGCGGTGCACGCGTTGGCGAATGACCAGATAAAAATTGAAAGCCTGGCCGGCCGTGTCGAGATCAGTGCGCCCGAGGAAATCATCTTCAGCTGCGGCGGCGCATTCATCCGCATCAAGGATGGCGAAATCGAGCTGGGCGCGCCAGGGAACATCCATCACCGGGCCGCGTACGTGCTAAAGGGCGGTGCCACCACACTGACCACCCCGGCGACGCCGATACCGCCGGGCTACGCCGCCGGCTACACCCTCAGCGAACCCGATAAGGGTTACGCGCCCTTCGCCCGTTACCTGATCACCACCCAGGAGGGCGAGCTGTTCCCCGGCGTGACAGACAAGGACGGCAGGACCATCCCGGTTCACACGTTATTGCCGGGGAACGTGGTGATCGAGTTTCCCAATGACAAGCCCGATGAGCAGTGACCACCGCTCAGGGGCCCCGCCGCCCGGATGGTTTGCGATCTGCATCGCAACGGCTAACGACACAACGCCTGCCGCCAAGCAATGGGCCGCGACAATTTATCACCGCATCAAATCTTCAATCAGGAAGGACCCGGCATGAAAGACAGACAGCACCAGACGGATATCTTTTGCACCTACAAGCCTGTGGCTATCGGCCCGCAGAAAACCCATTGGGTTGAATTTCAAATGGTGGACGAGCTCGGCGCGCCGCTGGCTAATCTGCCGTGGCGGGCGACCAATCAGGCAGTGCGGGATGGCTGCGTTGCTGAGTACTCGGGGAGCACCGATGCCCAGGGTGTGATTCGACTTGAGGATCTTTATCCGCTCGACGTGACACTGCTGATGCCGGCAGCGCCGTTGGCTGACGTCCTGAAACAGCGGCGGTTGCGGGCTGTGCGCCCGGAACCCGAGCGGCCAGGTGCAAGTGACAGCAAACCTCTGTACGGAAAGCAGCGTCCCGGATTTTCGCCGGTGGAAAAACAGGCACTTGAGCAGGGGCATGCCTATCACTACCTGCGAATAGGGCAGTTGTGTGATGAGCTGCCGGCGTTCAATCCGCCTTGGCCAGAGCTGGATCCGCCGCCGGCTTATCATTTCCCGGACGCTGAGTTTTCAGGGTTTACGGTGCAATACGAAGCGCTGAACTGCCGGCATGTCTTGGAAGTTTGCCCACTGCGTGCGTGGTCGTTGGTTTTGCATCATCAGCCTGAGTACAGCCTGGCGAATGCCTACAACTTGGGGCTGATGAGTATCCTGTCGTACAGCAACCGTCCGAAGGGTTTATTCGGCTCGCCTGCGTATTTTTTTGCCGAGCAGTGTCTTGATCTGTCGAGAACTCCTAGGGTTTGGGATGGGGGGAAAAACTGGCCCTGTCTGGTCACCGACGTTTCATTCAATGACCGTTATGCCTCCTGCGTAAAGATGAACACCGCGACCGCAATACCTCCCCAAGGTGACACCCAACTTTTTTCCGTCATAAACGCCACGCAAGTGCTGGTGGCATGGCGCGGTACCGACTTTGACCGCCTCCATGCGCCCGATCTTGCTACAGACCTAACCTTCCGTCCTGTCCTGCCTGAGGTGAAAGCCAGCTGTGCGCCATCGGTACCCTGCGTAGATATGGCGCTTGAAGGTCGGGTACATTTGGGATTTCGAACTGCCTACCTCGCTGCGACAAATTGTTATTCCATACACCTGGCGCAATATCTCCCCGAAAACATTGGGGGTAGAGAACTGTATATCTGTGGACATAGCCTCGGTGGTGCTCTGGGATTGATTCACGCAGCTTCGCTCAAGGCACACAACCCGCTTCTATACACGTACGGAATGCCTCGCACTTTCACGCTGAGCGCGTTAAAGGGGTTGAGCGAAATTCGTCATTTTCGTCACGTAAATGACACCGACACCATTCCCAGCGTGCCACCTCAAGCTGACCTCGATAATCACCTCTACAACCTGTACGGCCCGTTAGGCACGACATTGGGTTTCGCATGGTCGATGGGCCAAGTCCTCGCGACTAATGTGATCAAGTTCGGCGATCCATACGGCCATCACGGCGAACTTGCCATGTTCTACCGCGTAGAGCAGCACACGCAGAGCCGGGGCTCTTCTTACCCTGCATACCGCAGCAAAGATGGCCTCGGCGCGCCTTACTACAACACAGTCAAAACCCGACTCCCGGAGCGGCCCAGCCTTTACTTGGTGCCCAGTTTATGCGGCGCAGAAAATGATCAGGCCGAACAGTCGCAGCGCGCCCTAATGCGCTGCCTAACTCCCGAGGAAAAAGCGCGCTTCTTCCTACCTCATGAAAACATGAAGCCCGGGGGGCTACTGGGTATCGGTAACCACATGATGGGTGAGTACATGACGCATATCACTGATCGCCTGTTAGCAGCTATCAAACTTGATCGTGTACCACAGCTTGCCGCGCAGAAAAAGATTAAGCGTTTCAAGGAGCAGATGAGAAAATACGGCAACTCCTCACCGAAAGATGAATATGACCGGAATAAGTTTTTTCTTGCGATGCATCAGGGAGTTGATACGGCATTGAAGGCGACGCAGCAGTTGGACGGCGGCGCCGAAGCTCTCAAACGTCTAGCTAGCATCGCGTTAAAGCGGGGATAAACAAATGAGCGGAGTAACTGGTCAGCTTAGAAGTTTTTTGCTGTGCTTTACGCTGTCTATCTCAGTGAGCGGCTGTGCGACGGATCGCACCATGTCACCAGCGCCGGAGGGTGAAAAGGTCTTCTTTAGTATTAAACTTCCCGAAGGCTTGGAGGCGAAGCCTATGCGCGTAATGTATCGGTCTGCTATATGTCGCCACGTAACCCATGATGCACACGGGCACCGTGAGACTTTGGATGGTTATAACGGGTTCGATCTAATGTTAAGGCGAATTAAGAATGATCTGTATGAGGCTGAATTATATGTCGACGGCGGTGGCCCTTGCAGATGGCGTCTGAGCAATGTGGACCTCGGCGTTCGATATTGCGTACCCACTCCATTCGGAGTTGATGCGACACCTGGGTGGGGCGGTGGATTGATAGTCGTATTTGATTCCAACAACCCTCAGCGTCAAATCTCCAGCCCAATTATCGTGAAAGACGCAGTGTTGAATGTTATAGAAGATTACTATCCACTGGTGAGCGAGCGTTTTATCAATGGTTACGCCAAGCAGGTTAGTCTTGTCGGCGTCCATGGAGGCGATTTGACGTATACCGCGCCGGATGCACGGATAGTCTATTTTGAGCCAGTGCTGCACGGGGATTACGTAGTGAGGTCAATTGCCCCTAAGAAAAACGTAAAAGGCGACTTTCCTAAGTTTTATTATCCGGATGGAACCGTTCAGTCCCATTGGCGATCGGAGGCTGACTTTAAAAAAATGCAGGAAATCCGCCTGAAAGCGGAAGCAAGTAAATGAAATCGCTTACCGCGCCACCCCCTGTAGCGGGAAAAACTCCATGAATAACACCAAATCATTTTCGAAGACTTCGGTTTTGTGCTTCGTATTGCTCACCTTCCTCAGCGGCTGCGCCAAAGACTACAGTATGAATCCACAGCCGAATGGTGAGAAGGTCGAAATCGTTATAAAGATGCCTGAGGAACTGGAGCTGACACCTCTGCAAGTCATGTATCGCTCGGCTATATGCCGTAAAGTTGTCCATGACGGTGACGGGAGGCCTGAGTCCCTTGAAGGATATAACGGTTATGGTTCGGAGCTAACGAAGCGTGGGGCCACAGAGTTCTATGAGACGAGGTTATTCATCGATGGAGGCGGTCGCTGCAAGTGGCGTCTTAGTAATGTCGTATTTGGCATCAACTACCGTATTCCTAGTCGCTTCGGGGAAAGTGTAACGCAGGGCACAGGCGGCACGGTCATCATAGAGTTTGATGGTAACGATGCGCAGCTCAGTTTCGGAAGAACAAGGAATGTGGTGGGTCCAGACTTAATAGTGGTCAAAGATTACTATCCATGGCTAAGCGAAAAATTTATCGGCGGTTATGCCAGGCGTGCAAATCTCTCTAGCGAAGGTGGCGGTTATCTTACTTATAAGGCTCGGGAGGCGAGGCGCATATATTTTGAGCCAGTTTTGCATTCGGATGTGGTCGTGACATCCGTGTCGCCAAAGAAACACATCATTGGAGATTTCATACAGTTTTACTACCCAGATGGGACAGTAGAGTCCAATGGGCAGTCGGTACCCAATTTTACTAAAATGCAAAAAATACGCTTGGCAGGTGAAGCAAACAAATGAAGTCGCTCGGTGTGCTGCACCTGTTTTTAAGGAGTTTTAGATGAGCAACGCGACGCTATACGCAAAAACTACACTCTTATGCCTTGCGATGCTCGCTCTCTTAAGCGGTTGCGTAAAAGACTACGACGTTCTAACGCCACCGCCCGACAGCGAAAAGGTAAAAATTGTTATAAAAGTGCCTGCCGAGCTTGAGCCCAAAACTTTGCTCGCCAAGTACGAGTCGGCCAGATGCCGAATATTTATCGACTTTCCCGGTGTGGGCCTTGTGCCGTTTCCAGGGTCAAACTTTCAAAATTCGAAGTTCACGAGGCGGGGAGAAACAGATCTGTACGAGGCGGAGGTTTTCGTTGATGGCGGCGGTGAATGTGAATGGCAACTAGATAACGTCGAGTTTGGAGTCGTGTATCGTATTCCCAATCGTTTTGCAAAAAAAGTAACGGCTTATTTTGGTGGGGCAGTTATCGTTAAGTTCGACGGGCAGCACGCGGCCTCTAATACGGTTGATCAGTTTATCGAAGGGCCGGACCTGAAAATCGTAAAGGATTACTACCCATGGGTAAGGGAAGCCTACGAACTTGGTTACTACGATAAGAGTGTAAATCTGGCCAAAGAGTATGAAAGTTATCGTACCTACAGGGCTCGGGATGCAAGAAACATCTATTTTGAGCCAGTGCTGCATTCAGATCTTGTCGTGACGTCGACTTCCCCTAAGAAACGTTTCGCTGACGAAATCGTAACTACAACATTTCGCTACCCCGACGGTACGGAAGAATCCAACAGGGAACTTGAGCCGGACTTTAAAAAAATGCAGAAAATCCGCTTGAAGCCGGAGGCGAAACAATGAAATTGCTCAGCGCCACGAGATATCTTCAGGGCGATCAACTGAATCAGAAAGCGTCAGGCTTCAGCGCTTTACTCATAAGTATTACGTTGTTGGCATCGCTCAGTGGTTGCGCACTTGACTACGAACTGCATCCGGACACGGAGGGGGATAAAGTCACAATGAAAATTAAAGTATCGGAAGGGTTAGTCCCGCCGCCCATGGCCGTGGGTTATCTATCGACGATCTGCGAAAACGTTTATGAGGGGCCTGATGTATTCGGCAGTATCAGGGAGCAGCGTGTAGCGTTAAAACGGCGCGGGGAAGACAATTTCTATGACGCCGATTTCGCTGTTGACGGTGGCGGGATGTGTAGGTGGCGCGTGGCTTACGTGAAGTTTGGTGTCCGTCCTCAATCGCCTGAGCGCATTGGCGAAGGTGCGGTAGTGGGAACCGGAGGAGATGTCCTGGTCGTGTTTCAGCATAACAATCCGGATTTTCCGTCTGAAGGGGTTAAAAATGTGGTGGGCACCCATCTTGATATAAAGAATAATTACTACCCATGGTTAAAAGATGTCCTAAAGAAGGATTACGTCAAGAGGCTTAATCTGGTGGGTGAAGCGGTGCCTTACCAGACTTACCTGGCTCCCCAGGTGCGAAACATAAACGTTGAGGCAGTGCTTCACGCCAAGTATCTCGTGACATCAAAACAGCCAGAGTTCAAAGGCACCGGAACTCACCCTGCCTTTATTTATCCAGACGGGACTTCGGGCCCTAATGACAGCGATACGCCAGATTTTCCCACGCTTGAGGCCATTCGTTTAAAGGCTGAAGCCAACCGATGAGGATGTGAAATGACTTAGGTTGCCACACCTGATCTTTAAATCGGCCATCAGGTCGGTAAGTACAGGCCCGCACCGTTAAAACCCGGCACGTACGACACGCACGCGCAACGCATCAGCTCGCCCAGGCATCCGCTCGCGCGGAATAAATACCCAGCTTCATCAATTCATTAACAAAGGATCTTTCAATGTCACAAGGATTCGTATTGTTGGGTGACAAGACCACCCACGGAGGAGCGGTAATTTCCGCGTCGTCCACTCATATCAATCAGGGCAAAGCAGTCGCTCTGGTGGGGGATAGGGTCATGTGTCCCATACCGGGACATGGCGTTAATCCCATTATTGAGGGCTGTGACGACTGCTTCGAAGATGGCCGTGCCTTGGTGGTCGACGGCTGTCACTCGCTGTGCGGTTGCCAGGTCATTTCCAGCGCACCTGACTGGGCGGTGGATTGAAGATGGCGTGGCAACGTGAATACGTGCAAGCAGGGCTCGCACCCAAACCGCCTTCACCGATTCGCTGGCTGCTGATCGTGGTTTTAGCGGGGGCAGCGGCTGTGCTGATGTTCCTGCTCTACGTCGTGGTGCCTGAATTGCAGGCATTAAACGTATGGGCGCTCACCGCCTCGCCGTTGGTGGTGGCGATTCTCACGCTGGCGGCGCGGGTGCACGCCTACGGTGGCGCTCTGGATGAGTACAGGCTGCTGCAGGAGCGGTCCCGGCTGGCACAGGTCGCCTGGGCGGAATGGGGTCAGCGTTACATGGCGGCCATGGCCGGTCTGGTTTTTTTGCCCGAGCATTTGTCTGCGGTGGCGATGATGAAACCGCCCCATACGCCTGTCCCACACTCAGGCAAAGCCCGCCGCATCGTTGGCCTGCCGAAGGGCCAAAAGGGCCGGGCCCTGGCGGGTCTTGCCCAATTGATGGGTTCGCTGTCGACAATACTGGCGCCGCTGCCACCGAGTGAAAGTCTCAGTGTCACTGTCCTGACCGATGCGCCACAGGATGAGCATCCAGCATTGGCTGACGCCTGCCAGCAGCACCTGTCCGATCTCATTCCTTCGGCCACCCTCACCGGCGTCCACGTAACAAGCCAGCTCTCCTTCGCCTGGATGGAAGAAACACTTAAAAACACAGTCGACGCGGTCGAGCTCATCCTCGTCGTCCAGGCCCACGGCAAAGACGCCTACTCCGACGGACTCGCCGCCCTCCTGCTTTGCCCCGACGCAGTCGCCAAAGCCCACAAGCTGCCCATCGCCGCGCGCCTGTTGCGACCCATGCCACTCGATATCGAATCGCTGGAAACCGACTTCACCACCTTCCTCCAGATTCAAGCCACTGCTCGCCAGGCAAAGGGCCTGCTGGCTGACCGCGCCGACTGGCAACCCGAAACCACCCCATTACTGGCCGCAGCGGCGCGCGAGGGTGCAGCGCTGTCGGTTGACCATCGCTGGATTCTGGAACCGATGAACGGCGTGCCGGGCCTTTGCGGTCACTGGCTGCTGGCAGCGCTGGGCATCGAGATGACCAGACTCGCGCAGCAACCCTTGTTGCTACTGGCCAGTGAAGACACGGGCCGCTGGATCAATACCGTCACACCGGGAGATATGGCATGAAATCCTTGATCGGCAATGGCTGGCGTCGCGCGGGTGGCGCGGTATGGCTGGTCGCCTTCGCAGCGGCGCTGGGCTGGCTGGTTTACACCTATGGCGTAAGGGTCGGACTGACGGAGAGACATCAGCAAATAACGGCGTTTCTGTTGCTGATGGTGATCGCGCTGCTGGTGCAAACCCTTCCCCGTGCCCTGGCGCTGATGAAAAGCCGCCTGAGCGTTGAGCGGCGGCAGGGTGACGGCGTATTTCCACCGGAGGAATCGTCCTCCACGTCTGACACCAAAAAACTCCCGGGCGTCGCTGAACTCCAGGAGCACCTCGACCACCAGTACACCGCCTTCCAGCGCACCCGCACCCGCTTCATTCTGGTCGTCGGCGAGCCCAAACAGATCGAGGCCATCGCCCCAGGCCTTGCCGACGCCCAGTGGCTTGAATCCCGGAACACCGTGCTGCTCTGGGGCGGCAGCCCGCAATCCCAGCTCTGCAAAACCGCCACCCGTTGGCACGCGGTAACCCATCGGCGTGGTCTGGACGGCGTGGTCTGGGCCCTCGATAAACCGCTAAGCGCCAACGCCGCGACAATGGCCAGCGGCGTCGCCGGCCTGCAGCAACTGGCGCGAACCCTGGGCTGGCAGTTGCCGCTGCACCTGTGGGAGGTCTGCGAGAGCAATCGGACGCAGCAAAAGCACGCACGGGGCCCCGCTGGGTCGCTGCTGCCTCCGCGCTTCCGCGGCTCGCAACTGCAGACGATATTGGCCCCCATCGACGACTCGATGCATCAGATGGGCCTGGCCGAGCTGGCAGTCTATCCTGACCATGACTTTCTCTCTCGGTTGTCCTCCAACCTGAAAGCTGAGGGTATCGCCCGCTGGCGGCATGCGTTGACGCCGTTGCTGGGCAAGTTTGCACGGGGCGTGCCGTTGCGCGGGCTGTGGTTCAGTTTGCCGGCGCTATCGACCGAGTCCCACGGCAATCAATGGCTGCCGGGTCCGGCGTGGGCCGGCGTGCTCGCGGACACACCTCGCCACGTCCGGCGCTTGAATTGGCCCGTCACGCGCATCAGCTACGCCCTTGCCCTCGGCGCCATGCTGATCTGGTTGACGGGCCTGCTGCTGTCGTTTTCCACCCACCGCACGCAGATCCTCGACGTTCAGTCGTCCCTCGCGGCCGTGCGGCCTTCCGGCAACAGCGATGAGCAGTTGCTGGCCCTCAACGCGCTGATCCTCGAGATGGGTCGGCTGAAGGAGCGCGCGCGGCGTGGCAAGCCGTGGTACCAGCGCTTCGGGCTGAGCCAGAATGACGCGCTGCTCGCGGTAATGTGGCCACGCTATGTCGAGGCCAATAACCGGCTGATGCGGGACCCGGCGGCGGAGAACCTCAAGCGCCAGCTGGCATCGCTGGTGGCGTCGCCTGCCGACAGTCCGCGGCGGGCCAAGGGCGCGCACAACGCTTACGTGCAGTTGAAGGCCTACCTGATGATGGCCCGCCCGGAGAAGGTTGACGCCGCGTTTCTGGTCACCGCGCTGGGGCATGCCGAGCCGACGCGCATGGGTGTGGCGCCGGGTTTGTGGAAAGGACTGTCGCCGACGCTGTCGCAGTTTTACGCCGAGCAGTTGGCGGCCAATCCGCAGTGGCGTATCGAGCTGGATGAGGCACTGGTGGCCCAGGCGCGGCAGGTGTTGCTGGTGCAACTGGGCCAGCGCAATGGTGAAGCCAGCCTTTATCAGCAGGTGCTGGAGGCCGCCGCGACCCACGCTCCCGATCTCGACCTCGAGCAGATGGTCGATGACAAAGAGGCGTGGCCGTTGTTTTTCACCGAGGCGAGTGTGCCGGGTGTGTTCACGCGGCAGGCGTGGGAAGGGCAGGTGCGTCAGGCGATTGATGACATCGTCGAGGCCCGCCGCGAGCAGATTGACTGGGTGCTCAGCGATCGCGAAAACAGTGCCGTTGCCGACACCTCGCCCGAGCAGCTCAGAGCGCGCCTGACCGAGCGCTACTTCCATGATTACTCCGGCGCCTGGCTTGAGTTTCTCAATAGCGTGCAATGGCGGCGGGCCGACAGCCTGGCCGACGTCATCGACCAACTGACGCTGATGAGCGACGTTCGTCAGTCACCGTTGATTGCCTTCATGAACACCCTGGCTTGGCAGGGTCAGGCCGGCACTCGCCGTCAGGGGCTGAAGGACTCGCTGGTGCAGTCGGCGCAGAAGCTGATGAGCAGCGAGCGCTCGGTGCCTGTGCCTGCCATCAGCCAGCAGCTCGACACGCCAGCCGGTCCGCTGGATCCGACCTTCGGCCCGCTGTTGGGGTTGTTGGGCAAGAACCCGGAAGGCAAGGGCGGCGATGACGACCTCAGCCTGCAAGCCTTTCTGACCCGCGTGACCCGGGTGCGCCTGAAGTTGCAGCAGGTCAGTCACGCCGCCGATCCCCAGGGCATGACCCAGGCCATGGCGCAGACGGTGTTTCAGGGCAAGAACATCGACCTCACCGACACCCGCGCCTACGGCGAGTTGCTGGCCGCCAGCCTCGGCGAGGAGTGGGACGGCGTGGCTCACGCGCTGTTCGTGCAGCCGCTGGATCAGGCCTGGCGCAAGGTGCTCGAGCCCTCGGCGGCCGCCCTGAACCGGCAGTGGCAGCAGGCGGTGGTTGATGAATGGGACAAGGCGTTTCTCGGCCGTTACCCCTTTGCCGCCACCGGCAGCGACGCCTCGTTGCCGATGCTGGGCAAGATGATTCGTGGGGATTCGGGACGTATCGAGCAGTTCCTGCAGCGGGAACTGACCGGCGTGTTGCGCAAGGACGGTGGCCGCTGGGAGGTGGACCCGACCCACGGTCAGGGCCTGCTGATCAACCCGAAGTTTCTCGCGGCGGTCAATCAGCTCAGCCACCTGGCCGACGTGCTCTACACCGACGGCGGCATGGGCATCAATTTCGAGCTGCAGGGCAAGGCGGTGCGCGAAGTGGTGCAGACCACCTTCGTGCTCAACGGCGCGCGGCATCAGTACTTCAATCAGAAAGAGAGTTGGCAACGCTTCGGCTGGCCCGGCAGCAGCGACCACCCCGGTGCCAGCCTGACCTGGACCAGCGTGCGCAGCGGCGAGCGTTTGTATGGGGATTTTCAGGGCGTCTGGGGGTTGATCCGTCTGCTGGACGCCGCCACCGTCACCGCGCTGGAGGACAGTGACAGCCTCTACCGCATCGAGGTGCCGGCGCCGGACGGCCTGGACCTGACCTGGCACATGCGCACCGAGCTGGGCGCAGGACCGATGAGCCTGCTGGCGCTGCGCAATTTCAAACTGCCGCGACAGATCTTCCTCAACGGGATGGCCAGCGCACAACCGTCATCGCGCGCCGAGGTGATCGAATGAGCCTGCAACGGTTGATTGCCACCACCCTGGGCGAGCGCGACGCAGTGAAGATGGCCAGGGCCCACGCTGCGGAGTGGGCGTCATGGCTGACACCGATCAGCGATCACTCTCCCGCTGGCCAGGACCCGGGTTATGACGATGATTTCCAGGGCATGCGCGAGGAGGTCAACAAACTGTCCGGCGCGGACGCCGAGCGGGTCATCGTGCTGGCGGAACAGCTACTGAAAGGCACGTGCAAGGACCTGCGCGTGCTCACCTATTACCTGTGGGCGCGTCTGCAGCGGGACGGCGAGGCCGGGTTGTCGGCAGGCTTGAATCTGCTGGCGGCCATGGTTGATCGCTACAGCGCCGAGGTGCTGCCGGCGCGGCCCAACAGTCGCAAGGTGGCGCTGGAATGGCTTGCCAGCGCCAAGGTGCTGGACAGCCTGACGGTGTACCCGGAGGTGGTGAAAGCCGAGGCCGAACGCACGGTCGCCGCGCTCGCCTGGCTGGATCAGGTGCTGGAAGGCTGGCCCGCCGAGCAGCGTCCGGAACTGGGCGCGCTGTACGCGGCGCTGTCGGCACGGCTGGCCCAGGCCGGCGGACTGGATGCCGTGGTACCGCAATTCAGTGCCAGCCACGCCACCGCTGGTCGTGAATCAGGCAGCCGTGAAGCCGCCAGCCACGGCGCTCGCCCCGAACCGGGCGTCATCCGCTCGGGCCGTGACCTGCTGGACAACGGCCGCGCGCTGGCCAGTTACCTGCGTGAACAACCCCAGGGCTGGCTGGCGGCCCATCGGCTGATGAAAAGCCTGCGCTGGGACACCGTGCACCAGTCGCCGCCCCAGGACGCGAGCGGTCGAACACGACTGGCACCGCCTCGCGGCGAATACCGCGCGCAGCTTAAACGGCTGTACCTGCAACAGAGCTGGACCGAGTTGCTCGATCAGGTGGAGCGCATGTTCGCCGAGGGCGTCAACCATTTCTGGCTCGACCTGCAGTGGTTTCTGTATCAGGCGCTGAGCCGCCAACCCGCCCCGTCGGAAGGCTGGGCGCGCATCGTCAAGGAGGATCTGAGCCTGCTCCTCGATCGCCTGCCGGGCCTCGAAACCTTGTGCTGGGACGACGGCTCGGCCTTTGCCGACGAGACCACCCGCGAGTGGATCGACCAGCACGTCAGCACCCATGGCGTGGCTGCATGGCTGACCGCGCCGGCCACTTGCGTCGCAGACGACGTCGACATTCTGTCCCTCGAAAGCGAGGCACTGGCCCAGGCTGACCGCGACGGCGTGGAGGTGGCGCTGGCGTGGCTCGACACGCGGCCCGACATTCACGGCGGCCGGCAGCGCTGGTTGCTGCGCCTGTTGATGGCGCGGGTCGCCGAGCAGTACGGCAAGAGCGAGCTGGCGTTGCACCTGCTCGGCGAACTGGACGCTACGGCCCAGCGCCATGTGCTCGCCCAGTGGGAGCCCGCGCGGGTATTTGAAGTCAAGGCGCGGTTGCTCAAGCTGCTGCGCATCAAAGCCCAGCGCAGCGACGCCGACAAAAACGCACTGAGTAAACGTATGGAGCCGCTGCTGGCGGCTCTGGTGGCCATGGACCCGGTGCGCGCAGCAGTGCTGTGCGGCTGACACTGACAACCCGGAGGTTTCTTTGAACACGGACAATCTGACCCTGCGTTATTTCGACGCCGAAATGCGCTACCTGCGTGAGGCCGGCAAGGAGTTCGCCCAGGCGTTTCCCGACCGCGCCGCCTCGCTGAATCTGGACAAACCCGGTGCCCACGATCCCTACGTCGAGCGGCTGTTCGAAGGCTTTGCGTTCCTGATGGGGCGCCTGCGGGAGAAGCTCGACGACGACTTGCCGGAGCTGACCGAAGGTCTGGTCAGCCTGCTGTGGCCCCATTACCTGCGCACGATCCCGTCGCTCTCCATCGTCGAGTTGCAGCCCGACGTGCACCAGATGAAGCAGAGCGAGCAGGTCGCGACCGGCTTTGAAATTCTGTCGCAACCCATCGGGCCCCAGCGCACGCGCTGCAGTTACACCACCACCCAGGACTTGACCCTGCGCCCGCTGGCGCTGGATTCGGTGCGCCTGGCCCAGGAACCGGACGGTCGCTCGTTGATCCGCCTGCGTTTTTCCTGCGGTGCGCTGAGCCACTGGGGTCAGCTGGATTTGCGCCGCATCCCGCTGTACCTCAACGCCACGCCGGCAGTGGCCAACGCGCTGCATCACGCGCTGACCCTGGGCACACAGGCGTTGTATGTGCGTCAGCCCGGCGACGCGCAACGTCAACCGCTGCAAGGACGTTTTGGTCCCAAGGGTTTCAGCGATGACGACCGGCTCTGGCCCAAGGGCGACAGCGCCTTCAGTGGCTATCAGTTGCTGCTGGAGTACTTCAGTTTTCGCGAGAAATTCATGTTCGTCACACTCCACGGGCTCGAGAACATGAGCATCGCGCCCGACGCGCCGTGGTTTGAACTCGAGGTTGTGCTGAGTGAAGCGTGGCCCCACGGGCTTGCCCTCAGCGCCGAGCACGTTCGCCTGCACGCCGTGCCGGTGATCAATCTGTTCCCGCTGGAGGCCGACCCGCTGTCGCTGGACCCGTTGCAGACCGACTACCTGCTGCGACCGATGCGCTTGCAGGACGGCCACACGGAAATCTATTCCGTCGACCGGGTGACGGCGTCCCGGGATTCCGGGCGGGAAGAGTACGTGCCGTTTTCCAGCTTCCGGCACAAGGGCGGCATGCTCCGCGACGAGGCGCCCGAGCGTTATTTCCACACCCGCCTCAAGCGCGGTGCGAACGGGTTGCATGACACTTGGCTGATCCTCGGCGGCGAGGGCGCGGACGTTGATCGCCTGTCCGAGCGCCCATGCCTGTCCCTGCGCCTCACCGGTACCAACGGCCAGTTGCCGAGAAAGGCGCTGCAAAGCACGATCCTCGACACGCCGCTGCACGCCACCCAGGCCGGTCTGCGGGTGCGCAATCTGTGTGCGCCGACCCTGCCGTGCTATCCGCCGAGTCGCGACCGCTTTCACTGGCGGGTGTTGAGCCACCTGGGTTCGAACTTCCTGCCCATGCTCGACAGCGCCGAAGTGCTGCGCGGCACCCTGGCGCTGTACGACTGGACCGGCAGCGAGCTCAATCGCCGGCGCCTGGACGCCATCGTCGAGGTGCGTCACCACCTCATCCAGCGCTTCGAAAAAGGCTTTCTCCTGCGCGGCGTGGACATCGAAGTCACCCTCGATGCCGACGGTTTTGCCGGCGAGGGCGATATCTGCCTGTTCGGCGAAATGCTCAACCGGTTCTTCGCGCTGTACGCCGACATCCATCTGTTCACCCAGATCACCCTGATCCTGCAACCGACCGGGAGGAGCCTGCGATGGAGCGAAAACCACAGCCAGCGGATTCCCGGTTAAGGCTCGTCGAATGGCTCGATGCCGTGCAGGGGCGGGTGGCGGAGGCGAGCGTCTACCGCTTTTGCCAGTTGCTGGAAACCGTCGTGCCGGAGCAGCCGCCGCTGGGCAGCTCCGAGGACCCGGCGGATGATCTCGTGCGTTTTCGGCCCGACCCCGGCATGGGCTTTCCGGCCAGCGAACTGAAAGCCGTGGAGTGGGCGTCTGAGGATCAGGTTCTTCCTGCCACCGTGCGCACCCGTTTGCTCGGCCTCTACGGCGTGGACTCGCCGCTGCCTACGCGTTACCTCGACGACATCGCGCAACGACGGGAGGGCCATGAGGCGCTGGAGGGGTTTCTCGACATCTTCAACCACCGGGTCTTCACCCAGTTCTACCGGATCTGGCGCAAGTATTCGTACCCGGCCTCGTTCGCGCCCGCTGGCGCCGACCCGACCTCACAGTGCCTGTTCGGGCTGATAGGGCTGGGCATCCCCGGCACCGCGAAACGCATCGCCACGCCGCTGTCGCGTTTTCTGGCGTTGCTGGGCGTGATGCGTTTGCCGACCCGCAATGCCGAGGGCATTTTAGCGCTGGTGCATTTACTGGCGTCTCACACCCGGGCGTCGATCGCGCCCCACTGGCCACTGAACATTGTTCTCGACGCGCCTGCCAGCCTGTGCTCCGCGCGGCCGGTGAGCCTGTCCCAGGGCACGCCGCTGGGCAGCGTTGGCCGCGACGTCAACAGCGAACTGATGCTCACACTGTTCACCGCCGACCACGACGAGGCGCGGGAGTGGTTGCCCGGTGGCGGCTTGCACAGCGACCTGCGGGTGCTGTTGCAGGTGTATCTGGGCTGGCGCTGTACGGCGCGGTTGCGCCTGTCCCTGCCGATCGATTGCCTGCCGGTTTCGGCACTGAGCGGACGCGGCGTGCTGCTGGGCATGACCGCCGGACTCGGGTTGAAAGGCGGCACTGCCGGGAATAACGACACCATCACCATCCATCTGGGCCGTTATCAAGGGCTCCACGTCAACCCTCAGGAAATAGGACCCACCCATGTCGCCTATTATGTATAAAGCGCTGCCCGTCATCGCCCTCGGCCTTCTCGTCAGCGGCTGCGGGGTGACGCAAAGCGTGTCGGACTCCACCGCATCGATGACCAGGGCGATCTTCTACAAACAGGTCAAAACGCTGCGCCTGGACTTCGACGGTCGCGTGGCCCTGAACACCGACGGCACGGACATGCGCGCCGTGTCGGTGCCGGTGATGGTGCGTGTGTATCAGCTGCGTGATGGCAAGTCGGTGAACAAAGCCAGCTACGACGACCTGCTGCGTGATGCCGACCGCCTGCTCGGCGCAGACCTGCTGGATCAGCGATCGCTGGTGATCAAGCCGGGAGAGGGGGCGCAGCTGGATGTACCGTTGAATGAAAACGCCGGGGTGGTCGCCGTGGTCGGGTTGTTCCGCGAGCCCGATTCACAGCTCAATGACTGGCGCTTGCTGCTCAGCCGCGACGACCTCGACCCGGATCGGCCCCGGGTCATCGAGCTCGGCGAAAGCCGGCTGACGCTGCGCCCCCTGGCCGAGGGTTGAGCCATGACCGAGCTCAACCCTTCGCTGTACGAAACCCTGCTGCAGAATTTCAGCGGAGAACTCGACCTGTCCCGGGTCGCGGAGGACGACCAGTACGTGCTCTCGGTGCTGGACAACCTGCAGCGCGTCCTCAACAGCCGCGCGGGTACCCTTGCGCACCTGCCCGCTTACGGCCTGCCGGACATGGGCGCCGTGCTCGAAGGATTACCGTCTGCCGCCCATGCACTGATGCGCACCATCGCCGATACGTTACTCAAATACGAGCCGCGCCTGTTGTCGTTGCACATCGAACTGTTGCCCCAGCCCCAGCCGGGGCATCTGGTCTACGCCCTCGACGCGACGCTGGAAGGCGAACGCACCGCCACATTCGGCACGACGTTGAGCCCGGAGGGAAGGGCGGTGGTGCGTCATCTCAAGCGCCATGATGTGCGGGCCCTGCCTTGAGACCGATGGAAAGCCCGATGACCAGGGGCGTCGCCATGGGAATCATGGCCGGCGGCGATCCGCGCGCGTTGCCAGACTACCGAACGTTGTGCGTTGAGATGGCCCGGCTCGGTCATCCGGCTTGTCCCGATGTGGACTGGCGAACCATCGAGCAGTGCTGCCTCGCCTTGTTCGCCAGCAACGGCGCGGACCTGCAAACGGCGGCGGCTTACGCCCTGGCGCGCAGTCATCTGGCCGGGCTGGACGGGATGCACGATGGCCTGGAGGTGCTGGAAACCCTTTTGCGGGCAGGCGCCCAGCCCTGGCCCCGAGGGGTGTCGGCGCGGACTGAAATTCTCAATGGACTATTCGGCGCGTGGCAAGCGGTGCTGCGGGAGCTGGAAATCAATGTCTGTGATCTGCCGGACCTCGGTTTGTTCAGCGCGCAACTTGAGCACTTGCGCCTGACGCTGCTTGAGCAGATCCCGGTGCCCATCAGTGGCCTGGAAGGCTTGCGCACGCAGGTGGTGCAACGGGCGTCCCGGGTCGAGCGCGATGCTCAGGGCGCGGTGCTTCTCGCGCCGAACGCCATGCTGCCTCCACCGCTGTACACCAGCGCGCGTTCCCCAATGCAAAGGAATCCCGCAGTCACGCAGCCAACGCCCAGCCGCATCAGGCCCGATGCAAAAATACCCCGCGCGATGTGGATCGGATTACTGATCGGCGGGCTGCTCGGCCTGATCGCCGCATTGGCCTGGCTGTGACGATGCCGGGTGTATCAAGGCTTCCCGACGGCAAGGCTCGCGCAGAGAGCGTACCGCCCAGCCGAACGTCGGCATTTACCCGTCAGCCATATTTACAGCCGGGCACTGTCTCCATTAGTGTGCGCGGATCATCTGCCTTAACACTGCGGCTGCCGCATGTTAAGGCGCGTCCGCTCAGACCGGACACTTTTGCCCTTGGTTGAAATCACCCCCGAGTTGCCCTGCGCAGACGCCCCGGCGCCCCTCGCCACTGTACTGCAGCAATTACGCACGGCCACCGCTGCCCTGCACAGGGCGCTCGAAGCCAGGCTGCCACTGACCCATTCCCGGCTCGATCTCGACACCTACAAACGGATCATCGAGGCCTATTACGGCTTCCATCTGCCCCTGCAACAGTCGATGGAGCGCTTTCTGGCGCCACAGGGCATCGACCCTGCGCGGCAGAAGATACCGGCGCTGATCAAGGATCTGCGCGCCCTCGGCCTCACCGAGCTGCAGATTCAGGCCCTGCCGCTGTGCGCCGAACTGCCCGCCATCGGCAGCGTCGCTCAGCTGCTCGGCGTGATGTATGTCATGGAGGGGGCTACGTTGGGAGGGCAGGTGCTGCGGCGGATCATCGCCGACAAGCTGGGCGTCGATGCCGACAGCGGCGGGGAGTTTCTGGACGTGTACGGGCGCGATACCGGGCGCTTGTGGAAAGCCTTCCTTAAACAGCTGGCCGAGTTCGATGACCCGCTGTACAACACCGAGGTGGTGCAATCGGCCCGCCTCACTTTCAAGTCCTTTCAAACCTGGCTGGAGCGAGCGGGAGTGCTGAACAATGCTTAACGACATGCAGACCATGGACGACCTGCTGGACACCTGCGCCCATGAACCGATTCGCATCCCCGGCGCCATTCAGCCCCACGGTGTTCTGCTGACCCTGCTCGAAACCGACTGGACCGTGCAACAGGCCAGCGCCAATGCCTGGCCGATGCTGGGTATCGCCCGCGACGTACAGCCCGGCGATTCGCTGGCGCACTGGGTGGGTCAGGCGCAGGCAGATGCCTTGCGCGATGCATTGCTGGACGCCGATCTGGACAGCCTCGATCCGTTGCCGATGGAGTGTGACGGGCAGGCGTTCGATGGCCTGCTGCACCGTCATGACGGTCTGTTGTTTCTGGAATTGGAGCCCGTCGCCGCGCAGGCGTCGATGCAGGAACTGGGGCCGCGCCTCACGCGCACCCTGCGTCGCCTGCAATCGGCCAAATCGCTGGACGATCTATACGCCATCAGCGTCTCGGAGATCCGCGCCCTGACCGGGTACGACCGTGTGATGATCTATCGCTTTGAAGAGGAGGGCCACGGGCAGGTCATTGCCGAGTCGGCGACAGCCGAACTGGACGCCTACCTGGGGCTGTTTTTCCCCGCCACCGACATTCCCCAGCAGGCCCGCGAGCTGTACCGCCTGAACTGGCTGCGCATCATCCCCGACGCCACGTATGTGCCGGCGCCTCTGGTCCCGGCCCTGCGCCCGGACACCGGCGAGCCGCTGGACATGAGTCACGCGGTGCTGCGCAGCGTGTCGCCGATTCACTGTCAGTACATGCATAACATGGGCGTGCGTTCATCGATGAGCATTTCCCTGCTCAAGGATGAACGGCTCTGGGGGCTGATCAGCTGCGGCAATCGAGAGCCGTTGCAGGTCCCGCACACGCTGCGCTCGGCCTGCCAGACCATCGGCCAGGTGCTGTCGATGCAGATCAGCCTGCTCGAAGACCAGCAGACTCAGCGTCAGCGACTGGCCAAACATCACATGCTGGACCGGTTGTCCAGGGCGATGAACGAGTCCGCGGACGACGTCTACAACGGGCTGCTTGAACACTCTCAGGCGCTGCTGACACTGGTCGACGCCGACGGTGTGGCGGTGATCATCGACGGTGACGTGCATCTGATCGGCCAGTGCCCGAGCGCCGAGCAGGTGACCGCATTGCAGCAGTGGCTGCAGAACCGGCCCGGAGCGGTGTTCGAGACGTCAAGCCTCGGCGCCGTGTTCCCCGACGCGCAAGCCTATCCCCACGTAGCCAGCGGACTGCTGGCGTTCAGCTTGCCCAAGCCGGTGACCAACGGGGTGTTGTGGTTTCGCGCCGAGGTCAGAGGCAGCGTGGAGTGGAGCGGCAACCCACAGCACGCCAAACGGGTCGTCAACGATCGCTTGCAGCCACGGGAATCCTTTGCCCTGTGGGAGCAACAGGTCGAGGGCAAGGCCAGGGCCTGGAACGCTGGCGAGCTCTACGCCGTGTCGGATTTGCGTCGCTCGGCGCTGGAGGCGGACCTGTCGCGCCAGGTGCTGCGCGAACAAGAGGCCGTGCGTGCACGCGACGAGTTGGTGGCCGTGGTGTCCCACGACCTGCGCAGCCCGCTGACGATTATCGTCATGCAGTGCGGCATGATGCAGCGGGTGATCAGCGCCGACGCCACTGCATCTACCAAACGACTCAACTCGGCCATCGACATCCTGCAGCGAGCGTCCACGCGGATGACCAGCTTGCTGGAGGATTTGCTCGATACATCAAAGATCGAAGCCGGCCGCTACTTCATCGACGCCGAGCCGCTGGAGGTCAGCCAGTTGTTCGAGGACGCCTGGTCGCTGCTCACGCCACTGGCACTGAACAAATTCATCGACCTGACGTTCGACGCCGAACCGGACCTGACCATTTTCGCCGATCCGGAGCGCCTGTTTCAGGTGCTCTCCAACCTGGTGGGCAATGCGATCAAATTCACACCCAAGGCTGGCAGCGTGAAGGTCACGGCGGCGGGTGCGGGCGACAACGTGGTGTTTACCGTGGTGGATACCGGAGATGGTATTGGCAGCGATCAGTTGCCCCACGTGTTCGAGCGTTACTGGCGCAGGCGCGAAGGCAATCCGAGCGGCACTGGCCTGGGGCTTTATATTTCCCAAGGCATCGTCCGGGCGCACGGCGGCGAACTGACTGCCACCAGCGAGCAGGGCGTCGGCAGTGAATTCCGCTTCACGGTGCCGCGCGTAGCGGGATGGGCTGCCCTCGGCTCAACGGACCGTAGCAACTGATCTATTCCTGCGTGGAATCCCCCGCATAAAAAACATGAATTTTATTTATGGCTCTCAGCCCTCTACCGTGAGCGGATTCCGTTACCGGTAGAGCTGTTATGACCACACCCTCCCAATCCCACGCCCAGTCGCTGCCATCCCTCGTCGAAGAGCACTGGAAGCGCAATCTGGCCGTCTGTGTGTTCGGCGCGTTCACCACCATCGTTGCCATGACCCTGCTGCTGCCGTTTCTGCCGCTGTATGTCGAACATCTGGGCGTTAGCGATGAGGCCGCCATCGTGCAATGGTCGGGGGGGGCGTTTGGCGCGACGTTTCTGTCTGCCGCGCTGACCGCGCCCTTGTGGGGGCGTCTGGGGGATCGGTACGGGCGCAAGCTGATGCTGATTCGTGCCAGCCTGGGCATGGCGGTGGCGATGTCGCTGATCGGGCTGGCGGAGAACATCTATCAGTTGGTCGGGCTGCGTTTGCTGGCGGGGTTGCTCGGCGGCTATGCCTCCGGCGCGACGATCCTGGTGGCGACGCAGACACCCAGAGCGCGCACCGGCTGGGCGCTGGGCATGCTCTCGTCGGGGATCATGGCCGGCAATCTGACCGGGCCGTTGATCGGCGGGTTGTTGCCGCCGCTGATCGGCATCCGCCACACGTTCTTCCTGGCCGGGGGCGTGATCTTTCTGACCTTCCTTGCCACGCTGTTCCTGATGAAGGAAGCGCCGCGGCCCAAGCGCCAGGCTGGCGTGGCCAAAGCGCCTGCCGTGCGGGCGTGGGACGTCATCGCGGACAGGAAGCCGGTGCTGACCATGCTGGTCGTGGCCTGTCTGGTGATGTTTTCGATCATGTCCATCGAGCCGATCATCACCGTGTACCTGACCCAGTTGCACAGCGACAACGTCACGCTGATGGCCGGGCTGGTGATGTCGGCCACGGCACTGGCCAGCGTGTTGTCGGCCTCGCGCATCGGCAGGCTGGCCGACCGCATCGGCCACTGGAAAGTGGTGATCGGCTGTTTGGGCGCGACGGCCCTCCTGTTGATCCCCCAGGCCTTCGTCACTCAGGCCTGGCAACTGGTGCTGCTGCGTTTTCTCATGGGCATTGCTCTGGGCGGCCTGTTGCCCTGCATCGCCGCCATTATCCGCCATTCGGTGCCCGACGCCGTGGCCGGGCGCATGCTTGGCTACTCAACGTCCTGCCAGTACATCGGCCAGGTACTGGGTCCGCTGACCGGGGGATACCTGGGCGGGCATTTCGGCATGCCGGTGGTTTTCGTTGTCACCTGCCTGCTGATGGGCGGGTGCGCGGTTGGCATGTTGCTGATGCGGCCTCGGATTTCCAGCGGCACCGGCTTCACCCGTGAAGAGCGCGGCGTTTGACGAAACCATGACATCCCGCACCGGATAATCGCCGCCGGTGGGGCCATGCCCCGGATTCGAGTACCGCCATGCACGGACCTTCATGGACATCAAACACAGCCTTAAGCAACGGATTGTCATCGTATTTGCGTTGATGAGCACGCTGGTCGCCGGGGTATTCGCCGTGGGCATCATTGCCACCGTGCACGTGGTCGAAAAGCGCCTGTCGATCATGAGCCTGAAGGGCAACATGCACCGTCTGCTGGCCGTGGACAGCGTCAACGACTGGCGCCACCGGCCGGAAAAAGACGAATTGTTCTACGCCGAAGAGGGCGTTGGCGATCTCGCCATGAGCGACGACCTGAAGGGGCTGCCCCTGGGATTTCAGGAGTTCTTTCGCGGCAAGAAAGCCTATTACGCCATGGTCTCGGAAGTGAACGGGCGCCACTACGTGTTGCTGCGCGATCAGCGCAAATTCCAGAAACGTGAACGGATTCTGTTTGGCGTTGTGCTCATCGGCTTCGTCCTCAGCGTGCTGCTGGCGGTGCTTCTGGGTCGGCTGCTCGCCTCTCGGGTGATCACGCCGGTGTCGCGCCTGGCCAGCCAGGTGCGTCATCGTGATCAGTTGCTGGAACTGGCGCCGGTGCTCGCCAACGACTACGCCAATGATGAAGTCGGTGCGCTGGCCCGATCCTTCGACGAAACCCTGGGCCGGCTGCGGGCCGCGCTGAGTCGCGAAAAGCTGTTCACCAGCGACGTCAGTCATGAGCTGCGCACGCCGCTTATGGTGCTGGCGACGTCCTGCGAATTGCTGATGGAATACCCGGCGCTGGACGACCGTTCCCGCGCCCAGGTCAAGCGCATCGGCAAAGCCACGGCGGGTATGAACCAACTGGTCGAAACCTTTCTGTTGCTGGCCCGTACCGAAGGCAAGAACACGCCTCAGGGCCAGCGCTCGTCCCTGGTCTTGATCGCTGATGAACTGGTCGACACCTGGCGCATGCCCATCGAGGCCAAAGGCTTGCGCTTCATCTATCAGCGCCTCGACGGCGACGGTGAGGTCTACAACGCGCCGCTGCTGCGCTCAGTGATGGGGAATCTCTTGCGCAACGCCTGGCATTACACCGATCAGGGGTTTATCCAGTTGACCTTGCGCAGCGACGGTTTCAGCGTCGAGGACAGCGGCATCGGCATTCCGCTGGAAAAACAGCAGGCCATGTTCCAGCCCTTCGTGCGCGGCGACGAACAACGCGGGGAAGGGCTGGGCCTGGGCTTGTCGCTGGTCCAGCGCATCTGCGCCAACCAGCACTGGACGGTGACGCTGACCAGCCGTGATGACGGCGGATGCTGTTTTACGGTGTTATTGAAGCTGGATTCAGCGGGTGAAAAACCGGTTTGAGCACGTTCCGTTCTGCGGCGTGACCACTGACGCCTTCCCGGCTGAAGCCGGTCCTACAGTCGAGGTCACATCCAATCCAGCTGCGCTCACAGTCCCATTGATTGCACGGGACATCATTCACTCCACTGGTCTGACGAACCGCACGAGTGCCCGCTGGTGCGCTCCAACTCCTGCTTCCCTCAATGGACCTGCAACCATGCGCCCAGACAGCTCATCACTCGTTCGCGGGACTGCTGACGATCAGCCAGCAGATCGTGACGACACGCCTGAATATCCGTTGTCCGCCCCCATCAAGCCCGACGATCCCGAGCGGCGCACCGAGCAGTCCCAGGCCGAGACTGACGGCTGTGCCCCGGAAAGCGAATCCGATTCGGTCGAGTGATAATCACGCGTTTGAATGGATGCCTCACCGCGTCTGTCGGCGAATGCGTGTGAATCTGTCATCGGAATTGATGATTACGCTTGGAAAGCTCCCTTAAAAACGGAAGAATGTGCGATTAGTCGCGCACTTAACTCGCAATATTCACGACGCCAATACCGTGGCGGAGGAAGCAAATTTGAATCAGCTAAAACGCCTTCAGAGCGGAATTGAAGGGCTTGATGAGCTGCTAATGGGCGGTTTTGTTGCCGGATCCTCCTACATCATTCAGGGGCGACCGGGCTCCGGCAAAACCATTCTGGCCAATCAGATAGGGTTCAATCACATCCGCAATGGCGGGCGCGTGCTGTTCGCCACGCTGCTCGCCGAGCCCCATGAGCGGCTGTTTCAGTTTCTGTCCACCATGAGCTTCTTCGACAAGGACCGCGTCGGCGAGCAGATCCAGTTCGTCAGCGCATTCGACACCATGGAAAACGACGGCCTCGATGAGGTCGTCAAGCTGCTGCGCCGGGAGATCGTCCGCCAGAAGTCCACGGTGCTGATCCTCGACGGGCTGCTTAATGCCCGCTCCAAAGCCGAATCTTCCATCAATACCAAACGCTTCATCTCCGAGCTTCAGGGCCACGCCGCCTTCGCCGGTTGCACGGTGTTCTTCCTGACCAGCTCACAGCTTGACGACGGCAGCCCGGAACACACCATGGTCGATGGCGTGCTGGAAATGGGTGAAGAGCTGGTCGGCAACCGTTCCGTGCGCCGCATCAAGGCCCGCAAGACCCGTGGCAGCGGCGCCATTCCTGGCGCCCACGAGTGCGAAATCACGGAAAACGGCCTGGTCGTCTACCCGCGTCTCGAAAGCACCATCACCCACTCGGCGCTGCGCGACAGTGCAGAATTCAGTGTCATTCCCAGCGGGATCGACACGCTGGACCCGTTGATCGGCGGTGGCCTGGTGGAGTCGTCCGTGACCTTGCTCCTCGGCCCGTCGGGCACTGGCAAGACCACGTTCGGCCTCAACTTCCTCGCGCGCTCCACGCCCGACGAACCGGGGCTGTTGTTTGGCTTCTACGAGTCGCCGCAGCGCCTGCGGGTGAAGGCAGCGGCGCTCGGGCTGGACTTCGAGGCGCTGGAACGCGCCGGTGCACTGCACATTGCCTGGAAATCACCCACCGCTGAGTTGATCGACAAACTGGCACTCGATCTGCTGAGGATCGTCGAGCAACAGGGCATCAAGCGGGTGTTCCTCGACAGCCTGGGTGGCATGGCCCGCGCGTCGGCCGATCAATCACGGATTCTCGACCTCTTCAGCGCCCTGATGAGCGAGCTTCGCGCCCGTGGCGTCACGGTGGTCTCGAGTTGGGAAATCCGCGGCCTGATCGGCGGCAAGATTGACGCCCCGGCCCCTGACATGTCGAGCATTGTCGACAACCTCGTACTGATCCGCTTCGGGCAATCGACAGCGGGGCTGACCCGGCAATTGTCGATCCTCAAAATCCGCGATAACCCCTACGACCCGGCCCTGCTGGACGTCTTGATCGGCGAGCAGGGTCTGACTGTGAAAAAGGCTGCATTCCATGCCCTCGACGATTCAGGCAATGCAACGGCGTAGAAGTCGTCATGGAGCCGATGCTCGCTCGTTCGCGCGGAGGGCTGCATGACCACGATTCTGATTGTCGATGATGAATACCTCATCGCCGACATACTGAGCTTCGCGCTGGAAGATGAAGGCTACCTGACCGTCACCGCCGGCAGCGGGCAGAAGGCCCTGGGCATCCTCGAGCGCGAACGCCCGCAGCTGATCATCACCGATTACATGATGCCCGGGATGAACGGCATCGAGCTTGCGGAAGCGGTGCGAGCGAGCGAGGTGACGGGGCAAATCCCTATGGTGCTGATGAGCGGTGCGCAGTCTCATCTGGGCATCGCCCGGCCCGACCTGTTCAGCAAGGTCTTCGACAAACCATTCGAGATCGGCGCAGTGCTGCAAGCGGTGCGGACGCTGCTGGGCACGTAGGACTGGCTTCAGCCGGGAAGAGGCCGGTGTGGACGCCGACAGGTTTGCGGCGCGGTTGCCGACGCATTCCCGGCTAAAGCCGGTCCCACAGTCGAGGTCACCGCTGCTGCCTGCGTCGATGCGCAGCGAGTCTCACTGAATGCGTGCGATGCTTTTTGTAGGACTGGCTTCAGCCGGGAAGAGGCCGGTACCGACGCCATCTGTTTTACGGCGCGGCGGCTGATGCCGGGAGGGGATTGAAATTCGGGAAAGCAGGGCGGCCATGAGACCGCCCTGATGAATCAACGGCCGTCGGCGACCTTGCGTTCGATTTCAGCTGACTTCCTGTTCAGTTCTTCGGCGTCCTGTTCCTTTTTCCGAATGGAGGTCGGGGTGATGACTTCGTCCACCGCGCGGGTGTCGTCGTCCGGGTCATTGAGGTCTCGCTGCACGACGTTGACGGGTTTGCCTGCGCTGTCGAGGGTTGGCGCGTCAGGCTGCGTGACGTTGCGTGGGTCAACCGGGGTGTCGTTGCTCATGGATTCATCCTCGCTTTGGGGTATGAAGGTTGGATGTGTCGACGCTCGGCGAGTTCGGGTTTTTTTCGATGTCGCGCCAACCTGGTCCAGACCCCATCAACGTTGCTCCACCAGATTGAGGAAACGTCGCGTGCGCTCGTTGTCCGGATCGACCAGCACCTCGGTCGGCGAGCCATCGGCGACGATGCGCCCGGCCTCCATGAACAGCACGCGGTCGGCAATGTCCTGGGCGAACTTCATTTCGTGGGTCACCAGCAGCATGGTCATCTGCTGCTCGTGGGCGATGGCGCGGATCACCGCCAGCACTTCGCCGACCAGCTCGGGGTCCAGCGCGGAGGTGACCTCGTCGAACAGCATCACCTGGGGCCGCATGGCCAGCGCCCGGGCGATCGCCACGCGCTGTTGCTGGCCGCCTGACAGCTGCGCGGGATAGGCATCGGCCTTGTGGCTCAACCCGACCAGCCCGAGGTACTGATGAGCGCGCTCCAAGGCCTCTTCGCGGCTCAGCCTGAGCACCTGAAGCGGCGCTTCCGTGACGTTTTCCTGCACGGTCAGGTGGGGGAACAGGTTGAACTGCTGGAACACCATGCCCACCCGATGCACCACCGGCGGCTTTTTCGCGCCTGGCCAGTGCCAGCCGCCGGATTTGGCCGGCACCGGTGCGCCGGCCACTTCGATGCTGCCGTGCTGATAGGCCTCAAGTCCCTTGATCAGGCGCAACACCGTGGATTTACCCGAACCGCTGGGGCCGATCAGGGCGACTTTCTGGCCGGCGGGAATGCTCAGGTCGAGGTGATCGATGACCCGGGTCGCACCGAAGTTTTTCACCACTTGCTTGAGGATGATCTGCGGCGAAGGGCCGGGCAGAGCGTGTGCGAGATCAGACATGGCTGCGCCTCTCGAAATATTTGAACAACAGGGAGGTCGGCACGCTGATCGCCAGAAACATCAGCGCCATCACCGTGTAGGGCTCGTTGTAGCGGTAGGTCATGCCGGCGATCTGTTTGGCCGCCTGGAACAGCTCGGGAATGGTGATCACCGCCAGCAGCGGGGTTTCCTTGAACATGCCGATGAGGTAATTGCCGAGCACCGGCAGCATCGGCTTGAGCGCCTGGGGCAGGACGATCCGTCGCCACGTGGTGGCGTTGTCGAAATCCAGGGCCCTGGCGGCTTCCCATTGACCTGCTGGCACGCCTTCGATGGCGCCGCGAAAGGCTTCGGCAATGTAGGCCGCGTAATACAGGCCGAGCCCGATCACCCCGGTGGAAATCGCCGGTAGGGTCAGGCCGGCCAGGGGCAGGGCGAAGAACAGCACGTACAGCTGAACCATCAGCGGCGTGTGCCGAAAGAAGCTCAGGTAACCGTAGCTTAGCCGTTGCACCAGCGCGTTTTTCGAGCGTTGAGCGATGGCCAGCAGCAGACCGAGCAGCACGGCCAGCAGAAAGCCCAAAATCACCACTTGCAGCGTCACCAGCAGGCCCTGAAACAGATCGGGGACGATGGACCAGGCGAAGGCGTAATCGAAGTTCATGGTGCGACCCCGCGACGCCAGTGGGTGACCCGTCGCTCATAGCGCTTGACCAGCCAGCTGAGGGGCCAGGCCATGACGAAATAACACACCAGCACGATGCTCCAGATCAGCGTCTGCTGGCCCAGGGTGGTGATCAGTTGACCGCCGGAAAAGGTCAGGTCGCTGAGGGTGATGAGCGATACCAGCGAGGTGGTCTTCAACAGTTCCACCAGTTGATTGCCCATCGGCGGCAGCATGAAGGGCAACGCCTGGGGCAGGATGATCCGGCGAAACGCTGTGATCGCGTCGAAGTCCAGGGCCTTGATCGCGTCCCGCTGGCCACGGGCGACATTGCTCAGGGCCGAGCGGACGATTTCCGAACCGTAGGCGGAGAAGGTCAGGCCCAGGCCGAGAATCCCGGTGGTCATCGGCGCCAGGGTGATGCCGAACAGCGGCAGGATGAAGAACAGGTAGAACAGCAGCACCAGGGCGGAGATGCCGCGCAGGATTTCGACGTAGACCGTCGCGATCCAGCGCAGCGCGCGCCACGGCGACAAACGCATCAGCGCGATGACAAACGACATCACCACCACGACGACTTGGGCGAAGAACGTGATTTCAAGGGTGACCAGTGCGCCGTTGGCCAGTTGGCGGGCAATGAAGCGCGCGGTGTCCAGGGTAGAAGCATCAAAAAGCATGGGCCGTACTCGTATGGGCTGGGGCCGTCATGTCGCGGGGCGATAAATCAGCTTTGCGGTGTGCCTATCGATGCCTTCCCGGCTGAAGCCGGTCCTACAGAATGCACGCGGTCCCGCAGTGGGACCGGCTTCAGCCGGGAAGAGGCCCGTGCTGGCGCCCTCCAGTTTGCAGTGTACTTACCGACGCCTTCCCGGCTAAAGCCGGTCCTACAATGGCATCGGCATCGGCATCGGCATCGGCAATGGCATCGGCAACGGCATCGACACCTGCATCAGCGGTTGCAGCGTTGCTCGGCGGTCACGTCTGCGGGCGGCAGTTCGTTTTCGGTGTAGCCGTACTTCTGCAGGATTTTCAGCAGGTCGCCGGACGCGCGCAGTTTTGCCAGTTGCTCGTTGAACGCCTGGGTGAATGCCGGATCGTTTTTCGGCAGGCCGTAGGCGTGGTAATTCCAGGTCGGCTTGCCGTCGGCGTCCGGGATCTGCTCAAACGGCAGTGCCCGTTCAACCGGCGTGCCTTCGGCTTTTTTCAGCAGGCCAATGATCTCGGCATCGGGGAAGTACACCACGTCGACGCGATCGGCCTGCAGCGCGGCGAGGGCTTCGGTGTCCTTGTCGAAGAGCACGACGTTGCCATTGCTGATGCCGCTGTCCTTGGCCTCCTGCACCTGATTGCTGCCGGGCTGGGTTGCCAGGCGCGCCTTGCCGTTGGCCGCGACGTCCTTGAGGCTGTGCAGCTTCAGCGGGTTGCCGGCCTTGACCAGAAACGCGCCACCGGAACGGGTGACCGGGTTGGAATAGCCAATCACCTTGCAGCGCGCCGGGTTGATGAACAGGCCGGCACCGATCAGATCGAAACGACCTGCCGCAAGACCCGGCACCAGCGAGCCGAACTCGGTGATCGGCAGTTCAACCTTGGTGATGCCCAAGGGTTCCAGTATGGCCCGGAGGATTTCGACGTTGGCGCCGACGATTTTCCCGTCAGTGCCCACGTACGCATAGGGTTGCTCGTTGGCGATGCCGGCGGTCAGGCCCTGAGTGCGGCCCTTTTCCAGCAGGCCGGCGACGGCGGAGAACGAAAGCGCGGCATTCAGCAGCAGGGCGGAGCCGAGTACGACGGACACCGTGCGGGGAATGTTGCCGAAAAGTTTACGACGGTTGGGCATGGCGGACTCGTGGCGTCAGTGGGGGCAGGAGAGCGGAAGCCGCGAATCATAAGAGTTTAAAAAAGATTAGATAAATATCTTTTAGTTATTAGTTTATGCACTTGGGCCGGTTGGATACGCGCCGTGCGACGGCAACCGCATCCCCCTTGGACCGCTCTGGCAAGGCGGTCCCGGGGAATATCCGGGTCTCTCAGGCGGTTTTCGAGGTGTGGCGGTGCGGCAGTTTCCAGCCAGCGCGAACGAAATGGCAGGTGTAGCCATTCGGAATACGCTCTAGGTAATCCTGATGCTCAGGCTCGGCTTCCCAGAACGGACCGGCCGGGGCGATTTCGGTGACGACCTTGCCCGGCCACAGGCCCGACGCATCGACATCGGCCACGGTGTCCAGCGCCACGGCTTTCTGCTGCTCGTCGAGATAGAAAATCGCCGAGCGATAGCTCACGCCCCTGTCATTGCCCTGGCGGTTCGGGGTCGACGGGTCATGAATCTGGAAGAAGAATTCAAGAATGTCGCGGTAGCTGATCTTCTCGGGATCGAAAACGATTTCGATGGCTTCGGCATGGGTGCCGTGGTTGCGATAGGTGGCGTTGTCAACGTCGCCACCGGAGTAGCCGACGCGGGTCGACACGACGCCGGGGTAGCGGCGCAGCAAGTCCTGCATGCCCCAGAAGCAGCCTCCGGCAAGCAGCGCAGTTTCGGTGTGGGTAGTCATGGGCAAGTCCTTCCAGCGAGTGAACGGTGTGTGTCAGCCAGGCAGCTCAGTGTGCTTGTCTGCGAGCGTGTTGGCGACTGTGCGGCGCAACGGTCGCCCTTGAAGATCAGATGATCAACGTGCGCACTCGTTCAGTCGCCGCCGAACTGTTGCCGGTACTGGCCGGGCGTCACGCCGATGCGCTCATTGAATGCCTTGCGCATGTGCCGTGCACTGCCGAAGCCGCAGCGACTGGCCACGACCTTGAGCGGCAGGTCGCTGCCTTCGAGCAGTTTGCGCGAATGATCGATGCGCGCGTTGAGCAGAAATTGCATGGGCGTCAGGCTGACTTCGCGCTGGAACGCCCGGGCGAAATTGCGCGGGCTCATCGCCGCCAGATCGGCCATGCGCTGCACGGTGTACGCCTCATCGATGTGGTCCACGACGTAGGCCTGCACCCGGGCGATCGCGCTGTCATCCCGGGGCACCGCCGCCAGCAGCGGGCCATAGGGCGTTTGTCCACCCTGACGCTTCATCACCACCAGCAGCACTTTGGCCACTTCCAGGGCGATCTCTTTGCCGTGGTCTTCGGCGACGATGGCCAGGGCCATGTCGATCCCGGCGGTAATACCACCGGAGGTGATCAGGTTGCGATCGACGACGTAGATCTGTTCGGTTTCGACGCGGGAAGCGGGGAAGCGCCGGGCCAGGCGCTCGACGTAGTTCCAGTGGGTGGTGCAGCGATAACCGTCGAGCAGACCGGCGTCACCCAGCAGAAACGCGCCGGTGCAGATCGCCCCGAAACGTCGGGCGCCCTGAGCCGCGGCGGGCAACCAGGCGGTGATCCGAGGGTGGCTGACGCCGTAGGCGCCCGGTCCGCCGGGGACCAGCAGCAGGTCGATGGCGGCCGGCAGATCGTCCAGCGCCAGGTCCGCCTGAACCTTGAGGCCGCAGGAACTGCGGATGAGCAGCGGGGGTTCGGCCACGGTGACCAGTCGGTACTGCTTCTCCGGTGCCAGCAGTCGATTGGAAATCGAAAAGACGTCCATGGGACCGGTCACGTCGAGCATGAGCACATCGTTGAACAGCACCATCGCCACTGTTTTTTGCCTTGGAATGTCGCGCATGCCTCGATCGCCTATTCATTGCCGCCACTGCCAGGGCAGGGCGCACGAGCCTGAATCCAGGCGGCATTCTAGGGGATTGCGCGAATGAGTGTGAATGATTGGCGTTTGGACGCAAATGGAGGTGTGCGGCGTGATGGGCGCGGTTGATCGAAAGGGCTTGAGGAGGCCTCATTGGGGAATGGCGAGCCTGACGGCAGCCTTTCAGTAGCAGCAGGTCGGCAGCTGAACGCGGATGCGTGCGCCCCCGCTGGCCGAGGCTTGGGCCCAGATTCGCCCGTGGTGCGCGTCGACCACGGCGCGACAGATCGCCAGCCCGACGCCCAGGCCGCTGCTCTTGGTGGTGTAGAACGCGCCGAAGATCTGCTCGCGCCGGTCCGCTGGAATGCCCGGTCCGTTGTCCTCTATGCACACTTCGACGCCGTCGTTGAGGGTGAACGAGTTGATGCGCAGGACAGCGGAGTCGCGGCCAGAGCCGGCCATGGCTTCTACGGCATTGGTGATGAGGTTGACCAGCAGCTGCTGCAACTGCACGGCGTCGGCGACGATGGATTGGTCAACGAACAAACCGGTTTCGAGCCGCACCCGCTGGGCAGTGAGCACAGGCTGGGTGAGACGAATGGCTTCGCGAATGACGTCGTCAATCTTCAGGATCTGCAGCTGCAAAGGCGCCTGACGGGCCAGCGCGCCGAGGGCTTTGACGATGTTGGCGGCGCGTTCACAGCCGGCGCGGATGTCCTTCAGGCCGGCGATGGCTTCTTCGACATCCGGTACGTCGCGCTGCAGCCAGCGCAGGCTTGCGGCGGCGTTGGCGGCGATGCCCAGAAGAGGCTGGCAGATTTCATGGGCAATGGAAGCGCTGAACTCGGCCATCTTCCGGGCGTGAAGACTTTGGGTGTAATCGCTCTGCGCGGCGTCCTCATGACAGGGGGAAGCGAAACGCGGTGTCGGGTGCGCAAGAGGGTGCAGAGAAGGGTGCCGAATTGTGTCGGGCCAGTGTTGTTCGACCGGCTGCGGAAAGCGGCAAAAGAGAGGAGATTGATGTTCGTCCAGCATCGTAGCCCCCGGCGGTTCGACGTCCTGTGCTTCGTCGCGCTTGAGTATACGCAGCGTGTCCGGCTTGAAACGGCGTCGGGGGTGCTTTGGCAGGAACGGGCACCCTGATGTCTGTCAGGGCCCCCGCGCAGGGTGAACGGAACGCCGACGATACCGTTGGGCAAATGCAAAACCTGTAGGAGCCGGCTTGCTGGCGAACGCGGTGTGGCAGTCACCCTTGCAGCGCCTGGACGGACGCATTCGCCAGCAAGCCGGCTCCCACAGAGTTAAATCGTCAGGCTGCTTTCTCTCTCAAACGCTGCCTTCGCTTTCGATCACCAGAATGCGCGCTTCACCCAGCGGATGGGCGACATGGGCTGTGCCGATGGAAGCGTAGAAAATATCGCCGGTCTGCAGCACGGTATTCTGCTCGACGCCGTCCTGCTTGAAGCGCATCTCCACGTGCCCGTCCAGCACCACAAAGACTTCCTGACCGTCATTGACGTGCCATTTGTACGGCTGGTCCGTCCAGTGCAATCGTGTGGTGATGCCGTTCATGTTGGCAATATCCAGTGCGGCCCACGGCCGGTCACCGGTGAAGTCTTTGCTGCGGATGATGTTCATGGGGGTGCCTGTTGAGCTTTGGGTGGGCGACCGATGAACCGCGTGGTTGCGGTCTCAGCGGCCCATGTTCGATGCGCGGAATGATAAGCGCGCGATTGTCCAGCACAACGGCTCGCGAGGGCAGGAGGGGTCAAAAGCGCAAGATTCTGCAAGTGGCTATGACGACGAACGATGTCCGGAATCATTGCGGATCTGACATTGCCGGGTCTTCAGGCGCGCTTTAGACTCCCGGCCATCCACTAGACGACTGGTCTACGCAGGCCGATCTGGTCATCACTTTCAAAGCCTTGAACGGAGTATTACCCATGGCCACGCAACCCTTGCTCACCCACGTAACGCTGGGCCGGCACGTGCTGAAAAACCGCATTGCCTTCCCGCCGTTGACCCGCCAGAGAAGCCTGCAGCCGGGCGATATCGCTTCGGATCTTATGGCCACCTACTACCAGCAGCGCGCATCCGCCGGCTTCATGATCACCGAAGGCACCCAGATCGAGCCGCGCGGTCAGGGTTATGCGTGGACGCCGGGCATGTACAGCGCCGAGCAGGTCGAAGGCTGGCGCAAAGTGACCGACGCGGTGCACGCGCAAGAGGGCGTGATTTTCGCTCAGCTCTGGCACGTGGGCCGGGTGTCCTACCACGCATTGCAGCCCAACGGTGAGGCGCCGGTTGCCCCTTCGGCGATCCCGGCGGGCAACGCCAAGGCGTTCATCGAAACCGCGCCGGGCGCAGGGCAACTGGTGGTACCGCCGACGCCTCGCGCGCTGACCGTCGAAGAAATCCGCGAACTGGTCAAGCTGTACGCCCAGGCGGCGAAAAACGCGATCGAAGCCGGTTTTGACGGCGTGGAAATTCACGCCGCGAACGGATACCTGGTCAACCAGTTCATCTCCGAACACGCCAACCACCGCGACGACGAATACGGCGGCTCGCTGGAAAACCGTCTGCGCTTCCTGCGCGAAATCGTCACTGCCGTCGCCGAAGCCGTGGGCGCGGACCGCCTGGGCGTGCGCTTCTCCCCGTTATTCGCCAGCACCGATGAAGAACGCGTCTACATCGGTCTGGTGGAAAGCGACCCGCACCACACCTACGTCGAAGCCATCAAGGTCCTGGAAAACGCAGGCGTCGCCTACGTTTCCATCGCCGAAGCCGACTGGGACAACGCCCCCGAGCTGCCGGAAACCTTCCGCAAAGCGATCCGTGAAGCCTTCAGCGGACGCATCATCTACGCCGGCCGCTACACCGCCGAGCGCGGCAACCGCCTGATCGACGCCGGCCTGGCCGACCTCATCGCCTTCGGCCGCCCCTTCATCGCCAACCCCGACCTGCCGGCACGCATCGCCAACGGCTGGCCCCTCAACCCCGTCAACCCGGCCACCTTGTATGGCGGGACTGAAGTGGGCTACGTCGACTACCCGTTTTATAAGGCGGGTGAGTAAGACAGAACGGCGCAGCCGATTGGGGCGACGCGAAGCGTCAGATCCTGCATTCCCACGCGGAGCGTGGGGAGCGATCAGCGCGTGCGGTTAGCGGGATAGGGTTTGAAGATCAAAATGCAGTGGCGCCTGAACTGGCCCCTTCCCGGCTAAAGCCGGTCCTACAAGGGAAGCGTCTGCTGTGCCTTTGATTTTCGTACACAGGAAGCCCGGTCATCGCGAAACGCGACTTGGGTGCAGGCTGAACGCAGGTCGCGCGCAGTGGGCCGAGCCGCATGGATGCGGCGAGAGCTGCCCCCCGCCATGTATGGCGGATGGCAGCGGGCCCACGGAGAGGGGCCGGAGTGAGGGAACCCGACGAAGTCGGGCCAAACCAGGAGCAAGCACCCTTGGTTACTTGGGGTGCTTTTCCAAGTAACTCGCCGAAGGCGAAACAGTCTGCCGTTAGGCAGGCGCATTTGATCTTGACGTTCTAGCGCTTTCCAGCGCGACTATTCGCGCGTCGCGATCTCATCGAGGTGGTTGAGCAACGCCAGCGGATCCTCATACACCCGCAGCGCCCCCGCGCGCTCCAACTCGCTCACGTCATACCCTCCGGACAACAGCCCGATCCCCGTCGCCTTGCACCGCCGCGCCGCCAACATGTCCCAGATCGCATCACCGACCACCAGACAATCCTCGATCTTCGCGCCGATCTTCCTCGCAGCCGTCACAAACAAATCCGGGTCCGGCTTGCCATTCTTCACATCATCCCGCGTGATCAGAGTGATCTGCTCAGGCTCCAGCCCCAACGCTTTCAGATTGATCCGCGCGGTCGACATCTCCCCGCTGGTCGCGATACACCAGGGAAAGCCCTCGTCATCCAGCGTCTTCAGCAAATCCACAGCGCCAGGCAAGGCGATGATCTGATCCTGGGTTCTCTCATACGCCTCGGCGTGCCGTTTACTCAAACGCTCGGCCTGCGCCTCGGTGATCTCCATCCCGGTCTCACGGGACAGCATCTTCAGCATCAAGCCGCCGCTCATGCCGATCTTGCGGTGGATGCGCCACATCGCCAAGGGAATGTCTTCCGAATCGAGGGCTTCCTTCCACGCCGACACGTTCTGGTAAACGCTGTCAGTCAAAGTGCCGTCGAGGTCGAACAAAAATGAAGTATTGGATCGCATGGTGTGGGCTCCGTTAATAAACGTGTCATCCGTTGACAGTGATTAAAAATAAAGGGACGCGCTCGCCTGATAAGGAAAGCTGCTGAACATCGGCTCAGTACAACCCGAGTGTCAGCCGCTTCAAACGCGACTCCACCACCCCGTCGTAGAATTCGGAAAGCTGCTCGGCCTGCTGCGCGTCAATCCCGCCGCAGCAACGCAGACCGAGCACAAAACCATTGGCCTGAGCGCCGTTCTTGACCACATCAATGGTCGAACCTGAGGCGCGTATGCTGGCCAGGATCATTTCGCTTTGCGGTCGTATCACGGGGGGCAAGTGATCAATGATGTCGGTCATGGGGAAGGCTGCCTTTCAGTTCTCTGTCCGCGTGCCTGTGTCTGCACAGGAGCGGTTGAATGCTCATGCAAGACCTGACCGGGAGAGGGGCGCAGCGGTTCCGACGAAATGATCAAAATGCCGCGAACGGCAGTGTAGGACTGGCTTTAGCCGGGAAGGCGTGGGTGTTACATCACCATACTGATGGTGTGCAAACCGGCCCCTTCCCGGAAGCCGGTCCCACCAAAATCAATCGATACGCGGGTGCTGCTGAACCAGCGTCTCGCGTTTGGCTTGCAGTTCGGCAATCTGCGTGTCGATGTCTTCGATCTTCTGCTCAATGTTGTCGTGATGCTCCTGCAGCAGCTCACGGGCTTCATTAAGGTCCGATGCCGCCGGCGCTGCGCCCCGCAACGGCTTGTTCGCGGTTTCCTTCATGGTCAGGCCGGTGATCAGGCCCACCACTGCGACTACCATCAGGTAGTACGCCGGCATGTACAGGTCCTGGGTGGTTTCCACCAGCCAGGCGACCACGGTCGGGGTCAGGCCCGCGATCAACACCGACACGTTAAAGGCACTGGCCAGCGCGCTGTAACGGATGTGGGTGGGAAACATTGCCGGCAGCGTCGAGGCCATCACACCGATGAAGAAGTTGAGGACCACCGCGATCATCAGCAGGCCGGCGAAAATCAACACCAGTTGACCGCTGTTGATCAGTTTGAATGCCGGTATCGACAGCACCAGCAAGGCGATGCTACCGGCGATGATGAAGGGGCGACGGCCGATCTTGTCGCTGAGGAAACCAATCAGCGGCTGCACGAACAGCATGCCGACCATGATGGCCACGATGATCAGTACGCCGCGATCTTCGCTGTAATGCAGGTTGTGCGACAGGTAGCTGGGCATGTACGTCAGCAACATGTAGTACGTGACGTTGGTGGCGGCCACCACGCCGATGCAGGTCAGCAGGCTGCGCCAGTGTTTGGTCGCGACTTCCTTGAACGAGACCTTCGGGCCGTGGGCCAGGCCTTCGCGGTCGCCTTGTTCGAGTTTTTCGACGTGCTGCTGAAACGCCGGGGTTTCTTCGAGGGCGTTACGCAGGTAAAGACCGACCATGCCCAGGGGCAGGGCGAGGAAGAACGGCAGGCGCCAGCCCCATTCGAGAAACTTCTCTTCGCCGACCACGGACGAGATGAGTACCACGACGCCGGCGCCGAGCACGAACCCGGCGATCGAGCCGAAGTCCAGCCAGCTGCCGAGGAACCCGCGCTTGCGGTCCGGCGCATATTCAGCCACGAAGATCGACGCGCCGGTGTACTCGCCGCCAACCGAAAAACCCTGAGCCATTTTCGCCAGCAGCAGAAGGATCGGCGCCCAGATGCCGATCGATTCATACGACGGAATCAGCCCGATGGCAAAGGTGCTGAGGGACATGATGACGATGGTTGCGGCGAGGACTTTCTGTCGCCCGTACTTGTCACCGATCGCGCCGAAAAATACGCCGCCGATGGGGCGAATCAGGAAGGGCACGGAAAAGGTTGCGAGGGCCGCGATCATCTGCACGCTGGGGTCGGCGCCGGGGAAGAAGATCTTGCCCAGTGCGTAGGCCACGAAGCCGTAGACGCCGAAGTCGAACCATTCCATGGCGTTGCCCAGGGCAGCGGCCGTGATGGCCTTCTTCATCTTGGCATCGTCGACAATAGTGATGTCTTGCAACCCGATCGGGTTGACGGTTTTCTTGCGTGATCTCATAAAAGTCCCGGCAGCTGGAAGTGTGACGTTGTGGCAATCAAAGCCCTGGTGTCGGCGGCGCGCGCACTCCGTGGAATGCGGTGCTGTCGTAATGGTGGCAGGGCGATCTGCATCAGATAGGACCCTGTCGTAAATAATTCAGAACGGGCGGCATTTTTTTTGAAACCGTACAGATGAGTGCCCAATCGACTTGCTCTATGGGTCGATAAATTCAAATAGGTTGGATCCAATGAATTCTATGCATCGGTTGTAGACCAGCGGTAGGCTGAGCCTATTGATTTAGTGATGGCGCAATGACATATTCTCTCCGCCATCCACTCACACCCTTGGAAACAAATGCGCCCCTTCAAGTCACTTGTTGCAGCCTCAGTGCTGATCAGCGGGTGCAACGGAATGCCCACCGCTTTTACTCAGGATCCTGTCTTTGACCAAGCCTTCGTCGTCCACTCCGGTGCGCCGCTGCCCTATCTGTTGATGGGCACCGCGATCCAGTGGAACGAAGATTATGCTGTCACCGTCAAGCACATTCCCTACATCTCGGGCGCGGTGTTCCAGGGGCAGGGCGACGTGCAGTTCTTCAAGCACAAAGCCGACTCCGTCCCGATGTGGCGCTCGTACCAGCCGGGTGAAGAACTCACTTCAGTGGGTTACAACTCCGCCTATATGTCGGTGAAAGGCACAGGCCATGCGCTGCCGGCCATGGTTCGTCTGGACGCTAAAGAAGGCAACGTGATGTACGGCACCCATGATGGCCCGGTGGCCAAGGGTATGTCGGGCGGTCCGGTGTTTGCGGCAGACGGCAAGGTGGTGGGCATCACCGTCGCGTTGCTGACCTCCAGCGACCTGGCCAAGATCAAGCGCCCGGACCTGGCCAACCAGCCACGGGTCAGCATCTTCATGCCGTACAACGAAATCAACCGCGAATGGACCCGTTACATGGCGCAACTCAAGCCTGTCACGCCAGCGCCGACGAACCTCGCAGTCAATTGATCAACGCTCGCGCAGGGCTTCCCGGGCGCGGTTGAGGGGTTTGATGAGGTAATCCAGCACGGTTTTTTCACCGGTGCGGATGTCCACCGTGGCGATCATTCCGGGGACGATGGCAAAGGTCTTGCCTGCCTTGTTGCGCAGGACATCCGCGTCCGTGCGGATGTACACGCGGTAGTAGAAAATTTCCGGCTTCACCTCATCCTGAATCGTGTCCGGCGAGATGGTCACCACCTTGCCGTCGAGGCTGCCGTAGATCGAATAGTCATAAGCCGTGATTTTCACCTTGGCCTGCTGCTCGGGGTGAATGAAGGCGATGTCCCGGGGCGAGATGCGGGTTTCGATCAGCAGTTGCTCATCCAGCGGCACGATCTGCATCAACTGCCCGTTGGGCGGCACGACCCCGCCGATGGTGGTGACTTTGATGTCCTTGACGATGCCGCGCACCGGCGAGCGCAAGGTCAGGCGTGACAACGAATCGCTGCGGCCGCGGATCACCGCCGACAGCATCTGCGCCTCGGCGTTTGCTTTGGCCAGGTCTTCGCGGGCATGCACCATGTATTCGGAACGTGCCTCGGTGGCCTTGAGCTCAAGCTCGGAGCGCTGACGGTTCAGGCGCAGCACTTCGACCCGGCTTGAGGCGCCGATCTTCGCCAGGTTCTCGGTGATGTCCAGTTCGCTGCGCACCAGCTTCAGCGAGCTTTCGATGCCGGTCAGCGTTTCGCTCAGGCCCCTGCGCCGGGCGTTGAACAAATCGGTTTCGGCGCGGCGCAGCTCCGGATACTTGTCCAGCGACGCATCGAAGGTCAGCGGCTTCTCGCTGACCTCGGCCTGCAACCGATTGACGCTGGCCAGCGCCGCCCGGTATTTCGCCTCGCTTTCCCCAACGTTCGATTCACTCTTCACCGCATCCAGCTGGGCCAGCACCTGGCCGCGTTCCACCAGCGTACCTTCGCTGACGTTCAACTCCTTGATGATCCCGCCTTCCATGGACTGAATCAGCTGTTCCCTGGAACTGGGCACCACTTTGCCGGTGCCGGTGGAGACTTCGACGACCTGAAACCAGGCAGCCCAGGCGAGGAAACACGCCAGCATCACGGCGCAGATCCAGATGACCCGCACGCCGCCGGCGATGCTGCGCTCGTCCTGGCCATCGAGGTAGGTGACTTGATCGCCAAGCCGTGGCGTTTTTTCGGTTGTCAGTGCGTTCATGCCTGCGCTCCTTGCGGCTGCCTGAGTCGGGTGAGGGCGGCGTCGCGGTGGTCGTCGATGACGATGCGGCCGTTGTCCAGCACGATGATCCGCTCCACCAGTTGCAGCAGGCTGACCCGGTGCGTGGCGACGATGAGGGTGCGGCCCTGACACCAGGTCGACAGTTTTTCCAGCAACTGGCGTTCGGTGATGTCATCCAGTGAAGCCGTGGGTTCGTCCAGCAGCAGCACTTGGGGCTGGCGAATCAGCAGGCGTGACAGCAGCAAGCTCTGGCGCTGACCGCCGGACAGGCCCAAACCCCCTTCGAGAATCAGGTGATCCATGCCCTTGGGCATCTGGCGAACAAACTCCAGTGCGCCGGTCACCGCCAAAGCGGCAATGATTTCCTGATCACTGGCCTGGCCGGCGCCGAGGGTGATGTTGTCCCGCAGGGTGCCGTGAAACAGCCGCGCCTGTTGCGACATCAGGCCGACGTCCCGGCGCAGGTCGGCCGGGTCCAGGTGGGCGAGGGAGATGCCGTCGACGGTGGTCTCGCCGCTGGACAAATCCATTGAACCCGCCAGCGCCTGCAGCAGCGTGGACTTGCCGGCGCCATTGCGTCCGAGAATGGCGACGCGCTCGCCCGGCCGAATGTTCAGGTTGATGCCGCTAAGGGCAGGCGAGGCCTCTTCGCTGTACTTGAAGCCGGCCTGACGCAACACGTAATCCCCGCGAATGGCGGGCAAATGCACGCGCTGGCTGCCTTCGGGGTGATCGACCGGCATCTGCATCAGCCGATTGAGCCCTTGCAGCGCCACTTTCGCCTGTTGCCAGCGGGTCAGCACATGGGTCAGCTGGGCCATGGGCGCCATCATCCGCGAGGCCAGCATCGAGGCCGCCACCAGGCTGCCGGTGGTGAGGTCGCCGGCAATCACCATTGGCGCACCGAACACGATGACCACGGCAAACACCGCACCCTGAACGTTCTGGGTCCAGGCGACCAGGCTGTTGGTCAGCGAGCGCAGTTTCAGGCTGCTGTCGGCGGACGCAGCGTTGTAATGATTCCACTGTTGCTGGAAACGTTGCTCGGCCTGCAGCGCCTTGATGTCGTCCATGCCCTGCACGGTTTCCACCAGCATGGCGTTGCGCAGTGCGGCTTCGCGCATCGACGCATTGGCCAGACGCGCCAGCTTGCGCTGGGCGAGTACGCCGGGCAGCACCATCGCCACCAGCGCGACCAGAGGAATCAGCACCAGCGGGCCGCCAATCAGGTAGAACACCAGCAAGAACAGGAAGAAGAACGGCATGTCCGCCAGCGCCGTCGCAGTGCTGGAGGTGATCAGGTCGCGGATCTGCTCCAGCTCGCGCAGCTGTGAAATGAACGAGCCGGTGGATTTCGGCCGCGCCGAGTTGCGCAGGCGCAGGGCGTGACCGAAGACCAGGTCCGAGACCCGCAGGTCGGCACGCTTGCCCAGCACGTCGGTGATGCGCAGACGCATGATGCGCATGACGAAATCGAACACCAGGGCCAGCATCACGCCGCCAAACAGCACGTACAGCGTCGGCAGTGACTCGGCCGGAATCACCCGGTCGTAGACCTGCATGGAAAAAAGCACGCCGGCCATGCCCAGCAGGTTGGCGACCAGCGACGCCAGCATCACCTGGCGGTAGGGGCGCAGGTCACTGAGGACAATGCGCCGGAACCAGTGCTCGTCGTAGGGCTTGATGTAGTCGTCGGTGCGCACGTCGCTCAGGGGCTGAATGGGCCGCAGAACCACCGTACGCAACGCCTGATCGGCCAGCACCGCAGGGTCGATGCGGCTTTGCAGGCCTTGATCGCCGCTGTAGGCAATGCCCAGTTCGCCTTGCTCGCTGACACTTTCGATCACGCCGACCTGGCCGTCGCGCAGTTGCACCAGCAGCGGCGTGCGCCAGCGCGACAGGCTTTTGCGGTCGTAGTGGGCGAACTTGACGCTCAGGCCCGCCTGACGCGCCATGTAGCGGACCACTTCCTCGACGCGGCCCTCGCTGTTGGTCGAGGCCAGACGAATGCTCTCCGGCGACACGTCCAGGCGGTAATGCCGCGCGACGTTAAGGATCGCTTCAAGCCACGGTGAATAATCCGGACGATCAGGGCCTGCCGCAGGGGCTTCGGGGATGACGATGGTCTCGGTCATGGCAGGATCTCCACGTGCTGGATGGTGCTGTGATCGATGCCGAACGCGCGACGCAGCGCGCCGCTGTTGTACAGGCAGTCGATTTGCAGGCGGCGCAGGTCAGCCTGGGTGTTGGCCAGGTCGAAGCGCGACTGGTGGATCTCCTGCTCGGCGTTGAGCAGGTCAAGCAAAGGCCGGGTCCCCAGTTCCAGGTACTGCCGGCCGTACAGCTCGCGGGCTTCGGTGATGCTGCTCTGCCGGGATTCCAGCGAGCCGAGCCGGCGCGTCAGGCCCGACGTCTGCGCCTGCGCTTCGCCCAGCCCTTGCCGCGCCTGCAAGCGAGCGGCGTCTTCGGCGGAATCGGCGGCGGTCAGCGCATAGTTGGCGGCGCGACTCCGGGCGCTGATGGCGCCGCCCTGATAGATCGGCACTTCCAGATTGAGAAAGATCCCGGCCTGGGTGCGATTGATCCTCGAATTCTGGTCGTCGTAATGATCGTCCAGGTACTGGTTGATCGACGGCTGCAACGACAGTGTCGGGTAGGCTTCGGCCTTGGCCTGGGCCAGTTCGGCCTGGGCCTGGGTCCGCTGGGCGGCGGCTTGCAGCACGGCGGGGAGGGCATCAGTGCTGACTGGGGCGGTGCAGGCGTCGGTCATCGAGTTGCTGAAGGTGTCGCTGACCCGGGGCGGGGTCTGCCGACCGAGCAGGTTGGTCAGCGTCGACTGCCAGCGCGCGTACTGCGCTTTGTACTCTTGCAGCGTGGCCATGCCGCCCTCGGCGCGGGACTGCGCCTGGACCACATCGGAGCGGGTGCTGGCGCCCATGTCGCTGCGCTGTTTGGCCAGCTCGACGATGTCGCCGATGCCGCGGATCTGCTCCCGGGCGATGTCCACCAGACGCTGATAGCGCTGGACTTCGATGTACGCAAACGCGGTGTCGCGGCTGACCTGATCGATGGTCAGCAGAATGCTTGCCTGGCTACGTGCCACCTTGGCCCGGGCTGCTTCAACTGAGTTCGAGACCTTGCCGAAGTCGTAAAGCATCTGCTTGAGGGAAATGCTCACCGACTGGCTGCCGGCGTCGCTGCCGTAGCCGCTGGTGTATCCGCCTTTGATCCCGCCGGAGATCTGCGGGTAGTAACCGGCTTCGGCCACGTTGATGCCCTCGGCCTGTTGATACAAGGTGCCGATCGCCTCGCTGATGCTGGGGTGCCAGTCAACGGCGACCTTGACGGCCTGTTCAAGACCCAGGGTCTGGCTGTCCTCCAGGACCGCCACCGCCCCGGGCGGCGAATTGGCATTAGCACTGGCATCAGCGTTGACATTGGCTCCGGCCTTAGCAGTGCTTCTGGACTTGCCTGCAGGGCCTTCGCCCTTGCGCCTTGAGTCCTCGGGCCTGGCTTGCAGGCGCGACGGACTGATGCTGCGCAGGCCGGGATCGATCTGATCCTCCGCCAGCGCAACGGAAAACATCGGGTGACACAGGCCGAGGGTCAGGACGACCGCCGGCCATTTCTGCTTGCGAACGCGCTCCACATGGCTTCCTTACTGTACGAATACAGAGCTTCCCTTTTTAGGCAATCAACCGGCCGGTCGTAACGATCGACCGGTTGAACCTCGCCGCTGGCAGCGCCAGAGGGCGGGCTGATCAAACGACGTGAATACCGTTCTGCACCCATAAGTGATGGGTTGGATCTTCTTGCGGCGTGTACTGGGTGTAATCGACGCCATCGGCCTGTTGCGCACCGCCGGCGACCCAGGTGTTGGTCATGTGTACGCTGTCCTCGCTGCCCCCCTTGATGATCAGTGTGTTGTTGACTGCCGAGGTAATGGACACCAGGTCCGCCAGGCTGATGGTCAGCGCGACGGCGCTGGTGTGGTTCAGGTCCAGCACCTCGATGTTGTGGATCCGGCTCTGCAGATCGCCCAGGTTGATGGTCGCGTCGCCCCCGGCCCACAGCAGGGTGTCGGTGCCCGTGCCGCCGTCGACCGAGGCAAAGTGCTGGTCGGCGATGATCAGCGTGTCGTTGCCGGCGCCACCCTGGAGGGTGACCGCGCCGCCATGGGACCCGTCCAGCGTGTCGTTGCCCGCGGTGCCCTGAATCAGCTCGGCGCCAGTGGTGGCAACCGCAGTGGCGCTGTGATCATCGACGTTCGCTACGGTGGACAACGCGGCAAACGAGGTAGTGGTAACGGCACCGGCCTGTTCCAGATCAATGGTCAGCGTCGCCGTGTCGGTGGTGCCGTTGGGGTGCTTGAGCTGGTAAGTGAAGATGTCTTCATGGCCGATGACCGCATCGGTCTGGCCCGGCGTCAGGGTGTAGGTGTAGCGCCCGTCAGCCTGCACCAGCAGCGAACCGTAGGTGCCGACAATCGTGGTGCCGTTGTAGCCCGGCGTCACGTAATTGCCGGCCGCCAGCACATTGAGCACGGTGTAGGCCGAGCCCAGCACATCAGCCCCGCCGCCGGCCGTGTCGGTGAGCAGATTGCCCGCCACCGGCGTGTAGCTGCTGACGACGAACTGATTGGTGTAGGTGGCGTCATTGATCAGGCTGGCGTTGACGGTGCTCAGCAGGCCTACACCGCCCGTGCTGATTTTCACCTGATAGCTGCCGGCCGTCTGGTCGTCGAAACGGATGCCGTAGTTGCCCCCGCCCAGGTTTGCCAGCGCACTGCCGCCATAGCTCTTCACCAGCACGTACTGGTTGGTCGTGGTGTTGAGCTTGTACAGGCCGACGGTCATTGACCCGAGCAGACTCAGCAGGTTGCTCGAGTTGACCACCACCGTCAGGTCCGTGACGGTGCCGGCCGCCACACTGGTGGTCCAGGAGCCGTTCCCGGTGCCGGCCAGCGGGACGCTGAAACTGCCCAGCGTCGAGTTGGTGATGACCTCCTTGTTGACCAGGGTAATGTCGCTGACCGCGATGTCGTTGGTGGCGTCGACCAGCAAGGCCGGGCTGGCCAGGTTGGTATCGCTCCACACCTCGGTGGCCTGCGGGCTGTCGATGCGCACGTACAGATTGGCCGTGTCGCTCAGGCCGTTCGGGTGCACCAGCTGATAGCTGAAGACATCCACTTTGCCGACGCTGGTGACCGCGCCGTTCGGCGTGTAGCTGTAGTTGCCGCTGGCGTCGATGGTCAATGTGCCGTACAGCCCTTGCACCGTCGTGCCCGCGCTCGCGGTGACGTAGCTGCCGTTTTTCAGCACCTGCAACACCGCGCCGTTGTCCGGGCCGGTCACGTCCGCCTGGCCGTCAACGCCCGGGTTGGTGATGACGTTGCCGGTCACGGCGGCACCGGCCACCCCGTTGAACTGGGTCAGGCTGGTGACGTCCAGCTGCAGCTGCGTGGTGACCGTGGTCACCACGCCGATGCCGGTGCTCGACACGACCAGCCGGTAATCGCCACCCTGCAGATCGGCGATATTGACGCGCACGCCCTGACCGGTCAGGGCCACCAGGTCGAGCAGGCCACCGTTGCCATTGACGTCCAGGGTCACCCAGCTGCCACTGGCGTTCTTGACTTGCAGCGTGTAGACCACGCCGTCGAGCAGTGACACCGCGCTGCCGGTGGTCAGTGTCAGGGTCGGATCAAGGGTGGTGCCGCTGTTGACGGTGAACACAAACGCCTTGGAAAACCCTGCCAGCAAGGTGCTGAAGGAGTCCGAAACGTTCTGCGTGGTCTTCACCGGCACCAGGCTGACCGAGGCGGTGGCCAGATTGTCGCTGGCGATGACCGGGGTGTTGACGTCGATGTCCGGTGCGGTGACGTTGGCCGCCACCGAGAGGTTGCCCTTGATGTCGGTGAGGCTGACCAGCAGGGTTTCGCCGTTGATCTGCGCCGGTGCCAAGGTGACGCTGAACAGCCCTGTGGCCCCGACAGTGCCCGTCCCTAGCACTGCGCCGCCGGTGGACTTGATCTGCACCGTCGAGCCGATTTCCCCTGTGCCGCTGACCGTCAGGCCATCCACGCTGACCAGCAGCGCACCGGGTGCAGCAGGCGGTGTCAGGTCGGGCGCAATTGCGCTGGCCGAAATCGACACATTACCCGCAGCATCCGCCTGGGTGATGCTCAGCACCTGGTTGTTGATCTGCGCCGCACTCAATGCCACCGAGAAGCTGCCGTTGGCGGCCACTGTCGTACTGCCGAGCACAGCCCCGATTGCGTTGCGCACGGTCACCGTCGAGCCGGCGACACCGGTACCCGTGACCACCGAGCCACTGGCATTGACGCTCACCGCTGTCGGTGCGCCGGGCGGCGTGATGTCCGCGGCCACCAGGCTGCCGGCAGCCGACACGTTGCCCGCGACGTCGACCTGACGCACCGTCAGCGCCTGGCCGTCCAGTTGTGCGGCGTTGAGGGTGAGGTTGAACGTCCCGCCTGCGCCCACCGTTGTGGTCCCCAGCAGCGTACCGCCGGCGTTGAACACGTTGACCGTCGCGCCCGCTTCACCGCTGCCGCTGAGGGTCAGGCCGTTGGCGGCCAGAATCAGCGCGGAAGGCGGATTAGGCGCCTGAAGGTCGACGGCGGTGACCGTCGCGACGACCGACGCGTTACCGGCCACGTCCGCTTGCTGGACGCTCAACACCTGACCGTTCAGCTGAGCAGTGGAGAGCGAAACGACGAATCCGCCTGCCGCGCTGACAACCGCAGTGCCCAGTACGACGCCTGCGGCATTGGTGACGCGCACGGTCGCGCCTGCTTCACCGTTGCCGCTGACCTGCAAGCCTGCGCCGTTCAGCGCGACGTTGGTCAGCGCAGCGGGTGGTGTGGTGTCGACAGCACTGAGGTTGGCCAACAACGAGACGTTGCCGGCGACGTCACGCTGGCTCACCGACAGCAACTGACCGTTGAGCTGGGCCGCCGAGAGGTTGGCGCTGAACGTGCCGTCCACTGCCACCGTTGCGGTGCCCAGAACGACGCCGAGGCTACTGCGCACGGTGACCGTCGCACCGGCTTCGCCAATCCCGCTCAGGACCGTGCCGGCGCCATTAAGCACCAGCGCTGCGGGTGCATTCGGCGCGGTGATATCGGGCGCGGTGACCGGCAATGTGCCGGACTGCAAACCGACGCTGTCGGTCTGATACGCGTTGAGCACCTGACCGTTGGCCTGCGCCGTGCTCAGTACGACGCCAAAGGTGCCGCCGGCATTGACCAGCGCAGTGCCAAGGGTGATACCGGTGGCGCTGGTGATGGTCACCGTCGCCCCGGCCTCGCCGCGACCGCTCACCAGGGTGCCGGTGGCGCTGACCGCCAGATCACTGAGCACCGCCGGCGGCGTGGTGTCGACCGCCACTACCGCAGCCGGCAATGATGCGCCGCCTGCGCCGGTACTGGCCGTCACGCCCAGGCTTTCGCCATTTGTTTGTGCGGTGTTGAGGGTCACCGTGAACGTACCGCCGGCATTGGTGGCCGCCGTCCCGAGCACCGCGCCTGTTGCGCTGTACACCGTGATGGTGGTGCCCGTTACGGCGCTGCCGGTCACGCTCAGACCGTCGGCGCTGACCTGCAGATTGGTCGGCGCATTCGGTGGCGGGGTCACGGGGACGGTGAGGTTGAGCGTCCCGGACACATTGTTGCTCGCGTCCACCTGACCGACCGTGAGCACGTTGTTGGCCGTGACGCCGGGGGCCAGGGTGACCACGAAGGTGCCATTGGCCGCGACCTGCCCGGTGCCGAGTGTGACGCCGAGGGAGTCTTTGACGGTCACGATCGCGCCCGCTTCACCGCGGCCTGCCAACAGCAGGTAATCGGCGCTGATGGTCAGGTTGCTGACAGGATCAGGCGCCTGAGTGTCGGGCACTTGCTGGACCAGCGGCGCGGAGTGGTTGTTGGCGGCATCCGTCGCCACGATGGAGATGACTTGCCCGTTGGTTTGCGCTGGACTCAACGTGATCGAGTACTGCCCGTTGGCGGCCGCTTGAGCAGAACCCAGCAAGGTGCCATTGGCGGACGTCACCGTCACTGTGCTGTTGGCTTCGGCGGTCCCTTGCAGGATCGTGCCGTTGCCGGTGAGCGAGGTGAACACCGGCACCGCTGGCGGCGTGCTGTCCGGCGCGATGACCGCCACCGGCGTTGAATCGTTGAGCGCAGGGTCAACCTGCACCACCGACAGCGACTGGCCATTGAGCTGCGCCGTCGAGAGCGGAACGCTGAACGTACCGTCCGCGCGCACGATGGCGGTGCCGAGCGCAGGGGTGCCCGCCACCGACACGGTGACCGTCGCACCGGGTTCACCGCGGCCTGTGAGCGTCAGACCGTCCTGGCTGACCGCGAGGTTGGTCACGGCCAGGGGGTCGGTGACGTCGGCGGCCTGGTAAGCCACCGTGCCGGATACGTTATTGGCCGCGTCGGTCTGGGTGAGGTTGAGGGTTTGGCCATTGAGCTGGGCAGCCGACAGCGTGACGCTGAACGTCCCGTCGGTCTGCACCGTGGCGCTGCCAAGGCTGGCGCCGGTTGCGCTGGTCACCCTGACCGTGGCGCCTGCTTCACCGGTGCCGTTCAGTGTCAGGCCGTTGGCACTCAGCGACGTCACCACCGGCAGGGCTGGCGGAGTATTGTCCGGCGCTGTGACCGGCGTGCCCGCTGAGGGGTTGCCCGCCGCATCGCGCTGCACGATCGACAGCAGCTCGCCATTGATTTGCGGTACCGAAAGCGACACCGCGAAATTGCCGTCTACCCCGACCACGCCGGTGCCGACAATGTTGCCGGCGGCATCGGTGATCAACAGGCTGGCGCCTGCCTCACCGCGACCGCTGACCAGCACGCCGGTGTCACTGATTTGCACGTTGGTGACCGCTGCGGGCGGCGTCAGGTCGGGTGATGCCAGGGAGCCTGCCGCCGAGGCATTGTTAGCGGCGTCGGTGAGCACGACAAACACCGGCTGACCGGCATTTTGCGTCTGCGTCAGGGTGATCAGGAACTTGCCGTCGACCCCCACGGTGCCGGTGCCGACTTGCGTGCCATCGGCCAGGGTAACGCGCACCCCCGCGCCGGCTTCGCCGCTGCCGCTGAGCACACTGCCGGCGGCATTGAACTGCAGACCGGTGGCGACCGCTGGCGGCGTCAGATCCGGTGCGATGACCGTCGCCGGCACGCTGACGTTGCCGGGCGGGTCGGCCTGTTGAACGCTCAGCACCTGGTTGTTGATCTGCGGGGTGGAGAGGGTGACGCTGAAGGTGCCGTCCGTCAGCACCAGGGTGGTGCCGAGCAGGGTGCCGCTGGCATCGCGGACAGTGACAGTGGCACCGGCCTCACCGGTACCGGTCACCACCGCACCCGCGGCGTTGATACGCACGTTATCGAGCTGATCGGGCGGGGTGAAGTCAGGCGTGGTCAGGCTGGCCTGGGGCGACACGTTGCCCGTGGCATCCCGTTGCACCAGCGTCAACACTTCGGCGTTGGTCAGCGCCGGGACCAGCACCAGGGTAAACGCCCCGGTATTGCCCACCGTTGCGGTGCCAAGCAATGCGCCGAGGTTGTTGGTCACTGTGACGATTGCCCCGGCTTCACCGCGGCCGGTCAGCGTCGCGCCATCGCTGGAAATGTTCAGCTGGGTCAGGGCGAGTGGCGCCGTGGTGTCGACCGAGGTCAGGCTGCCGGGCACGGAAACATTGCCAGCCGCATCGGTCAGGGTCACCGCCAACAGTTCGCCGTTGGCTTGTGGAGTGGTCAGGGTGAGCTGGAAGGTGCCGTCGATGCGCACGCTGCCGGAGCCGACCAAGGCGCCGCTGGCGTTGAATACATTGACCGTGGCGCCGGGTTCACCGGTACCCGACAGCACCGCGCCGTCCGGCGTCACCGCCAGGGCGAGCGGCGCATTCGGGGCGATCAAGTCACGGGCTGTCAGCCCAAGGCTGGCGGATTCATTACCGGCCACGTCGGTCTGGAACACGCTCAGGGCCTGGCCGGCAATCTGCGGGGTGTTCAGCGTCAGCGAGAAATTGCCGTCGGCGCCCACCTGGCCGGTGCCGAGGATAGCCCCGCCAACGCCGAGCACCGTCACCGTTGCGCCCACTTCGCCGTGGCCGGTCAGGGTGACGCCGTTGGTAGTGAGCACCAGATCGGTGAGCTGCCCGGGCGCGGTGACATCCGCCGCCAGGTAACCGGTGGCCAGCGAGTTGATGCCGTCGCTGGACGTGGCGATGGCCGACAGCGACTCGCCGTTGAGCTGCGCGGCATTGAGCTGCGCACTGAAGGTGCCGTCGCCATTGACCAGCGCCGTCCCCAGCAGCACACCGGATGCGGTGCGGATACTGACGGTGCTGCCGGCGTTGGCGGTGCCGGTCAGGGTCAGGCCGTCTGCACTGAGGGCCAGATTGAGCGGCGCAGGTTCGGCGAGATTGCCGGGGGCAACCACCGTGCTGGCAGCGGACGCATTGCCGGCTGCGTCGGTTTCGACCACGGTCAATGTGCTGCCGGCCGCGGCCGCCGGGGTCAGCCCGACGGTAAAGCTGCCATTGGCTCCCACGGTGGCGGTGCCCAGCGTGTTGCCATTGGCGTCGCGCACGACCACCGTTGCACCGGCCTCGCCGGTGCCGCCCAGGGTCAGGCCATCGGCGCTGACGGCCAGGTTGCTGGCTGCAGCGGGTGCGGTGGTGTCGGCGGCCTGATAAGGCGCCGGCACCGAAACATTACCGGCGGCGTCAGTCGCCGTCACGCTCAGGCTCTGGCCGTTGAGTTGAGGGCTGGACAGGGTGACCTGGAACACGCCATTGGCCCCGGCGACCCCTGAACCCAATACCGTGCCGGACGCATCACGCACGGTGACGGTACTGCCGGCTTCGGCGTTGCCGCCTAACTGCACGCCGCTGCCGCTGAGCAACAGCGCCGTCGGGCTGTCCGGTGCGGTGAGGTCGACAGACGTGACGTTGACCGCCGTCGACACGTTGCCCGGCGGGTCTTCCTGGGTGACGGTCAGGACTTCGGCGTTGATCTGCGCGGTGCTCAGCGTGACGCTGAACGCGCCATTGGCCGCCACCAGCGCCGTGCCCAGCAGGGCGCCGGCTGACGTGCGCACCGACACCGTTGCGCCGGGTTCGCCCCGGCCGGTCACGGTCAGGCCGTCGGCGTTCACCGACACTTGAGTGAGGGCGGCGGGCGGCGTGATGTCCGGCGCCGTGAGGTTGGCCGATGGCGAGACGTTGCCGCTCGGGTCGGTCTGGCTGATGTCCAGCGCCTGGCCGTTATTTGGCGCAGGGGCGAGGGTCACGGTGAAAGTGCCGTCACTGGCCACCAGCGCGGTGCCCAGCAAGGTGCCGCCGGCGTCGAGGACTTTCACTGTCGCGCCGGCCTCGCCGGTCCCGGTGAGGGTGCTGCCGTTGGCACTGACCAGCAGGTTCTGCGGCAGGGCCGGCGGGGTGGTGTCCACGGTCGTCAGACTTGCACCGGCCGACACGTTGCCTGCCGCATCGGCGAGGGTCACGGTCAGCGGCGCGCCCGTGGTGACGGCATTGGGCAGCGTGACCTGGAACTGGCCGCTCTGGTTGACCAGGCCGGTGGCCAGGATGTTGCCCGCGGCATCACGAATGGTCACGGTCGCGCCAGCTTCACCGAGGCCATTGACCACGGTGCCGACATTGTTGATGGTCAGACCCGTTGCAGCGGTGGGCGCTGTCAGATCCGGCGCGACGATGCTGCCGGCCTGGGAGACGTTGCCCGCCTGATCGACCTGGGTCGCCGTCAGGGGTTGCGCGTCCAGTTGCGATGGGGTCAGCGCGATGGTGAAGATGCCATTGGCCGCGACGATGCCGGAGCCCAGCACGGTGCCGCCACTGTTTGTAATGGTCACTGTCGCACCGGCTTCACCGCGCCCGGTGACGGAGCTGCCGTCGGCGTTGATGGTCAGACCCGCCGGGGCTTCGGGCGCCGTCACGTCGCTGGCGACAACCAGCGCGGTGACCGAGGTGTGGCCCGCGTCATCGGTCGAGACGACGTGCAGGGTCTGCGCATTCAGTTGGGCGAAACGCATCAGGATGCTGAAGCGGCCGAAGCTGTTGACCCTGCCGCTGCCCAGACTGACCCCGTTGCTGTCGAGAATGGTGACTGTGCTGCCCGCCGTTGCCGCGCCGGTCATGATGAAACCGTCGGTGCTGATGGCCATGCCGTTGGGGGTCGCCAGCTGAGTGCCGTCCGGCCCCGCGAGGGAGACGGCGTTTGACGCGTTGCCGCTGGCGTCAGTGCTGATCACGTCGACGTTGGTGTTGTTTGCCGCCGGCGGATTGAGGCCGATAACGAACGTGCCGTCCTGGCCCACGGTGCCGGTACCGAGCAGCTGATTGGCCGGCCCGCGAACGGTGACGGTGGTGCCGGGCTCGCCGACGCCGGAAACGCTCGCGCCGTCGGGGCTGATGGCCAGGTTAGTCACATCGACCGGTCGGGTGGTGTCAGGTGCGAGCACCGGGGTGGCCAGCGAATCGTTGGCGCCATCGGTGGCGACCACTTGCACCGTCTCGCCATTTCTCAGGATCGGCGTCACGGTAACGGTGAAAATCCCGTCAGCCCCGGCAACGGCAGTGCCGATCTGAACGCCATTGGCATCCAGAATTTTGACCGAGCCGCCGGCCACCGTGGTGCCGGTCAGCAGGCCATTGCCGTCGAGCGTGAGGTTGATGACCGCAGGCGGTGCAGTGATGTCGGGCGCGGTGACAGACGCGGGCGCCGAGGGCAGGGTGCTGGCGTCGGTCTGGGTCACGTTCAGCACTTGACCGTCCAGCTGCGCCGGACTCAGGGTCACCGCGAAACTGCCGTTGGTCGCGACGGTGGCCGAGCCCAGCAGGGTGCCGTTGGCATCGCGCACTTGAACGGTATCGCCCGCAACGCCTGTCCCGGAAACGGTCAGGCCGTCATTGCTGATGCTGATTCCGGTGGGGGCGTCGGGCGCGGTGGTGTCCGGCGCGGTGAGAGAAGACGCCGGGGAAATGTTGCCTGCGGCGTCGGTCTGCTTGACCACCAGCACCTGGCCGTCGTCCTGGGCCGCGTTGAGCAGGACATTAAAACGACCGGTCGTATCAGCAGTGGCGGTGCCCAGCAGATTGCCATTGGCGTCCCGCACGTTGACCGTGGCACCCGGCTCACCCTGGCCGCTCAGCGTCAGACCATCAGCGCTCAGGGTCAGGCCGGTGGGGGCGTCTGGCGCCTGGATGTCCGCTGCTTGCAAGGGTACCGCCCCAGACGCCAGGGTCGAGCCATCGACCTGGGTGACGTTGAGCTCCTGGCCGTTGATCTGCGCGCTGGACAGGGTGACTTCAAAACGGCCGTCACTGCCGACCACGGCGCTGCCGAGGGTCGCGCCGAGGGCATCCTTGACGGTCACGGTGGCGCCGATCTGGCCGTTACCGGTGACGATCAGACCGTTCGCCGACAGATCAAGGTTGGTCACCGGTGCCGGTGCGCTGAGGTCCGGCGCAGTGACCGTGACCGGCAGCGACTGGTTGCCTGCGGCATCGGCCTGGGTGACTTGCAACAACTGACCGTCGGTTTGTGCTGTGGTCAGGGTCAGGGTAAAGCGGCCGTCGGCGCCGGCCTGGCCGCTGCCGATGACGTTACCGGCAGCGTCGCGCACCGTCACGGTGGCACCGGCTTCACCGACCCCGGTCAGGGTCAGACCGTTGCCGTCGAGAACAGGGTTGGTCACCGCCGTGGGTGCCTGGGTGTCCGGCGTGACAAACGTCACGGTGGCAGGTGCGCCGCCGCTGCCGTCACTGGCGCTGATCGACAGGCTTTGTCCGTTGTTCTGCGGGGTGTTCAAGGTCACGCTGAACTGCCCGTTCGCCGCGGCGATGGCGGTGCCGAGCACGTTGCCATTGACGTCGGTGACGGTGATCGTCGATCCGGCCTCGCCGGTGCCCGTCACCGTGGTGCCGCTGGCGTCGATGCTGATGGCGGACGGTTGCAGCGGGCCGTCGAGGTCCGGCGCGTTCACTGGCGCGACGGGTGATGGATTCCCGGCGGCATCATTCAGTACCACTTGCAGCGCCTGGCCATTGGTTTGCGCGGAAGCGAGGGTCACAGTGAAGTTGCCGGTCGCGGACGTCACGCCGGTGCCAATGACATTGCCAAGGGCGTCGCGTACTGAAACGGTCGAGCCCGGTTCGCCCCGGCCGGTCAGGGTCAGTCCGTTGTTGGCCACGCTGAGATCAGTGGCAGCGGTCGGACCAGTGATGTCGGGCGCGGTGACGGGCACGGTGACCGAGTTTTCGCCCTGACCGTCGACCGCGACCACGTCGAGCACTTCACCGTTGGCCTGGGCCGGGTTGAGCACGACAGTGAAGCTGCCATTAGTGCCAACCGTCGCACTGCCGACCAGCACGCCGTTGGCATCACGGACCTGAACCACCGAACCGGCGCTCGCGGTGCCGCTGAGTTGGGTGCCGTCGGCGCTGATGACCAGACCGGAAGGTGTCGCCGGACCACTGGCGTCCGGCGCCGTGACCACCAGCACGGGGGACGGCAGGCCTGCAGTGTCGGTCTGGGTGACTTGCACCTGATCACCGGGGTTGGCCGGTGTCGTCAGCGAGGTTTGAAAAGTGCCGTTTGCCCCGACGATCGCAGTGCCGATGGGTGTGCCGCCGGCACCGACGATGGTGACCGTGGCGCCGGCTTCGCCTTTGCCGGAGACCTGCGTACCGTCAGCGCTGATCACCACATCGGTGACTTGTGCGGGTGGTGTGGTATCGGCGGCGGTCAGCTCGGCCGAGGCAGAGTTGCCGGCCGAATCCGTCGCACTGACGTTGAGTTTTTCGCCGTTGAGCTGGGCGCTGTCGAGGGTCACGCTGAACGTACCATCCAGAGCGGCGCGGGTGGCGCCGATGACGGCGCCCGACGCATTGCGCACGAGCACGCGAGAACCTGCTTCGGCACGACCGGTGAGGGTGAGGCCGTCAGCCGACAGCACGAAGTCTGAAGGCGCCGCCGGCGGCGTGGTATCCGGTGCTTGCAGGGGAACGTTGGCGGAGGTGTTGCCGGCGGCATCGGTCAGGGTGACCTGCAGCGGCTGACCGGCGTTTTGCGGCGAGTTAAGGGTGATGTTGAACAGCCCGTCAGTGCCCACGACGGCTGTGCCGAGGACGTTGCCGTTGGCATCGATGACACTCGCGGTGCTGCCGGCTTCGCCACGACCACTGACGATCGCGCCATTGCCACTGATGGCAATGCCGGTCGGGGCATCCGGCGGCGTGACATCTCCGCCGGGAGGCGTGACGTCAATGTCCGGCGCCTGGGCCTGAGCCGGTGGGGAGACGTTGCCGGCGGCATCGACCGCATTGACGGTCAGCGACTGGCCGTCAGTTTGCGGCGGATTGAGGCCAAGGCTGAAGGTACCGTCTGCGCCGACGGTGCCGCTGCCGAGCAGGGTGCCATCGGCGGCACGCACCTGAATGGTCGCGCCGACTTCGCCGGAGCCGGTGATGCGCGTGCCGTCTGCGCTGACCACCAGGTTGCCGGGAGCGTTGGGTGCAGTGGTGTCGACCGGTGGAACGTCGATGTCCGGCGCGAGCGCTTGAGCGGGTGGCGAGACGTTACCGGCGGCATCGACCGCGTTGACGGTCAGCGACTGGCCATCGGTTTGCGCCGGGCTCAGGGTAAGGCTGAAGGTGCCGTCTGTTGCAACGATGCCGCTGCCCAGCAGGGTGCCATCGGCGGCGCGCACTTGAATGGTGGCACCCGCTTCACCGGAACCCGTCAACCGGGTGCCGTTGGCACTGACGGCCAGATTGGCCGGCGCATCGGGTGGCGTGGTGTCGCCTGGCGGGGTGACGTCGATGTCCGGCGCCAAGGCTTGAGCAGGCACGGAGGTATTCCCGGCGGCGTCGGTTGCCGTCACGTTCAGCGACTGGCCATCGGTTTGCGCCGGGCTCAGGGTAAGGCTGAAGGTGCCGTCTGTTGCAACGATGCCGCTGCCCAGCAGGGTGCCATCGGCGGCGCGCACTTGAATGGTGGCACCCGCTTCACCGGTACCGGTCAGCACGCTGCCCGTGGGGTTGACCGCCAGGTTACCCGGCGCAGCAGGCGCTGTGGTGTCTGGCCCTGGAGGTGTTCCGCCGTCGGTATCGGGCGTTGGCGCCTGGGTGGAAGGGGATACGTTGCCGGCGGCGTCGGTGGCGCTGACCGCCAGGGGCTGGCCGCTGGTTTGTGGAGGGTTGAGCGTCACGCTGAAGCTGCCGTCTGGTGCCACGACACCGCTACCAAGCAGGGTGCCGGCGTTGTTTCTTACCTGGATGGTTGCGCCGGCCTCACTGGTGCCGGTCAGCAACGTGCCGTCGGCACTGACGAGCAGGTTGCCAGGGGCCACGGGCGCGGACGTGTCAGCGGCGTTTCCACCGCCACCGCCACCGCCACCGCCGCCGCCACCTGCGGCCCCGCCCGCTGCCGCCGCCGCACCGCCGGCGCCCAACAGGCCGAGCCCGGCAATCGCAAAAGTAGGGGTCGCACCGCTGACCACGCCAGCGTCGGCGATGAGCTGATCGAGAGAATCGACTTCGTCGAAGGTAAAACCATTGAAGGACTGAGTATCGTACTGCGCCTGCCAAAGCGTGCCGTCTTCGCCCTGGAACACCATGTCGCTGTTGGGGCCATCCGGAGCGGTGTTGAAAAAGTTGGCGACTTTGATGTGCTCGCCATTTTTCAAATTCACGACAAGGTCTTGCCCGTTTCGGGAGACTGAAGCGACTTGGCTGGGTGGGACGGGCATTTGCACAACGGACGGGGAATTGAGTGAAAGATCTCCCCAGGTTTTAGCAGTAAGTTCGGAGGTTGCTTTATTGGCGACAACAATATTGTCCATTCTGACAGTCCTTTTCTTCGCTTTTAGCACTACAACAACGCGGTTAATGGCGTGTCATACCAGCCGCCTGATTGATCGAGTCAGGCGCAATTTTGGTTCTTGTTTGGGTGAAAGCCGTTTGCCATTAATCTAGATCGGATCCATTCGAGATCAATGGAAAATTGTTTGACGGTTATCTATTTGACTAAATTGTTAATGGATAACCCTATGATTCTATTAGGAATACAGCGGTATCGGTGATGGTGTACCGGTCGTCGGCGCGTTTGCGCAAACCTCTCCATATGGGGGGAAAACGTTTGCGTTTTAGCAGGTCGACTACAGTTGGATGAACAATGACTGCGGGGATTTGCTGGATTTCGTTGGGTACATCCAGCTGAATGCCCGACGGGGATATAGACGTCCCGCTTTTTTCAGGCTGACACCTGTAGATCGGGAAGGGGGCTGACTTAAAACCGGGCAGTCGAGATGCCGGCCAAATACTTGTTCGCTCATGTTGCAAACGCTGTAAGGTGGTGAGTTCCCACCGTACGAGGCTATTTCGCTAACCCAGGAAGCTCGCACTCCAGCCCCCCATTGCACCCACCGCTCCATCGCGTGGCGTGAATTCAGCAGGAGTTTGCTCATGGAAAAGCTTGGCACGCGTTTGAGAAAAGAACGCAAACGGTTAGGTCTGACGCAAATTGCGTTCGCCAGAATCGGCGGCGTCGAACCTAACGCCCAGGGTCACTACGAAAGCGGCCATCGATCACCCAAGGCCGACTACCTTCAGCGCGTCTGTGACGCTGGCGTGGATATGCATTATCTGTTCTCCGGCAACAGTCTGCTGGGCACTGTGGACAGACTGGATGCAGACGATCAGACGGCTTCAGGCAGGATGCTCCCCAGCAATAATCGCGAAGTGATCATTTCAAATCGCAATGCGGTCGGCATTCTGGGCACGCTGCACCAGACCCTGAACGACACGACGCAGGTCATCGCCGACGTCGCCACCTCCTTCAGTACGCGCCACGTGGACACCCGCGAAGAGCAATTTGCCGCCCAGGTGCGAGACTTTCAGGAAGACTCGCGACGCTTCATTGGTCTGGCCATGCTGAAAGTCCAGCACAGCGCCTGATCGGCAACGCCCGTTGCCATCTTCTCAGCGGCAATAAGCGCCGCTGTGCTCTTCCCGCAACCACTTCACAGAACGATCGCCGCCACCGGCACGCCTGGCGTTGAGCCGATCCACTCCAGGGTTTGCGCAAGGGGCATCGGCCGTGAGAACAGATAGCCCTGAACCAGCGTGCAGCCCAGGGTCCGCAAGGCCTCCAGCTCCGCCTCGGTTTCAACGCCTTCGCTGACGCACTGCAATTCCATGTCCTGACTCAACGCCAGCAGCGATTTGACGATCTTGAAGCTCGCGGCGTTCTGGTGAATATCGGTGATGAACGAGCGGTCGATCTTCAGCTTGGTCAGGGGCAGGGCGTGGAGCTGGCTCAGGCTTGAATAGCCGGTGCCGAAGTCGTCCAGGGAAATGCCGCAGCCCAGTTCCCGGAATGCGTTGATCGCCCTTTGCGCCTGGACGAGGTCCTTGATGACGGCGGTTTCAGTGATTTCCAGGTCCAGCCGCGAGGCGCCGAAGCCGCTCAGGCGAATTACCCCGATCAACTGTTCGACAGCGGCCATCGACGAGCAATCGTGAGCCGACAGGTTGAACGCGAGCCTGACATCGGCAGGCCACAGCTGCGCCGCGTTCAGGGCTTTTTCAAGCAGCGGCGGCGTCAGTCGGTTGATCAGGCCAATGCGTTCGGCCACACCGATGAAGTGCCCCGGCGCGACGCTGCCCAGCTTAGGGCTCATCCATCGGGCCAGCGCTTCGAACCCCACCGTGCGCGAGGTGCGGATGTCGACGATCGGCTGGAACACCAGGGTGAATTCTTCAGCGACATTGGCCTGGCGCAGGCCCTGCTCGGTGAGCATGTCGCGCTTGAGGCGCTGATGCTGGCTTGGCGAGAACAGGCACAGCTCGCCGGGTGTTTCGCGCTTGCTGGTGTACAGCGCGTAATCGGCGAACTCATAGGCCTCGGTCGAGGTGCTCGCCAGGTCCGGAAACACCACCAGGCCCATGGACGCGCTGATGCTGACCTGAATGTCGCCGATCACAAACGGCTGACGCATGGTCCGGCACAGCGACTGGCCTTGTCTGATCAGGTCGCTTTCGTCGCCGGCCCTGACGATGATCAGCCCGAACTCATCGCCGCCCAGGCGAGCCACGTGCAGCTGCTCACTGGCAAACGCGCGCAGCCGTTGGCCAACCTGGCGCAACAGCTTGTCGCCCACGCCGTGGCCATAGGAGTCGTTGATCGGCTTGAAACCGTCCAGATCGATCATCCCCACTGCCAGTCGCGTGTCGTGGTGCCGGGCCTGCGCGAGTTCACGGTCGAGCAGGTTGAAGAACTGTCGCCGGTTGGGCAGGCCGGTGAGGCTGTCTTCGTTGGCCAGCCGTTGATTGTCATCGCTGAGCTTTTCCGTGCGGATCTGCATGTTCACCAGCCGGGTGAACTCGCCGTAATGGTTCTGCAGCACCACGATCATCGCCAGGGAGACGAGGAACACGTTGGCCGCCATGGCGGTATACGTCGCGTTGCCGGCATTGGCAAAAAACGCCACGAAGGCGATGTTGACCACCGCCGTGGTCATCATCGCCGCAGACGGCAGGTGCATCAGACAGAAGATGCAGACGATCACCGTGATCGCCATGTAGAACGCCACGTGGGATTTGGTGTACGTGTCGCCATAGGGAAACAGCAGCAGCGCCCAGATCGTGAAGCCGAACGCGATGAACACGGTGAGCTGGTTGGTGCGGGTCAGCTTTCTGAAGATGTGCTCGGTGGTGATGGGCTGACTGCGGCTCTGCCACCAGAGGACCGCGCGCACGGCGCCGACCAGGGTCAGCAACAGCGGAATGTAGACGGTCAGCCACAGCGGAGCGATGCCGTAATGGGTAGCCGCGAGCGCGAGGGTGTTGATCAGCAGGATGACGTACATCATGGGCAACTGTCTGGACAGCGCGATGTATTGCGCTTCCATCAGTCGCGTGTTGTCCCGCTGGACGCACACCAGCGCTTTCAATTGATCAAGAGACGGGAATTTCATGAATAGGAACCCAACGCGCGCAATAAGAAAAAATCGGCGAACCCACAACTTGCAGCGCTGCAGAACGTTATGACTGTTAGAGGATATCGGCGGCGGGGTAGGTTTCTATAGCCAGTGCAGCGCTTGAGACGGCGGGCGGTCCGGCTGGCTGGCGCTGTGCAAAAAAATGACTTTTTGCAGCGATGCCTTGCCCAATCAAACATGCGCAACGCATGGGCGCGTGGCGACGCTGCGCAAACACTTGCCGCCAATAGAATTCGTGCACACCTTGGGAAGGATGAAAAAGCAATGGTAATAGCCTGTCTGGGTTGGGGCTCATTGATATGGAAGCCGGATGGACTGCCGCTCGCCAGTGAGTGGTTCATGGACGGGCCGGCGTTGCCGGTCGAATTCTCGCGAATCGGTGACGGCGGCGAGCTGGCGACGGCGATCTGCCTTAACGCAGCGCCGTGCAGGGTACTTTGGGCGGTGTTGGCCACCGATTCACTGGAGCAGGCGTGCCGTGCGCTACGTGAGCGTGAGCAGATTCCTGCCGAGCGCGAGGACGGAATCGGTGTGTACCTGCCGGGAGCTTCTGCAACCGGCCCTTTGGCCCAGTGGGCCCACGAGCGTCAGGTCGATGGGCTGATCTGGACGGCACTGCCGCCGCGTCTTGGCAGCGAGGGGCGTTTGCCGACGAGCGAGGAGGCGTTGGCGTATCTGCGAGGCCTGTCGGGCGAGAAGCTCGATCATGCCCGGGATTACATTCTTCGGGTGCCGGCCCAGATCGACACGCCTTATCGCCGTGAAATCCAGAAGCAGTTGGGTTGGACGTGACAGGCCGGCCACGCCACGCCACGCCGGTCTTAAGCTGCAACTGATGCTTTGGAACCGTCTGTTTGGGTGGATGCCGAGCGGCGTCCCCTGTCAGATGAAGATTCAAGCGTACTGGGCGCCGTGAGTCCCGATGAACTAAAGATGCGGCCGATGAAACCTTCCCGTTGTCTTCGCTGGTCAACCGCGTCAATCGCGGGACGCTTTGCCAGTGCAACTAGCGACGGCCACTTATTAACCCAATCAGGAGTCTTCAATGTTTAACCGTGGTGATGTCTATCAGAGCTGGGCGCAACTAACGCTTCAACACGAATCCTACAGCGAGGCGGCGGAAAACGGTTGTCAACTGGAAGTTCGCGCCCGTGCCAATGGCGACCTCGTCGAAGTATTGGTCTGTGTTTATGCTGCGGACGGTGAAAGGGTGGTGGAGCATCTGTTCAGACTGCCGGGGTCGGAATGGACCGTCGAGCAAGGGCTTGAACGGGGGCGCGATCAGGCGGAGCGCATTGCCGTTGGAGAGCCTGTGGACTTGCCGGTCGCTGAGACGTTAAGGCTGGAGAGCGACTGACTGCCTCACAATCGTTCGCAAAGTTGCCCGGGTTTTCGTTAGCGGGTGTCATGATGGCTCTCCGATATCAGCCAATGGGTGGTGTCCACTGCCACTGGGGGCAACTCATACGATGAACTGCGCGGTTGAATGAGTGAGAGGCGTTGATGAGTACGGATGAGTGGTGCGAACTCTTATTTGTCTTTATGCGACACCTATCCGAATGAATGACTTACCGCTAAAGGCGTCATTAATTCATCTCTTTGGTTGATAGAGAGGTCAAACTAAAGGGCTCAAGTTGTCTTCAAGCCGCTCGTCTCGAAAATTGAAATTAAGGATGAACATCCGGCAGCGGTGCAGGGTCAACTTTTTACCGGCGCATTGTCTGCGCCGACTTATGCACTTGTTTCGATCAATGGGTTTCCCCGCCCAGTTAGAACGCGGCACGAAGCCGCCCTTGAAAGCCTGAGGCCTCAATTTATGGAGACTTTCAATGCGGTTATCCCTTGAGAAGAAGCTGGCCTCATTCACCCCGAGCCTGGCCTTGTCGGTCACGTTGGCCTGTGGTGCGTTGAGTGGATGCGCGGGTGATGACACTCGCTCCAGTGTGCCGAGTCCCGGCAAGCCGACCAGCGCAACCCTCAGCGTACTCGACGCGGGTGCCGCGACGTTGCAGTCGCGTCCGCCCATCGAAGCGCTCAATGCGTATCTGGATGGCTTTCATTTTTATAACGGCCATCCTGATGTGCAGATGGAAGCTCATCACTATTGCTCGGTGCTGAGTGAAGAGTTCATACAGTGCGTGATTTACGACGGCAATGTCCGGGATGCCAAGTTGATGGGGGTTGAATACATCATCAGTGCTGAACTCTTCGCGACACTGCCAGCCGGCGAGAAGCGTCTCTGGCACAGCCATGCCCATGAGGTGAAGTCGGGGCAACTGGTCGCGCCGGGTATTCCTGCCAGCGCCGAACACGCCTTGATGGCCAAACTGGCCAATACCTATGGCAAGACCTGGCACACCTGGCACACCGATCAGGACAAGCAACTGCCGTTGGGCGTGCCCCAGTTGATGATGGGCTTCACAGCGGACGGCCAGGCGGACCCGGCCATGGTCGAGCAGCGCAACCACCGCATGGGCATCGATACCCGGGAGAAACGCTCGGAACGCGCGGACATTCAAGTGCGGCCCGTGCTCAAGGGCGCCGACGCCTGGCAGCACGGCGATACGGTGCAATTGGCAGACCCTACCGGTCGCGGCCACATCATGCAGCCCGCTAAACCTTCGCCGGCGGGTACCAACAGTCGATCTGCGGCGCCACAAGCGGATCCCTAGTTCTGCAGCTCCACCCGAATGCGGTGAGTCAGTCGTCCACCCAAGATGGAAACCACATAACGCAATCGAACCTGTGAACGAGATCCAGACCATGCAACATACCCAACACTACCGCATCGAATACCTTTTCCATGGCAAGCCACGCTGGTTCTACGTGTGCGCCAAGCAAATGGATAACGCTGAGGCGTGGCACTGGGCTGCAGTGGACGCCGGCGTGGCCGACATCCCCAAGTACCGGAGCGACAGAGCCATCAAACTCTCCAAGCCCAAGGCCGAGCGACTGGGGATAAATGCGGTGACCTGGAAGCCGGCGTGAAGCAGTGCAAGTGGTGGCGTGCATCAGTGCGCATTTCCGGCTAAAGCGGGGGTGTCAGAAATTTTGTGTTTGGGCATAACATGAGTAGGAGGTGCATGTATGCCAACCAAAAAGAAACCTGCGTTGCGTGAGCTACCGAAAATCCCTAAGGAGCTGCTTGAGCAGTTCGGCGGCGGATTGATGACCGCTGAAGCCATCGAGGACGCCTCTGCGGCGTTCAAAAA
>NZ_SOCR01000001.1 GCF_004364335.1 Pseudomonas graminis | reverse complement strand
AGGCCTTTTTTTTGCATATTAAAGAAATGCCCCGAGTTGATCGGGGCATTTCTTTTGGTTAGCTGCTGGGTATCTGGTTTTCACACGGTCTGTACTATTTGAACGCGGTCATCCTGTAGGACTGGCTTTGGCCGGGAATGCGTCAGGTGTCACGCCGCAAAACTGAGGGTGCTCACACCGGCCTCTTCCCGGCTGAAGCCGGTCCTACCATGAGTACGCAGTCAGCCATTGGGGGCGCGCGTTCGCCAGCGAGCCAGCGTCTATCGTTTCGGCGGTGTCTGCCTCAGAACCTCCATCATCACCCCCGACTGCCACTCGAAATACGGATTGAACGTCAGCCGCGCGAAGACCTTGCCGGGCTCACGATGGCCCCAATCGGAATACCACACCGGCTCGCCATTCAGGCATTTCTGCATGTCGGCGGACTGCTGGCCATTCCAGCAGATCCGCTGACTGCCGTTCACCCCATACAACGGGTTTGCAGGTGAGAACATCAACCCCATGTGCGAGAACTGGGCGATGCGGTATTCCGGCATGTAATCGTTGCGCACCAGCACCTTCGGGTTTTTCTGCGCCGCAGCCGGCTCGTTGCCATACCAGATCAGTCGGCTGAGCGGGTGGGTGAAGCGCGCGTTGAAGGTGTCCAGCACGTAACCGGTATCCAGCACCGAATCGTGCTCGGCGATGGCGACAAACACCGGCTTGTCGTAGGCCCCTTTGTCAAGGTGCTTCTGGGCCATCAACGCGCTGCGATAAAACTGGGCGAACCCGTTGGTGGGCACGTTCAGGTAGCGGACGGGCGTCTGCAGCGGACGCACGCCATCGTCCGGTTTCGCCAGCCAGGGGCGAAACCAGCTGATGTATTGGGTAACCCAGGCGTAGGTGTTTTCGGGTTTGAAGGCTGGAGAGAACAACACCAGACCGGCGATATTCGGGTGCTCGTACGCGTAAGCCAGCACCAGGTTCGCCCCGGTCGAAAACCCGCCCAGATACACCGTCGGCACCTCCCGCTCAAGAATCTGCGTCTGCTCGCGCACCACCTGCTGCCACTGTCTGAGCGTCACATCCAGCATGTCCGCCGGCTTGCTGCCATGCCCCGGCAGCAACACCGTGCGCACCAGAAACCCCTGCGCGGCGAGCGACTCGCCGACGTCATTGAACGACCACGGGGAGTCGCCGAGGCCGTGGACCAACAAAATACCCCGTGTGGCCGGCCCGCTGGGTCGCCATTCCCGAGGTGCATTCCACTCGATCTCGGCCGGATGATTGGTCGTCTGAAAGGTCCGGTTCTGCTCCATCCAGGCGATGGTCTGCTGGCGATACTCGGCGAAGCTCGCCTGCCTCGGGGGCTGCTCATTGGAGGCGCAGGCCTGGAAGGCCAGGGCGGAGAGGAGGAGGGTGAGACGGTGCAGGGCCAAATTGAGTTCTCGCATGTTCAGATGTCCAGTTGATCGGGCCTGATGCCGAATACCTGGGCGATTCTTTCTCGGGTCTGCTTGCGCGGACGCGCCACCGATTCCTGCTGGGCGTAGGCGGGTTGGGAGATACCCAGTCGTCCGGCCACAAGCTCTTGGGTCAGATCCAGATACTCGCGCCACGCCCGAATCGGCGTTGAGCCGTCAACAATACGGCTGACGACTTCGTGGGGAATCAGATCGTCCACACCGTGCTGGGTGACGTAATCTTCGTAGGGAATGACCACGAAGGCGGGCTTGCCATCGGGGCCGTTGATGATCTGGATGTTATTAGTAGGTGCGCTCATCGCGTTTTTTGACCTCCTGAACACTGACAATTTTGACCCCGCCGTCCCAGTCGAACAGAACACGATAGTCGCCAACTCGCAGGCGGTAGCCGTAGTTATGGCCAGCGAGAGATTTAACGTGAGTGACGTCCGGCATTGACTCCAGCTTGCTCACAGCGTCTCTGATTTGCACCTGATGTCTCGTGTGCAGCTTGAGGAGTTGTTTCACGGCCTTCCTTGTCCATGCGATGGTATTCATGCGTCCTTATAAGACTTCCATAAGTCTGGCGTGGATATTACTTATAGTTGAAATCCCATGCTAGCGGCCAATCGCGCCATGACCAAGATTCAGGCAGACTCCCTCCACCCACAAAAACAAGACCTGATGTGTATGAACCCTCACTCCCCTCGCTGCGCAAACACCCCTCATGTTCGCCCTTGACCACGCCCTCGCCCAGGACATCGTCGACCGGGCGATGGCGATTTTGCCGTGCAACGTCAATGTCATGGACTACCTGGGCATCATCATTGGCAGCGGCGAGGCGGAGCGGTTGTACACCCGACACGAAGGGGCGCAGTTGGTCCTTGCCAACAGCCGCGTGGTGGAGATCGATTCGCACACGGCCCGCCAGCTCGACGGCGTGCGGCCGGGGGTGAATCTGCCGTTGATGCTGGATCAGAGGGTCATCGGCGTGCTCGGTATCACCGGCGAGCCCGATGACGTGCGGGTCTACGCGGAGCTGGTGAAGATGACCGCCGAGATGCTGATGGAGCATCGACGCCAGCAGGCCGATCAGCAGTGGCGGCATCAACGCAGTGAAGATTTACTGTCACGGTTGTTGCTCGGCGAGGGTGCTTCCCACTTGGTCGCCGAAGCAGAACAACTGGGATTGCAGCCGCAGCTGCCGCGCCAGGCCGTTGTGCTCGAACTGCCTGAAGCCGCGACCTATGCCGCTGCCATGAGTGCGTGGCTGATGGGGCGTTACGCCAACAGCTGGTGCCTGCCGTGCGAGCCGGGGCTGGTTTACTGGTGCCGCGCGGTGGGCAAGGACCGCGACGATGCCTTGCTGCTGGCGCTTTTCGACGAACAGGGCTGGCCCGTGCAACGCATGGCGACCGTCGAACCTTCTTTGGACCTCGCTTCCCTGCGCGCCGCCTGCACCGCCGCCCGCGATTTGCTCGATTACGCACTTCACCTGCGACCCGCCGTCAAACTGCTGCGTCTGGCCAGCCATCGTGTCGCGCTGTTGTTCTGGCGCAACCGCCACGACTGGTTGGCCGAAGGCATCGCCGAACCCGTCAAGCGTTTGCACGACAACCCGCTGCTGCTCGACACCCTGCGCGCCTGGTTCGATTACAGCGGCGAAAGCCAGGCCTGCGCCGATGCGCTGGGCATCCATCGCAACAGCCTGCGTTACCGGCTCGAGAAAATCACCGAACTGACCGGTTGCGACCCCTACCGGACCGAAGACCTCCTGCGCCTGTACCTGGGCGCGCAGATGGTCCAGAGGTAGCGCGGGGTCTCGCGTTTGTTCGTATGAACAACGGATGGCGTCGCGCGTTGTGCAACTGTGAGGCGGCAATGGGGCACAGCAGTGCGAAGATCGGCCATCAGACAAGGAGAACACTATGAAAATCGTCATCGCCCCTGACTCGTTCAAAGACAGCCTCAGCGCCCAAAGTGTCGCCCAGGCCATCGCTGCCGGGCTGATCGACGTCTGGCCTGATGCCCAATTGGTTGAGTGCCCGATGGCCGATGGCGGGGAGGGCACCATTGAAGCCGTATTGGCCGCCTGCGACGGTGAGTGGATGAGCAATCAGGTCAGCGGACCGCTTACTCAGCCCGTGCAGGCACAGTGGGGCTGGCTGGCGGAAACGCGCACGGCGATCATCGAAATGGCCATGGCCAGCGGCTTGCAGCTGCTCAGCCTGGAACAGCGCGACGCGACGGTCACCAGCACCTTCGGCACCGGCGAGCTGATCAAGGCCGCCCTGGACGCTGGCGCCGAGCGCGTGATTCTGGCCATCGGCGGCAGCGCGACCAATGATGCCGGCACCGGCATGCTCTCGGCGCTGGGAGCTCGCTTCCTTGGTCACGACGACCAGCCCCTTGCGCCCGGTGGCCTGGCCCTGGCACAACTGGCGAGCATCGACCTGACCGGGCTCGACCCGCGCTTGAACAGCGTGCAGTTCGAAGTCGCCGCCGACGTCAACAACCCCCTCTGCGGTGTGCAAGGCGCTTCGCATATCTTCGGCCCGCAGAAGGGCGCTTCCCCTGAACAAGTGCTGGCACTGGATGCAGCCCTCGGGCATTTCGCCGAGCACTCGGCTCAGGCGTTGGGCCGCGACGAGAGCGAATACCCGGGAAGCGGTGCAGCAGGCGGGATGGGCTTCGCCGCCAAGGCCTATTTGAACGCGTCGTTCCGCCCCGGTGTGGAGGTGGTGGCCGACCTGACCGGGCTGGCCGACGCACTGGAGGGCGCAGACCTGGTGATCACCGGCGAAGGCCGTTTCGATGCCCAGACCCTGCGCGGCAAAACCCCCTTCGGCGTCGCCCGGATGGCTCAGGGCAAAAATGTGCCGGTCATCGTGCTCGCAGGAACGCTGGGCGAGGGATACGCCGACCTGTATGCCCATGGCATCAGCGCCGCCTTCGCCGTGACCAGCGGGCCGATGACGCTGGAGTTCGCCTGCGCCAATGCGGCGACGTTGCTCCACGACCGCGCGCGGGATCTGGCCCGAGTGTGGGCCCTGGCTGCTCGTCAACGCTCCGCTTGAGTGATCCCCGGGATCAGGCGGTTTTCAGGTGCATCAGTGGAATCGGCTTGCGCATTAACGTGCCCACCAGCACCGCCGCGAACAGGGCGATCAGGCCCGCAACCCACAGCACCGAGCCGAAGCCCGAGACAAAGGCGTCTCGGGCGAGCGGCTGGATCATTCCCCGCGCGCTGGCATCGACGGTTTGCAGCGCAGCGTTCATGTCGCCGGCCACCACCCGTGAGGCGATGTACTCGGCCTGATCGAGAAGGTGGGGGGCGACGGTCGCCAGTGTGCTCTTCAGCGAACCGAGAGTATGGCTGGCGAGCAGCGCGCCGTAGACGCCGATCGCCAGCATGATCGCGCTGAAACGCATGGTCGTGCTCATCCCCGACGCCATGCCGGTACGCTCGCGGGGCACGCAGGCCATGATGTTTTTCTGCGTGTCACCATTGAGTAAACCTGCGCCCGCACCGGTCACCGCCATCGCCGCCGCGAACGCCGGGTAGCCGCCAATCCCTGCGGCCCACGCGCACAGCAGGTTGCCGATGCCCACAAGGGTCAGGCCCAGCGCCATCATGGTGGCCGGCGACAGGTGCCGTGACAGCGTCGGCCCGAAGCGCGGCAACAGCAGCATGGTGATCGCGAACGGCAGCATCCCCAGCCCCGAGTCGATGGCGCTGAAGCCCAGGCCGTTCTGCAGGTAAAACGGCAGCAGCGTCATCATCACCTGGGCGCAGCCGGCGTAGGCGAACATCCCGAGCAGGGCGCCGATGAAGCGCGGGTAGTTGAACAACTGCAAGTCGACCATCGGCCGACGTTGCAGGCGCTCGGCGATGACGAACAGCGCGAGGAGCACCGCCCCCGCTGCCAGGCGCATGGACGTGAGCGGGTGGTCCCAGCCGATTCGGTTGGCTTCGATCAGGCCCCAGATCAGGCTCAGCAGGCTGGCGCTGAAAAACAGGCTGCCCCAAGGGTCTAAACGCGCGGACTGCTCGTTGCGCGACTCGCCGATGTTCCGCAGCACCATCAGCAGCAGCCCCAGACCCACCGGCAGGTTGAGGTAGAAAATCCAGCGCCAGCCGATCAGGTCGGCGATCAGTCCGCCCACCGTAGGCGCTGCGGTCATGGCCACGCCCATGCAGGCGCCCCAGAACGCCCAGGCTTTGGCGCGCTCGGCTTCATCGTGAAAAACGTGGCCGATGGTCGCCAGCGCCGAGGTCAACAGCAAGGCCGCGCCCACGCCCTTGATCCCCCGGGCGATGTCGAGGAACAGAATGTCCGGCGCCGCGCCGCAGCCCAGCGACGCCAGAATGAACAGCACCAGTCCGGTAATCAGCATGCGCTTGCGCCCAAAACGATCGGCCAGGCTGCCCGCTGGCAGCAACAGCGCGGCGAAGGCCAGCATATAGGCGCTGACCACCCATTCGATGTCGGCGAACCCGGCACCCAGATCCCGCGCGATGCTCGGCAGGGTGACGGCGACGATATTGGTATCGAGCACGATCAAGGCACACACGCCGGAGGCCGTGAGCAGTGTCATGCGGGGGCTGGGTTGGGACATGGGTCGGGGCTCCGTCGGTTATTAGGTGCTGGCTAACGCAGATGGGTGAAATACCTGCGTAAACGGTCGGTGTCGCAACAGGGTAAGCGGATATGCCCTATGCTCTATTACCCGCTGCTCGCGTTTTCATTACCTGTCAGGTAACGCTCGATGGAAATCCGTCACTTTCGCTACTTTCTGGCCGTTGCCCGTCATCGGCATTTCACCCGCGCCGCCGAGCAATTGGGCATCGCGCCGCCGACGCTGACGCGGCAGATTCAGGACCTGGAGAACGCGCTGGGCACCCGACTGTTTCTGCGCGAACAGCGGGAGGTGAGGCTGACGGAAGCGGGGCGCGCGCTGCAGGTCGAAGCCGAGCTGGCGGTGCGTCAGTTTGAAACCGCGCAGTACAACGTCCAGCGCGCCGGCCGTGGCGAGGCCGGCAGGATCGAGTTGGGCTACGTCGCCTCAGCGGTTTTTTCGGGGGTGTTGCAGCAACACGTCAGTCAGTTTCGTGAGCGCTATGGGGAGGTTGAGTTCAGCATCAATGAGCATTTGATGCCGACGCTGCCGCGGCTGATCGAGGAGGGGCGACTGGACGTGGGTTTTATCCGCTCTCCCATGCAGCTGCCGGACTCTTTGAGCGCCGTGCAGTTGCTGACCGAGGGGTTTGCCCTGGCGCTGCCGGACAGTTCATGGCTGGGCAAGCTGAAGGTCATCAGTGCGGTGAACCTGCAGAACGAGACGTTCGTTTTGCCCGAGCAGATTTCCGGCACCCTGGAAGTGGCGGCCCACGGAGGTTTCGCGCCGACGCTGGGCCCGCAGCCGGGAGGGCTGGTGTCGGTGATTGCGCTGGTGAGTCTTGGCAAGGGTGTGGCGGTGGTGCCGGAGTCGGTGGTTGATCACATTCGTTTGCCGAATGTGGTGTATCGGCGGATCGAGGATTGCCAGCCGACGTCGTCGTTGTCGCTGATCCACCGACGCCACGAAAAGGCTCCGGCGGTGGTTAGGTTTGTTGAGTACGTCAAAGCTGCCGGGGCGTCGTAAAGTCAATCTCGCCCGGTTGCGCGGTGCTGCTTAGAGAAGATCAAGGGCGTCTGCCTAAGGGCAGACTGTTTCGCCTTCGGCGAGTTACTTGGAAAAGCACCCCAAGTAACCAAGGGTGCCTGCTCTCGGTTGGGCCCGACTTCGTCGGGTTCCTTCACTCCGGTCCCGCTCCGTGGGCCCGCGCCGAACGGACATCCATGTCCTGACGGCGCTCTCGCCGCATCCATGCGGCTCGGCCCACTGCGCGAGACCTGCGTTCAGCCTGCACCCAAGTCGCGATTGGCGGTGACTGAGCCTCTTGTGTATGAAGATCAAGATCAAAGGCTTCCCGGCTGAAGCCGGTCCTACAGTCGAGGTCGCCGCCGCTATTTTTGATCGTTCCCACGCTCCGCGTGGTAACGCCCCTCCGGACGCTCTGCGTCCCGCAGCAGACGCACCTTCAGGCCGGCGAGGTGACGCGGAGCGTCACGGCATGCTTTCCCACGCGGAGCGTGGGGACGATCAAACGGAATGCACGCGGTGTCCTGCAGGACCGGCTTTAGCCGGGAAGCTCTTGATCTGCTTATGCTTTTGATCTTCATGCACAGAAAGTTCAGACGCCACCAATCGCGACTTGGGTGCAGGCCGACCGCAGACGACGCGGAGTGGGCCGAGCGGCATGGATGCCGCGAGAGCGCCGCCAGGACATGGATGTCCGTTCGGCGCGGGCCCACGGAGCGTCGTCGAAGTGAGGGTATCCCGACGAAGGAGGGACCTAGCCAGGAGCAAGCACCCTTGGTTACTTGGGGTGCTTTTCCAAGTAACTCGCCGAAGGCGAAACCGAGGCCGTTAGGCCGACGCTCTTGATCTAATCAGGCCACGCTTAAGCTTTCGCAGCCTCAGGCACCCGCCCATACACATCAGTAAACCGAACAATATCGTCTTCCCCCAGATACTCGCCGCTCTGCACCTCGATCATCACCAGATCAATCACCCCCGGATTGACCAGCCGATGGGTGTGCCCGGGTTTGATGAAGGTCGACTCATTGGTATCGAGCATGAACTCGTCTTCGCCATTGGTAACGCGAGCCATGCCGCTGACCACAATCCAGTGCTCGCTGCGGTGGTGATGCATCTGCAGCGACAACGAGGCCTGCGGCTTCACCACGATCCGCTTGATCTTGAAGCGCTTGCCTTCCTCCAGCACCGTGTAAGTACCCCACGGTCGGGTGACGGTGTTGTGCAACAGGTACGCCGGATGGCCCTGACGCTTGAGCTCCTGGGCGATGACCTTGACCTCCTGACTGCGATCGGCATCGGCGATCAACAAAGCATCCGGCGTGTCGATGATGATCAGGTTATCCAGACCCACCGCACCCACCAGGCGCTTTTTCGAGTCGATGTAGCAGTTGGTCACGTCATGCAACACCACCTCGCCGTTGCATCGGTTACCGTTTTCATCGGCCGGACTCAGCTCGCGAATGGCCTGCCACGAACCGATATCGCTCCAGCCCATCTCGCACGGCACCACCGCGACCTTCCGGGAACGCTCCATCAACGCGTAATCAATGGAGATGTCCGGCGCCAAGGCAAAGGTCGTGCTGTCCAGCTCGATCTGCAACTCGTTGCGGCCTTCCTTGCTGTTGCACTGCGCCAGGCAATGGCGCACGGCGGCCAGGACTTCCGGTGCGTGAATGTCCAGTTCGGCGAGCAGCACGTCGACGCGCATGCAGAACATCCCGGCGTTCCACAAATGCAGACCGCCGGCGAGATAGTCCTGGGCGGTGACGGCATCGGGCTTCTCGACGAAGCGCGCGACCTGATAGGCCTCGCTGCTGAGTGCCTGGCCTTTCTCGATGTAGCCAAAACCGGTTTCGGCGCGGGAGGGGATCAGACCGAACGTCACCAGCCAGCCCTCGTCCGCCAGTTTGCGTGCGCTCTGCACGGCCGTCTCGAAGGCGGCAACGTCATTGATCAATTGGTCCGCCGGCAGAATCAGCAACTGTGCGTCATCCCCGTAACGCGCCTGAACGTGCAGGGCGGCGGCGGCGATGGCGGGAGCGGTGTTGCGGCCGAATGGTTCGAGCAGAAACTCAAGCGCCCGTTGGTGCTTGTTCAGCAGCCGGTAGTCGTCGACGGTGCGGAAATACACCTCCCGATTGGTGACGGTCAGGACGCTTTCCACCCCCTCCAGCTGGCTGGCGCGATTGAACGTCTTCTGCAGCAGGCTTTCGCCGTCCGGCAGGCGCATGAACGGTTTGGGCATCGCCTCTCGTGAAACAGGCCACAGCCGGGTGCCGGCGCCGCCAGCAATAATGCAGGGAATCAGTTGCATGGGGGTTCTCGCCTCTTCGATCCATGAATCAATGACAGGGCTGAATTTCGGGCTATCACGCACAAAGTCAATTTACTGACTTTGTGATGAGATCCGCTCGAATTAGCCAATTATTTGTCGATTAGGCGCTTTTCAGGTGTGCAATTCAAGGGTCTGTAACGCAGAAGTAACGCCTTTCGTCCCCTATTTACGGGACCCAAGGCCACACCAATCTAGCGCTGAAGCCGGGTTGTTGCCGAGCCATCACGCGTAAGTCTCTGCCACCTAAGGCTTTTTGCCATCATCAGGCCCGATACTCGCCCATCCCAAGCCTGTCCGGATGAATGCCTGAGCGTCTCTGATGAATTGATGGGGTTTAAAAGATTTTCCCCCTGACGGGCTTTTTTTGCAGCGCGCGCGGTCAACACATCACGCATCAATTCGTACAGTTAGAAGGAAGGGATATGACAGCGCGCAGGGCATTACTGATTCTTCACGGCAAGCAGGCGCTCAACGAGGATGTCCGCGAGGCGGTGCAGCGCAAGCGCAAGCATGGCTGGGAACTGGACGTGCGTGTGACCTGGGAAGCGGGCGATGCCCAGCGCCTGGTACGTGAGGGTCTGGAGGCCGGGCATCGGCAGATCATCGCCGGTGGCGGCGATGGCACGCTGCGGGACGTGGCGGAGGCGCTGGCGCTGTCTGAAGTCGATGCCAGCCTGGTGATCATGCCGCTGGGTACCGCCAACGATTTCGCCCGGTCGGCGGGCGTGCCGCTGGAACCCGATCAGGCCCTCGACCTGCTGGACGTCCCGGCGCGCCCGGTCGACATGGGGGCCGTGGGCGGGCAGATGTTCCTCAACATGGCCACCGGCGGATTTGGCAGCCAGGTCACCGCCAACACCTCTGAAGACTTGAAAAAGATCCTCGGCGGTGCGGCCTATCTGTTCACCGGCCTGACGCGCTTCAGCGAGTTGAAAGCCGCCTACGGCGAATTCACCGGCCCGGACTTTCACTGGAAGGGCGAGATGCTGGCGTTGGGGATCGGCAACGGTCGTCAGGCGGGCGGCGGTCATCCGTTGTGCCCGGAAGCATTGGCCGATGACGGCCTGCTGGACATCAGTATTCTGCCAGCGCCCCAAGAGGTGGTGAGCACGCTGAGAAGCCTGCTCGAAGGCGGTCTTGGCCTCGACAACATGTTCGTCCGCGCGCGACTGCCGTGGGTCGAGCTGAAATCGGCCCAGGGGCTGAATATCAACCTCGACGGCGAACCGCTGAGCGGCGAAGCAACCCGTTTCGAAGCGCGAGCAGGCGCGTTGCGCGTGCACCTGCCGTCGCATTCGCCGTTGCTGGGGCAGACCCGACAGCTCGCTTGAGCATCGACAACCGCCAGATGAGCCGCGACCGCGTGCTCATCTGACGCCCTCAGTCGTCCAGGCTGATGATTCGCTCTCTCACACAGAACAGCACAAGCCCGGGCACGTCGTAGATGTGCAGCCGTTTCATGATCTGCGCGCGATGGGTTTCCACCGTTTTGACGCTCAGGCCAAGCCCGGCGGCGATGTCACGCGTGGAGGTGCCCCTGACGACCAGCCGCAGGATCTCCAGCTGCCGCGCGGTGAGGTTATGACCCTCGGCGACTTCAGCAGGCGTCGTCTGGCTACCGACCAATGCCTGGCTGATGACCGTGTGAGCGATGGCCGGGCTCAGGTAGCGTGCGCCATCGCGCAGGGCGTTCAGCGCGTGCTCGATCTCGCTGGCGGTTGCATCCTTGAGGAGGTAACCGTGGGCGCCGCACGCCAGCGCGCGCATGATCAGACGCGGTTCGGTGTGCATCGACAGGATCAACACCTTGCTGTGAGGCAGCGTCTGACGCAGACGTTGCAAAGCGTCCAGCCCGTCGCTGTCGCCCATGGAGATGTCGAGCAAAATGATGTCGGGTTCCAGCTGCAGGCTCATTTCCAGCAGCTGATGGCCATTGCTGGCCTCGCCAATGACGGCGTAACCCGGGATGTCCGACACCAGTGCGCGGACACCGGCGCGGATCAGCGCGTGGTCATCGACCAGCAGTACCTTGCACACGCTCACGACGTGCTGCCCCCGGCGCGTCCGCGGACACGCGGGGCCCAGGGGAACAACGCCTGAATGCAAGTGCCTTGCCCGGGCTCGCTGGCGACGCTCAATTCACCGCCCAACAGGCTGGCGCGCTCCGCCATGCCGGCCATACCGCGCTGCCCTTGACCGGCGGGGCTTAGCGCCGGAGCGAATCCTTGACCATCATCGCGAATGCTCAGCGACAACCCTTCCGGGCGGCGCTGCAGTTGCACGCGCAGGTTTTGCGCCTGGGCGTGGCGCAGCATGTTGGTCACGGCTTCCTGCGTGATGCGGAATGCCGCCACCGCGATTTCTTCGGGAATACCGTCCAGGCGCTGCTGGCATTCCAGGCTCCACTGCACGGAAGTGGCCGACAGCGTGCGCAGTAAATGCGCGCGCAGGCTGGCTTCAAGTCCCAGGCTGGTCAGCTGTCGCGGGTTGAGAATGGCGGACAGGTCGCGAACCTTCGCCAGGGTTTCATCGAGGGTGTTGATGAGCATCGTGCACTGTGCGTGCAACTCCTGCGGGGCCCGGCGCTGAAGCCAGTCGCTCTGCATCTTTGCTGCCGTGAGCATCTGGCCGATGTCATCGTGCAGCTCGCGGCTCAGACGATGACGCTCGGTTTCCTGGACCTGCAGCATGTGATCGGCCAGTTCCTTTGGCTGGAACTGGATGGTCCGGTTCGGGCGCATCATGCTGTAGCAGAGGCCTGCAAACGCCAGCCCGTTGATAATCGCCAGCGCCAGCGGCAGAACGCTGCTCGCCAGGTAGGCGATTACATTGCATCCCGTGGTCACCAGGCACAGCAAGGCTACCCAGCGAGCGAGGCTGCCGGGGTTCATTCGCTGAACGCCAGGGAATTTGCTGCTGCCATGCATAGCGAATGAAGCCATCGATAATGGAGGTCTGCACCTGACGGATCTGCCAGGCCATTTGAAAGTGCACTGCGAAAACACAATGCTGAACTTCCTCTGTCGGGGTACAACGTGTCCGAACGGCTCATGGAATGGACAGAAAAAGTGCTGCTTCAAGCGTCCCTTCGAGCGCGCTGATAGTACATTAGTTGCCGGCCTTATTGAGGGCTGAGGTTGAAACCCGACTGACGTCAATAACCAGCCCGATGGTCCGCTCAGTCAGCTTTCAAGTCCGGAATACGAGTGCGTTCCAGGTCATCAACAGGCATTCACCGCGCTTCACTGTGATCGGCGTACGCGGGTGCGGGGACGTCGCACTGCCCGGCACTGACCGACCAGCCCGGCCTTATGGCGACATTGTGTTCGCGTTTGCCGACCCCGCACTGGCAGGCGAATGCGTCCAGCAAGCCGCACTGCTCGCTTTCGTCCAGCGCCAGCGATCCGGTGTGGGGGTCGATGAGCTCAAGCTGCCAGGCCAGCAGCTCGAAACAGCGCTTGAGCGCGTGCAATGCGTCTGGCTGCAATTGTCCGGCCGCGTTGGCGAAGTAAAGGAGATAACGCAAATGGCGAGCGAAACCAGCCACGGTTTCAACGCCATGTGTGTCTGACTTGCCGGCCAGTTGTTGCAATGTGGTGAGCAGACATTCCATCGCGTCACGATCATCGCTGATCAATTCAAGATGACTGAGGCATTCATCGGCGCGGCACATGAGTGTCTGGGTATCGCTGAGAAACTCTGCATGCAGCTGCTGCCATTCATTGCCGTTCAGCATGTGCATTCTCCACTCTTCTCAAATGGCGACGTCAGGTCGCGTGGGGCGAGTGGCCCAAAGTTAATGTTGAAGGCACTGGAAAGTCTGTAGGGCGTTTCTGATTGTTGCGACTGGTCGGGCGGGGCGGGGTGATCGGCATGAACGCGCGAGACGATCATCTGCGCCCAGGCCCCACGAGAACGGGCCTTTTCAAGGATTCGGGCCAGCAGTGGGGGAACTTCCGTGAGCGCAACCGCATAACTGACTCCATTCATTTACGAGAAGGGCGTCACAGTAATGGCTATTGCAAAGGCCGAATATCAGGTTCGCCCCGATTGCCCTTAGGGGTTACCCCTAGTCGCGGTGGCGGGCTCGATCAGGTTCTCATCGGGCCGCGCGTCTGAAAGCCACGCCGTTTGCCGGTCGGCCTGCGCCCAAGTCTGTCGACGGCTCTCGGGTGATGCTAATGTGACATCATTTGCGCGATGCGCATTTCTATTCCGATCAGGCCCGATCAAGCCCGATTAAGGTCTGTCGCGGGGCTGCCGATACAGGGTAGGCGGACTTACTTGAACCCTGCTCCAGGAGCAACAGATGGCTGGCATTCTCGACACAGTAGACCAACGTACACAGCTGGTAGGTGAGAACCGCCTGGAAATCCTCATGTTCCGCCTGGCCGGGCGACAGTTGTTCGCGATCAACGTATTCAAGGTGCAGGAAGTCCTGCAACTGCCCAAGCTGACGTTGATGCCCCAGCGTCATCCGTTCGTGTGCGGCGTGGTCAACCTGCGCGGCCAGACCCTGCCGGTCATCGACCTGTCCCAGGCCATCGGCATGCGTCCGCTTGTGCCGGGGCCTTCGAGCACGATCATCGTGACCGAATACAACCGCTCGGTTCAGGCGTTTCTGGTGGGTGGCGTGGACCGCATCGTCAACATGAACTGGGAGGCGATCCTGCCGCCACCGACCAGCGCCGGGCGTCAGCACTACCTGACCGCCATCAGCAAGGTCGACGACCAGTTGGTGGAAATCATCGACGTGGAGAAAGTCCTCGCCGAGATCGTGCCGTACAGCGCCAAGGTCTCCCGCGACAAGCTGGACGATCCGGTCCTTGCCCGGGCCATTGGCCGCGAAGTGCTGTTGGTGGACGACTCCAACGTGGCGCTTTCGCAATTGCGCGACACCCTGGGTCAGCTTGGCGTGAAGATGCACATCGCCCGTGACGGGTTGAAAGCCCTGAACCTGCTCAAGAGCTGGGCGGACGCTGGCGAGGTCATGACCGAAAAGCTGCTGATGGTCTTCACCGACGCCGAAATGCCGGAAATGGACGGCTACCGCCTGACCACGGAAATCCGCAACGACCCACGTCTGCGCGGCCTCTATGTGGTGCTGCATACCTCGCTGTCCGGCAGCTTCAACGAGTCCATGGTCAAGAAGGTCGGCTGCGATAACTTCCTTTCCAAATTCCAGCCGGACAAGCTCGTCGACGTGGTCCGCGAGCGGCTCATGCTCGACAACTGATCCGGTTCTGTTTCAAGCCCCTTGCTGTATGGAGGGGCTTTTTTGCATCTGTACCGCTTGGTTTTCCGGCGTCTCGTATAGAGTGTGGCTTTCCGCTCTGGCATAAGGACGCGTACATGTTTCACCTCAGCGCACTGTATCGGTACCCCCTCAAATCCTGCATGGCCGAGTCGTTGCAGCAGGCCAGTTTCGATGAATTGGGCATGAGCGGCGATCGACGCTGGATGCTGGTGGATGAAGCCAGTGGGCGCTTTCACAGCCAGCGCGCGCTGCCGCAGATGGCGCAGCTGTCGGTGCTGTGGAAGGGTGACGGCGTCACGCTGTCGGCCCCGGGCCTGGGCAGTCTGGATGTGCCAGTGCCGGTCGATGAAGAGGCCAATCTGCGCGGCATCACGATCTGGCGCGACAGTTTTCGGGTGCCGGACGCGGGCGAGGAAGCGGCGCATTGGGTCAGTGCCCTGGTGGGCAAGCCGACGCGGCTGGTGCATGTGCCGAAAGCCCGCGCTCGCGGGTTGCCTGCAGGCTTCGGGGCGATTGAAGACAGGGTCGGGTTTGCTGACGGGTTCCCGCTGTTGTTGATCGGCCAGTCGTCGCTGGATGATTTGTCGCAGAAGGTGGGCCGCCCGCTGGAGATGCTACGGTTTCGCCCGAATCTGGTGGTGTCCGGCGGCGAGGCATTTGCGGAGGATGGCTGGAAGCGGATTCGGATTGGCAGTGTTGAATTGCGGGTGTTGAAGCCCTGCTCGCGGTGCATCCTGACGACGCAAGATCCGGCAACCGGTGAACGCAGCGCGGATCGCGAACCGATGACCACACTGAAGACGTATCGGGAGCGGGAAGGGGAGATCTGGTTCGGTCAGAATCTGGTCAGCGATGGCCCAGGGCTGGTCGAGGTGGGGATGGAGGTTGAAGTGCTCGAGTGATTGAGCGCTTGCTCTTACGCCTTCCTGGCTAAAGCCTCTCCCGCGGGGGATACGCAATTTCACCGTAGGAGCCGGCGTGCTGGCGAACGTGATTGAACACTCATTGCTGCAGCGCCCGCCCCAACGCCTTCGCCAGCAAGCCGGCGCCTACGGGTTTACATACAGCCCAAACTGGGGTTTAACGCCGACTCATTGTAGGAGCGCGCTTGCCCGCGAATGCGCCGGTTCAGACAACACTGCCGTTGCTGACCCAACGAGTTCGCCAGCAAGCCGGCTCCTACAGGTCCATCTGGCCCGACTGGCCAATGCAATCGGGCTGGCAATCGCAGCCCGATTGCTGTCTTTTACAAATCATCAAAGAACCGCTCATGCCAGTCCACCAGCGGCTGTGGTGAATTGAGCTTCTGGCCGTAGATCACCGCATACGACAGCACGTTCTGCACGTACTGACGGGTCTCGTCGAACGGAATGCTCTCGACCCAGACGTCAAAGGCCAGGTGATTGGCGCCCCTTAGCCACTGACGTACACGACCAGGGCCTGCGTTATAGGCTGCCGAAGCCAGCACCCGGTTGCCGTTGAACTGCGCATGGACCTGGCTCAGGTACGCGGCGCCGAGCTGGATATTCTTGTCCGGATCAAGCACCTGCGCCGGCGAGGCCAGGGGAATACTGAACTTGCGCGCGGTCTCTTTGGCGGTGGCGGGCATCAGTTGCATCAAGCCTGCGGCACCGACGCCAGAGCGGGCGTCGTCCATGAAGGCACTTTCCTGTCGCGTGATCGCAAACACCCAGCTGGAATGCAGCCCGCGAACCTGCGCTTCACGCACCAGGGTGTCGCGGTGGGCCATCGGGAAACGGATGTCGAGATCGTCCCAGTACTGCGCCTGGCTGATGGTGCGAATGGCCGGGAAGTACCAGTGCATGTCGTAGGCCAGTTTGGCTTGGGCAACCATTTCGTCCCGGCTGAAACGACGGGTGACGTGGTACCACTCGCGGCGACCGTCGACGATCTGACCGCGATCATAAAACTCCAGTGCACGGCGCACGCCCGGGGTGTTGCGCACCTTGGTCATGAGCGCCTGGCTCAGCACCAGCGGCTTGTTGTTGAGCATGTACGGCGTCTGGGTGCGGTCGGCGGCGAGGAAGCCATAGAAATCGCGCTCCTTCGCCACCGCCTTGTACAGCCCCGGCAGCAGCGGGCTGTTGGGCTGAGCCAGCTCCAGCGAGCGGGCCTGCCAGTAACGCCAGCGGTTCGTGGTCGCCAGGTCCTGGGGCAGGCGACGTGTCAGCTCGTACGCGTCACTCCAGCGACCCAGTCGCAGCAACAGGCGCAGGCGCCATTCGGTAACGGTGTTGTCGCGCAGGTCCGGGTCGTACCTGGTCATGATCTCAAGAGCCCGACCGTCGAAGCTGCGGGCGAGGGTCAGGCCGATTTCCTTGGCGATCTGCACCTGTTCTTCGTGGGAGAAGTGCAGCACCGGCGCGTAACTGTCGAGCAGTTCCATCGCCCGCTGCGGGTCCTGCTTGGCGAGGCGACGCAGCCCCAGGCCCACCACATCGGACATGGCCTCGTCAGCCGGCATGAACTGCCCCTGGTTGTTGACCATTTCCGGCTTCTGCGCGACGGCAATCAGCAAGCGGCCCTGGGGCGCGAGGGTGGTCATGCTGTTGACCAGTTGATTGGCCAGCGCGTAGTTGCGCACTTGCGCGGCGAGCTTGGCGCGCTGCCAGCGTTTCTGCTCGGTCAACTGACCTTCAACCGCCCACTGGGTGAAAAACGTATCGCAGGCCGCCGGCAGCGTCTTGCCGGTCATCCAAGTCTTCTCGGCGTTGGCATAGCCTTCCGAGCGCTGGTTATGGCTGAGCTGATACGAGCCATACAGGCAGTCAAGCTCGACGAAATTCAGCTTGGGGTCGTAATACTTGACGAAGGGCTGCCAGTCACCGCGCGAAGCCAGCAGTCGCAGCCAGCGCAGCTTCATATAGTTGGCTTGCGGCAGGTCGCCATGCTCGGCGAAGAATTTCTCGACTTCCTCGTCACTCGCGCTGTTCAGGCGGGCGGTGAGTTCGTCGTAGGCCAGATACGGCTCAAGGGGATAATCCGCCAGCGCGGCGGCATACGTGCGATAAGGGCCGCCGTCGCCCTTGGCCAACGCACGTTTGGCTTCATCGTAATACTGACGCTGGGTGGTGAGATCGACCGCTTGGACGGACTGGGCAGCGGTGGCCGACAGAAGCAGGCAGGACAAAAGGCTGAAGAAACGACTGCGCATGAGACTTCCGTGCAGATGCATCGTGAAAAGTGCGGCTAGCTTAGCCTGTTGCCCGCGCGGGTTGAAGCGCTGCCTTGCCCGTCGTGATAGATGGAAACAAACCCCGGCCTGCAGTCGGCCGGCCACCGGGTCCGGACGACGTCCTGTCATCGATTAGCCGCCCCTCTGCCGGGTTATCTCAGGTAGAATGCGCGCCCGGTTTTTGGAGAAGCTCATGACCCTGCTCAAATTCAGCGATGTGTCCCTTGCGTTCGGCGCCATGCCGTTGTTGGACAAGGTGTCCTGGCAGATCGCCCGTGGTGAGCGGGTCTGCATCATCGGCCGCAACGGCACTGGCAAATCCAGCATGTTGAAGCTGGTCAAGGGCATTCAGATGCCCGACGACGGCAATGTCTGGCGCGCGCCCGGCCTGAAGATCGGCGAGCTGCCCCAGGAGCTGCCGGTCGCTGACGGCCGTACCGTGTTCGACGTCGTTGCCGAAGGCCTCGACGGCGTGGGCGAGCTGCTCGCGCAGTATCACCATCTGAGCCAGAACATCGTCACCGCCGAAGACCTCGACAAGCTGATGCACGTGCAGTCGGACCTCGAAGCCCGTGACGGCTGGCGCCTGCAGCAGTTGGTGGACAGCACCCTCAGCCGTCTGCAACTGCCGGCCGACAAGACCCTCGCCGAACTGTCCGGCGGCTGGCGTCGTCGCGTGTTGCTGGCTCAGGCCCTGGTCTCCGAGCCTGATCTGCTGATGCTCGACGAACCGACCAACCACCTCGACATCGGCGCCATCGCCTGGCTTGAAGAAGCGCTGAAGGAATTCCAGGGCGCGGTGTTGTTCATCACCCACGACCGGTCCTTCCTGCAAAACCTTGCCACGCGCATTCTCGAACTCGACCGTGGCGGCCTGATCGACTGGGACGGCGACTACGCCAGCTTCCTGGTGCACAAGGAAGCCATGCTCGCGGCGGAAGAAACCGCCAACGCGCTGTTCGACAAGCGTCTGGCCCAGGAAGAAGTGTGGATCCGTCAGGGCATCAAGGCCCGTCGTACCCGTAACGAAGGCCGCGTGCGCGCCCTGAAGGCACTGCGGGTTGAGCGCAGCGACCGTCGCGAACGCACCGGCAAGGCCAACATCCAGCTCGACACCGCAGACAAATCCGGCAAGCAGGTGATGGTGCTCGACAACGTCAGCTTCGCTCACCCGGGCGGGCCGATGCTGATCAAGGATTTCTCCATGGTCCTGCAGCGCGAAGACCGTATCGGTCTGCTCGGCGCCAACGGTACCGGCAAGACCACGCTGCTCAAGCTGATGCTCGACAACCTTCAGCCCACCAGCGGCAAAGTGGAAGTCGGCACCCGTCTGGACGTCGCTTACTTCGACCAGCTGCGTCACCAGCTCGATCTGGAAAAGACCGTGATCGACAACGTGGCCGAAGGGCGCGACTTCATCGACATCGACGGCCAGAGCCGCCACGTCCTCAGCTACCTGGGCGACTTCCTGTTCAGCCCGCAGCGGGCACGGACGCCGGTCAAGGCGCTGTCAGGAGGCGAGCGGGCGCGTCTGCTGCTGGCCAAACTGTTCAGCAAGCCGGCCAACCTGCTGGTTCTCGACGAACCGACCAACGATCTGGACGTCGAGACTCTCGAACTCCTTGAAGAGGTCCTGTTGACCTTCAAGGGCACCGTGCTGATGGTCAGCCACGACCGGGCATTCCTCGACAACGTCGTCACCAGCACCCTGGTGTTCGAAGGCGAGGGCAAGGTCCGCGAATTCGTCGGTGGCTATCAGGACTGGATTCGTCAGGGCGGCTCGCCGCGTCTGCTGGGCGTCACCGACAGCAAGTCCGGCAAGTCCGAGCTGGCGACTGCCGTGGTTCAGGCAGCACCCGTCGCAGCCGCAGAAATGCCGGTCGCGAAAAAGAAGCTCAGCTATAAACTGCAGCGCGAGCTGGAAGCATTGCCCGCGCAAATTGACGCTGTAGAAGCGCAAATGGCTGCGCTCAGTGCCGAGATGGCCGAGGCCGGTTTCTATCAGCGTCCTGCGGAGCAAACCACTGCCGTCATGGCGCAGCTGGAAAGCCTGCAAGGCGAACTGGACGGGCTGCTTGAGCGTTGGGCCGAGCTGGACGAGTGATCGGGCACCTGGGGCAATAAAAAAGCCCGGTCCTTTTTCAAGGGCCGGGCTTTTGTTTGCAGGCGTGGATCAGTCCGCGCGCTTGACCAGTCGGACGGCCAGAACGTCGCACGGTGCGCCGTGCAGCACGTCATTGGCGGTCGAGCCGAGCAGCAGTGAGAGACCGTGACGGCCGTGGCTGCCGACCACGATCAGGTCGACGTGGTATTCCTTTGCCAGGTTGTGAATTTCCTGACGCGGCTGGCCATAGGTCAGATGGCTGTCGCCGGTTTTCACGTCAGGGTATTTCAGTTTGAGCTTTTCCAGCTTTTCCTTGGCCTGATCGAACTGCTGTTGCTGCAGCTGCGACAGGTCCATGGGAACATCGCCACCAAAGGCCATGGCCATGGGTTCGACGATGTGGACCAGCGAAAGCTTCGAGCCGCCTGCCAGCGCCAGCGCCATGGCTTTTTTGATGACCGGATCGCACTCTTCAGTGAGGTCCACGGCTACCAGGATATGTTCATAGGACATGGGGTGTTCCTTCTGAGGTTTGCGATGGTTTTGATTATGGCTCTTTTCACGCGCCTCTGGCACGCCGATGTGGTCCACCCGCCGCTTGCCGCCGCGGGGGGCGTACAAATATGACGGTGTGGATCATCCTGTCAATCATTGCGGTGGTTTTAAGTCCGCTGGTCTGGCTGCGTCCCTCGCGCTCCCAGAGCGGCAGAATGGCCATGCGCATGCAGGCGCGGCGAATGGGGCTGGCCATGCAGCTGATTCCTCAGGAGTGGCCGCATTGGTTGCCCATCGAGCCACCGAGCCCGTGCCCGCAGTATCACCGGCCACGTACCGCGCGCGAGCCCGATGTCTGGGTGTACTGGCAGATGGAACCGGGTGTGTGGGTCAACCAGTGGCGCGAGCCGTGTGAAGATCCGCGCCTGCTCGAGCAGTTCAAGACGCTGCCGGCAGACGTCTACAAAGTGGACGCTGGCAAGCAACTGATCGCCGTGTACTGGGCCGAGCGTGGCGAGCCCGAAGTATTGCAGCACATTGCGGCAGTGCTGAAGGCCTTGGCGTAACCTGTCCCATGCCCGAATCGCGGGCATTAAAAAGCCCGATAACAACATCGGGCCGGGGTTGGCCAGGCAGGCCGTAATTCATGTGCGATGCGGTGCAATGCCGCTCGCCGGGTTACCTATCACTGCTCGCGACGCTGACAATGACCCGTCTTGATGCGCAGTGCGCTGAATGTAGACCTTAATGGTGCATTTGTCTGCTGCCGCGCCGTTTATTTCATCCTTCGTGCTGAAGCGGAGTCTCGCCGCTGCGGTTGACCCTCGTCAGTTTCAACCTCCTCTGATCATTGCCCTGAATGAGCCCGCATCAGGCGCACGTTTTACCTGCGATTTGCCGGTTTTGCCCGCTGTCTGCTGAATTGACAATTGCTGGAATATGGCAGAAGGTAGCCGCACCCAAATCAAACGGGCGTATGAATTGAGCGTTTGCCGCAAGAACGCTCTGACAGACGCTCGAATCGCGTCGACGGGGTGACTGGCGTTTGGTGTTTCGCCTCGACGGCAACGTCGTGCAGAGCGCCGGATATCAGCGTCTGATGCGTATTGTTCAGCTTCCATATCGTGGAGATCAGTTGATGATTTACGAAGGTAAAGCCATCACGGTTAAGGCTCTTGAAAGTGGCATCGTCGAACTGCAGTTCGACCTCAAGGGTGAGTCCGTCAACAAGTTCAATCGTCTCACCCTCAACGACCTGAGTCAGGCCATTGAAGCCATCAAGGCCGACAGCTCGATCAAGGGCGTCATCGTCACCAGCGGCAAGGACGTGTTCATCGTCGGCGCCGACATCACCGAATTCGTCGATAACTTCAAGCTGCCGGACGCTGAACTCGTCGCCGGCAACCTCGAAGCCAACAAAATCTTCAGCGCCTTCGAAGACCTCAACGTACCGACCCTCGCTGCCATCAACGGCATCGCGCTGGGCGGCGGTCTGGAAATGTGCCTGGCTGCTGACTTCCGCGTGATGTCCGCCACCGCCAAGGTCGGCCTGCCTGAAGTCAAACTCGGCATCTACCCGGGCTTCGGCGGCACCGTCCGCCTGCCGCGCCTGATCGGTGTCGATAACGCCGTCGAGTGGATCGCGTCCGGCAAAGACAACAGCGCTGAAGATGCACTGAAAGTGGGCGCCGTCGATGCAGTGGTTGCCCCGGGCAAACTGCAGGAAGCCGCACTGGACCTGATCAAGCGCGCCATCTCCGGCGAGTTCGATTTCAAGGCCAAACGTCAGCCCAAACTGGACAAGCTCAAGCTCAACGCCATCGAGCAAATGATGGCCTTCGAAACCGCCAAGGGTTTCGTGGCAGGTCAGGCCGGCCCGAACTACCCGGCGCCTGTTGAAGCCATCAAGACCATCCAGAAAGCCGCCAATTTCGGTCGCGACAAAGCCCTGGAAGTGGAAGCGGCCGGTTTCGTGAAGATGGCCAAGACCTCGGCCGCCGCGAGCCTCATCGGTCTGTTCCTGAACGACCAGGAGCTGAAAAAGAAAGCCAAGGTCTACGACGAAGTGGCCAAGGACGTGAAGCAGGCCGCCGTATTGGGCGCCGGCATCATGGGTGGCGGCATCGCCTATCAGTCGGCTGTCAAAGGTACGCCGATCCTGATGAAGGACATCCGCGAAGAAGCCATCGCGCTGGGCCTGGGAGAAGCATCGAAGCTGCTGGGCAAGCGCGTCGAAAAAGGCCGTTTGACCACGGCGAAGATGGCTGAAGCGCTCAATGCGATTCGTCCTACCCTGTCCTACGGCGATTTCGGCACCGTCGACCTCGTGGTCGAAGCGGTTGTCGAGAATCCGAAGGTCAAGCAAGCCGTACTGGCCGAAGTGGAAGGGCAGGTGGGTGAAGACACCATCCTCGCTTCCAACACCTCGACGATCTCCATCAGCTTGCTGGCCAAGGCCCTCAAGCGTCCTGAGAACTTCGTCGGCATGCATTTCTTCAACCCGGTGCACATGATGCCGCTGGTTGAAGTCATCCGTGGCGAGAAGTCCAGCGAAGTCGCCGTGGCGACCACCGTGGCCTACGCCAAGAAGATGGGCAAGAACCCGATCGTGGTCAACGACTGCCCGGGCTTCCTGGTCAACCGCATCCTGTTCCCGTACTTCGGCGGTTTCGCCAAGCTGGTCAGCGCCGGTGTCGACTTCGTGCGCATCGACAAGGTCATGGAAAAATTCGGCTGGCCAATGGGCCCGGCGTACCTGATGGACGTGGTCGGCATCGACACCGGCCACCACGGTCGCGACGTCATGGCTGAAGGCTTCCCGGACCGCATGAAGGATGATCGCCGCACCGCCGTCGACGCCTTGTACGACGCCAATCGCCTGGGCCAGAAGAACGGCAAGGGTTTCTACGTCTACGAGACCGACAAGCAGGGCAAGCCGAAGAAAGTGGTCGACGCTTCCGTGCTGGAAGTGCTCAAGCCGGTGATCTACGAGCAGCGTGAAGTCAGCGACGAAGACATCATCAACTGGATGATGATCCCGCTGTGCCTCGAGACCGTGCGTTGCCTGGAAGACGGCATCGTCGACACGGCCGCCGAGGCCGACATGGGCCTGATCTACGGCATCGGCTTCCCTCCGTTCCGTGGCGGCGCGCTGCGCTACATCGACTCGATCGGTGTCGCTGAATTCGTTGCCCTGGCTGACCAATACGCTGATCTGGGCGCTCTGTACCACCCCACTGCGAAGCTGCGTGAAATGGCCAAGACCGGCCAACGCTTCTTCGGCTAAGTGCCCAACGAACAGGTGAAGATATGAGCTTGAATCCGAGAGACGTCGTGATTGTCGACTTCGGTCGCACACCGATGGGCCGCTCCAAGGGTGGCATGCACCGCAATACCCGCGCCGAAGACATGTCGGCGCACCTGATCAGCAAGCTGCTGGAGCGCAACAACAAGGTCGACCCGGCGGAAGTCGAGGACGTGATCTGGGGCTGCGTCAACCAGACCCTGGAGCAGGGCTGGAACATCGCGCGCATGGCGTCGCTGATGACCCAGATTCCCCACACTTCCGCCGCGCAGACGGTCAGCCGCCTGTGTGGATCGTCCATGAGCGCGTTGCACACGGCGGCTCAGGCGATCATGAGCAACAACGGTGACGTCTTCGTCATCGGCGGTGTCGAGCACATGGGTCACGTCGGCATGATGCACGGTGTCGACCCGAACCCGCACATGTCGCTGTATGCCGCCAAAGCCTCCGGCATGATGGGCCTGACCGCCGAAATGCTGGGCAAGATGCACGGCATCACCCGTGAGGCGCAGGATGCGTTCGGCGTGCGCTCCCACAGGCTTGCTCAGAAGGCCACGCTGGAAGGGAAGTTCAAGGACGAAATCATCCCGATGCAGGGCTATGACGAGAACGGTTTCCTGAAGATGTTCGACTTCGACGAGACCATTCGTCCGGAGACGACGCTGGAAAGCCTGGCCGCCCTCAAGCCTGCGTTCAATCCGAAAGGCGGTACGGTCACGGCCGGCACCTCGTCGCAGATCACCGACGGTGCTTCGTGCATGATCGTCATGTCCGGCCAGCGCGCCATGGACCTCGGCATCCAGCCGCTGGCGGTGATCCGCTCGATGGCGGTGGCCGGCGTCGACCCTGCAATCATGGGTTACGGACCGGTTCCGGCGACCCAGAAAGCGCTCAAGCGCGCAGGGCTGAGCATCGCCGATATCGACTACTTCGAGCTCAACGAAGCTTTCGCCGCACAGGCCCTGCCAGTGCTGAAAGATTTGAAAGTGCTCGACAAGATGGACGAGAAGGTTAACCTGCACGGCGGCGCCATTGCCTTGGGTCACCCGTTCGGTTGCTCGGGGGCGCGGATTTCCGGCACCTTGCTCAACGTGATGAAGCAGAATGGCGGCACCCTGGGTGTTGCCACCATGTGCATCGGTCTGGGTCAGGGCATCACCACCGTATTCGAACGCGTCTAAACGGTGTCAGTGTGCGAGCCGGGGCCTGGTGCCCCGGCTTTTGTTTTTTTCCGGAAATGTATTTTCGCCACTTTTTTTCTTGTCACACCCGAGGTCCCCCGCATGCCGCTACAGCCAGGTCTCTACCGTCACTACAAAGGGCCCGAATACCGTGTTATCGGTGTCGCGCGGCATTCGGAGACCGAAGAAGAAGTGGTGTGCTATCAAGCGCTGTACGGCGAATACGGCCTGTGGGTACGCCCTTTGAGCATGTTTCTGCAGTCAGTTGAGGTTGACGGCGAGCAAGTGCCGCGCTTTGCTTTGGTTCAGGCCGAACCGGATCTTTTTCCCCGGCCCTGAGGCAGGACCTGGCAGCAGCATTGCTTGACCTCACCTTTCAGCCACTATATATAGCGGGGCCTCGACGGCTTCGACGTCTTTTTTCTCGCATTAGGAATTTTCCGATCCATGGGCAAATCGCTGGTCATTGTGGAATCCCCGGCTAAGGCCAAGACCATCAACAAGTACCTGGGCAACCAGTACGTGGTGAAGTCGAGTATCGGCCATATCCGAGACCTGCCCACCAGCGGTTCGGCTAGCGCCTCCAAAGAGCCTGCTGCCAAGCGCGGCAAGACCGCGGCCGAAGCGCCTGCGCTGTCGCCCAAGGAAAAGGCCAAGCGCCAGCTCGTGGCGCGGATGGGTGTCGATCCGGAGCATGGCTGGAAGGCCAAGTACGAAATCCTTCCCGGCAAAGAGAAGGTGATCGACGAATTGCGCCGCCTGGCCAAAGACGCCGACACCATCTATCTCGCGACGGACTTGGACCGCGAAGGGGAAGCCATTGCCTGGCACCTGCGCGAAGCCATTGGTGGCGACGATGCGCGCTACAAGCGCGTGGTCTTCAACGAGATCACCAAAAAAGCCATTCAGGAAGCCTTCTCCAAACCGGGCGAGCTCGACATCGACCGCGTGAATGCCCAGCAGGCCCGGCGTTTTCTCGACCGCGTCGTGGGTTACATGGTGTCGCCGCTGCTGTGGCAGAAGATCGCCCGTGGTCTGTCGGCCGGCCGTGTGCAGTCCGTGGCAGTGAAACTCGTTGTGGAGCGCGAGCGTGAAATCCGCGCGTTCAATCCGGAAGAGTACTGGGAGATCCACGCGGACCTCGGCACCGCCAAAGGCGCCAACGTTCGCTTTGAAGTCGCCCGCGAAAAAGGCGAAGCCTTCAAGCCGCTGAACGAAGCGACCGCCATGGCGGCGCTGGAGAAGCTCAAGGCCTCGGCCTACAGCATCAGCAAGCGTGAAGACAAACCGACCAGCAGCAAGCCGTCGGCGCCCTTTATCACGTCCACGCTGCAACAGGCCGCGAGCAACCGCCTGGGCTATGGCGTGAAGAAAACCATGATGATGGCCCAGCGTCTGTACGAAGCCGGCTACATCACCTACATGCGTACGGACTCGACCAACCTGTCGGCCGACGCAGTGGCCATGGCCCGCACCTACATCGAAACCGAGTTCGGCAAGAAGTACCTGCCGGAATCGCCGATCGTCTACAGCAGCAAGGAAGGCGCGCAAGAAGCTCACGAAGCGATCCGCCCCTCCGATGTCAACACGCACCCAAGCAAGCTGACCGGCATGGAGCGTGACGCCGAGCGTCTGTACGAGCTGATCTGGCGCCAGTTCGTGGCCTGCCAGATGCCGCCTGCGCAATACCTGTCGACCACCGTCAGCGTCGCGGCCGGCGATTTCGAGCTGCGTGCCAAGGGCCGCATCCTTAAGTTCGACGGCTATACCCGCGTGCTGCCACAGATGAGCAAGCCGGGCGATGACGACGTACTGCCGGACATGGCCCAGGGCGACAAGCTGAAGCTGATCAAGCTTGACCCAAGCCAGCATTTCACCAAGCCACCTGCGCGTTATTCGGAAGCGAGCCTGGTCAAGGAAATGGAAAAACGCGGTATCGGCCGTCCATCGACCTATGCCGCGATCATTTCGACCATTCAGGACCGTGGTTACGTGGCCCTGCACAACCGTCGTTTCTATTCGGAAAAGATGGGCGATATCGTTACCGAGCGTCTGTCCGAAAGCTTCTCGAACCTGATGGACTACGGCTTTACTGCCGGCATGGAAGAAAACCTCGACGACGTGGCCCACGGCCAGCGCGACTGGAAGAACGTCCTCGACGAGTTCTACGGTGACTTCAAAAAGAAACTCGAAGTGGCCGAAGCACCTGACAGCGGCATGCGTGCCAACCAGCCGGTGATGACGGACATCCCGTGCAAGGTCTGCGGCCGCCCGATGCAGATTCGTACGGCGTCCACCGGCGTTTTCCTTGGCTGCTCGGGCTACAGCCTGCCGCCGAAAGAGCGCTGCAAGGCTACGGTCAACCTGACGCCGGGCGATGAAATCGCCGACGACGATGAGGGTGAGTCCGAATCCCGCGTTCTGCGTGGCAAGCACCGTTGCCCGATCTGCAGCACCGCGATGGATGCGTACTTGCTGGATGAGAAGCACAAGTTGCACATCTGCGGCAACAACCCGGATTGCTCGGGCTACGAGATCGAAGAGGGCACTTACCGCATCAAGGGCTATGAAGGCCCGAGCGTGGAGTGCGACAAGTGTGGCGGCGAAATGCAGCTCAAGACCGGCCGTTTCGGCAAGTTCTTCGGCTGCACCAACTGCAAGAACACCCGCAAGCTGCTGAAAAGCGGTGAAGCGGCGCCGCCGAAGATGGACCCGGTGAAGATGCCGGAGCTCAAATGCGAGAAGGTCGACGACACCTACATCCTGCGCGATGGCGCTTCGGGGTTGTTCCTGGCGGCCAGCCAGTTCCCGAAAAACCGCGAGACCCGTGCGCCTTTGGTCATGGAGATTGCGCCGCACAAGGACGAGATTGATCCGAAGTATCACTTCCTGTGTGACGCGCCGAAGAAGGACCCCGACGGTCGTCCGGCGGTCATCCGCTACAGCCGCAAGTCCAAGGAGCAATACGTGCAGACCGAAGTGGACGGCAAGCCGACTGGCTGGCGTGCATTCTACGACGGTGGCAAGTGGAAGGTCGAGGACAAGCGTTGATCGTTTGAGCTTGATCCGACTGGTCAGGCCCGACACTTTGCGTTAAAAGAATCCCTCGGCGTGCTCATGCGCACCGAGGGATTTTTTTGTCTGCGGTTGACCGGCCGTAGGCACGCTGCGATTCACTCATCTCTACAGAGGCCGTCTTCATGGCTCACGAACTCTATACCCGCACCAACCAGAAGCTGTTCTTCGCAGGCCTGGCACTTGAAGCGATGGCGAAGGCCAGGGACAGCCGCGCGATGAACGCCCAGGGGCTTGAGCAGGCGGAACGTGAGTCGGCGATCTTCCATCTCTACGGCGCATTGCTCGGGCTGTGCCACGAGATTGCCGGCTATTACCGGCTGCCACAGGCGAGCACCCCGCGTGCCGAGGACCTGCTCTCGCCGAAAGTATTGGAAGCAATCGCTATTCCGGAAATGGGCGAACTGGTCGAGCTCGCCCAGCACCGTGAAACCTGGTTGGCGCAACTGCTGGCTTCCTACCAGGCGCTGTTCATGCCGCCGAGGGCGCCGCGCAAACCCAAGGGCGACGTCACTCAGCCCTTGATCATCGCAGTGGGTGCAGAGGAAGAGCCCGAGCAGGCGTTGACGCGGGAGGAGATGGAAAGCTGGCGTCAGCAGCTCAAAGGCCTGGCCATCCGGTTCAGAGAAGGCCTGAGCGAGTGCTGATACGGAGTGATCGATGGGCTAGGGACTGAGTCATCTGGCTGTTACAATGCGAGCCTTTCGTGGAGAACTGCCCTGATGCCAACTTCGTTTCTGGAAATTGTTGAACTGCCTGACGGTCGCATCGAGCTGCGCCGCGCCGAAGATGAAGGATCGCTGGTCACCCTGAATTTTTCGGAAGACGCCAAGGCGTTCCTGCAGGGTCAGCACGTTGAAGTTGCCAAGGCCATGCTGAGCGTCGGTGTGCAGATGGCAGGCCGTCTCGCCGAAGGTGAGTTGACCAAGGATGAAGAAGGGCCGCGCGTGCTGCATTGATCCTCGGGATTAGCAGCTCGCTAAAAACGCCGTCCCGCTTCTCGATTCGCAAGAAGCGCCAAAACGCTTTACATCCCCTGAATAATTCTGCCGACGTGCTCAGCCCAGACGGATGTTGAGGCTTTGTGCATCGCCGATACGTGCTGCGCTGGCCAGTTGCTGGCGCGCACTGCCTGAGATTGGATTGATCCAGCTGACCACCGTATGACTGCGACCCAAGCGCAAGACCTCACGGGTCAGTTCCAGCGCACTCTGCGTCCCGCGCGGGTGCATCAGGATAATGCGTTCCCGATTCAGGCCCGCGTCACGTAGCCACGCCTGGGTGACGCTGACGGGCGGTGCAACCAGTGTCAGCCAGCGGTCGTTGGTGTCCTCGCTCAACTCACGCAGGATCGGCGCCAGCAGGTTCAGGCAGTTCCCGGCAGCGCCGCGCAATGACAATTCACTAAAGGCTTCTGGTTCGTTGCTCCAGGGCGACTCGGCAATCTCTGCCAGCGTCGGGACCTGCAAAAGCGGAACGTCGAGCATTGGCACGCCGGGCACCATGAATGCTTCGAACAGTGGCAGTTGTGCATGTTGTTGCGGTGTCTGTGGGAACTGCATCTACGTTCTCCTTATCGACGTATCACGCCGACGCTCAAGCCTTCAATGACAAGATCCTGATCTTTGAGATTCACTTCGATCGGTGCGAAGTCGGCGTTCTCGGCCAGCAGCCAGACTTTGTTGCCCTCACGCTTGAAGCGTTTCACCGTGACCTCGTCGCCGATTCGCGCCACGACGATCTGGCCGTTGCGTGCTTCGCGGGTGGTGTGGACGGCCAGCAGGTCGCCGTCGAGAATTCCGACGTCTTTCATGCTCATCCCGTGTACCCGCAGCAGATAATCTGCACTGGGGTGGAAGAAGGCCGGGTTGATGGCGAGGGATTCTTCGATGTGCTGCTGGGCCAGGATCGGCGCACCCGCTGCGACGCGGCCAATGATCGGCAGGCCGCTGTCATCGGGCTTGGCCTCGAAGCCGGGGATACGAATGCCGCGGGAAGCGCCCGGTGTCATTTCGATGGCGCCTTTGCGGGCAAGGGCCTTTAGGTGTTCTTCGGCAGCATTGGGCGATTTGAAGCCCAGCTCCTGAGCGATTTCGGCGCGAGTCGGCGGGTAGCCGTTGTCTTCGAGGCAGCGCTTGATGAAGTCCAGAATCTCGGCTTGGCGTGACGTCAGTTTGATCATGTGCATCGCTCTGGCTTTTTATACAGTGACTGGGATTATATACAGTGCTTGGGTCTTGGCAATGGTCCTTTTTGCCACGCCCTCCGCCAGCCCCCTTCATGAGTGGCTACAGGCCCCGGTTTGTATGGTTAAATGCCCGTGACTGCATGGGCAGAAAGCAGACGTCAGGGTTGACAGTGCGGTGTATGAAACGTATGTTTCAAACACGTGTTTGTCAGGCGTTGAACCATGGCTCAGTCGGAAACAGTTGAACGAATTCTCGATGCAGCGGAGCAGCTCTTTGCCGAGAAAGGTTTTGCCGAAACCTCGCTGCGGCTGATTACCAGCAAGGCGTCGGTCAATCTTGCAGCAGTGAACTACCATTTCGGTTCAAAAAAAGCCCTTATCCAGGCGGTCTTCTCCCGCTTTCTCGGGCCTTTCTGCGTCAGCCTCGACCGCGAGCTGGAACGCCGCCAGGCCAAGCCTGAAAACAAGCCCACCCTTGAAGAGCTGCTCGAAATCCTCGTCGAGCAGGCTATGGTCGTTCAGCCGCGCAGCGGTAATGACCTGTCCATTTTCATGCGCCTGCTCGGCCTTGCGTTCAGCCAGAGCCAGGGCCACCTGCGGCGCTATCTTGAGGACATGTACGGCAAGGTGTTCCGCCGCTACATGCTGCTGGTCAACGAAGCGGCGCCGCGCATTCCCCCCATCGAGCTGTTCTGGCGGGTCCACTTCATGCTGGGCGCTGCGGCCTTCAGCATGTCCGGTATCAAGGCACTGCGTGCCATCGCGGAGACCGATTTCGGCGTCAACACGTCCATCGAGCAGGTCATGCGCCTGATGGTGCCGTTCCTCGCGGCCGGCATGCGCGCCGAAACGGGTGTCACCGACAACGCCATGCTCACCGCGCAACTTCGGCCCCGGACCAAAACCCCGGCACCGGTGCCTGCCAAGGTCTGAGGCGCGCCACCGGTTGGCGGTGGCGTAATTTGCATCACGTCCTTCGATCCCTCACCATGCCGGCCTGAGCATTGGTTGTTGAAGGATCTTCCTATGAGTTCTGGCCTGCAAGGCTCCCTGATGGTGGACGTCGCCGGTACCTGGCTGACCTCCGAAGACCGTCAGTTTCTGCGTCAGCCCGAAGTGGGCGGCCTGATCATTTTCGCGCGCAACATCGAGAGCCCACGGCAAGTTCGTGAGCTCTGCGCGTCCATTCGCGCCATTCGTCCCGAGTTGCTGCTTGCTGTCGATCAAGAAGGTGGCCGGGTGCAGCGCCTGCGCCAGGGTTTCGTGCGGCTGCCGCCGATGCGCGCCATTGCCGATCATCCGAATGCAGAAAGCCTCGCCGAGCATTGCGGCTGGGTGATGGCAACCGAAGTGCTGGCGGTAGGGCTGGACCTCAGCTTTGCGCCGGTGCTGGATCTGGACTATCAACGCAGTGCGGTCGTCGGTACCCGGTCGTTCGAAGGCGACCCCGAGCGCGCGGCGCTACTGGCGGGCGCTTTTATCCGGGGCATGAATGCGGCCGGCATGGCTGCAACAGGCAAGCACTTCCCTGGCCATGGTTGGGCCGAGGCAGACTCCCATGTGGCTATCCCCAACGACGAGCGCAGTCTGGAAACGATCCGCGCCAATGATCTGGTGCCTTTTCAGCGCTTGAGCAAACACCTGGCAGCGGTCATGCCTGCCCACGTGATCTATCCCCAAGTCGATTCGCAGCCGGCGGGCTTTTCCCGCCGCTGGCTGCAGGACATCCTGCGCGGTGAGCTGGGCTTCGATGGCGTGATCTTCAGCGATGACCTGTCGATGGCGGGTGCTCATGTTGTGGGTGATGCCGCCAGCCGCATCGGGGCGGCGCTTACGGCCGGTTGCGACATGGGACTGGTCTGTAACGACCGGGCTGCGGCTGAGCTGGCGTTGAGCGCGGTGCAGCGTTTGAAGGTGACGCCTCCTGCAGCACGACTTCACAGAATGCGCGGCCAGGGCATGGCGTCCACCGAATACCGGCAGCACCCCCGGTGGCTGGCGGCACTGACTGCACTGCGCGCTGCTCAACTGATCGAATAAGGAATCCCCATGACTGTTTACGCGATTATCGGCGGCACCGGCCTGACCCAGCTCGAAGGGCTGACGATCCGTCAGTCACTGGCGGTGAATACCCCATACGGGGCGCCGTCCGGTGAGATCCAGCTCGGCGAATACGCCGGCCGCGAGGTGATGTTCCTGGCCCGCCACGGACACCCGCACCGCTTTCCGCCGCACAAGGTCAACTACCGCGCCAACATCTGGGCGCTGCAGCAGGCCGGGGCTGAAGCGATTCTGGCGGTCAACGCCGTGGGGGGTATTCATCCTGACATGGGCACCGGTCATTTTTGCGTGCCCCACGATCTGGTGGATTACACCAGCGGCCGCGAGCACACCTTCTTTGCTGACGACCTCGAGCACGTGACCCACATCGATTTCAGCTTTCCCTACAGCGCGCCATTGCGGGATCGGCTGATCGCAGCACTGGCGGCCGGAGGGTGCGCCCACAGCGATTTCGGCGTGTATGCCTGCACGCAAGGACCGCGGCTGGAAACCGTGGCCGAGATTACGCGGCTGGAGCGTGACGGCTGCGACATCGTCGGCATGACCGGCATGCCGGAAGCGGCCCTGGCCCGTGAGCTTGAACTGGCATACGCCTGCCTGGCGCTGGTGGTGAATCCGGCAGCCGGCAAGTCGGCGGCGGTCATCACGATGGCGGAAATCGAGCAGGCTTTGCACGACGGAATCGGCAAGGTCAAGGCAACCCTGGCAAGGGTGCTCAGCGCCGCTTGACGCAGGAACTTGTCAGGCTGGCAAAGGCATTTTTCTGGATGCTGGCTAGGCCGGGAAGGGCAACAAAGTCAACGCTATATCGTTGAAAAAGTTGTCCACGGAAAGCGTGAATATCTCTGTGGATAAGTTTCTGTAAGCCTGTATTTGCAAGGCGTTAGCCGTAATGGTCGTTTAATGATCAGGTTTGCCAACGGCGTCGATGCGACGGGTTAATCGTCAGAATTCTCTTCGGATCAGGCTTGAAGGCGGGGGGGAAATCGAAGGACGAATCATGTGTCGGGATGCCCGGCAGCGCGCTGATGATGACGCGCTGCCAAGGCACATTTCCGCAGAGAACACTCAGGTGGGTCAGCGAAGAAGTCCAGTGGATGAGAAGTCCTGATCAGATGATCAGGACTCGGCCCACTCAACGTCGGTCAGACCCAGTTGCTCGGCTTTCGGCTTGGTCACTTTAGGGACCCGGTCCGACCGGTATTTGGGAATCTGACCAAACCCGGCATCCACCGAAGCCCAGTGCCAGGCGGAGGCGTTGTCCATCGCTTCGGCGCTGATGTAGAAGCTTTTGTAGCTGCCATGCAGCAGATAATCGATTCTGAAATGCTTGTACTGTGCCACGCTTGCAAACCTCCCTATCAGTCACTCTCTTTGTAACTGAGTCGTCACCGCCAGGAAAATTCACTCGAAGTTGCCGTTCTAAGCCAAATGGTTAGCTTTAGTACATAACGATGAGCGAGTGGTCAGCCACCCTTACAAACGAATGGCAAACCCCCGGTTTTGAGCGGTTTCAGCGACGCCATGGCGGCATGGGGCACTCTGCGATGCGGCAGTGACGACCTTTGCGGCCGTCCCGCCGAACCGTTTTTACACTCAAATGGTTACTTGTTCAGGAATTTGAACACAGTGGTCTGTGTATAGGCCTTGCCCGGATCCAGACGCGTGGAAGGGAAGGCTGGCTGGTTAGGCGAGTCCGGGTAGTGCTGGGTTTCCAGCGTGAACGCGCCCCAATGCGGGTAGATCTTGCCACCCTTGCCTTTAACGGTGCCGTCGAGGAAGTTGCCCGTGTACAGCTGCACCCCAGGCTCGGTGGTAAACAGCTGCAGGCGGCGCCCTGACTTCGGATCGACCACGTCTGCTGCCAGATTCGACAGCTTGCCCTTGGTGTCCAGCACCCAGTTGTGGTCGTAGCCGCCTTGGGTGGCTTCAGCGAACTTGAGCTGTGCGTTGTCTTCACGGATGCGCTTGCCGAAAGCGACAGGCTTGAGGAAGTCCAGCGGTGTACCGGCCACCGGCGCCAGTTCACCGGTCGGGATCAGCGTCTCGTTGACCGGCGTATAACGTGCTGCGTGCACCACGGCGACCTGATCAAGGATGTCACCGTTGCCAGCGCCGGCCAGGTTGAAGTAGCTGTGGTTGGTGAGATTGAAGACGGTCGGTTTGTCCGTTGTCGCGTGGTACTGAATGCGCAGCTCGTTCTTGTCGTTCAGGCTGTAGGTGACTTCGGTTTTCAGCGTCCCGGGGAAACCCATCTCGCCATCGACCGAAACGTAGGTCAGCTTGACCCCGACAGAGCCTTTGTCCTTGACCTCTTGAGCCTTCCAGATCTGCTTGTCGAAACCTTTCGGGCCGCCATGCAGTGAGTTGGTCTTGTCGTTCAGTGGCACTTGATAGCTCTTGCCATCCAGGGAGAACTTGCCGCCTGCCAGGCGATTGCCGAACCGACCAATCGTGGCGCCGAAAAAGGCGGTGCCATTGACGTAGCCATCCACATCATCGAAGCCCAGGACCACGTCCTCAGCCTTGCCGTGCTTGTCCGGCACCAGCAGCGACTGCAGCGTGCCCCCGTAAGTGATCACTGTAGCCTGCATGCCCTGGCTGTTGCGCAGGGTGTATTTCTCCACCGGGGTGCCATCGGCAAGTTTGCCGAATGCGCCGTGCTCGGTGGACAGCCCGGCGGCGTGGACTTGCAGGGCGGCGGCCATCAGCGACAGTCCCAGGGCAGGTATAAGGGTCTTTCTCATTGCGTCGGTCCTTTTGTTTTTATGGGCATGTGGTTACGAGCATGTTGCTGGCGCGGTGTCACGCGTGTTGCCCGAAAGCAGCACCCCTAATTGCTCGAAGGCGCAGCATCGGTGATTGGTCATACTATTTGAGGCGGGTAGCCCTCATATTTCGAGTTATAGATCAAAAGCACTCGCTTTAAAAATAAATTGTAATACTATTTGGCGAAAGGCAGTGTCTGTCCCGATGCGGGAAGGTCTAGACCAGGATGGCCCGTCTGTACAGGCGTTTGACTCCTAATCGTATGATCATTAGCTTCGATTTGCGGAACACACCGCAAACAGGGGCGGATCAATGAGCAGCAGTTTTCATGCGTCGACGGTAGACCGCCTGGGGGCCTGGATTGCTCAAGGCCATGTAACGCCGGGGCAGTCGCTGAAGGTTGAGGCGGCGTTGGGTGAAGAATTCGGGGTCAGCCGAACGGTGATTCGCGAGGCCATCAAAACACTGGTGGCCAAAGGATTGCTGGAAGTCGGACCCAAGGTGGGCACGCGGGTGTTGCCGGTGCGCAGCTGGAACCTGTTTGACCCGCAAGTCGTGGGCTGGCTGGCAGCGAAAGGCCTGCCGGAAAGTTTTGTGCTGGACCTGCTGGATTTGCGGCGCGCCATAGAACCGATGGCTGTGCGCTGGGCCTGTGAAAGGGCAACACCCGAGCAGATTGCCGGGATTCATACAGCCTACGTGCGGCTTGCGGCGAGCGTCGCAGACCCGGGTGATTACAACGCTGCGGACCAGCGCTTCCATGAGGCGGTGCTGGCAGCGAGTCATAACCAGTTCATCGAGCAGATGTTGCCGGCACTGGGCGCCTTGCTGGCGATCTCGTTCGAAGTGTCCTCGGCGGTGCCCGGAGAGCTGGGCAGAACCTTGCCGTTGCACAAGGATCTGGCGGACGCCATCGCCAACCGGGATTCGGCGCGGGGTGTGTGGGCGTGCATGAGCCTGATTGAAAACGCCGGTGAAGTGATTGCGCGTTCTCGGGAACAACCGTTATCGCGCCACACATGACCGGCCGAGTTTGACGTTTTACAGGTGAGCTTTTTGAGTGGCTCACGGACCTACAATAATAAGCAGGAAGTTTTCCATGAATTGGCTGCCGGTCTGCGACCAGCGTTTCAAATTGGCCGAAGGGCCGTTCTGGGACCATGCCCACCAGGCGTTGTACTGGGTCGATATCGCCGGCTTCCGCGCATTGCGCCTGCGCGAAGGCCAGCTGTCCCACTGGCAGTTCAGCGAGCCGGTTTCTGCCTTCATACCCACCACCCAAGGCGACGCACTGGTCACCCTCGCCAGTGGCGTCCACCGTCTCGACCTTGACTCCCCAGCCGATCAGCCCGCTGTCTCTTTGCTGTGTGCCGCCGATCCCGTAGCGGGCAATCGTGCCAATGAAGCACGTTGCGACAGGCTTGGCCGATTGTGGCTCGGGACCATGCAGAACAACCTGGACGAGGAAGGCGGCGACCTGCCGATCGAGCGTCGCTCGGGCGGGCTGTACCGTGTGAACAGTGATGGTTCAGCCACACCTCTGCTAAGCGGGCAGGGCATCGTCAACACCCTGGTCTGGCCGCACAACGATTCAGCCGTGCTGACCGCCGACACCCTGGACGGCGTGATCTACCGCTACCCCATCAACGACGATCACTCGTTGGGCGACCGCGAAGTCTGGGCCCATGAGCATTCTCGGGGCGCACCCGATGGCTCGGCGATGGACGAAGACGGTTTTGTCTGGAACGCCCGCTGGGGTGGCGGTTGCCTGATCCGCTTTGCCCCCGATGGCAGCGTTGACCGAATCGTCGAACTGCCGGTCAGTCACCCGACCAGCTGCGTGTTCGGCGGGCCGGACATGAGCACATTATTTGTCACCAGCGCACGGCCTGCAGAAGGCGCGCTTGAGCTGGATGGGTCTGTGATTCAGATGGACATCGGCGTCAAGGGTATGGCCTCGCACCGCTTCGCGGGGTGACCGAAAACCCGGTGCCGATGAGGTGTGACACTCGGTTACATAGGCTTCATTGATAATATGATATGACTGTTTTCAGTTGATTGGCCTGCGGTGTTTCTTGCTGCATGCCGCTTCGACACTCACTGCTGAACGCTGTAGCTAGTCAATAAAAATAAGGAGTTAGCTATGTTGAGTCGCCACGGGATTCGTTCCCTGTGCTGTGCTGCTGTTGCCACCGCCATTCTGGGCATGAGCGCCGGTGTATCCGCCGCTGATGCCGAAAAGGTCAAGATCGGTTTTCTGGTGAAGCAGGCTGAAGAGCCCTGGTTCCAGACCGAATGGCAGTTTGCCGAGAAGGCCGGTAAAGACCACGGTTTCGAAGTCATCAAAATCGCCGTTCCCGACGGTGAAAAAACCCTCTCTGCCATCGACAGCCTCGCCGCCAACGGCGCCAAAGGCTTTGTCATCTGCCCGCCTGATGTGTCCCTCGGTCCGTCCATCGTCGCCAAAGCCAAGGCCAACGATTTGAAAGTCATGGCCGTCGATGACCGTTTCGTCGATGCCAAAGGCAAGTTCATGGAAGACGTGCCGTACCTGGGGATGGCCGCATTCGAAGTTGGCCAGAAGCAGGGCGCGGCCATGGCCGACGAGGCGAAGAATCGCAAGTGGGACTGGAAAGAAACCTACGCGATCATCAACACCTACAACGAGCTGGACACCGGCAAGAAGCGCACCGATGGTTCAGTTGATGCGTTGAAGAAAGCCGGTTTGCCTGAGGATCACATCCTCTTCGCTCCGCAGAAAACCCTCGACGTGCCAGGCAGCATGGATTCCACCGGCGCTGCCCTGCCCAAACTGCCAAGCGGGGCGAAAAACCTCATCGTTGGCGGCATGAACGACAACACCGTTCTGGGTGGCGTGCGTGCCACAGCGGGCGCAGGCTTCGCGCCGGCCAACGTGATCGGCATCGGCATCAACGGTACTGATGCCATCGACGAGTTGAAGAAGAAGGAAAGCGGCTTCTTCGGCTCGATGCTGCCCAGCCCTGACAAAGAGGGCTACAACACCGCCCTGCAGATGTACGAGTGGGTTACCACCGGCAAAGAACCTGCGAAATACACCGCGATGGACGACGTGACGCTGATCACCCGCGCCAACTTCAAGGAAGTGCTGACCAAGATCGGTCTGTACAAGTAAGCGCGGCAGTCGAGTCGGGACGCCTGGCAATCAGGCGGATATCTGCGAGGCCCCGCTCCACCCGGCAAGGGTGGGGCGGGGTGGAGGTGGTTCATGCAACAGGCATCGGTTCAGCAACAGGTTCAGCACGGCGGCAGCCTGCGCTTCAACGGGATCGGTAAAACCTTCCCCGGTGTGAAGGCGTTGTCGGACATCAGTTTTGAAGCTCGGCCAGGCAGCGTTCATGCGCTGATGGGCGAGAACGGCGCGGGTAAATCGACGCTGCTGAAGATTCTCGGCGGCTCGTACCAGCCCAACAGCGGCGATCTGCAGATCGGCGATCAGCATCTGGCGTTCAAATCCACTGCCGACAGCATCGCGGCCGGGGTGGCGGTGATTCACCAGGAGTTGCACCTGGTCCCGGAAATGTCGGTGGCAGAAAACCTGCTCCTCGGCCACATGCCCAATCGCTGGGGCATGATCAACCGTCGGGCCATGGTTCGCCGCGCGCGGGAGTTGCTCAAAGGCCTGGCCGACGAAATCGACCCGAACACGCGCCTGGGTGATCTCTCTCTGGGACAGCGGCAACTGGTGGAAATCGCCAAGGCCATGTCGCGCAACGCCCATGTCATCGCGTTCGACGAACCCACCAGCAGCCTGTCGGCGCGGGAGATTGATCGTCTGATGGCGATCATCATTCGGCTGCGTGACGAAGGCCGGGTCATTCTTTACGTTTCCCACCGCATGGAAGAAATCTTCCGCGTGTGTGACGCCGTCACCGTGTTCAAGGATGGTCGCTTCGTGCGCACCTTCGAGGACATGGCCGATCTGGACCATGATCGCCTGGTGACCTGCATGGTCGGCCGCGACATTCAGGACATCTACAATTATCGAACGCGTCAGCATCAAGGGCCGAGCCTTCGCGTGACCGGGCTGATGGGCCCAGGCTTGCAGGAGCCCGCCAGTTTTGCGGTGGAGAAGGGCGAGATCCTCGGCTTCTTCGGCCTGGTCGGCGCCGGCCGGACCGAGATGTTCCGGATGCTGTCGGGGCTGACGCGCAGTCAGGCCGGGACCTTGCAGTTGGAAGGCAAGCCGTTGAACCTGCGTTCGCCCCGGGACGCCATCGACGCCGGCATTCTGCTGTGCCCGGAGGACCGCAAGAAAGAAGGCATCGTGCCGCTCTCCAGTGTCGCCGAGAACATCAACATCGGTGCGCGGCCTCGGCACGTCAGCCTGGGTTGTCTGATTCAGGGACGCTGGGAGCGCGACAACGCCAGGCACCAGATCAAATCGATGAACGTCAAGACGCCTTCGCCGGAGCAGCAGATGCTGTTTCTGTCGGGCGGCAATCAGCAGAAGGCCATTCTCGGCCGCTGGCTGTCGATGCCAATGAAGGTGCTGTTGCTGGACGAACCCACCCGTGGCATCGACATCGGCGCGAAATCCGAGATCTATCAGATCATCCATAACCTCGCCGCCGACGGCATCGCGGTCATTGTGGTGTCCAGCGACCTGATGGAGGTGATGGGTATTTCCGATCGCATTCTGGTCATGAGTGAAGGCGCCATCACCGGCGAATTGTCCCGGGAAGAGGCGAATGAACAGCGTCTTCTGCAACTGGCATTGCCGCGTACGCGCGGTTGAACCTGGCTATGAAAACTGGCTATGAAAAATAAGAACGAGGTGCGTATGTCTACCGAATCCAGCCTGACGGCTCCCCGCCAAGGCATGAACCTGCGTCGATTCGTCGACGACTGGGCCATGCTCATGGCCGCCCTGGGCATTTTTGTGCTCTGTGCGCTGCTGATCGACAACTTCATGTCGCCGTTGAATATGCGCGGCCTGGGCCTGGCGATTTCCACGGTCGGCATCGCCGCCTGCACCATGCTCTACTGCCTGGCGTCCGGGCATTTCGACCTGTCGGTTGGCTCAGTGCTGGCGTGTTCAGGCGTCATTGCCGGTATCGTCATTCGCGACACCGACAGCGTGTTTCTCGGGGTATCGGCGGCGCTGGCCATGGGCTTGCTGGTCGGGCTGATCAACGGCATCGTCATCGCCAAGCTGCGCATCAACGCGCTGATCACCACGCTGGCGACCATGCAGATTGTGCGCGGCCTGGCCTACATCTTCTCCAACGGTAAAGCGGTGGGCGTTGGCGACGAGGCCTTTTTTGTGTTCGGTAACGGTCAGCTGTTCGGCGTGCCGGTGCCGATCCTGATCACGATCGTGTGCTTTGTATTCTTCGGCTGGCTGCTGAACTACACCACCTACGGCCGCAACACCCTGGCCATCGGCGGCAACCAGGAAGCGGCGTTGCTGGCAGGCGTCCACGTTGACCGGACCAAGATCATCATCTTCGCCGTGCACGGCTTGATTGGTGCGCTGGCCGGTGTGGTGCTGGCCTCGCGCATGACCTCGGGTCAGCCAATGATCGGCCAGGGCTTCGAGCTGACGGTGATTTCCGCGTGCGTACTGGGCGGGGTGTCTTTGAGCGGTGGCATCGGCATGATTCGTCATGTCATCGCCGGGGTGTTGATTCTGGCGATCATCGAGAACGCCATGAACCTGAAGAACATCGACACCTTTTACCAGTACGTGATTCGCGGCACGATCCTGCTGCTGGCAGTGATCATCGACCGGTTGAAGCGTCGCTGATTCGCGGTCGTTGAGAGGGCGCTGGGTGGGGCAGGCATCTCCCCACACAGCGCTGCTCCATTCTTGATCCCCCTGTGTACGTTCCGGCTCACTTCCCGAGCAAACCAAGCCCCGCAGGTCGCAAGTGCCGGATGCCTTCCGCTGCCGTAAGAAGCCGCGTCACACGAGTTTCGAGGTCTCGAAAATCAGCTTCATCGTCGCCTGGGCCAGCGACTGCGCTTCAACCCGTATCGTCTCCAGCTGCTCTTTTGCTTCTTTGAAACGGGCGTCGTGGTTACGCACTTCGATGAGCTGTGTCAGCTGCAATGAAGCGTCAATGAGGCCGTACAGATTACGGTGCAGCTGGTGGGTGACTTTCGTGAGATGAGGATACACATCCGGCTTTTCTTCAAGGTCGATCACCCCTGCCATTTTCAGCGCGTCTGCAGATGATCTGGTGCCGCTCATGACGTAGTTCAGGTCGACGCCCGCCTCCGCGATGCGAAGCAGATAATCGGCCTTCGGCGAGCGGGTGCCGTTTTCGTAATTGCCCTGCGCGTTGGTCTCGACGCCGCCGATGGCGCCAAGTGCGCTTTGCGACAGTTTGAGTCTGTTGCGTTCCTGCCTGAGTCTCAGGCCGATGCCGTTCATGTGCTCAACTCCATTTGACCATCCTTTACGATAGGCAGCTGATTGCGAATTCATGAATCGACTCGGCTGGAAATTGAGCAGATCAACGCAAACGGATGCCGCTCTTGAGGCTAAGCCTAGCTATAGCGGGCCAAACAATAGCTTTTTATGCTGCGAATGTGGATCCAAATGTAGCCTTTTGTAGGACTTTTCTCAAACAGTCGTATGACCACTATCCATACGGGTGAGTCTGTTTCGCCTGCTAAACGCTTTGGATGGGGATTGGAGGGCAATGAGGGCCGGTGACCGGGCATAGGGTATGCCCGGTGTGGATCAGGTCAGGAAGGGCAGCGAGCGTCAGGTTGGCGCACCCATTGTGAGGCCGTGCGAGCGATGGTGTCGGCCAGCGTTGAAACGGCTTTCTGGTGCGCGATCACCAGACTTTCCATGCCGATGCCCGCCGGCTGGCGAATGACGCTGCTGCACGTCAGGGTCTGCCGCTGAGTACCGGGACCGGCCCCGGTGCCGCGCAGGCTCAGGTTCCAGACCACGTCGATCAGCGCGTATTGGTCCAGCACCGATTCAAAGCGACGCACGTCGGTGCGCACCGACAGTACGGGCTGGTCGCTTTGTTTCGGCAAGCCCGCCAGGTCCCGGGAACCGAAGCGCTGCTCCAGCTGCCCGGTCAGGGCGTCATGGAATTCATCGCCCAACGGCGCGCCCCAGCGCTCATTCTCCAGAATCGCCAGACTGCCATTGCCCTGGCGAATGACCAGGGGCGGCTGATCGACCTGGACCGCCATGAGCACCGCCTGCATTTCGAACTGAAACGGCGACGGGCTGGCATTCGCCGGAGCCTGGGTCGCCGGTGCGATCAGCGTGTAGTAATGGGTCGGCGTGGAGGCGCAGGCCGTCACGCCGAGCACGCAGGCCAGGGCGAGGAGGGATTTACCCAACATGGATTTACCCAACATAAAGTTACGCAAGGTCATTGAGCAGGCTCCGGAGCGATTTCACGTGAAGAGGATGATCCTTTGTACGAGCCGGGCGCCGCGTCGCCGGTGCGACCGCGGATCAGCGATTCAGGGTGGCGACTGAGGAAGTCGGTCAACACCCGCACAGAACGTGCCGTACGCTGCACTTCGTCCATGGCCTGACCCAATTGCTGACGCGCCGGGGAGTCATCCGACAACGCTTCGTTGGCCGTGCCCAGGGTTTTCTGCGCCTGCTGCAACGCGCCGCGCATCTGCGGCAACACGTCGCTGTTCACCTGCTTCATGGTTTTTTGAAGTTCGATCAGGCTGCCGTTGAGGTTCTTCGCCAGGTCGTCGAGGGGGATTTTGCCGAGCTTGTCGACGAACGCCTGCAACTGCTCCTGCAGTTTATCGAAACTGCCGGGCACCGTCGGGATCTCCATTGGCCGCGCTTTGGCGTTGTAGACAACTTTCGTCGCTTTGGGGTCGAAATCCATGGCGACGTACAACTGGCCGGTGAGCAAGTTACCGGTGCGCACCTGTGCTCGCAGGCCGCGCTCGACGAATTGGCCGAGAATTCGAGACGTCTGCTCTTCCTCGTCACCACCGCCCGCTTGCTGTTTCAGCTTGTCATTCGCTGCACCCAGACGTTGCGGATAGATCACGGCGCCCACGATGCCCGGGAATGTGCCCGTCGCCGGGTCGTAATCGAGGTCCACCGACACGACACGGCCCACATTCACGCCAAGAAAATCCACCGGGGCATTGACCACCAGGCCGCGCAACGACTGGTTGAAGCGCATGCGGATGTATTTGGGCTCGCCATCGGGCGGCGCCAAGGCAGTGGCCTGATCTTCGAACAGTTTGAATTCAGCGTTGCCATTGGCCGGCTTGGCATCCGGGCTGTATTTGGGTTCGCGGAAGGCGATACCGCCTGAGAGGATCGAGGCCATGGACTGGGTGGAGACCTTCAGGCCCGAGGCGCCAAGGGTGACGTCGACGCCGCTGGCGTTCCAGAAGCGCGAATCGTCGAGGACGAACTGATCGTTTGGCGCGCCGACAAAAATTTCGACGTCCACTCCCTTGCCGTCCTTCGCCAGTTCGTAGGCCACCACCTGGCCCACCTGGATGCGGCGGAAGTACACCGGCGAGCCGATGTCCAGTGAGCCGAGGTCGTCAGTGTGCAGGATGAAGCGCTTGCCTTTCTCGCCGAAGGTCACGGCCGGCGGGGTTTCCAGGCCGGTGAAGTCTTTTTTCGTTTCTTCCGAGCTGCCGGCGTCGGCGCCAATGAAGGCGCCCGACAACAAGGTATCGACGCCGGTGACGCCGTGGGCGCCGATGCGTGGACGCACCACCCAATACTGGGTGTCGGCGCGGGTGAACGGAGCCGCCGACTGGTTCAGGTCGATGCTCGCCAGCACATGGGTACGGTCATCGCTGAGTTCGATGTCGGTGACCATGCCGATAACCACGTTCTTGTACTTGACCTGGGTTTTCTTGGCTTCCAGGCCCTCGGCGGTGAGGAAGCTGACCACCACTTTGGGGCCAACGTTGAGGAAGTCATGGATCACCATCGACAGGCCGATCAGGGCCGCGACGATCGGCACCAGCCAGACCAGTGAGACGCGCACCTTGCGGGCCTTGACCTGCGGTCGGGTCGGCGGGGCGGGGGGTAGGGTGTTATCGGACATCTTCAACCTCTGCGTCCCAGATTAGCCGGGGATCGAACGTCATGGCGGCAAGCATGGTCATCACCACCACCAAACCAAAAAACAGAATACCAAGGCGCGGCTCGATGGTGCTGAGCCCGCGGAACTGCACCAGCGCTGCCACCAGCGCGACCACCAGCACATCGAGCATCGACCAGTAGCCGATCAATTCAATGAAGCGGAACAACCGCGAACGTTCGCGCATGGCCCAGGTGCTGCGGCGCTGGCACGTGATCAATAACAGCCCCAGCACCAGAAACTTGATGCAGGGCACCACCACACTGGCGATGAAAATCAGAATGGCGATGTCCCACGAGCCGCCTTCGGCGAACTCGATCACCCCGCTCATGATGGTGTTCTCGCTGCTGCTGCCGAGCATCGTCGTGTACATCACCGGCAACAGGTTGGCCGGGATGTAGAAGATCAGACCGGCGATCAGAAATGCCCAGGTGCGCGTCAGGCTGTTGGGCTTGCGCCGATGCACCGGCGAATCGCAGCGCGGGCATTCGTGGGTGTCTTCCGGGCAGACGTAACTGCAGACGTGGCACAGGGTAACTTTGTACTCGCGGGCGTAGGGGATGCCGTTCATTCAGGGCCGACTCCCAATTCGTCCCACAGCCGGCGGATGTCTTTACCGGCAATCAATACGATCAGCACCATCAGCATGGCCATGGCCCACAGGCCTACGCCCGGATGCACATCCAGCATGCCGGCCAGCTTGACGATGGCCACCAGAATCCCCAGCAGGCATACCTCAAGCATGCTCCAGGGCCGAAGGTGTTCGAGGGTGCGCATGCACAGCTTGAAACCAGGTGCGATATCGCCGCGATTGGCGTGGGCCAGCACCCAGAACAGCAGGGCGATCTGCAGCGCCGGCGCCAGGATGATGGCCAGCCCGGCGACCAGCGCGATCAAGGTGATCTGCCCCTGGGCCAACGCCTGTACCGAGCCCCACAGGGTCACTTCGTTATGCAGACCCTGCATGCTGATGCTGATGACCGGAAATACATTGGCGAAGATGAACAGCACGCACGCGGCGATGCTCAGGGCGAGCAGTTGTTCGATGTTCAGTCGGTGACTGCGACGCAGGATCGCGGCGCAGCGCAGACAATACGCCGCCTCGCCTTTGTTAAGGGGCATGGCCTCATAGACCGAGTCGCAATGCTCACAGATGATCCACTGATCAGCGCGCGTCTGCGTCTGCGCGAGCGCTGGAGCAGGCGGCTGCCCGGATGAATGAACCTGGCGGTGAGAACTGTCGGTCATCGGCGCGTGCGTCGCGGAATTCGTCGGTGTGTTCACGATAGGTTGGCTTTTGTCGGTTGCGCGCCTGAGTGGCAGGCGGGCAACGATACCCTGTCGGCGAAGCGCAGGCTCGCATTTGCTGAAGTGAATGTCATGAAAGGCGCGCCTGCGAAAAGACTTGAGAGATTGACCACAGTGCCATCATCGGGTTCGGTTAATTGTAAGGCGAGCAGCAATCTTTCCGGGCGCTGTGACCGGGAGTGCTGAAGACGGGTTCATGGCTGCCGCCGAGCAGTGTACCGGCTGGACGTTCAACTCGCACTCGCCTGCGGTGGTAGACTCCCGCCACTTCAAACGAGGAGCAACAGACGTGCGCAAGATGGCAATGATGGTGGCGGTGTTGATGCTGGCGGGTTGTGATGGCGGCAAGCCAGCGACGCCCGCCCAGGTTCCGAGCACTGATTCGACCGCAGAAGCGCCGACGCCGGCTTCGCAGCAATGGACCATTCGTGTCCATTTGAAAGAAGCGCTGAGCGACATGGCCTATTGGCTGGTCGAGCACCATTACCCGTCCTACGTGGTGAAGGTCGATGGCAGGGAAGTCGTGATGATCGGGCCGTTCGGGTCTCAGGCAGATGCCGAGAAGGCCAAGACAGAGATCGATGCCGCGATGGTCAAAGGCCATCGCCTGTCACAGCTGGAAGTGATTGCGCCGCGGTCTTGAGGGATCTAAAGCCGGCGGCATTATGCGATGCCCCCGGCCAAGGCCAATCTTGCTACAGAGTCAGACGTCGTTTATCAACGACGGCCCAGCAACAGACCCACCACCAGACCAAAACCTGCGGAGACCGCTACGGTCTGCCATGGGTGGCCGCCGATATAGTTTTCAGTGGCATCGACCGCTGGCTTGGCGCGTTCGCGCACGCTGCCCACGGATTCCAGCGCCTGCTTGAGCTTCTGGCTCAGTTGGGCACGCATGGTGTCGGCTTCTTCGCCCACCAGTGAAGCGCTGTCCTTGAGCAGTTTGTCGGACTCTTCGATGAGGGCGGCCAGTTCGCTGAACGCTTGATCCTTGATCTGTTCGACAGCGGCGTTTTGGGCAGCAGTTTTACGAGCCATGGCAAATTTCCTTTCAATAGTTATGGCAGTGTGCAATGGAGTTATGAGCGTCTGAAAAGTTGCAGCACATTTCCGACAGCGGCCAAAAAGTACAACGATGGAGTCGGGATTCACCCTCGACGGGTGTAAGATGCTGACGTTTTTCGAGCCCTTCACCGGCTCCGTTCAAGCGTTTCGTTTTGCACATCGAGGTACATACCATGAGCTACAACCTGGCCAATAAAACCCTTCCGGAACGTGCCGCCATCGAGGACGAAAAGTCCCGCCTGTTCGATCTGTGGCAGAGCAATCTGGGCAAGGCCAAGGGTGACGCCGCCCGGCTGATGGGCGAGCGGGCCAAGCGCAAGGGCAAATGGTCGGAGTGGGTGCGCGGCGAACTCGACGCCATGTCGCCACCGGAGTACGCCAACATGGTGCGCGCCGAGGTCAATCGTCTGGTGGCAGCGGCGCGGGGTTAAGGGATACGCCTCCGATGTTTTGGTAGGACCGGCTTTAGCCGGGAAGAGGTCAGTTCAGGCGACATTATTCTTGCCCGTTTTTGCGGTGTTGCGCCTGACGCCTTCCCGGCTAAAGCCGGTCCCACTGACAGAGTACGGCTACGGCCCGGCTGCCGCGCTCACGTCGAGGCGCTTGGGCAGCAAATGGTTTTCGAAGAACAGATCGGCTGTCTGCTGCTGCGCCGCAATGATCTGCGGGGTGATCGGCAGGATCGGCGAAGCGGGGCGGTTGTCCATGTAGCGGGCAATCACCGCTTGAGGCAGGCCCATCGAGCGGGTCAGCACGTCCAGGCTCAGCTGCCGCTGGCTGCGGGTCAGCGCCTCGGCATGTGTCAGCTGTTCCAGCACCGCGTTGATGAAGGGTCCGTGCTCACTGGCGTACGAACGTCTGGCCGTATAGACCGGCCCGGACAGTCCCAGGCCTGAGCCGTCCGCCAGCAACCGAGCCCGGCCGCCGCTCAGGGCCAGCGACGAAAACGGTTCCCAGATCGCCCAGGCATCGACGCTGCCTTGTTCGAACGCCGCGCGGGCATCGGCGGGGCTGAGGTAGACCGGCTGGATGTCGGTGTATTTCAGCCCGGCATGGTTCAGGGCGCGGAGGATCAGGTTGTGCGAGCTCGAGCCTTTCTGGAACGCCACCTTCTTGCCCTTCAAATCCGCCACCTGATGCAGCGGGCTGTCGGCCGCGACCAGCAGCGTTTCCGCCTGCGGCTTGGCCGGTTCGGCGCCAATGTAGAGAAGATCGGCGCCGGCGGCCTGGGCGAACAGCGGCGGAATATCGCCGGTGGAGCCCACGTCCAGCGCACCGATGTTCAAGGCCTCCAGCATCTGCGGCCCGGCCGGGAATTCGATCCACTGCACGCGGGTGTCCGGGAAGCGCTTCTCCAGCAGGCCCTGTTCCTTGGCCAGCACCAACGCAATTGAGCCCTTCTGATAGCCAATTCGCAGCTCGGTCGGATCGGCGGCAGCCGCCAGGTTCGCGTACGCCAGGTTGATGCCGATCACGGCCAGTAAAGCGCCGACCACTGTGCGCAATGTCCTCATGCCTTCAAACCCTCTTCGTCCGTTTGTGTCAAGCGATGCCCTGGCGGCGTGCTGAACCGGTTGGCCGGACGCTGCAAACCCAGGTGCTCGCGCAAGGTGATGCCGGTGTAATCCCGCCGGAACAAACCCCGCCGCTGCAGCTCCGGAATCACCTCTTGCGCGACGTCTTCCAGCCCGCCCGGCAAGTGCGGCACGAGCACGTTGAAGCCGTCGGCCGCGCCTTGCTCGAACCAGGCCTGCCACTGATCGGCAATTTGGCTCGCGGTGCCAATGACGCTGAAGTGCCCCCGGCCGCCAGCGATTTTTCGGCCGAGCTGCGCCAGGGTCAGGTGTTCGTCCTGCACCAGTTGCGAAAGCAGGGCCTGGCGGCTTTGCTGACCGCTCTGGGTCAATGGCAGCGGGGGCAAGGGTTCGTCCAGCGGGTAACCCGACAGGTCGAAATTGCCCAGCATTCTCCCCAATAAGGCGACACCGACGCGTGGCTCCACCAACGCCTGGAACGCTTCGAATTTTTCCCGGGCCTGGGCCTCGCTGTCGCCAACCACCACAAACATGCCGGGCATGATCTTGAGCGTTTCGGGATCTCGGCCGAATCCGACGGCGCGGGACTTCAGGTCTTGATAAAACGCCTGGGCGGCGGCCAGCGAAGGCTGTGCGGTGAAGACTACTTCGGCGGTTTGCGCCGCCAGCGCTCGGCCCGCCTCCGACGAGCCGGCCTGAACCACCACTGGCTGACCCTGGGGGGAGCGGGCCACATTGAGCGGCCCTTTCACTTTGAAGTGTTTACCCTGATGATCGAGCACGTGCACGCCGTCTGGGCGGTAATACGCGCCACTGGCCTTGTCTCGGACGAAAGCATCGTCGTCCCAGCTGTCCCACAGGCCGGTCACCACCTGATGAAACTCCCGGGCGCGGCTGTAGCGCTCGGCATGATCAATGTGCTCGTCGCGACCGAAATTAAGGGCCTCGGCAGCGGCGTCCGACGTCACCAGGTTCCAGCCAGCACGGCCTCCGGACAAGTGATCCAGAGAGGCGAATTTACGGGCGATGTGAAAGGGCTCGTTGTAGCTGGTGGTGGCGGTGACGATCAGACCGATGCGCTCGGTCACGGCACTCAGCGCCGAGACCAGCGTCAGGGGTTCAAAGTGGTCCGAACGCGCCATGGAGCTGGCGGCGTCTCCGGTCGCGGCCGCCACGCTGTCGGCGATGAACAGCGTGTCGAACTTCGCCGCTTCGGCCACCTGCGCCAAGTGTTTGTAGTGCTTGAAGTCCAGGCCCGCATCGGCCGGCACGTCCGGGTGACGCCACGCCGCAACGTGGTGCCCGGTGGCCATCAGAAACGCGCCCAGTTTCATTTGCCGGGGCTCAGTGCTTGTTTGCCGGGAATCAGTGCTCATTGCCGATGCCTTTCATGCAGTGTCCTTGTGGAGATTCGCCCATGGTTCAGAAATCCTTGCGCACTTGCACGCCGAAGTAGCGCTCGTCGTCCCGTGGCACGGCGCGGTAGATGTAACCCGTTCCGCTGGCAAGCAGGGGGGAATAGGATTTGTCGGTCAGGTTTTTCGCCAGCACCGCGACGCGCCAGCCATTGCTGTAGTCGGCCACGGCGGCGCTGGCGTTCCACAAGCCATAGGCGCCCTGTTGGGTGTCAGGGTTCTGGCTGATGTCGTACTGCACTTCGCTTTGCCAGCTGTAGTCAGTGCCCAGTTCAATGTCCAGCCCGTTGTCCAGCGGGAGGGTGTAATCGGCGCGCACATAACTTTTCCAGTCCGGCGCGTAGGGCAGCGTCTTGCCGTTCACGTCACAGGACGCCGCCGCGCCCGCCGGGCAGCTGAACTGGTCGATGCGTGCCTTGGTGTAGGCGATGGCGCCGGAGAATTTCAGATTGCGGGTGGCCTGCAAGGCGTAATCGGCCTCGACCCCTTCGGTGCTGACGCTGCCGGCGTTGATCAGGCGGGTCACTACCTGGCCGGCCACGCTGTCGAAGAAATTTGCCTGATAGTTGCTGTACTCGCTGTGGAACACCGCCACGTTGGTGGTCAGGCGGTGGTTCCAAGTGGTGGCCTTGATGCCCAGCTCCCAGTTGTTCGAGGTCTCGGGTTTGAGGGCGCCGGTGTCCCGGGGCTGCATGTTGAAAAACACGTTGTAGGCCGGGCCTTTGTAGCCGCGCGAGTAGGTGAGGTACGCCATGACCGAGTCGCTCAGGTCATATTGCGCGCCCAGCCGCCCGGACCAGCCGTCTTCGTCCACCGAACCGGAGCTGCTGGTGCCGGGCTGGATGCCACTGACCGTGGTGGCGGAAGTCGAGACGCGGCGGTGATCGTATTCCAGGTCGTCGTGGGTCCAGCGCAGCCCGGCGATGCCGCGAAACGCCGAGGTGAAATTCAGCGTGCTTTCGCCGAACACCGCGTAGCTGTCGCTGATGGTGCTGTAGTCGGCGACGCCGGTGTGGGTCGCGGTGGGCGTGATCAGCGTGCGGCGGTAGGTTTCGTCGTCTTTGCCGTGCATGTAATACAGGCCGCCGACGTACTCGAGAAACTGCCCTTTCGGCGAGGCCAGTCGCAGCTCCTGGGAGTACTGGTTGAAATCCAGATCGCCCTTGTCTTCGGTGCCGGGGAAGGCGGCGCTGACGTTGGCCAGTCTGTCGCCATCCTGCCACTGGGTGTTGTTCCAGCCGCGCCAGGCGGTGATCGAGGTCAGTGTGTAATCGCCCAGGTTCCAGTCCAGTTGCGCCGACAGGCCTTTGTTGATGTCGTCGACATGGCTGCGGTAATCGCTGACCAGATCGCGGTTGTCGTTGCCGGCGCGCACCGGGGACAGCGCGTTGGCGAAGGTCGGTGTCAGCGACTGGCTGATGACGCCGTTGGGGGTGTCGTCATGGGACTGCATGTAGTCGCCAATGACGGTCAGTTTGACGTCTTCGTTGGGGGTGAACTCCAGCTTGCCGCGCGCGCCTTTGTGGTTATAGCCGTTGACCTCCTGCCCGTTGGCCTTGTTGTGCACGTTGCCGTCGTAGGTGCCGAACAGGGTGGTGACCGAGGCCTTCAGCGTATCGGGAATCAGGCTGCCGCCAATGCCGAAACGGGTGCGGCTTTCGTTGCCGCTGTAGTACGACTGATCGATGTAACCGTGGGTCTCTGTGGTGGGCGCCTTGCTGACGATGTTCAGGACACCGGCCGAAGCGTTCTTGCCGAACAGCGTGCCTTGAGGGCCGCGCAGGACTTCGATGCGCTCCAGGTCCAGCAGGTCCAGGGTCGCCTGGCCGGGCCGCGCGTAGACCACGCCGTCCACCACCGTCGCGACGGTTGGCTCGACGCCAGGAGAGGTGGAAATCGTGCCGACCCCACGCATGAACAATGAGGTGTCCTTGTTCGAGGCGCCGGTGCGGAAATTCAGCGCAGGGACCTGTTGCGCGATACTGGCGACGCCATTGCGGTTGTCACGCTCCAGCTGTTCACCATCCAGCACGGTGACGGCAACCGGGACCTGCTGCAGCGGTTCTTCCCGGCGTGTCGCGGTGACCGTCACGGCTTGCAGGGTGGCGGTTTCGGGTGATTGCGCCGTGACTGACGCCGCGGTGGACACATCCGCCGCGAAGGCCGGCAGTGCGCACAGCGGCAGTGCCAGTGCCAATGACAAAGGCATGGCTGCCGCAATGGCCTGGCTGAGGTGACTCGGTGAAGGGAACGCCCCTGTTTGTCGCATGATCGTTGCTCGCTGATGAATGCCTGTCGGAAGGTGGCTCTGCGGCCACTGGCTGTGCTGCGCGGCAGAGAGGTGGGCATTCGCTCAAGCGAGTAGCTGATGCTTTCAGTTAGCGCTAACATCGCCAGTATCAGTAATCATTGGATAGACCGTCCAATACTGAAAAATCAGCTTTAAATAATCTCTGGTTATAACCAGTCTTTCGGCAGGAGTGGGCGTTTTGACCGATCCAGCAGATCCGCCACGCAAGCGACGCGGTGCCGGGCGCGTGACCCAGGACGCCGTTGCCCGCCATGTCGGTGTGTCGACGATGACCGTGTCGCGCTATTTCAATCAGCCTGATCAGGTGTCGGACGAGCACCGCCAGCGCATCGCGGCGGCCGTTGCCGAATTGGGTTACGTGCCCAATCTGGTTGCCGGAGGGCTGGCGTCGGCCAAGGGCAGGATCGTGGCGATGGTGGTGCCGAACATCTCCGGGCCGATTTTTGCGGACACCATTCAGGGTTTCAGCGACACCCTGGCGCAGCACGGCTATCAGTTACTGCTGGCGTCGAGCTACTTCTCCACCGAGCAGGAAGAACGGGCAATCCGCGCGTTTCTTGGTTGGTCACCCGCTGCGCTGGTGGTCACCAGCCACTTCCACAGTGAGGCGACGGAGAAGATGCTCGCAGCGGTGGACATTCCGCTGATTGAAACCTGGGACTACCAGCCCGGGCGTGCGCCGATCCAGATCGGCTTTTCCCACCACGAAGTCGGCCTCACCGGTGCGCGTTATCTGCTTGAGCGCGGCTATCAGCGGATCACGTTCGTGCTCAACAGTGCGGCGGGGGACTTCAGCGCGCAAGAACGCTGTGCCGGGTATGTCCAGGCGCTGGAAGAGGCCGGGGTCAGTCCGCAGATTTTCACCCCGGCCGCCGATCTCGCACCGTTCGAAGCCGGCAAGCAGGCGCTCACCGAATTGATGCAGCGCGCCGCGCCTCCCGATGCGATCTTCTTCGCCAACGACAACCTCGCTGCGGGCGGTTTGCTCGCGGCCCAGCGTGCCGGGGTGAACATTCCGGGTGATTGCGCGATGCTGGGTTTCGGTGATTACCCCTTCGCCGAAATGCTCATGCCCAGCCTCAGCACGATCAAGCCGCCCGCATTGCAGATCGGTGTGCTCGCTGCCGAGCGGGTGCTGCAACGGCTTGGTGTGATCGGCGCGGACGAGGTGTTTCAGCGTTTGAATCTGCTGCAGTGCCGGTTGATCGGGCGGGAAAGCAGCTGAGTCGTAATCACCAGGTACCGCTGGCCGGTTTCGGCAGGCTCAGCGTGCCGCTGTCCTCAAAGCGCATCGTGCCGAACAATCCGCCGGCCAGCTTGCCGTGCAGTTCGTAAGGCAGGTTGTCCAGCCGTTGCTGATCGGCGAGGCCCACCGCCTGACGCAGGGCGGCAAAGGCTGACACGGTGACGGGCACCGTCAACACGCCTTCGGAGAACCGGCCGATCGTGCCTTTCTGGTCACTGACGCCTGAGGCCAGCAAGCGGCCGTTGACGTCCAGGTTCAGCGCTACGCCATCGTACTGGATGTCGGTGTCGTTGGGGTTCTGCAGGCGCAGCTTCACGGCGAAGCGGATTTCCAGATCCTGGCCGGGCAGGGGGTCGATACCCACCACGTTGATGTTCAGCGGGTCGCGGTTGGGAAACAGCGCGCAGGCAGTGAGTGCGAGCACCATGGCCAGGCTGGCGAGGAGGGTGCGGATCGGGCGTAGCGGCATCGGTGACTCCCGTGGCAGGTCGCTGGGGCGCAACACGCCCCTTTAAATGTCCTGACCATTCAAGTGTGCGACCTCGCGCGCTGGCAGAGGTTCTGCTTCAGGGCTGGTGGGCGGGTCCTGCAGCACCGTGAAGGTCGCGGCTTCCGGGTCGAACTCGGTGAGCTCCGGCTCCTGGTATTCCTCCGGCAGAAAGATATTGAGGATGATTGCGCAAAACGCGCCGACAGTGATGGGCGATTCGAAAATGTTGTGCAGCGCCTTGGGCAGCTCGCGCAGGACCTCCGGCACGGCCGCGACGCCCAGGCCCATGCCCAGGGAAATCGCCACGATCAGCATGTTGCGCCGATGCAGGCCGGCCTCCGAAAGGATCTTGATGCCCGCCACCGCCACGGTGCCGAACATGATCAGCGTCGCGCCGCCCAGCACCGGCTTGGGCATCAGTTGCAGCACGGCGCCGATGATCGGGAACAGGCCCAGCAACACCAGAATCCCGGCGATGAAAAACGCCACGTAGCGGCTGGCCACGCCGGTCAGCTGAATGACCCCGTTGTTCTGCGCGAAGGTCACCATGGGCAGGCTGTTGAACGTCGCGGCCAGGGCCGAATTCAGCCCGTCCGCCAGCAGCCCTGACTTGATCCGGCGGATGTACACCGGCCCGCTCACCGGCTGCCGGGAAATCATCGAGTTGGCGGTGAGGTCCCCGGCGGCCTCCAGCGGCGACACGAGAAAGATCACCGCAATCGGGATGAACGCCAGCAGATCGAAGGAAAACCCGTATTTGAACGGCACCGGCAGGCTCATCAGCGGGACATGGGGCATCTGCGCAAAATCCACCCGCCCCATGAACCAGGCGACGGCGAAGCCCAGGGTCAGGGCGATGATGATCGCGCTCAGGCGCAGCAACGGAATGTTGAACCGGTTGAGCACCACGATGGTGATCAGCACCAGACCGGCCAGGCCCATGTTCGACGCGGAGCCCAGGTCGCTGGCGCCAAAGCCGCCGGCCATGTCGGTCATTGCCACCTTCAACAGCGACAGGCCCATCAGGGTAATGATCGTGCCCGTGACCACCGGCGTGATCAGCTTGCGCAATTTACCGATGAACTGGCTGAGGGCAACTTCGACGAACGCTGCGCAGAAGCACACGCCGAAGATCGTCGAAAGGATTTCATCGGTGCCGCCGCCGCGACTCTTGACCAGAAACCCGGCGCTGAGAATGACGCTGAGGAAGGAGAAACTGGTGCCTTGCAGGCACAGCAACCCTGAGCCGATCGGGCCGAAGCGCTTGGCCTGAACGAAGGTGCCCAGTCCGGACACGAACAGCGCCATGCTGATCAGGTAGGGCACTTCGCTGTCGAGCCCGAGCACGCTGCCGACGATGAGGGTCGGGGTGATGATGCCGACGAAACTGGCCAGCACGTGCTGCAACGCCGCGAAGATCGCGGCGGTGAAATGCGGCCGGTCTTCAAGCCCGTAGATAAGGTCGGAGGGTGCAGGCATGGCAATCGATCGCAGGGGAAAAGGGCGCGCAGGATGCCAGAAAACCCTTCGCAGGTCAGCGGGGGACGTGGAGTGGTTCGCCGGCAAGTTCTTCCGGCGCTGAACGATCTTTTGTCCTGAGCCTCCATAGTGTTGACCGCCGGTGCTGACCGTCATTAGCCTGTCGATTTAGTTCTGCAGTATCTCTGGACAAGGAGGTTTTTACTGAGGCTTCACGATGATCATGAGCACGGCACAGCAGTTTCCGTTGAGTGAGTCGCAAATCGCGTTGATAGCCCGGGCGCTGGCTGACAGCCGCCGCTTCCGGATTCTGGTCCAGATCGGTGACAGCGAACAGGCGCTGCCTTGCGCCGAGGTGCTGAAGGTTCACCCGGTCAGCGCCGCCACCGTCTCCCACCACACAAAGGAGCTCGAGCGCGCCGGCCTCATCGCCACCCTGCGTGAAGGCAAATACGCCAGCTTCATGATCCAGCGCGAGGTCCTGCACGCCTACGCTCGGCAGTTGATGCAGATCTAGCAGGCTCGTGACCTGCGAGACGCGGAGCGTCCGGGGCAGTGTTACCACGCGGAGCGTGGGAACAATCAGCATTCAGTAGATCGTGATGGCGCCTGTACCGGCCTCTTCCCGGCTGAAGCCGGTCCTACAAGGGCACTGCGCGCAGTCAGTGGGACCGGCTCGGACTGTAGGACCGGCTTCAGCCGGGAAGCTTTTGATCTGCGCAGGGCTTTTGATCTTCGTACGCAAAAAGCCCAGTCACCGCCAATCGCGACTTGGGCCCACGGAGCGAGACCGGAGTGAAGGAACCCTGACGAAGGAAGGGCCCAACCGAGAGCAAGCACCCTTGGTTACTTGGGGTGCTTTTCCAAGTAACTCGCCGAAGGCGAAACAGTCGGCCCCCAGGCCAACGCCCTTGATCTCCTCTGGATCTCGGCAGCCCCATTGAAAATAGCCCTGACCACCCTTATGTCTTCAACAGTCCCGCATCCGGAGTTCCCCATGTACCCAGACGTTCAACTGTTCATCGATGGTCAATGGCGTGCCAGTGAAAACGGCCGCACTATCAACGTCATCAACCCCGCCAACGGCGAAACCCTCGGCACCGTGGCCCATGCCGACATCGCCGACCTGGACCAGGCACTGGCAGCAGCCGAGCGCGGCTTCGACACCTGGCGCAGCACCCCGGCCTACGACCGCTACAAAATCATGCAAAAGGCCGCCAACCTGCTGCGCGACCGCGTCGACCACATCGCCAACATCATGACCCAGGAACAGGGCAAACCCCTGGCCGAAGCGCGCATGGAAACCCTGTCCGCCGCCGACATCATCGACTGGCTGGCCGAAGAAGGCCGCCGTGCCTATGGCCGCCTTGTGCCCTCGCGCCATGTTTCCGTTGAGCAGAAAGTCATTAAAGAGCCGGTCGGCCCGGTGGCGGCATTCACGCCGTGGAATTTCCCGATCAACCAGGTAGTGCGCAAGCTGTCCTCGGCGCTGGCGGCGGGCTGCTCGATCATCGTCAAGGCCCCGGAAGAAACCCCGGCCTCGCCCGCCGAGCTGGTCCGCGCCTTCGTCGATGCCGGCGTTCCGGCGGGCGTCATCGGCCTGGTTTACGGCGATCCGGCGCAGATTTCCAGCTACCTGATCGCCCACCCGACCATCAAGAAAGTCACCTTCACCGGCTCGACCCCGGTCGGCAAGCAGCTGGCGGCGTTGGCAGGGCAGCACATGAAGCGCGCCACCATGGAGCTCGGCGGCCACGCCCCGGCGCTGGTGTTCGACGACGCGGACATCGACCTGGCGGCGCGCACCCTGGCCACTGCCAAGTTCCGCAACGCCGGGCAGGTCTGCGTGTCACCGACGCGCATTCTGGTCCAGCGCGGCGTGTTCGATGAATTCGTCGAGAAGTTCGTCGGCCACACCCACGAGCTGAAGGTCGGCAACGGCCTGGAGCAGGGCGTGACCATGGGCCCGGTGGCCAACGAACGACGCATTCCGGCGTTGAACGCGTTGATCAAGGACGCCAGCGACAAGGGCGCCAAGGTTCATGTCGGCGGCAAGGCCATCGAAGGGCCGGGCTACTTCTTCCAGCCCACCGTTATCAGCGGACTGACCACCGAAATGCGCATCATGAACGAAGAACCCTTCGGCCCTGTGGCGCTGCTGGTGCCGTTCGACACGGTGGAAGATGCGGTCAAGGAGTCCAACCGCGTGCCGTTCGGCCTGGCGTCGTATGCCTTTACCTCGTCGATGAAAACCACCCACATCCTCAGCACCCGCATCGAAGCCGGCATGCTGTCGATCAACCACCAGGGCATCGGTCTGGTGGAAGTGCCGTTCGGCGGCATCAAGGATTCAGGCTACGGATCCGAGGGCGGTACCGAAGCAATCGAGGCGTACCTGAACACCAAGCTGGTGACGGTGTTCAACGTTTAACGCCTACTGTGGGAGCCGGCTTGCTGGCGAACCGTGACTGCCAGCCACCCTTGAGGCGACTGCCCCAGCGCATTCGCCAGCAAGCCGGCTCCCACAGGTATGGAGTGCGGCTGAACTCCCGCGCACCCCGCGAACTCTGAACCCACAGATCACTTCCGATCCACGGGGACGAGTCATGGCGATCAGCAGCGAGCAGGCAGTAGCGGCAGACCCCAAAGGCGCAGTGTTTGAGACGGATCTTCCCGCCCGGCTCGATCGATTGCCGTGGGGGCGGTTTCATACGTTGCTGGTGTTTGCGCTGGGCATCACCTGGCTGCTCGACGGGCTGGAAGTGACCCTGGCCGGCTCGGTGTCCGGGGCGTTGAAAGACAGCCCGGTCCTGCACCTGACCAACGCCGACATTGGTCTGGCCGGCGGCGCCTACATCTGCGGCGCGGTGCTCGGGGCATTGTTCTTCGGTTGGCTGACCGACCGTCTGGGCCGGCGCAAGCTGTTCTTCATCACCCTGGCGCTGTACATCACCGCGACCGCCGCCACGGCGTTTTCCTTCAGTCTCTGGAGTTTCCTGCTGTTCCGGTTTCTCACGGGGATGGGTATCGGCGGCGAGTACACGGCGATCAACTCAACCATCCAGGAATTCACCCCGGCACGGTTTCGCGGCTGGGTGGATCTGACCATCAACGGCACTTTCTGGATCGGCGCGGCCTTGGGCGCAGTCGGCTCCATCGTGTTGCTGGACGCCTCCTGGGTCGGCGCGGACATGGGCTGGCGCCTGTGTTTCGGCATCGGCGCGGTGCTCGGTCTGATCATCCTGTTGATGCGCCTGTGGCTACCGGAAAGTCCGCGCTGGTTGCTGATTCACGGCCAGGGCGAGGAGGCGAGGGTGATTGTGGAAGGCATTGAAGACCGCCTGCGCCGCCAGGGCCACGACCTTTCCGCGCCAACGGGCTCGCCATTACGTTTGCACGCGCGGGGCCACACGCCGCTGAAAGAGATTTTCCACACGCTGTTCAACACCTACCGCTGTCGCGCGCTGGTGGGGCTGACGTTGCTGACCGCCCAGGCGTTCTTCTACAACGCGATCTTCTTCACCTACGCGCTGGTGCTCACCGAGTTCTATCAAGTGCCGTCGGCTTCGATCGGCTGGTACGTGCTGCCGCTGGCCCTGGGCAATTTCTGCGGGCCTTTGCTGTTGGGACGGCTGTTCGATGTGGTGGGGCGGCGGGTGATGATCAGCCTGACCTACGCGGTCTCCGGGGTCCTGCTGACCCTCAGCGGCTATCTGTTTGAGCAGGGTGTTCTGGATGTCACGCAACAGGCCATCGCCTGGATGATCATTTTCTTCTTCGCGTCGGCAGCGGCCAGTTCGGCGTATCTGACCGTCGCCGAAACCTTTCCGCTGGAAATCCGCGCGCTGGCGATTGCTGTGTTCTATGCGTTCGGCACGGCGCTGGGTGGCATCGTCGGCCCGATGCTGTTTGGTGAGCTGATCGACACCCACGAGCGGGGTCCGGTGTTCTTCGGCTATCTGATCGGCGCCGCGTTGATGTTGCTGGCCGCCGTGGTGCAGGCGATCTGGGGCGTGGCCTCCGAAGGCAAATCCCTCGAAGAAGTGGCGAGGCCCTTGTCCCAGGCCCACGACTGACCCAAGCACGCCGTCGGCGATTGGTCAGTTTTGTTCAATCGCCGGCTCGTGTCCCCTTCGTACACTCACCTCACAGTCAATGAAGGGTGAGACGAACAATGAATCTGATGATTTCCATGGCGGCGTTCGCACTCGCCGCGTCCATATCGCCAGGGCCGGTGAACGTCGTGGCGCTCAGCTCGGGCGCGCAGTTCGGCCTCATCGCCAGCTTGCGCCACGTGCTTGGCGCGACGGTGGGCTTTGTCGTGCTGCTGATGTTCACCGGGTTTGGCCTGCATGAAGTGCTGCAGCGTTACCCGATGCTGACCGAAATCATTCGCTGGGCCGGGGTGGCCTTTCTGCTCTATCTGGCGTGGAAGCTGGCGATGGACGACGGCCGCCTCGACGTTGCCAAACCGACCCGCGAGCCGTCGTTTCTGCACGGTGCGGCGATGCAGTGGCTGAACCCGAAGGCGTGGCTGGCGGCGGTGGCGGGGATGGGTGCATTCGTGGCTGACGGTGAGGCGCGACTGATCGGTCTATTTGCGCTGATCTACTTCGTCGTGTGCTACCTGTCAGTGGGCTGCTGGGCCTGTGCCGGCGCCTTTCTCGGCCCGTATCTGCGCAGCCCTCGGCGCATCCGCGTGTTCAACCGCAGCATGGCGGCGCTGTTGGCAGGCTGCGCGGTGTCGCTGTTTTACGTCTGAGCCTTCTCTTGCGAGCAACATCCTGCGAGCAACATCAGGTGATCAAGGCTTGTACTGACCCGGCGTTGCCGCCAGGTGCTTTTTGAACGCCCGCTGAAAGTGCGCCTGATCGGCAAAGCCACTCTGCTGTGCGATGTCGGCGATGGGCTCGCCGCTGCGCAATTGCGCCTGACCGTGCTGGATGCGCCGGTTGACCAGCCAGGCGTGGGGCGTCATGTGGTAATGCTGTTCGAACGCACGAATCAGGTAGGCCTCGGACAGATTCGCCACCGCGCACACGTTTTCCAGCCGAATCGGTTGCAGATAATGCGCATCGATGTAACGCGCCGCACGTTCGACCTTGGGATTGGCCTGTCTTGGCGTCAGCGTCGAGCCGCCCAGACGCTGCTCGACCCGCGTGAAAAACCCGACAGCGGCCTCCTGTTTCGCCAGCGCATCCCGCTGCGAATCCACCAGGTGCCGATGAAGCTCGAGCAGCCCCTCGAACAACAGCGGGTCGCGACTGTGGGTGGCCGGATAACCCCGAAACAGGCCCCCGTTGCTGACCCCGCAATCACGCTGAAGCGCGCCCAGCCACTGCGCGTTGACGTACAGCATCAGGTAGGACCAGGGCTGATCGTCGATGGGATTGCAGGCGTGGACCTCGCCGGGGTTCATCACCACAACGGTGCCGGTGGCGATGGTCTGGGTGGTTTTCTCGTGCAGGTACGTGCTCTGCCCGGCGGTGATCGCGCCGATGGAAAACACGTCGTGGGAATGGCGGGAATAGCAGACCTTGCGGCCGTCCTCGATGGAGCGCGCTTCAATGAACGGCAGTTGCGCGTCCCGCCAGAACACCGGTTGATCAAGAGGTTTAACCGGGTTCTGGCAGGTCATTTCAGCTCATCCCTTATCGCGTTTGCAGCTGTGAAAGAGGTCCAGCGCCGGCTGGTATTCCGTGCTGGTGACGCCGAGCAAGCCTAGCACCGAATGAAACAGGTAGTCATGGCTCAGGTCCGGCTGGTCTTGCCTGGCGGCCAGACAGTGGCGATCGACGTTGGCGTCTTCCAGGGTCGAGTGGCCGAACCACATCACCATCGGCACGTGGGTCTGTGCTGACGGGGCGATGGCGTATGGCGCGGCGTGCAGGTAGATGCCGTTTTCGCCGAGGGATTCGCCGTGGTCCGAGACGTAAATCATCGAGGCATCGACCTTGTCCTGATTGCGCTTGAGCAATTCGATGGTCTGGGACAGGAAGTGGTCGGTGTAGAGAATAGTGTTGTCGTAGACGTTTTTCAGTTCATCGGACGTGCAACTGCCCAGCTGATTGGTGTGACAGACGGGCGTGAAGCGCTCCAGGGTCTTGGGGTAGCGATCGTAGTATTCCGGGCCGTGGCTGCCGTCGGAATGGAGGACGATGATGGCGTTGTCCTTCAGCGAATCGATGTAGTCCTGCAAGCCCACCAGCAGCGATTCGTCCAGGCAGTTCTTGCCATCACAGAACGGGCTCGGCTGGCTTTTCGGGATATCGCTGTGGGGCACGCGCAGGCAGGTGCCTTTGCAATCACTGTTGTTGTCCAGCCACAGCACCTTCAGGCCGGCGCGCTGGAGCATGTCCAGCAGGCCCTCGTAGGTTTTGCCCTTCTTGTCGCTGTAATCGGTACGCGGAAACTTCGAGAACATGCACGGCACCGAGACAGCGGTGGAGGTGCCGCACGAGGCCACGTGGGTGAAATTGAGAATATCCTGCTGCTTCAGTTCCGGGTTGGTCTCCCGCCCATAACCGTTGAGGGAGAAGTGGTCGGCCCGGGCGGTTTCGCCGACGACGAAGATCATCAGGCTCTTTTTCGGCCGCTGTTGCGCTTGCGGGCTGAGCACAGCATCGGCGCCGACGGTCTGGACTTTCAGCGTCTCTTTGATGGCGACGGTCTGCTTGGTCAGCTTGCCGATGGCGTAGAGGTAATTCGTCGGGTTGATGAAGTGGGTGAGCTTGTCTTCATCGCGAAAGATCGGCGCATAGGTCGAGTAGAAGGGCCCGACCGCAGCGGCGATCACCAGCAGACAGCCGATGCAGACGAGCACTTTGTTGACCAGCCCGGGCAGCACGCGGCGGTAGGTCACAGGAACCCACCAGATCAGCGCAATCGGCACTACGCCCAGCAGGCCCAGGTAGATAAACAGCTTGCCGCTCAACAGAGCCTTGGCCTCACCGGGGTTGGTCTCGAGCACGTTCTGCATCATCGTCGTGTCGATGCTGATGCCGTAGGTGTTCATGAAGTACGCGGCGCCGGCCGAGCACAGCGCGACCAGGCTCAGCACCGGTTTGAGCGTGGGACGAAACGAGAAGGGCGTGAGCAGCAGGGTGATCGCGGCCCACAGCAGGAAGGCAAACGACACATAGAACGCAACGGCCTTGACGCCTTGCAATTGCGCCAGATCAACCAGTGCGCGCCAGGTCGCCAGGTTGTAAAACACCACCAGAGACAGGGAAAACAGCATCACCAGACGAGTAGACGTAACCGGTTTGAGCATCGATTCATTTCCGTATAAGGGACCACGCAGCGCCTGGCGTGCGGGTGCAGCAGGCATTTCCATCCTTGGGGCCGAGACGTCAAACACGTCCAGTCATTGGCTGCCGGGAAGGTAGGCGGGGCAGATCGCGCGGAGTTTTCCAAAACGATTGTGAAGGATTTGTGAAAGCGTCAGCTCGGCGGTTCCTCCTGCTTCAAACCCGCTTTTGCGGGGCTGTCGAGTGCTTGTGTTTACTGCCCCGCAATCACTCTGTCGACCGTGCCTTCCTGTTTCAGGCGGGCAAATGCGGCGGCGATTCGCTGCACCGTTTCGTCCGGCGTGGTGGCGCTGAGGGCGATGTAGAGGCCTTTGGACAGTTCGTCGAGGGTGAAAACGCTTTCCAGGTCCTCGAACGCGATGTGCAGATCGGCACATTGCTCGCGGGCCTCGCGCTCGGGCATGGGGATCAGCTCGACCTGGCCGCTGATCAGCTTGCGCAGGTTGTCGAGATTATTGGCCGAGACCACCATCCTGCTGAAACCCTTGCCCTCCAGGTACTGCTGCCGCGAATCGTCACGCACGACCCCGACGGTGTAATGGCTGGCGTCCTGCAAGTCCTTGACCTGCACATCGCGGCGCTCGCGAAGTTTATAAAACGAGGGAGTGACGTGCTCCAGCTCACCGACCCATTTGAACAGCGCCTCCCGTGCGCTGCTGCGAATCATCGGGTAGATCAGCACATTCGCTTCCAGGCGAGCGATGTCGTAGGCCCGCGCCCAGGGGTAGAGCGCCATGTGGTAATCGGTGATGCCCGCATTGGCGAGGGTCATCTCGACCACTTCGCTGGCGACCCCGACCACTTTGTCGCCGTCAAGGGCGCTGTAGGAGGAGTCTTCGGTCACCACTTGCAACGTCGCGGCGTCTGCGCTCAGGCACACGAGCAGCATCAGGAAAGTGACCAGAACGCTGCGCTGACGATGAATTTTTCCCATGGCATTCCTCTCGGTTCAGATCACACAGCGGTCCCGGCCCTGGCTTTTCGCCCGGTACAGCGCCCGGTCGGCACTCTGCAGCAGTTGATCGAAGTGCTCCATGTTCGCCGGGTCGAGCTCGGCCACGCCGATGCTCAAGGTCACGAAAGGCGAGACCGGTGAAGCGCTGTGTACCAGTTGTTGCCGGGCCAGCAGGCCGCGCAGGCGATCGGCCGAGGCCAGCGCCTGGTCCTCGTCCTGCCCCGGCAGCAGCACGGCGAACTCTTCGCCGCCGAGCCGCGCCACCAGTTCGCCGGAGCGCGAAAACAGCGCGCTCATGGCCAGCGCCACGTCGCGCAGGCATTGATCGCCCCGGGCATGGCCATAGGTGTCGTTGTAAAGCTTGAAGAAATCGATGTCGCACATCAGCACCGACAGCGGCTGGCGATGACGCAAGGCGCGGTTGAATTCCAGCTCCTTGAGCTCGTCGAAATGCCGGCGGTTGGCCAGGCCCGTGAGGGGATCGAAGCGGGTCAGCGCTTCCAGTCGCGTGTTGGCGGCCTTGAGCTGCGCGGTGCGCTGCTCGACCAGTTCGGCGAGCTGGTCGCGGCTGGCGGCCAGGGCGATTTCGTCGCGGGCCTGACGTTCCAGGTGCGCGGCCAGTTTGTCCTGCAGGTCATTGACGCCCGCTTCGAGCAGGTCAAGCTCGTCACCGGCCTTGCCGCGGCGCTCCAGGGTCAGATGCTTCTTGAGGTTGAGCGGCGTGAGGTGTTCCAGGTGCCGGGCAATGTGCCGCACGTGCAGGGTCACCGAGCGGTTGAACATGCCCATGATCAGCCCGGCCAGTGCCAGGGACTGGATAATCTGGGTGAGCATAATGACCGCGACTTCTTTCCACAGGCGTTTCCACAGCAGGCTCTCGTCGCCCTCGATGGTCAGTTCGCCGACCACTTCGCTGGCGCCGGGGTAAGGCGAGACGGTCAACTGTCGATGCAGCGCCGGGGCGCGGATCGAGCCGGTGTGGCCGGGGTGTTGGCGTTCCAGAATTTCAGGGGCGCGACCGGGGCGCAGGATTTTCAGCTGGACCCGGCCCACCGGCGCCGCCGTGGCGACGCTGTCGATCTGGGTCTGCAGCGCCTGATCATCCATTTCCCACACCGCTTTGGACAGCGTGCCCTGGAACACCTGATCGATCAGGGTCAGCTCGGCGTTCATGTTCGCCAGATTGGTGTTCCAGGCGAACCAGGTACGCACCAGCACCGTCGCCGCCGTGAACAGCACGCAGAAGGCCAGCGTCGCCAGCACCAGACGCCGCGCCAGCGAACCGGTGCGCTGTCCGGTGCGTGGGGTAGGGCGGGTCTCGCCGGGGGGTTGGGAAGGCGTTTCGAACGGCATGCTCATTGCCACTTGCGCGCAATGGCGTCGTGGGTACCGTTGGCGCGAATGGTCTCCAGGGCCTTCTGAAACCGCTGCACCGTCGCGTCGGGTGTGCCGGCGCTGAACGCCATATTGAAGCCGCCGGCTTCTTCGAGCTCTTTGATGCGCAGGGATTGCACCAGCGTCCGGGTGGGGTCATCGCCGACCTGCCGGGCGAGGTAGTAAGCGTTCAGCTCGTCGGAGATCCACAGGTCGACGTGGCCGGTCTGCAGTTTCTGGTAGTTGAACTCGTAGCGGTTGCTCGATTGCAGCTGATGGCCGATCTGGAATGTGCGCGCCATCAGGTACTGTTCGCCAACGTCTTCGTTGACCGTCGCGGTCTGCCAGTCCCGGGCGTCGTCCAGGCTCAGCAGGGTGACGGGATGACTGGCGGACGAATACAGAAACCAGCGCGACGCAGCGATGGTGCCGACCCACTTGAACAGCCGCTCGCGCTCGGCGGTGCGGGTGATGGAGTAAATCAGCACGTTGGGGGTGTGCAGCGCCAGATCATAAGCCCGCGCCCAGGGCATGGACTGAATAGCGGCCTGCACATTGACCTCCTTCAACACCGCCTGAACCACCTCGGTGCTCATACCGGTGAGCACCCCGTCGCGGGTCATGTTGTAGGGCGGGAGTTCTTCGGTGACGACATGGATCTCGACCCGGGCCGCGTCCGAGTTAATCGATTCAGCTCCCGACGCGTCAGTGCCCACGCACAGCAACAGCGCCACACAGAGTGCGCTGCCCAGTGTGTGAATGAGCGAATGGAGTGTCATCGATAACTACCTCATGGGTGCAAAAGCGACAGATGCCGGGCTCTGAACCATCCGGCACAGCCGTCACCGACTGCCTTGCACACCGGGATATCGGCTGAATAATCCGTCACTTGAGACGGCATCCTGCCGGCCATCCTAACAGCTTGAACAGACGAACCCGGGGTCGCTGACCCTGCGCCCACCCTCCCGTAACCTCGCCGCCCTCCAGACCAGGCACATCGCGCGCCTACCACCGCCTACCGTCCAGAAATGCCGGCGCCTGCGATGGCCTCTTCCCGGCTGAAGCCGGTCCCACTAAAAAACCGTGTGCAGTCAGTGGGACCGGCTTGAGCCGGGAATGAACGCGGAGCGTCCCGGGATGCATACCCACGCAGAGCGTGGGCACGATCATGTGGACTGGCGGTGGCTCAGACCGTAGGACCGGCTTCAGCCGGGAAGCTGTTGGTCTGCTGCGCTCTTGATCTTGATCTTCATACACAAAAGGTCCAGTCACCGCCAATCGCGACTTGGGTGCGGGCCCACGGAGCATCGTCGGAGTGAAGGAACCCCGACGCAGGAGGGACCTAACCAGGAGCACAAGCCCTTGGTTACTTGGGGCTTTATCAAGTAACTCGCCGAAGGCGAAACAATCTGCCGTCAGGCAGAGCTGTGGCGATCTGCCACATCCGAGTAAACGCGCCTTATTGATCTGGATCAACGGTATCGGAAGGCCCTGTAGGAAAAATACCCCGCACCCCGACGAGTCCTCAACATGCCCGGTCCTTTCGACTTCCTCAAACACCCCCTGGCCAAAGACATCAGTCTGATCCTCCTGATCAAACTCGTCCTGCTCATGGGCATCCGCAGCGTCTGCTTCGACGCCCCGGTCGAAGTCAAGGACGACGGCGTGCAAGCCGGCCTGCATCTACTCAGCACCCCACCCGCACCCTCTGAGAAAACCCCAAAATGATATCGGAATCAGTCGTCGACCTCTCCCGGCTGCAGTTCGCGATGACCGCGCTGTACCACTTCCTGTTCGTCCCGCTGACCCTCGGCATGACCTTCCTGCTCGCCATCATGGAATCGGTCTATGTCATGACCGGCAAGCAAGTCTACAAAGACATGACCCAGTTCTGGGGCAAACTGTTCGGCATCAACTTCGCCCTCGGCGTCACCACCGGCCTGACCATGGAATTCCAGTTCGGCACCAACTGGGCCTACTACAGCCACTACGTCGGCGACATTTTCGGCGCACCGCTGGCCATCGAAGGGATGATGGCGTTCTTCCTTGAATCGACCTTCATCGGCCTGTTCTTCTTCGGCTGGGACCGCCTGACCCGTGTCCAGCACCTCAGCGTCACCTGGCTGGTGGCGATCGGCTCCAACCTGTCGGCGCTGTGGATCCTCATCGCCAACGGCTGGATGCAGAACCCCGTCGGCGCCGAGTTCAACTTCACCACCATGCGCATGGAACTCACCAGCTTCAGCGACCTGCTGTTCAACCCCGTCGCTCAGGTCAAGTTCGTTCACACCGTGGCGTCCGGCTACGTCACCGGCGCAATCTTCGTCCTGGCGATTTCCAGCTGGTATTTGCTCAAGGGCCGCGACATCGCCTTCGCCCGGCGTTCGTTCGCCATCGCCTCGGCATTCGGCATGGCCTCGATCCTGTCGGTGATCGTGCTGGGTGACGAATCCGGCTACGAAATCGGCGACGTGCAGAAAACCAAGCTCGCCGCCATCGAAGCCGAATGGGAAACCGAGCCGGCCCCGGCGGCGTTCACCTTGTTCGGCCTGCCCAATCAGGCCGAGCAGCGCACCGATTACGCCGTGAAGATTCCCTACGTGATGGGCCTCATCGCCACCCGCTCGGTGGATAAACAGGTCACCGGGATCAAGGACCTGGTCCGCGAACACGAAGGCCGCATCCGCAACGGCATGACCGCCTACAACTTGCTCGGCCAACTGCGTGGCGGCGACAAGAGCCAGCAGACCCTCGACGCTTTCAATGCGGTGAAGAAGGACCTCGGCTACGGCCTGCTGCTGAAGAAGTACACCGACAAAGTGGTCGACGCCAATGAGCAGCAGATCAAACAGGCGGCGCTGGATTCGATCCCGCAGGTGGCGTCGATCTTCTGGACCTTCCGCCTGATGGTGCTCAGCGGGATGCTCATGGCGCTGTTGTTCGCCTGTGCCTTCTGGGCCTCGGCGCGCAAGAACGAGACCCGCAAGCGCTGGCTACTCAAGTGGGCGCTGTTCAGCCTGCCGCTGCCGTGGATCGCCACCCAGACCGGCTGGTGGGTCGCCGAGCACGGCCGTCAGCCCTGGTCCATCGGTGAAGTGCTGCCCGTGCATCTTTCAGCCTCGACCCTGTCGGCGGGGGATGTGCTGGGTTCGATCGTGGCGCTGGTCGGCTTCTACACCGTGCTGCTGATCATCGAGATGTACCTGATGATCAAGTTCGCCCGACTCGGCCCGAGCAGCCTGCATACCGGCCGCTATCACTTCGAGCAAGGCGCCCACGGCAACGCGGCCCTCGCCAAACAACCGGCCCTGGCCTGAGGAATCACCGATGTTCGATTACGAGACACTGAAAATGATCTGGTGGGTGCTGGTCGGCGTATTGCTGATCGGCTTCGCCCTCACCGATGGCTTCGACCTGGGCGCGGCAATGCTGATGCCCTACGTCGGGCGCAGCGACACCGAGCGACGCGTGGTCATCAACACCATCGCCCCGCACTGGGACGGTAATCAGGTCTGGCTGATCACCGCCGGCGGCGCGTTGTTCGCCGCATGGCCGCTGGTGTACGCCGCTGCGTTTTCGGGTTTGTATTGGGCGCTGCTGCTGGTGCTGTTTGCCCTGTTCGTGCGCCCGGTAGGGTTCGACTACCGCAGCAAACTGGAAAACACCCGCTGGCGGCAGAGCTGGGATTGGGGCCTGTTCGTCGGTGGCGTGGTGCCGTCGCTGGTCTTCGGCGTGGCGTTCGGCAACCTGTTGCTGGGCGTGCCGTTTCAGTTCGACGACACCCTGCGCTCCAGTTATCACGGCAACTTCTGGCAGCTGTTGAGCCCGTTCGGCTTGCTGGCGGGCGTGGTCAGCCTGAGCATGCTTGGCCTGCACGGCGGCAGCTGGCTGATGATGCGCACCGAAGGGGCCATTGCTCAGCGTTCGCGTCGGGCAGCGCAGTGGCTGTCGTTGCTGTTCCTGTTGTCGTTCATCGGCGCCGGCGTGTGGCTGCTGCTCGGCGGCATTCAGGGCCTGGCGATCACTTCAGCGTTCGATCCCGGGTCGGCGCTCAACCCGCTGGCGAAAACCGTCACGGCCAGCAACCACGGCTGGCTGGGGAATTATCAGCAGCACCCGCTGACCGTTATCGTGCCGCTGCTGGGGATTTTCGGTGGCTTGCTGGCCTTGCTCGGAGCCAGTGCGGGGCAGGGCAGAACCGCGTTCCTGGGCAGCAGCCTGGCCATCGTCGGTGCGTTGTGCACCGCAGGTTTCGCGCTGTTCCCGTTTGTGATGCCTTCGAGTCTGGACCCGGCCTCCAGCCTGACCGTGTGGGACGCCGTTTCCAGCCATAAAACCCTGATGATCATGCTGATCGCGGCGTCGATCTTCGTGCCGTTGATCCTCTGCTACACACTTTGGTGCTACGCCAAGATGTGGGGCAAGGTCACCACCGCGCACATCGACCACAACCCCCACGGCCTGTACTGAGCCGGTTTCAGAGGAGAGACAATCATGTGGTATTTCGCCTGGATTCTTGGTGTGTTGCTGGCCTGCAGCTTCGGCATCATCAACGCGCTGTGGCTGGAGTCATCCGACGCCGCCGCGCTGGAGAGCGGCCGTGACCGCTGAAGCGCTCAACGGGCCCTTCAGGCACGCCGTCGGCCGGGCACTGTCCCTGCTGATGGCCGTGCCGCTGAGTCTGGTGCTGCTGATTCACCCGGCGTCGATGCTCGACGCCAACGGCCATTATTCCCACGGCCTGCTGATGCTGATCATGTGGGGCGTTGCCGGGGGGTTCGTCCACGGCGTCGGTTTCGAGCCGCGGGCGATGGCCTGGCGGGTGGTGTTTCACCCGCTGCTGGCCTGGGCGCTGATGGCCTTGGGGTACGGTATGTGGCTGACCGCGCGGCAATGGCTTTAAAGCCGTTTATGTGATAGCAGCCTTTGTCGTCTTCGCCGGCGGCACGATGGACAACGCAATCAACGCGGCAATCGCGCACAGCAGGCCGGAGACGAAAAACGCCGGCAGGTACGTGGCGAAATGCGTGCGTGTCCAGCCGGCGCCGAAGGCGGCAAACGCAGCGCCCAGTTGATGGCCCGCGAACACCCAGCCAAACACGATATTGGCGCGTTCTGCGCCAAATCGCTGGGCGGTCAGCTTCACGGTTGGCGGCACCGTGGCAATCCAGTCCAGCCCGTATAACAAGGCAAACACCGACAGCCCGAACACGGTGAAATCCAGGAACGGCAGCAGCACCAGCGACACGCCGCGAAAGCCGTAGTACCAGAACAGCAGCCAGCGGTTATCGAAGCGGTCCGACAGCCAGCCGGAACCGATGGTGCCGAAGAAATCGAAAATCCCCATCACCGCGAGCATTCCGGCTGCCGTGGTCGCGGCCAGGCCGTAATCGCCGCACAGACTGATGAAGTGCGTCTGGATCAGGCCGTTCGTACTGGCGCCGCAGATGAAGAACGTCATGAACAGCACCCAGAACGTCCAGGTCTTCGACACGTCGCGCAGCACCCGCAGCGGCGTGATCAGCAACTGAACGAAGGTCTGGGTGCTGGCCGCAACCGGTTGAATGTCCTCATCGCCGTAAGGCGGCAGTTGCAGATCAGAAGGACGGTTGCGCATCAGCGCCAGCACCGCAACGCCGGCAATCACGATGGCCGTGCAGACACACGCCAGTGCCGTGCGCCAACCGAAGTGCTCGGTCAGGTTCGCCAGCATCGGCATGAACACCAGTTGTCCCGTGGCGGAGCTCGCCGACAGCAAACCCATCGCCAGCCCGCGACGCTTGGAGAACCAGCGCGTCGCGACCGTTGCGCCGAGCACCATTGCCGTCAGGCCTGTGCCAAAGCCGACTACCACGCCCCACAGCAGCACCAACTGCCAGAACTGCGTCATGAACAGCGACAACACCAGACCGCTGGCGACCAGCGTCAGTGCGGTTAGCACCACTTTGCGTACGCCGAAGTGGTTCATGAACGCGGCGGCAAAAGGCCCGACCAGCCCGAACAAGGCGAAACGTATCGCCAGCGCCGAAGAAATCTCGGCAGTGTCCCAGCCGAATTCCGCTTGCAGCGGGCGGATGAACACACCCGGCGCGCCCACTGCACCGGCCATGACCAGCATGGTCAGGAAGGTGACGGCCAGGATCACCCAGCTGTAGTGAATGCGACGGCGCGACAGCGAAGCCGCCAGAACGGACGAAACCATGGGAATTCACCAGAGAGCAAGGCGGTTGGATGATGGCTGTACTTCAATATGAACCCTCAGCCATCGCGCCTGCGTCAAGGGGATATTTCTGAATGTTGCAGATAGGCAAGTTGCCAGCCGTGCAAGTGGCTTGAGCGGCGGAATGTGAGGCTCGTCATTTCACTAGGTGAAACAGTGGATTGCTTTTTCTGGTCATTCCCCAATCCGGCGGGGAGGCCCACTATCCGTTCCACCAGCGCGGCCCACCGTTACGGCACCGCCGCCCCACGCTGAGTTGATCCACTTGCCCAGGAGCCCACCCCCATGACCGCCATCACGCTCTATCACTTCCCGCTGTCCGGCCACTCCCACCGCGCCGAGCTGATGTTGTCGCTGCTGGGCCTCGACCCGAAGATTCAGTTTGTTGATCTGGCCAAGGGCGAGCAGAAGACACCCGAATTCCTCGCCATCAACGGCTTCGGCCAGGTGCCGGTGATTGATGACGACGGGGTCATCGTCGCCGATTCAACCGCGATCCTGGTGTACCTGGCGAAAAAATACGACCCGTCGGGCCGCTGGTTGCCGAATGATCCCGAGGGTGCCGCGCAGGTGCAGCGCTGGTTGTCTGCCGCGTCCGGCGCGATTTACCTGGGCCCGGCGCGGGCGCGTCTGATCACGGTGTTCAGCGCAGGCTTTGATCCGAAAGACACACTTCAGCGGGCCCATGACGCGCTCCGCGTCATCGATCAGCACCTGAGCGGCCGCGAATTCCTTGTCACCGATCACCCCACCATCGCCGATGTCGCCGCCTACAGCTACATCGCCCACGCGCCAGAGGGCAACGTCTCGCTGGATGATTACGGCAACGTGCAGGCATGGCTTTCGCGCATCGAGAACCTGCCGGGCTTCACGCCCATGCCACGCACGGCGGCAGGGCTGGTCAGGTAACCATCCGGGATTCCAGGGAGTTCGCGCCATGAACGAGATTCGCACTGAAACAGCATCGCCATGGCATTCCGGCGAGCGCGCTTTGCAGGCCAGCGTCGGCGTTGCGGAGCGCATGGAGACCCTGGGCAAGCGCGTCATTCGTGATCACATGCCCGATCAGCACCGAGAGTTCTACGAGCATCTGCCGTACCTGATCATCGGCGCCGTGGACACCGAAGGCTGGCCTTGGGCGAGCCTGCTGGACGCGCAGTCGGGTTTTATCCATTCCCCCGATGCCAGGCGTCTGGACATTACTCGACGCTCCGATGCCGAAGATCCGGCCGGCACCGGATTTGCGCCGGGCGCGGCGGTGGGCATGCTTGGCATCGACCTGCACACCCGCCGTCGCAACCGCCTCAACGGCCGCATCAGCGACGTGTGGGAAGACAGTTTTTCGGTGAGCGTCGAGCAGTCGTACGGCAATTGCCCGCAGTACATTCAGCTGCGGGGGTTGAAACAGCTGCCGTTGCCCCCGCCGTTGCAGGAAGCGCCGCAACGACCTGCCGCGCAACGCTTGACCGCACTGGATGACGCCGCGATTGCCACCATTCGTGGTGCCGACACCTTCTTCGTCGCCAGCTATGTCGACCTTGAGGGCGCCCAGCCCCATCGTTCGGTGGACGTGTCCCACCGTGGCGGTCAGGCCGGCTTCGTGCGGGTAGACGGCGATGTGCTGACCATCCCGGATTTCGCCGGCAATCTCTTTTTCAACACGCTGGGTAACTTCCAGCTCAATCCCAGGGCCGGTCTGCTGTTCGTTGATTTCCAGACCGGCGAGCTGTTGCAGGTGACGGGCACTGTAACGCTGATTCTCGACGGGCCGGAAATCGCGGCGTTTCAGGGCGCCGAGCGGCTCTGGCAGGTGCGCGTGGAACAGGGGGTGCGTCGGCCGGCGGCGTTGCGCTCGCGCTGGGAATTCCAGGGGTGGTCGCCGAACAGCCTGATGACCGGCGACTGGCAGCAGACCGCCGCCCGCTTGCAGGCCGATGCCCTGCGTGATCAATGGCGGCCGATGGGGGTAACGCGGATCGAGGACGAAAGCGACGGCATTCGTTCCTTCTATTTCGAGTCGGCCGACGGCGCTGGTTTGCCCGCGTTCAAGGCCGGTCAGCACCTGCCGCTGCGCCTGGCGCCTGAAGGCCGTACGTCGCCGTTGATTCGTACCTACAGCCTGTCCAGCGCGCCGTCCGACGGATTCTTGCGCATCAGCGTCAAGCGCGACGGCCTGGCCTCGGCGTACCTGCATGATCAGGTCAAGGTCGGCGATGTGCTTGAGGGGCGGGCACCCCAGGGCAGCTTCGTGGTGGACCCGCAGGAGCGCCGGCCGCTGGTGCTGCTGGGTGCGGGCATCGGCGTCACGCCCATGCTGTCGATGCTGCGAGAAGTCATCTACGAAGGCAAACGGGTGCGGGGAGGGCGGGCGACCTGGTTCGTCCAGAGTGCCCGTCGTCTGGCCGACCTGGCGTTTCGCGAAGAAGTGGACACACTCATTGCCAGGGCCGGCGATCAGTTGACGGCGATTCGCGTGCTGAGCCAGCCGGAAGCGTCGGCGCGTGTGGGTGAAGATTTCCACCTGACGGGCCGCATCGACCTCGATCTGCTCAAGGCGCTGCTGCCGTTCAATGACTTCGATTTCTATGTGTGCGGGCCAGCTGCGTTTACCCAGGAAATCTACGATGGCCTGCGCGCCCTGCAAGTTCGCGATGAGCGTATTCATGCCGAAACGTTCGGCCCGTCCGGCCTCAAGCGCAGCAGTGATTCACAGGGGGTTGCCTTTGAGCAACCAGCCGCTGCCACCGAACCGGTGCCGGTGGTGTTCGAACGCTCCGCCAAGGAGGCGCGCTGGCAGCCCGCCGGTGGCAGTCTGCTGGAACTGGCGGAGAGCCGAGGGCTGAACCCCGAATTCAGCTGTCGCGGCGGATCCTGTGGCACCTGCAAGACCCGGCTCATCAGTGGCCAGGTGCATTACCCGGTCCCGCCCCCTGAAAGGCCGGCGCCGGACCACGTGCTGATCTGCTGCGCAGTCCCGGCTTCAGGGCCGTTGGTGCTCGATCTGTAACCATCCACGCGTGTGCGGGAGAGACGGCGATGAACCCATGGCCAGCGTTCGAGAAAGAGGAAACCCCGATGCCCTTTCAGGCAACCGAACAGGAGATTTCCTGGTTGCTGCCGCAATCGCTGGCATCCCTGGCCGGCGAGATGGCGGCAAGCCACGAACAGATCGACACCCCGGCGACCCTGCGGTTGTTCCAGTGGGTACGTTCGGTGTCGGGATTTGACCGGCCGCGATAACGGCAAAGGCGGGGCGAACAGGACGTTCGCTCCGGCAACGGTTGAAATGAGGCAGCGTCTGGTCGGATGATGTGCGCCGATTTGCTCACCCTTCGCAGCGGCTCACCGGCGGCGCCTCCCGGCGGGGTGAGTGGCCATGACCCGTGCGGCACTCGTTGCCCTTCACAAGGACGTTCATCTTGATCACCCGCAGAACCCTCCTCGGCGCATCGTTGCTGGCTGTCCCCTCATTATTGAGTCTTCCCTCACTGGCTGCCGAGCGTCGCTCCGGGGCGTCTTCCGACCCAGTCATCCAGCAGCAGCTGGCCGACCTTGAACGTCGCCACGGTGGCCGGCTGGGTGTCGCCATTCTGGACACGGCCAGTCAGCGCCTGATCAGCCATCGCGGCGATGAACGCTTTGCCCTGTGCAGCACCTTCAAATGCCTGGCCGCCGCCCATGTGCTGGCGCGGGTCGATCAAAAGCAGGAAGACCTGTCGCGGCGCATCGTCTATTCCGCCGAGCAACTGGTGGCGTATTCGCCGACCACCGAGCTGCACGTGGGCGGGCAGGGGCTGAGCGTGGGTTCGCTGTGCGAGGCGGCGATGACGCTGAGCGATAACACCGCCGCGAACCTGCTGCTCGACAGCATGGGCGGCCCGGACGGTCTGACGGCGTGGCTGCGGTCTATCGGTGACACGCAAACCCGACTCGACCGCCGCGAGCCCGATCTGAATGAAAACCGGCCGGGTGATCTGCGCGACACCACCACGCCTGTCGCCATGCTGCAGACATTGAATACGCTGGTGCTGGGCGACGAACTGAGGCTGGCGTCCCGCGATCAGCTGACGGCGTGGCTGGTGAACAACCAGACCGGCGACAAGAAGCTGCGCGCCGGCATCCCCGGCGGCTGGCGTGTAGGGGACAAGACCGGTTCGGGTGCCAACAACGCCAGCAACGACGTAGCGGTGATCTGGCCCGGCGACCGGCCACCGATTCTGGTGACGGTCTATTACACCGGCTCGAAAGCCAGCGGTGATCAGAGCAACGCGCTGATGGCCGACATCGGGCGGCTTGCCGCTGCGGTTTAAGCGTTGGTCGTCGAGGGGATCGTGACAAGCCGCAAAATCTCGATACACATTGCCCGGAATTAATCTGTTCTGCGGCACCGCCGGTGGTTTCTGCTTACGCCCGATGACGGACCTGCGCCTGCTCTGCGGCGCCCGATGCGCCGCTCAATGGCCACACATTCCATCACTCCACGTTGATGTGTGGCGCATTGATATTAAATTCCCTCCGCTAGACAACTTTAGCCTGACTCAACAAAACCGGGCACTTCAGCTTTACACGCTGTAGGAAATGACTGACAGACGCCTCCGTTTTTGCGCGCAGTCTCAAGACTGTCATCAAACAGAAATGTTTCCAGTTTTAAATCTGCCTCGGGTCGTCAACTGTGACCACACACACACAAAATTCTCTTGTTGAGGTATTGCCGTGATTCTGCTGACTAAAAAACGCCTGTCGCTTCTGATGGCTTCGATGTGCCTGTCGGGTATGGCACACGCCGTTGATGTGACTGGCGCTGGTTCGAGTTTCGTATTCCCGGTTATCTCCCAGTGGTCGCAGGAATACAGCAAAACTGCTGACAACCGTATCAACTACCAGTCGATCGGTTCGGGCGGCGGCATCGCTCAGATCAAGGCGGCAACCGTAGACTTCGGCGCTTCCGACGCTCCTATGTCGGCTGACGACCTCAAGGCCGCTGGCCTGGGTCAGTTCCCAAGCGTCATCGGCGGTATCGTGCCGATCGTTAACCTGGAAGGGATCGAAGCCAACGGCGTGAAGCTGAGCGGCCAGGTTCTCGCCGACATCTTCCAGGGCAAGATCACCAAGTGGAACGATCCTGCGATCGTCGCACTGAACTCGGGCGTGAAACTGCCTGAAACCGCTATCACCGTCGTTCACCGTTCGGACGGCTCGGGCACTTCCTTCAACTTCACCAGCTACCTGACCAAAGTCAGCGACGCATGGAAATCGGGCCCAGGCACCGGCTCCGCCGTTCAATGGCCAGTGGGCGTGGGCGGCAAGGGTAACGAAGGTGTGTCTGCTTACGTAAAACAGATCAAGGGTTCGATCGGTTACGTCGAGTATTCCTACGCCACCCAGAACAAAATCGCTTACACCCAACTGCAGAACGCTGCGGGCGAGTTCATCAAGCCTGACGCCAAAGCCTTCGCCGCTGCTGCTGACACGGCTGATTGGGCAAACGCCAAAGACTTCAACCTGATCATGACCAACGCTCCGGGCAAGACCGCATGGCCGATTACGGCGACCACCTGGATCATCATGTACAAGCAGCCGAAGAACGCCGAGAAGAGCAAGGCGGCATTCGACTTCTTCAAATGGTCCCTGGAAAAGGGCCAGAGCTCGGCTGAAAAACTGGAATACGTACCTCTGCCTGCATCGCTGGTTAGCAAGATCGAAGACTACTGGAAAACCGAGTTCACCAAGTAACTCGATGTCATCCGGCTAACCCCTGTCACCGAGCGCTCGGTGGCAGGGTTTCCTTGCGAGTGGACCTACCATGACTGAGAACACCCAATACATGTCCGCTGTGATTCCGGATGCAATATCCGAGAGCGATAAACGCGCGGCCCGCGATCACCGACACGACGCCTGGTTCAGGCGCACGATGCTGGGAGCGGCTCTGTTGGTGCTGCTGTTGTTGGCGAGTATCGCCGGCTCGACACTCTGGGGCGGTGCCCTGGCGTTCAAGACCTTTGGCTTCGAATTTCTTACCAGTACCGAATGGGACGTGGTCAACGGCAAGTTCGGCGCGTTGGTGCCGATCTACGGCACGCTGGTCACTTCCTTTCTCGCCCTGCTGATCGCCGTTCCGGTGAGCTTCGGCATCGCGGTTTTTCTGACTGAAGTCGCACCACCTTGGTTACGCATGCCCATCGCTTCGGCGGTGGAACTGCTGGCGGGCATTCCTTCGATCATCTACGGCATGTGGGGCCTGTTCGTGTTCGGCCCGTTGATGGCGCAATACATGGCCCCGTGGATCAACGACAACCTTGGCGCGCTGCCGCTGATCGGCCCCGTGTTTCAGGGCCCGCCATTGGGCATCGGCATGCTCACTGCCGGCATCGTGCTGGCGATCATGATTATCCCGTTCATCACCTCGGTCATGACCGAAGTGTTCCGCAGCGTGCCCATTGCCCTTAAAGAATCGGCCTACGCGCTGGGCGGCACGACCTGGGAAGTGGTCTGGGACATCGTCCTGCCTTACACCCGCTCAGCGGTGGTCGGCGGTGTGTTCCTGGGCCTGGGTCGTGCGCTCGGTGAAACCATGGCGGTGACCTTCGTGTTGGGCAACGCCCATCAGTTCTCGGCATCGCTGATGATGCCGAGCAGCTCGATTGCCTCGGTGATCGCCAACGAGTTCAGCGAGGCCTACACCGACCTGCACCGTTCTGCGCTGATCGCCCTGGGCTTCCTGCTGTTCGTCGTTACCTTCATCGTGCTGGCGATCGCCCGTCTGATGCTCTCTCGTCTGTCGCGCAAGGAGGGTCTATGAGTAAGGCCGATAACGAAAACCTGTACCGCTCCCGCGCAATCAAGAACAAGATCGCGATGGTCCTCAGTTGCGCCGCGACGGCCTTCGGCCTGTTGTGGCTGGTGTGGATTCTGCTGACCACGATCGTCAACGGGTTCGAGGCGCTGAACCTGCGGCTGTTCACCGAAATGACCCCGCCACCCGGCTCGTCGGGCGGTCTGGCGAACGCCTTCTACGGCAGCATTCTGATGTCCGGCATCGGCCTGCTGATCGGCACGCCGATCGGTTTGATGGCCGGTATCTGGCTGGCAGAGTTTGCGCGCAACACCAAGCTGGGCAATGCGGTGCGCTTCATCAACGACATTCTGCTGTCGGCGCCGTCGATTGTGCTCGGTCTGTTCGTGTACACCGCGGTGATCCTGCCCCTCAGCGCCGTGACCAACCATCAGGTCGGTTTCTCCGCCATCGCCGGCGCCCTGGCCCTGGCACTGCTGGTGATCCCGGTAGTGGTGCGGACCACCGACGAAATGCTTCAGCTGCAGCCGTCGACCATGCGCGAAGCCGCATTGGCGCTCGGTGTGCCGCAATGGAAGCTGACGCTGCAGATCGTCCTGCGTGCGGCCAAGGCCGGCGTGGTGACCGGGATCCTGCTGGCGCTGGCGCGCATCACCGGCGAAACCGCGCCGTTGCTGTTCACCGCATTTGGTAACCAGTTCTGGAGCAGTGACATCCTCAAACCGATCGCAAGCGTGCCTGTGGTGATCTTCCAGTACGCGATGAGTCCGTTCGATGACTGGCATTCTCTGGCCTGGGCCGGCGCCTTGATTATGACCATGTTTGTACTGGTACTGAGCCTCAGTTCCCGTCTTCTCCTTTTGCGCAATAGGGCGTCCTGATGAACAACCTTTCCCTCGCCGACGAAAAAACCAAAATCCAGGTACGCGGTCTCGATTTCTTCTACGGCACTCAGCGCTCGCTGAAGTCGGTCGACATGATCATCCCCGAGAAGCGCATTACCGCGATCATCGGGCCGTCCGGCTGCGGCAAGTCCACGCTGCTGCGGGTGTTCAACCGTATTTATTCGATGTACCCGAAACAGGAAGCCAAAGGCGAAGTGATGCTCAACGGGGAGAATATTCTCGCTCCGGGCTACTCGATGAACCGTCTGCGCAGCAACGTCGGCATGGTGTTCCAGAAGCCGGTGCCGTTCCCGATGTCGATCTACGACAACATCGCCTACGCGGTGCGTCACCACGAAAAACTCTCCCGTCGCGAGATGGAAGAGCGTGTCGAGCAGGCCCTGCGTGGCGCGGCGTTGTGGGATGAAGTCAAAGACAAGCTCAAGCAGAGCGCCCAGAGCCTGTCCGGTGGTCAGCAACAGCGTCTGTGCATCGCCCGCACCATCGCGCTGCGCCCGGAAGTGCTGCTGCTCGACGAACCGACTTCAGCCCTCGACCCGATCTCCACGGGGCGCATCGAACAGCTGATCACCGAGCTCAAAGAGCAATTCACCGTGATCATCGTGACCCACAACATGCAACAGGCCGCGCGCTGCTCGGACTACACCGCGTTCATGTTCATGGGCGAACTGATCGAGCACGGCGACACCGACACCATCTTCACCAAGCCGTCCAAGACTCAGACCGAGGATTACATCACCGGTCGTTTTGGCTGATCGGGAATATTGCTGGGGTTTTCCCGGCTGAAGCCGGTCCCACATTTGATCGCGGATTATCTGTAGGACTGGCTTTAGCCGGGAACGCGTCAGGGGCTACACCGCAAATTCGATGGCGTCCAAACCGGCCTCTTCCCGGCTGAAGCCGGTCCTACTATGGGAACGCGTCGTGCATTACGGCGCGGCATTCGAAGCGCCGGCATCCCCCATGAATTCCTCCAGCCGCTTGCGCAGCCAGCGTTCGGCGGGGTCGGTGTCCATGACGCTCAGCCAGACCATTGACAGGTCCAGATTCGGCGTCACGAACGGCAGCGGCTCGCCGCGCAGACCGGTTCGGGCCATGGCCCGGGTCAGGTGATCCGGCAGATTGCACAGCAGGTCCGTTCCCTCCATCAACGCCGGCAACGTGCTGTATTGCGGCACCGACAGCACGGCAGTGCGCTTGCGCCCGATTGCCGCCAGCCACTCATCGGCAAAGCTCGAAATGTTCGCCACGTGGGACACCACGAAGTGGGGCCGCGTGCAGTACTCATCCAGGGTAATCGGCTCGGGCGAAGCGTCGGCGCGCACCACCATCGGCTTCACGCTGCGCAGCATTTTTCGCTTGGCGTTGGCCGGCAGTTCACGGGTCAGGCAGACGCCGACGGTGATGTCGCCGGACATGAGCAATTCCGAGACATTCCAGAAATTGACCTGCTTGATCACCAGCACAATGCCGGGCGCTTCCTCACGGATCGCGCGCAGCATCGGCGGCAACAGGCTGTACTCGACATCGTCGGACAGCCCGATGCGGAAGGTCATGTCGCTGCTGGCCGGATCGAATTCCCGCGTGAGGCTCAAGGCCACGGACATCGCATCCAGCGCCGGCGACAGGTGACTGATGATCTCGTTGGCCCGCGCCGTGGGTTCCATGCGGTGACCAACACGAATGAACAGCGGGTCGTTGAACAGTGCACGCAGGCGGTTGAGGGCGGCACTGATGGTGGGTTGGCCGAGGAACAGCTTTTCGGCGGCGCGGGTCACGTTACGCTCTTGCATCAAGGTCTCGAACACCACCATCAGGTTGATGTCGGCCTTGCGCAGCTCATTGCGATTCATACATCGTCCCCGTTACCCGACATTCGTCACCCTGCTGTGGAAGGCCTGCGACATGATAAGCGCCAGTTTATGGAGCGCAGTCGTTCGGCGTCCAGCCTTCCCGGCTAAGCCACTTCTGCCGGATGTACGCGTGCTTCGATGGGGATCGGCTGGAGCGCGAATTGTAGGACCGGCTTCAGCCGGGAAGAGGTCAGTTCGGGCACCTTTGATTTTGCGGCATGACTACTGACGCCTTCCCGGCTAAAGCCAGTCCTACTGATAGTCTGCGGTCCAAAGTAGGACCGGCTTCAGCCGGGAAGAGGCCAGTCCGGGCTGCCACGATTTTGCGGCGTGACTATTCAAACCTTGCCTGCCAACGCCAGAGCCTGCCGCGTTTTTGCCACTGGGGTGGACCTTTTCCGGATGAACTTCGGCAGAACCCCATGAGTCAGCATTAAAACGCTCACCATGAGGCTCCACATTCCATGCAGATTTCCTTGAAAGGCCAGGTTGCCCTCGTCACCGGCGCGAGTTCCGGACTGGGTGCCGGCGCGGCCAGAGGGCTGGCGGCGTCTGGCGCGGCAGTGGTCGTCAACTTCCACTCGCAACCCGAACCCGCGCAAAAGCTCGCGCAAGAAATCGTCGATGCCGGCGGCCAGGCCATCGCCATCGGCGCTGATGTGTCCAACGAGCAGGACGTGGAGAAGCTGTTCGCCGAGACCCTCAAGGCGTTTGGCCGCCTGGACATCCTCGTCGCCAACTCCGGGCTGCAGAAAGACGCGGCCATCGCTGACATGACCCTCGAAGACTGGAACACCGTCATCAACGTCAACCTGACGGGGCAGTTCCTCTGCGCGCGCGCCGCATTGCGACAGTTCGGCAAACAGGACATCCGCCCCGAGGTGTCCCGCGCCCGGGGCAAGATCATCCACATGAGCTCGGTGCATCAGGTCATTCCGTGGGCCGGCCACGTCAATTACGCCGCCTCCAAAGGCGGCGTTGATCTGTTGATGCGCAGCATTGCCCAAGAGGTGGGCGAGCAGCGCATTCGCGTCAACAGCATTGCGCCGGGGGCGATTCGCACGGCCATCAACACCAAGGCCACCAGCGGCGACGCCGAGAAAAAATTGCTGGAGCTGATCCCGTACGGCCGCGTGGGCGAGGCCGATGACGTGGCCAACGCCATCGTCTGGCTGGCCTCGGATGCGTCCGACTATGTGCATGGCACGACGCTGTTCATCGACGGTGGGATGAGCCTCTATCCGGAGTTCCGCAACAATGGCTGACCACACCCCGAACCCCGATGAACAGGAACCGCAGAACGCCATCGAAAACCACGGCATCATCGGCGACATGCGCAGCGCCGCCCTAGTGGCGGACACCGGCAGCATCGACTTTTGCTGCTGGCCCGATTTCGACAGCCCCAGCATCTTTACCGCGCTGCTGGACACCCCTGATGCGGGGATTTTCCAACTGGCGCCGATTCTCCCCGACGCCCGTCGCCAGCAGCTGTATCTGCCGGAAACCAACGTGCTGATGACGCGCTGGATCGCCGAAGACGCGGTGGTCGAAGTCACCGACCTGATGCCCATTGCGTCGGAAGTCGACAACCTGCCGCGCCTGATCCGCCGCATTCATGTTCGCCACGGCCAGACCGCCGTGCGCATGCTGTGCCGGGTGCGCCACGATTACAGCCGCGCTGAGACCACTGCGCAGATGGACGGCGAGGACGTTTGTTTTGAAGCCGAAGGCCAGCCTGCCATGCGTCTGGCGGCAACGACCCAGTTAAAGCTCGAGGGCCAGGCTGCGGTGGCCGAGTTCGAGATGAAACAGGGCGATGTGGTCGAGTTCATGCTCGGCGGCGCCGACGATCCGCTGGTCAAGGCGACGAATTGCGACTGCGATCTGAAAAACACCGTCACCTACTGGCAGCACTGGAGTCGTCATTCCAAATACCGCGGGCGCTGGCGTGAAGTGGTCAATCGCTCGGCCCTGGCGCTCAAGCTGCTGACTTCGCGCAAGCATGGCGGGATCGTCGCTGCAGCGACCTTCGGCCTGCCGGAAGAAGAGGGCGGCGAGCGCAACTGGGACTACCGCTATACCTGGATCCGTGACGCATCATTCACCGTCTACGCCTTCATGCGTCTGGGCTACACCGAAGAAGCCAACGCCTTCATGCACTGGGTACGTGAGCGCATGGGCGACTGCTGCGAAGACGCCAACAAGCTCGGGATTCTCTACGCGCTGGACGGCCGCGAAGAATTGCCCGAAGAAGAACTGGATCACCTCAGCGGTTACGGCGGCGCGTCGCCCGTGCGCATCGGCAACGAGGCCTACAAACAGACGCAGCTGGATATCTACGGCGAGCTGCTCGACGCGGTGTACCTGGCCAACAAGTACGGCGAGGCCATTTCCCACGAGGGCTGGAAGCACGTCACCCGGCTGGTGAACGAGCTGTGCGAAACCTGGAACAGCAAGGACGTCGGGATCTGGGAAATGCGTGGCGCCGATCAGCATTTTCTGCATTCACGGTTGATGTGCTGGGTCGCTCTGGACCGGGCCATACGGTTGTCGTTGAAGCGTTCGCTGCCGGCGCCTTTTGATCGCTGGGACAAGGCGCGTCAGGCCATTCATGACGACATCTGGGAGAACTTCTGGGACGCCGAACTGGGCCATTTCGTTCAGTACAAGGGCAGCAAGAACCTGGATGCGTCGATGCTGCTGATGCCGCTGGTGCGCTTCGTTGGCGCCAGTGATCCCAAATGGCTGAAGACCCTGGACGCTATCGAACGAACGCTGGTGCGCGATGGCATGGTGTTCCGCTACCGCAATGACGATGACCATCAGGATGGGCTTGAGGGTGAGGAAGGTGCATTTGTTGCCTGCTCCTTCTGGTACGTCGAGTGCCTGGCCCGCGCCGGGCGGGTTGAGCAGGCGCATCTGGAGTTTGAACAGCTGCTGCGCTACGCCAACCCGCTGGGTCTGTATGCCGAGGAGTTCGATGCCCACGGCCACCATTTGGGCAACACGCCGCAAGCCCTCAGTCATCTGGCGCTGATCAGTGCGGCGAGTTTTCTGGATCGCAAGCTCGAAGGCACCCAGACCCTCTGGCAGCCCTGACGTCCTGAACTCAAGGAGAAAATCGATGGCTCATGCATTCAAGGTAGGCGACCACGTGCGCTGGAATTCCGAAGCCGGGCACGTCGTGGGGAAGGTAACGAAGGTTCACACCAGGGAGGTCGAGTTCATGGGCCGTCATCGCCATGCCTCGCCCGACGCGCCGCAGTACGAGGTCAAAAGCGACAAGACCGGTCACCTGGCGATGCACAAAGAGGACGCGCTGGAGAAGGCCTGAGTCCTGCCGCTTCACCAACAAAAGGTCCGGATACGAAAACGCAGCGATGACGGCAATCATCGCTGCGTTTTTTGTGGCCGTGATCAGCGCCGTTACGGAATCAGGCGCTGCGCCCGCAAGGTGTCGAATACGTCGAAAAAGGCTTGGTCACTGGCTTGAAACTCCTTGAAGCCCAGGGTCCGGCTTTTCGACATGTCGGTCACCACTTCGATCGGCCGGCCCAGGTCGGCGTCGGTGTGCCACGGCGAAATGAGGCGGGTGATATCGGCTTCTTTCAGACCGTGGGCGCGAACGAGTTCATCCCATGCTGCCTGATCGTTGGCCATCTGCTCTTCCAGCGGAGAAACCTTCTCCGGGAATTCTGCAGGGTGCACGCCGAAGTACTCAGCGATCTGGCCCCACATCCACTTCCAGCGAAACACGTCGCCGTTGGTGATGTTGAACGCCTGGTTCGCCGCAGCAGGCGTCGTGGCCGCCCACAGTTGCTGTTTGGCCAGTTGCCGCGCGTCGGTCATGTCGGTGAGGCTGTCCCACTGCACGCGGGAGCCGGGGAATACAAACGGGCGGCCGGTGGCTTTGCAGATCGACGCATACACCGCGAGGGTAGTGGCCATATTCATTGCGTTGCCTACCGCGACGCCGGTGACGGTGTGCGGACGGTGTACGCTCCAGGTGAAACCGTCGCGTTTGGCGGCGGCAAACACTTCATCTTCCTGGGCGTAATAGAAATTCTCGATGTCCAGCCGACCCTGGGATTCGCGGAACGGCGTCTGCGGCAGGGTGCCTTTGCCGTAGGCTTCGAACGGGCCGAGGTAATGCTTCAGGCCAGTGACCAGCGCGACGTGCTTGACGCTCTTCGCCGGCCTCAATGCGTCCAGCACGTTGCGGACCATGGCGGCGTTGACGCGGATGTTTTCAGCTTCAGTGGCCTGACGCGACCAGGTGGTAAGGAAGACATGGCTCGGTTTCAGGTCGGCGAGGGCCTGTTTGACCGATGCCGGGTCTTGCAAGTCCGCTGCAACGGGGATCACGCCTGGCGTTTGGGAGGGACGGCGGGAGAGGGCGGCCACCTGCCAACCGTTATCGAGCAACAGTTGAGTGGTTGCGCTGCCGACGATGCCGCTGGCGCCGACGACCAAGGCCGTTTGAGTCATGGGAATCTCCTGATTGATCGAGTGGAAAGGGCTGGATAACGATGCAGCCCTCAGGTTTCAGAACGGCAGCGGCGCCGATAGGTTCACCGCGATTGGCCGGGTGCGACCCCACACCGCGCCTGATCACCCGACCAGCAGCGCCGTCCCATACATGCCAATGGCAAAAACCACATGCCCGACCACGTTTTGCAGCCGCGCCACGTTTGGCTTCGGTGCCTTGTTGCAGGCCACGCCAACGCCCATTCCGGGCTGCAGAATGAACCAGCCGGCGCCGACGGTGACCAGCCCGACGATCAGTGCCGGCAGAAATGTCGGCGCGTGCGCCCACTGCACGCCCCAGATGAATAACAGCGCGGCAGCGAACAGCACGCCGACGCTGTAATGCATGAACCAGCCAATCGCCCGCTCACTGGGCACGGGAGGAGAATTGCCGATGCCGTCGCGGTGCACGAACTGCCCCTTGGGCATCCCGGCAAACCAACGCCCGACGAGGTGCCAGGGCGGGGTCGGCAAACCCAGCAGCGCCTTGAGCAACAACGCCCAGAGATCCAGCAGCGCGGTGCCGCCCATGCCGATGAGTATTGAAAGGTAGATAAATTCGAACATGTCCGTCCCTGCGTGGTGTCAGTGGTCGATGGGCGATTGATGGCCGGACACGTTAGCAGTTTTGTCAAAGAAAGCGGTGGTGCAGACAATGCGGGCGCTATGGAATGAATGCCCCGCTTTTTGTGGGACCGGCTTCAGCCGGGAAGAGGCCCGCATGCACACCGCTGGATTTGCGGTGTGGCGCCTGCCGCCTTCCCGGCTAAAGCCGGTCCCACATTTGTTTGAGGCCCGCATCAGCTCAAACGCTTACCAGCGGTCATTGCCACGACCGTGATCAAAGGCCCTGCGGTAGCCGCCGTCGTAATAGCCATGGGGCGGAGGTGGCGCGAAACGGCGATATTCGACCCGCTCACGCACCGGCACATAGACAACCTGCTGGTACTGAGGCTGGTACTGAGGCTGGTACTGCGGCTGATAACGCGGCGCATAGCGCGGTTGCGGGCGGTAATCCTGATAGCGATCGTGACAGTCGTTGTTCGACTGACTGATCACCGCGGCCAAAACGGCACCGACAGCGGCTCCGGCGATGACAGGCACAATCACGTTGCGTTCGCTGGCGGACGCCGCACCGGCGCTGGCGAGCAGACCGGACAGGATCAGGGCTTGGGTCATCTTGGACATCATGGTGTCTCCTTTGGCGAAAGAGTGGGTTCGCCATGGACGTATGAAACACCGGATCCGTGTAAACCCACGTCTAGGATCGGTAAAGGTTGGGTAAATCCGGATCGCCCCCGATACCACCCGTGGTGCTGGTCCGGACCTCGGGTTGTACGGCGCGGCGCTTCATATCGCCGGGCCGAACCAGCAAAAAACAATGACCGTCGATCAGCCAGGGGCTCTGCGCAGGAAACCTCCTGCGCCACGTGGAATCAACTGGTTACGTATGTGAGGGTGAGGGGAAGTGATGATGGTGACCGACGATCTGGTCCGGTGGAACAGCCACTGGCGGCTAAATGACCACACAGTATTGTGCAGGACGTGCAAAGCCAGGCAGAGCGAAGCGGAACGCGAAGCCACCTTCGTGCATTTGCCCACCTGCGGCTATGCTCGCGAGGCGGCGCATCCGTGGGATGAACTGGACGCGAGTTGCGGTATGCAGACCGCGCACTGAACAGCACCGCCCTTCACCTTGCAGCCACGGCCTCAAACATCAGGCTCGGCGCCTGGCCCGGTACGTCATCCAGCTCGCCGCAGCGTTGCATACCGACTTTCTCCAGCACGCGGATAGATGCAGTGTGGGCCGGACGCACGTAGCCGTACACCGCGTCCAGCTTCAAGCTGGAAAACCCGAACGCCAGCGCCACTCTGCCCATTTCCGTGGCAAACCCCTGTCCCCATGCCTCAACGGCAAACCGATAGCCCAGATTGACCCGCTGCTCGCCCATAAAATCATGAAGCCCGATGCCGCCGAAGCCGATGATGTGTTCGGGTGTATCCTTTTGCGCGATTGCCCACCAGCCGTAGCCGTGGATCTGCCAGTGCTCGATCCAGCCTTCAAGCATGGCCGCTGCCTGTGCCTCGTCGGTCATCGGCCCGAACGGGTTGAACAGCTGGGTTTGCGGGTCGCTGTAGATAGCGAACAGGCGGGCCAGATCATCGGGATTCGGGGCGCGATAGATCAGATGAGCGCTGCTCATGGGCATGGCGGGTGATCCTTGGAGGTGTGCGCAGCGGATCGCTGTCATTGACGCTCTGATCTACCAGTTGATTGCGGTTTCGTCCACCCCGTTCAGCGCACGCATTGCGCATCAGGCACGAACGCGCAGCGCTTCGCCGTTCCGCTAGAATGGCGCGCATCCCGGTGCAGTCCCGGTGGACAATCGGCAGCACACCAGGCAGGACGCAAAAGCGAGGCGGCAGTGATCGAGCGGCGAGAATTCAGCGCAGGCATGAAAGGCAAGAACCTTCGCTACGTGGATGAGAACAGGCGAAGCCTCTCGGCCCAGACCCGAACCGGCTTCGTGCTGCTGGAGCACTTCTCGTTGCCGGCCTTCACCCAGGCCCTGGACACATTCGTCACCGCCAACCTCCTTCGTCCCGAGCTGTTTACGTCACGGACATTCGGCTTGCACGGGGGCGAAGTGGTCAGCGATCTGGGGCTTGTGATCCGGCCCGACGCGCCGCTCGACGTATCGGCGCTCAAAGACCTGGACCTGCTGGTGATCTGTGGCGGTTATCGCACGGAGCTCAAGGCCAACTGGCGCAGCTGCTGACCACCGCCGCCGAGCATGGCATTTCCCTCGCCGGGCTGTGGAATGGCGCCTGGTTTCTCGGCTCAGCAGGTCTGCTCGATGGCTACCGGTGCGCGATTCACCCTGAGCACCGCGCTGCCCTGGCGGAGATCTGCAAAGTCAGCGAAGTGACCAGCGAAGCTTTCGTCATCGACCGCGATCGCCTCACCGCCGCCAGCCCGGCAGGGGCGTTTCATATGGCGCTGGAATGGATCAGGACGCTGCACGACAAGGCCCTGATCGAAGGCATCGAGGACATTCTGTCTTTCGAGGAATCGCGTTATCGGCGGATCAAGCCGAGCCGGCACATGACGGTCAGCGCGCCGCTCAAGGAAGTGGTCAAGTTGATGGACGCCAATCTGGAGGAGCCCCTTGAGCTTGAGCAACTGGCGGAGTACGCCGGGCGTTCGCGGCGACAGATCGAGCGGCTCTTTCAGGAGCAGTTGGGCACCACCCCGCAACGCTACTACCTGGAGTTGCGCATCACCGAGGCCCGGCGCCTCCTTCAGCACACCGAGCTTTCCCAGGTGGAAGTGCTGGTGGCCTGCGGGTTTGTTTCGCCGAGCCATTTCAGCAAATGCTACAGCGCGTACTTCGGCTATCGGCCTTCAAAGGAAAAGCGTCTGGTCAAATGAGCGCTGCCTTGATTTACCCACCCGTCAGCCCAACCCTGTAGGCTTCGTTTTGATAAAGACAGGGCCGGGCCAGGCAAGTACTGACCGGTACTGCCGGAGCCAGGCTCGCCCGCACAGAGACAGCGTTAATGAGTGAAATCAGTACCAAGATAATCACCGTCGAGGGCCATGCCGCTCTGAAGAAGGAGCTCGACTACCTCTGGCGCGAGCACCGGCCTGACATCACGCAAAAAGTGGCGTGGGCCGCTTCCCTGGGTGATCGCAGCGAGAACGCCGATTATCAGTACAACAAGAAGCTGCTGCGCGAAATCGACCGGCGAGTGCGCTATCTGCGCAAGCGTCTGGAAGACATGCGCGTGGTTGCCTATTCACCTGAGCAGGAAGGCCGGGTGTTCTTCGGCGCCTGGGTTGAAGTCGAGGACGAAGAGGGCGAGAGCAAGCGTTTTCGCGTCGTCGGTTATGACGAGATCTATGGGCGCATGGACTACATCTCCATTGATTCGCCCATGGCTCGGGCGCTATTGAAGAAAGAAGTCGGCGACGAAGTCTCGGTGCCGGTTCCGTCCGGTAGCAAGCAGTGGTGGATCACTAAAATCGAATACCAGCAATAGCCGCAGCGTTGCAGTCGCCGGCCTGGCTATCTGGGTGGATGTAGGACGGTACAGTGCCGTCCTCCGTCATAACCCGCCGCTAACCCTCGCGCAGCACTTGCAGGGGACTGGCGTTCAGCGCCCGCCGCGTGCCGAACACGCCCGCGCCGCCGACCAGCAAGGCGCCGATGAGTGGCAGCACCAGCAGCCAGGCGTGGGGGTGCCATTGCAGGTTGAAGGCGTAGCGGTACAGCGCAAAGCTCACCAGCTCACAGCCAATCGCCGCCAGCACACCGCTGACCGCCCCGAGCAGGCCGAACTCGATGCGCCGGGCCTTGGTCAGCAAGGCGCGGCTGGCGCCCAGTGCCCTGAGCAGGGCGCCCTGTCGAATTCGTTCATCCAGCGTCGCCTGCAAGCCGGAGAACAACACCGCCATTCCCGCCGCCAGCACGAACAGCAGCACGTACTGCACCGCCATCGTCACCTGATCGAGGATGCTGCGCAGTTGCTCCAGCAACGCCTCCACCTGCAGGATCGTCACGGCCGGGAAGGCGCGGGACAGTTCAACGATTTGCTGATCATTGCCCGGCGCCAGATAGAAGCTGGTCAGGTACGTGGCCGGCACGTCCTTGAGGGTGCCGGGCTGGAAGATCATGAAGAAGTTGGGCTGAAAGGTGTCCCAGTTGATGTCACGCAGGCTGGTGATCTTGACCTCGCGTGTCAGCCCGCCGATCACGAAGCCGAGGGTGTCGCCCAGCTTCATGTTCAGGCTGTTGGCCAGCTTGGTTTCAACCGACACACCGGGAACCACGCCTTCCGCAGGCGGCTGATCGCTCGCCCACCACTGGCCGGCGGTGATGCTGTTGCCTTCCGGCAGCGTTGCCGCCCACGTCAGGTTGAGATCGCGCTGTGTCGCGTTTTCACCACGGGAGTCCTTGGTGACGAACTTGCTCACCGGCTCGCCGTTGATCGTCATCAAACGCCCCGGAATCATCGGGTACAACGGCGCGCTGTGGGTCGACAGGCGGCCCATGCGTTCAGCGAAGTTGTCCTTGTCGTTGGGCAGGATATTCAGCGCGAAGTAGTTCGGTGCATCCTTGGGCAGCTGGTTCTGCCAGGTGTCGAGCAGCTCGCCGCGCAGCAGCGCAATCAGCCCCATGGACAGCAGGATCAGACCAAATGCCAGGGACTGGCCCGCTGCGGCCATGGGATGGCGCAACAGCTGACCGAGGCCCAGACGCCATGGCAGCGAGGCCCCGGCCAGCAAGCGCCGCAGGCTTTTCAGGGCCAGCAGCAACACAGCGCCCAGCACCAGCGCTGCGATCAGACCGCCGCCGAGCAGGGCGAAGGTCAGCACCAGGTCCAGACTCAGGCGCCACATGATCAGGCCCAGTGCGAAGAGCGCCGCGCCGTAGACCAGCCTGGTGCTCGCCGGGATTGGCAGCATGTCCCGACGCAGCACCCGCAGCGGCGGCACGCGACCCAGGGCTGCCAGCGGCGGCAGCGCGAAGCCGGCAAGCGCGACGAGCCCGGTGCCGATTCCTGCGACGGCCGGCAGCCAGCCACCCGGCGGCACGGCAGCGGGCAGCAGGTTTTCCAGCAGATGAAACAGCCCGAGTTGGGCAAACCAGCCGAGCAGGGCGCCCGCCGCGCTGGCCGCAACGCCCAGCATGGCCAGTTGCAAACCGAACAGCACCAGCGCTTCATTGCGTGACAGGCCCAGGCAACGAAGCAGCGCACTGGCGTCAAAGCGGCGCACCGCGAAACGCGCCGCCGACAATGCCACCGCCACGCCGGCCAGCAGCACGGCGACCAGACTGGCCATGTTCAGGTAACGCTCGGCCTTGCCCAATGCGCCGCCGATCTGTTGATTGCCATCGCGGGCGTCATCGATTTTTTGATTCGGCGCCAGCCCGGGCTCGACCGCCTTGCGATAGGCGGCGAGGTCCTGCGGCGTGCCGCGCCACAGATCCCGATAACTGACGCGGCTGCCCGGCTGGACGACCTTGGTGGCTTCAAGGTCGGCCATGTTGATCATCACCCGGGGCGTCAGGCTGTAGAAGTTGCCGGCGCGGTCGGGCTCGTAGGTCAGCACCCGGGTCAGTTTCAAGGTCTTGGACCCGACGTCAATGCTGTCGCCGACTTTCAAGTTCAGCGCCACCAGGATCCGCGCTTCCGCCCAGGCTTCTCCGGCTTGGGGCTCACCGCCAACGGTTTCGGCTTCGTAGGGAGCAGGGGCGCTTTTCAGCTCGCCGCGCAACGGATACGCCCCATCGACAGCCTTGACGCTGGCCAGCTGGATGCCGTTATCGGTGGCCACCACGCTGGAGAAAATCACGATCTGCGAGTGATCCAGCTTCAGCGCCTTGCCGGCGTCGATCTGCGCAGGGGTTGCCGGTGCGGAGCCGCCGAGAATGAGGTCAGCGCCGAGAAACTCGGTCGCCCGCAGCAGCATGGCGCTGTTGAGGCGCGCGCCGAAATAACCGATGGCCGTGCTGGCAGCAACCGCCACCACCAATGCGAAGAACAGCACGCGCAGCTCGCCGGCGCGGGCGTCGCGCATGAGTTGCCGGGCCGCAAGGCTTAGCAGGCGTGAAAAAGGCAAACGTGCCATCAAGGCTCCATTGGGGCGACCAGCCGGCCACCCTCGAGACGGATCAGACGCCGGCAACGGTGGGCCAGACGCTCATCGTGGGTGACCAGCACCAGGGTGGTGTTGCGTTCCTGGTTCAGCTCGAACAGCAGGTCGCTGATGCGCTCGCCGGTGTGGCTGTCCAGGTTGCCGGTGGGCTCATCGGCGAACAGCACGTCCGGGTCGGCGGCAAACGCGCGGGCGATGGCGACCCGTTGCTGCTCGCCGCCCGACAGTTGCCGTGGCGTGTGGGTCAGGCGCTGACCCAGGCCAACCCGTTCCAGCAGATGCCGGGCCTGATCACGGGCGTCTTTGCGGCCTTCCAGCTCCATCGGCAGCATGACGTTTTCCAGCGCATTGAGGCTGTCGAGCAGCTGGAAGGACTGGAAGACAAAGCCCACGTGTTCAGCGCGAACCCTGGCGCGCTGATCTTCGTCCAGCTCGCTGAGATTGAGGCCGGAGAGGACGACAGAGCCGGCGCTGGGCAGGTCGAGGCCGGCCAGCAGGCCGAGGAGAGTGGATTTGCCCGAGCCCGATGCGCCGACGATGGCCAGCGTGTCGCCCTTGTTTAGTTCCAGGGAGAGTTCGTGCAGGATGGTCAAGTCACCTTCGGTGCTTGGGACCACTTTGCTGAGGTTCCGAGCACTGAGAATACTTTCGCTCATGGAGAATCCGATGCGTGCGTGGTTTTTAAGTGCTGGCCTGGGTTTGCTGCTGGTATCACAAGGCGCGATGGCAGGCACGGTGCTGATCGTAGGGGATAGTATCAGCGCGGCTTTCGGCCTGGATACCCGGTTGGGCTGGGTCAGTCTGCTGGAACAGCGTCTGGCGAAGGAAGGCTTCAAGGAAAAAGTGGTCAATGCGTCGGTCAGCGGCGACACCAGTGCCGGAGGCCAGGCGCGGCTGCCGTCGCTGCTTGCCGAGCACAAACCGGATCTGGTGATCCTCGAACTGGGGGGTAATGATGGCTTGCGCGGGCAGCCGCCTGCACAATTGCAACAAAACCTTACCGACATGGTTAAGCAATCAAAAGCGGCCGGGGCCAAGGTGCTTTTGCTGGGCATGAAAATCCCGCCCAACTACGGTGAGCGCTACACGACTGCTTTCGCCGCTGTGTACCCGAAAGTCGCCGAAGCCACCCATGTCGCGCTGGTCCCCTTCATGCTGGAAGGCGTAGGCGGCAGGCCGGACATGACGCAGCAAGACGGCATTCACCCCAACGTCCCGGCTCAGCCTTACTTGCTTGATAACGTCTGGCCGGTCCTGAAGCCGTTGCTTTAGTCGCCGCCGCCGGCATCAGGCCGATACAGGCGGGGCGTCGGTCATCAGGTGTGAGGGACCGCTCATTGCCAGCAGTCGGGTTTGCGCCTATGGTGGCCCAAACCTATACAGGACCGAAAAGATGTACAAGAAAGAGCAGTGGCCACTCACGCTGTACTTCGACGGTGACTGCCCGCTTTGCGCGCGGGAGATCAAGCTTCTGCGTTCCCACGCTTCGGCGCATCTGTCCGCAGGCGCAACAACCCCGCGACTTCTGTTGGTCGACATGAGCGAGGAGGGCTTTGATGCACAGGCTCTCGGATTCACCCATGAGCAGATGCAGTCTGTGTTGCATGCCCGTTTCGACGATGGCACCTGGGTCACGGGACTGGACGCCACCCTGTGGAGCTGGCGCGCAGCCGGGCTGGGCGCCTGGGCTGCGCCGCTGTCGTGGCGGCCGCTGAGGCCCTTGCTGAATCTCGGTTATCGGCTGTTCTGCCGCTTTCGTCCCCAGCTGGCGTGGTTACCTCATCCGGATGGCCGCCGCCGATGCCGCGACGGCAGCTGTACGGTTTCCAGACCCTCAGACCAAAACCGCTGATTTAAAGGCCTGCAGGCCTTTTCCGGACCGGGGCTTTCGGCTAATGTGGCGCCCCCGATCTGGAGCCCCCCATGCCGCGCCGTCCTGCCTGGTCCCTTTACGCCTATCAACTGATCGAGCCTGACGAACAGCTCGACCTGTTCGCGTGCCAGGAAATCCTTGTGCATCTGGTCGCCCGCCAGCTCGAACTGGCAGGCTCTGCCGACCGTACGCTGTGCGGCACCTTGCTGCCCGCCCAGCCACGCTGGTCCGAAGTCCAGCAGACGGTTTATCAGGATGAGCGGCTGTGCCCGCTGTGCAGGGCGATCATCGACGCGCAGCGGCGCGGCTGGCACCCGATCTGGCCGGAACTGGAGACCGGCGTTTAAGGGCGCGAGCACTCCCTGACGGGCAGGCGTGCGTGTACAATCGCGCTCAATCAAGCCTTCCGTTTACCAAGGATTCTCCGGATGTTGTCGCGCATTCCAGCTTTCGCCCGCTGTCTGTCGCTCGCCGCGCTGTGCGCGGCCGGCCCTGTCTTTGCCCTGGAGTTTCCGTTGCCGCCGCCGGGTGAGGACATCATCGGCCAGGTGCAGACCGTCACCGCCAAGTACGAAGACACCTTCGCCGACCTGGCGACCCGCTACGATCTGGGCTACCTGGAAATGATCGCCGCCAACCCTGGCGTCGATGCCTGGCTCCCGGGTGCAGGCACCCAGGTGGTGTTGCCGACGCGTTTCATCCTGCCGCCGGGCCCACGCGAAGGCATCGTCATCAACCTTGCCGAGTACCGTTTGTACTACTACCCGAAAGGCCGGAACGTGGTGTACACCTTCCCGCTGGGCATTGGCCGCGAAGGCTGGGGCTCGCCGGTTTCCACCACCAAAGTCACTGCCAAAACGCCGAACCCGACCTGGACACCCCCTGCCTCGGTCAAAGCCGAGCACGCTGCCGACGGCGACATCCTGCCCAACGTGGTCCCGGCCGGCCCGGACAATCCGCTGGGTCCGTTCAAATTCGGCCTCGGTCTGCCGGGCTACCTGATCCACGGTTCGAACAAGAAGTTCGGCATCGGCATGCGCACCAGCCACGGCTGCTTCCGCATGTACAACAACAACGTGCTGGAAATGGCGGACATGGTCCCGGTGGGCACCCCCGTGCGCATCATGAGCGAACCGTACAAATTTGGCGTCAGCGGCGGCAAAGTCTACCTCGAAGCGCACACGCCGCTTGACGAGAGCGGCAAGCCGTCGGTGGTCGACAAGCACACCGCCGTGATCAACGCACTGCTCAAGCGTGAAGACCTGGCCAACAGCCTGCGAATCAATTGGGATGAGGTGCGGGACGTAGTGGCTGCCGAAGACGGCATGCCGGTCGAGATTGCCGTGCCGACCACGCCGGCGCCCGTGGTGGGCGGCGCGCCGATGACGCTGCAATAACCCTCCCGCTGTAAACAGGGTGATGCCGATGCCCGCCCGTCCTGCGACGAGTGCGCAGGGGGGGGCGGGTTTTTTATTGCCTGAATAACGCCTCCTCAAGAGAGACTGCCGGCAAACGCCGGGCAATAAAAAAGCCGACCCGTTAACGGGTCGGCTTATCAATAATCCCGAGGGATTATTACTTGCGGCTAGCCTTGTCCAACATACGCAGAGCGCGCTCGTTGGCTTCGTCAGCAGTTTGCTGAGCTTTTTGAGCTGCAGCCAGAGCTTCATCAGCCTTGCGGTAGGCTTCATCGGCACGTGCTTGCGAACGAGCGGCTGCGTCTTCAGTTGCAGTCAGACGAGCTTCGGTTTCTTTGGATGCGCTGCTGCAACCGGTAGCCAGAACTGCGGCCAGGGCCAGAGCAGAGAATTTCAGAACGTTGTTCATCGTGTTCCCCTTAAAGGACTTCTATCAAATTAGTCATCTCTCGAGAGTGAGAAAATGACCGGCGTACATCTTACTCATTGTTTGTAGTAAGTAAACGGACCGTGCGCAAGATCTGCAGAAAATTCTTGGGTTTGAACGTGTTCCGCGCAACTCCTCACGCTTTTTCTTTGCACAAAAAAAGCCCCGGATGAAGGTGCCTCTCAGGTGACGCCGGTCCAGGCAATTTCACAGTACCGGCGACCTTTTTTGTATAGTCGATTATCGTGACAGGCGCATCACTGGCGGCCGCTTGAAGACCATCAAGTGACTTGACGCCAGGCGTTGCGTCTCAATGGACATTGCTCGGCGACAACAGGTTCCGTGGGTCACGCCGTCAGATGTGCGGCAGTGCAATTAACCGTTGATTCACTTGAGCGCACTTGCTCAGGGCGCCTACTATTTATTTGCCTGTGCTCAACTTGTTTGAGAACAGCGATGCGCTTCGCGGTGTCCAAACGGCACAGGGTAGGCCAGGGTGGCGCAGTCAGCTCTATTGCAGAAGGCTCTATTGCAGAAGCCAATAGTACTCATACTGCCTGTAGAGGTTCCTTCGCCGGGAAAATGTCGATAAGGTAAGGGTCCAATTCCAAGACCCGCGAGGAGTAGTGATGAGCGAGGCGTTGTCCATCCACCATGACGAGACAGGTCACCAGTTCGAAGTCAACATTGACGGTTACCGTGCCTATCTGACGTACATGGACCTGGGTAAAGAGACCCTGGATATCTACCGTACGTTTGTGCCTAACGAGTTGCGCGGACGGGGGATAGCGGCGGCCTTGACCAAGGTGGCCCTCGACTATGCCGACCGGATCGGCTACACCGTGATTCCTTCGTGCTCCTACGTGGAGCGCTATATGGAGCGCAATCAACGGCAGGCCGCGAAGATCTGACCGAATCGCGCCTCACACACTAAAACGCCGAGCATGTGCTCGGCGTTGTCGTTTCTGCGGAACGGTCAGTCGCGTGTGCGCTTGGGCAGTACGTCCTTGAGCTTGGTGTGCATGCTGCGCAGGGTTTTTTCGGTGCTTTCCCAATCGATGCAGGCATCGGTGATGGACACGCCGTATTGCAGGTCGGCGAGGTCTTTGGGAATCGCCTGACAGCCCCAGTTCAGGTGGCTCTCGACCATCAGGCCAATGATCGACTGGTTGCCTTCGAGAATCTGGTTGGCGACGTTCTCCATCACCAGCGGCTGCAGCGCCGGGTCTTTGTTGGAGTTGGCATGGCTGCAATCGACCATGATGTTCGGCTTGATCTTCGCCTTGTTCAGCGCCTGTTCGCACAGGGCAACGCTGACCGAATCGTAGTTGGGCTTGCCGTTGCCGCCGCGTAATACCACGTGACCGTAGGCATTGCCCTTGGTGGTGACGATGGACACGCCGCCTTCCTGGTTGATGCCGAGGAAACGGTGGGGGCTGGACACTGATTGCAAGGCGTTGATGGCCACGGTCAGGCCGCCGTCGGTGCCATTCTTGAAGCCGACCGCCGAGGACAGGCCCGAGGCCATTTCGCGGTGAGTCTGGGATTCAGTGGTGCGCGCGCCGATGGCCGACCAGCTGATCAGGTCCTGCAGGTACTGAGGCGAAATCGGGTCAAGGGCTTCGGTCGCGGTCGGCAGGCCTTTTTCGGCCAGGTCGCGCAGCAACTGACGGCCGATGTGCAGACCGTCCTGGATCTTGAAAGAGTCGTCCAGGTACGGATCGTTGATCAGGCCTTTCCAGCCGACGGTGGTGCGCGGCTTCTCGAAATACACGCGCATGACCAGATACAGGGTGTCGGACACCTCGGCCGCCAATGCTTTCAGGCGATCGGCGTATTCGTGGGCGGCCTTGAGATCGTGGATCGAGCAGGGCCCGATCACGATGAAAAGGCGGTGATCCTTGCCATCGAGGATGTTGCGGATGACTTCGCGGCCCTGGCTGACAGTGGCCTGGGCGGCGGCGGTCAGCGGGATTTCGCGTTTCAGCTGATCCGGGGTGATCAGTGTCTCGTTGGAGGCAACGTTGAGGTCGTCAATCGGTAAATCAGCCATCGTGTTACTCATCAGGTCACGGATGCTGGCCGCCAGCGTCCCCGTGCGGCGGAGCCGAGCATGATTGAGCGCAACGGGGGAGCCGAACCTTAGCGCGTTAGCCGGTGGTTCGACAATGGGTAAACGTGGCTTTCGTCCAACGGTTGCGGCATTGTCTGACCTGTCTCAGGCTGCAGAACCACATGATGGATATTCCCGGCTAAAGCCGGTCCTACTAAAGTCGGCGACTGACACTCAATCACCCGAACATCATTCAGAGGAGAAGTGCGTGGATCAATTGCAACTGACGGACTTCGACCTCGACCAGCAACTTCTCAACCTGCCCGGCGTCTCACTGCTGATTTTCACCAGCCTGGGCTGCTCCAGTTGCCGCTGGGCCCGGCATCATTTGCCCGGGCAATCCCTGCCGCTGGATCGCCTGTGCTGGATCGATGCCGAAGAAAACGGCGGCGCGGTGGAGCGCTACGGCGTGTTTCATCTGCCGACGATGTTTGTGGTACGCGACGGTGCCTTCTTCGGGCCCCTTCGCACGCAGATGTCCGCCGAGGCCATTGCCACGGGCCTGGCACACGCGCTGGCGACGCCGCCAGACGAATTACCCTGAAACGGAGTGTCCATGAGCGAAAGCACAGCGAGCGAAAGCGCAGCTAAACCCCGGATCGGCATCATCGGCACCGGCGCGATCGGCGGCTTCTACGGCGTGATGCTGGCCCGGGCCGGCTTTGATGTGCATTTTCTGCTGCGCAGCGAATTCGATGCCGTCGCCCGCAACGGCCTGCGCGTGGACAGTCAGGTGCATGGTCCGTTAGCGCTGGAAAATGTCCAGGCCTACGCCTCAGCGGCCGACATGCCGCCCTGCGACTGGCTGCTGGTCGGCGCCAAGACCACCGGCAACAGCGGGGTGGCCAACGCTATCGTTCAAGCCGCAGCGCCGGACGCCAAGGTGTTGCTGCTGCAAAACGGCTTGGGTGTCGAGGAAGAACTGCGAGCAGCCTTACCTGATTCCCTTCATCTATTGGGCGGCCTGTGTTTTGTTTGTGTGCATCGCACTGGGCCAGGGCAAATCACCCATCAAGCCTTCGGCGCCGTGAACATCGGCTACCACAGCGGGCCGGCCGATTTGGCAACGCGCGGGCACTGGGTCGAGCAGGGCGCTTCGCTGTTTCACCAAGCGGGCATTGACTCCGTGGCGATGGACAACCTCGACAAGGCGCGCTGGCAGAAACTGGTGTGGAACGTGCCCTATAACGGGCTTTCCGCGCTGCTCAACGCCAGCACCACACCGCTGATGGCCGACGCCGACAGTCACGCGCTGATCCAGGGCCTGATGGCGGAAGTGGTGCAGGGCGCCGAAGCGTGCGGTCACGTGCTGCCGGAAGGTTATGCCGAGCAATTGCTCAAGGTCACCGGCCATATGCCGGATTACCGGCCGAGCATGTACCACGACTTCACCGAAAAACGACCATTGGAACTCGATGCCATTTATGCCCGACCCCTCGCAGCTGCGCTTGCCGCCGGCTGCGACATGCCCAAGGTGCGCGCCCTGTACCACGCGCTGGCGTTTATTGACCGCAGCAATCGTTGACGGCCACTGCCGTGCGCTTGCCCACCTCCTGCGTTAAGGAAACCTGATGAGCACTGAGCTGAACGTTAAAACCCCGGGGAGCAAGCTGGTGCTGGCGATTTCCTCGCGGGCGCTGTTTGACTTGCGGGAAAGCCATGACGTTTATATGGCCAGCGGAGTCGCGGCCTATCGTCAGTACCAGATCGACCACGAAGATGAAATCCTCGAGCCCGGTGACGCGTTCCGTCTGGTGGAAAAACTGCTCAGCCTGAACGCCAGCCTGAATCAGTCCCGAGTGGAAGTGGTGCTGGTCTCGCGCAACAGCGCCGACACCGGCTTGCGCGTGTTCAATTCCATTCAGCATTACGGCCTCGACATTTCCCGCGCCGCGTTCGTCGGCGGGCGCAGTCCGTTTCCCTATCTGGCCGCTTTCGGCAGTCATCTGTTCCTGTCCACCCACGCCGAAGACGTGCGCAGCGCGCTGGATGCGGGGTTCGCCGCCGCGACGATTCTCTCCGGTGGCGCCCGTCGCGCGGCCAGTGCCGAGTTGCGCATCGCGTTCGACGGTGACGCCGTGCTGTTTTCCGATGAGTCCGAGCGTGTGTATCAGTCCGGCGGGCTTGAGGCGTTCCAGGCCAACGAGCGTGAGGCGGCGCGACGGCCATTGCCCGGCGGGCCGTTCAAACCCTTTCTCGCGGCATTGAACGCCCTGCAGCGAGAATTCCCCGAAGAGTCCTGCCCGATTCGCACGGCGCTGGTCACCGCACGTTCGGCCCCGGCTCACGAGCGGGTCATCCGTACGCTGCGCAAGTGGGACATCCGTCTGGATGAGTCGCTGTTTCTCGGCGGCCTGGACAAGTCGGCGTTTCTCGAAGCTTTCGCTGCGGACGTGTTCTTCGACGATCAGCCAGGCCACTGTGAACGCGCGCGCGACGTCGTGGCGACCGGGCATGTGCCCCACGGCATCAGCAACGAGCTAAAACCCTGAGGCGTTAGACCGAAAAGCAGCAGTCGGCCGTCGCAGTGGGCGGCGCGCTGCTACGCTGATTAAGTCTTCATTTCAAAGGCTGGCCGGGGGTCCCATGATCCGCTCGATGCTCTACGCCACGGACCTCGGCGCTTATGCGCCGTATACGCTGCAGCACGCCCTGGTGCTGGCGCGGACCTTCGATGCCGAGCTGCATGTCGTGCATGTGGTGGAACCCATGGGCCTGTTCGCCGAGTCCGTGCTGCAGAGTTACCTGGCCGCCGACGTGCTCAAAGAGCTGCACAGCGAGGGGGTGAACACGGTGATCGACAGCATTGAAGCGCGGGTGCTGGCCAGTTTCCGTGAAGAACTGGGCGAGGGCCATGAGGACCTGGCGCTGATCCGCAGTGTCCGCGTGGTCCAGGGCGACCCCTCCAATGTGATACTCGATCAGGCACGTCTGCTGGGCGTCGACCTGCTGGTGGTGGGCAGTCGCAGCAAGGGCGGGGAGGGCGATACGCCGATTGGCCGGACGGCGGCGCGGGTCCTGCAACTGTCGGACGTGCCGGTGTACATGGTGCCGATGCTGCAACGGCGTACATAAACGTGACCGCGTTCCGGGAATGTGCCAAGCGCGTTAAAAAGCTGCGTGCCATTACCGGGTAAAAGTGATAAAAAGTTCTAGCTTTGCCTTCCTGACCAATAATCCAGTTATATACCGTCGCTGATGCCCGTGGCGTCTTCCGGCTTTGAGGGATACATATGAAGCTTCAACAACTGCGCTACATCTGGGAAGTGGCGCACCACGACCTCAACGTTTCAGCGACGGCGCAAAGCCTCTACACCTCGCAGCCAGGCATCAGCAAGCAAATCCGCCTGCTGGAAGACGAGCTGGGCGTCGAAGTCTTCGCCCGCAGCGGCAAGCACCTGACCCGCGTCACTCCGGCAGGGGAGCGCATCATCACCACCGCCGGCGAGATCCTGCGCAAGGTCGAGAGCATCAAGCAGATCGCCCAGGAATTCTCCAACGAGAAAAAGGGCACGTTGTCCATCGCCACCACCCACACCCAGGCGCGTTATGCGCTGCCGCCGGTGATCAGCAATTTCATCAAGCAGTACCCGGACGTCGCACTGCACATGCACCAGGGTTCGCCGATGCAAATCGCGGAAATGGCCGCCGACGGCACGGTCGATTTCGCCATCGCGACGGAAGCGCTGGAACTGTTCGGTGATCTGGTGATGATGCCGTGCTACACCTGGAACCGCTGTGTGGTTGTGCCCCAAGGCCATCCGCTGACCAAGGTGCCGAAGCTGACCCTTGAGATTCTCGCCGAATACCCGATCGTGACCTACGTGTTCGGCTTCACCGGCCGTTCCAAACTCGACGAAGCGTTCAGCCACCGCGGCCTGACGCCGAAAGTGGTGTTCACTGCCGCCGACGCTGACGTCATCAAGACCTACGTGAGACTGGGATTAGGCGTGGGTATCGTGGCGAAAATGGCCGTCGATCCGAAGCTGGACAGCGATCTGGTGGTGCTCGACGCCAGCGAATTGTTCGAAGCCAGCGTGACCAAGATCGGCTTCCGGCGCGGCACCTTTCTGCGCGGCTTCATGTGCGATTTCATCGAGAAATTCGCCCCGCACCTGACCCGCGACGTCATGGCCAAAGCCATTCAGTGCCACAACAAGCAGGAACTGGAAGAGCTGTTCGCCGGGGTTGAACTGCCGGAGCATTGATAGAGGGCGCATGCCAAACCTGTAGGAGCGCGCTTGCCCGCGATTGCGGTCTGTCAGTCACCTGGATGTGACCGGTGTATCGCATTCGCGGGCAAGCGCGCTCCTACATTGGGTCGGTGTCTGCTCAGGACTTCGCGATCATATTCCCGGCATGCAGCCCGCATTCCTTCTGCGTCGCTTCTTCCCACCACCAGCGGCCTTCGCGTTCGTGCTGATTCGGCAGCACCGGGCGCGTGCAGGGTTCGCAGCCGATGCTGATGAAGCCGCGTTCGTGCAGGGTGTTGAAGGGCAGTTCGAGCATGCGGATGTAATTCCACACATCGGTGCTGCTCATCTGGGCCAGCGGGTTGAATTTGTACAGCGTGCGCTCCGGGGTCGAGAAGGCGCTGTCGATTTCCACCACGGCGACGTTGTTGCGCGTGCTCGGGCTCTGGTCCCGACGCTGACCGGTGGCCCAGGCACTGACGCCTGCCAGCTTGCGGCGCAAGGGCTCGATCTTGCGGATGCCGCAGCACTCGCCATGGCCGTCGCGGTAGAAGCTGAACAAGCCCTTTTCCTTGACCATCGGCTCCAGCTTTTCGCGGTCCGGGCTGACAATGTCGATGTCGATTTTGTACTGCTCGCGGACCTGATCGATGAAGCGATAGGTCTCCGGGTGCAGCCGACCGGTATCCAGGCTGAACACCTTGACGTTCTTGTTGATTTTCCAGGCCATGTCCACCAGCACCACGTCTTCCGCGCCACTGAAGGAAATCCACAGGTCGTCGCCGAAGTGCTGAAAGGCGAATTTGAGGATGTCGGACGGGGATTTGTTGGCGAAGGTGGCGGCGATGTCGTCAACGTCGAAAGGGTGGTTCATCTGGACGGCTTCCTGATCAGGGCTGGCGCTTAGGCGCTCGTAATGGCGCAGATGGTAACAAAAAACCTGACCTCGTTTGCCCGAAAGCAATGGCGCGGAGAGGTACACGCGGCTGCGGCCATTGTCTGTAGGAGCCGGCTTGCTGGCGAACGCATAGGTTTAGCCAGTTTTCCGTCGCCTGACACGACCCATTCGCCAGCAAGCCGGCTCCTACGGATCTCATACCCGAAGTTGACTCCCGGCGGCTGCCTCCGTTGATTGTCGCTGGCATGCTCTCACTGGGCGGACGCATCCCTCTGTAGGAGCCGGCTTGCTGGCGAACGCGTCAGGTCAGGTGGTGAGGTGTTCAATGACCCACCCCATTCGCCAGCAAGCCGGCTCCTACGGATCTGCGCACGCTCACGCCCCATCGGCGGCCCCCAGGCCATGATTTGCGTATGCGCGCTATCCACCGTCGATCGCTGATCAGTCGTTCACATCCCCTCAAGCGTCTCCATCAACACCCGCACTTTGGTGAAGGTCTCCTGATATTCCGCTTCCCACTGCGAATCGGCGACGATGCCGCCGCCGCCCCAGCACGCGATCTGGCCGTCTTTTGCCAGCAAACTGCGGATCGCGATGGAACTGTCCATGCTGCCCCGCACGTCCAGGTACATCAGCGAGCCGCAGTACAACGCCCGGCGGGTAGGCTCCAGTTCGTCGATGATCTGCATCGCGCGGATCTTCGGCGCTCCGGTGATCGAGCCGCCCGGAAAACTGCCGCCAATCAGGTGCAGCGCGTCCTTGCCGTCGGCCAGTTCGCCCGTCACCGCGCTGACCAGATGATGCACGTTGGGATAGCTCTCCAGGCTGAACAGCTCCGGCACCTTCACCGAACCAATCTGGCAGGCGCGGCCCAGGTCGTTGCGCAGCAGGTCGACGATCATCAGGTTCTCGGCGCGATCTTTCGCGCTCGAAAGCAGCTCCTGAGCAAACGCGGCGTCCTCAACGGCATCCCGCCCGCGCGGTCGCGTGCCTTTGATCGGCCGCGTCTCGACCTGACGCTGACTCACTCTGACGAACCGCTCCGGCGATAGACTCAATACCGCATCGCCTTCAGGCAAGGCCAGATACCCGGCGAATGGTGTGGGGCAGGCCATTCGCAGCGCTTGATACGCCGCCCACGGATCACCGAGGTACTGCCCGCGAAAGCGCTGGGCGAAATTGACCTGATAGCAGTCGCCGGCCTGAATGTAGGCGTGAATCCGCTCGATGGCCTGCCGGTACTGCTCGGCATCTATGTCCGGCGCGAAGGGCGCTGTCAGCTTGAACGATGGGTTCGGTTGCGCCACCGGTTGCTCGAACAGCGCGATCAGCCGCTGGCGTTCGGCTTGATCAAGGGCGGGGTGAAACACCAACTGGCTGGTGTGCTTGTGATGGTCGCTGACCAGCGCCCAGGCGTAGAGCCCCAGCCGTGCGGAGGGCAGATGCAAGTCATCGACGGCCTGATCGGGAAGGGGCTCGAACAGGCGGCCGAAGTCATACGCCAGATAACCGATCAATCCACCGGCGAACGGCAGCGCGCAGTGCTCGGGCAGCTCGGCTTCACCCAGGCGGGCCAGTGATTCACGCAAGCGCTGAAGAAAGGCCGGGCCGGATTCGTCCGCCACCGGCTGCAGGGTTTCCAGCGGCCAGGCGCTGAGCAGATCGAAGCGGCCTCGGTCTGCCGTCGGGCGGCCGCTGTCCAGCAGCACGGCGCCCGGGGCAACGCGCACGCGGGCGAAGTAACCGCTGGGGTCGGCGTGATAGGGCAGTGGGTGTACAGAGCAAGTTGGCATGCGAGGCGTGGATCAGTCAGTGCGCGAGGACGGCGATTGTAGTCTTCCCCAAGGGCGAGTCCTAGGGGGAAGGCGCAGTCGCTGGCGGCTCACCGTGCAGAATTCTCCGGGCATCCTCTGGCGTCAGCGGGTAACCAAAAAAGCGCCGGTAGAAGTCCATCGTCTGTGCCGCCATGTCCACATCCGCAAACAACGCCGGATGCAACTGCTGCGCCGCCCACGCCACTTGAAGCGCCACCTCGGTGCCGTATCGATCCCACGGGAAAACCCCGGCCGGATTGCGCAGGACGCGCCCGTTGCGCACCGCCTCAAGCTGGTTCAGCAGTTGCGGCTGCGCCGCGTGATCCAGCCGGCCCGCATTGGCAGCGAGAATGACCACATCCGGCTGCCAGGCCACCAATTGCTCGCTCGACACGATCTGCATATTGCCCTTGAGCCCCGTCGCGGCATTGCGGCCGCCGGCGATCTTGATCCAGTCGTCGATCAGCGTATCGGCGCCATCCACCTTCAACGGATTGACCGACGCGATGTGCAGCACTTTGGGTCGCTGCTCCGGCGGGATAACCGCCACCACGCGATTGACTGCTGCCAATTGCTGATCCAGAAACCCGTTGTAGGCGAGGGCCCGCGTGCGTGGCTCAGCACCGCCCAGGGCCTCGGCCGTGTTGAGCATCGAGCGTTTCAGCCCGGCCAGGTCGGTGTAGCCCATCTGCATGACCGGCAGGCCAAGCTGTCGGTAGGCAATGGCCTGACGATCGCCGAGGGCGGTGAACACCAGGTCGACGTGCTCGGCCAGCAAGGTCTCGGCATTGAACGCCGTGCCTTCGATGGCCGTGGCCTGGTTCAGCGCGGGGAGGACCTTGAACATCCACGGTTGGCTTTCGGGATGGTTGACCGTCGCAACGATGCGCGACCCGGCCCCCAGCGTCATCAGCAGCACGTGATGGGCGTACCAGGCGTCAGCGATGCGCGCGGGTGCCACCGGGACGTTGACCTGATGTCCGCCATCGTCCTGCACCTGTCCGGGTTTCAGCGAGCTGGCCTGAATGTTCTGTCCGACATCACCCGGATCAGCCAAAGCGCTGCCACTCAGCCCGACGAGCAGAAAACTGCTCAGCAAACGGCCCATGCCGACCCGCCGCGCCTTCACAGGTCCACCTGAATCGACGCCTGCACCATGCGCGGCGCGGCTGGCGTGGCGCTGGCTTGCCCGGCACCGGTGTAGCCGTTCAGCCCGCCAGGGACGATGTTGGTCCAGTAGCGTTCGTTGGCCAGGTTGGTGACTTCGAGGCGGTAGACCGTGTCGCGCTTCATCAACCGGGTGCTGTAGCTGGCGCCGGTGTCGAAGGTTGTGTAGCTGCCCACCCAGTGATCGTTGCTGTCGTCGGTGGGGCGGGCGCTGGCGTAACGGGCGTTGAGGTTGACGGCGAGGCCCGGCACCTGGTCGATGCGGTATTCGGTCAGCAGGCTGGCGGTGACCCGCGACAGCCCGACGATGCGCGTGTCTTCCGTGCTGTCGTTGCCGGTGGACAGCAGCTTCGGGTCCAGCCAGGTGATGCCGCCGAACATCTTGAGATTCTGGCTCAGGTCACCGTCGGCCAGGAATTCCACACCGCGATTGCGCTGATCGCCCGCCACGGCATAGACGTTATCCGGCTGGGTGTAGGCGAAGGGGCGCTTGATCTGAAACGCCGCCAGCGACAGGTTGACCCCGCGCGCCACCCATTTGCCGCCCAGCTCCCACATGCGGCTGCGATACGGCGACAGGATCGCCCCGGCGTTGCTGCTGCCCGCCGCCGCGCTGTCGCCCTGTTGCAGGCTGTCGGCGTAGGTCAGGTACAGCGTCAGGTCGTCCACCGGCTTGAACATTACGCTGCTGGCCGTGCTGATGCCCGAGTCCTGCGATGAGGTGTGGACGCCCGCTTGAGAATAATTGTCCGCGTTCAGGCGGCTCTGGCTGCCGCTGAGCATCAGGCTCCATTTCGGCGTGAAGGTCAGGGTGTCGCCCAGCACGAACGAGCGTTGGCGGGCGTTGGCCGAGTGATAGCGGTCGGTGAAGTCCGGGAAGTCCGGCTCGTCGAAGCCGACCGGGTTGCTCAACGACGCGCTGCCGAGGGTTTTCGTGCCACCGGCCACGGGGTTGTAGTTGTCCCAGTCAAACCCGGTGACGCCGACGGTCAGGTCATGCCGAATGCCGGCGGTGTAGACGCTGCCGTTGAGGTTGGCCAGATAGCTGTTGATGGTGAAGCGGCTGGCAGTGGCGCTCGCCACCGAACTGCGATACGTCCCCGCCTTGTTGATCAGGGTGTTGGTGACGGCGGTGGACTCGCGGTCGGCGATCTGCCGAAGCGCGCCGATGTCGAGTTTCCAGTTGCCGTCGAAGTCATGCTTGAAATGCGCGCTGGCGGTGTCCGTGGTGTTGTTGTCACCGGAATAATTCTGCCCGAGGTTGCTGCGGGTCGGGTCCGGCGCGTGGGGGAGCGTCACCCCTGAGGCGACGGCGAACTTGCCCGGCAGGCCCTTGGACAGGTAGTCGTAGTGGCTGAAGTTGGTTTCGATGACGCTGTCATCACTGATCTGAAAGTCAGTGGCAAGGCTCACCAGTTGCCGGCGCAACGTGCTGCCGGGCGCATAACTGTGGCCTTGTTCGTCGACCAGGTTCAGGCGGTATTTGATCTTGCCGTCCGGGTCGAACGGGCCGCTCAGGTCAGCGGCCTTGAGCCAGGTCAGACCGGTGCCCACGCCGACGGTCACCCGATTGCGGGTGAAATCGGTCGGTCGCTTCGACAGCAGGTTGAAGGTGCCGGCCGGATTCGCCGGGCCATACAACGACCCCGACAACCCGCTCAGCACTTCGACGCCGCCCAGTTGCTCGGCCGGGTAATCGGTGGTCGAGACCACGTTGAGGCCGTCCAGCCGGCTGTTCTGCACCACGCTGCCCTGCAGGCCCCGGGTCTGCGGCCGGGCGCCGTCAGCTTGCACGGAGGGCATGTAACTGATGATGTCCTTGAAGCTTTTGAGCTGCTGGCTGTCGATCAGGTCCGAGGACAGCACGCTGATGGAATAGGGCGTGTCCAGCAGCCTGCGTTCACCCATCGGGCCGAGGGTCGCCGACTTCTCCCGCGCCTGATCGGCAATCGACTGTTCGGCGCTGATGTCCAGCGGCGCCAGGGTCATTTCTTGCGCCAGGCTGACCTGGGCGAAGCCGCCAAACAACAGCGGTGCCAACGCCAAGCGCGATGAGAAGGATCGGGTCATGTAAACACTCAGCAAGGAATGAAAAAGCGGTGGCCGTCGGTGTCGATCTGCTCGACGGCGACCTGGTAAAGACGCGCCATCAGGGCGCTGTCGACGACGTCGTGGGGGGCGCCGTCGGCGATGAGTCGGCCTTCGTGCAGGACCAGCACGCGATTGGCCGAAGCGAGCGCGTGTTCAGGGCGGTGGGTGCTGGACAGAATGCTGATGCCTTCGGCGGCGAGGCGCTTGAGCAACGCCAGCAGGCGCAGCTGATGGCCGTAATCGAGACCGGTGACCGGCTCGTCGAGAATGATGGTGTTGGCGCGCTGGACCATGGCCCGGGCGATCAGCACCCGCTGACGCTCACCGCCGGACAGCTCGGTGTACGGCCGGTCACTCAGGTGCAGGATGCCCAGCTCGGTCAGGGCCTGCTGCACCGAGGTGATTTCGTCGCAGCTGGGTGCATGGCCCAGGCCCACGGTCGGCAACCGGCCTTGGCCGACGATGTGGGCGACGCTGAACGGAAAGCTCGGCACGTGACTTTGCGGCACGTAGGCGACCTGCCGGGCCACTGCGCGGCGCTTCATCGAGCGTATCGGCTGGCCGTCGATCAGGACCTCACCTGAGTGGGGCGTCTGCAACCCCAGCAGCAGCCTCATCAACGTGCTTTTTCCGGCGCCGTTCGCCCCCAGCAGGGCAATGTTGTCGCCGGCGGCAATGTCCAGCGAGACGTTGTCGAGGATCACACGGTCGCCGATCCGATAGCTGAGTTGACGGGCCTGCAAGCGCTTCATAACCAGCCCTTGCGCACGCGGTGCAACACCAGCACAAAGGCGATCGCGCCGAACAGCTCGGTGATGATGCCGAGGGGGATTTCTCCCGCCGACACGCTGCGAGCGACGCCGTCGGCGGCCAGCAGGAAGATTCCGCCCAGGCAGGCGCTGAGGGGCAGCAGACGCGTATTGCCGGGGCCGACCAGCAAGCGCGCCAGGTGCGGAATCAGCAGGCCGATCCAGCCGACCATGCCCGCCAGACTGACAGTGAGCGCACAGATCAGCGTAGTCAGGACAATCAGGCCGCCACGGATCTTCTCCACCGGCACGCCCAGGCTCAGGGCCTCGTCATCACTCAGGGAAAGCGCATCGATGGCGCGGCCGGTCAGGCACAGCAGCAGGATGGCCATAGCCAGAGTCGGGCCGATGATCCACAGCGCCTGCACGTCGACGGCACTGAGGCTGCCAAGCAGCCAATAAACGATGCTCGGCAACTGATCCACCGGATCGGCCATGTATTGGGCGATGGACAGCAGCGAGGTGAAGAGGGCGTTCGCGACAATGCCGCCGAGCACCAGCAGCAGAATCGAGGGGGACTCAAACATATGGGCAATGCCCAGACCGACCGCCACGGCGATGAGCCCGGTGACGCACGCCACCAGCGCAACAGCAAGGGGCGGCAGGTGCCCGATGATCCCCAGCGCAGCGCCGAACGCACAGCCGCTCAACACCCCCAGCAAGCCTGGCGACACCAGCGGGTTGCGGAACACGCCCTGATACGCCGCGCCCGAAACAGAAAGCCCGGCGCCCACCAGCACGGCGGCGATGACCCGAGGCAGCCGCGACTCGATGATCAGGCTGTGAAGCAGGTCGTAGCGCTGGGCGGGCATGTCGCTGAGGCCCACCATCGTTGCGATGAATGTGCTGAATTCGTGGATTGAAATTTGATAGCGGCCCAATGACAGCGCACAGACGGTCGTCATGATCAACGCCAACAGGCTGAGCAACAGAGGGGAATAAAGCTTGGAAGGGGACATCTGTTACTCATTGTTTCGGTGTGTAAAAAACTATACAGCGATGGGCGAGGGTTCTCTAGGGACGGGATGCCGCATGGGGTGAATCTTCATTTTCAATGGGGTGGGCTATGAACGGCTACACGCGATCCCGGCGAGATTTGGGATCTTCGATCTTGAACACCTGACTGCTCAACGCACGCACAATTTGTAGGAGCCGGCTTGCTGGCGAATCCGCCGGGTCAGGCGATATCGTCGTTTCTGACTGACCGCGTTCGCCAGCAAGCCGGCTCCTACGAATTTTCATCCGCCGAAGAGCTGGACGTTGCCGATATACCGGGTAGGAGCGCGCTTGCCCGCGAATGCGGTGGGTCAGGCACGTAGGTGTCAGGGCAGATATTTTCGCGGGCAAGCGCGCTCCTGAAGTCGATTCGGCGATCCCCATAGCGCGAGGCTGGAAGGCAAGTGCCGAACAGGGTAACCAACAGGCGAATGCTCAAACGTGCCCGAACAACCCCTGAGCAAACTTGACGCGCTCTTCCGGGCTTTCCTGAACACCGTCCGCCGCCAGCTCTTCGAGCCGCTTCTCCACCGCCACGGTCCGGTGAGTCAGCCCGCAGTCGTTGGCGATCTGGATGTTGAGCCCCGGCCGCGCGTTGAGCTCCAGAATCAGCGGCCCACGGTCCTGGTCCAGCACCATGTCGACGCCGATATAGCCCAGGCCGCACAGCTCGTAGCACTCTGCCGCGAGCTTCATGAAACCGTCCCAGTTCGGCAGTTGCACGCCATCCACCGCATTGGTGGTGTCGGGATGCTTGCTGATGATGTTGTTCAGCCAGGTGCCGCGCAGCGTCAGGCCGGTGGCCAGATCAACGCCGACACCGATGGCGCCCTGGTGCAGGTTGGCCTTGCCGCCGGACTGCCGGGTCGGCAGGCGCAGCATGGCCATCACCGGGTAACCCATCAGCACGATCACGCGGATGTCCGGAACGCCTTCGTAGCTGATGCTCTTGAAGATCTGGTCGGGTGTGACCCGGTATTCGATCAGCGCACGATCGCGATGGCCACCCAACGAATACAGCCCGGTGAGGATGCTGGAAATCTGATGCTCGATTTCGTCGTGGCTGATGATGCGCCCGGAAATCGTGCGGAAACGCTCTTCGAAACGGTCGGCGATGACCAGAATGCCGTCGCCGCCCGCGCCTTTGGCGGGCTTGATGACGAAATCGCTGCGCCCGCCGATAATCGTGTCGAGCGTGTCGATTTCCTTTTCGGTGGAAATGATCCCGTACATCTCGGGCACATGAATGCCCGCCGCGACGGCCCGCTCCTTGGTGATGATCTTGTCATCGACGATGGGGTAGAGGCTGCGCTTGTTGTATTTGAGCACGTAGTCGGCGTTACGCCGGTTGATGCCCATGATCCCCTTGGCTTCCAGCGCCTTCCAGGTTTTCCACCAGCCGATCATTTATGGTGTTCCCGCTCGGCGTCTTCCTTGAGAAAGGCCTTGAAGCGGACCAGCTCGGTCAGCCGATAACCGCGATAACGCCCCATCGCCAGCATGAAGCCCACCAGAATCAGCAGGATGGCCGGGAACGTAAACACGAAGTAGATGAACTCCGGGATGCTCATGATGATGTGCGCCAGAGACGCCGCGAACAGCGTGCCGATGGCGACCTTCATCGCATGGCCGCCGCCGCGTTCTTCCCAGGTGATCGACAGGCGTTCGATGGTCATGGTCAGAATCACCATCGGGAACAGCGCCACCGACAGCCCGCGCTCCAGGCCCAGCTTGTGGCTGAACAGGCTGATGGCGGCGATCAGCACCACCACGAAGGTCAGCACCACCGACAGCCTCGGCAGCATTTGCAGCTTGAGGTGTTCAAGGTACGAACGCAGGGACAGGCCCAGCGCCGTGATGATGGTGAACAACACGATGCCGAATCCCAGCTGGGTCTCGCGGAACGCCAGCGCAATCAGCACCGGGGTGAAGGTCCCGAGCGTCTGCAGGCCTACGAGGTTACGCAGGATCAGGATCACCAGCACGCCGATCGGGATCATCACCATGATCATGAAGGTCTGCTGGGTTTGCAGCGGCAGGCTGTAAAGCGAGTACTCGAGGAAGTCGGCGTCGGTGCTTTCATCGGTCAGCTTGGCCAGACGAATCGCGTTCATCTCGCTGTTGTTCAGGCTGAAGTTGACCGTGGCCTTCTTGCCGCCTTCGACGGAGATCAGGTTGTCGTTACCGATCCACCACAGCAGGCGGTCCTGGGGCAGGCCTGCTTCGCCGGTTTCCGGATTGAAATACAGCCAGTCCTTGCCATTGAAGCTGCGCAGCCACAGTTCGGGCGACTGCGGCTGATCGGCGACCAAACGAATGGTATGGGCTTTCTCCACCGGCACATGGGCGATGGACAGCAGGATCTCGGTGATCCGCGCCTTGTTCGCCACCGACGTATCGCCGGCCAGTAGCAGCTTGACGTTGTCGTCGCTCAGATTGTTGACACGCTTGATGGCTTCGCTGACGAAGGTTTCGACGTCGGCGGAATGCTGCCGGATCGGTGCCAGCAGGGCGTCGGCGGCGATTTTTTCCGGGCCTTCGACAACCACGCTGTCGCGAAAGATCGGCCCCTTGATCTTGGCTTTCTCGCCGCTGTAGCGCTTGGTCAATACCAGTCGGTAGTACAGCGTCTGATTACCGGTGGCCCGTCGCGCGGACCAGGTGACCTTGCGGTTGCCGTCGGCACGGTTGACGTTCACGCCATAGTTATTGGAGATGAAGCTTTCGTTGAGGCTGATGTAATCGCGGGACAGCGGCGGCACGTACATCTGCACCTTGACCGTGTCTTTCGGGTTGGCCACGAACTCGACCTTGGCGTCGATATTCCACAGGTCGTCGGTTTCGTCTTCGGTCACCGGAATGCCGAGCACCAGTATCTGATAAGCCGTGATCGCGATGCCCAGCGTGACGAGGGTCGCGATCAGGATCTTCAGATGGAGGGTAAGAGAGCGCATGTCGTTACTCTGCGGTTTTAGCGTCGGTGACGCAGGCAGGCTTGCCTGCTGCGTATTTCAGGCTTGGATCGACCAGCGCGTCGAAGTGCTTGAGGGCTTCGGAGCCAATCAAAAGCGGGTATTGGAATGCACTGCGGTCGGTCAAGTTCACTTCTATGGTGCGCAGCGCCGCGCCCATGCAGACATCCAGGCTGATGACCGGGCGGGCGGTGTATTTCTTGTCGTCATCGGCGTCGATATCACCCGCGCGGCGCTTGATCTTGCTGACCCGGGCCAGGGGGCGTTCGATGGGGTGTTCGTGGGCGTCGTCGATGGCCAGGTAAAAGCGCACCCAGGATTCGCCATTGCGCTTGAAGCGTTTGATGTCGCGGGCGCTCAGGGAAGCGGTTTTGGCGCCGGTGTCCAGCTTGGCTGCGACCTGCAGGTCGATGTCGGCAAGCTCGGCATATTCGTTCAGGCCGTACACCGTTTTTTCAGCGGCCAGGACGATCCCGGGCAGAAAAAGTCCGGGCATAAAGAAGCCTGGCACGTACAGGGATAAGAGGAAGAGAAGAGGGTGGCGGCTCATAAGTCCAGGCGCGATGAAGAGAGAAAGAGCTGCTTTGACGTCGAAATGGGGATTTGGTTTGACCCAGGGCTGCCGTTCCTGCAAAAGCGGCCTGCTGCCCGCGTCGGCGGTCTGAAGCGGCCGGCATTCTAGCATGAAGCTTTTATGGCGCGAGCGAAGGGCGGTGTGGATAGGCACTGTCTGGCACTTCGTGAAAATGTGTCGCCCTTAGACGATTGTCGACAATCACCCTTTTAGCTTTGACGGATCTGGCTTCTTTCGCTAGATTTGCTGGCATTCAGTCAGTAGGTGTCAACAATGTTGGATGCAGCAGCAATCCTGCCTCCCTCGCCGGTCGATGCCGAGACGCTATCGGAGAATGTTTTTCGCCGTATACAGGCGGCCATCGTCAAGGGCGACATCGCCCCCGGCAGCAAGATCTCCGAGCCCGAACTGGCGCGCACCTACGGCATCAGCCGCGGACCGTTGCGCGAGGCCATTCACCGGCTTGAAGGCCAGCGCCTGTTGGTGCGCGTCCCCCACGTCGGCGCTCGCGTGGTTTCCTTGAGCCATGCCGAGCTGGTCGAGCTGTACGAAATCCGCGAATCCCTCGAAGGCATGGCCTGTCGCCTGGCCGCCGAGCGCATGACCGTTGAAGAAGTCGACGAGCTGCGCCGGGTGCTGGAAACCCACGAATGCGACAGCGCCTTTCAGGCCGGTGTCGGCTATTACCAGCAAGAAGGCGACTTCGACTTTCACTACCGGATCATCCAGGGCGCGCGCAACAGCACCCTGACCCAGATGCTCTGCGATGACCTGTACCAACTGGTGCGCATGTACCGCATCCAGTTCTCGACGACGCCCAACCGCCCGCGCCAGGCGTTCGCCGAGCACCACCGTATTCTCGACGCCATCGCCGAACGTGACGGTGAGCTGGCCGAGCTGCTGATGCGCCGTCACATCGCCGCGTCCAAACGCAATATTGAGCAGCACTTCCACGCTGCCACTGCCCGAGGTGAACAATGACCACAAGAACCACTCCCGGCCAACGCTTCCGTGACGCCGTTGCCAGCGAGCACCCGCTGCAGGTGGTCGGCACGATCAATGCCAACCATGCGCTGCTGGCGCAACGGGCCGGCTTCAAGGCGATTTACCTGTCCGGCGGGGGTGTCGCGGCGGGTTCGCTGGGCGTGCCGGACCTCGGCATTACCGGCCTGGACGACGTGCTCACCGACGTGCGCCGCATCACTGACGTCTGCGACCTGCCGCTGCTGGTGGACGTCGACACCGGTTTCGGTGCCTCGGCGTTCAACGTGGCGCGTACGGTGAAGTCGATGATCAAGTTCGGCGCGGCGGCGATGCACATCGAAGACCAGGTGGGCGCCAAGCGCTGCGGTCATCGGCCCGGCAAGGAAATTGTCTCGCAGCAGGAGATGGTTGATCGGATCAAGGCGGCGGTCGATGCGCGAACCGACGACAGTTTCGTGATCATGGCGCGCACCGATGCGCTGGCGGTGGAAGGGCTGGAATCAGCACTGGACCGTGCCGCCGCGTGCATCGAAGCGGGCGCGGACATGGTCTTCCCGGAAGCGATCACCGAGCTTGAGATGTACAAGCTGTTTGCCTCACGGGTGAAGGCGCCGATTCTCGCCAACATCACCGAATTCGGCTCGACGCCACTGTTCACCACCGACGAGCTGAAGTCCGCCGAAGTCGCGCTGGTGCTGTATCCACTGTCGGCGTTCCGGGCGATGAACAAGGCTGCCGAAAACGTCTACACCGCAATCCGCCGCGACGGCACCCAGAAGAACGTCGTCGACACCATGCAGACGCGCATGGAGCTGTACGAGCGCATCGACTACCACGCCTTCGAGCAGAAGCTCGATGCACTGTTTGCGCAGAAGAAGGGCTGATTTCGCACCTTTGCAGGAGCACGCTGGCCCGCGAATGCATTCAATCAGCTGACCTTGTGGGTGCTGACACGACGCCTTCGCGGGCAAGCGCGCTCCTACAGATGAAGCATCTTGCGAACTGGAAAGAATTGCCGATTCCCACACAACTACAAGACTGGAGACAGCAATGGCTGAAGCAAAAGTATTGAGCGGCGCAGGCCTGCGGGGCCAGGTGGCCGGGCAGACCGCGTTGTCCACCGTCGGCCAGGCCGGCGCCGGATTGACCTACCGCGGCTATGACGTGCGTGAACTCGCCGCCGACGCCCGTTTCGAGGAAGTCGCCTACCTGCTGTTGTACGGCGAACTGCCGACCCAGGCGCAACTCGACGGCTACCTGACAAAACTCCAGGGGCTGCGTGACCTGCCCCTGGCGTTGAAAGAAGTGCTGGAGCGCATTCCCGCCGACACCCACCCCATGGACGTGATGCGCACCGGCTGCTCGATGCTCGGCAATCTCGAGCCCGAAGCCAGCTTCGCCCAGCAGCTCGATTCCACCGACCGGCTGCTCGCCGCGTTCCCGGCGATCATGTGCTACTGGTACCGCTTCAGCCACGAAGGCAAGCGCATCGACTGCGTCACCGACGAGGTGTCCATCGCCGGGCACTTCCTGAAGCTGTTGCTGGACAAGGCGCCGAGCGAACTGCACCGCAAGGTCATGGATGTGTCGCTGATTCTCTACGCCGAGCACGAGTTCAACGCCTCCACGTTCACCGCCCGGGTCTGTGCATCGACCCTGTCCGACCTGTTTTCCTGCATCACGGCGGCCATTGGCACCCTGCGCGGGCCTTTGCATGGCGGCGCCAATGAAGCGGCGATGGAGATGATCCAGAAGTTTTCCTCAGCCGAAGAAGCGACAAAGGGCACTTTGGCGATGCTGGAGCGCAAGGACAAGATCATGGGCTTCGGCCACGCGATCTATAAGGACAACGACCCGCGTAACGAGGTGATCAAGGGTTGGTCGAAAAAGCTTGCGGAGGAAGTGGGCGACACGGTGCTGTTCCCGGTCTCCGAAGCCATCGACAAGACCATGTGGGAGCAGAAGAAACTCTTCCCCAACGCCGACTTCTATCACGCCTCGGCGTACCACTTCATGGGCATCCCGACCCAGCTGTTCACCCCGATCTTCGTCTGCTCGCGCCTGACCGGCTGGGCCTCCCACGTCTTCGAACAGCGCGCCAACAACCGCATCATCCGACCGAGCGCCGAATACATCGGCGTCGAACAGCGCAAATTCGTGCCCATCGAACAGCGCTGATGGGGAAAGGAGAGTTCCACGGGGCTCTCCACCCGTAACTTTTCCGTGATCGAGTCCTGACGATGAACACTGAATACCGCAAAGCCCTGCCCGGCACTGTGCTGGATTACTTCGACGCCCGCGCGGCGGTCGATGCGATCAAGCCCGGCGCCTACGCCACGCTGCCGTACACCTCCCGCGTGCTCGCCGAAAACCTGGTGCGCCGTTGCCATCCGACGACGCTGACGGCCTCGCTCACGCAGTTGATCGAACGCAAGCGCGATCTCGATTTCCCGTGGTTTCCGGCCCGCGTGGTCTGCCACGACATTCTCGGCCAGACCGCGCTGGTTGATCTGGCCGGCTTGCGCGACGCCATCGCCGACATGGGCGGCGACCCCGCCCAGGTCAATCCGGTGGTGCCGGTGCAATTGATCGTCGACCACTCGCTGGCCGTCGAATGCGGGGGCTACGACCCGGACGCGTTCAGCAAGAACCGGGCGATTGAAGACCGTCGCAACGAAGACCGTTTCCACTTCATCAACTGGACCAAGCAAGCCTTCAAGAACGTCGAGGTGATCCCGCCGGGCAACGGCATCATGCATCAGATCAATCTGGAGCGGATGTCACCGGTGATTCAGACGCTGAATGGCGTCGCCTTCCCGGACACCCTGGTCGGCACCGACAGCCACACGCCTCACGTTGATGCGCTGGGCGTCGTCGCCATTGGCGTCGGCGGCCTTGAAGCCGAGAACGTCATGCTCGGCCGCGCCTCGTGGATGCGCCTGCCGGACATCATTGGCGTCGAGCTGTCGGGTCGTCCGCAGCCGGGCATTACCGCCACCGACGTGGTGCTCGCGCTCACCGAATACCTGCGTCAGCAAAAGGTCGTCGGCGCGTACCTTGAGTTCTACGGCGAGGGCGCCCGCGCGCTGACCCTCGGCGACCGCGCGACCATCTCGAACATGGCCCCCGAATACGGCGCCACTGCGGCCATGTTCAGCATCGATCAACAGACCATCGACTACCTCCGGCTGACCGGTCGCGAAGACCAGCAAGTGCAGCTGGTTGAAGCCTTCGCCCGCCACACCGGGCTCTGGGCCGACAGCCTGGTCACCGCCGAATACGAGCGCGTGCTGTATTTCGACCTGTCCAGCGTGGTGCGCAACATGGCCGGGCCGTCCAACCCCCACGCACGTGTAGCCACCGCCGATCTGGCCGCCAAAGGCATCGCGGCGCCGTGGGAAGAAACCCCGGGCGAAATGCCGGACGGCGCGGTGATCATCGCTGCCATCACCAGCTGCACCAACACCAGCAACCCGCGCAACGTCATCGCCGGAGGCCTGCTGGCGCGCAACGCCAATCGCCTAGGGCTGACGCGCAAACCATGGGTCAAATCGTCCCTGGCGCCGGGCTCGAAAACCGTCGCGCTGTACCTGGATGAAGCAGGGCTGACCGGCGAGCTGGAGCAACTGGGTTTCGGCATCGTCGCGTTCGCCTGCACCACCTGCAACGGCATGTCCGGCGCGCTGGACCCCGTGATCCAGCAGGAAATCATCGACCGCGATCTGTACGCCACGGCGGTGTTGTCGGGCAACCGCAACTTTGACGGGCGCATTCACCCTTACGCCAAGCAGGCGTTTCTGGCCTCACCGCCGCTGGTAGTGGCCTACGCCATCGCCGGAACCATCCGCTTCGATATCGAGAAAGACGTGCTGGGCCTCGGCCCCAATGGCGAAGAAATCCGCCTGAAAGACCTCTGGCCGAGCGACGCGGAGATTGACCAGGTGGTGAAAGCCTCGGTCAAGCCGGAGCAGTTCCGTCAGGTGTACATCCCGATGTTCGCCATTCACGAAGACACCGGCCCGAAAGTCGCGCCGCTGTACGACTGGCGCCCGATGAGCACGTACATTCGCCGCCCTCCTTATTGGGAAGGCGCGCTCGCCGGTGAGCGAACCCTCCGTGGCATGCGCCCGCTGGCGGTGCTGCCGGACAACATCACCACCGATCACCTGTCGCCGTCCAACGCGATCATGCTCGACAGTGCCGCCGGCGAATACCTGGAAAAAATGGGCCTGCCGGAGGAGGACTTCAACTCCTACGCCACCCACCGCGGCGATCACCTGACGGCCCAGCGCGCCACGTTCGCCAACCCCAAGCTGTTTAATGAAATGGTGGTGGAGAACGGCAAGGTCAAGCAGGGTTCCTACGCGCGCGTCGAGCCGGAAGGCCAGGTCACGCGGATGTGGGAGGCCATCGAAACCTACATGGCGCGCAAGCAGCCGCTGATCATCATTGCCGGCGCCGATTACGGCCAGGGTTCGTCCCGGGACTGGGCCGCCAAGGGCGTGCGCCTGGCGGGCGTCGAAGTCATCGTCGCCGAAGGCTTCGAGCGCATCCACCGCACCAATCTGGTGGGCATGGGCGTGCTGCCGCTGGAGTTCAAGCCGGGCACCAATCGCCTGACCCTGGGCATCGATGGCAGTGAAACCTACGACGTGATCGGCGAGCGTACGCCGGGCGCCACGCTGACCCTGATCATCCAGCGCAAGAATGGCGAGCGCGTAGAGGTGCCGGTGACCTGCCGTCTGGACACCGGGGAAGAGGTGTTGATCTACGAGGCCGGCGGCGTGTTGCAACGCTTCGCCCAGGACTTCCTCGAATCCTCGGCCGTCGCCTGAGCCGCCGCGCGCTCTGCTCTCTATATAAGAAAGAATTAGAAGGAACAGTTCATGGCTTCCACAGCACAGATCAAGATTCCCGCGACCTATATGCGCGGCGGCACCAGCAAGGGCGTGTTTTTCCTCCGGGACGACCTGCCCGAAGCCGCGCAAGCTCCAGGCCCGGCCCGTGACGCCTTGTTGCTGCGGGTGATCGGCAGTCCCGACCCCTACGCCAAGCAGATCGATGGCATGGGCGGCGCAACGTCGAGCACCAGCAAAACGGTGATCCTGTCGAAGAGCGAGAAAGCCGATCACGACGTCGATTACCTGTTTGGCCAGGTTGCCATCGATAGACCCTTCGTCGACTGGAGCGGCAATTGCGGCAACCTGTCGGCGGCGGTCGGCCCGTTCGCCATCAGCAACGGTCTGGTTGACCCGGCGCGCATTCCCCGGAACGGCGTGGCGGTGGTGCGCATCTGGCAGGCCAACATCGGCAAAACCATCATCGCCCATGTGCCGATGACCGACGGGGCGGTTCAGGAAACCGGCGATTTCGAGCTCGACGGCGTGACCTTTCCGGCGGCGGAAGTGCAGCTGGAATTCATGGACCCGGCGGCGGACGAGGAGGGCGCAGGGGGTTCGATGTTCCCCACCGGCAATCTCGTGGACGAGCTTCAAGTGCCGGGTGTGGGGACGTTCAAGGCGACGATGATCAATGCCGGTATCCCGACGATCTTCGTCAACGCCCGTGATATCGGGTATACGGGCAGCGAATTGCAGGACGCGATCAACAGCGACCCGAAGGCCCTGAGCATGTTCGAAACGATCAGGGCCTACGGCGCCGTGCGCATGGGGCTGATCGGGACGGTTGAGGAGGCAGCCACGCGTCAGCACACGCCCAAAGTGGCGTTCGTGGCCGCGCCCGCCGAGTACCTGTCTTCCAGCGGCAAGCGGGTCGCCCCCGAGGACACCGATTTGCTGGTCCGCGCCATGTCCATGGGCAAGCTGCACCACGCGATGATGGGCACCGCGGCAGTGGCTATCGGCACGGCGGCAGCGATTCCGGGGACGCTGGTCAATCTGGCAGCGGGCGGCGGCGAGCGCTGCGCCGTGCGTTTCGGCCACCCCTCCGGCACCCTGCGCGTTGGCGCTGAGGCGGTGTCGGTCGACGGCGAATGGCAAGTCAAAAAAGCCATCATGAGCCGCAGCGCGCGGGTGTTGATGGAAGGATGGGTGCGCGTGCCGGGCTGAAAGCTCGGTTTCATTGAGCACGGAAATCCGTAGGAGCCGGCTTGCTGCGGGCCGCGTTCGGACGAATGCGGTGTGTCAGGCACTGAAAACAGTGTGTGATGGATCGGTTCGCCAGCAAGCCGGCTCCCACAGTGTTTGAGCTGCGCGCTTATTTAAACCGCCGCTCGACGCCTTTCTCCACCAGCACCTTCGCCGAGATTTCCTCGACCGAAAAATGCGTGGAATTGATGTGCGGGATGTTTTCGCGGCGGAACAGGCCCTCAACTTCGCGTACCTCGAACTCGCACTGGGCGTAGCTGGCGTAACGGCTGTTGGGTTTGCGTTCGTGGCGGATCGCGGTCAGGCGATCGGGGTCGATGGTCAGGCCGAACAGCTTGTCCCGGTGCAGCTTCAGCGCAGCGGGCAACTGCAGGCGCTCCATGTCGTCTTCGGTCAACGGGTAATTGGCCGCGCGGATGCCGAACTGCATGGCCATGTACAGGCAGGTCGGGGTTTTGCCGCAGCGCGACACACCCACCAGAATGATGTCGGCTTTGTCGTAGTAATGGGTTCTGGCGCCGTCGTCGTTGTCCAGCGCGAAGTTCACCGCCTCGATCCGCTCCATGTAATTGGAGTTGTGCCCGATGGAGTGGGATTTCCCCACCGAGTAGGAAGAGTGTGAACTAAGCTCCAGCTCCAGCGGGGCGAGGAAGGTCGAGAAGATGTCGATCATGAAGCCGTCGGAGGTCGCGAGAATCTCGCGGATGTCCTGATTGACGATGGTATCGAAGATGATCGGGCGGGCTTCGTCCTTCTCGGCGGCCTTGTTGATTTGCTGCACCATGGCCCGCGCCTTCTCGACGCTGTCGATGTAGGGCCGCGTGAACTTGTTGAATGTAATGTTCTCAAATTGCGCTAACAGGCTCTGGCCCAGTGTTTCGGCGGTGATGCCGGTGCCATCGGAGATGAAAAAAGCGGATCGTTTCATTTGCGCCCCGGGGCCTTAAGCTAATGACCATTTGTGGATATGATAGGCCGGCTTGTGGGCCATGGCTGGCCGCAGTCTACCCGTTTTCAATCGCCGCGATTCCCGCACCAAAGCGTTTCCCAACAATAACCGGTTAGTGGAGAGATCACCTTGGTAGAGTACGTAGTTTCCCTCGATAAGCTCGGCAAACATGATGTTGAGCACGTGGGGGGCAAGAACGCATCCCTCGGCGAGATGATCAGCAACCTGGCGGGCGCAGGCGTGTCCGTTCCCGGTGGCTTTGCCACTACCGCTCAGGCCTACCGTGATTTCCTTGAGCAGAGTGGCCTGAACGATCAGATCCATCAGGCCCTCGACGCACTGGATGTCGACGACGTCAACGAGCTGGCGAGAACCGGCGCGAAGATCCGTCAGTGGATCATGGAGGCTGAATTTCCCGAGAAGCTCAACGCCGAAATCCGCACCGCCTTCGCCGAACTCTCGGCGGGCAACCCGGACATCGCCGTGGCCGTGCGCTCTTCCGCCACCGCAGAAGATTTACCGGACGCTTCGTTCGCCGGTCAGCAGGAAACCTTCCTGAACATCCGCGGCGTCGAAAACGTGATCCGCGCGGCGAAAGAAGTCTTCGCGTCGCTGTTCAACGACCGCGCCATTTCCTACCGCGTGCACCAGGGCTTCGACCATAAGCTGGTGGCGCTGTCCGCTGGCGTGCAGCGCATGGTGCGTTCTGAAACCGGCACCGCCGGCGTCATGTTCACCCTGGACACCGAATCCGGTTTCCGCGACGTGGTGTTCATTACCGGCGCCTACGGCCTGGGCGAGACCGTCGTTCAGGGCGCGGTCAACCCGGACGAGTTCTACGTTCACAAAAACACCCTTGAAGCCGGTCGCCCGGCGATCCTGCGCCGCAACCTGGGCAGCAAGGCAATCAAGATGATCTACGGCGAAGAGGCCAAGGCCGGCAAATCGGTCAAGACCATCGACGTCGACCTGGCCGATCGCGCGCGTTTCTGCCTCAGCGACGAGGAAGTCAGCAACTTGGCGCGCCAGGCGATGATCATCGAAAAGCATTACCAGTGCCCGATGGACATCGAGTGGGCCAAAGACGGCGACGACGGCAAGCTGTACATCGTGCAGGCGCGTCCCGAGACCGTGAAAAGCCGCACCTCGGCCAACGTCATGGAGCGTTACCTGCTCAAAGAGAAGGGCACCGTGCTGGTGGAAGGCCGCGCCATCGGCCAGCGCATCGGCGCCGGCAAAGTGCGGATCATCAAAGACGTGTCCGAGATGGACAAGGTCCAGCCCGGCGACGTGCTGGTCTCCGACATGACCGACCCGGACTGGGAACCGGTCATGAAGCGCGCCAGCGCCATCGTTACCAACCGCGGCGGGCGTACTTGCCACGCGGCGATCATCGCTCGCGAGTTGGGCATCCCGGCGGTAGTGGGTTGCGGCAACGCCACTGAGCTGTTGCAGGAAGGTCAGGGCGTCACCGTGTCCTGCGCCGAGGGCGACACCGGTTACATCTTCGAGGGCGAGCTGGGCTTCGACATCAAGCAGAACTCCGTCGACGCCATGCCTGATCTGCCGTTCAAGATCATGATGAACGTCGGCAACCCCGATCGCGCTTTTGACTTTGCCCAGCTGCCCAACGCCGGTATCGGCCTGGCGCGTCTGGAATTCATCATCAACCGCATGATCGGCGTGCACCCCAAGGCGCTGCTGAACTACGCCAACCTGCCCCAGGACATCAAGGAAAGCGTCGACAAGCGCATCGCCGGTTACAACGATCCGGTCGGGTTCTACGTCGAGAAGCTGGTCGAAGGCATCAGCACCCTGGCGGCGGCGTTCTCGCCGAAGAAAGTCATCGTGCGCCTGTCGGACTTCAAGTCCAACGAATACGCCAACCTCATTGGCGGCAAGCTCTACGAGCCGGAAGAAGAAAACCCGATGCTGGGCTTCCGTGGCGCGTCGCGTTACATCAGCGAAAACTTCCGCGACTGCTTCGAGCTCGAATGCCGCGCCCTCAAGCGCGTGCGCAACGAGATGGGCCTGACCAACGTCGAAATCATGGTGCCGTTCGTCCGCACCCTGGGCGAAGCAAGCCAGGTCATCGATCTGCTCGCCGAAAACGGTCTGGCCCGTGGCGAGAACGGCCTGCGCGTCATCATGATGTGCGAGCTGCCGTCCAACGCCCTGATGGCCGATGAATTCCTCGAGTTCTTCGACGGTTTCTCCATCGGCTCCAACGACCTGACCCAGCTGACCCTGGGTCTGGACCGTGACTCCGGGATCATCGCCCACCTGTTCGACGAGCGTAATCCTGCGGTCAAGAAGCTGCTGTCCTACGCCATTCAGGCCTGTAACAAGGCCGGCAAGTACATCGGCATCTGCGGCCAAGGCCCGTCCGATCACCCGGATCTGGCGCGCTGGTTGATGGAGCAGGGGATCGAAAGCGTTTCCCTCAATCCTGATTCGGTACTGGAAACCTGGTTCTTCCTGTCTGGAGAGGACGCTCCAACCTGATGCAGATCGAGTAAGATGCCGGCCCGTTTCCATGGGCCGGTTTCCCGAAAGGGCGGTTTTTAACGAATCCGCCCTTTTTTGTGGGTGATTTTCAGCGCGCTGGCAGCGTCAACCTGCTGTCCCAGCCTAATTGCCAGCCCCCATCCATCGAGAGCGTCCAGCAAGAGCACCATGCAAAGCAGCAGTCTTCTCTTCCCCGTGGCCCTGATCAGTGCCGAGCGTCGTGGCGACCTGACCGAGGACGTCTACCGTTTGAAGCCCGGCAATAGCCCGGATTTCACCGTCGAAATCGCCGTCACCCGGCTGGGTCGTGTTTCGGCCCCGGATGCCCGAGGCGTGCCGGTGGTCCTGCTGCACGGCAGCTTTTCCAACCGGCGCTTCTGGTATTCGCCCAAAGGCATCGGCCTGGGTGCCTATCTGGCCCGTGCCGGGTTCGATGTGTGGATCCCGGAAATGCGTGGGCACGGTCTGTCGGCACGCAACAGTGCGTACAAAACCAATTGCGTCGCGGACTACGCGCGCTTTGATCTGCCGGCCATCGCCGCATTCGTGCGTGAGCAGACCGGCGACGCGCCGCACTGGATCGGCCATTCCCTCGGCGGCACGACCCTCGCCGCGGCGTTGGGTGGGCAGTATCTGACCGCCGGCGACGCGGCGTCGGTGGCGCTGTTCGGCAGTCAGGTCACCCGCAGCCACTGGCCGCTCAAAGTGCCGCCGCTGCAATGGGCTGCACGACTGCTGCTCAAGCGCTTCGAGCACGTTTCGGGCTCGCGTTTCAAGCGCGGCCCGGAAGACGAGCCCATGGGCGTCCTTCTGGAAAGCATGCGCTGGCATGGCCTGTTCGGCGGCTTCGGGCACAAGAAGGATGACTGGTGGGGCGGGCTGCAACAGGTCACAGTTCCGCTGCTGTGTGTGGCGGGCGCTGGCGATCATCAGGACCCGGAATGGGCCTGCCGCCAGCTCTTCGAGCGTTTTGGCAGCGATGATCGGACCTTTCTCGTGCTCGGCCGCGAACATGGCTTCAGCGAAGACTTCGGTCACGTGCCCATGCTGGTCAGCAAAGCCGCGCAAACTCAGGTCTGGCCCCGTGTGGCGGACTGGCTGAACCGGCACGGTGCGGTGGTAAAGCCTGAATCAATGCTGAACATGATGGCAACTCCGTGATTGTCACGGGCCTGGCCATTCCTTGCACACAGCGTTGGCGATAAGCTGCATCCATTCTCGACACCGGGGCCGAACGGCTGGTGGCGACTCGTTGGTCAGATTTTCTGTTGTGCCTGAGGTGCTATATAAAGGATGCAATGCGCGTGGAGGGTCGGTCGTTTAGGCCGCCTATTCTCGTAGCCGTCTATCCTAGTGGCTGTCTACCCTCATCACAGAGCTTTCCTGACAGGAGTTACCCATGCATTACATCACCCCGGACTTGTGCGACGCCTACCCTGAGCGGGTTCAGGTGGTAGAGCCGATGTTCAGCAACTTTGGTGGCCGTGATTCATTTGGCGGCGAGATCGTCACGCTCAAGTGCTTCGAAGACAATTCTCACGTGCGCGAGCAAGCCGACCAGCCCGGACACGGCAAAGTCCTGGTAGTGGACGGTGGAGGTTCTCTGCGTTGCGCTCTGCTCGGCGACATGATCGCTGAAAAGGCGGCGAAAAACGGTTGGGAGGGCATGGTGATTTTCGGCTGTGTGCGTGACGTCGATGTCCTGGCACAGACCGACCTCGGTGTGCAGGCATTGGCCAGTCATCCGCTAAAGACCGAAAAACGTGGCCTGGGTGATGTGGGCAAAGTGGTGACCTTCGGCGGTGTGACGTTCAGGCCGGGTGAGTTCATCTATGCCGACAACAACGGCATCATCGTCTCGCCCAGCGCACTGAAGATGCCGGACTGACCGGCCTCAATATTCTTTTACGCCATTAGCGATTCACTCAGCAAGGATAGGAATGTTCGACGATACAAACGCGCAGTGGGGGCTGGTTCATGCCCTCGTTTTGGACGGAAAGGGCGGGGCGCGTTCAATCCCCCGAACTGCACTGGATGGCCTGCAGCTGGAGCCCCACGAAAGTGTGTGGCTCCATTGGGACCGCAGCCACCCGCAGACTCAGACGTGGTTGCGCAAGACCAGCGGTCTTAGCGAATTCGTCTGTGACCTGATGCTCGAAGAGAACACCCGGCCCCGCCTGCTGGCCTTGCCGGACAACGAGTTGCTGCTGTTCCTGCGCGGGATCAACCTGAACCCGGGCGCCGAGCCGGAAGACATGGTCTCGGTGAGGATTTTTGCTGCCGCCCAGCGCGTTATTTCGTTGCGCCTGCGCTCACTGCGGGCAACCGATGAGCTGATTGCGTCATTGAATGAAGGAAAGGGCCCGAAAACGGCGTCCGAATTGCTGCTGTATCTGGCTCAGTTTCTGACCGACAAGGTCCAGGCGGTGGTCAGCGAGCTGACCGAACTGGTCGATGACATGGAAGAACGCATAGATGCCGACGAGCGGTATCTGCCCGAGCACGGCAACATGGTTCACATCCGCCGGCGAGCGGCGGGATTGCGTCGGTTCCTTGCGCCCCAGCGTGAGATCTACGCGCAGATGACGCGCAGCAAAATGCCGTGGTTTGTGGAGGACGATGCCGATTACTGGAACGAATTGAACAACAGCCTGACGCGCTATCTTGAAGAGCTGGAATTAACCAAAGAGCGCGTGGGGCTGGTGCTTGAGGCCGAAGACAGGCGTCGCAACGAGCGCATGAACAGGACCATCTATCGGTTCGGGGTCATCACTGGCATCTTCCTGCCGATGAGCTTCCTGACCGGTTTGCTGGGCATCAATGTGGGCGGCATCCCGGGGTCGGAAAATCCCTACGGATTTGTGTACGCCTGCCTGTTGATACTGGCCGTCGCCGTGGGACAAATGTGGCTGTTCAAGCGATTGCGCTGGGTATGAGGATCAAAAAACGGAAGGCGTTCAGGTGTGTCGTGTGACTCAGGCAGAATTGGCTGCGTCTTTCAGTGACATTGCGTGAGGTGCCTATGCACGACCCGTTTGAAGAATCACTGCGCGACATGCTCAACGCTTCGTCCAGCAGCCGGGACGACGATGCCGTTCTGGGCCGAGTGTTGAAGACCGCCAACCGGCAGGTGGGCGCTGGTGATCTGTTCAGTCTTCTGGGGCGTTGCACGCAGGCTTTGATGATCGCCGTGAACAACGGCTCCGCTCACGTTTCACCCGTTTCTCGCCGCAAGGCGACACGTGCCGGTACCACGTTTACCGGTACCGGTGCACAAGACAAGGCTGATTGAATATGGAATTGGATCTCTGGACGCAGAGCCTGGTTACTGCAATGACTGCGTTGTGGACCAAAGTCGCGAACTTTATTCCGAATCTGTTCGGGGCGCTGGTCGTGGTCCTTCTGGGTTTCGTGGTTGCAAAACTGCTCGACACCCTGCTTTCCAAGTTGTTGGCCAAACTCGGTCTGGATCGCCTGATGGGCGGCACCGGTTTGACCAAGCTGATCAGCCGCGCGGGCATTCAGGTCCCGATTTCGACCTTGATCGGCAAGATCGTCTATTGGTTCGTGCTCTTGATTTTTCTGGTGTCGGCGGCAGAATCGCTGGGGCTGGAGCGGGTTTCCGCAACGCTGGACATGCTGGCGCTGTACCTGCCGAAAGTTTTCGGCGCCGCGCTGGTGTTGCTGGTCGGGGTATTGCTGGCGCAGTTGGTCAACGGTATCGTGCGTGGCGCCGCCGAAGGCGTAGGCCTGGATTACTCGGCCGGCCTGGGGCGAATCGCCCAGTGGCTGGTGATTATCATCAGTATATCGGTGGCGATCAGTCAGCTGGAGGTCAAGACCGACCTGCTGAACCATGTAATCGTTATCGGTTTGATTACCGTTGGTCTGGCCGTTGCACTGGCCATGGGACTGGGAAGCCGCGAAATCGCGAGCCAGATCCTGGCAGGAATTTATGTACGTGAGTTGTATCAGGTAGGGCAACAAGTGCGTGTGGGTGAGGTTGAAGGGCAGATCGAAGAGATTGGCACGGTGAAGACCACCCTGCTGACCGAGGAAGGCGAGTTGGTGTCTTTGTCCAACAGGATACTCCTCGAGCAGCGAGTGAGCAGCCGTTGAGCCGGCGAATCTGCTAATGTATGCCGCCGCAAAACCCGGGCGATTCCCGGGCGCGGCAGACATCTACCCGACTGTCGGCACGACTTGTTTTGAATAACGCTCAAACGCCCTCTCTGCGCTACGACCCACGCGAGCTCTCCGATGAGGAGCTGGTTGCGCGTTCGCACGCCGAACTGTTTCATGTGACGCGGGCCTACGAAGAACTGATGCGTCGTTACCAGCGGACACTTTTTAACGTCTGTGCACGGTATCTGGGGAACGATCGCGATGCTGACGATGTCTGTCAGGAAGTGATGCTTAAGGTGTTGTATGGCTTGAAGAACTTCGAGGGTAAATCGAAGTTCAAAACCTGGCTCTACAGCATCACGTACAACGAATGCATCACGCAGTACAGGAAGGAGCGGCGAAAGCGTCGGTTGCTGGACGCTTTGAGTCTTGACCCCCTCGAGGAAGCGTCGGAAGAAAAGACGCCGAAACCAGAAGAAAAGGGCGGGCTTGATCGTTGGCTTGTGCATGTGAACCCGATCGACAGGGAAATTCTGGTGCTACGATTCGTCGCAGAGCTGGAGTTTCAGGAGATCGCGGACATCATGCACATGGGCCTGAGTGCCACGAAAATGCGTTACAAACGGGCACTTGATAAATTACGTGAGAAATTTGCAGGCTTTACCGAAACTTAACTCGGTGCAAATATCTCTAACGAGCAGGCAAGTTCTGATAGACTTGCCGACGAGTTGTCTCTCGCTGAGGGGGACTGCTTTACAATCACCAGATGGGGATTTAACGGATGAAACTGAAAAACACCTTGGGCTTGGCCATTGGTACTATTGTTGCCGCAACTTCGTTCGGCGCTCTGGCACAAGGCCAAGGCGCAGTCGAAATCGAAGGCTTCGCCAAGAAAGAACAGTACGACAGCGCTCGTAACTTCAAAAACGACGGCAACCTGTTCGGCGGTTCTGTTGGCTACTTCCTGACCGACGACGTTGAATTGCGTCTGGGCTACGACGAAGTGCACAACGTCCGTAGCGACGACGGCAAGAACATCAAGGGCGCTGATACCGCTCTGGACGCTCTGTACCACTTCAACAACCCGGGCGACATGCTGCGTCCGTACGTCTCGGCTGGTTTCTCCGATCAGAGCATCGGTCAGAATGGCAGCGGCGGTCGTAACCGCTCCACCTTCGCCAACATCGGCGGCGGTGCCAAGCTGTACTTCACTGACAACTTCTATGCCCGTGCTGGCGTTGAAGCTCAGTACAACATCGACCAGGGCGACACCGAGTGGGCGCCAAGCGTCGGTATCGGTGTGAACTTCGGCGGCGGTTCGAAGAAAGTTGAAGCAGCACCGGCTCCAGTAGCTGAAGTGTGCTCCGACAGCGACAACGACGGCGTTTGCGACAACGTTGACAAGTGCCCAGACACCCCAGCAAACGTGACTGTCGACGCTAACGGCTGCCCAGCTGTAGCTGAAGTCGTACGTGTTGAGCTGGACGTGAAATTCGACTTCAACAAGTCGGTTGTGAAGCCAAACAGCTACGGCGACATCAAGAACCTGGCTGACTTCATGAAGCAGTACCCACAGACCACCACCACTGTTGAAGGTCACACTGACTCCGTCGGTCCTGACGCTTACAACCAGAAGCTGTCCGAGCGTCGTGCAAACGCCGTTAAGCAAGTCCTGGTTAACCAGTACGGTGTTGGCGCTAACCGCGTAAACTCGGTTGGCTACGGTGAAACCCGCCCAGTTGCTGACAACGCAACTGACGCTGGCCGCGCTGTAAACCGTCGCGTAGAAGCACAAGTAGAAGCCCAAGCTAAGTAATTAGCCTCGCTTCACGAAAAACCCGGCTCAGGCCGGGTTTTTCTTTGCCTGCGATTTGACCCCGGTGATCCTGCTTCATTTGCGGTCTGGCTGTCTAAGCGAAAAAAACGGATGAATCTGGATCCATCTAAGCGAATACCCTTGAACGACTAAGCCCTCATTAGCGTTTCAGTACCAACACCCACAACACCAGATTGAACAGCAGCGACACCAAGGCAACTGCGCGCCAGACTTTAAGCGGCTCACGCTCCAGCAGTGGGATTGTCCGTTTATTCAGCGGCGATAGTTCGCCCTGTTGAAAGTGCACGAGCCAGTGCTCGGCGGTCTCGAAGCGCTTCAGCGGATCAGCCTGCAGGGCACGCTCTAGATGCTGTTCCAGCCAGTCCGGGACATCCGGTCGGTAACGACTCACCGGCAGCGGCTTGCCGAAGCGGCGGCGCTGGAAGGGTTCAATCTCGCCGTAAGGGTAGTGGCCGGTCAGCAGGAAATACAGCGTGACGCTGGCGGCATACAGGTCGAAACCTGGGCTGGGTTCCGCGCCTTCGAAGGCTTCAGGGGCCATAAAGCTGGGCGTGCCGGGCACGTCGCTACTGTGATTCAGTGACAAACCCGGGCTGTAGGCCAGCCCGAAATCCAGGATGCGCAAACTTCCCGCCTGCTCGAGCAGCAGATTCTCCGGCTTGATGTCGCGGTGAATAATGTTGCGCCGGTGCAGCAGACCAATTGCAGCGATCAATTCCCTGGCCAGACTCAGCCAGGGCGACAGTGCCATCGGCCCTTCCTCATCAAAGAGGTCAGCCAGGCTCTGGCCGGCGTACTCACGCATCACGTAGTACAGATGCTGGCGCTGCCCTAGCGGGTGAAGCTCGGGAAAGAAACGACCGGCCACGCGACGCAGGAACCATTCTTCAAGCAACAAGGCCTCCGCCGCGCCGGCCTCGTCAAGGCGCGAGGGCGGCAGTGTCTTCAATAGCCACGGGTGCTGTTGGCTGTCGCGTACGCGATACAGAAGGGATTGTCGCGAGTCGCTCAAACGGGTTTCGACCTGCCAGCCTTCAAAGGTCTGTCCTGCCTTGAGGATCGGTGGGACAGGCCATTGCTGAAGTTGCAGCAGCGTTTCGCCCAGGCTGTCCGAGCCCAACTGTTCCACCTGTAACAGCAAGGCGCTCGCGTTATCGGCGCTGCCCGAGAGATGCGCGGCGTTGACCAGCGTTCGGACAGCCGTATCTAGGTCTGCCTGTTCATTGAGAATCGAGCCGATTCGGTCATCGCCCAATGTTGCCCACACGCCATCGCTGACCAGCAGCAAGCGCTCGCCCTGGCGCAGCTCGCCGTCCAGATAATCCATGACCACGTATTGATCCAGACCCAGCGCGCGCTTCAAGACGTGCTGCATGTCCGGCTGTTCCCAGACGTGGTCCTGGCTGATTCGCTGCAGCTGCCCTGAGTGCCAGCGATACACGCGGCAGTCGCCGACATGGGCGAGGGTGAAGCGACGCCCGCGCAGGACCAGCGCACTGAGGGTGGTCAACAAGCCGTTGGCCAGCAGCCAGCGGTTTTGCGCCAGCAGCAGGCGGTCAAGGGCCTGGGCGACGCTCCAGGTTTCCGGCGTCGCGTAGTAATCCATGGCCAGCGCCTGGAGCGTGGCCCGGGACGCCAGTCCGCCGTCGGCGCATTGACTGACGCCGTCGGCCAGGGCGAACAGGCAACCCTTGCTGGCGGCCAGCGCCGGGGCAGGAGTTACTACGCGTATAGCGTCCTGATTCTCCTTCCGCGGACCGGTCGCGCTGAACTCGGCGACGCGCAGTTGCAAGCCGGTCGCAGTGCTCGCGACCGGCGTCAGCGGCTGATTGACGCTCACGGTCTAGACACGGGCGGCGGTGACAGCGGCCGAGCCCCAGGTGGTTCTCCAGCGACGCTTGACGTTCATCAGGCCGAACCAGGCCAGCACGCCAAGGAACGCGAACAGCCACAAGCCCAGTTGGTACTCGCCGGTGTTCTGCTTGATGGCGCCAAGTCCGGCGGCGAGCAGGAAACCGCCGATGCCACCGGCCATGCCGATCAGGCCGGTCATGACGCCGATCTCTTTGCGAAAGCGTTGTGGCACCAACTGGAATACCGCGCCGTTACCAGCGCCGAGGCCGAGCATGGCCGCGACGAACAGCGCCAGTGCGGCCCAGGAGCTGGGCAGGTTGAAACCGACGGCAGCGATGCAGATCGCAGCGACCGCGTACATGCCGGACAGCGTGCGAATCCCGCCAAAGCGATCGGCAAGGGCGCCGCCCAGTGGCCGCATCATGCTGCCGCCAAAGACGCAGGCGGCGGTGTAGTAGCCTGCGGCCACCGGGCTCAGGCCGTATTGATCGTTGAAATAACCGGGCAGGGCGCTGGCCAGGCCGATGAAACCGCCGAAGGTCACGCTGTAAAAGAACATGAACCACCAGCTGTCGCGGTCGCCCAGGGCTTTGAAATAGTCACTCATGGATTTGGCTTTGGGGCGTTCGGGAGCGTTTTTTGCCATGAGCGAGAAAGCGATGAGGGTCAGCAAAAGCGGCGCTACGGCGAAGCCGAACACGTTGTTCCAGCCGAAACTGGCGGCGAGCACTGGGGCGATCAATGCCGCGAACACCGTTCCGGAGTTGCCGGCCCCGGCGATGCCCATGGCTTTGCCCTGATGCTGCGGCGGGTACCACTGCGAAGCCAGCGGCAGGGCCACAGCGAAGGACGCGCCGGCCATGCCAAGGAATACGCCGAGCAGCAGCGCTTGTTCATAGCTGTGAATGCCCAGTTGCCAGGCGCCCAGCAGCGCGGCGATGACGATGACCTGGCCGATGATCCCGGCGGTCTTCGGTGACAACTGGTCGGCGAGCATGCCCATGATGAAGCGCAGCACCGCTCCCGCCAGAATCGGTGTGGCGACCATCAGGCCGCGTTGCTGGGTGGTCAGGTGCAGGTCGGCGGCAATCTGCACGGCTATCGGGCCGAGCAGGTACCAGACCATGAAGCTCAGGTCGAAATACAGGAACGCTGCGAACAGTGTCGGTTTATGGCCGGCTTTCCAGAAACTCGTGTTCATCTACCACCTCATCTGCAGGGATTCGTGTTCGGTGGAGGTGTTGCTCGCACCGCTACGGGTCAGGTCATGCAGGCGAAGCACCAGACCGGCACTCCACCCACCCCGATGTGTTCAGGGCAAAAACGAAAAAACGCCGCAGCCCTGTGCGCTTTCGCGAAGGGGTGCGACGTCTTTGTCGTGAGTGGGCAACCGCCGTTGGCTACCTTTGGGTTCTACCTAGCAATCCGTGGGCCAAATGCGCGCCAGGCTCCCGGTTGCATGAATCCGGCGGGCCCTGGGCATTTTTCGTAGGAGCCGGCTTGCTGGCGAAGGCAGTGGGTCAGTCGACATGTGAAGAGCTGACCGACCGTGTTCGTCCGATCGCGGCCCGCAGCAAGCCGGCTCCTGCAGTGGGCGTGCGTCAAACGAGCAAATGGCGTCGGCCACTCAACCTGTAGGAGCGCGCTTGCCCGCGAAGGCAGAGTGTCAGGCGATTTCTTCGTCACAGGCACACCGCGTTCGCGGGCAAGCGCGCTCCTACAGTGGATCTCGGCAAGGCACCCTACCTTCGGGATGACCAAAGCCGGCAGATGCTGGCTTGCTGGCGAATACAGCGTGTCAGTCGACATGTGAAGAGCTGACAGACCGTCTTCGTCCGATCGCGGCCCGCAGCAAGCCGGCTCCTGCAGTGGGCGTGCGTCAAACGAGCAAATAGCGTCGGCCACTCAACCTGTAGGAGCGCGCTTGCCCGCGAAGGCAGAGTGTCAGGCGATGGGTTCGTCACAGGCACACCGCGTTCGCGGGCAAGCGCGCTCCTACAGTGGATCTCGGCAAGGCACCCTACCTTCGGGATGACCAACGCCGGCAGATGCTGGCTTGCTGGCGAATGCAGCGTGTCGGTTGACATGTGAAGAGCTGACAGAACGTCTTCGTCCGATCTCCCCGCAGCAAGCCGGCTCTACAGTGGGCATGCGTCAAACGAGCAAATGGCGCCGGCCACTCAACCTGTAGGAGCGCGCTTGCCCGCGAAGGCAGAGTGTCAGGCGATGGGTTCGTCACAGGCACACCGCGTTCGCGGGCAAGCGCGCTCCTACAGTGGATCTCGGCGAGGCACCCAACTTTCGGCGTACCCAAGGCCGGTCTCTACAGAGAGAGTGGGTGTAGCCATTCATACCGAGGTTGTCCGGGCCTGGATGCGCTCAGCCCAACAGCTCACTCATGGCGATGATCTGCTCTGCCACCTGAATCAGCTTCTGCTGCCGGCTCATGGCCTGGCGTCGCATCAGGGTGTAGGCCTCTTCCTCGTTGCACTGCTTCATCTTCATCAGCAGACCCTTGGCCGTCTCGATGCGCTTGCGTTCGGCCAGTTGCTGATCGCGGGCATGCAGTTGCGCGCGCAGGTCCTGATCGCTTTCAAAGCGGGCCATGGCGACGTCCAGAATCGGCTGCAGGCGTTGCGCGTGAATGCCTTCCACGATGTAAGCGCTGACCCCGGACTTGATCGCCTGACGCATTACAGCCGGATCATGCTCGTCGGTGAACATCACGATAGGGCGTGGCAGATCGCGGGTGACCAGCACCACTTGCTCCAGCACGTCACGGCCCGGCGACTCGGTGTCGATGAGGATCACGTCCGGGCGCACGGCCTGGACCCGTGCGGGCAGGTCGATGATCAGCCCGGATTCGTCGATGACCTCAAAGCCGGCTTCGGTCAGCGCCGCTTTCAGGCGACCGACCTTTTTAGGGGTGTCGTTGATCAGCAGGATTCGCAGCATCTTGGCGTCCCCTCAGCGATCAGCATGAGAAAGGGCGGCATCGGCCAGCGCGTGCAGCTTGAAGCTGCGGGCGTAACGCGCCGGTTCGCTGCCGTCCCAGATTTTGCCGTCGATCAGCTGGCTGCTGCGCATGGGCGACGGCGGCACGGCGATGCCCAGTGATTCGGCGGCCTCGCGGTACAGGCCAAGCTGCTGGACGCTGCGGGCGACGCCGAGATAATCCGGGTCTTCGCGCAGCAAACCCCAGCGGCGGAACTGGGTCATGAACCACATGCCGTCAGACAGCCACGGCATGTTCACCTGACCGTCGCCATGGAAGCGGATGGCGTGATGGTCGTGCCATCGGTTGCCGAGCCCGTCGTCGTACTCGCCCAGTAGCCGCGATTCGATGGCGCCGACGGGTGCATTGACGTACTCGGCGGCGCTGAGCAATTGCGCGGTGCTGCGCCGGTTGTCAGCGCTCTCTTCGATGAAGCGACTGGCTTCAAGCACCGCCATTACCAGCGCCCGCGCCGTGTTCGGATATTGCTCGACGAATTCCTGGCTGCACGCCAGCACCTTTTCCGGGTGGTCCGGCCAGATGGCCTGGGACGTCGCGAGGGTGAAGCCCAGATTCTGCTGAACCGCGCTGGCACCCCACGGCTCGCCGACGCAAAAGCCGTCGATGCGCCCGGCCTGCAAGTGCTCGACCATCTGCGGCGGCGGCACCACCACGCTGTCGACATCATGAAGCGGGTGAATGCCTTGGCTCGCAAGCCAGTAATAAAGCCACAGGGCGTGATTGCCGGTGGGAAAGGTCTGGGCGAAGGTCAGTTTTGAGTCGCTTTGGTGCGTGCGCCGATCGAGTGCATCAGGAGTGGTCACGCCGGCATCCTGCAGCGCCCTCGACAGGTTGATGCTCTGGCCGTTCTGGTTCAGCCCCATCAGCACCGCCATGGGCTTCGCCGGCCCGGCCAGCCCCAGTTGCACGGCGTAGACCAGGCCATAGAGGCTGTGGGCCGCGTGCAATTGTCCGCTGACCAGTTTGTCGCGCAGGTTGGCCCACGAGGTCTGACGGTGCAGGTTGATGTGCAGGCCATAGGGCTGGGCGAAGCCCTGGGTCGCGGCGACGATGAGCGAGGCGCTGTCGGTGAGCGCCATGAAACCGAGGTCGACGCTGGCCAGTTCCGGTGCGTCGCTGCCGTTGACCCAGGCCAGCGAGGGGGTGAGCGTGTCATTCATGGTTGCCATTCCGCGTGGAGGCCGAAGCGCGAGTCAGCGCTGCCGATCGTCCAAAAAAAACGCCGCCTCGCCCAGATTGAACCGGGGCGACAGCGACGTCATTGTCCTGTGTCTCGCTCCGCCATTGGATCGAGTCGATACGGGACACTAAGCAAGCCATATGCCAGCGCGAGTCGAGGTTGTAAGCAAAGTTCTCGACATGCCTCGCGCTTCGCCCGCAGCGGCGTTTATAATCCGCCGCTGATCCCAGCCGCAATCGAGCCGCCCCCGCCCATGTATAACCTGGCCCGCCAGTTACTGTTCAAACTCTCCCCGGAAACCTCCCACGATCTGTCCATCGACCTGATCGGAGCGGGCGGGCGTCTGGGGCTCAATGGCCTGTTCAACAAGGCACCGATGCAGCTGCCGGTGACCGTCATGGGCCTGCGCTTCCCCAACCCGGTCGGGCTGGCGGCGGGGCTGGACAAGAACGGCGCGGCCATCGACGGCTTCTCGCAACTGGGCTTCGGTTTCGTCGAGATCGGCACCGTCACGCCGCGCCCTCAGCCGGGCAATCCGAAACCGCGCGTCTTCCGTCTGCCCCACGCCGAAGCCATCATCAACCGGATGGGCTTCAACAACCTGGGCGTCGACCATCTGGTCAGCCGAGTGCAGGCCGCGCAGTACAAAGGCGTGCTGGGCATCAACATCGGCAAGAACGTCGACACGCCCGTTGAGCGCGCCGTGGATGATTACCTCATCTGCCTGGACAAGGTGTACGCCCACGCCAGTTACATCACCGTCAACGTCAGCTCGCCCAACACCCCGGGCCTGCGCAGCCTGCAATTCGGCGATTCACTCAAGCAGTTGCTTGAAGCCTTGCGCTTGCGTCAGGAAGCCTTGACGCAGCTTCACGGCAAGCGCGTGCCGCTGGCGATCAAGATTGCCCCCGACATGAGCGATGAGGAAACGGTATTGGTCGCCAGCGCCCTGCTGGAGTCGGGTATGGACGCGGTGATCGCCACCAACACCACCCTCAGCCGTCAGGGCGTTGAAGGGTTGCCCCACGGCGACGAAGCGGGCGGGCTGTCGGGCGCGCCGGTGCGCGAGCAGAGCACGCACATCGTCAAGGTGCTGGCCGGTGAGTTGGGCGGGCGCTTGCCGATCATTGCTGCCGGCGGCATTACCGAAGGCAGGCACGCAGCCGAGATGATCGCTGCCGGGGCGAGTCTGGTGCAGATTTATTCGGGCTTTATCTACAAGGGGCCGGCGCTGATTCGCGAGTCAGTGGACGCGATCGCGTCGATGTCCCGCTGATCCATCCCGCTTCATCCGGACAAAAAGAGGGGTTCCGACTGGAACCCCTCTTGGGCGTTAGCCCGCCGCCCGGGTGGGGCGTGCGTGGTAATGGTGGAGCGATCAAGAATGTCGAAGAAGCTTTAGGTCAGGCTGTAACGTGAGGGTGGCGTCAGCCGACCGCGTGAAGTTCGTTGAGTCTGTGAATGCCCGCAGTGCCGGTCATACCGTCCCAATTGTCGCCGCGTCCTTCTCGCCAGCCATTGATCCAGGCTTGACGCACTGACGGTAGAGTAAAGGGGCAAAGCTCACGGGATTTACCGGATACGCCAAATTGGTATCCGCGCGAAAATGCTCTTTCCATCGGATCACGCTTAAGTCTTCTCATAGGGTGTTGCCCTCGTTTGTTGACTGTAATGTCCCTGGAGACCTCAGGTTGAGGTCCGGCAGAAAATCTTCTGCCGTTAGCGGCCCGCTGCCGGCGTCGCGGGCTTGATGCCACCGCCGTTGCGGCGATGACCTTGGTTGATTTCTAACCAATGAAAGATGCGCTGTGAATGATCGTTTTGTCATAAGAACGTAACCATTCAGGCATTACGACCATAAGCATCCACTCGTTTGACAAGTGTTTTTCGAGGGGACCCCTTTCTACCGGGGCTTTCCCGTGGCAGTGCAAGTGTTTCGCAATTGAGAGTGCTGGCCGTTTGCAGTCAGCGGAAAAACGACGAAGGGTCAGCGATGTGACTTTTTATTGCAGCCGCCGTCGTGCTGAATAGTGGTTTTTTAACATCAAAACGTCGGCGCTCACGTGCTGGCGGACCGTCGCACTCGAAATGTATCGGTGCGAGGGACAGGCACAAACTGTGTGCCGCGCAGGCGTCCTCCTTGAAAGGCGTCTGTTGGAATCGGGCCGGACAATGCGTTGTCCGGCCGCTATAGCCCAAGGCTCTGGAATACTCATGTCGGACCGTTACGAACTTTTCCTCACGTGCCCCAAAGGCCTAGAAGGCTTGCTGGCTGAGGAAGCCACCGCCCTTGGTCTCGAGGAAACCCGCGAACACACTTCCGCCATCCGCGGCACCGCCGACATGGAAACTGCCTACCGGCTGTGTCTGTGGTCGCGGCTTGCCAACCGGGTGCTGCTGGTGCTCAAGCGTTTCCCGATGAAGGACGCCGAGGACCTGTACCACGGCGTGCACGACATCGAGTGGGCTGACCATCTTGAAGCCGAAGGCACGCTGGCCGTGGAGTTCAGCGGTCACGGTTCGGGCATCGACAACACCCATTTCGGCGCATTGAAGGTCAAGGACGGCATCGTTGACCGCCTGCGCACGGCAGACGGCGTACGTCCGTCGGTCGACAAACTCAACCCGGATCTGCGCGTGCACCTGCGTCTGGACCGAGGCGAAGCGATTCTGTCCCTTGACCTGTCCGGTCACAGCCTGCACCAGCGCGGCTACCGTCTGCAGCAAGGCGCCGCGCCGCTCAAGGAAAACCTGGCCGCCGCGATCCTGATCCGCTCCGGCTGGCCGCGCATTGCCGCAGAAGGCGGCGCGCTCGCCGACCCAATGTGCGGCGTGGGCACTTTCCTGGTTGAAGCAGCGATGATTGCCGCCGACATCGCGCCCAATCTCAAGCGCGAGCGCTGGGGCTTCTCCGCCTGGCTGGGCCACGTTCCGGCGATCTGGCGCAAGCTGCATGACGAAGCACTGGAACGTGCGCAAGCGGGTCTGGCCAAGCCGCCGCTGTGGATTCGTGGTTACGAAGCCGACCCGCGCCTGATTCAGCCAGGCCGCAACAACGTCGAACGCGCCGGCCTGAGCGAGTGGATCAAGATTTACCAGGGTGAAGTGGCAACCTTCGAGCCGCGTCCGGACCAGAACCAGACCGGTCTGGTGATCTGCAACCCGCCGTACGGCGAGCGCCTTGGCGACGAAGCCAGCCTGTTGTACCTCTATCAGAACCTCGGCGAGCGTCTGCGTCAGGCCTGCCTGAACTGGGAGGCGGCGGTGTTCACCGGTGCGCCCGATCTGGGCAAGCGCATGGGCATTCGCAGCCACAAGCAGTACGCATTCTGGAACGGCGCACTGCCGTGCAAGCTGTTGTTGATCAAAGTGCTGCCGGACCAGTTCGTTACCGGCGAGCGTCGCACTCCCGAGCAGCGTCAGGCCGAGCGTGAGCAAGCCGCCTACGATCAGACGCCGGACGAGCCGCAAGAGCGCCAGTACAACAAGAATGGCAATCCGATCAAGCCGACGCCGGCCCCTGCGCCGGTCATCGAGCAGCCGCGCCTGAGCGAAGGCGGGCAGATGTTCGCCAATCGCCTGCAGAAGAACCTCAAGGCGCTGGGTAAGTGGGTCAAGCGCGAAGGCATCGATTGCTACCGCGTCTACGATGCGGACATGCCCGAGTACGCGATGGCCATCGACCTGTACCACGACTGGGTCCACGTTCAAGAGTATGTGGCGCCGAAGTCCATCGACCCGGAAAAGGCCTCGATCCGGATGTTCGACGCCCTGGCGGCCATCCCCCAGGCGCTGGGCATCGACAAGAACCGCGTGGTGGTCAAGCGCCGCGAGCGGCAGAGCGGCACCAAGCAGTACGAGCGCCAAAGCGCCCAGGGTAAATTCAACGAGGTCAACGAAGGCGGCGTGAAGCTGCTGGTCAACCTCACCGATTACCTGGACACCGGTTTGTTTCTCGATCACCGGCCGATGCGCATGCGCATCCAGCGTGAAGCGGCGGGCAAGCGTTTTCTCAATCTCTACTGCTACACCGCGACCGCCAGCGTGCACGCAGCCAAAGGCGGCGCGCGCAGCACCACCAGCGTCGACCTGTCGAAAACCTATCTGGACTGGGCGCGTCGCAACCTGTCGCTGAACGGCTTCTCGGACAAGAACCGTCTGGAGCAGGGCGACGTGATGGTGTGGCTGGAGGCCAGTCGCGAAGAGTACGACCTGATCTTCATCGACCCGCCGACCTTCTCCAACTCCAAGCGCATGGAAGGGGTGTTTGACGTGCAGCGCGATCAGGTTCAGCTGATCGACCTGGCGATGGCGCGCCTGGCGCCGGGCGGCGTGCTGTATTTCTCCAACAACTTCCGCAAATTCCAGCTCGAAGAGACGCTGGTGGAGCGTTATGCCGTAGAGGAAATCACCCAGCACACCGTCGACCCGGACTTTGCCCGTAACGGCAAGATCCACCGGGCGTGGAAAATCACCGCGCGTTGAGGCGATGGCCAGGCTGACGTGTCGGAATACCCGGCGGGTCAGCCTGCGTTGTCCAAGCCCTTTCGCCTTGCGTGTCCCGCGCAAGGCACCCCCTTCATGATCAGCGCTGCACCGCGACGCATTTGATTTCCACCAGCAGGCCAGGCTTTGCAAGATCGCTGACGCCCAGGCACGTCCACGCACAGGTGCCACGAGGGAAGACGCTGTCCTTCACCGCCCTGAACACGGGCATATGCCGGTGCAGATCGATGTGGTAGGTGGTCAGGTCGACGACATCCTCGAAGGTACATCCTCCGGCGGCCAGCACGAGCCGCAGGTTCTCCCACGCCGCCATGAACTGCTGCTCCGGGTCTTCGATGACGGTCAGCTCGTGGTTGCGACCGACTTGCCCGGCGCAGTAGAGGGTTTTGCCGACCTTCACGGCGGGCGCGTAGCCCGCGCGCTCGGCGAGTAAATGCATTTCATCGGGGACGATGAGTTGACGGTCGGTCATGGGGTGGACGCCTTGAGTCGTGTGGGAGGGGCACGCTATCTCAGGTGCCGGACTTCCGTCCAGTGAGTGGCTTTTGGGTTTTCGGGCGGCGACGGGATGTACAGATTGTTTGGGTAGGTGAAAACCTTGCGCGCCTCCTTGCTCGGTAGTCCAGGATAAATCACACTCTGAGCGAAAGGTAACGAGCATCAGTAAAGGATGAGTCCACTTTTCGAGGCAAGGGAATGCGTAAATCCAGAGTCATCTTAATAGCCACCCTGTCAGGGCTGATAGGGGCTGTTTTGCCTATGATAGCGATGGCTTACATTTCTTGGGAAAGGGCCCTTGCCAAAGAAAGAACTCATTTGGCGACCTACTCCGAGCGAGCACTCAAAAACATTAGCCTGTCATTGCAACAAGGACTAAATGTTATATCGGACATGGAGGGCTCGTCTGGAGTGCCGTGTTCTCCCGAGCATATTTCCTTAATGCGAAAAGCGACCGTTAATACCCGTGCGGTGGAGGAAATTGATTATCTCGAACAAGGGTCTATTGCCTGCACATCATGGGGAAGCACGTCGATACTGTCTGGCCCGACGACGTCGACCTATACCGATGCGAGAGGCTATCAAATCAATGTTCGCCTCATCCCCAGAGACCAAGGGATCCAGCCGATTACGATCATGCATCGTGGCGCCTACACCGTCCTTATAAATGCAGGAAGGCTCAGCGACATTATTCTGGATGAGCGAATGCAGCTCGGTGTTTTTTACCAGGGCCAATTGGTGAATATGTCTCAGGGCGCGGATGAAAAGACCATCTCCCGACTCGTGTCAAGTCCAGATCCCAAGCGTAAAGACTATCTGTACGCTGTTTCCACTCAAGACGACTGGTCCGCCCTTGTGGCAGAGCCCATAAAAAGCGTCGATACCAGTTTCTATAGCGAGCTGGCCTGGATGCTGCCCATAGGCCTGGGGATCGGCATCATTGTTGTGTTGTCAGTCATCCGAGTCATGCAAAACCGACTCTCGCCGACTGCGGAGCTGCAGATCGCGATCAATCAACGTGAGTTCACTGTTCACTATCAACCGATCATTGATCTTGAAACGCAAGAATGTTTAGGGGCCGAGGCGTTGGTCCGGTGGGTGAGACCAGACGGAACGGTTGTGGCCCCTGATCAGTTCATTCCGTTGGCTGAAGAAACAGGGCTTATTCTGCCCATAACTGACCAAGTCATCTATGGCGTCGTCAGAGACATGGCACAACTTCTGCGAGATAACCGCAACCTTCATGTGGCGATTAACATCTGTGCGGAGGATCTTAAAACCGGGCGTTTTCTTGACACGCTTGATCATGCGTTGAAAGGCTCGATGATTGACAGCAGTCAAATATGGATAGAGGCCACTGAGCGAGGCTTCATCGATGTTGAGTCGGCCGTTACGACACTTGAAAAAGCTCGGGCGCTAGGATTCAAGATTGCAATCGATGACTTTGGTACGGGGTATTCCAGTTTGCAATATCTTGAGCGGCTTCCTGTCAATGTGCTCAAGATAGATAAGTCTTTCGTGGACGCCATCGATAAGTCCTCAGCGTCCAGCTCGGTGGTGACGCATATTATTGCGATGGCTAAAACCCTGGGTCTTGAAATTGTGGCCGAGGGAATCGAGAGCCCCCATCAGGCCGATTACCTGCGAATGTATAAAGTGGATTACGCTCAAGGGTGGTTATATTCGAAGGCATTGCCTCCCCATGATTTTCTAAACTTCGTCACTTCGAAAAACCACAGCTAGGGAATCTCGGCGATGCAACCCAGGTCGAGGCGCTGTTGCAGGGTAATGACGACGTGCCGCCGCTGCAGGGCAGGTTGCTCGAAGCATTCTCAACTCCCGCACTTTCTGAAAAATGAGCCCTTATGACAACCCTCGTAATGTGCGCTGCGCAGTACTGCTCGGTCGCCGGTGATCTCAACGTTAATATCGACCGGCATTTTCAAATCATGCGCCGCGCGGTCGAGCATGGCGTTCAGTTTCTGCTGTTCCCCGAGTTGTCCTTGACCGGCTACGGGCCGTCCATAGCGCGCGCACTCGCTCAGGCACCTGACGCCGAGTGTTTGCAACCGCTGCGGGAGCTCGCGGCGCAGTCAGGGATGACGACTGTGGTGGGGCTGCCACTGCGCCAACCCGGCAGCGAAATCATCCTGATTGGCGCGCTGGTGATGGCGGCCGATGGATCGCAGTCGGTCTACACCAAGCAGCATCTTCATCCGGGAGAAGAGGCGGTTTTCAGCGGGGGGGAGGGCGGTGCGCCGGTGAACATCGGGGCTGAGCGCGTTGCGCTCTCGGTCTGTGCGGATTTCACCCACGCCAGCCACGCCCGGGCAGCCGCGCGTGGCGGAGCCAGTGTATACGCCAGCAGCGTGCTGATCAGCGAAGAAGGCTATGCGCGAGATGCCGAGGTGCTGCAGGGCTACGCCATCGAGCATTCAATGGGCGTGTTGATGGCCAACCATGGCGGACCGTCGGGAGGCTGGGCCTGCGCGGGACGCAGCGCATTTTGGTCACCCGGAGGTGAGCGGGTGGTGAGCGCGACGGGTACGGGCGACTGCCTGCTGATTGCCCGTCGGCATCAAGGTATCTGGCAGGGGGAGCTCGTCGAGTGGCCGACGATGTTTTGAGTCAGTTCTGCTGACGAGCCAGCGTCGGAAAATCACAAAAAGCGGGGCACCTTGGCGGTGCCCGCTACGTTGAGTTTCTACTCAACAGGGATCAATGCACCGCCCAGGAGCGGGGCGCCGGAGTATGGCTGAATTTGGAAATGCCTTTGACCCAGAACCGACGATGAGCCGTCTGGTCAGGCGGCAGCAATGGCTGGCTTGACCATTGGTGATGACGCTTGGCTTCATCGCGATACGCTTTCCACTCCATGGCCTCGGCGGTGTCCTGCGCGGCGCGTTCGTCATCGAACCAGCCCAAAACAGAAACTTCACCTTGATCGCGGCCATGCTCTACCAGCAGAAAAATGTTTGTGTACATACTTTTGCCTTTCACTGATTCGGTCCGACCCGATATTCGGGCTCTACGAATAGCGTATCGACAGCGGCGGCGGAAAATTTAGCCCCGGCTTTCCATGCCCGGTGTTGCAGTGCTTGGTCTGACGGCTTCCCGGCTAAAGCCGGTCCCACTGACAGCACGCGGTCGTGTAGTGGGACCGGCTTCAGCCGGGAAGAGGCCTGCATGAACATCCACAATATTGCGGCGTAACGCCCAACGCCTTCCCGGCTGAAGCCGGTCCTACGGAGTGCCGCGGCCGGTTTGATCACCCTCAACGTCACTTCGGCAGCGGCGTGAGGATGTCGGCCTTGTCGTCCAGCAAAATGAACACCAGCAGTTTCGCAGGCTTCGTCGCGCTGGCGTTTCGCGATTCGTAGTGCCCGGACCCGGCCGGTTCGTACCATGTCTGGCCTGCCTTATAGGTCATCGCCTTGCCGTCGTTGACTCTCGAAATCACCTCACCCTCCAGCACGTAGGCAATCGCGCTGCCGCTGTGACTGTGGGCGATGGAGGCCTGGCCTGGCGTGTACTCGACGGTCAGGACCATGGCTTCTTTACCCGGCGCGTTGAGCATCGGGTGCTGTTCCAGCACGGTGACCTTTTCCTGCTCGGCATCGTGGGCCTGGGCGCTGCCGAAGGACATCATCCCGGCAAAGGCCAGGCAATAGAGCGGGGCGACGACGTGTACTAGCGGTTTCATGAGTGGCTCATCCGGCAGCGATTGATGACCACCACGCTAAGCTCGCAGCTGCCCGACGCACACGTCCAATTCCGGGGAAGATCAGGGGGCCAATCGCTTTATCCCGGAAACCAGACCGGAAACGAAAAAAGGGCCGAATCAGATTCGGCCCTTCATCGTATTCAGTGCAGCCCTGGCGCTACTCTCGCTCAAGGGCACAAGGTCAGCACAGCGATTTACTTGCTGCCGCTGGAACCGCTCGCGCCACCGCCGGTGCCGCCGCCGCTGCCGCCCATGCCACTGCCGTTGGTCATCCCACCGCCGTCAGCGTCGGTGCGGTTGGTGCCGTTGGTGCTGCCCATGCCTTTGGTGCCTGGGGTCGAAGTGCCTGGCGAGCTGCCGTCACTGCTCTGGCCGCTGGTCGAGGTGCTTGGCTTCGGACCGTTTTTGTCGATCGGGTCGGTTGGGCCGGTGGAGCCAGCGAACGCAGAGCCAGCAGCAACAGCCATCAGGCCAGCGAGTGTCAGGGCAGTCAATTTAGTCTTGATCATGATGTGAATCCCTTTGTTGTCATGGATACCTATTGGTCTACCGGCCAACGCAAGAGGTGCATTCCACCCGACGGACGGTCATTCCATGATCAACACGGTTTTAGCTATTTCGCGCGCAGTTCGTATCCCACCGCCAAGGTCTGCAGATCAAAACGATCTGAAATGCTCGAGCAATAACTGGTCCGCGCCAGAAAGGCACCGGGGCCGTTGAGGTATGACTCGATATCCTGCGCGCCTTCGCACAGCGCAATCGTCCGGCCCTTGAGCAGGCCGCTGGCCTGGGCTGAACGCAATGCGCCGTTGGGCGTCCAGTCGGCGACGATCAGCGCGCCTGCGGGAGCCGATTCTTCGTAACTGTGCACGAACGCCTCCGCCGAACGATCCCGCAGATACGGTGCCATGAAGTAATGGATATCGTCACGGAAAGGCAGCGGTTCCTTGTGGGTCGGCAACGCCACGACGCCGCTCGCATAGATCGCGTAGACCGCCAGGATCGTCACCGGTCCGCCGAAGGGCAGGGCGTAGGCGACAACGGCGGCGTTGTGTCGCGCCAGCCACGCCTGCACCTGGATCACGCCGATGATGCTCAACAGCACGGCACCCGGCAGGAAAAACGTAAACCGATCGGTGACGTTGTACGACACCGCGAAGAGGAAGTTCAGCACTGCCGCGCACCACAACAGTCGCAGACGCCTGCTTTTGGGGAACAGCACCAGCGCCACCAGTTGCGGGCCGAGCAGCGACAGCATCAACAGCACCACCGAGTTCTTCTCGTGCCACATTTCATCGAAGCGAAACAGCGAACCCTGCCAGCTTTGCTCGGTGGCTTTGTCGGGGATGCCGATCAGGTAACGGTGGCCGATATCAATGAGGCTCAGGCCGTTTTGCAGCTCCTGCAGAATGCCGGGGATCGCCACCGCAAAGCCCAGCACAAAACCTGGAATCGTCAGCAGAACCCGCGCTCGATGCTGCCACACCAGTTGCACATACAGCGGCAACAACACGATGAACGTCAGTTGATGAATGGCGGCGGCGAGGCCGGTGAGCATGCCGATGACGAACAGTGCGGTGAGCAGGCCCAAGCGCGATTTATCGCGGAAATGCACCATGTACGCCAGGGTCACCAGCAGCGTGTGCAACAGGTAAACCTCGGCCTTGGTCGAGACCCAGAACACGCAATGGCACAACACTGCAGCGGCAATCGCCAGCAAGGCCTGCTGCGAGGTCGCGCCGACGCCCTTGGCCAGACGGAAGATCGCCCAGCCCAGCGGGATCAGCAGCATCGAGTTCATGAAACTCAGCAACAACGGGCCGAAATTCGCGAACAACGCGGTGGTAACGAACAGGTACAACGGGTGATCCAGTGGGCCGAGTGTTTCGCTGAAGTAGCGGCCCTCCGAGGCGTCGGCGATGAAAATGCCGTTGTCCATCCACTGAATCGGTCCGCTGGAGGCCAGAAAACTCCAGAGGACGGCGGCCACCGCCAACAAGAGGGGAATGCCAAATAACGCTCGATAACGTACTGCTGCCACCATGACTTGCACTCCTGTCCCTTTAATCCTGTCGAAAAGCGTTATTGAATGGGTTGAGCCTGAGGCGTCTTGGCCTCGTTTTTGAGTCTGATCAGCATCACCGCGCCAATGGCCACGGCGAACCACAGGGTGGCCAGACGAATCAGCACGGTGGCGGCCACGGCATCGGCGCTGTCCATGCCTTTCCAGACCAGCAACCCGACCATCACCGCTTCTGCGCCACCGAGCCCGCCGGGCATGAAACTCACCGCGCCGGCCAGCATCGCCAGGGCGTAGACGAACACCGCGAAGGTCAGCGGGATGTCTGCGCCCATCCATTTCAGAATCCAGTCGAACGCCAGGGCTTCGGCGCTCCAGGCGACGACGCTCAGTGCGGTCAGCCCGAGCATCAGGCGCAGGCGATGGCATTGCTGCGCATGCACCAGCACCTGCAGCAGATGGCGCAGCAGCCCGAGCACCTTGCCGCCACCGGCCGGGACCTTTTCGGTGATCCGCTCAAGCAGGCGACGTTGCGACAGCACCACCAGCCCGACCGCGACCAGCGCCACGCCGACCACGATCATCGGCCATGCCTGGGGGTACAGTGACAGGCCGAACAGGGTCAGCAAGACCACCGCAAACAGGTCCGACAGCCGCTCGCTGAAAAACGCCGCGAAGCTCTGCGGGTAGGGCACGCCCCAGCGTTTGAGCAGCACGCCGCGCAACGCCTCACCGGCCTTGCCCGGCGTGGTGGTCAGGGCGAAGCCGGCCAGGTAAATGTTCAGGCTCGGCCGCCACGGCATGGGATGGCCGAGCACCTTCAGGTAGGTCTGCCAACGCACAAAGCGCAGGCCGTAATTGACCGACGACATAAACAGCGCGATGAAAATGCCGATCAGCCCGACCTCGCTCACCGCGGCGCCCACCGCCTGCCAGCCGCCCCATAGCGAAAAACCCAGATAGCCCAGCGCCGAACCGACCACCGACAGCACCACTGCGCGGTAGCGCCAGCCGGACAGGTGCGAAGGCTCAGATACGGCTTCGCTCATAGGTTCAGCCTCTTGAACACCGGCTGCGGGATCGACCGAATGACCAGCATGATCAACGCCCAGAAACCCGGTGCGTAGAGCGTCGGCACTTTATTGGCGATGCCTTTGACGATGCGCTGGGCGACCTGCGCCGGTTGCGCCAGCAAGGCCGCCGGCAGAGACAAGCCCTGGGTCATCGGCGTGTCGACAAAGCCCGGCTTGATCGTGGTGACGTGTACGCCGACCTTGAACAGGCGCGCCTGCAAGCCTTCGCAGTACGTCGACACCGCCGCCTTGGCGCTGCCGTAGAGGTAGTTGGAAGGGCGGCCTCGGTCAGCCGCCACCGAAGAAATGATCGCCAGACTGCCGCAGCGCTGGGTTTCGAACTGCATCGCCAGCACGGTGAGCAGGGCGATCACCGAGGTGCAGTTGTTGGCGAATTCCTTCAGCGCCATGTGCACGTCACGCTCGCAGGCCTTCTGGTCGGGCAGCGTGCCGTGGGCGATCAGGGCGATGTCAATCTGGCCGAGGGCCGTCAGGCAACGGCCCATCATCAGCGGGTGCGCCTCGATGTCGTTGGCGTCCATCTCGTGCAGCGTGACGTTGGTCGCCCCGCGCGCCTTGAGGTCGGCGGCGGTCTGCTGCAACTTCTCGACGTTGCGCGCCACGAGGAAAAAATCGCTGCCTTGCGTGGCCCACAAACGCGCGCAGGCACTGGCGATGGCGGAGGTGGCGCCGATGATCAGGACTTTCTTCACTGCAGTTTTCATAAGATCACACGGCTCCAGAAACGGGACATCAAAGAGGGGTCGCGCAGCGCTTCCAGCTGCTCCCAGGCGGGGTACGCGCGACGGAAATCGGCGCCGCTCATGTGCGCGTCCTTGGCCGGATACAACCGGCCGCCGGCGGCGCGAACAATGTCGTCCAGACGCGGAAACAGCACGTTCTCCAGCGCCTCGCTCTGGGCAAAATCCAGTGCCAGGGAGACGCCTTCCAGCGGGAACGACAGCAGGCCCGGCGAGGCCATATCGCCACAGCGCTTGAGCACGGCGAGGAACGAGCCCTGGCCGGCCTCGGCGATGGTGCGCAGCAGTTCGCCCATGGCGGCCTCCGCATTCGCCGCAGGCACCACACACTGGTATTGCTGAAAACCGCGACGGCCATAAATGCGGTTCCAGTGCAGGATCCGGTCGAGGGGGTAGAAGAAGGGTTCATAAGCGCTGCGGCCCTGCTTGCGCTGGCCAGGGTGCAGGTGCCAGTACAGGTTGTTAAAGGCGCTCAGGGATATCTTGTTGATCAGCGACACCGGCGGCGTCAGCGGCACGCTGAGCTTCTTGCGCTGGCCGACTTGGAGGGAGCCGTATTGCGCGTGGTCGCCGACGATGAACACACCGCGTCCGGTCTGCGCACCCTTCGCCAGGCAGTCGACCCAGGCGACGCTGTATTCGTGATGCGCGTCGAGCTCGGCAGACAGCGCAAAGAACTCCGCCAGATTGGCGAAGCGCACCGTGGTGGTGTCGATCTGGCTGGCGCGGATCGGCATCAGCTGAATCTGCGCCCAGTGAATGATCCCGGTCAGACCGAGGCCGCCGATGCTGGCGGCGAACAACCCGGGCTGTGAGACGGGCGTGCAGACCCTCTCCGGCTCGCCGTGGCGCAACAGGCCGAAGCTCAGCACGTGGCGGCCAAAGGTGCCACGCACATGATGGTTTTTGCCGTGAACGTCGTTGGCGATGGCACCGCCCAGCGTGGCGAACTGAGTCCCGGGCGTTACCGGCAAAAACCAGCCCTGTGGGATGGACACGGCCAACACTTCGGCCAGGGTGATACCGGCTTCGGCCTTGATCACGCCGGTGCTCCAGTCGGTTTGGATCAACCGGTCCAGCGAGCGCATGTGCAGCACTTCATCGCTGGCGGCCAGGCAACTGTCGCCGTAGCTGCGACCGTTGCCGTAGGGCAGGCTGCTGCGGTGAGCGCCGATCACGCGGTCCATCTGCGCAGGCAGTTCGTCCAGCCACACGCAGCCGTGCCCGCGTTGCGGACGGCGGGGGAAACGTCCCCAGGAATACAACGGCGTGCTCATGCGGCGATCCAGAACATCATCAGAAACGCAGCGCCGATCAACTGACTGGTGCGGTCGCGGATGGCGAACACCACCGGGTCTTCGTTCATCTGCCCGCGATGGGTCAGCATCCACACCCGCGTCACCCAGAACAGCAGCAGCGGGCAGGCCAGCCAGATGATGTGCGGCGTGACGTACAGCTCGGTGGTTTTCGCGTCCTGGATGTACAGCGCCAGCACCATCACCGCGAGGTAACCCGACGACGCCCCCAGCGAGGCGATTATGTCCAGGTCGCCGGGGTGGTAGCCGCGGCCGCGGGCCAGGGTGTTCACCTCACGGACGCGGGCATCGCGCAGCTCGGCGTAGCGCTTGACCATCGCCAGGCTGAGGAAAATGAACATTGAAAACGCCAGAATCCAGAACGTCAGGGTCAGGCTGAACGCCGCCACACCGGCGATGATCCGCGCGGTGTAAAGCATCGCCAGGGCGATCACGTCCCAGGCCATCAGGCGTTTCAGTCTCAGGGAATACGTCAGGGTCAGGCCGTAATACGCCGCCATCACCGCTGAGAATTGCCACGGCAGGAGCAACAGGGCGGCGCCAAAGGCCATCGCCAGCAGCGTCGGCACCATCACCAGCCCGGCTTTGATCGACAGACGCCCGCTGGCGAACGGCCGGTTGCATTTGCTCTTGTGATGGCGGTCGTCGCACAGGTCCAGCAAGTCGTTGAGGATGTAGACGCTGGACGCGCACAGGCCAAAACACAGAAATGCGATGACGCCGTCGCGCATCAACTCGAATTGCGCCAGACGATGGGAGGCCAGCAGCGGCACGAAGATCAGGGCGTTTTTCAGCCACTGGTGCAAGCGCAGGGCCTTGCGCCAGTCCCGCAGGCTGGGCGTGTTGCTGCGGATGGTCGGCTCGACGCGGACTTGCGCTTTTACCTTGGCTTCCACGCCTCGGTCGGGATTGACGACATAGGCCTGGCGCGACACGTTCCATATGGGCAGGTCATCTTTGGAGTTGCCGATGTAATCGAATCCGCCTTCACCGAAGTGCGCAACTAACAGGTCGCGCTTGTTGTTGCCGGACAAGTTGCGGTTGGTATTGGAGGCCAGCACCAGATCGAATAACTGCAGGTGTTCGGCGATGCGCTCGGCGAGGCTTACATGACTTGCCGTCGCCAGTACCACCATGCGGCCGGTGTCTCGCTCGCGCTGAATCATCTCGATGATCTGCGGATCGTAAGGCAGCACGGAGACGTCTATTTCCGAGTTGAGCGCCAGGCCTTCTTTCAGCGCGGCTTTGCCTCTGAACAGCCAGCCGAGCATGTTCAGGGCTTTCAGCGGCTGTCCTCGAATAAACGCCATGGCCGTTTCCATGAGCAGGTCCGAGCGCAATAACGTGCCGTCGAGATCAACTACCAACGGAGGGGAAGTTTCAAGAACTCGTCCCTGAATTCTGGCCATGGTGAGTGCTCCTGTAGGGTCACCGGACTATAAACAAAATAGAATTTTCACCACTTCATTTAAATTAAAGAGCCTCGCCCGTCACGTCGGCGGGGTGGCGTCAGAATTAAATGGCGCGTTTTCGAGGAAAGTCCGCGAGCTTGTTTCACACTAACGAGACTGGCGCTGCCGGGGAATTGGCGACCAACTAATGACTTCGCAGGCGTGACGGTTTAGTGCCGTGATTAATTCGGCGATCTCTCTTTGGCTGTATTGAAACCGCTTGCTGGGGGATGGACAGGAGGCGATGGGTTGACGGCGCTGTCGTTTCGACTCACATCGCAGTCATAATGACTCGCCCCTGCGCTCCCTTAGCACCCCATTACCGAGAGCTTCCATGACCCATCCATTGCTGCTCGCGCTGATTCCGCTGGTCGCCGACCTGTCCCGGGACCTGCCGGACGATGAGCGGTACCGCCGTCTGCTGCGGTCGCTGCGCCAGCTGTTCCCGTGCGACGCCGTGGCGTTGCTCAAACTGGAGGATGACGTGCTGGTGCCGCTATCGGTCGAGGGCTTGAGCCCGGACTCGCTGGGGCGACGGTTTCGGCTGGGGGAGCACCCGCGGCTGGACATCATTCTGCAAAGCCGCGAACCCACGCGTTTTTCCACCGACTGCGACCTGCCGGATCCCTACGACGGGTTGGTGGAAGGCGTGCATGGCGACCTTGAAGTGCACGATTGCCTCGGCTGCCCGCTGTATGTGCAGAACACGCTGTGGGGGGTGATTACGCTGGACTCCCTTGATCCGGCGCGCTTTGGCCGTGTCGATCTGGGTGATCTCCAGGCGTTTGCCAGCCTTGCAGCGGCAACGGTCATGGCCAGCGAACGGATCAGCCAGCTGGCGCGCGGCTTTGAGGATCAACGCACGCTGGCCGAGGTTTACAAACGCGCCGCTGGCGGACGCGGGCCCCGGGAGCTGATCGGGCAAAGCCCGGTGCACAAGCGTTTGCAGCAGGAAATCCAGCTGGTGGGCAATAGCCCGCTGACGGTGTTGATCACCGGCGAAACCGGCGTGGGCAAGGAACTGGTGGCCGAGGCCATTCACCTGCAGTCGGCGCGGGCGGCGAAGCCACTGATCAGCCTGAACTGCGCCGCACTGCCCGAGCTGCTGGTGGAAAGCGAGCTGTTCGGTCACGTCAAAGGCGCGTTCTCCGGGGCGGTCAGCGGGCGCAGCGGCAAGTTCGAGCTGGCCCACGGCGGTTCGTTGTTCCTCGACGAGGTGGGCGAGCTGCCGCTGCCTGTGCAGTCGAAGTTGCTGCGGGTGTTGCAGAGCGGTCAGTTGCAGCGCGTAGGCTCCGATCAGGAGCATCGCGTGGACGTGCGCATCATCGCCGCGACCAACCGTGATCTGGCAGAAGAAGTGCGCGCCGGGCGCTTCCGCGCGGATCTCTATCACCGTCTGAGCGTTTACCCGTTGGTAGTGCCGCCGCTGCGCGAGCGGGGGCGCGACGTGTTGTTGCTGGCGGGATTTTTTCTCGAGGAGAACCGCGCGCGAATGGGGCTGCGCAGTTTGCGTATGAGTGCGCAGGCGCAGGCGGTGTTGCTGGCATATGCATGGCCGGGGAACGTGCGGGAGCTGGAGCATCTGATCAGCCGCGCGGTGCTCAAGGCGTTGTCGGTTCACGGCGAGCGGCCGCGGATTCTGACGATCGAGGCGGGCGTGTTGGGTCTTGAGGAGTCGGGGGTGCCTGCGTCTGCTGTGGTGCATCCGAATGGCGTCATGCCGGTGATTCGGCCGGGCGAGGGGTTGAAGGGGGCGGTGGACGGGTTTCAGAAGCAGTTGATCGGGGAGGCGCTGGAGCGGCATGGCGGGAGATGGGCGGATGTGGCGCGGGAGCTGAATGTGGATCGGGCAAATTTGAGTCGGCTGGCCAGGCGCTTGGGGATTCGGTAGGGTTTTTCGATCAAGATCAAAAGCGTCTGCCTGGGGGCAGACTGTTTCGCCTTCGGCGACTTACTTTTGAAAAGCACCAAAAGTAAGCAAAAGTGCCTGCTCTCGGTTTGGCCCGACTTCGTCGGGTTCCTTCACTCCGGTCTTGCTCCGTGGGCCCGCGCCGAACGGACATCCATGTCCTGACGGCGCTCTCGCCGCATCCATGCGGCTCGGCCCACTGCGCAAGACCTGCGTTCAGCCTGCACCCAAGTCGCGATTGGTGGTGACTGGTCTATTTGTGTTTGAAGAGCAAACGCGCTTTTAAAGCAGATCAACGGCTTCCCGGCTGAAGCCGGTCCCACTGACTGTACCCAGCTCACACTGTAGGAGCCGGCTTGCTGGCGAATGCATTCTGTCAGTCGATGGATTCATACCTGACCCATCGCGTTCGCCAGCAAGCCGGCTCCTACAGAAAAACTGCGTTCATCAGGTACGACGACGGATCGTTCCCACGCTCCGCGTGGTAACGCCGCCTCGGACGCTTCGCGTCCCGCACACGACGCGCATTCAGGCCTTGGAGGATGACGCGGAGCGTCGCGGGATGCATTCCCACGCGGAGCGGGGGAACGATCAACTGAAGGCACGCGTTGTCCTGTAGGACCGGCTTCAGCCGGGAAGCCTTTGATCTGCTTGTGATCTGCTTGTGATCTGCTTTTGATCTTCATACGCAAAAAGTCCGGTCACCGCCAATCGCGACTTGGGTGCAGGCTGAACGCAGGTCTCGCGCAGTGGGTCGAGCCGCATGGATGCGGCGAGAGCTGCCCCCCGCCATGGATGGCGGATGGCAGCGGGCCTACGGAGCGAGACCGGAGTGAAGGAACCCGACGAAGTCGGGCCCAACCAGGAGCAAGCACCCTTGGTTACTTGGGGTGCTTTTTCCAAGTAACTCGCCGAAGGCGAAACAGTCTGCCCTTAGGCAGACGCTCTTGATCTTGATCTTAGCCGCCGCACCGATTTCCTACGGAAACACCGCTACTAATGAGCAATATCCTCCAACGCCAGGTTCCGGGTCTTCGGGCCAAACCCGCCAATCGTAATCATCACAATCAACATACTCATCACAATAAACGTCAGCACCCCCGGCGTGCCGAAGTGATCCAGAAACAACCCGATCAACAAACTGCTGAACACCGTCGACAGGCGACTGAACGAATAACAGAACCCCACCGCCCGGGCGCGGATATTGGTCGGGAACAACTCGCTCTGATACGAGTGATAACTGAAACTCAACCACGCATTGCAGAACGTGATCATCACCCCGCAAAAAATCAGCCCGGCCGCCGTGGTCTGCTGCGCGAACAATGTGCCGAAAATCATCGAGCCCAAGGCCGAGCCGACAATCTGCCACTTGTTCTCGAAATGGTTGGCGAACTTCACGAACAACAACGGCCCGAGGGGATAGGCGAGGGTGATCACGAAGGCATACGCGAGACTGTGGGTCACGCTCACGCCCTGACCCGAAAGCAGCGCGGGCAGCCAGTTGCCGAAGCCGAAGAACCCGATTGCCTGAAACACATGAAACACAATCAGCATCAGCGCCCGACGGCGATACGGCGGTTGCCAGATATCCGCGAAGCGGCCTTTGCCTTCGACCGCCACGTTGTGGGTTTCCGGTTCGTCCAGCGCCTGGCCGTGGTCCTTGATGCAGCGGGCTTCGAGGTCGTCCATTATTTTTTCCGCCTCGCTGAAGCGGCCGTGTTGCGCCAGCCAGCGCGGTGATTCCGGCAGGCGCGAGCGCAGCCACCAGATGAACAGCGCGAACACCGCACTGGCCAATACCACCCAGCGCCAGCCGGCAACGCCGAAGGGGTCCTGTGGCACCAGCCACCAAGACATCAATGCCACCGACGGCACCGAGAGGAACTGCACGAAAAACGCGAAGGCGAACGCCGAGCTGCGCATGCGCTTGGGCACCAGTTCCGAGAGGTACGCGTCGATGGTCACCAGTTCGATACCCAGGCCGATGCCCACCAGAAAGCGCATGCAGATGATGCCCAGAGCCGAGGTCTGAATGCCCATCAGCACCGTGGCGACGGTGTACCAGATCAACGCGAAGGTAAAGATCGCGCGGCGGCCGTAGCGGTCGGCGATAGGGCTCAGCAGACTGGCACCGAGGAACAGCCCCAGAAAGGTCGCCGAAGCAAACGCCGCCTGGTCGGAAAAGCCGAACACGCCCTGCGCCCCGGTGGCGAACAGCCCGTCGCGGATCAGGCCGGGGCTGATGTAGGCGGTCTGAAACAGATCGTAGAGTTCGAAGAAGCCGCCAATGGACAGCAGCGCCACCAGCTTCCAGATCGTGGCGACGGCGGGCAGTCGGTCGATGCGGCGGAAATTCGCGCTGCGCGTATCGGGTCGATTCCGTCAGGGGGCGAACGCGCGTTGTCAGGGCTATCGGGCACGGCATGCATTATTGTTTTTTCCGGATCGGTGAGACGCAGCATGTTAGTGCCCCAGAGATCCAAGACAAAACATTTCTGCGCGTTTAAGCTCCGGGGCTGACCGCCACCACGTTTCGGATTCCCGTGAAGTACAAACTCCCGACCACGGCCACCGCGCCATTTTGCCCGTCGGCGACCACCGACAGCGTCGCCATTCCCGCCAATGCGTCTTTCCTGCGCAAGCTGATGCTGTTCGTCGGCCCCGGCCTGTTGATTTCCATCGGCTACATGGACCCCGGCAACTGGGCCACCGCCATTGAGGCCGGCTCGCGCTTCGGTTATTCGCTGTTGTTTGTGGTGGTGCTGGCCAGTCTGTCGGGCATGGTGCTGCAGAATTTGTGTTCGCGCCTGGGCATCGCCACCGGCCGCGATCTGGCGCAGCTGTCCTCCGAGCATTACAGCCGCCGGGTCGGCATGGGCCAGTGGATTCTTGCCGAGCTGTCGATCCTGGCGACCGATCTAGCCGAAGTGCTGGGTGCGGCGTTGGCGTTTCACTTGCTGCTGGGGGTATCGATTACCACCGGTGTGGCATTGACGGCGTTCGATACGGTGATCGTGCTGGCCTTGCAGGGCGCCAATTTCCGGCGTCTCGAAGCCATCGTGCTGGGGCTGATCGCGACCATCGCGACGTGCTTCTTTATCGAACTGGTGCTGATCAAACCGTTCTGGCCGGACGTGGTGGCGGGGCTCAAGCCGTCGTGGGAGATGCTGAGCAATCAGGAACCGTTGTACATCGCCATCGGCATTCTCGGCGCGACAGTGATGCCCCATAACCTCTACTTGCATTCATCGGTGGTGCAGACCCGGGTCAACGGCACGTCGGTCGAAAGCAAAGCCAGCGCCATTCGTTACGCCCGGGTCGACACCATTGCCTCCCTGAGCCTGGCGCTGGTGATCAATGCGGCCATTCTGATTCTGGCCGCCGCCGCGTTCCACGGCACAGGCCATACGGACATCGTCGAAATCCAGGACGCCTACCATTTGCTCGATCCGCTGGTGGGCGGCGCCGTCGCCAGCGTGCTGTTCGGCGTCGCGCTATTGGCGGCCGGGCAGAGTTCGACGTTCACCGGGACTATCGCCGGGCAAGTGGTGCTGGAAGGGTTTCTCAAAGCGAAGATCCCGTGCTGGCAACGCCGCCTGGCCACCCGCGGGCTGGCGCTGATTCCGGCATTCATTGGGGTGATCTGGTTTGGCGATGGCGCGGTGGGCAAGATGCTGGTGCTGAGCCAAGTCGTCCTCAGCCTGCAGTTGCCGTTCGCGCTGTGGCCGCTGATCCGCTTCACCAGCGACCCCCAGTTGATGGGGCCGTTCGCCAACAGCCGCCTGACCAAAACCCTGGCCTGGGGGTTGTTCGGACTGATCTCGGGCGCGAACCTGACCTTGATGTATTTCTGGGTGACCTGACCATTGCGCTGTGAGCCGGCTTGCTGACGAATGCACGCTAGCCTCGCCGGCCGGCCGCCCACCTGTATGAGCGCGTTTGCCCGCGAAGGCGGTGTGTCAGTCCATCGATTCGTCACGGGGACGATGCTTTCGCGGACAAGCGCGCTCCTACAGTGATCTCGGTACCCCGCACAATCTCGGGCGTGCGCAAAATCCGGAGCCGGCTTGCTGGCGAATGCGGTCTGTCAGCCGACATGTTCATGGCTGATCCAACGGATTCGCCAGCAAGCCGGCTCCTACAGGCTGCGTGGTGGCGGCACCACAGGCGAAATCGGCAGATCCCTCTGCATGTCGCGGTGGTCCGTAAGAGTTCAACTCAGCAATATCCCCCGCGCCATGCCTGTGGCGGCGATGACGATGATGACCATCAGCAGCGCTTCCATGTGGCTGATCCGCGCGAACCGGCGCGACAGGGATGTATCAATGGGCTGGTTCTTCTTGAACGCGATGCGCCATTTGATCAGCGCAAACATCGGCACCACTTCCAGCGCAAGAATGGCCACGAACGCCGCCATTTTCAGATGAAACAGTGGCTGATGCAGGTAGTAATACGAGCCTTTTTCCAGCCCGCCGAACGCCCGAAACGCCCCGGTGATCAGCAGAATCCCGGCCGAGACGCCCCAGATATTGTCTACCACGAACACATCCCTGAACGATCGCGGATCATCCGTGCGCAACCGCCGCAATGCCCGTCCCCTTGCCAGCACCGCCGCTATCGCAAAACCGAACGCCAGCAGGTGCAACGCAGCCAGTACCCATTTGATGAGCATGTTTCAACTCCCCCGAGCGATGTGCAAAGCAAGCGTCAACGTCTCAAGCTTAGCGGGTCGTTGGCGTTACGCCTTGGGCGATCAAGTGGGGCAAGAAAAATAATCCGTCGGGGGGCCTGGCTCATTTCTGCAGGTTGCGTCGTTTTTCCAGGCGTGGCTTGCGACGCGGATGAACGAAGTCAACGTAAAACGCTGAAAAGCCAAACACCGCTATCACCGAAACAATCACCAGCCCGATCACCGAGTTATCCATCACGCTTATCCCACCAGTCGCCCAAAGGCCGAGCGGCCATTCATTCCGTTTACCGGTGCGACTGCAATCACTACGACGGGATCTTTACGCGAACAGCGCCTTGCCTGACGCCGTTTATAGAGGCGCCTGCGCCTGCGGACTCTCCTGCGGATATAAAACAACTGCGGCGCGAAGTTTGTCGGCACCAAAACAACTCATGCCGGCGAACTCCTTATGACTGACCGGCATGTATTGGCAGTCCATGGCCTGACGCTGTTGGCTGTGATCGATGTCGGGGTCGTGCAAGTAAACGAAATCGTCATCGCACCCCGTGACCAGCACCCAATGCGGCGCCTTGGAGCGGGTTAACCGATAGCTGCTGATCAGCACCAGGGCCAGGCCGTTGTCCTGTTGCAGTTGCCAGAGATTGAGCGGCGCACTGCCCAGTTGACGGACCGCGCTGCCGGCCAGTTCGCGGCTGAATTCTTCATGCACCAGGCGCATGACTTCGCGCTTTTCTTCGCTGCGCACGCCGGCAAGAAATAACGGCCCGCGCACCGACACCTGCAGGCCGACCTCGAACCCACGTCGCAACGCCGCCAGCGCCAAACCTTGTGGGCTGCAACCGCCATGGCCCGAGGTCATGAACACCGTGGTCGCTTCGCGCCAGATCTGCAGCTCTTCGTGGCGCTGCATGGCGCGCGGTGGTTGCAGGGCTTTCATCGCCATCAGCAGGCACGCCGGACCGCAGCTGAAGTCCAGTGTTTGCGGGTAGTAGGGCACATGGCGGGCGACGCCGGTGGCGTGTTCGCGGATGCGTTTTTCGTAGCGCAGTGCCGGTGCGTGGTCTTCGTAGTAGTCGTCGATGCGGTCGAACAGGCGATAGCCGTTGCGCTCGTACAGGCGAATCGCCGGGGCGTTGTCCGGCCGGACTTCAAGGCGCAGATAGGCGCACTCACGCTCAAGGGCATGCTGTTCGGCCTGGGCCAACAGCTGTTGCCCAAGGCCCTGGCCCCGAGCCTCGTCGCTGATTGCCAGCGAGTAAAGCCGGCCCAGGGACGTGCCGCGATGGAACAGCACCAGCGCGTAACCGGCCAGGCGTTGTTCGGGCTGATCACCCTGCGCCACGATCAATCGCGCATTGGCCCGTGTGACCATCCAGTGAAAGCTGCGGGCATTCAGCCGGTCGGATTCGAAGCACTGGTTTTCCAGCACCAACAGTTCATCCACATCGGCAGGCTGGGCGAGGCGATATATAAAGTTCATGTCCGACACCGTAAAGAGTGAGTAACGAAACGGGACATTTCTACAAAGCCATGTTTTATAGAAAGGACTGTTTCCCGAAGGATCAACTCATGAATGCGGTGCCGGTGAAGACCGACGAAGTATCAGCACAACCTCAGCGTTCGGCAACTTTTAATGTCAATCCGCTGAGACCTGTTTCAACCAGAAGCCAGCTGTTGATTGTGGTGGAGCGGCTCGAAGACTGGTCGTCTTACTTGCCCAGCGAACACTTGATCAGCGCCCAGGACTATCTGGAAAATCCGCCCCAGGACACTGCCGGCCAGCGGGTGCAGGTGATCAACCTGTGCCGCAGTTACCGCTACCTCGGTCACGGTTATTACTGCTCGCTGCTGGCCGAAGCCCGGGGTCACCACGTGATTCCGTCGGTGAAGACCATCAGCGAGCTGACCCGAAAATCCCTCTACGGCCTGGCCCTGGACGACCTCGACAAGCGCCTTGAGCACGCGCTGCGTGACCATCCGTATGACGAAACCGAAGGCTTCACCCTGAGCCTGTATTTTGGTCAGACCGATCTGGCGCCGTTGCAGGATCTGGCCCGTCAGCTGTTCGAGGCGTTTCCGGCGCCGATCCTGCTGGTGGAGTTTCGCAAGCGCGACAACTGGCACATCGTCGGCATCAAGACCGGCGCCTTGACCCGGCTGCGCGATCATCAGCAAGACCAGTTCGCCCAGTCCCTCGACAGTTTCAGTCGCAAGATCTGGCGCCAGCCCCGATCGCCTCGCACGTACCGCTACGACATGGCGATTCTGCACGACCCGCAGGAAGCGTTGCCGCCGTCGAACCGCAAGGCGCTGGACAACTTCATCCGCGTCGGCCAGCAACTGGGCGTGGACGTGGAGCTGATCGAGAAGAAGGACTACTCGCGGCTGGCCGAATACGACGCGCTACTGATCCGCGAGACCACCAGCGTCGACAACCACACCTACCGCTTCGCCAAGAAGGCCGAGAGCGAAGGGTTGGTGGTAATGGATGACCCGGCGTCGATCCTGCGTTGCACCAACAAGGTCTACCTGACCGACCTGCTCAAAAGCCACAAGCTGGGCATGCCGGCCACGGAAATTCTCTACAAGGAGCGACCGGATGATTTGGAGCACGTGGCGGCACGACTGGGCTTTCCGCTGGTGCTGAAAATCCCCGACGGCTGCTTCTCCAAGGGCGTGATCAAGGTCCAGGACGCGCAGCAATTGCAGGAAGCGGCGCGGGAGTTGTTCGAGCATTCGGTGCTGCTGCTGGCCCAGGAATACCTATACACCGAATACGACTGGCGCATCGGCGTTCTCAATCGCAAGCCGGTGTTCGCCTGTCAGTACTTTATGTCCAAGGGGCATTGGCAGATTTACAACCACAAGGCCATCGACGCGGAGATCAACGGCGAGTGCCGCACCCTCGCGGTTCACGATGCGCCGCGGGCGGTGGTGGATCTGGCGGTGAAGACCGCAAACCTGATCGGCGACGGGCTGTATGGCGTCGACTTGAAGCAGTCCGGTGATCGCGTGGTGGTGATCGAAGTCAACGACAACCCCAACCTCGACGCGGGTATTGAAGACGCCTGGCTGCAGGACGATCTGTACGCGCTGGTGCTGGAAGAGTTCATTCGCCGCCTCGACATCAAACGTCGCGGTCTGGCGGGTTAGGCCGATGATCAAGGGCCACCGCCTGGAGGCGGGCAGGTTACGGGCGTGCGCCGAAGCCGAGGCCAGCGTGCTCTGGTTCAGCGACCCGGACGCAGCGGAAAAGACGCTGCTGCTGGAGCGCTTTAACCTCGACGACCACGCCCTGGCCTCGGCGCTCGACCCCGACGAGGTGTCGCGCATCGAGTTTCATCCGGACGCGCTGTTCATGATCTGGAAGCGCCCGGAGAACTATTCGGGCAAAGACACCTTTTCGTTCGATGTTTCATCGTTCGGGGTGCTGCTCAGCCCCCACCACATGGTGCTGATCTGCGCGGACAGCAAGCAGATCAGCGACCTGGGACAGCACCGTCCGATGCACACGCTGCTGGACGTGTTGCTGGAGGTGCTGTTCCACAACATCCATCATTACCTGGGTCACCTCAAGGTGATCAAGATGATCGCCCGGGAGCTGCAGCAGCAGTTCAATGCGTCGATGGACAGTCGCCATCTGGTACAGATGTTCAACCTCAGCGAAAGCCTGGTCTATTACATCAACGCCATCGACAGCAACGGTTCGGTGCTGACCCGCCTGCGCAATCACGCCCACAAGCATCAGTTTTCCGGCGACAGCCTGGCGCTGATCGAAGACATGATCATCGAGAACGAGCAGTGCCACAAACAGGCGAACATCTACTCCACCGTGTTCGCCAGCCTGATGGATGCGCGGGGCAATCTGGTCAACAACAACACCAATAACCTGCTGCGCAAGCTGACGTTGATCAACGTGGTGTTCTTGCCATTGAATCTGGTGGCGGGGATTGGCGGGATGTCGGAATACAGCATGATGACCACGCCGGTCCCGTGGTGGATCAGCTACCCGGCGTTGCTGGTCGGCATGGCCGGGCTGGGCGTGGGGATGGTGGTGATACTCAAGCGCATGGCGCGGGCGAGTCAGTGATCAGTGGGCGCCCGACGGGTTCCCACTGAACGTGGCGCAGTCTTATTCCGACGCCTGCAAACCCTTCTGCCTCATCACCTGGTTCTTGTCTTTCTTGTATTGCAGCGCGACTTCCGGCGCCGGGCCGCTCTTGCCGGTTTCCATCCACAAGCGCATGCGGCTGGCATCGGCGAAGTGGGTGTATTTACCGAAGGCGTCGAGAATGACCACCGACACCGGCCGATTGGCCATGCTGGTCAGCAGGACCAGGCAGTGACCGGCCTGGTTGGTGAAACCGGTCTTGGTCAGCTTGATGTCCCAGTTGGATTTACGCACCAGATGGTCAGTGTTGCTGAAGCCGAGGATGTAGTTCGGCTTGCGGAAGGTCACGGTTTTTTCCGGCGTGGTGCTCAGCTCGCGCAGCATCGGGTAGTTGCGTGCGGCGAGGGCCAGCTTGGTCAGGTCGCGCGCCGTGGAAACGTTGTAGACCGACAGCCCGGTGGGCTCCATGTAAACGGTATGGTTCATGCCGAGCGCCTTGGCCTTGGCGTTCATCGCCCGGATGAACGCCGGGTAACCACCCGGGTAGCTGTGGGCCAGGCTCGCGGCTGCGCGGTTTTCCGACGACATCAGGGTGATCAGCATCATGTCGTGGCGGTTCAGCTCACTGCCGAGCTTGACCCGGGAGAACACGCCTTTCATTTCGGCGGTCTGGGAGATATCGACCTTGATCATCTCGTCCATGGGCAGCTTGGCGTCGAGGGTGACCATCGCCGTCATCAGCTTGGTGACCGAGGCGATCGGAACGACGATGTCGGGGTTGCTGGCGTACAGCACCTGACCCGTTTGCAAGTCGGTAATCATGGCGCTGCCGGAGGCCAGGTGCAGATTGGCCGGGTCACGATTGATGGCCGGTGATTCTTTGGCCAGTGTGACGGTGGAAAGTGCGCAGCCTGTAAGTGCAAATAATAGGCCGATGACGGTTGGGCGGATTTTCAAGAGCAAAGCTCACTAAAGGATGGAAATAGCATGGAACGTCGGACTTTCTTCAAGCACGACAACAAGTTCGGCGCATTTTAGGAGCAAGTTTCTGAAGTTGTCGATGGGGCAGCAGGAGGTTTCGCTAATAAAGCGCTGTCATATGGCTCAGGTTCAGGTAGCGGATCCAAAAAGCCTGTATTTAAAAGGGTCGAATGAGCTTTTTATTGCGCCCCTGACGCGCAGCGCAGTCACTAAAAGCCCGGTCATTGGGCAAAAAAAAGCCCGCCTCATTAAAGAGGCGGGCTAAAGGGGTGTGCGGAGCAACGCACGATTTACAGGGAAGAGCGAATAGGGTTTCAGCTGTTGAGCGAGCGGCATTCAAGTTGTTGCGACAGGGCCTGCGCCACCGGCAGTGAAGGCAACGGACCGCTGACCGGCTCACCGTTCTGCATCAAGTACCAGCACGCCAACAGACCGCGCTCACGAAGCTGGGCGGGTACTGCGCTGCCGACAACCGACATGATTTGAACCTTGGTCATAAGTGCCTCCATCAATCTATGGCGCTACTGTACGGCGCGACCGGTTGATGCAGAAATCAACGCTCTCGATAGTCGTCATTGATGAGCGGGTAGGGACGGTGATGGGCAGGTTGTCGAAGCCGGGTTTGGATCCGGCCTGAAAGGCGCGGAAACAAAAACCCCGCCGGGGAGGCGGGGTCAGTGTCAGGTGAGGGCTGCGACCCTGGGTCGAGAGCCCTCCGGCCGGGGGCAAACCGCTGTTACCAGCGACCGCCACCGTGGTAGTAGCCCGGTGGTGGGCCGTAATAACGTGGCGGGCCGTAGTAACGCGGTGCGTAGACGACCGGACGTTCAACGACATAAGCCGGCTGGTAATAAACCGGCGGTGGCGGCGGTGGCGCGTAATAGACGGGCGCCGGGGCCGAATAATACACGGGAGCGGGTGCTGCATAGACCGGACCGGACGCCACTGCCGCGCCGACGACACCACCAACGACCGCACCGATTACGGCTGCTCCACCCCAGCCCGGGCCGCCGCCATGGGCTTCAGCCTGGCCTGCAAGGGCGAGGGCGCCTAACAACAAGGCAACTTTGGGGATCTGACGAATCATGACTGTTCCTCGGTGTTCAGTCCCGTTGTCGCGAGCCTGCGTTACGCTCAGGCACTGCCACGGGATAACTTCTCAGACAACGGTTTCGGAAATATCTGCGAAGCCGTTGGGTAAATTTTGTGTAAGGTATTCGACAACTTTCATGACAATGGCTGGCGCGGTTGTCAAGAATGAGCGCCAGAGCGCTGCGATTCTACGCCTTTCCCCAGGCGTCTTCTAATACCACTCGGGAGATTTCATGTTGGTCACTGCCAGTAAGGAAACGCTGTTGTGCATGTCGCTCGCCGGACGTCCGGGCAACTTCGGCGTGCGCTTCCATAACCACCTCTATCAACAGTTGGACTTGAACTTCTATTACAAGACTTTCTCGCCAAACGACCTGCCGGCAGCCATCGCAGGGATGCGCTCATTGGGCATTCGCGGGTGCGGCGTGTCGATGCCCTTTAAGGAAGCCTCCATTGCACTGGTCGATGAGCTGGATGCGTCCGCCGCTGCTATTCAATCCATCAATACCATCGTCAATACCGATGGCCACTTGAAAGCCTATAACACTGATTACATCGCCATCGCCCAACTGGTGGACAGCCATGACGTGCCGCGGACTCGGTTTGCCCTGCGCGGCAGCGGTGGCATGGCCAAGGCCGTCGCCTGTGCCCTGCGCGACGCCGGTTTCACCGACGGCTTGATCGTGGCGCGCAACGAACAGGCGGGCAGGGCGCTCGCGCAGACCTGCGGCTTTGAGTGGCAAGCCGAACTGGGCAGTGAGCGACCGCCGCTGCTGGTGAACGTCACTCCCCTCGGGATGACCGGCGACCAGGCCGATGCGCTGGCCTTTGACGTGGCCGCCATCGAGCAGGCCGACACCGCGTTTGACGTCGTCGCCACGCCTGCGCGTACGCCGTTCATTGTCGAAGCCGAGCGCATGGGCAAGCGCCTGATCACCGGTGATCAGGTCGCAGCAATTCAGGCGCTGGAGCAGTTCATCCTTTACACCGGCGTGACGCCGAGCGAGGCGCAGTACCAGGCAGCCGCGGCGTTCGCCCGGGGTTGATGCGTCTGCCGCTTGCCGCATACCAATGGGACATGCGGCCGTCGGAAAACCTGTGGGAGCGTGCTTGCCCGCGAATGCATTGTGTCAGTCGACATCTCCACGTCTGACACGCCGTCTTCGCGGGCAAGCGCGCTCCTACAGTGGATCTCGGCAAAGATCATGGTCTTGGGCGGACGCAAAACCTGTAGGAGTGACCGGGGTGGCGCTCCACCTTGCCCGCGAACGCGTTGTGTCAGTGCTAGCTTGTCGGGCCGCCTTCAACCCTCCAGCAACGCAAGCCGTTCTTCCAGGGCGGCGATGCGGGCTTCGAGGGCTTCGACCCGCTCGGCCAGCGCCGAGCTGCCCGAATTGCTGCCGCCGCTGCTGCGCTCCGCCGGGTGCGCGCGGGCGGCGAGAATGGTCTCCCTGTCGGCCGGATCACCCAATGCGTGCAGGTAGCGGTCTTCGCGCTGGCCTGCCTGTTTCGGGACCAGCACCGCCAGCCCGCGCCCGATCAGCCGTTCAAGCTGATGCACCACGGCGTCGGCGTCTTCGAAATCGTGCATGCGGTTGCTGCGGGTCAGCAGTTCGTTGACGGTCTGCGGGCCGCGCAGCAACAGCAGGCCGGTGAGGATCAGTTGCGCCGGAACCAGTTCCAGCGTCTTGTCGACGCGGTGTTCCCAGCGGTCCGCCCGGCTGCCCATGACCAGACGCGTCAGTTGCAGGCTTTCCAGCGCGCGCAGGCTCTGGCCAACCTGGCCGGGGGTCAGGTTCATCACCGGCTCGCGACTGGTTTTCTGGTTGCAGGCCAGCACCAGCGCGTTGAGGGTCAGGGGGTAGGTCTCGGGATGAGTCGCCTGCTTCTCGATCAGGCAGCCCAGAATGCGCACTTCGGTGCTGCTCAGCTGCAGCGCATCCGAGGCTTCAACGGTGTTTTCGGAATCCAGCTCGTCAGACATGACCCATTCCCCAAGCGTTGAAAAGGCTATGAGGGTAGGGGGTGGATGAGGTAAAAGACAAGCCGCGTTCGCGTCCGCCGCCGTGCGACTCATTTCCCGAGGAACTGCCATGACCCTTTCTCTGTACGCCGCTTCCATCCCAGTCTTCAAGCAAATGCTCACCGCCCTCAGCGCCGTTCTGGCCAAAGGCGAAGCCCACGCCACCGCCAAAAACATTCAGCCGGATGCCCTGCTGCAGGCGCGTCTGTTCCCTGACATGTTCCCGCTGGTGCGTCAGGTGCAGATTGCCGTTGATTTCGCCAAAGGCGCCGGCGCACGACTGGCAGGCCTTGAGCCGCCGAAGTACGAAGACACCGAAACCACCTTCGCCGACCTGCAAGCGCTGCTGACCAAGGTGCTGGCGTTCCTCGACACGATCAAGGCCGAACAGGTCGATGGCAACGAAGCGCGCGAAATCGTGCTGCGCCCGGGCACCGACAAGGAAAAGCGTCTGAACACCCAGACCTATCTGCTGCATTACTCGCTGCCGCAGTTCTTCTTCCACGTTACCACCACCTATGACCTGCTGCGCCACAACGGGGTGGAAGTCGGCAAGCGCGACTACATGGGCGCTTACTGACAGGTCTCGCTGCCCGTCTCGGCGCGGGCAGCGACACGTGTTTCATCCGGCGTCTGCCAGCCAGACGTTCGGCTCTGTTACCCTCCGCGTCCTGATTCAAGCCACATCCGATCGACCGCTCCGCGAGGACTGGTCGTTTTGTCGTTCTGGAGATTTCATGTTTTTCCCCATTTACCTGCTGTCGGCCGCCGGCTTTACCGTGCTGACCACAGAGTTCGTGATCGTCGGTCTGCTGCCCGCCATTGCTCGCGATCTGGCCGTCACCATTCCCCAGGCGGGCTTGCTGGTCACGCTGTTCGCCTTCACGGTGGCCTGCTTCGGGCCGTTCCTGACCGCGTACTTCTCGCGCTTCGAGCGCAAGCGCCTGTTCATTTCGGTGCTGATCATGTTCGGCGTCTCAAACGTCGTTGCAGCGCTGGCGCCCAACACCTGGGTGATGGCCGCCGCGCGGTTGATCCCGGCGCTCGGGTTGCCGGTGTTCTGGGCCCTGGCCAGCGAAACCGCCTTGGACATCGTCGGACCGGACCATGCCGGCCGCGCCATTGCCAAGATCGGCTTCGGTATTGTCTGCGCCACCGTGTTCGGCATCCCCGTCGGCACCTTGATCTCGGACGCCATCGGCTGGCGCAGCGCCTTCGCCATCCTCGCGGTGATGGCGTTCGCCAAAGCGTTGCTGCTGTTCATTTACCTTCCCCGCAGCGTGCACAAGGATCAGGCCTCATTCCGCAGCCAGTTTCGTATTCTGCGCAGCCCGTTGATGCAGGGGCACGTGCTGCTGTCGGTGCTGGTCTTCAGCGGCATGTTTACCGCGTACACCTATCTGGCGGACATGCTCGAACGCCTGGCCGGTTTCAATGGCACCGTGGTCGGCTGGTGCCTGATGGGCTTCGGTGCCGTGGGCTTGCTGGGTAATTCCCTGGGCGGGCGGCTGGTGGATCGCCATCCGTTGATCGCCAGCCTGACCTTTTGTACGTTCATGATTGGCGGCATGGTCATGGTGGTGCCGAGCATGCACTCCCTGCCTGCGCTGGCTCTGGCGCTGGCCGTGTGGGGCGCGACCCAGGCGGCGCTGTTTCTGGTCAGCCATGTCCGGCTGATGAAGGCCGCGCCACAGGCCCCGGCCTTTGCCGCCTCGTTGAATATCGCCGGGGCCAATCTGGGCATCGGCATTGGCGCAATCATCGGCGGGCGGGTGATTGATCATCTGGGCCTTGGCAGTCTGGGCTTCGCGGCGGCCGGCATCATTCTGCTGTCGATCCTGCTGGCCCTGTTGCTGATGACCGTCCGCCCACACCCCGCCACCTGCGACGCTTAGTCCGGGAACAACTGATTGCGTGCGCCCTCGGTAATCGCCACGATGCCGGGGTGCTTGACCTTGCGCTCGACCGAGATCGCGTAGAACGACTCGGTCACGGCGTCGGTATGGCCGATCAGCTCAACGTCGTATTGCTCGATCACTTCATCGGCGATCACGCTAGGCGCAATGAAAATTCCGCTGCCGGACTTGCCGAAGGCCTTCATCAGGGCGCTGTCGTCGAATTCCCCGACGATTTTCGGCTGGATATTCTGCTCGGCGAACCAGCGCATCAGACGGCTGCGCACCACCGTTTGCTGACCGGGAATCAGCAGCGGCGCGCCTTGCATGCCGTGGGGGAAGTTCTCGCCGTAGCGGGCGGCGAGGGCGCGGGTGGCGAAAAAACTCACGCCGCATTCGCCCAGTTTCTGGCTGTAGCCTTTAATGTCCAGATGAGAGGGCATCGGGCTGTCGGATATCACCAGGTCCAGGCGCTGAATCGCGAGGTCCGCCAGCAGGCGTTCGAGCTGGTCTTCCCGGCAACTGATGCGCACCAGTTCGTTGAGTGCCATGCTCGGGGCAATGAGCCGATAGACAATGGATTTGGGCACGACATCGGCGACGCCGACGCGGAAGAGGATTTGCTGTTCGTCCGGTTGCGCGCGCAACACAGCTTCGAGCTCGCCACCGAGCTGGAACATTTGTTCAGCATATGGGAGGGCGACGCGACCGGTTTCGGTCAGCTCCAGTTGACGGCCGACACGCTTGAACAATTCGACGCCGTAGGTCTGCTCCAGCAGGCTGATTTGCCCGCTGATGGTCTGTGGCGTGAGGTTCAATTGCTCGCAGGCGCGGACAATACTGCCAGTCTTGGCCACGACCCAGAAATAATGCAGCTGTCGGTAGTTGAGCATGGGTGCCGTCACTTCGGGAAAACCGAAGTATACGCCTGAAAAATACGAATTTTGCTGAAGTGTTTCCGTCCCTAGAATGCCGCCCTATCCCCTGAACTGATACCGGACACTCGCTTATATGGAATACCTTCTGGAACTGGCTGCAAGCCCAACGGCGTGGATCGCTCTGGCGACACTGGTCGTCATGGAAATCGTGCTCGGCATCGACAACCTTATCTTCATCTCGATTCTTACCAATAAGCTGCCGGTTCATCAGCGCACCAAGGCGCGCCGGATCGGTATCAGCATGGCGCTGATCCTGCGTCTGGGCCTGTTGACCACCGTGGCGTGGATCGTCCAGCTGACCGCGCCGGTGGTTGAAGTGTTCGGCCAGGCGTTTTCCTGGAAGGACATGATCCTGATCGCCGGTGGCCTGTTCCTGGTCTGGAAGGCCACCACCGAGATCCACCACAGCGTCGACATCAAGAGCGAAGCCGAGAAAGCCGCTTCCAGCACCGTTACCCTGGGCATGGCGGCCGCGATCGGTCAGATCCTGATGCTCGACCTGGTGTTCTCCATCGACAGCATCGTCACCGCCGTCGGCATGACCGAGCACTTGCCGATCATGGTCATCGCCGTGGTGGCTGCCGTGGTTGTGATGCTGGTGGCGTCGGAGCCCCTCGCCAAGTTCATCAACGATAACCCGACCGTGGTCATGCTGGCTCTGGGCTTCCTGATCATGATCGGCATGACGCTGATCGCCGAAGGCTTCGGCGCCCACGTTCCGAAAGGCTACGTGTATACCGCCATGGCGTTCTCGGCTCTGATTGAAGTGTTGAACATGCTGGTTCGTCGTTCTCGCCAGCGCCATCTGGACGCCGAAGCGCAGGGCCAGAAGGTCTGACGCTGAGGTGGGCTGCGCCCGGCGATCAAGGGCGGAGCAGGAAGGACGAAGGAATAAATGGCAGGGCAATAAAAAACGGTCGGGAATGGAATGCCATTACCGACCGTTTTCATTTGTCTCTGCGTGTTCAGCTCACAAGATCATCAGTGCGCAGTGACATGACGGATTTTGCGCTGTGCACGCTCTACGGATTTCGCGGCTTCGGTTTCCCGATAATGCGGATGATGGCGACGGGATATCCGCATCACCCCCCACAACATGGCGGCCGCAACGGCCAGCCAGGCAGCGATCAACATCACAATGGTCATTCCGAGGCTCATGGCTTCCTCCGGCTCTTCTCTTCGTCTCTTAGTAACCGACAGTCTAGTCTGCAGGTTGTTGCCAAAAATTGACCGATGGCACGAATTGCGTGACCGATTCGTTCTATCCACTCGCGTTGACAGCGTTTCGGGCTATACCGCATCCGGCGGCGGCTCTATCATCCGCGTTCCGGCCGGGTCTCGGGATCCGTTGCCATCAGTCAAGTGAGTGAAGAAACGTGCGGGCATTGACGCGATTGGATAGCGGTGCAGGTCGACGCAAATGGCTGGCGCTCGCCGCCGTGCTGGTCTTGGCAGGCTGCTCGAACGCCCATAACTGGAAGCCCGGCTACCCGCCGATGTACAAGACGCTGCCCGACCGGGTGGAAATCAACGCGGTGCCGTCGTTCCGTGGCAAGGATTACCAGAGCGCACCGTTCGCTCTGGCCAGCATGCTGACGGTGCATGGGGTACAGACCACGCCGGGGCTGCTGGAAAAACCGCTGAAACTGCCGGGCGCCGAAGACAAGCTTGACCGCAGCATGCTGGAACTGGCCCGCGAATACGGCTTCGTCGTGTACCCCGTCGATCATGGTCTCCCGGACTTGCTGGCCCAGGTGTCGGCGGGGTACCCGGTCATGGTGCGGTTTTCGGACGGCTCCCTGTTGTGGAAAGAGCAGCGCTACGGCGTGCTGGTCGGGTTTGACCAGAACAAGCGCACGGTGCTGATTTACACCGGGCCAGGGCGAGTGACGGCGAGCTTCGATTCGTTTACGTCGGACTGGAACGACGCGGGGAACTGGGCCGTGCTGATCCAGAGCCCGCGCCAGGTGCCGGTGCCGGTGGACCGCGAACGCTGGCTGAAAGCCGCCAATGATCTGGCCCAGGCCGGGCAGGAACAGGCGGCGGGCGAGGCGGTCAAGGCGCTGAACGGCAAAGCTGACCGCTAAGATGAATGACCAATGATCCCGGTCTGGAGGCAAAACCTGTAGGAGCCGGCTTGCTGGCGAACGCGGTGGGTCAGTCGCCCCTTTAGCGCCTGATCGATGGCATTCGCGGGCAAGCGCGCTCCTACAATGGGACGGCCATCCGAGCCCGGGAGACTTACCGGCGTGGTCCGTCAGAACCCCAGCTTGTCCCGCAGGCTGTAATACCACGCACCCAATGCTGTCAGCGGCGTGCGCAACAATTGCCCGCCCGGGAACGGGTAGTGGGGCAGGCCGGCGAAGGCGTCGAATCGTTCTGCCTGTCCGCGCAAGGCTTCGGCCAGCACTTTGCCGGCCAGATGGGTATAGGTCACGCCGTGGCCGCTGCATCCCTGGGAGTAATAGATGTTGTCGCCCAGTCGGCCGACTTGCGGCAACCGCGATAAGGTCAGCAGGAAGTTGCCGGTCCAGGCGTAATCGATCTTCACGTCCTTCAGTTGCGGAAACGCCTTGAGCATCTTGGGCCGGATGATGGCTTCGATGTTCGCCGGGTCGCGCGCGCCGTACACCACGCCGCCACCGAAGATCAGGCGCTTGTCGCCGGAAAGCCGGTAGTAATCCAGCAGATAATTGCAGTCCTCGACGCAGTAATCCTGGGGCAGCAACGTGCTCGCCAGTTCCTCGCTCAGCGGCTCGGTGGTGATGACCTGGGTGCCGCAGGGCATCGATTTGGCCGCCAGTTCAGGGACCAGATTGCCTAGATAGGCATTGCCCGCGACGATGACGAACTTCGCCCGAACCTTGCCCTCGGCGGTGTGCACGACCGGGCTGGCACCGCGATCAATGCGGGTCGCTGCCGACTGTTCGTAAATGACCCCGCCCAGGGATTCGACCGCCGCCGCTTCGCCCAGCGCCAGGTTCAGCGGGTGGATGTGCCCGCCGCTCATGTCGAGCATGCCGCCGATGTATTGGTCGCACGCCACCACTTCACGGATGCGGCGTTGGTCCATCAGCTCCAGCTGCGTGTGGCCGTAACGTTCCCAGAGACGTTTCTGCGATTCCAGATGGCCCATCTGTTTGGGCGTGATTGCGGCGAAAACACCGCCGTCTTTCAGGTCGCACTGGATCTGGTATCTGGCGACGCGGTCGCGGATGATCTGCGCGCCTTCGAAGGCCATATGCCCGAGCAGCTGCGCTTCCTTGGGCCCGACGCTCTTTTCGATGGTGTCGATGTCGCGGCTGTAACTGTTGACGATCTGCCCGCCGTTACGGCCCGAGGCGCCGAAACCGACTTTTGCGGCTTCCAGCACAGTCACCTTGAAGCCGTGTTCCAGCAGAAACAGGGCGCTGGAGAGTCCGGTGTAACCGGCACCGATGATGACCACGTCGGTTTCGACGTCCCCTTGCAGCCGAGGCCGAACCGGAACGGGGTTGGCAGAAGCAGCGTAGTAGGAATGTGGGTATGGCGTGTTCGTCATCCTGTAACCCCTGTTTTATATTTTTTACGAATGGGCGGATCCTACCTGAGATGAAATTTGGCGGCCAGACACTGCCGCAGGTTTGCGTTCTCGACGAGAGGCTGGCAAGGCATTGGCTACCGACGCACAGGCGCATGCTCTCAGTCCGATTCGTCAGCGCAGGCGCAAATTGCCCGGACATTCATAGGCTTAGGGATGAATCGAAGTTGACAGCGATCCGAATCCCGGTAGAATGCCGCCCCACAGCAGGCACGTAGCTCAGTTGGTTAGAGCACCACCTTGACATGGTGGGGGTCGTTGGTTCGAGTCCAATCGCGCCTACCAAACAAATCCGCTCTGCTGGGCGGTAACGAAAAAGGGTGGCCCGAGAGGGTCACCCTTTTTTGTTTGCCCGAACCTGATCCCTTGGGGTTTCCCCCTGCCGATCACTCGGGCTTGGCGCGGGTAATGCGCCCCGCTCTGATCTCGTCCACATAGGCGCGCAGCCGGTCAGCGTCCTTGTACTGCTGATTCATCAAGTGCAGCACCGCGACCACATCCACATCATTCACCCGTTCGGCCAACCGGCTGATTTCGCCAGCAGTGCTTTCCAGATTGGCTGCAATGGTGCTCAGGTCACGCTTGAGTTCCAGCGCTGATTTTTTCATGCCCACGGTGCCGCTCTCCACTGTTGATGACGCCCGTCCTGCGACCCTGACTCGGACGCGGCGGCGACGCACTATACCAAAGCACGTAGGACGGACACGAAAAGGGCGCTGTTCAAGCGCCCTTTGCTGTCTCGCGTGAGTGGCATCAGCCGCCCGCGCCGCCGGCACTCGACGAACCCGAGCCTTTGCTGCCGCCACCGTTGGTGGTATCGCCACCTGGCAGGTCCGCATCGTTTTTGTTGCCGCTGCCGTTGCTCATCGACGTGCCGCCACCGATGCTGATGCCTTTCCTGGTTTGCGTGTCCACATCAGAGCCCTGGCGGGCCGGGTCGCTGCCCTGTACGCGTGGGTCTATACCGGTTTGCGACGGTGGCGGGCCCATATCAGGCGATGTGGCGCCAGCCAACGCTGCAAGGGAGGTGCATGTCAGCGCACAGCCCAGTGCGAGTGCAGCAAGTGATCTGTTCATCAGGTGATCTCCGTGTCGTAATGCCTTATCCATTCGGCATCTGGAGTTTGACTATAGTGCTATCACGGCGACAAGCGGCACACGCCCGTCAATTGCACTCGTCTTTTTGCAGTAATGGAGACTCGTCAGGCGTAAGTCGCTTGAGAAGAACAGGGCTGACGTGCCGTCCCGGAGATCAATCGGTGGGTGTCTGCACCGCGCCTAAATAATTTGCATATTCATAGGCTTACTGGGCGAAAAAGACGTTGACAGCTATTTGAATATCCGTAGAATGCCGACCCACAGCAGGCACGTAGCTCAGTTGGTTAGAGCACCACCTTGACATGGTGGGGGTCGTTGGTTCGAGTCCAATCGCGCCTACCAAACAAATCCGCTCTGCTGGGCGGTGACAAAAAGGGCGAATCGAAAGATTCGCCCTTTTTTATTGTCTGAAATTTCCCCGTCGAGCCAGCCTTGCGCACGTCAGCCATAGCCCCTATGGCCGGACGTTTCGACCCGATTCGATACCCATGAGCCACCGCGCGCCATGAAATAAATCCGGTTTTTTTCCCGCTACCGTCTGGACCTTTTCCCATGATGCGCGATGATCAGTGCATGGAAATCCAGAGGAGGTGTGTATGTTTAGCCGGTCGTTGACCCTTGCCGTTTTGTTCGCCCTGTCGAGTCCCTTATTGGCTGCCGACGGTGACGGCCCACTTTCCCAGGAGCGCGGCAAGACTCGTCCGCTGATCGTTATCGCGTCGAGTTCTGTGGACTCGACGCTGGTGGGCCTGAAGAAAAACCTGGACGAGCCCGCTAATAAGGAGGGATTCGCCAAGCGCGACATGGTCCTCTACACCATCATCAACACCGTGGGGCAGCGTAACGGCAAAGACCTCGACGCCCAGACCACCATGGCCCTGATCCGCGAGCTCAAGCTCGGCGCCCAGGCAGGTGGGCAGGCTCAGGTGATTCTGGTGGGCAAGGACGGTGAGAAGAAAATGACTCACAACGGTCCTATTGATCCGAAGGACATCTTCAGCACCATCGACCAGATGCCGATGGCCGAGAAAGAAGCGGCTGCTGCTGCGCCACCTGCGCCGGTCGCCGAGCCGAAGGGCGCCACGCCGTCGGGCAAACCGGCCAAGCCTGGCAAGGCCGCCCCCGCTGCACCGCCCGCCGGGCTGGATGATTAATCCCTCAGACGGCTTATCCATGGGGCTCGCTTGAGGTTGCTGGTAACATCGCTCCTTTTTTAGCGAAAAGGACTTTTGATGAATGGGACTGGCATGAAACATTGGGCGGGCGCTGTGGCACTGATCCTGTTATCGGGTGGGTTGACGGGGTGCATGAGCCTGAACCAGACGCGCTCGGCAGGGCCGGCGCAGGTCTACACCAGTCAGAAACCTGCGGTCGCCGTCGCCGAGTGCATCAAGGTCACGTGGGCCAACGTCCAGCTGTTCGGCGATGTGGCCGACGTGTTCATGGCCAAGGGCGATCCTGGCGCCTTCACGGTCTACACCACCGAAGGCGAGTATTTCGCTGATGTGGCGGGCAAGGCCGGCATGACCAAGGTCAATTTCTACGCCAAGCCGGGCGCCAAGGTCGTCGAGCAGCGTGGCGCGGTGCTCGCGACCTGTCTCTGAGTTCACCCTGCATTCAATGACCTGCGCGTGCCGAGCGGTGCTGTTTCATCTGCCGGCCCACGCAGGTGTTGAACGCTACAGCCTTTCGCATCGGCCGCTTTACATCGGCCGCGGTACATCGGACGCATCACATTGGCGGGACCACGCCATTTTCCCCGGCTGAAATCGACAGCGCGGTCAGCGTGTTGTCCGAGCCTTTCTGCGCTTGCAGCACTACCTTCACCCCGGGCTTGAGCAAGCTGCGATCGCCTGGCACCAGGTTGACGATCGGCACGTCATCAGGGATGACGATCTTCTTCTGCCCGCCTTTGTAATTCACCGTGATGGTGCGGCCATTGCTGGCGACCAGATCGCCAACCGATCCGTTGGTCATCGTGCTGTCCGGCGTCAGGTCAAAGGCCCGGTGGCCATCCCCCGTGCCCGCCATTGACGGCGGGAACACATGCACCTCCAGCGCTTTCAACGAGCCGTCCGGCAGCGGCACCGCGGCGGAGCCGATGTAGCTGCCCGGTTTGATTTCCGACACCTGGGCCAACGTGACGCCGCGAATCTGCGTGTCAGGGGTCAGCACAACCTGCAGGTCCTCTCCGCGATTGCTGTGAATCTTCAGCGCGTCGCCTTCGACCGCCGTGATGGCGCCGCGCACGCGCGTGGGTTTGCCATCTTCGGCGTGGGCGGGCAGCGCTGCCGACAGCAGTGCGCTGAGCAATGCGGAGATGAGAAGGGAGTGACGGAGGGTCTGGGTTCTGGACGTCTTCATGGGCAGGGGGAATCCTGTGATGGGCTTAGCGCTGAGAATAGCGATAGTGCCCGATCAAGTGCATGACAATGCCGTCAGCAAGTGCGGTTTGATAATGCTGGCGTGTCTGATCGACCCGAGCATACAGATTCCCGGTTAGCCGGGGTTGGGGCAGAGCTGGTAGGCAGGGAGGTGACAACCGGGGCTGTGCGCACGTCGTCGAACGACTTTGCACAGCCCGGTGCAGGAGGTTACTGCTGGAGCGAAATGGACGTGCTCGCCAGCTTCGGCTGGTTGTACAGGCTGACCAACACTTCATCCAGCACCGAAGACGCGCCCCATGGACGCGGGTCATTGAGGATCGCCACGACCACCCAGGTGTTCCCGTTGCTGTCGCGGCTGAATCCGGAAATCGCCCGAACCGTGTTCAATGTGCCGGTCTTGATGTGGGCTTCACCGCGCAGGGCCGTACGCTTCAGGCGTTTGCGCATGGTGCCGTCCATCCCTGCCAGCGGCAGCGAGCTCATGAACTCCGCCTGAAACGGACTGTTCCACGCAGCCTGAAGCATCTGCGCCATTTCCCGGGCGCTGACCCGTTCGGCGCGGGACAGGCCTGAACCGTTTTCCATCACCAGGTGCGTCGCGATGATGCCTTTCTTCGCCAGCCATTGGCGTACGACACGCTGTGCGGCTTTTGCGTCGTCACCGTCGGCTTCGTTGCGGAATTCAGCGCCCAGACTGAGGAACAGTTGCTGGGCCATGGTGTTGTTACTGAATTTATTGATATCGCGGATGATTTCCGCCAGGTCCGGCGAGAAGGCCTTGGCCAGCAGCTTGGCGCTGCCCGGCGTCACGTCCAGACGGTCCTTGCCGAGAATCGTCCCGCCCAGTTCCTGCCAGATGGCGCGCACGGCGCCGGCGGTGTAGGTCGGGTGGTCGAGCAGCGACAGGTACGTCTGGGAATTGCAGCCGTCACCCAGCTGGCCGGACACCGTGACGTTGATGCCGCCATCGGCTTCCGGCACCGGGTTGTACAGCACGTCGCCGCTGCATTTGCTGGAAGACAGCGCTTTGACCTGATTGTTGATGTGGATCGCGGCGATGGGCGGCTCCACCGAAACCAGAATCCTGCCGCCGTCGTTGCGGGTGACGAAACGCAGGGCCTTGAGGTTGACCATCAAGGAGTCGGGACGTACCAGAAACGGCTTGTTCTTGTCGTTGCCATCGTCGTCGAAGACGGGCAATTGCGGTTGCACGAAATGGCTGCGATCAAGCACCAGGTCGCCGGTCACCTGCTGCACGCCGTTGGCCCGCAGATCCCGCATCAGCAGCCACAGACGCTCCATGTTCAGCTTGGGATCGCCGCCGCCCTTGAGGTACAGGTTGCCGCGCAGAACGCCATTGCTGAGGGTGCCATCGGTGTAGAACTCGGTTTTCCACTGATGGGTCGGGCCGAGCATTTCCAGCGCCGCGTAGGTGGTCACCAGCTTCATGGTCGAGGCCGGATTGACCGACACATCGGCGTTGAAAACGGTCGGGGTGCCGGGGCCGCTGACCGGCAACATCACCAGCGACAGCGCATCGTTCTGCAGCTTGCTGGCTTTGAGTGCTTCCTGAACCTTGGGGGGCAGGGCGGTATTGATAGGGGCGGCGGCGATGGAGAACGAGAGGGGCAAAAGCAGGGTGGCGATAAACAGCGGACGCAAAGACTTGATCATTCAATAAACCCTACTGCAGCAAACAACGGAGATGAAGAGGGGATGAATTCCCTCGCACTGTGAACGAATCGTCAGAAAATGCCCGATGGCAGGGCGTGACACTGACGTTTCGGTAAAGCGGCATTATGCCTCAGGCTTTCGTGACTTGCGCCGGGGTACAGCCGTCAAACGGCGCTATTTTTTGCCCTTCTCCATTCAAAGTCACGTTAAACCGTGGTTTTTCCGTTTAACGCCGGCTGCAGGCCGCCACTTCGCAGCAGTGTTCATGACGTTCGGCTACGGTTTTTGTCTCTTGAGCACATCAAATCCCCGAACGCCGGACACAAAAAAGCCATCCCGAGGGATGGCTTTTTTGCGTATATCAGCTCGGCAGGGAGGCCCGCCAGCTCATCAGACAGCCGCGTTGATCGGCTTTTCCGGGTACCAGGCGTCCTGCAGCGGGCTGACTTCAACTTCAGTCAGTTCGCTGCGGCCTTTGAGCCAGGCTTCAACGGCAGCGCGCTGTTCTTCGCTGACCGAACCACGGTTCGCCAGGCAGACCAGGCCGAAGTCGTCGCCGCCGACGTAGTCCAGACCGTTGGCGTCCATGGCTTCTGCCAGGAAAGCGTCGAGGAAAGCGTCGATGGCCTCGTCATCCAGGTCCTCTTTGAAGCCCAGCTTCAGCTCGAAGCCCAATTCCTGGAACTCGTCGACACAGAGTTTTTTGCGCAGACGACGGGAGCGGTTAGTGGCCATGAAGCGTTCCTCTTAAGTAATTTCGGGGCGCAGTCTATCAGCTTCGTCCGGATGGCGCCTGCTTGATGCTTATCAGGCGTTTTGCATTTTTGACTGTGCTCTGGGTTGGGGGGGCTGGCGGGCTGGCGTAGAGAGGCTGGGGGATGACTCATTGCCATGATGCGCAAGAAGTTGCGCACACATTTGGTGAGAAAAGGGAGATTGATGGGTTGGAGGCCCCGTCGTCCGCGGTATGCAGACGCGTGCGCAAGAAGTTGCGCAGGGGTGCGCAACTTCTTGCGCACTTTTGCTTTGTTATCGGGTCTGGCGTTCGCTAAAACCTGTTGTTTATTTCTTAAGCTATTGATTTTGCTTGGATAATTCATAGCTGGCACAGCCCTTGATATCTCCGTGGCCCCGGATCGGCATTCACGCCTTTTCGGATGGTTTTTTGAGCACGGAGAGCATCCTTGGCGACCCCCCTAAATCCGCCTGTTGGTGGCGAGAAACGCGAACCCCAAGTGGCGATCGTTCCGCTTGATCTAATTCAGCTTGAGGACGTTGGCGCCGGTGCGGCCAACGTCGATGTTTGGTTACAGGAGATCAGCGGCGGGGTTGTTTCGCTTGATCGAATCAAGGCCCAGGCAGGCGGACTGCCGGTGGTAGGCAACATCATGGCGCTCGTTGATGCGCTGAATGACATCGCCAGGTTATGGAGCAGCGAGAAGCGCGATCCGCTGGATTGGGTGAGTCTGGGCATCAATCTGATCGGAGTGATGCCACGCCCGCCTCGCATGGCGGCGGCACGGATGAGCCTGCGGCCAATGCTGTTTCTGGTGCGCCAGGAGATGCGTCGGAGCGGGAAATTGGTGTTGGGTGACGTGCTGATCGAGATTCTGATCGGGCACCTCAATGCTGACATCGTGGGGACGCTTGATGACTTTGTCACGCAGGCCCAGGCCAAGCTCCCCGGGATTCTTGACGATGCGGGGAAGCTCGGTGAAGGCGTGCTTCTTCAGATCGCTGCTGGCTTGGAGAGCTTGGTCGACCCGAAGCTAAACGCCAACGCGGATTTGCTGGAGGCGGAGCAGCGGGTCCATGCAGCCGGTGACTTGTGGGCTTATGACCCGCAGGGGGCGATTGGCAATATCTTCGTCGCGGCTGCAGATATTTGTGTTGCTGCGGGCAAGGGTGCTGTTAACAGTGCTGCCGAATATCTCGTACCTGAAGCGCTGAAAGAGCAGGTATGCAGACACGCCGACTCGTTACGTGCCTTGGGACCGGAGCTTCGGGATCAGATCAATCGTCTGGCGGATCCTGGGGTTCAGAATTCCATTGGTTCGCTCCTGCTCACGCTGGGTGATGCGGTGGTCACCTGGCGGTCGCGCAACGGGCATGGCCAGTCGTTCAACATCAAACCGGGGATGGTTAATCAGGCCAAGCGCAAGGCGAGTGAGGGCAAGCTTGAGGCTGTTCAGTTCGAGAAGCCTGCAAAGGGTCGGCCCAACGAGCAGAAGAATTGCGCCTGTGCGGCGACGATTAAGAGCATTAGCTTTGCGATGGGTTCGGAGTCGGTTAGTCATACCGATTTCAGCCTGCCGGGTCCGTTTCCGATTGAGTGGACGCGGACTTACTGTTCGAGTCTTGATGCTTACGATCATGACGTGGTGGGCGCGCGTTGGATCACGCCGTTTACTACACGTTTCGATCTCGTCGGCGACGGTTTGGTGTTTCATGACTTCGACGGACGCAGCCACGAATTCCCCCTTCCCAAGGTCAAACTGTTCCACTTCAACGCCATTGAAAATCTGACCGTCATTCGCCTCAGCAAAGATCGGTTGGTGCTGATGCGGGGTCTTGAGCACCGGGAAACCTATCTTCGCCGGGGTGATCGTTTTGTTCTGATCAACAAGGTGTTGCCGAATGGCGCCGGGGTGATGCTGCATTACGAGCATCGGCACGGTGATCAGATGGTTCTTTCCGAGTTGGTGACTTACTCGGAGAAAGATGTAAACAAAGTCCATCTGCGACTTGGCACGTTGATCGATTATCAGGGGCGGCTGACCGGTGTCTGGGAAATACGTGATGGCGACGTTAAACGCCAGCTGTGCGCGTATCAATACGATGATTATGGCGATCTTGTTCTGGCTCAGGACGAGAATGGCGCTGCTTGGCGCTACCAGTATCAAAATCACCTGATTACTCGTTACACCGACCGCACCAATCGTGGTTTGAACCTTCAATGGCAGGGCTCCGGTCCCGACGCCAAGGCCATTCGCGAATGGGCTGACGACGGCAGTTTTGATACTCGGCTGGCGTGGGATGAAAACATTCGTCTGACCTACGTCACGGATGCCCTCGGTCACGAAACCCGGCACTACTACGACAGCCTCGGCTACACCTATCGCATCACTCATGCCGATGGCCGTTCGGAGTGGTTCTTCCGTGATGCCGCCAAGAACATCATCCGCCACGTCCATACCGATGGCAGTACCGACCGTTACCGGTACGACAGGCTCAGCAATTTGACCGAGCACACTCGCGCTGATCACAGCGTGGTGAATTACGCGTACGACGATAAAAGCCATCTGATCAAGATCAGCGATGGTGAGGGCGGCTTGTGGAAGCGGGACTACGACCTTCGTGGAAATCTGATCGAGGCGACCGATCCGCTAGAGAACGTTACCGAATACACCTACAACACGTTTGGCCTTCCTACAGCGATCAAGGACGCCAACGGTAACACCAGGTCGTTGGCCTACAACGACGCCGGACAACTCGTTGAATACACCGACTGCTCGGGCAAGGTCAGCGTTTGGGAGTACGACGATCGCGGCCAGATAATTCGCTTCACCGACCCGGCCGGGTACAGCACCACCTACGAATACAAGTCAGGCCAGCTTGTCCTGATCAAGCACCCCGACAAGACCGAAGAACGGTTCAGTCGCGACGCCGAAGGTCGGTTGCTGGCCCATTCCGATGGCCTCGAACGCTGCACCACCTGGCGCTACACCGCTGCGGGTTTTATTGCCGAACGCGTTGATGCCGCCGAACAAACCCTGCGCTACCGCTGGGACAAGCTGGGCCGCCTCGTCGCGCTGGAAAACGAAAACGAGCGCCGGGCCCACTTTCACTACGATCCGGTCGGAAGACTTTTGGAAGAGCGCGGCTTCGACGGTCGCTCGACTCGCTATCAGTACGATCCCGAGACCGGTCGGCTGGCTCAGACGATCAACGGCCAGCGCACCATAGCGCTGACCTTCGATCCCGTGGGCCGCCTGACCGAGCGTCGGGCCACGTTGGGCAAAAAGTCCCAAAGCGAAACCTTTGCCTATGACGGCAACGGCCATCTGGTCATGGCAACTAACGCCGCCAGCCGATTGCAATGGTTTCACGACCCGGCCGGCAATCTGCTGCGCGAGCACCAGCATTATTCGAATCTGGATAAACCACTGGTTGCCGTCTGGCAGCACGAGTACGACGCGCTAAACAACCGCGTCGCGACCATTCGCCCGGACGGCCACCGCGTCAGTTGGCTGGCCTATGGCAGCGGCCATCTGCTGGGTCTAAAGCTGGATGAGCACGAACTGCTCAGCTACGAACGCGATGACCTGCATCGCGAAGTCGCCCGCTATCAGGGCAACCAACTCCTGCAAACCCAAAGCTGGGATCCGGCAGGGCATCTGCACGAGCAACTACTCGGTCGCACCGACGACAAATCCACGCTCATCAAACGCGCCTACACCTACGATGCTGCTGGGCAGCTCACCGACATCAACGACAGCCGTCGAGGCCCGCTCTCATACCGCTACGATCCGGTCAGTCGCCTGCTCGCCGCAACAAGCCGCCTCGGCACTGAAACCTTCGCCTTCGACCCTGCAAGTAACCTGCTCAACGACAGCGCTGCCCCCGTCCGCCGCCCTTTAGATCCGGAGCCTGTGCGCCCCAAGGTGATCGACAACCTGCTGCGCGACTACGCCGGCAACCACTACGAATACGACGAACGTGGCAACCTGACCGAGCGCTGGACCAACGGCCTGCGCAGTGAACTGCACTGGGACCTCTTCGATCGCCTCGTGCATTTCTACGATCCGCGCCTCACCGTCGACTTCGGCTACGACCCCCTCGGACGCCGCCTCTATAAACTCTCCAAAGCCCACTACCGCCCGCGCGCCGAAGCCGGCACCGGCTGGAACGAAAACGAACACGCCCGCAAAGAGCGCGAACTCGGCTGCGGCTTCACCCTGTACGGCTGGGATGGCGACAACTTGGCGTGGGAAAGCAGCCCACCGCCGTACGCCGGCGCCGTCGGCCGAACCGTCCACTACATCTATGAGCCCAGCACTTTCGTCCCGGTGGCCCAGGCCATCCGCCATGAAACCATCCGCCTCGTAAGCCAACCGACTTACACCGGACGGTACAACTTCAAAGAAGATCCGCTCTGGAACTACAAGCCAGTCGCGCTGCCGATTGACGCACTCGCCTGGTACCAGTGCGACCACCTCGGCACCCCGCAGGAAATCACTGACCAAAACGGCAACACCGCGTGGAGCGCGCAATACAAAGCGTGGGGCGAAGCGAGAGAACAGTGCTCCGAATTCGCCCAACAGGTCGGCCTGACCAACCCGGTCCGATTCCAGGGCCAATACCACGACCACGAAACCGGCCTGCACTACAACCGCCATCGATACTATGATCCAAGGGTCGGGCGGTTCATCAGCAAGGATCCGATCAGCTACGCGGGCGGATTGAACCTCCATGTTTATGCGCCGAACCCGATATCGTGGATTGATCCAACGGGCTTGGCGAGCTCGGGGCGTTGGGAGCCTGTAGGTACAGGCCGAATACGACTCGACCCGCCCCATGTGGAAAACACTAATCAGCAGGTTCACGCGCACTGCCAATGCAAGTCCAGAAAGAAAGAAATTGTTGTAAACCGAGACGGCTCACAGAGTCACGGCTCACGTGGTGATGTAGATGATTTGACGCGTAAAGAGAAAGATTACCTTCGATCGCAGGGATTCAACCTATGAAAAATCTCACGGCTTTTACCGTACATGGCACGGCCACTGGCAGTAATAAAAATATTCAACTCGATGAGATATCAATTCTCGCGGATTCCGAAACCATGAGAGCTTTAGGAAATTTTCTAATCAATGCGGCGGACGAAATGGCACAGTTCGGATTGGAGCACCTCCACCTCCAAGACTTAGTTGAAAATTTTTCCCATGAAACTCATGTAGATTTCATCGCCCTGAACCGTGAAATTGTTGAACCTACAAAAGGCTAGCCAACGGCTAAAGGGGACGGCCCCATGCAATTGCGCAAAGAAAAGGGGAAGGGCGCTCACCCCCTCAAGCTGGTTTAGAGCAGCGCCCCCGGGGACAGATTAATTTACGGTGAAGCGCTGTAAATAAATCAGATCCCCTATCTGCTATCTGACTTTAATTGATCACCAAAACGTCGTAGCCGGCGCACTCAACTTACCGGCAATCACCGCAATCGCCTTTTCCACATCACTCACCTCGGTGTACCGCCCCAGGCTAAGCCGCAAGCTGCGCCCGGCTTGAGCCTGACTCAACCCCAGCGCCAGCAACACGTGAGAAACGCTGCTGCTCGCCGAGTTACACGCCGAAGTCGAGGAAACGGCCAGTTCGCTGGCAAGACTGGCAACGTTAAACCCCGGGCTGTTGATGCAGACGTTGAGCGTATGAGGAACGCGTTGCTGCGGATCACCGTTCAGGCTTACGCCGTCCAGGCTCAGCAGACCTTCGCGCAGTTGCGCCGACAAGGCACTGATGCGTGCAACCTCTTCGTCCATTTCAGCGCTGGCCAGTGCGTACGCCGCGCCCATGCCGACGATCTGGTGGGTGGCGAGGGTGCCGGAGCGATAACCCTGTTCGTGGCCGCCGCCGTGCATCTGTGCTTCGAGCAGCGGCCGTGCGTGTTCGCCGATGTACAAGGCACCGATACCTTTCGGGCCGTAGGTTTTGTGTGCGGAGAAGGACATGAGGTCTACCGGCAATGCGCTCAACTCGATCGCCAGTTTGCCAGCGCCCTGGGCGGCGTCGACGTGGAACAGGGCGCCGTGTTCACGGACGATTTGGCCAATGGCAGCGATATCAGTGACGGTGCCCAGCTCGTTGTTGACCAGCATCAGCGACACCAGCAGGGTGTCGTCGCGCAGTGCCTCGCGCACGGCGTCGGGGTGAATCAGGCCGCGGTTGTCGGGTTCGAGCCAGGTCACCGGGCAACCGGCCTGCTCGAGCTGGCGGACGGTGTCGATGACGGCTTTGTGTTCGATGGTGCTGGTGATGAGGTGGCGGCGGGCGCCGTGGTTGGGGTTAAGCGCGATGCCCTTGATCGCAAGGTTGTTTGATTCGGTCGCGCCTGAGGTCCAGACCAGCGCATCGGCGTTGCAACCCACCAGTTCTGCAACCTGCCGGCGCGCCAGTTCAACGGCCTGGCGGGCTTGATTGCCGTAGGCGTGGGAGCTGGAGGCCGGGTTGCCGAAGGTACCTTCGCGGCCCAGGCAGGTGACCATGGCCTGGATGACGCGGTCATCGACTGGTGTGGTGGCGGCGTAATCGAAATAACAAGGGAGTGTTTTCATTGGGAGGTTCTGCGCTGTCCGTCGTGCAGAAAATACTACTAGCGTCAGGCTGAAAAAAAATTGATTCCTCCACGGAGATTTGCGCAGCACGTAGAATTTATTTCCGTTAAATGGAGTCTTATCGGAATATTATTTTCAGCTTCGCGTTTTTGGGCCTATCTTTATCGCTTCCCGGCATATGACTTCACTGAGGCCACTGCGCATTCCATGGACAAATTCGACCAGGCCATCCTCGGCATTCTGCAAAACGACTGCACCCGCCCGATCGCGGAAATCGCTGACAGCGTCGGTCTCGGCAGCACCGCGTGCTGGCGTCGGGTACAAAAGCTTGAAGAGCAGGGCATGATTCGCGGACGGGTCGCGCTGCTGGACCCGGGGCAATTGAACGTCGCCGTGACGGTGTTCGCCGCCATTCGCACCAACCAGCACAACGCCCAGTGGCTGGGTCGTTTTCACGACCTGATTGCCACGTTGCCCGAAGTGGTGGAGTGCTACCGCATGGCTGGCGACACCGATTACATGCTGCGGATTGTGGTGCCGGACATCGCCGGCTATGACGCCGTCTACAAAAAGCTGATCCAGTTATCCGGCATCACTGACATGAGTTCCAGCTTCGCCATGGAGCAGATCAAATCCACCACCCAGTTACCGTTGAACTATACGGTGTGAAATTCGCGTCGCCGTGAATTGCAAACACCCGGTCTAAACACCGCCCAAAAAAAAGCAGCCATACGACGACGGCTGCTTTTTTATGCTTGGAGAGGTTAGACGCGGGCTTTGTCGATCCATTCCATCGACGTGCGCCAGATGCAGATCCCCAGGAAGTACGCCGACATGGCCAACCATACGAACAGCGTCACCGACGCGTTGTACGGGTGATTCATCACCAGCAGGAAGCTGCAGAAGAACCAGACGGCGGTGACTGCAATGTTGAGGGGCATGAAGCGGCGCACGCGGAACGGGTGCAGGAACTTCATGCGTGTAACGGTCAGCAGCGCCAGGCAGATCACCGTGATGAAGGTCAGCCACGGTGCCGGGGAAAGGATGTACACGCACAGGGCAACGACGTTCCAGGCGGCGGGGAAACCCTGAAAGTAGTTGTCCTTGCTCTTCATCTCTACGTTGCAGAAACAGAACAGCGACGACACCAGAATGATAGAGGTGGTCAGCAGCAGGGTGTATTCCGGCAGCGGTATATAGCGATAGATGAACAGGGCAGGGATGAACACGTAGGTCAGGTAATCGATCACCAGGTCGAGAACGGAGCCGTCGAAGTGCGGCAGGACCGACTGCACGTTCAGCTTGCGCGCCAGGGAGCCGTCTACGCCGTCGACGATCAGGGCAAAACCCAGCCAGAGCAGGCACGCCTTGGGTTGGTTATCGAACAGAGCAATGGTCGCGAGAAAGGCGAGCACCACCCCCGTGGCGGTAAAACCATGGGCGCCCCAGGCCTTGAGCCAGGCGATGCGTTGAATCGGAATCATGGACGGTCCTTCTGGAAATAAGCGGGTTCGGTCGGGTACGGCAGCGGTCGACGGAACCAGAGGTGCATCTATCGACCGGGAATCGATCGATAAGGTTCAGACGTAACCCCTACACGGTAGCAGGCGGCGCAAGCTTTCGTTACCCAAATGTGACGCCACGCGATGGAACGGGGCGGCGCAGGTGTCATTGGTCGGCTGACCGAAAAAGCAGGCCATATGCTGGCCCCTTCGAAACATATACCTCGTCAGAATCCGCGCCTGATCAATCACTTAGGCAAGGAATCGCATGTCATTTCTCAGGGCTCTATTGACCTTCTGTCTTCTCGCATTGATGACTTCCCAAGCCTTCGCGCGCAGTCCGAGCAAGAATGAGCGCGACCTCTGCACCTGGGGCGCGGGGATGGCCGGCACCGCTCAGCAATACAAACTGTCCGGTCTGACGCTGTATGGCGCCCGCAAGAAGATGCAGGCCCAGCACTTCGCCCAGCAATGGATGCGCATGAGCGCACTCGGCATTACCGAACAGACCTACGACAGCCCGTCGCGGCTGCGGCCGGAAAGCGTCAAGCAGGTGTATTACGAAGGCTGCATCAAGCACGAAGTCGCCCGGCGCTGAATCACCGCGCTGCATCCCGGAAGCTCCATTCCGAAAAGGTGCAGCGCGATCAGCGCAATACGACAGGATCAGTGCGGCGCGCGCGGGATGGTTTTCAGCAAGTCGGCAGGGCTGATATGCCCCACCACCTGCACGCCGCTGCCCGGATGGGGCAGACCAAGGATGTGCCCCTTGATCTTGCCGATCACGTGCATCTCGCACGGCTTGCAGTCGAACTTCAACGTCAGCACTTCATCGCCATGCACCAGCTGCATCGGCGCCACCTTGGTGCGCACGCCGGTCACGCCCTTGGCCTGCTTCGGACACAGGTTGAAGGAGAACCGCAGGCAGTGTTTGGTGATCATCACCGGCACTTCGCCCTTTTCTTCATGGGCCTCGTACGCGGCGTCGATCAACTGCACGCCGTGACGGTGATAGAAGTGCCGGGCCTTCTCGTTGTAGACGTTGGCCAGGAACGACAGGTGCGCCTCAGGGTAAACCGGCGGCGGCGAGGTTTCCGGCTTGCGGGCGCCGCGCGGGTGCGCCTGGATGCGCGCGGCGGTCAAGGATTCGATGACTTCACGGCGCAGCGCTTTGAGTTGCGAGTTCGGAATGAAGAACGCTTGCGGTGCGTCCAGCTCGATGGCGGTCGCGTGGTATTCGGTGGTGCCGAGCTGGCCGAGCAGATCATGCAGTTGCTCCAGCGCCTGTTCCGGTTTGTTGGCCACGCCAAACGGACCGTTCAGCTCGACGCAGGCGCTGATGCCTTCTTCGCTGGTGGCGACCAGTTCCAGACGCTCTTCACGCAGACGCGCCACCCATGCCAAACCGATACGGCGTTCGGCCGAGGTCTTCTGCAATGCCTGCTGCCAGTTGTGATCGAGGTTGCGGCTGAGCGGATGGTTCGGCCGTAGTTGCAACCCCTTCGGCATCTCGTTCGGCTCGACGCGGTAGCGGTAGCGCTTCTCGCCGTCTTCTTCGAACTCGCCTTTGGGCTCGGCGATGTTGGCGCGGAAACCCACCACTTCGCGCTTGACCAGCACGTTGAGACCGTCACCGTTGGACAGCGGCTCATGGGTCACCACCTGCAAATCACGCTTGCCGACTTTCTCGACCACGCCGACCAACAGGCCGGTGAAGGTCGGGGAATCGAATGCGCCGATGTCGATCTTGCGGTCAGTGACGAAGTAGTCGGTGCTGCCCCGGTGGAAGGTCTTGTCCGGGTCCGGCAGGAAGAAGTGTGCGGTGCGGCCGCTGGAGGCGCGGGCCAGGTCCGGACGGTCTTCGAGAATGTCGTCCAGACGCTGACGGTAATAAGCCGTGATGTTCTTCACGTAACCCATGTCTTTGTAGCGACCTTCGATCTTGAACGAACGCACGCCTGCATCCACCAGTGCGCGAAGGTTGGCGCTCTGGTTGTTGTCTTTCATCGACAGCAGGTGTTTTTCGTACGCAACGACGCGGCCCTGATCGTCTTTCAGCGTGTAGGGCAGGCGACAGGCCTGGGAGCAATCGCCACGGTTGGCACTGCGACCGGTGTGCGCGTGGGAAATATTGCACTGACCGGAGAAGGCCACGCACAGCGCACCGTGGATGAAGAACTCGATGGCCGCATCGGTCTGGTCGGCGATGGCGCGGATTTCCTGCAGGTTCAGCTCGCGGGCCAGCACCAGCTGCGAGAAGCCGGCCTGATCAAGGAAACGGGCGCGTTCCAGGGTGCGGATGTCGGTCTGGGTGCTGGCGTGCAGCTCGATGGGCGGAATGTCCAGCTCCATCACGCCGAGGTCCTGCACGATCAGCGCGTCGACGCCTGCGTCGTAGAGCTGATGAATCAGCTTGCGCGCCGGCTCCAGTTCGTTGTCGTGAAGGATGGTGTTGATGGTGGTGAAGACGCGGGCGTGGTAACGGCGGGCGAACTCGACCAGTTGGGCGATTTCGCTGACGTCGTTGGCCGCGTTGTGGCGCGCGCCGAAGCTGGGGCCGCCAATGTAGATCGCGTCAGCGCCATGCAGAATGGCCTCGCGGGCAATGGCCACGTCGCGGGCAGGGCTGAGCAGTTCCAGGTGATGTTTGGGCAGAGACATATTTTTTTAGTCGGCACGGTCACGGTCAAGGCGCGCATTGTAGCGGCGAAACGCCTGACCGGCACCCGTCTGCTGCCCGATGGCGCCCGCCTTGAATGACAGAGGCGCCGGGAAACCCGCCTGATCAGGCCTTGGCGGCCATCGCCGTGACTTCCACGCGCATGCCGTCGACGGCCAGCGCGGCGACGCCCACCGCGGCGCGCACCGGCCAGGGTTTGGCGAAAAAGCGTTTATAGACTTCGTTGAAAGCGGCGCGATCGGCCATGTCGGTGAGGTAGATGGTCAGGTGCAGCACACGGTCCATGGAACTGCCGGCCCGCTCCAGCGCCACTTTCAGCGCCTGCAGCGTGCACTCGCTCTGCTCGACGATACCGCCCAGCTCAAGACTGCCGTCGGCACGGGTGGGGATCTGCGTGGAAACCAGCAGGCCGCCGAAACCGGCCACGTCCGAGGAGATGGAATCGGCGTCGGGATCCGGCGTGAAGGTGATGTCGTGGTTTGCCATGGGGATGCTCTTCTCCGAGTGTAGGAATGACAGGCCAGCAAACGGCCGGCGGTCATGATGTCCGACTCGGATGGGAAAAGGGAGGCTTGACAGCGTTTGCGGCGGGACGAGTCAGCACGGAACCGTTCAGGCTTCATACCGATAAGCCCTGGGGCCGGCACAAAAAAGCAAGCCGCCGTCACGTTATCTCTGACGTGAAGGCGGCTCCGAGGGGGGTGTCAAATCGGCGGATTCAACGTGATTGAAAGTAGCAGCGCTTAATTCCGTTAGCTAGCTAACATTTAGCAATACAGTGTTGCGGATGTGGAAATAATCGACGCCGCGGCGATACCCGCGATGAAACCGCCTGGCACAGCCATTTCGAAAAACTCCGAACTCATCCCCCGGGCCTTCAGTCCACCCTTCACGCTGACCGTTTGCGTTGGACAATTTCAAGGAGAGCCCCATGACCGATTACCCGAAACCGCCGTTCAAGCCTCAGCAGCAGCCGGTGCCTGGCGATCAGAGCAAAATGGACCCCTACCCGGATTGCGGCGAGAAGAGCTACAAGGGCTCGGGCCGCATGAGCAACAAGATTGCGCTGATCACCGGCGGCGACAGCGGCATTGGCCGCGCAGTCGCGATCGCTTATGCCCGCGAGGGTGCTGACGTCGCGATTTCGTACCTCGACGAGCACGAAGACGCCAAGGAAACCGCGCGCTGGGTGGAAGAGGCGGGCCGTCAATGCCTGCTGCTGCCGGGCGATCTGGCCGAAAAGGCCCAGTGCCTGGCGATAGTCGATGAAACGATGAAGAAGTTTGGCCGCATCGACGTGCTGGTCAATAACGCCGCGTTCCAGATGTCCCACAAAACCCTCGAGGAAATCCCCGATGAGGAGTGGGTGAAAACCTTCGATATCAACGTCACCGCGATGTTTCGCATCTGCAAAGCGGCGGTGCCCCACATGGCCGCGGGCAGCTCGATCATCAACACCAGTTCGGTCAATTCCGATTCGCCGAAGCCGACGCTGCTGCCTTACGCCGCCACCAAGGGCGCCATTGCCAACTTCACCGCCGGCCTGGCGCAATTGCTGGGTGAGCGCGGCATTCGTGTGAACAGCGTCGCCCCCGGCCCGATCTGGACGCCGCTGATTGTGTCGACCATGACCGACGAGGACGTGAAAAGCTTCGGCGAAGAAACGCCCCTCGGCCGTCCTGGCCAACCGGTGGAAGTGGCACCGATCTATGTGCTGCTGGGCTCCGACGAAGGCAGTTATATCTCCGGGACGCGCTACGGCGTCACCGGTGGCAAGCCGATTTTGTAAGGGTTGCAAACGCTGGGCATAGGCACGCTCGTCGTGCTCATGCAAAGGGGCTGCCTGCGCAGCCCCTTTTTTCGTCCCTCGTTTTTACACTGTCAAACCCCCTTGGCGGTGTTCTTCAGGTCATCTGCCATGTTCCTCCCGGCGTCAGAGACTGTCTCCCATGTCTCGCTGACGGTCGCCTTGGCTTTCTGCGTAAGGTTGTCGCTGGCCTTGCCGAACGCCTTGTCTTCTTTCTCGGTGCTCGGCAGTGCAGCCCCCAGGGCCGCCCCCAGTGCGATGCCCATGGCGGCGAGCGCCAACGGTTGTTCCCGCAGCAGGTACTGGAAGGTGCCCTGAACGTTTCGGCTTTGTCGCAGAAGCGCCTCCTGGGCATCGCCCGCGGTGGACGACAGCGTGTCTTTCATCGCCGCTGCCTTTTCGCCGGCCTGCTGCTTGAGATCGTCCAGTGTCTGGCTAGCGGACTCACCGAGATGGCCGACCTTGTCGCTGGCCTGATGCGCCGATTCCCGTGCGTGATCCGTCGCGCCGCTGAACGCCTCGGTCACGCTGTGGGCTGCTCCGCTGAGCTTCTCGCCCAACTGACCGAGCATCGAAGCACCGCTGCCACCGGACCCGGCGCTGGGCTTTTGGTTCTGGCCGAGCATCAGCCAGGAAATGCCCACCGTGGTGAGCAGCATCGGCATCGGGTTGTTCCTGATCGAGGTGCCGAGATTGCCGAAAAACTCGCCGCCGTTTTCCTTGGTGAACGTCAGCGCCTGGTCGATCAGTTGTCCGGGCGACAGCTTGCTTTCCAGGGCGTCGACGAGGTTTTCGATGTTGGCCCTTCGCGCGTCGATGTTGCGCTCGATCGCGTCCGGGCTGTTCGCTAGCAGCGGATCGGGGATGTCGCGGTTCAGTTCATCTTCGTTGGCAAAGCTGCTGTCGATGCTCATGAGACTTTCCTCTGGATAGCGTCTTTGTCCTTGCTGAGCGAGTGCATCGTGCGCTCAGGGGCCAGTTGGGTGGCTTCGAGGTGTTTCTTGCCGGATTGCACCATCAACAAACCGACGATCATCGCCGCTACGCCCACGATCAGCGCGGCCAGCCAGGGAGCCACGACCATCGCCAGCGCATAAACGGCCGCCAGCAGCAGGATCACCAACCCCGCCAGCATGATGACCATACCGCCGACAAGGGCGGCGGACGCGGCTTTGGCCGTGGCGACCGAAGCGCGGATTTCGGCTTTGGCCAAGGCGAGTTCTTCGCTGATCAGCGCGGGGACTTCGTGGGCCAGCTGGCGGATGATGCCGAGCGCCGAAACGTCGGTGTCGCCGTTGTGGCTGCTGGTGCCGCGCGGCGGGAGTTCAGAATTGATCGACATCAGAATTCTCCTCGTGGCGCGGGCTTGTCAGGCGTCGGCGAGTGGGTGGGCGCCGGGCTGGAGGCTGTGCCGGGGTCTGCATTGAAGCTGCCCAGTTCTAACCCCGATTGCTGAATGCCGCCGCCCTCTTCGAGGTCCGCTGTGGCCGAGCCGTGAGCGGCGGGGTCGCGGGGGGCGAGTGGGTCCGGCCGCTGGATCGGCGCACCGTGGGCTGCCTCGCCTTCGTGGGCAGGACGAGCGCTCAGCCCATCACCTTCGCTTTCGCCGGCCTTGACACCGGTATCCCGATCGCCTGAGGGGTACTGCGGCGAGTCAGTGGCGGCTGACGACGTGGACGAGGTCGACGCCGTCAGGTCCGGACTGCTGGCGCGGAGGAATCGCGACAGCCCGAAGCCCACCGCGACACTGCCCGTGACGAATAGCGCAGGGTTCTCCCGCGCCAGGCGCCCGGCCTGTTGCAGCATTTCTTCGGCGCTCTTGCCGCGGATGCTGGTCGCAAACGCGCTCAGGCTCTCGGCGATGTCACTGATGTAATGGGAGATGCCCAAGGCGTCCTTGTCCTGCAGCTCTTCGGCTGCAGCGCTTGCTGTCTTGGCCAGGTTTTCGATCTGCTCGGCGGCGCCGTCGCGGTAATTGCCGAACTGCTCGGTGCCGTGATCGCGGGCCGTGTCGAGCAGGTCTTTTGCGTCTTCCTGCAACGTGTGCAGCGCCTCGCCGGGAGACGCGGGGCGCGCTTGAGCGCCTGCGGTGTCTTCGCTGAATGTAGGCATTTGATCATCATCCTTAAATCAATCGGGACATCATTCGGGGCAAAGGCACACGCTGGAGCGGGCGCACCTGGCCATCTCACGCTGCCGGGAATCTGCAGGCTGTGTAAGGGTGGAGGGGCCGAGAGAAGCGCGAGTTCGGGGTCGAAGACGGACGGTCGAGCAGTTGGTCCGACCGCCGCAAACGCGGGCGATTAATCGATCTGTTCGAGCGTGGTTTGATTCGAACGAGGGGAGGGTGCGGGAAGCAACGGCGCGCGGTCATTGCGACCCCGCGCCGGGGATGGGCCAGTTCAGCCCTTGCTGTGTTCCTTGGACGTAGGGGCCACGGCGATGCCCCTCGGTCCGGCGATGCCCCAGATGGCAACACCGATGACGGGGAAGATGAAGATCAGTACCGCCCAGCCGATCTTCGTGCCAACCGATCGGGTGGTGCGCCATACACTGGCGATGGCCCACACGTCCACCAGCAGAATGATGAGCGCCACGGCAATCGAAAACAGCGTTTCCATGTCCTTGTCCTCGGTGCGCGCGGGATCACATGGCGGGGATGCCGGTGACCGTTCCAGTTTCAGTTTCAGTCACGGATGCCGTCAGAGGGATTTCCGGGCTGCCGGGGGTCAGGATGACCTTGCGGCAGTCCTCCTGCTTCTTGTCGAAAATCTTGTAACCCTCGGCGGCCTGCTCCAGGGACATGCGGTGGCTGATGATCGCTTCGGGCGCTAGACGGCCGGCCTCGATGTGCTCGAGCAATTCCGGCAGGTAGCGCTGCACGTGGGTCTGGCCCATTTTGAAGGTCAGGCCCTTGTCGAACGCATCGCCGAACAGGAAGCCGTGGATGAAACCGGCGTACACACCCGGCACGCTGACCACGCCGCCACGGCGCACGGCGGCGATGCACTGGCGCAAGGCCTTGCCGCTGCTGCCTTCCATCTTAAGGTTGGTCAGGATGGTTTCGGTGGTGCTGCCCTTGGCTTCGAAGCCCACCGCATCAACCACGCCATCCACACCACGCATGCCCTTGGTCTGACGAATGATGGTATCAGCCGGGTCATCGTCTTCATCGAAGTTGATCGGGATAACGCCGTAGGTGGCCTGGGCGTACGCCAGCCGGTAAGCGTGATGGTCGACCATGAAGATCTGATCGGCGCCGAGCATCCGGGCCACGGCCGCTGCCATCAACCCAACAGGCCCTGCGCCGTAGATGGCGATGCTCGAGCCTTGGCCGATGCCGGTGTTGAGGACCGCCTGGTAACCGGTGGGCAGGATGTCGGAGAGGAACAGCACCTTTTCGTCCGACAGCGTGCCGGGGACTTTGAACGGGCCGGTGTTGGCCTTGGGCACGCGCACGTACTCGGCCTGGCCGCCGGGTATGCCGCCGTACAAGTGACTGAAGCCGAACAGCGCAGCCCCCGGTGGAATGGCCTTCTTGTTCATGATCGCGCCGCGACCGGTATTGGTGGTTTCACAGGCGGCATACAGGTCCATGTTGCAGAAGAAGCATTCGCCGCAGGCAATGACGAAGGGGATCACCACCCGGTCGCCGCGCTGCACGGCGGTCACGGCAGAGCCGGTGTCCTCGACGATGCCCATGAATTCGTGGCCGAAGATATCGCCGTGTTCGACGGTGGGGATCTTGCCGCGGTACAGGTGCAGGTCGGAGCCGCAGATCGCGGTGGCGGTCACGCGCAGGATGATGTCGTCAGGTTGTTCGAGGACCGGATCGGCAACGGTGTCGACCTTCACATCATGGGCGCCGTGGTAGGTGAGTGCTCTCATTGTGGTTTTTCTCCGCGATTAATTAGGGGCAACTATGTAGCGGAGCAGGTAACGAGAGGTTTAGTTCAGGACTTTGCAGTGATGGGGGATTAGCGGCGCGTGCGGTGCCTCGGTGGGACTGGCTTTAGCCGGGAAGAGGTCGGTGGGAGCGCCATCAATTTTGCAGTGTGGCTGCCGCCGCCTTCCCGGCTGAAGCCGGTCCCACTCTATGATCGGGGTGTTTCAGTAGGACTGGCTTTAGCCGGGAAGAGGTCGGTGGGAGCGCCATCAATTTTGCAGTGTGGCTGCCGCCGCCTTCCCGGCTGAAGCCGGTCCTACCAGGTGATCGCGGTGTTTCAGTGGGACTGGCTTTAGCCGGGAAGAGGTCGGTGTAAGCGCCATCAATTTTGCGGTGTCGCCACCGACGCCTTCCCGGCTGAAGCCGGTCCTATCAGGTGAATGCAGGGCCCCCGCGGTGTGCGCGGTTGGGCTATTTGAGCCCGACGCGCTTGCGCATTTCTGCGGTAATGGTTTGGCGGGTTCTGCCCAGGTCGGCCCAGGGGTCGCTGTCCAGTTCGGCGAGGCGTTCGTGGACGGTGTTGATGTCCCACGCGTTGGCGCCTTTTATCTCCAGCAGCTCTTCGCGATAGATCGGCACTGACACCGGCAGGCCTTCCCGTGTGCGCACCGAGTACGCGCAGATGGTGGTGGCGCCGAGGCCGTTGCGCAGGTAGTCGATGAAGATCTTGCCAATGCGGTTCTTCGGCCCTGACACCGCCGAGAACCGCTCCGGCAGCAGCCTGGCGATGTGCTTGACGATGGCGTGGCTGAAGTCTTTCACGGCGTCCCAGTCTGCTTTCGGTGTCAGCGGAACGACCACGTGAATGCCTTTGCCGCCGCTGGTTTTCAGAAAGGATTTGAGCCCCAGTTCATCCAGCACGGCGAGGGTCAGTTGCGTCGCTTCGACCATGGTTTTCCAGGGCAGCGCCGGATCAGGGTCGAGGTCAAGAATGAAACGGTCCGGCCGCTCAAGGTCCCTGGCGACGGCGTTCCAGGTGTGCAGCTCCATGGCGCTCATCTGCACGGCGCCGATCAGTGCTTCGATGTTATTGATCAGCATCACCGGGTGGCCGGTGTATTCCTTGCCCATGGTCTCGATGCCGGGGATGGCAAGGCGGTCGGCGTTTTTCTGGAAGAACAGCTCACCGCCGATGCCCTCCGGCGCTCTTACCAGCGCCACCGGGCGTTGGGCCAGTTGCGGCAGGAGCCAGTCGGAAATGCGGATGTAATAATCGGCGAGGTCACGCTTGGTCGCGCCGCTGGTAGGGTCGATCACCCGCTCGGGGTGGGTCAGGCGGATCTTGCCCGTTGTGGTGTCGGTGGAGGCCGCAGATCCAGGCCGGCTTTGTTCAGACTTGACCGCCTTTGATGCTGGTGCGCGTTTACGCTTGGCCGAGGGTTTTGGCGCCTCTTCCGGCGGCTCTGATACTTGCTCTGGCTCGGATGTTTGACCGGCGGAAGACGCCGGAGCGGCGAGCTCTTCGGTGATCGACTCGGCTGGCTTGTCGGTGCGCAGACCATGGAACACCGCGTGCCGCACCGATCCCTCTTTGGTGATCTCGGCGAAGGCCACTTCTGCCAGCAGCACCGGTTTGAGCCAGTGCACGCCTTTGGCTTCAAAGCCGGTGGGCGGATTCACCACCGCAGCCTTCCTGGCGTAGAGCGGCGTCAGTTGGTCGTAGATCGTGCCCAGTGTCGCTTCATTGAAGCCGGTGCCGACCTTGCCGGCGTACCTCAGCTCGCCACTGTCGGCATCGTGCAACCCCAGTAGCAACGCGCCGAATTTGCTGCGTGTGCCCTTCGGATCGGTATAGCCCACGACGACGAATTCCTGGCGGCGCTTGCACTTGAGCTTGATCCAGTCACCGCTGCGGCGCGACACATAAGGGCTGCCAGCGCGTTTGCCGATCAGGCCCTCCATCTTCATCTGGCAGGCGCTGTTGAGCAGAATTTCCGGCACTTCGGCGAAGTCTTCGGAATACCTGAGTACCTCGTCGTCGGTCCGCTCGAGCACCTTGGACAGTGCGGCGCGACGCTGCTCCACCGGCACTTCGCGCAGGTCCATGCCGTTCAGGAAAGGCATGTCGAACAGGTAATAAATGATGTGGCCGCTGCGGCCGGCCTCGAAGGCATTCTGCAGGGCCTGGAAGTCGGGCACGCCATCGTCGTTGGCAACGACCATTTCGCCGTCCAGCCAGGCCGACTCAAGGCCCAGCCCGGCGATGGCTTCGGCCTGGCGGGGCAACTTGTGCGTCCAGTCATGGCCATTGCGGGTGAACAACTGCACCTTGCCGTCGGCGACCCGCGCCATGACCCGGTAACCGTCGAATTTTATCTCGTAGCGCCAGTCGCCCTCGGGCGCCGACTCCACCAGGGTGGCCAGTTCCGGCTTGATCAGATCCGGCAGTTCGGCGGGCTCGGCACCCACCAGTTGCGCCCTGGTGGATTTTTTCCGAGGGGCCGGGACCTTTTCTACCGGCTTCGGCTCCTCAGGCGTGGACGTTGCCGACCTGGATTTTGCCGAGCCAGATGAAGCCGCCCCGGATGACCCCGTTTTGGCCCCGCGTTTTTTGGGAATCAGGGTGCGCTCGCTGAGCACGCTGTCGGGCAGCGCCTTGACGACGTCGTAGTCGGTTTCCGGGCGGGCGAATTCGTCCTGATGCTTGATCAGAAACCACTGCTCCTGCTTGCCGGGAATGTGCGTCTTGACCAGGTTCCACACGCCGCCGAGCTTCTCACCCTGCAAGGCAAATTTCAGCTTGCCCTTGGCGTAGGCTTCGGTCGGGTCGGAGAGGGGCGTCCAGACGCCGCGATCCCAGACGATGACGTCGCCCGCACCGTAATGCCCCTCGGGAATGCTGCCTTCGAAGGTGGCGTATTCGACCGGGTGATCCTCGACGTGCACCGCCAGGCGCTTGGCTTTGGGGTCCAGCGAGGGGCCCTTGGGCACGGCCCAGCTTTTCAGCGTTCCGTCGATTTCGAGACGGAAGTCGTAATGCAGGCGGGAGGCATCATGCTTCTGGATGCAGAACTGAAGGGCGTGCGCTGCCTTTTTGGTCGACGCACGCTTTTTCTTCGTATTGCCTGACGGCTCCGGCGTCGCGTCGAAATCGCGCTTGCGGTTGTATTCGTCCAGTCCGGCGCTCATGGAAATCCCTCACCCTGCGGCATGTGTCTGTTAAAGGCAGAGTTCGCGGGAAGGGCGGAGTTCCGGGGTCGGGGCCCATCGCCCAACACATTCAATAATGAAGGTGTCTGCACGGGCCTGTTCCCGGCTGAAGCCGGTCCTACCGGTGAAGCGTGGTCTGGTAGTGGGACCGGCTTTAGCCGGGGGGGGGGGGCGCCAGTGGAGGCGCTGCAAAATCACTGCTCAGGCCTTGGTAGTGGCGTGGCTAAATAACCCCACGCTGCTCGGTCGCTTCGGCGAGCATCGCCAGAGTCTGCTCCATGTCGACGATGGAGGCTTCCAGCGTGGCGAAGCATTGGGCGATGCTCTGTTTGTCGTCCACCGTCTGGTGGCCGGTCAGCTCGGTGACTTCGGATAATTCAAGCCGGAACAGTTCGTTTACGCTGCTGCGAAGTTCGTCGAGCTGATTCAGGACAACAGCCATTTGATTGCGGGTTGCATTGCTCATGTCGTGCCTCACGTACTAAGGGGCGGGCGTGTGTCGCATGAAGACACTCTGACAGATATGAAAAAGGCAGGGTATCTACACCCTGCCTCTCTCAACTAAACCTTCGGATCAGCCTGTGACAGGCACCGGCCGAATTACTTGGCAGCGTCACCGCCGTGTGCTTTGGCCAAGGCCTTGGCGTGGGTCAGGTGCTCTTCCAGCTTCGGCAGGGTCGCGGTCGCGAACGCCTTCAGATCAGCGTCTTTGCCCTCGGCAGCTTCCTTCTTGAACAGCTCGATGGTTTTTTCATGGGCGACAACCTGGTTGTTCGCATACGCCTGATCAAACGACTTCGAACTGCGCAGCTCAAGGATCATGGCTTTCGCTTTGTCCAGGAGCATGGCGTTGTCAGACACTTCCAGCTTCTTGCTGTCAGCAATGCCCTTCAATTTGGTGTTAGCGGCGGTGTGATCTTTAACCATCATTTCAGCGAACGCTTTAACGTCCGCAGAACTGCCTTTTTCCAGCGCAAGTTTGCCGGCCTCAACTTCTGCCACACCTTTGGCGGATGCATCTTCGACAAAGTCATCATTGTCTTGAGCAGCGAACGCACCTTGGCTGCCGATGGCCATCAACAATGCGAGTGCGGAAGTCTGAATAAGATTTGCCATAGTGAAGTTCCTCTTCTGTCCTTGACGTGGCTTGAGTGCCCGTACTAATTCCGACGCAATGAACCCATTAATCGTTCAGCGAATTTAATAAGGAGCCGCTGACAGGTCATCTTTCGCCCGTCTTGATTCAGTCACAACTCACGCTTGCAGTGACTCAAACCATTCCCGATAGGGCGTGTTAACAGCCTTGTGGCGATTGAAGTCCGCTGCACCGTCCGACCACCACACCGGACCGCGCTCACCCAAGGCGATCTTCGCTTCATTGACTGAAGCGCGAGCCGACTTGAGCGCGCCGACATCCTCGGTGCGCTTCGCGAACTTGACGGCTTGCCGCGCCTTCATCAACGCATTGACCCACTCCTGCCGCTGCTCCACACCAAGGGCCGGGTTACTGCAGCGCCATAGCTGGCCCTTGACGACGAAATAACGTCCGTCCGGCGTGGTCGGATACTTCACTGAATCCGCGTGACCGTCAGCACTACCGCAGCGATGCGGTCCGCTGCCTGATAAGTCTCCGTTTCCAGTTCTTCACCGAACACGTCAGGGTCCATCTCGCGGTAGGACCAGGCGAGGTCGGGACGGTCGACAAGTTTGCGCGCCTGCTCCAGGAAGAGGTCAACCCCGTCCACTGACGGCGCGCCGGTGTACAACAACACGCTGCCGCCCGGCGCCAGGCGTTCGATGGCTCGTGCCAGGATGCGTACGGACAGCTCGGAACCCAGCTGCTCGCCCCCGTGGCGGTAGGCGCGTTCCTGTGTGTCCTTCATGTACGGCGGGTTGGCGACGATCAAGTCGAACTCGCCGGTGGTCCCCGCCAGAATGTCGCTGTGGTAGGCCACAACGTTGTCGGCCTTGGCCAGCGACGCGTTGACGGCGGTAAAGCGCAGGGCAGTGGGGTTGATGTCCACCGCCAGCACACTGGCATCCCGGCGGGCCCGGCCAATCAGGATCGCGCCGACGCCACTGCCGCAGCCGATGTCCACGGCGGTGCGAATCGGGTGCGTCGACGTGCGCAGGTGCTCATCAATGGCTTGGGCAAAACGATAAGTGTCGGGGCCGAAAAACACCGAATCGTGGGCCACGGTGGGGAAGGCGGAGTGGACGAACATCAAGTCATCAAGGCTCGACCAACGCACTTCACTGGCCCACATGCCGGCATGGGCACGCAGCACACCGGCGGCGAGCAACCCTTCGAGCTCGGCTTCGTCCAGCAGGCCGGTCTCGAAGGGGCGGCTCCAGCCGAAGACGTCGCGCAGGCTGCGGGCCTTGCGGTTTTGCTCACGCCCGTTGACCCGCTGATGGGTCAACGGTGTGACCGTCGTAAAGCGATAGCCAGCGGCCTGGAGGCGCTGGCCCAATTGCAGCAGCGCCAGGTCGTGGCCTTCGTCGTTTGTTTCCGGGGTATCGAGTGTTGGCTCAGGCAATGTCTGCAGGTTCATCGTGTCAGGCTTCCTTGCGCCAGCTGGCGAGCATAGATTCGAGTAGCCGCCAGACCTTCGGGCGTCGGATGGGAATCGGGAGCGATCAGCTCGACCAGTTTCTCGAACGACAGGGCAGGGACGTTGCGTGGCTGTGCGATGTCGGTTGCTGCCACAGGGCGGCGGCGAAAGCGGGTGCGGAAAGGGTTGCCTGGCTCCGACGCCTGCCAGTCTCCGGCGATCCAGTCCTTCAATAGCTGCATTTCATAGCCGCTGAACACGCCGAACATCACGGCGCCGGGACCGTCGATCAGTTGCCAGAAACGGCTGTCCTGCGGGTCTTGATTGCGCTTGATCCAGCCGCGATCTTCCAGCGCGCTCAGCAGCTGACGGCTTTGGCCAGGGGTGGCGAGCCAGTCGTTGATGGTGCGGCCTTCAAGGCGGCAGTAATCGGAGTGCATGTGCTGGCCGAAGGTGCTTTTGGTCTCCAGCATCGAGACCACTTCTTCTTCCAGATCGAATGCGCGGACGATGTCCGTCGAACCAATGCCAAGATCGTTGAGCAGGTAACCCGCGCGCAGACGCTGGAGAAATGCACCCTTACTGTCGTCGTTCGGCAACAGATCCAGCACGGCCTCCACGGCCTTGTGGGCGTGGCCCGAACTGGCGTTGTCGATGGTCACGTGCAGGGTGAAGTAATACGGGTCGATGCCCAGCTCACTCAACTCGAACGACGTGATCAGAAGGTGCAGTGGTAGCTGTTCATAACCGAGGTTATAGCCAAGGATTTCCGGCAGGAACTCGTCGCTCAAATGGCCGAGACCCAGCTGAATGGCGCCCTGCAGATAGAGCGCATCGTCGAGCGGCGCAATGGGCGCGCAATCGTGTTCGGTGAGCAGATTGCGGTACAGCACGACGTGGTTCAGCGCAGGCTCACCGTCGCCCAATTCTTCGAGGTAGGTGCGGATCAGGCCGTGATAGCGCCAGTCATTGGCATGTCTGACCGTGCCGTATAACCAGGCGCCATCCACCAGCTTGCTCGGCGCAACGCTTTGCAGGAAATACAGCGCGTGAGCCTTGTTGGTGAAAAACTTCCGGGGTCCGCCGGCGCGGCGTTCTTGCAGATAGACACCATATTGCTCGGCCACGGAATGACTGTTGCTGGCCACCCATGAGGACAGGTCGTTCAGGTCAGCAGGCAGGTTTGACGGCAGCGTTTTCGCCATCTCCAGTTGGTCCTGGAGAAAATCACGGACGTTATCCCGCTCAGCGTCCACCTGTCCGCGCAGCAGACGGGAGTACAACGAGTAGTGGGCGCCTGTGGATACATGCGCCGTGGCAGAACGCTCGGAAAGTAGCTGTAAAGAGGTCATGGGTAGCCTGCTGACTTTTCTTGATATGTAGGTCAGAGGGAGGCGGTTCGGGAAAATTCCATCGGGTTGCAGGTCAGTCGATGATCGACACCCGTGGCGGATGAATGGCCGGGATCTGTACTCAAATGACGATCACTGGATTCAGGATCGTACAAGGACCGGCCCCGTACCGAGGGTCGGATAGACGACCTCGCGCCGTTTTCGCCTCACCGTGTAGACTTCGGCCACTCGCGAACCCGCGGCCTCGCGGGTTGCGCGCAGTCTTCATTAACCCTGTGGTAAGGCTCTTTTTATGGATCTGCGTCAACTGGAAGCATTTGCGGCGGTGATGTCCGCAGGGAGTGTCACTGCCGCCGGCAAGATGCTGGGCCGCTCGCAGCCTTCGGTTACGCGGGTCATTCAGGAGCTGGAGCAGGAACTGGGGTTCGCGTTGTTCGAGCGCAGCGGCCCGAAAGTCACGCCGACCCACAAGGCGTTCATGATGTACGGCGAGGTCGAGAGCGCGCTGCTGGGTATCCGCAACATTCGCCAGCGCGCTGCGCATATTGCCCAAGAGGAAAACCATCAGATCAAGCTGGTGGCGATTTCGGCGCTGGCGGCGGGGCTGCTGCCCGCTGCGCTGGCGCGTTTGCCCGAGCATCTGCGGCCGCAGCAGGTGCAGCTGCAAAGCATGTCGCCGGAGAACGTGGTCCAGGCGGTGTTATCCAAGACCATGGACCTGGGCGCGGTCAGCCTGCCGCTGGAGCATCGCGGCCTGGACATCCACTGGATCGGCGAAGCGCCCTGTTTGGCAGTGCTTCGAGCGGATTCCGAACTGGCGCGTCATGACGCGCTGTCGATGGAGCTGCTGTCTCAGCAAACGCTGGTGACCATGGCCAACCCCTACCGCTTCCGCCGACGCATCGACAAGGCCTTTGCCGACGCTGGAGGTGGAACGCCGCGTATGCTCGACACCAATACCTCGCTGATCGCCATGCAGATGGCCCGGGCCGGGCTGGGCATTGCGCTGGTGGACCCGTTTACCGCGATGGGTGTTCCGGTGGAAGGTGTGGTGGTGCGGCCTATCGCCTGCAATATTCCCTTCTTCTTCGGCCTGATCTCCGCGTTCGCCCACCCGCTGTCAGATGTTGCCCAGGCACTGATCGAGGAAATCGCCCGCTCGGCCAGACAACTGCTTCCGGACATGCTCATGCACGAGGCCAGTGCACACGATGCGCTGCTGCAGAGCATTTATGCGGAATAGATCACCCGCAGGGAAATCTCGGGCGCGCCCCATGTGAGTCGGTTGGAACACTTCTTGTGGGACCGGCTGTAGCCGGGAAGGGTGCGTCATTGGCGCTATAGATGTGTCGGGTGTACTGGCCTCTTCCCGGCTGAAGCCGGTCCCACAATTCTGCGCTCGGCGCATGAATGTGTAACAACGCATAACCCCAGTGGGACCGGCTTTAGCCGGGAAGGGTGCGTCATTGGCGCTATTGATGTGTCGGATGCACTGGCCTCTTCCCGGCTGAAGCCGGTCCTACATTTCCGCGTACGACGCAGCGACTTCGCAATGACCCAGATTCCTGTAGGACCTGCTGTAGCCGGGAGGGCGGCATAGCGGACACTCATCCTACGTTTAGCTATATCGATATGCTTTTTTGCGCGTTGCGAGAATAAGGAGTGGCTTTTAGTATTCGGATTAAGCATTCAAAGCAGTTATGAATTCATTATTCGACAGTTCTGGAACGTTTCTTGAATTCAACATCCAGCATCACCCGATCGATTCCCGAGTACTCCCGATGTTTGACACGCTGATTCCCTCAGGTCTTGCCGCACTGGAAAGCCGTCTGCAACAGGACCTGACCTGGCTTGATCTGCCAGCCAGCCCATGGGTCAAACCCGTTTACAGCGAAGGTGCGCCGGTGCTGGACGTGGCGATCATCGGCGGCGGCATGGCCGGCCTGGCCCTGGCGGCGGAGCTGAAACATGCCGGTGTGGCCGCAGTGGTGTTCGATCAGGCGCCAGCCGGTTTCGAGGGGCCTTGGGCGACGACGGCGCGAATGGAAACCCTGCGCTCGCCCAAACAACTCACCGGCCCGGCCCTTGGCCTGCCGGCGTTGACGTTTCGGGCCTGGTACGAGGCTCAGTTCGGCAGCGAAGGCTGGGCGGCGCTGGACAAGATTCCGCGCCTGCAATGGGCTGAATACCTGCGCTGGTACCGCAAGGTCCTGGCCCTGGACGTGCGCAATGAACACAGGGTCAGCCATGTGGCGCCGCGTGCCGACGGGCTGGTCGAGCTGGACATCGAAACTGCCGGCCACACCCTGCATTTGCGCGCACGCCATGTGGTGCTCGCCACCGGACGGGACGGCCTCGGCGGGCCGTGGGTGCCGGATTTCGCCCACACACTGCCGCGCACGCTCTGGGCCCATTCGGCGGACGGCCTCCAGCCTGCGTGGTTCGAGGGCAAGCGTGTGGCCGTGGTCGGCGGCGGGGCATCGGCGATGGACAGCGCCGCGACTGCACTTGAATCGGGCGCGAGCAAGGTGGACCTGCTGATTCGTCGTGCCGAGCTGCCGCGCATCAACAAGGGCAAAGGCGCTGGCAACCCGGGCATGACCCATGGCTACTGGCGTCTGCCGGATGCCTGGAAGTGGCGCATCCGCAATTACCTCAATACCCAGCAGGTGCCGCCGCCACGGGGCAGCACATTGCGCGTCTCCGGCTCCGGTCGTGCGCGGTTCCTGCTCAACAGTCCGGTGGTTTCGGTCGAGCAGAATCCAGTGGGCGGCGTGTGGCTGAACACACCGACCGCACGCATCGAGGCCGACTTTGTGGTGTTCGCCACCGGTTTTCGCACGCACTTTCAGCAGCGCCCGGAGTTCGCACCGTTCGCCTACCACGTCCGCGTCTGGCGCGACCGTTATGTGCCGCCCGCAGGGGAGAGCGATGCCGAACTGGCGGAGCTTCCCGATCTGGGTACGTGCTTCGAATTCCAGGAAAAGAGCCCCGGCGCCTGTCCCGGCCTCAACCATATTCACTGCTTCAGTTACCCGGCGGCGCTCAGCTTTGGCGCGGTGTCCGGCGACATTCCGGCCATCAGCGAAGGGGCTAAGCGGTTGGCCCAGGCGCTGATCGGTCAGCTGTTCGTCGAGGACGTCGAGGTGCACTTCGACGCCATGCGCAACTACGCCGACCCCGAGCTGTTCGGTGACGAGTGGGTAGCGGGACAACCAACCGCCGACGAGTTGCTTCGATGATCGGCTGGACGCTGCGGCGACTGACTCAGTCGTTCCTGGTGGTGTTGCTGATGACCCTGGTGGTGTTCGTCGGCCTCAATGCCATCGGCAACCCGATGGACATTTTGGTGGGCGAAGACCTCAATCAGGCCGAGCGCCTGCAAGCCATCGCTCATCTCGGTCTCGACAAGCCGCTGTGGGAGCAGTACCTGATTTTTCTCAAGGGCGCAGTGCACGGCAATCTTGGTCAGAGCTTCGTTTATCACGAAGACGCCATGCGCCTGATTCTGCAGCGCCTGCCGGCCACCTTCGAACTGGCGTTCTGCGCACTGTTCCTGGCGGTGGTGATCGGCGTGCCCCTGGGCATGTTTGCCGGCACCTACCCGGATCACCCGCTGTCGCGAATGATGATGGCCGCCAGCATCGTCGGCTTCTCGCTGCCGGCGTTCTGGGTCGCGCTGATGATGATCATGCTGTTCTCGATCAAGCTGGGCTGGCTGCCGGCCAGTGGCCGTGGCGAAACCCGTGAGCTGTTTGGCGTGCAATGGTCGTGGCTGACCCTTGATGGCCTGCAGCACCTGCTGCTGCCGGCGTTGAACCTGGCGCTGTTCAAAATCTCGCTGGTGCTGCGCCTGACTCGCGCCGGTGTGCGCGAAGTGCTGCCCCAGGAGTTCGTCAAGTTCGCCCGGGCCAAAGGGCTTTCGCCGATGCGGGTGATGTGCATGCACGTCATGCGCAACACCATGATTCCGGTGGTGACGGTCCTGGCGATGGAGCTGGGTTCGACCATCGCGTACGCGGTGGTCACCGAAAGCATTTTCTCCTGGCCCGGCGCCGGCAAGTTGATTCTGGACAGCATCAACATGCTGGATCGCCCGGTGGTGGTGGCTTATCTGATGGTCGTGGTGGTGATTTTCGTGGTGCTTAACCTGATCGTCGATGGCCTGTATTACCTGCTCGATCCCCGGGTTCGTGTGGAGGGCTCGCGATGAACGCCGCTTCCAAACCGGTCCCGTCCCACGTTGGCCTGCAGGCGCAATCACCCTGGCGCCGCGTCGTTCTCGAATTCATCAGTTCGCCCACCGCTGTCGTCGGCTTGCTGGTGCTTGTGCTGATCATGCTGGTGGCGGTGCTGGCACCGTGGATCGTGGTGCAAAACCCCTACGACCTCATGCAACTGAACGTGCTGGATGCGCGGCTCGCACCGGGCAGCGCCAACATGGACAGCGGTTACACCTATTGGCTGGGCACCGATGGGCAGGGCCGCGATCTGGTGTCGGCGATCCTGTACGGGCTGCGCATCAGCCTGTGGGTCGGCATCGGCTCGGCGCTGATCGCGGCAGTCATCGGCACCCTGGTCGGGCTGGTCTCGGCCTACGTCGGCGGCTGGCTGGACGCCTTGCTGATGCGGCTGGTGGACCTGCTGCTGTCGTTCCCGGTGATTCTCATGGCGCTGATGATTCTGGCGTGGCTGGGCAAAGGCGTAGGCAACGTCATGCTCACACTGATTTTGCTGGAATGGGCGTACTACGCTCGCACCGCGCGGGGCCAGGCCCTGACCGAAAGCCGCCGCGAATACGTGGATGCCGCACGCGGCCAGGGCATCGGACCGTGGCGCATTGTCGTCGGCCACATTCTGCCCAACTGCCTGCCGCCGTTGATTGTCATCGGCGCGCTGCAGATTGCCCGGGCGATCACGCTGGAAGCGACCCTGTCGTTTCTCGGCCTGGGCGTGCCGGTCACTGAGCCGTCATTGGGGCTGCTGATCGCCAACGGCTTTCAATACATGCTCAGCAACGAGTACTGGATCAGCCTGTTTCCCGGCCTGGCACTGTTGATCACCATCGTCGCGATCAATCTAGTGGGCGACCGTCTGCGCGATGTCCTCAACCCGAGGTTGCTGCGATGAGCCTGCCCGAACGCAATGCGGCTGCCATGTCCACACAAGCGCCAACGCAAACGCCAACGCTGGAGGTGCGCAATCTGTGCACCTCGTTCTACACCCGCGCGGGCGTGTTGCCGGCGGTGCGCGACGTGTCATTGCGGGTCGCGCCCGGCCGTATTCTCGGTCTGGTGGGGGAGTCCGGTTCGGGCAAGTCGGTCACTGGCTTTTCCATCCTCGGCCTGGTTGATGCGCCTGGCCGGATCAGCGGCGGTCAGGTGCTCTTCAAGGGGCGTGACCTGACGCAGCTCAGCGCAGCCGGCTTGCGGGAACTGCAGGGCAACCGCATCGCCATGATTTTTCAGGACCCGATGATGACCCTGAACCCGGTGCTGCGGGTTGACACGCAAATGATCGAGGCCGTCCGTGCCCATCGTACCGTCAGCAAACGCGAAGCCCGCGCCCATGCCGGTCGAACCCTGGCGCTGATGGGCATTCCCAGCCCGGAAGAACGCCTGCGTGCCTACCCGCACCAACTGTCCGGCGGCATGCGCCAGCGAGTGGCGATTGCCATTGCGTTGCTGCATGCCCCGGACTTGATCATCGCCGACGAGCCGACCACGGCGCTGGATGTGACCATTCAGGCGCAGATCCTCAGCGAGGTGCAGAAGCTGGTGCGCGAGCAGGGCACCTCGCTGATCTGGATCACCCATGACCTGTCGGTGGTCGCCGGCCTGGCCGATGACGTGGCGGTGATGTACGCCGGGCGCATTGTCGAGCAGGGCTCGGTGGCCGATGTGCTGGACCGTCCGCAACACCCTTACACCCAAGGCCTGATCGACAGCCTGCCGAGCCGCAACAAACGCGGCCAGCGCCTGCGGCAGATTCCCGGCATGGCGCCGGACCTGCTGTCGATGCCGACCGGTTGCGCGTTTGCCGCGCGCTGCTCGCGCGCCACGTCGGTCTGCGCTCAAGAACCGCCCGAGCGCGAAATCGCGCCGGGCCAGACCGTCCGTTGTTTTCATCCTGGAGCCGCCGATGCGCAGTGAATCAACCCCGCTCATCGAGCTGCGCCAGGTCAGCAAGACCTTCGGCAAAGCCGCAGACAGTTCGGTCCAGAGGCTGCTGCAACGCCTGCACGTGACCCGTCCACGGCCGGTCACCCACGCCGTCGACAAGGTGGACTTGCGCATTCAGCGCGGCGAAGTGGTGGGGCTGGTCGGCGAGTCCGGCTGCGGCAAGTCGACCCTCGGGCGGATGGTCGCGGGCCTGTTGCCGGTGTCGTCGGGCACCGCGCTGGTGGACGGCCAGCCGCGGGACAGCCTGACCCCGGAAGAGCGCCACGCCATGCGCCTGAAAGTGCAGATGATCTTCCAGGACCCGTCGTCGAGCCTGAACCCGCGCCTGCGGGTGGACCGCATCGTCGGCGAGGGCGCGCTGTTGCACGGCTTGACCGACAAACATGGCTTCGACGATTACGTCAGCGCGCAACTGCAGCGGGCCGGGCTCAGCCCGCAACTGCGCCAGCGCTATCCGCACCAGTTCAGCGGCGGCCAGCGCCAGCGCATCGGCATCGCCCGGGCGCTGGCGGTGCAGCCTGAACTGTTGGTCTGCGACGAGTCCGTGGCGGCGCTGGACGTGTCGATTCAGGCGCAGATCCTCAATCTGTTCATGGACCTGCGCGACGAACTGGGGCTGACCTATCTGTTCATCAGCCATGACCTGGGCGTGGTCGAGCACCTGTGCGATCGCGTGGTGGTCATGTACCTCGGCCGGGTGGTGGAAAGCGCCTCGGTCGATGACCTGTTCGCCCGCGCCAATCATCCTTACACCCAGGCGCTGTTGGCGCAGATCCCGCGTTTCGATGTGCGCAGTACCCGTTATGACGCGATTCAAGGGGAAATCCCCAGCCCGCTGAACCCGCCCGCCGGGTGTCATTTCCACCCTCGCTGCCCGCATGCCACGGCGCGCTGCCGCGAGGAAGTTCCGGCCCTGAGGGAGGTTTCGCCGAACCACCTGAGTGCGTGTCACCTCAACGATCTGTCCTGAACGCGCCCGTCGAAGCGCGTCCTGAATCCTAGCCATTGCGTACAAGGAATCTCCCATGCAACCACGTGTTCGCTCACTGATCGCCACGGCACTGCTGCTGGCCGCCGGCGGTGTCTCGGCTCAGGATCTGCGGATCGGTTACGCCGACCCGGTCTCGTCCCTGGACCCGCAACTGAACAACTATGCCGGCGACCGCTCGGTGGCGCTGCACGCCTTCGAATCCCTGGTCAACCGCCACGATGACAAGACCCTGCCGGGCCTGGCCAAGAGCTGGAAAGTCGTGGACCCGACCACCTGGCAGTTCGACCTGCGCGATGACGTCAAATGGCAGGACGGCACGCCGCTGACCGCTGATGATTTCGTGTTCTCCTTCGAGCGCGCGCGCAACGTGCCCGGCAGTGTGGCGTCGTACGCCGGCGCCATGCGCACGGTCGAGTCGGTCAGCGCGAAGGACGCCCACACGCTGATCATCAAGACCCGCACGCCGAACGCCAATCTGCTGCCCGACGTCGATTCGATCTACATCGTCAGCCGCCACGCCGGGGCGAACGCCAGCAGTGCCGATTACAACGCAGGCAAGGCGATGATCGGCACCGGGCCGTATCGCTTCGTCTCCTACGTGCCGGGTGACCGCACGATCTTCGCGCGCAACGACAGTTACTGGGGCGGCAAGCCGACCTGGGACAAGGTCGATTTCCGCTTTATCGCCAACGCCGCCAACCGCACCGCCGCGCTGCTGGCGGGCGATGTCGACGTGATCGACAAGGTTTCGCCGACGGACGTGGAGCGGTTGCGCAAGACCCCGAGCGTCAACGTGTTTGCCTATCAGGGCCTGCGTGCGCTGATCATTCAACCGAGTTTCCGCGAAGGGCCCAACGAGTTCATCCGCGACAACGCCGGCAAGCCGCTGGCGGAGAACCCGCTGCGTGACGTGCGCGTGCGCAAAGCGCTGTCCCTGGCGATCAACCGCCAGGCCATCGACGAACGCATCATGCAAGGCACCGTGACCGAGGCCAATCAGTGGATGCCTGCCAATACGTTCGGCTACAACCCGCAGGTGAAAAACATTCCCTACGACGTCAAGCAGGCCAAAGAACTGCTGGCTCAGGCGGGCTTTCCCGAGGGCTTCCAGTTGACCGTGCACGTGCCGGGCGACCGCTACCCGCAAGCGCCGGAAGCGATGCAGGCCGTGGCGCAGTTCTGGTCGCGGATCGGCGTCAAGGTGCAGCTCGAAGTGCTGCCGTGGGCGGTGTATGCCGGCAAGGCCAACAAGAATGAACTGGCGATCAGTGTCATCGCCTGGGGCAACGGCACCGGCGAAGCGGCGTACGCGCTGACCAACATTCTTACCACCGTCGACAGCGCCAAGGGGCAGGGCGCCTCGAACTGGGGGCATTACAGCAACCCGCTGGTGGACAAGGCCCTGGTCGATTCAACCGCCGAGTTCGACGAAGCCAGGCGCCGGCAGATTCTGGAGGACTCGGTGAAGGTGGTCAGCGATGACGTCGGCATCATCCCGCTGTTCCACTACCAGAACATCTGGGCGGCGCGTAAGGGCCTGAAGGTCGAGCCGCTGGTGAGCGACCGCACCGCCGCGACCATGGTCACCGAGCAACCTTGATTCTGCATGTCCCTGCTGCGACACAGGTGCGCGGCGGGGACGACGTCCCATTTACTGTCAGGAAACGTCATGTCATTGAACGCCTCTCACCCGCTGGACACTGTGCCGGGCACTGAGCCCGATGTGCTTGATGGTCTGCTCGGTATTCAGCCGGGCTCGACGCTTCACACCGTTCGCCATGCCCGCGACAAGGTCGCCTCCGCCACCCAAGGCAGTCAGGATTTGTTTTTTGCCCCCGAACTTCCGGGCAATCTGTCGCTGACCGAACGCCTGTGGGTGGCTTATTACGCCGCCCATTTGACCCCGCACCCGAGGCTGGCGGCGCACTATCTGGCGCAGTTGCACGCGCAGGGTGTGGACGCGTTGAGCGTGGCGAGCGTTGACTCCGGTTCGCTGGATGAACTGAGCGACCCTCGATTGCGCGGCATTCTGGAATTCACCCGCACATTGATCGAGTCGCCAGTGCATGGCGATCAGGCGGCGGTGCAGGCGCTGCATAATGTCGGGCTGGGCACTGAGGAAATCGTCGTGCTGGCGCAGCTGGTTGCGTTCATGTCCTATCAAGTGCGTCTGGCCGCAGGGCTGGGTGCACTGCTTTCTGCTGGAGAAGCGTGATGAGCGAGCCGATTCGCGACAATGGATTCACCAACGAGGTACTGGGCTGGAAGGCCTGGCTGCCGACGGTTGATCTGAACAGCGCCACCCCCGAGCAGATCGCGGTGCTCGAAGAGAGCCATCCCCAGGCGAAGACCTCGGACTATTACCTGACCCTGGCCCATCACCCGGACATTCTTCGCCAGCGTTCCCAGGCCTTCAACGCCATCATGTACGCACCCGGCGGGCTGTCCCGAGCCGAGCGTGAACTGGCGAGCACCGTGGTTTCGTGCGTCAACCGCTGCGTGTACTGCGCCTCGGTGCATGCTCAGCGGTTTGAGCAGTTGGCCAAGCGCAACGACGTGATCCGCGAGGTCTTCGCCGACCCTGCCACGGCGGGCACCAATGCACGGGAAAAAGCCATCGTGCGCTTTGCGATAGACCTGACGCTGGCCCCGGCCTCCATCGATGCCAGCCACATCAAAGCGCTGCGTGAGCAGGGCCTGGACGATGGGCAGGTGCTCGATTTGATCCACGCGATCTCGATTTTCGCCTGGGCCAACCGCCTGATGCTGAATCTGGGTGAGCCGGTGTTTCCGGCGGATTAACGCTGATAGATGGATGCGGCTGTTGGTGTGGGGTGGCGCTCTGCCCCCTCGCTGTCGTTCAGCAAACGCATGACCTGTAGGAGCGCGCTTGCCCGCGAACGGGCGGTACATCCGACTGATTTTTATCGTCTGTACCGACGTCTTCGCGGGCAAGCCACGCTCCTACAATGGATCTTCGCCCAACCGGATGATCCCGGTGAACGCAATGGATCTTCGCCCAACCGGGTAATCGCGGTGAACGCAATGGATCTTCGCCCAACCGGGTAATCGCGGTGAACGCAATGGATCTTCGCCCAACCGGATAGTCCCGGTGAACGCATGACCTGTAGGAGCGTGGCTTGCCCGCGAATGGGCGGTACATCCGACGCATATTTATCGTCTGTACCGACGTCTTCGCGGGCAAGCGCGCTCCTACAATGGATCGTGGCAACCGCCGGGAATCTGCGGCGTACGCATAACCCGTAGGAGCGTGGCTTGCCCGCGAATGGGCGGTACATTCGACGGATTTTTATCGTCTGTACCGACGTCTTCGCGGGCAAGCCACGCTCCTACAATGGATCTTCGCCCGACCGGATGATCTCGGTGAACGCAATGGATCTTCGCCCAACCGGATGATCCCGGTGAACGCAATGGATCTTCGCCCAACCGGATGATCCCGGTGAACGCAATGGATCTTCGCCCAACCGGATGATCCCGGTGAATGCAATGGATCTTCGCCCAACCAGATAGTCCCGGTGAGCGCAATGGATCTTCGCCCAACCGGGTAATCGCGGTGAACGCATAACCCGTTGGAGCGTGGCTTGCCCGCGAATGGGCGGTACATCCGACGCATATTTATCGTCTGCACTGACGTCTTCGCGGGCAAGCGCGCTCCTACAATGGATCGTGGCAACCGCCGGGAATCTGCGGCGTACGCAGCTCCCATTCCCGGCTGAAGCCGGTCCTACGGGGGATATGCGGTCCCACCTAGTCATGTGCTGCATCAGTGGGACCGGTCCCGCTGGGCGTGCGAAAAAAACGGCCTCCATTGCGGAGGCCGTTTTTGTGTTGCCGCGATCAATCAGGCAACCAGGTCAGTCACGTGCAGCTCCTTGACGCCGACCAGCTGGATTTCGAAGTCCGGGGTCGCGTCGGCGTTGATGCTGCCGTAGAGAATCCCGTCAGCGAAGCGTATTTGCCCGGTCGCATCGTTGCTGTCAAAGGCGTTGCTGCCGATGAAGGTAAACGCGTCGATCCCCGGGGTCTGCGGGTTGGCGTCCAGGGCGCTGAAGTCGAGCAGGTCGCCTTCGGCGCTTTTGAAGCCAGTGATGACGTCACGCAGGGCGCCGACGCCCATGTCGGCGACAGAATCGAACACATAGGTGTCCGCCCCGGTGCCGCCGGTGAGCGAATCGGTGCCTGCGCCGCCGATCAAACGGTCGTTGCCCGAGCCGCCGATCAGCGTGTCGTTGCCGGCACCGCCGTTGAGCACGTTGGCGCCGCTGTTGCCGGTCAGGCTGTCGGCGAAGGCGCTGCCGATCAGGTTCTCGATGCTCTTCAGCGTGTCCAGGCCTGAGCCGCCAGTGTTTTGCTGCGCAGACGTCGAAAGCGTGGCGGTGATGCCGGCTTGCGCGCCATAGTAGGACACCGTGTCATTGCCGTCGCGCCCGTCCAGCACGTTGTTGCCGCTGCCGGCGAACAGCATATTGTCCAGCCCGTTACCGATGCCATTGGCCGCCTCAATGCTGTCGATGTACAGGTTTTCGACGTTGCTGCCCAGGGTGAACGTCGCCAGGGTGCTGTGCACGCTGTCGATGCCCCCCGAGACGCGATCGGCGTTGCTTTCAATCACGCTGTCGCCGCTGTTGTCGACGTAGTAAGTGTCGTTGCCGTTGCCGCCACTCATGCTGTCGGCACCGCCTGCGCCATCGATGACGTTGGCCGCCGCGTTGCCGGTGATGAAGTTGCGCAGCTCGTTGCCGTTGCCGTCGATGGCCGACACACCGGTGAGCACCAGGTTTTCCAGATTCGCGCCGAGGGTCCAGCTGACCGACGCCTGCACGGTGTCGATCTGCGACGGTGAGTCGCTGCTCTCGGTGATGCTGTCGAAGGCGTTGTCGACGATGTAAATGTCATTGCCGTCGCCGCCCGTCATGCTGTCGGCGCCAAGGTCGCCGTCCAGCGTGTCGTTGCCGGCCGATCCCACCAGGGTGTCGTCCTGATCGGTGCCGAAGATCAGGCCGCCTTCGTTTTGCGCGCCGTCGAAGATCGCCTGCACGCTGTTGTTGTCGCTCGGGTCCCCTTTGAAGCCCAGGTCGTCGGCGATGTAGTCGGCCAGACGCTGACCGACGATCTCGGCGGACTCTTCGTGCAAGTGCCAGACGTCATCGGGGTAGACCAGCGGGTCGACTTCGTGGCGCAGGGGCAGGTCGGTGTAATCCACCGCGATCTTCACATCGTCACGCTGGGCGGCGATCGCTTCCTGGGTGGCGCGCACATAGCCGACGCCCTCGACGATGCCGGCGATCTTCTCTTCCGAGAAGCCGCGCGCGCGGGCGGCGTCCTGGTCGTAGTGACCGGTTTCCATCATGTACACGTTGAAGTTGCCGAACTGCGCGTGCAGGTAATCGAACACCGACAAGGTCGCTGCCTTGTACGCCGCCGCAGCGGCGTCCTTGTCCGAAGCGCGGGCGATTTCCTGCGCCGCTTCCTCGCCCTGGCCCCAGATGATGCCCATGGTCACGTTATCAACCGCTTTCAGCTCGGTGAGCTGGTCGTTCAACAAGGCCACGGCGCGCAACAGGGCCGGGCCCGGCTGGTCGGTGTCGGTCAGCCACCAGCACAGTTTCAGTTCTTCGGCGCCGAGGGTCGACATGCCGTTGACCGTGCTGCCGCCCACCGCGATGTCGATGCCATTGCCGTCGGCGTCGTTGAACTGGCTGCGCACATCATAGGTGGTGTACTTGCTCAGGCCGTCCACCAGCATCGTGGTGCCGGACTGGCTGTCGTCTTCGGTCATGCGCAGCAGACGCGCGTTGGATTGACCGAGGGTCGGCAGGAACAGGATGTCCTGGTCGGCCCGCGAGCCGAACACGAAATCGTCGGCCGTAAGGGTGTTCATGTAGTTGCCGCTCAGGGCGATCTCGAAGCGATGACCGTCAGCGTCAGGCACGCTGGATTTGATGTAGGTCTTGTCGCCAGCCGCGTTGAGGCTCAGGTACAGCGTGCCGTTGCTGCCGTCGCCCAGGCCGAGGAAGCCGAGGGCGGACACGTCGATCTTGTCCACGCCGTGGGTGAAGTCGTAGATCGTGTCGGTCGCCGTGACGCCGCCAGTGTTGTAGTCGCGGTAGCTGTCCTGGACGCTGGTGTAGCGGAACGTGTCGGCACCGTCGCCGCCGTACAGCGAGTCGCGGCCTGCACCGCCGTCGATGATATCCGCGCCTGCACCGGCACGAATGGTGTCGTTGCCGCCCAGGCCGAGGATCAGGTCGGCGCCTGGCGTGCCGGCGATGGTTTCGCCATTGGCCGTACCGGTGATGGTGCTGGCCGGCGCATCGGCCACGGCCAGGGCAAAGCTGTCACTGACCGACGCGCCCGACGGGTCGGTCGCCTTGATCAAGAGCGTGTAGTTGCCGGAGGCGGTGCTGGTCGGCGTGCCGCTGAAGGTCAGGCGGGTGCTTTCGAAGCTGAGCCAGTCGGGCAGGGCGCTGCCATCGGCCAGGGTCGCGGTGTAGGTCAGCGTGTCGTTGTTGCCGTCGGAGAAGCTGTTGCTGGTGACCGCGTAGGTAAAGGGCGAGTTTTCCGTCGCGTTCTGGTCCAGCAGCGGGATCGCCACCACCGGCGCCACGTTGCTCGGCACATTCTGGCTGGCGAAGACGAAATGGCTGGCGTTCAGGCTGCCGGCCAGATTACCCGCCAGGGACAGTTCAAAACGGTTGCCGCTGGCGTCCGCCACATTGTCTTTGACGTAGGTGCGGTTGCTACTGGCGTTGTAAGTCACCTGCAGCGTGCCGTTGAGGCCGTTGCCCAGACCGCTGTAGCCCAGGCCCGAGACATCGATCTTGTCGGCGGCGACATCGAAATCGAGAATCTGATCGCTGGCGCTGGTGGTCGCCGTGCGGTAGCTGTCCTGGGTGGAGGTGAAGCGGAACACATCCGCCCCCGCGCCGCCGGTGAGTTTGTCGGCACCCGCGCCTCCGATGAGAATGTCGTTGCCGTCGCCGCCGTTCAGGGTGTCATTGCCCGCGCCGCCGAAGAGCTGATCGTTGCCGGTGGTGCCGTTCAGCGTGTCATAGCCCGGCGTGCCATTGATCACGCCCGGCGTCACTGGCACGTCCTGCACGGCGAGGGTGAAGCTGTCGCTGACGGTGGCGTTGCTGGCGTCGCTCGCGGTGATCTTGATTGCGTAGGTGCCCGACGCGGTGTCGCCCGGGGTGCCGCTGAAGGTGCGGGTTGCCGCGTCGAAAATCAGCCAGGTCGGCAGGGCGGTGCCGTCGGCCAGGGTCGCGGTGTAGCTCAGGGTGTCGTTGTCCGGATCGGTGAAGCTGGTGCCGGGCACGACGTAGCTGAACGGCGTGTTCTCGGTGGCGTTCTGATCCAGCAGCGGGTTGGCAACCACCGGCGTCTGATTCGCCGTCGGGGCGGTGGCGAACACGAAGTTGGCGCTGGTCAGTTTGTCGAGGTAGTTACCCACCAGCGCGACTTCGAAGCGGTTGCCTTCGGCATCGGCGGTCAGCGACTTGATGTAGGTCTTGTCGCCGGCGTCGTTGAGCACCGCATACACGGTGTTGTTCATGCCGTCGGCAAGGCCGGTGAAACCCAGTTTGGAGAGGTCGATCTTGTCGGCGGTGACGTCGAAATCAGTGATCACGTCACCCAGATTCGCGCCGCCGGCGTTGTAGTTGCGGTAGCTGTCGGTGCGGCTGGAGAATACGAAGGTGTCAGCGCCGGCGCCGCCGCTCAGGGTGTCCTGTCCGGCGCCGCCGTCGAGACGATCGTCACCGGCGCCGCCCGCCAGGCTGTCGTTGCCAGCCAGGCCCAGCAGCGTGTCGGCCGAGTCAGTGCCCTGCAGCGAGTCGTTGCCCGTGGTGCCGGTGAGGGTGCGGTTGAAGATGAAGTTGTCGGCGGTCAGCGCGCTGACCAGATTGCCGGCCAGGATCAGCTCGAAGCGATTGCCGTTGGCGTCTGCATCGTAGTCCTTGATGTAGGTGCGGTCGTTGCTGGCGCTGTAGCTGACCTGCAGGGTGCCGCCACGGCCGTTGCCCAGCCCGGTGAAGCCGAGGCCGGCGAGGTCGATCTTGTCCTGGGTCGGGTCGAAGTCGGTGATGGTGTCGTCGAAGCTGGTGGTCGCGGTGCGATAGCTGTCGGATTCGCTGGTGAAGCGGAAAATGTCCGCGCCCGCGCCGCCGGTCAGCTTGTCGATCCCGGCGCCGCCGACGAGGATGTCGCTGCCGCCACCGCCGTTAAGGGTGTCATTGCCCGCGCCGGCATAGAAGATCTCGTTGGCGTCGCTGCCCGGCAGGGTGTCGTTGCCGTCGGTGCCCTGAACCGCCACCACTGGCACGGTCGCGCTGACGTAGCTGCCATCGCCATACAACAGGGTGTCGCCCTTGGTGGTGTGGCTGATGGTGTTGCCGATGATGCTGTTGCGGTCGGTGCCGTCTTCGTTGCGCTCGGCGACGCCATAGGTCGACAGCGCACTGCCGTTGATGGTATTGCCCTGAACGGTGTTGTCGCTGCCGTTGTAGTACTTGCCGGAAACGCCCTTGGTGTCGTCGTAGGACTGGATGATGATTTCCGGTACGCCGCCGCCCAGCGAGTTGTTGCTCAAGGTGTTGTTGATGACGTCGACGTTGTTGCTGCCGTAGATGCGCACGCCGGCGCTGGCGTTGTCGTGGATGTCGACACCGGTCATGGTGACCTCGCTGGAGAGCTTGATCAGCACGCCTTCGGCACCGTTGCCATACACCTCACCGCCGGTGATGGTGATGTTGTTCGGTGAAGGGATGTTCTCGCTGCCGCGCTGCACGACGATGCCGCCACCGCCGTTGCCGTAGGCGACGTTGTTGCTGAGGGTGAAATCGTGGCTGCTGGTGACCACGTTGAAGCCGTGGCGATCGTTGTCGTAGGCGATGTTGTTTTCGAAGGTGCTGTCGCTGAGGAAGTCAGCGACGAAGCCGTCCAGGCCGTTGCCATGGGACACGCTGTTCTTGATGACCATGTTCACGGTCTGTTCGTGAGGGTCGAAGCCGTAACCGGAGCAGTCCTTGATCTCCACGCCGTCGAGGGTGACGTTGGAGTCGTAGCCTTCTTTGCCGGGGATGAAGCCGTTGAACCAGCCATCGATCTTGCCGGTGGTGTTGTCGCGGTTGCCGTCGATGGTCAGGTTGCTCAGCCCGAAGTCGTGGGTCTCTTCGCCGTAGGCAGAGCGGATGACACCGGTAATTTTCGTGTCGGAGCCGTCTGCGACCTTGATGTTGGAGACGCCCATGCCATCGCCGTACATGTAGACATTGCTCTTGAGCATGAGGCAGCCGTCGGAAGGCTCCTCGCCGCCTGACACGATGTAGGTCCCGGGGGGTACATAGACTTGTCCTCCGCCAGCCGCCGCAGCTGCATCAATCGCTTGCTGGATGGCTGCGGTGTCGTCAGAAACGCCATCTCCTTTGGCGCCAAAATTTTGGACATTAAAAATCATGTACTTATCTCCGGTCACAGGCTGAGGTCACGCTGAGTGCCAATTTCCAATCGGCACTGCAGCAGGTATGACCTACCTGAACGGAAAAGTTGTCGCCGTATGTCGGGAAACCGTCGTTTTGTGACGGTCGGCACATTTGGCTCGTTATATGTGTCACGCAATTGACGTTTAAGGGGGTGTGCTTTTTTGGCACTTTCGCAGGCGGGGGGTGGATCGGAGGGGGATGCACGCGCAATCCTGCGGTGAGAATACCGACGTCTTCCCGGCTAAAGCCAGTCCCACGAAGTTCGCGTTCAGCCAGTCCCATCTGGATGCATGCGATGCTTTTTAGTAGGACCAGCTTCAGCCGGGAAGGGGCCAGTGTGTGCGCCGCAAATTATGCGGCGTGACTGCCGACGCCTTCCCGGCTAAAGCCGGTCCCACAGGTGATTACGGTCAGTCAGACCGCAGACGGTTAGCAGGGCCCGCTACGCCACTTCGGCCGGGGCGCAGCGCAGGCAGTCGCGGCCTTCGCCTTTGGCCGTATAGAGCGCCTTGTCAGCCATGGCGATGAGCACTTCGGCGCTGGCCTTCGGTGCGCTGGCGATGGCGACGCCGAGGCTGATAGTGACTCTGGCGCCGTCGCCCAGAACCGGGTGAGGCACATTCAGCGCGGCGACCGCCGAGAGCAGGTTTTCCGCCAGCGCCCTGGCTTGGGCCGGGTGGGCGTGGGTCATGAGCACGAGGATTTCTTCGCCGCCGAAGCGGAAAGTGAGGGCGTTGGCCTTCTGCGCGGTTCGCTGAATCACACCGCTGAGTAACCGCAGGCAGGTGTCGCCCTGCATGTGCCCGTAGTTATCGTTGTAGGATTTGAAGTGATCGATGTCCAGCAGGATGACCGCGACGTTCATGGGCGTCTGCGCTGCGCGGCTCCACGCCGAAGCCAGCACCTCGCCCTGAAAGCGCCGGTTGAACAATTGCGTCAGCGAATCGATGCGCGCCAGTTCCACCAACTGCGATTGCAACAACCGTCCGCGCAAAGCAAACAGATAGCTCAAGCGGCTGCCGTGCTCCAGAAACCACGACGCCATCATGAGCAACGCTGAGGTTGAGAAGAACAGCAGCGCATTGGCCTGCCAGATCTGAAAGTCGGCGAAATCAGCTAGGTAAGTGGTCACCAACTGGATAACCAGCATGCAGCCCATGGCCACTGCCGCCGTGCGAACCGGCACCTGCTGGATCACCGTGCAATACACCATGATCAGCAGCATCCCCAACTGATAGTGCAAGCGGAACGGGCTTTCGCTGTAGATCATCGCAATCAGCGGCATCACCGAGCACGTCACGGTGCCGATGGCTGCGGTCGCCTCCACAATACCTCGGGTGCTGGCGCGCCGCGCGATGACCAGGAGCACCATAAAGATTGGCGTCATCAGGCAGATACGGCCCAGCGCCACGTAGGTAAACATGTCGTTCAGGCTGAGCCAGTCACTGACCATGAACAGGTTGTAGATGAGGATGCCGCCAATGCCGACTGCGGTCAGGAACTGGCGACGTTGCTCAAGCGTCTCTGCCTCGTAACGGCGCTCTAGCTCGGCGCTGAAACGCAGACTGCGAAAGCGCGACGCGATGGTGCGATCGACCTCGGCGAGAAGGTGCGCGTCATTGGGGCCAGGTCGATCGAGGACAAAGGAAAGCATGTTGCACCAAGAGGGTGGGTTACCGGACTATGACATCACGAGTGATATCTTAGTGCCATCATTTCGTCGGAGCGCTGATTTCGCAAGGGCTGACCGATCAACCGTCAGTTTTGCGATGAACAGCGCTCCGGCTTGCCTCAGATACGGAAGCTGCCCACCAGCTGCGTCAAGCGCGCCGACTGGCGTTCCAGGTCGGAACAGGCACGCAACGTGGCTTGCAGGTTTTCCACGCCCTCCTGGTTCAGCGTGTTGATTTCAGTGATGTCGACATTGATCGCTTCGACCACCGAGGTCTGTTCCTCGGTGGCGGTGGCGACCGACTGGTTCATCGCGTCGATCTCGCCGATCCGCACGGTTACGCTTTCCAGGCTGGTGCCGGCCTGATTGGCGATGCTCACGCTTTCATGGCTCTCGCGCTGGCTGTCATTCATGATCGCCACCGCCTCACGGGCACCGTGCTGCAGTTCCTCGATCATTTTCTGAACCTGGCTGGCCGACTCCTGAGTGCGGTGAGCGAGGCTGCGGACCTCGTCGGCCACCACGGCAAAACCGCGCCCGGCTTCCCCGGCGCGCGCCGCTTCGATGGCCGCGTTGAGTGCCAGCAAGTTGGTCTGCTGGGAGATGCCGGTGATGACTTCTAGAATCTGCCCGATGTTGGCGGTCTTGGTGTTGAGCTGTTCGATCTGCTCGCTGGCGCCGCTGATGCGCGTCGACAAACGGTTCATCGCCTGAATGTTCTGACCGACCACGGCCTGGCCGTTGGACGCCAGATTGCGGGCGTCGCTGGAATGCCCCGAGGCCATGGCGGCGTTCTGCGCAATTTCCTGCGCGGCTGCGCCCAGTTCGTTGATGGCCGCCGCCACACTGCTGGTGCGGTTGGCTTGCTGGTCAGAGTTGAGCATAGACGAGTTCGAGGCACTGACCACTCGCAGCGCGACTTCGTTGAGCTGCACGGTGGAGGAGGCCACTTCGCGCATCGAGTCATGGATCCGCTCCACGAACAGGTTGAAGCCGTTGCCCAGGTAACCGAACTCGTCCTGGCTGAGGATTTCCAGGCGTTTGGTCAGATCGCCTTCACCGGCCGCGATGTCGTGCATGGCGCGGCCCATGGTGTTCAGCGGACGCATCAGCACGTTGAGCAGCACGCCCAGCAGCAGAATGATCAGCACCACGGCAATGATCGTTGCAACGATCGCCGAGTTGCGGAAATCACCCAAGGCGGCGTAGGCCTCGGCTTTATCGACCGCGATGCCGACGTACCAGTTGACCGACGGCAGGCCGTCAACGTGAGCAAAGGTGACGACTTCGGTCTTGCCAGCGTGCTCGCTCTCGCTGACGTCATCGGACAACCGCGGCGTGCCGTTCGGGTAGACCTCGGCCAGGGTCTTCATCACCAGCGAGGTGTCCGGATGCACGAGGATGCGGCCGTTGGCGTCGACCAGGAAGGCATGACCGTCGTTCTGCAGGCGCAGCGCGCTGATCATCTTCACCAGCACTTCCAGGCTCAGGTCGCCGCCCGCGACGCCAGCGACGCCCGAAGGGCTTTTGACCGGCGTGGCGATCGTCACGATCAGGCCCTTGGTCACGGCGTCCAGGTACGGCTCGGTCAGGGTGGTCTTGCCGGCCTTCAGCGCATCGGTGTACCAGGGGCGGGTGCGCGGGTCGTAATCGCCGGGCATGTCGTCCGGCGGTTGCGTCACGAACGAGCCATCGGCCTTGCCCAGGTAGATGCTCATGAATGTCGAGATCAGCGTTGGCTGACCGAGCAGGCGGTTGAACACTTCAGGCGAGGGCGAGACGGCGGCCCCCTCGGCGACGTTTTCCACCAGCAGGATGCGTCCGGACATCCAGTTCTGGATATTACCGGCCGTACTCTCGCCCATCTGGTTCAGACTTTCCCTTAACTGATCCCGGATCGCAGTGCGTTGCAGATAATCGTTGTAGAGGGTGAACAAAGTAAATGCAGCGATTACCACCAGCGAGGCCGCCAGCAGAATTTTGTGGCTGAATTTCAGGGATTTGGTCATGCCGTAGAGCCTTCAAGCGATTGCAGGGAAAGGATTGCAGTCTGTCTGCCGGTCTATCGGCGGGCGGTGCGATAGATGAATGCCTTCCTGCGTAAACAGGCCTCTGTTTGACTGGAATCTGACCATCGGTCGTTGATCTGCGCACGGCGCGTCATGTAAGGGTGGTAGTCAAGCGGTGTGCAAGGCGAGGATGAGTGGCTTGGCGAGTGTGGCTACCAGCTTGCAGCACGATCGGCATGGCCACGGCGCGTCGTCGAGCAGGCAGAGCTTCGAGGGTGGGCCCTGGCAAGCGTCGGTGACTGATCAAAATAGTTGAGGCTCAGTGGCGCAAATATCCGCTTTTCCACCGCCTGTTTACGATCAACACTTTGGTCACGTCACCGCTGACGTACTACCCGTCTTTAAGGATCGACCATGAGCCTCTCGCCATTCCACCTCGCCATTCCCGTCTATGACCTCGCCGCCGCGCGCCACTTCTACGGCGACGTATTCGGTCTTTCCGAAGGCCGCTCCAGCGAGCAATGGGTCGACTTCGATTTCTACGGCCATCAACTGGTCATCCACGAGCACCCGAAAACCACTTCCCAGGAATCCGTGCATTCCAACGCGGTGGATGGCCACGATGTGCCCGTCCCGCACTTCGGCATCATTTTGCACTGGGCGGAATGGGAAGCGCTGGCGCAGCGGCTGCGAGCCCGCGAAACGAAGTTTGTGATCGAACCCTACATTCGCTTTCAGGGCCAGGTCGGCGAGCAGGCGACCATGTTCCTGTTCGACCCGTGCGGCAACGCGCTGGAATTCAAGGCGTTCAAGGACATGAGCCAGGTATTCGCGAAGTAACCCGGTTTTTACAGGCAATCTCGGGCAAGCGCGCGCCTGCATTGTTTAGCGCCTGGCGCCGCCGCGCGAGGCTACATTGTCTTGGGCCTGGCGCCGCAGTTCTCAATCCGTAGGAGCCGGCTTGGTGGCGAACGCAATATGCCAGTCGCCGATGATGTTTTTGACCCAATGTATTCGCCAGCAAACCGGTGCCGACGGGTAATGGGCTGGTGCGGCCTTTGGATTCAACACAGCCCACTTGTAGGAGCGCGCTCGCCCGCGACGGGGAATATCAGCCACTGGATGCGTTGACTGACCCACCGCAATCGCGGGCAAGCGCGCTCCTACAGCGTTCTGCGCCTGACGCCGCCGCGCGAGGCTACATTGTCTTGGGCCTGGCGCCGTAGTTCTCAATCCGTAGGAGCCGCTTGCTGGCGAACGCAATATGCCAGTCGCCGATGATGTTTTTGACCCAATGTATTCGCCAGCAAACCGGTGCCGACGGGTAATGGGCTGGCGCGGCCTTTGGATTCAACACAGCCCACTTGTAGGAGCGCGCTTGCCCGCGACGGGGAATATCAGCCACTGGATGCGTTGACTGACCCACCGCAATCGCGGGCAAGCGCGCTCCTACAGCGTTCTGCGCCTGACGCTGCCACGCGCTCCCGCATTGTTCTGCGCCTGACGCCGCCGCGCGCGACAACGCAGATCTCCCAACGCCGCCCGTTTCGTTTAAGGCGCACTGCGGCCACTTCAACTTCCCTGTCCAGCGGCCGATAAATCGATTCAGCGTCTCTTTAATGATCGGATCGGACTGGAATACTTATGCTCACTGCGATGAACAGGATGCTGGAAAACATCAGCGTCAGATCCAAGCTGTCACTGGGCTTTGGCGCAGTGCTGGTGTTGACCCTATTGATAGCGCTGGCAGGTTGGTCCGGGATTGGCGGACTGAGTGAAAGGGGAGACCGGATTCTCGACATCGCAAAACTCAATGATCTGACGCGGGACATGCGCATCGCGCGGCTGTCCTACACGCTCAACTACGATGCAGAGCACGCCGCTGTGGTGGTCAAGGCGCTGGACGACCTTGACAGTCACCTGGCGTACTGCCGCGACAATTTCGATTCGGCGCTGAATATTCCGCATATTCAGTCGGCGACGGAGTCGGTCAAGCGTTACCGCGCGCACTTCAGCGATTACGTTCAATCGGTGCAGAAGCGCGAAGCCTCTCGTGGGGTTTTCGGCAGCAATGCGGATGCCGCAGTGGAGCAATTGCAGAAAATGGAAGCGGCTATTGCGGCGAACGCAGACGCTGTGCAGACCGCTGCGGTGGTGAAAGCGCAGGCCATGGTGGAACAGGCGCGCTTTCAATTGCGCGGCTACACCTACAGCCTGAAGCCCGAGCTTGAAGCACCGGCCAAAAAGGCGATTGCTGACGCCCGTGCGTACACCACGGTGCTTGCCCAGGCGCTGCCTGCGGCACAAAACGATGCCATCCAGCGTCTGGGTTCGGCCCTCGACGCCTATCTGTTGACGGTAAGCCAGTTCAGTGAGGCTCAGGCGGGAGCTGCCAAGGCCCAACTGGGCCTGAACGATGACATCGCCGGTCTGTTTGCCGCGAGTAATGCGCTGGCAAAGAACCAGGCGGTACTGCGCGGCGAAGACGTGGACGATGCCCGCAACCTGTTGGGTGGCGCGACGCTGGGAGCATTGCTGCTGGGCATTCTTGCGGCCTGGCTGATCACTCGCTTGATTGTCCTGCCCCTGATAGACGCATTGCGCACCGCCGAGCAGGTGGCCGGTGGCGACCTGACCAATGCCCGTGTAGTGACGCGCAACGACGAACTGGGCATGTTGCAACGCAGCATGGCGCGGATGACGGTCAACCTGCGCGAACTGATTGCCGGACTGCGCAATGGCGTGACACAGATCGCCAGCGCCGCCGAGGAGTTGTCAGCGATCACCGAGCAAACCAGTGCGGGCGTCAACAGCCAGAAAATCGAGACCGATCAGGTGGCAACGGCAATGAACGAGATGGCCGCTACCGTGCAGGAAGTTGCCCGCAACGCGGAAAGCGCTTCCGAGGCCGCAGCCACTGCCACCCGTGAGGCCCGTGACGGCGACGAGGTGGTGCGTCAGGCCATCAACCAGATCGAGCGCCTGGCCACCGAAGTCGTTAACTCGACGGTGGCAATGGCGGACCTGAAAACCGAGAGTGGCAAGATTGGCAGCGTCCTCGACGTCATCAAGTCGGTCGCTCAGCAGACCAACCTGCTGGCGCTGAACGCCGCCATCGAGGCTGCGCGGGCGGGCGAGGCGGGAAGGGGCTTTGCGGTAGTCGCTGATGAGGTGCGCAGCCTGGCCCAGCGCACACAGTCTTCCACTGAAGAAATCGAGCAACTGATCACCGGTCTGCAAAGCGGCACGCAGCAGGTGGCAGGGATCCTCGAAAACAGCCGCGTGTTGACCGACAGCAGTGTTGAGCTGAGCCGTCGCGCCGGGGTGTCCCTGGGTGGCATCACCCGCTCGGTGTTGTCCATCGAGTCGATGAACCACCAGATCGCCGCTGCCGCTGAAGAACAAAGCGCTGTCGCCGAAGAAATAAACCGCAGCGTGATCAGCGTTCGCGAAGTCTCCGAGCAAACCTCGGCAGCCAGCGAACAAACGGCAGCTTCCAGCGTTGAACTCGCGCGGTTGGGCGTGCACCTGCAGACGCTGGTCGGAAAATTCAAGGTGTGAGCGCATGACGCGCGCTCCCGTGACAGGCGTCAGCGTCGGTGGGGGAGTGCGTCCACAACGCAGCTTCTGAACAATTCCCGCAGCGGCGTGTGCCGCTGCAGGTATTTGCTGACCAGCACGATCTCGCGGAAAAACGTCATCTCACCCAATTCAATGACCCGCACGTCCTCCGCATGCTCCAGCCACAAGCCTGCCATGGGCACCAGCGCTACACCCAACCCGGCGCGGACCATCTTGACGATGGCGTCCAGCTCGTCGAGCTCCAGGGTTTGCCGCACCTCAAGCTTGCGTTCGCGCAGAAACTGCGACACCCGGCGACCGCCGAAGGAGCGTTGATCGTAGCGAATGAAGGGGTTGTCGCTGAGGATCTGCCGTGGGTCGTCGCCTTGCATGCCAGACGGCGTGATCAGCACGAACGGCTCTCTGGCGATGACCTCCGCATGCAGCTCCTTGGGCAGGGCGAATGGCGGCTTGATCATGATCGCCAGGTCGAGCTCGCCGGCGTCCACCTGACTGAGCAGGTTCAGCGACACCCCCGGCACCAGACTGGCTTCGATGAAGGGCGCCTTGCTGCGCAGCGCCACCAGGGCCTGGGGCAGAATGCCAGTCTGAGCGGTGCTGATGGCGCCGATGCGCAGCGAACCCCGAAAGTCGTTGGCGCTGTCCGGGCTGCCCATGCGCCCGAACAGCTGCAGCATTTCTTCGGCCAGTGCCACGGCGCGCTGTCCGGCGGCATTCAACGTGGCGGCGCGACCGGTGCGGTCAAACAGGGTGACGCCCAGGGTGTCTTCGAGGTTCTTGATCTGCGCGCTGACCGCCGATTGGGTCAGCCCGACCTCGCGTCCCGCCGCCGCGAAGGTGCCTCGGCGCGCCACGCAGACGAAGGTTTTCAACTCTCTGATCATCGTCAGGTCCTGGGAGGGGAATTCAAATCGGCCAGGGCGCATCAAGCGGCCGGCAGCGGATAGTAACCAGTGCCGCCGACAAATAAAAATGCCGCCTCAATGGGCGGCATTCTTTATCGCGGGACGCTTAACGGTAGCGTTCCAGCCAGTGCGCGTAGGGCGCAGGCAGGGTCCACGCGGCGTTGTCGACGCCCAGCTCCTTGGCGGCGAAATACGCCCAATGCGGATCCGCCAGGTGCGCACGGCCGATCGACACCAGGTCCAGCTGACCGTTCTGCACAGCGGCCTGAGCCAGTTTTGGATCGCCAAAACCCCATGCCGACGTCACCGGGATGCCGGCTTCGCGGCGTACGCGTTCGGCAATCGGGCCCATGAAGGCCGGGCCCCACGGAATGTTGGTTTCCGGGATGGTGAAACCGACGCTGACGCTCAGCAGATCGAGACCGCCGGCCTTGAAGCGGCGCGCCAGTTCGATGGATTCGCTGAGGGTCTGCTCGTCACGGCCGTCGTACTCGATCACGCCGAAGCGCGCGGTCAGCGGCAGGTTTTCCGGCCAGACTTCACGCACGGCGGCGAGGGTTTCCAGCAGGAAGCGGCTGCGGTTGTCGAAGCTGCCACCGTAGGCGTCGGTGCGCTGGTTGGAGTGTTCGGAGAAGAAGCTCTGGCCGAGGTAGCCGTGGGCGAAGTGCAGCTCGATCCACTCAAAGCCGGCTTCACGGGCGCGGCGCGCGGCGTCGACGAAGTCCTGCTTGACCCGGGCGATGTCGTCGAGGGTCATTTCCTGCGGGACTTTCGGCAAATTGGCGCCGAAGGCAATGGGGGAGGGGGCGATGGTCTGCCAGCCGCGGGCGTCATCGGCGGCCATGTGGTCATCGCCTTCCCATGGGCGGTTGGCGCTGGCCTTGCGACCGGCGTGGGCGATCTGGATACCCGGAATCGAACCGGCGGCCTTGATCGCTTTCACGGCAGGAATAAATGCCTGGGCGTGCTCGTCGCTCCAGATACCGGCGCAACCCGGGGTGATGCGGCCTTCAGGGGAGACGGCTGTGGCTTCGACCACCACCAGACCGGCGCCGCCGCGGGCCATGCTGGCGAGGTGAACGTGGTGCCAGTCGTTGATCACACCGTCGTCTGCCGTGTACTGGCACATTGGAGGAATGGCGATGCGGTTACGCAGGGTCACGTCCTTCAGCGTGAAGGGTTCGAACAATGCAGACATGAAAATACTCCTGATGATTGAATTCGCTTGTTCGATAGTATTCGAAATATGGCGAAGGATGAAACCCCCCGCTATGATGCGCGGCATGCGCGCCTTCAAACATCCGTTACCGACCGAACTCACGCTTGAGCGTTTGCTTTACGCTTTAAGTGACCCTGTGCGTCTTGAAATCGTTCGCTGTCTTTCCTCGGTGGCCGAGGCGACCTGCGGTGAGCTCGACGGCGGGCGGCCCAAGTCCAGCATGTCCCATCACTTCCGGGTGCTGCGCGACGCGGGCCTGGTGCACACGCGCAACATCGGCACCACGCACCTGAATTCACTGCGCACTGACGAGCTGGATATCCGCTTCCCTGGCTTGCTGCGGTGCATTCTGGCGCAGGCCTGAACCGGCGTTTTCAGACGCACGGGGCAGTCCGTTGCACAGCCTCGGCGCACACAAAAATGGCCCGATCTAGCGATCGGGCCATTTGTTTGCGGGCTTGAAACTGACGCTTAGACGGCGGTAACGATCTTCGCAACCGGTTGGGTACGACGACCCATTGCACCGGCACCTGCCGCGACCAGGGCGGAAACCACCAGGGTGATCAGCAGAATCCAGGCGGCGCGGGAAATGTTTTTCGCCGCGACGTCAGCCGCTTCACGGGCCTTCTGTTCGGCTTGGGCTTTCAGCTCCTGATACTTGGCGTACGCCTGACGGTAGCTGGCCTGGGCCTGATCGACGATCTGGTTGGCTTCGGCGTCTGTCTTGTTGCCACGGGCCTTGATCAGGTTGACGAACGCCTGACGGTCAGCCGCATCCCACGCCTGATCACCTTTGGCTTTCAGACGGTCCAGCAAGCCGCTCAATTGCTCGTCGGCCTGTTGCGGATCTTGCGCGCTGCGTTGTGCGGTGTTTTTCGCGTCTTGCTGGGTAGTCGCGACGTCCTGCTTGACCGTGTTCGGGTCCAGCTCAGGCTTGCCGGTCTGACGCATGGCTTGTTCGATCTCACCCTGAATGTCGTTCAGATTGAAGTCGATGCCCTGGGCACGCAGCTGCTCTTGGATCTGGCCACCAACGGCCGGAGCAACTTGCGCGATACCGCTGCCCACTGCCGACAGGCCGCTGCCCGCCAGGTTCAGACCGCCGCGCACGACGCCGGTTACGGCGCTGGACACCAGATACACGCTGATCAGCGAAACGCTGGCCCAGACCAGGATGCCGTGGAACGCGCCTTCGCGATGGGCCAACCGGCCAGCGGCCCAGCCCCCGACGAACAGGGAAATGACCATACTCACACCCAACCAGATGCCGGTGCCTTTGCCCATGCCCGCCAGCGGGTCAGCTTCTTGCAGCGGATCGATGCTCGCGGTGCCGATGGCGGTGCCCAGCAAGCTGAGCATCAGCGATACGACCAGAGCGAGTACCACACCGGCCAGGATGGCGCCCCAGGAAATACGTTTGAGCAAGGGGGCAACAGCAGTCCCCCGGTAGACAGGATCGTCGTAGCCGGCAGGTGTCACTCGGTCATCGCGAATCATAGTGGCAGTTCCTTTGGTCATTGGCAGAACGCAAGAATCGTTGCGCGTACTTCAATGACCCTTGAGCTTTTTAATTAGTTTTATGCCAGTGCCAAATAAAAAGCGGGTAAAACGCCTAAACTTTAAAACCCATGAAAATCAAAGTCCTGCCGTCAGATTAAATGGCGATTAAAGCTAAAACTTAGCGCGATATGACGCCACGCCGGGCACTGTTCCTGGAGAGTTCCTCTCCTCACCGTATTTACTTCCCCCCGAGACACCCTGATGAACAGCCTTACCGCCGATGACCGCACTCAGGTCACTCGCGAAGCCACCGTTGAATACTGGAAACACATCATCCCGATCGTGCAGATCGCGTTCGCGATTCACGTCCTGTTGCTGGGCTTGTTCCTGATCGTGGATCTACCGGTGATGTGGGTCACCAATGCGGCGAGTGTCACGGCCTATATCGCGTGCCTGATGGCGATCAAACGCCGGCTGTATCGGTGCGCCGGCATGCTGATCTGCGTCGAAATCATTGCCCACGCCGCCATCGCCACCTGGGTGCTCGGCTGGGACAGCAACTTTCACCTCTACGTGTTTTGCATCGTTCCCATCATCGCTTTCGGCTTTCACTCCTCGCCGGTGCGCCGAGGATGCCTGAGCGCCGCCGTGCTCATCGTCACGGTGGGCGGGTATCTGCTGCGCAACAAAGTGCCCGTCATCAGCCTCAGCGAAAACGCCCATGACCTGTTTGGCGCAGCCAATGCATTGACCGCCACGGCATTACTGCTGCACGCCACGGCGCTGTCGGTGCGTTTCAACCTGTCGATGCACATGAACCTTTATCACTCTGCCCACCGCGACAGTCTGACCAACCTTTACACCCGGCGGCGGGTGCTGCAGCGCTTGCGTCAGCTGGGCGGGGGCCGCCGCGAGCTCCCCACGGCGCTGGTGCTGATCGACATCGATCATTTCAAGCAAATCAACGACCAGCACGGTCACGACCTTGGCGACGTGGTGCTGCAGCAGGTGGCCGACATCATCGCCAAGTGCGTACGCACCACGGACATCGCCGCGCGCTGGGGCGGCGAGGAATTTCTGGTACTGATGCCCAACACCCCCTTCAAGGACGCCCGGTTGATCGCCGAGCGCATTCTCACGCACATTCGCGAAGAGGCCGGGGAGATCGGGCAGGTGAGCCTGAACCTCACGGCGACCCTCGCGGTGGCCATCCTGAAAGACGGGGAGACGTTCAGGGATGCGCTGAACCGGGCGGATCAGCGTTTGTATGAGGGTAAGCAGGAGGGGCGCAATCGGGTAATGCTGGCGGAGTGAGTGCGCTCGCTTTCATGAATGCCTCCCCATAGACCCGCCGAATGTAAATTCTCTGCAAAGGTCGGGCTCGCGGCTTGTTCCCATCGATCACCCAAGGCTAAATGTCGCAACAATTCGAAACACCTCAATCCGACCTTCAGCCAAGCGGCAGCCGCTGCACGCATCGACGTTGCCTGATGCAGCGATGCGCTCGCGTGGTGTACCGATCCGCCCGGTGACGCCGGCTGACGGCTTCCCTTTTGTCCCTTGGCCACAAAGAAGTACCACATGACCCAGATTTCGGCAGCCCGCTCACGAAAGCGCCTTGTCCTTGCGCTCCTCATAGCCGCAGCCGTTGGGGCTGTTTATGTCTACTACCGGCATGCCTCCAGCCAGACCCCATCGACCGATGCCGGCGCTGCCGTTTCGGCCGGCCCCGGCGGTCGCCACGCGGGTCCCGGCATGGCGGACCCCAATGCAGCGGTCAGCGTCGCCGTGGGCTCGGCCGGTACGGCAGACGTTCCGGTGATCCAGCAGGCGCTGGGCACGGTCGTGCCCAACTACTCGGTCACCGTGACCAGCCGGGTCGACGGTGAGTTGATGGCCGTGTATTTCACCGAAGGGCAGTACGTGAAGAAGGGCCAGTTACTGGCGCAGATCGACCCGCGTGCCTACCAGGCCACGCTGGACCAATACCTGGGCGACATGGCCCAGAATCAGGCACTGCTGAAAAGCGCACAACTGACCGCCGAACGCTACAAACGGCTGTTCGCCAAGGACTCCCTCGCCAGGCAGGACCTGGACACGCAGATCGCCACCGTCGGCCAGTACGCCGGCGCGGTCAAGGCGGATCAAGGCCAGATCGATGCGGCGAAACTCAATCTGCTGTACGCCAAAATCGTCTCGCCGATTGATGGCTACGTCGGGTTACGTCTGGTGGATCCGGGCAACATCGTGGCGTCCAGCAGCACCACCGGCATCGTCACCGTGACCCAGACCAACCCGATCGCCGTGACCTTCAGCCTGCCCCAGGCGCAATTGGCAACTCTGCTGCCCAAGGTCCGCAAAGGCGAGACCCTGAGCGTGCAGGCCCTCGATCAGTTGGGCAACACGCCGCTGGCCAACGGCGCGCTGAAATTCATCAGCAACGAAATCGACACCACCACCGGCAGCATCAAACTCAAGGCGCTGTTCGATAACCCCGCCGAAAAGCTTTACCCCAACCAGTTCGTCAACGTGAAGCTGACCACCGACACCCTGCACAACGCCGTGGTGGTGCCGTCGGCCGCCGTGCAACTGAGCAGCGACGGCGAGTTTCTGTACGTGGTCAAGGACGGCAAGGTCGCCCGCCGAAGCGTCAAGGTCGGCCCGGTGTTCGGGGAACAGACGGTCATCAGCCAGGGCGTGGACAAGGGTGATCAGGTCGTCACCCGAGGCATCGATCATTTGCGTGACGGCAGCACGGTGACCATTGAGGCGGACAAACCGGCCGATGCAAACGCCACCATGGCCAGCGCCAAGCTGCCGGCTGCCGGCAACGCTGCTCCATGAATCCCTCAAGACTGTTTATCCAGCGCCCGGTGGCAACCGTGCTGCTGATGCTCGCGGTCATGCTGGCCGGTATTTTCGCGTATCGCCTGCTGTCGACCTCGGCGCTGCCGGAAGTGGACTACCCGACCATTCAGGTCACCACGCTGTACCCCGGCGCCAGCTCCAGCGTGCTGGCCTCGGCGGTCACGGCGCCATTGGAGCGCCAACTGGGGCAGATGTCCGGGCTGGCGCAGATGTACTCGACCAGTTCGGCCGGGGCGTCAGTGATTACCCTGAAGTTCTCCCTGGACTTGTCGCTGGATGTCGCCGAACAGGAAGTGCAGGCGGCCATCAATGCCGCCGACAGCCTGCTGCCCACCGACCTGCCGAACCCGCCGACCTATAAGAAGGTCAACCCCGCCGACACCGCCGTGCTGACCCTCGCGGCGACGTCCGACAGCCTGCCGCTGACCCGCGTGCAGGATCTGGTCAACACCCGTGTGGCGCTCAAGCTCTCGCAGATTTCCGGCGTCGGCATGGTCAGCCTGGCCGGTGGTCAGCAGCCCGCCGTGAAGATCGAAGTCAACCCCACCAGCCTCGCGGCCCACGGCCTGACCCTGGAAGACGTCTACGACAAGGTCAACGCTGCCAACGTCAACGGTTCGAAGGGCGGCTTCGATGGTCCGTCGCACTCCATCACCATCGACGCCAACGACCAGCTGCGCGATGCGGTGGAGTACGGCGAGCTGGTGCTGGCCTACGAGAACGGCGCTGCGCTGCGTCTCAAGGATGTCGCCACCACCTCCGAGGCGCCTCAGGACCAATACCTGGGTGCCACGGCGAACGGGCAGCCGGCGATTGTCATTGCGGTGCAGCGTCAGCCGGGTGCCAACGTCATCGACGTGGTCGACAGCATCAAGCAGAAGCTGGCGACGCTGCAAACGGCCTTGCCCGACTCGGTCAAACTGACGGTCATCAGCGACCGGACCCAGACCATCCGCGCCTCGATCAAGGACGTGCAGATCGAGCTGCTGCTGTCCATCGGGCTGGTGGTGCTGGTGACCTTCGCGTTCCTCGGCAATTTCACCGCCACCCTGATCCCGAGCCTGGCGGTGCCGCTGTCGCTGATCGGCACGTTCGGCATCATGTACCTGGCCGGCTTCAGCGTGAACAACCTGACGCTGATGGCACTGACCATCGCCACCGGATTCGTCATCGACGACGCCATTGTGGTGGTCGAGAACATTTCCCGGCACCTGGAGGAGGGCGAGGAGCCCATGGCCGCGGCGCTGAAGGGCTCCCAAGAAATCGGCTTCACGATCATTTCCCTGACCTTCTCGTTGATTGCGGTACTCATCCCGCTGCTGTTCATGGGGGATGTGGTCGGGCGGCTGTTCCGCGAGTTCGCCATCACCCTGGCGGTGGCGATTCTGGTGTCGATGGTCGTGTCCCTGACCCTGACGCCGATGCTCTGCGCACACCTGTTGCGGCACGTGCCTGAGGGCGAAAAAGGCCGCTTCGCCGCCTGGGGCGATCGCCAGTACCAAAAAGTGCTGAACGGTTACGACCGGGGCCTGGTGTGGGTACTCGATCACCAGCGGCTGACGTTGCTGGTGGCCGTGGGTACCGTGGCGCTCACCGGCCTGCTTTATCTGGTGGTGCCGAAAGGGTTCTTCCCGACCCAGGACACCGGCCTGATTCAGGGCTTCACCCGCGCCTCTCAGGACGTGTCCTTCAGCGAGATGGCCCGTCGTCAGCAGGCGGTGGTTGAGGTGGTGCGTCAGGACCCGGCGGTGGAGTCGGTGTCGTCCACCATCGGCGTCGACGGCAGCAATGATTCGCTGAACAACGGCCGCCTGCAGATCGGCCTAAAACCTTTCGACGAGCGTGCCGACACCGCAACTCAGGTCATCACGCGTCTGGAAAAATCCGTGAGCGGGGTATCCGGCATTCAGCTGCATCTGGTTTCGTCCCAGGACCTCACCGTCGATGACCAGCTGACCCCGAGCCAGTATCAGTTCACCCTCGACGACTCGGAGAGCGCGAATCTGTCGACGCTGACGCCCCGGCTGATCGAGAAATTGCAACACCGCCCGGAAATGCGCGACGTCGTCGACAACCTGCAAGACCAGGGTCTTGTGGCTTATGTCGAGCTGAACCGGGCGGCCGCCATGCGCTATGGCATCAGCGCCTCCGACGTCGATACCGCGTTGTACAACGCCTTCGGCCAGCGCCTGATCTCTACCATTTTCACCCAGTCCAACCAGTACCGCGTGGTGCTGCAGGTGCCGGGGCAGTTCCAGCAATACCTGGCGGCGTTCGACAACATCTATCTGGCGGCGGCGACCGGTTCTGCCTCGACGACGGCCAGCACGACATCGGGCACGTCTTCGAGCACCTCCACCCAGAGCACGTCATCCAGTTCGACCACCACCACCGGCACCCCGGCGCAGATGGTGCGCCTGACCGACATCGCCAAGGTCGGTCAGCGCACCGGTTCGCTGTCCCTCAGCCGCCTGGATCAGTTCCCTGCGGTAACGGTGTCGTTCAACCTGGCAGACGGTTATTCACTGGAGCAGGCACAACAGGCGATCAGCGAGGTGATGACTGAACTGAATGCGCCGAGCAGCATCACCCTGCGTTACCAGGGCGCGGCCGAGGCTTTCCAGACCGCCACGGGCAACACGCTGTGGCTGATCCTGGCGGCGCTGGTCACCATGTACATCGTCCTGGGCATGCTTTACGAGAGCTTCATCCATCCGGTGACGATTCTCTCGACGTTGCCCTCGGCGGCGATCGGCGCCTTGCTGGCGTTGCTGCTGACCGGAACCGAATTCAGTCTGATCGCGCTGATCGGCGTGGTGCTGTTGATCGGCATCGTGAAGAAGAACGCGATCATGATGATCGACTTCGCCCTGGAGGGTCGTCAACACCAGCGCCTCAACGCGCGGGACGCCATTCACCGGGCGGCGCTGCTGCGCTTGCGTCCGATCCTGATGACCACGCTGGCGGCGCTGTTCGGCGCGTTGCCGCTGATGCTTGCTACGGGGGCCGGGGCCGAATTGCGTCGGCCGCTGGGTCTGGTGATTGTCGGCGGGCTGTTGCTCAGCCAGGTGCTGACGTTGTTCACCACGCCGGTGATCTACCTGATGTTTGATCGACTGTCCGAGCGGGCCAAAGCGCGCTTCAAGCGGGGCAGCCGTTCAGCGACAGGCCAGGGCAGTGCGCGGCCATGAATCTGTCGCGCATTTTTATCCGCCGTCCGGTGGCGACGTTGTTGTTGAGCCTGAGCATCACCCTGGCCGGCATTCTCGGTTACATGCTGTTGCCGGTGGCGCCACTGCCCCAAGTGGATTTTCCGACGATCATGGTCAGCGCCTCGCTGCCCGGTGCCAGCCCGGAAACCATGGCCGCCACGGTGGCCACGCCGCTGGAGCGCAGCCTTGGACAGATCGCCGGCATCACCGAGATGACGTCCACCAGCAGCCAGGGCTCCACCACGCTGATCCTGCAGTTCGAATTGGATCGCGACATCAACGGCGCCGCCCGGGATGTGCAGGCCGGCATCAATGCTGCGCGCAGTTTGCTGCCCAGCTCAATGCCGTCGCTGCCCACGTACCGCAAAGCCAACCCGTCCGAGGCGCCGGTGCTGATGCTGGCGCTGACCTCATCGACGCGCAGCCCCGGCGAACTTTACGACCTGGCCTACAGCAAGTTGCAGCAGAAGATCGCCCAAGTGAACGGCGTGGGCGAGGTGTCGGTGCGCGGCGGCGCCTTGCCGGCGGTGCGCATCGACGTCCAGCCCAACCTGCTCAACCACGCCGGTATTTCCCTGGAGGCCGTGCGGCAGACGATCAACGACGCCACCAAGGCCAAGCCCAAGGGCATTCTCCAGGGGGAAGGGCAGAGCTGGGTGATCGACGGCAATGACCAGATCGACAAGGCCGCCGATTACCAGGACCTGGTCATCACCTACCGGAACGGCGCCACTGTGCGTCTGCGCGATGTGGCCAACGTCTACGATTCGGTGGAAGACACCTTTGTCGGCGGCTATTACAACGGCCAGCCCTCGGTGACCCTGGGCGTGACCCGCCAGGCCGGCGCTAACATGCTCAAGACCATCGACAGCATCAAGGCGCTGATGCCCGAGTTGCAGCGCGAGATTCCCGGTGACGTGCAACTGATCAGCGTCATCGACCGTGGCCCGACGGTGCGTTCGTCCTTGCATGACACCGAAGAAACCCTGCTGATCGCCACCTTGCTGGTGATCGCCGTGGTCTTTGTGTTTCTGCGCAACCTGCGCGCGACCTTGATTCCGGCGGTGGTGCTACCGGTGTCGCTGATCGGTACCTGCTCGATCATGTACCTCCTCGGTTATAGCCTCGATAACCTGTCGCTGATGGCGCTGATCATCTGCACCGGTTTTGTGGTGGACGACGCGATCGTGGTGCTGGAAAACATCGCCCGCTATCAGGAACAAGGCATGCGTCCACTGCGTGCGGCGCTGATGGGCACCCGCGAAGTCGGCTTCACGGTGCTGTCCATGACCCTGTCGCTGATCGCGGTGTTCATCCCGATTCTGCTGATGGGCAGCATCGTCGGGCGGCTGTTTCGGGAGTTCGCGGTGACCTTGAGCATCGCCCTGGGTTTGTCGATGCTGGTGTCTCTGAGCCTGACGCCGGTGCTCTGTGTCCTGTTGCTGCGCCAGCCTGCCCATGACGCCCGCGAACCGCGGCTGTATCGCTGGATTGAAGCCGGGATTGCGCGGATGCAGGGCGCCTATCTCACGGCCCTGGCCTGGGTCATGCGCCATCGGCTGTTGACCATGTTCAGCCTGCTGCTGACCGTGGGGCTCAACGTGTACCTCTACGCCACGGTGCCAAAAGGGTTCTTCCCGGCCCAGGACACGGGCGTGCTGATGGGCGCGGTGCGGGCTGACCAGAATATTTCCTTTCAGGCGCTCAAGCCGCACTTGCTGCAGATCGCCCATGACCTGGCCGCCGACCCAGACGTGGAGGCGGTGATGTCGTCGACCGGCAGCGGCCGGGCAGGGTCGCGCAACACCGGCGACTTCTTCATTCGGCTCAAGGACTACAAGCAGCGCACCAGCAGCGCCGCAGCGGTGGCGAACCGGCTGACCCGGGCGAACAACAAGGTGGCGGGAATTCAGGTGTTTCTGATGCCCGCCGAGGACATTCGTGTGGGCGGTCGCAGCGCCAACGCCACGTATCAGTTCAGTCTGCAGGCCGACGATCTCGACCTGCTGCGGGTGTGGGAGCCGAAGGTGGAGGCGGCGCTGCGGGCATTGCCGCAACTGACCGGCATCGACTCGGACTCCCAGACCGGTGGCCAGGAGATGAAACTGCACATCGACCGCGCCGCCGCGAGCCGGCTGGGAGTGAGCGTCAGCGACATCGACAACCTGCTGAACAACGCCTACAGCCAGCGGCAGGTGGCGACGCTGTACAAAACCCTGAACCAGTACCACGTGATCATGGGACTGGACCCGGTGTACACCCAAGACGCAACGATGCTCGACCGCATGTACGTGATCAACGCCGATAACCAGCAAGTGCCGCTGACCGCGTTTGCCACCTTCAGCCCGGACAATGCGCCGCTGGCCGTGGCGCATCAGGGGCAGTCGGCGACCAGCACCATCGCGTTCAATCTGCAGGACGGTGTCTCCCTTGAGCAGGCCACTGCTGCCATCAATGCGGCCGTCGACAAAGTCGGTCTGCCCCGGGATATCCAGTACGGATTCGCCGGCACAGCCCAGGCTTACGCCTCGCTCGCCGCCAGCATGCCGTGGTTGATCGGGGCGGCGTTGCTGGCGGTGTATATCGTCCTGGGGGTGCTGTACGAAAGTTACATCCACCCGCTGACGATTCTGTCGACGCTGCCGTCGGCGGGCGTTGGCGCCTTGTTGCTGCTCAAGGCGGTGAACATGCAACTGACGGTGATCGCCCTGATCGGCATTCTGTTGCTGATCGGCATCGTCAAAAAGAACGCCATCATGATGATCGACTTCGCCCTGATGGCCGAGCGCGACCGCAAGATGTCGCCTGAGCAAGCCATCATCGAAGCCTGCCGCATGCGCTTCCGGCCCATCATGATGACCACCCTGGCCGCTTTTTTCGGCGCCTTGCCCCTGGCCCTCGGCAGCGGCGGCGATGCCGACCTGCGCAAGCCGCTCGGCGTTGCGATCGCCGGGGGGCTGGTGCTGAGTCAGTTGCTGACCCTGTTTACCACCCCGGTGGTGTACCTCTATCTCGATCGCCTGAGCCGTGCTTCGCGGCATTTCTGGCACACGCGTATCCGCCGCACTCACGTGCCCGGCTGACTGACAAGGTTGAATGAATGAACGCTTTGCTGCCCTCCCGTCTGTCCATCGCTCTGCTGCTGACCGGCACGTTGTTAACGGGCTGCATGGTCGGCCCCGACTACCAGAAACCGAGTGCGCCGATCTCCGCCACCTTCAAGGAAGCCCAGGGCTGGAAAGCGGCGAGCCCGCAGGATGAGTTGCCCAAGGGGCCGTGGTGGGCGCTTTATCAGGACCCGCAACTGAATGCGCTGGTGTCGCAGGTGCAGCTCAATAACCAGAACGTCGCGGTCTACGCCGCGCAGTACCAGCAGGCCCTGGCGCTGGTGCGTCAGTCCCGCGCCGAAGAATTCCCGACGTTGACCGGCACCGGGGCGAGCAGCCGCAGTGAGTCCGCCAGCGGCTCGTCGTCCAGCGGGGCAGGGGGTGTCAGCAAGGTGCATTCGGCCACCCTGGACCTGAGTTGGGAAGCGGATATCTGGGGCAGACTGCGCCGCACCAACGAACAGGACCGCGCCAGCGCGCAGGCCAGCGCTGCCGACCTGGCCAACGCCACCCTCAGTGCGCAATCGTCGCTGGCGCAGAATTACTTCCAGCTGCGTCTGCTGGACCGGCGTATCGCGCTGTACCGCGAGACCATCGCCGGCTACCAGCGCTACCTGCAAATCATCCAGAACAAGTACGACGAGCAGATCTCCTCGCGGGCCGATCTGGCGACGGGCAAAACCCAATTGCACAGCGCCCAGGCCTCGATGCTCGACTTGCAGTGGCAGCGCGCCCAGTACGAGCACGCCATCGCGTTGCTGATGGGCAAACCGCCGGCGGACTTCGCTTTGGCCGCGGACCCGGCCTGGCAGTACCACGTGCCCGGCGTGCCATTGGGCGTGCCCAGCCGCTTGCTGGAGCGTCGCCCGGACATCGCCGCCGCCGAACGGCAAATGGCCGCTGCCAACGCCGCGGTCGGGGTGGCCACAGCGGCGTATTACCCGGACCTGACGTTGAGCGCCAGTGGCGGCTACCAGAGTTCAACCCTGAGCCACCTGTTCTCGCTGCCCAACCGATTCTGGTCGATCGGCCCGAGCCTGACCGGCACGATTCTCGATTTTGGCGCCACCCGCGCCAGCGTCGAACAGGCCCGTCATGCCTATGACGCGACCGTCGCGACCTATCGCCAGACGGTGCTGACCGGTCTGGGTGAAGTCGAGGATTACCTGGTCGAACTGCGCACCCTGGAGCCGGAATTGGAAGCCCGACGCAATTCCGCGCAGTCGGCGGAAGACTCTGCAGCGGTGAGTCGTGATCAGTACGAGGCGGGCGTCATCGACTACCTCGACGTCGCCACCACCCAGGCCACCAGCCTGAACGAACGCCAGACCCTGCTCAACCTGGTGGCCACGCAGTTGATTACCAGTGTGCAGTTACAGGCTGCATTGGGTGGGTCGTGGGTGACCGAGTGATTTCAGGAGGACGCTGCTTTTGATCTAAGTGGGTCCGGCTTTAGCCGGGAAGAGGCCGGGTGCGTGCGCTATCAATTCTGCGGTGCTGGACCTGACGCCTTCCCGGCTAAAGCCGGTCCTACGAATGCGCGCGGTGTGTGAGTGGACGATGCTTTTGATCTCAGTGGGACCGGCTTCAGCCGGGAAGGGGCCGTTGTGTTCGCCATCAATTGTGCGGTTCACACCCACTCCCACGGCCGAACTACACACAGATATCTGCGGCGAACACATAACCTGTAGGAGCGCGCTTGCCCGCGAATGGGTGGTACACCCGACGCATTTTTATCGGCTGTACCGACGCCTTCGCGGGCAAGCGCGCTCCTGCAAGGGATCTCCATTCGGCCGAAAATTCGCGGCGTGTGAATGACCGATGGATACCGTCTTGTGGGTGAACGAATAGCCCGTAGAAGCGTGACAACACACAGATATCTGCGGCGAATACCTAACCTGTAGGAGCGCGCTTGCCCGCGAATGGGTGGTACACCCGACGCATGTTTATCGTCTGTACCGGCGCCGTCGCGGGCAAGCGCGCTCCTACACCGAATCTCCATTCGGCCGAAAATTCGCGGTGTGTGAATGACCGATGGATACCGTCTTGTGGGTGAACGAATAGCCCGTAGAAGCGTGACAACACACAGATATCTGCGGCGAACACATAACCTGTAGGAGCGCGCTTGCCCGCGAATGGGTGCTACATCCGACGCATATTTGTCGTCTGTACCGACGCCTTCGCGGGCAAGCGCGCTCCTGCAAGGGATCTCCATTCGGCCGAAAATTCGCGGTGTGTGAATGACCGATGGATACCGTCTTGTGGGTGAACGAATAGCCCGTAGAAGCGTGACTACACACGGATATCCGCGGCGAATACATAACCTGTAGGAGCGCGCTTGCCCGCGAATGGGTGGTACATCCGACGCATTTTTATCGTCTGTACCGACGCCTTCGCGGGCAAGCGCGCTCCTACACCGGATCTCCATTCGGCCGAAAATTCGCGGCGTGTGAATGACCGATGGATACCGTCTTGTGGGTGAACGAATAGCCCGTAGAAGGGTGACAACACACAGATATCTGCGGCGAACACATAACCTGTAGGAGCGCGCTTGCCCGCGAATGGGTGGTACATCCGACGCATTTCTGTCGTCTGTACCGACGCCTTCGCGGGCAAGCGCGCTCCTACACCGGATCTGCGCGGCACCCGGAATGTCGGCCGTACGCACGAGGTTCAGCTGAGTCGAGTCAGATACTTGGGGACCGGCTGCTCAGGTAGCACCGACAACACTTTCAGCCGTTGCAGCATGCGTTGACGGGCGCGGTTGAGGTGTTCCTTGAGGTTCAACGCGGCGGCATCGAATGCGCCATGCAGCAGTAATTCGAGGATCAACCGGTGTTCGGCCAGCATCGCTTCGTCGGGGCCGATGCCCAACTGGCTATAGAAGATCCGGCTGATGATCATCGGGCTCTGGCCCTGGCGGATCAGCGTCGCAATCTTGCGGTTGGTAATGCCGGCCAGGCAGTGGTGATGCAGGTCTTCTTCCAGTCGCTCGATGTCTGCCAGGCTGCACTGCGCATTGTTCTGCGCGGCGTCGACCCGGGCGAGCATGGCGGCCAGGTCGTCCCGGCTCAAGCCCGGCGCGGTCTGGCGCAGCGCTTCAGGCTCCAGGCACGCCCGCAGTTCATAATCTTCGGTCACTTCCCGAGCGGTCAGCGGCCCTGCCAGCCATTGGGAGTAGGGTTCTTTCTCCACCAGCCCGCGATCACGCAGACGCATCAGCGCCTCGCGCACCACGGCCCGGCTGACGCCATAGTGTTCGGCCGCAATCTGCTCATCGAGTCGATAATGACCGAACGCGATACAGGTCGATAACGCCGCGCCGATTTCCTCGAAAATCCGTTCGCCGAGGGGGCGGGTGTCGACCAGTTCTTCACTGCTATCGAGCCCGAGTTGATGATGGGTCAGGGCCAGGCGCATGGGCTGCACATCGACGCCGTTGGGATTGACCAGATAACCGCGCCCGTCGAACCGGCTGATCAGGCCTTCTTCATGAAGCAAGTCCAGCGCCCGGCGCACCGGCACCCGGCTGGTGCCGAACAGCTCGGCCAGCGGCGCTTCGAGCAGCACCAATCCTTCCACCACGTCACCGTTGACGATGGCATCGCGCAGGACTTGTCGGATCGTGGCGTAGCGGGACGCGGTGCGGGAATCCTCGGCGGACATCGATTTCATACACTTCTCGGAAGGCGGGCGGCGATTCTCGCACAAGACAGAGCGTCACTGCGGGACACGGCAAAACGCACGGTATTGGAGCCGTTGTTACTTTTCTGCACTAAAACGTACCTTTGCGTAAATATCCATTCTCGACGGTATTTGCTCGATGACGCTTGACCGCCTGGATATTCGGACTGAGGTCAAATCCCGGCAACGTATCTAACCCGGCGGTCCTGGCCCGGCATCTCGCGCATCCATCGCGTCATGGATAAGCACAGGCCGACTCTGGCACGCTTTCTGCCTTTGATAAATGTACATTCTCCTAATATGTACATTAAAGGGTAGATGAAATGTCCAACCCCCGCTTCCCTGATCCGACACTCGCCGATGCGCTGGCAATGGCCGAAGCGTTCGCCAGCGGAACGAGCGACCCGATAGCGGCCCTGGACACAGTGCGAGCGAAGGCCTCCGCCGTCGATGACGTATTCATTTCGTTCTGCACCGACCGGGCGCGCCGCGAAGCAGAAGCCTCCGCCGCACGCTGGAAGGCCGGGCAACCGGCGAGCGCGCTGGACGGCGTGCCCATCGCCTGGAAAGACCTGTTCGACGTGGCCGGCAGCCCGACCACCGCAGGCGCTGCGCTGCGCCGTGAGTGCGCGCCGGCGATGCTGGATGCGCAGAGCGTTGGCCTGCTGTCACGGGCCGGGATGGTCAGTGTCGGCAAAACCAACCTCAGTGAATTTGCCTACTCGGGCCTGGGTCTGAACCCGCATTTCGGCACGCCGCATAACCCACTCGGGCATGACCAGCCGCGCATTCCGGGCGGTTCTTCGTCAGGCTCCGGGGTGGCAGTCGCAGCGGGTATCGTGCCCATCGCCATGGGCACCGACACCGCCGGCTCGATCCGCATCCCGGCCGCCTTCAACGGCCTGGTGGGCTTTCGCAGCAGTTGCCGGCGCTACAGCCGCGACGGCGTCTTTCCCCTCGCGCACACCCTCGACAGCCTCGGCCCGCTGACCCGCAGCGTGCGCGACGCCGTGGCCATTGACGACATCCTGCGGGGGCGCACAAAGCCGACCGCTTTGCTGCCACGCCCGTTGGCAGGCCAGCGGTTCCGGCTCGATCAGGCGGTCCTTGAGGACGACCGCGTCGAGGCCTCCGTGCGCGACAATCTGCTGCGCTGTGTGAGCGCAATGCAGGCCCAAGGCGCGCTGATCGAGGTGCGTCCTTCGCCTGCCTTTCAGGCCACGCTGGATCTGATCCAGCAGCAAGGCTGGCTCGGCGCGGCAGAAGCCTTCGCCCTGCATCAGCCCTTGCTCGACAGCGATGCCGCCGCGCAACTTGACCCTCGCGTACGCCGCCGTCTTGAAGCGGCGCGGGCGTTCCCGGCCAGCCACTTGATCAACCTCTACAGCGCCCGCGAGCGTCTTCAGCAACAGATGAGCGACGAACTCGATGGCGCGTTTCTGATCACCCCGAGCGTGGCCCATGTGGCGCCGCCGCTCACGCCGTTGCTCAGTGACGATGACCTGTTCGTCCGCACCAACCTGGCCACGTTGCGCCTGACCATGCCGGGCAGTTTGCTGGACATGCCGGGCGTGTCGCTGCCCAGTGGCTGTGACGCCCTCGGCCTGCCCACCGGCGTTCTGATCAGCGCGCCCAGCGGCGAAGACTCCCGTTTATTGCGCGCTGCACTGGCCGTCGAAGCCGCGCTGCGCACGTTCCGAAACGAAGAATCCGATAACTCCACTGGAGAACGATGATGGCTAAAGAAATCTTGTGCGCTTTCGGCGTCGACGTAGACGCCGTAGCAGGCTGGTTGGGTTCCTACGGTGGCGAGGATTCGCCGGATGACATTTCCCGTGGCCTGTTTGCGGGGGAGGTCGGTGCGCCGCGCCTGCTCAAGCTGTTCGAGCGCTACGGCCTGCGCACCACCTGGTTCGTGCCCGGGCACTCGATGGAGACGTTTCCCGAGCAGATGAAGGCCGTGTTCGACGCCGGTCACGAGATCGGCGTGCACGGCTACAGCCACGAAAACCCGATCGCCATGACGCCCGAGCAGGAAGAAATCGTCCTCGACAAGTCCATCGAGCTGATCACGCAAATGACCGGCAAGCGTCCGACCGGCTACGTCGCGCCCTGGTGGGAGTTCAGCAAGGTCACCAACGAGCTGCTGCTCAAGAAGGGCATCAAGTACGACCACAGCCTGATGCACAACGACTTCCATCCGTACTACGTGCGCGTGGGCGACAGCTGGACCAAGATCGATTACACCCAGCACCCCGACACCTGGATGAAACCGCTGGTGCGCGGTCAGGAAACCGACCTGGTGGAGATCCCGGCCAACTGGTACCTCGATGACCTGCCGCCGATGATGTTCATCAAAAAGGCGCCCAACAGCCACGGCTTCGTCAACCCGCGGCATCTGGAAGAGATGTGGCGCGACCAGTTCGACTGGGTTTACCGCGAGCACGAGCACGCTGTATTCACCATGACCATCCACCCGGACGTCTCCGGTCGCCCGCAAGTGCTGCTGATGCTGGAGCGGCTGATCGAGCACATCCAGAGTCACGCCGGCGTCAAGTTCGTCACGTTCGACGAAATCGCCGATGACTTCGTCCGCCGTAATCCTCGCCACAGCTGATTGCCCCTTCATTCCGAGGCGTGACCCATGTCCATCTACAACAAGCTTGATCTGACCGGCTGGAAACCCCGGCAACTGACCTCCGAAGAAGTGCGCTACGCCACCTGGATCGCCTTCTTCGCGTGGGTCTTTGCGGTGTACGACTTCATCCTGTTCGGCACCTTGCTGCCGGAAATCGGCCGGCACTTTCAGTGGGGCGAAGCGGAACAGGCGGAAATCGCCACCTGGGCCGCGGTCGGCACGGCGGTTATCGCACTGGCCATCGGGCCGTTGGTGGATCGCCTCGGCCGACGCATGGGCATCATTTTCACGGTCACCGGTTCCGCGATCTGCTCGGCGCTGACGGCGCTGGGCGGGTCATGGGGCAAGTCGCCGCTGATCCTGATCCGCTCCCTGAGCGGGCTGGGTTACGCCGAAGAAACGGTCAACGCGACGTACCTCAGCGAGATCTATGCGGCCTCCGAAGACCCGCGGCTGGCCAAACGCCGTGGCTTCATCTACAGCCTGGTGCAGGGCGGCTGGCCGGTGGGCGCATTGATTGCCGCCGGGTTGACTGCCGTGCTGCTGCCGGTCATCGGCTGGCAGGGCTGCTTCGTATTCGCCGCGATCCCGGCGCTGGTCATCGCGTTCATGGCGCGCAAGCTCAAGGAAAGCCCACAGTTCCAGATTCATCAGCGCATCACCCAACTGCGCAAGGCCGGCGACGCTGAACAGGCCAGGCAAGTGGCGATGACCTACGGCGTGGATTACGAAGAGCATCGCACCGCCGGCATCGGCGCTGCGTTCCGGGGCACCTCGCGCCGGGCGACGCTGGTGATCGGCGCGGCGATCCTGCTCAACTGGGCGGCGATTCAGGTGTTCAGCGTGCTGGGCACCTCCGTGATCGTCAGCGTGCATCACATCTCCTTCGAGAACTCGCTGATCATCCTGGTGCTGTCGAACCTGGTGGGCTACTGCGGTTACCTGAGCCACGGCTGGATGGGCGACAAGATCGGCCGGCGCAACGTCATCGGCCTGGGCTGGATGCTCGGCGGCCTGTCCTTCGCCGGCATGCTCTTCGGCCCCAGCAACATGCCGACGGTGGTCGGCCTGTACAGCCTGGGGCTGTTCTTCCTGATCGGTCCGTATTCCGCCGCCCTGTTTTTCATCAGCGAGAGCTTCCCGACCAGCATCCGCGCCACCGGCGGCGCCATCATCCACGCGATGGGCCCGCTCGGCGCGGTGGTCGCAGGCTTCGGCGCGACCTCGGTGTTGAGCGCGGGTGGCGACTGGCAGACCTCGGCGCTGTATTTCGGTGCCGTGCCGTGCTTCCTGTCCGGTGTACTGATGTTCGCCGCCCGCCATGTGCGGCCAGAAACAGTCCAATAGCAACCGTCCAATAAGGAGCTGAACATGACTCGCAGAGTAGCGTTGATTACCGGGGCCGCCAGCGGGATCGGCCAAGCCCTGGCGGTGGCCTTCGCGCACAGGGGCGTCGCGGTGGTCGGCGGCTATTACCCGGCCGACCCCCATGACCCGGGCATCACGGCGCAACTGGTCGCTGACGCAGGTGGCGAATGCCTGATGGCGGAGCTGGACGTGACCCGGACGGCCTCGGTGGACGCCCTGGCCGAGCAGGCGATCAGCCGCTTCGGTCGCATCGATTACGCCGTCGCCAATGCCGGCCTGCTGCGCCGCGCACCGTTGCTGGAAATGACCGACGAGCGCTGGAACGAGATGCTCGACGTCGATCTCACCGGCGTGATGCGCACCTTCCGCGCGGCGGCCCGGCACATGGGCGAGGGCGGCTCGATGGTGGCCATCTCGTCGATTGCCGGGGGCGTCTATGGCTGGCAGGACCACTCGCACTACGCCGCCGCCAAAGCCGGTGTGCCAGGGTTGTGCCGCTCACTGGCGGTGGAACTGGCGCCCCGGGGGATTCGCTGCAACGCGGTGATTCCGGGTTTGATCGAGACGCCGCAATCGCTGGACAGCAAAAACTCACTGGGGCCGGAAGGCCTTGCCAAAGCGGCCCGTGCCATCCCGCTGGGCCGTGTCGGTCGGGCCGATGAAGTCGCCTCACTGGTGCGATTCCTGTGCAGCGAGGAATCCAGTTATCTCACCGGACAAAGCATCGTCATCGATGGCGGCTTGACCGTGCGTTGGCCGGAGTAGGGCGCAGCGCTGATCGACTGCTGATTGCGCCACACGCCGCAGACTGAAAGAGGAAACACCATGCAACTGGTCAATAAACGCGCGGTCATCACCGGCGCAGGCAGCGGGATAGGTGCCGCCATCGCGTGGGCGTATGCCGAGCAGGGCGCGCGCCTGGTCCTGGCCGATCGCGACGCCGTCACCCTGGCAAACACCGCCCAACACTGCCGCGAACTGGGCGTCGAGGTGGTTGAAAGCGTGGGAGATGTCGGCACCGTCGAGGGCGCACAGGCCAGTGTCGATGCCTGTGTTCAGCACTTTGGCGGCATCGATATTCTGGTCAACAACGCCGGCATGCTCACCCAGCGCCGCTGTGTCGACCTGACCCTGGACATGTGGAATGACATGCTGCGCGTCGACCTGACCAGCGTGTTCATTGCCAGTCAGCGCGCCTTGCCGCACATGCTGGCGCAGCGCTGGGGCCGCATCATCAACGTCGCGTCACAGTTGGGCATCAAGGGCGGCGCCGAGCTGACCCATTACGCGGCGGCCAAGGCCGGGGTGATCGGCTTTACCAAATCCCTTGCCCTGGAAGTGGCCAAGGACAACGTGCTGGTGAATGCCATCGCGCCGGGCCCGATCGAAACGCCGCTGGTGGCCGGGATCAGCAGCGCGTGGAAAAGCGCCAAGTCGGCGGAGCTGCCCCTGGGGCGCTTTGGTCTGGCGGAAGAAGTGGCGCCTGTCGCCGTGCTGCTGGCCAGCGAGCCCGGGGGCAATCTGTTCGTCGGCCAGACCCTGGGGCCAAATTCCGGCGATGTGATGCCCTGATTCCCACGAACGAATCAAACCGCAACGAATAACCCAGGCGCTAAAAAAGGAGCGAATAACCATGTGTGGACTCTGCGGCCTGCTGGGCGAAGACGTGCACTGGAGCGACCCGCTGGGCGACGAACTGCCCCGACGCCGCGAACGCCTGCGCCGGATTGCCGCGATCAACACAGTGGTGGCGCCGTTTCGTTTGAAGGTCGAAGACTTTCAAGGCGTCTCCTATCTGCTGCTTGGCGCCACCGGCAAGCAGGAATTGGCCAGCGGCCTCGACCAATTGTGGCAACGGGCCGAGCAATTGATCGGGCGCCCGCTGGACCCACTGGATGAACGTCTGCTGGACCATCTGGAGCAGCACCCATGAGCATCGCGCTGAACGTCATCACCGGTTTTCTCGGCAGCGGCAAGACCACCTTGCTCAAGCGCCTGCTGCAGGACGAAACCCTCGGCGACACGGCGCTGCTGATCAATGAGTTCGGCGACGTCGGCATTGATCACCTGCTGGTGGAAGAGGTCGCGCCGGACACCGTCCTGCTGCCCAGCGGCTGCGTCTGTTGCTCGATTCGCGGCGAACTGCGAGACGCGCTGACCGACTTGCTTCAGCGCCGCGCTCGAGGCGAAGTGCCGGCCTTCCGACGCATCCTGCTGGAGACCACCGGACTGGCCGATCCGGCGCCCATTCTGGCGACGATAAACAATGACCCGCACTTGCGCGGACGGGTGCATGTCGGGCTGGTGGTGACCGTGGTCGATGCCAGCCACGCAGCACTGCAGGAACGCCTGCACCCGGAGTGGATGGCCCAGGTCGCCGCTGCCGACCGACTGCTGATCAGCAAGACCGACCTCGCCGATGACGAGGCGCTGCAAACGCTGCAGCGGCGTTTGCAGTCGATCAATCCTGCGCCGGTGCTGACCACGGATTCCATTCAGAGCGGTGATCAACTGCTGCTCGGTGACGGGCTGCACAGCGGTGAACCCGCGCAGGAAGTCGCGCGCTGGCACCTGATGGCCGTGCGCTCGACCGCCGCCCGTCACGGCGAGGCGCAGGTCTGCTGCCTGACCTTTGAACGCCCGCTGGACTGGGTCGCGTTCGGGGTCTGGCTGTCCATGCTGCTAAGATCCCACGGCGAACGAATCCTGCGCGTCAAAGGACTGCTCAACGTGAACAACAGCCACGCCCCCGTCGTTATTCATGGCGTGCAGCATTGCCTGCACGCGCCGGTGCACCTGCCGCAATGGCCCGGCGACGACCACCGTTCGCGGTTGGTGTTTATCGTGCGTGGGCTGGATACCGTGCTGCTGCGCCGCTCGTTCGAAGTGTTCATTGAACGCCTGGCGCCGGCACCCCGGGAAGCGCTGGCATGACGGTAACGCTGCGGGTCCTGGGCACCTCGGTGACGCTGCTCGAATCCCTGCGGGTTCGCGCCGAAGAAGACCTCGGCCTCAAGCTGGTGTATCAGGTGCATGACGTGCAGACCGCCCAGCGCATCGCGGTCATGCAGCCCGACAGTTACGATCTCTATGACCAGTGGTTCCACAACGTGGATTTCGTCTGGCCCGCGCGGGCCATCCAGCCCATCGACACGCGCCGCGTCGCCCTGTGGCACGAAATCAACGACCTGCCCAAACGCGGCAGGCTGTCGGCCAGTGACCGGCTCGGCAGCGGCAGCGTGCCCAGCGAGCGTCTGTTCGTGCAGCACGACGGCAGCCTCGGCAGCGCGGTGAGCGAACGGATCAGCATGTTGCCGCTGACCCACAATGCCGACAGTTTTGCCTATCGACCCGAGCGCCTTCCCGCCGGCTTCAGTCCGGCGGACGAAAGCTGGGGCTGGCTGGTCGATCCGGCGTGGTGCGGGCGGGTCGCGCTGCAAAGTGACGCGGCCATTGGCGCGCTGGACGCCGCACTCGCCGTGCAAGGCGCGGGCCTGGCGCAGTTCCGCGACATCGGCAACCTGAGCATCGAAGAGATCGACGTGCTGGCCGACATCCTCGTGCGCAAGCAGGGGCAGGGCATGTTCGGCGCGTTCTGGTCCGACGATGAAGAAGCGGCGGAGCTGATGTTGCACCCGACGATCGACATCCAGAGCTTATGGTCGCCGACCCTGGTGCGCTTGCACCGCGCCGGCGTGAAATACCGCGTCGCGGTCCCGCGCGAGGGCTATCGCGGCTGGTTCGGCGGGTTGTCCCTGTCGCGCCATGCCAAGGGCGCGGTGCTCGATGCGGCCTACGCGTACCTGAATTGGTGGCTGTCCGGCTGGCCCGGCGCGGTCATGGCCCGCCAGGGTTATTACATAGGCAACCCGGCCCGCAGCCGCGAACACCTGAGCGCGGCCGAGTGGGATTACTGGTACGCCGGATTGCCCGCCCGCGAACAACTCATGGGCAGCGACGGCCTGCCGCTGATCGACATTGGTGAAGTCCGCGATGGCGGCTCCTACGAGGAGCGCATGGGCCACATCGCGGTGTGGAACGCCGTCATGGATGAACACAACTACCTGGTGCGCCGCTGGGGTGACATCTCGCGGGCTGGCAGCAAAGGCTCCCGCAGGCAGTGAGGCGCTCCCGCAGACGGTGAACCGGGGTTTGCGGACCGCAGCACTGGCACGCTGACACAGTGGCAAGCCGTCTGACTCATCGAGAAACACATTCACAAGCATCGATTACTCATGGACTATAGGCGCCATTTGGCGCGCCCCTCATGGGGCCAGCGCTCGTAGCTTCAGGATCCTGTGAATGAACATCAAGATTGACGCGCTGATCGCCCGCAAGATCGGCTTCGCCTCCCACCAGAATGCCGTTCCCCTCGTGCGTGAATTGAGCCTCTGGAACCAGGAAGAAACCGCCCTTGAAAACCTGGTGCTGACCTTAAGCACCGACCCGGAGTTCGTTGAAAGCCGAAGCTGGAATATTGACCGCATCCATGCCGGTGATCGCCTCAGCATCTCTGATCGCGACATCAAGCTGAACGCCGGTTACCTGTCCGGTTTGACTGAGAGCCTGAACGCCGACGTGGTGATGCGCGTGTCCCAGGGCGAGACGGTGCTTGTCGAACAGCGCGTCCCCACCGAACTGCTCGCCCGCACCGAATGGGGTGGGTTGAGCGCGATGCCGGAACTGCTCGCCGCGTTCTGCATGCCCAATGACCCTGCGGTGGACCGCGTGCTCAAAGCCGCTTCCCAAGTCCTGCGCCGTGCCGGCAAGAAAGACGGCATCGACGGTTACGAAAGCAAATCCCGCACGCGCACCTGGGAGCTGGCGTCCGCCATCTGGTCGGGGGTGTGCAGCTTTCAACTGAGCTATGCGTTGCCGCCCGCCAGTTTCGAGCAGCAGGGCCAGAAAATCCGACCGCCAAGCGTGGTGCTGGAAAACGGCGTGGCGACTTGTCTCGACACCGCACTGCTGTTTGCTGCTGCGCTGGAACAGGCCGGGTTGAATGCATTGCTGGTCATGACCAAAGGCCATGCGTTCGCTGGCGTCTGGTTGCAGCCTCAGGAATTCTCTCAGTTGCTGACCGATGAAGCGTCGGCCGTGCGCAAGCGTCTCGATTTGAAAGAGATGCTGGTGTTCGAGACGACCCTCGCGACTCAGGCGCCTGCGCCGAGTTTTTCCCGGGCAGTGGCCGCCGCCGAGCGCGAGCTCAACGACGAGCAGTTCATCATGGCCATTGATGTGCACCGCGCCCGGATGCAGAAGATTCGTCCGATGGCGCTGGTGTCAGCCGCCAACCCAGTCGATGGCACCGAGGAAGCACCGCCCGTGATTGAAGGGCTGGAGGAAGCGCCGTCGCTGCCGGGGTTCGATGTCGAGATCAATGAAGACGCCTCGGGCCCGGCCGGAAAACTGACCCTGTGGCAACGCAAATTGCTCGATCTGACCACGCGCAACCGGCTGCTGCATGTGCCGGACAGCGCCAAAGGTGTGCGTCTGCTGTGCCCCGATCCGGCGGCCCTTGAAGACCTGCTCTCCAGCGGTCAGCGCATCCGCGTGGTGGCCGTCCCCGATCTGAAAAGCAGTGGCCGTGATGAGGCTTTGTACGAGCAACAGAACAACGAAAGCCTGGTCGACGAAGTCGCCCGTCAGGCACTGGCGCGCGGCGAAGTCCTCGCCAGTCTGGACAAGGTCAAGCTGGAAGCCACGCTGATCGACCTGTTCCGCAAGGCCCGCAGCGATCTGGAGGAAGGCGGGGCCAACACGCTGTTCCTCGCCATCGGCTTCCTGAAATGGAAGAAAAGCGCCGATGACCCGAAAACCTATTCCGCGCCGCTGATTCTGCTGCCGGTCAAGCTTGAACGTAAAAGCGCCTTGTCCGGGGTCACGTTGAGCCTGCTCGACGAAGAACCGCGTTTCAACCTGACCTTGCTTGAGCTGCTGCGCCACGATTTCGAGCTGCTGATTCCCGGGCTGGACGGGGAGCTGCCCAGCGATGGGAGCGGCATTGATGTCGCCGGCATCTGGAACAGCGTACGCCGGGCCGTGCGCGATGTGCCCGGCTTCGAGGTGAGCACCGAGCTGGTGCTGGGTACCTTCTCGTTTGCCAAATACCTGATGTGGAAAGACCTGAACGCCAACGCGGCCCAGCTGCTGCAAAGCCCTCTGGTCAAGCATCTGCTGGACCCCGACGTAGCCGGTGAGGGTTTTTCCGGTTCGGCCGAATTCCCCCGGCCCGAGCGTCTGGATGCGACCGTCACGCCGGCTCAGCTCTTTGCACCCTTGCCGGCGGACTCCTCGCAATTGGCAGCGGTCGTGGCGTCGGCCAACACCCACAGTTTTGTCATGGACGGCCCGCCCGGCACCGGCAAATCCCAGACCATCGCCAACATGATCGCCCACAACCTGGCCCTCGGCCGGCGTGTGCTGTTTGTGGCAGAGAAACGCGCGGCCCTTGACGTAGTGTTTCGTCGTCTGGCCGAAAAGGGCCTCGGCGATTTCTGCCTGGAGCTGCATTCCAGCAAGACGTCCAAGGTTGAAGTGCTCAAGCAACTGGACCGCGCCTGGGACGTCAGTGAGGCGTTGAGCACCGAAGAATGGGAGCGTGAAGCCGCGCGGTTGCAGACCCTGCGTTCACGGCTCAATCAACTGGTCGACGTGCTGCACCGACGCTGGAATAACGGCCTGACCCTGCACCAGTCGATCGGTCGGGTGGTTCGCGACCACAGCCCTCAGACGCCAAGGCTGGCCTGGGAAACGGGCACGCAACACGATGGCGCCGAGTACGCCGGGTTGCTGGATCTCGCCCGTCGTCTGGGGCTCAACGGCAGCGCCGCTCGCGAGCTGTCAGGCAAATTCGGTGCCCTGGCGCAGACCCAATGGTCGAACGCCTGGCAGGCACAGATGGCCGGTGCCGCACGGGAAGTGCCCCAGGCGCTCGATGAATTGAATGCCACCAGCGAACGGCTGTTGGCACTGACCCTCGTGCCGTTGCCGGTGGCTGAAGTGGCTCAGGTCCGGCAGCTGTATGATCTGGCAGCGCGGGTGCTCGAGTCCCATGGCCTGAACCTGTCATTTGCCTTTGCACCCGACGCTGCCGCGCGTATCGAGGCGGCCCGGCGCAGTTGCCAGTTGCTCGAAAGCTATCGGGAGCTTGAAGAAACCCTGTCACTCGATTACGCCGATGAAGCGTGCCGTCGTGTACCGGTCGCGCAACTGCGAAACGAATGGCACGAAGCCGAGGGCAAGTTCTGGTTCCTGGCGACCCTGGCCAAGAAAAAGGTGGCGAAGCAACTCGCCTCTCTGGGTGGCGCGGCGGGCCTGCCGGACACCGTTGGCGACCTCGCCATTTTTGAGCGCCTTCAGGCTCAGCTCGTGGAACTGGACAGGTTGGCCAGCGACATGCAGTCGATCCCTGGCTGGCAAGGCCTGAAAAGCGATCCGGTGCGCACGCTGCAGGCCGTGACCCTGGCCGAGCATTTGCGCAAAACGCTGATCGGGTTGGCCGAATCCCCCGAACACCTGGTTGCGTTGCGCGGCGCGGTTGCGCGTCTGGTGATCGACGCGAACGACATGCTGGCGCCGAGTGGGCAAATCGCTAACGCCTGCTCGACCTTGCAGCAGGCGTTGTCCCGCGTTGAGGCGGCCACACGGTCGTTCGCCGGGCTGGCGTGCATAAGCACTGAAACGTCCCTGAGTGTGGCGACACTTCGGGCGACGTCTCTCGCCATACAGCAGCAGGAAGAGCAGCTCAAGGCGTGGTGCGACTGGTGCCGCGTGAGGGAACAGTCGGCGCAAGCAGGCTTGGCGAGTCTGGCTAAGGCACTGGAAGCTGGCAGCCTTTCGCCGTCTGCCACCGAGGAGACCTTTGTCACGGCCTATGCCCACTGGTTCGCAACCCAGGGCATCGACGGCGAACCCTTGCTGCGCAATTTCGTGGCGGCCGAGCACATGAGTGACATCGGCGCGTTCGTGCGCCTGGACGACGAGCTGGCGAAACTGACCGTGCGCTATATCCGCGCCAAACTGTGCGGCTTGATTCCGTCCAAGAATGACATTCCCAAAAGCAGCGGCTTTGCCATTCTCAAGCATGAATTGCAGAAGTCGCGCCGGCACAAACCGGTCCGGCAGTTGGCGATCGAGATGGGCGATGCGCTGAATCGCCTGGCGCCGTGCATGCTCATGAGTCCGTTGTCGATTGCGCAATTTTTGCCTGCCGATCAGCCGCCATTCGACCTGGTGATCTTCGACGAGGCGTCGCAGATCGCGCCGTGGGACGCCATCGGCTCGATTGCCCGGGGCAAGCAGGTGATTATCGCCGGTGACCCCCGGCAGATGCCGCCGACCAACTTCTTCAGCCGTGGTCCGAACGCGGGCGACGACGACACCGCCGAAGACATGGAAAGCATCCTCGACGAATGCCTGGGGGCAGGGGTGCCGAGCCACAGTTTGAGCTGGCACTACCGCAGTCGCCATGAAAGCCTGATTGCCTTTTCCAATCACCGTTACTACGACAGCAACCTGATCACCTTCCCGGCGGCGGAAACCCGCGCCAGCGCGGTCGAGTGGCGCAAGGTGGAGGGCGTGTACGCGAAAGGCAAGGGGCGTTATAACCAGGCCGAAGCCCAAGCCATCGTCAATGAGACCGTGAAGCGCCTCACCGACCCTGCGTTTGTGGCGGCGGGGTATTCCATCGGCATCATCACCCTCAACTCCGATCAGCAGAAGCTGATCAACGACCTGCTGGACGCGGCCCGCAAGCAATACCCGCAGATCGAGCCGTTCTTCCAGGACACCCAGACCGAACCGGTGGTGGTCAAAAACCTGGAAACGGTCCAGGGCGACGAGCGTGACCTGATCATGCTCGGCATTGGTTACGGCCCCACCGAACCCGGTGCGCCGGTGATGTCGATGAACTTCGGGCCGCTCAACAAAGACGGCGGCTGGCGCCGGCTCAACGTCGCCATCACCCGATCGCGGCGAGAAATGCTGGTGTTCACCTCGTTCGATCCGTCGATGATCGACCTTAACCGCACCAATGCCCGCGCCGTGCGCGATCTGAAGCACTTCATCGAGTTTGCCCAGCGTGGGCCGAAGGCGCTGGCCGAGGCGGTACAAGGCTCGGTGGGCGGCTATGACTCGCCGTTTGAAGAGGCCGTGGCCGAAGGGCTGAGGCGTCTGGGCTGGCAGGTCGTTCCGCAGATCGGCGTGTCACGTTTCCGCATCGATCTGGGCATCGTTCACCCGGATCGCCCGGGCGATTATCTGGCGGGTGTTGAATGCGACGGTGCCACCTACCACAGCGCGGCCACTGCGCGGGACCGGGACAAAGTGCGCGGGGCGATTCTCAGTGGCCTGGGCTGGAACCTGCTGAGGCTGTGGTCCACCGACTGGTGGGTGGATAAACAGGGGGCCTTGCAAAAGCTGCACGTCGCGCTGAACGATCTGCTGGATCAATCACGACGGGACATCGCTGCCGAGCGGGCCGATGAGGCCGTGGTTGCCCCGCTTCTGGTCAACTTCGCAGCATTACCGGAACCTGAAGCTGCGGCTGACGACGAGGTGAATGAAACCCCGATTGGTTAGGTTGATGCGCTGGCCGAGCCTGAGCGGACCCTTGTTGTATTTGCTTGATTTCCCGGCTAAAGCCGGTCCTACGTTCGAGTTCACGATCAACTCACTGACGGCACCCGGTTTCGTAGGACCGGCTTCAGCCGGGAAGAGGCCAGTGCAAGCGCCATCACTTTTGCTGTGTGGCGTCTGACGCTTTCCCGGCTAAAGCCGGTCCCACCTTGTTGCCTCAGCCCCGGCTTACACCGGGGCCAGGCTTCAAACGACCGGTTAAAGGTCGGTGATCTCTTTGTGGCGCGGTACCAATGTCTTCATCACACTCCACGCCACCAGGTAGGCGAGGGCGCAGATCGCGAACATGATCATGTAGCCGGTGTGAATGTCGTTGATCGACTTGTAGTAGTCGAACACCCAGCCGCCGATCTTGGTCATGACCACGCCGCCCAGGCCGCCCGCCATGCCACCGATGCCGACCACGGACGCCACGGTTTTCTGCGGGAACATGTCGGAGACGGTGGTGAAGATGTTGCAGGACCACGCCTGGTGCGCGGAAGCGCCGACACCGATCAACAGCACGGGCACCCAGAAGCTGATATAGCCGAACGGTTGCGCCAGCAGCACCACCAGCGGGAACAGCGCGATCACCAGCATGGCTTTCATCCGGCCGTCATACGGCTTGTCACCGCGAGCCATGAAGTAGCTCGGGAACCAGCCCCCGCCAATGCTGCCGACCATGGTCATGCTGTACAGCACGAACAGCGGCAGCACGATGGCCTGGCCTTTCATCGCGTACTGGGCCGACAGGTAGGTGGGCAGCCAGAACAGGAAAAACCACCACACGCCGTCGGTCATGAACTTGCCGAAGGCGAACGCCCACGTCTGGCGATAGGTGAGCAATTTGAACCAGGACACTTTAGTGGCAGGCGCGCCCGGCAGCGGGGCCGCCTTGACTGACTCGATTTCATCGCTGCGGATGTAAGCCAGCTCCTCGGCCGTCAGGCGCTTTTGCTGACCCGGCTTTTCATACAGCGAAATCCACACGCCCAGCCAGACGAAACCCAGCAGGCCAACCACGATGAACGCTGATTCCCAGCCCCAGAATGCCGCGATAAGTGGCACGCAAATGGGCGCCGTGATTGCGCCTACGTTGGCGCCGGAATTGAAGATGCCGGTGGCGAAGGAGCGTTCTTTTTTCGGGAAATATTCGGCGACCGCTTTGATCGCGATCGGAAAGTTACCGGCCTCGCCAACCGCCAGCACGGCCCGCGCCAACATGAAGCCCGCAATAGACACCGGAAGGGCGGCGAACCCAAGGGCGGTGGTAATCGCGCCAATGCCTTGGCCCAGTGGCACCGCAAACGCGTGCAACACCGCGCCGGTGGACCAGACACTGATGGCCACCACGAAAGCGGTTTTGGTGCCAATCCTGTCGACCAGCCGCCCGGCGAAAATCATCGAGATGGCATAGACGAACTGAAACACCGAGGCAATGTTGGCATAGTCGGTGTTGCTCCAGCCAAAGGTCGTGGACAGCTCCGGCGCCAGCAGGCTGAGCACCTGACGGTCCAGGTAATTGACCGTGGTGGCGAAAAACAGCAGCGCGCAGATCGTCCAGCGATATTTGCCGACGGACCGGGTGGCCGCCTGGGTAATGCTTTGTGGGTGGGTAGACTCGTTCGGGATCATGGCATCACTTTTTATTATTGGAGGGATAATGCGCGCTTGCCGGATGTGGCAAACACACGCACATACGTCTCCCAGGCTCGAGAGCTGGAGTCAGACGGCTAGCAAGTGCTCTGTGTAAGTGTTCCGGGCGGCGTGACGGGCGGCCTTGGCGCGCCATGGCAGCGCAAGGTCGGCGAAGCGCCTTTGAAACGGGTGTTCGGGGCGGGGACCCACGTCAGATTCATGGTGTGACCGACATTCTTATTATTGGGGTAACCGACGGTAATCGTCTGTCGTCGTACAACACTGTAGGTATAGCGAGCGTTTCGGCAGGCTGTCAATGTTTGGAAGCGAAACAATTCCATTCGCAGTCGGTGTGGTGCAGGACGGGCAGGCCCCAGCCGGGGCCTGCCCCCTTGCCTTCGGCAGTCGCAATGGCTGCGCACGAGGCCGGGCGGGCGGCTGCCGGTGCTCAGCTTCCCGTACCGGCACTGACGAAATCTGATCGCGTCTTGCGCCGTGAGGATCAGACCGCCGTGTGCATGAGTTCACGCACACGAGCGGCCAGTGTTTCAATGGCGAAGGGCTTGGTCAGCACATGCATGCCAGGCTCAAGTTGGTTGGCGCCGATGGCCGCGCTTTCGGCGTAGCCGGTGATGAATAGCGTCTTGAGTCCCGGACGCAGCTCCCGCGCGGCGTCCGCCATCTGGCGTCCGTTCATCCCGCCGGGCAAACCCACATCGGTGACGAGCATGTCGACCCGCACGTCCGAGCGCAGCAGCTTGAGTCCGCTGGCACTGTCCGCCGCCTCCATGACTGAATAGCCCAGCTCGCTCAGCACCTCTGTCACCAGCATGCGCACGGTGGGTTCATCATCCACAACCAGGATCGATTCACCAATGCCTGCAGCCTGAGTGGCGGCATCCTGTGTGTGCGCTTCATTGGAGCCGGGATTTCCGTGGTGGCGGGGGAGGTAGATGGACAGCGTCGTCCCTTGTCCGACTGCGGAGGCGATGCGAACCTGCCCCCCTGATTGCCTGGCGAACCCGTAAATCATCGAGAGGCCCAGGCCGGTGCCCTGGCCGATGGGTTTGGTGGTGAAGAAGGGGTCGAATGCCTTCGCCACGACGTTGGCCGGCATGCCGGTCCCGGTGTCGGTCACGCTAAGGGTCAGGTATTCGCCCTCGGCGACCTCCAGCAGCGGTGCTTCCGCTGATCCCACGACCTGACAGCGGGTTTCAATGGTAATGCTGCCGCCGTCCTGCATGGCATCCCGGGAGTTGATGCACAGATTCAGCAGCGCATTTTCCAGCTGGCTCGCGTCGACCAGGGCGACGCAGCTGTCCGGCGATCCGACGGTCTGCACGGTGATGCTCGGCCCCACGGTACGCCGGATCAGCTCGGTCATGCCCTCGACAAGGCTGTTGATTTCGGTGGGCCGGGGATCGAGTGTCTGTCGACGGGAAAATGCAAGCAGCCGGTGAGTCAAGGCGGCGGCACGTTTGGTGGCGCCTTGTGCCGTCGTCAGGTAGCGCTCGACATCCGTCAGACGACCCTGGGCAAACCGTGCACTCAGCAACTCCAGGGAGCCCGAGATACCCGCCAGCAAATTATTGAAGTCATGGGCAAGCCCGCCGGTGAGTTGGCCCACGGCTTCCATCTTTTGCGACTGACGCAGCTTTTCCTCGGCCTGCATCAACGCTGCGGTGCGTTCAGCCACGCGCTGTTCAAGGGTCTCATTGAGGGTACGCAGGGCGGCGGTGGCGAGGTCGCGCTGGGCTTCGACCGAACGCCGCTCCTCCACATCGATCAAGACACCGGGAAAGCTCAGGGGAACACCTTCGTCGCTGAAATTGACGCGGCCGTTTGCCTCGATCCAATAGTATTTGCCGTCGGCACGACGGACCCGGTATTGATGGGCGTAGGCGCCTCCGCGACGAATGGCTTCGTTGATCGCCGTCATCAGGCCCGCCCGGTCTTCCGGATGCACGGTCGCCACCACTTGCTCAAGGCTCAGGCCCTCGTAGCCCAGCACCGGGTCGAGGCCAAAGGCTCGGGCGAACGCTTCGTCGACGGTGAAACTGTCGCTGGGCAAGTCCCAATGCCAGGTGCCGAAAATGGCTCCGGCCGCGAGGGCCAGCTGCACACGTTCGACGTTAGCGCGGGCGATGGCTTCGCTCTGACGCAGACGTTCTTCGGCATCCCGCCGCCCCGTCACGTCGTTGAAGATGATCGCAATCTGACATTCGGCGGGATCGCCGACGGGCACGGCGCGCACGTCAAACCAGCGCTGAAAGGCCTTGGCGTAGCTTTCGAAGGTGGCCGGCACACGGGTCTTGGCCACCCGTCCATAGGTGTCGAACCAGAATTGCTCCAGATCCGGGGCAAATTCCCTGACCCATTTTCCGCGCAGGTTGACGCCAGCCTCGCGTTCGAATGCCGGATTGGCTTCCACAAAGCGATAGTCGACCGGGTAGTCGTTGGCATCGAACTTGACCTGAACGATGGCGAAGGCGGTATCGACCGTCTCCAGGATCGTCCTGAAGCGCTCCTCGCTTTGCCGCAGTGCGGCCTCGGTGTCGCGAATCGGCGTGAGATCAAGCATGGCGCCGATCATGCGCACGGCGTTGCCGTGAACGTCGCGGATGACGTGCCCACGGTCGAGGACCTGAGCGTAACTGCCGTCCACCCGGCGAAACCGGTACTCGTCACTCCAGCCGGTCTGCCTGCCGTCTATCACGTCATGGATCGAGGCGACGATGCGCTGCCTGTCATCGGGGTGAATCTGCGCGATCCACCAGTCGCCGGTCATTTCGACCGTGGCGAGGGGATGGCCGTAGACCCGTTCCAGCGCGTCGTTCCACAGGACGTGGTTTTCTTTGAGGTCCCAGTCCCAGATCGCATCGTTGGTGGCTTTTACGGCAAGGCGGTAGCGTATCTGCGCGTCTTCGATCGCCTGCCCGGCAACCTCTTCAGCGATGCGCTCGGCCGCACTGTCGAGCACGCCCTCGACAACGTTCCGTCGTGTGCCGGTGCAAAGACTGTCCAGCCTCAGGGCTTCACTTTGCTTCAATGCCGACCGCAACTGCATGACTTCAGCCTCAAGGGCTTCCCGGGTCAAATGCTTCAACTTTCCACCTGCAAACGTAACGTTATGACCTGAGGTCGGCGATGCGCCATGCGCCATCCGGGACTGCGCCAGCTGGCTGATCCAGCAGTATCGGCGGCCAGCGTTTTACGCTGCATGCTGGCAGAATGCAATTTGGCTTTCAGAAAGGACTCGGGCAGAAAGACAAGGTTCCGGCCAGCGGGATGATTCGCCATACACGGCGCTTGAGCGGGACCGGCTTTAGCCGGGAAGCGGCCAGCGTGTACGCCATCCATTTTGCGGTATGGCTTGGGCCGCCTTCCAATGGGTTCAATGATTGAGGGCGGGCTCTGTCGGTGATGCTAAATTGCGCATTGGCGTATCGAAGACCCGCGTTCTTCGTGAGATAACGTTGCCCCACTCCAAAAGGGACGCCTCCATTTCATGTTTCCGTACATCGCCAGCTACCTATTGTTCGCCGCAATTCTCGCACTGGTCGATCACCTGGCCGATAAACCACTGTTTATCCGCACTCATCTAAAGCATTTCCCATGGAAGCTGAACTACAGCTTTCGGTGGTGGGGGGTCCAGGAGTATTGGGCTGCAGTGACGGTGATATCGATGTGTGCCTTGGTGTTTCTATTGTTTTGGCATTGTGTAGGAGGTGCGATTCACCGCGATGCCGATCAACTGTTGTACCTGCCAATTGCGCTCGGATCCACGGTGATAGCAGCGCGCCACTTCAGGTTGGTTGAGAAATTCAGAGCCAGCGGGTGGTGGATCACGCTGCTGGTGGCGCTCCCAACGTTATGTCTGGGGATCTATGCCAGTGCGCATGCCGATTCCTACATCCTCAACGTGACACGCGTTGACCCTGCGAAATTCCCAGTTGCTCAGAAAGCGCTGACCAGCCTGATATTGGTCACTCTTTGGGTTCTCATCGGAGTCGTGTCCCTGAGTGTGGTTGTCGTTCTAGTCTCCATTATCCTCGCGGCACGGACGCCGACATTCATCGGTTTGGTGATGCGCGATCGGGTCAAGCTCATGGCATGGGAAAAACATGCGCTGGGCACGGAGGAAAAAAGGCAGCGAGTGATGCTTGCAATCATCTTCGCGGGGTCCACCCTTACCGCCACCATTGCGATGAATTTTCTTGAATACATCGCGCGCCATGTGGAGGGCGCACTTCAGGAAACCCTGGTGTTCTCATCCTTCCACCTCCATCCCAGGGATTGTGCAATACCCGGTTGGACTCGCGATGCGTGGGTGGCGCTGATCGACGACAGTCACGCGGTGTTGGCGGAACACACTGCGAACGGCTATCTGTTCAGGACAGTAACGTGTGAGATGCAGACGACCAGCGCGCTAAAGCGCGGGGTGATGGATCGTCTGAAACGGGATGATTACCGCTGAGGGAAGCAGCCTGGGCGTGGTGCCCGCGCAGGCGAAATGACCGTCGGCGGGCCCACGACTCAGAGCGGGTCCAACTTAGAACGGACGCAGCGGGAGAAACGTGCCGTCCAGGGTAATGACTGCGCGATGGCCGCCTTCAGGGTCTTCAACTTTCTTCATGTTCAGCTTGACCTTGCCGCTATGGAAAGGTCTAGCGTGACGGCTTCGTTTCTACCCTCACCCAGGATGTCCCGTCATGAAAAAGATTGCCGCCGTTGTCAGCGTCATTGCATTGCTTGCCGTCACAGCCGTCAGGGCTGACCAGAAGGAGGACGTCAAACAGATGCATGAGGCCTATCAGCAATCAATGGGCGCCATGAAAGACGATATGCATCACGGCATGATGAGCGACGACCCCGACGTGGCGTTTGCGGCCGGCATGCTCCCGCACCACGAAGGTGCAGTGGAGATGGCGAAGATCGAGCTGAAATACGGGAAGGATCCGGAGATGCTGGAGCTGGCGCGCAAGATTGTGGCGGCGCAGGCGGCGGAAATCGCGCAGATGAAGAAGTGGCTGAAGGCGCATCCGGCTCAGTAAGGGCGCAAAGTTCTGCGCCCCTGACGGGGAGCGCAGACAGCGGGGCAGCGCAAGGAATGCGCTGCCCCGGGCGTATCAATGGGTGATGTTCGATTCGATTTTCTTGCCCATGCTGATGCGCGGTTCGGTTGAGTAACCCATAGACTCATAGAACGCCTGGACGCTTGCATTGGTGCTGACGATCTGCAGGTTGATTTTCATGCACCCCCGCAATGTCAGGGCGTGCTCTGCATGACGAACCAACTGCATGCCTACGCCTTTTCTGCGATGAGCGGGGTGCACCGCCACCGCATACAGCCATCCACGATGGCCGTCGTAGCCGGCCAGAACGGTCCCCGACACTTCGTTGTTCGTCATGGCAACAAAAAAGAGACCGTCCGATACCGCCAGCTTCTTGTCGATGGCGAGGCGGGGCGTGTTATGGGCGGTTTCGTAACCGAACACGGCGTTCCAGAGTTCGATCACCGCCAAGCGATGAAACGTGTCCGAATAGTCGGTAATGGCAACCATGTGCAGACCTTTGTTCAGAGGAGTGGGCGATGAGACCTTCTGCGCCGGTAGTCGCGACCTTATCGTCCCGAGACCAGTGCCAACCGACACGCTAGGCCCAGAAAGACCGCACCCAGTACCTGATTGAGGCGCTTGGCAATGCGGGCATTGGCCGCCAGCTTGTGCCCGAGTTTACTGGCGAGAAGTATCACTGCGCCGTTCACCAGTAAACCGATGACATTCAAAACGGTGGCGAATATAAGCATCTGCGCGACCAGCGAAGCTTTCGTCGGATCAACGAACTGCGGAAACAACGCCAACACGAACAGTGCCATTTTCGGGTTGAGCAGATTGGTCACCAACCCCTGCCGGAAAATACTCGGAAGCGGCGTGGGCGCGAGGTCGGCATCTGCCTGCAGCGGCGATGGGGCGCTGAACGCTTTCCAGGCGAGAAATACCAGGTAGGCAGCCCCGGCGAACCGCACCGCGTCGTAGGCAGCGGGGACATTGATCAACAGTTGAGAGAGCCCGAGTGCGGCAGCCAGCGCGTGACAATAGGTGCCTACCTGAATGCCCGCCAGGGAAACGAAACCTGACGCTCTGCCCTGGCTCATGCTCCGCGATGCGATCAAGAGCATGTCCGGGCCCGGTGTCAGCGTGAGCGCAAGGCAGGCGCCCGCGAAAAGCAGTAATACCGAGAGATCAATCATCAAGTTCCTTCCCGTGGCGATACGAACGGCGTGTGCAGGCACGCATGTTACCGGACGGTGGCGCTTTTCTGGAGGGCTTTGCGGGAGGACGTCATTCAGTGGCGCCAGGACCCGTGGGGCAATTCAATGTGCCTTTCTGCCTTGGCCAGTGCGGTCTTCAGCGCCTCCTTGTTCAGCGGAATGCAGTACGCCGGCTTGGAGCGTTCAATTCGCCAGCTTTCGTCACGGCGGCAGAATGCGGCTTTTACGCAACAGCAGCGGAGCGCCTGGCTGTCGCCGCAGAGGGTCGCCAAGCATGTCGCTGCTCTTGAGCATGGACTCGGCGCGCCCTCTACACCGACACCCGGCAGCGAACGGCCAAGCTGCGCCGATTCGTTGATGCGGCACTGGCGCGTTTTGGTTAAGCCGTAGCGGGCGAGCACACTCAGGGATTGCCAAGGATCACGTCTTCGCCGGGTCGCCAGCTGGCACCGGAGCGTCGATGCGCAGCCCGTCCCATACGCCCATCACATGGGTGATTGCGGCGTCCAGTGTTTCAACCGTCGCGCCATCGCGGGCCAGTACCGACATGCCCAGCATGAAGCTGTCGAACACCGTGGCCAGCGCGACCGGCGCCACCGTTGCAGGCAGTTCTCCCGACGCAATGGCCCGTTCGATACAGGCGACAATGGCAGCACGGTTCAAGGCTCGCGCCTCCGCCAGCGGCTGGGAGATGGTTTTGCTTTCTTCCGTGGACGCACTCAGCAAACCCAGTGACACCAGGCAGCCCTTGGGATGACCTGTCTCGCATTGCATTTGAGCCGAGCACCGCAGCGTGCGCTCGATCGCTTCCCTGGGGGCGAGCGCGGTGTCGAACAGGCTGTCGGTCACGCGGCCATGGGTGTTCAGGTAGCGCGCCATGACTTCGTTGAACAGCGCCTGCTTTGAGCCAAACGCTGCATAGAAGCTCGGCGCGGTGATGCCGCCGCCGATGCTTGCCTTGAGCTGGCTGAGTGACGTTGCGTCGTAGCCATGTTCCCAAAACAGATGCAGTGCCTGGGTGATTGCCACGTCACGGTCGAACGTGCGCGGTCGTCCCATCTGAGCCATATGGACCTCCATTCAAGTCACATAAATACTAGTTGATACATAAGTGATTGACTACCCGACTTTGGCTCTCTAGATTGCTACCGATCAGTATATTAGTCGGAGGATCGAATGATGACCCATGAGGGAAATACCACCAGGCTCCCGTACGGGGCGCTGCTGGCGCTGGCCATGACCGGCTTTATCTGCATTGTGACGGAGACTCTGCCGGCAGGGCTGTTGCCTGAAATAGGCGATGGCCTGGGCATTTCGGCGTCGTTGGCAGGCCAGATGGTGACGATGTACGCCCTGGGGTCGTTGCTGGCCGCCATCCCGCTGACCATTGCCACGCGCAACTGGCGGCGCAGGACGGTGCTGCTGGTCACTGTCGTCGGGTTTCTGCTGTTCAACTCCATTACGGCGCTGTCTTCGGTTTACTGGCTGACCCTGATCGCGCGATTTTTCGCAGGGGTGTCGGCGGGGCTGGCCTGGAGCCTCATTGGCGGCTACGCGCGACGCATGGTCGAGCCCGCCTCACAGGGCCGCGCCATGGCAGTCGCGATGGTGGGTACGCCGATCGCGCTGTCACTGGGCGTGCCCCTTGGCACCTGGCTGGGCGGGGCAATCGGCTGGCGGATGTCGTTTGCCGTGATGTCCGGATTGACCCTGGTGTTGATCGCCTGGGTGCTGATCAAAGTGCCGGACTACCCGGGTCAATCATCTTCCCGGCGCATGCCGCTGCGTCAGGTCTTATTCACGCCGGGCGTGCGTCCCGTCCTCGGCGTGGTGCTGACCTGGATGCTCGCCCACAACATTCTCTACACCTACGTCGCGCCCTTTGTTTCCCTCGCCGGGTTGGGTGCCCATGTCGATCGGGTGCTGCTGGTGTTCGGCATTGCTGCGCTGGTCGGCATCTGGGTCGGAGGGCGTCTGGTCGATCGTCATCTTCGCACCGCGGTGTTGCTGAGCCTCGCCACCTTCGCCGGGGTTTCGGTGTTCTTCGGGATGTTCTCGGGTTCTGCCTCGGCGATCTACTTCGGTGTCTTTGTCTGGGGCCTGACCTTCGGCGGCGCCGCCACACTGCTGCAAACCGCGCTGGCTGACGCCGCAGGTGAGGGCGCCGATGTGGCCCTGTCGATGAACGTGGTCGTCTGGAACAGCGCGATTGCCGGCGGCGGGCTTCTGGGTGGCGTGCTGCTCGGTCACTGGGGTGCGGGCGCCTTTGCGTGGGTGATGGTGCTGGTGCTGCTGATGAGCCTGGCGATTGCGTTCCGCGCGCGGAGTCATGGATTTGTGCAGGGCGAAAGAGTCGCCGGTGAGAGGGTCGCTGCTCATTGAGCCGTGCCTCGGCAATATCCTGCATATCTCGGGGTCCGCTCACTGACCGGCACAATCTGCAGGACAACAAACACCACCTCGAACACCGTAAACCCAAGAATCAGCACACTCGCTCCCTGGCCGACCGCGTAAAGCTGCCACGTCGCGAACAGCGTTCGCGCCAGTGCGTCGTATAACCCCACGCGACGGCTCGGTTGCGCCAGGCGCCAGAGCGACCAGACCACCACCACGCTGCCGAGCAAATTGGCGAACAGCATTCCGCTGACGTCCAGCACGGGCACCGGTCGTTCCAGTGCCAACGCGCCTGACAGCGCGGAAAAGGCGCCGAAGACCCATGCGGCCGTCCAGGGCGTCATGAACCCCGCCGTCATTATCAAATCGTAAAAGGCGCTGCTTCTGACGAGGTGCCTGTTGGTCTTTGCGCTGATCATGATCTTCCCTCACAGTTGAGCCCGCAGGCTAAAGCCTGGTCCTTGGTCCAGAGTCAACGTGAGCATTGAGTGTCATGAAAATAGGCGAAGTGGCAGTGCGTGCGGGGGTGTCCGTGGACGCATTGCGTTTTTATGAAGAGAAAGGCCTGATCAAACCGCAGCGCAGTGCCAACGGCTATCGGCACTACCCGGAGGAGACCCTGCAGCTGGTGAGGTATATCAAGCTGGCGCAACAGCTGGGATTTTCGCTGAAGGAGATCGGCGAGAACCTGCCGTTGCTGTGGAACAGCGAGCAGGTCTCAAGCGACGTGCTGAGGGGATTATTCGCCGAGAAAATCGCGTTGCTGGACGAGCGCATCGCGCAGATGCACGCGCTGCGCAGTCTGTTGGCCGAGCGGGCGGGGCAGGTCTGTCCGCTGCAGGGGACTGGCGCCGCTGACGTGCCCTGAAGGACACGTCACCTCGCAATACACCGACGTCAGTTACGACGCCTTCAGTCGCACAGCGCCTGGCTGCGACGTATCGCTATCGGCCGCACCAGGCTCAGCAGTCCTGCCAGGGCCATGGCCGCGCCGACCCAGAGCGGCGAGCGCAAGCCCAGGCCCGCATCAATCGTCACACCACCTGCCCAACTGCCGAATGCCAGTCCGGCAGTGATGACCGAGGTGTGCATGATGTTTACCAGCGCGCCGGGCTCGGCCGCTTTCATGACGCGCGCGACCATCGCGGGGTTCAGCGCCACGCCGGTCAGCCCGAGGGCGAGGAAGCACATCAGGTTGAGCCACAGATGATCCCCGGCCAGGGCGAAGCCCGACAACGCAAGCACCATGATCGCCAGGCCCCAGCCGACGATCGCCATCATGTAGCGATCCGCCAGTCGGCCCACCACCCAGTTGCCCAGCACGTTCGCGACGCCATACAGCGCCAGCAGCGGTGCGACGAATTTTGGCGCCACACCGACTTCCTGAATCAGGATGGGCGTGCAGTAGCTGAACGCGGCGAAGGTGGCGCCGATGATTAACCCGCTGGTGAGGTATGCCGCCCAGAGGGGCGGATTCTTCATGTCGGCCACTTGTTGGCGCAGTGGCGGTTCGCTGCCATTGGCGCTCGCCGGCAATCGCTTGCTCGCCAGCACCGTGCAAAGCATCGCCAGCACCACCACCAGCCAGGCGCTCGCCCTCCAGCCGAAGTGTTGCTCCACCCATGTGGTCAGCGGCACGCCCACCACAGGGGAAAGCATTAGCCCGGCAAGGACCACCGACACCGCTCGGCCGCGTCGTTCCGGGGTGACCAGACCTGCGCACACCGTCATGCACAGACCGATACAGACGGCACTGGCAATGCCCATGACCACGCGAGCAGCGGCAAGCACGAGGTAACTTTGCGCGGCCGCGGCGATTGCGCCGGCCACCACATAACAGACGAGCAAAGCGATCAACGAGCGTTTGTTGCTGACGCCTCTGGACAGCAGCAGGACGGTCACAAGCGGTCCGCCGATCGCCATGCCCAAGGCGTAGAAGGCGATGAGGTTGCCGACCTGGGCGAGACTGACCGAGAACGCGTCGGCCAGCGCGGGCATCATGCCGGCGACCATGAATTCGGCCGTCACCAGCGAGAAGATCGTCAGGCCCAGAAGGTAGACGGTGGAAGGGAGTTTGCTGCGGCTGGACATGGGGTTCCTGAGGGGTAAAGAAGGCCGGCTACCCTAGGGATTGAGGCGGAGCAGGTCAACAGGCAATCAGCTGATTGTCCCGGGAAACCAGTGCCTGCTGCATCATCCCGAGCCCTGTGGCCGCTTGGCCAACCATTCATCGCGGGTCAACTCCCAGAGCTCCAGAACCATGGCGCCAGACACAAAGTGGCCGTCCCGGCGCTCGATCAGTCGCATGCCTTCGCGCTGAGAAATCCTTCGTGATGCTTCATTGCCCGCCGCTTTGGGCACCTGCATCACCGGCCGCTGCAGGGTTTCGAACCAGAAGGCGTTGATCACCTCACACGCCTCCTGGATATAGCCCTGGCCACGCCACTGCGGCGCCAGCCAGAAACCCCTGTGGTTTTTGAGCTGATCGTGCAGGCTGATGCAGCCGATCACCCGCGCCGGTTCGCCGATCAGGCGTATCGTCCAGTGCCATTCACGCCCCTCTGCCACAGCAGGAAGCGCGACGTCGCGGAGGTAGGTCAGCGCGCCGTCTTCGGGGTAGGGCCATGGCACATGGCTGTCCAGATACCGGACCACTTCCCACTGGGGAAACAGCTGTTGAATCACCGGCGCATCGGTCAACAACAGTGGGGTCAGTATCAGTCGAGTCGTGTGAAGCGTCGGGCTGTCCATGCGGTTTCTCCCTGCAGGGGCACTGCCGATCCGGCGGGATGCACGCGCTGCTTTTCGTAGGACCGGCTTGGCCGGGAAGGGGCCAGCCGGGGTGCTGACGACGTTTGAGCCGATCACTGCCTCTCGATGCTATCAGATCGAACTCCTGCGAATCAGTCCCGGTCAGAGCATGACGGATACACCGTCAATCTCTACTCAGTTAGCGGCACTCGTTTGCCAAAGGACCTGATCATGCTCGCCAAGAAATACCTCCCTCATCTGCTGTTCACCGCAGTATGCGCAGTCAGCAGCTTTTCCTACGCTGCCGAACAGCCAAGCGTGACCATGGAGCGACCGGGCGCAGGGGTCAAGGAAATCAAGGAAGGCGACAACGCCCCTGACCAGTACCAACGTCCAAGCCTGGCCATCAAGGACTGGCGCGCACGTCACTTGGCCGCACCGGACGAGAATCAACAGTGGGTGGAAATCAAGGACAAATACGCGTTGATTGATATCCCGACCGGGACCATTAAACAGATGGTGCCGAAGGCAAAGGGTCACAAGTGACGCCATTGGCTGACACCCCATCCTCAGCCAACGAATGATGGCGTGACGTCTGACGCCTTCCCGGCTAAAGCCGGTCCCATTCAATGCGCGGTGTCTGCCAGCAATTTTGTAGCGCTGGCCGGTCGGGACCAGATGGCACTCTGTAGGAGCCGGCTTGCTGGCGAACCCGTTTGAACGCTCGCTGCGGCAGCGCTTGAACCATCGCATTCGCCAGCAAGCCGGCTCCTACAGTGATATTGCGTACATCCAGTGGGACCGGCTTCAGCCGGGAAGAGGCTCGTCCGACGCCCTCAAGGGCAAATCCCCATCCAGATAAAACTCATCCAGTTGTGGTGGCGGTACGCGTGTCCCGGACAGCATGGTGTGAACCTGTCCACGGTGGTGAATCTGGTGCTGGAACAGATGCAGCAACAGGCGATCCACTCGTTCCGGAACAATGCCCGTCGCTCGCATCACGCCAGCTCGACGACTCAGCGCGTGCTCATTCAGACCTTCGCAATAGGTAACAAGTCGGACGTCTGCCGCGGTTTGCAGCTGGAAGATTTCCGGCAGCGACAAACGCTCGGGCAGATCCTGTCGTTGACCTTCCGGATCAAACGTCAGCGCGGCCAGGTAGAACTGATCGACATCCAGTATGTGCCGCAAGGTCAGCTCGATCGAGGGGAAAAAACCTGTTCGCGGCGCCCGGAATTCTTCATCGCTTAACCCAAGGCATGCCGAGAGCAAACGCCGGTTCGACCACTGATTATTGTGTGCCTGCGCCAGATAGCTGTTCATCGATAGGGCCTGGGTGGAGCAATGAATGTAGTGAATTCGCGGGTGGTCAGTCACCCGGCGTTTCCCTCCCACCAGCGAAGGGCTGAGCGAAAAGTACCACGCAACCCCGTGATGCCCATCCGACGAAAGTCCCTGAACCGGTACTAACAATCACGAACTCCATCGGTCCAAGCTGTTCGCCGAACCGGTTGCGACAACGGGTTCACAGGTCGTCAGTATTCCAGGCAGGAGCAGCGCATGAGCATCATCCCCACTTTCGATATCCGCAATTACGGCGCCAAGGGCGACTCCGTTACTGACGATACCGTCGCCATTCAAAACGCAATTGATGCCGCAAACGCTGCGGGTGGGGGCAAGGTTTACATACCGGGCGGCACCTGGCTTGTCTCGGACAGCGACGGTTCGGGCAACGCCCTGGCACTGAAAAGCAACGTGACCCTCACCGGTGAGGGCGCAGGTGACAGCGTGCTCAAGCTGGCCGATGGTGCCGCATCGAACACCACCTCTCTGTTGGGCGTGGTAGCAGGCAGCACCGTGAGAGACGCGACCGTCAGCAATCTCTCGCTGGATGGCAATCAGGCCAACGGCGGCGGGCAGGTCAGTGGCTGGTCTCAGTCGGGGGCGAGCAGTACCAATCTGCTGATCGACGGCGTCACGGCGACGAACTTCAGTGGCAGCGGTTTCGACCTCACCGGCGCGTCGGTGCATTTGACGGTGCGCAACAGCACGGCCACAGACAATGCCGCCGACGGGTTTGTACTGGGCGGGTCGCTGGCCGCATTGACATTTCAGGACAACCGCGCCCTGGACAACGGCGGCAACGGTATCAATGTCGGCATGGGCGGCGTGGCGATGTCGCTCACCGACAACCTCGCGTCGGGCAACGCCGGCGACGGGATTCACGTCCACGAAGAAAGCGGTGTGGACACAGGCTTTTTCAGCGTCATCGGCGGCGACGTCTATGGCAACGGCGGCGACGGCGTGCACATGCGCGGCATCGAATACGGCGGCGTTTATCGCCTCGACATCCACGACAACGGCGGCTCGGGTGTCAATCTGCAAGGCACGACCCATATCGAGGTGTCCGATAACGTCATTCACGCCAATGCGCAGAGCAACGACGTGCCGGAAGTCGCAATCCGCAACCTGGGCAGCGACAACGGCACGCAGAACTTCGTCTACGACAACCTGATCACCGGCGGCGCCGGATCGACCTGGGGCGTGGCCGAGGTGCCGTCGGACGTGGCAAGCGCCGAAGGCAGCGTGATTTTCGGCAACGTCATCAACGGCACCCACGCCGGCGACATCAGCGCGGCGGGCAATGCAAGTCAGGTTTACAACAACAGCGATGTGCTGATCGTGCGCGGCAGTGCCGGCGCCGACACGCTGATCGGCAGCCGCTCGGACGAACTCATCAGTGGCGGGGCAGGGCGCGACCGCATTGATGGTGGCGCCGGTGACGATGTCATTCATGGCGGTGCAGGCGCGGACCGCCTCAGCGGTGGCAGCGGCAGCGACGTGTTTCGTTTCACTTCGGTCAGCGACAGCTACCGCACGGCGACCACGTCCTTTACTGATCGCATCACCGACTTCAACGACGCCAGCGACCGCCTCGACCTGACGCTGCTGGGATTGTCCGGCTTGGGCAGTGGCCACAACGGCACGCTGAAGGCGACGTATAACGCTGGCACTGACATTACTTACCTCTCCAGCCTGGACGCCGATGCCGCCGGCAACCGCTTTCAGCTGGCGCTGGACGGCAATCACGTGAGTACGCTGAGCGCGGCGAATTTCTTTTCGTCGATTACCGGCACGGCCAGTGACGACAAGTTGCTGGGCACCGCTGCGGATGACGTGCTGCTCGGCGGTGCCGGGCGCGATACGTTGTCAGGCGACGGCGGCGCAGACCGGCTGGTCGGCGGCAGCGGCGGCGACACGCTGACGGGTGGGGCCGGCGCGGATACCTTCGTCTATACCAACGTCAGCGATAGCTTGCGCAACGATGCCAGCGGCAGCTACGCGCAACGCGACCTGATCACGGATTTCAACAGCAACGGCCATGATCGCCTCGACCTCACCGCCTTGGGTTTCAAAGGCCTGGGCAACGGCTATGACGGCACGCTCAAAGTGGTGCTGAACCTGGCCGGTGATCAAACGGCGCTGAAGTCGCTGGAGCCGGACGCCGACGGTAACCGCTTTGAAATCCTGCTGAGCGGCAATCACCTGTATGACCTGACCGCCAGCAATGTGCTGTTCGCCAACCCGGACGACACGCGCACCGACTCGTCTCAGCCGCTGACTTCGGTGAACGCCACCGGTACCGCAGCCGCCGACACGCTGTATGGCGACTGGGGCAACGACACCTTGTTGGGTCTGGCGGGTAACGATGTGCTGGCGGGCAGCGTCGGCGATGACTTACTGGTTGGCGGTGCTGGCAGCGACAAGCTCACCGGCGGCTCCGGCGATGACACCTTCCGCTTCGATCACATCAGCGACAGCTACATCGGCGCGGCGGACCTGATCACTGATTTCACCACTGGCCACGACACGCTGGATGTTGCTGCGCTGGGCTTCACCGGCTTGGGCAACGGTCGCGACGGTACCTTGCAGGTCAGCTACAACGCCAACAGCGACCGCACTTACGTGCGCAGCAACGAAGGGGACAGCGCTGGCCAGAAATTCCAGGTCACCCTGGCGGGGGATTACAGCCACAGCCTGAAGGCCGAGGACTTTGCTTTTAGCGCGGCGGGGAATGCGGCCGAGATCAAGGTCGTGGGCGTGCCGGCAGCGATGGACCATGTGGTCTTATCAGACGCGTGAGGGAAGCGGCATCTGCGCGTTTGCCTATTGGCGGACGCGATTGCCCGCCATGAACGGTGCTGACACCCCGCAGACAATTGTACGAGCGCGCTTGCCCGCGAATGCGGTGTGTCAGCTGCGAATATGTCGCCTGGCGTACCGTGTTCGCGGGCAAGCGCGCTCCTACAGGGGGCGTACACCTTGTACCGCCTCACCCTGGTAACTTCAATCTGTCACACCCCCGCCCCAGAAATGCCACATTGACGCCGTAATGTCCTCGCCAATGAGATCGATCTCAAGCGAGTGATCATGAGTGACCTGAAAGACGTCGCACGGGTGGCCGGGGTTTCCAGAGCGACCGCCGCCCGCTGTTTCGCCTCCCCCGAAGTGGTGCGCCCGACGACCCGTGACCAGGTGTTCGCCGCCGCCCGTGAGCTGGGTTTTCGGCCCAATCTGCTCGGCCGCCAGCTGCGCCTGCAAACCACCCAGCTCATTGGCGTAGTCGTACCGAGCCTGCTCAATCCGGTGTTCGCTGAACAGTTTCAAGCCATGGAGCGTGCCGCGCGGTTGCGCGGATACAACCTGCTGCTGGCGACCACCGATTACAGCGCCGAGCGTGAAAGCGCAGTGGTTGAAGAGCTGCTGCGCCAGCGCGTCGATGGCCTGGTGCTCACTGTGACCGATGCCCACAGCAATCGCGTGCTGAAAAGCCTGAGCACTGAAGACACGCCCTTTGTCCTCGCCTATCACCAGCCCGGCAGCACCGAGTACAGCGCCGTCTCGGTGGACAACCGCGCCGGCATGGCCCTGGCCACGCGCTATCTGCTGGATGCCGGTCATCGACGCATCGGCATGGTCGCGGGGCCGACACTGCAGTCCGACCGGGCGCGGCAGCGTTATGCCGGCTACTGCGACGCCATGGGTGAACATTGCTTGAGCGCCATGCCCATCATCGAAATGCCCAGCCACACCCAGGCCGATTTCAGCGTACTCGCGTCGTTACTAGGAGGCACTCACGCGCCGACGGCGCTGGTCTGCTCCAACGACCTACTGGCGATCAGCCTCATCGCCGAACTGCGCCGCCAGGGATGGGCGGTGCCGCAGCGGCTGTCGATCATCGGTTTCGACGGCATTGCCATCGGCACTCAGATGCACCCGACCCTGTGCAGCGTGGTCCAGCCCGTCGCTGCGCTGGCAACCACCGTCATCGATCAACTGCTGGCGCAGATTGCTGGCGCCGCCCCGACTTCCCATTGCCTGCCGTGCCACATCCGGCCGGGCGAAAGTACTCAGCCCTTTGAGGAGACGCTCCATGACCCGCTTCAGTAAAACCCTGGCGGCCCTGCTGCTGTGTGGCGTGGCCAGCCTGACCCAGGCCGCCGAAACCGCGATTTGCTACAACTGCCCGCCGGAATGGGCGGACTGGGGCACCCAGCTCAAGGCGATCGCCGACAGCACTGGCGTGCAAGTGCCGCTGGACAACAAGAACTCCGGCCAGTCCCTGGCGCAGTTGGTGGCCGAGAAAGCCGCCCCGGTGGCGGACGTGGTGTATTACGGCGTGACCTTCGGTTTGCAGGCGCAAAAGGCTGGCGTGGTCGGCACCTACAAACCCAAGGGCTGGGAGCAAATTCCCGCCGGCCTGAAAGACCCCGAAGGCCACTGGTTCGCGATCCACTCCGGCACCCTCGGTATCATGGTCAATGTCGATGCACTGGGTGGCTTACCGGTCCCGCAAAGCTGGGCGGATCTGCTCAAGCCGGAATACAAAGGCATGGTCGGTTACCTCGATCCGTCCAGTGCCTTCGTCGGCTACGTCTCCGCCGTGGCGATCAATCAGGCCATGGGCGGCACCCTGGATAACTTCGCGCCGGCCATCGAGTACTTCCAGAAACTGGCGAAGAACGCGCCGATCGTGCCCAAGCAAACGGCCTATGCGCGAGTGCTGTCTGGCGAATTGCCGATCCTCGTGGACTACGACTTCAACGCCTACCGCGCCCGATACAAGGACAAGGCCAACGTCGCCTTCGTTATCCCGAAAGAGGGCAGCATCAGCGTGCCCTACGTGATGAGCCTCGTCGCCAACGCGCCCCATCAAGCCAACGCCGAAAAGGTGCTGGACTTTGTCCTCTCCGACCAAGGCCAGGCGCTGTGGGCCAAGGCGTACCTGCGCCCGGTGCGGGCCATGAAGATGCCGGCTGACGTGGCCGCGCAGTTCCTGCCGGACAGCGACTACGCTCGCGCCGGCGTGGTGGATTACCAGCACATGGCCGACGTGCAGGAAGCCTTTGCCGCGCGTTACCTGAGCGAGGTCAAGTAAGTGAGCAGCACGGTGTTGAAGGCGCAGAACGCAGGCGCCAGCGGGTCGACGAAGTGGCATCTGCGCCCGACGGCCGCTTGGGCGCTGGCACCTGCAGCGGCCGTGTTGGCAGCATTCTGGCTATTGCCGCTGGCGCACCTCATCTTGCTCGGCGGACAGCAACGGGACGGCGCCGGCAGCGGCTATTGGCAAGTGCTCAGCAGCCCGCAGTACCTGGGTAGCCTGGCGCAAACCTGCGTGCTCGCTGCCGTGGTGACCCTCGCCGCGCTGCTGGTCGGCGGCATCACCGGCGTGTTTCTCGCCCGCCAGCGCTTTTTCGGCCGCACCACACTGGTGGCGCTGCTGACCTTTCCCTTGGCGTTTCCCGGCGTAGTGGTGGGCTTTCTGGTGATTTTGCTGGCAGGGCGGCAGGGGCTGTTCGCCATGCTCGGGCTGAAACTGGCGGGTGAGCGCTGGGTGTTCGCCTACTCCCTGGCGGGGCTGTTCCTCGGCTATCTGTACTTCTCGATTCCCCGAGTGATCCTCACGATTATGGCCGCCTGCGAAAGCCTCGACCGCAGCCTGGAAGAGGCCGCGCATTCCCTGGGAGCGGGGCACTGGCGCGTGGTGCGTGACGTGATCATTCCAGGGCTGGCACCGGCTTTGGTGTCCTGCGGCGCGATCTGTTTTGCCACATCCATGGGCGCGTTCGGCACGGCGTTCACCCTCGGCACCCAGCTGAATGTCACCCCTGTGGCGATCTACAACGTGTTCACCAATTACGCCAACTTTACCGTCGCGGCGGCGCTGTCGGTGGTACTGGGCGCGCTGACCTGGGCGGTGTTGCTGCTCGCGCGGCGCATGGTCAAGCAATCGGGGACGGTCCTGTGAAACGCTCATCGCTGTTCATCGCGCAGTTGCTGTTCACGCTGCTGGTCTGCGCCTTCATGCTGGTGCCGGTGCTGATGTCGTTGGTGGCCGGGCTGACCCGCAATTACTTTCAGGGCGTGTCCAGCGGCTTGACCTTCGACTGGATCGCGCAAGTCTGGCAGGCCTATTCGCCCACCGTCTGGCTGTCGCTGCAACTGGCGCTGGCCTGCGCGGTGTGCGTCTGCGTGATCGGCGTACCCGCCGCCTATGCACTGGTGCGGATGAACAACCGCTTCAGTCGCGCCTTCGAGGAATTGATGGTCTTACCCGTGGCCATGCCGGGCCTGGCCAGCGCCCTGGCCCTGCTGCTGACCTACGGCCAGTTCGGCAGTTTTCGCAGCAGTTGGCTGTTCATCCTCGTCGGCCACGTGCTGTTCACTTTGCCGTTTCTGGTGCGCCCGGTGATGGCGGTGATGCAGCGCCAACACCTGCCCGTGCTGGAGGAGGCAGCCGCCAGTCTCGGTGCCGGACCGCTGCGACGGTTCTTCAGCGTCGTGGTGCCCAACTGCCGGGCGGGGATTCTCGCCGGCGTGCTCATGGTGGTGACGCTGTCCCTGGGCGAATTCAACCTGACGTGGATGCTGCACACGCCCATGACCAAAACCCTGCCGGTGGGTCTCGCGGACAGTTACGCCTCGGCGCGGCTGGAAGTGGCCAGCGCCTACACCCTCATATTTCTGTTGATGATCGTGCCGCTGCTGGTGGCGTTGCAGGCCATCAGCGCGCGCCTTTCCCGTGGAGAGCAAAGATGACTGGAACCACGCTGCGCCTGATCGGCTGCCGCAAGGCCTTCGCCGACGGCACTGTCGCCGTTCACGACCTCAACCTGACCATCGAGGCAGGGGAGACCCTGGCGATTCTCGGTCCGTCCGGCTGCGGCAAAACCACGACCCTGCGGATGATCGCCGGGCTGGAACGGCCGGACGTCGGCCAGGTGTTGTTCGGTGATCAGGACGTCACCCGGCTGCCCATCGAGCGCCGCGACGTCGGCATGGTCTTCCAGAACTACGCGCTGTTTCCCAACCTTTCGGTGGAAGGCAACATTGTTTATGGGCTGAAGGTACGCGGCATATCGGTTGTCGAGCGCAGCAAGCGCTGCGCCGAGTTGCTGGAACTGGTCGGCCTGCAAGAACACGCCAAACGCGGCATTCATGAGCTGTCGGGCGGACAGCGTCAGCGAGTGGCATTGGCCCGTGCCCTGGCGCCACGGCCGAAAGTCCTGCTGCTCGATGAACCGCTGGCGGCACTGGACGCGCAACTGCGGGAACGCTTGCGCAGCGAACTTGATCAGCTGTTGCGCGGCCTCGGCATCACCTCGGTGTTCGTCACCCACGATCAGGGCGAAGCCATGGCCCTCGGCGACCGGATTCTGGTCATGCAGCAGGGGCGCATCGCCCAGCTCGGCACCCCGCGGGAAATCTATCAGCAGCCTGCCAACCCCTTCGTGGCCGGTTTCGTCGGCAATCTCAACGCCTTCTCGGTGGCGGCCCGTACCGTCAATGGCCTGAAAGTCAGCGGCGGCGAATTGCCCTGGAGTGAGGCGGGTGCGCCGTCCACCGTGTACTGCCGGCCCGAGCATCTGCGGGTGGTGAAGCGTGAAGGCCACCTGCACGGGCGTCTGCTGGGCCAGTTTTTTCAGGGCGCTCAGAGCCGCTTGCTGATCGAGGTCGGCGCCGCGCAACCGTTGCTGGTCGACAGCGCCGATAACGTCATTCATGCCCCGGGCGACCTCATCGCTCTGGCCGTCGAGCCGCAGGCGTTGTTCGCCCTGCATCCGTGAGCATTGGTTTTGGGTGGGTCAATTTTGAGTCTTCCGTTTCTCATCGCGCAGATCAGCGATCTGCACCTCAAAGCCGGCAACAAGCTGACCTACGGCGTGGTCGACACCCTCGGCGCCTTGCGTCGCGCGGTCGACCATCTGAATGCCAGCATGCCGCGCCCGGACATCGTGGTGATCAGTGGCGACCTGGTGGATTTCGGTCGGCCGGACGAATACGCCGTCCTGCATCCCGAGCTGGCGCGTCTGAGCATGCCTTATTACCTTGTGCCCGGTAATCACGACGTCCGCGATCACCTGCTGGCCGAATTTGCCGATCACGTTTACCTGCCGCTGTGTCCCAAGTCACCCCTGGATTGGGTCGTCGAGGAGCACCCGGTGCGCCTGATCGGTCTGGACTCGACGATCCCCGGCGCCCACGGCGGGCAAGTGCTCGACAGTCAGATGGCCTGGCTGGATGACGTGCTGGGTCGGCGTCCCGAGGTGCCAACCCTGCTGATCATGCACCACCCGCCGTTTGTCACCGGCATTGGCCACATGGACCGCGAAGCGTTCGTCAACGGCGCGGCGCTGGAGGAGGTGATCGCCCGTCACCCGCAAGTTGAACGTGTTCTGTGCGGCCATCTGCATCGGCCCATGCAGCGGCGCTTCGCCGGCAGCATCAGTTGCACCTGCCCGGGCACTTCGCACCAGATCGTGCTGGACCTGCGCGACGACGCCCCGGCGCATTTCAACCTTGAGCCGGCGGGCTACCTGCTGCATCGCTGGGAAGCGGAGCAGGGGCTGGTGACCCACAACGGCGTGTTCGGTGATTACCCGGGGCCGTACCCGTTTTATGACGCGCAGGGGTTGATCGATTAAGCATGGCCCATCCCTGAGGGTTGCCCAAGCACCATGGCCTGGCGGCGCCCCAGTGCTCTGTGGGCGCCAGTGGATGCCGCGAGGCCGAAACCTCATTTCCATAATGGGTCTATAGTCGTTCTATAATTCCCTATAAACGGGTATTCCCCGCCTATCTATAATGGGTCTATAGTCGCTCTATATTTACCTATAGAGCTGCGCAGAGATCTACAGATGCCTGGAATCTTCTATCACCGTCCTGAGTTGGCCACCCGACTCTCCAAACTGATCATGCAGATATCCGTGGGCAGTTCCGCCAGCTCCGGCGTCTTCCTGGCGGCGCCACGGCGTACCGGCAAATCCACCTTCGCCCGTGAAGACCTGCGCCCTGCGCTGGAGAAGGCGGGGGCGATCGTGCTGTATGCCGACCTCTGGCAAGACCTGACCAAAGACCCCGGCCTTGTCATCGTGGAAGCGATCCGCGAAGCAGTCGGTCGTAACGACGACTTCATCGCACGGCTGGCCAAGGCTTCCGGGATAGAAAAGGTCGCCGTTGGCGGCTTGAATTTCAGTCTGGATAAAATCGGCCTCGGCAAAGACATCGACCTCACCACGGCGCTGGTGGCGCTCTCCGACGAATCGCAGAAGCTCATCGTTCTGATGATCGATGAAGCGCAGCACGCGATTACAACCGAGGCGGGCGTGGCAGCGCTGTTCGCGCTCAAAGCGGCGAGGGACGAACTCAACAGCTCCCGGCACCATGGCCTGCGCATCGTCTGCACCGGCTCGAACAGGGACAAGCTGGCCATGCTGCGCAACAGCAAGGATCAGGCGTTCTTCGGGGCATCAATGGTGCCGTTCCCGACGCTGGATCAAAACTACATCGACTGGCTGTGCGCCAACATCGATCTGCCATCCCCGCTCGATCCGGCAGAAGTGTTCCAGCTGTTCAAAGAAAGTGGCTATCGACCCGAATTGCTCGGCGCAGCCGCTGATGCCATTCGCTTCGACTTTTTCATTGACCCTGAAAACGTACGTGAGCGGTTTGCCGAGCTGGTTCGGGCGCAGGCGGATGAATTGAATGCGAACCTCAAGAAGGTGATCCACAGCCTCACTCCGATCCAGTCTGCCGTGATTCGCGTGATGGGCAGCATGGGCGACAGCTACGCCCCGTTTGAGGCGCCCACCATGGCGTTGTACGCCACAGCGATGAAGCTGGCAGGCATCCCGGAAAGCGACATCAAGGTTGAGGTGCCGGGCGTGCAACAAGCGCTCATTGCGTTGCAGGAAAAGAACCTGGTCTGGAAGGCTTCACGGGGTGTATACGCGGTGGATGAGCACGTGATCGTTGATCTGCTTCGCGCCGACGGGCTGCTGGAAGGCTTGTAGCCTCGCGGCAGCCCGCAATGGTTACCTCTTGAGGGCTATGGCCTCCTGGACAAGGCACTCAAGGGCGAACTGCTCGGTGTAGGTCATCTGAATGGGCGTTGTTTCGCCCTTGACGGTTCTTTCGCCGTCCAGGATGTAGCGGATGCGTTTGTCAGTGACACCGATACGCTTGGCGATCCACGAAGGTGTTTGGCCAATCCGCGAAATCAGCTTGTCAGCGTATTCGGTGGAAGGGTTATAGAGTTCGGCGTTGGGTGTCATGTGACGTCCAGATAGAGGTTAGGCAATGTGTGTTCAGGCGAATGCTGCACAGTGTGCCAATAACCGGCCTGTGTCGCGACCCTGATGGCGTTCGCCAGAGGCTGCGGGTTCTGAGGGGGGAGGCCCGGGGAAGCATTCACCTCAGGTTCAAGCGCCGCTGCCCGTCCTGGCTGATCGTGCAACTGCTGTGGATACTGATTCAGGCAAAATCAGGTTCAGGAAAGCTAATGGCCAACGTGCGTGACGATTTAATCATGGCAGCACACTCATCACCCGTGACGGGTTTACTGAAAAGATAACCCTGAATTTGATCGCAGCCATATTTAATCAGCAGCTCCAGCTGCTCGAATGTTTCAACGCCTTCCGCAATGACGTTCAAATCCAGTTCGTGCGCCAGCACGATGACCGCTCGGGTGATCGCCGCGTCTTCATGATTGCTTGTTATATCTTTAATGAACATCCTGTCGATTTTGAGTGTGTCGATAGGGAATCGCTTCAAGTAGGCCAGGCTGGAATAACCCGTTCCGAAGTCATCGACGGAAAGACCGATGCCGTATGACTTTATCTCTCGCAGTATTTCAACCGCCGACTCGGGTTCAATCATCAGCACGGATTCAGTGAGTTCCAACTCTAAAAGTGCAGGGTTGATACCGTATTCTTCCAGGATCTGCTTGACGATTTTGGCCAGGCCCTTTACCTGAAGCTGCCTGGCTGAAAGGTTGATGGCGATCGGTACCACTGCCAGATTGTTATCTTCCCACCTCTTTAGGGTTTCACAGACTTTCCGGATCACCCATTCACCCACAGGAATGATCAGACCTGTGTCTTCGAGCATGGGAATAAAATCGGCGGGAGAAACAAGGCCGTGTTCTGGATGACTCCACCTCAATAAAGCCTCCAAACCACTGATACTGCCATCTGAGAGGCTGATCTTGGGCTGAAAATGCAGAATGAACTCGTCGCGGTCAAGCGCACCCCGCAATAGCGTTTCAGTTTGCAAGCGCTTGACGGCACTTTCATTCATCTGGGCAGTGTAAAACTTGAAGTTATTACGACCGCTCTTTTTTGCATGGTACATGGCGGTGTCAGCATGCTTGAGGATGACGCCAGCGTTGTCCCCGTCAAAGGGGTAATTAGCAATGCCAACGCTCGCTGAAACAAATATGTCCTGGCCACGAAGGTTAAAGGGTTTCGCCAACGCGTCGACAATGTCGGTCGCAAGCGATTTGATGAAGCTCGCCGAATAAACAGGATGGGTGACCACAATCGAAAATTCATCGCCCCCCAGCCGTGCAACCAGACTGTCGTCATCGAGGTATTCTTCCAGGCGTCGGCTCGCCTGGATGAGCAATTCATCCCCTACGGAATGCCCCATGGTGTCGTTGACGGTTTTGAATCTGTCCAGATCGATGAACATGACGCTTATTGCAGATGGCGCCGATGCAGTGCGGCTGATTGCAGCGTGCAGGTAATTATTGAGAAACCAGCGATTAGGCAGATGTGTAAGCGAATCATTTTCGGCCAGATAGGTGAGTCGTTTCTTCGCGTCATCCCGTTCAAGCGCGGCAGCCAACAGATTTGCCAACGTCTGGAGGTAGCTAACATCTTCACGTGTAAAGGGGTGCTCTGTGGTGGCGTAAACCCCGAGCACACCCCTAAAGGCATCCCCGCAAGGTATATCAACCTCTACGTGACTGCTAATGCGTTCAGCTTCTACGGTGTCAACCGAAAGCAATTTGCACGTCGCCTCCGGCGTATCGGAAATAATATCAAGCGCAACAGAAGCACCCGTACCGCTCAAGCATTCATTCGTGTAGCGATTCCGGCGATCAAAGTAGGTCAAGCCAGTCTCGGCGTTGAGGATGACGCCGTGACTCACTCGATCAACGACTAATAAAGCGGCCTTGCTCATGTTCAACCCTTGCGCCGCCGTCAATGCGGCCAGTTCACCCAGGGCGCCGACGTTTTCCTCTGTCAATGCCTGCTGGCCAAACAGGGCGATCAGGTGTTGCCTTCGGGCGTTATCCAGAATCGCCACCTCAAACTCTTTTCGATCCGTGATATCGATGTCGATGCAGATATATTTTTCAACGCCGCCCTTGTCATCGAGAATAGGAATGATCGTGCGTTGATGCCATTTCTCGGTACCGGCGCGACCTGTAAGCCTGACCTCACCGTTCCACACCTCACGTTCAGGTTCCCACCGCCACGGCTGAGTGGCTGAAGACATGCCGTCCCACACTTGATCAATCGTCAACTCCAAAAGCTCGGCGCGGGAACGCTGTGAACTAGTCACGAATCGTTCGTTGACATAGGTGATCCGGCCGGAGGGCGAACATTCGCAAACGATTGAAACCTCATCCAGGGCGTTTTTATGCTGCACCAGGGTATTCATCAACGATTCGATACGCTGACCAAAGTGATTGCGCATGTTGGCGGCAGTACGGTTTACCGCTTTGATTGCTTCCTGTATTTCGACGGGGGCATCCGCGACCAACATGGCTTCTGCTGCCACTGCGCCGGAAGCGATTTCCGCTTCATAGGAGTGAAGCTTGTCCAGATGGGCAAGCGAACGCTTGATCACCCATCCCATCAACAACAGGCTTGTGAGCAAAAAAAGCACTGCCAGGACCGTTGCTTGCACCACCAGATTACACAGCTCGGTCGCTATTTTCTCGGCGTTGAATGACAGGCGCATCACGCCATAGTCTTTGCCACCGATCGTTATCGGACGGTTGACATCGAACAGTCGTGCAGCGACCTCGGACTCTATCCACGCGGGGGCTCTGCCAACCGGCGCGCGGGGTCCCTCCAGGCGAATGACGCCTCCCGACAGGTCAATAAACATGGCTGACTTGAATGGCGAGCGAGCCAGGGTTTTTTCGAGGGTTCTTTTGATGGTGTCGTAATCGCCAATGACGACACTTTCCTCCACGGCTTGCGCAGCCACCTCTATCAGCATGTTGGCGGTGTCTTGGATTTCCTCGATATGCTGTAGAAGCTGAGTTTTATAAAAAAGGCCCAGGCCGGTCGTAAGGAAGACCACTATCAGAATAGACAGCATCCCCAATATTTGCGACGTCAGCGATTTGGGCAACAGGCTTTTAAAGAAACTCATTAATAGCCTCTCCAGCTAAATATCAGATTATTTACTTAAGGTTTGCCGGCAAACTGCTGTAAAAATCACGATAGGAAGCGTAATCCGCCGCCGTCGCAGGAATAAAGGTAATCGGGGCGGGCGCATGAACCAATTCGGTTGCTTCATGAAGAATCTTGCTGCCGTCTTTATCGTATTGCATGTTGAAAAATGCATTCGCCACCGCATCCAGTTCCTTTTGTGAAATACGAGGGGAAACCATCAGGGCCAAATCATTGAACGAGGACGAATTCCACAATACGCGGAACGACTTACCCTCTCTCTCCGTGTAACCGCTGACAAGCTGTGAGTTGACCCCCATCGCCTGAGCCTTGCCGCTGAGCAGCTGGCTGAAGGCGCCGTCCATGTTTCCTGCAAATACCGTAGACGTATGTATCCCTTTCTTTACCAATTCTGAGCTGGTGACTTTATAAGCGATGAACGCTTCGGGTCCCGGGTACACGACCTCTTTGCCTTCCAGTTCAGAAAGGCTATGGATGGGCGAATCGGCAGGGACCACGATTTGTCCTTCAAGGGCAGGGGCGTCACGGCGACCAAATACCTTCCAGCCCATCTTGTCGCGCTCTGGGCTAAACAGATGGTTGGTAAAAGCAAAATCAACTTCCTGTGCGAGCACATAACTGGTTGTATCAGAGGAGGTACGGCCTAATTTAAGCGTAAGGTTCACCCCGCTTTTTTCGGACACATACCGTATGATCGGGTTCCAGAAACTGGCTGAAAGATTAAGGTTGTATTGATTGACCGGCGAAAAGTTGTAGACCTTAAGGTCTTCAGAGACCGCCACATTTGACAGCCCAAAAGACAGCGCAATAATAATAGCTTTGCAGGTTAGGCGTAACGTCACGTGTTCACTCCAGACTGATGCCAGCGTCGGACTCAAAGATGATGTGAGTTAAATTAAACTCAGCAATCCAATACAATCGGCCGAGGAGGGGGGATCTTAAGCGCAGGTTCTTAAATAATTAGTTAACTGCATTTGGATCCTGATACGCCCCGTACCTCGTTTGGGGGTATTCGTGCTTGGGGCGGTTGCTGACGGTTCGGCGCTGGCTTAAACCTGTTTCGCGGGGCGGTGTTTGCCCCGTTGGCGGGGTGACGGCAGCGGTAGGAGGCGAGCGTCGGCGGCAGGCTACACCTAATCCCGAATTCATCGCTTACTTCAACGCCTTCAAACGCACGCTCGCCCTTTGCACCGCCGCCATTTTTTCAGGCCGCTTCATGCGTTTCCACTTTCTGATGTCGTCCTTGGTCCGGCCACAACTCACACACAGATCACCCCTGAGCTGGCACACAGCGATGCATGGGTTTTCGATTTCTTTGGCCATCGTCAGTCACCCTTAACCAATCGGTTTTGCCAGTTGCCACCCTGAGCGCGCAGGCATTCTTCCTCAGAGTCAAAGCGGACATTGCGATCCGAGAGCTTCAGATCAATGCAGGCCTCCTTAAACGCGGTGGCCGTCAGCTCAAAAATGCGCGCCTTCGCTTCAACCTCGGCAAGCTGTCTGTCCGCCAGTGTTTCGAACACCCAGATCACCTTCAGGGTTTCAGCCAGCGCGTCCAGGTCAGCCATATGGGTCAGCCAGGTGAAGCCTTTGATTTCGCTTTTTGCTGTCTCGCACGCTTCGGTCAGCGTGGCGATTAACCGGCGTTCGATTCGCGCCAGTTCACGTTTGCCGGGTGGCATCGCAATTTCCTTTGGACTAGGGCAGAGGCGCTCAATCAGGACGGTCGAAATTCGACCGTCAGGTGCCTGACTTCATGGACCGGCTGAAGACGTTCACGAATAGTGTCGGCGTTCGCCGTGGCGGCGCCAAGGACGCTGACAATGGCCGCATGGGCTTGGGGGCCGACTCGCCAGACGTGCAGGTCGGTGATCGTGGCGTCCCCCGGTTCTTCAACCAACTGGCGGATCTCCTCGGCAACGTGTGCGTCAGTCTGATCGAGCAATACGCCTGCGGTGACGCCCATCAAGGTCCATGCCCACCGCGCGATAACGATGGCGCCGACGATGCCCATGGCCGGGTCCAGCCACACCCAGCCCAGGTAGCGACCGGCGAGCAGTGCAGCGATGGCCAGCACCGACGTCAGCGCATCTGCGATGACGTGGACATAGGCCGATCTCAAATTGTTGTCGGTGCCATGATGGGCATGGCCATGGCCATGATCCTCCTGATGGTGGTCATGGTCATGATCGTGTCCATGGCTGTGCCCGTGGCCCAGCAGCAGGGCGCTGACGATATTGACGATCAACCCGGCAATCGCGATGAGGGTAGCGGTGCCGAACTGAACGTCCGTTGGCTGCAAGAGGCGCATGACGGATTCAACGCCGATTCCCAGGGAAACCATGCCGAGAATCAGCGCCGACGCGAACCCGCCCAGATCTCCGACCTTTCCGGTGCCGAAGCTGTAACGCTGGCTGGACGCGTTGCGCTTGGCGTATCCATAGGCGGCCGCCGCGATGCCCAATGCACCGGCATGGGTGGCCATGTGAAAACCATCGGCCAGCAACGCCATCGAGCCCGTGATATACCCGGCGGTGATTTCACCGACCATCATCACGACGGTTAACGCCACTACCCAAAGCGTACGTTTGGCATTCTCATCGTGGGCTGAGCCCAGAAACACGTGGTCGTGTCCGTAGCTAACGTTCGTGCTTTTCATCAGTAAGTGCCTGGAGGTATTCATTTGGAATAGCGCCGAATGGCTTCAAGCAGCTCCTCGACACCTTTATTGCGCTCAGTCTCGCTGAGACCCGGGTCCGCAACGTGGGCGCGGGCGTGGTCTTCAATGATTTCCTCCATCAAGCCGTTGATGGCCCCGCGGGTGGCGGCGACAAGGTGCAGCGTCTTGGCGCAGTCCAGATCCGACTCCAATGCCCGTTCGACGGCCTGGAGTTGTCCGGTAATGCGTTTGACGCGCTTGAGAAGATCGTTTTTGTTTGCTGCGATATGGCCCATCGGATATACCCCTGGCTAGACGGAATGCAGCATAGGGGTACCCCCTATACCTATGCAAGGGTGTTTGGAAACGGAGCAATGGCTGGCTGATGCGGTGGTAAACGCTCTTGCTCCAGTTGCAGCTTGCTGTTCTTCCCCCGAACCGCCGTTCAGCCATAAAAACGGTTGTGACTCTTTTGGAATTTGTGTGTAATCCGCGCACTTCTTCAGGGATGAAGGCCGATCCACGATTTCACCGTGCTCACTCATCCCTGCATATCTCTCCTTCACTCCAGAGGACTGTGCGATGGGTTTGGCAAAAAAGGCCACTGCTGCGTTGCTCGTGTTGAGCATTGGTTTTTCATCAGGTTGCGCCACGTCGGGTCCCGACTGGGCTAACAAGGAAAACATTGGCACCGTCATCGGCGGCGCCGCTGGCGTTCTGATCGGCAGCCGCATCGGCGGCGGCGGCGGGCGGACTGCAGCGATGTTGATCGGCGGCCTGGCCGGCGCCTTGTTGGGCAAAACCATCGGCGCGAAGATGGATGAAAGTGATCGTCTGGCCCTCGCCGCACAAACCCAGCAAGTCCTCAATCGAAACCAGGACGGCCAGGCCACCAGTTGGCAGTCCAACCACAGCGGCAGCAGTGCGCAGATCACCCCGGTGAGTACCGAAACCCAGTCGCGGCAGGTGGCGGTCAAGCGCCTGCCGAAGATTCAGCCGGTCACTGATATGACCCTGATCAATAAACCCTACCGCACCGTCAAGTCGGCCAACCTGCGCAGCGCGCCGGACAGCAGTGCCGAAAAAGTGGGTGGGTTACCGCCGAGTTCGACGTTCACCGCCTTGGGCCGCACCCACAATGACTGGATCATGGTCGGCCGCCGTGGCGTCACCGTAGGCTACGTATACGCCCCACTGGTGGAAGCCGTCGCGCCCAAACCCTCTGCGGTTGCCAGCAGTACTGCCGCACAAGCTTCCGCCGACAGCGCCACTGACCTGGATAACCTCGACACGGCCAGCGCCGCCAAACAAGGCGTGGACCTTGACGCTATCGATGCCAAACCGGTGGAAGACAAACTGACCGCACAAACCACCTGCCGCACGATTACCTACGACGTGAAAGCCAAGGACAGTCAGGCTGAGAAGCAAACCGTCAAGGCCTGCCAGGCGGGTGACGGCGCCTGGGAACTGATTTGATGATAAGCGTAAGCAAACTATTGCCCCTGACCCTATTGGCGCTTGCCGTGTGCCCGAATGCCCATGCTGCTGCCTACCGGCTGGCCTTTTCCAAGGGCGAGAACGTCGAAGTCTTCGTGGACCACGCCGACAATCAGCCGTGGTGCACGAATCCGCTGGCGCTGCGTTTTGCCTTCGCCGGCAAGCCGGACAACGATGCCGTCGCGCGCCTGCTGCCCAAACTCGGCGGCCTGCTCGCCAGCCAGTGCCCGAGTGCTGCCACGGTGAACTGGAAAAGCTACAACGCTCAAGGCCAGATCGTTGCCATTGGGGTGGCTGCCAAGGCGGAAGAATGGTCCAGCCATGTCGTCGTGGCTGACATGCCGGCCGTGCCGGCAGCCGAGGTTGCCGCTGCGCCTGTCTCCGAGCCACACCCGGCGTCTGTGGCGTCCGTACCTGCACCCGTTGCAGCTGCGGCCCCAGTCCCGCCGCCTGCTCCCGCACCGGTTGCGGCTGCAGATCCAGTGCCACCACCTGCTCCTGCACCCGTTGTGGCTGCAGATCCAGGCCCGCCATCCGCTCAGGCACCTGCTTCTGCAGTTCAACAACCGTCTGAGTCGACGCCGGTTCCGCCGTCCCCTGCGCCCAAAACGATCACTCCCGCGTCGCCCGCTTTTGCGGTATCCGGCTGGACGCCGCCCGCCGAGGCCGACGCGATCAAGGCCGCCACCTTCTTTCTGGAACTCAAAGACCAAAACGGTTGCCTGTTTCGTACCACCTACAAGCCAGACGGTGACACCCGCTTCGTGAGTGCAAAATCCACCGGTGTCACCTGCGGTTCCGATGGCTACGCTGCAGGTGAGGGGGCAGTGGTGGTGCTACGGGCAGACGGGGTGAAGCTGAAGGAATACGAAGGAAGTTTTCATTTAGGCATCCCGTTCAACAAACAAGCGCCGCAGCTGCCTATCGTAGGCTTTGATAACCAGAAAAACGCCCTGATGCTGCTCACCAGTGACCCGGCCAGTGGCATACATTACCTGCTGCGAGCGTCTTACAGCTGGAGTGGCTATTGGGATACACGCAGCCCGGCGCTGGTGGCCGTGACCGAAAACCAGGAGCTTTTCCGCCAGCTTGAAACCATCAAAACCACTGTATTCACCGCCTTGGGCGCTCTGGACCAGGTCCAGCCGAAAACCCCGAACGTCAACTTCATCGCCGTTCGAGATGTACCGCAGGGCCTTGTGAAGAATGACCGTGACAGCTGGCTTTATGAAACCAACATCAGCCGGAACTGGGGCACCAAAAGCTGGCAGTTCAACCCGCAAAACGCCAACAACTATCTGTTTATGCATGAAGCGCAGGTCGCTGAGCAAAAACGCGCTGCGGACCGTCAGCGCCAGTACGAAGAGCAGAGAAAACTTGAGCAGGCCGGCTACCAGGCCCAGACCCAGCTTCAGCAGTTTGCCCAGCTGAAAACCGAAAGCAGCAACGCTAAATACATTCAGTCTCGACTGCTGACCGACGTCAGCTATGCGCCCACTTCCGGAGGAGGGTATGCGCGGCTGGTGGCCGGCGGCAAAGCCGCTTACAGCCAGATCGTGCACATCGTCGGCAAGACGAATGGACGCTGGGAAACCGATTACCCCTATGAGTCGCAACTGGACATTGTTGGCCCCAATCTGAAGCCTGAGAAGGGCTGGTTCCTGGCCAAAGGCGAGGTCACGGTGGACCCGGTCAAGCGAGACAGCGAGGACCTGCCGCTGACCCTGGTCGCGGTCAGTTACCTCCAGGCCTGCACCGAAGATGGCTGCACCGATTTGCGTGATCCGCTGAAAATCATGCGCATGCAGTTGGGCGACGACAGCTGGACGCCCGACGCGGCGCGCCAGGTATTCAAACAGGCCTGGCCTGACCAGAACATTCAGGGGGATGTGCAATGATCCAGAAAAAACTGCTTGTCCCTGCTGCAGCTGTGGCGATACTTGCTGCGGGCTACTTTGGCTTGTGTGCCTATGCCGGCAAACAGGCCCAGAAGCGCCTCGATGACTTCGTGTATGACAACCATCTCAATGGGACCGTCAGTTGGGGCTCGGTCAGCTCCTCGCCCTTTGGCGGCAAGGTCGTGATCAAGGGTGTCGAGTTTGGCGAGGGCAAGGCGAGCGGTCTGCGTGCCGATAAAGTCATCGTGACCGACCTGATCAACAACGACAGCCGAAGTCGTGTGCGCATCGAAGCCAGCGGCATACAGGCTTCCAGCAGCTCGCTGCAAAGTCTGCAGGACTTGGGCGGAATGGCTGGCTTGATAGGGATGGGCGGTGGCTCAAGGGGCATGAATAATTTTGGCCCGTTGTTAAGCAGCGGCCGTAACGAGCTCAAACCGTTCGACCTCACGCTGTTTCTGGACCTGGATGACGGCGCTACCCGCGCCACGGGTGAGACCTTTCTGGACATGCCAGACCTGTTCACCTTCAGCGCCAGCTATCGCATGGACAACGTCAAGGACCTTCACCGTACGATCAGTGACTTGCAGCGCGGCGGCGAGATGGCCGTCTACGGGCTGCTTGGCGGTGCGGCACAAGGCGTGCAGGCCGCATTCGCCCGAGCCGAATTAAGCGAATTGAACGTCAGCTTCAAAGACAAGGGAGTGGTCAAACGTAGCGCATTGCTCGAACAACGCTACGCCACGCCGTTGGACCCGACTGCCGGCAGCGCCGACAAGCAGCGCCAGGCCTGGTTCGAGAAAAGCCTGGATAACTGGCAGAAAAGCTGTGAAAGCGGGATGCGGGAAAGAGCCCCGATGCTCAGTGATGGTTGTGAGCTGATGGTTAAACTGTTCAAAGGCAAAAACGACGGCATTCAACTGAGCGTCGACCCCAAAGACCCGGTCAGGGTCATGGACCTGATGAGTCTGTTCGGCGGTGGCAATAGCAGGCAGGTGCTGGGGCGGCTGAATCCGGAGGTGAGCTCGCTGTAGGTTCGGCAGGACTGACGATGTTTTATTTGGTCAGGATGACGGGGCGTACTCCGCAAGCTTTCCGAAAACTCGTTAAAAACTGGGGTGACGGGGTAAATGGAACAGAAAACAGAAGAGCTGATCGAGGTACTCGATCAGCTCATCGAGCTGCTTGAAAGCGATGGAGATATGCACTGGAGCCGATGGATGCGAAAGGTACGAGCCATGCTAATCGACTCCGATTATTCCGGGCTTACCTACCTGCGGTCGGCCTATGGAGGCATGGGTTCGTTCAACGATCTGATGCTTGGACAGAACGTTAATGGGGCTGGTTATTCCTGGGCACCAAGCCATGTGGAGATGAACGATAAACTCGAAGCATTACGCAACAGAGCTGCCCAGCTCGCCATTGAAATAAAACGCTCTTTGTAGAATCTGTTGGCAACCGTTCGGCTGCTTCGCGTGGGGTGTCGATGCTCTCCGAACACGTCCATCGACAGGTCAACCGCGCAACGTACGCCGGACATACCGCCGCACATCGTCCAGCGCGGGCACCACGGCCAGCGCGCCAAGCACCAGCGACAGCGGCACGGTGGCGATGTACCCCACGTGTTTGAACCCGTACGCACCCGCCACGCCGCCGGCGAAAAAGCTCAAGGCCAGTACGGTCAATATTTTCAGGCGCGCACGATTGGCCAGCACGCGCGGCTGCCCGGGCGGTGTGGCGCCATTCCAGTAAAAGAATTTGCCGAGCTCAATACCGATGTCCGTGACGATGCCGGTGATGTGCGTGGTTCTGATTTCGGCTTTGGAGACTTTGGTGATGAGGGCGTTCTGCAGGCCCATGATGAAACACAGCAGCATCACGGTCAGCGACACGATCATGCCGTCAAGGGCCGACAGCCTGGCACCCAGAAAGCCGAAGCAAATCAGCAAAAAAGCTTCCAGCAGCAGCGGCAGTGCGAATGCACTGTGGAGGCGTTTGCGACGGGAGTAGTTGACCATGATGGCCGAACAGGCCGCGCCTGCCACGAAGGACAGCAGGGCGCTGCCGCCGCGCACGACCAGTTCGTACGCACCCAGCACCGCGTTGTCGGCCATTGACGAGACGATGCCGGTCATGTGCGAGGTGTATTGCTGAACCGCCAGAAAGCCCCCGGCGTTGATGGCGCCGGCCACAAACGCCAGGGCGAACCCAAGGTGCCGGTTAGCGGCGGGGGTGCGTCTTCTGCCGGTCAGGCTGCGGATGTATCTGATCGCCACTGAACGGTCCCGTGCCTGCTGGTTAATCCGATGCCGTTGTCACCCGACCTGCGCAATCACCGCCTCGACCCGCCAGTACGCCACCCGCCCGTAGTGTGCGTACAGGGCTTCTTCGCGTTCGCGGTTCAACTGCTGCGTGGATTCGTAATGAGGGGATGCCCTGACGGCGGCCTGTTCGAGGTCGACCGCGACAGACTTGTCCTGCCACGACACCTCGACGATCCACTCTGGCGCGATCAGCACCTTGTGTCCATGCCACCAATGGCTGGTATTGACCACCAGGTACTGAATCGCCCAAGTGTCTTCGTTGATCAGCACGTCATCGACATGGCCGATGTCACCGTCTGTGGCTTTGATGTGACAGCCGATCAGTGCACGGCAGCTGCGCAAGCTCTGATCATCGGTGGGCTCCTGCGTTGGGGGCGCAATCGCCCAACTCTCGTTCGGCGGCTGATGCCGAGCGGCGGCGTCGAGGCGCCGGTCATGCTCGGATTCAAGAATCGCTGTGACCTCCTGCTTTTCAACATTGATTGGCAACCGGCGTGACGCCCAATCAGGCAGTCCGATGGAAAACGGCGAGATCAGCACTTGACCGCCGAACAGCCAGGAGCCGGTTTCGACCACCAGATACCTGATCACCCAGGCTTCGTTGTCGAAGTAGAAGTCGCTGACGTCACCGATGTCACCGTCGATCGCGACGAGGGTGAAACCTTCAAGGTCTCGCATGCTACGTAACATAAGGGTGTCCTTTGGTGTGCCGGTCGAGTGCTCGGCACGGGGGAAGGGTGCAAACCGGCCGCTCGATCGGGCCACGGACACTCTGCGCGGTGCTGCACGTCGCGTCTGTTCGTCAGCGCACGGTAAAAGCAATACGTCTCCAGGTGCTTGAAACCATTGACGGGACCTCACTCACGTCGGCGGGTGTAGCTCAGCAAACGGTCGGACTCGGCCTTGACCACCGAATAACATTCGCAGCTCAAGCGCTCCAGCCGCGGGCGGTCCATGACCTTGATCTGGCCCCGGCTGTATTCGATGATGCCCTGGCGCTGCAGCTTGCCCGCCGCCTCGGTCACGCCTTCCCGGCGCACGCCCAGCATGTTGGCCATGAGTTCCTGGGTCATGGTCAGCTGATTGCCTTGCAGGCGATCCAGGGACAACAGCAACCAGCGGCACAGTTGCTGATCGATTGAATGGTGACGATTGCACAAGCCGGTCTGTGACATCTGCGCAATCAGGGCCTGGGTGTAACGCAGCATGAGCAGCAACAGGTCGCCGTGACGGTCGAACTCTTCCTTGAGTTTGTGGCCGGCCAGGCGAAAGGCGCCGCCGGCACTCTGCACGACCGCGCGGCTGGACGTGCTCTCGCCACCCATGAACACCGCGATCCCGACCAGCCCCTCGTTGCCGACCACGGCGATCTCTGCCGAGGCGCCGCTTTCGGTGACCTGCAGCAGGGACACGATCGCGTCGGTAGGAAAGTACACATGACGCAAGGTGTCGCCGGGTTCGTACAGCACCTCGCCCAATACCAGCTCCACCCACTCCATGTGCGGCGCCAGCCGACTGAGTTCTTCATCGGCCAGCGCAGCCAGCAAGTGATTGTCGATCGGCTGGGGCGCAGTGCACATACGGGAACTCCGGAAGAGGGAACGACGAACAGAGAGTACTCCAGCGCGGCGCCGGCACTGGAGGTCAATCATCGGCCGCCTTCCTGTATTCCACTGCCGCTGGCGCTGCCGGCCGCGAACCGCCGCACTGGATGCGCACCCGGCGTTCAACGCCATCATTCACCAGCGTGAGCGTGTCTCCCTCGGCCGGCTCGCCGTCCAGTGTCATCGAGTTGCCCTGCCCATCGCCACGGACCACCTCGAAGTGATACTGCGTCTCTGCGAAGCGATAGGTCAGGGTGAATCCGGGCCAGTCCGCCGGCATCAGCGGGTTCAGCTGCAGCAGGTTGCCGTTGCGCTGAAGCCCCAGCAGCGACTCGACACCCAGACGGTACATCCAGCCTGCGGAGCCGGTGTACCAGGTCCAGCCACCCCGTCCTGCATGGGGCGCAATGCCGTAGACATCGGCTGCCATCACATAGGGTTCGACTTTATAGGTGTCGATCCTGAGGCTGTTGAGGGGGTCGGCCGGGTTGATCATGTGCAGCAGCTCCCAGGCTTTGGTGGTGTCGCCCAACTGCGCAAAGGCCATCGCCGCCCAGACCGCCGCGTGAGTGTACTGCCCACCGTTCTCGCGCACGCCCGGCACATAGCCCTTGATGTAGCCCGGGTCTTGCATGCCCTTGTCGAACGGTGGGTCGAGCAGCAGGACAGCGCGGATGTCCGGTTTGACCAGGTACTGATCCACCGCCTGCATGGCGAGGTGCTGGCGCGCGGCTGATCCGGCACCGGACAGCACCGACCAGCTCTGGGCGATGGAATCCAGCCGACACTCATCGTTGACTGATGAGCCCAGAGGTTGCCCGTCGTCAAACCAGCCGCGGCGATACCACGCGCCATCCCAGGCAGAGGCTTCCAGGTTGTCACGCAGCTGTTTCGCCTGTTCACCGCAGCGTGCCGCGAATTCGCTGTCGCCGTGGCGTGCGGCGACCCGCGCAAAGCGCTCAAGCACATGACACCCGAAAAAGCCCAGCCACACGCTTTCACCCCGGCCGAGATAGCCCACGCGATTCATGCCGTCGTTCCAGTCGCCGCTGCCCATCAGCGGCAGACCGTGTTCGCCGCGGCTCAGGCTGTGCTCGATGGCGCGAACACAGTGCTGATACAGCGGCTCCTGCAGCGCTGATAGACCGGGCAGGTCGTAATAGGATTCTTCCCCGGGCCCCAGCGCGCGCCCTTCAAGGTAGCCGGCGGGTTCGTCCAGCACGGACAGATCATCGGTGACCTCAACGTAGCGGCTGGTGGCGGCGACGAGCCACAGGAAGTCGTCAGAGCAGGCCGTGCGCACCCCTCGATTGAGGGGAGGGTGCCACCAGTGTTGAACATCGCCCTGGGCGTATTGATGATGGGCGCAGAGCAACAGATGAGCCCGCGCCGCTGCCGGGTCGGCATGAATCATCGCCATGCTGTCTTGCAGCTGATCGCGAAAGCCGATGGCGCCGCCCGACTGGTAATAGCCACTGCGGGCGAGAAACCGGCAGGCGATGACTTGGTACATCAACCAGCCGTTGAGCATCACGTCCAGGGCGGGCACCGGGGTCTTCACCTGAACCACGGAAAGCACCGAGCGCCAGTGATCTTTGACTTTCTGCAACTCGGCCGCCGCCACCTGCGCGCCTTTGTAGCGTTGCGCCAACTGGGTGGCCGCCTGGGGATTTTTCTCCGCACCCAGACGCAAGATGACTTCCGTGCCCTGGCCGTGTGCGAGCGCCACCGACACCTGTATCGCGGCGCAGGGGTCCAGACCGCCGCCGGTTTTTCCGGACAGCCCCTTGTGCCGCATCGCGGCGGGAGACTGCAGGCTGCCGCAACGTCCGATGAACTCGGTACGGTCCGCCGTCACGCTGTGATCGACGGTGTCGGTATCGAAAAACGCCACACGCTCGCTGAATTCCACCGACCAGGCGTTGCGCGCGAACAGGGCGCCGCTGGCAGGATCCGAATGGGTGACCACATGCATGGCCGATTTACTGCGCAGATCGCCCAGCACCCATTCCACATAGCCGGTCACCGTCAGTTTGCGCTCACGCCCCGAGAGATTGCGCAGCACCAGTCTGGAGAACTTGATCGGTGCATCCAGCGCCACGTAAACCCAGAGCTCGCTCTGGATGCCATCTTCCTCGTGTTCGAACACGCTATAACCAAAGCCGTGACGCGTCCGGTAAGCGCCAGTGCCCGAGGCGGGTCTGGGGGTGGCCGACCAGAAGTGGCCGGTGTCTTCATCGCGCAGGTAAATGACCTCACCGACGGGGTCGCTCACCGGGTCGTTGTGCCAGGGCGTGAGGCGGAATTCGTGGGCATTTTCGGCCCAGGTGTAGGCACTGCCGGACTCCGAAACCACCGTGCCCATCTGGGCATTGGCAATGACGTTGCCCCAAGGGGCTGGTGTGGCATGGGAGGCCGGGTCGTTGATGATGTACTCACCGCCCTCCTGGCTGAATCCACCGTAGGCATTGCTCAGTGGCAATGACACGGGCAAAGGCGCAAGGGCCTTTAATGGCGCTGGCACATGAACGGCGGTAGCGACAAACGGCGCGTGCACCCGGACCACGCGGCGGCGGTGAACCTGTTCGGCGAGGTTCCCCAGGCCTTCGGAAAACACCAGGCGCGCAGCCGACAGAATCAGCGTGCGGTCCTCGTTCGACATCTGCTGCGCCATGCGGACGAATATGCCGCCCGGCCGGTCCACCAGCGTGGCTTCGCTGCCGGAAGTGACCAGGCCCATGATCGCGTCCTGCAGTTGCTGGCGATAACCGAGCTGATCCTCGTTCCAGATGAGGAGGTCCGTCAGCAGGCCTTTCTGGCGCCAGTAGGCGTGGGCCTGAATCATCTTCTGCACCAGCTCGATGTTTTCAAGGCTTCTGACCTGCAACAGCACGATGGGCAGGTCGCCTGAAATCGACTGTCCCCACAGGCCTTGCTGATTGCGCAAATTGGCCGTCAGCACGGTGTTGTCGGCGCGCAACCCTGCGTTGGCGTAAATCAGTGAAGAAGCCATCTGTTCGAACAAACGGGCATCGGCGGGCGAAACGTTGAGCTGACGCAGCAGCACCTGACTGTGGGTCCACGACAAGTCGAAGACCCGGTCCGCCAGATGTCGATCCCGGTACTTGTTGATCAGCGAGAGGCAGTCTTCGCGGCTGTCCGCAACGCCCGTGACCAGGTCGAGGGTGCCTTGCTGCCCGGGCTGCAGGGTGATGCGGCAACGGATGGCGACAATCGGGTCGAGAACCGGGCCGGCGCTGCCGGACAGTTGCTCGCAGTCCGGGTCCAGCGCCGCCGGCGACCGGGTGCTGCGGCCTCGACCGATGAAACGGGCGCGATCGGTCTCGTAGGAAATGGCCTGGATATCCACCCCATGGGCTGCCAACAGGTGGCACATCCACGGCGTGTGTTCATCGCTGGCCCGCGGGCGACGGCTGCAGACGATGGCTTGCAGCGGCAACAGCAATTCGGTCTGCACGAATAGCTTGCTGAACGCCGGGTGCATGGCGTCCGTTTCCGGCGCAGCCAGCACCACTTCCGCATAGGTCGTGATCTCCAGGGTCTTGGCAGACTCCCCTCGGTTGGTCACGTGCAGGCGGCGCAGTTCGATGTTGTCTTCAGGGGAAACGACGATTTCCATATGGGTGTCGAAACCCCGTTCCCGGGTGCGAAATTCGGCACGGGCATCGCTGAAAATAGCCTCGTGGCTCTCGGCCCGGTGCAAGGTCGGCTGAAAGGCGCTGGACCAGACGGCACCCGTGGCAACGTCCCTCAAGTAACAGAACATGCCCCAATTGTCCTGGGTGGTGTCTTCGTGCCAGCGGGTGGCGGCCATGTTGTCGAGGCGGCTGTAACCGCCGCCGTTGCTGGTGAGCATGACGTGGTACTTGCCGTTGGACAGCAATTGCACCGCCGGGCGCTTATGCCCCGGGTTGGCGAACACCCGGAGATCATTCTCCTGGCCGGCGCCTGTATCAATTGCGGCGGGCTGCTGGGCGGTTTGCAGGTAAGGCGCTGCCACTTTGGGCACCCGCTCCTGCAACAGCAGAAGTGCCGACTGCAGGGCAGGGTCCGCTTCAAACCGCCGTTGCATGGGCTGGTTGAGCAACACACTGGTCAACGCCAGCAGGCTCATTCCCTGATGGTGCGCCATGAAGGACTGCACCCAGGCGTAACGCTGGCCCCGGGGCAGGCGGGCTTCGGTGTAATCAATCGCTTCGTAGAATCCAAAGCGTCCGCAGGCGCCTTTGCGGGCGATAAGCTGCAGGTTTTTGCAGGCCGCCTCGGCGTCCACCATCAAGGCCAGGGCGCTGGCGTACGGCGCGACGACCACGTCGTCGCCCAATCCGCGTTTGAGGCCCAGGGCCTGAACGCCGAACGCCCGGTACTGGTAATTGAAATGCGCATCCAGGGTGTAATAGCCCGATTCCGAGACCCCCCACGGGATGCCCAGGCGTTTGCCGTGTTCGATCTGCACGGCCACCGCCGCACGGCAGGTCTGGTCGAGCAGGCTGCCGTCGTAGTTGGGCATGACCAGCATGGGCATCAGGTATTCGAACATCGAGCCGGACCAAGACATCAAGGTCGGTACGCCGTCGGAGTCACCGAGCAGTCGGCCGAGGGTGAACCATGCCCGCTGGGGAATCTGCCCCTGAGCGATCACCACGAAGTTGGTCAGACGCACTTCCGACGCCAGCAGGTCGTAATAGCCGGTGTCCAGGCGACGCTCGTCGGCGTTGTAGCCGATCACGAACAAGTCGCGCTTGTTGTCATAGAGCAGGGAGAAGTCCATCTGCGCCAGGTTGCCCGTCAGCAGGATCAGACGATCAATCCGGGCGATGGCGTCGAGGGCAGCCCTGCGGACCGCATCAATGCGCGGGTGATCGTTCGAAGCCCAGTCTGCTTCATCCAGCGTGGACAGCGCCCGCAGTGTGCTGCGACGGGGTTGTCGGCCGATCAAAGGCGTGGGCAGTCGGTAACGTTCGAGGACCGCGATCCAGTCGTCACACTGCACGAGCAACGCGGTCTGCCAATACGCGCTTTCTTCGGTGCCGCCCGCCGTCAGGGCTGCAACCCGGGCACGGGCGGTCTGCACCGCCGTCAACAGCTCACGGGTGTCATGGGCGTCGGCAACTTCTTCCAGCAGCGGGTACAGCGCCTTCAACGTGTCGGCGGCGTCTGTTGTTTCCAGCAGCGTGTCCAGCGTGATGCGCAGGCCCTTGACCATCGCTTCATCGAACACCGCCGCGTCGGGCAGCTGGATCAACCCGGCGCGCAGGGTCAGCAGGTGCCCGGCCAGGTTGCCGCTGTCAACGGTGGAGATGTATTGAGGGCGCAGGGGCTTGAGTGTCTGCGTGTCATACCAGTTGTAGAAATGGTGCTGGTAGCGCTCGAGGCTGTCCATGGTGTCCAGCGATGCGGACAAGCGCTGCAGCAGTCGGTCGGTGCTGAGGTAGCCGAAGTCGTGGGCCGCCAGGTGCGCGAGCAAGGCCATGCCCATGTTGGTCGGCGAGGTCCGGTGGGCAATCATCGATTTCGGCTCTTCCTGGATGTTGTCAGGGGGCAGCCAGTTGTCCTGTGGCCCGACGAACTCATCGAAAAACGCCCATGTGCGACGCGAGAGCACTTGCAGGAAGCGCAATGCCTCCACTGAAGGCTCGAACACGGCATTTTCCGGCATTGCACTCAGGCGCCAGGCGATCCAGGGGCCGGCCGCCCAGGCGAGCAGGAACGGCAGGGCGATCAACAGGGCAAGCGGGTCAGTCAGTAGGCCGGCGAACCCGCAGAAAGCGAGCACAGGGCCTATCCACATCTCGCGGTAGAGCGCCGGCAGCGGGTTTTGCGTGTTGCGCTCGACTTCCCGGGAGGGTTGCCATTGCAATAACAGGCGGCGGCTGAACAGGATCCGCCAGAGCGAACGGGCGATGGCGCCCACGCTGTAATACATCTCGAACGGCAACCATGCAACGCTGGCCGCGGCCTGGGCGAGGTCCTGCCCCAGACTCCTGCACAGCGCGGCCAGGTATTGCCGATACGGCACGTTCAACGGCGGTTGCAACCCATCGGTCAGGGTCCTGAGCAGCGGTTGCATGACCAGCAAGCCGACCACCGCCAAGGTCCAGGCCAGCGGTTCACTGCTGGCGAACCAGCCCCAGGCCAGCATCAGCAACACAGCCGCCGGCTCAAGGCTGCGGCGCAGGTTGTCGAGAATCTTCCAGCGCGCCATGACATCGAGACGATTGCGGGTCCATTCTCCCCGCGTGTTCAGGGTCCAGGGCAGGATCCAGGGGATCAGTTGCCAGTCGCCGCGAATCCAGCGATGGCGTCGTTTCACGTCCACGCTGTAGCGGGACGGGTATTGCTCATACAGCTGCACGTCGCTGAGCAGGCCCGACCGGGCGTAGCAGCCCTCGATCAAATCGTGACTGAGGACCTGGTTGTCCGGCAGACAGCCTTCCAGCGCACAAGTGAAGGCGTCGACATCGTAGATGCCCTTGCCAATGAAAGAGCCTTGTTTGAACAAATCCTGATAAATGTCCGACACCGCCCGGGTGTAGGGATCAACGCCGCCGCCACTGCCGAACAGGCGTGAATAGATCGAGCGGGGCGTGCTGGTCAGGCTGATGCCGACCTGAGGTTGCAACAGCGCATACCCGGAAATGACGCGCTCACGGCGCGCATCGAACACAGGGCGGTTGAGCGGATGCATCATGGCGGCCACGCACTGGCGGGCCACCTCGCCAGGCAGCAGGGTGTCGGTATCCAGGGTCAGCACGTAACGCACAGACCCAAGGGCCGAAGTGTCGCCCGCCATGGTGGTGAAACGATTGTCGCCCTCACCACGCAGCCACGCGTTGAGGTCGGTCAGCTTGCCGCGTTTGCGTTCGTGGCCCATCCAGGCGCGCTCACCGGCGTTCCAGCGGCGGGGGCGGTGAAACAGGAAAAACCGCGCTGGCAATTCGTCCAGATACTTGCCGTTGAGTCGGTTGATCGCCTCTGAGGCGTAGATGAGCAGTTCTGCATCCGCTGGCTGCACTTGCGTCGGTGAGTCGAGAAAGTCGGTCAGCAGCGCGAAGAAAAGATTGCTGTCGCGATTGGCCAGGAACCTGACTTCCAGGCCCTCCACCAGTTCGTCGATGTCCGCGCGCGAACCGATCAGGGTCGGAATGGCGACCAGCGTGCGCGCCTCATCGGGAATTCCGTCGGTGTAATCCATCTTCGGCAACATCGCCGGCAGCAGGCTGAAGGTGACCAGCCAGTTGATGAGGCTGAACGCCAGGCGACTGGTCATGACCAGACAGGGCACGGCCAGTGCGATGAGCGCAAGATCAGGCAGTCCGTCCCGGTATGCCGAAGTCAGCAGCGGCAGCGCAAAGATAATCGTCAGGGCGCCGGCAGGTGCCAGGTAGAACGTCAGCGGAGAGCTTTCCAGCAGGCGTTTCCAGCGTTCATGAAAGGGCACACGGGCGTCGAGTTTTTGCTCGAGCACCCCGATGCCGGGGCCGACCAGAAAAAAACCGATATGGCGGGCGAGATTGTCTCCGGCGGCTGCGTCCCGATGTTCCCCGGACAGCGCCACGACGGTCTGGGCGACGAACATCTCCGTGTGTCGACTGCGCCTGGCCAGCCGTTCGATGACGTGGCGATAGCTGTCGCGGGTGGCGAAGTCCATGCGCGGGTAGACCTCGGCCGGATCCTGTTGAAGGGTCTGCTCGACATGGCTCATCGCTTCGACAAACTCACGCCAGGGGGTCGCTGAAAGCAGGCGCAGGCTGGCGATGCTGTTGCTGATGGACATCTGATCCGCAGACTGTTGCTGCGCATCGAATTGCACCTGGCGCTCGATACTCGAACCTGTCTCGGCGAGCAACTGCTCGATCCAGTTGAGCGGCAGCGCCAGGGCGGCGCTTTGACCCTGTAATCGGCGGGCGAACTCGGCAACGAATGCAGCCGTCATGGGCGGGGAGGAATGGGCCATGTCGGCGACGCTCAGCACCACGCTTTTCACATCGTGCTCGGACACCTCGATGAGCCGTTCGGCCCAGTCATCGGCCAGGTTGCGATCGTCCCAGTTGGCCATGACCCGCGAGGCGACCCGTCGCAGGTTCTCGATCAAGGCCAGGCGCAGCATGATCGGAATGGCCCACAACTCGCCCAGCGTCAGCGGCATGACCGTCTGATAAGAGACGACGAAGCGCTTGAGGCTCAGTTCGTCAAAGCGGCCATCACCGTGGGAGATCGTCTCCAGGGCAATGTCATAAACCCTCGGCAGGCCGCTGGAGGGCCCATCGCTCAGGCGCGGCAATTCACGGCTGTAACCCTTGGGCAGGTGGGACCGTGCAGTGCGGATGTGATCTTCGATCAGAAAAAAATTATCGAGCAGCCACTCGGCGGCCGGGGTGATACGGCGCTCGGACGCCTGGGCTTGGGTCAACGCGTTGCAGCTTTCCTTGAGCAGTGCCTCGTTGTCATCCAGCCTGTCCAACAGGAAGTCCCGCGTAGTCACTGCACCGAGCTGATGCTGGGTGGCCAGGGCAATGCCGTGGCTGGCCATCTGGTCGGCGTTGAAGAGTTCGGCGCGCAGCAGCCGTTCATAGGCGAACGCAAGTTTTGGATGGGCCCCGGCGCGACCCGCCAGCCTGACCCGTGAGATCGCCTGTTTGGTGCGTGTCCATGTGCTCGTCATTAGTTTCCCTGAAATGACTTGCACTCCGGCGAACGCAGCGTGTTGGGCAGTGTGCACAGCGGAGCGCCGGCACGGTTGTGCCCTGGTGAACGAGACGTTCAAGCCCTGATAGTGTGAGTACGCTTTCTCAGGGCTGTCTGTTCGCTGGCGCACATAGCGTTGCGCGCAGGCCTTTTCCTGCGCGGTTCTCCAGGGTGATTTCACCGCCGAGGCGTCGTGCAATCGACTGCACGATGGTCAGGCCCAGCCCGGCGCCCTGATCGTTGCCGCGGCTGTAGAACCGCTCGAACAGACGCTCCCGCTCGGCTTCGTCAATGCCGGGTCCCTCGTCCGCAACGCTGAGCTGGAAATAGCCATCGACCACGCCCAGGGTGACGATCACCTGACCGTTCGCGGGCGAAAAATTGACCGCATTGGTGATCAGGTTTTGCAGGGCAATGTCGATGGCGGCGAAGTCGGTTCGTACCATCAGGGAAGGTTCATCGCAGTCGAACACCAACTCCAGCCCTCGGCTCAAGACCCACGGCGTCATTTGCACCAGGCTCTCGCGCACGGCCGCAACGAGATCGGCGTTGCGGGTCACAACGGGGCCTGCACCGGGTTCCATCCGCGCGACGGTCAGCAACTGATTGACCAGCCGTGTCGTGCGGTCGACGCCAACGATGAGGTAACTCAGTGACTGGTCGCGCTGCGCCGCGTCGTGTGCCTCCAGCACGTTTTGCGCATGCACCCGCAGCACCGCCAGCGGCGTGCGCATTTCGTGGGCAGCGTCGGCGATGAACCGCCGTTCGCGGCTCAACACCTCTTGAATCTGTCCGAGCAGTCGGTTCAGTGCCGCTTGCATGGGTTCCAGCTCGCTGGGCAGCGGCGCCAGTTGCAAGGGTTCGAGGGAGCCCGGATGACGACCGCGCAGCGTGGCAGCCAGATCAGCCAGCGGCTTGAGTCCCCAGCCGATGGCCAGCCAGATCGCGGCCATCAGCAGCAAGCTGCCGATCAGATTGGGGATCACGGTGTGGCGGACGATGCGGTTGACCAGGTCCGAGCGCACGTCGTCACGCTCGCCGACCCAGATCAACAGGTCGTGTTGTTCGTCCCTGAGCACGAAGGTGCGCCATTCATGTTTGCCGAGATCATCGATAACGCTGAAACCGGTGTACCGGGGCGCACGGCTCAGGCTCGGTGCGCTGGGGGTATGCACCAGCAGACGGCCTTGAAGGTCCCAGACCTGAAAGGCGATTTTGCTCTCGTAGGGGTGGCCGTCGACTCGGGGTTCGGCCTGAGCCAGGGCCTGGTTGAACGCCTGGTACAACTGCGCATGCTCCTGCCGCGCCAGGGGCATGCGCATGACGCCTTGCAGCAACCGGGCATTGGTGGCGAGCTGGGCATCGTAGACTTCGGCGATCTCGTGGTTGCTGTCATGGAGGTTGACCAGCGTCAGGATCAGCAACCCGATCAGCACCAATCCGAGGATCAGGGTCAGCGTGCGGCGACGGATCGAGGTCAAGGGCGATCCTCTACCAGGTAGCCGACACCGCGCACGGTGCGGATCAGCTCGCTGGAAAACTTCTTGCGCAGGTGATGGATGTGCACTTCCAGAGTGTTGCTCTCGGCTTCTTCGTTCCAGCCGTACAGCAGTTGCATCAAGCGTTCGCGGGTCATCACCCGGCCCGGTGGCGAGAGCAGTTCGTACAACAGCTGGTATTCCTTGGGCGTGAGGGCGACGGGTTCGTTCTTGTAGCTGACTTGCTGGGTGGCCGGGTCCAGGCGGATGCCCGCGTGCTCGATCGTGACCCGCGCGCGACCGGCACTGCGCCGCAACAGCGCCCGCAGGCGTGCCTTGAGTTCGGACAGGTCGAAGGGCTTGATCAGGTAATCGTCGGCCCCCGCGTCGAGGCCGGCAATGCGGTCCTCGGTGGCGTCCCGTGCCGTCAGGATCAGCACCGGCAGTGCCGAGCCGCTTTCACGCAGGCGCCGCAACACCGCCAGGCCGTCCAGCCTGGGCAATCCGAGGTCGAGAATGGCCAGATCGAAGACTTCGCTTAACAACGCATGGAGAGCGCTGGCGCCATCTTTCACCCAGTCCACCGTGTAGCCTTCGCGACTCAGCGCCTGATGAATGCCCTCGCCGAGGGCGACATCGTCTTCAACCAGCAGCAAACGCATGAATGCTCCGTCATTTCAGTTTCTTGTTTACGTCCACCAGCAATAGCTGGATATCTTTGCGGCGTCCACTGTCCGCCACTTCGCGGCCGGGCCGAGGCGCGGCGAGCAAGGCCTTTTCCAGCGCTTCCTTCGCCTGACCGTAGTGGCCCTGGCGGTAGAGATGATCGCCCCAGAAGTAAAACGGATCGATACCGTCGGGATTGAGCTTCAGCGCCTGCTCCAGCAGCCCTTGCGCCTTATCTGCATCGCCGAATCCAATGGGCCATCCCGGCACGCGATCATAAAGCGCAGCCAGGCTGGCGTAGGCCGAGCCTTGCAAGGCATTGGGGTCCAGCGTCATGGCTTTTTCAAGATCGGCCTTCGCGGTTTTCACCTTGCTCAAGGCACCCAGTCCGCCCTGGGCACCGGCCCAACTGCTGGTGACAATGCCCGACCATATCCAGGCCTCGGCGACGGCGGGACGCTGCTGGGTGAAGGCGGAGGACTTGGCGGCCAACTGTTCGAATGCAGCGACGCGCTGGTCTTCCGGCAACTGGTATTGAATTCGCGCCCACTCCTGCTGGATCCCGGTCAGGCGTTGCTGGTCAGGTGCATCCAGTGCCCACACTGGCAGGGCGAAGGTGGCGAGCAGTACGACGAGTAGACGTTTCATGGCTTGGTGCTCTTTTCGAGGGGGGCGCTGCTGAGTCGGCGAATAAGGGGCAAATGTTTGCGCAGCCCACGGTCCACCACGGCAGGCAGCAGACTGTTGAGGCGCACAAAGAACTGTTCAGGCCAGCCCATATAAAGCTCACGCTGATTACCGACGATCGCACGGACCACGGCGGCGGCGACCGTCTGCGGATCGTCCTCGGCGGTTTTCAGGGCAGAGTTGAGCGCGCGTGCTGCGGGACTGTTCATCGTGGTGCGGGTGGCGCGCGGGGCGACGTACAACACGCCCACCCGGGTGTCCGCCAGTTCGCGGCGCAAGGCTTCGGAAAACCCGCGCAGCGCAAACTTGCTCGCGCAATACGTGGCGTAACCGGCGTAGCCGATCGAGCCATAGGTCGAACCGACATTGACCACCATGGCGCGGCTGGCCTGGCGCAGCAGCGGCAACAGCAGGCCGGTGAGCTGGATCGGCGCATTCACGTTGATGTCGAGCATCGAATCGATCTCGTGCCCCGGCAACTGTTCCAGCATGGCGAAATGATTGATGCCGGCGGCGTTGATCAGCAGGTTGACCCCTTCCATCGCCTGCGCGGTCATCAGCACGTGCTGACGACCTTCGGCGGTGGTCAGATCGGCCTTCACCCCGTGCAACAGATGCGGGTACTGCTGTTGCAACGGCAGCAGTGGCTCCTGATGGCGGCACACGGCGAGCACTTCAGCGCCATGGCTGCACAGCGCTTCGGCAATGGCCATGCCGATGCCGCCACTGGCGCCGGTCAGCACCACGCGGGTTTCAGACAGACGCATGGGCGAGTTCCTTCACGGGTTCGGCGTGTACGAGGGGCAACTGACGGAACATCTCGGTGTACAAGCCGTACACCACTTTCGAGGCCTTGATCACGGACGCTTGATCCTGCGGGTCTTCGAGACGGTCCATCAGCGTGCGATAGGTCTCCATGTGGCCGACATCGAGGCTGCCGTGGGAACTCAGGTAGCTGAACGCAGTGGCCGGGAGTCCCAGGCGCTGCTGAATGCTGCCGGCGGCATGGGTGGCCAGGGCGATGCTGGTGCCTTCCAGCACATTGACCATGCCGAACAGTCCCACCGGATTGCCCCGGGCGATGAGATCGTAGAGGTAGGCGACCATCAGCTCAATGGGCAGGCCGGGCGTACCGTCGCGCACGGCATCAGCATCGCCACCGCAGGCGCGCAGGTCATTGAGGATCCACTGCTCGTGGCCGTATTCGTCTTCGATGTACTCGCAGACTGCGCCTCGCAGCCATTCCAGTCGCGACGGCAACCGGGCGCCACAGGCCATCATCAACGGCACGGTATGCCGCACGTGGTAATAGGCCTGGGTCAGGAAGGCGCGATAGCTCTCCAGCGAGACTTCGCCGTGCAGCGCCTGATGGATAACGGGCAGATTGAACAAGGTCTCGCGCTCGGTGCGGGTGGCGTCTTGCAGGGTTTGGAAAAAACTCATGATTGAAGGTCCTTTGCTCGAGTGGGCTCAGTGAACAGATGTCGGTAATTCGCCAGAATGGCGTCGCGCCGGGGTCGGCCGTTGGCAGTGGCCATGCCGTTGGCGGTGGTGAAAGGCTGATCGAGACGGGTCCAGCTGTGGACGCGTGCGTAGTCGGGCAGCGCCTGGTTGGCCTGGGCGACAGCGCTGTGGATCTGCGCGTCGGTGATGTCCGGGCGCAACGGCCACAGCAGCGCATGATTGCGAGGCAGGGCTTCGCCGTAGACGAGTGCTTGAGCGATCAGACCGCGTTGGGTCAGTTCGGCCTCGACCCACTCAGGGTTGACGTTGCGACCGTAGCTGGTCACGAACTGATGCTTCTTGCGGCCGTGAAGGTAGAGGTAGCCGTTGGCATCAAACTCGCCGAGATCGCCGCTCGGCCACCACTCGGGTGCGGGGTCTGCATCGCCGAGATAGCCCCGCATCCGCGACCCGCGAATCAGGACCTCGCCGTCCTCGGCCAGGCGTATCTGCACATGGGGCAAGGGTTTGCCGACGCTGCCGGGATGATGGGCGTCGGGACGGTTGAGGGCCACCACCGACGAGCATTCCGACAGGCCATACCCTTCGTACACCGGCATGCCGAGGGTTTCGGCGCGCAGCAACAGCTCATGGCTGACTTTGGCGCCGCCCACCGCGATGAAACGCAACGCCGCCGGGTTAAACGCGCGCATTTCGCAAGCGCTGACCAGCAGCAACAACAGCTGCGGGACGAGGATCATGCTGTGGGGCTGGCGCGCCGCCAGCGTTGACAGCAGACGCGGCAACTCCACGCCACTGGCCCCTTGAATCCCCAAGGCTCGCTGGCTGGGCAGGCTCAGCATCGCGCCGGCATAGAGCGCGGCGTAGCAGCCAACGTTTTCCAGCAGGATCGCCAGCGGCAAGAGTGAAAGGTGGTGGGCGGGCTGGCGAGATTCGCTGGCGCGCTGCAGCTCCAGGGCAACCGTTAGTACGCTTGCGGCGTCCAGGCAGACGCCTTTGGGCGTGCCGGTCGTGCCGGAGGTAAACGTCAGCTTTGCCGCGCCAGGGGGCAGGGGAGAAGTCTGACGGTTGGCCCGCAGCCAGAACCCGTCCTGATGATGAAACACAGACGGGGTTAGCTCATCGGCATAGTCGTCGTCCGCAATGACCACGTCGGCCTGGCTCTGCTCCAGGCAATAAAGGCGCTGCGCTGGGCTGAAGAACGGCGGCAGCGTCACACAGGCCAGGCCTGCGAAGAGGATCGCCAGGTCCCAGATCAGCAGGTCCGGGCCATTCTCCAGGGCCAGGGCCACGACCCTGGCGTCCAGGTCCTTGAGCCTCTCCTGACGCAGATTGATTTCTGCATCCAGCTCGGCATAACTCAGTTTCAGGTCATCGCCCCACAGCGCGCACGCATCGGGCTGCTTGGAGGCGAGATCGGTGATGCGCTGGCGGAAGCCGGTCAGTTCAGGCGACATGGCAGCTGTCCTCCAGTGTCAGGGGCAGCCCGAAGCGTTCAAACACGCCACTGCTGCTCAAATGCAGAAAGCCTGCGCGGATGTCGCCGACGTGCACGTTCGGTTGCGTGTCGTAGTAATGACCCCATGCGTGGCGGTCCTCGCCCAGACGCATAGGGTCGGCAGCACAGAGGGTGACGGGGCGCAGCCCGAGGCGATTGAAGCTGTTCACCAGTCCGGCGTTGCCGGTGAACGCCACCCATTCCAGGCCGCTCATGGCGAGCAGCCAGGTCACGGTGATGATGCTCAGCCGCGCGCTGCCCAAGTTGCTGGCGGCGAGGTTGCCCACCTCGACGATGCCCTGACGGTCCGCTGGCCTGTCTGCATGGGCTTCGATCATCTGCTCGACAGGCTGATCGAGATAGCGCTCCAGAAACAGCCTGCCGGAGGTCGCCACACGCACGCCGGCCACGGCGCAGAGCGTGCCGGTGTTGTCGTGCAGTCCGAACAGCTCCGGCATGAAGCTGCGGATCTCGGCGTTGTGCGCCTGGCGGAAGCGATGCTGGATGAACGTCTCGTAGGCGTCGCGCAGGGGCTCCTGCGACAGCGCACGATTGAGCGAGAGGGCCGGTGATTGCGCCGCGCCGAATCCCATAGGCAGGAAATCCAGAGGCAGCGCACCGGACGGCATTGAGTGCTGTGGTAATCGGTTATTCCAGTCCAGACCCTGCATGGGTGTGGCTCCTCCCCAGTGGTGATGGGGTGGAGTATCGGTGTCGATTCTTAACGAAGTCTGAAGGTGAGAAATTTGTCGGGTCTGGCTTTCCTGGCGATCTGCGCCACGTCTTCAGACTGCCTTAAGACAGTGGCCCCAAGGTGCGCGGAAATCAGCAACATCCTCCCCACTCAGCGAGCGCCCACGATGAAGTCAACCCCACACCGGTACGCCAGATTGTCGATGTCCCTGCACTGGCTGATGCTGGCGCTGTTCGTCGGCGTTTACGCCTGTATCGAGCTGAAAGGCTTCGCGCCCCGGGGCAGCACGCTGCGCTCGCTGGCGTTAGGCATGCACGGGATGTTCGGCCTGTCGATATTTGCACTGGTCTGGCTGCGCCTGCTCGGCAGGCTGATGCACAAGGCGCCTCCCATCACGCCGACCCCTCGTACCTGGCAGCTCGGGATGGCACACCTCGTTCATGGGCTGCTCTACACGCTGATGATCGCGACACCGGTGCTGGCCTGGCTGATGCTGTCGGCGGGTGGCAAGCCGATGCCGTACTTCGGCTTCTTCCTCCCGTCACCCCTGGCCGTCGACCCTGATCTGGCCAGACAAATCAAAGGCTGGCACGAGTGGGCCGGCAACCTGGGCTATTGGCTGATCGGCGTCCACGCCGCAGCAGGGCTCTTCCATCATTACTTTGTCCGCGACAACACCCTGCGCCGCATGCTGCCGTTGACGGCCGAAAAGCGTTAATAAGCGGTCACTGCTTTTATCACTCCACCGCGACCCAATGATCCACCGCCACCGCCGAAAACCGCTGCACCGGCGCGACAAAATCCTTTGTCTTGATCGGATCAGGCCGGTCCAGCTCTTTGAGCAGGCTCTTGAAATCCCGGCGCCGGCCCACTTCGGGCACCGGCACTGCGGAGAGCAGGCGGCGGGTATAGGGATGCTGCGGGTTGTGCAGCACCTGATCGCGGGCGCCGATTTCGACGATGCGGCCGCCTTTCACTGATTGCACGGGATGCTTTGCTGGGACCGGCTTCAGCCGGGAAGCGGGTAGTTTGAACGCCATCAAGCTTGCGGTGTGACGCCTGACGCCTTCCCGGCTAAAGCCGGTCCCACATTGGAGTCCATACTCGATTTCACTGACTGCGCGCACTGCGTCAATAACGAAGACTGACGAGGTAGCGGCCCAAACAGTCATACAGCGCATAGCCAAGCACCCATAAGCCGAGCATCGCCATCAGATCCAGCACGCGGCTATTTCCCGCTCGCGGGGTGCGCAGACGCAGCCTTGAGTACCAGGGGCCCATGGCCGCGAGCCCGCAGCCGAGCAAGAGCAACGCAGCCGCAAACTGGAGCGGACCCTGAATCTGGCTGCCAAGACCGGCCGCCGCCGTGCGTATGGGGTAGATCACCAAGTAATAGAGCCATGCAAGCGCTGCGGCGATGAGCGCCAGACCCAAGGGCATGCCAGGGATTTCCTTGCGTTTGACCGGATCAACGTGGTCCGAGTCCTTCCCCTCAAGCAGATCCACGATACGCTGCCAACCGGCAACGCTCGCCAGCGCCAGCGAGGTCTGGCCGTTGCAGTTGGGTGTCAGCGGATCCGCACCGTGGCGCAGCAGCGACCGAACCACCGTGTAATTGCCCGCCAGCACTTCGCGATGCAGGAGCAACCACCCGCCGGCATCCAGCTCGTGGATCACTTCCGGATGCTGTTGCAACCCTTCTTCGACCTTGTCGCGCATGTTAAGCGCCATCGGATGCTCGGTGCGTTCCAGGGCGGCCAGCGTCTTTCGGTCCTGCGGGAGATCCAGATTTCGGGACAGCAGCCGCGGCGGCCGGCCTTCTTCAGCGGGCACCACTTCAACGCTGCCGGCCTTTCCGAAATTCAGGCCCCAGGCGCGGTCATGGGCTTCGCGGTCATCTGTAGACATTCCGCTGCGCAGCGCATCGACGGTAAAGCCTCCGTAGACATGCCCTTCGCGAACGTACATCCAGTCGTTGAGGGCTGCGAGCGGGAGCGTTACCGGGTCGGACGCCTTCAGTGAGGTGAACCAGCGAAGTTCGTTCATCAGCACGCCGCTGATGGACTCCCCGTCGAACTCGATGTCGGTGACCCACATGTTTTCGACGCCGGGGATGTCGGGGTCATCGGCGTCCAGCACGAAAGACATTTTGACCGCCGCCATGTCCAGACTTTTGACGATTCGGCGGGCCTCCCATGACAGCTCACGCCAGAAGAAATTGAAGGTAGCCTGTGCGCTGGCGACCGCCGCCTTGAGTTCGTCACTCTCGCCTTTCACGCTGTAGATGATCTGTCCGGTCATAAGTGAATCGTTCCCTCTGTCGATTTGAATAATGTTCTACCATGAGCCGTCATTCATGATGTGGGCAGCTTCGTTCATGCCCCCCGAGGCCCGATGAGATGAGAGACCTGCCACCTACCGCCACCTTGCGCGCCTTCGAGGTCGCCACCCGTCACGGGACGTTTACCTCCGCATCCGAGGAGCTGCACGTTACCCAAAGTGCGGTCAGCCACCAATTAAAACATCTTGAAGACATCTGGGGCGTGCAGCTGTTTCAGCGCGGCAAGACGTTAAGCCTGACGCCGGCCGGGGCGGCCCTGGCGCCGATCGTACGGACGTTTTTCATGAACCTGGAGGCGACGCTCGCGGACCTTCGGGAAGAGAACGGCCGGGTCAGGCTCAAGGTCAGTACGACCTATTCCTACGCGCTGAAATGGCTGCTGCCGCGCTTGCCCAATCTGTCGCAACTGCATCCGGAAATCCTCGTCACGCTGGACAGCACAGACACGGCCATCAACTTTGCCAGCGGCGAGGCCGACGTGGCGATCCGTCTGGGCAGAGGCAACTACCCTGCGCTGCACTCGGAATTCATGTTCAGGGAACACATTTTTCCCGTGGCGAGCCCTGACTTGCTCAAGCGCTTCGGCATGCCCCGGGAGCCGGCCGAGTTGTTGCGTTATCCGCTGCTGGCCCGGGACGGTTCGGATCTGGTGCCGAAATGGGAGGTGTGGTTCCAGAACATCGGCCTGGGTGTTACCTCGCTCAAGGAAAGCGTGCGTTTCCCCGACACCAACATGACCGTGGAAGCGGCTTTGCTGGGGCAGGGCATCGCCCTCGTTCGCAGTGGCCACGTGGAAAAAGAGCTGCGCGACGGCACTCTGATCAGGTTATTCGACGTGCCGTTTCCCTCGCCCGTGGCCTATTACTTCGTCTGCCCGAAGGGGGTCGAAACCCAGCCCCACGTCGCCAGCTTTCGCGACTGGCTGATTGAGGAATCGACCTCAGCCGGCCTCAGTTATGACTGAAGCATGAGGAATTGCTCATCATCCAATGAGAAGACTTCGCTTTCGTTTCTTCTGTCAGCCTGACTAAGATCGGCCCCATGCCTACTCACATCATCCTGTTAATCCTCTTCGCCGCTTTGCTGCACGCCAGCTGGAATGCCTTGCTGCGCGGCGGTGGCGACAAGCTCTGGTCGATGACCGTCATGTGCGTGGCGGTGGCCATCGTCAGCCTGGCCGGAGCACTGTTCATGGATGCCCCGGCGCGGGAGAGCTGGCCTTACGCGGTGCTCTCGGCGCTGCTGCATGTCGGCTATAACCTGTTTCTGGTGCGCACCTATCGCAGCGGCGACCTCGGGCAAACCTATCCAATCTCCCGGGGTTCATCGCCGGTGTTGATTACGCTATGTGCGTCGATCTTCGCGGGGGAGGTGGTCGATACCGGCGCGACGATCGGCATTGCACTGGTGTCAGCGGGGATTATTTCCCTCGCGTTCAAAGGCCGCAAACTGGATGTCCCCAGCCTTCCTTATGCGCTGGGCACCGGGTGTTTCATTGCGGCCTATAGCGTGACGGACGGCATCGGCGGGCGTCTGTCCGGCGCGCCAATGGCTTACACCGCCTGGATGTGCGCCCTGTGGGGTGTACTGATGCCGATCACTTACATCTGTCTGCGGGACGCACGCAGTCTGTTCACGGTGCGGCCCGGTTTGGTCGCCTCGTTGGGCGGAGGTGTGGTGTCGCTGCTGGCCTACGGCATCGTCATCTATGCGATGACCCTCGCGCCCATGGGAGCGGTGTCGGCCCTGCGTGAGACGAGTGTGCTGTTTGCCGCATTGCTCGGGTATCTGTTTTTGGGCGAGTCGCTGACCGTGCGCAAGATCCTCGCGTGCGTGGTCATTGCGGCCGGGACGATCATCATTGGCTAAATAGCGGGTGCTCACCTGCGCAGCTTTGGCTTCACCGCTTTCAGCCGCGCAATGGCCAGGTTGTGCAGATATTGGCGTACGGCGTCGTGGTGCTCGACGCTCACGTGATAGCTGTCCAGCAGCCCTAACAAATACCCCTCGGCCATGGCGTGATAACGCGACACGCTTTCCCGGGTGTCACTGGTGTTGAGCCTGGCAATCAACTCGTCGATCCGGGCGCGGTGCTCAGGTGAGAACCAGTCCTGCTGAGGCGCAGAGCCGGCGTCGTCGGTCAGGGGCGTGTGCAGATTCATCGGGCCTCCAGGCAAGCACATCGGTCGCGGGCTAAATGACGCAGGACGGTGCTGCCACTGATCCCGCGAACATGGGTTTGGACAGCGTATGGGCGGCAAAATCCAGTCGCGCGGCGAGCACATGAGACAAGCAATGGGACTGACTGCCGCACGCGATGCTTTTAGTGGGACCGGCTTCAGCCGGGAAGGGGCCGGAGTGAACGCCATCGATGCCGGCATTTTCGCGGATGCCTCGGACCAACACTCAGACCAACCCAGGGCCGGGGTTTCGATTGTCCTGTATGCGGGACGATCTATCGCATTTCCACCCTCTAATCACGCATTACCCCATCAGGTAGGATGACGCCACTTGATCGCCAGGCGGCGATTCTCACCTTGGGAAGCACTTCATGAAACTCTTGCACCTCGATTCCAGCATCCTCGGCGATCACTCCGCTTCGCGTCAGTTGAGCCGCAGTGTCGTTCAGTCTTTCACCGCTATCACCCCGGACACGCAGGTGGTGTACCGGGATCTGGCGAACGCGCCACTCAATCATTTCTCCGGCGCCACGCTGGCCGCTGCCGGTACGCCGGTGGAAGGCCGCGACGCGGCGCAGACGCTTGAAGTCGACACCAATGAAGCGACGCTGGAAGAGTTTTTGTCGTCTGACGTGGTGGTGATCGGTGCGCCGATGTACAACTTCAGCATCCCGAGTCAGTTGAAAGCGTGGATCGACCGCATCTGTGTGGCGGGCCGCACCTTCCGCTACACCGAAGCGGGCCCGGAAGGTCTGTGCAAGGGCAAGAAAGTCATCATCGTTTCCACCACGGGCGGTCTGCATCAGGGCTTGCCGAGCGGTGTTGGCCATGACGACCTGCTCAAAGTGGTCTTCGGCTTTATCGGCGTCACGGATCTGCACTTCGTCGTGGCCGAAGGCCTGGCTTATGGCGACGAGCCGCGTGCCGCTGCCATGGCCGCCGCGCAGAAGCACATCAGCGAAACGCTGTTCGCCTAAGCCCGACCACGCAGCGAGCGTCCCCGCCAAGGGGGCGAAGCGGCTCTAAGCGAAAAAAGCGCCACCTGAAAGCCCTGTCACCATCGGCCCACACGCCGATGGATGGCAGGGCTTTCGTCGTTTTGCGGTCGCGCGTTCAGCCGGGCGACAGCCTTTATGACTTCTTTGCGCGTAACCTTCTCCAGGCCCGTAGAATGCCGGCCCATCCGGTCGGTTCTGCGTCAAACGGCGGCCGATGTCTTCAATTCATCGAGCTTGGCCCGCCTTGTGCACTATTGATCCTCAAACGTTTCGGAATGTTATCGAACCCCAAGGGTCAGATAGCGACAGACGCCGTTTTTGCGGGGCTTCATCCCTTGAGCGTCTGAATCGGCAGGCATGGATTGATAAGGTGAGGGGCATTGCAATGATGCGTCTTTGTGCAGTGATGATGATCAGCCTGCTGGGCAGCCTGATTTCGGTGCAGGCCAGCGAGCTACAGAGCTGGAGTGTGGGCTTTCACGAGCTGACGTTCCTCGATCCGCTGGATTCCCGGCCCATGCACGCCTACGCCTTTTACCCCTCCACCGACGATGAGCACATCACCCGCGTTCAGGGTTATCCCATTGAAGCTTCCGAGGACGCCACCATTGCCATGGGTCGTTTCCCGCTGCTGATGCTGTCCCACGGCAACACCGGCACGCCGCTGGCGCAACACGACCTGGCGACGTCACTGGCGCGCAAGGGATTTGTCGTTGTGGCGGTGTTTCATCCGGGCGACAACTACATGGACCACAGCCGCCTGGGCAGCCTGAGCAATCTCTACGGTCGTCCGCTGCAAATATCCGAAGCCATCAGTGCCGCATTGATCGACCCGATGCTGTCGCCGTACATCAGCGCGCGCCGCGTCGGCGTGATCGGCTATTCGGCGGGGGGCGAAACGGCGTTGATTCTCGCCGGCGCCCAGCCTGATCTGCAGCGTCTGCGCCATTACTGCACCGAGCGCCCCCAGGATCGTGATGCCTGTAAAACCCAGGGCGAACTGGTCGCAGATCGCGATGACTTGCACGCCCAGGCTGACCCCCGTGTGGGCGCATTGATGTTGATGGCGCCGCTGGGATTGATGTTCGGTCGGCAGACCTTGGCTGACGTGCACGTGCCGGTATTGCTTTACAGCGGCGACGGAGACGAATTGCTCGCCATCGACAAGAACGCCGAAGCGCTGGCGCGCAAGCTGCCCGACGTTTCGGATTTCAAACTGTTCGCCGGGGCAGGGCACTTTGTGTTCATGGCGCCTTGTGATGACGAGCAACGCGCCACCCAGCCTGGGCTGTGCACCGATGCCATCGGCGTCAATCGCGAAAGCATTCACCGCGACCTGAGCACGGAAGCCGTGCGTTTTTTCGGCACTGCTCTGGGCACGCCGACCAGTACCGCCGGAATGCAGACCGCCGCCCATCGTGAGCTTGAGCCCGTCAACAGCCTGGATCAGTGAGTCTCACCGGGGACCTGAGCCCAACCGCGCTGCCTACTGGGCGTCCGCCGCAGGCGAGGGCGTGGGTTTGCCACGAATCACTTTGCCGCGCCGCTCGGCAATCTCCCGCGCCTGACCATCACGCTGCCCGCCGGTGCGCGCTTCGCTGATCAATGCCGGAATCAATGGCCCCTCTGGCAGGTTCTTCCAGAACCGCGCCGGCAGATGGCCCTGCATGACTTTCGGATTGAGCCGCGCCGGATTGAAAATGTGGCTGTAGTAGGTCAGCCACAAATTGCCGTGGGGATCGTCGGCGTTGCGCGCCAGCGACTGCCAGGCCTCCGGGCATACAGGCTGATGAATCAGCTGCACGCCGTCATAAAACACGCCGTCCTTTGGCGTCGCGATCATCCAGCGATGACGACCCATGCGCCCGATGAAATGCTCGCTGGCGGTGCGCAGAATGTCATGGGCGGGCTCGTGCCAGGCGACGTATTCCGGCAGGCACGTCATTTCCAGTAACGCCGCCTTGGCCGCAACGTCTTCGGCATTATCGATCACCGGCAGCGCCACGAAACGCAGAAACGCATGAAGGTGATGGGCTTCGCGGCTGACCTGTTTGAGGCGCCGGTGCAGTTCGCTGCCCAGTTTGTCGCCGGCCAGCATGGCCGTGCGATCACCGTGACTGACTCGCCAGAGCACTTCGTAGAGCAGCGTCCAGCGCTGGTCGCCGCAGAACTGTGCGGCGTTCTGCAGCAGTTCCAGCAACTCAAGGGGAATGCGCGCGCGAAAAGGGCCGGGTTCGTCCGGGTAATGGGTGTCGCTGGCAAAGAGGTCAGCGTCCTGCTGCACGCTCCAGCTCACCTGATCCGGGTTGATCTGGTGGCTCATCAGCCAGCGCGCCTGCTGCCGCCAGGTGTCGAATGAGTCCGCGCAATCGAGAATGATCATCCCCACAGCGCCATCTGTTGCGGCTGGGGTTTGTCCCGCAGCTGCTCGCGCAGATCGATGCTCGAGCTTTCGGCCTGGCGGGGATGGTAGTCGCTGGTAATGATGAATGGCTTGGCCTTGGCCAGCACGCAACGCAGCCGGGTCAGGTCTTCGTAACGGATGCGGCGCTGGCGGCGCAGTTCGACCAGACGCTTGGTGGTGCGAATGCCGATGCCGGGGATCCGCGCGATCATCGCCGGTTCCGCGCGGTTGAGGTCCAGCGGGAAGATGTCGCGATGCTCCAGCGCCCAGGCCAGCTTCGGGTCAATGTCCAGGGCCAGATGCCCCGGGCCTTGCAGCAACTCATTGGCGCTGTAGCCGTAGCTGCGCAGCAGGAAGTCGGCCTGATACAAGCGGTGCTCGCGCATCAACGGTGGCGCAGCGTGGGGCACGCTTTTCGGGCTGTTGGGAATCGGGCTGAACGCCGAATAGTAGACGCGCTTTAGGCGGAAATCGCCGTACAGCGACTCAGCGGTGTGCAGGATGGTGCTGTCATCGGTCTCGTCGGCACCGACAATCATCTGCGTGCTTTGCCCGGCTGGCGTGAATTTCGGCGCCCGCGGCTCGTTGAGCACGGTTTGTTGACCGGTGTAAATGGTCTGCATCGCCTGCTTGATTGAGCCCATTTCCTTTTCAGGCGCGAGGGTTTGCAACCCAAGCTGGGTCGGCAGTTCGATGTTGACGCTGAGACGGTCGGCGTAGCGCCCGGCTTCTTCGATCAGCGCAGGGTCGGCTTCGGGGATCGTCTTGAGGTGGATATAGCCACGGAATTCGTGGTCTTCACGCAGCAGCTTGGCCACGCGAATCAGCTGTTCCATGGTGTAGTCCGCCGAGCGGATGATCCCGGAGCTGAGAAACAGGCCGCTGACACAGTTGCGGCGGTAGAAGTCCATGGTCAGGCTGACCACTTCTTCCGGGCTGAAACGTGCCCGCGGCACGTCGCTGGAACGGCGGTTCACGCAGTACTGGCAGTCGTACAGGCAGAAATTGGTGAGAAGGATTTTCAGCAGCGAGACACAGCGCCCGTCAGGGGTGTAGCTGTGGCAGATGCCCATGCCATTGCTCGATCCGAGGCCGGATTTGCCTTCGGAGCTGCGCTTGGGCGCTGCGCTGCTGGCGCAGGAGGCGTCGTACTTGGCGGCGTCGGCGAGGATGCTCAGCTTGTCGATCAGCTGCATGGATTTTCTCGATACTGTTTTTATGTACAGTATCGAGTTAGCCGGGGATGAACAAGGGCCGATCGGATAGATGACCGGTCGATCAACTGATGCGCTGTACCAATTCCTTCAATTCACCGAAATCTTTGACACGATGGAAGTTGGCGTTGTCCATGAACGCCGAAAAATCCGTGTCGCCGTAACCCGCTACTTGCGCGCCGGCACCCAGCCCGGCTTCAACGCCCGGAATGCTGTCTTCCACCAACAGGCACTGAGTGGGCGGCAGGCCCAATAATTCGGCGGCGTGTTCGATCAGGATCGGGGAGGGTTTCCACGATTGCACTTCATAAGCGCTGACGATCAGGCCGTGGAATACGTCCAGCAGGCCGACCGTGCTCAGGCAGGTTTCGATCTTGCTGCGCGGGCCGTTGGAGGCGACGCACTTAGGCAGCGCCAGGTTACGCACGAACTCGACAGCGCCGGGCATTTCTTCCAGCCGTTCACGGAGCAGCGGCAGGGTGCGTGCGCGGAATTCGCTTTCGATGTCGTCGCCTGGCAACCATGGGTAATCGCGGCACAGGCCTTCCAGGCACAGCGCAAACTGCACGCCCCGAAAGCGTTGCAGCACTTCGTCGACGCTCAGTAAAACCTGGTGTTTGTTGAGGATGTCGCGCAGCAGGCCGGCGGCCAGCCGTTCGCTGTCAACCAGGGTTCCGTCGCAGTCAAAAATGACGCCGGCAATATTCAAGCGGGGTTCTCCTTCTTTCTCGATCAGGTTGCTTGATCGGAATGCATGTGCAGATGTCTGGAATCCGGGGTGGGGCCGTTCGACCGGCATTATCCAGAAAAGTTGGCCTCGATGTTCGGGCACTGACTTACGGTACGGCGCGTCCAGCCCGTGGGTCGCGGGTGCCGGGATTTAAACGGCTCGCAGGCAGGCCGACGTCGTTATCGTCAGGCCTGCACGTGAAACGCCGGTTACAGCTCGACCGGCGTGACCAGCGTCCCTTTCTCGAAATGATCACTGACGTTGGCGAACACCAGATCGGCCATGGCCTGGCGCGTTTCGTAGGTCCCCGAGCCGATGTGCGGGGTGAGCACCACGTTGTCCAGCTTCAACAGCTCGGCTGGCACATTGGGTTCGTCTTCGAACACGTCGAGGCCGGCGCCGGCGATTTCCGAGGCCAGCAGCGAGGCCACCAGGGCCTTCTCGTCGACAACGGTGCCGCGGGCGACGTTGATCAGAAATGATTTGGGACCGAGTGCCCGGAGCACTTCGGCGTCGATCAGGTGCTGGGTGTCCGGGCCGCCGGGAACGATCACGATCAGGTAGTCCGAGTCCTGGGCCAGGTGCTGAAGGTTGTCGTAGTGCCGGTAGGCCACATCGTCGTAAGCGCGGCCACGGCGAAAGTAGGCGATGTTCATCTCGAACGCAGCGGCGCGTCTGGCGATGGTCTTGCCGATCTTGCCCAGGCCGACAATGCCGCAGGTCTTGCCGCACAGGTCGTTGCCGAGGGGGAATTTGCCGTCGGGCCACTGGCCGGCCCGCACGAAGCGCTCGGCCTGGCTGATGCGGCGGGACACGCAGAGCATCAGCGCCATGGCGGTTTCGGCGACGGCGTTGTTGAGCACGTCGGGGGTGTTGCTCAGCTTGATGCCACGGCGTGTCAGGTAGTCAGTGTCGACCGCGTCATAGCCGACGCCGAAGCTGTTGACCACTTCCAGGTTCGGCAGGCGGTCGAGGATGGCGTTGTCGGTGCCAAACACGCCGCTGGTGACGACGCCGCGCACCTTGGTCCCGTGTTGGCTGGCCCAGGCGTCGATGTCGTTGATGTCGGCGAGTTTGTGCACGCTGTAATCGCGCTCAAGATTGTGCATCAGCGATGCATGCATTGGTCCCCAGACCAGAATGTCGGCTTTCTTCTCGCTCATTGGTTTCTCCTTCATAGGGCCAGATAGGTTTCGGTGTTCAGCACCTCGGCATAGGCAAAGCCTAACGCTGACATGAATGCCGCGTGGACGTGGGCCGCCGGCACTACGTTGCCTTCGAACTCCAGGTCGCGGCTGGCGCAGGCGTCGTGAATGACTTTGACGGTGTAGCCGAGGTCCGCCGCCGCGCGGGTAGTGGCGTCGATGCACATGTGGCTCATGGAACCGATGATCACCAGGTTCTCGATGCTCTTGTCTTCGAGCAGCGCTTGCAGCCCGGTTTCGCGGAACGAGTTGGGGAAATGCTTGAGCACCACCGGTTCGCTTTCAAGGTTCAGGACTTTGGGGTGCAGCCTCGCGCCCTCGGAGCCGGGGGTGAAGAAAGGCGCGTCGGCGCCGGACTCATGGCGGATGAAGACGATCAGGTCCCCGGCGTCGCGGGCGGCCTGAATGACCCTGGCGGCATTGTCAGCGGCGGCGTCGGCCCCTGCCAGTGGCCATTTACCGCCGGGAAAGTAGTCATTCTGGATATCGACTACGATGAGCGCTGTGCTGGACATTCGGGCTTCCTTGTTGAATGAGTGGGGTGGGTCAGAGTAATGCCTGCCCGAGCGTAGGGCCACTCCCGCTACACAGGTTGAACGCGATGCTTTTTGTGGAACCGGCTTCAGCCGGGAAGGGGCCAGTGCGTACGACATCAATTTTGCAGTGTAATGATTGACGCCTTCCCGGCTAAAGCCGGTCCTGGCGGGCGCGCGGAGTGATAGTAGGACCGGCTTCAGCCGGGAAGGGGCCGGTGCGTACAGACATCGATTGTGCGGCGCGCCGTCCGATGCTGTCCCTGCTGAGCGCGGCCCTGCTATCAAGGCACAAGCCCCGTTTGAATCAGCGGCGGTTGTCGGTGTCCATAAGCCGCCACCTTATTTGAGTAACCAACGAGAAGTCATGCCCGTGAACGGAATCAGCCGCCACCTCCATGCCCTAGCCAGCCTGATCGTGCTGACACTGCTCGCCGGTTGCAGCTCGCAACGCAGCCAGGAACCCGCGCCGGACCCCGCGGTGGTGCGCAGTGAAATTGTGCGGTTGTTGCCCGCCAATGTCGCCGACCGCCAGGGCTGGGCCGAGGACATTCAGCGCGCCTTCGACGCACAGAAAATCAATCCGAGCGTTGAAAACCTCTGCTCCGTGCTGGCCGTGACCGAGCAGGAATCCAACTTTCAGGTCGACCCGGCCGTGCCTGGCATGGGCAAGATCGCCCAAGACGAGATCGACCGTCGCGCCAGCAAGGCGCACATCCCCAATCTGCTGGTGCGCAGCGCGCTGGACATCCGCTCGTCAACCGGCAAGACCTTCAACGAACGCCTGAGCGCTGCCCGCACGGAGAAAGACCTGAGCGCGATCTTCGACGACTTCATCGGCATGGTGCCCCTGGGCCGCACGCTGTTCGGCAACTTCAATCCAGTGCACACCGCCGGACCCATGCAGGTCAGCATCGACTTTGCCGAGCGGCAGGCCCGCGATTATCCCTATCCGGTCGAGGGCTCTATTCGCCATGAAGTGTTCAGCCGTCGCGGCGGCATGTACTTCGGCATCGCCCACCTGCTGGGTTACCCGGTCAGCTACGACAAACCGCTGTACCGCTTCGCCGACTTCAACGCCGGCTGGTACGCCAGTCGCAATGCGGCGTTCCAGAGCGCCCTGGCGCGGGTGTCCGGCAAACGTCTGGCACTGGATGGCGACCTGATCAGCTACGGTTTCGGCCCCGCCCTGGGGCAGACCGAACTGGCCGTGCGCAGCCTCTACCCGCAGCTGGATATGCGCAACACGACCATCCGCAGCCAGTTGGAGAAGGGCGAGACCCTGGCCTTCGAAGACACGGAGCTGTACGCGAACATTTTCGCCATCGCCGACAAAGCCGCCGGCAAACCGCTGCCGAGGGCGATTTTGCCGGGCATCGTGCTGGAAAGTCCGAAGATCACCCGCAAGCTGACCACGGCCTGGTTTGCCCAGCGGGTGGAAGAACGGCGAGTTCGCTGCATGGCGCGGGCATCGGGTTCGTTGAAGTGAGGATGGGATTGCTGAAAGCTTACCGGCGAACGCCGGCCCCACATTCAAATTTGCAGGAGGCACCCTCGTGAATCGCGACATCGAAACACCCACCATCATTACCAGCAGCAACCCGCCCCCCGAGGCTTCACCGGCCAATGATCAGGTGGCCGATGCCATGCTGTTCGGATCGCCCAAAGACCGGCTGGATTTCTACCGCAAGGAAATCCAGTACGAGACGGCGATCCTGTCCAACCGCACCAACGCCTATTTGTCCGCGCAATCATTTCTGGTCATTGCCTTCGCCTCGTCGATGGCCAACCTCAATCCGGAGTGGGGCAAGATGTTCACGCTGGTGGTGCCGCCTTTTCTCACACTGCTCGGACTGATCAGCTCCATGCACGCCTGGCCCGGCATTCGCGCGGCGTACGAAATCATCGATCACTGGCATTTCAAGCAGGCCCAGTTGCTCAGCAGTCAGCCGGCCATGGGGTTGGCGTATGACGATTCGCCGCTGTTCAGTGAGCACGAGTCCAGCGAGAAGGGCTATCGCAAGTCGCTGATGTTTTCAATGCGCACGCCATGGCTCTTCACGGGGTTCTGGTTTTTGCTGGGAGCGTTTTCCATCTATGTGCAGGTCGTCGACAGTGTGTTTTAAGTCCGCGCCGATCGCGCCGATAAAGAAACAATGAAAACGGGCTGATGTTACCTTGACACCAACTCGCGGCAGGCGTATTTCGTCTGCCCGGTTCAAGCCCTTTGCAGCGGCTGCGATCAGGCGAGCCAGGCATTGTCCCGTTCCGCGCCCGGTAACCCGCTGCTGCTCAACGTTTTCGCGCTGTTTTAGACCGCTCTGCTTATTTCACAGGCCTGCTCAAGTCGATCCACTCAAGCTTTCGACGCGCACTCACTGGAGCCACCCCCCATGGCAGCATTACAACAAATCACCGTCGACGCCCTCAAGCGCTCCGAATCGCAGCTGGCCGTTCAATGGCACGCCGACCTGGAAGCCAGCGGCGCAACGCGTAACCTCAAACCCGAGGAAATCCGCCAGCAAGTCGCCGACTTCCTGCGCCTGCTGACGTCGACGCTGGAGAAGGGCGGCTCCGCCAACATCACCACCACCGAGTGGGATGACGTTCGTCACTTCCTGGAAAAATTATCCAGCCAGCGCGCGTTGGCCGGTCAGGATTCCCAGCAGACTGCCAGCTTCATCTTCGCCCTCAAGGGCCCGCTGTTCACCCAGCTGCAAAATGCCTTCGCCGACCAGCCGTTGCTGATTGCCGAGCAAGTGCTGCAGATGTCCGAGCTGCTCGACGGTCTGGGTCTTCACACCATCCGCACCTATCAGAAGTCCCGTGAAGCGGTGATCAAGCGTCAGCAGGAAGAACTGCTTGAGCTGTCCACGCCAGTGGTCAAGCTGTGGGACGGCGTCCTGGCACTGCCGATGATCGGCACGCTGGACTCGCAACGTACCCAAGTGGTCATGGAATCGCTGTTGCAGCGCATCGTCGACACCGGCGCGGAAATCGCGATCATCGACATCACCGGCGTGCCGACCGTCGACACCCTGGTGGCTCAGCATCTGCTCAAAACCGTCACGGCGATCCGGCTGATGGGCGCCGATTGCATCATCAGCGGCGTGCGTCCGCAGATTGCCCAGACCATCGTGCACCTGGGTCTGGACCTGCAAGGCGTCGTCACCAAAGCCAATCTGGCCGATGCCCTCGCACTGGCCCTGCGCCGTCTGGGCGTCACCCTCACCAAGGCGGTATGAGCCCATGGAGCGCATCCCGATTCTGCAGATGGGCGACTTTCTGCTCGTCACCATTCAGGTGGACATGCATGACCAACTGGCGCTGACGCTGCAGGACGACTTGTCCGAGCGCATCAGCCGCACCTCGGCACGCGGCGTGCTGATCGACATTTCCGCGCTGGACATGGTCGATTCGTTCATTGGCCGGATGATCGGCATGATTTCCGGCCTGTCACGGATCATGGACGCCGAAACCGTGCTGGTCGGCATGCAGCCTGCGGTGGCTATCACGCTGGTGGAGCTGGGCATGACCCTGCCCGGCGTCAGCACGGCACTGAACGTCGAGCGCGGCATGAAGCTGCTGCGCGAGCGAGCCTATTCCCAATGACCGTGCGCAGCAGCGGCACTCAACCCATCCGCATCGAGCAGGATGTAGTGCTGGCCCGGCAGACCGCGCGCAAGCTGGCCCAGGAATGCGGCATGCGCCTGATCGACCTGACCAAGCTGGTCACAGCGGTCAGCGAGCTGGCGCGCAACACCATGGTCTACGGTGGCGGCGGTGACATGGACTGGCAGATCGTCGAGGACGGCCTGCGCGTCGGCCTGCGCCTGACCTTTCGCGACGAAGGCCCCGGCATTCCCGACCTCAAGCTGGCGATGACCGACGGTTGGACCTCTGGCGGCGGCCTTGGCCTTGGCCTGACGGGTGCCAAGCGGCTGGTGGACGATTTCGAGCTGGACACCTCACCCGGTGCGGGCACGCGCGTGACGATCTGCAAATGGACCTGAACCTGCACAGTCAGCTGACGCAGGTCTTGTCGGTGGAGGATGTCAGTCAAGTGGGCCATGCCCGGCGCACGATGCAGAGACTCGCTGAAGATGCGGGTTTTGACGAAACAGATTGCGGCCGCGTGGCGCTGGTGGTGACCGAACTGGCCAGCAACATCATCAAGCATGCCCAGAGCGGTGAGCTGCACGTGCGCGCGCTGCCGGGCGACGTCTCGGGCGCAGCGGCGGGTGTCGAGATCCTTGCCATCGACCGGGGCAAGGGTTTCGACGTCCAGAACTGCATGACCGACGGCTTCTCCACCCGTGGCACGCAAGGCATCGGCCTGGGCTCGGTGCTGCGCCAGGCGCAGGTCTTCGACGTGCACAGCGACCCCCGCGGCAGCGTATTGCTGGCGCGCTTCTATCCGCGCAAGGCCTCCTTCAAGGACCTGCGCATGGGCATCACTCAGCACTCGCTGCACGATGACCCGGCCTGCGGCGATGTCTGGGAAGTGGCGATCAAGGGACAGCAGGTGTCGATCATGATGATCGACGGCCTGGGTCACGGTCCGGAAGCCGAAGACGCGGGCATGGCGGGCGCCCGGGCGTTCATTCGCAACCCCTTCGCCGACCCCGGCGTACTGCTCGACGATTTGCACTTCGACATGCGCGGCAGCCGTGGTGGCGCCGCTGCACTGGCGCAGTTCGACGGCGCCTCGGGCAGACTGCGCTTTGTCGGCATCGGCAATATCGGGGCGACGTTGATTGGCGATGAGAAAGCCCGAGGCATTCCTTCGCACCCCGGCATCGTCGGCCTGCAATACCGCAAGGTTGCACCGATGGATTACGCTGATTGCACGGGGCAGTTGTTGATCCTGTTCAGCGACGGTCTGCAATCGCGTTGGAATCTTCGCGATTATCCCGGTCTGATGTACCGACACCCGGCGATCATTGCCGCGGTATTGCACCGCGATTACAGCCGGGGCAGGGACGATGTGACGGTATTGGCAATGGCTCTGGAGATGCTCGATGACTGACAACACCGCCGGTGAGACGCCAGAAGGCGCTTGCGGCATCGAAATCGACACCCGGCTCGAACTCGAACGCTTGCGCACCGAGGCCGAGTCGCTGCGTGCCGAGCTGGATGAGACCAATCAGGGCGTGCTCGCGCTTTACGCCGAGCTTGAAGATCAGGCCGACCAACTGCGCGAGGCGTCGGATCTCAAGAGCCGTTTTCTGTCGTACATGAGCCATGAATTCCGCACGCCGCTGGGCTCGATCCTGAGCATCGCCAGCCTGCTGTCCGATGAGCTGGACGGCCCGTTGAGCCCCGAGCAACACAAACAGGTCGCGTTCGTCAGTCACGCTGCCCGTGAATTGAGCGACATGGTCGACGACCTGCTTGATCTGGCGAAGATCGAAGCCGGGCGCATCAGCATCTCGCCGGCCTGGTTCGACATGTTCGATCTGTTCTCGGCGCTGCGCGGCATGTTCCGGCCCATCGTTGACACCTCGGCCGTGGACCTGATCTTTGAAGAGCCCGCGGGCCTGCCGAGGCTCTACACCGATGACCAGAAGCTCGGGCAGATTCTGCGCAACTTCATTTCCAACTCCCTGAAATTCACCCAGCGCGGCGAAGTGCGCGTCTCGGCACGGCTGGAATCCGAGGCCTCGGTTCGCTTTGCCGTGACCGACACCGGCATTGGCATTCCCCAGGAACTTCATGGCGCGTTGTTCGAAGACTTCATTCAGGTCGACTCGCCACTGCAGAAACGCTTGCGCGGGACCGGGTTGGGCCTGTCCCTGTGCAAACGTTTCGCCGAATTGCTCGGTGGCCGGGTGGGCGTGGAAAGCGAGCCTGGTGTGGGCTCGACGTTCTATGTGGTGATTCCGCTGACGCTGGCCCAGGAGCCTGCCGATGAAGTCTGAGACCCGGCTGCTGATCGTCGATGACAACACCGCGACCCGTTACGCCCTGCGTCGGCGCATGGAACGTCAGGGTTTTACGGTGTCGGAAGCGGGTACCGGCACCGAAGGCCTGGCGCTGATCGCCGAGCGGATCCCCGACGCGCTGATCCTCGACGTCAATCTGCCCGACATGAGCGGCTTTGACATCGTTCGTCAGTTGCGCGCGGCACCCCGCACGGCGCTGTTGCCGGTGGTGCATGTGTCCGCGGCGTCGATCCAGACCGGTGACATCGTCACCGGCCTGGAAGCTGGGGCGGACGCCTATCTGGTGCACCCGGTCGATCCTGATGTGTTGCTTGCCACCCTGCGCACGTTGCTGCGGGTGCGCGATACCGAGCACGCCCTGCGCGACAGCGAAGAACGCTTTCGCGAGATTTTCGCCAACGTGTCGGCGCCGATTGCGGTCATGGACGGCAGCCTGAAAGTCCATGAGGCCAATCACGCCTTTGCCCAATTGATCGGTCAGGACGCTGGCGACAGTTCGGTGCTGCGCAGCTTCAGCGAAGATCAGGGCTCGGCACTGGACGGGCTGCGTGAGGCGCTGGTAGCCGGCGAGCGCTGGATGGGCACCCTGAGCATGCGGGTCAAGGGCGAACTGCGCGAGACCGAGTGGCAGGTTTCGCCGTACCGGGTCAGCGGCATGAGCCTGGTGTTCATCGAGGACGTCACCGAGCACCGACGTCGCGAGCAATCGCACCTGCAGCAACTGGATTCGGTCAATACCCGGTTGGCCCATGAAGTGGCCGAGCGCGCGCGGACCGAAGAGCAACTGCTGCAAGCGCAGAAAATGGACGCCATCGGCAAACTGACCGGCGGCATCGCCCACGATTTCAACAACCTGCTGACCGGCATCGTCACCGGGCTGGAGTTGGTCAAGAAACGCACCGAAGACGGCCGCACGGAAAAGGTCCTGGTGTATGCCGATGCCGCGCTGGCGTCGGCGAAAAGCGCGTCGGCGCTGACCCACCGCCTGCTGGCCTTCGCTCGCCAGCAGCCCCTCGACACCCGCGCTTCAGACGTCAATCAATACGTGCGGTCTCTGGAAGATCTGCTGGCGCGCACCATCGGCAAGGGCATCGGCCTGAGGCTTGAGCTGACCTCGCGCAGCGCCGTGGCCATGGTCGACGCGGGCCAGCTGGAAAGCGCCTTGCTCAATCTGGTGATCAACGCCCGTGACGCCATGCCGGCGGGCGGCAATATCTGGATCAGCACCTTCGAGACCTACTCACAGGGTCATTCGCGCATGGCAGACGGCGCTTACATTGCCCTGACCGTGCGCGATGACGGCGTCGGCATCGAGCACCACCTGATCGACAAGGTGTTCGACCCGTTCTTTACCACCAAGCCCATCGGCCAGGGCACCGGCCTGGGCCTGTCAACGATCTACGGTTTCGCCCGGCAGTCGGGTGGCGACGTGCAGATTCGCAGCGTCGTTGGCCACGGCACCGAAGTGACCCTGATGTTGCCGGCCGCGGACGAGCAGGGCGTCGAGCCGCAGCAGCCCATGGCCGTCGCGGCACAGGGGGCAGGGGAGCACGTGCTCATCGTCGAAGACACGGCCTCGGTGCGCATGTTCGTCAATGAAGTGCTCACCGATGCCGGCTATCGCTGCACCCCGGTGGCGGATGTCGCTACGGCGCTGTCGTGTCTGGAAAACGATGCCACCATCGACCTGCTGCTGACCGATGTCGGCATGCCGGAGATGAACGGTCGCGAGGTCGCTCAGCGTGGCCGAGTCTGGCGTCCCGACTTGCCGGTGCTGTTCATGACCGGCTATGCCGAGAACGCACTGAACCGGCAGGATTTCCTGGGCGAACGGATGGACATGATTCTCAAACCCTTCCAGCTGGTGGAATTACTGTCGAAAGTCCGGGCCATGGTCGACAGCTAACGCGAACGAATGGTTTTTTTCTCGCCAATCAGTGAGTTCGGAGTATTTGAGCCGGTCGGTTTTTGTTACCGTGTGTGGCATTCCCATCCGTGCCGCCTTTCGGGCACACATTGCCGACGCCGTTTGCCCAAACGTTGAAGGTGAAGGAGCCAGACCTTGACCCTCAGCGACGACGCCCTCAAGGGCGCGATCGAGCAGTGCGCACGCGAACCGATCCAGATCCCCGGCAGCATTCAGCCGCAGGGGTTCGTGCTGGTCATCGATGAAGCGACATCGACAGTCATTCAGGTCAGCGCCAATGTCAGCGACTGGCTCGGCCTGGATCCGCATTCATTGATCGGCACAGCGCTCTGCGGCGTGTTCGCCGAACATGAGCTACTGCTCCAGCGCCTGCAGGCGCTGCCCGATGAAGAGCAAAACCCTTTCCACCTGGGCGACGTGAGTTTCCTGCAGGGTTCGAGCGCTGGTCAGCCGATGACCATGATGGTGCATCGTCATGACCGCGTGCTGATCGCCGAGTTCGAGCCGGCCGGGGACATGAGCACCGCCTACGGCAACGTATACCCGCTGATGCGCGGCTTCATCAGTCAGATGAACGACATGGAGACCATCGATGCGCTGTGTCAGCGCGCGGCGGCGGAGGTCAAGCGCATCACCGGTTTCGGTCGGATTCTGGCGTACCATTTCGACGCCGACGGCAACGGGCTGGTCAGCGCCGAAGTCACCGACAATGGCTATGAAAGCATGCTCGGCCTGAGCTTCCCGGCGTCCGACGTGCCGGATCAGGCTCGCAAACTCTATCTGGCCAACCGTATTCGCGTCATCGAAGACGCCAACTACCAGCCATCGGCGCTGATACCGGGCAACAATCCCCTGACCGGCGCACCGCTGGACCTGACCTTCGCCACCTTGCGCGCCGTGTCGCCCGTGCATTTGCAGTACATGCGCAACATGCAGACGCTGGCGTCGATGTCGATCTCCATCGTGGTGCGCGGGCAGTTGTGGGGCCTGGTGTCCTGCCACCATGCCGCGCCTCGGCGGGTCAGTTTCCAGACCCGCACCGCCTGTGAGCTGCTGGGCAGCGTGTTGTCGCTGCAAATCGAGAGCAAGGAAGCCCAGGCCGACAACCAGCGCATGCTCAGCCTGCGCCGGCAGATCGTGCAGATGCTGGCAGCCATGGCCGACCTCGACAGTGTGACCGGCGGCCTGCGCTCCATGCCCCAGGTGTTGCTGGATTTCGTGGGCGCGACCGGCGCTGCGGTGATATCCGGCGCCAGCATCGATGTCTACGGCGAAACGCCCAACCGTGAGCAGTTGGTGAAACTTGCCCACTGGCTGGGCGACCGCGATCCCCATGCTGTCTTTCGTTCGGACAATGTCAGCCGCGACATCCCCGAACTGCCGGGGCTGGCGGCCTCGGTCAGCGGGGTGCTGGCAACGACGATCTCCGAACTGCACTCCAACTTCATCATCTGGTTCCGGCCCGAGCAGACTCGGGTCGTGAATTGGGCGGGCAGGCCCGAGAAAAACGTCGCTTCGACTGGCTCACTGAGCCCGCGTCACAGTTTCGCCCTTTGGCAACAGACCGTTAGCGGCTTTTCCAGACCGTGGGATGACATGGTCTGCGAGGCCGTAACCGAGTTGCGTACGGCCGTGTTGGGCATCGTGCTGCGCAAGGCTGAAGAAATGGCCGCGCTTGCCGATGAGTTGAAGAAGTCCAACAAGGAGCTCGAAGCGTTTTCCTACAGTGTTTCCCATGACTTGCGCGCGCCGCTGCGCCACATCGCTGGCTACGCCGAGTTGTTGAGTGACATTGAAGGCAGCAAGTTGTCTGCACGGGGTGTGCGCTTCCTCGAGAACATCAGCGACTCGGCGCGCTTTGCCGGTACCCTGGTGGACAACCTGCTGAGCTTTTCGCAGATGGGTCGATCGGCCATGCGCTTCTCCGACGTTGACCTCAGCGCCATGGTCGAGTCGATTCGCCGGGAAATGCTGCCTGATTACGAAGGCCGCGCGCTAGAGTGGAAGATCTCGGAGCCGTTGCCCGTGGTGATTGCCGATGCGGCGTTCCTGCACCTGGCGATGCGCAACCTGTTGTCCAACGCGATCAAGTACACCCGTGACCAGAATCCTGCGGTGATCGAGGTCGGCAGTTACGAGGAAGACGGCAAGGTCGTGGTGTACATCCGGGACAACGGCGTCGGCTTCGACATGGCGTATGCCGGCAAGCTGTTCGGTGTGTTCCAGCGCCTGCATCGCATGGAAGAATTCGAAGGCACCGGCATTGGTCTGGCCAGTGTGCGACGGATCATCGAACGCCATGACGGCACCGTGTGGGCCCATAGCCAACTGGCCCATGGCGCCACTTTTTACTTTGCGCTGCCCAAGCGCGGTTTGACCGCTACTCTTTGAGTGTCGAAGGAGACGCCCAGTGCTTAAACCCATTCTTCTGGTGGAAGACAACCCCAACGACCTCGAGCTGACACTTGTCGCGCTTGAGCGTAGCCAGTTGGCCAATGAAGTGATCGTGCTGCGTGACGGTGCCGAAGCCCTTGATTACCTGCTGCGCCGCAACCAGCATGAGGATCGAGTGGCAGGGAACCCGGCGGTGCTGCTGCTGGACCTGAAGCTGCCGAAAGTCAATGGCCTTGAGGTGCTCAAAGCCATCCGTGAGACCGAGGAGCTGCGCAGCATTCCCGTGGTCATGCTGACGTCCTCGCGCGAGGAGCCCGATCTGGATCGTGCGTACTCTTTGGGTGTGAACGCTTACGTGGTCAAGCCTGTCGAATTCAAGGAATTTGTCTCGGCGATTTCGGATCTTGGAGTGTTCTGGGCTGTTCTGAATGAGCCGCCTCCCGGTTCCCTGCGACTCGCCCGCCGCCCAGGCGCCTGAAACCGGCGCCTCCTGGCCTGGGTAGACGCATTTCGCGCAAGCCCTTACTGGAACAATGACTTTTACCCATGTCGTTATCGCAGCTTAAATTGCTTTTGGTCGAAGACAGTTCGCTGGATGCCGAGCTGATACTGCTCACCCTCGAGAGCAGCGGTCTGGAGATCGACGCCACGTTGGTCTACAACCATCAGGACGTTGAACGTGAGCTGACGGCCGCGCGTTTTGACCTCATTCTCAGCGATTACCTGTTGCCGGGCTCGTCGGGGGCCGATGTGCTCAACAGCGCACTGCGCCTGGCCCCGAAGACGCCTTTCATCTTTCTCTCGGGGATTTTCGGTGAGCAGCATGCGGTCGAAATGATGCGCATGGGCGCCATCGATTACGTCCTTAAGCAGAACATGAAAATGCTGCCCAAGGCAGTGATGCGCGCCGTCTCGGAAGTGCAGGAGCGGGAAAAGCGCCTGCACGCCGAAAAGACGCTGCAAGTGGCGGAGGTGCGGGCCCATCTGGCGATCGAAGCGGCAGACATGGGCGTCTGGACGTACGATCCGCGCACCGACACGTTGCTGTGGGACGAGCGCTGCAAAACGCTTTATGGCGTTGGCGCCGACACCCCCGTCAGTCTGGCTACGATGTTTCTGCTCTGCCATCCGGATGACCGCGATCACCTGCACAGCAAGGTCATGGCCGCGCTGACGGTGGACACCTCCTTCCAGATCGAGCACCGACTGATCACCGACGACGGCGAGGAACGCTGGGTGTTTTCCAACGGTCGTTCGCTGTTCGAGGATGGCCAGTGCGTGCGCTTCACCGGTGTCATGCAGGACATCACCGAGCGCAAGCGTGCCACTGAGGCCTTGCATCAGCTCAACGACATTCTCGGCGAACGCGTCGTCCAGCGAACCCGCGAGCGCGACCGCACCTGGGAGCTTTCGCGGGAGTTGCTGGGGGTGCTGCACTTCGACATGACGCCGATTGCCCTCAACCCCGCCTGGGAAGCGACGTTGGGCTGGGGCCGTGATGAAGTGGCCAGGCAGCCTCTGAGCGAACTGATCCATCCGGATGATCTCGCCGCCACGTTGCGCGAGACCGCCAGCGTGGCCGACGGTTACGTGACGACGCGGTTCGTCAATCGCATGCGTCACGCTGACGGGGGTTTTCGCTGGCTGTCGTGGACTATTGTCCCGGACGACGGGCTCATGTATGCCGCCGTGCGCGACATCACCGGCGAGCGCGCGGTGGTGGACGAGCTGGCGGCGACCAACAAGCGTCTGCGCGATCAGATCAAGGAACGCGAGCGCGTCGAGGCCGCCCTGCAGCAGATGCAGCGGCTGGAGGTGGTCGGTCAGTTAACGGCCGGGGTGGCCCATGACTTCAACAACCTGCTGACGGTGATCCTCACCAGCGCGAACTTCCTGACACGGGATCTGGAAAAAGGCGTGTTCACCAAGTCGCCGCAGCGCCTGCAGAATATCCGTGAGGCGGGCGAGCGGGGCGCGAAGCTAACCAGCCAGTTGCTGTCGTTCTCCCGTCGCCAGCGCCTGGAGCCCGTTGCACTGAACCTCAATCACACTATCGACGGCATGCGCGAGCTGCTGGGGCGTGCGTTGGGCGGCAGCGTCTGGGTGGAAACCGAACTGGCCGAGGACCTCTGGAATGCGTTGGTCGACCCGACGCAGACCGAGATGATCATCCTCAACCTGGCGATCAACGCGCGGGACGCCATGCCCCAGGGCGGGCAACTGCGCCTGAGCACCTGGAACGAGATGGTCTACCGGCTGCCGCAGCGTCCCGAAGACCCTGAGCCCGGCGCGTATGTGGTGTTGTCGGTCAGCGACTCCGGCTGCGGCATGAGCGCGGAAGTGCTGGCCAAGGCGTTCGAACCGTTCTTCACCACCAAGGCGGTGGGCAAGGGGTCGGGACTGGGGCTGGCACAGGTGTTCGGCTTTGCCAAGCAGTCAGGCGGCGGCGTGAGTATCGACACCGCTGAAAACGCCGGCACCACGCTGCGGGTCTACCTGCCCAGTGTTGCGCGCACGGCGGTCCCGGTGGTCAGCGCCTCTGACATGCCCGGCCGCGCCGACGCCGACGACAAGCACCGCACGATTCTGCTGGTCGACGACGACCCGGACGTACGCTCGGTGACGGCGATGATGCTGGTCTCGCTGGGGTATTCGGTGGTCGAGGCGGACAGCGGCGAAGAAGCGTTGAAGAAGCTCGACCCCGGCATCGAACTGCTGCTGACGGACTTCGCCATGCCCAACATGACCGGTGGCGAACTGGCGGAAATCGTCCGTCGTGACCACCCGGCACTGCCGATCATGTTCATCACCGGCTTCGCTGACATCGACATCCTCGACGTCGACCCGAAGCTGATCGTGCAAAAGCCGTACAAGGAAGAAGAACTGGCGAACAAACTCGCCCGGGTGTTGATGAAGGCGTAGGTCCGCAATTGAAGAGGCTGAAGCCGGGCTCCCATTGTGGGACCGGCTTCAGCCGGGAAGGCGTCGGTTGTCACACCATGATATTGATGCCGTACGCACCGGCCTCTTCCCGGCTAAAGCCGGCCCTAGTGGAATGTTGGGTACGCCGCAATACCCTGTAGGAGCGCGCTTGCCGCGAAGGCGTCGTCACATTCAACATCCGCTACGTCTGACACTCCCGGTTCGCGGGCAAGCGCGCTCCTGCAGGGCCTGCGTCAGCCTTGACTATCCGTCATCCCGGGTCAGCACTTCCAGCAGTTCAATTTCAAAGACCAGATCCGAATGCGGTTTGATGTGCGCCCCCATCAACCGCTCGCCGTACGCCAGCGCCGCAGGCACCCACAGCTTGCGTTTGCCGCCGACCTTCATGCCCATCAGGCCGATGTCCCAGCCCTTGATCACCCGACCGGTGCCGATCACGCACTGAAACGGCTTGCCACGCTCCCAGGAGGAATCAAATACGGTGCCGTCTTCAAGGGTGCCGGTGTATTGGGTGGTGATCAGCGCGCCTTTGACGACGGCCTTGCCGGTGCCTTCCAGCAGATCGAGGATGCTCAATTCTTCAGTCATGTTCAGGTTTCCACAGCGAGATGGCGGCAGATGCTAGTCAGCGAGTCGCCCGCTGGCAACGCTCCCTGCCAACCACAGGGCAAAAAAACGGCGCGGCCCCTTCCAGGGTCGCGCCGTTTTCATTGGCCTGAGTGAACGGGCCAGTCACCATCACGCGATGACGTCAGTGCTCCACTCGCCGTTCACCAGGCGCTTGAGGCCCAGCGGGTTGGCGTTTTGCAGAGCGGCCGGCAGCAGGCTGTCCGGGTAGTTCTGGTAGCAGACCGGGCGCAGGAAACGATCGATTGCCAGGGTGCCCACCGAGGTACCGCGCGCATCGGAGGTCGCCGGGTATGGACCGCCGTGAACCATGGCGTCAGACACCTCGACACCGGTCGGGTAACCGTTGACCAGGATGCGACCGACTTTCTCTTCCAGTACCGGTACCAGCCACTGGTACTTCTGCAGGTCGGCAGTTTCGCCGATCAGCGTGGCGGTCAACTGTCCGCGCAGGGCCAGCAGTGCGGCTTTCAGTTCAGCGTCGTCGGCCACTTCGATCAGCAGCGTGGTTGGGCCGAACACTTCTTCCTGCAGCAACTCGTCGCCGTTGAGCAACATGCTGACGTCAGCCTTGAACAGCTGAGCCTGGGCCTGCTTGCCTTCCTGCGGCTTGCCGGCCAGGTGCGTGACGCTCTTGTGTGCCAGCAGCTTCTCGACGCCTTTGCTGTAGCTGCGCAGGCCGCCTTCGTTGAGCATGGTCTGAGGTGGCTGACCGCCCATGTGCTCGGTCAGTTGCTCGGTGAACGCGGTCAGGGCAGGGGAGCGAATGCCGATCACCACGCCCGGGTTGGTGCAGAACTGGCCTGCACCCATGACCACGGACGCGGCGAGTTCGCCCGCGATCGCAGTGCCGCGTGCGGTCAGTGCACCTGGCAGCAGGACCACCGGGTTGATGCTCGACATTTCGGCGAACACCGGGATCGGCTGTGGACGCTCGGACGCCAGTTTGCACAGGGCGTTGCCGCCGTGCAGCGAACCGGTGAAACCCACGGCCTGAATGGCCGGGTGCTTGACCAGGCCTTCGCCGACGCCGCTGCCGAAGATCATGTTGAACACGCCTTTGGGCATGCCGGTCTTCTCGGCGGCGCGAACGATGGCGTTGCCCACCAGATCGGCGGTCGCCATGTGGCCGCTGTGGGCTTTCACCACCACCGGGCAACCGGCGGCGAGTGCCGAAGCGGTGTCGCCGCCGGCGGTGGAGAAAGCCAGCGGGAAGTTGCTGGCGCCGAACACGGCCACCGGGCCAACGCCGATGCGCTGCTGGCGCAGGTCGACACGTGGCAGCGGCTTGCGATCCGGCAGCGCTTGATCGATGCGCGCGCCCAGGAAGTCACCGCGACGCAGGACTTTGGCGAACAGGCGCATCTGGCCGGAGGTGCGGCCACGCTCGCCCTGGATACGACCGGCCGGCAGCGCGGTTTCCTGGCAAACGAGGGCTACGAAGTCATCGCCCAGGGCGTCGAGTTCGTCAGCGATGGCATCAAGAAACTCGGCACGGCGGGCCGGGCTCAACTGGCGGAATTCAAGGAAGGCGTCTTTGGCGGCCGAGGCAGCGGCGTCGATTTCCGCGTCGGTGGCCTGATGGAAGGTGTAAGGCAGTGCTTCGCCAGTGGTGGCGTCGAGGCTTTTATGGCGTGCTTCGCCGAGGCCGCTGCGGGCGCCGCCGATGAAGTTCTGACCGAGAACGGTAGGCATCTGCTTCTCCTGTTATTTTTGGGGCGAATCGATCAGGCGTGGCGCCTGATGGGGGAATTCGAAATCGTATGAAGCGTAGCGGCGACGAGCTCAGCGCCCATCGCAAGGTCGACAGTCATCATACAACTGCATTTTTTCAGCCGCAAGGCGCGCAGTGATGTGCTGCCGAGCAAAGCCCGGCCACCAAAATAGCCGGGCTTTGAGTGGTGATCAACGTGCGGCGTCCAGCCACGCGTGATTAACCTTCACGGTCACGCATTCGGCTCGTCGGTGTTGATGTACTCCGGCACTTTGGCCAGCGGCAGACGACGGGCCTGTTCGATGCCAATGCCCGGGCGCTCCGGCAGAGGCTCGAGTTTCTGCGGCTGCCCGGTGGTCAGCGCCCGTTCAATGGCCTCGACCACCCGCACATCGCGCCAGCCTTCGTCGCCGTCCGGCTCGGGTTCGCGGTCCTGCAGGATGCAGTCGGAGAAGTACTGGGTCTCGCCGCCGAACTGGTCGACCACCGGATGGGTGTGCTCGGTGGTCTGGCCGTCGATGATCGCCCGGTAACCAATCGCCACGCCTTCGCCGAAACCGAAGCAGGGCGAGGCTTCAAACTCGCCCTTGGTGCCGATCAGTTGGAAGCGCTCGGTGGACGGCAGGCTGTAGCTCACGGTGAAGGTCGCCAGGCGCTCTTCAGCAAAGCGCAACGTCACGTTCACCGTGTCGAAGGTGTTGATCTCGCGGCCAGGCGTCTTGATGCCGACGGCGTGGACTTCAATCGGCTCGGCGGCAAACAGGTTGCGCACGGCGTTGATCGGGTATGGGCCCATATCTGCGACGGGACCTGCGTCGAAGCCACTCTGCATGCGGTGGTTGGCCGGGTCGGTGGTCTGGGCGAAGGTCGCGGTGAACAGGCGCAGGTCACCTAGGTCGCCGGCGCGCACGCGGTGGACCATTTCGACCGTGCCGGGCTCGAAGTGCAGGCGGTAGGCGACCATCAGTTTGGCGCCGGAGCGTTTTGCGGCTTCGGCGATGGCCAGGCAGTCTTCTTCGTTGGCGGCCATGGGCTTTTCCAGCAGCACGTGGATGCCGGCTTCCAGCGCGGGAACGGCGAATTCGCGGTGGCGGAAGTTGGGGGTTGCCAGGTAGATGGCGTCGATTTCGCCGGAGCTGAGCAGGGTGTCGAATTCGTTGTAGTGGTAGCTTTTGAGGTCGTACAGTTCCGCCAGTTTGTCGGCCTTGATCGGGTCGCCGGTGACGAGGGCGGTCATCACGGAGTTGTCGGTCTGTTCGAGTCCGGGCATGAAAGCGCCTTGGGAGATCCAGCCTCCAGCGACCACTGCGTAGCGGATTTTGCCGTTTGCGTCTGGCATGTATAAGCCTCCATTTCTCAGCGGACGGTGTGTCCGGCAGCTGTGTAGTCGGCAGGTTCTGGTGTTAGAAGTTCCATTGGATTGTGTCAGGTGGATCTGCGGGGTGCCTTGGAAGATCAAGAGCGTCTGCCTGGGGGCAGACTGTTTCGCCTTCGGCGACTTACTTTTGAAAAGCACCAAAAGTAAGCAAAAGTGCCTGCTCTCGGTTGGGCCCCTCGTTCCTCGGGGTTCCCTCACTCCGGTCTCGCTCCGTGGGCCCGCGCCGAACGGACATCCATGTCCTGACGGCGCTCTCGCCGCATCCATGCGGCTCGGCCCACTCCGCGAGACCTGCGTTCGGCCTGCACCCAAGTCGCGATTGTCGTCGTCTGGACGTCTTGCGTATGAAGATCAAGATCAAAAGCTTCCCGGCTGAAGCCGGTCCCACAGGGTGTACGCGGTCTGCTATTAGTGGGACCGGCTTCAGCCGGGAAGGGGCCGGTGTGAGCGCCTTCGATTTCCCCGATCAGCCAAACTCCCTTAGCAGATCCCGCAACCGATCCAGCGCCGGGTCGATGTCGAGCAGGTCAATCGCACCGAAGCCCAGCATCAGCCCGTCGCGGGGTGGCGCGTCGTTGTAAAAGCCGTGGAGCGGGTAGAGGCCGAGCGCTTTTTCCCGCGCGCGGTCGACCAGCAGGTGCAGGTCGATCGTCGGGTCGAGGGAGGTCTTGAGCATCACTGCCATGTGGAAGCCCGCCGTGCACGGGATGGTTTCCAGCCAGGGTGACAGGTCGCCGGCGATGCGCGACAGGATGCGTTCGCGGCGTCCGGCGTAGGTGCTGTGGCAGCGGCGGATGTGTTTGTTGAGCAGGCCTTCGCTGATGAATTTGCTCAGTGCCCATTGCGGGAGCGTCGAGGTGTGCCAGTCGGTCAGTTGCTTGGCTTTGATCACCGCTTCGAGGATCGCCGCCGGCAGCACGGCGTAACCCAGGCGCAATTCCGGCAGCAGGGTTTTGGAGAAGGTGCCGACGTAGGCGACCACGCCGTGCTCGTCCATGCTCTGCAACGAGTCGGTCGGGCGCCCTTCGTAGCGGAATTCGCTGTCGTAGTCGTCTTCGATGATGATCGCGCCAATCCGGCGTGCTTTCTCCAGCAAAGCTTGGCGACGGGCCAGGCTCATGGGCATGCCGAGGGGCATCTGGTGAGAAGGGGTGACATAGATGGCGCAGACGTTGTCCGGAATCTCATCAACGATGATCCCTTCACCGTCGACCGGCACGCTGTTCACCTGGGCACCTTGTGCAGTAAACAGCAACCGCGCCGGCGTGTAGCCCGGGTCTTCCACGGCGACGCGGCTGCCGGGTTCGATCAGTACGCGGGCGATCAGGTCCAGGGCCTGTTGCGCGCCATTGCACACCACCACGTCATTGGCCCCACAGCGGACACCGCGCGCAAAGGCGATGTGCCCGGCAATGGCGGCGCGCAGGGCGGGCAGGCCTTCGGGCTGGCTGTAGAAGCCGCGTTCGGTGGACATCTGCCGCACCGCGTGGTGCACGCAGCGCCGCCACTCGTCATGGGGGAACTGGGTTTTCGCCGTCGCGCCGCCGAGAAAGTCGTAGCGCAAGGTCCCCGCGCGGGTAGGGTGGCGCAACGGCAGGGAGATACGTTCCCATTTCGCCACGATGTGGGCGCTGGTCAGTTCCGAAGGCGCCGACCGAGGCGGGTTGTGAGCGGTCAGAGTGTTGACGAAGGTGCCGCTGCCGACCTTGCCTACAAGGTAGTTTTCGTAGGTCAGCCGGCTGTAGGTGTCGGAAATGGTTTTGCGCGACAACCCCAGTTGCGCCGCCAGCAGGCGACTGGGCGGTAATTGCACACCCGCCGCCAGCCGGCCGGACACGATACTGTCGCGCAGCTGTTCGTAGACTTGATGGGCGAGGTCCTTGCGGCCCTCGATAACAATGTGTAATTCCACGCAAACCCCTGAACCGCGCCGACGGTGCGGACGCACGCCGATGGATTTTAGCCAGCGCTGCGGCCATGGCATAGCAACCGATGCAACGTTTACGCGCCAGGGTGCTCTTAGAGTTAGGCATAAACCTGGACTCGCACAGGCAGGACGGTCTGGACAGCGCTCGCAGCGCCGTTGGCCGCCGCTCCCATCCACATGAAGATGGAACCCCGAACACATGACCACCCCGGACAAGCAGTACGTAGAATGGCTGGTTGAGCAATCGATGCTCAACGCCGCAAAGCAACGCGCAAAACTGTATGGCGGCCAGGGCCGTCTCTGGCAGCGACCTTACGCCCAGGCCCGTCCGAGGGATGCTTCGGCCATCGGTTCGGTCTGGTTCACCGCCTACCCGGCGTCGATCATTACCCGCGATGGCGGCTCGGTGCTTGAAGCGCTGGGCGATGAGCAGCTCTGGCATGCGCTGTCCGAAATCGGCATCCAGGGCATTCACAACGGCCCGTTGAAAGCGTCCGGCGGTTTGAAAGGCCGCGAGCGCACCCCGAGCATCGACGGCAACTTCGACCGCATCAGCTTCGAAGTTGACTCGGACCTGGGCACCGATGCGCAGTTTCTCAACCTCAGCCGCATTGCCGCCGCGCACAACGCGATCGTCGTCGATGACGTGATTCCGTCCCACACCGGCAAGGGCGCGGACTTCCGCCTGGCGGAGATGGCCTACGAAGAGTACCCGGGCCTCTACCACATGGTGGAGATCAAGGAGGAAGACTGGTCGCTGCTGCCGGAGGTCCCGGCGGGCCGCGACGCCGTCAACCTGCAGCCTGCTGCCGTCGATGCGCTGCGCGACAAGCATTACATCGTCGGCCAGTTGCAGCGGGTGATCTTCTTCGAGCCTGGCGTCAAAGAGACCGACTGGAGTGCCACGCCGATTGTCACCGGCGTCGACGGCAAAGATCGCCGCTGGGTCTATCTGCATTACTTCAAGGAAGGCCAGCCATCGCTGAACTGGCTGGACCCGAGTTTCGCCGCGCAGCAGATGATCATCGGCGATGCCCTCCACGCGATCGACGTGATGGGCGCGCGGGTCTTGCGTCTGGACGCCAACGGCTTTCTCGGCGTCGAGCGCAAGGCCGACGGCACGGCGTGGTCCGAGAGCCATCCGCTGTCGATCACAGGCAACCAGTTGCTGGCTGGCGCGATTCGCAAGGCCGGCGGTTTCAGCTTCCAGGAGCTGAACCTGACCATTGATGACATCGCGTCGATGTCCCACGGCGGCGCCGATCTGTCCTATGACTTCATCACCCGCCCTGCGTACCAGCATGCGCTGCTAACCGGCCGCACCGAGTTTCTGCGGCTGATGCTGCGTCAGGTGCACGAGTTCGGCATCGACCCTGCGTCGCTGATCCACGCGCTGCAGAACCACGACGAACTGACCCTGGAGCTGGTGCACTTCTGGACGCTGCACGCCCACGATCAGTACCTGTATCAGGGCCAGACCTTCCCGGGCAACATCCTGCGCGAGCACATTCGCGAGGAGATGTACGAGCGTCTGGCGGGTGAGCACGCGCCGTACAACTTGAAGTTCGTCACCAATGGCGTGTCTTGCACCACGGCAAGCATCATTACCGCGGCGCTGGGCATTCGCGAGCTGGACAGCATGACGGCGGCTGACATCGACAAAATTCAGCACATCCATTTGCTGTTGGTGATGTTCAACGCCATGCAACCGGGCGTCTTTGCGCTGTCGGGCTGGGACCTGGTCGGCGCCTTGCCGCTGCCGGCCGAGCAGGTGGAGCATCTGATGGGCGACGGCGATACTCGCTGGATCCATCGCGGTGGCTACGATCTGGTCGACATGGACCCGGACTGCGAAATCTCGGCAGGCGGCATGCCCCGGGCGCGGGCGCTTTACGGCAGCCTCGTCGAGCAGTTGAAGCGGCCGGATTCTTTCGCTTCGCAGCTGAAGAAACTGCTGGCCGTACGCCGAGCCTACGACATCGCTGCCAGTCGGCAGATCCTGATTCCGGACGTCGAACACCCGGGGCTGCTGATCATGGTTCATGAATTGCCGGCCGGTAAGGGCACCCAGATCACCGCGCTGAACTTCAGCGCGGAGGCCATCGTCGAGACCCTGCATCTGCCGGGCATCGCACCGGGTCCGGTGGTGGACATCATCAACGAGCGGGTCGAAGGCGATCTGACCGAAGAGGGTGAATTCACCATCACGCTGGACGCCTATGAAGGCCTGGCGCTGCGCGTGGTCAGCATGGCGGCACCGATGATGTAATCGGGGCTCTCGTAGGACCGGCTTCAGCCGGGAAAGCGTCAGGTGTCACATCGCAGATCCCAGGTTGTAGGGAAATGCTGTAGGAGCCGGCTTGCTGGCGAACCCGATCTGTCAGACACGTGAAAGGGTGACTGACACACAGCTTTCGCCAGCAAGCCGGCTCCTACAGTAGATGCATCTTGTCCTTCATCGGTGGGACCGGCTTCAGCCGGGAAGGCGTCAGGTGTCACACCGCATAATAACGGTGCGCATGCTGGCCTGTTCCCGGCTAAAGCCCGTCCCACGGGAGGAGCGTCTCCGCGAGGGATCGCGCTTTTTCATTCAATGTCTGCCGTCGCGCAGACCCGTTCAGGTCGTCGCTTGTGTCCATCGCTCAATCCGTTCGTGCCCCCGTTTTCGTCCATCTCTGGAGTTATCGCCTGACGTTCCTGCTGTCCGGCATGTCCCTAGGCGCGTGGGCGCCGCTGGTGCCTTTCGCTCGCGACCGCGCCGGGCTTGAAGAAGCCCAGCTTGGCTTGCTGTTGTTGTGCTTCGGTCTGGGTTCGATGCTGACGATGCCCCTGGCGGGAATGCTGACCACCCGCAAGGGCTGCCGCTTTGTCTCGCTGATTGGCGGCGCGTTGATCTGCTGCATGCTGCCGTTGCTTGCCACCTTGTCGTCCCTGCCGGCGCTGGCAGTGGCCCTGGCGGTGTTCGGCGCGGGACTGGGCAGCATCGACGTGGCAATGAACGTGCAGGGCCTGATGGTCGAGCGCGACCACGGGCGGCCGATGATGTCGGGGTTCCACGGGCTGTTCAGCCTCGGCGGTATCGGCAGTGCGCTGTTGATGACCTTGCTGCTGTGGCTGGGCGCTTCGCCGTTACTGGCCGTGGCCGTGGTGGTGGCGCTGATTGCCGGGATGCTGCTCTGGCACGCGCGCTACCTGGTGCCCCATGGCGCGGACGACCCTTCAGCGCCGTTCGCCCGGCCGACCACCAAAGTGGTGATCGTCGGCATTCTTTGCTTCATCGCGCTGCTGGTGGAAGGCGCGATGCTCGACTGGAGCGCGCTGTTCCTGAACCGCATGCACCAGATCGATTTGTCGGTGGCCGGCGGCGCGTACGCCGTGTTCTCCCTGGCGATGGCCGCGGGGCGTTTTTCCGGGGACTGGTTAAGGAACCGCTTTGGCGCGGTGAACCTGCTGATCGGCGGCGGCTTGCTGGTGATGGTCGGGTTTGCCATGGCGATCCTGCTGGAGCCGTGGCCGCTGTTCCTGCTGGGCTTCGCGCTGATCGGTCTGGGCCTGTCCAACACCTTTCCGGTGTACTGCTCGGTGGTGGGTGCGCAGACCAAAATGCCGGCGGGGCTGGCGATTGCGGTGATTACCGGGATCGGTTACTGCGGCATTTTGCTGGGCCCCGCGCTGATCGGCTTTGCTGCCCACCTCATTGGCCTGCGGGAAGCGCTGCTCTGCGTCGGCGCGCTGATGCTCGCGCAAGTGCTGACGGCACGGCGCATGGCGAAGGGTTAAAACGCACTCATGCGAACCTTCGATCTGTAGGAGCCGGCTTGCTGGCGAAGGCGGCGTGTCAGGCGACATCTCTTTTTCTGGCCTACCGTGTTCGCCAGCAAGCCGGCTCCTACAAGACCGTCTGAGAGTCCGCCGATCCAGCCAGCCATCCAGCAACCCTTCAACCCACTGGCGCCTCTGGTAGACTTCGGCGCCTTGAAACTCAAGGGGCTTCCCATGACCGACCCGATTCGTCTTACCCAATACAGCCACGGCGCCGGTTGCGGCTGCAAGATCTCGCCCAAGGTGCTGGAAACCATCCTCGCCGGCAGTGGCGCGCAGAACCTCGACCCGCGCCTGTGGGTCGGCAATGCCTCCCGCGATGACGCGGCGGTCTATGCCATCGACGACGAAAAGGGTGTCGTGTCCACCACCGACTTCTTCATGCCCATCGTCGACGACCCCTTCGACTTCGGCCGCATCGCCGCGACCAACGCCATCAGCGACATCTACGCCATGGGCGGCGACCCGTTGATGGCCATCGCCATTCTCGGCTGGCCGGTCAACGTCCTGGCCCCGGAAATCGCCCGCGAAGTGATCCGAGGCGGGCGTGCGGTGTGCGACGCGGCCGGCATCCCTCTTGCTGGCGGTCACTCCATCGACGCACCGGAGCCGATTTTCGGTCTGGCGGTCACCGGGCTGGTGGAGAAGTGCTTCATGAAGCGCAACGACACCGCCACCGTGGGCTGCAAGCTGTTCCTGACCAAGCCTCTGGGCATCGGCATCCTCACCACGGCCGAAAAGAAAGGCCTGCTGCGCGACGAAGACATCGGTCTGGCCTGTGACGTGATGTGCACGCTGAACAAGCCCGGCAGCCGGTTCTCCCGACTGGCCGGCGTTACTGCAATGACCGACGTGACCGGCTTCGGCTTGCTCGGGCATCTGGTTGAAATGGCCGACGGCAGTCAAGTCACCGCACGGTTGGACGCTGCCGCCGTGCCGCGTCTGGGCAGCGTCGATTTCTACATCGAGCAGGACTGCATCCCCGGTGGCACCCACCGCAATTACGACAGCTATGGGGAGCGCATTGGCGCGTTGACCGAGGCGCAAAAGCTCCTGCTGTGCGATCCGCAAACCAGCGGTGGCCTGCTGATTGCCGTGGAGCCGGCTGAGGAAGCCGCGTTCCTGGCAATGGCCGACGAACTCGGCCTGAGCCTTGCGCCGATCGGCGAACTGGTCGAGCGACAGCCACTCGCGGTCGAGGTGTTCTGATGCGTGACAACAGCGTCGACCTGCGCGAGATTTTCCTCAACGACGTGCCGATGATGGACGTGCGCGCGCCGGTGGAATTCACCAAGGGCGCGTTCCCCGGCGTGATCAACCTGCCGCTGATGAACGACGTCGAGCGGCAAAAGGTCGGCACCAGCTACAAGCAGGACGGCCAGCAGGCCGCCATCGAACTGGGCCACAGCCTGGTGTCGGGCGACTTGAAACAGGCGCGAATCGACGCGTGGGCGAGCTTTGCCCGCAACCATCCACAGGGCTTTCTGTACTGCTTCCGCGGCGGACTGCGTTCGCAGATCACCCAGCAATGGCTCAAGAGTGAAGCGGGCATTGAGTATCCCCGGGTTATCGGTGGCTACAAGGCGATGCGCAGCTTTTTGATCGAGGTGACCGAGCAGGCCGTCGCCGAGTGCGATTTCGTGTTGATCGGCGGGCTGACCGGCAGCGGCAAGACCGAAGTGCTGCAGCAGCTCGACAACGGGCTGGATCTTGAAGGCCATGCCAACCATCGCGGCTCGAGCTTCGGCAAACACGCGACGCCGCAGCCGGGGCAGATCGATTTCGAGAACCTGCTGGCCGTCGATATTCTGAAGAAGCGCGCCCCGCACCTGAATCAATTCGTGATCGAGGATGAAGGGCGCATTGTGGGCAGTCGGGCGGTGCCGCTCGAGTTGTACCGGACCATGCAGGACGCGCCGTTGGTATGGCTGGAGGACAGTTTTGAGAGTCGCGTCGAGCGGATTCTGAAGGATTATGTGACCGATCTGTGCGCCGAATTCGTTGCCGTGCAGGGCGTCGAAACGGGTTTTGCGGCGTACGCCGAGCGGCTGAAACAAAGCCTGTCGAGCATCGTTCGGCGCTTGGGCGGTGAGCGTCATCAGCGGCTGGCGGCGATCATGGACAGCGCCCTGGCCGAGCAGGCGCGCAGTGGGGCGGTGGATTTGCACCGGGGCTGGATCAGCGGGATGTTGAGCGAGTATTACGATCCGATGTACGCGTTTCAGCGGGACAGCAAGAACCCCCGGATCGAGTTTGCCGGGGATCAGAAGGCGGTTGTCGAGTATTTAAAACAGCGCAGCAGATCAAGAGCCTCGGCCTAACGGCCTCGCGTTTCGCCTTCGGCAACCGGTCCTTGGGGGGCACCGCCGGGCCCGCTGGCTGCACGCATACTCACTGTAGGAGCCGGCTTGCTGGCGAACGCGACGGGTCAGGTATGAAGATATCAACTGACAGAATGCATTCGTCAGCAAGCCGGCTCCAACAAATAGTGGCTGTCTGCGGTGTTCATTGTGGGACCGGCTTTAGCCGGGAATGGACGCAGAGCGTCCGGGATGCATGCCCACGCAGAGCGGAGCACGATCATGAGCGCACTCGCTTAACAACCGTCGAGACGTAAATGCGCTTCATGGCCCAGCGTTCCGGCAGCGCCTGCATCGGCAGCGCCGGTATCAAAACCGGCGTGCTTCCGGTGAAAATCGCCGAGAAGTGCGGAATAGAGCCATCTTGCAGAAATTAATTGCATCTATTTTCAGACACAAGTCGCAACAGCTGACCGCCCGGTCCTTCTACGCCTCAGGCGATACAACCGGGCACGTTGTCGCACCCGGACTGAAGTCGTGCGGTTGAGATTAATCGTTCCATCTGTCATAAAAGTCTGGCTACGGGCTCGAAAATCTAGAAAAAACATAGATTAATGGGTCGACGATAGCTGCCATCACGTCCGACCCCCGCGCGCTACCCATCAAGCCAGTTTTGCTCGCTGCCCGAAGCGTAAATCTGTGCAACATCAACTGCCTTTCAACCTCATCGAGGCCATTCATTCGGCGCGACCAAACGCCGTGCATCAAAAAAAGGACCGGAAAATTGAGCGATCAATCCACTCCGAACACTCCACTCTCACGATTCTGCGAAAAAGTCGGAATTCCCTATCCCATGTTCTGGGGGTTTGTCGGCCTGTTGATCTTCATGATCGGCGATGGCGTAGAACTCGGATACCTCTCGCCCTTCCTCAGCGATCGCGGCATGCCCGCCGACCAAATCGCCATGATCTTCACCCTCTACGGCGTCACGGTCGGGATTTCATCGTGGCTTGCCGGCGCGCTCTCCAATATCTGGGGCCCGAAACGGGTGATGTTCCTGGGATTGATCATCTGGAGCGTGTTTGAAGTGCTCTTCCTGATCTACGGTCTGCAGGAATTGAGCTACTCGATGATTCTGCTGACCTACGGCTTGCGCGGTTTCGGTTATCCGCTGTTCGCTTATGGCTTTCTGGTCTGGATCGCCGCTTCCACGCCTTCCCGCAAAATGGGCATGGCCGTGGGCTGGTTCTGGGTCGCTTACGCTGCGGGCCTGCCGATGCTGGGCTCTCTGGTGGCGAGCGCCGCGATCCCGCTGATTGGCGCACTGCAAACCTTCTGGTTGTCCTTTGCTCTGGTGGTCATAGGCGGCGTGATTGGTTTGGTCGGCATGCGTGAAGCCCACGGCATGCGTCGGCTCGCCCCCGAAGGCGAGCGGCCGATGGTGTCGATGGCCAAGAACATCACCATCATGTGGACGCGTCCGAAAGTCTCGCTGGCCGCTCTCGTCCGGGTGATCAACACCTCGTCGATGTTCGGCTTTCTGGTGGTCATGCCCGGGTTCTTCATGCACACCGTCGGCTTCACCCTGGAAGAGTGGTTACGCCTGCTGACCATCGTCTTCGTGTTCAACATCATCGGCAATCTGAGCTCCAGCGTGATCAGCACCAAGATCGGCTATCGCAACACGATCCTGTGGTTTGGCGCGGTGGGCAGCACGATCAGCACTCCGTTGTTCTTCTTTATGCCGCAAGCGTTTCCCCACGACTTCCTGATCGCTTCAATCTTCGGTGCGTTCTACGGCCTGACGCTGGCGTGTTTTGTGCCGCTGTCGGCGCTCGCACCCGCATTAGCGCCCAACAACAAAGCCGCCGCGCTGTCGGTGCTCAGCCTGGGTGCTGGCGCGTCGACATGGGTGGGCCCAGCCGTGGTGGCAATCTTCAATGAAAGCTACGGTATTGAAGGCGTGGTCTGGGCATTCTGCGGCCTGTACGCACTGAGCGCTGTGCTGACGGCCTTCCTGAAAGATCCGGAGCCGGTGCATGACCCGATCCTGATCAAGATCAAGCGCCGGATCAAAGTGTTCGCGCCGCGTCTGGATTATCGCTGGGCCCATGCCGAAGACCCGAACAAAGAGGTGAGCTGATTCCGATGGTCGCGCGGCGCGTCAGTCATTAAGTCGACGGTCGCGCCGCGCAGCCATTCACCCGGGCACGCTTGATTAAGTGATCAATCAGCCACGGCCGGCGGCTGCTCTTTGCTCAGCCCCTCATTGATCAACACCATGCTCTGCGGTGCAGACAGCGCGATGCCCATTTCGCGCAGGCGCCCGAGCACGGTAAACAACAGGTCGCTACGCGCACCGCCCACCGAACGCGGGCTGTTGACGAAACCGCTGGCGCTGATGATCAGGCCTGTGTTGGTCAGGTCTTTGAAGGTGACCGACGGCGCTGGCGTATCGAGTATGGCTTCGTGCTCGGTGAAGGCCTGCAACAGCAGTTCGCGGATCTGCAAGACATCCGTTTCCAGCGGCAGCGTCAGGGAAATCCCGACCACGCCCAGCGCATTGCCCATGGTCACGTTGCGTACGTTCTGGGTAATGAACTGTGAGTTCGGCACGATCACCGTGGAACGGTCGGACATCTGGATTTCGGTGGCACGCACGTTGATCCGACGAATATCGCCCTCGACCCCCGCCAGGCTCACCCAATCTCCCACCTTGACCGGCCGCTCGGTCAACAGGATCAGACCGGAGATGAAGTTCTGCACGATGGCCTGCAGACCAAACCCGATCCCGACCGACAGCGCGCTCACGACCCAGGTCAGGTTCGTCAGGCTGATGTGCAGGGTGGACATCACCACTGCAATCACCAGCACAAACCCGATGTAGCCGATCAGGGTCACCAGGGACGCCTGCATGCCGGCGTCCATGTTGGTTTCCGGCAGCAGGCGTTCGCCGAACCATTCCTTGAGCACGCGCACGCCAAACAGGCCGGCGACCAGGCAGCCCAGTGCCAAGAGTATGTCGCTTGGAACGATGTTCAAGGCGCCCAGGGATTTGTCGGTGACTTCCATTCGGGTGAAGCTTTCGAGCAACTCGCCCGGGCTTGAACCGGAGGGGAGGAAGGCCAGCAGCACGGCGGCCAGCAACAGCAAACTGCGGCCAACGCCCGCCAGAATGGTGCTCGCCTGGGCCTGGTGGCGCGGGGACAGGCCGAGTGCCGACCCCAGTGCCATGCCCCCTGGTTGCTTGGGCGAGAGGAGTGTTTCGCAGACGTCGCCGAAGAACGCCACCAGCAGGTAGGCGGTCGAGGCCACCACGCTCATCCAGAGCAGCTTGACTGCCAGGAAGTAGGCCAGGGTGAGGTAGCCGCTCAGCAAGGCGAGCAAACTCAGGCCGACCCACACCGCCACGACGAAAGGAATCAGCCCGGCAAGGCCGCCCGGACGCTCGATTGCACAGCGGCGGCGGGTGCGCCGGTAGCGCACCAGGCCGAAGAAGAACACCAGCGAAACGGCCAGCGCCGTCAGGCCGTTGACCGCTACGGTCAGGGCCAGGCTGCTGGCAATGACACTGTTGATGCGCTCCTGGGTGCCGATGATCATCAGCGCCAGGGCCAGCACAGGCGGAAAGCGGCCCATGGCAGCAGCGATTTCGTCCGGTATGCCGGGCAGGCGCCACGAGGGGTGCGGCAGCATCAACAGCGCGCGACCCAGGCCCACAATGAAGGCGCAGAAGGTGATCAGCGTTTGCAGTTGGTCGAGCAGATTGACCACGTCGTTGCTGAGCACTGCATTATCGACGATGCCCCAACGCAGCAATGACGTGGCGGCGGTGATGGTCAGCACGGTCGACAGCCCGACGGCGAGTGCCAGGGCGCTGCGGCGCAGACGGCCCTCGGGCAGCCGACGGACCATCAGGCGGATCAGCAAGCTTTCCAGAAGCCGGCGCACGACCACCCAGATCAGCAGCGCGCCGATGACGACGCTGGCAAACAACATGCGGTTGCCGGGTGCGAGGGCGCTGGTGAACACGCTGCGGACGTCGTCCAGCAGACCGTTCATGCGCCTGAGGTCGTCATCGGTCGGGCGTATCAGGGTCGACCAGAACGCCGAACTGAGGGGGCTTGCGGTGCGAGTGCTGATCTGTGAATCAAACAGGCTCCGGCGCAGGCTAAAGATCTGCGTAGCGAGATCCCGAGCCGACTGACTCAAGGTATTGGTCTGGCGTTCGTCGCTGACCAGCGCGTTTTTCTGGGCGGTCAATGCCTTGCGCTGGCTGGTCAGGGTGGGCGCTTCGTCCGGTTGCACCGGGCCAAGGATATTCAGCTGATCGTTCAGGTGCTCGATGTCGACCGCCTGTTTGGCGATCAGATCATCGGCCTGCTTCTGCACCTGCAATGCGGCCTGGCGCAGGCTCGAGAGCAGGTCATCGTTGGCGCTCACGGTGACTTTTTGCCGGATCTGGTCAAGCTGCTCGCTCAGGTCATCCAGGCTTGGCGCCTCGACTTCCGGCGTTGCATCACTCTGGCTGGCGGCCTGTGTCGCGGGTTGGGGCGCGACCTGCGCCGCCGCAGCTTGTGCGAAAGCTGGCACGGTGACGCACAGCAACAGCGCGAGCAGCCCAGCGTGGAAACGGTTCAACGTAGCGTGTTGCATTCGGGTTCCTTTGGGGCGTTAACCGGTTGTGCGATCTGATCGTCTGGCGCAGGGATCGAACGGGAGGCGGGGGCTCTCGACCATTCGTGCGCGCGGGGGCGGATGATAGCAAGTATTGGGTCGGGACGACTCTCAAGCGATTTAGCGGCTCACTGGATATCCGCGATGAGTAGGACCGGCTTCAGCCGGGAAGGGGCCCTCTCGGTCAACATCAATTCGTGCTGTGAACCACCGTTAGCCGATACCCCCGTCAGGTCATGTGATATTCACATTTTGCGGCACATGATCGTGTTCGTTGTATCAAAAGGGGCGCCCGACGGGCCTCCATCAATCAAGAGGTAGCAGGATGCCAACACACAACGCTCCGGTGGATCTCGCCCACCGCCCCCGTCTCGCCGATCTTCAGCCCATCATCGCCGATCCGTCATCCCATGCCACCGCGCTGCGATCAACCCCACAAGGACGGGTCACGCCGGCGTCGCAACTGGAAGGCCGATCAGGCTACAGCGGCGATTTCCTCGGGGAGTTCGTCGTGCCATGGCCGACGACATCAACGCCTGACGACGTGTTTCCCCTGGGCAACCCGGAGAACCGTCTGGACTACACGCATTTCTCGATCAGCATGTCGCGGAGTCGGCGCATCGCGCTGTACGTCGGGGTGAACATCGAGGGGGGCAGCAGCGTCGAGATTGTGCGGAGTCAGGACGCCTGGGCCTACGACGGCCGCCTGCCGGTCGACGCGCAGATTGGCGATGATCTGTACCGCGACAACCTGCTGGATCGCGGCCATCTGGTTCGCCGGCAGGACCCGAACTGGGGAGCCGAGGCGCAGACCGCCAATCAGGACACCTTCCACTTCACCAACTGCTCACCGCAGATGTCTGCCTTCAACCAGAAAACCTGGCTGGAGCTCGAAGACTTCATCCTCGACAACACCCGCCGCTGGAAAGAGCGCGCCACGGTCTTCACCGGGCCGGTCCTGCGCAGTGATGACCCGCTGTACCGGGGCGTACAAATTCCCCGAGCCTTCTGGAAGGTCGTCGCGTTTCTCGGCGATGACGGCAAACCTTCGGCCAGCGCGTACGTCATCGACCAGACCCGCGAGCTGGGCAAGCTGGAGCTGGTCTTTGGCGCCCTCAGGACGTATCGACGCAGTGTCGCTCAGATTGAAGAGCTCACTGGCATCAGCTTTGGCGAGCTGGCGCGGTATGACGGGTTTTCCAATGAAGAACAGATCACCGGTACCCGCATCGAAGCGCTGATTCAACGGCCGGAGGATATTCGGCTCTAGCGCCATCCTGCGATGCCGCTGCCAGGGGGCCTCCATTTTTTACGGCCAGGCCTTCCTGTGCAACTTCTCCACGAAGCGGCTTGGTCTCAGGTGCCTCGCGTCAGCACAGTGTCGGGCATGTCCAGCTGCACATATACAATCACACCCACCATGACGATGCAGAACAGCCACTGCAGACGGCTGAGTCCGGCGATCCGGTAGATCGCCTGCAGCGGCTTGCGCCAGCGATATTGGCGATCCACTGGCACTGCACTTTTGGGTTGCAGTCTGCCGATCAGGCCAGTGATGACGTAGGTGGCCACCCCCAGAAGTCCCAGCCATTTCCAGAGCAAAAAGGCCAGGGCCAGCACCGGTACGCCGTTGCGGATCACCAGATAACGCCGATTTCGCGTCAGGGTCTGGCGTGCGCACCATGCGCTGAAGCGTTGATCCTCATCGTAGAAGGACTCCGTGAATCTGACCCAGGGCTCATACAGCTTCTTGCCGACGTAAGTGAGCACTATCCCTGCCATCAAGATGAGCGGCGATAAGACCGCAAGGAGCAGTAGAGCGGCGGGGACGGGGAGTATGCATTTCAGTGCGAGGGCAATGGTCAGAACAATGCCCGCCCGCTGCGTGACGTGCGGCGGACTTTCCGGGCCCACCAGTGCTTTCCAGAACCACGGATTGTGGTCCGGGAACCTCCTTGGCCAGTCGGGAAACCGCAGGGTGAACGCCTCGGATAGTTGTTCGCAAGCCTGCCAGTCAGCCTCGGTGAATGTCGCGACGCGTGCCTGAAGGCGTTCTGCAGATGAACCCGTCAGGAACAGCGCAGCTGCATTGCCGCGCGGGTTGGGATGCTGCTCGCCCTCGCGCACCAGCGCCCGCAGTTCGTCGAGCCATTTCTTCTCTTCGTTGCGCGCAAGCAGGGTGTGCCATTGCTCATCGACGATAGGAACAGCCGCTGCCTCAGTGTCCCAGCCGAACATCTGCAGGACCCTTTGAAACAAAGCGGGGGACCAGTTCTTGTGTTCGAGAAAAAGATCGAGCACCTGCACGTGAAGCGTCTGGCGACGCGCCAAATCGCCCAGCCACCCTTGTCGACTGTGGTGCTCAAGGCACCCGATGAAGCGTGTTTCTTCGCCGGCCGCCATGTACTGCTCAAGCCGGCGGTACAACCCCATGGAGAGCAAATGGCCAAGCCGCTGCTGATCGGCATCCCGCGGGCGAACCTGCTGCCAGGGTGTCAGCCACTGGCGGGTTTCAAGGCCCCAGTGCAACAGGTTCGAGTGCGCGTCCGGCGCCTGCACGCAACGCACGAACAGCAGGGCTTCGACGGTTGCTTCAATGCCACGCGCGATCGCCTCATTCCAGCATTGATCCACGGCAGCGTCGTCAAACGTATCGAGCAGCTCAGCGGCCTGCTCCTGAGCGGAACGCACCACTGGCCGAGTGACCGGCGCAGGCCTTTGCACCAGAGGCGCTGCTGAGGCCTGTACAAACGAAGCGTCACCCCCGACGCCATCGTCGCCCTCGCGGGCCAGATGCAATGCGCGCTCGTAGGCTTCACGCAGTTGCTGAAACGCGACGGGGTCTTCGTCCGGGCGGGTGACCTTCAGCAGTTTGGCGTACTGCCGCTTGACGCTGCGCTCATCGGAGCGGGCGGGGAGATCGAGAATCTTCCAGCAATCGAGAGTCGTGTCCATGGGTCAGTGCCAACCGCCGCGTTCCAGCTGGCCAAGCCGCTCGTCCAGCTCGGTGCGCGTCTGCCGGATGATCCGATCGTCCTGACTGTCGAGGGCGCGCTGAAACTGGCTTGCCCAGTTATCGATCAGCTCGCGGCGCGCGCCCAGGCTCTCCTGATAGAGATGCTCCAGGCGCGCCGTCAACAGCGTGTTGATCTGCTGATCACGCGGATGAACCTTGAGCGCAGCGAGTGCTTGCAGGCGCTGGGCAATTTCTTTGGGGCTGAGCACGCCGGGGTTGTTTTCGATGACCAGTGCAGACTGCTCGCCGGTGCTGGGAATGGTGACCTGACACTCGAGAATGCCGTTGTTGTCGTAGGTAAACCGTACATCGAGGTTGAGATTGCCACCGCTGCGCGGCGGTAGCGGTATTTCCAGTTCCCCCAAGGGTATGTTGTCGCGCACGAGGCGACTTTCGCCCTGGAAAATCTTCACCATCACGCTGGTTTGTGTGTCGTCGACGGGACAGACCGTTTCCACCCGGCTGACCGGTACGGTGGTGTTGCGCTCGATGATCGGCAGATAGTGCCCGCCCTCAAAATGCTGACCGACCTGGTGTGAGGTCGCGATACCCAGGGTGTAGGAGCAGACGTCGGTCAAGACTACTTCTTCCAGGGCTGCATCCCGGGATTTCAACGCCGCCTGTATCGCTGCGCCGTGGGCCACGGCTTCGTCCGGGTTGAGCTGAATAGAAGGAAAGCGCCCGAACATGCCGGCTGCCAGTTTGCGCACCAGCGGCATACGCGTGGTGCCGCCCACCATCAGGATTTCGTCGAGATCGCCGACCTGCAGCCTGGCATCGCGCATGGCGCGTTCGACCGGATTGCGCAGCCGCTCGAGCAACGGTGCATACAGCGCGGCCATGTCCTCCTGGGTGAAGGTCTGCTGCCACTGCCGGCCATCCACGCGCAGCACGAACGCGTCGCTACGGACCTGACCCAGGGCGATGCGCAGGCGTTGGGCCTCGCGATGCAGCGCGTGAACGATGGATTCGGGGGCGGGGAAGCCTGGCTGGTCGGCCTGGGTACGAACGAAAGCCTCGGCCAGCAGCCGGTCAAAATCTTCGCCACCGAGGAAGTTGTCCCCCGCGCTGGCGCGGACCTCCATCACGCCCTCGAACAGCTCGAGAATCGACACGTCAAACGTCCCGCCACCCAGGTCGAACACCAGAAACGAACATTCCTTGCCGTGCTGCGGCAAGCCGAACGCCAGTGCGGCGGCAGTGGGCTCGTTGATCAGCTTGTCGACCTTGAGGCCGGCCAGTTCCCCTGCGATACGCGTGGCTTTGCGCTGGGCATCGCTGAAGTAGGCCGGGACGCTGATGACTGCCTCGACGACGGTTTCGCCATAGGCACGCTCGACGTCTTCCTTGAGACTTCTGAGCACCAGCGCCGAAAGCTCCTCGGGACGAAAGGTGTGATTGCCCAAGGTGGTTGTGTGGGCGCTGCCCATGTGGCGTTTGAACAACGCGGTGGTCAGAGAAGGGTGGGTGTGCAGGCGTTCGCGGGCGGCTTGCCCGACCAGAATCCGGCCCTCATCGTCCAGCCCGACCACGGACGGCGTGAGTAATTGGCCCAGCGCGTTCGGCACCAGCATGCTGGCATCGTCTTTCCAGACCGCGACCAGGCTGTTGGTCGTGCCGAGGTCAATCCCGACAATCATGGGTGAGTGCCTGGGTACAGGCATGAGGAACCGTGGGCGTTGATGAGCGGTATGAGGTTCATGATCTTTGTCTTCCTTGAGTCAGGTGGCGGTGTGCGGGAATTTGAGAACGGTCATCGCGAGGGGTTCAAGTGCTCATTCGGACCCACTGCGCCGACTGCGTAACATTTCGCAAAAATACAAAAAAACAGGATCCAAAAGGAATTTATTTTTGCGTAAGCTATCTAGCATCACGCTTACAGTCGGTTCATCGGCATAGGCAAGCTGCCGACTGAGCCCGAACGCCGTACCGCCCCGCAGCAGAATGCATCTGCCACCGGTTTGTTTACTTCCTGGAGATTCTCCGACAATGACCGTCTCATTCAGCCGCCACTGGCTACTCGCCCTCGCACTGCCGCTACTACTGACCGCTTGCGGCAGCAGCGAGCCTGACCAGCGCGCCGCGTTCAAGCAGTTCCTGCAAACCCGCATCATCGACAAGCCGGGCGTGCACGTGCCCAAGCTGACACCTGAAGAATCGAAGTCTTTCGGCGATTACACCCAGCACTACGCCGTGATCACCGACTTCAACAGCGGGATGGACGCCAGCATCAAACCCCTCAACGGCTTCGTGCAGAAAGGCGCGTTCCATTCATTGGGTGATGTGATTGAGCGCCGCGATGATCTGAAGACGGTGCAAACCGGCGTGAATGACTTGATTGCGCAGCTTAAGCAGGAGTTGGCGAAAGCCGACGCAGCCCATGCCCAGCTCAAACAGCCGGACGATCTGAAAACGGTGTACGACAGCGCCTATGACCGCACCGTCACGGTGCCGGCCAACACCTTTCTGACCGTGATGCCGCAGGTTAACGGCACCTTCGAATCGGGCCTTAAAGTGGCCGACTACGTTGACGCTCACAAGGCGCAGATCCAGATCAATGGTTCGGTGATCCAAGTGACGGACCCCAAAGTGCAGGCTGAATTGAACACGCTGCTGCAGGACCTGAATGCTAAAGCCAAGGCGGTCCAGGAAGCACAGATACGCATGCAGGCCGTCATGTTGGGTCGCTGAATGCCGACCTGATAAAGCCCCGAGGATTCCTCAGCCCTCGATGTCGTAAAGCACGCAAAGGTCGTCTGGCCTTTGGTCAAGGACGTATGCGCGCGCCAGGGATGGCACTCGGCGGCGCAGTGAAGAGAGCCGCCACATGAACGTGAAAAAGCTGAAACTGATCGCGGTACTGGTCTTATTCCCGCTGGCGCTGAATCTGGTCGGTGTCTGGCAGCTGCAACGCAGCACCGACGACCGCGCCGAGTATGTCGCCTATCAAGCCGACCTCGCCGGATTTCTTCCAGAACTCCAAGCCATCGCCGACAAGAGCGGTTCACGACCGGTGATGGTCGACGTCGGCGACGGCGAGAAAATGGAAGTGAAGATGGCGTTGTCCCGCGTCACTGAGATGCAGGACGAGCTGGACACCTTGCTGCCGCTGACCAACGTCATGGTCTGGCTGGCAAGAGGCACCATCATCCTCGGTTTACTGGCTGCCCTGGTGGGCGGGCTCGGCTTGCTTGCCCTCACCTGGGCAGGCCGGCGTGCCATGCAATCACGGGAACAACTGCTGCACAGCTTCACCCGCGTGACCCGGCTGCTGCCCTTCGTTCTGGTCGGTCACGTGGTGGTCATGGGGGCGGCCATTGCCGCCATCGTTGCATTCGAAGCGTTGGGTGCCTGGCATGTCGGGCGACTGTCGGCAGGCGAAATGAAGTTCATGTTCTTCGCCATGGTCCTGGTCGCCGGTTGCCTGTACTCGATCTGGCAGATGGGCACGCAATTGCGCGTCATGCTCAACATGTTCCAGCCCACGCCGATGGACGTGATGGGGGAGGCGGTCAGCGCCGAACAGGCGCCGGTGCTCTGGGCTTACGTCAACGATCTGGCCCGGAAACTGGGCGCACTGCCGCCCGACCACATCGTGCTGGGCATGGCCGCCGGCTTTTACGTCACCTCCGGCGACATCCTCCTCGCGCCGGCCAATACCACCTTGGCGGGCCGCACCCTGCATGTGCCGCTGGTGTACTTGGGCATCCTCGATGAAGCCGAGACCACCGCGGTCATCGGCCACGAGCTGGGGCATTTTGCTGGCGCGGATACCGAGTTCAGCATGCGCTTCGTGCCGATTTACCACGGCATCGAGCGCAGTCTGGTGGTGATCGGCCAGACCCTGGTCGACAGTGAATGGCTGCAGCGCGCGACCCTGCACCCGGCGTTCATGCTCGGTGCCTGGTTCATGGAAAGCTTCGATCACGCGGTGATGCATTGGAGCCGTGTGCGCGAGCTGGAAGCCGACGCCGCCGGTGCGCAGCTGGCGGGCAATCTGGCGGCCGCTTCGGCGCTGGTGCGCATTTCCGCCATCGATCCGCTGCTTCAGGACCGCCTGGCGACCCACATCGCGCAAGCCGCCCATCTGACGCCGGAGCAGAGCGCCGTTCAGGATCTGCCCACGTCACTTCTGCATGAGATGGCTGCGCAGCCACTGACCCTGTCGGACGAGGAAATGGCCACGCAGCTGCCGCATCCGTCAGACACGCATCCTTCGAACGGCGAGCGCGTGGCGTCCCTCAAGGTGTCGATCGACGACGCCGTGCGCACGGGCACGCGGCCGCTGGATCCCGCAGTGGCCTGCGCTGCCATGGACCGCTATTTCGCTCAGCCCGAGGTGTTGCGCAGTCGCCTGACCCAGGACTACCTGACCCATCATGTTCAGCAGGACGCTGCCATCGTGGAGGCGTTGCGCACCCACGCCGGCAACGTAACCGGCGACGTAGCACTGCACGAAGGGGCGCGCTTGCGGGGTCAGATCCTGCTCGGGTTCAGTGGCCTGTCGGCGCTGGCGGGGCTGGCTCTGCTGCTTGCCCCACTGCTGTTTTCGGGGGTTGCAGGGCATGATCCGCTGCCGTTCTCTGTCGGTGGCGGCGTCGCTCTGCTCATCACGCTGTGCACGTTGCCCTTTGGATTGCGCTTCTTCAGACGCGCCCACAAAACCGCGCTGCTGCTGACGCCGGATCACTTCGTGTTCGCCAACCTCAAAGCGCCTCTGCCGATTCGCGACATTGCCGATTTCAGCCTTCACGTCGGCAATGTGCTCATGCTGACTGTTCTGCTTGAACACGACGCACCGCTGCCGGAGCTGACCCCACGTTCGTTTTTCTCGCCTGATGCCGTGCTCAACAAGAAGAAACGCTGGTTGATGTTGCCCCTCTCCCAGTTCTGCCGCGATGACAAAAAGCTCAAGCTCCTCGAGCTGGCCGAACTGATCGGGAGCTACGTCAACGCGGGTGCAGCGCGGCATTTGCTGCAGCAGCGGTTTGAGCAGGATGGGGAATTGAAGGCTGGTTAGATGAAAACAGCTTGCAGCGACATTTGGACACATCAGGCGTGTGAATAGTAGGACCGGCTTTAGCCGGGAAGGGGCCGGTCTGACCACCCTCAAATTCGCGGTATGACACCTGACGCTTTCCCGGCTAAAGCCGGTCCTACGAACCGCACGCGACTCGGCGACCCGATTGGGTCGCGAAGGCTTTGATCCCATGCCTGCGCTGAAAAGGGGAGAGACCGAGCACGGGATTTCCCCACCGCCCGTCACCTATCCCGTCAGATGACCTGCCTTTCACACAGCATGCCCATACTGCACCCGTCTCTTCAGTTGAAACGGAGCACGTTATGACACTGCAATTCAATGTCCGAGACTACGGTGCAGTTGGCGATGGACATACATCTGACACCGCAGCCATTCAGGCCGCCATCGATGCGGCGGCCAAAGCCGGCGGCGGCGACGTTTACATTCCTGCCGGCACCTGGAGCCTGACCCCGGGCGACAAGCCAGCCGACGGCGCGCTGATGCTCAAAAGCAATGTGTTCATCAAAGGCGAGGGCATGGGCACCACGGTGCTCAAGCTGGCAGACGGCACCGACCAGGCGGTCACCGGCATCATCCGCTCGGCCAGCGGAGAGGCGACCCACGATTTCGGCGTGAGCAACCTCACCCTCGACGGCAATCGAGACAACACCAGCGGCAAGGTCGATGGCTGGTACAACGGCTTTCTGCCAGGGCAGCCGGGTCAGGACAGCAATGTCACGCTCTCCGGCGTCGAGATCCGTGATTGCTCGGGCTACGGCTTCGACCCCCACGAGCGCACCGCGAACATGCTTATCGAAAACAGCGTGTCCCACGGCAACGGGCTGGACGGCTTCGTTGCCGACTACCTGATCGACAGCACGTTTCGCAATAACCTGGCCTACGACAATGACCGCCACGGTTTCAATGTCGTCACGACCACCCACGACCTGGCGCTGCTGAACAACGTCTCCCACGACAACGGTGGCGGCGGCATCGTCGTCCAGCGCGGCAGCGAAAACATTCCCTCGCCGTACCACATCACCATCGAAGGTGGCGAGGTGTACGGCAATGCGGCTGAAGGCGTGTTGGTGAAGCTGTCCAATGGCGTTGATATCAGCGGCGTGGACATTCACCACAACGGCACCTCCGGCGTGCGTGTCTATGGCAGCACGGACGTTGAGGTTCGCGGCAATCTGATTCACGAAAACGCGCAGAAAGCCGGCATCGCTGAAGTGCTGCTCCAGCCCTTCGACGATCGCGGCGGCGTCTCCGGGAAGCTTCATCCGTCTGATCACAACACCTTCGCCGACAACATCATCACAGGCGGCGACAACAGCACGTTTGGGGTTGCAGAGGAGAGCGGTCAGACCGGCAGCACCTCGGTATACGGCAACACCTTCGCCCATCTGCAACAGGGCGCCGTATCGCTGCAAGGCGGGGGCGACCACGTCGGGACCAACCCTGTGCTGAACGCCATCGACGGCGCAAGTGCCGGCGATTCCCTCAATGGCACGGCCAAGGCCGACTCGATCAATGGCAAGGACGGGGCAGACACCCTCGACGGCGGATCGGGGGCGGACCTGCTCTGGGGCGGCGCCGGCCATGACCGACTGCTGGGCGGCAGCGGCAACGACACCCTGATCGGCGGCGCCGATGCCGACGTGCTGTTTGGCGGCGCGGGCTCGGATCTGTTTCTGTTTACCTCAGTGTCCGACAGCTACCGGACGGCGACTGCCAGCCATGCCGACCGCATCGGCGACTTCGATGCCGCCCACGACACAATCGATGTGTCGGGCCTCGGTTTTACCGGTTTCGGCGACGGCCATGACGGCACCTTGAAGTTCGCCACCAACGCCGAGCACACCCGGGTCTACCTGAAAGACCTGGACGCCGACGTGCAAGGGCATCGGTTCGAACTGGTGCTGGACGGTGATTTCAAAGCCGGGCTCCCATCGAAGTCCGTGGTATTTGCCGACACACCCGCGTTGTTGGCCAGCCCATCCACGACAGCGGATGCGGCGTCAGTGGAGCTGGTCGGCGTGGCTCAGGATCATCCGGAGGTTGCGCTCGTCTGACGCAGCGTCGGGTCCTCTCCGGCAGCACGCCGTGATGATCCGAGACAGGCACGCGCCGTGAGGTAATACCCACGGCGTGATGCCATTCAATTCCTGCACCCATTTCCGCACCCACCTTTGCATCCTTGCGACCTTCCCGCTAAAGTCGGCCTCCGGGCGTTTGCTGCGCCTGCGGTCCGCGCGAAGGGGTTTCCCCAAGGCAAGCGTTTTCCCGATCATTCATTCCAGCTCCCGGCTTGTCGGCGGACCGAGCCCTGTAAGGAGTTGGCATGCCTGCCACGAATGCGTCCCGTCAACACGGTCTGCTCGATGCACCAGCGTTGCGCAAGCGCGCAAAACGTCTGCTCAAAGCCCTGAAAAACGATGAATCGGAAGACGCCCGGTCGCAACTGCGCGCGATGGGTCTCCCTGGCCCCGATTATTGACTCGCCGACACCCAATGGCTGGTGGCCCGCGAGGCCGGGTTTGCCAGTTGGCCCAAATTGATCGCCCACGCCGATGCCGTCGCGTTTGCCACCCGCCATCCGGATTTCGCGGCGACGGGTGAGGCAAGCGTTCAGCACTGGCGCTGCGGCAACGACATCGAGCGCAGCTTGCGCGTTGCCGGCTTCGCAGGCTCGTTCCAGATGTTCGACGACCCCATGGTCATGGGCCCGGTACCGGCACTGCCCGACGATGACTATTGGGCGGTGCGCGCTGCGTTTGCCCAACACGCCTTCGGCTTGTCAGCCGGTGATGCCGGGCAGCGCCAGGCGGTTCAGCGTCGTGCCTTGGCCCGCCTGAATGCCGACAGTGAACTGGTGCTGTGGTGCGAGGCCGATGCCTACGATCAGCTGTTTCTGGTGCGCTTGCTGGCGAGTCTGCGCAGCGCTGGGTCGGCGGTGTGCAGATTGTTGCCGATCGCTCGCCCTGGGTGGCCAACGAAGAAGGGCGGGTGTGGCGCCGCTGACTAGGACGGAGAGGTCAGCGACTTCTCCATGATGATCGTCCGCTCCTCGCCATGGTATTCATCCCGAATTGCCGAGTAGCCCAGTGACCGGTAGAAGCCCTCGGCCGTGATGGAAGAGGGCACACGCAACTGACTGACGCCGTGGGTGGTGGCGGCCGATTCCACGGCCGCCATCAACGCGCGCCCGGCCCCCTGGCCTTGGTATGCGGGTGCGACGAATACGCTGCGGACCGTGGCTTGATCAAGGCTCGCCGTGGCAATGATCTCTTCGCCGAGGCTGGCCACGTACACCTGCCGCTGCGCCAGCAAACGCAGGATCGCCGACGGGGAAAAACTCAGCTCCACCTGGGCGATGACGGCGGCAGAATAGTCCTGGCTATTGGACTCGCGCAGGGTGGCCACAATGACGTGGCTGATCGCGTTGGCATCCTTGTCCGTTGCCTTGCGGATCAGGCGGTTCATGGGGCTGCGCTCCTGAGAAAACTGAAAACTCCTGCCTTCTGACACGAGCTCTCGAAGTAATAGGGCAATGCCTTGATTGCGGCCATGGCCGCGCAATTTTCCTTCAGCTCACCCGGAAAATCTTGAGTTTGGGCCGTTTTGCCGAATTTTTCTTGACTGCATATATTCGTGTCTGTGCCTTCACCGCCCGACCACGCCGGTATCTTTGAGGATCCTGCCGGCATCCCGCGCCGGAGGAAGCCCGAACACCCGGGCGTAATCACGACTGAACTGGGTGGCGCTCTCATAGCCCACCTCGAACGCGGCCGCCATGACGCTCCTGGCGTTGGCGACCATCAGCGTTCTGGCCTGCAGCAGGCGAACCCGCTTCTGGTACTGCAAAGGGCTCAGGTGGGTGACCGCCTTGAAATGTCGATGAAACGCCGAGACGCTCATTGAAGCATGCTCTGCCAGCCGCTCCACCCCCAAGGGTTGAGCGAAGTCACGGCGGATCCACTGGATGGCCATGTTGACCCGGGCCATCGCGCTGTCCGGCGCGGCGATTTCGCGCAACATCCAGCCGAGCGGGCCCTGGAGCACGCGGAAGATGATTTCCCGTTCATAGACCGGGGCGAGGGCGGCGATGGCATCCGGGTCGCCCATCAGCCGCAGCATTCGCACCCAGGCATCCATGAGGTCATCTGTCATCAATGCGACGGAAAACCCCGCATCCTGTTCAGCGCGGCCGGCAGGTTTGGGCAGGTCGGCGAACAGCGTGGCGAGCACGGCCGGGTCCAGCGTCAGGCTGACCGCCAGATAAGGCTCGCCCGTTTCGGCCGGATGCACAGAACCCACTGCAGGCAGATCGATGGACATCACAAAATAGGTGGCCGGGTCGTACCTGAGCGTACGATTTCCCACGGTCATGCTTTTGCTGCCCTGCAAGATCACGTTGATCATCGGGTCATAGACCGCCGCCAGCAGGTGCTCGGGGACTTTGCCCTGGACCATGGCCACCCGGGGAATGCCCGTTTCGGTGCGACGGTTCTCAGCACCGGCGGCAAGCAGTCTGAGTTCATTCAGTTGTTTTTCCATGGGCAGCATGCTGAGGCTGAGCGTCATCCCACGCAAGGGAAAAGCAGAAACGGACAGGTTTGGAGCAGGAACGGACACGTCCTTGAACGCTGTGGTGGGTACTGTGGAGCCACATTCGAATCACAGAGGAACACGGCATGGGCGTTATCGTGATTACAGGCGGCAGCCGCGGGATTGGTGCAAGTGCAGCCGAACATGCGGCGAAGCGGGGGATGGGGGTCATCCTGACTTACAACGCCCACCCTCAGGCCGCGGCGTCGGTCGTCGAACGCATTGCACACGCCGGTGGTAAAGCCGTTGCGCTGAAACTCGACGTGTCTGACGTCGGCAGCTTCGCGGCGTTTCGCGAATCGGTGGTCAGTGCGCTGGGTGAAATCTGGGCGACAGACACGCTGAGTGGCCTGGTCAACAACGCCGGCTACGGCCTGTTCAACCCATTGGCGACGGTCAGCGAAGCGCAGTTCGACGGGCTTTTCAATGTACACCTCAAAGGTCCGTTCTTCCTGACTCAAGCGCTGCTGCCGTTACTGGCCGAGAACGCCAGCATCGTCAATCTCACCAGCGCCACCACGCGAGTGGCCACCGCAGGCGTCGCACCCTACGCCGCGTTCAAGGGCGGCCTTGAGGTGCTGACCCGCTACATGGCCAAGGAATTCGGCGAGCGGCGAATTCGTGCCAATGCGGTATCACCGGGGGCCATCCGCACAGAACTGGGTGGCGGCCTCAACGATGAGTTCGAAGCGATGCTGGCGGCTCAAACAGCGCTCGGCAGAGTGGGCGAACCGGAAGACGTTGGCCGGGTGATTGCCATGCTGCTGTCCGACGAGAGCGGCTGGATCAATGCCCAGACCCTTGAAGTCGCCGGCGGCTACAACATCTGACCACGGGAGGGTTTTCAGAATGCTGGATCATATTTTTCTGTCAGTGAGCGACATCCCGCGTTCCGTCCGCTTCTACGACGCAGCGTTGAGGGAACTGGGTATTACGTCACGGCTGGACTACGACGGCAGGGACGGCCCGCCTGGGCACCCTGACCTGAAAGGCTTCGGCGCCAACGGCCGGGTGTTTTTCTGGCTACGTGAAGGGGTTGTCGAAGGACGCGCTGTCCACGTCGGCTTCGTCGCCAACAGCCAGGCTGAAGTAGACGCCGCCTACGCCGCCGCCATGAATCACGGCGCGGTGGACAATGGCGCGCCGGGCGCACGCTTGCACTACGACCCCGATTACTACGCTGCCAATGTGCTGGACCCGGATGGCTACAATCTCGAATTCGTCTACAAAAAATGGCAGCACGGCCAATGAGCATCCTTCTGATCTATGGCGCCACGGGTTACACCGGGCGCATGGCCGCCGAGCGCGCGAAAGCCCAAGGGCTGGCGTTCGAAATCGCCGGGCGCAATCATCAGCGCCTCGAAGCACTGGCTGCACAACTAGACGTGCCTTATCGGGTGTTCGGTGCCGACGCCAATGCCGCCGCTTCGCTGTCAGGGATCTCGGTTTTGCTCAACTTCGCCGGGCCGTTTGCGCACACGGCCGGACCTCTGATGCGCGCCTGCATCCTCGCCGGGGTGGACTATCTGGACATTACGGCGGAGATCAACGTGTACCGGTTGGCCGAGCAACTGGGCGCCGAAGCGGCGGCACACGAGGTGATGTTGCTGCCTGGCGTCGGCTGGGATGTCGTCCCGACGGACTCGCTGGCGGTGCATGTCGCCAGGCGCGTTAACCAACCGCGCTCGCTGAGTATCGCGCTGCAGGTCCCGGGCTCGATGTCTCGGGGCTCCGCCATGAGTGTCAGCGAAATCATCGGCGCCGGGGTGCTCGCGAGGGTCAAGGGCGAACTTGTCGCAACGCCTGATGCACAGCCCCGTCAGTTTGATTTCGGTCAGGGACCACTGCTCTGTGCGCCGCTGTCCTTCGGGGATCTGGTGACGGCGTGGCATGCGACCGCCATTCCCGACATCACGATGTATGTGCACCTCTCGGGCGAAGCGTTTCCGGAGGGCGACCTTTCACTGCTTCCCGATGGCCCCGATGCTGCTGAGCGCGACACCCATCGCGCCCGGGCGGCGGTTGAGATAATGGGCGCCGATGGCTCGATGGCGCGGTCGGTCATCGAAACCGTCAACGGCTACACCTACACGCCACTCGCTGCGGTTGAAGCCGCCCGCCGCGTATTGGGCGGAGAGCGGCGGCCAGGTTTCGCGGCGCCGTCGCAGGTGTTCGGCGGCGGGTTTGCACTGAGCATCGCGGGTACGGCCATCACCGACCTGCCGGCCAGGCAGTGGCGGTCATGAAACTGCCGGCGGCGCAGCTCAGTTCGCTGCGCAGGGCAGTGCGGCGTTTCGTTTGACCCCGTGAGCGACCGTGAGCCAGCCCGAGGCGATGGCCAACAGCAAGGCGAACGTCGAGAGAATGCCGCCCACCCAGTTGGGCGCGGCGAAACCAAACCCCAAGGCGATGACCCAGCCGCCAAGCCAGGCGCCGATCGCGTTACCCAGGTTGAACAAGCCGATGTTCACGGAAGCAGCAAGGTTGGGGGCGCCTGCCGCGCGGGCCTTGTCCATCACCAGCCGCTGGATGGGCGCCACGCTGGCAAAGCCGAAGCCCGCCATCAGCAATACACAAATGGCCGATGCCACACGACTTTCCACCACGAAGAAGAACGCGAACAGCACCAGTGCCTGTCCCGCCAGCGTGGCATACAGCAGCGGCATCAATGCCCGGTCCGCCAGCTTGCCTCCGAGCAGGTTACCGATGAACAGGCCCAGGCCAAACAGAAAGAGAATGCCCGTCACGCCGTTGTTCGAGTACCCCGTCAGCTCCGTCATCATCGGCGAGATGTAGGTGATCGCCGTAAAGAAGGCCGCAGGACCCAGCACCGTGATGCCCATGGCAAGCAGCACGTGCACATTGACGAACGCGGACAGCTCGCGTCGCAGGCTCGGCACCGGATGCGGCTTGCCCTTGGGCACCAGCAAGGCCACGGCCAGCATGGCTACCACGCCGATGACGGTGATCGCCATGAAGGTCGCGCGCCAAGACACCATTTGCCCCAGCCACGTACCGGCGGGGGTGCCGACGAGGTTGGCGAGCGTCAGGCCGCTGAACATGAAGGCGATGGCACTGGTCCGGCGGTTGGGCGCTACCAGTTCGGAGTCGCCGCTGGTGTTTGACGCCCGTTGCGCCCCGCGCAGGGTGATGGGGCTGTTCACCGTCAAGTGGACTGACCCCGCTAGGCCAGACGTTCGCTCAGGCAGTCGAAATGCTCTACTGCTGGCGAGAGGACCACCCGCAAGCGCTGGACGATCTGGAGGCCAATATGGCCCGCGCCCGACCCGACAGTCTGTAAGCGCGGGCATTGTCGTCCCGTGATCACGCCGCCGACAGATGCTCGTACAGGATCGTCGCGCCGACCAGCATCAGCACAATGCCGCCGATGATTTCAGCGCGTTTGCCCACCACGGTCCCGAGCACGCGGCCCAGCATCACGCCGATGGTGACCATGATCGTCGTGGCGACACCGATGGCGGCGGCAGCGATCAGGATATTGACGTTGACGAAGGCCAGGCCAACGCCCACGGCCAGCGCGTCAATGCTGGTGGCGAAGGCGGTCACGGCCAATATCAGGAAGGAGTGCTGGTTGGGCTTTTCTTCTTCGGCCTCTTCGTGCTTGAGGCCGTTGTAGATCATGTGCACGCCGAGGATCAGCAAGAGCGTGAAGGCGATCCAGTGATCCCAGTTCTGGACGTAGGCTGTGGCGGCCTGGCCAATGAGCCAGCCGATCAGGGGCGTAATGCCCTCAATCACGCCAAAGATAATGCCGGTGCGCAGCGCTTCTATCAAACGAGGTTTGTGCAGGCTCGCGCCTTTACCGATGGCCGCTGCGAAAGCGTCCGTGGACATGGCCAAAGCCAGAAGAATGAGGGAAATCGGGTTCACGGTTATGTTCCAGTCGGGCTATGAGTCAACGACGCAACCACACGCCCGACTTTAGGCATGGATGCATCGTTGGTCTCGCCAACCCGAAGGTGTTCGTGCCACGGCAGGCCGCCGAGAATGTTGACACGAACGCTCTGTGACACGGGGTCCAGAGCAGGCTACTCCCCAACAAGGGCCGCTACTATAACCCGTGAATGTAAAAAAAATGTCGACTCACCCTGTGTTTCAGCGAGTCAGCTTTGCGCTTAACCCGCTTCCGACGTCGCGATACACCCCAGGATTCTCAAGTACAGGCTCACTGTCGTACCCGCCCCGGGCGCCGTTTCGATGCGGGCGTCACCGCCCGATTTGATCGCGAAATCTTTTACCTGAGCCAGCCCTAGCCCTGTGCCTTCGCCTGTCGCTTTGGTGGTGAAGAAAGGCTCGAACACCTGACGCGCGACCACGGCAGTCATGCCAGGGCCGTTGTCGCTGACGCTGACCACGAGGTAGTCGCCCTGTTGCAGCGACAGATCATCCTCCACATGCACCCAGCGGGTGGACACACGAACCTGGCCGGAACCCTTCAACGCATCACGGGCATTGCTGAGCAGGTTCATCACGACTGCGTGGAGTTGGGCTTCGACACAGAGGACGCCCCAGCCCCATTCCGCCAGATCGAAATCAAGATCGATGCCTTCGCTCATCGAGTGGCGCATCAGCGGCTGCGCTGCGTGAAGGCGTGCGGTGACATCGATGCAAATCAGTTCAGGCCCGTCACCGCGCACGCTGGACATCAAATAACTGATGAGCTGCCGGCCTTGCTCAACGGCTTGCAGACCGGTTTCGGCGAAACGCTCAACGTCTACTGGTCGCCGGGACCGCAGGCGGGTCATCTGAAACGCGGCGCTGACGCTTTGCAGCAAATTGTTGAAGTCATGGGCAATGCTCGCGGTAAGCATGCCCAGCGACGAAATGCAGCGTTCGTTCTGCAGCAGGGGCGTGACCTCGCCCGGATTTTGCTCGGCTTGGGTGAATTGTTCCTGAAAGCGCGCCAGTTGCTGGGCACGTTGCTTGCTGAGCAATCGGGCTTCCAGCAACGCCGCCGCCTGCCGGGCCAATGCCTGCAAGGCAAGGTATTGGCGTTCGCTCAGCTGCCGGGGTTGCGTATCGATCACGCAGACGGTGCCCAGTGCGAGGCCGCTGTCCGTAATAATGGGCGCGCCTGCGTAGAAACGTATGTAGGGCGGGCCGAGCACCAGAGGGCTGTAGGCAAAGCGAGGGTCCAAGGCCGCGTCTTCGACGACCAGCACCTGCGCGGGATCAAGAATCGCATGGCCGCAGAACGCCAGGTCCCGGTGGGTTTCCTGCACCCCGAGGCCCACGCAGGCCTTGAACCACTGGCGATCCCGATCCACCAGCGACACCAGCGCAATGGGCGCGTCGCACAAGGTGGTGGCCAGCAGGACGATGTCGTCGAATGCCTTCTCACTGGCAGAGTCCAGCACATCCAGGTGCTCGAGCGACAGGGCGCGCTCTTCCTCGTTGAAAGGAAATGGGGCGGGATGGTGGGCCATCGATAGTCTGCGTTGGGAAATAAATAATTGCGCATCATGCGCTGTGGCCAGTTGCCCGGCAAGGGCGGCGGTCTGTTGACCAGTCGCCGCAGTAGAGGGAATTGTCAAAGCGCCGTCAGGTGACCCGATCACCCGATTCTCCGGGCCAGGCCTGTCAGACATGGATAACCTCACTTGCCATGCCCACCAGGGTTACCTCATTCGTCGGGGCGAAGATCATGTCAGCATTGCGAAGGTCCTGGGTCCAGTCGCCGGTGAGCCCGATTTCGAACCGATGGCCCTGAGCGTCCGGTTCCACATCCTTCAGGTAGGTGCGGTCCAGGTCTTGGTTATAGACCATCTTCAGTGTGGTCCCGGTACCGTCTCCGAAACCTGTGTAACCCAACGCCGACACGTCGATCTTGTCGTTGTTGTCGGCGAACCGGACAATCAGGTCCACGAAGCTCTGGCTGTCCGTGCGGTAGCTGTCAGTGGCTGCCGTGTAGCGGAACACGTCAGCGTCATTGATGCCATTGCGCCCATAGACTGAAAGGTTCGGGTCGTCGCCGCCGCTCAGCAGGTCGGCCCCCGCGCCGCCGATGATCACATCCGAGCCTCTGCCGCCATCAATACGGTCGTTACCGGCCAGGCCGTAGATGACCTCCGACATGGCACTCCCCGTGATCAAGTCCTTGCCAGCCGTCCCTTCGACGGTGGGCGCCGTGAACACCAGGTTGGTGCTGTTCAACTGCCCCGTCAGGTTGCCTTCGAGCGCCAGTTCAAAGCGCTGCCCGTCGGCATTGGCCTCGAAACTTTTCAGGTAAGTGCGGGTGCCGTCAGCGTTGGCCTGGATGGCCAGCGTGCCATTGTGGCCGTCGCCAATGCCGGTGAATCCCAACGCGATCAGGTCTACCCGGTCCTGGGAGGCGTCGAAGTCTAGAATCCGGTCGCTGCCGGTTTCCGTAGCGGTGCGGTAGCTGTCGCTGATCTGGCTGAAACGGAAAATGTCTGCACCCGTCCCGCCTGTCAGCACGTCACGGCCACCCGCGCCCTGCAGCAGATCGTCACCGCCCAGGCCGCGAATGATCTCGGCCGTATCATTGCCGATCAGGTGATTGGCCTCGCTGGAGCCCTCCACATGGAATTGCCCGTCCTGGCTGCCAAAGGTGGTGTCCAGGCTGCCATCGGCGTTCAGTCGGGTGATCACATCGCCGGCGATCAGGATTTTGCCATCGGGCTGAACGATTGCCGAGTGGGCATAGGCGGAGTCGCCCTGGGGCACCTGAAGGGTGAGCTTGCCATCACCGCTAAAGGAGGTGTCGAAGGAACCGTCCGCATTCAGCCGCAGTACGTTGAAGGCGGTACTGTCGTGACTCTCGCCGGCAATGATGATCTTGCCATCGGCTTGTACGGTGATTGCAGCGCGGTAGTCCAGCCCCAGCGCGGTATCGAAGTACACCACGCCGTCCACGCCAAACGCGGTATCCAGGTTGCCGTCGGCTGCAAGTCGCTGAACGGCATAGACCGGATCGCCCGGGTCGTGGGGGCCGTCTGAGCCCACGTACAGCCAACTGCCGAGCAGTACGCTGCCGTCATGCTGCACAACGGTGGCGATATTGCCGGTGCCGTAACGCCCGGTCGGGTTGAGGACAAGTGCGCCGTCGGCAGCGAAATCCTCGACCGGCGCCCCGGTGCCGTCCAGCTTGAACACGATCGCTTGGGACGTGCCACGAAGGCTGACGTACACCGAGCCGTCTGCTGTCGCATACATCGCCAGGCCGTCGTAGCTGAAGGGCGGGACCACTGCTGCGGCGCCGTCGTGGCCGAAGGTGGTGTCCAGGGTGCCGTCCAGATTAAAGCGTTCGACTTTTAAACCGCCAAGCCCCGGCTGCGCTGCGAGCACTTTGCCGTCGGCCTGCACCGCCATGACATAGTCGGCATCGTCTTCCGGATCCAGGTTGCCGGGCACGAGGGCAACCCCGTCCTGGCTGAACGTGGTGTCCAGGCTGCCGTCAGTGTTGAGGCGCACCGCCGTGAAGCTGCCGCGCGTGCCATAGCTTTCATCGCCCGGCGAGCCCGGGTAACCAATGGTGGTCTGGAAGCTTTCGCCGCCAACGAGGATCTTGCCGTCAGGCTGGAGAATGATGCTCCAGGTCTGATCGCCCCCCGTGGAGGGGTCCACCTGCACGGTGCCTGGGCCGGTGCGGACGGTGTAATTGATGGTGGCCTTGCTGTCGGTTGAAGCCATGACATTGTCCTTTTGACATGGAGCTTGACGGGATTTGACGGCGTGCGGGAATGACCCAGTGAGGTTGACCATGGAAGCGTCAATAAATGCGACCGATTTCGCTTTGTCGGTCCAAGGCTGTCAGCGCTCCACTTGAAAAGTGGATCGCCTGACGGGTCTGCGCCGTGCTCGTCAAACGTCTTGCGCGAAATCACGTCGGGCTGCGGCGGTCACCTTCACATTGCTTAAATATTGCTGTGACACAGTTTCATGTCGCTTGATCAAGCATCCGACAGAGTCAGACAGCCGCTCCAGGGATTCCGGGCGGCTGGCTGGTTCTGTAAAAGGACTCATGAAATGAATGTCACCGTCTTAAGCGCAGGATTCGCACGACTGACCCAGGCTGATCGCCGCCAGGCGGTAGCCCAATGACGGTGCTGGTCACCGGGGTTGCCGGGTTCATCGGCTTTCACATGGCCAGAACCTTGTGCCGCCAGGGCGTTCACGTGGTGGGCATCGACAACCTCAACGATTACTACAGCGTTGACCTCAAGCGTGCCCGACTGGCCCAGCTTGAACACTTCCCGTCCTTTCAATTCCAGCAAATCGACATCGTCGATCCAAACGCTTTGCTTGGCCTCTTCATCGCGTGGGGCTTCAGCGAGGTCATTCATCTGGCGGCGCAGGCGGGGGTTCGGTATTCCATCGACAACCCGGGCGTGTACGCCGACGCCAATCTGGTCGGGTTTCTCAACGTGCTCGAAGCCTGCCGGACGTACCCCGTAAAGCACCTCGTTTATGCGTCGAGCAGTTCGGTGTACGGCGCCAATACCAAGATGCCGTTTGCGGTGGAAGACGCCGTTGAACAACCCGTTTCGCTGTATGCCGCGACCAAGCGTGCCAATGAGCTGATGGCCTACAGCTATTCGCATCTGTACCGGATTCCGGCGACGGGCCTGAGGTTTTTTACCGTCTACGGGCCGTGGGGGCGCCCGGACATGGCGCTGTTCAAATTCACCCGGGCCATCCTCAACGGCGAGCCCATCGATATCTACAACGACGGCGAGATGGCGCGGGATTTCACCTACATCGACGACATCATCGAGTCGATGAACCGGCTGTTGCCCCGGCCACCGCCGCTCACGGGAGAGGCGGCGCCGTGTCAGCTTTTCAACATCGGCCGAGGGGCGCCGGTAAAGCTTCTCGACTTCGTGCAGTGCCTGGAATCGGCGTTGGGGATTCAGGCCAAGCGCAACTATCTGCCGCTTCAGCCGGGTGACGTGCTGCAAACCTGGGCCGACGTTGCCGGCCTGGCGAGATGGATCGACTTCAGTCCCCAGGTCGGGCTGGAGCAGGGCGTGGCTGAATTCGTGCGCTGGTATCGCGATTTCTACCCCTGCAAACAAGGCCAGCAGGCCAGACAGGCAAAACAGGCCAGACAATCAAAACAAGAGGCGCGGTGGGCGTGATGAGTGAATCGCTGTTTGTGTCGGTGTTGATCCCGGCAAAGAATGAAGCGCAAAACCTGCCTTCATTGCTCAATGAAGTACGCACCGCGTTGGCCGGTGAGCGCTACGAGGTGCTGGTGGTCGACGACGGCAGCACCGACGACACGCTGCGTGTGCTGCAGCAGATCAAGGCCGAGGGCTACGAACCGCTGCGGATCCTGCACCACGGGGTTTCCCTCGGGCAGAGCACATCGATCTGGCATGCCGCCCACGCCGCGCGCGGTGAGTGGCTGGCGACGCTGGACGGTGACGGCCAGAACGACCCCGCCGATTTGCCCGGCATGCTGACGCTGGTGCGCCATGCAGGAGAGGGCAACGACCAGAACCCACTTGAGCCGCTGACCTTGGTGGCGGGGCACCGCGTCAACCGCCGGGACACCGCCAGCAAGCGCTGGGCGTCCCGCTTCGCCAATGGCTTGCGCAGCCGCCTGCTCAAGGACGCGACGCCTGATACGGGCTGCGGGCTGAAGCTGATCCAGCGAGCGGCGTTTCTGCGACTGCCTTATTTCGATCACATGCACCGCTTCATCCCCGCGTTGATCCAGCGCCATCACGGCCGAATGATCGTCCATCCGGTTCACCATCGGCATCGGCAGGCCGGCGTTTCCAACTACGGCAACCTCGACCGGGCGCTGGTCGGCATCCTCGACTTGTTCGGGGTCTGGTGGCTGGTGCGCCGCACCCGACTCAACACCCGGCCCGAGGAGATGAACGGATGAATTTCACCCGCGAAACGCTCTGGCTTGCGGTGGGATTTCTCGGTCAGGCGGTCTTCACCGGCCGTTTCGTCTTGCAGTGGCTGTACAGCGAAATCAAGAAGCGCAGCGTGATTCCGGTGGGGTTCTGGTACCTGAGCATGCTCGGCAGCGCATTGCTGCTGATCTATGCCATCTACCGCGAAGACCCGGTGTTCATCATTGGCCAGTCGTTTGGCTTTCTGGTTTACCTGCGCAACCTGCAGCTGATTGCCAAACACAAAGACCTGAAGGAATAGCCGGTGGGACGTTTTCAATCTCCCGCGTGGCAATGCCTGGCGCTGGTGGCGCTGTCCCTGCTGCTGGTCGGCGCAGGCTTTGGCATCAGGCAGCCGCTTAATGTCGACGAAGAAAGGTTCCTGGGCGTAGCACTGGAGATGCTGCACAGTGGCAGTTGGCTGATCCCCCATCGGGCCGGCGAAATCTACGGCGACAAGCCGCCCTTGTTCATGTGGACGGTGGCGTTTTTCACCTGGCTGACCGGCTCGCCGTCGCTGGCACTCTTCATCCCGGGCCTGCTCTCGGCGGCGACCTCCACGGCGGTGTTGTACGACTTGGGCCGTCGCCTGTGGTCCCGCAGAGTGGGGCGCATTGCTGCGCTGCTGTTTCTGGCGACTTACCAGACCTACAGCATTCTGCGCACCGGCCAGATCGACAGCTTCCTGTGCCTGTGGGTCGCGCTCGGCTTCTACGGCATGGTCCGGCATCTTCTGCTGGGGCCGGCGTGGGGCTGGTTCTACCTCGGGTGTCTGGCCATGGGCCTGGGCATCATCAGCAAGGGGGTCGGTTTTCTGCCGGCGTTGATGCTGGTGCCCTACGGTTATGCCGTGCGAAAGGGCTGGCCGGGTGTGGCCGTCATGCCGGGGCAGGGGCTTCGCTGGGCGGCCGGTTTTCTGGGGGTGCTGGCGGGTTGTGCGGTCTGGCTGGTGCCGCTGCTTGTCACTGTGTGGCTCAAGGGTGGCCCTGACGAAGTGGCGTACCTGAAGGAAATCCTGTTTCACCAGACCGGTGGCCGCTACGCGTCGGCCTGGGATCACCGCGAACCGTTCTGGTATTTCCTCACCGTCATCCCGCAGTACTGGCTGCCGTTGGTGCTGGCGTTGCCGTGGCTGGTACCCGCCTGGCGTCGCCAACTGCGAAAGCACGACGCCCGGATTTTGCTGTTGCTGGGCTGGGTGGTCCTGGTGGTGCTGTTTTTCTGCCTGAGCACCGGCAAGCGCAAAATCTACATCTTCCCTGCGTTACCAGGCCTGGTGCTGGCCGCCGCGCCGCTGATTCCGTGGCTGCTTCGACGCTGGTTTGGCGATCGCCCGAAGGCTCGCGCCGTGTTTGGTGTGGCGGTGGTGGCGTGGTTTTGCCTGTGGTTCGGCCGTGGCTTCGTCGAGCCGTTCACCGACGGCCCCAATCCGCACAAGGTGCTGATGGGCGAAGCGGCCCGGCTGACTGATGGCGCCGAACTGGTGCTGGTCGGCTGGCGGGAAGGGCATTGGTTGTTCGCCCGCCAGCCGGTGGTGCACTTCGGGTTCGCCGATCAATCCGCCGTCGAGCACGCCGCGCTCTGGCTGCGCACCCATCCTTCGGCATTCGCCTTGGTGCCAGCCGCTGAACTGGAGCACTGTTTCATGGCAGACAAGGCTCGCCGGTTGGGGTCAACGTCGAGGGCGGAGTGGTGGATCGTCGGGCCCGAGGCGGACAATGGTCGCTGTGAGCCGCCCGCGCCTGTGCGAGCTTATCGCTTCTCATGGGGTTCTGACGCGCTGTAGGCCCGTTGCGCACGCGGGCCGGTCTTTCGAGGGCGGCAGATCAGAGGCTCCGTGATTCAATCACCGCTGCTGAAAACACCCATTGAGATCCTCGATCAAACCCGGGCCGGTCGGGACACCCTCGGCGCAGGTGCTGAACCGGATTGCCGCCGATGCCGATCGTGTACGGGCGGCGATCGAAGACCATTCCCGGCTGAAGCCGGGGCTTTCTGTGGAAGCGGCATTAGCCGGGAAGACGTCGGAACTAACACTGCAAAATTGATGATGCCCGCACTGGCCTCTTCCCGGCTGAAGCCGGTCCCACGGAAACACCGCGAGCACCTGTAGGACTGGCTTTAGCCGGGAAGGCGTCGGCAGCCACACTGGAAAATGGATGGCGTACGAAGGCGTCTGAACTTTCTGTGCATCAAGATCAAGATCAAGAGCAGATCAAAGGCTTCCCGGCTGAAGCCGGTCCTACGGAAACACCGCGAGCACCTGTAGGACTGGCTTTAGCCGGGAAGGCGTCGGCAGTGGCGCTGCAAACTGAGGACGTTCACACCGGCTCGGAAGGGCTGGCCGCTCCGGGTGCGGATTCGGTTGTGGAATCTGATCCGGCTTCAGCACTGGCCTTAGCCGCCAGCTTCAACCGGTCGGCCTTGCTGACGTAGGTATCCTTGTTCTTCGGTGCCAGTTTGGCACTCGCCTTCTTTGCGTTGGCTCTGAGGATCTGGTTAAGTTTCTTGCGACGGTTCATGCCTGTGTACCCGGTGTGCAGATGCTGGACGGTGAAAAGGCAGGCAGTGAATCAGATCGCCGGTCAATCTGCCACAGGTGTCTGGCACTATTGCCCCGAACGGACACGAAGCATCAAGGCATGCTGTGCCTGTCCAGCCACGAAGACATTGCAGAGAGCTCACGATGGACGTTGAAGACAGCTCATATCTGACAACCGTGCAGGCCCTGGAAGCGATCTATGGTCCGATCGCACCGCCATCCCTGATCAAGGAAGTCGACCACATTCACCCGGTTTACCGGCCGTTCATCGAAGCGGCCTCCTTTGTGATCCTCGCCTCGTCGGGCGCAGGTGGGCTGGACGCCTCGCCGCGCGGCGATCAGCCGGGGTTCGTGCATATCGAAGACAGCAAGACGCTGTATCTGCCCGATCGCCGTGGCAATAACCGCATCGATACCCTGCGCAACATCATCGAAGACCCGCGCGTCGCGTTGTTGTTTCTCGTCCCGGGCGTCGGCGAAACCTTGCGCGTTAACGGCACGGCGCAGATATCCATCAACCCCGACCTGCTGGAGCGTTTTGCCGTGGACGGGAAGCCGCCGAAATCGGTGCTGCAAATCACCGTCACCAGCGTGTATTTCCAGTGCAGCCGAGCGGTGATCAGGGCAGGGCTGTGGGATGCGTCCCGGCAAGTACTGCGCAGCGCGTTGCCGAGTGCCGGGCAGATTCTCAAAGAGGTTTCGAAGGCAGCCATCGACGGTGAGGCGTATGACAAGGCGCTGCCGGGGCGGATCGCCAATACGTTGTACTGACGACCAGGTAAACCCGAAGCAGCAGATTGGCAGCCACAGGACATGGCTGCCGAAAGCCGCGTTTATGCGTTTTGCACGCCTTTAAGCATCAATGCCTCAACATCCGGCTGAACCTGATTCACCGCGCCCAGGTATTCAATCAGCTCGGCCGCCCGACTGCCGCGCAATCCTGCGGTGGTCAGGGACTTGTCGCGCACGTAGGTGTAGAGCCCCGAAACGGCGAACGCCTTGAGTTGGGCAATGTGCTGCGACTGCTCAGGCAAGGTGTTCTGGAACACGTCGCTCTGGAAAAACCGGCGACGCCCCAGCGGCGACTTGAACGCGATTTCCAGCACCGCCAACTCGGCGCGCGCCGGGTTGGCGAAATGCGCGACGTTGGGCGCAGGTGGGTGCTGCCCGTCGTTCTCGAAGGGTTCGCACAAGTGCAGACCGACCTTGACCACATCGTCGGCCGCGGCCAGCAGCGGCCCCAGCGTCGACTTCAGGTACGCGTGCAACTGCGGCAGTGTCCCGCGCGGACTGAAATGCACGTGAATGCGATCGAAGGTATCGGTGCCGTTGAAGCGCTCATCGGCCAGCGCGTTGGTCAAGGTCAGCGAACCTTGGGGCAGGGCGTAGGCCAGGGTCTCGTCGAACATGTTTTGCTCGTCCGAAAACAGAATCGGGCTGGCGTCCTGAAACTGCTTCTGGTCGGCGGCAGACTCGAAACCGATCTCCACGCCGCCGTCCAGTTCGTAGTCCTCAATCTCGCGGATGCCTTCGGCGAGGGGCCAGAGATGGGCATCCTGCTGTCGTGAAAAATGGTGCTGGATGTACAAGCCAAGGCCCGGAAGCCGCGAGCACAGAGGGCCGTGGACGTCGCGCCAGTAATGAGCGAAGACGTCATGGGGCACGCGCTCCCGTCGTTTGACGGTCGTGTAGCTGTTGATCTCGATCATGGGGCACCTGTCAGTCGGGAAATGTTCAGTCGTAGTGATCGGATGCAGGTGCCGCCGCAGGGTTCAACGCGTTTTACCGGACGTTATCGCTCGCCGCGTGCGTGACGCGAATGTCCGTCAGTCCGAGCTGGCCGGCCTGTTCAATGATTTCATCCGGTTCGGCATCGGCGTTGGGCATGATCAGGCTGTTTTCGCTGTCGCCGAAATGCAGCTCCAGCAGGTGCATCGCGGCGTCGGGCGCCGACAGATCTGGCTGATTCAGGTCGAAGCGATGATTGCGCGGTTGGTCTTTGAAGCGATAGTCGATTGAGAAGACAGGCATGGAAGCCTCCATGGATGAAACTGGCTGATGGGTTTATTTACCGTTCTGTTTGTGCCTGACGTACATCACCGCCGTGCCACTGGACGCGGGCCTGGCCTGCAGCTCGAAGGCTTGCGGGTAGCCCTTGATCAGGTCACTGAGCTTTTTGTAGCCATGGGTGCGCGGGTCGAATTCCGGTCGCAGCTTGGTGATGTTGGTGCCCAGTGCGCCGAGCTGCACCCAGCCGTCTTCGTCGGCGATGTCGTCGAGGATTTTTGCGATGAAGCTGATGGGCGCTTTGGGCCGTTTCGGCGTCTCGGTCGCGGCGGGTTTCGCCACGTCGGACTGCGCGGGGGCGTCGAGGGGCTGTTCCACGCTGGCGGCGGCAATCACCTCTTCGCGGAGCAACTCGATGTAGATGAATTTGTCGCAGGCCGCCACGAACGGGCGGGGCGTTTTTTCTTCACCGAAGCCGATCACGGTCAGGCCCTCTTCGCGCAGTCGCGAGGCCAGGCGGGTGAAGTCGCTGTCGCTGGAAACCAGGCAAAAGCCGTCGAAGCGCCGCGTGTACAGCAGGTCCATGGCGTCGATGATCAGCGAGCTGTCGGTGGCGTTCTTGCCTTTGGTGTAGGCGAATTGCTGGATGGGCTGGATCGAGTGATCCAGCAGGACCTTCTTCCAGCCGCCGAGCTGCGGCCCGGTCCAGTCGCCGTAGATCCGCTTGACGCTGGCGACGCCATATTTGGCGATTTCTTCGAACAGGCCTTCGACGATGGCGGCGGGGGCGTTGTCCGCATCAATCAGAACGGCGAGGTGCTTTTGGGCATGACTGGAGGGGTGCGTGGCCATGAATCTTCCTTGGCAAGGGAAAGCCACACCATACCTCCAAACCCTCACTGCCAACAGGCGACGAATCTCGTCTTCTGCGCCTCGGCTGATTTACTCCATGCGCGGCTGGCGACGTCGGCTTATTCCGGCACGGGCGTGGGCAAGTCTGCGCCGCTGTGCCAGGCGTGGAGGTTGGCCATGACCAGATCCGACATCGCCTGCCGAGTGTCCCAGGTCGCGCTGGCCATGTGCGGGGTGAGCAAGACGTTGTCCAGATCCCGAAGCGCAGCGGCGGGGTGCGGCTCGTCTTCGTAGACGTCCAGCGCCGCGCCGGCCAGACGACCTTCCGCCAGGGCCTGGGCGAGGGCGGTTTCATCGACCACGCTGCCCCGGCCGACGTTGATCAGATAACCCTTGGGACCCAGCGCCTCCAGCACCTGCGCGTCCACCAGATGATGGGTGCTGGCGCCACCGCCGACCGCGACCACGAGAAAATCCACTGCACCAGCGAGCTCGACGGCTGACGCGTAATAGGTGAACGCGACGTCCTGGGGCCGGCGCCCGGTGTAGGCGATCGACATGTCGAAACCTTGAGCCCGGCGCGCGATGGCGGCGCCAATGCGGCCCAGACCAATGATGCCCAAGCGAGCCCGGCTGACCTTGCGGCTGAAGGCGATGGGGCCATCTGCCCAGGCACCCGAGCGGGTGAAACGGTCGGCCACCCGCAGGTTGCGGGCGATGCCCAGCATCAAGGCCATGGCAAAATCAGCCACGTCCTCAGTGAGCACATCGGGGGTGTGGGTGACGTGGATACCACGCTCCCGCGCCGCCACCACATCGACGCCGTCGTAACCCACGCCGAACACGACGATGACTTCCAGCGCAGGCAGGCTGTCGATCAACTGGCGGCTAACCGTGGATTCGCCATTGGCGACCATGGCGCGGATGTCGGCGGTGGATTCGTCGACGCCGGTGCCGTCCTGATTGGCTTCCACCACCTCGTAGGTCGCATTCAGCGCGTCATCGAGCATGGCCGGCAAACGGGCGATTTTAAGGAGCCTTGGCTTCATCTAGACCTCGAGTGGTGTGTGTGGTGGCAGGAGCAGCAGCAGGATCCGTTGCGCGGGCGGTGACAGGTGCAGCACGGGGCGCGCGGGCCAGGAACAGTCCCAACACACCGCCGGCGAGCAAAGCTGCGGAGACCAGCAGCAGGGCGTAGTCGTAGCTTTGCGTGGCGTCCTTGATCCAGCCCATGACAGGCGGCAGGCCTAGACCGGCGACGTTGGCGATCGAGTTGATCAGCGCGATGGACGCCGCGGCGGCAGCGCCCGACAGGTATTCGGTGGTCGTCGCCCAGAACACCGGCGTAGCGGCCCAGTTCAGACCGACCGCCAGCACCAGCAGTGCGTACGCCAGCCATGGGTTGCTGGTCCACACCGCGAACGCCAGCAGAACACCGGCCGCCATCAGCGGCAGCGCCAGGTGCCAGCCGCGTTCGCCCTTGCGGTCGGAATGGGTGCCGTTGAAATACATGAACACGCAGGCGAACAGGAAGGGCAGGGCGGACATGACGCTGACGGTGAACGACTCCTGGCCGGATACCGATTTGACGATCAGCGGCAGGAACAGCGTGATGCCAATGGTGCCGAACGCCTGCAGCAGCCAGAACAGGCTCAACAGCCAGACCTGACGGCTGCGAAAGGCGGTCTGCCAGGCGGCGTGGTGGGAGATCGGCGAGTTCGCTTGCTCGGCCGCGATGGTGCGGCTCAGCCATTCCTTCTGATCGGCGCGCAGCCAGTGGGTGGTCTGCGGCGAATCCGGCAGATAGCGCAATACGACGATCCCGAGGATCACCGCCGGCAGGCCTTCCAGCAGAAACAGCCAGCGCCAGCCGCTCACACCGAAATACCCGTCCAGGTGCAGAAACGCGCCCGACAGCGGCAAGCCGATCACCGACGCCAGCGCGGCGCCGATGTAGAAGAACGACATGGCCCTGGCCCGATCGGTCTTCGGGTACCACTGCGACAGGTAGTAAATGATCCCCGGCGTAAAACCGGCCTCGGCGGCGCCCAGCAGCAGGCGCATGCCGTACAGCTGATTGGCGCTCTGCACGAAGGCCATGCCCGCCGCGACGATGCCCCAGGTAATCATGATCCGCGCAATCCAGCGCCGCGCGCCGACCCGCGTGAGGATGACGCTGCTCGGGACTTCGAGAAGGATGTAGGTCAGAAAGAACAGCCCCACGCCGATGCCGTACATGCGGGCGGTCAGGCCCAGCTCGGCATTCATCTGCAACGCGGCGACGGAAATGTTCGACTTGTCGATGTACGCGACCATGTACAGCAGCATCAGGAAGGGGATCAACTTGAGGTTGAGGCGCTTAATGGTGCTGGCGTGCAGGCCCGAATCCAGAGAGGGCGTGGGCATGGGGCTTCCTGTTGTTTTTTTATGGGGAGCTATGGGGGTGCTATGAGGGACTCACTCGTTCCACCATAGACGACATACCCTGATACCTCAATATGTGATTGGGTGTCCCACATATTGGGATTTAAGGGGGGGGTAGAAAGCGTGTTCACGAAGACGCCGTGGCATTCGGCGACTTTCTATGGGGAATGAAAATAACCCTTCGCGAGCAAGCTCACTCCTATGGGATCGCGGAACGGCCTGACATTTCGAGCCCTGCACAAGACGTGTGTGAGTGAGCCTGCTCACGAAGGCGGCATTCAGCTGCTGAAGATTTAGCGGTTGTGGAGGGCGTTCTTGCCCAAGAAGCGTCCAGGATAATCCGCCGCCGGCAAGTGACAGGCGTCATAACGGCCAAACAGCTGGTAGCGGTTCAGCGCGATCCTGTCGTAGAGCCAGTCACGCAAAACCCTCGGGAAGATCCGCGCGATGAGCAGCCAGTGCCACCGCGCGGGCAGGTGGGCGAGGATCTTGAACATCGCGTCCGAACGCACATAAAAGCGATCGTTTTCCACCAGCACGATGGTATTGAATTGATCGTGCGGCAATCCCGCCCATTTCAGCAGCGCCTGTCCCTCGGGCGACTGCACGGCCGCCAGCGTCAGACGGTGATCGCGGTCCTGGCTGATGATGAAGGTCGCCCAGCCATTGCACAGCTTGCAGGTGCCGTCGAACAACACGACGGCCCGGCCCGTGGCAAGCCCCGAAGTGCCGTTCGGCTTCACGCGAAGCCCGTGACAGCATGGGGAACGTAGGGCGCTTCGAGGCGTTTCACGTCGTCGTCGCTGAGCACCAGGTCCAGCGCCGCGATTGCATCGTCGAGATGGTGCGGCTTGGAGGCACCTACAATCGGCGCCGACACGCCACGTTGGGCCAACACCCACGCCAGGGCGACTTGCGCCATGGGCACGCCGCGCTCGCCGGCAATCTGCTCGACCACGTCGATCACACGGCCATCCTCGGCTTCCGTCGCCTCGTAAAACGACTGGCCGGAGATGTCGGTCTTGGTGCGTTCGGTCTGCTGACCGTGGGGCCGGGTCAGCCTGCCACGGGCCATCGGGCTCCACGGCATCAGTCCGACGCCCTGATCCAGGCACAGCGGAATCATTTCGCGCTGTTCTTCGCGGTACACCAGATTGAGGTAGTTCTGCATGGACACGAAGCGGCTCCAGCCATGGGCCACCGCGACCTGCTGAGCCTTGGCGAACTGCCAGGCGAACATCGACGACGCGCCGATGTAGCGCGCCTTGCCGGCCCGCACCACGTCGTGCAGCGCTTCCATGGTTTCTTCGATGGGGGTGTGATAATCCCAGCGATGAATCTGGTACAGATCGACGTAATCGGTGCCCAGCCGGGTCAGGCTGGCGTCGATGTTGGCCATGATGGCTTTCCTCGACAGGCCCTGCTCGTTGGGGCGCGTCGAGCCTTCCCACATGTTGGCCGGAAAAAACACCTTGGTCGCGATGACGGTTTCTTCGCGACGGGTGAATTCCTTCAACAGCTTGCCGACGATGACTTCCGAGGTGCCTGCCGAATAGCTGTTGGCCGTGTCGAAGAAGTTGATGCCTTGCTCGACCGCGTGTTTGATGATCGGCCGACTGGCGTTTTCATCCAGCGTCCAGGGGTGCGTGCCGGCATCCGGGTCGCCGAACGTCATGCACCCCAGGCACAGCCTCGACACGTCCAGCCCCGTGGAACCCAGCTTCACAAACTTCATGCGTTTACCTCCGAAATCGGTTGATGCCGCAAACAGGCGGCTCAGTGGTGCGATCCCTCGCGTCCGATTAAGTTCTGAATTGCATCACCAGGCCGTTCAGGCCCACCGCCAGTTGCGACAGCTCGTTGCTCGCCGCCGAGGTCTGATGGGCGCCGGCAGAAGTCTGCAGCGACAGGTCGCGGATGCTGGTCAGGTTGCGGTCGACTTCCCGCGCGACCTGGGCCTGTTGTTCCGTGGCCGTGGCGATGCTGACGTTGCGCTCATTGATCAGCACGATGGCGGTTTTAATGTCGGCAAGGGCACGACCGGCGGCACCGGCAACGTCCAGACTGACCCGCGCACGTTCGCTGCTCTGGCCCATGGCCGTGACTGCCTTGTGGGTGCCGCCCTGGATCGAGTCGATCATTTTTTCAATTTCGGCCGTGGACTGCTGAGTGCGGTGCGCCAGGGCGCGGACTTCGTCGGCCACCACCGCAAAACCACGTCCGGCTTCGCCTGCGCGGGCGGCTTCGATGGCTGCGTTGAGGGCGAGGAGGTTAGTCTGATCGGCGATGCCGCGGATCACGTCCAGCACGCCGCTGATGTTCTGCACCTGGCCGGCCAGCCCATTGATCTCATCGGCGGTAGTGCCAACCGAGTCGTGCAGCTCGTTGATCGCCGAAATGGTTTCGTTGACCCGCAGGCGTCCCTGTTCCGCCGAGTCGCTGGAATCCCGCGCGGCCGTCGAGGCCAGGGAGGCGTTGTGGGCGACTTCTTCCACCGCTGCGCTCATCTGATTGATCGCCGTGGCGGCCTGATTGATTTCGTCATTCTGACGCTGAACCCCGCGCAGGGATTCTTCGGTCACCGCGGTCATTTCTTCCGAGGTCGAGGCCAGCTGATTGGACGAGTGGCCCAGCTCCGAGAGGGTGTGGCGCAGGTTGTGCTGCATCACTGACAGCGCTTGCAGCAGACGACCCGGCTCATCGGAACCGTCCACTTGAATCGGCTTGCTCAAATCGTTGGCTGCGATGTTTTCTGCAATGGCCAGGGCTTTGGCAATCGGCGCGACCAGACTGCGGGTGAACAGCGCGGCCAGGGCCAGGGTAGCGGCCAGCGCAATCACGATCGCGGCGATGATGACATTGCGGGACTGAGCGTAACTTTCATCGGCAGCCACATCCGAATCCTGCATTTTCTGGTTGCCCAGGTCGGCGATGGTGGCGATGTCTTTGGCGAGCGCGTCTGCCGCGCGGGTTTGTTCGCCGGACGGCTCGGTCAGTGAGGCGACGACGTCATCCCGTTTCTGCGCCACGGCATCGAGAAAGCGCGTATGCACGGCAAGGTAGGCCTGCATGTCGCGTTCCATCTCGGCGTAGGCATTCAAACCGCGCTCGCTGACCAACAGTGATTTCAGGCGCTTTGTATCGCTCTCGAGATCGGAACGGCCCTGGCTGACGCGCTTCATGGCCGAGTCGGTGCCGGCGGCGCTCTGCGCAGCGCGCAGGCTGGTGTTGCCGAGGCGGATGGTCAACAGATCATTTTTGATGTCGGCGATGGCGAGGAGGGTGGGGAGTACGTTGTCCTGCAGGGCGTCCCGAGCGTCTTTGAGCTTGGACGATTGCATCAGTGAGAACAGTCCGACGGCGGAGATCAGTACGGCGAAAAAACCGAAGCAGATCAGGGAGCGGGGAGCGATGTTGAGGCGTCTGAGGTTCATGTCGGGGCTGTCCATAGAAAAAGGAATCACCCTGTTATCGACATGAACCGGTTCAGCTTGATGACAGATTGTCCTCTTTTTGGCAGAAATGCAGTGTGGATGTGCTGTTTCAGATGGATCGCGTTTGCCGTAGCCGTGTTCGGACGGCAACCGCAGCACTTCAGCCCTGGGGCGCGCCCGCAGCGACCATGGCCCGCCAGGTCTGGACGCTCGGACGTTCATTCATCCGTGCGTGCCAGGCCAGCAGCGCCTCACAGTCTGCCGGCACCGCGAGCTCCACCAGCGAGGCGAAGATCATCCCGCCGAAGACCGCGATATCAGCCATCGAAAACGAATCCCCGGCCACGAAGCGCTGCGCCTTCAGCACGCTGTCGAAACAGCGCATGCCCCGGACCGCCTTGTCACGCATGCGGTTGCCCCATTCGGCGTTCTGGTACAGCTCGACTTCAGGCCCCAGGCCAGGCGTGCCGTGATGGAAATACGTGCTGACCGCGTCGAGAAACTCGATCTCCGCGCGTTTGGTCATCATGTGAATGCGGCCTTTCTCCAGCGGCGTCGTGCCAGTGAGGTCGGGGCTGCCGGCGAGGGCGTCCAGGTACTGGGTGATGGCGGTGCATTCGGCGATAAGCGTGCCGTCTTGCAGTTCCAGCACAGGCAGCGTGCCGGAGTAGTTGATGGCCAGAAACTCGGGTTGCTTGTGCTCGCCCTTCCACAGGTTCACCGATAGGAATTCGATTCGCGGCAGCAGGTTTTTCTCTGCCAGGGCGATGCGGACCCGTGCTGGGTAAGGGCCATTGAACCAGTCGTGGATTTTCATCATGGGAATAACCGAGAGATCGGACTGCGGTATGGAGGAGTTCATAATGTGTCTGCCTGTCAGTTGGTAGGCAAACTTTGAGCGTGTTCGAAGGGACTGTCAACCCCTACCTGTCAATTGGCAGGTTGAGGTCTTTTGGAGTAGCATGCGGGCCATCAATCGACCCTTCGAGGAGTTCAGCGTGAGCGAAAATGCGCGCGAGGCCATTCTGGCCGCTGCGAAAACGGCGGCGCAGTTGCACGGGTACAGCGGCATCAATTTCCGCAGCATCGGCGAAACGGTGGGCATCAAGAACGCCAGCATCTACTACCACTTCCCGAGCAAGGCCGAGCTGGGCGCTGCGGTGGCGGCGCGTTATTGGCAGGACACTGCCAAGGCGCTTGACGCAATACGCGAGGCGAATCCTGATCCGCTGCGCTGCCTGGCGCTGTATCCGTCGATCTTTCGCACCTCGCTGGCAAACGGCAACCGGCTGTGCCTGTCCAGCTTCATGGCCGCCGAGCACGAAGACCTGCCGGAAGAAATCCGCCGCGAGGTAAAAGCCTATGCCGATGCCAGCGTGGCCTGGCTGGCGGACAGGCTGATGGAGGCGGGATTGGGCAGCGTCGAGCAATGCCAACGCCGCGCACTGGCGATTTACACCGCCGTGGCCGGGGCGCAGTTGATTGCGCGGACGCGATCCGACATCGAACTGTTCGACGCGCTGATTCAGGACTACCGCGACGCCGGGCTGATTCCGACGGTCTCACGCCGGTAGCGCCCCCCTGACACGCCCGGATCCCGGGCAGGACTGGCGTTAGCCGGGAAGGCGTCGGACGTCACGCTGCAAAATTGAGGTTGCACACGCTGGCCACTTCCCGGCTAAAGCCAGTCCTACAGGCACAGCGCGCATTCAGTAGGACTGGCTTTAGCCGGGAAGGCGTCGGACGTCACACTGCAAAATTGAGATTGCACACGCTGGCCACTTCCCGGCCAAAGCCAGTCCCACACAACAGCAGCGCGTGTATGCTTTCGGCCGCGCCCTGATCGAGTACGTCCCATGCTGCACAAAAACCTCATCCGCCGACTCGACCTGATTACCCTCAAGCTCTTCGTTGCGGTGTACGAAGAAGGCACCCTGACCCGGGCGGCGGTCCGCGAGGCGATTGCGGTGTCGGCTGCCAGCAAGCGGCTGATGGAGCTGGAAGAAGTGCTCGGCATCGGCCTGTTCCTGCGCAATGCCAAGGGCATGCTGTTGACCGCAGCAGGCGAGACGATGCTGCACCATGCCCGGCGGATGCTCTCCGATCTTGAAAAAATGGGCCTTGAACTCGACGAGCACCTGCAGGGCATGCGCGGTTATGTGCGGATGCTGGCCAACCTCTCGGCCATCATTCAGTTCTTGCCGGAAGACCTGCACGCCTTTGTCGCCAGTCATGAGTTGGTCAAGGTCGATCTCGAAGAGCGGCCCAGCAACGGCGTCGTGCAGGGACTTGTCGACGGTGTCGCGGACATCGGCATCTGCTCTGAAGACACCGATGTTCAGGGGCTTCACAGCGCACCGTATCGGCGCGACGAACTGGTCGTGGTGATGCGTGACGATCACGCCCTCGCCGGGCTGCAGCAGGTGGCCTTCGAAGACACCCTCGGCAGCGACTACATCGGCCTGCACGCCGCCAGCTCCATCCACATGCGCACACAGAACGCCGCTCGCTCCCACGGCAGGCCGCTGCGGGTGCGTATTCACGTGCCGGGTTTCGATGCCATGTGTCGGATGGTCCAGGCCGACATGGGCATCGGCGTGCTGCCGCGCAAGGCGTTCGATCTGCTCGGTCCGTCGTTGGGCCTCAGGGCCGTGGGCTTGAGCGATGGGTGGGCCCGGCGCACGCTGATTCTGGTGGTGCGCGACACCGCGGCGCTGTCCCCGGTTAGCCAGTTGCTGTTCGAGCATCTGCAGAGCCACGAGGAGTGAGCCTTCGCGTTTCGCGAACGGTCGTTGCCAACTGACGGTTGGATTTGCCGAACCCCGCTGCTCTAGTCTTGGCGACAAATTCCAAGAAAGACTCGAGGTAACCGCTATGACAGGCCCCCTTCAAGGCGTGCGCGTCATCGAAATCGGCACGCTGATCGCTGCACCCTTCGCCGCTCGCCTGCTGGGCGAGTTCGGTGCCGAGGTGATCAAAATCGAATCCATGGGGCAGGGCGATCCGCTTCGTAAATGGCGAAAGCTGCACGAAGGCACCTCGCTGTGGTGGTACCTGCAGTCGCGCAACAAAAAATCCCTCTCGCTGAACCTCAAATCCCCCGAAGGCATCGACATCGTCAAGCGGCTGGCTGAAAGCGCTGACGTGCTGATCGAAAACCTGCGGCCCGGCGCACTGGAAAAACTCGGTCTGGGTTGGGACGTGCTCCACGCGCTGAACCCCAAACTCACCCTCGTGCGCATTTCCGGCTACGGTCAGTCCGGCCCGTACCGCGATCGCCCGGGTTTCGGCGCCATTGGCGAGGCCATGGGCGGCATCCGCTACACCACCGGCACGCCGGGCTCACCCCCGGCGCGGGTCGGGGTCAGCCTGGGGGATTCGCTGGCGTCGATGCACGCGGTGATGGGCGCGCTGATGTCGCTGTTGCGGGTCAAGACCGGCCAGGGCGATGGTCAGGTGGTCGATGTGTCCCTGGCCGAAAGTGTGTTCAACGTCATGGAAAGCCTGGTGCCGGAGTACGACATGCTCGGCCACGTCCGTGAGCGCAGTGGCGGCGCGCTGCCGGGCATTGCGCCGTCCAACACTTACCCGACCGCCGATGGTGCCTATGTGGTCATCGCCGGCAATAGCGACCCGATCTTCAAACGCCTGATGCAGACCATTGGCCGCGCTGACCTGGCCGAGAACCCCGAGTTCGCCCATAACGATGGCCGCGCCGCCCAGAGCGACCTGCTGGACGGGGCGATCAGTGCGTGGTCGTCTGCCTTGCCCATTGACGCGGTGCTCAAGGCGCTGGAGCAGGCCGAGGTGCCAGCGGGACGGATCTACAACGTCGCGGACATCGTCGCCGACCCTCACTATCAGGCGCGCGGGATGATTCTCGACGCCGATCTGCCGGGCGGGGCCACGGTGAAGATGCCGGGCATCGTGCCGAAACTCTCGGAAACCCCGGGCTCGGTCAACTGGCAAGGTCCTGCGCTGGGGCAGCACACCGACAGCGTGCTCGGCGAGCTGGGCATGAGCGCCGCCGACATTGCGCAGCTCAAGCACAGTGGGGTGGTGCAATGATCACCGACTTCTCCCAGCGCCTGATCGTGCAGGAAGTGTCGCCGCGCGACGGTTTGCAGATCGAGCCGACCTGGGTGGACACCGCTGACAAGATCGCCTTGATCGACCAACTTTCTCTCGCCGGTTTCAGCCGTATCGAAGCCGGTTCTTTTGTTTCCCCCAAAGCCATTCCGGCCTTGCGTGACGGGGATGAGGTGTTCCGCGGCATCCGGCGCCAGCCCGGTGTGACCTACGTCGCCCTGATTCCCAACCTGCGCGGTGCCCAGCGGGCCATCGAGGCGGGCGCCGATGAGCTGAATCTGGTGATGTCCGCCAGCCAGACCCACAACCTGGCGAACATGCGCATGCGCTGCGAGCAGTCCCTGGCGGCCTTCGCCGATGTGGTTTCGCTGGCCTCGGGCACCGGGCTTAGCCTGAACGGCTCCATTGCCACCACGTTCGGTTGCCCGTTCGAGGGCTGCATTGATGAAGACCGTGTGCTGCGGATCGTCGATGACTATCTGGCGTTGGGCATGCACGGCATTTCCCTGGCCGACACCACCGGCATGGCGAACCCCCGTCAGGTGTTTGCGCTGGTCCAGCGCGTGCTTGCGCGCGTTCCGGCATCGGCGCTGACGCTGCATTTTCACAACACCCGCGGCTTGGGGCTGAGCAATGTGCTCGCTGCTTACGAAGCGGGGGCGCGGCGCTTTGATGCGTCGCTGGGCGGGCTCGGTGGCTGCCCGTTTGCGCCAGGCGCCTCGGGCAATATCTGCACCGAGGATCTGGTGAATATGTGCGATGAAATGGGCATCGAGACGGGCGTTGACCTGGCGCATCTGCTCGTCCTGTCGCGCGGTTTACCGGCGCTCCTGGGCCATGAAATGCCGGGACAGGTGGCCAAGGCGGGACGCAACGGCGATCTGCACCCGGCGCCCGCAAATCTGCCCGGCTGACCCGCCGGCCGTCCCGTTTTTCCCCACAAACGCGCGCACTCCGCTGCGTGCGCGTCCAGACAACAAAAACAATAGGGCTCTCTCAGGGAGTCCATCTGGAGTATCGCAATGACCGTCTCTGTTCTGACCCCGAACAGCAGCCTCGCCGAGGTTGTGAGCGCCGAAAAGGCACTGATCCGCAAGGTCGCGTGGCGCTTGATGCCGTTGATCATGGTCTGCTACCTGTTCGCATTTTTTGACCGCATCAACATCAGCTTTGCCAAGTTCCAGCTGCAAACCGATCTGAGCCTAAGCGACACCGCCTACGGGCTGGGTGCGAGCCTGTTCGTCATCGGCTACGTGCTGTTCGAAGTGCCGAGCAACATCATGCTGTACAAGGTGGGCGCGCGGCGCTGGATTGCCCGCATCATGATGTCGTGGGGCGTTGCCACGGCGCTGATGGTCTTTGTCACCGCCGAATGGCAGTTCTATGTGCTGCGTTTCATCATCGGCGCCATGGAAGCGGGTTTCGCCCCGGGCGTGCTGTTTTACCTGACGCTCTGGTTCCCGCAGACCTACCGGGGTCGCATCACCTCGATTCTGTTCCTCGCGTCGGCCTTCGCCGGGCTGCTCGGTGCACCGGTCTCGGGGCTGGTGCTCGGTCATATGGACGGCGTGATGCAGCTGCGTGGCTGGCACTGGCTGTTCCTCCTCGGTGGGCTGCCGTGCATCGCCCTGGGTTTTGCGGTGCTGAAGCTGCTCAAAGACCGTGTCGCGGACGCGCACTGGCTGACCGATGCCGAGAAGACGTATCTGTCGAGCCGCATCGCCCGGCATGAGCCGAACAAGCATGGCGGCTCGCTGCTGACCGCGCTGAAAATGCCGGGCTTCCTGATGCTCGGGCTGATTTATTTCCTGATCCAGGTGGCGTCCTACGGCCTTAACTTCTGGGCGCCGCAGCTGATTCGCAGCGCGGGCGTCGAAAGCCCGGCGATCATCGGGCTGCTCACGGCCATCCCGTACATCTTCGGCGCCATCAGCATGATCGTTGTCGGACGCCTCTCGGACGCCAGCGGCGAACGCCGCAAATTCGTCTGCGGGCTGATGGTGCTTGGGGCCATCGGCTTCTTCAGTGCCGGATTTTTTGCCCAGCACACCAGCCTGTTGATCGTCTCCCTGGCCATGCTCGGTGGCGGGGTTGTCGCCGCCATTCCGGCATTCTGGACCCTGCCGCCCAAGCTATTGGCGGGCGCAGGTGCCGGCGCGGCGGGCGGTATCGCGCTGATCAACACCCTGGGGCAGTTCGGCGGCATCGTCAGCCCGGTGATGGTCGGCGGGATCAAGGACCTCACCGGCACCACCACGCCTGCGCTTTACGTCATCGGCGTCAGCAGTCTGGTCGCGGCTGGCCTGTTAATGTGGGCATTGCCGCAGAAGCTGAGAACGCTGGACAAGAACGAACACTGAGGTCCGTGCCGCAGGGCTGCCTCACGGTCGACCCATTTAGCCCACGGAGCGCACGCAATGATTGATCACCTCGACCATCTGGTCCTGACCACCGTGGACGTGGAGGCCTGCACGGATTTCTACGTGCGCGTGATGGGCATGCGCCTGGAAACCTTCGGCAGCGGGCGGCTGGCTTTTAGATTTGGCAACCAGAAGATCAACGTTCACGAGCGCGGTCACGAGTTCGAACCCAAGGCTCACCTGCCAGTGCCCGGCGCGCTGGACCTGTGCTTTATCGCGAGCGAGGGTCTCGACGCGGTGATCGCCCACCTACAGGCCGAGGCCTGGCCGATCATGGAAGGGCCGGTCCTGCGCACCGGTGCCACAGGGCCGATTCGGTCGGTTTACGTGCGTGATCCCGATCTGAACCTGATTGAGATTTCCGAGCTGACCCGTTAACGGCGACGGAACCCTACTCCAGGTCGACGTTGACTTTGTATGAACGGGCTTGTTGGCGAACGCGTCGGGTCAGTGACGAAAAGGGCGGCTGACACCCTGCATTCGCCAGCAAGCCGGCTCCTACGGAGATTTGCGCCTTTACCGAAACGGAAGGTTGACGCCGAATGTGTAGGAGCCGGCTTGCTGGCGAACGCGGTGGGTCAGTGATGAAAAGGGCGGCTGACACCCTGCATTCGCCAGCAAGCCGGCTCCCACAGTAGATCTCGGCAGTGCGCGAAATCAGCGGCGGACGCAAAATCTGTAGGAGCGCGCTTGCCCGCGAATGCGGTGGGTCATTGCCTGCATCAGCGGCTGCATGAACGCCATCGCGGGCAGGCGCGCGCCTACACGTCGTCCGTGAGCCACCATCAAGTTTGACGCCGGATTTGTAGGAGCCGGCTTGCTGGCGAACGCGTCGGGTCAGTGATGAAAAGGGCGGCTGACACCCTGTATTCGCCAGCAAGCCGGCTCCTACAGTAGATCTCGGCAGTGCGCGAAATCAGCGGCGGACGCAAAATCTGTAGGAGCGCGCTTGCCCGCGAATGCGGTGGGTCATTGCCTGCATCAGCGGCTGCATGAACGCCATCGCGGGCAAGCGCGCTCCTACACGTCGTGCGTCAGCCACCCTCAAGTTTGACGCCGGATTTGTAGGAGCCGGCTTGCTGGCGAATGCGGTGGGTCAGTGATGAAAAGGGCGGCTGACACCCTGCATTCGCCAGCAAGCCGGCTCCCACAGTAGATATAGGCTGTGCGCGAAATCAGCGGCGGACGCAAAGTCTGTAGGAACGCGCTTGCCCGCGAATGCGGTGGGTCATTGCCTGCATCAGCGGCTGCATGAACGCCATCGCGGGCAAGCGCGCTCCGACAGGTCGTGCGTCAGCCACCCTCAAGTTTGACGCCGAATCTGTAGGAGCCGGCTTGCTGGCGAATGCGGTGGGTCAGTGATGAAAAGGGCGGCTGACACCCTGTATTCGCCAGCAAGCCGGCTCCCACAGTAGATCTCGGCAGTGCGCGAAATCAGCGGCGGACGCAAAATCTGTAGGAGCGCGCTTGCCCGCGAATGCGGTGGGTCATTACCTGCATCAGCGCCCGGGTGAACGCCATCGCGGGCAAGCGCGCCTACACGTCGTGCGTCAACCACCCTCAAGTTTGACGCCGGATTTGTAGGAGCCGGCTTGCTGGCGAACGCGGCGGGTCAGTGATGAAAAGGGAGGCTGACACCCTGTATTCGCCAGCAAGCCGGCTCCTACGAAGATGTTCACCTGTACCTAAACGGAAGGTTGACGCCGGCTCCTACGGAAATGTTCGCCTTTACCGAAACGGAAGGTTGACGCCGAATGTGTAGGAGCGCGCTTGCCCGCGAACGCGGTGGGTCAGCGCATCCATCAGCGGCTGCATGAACGCCATCGCGGGCAAGCGTGCTCCTGCGTGATATCAGCCCTTCGGCTCTTTCGTCCCCAGCACGTCGCGAATGCTGTCCACCACGTTGTTGTCCTTGATGACGTCGCTGAGCCAGCCTTCCAGGGGCATGTTGCCCCATTTGATCGCGCGTTCGATCAGGTACGGCACCGGGCTTTGTGGCTCGGTCTGTTTGAAGAACTGGGCGACGCCGGCGAGCATGGTGAAGGCTTCGTCGCGGGTCAGCGGGGTGGTGCGCAGTGGCGCCGACGCGGTGTCTTTCAGGGTGATGGTCATGGCAGGCCCCGCAGCGGGTTGATCGGCTGTTTCGGCGACAGGCTCTTCAGTCGGCTGGGCAGGCGCGGGATTGATTTCCACGCCGCGGTCCTTGAGCAGTTTTTCAGCCAGTTGCGCGGCGCGGGAAAGGATCTCGCTCAGGCCGGCAAAGCTCGGTGCTTCGTTGCCGAACAGGCGATCAGCCGTGGCTTGCAACTGCCGGCACGCCTGCAGGCTGTCGGTGATTTCCGAGGCCTTGCGCAGGAAGTGATCGGTGTCGGTCAGCACCACCGAACGCTGGAAGATTTCCGCGTTGATCTTGCCTTCGTCCAGGGCGATGCGCATGGCCTGCGGGTTCTGCAGCGCCAAGTTCTCGATGTGCCGGGACTCGTCGTAGCGCAGCAGACCGAACTGATCGCCCTGGGTGATCGGCAGCCCGCCCACCACATCGGCCAGGGTGGTCTTCAGCCAGGCCAGGCGCGCCGCGCGCTCTTCCAGGCCTTCGTCCAGCGCCGGGTACAGGTCATCCCAGAAACGCTCAAGAATCCGCTCGGCCAGGGTCAGGCCGAAGGTGATGCCGAGAAAGTGGTATTTGTGCGCCAGGGCTTCGCTGAGCCAGGCCACGAGCATCAAATCCTTGCTCTGCTGTGCAAGGCCTTGTGCCGCCAGGGTGATCGTCAGGTCCCAATCCGAAGATTTCAGGTCGGTCTGCCAGTCACCCTGGGTCAGGTAATCAGGGTCCGCTCGACGAGCTTCCTTGACGTTGTCGAACAGCGTGGAAAAGCTCAGGTCTTCGCCGCTTCCTCCATCGATCGGCGCTGTCAGTTCGGTCAGTGAAAGGTCGTTGAGAAATTCAGACATGGTCAACTCGGGATGAGAAAAAAGAACACCGCGCCCATCCAGCCGGCGCGGTGTTGAATACGGCCCGCTGCGCCAGGCAACGGACCGCTGTGACTACTCGATCAAGCGAAAACCTTGTTGGCCGTACGGTCCCAACCGCCGGTGACGTTACCGCCACCCTGGCCGTCGGCACGGCTCTGCTGGGTGTAAGTGGTCTTGATGCGAGCGAAGTTGAAGCTGATTTCTTCGATCGGCAGGTCGCTGACGGCTTTGTCTTCGCCATCCTGACTGCCACCGGCTACGGCCTTGACCGACGACACCACAACCTCTTCCAGGTTGATGGTCAGGTAGGTCAGCTTGTCGCCGCCGGCACGGTTGACGTTCAGCTGGATCTTGGCGATGTGAGTGCCTTTGCAGCACGCTTCGAACAGCTTCGCCGAGGCCTTGTCGACCGCTTTGCGGATGCTGAAATCGCTCAGTGCAACGCGCTCGGAGGACGCACCGCCTGAAGAGCTGGCAGTCGCCGACGTCGCTTGGGTGGCGCCGTACTCGTAGCCGAGTACTTCGATCCAGTCCTTGTGCTTGTCATCCAGAACTTCGCCTGGAATGCCGTCGATCTGAATATATGCGTCAAATGCCATTTCTTGATTCTCCTTACTTACAGGTTGGGGCTAGCCGTCCAGCGGCCAGGTCACGCCCCTTGATTTGACCCCTCTGAATATTCAGAGGAATCGGTTGCCGCTGCCCGGGCCTTCATGCAACAGGGCCCGGACGCCGGATTCTTTAGATGCGCGCAATCAGTTCAGCGCCCGCACCTCGATTTCTACGCGCCGGTTCGGCTCCAGGCACTGGATCAACTGCGCGCGCGGCTGCTGCATGTCGCACTTGACCAGTGGCTTCTCGCTGCCTTCGCCCACGGCTTCCACCAGCTCGGCGGGCACGCCCTTGCCGACCAGGTAGGTCTTGATGGTTTGCGCCCGCTGCCTGGACACCTGCAGATTGCCCTGGCGGTCGCCGAGCTGATCGGCGTGACCGGCGATGATGATCTTGCCGATGTTCGGCGTGCTCAGCAGCTTGCCGGCGATGGCGCTCAACTGGCTCTGGCCCTCGGTTTTCAGGCTCTGGAAATCAGCACGGCCGAAGGCGAACAGGGTGTCCGACTCCAGGGTGATGGTCTCGATGGAGCGCAGCGATTGCGAGAGCAGGCTGTTGATGTAATTGCGCGAACTGGACGTCAGGAACGCGTTGTCGAGAATCCTCGGCACGTCCGGTTCGTGGATCTGGTCGCTGTAGAAATTGACCTGGCGGCTGGCGAGCTCGTAGTCAGTGCCCGAGTTGGTCGCAGCGCCCGTCGCACCGATGGTTTTGCCGGTCTGTTTGGCGATGGCCGGGTACCAGTAGTCAGGGATCTTCGCTTTGAGGAAGGCCGGGTCGGCTTTTTCCCGCTGGGAGCGCGAGAGCTGAACGTAGGTCTCCAGGGTGGCCTTGCCAAAATCAGCGATGGACTGCGCGCGGTTGTCGTTGGGCAGGGCGCGGGGCTCGACGCTGTCCACACCGGTGACCGGCATCAGGTCCTTGGCGTTGCGCTGGTAGACCTTGATCGTGGTCAGCAGGTACAGCGAGCGGGTGAGGTTATCGGCGGTCGGCTTGAGCATGACCGTTTCCAGCCGGCTGAAGTAACGCGCACGCACCAGCGGCTCGACGTTGTAGCCCTGATAAAGGCCCAGACGCAGGCGCAATGGCACGCCCTGATCGTGGTGCCGCACATAGTAATCGGCGGTTCGCACGCGCAGGCGATCAAGGGTTTGCCAGGCGGTGTACTGCCCCGGCGTCGCGGTGTCCTGGGCTGCTGCCGCAGTCAGCTCGGAAGACAGCGTCTGGATCTCGGTCTTGTTGTTCCAGTACGACCAGCCCCACGCGCCGCACAGCAGCAGGGCAATAAGGCTGGCCCCGCCGACCCACGCGGCCTTGCGACGGCGTTCGCGGACGTTGCTGGTGTACAGCGCCACCAGATGCTGGTCGGGAATGATCACCTTGCGGAACAGGCTGTTGATGAACAGCGGCTGCGGCTGGGCCTGGCCGTGAGCGGTTGCCTGTTCGGCTTCCAGGGAGAACCGCTCGCTGACCTGACGGGTGTGGCCACCCAGTTCCGGCGCGTCGGCATCCAGTGCGCTGGTGAAGTAGAAGCCACGCAGCAGCTCGGCATTCTGGTACGGATTGGCGCGCAGCAGGGCGTCGACGAACAGTTGCAGCCGAGGCTTCAGCGCTGCGAATTCCAGCGGAAAACGGTAGACCGCCGAATCCCGACGGGTGATCTGGATGTCCTGCAACACCAATTGCTGGCTGGCCACTTCCTTCCAGTAGTTGACCAGTTCGTCCATGGCCACGCCGAAACGCTGGGCCCAGTCGGTTTTTTCAAAGTCTTTGTGGGTGAAGGTCTTGCCCATCACTTCGCCGCGGGCGACGTCGTCCAACTGGCGATAGAACGGCGCGAAGCCCGGCACCAGGTCGCATTTGGTGAAGACCAGGTAAATCGGCAGGCGCACTTCCAGTAGCGAGTACGTTTCCTGAATGCGTTCACGCAGGCGCTTGGCCAGACGCTCCTGATCTTCCAGCGAGGCCTGGAGGATGTCGTGGATGCTCACCGTCACGATCAGCCCGTTGAGTGGGCGGCGCTGGCGGTGCTGACGCAGCAGCTGCAGAAAGCCGCGCCATTTGCCGGCTTCTTCCTGATCGGTCATGTAGCGCCCGGCGGTGTCCAGCAGCACCGCTTCGGAGCTGAAGAACCAGTCGCAGTTTCGTGTGCCGCCCAGCCCGGCGACCCGCACGCCTTCGCGCTCGGCATAGGGGAAGTTCAAGCCGGATTGATAGAGCATGGTGCTCTTGCCCGCTGCCGGCTGGCCCACCACCAGATACCACGGCAGGGCGTACAGCGCGTCTTTGGCACGGGTGCCGCGGGGAGTATTGCTGCGCAGGCGATCGATGCTTTGCAGCAGGCGTTCGCGCAGCAGGCTGACCTCTTCACGGTCCGCGGGGCTGGCATTCAACACCGCCTGATCGGCGTCGTCGCGCAGCAGACCTTCAAGGTTGTGCTGCCGCGAGGTGCTGCGGTAGAGAAACAGCACGTAGCCGATCGACAGCAGCAGAAACACCGCGATGCCGGTCAGCAGGCTGCCCAGGGAACTGAAGTCCATCGCGCGGCCCAGCCCCCAGACGATGAAGATCGTCAGGAAGAAGCACACCCCCAGAATGTAGGGTTGGTAGCGCAGCAGGTAATACTTGAGCTTGTTCATACAGACTTCACATCCAGCGCGTCGACAAAACGGTCGATGACGTCAAAAAGGGGGCGGTCGGTGTCGGGAAACTGAGGCGGCCGGTGGTGTTCGTCGAACGCTGCGAAATCCGCCAGCACGTCGTAATGCTCGGGCCGCTCGGCCGGGTCGGTCAGGGCCGTATACAGACCGGTGTCACTGCGTGATGGAAAGCTCAGCAACTTCGGCCGCATGAAATCGTCGGCCAGCACGTTGACCTGGGGCGATACGCGGCCGGTTTTCATCCGTGTCAGCCAGTCGACCCAGAGGTCCGCCGTCGGGTTTTTCAGGCCACGTTCGGCGGGCAGCGGCAGGCTGATGCCCGGCGCCTGTGGTTGATTCAGCGGGCGGCGCAGCGCATGCAGGCGGGTCAGCACGGCGTTGGTGACGAACTCCGGCCAGGAGTGACCCAGCGCCGTGGCGATGTCCCGAAGATTGAAGTTACGCAGGAATTTCTCGTGCACCTGGCGGAACAATGCGAAGTCCTGACCCTGCAACGGGCGCAGCGCCTTGATCCGCTCGAACAACACGGCCGACTGCTCGCCCTGGGCGCCGAGGTGCAGCAGCGGCTTGATCTGCGCGCAGAACAACTCGCTCAGGGTGAACGGGTTGACCAGCGGCTCGCCATCGCCAGCCTTCACGGACTGAAAGATGAACAGCGGGTAGCGACGCTGGCTGGAATCCATCGAGCTGACCAGTCCGCCCAGCAGCCAGTTGCCCGAGCGCGCGCGGTACGAGAAAAAGCACACCGGCAGGCGGTCGAACTGCGCCCGCCAGTCGTCGCCCCCATGAATGGCCGCGAGGGACGTCTGCAGCCAGCCGTCGAACTCGCAGACGTCATCTCCGGCGCCGTGCAGGCTGACGAAGTCCGCGCTCGACGGCAGCTTGCCGAAGCAGCCAATCATCGACGGCCCTCCCGGCTGCTCACACGGCAGCGATTCGAACACAGCGCGCCGCTCATCACTTCGCCGATCCTTGCGCCACGTCTTTGGACGGGGTGTTCAGCGCGCTGAGGGATTTGACGTTGGCAAGGTCAGTCAGCTTGACCCCACCGTAGTTGCGCACCGCGAGGCTGACCTGACCGTTGGCGGTGTTCCAGCTGAAGCGCTGCTGGATGCCGTCGAGGTCGTCGACCCGGGCGCTGTCGTTCATGCGCAACAGGCCCCAACGACCGGGGTAATCGAACACAGTGATGCGTTCGCCGGTCAGGGTGACGACGTCCAGACGTGCGCCCGGTGCGGTGGTGGTGCCCGGCCAGGAGAAGCGGCTCCAGCTGGTCTTGCCGTTGCGGTAATGCTGAACCTGACCGTCGAGGGTGAAGATGATGTCGGTGAAGAACGCCGACGGTTCCAGCATGATTTCGAAGCCGTTTTCCTTGTCTGATAGGCTGGCGATGACCTGGCCGAGGGAGCTGGCCTTGTCGATGCTGGTGACCATGTTCGGGTTGACCAGCGGCGCGGCCTTGGCGCCGCTGCCCATGCCCAAGCCTTCACCGCCGGACAGGTTGCCGATTTCGTTGCGCTTGAAGTTCGGCAGCAGGCCGGACTCGGGGTCGACGAAACGCTGCAGGTCTTTGACCGACGCTTCGTTGCGGCTGCCCGCAGCGATCGGATAACGGTGGGCCATAACCTGTTCCCACGGCTTGGCAATCTGCTGCGCCCAGGCCTTGGCGATCTGCTGGCCGGCCGGGTCGCGCAGGGTTTCCCAGGCGAACTGGATCGGCAAGCTGAACAGGCCCTGCAGCGACTCCGACAAGCCGCCCTGGCTGGTGTCCACCGTGGTCTCGACGTAGTTGCGCACGTTGGTCACTTCGCTCGGCTGACCTTCGAGGGTTTCGCTGATCAACTGCTTGCTGCTTTTGCCAACGTCCTGGGAGCGCTGGATGTTGTTCATCCGCACCTTCAGTTTGCGCAGTGCCGCCAGGTAGCGATCCATGATCGTGCTGTCGGCGCCCTCGGCGTTCTGTGTCGCGAAGACCCGCGACACCGGCTCGAAGCGCTGGGCCAGGCTGCCGTCGTCCACCGCCGGCAACGGCGACAGCATGGCCGCGGTTGGGGCTTGCGGGCCGTTCATCAGCCCGGTGACCTTGCTCCAGAAATCATCAGGCTTCGGCGCGCCGGCCTGCTGATTCACCTGGGGCGCAGGCACGTCCCACTGGGTGTTGTCGTTGACCCCGGACAGCAGGATTTTCACCGGTGAATTCTGCACGTCGCTCAACAACGACAACTGTAGCGTGGCGTTGGCCATGTCGGTGAAGTGACGCACCCCGACGCTGCTCAGCAAGGTGTACCAGGACTGGGCGTAGTCACGCTTGTAGCGGGCCATGAACTCGCGCATGAAGTTGGCTTTCTGGATGATGCTATCGCCGCCGTCACCGTCCAGCACCCAGTCGGACTCGTTGCGCAGGTTGCTCGACATCAGCTTGATCAGTTCGGGTTTGACGAAACCGTTCCAGCCCTGGCGGGTGAAGATCGCAGGCACCGCTTCGCTGCCGTAGAGCAATTGACGGCCTGGCAACGGCACCAGCTCGTTGAGGCCCACGGCCGGGAATTGCCGACTGGCTTCCAGTTGCAGGCGCAGGTATTCACGGTCCACCAGCGAGCTGGAAATCATGAACGACTTGAGGCTCTTGCGGGTTTCTTCGACCAGTTGATCGTTGCGGGGCAGGGCAGGGGCCTGTCCGGTCTTGAGCAATTGCACGTACATCGGCACGTTATCGGTGATCACCTCATCGCTGACCGGGCTCTCTGCCGACGCGGTGTTGCTCCAGGCGACGGGCAAGGCGGCGCTGACGAATTCCGGGTCCGAATGCGCGTTGGGCTGCGTGAGCATCAGGTAGAGCTTGAGCGAGTTGTAGGACTCGATGATCGACGCGACTTGCTGCTCGTCCAGACGGCCGAGCATTTCTTCGGACAACGACAGCCCGCCGGTGGTGGCCGACAGTTCTGCGGCGTCGCTGGCCTTGGCCGGATTGCGCAGGTCGGCGAGGGCCGCTTCGCGGGTTTTGGTCACGTTGCTGCGCACAGCGCCTTTAACGCGGCTGCCGACATCGCCGACGCTGCGCGGAATGCTGCTCAGGCTTGGCTTGCCGGTGTTGGCGGCGAAACTGCGCACGCCCCGATCCACCAGTTTCTGACCCTTGCCCGATTTGCCGCCGGTTTTGTCGGTTGACTTACCAGCAGTGGCACCGAGTTCGTTCTGTGGGTCAACGGATTGAGTGAACTCGTTGAACGCGCGCATCTGCATTTGCAGCTTCAGCGCCACCGGCTCAAGGGCCTGGCTGCGCAGTTGCTGGAGATAGGCGGTTTGCGCGGCAGCAAAGATTTCGTCACCGCGGTACAGGCCGGCACTCAGTTGCAGCGGAACGCCCCTGGCACGGTGTTTCTCGATCTGGGCCAGTTCGTGGCGCAGCAGCTCCAGGCCTTCGCCTGCCGCCATGCGCTGGGCGCGGTCGGGGGCGTCGTCCAGCTCGGTCAACTTGTCTTGCAGGGCGGCGATCCATTCACGGTTGTGCTGGAACGACAGCGCCTGCCAGCCGATGAAACCGAAACCTGCGAGCAGTGCGGCGGCGATGACCACCGGGGTCATGGACCTGTCGCGGCCGTCCCGTGACTGATACGAGATCAAGTCGCGATCGGGGAAAATCACCCGGCGAAACGTATCAGTGATGAAGTAGCTGCGGTCGCCGGTTTTCCGGCCATTGGCCTGGCCGGTTTGGGCGCTGTCGCTGGCCGGCTGGAGAGCGAAGTCTTCGGCCAGATCGTCGTCGAACACCTGGCTCAGCTGTTGAGCGGTCTGCAGCGCACTGGTGAAATACAGGCCGCGCAGCAGCAGCGGGCTGCCATGGCTGGCGGGCTGGGTGAAGTGCTCCAGGAACGGCACCAGCACGCCTGATAGATCGGCGAAGTAATTGGGGAAGTTGAGCAGCGCGCTGTTGGCGTCAGAACCGAGCCTGATCATCTGCGCATCGACATGACGCTGCACGCCACGGTGCAGGTTCTTCAGTTTGCTGTCGAGGACTGTCTTCAAGCCCTGGGTGCGGATTTCCGACAGCGCGAAGGTCATGCCCAGCGGCTGCTGACGCTCGTTCAGGTCCAGACCGTCGAAGGCCTGATTGAAGCCCGGCAACTGATCGGTCTTGCTCAGCATCAGATAGATCGGCGGATGGGCGTCGAGGCTGCGGCTGTACTCCTCGATGCGTGCGACCAGCTGGATCGCCATTTCCGCACGCTCATGGGCCGTGGCCGCCAGCAGTTCCGGCAGGCTGACCACCAGCACCAGCCCGTTGATCGCGGTTTTCTTGCGCTGCTTTTTCAGCAGTTGCAGGAAGGCAGTGAATTCGCTGGCGGCCGAGTCCTCGGCCAGGTAACGGCCGGCCGTGTCGATAAGCACCGCCTCGGGGCTGAAGTACCAATCGCAATGGCGGGTACCGCTTTCGTCGGTGGTCTGGCCACTGGCGGTGGTGGCGGAAAGCCCCGAGCGGGTGAGCAGCGACGTCTTGCCGGCCGCTGCCTGGCCGATCACCAGGTACCACGGCAACTCGTACAACGCCGACGAACCGCCGCCGCCTGCCGAGCGATCGGCGCGCAGCATGGTGATCGCGTGCTTGAGGCGGTCGCGCAGCACTTGCTGGTCGCGGAAATTGCCGTCGGCCGGCAATGAACGGTCGACTTCGTGGTGCACCAGACGCTCGATATTGTGCTCTTTCTGAATGCGCCGTATCTGACGAATGACACAGACAAACAGGTAAAAACCGCTGACCACCAGCAGGGTTTCCAGCAGGTATTCCCGTGACCATTGGCTGCGCGCCGCCAGGGCCACGCACGCGGCGAGGCTTATCAGCCACAGCGTGATGACGAGGAACCAGAAACTTTTTAAAGCGCGAAGTAGTGTTTTCATGTCTTCCTGACTCGCTTACCCGAGCAGTGCTCAGGCACTGAACAATTGGCTGATGTGTTCGGACAATAAGGCGACGTCCTTGCCCAGCAGCCAGTCCAGCGTCAGGTAGACCGCCAGACAGACCAGTGCGATCAGCGCCAGGTAAACCCACACCGGTACTTCGTGGCGCAGCATCTGCGAGACCTGATCGGGCAGCGCCCAGTCCGGCGACAGCGCTTTGGGGGTCTTGCGATAGCGGGCGATGTCCTGACCGAGGGTGTTGGCCAGGTAGCGCAGTTGATCCTTGCCCTCACCGACGCTGAATTTGCCTTCGAACCCCAGGGCCAGGCACAGGTGATACACCTCCAGCACGTCCAGGTTGCGTTTCACATCCGCGCGCAGGGTTTCGATCTTGTCGAAGAACCCTTCGCCCGCCAGGTGCACGCCGAAGTGGCGGAACTGCAGCGGCGACACTTCGATGTGCCGGCGCAGTTCGTTGACTTTCTCGGCCGGCGCCTCCAGTGCGGCGTTGGCTGAAGGGGTAGAACCCTCGGCTTTTGCCACCACCGGCGCTTCGGGCATCTTGGCCCGCAGCACGCTTTCGTCGAGAAACGCGCACAACGCGTATTGCGTGTCCTTGACCTGCTCGACGCTGTAATTCGACGCGCGGGCTTCTCGCTCCAGGGCGGCGAAGAACCGATCGACGCTGTCCTCGAACGCGCTGACCGAGGTCACTTGACGGCCACGACGCAGGATCAGCGCCATGCTGATGAAATCCTGCACCAGGTCTTTGAGGGTCGGTTTTGGCTGGTCGGCGGCCATGGCGCCTTGCATTACGGCTTCGCTCATTTGAGTACTGCCATCAGTTCAAGCTTGAGGTTGGTGAAAGCGCTGGGTGCGTAGAACGAGATCGCCTGGGCGCTCATCATGCGTTCGTAGACCCGGCCATGGGGTTCGATCGAGAAGTAGTGGTTGTCCAGACGCACGGGAATGGCGTTGGGCAATCGCGTCGAATGGTTGAGCGTGGCGCCGGGCATGGCGCTGTTGACCACCACTTCGATGTCTTCCGGGGAGCCGACCTTGACCGCACGCGGCACCAGTTCCAGCAGGCTGGAGCCGGGCATGTCGGCGTGCACGGAAATATAGAAATCGGCATCGACCAGTCGTGGGTCGTGCAGCTGGCCCTGCCAGTACGACGGCTTGGTCTGAGTCAGGTTGATGACGATGCACTGGTTCGGGATGACGTTGTCCAGCAGCGTGCGGATCATCTGGTCCAGCGCGACCAGCGACGCCGCCGGGTCGTGGTGGTTGTACTCGGGGATGTCGTTGAGCTCGACCTCCAGCGAGAAGGTCAGCAAGCCACCGGCCAGTTCCGCGAGGAACAAATACAGACGCTCCGGGTGCAGACGCGGGTGGGCCAGCAAGTGCGCCAGGTTCGGGTACGCGCGGTTGACCGTGTTGAGCAACCAGAACAGCGTGACGTCGCTGGAACCGAATTCGGCGATCTGGTCGGCACGTTCCCGGCGGCGGCCCGACAGCGCCTTGCTTTTTGAGTGCAGCGCGCCGAGCAGACGTTTGCCCAGACCGATCAGGGTTTCGTGGGTGCCCAGGTGCAGGGTCGGGTGCACGAAATGGGTGTCGAGGCTGAAGCCGCCGATGTTGTTGCGTGACAGCCGCGCGATCGGGCAATAGCTGTAGCCGTCCAGCGTGTCGCCGTCGATCAGCATGACCACGTTCAGGCGCAGGCTGGTGATTTCGTTCTCCAGATCGCCTTCGTTGAGGTCGGGCAGGGTGTCGAACTGCTTGCGGAAACGCCGTGCGTTTTTCTGCTCCTGGCCGTCTTCGACGTAATTGAGGCCGAACGGCTCAGGCAGCTTCAAGGCGGCGTAGACCTTGAAGTCATTGCCTTTGAGCAACTCGCGCAAATCCCGCGCAGCCGGCAGCGGATCGTGTGACGGCGCGTCGAACAGGCTGCCGTCGGGAAACACCAGCTTCAGCCGCTTGAATTGCAGGGACCCGCCGGCCAGCGCTTCTTCGTCGATCTGCATGGCCTGCACGCCCCAATGGAAGGGCGTGCTGCGCAGCGTCGATTCGGCCAGCTGATGCTGATGGAACTCATCCTGATACTGGAAGTGCTGCGGCAGAAGAAACATGCCCTCGGACCACATCACGCGGCTCTGTTTACTCATGAACGCCTTCCACTAATGAATCAAATTTTGATTGCGCGCCTTTCTGAGCGGAGTCGACCGCCGAGTCCTGGGCCTTTTGCACCGCCGCGTCCTGCACCTGTTGAGTCAGGGACGGATTACCTGGATTGGCGGCGGGCGTGGCTGTGGGCATGACGTTGCTTTTGGCGAACTGCGCCTCGGTCTGCGGCTTGTTCAGCACGTCGTTGCCGCGTACCGCCAGCACGTGGTTGTTGTCCACCAGGACGCGCAGGCCGTCGGAGGAAAACCAGATGCCGTCCTTGCGCAGGGAGTTGGCATCGAAGGCGACTTTCCAGTGGCTCTTCTCGTCGGAGCGGAAGAACGCAGCGATGCCGACATAGCCGGTGGCGGTGTTCAGCGGCCACTGGTCGATCTGGCCCATGCCCGGCAGCAGGGTGATTTCCTGGCTGTCGATAAGCGTGTTGCCAAGGGCCTGCTGCGGGTTGTCCCACAGCGAATCGGCGTCAATGGACGCAAACCGCTCAAGCGCCGTCAGCTGATAAACCCGCAGCACGACCGACAGCGGCCGGCCGCTTTCATCGGGATTGAGCTGGTTGCCGCCGTCAGCGGTGAGGATGACTTTTTCCTTGTCGCCGAACAGCATGTCGCCGGCCCACGTGTCATCGACGCGCTTGCTGGCGCGGTCGGTGATGCCGCAGGCGGTGAGCGCCATCACGACCGTCAGAAGGGTCACGCGGGTAGCCCAGCCAGCCCCGGCGCAAAGACGTTCCCTGTTTCGCATGTTCATGACTGCATACCTATGAATGCTCGATCAATCCAGCCAGCTCAAACCAGTCGATAGGCGAAACCGCCGTCGCTGCCCAGCTCGATGTTCAGGCTCTGAATCGGTTTGTCCTGGGCCATGCGTTCCAGCACGTGCTGGGACAGTTCCGGCATGAGGGTCTTGGACAGAATGTTGTCGATGTTGCGTGCGCCGCTGTCCACCTCGGTGCAGCGCGCGGCGATGGCTTTGACCAGCGCCTCGTCATAGCCGAGCACGGCCTGATGATTGCGCTCGAAACGTTTGCGAATGCGCTCCAGCTTGAGCGCGACGATGCGCTCCAGAATCTCGTCCTGAACCGGGTAGTACGGCACGATGGTCAGACGCCCGAGGAAGGCCGGCTTGAACACCTGGTTCAACTCGTCGCGCAGGTCCTCGACGATCTCGTCCGGGGTCGGCTGCTCGGCGGTGTTCAGGCAGCGCTCCATGATGCGATCGGTGCCGGTGTTTGAGGTGAGGATGATCACCGTGTTGCGGAAGTTGATCTCGCGACCTTCGCCGTCATCCAGCACGCCCTTGTCGAAGACCTGGAAGAACAGCTCAAGCACGTCAGGGTGGGCTTTTTCCACTTCGTCCAGCAGCACCACGCTGTAGGGTTTGCGCCGCACCGCTTCGGTCAGCACGCCGCCTTCGCCATAACCGACATAACCCGGCGGCGAGCCTTTGAGGCTGGAAACGGTGTGGGCTTCCTGGTACTCGGACATGTTGATGGTGATGACGTTGCGCTCGCCGCCGTACAGGGTGTCGGCCAGCGCCAGGGCGGTTTCGGTCTTGCCGACGCCGCTCGGGCCGAGCAGCAGGAACACGCCGATGGGCTTGTTCGGGTCTTCCATGCGCGCACGGGAGATCTTGATGCGTTTGCCGATCTCCGCCAGGGCATGATCCTGCCCCAACACGCGCTCACCCAGCAGAGCAGGCAGGCGCTGCACGGTGTCGATTTCGTTGCGCAACATCTTGCCCAGCGGGATGCCGGTCCAGCCGGAAATCACCTCGCCGATGGTGCCGCCGTCGACCAGTGCGTGGACCAGTGGCTGCTCGCCCTGAACGGCTGACAGCTCGGCGCGCACGGCGGAAATCTCGCTGACATCGGGTGTCTCGACGCTGCCCAGTTCAGCCAGTTTCTTGACCAGGTCCAGCTCGCGCTGCCATTGCTGTTCCAGGGTTTCGCGGGTGGTCTGGACGCTCTGCAATTCCTCGTTCAGTGCAGCGAGACGGCGAGAGTGGTCACTGCCCTTGGCGGCTTCCTGCTCCAGTACGGCGATCTCGGCCTGGACGTTGTCGATCTGGCGTTTGCAGTCTTCCAGCGGGCCGGGTTGCGCCGACTGCGCCAGGGCCACGCGAGCGCAGGCGGTGTCGAGCACGCTGACGGCTTTGTCCGGCAACTGACGCCCGGTGATGTAGCGGTTGGACAGGCGCACGGCCTGCACCAGCGCTTCGTCCATGACCGTGACTTTGTGGTGCTCCTGCATTTTGCCGAGCAGGCCACGGAGCATGTAGATGGCTTTGTCTTCGTCTGGCTCCTCGACCTTGACCACCTGGAAACGGCGGGCGAGGGCGGCGTCTTTCTCGAAGTACTTTTTGTATTCAGCCCAGGTGGTCGCCGCGATGGTGCGCAACTCGCCACGGGCCAGTGCCGGTTTCAGCAGGTTGGCGGCGTCGTTCTGCCCGGCCTGACCACCGGAGCCGATCAGCGTGTGGGCTTCGTCGATGAACAGGATGATCGGGTGCAGGCTGCGTTTGGTTTCTTCAATCACTGACTTCAGGCGGTTTTCGAACTCGCCCTTGACCCCGGCCCCGGCTTGCAGCAGGCCCAGATCGAGGGTGTGAATCGCCACGTCCTTGAGCACCGAAGGCACGTCGCCCTGGACGATGCGCAACGCCAGGCCTTCAACGACCGCGGTTTTACCCACGCCGGCTTCACCGGTGAGGATCGGGTTGTTCTGTCGGCGACGGGTGAGGATGTCGACCATCTGCCGCACTTCGAACTCGCGGCCCAGCACCGGATCGATGCGGCCGTCGCGAGCGCTCTGGGTCAGGTTGATGGTGTATTGATCCAGCCCCGGCGTTTTGCCGTTGCCTTGAACAGCGCGGCCGTTGGCGGCTTTCGGGCTTTCCAGCGGACTGGCCAGACCCGATTCCGGGCTGCCTTCCACCAGTGCGGCGAGGTTGACCCGTAGGTCGTCGGCGTTAATTTTTTCCAGTTCCGGCGCAGAGGCCACGACCACGCGGTGCAGCTCGTCATCGTCCAGCAACGCCTGAATCAGGTAACCGGTGCGGATCTGGCTCTGGCCGAATTCAATGGAGGCCAAAACCCAGGCCTGCTCGATCATCCGGGTGATGTGCGGCGACAAAGCCGGGGTACGCGTGTTGCCCTTCTTGAAGGTGCCGAGGGCGGTGACCAACTGGGCCTGCAGGCGCTCGGGGACCACGTCGTAGTGACGGAGGATCGCCGGCAAATCGTTGTCGTTGCTTTCCAGCAACTGCAGCAGCAGGTGCTCGACTTCAACGTCGTAATGGTTTTCTGACAAGCACAGGGCGGCAGCGCCTTCTGTGGCTGTGCGACTGGTTTCGTTCAGTTTGGCGAACAGCGACTTCAGGTTCACAGTGAGACCCCATCAAAAGGAATATGGAAAAGAGCACAACGGGCCGGCTCGACATCGGCGCCCGGACGTTTCAACCAGCCCAGCCAGCCCAGCGCGACGTTGCCCTGACGGCCGATTTTCGCCAGCGGCACCGCTTCACGCTTGAGCGTCGGCGCGATCTGGAAATCCAGGTGCGCGCCGACGTAAAACCGCACCAGTTCCACCAGCTTCTGGTAGTCCTCGGTGCCGGGCTGAAAACGCTGGTAATCGGCCAGCGCCAGCGGGCCGATGTCGATGCGCACGCTGGACTGGTAATCCCAAACGCGGTTGCCGACCACAGCGCTCTGCCCGAGGGCGGCGTTCTTGCGGCCCAGCTGCGTGCACTGGCTGACGTCGAGCTTTAGCCAGCGCCCGGCGAACTGCCGCACCTTGAACGGCAGCGAGAAGTAAAAGCTCAGCATCACTTGCAGGTTCAGCGCGTTGCGCGGCTTCTGCGCGAACATCCCCGAGAAATAGCTGAACAGCTCCCGGCGCAGCGGCGAGCCTTCCGGGCCGAACTTCTGCTTCTGCGCCTGCGGGCCCAAGCCCACCAGGTGCAGCAGGTAGCGATCGAAGTCCGACGTGCCGTTGCGCTCGTACTCGATGTAGAACTTGTACTTCTGCCAGGCCTCGTAGAACAGCGTGGTCATGCGGTGGGAAAACACGTCAAGAAACGCGTGAGCAGCGTCGTCGCGGTACTGAATGTGGCGTTCCAGCAACAGCTCGGTGTACGGGCGTGGCAATACGCCGGACGGCCCGACCAGACCCATGAACGTCACCTGCACTTCGGTCAGTGGCAGCCCGGCCGCGGACACCTTGCCCTCGCGCTCGAACTTCAGGTCGCTGACTTCGCTCGCCGGGAAATTCAGCGACAGCTGCGAACGAAAGCGCAACGGGTCTTCATGGGGCCGCGTCTGCAGGTCCATTCGCCCGTTCCTGCTGTAGTGCAGGCGGAGCAAGCGCACCAACTGAAAGAATTCGAATCGGTGCGGCTCAGCCCGTGCCTGGTCGATCAGACCAGGGGTTGATCGCCGGTTCGCGGGGGCCATTGGACCACTCTCTTTTCGCGCTGCAAGGTGCGCAGGGTTAATTGGGTAAAGCTGTTGATCGAGCAGTACTGGCCGAAGAAATGATCGAGCACCATGCCGAACAGAAACACGCCGCTGCCGGTGTATTGGCTTTCATCGAACTTGAGGGTGATGCCGACGCCGCGCACGAAGTTCGGACGCGGGTGGCCGATCCGCGCGACCACCGGCTCGCTGCTCACCGAGACGATGCCGTTGATCTGCTTACGGATCGCCGAGGTGTTGCGGTAGTTGTAGAGCGACAGCAGCTCCAACAGTACGTCGCGGCCTTTGCTGACCAGCGACATGTGGTTCAGCGACAGGTGCGACACCAGGCGCCAGATCACGCCGTTGCCCAGTGGCACGCGCACCGAGGCCGTGGGTTTGCGCAGGCAGCGGATGTCATCGATGACCGAGCCTGCCGGGACACTGAAATCCCCGCGCGCGCCGCCGAAGGGGAGCAGAGAAGGCAGGTCCCGATTGCTGCAGGTCAGGCGGATACTCAAGGTATCGCTGGCCGAGTTGATCAGCTCCAAATCCCGGTCAACCACCCGAATGAACATGTCGGTGCCGTCCCGTTGGCGGCTCTGGGAGGGACGTCGGCGGGCGATCCAGAAGCTGTTGCCCGGCCCCTGATCAGCGCGCGGCTCGAAGAACGGATGGCAGTTGGTGACCTGCTCCAGGCCGCCGACTTTCTTGACCCGGCGCACCTGGTCGATGGACACCACCTCGGCCGTGTTTTGCATGCGCACGTCCGGGATGATTGCGTATTCATGCTGCGCATGGGTCAGGGTGATCGGCTCGGCCTGCTGACGGAACAGGTTGATGATCGGCGTGCAGTTGAGCTTGAAATTGGCGCGGCCGATGTTCTGCGTCAGGCGCGCCAGGCGGTCGTGCAGGTCGTAGTCGGAAAAGTAGAAATTGATCTCGACTTTGCCCAGCTTCTTGCCCGCCAGAATGCGACCGAAACCGGACAGGTCGAAGAACATGAACTTGTCCGGGAAAGTGAAGTATTCGTGCAGCAGCCGGTAGCCGAGAAACGAACGCTCCGAGTAGTCCACCAGCCCCTCATCCAGACCGTAGCCGACCGCCTTCAGCGCGTTGGCCGGCAGGGCCACTTCGCGCATACGACCCTCGTCTTCAAAGGTCAGGGTGGCTTTGGCCAGGTTGTTGAAGAGCAACTCGTACAGCTGCAGCATCAGCGTGCTTTCGCCGTCGAGGAAGAAGCGCAACGAGTCCAGCTCCATCTGACCGAACAGCACGTCGGAGGTTGCCGTCAGGCCGATGCGTAAACGTGCCACCAGATCCGCGCTGTGGCCGTTGAACGCCGAGCGTTCCATCTCGACGAACGAGGCCTGCTGCACGCTGATGGGCCAAAGGTCCACCGGGTAGCAGGTGCGGAACTTGCACACCACGCTGTCGATGGGGGTGGCGTGGATCTCGGTGTGACGCGCCACGCGATAGGCCTCGGTGACCTTCTCGTTCTTGCCCAGGGTGAACTCGACGATGGACATGGACGGGGTAGGGCGCAGGTAGTGCGGGTACAGCACCTCAAGGAACGATTCGACGATTTCCGGAAACTCGTCATCGAGCTTCTTGTGCACCCGTGCCGCGAGAAACGAAAACGCCTCGATCAACCGCTCGGTATGAGGGTCCTCGCAGTTATCGCCCTCGATGAGCAACCGCGAGGCGATTTTCGGGTACTGGCTCGCGAACTCCTGGCCCAGAAAGCGCAGGTGCGACAGTTCCTTTTCGTAATAGGGGAGCAGGTCGTCGAGCATCAGTTGAGGTTCTGTACTGTGTATTCCTGGGTATTGACCTGCAACACCGCGTCAAAGGAAACCTGACGGGAGATGTCTTGCAGGCGCAGTACGGCGTCAACGCGAAAGGTCAGCATGCGTTGGCCGGTTTGTTGTGCGAGCAGTTGTACCTTGACGCTGCGAAAGCGCCGGTCGCCGTCGGAAATCGCTTTCTCCAGCTGCTGCTGAATCAGGTAGCGGTCCCGGGGGTCGAGCACGCTTTTGCTAGTGAAATCGGGCATGCCGTAATCGAGGATCGTCCCGGGCAGTTGCGGGAAACCAGCGAGCTCGCCAGCCACCAGCGACTGACGGGTGTTCACCAGGATTTCCAGGTCCCGCACGATGCTGGCCTTGTAATCGGCCAGCGAACACAAGCGTTGCGCCGAGGCTTCAACGGACTGGTGCGGACGGTCGTCCAGCAACCGGTCCAGCAGTGACGGCAACAGCTTGTGTTGGCTACTCATGTTGCCTCCCTGGCAGACCCGATTCGGTTAACCGCGTGTGGATTGCGGCAGTTCTGCGACCAATCGCAGCGACGCCGTCAGCTCATCCAGTTGGTAGTGCGGACGCAGGTACGTCACGGCCTTGTACACGCCAGGCTTGCCCGGCACTTCGAAGACTTCGGCGCGGGCTTCACGCAGCGGGAACTTGGCCTTGGCTTCCTGGCTGGCGGTGTCGTCGAGCAGCACGTAGCTGGACAGCCACTTGTTGAGGAACATCTCGACGTCTTTGCGTGATGCAAAGCTGCCGACCTTGTCGCGCATGATCGCCTTCATGTAGTGAGCGATGCGCGAGGTGGCGAAGATGTACTGCAACTGCGCCGAAAGACGGGCGTTGGCGTTGGCGATGTCGGTGTTGTAGTGCTTTTGCTTCTGCGTCGACTGAGTGCCGAAGAACGCCGCGTAGTCGGTGCCCTTGCAGTGCACCAGCGGGATAAAACCGAGGTCGGAGAGTTCTTTCTCGCGGCGATCGGTGATCGCGATTTCAGTCGGGCATTTGAGGGCGATTTCGCCGTCATCGGTCTTGAACGTGTGGGTCGGCAGACCTTCCACCAGACCGCCGCCTTCGACGCCGCGAATCGCCACGCACCAGCCGTAACGCGAGAACGCGTCGGTGACGCGAGTGCCCAGTGCGTAGGCAGCGTTCATCCACAGGTATTTGTTGTGATCGCGGCCATCGACGCTTTCGACGAAGTTGAATTCTTCGACCGGCGTGGTATCCGGGCCATACGGCAGGCGACCCAGCACGTGGGGCAGGGTCAGGCCGACGTAGCGGGAGTCTTCGGAGCTACGGAAGGATTTCCACTTGGCGTATTCGACGGTGTCGAAGATCTTCGCCAGGTCCCGCGGGCCGGACATGTCGGTGAACGAGTCCCAGCCGAACAGCTCGGGCGAGGCCGCCGAAATGAAGGGCGCGTGGGCCGCGGCGGCGACGTGGGAGATCTCTTCGAGCAGGTACATGTCTTCCGGGTTACGGTTGAACTCGTAATCACCCAGCAGCATGCCGAACGGAGCGCCACCAAAGGTGCCGTACTCTTCTTCGTAGATTTTCTTGAACAGCGCGCTCTGGTCGAATTCCGACGAGGCCTTGAGATCGCGGACCAGGTCTTTCTTCGAGGCGTTGAGCAGCTGAATCTTCAGCGTGGTGCTGGTCTCGGTCTGATCGACCTGGTATTTCAGGCCACGCCAGGATGCTTCCAGCTGCTGGAATTCACGGGCGTGCATGATCTCGTTCATCTGATCGGAGAGCATCGAATCGATCTCGGCGATGCGCGCATCGAGCACGGCGATCAGGTCTTTGCTCGGCGTCATTTCGCCTTCGAGCACCTGACCCACCAGCTCGCCGATCAGATCACGGGTGCGGGTGCGTTCGGTTTCGGAGCGGGCGACACGGCTTTCGGAAATGATGCTGTCGAGCAGCGAAGACTGCGGGGCGAAGTTTTCCACTTCAACCAGATCAGTGTCCTGCTGGGCCACGGTTTGTTTGTCGTTCATGGTCGTGCTCCTGCTTACTCTTTGGCGTCGGTGGCGGGAACGGCGGCTTCACGACCGAATTCCTTGCCCAGCGTTTTCAGCTTCTCGGTGTTCTGCAACACGTCCATCAACAGCTCTTCGAGCTTGTCGTTACCGCCCATCTTGTTGCGCAGGTCGGCGAGCTTGTTGCGCACTTCCAGCAGCTTGCGCAGCGGCTCGACTTGCTTGACCACGTTCTGCGGCTCGAAGTCTTCGAGGGCGTTGAAGTTGAGCTCGACGCCCAGCTGCGTGCCGTTCTTGGCAAGCGTGTTGTCGACGCGATAGGCCAGGCGCGGCTTGATGCCTTTAAGCACGCCATTGAAGTTGTCGCGGTCAATGAAGATGAATTTGCGATCCTTGAGCTTGGGCAGCGGCTCAAGGGGGTTGCCGGAAAAATCGCCCAGCACGCCGACGACAAAGGGCAGCTCTTTCTTTTCCTGAGCATCGCCGATGTCGACGTCGTAGGTGATGTGGACCCGAGGGGCGCGAACGCGGTCGAGTTTGTGCTGGGTACTTTCCTTCTTCGCCATCGTGTTCTCCTGTGCGAGCAACTCGCTGCAAGTCATTTTGCGTGTCGGCTCGACGTTGAGCCGAGTGCTTTACAGTCCTTCGATCGTCATCAGCAGGCGCTGACGAATCTCATCTTTCATGTCCATGATGCTGTCCTGGCCCACCAGTTCTTCAAAACTGGCGTTCCCGGCAATCTGCGTGCTGCTGCGAATGACCGAGTCGTCCGGCAGCGTCGAGCGCACCGGCGAGCTGATCACGCAGAACGGCAGGTCGCCAAAGTCCTTCAGTCGCTCAAAGCTCACCGGAAAACGCAGGCCGTCGAACAGACGCCCCAGGCCCGGTGATTTGCTCACGCAGTAAAACAGCACCAGGTAGTGCACGACGAAGCGGTATAGCTCGGCGCTGCTGCGATTAGGGTCTTTGATGACGCTGCGAAAGCGCGCCAGATCAAAGGAGTTGAAGCCGATCACCCAACGGGTCGGGCTGGTGATGCGGATGGTCTGACCGCTGTCGGCCAGGACCTTGTCGTATTCCAGCGGAAACAGCTCGGGCGTGGTGCTGATCAGGTTCAGCGGCACTTCCATCTCATTGACCAACTGGAACGGAGACGCCGAACCAATCCTGTCGTACAGCTCTTTGAGTTCCTTGAAGTGATGCTGGGTCTCCCGGCCACTGCTACGCTGGGCACCCTGAAGGTACTCACCAAACAGATTCTGGGGACGAATCAACAATGCCAGCGTGGCCAGGTAATCGGACGCCTGTGCTTTAAGCACGTCGGAAATAGCCCGGGTCTGGCTGCGCAGCTTTATGAGTGCTTCTACGTCAAACGTTTGAGTCATGGGTACATCGTCCCTGAACCTTTCTCAACAATGCGGCGAATGCGACGAGACAGCGTGGAGAGATACGCGATGCCCGGCTGGCACACCTTCTCGAAAAGCTGATTCGGATCAACGTCATCCCGAAAACTCGCTGCGAAGGTTAGGCGCATGAAACGTGGCCGAACACCGATAGCTAGTAGCCAGCAGTGTCAGCTCAGGCAGTTAATTGTGTGGGAAAGTTCCTACAGACGCGAAGTTTTTCTCACATTTGGTACAGGCTGCAATGATGCTTTATGGCCACTATGCCCCTCGCGGGCGGCTTGAAAATGGCCGCAGGCCTTGTGGTTCAAGGGCTGCAGGGTTTTATTGGATCTCTTTGGCAGGTTTAAAGAAAAGGGCGGGAAGGTGAACCGGTTCACCTACTGATCTGAACTAAACGGGCAACTAAGGAAAATCGGTGCAAATGCGCCTTGCGGGAGGGGTGACGAATCTGTGGTTTTTTGGGTGGCGTCTGGATTCTCTCGGGGGCTGGGTGGTGTAGTTTGCCGGGGCGTGGCTTGGGTCGATGGCTTGGGTTGAGCGTCGTGTTTGTGGACGGGTTTTTGAGGGAAGCGGGCTATGGAAGTGCGAGGTTGGTTGAGGGCGGTGCTGGGGCGCGAGGGGCGGGTGGAGGAGGTTGTGCCGAGTTCGAATTCGGCGTCAGCTTCTGCCGACGGCAAGGCACGGGGGCAGGAGGAGCCGTTGTCGCGGGTGCAGCAACTTCTCAGCGGGTTGCCGGTTTGTCCGGCGCCTGGGGCGTTCGCGACGCCGCCGCCCGTTTGTCCTTCGGTCTGGGAAAGAGATAAGGCATTACTCGCCAGGTATCACGCCTATGTGGACGACGCCGAGAAAATTGGCTGGCGAGCGCTGCCAGACGCTTCTCGGGAAGAGGGACGTGCGCTCGCAGCGCAATGGCGGTCCAGGGCGATCGACCTTTCCAACGCTAAAGCCACCGAGCAATGTGACGGAATTTACTGGTACTTCCAGAGCGCAGCCATCGCTTCACTTTTTGCGGACGGACCGCAATCGGAAGCCTTTGCCCGCTACAGGAGGGACGCGGAATCGTATCGGGGATGGAGCAGGGTGGGTGGTCAGGTGCAACGGTTTGATGAGTATGTGACCGCGATTGCGTCTGGCGCACAGCTCGGGGCGGATATTTAGTGACTGACTGGTTTCTGTGGGAGTGAGTTTGCTCACGAAGGCAGTGTGTCAGTCGATATGTTCGTTTCCGACCCACCGCGTTCGCCAGCAAGCCGGCTCCTACGGATCGCGTTAACGCCGACGATTGTGTGCGTTACCAAGATCCCCTGCGTATTGTGTGCATGCCGAAGATTGTGTGCGTTACCAAAATCCCCTGTAGGAGCGCGCTTGCCCGCGAAGGCAATCTGCCTGTGACGAATGTCTAGCCTGACACACCGCTTTCGCGGGCAAGCGCGCTCCTACAGGGGATCAGGTGGCATCGAAGATCAGCACTGGACGCAAGACCATCGAGACCCTGCTCGCGATGAGGACCTCGGACTCCCTCACTGCCCGTCAACGTACAAAGATTTGTACCGCGCTATGGCATCCGTGAGCCGGCGATTCAGGTAATCATTGGTATGCCCAAGCGCTGCCAGGATCTGCGCAGATTCCTCGTGATAAGACGCGCGCTTTTCCAGCGACCACGTCGATGGCGCGGATTGGAGATTGGTGATCCGGTCGCACAATTTGATCGCCGCCGCTTCCCGCGAATGCGCGGCGATCGCCTGGAAATAGCGCTCATCCGAGAAGGGCACGATAAGGTTCTTGCTCAGGCAGGCGACAGTCGATGCGACAGCGGCGCCGAACACGTCAGCCAATGCCTCTTCTGACGTTCCAGTGTCCTCGATCACGTCGTGCAGCAGCGCGGCAGGCATGGCGATGACCAGATCACCGATGTCACTTTCCCGGTCCGCAAAAATCAGTTCGTTGGCCACCATCGCGACATGCGTGGTATACGGCAAATTCGAACCTTTCATCATCTGCCCGACGTGGGCGTGGGAAGCGAACAGCCAGGCTTTGTTGTAGAGGTCCTGCAGGTCGGTGGACGACAATCAATTCACTCCTGAGAGGGGGGAGATGGGCGGTGAAGGCTTTCGAGGGGCTGGCCGTCGGGGAGCCTAATTTTTAAACCGCGACCGATCTGGATGCCGATGTAGTAAGCGATGCCGAGTGCATGGGCAAGCTCCGGATCCGTCTCCTCGAACTCCTTCCCGGCCCACGCGCCAATGGTCAATTTGTGCAGACGGCTCTTGTCTTTTTCGACGCCCAGCAAGATGTTTCTGATGAAATCGAGTTGGATCAGCGAGCTTGCGTAAAGGGGGAACGCTGGACACGATGCCTCCCTCAGGCGGGTGATCGCAATGGCTTCGTCGATGTAGTCGATGGCTTTTTTCAATTCGTCGTTCCCTGTCATGCGGCCGCGTTTGCTAGATCGCGCTGCCTCGGTTCGAACCTGGCTTCTGCATTAATAATTCGTCCAGCTCTCGCCGGCGGCAACGGTTGACGAATTCAAGCGCTGAGGCGAGATCGTAGTGGAAGCGTTCGAACGTGTCCGCGTCAATTGCGTAATATTCTGCATAGTCCACAAAGCCGCTGCTTACGGGGAGTGATACGTAGAACTGGCCTGAGGTTTCTTCGACTCCCAGGGAGAACATTTCTTCGCGGTTTACGTAAGTGTTGCTGAATGTCATCGTTCGGAGGGCTCCAGTTTGCTTGCCAAAGCAGTTTTACCGCTGCCTCATTATGGAATATCTGGTAAAGCTCGCTGCGCAGAGCTTTACACAGGTTGGTTGTCGTTGAGCAAGGCGGTGCGAATGAGGTCGAGTTTTTGTCTGGTCAACCGTCAGTGATCGACGATGAACGTATGTGCTTATGGGCTAGGGAACGGTAATGATTGATGCGCATAATCTCAAGAAGGTCAGTTGGACATTGCTAACATTCCTTTTATCCATGATGGCCCTAGGTCCATCCAATCTTGAATATTTCTGGCGTCTGTACCTCGTGGTGGCGCTGCTGGCGATTCTGTGGACTCTCTACCTGGTTTATTTCTGTGAGAGATTTACCGTTTATATGATCTCGCTGGTGGTGGCGTTTTTAGGCGCGTTTTGTTTACCAGTCTGCTCGGTCGCGTATCTCGCTGCAGGAAGCATCTGGGGCAAAGAGTGTCTTTTGCCCATATTGCTAGGGTGCGCGCCGGTTGGTATCACGTTGCTGACCTACTATGTACTGGCCGGAGGTAGACCATCCTTTCATCCGTTCGAATATGACGGGCTAAAAGTTCAGCCGAGGTATGAGAATAGACAGCGATCAGTTGCCTCGTATAATCCCGTGTTAGTTGCCGGGGCTACAACCTTCGCGGCAAGTATTACTATAAATTCACTCGGACATTTAACTGGTGCAATGGTCGCTATGGTTGGACTACAAGCGTTCTGCATCGCCGCGTTGTTTCACGCTCGGCACATCATCAGGGGGCTACGCGCGCTCCGCCTTCAAGAACAATCAATGCCTACGCCCTACACGTTCATGCAAATTGACCAAATCCGTGAAGCGCGGAGTCGTTGGTATTTGAGCAGATGGTTCACGTCGATCGCGTCTTTGAGGGCGTCGCAGGATGACTGATTGCTCGATGATTCGTCTCGACTTGGTTTGGTGGGTATCTCGCGTCGCTGTGTTGGGCGTCTTTTTTTGCTGCGTGGCCCTTATGCTTTATGAACGTGATGCGATTAGCGGCCTGCGCACCCTCCGTTCTCGGGAGAAGTCCATGTCTGCTCCATTCACCTTCAAGCGAATCGACGAGATCCGTGAAGCCCGCAGCCGTTGGTGGATCAGTAGGTTGTTCAAGTGGATTAGCTCCCGGCACCAGTGACCAGGTGCATGATTAAAGGTGATTCTGCGCATGCTGAATTGCCTGTTCGCGTGTTCACCCAAGGGGTAACGGAGATTTACATGATCATGGACCTCGCATCTTTTCTCGCGCCGCAGAACGTACAGCTGATCGCGTCCAGGCTCTGCCAATCCGAAACCGCCCAATGGCGCGCTGGCGACGGACGCAGCACCTCTAGCAAATCAAAGTTTTTGCTCGGGGGGTATGATTGGGTTGGAATATTTATCGATCCATAGGGTTGAGGCAAAAAGATGAAGTATGCGTTTAAGCGTTGAAAAGGGTGATGGCTGATGATTTTGGACTCCGATTATCTTAAGCGTAGTGCTTGGGTCTGTTTCAGTGTGCTTGTGTTTGCCATGGTTTTAGGGTTCTCTGTTGTACCATTCTTCTGGTGTGTCTACTTATTTGTTTTTATCGTGAAGCTTAGCTGGTTTCTTTACCTGATCTATTTTTGCGAGAGGTTTACATTTTATTTGTGGTCGGTCTTAGCAAGTGTGCAGAGTTTTCTGGTCGTGCTGGCAAGCAGTGTTGCGTTTTCTTCCGCCGCTGACGTATGGGGCTTGGCAAGTGCCGAGGCATTCATTGCAGGATTGTTACCCGTCGTTTTAGTATTTTTGACTTATTGTATAATTGCGCGCACACAACCGTCGTTTCATCCGTTTGAATACAGTGGAAAAAAGGTAAAGGTAGTGCCGAGAATTAGTCAGAGTAAGTCAGCAAGGTATCCGGCTGCGTTGTTGGCTGGTGCCTCCACATTAGTCGCGAGTATCTTCGTCATAATCTTTGGGGTACCCGCAGCGGGAGTTGTTGGTGCGGTCGCCCTGACGACCTGCGCTTTAGTGATTCTTTACCACCTGCGTCATTCAGTTAGAGCGCTGCGCACGTTGAGCATAAAAGAAAAAACCACATCAGGGCGCTACACGTTTATGGAAATCGACGGCATCCGCGAAGCGCGCGGTCGGTGGTGGATCAGTAGATTTTTCACCTGGGTTGCCTCTAGGTGCGCCTCGACGGACGCCTAGGCCATTCGGGGTATGGTAGCCCGTATTTCCCAGTACTTTCGGCAGGTACCCGGTACAAACGGGATTCCGGCAATCGGCTCTACCAGAATGCTGGAGTAACTATAGGTGATTTTGTTCCCCACTTGACGTAGCTAGTAGGCTGTCTGGCTCTGTAGTGCCCTCTGGATCTGGTGAATCCTCACTAAGACATTGAGCTTGACCCTGAAACTACGGCGCCGCCGCGGTAAGGGTAGATCACTAAATGTGTATCTGATGTGGGGCCAAGTTCACGAGTGGCCATGGCTAGGTCACTTTTAGGGAGGATTTACACATTAGCCTTGACCACCTTTGTCGTCGGCATCGTAAATGACTTGGGAGAGAGTAGCCTTGCTGCCAAGCGTTTCCAGCCCTCAAGACGCTGCCATATTCGTGAATTGTTTCGGCGAGTTATATAGCTTCCCCTCGTCTAGTTCCGGGCTTCTGTATGAGCAACTCGTCCAGCTGTCTGTTGCGGCATTTGGTAACGAACGTCAGTGCGGCATTCAGATCACTTTGGAATAGATCAAGCTGCGCGCGATCAATTTCGTAATATTCTTCATACTCAGTCATGTCATTTCTCACCGGAAATGAAGCATAGAACTTTCCTGAAGATTCCTCTATTCCTAGTGAGAAGCGCTTTTCGCGATTGAAGTAAATATCTGTAAAGTTCATAAGATCCTCTGCGATAGATCAGTCGTTAAAATTCGAGGCGCGGATACCTCTTATTGATGCCGGCAGGTGTCCTCCATCACGTCGTGCAGAAGCGCGGCAGGTATCGCGATGGACAGATCACCGATGTCACTTTCCCGGTCCGCAAAAAATCAGTTCGTTCGCGCTCACCATGCCACCTGGGCGAACCGCCCTAAAGAGTGATATCTCAGAAGGACAAATCGATGCTGATGATCTTTTTGCTTTTTTCCAACGCTTCATTATCGCTTGTCCCGTCTGGCGCTAACCGGTTGAGGAAGTCTTCAAGGCTGGACGAAATCAAAACATATCCCCGCTCTTCATTCGCTGCGTCATGTACCCAGTAATGAACGGCTCCAGTTGCTTTATCGATGCAAAACTGGTCGCCCGTCGGCGACTCGCCGAATGTGTAGGTGTTGTTGGAGATTCGTCCGGAATACATGTTGTTCCTGTGGAAGATGTTGTATCCGTCGGGTGATAGGCCATAGATGATGTCCAGGTCGTAGGTCCCGGTCTGGCTCACGCACTGGGCACCTCGGGTGAAGACTACTGCTCCGCCTAGATCGGAGCTGAGATCCAGCAATAGCTCATTAATCTCAATGACACATCCCTCCTGCAGAAGTTCGTCAATCTGGCGAGAGGTTGGGTTTGCGCAATGAGCCCCGAGTACTTCAGACAGTCTTTTGCTGATTGCTCTCATGTTGCCGCTCCTGACCCGATGACCCAGTGCCGATCCTTCAAATGATTATGCTCCATCAGGAACGTGGTCAGGGCCGTCAAGCTTGTCCCGGACGTGGTGTGCTGTACGCACCAAGGGATCCCACAAGCCTGCCTCGCTGTTCCAGGCAGCGCCTGCCCAACGTTGGTCGGCGGTCAACTCAGCCCTGCGTTCGACCAAGCGTCGTTTGAGGATATCTGACACGGCACTCAAATCAATCTTGGGCAGCGCTGCATATGGCCCGTCTGGCTGCGCGTCTTTATTCGCGAGGCAGTAGCAGTAGCACCAGATCCAGCCTTGAGCCATATAGATCGCCCGATTTTGATCTGGATAATGGTTGAGCAGTTTCAGCAAAGCCTGAACAAAACTCGCTGAGAATGAAGCGTTACGGGCGTTAAATTGCGGCATGAACAGCTGATCGAAAGCGACGACAACATTTTGAGGGTCGGCGTTGTCGTCTTTGGTCTCGAGAAAATAAAAGGGCTCGCCTGCGAGAAATCTGTCGAATTCATCGTGATGCAACGCAAGCTCAAGTACGTTGGCAGGTTCCTTGTCCATTCAGTTCTCCATCGTGAGCGTGTGGTGCGTGAACCAGGGTCATTTACGGCGTGGTCTGCGCGGGCTGCTTAATTGGAGGGAGACTACATCAGTTAGATCGCTTCGAAGGCGTGTTCGGCTTCGATAATGATAAGACCCAGTGACAAGTTGTAAGGCCACTGATCCGTAATGACTCTAGCCATCCCGAGCTTACGATGGCTGATCAGCTCCGGAATCTCGCCTCGCGAAATCAGGTGTAAAGCCTTCAGTAGTTCTGCTTTGAAGCGAATGAGTTGATCCTCGGTGGTGATCTCAAAAATCGCCTGCGGCCGCTCAGTCAGTGCGCAGTCAATTGCACGAAGGGCCGCTTCTATTTTTTGTTTGGCGGTTTCGCTGCGGTTCATGGTGGTGGCGTCCTGCATGACTTTTCTTCCGTTTCCATGATTCAAAACATCCCCGCGCACGTGACCAAGACTGTCGGCAGCATACCGGTGATGGGCGCCGGTTGAGGAGAGCGGGCGTTGCTCAAGCCAACCGAACGCCATCAGCGCCTAGTCGTCTTGAGACATGAATTCACGCATCCATTTCAGGGCCGGCGTTTCTCCCCCCGTGAGCTCAATGCAAAAAGTTGCAAACGCCTGCTCAAGCGCTTCGTACGCCTGGAGGCCTCGCTCGCTAAAGCGGTATCGCCCCGGAATCTGGCCCCACTCCCAAGGCGTCGTAATCACCCCTTGCATGACGAGCTTTAGCAGAGGCCTCAGGTCAGCGTATAGCTCGGCTGCCTCCGCATCGAGATCGGCATACGCCTTGAGCTCGGTTTCCAGGTTGAGCGCTGCCGCGTGAAGTTTGTTGTTACTCATGGTGAATACCTTCGCATGCAGCTGTGCGTGCAAATCCTTTGTAGATAGTGCGTTCGGGCGTGTTACTGGCCGCGTCTCGCTTTGAAGGCTTTGAGAGCCTCGGATTCGCCGCCGGTGAGCTCAATGTAGAACGCAGCGTACGCTTCGGACAAATCATCGTAGCCCTGGAGCCCGGTATGCGAGAGCAGCTTGTACCCTGGGATATCTCCGATATCCACCGCCTGAAGAATGCTGCATCGTTCGGCCCTCTCGATAAGGTCCTGAAGCGAACCCGATAGTAACGCTGCGGCAGGTTCAATGACTGCGTATTTATCTCGCGTGCGCCGGAGCTCACGCGCCGATGCCTGGAGCTTGTTTTTATTCATCGCGCCTCTCTTCAAAACTGCCTTCCTGCGCATTACAAAACATGACCCTGCTGGTCAGCGCTCTGCGGCAGGTTGCCGGTCTGAACGTGAATTCAGTCATCCGCTAGCCCTCGCTGCTCAAGTGGTGTTGAAGCTGAGCCGCCACGGCTCTGCTGATGGTTCGGTAACCGCACCTTCGTGGCGTTCGGACCGCAGTCCGCAGGCTGTGATCTGTCCTTTGCAGCCTTTGATACCGGGTGGGGCATTAAGGCCCTGGCTTCGATTATGGCTATGTATTGACCTAGTGGGGCTGATCGACGGTTACCACGCGCGCTCGCATCGTGGCGGGAGCAGTCGAGATAGCATTTACTCACCGTTCTGCCCATTATTCCTGGATTCGATCCATAGGCTCAGCGACAGTGGTTCGCCGCCCGTCACCTCGGTCGAAAAATCAGCGTACGCGTCTTCAAGCTCGCCGTACCGTTGAAGATTTTTCTCGGTAAACCGATAGTGGCCAGGTACTGCTCCTATCTGAATGGGTTCGGACAGGTGGCCCGCTTTTGCCAGCTCCAATAACGGCTTTAAATCGGAACAGAGGGCAGCAGCTTCGGGATCTATGTTTGAGTATTCATCGAGCTGATGTTGTAGCTTTAAGGCAGTGCTTCTTAGTTTGGTGATATTCATCGCTAATTTCCTGCGATCTCTGGTGCCCGCCCGGGGGCAAAGCACGTCTACGGTCATGGGCGTAGTTTTGAGCGAGACAAACGAAGGGTGCAGCCGACGCTAGCACGTATCGGTGGAATGCGGGTTGTCACTTCATCTGTTCTTTAAGCCACTTCAATGCTGGCGTCTCTCCCCCTGATGTCTCAATCGAAAAGTCCGCGAATGCATTTTCCAAGTCGCGATACTGCTGGAGGTTTCTCTCTGTAAAGCGATAACGTCCCGGTACGTCTCGCACTTCAAGCGGGCTCGTGAGCGTGCCAGCTTTTGCATGTATCAATAATGGCTTCAAGTCAGCATGAAGAGCCACGACTTCAGGATCTATCTTGGAATGGATCAACAGCTGGTATTCAAGGGCAATGGCTAGTTCTTTGAGTCTTGGGATGTTCATGGTTAATTCCCGATTGAGCCTATAGGTTTGACGGATGACCAATCTCCGCGATTTGGAATAAAGTACCACGCCGCGCCGTGCTGCTGGGTACCGGATGTTATCCATTTCCAGCAGCTGCTGCCATCACTATGTTTGGCTTGGGAGTGTCATTCAGGCGAACCTCTCACATCCAGGCTTTTGGATAAGCAACTCGTCTAGTTGTCTGTTTCGACATTTCGTGACAAACGCTAATGCAGCGTTAAGGTCCTTTTTAAATAGTTCGAGCTGTGCATGACTAATCTCGTAATATTCTTCATAGTCAGTCATGCCGTTAGTCACCGGAATTGAAGCATAAAACTTCCCCGAGGACTCCTCAATACCTAGGGAGGCCGCGCCTCGCGATTAAAGTAAATGTCTGTAAATTTCATAAGGTTCTTTTCGGTAGTAGAGTGGTCATAAATCGATCCGCGGATAATTTGCCGGGATCAATAATGGCGTGAAAGATTTCAACTAAGGTCACAGGTCCTGAAATAGAATCAGCTTTCACGCGCCCGGCATACCTCTGTCAAAGCTTCAAGCGCAAGTGCCATGTGGCGAAGGCATCGCTAAAGATTGTTAGGCACGAAATTCGGACCTTCAAGCTTATCTCGGACCCATGATGCCAGGCGCATCAATGGCTCCCAGAGCCCTTGCTTACTATTCCACGACGCGCCTCCCCACCGAGTATCGGTAATCAATTCAGCTTTGTTAACCTCCAACTCCTGCTTAAGAATACCTGCGACGACGTCTGTGTCCATTTCAAAAAGCTCACGATACTTGCCATTTGGATTTAGCCTCTTTTGGGCCAAACAATCGTGGTAAAACCAGATCCAGTCAGATACAGCATAGATCGCTCGATTTTTGTCTGGATAGCTTTTCAGAACTTTCAACATTGCTGTTACTAATTCGCCCGGAAACGTTTTATCTTTAGTCTTTGTCCAATAGTCGAGCACCAGCAAGTTGAAGGCCGCTCTCACGTTTTGCGGTCCGTCTGTGTCTCTCTTAGCTTCTTGAAAATAGAAAGGCTCGCCGACAATAAATTTGTCGAGTGCGCCGTCCGCTAGCGCGATCAGCAACACATTGTCCAGGTTATCTGTCATTGGGTTCACGTCCTTGCGCAGTCAATTGCACGGATGGCCACCTCTTTTTTTGTTGGCGGTTTCCCTGCGGTTCATAGCGGGGGTGGCATCTGGCATGATTAATCCTTTCGTTTCCAGGGCCCAAGGCCTACCCGGGGCACGTGACCATACTCCCGCTAGCATACCGGTGATGCGTACCGGCCGGGTAGGATGAGCTCCTCAGCTTGAAGCTAGATATTAGCTATGGTGAATTTGCTCCGAACGCAGCTGTGTTTCCAAGCCAAGCGCGTGTTCGCTGATCGCCATGGAGATGTGCCGATTTATGGTCACCTGGATGAGCAATCCGCCATTTTTTTGCTCGATTCAATTAGCGTGTAAGAATGCGATTAAGCAATCACCAAGGATGCGTTTATGACTCTGCCACACTTTACCTACCATCCCGATCCCGTCGGTACCGGTTCGGTGCAACCTTCTTCCGCCACGTGCGTGAGTTGCAATCAGGCCCGCGGCTACATCTACGAAGGGCCGGTATACGCCATTGAGGAATACGAAAACTGCATCTGCCCTTGGTGCATTGCCGACGGTAGTGCGCACCAGCGTCTGGGCGCGACGTTTGTCGATGACGAAAGTATCGGCCTGGATGGCGAAGACACGTTGAACGAGGCGCAGATCGCCGAAGTCTGTCAGCGCACGCCTGGTTTTAATGGCTGGCAGCAAGAATGCTGGTTCACTCACTGCGACGACGCGGCCGAATTCATCGGCAAGGCTGGCCACACAGAGTTGCTTGAAATGGGCCCGGCAGCCATCGCCGCCGTTCAGGACTCAACGGGATTGGAGGAGGGGCCGAAGTGGCAAGCGTTCTTTACTGCCCTGGATAAGGATCATGGGCCTACGGCTTACCTCTTCAAATGTCGCCACTGCGCCACGCTAGGCGCTTATCAAGACAACCATTGACGCACAACGTTGAAGTCTATGAATAAAACCGAATGGCAAGCCCTCAAGCTCAGGCTTAAAAAGTACGTCGCGATTTTCTTCCTGATCTGCCTTGCAGGGGCGCTTACCTATGGCTACGTGCACAAACCTGAACTTCCTCCGCAAATAGTCCTGAAGCAAAACTTCATACCGGGGGAGTGGCTTTATATCGTGGAGGAGGCGAGGGACTGTTCAGACCCCAAGTGGTTAAAGTTCTACATGGATCATCGTGAATCGACTGACGAAACCATGAAGGTGTATTTGGGCAAGACCCCGCCCTTCCTGGTCTCGGACACTGACTTGAAAGACGTGGAAATCCAGCGTGTCTCCAACGGCCTGCATATCAAGCTGAAAGGAGCCGTCTCGGATTACCGCAGCGACCTTTACCTGAAAGACGGGGACACTTACACGACTTACCGTGTGAGCCTTGAACAAGCCGAAACCCGACCGCCCTTGCCGAGCGGTCGGTGAGCTTATTTCAATAAGGCGACCACTGCGCAGGCAAGCATGATCAACAGCGCCGGCCACTGCATCGGTATGAAAAAGAAGTGGTGGCGAACACCATCGGGGTGAAGCTCGCGATTCAACACAAAGCCCAGGACAACGTTGATGGCTGAACCAATACCCACTGCCAGCAAGAATTGCATGAGCGATAAATCACTGGATTTAGCGCTGGGGTCCATCAACAACCAGCTCAGTAACAGCACCATGGCCAGTGGTGTTAACAGAGTCATCCAGCCCGCGCCGCGATAGATCATCGTTGGATGTTCATTTCAAAAACATTAGCGGCTGGCTTGCGTGCCTGCTCTTCAACCGCCAATACGATATCGAGCGTATTGAGGAACAGGTCATGGCTCAGGATGCCGGTAGCGATGGTCGACAATACGGGCTTGCCGTTCTCGTCCTTGATCACCACGTTTTCGGTCCAAGTGCCGAGATTCACCGTGCGCAGCGACGACATCGGCACTTTGTTGCCTTGGTACTCGAGGAAGTCGCGGTGCACAACAATCGGCGCCGTAGTGACTTTGAGGAAGTTGCCGGTCACTCGCTTGCCCCAGACCTGTTTTGAACTGATGCAGTTGAAGGTGACCGAGCGGCCCGACTCCAGCGCTTCGGCCACGGCCGGCAGCCGCGCCCGTACGTGTAAGTCTCGGACCAGTTCCTGGAATGCCTGGAAGGCTTTCAGGGTATCGACCACTCGATGAAAGGGTTCTGATGCATTGCGGCGATAGGCCAGGTTTGTGATCAGGCCCGTCAATACAGTTTGCCCGGAGCTGAACAGGTACAGGTCCTCTATCTCGGCAAACGCCGTGTAGTCGCGGCGGTCTTTAGTGATGCGCACGATGCCGTTTCCATAAACTTCGTAGTCGGTATTACGCAGCTTCTTGTGCCAAGCGGTGGTACCCAACAGGCATAGACCGATAAGGGCCAACAAGCCGGTCGTGAAACTAAATACGACGTCCTTGCTGGCGAAATTCATGGTCATCCCGCGGGACGTGTGAAGCGTGACCGGGCCGTTATCGCCCATTGGCACAATCGTGCTCAGATAAAAGACGAACGCGGCGAGGCCCAAAAATACAACGGCCAATATCAGGCCGAAAATCAAAAAGGCCTTGCCTTGGCGGAACGTCGCGATCAGCTCGCCGGTGCCGGAAGAAGTGTGGAAGTTGTTTGGTTGCATGAGTGTTTGCGTCCTTGTCTTTGAATGGGTGCGCGGCCTTAGGCGCGGGGGAGGGTAGGTGGTGCTTTCTCTAGAGAGTGGAGCGGTATAGCTGGATTCATGGCATGCCCGGCGTGATTACTGTCAACGCTCCCTATGCCCGGTCTGCTTGTTTGAGCAGTCCGCCAACGCTGTTAGTCAGCGGCGGATACGACAGCGATGGCGTATAGGGATAGCTAGTGTTGCATGCAGAGCTCACATAACCGGGTTCACAATTCGGCAAACTCATTGTTCTTGTCGATCAAGGGCTGTTCGTCACAGTACAAAACGATGTCAGTCAGCGACCCCATTTCTCCATACAGTCCGATTATCTGTGAGAGGGCGAAGTCAAAGTCGCTGGCAGGGCTTGGAGTTCTTTGTCGTAATTCGCGTGTTCACTTTTAGACATCCTGCGGGGACAAACACCTATTTAACTACCACGTCATGTTGGGTGCTACAGCATTAACCAGCAAGCGGAGCCAGGCTCACGTGCTTCTTGATGCGATTCATAGGTTGCCATTCCCTGCATAGCTTCGACGTTAACATTGAATCTGGCTCAGGGTAACGTTGGTAACTTTATCTTTAGGCCGCGTCCACGCTGGATGGCTACGTAATATGCGTCACCAAGCGCTTTGCATAACTCCGGGTCGGTTTCTTCGAATTCTTTAGATGCGATAGCTCCGATAGTGAGGCGGTGAAGCTTTGATCTGTCTTTCTCAACCCCTTCGAACACCGATTTTACGTACTCCAATTGGCGTAGAAGCAAATCATAAATCGGCAATTGTGGGCATCCGTTTCTTCGATCAATAGTCAGTGCTATCGCTTTTTCAACATAGGCCAGCGGAGTCGTGAGTGTCATGGAGTATCTGCTCTCATAAGTTTAAAAACATCTTTTTGTGCAGAGGTCATTTGCCTTGCACCGCCATTAACGAAGACAGGAACATTCGGCACGGACCAATCATCTAGAATTGGGGCGGATGTGCTTCGCAGCATTGGAACCTTTTCCGTCGTTTGGTACATATTCAGGGCTTTTTCTACGACAGTTTCGGATTTGTAAGCTCTACCTAGCGGGTTTATACCGAGTTCCGCAGGAAAGACTTTTGGCGTCGGAGAGTACCAAATACCCTGCCATTCGCCGACGGAGTATTGCCAGAGCTTTTTCCCACGGTTAACAATATCCACGGTTACAGGTTCAGAGAGGACCAGTCCGTTCATCCATTTATCGTACGTCTCCGCAAGGTATCCCTGAGACTCAAAAAACTTAGCTGCCGTCTCCCGATTCGCTCGGATATTTATATCCTTCAGCACATCACCGGTGCGGCCGTACAGGTTGTTCAGATATTCGCGGCGTGATACGACTTTGGTAGCACTTTCCTCAATGGGCTCTGCTGCCTGCTTGGTCGGGGGCAGCTCGTTCACCGGCTCGGGCTCCTGTTTGCTCAACGGAGTCGGTTCCTTCGGTTGCAATTCCTGCAGTTTAAGAAGCTGCTGCTCATTGCGCGCTAACCACTCGGCAAATTCCTTGTTCGTGATTTCAGCCCGCAGCCTGAAACTCCGAGTCGCTACGCTTTCCATGGCGTTTAGCGAGTACCTGCCCATTAAAAACGCCACGATGGCGGTCAAAAGCAGCAGAACGTACTGCTCTTGCCCGCTTGCGAATTGTCGGGCGGCGCGTTCGATCCGCTCTTGAATCATCGCGGCTGAACCGCCGGTTGGGTCGAGACCTGGGGGTTTCAAACCATCTTCGGCCCGCCATGCGGTCATGAATCCTTCACTTAAGCTGCTAGCGCATGGCCCGACGCCTTGCCGGAAGTAGTCAGCTATGGACGCCAATCCCAGCGCCATGAGAATAATATTGCCCACTTCCAGGCCAATACTGCCGCCGACCGCTGCTCCCGGTAGTGCGCCCGCGCCGAAAGCAAGGGAGCCGACTGCGCCTCCAATCCCGGCGCCTACTGCAACGCTCCCACCCATTATCATCACCACTTCCCGCACCAGTTTGAGCAACACCGGCAAGATTTCAGTGATGTTGATCGAAGCCAACTTCCGCGTGAGGTCGTCCAGCACTATCGGGTAGGAAAGGGTCAACGCTTGCCGGACATGATCAATCTGGGCCCCCCCATGGTCGGCATAGACTTGGCTTGCGCCATTGCTAAGTCTACGGGTGAACCCGTCCCAACCATCGTTGGCGCTCTGGAGGCCCTTATCGATGCTTTGGTTTAGCTCACCGAAGGTTTGGTCGAGATTTCGCTCGATGTCGTCCCAGCTAGGTATGTTGGCTAAAAAGTCCATTTACACATCACAGTCCTGGAGAGAGGCGCCATGGAGCGCTTTGAATGAGCGTGTCGGTTGCGGCTGGCCGTTATAGCTAGCACGTTGCCAGCAGCAGACGTCAAGTCCGCTATCGACCGCTAAAGTACGATTTAATTTCCAGCGCCGGGCATTTTTCTCAGGTTTTTTACACTCGGCAATGATGGCAGAACACCGTCACTCAACCAACTGATGCCTATATCCCCCGGCCAGCGCCTTTGATTACGGGCACTTCGACATATTCGTTCACCGTTTAACAAATTTAAAATGGGATCCACCGTGGCGCGCGGCCTTTCGCAAAATCGATTCACCGGGTTGACAGAGGGAGGCGCATAAGTGTCTCCTTTGCCGCTGTGAAACTTCTGTAACGATTTCGAGACTGTGATGTCGTTCGCGAATTCCAGTGCCTGGTGGCACTTTCGCATTGCAGTGTGGTCGCAGTGTCCAGCAATTGAGTTTTTTACCAGGAACCAGGTGCGGTGCTGCCGATTGCGCACATGCGCGCGGACCTAACCGTCGATTCCGAGACTGTTGTTTTAAAGAAGCGTCTGTAGCTCGGGTCCTACGTGATTGTAGGAATGCCCCCACGACCGATGCCGAACCCGCCCGGTGGCGCGTCATCGACCCGTTAGCGACGATGCAACAAGGGCTCCGGCCCCCTTGTCGGCTCGTAACCTGTTGTTGCTGAGCATGGCGGTAGCGTTCTACCCCGTGCCATCCAGGAGATTTTCATGATGATGGACCTTGCCGCGTTGCTCTCGCCCCAGAACCGGCGCCTGTTCAAGTTCAATAACCTCGCCAACCCGGAACAGCAATTGCTGCTCGAATCCTTCAAAGGTCGGGAAGCGCTGTCCCAGGCGTATAGCTTCGAGCTGCTGCTGATCTGCGAAGATTCCGGCGTCGAGCTCAAGTCGATGATGGGGCAATTGGTCACCATCGAAATCGAACTGGCCGACAGCACGCCGCGCCATATCGCCGGCTACCTTACGCGCTTTGCCAGCACCGGCAGCGACGGCGGCATGGCCCGCTACACCGCGACGCTCAACCCTTGGTTCTCGATGCTGAAAAACCGCTTCGACACGCGGGTCTTTCAGGGCAATACCGTCGAGGAAGTGGTGACCCAGGTGTTCGCCCTGTGCCCGGCGTTCTCCCGCCATGAATTCCGCCTGACCAAGCCGCAAAAGCGCTACACCTACATCACCCAGTACCGCGAAACCGACTTCAACTTCGTCCAGCGTCTGCTCGAAGAAGAAGGGATGTTTTACTACTTCGAGCACACTGCCGAAGGCCACACCATGATCATCTGCGACGACTCCAGCATGCTGCAGCCGTTGCCGGAACAACCGCAGATCCGCTTCCACACCGCGTCCGTCACCGAGACCGCAGACTCCATCACTCAGTGGAGCGGCAACCGCCAGTTGCAGGCGGGCAAGATGGCCGTTCAGACCTTCGACTACCGTCAGCCGAACAACCGTCTGCCCGTCGGGATGAACAGCCTGAACAAACAGGGCGACGTCGAGACGTTCGAGATCTACGACTTCCCCGGCCAGTACACCCACGGCACCTACGACGAGGGCGAAACGCTATTGCGCCTGCGCATGGAAGCCCTGGAAATCCGCGGCAAGAAGTTCGAAGGCGCGAGCAACTGCCGTGCGATGAAGCCCGGGTACACCTTCGAGCTGGTGCAGCACTACGACCACGATCAGGGCTCCGCCGACGATCGTCAGTTCCTGCTGATGGGCGTCGAAAGCGAAGGCCACAACAACTATTTGAACGGCCATCAGGCGAGCTACTACAACACCTTCTCCTGCGTGCGCAAAAAGATTCCCTTCCGCCCGCAACTGTCCACGCCGCGGCCGACCATCTCTGGGCCACAGACCGCCATCATCGTCGGCCCGCCGGGCGAAGAAATCTTCACCGACGAACTCGGCCGCGTGAAAGTCCAATTCCACTGGGACCGCAACGGCAAGTACAACGACCACAGTTCCTGCTGGGTTCGCGTCGCCCAATCCGGCGCCAGCGGCGGTTTCGGCAGCATCCAGATCCCGCGTGTGGGCGATGAGGTAGTCGTGGTTTTCCTGGACGGCAACCCGGACCGCCCGTTGATCATGGGCAGCGTCTACAACAGCAAGAACACGCCGCCGTGGTCGTTGCCGGCGAACAAGACGCAGAGTGGTTTTCTCACGCGCTCGACCAAGGGCCATGGCGGTACGGCGAACTTCTTCCGTTTCGAGGACAAGTCTGGCGCCGAGCAGATCATCATGCACGCCGAACGCAACATGGACACCGAGATTGAGCTGGATGAAAAGCACGACGTCGGGAATAACAGGACCATTACCGTAGGCGGCACCCACACCGAAACGATCAAGAAAGACACGGTGATGACCATCCAGGACGGTTCGCTGACGATTCAGGTCGACAACCAGTTCATTCAGATCGGTGCCCAGACCCACATCATTCTTCAAGTTGGAGAAAGCTCCATCACGATCACGCCGGACGGCATTGAAATTAAAGGTAAAACCATTTCCACCGTCAGCACCGGGACGACGCAGATCAAGGGCTCTCAAGTGCGGGTCAACGATTAAGGATGCGAATCATGGCCAGAACCAGCATGTACGATCGGATATCGGAGAAGCGTCTGGCTGCGGAAGCTGCTGCGCGCGAGGAAGAGTTGCTCAAGGCCCAAGCAGTCAAGCCGGCACCCGAACCAGAGCCAGTGACTCCGTTGAAGAACGTACCCAGCAGCTTCAGCTTCGGCGGGTTCGAACTGCTTTTCCCCCAGGGCTTCAGCTTCCGTGACATCCAGACGACGATCGAGCATGAAGGCGACCCTGTGGTGCTGACGATCAAGCGTCGGGATGTGCCTGAAGGCGCGACGCTGGACAACCTTCTGGCAGAGTCGATGCAAACGTTCCGCAAGCTCTACCCGGAGCTTCGCGTCATCCGCGAGCGCGACTGCACCTTTGCAGGGAGTGCTGCAAAAGCAGTGGATTTTTACTTTGCGATCGGTCACGCCGAACGCCATGGTCGTCTCGTCGGCAGCATCGTCCCCGTCGCGGATCAGCGTGAATCGCAGTGGCTGACCCTGTCCTGCGTCATTGATCCGGTTAAACCGAACTTGAGCCTCTGGCTGGTCGACTTCGACAATATGCTCTCCGGCATGGCTGCCGCCTAAGCGACGTTATTTTAGATTTCAGGAAGTGAGTTCAAATGGACTATGAGTTGCAAGAGGGCAGCATCGCGCTGCCACAAGGATTCCAGGACCGCACCGTCAATATGTTCGTGCTGGGCGCGAGCATCCCGGCTCCGCTGAGTATCACCATTTCCAGAGATACATTGCTGCCGTCCGAGACGCTCAAGGCTTATGTCGATCGGCAAGTAAAGATGCTGGCGTCCAAATTGCGCGGCTACACGCTGCTGGGCAAAAAAAATGCAGAGCTGTCTTATGCTACGCCGATTGATGGCCTTCAGATTGACGCTTACTACATGAATGAAGGCCGGCCGTTCTATCAGCGCCAGGCAGCCTTCTTGATTGAACCAGACCGCGCGTTGATTTTCTCCACGACTGCCCAGGCCGACTTCAGCGCTGAGCAAAATCAGAACTGGCTCGATTTGCTCGCCAGTTTCAAGGTAAGGCAAAACGGTCAGACCGTGCCCGACGCCAGCGAACAGGAGTAGCCCTCATGTTCGAAGCCGCTCGGTTTGGTGATGAAATATCGCACACCAGTGCCTTGGGGGGATTTCTCCTCGGTGCTGCGTTGGGTATTGCACTCGTGGCCACAGTTGCTATTGCAACTTTCACCTGTGGTTTTGGTGTCGCTCTTTTAGCAGGTATGGCTGCAGGCATCGGAGGTAGCCTGCTCACTGCGGCGGGAGAAGCGTGGGGCCGCTCGTTTTCATCCCCTTCCGGCACGATTGTGACCGCTTCCCCCAACGTCTTCGTGAATAGCCGTCAGGCGGCGCATGTCGCTCAGAGTCTGGGCGCATGCAGCAAACATCCCGGTGCGCCAGCCCAAGTAGCCGAGGGGTCCACCAACGTCTTCATCAACGGTACAGCCGCAGCGCGCAAAGACGACAAGCTCACCTGCGGCAGTACGATTTCCAGTGGCTCAGATAATGTCCTCATCGGCGGCGGCACCCATCGTTATTTGCCCGTCGACGATGAGGTCCCCGCCTGGCTGCGCACAACCGTCGATGTATTGATGGCGGTGGCCGGTGCTGCCGGAGGCATCGCCCAACTGTTGAAACAGGGCGCACAAGCCGGCATGAAAGCGGTGATGCCCTGCGTGATGAAATTCACCGCAGGCTTTGTGGCGGGTGAAGTCGCCAGCCGATATGTGGTGGGTCCGACTATCGAGCGTGCGGTCGGTGGTCATGCAGGCAACCCTGTTGATCTGACCACAGGCCGTAAATTCATTCCCGATGAGGTTGATTTCAGCGTGCCGGGTTTGATGCCGATCGAGTGGTCGAGGTTCTATGCCAGCGACCTGGCAGTAGACAGTATTTTGGGCCGTGGCTGGATTCTGCCGTGGGAACAGAGCCTGCGCCGCAGTGGCCGTTTTGTTTACCTCACCGACAACCAGGGTCGCAGCGTTCCTTTCGTGGACGTGCAACCTGGCGAGCGGATCTACAACCCCCACGAGCAGGTTTATCTGGTCTGCACCGAGGGCGGGCATTACCTCCTGCAAACCCTCGACAACATCTTTTTCTACTTCGGCGAAATCCCGGAAGACAACACGCCCACGCCGGTCCAGCGAATCGAAAACGCCCTTGGGCATTTTCTGCATTTCACCTACACCGTCGCCGGCACGCTCACTGACATCAGTGCCACTGGCGGTGTACGTGTCCACCTGGATTACGACCATCCATTGGGGCGCCTGACTGACGTCAAACGCGTGGTCGATAATCTTGCCGTTGAAACCCTCGTCCAGTATCGCTACGACGACAACGGCCAGCTCGCTGAGGTCATCAACCGCAACGGCGACTCAACGCGCCGTTTCAGCTACGCCGACGGTGTGATGGCCAGCCATAGCAACGCGCTGGGCCTTAGCTGCAACTACCGCTGGGAAATCATCCAAGGCCAGCCGCGCGTGGTCGAGCATTGGACCAGTGACGGCGAACACTTTCATTTCCGTTACGACTTCAAAAATCGGACTTCCTGGGCGGTCGATGTATTGGGCCGCGAGCTGGAAGTGCACTACAACGCGGATCATCGCGTCGTCGCCAGCCGTGACTATGGGGGCGAGCGGTACGCGATTGAGATCGACGACAACGGCAACATGACAGGGCTGACGCTGCCAGATGGCAATCGTCTGACGTTCAAATACGACGAATACGCACGGCTTGTTGAAGAGACTGATCCGCTTGGTCGGACCATTTCCTATAGCTATCACCAGCTGACTACGCTGGTAGCGTCGGTGTCTTATCCAGACGGTACCACCTGGAAAGCGCGCTACGACAACAAGGGCAACCTCATTGCCGAAACCGATGCGCTCGGGCACAAGACCGAGTACCTCAACAGCGACGACGGCCTGCCGCACACCATCATTGATGCGACTTCCAAATCGAAATACCTGTGGTGGAATGGGCTAGCGCAGGTCGAGCGGTTTCAGGACTGTTCAGGTAAAAGCACGTTTTACGCCTACGATGATCGGTCTCATCTGATTGCCGTCACCGATGCGCTGAATCAGACGACACGACTTGAGCGCAAATTTGATGGCGAAGTTGTGCGCATCGAGCACCCGGATGGCACCGCTGAGTCGTTTACCTACAACACACTTGGCCAGGTGTTGACGCATACCGATGGCAAGGGTCAGACCACGCGTCTGCTCCGTACTGCACGCGGGCTTCCTTCTAGCCGACAGGATGCGAAGGGACAGCGCATTCGCTACGAGTACGACAAAGCGATTCGGCTGACAGCGTTGGTCAACGAAAACAACGCGGCTTATGAGTTTGCCTACGATGCTTCTGATCGTCTGATTGAAGAAAAGCGCATCGACAACCTCACGCGCCGCTTCAGCTATAACCTGGGCGGGCATCTGACGCGGGTTGATGAAATTGGCTACGGCGAACGGGCAGAGCGGCCGCAACGCAGTACGGAGTTTGAGCGTGATGTGATTGGACGGCTGCTGGCCAAGGTCAATCAGGATACGCGGCAGGATTACGCCTACGACGAAGCCGATCGGCTGCTGTCGATTGAGCGTTTACCCACAGCTATTGGTAAAAGACTCGGCATCGGCGCAGAAAAGCTGGAATTCGCTTACGACCTGCTTGGCCGATTGATTAAGGAGACCACCCCGCAAGGCGCGCTGGCCTACGAATACGATCCGCTAAGCAACCTGACCACGCTGACGTTGCCGACGGGCCAGCACCTCAATCATCTGTACTACGGCAGCGGCCACCTGCACCAACTTAACCTTGACGGTCTGCTGATCAGCGACATGGAGCGCGATGATCTGCACCGCGAGGTTTATCGCACGCAAGGCAAGCTCACCAGTTGCTTTGGTTACGACGCGATGGGGCGTAAGAGCTGGCAGTTCGCATCGACGATACCTGGCGAAAAGCTCTCGCAGATCCAGAACCCAGGCATCAACACTTCGTTGCTGGTGGATCATGCGTACAACCCGATACATCGGCGCTACGAGTACGATCCCGCGGGAGAGCTGAGCCGCACGCTCGATAAGCTACGCGGTGAGATCAAGTACGAGTATGAAGCGAACGGCCAACTGCACAGCCGTGACACCGGCAAACTCGTCGATAGCGAAGAGTTCCGGTATGACGCTGCGGCCAACCGCCTGAACTTCAACACCAGCCAGTTCGATCAGGTCAAAGACAACCGCATCAAGCAGTGGCGCGATCAGGAATATGCCTACGACGCCTGGGGCAACCTCATTGAAAAGCGCTCAGGGCTGAGCAAGCTGCAGACGTTTACGTATGACTGCGAAAACCGGCTTGTGCGTGCGGAGACGATGGTCAACAGCCACGTGCATAGTGTTGGCACGTATCGGTATGACAGTTTGGGTCGCCGGGTTGGGAAGACGTCTGAGATTGAAGGGCAAACCGAGCAGAAGGATTTTCTCTGGCAAGGACTGCGGATGCTACGTGAGGAAACGCCGTGGCAGAGCAGCCTCTACATCTACGAGCCCGGCAGCTACGCGCCCCTGGCCCGGATCGACCAGAGTGAAGGTGAGGATCAGCGAAAGCTTTACTACTTCCACACCGACCAGATCGGCACGCCGCTGGAGATGACGGATGTCGATGGCCAGATCGTTTGGCAGGCGACGTACAAGGCGTGGGGTGAGATCGAGTCGCTTGCGGTGGATGAAGTTGAGCAGAACCTGCGTTTCCAAGGTCAGTACTTTGACGATGAGACGGGCCTGCACTACAACACGTTCAGGTACTACGATCCGGGGGTGGGGCGGTTTATTACGCAGGATCCAATAAGTATTCTTGGCGGGATCAATCTATATCAGTACGCTCTGAATCCGTTAAGCTGGCTCGATCCACTTGGCTGGGCAGGTAATCCGGCAAATGCTACCCATATTACTTACGAAGGTCTCAAGAATGGTAAGCCGTATGTAGGCTATGCGAGCAAGCCAGGGTTAGGACATTCTGGTGCAGATGTATTGAGCTATAGATACTCTAACCTTGACCACTTTGATGTTAGACCTGAGCCATTTTTTGTCGGTGATGGGCAAGAGGGTAAGGATATCGCACGGGGCTTGGAACAACGGAGGTTTGAAGCGCATCGCGGGTTAGATGGCACTTCAAACAAACAAAATCCAGTGGGTAAGAATAATCCGAACCGAGATAGGTATCTGGCGGCTGCTGATGACCATTTAGATGGAGGTCACAAAGCCGCTGGGGTAAAAGGAGTAGCATGTTGAAAAGTTTGAAGTGGGAAGAAGGGCGAATGCTAAGCATTCAGGTGGGCGCAGATTTATACACTTTGGCTCAAATGAGGGCTAACTATCTATTAGAAGTTTTCGATGTATTTCGGACTACGGATGAGTGGGAGGGTATAGATCTCAATACTGCCAAGATAATTTTTTGTATCTTTGTCTCGCCGAAGAATATCAAAGGCATTTTTTCAGATCGGCCGGTCGAGGGTTCTGTCGTAAAAAATAGTCGCCCGATTAGGACGCGCATGTTATCGGCTATTCTTGGTGCTCCTGGTCAGATGGGCGCTAAGCTAATCGAGCTTACTGAGTCTTATTCGAATATCGGTGCAGAGGTTATAAAGTCGTCGCTGTCGGCAGAGGAGGATGCGGATCTGATTTACGAATACGATCTATGCGGTATGGAGGGTAATCCTGATCGGCTCTTAAAACGAATTAAGGTTTATCATCAAACAGGTGTTAACTGGGACGATACGAAAAAAATTCTTTTCCCGACCATTCAGCCTCCGCCACCTTCTAGATAATTCAATAGAGGTTTTTGCTATGCGCAGAATTGATACCGACGTTTTGTATCAGCAACTAGATTTCCTCGAAGGGGATGAGAGGTTTTTAGAAAAAGTAAAACCTGTCTTTCAAGAACTTATCAAGAATTTGTCAGGTCTTCCTGTACCGAGTGCTGGTGTAAGCGTGCTGCCTCTTTTAAAGAGCTGCATACTTAAAATCAATGATCTTGAAGAAGAAATTGAAACAGTAGAGCGTGATTCTTTGTTGGATGTGATTTATCGGCTAGGGGAGCTTGTGGGATTGCCTCGGGAAAGTGAGTTTGCGGAGGAGTGGCGCGGCGACTGGTAATCACAATGATGTACTCGTTTATGGAGGTCGGACGTCGTTTATTACGTATGCTTGATAGGCACTCGGCCAGGTATTGACGACGGATGGAAAGGGGCAGAGCACTCGTTTGCTGGGTAAGGCGCGCGGTCTGCCTCCAGCCGGCAAGATGCGAAAGGCCAGCGCATCAGTCATGAGTACGACAAAGCGATTCGGCTCACCGCGCTGGTCAACGAACCCAATGCGTCTTATGAATTTGCTTATGACGCTTCGGATCGCCTGGTTGAGGACAAACGCATCGACCATCTGACGCGTCGGTTCAACTGGAACATTGGTGGGCATCTGACGCTATGGCGAACGGGCGGAGCGTGCGCAACGCAGCGTCGAGTTTTGAGCGCGACAGCATTGGGCGTTTGCTAGAAAAAACTGAACAGCGACGCCCGTTAGTATTATCAATACGACGACTCAGAGCGCTTGTTGTTCATAGAGCGTCTGCCAACGTCCAGGGGTAAGAAACTCGGCGTCAGCGAAGAAAAGCTGCGTGTCGCCTACAACCTACTGGGCCGTTTGATCACGGAAACAACGCTGCAAAGTGTGCTGGCGTACGAGTACGATCCGCTCAGCAATCTGACGACGCTGACTTTGCCGACGGGTCAGCATCTGAATCATCTGTACTACGGCAGCGGCCACCGGCATCAGCTCAACCTTGCTGGTCTGCTCATCAGCGGCATGGAGCACGATGACCTGCATCGAGAGGTTTATCGGTCTTAAGGCAAACTCACCACTGCTTTGGTTACAACGCGATGGGCCGCAAGAGCTGGCAGTTTGCGTCGACTATTCCGGCTGAAAAGCTTTCGCTGATCCAGAACCCAGGCATCAACCCTTCATTGTTGGTGGACCACGCGTACAACCCGATTTACCGACGTTATCAACACGACGCAGCAGGTGAACTGACCCGCACCCTCGACAAACTACGCGGCGAGATCAAATACGAATACGAATACGAAGCGAACGGCCAACTTCACAGTCGTGACACAGGGCGCTTGGTAGATAGCGAAGACTTCCGATACGACGCAGCAGCCAACCGGCTGAATTTCAACACCAGCCAGTTTGATCAGGTCAAAGACAACCGCATCAAGCAATGGCGCGATCAGGAATATACCTACGACGCGTGGGGCAACCTGATTGAGAAGCGGGTAGGGCTGGGCAAGCTGCAGACGTTTACGTATGACTGCGAAAACCGGCTGGTGCGTGCAGAAACGATAGTTAACAGCCAAGTGCACAGCGTTGGCACGTATCGGTATGACAGCCTGGGCCGCCAGACTGGCAAAACCGCCGAGATAAACGGCGAGTCAGAACACAAGCAGTTCCTCTGGCAAGGCTTGCGAATACCGCTGGGAAACCATTGACGGCCAGCCGCGCGTGGTCGAGCACTGGACCAGCGACGGCGAACATTTCAATTTTGACTACGACTTCAAGGCGCGCACCACCCGCGTCACAGACGTGCTGGGTCGCGAGGCGCGGGTTCACTACAACGCCGATCGCCGCGTCACCGCTAGCCGCGACTTCGGTGGTGAAGAGTACGCAATTACGCTCGATGACTTCGGCAACATCGTCGGCTTGACGCTGCCCGACGGCAACCAGCTGACGCTCAAATACGACGAGTACTCGCGCCTGATCGAGGAGGTGGACCCGCTGGGTCGCAGCACGCGCTATCAACATCACCATCTGACCTCACTGGTCAAGCAGGTCAGCTATCCCGACGGGAGTACTTGGAAGGGCCATTACGACAACAAGGGAAACCTGATAGAGGAATACGACGCGCTAGACCAGCGCACCGAGTATTTCCACAACGATGACGGTTTGGTACACACCATCATCGATGCCAACCACAAGTCGAAATTCATCTGGTGGAACAACCACGCACAGGTTGAGAAGTTTCAGGACTGCTCTGGAAAGTGCACCACGTACCAATACAACGAGCGCCTGCAGCTGGTTTCGGTCACTGACGCACTGGGTCAGACCACCGAGCTGGAGCTGAAACCCGCGGGTGAAGTGCTGCGCATCAAACATCCTGATGGCACACAAGAAGGGTTTACGTACAACGCCTTTGGCCAAGTGCTTACCCATACCGACGGCAAGGGCCAGATCATCAGGTTGCAACGCAACGAGCGCGGCCTGCCAAGCTCGCGGCAAGACGCAAAAGGCCAGCGCGTTCGTTACGAGTATGACAAGGCGATTCGGCTCACCGCGCTGATCAACGAAAACAATGCGACTTATGAATTTGCTTATGACGCTTCGGATCGCTTGATCGAAGAAAAGCGCATCGACAACCTGAAGCGTCGGTTCACCTACAACGTGGGTGGGCATCTGACGCGGTTGGATGAAATCGGCTACGGGGACAGGGCGGAGCGGCCACAGCGCAGTACCGAATTTGAGCGTGATGTGATTGGTCGGTTGCTGGCCAAAGTGAATCAGGATGCGCGGCAGGATTACGTTTATGACGAAGTGGATCGGTTGCTCAGCATCCATCGGCTGCCTTCGAGCATTGGCAAAAAGCTGGGCGTTGAGGAAGAAAAACTCGACTTCAGCTATGACCTGCTAGGTCGTTTGGTAAAAGAAACTACACCGCAAGGTGCGCTGGCTTACGAATACGATCCGCTCAGTAACCTGACTACGCTGACGTTGCCGACTGGCCAACATCTCAATCATCTGTATTACGGCAGCGGCCACCTGCACCAACTCAACCTCGATGGATTGTTGATCAGCGACATGGAGCGCGATGATCTGCATCGCGAGGTCTATCGGTCCCAAGGCAAACTAACCAGTTGCTTTGGCTACGATGCGATGGGCCGCAAGAGCTGGCAGTTTGCTTCGGCTATTCCGGCTGAAAAGCTGTCGCAGGTCCAGAACCCAGGCATCAACACCTCGCTGCTGGTGGATCATGCGTACAACCCGATTCATCGGCGTTATGAATACGACCCGGCGGGTGAACTAGTTCGGACGCTGGACAAGCTGCGCGGCGAGATCAAGTACGAATACGAAGCCAACGGGCAGCTGCACAGCCGCGACACCGGTCGCTTGGTTGATAGCGAAGAGTTTCGCTACGACGCCGCGGCCAACCGGCTGAACTTCAGCACAAGTCAGTTCGATCAAGTCAAAGACAACCGAATCAAGAAATGGCGCGATCAGGAATATACCTATGATGCCTGGGGCAACCTGATTGAGAAGCGGTCGGGCTTATCCAAGCTGCAGACGTTCACCTACGATTGCGAAAACCGGCTGGTGCGTGCTGAAACGATGGCTAACAGCCAGCTGCACAGCGTCGGCACGTACCGGTATGACAGTCTGGGCCGCCGCGTTGGCAAAACGTCCGAGATTGGAGGTCAGACCGAGCACAAGCACTTTCTGTGGCAGGGCCTGCGGATGCTGCGTGAGGAAACGCCTTGGCAGAGCAGCCTCTATATTTACGAGCCCGGTAGCTATGCGCCACTTGCCCGGGTTGACCAGAGCGAAGGTGAGGCAGAGCGGACGCTTTACTACTTCCATACCGACCAGATTGGCACGCCGCTGGAGATGACGGATGTCGATGGCCAGATCGTTTGGCAGGCGATATACAAGTCGTGGGGCGAGGTCGAGACGCTTGCTGTGAGTGAGGTTCAGCAGAACCTGCGTTTCCAAGGCCAATACTTTGACGACGAAACGGGTCTTCACTACAACACGTTCAGGTATTACGATCCGAAAGTTGGACGGTTTATTACGCAGGACCCGCTTGGGTTGCTGGGGGGCAACAACCTGTACTCCTATGCCCCTAACACGAACGGTTGGATCGATCCATTAGGGTGGTGTGTGAGTACCGCTGTAACCAGAGGGGCGGCTGGTCAGCCTATTCGCGCGACGGCGAGGATCACTTTAGCTGATCTGCGTACTGGAACTGCAACCAACAAAACTTCGCGGGCATGGGCCCGAATGTTGGGAAGTTCCAATGATGATGCGGGCCATATTTTAGGAAAGCTTCTTGGCGGATCGGGTGGAAAAGATGGAGTATTTCCTCAACTACCTGGGATTAATAGGGGGCTATTCAGAGACTTCGAGAGGGATGTGGCAAACTTTGTAGAGAAGACAAAAGGCGCAGTAGATGTGGATATTAAATTTATCTATGGCAAGTCGTTGACCCGTCCGGAGGAGATCGTATACGAAGTGTCGCAGAGTGGTAAGCGTGTATTGTTCGATATTTTTGAAAACTGAGAGCCTTAAAATGATTGATGCATCTGAGCCATGTGAACTACTGAAACGATTTCTTGAAGAGATGAAGTTATGGGAGCGGGACTTCTTTGAAAAAAAAATGGAATTAATCGATAGCGGCCAATCCACGACTGAATGTAACCAATATTTTTCAGAATCTTTACGACTAATATTGGAAAAATATACCATCAAGGATGCTAAAAGTTGGGCTCGGCTGGAAGCACTTGGCTGTGGCGAACCAACGATGTATGATCCGGCACGCGATAAACTGCATGAGCCTACAATCAAAGGCTCTACAGTATTCATCGTGGTAGACCAAGTGGTGGGTTTGGAATCTAGGTTCAGATTTAGTTTGGTCAGAGAAAATGATCTCTGGAAGATAAAAAAGAAGGATACGTATAGGTCTGGTAAATGGGCTGGCTCGACTCTTTAATATCGGAATGATGTCCGAAGTTATCCAGCGCTGATCTTGCTTAGATTGGCCGACTACTCGCCAAGATTAATCAGCATTTGTGGTTTTATCAGGAGGTTACGAAGGCGATCAGCTTCGGTCGCTTATATGCATACCTACTGCCATTGGTAGAAGGCTTGGTGTATGGGGAGAAACTGTGCCTACATTTGGAATAATGCTCACTTTCCACAGTTAAGATTTAACAATCTAAAGATTAATTGGTTGCAGTGCATTGCGATTTATGAGGTTGAAAGAGTATTCATCGAAAAATTTGGTGGTGATGCGTTTGATGACTTGCTTTCCGAGCAGGAGATTAATACCTTAAATGCTCAAAGTCCACCAGTGAAGTTTGATTGATCTCAAGTGTTCAATTGTGTCTCTCTATGATGTCGTCGTTCGTTGGGATCAGATAAGATTGTGAACATTTGGTCGTTTTGCTGAGTCTAAACGGCCAAACATCCTTAAATAAAGTTTCTCATATCTGGTACTAAGCGTTGGGTGCGAATTTATGCGTTCCGATGCTGTTTGTATGGGTCGAATATTCAGCTGGGCTGCTGTCGCCTGATCGTCCAGTAGGAATGTTAATGCCTTTATTCAAATATGCTGAGTGCTTGATCTCCGAAGTTGGTGTAGATGTCCTTTACTTATTTTCAAGCGAGGGCGCTGGCGGAATTTTGTCATCGCTCCACTTAAACTGACGTATCGCAAAAGCGCTACACCTACATCACCCAGTACCGCGAAACCGACTTCAACTTCGTCCAGCGTCTGCTCGAAGAAGAAGGGATGTTTTACTACTTCGAGCACACCGCCGAAGGCCACACCATGATCATCTGCGACGACTCCAGCATGCTGCAGCCGTTGCCGGAACAACCGCAGATCCGGTTCCACACCGCGTCCGTCACCGAGACCGCAGACTCCATCACCAAGTGGAGCGGCAACCGCCAGTTGCAGGCGGGCAAGATGGCCGTGCAGACCTTCGACTACCGCCAGCCGAACAACCGTTTGCCCGTCGGGATGAATAGCCTGAACAAACAGGGCGACGTCGAGACGTTCGAGATTTACGACTTCCCCGGCCAGTACACCCACGGCACGTACGACGAGGGCGAAACGCTGTTGCGCCTGCGCATGGAAGCCCTGGAAATCCGTGGCAAGAAGTTCGAAGGCGCGAGCAACTGCCGCGCGATGAAGCCCGGCTACACCTTCGAGCTGGTGCAGCACTACGACCACGATCAAGGCTCGGCCGACGATCGCCAGTTCCTGCTGATGGGCGTCGAAAGCGAAGGCCACAACAACTACCTCAACGGCCATCAGGCGAGCTACTACAACACCTTCTCCTGCGTGCGCAAAAAGATTCCCTTCCGCCCTCAACTGTCCACGCCACGCCCAACCATCGCCGGGCCACAAACCGCCATCATCGTCGGCCCGCCGGGCGAAGAAATCTTCACCGACGAACTCGGCCGCGTAAAAGTCCAGTTCCACTGGGACCGTAACGGCAAGTACAACGACCACAGCTCCTGCTGGGTCCGCGTCGCCCAGTCGGGTGCAAGTGGCGGTTTCGGCAGCATTCAGATCCCGCGTGTGGGTGATGAAGTCGTGGTGGTTTTTCTGGACGGCAATCCTGACCGTCCGTTGATCATGGGGAGTGTCTACAACAGTAAGAACACCCCGCCGTGGTCGTTGCCGGCGAACAAGACGCAGAGTGGTTTTCTGACGCGCTCGACCAAGGGCCACGGCGGTACGGCGAACTTCTTCCGTTTCGAAGACAAGTCGGGTGCCGAGCAGATCATCATGCACGCCGAACGCAACATGGACACTGAGATCGAGCTGGATGAGACCCATAAAGTAGGTGGCAATCGCGAGATCGCCGTCAACGGTACTCACACAGAAGTGATCAAGAAAGACACGGTGATGAATGTTCAGGAAGGCTCGTTGACGATTCAGGTCGATAAGCAGTTCGTTCAGATCAGTGCGCAGACACACATCATCCTTCAGGTGGGATCCAGCAGCATCAAGATCACAGATGGCCGTATCGAGATCACCAGCGATTCGGTCGATATCTTCGGAAAGAACGACACCTTCGTTCACGGCAAACGGGTCGATATCAACAAATGAGAAACTCGTCGATTCCAGGCACCCGCACCAGCATGTACGACCGCATCTCGGAGAAGCGCTTGGCAGCAGAGGCGCTTGCTCGCGAGGAAGCCGAGCAGGCTGCCGCTGTGGCGGCGATTGCGATCACACATGAGCCCGCGCCCGTGTTGCCGCTGCAACCCTCGCGCAATGAGCTGAAGATTGCCGGGCTGGCCTTGGTGATGCCCCACCTCCTGGCATTTCGGGATCTCGACATGACGCTAGAGCGAGAAGGCCACCCGGTCACGTTCAGCGCGAAACGTCGGCCTGCGCCGGAGGGGCTGACGCTGGAGCGATCCACCGAGCTCTACGCCGACAATCTGCGTAAGCACCACAGCGACGTCACTGTAGTCCGCCAGAATGATTGCCTGTTGGCGGGTAGCCCCGCAGTGTCACTGGATTACGCATTCAAGGTAGGCCAGGAACGTCGGCACGGTCGAGCAATCAGCGCAATTATTGCGCCTGCCGATGGTAACGAGCGTCAGTGGTTCAGCGTGTCGACGGTGATCAATCCCGACCAACCCGCATTTGCCAACTGGCTGATCGAGTTCGACGAAATGCTGGGCAGCATCGCCGCCTGCTGAAATCTTTTTCTTATTACTTATGGAACACGCCTCCAATGGACTATCAGCTTCAGGAAGGATCGATCGTACTGCCGGAAGGCTTTCAGGACCGCACGGTCAACATGTTCGTGCTCGGCACTACGATTCCCGCGCCGCTGAACGTCACCGTCTCCCGTGACAACATGCTCCCTGCGGAAGACCTGAATACTTACATCGATCGTCAGATCAAACTGATTGCTTCAAAACTGCGCGGCTACACCTCTCTGGGAAAGAAGCCCGCCACGTTGTCTGCGCAACAGCCGTTGGCCGGTATCCAGATCGATGGCTACTACATGGATGGCGGTCGACCTTATTACCAGCGTCAGGCCGGATTTGAAATTCAGCCAGGTCGCATTCTGGTGTTTTCCACCACCAGCCAGACAGATTTCAGCGCCGCACAAACTGAAAGCTGGCTGCAACTGCTCGCCAGTTTCCAACCCCGCCAGACCCAGGATTCCCCTGCTGAAAACGCCGAGCAGGAATAACCATGTTCGAAGCCGCTCGATGGAACGACGAAATTGAACACACCGGCGCACTGGCCGGGTTTCTGGCAGGCGCAGTCATCGGTTTGGCCATTGCCGCTTATGCCGCCACCATGGTGTGCTCGGGAGGCACCGCTGCTTTCCTGATGCCCATCGCTCTGGGACTTCTTGCTAGTGCGCTGCCTGCCTTGGGGGAGTATTTCGGCAAGATGTTCAGCTCGCCGGCCGGGGAGATTCAGCTCCCCGGCTGCTCGACCGATGTGTTCGTCAACAACCGCAATGCCGCGCATGTAGAGCTCAGCCTCGGCCGGTGCGAAAAACACCCGGCGCCGGTTCAGGTCGCCGAAGGCTCATCCAACGTCTTCATCAACAGCGTGGCTGCTGCGCGTAAGGATGACAGGCTGACCTGTGGTGCACGGATTTCAGGCGGCTCGGACGATGTGTTCATCGGAGGCGGCACGGTTCAATACCTTCACATCGACGACGAAATTCCGGGTTGGCTTCGCGTCGTTGTCGACGTGCTGATGATCGTCGCATCGATGGGTAAAGCGCTGGTATCAGTCGCCAAGCTAGGGCTGACGCAAGGGTTGAAGGCTGCAGGGCCGTGCGCGCTGCGCTTCGGCGCGACTGTTGCCGCCAGCTACCTCACGGGCACCTACATCATTGGCCCGGCAGTCGGGAAAGTCTTGGGCGGTTTTATCGGCAATCCCGTCGACCTCACGACCGGCCGCAAACTGTTGCTGGATTCAGGCGAAACCGACTTCGTACTGCCCGGCCTGATGCCGATTGAGTGGTCCCGCTTCTACGCCAGCGACCTGACCGTCGACAGCGTGCTGGGCCAAGGCTGGGTCTTGCCCTGGGAGCAGAGCCTGCGCCGCAGCGGAAGCTTCGTTTACCTCACCGACAACCAAGGCCGCAGCGTGCCCTTTGTCGACGTCGAGCCCGGGGAGCGCATTTACAACCCCTACGAGCAGATTCATCTGGTACGCACCCTCGGTGGCCACTACCTGCTGCAAACCCTGGACAACGTGTTTTTCTACTTCGGCGAAGTGCCGGACGACAACACTTCGGTGCCGTTGCAGCGTCTTGAAAATGCCCTCGGCCATTACCTGCATTTCACGCGTACGGTCGACGGCACGCTCACCGACATCAGCGCGCCGGGCGGCGTGCGGATCCACCTGCATTACGACAACCCGCTGGGCCGCCTGAGCGACGTCAAACGCATCGTCGACAACCTGGCCGTCGAAACCCTCGTCCAGTACCGCTACGACGACAACGGCCAGCTCATCGAAGTGATCAATCGCAATGGCGACTCCATGCGCCGGTTCAGCTACGCCGACGGAGTGATGGCCAGTCACAGCAACGCATTGGGCCTGAGCTGCCACTACCGCTGGGAAACCATTGACGGCCAGCCGCGGGTGGTTGAACACTGGACCAGCGACGGCGAACACTTTCATTTTCGTTATGACTTCAAGAACAGAACGTCCTGGGCCGTCGACGTCCTCGGCCGCGAGCTGGAAGTGCAGTACAACGAGGACAAACGGGTCATCGCCAGCCGGGACTTCGGCGGCGAGCGCTACGGCATCGATCTGGATGAAGCGGGCAACACGACCGGCATCAGCCTGCCGGACGGGAATCGTCTGACGTTCAAGTACGATGACTTCTCGCGCCTGATCGAAGAGACCGACCCGCTCGGTCGAAGCATTACCTACAGCTACCACCTCAATACCACCTTGATCACCGAAACCGCTTTCCCGGACGGCAGCGTCTGGAAGGCCCGTTACGACGACAAGGGCAATCTGATCGCTGAAATCGATCCGCTGGGCCAAAAGACCGAGTACCTCAACAGCGAAGATGGCCTGCCGCACACGATTATCGACGCGACCTACAAGTCGAAATACCTGTGGTGGAACGAACTGGCGCAGGTGGAGCGCTTTCAGGACTGTTCGGGTAAAAGCACGTTTTATAGCTATGACGATCGCTCCCACCTGATCACCGTCACCGATGCGTTGAACCAGACCACACGGCTTGAGCGCAAGCCCGACGGCGAAGTGGTGCGCATCGAGCACCCGGATGGGACTGCCGAATCGTTTACCTACAACGCCCTGGGCCAGGTGCTGACGCACACCGATGGCAAGGGTCAGACCACGCGTCTGCTCCGTACTGCACGCGGACTCCCTTCTAGCCGACAAGACGCCAAGGGCCAGCGTATTCGTTACGAGTACGACAAAGCGATTCGGCTGACAGCGCTGGTTAATGAAAACAACGCGGCTTACGAATTTGCTTACGATGCTTCTGATCGACTGATTGAAGAAAAGCGCATCGACAACCTCACGCGCCGGTTTAGCTACAACCTGGGCGGGCATCTGACGCGTGTTGATGAAATCGGCTACGGGGATAGGGCAGAGCGGCCGCAACGCAGTACGGAGTTTGAGCGTGATGTGATTGGACGGCTGCTGGCCAAGGTCAATCAGGATGCGCGGCAGGATTACGGTTATGACGAAGGTGATCGGCTGCTATCGATTACGCGATCGCCTACCTCGGTTGGTAAGAAGCTCGGCATCGGTGAAGAAAAGCTGGAGTTTGCCTACGACATGCTTGGCCGCTTGATCAAAGAAACTACTTCGCAAGGTGCGCTGGCCTACGAATACGATCCGCTCAGCAACCTGACCACGCTAACGTTGCCGACAGGCCAACACCTCAATCACCTGTACTACGGCAGCGGCCATCTCCATCAACTGAACCTCGACGGTCTGCTCATCAGCGACATGGAGCGCGACGACCTGCATCGCGAGGTCTATCGGTCCCAAGGCAAGCTCACCAGTTGTTTCGGCTATGACGCGATGGGGCGCAAGAGCTGGCAATTTGCGTCGACATTGCCTGCGGAAAAGCTGTCGCAGATCCAGAACCCGGGCATCAACACGTCGTTGCTGGTCGATCACGCATATAACCCGATTCATCGGCGGTACGAGTACGATCCAGCAGGAGAACTGACCCGCACGCTGGACAAATTGCGTGGCGAGATCAAGTACGAATACGAAGCCAACGGCCAGTTGCACAGTCGTGATACCGGTCGTTTGGTCGATAGCGAAGAGTTCCGATACGACGCCGCGGCCAACCGGCTGAACTTCAATACAAGTCAGTTCGATCAAGTCAAAGACAACAGAATCAAGCAATGGCGCGATCAGGAATATACCTATGATGCGTGGGGCAACCTGATTGAGAAACGGTCAGGGTTAACCAAGCTGCAGACGTTCACCTACGATTGCGAAAACCGTCTTGTTCGCGCGGAGACAATGGTCAACAGCCAGACGCACAGCGTTGGCTCGTACCGGTACGACAGCCTGGGTCGGCGGGTTGGGAAGACGTCAGAGATCGAAGGGCGAACCGAGCACAAGAAGTTCCTCTGGCAAGGCCTGCGGATGCTGCGTGAGGAAAACCCGGCGCAGAGTAGCCTCTATATTTACGAGCCGGGCAGCTACGCGCCGCTAGCCCGTGTCGATCAAGCCGAAGGTGAGCTAGAGCAGAAGCTTTACTACTTTCACACCGACCAGATAGGCACACCGCTTGAGATGACGGATGTCGATGGCCAGATCGTTTGGCAGTCGACCTACAAGGCGTGGGGCGAGGTCGAAACGCTTGCCGTGAGTGAGGTTGAGCAAAATCTGCGGTTTCAGGGTCAGTACTTCGACGAGGAAACGGGGCTGCACTACAACACGTTCAGGTATTACGATCCGGAAATTGGGCGGTTCATTACCCAAGACCCGATCGGCTTGGCCGGTGGGTATAATCTTTATCGATATGCGCCGAATCCGAATGTCTGGATCGATCCCTGGGGTTGGGCGTTCAAGAGTGTTAATTTCGAGGGTTCAAAGGATCTGTTTCCTGTGTCTGGAAATCAGAAAAATATTGTTACCATCGAAATGCAAGGCTCTCGCGGCAGAGATTTTACGGAGGCTTATAAGCAGGCAGGCCTTAAGGAAGCGGACGTTAAAGCGCAAGGCAAATATACATGGCACCACCTCGACGATTTCGATCCGAAAACCGGCAGATCTACTATGCAGCTAGTCACGAAATCTGCACATGAAGCATCTTATCCACACACAGGATCAGTCGCCCAGTTCGAGAAGCATTTTGGGTTGCCCTCTGGTGCTTATGGTGGCAAAGATGCGGTCGGTATTTCGCAATCTAAAGGGTGGCTAAAAGGGCGTGCTCCTAGCGCTGCGTCATCAACCTGTTAAAAATGGAGCTCATATGCAAGACTTTAAGTTAATGCAACCCGAAAAAAAAATTGAACCATCTCACATAGCCGCATTAGAGAAATCTGTTGGATTCAAATTGCCGGCTTCCTTTATTGAACTCTACCTAAAGTCTAATGGAGGTATCCCCAGCAGGAGTTGGGTTGTCACAGAGGATGGATACGAACCGATGCAAATTTCGGACTTCAAGCCTATTTTTTTCGATGGGGCAGGAAACGCAAGCGATACGGGGTTTATTGAGGGGTGTTACAAGCTGATGTGTGAGCGGCAGGTAATTCCACACACACTTCTGCCGTTCGCGACAGATGATGGCGGTAACTTCTTCTGTCTTGATATGCTCAATGGTTCCGTTGTTTTTTACGCTGTGGATACATTTCGTGAGGAGGTAAGCATGGCTGCGAATCAAATTGCCGCTCAGAGAATGGTCGCTAAATCGTTTGATCAATTCATCGCAGAGCTTGAAGAAGAACCTCAGTTCTAGGGAATCACTACCAAGCTGCAATTCAGGTCGTGGGATCGGCGAACCCTAATGCAGCACTGCTCTTTAACAAGTTCAGATAACTTCTTTAGCAATTTCGGTCAGGCGCGCCGCTTAGGCCTATACCTAACGTTTCGATTGATACTTGTCAGTCTTCTCCGATGGGTGTCTTCGCCGTAAGTAAACCAGCTAATTCAGCGATTCTTTGGGGGGCGCCGCACAAACCGAAAACTGGCTGCAACTGCTCGCAAGCTTCCAACCCCGGCATACCCAGGATTCACCTGCTGAAACTCCCGAGCAGGAATAACCATGTTTGAAGCCGCTCGATACAACGGTGAAATTGAACAGACCAGCGCCCTGGCGAGGTTTCTGGCAGGCGCAGTCGTCGGTTTGGCGATTGCCGCTTATGCCGCCACCCTGGTGTGCTCGGGAGGCACCGCTGCTTTCCTGATGCCCATCGCCCTGGGGCTTCTTGCTAGTGCGCTGCCGGCTTTGGGGGAGTATTTCGGCAAGATGTTCAGCTCGCCGGCCGGGGAGATCCAGCTCCCCGGCTGCTCGACCGATGTGTACATCAACAACCGCAATGCCGCGCATGTCGAGCTCAGCCTCGGCCGGTGCGAAAAGCATCCTGCGCCGGTTCAGGTCGCCGAAGGCTCATCCAACGTCTTCATCAACAGCGTGGCTGCTGCGCGTAAGGATGACAGGCTGACCTGTGGTGCACGGATTTCAGGCGGCTCGGACGATGTGTTCATCGGAGGCGGCACGGTTCAATACCTCCATATCGACGACGAAATTCCGGGTTGGCTTCGCGTCGTTGTCGACGTGCTGATGATCGTCGCATCGATGGGTAAAGCGCTGGTATCAGTCGCCAAGCTAGGGCTGACGCAAGGGTTGAAGGCTGCAGGGCCGTGCGCGCTGCGCTTCGGCGCGACTGTTGCCGCCAGCTACCTCACGGGCACCTACATCATTGGCCCGGCAGTCGGGAAAGTCTTGGGCGGTTTTATCGGCAATCCCGTCGACCTCACGACCGGCCGCAAACTGTTGCTGGATTCAGGCGAAACCGACTTCGTACTGCCCGGCCTGATGCCGATTGAATGGTCCCGCTTCTATGCCAGCGACCTGACCGTCGACAGCGTGTTGGGTCAGGGCTGGGTCTTGCCCTGGGAGCAGAGCCTGCGCCGCAGCGGAAGCTTCGTTTACCTTACCGACAACCAGGGCCGCAGCGTGCCCTTTGTCGACGTCGAGCCCGGGGAGCGCATTTACAACCCCTACGAGCAGATTCATCTGGTCCGTACCCTGGGTGGGCACTACCTGCTGCAAACCCTGGACAACGTGTTTTTCTACTTCGGCGAAGTGCCGGACGACAACACCTCGGTGCCGTTGCAGCGTCTGGAAAATGCGCTGGGTCATTACCTGCATTTCACCCGCACGGTCGAAGGAACGCTAACCGACATCAGCGCGCCCGGCGGCGTGCGGATTCACCTGCATTACGACAACCCGCTGGGCCGCCTGAGCGACGTCAAACGCATCGTCGACAACCTGGCCGTTGAAACCCTCGTCCAGTACCGCTACGACGACAACGGTCAGCTCATCGAAGTGATCAATCGCAATGGCGATTGCATGCGCCGGTTCAGCTACGCCGAAGGCGTGATGGTCAGTCACAGCAACGCATTGGGTCTGAGCTGCAACTACCGTTGGGAAACCATCGACGGCCAACCGCGCGTGGTTGAGCATTGGACCAGTGACGGCGAACACTTTCATTTCCGTTACGACTTCAAGAGCAGAACGTCCTGGGCCGTCGACGTCCTCGGGCGCGAGCTGGAAGTGCAATACAACGAGGACAAACGGGTCATTGCCAGCCGCGACTTTGGCGGTGAGCGTTACGGCATCGATCTGGATGAAGCGGGAAACACGACCGCCATCAGTCTGCCGGACGGGAATCGTCTGACATTCAAGTACGACGATTTTTCGCGCCTGATCGAAGAGACCGACCCGCTCGGTCGAAGCATCACCTACAGCTACCACCTCAGTACCACCTTGATCACCGAAACCGCCTTCCCGGACGGCAGCGTCTGGAAGGCGCGTTACGACGATAAGGGCAACCTGATCGCTGAAACCGATCCGCTGGGCCACAAGACCGAATATCTCAACAGCGAAGAGGGTCTGCCGCACACCATTATTGATGCTACCTACAAGTCGAAATACCTGTGGTGGAATGGCTTGGCGCAGGTTGAGCGGTTTCAGGATTGTTCGGGCAAAAGCACCTTCTACACCTACGATGATCGATCTCATCTGATTGCCGTCACCGATGCGTTGAATCAGACGACACGACTTGAGCGCAAGCCTGACGGCGAAGTGGTGCGCATCGAGCATCCTGATGGCACGGCTGAGGCCTTTACCTACAACGCCCTTGGGCAGGTGCTGACGCACATTGATGGCAAGGGTCAGACCACGCGCTTGCTGCGTAATGCGCGCGGTTTGCCAAGCAGCCGGCAGGACGCGAAGGGCCAGCGCATTCGCTATGAGTACGACAAAGCGATTCGGCTGACGGCACTGGTCAACGAAAACAACGCGGCTTATGAGTTTGCTTACGATGCGTCGGATCGACTGATTGAAGAAAAGCGCATCGACAATCTGACGCGCAGATTCAGCTACAACCTGGGCGGGCACCTGACGCGTGTTGATGAAATCGGCTACGGGGATAGGGCAGAGCGGCCGCAACGCAGTACGGAATTTGAGCGTGATCAGATTGGCCGCTTGCTGGCCAAGGTCAATCAGGATGCGCGGCAGGATTACGGGTATGACGAAGCAGACCGACTGCTTGCGATTCACCGCTCGCCTTCGGCAATTGGTAAAAAGCTGGGCATCGGCGAAGAAAAGCTGGAATTTGCCTACGACATGCTTGGCCGCTTGATCAAAGAAACTACTTCGCAAGGTGCGCTGGCCTACGAATACGATCCGCTCAGCAACCTGACCACGCTAACGTTGCCGACAGGCCAACACCTCAATCACCTGTACTACGGCAGCGGCCATCTCCATCAACTGAACCTCGACGGTCTGCTCATCAGCGACATGGAGCGCGACGACCTGCATCGCGAGGTCTATCGGTCCCAAGGCAAACTCACCAGTTGCTTTGGCTATGACGCGATGGGGCGCAAGTCCTGGCAGTTTGCATCGACGTTGCCTGCGGACAAGCTGTCGCAGATTCAGAACCCAGGGATCAACACGTCGTTGCTGGTCGATCACGCATATAACCCGATTCATCGGCGGTACGAGTGCGATCCAGCAGGAGAACTGACCCGCACGCTGGACAAATTGCGTGGCGAGATCAAGTACGAATACGAAGCCAATGGTCAGTTGCATAGTCGAGACACCGGCCGCTTGGTGAATAGCGAAGAGTTCCGGTACGACGCTGCGGCTAATCGGCTGAACTTCAACACCAGCCAGTTCGACCAGGTCAAAGACAACCGCATCAAGCAATGGCGTGATCAGGAATATGGCTACGACGCCTGGGGCAACCTGATTGAAAAGCGGGTAGGGTTGGGCAAACTGCAGACCTTTACCTATGACTGCGAAAATCGCCTTGTTCGCGCGGAAACGATGGTTAACAGCCAGGTGCATAGCGTTGGTACGTACCGGTATGACAGCCTGGGTCGCCGGATTGGCAAAACTTCCGAGATAAACGGCGAGACAGAACACAAGCAGTTCCTCTGGCAAGGCCTGCGGATGCTACGTGAGGAAACGCCGTGGCAGAGCAGCCTTTATATTTACGAGCCAGGAAGCTACGCGCCACTTGCCCGGGTTGACCAGAGCGAAGGTGAGGCAGAGCAGAAGCTCTACTACTTCCACACCGACCAGATCGGCACTCCGCTTGAGATGACGGATGTCGATGGCCAGATCGTGTGGCAGGCGACGTATAAGGCGTGGGGTGAAGTCGAAACGCTTGCGGTGAGCGAGGTTGAGCAAAACCTGCGGTTCCAGGGTCAATATAAATATGTCCCGAGCCCGACAGGTTGGATCGACCCTTGGGGGTGGGAATGCTGGTCAACTGCACGGAAAAATTACTGGAAAAATACGGCAGCTGAAGAAATGAGTAAGCCCGTTTCCATCTATTCTCCGCGAAATCTAGCAGCAATGGCCGGGGGGCAGCCGCCGAACATAACTGCAAAAATAAGAAACCTGAAGACGGGTAAGGTAAGTGTTAAAGACTTACCCTATGAACTGCATCACACAGACGTTCCACAGCGTGTTGGCGGCGAAGGTGTACATGGTAGTTCCAACCTGACTGAGGTTGATCGCTGGCAGCATGCCGCTGTGGACAAGTTTAGGCACGCAGGTTCCGAATTGTTGGAAGTGATTAAGGGAGTGAACTCATGGTAGATATGGATAAGAGCTATATTTTATTTAGTTCAGTGGTCATCGAGATTGCATCGAAAAAGTTTAATGCCGGAGTCAGTCATGAGGAAGCTGAGCCGTTTGTAAAAGCGCTGTATGAAAAATATATTGGTTTGAATCTGCCGCGGCCGGATTTGACGTGGATTTCGGCAACGCCCAAGTCAGCAAAAGCTTGGGTTGCAGATGAACTAGAGGGGAGGTTCGTTAGTTACGGACAACGCCCTCGTTGGCTCCACCAACCAAGTTGGCGATATTTAGATGGTGTGCCAATGTCATTTGTACACCAGTTCTCTGTCGAGGCTGGAGGGGATGATTATTTTGGTGGAGTCATGACGTATGTCTTTTTTGGAAGAAATTTTATCGAGGGGGAGGATTGGGAACTCGTCGTAAAAATGGTTCAACAAGATGAAGATGAGGCCGGTTCCACTTTCCTATAGTGTCACTGCGAGAAGGCTTATCACCCCGACTAATCAAGGCCGGCCGCCAGACGGGCATGAAAGCCATTATGCCGTGCGTCATGAAATTCACCGCAGGGTTCGTTGCGGGCGAAGTTGCCGGTCGCTGGTGCCCTTGCAACGTCTGGAAAATGCGCTCGGGCGTTATCTGCATTTCTCCCGAACGGCCGACGTTACGCTTACCGACATCAGCGCACCCGGCGGCGTGCGGGTGCATTTGCACTACGACAATCCTTTGGGCCGCCTAACCGACGTCAAGCGCATAGTGGGCAATGAAGCCGTTGAAACCCTCGTCCAGTATCGTTACACCAACGGGGCCAGTTGGGCGAAGTGATCAACCGCAACGTCGAATCGCAGTCCTTTCAATGCTTGGAAAAACACCTATTTGAAAGAGCGGTCCTTAGTTTTTTGAGAGGTGATCATGACTTATATAGATATTATTGAAAACGAAATGAATTTGAGCAGTGACGAGCCTGCATTTTCCGGAGGCGCGAGTGATGAAGTTATAGCTGAGTTCGAAAAAGCATTAGGGGTTCAGTTTCCTGCCTCCTATAAGCTGTTCCTTAAAAAATTTGGTGCGTTATCTTTTGGTGGTAACACATATTATGGTATTACCAAAAGCGGGCTCACAGCCGCGGAGGTGCCCTGCGTGTGTTTTGCAACAAAGTTTGCTCGAGATGCGGGAGATGCGGATCCGAAAATGATCGTAGTTAAGGCATCGGGCTACGGTCCTTTATTTTCTATCGATACTTCTCAGCTTAGCCCGTCGGGCGAGGCGGTAGTAGTATTGACGGAGCTGGCTTTTAAGCGAGATGCTGCCAAAGAAGTTATGTACGAAAGTTTTGAAGCGTTTTTCTGCGACACTGTGCGCACCTCAATAGCTGAGCTCTAACTATTCGGAATATGCTTACCGCGGGCGTTATATTTTTGACACTTGGAATATGTGATAGAAGAGCCCTAACGTCAAGTTGGCGTAGCGGCGGTTAAGGGGTATTGCCAAAGGTGGATTATTGCGCCTAAGCGGAGCGACTAGTTAGGCTCGTAGCGTCGGTGCGGTTAGATTTCAGATAGCCACTCACCGGATGCCAAGACGCGGCAATTCCAAGCGTAGGCAGCTATCTCGCAGCCAGCTTCCGCACTGGCCTGCGCTCGGGACAGTCTTCGGGGCAGGTTGCCAATCCCGTCGATCTCGCAACAGGCCGCAAATTGTTGCTGGATTCAGGCGAAACCGACTTCGTGCTGCCCGGCCTGATGCCAATCGAATGGTCCCGCTTCTACGCAAGCGACCTGACCGTCGACAGCGTGCTTGGCCGCGGATGGGTCCTGCCGTGGGAGCAAAGCCTGCGCCGCAGTGGTAGCTTTGTTTACCTCACCGACAACCAGGGCCGCAGCGTGCCCTTTGTCGACATCGAGCCCGGCGAAAGTATCTACAACCCCTACGAACAGATTTATCTGGTCCGATCGCCCGGCGGCCACTACCTCCTTCAAACCCTCGATAACACCTTCTTCTATTTCGGCGAGGTTTCTGACGACAACACGCCGGCGCCCTTGCAACGTCTGGAAAATTCACTCGGGCATTACCTGCATTTCTCCCGAACCGCCGACGGTACGCTTACCGACATCAGCGCCCCCGGCGGCGTGCGGGTGCATTTGCACTACGACAATCCTTTGGGCCGCCTGACTGACGTCAAACGCGTAGTGGGCAATGAAGCCGTCGAAACCCTCGTTCAGTATCGCTACAGCGACGACGGCCAGTTGAGCGAAGTGATCAACCGCAACGCCGATACGATGCGCCGCTTCAGTTATGCGGAAGGCGTGATGATCAGCCACAGCAATGCGCTGGGCTTGAGCTGCAATTACCGCTGGGAAACCATCGACGGTCACCCGCGTGTGGTCGAGCACTGGACCAGCGATGGCGAACACTTTCATTTCCGCTACGACTTCAAGAACAGAACTTCTTGGGCGGTAGACGTCCTCGGCCGTGAGCTTGAAGTGCACTTCAACGAGGACCGCCTTGTCATCGCCAGCCGCGATTATGGCGGCGAGCGCTACGCCATGGACCTGGACGAAGCCGGTAACCTGACCGGCATCACGCTACCCGATGGCAATAAGCTGGCGTTCAAGTACGACGACTTCTCTCGCCTGATCGAAGAGACCGATCCGCTGGGCCGCAAGATCCGCTACAAACACCACCTCGGTACGACGCTGGTGACCGAAACCGCGTTCCCCGACGGCAGTGTCTGGAAAGCCCGATACGACGATAAAGGCAACCTGATCGCTGAAATCGATGCACTCGGCCACAAACCGAGTACCTCAACAGCGACGACGGTCTGCCGCACACCATCATCGACGCCACACACAAATCCAAATACCTGTGGTGGAACGCGCTGGCGCAGGTCGAGCGGTTTCAGGATTGCTCGGGCAAAAACACCTTCTACACCTACGATGATCGGTCTCATCTGGCTGCCGTCACCGATGCGCTGAATCAGACGACAAGACTTGAGCGCAAACCCGACGGCGAAGTGGTACGCATCGAGCACCCGGACGGCACCGCTGAGTCCGTTACCTACAACGCACTTGGCCAGGTTCTGACGCACACCGATGGCAAAGGTCAGATTACGCGTCTGCTGCGCACGGCGCGCGGACTGCCTGCCAGCCGCCAGGACGCCAAGGGCCAGCGCATCAGTTACGAATACGACAAGGCGATTCGCCTTACTGCCCTCGTAAACGAAAACAATGCTGCGTACCGATTTTCCTACGATGCCTCGGATCGGCTGATCGAAGAGAAGCGCATCGACAACCTGACGCGCCGGTTCACCTACAACGTGGGCGGGCATCTGACGCGAGTCGAGGAAATCGGCTACGGGGACAGGGCAGAGCGGCCGCAACGCAGCACCGAGTTTGAGCGTGATGTGATTGGCCGGTTGCTGGCCAAAGTGAACGAGGATGCGCGGCAGGATTATGGTTACGACGAAGCAGACCGGTTGCTGAGCATCCATCGCCTGCCTTCAAGCATTGGCAAGAAGCTGGGCGTTGAGGAAGAGACCCTCGACTTCAGTTATGACCTGCTGGGTCGCTTGGTAAAAGAAACGACGCCGCAAGGGGCGTTGGCCTACGAGTACGATCCGCTCAGTAGCCTGACCACGCTGACCTTGCCGACGGGTCAGCACCTGAATCATCTGTACTACGGCAGCGGTCACCTGCATCAGCTCAACCTTGATGGTCTGCTCATCAGCGACATGGAGCGCGATGACCTGCATCGCGAGGTCTATCGGTCCCAGGGCAAGCTAACCAGTTGCTTCGGTTACGACGCGATGGGCCGAAAGAGCTGGCAGTTCGCATCAACCATTCCGGCTGAAAAGCTGTCGCAGATCCAGAACCCAGGCATCAATACCTCGTTGCTGGTCAATCATGCGTACAACCCGATCCACCGGCGCTATGAATACGACCCGGCGGGCGAACTGACCCGCACGCTGGACAAACTGCGTGGTGAGATTAAGTACGAGTATGAGGCGAATGGTCAGCTTCACAGTCGCGACACTGGCCGCTTGGTTGATAGCGAAGAGTTCCGATACGACGCTGCGGCCAACCGTCTGAACTTCAACACCAGCCAATTCGATCAGGTTAAAGACAACCGCATCAAGCAGTGGCGCGACCAGGAATATACCTACGACGCGTGGGGCAATCTGATTGAGAAACGGTCAGGGTTAACCAAGCTGCAGACGTTCACCTACGACTGTGAACACCGGCTCGTGCGTGCGGAGACGATGGTTAACAGCCAGGTGCACAGCGTCGGCACGTATCGGTATGACAGCTTGGGGCGGCGGATTGGCAAAACCTCCGAGATAAAAGGCGAGACTGAACACAAGCATTTCCTTTGGCAAGGCTTGCGAATGTTGCGCGAAGAGGCGCCGGGCCAGAGCAGCCTGTACATCTACGAGCCGGGTAGCTACGCGCCTCTGGCTCGGGTTGACCAAAACGAATGTGAGGCAGAGCAGAAGCTTTACTACTTCCATACCGACCAGATCGGCACGCCGCTTGAGATGACGGATGTCGACGGCCAGATCGTGTGGCAGGCGACATACAAGTCGTGGGGCGAGGTCGAGACGCTTGCTGTGAGTGAGGTTCAGCAGAACCTGCGTTTCCAAGGCCAATACTTTGACGACGAAACGGGTCTTCACTACAACACGTTCAGGTATTACGATCCGGAAGTTGGGCGGTTCATTACTCAAGACCCGATCGGGTTGTACGGTGGACTTAACGTATACCATTATGCGGCTAACCCGACAGCATGGATTGACCCACTGGGATGGATGCCGTGGGCCTGGAACGTTGACGGGATGGGCCATCATATGATTCCAAGGGGGAAAGCTAATAGTGTCGGCCTTAATGAGTTAGGCACCAAGTGGAAAACTCCTAAGTTTTTCCCCATACCTTATGAAAAAGGCATGCATGAAGAGCTTCACAGAGCGATCAGGCCTGATATTGGGAGTTTGCAGGGTGGTTGGACTGGAAGTGCTGACGAGTTGATGGAGGCTGCTGGAAGAAATCTTGATTCTGTTTCTCATCTTAAAGGCGATCTTCGTATTCCGGCAACTGGCGAAGTTATTGCGAAGAACGTGACGCCTAAAGCGGCTTATGAGTCGTTAATTAATTGGTATAAGAAAGCTGCAGGCAGTGCCAAAGGAGGCTGTTCATGAACTTTGAGTGTGATGTTGATGTGGATTTCAATGGGATTGTAATATTTGTCTATCCGAGTTTGCTTAGCCTGTTCGGAGGTAAAATAATTAAAGGGCAGAATATATTAGAAGAGTTCACCACCACGGAAAAAGGAGATGAGGTTCTAGACCAGGGACTTGCATTACCTATAATGGGGATTGACGATGGAACCTACCGGGTTCGTTTTTTTGTAGATGAGTCGCCTGAGGTAGAAGGACGAAAGATAATATTTGAAGACAAGTTTTTTCATCTGTCTGCACTTGATGACGTATATGTTGCAGATATGGCGGTTTTTTGGGAGTGGGAAGACTATACCGGTTGGAAAAAACTTCCGATTCAACGTGGGTTGTATAAGGTCGTAGTTGCTGGTGTCCATACCTACAGTAAGAGTGGCGAAACGCAGTATGGGTTTGACGTGTGTTTCAGTACAGTATCCAAACCCTTCAAGCGGACAGTCGAGCCAAGGTCTGATTCTAGAGTGGTCGAAGTTATTTGAGTTGATGGTCATCGGTGATCTTGGCGATTGAATTATGGGTGGTTGAGTTTTTCAAGGCCAAAGCACGGTTACCAAATGTAGCCTTAGTGGGCACAAGTGCGTCAAGGCATAAGGAAGTTGCTGGAGTTGATGCCTTTGGCCATATTAATGAGTAGCTAAACAGCGACGATGGTCTGCCGCACACCATCATCGACGCCATACGCAAATCCAAATACCTGTGGTGGAAGGGACTGGCGCAGGTCGGGCGGTTTCAGGGTCAGTACTTCGCCTACGAAACGGGCTGCACTACAACGCGTTAAAATATTACGATCCGGAGGATGGGAGGTTCATTACGCAAGATGCGATTTGGGTTGCAGGGGGGCAACAACCTATACCCCTAAATCTAAGTGGTTGGATCAACCCGCCAAGGTGGCAGTGTGAAGTTGTACGGGGCGTAAGCGCTAATCATCCGGAGATTGCTAATGCGAGAAATGGTATCGTGAAGCGCGGGAATATTAATAGCACTCCTTGGGAAGAGACACATAACCTCGGCGGCGTTTCCGGGGAAAGCTCATTTACATCTTGAACGCGTGATCCGGAAGTTGCTAAATGGTGGGCAGAAAAGGACGGGCCGGGAAGCGTTGTGCTAGGTACTCCTACAGGAACTCCCAAGCCAGGTGATGCGTGTGCACGGAAGTTTTCTCCAGATGCGTATGGTGAGTCAGAAGTGCTACTGCAAGGAGTCGATCTGGCCTAAAGGTGTTTGATCCAAATGAACTCTAAAGATTTATTAGAGAGCGCAGACTTTGAAAGATTTATTAAATCTGGCCACTTTGATCGCCGAACTGCTGAGGTGATAGCTAAAGCAAAAATTGTAAATGGCCGACTTCCTATTCCTTTAGATGTAAATAGCTACAACGAAGAGGAATTGCCGGCAATCCGTTCCATAATAGAGTTTCGCGCTAATAACCTAAAATCTCAGGGGCGCGTGCTTAACGGTGCGACAAAGTGTCTGCAATCTTTAAGAGACAAAGATAATTCTGATAGGCGGGCTTGGGTTGCGATGAAAATCCACGAGAATATACTGATTTTTATCGTCAATGTGAGGACTTACGAAATTGACGGGTGTATGTCTTTACAAATCGTCGAGCCCGATTAGAGCACGCCGTTAACGGCGTGAAAGTCCCTATTTTATATTGATTCATCACCGCTGGCCCGCCTTTGACGACTGCAGCGCGTTTAACGAGGCTTCTGGGAGTACGTGTTCCATAGAGGACATGACCAAAAGGACGGTTCAAAGGCAAGAGGTTTGATCTCTCTCGGTGCTTTAGTTTCCTGATCGGAGCAAAACTGGCGAATCATGCCAGCCTGAGATCAGCTAGTGCTGACGTGGCTCTCGGCATTACCTGCATTTCACATGCACGGCCGATGGCACGCTAACTGACATCAGCGCGACCGGGCGCCTGCGCGTGCATTTGCACTACAACCACCCACTTGGTCGCCTCACCGAAGTCAAACGCATCTGCTAGGCCGCTCGTCACCGCAGATGCTGTGAGGGCGAAAGGGTTGACGAGCGAGGGTTGGCTCAAGTCGTTGGAAACTCATTATGACAATCCAGAAATTTCATACCTTAGAGGTGATGTAAGAATTATCCAAAACAGTCGGCCCGGTAAGAGTCTCGCGTCGAATGTATCGCCATCCCAGGCTTGGGAAGCAACAAGACAATGGGCGAGAAGTAAAGGGTTCGCCGTAGGGGGGGTGTAGTTGATGTTAAGCTTTGAAAGCAAGTATCTTACTTTGAACGATTCAAGGGTTGTCGCGAATGCGACTATAAGTTTAGGCGGCACTTCAATAGATCTTCGCGATTATGACTTCTCACGATTTTCAGAGGAGCAGCGTAAAGTCATTTTTCGATGGACCAGAAATGTGGGTTGTTTCGATTACGGTCCAACATTTAAGTCCACATTATTATCAAAAAAACAGGTTGTCATAAATCTGTCGTCTACAGCCGAAACTATTTCTATTGAGGTTGCCGGTGAGCGAGTTACTCTTGACTCGGCACCATTACCCGCTGGCATCTATCACCTAGATTTGGCTATTTACTTGGATAGGCCATTGGAGGCGCTAGGTGAGGTGCCCGATCATATTAAGCCCATGCTTGAATACAGTGAGATCGTCAACGTAACTGCAGTGCTTTCTGAACTAGGTAAGGCTCCGTCAGAAATTGAGCGTTATCCGGGGGGCGTGTACGATGGCGCTGCGCGGCTGGGTTTTTTTCTCGCTGACATAGATAAAATGGATGCCTTAATTAAACAAAACCTTTCTGGTGAGATAATTGATCTGCAGAAAGAGTTTTGTGAGACGGAAATCGCTAATTATTTATTTGAAGCAGGTCTGCTAGTTTTGGTATGGGGTATGACGCCCTGGCACTACTATATTCACGGGCTTGCCAAGTGCGAGGATGTTGATCTCGTTCCGAATGTGCCTTTACCTCAGTTCAATGGTAGATATAAGGTTAGGGACGATATCCAGGAGCTTAGCGTAGTCCCCGGCGAGCAATTGCTGAACTGGCCATTATGTCGGACGCAAGAATGGCCGAAAATAGCGCTGCCAGGCAGTGGCGAAGGTGTGTCAGTAGATGTGCACTTGAGGGCTTTTGATCCCATTCCAGGCGAATTTGGACCATTACTTGCAGTGATTACAGTTCAGCGAACAGGTGCTGATCCCGAGATCGCGCCGCTTCTTGCTGTAGATATCGAGAGCGCAGAGCCAGAACCTGGATATTAATTTGCTACAGCCGTCGTGGTCTTTTTCAGGTTCGATGGTTTCGTTTCTATGCGCGAGGGCTTGTAGCACGACGATGGAAAACGCTGGCATCTTGAAACTGTCGATACGATGAAGTCTACAAGTAGATTTGATCGTAATCCCCATGGCTAAGTGCTGCGCATCGAACATCTGCACAAGCGACGATGGTTTGCCGCACACCATCATCGACGCCACACACAAATCCAAATACCTGTGGTGGAACGAGCTGGCGCAGGTGGAGCGGTTTCAGGATTGCTCTGGCAAAAGTACGTTTTATACCTACGATGATCGTTCCCATCTGGTCGCCGTCACCGACGCTTTGAATTAGACGACAAGACTTGAGCGCAAGCCTGACGGCGAAGTGGTGCGCATCGAGCACCCGGACGGCACCGCTGAGTCCTTTACCTACAACGCTCTTGGTCAGGTCCTGACGCACACAGATGGCAAAGGCCAGATTACGCGTCTGCTGCGCACGGCGCGCGGGCTGCCTGCCAGCCGCCAGGACGCCAAGGGGCAGCGCATCAGTTACGAGTACGACAAGGCGATTCGCCTGACTGCCCTCGTAAACGAAAACAATGCTGCGTACCGATTTGCCTACGATGCATCGGATCGTCTGATCGAAGAAAAGCGCATCGACAACCTGACCCGCCGGTTTAGCTACAACATCGGCGGGCATCTGACGCAGGTTGAGGAAATCGGCTACGGCGATAGGGCAGAGCGGCCGCAATGCAGCACCGAATTTGAGCGTGATGTGATTGGCCGGTTGCTGGCCAAAGTGAATCAGGATGCGCGGCAGGATTACAGTTATGACGAAGCGGACCGGTTGCTCAGCATTCACCGGCTGCCTTCAGGCATTGGCAAGAAACTGGGCGTTGCGGAAGAGACGCTAGACTTCAGCTATGACCTGCTAGGTCGTTTGGTAAAAGAAACTACATCTCAAGGTGCGCTGGCTTACGAATACGATCCGCTCAGTAACCTGACTACGCTGACGTTGCCGACTGGCCAACATCTCAATCATCTGTATTACGGCAGTGGCCACCTGCATCAGCTCAACCTCGATGGATTGTTGATCAGCGACATGGAGCGCGACGATCTGCATCGAGAGGTCTACCGCTCTCAAGGCAAGCTGACTAGTTGCTTTGGCTATGACGCGATGGGCCGCAAGAGCTGGCAGTTTGCATCAACCATTCCGGCTGAAAAGTTGTCGCAGATCCAGAACCCAGGCATCAACACCTCGCTGCTGGTCGATCATGCGTACAACCTGATCCATCGGCGCTACGAGTACGACCCGGCGGGCGAACTGACCCGCACGCTGGACAAACTGCGCGGCGAGATCAAGTACGAATATGAAGCCAATGGCCAACTGCACAGTCGCGACACTGGCCGTCTAGTAGATAGCGAAGAGTTCCGATACGACGCTGCAGCCAACCGGCTGAACTTCAATACCAGCCAATTTGATCAGGTGAAAGACAACCGAATCAAGCAATGGCGCGATCAGGAATATACCTACGACGCTTGGGGCAACCTGATTGAGAAACGGTCGGGCTTTTCCAAGCTGCAGACGTTCACCTACGACTGCGAAAACCGGCTCGTGCGTGCGGAAACGATGGTTAACAGCCAGGTGCACAGCGTTGGCACGTATCGGTATGACAGTCTGGGTCGCCGCGTTGGCAAAACGTCCGAGATTGGAGGTCAGACCGAGCACAAGCACTTTCTGTGGCAGGGCCTGCGGATGCTGCGTGAGGAAACGCCTTGGCAGAGCAGCCTCTATATTTACGAGCCGGGCAGCTACGCCCCACTTGCGCGGATTGACCAGAGTGAAGGTGAGCCAGAGCAGAAGCTTTACTACTTCCACACTGACCAGATTGGCACGCCGCTTGAGATGACGGATGTCGATGGCCAGATCGTTTGGCAGGCGACGTACAAGGCGTGGGGCGAAGTCGAGACGCTTGCCGTGAATCAGGTGGAGCAGAACCTTCGTTTTCAGGGTCAATACTTCGACGACGAGACCGGGCTGCATTACAACACTTTCAGGTACTACGATCCGGAGGTGGGTCGGTTCATAACGCAAGATCCGATTGGTTTATTAGGCGGATTTAACCTATATCAATATGGTCCCAACACCACTGGCTGGATAGACACTTTTGGCCTATGCAAAAGCTCCGTAAGTGGGGACAAAGGTACGGCTAAGGCCGTCCATGACCTCGAACAGAATGGGTATGAGATTGTCGCTCAAGAGGTGACAATGAAGGTTAATGGCAGTAGAGTTCGCGCTGATATTGTTGCAAAAGATGGGCACGAGAACCTTCATGTTTTCGAGGTAAAGCATGGTTCTGGAGGGCTCACAAAAAACCAGAAAGCCTCTGGGGTCTACGATATGTCTAGTCCGGCTAACACTGCGCAGCATTTGGGTGGTGGTACTATAAAAACATCTCGAGGTACGGCGGGAACCTTTAAATTTGATACTAAGGGCAAGCCAGGTAAAGATCTAGGTGGCAAGGGTGCGATACATGATGCCACTTTCAATGTTTTGAAATGTCGGTGATTTATGAGTAAAGAAAATCGAATTTATTTTGAAAGTGAGCTTTTTCAGGAACTTAAAGGTATAGCGGTTTCTGAAATATCGATTAAGGTTTTGAAAAGTGGCATTAGATTTATCTACGACAAGAAAGTTGTTGCAGAGCTTGATTTTCAATACTTGGTAAAGTCTAATGCCTATATCCTTAATGGCCGCGTTTTCGGCGGCCCTATCTTTGAGTGCTCCTCTAAAATTGACCCTCCTTACAAAAGTCATTTGTTTAGCGATGCATGCTTTGCGTTTACGACGTCTGGAAGACAGGATAAAAAATTTAGCGATAATGTATACGGCAGCATCTATCTTCCACCTCCGGAACAAGTTGGGTCTGTGTGTAAGCGAATTAGAAACTCCCTTGAAAGTTACTATATCCCTATGATCACGGGGTGTATAGTGCCAGGTCCTAGGACCATCGAGGATGTTTTGCACTCACCTACCGATTATGCATATCCGGCAGTGTTTATTCATTGTGCCGTCGCCTGTAATCCAGAAATCATAAGTGAAGAAGTGGTTGAAAAGATAAAAGCCAACAAAAAGATTATTAGAAACAAATCCTTTGATCTAGAGCTTATAGAGGGGGCACTAGGCCCCTTGGGCAGTGGACAGGAATTTAGTTGATGGGGTGGCATGTAAACATGGTTTCTATAATCTGAATATTAATGGTTAAATTTTGATCATTAATCGTGTTTTTTTTGAGTGGGCGCGTAATCAGCGCAGCTACTGACCAAGTGTGGCCTGACCGACCTCAATTGTTTAGTCGGTAATATTTCCGGTGATATCCTCGCCCATTACCGCTACGACGACAACGTTCAGCTCACTGAAGTGATCAACCGAAACGGTCCCTTCAGGAATTGTGCATACGGTGTATCAGTAGTTACTGATGGGGACTTGCGAGTCAGTACTTGAATAAGGGGGTAGAAGTTCTGTTGTTGGGAAGAACGGCGGTTTTTCATAGCTGAAAGCTTACCATTCTAAGCAAGACGCCCTCGGCTCGCTCTTCGAGTTGACGGCAGATACACCTGAAGATTTCGGCAAAACAAATGCGTTGCACCCTCATGTGCTGGGCCAACACCCGATCAATTCGGTAGATAGCGATTTATTTAATGGCGATCGGGACGCTTAGTGGAGGGCGCGCGCTCAATCGGAAATCAATAGACGAAACTCTGGTGGTTCCAGAGTTTCTGCAAGCTGTGGGTAAATAAAATGCTCTCTAGCAAGGTTGTTGATTTTTGCAAAGCTGAAGGTTGGTGGTTCGATGACGCAAGCCCCGATTATGAAGTCGAGCTACAAAAATTGGGTGTGGACATTTCGTGCGATTTCGCAGAATTTTACCTTCACGTGGAGGACGGTCCCACCTTTATCCAAAACGGAAGAGAAATCTACCAAGTTTGTTGGTTTTCTAAAAACTCCAATTATGAACTTGCCTTAAAGCGAGCGCATGAAACTCTTAATATTCCTAAGGAATATCTTCCTTTGGATAGTTTTGAAGGTGAAGGCGGGTTTTTTTATAATATAATCACCGGCGATGTTGTAGAATTGTCGCTAGGTCAAGATCTGATTGGCTTTACACAAGGAAAACTAAAGCCGCAGTGGTCGAATTTTAATGATTTCCTAGAAGTGTACTTCAATCTGTCTTGACTTATTTGGATTGTTGAGTGATTCACTGATTTAGTGGTCGGGTGGATAGTAACCTTGATCAGTGCTTTTATGCTTTAGATATCAGCTTTGGCAATTCCTTCAAGTACACTGAAGAAAAAATGCAAGGCTACACATCAATTGTATACGTTACACGGCTTGTCCTCCAGCCGATAAGGAGTTGGATATATGGTAGATGTTAATGATGTATGCGATTGGATTGGAAGCGACACCTATGTAGAGCTTCTCGAATTCTTAAGAATAGGGCGGAAAGTCGCAGTCAATGACGAGGCGGTTGCTGAAATTTTGCTCGGTCACGATGTTAATAAAATGAATGCCGCAAGCGTTTCGATAGCGGACCTTAAAAAGGTCGCAGAGAATAAGCACCAGTTTGTTGATTTTTTCTCTGCCAAATTGAGGTTGATCAACGGCACTGAAAACGATCAAGAGGGGAAGTGCGAAGAGGACGACGATGATGTGGTGCTGAAGGTGCATCCTTTTTACAAAAATTTCTTGAATATTTATCTTATTGAGTTGTGTCTGCTCGTATCTAAGCCGGAGTTACTAGATTCATATTTAAAAGCAATCCGCATACCCAATAGCAAGAAGTATGCTAGTCAACTAAGGGTGGCTTATAAATCAATTTTGTGATGTTTAATACTTGTTTTAGAAGTCGGTGGTCCCAGTTTGTTTGCTATAAAACGAATAGTGTTAAGACTTCTCGGCGGAATCAGGCGGAGCATGCGATTCAATCTCGCTGTCATAGGCAGTAATTTTGCCTGCCGTTGATGCAAGAATCGCTGTTGACGATCGTAATTTCACTCTACAGAGCTAGGTCTTAGGCATAACCGAGATGCATCGACGAATCGACGTGATTGCGATAATACTTCTTGTAGCGATTTTCATAGGCAGGGGGGCATGATTGTCTATGAAAATTTAGCCGCGTTGATGGCGGAAACCCAAGAGATTAAAGAGAGTTCTACTAGATGGCGTCCCCAGACCTAGATAAATTGCATCGCGAAATAAGCGAGACCCGTTTCTTCGAGGGATTATCCGCTGTCGACAATTGGGACGAAAGCCTTGGTCAGCGGGATCAGGCGGAATTTGATAATGCATGGACCGAGAGTCAACGAGCATTAAGCAGCAAGCCTTATCTACATCATGCTGACGAGATCGAGGTTACGAATCTCCGTGAGTCAGTATTCAAGGCCGTGTTTCGACTGACCTCCAATGCAGAAGCAGCGGGGTATGTCGCGGACGACTTTGCGCTGATCGGTGAAGCTGTCTCCAAAGGTTGTCTCAGCGAGTGTATTGAGTGGCTCCTCAAGGTTTACAGATCCGGAAAGTTTCCATGGTAAATAACCATTTCCGTCCTCGATCAAAGATCAGTGAGTCCTGACGCCGACGACTATCTGGCAGGGCTTATTTATTATCGCGAGAATGATGATTTCATGGAGTGACAGCTGAGGTAGGTGCTCAGGGCTGTGACTGCACTGACACAAAGACCCAGGCCACAAGTCCCGAGCGCAGCCCAACACTCACTGCTTAGACTCGGGCAGTCGGTCGCACTGGCCGATACCCCCACTTGGGGCGCAGCAGCTATAGGTTGTGCGACACTTGCGTTGTCACGCCGAAGACAGGAAAGGATGCCCACCATGCAGCACACCAAAATCTAACCGCTTACCCCGGATGAGATCCCGCACTTGAGGGATGACGGCTACCCTCCAGCGCCCTCAGCAGTAGACTGCAGGCTTGAGGTGCCGGGCTCGGCTCTTCATCAGTGAGTGAATGGGCCGACCAGTGACGCTCAAATAAGCAGTAGGGAATTACTGATGTTTGATACAGATCCACACCGTTTCATGTCCATCATCTTCAGCACCTGGCTCTTGTTCACGATCCAAGCGGTGTTGTCTGCAGGTATTCTGCCCAGCCTTTTATTTCTTCCGATGTGCGCGGCGGTGGTGTGGTTGAGTCGGTGGTGTTTCGATTGCGCCTACCGCACCGAAAAATTCACCCGATATGCCAACCTCAGGCTTTTTCTGAATCTCGCCTTTGCACCAGGTTTTACATTTCTTCTAGTATTGATCGCAGCGCACAAGCAATTGAGATTAGGACCACTCACATCACTTTCATTGGCGTGCATTCCGCTGCTCATCGCATTCGTCATCTACGTAGCGCTGTACAGGTGGAGAAGTCGAACAACGGTACTCGTTGCCCGGGGAAATCGGGTCGAGGTGACCGCACCTCCTTTCCGAAACCAGTCGCTGCAGGGCGGAATAGGGGCGGCACTGTCGAGCATGATCTACCCTATGGTCCATTCCTACGACTCTCCCGCTTTATTGCTTGCCTTTATCTTTTTCGCAATCTCACTGTTCATGCTCTTTTACCATCGGGTCAGTATTGCGTCTCTTCGCAGTTTGAAGGAGCAGGAGCTCAAGGAGCGGGTGAGCTACACGTTCATGGAGGTGGAGAGGATACGCGCACGGCGTGCTGCCTCATTCATAGGCCGCTGGTCATGATGGTTCTGTGTATCCGCATCGAAGAAAAAATCGTTAGAGTGGGTGTGGGAAGATTAGCCCGCCGCGCGATGTGCGATAGGTACACACCGGTACCACATGCAAGGAGCTAGCGTCTAAATGTCCACTATCTACGATCCTGACGCCCGAACTGTCAACGCCCTGACACGGACGCTCTTCATAGTTGCCATTGGCTTGGGCGTCGTCGGTATCTTGCGTTCATCCACAGACGGATGGGTGTACGGGCTGCTGTTTTTCTTGCTCTCAGGTTATACGCTTTACATGAGATATTGGTGTGAGCGTTATACGACATTCGCCCTAAGTTACTTCACTTTGATGATTTTTCTCTTGGCCCTTGCCCCCGCGTGGGTCAGTTATACCGTGGTCACGGATGACTTGGGAGAATCTCCGACTGAGGGACGTATAACCGCCGGGTTGTTATTGGGTTTCATCGCGACGCTGTATGCTGGCCTTTATCTAACGCCTCCTCGAGGGTTCGCGTTCGACGTATCCGATAACAGGGTTTCATTTTCCGTATCTTCCACATCCGCGGGAGCGGAAGGGTTGATTGCCGGTGTTGGGACCTTGGCCGCAGGTGCAGTGATTAAATCAGTCACTCCGTTCACCACCGGCATTTTGATCATTCTGATTTTCCTGTTTGCCACCGTTTGCATGCTGATCCACGCTCGCGACCGTATCAGGGGGTTACGCACACTGCGCAAGAGAGAAAAGAACAGGCTCACGCCTTACACGTTCATGCAGATTGATGAAATACGCGAAGCACGCAGCCGCTGGTGGCTGGGCAGGCTGTTCAACTGGCTTGCTTCCCGGCGCCATTAGTCGGGCGTCTGCCTGGCCCGTCTCACTTGATCCCCAATGGACGTCGAAACCCGGCGCGCCGTGCCTCGGTCGGGCGCTGGCGTGCGCATCGCCCAATTCAATCTCAGACGCCCACCATCAACCCCGAACACCCCCCTCCAAACCCTCATGCCCCTGCACAATCAACCCCCTGACCAACTCCTCAAATTCCCCCTCCGTCCCAGCCTCCCGCACCTCAAACCGCGCGTTCCAGCACACCACACACCGCTCTACCACACCCGCAACCTCATCCACCCGAACCTGCGCCCGATACCCGTCCACCGGCAACGGCGACTCTTCAAACACATAAGCCAACGCTCTAATCCCATCATCAAACTCGGTCAAACGCTCCCGCAACACCGCGCCGTCCGCAAGCTCCAGCCGCCTGACCGCACCCCCCCTAAAACCCCAGCCCCACCCTCAATACCACTCTTCACAATCGCCGGATGCCAATCCGCAATCCCGCCAAAATCCCGCAGTACCTTCCACGCCTGATCCGCACTGCACGGCAGACCTGCGCTGTATTCAACCAAAGCCATAACGTCTATCTCCTGATTCACAAACGCGCATTCAAAAAACCAGCCACGAAGGCGCTCGACACCAAGCCGCGCCAACCCGGCGCACAAGCTCCGAGGCCTAAGCCCCAGAGCCTGCGCTCAGAAAACCTACCCCTCAAACTGGTGATAAACCTTCGCAATCACCTTCCAGTCCCCATTGATCTTGATCAACGTCAGGTAGTCGTTGTAATCCGCGCCGATCGCATCCTTCTCCATATCCACCCGCACAACTGCCGTGGTCGGTGTAATCGCCAACACATCCAGCCGAGTCGTGATGTCTGCCGCCTTACCGTTGCTCTCGACAAAGTCATACAAGTTGCTGATCGGCCCGCCCAGAAGCTGCCCGTTGGTAAAGCCATACATCACCGCCTCTTCATGAAAGGCCTGTTTGATCGTCGCAACACTGCCTTTGCGCAGCCCTTCAACGTAGCGGCTGGCGGTGTCGATCACAGCGTTGTAGTCGTGTGTAGCAACGGCTTTGATGTTCTTGCTCATGTTTATGACTCCAGGGTTTGAGTTAGATAAGCGATAGCTTCAATGACCAACAGCCGCGCCATCACCAGTCCTGCCGGGTGGGTGAGATGATCAGGTCGTTGACGGTGACGTTGGCCGGTTGATTCAGCGCGTAGATGACGGCGCGGCTGATGTCTTCCGGCGCGATGGCGATTTCGTTAAGCGCTTGTGCGGCTTTGCGGCCAGCCGGGTCGGTGACTTTGTCAGCCCAGCCGGTGTTGATGACGCCCGGACTGACGGTGTTGACGCGGATGCCGTGCTGCACGCCCAGTTCTTTGCGCATGGATTCGGTCATGGCCTGCACGAAGAATTTGGTCGCGCTGTAGACGCCGGCGCCGGGGCCGACTTGGTGGCCGGCCACCGAATCCATGTTGAGGATCTGCCCGGATTTCTGGTCGAGCATGAAGGGCAGGGCGGCGGCGATGGTGTTCAGGTAGCCCTTGATGTTGACGTCGATCATGGCGTTCCAGTCCTGGGTCACGAGGTCGACCCAGTTGGAGAACAGCATCAGGCCGGCGTTGTTGACGAGGATGTCGACCGAGCCGTAGGTGTCTTTGGCGAACTGCGCCAGGGCGCGGGTCTGTTCAGCGTCGGTCACGTCGGTGACGAAGCTGGATGCCTCGTAACCGGCCGAGCGGAGTTCGCTGACAAGGGCTGCGAGGGCTTTTTCGTCCAGCGCGGCAGCCACAACGTTGACCCCTTGAGCGGCCAATGCTCGGGCGGTTGCAGCGCCGATCCCTGACGACGCGCCGGTGACGATGGCGGTTTTCTTTTCCAGGTAATTCATGTTCTTGTTTCCTCAAATTCAAGGCGTGCGGGCAGCGTCGGCTTTCCTGGGAAAGCCTTGCCGTTTAGCCGTTATTGAATGCGGTGCTTGAAAGCGGTGCGGTTGCCAGCGCTGTTAGTAAGTGCCCAGCGGCCAGTCGGTGTAGCCCTTGGCGCCTCCGCCGTAATAGCTTTCACGGGGGGCGATGGTCAGTTCGGCGCCGTGGCGCAGACGTGCGACCAGGTCCGGGTTGGAGATGAACAGGCGGCCGAACGCGACGGCGTCGATCTTGCCCTGGGCGCGGCGCTCGATGGCCATGTCCAGGTCGTAGTTGTTGTTGCCAATGAACGGGCCGTTGAACTGCGCACTCAGCGCATCCATGTCGACGCCTTCCGGCACTTCACGGGACGTGGCGGTCGCGCCTTCGACAAAGTGCAGGTACGCCAGATTGAAGCGGTTCAACTGCTGAATCAGGTAACCGTGCAACGCCATGACGTTGCTGTCCGGCGGCGTGTTACCCGCGTCGGGCGTTACCGGCGACAGGCGAATGCCCACGCGGTCGCTGCCCCAGATATCAACGATCGCCTGGGTGACTTCCAGCGTCAGCCGCGCGCGGTTTTCAATCGAGCCGCCGTATCGGTCGGTGCGCTGGTTGGTGGAATCGCGCAGGAACTGGTCGAGCAGGTAGCTGTTCGCCGAGTGAACCTCAACGCCGTCGAAGCCTGCGCGCTTGGCGTTCTCGGCCGCTTGCTTGTACTGCTCGATGATGCCGGGGATCTCGTCGGTCTCCAGCGCGCGGGGCATCGACACCGGGACGAAGCCGTTGGCCGTGTACGTGTTGCCCTCAGCCTGAATGGCGGAAGGCGCGACCGGGGCTTCGCCGTTGGGCTGCAGGTCGACGCTGGAGAATCGGCCCACATGCCAGAGCTGGCTGACGATCTTGCCGCCGGCCGCGTGTACGGCGTCGGTGACGATGCGCCAGCCGGCGACCTGCGCTTCGCTCCAGATCCCGGGCGTCGCCGCATAGCCGCGTCCCTGGGCCGAGATGTTGGTGGCTTCGGCAACGATCATCCCGGCGGTGGCGCGCTGGGCGTAATAGGTGGCGTGCAGTTCACCGGGCACGCCGTCTTCGTCGTAGCGGCTGCGGGTAACGGGGGCCATGACAATGCGGTTGGCCATTTCGATAGCACCCATCTGCACGGGGGAAAACAAGTCGGTTCTGTTACTGATATCAATCATTGAGAATTACTCGCATATTTGACCGGTCGTCTACCAATCTTTGAAAAAAAAGCGCCTGCTACCGAAGCAGGCGTTGGGTCAGGCTCATGGCCGTGTCGAAGGACGTGGTGGACTTGTTCACCTTCACCAGAAGGGAAGCGCCCAGCCACAGTTGATACAGGGTTTCGGCGAAGGCTTCGCTGCCTTCTTCGATGTGCAGGCTGCCGTCTGCCACGCCCATGTCCACGCAGGCGGTGATGCGCTTGATGATCTTTGCCGTGCCGGCCTCCAGCACCCTGCGCATGTCCTCGGACAGGTCGCAGACTTCCGGGCCCAGCTTGACCACCAGGCATTTGCCTTCCGGGTGATCGGTGCCCTGGGTCTCGATCCAGTAATCGAAGTAAGCCAGCAGCTTTTCGACCCCGCTGCCCGAGCGCGTCATGACGGTGTCGACGCGGCCGAGGTACTCGGAGAAGTACTCATCGAGCAACGCAGCGCCGAACTCTTCCTTCGATTTGAAGTAATAGTAGAACGAGCCTTTCGGCACGCCCGCCGCGCTCACCACTTCTGCCAGGCCCACGGCGGTATAGCCCTTGTGGGTCATCAGCGACTTGGCGACGTCGATGAGGTGTTGGCGCATTTCCAGGTTGGGTTTCTTCATAATGCGCAGCACCTTAAGACAAAACTGACCGGTCGTCTACAACGTCTCTGTCAGGTGCGATGAACGGCACTCACGTCAACCGCATGCCCATCTCAAACGCCCGCGTCTCAAACCCGAGCTCTTCATACAACCGTCGCGCATGGGTATTGAAGCCCCACACCGACAGGCGAATATCCTGGGCACCGCGTTCCACCGCCCACGCTTGCACGTGCTGGATCAGCCCACGGCCCAAGCCCTTCCCCCAGAAAACCTGGGCCACGCACACTGAGCCGATTCGCGCGAATGCCATCGGCTGCAGCAATGGCCCGCCCGCTGAAAACATCCCTGCGCTGACAAACCCCGCCGCCCGATCCCCGACAAACGCCAGGAAAATAACCTGCTCCGGATTGTTCAGAAAGCTCATCCAGTGAGGGGCATCGCGGGTGTAGTCCAGGGTTCATCCGTGTAGATATCGGGACGCTCAGCGTGGTGAATCGCGTTGAGCAACTGCCCCAGTTCGCAGATTGCCGCCACGTCCTCGGCCGTCGCTTCTCGGTAACTGATCGCTTCATCCATTGCGCGTCGCTCCTTGTTCAGTCGTTTCGGAAGATCGGCTGTTGTACCCGTCGCCCATCAACTCTACAACCCAGTCAATGAACACCCGCAGCTTGATGCTGATGTGGCGGTTGGGCGGGAAGGCCACGTACATGGGCATGGATTCCAGCTGCCAGTCCTCGAACAGCGCCACCAGCTCACCGCTAAGCACCGACGGCTGGGCCATGTACTGCGGCAGCCAGAGGGCGCCCATGCCGGCAAGACCTGCCGCGAGGTACGCGTTGCCATCGTCCACCGTGAGCAAGTAGCGGCTCTGCACCTGAACCCTTTCGCCGTTTCGCTGCAGCACCATGGGGAACAGCTGCCCGGTGCGCGCCCAGCGGTAACCGACGATGCAGTGCTGCGGGTCTTCAAGATCCCGGGGATGGCCCAGCGTGCCTACGCGCTGCAGGTAGGCCGGCGCCGCGTAGACGCCCAGCTTCAAATCGGTGATGTGCCGCGCCATCAGCGACTGGTCGGTCAGCTCGCCACCGCGGACCACGCAGTCGACGTTCTCGCCGATGAGGTCGATCATGCGGTCGCTCACGCCCAGGTCGATCTGAATGTCGGGGAAGCGGGCGTTGAAGTCCGGCAGCGCCGGGATCAGCACCATGCGCGCGAATGGACTGGGCACGTCGACGCGCAAACGCCCTCGTGGCGCAGCGGAGGCGCTGGACAGACCGGTCTCGGCGTCGTCCAGATCCGCCAGCACGCGCAGCGCACGTTCGTAGAACACCGCGCCGTCGGCCGTGACGTTGACCTTGCGTGTGGTGCGGTTGAGCAACTTGACCCGCAACCGCGCTTCGAGCTGTTGCACCAGTTGCGTCACCGTGGTCTTGCTCATGTGCAACGTGCCGGCGGCCTTGGTGAAGCTGCCGGTTTCCACGACTCGGACGAAGGCCTGCATCGCGTCGAAACGGTCCATCGCGCCACCTGATTGTTTGGGCAATGCAAACAGTCTTGATCAGGGCTGCTGGTTTATCCAGCGAATCCGTAGCCCTACAGTCTGCCCATCGAAACCACGGAGCATCCCGCTCCGCTGAAGGAGAAAGCAAATGACTGTTCGTGACGTTGTATTCCCGCCCGGCCGCCACGCGTTGTACGAGCGCAATCGCTATTCGCCGGCGATCAAGTCCGCCGGCTTGCTGTTTGTGTCGGGGCAGGTCGGCAGCCGCGAAGACGGCTCGCCCGAGCCTGATCTGCGCGCCCAGGTCCGGCTGGCCTTTACCAATCTCAATGCCATCCTCAACGCCGCCGGCTGCACCTTCGATGACGTGATTGACGTCACCGTGTTCATGGTTGACCCGCAGTCGACCTTCGAAAAAGCCTGGGAAGTGGTGCCGGAGTTCTGGGGCGAGGCGCCGCACCCGACCATCACGGCCGTCGGCGTGACCTGGCTGTATGGCTTCGATTTCGAGATCAAGGTCATCGCCAAGCTGCCTTAGTGCCCGATGCTTAATCCGCCGGCCACGTCTCAACGCAGTTGAAATCCGCGCCACCGCCCGCCAGACTCACGCCCCGTTTCGGCAGGTCGTGCCGGGCGGTGGCGAGCAAAGGGGCTGCAAGGTTGAACGAACACACATTGTCCAGGCGTCTGGAGCGCGTGGCGGCCCTGGTGCCTGCCGACGCGCGACTGGCCGACATCGGCTCCGATCACGCCTACCTGCCGGTGGCGTTGATGCGCCGCGGGCTCATTGGGATGGCAGTGGCAGGGGAGGTGGCGACGACGCCGTTCAGGGCGGCCGAGCGTACGGTGCGCGAGAACGGCTTCGAGGAGCAAATCCGTGTGCGCCTGGCCGATGGCCTTGCCGCGATTGAAGCCGAAGACGGCATCACCGCCATCACCCTCTGCGGCATGGGCGGCGAGACCATTCGCGACATCTTTGAGGCCGGCAAAGGGCGGCTCAACGGAAGGGAGCTGTTGATCCTGCAGCCCAATGGCGGCGAGCCTGAGCTGCGCCAGTGGTTGATGGAGAACGGGTATCGCATTGTCCACGAGGACATGCTGCGGGAGAACCGCTTCGACTACGAAATCATCGTCGCCGAGCGCAGCGGGCCGGTGGTGTACAGCCCTGAAGCGCTGTACTTCGGCCCGCTGTTGATGCTCGAATGCAGTCCTGCGTTTCTCGAGAAGTGGCGGCGCCTGTTGCGTTACAAGCAGCGCACGTTGGCCAACTTGCAGCAGGCGCGGCAGGCGGTGCCGGACCAGAAACTTCACGAAATCGCGCAGCAAGTGCGCTGGATCACCGAATTGCTCGGCTGAATGTGCGCGGTATAAGCCCCTCGGTCTTAACGTCCCGGACGCAAGGCCCGGGACTCGAGACCTGGCCTCAGAGCTCCTTCTTCATGTGCTTCTCGATCTGCTCCAGGGACTTGCCCTTGGTTTCCGGCAGGCACAGGAACACGAAGATCAGCGAGCCGATGTTGATCGCCGCGAACACGAAGAAGGTCGGGTTGCCGAGGGTGTCCACTGCAATCGGGAACAGGAAGGCGACCGTGGCGTTGAACAGCCACTGCATCGACACCGCCGTGCCGGTGAGCAGGCCACGGACCTGCATCGGGAACAGCTCGGACATCAGCAGCCAGTACACCGGCGAGATGCACATCTGCATGAACAGCAGGAACACCAGAATGCACGCCAGCGCCGCATAGCTCTGGGTCAGGTTCTGCGGCATGAACATCAGCACGCAACCCAGCGCCGCCTGCATCATGATCACGATGACCAGACCGGTCATCAGCAGGTGCCGACGTCCGTAACGGCCGATGGCCCAGATCCCCAGCAGCGTGGCGATGACCGACACGATGCCGTTGCCGATGGTCGCGGTCAGTGCAGCATTGGTGCCCATGCCGGTGTGTTTGAGGATGATCGGCGTGTAGTACATGAACGCGTTGACGCCGGTGAACTGCGCGGTAAAGCCAAGCCCGACACCAATCAGCAACAGCTTCAACACCCACGGCTGACGCAGCAGCTCGCGAGCGGCGACGTGCTTGTGGGCCTGCTTTTCCTGGGTTTTCATTTCCTCGACTTCGCGCTTGGCGGCGTCTTTGGTGTCGCGCAGTTGTTCGAGCACCTGCTGCGCTTCATCGAAGCGGCCTTTGGAGGCCAGCCAGCGCGGCGACGGCGGTACGAAGAACGTGCCGATCAGCAGCAACACGCCCGGGACCATGGCGATGGCCAGCATGTAGCGCCAGATGCCAGGGGTGTGCAGCAACGCCGCGAGCACCGCGCTCAGCACGTAGGCCAGCAACTGACCGCTGACGATCATCAGCTCGTTGCGGCTGACCAGCCGGGCGCGACGGGAAGGACCGGCGATCTCGGCGATGAACACCGGCACCGTGGCTGAGCCACCGCCGACAGCGATACCCAGCAGAAAACGCGCGGCGACCATGAACGGCACCGACGGGGCGGTTGCCGTGCCGAGGGCACCGACGATGAACAACAGCGACAGCATGCGCAGGGTCACGCGTCGGCCAAAGCGGTCGGACAGGTAGCCGCTGGCCAGTGAGCCAAAGGCGGCGCCGACGATCAGCGATGCGGTAATCAGCCCTTCGCTGACGGGGTTCAGGCCAAGGCCGCCCTGATCGAGCGGCAAGGTCATGAAGGGCAGAGCGCCCGCGATGATGCCCGTGTCGTAACCGAAAGCGAGTGCGCCCATGGTGGCGACAAGGACCGAGATGAAAATCAGACGACGCGGCGAAGTGCGCTGCTCGTCTGGTTGGCCTATGGCGGCGGATGGGTTGCTGGAAGACATGGAAACCTAAACCTCTCGTGGAACGGGCATTGTGCCGGTTCGCTGACGTCGTGCTTAGGGGCATGCCAGGCCTGTGAGTTCCGTGATCGGGCGAAAAAAACTGACTGATCGGTCGTGTGCCGGTGTGCCGGGCCACAGCCTCGTATTCTCGGGGTCACCGGCACCGACGGGATAAGGGGGTCAGTCCGGGCCGGATTCAGCAGCCATCCACGACGCGGCCGGTGACTGGCGTGTTGCCCCGGTGTGCCAACGTCGTGAGCATCTCGCCCACCTTTTGCGCAAAGCTGTCCATCCCGAACGGTTTGAGCAACACCGCCATGCCGTTCGGCAGTTGATCGCCACTCACCGCCGAGTTTTGCGCGTAACCCGTGACGAACAGCACGTCGAGGGAGGGCAGCAGGGCACGCGCGGCGTCGGCAACCTGCCGGCCATTCATGCCGCCGGGCAGGCCGACGTCGGTCACCAGCAGATCAATCGAGGCCATCGACTGCAGCATCTGCAAGCCTGACGGTCCGTCCATCGCTTCGTTGACCTGATAACCGCGTTCGCGCAAGGCGTCGCACATCAGCATGCGCACGTGGGGCTCGTCGTCGATGACCAGCACGGTTTCGCCGCGAGTGCCGGGCTGCGAGGGGCAGCGGGACGGCACTTGTTCGCGGTCACCTAGATAGCGCGGCAAATACAACGAAATCGTCGTGCCCATGCCGTGGGTGGACCGCGCCTGAATGGTCCCGCCGGACTGATGCACGAAGCCATGGATCATCGACAGCCCCAGGCCGGTGCCCTGGCCGATGGGCTTGGTGGTGAAGAACGGGTCGAAGATCCGCTCGAGAACCTCCGGCGCGATGCCGGTGCCGGTGTCGCTCACACTGATTTCCACGAAGTCGCCGTCAGGCAGTGGCGAGGCCACGCCTGCAGCGCTGTCAGCCGAGACGTTGCGGGTCTGCACAGTGAGTTCGCCGCCGTTCGGCATGGCGTCGCGGGCATTGAGCGTCAGATTGACCAGCGCGCTTTCCAGCTGCGGTGCGTCGATCTTGCTCAGCCACAGGTCGCCGCTGGCGATGGTCCTTATGTTGATGGACGGGCCGATCGTCGACGAGATGAGCTGACCCATGCCTGCCACCAGACGGTTGACGTCGGTGGGTTTGGGGTCGAGGGTCTGGCGGCGGGAAAACGCCAGCAGCCGTTGGGTGAGGGTGGCGGCGCGATGCGCCGAATCGTGGGCGGCGTTGAGGTAGCGGTCCAGACCCTCCATCCGGCCATTGGCGATGCGCCGCTCGATCATTTCCAGGCTGCCGATGATCCCGGCGAGCAAGTTGTTGAAGTCGTGGGCGATGCCGCCGGTGAGCTGCCCGACAGCCTCCATCTTGTGTGCCTGGCGCAGGGCCGAGTGGGCTTCTGACAATTCCCTTGAGCGGGCAAACACGCGCTGTTCAAGGGTTTCATTGGCGCTTTGCACCTGTTGAAACAACGTTGCGTTGTCGATGGCGATGGCGGCCTGAGCCGCCAGCGCCGACATCAGTTTTTCATGACGCAGCGTGAACTGCGCCGGCGCCGAGTGTCCGTAGAACAGGCCTCCGAGCACCTCCCCCGACCGCGACACGACCGACATCGCCAAGTAGCTGCGCACTGGCGCATGACCGTCGGGCAAGCCGAAGTGCGGCGAAATCCGCCCATAGCGTGGGTCGAGCAGAATGTCATCGGAACGCATCACGCCTTCAGTCAGGAACGCCGGTGCAAACACCGGGCTCGCCCGCGGGCCTGGCAGCCGGGCCAATGTCGGCGACTCGGCGCCAGACAGCGTAAAGAGGTCGAAATGATCGCGGCCGGCGCTGTGAAAATACCCGCCGATCTCGGCGCCGGTCATCTCGCGGCCGGCATCGGTCACGGTCTGTACCAGCCGCTTGAGGTCCAGTTCGAGGGCCAGTTCCGCGCTCACTCGATTCAGCGTTTCCAGCGTGCGGGTCTGCTCGCGCAAGGCCGCTTCGCTGGCCTCCAGTGCGACCCTGGAGATATGCGCTTCGGTAACGTCATAGCCTTCACAGAAAATACCCGTCACCTGGCCCGATTCATCCAGCAGCGGCTCGTAGATGAAATCCAGGTAGCGCACCTCGCTCGGGGCACCGGGGTGATTGAGCTGGATCGGCGTGCGTTGCTGAACCAGCCGTTCGCCGGTGCTGTAGACCCCGTCCAGCCACTCGTAAAACCCTTGGCCGGCCAGCTCCGGGAACGCTTCGTAGATGGTTTTGCCGACGTAATTGCGCTCGCCGAACAGCCGGGTGTAGGACTGGTTGACGAATTCGAAGCGGTGCTCGGGGCCGTTGAGAACGGTAATGAAACCGGGGGCCTGCTCGAACATCTTGCGTTGGCGGGCCAGTTCCTCCGTCCGCCGACGTTCGGCGAGGACCCGGCCAGTGACCTCGTGGCCTTGATTGAGGATGCCCGCGATGCGCCCGTTTTCCCCGCGGATGGGCGTCAGGCTGTAATTCCACCAGCTTTCCTTCACCTTGCCAGCGCGTTCCATCATCAACAGTTGATCGAACGTCGAAAAGGCTTCGGCGCTTTTGTACGCCGCCTCGAACTGCGGGCCGACGACGTCCCAGATCGCTGACCAGACTTCTTGCGCCGGGCGGCCCAGCACGGCCGGATGGCGATCCGCCGGAATCGGCGCCCACGCGTCGTTGTACAGCAGACAGAAATCCTCGCCCCAGTAGATCGCCGTCGGGAAGCTGGAATGCAGGCAAATGCTGATGGCCGAACGCAGGGACTGCGGCCAGCCCGCCGGGTCGCCCAGCGAGGTCGACGCCCAGTCGAACTCCCGGATCAGCTGCCCCATCTCGCCGCCGCCAAGGAGAAAGTCCAGGGGGCCGATTTGTACGTTGTCCGACTTCATGGGCGACTTCTCGACGCTGTAATTCGAAAAAAATGGACTTGGAACGACGGGATAGATTTCCGCGACTGGATGAACGGCAGTGGGTATGCAGACATTACTGCCGCAGCAGCGTATGACTGGTCCATTAATGGGGACCGCCTAAGCTAAACGGATATATAGCCCGAAGCCATCATTTTGCTCGGCGGTCGCCAGTGTGACAGTAATGCGGGGAGCTGTGTGGCCTATCGAGCGACGGCCGCGATGGGGGAAGGAGCCTGCGCGACGGACGTTGCAAGTTGCCGCCAGCCATAAAAGGCAAGGGCGGTGAGCAGCGCGCTGATCCACACAATCACCCCGGCCCAGAAAGTGTGCGACATAAAGTGCCAGCCTTGCAGGACGCGGGTTGTACCGTATATCGCGCCCAGAACCATCGATGCATAGAGAATCGCCCGGGCATGGCGCCATTGATAGCGGCGCGCAACGAAGTACAGCGCGACCATGGTGAAGCCGCCCGACGCATGGCCGCCCGGCCAGCAGCGACCGGCGCCGGCTTCATGGAACAGGCTGAAATTCTCGAACCACTCCTTTTTCTCCATTGTTCCGCCGTATAGCGTGGTTTCCACCGGGCAATAGATGCTGGTGTGGCTTTTGAAGAAATGGATCATGCCGGTGATGATCGCGAAGGACACGACGATAAACAGGAAGTCCCGACGGTGCCGAGCGGTGAAGCGCAACACAGGGGCGATGCGCAAGGTCTCCAGCAACCTGATAGCCCGGTCGTGCCGCCCCGGTTTCAACAGCGGCCAGGCAAACGACAGAATCGACCCGATGATGGCCGCTTCCCCCGTGAGATCGGGGATGATGCGCGGCCAGCGGTGGGTCAGGTTTTCGAACAGGCGATTGTGGCCAAAAGGGAACTCGTGGCTGGGGTAATACAGCCAGTTGCTGATGATTTCGTCCAGCGAAGTCAGGTCGAAGACCACGAAGATCGCCAGCGCAATGGCGATCGGCAAACCCAGGTTCCACGCATAAAATCTTGATCGTTCAGTTGGCACGTTCGAGTGTCCTGATAAGTGATGAAACATCAACTTCGCCTGCCGATTGCCGGCTGCTTACGGAATATAAGCGGTCACGGGTCAAGCGGCAGTGAAGGGAATGTGAAAACGCCATTCATGTTTAAAAGTCTGTGGCGTTCCATTTAGATGACGTAATGGCTTGTCCGCGCATCAAGGCCTGACAATTTCCCTGCGGCTTGGAAATGAATAACCTTCAATGACCACTGTTTTTTTCACGTGCCGTTTACCAAATAACCATGCATCGCTGTTTACGCTTCGTTTCATTCAATGACGCAGACTTACGTCTGCCGATGGGCTGAACAGTCGGAGCGACACGATGCGCGAACACATTAATGTCACGCCCGCACGCAGCGCGGGTAAGTTATTTAAAGGCGCCAATAGATTCCGTGTTCTGCTGAGCGCCGCCGCGATCGTCGTTTCGCTGCTGCTGTTGACCGGTTACACCTACTGGCCGCGTTCACCCATCGCCCTCGCCAGCGGGCAAAACATGAGCAGGGCGGGCCTGTACGAGAGCTGGAAGAAAGGCGAAGTGGTGGTGCTGGTGCGCCACGGCGAGCGCTGCGACCGTTCGGATAATGAGTGTCTTGGCCCAAAGGACGGGATCACCCGCAATGGCAGCCAGGTGTCTGCAGAAGTGGGGCGTTCGCTCAGTCAGCTGGGGTTGGCGCAGACCGATATCCTCGCCAGCCCCTCCACGCGCACGGCGCAAACCGCTGAATCCCTGTTCGGCCATCCAGTGGCGTCACAGGACTGGCTGTTTGACTGCGAGAAGATGAACCTTGCCCAGGTCATGGCGCACAAGACGAGCGACCATAACCTCGTGCTGGTCACCCATAGCGGTTGCATCAGTCAGATAGAAAGCAAGCAGGGGTACCCCCATGCCGATACCAGCGAATATGACAGTGCGGTGTTCATCTCACTGGACAAACACAGCAGGCCGGTCATCAGGGGTTTACTTAATCCGCAAGACTGGAAGCAACTGGCAATGAAAGCGGGTGATTGAAACGACGTGAGGTATCAACGACGGCTTATTTGCACAGTTGATAACCCACGCCGTACACCGTATGAATCAGCGGGAACGCAAAACCGTCATCAACGATCTTTCTGATTTGATGGACCCGCGTACCCAGACCGCCGCTCTTGTTCACGCCCAGCTCGCCCCACAGCATTTGCGCGATCTCTTCCTTGCTGACGATGTCGGGACTTCTCAGCATCAGCAGCGCGAGTATGTCGATATTGGTCGGGTTGAGCTTGAGCGATCGTTGGGCGCGGGTCGCCCGGTATTTGCTTGTGTCCAACACCAGATCCTCGACAACCAACATAGATAAAACCCGCCACTCTAAACGTTGCGCGATCCTAGACAGGCGTTTGTCAAAAATAGGTTCGGCTGCCGTGAATATCTTGTCGTCTGCCAAAGCGATCCTACTGGCTTGCGAGCGATGACTGGATGGCGCCCACTCACCGCTCGTCTGCCGTACGCGCTTACGGTCCCCGCCTGCCGATCAAGGCTTTGAGGCGTCAGGCTTCCAGTCCAGCAAATGCTGTTTGAACCCTTCGCTTGCCACCTGGTAATAGGCGATGGCGCGGGCAATCAATGGATCGGCAGAGGTTGATTGGCTTTCGACACTTTCCCCCAGCGCGTTGTCGTGGCGGCGCAGGGCCTGGCGCGGGCTGAGAATGGCCAGATCCTTGCCGTCGAACAGTCCAAGGTGCTGGTAATTACCGACCACCACCCGGGGCGGCAAGGCCGAATCGAGGAACAGATTGCGGCCAAAGAAGGTGGACTGATAGTCCAGATTCAGCAGCCCCAGCAGCGTGGGCGCGAGATCGATCTGGCTCGCCAATTGAGAGAACTCCCGGGGCTGGATCATCTTCGGCGCGTAGATGAACAGCGGAATGAGGTAGTTGTCGATGGGCAAGTCTTCCTTGCCTGCGCTGCCGGCCGTGTGGTCAGCGACGAAGACGAACAGCGTGTTGTCGAACCAGGGTTTCTGGCGGGCGCTTTCAAGGAACTTGCCAATGGCGTAATCGGTGTATTTCACCGCGCCGTCGCGACCGTTGCCGGAAGGTATGTCAATGCGTCCCTCTGGGAAGGTGTAAGGGCGGTGGTTTGAGGTGGTCATCAACTGCAACAGAAACGGTTTGTTCGCAGCGTAGTCCGCATCCGCCAGATTCAGGGCCTGCTGGTAAAGGTCTTCGTCGGCCATGCCCCAGGCATTTTTGAAATGAATGTCCTGTTCATTGACGCTGCTCTGGTCCACCACGCGGTAGCCGTTGCCGCTGAAAAAAGCATTCATGTTGTCGAAATAGCCCCGGCCGCCGTAAACAAACACGCTGTCGTAACCGACGGCGCTCAGTTGCTGCCCCAGGCTGGCGAAACCGCTCTCGCGACCGACGCGCTTGACGATGGAACGTCCGGGCGTCGGCGGAATGGACAGGGTGATGGCTTCCAGGCCGCGGTCCGTTCGTGTGCCGGTGGCGTAGAAATTATTGAAGTACACGCTTTGCTTGCGCAGCGCATCCAGGTAGGGCGTCAGGTTGCGCGTGTCGCCGTTGCTGCCCAGGTATTTGGCGCTCAGGCTCTCAATGGTCACCAATACGATGTTGGCGTTGCGCGTCGTGCCCGGGTTGTCGATCGCGCGCCGGATATCCACCGGGTCAGTGCCGACAAATCGGCTGTTCGGCTCGGCCAGCTCCCGGCGCATCTGCTCGGCGACTTGAGGGTCGGGCAGGGTGGCGTAGAACTGCTGATAATCCAGCTCGTTGTTTCGGAATGCGGCGAAAAACTGATACGGACCGTTGCTCGCCAGTTCACGCTGATAAGCATTGCCGCCCAAACCGCGAGGGTTGTCCTGATCGACGAATTGCAGGCTGACGGCCGCCAGCGCCAGCAGCAGTGCGATACCGGCCAGCCTGCTACGCAGCGGCGGTGTCGGGGCTTTGATCGTGGCCGCGACGGCGCGGCTCATGATCGCGCTCAGTACTATTGCCACGATCGCCAGGGCGGTCAGCAGTTTGCCGATGGGGTAGGACTCGAGGATGTTGTTGAGGACCTCGTCGGAATACACCAGATAGTCCACGGCGATGAAGTTGAATCTCACGCCGAACTCGTCCCAGAAGAGCCATTCGGCCACAGCGACAAACAGCATCACGAAAATACTGAGTGTCATCAGCCCTTGGAGGAACCAGCGATGCCCGCGAGCTCGCCATAAGCGTGGCGGGCAGAGCAGGACATAAATGCCCAGCGGCACGGCGGCGTAGGTCAGGAATGCCAGGTCGTAGAGCAAGCCGGTGATGAAAGTGGCTATTACCTGATTGCCGGCTTCATCCAGATGGGTGGTGAATAAAACGAGACGGGTGAGAAAAAAGAGGGCGAGCCATGTGCCGGTTGCCAACAGCAGGAATCGGGCAGGGGCCGATGAGTAAATCCGCATGTGTCTAATCCTTTGGACGGTCATATCGAGTTTGCAGTTATCTGGCGCTGCGGCGTCTTCACCGTGATTTACAGGTGCGCACATAGCGCAGACAATTTTATTGTCAATTTTTAACGGTCTTAAATACGTTTCAAATTGTCACTCCTTTGCATGGGTGCATTCAGAACAGTCATCCATGGCCTGTCGGGCGGTCGGCGTAAAAGTTATGTGGCCGGAGTGTGAAAACCCCGTCAGTGTTTAATGTTCGATTGCACACTTATAAGTGCCTGGGCGCTTTGAATTGTGGCAAAGAGTATGCCAGTGATCATCCGTAAGTGCGCGTTTGTCAGCCATCCACTGAACCACTCGGCCGGCCGATCAAGTGCTGACAGGTCGTTGACAAGCCTTCAACAAAGCGCAGCCTATACTGCCAACAGCCATCCATTGATGATTCGTTCCCCAGCCGGTATTCCCTTGATGATGTCTCGTGCGCTCTCGCTGTTCGTGCTCGTTGCTGTGCTGTTTTTCTTCGCCTTGGGCAATCACCAGCTGCAAAACTCGACAGAGCCACGGGTGGCAGGCATCGCCATGGAGATGCACCTGAGCGATAACTGGGTGACGCCGACCCTCAACGGACAGCCCTTTCTTGAGAAGCCACCCCTGAGCGTCTGGCTGGATGCGGCGGCGATCCGCGTGTTCGGGGCCACGCCCTGGGCGGTGCGCCTGGCGTCGGCGTTCGCCGGGCTGTTCAGCGTGTTGCTCCTTTACCCCATGCTGTTGCGGTTCGGCCGGCCGGCCTCTGTGGCCTGGCTGGCGGCATTCATGCTGGCGACAACGGCCAGCTTCTGGAGCAACACGCGGCAAGTGGGCGAGGACGCGTTGCTGTCCCTCGGCGTGACCCTGGCGCTGCTGGCGTTTTTCCACGCCAGCGAGGGCGCGCGACGCGGGGCGCCGGCGCTCGGTCCCTGGTTTGCGTTTACCCTGGGCCTCGTGATTTCGACCTTGAGCAAAGGGGTGTTGGGGCTGGCGCTGCCGGGCGTGGTGATCTTCTTCTGGCTGATCTTCGAAACGGTGCAATTAAAACGCCTGAAGGTCGCCGACTGGATTCGCCCGGCAGCCTTCACGCTGCTGGCGCTGGTGCCGCTTCTTGTCTGGCTCGGGTTTCTGTACGGGCAGGGCGGTACAGCGTCGTTGAAAGAGGTGCTGTGGACCAACAGCGTCGGCCGGTTCAGCGGCTCGTTCACCGAAGCCGGGCATTATGAGCCGTTCTATTACTACCTGGCGAAACTGCCGGAAGCGTTTTTGCCGTGGAATCTGTTGGTGTATCTGGGGCTTTGGCACTTTCGCAGGCAATTGATGAGCAACCGCTATCTGTTGTTCTTCAGCCTGTGGCTCGGCGCGCAATTCCTCCTGCTGACCCTGGCGTCGAGCAAGCGCACGGTTTATCTCATGTCCTTGGCACCGGCCGCTGCGGTCATTGCCGCCGAATATGCGTCGGTGCTTGTGGCGAGGGTCCGCGCGCAGGCTAAAGGTTCGACGGTTGCGGCGGCGGTGATGCGCCATCGTCGAGGGATCAGCGGGCTAGGTGTCCTGTTGGTGGTCGTCACTTACCTGGGTGCAGCGCAATGGCTGGCGCCGCGCGAGGACAGGCAGTTGTCATTTCTGCCATTGACGGAAAAAATCCACGACCTGCAACAGCAAGGGGTGCAGGTGGCGCTGTTTCAACCCAGCGAACGATTGGCGGGTGCCAGCGTGTTCTATAGCCAGAGCCTGCTCCCAAGCGTCATGGCCGGCACCGAACTGGAGCGCTTTCTGGCACCGGGCGATGACCGAGTGGTAGTGATGGAAAGCGAATCCTCGCCGCAGCCCCCGCTGCGGGTGCTCGACCGGTTCGAGATTGGAGGACGCATCTACTATTTCGTCACTGCCGCCCCGACTACGGACCGCCGTTCATGAACGCGGAGCGTTTCGGGCTGCATTCCCACGCGAAGCGTGGGGACGATCATGCATCCAGGCATCGCGTGCATTCAGTGGCGCCGGCGCCGGACACCATTGCGGGACCCGCTTTAGCCGGTAAGGCGTCATGGGTCACACCGCAAAATTGACGGTGCACCCAAGGGCCTCTTCCCGGCTGAAGCCGGTCCCACTAAAAAGCATCGCGTGCATTCAGTGGGGCTGAAGCCGGTCCCACTACGAAGTATCGCTTGCATTCAATGGGGCCGGTGCCGGACACCACTATCGGCTGCTACACCATTACCCCACCCGCCACGCTTTTGTACGGCGTCCACTTCTTCTGCGGAATCGGCAGTTCGCAGGATTCCCCACGGCCGATCGGGAAGTAGTGAAACCCGCTCTGCGCCAGGCGTTCGGTGTCGTACAGGTTGCGGCCGTCGAAGATCACCGGCGCGGCGAGGCGTTGCTGGATCAGCTCGAAATCCGGGGCCTTGAACTGTTGCCACTCGGTGCAGATGATCAGCGCGTCCGCATCGTTCAACGTCGATTCCGGCGTGCCCATCAGAATCAAATCCTTGCGGTTGCCGTAAAGGCGCTGTGTTTCTTGCATGGCCTCGGGGTCGAACGCGCGCACCGTGGCGCCGGCGTCCCACAAGGCTTCCATCAGCACCCGGCTCGGCGCGTCGCGCATGTCATCGGTGTTCGGCTTGAACGCCAGGCCCCACAACGCAAACGTCTTGCCGCGCAGATCCCCTTCATAGAACGCCTTGACCCGCTCGAACAGTTTGTTCTTCTGCCGCTCGTTGATCGCCTCGACCACTGCCAGCAGATCGTTGGAGCAATGGGCTTCCCGGGCGCTGTGGATCAGCGCGCGGATGTCCTTGCCAAAGCACGAGCCGCCGTAACCGCAGCCGGGGTAGATAAAGTCGTAACCGATCCGTGAATCCGCGCCGATGCCCAGTCTGACCGACTCAACGTCCGCGCCCAGGTGCTCGGCCAGTTCGGCGATCTGGTTGATGAAGCTGATCTTGGTCGCCAGCATGCAGTTGGCCGCGTACTTGGTCAGCTCGGCGCTGCGCAGGTCCATGAACATGATCCGGTCATGGTTGCGGTTGAACGGCGCGTACAGCTCGCGCATCACTTTGCGCACGGCATCGCTGTCGCAGCCGATGACGATGCGGTCCGGGCGCCGGCAGTCATTGACCGCCGAGCCTTCCTTGAGAAATTCCGGGTTTGAGACGATATCGAACTGAAGCAAGCGCCCGGCCTGGCGCAAGGCTTTGTCGATGTGTGCACGCAGGGCATCGCCACTGCCGACGGGCACCGTGGACTTTTCAACGATGATCAGCGGCTCGGCCCGGTACATCGCGATGGCCTCGCCAACCGCGAAGAAGCCTCTCAGGTCCGCCGAGCCGTCCTCGCGGGACGGGGTGCCGACGGCGATGAACAACACCTCGGCGTGCTCGACCGCCAGTTGGGTGTCGCTGGTGAACTGCAATCGCTTGTTCTCCAGGTTCTCACGCACCAGGCCGGCCAGCCCCGGTTCGAAAATATGCACCTGGCCCTGGCGCAACTGCTCGACCTTGGCCTGATCGATGTCCATGCAGACCACGTCGTGGCCGACTTCAGCAAGCACGGTGGCTTGCACCAGCCCGACATACCCACTACCGAAAACGCTGATTTTCATGAACAAAAGCCCTGTGGAGGAGTGCTGGAAAGGCGCCGAAGGTTGATGGTCAGCACGCCCATCACGATCAGGATGACGCCCAAAGTTTTCGATACCGTGAACGTCTCATGGAAAAATGGCAGCGCCGCGGCCAGCGCATAGACCAGCACGTAGCTGACGCTGAGCAGGGAATAGGCGCGGCTCAATGGCAGATCGCGCAGGGCCAGTAGCCAGGCGAGCATCGACAGTGCATAGGCAATGATCGCGGCGGCGATCACCAGCACCGCGCTGATGTCCAGCTGCGCCAACACGGCCGGGTCCAGCCACAACTCGGGCGAGGGCAGACGACTCATGCCCCAGCGCATGCCCAACTGCGCCGAACTCACCAGCAGCACGCTGCCCATCGCCCACGCCGTTGCCCCGCGTCTGATAACCGACCGGCTCATGCCTGACGCCCCAACAAAACGACGCCCGCCAGAATCAACGCGACGCCCAACCAATGGACGGCGTCGGTGGATTCCTTGAAAACAAAACGGCCGGCCAGGGTGATCAGCACCACGTTCAGGCCCAGCATCGGATAGGCGATGCCGACTTCCAGGCGTTGCAACACCAGCAGCCAGCCGATAAGGCCCAATCCCAGACAACCCACCGCCAGCCACAACCAGACCGAACGCGCCGCCGCGAGTACGCCGGGAAAGGTGCCGCGCCAGCGCTCCACCGCGCATTTCTGCGCGACTTGGCCCATACACGTCAGCCCGCAGGTGGCCAACAGCAGCAGCCAGGTCATGGCGCTGACTTCGCGTAAATGAGGATGATCAGATTGCCTTCGTCATAGCGCTCGGCGTCCTTGGGCAGCAACTCGAGTTCGCGCAGTTCCTCGTCGGTTCTGCCGCGCATGACCACCCCGACCTGGCCCTCGCTGCGGGCTCTAGTCATCCAGGTGTTGATCCTTTTCAGGGTCACTTCGCGTCCTGTCGCGTCGGGATACGCCAGGCCATATTCCAGCTCGTTCCAAGTGTTGAAAAACGACACATCGGTTCTGTTCAGTCGCCAGGCCAGTGCCGAGGCGGCGCCCAGGTCATTGCTCAATAAGTGCGTGCTGGCCGCCAGTTGCGCCTGATGGGCGAGCACAAACTGGTCGGGGGTCTTGTTGTGCACGACGTCGTAGGGAAGGGCCGCGGGCAACAGCGCGACCAGCAACCAGCTGCCCAGTGCCGGCGCAGCCCAATACTTCAGCGGACGCAGGCCTTGCAGGGCATTGCTCGCACACCAGCCTGTCAGCACGATGATCGCCAGCATCAGGTTCACCGGCTCGTGGTCGTACACCGGCTGTTTGAGTTGCAGGTACACCAGCGCCAACAGCCCGATCAGCCCGGCGGCCGCGTTCAGCCAGCCGTTGATGCGCAAGGCAGTGAGCCGACCCTGCTGGAGCCGCTCGATCAGCGCATCGGCCATCAACAGCGCCACCGGCAGCAGGCACGGCAGAATGTAGGTCGGCAGCTTGCCGTTGCTAAGGCTGAGAAACGCCAGCGGCACCAGCAGCCAGATCAGGAGAAAGCCGGTTTCAGGGCGACGCTTGCGCTGCCAGGCCTGGCGGAACGTGACCGGCAACAACGCTGCCCACGGCAGGCAAGACACCACCAGCAGCGGCAGGTAAAACCACCAGGGTTCGGCGTGCTGGGCATCGGCCCCGGCGAAGCGCCGCACATGCTCATGCCAGAAGAAGAACCGCCAGAAGTCGGGTTCCTGGGCATGCACCGTGAGCACCCACGGCAGGCTGACGAGGATGGCGATCAGCACCGCCAGTGGCCCATAGCGAAGCAGCTCGCCGAGGCGCCGCTGCCAGAGCATGTAGGGCAGGGTGACCATCACCGGCAGCGCCCAGGCCAGAAACCCCTTGGTCATGAAGCCGATGCCGCAGGCCAGACCGATCACGGCCCAGGCACCCAGTCGAGCACGGCCGCTGCTGCGAATGGCGCACCAGAACCCGACCAGCGTCAGGTTGGCCCACAGGGTGAACTGAGGATCGAGGTTGGCGTAACCGGCTTGCCCGGCAATGAACGCGTAGCTCATGAACAGCAGCGCACTGGCGAAGCTCTTGCGCGGGTCGTTCCACATCCGCGCGGCGAGCCAGTAAGCGAGCATCACGCTCAGACCGGTGCTCAGCGCTGACACGATGCGTACGCCAAACAGGTTTTCACCAAAAATGGCTTGCCCCACGGCAATCAGCCAATAGCCCGCAGCGGGTTTCTCGAAATAGCGCAGGCCCATGAAATGCGGCGCGGCCCAGTGACCGCTGTTGAGCATTTCCTGACTGATCTGGGCGTAGCGGGTTTCATCGGGAATCCACAACCCGTGGGACCCCAACGGCAGCAGATAAAACGCGGCAAAGGCCAGCACCAGCAGGACGATGTTGCGGTGTTCGGCTTTAATCATCGCTGCACCCCCAACCAGCCTTCGCGACCGCGCAATGCGCCACGCACCAGATGGCCCGAAGGCAGCTGATCCAGCGAATCCGGCAGCAGCGCGCCAAGGGTTTGAAACTCAATGCTTCGGGTTTTCGCCTCACTCAATAGCGCACGAAAAGCCGGGGCCATGACGATGCCTTCGACCTCGGCGTGAACGGTGTAGACGTTCAGCCTGGAGGCTTCGAAGCGCCGAAGGATGTCGTCGTTGAAGGTCCGTGTATCGAGCTGTGGCGACACCAGTTCGTCGTAGGTCGGCAGGTCCACCGGAATCTGCGGCGTGCCCAACGCGCCGTCGGCCAGCATCGGCCGGAATATCGACGTGCCCCGGCAGTCACTGTTGTAGCGGAAATTGAATGCTTCTTTCGCCTGGACCACGCGCTCATCGGCGCGCCAGCCGGCGGCCGCGGAGCAGGTCACCGGGTGGCCGAGAATATCGTTCAACACGTCAACGCCGCGCTGGATCTGACCGGTCAGCTCGGCCTCGCTCCAGCGCCCGGCATGGGCCTGCCAGCCGTGGTGATCCCAGGCGTGCAAGCCCACCTCATGGCCGGCGTCCCGGGCCCGGCGCATCAGCGGCCCGAGATCGCGGCCGATGGGTTTGCCGGGCCACGCGGTGCCCGCCAGCAGAATGTCCCAGCCGTACAGACTGGCCGCCCGCGAACGCAGCATTTTCCAGAGGAACTGCGGGCGCGCCAGTCGCCACAGATGGCGGCCCATGTTGTCCGGGCCGACGCTGAAGAAAAACGTCGCCTTGACCTGCGCTTCGTCGAGCAGGTCCAGCAGTCGTGGCACGCCGTCGCGGGTGCCGCGCCAGGTGTCGACATCGATGCGCAGTCCGGCCGTCATCAGCCGCGTGCGCCGGGGGTAACGGTCAGTTGCGCCTTCTCGGCCATGGCTTCGCGGAGGAAAAAGTCCAGGGTCTTGCCGATGGTTTCGCTCAGTTCGATGGTCGGCGTCCAGCCGATCAGCCGCTGGGCGTTGTCGATGCTCGGCTTTCGGTGGCTGACGTCCTGATAACCCTTGCCGTAGAACGACTGGCTCTCGACCTCACGGAAACCGGCGAAGGGCGGGAAGTTATCGCGCAGTGGATGGGCTTCGAACTGACGCAGCAACTCGGCGCCCAACTGACGAATGCTGGCTTCATTGTCGGGGTTGCCAATATTGATGATTTGGCCGTTGCAGTGGCCGCCCTTGTTTTCGATGATCCGCGCCAGGGCTTCGATGCCGTCGACAACATCGGTGAAGCAGCGTTTCTGCGCGCCGCCGTCCACCAGCCGGATCGGCGTGCCTTCCACCAGGTGCAGAATCAGCTGAGTGATGGCCCGTGAGCTGCCGATGCGTGCAGAGTCCAGGCGGTCCAGCCGTGGCCCCATCCAGTTGAACGGGCGAAACAGGGTGAACTGCAAACCCTTCTGCCCATAGGCCCAGATCACCCGGTCCAGCAACTGTTTGGAAACGGAGTAAATCCAGCGCTGCTTGTTGATCGGGCCGACCACCAGATTCGAGGTGTCTTCGTCGAAGCTGGCGTCCTGGCACATGCCGTAGACCTCCGAGGTCGAGGGGAAGATCACGCGCTTGTTGTACTTGACGCAGTAGCGGACGATTTTCAGGTTTTCTTCGAAGTCCAGTTCAAACACCCGCAGCGGGTTACGCGTGTATTCGATGGGCGTCGCGATCGCCACCAGCGGCAGGACCACATCGCACTTCTTGATGTGGTACTCGATCCACTCGGAGTGGATGCTGATGTCGCCTTCGATGAAGTGGAAATTCGGTCTGGCGCGCAGGCGTTCGATGGCGTCCGAGCCGATGTCCATGCCGTAGATTTCGTAGCGGTCATCCTGCAGCAAACGCTCCGACAGGTGATTGCCGATGAAGCCGTTGACCCCCAGGATCAGCACGCGGGTGCGCCGGACCGGGCGTCGCGGGTCCTTGCCCTGCAAGCGCGAACCTTCCACCAGACCGAACTCCCGGGCCAGTTGCGCGCCGCTCAGGTACAGACCGTCGTCGCCACGCTGGCCGGCGCTGATCACCAGCGAGCCTTCGCCGCAGGCGATGCGCAAGGGCTCGCAACCGAGCACGGTGCCGGGCGCTTCGCCGTTGTTGCCGGCCTCTGCACGCGCGGCCCAGACAACCAGTTTGTGCTCACCCACCGGGCAGAAAGCGCCGGGGTAGGGCTGGGTCACTGCCCGCACCAGATTGCCCAGCCTAGTTGCCGGCAGCGACCAGTCGATCAAACCGTCGGCCGCGGTGCGACGGCCGAAATAGGTCGCGGCGGATTCATCCTGCGGTGTCCCCGACAACTGACCCTGGGCAAGCAATGGCAGGGTTTCCGAGAGCAGATCCGCAGCGGTGTCACGCAACTTGCCGTGCAGGGTCAGGGCCGTTTCATTCGGGCTGATGGAGATGCGCTGTTGCGCCACGATGGGCCCTGCGTCGGCGCGCTTGACCATCTGGTGCAGGGTCACGCCGGTTTCGCTTTCGCCGTTCACCAGCACCCAGTTGGCCGGCGCCCGGCCACGGTATTTGGGCAGCAGCGAACCGTGCAGGTTAAACGCGCCGTCTTTCGCACAGGCCAGCAGCGGTTCGCTGAGCAACTGGCGGTAGTAGAAGGAGAAGATGAAATCGGGTTCAAGCCGGGCGATGCGCTCAAGCCACAGCGGGTGATTGGGGTCTTCCGGCGCGTGGACAGCGATCTCGTGCTGCGCGCACAGCTGGGCCACCGAGCCGAAGAAGGTTTTTTCCTTGGGGTCGTCGGCGTGGGTGAACACTGCTGCGATTTCATAACCAGCGTCGAGCAGGGCTTGCAGGCCGACGCAGCCAATATCGTGGTAAGCAAAAACGACAGCTTTCTTGTTCATGGCGCAACCTTGTTGGCGTATGCAGGGGCAGAAGAGGGTGCAGCAGAATGGGGGGTGTCGAGGGCTGTTACGGGGGATCTGCGCACGACTTTTTCAATGAAGAAACGCGGCCGTGCGCGCACGTCGCTGTACATGCGGCCGAGGTATTCGCCGAGCAGGCCCATGCCGATGAACTGCCCGCCGGTGAACACGAACAGCACCGCAAACAGGACGAAGGTGCCGTGCCCGGCCCACGGAGCCCCGAAGATCAGACGCAGGACCACCAGCGCCAGGGCGAACAGCACACCCAGGACCGCCATGCCGACACCGACGATGCTCAGCAGACGAAGGGGCGTGGTGGTCATGCAGGTGATCAGGTCGAACATCAGGTTGACCAGGCGCATGGGGCTGTATTTTGAATCGCCGTGCTCGCGCTCGGCGTGCTCGACCAGGATTTCCGTGGTATGCCGGGCAAAGCTGTTGGCCAGAATCGGGATAAAGGTGCTGCGCTCCCGGCAGGCGAGCATGGCGTCGACGATGGTGCGCCGGTATGCGCGCAGCATGCAGCCGTAGTCGTTCATCGCCACGCCGGTGGAACGCTGAACCGCAAGATTGATCAGCTTCGACGGCCAGCGCCGCCAGGCGGAATCCTGCCGCTGGTTGCGCACCGTGCCGACCACGTCGTAGCCCTTTTCGGCGAGTCGCACCAGACGCGGGATTTCTTCGGGCGGGTTCTGCAGGTCGGCGTCCAGGGTGATCACCACATCGCCCTTGCACTGCTCGAAGCCGGCCATGATCGCCGCGTGCTGGCCGTAATTGCGGTTGAGAATGACCGCCACCACGTTGCTGCCTTCACGCTCGGCAGCCTCCTGAAGCAGCTCGGCCGAGTCATCGCGGCTGCCGTCGTCGACCAGCACGATTTCGAAGGCATGGCCGAGCAGGGCGCAGGCAGCCTCCGTGCGGCGCAGCAATTCGGGCAGGCTTTGCGCTTCGTTGTAGACCGGGATGACGATGGACACACAGCGGACGGGATAGGCTTTCAACGGCGCGCTCCAACGATGGATTCAATGGCGCGAACGACCCGCTCGACATCGTCGCGGGTCATGTCCGGGAACAGCGGAATCGAACACAGCCGTGCCGAATTCCATTCGGTGTTCGGCAGGTGCACGTCCGGGAAGCGCTGGCGGTAATAGCGGTGCAGATGGGTGGCGATGAAGTGAATGCCGGTGCCGATGCGGTGCTCTTGCAGCGCCTTCATGAACCCGTCGCGGTCCAGACCGCAGCGCTCGGGGTCGATGCGCAGAATGAACAGATGCCAGGCGTGCTGCTGCGAGTAGGCGGGCTGCGCCAGTGGCATGACCGGGCTGTCTGCCAGTCGGTCCAGGTAGTGGCTGGCCAGCCGGCGGCGTTGCTCGTTGATGTGATCGAGCCGGTGCAATTGCACAAGGGCGATGCTGGCGTTTATGTCCGCCAGGTTGTATTTGAAGCCGGGTTCGATGACTTCGGCCTGGGGCTTGCGGCCCAGGGTCAGGCGGTCGTAGGCATCGACGCCGAGGCCGTGGAATTTCAGCTGGCGCACCCGATCAGCCAGTTTCCCGTCATCGGTGACGAACATCGCGCCTTCTGCGCAGGTCATGTTCTTGATCGCATGAAAGGAGAAGATCGCCGTGCCGCGGCTGCCCACCGGCTGGCCCTTGTAGCCGGTGCCGGCTGCGTGGGCGGCGTCCTCGATGACAGCGATGCCGTGGCGCTCGGCCAGCGCGTAAATCGGGTCGAGGTCACAGGCGGCGCCAGCGTAATGCACCGGAACAATGGCTTTGGTGCGCGGGGTGATGGCCTGTTCGATCAAATCGGCGTCGGTCATCAGTGTGTCGCGGTCGACGTCGACAAACACCGGCGTTGCCCCCAGCAGGCAGATCATGTTGGCCGTCGAGACCCAGGTTTGCGAAGGCGTGATCACCTCATCGCCGGGGCCGACGCCCAACGCGAGCAAAGCGATGTGCATGGCGCCTGTCGCGGAGGAAACCGCCACCGCGTGCCGGGCACCGACCCGTTCGGCGAACTGCGCTTCGAGCTGCTGGCATTCGGGCCCAGTAGTGATCCATCCGGAGCGCAGGACGCGGGTAACCGCCGCCACTTCTTCATCGCCGAGGCTCGGTCGCGAGAAAGGAAGAAAAGCCTCATTCATAGTGTGAACGTCCCCGTGAAGTTCGATGTCTGGCAATGCGAACCGCAAGCAGAGTGATGCCCGGATCGTCAGTTTTTATTAAATGCGTATGGTTGATGAGCAGTGTGATCTTCCCCGGATATACCGATCAGGCGCGCCGGTTAAACATGTTCTGGCGGATCATTGAATCGCAGGTTAGTCGCTCAAATATGAAAATAATGTCTGTGGAGTGTAGGCGTTCTGTCTTGGAGGTTTGCTGTCAGGGTCAATGATCGCGGGCGTATCAGCTCGTTGTGACAATTGTTCGTGCGGGTTCATATTTGAGCCTGTTTATCAACAGTGTGGCCGCTGTTATTTCAATGGCAGACAGCATCTGTTCAGTAAGGTGTTTATTCAAGTTTGGTCGGATTCAACACCGTCTATGTCGGAAACAACACTAAGTCCTCCATTAATATGTAGTGACGCACGCAGCAATTACCCTCTGCTTCCAATGGGTGTGTACATTTCAAGGTAGTCCACCTATCGGGATTTCGCGAATGTGTTCGCAAAGGCCTGCGTTTACAAAGAGCGGGGCCACGCTCTTTCATGGCCGTTCCCTTAACGTTAGCGCCCGCATACTTAATCGCAGCTGAACATGAAGCAGGCTAGGACCGGCTTCAGCCGGGAACAGGCCAGCGTGAGCACCATCAATTCTGCAGTGTGACCGTCGACGCCTTCCCGGCTAAAGCCGGTCCTACATTAGTGTTCCACCGCCAGTCCCCTGGGTGCCTTGGATTTGTATCGGGGCCTAACCAATCTGACTGGACGCACGCGATGCTTTTAGTGGGACCGGCTTCAGCCGGGAAGAGGCCAGCGTGAGCACCATCAATTCTGCAGTGTGACCGTCGACGCCTTCCCGGCTAAAGCCGGTCCTACAATGGTGTTCCACCGCCAGTCCTCTGGGTGCCTTGGATTTGTATCGGGGCCTAACCAATCTGACTGGACGCACGCGATGCTTTTAGTGGGACCGGCTTCAGCCGGGAAGAGGCCAGCGTGAGCACCATCAATTCTGCAGTGTGACCGTCGACGCCTTCCCGGCTAAAGCCGGTCCCACAATTCGCGGCGCACCCGAGAACACAGTTCGCGGCGATAGCAGTCCCGCTTCATGTCCGCGATACTCCGGCGGGAAAACATCCAGCGTCAGCCCTTTATGCATCAACCTCATCTATCCAAGAGCCAATCACCCATGATGGACAGTCTCAACGGCATCACGGCGTTCATCACCGTGGCTGAAACCCGCAGCTTCACCGCAGCGGGGCGTTTGCTGGAGATATCTTCTTCCGCCGTGGGCAAGAGCGTGGCGCGCATGGAGGAGCGCCTCGGCGTGCGGCTGTTCCATCGCAGCACCCGCAGCGTCACCCTGACCACCGAAGGCGAGCTGTTTCTTGATCGCTGCAAACGAATCGTCAGCGAGGTCGAGGCGGCCGAGCTCGAATTGCTTGAACTGTCCGCCACCCCGCGCGGCAAAGTGCGCATCAGCGTGCCGATTCAGAACGTGCTGATCATGCCGGTGCTGGCCGGGTTCATGCGCGCCTACCCCGACATCGAGCTGGAAGTGGATATGTCCGACCGCATGGTGGACGTGATTGAAGAAGGTTTTGACGCAGTGATCCGCACCGGGGCTCCGCAGGATTCGCGACTGACCGCGCGCAAGCTCGGCGGTTTTCAGCTGCAACTGGTGGCATCGCCGGCGTACCTGGAGCGCTGTGGAGAACCGGCCCACCCCGACGATTTGTTCCGCCACACCTGCCTGCTGCACAAGTTTCCGGCCACCGGGATGATCGAGCGCTGGCCGTTGCGCGTCGGCGACACGCACATTCAGCCGAACCTTTCGCGGGCGTTGACGTGCACGACCACGGACCCGCTGGCCCATCTGGCGATCGACGGCGTAGGCATCGCCTGCCTGCCGGATTTTTCCATCCGCGCGGCGTTGGCCGACGGCAGGCTCAAGGTGGTGCTCGGGGATTACACCGACCACACCGGCAACCTGTGGATGCTCTGGCCTGCGTCGAAGCAGACGACACCCCGGCTGCGGGTGCTGATCGACTATTTCAAGGACAACATTCTCAAGGGCTGACTCAGCGATGCAACGCCTGAGCAATGGGCGCCCGGGCGACACCAAAGCTGAGCATCACCGCCAGGCCCAGGAGCCCCAACCCCGCGCCCAGCCACAACGCCGCCGACACGCCCTGGTGATCGACCATCAGCCCGCCGAACAGCGAGCCCGACGCGATCGCCACCTGAAACATGGTCACCAGCATCGCCGAACTGGCTTCCGGCAACTGCGGCGAGGTCAACTGCATCCAGCTGCTGACACCCAGCGGGATCGCGCCATAGGCCACGCCCCACACCAGCACCGCCAGCATCACGCCGAGGCCTTGCAGATGCGGCAACGCCAGCTGCGCCAGCACCATCAGCACGATCACGGCGCCCAGCGAAGCGCGCAGGTGCGTGGTGAGGGTCCCGGCCATGGCGAAGTTGGCCAGCATGCCCACCAGCCCGAAACCCAGCAGTACCCCAGTGATCGCGTTGGGTGAGAAACCGGCGTACTGGCCGAGAAACGGCGCAACGTAGGTGTAGGCGGTGAAGTGCGCAGCGACCACGGTGCCCAGCAACAGCATGCTGCGCCGCGCGGTGCCCCGCGACAGAAACGCCCGCAGCGCGCGGACGTTGAGCCCCTCACGCGAAGGCAGCGAGGGCAGGGTGAACGCCTGTGCACTAAGGGCTATCAGGCCCAGGCCGGCAGTGACGACGAAGGACATGCGCCATGAAAAGGCCGTGCTGACAAAGGTACCGAACGGCACCCCGAACACCGTCGCCAGGGTGATGCCGGCGAAGATCAACGCCGTGGCCTTTGCCGCCCTCGACTCGCTGACCAGACGCCCGGCCGCCGCAATCGCCACGGCCCAGAAACCGCCGAGGGAGATCCCCAATAGCCCGCGACCCAGCAGCATGATCGCCAGCGACGGCGACGCCGCGCAGATCAGGTTCGACAGCACCAGCAGCAGGCTCAACAACAACAGCAGAAGCCGTCGGTTCATGCGCCCGGCACCCAGCATGATTGCGGGGGCCGATATCGCCGCGACGATGCCCGGCACGGTGACCATCAGCCCGGCCACGCCATCGGTCACATTGAGGCTGTCGGCGATCTGCGGCAGAACGCCCACCGGCAGGTATTCGGAGGTGACGAAAGCAAACGCGCCCAGGGCGACGGAATACACCGCCAGCCAGTCGCGCCATGAGGAAGACGCCGCAGGCGCGGCTGTCCCGTGGGTCGATACAACGTGCAAATCGTGCATGGGCAAAGCTCCACCGTAATGAGTGGAGCCATGCTAGGGAGTGAGGACGCGGGGAAAAACAGGCTGTGGTTCCGATCACTGTGGATCGATGACTCCGCAATCACTTGATCGCAAGGCAGATCACCCGACCTGAGTCCAGTGGGTTTTCGGCGGTTCTGAACCGGGTACATGCTCGGGCAGGCGCACGAAAATGCTGTAGTGGGCCTTGTTGTCGATGGCTTCGAAAGCCGCCAGCTTTTCGATCAGCGCGGCGTTGACCACCTTGCCCGCATTCAGCAGCAGCATGCCGTTATCGGCGTTCAGGTTGCGCACCAGAATCATCCCCGGCACCAGTTCGCGGGTGGTAACGGCCTTGACGGTCGGGTCGTTGAGCACGGCATCGTTCAGGTACGCCGCGCACGCTTCGGCGAAATCCTCGATCAGGCCCGGGTCGTAGAGCTTGCCGGCGTAGCGGCGGATGAACAGCAAGGCCTCGCCGCTGCTCAGGTGCCGTTCCAGAATCAGCCCGCGCTGCAGTTCGATGAAGTCCACCGCCAGCTTGAGCAAACGCGCGCCGTAGGGAATCGCATCACCCTTGAGGTGCGCCGGAAAGCCGCTGCCGTCCCAGCGCTCCTGGTGATGCAGGATCAGGCTGGCGGCGTCCTGAATCGGTTCGAGGGTCATGAGCAACGATTCGCTCTGCTGCGGGTAGCTGCGCCAGGTGTCGCGGTCGGCGTGGCTGACCATGTCCGACGGGGTGTTGATCAGCGCGTCGCTCCAGCCCAGTTTGCCGATGTTGTACAGCGCGGCGGCCATGCACAGGTCGCGGCGCGTCGACTCGTCCAGATTGAGGTGGTTGCTGCACGCGTTGATCAGGTCGATGACGTCGCGGTTGGTCTGCTTGTCCGCAGGCAGGCGCTGGTTGACCAGCATCGAGAACACCTCGGTGCCGGTGGCGTAGCTGTGCTTGAGCTCGTCGTAGGCCAGATCGAGCATGTCGGCGGTCTGCTGCAATTCGGCGGTGCGCGCCAGCACGCGTTTTTCAAGGGTGGCGTTGAGGCTTTTCAGCTCATCGTTCTGCCGTTGCGTGAGCTGTTCGAGGCGCTGTCTTTCGCGTTCGGAAAACTGGAATGCCAGCGACTGACGCAGGGTCAGCACCAGTTCTTCGTCGGTCCAGGGCTTGGCGATGTAGCGATGCACATGGCCCTGGTTGATGGCTTTGACGATGGTTTCGAGGTCGGCGTATCCGGTCAGCAGGATGCGCGTGGTGTCCGGGTACAGGCTGTAGACCTGCGCCAGCAGCGCCGCGCCGTCCATGGTCGGCATGCGCGCATCGCTGACGATCAGATCGACCGGCCGTTCGGCCATGATTTTCAGGGCCTGTTCACCACTGGTGGCCAGCAGCACGTCATAAGGCTGCTCTCGGAGCAGGCGGCGCAGGCTGTTCAGAATTGATTCTTCGTCGTCCACCAACAGGAGGGTGGGAAGTGGCTGCACCGAAGCACTGGCTGAGGCTTCCATGATTGACCCTCACTCGTACCGACATCGTGCCCGTGTCCCGTCTTGTGGACCGACACGGACGGCTGGATGCCGCAAGATTAGTTGAGATATGGCAATAACTCGCGGGGTTCGAGCAATATAAATCGCCCCCTCAACTCCACCTTCGGCGCGCCGACACAAAGGCATGAGTCCATGGAGTGAGGCGCTCGGTCGATCATGTTGCTCCTGCAGATATTCTCGATCATTTCCGTCTGCCTGCTGGTGCTGCTGGGCCGCTGGCTGCTGCACAGCTATCAGGTGATCAACCGGGTCAACGAGGACCTGCAGGCGGCCAATGAAAGCCTGGAGCAGCGCGTCGAGGAGCGCACCCGGGCGTTCAAGCAGGCCAGTCATGCGTTGCAGGTTGAAATCGACGAGCGCAAGCAGCTGGAGAGCCAGTTGATCGGCGCTGAAAAGCTCGCCTCGCTGGGGCAGATGGCGGCAGGTATCGCCCACGAGATCAACAACCCCATCGGTTTCATCTCGTCGAACCTGGGCACCCTGGCGGTCTATTTCGGCAAGCTTGAGGCGATGCTGGACGCCTACAAAGCGGCCGAGGATCAGTTCGGATCGGCGGAGGTTCTTCAATCGCTCACGGCCTTGAAAACCCGTCTGGACCTGGCCTTCGTCGAGGCGGAAATCCCGCTGTTGATTCAGGAGTCCCGGGACGGCGTGTCCCGCGCCGCGCAAATCATCAAGGACCTCAAGGAATTCTCCCGGGCCGACACCAACCCGCAATGGCAGTGGGCGAGCCTGCAGCGCGGCATCGATTCGACGCTGAACATCGCCGCCAACGCGGTCAAGTACAAGGCTGACATCGTCAAGCATTACGTGCCGTTGCCGGACATCGAATGCCTGCCGGCGCAGCTTAATCAGGTGATCATGAATCTGGTGGTGAATGCCGCCCAGGCCATCGGCCCGGAGCGCGGCACCATTACGCTGCGCAACGGCGTTCAGGGCGACAGCGTGTGGCTTGAGATCAGCGACACCGGGAGTGGCATTGCCCCGCAGGTGCTGCCCAAAATTTTCGACCCGTTCTTTACCACCAAGCCGGTGGGCCAGGGCACGGGCCTCGGGCTGTCATTGTCGTACGGGATAGTGCAAAAACATCGCGGAACGATCAGTGTGCGCAGCGTGGAAGGAGCCGGCACGACGTTCCGCGTTGAGCTGCCCATTCAGCAGCAGCGCCCGGAGCAGGGCGCTGCAACTTGAGGTTCAGGCGTGGGCCATGCCGGGCACGTCCATGTTGATCCGTCGCCACGCGGCTTCGGCGAAGCTGTACACCGAAAATGCGATCAGACCCAGTGCCATGACCATCAGCACCACGCCACCGGCGGGCAGATTCTGCAGTGCGTTGAGCGCATCTTTCAGCCCGGGCGGGTGCATGGCCTGATAGCTGGAACCGCTGATAGCCAGCAGCACGCCTATTTCCACGAACGCCACACCGCGGGCGATCAGGCCGAAGCGGGACACCGGGGTCACGTATTTCATGACCTCATCGTCGGCCTCGAAGTACTTCTCGAACGAGGCTTTCCAGCCCTTGAAAAAATGCGCGATGCCGACGCCCAGCGGCACCAGTGCGACCAGGTAGACCACCAGATTGGAGTGTTTCCACGACAGCAATTGCGCGAGCAGGTCTTCGGTCTGACCGCCGCCGCCCCCGGAGCTGCGCAGACCGTCGATCAACAGGCCCAGGGCGAAGAACGCCAGGGCACCGTTGACCAGCCCGCCGGCGAGCAAGCCGCCACGTATGACCAGGCCCTTGAACTCGTTGCCGTGATGGTCGACGTCGCGGGTGGCCTGCAACACCCGCCAGGCGGCGAACGCCAGCAGACCGGCGACCACCAGCCCGACCAGAATGTGCCCGAAGGGCTGGCTGAACAGCGCTTCGAGGCTGCTGTGGCTGTCTTTGGGGCGGGATGAATCGCGGGCGGCGAGCAGGGCAAAAATGCCGATGATCAGGTACAGAACGCCACGGGCGGCGTAACCCGATCGGGCGAGCAGGACAAGGGTGTGATGCGGGGACATCGAAGGTTCTCCGGGTAAGCGATAGATCAGCAGACCCGAGACGACGCGAGGGGTTCGATTGGTTTGAAGGAGCCGCTGTGATTGCGTTTAGTAGGACCGGCTTTAGCCGGGAAGAGGCCGGTGTGCACTCCACCCATTTTGCAGTGTGGCTGCCGACGCCTTCCCGGCTAAAGCCGGTCCTACAGATCTGCGTCACGGCCAGATTCCACTGAATGCACGCGATTGCTTCGTGGGACCGGCTTTAGCCGGGAAGAGGCCGGTGTGCACGCCACCCATTTTGCAGCGTGGCTGCCGACGCCTTCCCGGCTAAAGCCGGTCCTACCAATGCGCGGCGCGTCAGCGGGGCCACTGAAACCGCTTCGATCAATCCGCTGGGGTTTGAATGCGCTGACGAATCCAGGCGCGGCTATGATCCAGCACGCGGTCGGCCATCATGGTCGGGAAATGGATGAAGCCATGGGGCGCTTCCGGCAGCAGGTGCACTTCGACCCCGGCGGTCCTGGCCCAGCGATCGGCCAGTTGCAGGGTGTCGTCGCGCAGCGGGTCCAGCTCGCCGACCCACATCAGCGCCGGCGGAAAGCCTGTGAAATCCCCATGCAACGGCGACAGCGGCGGCGTCTGACGCTGGGCATCGCTGATGCCGGGCGTCAGCAGGCGCAGGGCGTCGACCATACCCGGCCCGTCCAGCACCAGCGTGTCCTTGCCTGCCGTGCGCACGCTGGGCGTGCCGGTCAGGTCGTAAACGCCGTAATAGAGCAGGGCGCCGCACACCCGTTTGAACAGCTCGGGCCAGGCCTTGAGCTGCAGCAGAGTCGTCCCGGCCAGATGCCCGCCGGCGGATTCGCCCACGACGATCACCGGCAACCCGGCAAACTCCGGACAGCCGTCACCCAGCAACCAGCGTGCAGCTACCAGACAATCCTCCATCAGCCCTTCCACCGGCGTCGACCCGGCGAGCCGGTAGTCAACCGAAACCACCGCCACATCGCACGCCCGCACCATCGCCATGTTGAGGTCGTCGTTCATCTGCGCGTTGCCGATTACCCAGCCGCCGCCATGAATGTCCAGCACCACGCCCTTTGCGATGCCCTTGGGCCGGATGATCCGTACCGGCACGCGATGACCGTCGACACTCGCCGTGGTGGTTTCAGCGTGCAGGCCATGGCGGGCCAGCCTGGCCGAGCCATTCAGCTGACCGACGCGCAGCAGCGACTGGATCAAGAGAGGCGTGACACGGTTGCGGATACGGAACCGCGGCAGCCAGGCCAGCTTCTTGTTGAAGCGCCGCGCCTGCGCCAGTTCGTCTTCGGGAAAATGCAGACCGTCGTTGCTGTCCAATTGCATGCTCTCTCTCGGGCTCATACCCGGCAGTGATGGGTACTGTCTTGGTCTCCGCTCGAGGCCGAGAGTTTCACGCGCGTGACCACAACAGTTTGACGCCGGCCGTAGCGTAAACAACGGCGAGGGTGCCTTCGATCCAGCGCCGCGCCCTGCGGTAGGCACGGATCATCGGCGCGGTCGAAAAGACCATGGCGTAGCCACCGAAGATGGTGACGCTGAGCACCGCGCAACCGGCGAGGATAGTTGCGACGGTCTGTGGCGTCGCTTCTGCGCCCAACCCCAGCGTCATCGTCGCCACCCAGCCCAGCAGCGCCTTGGGGTTGGTGAGGTGCATGAGCAGGCCACGCTGATAGAGGTGCCAGCCTGAGAGGGCAGGTGCGTCGGCGAGCTCGCGATCGACCTTTTCAGTGGACGTCAGCGCGGAACGCGCCGCTTTGAAGGCGAGAAACAGCAGGTAGGCGCCGCCGAGGGTTTTCAGCAGCGTCAGCGCCTCGGCGTATTGGGTCATCACAGCGGAAACACCGGTGGCGGCCATAGACCCCCAGAAAAACGACCCGCTGATGACGCCCGCCGCGAGCATCAGCGCCGGGCGTCGGCCCCGGTGCATGGCCACGCCCATGATGCGCATGTTGCTCGGCCCCGGACTCGCCGCGCCGACGATGTAGGCGGTGTACACCAGCAGAAGGTGATGGAAATCGAAGGGCATGGGCCTTGGTCCTTTAAGGTCGCGGTGGGAGGGTCGTTTGAAAACCTGTTTTACCACGGCCCTGCGGTAACAGAGAGGACGATTCCCCCCATGGCACATCCCGCCAAACCCCACACACGCCTCGCCTGCCGCCCACCTGTAAGAGCACGCTTGCCCGCGATGGCGGTGTGTCAGTCAATCGATTCGTCACAGGGACACTGCTTTCGCGGGCAAGCGCGCTCCTACACTGATCTCGGCATTCCGCACAATCCCTGGCGTACGCAAAATCCGTAGGAGCCGGCTTGCTGGCGAATGCATTCTCGCCTCGCCGGCCGCCCACCTGTAGAGCACGCTTGCCCGCGAAGGCGGTGTGTCAGCCAATCGATTCGTCACAGGCACAATGCTTTCGCGGGCAAGCGCGCTCCTACACTGATCTCGCCACCCCGCACAATCTCTGGCGTGCGCAAAATCCGTAGGAGCCGGCTTGCTGGCGAATGCATTCTCGCGTTGCCGGCCACCCACCTGTAGGCGCGCGCTTGCCCGCGAAGGCGGTGTGTCAGCCAATCGATTCGTCACAGGCACAATGCTTTCGCGGGCAAGCGCGCTCCTACACTGATCTCTGCACCCCGCACAATCCCTGGCGTATGCAAAATCCGTAGGAGCCGGCTTGCTGGCGAATGCACTCTCGCCTCGCCGGCCACCCACCTGTAGGCGCGCCCTTGCCCGCGAAGGCGGTGTGTCAGTCAATCGATTCGTCACAGGCACAATGCTTTCGCGGGCAAGCGCGCTCCTACACTGATCTCGCCACCCCGCACAATCTCTGGCGTGCGCAAAATCCGTAGGAGCCGGCTTGCTGGCGAATGCATTCTCGCGTTGCCGGCCACCCACCTGTAGGCGCGCCCTTGCCGGCGAAGGCGGTGTGTCAGCCAATCGATTCGTCACAGGCACAATGCTTTCGCGGGCAAGCGCGCTCCTACACTGATCTCGGCGTGGCACACACTCTTTGTCGTGCACAGACGATCAATCTACCGGGCACTCATCGGCGGCGTTGGCTTGATCAGCTGCAACTGCTGACGGTAGTCATCGGTCACTTGCCGCGCCTGGCTGTTGCTGGTGATGACCCGTGGGGTGATCAGCACGACCAGCTCGGTGCGTTTCTTGCTCTTGACGGTGTTGCCGAACAGCCAGCGCAGGCCCGGGATGCTACCCAGATAAGGCACCGCGGACACGGTGTCGGTGTTGTCCTGTTTGATCAGGCCACCGAGCAAAACCGTCTGGCCGCTCTGCACCGCCACCTGGGTCGACACCGAACGCGTCGAGATCCGCGGATTGCCGTTGCTGTCGGTGACGTTGTCGTTGGCGTCGCTGACCTGCTGCTGAATGTCCATGTACACCAGACCGCCCGGATTGATGCGCGGCGTGACGTCGAGGATAACCCCGGTCTGCACGTATTCAACGCTGCTCAGGGTGGCGGTGGTGGTCGTTGTGTTAACCGTGGTCTGGCTGATCGGGATGTTGTCACCGACCTGAATCTGCGCCTGCTGGTTGTTCATCACCACCAGCGACGGCGCCGACAGCACCTGCGTACGGCCACTGGTTTCCAGGGCGTGAAGGGCGATCTGCAGGTTATTGCTGACGAACGAGTAAAACAGCGAATCGGTGGCGCCAAGGCCTGCGCCGCCACCGCCCAGAGCGCCCTGACTGCCGGTCGTGTTCGCCACAGTGGTGCTGGTGGAATTGCCGGCCAGCCGGCCGAGGTACCACTGCACGCCAAGGTCCAGTTCACCGGTCAGGTTTACTTCAAGAATTCGCGTCTCGATCTGCACCTGCATCGGTGCGTTGTCCAGCCGCTTGATGGCGGATTCGATTTCGGCCCACTGAGCCGGGCGCGTGCGGATCAGCAACTGGTTGCTGCTCTGCTGGGCGGTGATGCGCGTGCTGTCATCCAGACGCTTGCTGGCGCCTGAGCCGCTGGCTGCGGCGTCGGAACTGTCACCCTGACCGCTGCTGTCGGCGCTGTCTTCGGAGGTTCCGCCGTCCTGCTCCTCTTCACCTTGGGTGCCATTCTGCAAACCTCCATTGCCGCTGCTGTTACTCATGCCAGAACCCATGCCGCCACCCATCCCGGAAGAGCTGCTGTTCAGGCCCTGACCGCTGCCGCTCAAGCCACCGCTGCTGCCGGCGCCACTGCCGTTCAGCGAGGACAGCGAACGGGTGCGCAGACCCGGCGCGACCTTGGCCGCGCTGTCGTCCTTGATCTGGCCGTTGCCGTAGATCTGCCGCAGGTATTTGGCCAGGTCCGAGGCTTTCATGTTGCGCACGTCGTAAACGTACATTTGCGGCTCGTTGCCGCCGCCTTCGTCGATGGTGTGAATCCAGTCACCGACTTCGCTCAGGTAGCGCGGCTGCGAAGAAATCGCCACCACCGAATTGGTCCGCTCGATGGGCAGAAACTTGACCATGCCCGCCAACGGCATGCCGCTGTCCGGGCCGAACATCTTCTGCAGCTCGGGCATCAGCTCGCCGACGCTGGCGCGCTGCAAGCCATACACGGCGATGGACATGCCCTTGAGCCAGTCGACGTCGAAGGTGTCGATGGTGTCCTGGTAGTTGGCCAGTTCATCCGGCGTACCGGCCAGGCTCAACACATTGCGCGCCGGGTCGACCAGCAGGAAGGCGTTGTCACGGGCAAAAGGTTTGAGCAGCTTCTGCATCTCGGTGGCCGAGATAAAGTGCAGCGGGAACAACCGCGCCGACAGCCCGGTGGCCGGGCGTGCCACCGGCATCTCCGGCACCAGCTTGCCGGCCACGGCCTGGTTGGCCGGGAGGATCACGTAACGGTCGCCCTGGCGGATCATCGCGTTGTCGGTCCACGACAGCAGCGTTTCCAGAATCGACAGCGCCTGCTGCTTGTTCACCGGCTGCGAGGTGGAGAAGCTGACGTCGCCTTTCACCCCCTGATTGATGCTGTAGTTCTCGTGCAGCAAATCGCCCAGCACGGTGTTGATCACCGCTTCGATGGGCTGATTGGCGAAATTGAACGTGATGTCGCCGGCCGGCGCCGCCGCGCCTTTCGCACCCGCGCCGCTCTGGGCCGGGCCCGCACCGCGCACGAAGGTCTGGTTGCCGCGAATGATCTGCTGGCGCGCGGGCGCAGGCTTGGCACCCGGATTGTTCGGGCTCGGCGGTTCGACCGGATCGCTGACCGGGCCTCGCTGCGAGCCGGTGCCATTGAGTGCTTCCTGCATCAGGGCCGGATCGTTTTCAAAACGTTCCGGGGTGGACGCGCATCCGGCCAGTGCCACGGCGGTGGCCAGGCACAACAACGGGCTGCGTAAACGGAAAAACTCAGGCGTGCGATTGTTCATGGTGTGGGTACATTTGGAAGAGTAATAGGGGGGACTTTCGACGGCGGCGGAAGGCGCAGCAGGGGCAGGCGCAGTTCGCGGGTCTGGCCTTGATGGCTGAACGTGGCGTTTTGTGATGTGACCGAATCCAGGGTCCAGCCGTTGTCCAGCGTGCTGCCGACGGCCAGCTTCAGGCGGCGCTTCTGCGGCAGTTGCAGCAATACCCACTGTGAAGCGCCGTCAATGATCACGCCGCTCAGGCTGATGCCGTCCAGGGACGAGGCCTGGGATTTGCCGGTGACCAGATCAGGCTTGCGGTCCGGGCTGAACATCGACTGCTGCCACGTCAGCGTGAGGGCCTGGGCCGGCAGCGCAGGCAATGCCGCAGGCCCGGCCGTTGGCGTGGCTTCACGGGCTTCGCCGGCCGGCAACCAGTCAATGTCCTGACCGGCGCCCATGCCCAGACTGACGGCGACGGCGGCGAGGACAACAGTGGCCGCGCCAAGCGCGAGGGTAAGGGAGTCGAACTTCATGCGTCAGGCTCCTCGGACGGTGTCGGTGGTTCAGCTTGCTCATCCAGATCGGCTTGCTCGGCGGGATCAGGTTGCTGCCGGGATTCGGTGTCTGGCTCGCCGGCTTTGGTTTTAGAAGGCTGCGTCTTGTGCGGAGCGGCCTGCTGCAGATAACCGCGCAACAGCAGATGCACCTGCAAGCGTCCGGCGCCACCGCTGGCCGGCGCCGAGGTGGCGCGGCGAATGCTCAGGTTGTCGATGAACAGAAACGGCTGGCCGTATTCCAGCTCGTGCAGCAAACCCACCAGCGGCTCCATGGCGCAGTCCAGGGTCAGGCTGACTTTGACCTGACGATAGGGTTCGGCACTGTCACGCTCGGGAGTGATCGGCATGCGCTGGGTGACCTGGCAGCCGGGGCCTTGATCGGCGTGGGCCTTGACCAGATCGAGGCTGCGCTGCATCAGGTCGGCGGCCACGGCGCTGGGATCTTCGCCGGGCAACAGGCTGCTGCGGCTCGACGGGTCACGGCGGGCGGCCTGCAACTGCTGCTCAAGGCTGTCGCGCTGAGCGAGCGCGCCGGCATAGCGTTGTTCCTGTTGGCGCAGGGTGTCTGCCTGTTCCTGCACGTCGCTCAACGGATCGAGAAACCAGCTTTGCACCAGCAGCCACCAGGCCGCCCACAGCACCAGGGCCAGGGCGATCAGCGCGGCGCCGCGACGTTCACGGGGCGTCAGTTCACGGCGCATCGGCGGCCTCCTTGCGCAACTGGGCGCGCAGGGAAAAGCGCTCTTTGCCGGTCTGCGCGTCGGGTTGAATGATCCCCTGGAACTGCGCGTCGGTCAGGGTGCGGCAATCCTTCATACGGCTGATGAGGGCGCTGGCCTTGGCGCTCTGGCCGCTGAGCGACACGCTGCCGCCGTCGGAGATTTCCAGCTGTTCGACCCAGGTGTCGGCCCCCAGGCAACCGGTGAGGTCGGCGAGCACGCTGGAAGTGGTCGGCTGCGCGGCCTTTTGCTGGGCCAGATAGCGCGCGGCGCCCTGGGTGTTGATCAGTTCGCGGCGCAGGTTCTGCACGGCTTGCACCTGGCTGCGTTGTTCGTCGACATGCTGTTGCATCGCTTCGACCCGGGCCGTGCGCGCGTCCAGCCAGAGCACCATGCAGGTCAGCAGCAAGGCGCCACAGACCACGGCCAGGAAGCGCGGCAGGCGTGCGGAACCTGCGGTCGCTGGCTTCAGCTCGGCCGGCAGCAGATCGACATTCAGCCGTTCGCCTGTCCCGTTGCGCGCATCCACGGCATACAGCGACAGGCCACGGTCCTTGCAGGTGTCGATGATCGGCTGCAAACGCTCGCGCAGCACCGCCACCAGCAGCACCTGCGCCAGGGTTTTGCCCTTGGCGGTGACGCGCGCGACGTACTGCATCTGCTCGCGGGGGTAGGGCGTGTACTTGTCCAGTTCGAAGCCGACCACGCTGTGCAGATCGCGCAGGGCCGCCAGCGGCAGTTGCAGCGGCTGCGCCAGGACCATGCCGGCGGGAAGCATCAGGATCAGCCGCTCGCCGGCCTCGTGGGTAATGTGCTCGGGCAAGGGCCAGTCGATCAGCCGCTCGCGCACTTGGGGCATCAGCCGGGCGCGGACGCTGGCGGGCAGCAGCGCCTGCAACTCCTCGAGCCACGCCTGCCACAGGTGCTGCGCCGGGCTGTCACGCCACTGGCTGCGCACCCGGGCCTGCAAGGGCGCCAGCTGCTGTAAAAGTGATTGCTTCATTCTTGCCAACGCAGAACGCGATACGGTCGCGCTCCCTCCTTCGATGGGTTCAATAACAACGTGACGTTGAGCGTCGTGGTGTAACCGCCGGGCAATGTCGCCTGGCTTCGAATACTGATCACCGGGCCTGCGTCTTCGGTCGCGGGGCCGGCGTGGGGCAGCCCCAACGCTTGCTGCAGCCAGGGCGACGCCATGCGCGGATCCGGCGCGCTCAGGCCGCTCCATAACGTGACGTGCGGGCTGGCGCACTGGTACAGCGGCTGGCCGACGCCTGGCAATTCCCGCACTTCCTCGACCATGCGCAGCGGTGCCCGACCGCCGCCGCGACGCTGCTCCAGGCCCTGAGCCACTTGCCGCGCCAGGTCCGGATTCGCCCCGCACGCTACCAGCAGGCGGGCGAAGGATTCGGCCGGCGCCGCATTGAGGTCCAGCTTGCCGGTCTCACTGCCCAGACTGACCGCCAGCGCGGCGGCGTCGAAACGCAATTCGTGGGGCTGATTGTCGGCTTTCCAGTGACGCTCGGGGTCGCGGTCCAGCTGCGCCAGCACCGCCATGCCGATACCGGCTTCAGCAGCGAGCACCGCCTGGGTGTGCTGGCGTTGCCACAGGGCCTGACGGTTCTGCAGGTGCACCCAGCCGAGCAAACCGGCGAGCAGGGTACTGAGCAATGCCAGTACCCACAACACCAGCAGCAGCGCCACGCCTTTTTGCCGACGGGCGTTCATAACGTGTGCGCCTCGCCGGACAGGTCCAGGCGCAGATTGATGCTCTGCAACGGCCAAGGCACAGGGCCGCCCAGTTGCGCGTCGATGCGTACGCTGATGGGCAATCGTCCCGGCCATGGCCAGTGATCCAGCCATGCGGTCGACTCACCGGTGGGCGACACGCCGCGGTAACTCAATTGCAGCGATCGCACCTCATGCAACAACACTTGGGGCTCTTCGGCCGGCAGCAAGGCCTGACCGCGCAACCGCTCCAGGCTGATCTGCAAACGCTGACCCGCCGCCAGCGTGACGCTGTGCCGGTACAAACCGCCGCCCAATGTGGCGGGCAGCGGCGCATAGAAACGCATGGCCTGGGCGTCGCCCTCGAAAACCGGCGCCTGGCCGGGCTCGGAGCCCCCGGCCGCGAGGGGCAGCGCCTGACTGATGGCGCTGCGCAAGAAGTTCTGTGTCGATCGTATTTCGTCGAGCCGCGTGCTATAGCGCTCGGCCTTGGCCATGGCGCGGTTGGCGCCAGTGATCGCGGCGCCGACCATGGTCAGCAGCACGCCGAGCAGGCTCAGCACCACCAGCACTTCGAGCAAGGTAAAACCCTGAGCGCTGCGCTTCATTGCCCGGCTCCGGAGCCCGCGCTGCGCACTTGCAGGCTGCTGTAATGGGCGCGGCGCGCGCCGTCGCTGACCTCAAGGTCCAGCCGCCAGGCCGTCGCCGGCGCGTTGCCGCGGGGCAGCGCGCTGACATCCATCCGCCAGGTCACGCCGCTCCACTTGCCCTCGGTCCGACCCGGCTGCAAGCGGCCGGCGCTGGCTTCGTCGATCAGCGAACGCGCGGCCAGACTCAACCGGTCACTGCGCTGCGCTTGTTGCAAGGCACGCGCGCTCTGCCCGAACGCCACCACCAGCACGCTGCTGCACACCGCCAGCACAGCCAGGGCGGCAAGCATCTCCAGTAATGTGAAACCGCGCTGACACCTCAATTGAGCGTGCGCAACTGAACGTTGCCGGTCAGCCAGTTGATGTCCACGCGCCAGTGTTTGTCACCCCGGGCCAGCAGCAGATGGCCGCCGCTGGAACCGCCGTCCGGGTAGAACTCGAACGCCGGGCCCAGGCCGTCGGCAGTTTGCAATTGCACGCGCATGTCGGTGGGCAGTTGCACCGGCTTCAGGTGCGGGCCTTGAAGGCGGCCGTTGCGCAGATCAAAGCGCGTCTGCGCCGGTTGCCCGGTGACGATCGCCTGCACCCGCGCGGCGCGCAGGGACTGCACCACTTCGCTCAGCGCGCGACGTTCACTGGCCGCATGCAAACCCCGACCCACGCCAAAGCTCACCAGGCCGACGCTGATGCCGATCAGGACGATCACCACCAGCAATTCGAACAGGGTGAAGCCGCGGGCGCGGGGCAGGGCGCGCATGTTATTCCCAGTTACCGATGTCGGCCTTGTAGCCGTCACCGCCTGGCTGGCCGTCCTGACCGTAGAAGATCAGGTCAAAGCTGCCGTGCTCGCCCGGGTAGCGATAGCCAAACGCGTGGCCGAACGGGTCTTTCAGGTCCGAAGGCTTGGCGTACGGGCCGGCCCAGCCAGTGGCATTGGCCGGTTTGGTCACCAGTTGCTGCAGATTGGCCGGCGGCGTGCCGACGTCCAGGCCGTAGCTTTCGACTTTCATGCCGAGGCTGGCGAGTTGCGCCTTGCCTGCGCCGTATTTGCCCTTGTCGACGTTGCCGCCAACCTGACGCACGACGATGGTGGCGACGATGCCCAGCAGCACGATCACGGCGAGCATTTCCAGCAGGGTGAAACCGCCTTGGCGACGGCCTCGGGCAGCGTTGAATCGGGGCATGTGTATTTCCTCAAATGTTACTGGTAAGGCTCATCAACGGCAGCATGATGGCGAGCATGATCACCGCCACCATTACCGCCATGACGACGGTCAGGCTCGGCACCAGCGCGGCCAGCAGACGGTCGATGCCGCGCTTGGCCTCGACGTCGAACACGTCGGCGACCTTGAGCAGCATGCCGTCGAGGTTGCCGGCCTGTTCGCCGACTTCGATCATCTGCAGAGCCAGTTCCGGCAGCAGCGGTTGCTCGCCGAATGCCTGGGCCAGCGTGCCGCCACCCTTGACCCACTCGGTGGCCTGTTCGACCTGCGCACGCAGGGCGTAGTTGCCGCAGACCTGGCGAACAATGGTCATCGCCTGCAACAGCGCGACGCCGTTACTCAGCAGGGTGCCGAGGGTGCGCGCCAGACGCGCCGCTTCGATCCGCTGCAACAGCGGGCCGATGACTTTGATAAACAGCAGGCGCCGGTCATGGCGCTGACGCCGCTGGGGGTCGCGGCGCAGCACGGCGACGGTCCAGATCAGCCCGACGATGGCGCCAAGCAACAGCAATCCGTAGGCGCTGAGAAATTCCCCCAGCCACAGAATCGCCTGGGTGATGAAAGGGATCGGCACGCCCAGATCACGAAAGATCGGCACGAACTGCGGCACCACGTAGGCCAGCAGCAGGGCCAGCGAACCGAGCACGCCGACCACCAGAAAGATCGGGTAGATCAGCGCATTGATCACTTCGCCGCGCAGCATCTGGCTGCGTTCCAGGTACTCGCTGAGCTGACGCAGGGTGTTTTCCAGCGAACCGCCGGCTTCGCCCGCGCGGACCATGCTGATGTACAGGCTGGAAAACTGGCCGTGCTCTTCCTCCAGCGCCTGACTCAACGGCTTACCTGCCTTGACCTGCTCGCGAATGCGTTCGAGCAGCGCCTGGCGCTTGGGCTCGTGGGTTTGCTTGAGGAGGATGGTCAGGGCGCGTTCCAGCGGCTGGCCGGCACCGAGCAGGGTCGCCAGCTGCTGGGTGAAACTCACCAGCGCCGCGCCGTTCATCGCACCCCGGCGCATCGCCGCGCGCAGGCCGCTGTTGGTACTGGCTTCAAGGCTGAGCAGCAACAGGCCGCGCTTGTGCAGGGCCGCGGTCGCAGCGTTTTGATCAGCGGCTTCGAGGGTGCCGTGTTGGGCGACGCCGTCGGCATCCAGCGCGCGGTATTTGAAATGGGCCATGGTCAGTCGCCACGCGTAACGCGCAGCACCTCTTCAAGGGAAGTCACGCCGGCCACGGCCTGACGCAGGCCTTCCTCATATAAGGTGCGCAGGCCACCGCGACGGGCCGCTTGTTCCAGCGTCGAGGCATCGGCCTGACGCATCAGCAGGCCGCGCAGTTCTTCGTTCATGACCAGCAATTCGGTGATCGCGCTGCGGCCGTGATAACCGCCGCCGGGCAATTCGCTGGCGGGGCGATACAAGGTAATCGGGCGCTGATCGGTGAAGCGGTCCAGACCGTGTTCGGCGACCAGTTCCGGCGGTGCTTCGAAGGCGATGCGCGTGAGCGGATCGAGCCTGCGCACCAGCCGCTGGGCCAGAATGCCTTTGACGGTGGAAGCGATCAGATAGCTTTCGACGCCCATGTCCAGCAACCGCGTGATACTCGCTGCGGCACTGTTGGTGTGCAGGGTCGAGAGCACGAGGTGGCCGGTCAACGACGACTGGATGGCGATGCGGCAGGTTTCCAGGTCACGCATCTCGCCGATCATGATCACGTCCGGGTCTTGCCGGACGATGGAGCGCAGGGCGCCGGCGAAGTCCAGGCCGATGGCCGGCTTGACCTGAATCTGGTTAATTCCCTCCAGCTGATACTCGACCGGGTCTTCAACGGTGATGATCTTGCGCTCGGCGGTGTTGAGCCGTGACAGCGCGGTGTACAGCGTGGTGGTCTTGCCGGAACCGGTGGGGCCGGTGACCAGCAGAATGCCGTGGGGGTTTTCCAGCACGTCGAGGAAGTTCTGCAGGCGCTCGCCGTCCATGCCCAGGCTGGGGAAGTCGAAACTGACGGTCTGCCGATCCAGCAGACGCATCACCACCGACTCGCCGAAACTGGTGGGCACTGTGCTCACCCGCAGGTCCAGCTCTTTGCCCTGAATGCGCAGCATGATGCGGCCGTCCTGGGGCAGGCGACGCTCGGCGATGTCCAGCCGCGCCATGATCTTCAGTCGGGAAATAATGGCCGCCGAAGAACTGGAGGGCGGTGCTTCCGCTTCGTGGAGCACGCCGTCAATGCGGTAACGCACTTTCAGCTGGCTTTCAAACGGCTCTATATGAATGTCAGAGGCGCGTTGCTCGACGGCGCGCTGCAGGATCAGGTTGACCAGCCGGATCACGGGCGCCTCGGACGCGAGGTCCTTGAGGTGCTCGATGTCTTCTTCGGCGCCGCCGTGTTCGTCGAGGGTCTCGATCAGCGAACCCATGGCCGAACGGCCCTGGCCGTAATAACGCTCTATAAGCCCGTCGACCTCGCTGCCAGCGCCGACCGACACATACACCGGCGCCTGGCAGGCGTAGGCCACGGCGTCCAGCCCGTAGGCATTGCCCGGGTTGGCCGCCAATACGTGCACGCCATCGGCATAGGCGCCGATGGGCAGCAGGCGATAGTGGCGCAGGAAACGCTCGCTCAGCTCCGGCAGCGGTTCACCCGACAGTGTCACGTTTTCCGCCAGCAGCAATGGCGCCTGCAGCGTGGAGGCCCACGCCTTGGCCAGGTCCAGTTCGGACACCAGCCCCAGGCGAGTCAGCAGTTCGGTCAGCGAGCTGCCTTCGGATTCCTGAGCCAGCCGCTGTGCCCGTTCCAGGTCACCTGTCTTCAGCCCGGCATTGGCCAACAGCCACGCACACAGCGCTTCGGCCGAGTGCGCGGTCAATTGTTGGCTATTGATAGGGGACAGTTTTATGGACACAACGGGGATTCAAATAAGTGAGGTCTCTGACGAGACCTCGGGGTGATGAATAAACAGCCGTAATAAAACAGTAACTAACTGAATGCGTTAGTTTGTCGCAGACGAAGTGTTAGTCGTCGGACGGCCACGCTTGTTTTCATCAGCCTGATTCTGTTTGGTGGCTTTCTTCACCGCTTTTGCATCTTGTGTCTGGCTCATGACAGTCGAATCTGCTGCACCGGAAACAGTTTCCTGAGTGTCGGAGTCAGCGGCCATTGTTGCAGTTGCAAACGACAGGGTCAGTGCGGCGATGGCGCCCAGTACTGGCAGTTTCATGTGATGTTTCTCCAATGTTTGTCATGTGTTTGAAAGGATCGCAACGCTGGCTTCAGCGTGGGCTCACCGCCTACTTTGGGGGTGAAACCCAGTGTTTACGGGGTTTCAGGCGTTGAGCGGTGCAAATTGCTAAACCTACAGACCTGTAGGTTTAGCAAGAGTTCAGGTGATGTATCAAAAAATGTCGAGTTTGTTCGAGATTGATTATTTTGTTTGACATCACTTGAAAACAATTGCCTTAATTTAAACGTCTCGGGCAACGCTCGTGCAGTTCGGTGGCTCATCGCCATTAACGTTAGTTACAGAAGATCAAATTGCCCACACTCATCGTCACGTTGTAACGCCACTTTCCGATTCACCGATGTTCTTTCGAGAACTTCGGTATAGGCAGCTGACTGCCTGAAACAAAGGCTTGTGGCGTGTCAACTGCGACAAATGAGCGCGGGTGATACTTGGAGAGCGTCCCCTATGCGAAACCGTAAAACTTTCGGTGCCCACTCGGCACTGGCTTTGTTGAGCCTGGCCATCTGCCACGCCAACGCAGCCGACACCACGACCCAAGAGCAACTGGCGGCCAAGGAACTGCGCGCTGACAAAGCGGCAGAAAAAACCCTGGCGAAGATGACTCAGGAAGAAAAGCTGGCCTACATCGGCGGTATCGGTGGTTGGGACGTCAAGCCGCTGACCCAGTACGGCGTGCCACAGATCCACGGCGCTGACGGCGGCGCAGGTATCCGTTACACCAGCGAAGGCAACGATCCGGGCGTGGTCTATCCGTCCGGCCCGAACCTGGCGGCCACCTTCAACCCGCGTCGCGCCATCGACTTCGGCCGCGCCCTGGGCTACGACACCGCCAGTGGCGGCTACCAGTTCGTCACCGGTCCGGGCATGAACCTGTACCGCATGCCGTGGAGCGGCCGTGCCTTCGAATACCTCTCCGGTGAAGACCCGTTCCTCGGCGCCAGCCTGGGTCCAGCGGTGATCAACGGTATCCAGCAGCGTCGCGTCTGGGCAGAAGCCAAGCACTACGCCGGTAACGATCAGGAAACCAACCGTTTCATCCTCAATCAGATCATGCCTGAGCGCGTCCTGCGCGAGATGACCCTGCCGCCGTTCGAGTCCGCCACCAAGAACGGCACCGTGGCGATGATGATGTGCTCGTTCCAGAAGGTGAACGGCGAGTACGCTTGCGAGAACAAGCACCTGATCGCCGATATCCTGAAAAAGGAATGGGGCTTCAAGGGTCTGGTCCAGAGTGACTACAACGCCGTCGTCCACGGTCTGCCAGCGGCACAAGCCGGCACCGACCTGGACATGATGGGCGGCCAGATGAACAGCAAGGTGCTCAAGCCGTACCTGGACAGCGGCGAGCTGGACATGGCGACCATCGACGACAAGGTCCGCCGCATCCTCAAGAACATCTACCTGTACCAGTTCGACAAGTTCGCACCGCTGACCACGCACAACATGAACAGCGCCACCAGCAACAAGGTCGCTCTGAACATCGCTCGCGAAGGCATCGTGCTGCTGAAAAACCAGGGCGACGTGCTGCCACTGGACAAGAACAAGGTCAAGCGCATCGCCGTCGTTGGCGACCTGGCCAAGTACGCGCCGCCGACCGGTTTCGGCAGTGCTCACGTTGATGCCACCCGTTACATCAGCGAGCTGAGCGGTCTGCGCCAGATCGCCCCGGGCGCTCAGGTCGAGTTCCTTGACACCCTGTCCCTTGACCCGACAGCGATGCACTGGACCACCACCGACAGCAAAGGCAACAGCGTTGCCGGCATGAAGACCGAGTACTTCAACAACGCCACCTGGTCCGGCGACCCGTCGGCCACCCAGATCGACACCTACGTCAATCTGGACTGGTCCACCGACAGCGTGCCGAGCAACGGCGACACCGCCAACACCTCGATTCGCTGGAGCGGTCAGGTCACACCGACCATCAGCGGCGACCAGGTCTTCAAAGTCCGTGCCGACGGCGCAGTGCGTCTGTGGGTCAACGGCGAGAAGATCATCGACAACGGCGACGGTGAGAACATCACCAACAAGAGCATTCCGCCGACCATTCCTGTTTCCGGCAAGATCAAGCTGGAAGCCGGCAAGGCTTACGACGTGAAGCTTGAGTACTCGCGCCGTGACGGTTACCTGTCGACCATGGGCGGCCTGGTGGGCGTGCAGATGTCGACCGCTTCGCTGACCGCACCTTCCGACCTGTCGCAATACGACGCGGTCGTGGTTGCCGTGGGTAACAGCTCGGAATACGAAGGTGAAGGTTTCGACCACAGCTTCGATCTGCCTGAGTACCAGAACGAGCTGATCCAGAACATCGCCAAGGCCAACCCGAACACCGTGGTGACCATGCACGGCGGTACCGCGCTGAAAATGAGCGACTGGATCGACCAGGTGCCGGCTGCGCTGCACGCGTTCTACCCGGGTCAGAACGGTGGTCAGGCCCTGGCCGAGATCCTGTTCGGCAAGGTCAACCCGTCGGGCAAGCTGCCGATCAGTATCGAACGCAACATCGAAGACAATCCGCTGTACAAGGATTTCCCGAACTTCGATAACACCCGCACCAAGGTCAAGGAAATTACCTACGCTAACGACCTGACCATGCTCGGTTACCGTGGCTACGACAAGACCAACACCAAACCGCTGTTCGCGTTCGGTCACGGCCTGTCGTACACCCAGTTCACCTACAACAACATCTCGGTCACCCCGGGCGTTGCAGTGGGCAACACGCCGATCAAGGTCTCGTTCGACCTGACCAACAGCGGCAAGCGTGCCGGTTCCGAAGTCGCCGAGCTGTACGTCGGCCAGCAGAACCCGACAGTCGAGCGCGCCGTCAAAGAGCTGAAAGGCTACAAGAAGGTCTTCCTGCAGCCGGGCGAAACCCGTCACGTCACCATCGAACTGAACGATCGTTCGCTGGCGTACTTCGACGAGGCGAGCAAGCAGTGGGTGATCGATGCTGACACCTTCAACATCAGCCTGGGCGCGGCCTCGGACGACATCCGTCTGAACGCCAAGCTGGTCAACTCGTTCCGTCAGGAACTGTCGACCACCACCAGCAACCCGCTGCCACGTTCGGCGCTGAACTCGGTCAAAGTGACCTTGCCAGCGGTGAAGACCGGCGGTGTGCTTGATCAGACCGAAGACACCGACGCAGCCAACGGCAACACGGACTACGACGGCAACACCGAGTACTGATTGAGCGCTATTGGCGAGGGCTGAAACACTGGCCGGCGTCGGGAGTTGATCCCGGCGCTGGCTGAGGCCTGAACCGAGTGACAACCTGGGCTTGAGATACAGAGAGTGAGGCGATCCGGCCAGTCCGGATCGCCTCATTTTTTATGCGCGGATATCGCGCTCGACCTGCGCCATGTAGCTGTCGAACCGCTGCACCAGATCGACTTTCTCCGGGAAGCGCAGCCATTGCAGCTGCAGCCCGTCCATCATCGCCAGAATCTGGTGAATGAGCGCGTCCAGATCCACATCCCCACGCACTTCGCCGGTGGCCACCAGATGGTCGAGCCGTGCGCGCATGCGCCCGTGAATCGTCACGTAGCGGGACTGAAACCACTCCCACCCCGGATGGCTGTCCACCAGGCTTTCGGCGTTGAGCATGCTGAACGCGCGAATCACGCCGGGCGCCGTCGCGTTGGAACGGTTGATCTGCCGCAGGCCGCTGACGAAGCCCTGCAGTGTCGGCTCGCTGTGCAAGCTGCTGATCACTTTGTGATTGACCTCGTCGCGACGCGCGAGCACGCCCATCAGCAGGGCCACCTTGTTGGGGAAGTGATGCAGCACGCCCGCCACCGAGATGCCGACGATGTCGGCGATGCGGGCAATGGAGGCGCCGGTGTAGCCCTCCAGCGAAAACAATTGCAGCGCGGCGTCGAGCAGTTCTTCGCGGCGCTTTTCACCCTTGGGTGCGCGGCGGGTGCGGGGGAGTGTGTCTGACGTATTTCCTGTCATCGGGTTTACCTGGCGTCTCCATGATTTGCAGGTGTCTGGGCGCTTCGGCATGCCTGTCGCGACGCCGGGTTGCGAGGACGCAACGGGCAGAAAGGGCGCGGCAAGTCGTCGCGGGTGCTGAAACGGCACGCTCTGTTTAAGGGCGCAACCGGCTTTTGGCAAGCGAAAACTGATATTCAGGACTGTCGGCAGGCAGGTGCCACCGTTCGGGTGAGCCCCGTCCAGAAAATGGGAACTCCCGCCGTGCGTGCCTCTCCTTTGAAGTAACTGACAAACAAGGAGGATCCACCGTGAACGAACAAGCCAGTCCCGGAATTGCCTATCTGATCGAATGCGCCGAGGAGACGACGATTGATTCGCGGCTGTTTGCCATTTACGAAGCCCTGGCCGAAGCGGGCGGGCTCGTTCCCCAGGAATACTTGATCAGGGTTGCCCGTGAAACCACGGCAGGCCCCAAGCAGCAGTTATTGATCAGGCTCATCGGCAGGGCCAGCCGCGCTCAAGTCCATTGATCAGTCGGGTCATCCCGTGTGTGCCCACTGACGCTGATTGAACCCTTTACGTCTCCGAGCGCTTGCCCCGCCGGCAGCGCTCCGAGCAGTAACGCACCTCGTCCCAGCAGCGCGCCCACTTTTTCCGCCAGGTGAACGGCAGCCCGCACACTGCGCAGGTCTTCACCGGCAGCTCGCTCTTCTTCAAATGGCCTCTCCGGCGTCGAGTTTGCCCAGCAGCGCCTCGCCCCTTTGCCACAGCGCGTCCTGTTTGGCTTCGGTCATTCGGTCGAGATTTTTGTAGACCATGCCCATCCGTTGATTGGCCCGCAGCAGGTTGCTGTGGCGCATCACGAAATGCCAGTACAGCGAATTGAAGGGGCAGGCGTCCTCCGTCGTGCTTTCCTTGACCTTGTAGGCGCAGCTGCCGCAGTAGTCGGACATGCGCTTGATGTACTGGCCGCTGGCGCAATACGGCTTGGAACCGAGATAGCCGCCATCGGCGTGCATGACCATGCCCAAGGTGTTGGGCAGCTCGACCCACTCGAAGGCGTCCATGTAGATCGCCAGGTACCACTCGCAGATCTGCTTCGGCGCGATGCCGGCCAGCAGCGCAAAGTTGCCGGTGACCATCAACCGCTGGATGTGGTGGGCGTAGGCGTGTTCAAGGCTCTGACCGATGGCCTGGCTCATGCAGTTCATTTTGGTCTGCCCGGTCCAGTAGAGCTCCGGCAGCGCGCGAGTGTTGCCGAAGGCGTTGCCTTCGGCGTATTCCGGCATCTTCAGCCAGTAGACGCCGCGCACGTATTCCCGCCAGCCGATCAGCTGGCGTATGAAGCCCTCAGCCGCGTTCAGCGCGACGCTGCCCGACCAGTACGCCGATTCCACGTCGCTGCACAGCTGGCGCAGATCCAGCAGACCAATGTTCAGCGCCGCGCTGATGCGTGCATGGAACAGGAAGGGCTCGTCAGTGGCCATGGCGTCCTGATAGTCGCCAAACGCTGCCAGCCCGTAATCGAGAAAATACTGCCAGAGGGCCTGGGCGTCGGCGTGGGTCACCGGGTAGTCAAAATCGTCCAGCGAACCGTAGTGGCCGGAGAACCGCTCACGCACCAGCGTCAGCACGTCGCGGGTGATGGCGTCCGGGGCAAAACGCGCGGGGTAGGGCGCCGAGACCTTCTTCGGCAGCGCTTTGCGGTTTTCCGCGTCGAAGTTCCAGGCACCGCCCACCGGCGTGCCGTCGCTGTTGAGCAGCAATCGTTGCTTGCGGCGCATCTCCCGGTAGAAGAATTCCATGCGCAGCTGAACCTTGCCGCTGGCCCACCGGGCAAAATCCTCGCGGGAACACAAAAAGCGCGTGTCGCTGTGCCACACCAGCGGCAGTCCGCATTCCCGGACCGAGTGCTCCAGACGCCAGTCGCCGCACTCGGTGGCGTGGACTTCTTCGGCTTGCAACGACGCGTGCCAGCGCTGCAATTCAGTGGGCACCGAGCCGGTGTTCAGCGGGTCGTCCAGCGTCACGTACTGCACGATGATGCCCCGCTCCTGCAGCGCCTGGGCGAAATGGCGCATGGCGCTGAAGATCAGGGCGATCTTTTGCGGGTGATGGGGAACATGGGTGGCTTCTTCCATGACCTCGACCATCAGCACGGCGTCGCGCTCGGGATCGAGCTCGGCAACGCAGGCCAGGTCGAAGGACAGCTGGTCGCCGAGGACCAGGCACAGGCGGCGGACGGGCATCATCGATCAGCACCCTGTGACGCGTTGGCAGTGTGGGCTGTTAGCGTGATTCGACGGAGGGCAGATGAGAGAAGGTTGGGCACGGGATTCCTGATGGGCAGGGAGCGAGGGCGCCGAGCATAGCGGTTTGCCCGGCGCGCGGTCATGGGGCTAGCTGGATACGTGGCGCCTGACGCACTGCATCAGGCCCTGCAACGGGCCAGACGCGACAGGCGCGGGGACGCAGACAGTGCGCTCCCGGTCGCCTTCGCTGATGGTCAGCGTGTAATGCTGCATGCCGCGCAGCGCACGGGCCGGGTGTCGGCCTTCCGGCAACGCGAAGAACTCGGAGGCGTCGACCAGTTGCCGCAGCTCTTTCTGGTCGCCCTCCGGCAGGGCGTCCACTTCGATGGTGTTGGGCTTGTTCAGCCCGGGAAAATAGGCGACCCCGCCGCTTTCGCTGAATGAGATACGCATCTTGATGGTTCCTCGTCATGGCGGATCATTGCGCGTTGATGCCCACGGCCGCCCAGCCTTCTTGTACCGCGATTTGTGCTGCTTCGCCTACACCGTACAGCCGACCGGCGATGTCGTGGGTGATCCGCGCAAAGCGCACGAAGCCGGCATTGGGGCGCAGACGCGAATCGCGCAGCGCGTCGTACCAGATGCGCCCGGCTTTCTCCCAGGCATGACCGCCAATGCGCGTCGCCACTTGATAAAACCCATGGTTGGGGATGCCCGAGTTGATGTGCACGCCGCCGTTGTCGTCGTAGGTATGGACGAAGTCGTCCATATGACCGGGTTGCGGGTCCTTGCCGAGCACTTTGTCATCGAACGCGGTGCCGGGGGCTTTCATCGAGCGCAGCGCGCTGCCGGTGATCTTGTCGGTGAACAGCCCTTCACCGATCAGCCAGCTGGCCTGCTCGGCGGTTTGTTTCAGGGCGTACTGTTTGATCAGCGAGCCGAACACGTCGGACATGGATTCGTTCAGCGCGCCGGCCTGGTTGAAGTAGACCAGGCCGGCTTCGTCTTCGGTGACGCCGTGGGCCAGTTCGTGGCCGATCACGTCCAGGGCGATGGTGAAGCGGTTGAACAGCGACTGGTCGCCGTCGCCAAAGACCATCTGTGCGGAGTTCCAGAAGGCGTTGTTGTAGTCCTTGCCGAAGTGCACCGTGGCGTCGAGGGCCATGCCGGCGTCGTCGATGGAGTTGCGGTCGAAGACGTCGAAGAAGAAATCGAAGGTGGCGCCGAGGCCGTCGTAGGCTTCGTCGACGGCCACATCGCCACTGACGGGCTGGCCTTCACCGCGGACCAGGGTGCCGGGCAGGGTTTCGCCGCCGTCGGCGGTGTAGATGGAACGGCGTTTGCCAGTGAGTGGCGCAGCGGCCAGGTGAACCAGGCGTCGGTCGGGTTGTGCGCTGAGGCGCAGGGAGCGAAAGGTGTTGTCTTTGGCCCGGGTGCGCAGGGCGGCTTCGCGCTGGGCCTTGGTGCCGTTGCGCGCAATCTGGTCCAGCAGGTAGGGCGGGATGAGGCAAAGAATGGGGTTACGCGTGTGGTTCCTGCACATGGGCAATACTCCTGGGTGACATCGTTCAGTTGAGCGACGCGTCGCGGTCTCGCATTAATCGACAAGCGAAGAGGATGCCGTGTTCCCCAGGGTCAAAAGCGTCTGCCTGGGGGCAGACTGTTTCGCCTTCGGCGAGTTACTTGGAAAAGCACCCCAAGTTACCAAGGGTGCTTGCTCCTGGCTTGGTTCCTCCTGCGTCGGAATACCCTCACTCCGACGACGCTCCGTGGGCCCGCGCCGAACGGACATCCATGTCCTGACGGCGCTCTCGCCGCATCCATGCGGCTCGACCCACTGCGCGTCGTCTACGTTCGGCCAGCGCCCAAGTCGCGATTGTCGTCGTCTGAAATATTTGTGTATGAGGATCAAAAGCACAGCAACAGCAACAGCAACAGCAACAGCAAACGGCAAACGGCAAACGGCAAACGCGAGTTGTGGTGTGTTGACGTGCGTTTGCACAGTCTTTCCAACCGGCATGCGACCCCCTGTAGGAGCCGGCTTGCTGGCGAACGCGGTGGGTCAGGTATGAATATATCGACTGACACAATGCATTCGCCAGCAAGCCGGCTCCTACAGTGAAATCGCGTTCACCCAGTGGGACCGCCTCTGACAGTAGGACCGGCTTTAGCCGGGATGCCTTTGACCTGCTTGTGATCTGCTTTTGATCTTCTCCGCGGTAGTTCAAGCACCGCAAAACGCGACTTTGGTGCAGGCTGAACGGAGGTCTCGTGGAGTGGGCCGAGCGGCATGGATGCCGCGAGAGCCGCCCCCCGCCATGGATGGCGGATGGCGGCGGGCCCACGGAGCGAGACCGGAGTGAAGGAACCCCGAGGTACGAGGGGCCAAACCAGGAGCAGGCACTTTTGCTTACTTTTGGTGCTTTTCAAAAGTAAGTCGCCGAAGGCGAAACCCGAGGCCCTTAGGCCGACGCTCTTGATCTTCCCTCAGTCCCCTCCAACCCGATGCCGCCCGGGGTTTTTCAGCCACAGTTGCAGTTCGGCTTCGGCCTGTTCCAGCGCGGTGCGGTTGAGCAGGCGGCGGAGCAGGGCGATGTTGACGGCGCGGGCGCGGAGGTTGAAAGCGGTGCTGCGCTCCCCAGCCGCATCGGGCTGGTAGACCCCGAGCTTTTCGTAAAGCTGCTGCAACCGGTTCTGCACGCTGCGCAGCGACAGGTTGCGGCGAGTGGCGATGGTGCGGTCGGTCAGGCCTAAGGCGATGTCCTGCAGCACCTCGTATTCGCCATCACTCAGCCCGGACAACTGATCGTGGGCTTTGAGCTGCACGCCGCGAATCTCGCGGTCGATCACGCACTGCTGCTCGATGAACAAGCCCCGCAAGGCCAGACGCAAGCGCTCTTCCGAGGCGGTCTTGAGGATGTAACCGTAGGCCGCGCCCTGAGGCACGATCCGCGCGATGCCCCGCACGTAGGCCTCGTCCGAGTAATTCGACCAGAACAGAATCGACGTGTCCGGCTGCTGCCGCCAAATAGTTTTGGCCGCTTCGACCCCGGTGCGGCAGGGCATTTGCAAGTCCATCACCACCGCATCCACCGGGCTTTCGCTGAACAACCGCTCGCCGATCTGACCGTCTTCAGCCTCCAGCAAACGCGTGCATTCCGGCAGTGCCACTTCGATCACTTCGCGCAGGAACGCCCGATGCACCGGGTCGTCTTCAATCAGCAGGACTTGCATGGTGCCTCCGTTAAAAGCGCAGGCCCGGAAACCGCTGCCGCCTCATCAACCAGGTCCAGAGCAGCCAGCGGCAGGCACACCCTTACGCGCGTGCCTCGCTCGTGGGGCCCGCGTTCGATATACAGCTGCGCCGCCATCAGTTGCGCACGCACCTGCATGTTCTGAATGCCGCCGCTGTTAAGCCGGTGGCCGAGGTCCAGCCCCACGCCGTCATCGTCAATCGTCAGCTGTAACAGCCCGCCCGTGTGGTTGATGTGGATGACGATGCTGTCCGGCATGGCGTGCTTGATCGCGTTGTTCACCGCTTCCTGAATGATGCGGAACACCGCGACCTTCACCGACTCCGGCAAGCGATCGCCCATGCCGTCGGTGTTGTCCTGCAAACGCGTTTCGATGCTCAGGCCGCTGTCGCGTACGCTGCGCCGCAACAGATCTTCAACGCCTTCTTCGAAGCCGAACAACTGCAGCACCGTCGGCTTGACCGCATCGATCAGTTGCCGCAGCTCCTGCATGCTGTCCTTGAGCGAGCAGGCGATGCCACGCAAGTCCTCGCCCGGCACGCTGGGCAGGGTTTGCAGGCGGGCGATGCGTCGGTGCAGACGGGTCATGTCGGCGAGGGTTTGGTCGTGCAAGTCCATGCCGACCCGCTGACGTTCGCGCTCCAGCTCCTCGGTCAGGCGCAGCGCGCCCTGGCGCAGACCTTCCTCCCGCGCACGCACTTGGGCTTCGGCAATCGCCAACTGTTTGGCCTGTTCGGTCTGGCGCAGGGCGTACACGTACGAGGCCAGCAGATCGGCGACGTGCTGGGTGTGGCGCACGTCATCCAGGGTGTAGAAATGCTCGGTGTGTTTCGAACAGCTCAGGGCGCCGATGATTTCGCCCCGCGCGCGCAGGGGCACGTGCAAGCGACTGCGCAGACGGGCATCGAAAATCGGGTGGTTGACGGCGCCGGGGAAGGCGAAGCGTGCGTCGTTCATGGCGTCGTGGGTCAACAGAAACGCCTGCTCACCCAACAGCACCGCACGAATGGGGCTGGTGTGCACCGGCATCGGTTGAGCGACATCGCCCCACAGCGTGTGAACGCCGCTTTCATAGGTGATGTGCTCGCGGCCGTCGAGGATGAACAGGCATACATCGAGGTGATCGTGGGGCAGGATCGGGCTGATTTCCCGGGAGACGGCGTCGATCATCGACTGGAAATCCAGCTGGCCGGCGAGGGCGCGGGAGATACCGAGAAAATGATGCAGCACGTCTTCGGCAAGGGTGTGCGGTCGCTGTGCCATGGGCTTCAACCTGTTTTTATTGTCTGGATCGAACGCTTTTTGCAAAGAACTGAACAGCGGAGCAGTCCGGTCATTATGGCCCCTGTGCGGCAAAAAGAACGCAGGATCCTGCAGGTCGCTTGCGGGATCCCGCATCAGGTCTGCACGATTGACCGCTGACGCTCCGCACCGGCCAGTGCAGACTCGCCGCGTACTGTTCGTATAAAGGTGCGACCGACGCCGTCGGCCACTCTGCAGCCCCCATAAAAATAACAAGGGTTCAACTATGAAAAGTCGTCGTCATCCGCTACGCCGTTCATTGCTCTGTGCCGCACTGGCCGTGGCGCCCCTGATGGCTCTGCCCGACGCTTCCCACGCCGATACGGCTGACAAGAAGATCGCGCTCTCCAACAATTACGCCGGCAACTCCTGGCGCCAACTGATGCTCGCCAGCTGGCAGCAGACCACAGACAAAGCCGTCAAGGATGGCCTGATCGCGTCGGCTGACAGCTTTACCACGGCGGAGAATCAGGCCACCGAGCAAGCCGCGCAAATCCAGAACCTGATCCTGCAGGGCTATGACGCCATCGTCATTAACGCCTCCTCGCCGACGGCGCTCAACGGTGCGGTGAAGCAGGCCTGCGATGCCGGCATTATCGTCGTGTCCTTCGACGGCACGGTCTCCGAGCCTTGCGCCTACCGCATCTCCATGGACTTCAAACAGACCGGCATCGAGCAGATGGATTACCTGTCCGAGCGCTTCCCCCAGGGCGCCAATGTGCTGGAAGTGCGCGGCCTGGCCGGCGTGTCGGTGGACGAGCGCATTCACTCAGGCATCACCGCTGGCGCGCAGAAACACCCGAACCTGAAAGTGATCGGCGAAGTGAACGGCAACTGGTCGCCGACCGTGGCGCAGAAAGCCGTTTCCGGCGTGCTGCCCAGTCTGCCGAAAGTCGACGCCGTGGTGACCCAGGGCGGCGAAGGTGTCGGCATTGCCCAGGCCTTTGTCGCAGCAGGGCGTCCGCTGCCGGCGATCATCTTTGGCAACCGCGAAGAAGAGCTGAGCTGGTGGAAAAAACAAAGCGACACCCAGGGCTATCAGAGCTTCTCCATCAGCAGCGGACCGAGCATTTCCAGCCTGGCGTTCTATGTCGCGCAGCAGTTGCTCGACGGCAAGCAGATGCCCCATGACCTGTTGTCGCCAGCGGTTACCGTCACCCAGCAGACCCTCGACGCCAGCCTGAAGGACCTGCCCAAGGGCGGGATCGTCAGCGAAACCTACAGCGTCGACGACGTCGCCAAGCTCAAGCCCGCCGCTTCCCTGTGAGCTTTCCCCTGTGAGCCTGTCCATGTAAGCAAAGCAGGCCGCGCTGCCTGCGGCCCGCCAAGGAATTCCGACCATGAACGCAAATGGACCTGTGCGGGTGGCCTTCGCCGGCGCCGGCAAATCGTTCGGCGCCGTGCGCGCCCTCAGTGACGTCGACCTGAGCGTGCGCGCCGGCGAATGCCTGGGCCTGATCGGCCACAACGGCGCGGGCAAATCGACCCTGATGCAAGTGCTCGCCGGCACCCTGGCCGCCGATTGCGGGCAACTGCTGATCGAAGGCCGCGACCTGCGCCAAGGCTATTCAGTGCAAGTGGCGCGTCAGCACGGCATTCGCTGCGTGTTTCAGGAGTTGTCGCTGTGCCCCAACCTCAACGTCGCGGAAAACACCCGGCTGATGTCACCGGCCCTGCGCGGTTTTGGCTGGCGGCGTCGGGCCGGTGAGCTGATCGAAGCCATGCTGGAACAGATTTTCCCCGGCCACGGCATCGAAGCCGATGACATCGTTGCTGACCTGTCCATCGGCAAGCGGCAGATGGTTGAGATCGCCCGGGCGTTCATCAACGTCGACGAGCGCCTGGATCTGATCATCCTCGACGAACCTACATCATCCCTCGACGCGCGAGTCGCCGAGCAGCTCTTGCGCCACGTGCGGCGTTTCGCCGAGGGCGGCGGCAGCATCGTGCTGATCAGCCACATCCTCGGCGAAATGCTCGGCACCTGTGACCGCATCGCGGTGATGCGTGACGGCAGAATCGTCGAGACCCGCGCGGCCCGAGACTTCACCCACGATTCGCTGGTGGAAGTCATGGGCGGCACGGCGCGCGAACAGCAGCAGGCGACTGAGGATTTCGCCTCCCGACGCGAGCAGGGCAGCCCCCGCGTGGAACAGCGCCCGGCGCGTCAGGCGGATGGACGCACGGTGCAGGCGTTTGCCGGCGAGATCGTCGGGCTGTCCGGGCTGGCCGGGCACGGCCAGAGCCAGTTACTGACCCAGGTGCTGCGCGACTGCGTCAAGCACGGCAGCGGCGCGAGTTTCGTCGCCGGCGACCGCCAGACCGATGGCGTGTTTGCGCTGTGGTCCATCGCCGAGAACATCACCATCGGCTCGCTCAATCAGCTCAAGCGCGGCCTGTTGCTGAACCCCGACGCCGAGCAGGCCATGGCCGACGACTGGATGAAGCGCATGAGCATCCGCACCCCGGACATGAGCAATCCGATCCTGTCGCTGTCCGGCGGCAACCAGCAAAAAGCGTTGTTTGCCCGGGCCCTGGCCTCCGACAGCCAGATCATCCTGATGGACGATCCCATGCGCGGCGTCGACGTCGGCACCAAGCGCGAGGTGTACTCGATCCTGATGGAGGAGGCGGCCCGGGGCCGTACCTTCATCTGGTACACCACCGAGCTGGAAGAACTGACCTATTGCGACCACGTGTATGTCTTCCGCGACGGCCAGGCGGTGCTCGACATGCCGCGCAGTGAACTGAGCGAGGAGCGCATCCTGCGCAGCTCCTTCGCCGAGGAAACCCCATGAATGCCCCGTTGAATTCCGTTGCCCGCGCACCCGTCGCGGCACGCAACAACGCCGCACGCCGCGCCCGCATGCTCCGCGCGGCCTTGCCGGCGGTGTCGCTGGTGGTGTTGCTGGCGACCATCTTCATCATGCAGCCCCGGGCCATGAGCTACATGGGCCTGAATCTGATGCTCAACCTGGCGGTGCCGATCGCCCTGGCGACCATCGCGCAGATGCTGATCATCAGCGTCAACGATCTGGATCTGTCCATGGGCAGTTTCATCAGCTTCGTCGCCTGCGTGGCGGTGACGCTGCTCGATCAACACCCGTTTCTCGGCTGGCTGGCCTTGGCCGGGTGCGTGGGCGTTTATGCGGTGCTCGGCGCGCTGATCCACAGCCGCAACCTGCCGTCGATTGTTGTCACCCTGGGAATGTCGTTCATCTGGGTCGGCGGCGCGATTCTGCTGTTGCCTTCGCCCGGCGGGACGGCGCCGCAGTGGCTGCAAGCGCTGGTGCGGATCAAGCCGCCGCTGATTCCGCTGGCGATCATCGTCTGCATCGTGCTCGGGCTGGCGATGCACTTTTTCCTGATGCGCTCCACGGTCGGCGTGGTGCTGCGCGGGGCCGGCGGCAATCCGCTGGCGATCGCCAAGGCCGGCTGGTCGCTGCTGCGTATCAAAGTGGCGATGTACGCCATGGCCGGAGGCTTCGGCGTGTTGTCCGGGCTGTTTCTGGTGGGGCTGACCACGTCCGCCGACGCCAATGTGGCCCTGCGTTACACCCTGTTGTCCATCGCCGGGGTGATCCTCGGCGGCGGCGAATTCGTCGGCGGGCGGGTATCACCCATGGGCGCGGTGCTCGGCGCGCTGACCCTGGTGCTGGCCGGTTCGCTGCTGTCGTTCATCCGCATCTCGCCTGACTGGCAGATCGGCGCCCAGGGCGCGATTCTGATTTTCGTGCTGGCGCTGCGTGCGGCGGTCAATCGTATGGAGGTACGTCCGCTATGAGCACTTCAACTCTTGCAGCGCTGCGCGGCAAGCCGTGGCTGTGGTCATTCCTGGCGGCGTTATTGATCTGGGCGGCGACGCTGGTGTTCACCGGCGGGCAGGGCGCAGGCGCCTTACTGTCTGGGGCGCTGGCGTTCTCGACGTTCTTCGCGATTGTCGGCATCGGCCAGATGTTCGTCATCAGCACCGGGCCTGGGAACATCGACCTGTCGATTCCGGCCAACATCGCCTTGAGTGGCGCCTTGGGCATGAAGCTCATGGACGGCCAGGACGCGAACATCTGGCTGGGCGTGATCGGCGTGCTGGGCATCGGTGTGCTGGTGGGCTGCGGCAATTTCGCGCTGATCCGCCTGCTGCGCATTCCGCCGATCATCGCGACGCTGTCGGCCAGCTTCATCCTGCAATCCCTGGCGATTGCCTATGGCCGCAGCGTGCGGGTGCCGCCACCAGAGGGTTTCTACACCTTCGCCACGGGCCGCGTATTCGGCGTGCCGTATCTGGCCATTGTGGTGATCGCCGTGGCGGTGCTCATGGGTTACGTGCTGACCCGCACCCGCTACGGTCGCTCGGTCCTGGCCATCGGGCAAAACGCCCGCGCCGCCGAACTGGCCGGCATCCGGGTTGGCCGTATGCGCTTCGCCACCTACGTGCTGTGTGCGGTGTTCGGCAGCCTCTGCGGACTGACCCTGGCCGGGTTTTCCGGGGGCGCGTCGCTGGGCATGGGCGAGGAATACCTGCTGGCCTCCATCGCCGTCGTGGTGATTGGCGGGACCTCGGTGGCGGGCGGGTTTTCCAACGTGCCGGGCATCTGGGGCGCGTCGCTGTTCCTCTACCTGCTGGTGAGCATGCTCAACACCTTTGGCGCCAGTGCCGGGGTGCGGCTGATCCTCACCGGCCTGATCATCATCGCGGTGATTACCGCTGTCAGCGGACGCAAAAATGCCCGCGCCTGAATTAAGGATCGAACCTGTGTCCGACGACCTCTACGAATGCCATGACAAGCGTTTTCACCGCCTGATCCTGCCCAACACCCAGCTTGAGCGCCTGTATGACCAGTGCCGCTGGGCCGAAGGGCCGGTGTGGTTCAACGACGGCGGCTATCTGTTGTGGAGCGATATCCCCAACCAGCGCATGTTGCGCTGGACCCCGGAGCAGGGCGTGTCGACCTTCCGCACCCCGTCGAATTTTGCCAACGGCAACACCCGCGACCTGCTGGGCCGGCTGATCACCTGCGAGCACGGCACCCGCAGCGTCACCCGCACCGAACCGGACGGTTCGATCACGGTGCTGGCCGAGCGATTTGAAGGTAAGCGCTTGAACTCGCCGAATGATGTGGTGGTGCACCGCGATGGCGCGGTGTGGTTCACCGATCCCAGCTACGGCATCCTCACCGATTACGAGGGTTATCAGGCCGAAGAAGAGCAGCCGGGCCGCCATGTTTACCGGATCGACCCGGACAGCGGTGAGATTGCCTGCATGGCCAACGATTTTGTGCAACCCAACGGCCTGGCCTTCTCCCCGGACGGGCAGACCCTGTACGTCGCTGATTCCGGTCGCTCCCACGACCCTGACGGCCCCCACCACATCCGAGCCTTCGAGGTCATCAATGGGCGTGAGCTGGGGCAGTCGCGGGTGTTCGCGGTGATAGAGCCGGGCGTGCCGGACGGCATGCGCGTGGATGTGCAGGGCAATGTCTGGACCAGTGCCGGCGACGGCGTGCAGTGCTTCGCCGCCGACGGCACCTTACTGGGCAAGATCCGCCTGCCGGAGAAGGTAGCCAATCTGACCTTCGGCGGCCCTCGCCGCAACCGCCTGTTCATCACCGCGAACACCTCGTTGTACTCGGTGTACGTGGCAGTGGCGGGGGCCCAGATCCCTTGAACGATGGCTGAAGGGTGCGCGGCATTTTGCGCTGCGCCCGGTCCTCAGAGTTTGAAGCGACCGACCACGGTACGCAGTTCGCCGGCCAGCAGCGACAGTTCGTCCGCCGTTACCGCATTGTCCTCGATGCCTTCCATCAACACGAAGGTGCCATTGCGGATCTCGGTGACGTTGCGGTTGATGTCCTCGGACACGGCGTGCTGCTGAACGGCAGCGCTGGCAATCTGGGTGTTCATGCCGACGATCGACTCCACGCCTTCGTTGATCGCGTTCAGGCTCGATGACGTCTGATCGGCCGACGTCAGGCACTCCTGCGCCCGGTCCTTGCCCGCTTTCATCTGCTCCACGGCGGCGCTGGTCGCCAATTGCAATTGCTGGATGATCCGCTGGATTTCCGCGGTGGAGTTCTGCGTACGGGACGCCAGGGTCCGCACTTCATCGGCGACCACGGCAAAGCCACGGCCTTGCTCGCCGGCGCGGGCGGCTTCGATGGCGGCGTTGAGGGCGAGCAGGTTGGTCTGGTCGGCGATGTTGCGGATCACTTCAATGACCCCGCCGATTTCCTGACTGTGCAGCGCGAGGGCCGCAACCTTCTGCGCGCTGAGGTCAACTTCGCCGGCCAGCGCCTCGATGGTCTGGCGGGTCTGCTGCATGACGCCCAAGCCTTTGCCCGAGGCCTGGCTGGCCTGTTCCGCTGCACGGGCCGCGCCTTCGGTGTTCTGGGCGACGTCGGCGACACTGGCGGTCATTTCGTTGATGGCGGTGGCGACCTGTTCGGTTTCACCTTGCTGAGCGTTCATCGACACTTTGGCCCGGTCGATGGACGCACTCAGGCGGGCTGCGGCGTCTGACACCGAGCTGGAACTGCGCTCGACCTGGGCAAGGGATTCACCGAAAGCCTGAACCATGTGATTCAAACCGGTCCCGATGTCGGCCATTTCGTCTTTGCCAGCGACGTTGACCCGTGCGGTGAGATCGCCCTGGGCGATGCGGCGGGTGGCGCTCAACATGGCTTCCATGGCCCGACGCATGGCGCTGTAGATCCCGCTGAAGGCATAGATCAGCAGCAGGCCGGCGATGGCGAACATGGCCAGCATGGCGGCGCGTTCTGCCGACTTGTCCTGAACCCGTTGCTCCAGCACCGCAGACAGTGCCGCCTGCAAGGCGTCCTGCGCCTTGTACAGCTCGGCGACCACGGCGTTGCCTTTGGCCGGCAGCCCCTGCATGCCGCTGATGGTGTTTTGCGGTGAGGCGATCAGGGTTTCCACGTCATTGCGAAAGCCATCCAGACTCGAAAGCCCGCTGGTGACGGGGGACTGGATGCGATCGGCAAGGGCCGGCTCCTTGCGGCGCAGCAGGCTCAGACTCTGCAGCAATTCCTGGCGGATCTGGGTTTCCTGCTTGAGCAACGACTTGAGCGTGCCACGGGTGGCATCTGTCAGCGGCTGGCCTTCGTGGAGGCCGCTCGACAGGCCGCGCAACTGGCCAACCACGTTGATCTGGCGCGGCAGGCGTATGGTGCTTTGATCGATCAGGAACAGCGAGGCGTAGTCTTCGTCGAGGACCATCCCGGAGGTGGCGGAGACGAAGTAGATGAAATTCAGCGTCTGGGTCAGCTGTTCACTCCATGCGTCGAACATGCTTGCCGGGTCGGCCCCGGTTTTGGTCTGACTGATCAACCCTTCGGCCCCGGAACGCAGGCGCTGCACCCGATCGCCGGTTTCCAGCTCGACGGTGAACTGGCGGTCCGTGGCTTCCAGTTTGGTGTAGGCATCCAGGAGTTTGGTCTGGTTGGCGGCGAGGTCGGGCTGGGCGGTTTGATCCCCGCTGAGCAAGCGGTTGGTCAACGCTCTTTGCAGCATCGACAGGCGCAGCACGGGGGTGACGTCCATCAAATAGCGCTGACCGACTTGCTCGGAATGGATGTTTTCGATGCTCGTATTGAGTTGATGCAGCAGGCGGGCGCCCAACAAGGACAGCGGAAGCAGAACGATGATGGCCAGCACCGCAAACTTGGCAGGAAAGCGCAGGCGGTTGGTCAGGTACACGGCAGGGGCAAGAATATTCATGCAGCTCTCACAACCCCAAGCGGGGCAATTGGGTTTTTGTCGGTGAGAACGGTCCTTTTTTCTCGGGGTTCAATGGTGTTGGCGACGTTTTGCAGGAAGCGTCAGGGCTGGCCGCGCGTCGCTCTGATCCATCTGTCGGCAGTGATCGTATAAACTTTATAAAAAGTTGTACAACAGAATATATTTGTATAGCTTTGGAACTGAACCGATTAAGTGATGTCTTTGTGATATCACTTTTTTCGACTCAGCCGAACTCTCTTTTTGCCTCTGATCGTAGATATCGACCTTCCGTCATGATCGTGCGAAGATCACGTGCGGGGAGTAGTGGCCATGAGATATCATTCAATCTGTATTTTCAGAACCGAGGGCACATGCCATGAACTGTTCGCTGGAAATTGAGCAGAAGCGCCTGTCCGCGGTTCACGCTTTGCAATGGCTGGAAACCGCACACAGCGAGGATTTCGACCGCCTGTGTCGCTTGGCTGCCGCGCACTTTCGCGTGCCGACGGTACTGGTCTCGCTGGTGGAAAAAGACCGCCAGTGGTTTCCCGGTCGGGTAGGTTTCGACGCGAGTCAGACGCCCATCGAGCAGTCGTTCTGCCGCTACACCATTCAGAATTCCGGCGTCATGGTGGTCAATGACGCCACGCTGGACCCGCGCTTCGCCGACAACGCGCTGGTCACCCGACCTGATGGCATCCGTTTCTACGCCGGGGCGCCTTTGTTCAATCAGCATGGCGATGTGCTTGGCAGCTTTTGCCTGATCGACACAGTCCCGCGCACGCTGCAACCTGACGAAGTGGCTGTGCTCGAGGATTTCGCGCAACTGGTCATGGGACAGGTCGAACAGTGCCAGGCGATGCGCTACCGCCATCCGATCAGCCGTCTGCCCAATTTGCAGCAGTTCTTGCTGGACACCGAAGACGTTGCGGTGAGCGGGAGCGAGGTGCGGCTGATGGTTGTCATCCGTACCCAGCCGGTGCCGAGCCCTACGGATGTCAGCGTGAGCAGCAATCTGGATGCGCAACAAACGCGTCGAGAGATGGCTCACTGTCTGAGTCGACGTATGGATGGCATCGCCGAGCTGTACCACATCAGCGACCTGGATTTCTGCCTGCAGATGAGCTGCGAACAGTCTCGGCGGGACGACTTGGTCCGCATGCTGTTGGCCCTGATCACCGAGCCTTTTACTCACCATCAGGTTGCCGTGGGCCTGGCGTGCTGTGACGACGGTCAGAACTCCGCCGCTGCGCTCATGGGCAAAGCGACCCACGCGGCGGGGAGGGCCGTGTATCGGCAGGTGCCGTGGGCGGCCTATGACGAAGCCGAGGATTGCGCCCAGCGTCGCGCGCTGACCCTGCTCAACGAACTCGCCGAGTCGCTGGTCAGTGGCGACATCTATCTGGAGTACCAGCCACGCTTCAGCTTGCAGGACGGCCGCCTGCTCAGCGTCGAGGCGTTGATTCGCTGGACTCACCCGATTATGGGCAAGATCTGGCCAAGCGAATTCATCCCGCTGATCGAGAGCGCCGGCAGGATCAGCACGGTGACCCGTTGGGTGATCGACCGTGCCCTGAGCGACCTCAGCGGCTGGATCGACGAAGAGGTGCGGCTGTCGCTCAACCTGTCGCCGCTGGACTTCGCTGACCTGGACATCGCCTTGACGCTTCAGACCGCCTGCCATGACCACGGTGTTCAGCCCGCCCGTCTGGAAGTCGAGATCACCGAAGGCGAGTGGATTCGAGCGGACAAGCGCGTTATCGCTCAGCTCACCCGCATCCGCGAACTGGGCGTTGACGTGGCCATCGATGATTTCGGCGCGGGCTACAGCAACTTTGCCTACCTGCACGAAATCCCGGCGAACATCCTCAAGCTGGACAAATCCCTGGTCACCGACCTTGAGAGCAACCCCCGCAACCGCATCATTGCCCGATCCGTGCTGCATCTGGCCAGTGAGCTGGGTTATCGAACCGTGGCAGAAGGCGTCGAGACCTTTCGCTGCATGAGCCTGGTGCGTGAGTTCGGCTGCGAAGAAGCCCAGGGCTATTTCCTGAGCCGTCCCTTGAAGCTGCAGCAGCTTAAACAGCAGTGCCAGAACATCGCGCTGACATTCACCCCTGAGCCGTCGAACGCGCAGGTGTATGAAGATCTGGCTGATACGGATCAGGTGATAGAAGCAGCGTGACCCTGGCCGGGTTTCCCGAGTAGGACCGGCTTCAGCCGGGAAGAGGCCGCTATTGGCAACCTCAATTTTGCGGCGTGGCGCTTGACGTCTTCCCGGCTAAAGCCGGTCCTACGGTCGAGGTCATGCCGAATAGTCGACGTCATGGTTGAATAGTCGAGCTCACCGCCAATATTGCTGGATGCATGCGCTGCTTGCTGAATGCATGCGCTGCTTTTAGTGGGACCGGCTTCAGCCGGGAACAGGCCGGTGTGAGCAGCCTCAAATCTGCAGGGTGACCCCTGACGCTTTCCCGGCTAAAGCCGGTCCTACGGTCGAGGTCATCGCCGAATAGTCGACGTCATCGCCGAATAGTCGAGGTCATCGCCGAATAGTCGAAGTCATCGCCGAATAGTCCAGGTCACCGCCAGCCCCGTCCTGTCCCGATTAAAGCCAGTCGCGCTAAACGGGTCCGATTACTCGCCCGTTACTGGCGTCGGCTGGATGATTTCCACCCAGTAGCCATCCGGGTCCTTGATGAAGGCCAGGCTTTTCATGCGGCCATCGGTCAGGCGTTTCTGGAAGTCCACGCCCAGTTCCTCAAAGCGCGCGCAGGCAGCCTTTACATCGGGCACCGAAATGCAGATGTGGCCGAAGCCGCGCGGGTCGGCGTTGCCGTTGTGGTAGCAAAACTCAGGGTCGTTTTCGGTACCGTGGTTGTGGGTCAGTTCGAGTACGCCAGGGATGCCTTTCATCCAGACGTTGCGCGCGGCGTCGTCCTGCGGGATCTGTGCTTTATCCACCAGCGCCAGGAAGTACAGGCTGAATTCCGCTTCCGGGAAGTCGCGCTTTTCCACCAGGCTGAAGCCCAGCACGCGGGTGTAGAAGTCCAGGGAAGCGGTAGCGTCCTTGACCCGCAACATGGTGTGGTTGAACACAAATTGTGCGGTCGAGGCGTCCGGGGTGGCCGTGACGCCGGGGAAAGTGTTCAGGTCGTGCAGACTCATGGTTGTCTCCGGGTTAACGCTAAAATGTTGCGTAATGATACGGGCTCATGGCCGACGCGCCAAACCGAAGGCGCATAAAGCGCGGCTTTCGGCTTGTGGGCAAGGAATGACCAGCTCACACTTCGCGCCTCGACATTCAGGTACCGCCCATGCATCTCTCATTGCGCTCATGCGCCCGCGTTGCTTTCTGTCTCGTGCTGATGATTCCAGGCGTCGCGTCTTCGGCGGACGCTATGGTCGTCTGGCCCGACGGCTGGGAAGTTGAAGCGCTGCCCCAGCCGCCGGCGACCGAAGGTCAGCCCGCCGTGCAAATACGACAGCGTGCGGTCAAAAACGATCAGAACGGTGATCCGGCCATGGTGGTCGAGCTGACCCAGACGCAGCTGCAGCCCGGTCATTCGGTCAACGTGCAGAGCGTGCTGCTGGAAATGCGCAAGGCGGTGCAGGTCAATTTCGCGCGAGGCGGTTTTCAGAGTGTCTGCACGCGGATGAAGGACAGCACCCTGAGCGACATCCCTGCCATGGAAACCACGTGCACCATCACCCAGAACGGCAATCACGTCATGACCCAGACACTGGTGGCGGCGGCCAGTCCGGAATTGGCGTGGTCGTTGTCGTACGCCGGCTCGGCGGACGGCTACGCGGCCCATAAAGACGAGGTCTTGCAGATCAGGAAGGGTCTGCGCCTGGGGTCGGCGCCGTAGGTGAAGGCGGGTTTTTACACAAATCGCAGGCATAAAGAAGCCCGCCGAAGCGGGCATTGGGGCACTAATCCTTTAGTAGCCTCCATCCTCTACAACCCGGTGTGAAAAAAATGTGAAGCTCACGGGCCATTCAGCCGAAGAGGGAAATTTCATCTCAAGGTGTATGAAGGCTTATAGCCAGCTTTCATGTCATCCAAACCGGTTTGAAGGAATTAATCAGGCTGAAGATGCTCGACGGTTGAGCATGCTATGAGCCAGCGGTGCATTGAAAGCGATATATCCCACTATTGCGAATCTGTTCAGCTAATTGTCAGGTTGAATATTAAACGCAGACGTTGCGCCTCCACCCATTATTTAAAATCCGTCAGACATCGGTCGAAATCATCCGCGTTTAAAGCACTTGTTTCATCGCCATCTCCCTGCACTTGCAGAGAAGCTCCGCGAGCAGAGCTTCTTCTCAATGTTGCAGGACAATGTTACGGAGAGCAGAGGACTAGCGGCCTCGCAACCAGGAATCAACGACTTCAGCACCGTATTGTATTTTCCAGTTTTTCAAACCGCGATGGTTGCCGCCCTTGGTCTCGATGACTTCGCCGGTGTGGGGATTCTGATACACCTTGACCACCCGCGGGCGGCGGCGTTTCGGCGCTGCTGGGGTTGCGTTGGACGCACCCGTGTGGGGGTCGAGGATGGCGATGATGTCGCGCAAGGTCTTGTCGTACGTGCTCATCAGGGCCTGGAGCTGCTGCTCGAACTCGATTTCCTTCTTCAGTCCGGCGTCGTTCTTCAGGTACTCGAGCTGGGCCAGCTGCTCCTGAAGGGCTTTTTCTGCTGCGCGAAATTCGGCAAGTCTGGACAAAATGATACTCCGGCAATTAATGGCTGTTGTCAGCTCAATACAAGCAACGATGCAAGCAACAAGACGCGCATCCGGGTCTGCTGCTGTTGGTCTCGCCACTTCCTACCTGTCCCTGACATCAGGATCAGCCGTCGACACTAACTTCATGGGAATGAACGAAGGTATCAAGACGGGGTAGTTCAGTTGTGGCGCGAGTAAATAATGCACGTTTTTTACGCGTTGTAAAATAGCGGATGATTAATTGTTAGGTAAAACATGCTGGCGACGATAAGCGGGTCTGACAAGAAAAAAATAATAGGCGCTAAACGTTGTAAGTAATTTCTTATACTTTAGCGTTAATGGAAACTGTGCCGTCCTAGAGCCCCTGCTGCAAGGCAGGATCATCGGCGTTGAGCTGCTCCAGTTCAGCCAGCAGCACCTGCACTTTCTGCAGCTGCCCGGTCTCTGTCCAGTAACGGATCAGCAGAATTCTCGCGCGGCGGTCGGCGGGTTCGCGCTGCAGAATGTCTTCCAGCTGGCGCTGCGCCGCTTCCAGCTGATCCAGATCGTGAAGGGCGACGGCGAGGTCATAACGGTAACCGCTGTTGTCCGGTTCCAGTTCGATGGCCCGGGTCAACGGGAGCAGGGCGTATTCGGTCTGTTTATGACGCAGCAGCCATTGGCCCAGTGCGTGTTGCGCCAGAGCCGACTGGGGCTTTTTCTCCAGCCACTGGGCGAGCAACTGGCGCGAGCGATCGGCCTGGCCCTGACGGTCAAGCAACTGCACCAGCGCCAGGCCGGTCTCGAGGTTGTCCGGTTCCAGCTTCACGGCCAGTTCCAGCGCCTCAATTGCCTTTTGCGGGGTGCCGTTGTTGACATAGAGCCGAGAGAGCGCGAGCTGGCGTTGCGCACTCGGCGGCTCGGCGGTCAGCGCCTGTTCATAGTGCTGAGCGGCTTCCTGCAACGCGCCAAAGTACAGGCCTACTTCATCGGGACTCAACGGCAGCAGAGCCCGCACTGCGCTGAAGCGCACCTCATCGTCGGCATCGTCCAGCAACGGGCCGATCAGCATGCTCCGTTGTTCTTCAGGCAGCATCGCCGTCACCGTCTGGATGGCCGCCTGTTGCACCAGCGGCGCAGGGCGCATGAGATCGCCGCGCAGAATTTTCAGCGCCTGGGGCCCCGGGTAATTGACCAGCTCGGCGAGCAGGCCGGCGCGGCGGATGTCGGACAGGTCGGTGCGACTGAATTGCTGATACAGCACCCGCGCGGCGCCGGGCTTGCCGCCGTGGGCCTGCTCCAGTGCTTCGGCGTAGCTGTGATTGACCTGCGGTGCGGCCGGCGGCGCGTGCCAGTTTCGCACCAGCATCGCCATGGCGATGATCAGCAGCAACAGCGCCAGCGCAATTGCCACCTGCCAGCGCCGTCGCGCCTTGAGCTGAGCGGGTGTGCGCCGGGAAGACGATTCGGACATATCGGTTTCCGTGTGTGCGTGTGCAGCAGCTTCGGGGAGAGACCGCCGAGTGTCAAACGCTGTAGGGAGGGGTGACTCCCTCGAGCGCTTCCTCGGTGTTTATCAACGGTCCAGAAAAAAAGCCCCGAACCTTGTGGGTTCGGGGCCTTCGAGAGGGGCAGATCGTGGCGGCAGATCCGCGCTGCAGATCTGCCGCCGGTCAAGCGATCCCGCCGCTCATCCCATTACCTCAGGCGTTCGGTTGCCAGCCACCGCCCAGGGCTTTGTAGATGGCAACGATGCCGCGATACAGATCGATTTCGGCCAAGGCCTGGCTGTCTTCGGCGGCCAGACGCTCGCGTTCGGCGTCCAGCAGGACGAGGAAGTCGGCCGTGCCTTCGCGGTACTGGATGTTCGCCAGATTGGCCGCCGAACGGCTGGCTTCACTCTGCCGCACCAGCGACACCAGACGCTGTTGACGCTTGTCGTAGTCGCTGAAGGCGTTTTCGGTTTCTTCCAGGGCCAGCAGCACTTGCTGCTCGTAATTGGCCAGCGCGCCTTCGGCATCGGCGTTGGCGCCGCGAATCCGCGCCCTTACGCTGCCCAGGTCAAACGCCGCCCAGGTGATGCTTGGGCCGAGGCCCCACGCCTGGGCCGCGCCGGACCCGATCTGCGAACCGCGGCTGGCGGTAAAACCCAGGAAACCGCTGAGGCTGACCCGTGGGAACAGGTCTGCGGTCTGCACGCCGATCCGCGCGGTCTGCGCCGCCAGTTGCCGTTCGGCACTGCGCACGTCCGGACGGTTTTCCAGCAGCTTGGTCGGATCACCGATCGGCAGGGCCTTGGAGATCGCCGGCAGTTTGGCCGGAGCGAGGGTCACGGTCATGGCGTCCGGACGTTCGCCGAGCAGGGTGGCGATGCGATTCCGTTCACGTACCTGTTCGGCCTGAAGCTGCGGAATAGTGGCTTCCACCGCCGCCAGACGCGCGTCGGAACGCACCACGTCGAGTTCGTTGCCCACGCCTTCGTCACGCAACTGGGCGGTCACCCGGCGGGAGTCCTGCTGGTTTTTCAGGTTGTCCCGGGCGATGTTTTCGCGCAGTTGGGCGCCGCGCAGCTGGCCGTAGGCGTCCACCAGTTCGGCGATCATCGTCACCTGCAGCTGATAGAGGTTGGCCTCGGCAGCCTGTTGATCGGCGTCACTGGCTTCCAGTTCGCGCTGGATACGGCCGAACAGGTCCAGTTCCCAGGCCATGTCCAGGCCCAGGTCATAACGTTCCTGATTGACCCGTTTCTCGGTTTCACCCGGCACTTGCGCGCGGCCGATCTGGCTGCTGGCGCGACTGGTCACCACCGGCATGGCGTCGTTGCTGATGTCGTCACGAATCGCACGGGACGCCTTCAAACGGGCGAAGGCGACGCGCAGCTCGCGGTTGCCCTGCAGCGATTCGGCGACCAGTTTGTTCAGGGTCGGGTCGTCGAACTGCTGCCACCAGATGGTCTCGATGTGGCTGCGGTCATAGGCCCGCTGTGTGGCGGCCTGGATGTTGGCCGCCGCGGTTTCCGGCTTCTTGTAGTCCGGGCCGACGGCACAGGCCGCCAGCGCGAGCACCAGCAGGCTCGGCAGGAAGAGTTTTACAGCCTTCATCAATGAGCCTCCGCAGCGTTGTTCTGAATGCGTTGTGCCTTGGCCGCCTTGCGCGCCTCTTTGCGTCCAACGTAGTTACGAATCAGTACATAGAAGACCGGCGTCAACAGCAGACCGAAGAAGGTCACACCGAGCATCCCGGAGAACACCGCCACGCCCATGGCATGACGCATTTCGGCACCGGCGCCACTGGAAAGGACCAGCGGAACCACACCCATGATGAACGCGAAAGAGGTCATCAGGATCGGCCGCAGACGCAGGCGGCAGGCTTCAAGCACAGCTTCCAGCGGGGTCTTGCCCTTGTCCTGCTCATCCTTGGCGAACTCGACGATCAGAATGGCGTTCTTGCACGCCAGGCCCACCAGTACGATCAGGCCGATCTGGGTGAAGATGTTGTTGTCGCTCCCGGCAATGATCACACCGGCAATGGCCGACAGCAGGGTCATCGGTACGATCAGGATCACCGCCAGCGGCAGGCTCCAGCTTTCATACAGTGCGGCCAGTACCAGGAACGCCAGCAGGACGCAGAGCGGGAAGACCAGCAACGCAGTGTTGCCCGACAGGATCTGTTGATAGGTCAGGTCGGTCCACTCGTAGGTCATGCCGTTGGGCAGTTCTTCCTTGAGCAGTTTTTCCATCGCCACCTGCGCCTGACCCGAGCTGAAACCCGGACCCGCCGCGCCGTTGATCTCGGCCGTGATGAAGCCGTTGTAGTGCATGACGCGGTCCGGGCCCGAGGTGTTGGTGACCTTGAGCAGCGTCGCCAGCGGGATCATTTCGCCGCGGCTGTTGCGCACCTTCAACTGACCGATCTGTTCAGCGTCCTGACGGAACTGCTGCTCAGCTTGCACGTTGACCTGATAGGTCCGGCCGAAACGGTTGAAGTCGTTGGCGTACAGCGAGCCGAGGTAGACCTGCAGGGTGTCGAAGATGTCGCTGATCGGCACACCGAGGGTCTTGGCTTTTTCGCGGTCGATGGCGGCATCGACCTGGGGCACGTTCACGGTGTAGCTGGTGAACAGCGCAGCCAGTTCCGGCACGCTGCGGCTCTTGCCGATGATGTTCATCGTCTCTTTGTACAGCTCGTCGTAACCCAGGTTGCCACGGTCTTCGATCTGCAGACGGAAACCGCCGATCGTGCCCAGGCCCTGTACCGGCGGCGGCGGGAAGATCGCCATGTAGGCTTCCTGGATCCCGGCGTACTTGGCGTTGAGGGCACCGGCGATGGCGCCCGCAGACTCACTGGCCAGCTTGCGCTCATCGAAGGACTTGAGGGCGACGAAGACGATGCCGGAGTTCGGGCTGTTGGTGAAGCCGTTGATCGACAGGCCGGGGAAGGCAATCGCGTTTTCTACGCCCGGTTGCTCCAGGGCAATCGCGGACATCTTTTTGATCACATCTTCGGTACGGTCCAGGCTTGCGGCGTCCGGCAATTGCGCGAAGGCCACCAGGTACTGCTTGTCCTGGGCCGGCACGAAACCGGTCGGTGTGGTGGAGAAACCCAGCCAGGTCATGACGATCAAACCGACGTACACCACCAGCGCCACACCGCTGAAGCGGATGACCCGGCCGACCGAGTTCACATACCCGTTGCTGGCCTTGACGAAGAAGCGGTTGAACGGCCGGAATAGCCAGCCGCCAAACAGCTTGTCGAGGACGCGCGAGAAGCCGTCCTTCGGCGCATCGTGAGCGCGCAGCAACACGGCAGCCAGTGCAGGCGACAGGGTCAGCGAGTTGAAGGCGGAGATCACCGTCGAGATGGCGATGGTCAGCGCAAACTGTTTATAGAATTGCCCGGTCAATCCGGAGATGAACGCCGCCGGAATGAACACCGCACACAGCACCAGTGCCGTTGCGATGATCGGGCCGGTCACTTCACGCATGGCGATCTGTGTGGCCTCCATAGGCGGATGGCCTAGCTCGATGTTCCGCTCGACGTTCTCCACCACCACGATGGCATCGTCCACGACGATACCGATCGCCAGTACCAGTCCGAACAGCGATAGCGCGTTGAGGGAGAAGCCGAACAGGTGCATGACTGCGAAGGTACCGATCAGCGACACCGGCACCGCGACCAGCGGGATGATCGAGGCACGCCAGGTCTGCAGGAACAGAATCACCACGAGCACGACGAGGATCAACGCTTCGAACAGCGTGTGGACCACCGCCTCGATGGAGCCGCGCACGAAGATCGTCGGGTCATAGACGATGCTGTAATCCATGCCTTCCGGGAAGTTTTTCTTCAGCAGTTCCATCTCGCCGCGCACTTCATTGGAAATGTCGATGGCGTTGGAGCCTGGGCGCTGGAAGATCGGGATGGCCACCGCCGGCTGGTTGTTCAGCAACGAACGCAAGGCGTACTGGCTGGAGCCCAGTTCGACGCGAGCGATGTCTTTGACCCGGGTGATTTCGCCATTGTCGCCGGCGCGAACGATGATGTTCTCGAACTCTTCTTCAGAGACCAGACGGCCCTGGGTGTTGATCGACATCTGGAAGCTGGTGGCGCTCGGGGAGGGCGGTGCGCCCAGTTGACCGGCGGCCACCTGACGGTTCTGCTCGCGAATGGCGTTGACCACGTCGGTCGCCGTGATGTTGCGCGAAGCGGTTTTGTTCGGATCGAGCCACACACGCAGGGAGTAGTCGCCCATGCCGAACAGCTGCACGTCGCCGACACCGCCCAGGCGCGCCAGCTCGTCCTTGATGTTGAGAACCGCGTAGTTGGACAGGTACAGCATGTCGTAGCGCTGATCCGGCGAGGTCAAGTGGACCACCATCGTCAGGTCAGGCGAGGCCTTGTCCACGGTGATACCGATGCGCGTCACTTCTTCCGGCAGCTTGGGCTCGGTCCGGGTGACCCGGTTCTGAACCTGCACTTGCGCGGTGTCGAGGTTGGTCCCCAACGCGAAGGTGATGGTCAGGGTCAGCTTGCCGTCGGCCGTGGCCTGGGAGGACATGTAGAGCATGTTCTCGACGCCGGTGATCGCCTGTTCCAGTGGCGCGGCGACGGTTTCGCCGATCACTTTCGGGTTGGCACCGGGGAAGTTGGCGCGCACGACAACGGTCGGCGGCACGACTTCCGGGTATTCACTGATCGGCAGCTGGAACAGCGAGATCGCGCCGGCGATCAGGATCAGCAGCGAGAGCACCGCCGCGAAGATCGGCCGCGTGATAAAGAACTTGGAGAAATTCATCGAGTGTGTCCCTTAACCGCGTGGCGTGGCGGAAGCAGCCACCTTGGCGTCCAGCTTCGGCTGGGCCTTGGGTTGGTTGCTGGCTTCAAGCGCCTGGCGTTGTTGTTGCAGTGCGGTGAGTGTTTCGGCGCTGGCCATCGGCGTGTCCTGCGGGTCAACCGGTGAGCCCGGGCGCACGCGTTGCAGACCGGTGACGACGATGCGGTCGTCTTTGCTCAGGCCGCTGCGCACGATGCGCAAGCCCTCAAGCTTTGGTCCCAGATCGACGCTGCGATAGATCGCCTTGTTGTCCTTGTCGACCACCAGCACGAATTTCTTGCCCAGGTCGGTGCCGACCGCTTCGTCCTTGATCAGCATGGCCGAGTAGGTGCCGCTGCCGACCAGCTTCAGGCGTGCGTACAGGCCCGGGGTGTATTCGCCCTTGCTGTTGTCGAACACGGCGCGGCCCCGAATGGTGCCGGTGCGCGGATTGACCTGGTTGTCGACGAAGTTCATCTGACCCAGGTGCGGGTTTTCCGCTTCGTTGGACAGGCCCATGTACACCGGCGTGGTCGCGCCGCGTTTGCCGTCGCGGGCCAGTTGGTTGTACTTGAGGAACACGCGCTCGTCGGCGTCGAAATAGGCGTAGACCTTGTCGGTCGAAACCAGGCTGGTGAGGATGCTCTGGTCGGCGGTGACGATGTTGCCGGCGGTGATTTCGGCGCGGCTGACGCGGCCGGTGATCGGCGCTGTGACGCGGGTGAAGCTCAGGTTCAGGCGCGCCAGATCAAGCTGTGCCTGGATGGCGGCAACGGCCGCCTTGGATTCCTGGGCGGTGGTGGTGCGTGAGTCGGCGAGTTCGGCGGAGATCGCATTGTTGGTGCGCAGGCGTTCGCCACGCTGGGCTTCATTGGTGCTGCGCTGGGCAGCGGCCTTGGACTGCTGCAGTTGCGCTTCCAGACGATGCACTTCCGCTTCGAACGGGCGCGGGTCGATCTGGAACAGCAGGTCGCCTTTCTTCACCAGCTCGCCGTCAGTGAACGCAACCGAATCGATCTGGCCGGAAACACGTGGGCGTACCTGAACGGTTTCCGGCGATTCGAGGCGGGCGGTGACTTCGTCCCACTCGTTGACCGGTTGCTCGATCACCTTGGCCACGTTGACTTTCGCCGCCGCCGGCGCAACCGTCGCTTCAGGCGTCCGGCCGCACGCGCTGATGACCACAAGGGTCAACGCGGCGAGGGGATAGCGCAAAGGAGTTAAAGACTGAAGCATGGGAGAATCCGCCGATGTTATTGAGATGGGCGGATAATGTTCTCGGGGCTGTTATTGCACGAATCGAATGGCGCGAAGGTAACTATCAGTATTAATGATGTTCGGCGTAATAAAAGGTCTGCAATCGATCCGCCGCACCTTCCTGATGCGCCGTCATATAAATCCATTATATTGGACCTTATATGCGTTATTCGAGCATAAGCCACATTATAATGGATTTATTCAGGTTGAGCTTGTTAGTGGACTGGCTCATACTTGCTCGCGTCAAAGGCACACAGGCCACTCACGCTCATGTTGGATTTAAGCTTCAGCAAGCCCGGCGAAATCGTCGACCGCCTCTGCGCCCGGTTGCGCGCCGAGCGCCTTGCGCTGCAGATGACCCAGGCCGACGTCGCCAGCCGCGCCGGCGTAGGCGTTAATACCGTTTCAAATCTCGAAGCCGGGCGCAATGTCAGCTTCGAAAATCTGGTCCGTGTGGCCATGGTCCTCGGACGAACCAAGGAGCTGGAAGGGCTGTTCATGCCCAGGCTCGACAGCCTGGATGACATTCGCCGCTACGAAGCCGCTGCCGAGCGCCAACGTATAAGGAAGTCGGGCGATGCTTGAGCAGGTCGAGGTGTATTACAACGGCTGGGACGAGCGCTGGCTGTGGGGCACGTTAGTGTCGACCACGGCCATCACCGGGCGTCCGCAGATTGTCTTCGAGTACAGCGACGAGGCCCGGTCCAGGGGCTTGGAACTGTCGGGTTACACGCTGCCGCTGGAGGGTCCGCGCCTGCGCCGTGGCTTCGCCGCCCACCAACTCGGTCTGCCGGGGCCGGTCTACGACGCGTTGCCGGATGGTTGGGGCATGCTGCTGATGGACCGCTTGTTCAGGCGTCGCCAGCTCACTGCGGCGCGCATCGGACCGCTGGAGCGACTGGCCTACATCGGGAATACGGCCATGGGCGCAATGTCGTTCGAGCCTGTCGCGCCCGAGGGACTGGAGCCCCAGGCCCACGTTCCCATCGAATTGCTGGCCGCCGAGATTCAAGAGGTGATGCAGGGTGACGGCGGAGAATTTCTGCACACGCTGATGCGGGTTGGCGGCTCGCCCCAGGGTGCGCGGCCCAAGGCGCTGGTCTACCGCGATCCCGAAACAGGCGCCTTCACCACCGCCGCGACACCGGGTTTCGAGGCTTGGCTGATCAAGTTTCCGGCCAAGGGCGAGCACGCCGAAGTCTGCGCCATCGAGATGGTCTACGCCCACTGCCTGCGTTTGTGTGGCATCAAGACGCCTGACACTCAGCATTTCGTATTGCCCAACGGCCTGGCGGCGTTCGCCAGCCGGCGCTTCGACCGCATTCAGGGCAAGCGCGTGCCGATGCAAAGCCTCGCCGCCTTCACCGGCGCGGACTACACCTCGCCGGGGTCGCTGGACTACGTCAATTTCCTGCGCGCGACGCAACTCTGCACCAACGACGTCCGCGAAAAAGCCATCGCTTTCGAGCGTGCCGTGTTCAACGTGGCGTTCAACAACCGCGACGATCATCCCAAGAATTTTGCCTACCTCATGTCGGCGTCCGGTACCTGGACATTGGGGCCGGCGTATGACGTGACCTTCTGCGAGGGGCCGGGCGGTTATCACCAGATGGACGTGCTGGGCGAGGCGCTGGCGATCGATCGAAAGGCGATGCTCCGGCTTGCTGATGAGGCCGAGGTTTCAGCGGAGAAAGCGGGCGGGGTGATTGACGGGATCTGTGAGGTGGCGAGTCGGTTCTCAGCGATCGCCGATCAGATCAGCCCGGACCTGATTACCCCGGCGACTCTCGCGATGCTGCAGGCGCGGATTGACGAGAACGTTGGGCTGCTGCGCTGATGACTTAAAGGCTGAAGCCGGTCCTGCCAGGCAACCCCCTTCAGGGAGCCGCGCGCGTAATGCCGGCCATTCCGGCGCGCCGGCCGGTTTTTCAACTCCAGCCCGGAGCGAGTATTCAACAGCGGTTAAACAGTCTGTGGCTGGGCAGACAACAGACCCGCACGTCGGGCGGCGCGAGGGCCCCGGCACTCAGTGATTTTTTCCAGGGCCTCACCTGCGAATAAGCCGTGGCATGTTCGCTGCATTGCACAGCGGGAACATGGGTTATCAAATGTCCGCAGAACGCGGCACCTACCGGATGAGTCATCATGAGTCAGGGAGTCAGCGCAGTGCCCAAGCAGCTGCATGTCAATTTATTCGAAATGAACTGCGTCAGCCATATCGTCCACGGTTTGTGGGTGCACCCGGACAACAACCGACACCGCTTCAACGATCTGGATTACTGGACCGAGCTGGCGCAACTGCTGGAATACGGCACCTTCGACGGGGTGTTTCTGGCTGACGTGATCGGCACGTACGACGCGTTTCGCGATGGCCCGGAAACAGCGTTGCGCGAAGCCATGCAGATCCCCAGCAACGACCCCCTGCTGGTGATTCCGGCCATGGCTGCCGTGACCCAACACCTCGGTTTCGGCGCGACGTTTTCCACCACCTACGAACCGCCTTTCGCCTTCGCCCGGCGCATGAGCACCCTGGACCACCTGACCAAGGGGCGGGTGGGCTGGAACATCGTCACCTCCTACCTGCCCAATGCCGCGCGCAACTTCGGTCATGACACGGAAGTGGTTCATGACCATCGCTACGAGATCGCCGACGAGTATCTGGACGTGCTGTACAAACTGTGGGAGGGCTCGTGGGACGACGACGCGGTGATCCAGGACCGCGAGCGGCGGATCTACACCGATCCGGGCAAAGTGCGCTACATCGATCACGTCGGCGAGCATTTCAAGGTTGCCGGGCCGCATCTCTGTCAGCCTTCGCGACAGCGCACGCCGGTGTTGTACCAGGCCACCGGTTCGCCCGCCGGCATCGAGTTCGCCGGGAGGCATGCAGAGGTGGTGTTCACCGGCGGCATGGACACGGCGGCGGTGCGGGCGAACATCGAGGCCATGAGGCAAAAAGCCCTTGAGCATGAGCGTGATCCCGCCGGCCTGAAATTCATCGTCATGGCCGGCGTAATCGTGGGCCGTACCGACGCTGAGGTCAGCCAGAAGCTCGACGACTACCGCAAACTGATGAGCGTCGAGGCATCACTGGCCCACGCGCAAATGGCCGTGGACCTCACCGCGTACCCGCGCGATACGCTGATCAGCGAGCTGATCAAACGCGAGGTCAAAGGCTGGCAAAGCCTGTCCCGTTTCAAACCCCACCTGCGAGTATCTGACGTGCTCGCGCAGCTGGAAGGCTTTAACCGCGAGCGCTTTTTCGTGGCCGGCACACCGACGGTGGTCGCCGACGAAATCGAAAAATGGCTCGACGTCGACGGCATCGACGGCATCAACCTGCGCCAGTACCTGTCCTTCGAAACCGCCCGCGACTTCATCGAACTGGTCATCCCGGAACTGCGCCGCCGAGGTCGTTTCCGCGAGCGCTACAGCGAAGGCGAAACCTTGCGCGAACGCCTCTTCGGCGCCGGACAGTCACGCCTGCCCAACGACCACTTCGGCGCCCGCTACCGCGACCCGGCCGCCTTGCGCCAGCCGGCGAAGCCGTTGCGGTTTCCGGGGTGACCGTTCCATGCGCGAGCTGGGTGAATGGGATACCGCATTCGCGAGCAAGCTCGCGCCCACAGGCACGGTGTTGCTTCTCCAGAACACCGGCGACTGAACTGGCCTCTTCCCGGCTGAAGCCAGTCCCACAAAAGCACGCGTACACCCGGTAGGATCGGCTTCATCCGGGCAGCCGTTGATCTGCTCTTGATCTTCTACGCGGTAGCCCAGACACCACCAATCGCGACTTGGGTGCAGGCCGAACGCAGACGACGCGCAGTGGGCCGAGCCGCATGGATGCGGCGAGAGCGCCGTCAGGACAGGGATGTCCGTTCGGCGCGGGCCCACGGAGCGTCGTCGGAGTGAGGGAACCCGACGAAGTCGGGCCCAACCGAGAGCAAGCACCCTTGGTTACTTGGGGGTGCTTTTCCAAGTAACTCGCCGAAGGCGAAATGTCTGCCGTTAGGCAGACGCTCTTGATTTTTCACACCGGCACCCCGGCCTGGAGCTGTTGCCCCACCAACACCCCCCACACAAATTGCCCCGCCAGCAACCCGAAATCCGCCTGACACACCGCATTTACCGCCCCAAAAACCCGGCATGCCTTGTGCAATAACCCTGATCCCGGACCAAAGGCATCAGGACCCATGCGAGAACGCGCCCCCACATTGCGACTGCCCGACCCGCAACCCAGGTCGTGGACCCAATCCACCGCCATCCTCGGCGTGGCCACCCTCTGCAGCCTCATGCTCGGCTGCGGACAAAGTACCTCCACCGTCGCCCGCAGCGAACAACCCGTCAAAGGCGGCACGCTTGTCTACGCCACCGACCGCGAACCCACCTGTCTCGACCCCCATGTCGCCGGCGACATGCCCCAAGTGTTCATCGGCCAACAGTACCTCGACTCACTCGTCTCCATGGACGCCGAAGGCCGCATCGGGCCATGGCTGGCGAAAAGCTGGGAAATCTCCGATGACGGCCTGACCTACACCTTCCACCTGCGCAACGACGTGCACTTCACCGACGGCACCCCCTTCAACGCCGCGGCGGTCAAAGCCAACCTCGATCACATGGCCAACCCCAAAACCCAGTCCAGCACCGCCGGCGGCTACATTCGCCAATACCGCAGCACCGACGTCATCGACGCCGACACCGCCGTCGTCCACCTCACGACGCCCTACGCCGCCTTCCTCGAAGTGCTCGCCCAGGGCTTTCTCGGCATCGAATCACCGACGGCCCTCCAGCGCCCCCGTGACACCAACTGCGAAAGCCCGGTCGGCAGCGGACCCTTCAAAATCGTCCGCTGGGACCGCCAGAGCCAGGTCGAACTGGTGCGCAACCCCGATTACAACTGGGCCCCGCCCACCGCCAAACATCAGGGCCCGGCATGGCTGGACCGCGTCGTCTGGAAATTCATTCAGGAGCCCTCGGTGCGTTTCGCCTCGCTGCAGGCCGGTGAAGTGGACGTCATCGAGGCGCTGCCCCCGGAATCCCATGAAGCGGCCCGGCGCAATCCCGACCTGCAACTGATCATCGCCCAGCGCCCCGGCAACCCCACCAACGGCACGCTGAACATCACCCGCGCGCCGTTCAACGACCTCAAGGTGCGCGAAGCTTTCGTGCGCAGCGCCGACATCGATGGCGCCCTGAAAAGTGTGTACTTCAATGAGTTCCCTCGCGCAGGCGGACCCTTGAGCCCGGCTACACGTTTCTACAGCCCGGACTTCCAGCATGCCCAGGATTACGACCCTGCCAGGGCTGCGCAATTGCTTGATCAGGCCGGCTGGACCCGGCGGGACAGCGACGGCTATCGCACGAAAGAGGGCAAGCGCCTGCAAGTTCACGTGGTCATGGGCAACCGCACGCCACCCTCCGAATACACGCTGTGGGAACAGGTCCAGGCGACCACGCGGCAGGCCGGCTTCGAGTTGATCGTCGATCAGATGAGCGACGTGCAGGCGACCAAGCGTCAGGCCGATTGGGACTACGACATCCGCCTGGGCTACTGGAACACCAACACCGCCGATGTACTGCGCATCATCTTCGGGAGCGAGTTCATTCGTCCCGCAGGGGTAGGTGGCTACCACCAGAACACCGCCGGCTTCAGCGACCCTGCGTTCGACTCGCTGGTCCAGCAGGCCCTTGCGACCCAGGACGCCGAGCAGCGGCGGGCGCTGTATTACAAGGCGCAACAGATTGCCTCCCGCCAGTACCTGGAACTGACCACCTACCCGCAGAGCACTCGACTGGGCATCTACAAGACCACCCAGGGTGTTCGGCTGGAAACCTCGCTGGCGGTGACTTATCTCTATGACGCATGGGTGAACAAATGACCGATACAGCGTCAAGCAACGGGCTGACAAACGCGCTGGGCAATAACCCCGAGGCCGACCCAGAAGCCGGGTCCGCGAACCCGCGTCGGGAGCGTTTGCGACGGCTGGGCAAGCGCGCATTGTGGCGCCTGGCGGGCGGTATTCTGGTGCTCTGGGCGGTCGCTACACTGACCTTCTTCGCGCTGCGTCTGATGCCCGGCGATCCGGTGCTGGCGATCCTCGGTGGACCGAGCGGCAATCCGACCGCCGAAACCATTGCCGAAGCCACCCGCGAATACGGCCTGGATAAACCGCTGGCCGTGCAGTACGGGCTGTATCTCGGGCGGCTGGTGCAAGGTGATCTGGGGATGTCCTATTCCCAGCATCTGCCAGTCACCCGCGTGCTCGCCGAGCAATCCTGGCCGACGCTGGAGCTGACCTTCACCTCCCTGGCCCTGGCGTGGCTGCTGGTGCTGGCGCTGACGGTGCTGACCGCCGGGCGCCGCCGCTGGGTCAGCACCCTCGCATCGCTGGCAGAAACGGTATCCGCCGCGCTGCCGCATTTCTGGCTGGGAATTCTGCTGCTGGCCGTGTTCGCGTTCGGCTTGCGGCTGTTTCCGCCAGCGGGCAGTGACGGCTGGCGCACGCTGGTGCTGCCGTCCCTTGCCCTGGCGATCCCGCTGGCGGGTTTCATCGCCCAGGTCACCCGTGAATCCCTGGACCTGACCCTCGAACAGCCCTTCGTGTTAACCGCCAGAACCCGTGGGCTAAGTGACTTGAACGTGCGCTTCAAACACGCGCTGCGTCATGCCGTGCTGCCAGGTATATCGCTGTCAGGCTGGGCCATCGGCGCGCTGATCAGCGGCGCGGTGGTGATCGAGGTGATCTTCTCCCGCAAGGGCCTCGGACGTCAGTTGTACCAGGCGGTGCAAGCCCAGGACCTGCCGCTGACCATCGGCATCAGCCTGGTGGTGGCCGCCGGTTATGTCCTGGCCAACGTTCTGGTCGACCTGCTTTATCAGTGGGTCGACCCTCGCCAACAGGAGAACCCGTGATGAGCGACCTGATTCTCGACAAGCCCCTGCCTGCGGTCCGGGTCCAGCGCACGCCGCGTACATGGCGAATCGGCCCGTCGCTGGCATTGGGTTTTTTACTGTTGGTCATCCTCGCCGCCCTCGCGCCGCAGTGGTTCGCCCACAGTGATCCGCTGGCCATCGTGCCGCGCGATGCGTTTCATCCACCGGGCTGGGCGCACTGGTTCGGCACCGATCAATCAGGGCGGGACATTTTTTCCCGCGTGATCTACGGCACGCGCCAGTCGCTGTTCATCGGCCTTGCGGCGACCGCCATTGCCATGAGCATCGCCATCGTTCTCGGCCTGCTCGGCGGGTTGGGCGGTGCCCGGGTCGACCGCGCCGTGGGCTGGGTGCTCGAGGTGCTGTTTGCCTTTCCCAGTCTGGTTCTGGCGCTGCTGCTCGTGGCGATTTTCGGCAGCGGCATCGGCCCGCTCATCGTCGCCACCGGTCTGGGCGGCGCTCCCGGTTATGCGCGGATGGTCCGTGGCCAAGTGCTGGCGGTGCGCAATGCGGGCTACATCGAATCGGCGAAAGCCCTCGGCCATCCGCCGCTGCGCATCATCACCCGGCAACTGTTGCCCAACGCGATGCGGCCGCTGATCGTCACGCTGACCATGGGCGTCGGTCAGGCCATCGTATGGGCGTCGGCGCTGAGCTTCCTCGGCCTTGGTGCGCGTCCACCGGCGCCGGAATGGGGAACCATGCTGTCGATGGGCCGCGACTTCATCGCCAACGCCTGGTGGCTGACGTTTTTCCCCGGCCTGTTCATCGTGCTCACTACGCTGTCGACCACGGTCGCCGGTCGTTACCTGCAACAACGTCTGGAGGGCCGACTGTCATGAGCGAGCCGAAACGTTTGATCGTCGAAGGCCTGTCCATCGAGTTCGCCGGGCAGTCGGTGGTGCGTGATCTGTCGTTCACCCTGGAACCGGGCAAGACCCTGGCCCTGGTCGGCGAATCCGGCTCGGGCAAGAGCGTGACGGCGCGCAGCCTGATCGGGCTGGCGGGCGAAGGCGCGCGGGTCACGGCACGCCGGCTGAGTTATGCCGGGCGTGATCTGCTGGCGCTGTCGGAGCGCGGTTGGCGAGACCTGCGCGGCAGGGAAATCGGTTTTGTGCTGCAGGATGCGCTGGTGTCCCTGGACCCGTTGCGCCCGGTGGGCAAGGAGATCCTCGAAGTGCTGCAGACCCACGGCTGGGGCGATCGCGTCAGCCGGGGCCAGCGGGTCATTGAATTGCTGGAAACCGTTGGCGTACCCGATCCGCGTTTGCGCGCACGGCAGCGGCCTGACCAGCTTTCCGGCGGCTTGCGTCAACGCGCGCTGATCGCCAGTGCCTTGGCGTTGAGTCCCGGACTGGTGATTGCCGACGAGCCTACCACCGCGCTGGACGCGACGGTGCAGGCGCAGATTCTCGGCGTCCTGCAACAGATCCGACAGCGCGGCGATTCGCTGTTGATCATCAGCCATGACCTGGCGGTGGTCGCGCAACTGGCTGATGAGGTGCTGGTGCTGCGCCATGGCGAAGTGGTCGAGCAGGGCCCCATCGAGCAAGTGCTGCGCAACCCGCGTCATGCCTACACCCGCTCATTGCTGGATGCGGTGCCCGCCGAACATGCGCGGGGGACGCGGCTTTCATCGGCGCAGAGTGGCTCATCCGTGCAGGCTCGGGCGGGGGCGGATGCTCCGGTGTTGCTCAAGGCTACCGGGCTGGGCAAGCGCTACGTCGGCCCCGATCAACAGGCGCGGCAGGTCGTCGATGGCGTCAGCTTCGAGCTGCGTGCAGGTCGCACCCTGGGCATCGTCGGCGAGTCCGGGTCCGGCAAGACCACCGTGGCGCGCATTGTGCTGGGCCTGCTGGAGCCCGATGCCGGCGCGGTGCAGTTTCTCAATGTGCCTTGGACGGGGGCGGGCAGCGGGCGCGTCGAGGAGAAAACCCGGCGCTTGCATCGGCGCGACATCAGCGTGATTTATCAGGACCCCCTTAGCTCGTTCGACCCGCGCTGGAGCGTCGGCCAGATTCTCGCCGACGCCCTGGATGTGGCCGGCATTGCGTTCGAGCAGCAGCGCGCGCGCATTGCCCAACTGCTACATGAAGTTCGCCTGCCCGTCGAACTGTCGACACGCCGGCCGTTGCAGTTGTCCGGCGGTCAGCGTCAGCGCGTGGCCATCGCCCGGGCCATTGCCAGCAACCCCAAAGTGATCATCTGCGACGAGCCGGTCTCGGCGCTGGACGTGTCCGTTCAGGCCCAGGTGCTCGACCTGCTGGCCGACCTGCAGGCGTCACTGGGCCTGGCGTATCTGTTCATTTCCCATGATCTGGGGGTGATTCGCCATGTCAGCGACGAAGTGCTGGTGATGCGCCACGGCAAGGTGGTCGAAACCGCGCCGGTCGAGACGCTCTTCGACAGCCCCCAACACGAATACACACGGCGCCTGCTGGGCGCGGTTCCGCGTCTGCCCGGCGCCGGAGCCACGCGGGTGGTGCCGCCGGTGGAACCGGAAAGCGCGGTGCTGCTGTTTGATGAGTCCCGCCTGTGGAAAATCGCCATTTAGGTTCGAATTCAGAACAAGGATCTGCCATGAGTACGTTGTCTGCTGTACCCAAACCTGCCGTCCTCACGGTCGCAGAACTCAACGCGCGGCTGGACCGCCTGCTGCCGGATATCGCTGCGGGTGCCGCCCGGCGTGAACGTGATCGGCAATTGCCTTATGAGGCCGTCGCGCAGATCGCCAAGGCGGGTTTGTTCACCGCGCGCATTCCCGCGCGCTTCGGTGGCGCCGGGGCGACGGTCAGGGACGTGATCGCGCTGCTGATCCGTATCGCGTCCGCCGATTCCAACGTCGCCCAGGCATTGCGCCCGGGTTTCGGTTTTGTCGAGGGCTTGCTGGCCTCCCAGGCTGACGACGCCGAGGCTGAGCGCGAGCGCTGGTTTGCGCGCTACCTGCAAGGCGCGGTGGTGGGCAATGCCGGCTGGGAAGTGGGCGGCGTCAATGGCGCGATCAGCGCGCGTATCGTCCGCGATGGCGACGATTACCGGGCCCGCGGCAGCAAGTATTACAGCACCGGTTCGCTGTACGCCGACTGGGTCAGCGCGGTGGCGCTGGACGAGAACGATCAGCCGGTTTCATTCATCCTGCCTCGGGACCGGCAGGGCCTGGAGTTGGTGGATGACTTCGACGCCATGGGCCAACGCTTGACCGCCAGCGGCACCACGCACTTGCACGACGTGCGGGTCAAGGCGGAGGAGATCCGTACCCGCACGGTGGAGGAGGGCAAACGCACCATCGTCACGCCGTTTCTGCAGGTGTTTCTGGCGGCGGTCAACGCCGGGATCGCGCGCAATGCCTTGAACGACGCGGTGAGTTTCGCCCGGGATCACGCGCGGCCGATCAAGCACAGCACGGCGACGCGCTCGGTGGATGATCCGTACGTCGAGCTCAGCGTGGGCGACATTGCCGCCCGTGCCTTTACTGCCGAGGCGGTGGTGTTGCACGCTGCGGCGTCGATCGACCGGGCGTGGGCCGCCGAGCTGGACGCGGTGGCGGTTGATCAGGCCGCCGTTGATGTGGCTCAGGCGCAGTACATTGCCGCCGAGTCAGCCTTGAAAGCGGCGGAGCTGGTGTTCGATGTGGGCGGTGCTTCGACGACGGGACGGGCGCACAATCTGGATCGTCACTGGCGCAACGCGCGCACGGTGTCCAATCACAACCCGCGGCAGTGGAAGGCAGCGGCGGTGGGTGCCTGGCAGCTCAAGGGGACACCGCCGCCGACGTCGGGGTTGTTTTAAGAGATCAAGATCAAGATCAAGATCTTTAAGATCAAGGGCGTCTGCCTGGGGGCAGACTGCTTCGCCTTCGGCGAGTTACTTGATAAAGCCCGAAGTAACCAAGGGCTTGTGCTCCTGGTTGGGCCCGACTTCGTCGGGTTCCTTCACCCAAGTCGCGATGGGTGGTGACTGAGCCTTATGCGTATGAAGATCAAAAGCAAAAGCTTCCCGGCTGAAGAAGGTCCCACTGGGTGAACGCGATTTCACCGTAGGAGCCGGCTTGCTGGCGAAAGCGTTGGGTCAGATATGAATAGAGTGACTGACAGAATGGATTCGCCAGCAAGCCGGCTCCTACGAAAAAAATGCGTTCTTTCGGGTACGACGGTGACCGATCAAACATCGTCGAAACAACACGCGCTCAGTAGGACCGGCTTCAGCCGGGAAGCCCTTGATCTGCTTTTGATCTTATAAACCGTCATTTAGCGGTAATCACCGAAAGCTTCGTAATACCGGCCTTTTCGATCGAGGCCATGGCCCGCGCCACTTCGCCGTAATTCACGCCGTTGTCGGCTTGCAACTGCACGCGCACGTCGGCGTTCTTGTCCTTGGCTGCCTTGAGGTTGCTCTCCAACAGATCCGCCTGAATCTCGTCCTTGTTGATGAACAGCTTGCCCTTGTCGTCGATGCTCACCACCAGCGGGTCCTTCTGCTCCACAGGCGCCACCGCCTCTGTTTTTGGCAGGTTGATCGGGATGGAATGGGTCAACAACGGCGCCGTCACGATGAACACCACCAACAGCACCAGCATCACGTCCACCAGCGGCGTGACGTTGATCTCGCTCAGCACTTCGTCATTGTCTTGTGTGGAAAAAGCCATCTCAGGACGCCTCCTTCGCTTTCTGGCCGGCACTCGTTGTGCCAGCCGCAGCGGCCGACTTGTTCAGCACCGGATGCAGCAACACGCGGAACGAATGCTTCTGCGCCAGGCTGTAGAAGTCGTGGGCGAAGTCGTCGAGATCAGCGGCGGTCAGCTTCAGGCGACGCAGGTAATAGTTGTAAACCAGCACCGCCGGCACGGCGACGGCGATACCGACGCCGGTGGCCACCAGTGCGGCGCCAATCGGACCGGCCACGGTCTCAAGGCTGGCCGACCCTGCCGCACTGATGCCTTTGAGCGCTGACATGATTCCCCACACCGTCCCGAACAGGCCGATGAAAGGTGACGTACTGCCGATACTGGCAAGGATGGCCAGGCCAGTCTCCAGCGAACGGCGCTCGCGTACGATTTGCTGACGCAGGGCGCGTTCGAGTCGATCCTGATGGTTGATCGCCTGGCTCAAATCGGCGGCGTGGTCACCTTCCGGCACTTGAATCGCCGCGTAACCGGCCATGGCGACGCGGGCGGCGGCACCCGGCCGGGTCTGCGCGAGCTCAGCGGCCGAGTCCAGGCTTGAGGCTGCCCAGAATTGCTTGTGGAATTTTCGGTCCTGCGCCTTGAGGCGAGCAAACTGCAGGCCCTTGAGCAGGGCCAGGCTCCAGGTGGCGACGGAGAAGAGGATCAGCACCCAGATGACGGCGTGTTCAATGGAATCGAAGGGTGAGGCGATAAGGTTCATGTGCGGCTCCAACAAGGCAAATAAGCAAGGCAAAAAGGGGCTAAGCGATGCGCCTTTTGTCAGGTAGCCCGCGATGTTGCGACCAGGTGGTCGATCACCTGATTTTGAAGTCGATGGGCACGCTGACCCAGCCGTCGATGGGATCATTGCCCCGTTTGGCGGGGACGAAACTCCAGCGTTTCACGGCCGCCTGAGCGGCCTCGTCAAGTTGCTCATGGCCACTGCTTTTCTGCACCTGGATCTCACTCGGTTTACCGCTGCCCAGCACGTGGACGCGCAGTAATACGGTGCCTTCCCAGTTGCGGCGCATGGCCAGGGCCGGGTATTCCGGCGCAGGGTTGTGCAGGTAACCTGCATTGGCCGAAGCCGGTGTGACCGGTGCAGGCGCGGGTGCGGGCGGCGCAGGCGGTGCCGGCGCGGCGACCGGTTGCGCTGGAGTCGGCGGTGCAGGTGGCTGCTCCACCGGTTTGGCGACAGGTGTGGGCACCGGCTTGGCGACCGGCTTGGGCTTGGGTTTCGGGACGGGCATGGGCGGCGGCGGTTTCGCGGCCAGTTCGTCCTCCACCGGGGGCGGCGGCTGTTCCACAGGTTGCGCGACGGGCTCGGGCGGCGGCGGTGGCGTCTCGACAACCGGAGGGGCGGGCTGTGAAAACTCGATGGTCATCGGCGGGATTTCCGGCGGGACCACGGGCAGGGCGGCGGCGGGAGAACTGTTGATCCAATAGATCACCGCACCGTGCAATACCAGGGCGAACACGCCCAGCAGCAATGCCTCGCGACGGTTCAATACCTGCCGGGGCGTGGTCTGCAGTCGCGACAGCGCCAAAGGGCCTCGGTACACCCGCCCCAAGTCGAGCAATTCCCCGCCCGGAGCCTGGCGCCACAGCACATCCAGTGCGCTGGCGGATTGGGCATTGGCCATTGAGTAACTCCAGCTGTTTAACAAACGGAAACCGAAGTTCCCTGATCCTGTTGATGCCGGTGCCACCTGCACCGGCTTGGTTCCGGGAGCAATACCCATACCAAGTATTCAATCCCCGCAAAATGGCCGGTCTAGAGCGTTGGACGGCAATGGCTGTTGTGCCGTGAGCATTGTTTTGTCGATCAGCTGTTGCGTCAGAAACAGTGAGCGTTATAAGGCGCTTTTAGCCGGTTACAGGGGTTTTCGAATGAGGTTATAAGCAGTGGTGCAAGGGCCTTGAGTACCTGGCAACTGTTGGTCACCCGACAGCGTTGCAGCAACGTGTCGCCTGCCCAACGTTTTGAATATTAAAAACCGGATAAAAAGGGCAACTAACAGATGGCATGAACTCTGCAAAGTCCCTGCCGAGCGCGACTATACGAATAGATGCTCCCACTGACGTTTAACTGCGGAGACTCTTGTTTTGACACAGCACTTTTTTAATACGCGCGCTCGGCGCTTCGATCCTTTGGCAACGGCGTCCAGCCTGGGCGTTCTGCTAATGCTGGTCCATGGGCCATTGTTCGCCGCCGAGGATAACGCCGGGGGTTCGCAAGACCCGCGACTGGCGACCGTGACGGTGACCAGCGCGGCGGCAAGCGGAGCGCAGAAGGCGGAGCAGCAACTGGCGAAGGTGCCCGGCAAGACGGCCGTCATCGATAACCACGAGATTGAAAAAGGCCGCGCCTCCAACGCCGAGGATGTACTGGCCTTGCAGCCCGGGGTATTCGCCCAGGCCACCAGCGGGTCAGCGGCCAACAAGATCTCCATTCGAGGGTCAGGACTGAACACCTTTTATCAAGGCTACGTGCTGGGCATCAAGTTTCTGTTCGACGGCCTGCCACTGACCGGCCCCGGCGGTACTCAGGAAGACATGCTCGACATGGCCGGCGTTGATCACACCGAAGTGTTATACGGCGCCAACGCGTTCAACTATTCGGCGTTATCGCTGGGCGGGGCGATCAACTTCGTCAGCAAGACCGGCCGCACCGACCCGGGCAGTTACGCGCGCTTCGAAGCCGGAAGTTATGGCTATCGCAAGCAGGTATTGAGCACCGGCGGCGTGGAGGGTAACGCCGACTATTACGTCAGCCTGCAACATAACGAGCGGGATGGTTATCAGGACGATACCGCCAACAAAGGGCAGGGCATCGTTGCCAACTTCGGTTATGTGTTCAATCCCAAACTGGAAACCCGGTTCTTCCTGCGTTATCGGGAAGAGACCCTCAGCCAGGGCAACACACTGACCAAATACCAGATCAAACATGACCCGAAAAGCAACGCCGTGCCCTTCGGCCGCAAGAAGGACGGCACGACCCTGCTTGGCAGCAAAACCACGTATACCTTCGACGACAATGCCAAGCTGGAGGTCGGCCTGGGCTACAACGATTACCCGCTCTATAACGGCTGGCGCTACTCCGCGACGCCTCAGGACTGGCGCTCGAAGGACATCAACCTGACCTTGCGTTATTTGCGCACCGGCGACACGTTTCTGGGCTTGAACAGCGACAGCACCGCCACCTTCAGCGCCACTCGGGCGTACCTGGCCGACGTCAAATCCCACAGCAGGGCGACCAGGATCAAGCAGCAGGAAGCGAACTACACCGGCTCGCGCGACACCACTTTCTCGCTGGGCAACGAGCTGCAGCTGACAGATGACCTCTGGCTGTCGACCGGGCTGTCATTCATCGACATCAAGCGCAAGGCGGAGATCGAGTACACCACCGGGATCAATACCACCGCGTTTCCCAACGGCGTCGAATACGAAGAGCATGACCTGGCGCCGCGTATTGGCCTGCGCTACAACATCTCCCCCGAGTTCGAGCTGTTCGGCAACGTCAGCCATTCCATTGACCCTCCCGTCACCTGGCAACTGGGCAGCACCGGGACACCCTACCTCCAGAACGTCCGCCCGCAGAAGGCCAACACCGTGGAACTGGGCATCCGCGGAGCCCACGGGATTTTCGACGGCAGCCTGACGCTGTATCGCTCGTGGGTGCAGAAGGAGTTGCTGTCGGTGGTGGTGCGTCAGGCCACCGCGACGCAGGACCAGTTGATCGCCACCTCAAACGGCAGCGGCACGATCCATCAAGGCATCGAGGCCGGTCTGAATGCGTTGTTGTGGGAAGGACAGGGTGACACCGTAACCTTGCGCCAGGCGTTCACGTACAACGATTTCCACTACCGCAATGACGCGACATTCGGCGATAACGAGCTGCCAGGTTTGCCGCGTCAGGTCTATCAGGCGGCGCTCGAATATCGGCAGGCCAGCGGGTTTTATACCGAAGTCAACGCGCGTTCCGCTTCCAGCTACTACGTCGATTTCGCCAATTCGCTGCATGCGCCGTCCTACACACTGTGGGGCGCGAAGGTCGGCTATGAAGCGCCAGGCCGGAAATGGGAGGTGTTCGTCGATGCCCGCAACCTGACCAACGAGCGCTATGCCACGGCGTCCAACACGGCGTACGACGCAAGAGGGCAGGACTCGGCCAACTTCTACGTCGGTGATCCGATCAACGTGACCACCGGTGTTTCTTACCGTTTCTGACCCCGCCACGCAGGCCTGCCATCCGGCAGGCCCTATCGGAATGGGCCGACATCGAACGGAGACATTGCATGCGTTTATACGTCGCACGTCACGGCCAGACCCACGCCAACGCCGAGCACCGCTACCTTGGCGCACTCGACCCCGGCCTGACAGAGACCGGCCGCGAACAGGCGGCGGCGTTGCGTCTGGAATGGCCTGACTCAATCCGCCGGATTGTCACCTCGCCGTTGCAGCGCGCCAGGCAGACGGCTGACATCCTCAACTACCGGTTGAACCTGCCCTTGCAGGTGATTCCGGCGTTTCGCGAGAGGGATGTCGGGCTATTCGAGGGCCTGACCCAGGCCGAGGCGCGGGCGCGCTATCCGCAGGAGTGGCAGCGCAACGTCACGCGCCAGTGGGACAGCGGGCCGCCGGAAGGGGAGTCGATCGCTGAAGTGGTCAAGCGCGTTCACGAAGGCCTGATTGCCCTGATCGACTTGCCTGCCGCCGAAGACATTCTGCTGGTGGGTCACGGCTTTGTGGCGAAGACCATTCGGGCACTGGTGAACCGGGATTTCTCGGACTTTTTTGACTGGCAACTGGGCAATGGACACTGGCTGGTGCTGGAGCATGTGGAGCGGGTTGTCGATTATAGAGTGCCAGTAGAGAGTCCGTTGCCGGGCGCGTGAAGGACTTGCATTTGCAGCGTGACGCCTGAGGCTTTCCCGGCTAAAGCCGGTCCCACTAAGGCGTGCGGTCTGCTGTCGCTGTTCGCATGAGCCATGACAGCGTTGCAAAAACCGCAATGGTGAGTTGAGTTTCCTGGTGATTCACAGCCCTCGCTGCGGACAATAGGCTTGCGCATGAATTCACTCATGCAGGTCTCATTATGAATACCTTCGATTCGGCCAACGCCTCGAACAGCACGCCTGGTGTCAGTCGCCGCGGCATCTTGCAAGCGTCTGCGGTGGGAGCGGCGTCTGCGGTGGCGGCTTCATTCGTAAGCGCTGCACCGGCCAGCCCACAGCCTCCTGCCCGGCACATTGGCGTCGAGTTCGATGATGCTTTCCGGGTCAGGTTCCACACGCAAAAAGTCGGCGATGTCGAGGTGTTTTACCGCGAAGTCGGTGCTAAGGATGCCCCGGTACTCTTGCTGCTCCACGGCTTTCCGAGCGCCAGCCATATGTTCCGCAACCTCATGCCGCTGCTGGCCAGCCAGTACCGCCTGATCGCGCCGGATTTGCCCGGTTTCGGCAACACCCTGGCGCCACCGCGTGGCCAGTTCGATTACACCTTCGACAACCTCTATAAAGTGGTCGAGGGTTTCACCGAAGCACTGGGGCTGACCCGATACGCGCTGTACCTCTTCGACTACGGGGCGCCCACCGGTCTGCGCCTCGCCGCCGCGAACCCGGAAAAGGTGACGGCGATCATCAGCCAGAACGGCAACGCCTACCTGGAAGGCTTCAGCGATCAGTGGGACCCGTGGCAGGCCTATTGGCGTGATCCTTCGCCGGCCAACCGCGAAGCCTGTCGCCCGTCGTTGTCGCCCAAGACCATCCGCGACTGGCAATACGGCACCGGTGCCGATCCCGAGAAGCTCTCGCCCGACGGCTATAACCTGGACATTTTTTACATGGCCCGGCCCGGCGCGGAGGACATCCAGCTGGACCTGATTCTCGACTACCGCAGCAACGTCGCCGCCTATCCCGCGTTTCAGGCCTATCTGCGCAAGCATCAACCGCCATTGCTCGCGGTGTGGGGCAAGCACGACCCGGCCTTCATCCCGCCGGGTGCGCAGGCTTTTCGCAAGGACATCCCGAGTGCCGAGGTGCATCTTCTGGACGCCGGACACTTTGCACTGGAGACCCACGCGCCCGAGATTGCGCAGTACATTCGGGACTTCCTGTCGCGAAAGCTGAAGGCGTGAGAACGCCTGTGTCTCGGCATCCTCAAGCGGTGATGCGCTGAGGCGCCGGGCAATCGGAACAGACCTTTTAAAAAAGAGCATGGACTCGGCATATCGCACTGATTAGAATCATTCTCATTTGGCGTATCCATGCTCAAGGCTCTTGTCATGATTGACACAGCGACGCTCCCTCCGCAGACCCTCCATTCCCTGTACCGCGACCATCACGGCTGGCTTGAACACTGGCTGCGCAAGCGAATGGGCAATGCCTGGGATGCGGCGGACCTGAGTCAGGATACCTTTTTACGGGTGCTCTCCAGCTCGCAACAGATCGCCGATATGCAGGAACCCCGGGCGTATCTGTTGACCGTGGGCAAGCGCCTGCTCAGCAATTTCTACACGCGGCGCAGTCTTGAGCAGGCCTATCTGGAGGCGTTGGCCCGGTTGCCTGAAGACTGCGTGCCGTCCCCCGAACAGCGCTGGCTGTTGCTGGAAACCCTGCAGGCACTCGACGAGTTGCTGGACGGTCTGCCAGCGCCGGTACGCCGGGCATTTCTCTTGAGTCAGCTTGAAGGCCTGGGCTATCGCGACATTGCCCAGCGTCTGGAGGTGTCCGAGCGCACCGTCAAGCGCTACATGGCGCAAGCCTATGAGCACTGCCTGCTGGTGGATTGGTGATTCGGTCGTCACCTTCGAACGAAGAGCGCGAGGTGGTTCGCAGCGCTGCACGGTGGCTGGCGCTGCTCGAATCCGGCAGTGCCCGTGAGGAAGATCACGCCGAGCTGCAGCACTGGCGTGAGAGTGCGGTTGACAATGAGCGGGCCTGGCAAAAAGCTCAGCAGCTGCGTCAGCGCTTTTCGGCCTTGCCGGCCAATCTGGCGATGGCGACGCTGGACCGTCCCGACAAGGCTCGACGCGCCGCGCTGAAAAGCCTATTAGGCGTCGCCGCATTGGCTCCGGCGGTATGGCTGTTGGGACGTCAGTTACCGCTGGAGGTCTGGCGCGCCGACCTGCACACCGCCATTGGTGAACACCAGCGCCTGCCACTGGCCGATGGCAGTGTCCTGCAACTGAACACCGACAGCGCCGTCAATGTCGATCTGGGTGCCCGGCAGATCACGCTGATACGCGGAGAAATCGCACTCAACGTGCTAGGCAGCGCGCCGTTGAATATCAACAGTCCCTACGGTCGTGTCAGGGTCAGCCAGGGTGAAGTCTGCGTGCGTCTTGACGAGAACGACTGTCGGGTCTCGGTGGTCCGCGGCTCGGTGCAGGTCCACCCGTTGCAAGGCCCTGCACTGGTTTTGCAGGCGCAACAGCAGATCAGCCTGCAAAGAAACGGTGCAGGGCCGGTCACCGCCTTCGACGCCATGCTGCCTGGCTGGCGTGACGGCGTGCTGACTGCGCAGAATCAGCCGTTGGGTGAGTTTCTGCGAGAGCTCGCCCGATACCGCCCCGGCCTGCTGCGCTGGGAGCCCGAGCTTGAAGCATTGCGGGTCACCGGCAGCTTCCAGCTCGATAACACTGACCGGGTCCTGTCGCTGCTGGCAGCCAGTCTGCCAGTAGACATTCACACGCGTACCCGCTACTGGGTCACCCTGGCCCCTCGAAAAAACGCACCGCAAAAAAATAGTGCGTGAAGCCTGTCCCTTTTTTTCGTCTCACCGGTCATTCCAGGTAGTGAAAAAAATGACGAGAGCTTCCCTTTATGTCTGCAGTTTCTCCCCACCGTTTGCGCCCGCTGTTGCATTTCAGTTTGTTGCTGACCCTGAATTCCAGTCCTCTGTTCATCTCGACCAGCTGGGCCGACACCGCGAACAGGCGCGCCTACGAAGTGCCCGCAGGCACGCTGAGTGCCGCGCTGACCCGGTTTGCCGGGCAGGCCGGCGTCAACCTGTCGGTAGACCCTGCGCTGGTGAACGGACGCAACAGCGCCGGTTTGTCGGGCGACTTTGCGGTCGAAGAAGGCTTTGCGCGACTGTTGCAGGGCACCGGTCTGCAACTGGTCTCCGTCGGCGATCAGGCGTACACGCTGATGCCTGCCGTGCAAAGCACGAGCATGCAGCTGGCGCCGACGTCGATTGTCGGCGACGGCGGCTCCACAGACGGTCAGGACTACGCAGGCGGTCAGGTGGCGCGCAAAGGATCGCAAGGCATGCTTGGCTCGCGGGATTTCATGGAAACGCCGTTCAGCATGACCACCTACACCCAGGAGGCGGTGAAAAACCAGCAGGCCCGCACGTTGGGCGACCTGATTGCCAGTGATCCGTCGGTGCGCTCCACCAACCCGGCGGGCGGACGTTACGAGCAGTTCACCATTCGTGGTTTCAGCCTGTTCAACAGTGACGTTTCCTACAACGGTCTTTACGGCATCCTGCCCACTTACACGATCGACATGGAAATGGCCGAGCGGGTCGACATCCTTAAAGGCCCGAGCCAGATGATCAACGGCATCTCGCCGCGTGGCAGTGTCGGCGGCGGCATCAACGTGGTGCCGAAACGGGCAACCGACAAGCCAGTCACCGAATTCACCACGAGCTATGCCTCCAAAGGGCAGGTCGGTGGCGCCGTGGATGTGGCTCGCCGGTTCGGTGAAGACGACAAGTTCGGTATCCGCTTCAACGGCGTGAAGCAGTCTGGCGATACCGAGTGGGATCACCAGAGCGTCGACCGCGAGATGGCTGTGCTGGGGCTGGACTTCCGCGGCGAGCGTTTGCGCCTCTCGACCGATGTCGGCCACACCGAACGTGACACCGACGCACCCCAGGAGCGCGTGCAGGTCGGTGCCAACGCCAAAGTGCCCAACGCCAACGATGTGCGAGACAACTATGCGCAGGCCTGGAGTAAGGCGCGCACCCGGGACACCTTCGGGGCGGTGAATGCCGAGTACGACGTCAATGATTCGGTCATGCTCTATGGCGGCGTCGGTGCGCGCAAAAGCAACCATGAGTTCCTGCGCCATGCGGTGTCGGTGACCAATAATGCGGGCGATTTCAGCGTCCAGCCCCGCGACTTTACCCGTGACGAAAATGTCCGGACGGCCAACGCCGGGGTGCGCAACTGGTTCCACACCGGTCCGGTCAGCCACGAGGTCAATCTGGCTGCCAGCTATTTCTACATGGACTTCGAGAACGGCGGCGCGCGCTATGCGTCCTCGCCCAGCAATCTGTACGACCCGGTCGAGACGCCGACACCCGTCAACCCGACTCGATCCGACGCCAGGGTCTACACCGAAAACCGTTTTAGCGGCGTGGCCCTGACCGACACACTGGGTTTCTTCGATGACCGCCTGCTGCTGACACTCGGTGCCCGCTGGCAGCGGGTCAAGGTTGACGACTGGACTGACAACGTCAAGGGCGACACCGCCTACGACGAGGAGAAGGTCTCGCCTTCAGGCGGCATTCTGTACAAGGTCACTGATGACTTTTCGGTGTACGCCAACTACATGGAAGGCTTGAGCCAGGGCAAAATCGCGCCGTCGACCTCGATTAACGAAGACGAGATATTCCCGCCGTTCGTCAGTCGTCAGGTCGAAGTCGGTGCCAAGTATGACCTGGGATCTTATGCGTTCACCGCCAGTGTGTTCCGTATCAAGCAGCCGGCTTACGAGACCAACGCCACGTCACGGGTCTTCGGCCCCAATGGCAAGCGTCGGAATGACGGTGTCGAACTGACCCTGTTCGGCGAACCCCGCAAGGGCTTCCGCCTGCTGGGCGGGGTGATGTACATCGACAGCGAACTCACCAACACCGTCAACGGTCAGTTCGATGGCAACCGGGCACCTGCCACGCCCGAATACAATGCCAACCTGAGTGCCGAGTGGGACGTGCCGCAGGTCAAGGGCCTGACCCTGACCGGGCGGGCCATCTACACCAGTTCGCAGTATCTGGACCAGGCCAACAGCAAAAGCATCGATGCTTCAGAGCGTTTCGATCTAGGTGCGCGTTATGCCTTCAAGGTCGACCAGAAGGACATCACGCTGCGCGCCAACATCGAAAACGTCATGGACAAGCGTTACTGGGCCTCCGCCGGCGCCTCGGATGACAGCGAGCCCGGTCTGACACTGGCGACCCCCAGGACCTACCTGCTGTCGGCAACCATTGGTTTTTGAGTGCAGTTGACTGCCCCGCCTACCGGGATAGGCGGTGCTGTTAGTGGGACCGGCTTTAGCCGGGAAGAGGCCGGCATGAACACCCTCACATGTGCAGCGTGGCGCCTGACGTCTTCCCGGCTAATGCCGGTCCTGCATCCGAGTTCAGCATTCACACACTGGAGAGCAAGCGTGACCCACTCTCATCCCGCCCGGTGCGCAGAGGTCTCGCGAGTGCATCCCGACAGCCGACTACCGACGCCATCGCCAGTCAGTCTTCACCCAACTCGCGCATCACGGCGTACAAGGCGGACTTCGCTTCAAAGCCAACCCCAGGAATATCCGGCAACCCGACATAGCTGTTTTCCACCTTGATCCCGTCAGCGAAACCGCCGAAGGGCTGGAAGACGTCCGGGTAGGATTCGTTGCCGCCCAGGTGTAGGCCGGCGGCGATGTTCAAGGACATCTGGTGACCACCGTGTGGCACCACGCGACGTGACGACCAACCCATGTCTTCCATTACTTTCAGGGTGCGCATGTATTCCACCAGTCCGTAGGACAACGCGCAGTCGAACTGCAGAAAGTCGCGATCAGCGCGCATGCCGCCATGGCGCAGCAGGTTGCGGGCGTCCTGATGGGAGAACAGGTTTTCACCGGTGGCCATGGGCAATTCGTAATGATTGGCGAGCTCGGCCTGGAGCGCGTAATCCAGCGGATCACCGACTTCTTCGTACCAGAAGAGGTGGTACGGCTTGATGGCTTCGGCGTAAGCAATACCGGTTTCCAGATCAAAACGGCCGTTGGCATCGACCGCCAGCCGACGGCCGTCCCCGACCACCTCCAGCACCGCTTCGATACGGCGGATGTCTTCGTCCAGTGGCACCGCGCCAATCTTCATTTTGACCACGTCATAACCGCGATCCAGATAGCTCTGCATCTCCGCCTTGAGCTTGGTCTGGTCGTTTCCGGGGTAGTAATACCCGCCTGCGGCATAGACCCAGACTTTGTCATCAGCCACGCCGCTGCGGTAACGGTCAGCCAGCAGGCGATAGAGCGGTTTGCCTTCAATCTTGGCGACCGCGTCCCACACCGCCATGTCGATAGTGCCCACCGCGACCGAGCGCTCACCGTGGCCGCCTGGCTTTTCGTTGGTCATCAGGGCGTTCCAGATGGCGAACGGGTCCAGGTTATTGTTTTCGTGATCAATGAGGGTGTCGGGGTTCGCTTCGGTGATGCGCGCCAGAAAGCGATCCCGCATCAGCGCGCCCTGGCCATAGCGACCGTTGGAATTGAAGCCGTAGCCGATCACGGGTTTACCGTCGCGCATCACATCGGTGATGACCGCCACGACCGAGCAGGTCATCTTGGAAAAATCGATATAGGCGTTGGCGATGGGCGAGGCGATGGAGACGGTTTTTTCACGGATGTCGACGATGCGCATGGCGGGTTACTCTTGTTGTACGTGCTGTTGTTCGTGTCCCCACGTTAGGCTTTGCGACGTTACGCGCCCAATGCTATTAATGCCGCACCCTATGCACAGGAGGCATGGCCCCTTGGAACTCGTCTGGCTCGAAGACCTTTCAGCGCTGGCGGAGTACGGCAGCTTTGTCCGTGCAGCCGAAGCACGGCACGTGACCCAACCGGCCTTCAGCCGCCGCGTTCGCTCGCTGGAGAACTGGATGGGCGTGGAGTTGTTCGTGCGCACACCACAGGGCGCAACGCTGACCGAAGCCGGCCGGCAGATTTTGCCCAGTGCTCAGGAGGCGGCCCGGCACCTGTACCGGATGCGCAACGAGGCCCAGGAAGTGGCCGGGATGGCAGCGCGGTCACTCAAGTTCGCGGCGACTCATTCGCTGTCGTTCACCTTCTTTCCCAAGTGGCTGCGAAGCTCGGAAAACGGCGCGCTCATCGAGGCCGTGCAACTGCACTCCGACAGCATGGCCGTGTGCGAGCAGATGCTGATCCATGGCCAGGTGCAGTTTCTGCTCTGCCATCGCCACCCCGACGTGCCGCCGCTGCTGGCCCCTGATCAGTTCATCAGCAAGAAGGTCGGTGAGGACGTGCTGGTGCCCCTGGCGAGCACGTCAACCCGTTTCGGCACCGCGCCGGCGGCACTGCCGTATCTGGCGTACACCCATGAATCCGGGCTGGGACGTATCGTCGCCCACAGACTGCGGGGCAAAGAAGATTACCTTCACCTCAAACCGCTCTTCAGCAGCCACCTTGCCGCCGTGCTGATGTCCATGGCGCTGGAGAGCAAAGGCGTGGCGTGGCTGCCCAAAAGCCTCACCGAGCAGGAAGTGCTGGAAGGGCGTTTGGTCAGAGCGCTGGATGAAAGCTGGGACATTCCGCTGGAGATTCACCTGACCCGGCCGAAGGCGCAGTTGAGTCAGGCGGCGGAGGGGTTTTGGGGGGAGGCTGTCGGCGGTGCCAGGCGGGCGTTGGGGGGACAGGCTGGTTGATGCGATCCGCTGTCAAACCCTTATTCAGGACTCGAAAATGTTAATCAGAGCGGGGCGGTTCGCGTAAACGATAATTGGATGGGGCAAAAGGCCTGATGCTCACTGGATCCCGGTGGGGGCTTTGTGCATTGCTTTATGGTGAAGTGCTGAAGTTGCGACGCCCTGATGCGTGTGATCGCGCGGTGCCGCTATTCAAAACGCGATGCTGCAAATCAACCAGTGTGAAGATGAGATTCGATTTTATTACCTCGGCAACGAGTAGTGCTTAATCCGGCAAGGATAAGCATTACCGTCGCCTTTACAGGTGCCGTCCAGGTACCGGTAATCAAAGCGCACCACTTGCCCTTTTTTTGGCCAGCTTCGGCGTGGAAGCACCGCCTGATAGTCCGACGTTTCCGGCGTAAACATGAAAGTCGCGCCCCGCTCCGGGCAGACGACATTGGCCGTTTTTGCGCTCACTTCCAGGATCTCGGCCTGCAACTGTGGAAAGGGTTTTGTCACGACATCAGTAATACGCAACTCCATCCTGCAGATCTGCCACGACGATGCCAGGACGGGTTGGCAGAACAGTGAAAGCATCACAGTGAACAGCGTGTAGCAGGGAGTTGGATGTTTCATTGCTGGCGTTGCTCTTCAATAAATGTCCACGGGCCATCCGTTACAAGCTATCCGGATCCCCAAAAAACATCTGTATCCGCGACCTTAACCATCTCTCCCCCGGATCATTGTCCTGTGACCCGCGCCAGGCCATGTGCAGCTCAAACGTACGCGATTCGATCGGCAATTCTTCCGAGCGCACACCTCCGGCAGCCGTCAGCACGGCGGCAGCGTAGTCCGGCACTGTCGCCACAATGTCGGTTCCGGCAATCAGCGTGGCCAACCCGTTGAACTGCGGAACCGCCAGCACGACGTGACGTTTGCGGCCGATTTTTTCCAGGTGCTCGTCGATGAAACCGCCCAGGTCGCCGGCGAAGGACACCAGTGCGTGGGGGCGGGCGCAGAAGTCGTCCAGGGTGATTGGCCCTGGCATGGTGTCGGCGCGCAGCAGTTTGGGTTTGCTGCGGCGCAGCACTTTGCGCTTGGCGTTGGCGGGGAGGTCGTCGGTGTAGCTGACGCCGATGGAGATTTCGCCGGAAGACAGCAGCGCCGGCATCAGGATGTAGTTGGTGCGGCGTACCACCAGCACGATGCCTGGCGCCTCCGAGCGCAGACGCTTGAGCAGTGACGGCAGCAGGGCGAATTCGACTTCATCGGACAGGCCGATGCGGAACACCGCCGTGCTGGTGGCCGGGTCGAAGTCGGCGGCGCGGCTGACGGCGGTGGAAATGGAGTCCAGGGCAGGGGACAGCAGACCAAAGATCTCGATGGCCCGCGCGGTGGGTTCCATGCTGCGCCCGGTGCGCACGAACAGCGGATCGTCGAACAGCCCGCGCAACCGCGACAACGCTGCACTGATCGCCGGCTGACCGAGGAACAGCTTCTCGGCAGCGCGGGTGACGCTGCGTTCGTGCATCAGTGTTTCGAAAACGATGAGCAGGTTGAGGTCGACGCGACGCAGGTCGTTGCGATTCATGACGGGGGTCTCGGGGACGTTGGTCGATACATTTTCAAAACAGCAGCGGCGGCCCAGACGCGCGCCACGTGTTCAACTCAGGCAGGGATATTACGGGTAAATACCGGTTGTCTGCATCGTTGAATTTTCCTGCGTGTCTGTAAATGCGCTTCCCGCCACCACCGCTGAGGCCCGCCGACGCGCGTCGATGAAACCTTGACGGTTATATACACACCAATTTCTACGTACTGGCCCTTTGTAATCCGGGCCGATGCAGCCAGCGTGGGACGCGGGATTCATCGATATGTGGCCTCCGGGTTGCAATGTCGCGGTGAGCACCCAACAATGTGCGCCCAGCTGGCCCGGGACGGCCGCTACAGATTTGGCGAGCGCCTGCATCATCAGAATCGACAGCAGGCATGTTGACTATTAATAGCCACTGATAGTGTTACCGGCGGCGTCCGGATAGAGTTCATGGCATCAAGGTTCATAAGGCGAGGTTCGAAATGTCCCGCACGATCCGTTTTCATCAGTTCGGTCCGGCCGAGGTGCTCAAAGTAGAAGAGCTGCCGGTCGCGTTGCCTGCACCCGGTGAGGTGCAAGTGCGCGTCCAGGCGATCGGCGTCACCTGGTACGACGTGCTGTGGCGACAAAATCTGGCTTCATCCCAGGCTCGCCTGCCGGCCGGCCTGGGTTCGGAAATGGCGGGCGTCATTACCGCCATCGGCGATGGCGTGACCGAGCTGAAAGTGGGGGACAAGGTTGCCAGCTTTCCTTCGGCTGACGTCAATGTGTACCCGGTCTACGGCGAGCTGATTCTGCTGCCCCAGACTTCCGTGACCCGCTATCCGGACGTGCTCACGCCCAATGAGGCGGCCGTTCATTACACGCCGATGCTGGTGGCGTACTTTGCTTTCGTTGAATTGGCGCGGGCAAAACCCGGGCAAACGGCGCTGGTCACCGACGCCAGCCATTGCGCGGGCCCTGCGTTCCTGCAACTGGGCAAGGCGCTCGGCGTCAAGGTGATCGCGGCGACCAAGACCGACGCGTGCCGCGAATACCTGCTGAAAATGGGTGCGGACAAGGTGATCGTCACCGAGGAAGAGGATTTGCTTCTGACGATCAACCGCTACACCGACAACCGTGGCGTGGACATTGTCCTCGACGGTTTGGGTGGCCCGCAGATGTCGATTCTGGGTGATGTGCTGGCACCCCGTGGCAGTCTGATTCTCTATGGCCTGCAAGGCGGCAACCAGACGCCGTTTCCGGCGTGTGCAGCGTTTCAGAAGAACATTCAGTTCTTTGTGCACTGTGTGGGCAACTTCACCGGCAAGCCGGAGCTGGGCATCAAGCAGGACGAAGAGGCGATCAAGCGTGCCTTGCGCGACATCAACCAGATGACGGCGGATGGCATGCTGTTACCGCAGATCACCAAGGTGTTCCCGTTCGATCAGTTGGTCGAGGCGCACCGTTTGATGGACGGTTGCCCGGTGGGCGGTCGCGTGGTGGTTGAGGTTGATCCATCCTGAGGGCAGACCATCGCGCTCATTGAATGCTCGACGCTTTTGACCTGGCGTCGGGATTGAGGTGTCGGAGACCGGGTTAAAGGTATCCGCCCTGTCAGTCATCGGTCACGTTGTATTCTCTGAAGCCTTCCGGAATGTTCTGGAAGGCTTTTTTGTTTATGGGGTGTTTAATGGAGTGATCCACGCGCCACGTGCGTGGCGTTGATAAAACTTTTCGAATCGATGGGCTGTTCGTTTTAATAAACCCTTATTTAAACATCCTTGTTTAATTCCGGTTCGGAATTGTCGAAATGAGAACATTAACGTGTCGGTGATGGCTGGCTTGTAATTGTTCAGGGTGCGTCGATAATAGTTTCAATAATTAAATGCTCAAGGAACGAGTCGATGCTTGTTGACCTGCCGCCCTTTGCTTTGCCTGATGATCGATCCGCCGCGCCCACTCCTGTTGGGCCTGCCTCATGCCAAGTTATCAAGGTCGACATGGCGAGCAGTGTCGCCAGGCTGATCAGTCGGGTGTTGAAGCCATGAGTTCAATGCACGAACAAGCCATGAACTACGTCTATCAGCAAGTGCTGCAACGCCTCTCGGGTTATATGAATCGCAACGAACGAACCGCGCTTCAGTTATTGATACAGCGTCTGATCGTCGCTGCGGGCGGGATAGACAGGATCGGCGGCTATAAAGTGCTGGTGGCCTTCAGCGGCGGCAAGGACAGCGCCTATACCGTGGCCATGTTGCGTGCCGCGCAACTGAGCATTGCTGCACGGGGGCCGGCCACGTTCAGGCTGCGGGTGGCCAATATGCGCCATGCGGGCATTACCTCGGCGGTGATGGGCAACATCGACCGCTGTTATTCGGCGTTGTTTCTGCACGACGACCCGAGGGTCGAGCTGCTGGTGATCGATCATCAGTACGTGCAGGTCTTCGAGCCCGACTTGCCTTTTTCGACGGCGGGTCGGGAACAGAACCGCTCCGACCTGCTGCTGGGCGGGCACCTGACCGCGGGCGATGCGCGGACCACCTTCTGCAACAGCTGTTATCTGGGCATGGCGGATTTCATGGTGCGCGCCGCCAGCTGGGGTGACGGCGTCAATGCGGTGATCAGCGGCGACTCGCTCAAGGAGCAGAAGCAATATGCGACGTGGATCATGCGTCTGGCGCGCCATGGCGGGCAGAAAATCGAGCCTTGGCACACCTTGGGTTTCAGCGGCGCATTGAGCGTCATCGACCGTGTCGGGCGCGCTTACTACGAGGAGCTGTACGGCGAGTCGGCCGACGCGTTGGGCTATGGCCGGCCACCCGTCTACCTGAACCGAACCATCGCCCCGACCTTGCTGACCGCGGCGGACCTCATTGGCTTTCGCACCGAGGAACACTGGGGGCTGCTCACTGACTTTCTGGGCTTCCGGTTCGATGACCTGGCGTTTAACTTCAGTGAGTCCGACTGCGCCAACCCGCTGCTGATGGCCCACCTGCGCGGACTAAAGGCCGAATTCATCGAAGGGCGGGCGTACAGCGAAGGCATCGCCGAGTACCTGGAGCTGGCGGCGGCCATGATGCGCCGCAAACGCATGCCTGCCCGATTGATCGCCCAGGCGCTGGCCGCCTACGACAGCCCCGAAAAAATCGACGATCGCCGTCAGCTTGCCGAAGGCTACGGTCAGGAGGCGTTTGGCCTGGGCGAGACCCAATGGGTGTGCCTGTTGTTTTCCCCCTTTGTAGACGCCGGCGCCCGGCTTGAGGATTTCCTGCGTCGCTATCACCCCGGCATGCTGGTGGGGCTCAGCGATCTGCACAAGACCCTCGCCGGGCAGCTCGTTCCGGACCTCGTGCCGCACTGGCTGGTGGAAGTCAGCGGCCTGAGCCTGAAGGGGCTGCAATCGCTGTACGCCAAGCGCCACGTGGACTTTAACGACGACCGCTCGATCATCGCCCGGGTACGCGCCAGCGACCCCGACAAACACCGGGTGGCGACGGTCGACCCGCACACCGGCGCCCTGACCACGGAACTGATTTCGGGGCGCTGAAGGCTGCACGGTGAAATGACGCTACGGGATGCGCCGAGCCTCGGGCGGTCGACGGGGCTCTTTCTCAATAACCCTGCGCCTTGCGCATGGAAGGGGTGTTCGATGAATAACAACAAGACCGACTTCGCTTACCAGATGGTTTACCGCTACCTGCTCAGGCTGACCAACGAACTGTCCGCCGGGCCGGCTGTGCGCTTGCCCTCGTTGCGGCTGCTGGCGCGACGGCTGCGGGTGTCGATTTCCACGGTGCAGAACGCCTACAGCCTGCTCGAAAAAGAAGGGCGCATCTGCGCCGTACCCAAATCCGGCTATTTCGCGCTGCCCAACCCCTGCAACGACTTGCCGCTGGAAGGCGATGACGTGTTCACGCGTTTTCATGCCAGCGCCCGGCGCCCGGACATGTTCGTCTTTGGCGCCGATGAACCGACGCTGTTGCTGTCGCTTCACGGCGCGTTATTGAGCGTTGAGCGCGACCTCATGCGTCATTATCCTTGCCAGCCCGACCCGCGTTTTCAGCCCTTCGGCGATGTCGAGCTGCGCACGGCCCTGGCCGGCCACTACACCTCGTCCACCGAGCACTGCTGGCACCCGGACAACGTGTTCATCGGCCCGGACAAGACCGGCGTGCTGAAAGCCGTGATCGAAGCGTTGCAACTGCGCGACGGCGCCCTGCTGGTGGAGTCGCCGTGCGGCTGGAGCATCCTGCGCACGCTGCAGACGTACGGGATTCGGGTGATCGAAGTCTGCACCGACGCACAAGGAGGGATCGATGTCGATGAGCTGGGTGCGGTGATCCAGCGGGAAGACGTGAAGATGGCTATTGTGTCGTCGCAGATGGACCCGGTTCGTGGGCAGATAATGCCATCCGCCCAGCGTGCGCAGATGGCGGAGGTGCTGAACCTGCACGGGTTGTGGGTGCTGGAGAACGATACCCATGGCGCGTTGTGTTTTGAGGACGACCGTTCGCCGTTCCGGGATTTGATTGATCCGGACCGGTTGTTGGTGCTGGGGGCGTTCGACAAGATGATCGGGCTGGAGGCGCCCTTCGGGTATCTGTTGAGTCGGCATTCACGGGCGCTGTTGCATCAGCAGTGGGTGTTGCGCTCGTTTCGGTTGCCGCCGGTCCGGCAGAAGGCGATCGCGCGGTTGTACGCGTCGGGGCAGCTGGATCGGCATATGGGGGAGTTGCGTGGTTGTCTTGAGCAGCGAGTCGGTGAGTTGGCGAGCGGGGTTGAGGCGTATCTGGGGGATGAGGTGACGTTTGCGCGTCCTCGGGGTGGGGCGTCGATCTGGCTGGAGAGTGTGCATCGGGTGGATATGGCGCGGGTGTTCAATCGGTTGCTGGAACAGCGGATCGTGGTGGCGCCAGGGGAGTTGTTCAGTGTGCGGGGGTTGCATCAGCAGTGTTTGCGGATCAGCGGGACGGTGGATTGGGATCAGGATATTGAGTCGATGCTGGTGGTTATTCGCAATGCGCTGGTGCAAGAACGGCTTGTTTAGCTGCGTGGCTTATGCATATCAGGGGGTGTCAGAAATTTTGTGTTTGGGCATAACATGAGTAGGAGGTGCATGTATGCCAACCAAAAAGAAACCTGCGTTGCGTGAGCTACCGAAAATCCCTAAGGAGCTGCTTGAGCAGTTCGGCGGCGGATTGATGACCGCTGAAGCCATCGAGGACGCCTCTGCGGCGTTCAAAAAGGCGTTGATCGAGCGAGCCCTGAGTGCCGAACTCGGCCATCACCTGGGCTATCCGTCGGGCGCGCAGCGCCCAAAGGATGAAACTAACCAGCGTAATGGCAAAAGCGGCAAGACGGTTCTGACCGGGGATGGCCCGATCCGGCTGGATATTCCTCGCGACCGAGACGGTAGCTTTTCGCCCATTTTGATCCCCAAGCACGAGCGCCGTTACACCGGTTTTGACGACAAAATCATCGCCATGTACGCCCGAGGAATGACGGTCAGGGAAATCCGCGCGTTTCTCTCCGAGCAGTACGGTACGGACGTTTCGCCTGACTTCATCAGCTCTGTCACCGACGAGGTCATGGCTGAGATCGGTGCGTGGCAACAGCGGCCTCTGGAGCCGATGTATCCGGTTATTTTCTTCGATGCCCTGCGTGTCAAAATTCGCGAAGAAGGACTGGTGCGCAACAAGGCGAT